>NZ_CP058693.1:0-5237206 GCF_013414305.1 Streptomyces sp. Rer75 | reverse complement strand
AACACCGCGGAGGCGGCCGCGCTGTCCGGGGCGGACCCCGACCTGATCCAGGACTCCCTGGAGCGGCTTGCCGAGATGCATCTGCTGGACGAGGAGGCCACCAACCGCTACGTCATGAGTGACCTGGTGAAACTCTTCGCCCAGGGCGACGGCGGCCGGGGCGCCGGGCCGTCCGGCGAGGGCTCCGGCGGGCCGCGGGAGGGGTCGGGTCCGCCATGAAGAAAGGGACGGTCAGCGGGGCGTTAGTGAGGCGTTAGCGGTCGGCAGCCGGACGGCAGCGAGACGGCAGCGGCCCCGGACAGAGTTGTTGTCGTACCGGACAGCAGCCGAGACTCACCGGGGGAACCCACCATGTCGCACTCCACCGCCTTCCTCGCCCGCCACGCCCGCACCATCCGTTCCGTGGCCGCCGGCCTGACCGTCGTCGCCGCGGGCCTGACCCTCACGGCCTGCGGCGACAACGACGGCACCGGGGCCAAGAGCTCGGGCCAGGCCCAGTCCTCGGCCACGGCCCAGGCGGACCAGGGCGGCGCCGACGCCGGTGCCCGGGGCGACGGTGGCAGCGACAACGGCACCGGCGGCGGCAACGGCACCGGCGGCGCCAAGGGCGGGGCGCAGGGCAGCGGCACCGGCGGTGCGCAGGACACCGAAGAGAAGGCCGGGGAGAACGGGAGCGCGGCCGGGAAGAACAGCGGCGGCTCCGGGTCGGAGGCCGCGCAGGAGATCGGCGCCTGCGACGTCAACAAGGCCGCGGTGAGCGTCGAGTCCGTCAAGCGGCCGGTCAACCACCTGCTGCTGAAGTTCACCAACCGGGCCGGCGTGGACTGCAACGTCCCCTACTACCCCGTCCTCCGCTTCGGCGCCGGACAGTCCGCCACCCCGGCGATCGAGGACAGCAAGCCGCAGGCCGTCGTCACGCTGGCCCCCGGCGAGACCGCCTACGCGGGCATCACCACCTCCGGCGCCGACGGCTCGGGCTCCGGCGGCACCAAGGAGTCCACGCTCGAGGTGTTCCTGAAGGGCTACGACTACTCGACCACCGTGAACCTGCCCAACGGCGGGGTGTACGTCGACAGCGCCTCCAAGGTGACGTACTGGCAGAGCAGCGCCTCCGACGCACTCACCTGGTAATCGGCACCCCACGAGTTTCCCTGACGGACAGGCAGCCGCCTCCCCCCGGCTCAGGGGGTGTCTTGTGGATCATGCCGGGCTCCCGACGCCTGGCACGGCACCTCGCCGCGCCGCGCTCGTCGCACGCAGCGCCGCTGCGCTCTCCTCACGCGACTTGCGAGCTACCGCACCAGACGCCGCTCGCTGATCCGGCCTGATCCACAAGACACCCCCTACGTGTCCCCGACGGCCCCCGCCCCCGGCGGGGGCCGTCCGCTGTCCCGACATGTCCCGCCGAGCCGCCGCCGGTGTCCCGCGCCCGGCCGTCCCCGGGCACGTCCCAGCAGGTCAGGGGCGTGTGACGGGATGGGACGTCCCATGGGACACCGGCTCCCCCGAAACCCCCCGCCCTCCGGCCCACAGTGGTTCCCGTCGCCGCGGCGGATCGGCCCGGCGGCCTCAACCGAGCGGCTCCGACGGCCAGTCGGCGCCCTTCGTCACAGGGGGATTCCACACATGACGCACTCCACCACCGCCCGGCGCCGGACCATCTGGCACAAGGTGCTCCCCACGATCGCCGCCGCAGGGATAGGCGCCGCCGGACTCGTGGGCTGCTCGGGCGACGGAGACACCGGCGGCCATGGCACGAAGGCGGAGAAGGCGGGCAAGGCCCAGGCGGCCGACAAGAACGCCCTGAGCCGCGACACGGGGGCCGCGAAGGGCAAGGGCAGCGCCCTCAAGCTGAAGACGACCAGCGGGGAGTTCGGCACCAAGGCGGCCGCGGCCGCCGACTTCCCCACCTGGGGCACGCGCTGGGTCGTCCACCAGACGGCCGACACCAGCAGCCCCTCCGTCGGAATGATCAACAAGGATGTGGCGGGGCAGGACCGCATCACCGCCGACTACCAGGTCGACACCGGCAAGAAGGCGTGCGAGGGCAGCACCTGCTCGACATACATGGCGCACATCACCGGGCCGGTCAACGGCTTCCTGAGCGTCCTCGCGGTGGACATCCCCGAGGACTCGCTGCCCGGCGTCCCCGTGCAGAACGGCGGTCAGCAGCCGCCGAAGCCGCCCCAGCCCGGCGGCACCCGCGCCGAGGCGCTCCAGCGGGCCTCCACCTGGCTGACGGCCAACGGCGGCGGCCGGGTCCCGTACAGCCAGGCCAAGATCTGGAAGGACGGCTACCGGCAGGACTGCTCGGGCTACGTCTCCATGGCGCTGGGCCTGAAGGCCCCCGGCACCAACACCGTGGGCCTCACCAGCTCCAGCATCACCAAGCCGATCGCCGTGAACGACCTCAGGCCGGGCGATCTGCTGATCGACGCCGCCGGAAACAACAACACCCGCCATGTCGTGATGTTCGAGAAGTGGAACAACGACGCCCACACCTCGTACACCTCGTACGAGCAGCGCGGCGACTTCGGTACGGACCACACGACCCGCACCTATGGCCTGGAGCCGGGCAGCGAGTACAAGCCCTACCGGCCGCTGAAGTTCACGGACTGATCCGGAAGTTCACGAATCGATGCGCTAGCGATCCGGTTCCTGTCACGAGCGGCACGTCCACCTCGGGGGTGTGGACGTGTCGCTCGTCATGTTCATGATCCACATGCTCCAATGGGAAGCGTGCCAGCGCATCCGAATCAGTCCGAGAATCCACGACGAAAGCCGCTCGCCCCGCTTCCCGAGGAACTGTCCGGCCCGGTACGGGAATTCGTGACCGCACTGCGCCACATGCACGGCGAACTGGGCCTGAGCCTCAAGGAACTCGAAGGGCGCCTGCCCGCCAGCCGTTCCTCCCTCTCCCGCTATCTGCGCGGCCAGAGCCTGCCCGACGAACGGCTCCTGGTCCAGTGGGGCAAGCTCTCCTTCACCGCCGAGGACCGGCTGCCCGAGCTGGTGAAGCTGCTCCACCGGGCCAACGAGGCCGCCGCCGAGTCCGACACCGGACCGGTGGTGGAAATGGACTCCGGCGGCGAGCCCGCAGCCCCGCCGCCGGAGGACCGGCCGCCCCGGCGACGGCTGCGGCTCACGCTCGCTGCGGTGGGCACGGTCACCGTCCTCGCCGGGACCACGGCCGGCGTCCTCGCCCTCCAGGCGTCCGACGACGACAAGCCCCCGGCGACCCTGGGCAACGCGCGGATCACCGTCTTCAACGCCGAGAAGAGCTGCCGGGACGAGCGCGTCCGCGCCTGCTCCCTGGGCCTGGCCAAGGATCCGTACCTGGCCTACCGCCCCTCCAACATCACGGGCCGGGCCTGGCACGGCGACGTGCTGCGCGCCGACTGCCGCATCGCCAACGGCGTGACCGTCACCGACGAGGCGGGCGGGCACAGCAGCATGTGGTTCCGCGTCTTAAGGGACGGCGAGCGGATGTGGGTCCCGGCCATCCGGATCGATCATGACCAGGTGCAGTACACGAAGCTCCCCAACTGCCCCGACTGAACCGGCTGAACGGCCCGCGTCAGCTCTCCTCGTCCAGCCCGGCCAGGACCAGCGGCAGCCGGGCCGCGCCGCCCTCGGTGACCCGGACCGGAACGCCCCAGTCCTGCTGGTGCACATGGCAGGCCGGGTACTCGTTCTGCGGGTCGTCGTCGCAGGAGGCGGCCATCGCCGAGACGTGCAGCACGCCCTCGGTCACCCCCTCGGCCAGCACCAGGTCCCGGCGCAGGTCCGTGCCCGCGCCCTCGCCGCCCGCCAGCAGCCCGGGCGGGGTGGAGCTGACCAGCAGCCGGGTGGAGGGGCCGTAGCGGGTGTCCAGCTTCTGGCCCGCGGGCGCCTGGAAGACCACGTCCAGCCGGAGCGTGCCCGGGGCGATGTCGGTGGCGGCGCGCTGGGTGCGGTGGGCCACCGCCTCCACCCGTACGGCCTCCTCGGGCAGCCGCAGCCGGGTCAGCCGGTGCCGGGCGGACTCCACCACCACGATGTCCTGGTCGACCAGCACCGCGTCGGACGGCTCGCGCAGATCCGTGGCGAGCGTGGAGACCTCGCCGGTGGCCGGGTCGTAGCGGCGCAGCGCGTGGTTGTAGGTGTCGGCGACGGCGACCGAGCCGTCGGGCAGCGCGGTGACGCCCAACGGATGCTGGAGCAGGGCCTGATCGGCGGCGCCGTCCCGGTGGCCGAAGTCGAAGAGCCCGGTGCCGACGGCGGTACGGACGGCGAAGCCGTCGCCGTCCCGCTCGACCCAGCGCACCGCGGAGCTCTCGGAGTCGGCGACCCACAGCCGGTCGCCGGACGCGGCGAGCCCGGACGGCTGGGAGAACCACGCCTGGTCCGCGGGCCCGTCCACGAGCCCCTCGTTGGTGGTCCCGGCGGCGGCCCGTACGGTCCCGGCCTCCGGGTCGTACGTCCACAGCTGGTGCACGCCCGCCATGGCGATCCACAGCAGGCCATTGAACCAGGCCAGGTCCCAGGGGGAGGACAGGTCGATGTCGCGGGCGGGCCCCTCGGCGGGCGAGCCCTGCCACCACTGGCGGCCGGTCCCGGCGAGCGTGGTGACCTCGCCGGTCGCGGGGTCGAAGCGGCGCAGCGCGTGGTTCACGGTGTCGGCGACCGCCACCGTGCCGTCGGGCAGCGCGGCGAGCCCCTGCGGCTCGCTGAACCGGGCCCGGTCCGCCGGTCCGTCGGCGAAGCCGCGCTCGCCCGCGCCGATCCGCCGCAGCACGATCTCGCCGTCGGCCGCCAGCTCGACCAGCTGGTGGCGGGTGGTGTCCGAGACCAGGAAGGTGCCGCCGGGCAGCAGCAGCGCCTTGCCGGGGAAGCGCAGCTCGGTCGGGACGGGCTCCGGCGGTACGTAGGGGCCGTCGCCGCGGCGGAGCGTGCCCTTGGCGGCGTGCTCGGTCTCCAGCTGCCCCACCAGGGTCTCGATGGCGTGGGCGTGGCCCTCGCCGGCGTGCTGGGCGACCACGTAGCCCTCGGGGTCGATGACGACGAGGGTGGGCCAGGCCCGGACCGCGTACTGCTTCCAGGTGGTCAGCTCCGGGTCGTCCAGGACCGGGTGGTGCACCCCGTAGCGCTCGACGGCGTCCACGACGGCCCGGTGTTCGGCCTCGTGGACGAACTTCGGCGAGTGCACCCCGACGATCACGACGGTGTCGCGGTGCTTCTCCTCCAGCTCGCGCAGCTCGTCCAGGACGTGCAGACAATTCACACAGCAGAACGTCCAGAAGTCGAGGATGACGATGCGGCCTCGCAGATCCGCGAGGGTGAGGTCTTTTCCGCCGGTGTTGAGCCAGCCGCCCCGGCCGGTCAGCTCGGGGGCGCGGACGCGTGCACGTGGAGCCATATCCCCATCCAACATCAGCTGGGCGGATGGCATTCCCCCGGGCCGGTTCGACCGGCTCGCCCCGGTCCGTCCCGGTCCGGCGTGCGGGGGTCCGAGGACGGCCGCCGCCGACACGAGGAAAGCCGCCGTTCCGGGCCTACGATCGGACTCGAAGCACTGCCCTCGCGCGCGTGGGCAGCGTAACTTGAAGCCACACACCTGCACCCAGCCCGCGTACCAACCGCCCGAGGGGTCCCGTGACCGTCCATCCCAGCCTTCAGACCTCCATCGACGCCTGGACGCATTCCATCGACGCCATATCGGAGTTGGTGAATCCGCTCGCGGAGAGCGAATGGAACCGCGCCACCGAATGCCCGGGATGGTCGGTGCGGGACGTCGTCTCGCACGTGATCGGCCTCGAGTGCGAGATGCTCGGCGATCCGCGCCCGATCCACACGCTGCCGCGCGACCTGTTCCACATGACCGGCGAGCTGTCGCGTTACATGGAAGTCCAGGTCGATGTGCGGCGCTGCCACACGGCGCCGGAGATGACGTCCGAGCTGGAGTACACCGTCATCCGGCGGTCCCGCCAGCTGCGCAACGAGAAGCGGCAGCCGGACACCATGGTGCGCTGGCCCGGTGGCGGCGAGCTGTCCCTCGAAGACGCCCTGACCCGCCGGGCCTTCGACGTGTGGGTGCACGAGCAGGATCTGCGGCGCGCGCTGAACCAGCCCGGGAACCTGGACTCGCCGGGCGCGTACGTCACCCGGGACGTGCTGCTGTCGGCGCTGCCGAAGGTGGTCGCCAAGGACGCGGGCGCGGCGCCCCAGTCGGCGGTGGTCTTCGACGTGAACGGCCCGATGGAGTTCATGCGCACCGTGCGGGTGGACGCGGACGGCCGGGCCACCATCGACGGCAGTGTGTCGCTGGGCCCGTCCGTCACGCTCTCCCTGGACTGGGAGACGTACGTGCGGCTCGCCTGCGGCCGGGTGCGGTCCGACACGGTCGCCGAACAGGTGAAGGTCGAGGGGGACCAGCAGCTGGCCGACGCCATCCTGGCCCACTTCGCGATCACCCCGTGACCCCGGCCCCATGATCCGTAAGGGGACCCTCACGCCGGTACGTGCACCGCCTCGACGCGGCTCGCGACCACGCGCTCGCGCTCCCGGCGGCGCGCGCGGCCGCGCAGCCGCAGGATCTGGGAGACGCCCAGCGCCTGGAGCACGAACACCACCGCGAAGGCGATGCGGAAGTCCTGACCGGTCATGTCCAGCAGTACGCCGATGGCGAGCAAAGTACTCATCGAGGCCGTGAATCCGCCCATGTTGACGATGCCGGAGGCGGTTCCGGTCCGCTCGGGCGGGTTGGCGGGGCGGGCGAAGTCGAAGCCGATCATCGACGCCGGACCGCACGCGCCGAGCACGGCGCACATGACGGCCAGCATCCACAGCGGCGCGTGGTCGCCCGGCCAGAACAGCACCGTGCCCCACACCAGCGCGGTGGCGCCGACCGTGCCGAGGGCCAGCGGGGTGCGGGCGGCGTGGTGGCGGGCGATGACCTGCCCGTAGACCAGGCCGATCACGATGTTGGACAGCACCACCACCGTCAGCAGCTCACCGGCGGTCCCGCGGGACAGCCCCTGCGCCTCCACCAGGAACGGCATCCCCCACAGCAGCAGGAAGACCATGGCGGGGAACTGGGTGGTGAAGTGCGTCCACATGCCCAGCCGGGTGCCGGGCTCGCGCCAGGCGTCCGCGATCTGCCGGCGCACGAAGCTCTTGTCCGTCCGAGGTGCGGGCGGCGGTTCGTGCCCCTCCGGGTGGTCCTTGAGGAAGAGCAGCACCAGGACGAGGATGACGACCCCGCCGACCGCGCTGCCCGCGAAGGTCGGGGTCCAGCCGACGCTGTGCAGGGTCTGGGCGATCACCAGCGTGGAGACCAGGTTGCCGGCCATCCCGATCAGCCCGGCGATCTGCCCGACCAGCGGCCCCCGGCGGGCCGGGAACCAGCGCGAGCCGAGCCGCAGCACGCTGATGAACGTCATCGCGTCACCGCAGCCGAGCAGCGCCCGGGAGCCCAGCGCCATGGGGTACGAGTGGGACAGCGCGAAGCCGAACTGGCCGGTGGTGAACAGCACGATGCCCAGCGCCAGCACCTTGCGGGTGCCGAGCCGGTCGACCATCAGCCCGACCGGTATCTGCATGCCCGCGTAGACGAGCACCTGGAGCATGGAGAAGGTCGACAGCGCCGAGGCGTTGATGTGGAAGCGCTCGGCGGCGTCGATCCCGGCCACGCCCAGGCTGGTGCGGTAGACGATGGCGACGAAGTAGACGGCGACACCGAGGCCCCAGATGGCGACGGCACGCCGTCCCCCTGGCGGGTCCCCGGGCAATCGGGCCGTGGTCATCGCACGTCTCCCCGCGCGAGGGTGTTCACCCAGCTGATGTGGCGCTGGACGAACCCGGCGGCCGAGATCGCGTCCCCGGCGCGCAGGGCGTCGAGGATCTCGGTGTGCTCGGTGATGTTCTTGGCGATCCGGCCGGGCTCGGCGTGCATGGTGGCCACGCCCATCCGCAGCTGCCGGTCGCGCAGCTGGTCGTACAGCTGGGCCAGGATCGTGTTCCCCGCGGCGCGGACGATCTCCGCGTGGAAGCAGCGGTCGGCGGCCGCGAACGCGGCCAGGTCGCCGGTCGCCGCGTGCCCCTTCTGCTCCTCCAGCAGCTCCTCCAGCCGCGCCAGCAGCTGCGCCCCGGCCGGCACCACCTTGGCGACCGCGTGCTGCTCGACCAGCAGCCGGGTCTCCACCACGTCCGCGATCTCCTGCGCGGAGACGGGCAGCACCAGCGCGCCCTTCTTGGGGTAGAGCTTCAGCAGCCCCTCGGCCTCCAGCCGCAGCAGGGCCTCGCGGACCGGCGTACGGGAGACCCCGACGGCCTCGGCCAGCTCGCCCTCGCTCAGCAGCGTGCCGCCCTCGTAGCGGCGCTCCAGGACGGCTTGTTTGACATGGGTGTAGACGCGTTCGGCGGCGGGCGGCGGCTTGGTGGCCGTATCGGCGGAACTCATGATGCGCACAGCATAGATACAACAGGTATGCCTGAGTATCCCCCGTCCGCCATGCGGACGGGGGGTACCTCCGTCCTAACCCCAGGTGATCAGACGCTTGGGGCGTTCCAGGATGGCCGCGACGTCCGCGAGGACCTTGGAGCCCAGCTCACCGTCGACCAGCCGGTGGTCGAAGGAGAGCGCGAGGGTCGTCACCTGGCGCGGCTTGACCTCGCCCTTGTGGACCCACGGCTGGAGCTTGACCGCGCCGAAGGCGAGGATCGCCGACTCCCCGGGGTTGAGGATCGGGGTGCCGGTGTCGATGCCGAAGACGCCGACGTTGGTGATGGTCACCGTGCCGCCGGTCATCGTCGCCGGGCTGGTCCTGCCCTCGCGGGCGGTGGACACCAGGTCGCCGAGGGCCTCGGCCAGCTGGGGCAGCGTCTTGGCGTCCGCGTCCTTGATGTTGGGGACGATCAGACCGCGCGGGGTGGCGGCCGCGATGCCCAGGTTGACGTAGTCCTTGTAGACGATCTCCTGGTTCTCCTCGTCCCAGGAGGCGTTGACGTCCGGGTTGCGCTTGATCGCCACCAGCAGCGCCTTGGCGACCAGGAGCAGCGGGTTCACCCGCAGCCCGGCCAGCTCCGGGTCCTGCTTGAGGTCGGCGACCAGCTTCATGGTGCGGGTGACGTCGACGGTGACGAACTCCGTCACGTGCGGGGCGGTGAAGGCGCTGCCCACCATCGCCTGCGCGGTGGCCTTCCGTACGCCCTTCACGGGCACCCTGCGCTCCCGCGCGCCCGCGGCCGGAGCGGCGGGCTCCGGGGCCGCCGCGGGGGCTTCCACGGCCGCGTGGACGTCCTCGCGGGTGATGATCCCGCCCGGGCCGGTCGGGGTGATCGTCGCCAGGTCGATGCCCAGGTCCTTGGCGAGCTTGCGGACCGGGGGCTTGGCCAGCGGACGGGCGGCCCCGGCGTGGCCGTTCAGCTCGGGGGCGGGCTCCGGGCGCACCGGCGCGGCGGGGGCCGCGGGGGCGGGCGCGGGTGCCGGGGCCTGGGGTGCCCCGGCCGCCGGGCGCTGCGCCCCCGGCTGGGCCTTACGCGGACGGCGCTTGGTGGAGGAGGGCGCGGCGCCGTAGCCGACCAGGTTGGCCTGGCGCCCCTCCGGTTCGGCCTCGGCGGGCGCCTCGGCGGCGGGTTCCGGCGCGGCGGCGGGCGCGGGCGCTTCTCCGGCGCCCGGGTCGGTGTCCACCGAAATGATCGCCGTGCCCACGTCCACGGTGGTGCCCTCGTCGAAGCGCAGCTCGTGCACCACCCCGGTGAACGGGATGGGCAGCTCCACCGCGGCCTTCGCGGTTTCGACCTCGCAGACCACCTGACCGTCGGTCACGGTGTCGCCCGGCGCCACCAGCCACTTGAGGATCTCGGCCTCGGTCAGTCCCTCGCCCACGTCGGGCATCTTGAACTCACGGAAGCGCTGTTCGACTGCCATCGTCACGATCTCCTCAAGCCCTTCAGTACGCCAACGCACGGTCTACGGCGTCGAGCACCCGGTCCAGGTCGGGCAGGTACTCGTCCTCCAGCCGCGAGGGAGGGTACGGCGCGTGATAGCCGCCGACCCGCAGCACCGGGGCCTGGAGGTGGTAGAAACACCGCTCGGTGATGCGCGCGGCGATCTCCGATCCGGTCCCCAGGAAGACCGGCGCCTCATGCACCACGACCAGCCTGCCGGTCCGCTCGACCGACTGCTGGACCGTGTCGAAGTCGATCGGCGACATCGACCGCAGGTCCACGACCTCCAGCGACTTGCCCTCCTCTGCGGCGGCCGCGGCCGCGTCCAGCGCGACCTTCACCATCGGGCCGTAGGCCGCGAGGGTGAGGTCGGAGCCGGGCCGCACCACCCGGGCCGCGTGCAGCGGGCCGGGGATCGCCGAGGTGTCGACCTCGCCCTTGTCGTGGTAGCGGCGCTTGGGCTCGAAGTAGATCACCGGGTCGTCGCTGCCGATGGCCTGCTGGAGCATCCAGTAGGCGTCGGAGGCGTTGGACGGCGAGATCACCTTCAACCCGGCGACGTGCGCGAACAGCGCCTCGGGCGACTCGCTGTGGTGCTCGACCGCGCCGATGCCGCCGCCGTACGGGATGCGGATGACGACCGGCATCTTGACCTTGCCGAGCGACCGGGCGTGCATCTTGGCGAGCTGCGTGACGATCTGGTCGTACGCGGGGAAGACGAAACCGTCGAACTGGATCTCCACCACCGGGCGGTAGCCGCGCAGCGCGAGCCCGATCGCGGTGCCGACGATGCCGGACTCGGCCAGCGGGGTGTCGATGACCCGATCCTCGCCGAAGTCCTTCTGGAGCCCGTCGGTGACGCGGAAGACGCCGCCGAGCTTGCCGACGTCCTCCCCCATGATCAGGACCTTGGGGTCGCTTTCGAGCGCCGTGCGCAGCGACGCGTTGATCGCCTTGGAGAGCGACATCTTCTCGGCTGCCATGTCAGATGCCTTCCTCAGCGGTGACGAACGAAGCCTGGTACGCGGCGAACTGCGCCCGCTCCTCGTCCACGAGCGCATGGCCGTCGGCGTAGGTGTGCTCGAACAGCGCCATGTCGTCGGGGTCGGGCATGGCCCGGACCGCCTCCCGCACCCGCTTGGCGA
This sequence comes from Streptomyces sp. Rer75, assembly GCF_013414305.1. NCBI lineage: Bacteria > Bacillati > Actinomycetota > Actinomycetes > Kitasatosporales > Streptomycetaceae > Streptomyces > Streptomyces sp. Rer75. The sequence continues at coordinate 5,226,131 of NZ_CP058693.1, read as the reverse complement.
GCGCGTCGGACTCCTGCTCCAGGGCGTCGAAGAACGCGTCGTCCGCCAGCTTCTCGTTGGTGAGGAGGGTGCGCAGCCGCAGGATCGGGTCCTTGGTCTCCCACAGCTCGCGCTCCTCGGAGGAGCGGTAGCGCGTCGGGTCGTCGGAGGTGGTGTGGGCGCCCATGCGGTAGGTGAACGCCTCCACGAGCATCGGCCCCTGGCCGGTGCGGGCCCGCTCCAGCGCCGCCTTGGTGACGGCGAGACAGGCGAGCACGTCGTTGCCGTCCACCCGGACGCCCGGGAAGCCGTAGCCCTGGGCGCGCTGGTAGAGCGGCACCCGGGTCTGCTTCTCGGTGGGCTCGGAGATGGCCCACTGGTTGTTCTGGCAGAAGAAGACGACCGGGGCGTTGTAGACGGCGGAGTAGGTGAACGATTCGGCGACATCGCCCTGGCTGGAGGCGCCGTCCCCGAAGTAGGCCAGCACGGCGGAGTCCGCGCCGTCCTTGGCCACGCCCATCGCGTAGCCGGTGGCGTGCAGCGTCTGCGAGCCGATGACGATGGTGTACAGGTGGAAGTTGTTGCTGTTGGGGTCCCACCCGCCGTGGTTCACCCCGCGGAACATCCCCAGCAGGTTCGTCGGGTCGACCCCGCGGCACCAGGCGACGCCGTGCTCACGGTAGGTCGGAAAGACGTAGTCGTCGTCGTGCAGGGCCCGGCCGGAGCCGATCTGCGCGGCCTCCTGGCCGAGCAGGGAGGCCCACAGGCCCAGTTCGCCCTGGCGCTGAAGGGTGGTGGCCTCGGCGTCGAAGCGCCGCGTCAGCACCATGTCCCGGTACAGGCCGCGCAGCTCGTCGGGGGTCGGGTCGATCGCGTAGTCGGGGTGCTCGACGCGCTCGCCCTCCGGGGTCAGCAGCTGTACGAGTTCCGGTTCCGCCGACTGCTTCTTCGTGCTCCGCGCGCTGGTGCTGCGCTTGGCTCCGCTGCGGCGCGGCTTGCGCGCGGCAGTGCTCTCCACGGTCACGTGTGCTCCTCCGTCTGTCCGGCCTCCGGGATCCGCCGGCGGCCAGTTGCGGCTCGCCCGTCCGACGACGACGCACGGGGTGGGTGCGACGAAACGTCCGTCCGGGCGTGACAGGTTCCCGGCGGTCGGCCCCGCACAAGGCACGTTACCCAGTGCTCCGCATCTCTGCGAAACCCCACCTGACCTGCAATTTTGCTTGGATTTCCAAGTAAATCGCGCGCTTGGGTGAACATCCACTGGTCACAGCCTCGCCGACCGTCGGTCCTCCGCACGTTATCCCGCTGGCCAAGGGCACGGGAAGACTCCGTATGTGAGACTGGAGCCGTGCGCGAAGAAGGAAAAATCAGGATTTTCCTACTTGACGACCATGAAGTCGTACGACGCGGCGTGCGCGAGCTGCTGGCGAGCGAGCCGGACATGGAGGTGGTCGGCGAGGCGGGCACCGCGGCCGACGCCCTCGCCCGGATCCTCGCGACCCGCCCCGATGTCGCCGTGCTCGACATCCGGCTGCCCGACCGCAGCGGCGTCGAGGTCTGCCGGGAGATCCGCTCGCGCGACGAGGCCATCCGCTGCATGATGCTCACCTCCTTCGCCGACGACGAGGCCCTCTTCGACGCGATCATGGCGGGCGCGTCCGGCTACGTGCTCAAGGACATCCGCGGCAGCGAACTGCTCGCCGCCGTCCGGGACGTGGCCGCGGGCCGCTCGCTGCTCGACCCGGTGGCCACCGCGCGGGTCCTGGAGCGGCTGCGCGGCGGCGCCGCCAAGCCCGACGACCGGCTCGCCTCCCTCACCGAGCAGGAGCGCCGGATCCTGCTGCTCATCGGGGAGGGGCTGACCAACCGGGTGATCGGCGAGCGGCTGCACCTCGCCGAGAAGACGATCAAGAACTATGTCTCCAGCCTGCTCTCCAAGCTCGGCATGGAGCGCCGCTCGCAGGCCGCCGCCTTCGTGGCCCGGATGCAGGCCCAGAAGAACTAGGGGGTGTTGCCCCCAAGCACCATTCGGCCTGCCGCGTCAACTCCCGCACGGTCCGTGACGTCGGGTGATCTAACATCTGGCAGGTGCCGCGCTCACATGTACACCTCGCCGAGGCCGCTCCCGACGGGGAAACCCTGAGCGCCCTGCTCCGCCGCTACGACCGGGCCGGTGAGCCGGTGTCCTGCGACCCCGTCACCGAGGGCCTGCTCAACCGCGGCTACCGGCTCGCCACCACCCGCGGCCGGTTCTTCCTCAAGCACCACCTCGACGGCGACCGCACCGCCATCGCCCGCCAGCACCGGGCCACCCAGCGGCTGGGCGCGCTCGGCCTGCCGGTCGCCCCGCCGGTCCCGGACGCCCACGGCCGCACGGTCGCCGTCATCGGCGGCCGCTGCTACGCCCTCCACCCCTGGGTCGACGGACGGCACCGCGACGGCGCCGCGCTGACCACACCCCAGTGCTGGCGGCTGGGCGGCCTGCTGGGGTTCGTCCACACCTGCCTGGAGCAGGTCATGCGGGCCGGGACCAGCGACCGCGAGCCGCCGGAGCCCGCGTCCGACCCCGAGGACACCTACGCCCTCATCGACGAGCTGCTGGCGCGGGTCCGCGGCCACCGGCCCCGCGACACCTTCGACGAACTCGCCGAGCACCGCCTGACCGAGCGCCGCGCGCTGCTGGAGCGGCACGCCCACCGCCGGCCGGAGGCGGACGCGATCCCGGCCACCGGCTGGGTGCACGGCGACTTCCACCCGCTGAACCTGCTCTACCGCGATACGGAACCCGCCGCGATCGTCGACTGGGACCGGCTGGGCGTCCAGCCGCGCGCCGAGGAGGCCGTCCGCGCCGCCGCGATCTTCTTCGTACGGCCCGGCGGCACCCTGGAGCTGACCAAGGTCCGGTCCTACGCCCGGGCCTACCGCCGCATGGCGGGCGCCGGGACCGACGAGATGGCCGCGGCCGTGCACCGGGTGTGGTGGGAGCGGCTCAACGACTTCTGGATGCTGCGCTGGCACTACCAGCGCGGCGACCACCGCGCCGATCCGCAGTTCCCGGCCGCGGCGGCGCTGGTGGTGTGGTGGACGCAGGAGTACGAGGCGGTCCGCGACGCCTTCTGCGGCTGAGGGCCGCGCGCTCCCGCACCTCATGCGACTGCCCCGGCGCCGCTCGCGCGGGGCCGGGGCAGTCGGCGTTCGTTCAGCGGACCCGGTTTGATTCGGTCCGGTCCGGTCCGGTCCCGTCCGGTCAGCCGAGGCTGTCGTCGGACGGGAGGCTGGTCGGCGGGTCCTCGCCACCGTCGTCCGGCGGCGTGGTCTCGCCGCCGTCGTCGGGCGGCGTGGTCGGGCTGCTGCCGTCGGACGGCGTGGTCTGCGGGTCCGTCGGGACGTCGGTCGGGCCGCCGGTCGGCTGGTTCGGCACCCCCGGGTCGGTGGGCTGCCCGGTGTACGAGGGGCTGGTCGGGTCCTGGGACGGGGTGTAGTCGCCCGTACCGCCGGTGGAGTCGTCGGTCTCCGGGGCCTCCGTCGTCTCCTCCGTCGGCTCCTCGCTCGGCTCCTTCGTCTCCTTCTGCTGCGTCGCCGTCGGGTTCTTCTTCGGCTGCTTGCCCTTGTCGTCATTGCCGCCGAGGTCCAGCGCGAACGCGACCCCGACCGCCACGGCGATCACCGCGAGCGCCGCGATCAGCCACAGCTTGCCGCGGCCACCCCGGCGGCCCCGGCCGGAGCCCCCGTCGTAACCGCCGTCGTACCCGCCGCCGTTCCCCGCGCCGGGCGCGACCATCGGCTGCTGGGAGGTGTCGCCGTGCCCCGGGTGCGGCATCGCGGTCGTGCCCGCCACGCCCATCGCCGGGGTGGCGCCGCCGAGGTGCTGGGTGACCGGGCCGGTGTTCCAGACCCCGGTGTGGCCGCCCGCCTCCTGGAGCATCTGGAGCGCGTACTGGACCAGTCCGCGCATCTCCTCCGCGCTCTGGAACCGGTCGTCCGGGTCCTTGGCGAGCGAGCGCATCACCAGGCCGTCCAGCTCCGGCGGAACCGTGCCGCCCGAAATTTCGGACGGTGGTACGGGATTGTCCTGAACGTGCTGATAAACGACCGAAAGAGGAGTCTCGCCGGTGAACGGCGGGCGCAGCGCGAGCAGTTCGTACAGCAGACACCCGGTCGCGTACAGGTCGGAGCGGTGGTCCACGGCCTTGCCGAGCGCCTGCTCGGGCGAGAGGTACTGCGGCGTGCCCATGACCATGCCGGTCTGGGTCATGGTGGACTGCACGCCGTGCAGGGCGCGGGCGATGCCGAAGTCCATCACCTTGACCGCGCCGCTCTTGGTGATGATCACGTTCGCGGGCTTGATGTCACGGTGCACGATGCCGTGCTGGTGGCTGTAGGCGAGCGCCTCCAGCACCCCCGAGACGATGATCAGCGCCTGGTCCGGCGGCGGAGCCTCGGCGTTCAGCAGCAGATCGCGGATGGTGTGGCCCTCGACCAGCTCCATCACGATGTAGGGGACGGTGTTCGGGCCGACGACGTCCTCGCCGGAGTCGTACACCGCGACGACCGCGTGATGGTTCAGCCCCGCGACGGACTGTGCCTCGCGGGTGAAGCGGGCCTTGGACACCGGGTCCTCGGCCAGGTCGGCGCGCAGCAGCTTCACCGCGACAGTTCTGCCGAGCCGGATGTCCTCGGCGGCGAAGACCTCCGCCATGCCGCCGCGGCCCAGGCGCCCGGTGAGACGGTAGCGGCCATCGCCGACCAGTCCACCGTTTCCCCACGCCTCGGGCACATCAGACATTCCGGACCCGGTAGCGTCAGGTTCGGAGGGCCCCTGGGCGCTCTGGGTCTGTGCCATCGGTCCTCGCCGTCTCGGTCTAGGTGGGGGTCTGGTCGAGATCGCCCCGCCCGCGGGCGGTACGGTTCCTGCTAGGCACGCTACAGCCTTCGCGCCGCGCATCGGTTCGTGATGGACCGGCCATCAAACCTGTTGACGGTGAAGTGTTGCAAATCGCGTGACGGGTTCTTGAGCATCCGGTCACGGAACGGGCACGTGGCTTGACGTGTCCGTGGCCTGGGGCAGACTTGGCCACGATATCCGGAACACGAAGATCATGGCGTCGAAACGTGCGGGTTGAGCGGGAGTGCGCCGAGGGGGAAGTAACAACATGAGCCAGCACGGCGCACCGGGCCGCTACCAGGGCAGCTCCCTGGCCGGCGGCCGTTACCAATTGCGTGACCTGCTCGGCGAAGGCGGCATGGCGTCCGTGCACCTCGCCTACGACTCCGTGCTGGACCGCCAGGTCGCCATCAAGACGCTGCACACGGAGCTGGGACGCGAGCAGTCCTTCCGCGAGCGCTTCCGCCGCGAGGCCCAGGCGGTGGCCAAACTCACGCACACCAATATCGTTTCGGTCTTCGACACCGGCGAGGATTCCCTCGACGGCGCGCTCATGCCGTACATCGTCATGGAGTACGTCGAGGGACTTCCCCTGCGTTCCGTCCTCGACGCCGACGTTCGGCAATACGGCGCGATGCCGACCGAAAAGGCGCTGAAAATCACCGGTGATGTTCTGGCGGCGCTGGAGATCAGCCACGAAATGGGGCTGGTTCACCGCGACATCAAGCCCGGTAACGTGATGATGACCAAGCGTAATGTGGTCAAAGTCATGGACTTCGGCATCGCCCGCGCCATGCAGTCCGGGGTCACCTCCATGACCCAGACCGGCATGGTCGTCGGCACCCCGCAGTACCTCTCGCCCGAACAGGCCCTGGGCCGCGGCGTGGACGCCCGCAGCGACCTCTATTCGGTCGGCATCATGCTCTTCGAGCTGCTGACCGGGCGGCTCCCCTTCGACGCCGACTCGCCGCTCGCCATCGCGTACGCGCACGTGCAGGAGGAGCCGGTCGCGCCCTCCTCGATCAACCAGTCCATCCCGCCCGCGGTGGACGCGCTGGTCGCCCGCGTTCTGAAGAAGAACCCGAACGAGCGCTTCCCCACCGCCGAGGCCATGCGCGACGAGTGCGCCCGCGTCTCCCGCACCGGCCAGACCGGCGCCTCCCCGATCATCATCAGCGGCGGCCCGCCCGCCAGCAGCGGCTCCGGCGTCGGCGCGGCGGTCTTCCCGCCCGTCGACCAGCAGACCCCCGGGCCGGGCCCCGGCGGCGTCCAGACGCCGTACCAGCCGCAGGCCGGGGCGGGGCAGTACGGCGCCTTCGGCCCGTCCACCCCGCCGCCGCCGACCATGCCGGTGGGCCAGCAGCCGTACGCCGCCCCCGCGTCCCCGTACCAGGGCGGCCACGGCCCGAGCACCCCGCCGCCGTACAACATCTCGCCCAGCCCGGCTCCGTCCCCGTCGTCGGGTGCCCCGGGCTCGCCGGGCTCCCCGGGCGGTGGCAACAGCAACAAGCGCGTGATCATAGGCTCCGCCGTGGTGGCCGCGATCGCGGTCCTCGGCGTCGTCCTGGTCGTCGCCCTCAGCGGCGGCGACGGCGACAAGAAGGACGAGAGCAAGGGCGGCGGCGGCCAGAAGACCTCCGCCCCCGCGTCGACGAAACCCGCGGGCTTCCGCATGGGCGACAAGACGAAGACGATCGACCCTGAGAAGTGCACGGACGCCTACGAGAACAGCGATGACGAGGGCACGTACAGCGTGCCCGACTTCCAGAACCTCTACGTCGACTCGGTGAAGAAGTGCATCCGGGCCGCGGGCTGGAAGTACCGCGTCACGACCCAGGACGAGAATCTCTGGGGCAAGGGCACGGTCCTCAACTACACGTACCGCAACTACGAGCCGTACGACCCGAAGACGGACACCATCGAGCTGACGGTCTCCACGGGTATGCCCGACGACTGACATGTGGGCGCGCCTAGCTGGGCGCCCGACGCGTGGGCTCCAGGGCTCGGCGGCGTAGCCGGACGGAAGCGGTCCGGCTACGCCGTTTTCATGGCTGCCGCTGGTGGTGGAAGCCGGTGCGCCAGGTCGGGTGCTCCGGGCTCCAGCCCAGGCGGCGGGCGAGCGTGTTGTCGGCGCCGCGCTCCCAGCCCTCCGCGTCGGGGGTGGCGGCGGGCGCCGGGGCCGGGGCGCCGAGGGCGGCGGCGAGCGCGGGCAGCCAGTCGCGGGCGGGCGCCGGTTCGTCGTCCACCACGTTCACCGCGCCGCTCGGCCAGCCCAGCGCGGCGACCGCGGCCCGGGCGGCGTCCGCCACATGGACGAACGAGCTGATCGCGTCGTTCGGCACCGCCTGACCCACCATCGCCGCCCCCGGCGGCGCGCCGGGGCCCTCCAGGGGCGCGCCGCGCAGTACGGCGTCCAGCGCCCCGCCGGGCGCGTACCAGGTGCCCGGGCCGTAGAACGTGCCGTAGCGCAGCACCACATGCGTCTCGATCCCGGCCACCGCCTCCTCCAGCGCCCGCAGGCTGCCCACCATGGCGGCGCGCGGCGGCGGGGCCGCCAGGTCCAGCGGGGTGGACTCGGTGGCCGGGGTCGTGCCCGGTGCGTACGCCCACGAGATGGACTGGGCGACGATGCGCCGCACCCCGGCGCGCCGCGCCGCGTCCACGAGGTGCCGGGTGCCCTCCCGGCGGATCCGCCCGTTCTCGGCGCGGCTGCCGCCCGCGAGGGCGGTCAGCTGGTGGATCACCGCGTCCGGGGCGGCGTCCGCGACCGTCCGCTCCACGCTCGCGGCGTCGAAGACGTCGAGCGGTACCGCCTCGGCCCCCTGGGCGCGCAGCCGCTCCGCGCCCCCGGCGGTACGGGCGGTTCCGGTGACCTGGTGCCCGGCCGCGACGAGCAGGGGGACGAGGAGACGGCCGACGGCGCCGGAGGCCCCGGCGAGGAAAATGCGCATGCGGTCGAGCGTAGGGAACGGCCGGACCACTGTCAGGGGCCAATGAGGGGGCGCGGGCATGGGCCACTTCGCGCCGCGTGGCCGGTTGGAGCCGCGCGAACGGCGGGCCGCCCCGGACCCTTGGGTCCCGGGGCGGCCCGCCGTTCGGGGTCAGGTGGTCGGCGCGGGGCGCGCGCCTCCGCTACAGGTACGGGCCCGAGCGGGCGCCGCCGTGCTCCGGACCCATCCCCTGGCCGTCCTCACCGCCGCCGACGCCCGGGGGCAGCGCCCTGCGCATCTGCTCCAGCTGTGCGCGGGCCGCCATCTGCTGGGCGAACAGCGTCGTCTGGATGCCGTGGAACAACCCCTCCAGCCAGCCGACCAACTGCGCCTGGGCGATGCGCAGTTCCGCCTCGGTCGGGACCGTCTCCTCGGTGAAGGGCAGCGACAGCCGCTCCAGCTCCCCGATCAGCTCGGGGGCGAGACCGTCCTCCAGCTCCTTGACCGAACTGGCGTGGATCTCCTTGAGACGGGCACGGCTCGCCTCGTCGAGAGGTGCGGCGCGGACCTCCTCCAGCAGCTGCTTGATCATGCTCCCGATCCGCATGACCTTCGCGGGCTGTTCGACCATGTCCGTCACGGGAACCTCGCGCGACTCGTCGTCACCACTGCCATCGCCAGGAGTGACACCGCCGAGCGCCATGCCGTCCGGACCGACGACCAGGACGTGCGGGCTCTCCTGCGATCGTTCGTTCATCGGCTGGTTCATACCCCCATTGTTCCGTACCGCCACCTCCGGGGGAGGCTGTGGGTCGTCCGGGGCCCCGGGGAGCCCCGGACGGTCCGCATCCGCTCCGCGCCCCGGCCGTGTTCCCGCCGCGCGCCCGCTCCGCGTCCCGGCCGCGCCCGCTCCGCGTCCCCGCAGCGCCCTCAGCGGCGCCGTAGCCGCAGGCCGAGGAAGGCCAGGCCGAGCCCCAGGCCGCTCAGCGCCAGCCCGGTGCCCAGCGGCAGCACCCGCGTCGCCCGGTCCCCGGGCGACGCGGCGGTCCGCTCGGTGGCGTACGGACGATCATCCTGGGGAAGCTCCCCCGCCCCGCGCCGCTCCTGCTCATGCGGGAGCCGAAGCGACGACGGCGTCCAGTCCGGAACCAGCGACGGGCGCGGGTCGGCCTGGTCCCGCCCGCTCGGCCGACCGCTCGGGTCGGGCGGGGTGCGCGAAGGCCGCGCGGTGTCGGCCGAGGGGTCCGGCGAGGGGGTGGGCGCCGCGGTCCGGCCGGGGTGGGCCCGGCCCTCCCCGGCCCGGGTCCCCGCCAGATCGCCGTCGTCGGCGCGCGCCACCCCCTGCGGGGCGGCGAGCAGGGCGGCACCCGCCAGCAGGGACGCCGCGGGCAACGTGCGGAGTGCGGGGTTCACGGTCGTCACCCTCCCGTGCCGGGCGATCGTCTCAGACGCCTCACACATCTCAGGCGTCTCGCACGCCTGACGCGCCTCACGGGATGAGCGTCACATGACCGGGCGAGACGGGCATTCCGGGCGCGGCCGATCAGGCCATGGCGGGCCCCGCCCGGACCCGGGTACGCCCTCAGACCGTCAGCAGCACCTTGCCCACGTGCCCGCTGGACTCCAGCAGCCGGTGCGCCTCCGCGGCCTCCCGCATCGGGAGCGTACGGTCCACGATCGCGCGGACCCGGCCGCTGCCAATCAGCGGCCAGACGTGCTCCCGTACCGCCGCGACGATCGCCGCCTTCTGGGCGAGCGAACGGCCCCGCAGCCCGGTGGCCATCACCGCGCCGCTCTTGGCCAGCAGCTTGACCAGGTTCAGCTCGGCCTTCGCCCCGCCCTGGAGACCGATGATCGCGAGCCGTCCGTTGACGGCCAGCGCGTCCACGTTCCGGGCCAGGTACTTCGCCCCGACGATGTCCAGGATGACGTCCGCCCCGGCGCCGTCGGTGGCCGCGCGGACCTCCTCGACGAAGTCCTGCTCGCGGTAGTTGATCAGTACGTCGGCACCCAGCTCCCGGCAGGCCGCCAGCTTCTCCGCCGACCCGGCCGTGACCGCCACCCGCGCCCCGGCCGCCTTCGCGAGCTGGATGGCCATGGTGCCGATGCCGCTCGACCCGCCGTGCACCAACAGAGTCTCGCCCGGCCGGAGATGGGAGATCATGAAGACGTTCGACCAGACGGTCGCGGTCACTTCGGGCAGCCCGGCGGCGGTGACCAGATCGACGCCCTCCGGCACGGGCAGCAGCTGGCCCGCCGGGACCGCCACCTTCCCGGCGTACCCGCCGCCCGCCAGCAGGGCGCACACCTCGTCGCCCACCGTCCAGCCGCTGACGCCGGGGCCCAGCTCCACGATCCGGCCCGAGCACTCCAGGCCGGGGTATTCGGGGGCGCCGGGCGGCGGCGGATAGTGGCCCTGCCGCTGCATCAGATCGGCGCGGTTGACGCCACTGGCCACGATCTCGACCAGGACCTCCCCCTCGCCGGGCGCGGGATCGGGCACCTCCGTCCACTGGAGCGCGTCGGGACCGCCGGGTTCAGGAATGGTGATCGCATGCATGGCCGCGAGGCTACTCCTGGGGCGTCGGCGCGCGAACGATGGTGATCAGCCGGTCGGCGGCCTGCAACGGGCTCGCGTCGGGGTCGTCGTACGCCAGCAGGCGGTGCCCGCGCCGTACGGACACCACGAGGTCGTCCGTGTCCCGCACCGACCTGCCCACCTCGGCCTTCACCACCGTGCGCTCCACCAGGTCCAGACCGCTGCCCTGCTGGATCAGGTCCTCGATCACCGCCCCCGCGGTCGGCGACTGCACGCTCAGCCCCAGCAGCCGCCCCGCCGCGCTCGCGCTCGTGATCACCGCGTCCGCGCCCGACTGGCGCAGCAGCGGCGCGTTCTCCTCCTCGCGCACCGCCGCCACGATGTTCGCGCCCTTGTTGAGCTGCCGCGCGGTCAGCGTGACCAGCACCGCCGTATCGTCCCGCTGGGTCGCGATCACGAACTGGCGGGCCCGCTGCGCCTCCGCCCGCAGCAGCACATCGCTGCGGGTCGCGTCCCCCACCACGCCCGCGAACCCCTCGGAGTTCGCGGACTCGATCACCTTGTGGTTCGGATCGACCACCACCACCCGGCCCTTGGGCAGCCCGCCCGCGCAGAGCGTCTGGACGGCGGACCGGCCCTTGGTGCCGAAGCCGACGACGACGGTGTGATCGCGCAAGGCGGACCTCCAGCGGTTCAGGCGGTATTGCTCGCGGGTGCGCTCGGCGAGGACTTCGAGCGTGGTGCCGACCAGGATGATCAGGAACAGCACGCGCAGCGGCGTGACCAGCAGGATGTTGGTGAGCCGGGCGCTGTCGCTGTGCGGGACGATGTCGCCGTAGCCGGTCGTGGACAGCGTCACGGTGGAGTAGTAGACGGAGTCGAGGAAGTCGACATTGTCGTCGGCGTTGTCGTGGTAGCCGGTCCGGTCCATGTAGACGATCAGGACCGTCAGCACCAGGACGAGCAGCGCCAGCAGCAGCCGGCGGCCCACCTGGCGCAGCGGGCCGTCCGGGTAGCGCGGCAGGTGGACACGGTGACCCGTGTCCTCCGGTGGCGTACGGGCCGCCGCGTCATGACTGGGCAGCTTCACGCGTGGCCCTCCTGGGTGCGTATGCCGTCGTCGTCATCCTGGCCGCTGCCACCGGGACCGCCGGTGCCGCCGGCCCCGCCGGTCCCGCCGATCCCGTTCGACCAGGGGAGTTCCAGCACCTCGACCTCCGCGCCGCGCCCGGCCCCGCCCGGCGGGATCACCGCGAGCGCGTCCGCGACCGCGACGCCGCGCAGCATCGCCGGACCGCTGAAGCGCAGCGGCCGCGCCTCGTCGTACCGGAACGTCACCGGCACCAGCCGGGTGTTGTGCGGATGCCCGCTCACCGCCTCGGCGAGCGGGGCCGGGCGGCGCTCGGGCCCGGGGCGGCCCGTCAGCGTCCGCAGCAGCGGCTCCGCGAGCGTCAGCAGCCCCGATACGGCGGCCAGCGGATTGCCCGGCAGGCCGACCAGATGCCGTTCGGGCGCGAGGCGGGCCAGCAGCATCGGATGGCCCGGCCGCACCTCCACCCCGTCCACCAGCAGCTCCGCCCCCAGCCGGTACAGCGTGGGGTGCACATGGTCCACCGGGCCCGCCGCGGTGCCGCCCGTCGTCACGACGAGGTCCGCCGACGAGCCGTCGATCGCCGCGTACAGCGCGTCCGCCTCGTCGGCGACCCGGCGGGTGCCCGACACCTCCGCGCCCAGCGCCCGCAGCCACGGCCCCAGCATGGGCCCCAGCGCGTCCCGGATGCCGCCCTCGCGGGGCAGCCCCCGGTGCAGCAGCTCGTCCCCGAGGACCAGCACCTCCACCCGCGGCCTGCGCACGGTCGCCAGCTCGTCGTACCCGGCGGCGGCCGCGAGCCCCAGCACGGCGGGGGTGACCCGCGTGCCCGCGGGCAGCAGCTGATCGCCGCTGCGGCACTCCTGGCCGCGGGGGCGGATGTCCTGCCCGAAGCCGACCGGCTGCGGCGCCTTCGCCGCGTACAGCCAGCCGTCGCCGGTGTCCGCGCCGTACTCCGTGCGCAGCACGGCGGTGGCGCCGGGCGGGATCCGGGCCCCGGTGGCGATCTGCACGGCGTGCCCGTCGGACAACGGCTCGACCGCGCCGGTCCCCGCCAGGATCCCGCGCCCCGTCCGGCCCATCGTGAGCCGCCACGGACCCGGCCCGGCGAGGGCCCAGCCGTCCATGGCGGACGTGTCGAACGGCGGCAGGTCGGTCAGCGCGGTGAGGGGTTCGGCGAGGACGTGCCCGAGCGCGTCGTCCAGCGCCCGCAGGACGGGCGCCGCCTTGGCCACGGCCCTGGCGGGGGCGCGGGCGGCGATGCGGCGGGCGTCGGGCCAGGAAGTCAGGGGGGCCTCGGATGGTGCGGTGTCGGCGGGTGTGGGGTTCTCGGGTGCGGTCCCGTCCCGGTGTGCGTCGGGGGCGGCGGCGGGTGCGGGGCCTCCGGGACGAGGGTTCTGGACGGCAGGACCCTCCCGAACCGCATGGTCCGGGACGGCATGGGTACGGCGCCGGGAGCCCGGAGGCGCGAAGTCGTCCGGAACTCCATGGCGCCACCCATATACGTCAGTGTCCAGGAACCCCGCTCCCGCGGCCCCTCCGCCCCCTCCCGGGTGCGGCGGCTCCCCGCCCGGTGGCCTGATACTCGGCGGCGGCCAGCCCAGCGCGTCGTCGGGCTCGTCCCTGGGCGCCGCCTTGGGCCTCTCCTTGGACGCCTCCTTGGGCCTCTCCTTGGGCCTTTCCTTGGGCTCGGGGGCGCCGTGGCGGATCGTGCGCGCCACGCTCGGCGGGGGCCAGCCCAGCTCGGGGTCCGGCACGTCCGGGGGTGGCGAGGCCCGTTGGGTGGTGGCCTTCTCGTTGGCCAGGGCCAGGGCCTCGTCGACCTGGCGGTCGAGCCTGTCGGCATCCCCGGAACGGGGGTCCCGTCGCGTCATTCCTCGTCAGCCCAACGCGCCGCCAGGGCAGCCGCCTTGCGGCTGGCGTCGGCCAGGGCCTCGGGACCGCCGCCCTGCTGCGCGGCGGCATAGCCGACGAGGAACGTGGTCAGCGGGGCGGCGGGCCGGGCGACACCGTGCGCGGCGTCCCGGGCCAGGTCGAGGAGGGCGGCGGTGTCGACATCGAGGTCGATCCCGAGTTCCGCTTTGACTGCGGCGATCCATTCTTCCAGCACGCGTCCATGCTCCCTGATGCGCGCACGGGCTGTCGTGATGTCCTCCCAGGTGTCGCAGTCGAAGGACGCGGTGGCATGCCGGATGTGGTGGAGGTTCAGCTCGCCGGTGAGCAGCCGGAGCGGCAGCCCGCCGAGGCCGCCGTGCTCGGTGGCGAGCAGCGCGATCTCACGCCGCAGCGGTTCGGCGCGGTAGGCGGCGACGAGGGGCTGCTCGCGCCCGTCCGGATCGGTGAGCACGGCGCCGTCGGCCTGTCCGAGCCCGGCGAGCAGGGCCTGCACGGTCTCCCCGGTGAGGAACGGCAGGTCGGCGGAGAGCAGGAGGACGACGGGGGCGGTGGTCCCCCGTACGCCCGCGTCGACGGCCGCGACCGGCCCGCCCCCGGGCGGCTCCTCCCGCGCCCAGCGGACGGGCCGTACGGTGGGGCGGCGCGGGCCGACGACCACGGTCCGACCGGCTCCCCGGCACGCCCCCAGCACCCGGTCCAGGAGGGCACGTCCGCCCACGCGGAGCGCGGGCTTGTCCACGCCGCCGAGCCGCCGGGCGGCACCCCCGGCCAGGATCACCGCGTCATACGTCACCCTCCGAGTATGGCCGCTGGGACGGACCCGCCCTACAGCCCCCGCAACAGCACCGAGGGCTGCTCCACACAATCGGCCACATACCGCAGGAACCCGCCCGCCGTCCCGCCGTCGCACACCCGGTGGTCGAACGTGAACGACAGCTGCACGACGTGGCGGACCGCCAGTTCGCCGTGGTGCACCCACGCCTTGGGGGCGATCCGCCCGACACCGAGCATGGCGGCCTCGGGGTGGTTGATGATCGGCGTGGAGCCGTCGACCCCGAACACGCCGTAGTTGTTCAGCGTGAACGTGCCGCCCGTGAGGTCGGAGGGGGACAGCGCGCCCGCTCGCGCGGCCTCGGTCAGCCGCGCTATCTCGGCGGCCAGCCCCTCGACGCTGCGCCTGTGGGCGTCGCGGACGACGGGGACGACGAGACCGCGGTCCGTTTGCGCCGCGAACCCCAGGTGCACCCCGCCCAGCCGCACCACCTCACGGCGCTCCATGTCCACCGTGGCGTTCAGGTCGGGGAAGCGCGCGAGGGCGGCGGTGCAGATGCGGGCCAGCAGGGCGAGCACGGAGATCTTGGGGCCGTCGGCTGCGTTCATGGCCGTGCGGGCGGCGAGCAATTCGGTCGCGTCGGCGTCCACCCAGCACGTCGCGTCGGGGATCTCGCGGCGGCTGCGCGCGAGCTTGTCGGCCACGGCGCCCCGCACCCCGCGCAGGGGGATGCGCTCCCCGCGCTCCCCGCGCTCCTCACGCTCCTCACGCTCCACGCGCTCCTCGCGCTCCTCGCTCACCGGCTCTGCGGTGCCGGGGATGGCCCGCTCGACGTCGGCGCGCAGGATCAGGCCCTCGGGCCCGGAGCCCACCAGCTGCCGCAGATCGATGCCGTGCTGACGGGCAAGCCGCCGGACCAGGGGAGAGATCACCGGAACGGGGCCCTCCGCGGTCGTGGCCGCCGCCTCTCCGTTGGCAGGACTCACCCGGGCAGGACGCACCCGGCGCCGCCGCTCGGCGGGGGCGGCCGTGCCGTAGCCGACGAGCACATTGCCGGAACCGCCCCCCGCCCCCGGTCCGCCGGACGACGCGGGGGCTTCCGTGCCGGGTTCCCCGGCGGAACCACCACCCGCACCCGGTTCACCGGACACACCGGAATCCGCCACCGTCAGCAGCGGCGCACCCACCGGCAGCTCCGTGCCCTCCTCCCCGAAGCGCGCCGTCACCACCCCGGCATACGGGCACGGCACGTCCACCATGGCCTTCGCGGTCTCGACCTCCACGACCGGCTGGTCGACCGTCACCACGTCGCCGACCTGGACCAGCCAGCGCACGATCTCCGCCCCGGTGAGCCCCTCCCCCAGGTCGGGCAGCGTGAACTCCCGCACGACAGCCATCAGACCGCGCTCCCCTCGGTCCACTCCGACTCCCACTGGAGCCGGGCGACGGCGTCCAGCACCCGGTCCACGCCGGGCAGATGGTGCCGCTCCAGCATCGGCGGCGGATACGGGATGTCGAACCCGGCGACCCGCAGCACCGGCGCCTCCAGGTGGTGGAAGCACCGCTCGGTGACGCGGGCGGCGATCTCGCCGCCGGGGCCGCCGAAACCGGCGGCCTCGTGGACGACGACCGCGCGCCCGGTCCGGCGCACGGAGGCACACACGGTCTCGTCGTCGAAGGGGACGAGCGAGCGCAGGTCCACGACCTCCAGGCGCCAGCCCTCGGCCCGCGCCGCCTCGGCGGCTTCGAGGCACACCGGGACGGAGGGCCCGTACGAGATCAGCGTGGCGCTGCGGCCCCCGCCGGTCCCGGCGTGGACCACCGCCCGCCCGATCGGCGGGACGTCGGCCGGGTGGTCGGCGTCCCAGTCGGCCTTGGACCAGTACAGCCGCTTGGGTTCGAGGAAGACGACCGGATCGTCGGAGGCGATGGCGGCCCGCAGCAGCCCGTACGCGTCGGCGACGGTCGCCGGGGCGACGACGTGGAGACCGGCGGTGGCCATGTAGTACGCCTCGGAGGAGTCGCTGTGGTGCTCGACGCCGCCGATGCCGCCCCCGTACGGCACGCGCACGGTCAGCGGCAGCGGCACCGCGCCCCGGGTGCGGTTGCGCATGCGGGAGACATGGCTGACGAGCTGCTCGAAGGAGGGGTAGGCGAAGGCGTCGAACTGCATCTCGACAACGGGCCGCAGCCCGTACATGGCCATGCCGACGGCGGTGCCCAGGATCCCCGCCTCCGCCAGCGGCGTGTCCGTACAGCGGTCGTCGCCGAACTCCTCGGCGAGCCCGCTGGTGATCCGGAAGACGCCGCCCAGGGTGCCGACGTCCTCACCGAGGACATGGACGGCCGGATCGGCGGCCATGGCGTCGCGCAGCGCCCGGCCGAGGGCCTGGGCCATGGTGGCGGGCTTGCGCTCGGTGGCGGTGGTCATCGCTCCCCCTCGGCGTCGAGTTCGGCCCGCAGCTGCGCCGCCTGCTCCCGCAGCTGGCTGGTCTTCTCGGCGTAGACGTGCTCGAACAGCTCCAAGGGGTCGAGGACCGGGTCCTGGTGCATGCGGGTCCGCAGATCGGCGGCGAGCCGCTCGGCGGAGTCGCGCACGGCCTGGAGGCCGTCGTCGTCCAGCAGCCCGCGGTCCCGCATGGCGGCCTCCAGGAGCGCGATCGGGTCGTGTTCCCGCCATGCCTCGACCTCGGCGTCGGAGCGGTAGCGGGTGGCGTCGTCGGCGTTGGTGTGGGCGTCGATCCGGTAGGTGACGGCCTCGACCAGGGTGGGGCCGCCCCCGCCGCGGGCCCGGCGGACGGCCTCGCCGAGGACCTGGTGGACGGCGGCCGCGTCGTTGCCGTCGACAAGCCGCCCGGGCATCCCGTAGCCGACCGCCTTGTGGGCCAGGGAGGGGGCGGCGGTCTGCTTGGCGAGCGGGACGGAGATCGCGAAGCCGTTGTTCTGGACCAGGAACACGACGGGGGCCTGCCAGACGGCCGCGAAGTTGAGCGCCTCGTGGAAGTCGCCCTCGCTGGTGCCGCCGTCGCCGACCAGGGCGAGCGCCACGACGTCGTCGCCCTTGAGGCGCGCGGCGTGGGCCAGGCCGACCGCGTGCGGCAGCTGGGTGGCCAGCGGGGTGCTCAGCGGGGCGACCCGGTGCTCCCGGGGGTCGTAGCCCGAGTGCCAGTCGCCGCGCAGCAGGGTGAGGGCCTGGACGGGGTCGAGCCCGCGGACGACGGCGGCCAGGGTGTCGCGGTAGCTGGGGAAGAGCCAGTCGCGCTCCTCCAGCACCAGACCGGCGGCCACCTGGCAGGCCTCCTGCCCGGTCGAGGAGGGGTAGACGGCCAGCCTGCCCTGCCGGGTGAGGGCGGTGGCCTGCGCGTTGTAGCGGCGGCCGTGCACCAGCTCCCGGTGGAGCCTGGTCAGCAGGTCGGGGGCGAGATCGGCGGCGGCGGAGGTGCCCAGCAGGCGGTACGGCTCGGGGTCGGGCAGCAGCGGTGCGGCGTCGGTGCGGGGCCGCCAGGCGGGCGGGGGAGTGGGGTGGTAGGCGCCGGGCTGCTCTAGGACCGTCATGACACGACCTCCTGGGCGGGCAGACTGCTGGAGGGCGGGGCGTGCCGTACGGCATCGCCCTCACCTACCGATTGTTCGGTCGTTGACGCATTTTGGCTACAGGCGACCCGAGCCTGTGGACAAACGGTTCTGCACAGCCTGAGATGAAGACAGGACGTCCATGAAGGGGAGGCGGGGCGGTATGCAGGACGAACAGATGGCCAATCCGGGCGGCAAACCTCCCGCGCGCCCCCTGGACCCCATCGACCGTGACATCCTGCGACTGCTCCGGACGGACGGCCGGGCCTCCATACGGTCCGTGGCCGAGCAGGTGCACGTCTCCCGCGCCAACGCCTACGCCCGGATCAACCGGCTCCTGGACGACGGGGTGATCCGGGGCTTCAGCGCCCGGGTGGACCAGGAGCGGGCCGGGCAGGGGGCGTCCGCGTACATCACGCTGAAGATCGTCCAGAACTCCTGGCGCACCGTGCGCGAACAGCTCGGGATGCTGCCGGGAGCGGCCCACATCGCCCTGGTCAGCGGGGATTTCGATGTGCTGCTGCTGGTACACACCGAGGACAACCGCTCGCTGCGCGAACTGGTCCTCACCCGGATCCAGGCCATCCCCGAGGTGCTGAGCACCCGCACCCTGCTGGTCTTCGAGGAAACGGATCTGGACCCGGAGGTCTAGGGCGGTGTCCGCAAAGTCCCGCCGGGCCCCTAGTTGCCCGGGACGCGCAGCCCCGCGAAGGCCGTACGGACCACGGCCTCGGCCACCTCCTCGGCACCCGCGGCCCCGCCCCGGCCGGGCCGGTACCACTCCACAATGGAGTTGATCATGCCGAAGAGCAGGCGGGTGGCCAGCCGCGCGTCGACGTCGGCGCGCAGATCGCCGTCGGCGGCCGCCCGCTTGAGCAGATCGGCGACCTGGTGGTCGAACTCCCGCCGGCGCTCCATGGCCCACCGCTCGGTGTCCGTGTTGCCGCGGACCCGCAGGAGCAGCGTGACGTAGGGCAGCTCCTCCATCAGCACCTCGGCGGTGCGCCGGGCCACGTACTCCAGCCGCTCGATCGCCCGGCCCTCGCGCGCCCCCGGCTCCTGGAGGATGCCGAACAGCCCGTCCAGCGCACGGCTTATGGCCCGCCGGAGCAGCTCTTCCTTGCCCTTGACGTGGTGGTAGATCGACGACTTGGAGATCCCCGCGGCACGGGAGAGGTGCTCCATGGAGGTGCCGTCGTACCCGCGCTCGTTGAACACCTCCACGGCGACCGCGAGCAGCGATTCGGGCGTATAGGTGTCGCGCTTGACCATGGTCATGATTAGAGCAGCTTTCCCTCGGTGGCGGCACGCCGGATCAGGGCCTGGGCGGGGGCGTAGCGGCCGGTGGGGCAGGCGTCGTGGAGGTTCTTCAGGACATCGCGCACCCAGCCCGCGCCGAGCTGGTCCCCCCAGTGCAGCGGACCGCGCGGATAGTTGACGCCGGTGCGCATGGCGGTGTCGATGTCCCCGGCGCTCGCCACCCCGCGGGCGACGGCGTCCGCGGCGAAGTCCACGAGCATCGCGACGGTGCGGGCCACGATCATGCCGGGGAGGTCTCCCACCACGCTCACCTGCTTTCCGAGCGCCTGGAAGAGGCCGGTCGCGGCGGCCGTGGCCATGGGGTCGGCGGTCGCGGAGGGGGCGAGGGCGATGCGGGTGGCGGTGCGGTAGTCCAGCGCCAGGTCGAACCGGATGCCGGGGGCGAAGGGGGCCGTGGTGGCGGCGGATCCGTCGGTCAGGGACAGCCGGGTGCCGTCGGGCAGGGCGAGGAAGCCGCGGGACCCCGCCTCCGCCCCGGGCTCGCGCACCAGCGCGATGCCCGCCTCCTCGATGAGGGGGACGAGCCCGGCGGCGGGGCCCAGCTCCCCGTGGAGGGCGATCTTCGCGGGGGCGTCGCACGGCTCGGCGGTGTGCGGGCGGGGGCGCGGTGCGCCGTCGGCGTGGTCGTACCAGCCGCGACCCGTCTTGCGCCCGTGCAGCCCGGCGTCGACCAGGCGGCGCTGGGCGAGGGACGGGGTGAATTTCGGATCGTGGAACAGCGATTCCCAGACGGATCGGGTGACGGCCTCGTTCACGTCCTGGCCGATGAGGTCGGTCAGCTCGAAGGGTCCCATCCGGAAGCCGCCGGACTCGCACAGGACGGCGTCGATGGTGGCGGGGTCGGCGCCGCCCTCCTCGTACACCCGGAAGGCCTCCGCATAGAAGGGGCGGGCGATCCGGTTGACGATGAACCCGGGGGTGTCGGCGCAGCGCACCGGGGTCTTGCCCCACGCGGCGACGGTCTCGTACGCGCGGTCTGCGGCGGCCCGGTCGGTGGCGAAGCCGCGGACGACCTCGACCAGCGGCAGCACCGGGGCCGGGTTGAAGAAGTGGAGGCCGACGAGGCGGCCGGGACGGCGCAGGGCGCCCGCGACGGCCGTGACCGAGAGGGAGGAGGTGTTGGTGGCGAGCAGACAGCGGTCCGAGACAACCGTTTCGAGGGCGGTGAACAGCTGCTGCTTGGCGCCCAGCTCCTCCAGGATGGCCTCGATGGCCAGCTCGGTGTCGGCCAGGTCCGCGAGGCGGTCGACGGCGGCGAGCCTGCCGAGGGCGGCGTCGCGGTCGGCCGCGGCGAGGGAGCCCTTGGCGACCAGCCGGTCGAGGCGGGCCGCGATGGCGTCCGCGGCCTGGGCTGCGCGGCCGGGCGCGGCGTCATAGAGCCGCACCGGATGCCCGGCGACCAGCGCCACCTGGGCGATTCCCTGGCCCATGGTGCCGGTGCCGACGACGGCTACGGTGCCGGTGCGCGGGATCCCACGGTCGCTCGTGCCGCTCGCAGTCATGCCGCTGATCCTTTTCGACGAAGTTATCCACAGGTCCGCCAGGCCCTCTTGTCCCGACCGATCGTTCGGTTAATCTAACTCTGTCGCCACTTCCAGCCCAGCTCAATCCCAGCTCGACGAGGAGTTGGTCAGCCGTGACCGCCGGACTCACCACAGACCAGTTGACGAAGACGCACCGTCCCACCCTCGACCAGGCCCTGGAGGCGATCCGTACCCGCGCCTATTGGTCCCCGCACCCCGAGCATCCGAAGGCGTACGGCGGGGAGGGCCAGAGCGGGCGGACCAGCCTGAGCGTCGCCGAGGGCCAGGCCGCCTTCGAGGCGCTGCGCGGCACGCGCCTGGAGCTGGACCAGCCGGGCACCGACGGCTGGACGGGCTCCGAGATCTCGCCGTACGGGGCCGAGATGGGCATGGAGTATCCGCACCCGGATATCGACGTGCTGCTGCCCGCGATGCGGGCGGGGATGCCCGCCTGGCGGGATGCCGGGCCCGAGGTGCGGGCCCTGGTCTGCCTGGAGATCCTGGCCCGGATCAGCGCCCGCTCGCACGAGTTCGCGCAGGCGGTCATGCACACCAGCGGACAGGCGTACATGATGGCGTTCCAGGCGGGCGGCCCGCACGCCCAGGACCGCGGTCTGGAGGCGGTGGCGTACGCGTTCGCGGAGCAGACGCGCACGCCGGGGGCCGCCGACTGGTCCAAGCCGCAGGGCAAGCGCGATCCGCTGGAGCTGCGCAAGACCTTCACCGCGGTGCCGCGGGGCATCGCGCTGCTGATCGGCTGCAACACCTTCCCCACGTGGAACGGCTACCCGGGCCTGTTCGCCTCGCTCGCCACCGGCAATCCGGTGCTGGTCAAACCGCATCCGCAGGCGGTGCTGCCGCTCGCGCTGACCGTGCAGGCCGCGCGCGAGGTGCTGCGGGAGGCGGGCTTCGACCCCAATCTCGTGGCCCTGGCGGCCGAGCGGACGGGCGAGGGCATCGCCAAGGTCCTCGCCGTGCGCCCCGAGATCCGCGTCATCGACTACACGGGCTCGACCGCCTTCGGTGACTGGCTGGAGACCCATGCCCGGCAGGCCCAGGTCTTCACGGAGAAGGCCGGGGTCAACACGGTCGTCATCGACTCCACCGACGACTACAAGGGCATGCTGGCCAATCTGGCGTTCTCCCTGTCCCTCTACAGCGGCCAGATGTGCACCACCCCGCAGAACCTGCTGATCCCCCGCGAGGGCATCGCCACCGACGCCGGACCCAAGTCGTACGACGAGGTGGTGGCCGATCTGGCGGCGGCGGTCGACGGGCTGCTGGGCGACGACGCGCGGGCGAGCGCGCTGCTCGGCGCGATCGTGGGCCCGCGGGTGCGGGAGCGGCTGGAGGCCGCACCCGGGCTCGGCGGGGTCGCGCTCGCCTCCCGCACGGTGGCCCACCCCGACTTCCCGGACGCCACGGTGCGTACGCCGCTGGTGGTGAAGGCAGATGGAGCGCGGAAGTTCTGGGAGGGAGCGGACGCGGACGCGCCCTATCTCTCCGAATGCTTCGGCCCGGTGTCCTTCGCCGTAGCGGTCGACTCGGCGGCGGACGCGGTCGCGCTGCTGCGCCGCACCACCCGGGACAAGGGCGCGATGACGGTCGGTGCGTACACGACGTCGCCCGAGGTGGAGCGGCTGATCGAGGAGGCGTGTCTGGAGGAGTGCGCCCAGCTGTCGCTGAACCTGACCGGCGGGGTGTATGTGAACCAGACCGCGGCCTTCTCGGACTTCCACGGCACGGGCGGCAACCCGTCGGCCAACGCCGCGCTGTGCGACGGGGCGTTCGTGGCGAGCCGCTTCCGCATGGTGGAGGTGCGGCGCCCGGCCTAGTCCGTGCTGTCCTGCGGGTGCGCGGGAGGTCCTCCCCAGTGGAACAGGGCCATGGCCACGCTGGTGGCCAGGTTGTAGCTGGACACCTGTGGCCGCATGGGGAGGGCCACCAGCCGGGTGGCCCTCTTGCGCAGCTCGGGCGAGAGCCCGTGGCGCTCGGAGCCGAACGCCAGAAGGGCGTCATCGGGGATGGCCAGGGACCGGATGTCCTCCCCCTCCGCGTCCAGGGCGTACAGCGGTCCCGGTGGGAGGGCGTCGGACGGCAGCCGTTCGACCGCGGTGGCGAAGTGGAGGCCCGCACCCGAGCGCACGGCGTTCGGGTGCCAGGGGTCGATGTCCCCGGTGGTGACCACTCCCGCGGCCCCGAACCCGGCGGCGAGCCGGACCACGGCACCGACGTTCCCGAGGTTGCGGGGGTTGTCCAGGACGACGACCGGTGCGGGCCTCGGCTGCCGCGCCAGGGCGTCCAGATTCCCCTGCCGCCCGCGCCTGACCGCCAGCGCGGCGACGCGGGTGGGGTGCACCCGGGGGACGAGGGCGCGCAGGGTCTGGTCCGGCACCTCCACCAGGAGATCCTTGATCACCTCGGTGAGGTCACCGGCCAGCTCCGCCGCCAGCTCCACCGCGGCGGCCTTATCGCTGGTGACCGCGACCTGCACCTCGGCGCCGAAGCGGAGCGCATGCTTCAGCGCATGGAAGCCGTCCAGCAGCACGGTCTCGGGGGCCGTCTCGCGCCACTGCCGCTCGGCGAGCGTGGCCTGGTCCTCAGTCATCCCCTCAGCGTACGGGGGCCAGGGCCGTGACCAGGCAGTTCACCGACGATCCGGTCCCCGGCCCCGGGCCGTCGTCCGGGGCCGTCATCCAGGGCCTATCGGAGGCCGTCCCGCCAGTCGCTGACGGGGTAGTCGACATAGCCGTCGGCCCCGCCGGTGTAGTACGTGGCGCGGTCACCGGCCGCCAGCTCACGGCCCATGGCGAACCGGGCCACCAGATCCGGATTGGCGATGAAGTGGGTGGCGAAGGAGACGGCGTCGGCGTTCCCCGAGGCGATGAGGGCGTTCGCCGAGGCGCGGTCGTAGCCGTTGTTGGCGATCAGCGGGCCGTCGAACCGCCGCCGGTACCGGGCGATCTCCCCGGCGTCCGGAGCCTCGTCCGGTGCGGCGAGGTCCCGCCCGCGCAGATGCAGATAGGCCACCGGGTGGTCGTTCAGCGCCGACACGAGCGCGTCGTAGTCGGCGAGCGTCTCCTCGTCCGCCCGGAACATCTCTCCATCCGTCCAGTACGGCCCCAGCCGAACCCCGACCCCCCGTCCTGCCCAGGGCACGGCGGCCGCGTCGACGATCTCCAGCAGCAGCCGCCTCCGGGCCGCGCGGTCGCCGCCGTAGGCATCCGTCCGGTGGTTCAGCCGCGGGTTGAGGAACTGCGAGATCAGGAACGAGCCGAGGGCACCGATCTCGACTCCGTCGAACCCGGCCCGCCGGGCGTTCTCCGAGGCGGCGCCGAAGTCGGCGACCGTGGCGGCGATATCGGCCGTGGTCATGGCCCGGGGCGTGACGGTCTCCTTGAACCCGCCGGAGGTGAAGGACCGCGTCCGGGGATTGATCGCCGAGGGCCCGGCGGGCCGCCGTCCGCCCAGGTGGTCGGGGTGCGAGGCGGCACCGGTGTGCCACAGCTGGAGCACGATGCGGCCGCCGAGCGCGTGCACGACGCCGGTGACCCTCCGCCAGGCGGCCACCTGCTCCTCGGTGTAGATGCCGGGCACGTTGACGAAGCCGATCGCCTGCTCGCCGACCCAGGTCCCCTCGGCGATGATCAGCCCGGCGCTGGCCCGCTGGCCGTAGTACGCGGCGTGCATCGCGGTCGGCACCAGCCCGTCACCGGCGGCGCGGGCACGGGTGACCGGTGCCATCACCACCCGGTTGGGCAGCCGGAAGGCGCCGAGGTCCGCCGGGCTCAGCAGCGGCTGTCCCAGGGCTGTCGCGCCGGCGGCGTCGGCA
Organism: Streptomyces sp. Rer75; assembly: GCF_013414305.1. NCBI lineage: Bacteria > Bacillati > Actinomycetota > Actinomycetes > Kitasatosporales > Streptomycetaceae > Streptomyces > Streptomyces sp. Rer75. The sequence continues at coordinate 5,201,792 of NZ_CP058693.1, read as the reverse complement.
GTGTCGGCGGTGAAGGCAGCGGTGTCGGTGGTCTCGGCGGTGTACATGGCCTGTCTCCCTCTTCATGGCTTCCTGGCTGTCCGGCTTCCTGCCGTGTGTCGTGCGGCGCGGTCACGGGCGGACGGGCGGCGGCATACGGTCACCTCAGGCCCGTTTCGCGCGTCATCCCGGTGACGGTGCACGGAGGCGAAAGGTGACCCATGGACGAGCAGGACCGGCTGGCGGAACGGTTCGAGGCCCATCGCAGCCATCTGCGGGCGGTCGCCTACCGGCTGCTCGGCTCGCTCAGCGAGGCGGACGACGCCGTCCAGGAGACCTGGCTACGGCTCAGCCGCAGCGACGCCGACCAGGTCGAGAACCTGCCCGCCTGGCTGCACACGGTCGTCTCCCGGCTGTGCCTGGACATGCTGCGTTCGCGCTCCGCCCGCCGCGAGGAGCCGATCGAGCGGCAACCCGCCCATCAGGTCCGGGACGACGGCGGTACGGGCGGCGGGGGCGACCCCGAGGGCGAAGCGGTGCTGATCGACTCGGTCGGCCGCGCACTGCTCGTAGTGCTGGACACGCTGGCACCCGCCGAGCGGATCGCCTTCGTCCTGCACGACGCCTTCGCCGTGCCGTTCGACCAGATCGCCCCCGTCGTGGAGCGCTCCCCGGCGACGGCGAAGAAGCTCGCCAGCCGCGCGCGGCACAAGGTGCGCGGCACGCCCGCGGTCTCCGCCGCCGGGCTCGCCTCGCAGCGCCGGGTCGTGGACGCCTTCCTCGCCGCCGCGCGCGACGGCGACCTGGAGGCGCTGCTGGCGGTGCTCGCCCCGGACGTCGTACGCCGCGCCGACCGGGCGGCCCTCCCGCCGGGCGTCCCGACGACGTCCCGCGGTGCGCGCACGGTCGCCAAGGAGACCACCGTGCTCGGGCGCCGGGCGCGGTTCGCCGCACCGGCGCTGGTGAACGGGTCGGTGGGCGTGGTCGTGGCGCCGCGCGGGCGGCTGCTGCTCGCCCTCACCTTCACGGTCGAGGACGGGCGGATCGCCACGTACGAGGTGATCGCCGACCCGGTCCGGCTCCGCGGGCTGGAGCTGGCCGTCCTCGACGGCTGACGCGGACGGCTGACGCAGACGGCTGACGCAGATGGCTGACGCACCGGCGCGGGCCGGGGCGTTCAGCCTGTGAGCGTGGGGGCGGGCTGCTCGTCGTCCTCCCCCGCCCGCTGTCGAGGCAGGCGGACGGCGCGCACGGCCAGCCCGTCGCGGGCCCGGGTCGCCTTCCGGCCGGTCCAGCGCAGGAAGGCGGTCGGCAGGAAGACCGCGTCCGCGGCGATGGCGGCGAGCGAGAAGAAGGGCAGGCCGAGGGCGACCGCGATGCCGATGTGCTCCAGCATCAGCAACACCAGCATGGCGTTCTTGGCTCGCCGGTTCAGCAGGGTGAAGGGGAAGGCGACCTGGACGATGACCGTGCCGTAGGTCAGCAGCATCACCAGGGTGCCGCTGCTCGCGAGCGCGTCGGCCAGGGACGGCCAGGGCGAGAAGTAGTCCAGGTGCAGCGGGTAGTAGAGGGCAGTGCCGTCCTGCCAGCGCGATCCCTGGACCTTGTACCAGCCGGCGGAGGCGTAGAGCAGGCAGACCTCGCCCATGATCACCACGAGGGCGCCGTTGTGCGCGAGGTTGGCGAGCATGTCCAGGACGGTGCGCGGCTCCCCCGGTGCGTAACGGCGCGCGAGCCACCAGCCGCCCTGGACCAGCCATAGCCCCCACAGGACCGTGGCCCAGCCCAGTCCGGGGAGCGGGCCGTCGGCGATCGGGGACAGCCCGGCGTCGGTGAACAGCTGGGCCCAGGCCAGGGCCAGCCCCAGGACGGTCCACAGCACGATTCCGGTCGTATCGCGCGGCGGCTCCTGCCCGTCCGGGCGGCGGGCGGCGCGGCGGGCGTCGAGCGACCAGACCTGGCCGCACCGGGTGAGCACCAGGTAGAGCGACATCAGGTGGATGAGGTTGTCGCCGCCGTCGCCAATGAAGATGGAGCGGTTCTGGAGAGACAGCACGCCGAGCATGAACAGCACGGACATGGTGCGGGTGCGCCAGCCGAGCAGGAGCAGTAGGGCCGAGACGAGGGCGAGGGCGTAGACGGTCTCGAACCACAGGCCGCTGTCGGACCACATGAGCGCGGTGAAGGCCCGGTTGCCGTCGATCAGCTGACGGGCCATGTCCCAGCTCCAGGGACCGTCGGGGCCGTACAGCTCGCGGCGGTGGGGCCATTCGCGGAGCAGGAAGAGCAGCCAGGTGAAGGAGAAGCCGATGCGCACCACGGCCGTCTGGTAGGGGCCGAGCGCGGATCCGGTGACGCGGGCGTGGCCGCGCGCCATGGCGGCCTGGACCCGCACCAGGGCGGTCTGGACAGCGGATATCGTCACCGGCGCGCCCCCTCCGGAACGTCGGCTGCGGTCGCCGTCCACCAGGGCAGGGTCCGGTAGAACGTCTTGGTGTCGGTCTTCTCGTCACTCCACGGCGGTGCGGCGAGCTGCGTGGTCGCGGACCGCACCTGGACGCGCTGCACCTCGCCGCCGTCCGTCTCCGGGCCGAGGCGGAGCATGACGATCCGGCGTATGTACTGCTCGGAGAGGCTGCCGCGGGTGCCGTTCGGCCGTTCCTGCGCGTCGTGCGAGCCGACGTAGAACTCCCAGGCGCGGCGCAGTTCGTTCTGCTGGGTGTGGCTGGGCAGCGGATTGTGGTGGATGGCGGCGCCGTCCTGGGCGGAGAGGTTGGTCCAGTCGGTGGTCGCGAGGCCGCCCTCGGGGGTGCGTATCTCGGCCCGGGCCTGGATGGCGATGTCCTGCTGGAGGGGATTGGGCGCGAAGAGCTTCCAGTTCCGCTCGAATTCGGGGTAGGTGTAGTCGTCCATCGCCGCACCGTGCCGCTTGCTGATCGTATTGGGCGGCGCGACGCTCAGGAACGCCATACCCAGGTGAAGGGCCGCGGCGACCGCGACGGCGGCGACCGCCACCGCGATGATCAGCTGTGACGGCAGGGAGAGCGCGGCGAGCCGTTCCGCCGCCTCGTCGTCCGGCTCATCCGGCTCCGTTACCGCCATGCCCCGCCCCACTCCCGATGGTCCAGGTCTGCGCACCCGGCCCGGACGGCTGCGCGCCCACGGCCCCCGGTGGGTGTCCCTACGCCCGCACGCTACCGATGCGGCCCTCCCGGCACAGCACCCTCAGCGTTATCCACAGGCTTGACACCCTACGTTCCTACGGCACACCATTGAACCGAACGATCGGTCGGTCGGTTGGTTGGTTGCCGGGCTGGTCGTCGGGACGGACGGCGGGGATGGACGGCGAAGGGGCTTCGCATGACGACGACGACGGCGGATGCCGGGGCGGGGGCGTACGAGGCGGTGTTCGACGCCGCCCTGGCCGCGGACGAGCGCATCGAGCCGCGGGACTGGATGCCCGACGACTACCGGGCCTCCCTGGTCCGGCAGATCGCTCAGCACGCCCACTCCGAGATCATCGGCATGCAGCCCGAGGCCAACTGGATCAGCCGGGCCCCCTCACTGCGGCGCAAGGCGATCCTGATGGCGAAGGTCCAGGACGAGGCGGGCCATGGCCTGTATCTGTACAGCGCGGCGGAAACCCTGGGCACCAGCCGGGACGAGCTGCTCGACAAGCTCCACTCGGGCCGCCAGAAATACTCGTCGATCTTCAACTACCCGACGCTGACCTGGGCCGACGTGGGCGCCATCGGCTGGCTGGTGGACGGCGCGGCGATCACCAACCAGGTCCCGCTGTGCCGCTGCTCCTACGGGCCGTACGCACGGGCGATGGTCCGGATCTGCAAGGAGGAGTCCTTCCACCAGCGCCAGGGGTACGAGCTGCTGCTGGCCCTCAGCCGGGGCACCGAGGCCCAGCACGCCATGGCCCAGGACGCGGTGGACCGCTGGTGGTGGCCGTCGCTGATGATGTTCGGCCCGCCCGACGACGCGTCGGCGCACTCCGCCCAGTCGATGGCCTGGAAGATCAAGCGGCATTCCAACGACGAGCTGCGCCAGCGCTTCGTCGACATCTGCGTCCCGCAGGCCGCATCCCTCGGCCTGACCCTCCCCGACCCCGATCTGAAGTGGAACGAGGAGCGGGGACACCACGACTTCGGCCCGATCGACTGGGACGAGTTCGGCGAGGTGCTGCGCGGAAACGGGCCGTGCAACGCCCAGCGGATCTCCCAGCGGCGCCGGGCCCATGAGGAAGGCGCCTGGGTGCGCGAGGCGGCCGCGGCGTACGCGGCCAAGCAGGGGGAGGCACGGGCATGAGCGGCGACGGAAACGGCGCATGGCCGCTGTGGGAGGTGTTCGTCCGCGGCAGGCGCGGTCTCGCGCACACCCACGCGGGATCCCTCCACGCCCCGGACGCGGAGATGGCACTGCGGAACGCGCGCGATCTGTACACCCGCCGCTCTGAGGGCGTCTCGATCTGGGTGGTGCCCTCCGCCTCGATCACCGCCTCCTCGCCGGACGAGAAGGACCCGTTCTTCGAGCCCGCCGCCGACAAGCCCTACCGGCACCCCACGTTCTACGAGATCCCGGAGGGGGTGCGGCACCTGTGACCGCGGCCCTCGCCCTGGGCGACGACGCGCTGGTGCTCTCCCACCGGCTGGGGGAGTGGGCGGGCCACGCCCCCGTGCTGGAGGAGGAGGTCGCGCTCGCCAACATCGCGCTCGACCTGCTCGGCCAGGCCCGGGTGCTGCTCTCCCTCGTCGGCGACGAGGACGAGCTGGCGTATCTGCGCGAGGAGCGGGCGTTCCGCAACGTCCAGCTGGTCGAGCAGCCGAACGGGGACTTCGCCCGCACCATCGCCCGCCAGCTCTACTTCTCCACCTACCAGGAGCTGTTGTACGAGGAGCTGGCGCGCGGCGACGGCCCCTTCGCACCGCTGGCCGCCAAGGCGGTCAAGGAGGTCGCCTACCACCGCGACCACGCCGAGCAATGGACGCTGCGGCTCGGCGACGGCACGGAGGAGAGCCATCAGCGGATGCGCCGCGGGCTGGACGCGCTGTGGCGGTTCACCGGCGAGCTGTTCGAGCCGGTCGAGGGGTGCGAGGTGGAGTGGTCCGCGCTGCACGGCGCATGGCTGGAGCGCATCACGGCCGTCCTCACCCGTGCCACCCTGAGCCTGCCCGAGGGGCCGCGGCGCGGTGCCTGGGCGGCCGGGGCCGGGCGCCAGGGCATCCACACCGAGCCGTTCGGCCCGATGCTCGCGCAGATGCAGCATCTGCACCGCAGCCACCCGGGGGCGGCATGGTGACGCCCGCGCCCCACGCCCCCACCGCACTCGAAGAGGAGCTGCGGCGGCTGGCCGGATCCGTGCCGGACCCGGAGCTGCCGATGGTGTCCCTGGCCGAGCTGGGCGTGCTGCGGGGGCTGCGGGTCCTGGCACCGGGACGGGTCGAGGTCGAGCTGACCCCCACCTACACCGGCTGCCCCGCGGTGGAGACGATGGCCGCCGACATCGAGCGGGTGCTGCACGACCGGGGCGTGGCCGAGGTCGAGGTCCGCACCGTGCTCGCGCCGCCCTGGACGACGGACGCGATCAGCGCCGAGGGCCGCCGCAAGCTCGCGGAGTCCGGCATAGCGCCGCCCGCGCCGCGGCGGGCGGCGGCGGGCGGGCCGGTCCCCGTCGATCTGACGGTGCGCTGCCCGCACTGCGGCTCGACCGAGACCACGCTGCTGAGCCGCTTCTCCTCCACCGCGTGCAAGGCGCTGCGCCGCTGCGAGACCTGCCGCGAACCGTTCGACCACTTCAAGGAGTTGTGATGGCCGCGGAAGCGGTGCCCGTCGCCGCGCCCCACCACGGCGCGTTCCATCCGCTGCGGGTGGCGGCCGTCGACCCGCTCGCCGACGACGCGGTGGCCGTCACCCTCCGGGTGCCGCCCGCGCTGCGCGAGACGTTCCGCTTCGTCCCCGGACAGCACATCGCGGTGCGGCGGTTCACGGACGGCGCGGAGATCCGGCGTACGTACTCGATCTGCACCCCGGCCCCGGGCCCGGAGGGGCCCGAGCTGCTGCGGGTCGGGGTGCGGCTGGTGGAGGGCGGCGCGTTCTCCACGTACGCCCTCAAGGAGCTGGCGGTCGGGGAGGTGGTGGAGGTGATGGCCCCGGCGGGCCGGTTCGTGCTCGCCCCCCGGCCCGGCCACTTCGCCGCGGTCGTCGGCGGCAGCGGCATCACACCCGTGCTGTCCATCGCCGCCACCCTGCTGGAGCGGCAGCCCGAGGCCCGCTTCTGTCTGATCCGCAGCGACCGTACCGCCGCCTCCACGATGTTCCTGGAGGAGATCGCCGACCTCAAGGACCGCTGGCCCGACCGGTTCCAGCTGGTGTGTGCCCTCTCCCGGGAGGAGCAGCAGACCGGGCTGGTGTCCGGGCGGCTGGACGAGGAGCGGCTGACCGGGCTGCTGCCCTCGCTGCTGCCGGTGCGCTCGGTGGACGGCTGGTTCCTGTGCGGTCCGTACGGGCTGGTGCGGGCCGCCGAGCGGGCGCTGCGCGGACTCGGGGTGCCCCGCGGCCGGGTCCATCAGGAGATCTTCCATGTGGCGGCGGAGCCCGGCGAGGGCGTCCCCTCCGCGCCCCGCCCGGCCGCCGCGCCCTCGCACAGCACGCTGACGGCGACCCTGGACGGCCGGTCGGGCAGCTGGCCGGTGCGGGACGGGGAACCGCTGCTGGAGACCGTGCTGCGCAATCGCGCCGACGCGCCGTACGCCTGCAAGGGCGGGGTGTGCGGGACCTGCCGGGCATTCCTGGTCTCCGGGGAGGTCCGGATGGACCGGAACTTCGCGCTGGAGCCGGACGAGGTGGAGGCGGGCTATGTGCTGTCCTGCCAGTCCCATCCGGTCGGCGAGCGGGTGGAGCTGGACTTCGACCGCTGACCGGCCGCCGCCCCTCGGGGCGGGGTGGCTCGACGCGGGCGAGGTGGCGCGGCGCGGGCGTTCGGGGCGTTCCCTTCTTGTAGGCGTTCCCTTCTTATAGAACCTGTTCTATCTTGACGGGCCGTCAGACGAAGCTCAACGGCGCGGGAGGACGGACAGTGGACTTCACCTTCACCGAGGAGCAACAGGCGGCCGTCGAGGCGGCGAAGGCCGTCTTCTCCTCCACCACACCGGACGGCGTGCCCAGCCCCGCCCTCACCCCCGGCGCCGTCGCCGACGACATCGACCGCGCGCTCTGGCGCAGACTCGCCGACGCCGATCTCCTCGGGCTGACCCTCGACCCGCGCCACGGCGGCTCCGGGCTCGACCCCCTCGCGCTGTGCCTGGTGCTGCGCGAGTCCGCGAAGGTGCTGGCCCGGGTGCCCCTGCTGGAGACCGCCGCGGCCGCCCTCGCCGTGCAGCGGTACGGCGCGCCCGAGCTGTGCGCCGCCGTGCTGCCCCGGGCCGCCCGCGGCGACCTCGTGCTCACCGTGGCCACCGCCGGACGCACCGGCCACGGCCCGGCCGAACTCGCCGTCCAGGCCCGCCGAACCGGCGGCGACTGGGTGCTGGACGGTGTGCAGACGGCCGTCCCCTGGGCCGCCGAGGCCGACCACCTGCTGATCCCGGCCCACACCGGCGCGGGACCGGCACTCCTCGCCCTTGTCCCCCGCGACCGGGCGGGCATCGGCCTGGACGACCAGGTGTCCACCAGCGGCGAGCGGCTGGCCGAGGTCCGGCTCGACGGCGTGCGGGCGGCCGCCCATGAGGTGCTGGACGCGGACGGCGCCTGGGACTGGCTGCGCGCGCTGCTCACCACCGGCACCTGTGCGCTGGCGCTGGGCGTCGGCACGGCGGTGCTCGACCTGACCAGCTCGTACACGTCCACGCGTGAGCAGTTCGGCCATCCGCTCGCCACGTTCCAGGCGGTCGCCGTCCAGACCGCCGACCGGTACATCGATCTGCGGGCCATGGAAGCCACGCTCTGGCAGGCCGCCTGGCGGCTCTCCCGGGACGAGAAGGACCCGGAGGCGACGGCGAACGGGGCGCTGCCGGTCGCCGGGGACGTGGCGGTCGCCAAGATGTGGGCAGCCGACGGCGTACGCCGGGTCGTCCAGACCGCCCAGCATCTGCACGGCGGCTTCGGCGCGGTCACCGACTATCCGCTGCACCGCTATCACGCCTGGGCCAAGCAGCTGGAGCTTTCCCTGGGGTCGGCCGCCGCCCACGAGGAGGAACTCGGCGAACTCCTCGCCGCCCATACCCTCCCGTGAAGCTAGAGCACGAAGGCGCCGTCGGCCGTGCCGTCGCGGCCGCCGACCATCGGGCGGCCCGCCGCCTCCCAGGCGAGCATCCCGCCGTCCACGTTCACCGCGTCCAGCCCCTGGGCGACCAGATACTGCGTCACCTGCGCGGACCGCCCGCCGACCCGGCACATCACATGCACCCGGTGCCCCTCGCCGACCGACTCGGTCAGCTCACCGAACCGGGCCACGACCTGGCCCATCGGAATGTGGAGGGCGCCCTCGACGTGCCCGGCCGCCCACTCGTCGTCCTCCCGGACGTCCAGCAGAAAGCCATCGGCCGGTACCGCCGCGGCCTCCACCTGGGGAAGCTGGGCAAAATGCATCACACACACCTCTCACATGACATCGGCAACCCGGCAAAACCTACTACTGCACCAGCTCCGCGAGCCGGGCCTCCTTCTCGGAGACCTGGGCGAGCAGCTGCTCGGCGATCTCGTCCAGCAGCCGGTCCGGATCCTCCGGCGCCATTTTGATCATCGCGCCGATCGCGCTCGACTCCAGCTCGGAGGCGACCTCGGCCAGCATCTCCTTGCGCTCGGCGAGCCACTCCAGCCGGGCGTACAGCTCCTCGCTGCGGCTCGCCCGCCGCTCGGGCGGCGGCGGACCGGCCTCCCACTCCTCGGCCAGCTTCCGCAGCGCCGCCTCGTCCCCGGCCGCGTACGCCGCGTTGACCCGCACGATGAACTCACCGCGCCGCTCCCGCTCGGCCTCCTCCTCGGCCAGGTCCGGATGGGCCTTGCGGGCCAGGTCGCGGTAGATCCGGCGGGCCTCCTCGCTCGGCCGCACCCGCGGCGGCGGCTGCACCGGCTGCTCGGTGAGCATCGCGGACGCCTCCGGCGACAGACCGTCCGAGTCGATCCAGCCGTGGAACAGCTCCTCCACGCCGGGCATCGGCTGCACCAGTCCGCGCGCCTCGCGGGCCCTTCTCTGATCCTCCGGATCGCCGGTGCGCGCCGCGACCGCCTCGGCGATCAGCGCGTCCAACTCGTCCAGGCGCGAGTACATCGGCCCGAGCCGCTGATGGTGCAGCCGGGAGAAGTTCTCCACCTCGACCCGGAAGGTCTCCACCGCGATCTCGAACTCGATCAGCGCCTGCTCGGCCGCCCGCACCGCCCGCTCAAGGCGTTCGGCGGCCCGCGCCTCTTCCTCGGCCCGCGCCTCCTCGGATCGCGCCTCCTCGGACGGTGCCTGCTCGGACTGGGCCTGCTCGGACTGGGCCTCGGCCGGTGCCTGAGATTCCTCCTGGGGCTCCGCCTCGGACACCGCCCGCTGTGCCTGCTGCTGCGCTTCCCGGTTCGTCACCCGCTCAGCCTACGTGGGGCGGCCCCCGGTGCCTGAGCCTCACACCCCCGGCTCGGCCGCTATCCGCCCGGCACGCACCGCGGCCAGCAGTTCCGCATGATCGGCCTCCGTGCGATCCGCGTACGCCACCGCGAAGTCGGCGATCGCCTCGTCCAGCTCCTCCCCCTTGCCGCAGTACCCGGCGAGCAGCCGCGGATCCGCACTGTGTGCATGCGCCCGCGCCAGCAGCGCGCCCGTCATCCGGCCGTAGTCGTCCATCTGGTCGGCGGCCAGTGCCGCCGGGTCGACGCTCCCCTTGCGGTTCCGGAACTGCCGTACCTGGTACGGCCGCCCGAGCACCGTCGTCCAGCCCAGAAGAATGTCGCTGACGACCTGCATCCGCTTCTGACCGAGCACCACCCGCCGCCCCTCGTGGACGACGTCGGGTATCTCGAATCCGGCCCGCCCCAGATGCGGCAGCAGCGCGGACGGCCGGGCCTCCTTCACCTGGAGCACCAGCGGCTCGCCCCGGTGATCGAGCAGCAGCACCACATACGAACGCGTCCCCACGCTGCCCGTGCCCACGACCCGGAACGCCACGTCGTGCACCTCGTACCGGGCGAGCAGCGGCAGCCGGTCCTCGGGCAGCGTCCCCAGATAGTCACCGAGCGCCGTCGCGACCGCCGCCGCCTCGGCGTCCGGCACCCGCCGCAGCACCGGCGGCGCGTCCACGAAGCGCCGGGCCACGGGCCGGCCGGAGGAGCCCCCGTCGCCCGGAACCGTCTCCGTGGCCTTGGCGGCGAAGCGCGCGCTCGTGTTCCGCCGGGCCTTCTCGGCGACCCGCTCCAGCGTGCCCGCCAGATCCCGGGCACCGGTGTGCGAGACCAGCTCCTCGTCCGCGATCGCGTTCCACGCGTCGGCGGCCGGCAGCTTGGCCAGCAGCCGCACCGTGCGCCGGTAGGCGCCCGCCGCGTCACGGGCCGCCGACCGGCAGGAGTCCTCGTCGGCACCGGCCTCCCGCCCGGCCAGCACCAGCGAGGCCGCGAGCCGCTTCACATCCCACTCCCACGGACCGTGGACGGTCTCGTCGAAGTCGTTCAGGTCGATGATCAAACCGCCGCGCGCGTCCCCGTAGAGGCCGAAGTTGGCAGCGTGCGCGTCACCGCAGAGCTGTGCGCCGACGCCGGTGACCGGGGTGCCCGCCAGGTCGTGCGCCATCAGCCCGGCCGAGCCGCGGAGGAAGGAGAACGGGGCCGCGATCATCCGCCCCACCCGTATCGGCGTCAGCTCCGGCAGCCGCCCGGCGTTCGACCGCTCGACCGCCGCCACCGCGTCCGGCCGCCCGGGACCGGGCGACGGCAGTGCGGCGTGCGCCGAGCGCGGCACCCGCTTCCGCAGCGCCTTCCCCTCCTGCTTGGGAGAGGGGCCCTCACCGCGCCAGGCGGCGAACCCCGGGACCTGGGGCAGCCGCCGGGCCGCCCCGCCCACACCCGCGCCGTCACCCATCACGTCCCCCCGCTTCGTTCTCGCACGTCACCGGCACGTCCGACGGCTACTCACCGTCGACCGACCAGCACCGTACCCCCGATCCCCCACGTCCCGTCAGGGCCTGTGGAAAACTCCGGCGAGCCCGGCGAACCGACCCGGCGAACCCGGCGAAGTCCCTGCTCAGGACCGGAACTGCTCGGGGCAGCCGCCGCCTTCGGGCAGGTACGTCTCCGCCCACCGCGCGAGTTCCTTCAGCGCGGGCTCCAGCGCCTTCCCCGCCTCCGTCAGCCGATAGGCCACCCGCAGCGGAGGCCCGGGGTCCACTTCCCGGAGCACCAGCCCCGCCGCCGACAGCTCGGTGAGCCGGTCCGACAGCATCCGCTCGCTGATCCCCGGGATGGCCCGTCGCAACTCCGCGAAGTACGCCCCCTGCTCGGTCAGAACGGCCACGATCAGCCCGGTCCATCGCTTCCCGAACAGCTCGAAGACCCGGGTCATCGAGCCGTCGACCCGCTTGCACACGTGCTCGTCGTGGACCTCGCGCCCGTCTCCGTCCGCCATGGAATACACGATACTGCGTTCTCGTTTGGTGCTAAAGAAAAGTAAGCTACTGTGCCGATTGCAGGTACGTAGAAAACACCCGCTCCTTAGTGGAGCGGCTTGTCCACGGAGGCACCCCCATGCCCACGCTTCTTCACCTCGACACGTCCGTCTTCCCCGGCGAGGCCTCCGCCTCCCGTGCGGTGACCGCCACCTTCCGGCAGGAGTGGGAGGCCCAGCATCCGAACGGCACGGTCATCTACCGCGACCTCGCCGCCGAGCCGCTGCCGCACCTGGACGGCCTCGCCGCCCAGGCCGGGTTCGTCCCCACCGAGAGCCACACCCCCGAGCAGCAGGCCGCCTTCGCGCTGCGCGACACCCTGGCCGGTGAGCTGGAGCGGGCCGACGTGGTCCTCATAGGCGCCCCGATGTACAACTTCACGATCCCCTCGACCCTCAAGGCGTGGCTGGACCACGTGATCATCATGGGTCGCACCTCCGGTGCCGAGGAGACCACCACCTCGGGCACCCCGGCGATCGTCGTCGCCAGCCGGGGCGGCGGCTACGGCCCGGGCACGCCGCGGGAGAGCTACGAGTTCGTCACGACCTATCTGGAGAAGGCACTCAAGGACGCGCTCAACCTCGACGTCGAGTTCGTCGTGCCGGAGCTCACCATGGCCCGCAGCAACCCGGCGATGGCCGACCTGGTCGAGCTGTCGGACGCCTCCAAGACGAAGGCCCACGAGGACGCCGCCTCGAAGGCCAAGGAGCTCGCCACCCGCTTCGCCGCCTGAGCCACGGCCGTCGCCTGATCCACAGCCGCCGCCTGACCCGCGGCCGCCGCGGACCGATCCGCGCCCCGTCACGGAACCGCGGGGCCGCCCCACCCGGGGAGGCCCCGCTTCCGTTTGTCCGGGACGCGGGTCGGCATGGCGCCGGGACGCGTGCCGCGACGAGCCGCGGGCAACTGATGTGGATCAAGCCGAACTGGCGGTGGATCAAGCCGAAGTCGAGCCGGACGCGAGCCGTGCACGAGCTAGGCACAAGTCGGACACAAGGGGAGCCGAAACCCGAACCGAGAGGGGGCCGGGATCACACCGGCCCGACGCCCCTGCGCGACCGTCCGCCCCCATACGCGAAGCGGGCCCCTCCGAGCGACTTTCGTCACTCCGGAGAGGCCCGCTCCGACTGGTGCGCGAGGGGGGAGTTGAACCCCCACGCCCTTTCGGGCACTGGAACCTGAATCCAGCGCGTCTGCCTATTCCGCCACCCGCGCATGGGTGCTGTCTTCCGTTCACCGCTTGGTTTTCCGGGCCTTTCGGCCCGGCGCCCCGCGGCGCCTTCCGACATCCAGAACACTAGCACGCTGGGCAGGGTGGATTCACACTCGTTGTCGACGCCCCCGCCCGGAGGGGCTCCGTCGCGGTTGCGGGACACTGTCCAGAGGGCACCTCTACGATCCTGTGAGAGGTGACACTGCTCCGCAGGGCCAGGAAGGGGAACCACCCGATTTCCCGACGCGTGGATACGATCAGTAAGCAGTACCAGGACGACACTGAGCACGACTGAGGAAGGAGGTGCCCCGTGGGAGTACTGAAGCGCTTCGAGCAGCGTCTCGAGGGTCTCGTGAACGGCACCTTCGCCAAGGTGTTCAAGTCGGAGGTCCAGCCCGTCGAGATCGCGGGCGCGCTCCAGCGTGAGTGCGACAACAACGCGACCATCTGGAACCGGGACCGGACCGTCGTCCCCAACGACTTCATCGTCGAGCTGAGCACCGGCGACTACGAGCGGCTCGCGCCGTACTCCGGGCAGCTCGGCGACGAGCTCTCCGGCATGGTCCGCGACTACGCCAAGCAGCAGCGGTACACCTTCATGGGGGGCGTCAAGGTCCACCTGGAGAAGGCCGACGACCTCGACACCGGCCTGTACCGGGTGCGCAGCCGGACGCTGGCCTCCAGCGAGTCCCAGAGCCCGGCCGCCCAGCAGGCTCCGGCCCGCGGCGGGGCACCGCAGCAGCGCCCCGGCGGCTACGGCCAGCCCGCGGGTGCGCCGCCCATGCCCAGCGCCCCTCCCGGCGCCCGCCCCGCGGCCCGGAGCGGAGGCGCGGGCGTCGGCCCGCAGCCGCAGGCACAGACCCGGCGCTGGATTGAGATCAATGGCACTCGCCACCAGATCTCCCGGCCCACCCTGGTTCTGGGCCGCAGCACCGACGCTGACGTGCGCATTGACGATCCCGGTGTCTCCCGCAGGCACTGCGAAATCCGGGTCGGAACACCGCCGACCATCCAGGATCTGGGGTCGACGAACGGCATCGTGGTGGACGGACAGCACACCACCCGCGCTACGCTCCGCGACGGCTCACGGATCGTCGTGGGCAGCACCACCATCGTTTACCGGCAAGCCGAAGGGTGAAGCGGGGGCAATGTCAGAGCTGACCCTCACGGTCATGCGGTTGGGTTTCCTCGCCGTACTGTGGCTGTTCGTCATCGTGGCCGTTCAGGTCATCCGTAGCGACCTGTTCGGGACTCGCGTGACCCAGCGCGGTTCGGCGCGCCGTGGCGCCCCCGACCGGCCGCAGCAGCAGCGGCAGCAACAGCAGGCCGCACCGCCCCAGCAGCGCCAGCAGCCCTCGGGCCGCGGCCGCCGTGGGGCCCCCACCAAGCTGGTGGTGTCCGAGGGCACGCTGACCGGCACCACGGTCGCGCTCCAGGGGCAGACCATCACTCTCGGTCGTGCGCACGATTCAACAATCGTGCTGGACGACGACTACGCCTCCAGCCGGCATGCCAGGATCTACCCGGACCGTGACGGCCAGTGGATCGTCGAGGACCTCGGCTCCACCAACGGCACCTATCTCGAGCGGAACCGACTCACCACACCGACACCGATTCCGCTGGGTGCACCGATCCGCATCGGCAAGACCGTCATCGAGCTGCGGAAGTAGTAGGACCATGACGACCGGAGGGTGGGCAGCGTGGTTGGCAAGGGGCTGTACCCGGAGCCGACGGGCGAGGTGCGCATGAGTCTGTCACTGCGTTTCGCCGCCGGGTCCCACAAGGGCATGATCCGGGAGGGCAACGAGGACTCCGGCTACGCCGGTCCCCGGCTGCTCGCCATCGCCGACGGCATGGGTGGCCAGGCCGCCGGCGAGGTCGCCAGCTCCGAGGTGATCTCCACCCTGGTCCAGCTCGACGACGACGTCCCCGGGTCGGACATCCTGACCTCCCTGGGCAGTGCCGTGCAGCGGGCCAACGACCAGCTGCGCGTCATGGTCGAGGAGGATCCCCAGCTGGAGGGCATGGGCACCACGCTCACCGCCCTGCTCTGGACCGGCCAGCGGCTCGGCCTCGTGCACGTCGGCGACTCGCGCGCGTATCTGCTGCGCGACGGCGTGCTCACCCAGATCACCCAGGACCACACCTGGGTGCAGCGGCTCGTCGACGAGGGCCGCATCACCGAGGAGGAGGCGGGCACCCACCCGCAGCGCTCCCTGCTGATGCGCGCGCTCGGCAGCGGCGACCACGTCGAGCCCGATCTGTCCATCCGTGAGGTCCGGGCCGGCGACCGCTATCTGATCTGCTCCGACGGCCTGTCCGGCGTCGTGAGCCACCAGACCCTCGAGGACACCCTCGCCAGCTACCAGGGACCGCACGAGACCGTGCAGGAGCTGATCCAGCTCGCGCTGCGCGGCGGCGGCCCCGACAACATCACCTGCATCGTCGCCGACGTCCTCGACGTGGACGGCGGCGACACCCTGGCCGGCCAGCTCAACGACACCCCGGTGATCGTGGGCGCGGTGGCCGAGAACCAGGTCCCCCTCGGGGACGGCGGCGCCGGCAACACCCCGGCGGGCCGCGCCGCCGAGCTGGGCCGGAACCGTCCCGTACCGCAGCAGAGCGACGCACCGGGCGGCTTCGGGCCACCCGGCAGCGGCGACCCCGGCCTCGGCGGGCCGCCCGTCGAGGGCAGCTACGGGGCCTACGCGGACGGCGACTACACCAAGAAGAGCGGCCGTAAGACCTGGGTCAAGCGGTCGCTGTTCATCGCACTGGGCCTCGCCGTGATCGGCGGCGGGCTCTACAGCGGCTATCAGTGGACACAGACGCAGTACTACGTGGGCTCCAACGGAGACCATGTCGCGATCTACCGGGGCATCAGTCAGGACCTCGCGTGGATCAAGCTCAACAAGGTCCATGAGGACCACCGCGAGATCGAACTCAAGTACCTCCCGACCGACCAGCGCAGCCGCGTGGAGGACACCATCGCGGTCAGCGGGCTCGGCCAGGCCGAGGACAAGACGAAGGATCTCGCCACTCTCGCCAGCGCCTGCAGAAAGGCTGACGCACAGCGCAAGGCCGAGGAGAGCCAGAAGGACCTCACCGGCGGCAAGGGGCAGGCCGGCGGCGGATCCGGAGGCAAGACAGGTAGCAGCGGCAGCACGCCGCAGCAGAGTCAGAGCGCGACGGGGTTGCGCGCTGCCAAGGCCACACCGACGCCGACGAACACGGCGTCGCCCTCTCCCACTCCGAAGCCGGGTCCCACCCTCTCGGAGCAGGAGAAGGAGCTGGTCCCGCAGTGCAGCAGCACCCAGCCGTGAAGCCGTTAGGGGCCGCCCACCCATGAGCAGTAGTACGACCAACACGACCACGATCAGTACGGCCGGTCCGCCGAGCCGCCGCAACACCGAGCTGGCCATGCTGGTGTTCGCGGTGATCATTCCGGTCTTCGCGTACGCCAACGCGGGCCTGGCGCTCAGCGACGAGCTGCCCTCGGGCATGCTCAGCTACGGCATCGGACTCGGCCTGCTCGCGGGCGTCGGCCACCTCGTGGTGCGCAAGTTCACCCCGTACGCCGATCCGCTGCTGCTGCCGATCGCCACGCTCCTCAACGGCCTCGGGCTCGTGATCATCTGGCGGCTGGACCAGTCGAGGCGGCTGGCCGTGCGAGCGGATGAGATCGGTCAGACCTACGCCCCCTCGGCGCCCAACCAGCTGATGTACTCGGCGATGGGCGTGGCCCTGTTCGTGGCCGTCCTGATCCTCCTCAAGGATCACCGGATCCTTCAGCGGTACACCTACATCTCCATGATCGCTGCGCTGATCCTGCTGATCCTGCCGATGTTCTTCCCGGCCCGGTTCGGCGCACGCATCTGGATCACCGTCGGCTCCTTCTCCATCCAGCCCGGCGAGTTCGCCAAGATCATCATCGCGGTCTTCTTCTCCGGCTACCTCATGGTGAAGCGGGACGCGCTCGCGCTGGCCAGCCGCCGCTTCATGGGGCTGTACCTGCCGCGCGGCCGTGACCTCGGTCCGATCCTGATCGTCTGGGCCATGAGCATCCTGATCCTGGTCTTCGAGACCGACCTCGGAAGCTCGCTGCTGTTCTTCGGCCTGTTCGTCGTCATGCTGTACGTGGCGACCGAGCGCACCAGCTGGATCGTCTTCGGCCTGCTGATGTCCGCGGTCGGCGCGGTCGGCGTCGCCTCGTTCGAGTCGCACGTCAAGGTCCGTGTGATGGCGTGGCTGCACCCGTTCGCCGTCTACGACACGCCCCGGCCCAGCTGGGCGACCACCGACCAGATCGCCCTCTCCCTGATGGCCTTCGGCTCCGGCGGCGTCTCCGGCACCGGCTGGGGCCAGGGCGCCTCCGACCTGATCGGCTTCGCGGCCAACTCCGACTTCATCCTCGCCACCGTCGGCGAGGAGCTGGGGCTGGCCGGCACCATGGCCTTCCTCCTGCTGTACGGCCTGATCGTGGAGCGCGGCATGCGCACCGCCCTGGCCGCCCGGGACCCCTTCGGCAAGCTGCTGGCGGCGGGCCTGTCCGCCGCGTTCGGCATCCAGGTCTTCGTCGTCGCGGGCGGTGTGATGGGCCTCATCCCACTGACCGGTATGACGATGCCGTTCGTGGCGTACGGCGGTTCGTCGGTGCTCGCCAACTGGGCGCTGGTCGCGCTCCTCATCAAGATCAGCGACACCGCCCGGCGGCCGGCGCCCGCGCCTGCCCCGTCCACTGACGCCGAGATGACTCAGGTGGTCCGACCGTGAACAAGCCCCTGCGCCGAATCGCGATCTTCTGTGGCCTCCTGGTCCTCGCCCTGCTGGTGCGGGACAACTGGATCCAGTACGTCCAGGCGGAAGGCCTCAAGACCCACAAGCAGAACCGCCGCGTCGCGATCGCCCAGTACAGCCAGCCGCGCGGCAACATCATCGTCGACGGCCGCCCGATCACCGGGTCGAAGGAGACCGACGGGGTCGACTTCAAGTACAAGCGCACGTACAAGAACGGTCCGATGTGGGCACCGGTCACCGGGTACGCCTCCCAGGCGTACGGCTCCACCCAGATCGAGAACCTCGAGGACGGCATCCTCACCGGCAACGACGACCGGCTGTTCTTCAACCGGACGGTCGACATGTTCACCGGCAAGAAGCCGAAGGGCGGTGACGTCATCACCACCCTGAACACCAAGGCCCAGGAGGCCGCTTACAAGGGCCTCGGCAAGAACAAGGGCGCCGTCGCCGCGCTCGACCCGCGCACCGGCAAGGTCCTCGCCCTCGTCTCCACCCCGAGCTACGACCCGTCGAAGTTCGCGGGCAGCTCGAAGAGCGACGCGGAGGCCTGGAAGGCGATGCAGGGTGAGGTCGACGAGGACAACCCGACGCTGAACCGGGCGCTGCGGCAGACCTACCCGCCCGGCTCCACGTTCAAGGTCGTCACCGCCGCGGCGGCGCTGGAGAACGGCAAGTACACGGACATCGACGGCGCGACCGACTCGCCGCTGCCGTGGCGGCTGCCGCTGTCCACCCAGCCCCTGCGCAACGAGGGCAACATCCCCTGCGAGAACGCCACCCTGCGGCAGGCCCTGCGCTACTCCTGCAACACCGTCTTCGGCAAGCTCGGTGACGACCTGGGCAAGGACAAGATGCTGGAGGAGGCGAAGAAGTTCGGCTTCAACGACGAGGTCTTCATGCCCGTCCGCGCCGCCGAGAGCGTCTACCCCGAGAAGATGGACCGGCCGGGCAACGCCCTGTCGTCGATCGGTCAGTTCGACACCCGCGCCACCCCGCTCCAGATGGCCATGGTCGCCGCCGGGATCGCCAACGACGGCAAGCTGATGAAGCCGTACATGATCGACTCGCTGCGCGCCCCCAACCTGAACACGGTCGACCAGACCAGCCCGGAGCAGATGAGCCAGCCGCTCAGCTCGGAGAACGCGGGCAAGCTCCAGGACATGATGGAGACCGTGGTCAAGGAGGGCACCGGCACCAACGCCCAGATCCCGGGCGCCACGGTCGGCGGCAAGACCGGTACCGCGCAGCACGGCGTCGACAACAGCGAGAACCCGTACGCGTGGTTCATCTCGTACGCCAAGACCGACGAGGGTTCCCCGGTCGCGGTCGCCGTCGTGGTGGAGAGTTCCGACACCCTCCGCGACGACATCGCGGGCGGCAAGCTGGCGGCGCCGATCGCCAAGGATGTGATGAAGGCGGTACTCGACAGCGAGCGCGACAAGTGACGCCGGTCACGCCCTGATACCAATCCCGCACGTCGTCGTACCGGTCCGGTATCAAGTATCGGCCGAGGCCGGGTCCCGTAAGGCGTGCCGGGTACCGTATGCGCGAGCAGCACTTCGCCGGCCCCCCACACAGGGTGCAGCCGGGAATGACGGAAGAGGGCTGGAGTAGCTATGGAAGAGCCGCGTCGCCTCGGCGGCCGGTACGAGCTGGGCTCGGTGCTCGGCCGCGGTGGGATGGCGGAGGTCTACCTCGCGCACGACACCCGCCTCGGCCGTACTGTCGCCGTGAAGACGCTCCGGGTGGACCTCGCCCGCGACCCGTCCTTCCAGGCCCGGTTCCGCCGAGAGGCCCAGTCGGCAGCCTCGCTCAACCACCCCGCGATCGTCGCGGTCTACGACACCGGCGAGGACTACGTCGACGGTGTCTCTATCCCGTACATCGTGATGGAGTACGTCGACGGCTCCACTCTGCGTGAGCTGCTCCACTCCGGGAGAAAGCTGCTCCCCGAGCGCTCGATGGAGATGACGGTCGGGATCCTCCAGGCCCTGGAGTACTCGCACCGGAACAACATCGTCCACCGGGACATCAAGCCGGCGAACGTGATGCTCACGCGCAGCGGCCAGGTCAAGGTGATGGACTTCGGCATCGCCCGGGCCATGGGCGATGCCGGTATGACCATGACGCAGACGGCGGCCGTCATCGGCACCGCGCAGTACCTCTCCCCCGAGCAGGCCAAGGGCGAGACCGTCGACGCGCGCAGCGACCTGTACTCCACCGGCTGTCTGCTGTACGAGCTGCTGACGGTGCGGCCGCCGTTCGTCGGGGACTCCCCGGTGGCCGTGGCCTACCAGCACGTGCGGGAAGAGCCGCAGCCGCCGAGTACGTACGACCCCGAGATCACCCCGGAGATGGACGCGATCGTCCTGCGGGCCCTGGTCAAGGACCCCGACTACCGCTACCAGTCGGCCGACGAGATGCGCGCCGACATCGAGGCGGCGCTCGAGGGCCAGCCGGTCGCCGCGACCGCCGCGCTGGGCGCGGTCGGCTACGGCTCGGACGACCAGCCCACGACGATGCTGCGGCCGCAGGACTCCGGTCCGGCGACCTCGATGCTGCCCCCGATGCGGGACGACGACGGCGGCTTCGGCTACGACGAGCGGCCGGAGCGCCGCCGGGGCGGCCCGGAGAAGAAGAGCAACCTCTCGACGATCCTGCTGGTGGTCGCCGGCGTCCTGGTGCTGGTCGGCGCGATCTTCATCGGGAAGTCGATCTTCAAGGGCGGCAAGAACGACGACATGGTCCCGGTGCCGTCGCTGGCCGGAAAGTCGCTCAAGGAAGCCACCGCCCAGGGGAAGAACGGCGACTTCGATGTCAAGCAGGTCGGCTCCAAGTTCTGCGAGCAGGCGAAGAACACCGTCTGTGAGCAGAACCCGGAGAGCGGCGAGATCAAGCGGTACGGCACCGTCGAGCTGACCATGTCGAAGGGCAAGAAGCCGGCGGAGAAGATCGAGGTCCCCGACGTCCTCAACGTCCAGTTCACGTCGGCGAAGGCGTCGCTGGAGGCCAAGGGCTTCGACGTCCAGAAGGAGACCGAGGAGTCCGACCAGACCCCGGGCAAGGTCACCCGCCAGAGCCTGGACGTCGGCAAGAAGGTCCCGCGGGGCACCTCGATCACCCTGACCGTCGCCACGCCGCAGCAGCAGGTCCCCGTCCCCGACGTGACCACCAAGCAGCTCGCGGAGGCCGAGGCCACCCTCAAGGCGCAGGGCTTCAAGGTCGAGTCGACGGAGCAGGACAGCGCCGACGCCCAGGCCGGCACGGTCATCAGCCAGGACCCGGCGGGCGGCGGTACGGCCGCGCCCGGTTCCGTCATCAACCTGACCGTCGCCAAGGCCCCGGACCAGCAGGAGCAGGTCCCGGTGCCCAACCTGGGCGGCCAGAAGCTCAAGGACGCCAAGAAGGCCCTCCAGGACCTCGGGCTCAACGTGGGCAACATCCAGGGCCCGCAGGACGACAACGCGACCGTGGTCGCCAGCAACCCCGGCGCCGGCACCCAGGTGCCCAAGGGCCAGTCGGTGAACCTGGTCACGGTCAAGGGCAACGGCGGCGGAGGCGACGACGACGGAGGCTTCTTCGGGGGCCTCGGCTAGCGCGCCGTCCGCACGGCACCACCGCACGGGGAAGCCCCCGGCGCCCGGGAGAGGGCGCCGGGGGCTTCCCCGTGGTGCGGAGGGATGTACGTCAGCGCAGCTCCTTGGGGAGCGTGCGGTCCGCGTCGACCTTCTCGGTGCGCTCCAGCTCGCCCCAGACGATGTAGCGGTGCCGCGAGGTGTAGACCGGGGTGCAGGTCGAGAGGGTGATGTAGCGGCCCGCCTTCTTCTTGCCCGACTCCTTCGGGACCGGCTTCAGCACGTCCACGTTGAACTTCGAGGTCTCGGGCAGCGTCGCGTAGACCTTGTAGACGTACCAGGTGTCCCGGGTCTCGAAGACCACCGCGTCACCGGCGTTGATCTTGTCGATGCCGTGGAACTTGGCACCGTGCCCGTCCCGGTGGGCGGCCAGCGAGAAGTTGCCGGACTTCGCCCAGGGCATCGCGGACTTGATCGGCTCCGTGTAGTACCCGGCGACACCGTTGTTGAGGACCTTGGCCGAGGTGCCCTTCTTGACCAGCACCTCGCCGTCGCCCATGGCCGGGACGTGGAGGAAACCGATGCCGTCCTTGGTGTCGAGCCTGCCCGGCCCCCGGTCGGCCCAGTGCTTGCGCACCTGGTCGCCCTGCTTCTTCGCCTCGCGGTCGGCGAGGACGTTCGTCCACCACAGCGAGTAGGCCACGAAGAGGGCCAGGATCAGCCCCGCGGTGATCAGCAGCTCGCCCAGCACCCCGATGGCCGCCGCGATCCGTCCGCGGCCTGAGCGGCGGGTCGGCGTGGCGGGCGGGGCGGGGTCCCGGCCCTGCCGCTGGTCGTGGTCGGTCCGTGCCACCGCGTCGTACCCCTTTTCTGGATCTTCCCGGTCCTACTCGACCAGTGCGTCCGGCTTCCCCTCGCTGCGCGGCCGCTCGTCGACCATCCTGCCCCAGACGATCATCCGATACGTGCTGGTGAACTCGGGTGTGCAGGTCGTCAGCGTGAGGTACCGGCCGGGCTTGGTGAAGCCGGAGCCGGGCGGCACCGGGCCGATGACGCCCGTGTTGGAGGGGGACGTCTGCGGCAGGATGCTGGTCATGTCGTACGTGTAGAACCGGCTCTGCGTCTCGACGACGATCTTGTCGCCGGGCTTGAGGCGGTTGATGTAGCGGAACGGCTCGCCATGGGTGTTGCGGTGCCCGGCGAGCGCGAAGTTGCCCTTCTTGTCCCACGGCATCGCGGTCTTCAGCTTGCCCTTGGCGTAGTGGCCGACCATCCCGCGGTCGAGGACCTTGTGCTTGTCGATCCCCTCTGCGATCGGGGCCTTCACGTCCAGCTTGGGGATGTAGATGATCGCGAACCCCTGGCCGGGGGAGAACACGCCCGGATCGCGGTCCGCGCCCTTCGTGTCCCACTTCTTCTGGAGATCACCGGCCGCACCGTTCGCCTGCTGGTGCGCCAGGATGTTGGTCCACCAGAGCTGGTACGTCACGAAGAGCAGCATCACCACACCGAGGGTGATGAACACCTCGCCGACCACCCGGCTCGCCACCACGCCCGGACTGTCCTTGCGCGCCCGGGCGGCGCGCTTGGCCTCCATACGGGTGCGGGGCCGCGCCTCCGCGTCCGACGGGCCCGCCCCCGAAGCGCCTGTGGCCCCTCTGACGGCCGAACCGCCGCGCGCCCGGGCACCGTGCCGTCCGCCGCGCTTCGCGGCCTCCTGAGCCGCCTTGCGGCGGGCCGCACGGCCGCCGGTGGGCGGCGTCTCGCCCTCGGCCCGGCCCGGCGCCCGGTCCGGCGCCCCGTTCGCCGTCCCGTTCGCCGTACGGCCCGGCTCGACCGTGCGCAGCGGCACGGTCCGGTCGTGGGCGGGCGCCGCACGGGCGGTCACGGCCCGCAGCGCCACCGTCTCGTCGTCCTCCGCCGCGGCCCCCGCGGGGGCCTCCGGAGCGGCGTCAGCCGCCGGAGGGGCCGGGGTCACCGGGGCCAGGACCGCCGTCTCGGCCGCGTTCGCGCTGCCGCCGGGAGCACTGCCGCCGGGAGCACTGCCGTTGGGGACGCTGCCGCCGGGGGCGCTGCCGGGGGCGGTGGCGCGCCGCCGCCCGGTGGGCGGTGCGGCCGCCTCCTCGGGGCGCTCGTCCTCGGCCGTCGGCCGGGCGCGGCGGCGGCGCCCGGTGGGCCGCGGCTCGGGGGCCGGTGCGGCGCCCGCGGCGGATTCCGGGGCGCCCTGGGCCGCGCCCTCGCGCCCCGGGCGCGGTGCGGTCACTCGACGGCCTTGCCGCCGACCGCCCCGACCACCGGGGCGAGCCCCGTCGACCGCTCTATCGCGTCCGTGTCGCCGCACTCCACCAGCCAGTTGGCGAGCATGCGGTGGCCCCATTCCGTGAGGACCGATTCGGGGTGGAACTGGACACCCTCGACCCGCAGTTCGCGGTGGCGCAGCCCCATGGCGATGCCCGTCTCCGTCCAGGCGGTGATCTCCAACGCGTCGGGAACGGTGCCCCGTTCGACCGCGAGGGAGTGGTAGCGGGTGGCGGTGAAGGGCGACGGCAGCCCGCTGAAGACGCCCGCGCCCTCGTGGGTCACCAGCGAGGTCTTGCCGTGCAGCAGTTCCGGGGCGCGGCCGACGACGCCGCCGTAGGCGACGGCCATGGACTGCATCCCCAGGCAGACGCCGAACACCGGCACCCCGGTGTCCGCGCAGTGCCGCACCATGTCGACGCAGACGCCCGCCTTCTCGGGGGTGCCGGGGCCGGGGGAGAGCAGCACGCCGTCGAAGCCGTCCTGGGCGTGCGCGAGGGAGACCTCGTCGTTGCGCACCACCTCGCACTCGGCGCCGAGCTGGTAGAGGTACTGGACGAGGTTGAAGACGAAGCTGTCGTAGTTGTCGACGACCAGGACGCGCGCGCTCATCGGGGACCCGCCATTCCCTGGTCGACCGTCACGTCGTTGAACGGCAGCAGCGGCTCCGCCCACGGGAAGACGTACTGGAAGAGCACGAACACGATCGCCAGCACGAGCGCGAGCGAAATCGCCGCCCGCACCCATGCGTTGCCCGGCAGATGCCGCCAGATCCAGCCGTACATGCCGTCCCTACTCACCGATGACGAAGTCGATTGCAGCACCGGAGTGCAGGACCAGAGTAAAGGTCCGGGGGTGGGCCCGGAGGGTCAGCCGTACAAAGCCTTGGGCTTGCCCTGGGCAACGGATTGGGTCGCGTCGAGGTGCGCCCAGGCGATCAGCCGGTGGCTGTGCCCCCACTCCGGCTCACAGGTCGTGAGCGTCAGATAGCGGCCGGGGCCGCGGAAGCCGGAGGCGCGCGGCACCGGGTCGAGCACCCCGACGTCGGTCGGCAGGGTGCGGTAGGGCTGCCCGGTGATGCGGTACGTGTACCAGGTGGTGCCGTCGGACAGCACCACCGCGTCGCCGCGGCGCAGCCGGGGGAAGTCCTTGAAGGGGTCGCCGTAGGTGCGGCGGTGCCCGGCGACGGCGAAGTTGCCGGTGCTGCCGAGCCGGGCGGTGCCCGCGTAGTGCCCGAGCCCCTTGCGCAGGGTGGCGGTGGAGGTGCCCTGGAGGACGGGTTTGGCCCAGTCGGCGCCGAAGCGCGGGATGTACATGATCGCGAAGGATCTGCCGCCCTCGTAGGGGCGCGGCCGCGGCGCGGGCCGGTCGGCGTCGGCCGCGGCGACCGGCCCCGCGGCCCAGCGGTCCTGGAGGTGGTCGATCTCGCCGTCCATGGCCTGGTCGGCGCGGACGGAGGTCCAGTAGAGGAGATAGACCACGAAGAGGAGGATCAGGGTGCCCGCGGTGACGCACAGCTCACTGAGCGTCCTGATGACCAGCCGGATCCTCATCGGCCCCCCATCGGCACGCGGCTACGGGACGGGCTGTGCCTGGTGCAGGTCCACTGTGCCGGAGTAGCCGGGAAGAGTCACCGTGTCGTGCTGGTCGACTTTCCAGCCGAGGCCGTACGCCTCGACGTAGGAGCGGTAGTTCTGGATGGCGGGGGAGGCGGTGAGCGCGGTGCTCAGCCGGTCCCGGTCACCCACGGCGGTGATCTTGTAGGGCGGGGAGTAGACCCGGCCCTGGAGGATCAGGGTGTTGCCGACGCAGCGCACGGCGCTGGTGGAGATCAGCCGCTGGTCCATCACCTTGATCCCCTTGGCGCCGCCCTGCCACAGCGCGTTGACCACGGCCTGGAGGTCCTGCTGGTGGATCACGAGGTCGTTGGGCTGCGGGTCGGGCACGCCGGGGATCTTGGGGGTGGCGTTCGGCGGGGCGTCGGTGAGGGTGACGGTGAGGCCGGAGCCGCTGAGCCCCCGGGTGCCCGCGGTCTTCTCCAGCGCCTCCAGCTTGCGCTGCTCGGCCTTGGTGCTGCCGTTGTCGCGGCGGGCGAGGGCGTCGACGTCGGAGCGCATCTTGGCGGCGCTCTCGTCGAGGGCACCGTTCTTGCGGCTGCGCTCCTGGATGAGATCGGACAGCCGCAGCATCGATTCGTCGCTGCGGATGTCGGTGCCCTGGGCCGTGTTGAAGCTGGTCCAGAAGATGATCCCGGCCAGCGCGAAGACGGCGCCGGTCAGCAGCCGAACGGGCCGGAACCGGGGACGGCGTGACGCCGGGGTGGGGGAGTCAGCGGAATTGCTCAACGTACCCTTACTCCTTACGACGCCGCGGAAGGACTACGCTAACTGACGTGTGGGGGAGGGAAGTGGTCCCCTTCACCGTCCCGCCCCGGCGCCGTCCGTACACATCCCCGCGCGGTCACGCAGCGCATCGACAGGAGAGTTCCTCGTGCCGAAGTCACGGATCCGCAAGAAGGACGATTTCACGCCGCCGCCGGCGAAGCAGGCAACCAACATCAGCCTGAGCAGCGGCCGCCGGTGGGTGGCCCCGCTGATGCTGGCGATGTTCCTGATCGGCCTCGCCTGGATCGTCCTCTTCTACGTGACGACGGGGGACATGCCGGTCAAGTCCCTGGGCAACTGGAACATCGTGGTCGGCTTCGGCTTCATCGCCGCGGGGTTCGTCGTTTCCACCCAGTGGAAGTAGACCCGCTCCGCGGGGCTGCCCGCAGCGCCTGTCCACAGGGTTATCCACAGGCGGGGAAAACTCAGAAGATCTGTGGATAACCTCCGCCGCATTGACGCCGGTGTGACTGATGGAACGACCGCGTTCGATCGCTCACACCGGCTTCTTCCTGCGAAAACGCAGGTCAGTACGGTAACGCACAGATGTTCTCCACAGGGTGCGCAAGATCCACCACGTGCTGTGGACAACTGACCGAACCCACCCCGTTCGAGCGCGCCCGAGACGACCCGAGAACGCCGCGGGGAGCTGAGTGTGGCGCTCAGCCGGTGAGCTGGAGCGTACGGACCCACACCGTCGCGACGATCGCGAGCAGCATCACGGCGCAGGCGCCCCGCTGCACCAGGGCGCGCCGCTCCCGCGGGGCGTGCACCATCGCGTACGCCACCACCGTGCCGACCACCAGGCCGCCGACGTGCGCCTGCCAGGCGATCCCGGACCAGCCGAAGGTGAAGATGAGGTTCAGCACGAGCAGCGCGATGACGGGGCGCATGTCGTAGTTGAGCCGGCGCATCAGCACGGCGGTGGCGCCCAGCAGGCCGAAGACCGCGCCGGAGGCGCCGAGCGAGGGCTGGTTCTGCGCGGCGAGCAGATACGACAGCGCGCTGCCGCCGAGCCCCGACAGCACATAGAGCGTGAGGTAGCGGGCGCGACCGAGCGCGGCCTCCAGCGGCGCGCCGATCCACCACAGGGACAGCATGTTGAACGCGATGTGCATGGGCTCCTGGTGCAGGAAGGCCGCGGTCAGCAGCCGGTACCACTGCCCCTCGGCGACGCCCACGATGTCGGCAGTGCCCGGGTTGTAGGCCCGGCCCACCAGGTCGAAGTCGTCCACCAGCCGGTCGCCGGTCCCCAGCACCGCCAGCCAGACGGCGACGTTGAGGCCGATCAGGATCTTGGTAACCAGCCGCGGATCGGCGGTGTACGTGCCGCCGGCTATGGTGCGCGGCTCGGACGCGCGCCGCGGGGGCCCCGGGGGCTCACCGGGGGCGGACGCACCACCGCGCACGCACTCCGGGCAGTGGAACCCGACCGAGGCGCTGATCATGCACTCCGGACAGATCGGGCGCTCACAGCGGGTACAGCTGATGCCGGTCTCCCGCTGCGGGTGCCGGTAACAGCAGACCGCCTGGTCCTCCATGGTGTCCCTTCGCCCCCTGTCCGCAGACTTGCGCGCGTTCCCCCGCCCCGCTTGTTCACACGGACAAGCGGGGCGCGGAGTTCCCGTGCGGGGTTCAGCCCTCCCGGGTCTCCACGACGACGGACTCGATCACGACGTCCTGGAGCGGGCGGTCGGTGCGCGGGTTGGTCGCGGCACCCGCGATGGTGTCGATGACCTTCTTGCTGGCCTCGTCGACGACCTCGCCGAAGATGGTGTGCTTGCCGGTCAGCCAGGTGGTCGGGGCGACCGTGATGAAGAACTGCGAGCCGTTGGTGCCCGGGCCGGCGTTGGCCATGGCCAGCAGGTACGGCTTGTTGAAGGCCAGGTCCGGGTGGAACTCGTCACCGAACTCGTAGCCGGGGCCGCCGGTGCCGTTGCCCAGCGGGTCACCGCCCTGGATCATGAAACCGCTGATCACGCGGTGGAATACGGTGCCGTCGTAGAGCTTCTCCGCGGCCTTCTTGCCGGTGGCCGGGTGGGTCCACTCGCGGGTGCCCTCGGCGAGCTCCACGAAGTTCTTCACGGTCTTGGGGGCGTGGTTCGGCAGCAGCCGGACCACGATGTCGCCGTTGTTCGTCTTGAGGGTGGCGTACAGCTGCTCGGCCACGATCTACCTTCCATCGTTTTCGCTTCCTTGCCCTGATCCTCGCACGGACCCGAGTGCGACGAGTAGCCGCCGAAGGCGCACGCGGCGCGCCATTCCGCGCGTTTTCCGGGAGAATCTCCCCTATGACCCGGATGCCGGTTCAGGCATGCCGCATGGACTGCGAACGGGCATGATCTCCACAAACAGGCATGATCTTTCTTCGGATGGAAACACGAAACTGCGCACATGCAGCTCAGCACTCTGCACCCCGGAGCATCACCACGCCACCGAGGAGGAGGATCCCGTGACCCGCATTGACAGCGTGCGAGCCGCGACCGGCACCGCGAAGGACAGCGTCCTGCACGCCGCGGAGGCGGTGGCGCCCTACGCCGGCACGGCCAAGGACACCGCCACGCATTACGCGCACGAAGCCCGCGTACGGCTGGCACCGAAGGTCTCCAGCGCCGCGCACCAGGCCCGCTGCGCCGCCGGCAGCCAGTACCACGCGCATGTCGCACCCCGGCTCAACCAGGCCCGCGGCACCCTGCCGCCCAAGGTGGACGCGGCCGCCACCCGAGCCGCCAAACGGACCCGCAAGGCCGCGCGGCAGGCCGCCGACTACACCGGGCCGCGCGTCGAGCACGCGGTGGCCGGAGCGCGCGCGGCCGCCGGTCCGGTGCGCGAGGAGGCGGTCACGCGGGCGGGCGCCGCCGTCGCGGCGCTGCGCACCCATGTGACGGCGGCCGACATCGAGAAGCTCGCCCGCAAGCGGCGCCGCCGGGCCCGCATGGGCCGCGTCGCCAAGCGGGCCACCTTCGTCAGCCTGGTGGGCGCCGGTGTCTTCGCCGCCTGGAAGTGGTGGGACCGGCAGGCCAACCCCGACTGGCTGGTCGAACCCCCGGCGGCGACCGAGGTGGGCGACCGCGAGCGGCTGGCCGCGGTGGACGGCAGCGACAAGAGCACCCTCGACCCCGAGGTGCAGGCCAAGCAGGCGGAGGCCGAGGCCGGGAAGGACGACGAGCAGCGCTGACGCCCTCGTCGTAGCGCTGACACCCTTCGTCGCACCCGGCCGAGGGGCGGAGGACCACGGGTCCTTCCGCCCCTCGGCCCGCCACTCCTCGGCTTCATTCCTTGGCCTCCCGCTCGCTGTAGCGGCGCCGCTCCAGGAAGTATTCGGTGAAGACGGAGACCTTGGCCCGCAGCGCCCAGGGGTCGATCGGCTTGGCCATGTAGTCCACCGCCCCCGCCGCGTAGCCGCGCGAGGTGTGCTCCGGATCGGCGCCCATCGCGGTGAGGAAGATGATCGGCACGTCCCGGTTGCGCGGGCGCCGCTTGATGTGGGCGGCCGTCTCGTAGCCGTCCATCTCGGGCATCTGCACATCCAGCAGGATCACCGCGAAGTCGTCGTGGTCCAGCAGCGCCTTCAGCGCCTCCTGCCCTGAGGTCGCGGTCACCAGCTCCTGGTCGAGGGTGGCCAGCACCGCCTCCATGGCCAGCAGGTTGTTCTGCTGGTCGTCGACCACCAGGATCTTGGGCCGCGGCCCGGCGCACGGCTCGGGCACGGCCGGACCCGCGGGCACGACGGGCTCCTCGTCCTGCCGCGGGACCGCCGCCATCCGCTGGGACTCCACCATGGCCAGCTGCCGCTCCAGCATCTGGCAGCGGTCCTCCGCCAGCCGCCCCAGCTGCCGCACCTCCTCCAGCTCCTCGGT
The DNA here is from genome assembly GCF_013414305.1 of Streptomyces sp. Rer75. NCBI lineage: Bacteria > Bacillati > Actinomycetota > Actinomycetes > Kitasatosporales > Streptomycetaceae > Streptomyces > Streptomyces sp. Rer75. The sequence continues at coordinate 5,172,044 of NZ_CP058693.1, read as the reverse complement.
GAGCCGGTGCACCTCCTGCCGCAGCCGGTCCCGCTCCTTGACCAGCTCCTGGTGATCCGGGAAGTTCCGCTCCAGGTCGTCCGCGCGGGCCCGCTCCGCCGCCCATGCCGCTTCGGTCTGGCTCAGCCGCACCTCGAGGTCGGCGATCCGGTGCCGGCGGTCGAGCAGCGCCTCGCCCAGCGCGTCCTCGTGCACGCTGGAACGCCGCGCCTCCCGGTCCGCGTCGGCCAGCTGAATCTGAAGGATCTCCAGGGCGTGCCCCGGGGATCCGCTGGTGCGCACCGCGGCCCGGTGCAGCTCCCGCACCACCTCGATGGCGGCCGGGGTGGCCGCGGAGCCCCGGCACTCCGCGATATCCGCCAGCAGGTCGACCACGAACTCCCACGGCGGGACTCTCGTACCGCTCAGATAGCGCGAGATCGTGCTGGGGTCCCGGAACCTGCGTGCGGCGTACCGGCGCACCGACACCCCCAGTCCGTCGAAGAGCTTCCGCAGCTCCACGGCGAACGCCCGGCACTCCTCGGGCAGGTTATCCCCCAGTGGATGCAGTTCACCCATTACGTCCCCCTGTGCGGCGACTCGCGCCGATCAGACGATTCCCGGGCGGCTTGCCCGAGTTGTGGGACAGCGTGAGGCATCGGGGAGGTGTTGCGCGGGCCAATGCCGGGAGCGGCAACACCACTTCTCTTACAGATCGCCCGATCCGCTGTTCGCCGACGCACGCGAGACGCCCGCCGCCCCGCACCGGACCGCCGGACGTTCCAGCCGTTCCATCACTCTTGTCCCGTTTCCTGATGCGCGTGACGGGCGGGACGACAGGGCGATGCCGTATCGGCACGGTGTGGACACGGTGCTGACGGCGCCCATGCAAAAAGGTCTCCTGACCTGCATTTTTGCAGGTCAGGAGACCTCTCATAGAGTGGAGCCTAGGAGAGTCGAACTCCTGACATCCGCCATGCAAAGACGGCGCTCTACCAACTGAGCTAAGGCCCCTTCGCCGATCAGGATACCCGGTACCGGCGGCCTTTCCCGACCGGGTATCGCTCGCGGGTACCGCTCTCCGTAGGATGCCACGCAAGATTCGCGGCAGCGAAGCGAAGGGGAGAGCGAGATGGACGCAACACAGCAGGATGCCACCGCGCGCGCACGAGAGCTGCAGCGCAGTTGGTACGGGGAACCGCTGGGGGCGCTCTTTCGCCGTCTCATCGACGATCTCGGCCTCAACCAGGCGCGCCTGGCCGCCGTCCTCGGGCTCTCCGCGCCCATGCTGTCCCAGCTCATGAGCGGCCAGCGCGCCAAGATCGGCAATCCGGCGGTGGTCCAGCGGGTGCAGGCGCTCCAGGAACTCTCCAGCCAGGCGGCGGACGGCCGGGTGAGCGCCGCCGAGGCCGCGGAGCGCATGGAGGAAATCAAGAAGACCGCCGGCGGGTCGGTCCTCAACTCCACCCAGACCGCCGCCAGCACAGGGGCCCCGACCGTGCGGCGCGTGGTCCGCGAAATCCAGTCGCTGCTGCGGTCCGTGGCCGCCGCCGGGGACATCATCGATGCGGCGGATTCCCTCGCCCACACCCATCCCGAGCTGGCAGAGTTCCTCCGTGTGTACGGCGCCGGGCGGACCGCCGAGGCGGTCGCGCACTACGAGGCGCACCAGAGCTGACGGGCTGATGGACTGCTGACGAGTCGATGACGGGGCGGGCACGGCGCGATGGGTGAGATCTTCGCGGGCCGGTACGAACTGGTGGACCCGATCGGGCGCGGAGGCGTGGGCGCCGTATGGCGGGTCTGGGACCATCGCCGCCGCCGCTACGTCGCGGCGAAGGTGCTTCAGCAACGCGACGCGCATACGCTCCTGCGCTTCGTACGGGAGCAGGCCCTGCGGATCGACCACCCCCATGTGCTGGCACCGGCGAGCTGGGCGGCGGACGACGACAAGGTGCTGTTCACCATGGACCTGGTTGCCGGCGGCTCGTTCGCACATCTCATCGGCGACTACGGTCCCCTGCCACCCCGCTATGTGTGCACCCTGCTGGACCAGTTGCTCTCCGGGCTGGCCGCGGTCCACGAGGAGCGCGTGGTCCACCGGGACATCAAGCCCGCGAACATCCTGCTGGAGGCCACCGGAACGGGTCGGCCCCATGTCCGGCTGGGTGACTTCGGCATCGCGCTCACCAAAGGCGAGCCCCGCCTCACCGAGGCCAACTACGTGATGGGCACGCCCGGTTACTTCGCACCCGAACAGATGATGGGCGAGGAACCGGACTTCCCCGCCGACCTGTTCGCGGTCGGCCTGGTGACGCTCTATCTGCTCCGCGGGCACAAGCCCGACGGGGAAGCGATCGTGAAGCTGTTCGGCGAGCACGGCGTGCCGCACGCTCCCGAAGGCGTGCCCGAGCCGCTGTGGCAGGTGATAGCCGGGCTGCTTCAGCCGGACCCGGAGGACAGGTTCCGTTCCGCGACGGGGGCGCGCAAGGCGCTCGTGTCGGCGGTCGAGATGCTGCCCGAGGGCGACCTCGACGACGAGGTGATCGAGGTCTTCGACCATCTCGGACCGCTGCCGACCGGATTCGGCCCGCACGGTCCGGCCCGGCCGGGCCGCCGTCATGCGAAGGCCGACCCTCCCGAGGACAACGGAACGGTGCCGCGCCCCTCGCCGCCCGCCACCAAGCCGGTTGAACCCGCCGAGCCCGCCGCCGAACCAGACGCCCGGCCGCCCGCAGCCGAGCAGCCCGCCCCGACCTCGATGTCGGACACCGGCAGCTTCACCCTCCCCCCGCCGCAGCCGCGAACGCCGCACCCGCAGACAGCGCACCCCAAGACGCCGCAGCCGCGAACGCCGCCCGCGCAGATATCGCCTCCCCCGGCGCCTCCCGGGACGCCGCCCCCGCACACACCGCCGCCCCAGCAGCCGCCGACACCGCACCCTCAGCCCCCGCAGCAGCCGCCGACCCCGTCGACCGGGGCGCCGCTCCCGCAGCCGCCCCAGCCGCCCGTACACCAGCCACAGGGCCCACAACAGCCCGGACAGCCGGACCCATCGCCCCAGCCCGCGCACCTTCATACGCCTGCCCCCACTCCCACGCCCGTGCCCGCCGCCGCGCCCCTGTCGGCGCCGCGTGACTACCCCCTCACCCGTGCATACACCGCTCAGCGCCCCCGGGTTCCCACCCCCGCCGCGCGGCGGCGGGGGCCGTCCCGGAAGACGACGGTCCTGATCCTGATCGTCGCGGTGCTGTGCTTCGCCGTGGGGGCGGGGGCACTGGTCGCCGCAGGCTGAACCAGCAGACCGACCAGCGGGCTGAACACCGGACTGAACCAGCGAGCTGGACTACCAGGCGGGCGGCGGGCCGTACCGGTGCTGTCCGGTCGTCGGATCCGCCGTTTCCGCCCCGTCCCCCGGACCGTCCGCCGCGGCGCGGCGCCGGGCGGTCAGGATCCACACACCCAGCCCGATCAGCAGCAGCGAGCCCGTCCCGAAGCTCGTGTAGGCCACCGTCTGGAGCGTGGCGCGGTGCTCGCCCGCCGGGCGGCCCATGGGGTCGGGCTGGATCGGCGAGGCCGCCTTGCGGGCCTCCTGCTTCTCGGCGTCGGTGAGCCCGAAGCCCGCCTTGACCGCGTTCCCGGCGTACGACGGGCCGTCATGCGTTGTGCCCGCGACCCGCAGTCGCAACGTCACCGGAACCGTGCGGTCCAAGTGGGGTTCCACATTCGGGGGATTGAGCGTGACCGCCAGGTAGTACCCGCCGGTGAGGCTCATGGCGCGCACCGAGTAGTCGGCCTTCGCGTACCGGTTCCCGTACGCCGCCGGGGCGGTGCTGACCCCGGTCTGCGGCCGCTCGCCCTCCTGGGCCAGGGCGGTGCCCCGCTTCGCCAGTCCCCGCGCCGGGTTGTAGGCGCGCATGGCGATCGCCTGGTGGAGCAGAGAGGTGCTCTTGTCCGCCCCGTCTGCGGGGAGTTCGGCGATGGCGGATATCTGCTGTCCCCAGTCGACGGGAACCCGGTAGAAGTGCGTCTCCCCCGGCTCGAAGTCGTCCTGCCACACCCCTGTGGACACCAGCGGCGCGTCGGCGAAGCCCCGGCCGCCCTGCCGCGGCCTGGCGCTGCCGGACGGCGGCTGGGGCGGCTCGGCGTGCCAACTGCCCTCCGGAGCCTGTTCCGTGGAGCCGCCCTTCACCGGCGGCTCCACCATCAGCCGCAGCTCCAGCGGCCAGCTGTCGGGGTCCGCGGAGCCGGCCTGGCGCTCCACCGTGACCAGATACCGGCCCGCCGCGCGGCAGGAGGCCACCGAGCCCGAGCCGGTCTGGCGGGTGACGTAGTCGGCGAGGGGATAGGCGACCCCCTTCGTCTCGATCCGCCGGGGGACGGTGTCGCAGATCCCGCCCGCGGGGTTCTTCAGCGTCACCGTGACGCCGTCGCGGTACGAGACGACGCCCGCGCCCGGCCGGGGTGCGGCGACCGCCGAGACGTAGGCGGCGGACTTCGCGTCGAGGTCGACGCCGTAGAACCGCTTCTCGCCGGGACCCAGCCGGTCCGCGTACGTCCGGCCGGGTCTCAGGGACGGGGCGTCCGCGCCGCTCCCGGCGCCGTGCACCGGGGTGCCCTGGACCCCGTACTCCCGGGCCCCCGTGGGGCTGTCGGCGGCCGCGACCGGGATCTGCACCGCCACCGCCACGGCGCACAGCGCCGCCACCGCGGTGAGACCGGCCCTGTCCCTGCTGCGGTGTTTCATCGCGTCCCCCCTCGTCGGACCGGTCGGCATACCGGTCGACCAGCACGTCACATTTGCTTATGCAAGCGATTCATTTGCGAGAGTAAAGACGAGGGCCCCGACCGCTGCAGCGATCGGGGCCCTCGTAACGGGACTGTGGGGGTCACACACCCGAACCTGCGGGCACGGAGTCGGTCGCCTCCGTCCACAGATCCTGCTCGGCGCGATCCGCCTGGATCTGGCGGTACACGAGGAGCCCGCCGATGGCGGCCAGTGCGACCAGGAGAAGCTTCTTCACCGCGCTACCTCGTCTCTTTCTTGACGTAGGGGACCTCTGGCGCCCGATGATACACACCGATCGATACCGTTCGGTGACCTATGCTCGGCATCGCTCGGGCGGTATCCGGTCATCAACTCGCCGGGCACCCAAATGAATCAGCCTGGACGGAGTATCTCCGTCCAGGCTGATCGCGCCGGTGGGGCTAACAGGACTTGAACCTGTGGCCTCTTCCTTATCAGGGAAGCGCTCTAACCGTCTGAGCTATAGCCCCGCGCTGCACCGAAAGATTAGCGCACCACCTGCCCAGTCCCAAAATCGGTAACGGCGGCCGTCCCCGCTCGGCTATTCGTCCTCGGCGAGCGTCAGCTCCACGCCGCCCACGAAGCCCGCCGACAGGTTGTAGATGAACGCGCCCAGCGTGGCGAGCGCGGTCGCCAGCACCACGTTGATCACGGCGATCACCGAGGTGAACGTCATGACGTGGGGAAGCGACAGGAACGACTCCAGATCGAAGCCGCCGCCCTGCTGCCCCTCCGTGGCCTCGCTGATGGTCCCGCCCACCGCGCTGAAGACGCCCATGGCGTCCATGACCATCCACAGCACCGACGCCGCGACCACCGTGCAGATCCCGAGCGCGATCGCGAGCAGGAAGCTGACCTTCATGACCGACCACGGGTCGAGCTTCGCGACCCGCAGCCGCGCCTTGCGCGTACGCGGCGCCGGACGCGCTGCGGGCGCACCGCCGCCCGTGCCGGTGCCCGGACGGCGCGCCGCCGCCCCGTGGGGCTGCTGCCCGGGCTGCCCGGGCACGGCGGGCTGCGCGGAGGTTCCGCGGCCGGACGCGGCCGCGGAGCCGCCGGGCGGCGGCGCGTAGGCCTGCGGCGGGTGGTACGGCCGCTCGGGCTGCGGCTGGGCGGACCGCTCACTGGGCAGCGGGCTCGACGCGTGCCGCTCGGGCTGCTGCTCGGGCTGGGGGTCCGAGGCGGGCACGGGACGCAGCTTCCGGGTGTCCGTCACCGTGCCCCCGTGGGAGTCGGCTCCGCCCTGGGAGTCGGCGGCGGGGCCACGGGCGTCTTTCGCGGCGGACGCACCGCCCGCGGAGGGCGGGGTCTTCGATCCCGGACGCCCTTCGGCTCCCGCGCCGCCACCCGCTCCGCCCGTGGCTCCACTCACGACTTACTCCTCGGTGGTCTCGTCGGCCGGGGGCGGCGTGCCCCCGGCCGCCTCGGACGCGGCCTCCTCGGCTGCCTCGATCGCGGTCTCGATGACGTCCTCGACCTCTTCAGCCTCACGACCGGCCTCGGCGTTCCGGGCGATGCCGACGACGGCATCGCGCTTGCCCAGGTTGATCAGTTGGACGCCCATGGTGTCACGGCCCGTCTCCCTGACCTCGCTGACCCGTGTACGGATCACACCGCCTCCGAGCGTGATGGCGAGGATCTCGTCACTCTCCTCGACCACCAGCGCTCCGACCAGCGAACCCCGGTCCTCCACGATCTTGGCGGCCTTGATTCCGAGGCCGCCGCGACCCTGGACGCGGTACTCGTCGACGTTCGAACGCTTCGCGTACCCACCGTCGGTGGCGGTGAACACGAACGTACCGGGCCGGACGACATTCATCGAGAGCAGCTCGTCGTCTTCGCGGAAGCTCATGCCCTTCACGCCCGAGGTCGCGCGCCCCATCGGCCGCAGCGACTCGTCGGTCGCCGTGAACCGGATCGACTGCGCCTTCTTGCTGATCAGCAGCAGGTCGTCCGCGGCGGAGACCAGCTCGGCGCCGATCAGTTCGTCCTCGCGGCCGTCTTCCATCTCCCGGAGGTTGATGGCGATCACACCGCCGGAGCGCGGCGAGTCGTAATCCTTCAGCGGCGTCTTCTTCACCAGGCCCGACTTGGTGGCCAGCACCAGATACGGCACCGCCTCGTAGTCACGGATCGCCAGGATCCGGGCGATCTGCTCGTCCGGCTGGAACGCCAGCAGATTCGCGACGTGCTGGCCGCGCGCCTCACGGCCCGCATCCGGGAGCTCGTACGCCTTGGCCCGGTAGACCCGGCCCTTGTTGGTGAAGAACAGCAGCCAGTGGTGGGTGGTCGAGACGAAGAAGTGGTCGACGATGTCGTCCTGCTTCAGCTTCGTCCCGCGCACGCCCTTGCCGCCGCGCTTCTGCGAGCGGTAGTCCTCGGTCTTGGTGCGCTTCAGATAGCCGCCGCGGGTGATCGTGACGACGATGTCCTCCTCGGCGATCAGGTCCTCGATGGACATGTCGCCGTCGAAGGGGACCAGCTTGGAGCGCCGGTCGTCGCCGAACTTCTCGACGAGCGCGGTCAGCTCCTCGCTGATGATCTGCCGCTGCCGCTCGGGCGAGGCGAGGATCGCGTTGTACTCATTGATCTTCGCCTGAAGCTCGTCGTGCTCCTGGATGATCTTCTGACGCTCCAGGGCGGCCAGCCGCCGCAGCTGCATCTCCAGGATCGCGTTCGCCTGGATCTCGTCGATCTCCAGCAGCTCCATCAGGCCGCCGCGCGCGGTGTCGACCGTGTCGCTGCGCCGGATCAGCGCGATGACCTCGTCGATCGCGTCCAGGGCCTTGAGCAGGCCGCGCAGGATGTGCGCCCGCTCCTCGGCCTTGCGCAGCCGGAAGCGCGTCCGGCGGACGATGACCTCGATCTGGTGGGTGACCCAGTTGCGGATGAACGCGTCCAGCGACAGGGTCCGCGGCACGCCGTCGACCAGCGCCAGCATGTTGGCGCCGAAGTTCGTCTGGAGATCGGTGTGCTTGTACAGGTTGTTGAGGACGACCTTGGCGACCGCGTCCCGCTTGAGCACGATGACCAGGCGCTGGCCGGTGCGCGACGAGGTCTCGTCGCGGACGTCCGCGATGCCGCCGATCCTGGCGTCCTTCACCAGGTCGGCGATCTTCTGCGCCAGATTGTCCGGGTTGACCTGGTACGGCAGCTCGGTGACCACCAGGCACTGCCGACCCTGGATCTCCTCGACCTCGACGACCGCGCGCATCGTGATCGAGCCACGGCCGGTGCGGTACGCCTCCTCGATGCCCTTGCGGCCCACGACCAGCGCGCCGGTCGGGAAGTCCGGGCCCTTGATCCGGTCGATCAGGGCGTCGAGCAGCTCCTCCTGGGTCGCCTCCGGGTTCGCCAGGAACCACTGGGCGCCCTCGGCGACCTCGCGCAGATTGTGCGGCGGGATGTTGGTGGCCATGCCCACCGCGATCCCCGCCGAGCCGTTGACCAGCAGGTTCGGGAAACGGGCCGGCAGGACCGTCGGCTCCTGGTTACGGCCGTCGTAGTTGTCCTGGAAGTCGACGGTCTCCTCGTCGATGTCCCGGAGCATCTCCATGGCCAGCGGGGCCATCTTGCACTCGGTGTACCGCATGGCCGCCGCGGGGTCGTTGCCCGGGGAGCCGAAGTTGCCGTTGGAGTCGACCAGCGGCATGCGCATGGACCACGACTGGGCCAGCCGCACGAGGGCGTCGTAGATGGACGAGTCACCGTGCGGGTGGTACGTGCCCATCACGTCGCCGACGACGCGGGCGCACTTGTAGAAGCCCTTCTCGGGGCGGTATCCGCCGTCGTACATCGCGTACAGCACGCGCCGGTGCACCGGCTTGAGGCCGTCCCGGACGTCGGGCAGCGCACGGCTCACGATGACGCTCATCGCGTAGTCGAGGTACGAGCGCTGCATCTCGGTCTCGAGGCCGACCGCCTCGATGCGCATGGCGGCGCCCGCGGCGAGTTCGTCGGGCGTGGTGGGGTTGTTCTCGTCGGCCATTGCTGGTCAAGTCCTTCTGTCGTCTGCGGCTGCGGGTGGCCGACTCAGATGTCGAGGAAGCGGACATCCTTGGCGTTGCGCTGGATGAACGAGCGCCGGGCCTCGACGTCCTCGCCCATCAGGACCGAGAACAGGTCGTCGGCCTGCGCCGCGTCGTCCAGCGTGACCTGCCCGAGGACCCGGCTGTCGAGGTCCATGGTGGTCACGCGCAGCTCCTCGGCGTTCATCTCGCCCAGACCCTTGAAGCGCTGCACCGAGTCGTCCTTGATGCGCTTGCCCTGCTCGCGGCCGGCCTGGATCAGGGCGTCCCGCTCCCGGTCCGAGTACGCGTACTCGAAGTCGTCCCGGCCCCACTTGATCTTGTAGAGCGGCGGGCGGGAGAGGAAGACGTGCCCGGCCTCGACGAGCGGACGCATGAAGCGGAAGAGGAACGTCAGCAGCAGGGTGTTGATGTGCTGACCGTCGACATCGGCGTCCGCCATCAGGATGATCTTGTGATACCGGAGCTTGGTGATGTCGAAGTCCTCGTGCACACCGGTGCCGAAGGCCGAGATCAGCGCCTGGACCTCGTTGTTCTGGAGGATCTTGTCGACCCGGGCCTTCTCGACGTTGAGGATCTTGCCTCGGATCGGAAGGATCGCCTGGTACTGCGGATCACGGCCGGACTTGGCCGAACCGCCGGCGGAGTCACCCTCGACGATGAAGATCTCGCACTTCGACGGGTCGTTGGACTGGCAGTCGCTCAGCTTGCCCGGCAGCGACGCGGTCTCCAGCAGCCCCTTGCGGCGGGTCAGGTCGCGCGCCTTGCGGGCCGCCACCCGGGCCGTCGCCGCCTGGATCCCCTTGCGGATGATGTCCGCCGCCTCGTTGGGGTTCCGGTCCAGCCAGTCGGTCAGGTGCTCGTTGACGATCTTCTGGACGAAGGTCTTCGCCTCGGTGTTGCCCAGCTTCGTCTTCGTCTGGCCCTCGAACTGCGGCTCGCCCAGCTTGACCGAGATGATCGCGGTCAGGCCCTCGCGGATGTCCTCACCGGTGAGGTTGTCGTCCTTCTCGCGGAGCAGCTTCCTGTCGCGCGCGTACTTGTTGATCAGGTACGTCAGCGCGGCCCGGAAACCCTCCTCATGCGTACCGCCCTCATGGGTGTGGATGGTGTTCGCGAAGCTGTAGACACCCTCGGAGTACTGGGTGTTCCACTGCATCGCGATCTCGAGGGAGAGCAGCCGCTCCTTGTCCTCGGCCTCGAAGCCGATCACCGTGGGGTGAACCAGCTCGCCCTTGCGGGAGTTGAGGTACGTGACGAAGTCGACGATGCCGCCCTCGTAGTGGTACCGCACGGAGAGCGGCTTGCCCTCCTCGTCCACATGGGCCTCGCGCTCGTCCGTCAGCGAGATCGACAGGCCCTTGTTGAGGAACGCCATCTCCTGGAAGCGCCGGGACAGCGTCTCGAACGAGTACTCGGTGGTCTCGAAGATGTCCCCGTCGGCCCAGAAGGTGACCGCCGTGCCGGTCTCCTCCGTGGCCTCGTTCCGGGCCAGGGGCGCGGTCGGCACGCCGGTCTTGTAGTCCTGCGTCCAGCGGTATCCGTCCGTCTTGACCTCGACCGAGACCTTCGTCGACAGGGCGTTGACGACGGAGACGCCGACGCCGTGCAGACCGCCGGAGACGGCGTAGCCGCCGCCGCCGAACTTGCCGCCCGCGTGCAGGACGGTCATCACGACCTCCACGGCCGGCTTCCCCTCCGAGGGGACGATGCCCACCGGGATCCCGCGGCCGTTGTCGATGACGCGAACCCCGCCGTCGGGGAGGATCGTGACGTCGATAGTGTCCGCGTGACCGGCCATGGCCTCGTCGACGGAGTTGTCGACGACCTCCTGGACGAGGTGGTGCAGGCCGCGCTCACCGGTGGAACCGATGTACATACCGGGTCGCTTGCGGACCGCGTCCAGCCCCTCCAGGACGGTGATCGCACTGGCGTCGTACGACGGCGGAGCCAGAGCCTCGCCGTCGGGGATGGACGTGATGTTTTCGATGGGGTTGCCGGAATCGGCCACGAAGCGCCCTTTCTGGCACAGCACATGCCGTCTCCGGGCAGGCAGGAGCGGCTGCGTCGTTCAACATGTGTCCGCAAGCGCTCGGTGCGCCAGCGGCGACGGTGTACTCGCCCAGTCTACCGGTAGCGCCGACAAGAATGGGGGCTTGCTGGCGCCTGAGTCCGCATGTGCCGCCCTGAACCGGTCGCCAGCGACTCCCCATATGCGGGGACGGGCTCCAAGAGGCTCACACCGCCACTCAGCGCTTCGAGCTGTCAACCACCGGCTACCGTGACCGGGGTCTCAGCCGTCACCCTGTGCTCAGGCGTCCATACGGGCCCAGGGGCGGGCCCGGAGCGACCCCCGGGGCGACTCCCGGGGCGGTCCGTACGGGCCCTGCGGGCGCGCGCGGTCAGCCGTAGGTGTCACCGGGGCCGGTGCTGCCGGGGGAGCGCAGCGGACCGTAGCGCCGGGGCGGTCCACCCGGGCCCAGCACCTTGATCAACCGCACCGTGCCCTGCCCGAGATCGGCGTTCAGCCGGGCCACCAGCTGCGGTGCGAGCAGCCGCAGCTGGGTCGCCCACGCCGTGGAGTCGCAGCGCACGGTCAGCACCCGGGCGTCCTCGTCGTACCGCTGCGGCTCACAGTGCTGGGCGACCTCCGGGCCGACCATCTGGGGCCAGCGCCCCATCACCCCGCCGACCGCAGCCGGTGCCTCCCAGCCGCGCTCGGTGATCAGCCGGTTGATCGCCGCCCCGAGCGGGAGCGGGTCGCGCCCATCGGCGCGCGCGCCGGAGCGCAAGCCCCCGCGACGCGCCTGCTTCTTCTGCTGGGCGGCCGCGCCGCGGGCCCGCGCCTGCTCCTTGGCGGCGCGCAGCGCGACGCGCGCCAGGTCGACGCCCGAGGGCTCGGGGTTCTTCGGGGGCTGATCCGTCATACCCGCCGCACCTCGCCCTCGGCCACCGCGTAGCGCACGCCCGCCAGCACCTCCGGGACGTCCTCCTCCACGGCCGCGGTGACCAGCACCTGCTCACCGGGGGCGACCAGCTCGGCCAGCCGCTCCCGGCGCCGGGAGTCCAGCTCGGCGAAGACGTCGTCCAGCACCAGGACGGGTTCGGCGCCCTCCGCGCGCAGCAAGTCGTACGAGGCCAGACGCAGCGCGAGGGCGTACGACCAGGATTCGCCATGGCTCGCGTAGCCTTTGGCCGGAAGCCGCCCGAGCTTGAGGACGAGGTCGTCCCGGTGCGGTCCCACCAGCGTGACGCCGCGCTCGACCTCCTGTTTCCGCGCGTCCGCCAGGGCCGCCAGCAACCGCTCGTACAGCTCCTCGCGGCTGCCCGCCGCGGTCAGGTCCTCACCGGCGGAGCCGCGGTACTCCAGCAGGATCGGGCCGCCGCCCGGGGCCAGCTGCTCGTACGCCTTGTCGGCGAGCGGCTGGAGCACGGAGATCAGATCGAAGCGCTGGGCGAGCAGCTCGGCGCCGGTCCGGGCCAAGTGCTGGTCCCACACGTCGAGGGTGGACAGCGCCGCGTCACCACTGCCGCCGCTTCCGCCGCGTGAGCCGTGCCGCCGGGCCATCGCCGCGGTCTTCAGCAGGCTGTTGCGCTGCTTGAGCACCCGGTCGTAGTCCGAGCGGATCCCGGCCATGCGCGGCGCACGGGCGGTGATCAGCTCGTCGAGAAAGCGACGGCGCTCACCGGGATCGCCCTTGACCAGGGCCAGATCCTCAGGCGCGAACAGCACCGTGCGCAGGATGCCGAGCACATCCCGCGGTCTGACCTGCGAGGACCGGTTGATGCGGGCGCGGTTGGCCTTACCGGGGTTGAGCTCCAGCTCGACCAGCTGCTGCCGGTCCCCCTGGACCACCGCGGCCCGGACGACCGCCCGCTCGGCGCCCATCCGCACCAGCGGGGCGTCCGAGGAGACGCGGTGGCTGCCGAGGGTGGCGAGATAGCCGACGGCCTCGACCAGATTGGTCTTGCCCTGGCCGTTGGGCCCGACGAAGGCGGTGACGCCCGGGCCCAGGGCGACTTCGGCCCGGGCGTACGAGCGGAAGTCGGCGAGCGACAGATGCGTGACGTGCATGGTGGGCTGCGCCGACCTCCCCCGGCAGTACTACACCCTTGAGGTGCTGCTTACTTGGTGTTCTCGACCGCGTGACCGCCGAACTGATTGCGCAGCGCGGCGATCATCTTCATCTGCGGGGAGTCGTCCTGACGCGAGGAGAAGCGGGCGAACAGGGATGCCGTGATCGCGGGCAGCGGCACCGCGTTGTCGATCGCGGCTTCCACGGTCCAGCGGCCCTCGCCCGAGTCCTCGGCGTATCCACGCAGCTTGGCCAGGTGCTCGTCGTCGTCCAGTGCGCGGACGGCCAGGTCCAGCAGCCAGGAGCGGATGACGGTGCCCTCCTGCCAGGAGCGGAACACCTCGCGCACGTCGGTGACCGAGTGCACGGACTCCAGCAGCTCCCAGCCCTCGGCGTACGCCTGCATCATCGCGTACTCGATGCCGTTGTGGACCATCTTGGCGAAGTGGCCCGCGCCGACCTTGCCCGCGTGGACGGCGCCGGCGCTGCCCTCGGGCTTGAGCGCGTCGAAGATCGGCTGGACCTGGGCGACATGCTCGGCCGCACCGCCGTACATCAGCGCATAGCCGTTCTCCAGGCCCCAGACGCCGCCGGAGACACCGCAGTCGACGAAGCCGATGCCCTTGGCACCCAGCTCCTCGGCGTGCTTCTCGTCGTCCGTCCAGCGGGAGTTGCCGCCGTCCACGACGATGTCGCCGGGCGACAGCAGCTCGGCCAGCTCGTCGATGGTGGTCTGGGTCGCGACACCGGCCGGAACCATGATCCACACCACCCGCGGACCCTTGAGGTTGCTCACCAGCTCACCGAGGCTGTGAACATCGGCGACGTCCGGGTTGCGGTCGTATCCGATGACGGTGTGGCCTGCGCGGCGAATGCGCTCGCGCATGTTGCCGCCCATCTTGCCGAGGCCGACGAGACCGAGGTCCATCAATGATCCTTATGCCGTAGTCAGTGCGGTTCGTACCCGAGACCGAGCCTACGCCCGCGGGTGTCCGCACAGATGTTGGCTACACCCGCTCATTCGCTCGGTCCTCAGCCACTCATCCGCTCAGCCGGACCGGCATGATCAGGTACTTGTACGCCTCGTCCGCCTCGGCGTCCACGGCGGGCTTGCCGCTGAGCAGGGCGGGCTTCGTCGACGTGGTGAACGACAGCTGGGCGACCGGCGAGTCGATCGCGCTGAGCCCGTCGAGCAGGAACGTCGGGTTGAAGGCGATGGAGATGTCGTCGCCGTCGAGCTGGGCGTCGACGCGCTCCACAGCCTGTGCATCGTCGCTGGAACCGGCCTCCAGGATCAGCACGCCCTGCTCGAAGCTGAGCCGCACCGGCGTGTTCCGCTCGGCCACCAGCGCCACACGCTTGACGGCCTCCACGAAGGGCGCGGTCTCGATCACCGCGACGGAGTTGAACTCGGTCGGGAAGAGCGTGCGGTACTTCGGCAGGTCACCCTCGAGCAGCCGGGTGGTCGTACGGCGCCCGGCGCCCTCGAAGCCGATCAGCCCCTCGCCCGCACCCGAGCCGGACAGCGCCAGGGCGACCGTGTCACCGCTGGTCAGCGACTTGGCGGTGTCCAGCAGCGTCTTGGCGGGGACCAGCGCGACGGCGGAGACGTCCGGCGTCTCCGGCTTCCACAGGAACTCGCGGACCGCGAACCGGTAGCGGTCGGTGGAGGCCAGCGTGACGGTGTCGCCCTCGATCTCGATCCGCACACCGGTGAGCACCGGCAGGGTGTCGTCCCGGCCGGCCGCGATGGCGACCTGGGCGGCGGCGGCGGCGAAGACCTCACCGGGGACGGTGCCGGTCGCGGTCGGCATCTGCGGCAGCGCCGGGTACTCCTCCACAGGCAGTGTGTGGAGGGTGAAGCGCGACGAACCGCAGACGACGGTCACGCGCACGCCGTCGCTGGAGATCTCCACAGGGCGATTGGGGAGAGCGCGGCAGATGTCGGCGAGGAGGCGGCCGGAGACCAGGACCGTGCCGTCGTCCTCCACGTCGGCTTCGACGGAGACGCGGGCCGAGACCTCGTAGTCGAAGCCGGAGAGGCTGAGAGCGCCTTCCTCCGCCTTCAGCAGGATGCCCGCGAGGACGGGCACCGGCGGACGGGCCGGGAGGCTGCGGGCTGTCCAGGCCACTGCCTCCGCGAGTACATCGCGCTCCACCCGGATCTTCACCGGAAACCGCCTCCTGCTGTTGCTGGCTCGCCCTGCTGGCCTTCGTCGTCGGCTGATGTGCCGGAGACCAGTCTGACGCACGCCGCTGACAGTCGGCGCGGCTCGGGGTCAAGTCGGTGCGAGACGTGTCGGGCGGCCCGGCCCGAAGTTGTGCACAGGCCCCACTTCGAAGCGATTTCCCCGCTCTAACTCTGTGGTCGTAGTAGTAGGGCCTGTGGAAACCGTGGAAAACTGACTTTGCGCAGGTCAGCGAGGGTTTTTTGTCCACCGGTCCTGTGGGTGGCGCCCGTGGACAACTCAGTCGTTCTGTGGACGCCGGAAAGTTCTGCACACGCGATGCACAGGAGACACCCGGTTCTCCCCAGCGGCGTCCCCAGTTTTACCCACCTTCCCCACAGCCCAACCCGGCTCCTTGGTGTGACGCCTTTCACTCGGTCCGGTGAGAGTGACCGTTTCGTTGCCGAACAGTGGACAGGCGTGTGGAGAAGCTGTGGGCAACCGGCCTGTGGCTGTGGGCGGCCGGTGGACAACTCGAAGCACGGCCTGTGGGCAATCCGTTCGTCCACAGTCTGTGGACTCTCGTTGACCACAATTCCACACCCGGCTGACCTCGACTGATCCCATCCTGCACCCCAAGCCTGTGGACGGTTTCGGGACAACGGAGAAGTCCCCAAGGTGTGGACGGTCCATCCGCTGTGGATCTGTGGAGAACTGCCCTGTCGGAGCATGGAATCGAACAGCAGGGGAGACCGAACGACGAAGGGCGCCCCGGGAGTTGTCCGTCCCGGAGCGCCCTTGTCCGTGTCTGCCGTGGCTCTGAGATGTCTCTGCGGTGCCTTTGCGGTCGTCTCAGCGCGTGTCTCCGCGCGTGTCCGTACGGGCTGCCGCTGCGGTGCCTCTGCGGCCCGCTCAGCCGTTCTTGATGCGGTTGGTCAGCTCGGTGACCTGGTTGTAGATGGAGCGCCGCTCGGCCATCAGCGCCCGGATCTTGCGGTCCGCGTGCATCACGGTCGTATGGTCCCGGCCGCCGAACTGCGCGCCGATCTTGGGCAGGGAGAGGTCGGTCAGCTCACGGCACAGGTACATCGCGATCTGCCGCGCCGTGACCAGGACCCGGCTGCGCGAGGCGCCGCACAGGTCGTCCACCGTGTGCCCGAAGTAGTCGGCGGTCGCCGCCATGATCGCGGTGGCGGTGATCTCCGGGGCCGCGTCCTCGCCGCCCGGGATCAGATCCTTGAGGACGATCTCGGTGAGACCGAGGTCCACCGGCTGCCGGTTCAGGCTCGCGAAGGCCGTGACGCGGATCAGCGCGCCCTCCAGCTCCCGGATGTTGCGGGAGATCCGGGAGGCGATGAACTCGAGCACCTCCGGCGGCGCGTTCAGCTGCTCCTGCACCGCCTTCTTGCGGAGGATCGCGATGCGCGTCTCCAGCTCCGGCGGCTGCACATCGGTGATCAGACCCCACTCGAACCGGTTGCGGAGCCGGTCCTCCAGGGTGACCAGCTGCTTGGGCGGCCGGTCGGAGGAGAGCACGATCTGCTTGTTGGCGTTGTGGAGCGTATTGAAGGTGTGGAAGAACTCCTCCTGCGTCGACTCCTTGCTCGCCAGGAACTGGATGTCGTCGACCAGCAGGATGTCCATGTCGCGGTAGCGCTTGCGGAACGCGTCCGCCTTGCCGTCGCGGATGGAGTTGATGAACTCGTTGGTGAACTCCTCGGAGCTCACGTAGCGCACCCGGGTGCCCGGGTAGAGGCTGCGGGCGTAGTGCCCGATGGCGTGCAGCAGATGGGTCTTGCCGAGCCCCGATTCCCCGTAGATGAAGAGCGGGTTGTACGCCTTGGCCGGCGCCTCGGCGACCGCGACCGCCGCGGCGTGCGCGAAGCGGTTGCTGGCGCCGATGACAAAGGTGTCGAAAAGGTACTTGGGATTCAGCCGGGCGGTCGGCTCACCGGGGCCGGACGCGGGCGCGGGCTGCGCGGCGAGCGGGCCGGGGGCGCCGGTCTGCGAGGGCAGGACGGGCGGTCCGCCGCGGGCGCGCTCCAGCGGGTCGGGGAGATCGTGGCGCTGCTGCTCGTACGGCGGACGCTCGGGCACGCCGCCGGGGCCACCAGGCCCTCCGTGCCCTCCGGGGCCGCCGTGGTTTCCCGGACCGCTCGGACCGCCTGGACCACCCGGACCGCCTGATCCCTGGGCTCCCCCGGGTGCGCCCGGACCGGGGCGCTCCGTGCCCGGGCCCCGGTAGTCGCCGCGCTGTTGCTGGTCGTACGGCTGCTGGTCGTAGCCGGACGAGGAGTGCTGTGACGCGTACGGATCGGCCTCGGGGAAGCCGCCGAGCCGGGGCTGCTGCCAGCCGTAGTCGTCATGGGGCCGCTGCCAGGCGGCGGGCTCGGGGCGCGGCTGCTGATAGCCGGGGTACGCGGGGCGGGCGGTCGGCAGCTCGTCGGGCGCCTGGCGGCCGTAGCCGTCGCGGCTCTCGTAATTCTCGTAGCCGTCGCGACCGTCCCGGCTCTCGTAACCGTCCCGGCTCTCGTAACCGTCGCGGCGATTCTCATAGCCGTCCCGGCTGTCGCGCTGCATCTGCTGAGGGACGATCGGCTCGCCCGCCGACTCGTCGACGGTGATCGCGATGCGGATCGGGCGGCCGCACTCCCGGCTCAGCGTTTCGCTGACGATCGGGGCCAGCCTGCCCTCCAGTACGCCCTTGGCGAATTCATTGGGGACGGCCAGCAGGGCGGTGTCGGCGACGAGTGCGAGGGGCTGGCACCGTTTGATCCAGTGCTCGTCCTTGGCCTCGACGCCCTGTCCTCCCTGACCCGTGCCTTCTCCCAGAAGCCGTTCGAGCACGCGTGGCCACACTGCGGCAAGATCGGCAGGTACGTCAGCCACAGGGCACGCTCTCTCACTCGCTGGGTGGGGGACGCCGACATGTCCCACGAAAGGTGGTTCTCGGGACGGGTGGGAAGGAATCGGAGCCTGGCCACGGTAGTCAGGCCGGGGTTCAGGGTTCAAGTCGTTGTCCACAGGGTGTGTACAAATGTGCCATGTGGTGTCGCCGGTCGTTCCCTTGCCCCCGCGGGTGGTACGAGTGGGGCGCCGTCCGGGCCGTCTGTCGGTTTGACCGGATGGCGTAACCGCGCGTACCGTAACCAGGTCGAGTTGTCGATGGCTGCTGCCGCCTGCCTCCGATGGGCAAGGGTCACGGGCTTCATGATCCGTGATCGTGAAGCGGTGCACTCGGGCGTATTGCGAGCTACTCGTGGGCGCACGGTGACAGCCAGGCGATGTACCGCCACTACCCGATTCATTTCTGGAGCCCCCGAGTGAGCAAGCGCACCTTCCAGCCGAACAACCGCCGCCGCGCGAAGACCCACGGCTTCCGGCTGCGTATGCGCACCCGTGCCGGCCGCGCGATCCTCGCGTCCCGCCGTAGCAAGGGTCGCGCCCGCCTGTCGGCCTGAGCAGCCTGACCCAAGGTCCATGACGTGCTGCCTACCGAGCATCGGCTGAGGCGGCGCCAGGACTTCGCGGCCGCGGTACGCCGAGGACGCAGGGCGGGTCGCCCGCTTCTTGTCGTGCACTTTCGCAGCGGCCTCACCAGCAAAAACACGGACCCGCACGCACCTGGGGAGAGTGCTCCCCCGGCGCGTGCGGGTTTCGTCGTCAGCAAGGCGGTCGGCGGTGCCGTCGTCCGCAATCTGGTGAAGCGCAGACTGCGCCATCTCATGCGGGACCGTCTCGATCATTTTCCCGCAGGTAGCCTTGTGGTCGTACGGGCGCTGCCCGGTGCGGGTGAGGCGGGTCACGACCAGCTGGCCCGCGACCTCGACACCGCAGTGCAGCGGCTACTGGGAGGGGTGCCGCGATGAAGTACCCGCTGCTGTGGTTGATCAAGCTGTACCAGTGGACCATCAGCCCCATGTTGGGACCGGTCTGCAAGTACTACCCGTCGTGCTCGCACTATGGCTACACGGCCATTGACCGGCACGGCGCGGTAAAAGGAACGGCGCTGACGGCGTGGCGCATCCTGCGCTGCAACCCATGGTCGCTAGGTGGCGTCGACCACGTGCCGCCCCGGAAGCATCCGGTGTGGCACCAGCGGCTGCGGAACCGCTTCGGCGGGCACTCCGCTGTGGAACCTGCCGCACAGCCCGAGACCCAGCCCAACGCCCAAGGAGCCTGATTCGTGGACACGATCCTCGGTCCTCTTTATGACGTAGTTTCCTGGATCATCGTCCAGTTCCACTCGTTCTACAGCCTCATTTTTGAACGGAACAGTGGCTGGGCGTGGGGTCTGTCCATCGTTTCGCTGGTGGTACTGATCCGTATCTGCCTGATCCCGCTCTTCGTGAAGCAGATCAAGGCGACGCGGAACATGCAGGCGCTCCAGCCGAAGATGAAGGCGATCCAGGAGCGCTACAAGAGCGACAAGCAGCGCCAGTCCGAAGAGATGATGAAGCTCTACAAGGAGACGGGCACCAACCCGCTCTCGAGCTGTCTCCCGATTCTGGCGCAGTCGCCGTTCTTCATCGCGCTCTACCAGGTCCTCAACCACATCGCGAACAACAAGACGGTCGGCGTCATCGACCAGTCGCTGCTGGACAGCGCCCGTAACGCGCACATCTTCGGCGCCCCCCTGTCCGTGAAGTTCCTGGACTCCGCCTCGAAGGTCGAGTCCCTCGGCGCGTCGCTGACGGACGTCCGGGTCGTGACGATCACCATGATCGTGCTGATGTCGGCGTCGCAGTTCTTCACCCAGCGCCAGCTGATGACCAAGAACGTCGACCTCACGGTGAAGACGCCGTTCATGCAGCAGCAGAAGATGCTGATGTACGTCTTCCCGATCATGTTCGCCGTCTTCGGCATCAACTTCCCCGTCGGTGTCCTCGTCTACTGGCTGACCACCAACGTCTGGACCCTCGGCCAGCAGATGTTCGTCATCCGCCGTAACCCGACCCCGGGCAGCGTCGCCTTCAAGGCGCGCCAGGAGCGGCTGCGGGCCAAGGGCAAGCTGAAGGAGGAGCCGGCCGAGGTCGCCGCCAAGGAGGCCGCCGAGACCGCCCGAGCCAACCGCCAGCAGCCCAAGCGGCAGACCAAGTCGCAGCGCACCACTGCGGGCGGCCACGGCCACAGCAAGGCGACGGCGCAGTCCGGCTCCACGGCGAAGGTGACCAAGGCCGACCAAAAGCAGACGCAGCAGAGCGCGGCGGAGAAGAAGGGCTCGCAGGGCGGCAAGCCGGCCGGCGGCTCGGCCTCCGGCTCCCGGAACACGAAGTCCGGGCAGCGCAAGGGCCAGCAGCGTCCCAAGCACCCGTCCAAGAAGTAACGAAGGAGTCCATCCGTGACGGAAGGCACCACCCCCGCCGCCGAGGGTGTCGACACCCTGACCCGCCTCGAACAGGAAGGGGAGATCGCGGCCGACTACCTCGAAGGTCTGCTGGACATCGCGGACCTCGACGGTGACATCGACATGGACGTCGAGGCCGACCGCGCAGCGGTGTCGATCATCAGCGAGTCGACCAGCCGTGACCTCCAGAAGCTGGTCGGCCGCGACGGCGAGGTGCTGGAGGCCCTTCAGGAGCTGACCCGGCTCGCGGTGCACCGGGAGACCGGCGACCGAAGCCGGCTGATGCTCGACATCGCCGGATACCGGGCCCGTAAGCGTGCCGAGCTGACCGAGCTGGGCGCCAAGGCCGCGGAAGAGGCGAAGGGCACCGGCGAGCCGGTGAAACTCAAGGCGATGACGCCCTTCGAGCGCAAGGTGGTGCACGACGCGGTGGCCGCAGCCGGACTGCACAGCGAGTCCGAGGGCGAGGAGCCCCAGCGCTGTGTGGTCGTTCTCCCGGCCTGACCAGGCCCGGCCTCATGGTCTACCCGGCCCCGCCTGTGCGCAGGCGGGGCCGAATCTTGTCAGCCTTACATCAGCATCAGCGTTCAACACAGTGCTCGGTACGGAAGGACGGTTCCCGTGACGGAAGCAGCGGAGCTCCCCCCGGCGCCCGAGGAGGCTCGGGATGTATTCGGTGAGTGCTTCCCGGAGGCCGTTCGGTATGGCGAGCTGCTGGCCGATGTGGGCGTGACCCGCGGGCTGATCGGCCCGCGTGAGGTGCCGCGGCTGTGGGAGCGGCATCTGCTGAACTGCGCCGTGCTCTCCGAGGTGGTGCCCGAGGGCGTCACCGTCTGCGATGTGGGCTCGGGCGCCGGGCTCCCCGGCATTCCGCTTGCCCTGACCCGCCCGGATCTGCGGATCACCCTGCTGGAGCCGCTGCTGCGCCGTACGAACTTCCTCCGGGAAGTGGTGGAGCTGCTGGGCCTGGAGCATGTCACGGTCGTGCGCGGCCGGGCCGAGGAGGTCCTGGGGAAGCTTCCCCCGGTGCATGTGGTCACGGCTCGGGCGGTGGCGCCGCTGGACCGGCTGGCGGGCTGGGGGGTTCCACTGCTGCGGCCGTACGGAGAGATGCTGCTGCTGAAGGGCGACACGGCCGAGGAGGAGCTGAAGCACGCCCGGGCGGCGCTGAGCAAGCTCGGTGTGGTGGACACCTCGGTGCTGCATGTCGGCGAGGGCATCGTGGATCCGCTGTCCACCGTGGTGCGGGTCGAGGTCGGGGAGAGCCCGGGCGGTGTGCGTTTCGCCGCGAAGCGCGCCAAGGCGGCGCGTAAGGCGCCGCGGCGTCGTCCCTGAGCCCTCCGACGTAGGCCGACCGGCCTGACGGGGTGCTCCATACAAGCTGCCTAAACTACGCATACCGGAGTGTCGCGACAGAACAACGGGCCTGTCCGTGCATCGTGTTTCACGTGAAACGTCGCTCCCTGCTGCATGGAATCATCAGTCGCGGTCGTGCGGCGGCTCTGCCCCGCGACCGCCGCCCCCGTAAAGACGTGGATTCATCCACAGGAGGACGGGCCTCGCTGGTTCACAACCCCCAAAGCATGGCAGGCTCTGTGCATCGCGAGCCTGATGTCGAGGAGAGTGAATCCTTGCGGTCCGACGCCAACATCGCGGGGCCGATGACCGATCCGGTCCCCGGCCCCCGTACCGAATCGGCGGGGGAGGACGTTTCACGTGAAACTCCGCCCCCGATGGACGACACCCCTATTGGCCGTGCCGCTCAACTGGCGGTGGAAGCCCTTGGCCGGGCTGGTGAGGGACTGCCCAGGCCGGAGCAGACCCGGGTGATGGTGGTCGCCAACCAGA
This sequence comes from Streptomyces sp. Rer75, assembly GCF_013414305.1. NCBI lineage: Bacteria > Bacillati > Actinomycetota > Actinomycetes > Kitasatosporales > Streptomycetaceae > Streptomyces > Streptomyces sp. Rer75. Next base: position 5,149,791 of record NZ_CP058693.1, on the reverse strand, counting down.
AGGGCGGGGTCGGAAAGACCACGACCACGGTCAATCTGGCGGCGTCTCTCGCCCTGCACGGCGGACGAGTCCTCGTGATCGACCTCGACCCGCAGGGCAATGCCTCGACGGCGCTGGGGATCGACCACCACGCCGAAGTCCCCTCGATCTACGACGTTCTGGTCGACAGCAAGCCGCTGTCCGATGTGGTGCAGCCGGTGCCGGACGTGGAGGGGCTGTTCTGTGCCCCGGCCACGATCGACCTCGCCGGTGCCGAGATCGAGTTGGTCTCCCTGGTGGCGAGGGAGAGCCGGCTGGAGCGAGCCATCCAGGCCTATGAGCAGCCACTGGACTACATCCTCATCGACTGTCCGCCCTCGCTCGGGCTGCTGACGGTCAATGCGCTGGTGGCCGGGGCGGAAGTGCTGATCCCGATCCAGTGCGAGTACTACGCTCTGGAGGGGCTCGGGCAGCTCCTGCGCAATGTCGACCTGGTGCGGGGTCATCTCAACCCCAAGCTCCATGTCTCGACGATTCTGCTCACGATGTACGACGGCCGGACCCGGCTGGCCTCCCAGGTGGCGGACGAAGTCCGCAGCCACTTCGGAGGTGAGGTGCTCCGGACGAGTATCCCGAGATCGGTGCGCATCTCCGAGGCCCCCAGCTATGGGCAGACGGTTCTGACCTATGACCCGGGATCGAGTGGTGCGCTCTCCTATCTTGAGGCGGCCCGGGAGATCGCGCTTCGCGGGGTCAACGTGCAGTACGACGCTCAGCACGCTCATGCCCTGCCCATGCCCGAGATCAGCCAGCACGACCAGCACAGCATGCAGGAGGGGATTCAGTGAGTGAGCGACGCAGAGGACTGGGCCGTGGGCTCGGTGCTTTGATTCCTCCCGCGCCGAAGGGGGCCGACAACGCCGGACCCGCGACGGGCGGGGGGACGGCCACCAACTCAGGGGGCTCGACCTCACCGACCGCGGTCCCGGTGCTCACCCAGGAGCGCGGGGTGGCGGCGGCCAAGGTGGCCGCTCTGTCCACGCAGAGCGTTCCACGTGAAACCGAGCCGCCCGCCCCGCCGGAGCCGGAGCCCGAGGCCGCGCCGGCGCCCACGGTGGACGAGGTGGCCGGGGCGCACTTCGCCGAGCTGCCGCTCGACTTCATCACGCCCAACCCCCGTCAGCCGCGCGAGGTGTTCGACGAGGACGCCCTGGCCGAGCTGGTCACCTCGATCCAGGAGGTCGGCCTTCTCCAGCCGGTCGTGGTGCGGCAGTTGGCGCCGGAGCGCTATGAGCTCATCATGGGTGAGCGGCGCTGGCGGGCCTGCCGTGAGGCGGGGCTGGAGAAGATCCCCGCCATCGTCCGGGCCACCGACGACGAGAAGCTTCTGCTCGACGCGCTGCTGGAGAACCTCCACCGGGCACAGCTCAACCCGCTCGAAGAGGCCGCGGCGTACGACCAGTTGCTGAAGGACTTCAATTGCACGCATGACGAGCTGGCGGACCGCATCGGGCGCTCGCGCCCCCAGGTCTCCAATACGCTGCGGCTGTTGAGGCTCTCTCCCTCCGTCCAGCGCAGGGTCGCGGCGGGCGTGCTCTCCGCGGGCCACGCCCGGGCCCTGCTCTCCGTGGAGGACGCGGAGGAACAGGACCGGCTGGCGCACCGCATCGTGGCCGAGGGGCTGTCGGTGCGGGCCGTCGAGGAGATCGTCACCCTGATGGGATCGCGGTCGGGCGGTGCTCCCAAGGCGAAGGGGCCGCGGGCCGGTACCCGGGTGTCCCCCGCGCTGACGGATCTGGCGTCCCGGCTGTCGGACCGTTTCGAGACCCGGGTGAAGGTCGACCTCGGTCAGAAGAAGGGAAAGATCGTCGTCGAGTTCGCCTCGATAGACGATCTGGAGCGGATCCTCGGCACCCTGGCTCCGGGCGAAGGACCGGTGTTGGAGCAGCCGCTGTCCGCCGAGGACCAGGCGGCGGACGAGGACGGATGAGGCGCTGACCGTACGGCTCGGCCACGCTCCGAAGCCGTGGGAAAGCGCCGCAGGGGCGGGTCGTGTTCCGATGACATCGGAACACGACCCGCTCTTTGCTCAAGGGCGGTATCGGTGCAATGTCCGCACGGATACGATGCGATCAGATAGGGCGGATCCATGGGAGGCACCTCATGCGGAGGGCAGGGCCATGCGATCGGTGAGCCGCACCGGACTGGTGGCCACAGGGTTGGGCCTGGGCGCTGTCGGCGGTTTCGTCGGTAGTCTGATCAGGGAGCGTAGTGCGCTGTCAGCCGCCCGTGCCGCGGCTGGCCACGGAAGTGAGGGACTGGCTTCATGGGGCGTCGGCTTGTACCGCTCACGTTGGACAACCTCCCGGACATCCCCAAGCGCTGTCGCGCATGTGTCTTCTGGGAGCTCGACCCGGTCAGCGGCGAGGCTGCGGTAAGGGCCGGACGTCCGGAGCTGGAGAAAGAAGCCTGGATCTCGGCCGTTCTGCTGGAGTGGGGATCCTGCGGCCGGGTGGTCTACGTCGATGAGGTGCCGGTGGGCTTCGTGCTCTACGCGCCGCCTGCGTATGTGCCGCGCTCCACGGCCTTTCCGACGAGCCCGGTCGCGGCGGATGCCGTGCAGCTGATGACCGCCTGGCTCATGCCGGGATACCAGGGCCAGGGGCTGGGCCGGGTGATGGTGCAGACCGTCGCGAAGGATCTGATCCGCCGGGGCTTCAAGGCGATCGAGGCCTTCGGGGATGCCACCTGGAAGGAACCGGCGTGTGTGCTGCCCGCTGATCACCTTCTGGCGGTGGGGTTCAAGACCGTGCGGCCGCATCCGCGCTATCCCCGGCTGCGGCTTGAGCTGAGGACGACGATCTCCTGGAAGGAGGACGTCGAGCTGGCGCTGGACCGGTTGCTCGGTGCGGTCCAGAAGGAGCCGGCGCTTCGGCCGCTCTGAGAGTTCCACGTGAAACGCGAAAGGGCTGCCCTCTCGGGCAGCCCTTTCGTCGGTGCGGGTGGCTCAGCCGATGAAGTCGGCCAGATCGCGCTCGATCGCGGCCTTCGGCTTGGCGCCGACGATGGTCTTGGCGACCTCGCCGCCCTGGTAGACGTTGAGCGTCGGAATGGACATCACGCCGTACTTGGCAGCCGTGGCCGGGTTCTCGTCAATGTTGAGCTTCGCGATGACGATCTTGTCGGCGTGCTCGGCGGCGATGGCCTCCAGGGAGGGGGCGATCTGACGGCACGGACCGCACCACGCGGCCCAGAAGTCGACGAGTACCGGCTTGTCGCTCTTGAGGACGGTCTCCTCGAAGTCGGCGTCTGTCACGGTGACCGTGGCACCGGCCATGATGTTTCTCCTTAATCGTTGATGCAGGGACGGAAGCGGATTCAGACGGTGGCGTCCTCGCCGTCGCCCAGGGAGGCGAGGAAGCGCTCGGCGTCCAGGGCGGCCGCACAGCCGGTACCGGCGGCGGTGATCGCCTGACGGTAGGTGTGGTCCACGACATCACCCGCGGCGAAGACGCCCGGGAGGTTCGTGCGGGTGGAGGGCGACTCGACCTTCAGGTAGCCCTCGTCGTCCAGGTGCAGCTGGCCCTTGAACAGCTCGGTCCGCGGGTCATGGCCGATCGCGATGAACAGACCGGTGACCGGCAGCTCGGAGGTCTCGTCCTTCTTGACGTCGCGCAGCGTGAGGCCGGAGAGCTTGCCGTCGCCGTGGATCTCCGTGACCTCGCTGTCCCAGATGAACGAGATCTTCGGGTCGGCGAAGGCACGCTCCTGCATCGCCTTGCTGGCCCGCAGCGTGTCCCGGCGGTGGACCACGGTGACCGACTTGGCGAACCGCGACAGGAAGGTCGCCTCCTCCATCGCGGTGTCACCGCCGCCGATGACGGCGATGTCCTGGTCCTTGAAGAAGAACCCGTCACAGGTGGCACACCAGGAGACGCCACGGCCCGACAGCTCGTCCTCACGGGCCAGCCCCAGCTTGCGGTGCTGGGAGCCGGTGCTGACGATGATGGTCTTCGCGCGGTGCACCGTACCGGCGGAGTCGGTGACGGTCTTGATGTCCTCGCTGAGGTCGACCGCGACCACATCGTCCGGGACCAGCTCGGCGCCGAAGCGCTCGGCCTGCCCCCGCATGTTGTCCATGAGGTCAGGGCCCATGATGCCCTCGCGGAAGCCAGGGAAGTTCTCCACGTCGGTGGTGTTCATCAGGGCACCACCGGCGGTCACGGATCCTTCGAAGACCAGCGGCTTCAAGGAAGCGCGGGCGGTGTAGAGCGCGGCCGTATAGCCCGCGGGCCCGGAACCGATGATGATCACGTTGCGGACGTCGCTCACGGATGTCTTCCTTGTCTCTGCCGACTGCCGACTGCCTGACTGGACGGCGGCGCACTCCCCGGATGTCCGGAGAACCCGCTGCCATCCCACCCAACGGATCCTACGGGTCCGGCATTCCCGCGCGCTGCCAGGCGGGCCGTGGTTGTGGGCTGTGCCTCAGCCTCGCGGATACGTACGGGACACCAGAAGCTTCCCGGGAGAGGCGTGGGAGGCGGAGACGCAGGAGGCGTCGACCACGAAGGCGTCGACGAGCGAACTGTCGGAGCGGTGCGGCATCACGACGACGTAGGCGGTCTTGCCATCGTAGGTGTCCTGCTGCGCGGCGAGAACCGGCTCGGAGCGGCCGGTCCCGCGCTGGACGCAGGACGGAACCACCGGGTCGTCCGCGCGCAGCGGCATATCCGGAGTGTTCTGGGTGGTGACACCGCGCGACGGGGTGGTCTTCTGGTCGGCGAGCATCTCCTGCACCCGGCCCTTGAGGGTCCCCTCGGAGAGGGTGGACTTCGCCGTGGAGCTGGGGTCCGCGTGGGCCGTGGTGCCGGGGCCACCGTTGTCGTGGTCGGAGCCGCTCGGGAAGAAGAGGGTGCCGATGCCGATCACGGCAGCGGCGCACGCGCTGCCGAGCAGCACCTTGGGCCAGCGCCGGGAGCGGCCCCCACGGGCCCCTGCGCCGGTGCGGGGAGTGCTCTTGCGCCCCGGCCCGGTGGCGGCACGCGGACGCCCTGCGGGCCGGTCCACGGCCGGGGAGGGCTTGCCCTCCGTCGCGGAGGCCGAGGGGGCGGCCGCGGGCTCGGTTTCACGTGAAACATGCCCTGCGGAGTCAGCGTCCTCGGTTTCACGTGAAACCGAGGCGCGGTCGCCAGGAGCCGTCGCGTCGAGGAGGGCCTCTGCGGCGAGCGCGGCGTCGATCCGGCCGGCGATGTCATCGGGCATCCGCACCGGCCCCGGGAGAGTGCCCAGCGTCGAGCGGATCTCGTCCAGGGACGTCTGTACATCGGCACACAGCCCGCAGGTGGCGAGGTGCGTGCGCACATCGACGGTGCGGGACGGAGAGAGCAGACCTTCGGTGAGTGCGGAGATCTCCGCGACTTCCGGGTGCTCGTCCGTGTCCGTCGAGGATGTCACGCTCGCCCACCTCCGCCCTTCACGGCATCTGTGTCAGTCGGTCCTGCCGCCGGTGGGACGGATGTCCCCTGCGACCGGTTCCTTCCCCCGCCGGAGGGGACGCTACCCCGCCCGTTCGGATGGAGATGCGAGAGCAGTGGCAGCAGCCGGGCGCGCCCCCGCGCGCAGCGGCTTTTCACGGTGCCGGTGGGGACGTCCAGGACCTTGGCGGCCTCCGCCACGGGATACCCCTGCATGTCGACCAGCACCAGGGCGGCGCGCTGCTCGGGCGGAAGGGTGCGCAGCGCCCCCAGCAGCTCGCGATGGAGATCACCGCGCTCGGCGGGCGCGGCGGCCGATTCATGGGGCTCCAGAAGCTGCTCGAGCCGCTCGGTGTCGTCGACGGGGGAGGTGCGACGGGAGGCGGCCTTGCGCGCCCGGTCCAGACACGCGTTGACCGTGATGCGGTGGAGCCAGGTCGTCACGGCGGACTGGCCCCGGAAGGTGTGCGCGGCGCGGTAGGCGGAGACGAGCGCGTCCTGGACCGCGTCGGCGGCCTCCTCCCGGTCGCCGAGGGTGCGCAGCGCCACCGCCCAGAGTCTGTCGCGGTGGCGTCGCACGATTTCACCGAAGGCATGCGGATCGCCGGCCACGTGCTGGGCAAGGAGCTCGCCGTCGCTTGCTCCGCCGATGGTGGCGTCGTCCAACGTTGAGCCCCCTCCCCGGTCGGCCGGCTGCCCTGGGGTCAGCCGGTGAACTTCACTTCAGTGATGGCCTGCTTGTGACCAGCTCGGCTGTACTCGTCGCCTGGTGCACTCGGCATCGCGGTCACCCAGACGAGGACGTAGCGGCTCTGCTTGGTGCCCTTGACCTTCAGATCGGACGTTGTGGACGACGTCTTGCCCGAAGCAAGCTTCGTGAACGAGCCGACAGGGTCCCCTGCCGACGCGGATGGTGTGAGGGAATCCGTTCTGTACAGCGAGACTTCGGTGTAGGGGCCGCCGAACCGAAGCGAGAGCGAGGCGCCACTGATCTTCTGCTCCGAGCCGAGGTCGTAGACGATGCCGACCCCCTGCTTGATGCTCGGGGCGAGCTGAGGGCCGTCGATGAAGCTATTGGTACGCCAGGCAGTCGACGATTTCCCGTCGTGAGTGAGGTTGGCCTCGTCGGCGTTCTGCGCGCTGCCGTCCGGGGCGAACTCGACGGCGTCCTCGATCGGGATCGGCTTGCTGGCAACCTGACCGGGCTTTTCGTCGTCCTTCTCACTGGTGGAACTACCGGGGTCCGGCTTGTTCTCCTCCTTCAGAAGGGTGTCCGCGAGTTGCCAGCTGCCGAGGCCGAGGGCCGCGATCAGCAGGGCCGAGACGGTCCACTTGAGGGCCTTGCCGGTACGGCTCTGAAGGGGAGCCGGTGGCGGCATGGGGGCCGCGGCGGGGCCGATCGTGCGTGACGAGCCACCGTGGGCGGGCGGCTGGCCGTAGCCCTGCTGGTAGTTCGTGCGCTGGTACGCCGGGGAGGGCGTGAAGGCGGGCTCCGGCGGCCGGATGCGCGGCATGGCCGCGACCGCCTTGGACAGCTCCTCCGGCGTGGTGCAGGGCTGGTCCTGACGGGAGGCGGTGGCGCCGTCGTTGACCAGCGCCCGCATCGCCAGCTCGGAGAGGCCCCGGTGGACTCCCGCGCGGACCTGGTCGGGGGCGATCAGGCCGACGCCCTTGGGCAGCCCGGAGAGGCCGTGGGCGTCCTGGTCGTACGGCCAGCGCTGGGTGAGCCCGGCGTACAGCAGCGCGCCGATCGACTCGGTGTCGGTGCGCTGCGGGTGTTCGGAGCTGATGCCGCGCAGGGCGGCCAGGACGGCGAGGCCGCGGATGCGGTACTGGCCCGATTCCGTGCGCAGCACGGAGCCGGGGTTCAGCCGCAGATGGGCCAGGCCCTCACGGTGGGCGGCGGCCATGGCCTGGGAGACCTGGCTGACCAGTTGATAGGCGTCGTGTGGCTCGAGCGGCCCCGACGCGAGCACGGTGGTCAGCTCGGTGGCGTCGGGAAGCCATTCATGGACGACGTAGACGAGGTCGTTCTCCTCGACGGCGTCGAGTACCTGGACGAAGCGGGGGTCACCCAGCAGCGCCGCCGAGCGGGCGGCGGCGAGCACCGGACGGGCCCGCGGATGGTCGGCGGGCAGGACGTGAACGCCGACGGCCCGGCGCAATTTCTCGTCCACCGCACGCCAACTGCTGAATCCGTCCAGTCGGGTGACGCACTCCTCCAAACGGTAGCGTCTGGCCAGCTTGTGGCCGCTGTGCAGCTCGGGGGGATTTACATCGGCCGCGGCACCTTTGTCCCGGTTGCCTGCGGCCTCTGTTTCCTTACCGGCCTTCTGTTGCGTCCCCGCCCCGTCGGCCGTGGCCTTTCCCGCCTCGGCGGTCAGCGACTCCTCGCCGTCGCTGTCGGCCACGTCGACGGCAGCCGTGCTCCGTTCCGCCACCGTCGTTCCTGCCTCCCCATCCGTTGCGCCTACTCCGAGCCAAGACAATTGTGCCCACAGTCCGCCGCTATGCACGACACGCGATGGCGGACGATGGTTGTGCTCAATGATCAGCGTCCGAGTCGTCCGCGCACCATACCGACCATGGCCGTCAGCTCTTCAATGCGCATCCGTTTCGCAGCAATGTAGAAGACCGCGATAAGAACGAGACCTCCGCCCGCCAATGCGGCTAGGGAACCGGACATGCCGGAACCCAATGCCTGAGTGATGGCATAAGCCGCCGCGCCACTCAGCAGAGTGGCGGGAATGCTGGCGCCCACCAGGCGGGTGTAGGTGCGCACGACACGACGGCCGTCGAGGTCGCCGCCCAGCCGGTTGCCCAGTCGCTTCCAGGCCACGCCCACGCCGGCGGCGTACGCCAGGCCGTAGGAGGCGGCCATGCCCGCCACGATCCATTGGGTCGGGAGAACGAAATAGCAGAGCGCGGAGGCGGCCGCGTTGACGGCGGCGACGATCACCGTGTTGTAGAAGGGGGTGCGGGTGTCCTCGTAGGCGTAGAAGCCGCGCAGGACGACGTACTGCACTGAGAACGGGATGAGCCCGAGGCCGAACGCCATCAGGATGTAGCCCATGTTCTGCGCCGTCGCGGTGCCCGAGGTGCCGAAGAGCAGGGTGCACAGGGGGACGCCGAGCGCCACGAAGCCGAAGGCGAGCGGAACGATGGCGACGGCGGAGGTGCGCAGGCCCTGGGAGATGTCGTCGCGGACCGCCCCGGGGTCGCCGTCGTGGGCCGACCGGGACAGCCGGGGAAGCAGGGCGGCCATCACCGAGACGGTGACGATGGCCTGCGGCATGTTCCAGATGAGCTGGGCGCTGGTGTAGCCGACGTAGCTGGCCCCGGGGGCGTCCATGTTCTCGGCGTCGGATCCGGCCGCGGTGGCGAGCTGGGTCACCACGATGTTGCCCGCCTGGTTGGCGAGCACGAACAGCACGGTCCACTTGGCGAGCTTGGCGGCCTTGCCGAGGCCGTGCCCCCGCCAGTCGAAGCGGGGACGGAAGCGGAAGCCGGAGGCCCGGAGGTACGGGAACATGGCCAGGGCCTGCACGGCGAGACCGAGCAGGGTGCCGATGCCGAGCAGCCGGATGCCCTCATCCGTGATGGTGGTGACGCCCATCTGGGAGGTGCTTGAGGTGCCGAACACCCAGATGAAGAGGCCGAAGGTGGCGATGACGACGATGTTGTTGAGGACCGGGGTCCACATCATCGCGCCGAACTTGCCGCGGGCGTTGAGGATCTGGCCGACCACGACGTGCACGCCCATGAAGAAGATGGTGGGCAGGCAGTAGCGGGCGAAGGCGACCGCGACCTCATTGGCGGGCGGATCGGCCGCAATGGACGGCGAGAGCATCCGGATCAGTGCCGGGGCCGCGAACATGGACAGGGCGACCAGGCTGCCGAGGGCGACCATCGCCAGGGTGAGCAGACGGTTGGCGTAGGCGATGCCGCCGTCCTTGTCCTCCTTCATCGCGCGCACGAGCTGCGGGACGAAGACGGAGTTCAGGCCGCCACCGACGGTGAGGAAGTAGATCATCGCGGGCAGCTGATACGCGACCGCGTAGGTCTGGCCCAGGGACGCGGCGCCGAGGGCCGCGACGATCGCCATTTGCCGGAGGAAGCCGGTCAGCCGGGACACCAGGGTGCCGGCGGCCATGAGGGCGCTGGACTGGAGCAGGCTCGCCGCACGGCCGCCGGAGCGCTTCGGCGGGGCCTCGGCCTGCTCCTCGGCCTCGGGGGGGCTCACCACCGGCGCGGCCACCGTGGGAGCGCCGGCCGACGGAGGCGCGGACTCGTGCCGTGCGGGCCCGGGTACCGGCGGCTGGCCCGGCGGGGGCACCGGCGGATAGCCCTGGGCGGCGCCCTGCGGATGCCCCTGGGAGCGCCGCGGGTCGTAGGGCTGCTGCTGGTCGCGGTAGAGGTGCGCGAAGGCGTCCTGCTGCGGCTGCTCCCCCGTCCCGTAGCCGCCCTGGTCGCCGTATCCGGGGGCGGTGGGCTCGGCCGCGTACTGCTGCACCGGCTCCTGGGAGCCGGGTGCCACCGGCCACGCCCGCGGGTCGGCGCCCTGCGGTGCGGCGGGCTGCTGCTGGTACGGCGTCTGCTGCTGATAGCCGCCCTGTTGGGGCCCGTGCCGGTCGTACAGCGGATCCGTCAGCGGGTCATGGCCGTACGCGTCCTGCGTCGGATAGGGGTACGGCGTGAAGCTGCCGGTCGCGTACGGGTCGTCGCCATACGGGTCCTGCACGTAGTACTGCCCGTAGTCCTGGCGCGGATCGCTCGCGGGTGCCTGGGAGCCGTCGCCCAGGTACGGATCGTTCTGGTGCGGTTCCTGTCCGTGGGGTTCCTGGGGCGCGTGGGGGGAAGGCGGTGGCATCCGCCTCTCACCGTCATACGGCGCGTTCATCGCTACCCCACCTCATCGTCCGCTGCGGCCGACCGGCCCCGGAATTGCTCAATGGTCCACTTTCTCACCCGCGCCGGACGCCCCGGCGCTTTGCGAACCGGTGTCCGGCGCCGGGTCACTCGGCTGCTCGGGCACGAGGGCGGGGGCGGGGTCGTTTCCGTCGCTCTCCGCGTCCGTGGCCTCGTCGGCCTCTTCCTCCTGTGCGTCCTCGTCGCCGCCGTTGGCGGTGGCGGCCCGCTTGCGCTGGAGGTAGATCCGGATCCCGGCGAGGACCAGCAGCAGCACACCGCCCGCGATCACGAGGATGACGGTCGATGTGATTTCGGTGACATTCACCTCGAACAGCATCTCGTCGCCGTAGGACTGCCCGTCCGGCGTGACCAGCTGGGCCGACACCCACACCGGACCGTTCGCGTTGGCCGTCGTCCCGAACTTCACGGACTGGCTGTGCCCGCCCTCGACGTTGACCACCTGGGGCTCGCTGACCGCCAGGCGGTTGCCCTGCTGGGACTTGAGGACCAGCCGCAGCCGGACGCCCTGCACCAGGTTGTTCTGCACGGTCACCGGGATGGTCGCGCTCCGCCCGGACAGCGTCATGTCCGTCTTCGGGATCAGGCGCACCTTCTTGGTCAGCCCCTCCAGATAACGCTGGACGCCGTCGCGGAAGTGGGTGGCGCCCAGTCCGTTACCCCGCCACGAGGTGGACATCTCGCGCCGGATCGCGTTGCCGAAGGGGGTGACCACCCGGTACTTGGCGGTGAGGATCTTCTCGAACTTGTTGAGCGTGGACTGGGTCTTGTAGACGCTTTCGAACGCCCGGGTCGGCAGCTCCTGGCGGCGGAGCGAACCGGGGTACAGGCGTGTGCTCGGCACGCGCTGGGTGGCGTTCGGGTCGGGCTTGGCCTTCGCAGCCTCCCCCAGGTTCATCAGCTGGGTCCACTCCCCGGACAGGCCGTCCAGGGCGGCCGCCATCGCCTGCGCCTGGCTGGTGGTGGGGATGCGCTGCGGAGCCACCACGATGCTGCGCTGCCTGTCCGGCGACTGGAGGTTGATCATCTGGCTCTGGGCGAGGAACCGCTGGATGGCGAGCGTGGAGTTGTCCGCCTTGGACATGTCGCCCGTGAAGGCGGTGGACAGCCGGGCATCCGCGACCACCGCCGTATTGCCGCCGCCGATCTGCCGGGCCGCGGTGGGGGTGTACGAGAGGTTGCCGGTCTCCCGGAGGCTGTCGCTCCGGGCGATGACGTTGTGGGCGCCCGCGGAGGTGGCGACGTCGACGATCGAGGAGTCGACCGCGCCGTCGGCCGGCCAGGCGAAGTCGGTGCGCGGCTTCACCCCGAGGACCGTCTGCACGGTCGTCGAGGCCAGCTCGGTGGCGTCCCGGAGGTGGCTCAGGGCGCCGGGGACGTTCTTGCCGTGGTGGGCCAGCGACGCGATGTCGGGGTCGGAGAACGGCAGGGCGACCACCTGGTGGCCCTCCACGGCCTTCTGGAGGTCGTTCAGCCACCGCTTGGCGACCGTCTGGCCGCGACCGGTTGTCGTGCCGTCCCCGTGCCGGTTCTGGACCTCGTACTCCCGCGTCATCGCGTCGACCGTGGCGAGCAGATCGGGGTCGATCACCCAGGTGATGGGGAGGTTCTTCCCCAGGCTGACCATCTGCTGGAGCCGGCCGCCGGGGGCCAGCTCCGCCTTGAGGCGGTCGTCCCGGAAGATCGGTGTCCGGTCCTCGTCCGCATCGGTGCGCGATGTCACATGGGGCGTGGAGATCAGCGGCCACAGATAGGTGAGCTGGGTCTTCTTGGCCGGCGAGCTCGACTGCCAGGGCAGGAAGGTGCGCTCGATGCCCAGCACCTGCTGCCAGGGGCGGCTCCGGGACTGACCGGTGAGGGAGACACCGAGCTGATAGACGCCGTTCTCCCCGAGGTGCAGCTCGTTCACCGGTATGGAGAGCGTGAAGTCCCGGCTGACCCCCGCCCCCAGCTTGCCGATCTTCTCGGTGTACTTGCCGCCGATCTCGTTGCCGTCGGCGCCCTGCTGGTAGCCGGTCCGCCGGGCGGCGCCGTCGATGGCGTTGCGGCCCTCCATGGTGGGGCCGACGCGGAGGCCGACATGGGCACCGGAGACCGTCGAACCGCTGTCGTTGGTGACGGTGCCGCTGACGGTGAGCGTGTCGCTCTTGGTCGGTGCGGTGGGCGTCAGCGAGGTGATGTCGACGTCCACCGAGCGCGAGCCGGTGGGTTTGGCCGCCGCATGGACGGCGGGCGCCGCCGGGACCTGTAGTACGCCCGCGAGCACCGGCGCCGCTGCGAGCAGCGCCCCGGTCCGCCGTAGCCATCGACGGGCGCGAGAGGACGTCGTCTCCCGGAGGTCTGCCGCATCGGCCACGCGCTCGCCCGTCCCTTGTCGTCTGTGATCGTCAGTGGTCGTCGCAATGTGCGTCCACGAATGGTAACGATGCCCGCTGTGGCGAAGTGCTGTGGACGGCTCCACAAGATCGTCACCGTGATGGAACCGACGATCAACGTGGAGGCCCCGGGGCGCGCGGCCACGTACCCTGTTCTGTTGTGCCGAACGCCAACAATGACAGCCGATCCCCGCAGTCGACCAATGAGCTCAACCAGGTGCAGCGCCGTGCCGTGGCCGAACTCTTGCGGGTCTCTCCCGTCGCCGACGACCTTGCCCGACGCTTTCAGCAGGCGGGGTTCAGCCTGGCCCTGGTCGGCGGATCGGTGCGGGACGCGCTGCTCGGCCGCCTCGGTAACGATCTGGACTTCACGACGGACGCCCGCCCCGACGAGGTGCTGAAGATCGTCCGGCCCTGGGCGGACGCCGTGTGGGAGGTGGGTATCGCCTTCGGCACGGTCGGTTGCCAGAAGGAAGGTCCGGGCGACAACGGGGCACATCAGAGTTTTCAGATCGAAATCACGACGTATCGGTCGGAAGCCTATGACCGGACATCCCGGAAGCCCGAGGTGTCCTACGGCGAATCCATCGAGGAAGATCTGGTCCGCCGGGACTTCACGGTCAACGCCATGGCGGTGGCGCTCCCGCAGAAGGAGTTCATCGACCCGCACAACGGGCTCGAAGATCTCGCCGCGCGGGTGCTGCGCACCCCGGGGACCCCGCAGGAGTCCTTCTCCGACGATCCGCTGCGGATGATGCGCGCGGCGCGGTTCGCCTCCCAGCTCGACTTCGAGGTGGCGCCCGAGGTGGTCGCCGCGATGGAGGCGATGGCCGGACGGATCGACATCGTCTCGGCGGAGCGGGTGCGTGACGAGCTGAACAAGCTGGTCCTGGGCGCCCACCCCCGGAAGGGGCTGCGGCTGCTGGTCGAGACCGGGCTCGCCGACTGCGTACTGCCGGAGCTCCCCGCGCTGCGGCTGGAGCGTGATGAGCACCACCGGCACAAGGATGTGTACGAGCACTCGCTGACCGTGCTGGACCAGGCCATGGACCTGGAGGAGAACGGGCCGGATCTGGTGTTGCGGTTGGCCGCGCTGCTGCATGACATCGGGAAGCCGAAGACGCGCCGCTTCGAGAAGGACGGCCGCGTCTCCTTCCATCACCACGAGGTGGTGGGCGCCAAGATGACCAAGTCGCGGATGACGAAGCTCAAGTACTCCAATGAGCTGGTCAAGGATGTCTCCCGGCTGGTCGAGCTGCATCTGCGCTTCCATGGTTACGGCACGGGCGAATGGACCGACTCGGCCGTGCGGCGCTATGTGCGCGACGCGGGGCCCCTGCTGGACCGGCTGCACAAGCTGACCCGCTCGGACTGCACGACGCGCAACAAGCGGAAGGCCATGGCGCTTTCGCGGGCGTACGACGGTCTGGAGGAGCGGATCGCGAGGCTCCAGGAGCAGGAGGAGCTGGAGGCGATCCGTCCGGACCTGGACGGCAACGAGATCATGAAGGTGCTCGGCATCGCTCCGGGCCCTGAGGTCGGCAAGGCGTACAAGCATCTGCTGGAGCTGAGGCTGGAGCACGGGCCCATGGGCCGGGACGCTGCCGTCGAGGCGCTCAAGGAGTGGTGGGCAGCTCAGTCTCAGGACTGACGCCGCGCCTCCGGCGCGTCACGTTTCACGTGAAACATCGGCCCCCGTGCGTTTCCCGGGGCGGTGTTTCACGTGAAACATGAGCAGGACGGCGGTCGCCGCGTAGATCAGTGCCACTCCGGTCACCAGAACGGCCGATGTCCCGTCCGGCGGCAGCATCAGGGCGGCCACCCCCGCGGCTCCCACGAAGGCGACGTTGAAGAGCACGTCATAGAGGGAGAAGATCCGTCCACGGAAGTCGTCCTCGATCGCGGACTGGACGACGGTGTCGGTGGCGATCTTCGCACCCTGGGTGATGAGGCCGAGCACGAAGGCGGCAACCAGTATCGGGGCGGGTTCGAAGGGGAGCCCCAGGCCCGGTTCCAGGACGGCCGCGATTGCCGCGCACACCATCACCCAGTGGAGCTGACCGTCCGGCCGGGAGGCATCGAGCGAGGAAAGCCGGCCGATCGCCCATGGGGTGATCACCGCCGCGGCGAAGAAGCCCGCGCCCGAGACACCGACCGCAATGCCGAGGAGCGCCAGCCCGCCCGACTCGGTGTCGGCCCATGCGTACCGGCAGAGCATCAGCACCGTGACGGTGAGGGCGCCGTAGCAGAAGCGCATCAGCGTCATCGCGGTCAGGGCCATGGTGGGGTCCCTGCGGTGCAGGAGGTGGCGCAGCCCGGCGACGAGCCCGCGGACCGTGCTCACCAGGGCGGCCCCGAGGTGCGGTTGCAGGGCCGCCGGGTCGGGCCCCAGGAGGCCGGAGGGCATGCGGAGCGCCGAGAGCCCGGCGACGAGGTAGAGCGCGGCGCCCAGCAGGACGACCAGCGCGTCCGAAGAGGAGCCGCCCGGGCCCGAGAGCCGGACCACGAACGCCAGACCGCCGCCCGCGGTGGCGGCGAGCGTACCCGCGGTCGGCGAGAGGGAGTTGGCCATGACCAGACGTTCCTGGCTGTCCACCACCCGCGGCAGCGAGGCCGACAGGCCGGCCAGCACGAAGCGGTTGACCGCCGTCACCGACAGGGCGGAGACGTAGAAGAGCCACTCCGGCACCTGGGCGAGGACCAGCACCGCGGTTCCTGCGGCCAGCCCGGAGCGCAGCAGATTGCCGTGGAGCAGGACTTGGCGGCGGCGCCAGCGGTCCAGCAGTACACCGGCGAAGGGACCGAGGAGGGAGTAGGGGAGCAGCAGGACGGCCATGGCGGAGGCGATGGCCGCGGCGGAGGTCTCCTTCTCCGGGGAGAAGACCACATAGGTGGCCAGCGCGACCTGGTAGACGCCGTCGGCGGACTGGGACAGCAGACGGACGGCCAGCAGATGGCGGAAGTCGCGCAGTTGCAGCAGC
This sequence comes from Streptomyces sp. Rer75, assembly GCF_013414305.1. NCBI lineage: Bacteria > Bacillati > Actinomycetota > Actinomycetes > Kitasatosporales > Streptomycetaceae > Streptomyces > Streptomyces sp. Rer75. The sequence goes on along the minus strand of NZ_CP058693.1, from coordinate 5,134,050 downwards.
ACGCGGAGATCACGCACAACGGGCATGACGCCACCTTCACACACCGCACGGGCCTCCGGGGGGATTCCCGGAGGCCCGTGATCAAGCGGCGGAGATCAGCGCCTCACGGCGCACCGTCGCAGTGCAGCGCCATGGTTCAGCGCTCGACCTCACCCTTGATGAACTTCTCCACGTTCTCCCGGGCCTCGTTGTCGAAGTACTGCACCGGCGGCGACTTCATGAAGTACGAGGAGGCGGAGAGGATCGGGCCGCCGATGCCACGGTCCTTGGCGATCTTGGCGGCACGCAGCGCGTCGATGATGACGCCCGCGGAGTTCGGGGAGTCCCACACCTCGAGCTTGTACTCCAGGTTCAGCGGGACGTCGCCGAACGCGCGGCCTTCGAGGCGGACGTACGCCCACTTGCGGTCGTCCAGCCAGGCCACGTAGTCCGACGGGCCGATGTGGACGTTGTCGGCGCCCAGCTCACGGTCCGGGATCTGCGAGGTGACGGCCTGCGTCTTGGAGATCTTCTTGGACTCCAGGCGCTCGCGCTCGAGCATGTTCTTGAAGTCCATGTTGCCGCCGACGTTCAGCTGCATGGTGCGGTCCAGGATGACGCCCCGGTCCTCGAACAGCTTCGCCAGCACCCGGTGCGTGATCGTGGCGCCGACCTGCGACTTGATGTCGTCACCGACGATCGGCACGCCCGCCTCGGTGAACTTGTCCGCCCACTCCTTGGTGCCGGCGATGAAGACCGGCAGCGCGTTGACGAAGGCGACCTTGGCGTCGATGGCGCACTGGGCGTAGTACTTGGCGGCGTCCTCCGAGCCCACGGGCAGGTAGCAGACCAGAACGTCGACCTGCTTGTCCTTGAGGATCTGGACCACGTCGACCGGGGCCTCGTCGGACTCGTCGATGGTCTGCCGGTAGTACTTGCCGAGACCGTCGTGCGTGTGGCCGCGCTGGACCGTGACACCGGTCGACGGTACGTCGCAGATCTTGATGGTGTTGTTCTCGCTGGCGCCGATGGCGTCCGCGAGGTCCAGCCCGACCTTCTTCGCGTCCACGTCGAAGGCGGCGACGAACTCCACGTCACGGACGTGGTAGTCGCCGAACTGCACATGCATCAGACCCGGCACGCGGGTGTCCGGGTCGGCGTCCTTGTAGTACTCGACGCCCTGCACCAGCGACGCGGCACAGTTGCCCACACCGACGATGGCTACACGAACCGAACCCATTCCGGTTGCTCCCTGTGTGTACTCGACGAAGCCCTGCGGGGTGCGGGGCCTCACTTGGCGGTGTCATCGGACGGGTCCGGCCGGGAACCACCCCGGTGCCGGGGCAGGCCGTCCGCATCTCCTGACCGGTCCTGCTCCGGCGACCGGTCCGGCCCCTTCTCAGGCGTCCGGTCCTGCCCGGCGGGCTCGTCGCGCTGGTCGCGCCCGGCCCGCTCGCTCTCGATCAGCTCATTCAGCCAGCGGACCTCGCGCTCCACCGACTCCATGCCGTGCCGCTGGAGCTCGAGGGTGTAGTCGTCCAGCCGCTCGCGGGTGCGGGCCAGGGAGGCCCGCATCTTTGCCAGGCGTTCCTCCAGGCGGCTGCGCCGCCCTTCGAGCACGCGCATCCGTACGTCCCGCGACGTCTGTCCGAAGAAGGCGAAGCGGACGCCGAAGTGTTCGTCCTCCCATGCGTCCGGGCCGGTGTGGGAGAGCAGCTCCTCGAACCGCTCCTTTCCCTCCGCCGTCAGCCGGTAGACGATCTTCGCCCGGCGGCCGGCCAGGGTGGCCGCGACGGCCTCCTCGGAGGCGTTCCCGGGCTCCTCGATCAACCAGCCGTTGGCGACCAGCGTCTTGAGGCAGGGATAGAGGCTGCCGTAGCTGAACGCACGAAACACCCCGAGCGAGGTGTTGAGGCGCTTTCGCAGCTCATATCCGTGCATCGGGGACTCGCGGAGCAGGCCGAGGACGGCGAACTCGAGGATGCCGGAGCGTCTGCTCATCGCCTGCCTCTCCCGTCTCCTGGGGCCACTATGCCGAGCTGATGTATCGACTCGATACATCAAGACGATAGGACCGTGGTCCCGGTGGGACAAGAGCGACCACGGTGAACGGCGTCACATCACCGGTTCGTGGGACTCAACCGGACCGTTATGGAGTGAAGGCGCCGAGGAGACAAGATTTGGCCGTGCGTACTCTGTTCGCCATGCAGACCAAAGGGAACCGTGTGACGCTGTCCTGCGTCCTCGTCCCGGAGGCAGTGCGTCCGGTTGCCAGGTGTGGCCGGATTGCACATCGGGGGGACCGGAAGCCACCTGCCGCTTTCAGGCGATAGCGCCTGCCCGAGGAGTAGTCGTTCCATGAGCGAGCACCGTCGCAAGCCGCCGCAGCCCCAGGGCGGCGGCCGAGCAGCGGCCCGGCGTGCCGGACAGCAGTCGTCCGGCCGTCGCGCAGCACCATCGCACAACGCCGCCGCCGAGTCGGGCTCGGCATCGTTTGGGGAAGAGCGTTCCCACGGCGGCAGGGCCGAGGCCCGCCGCGCCGCGCAACGCAGCGGTGGCGGCCGGAGAAGAGCACCCGATCCGGCCGCCGGTGGTGCGGGTCGCGGTGGCCACGGTGGTGGTCGGCGGGCCACCGGCGGTGGCCGCGGCCGGGGCGCGGGCGGCGACGGGCCGCCCGGCAAGAAGCGGTTCATCGACTACCCGCGCGCGGGTAAGACGGGCTTCCGCCGCTGGGTGCCCTCCTGGCGGCTCGTCACGGGAACCTTCATCTTCTTCTTCGCGGCGCTGGTCAGTGCCGTGGGCATCGGGTGGATGATCGTGGACGTCCCCACCGAGCAGGCCGCGTCGAAGGCCCAGAAGAACGTCTATTACTGGGGCGACGGCAAGCAGATGGTGGTCTCGGGCGGCGGTGATCTCAACCGTCAGATCGTGCCGCTCAACAAGATCCCTCAGGACATGCAGGACGCGGTGATCTCCGCCGAGAACGCCAGCTTCTACCAGGACTCGGGCGTCGACCCGATGGGTATCGCGCGCGCCGTCGTCAACATGGCGCGGGGCGGCGCGACCCAGAGTGGGTCGACCATCACCCAGCAGTTCGTGAAGAACACGTACCTCGACCAGTCCCAGACGGTGACGCGAAAGCTCAAGGAGCTGTTCATCTCCGTCAAGGTCGGCTCGACCAAGAGCAAGGACTACATCCTCCAGGGGTACCTCAACACCGCGTACTACGGTCGCGGTGCCTACGGCTGTCAGGCGGCGGCCCGCGCGTACTTCGACAAGGACTGCTCGCAGCTCAACGCGAGCGAGAGCGCCTTCCTCGCCTCGACGCTCAACGGGCCCAACCTGTACGACCCGAACGGCGGCTACGGACCGTCCGCGAGCGCGGAGGCCAACACCAAGCGGGCCACGGCGCGCTGGGAGTGGATCCTCAAGCGGGAGGTCCAGGTGGGCCGGCTGACCAAGGCCAAGGCCCAGTACTGGATTGATAAGGGCTTCCCGCGGGTGAAGAGCCCGGAGGTGGCGACGAACAAGCAGGGCCAGATCGGTTATCTCACCGAGCTCGCCGACAACTACATCGTCGCCAAGACCGGCATCTCCCAGGCGAAGCTGGACAAGGGCGGCTATCAGATCCACACCACCTTCGACCGCAAGAAAATCAGCCAACTGAAGGACACGGTCGAGAAGGTGTCCAAGGAGAACATCAAGCCGAAACAGCGCGATGTGGACAAGTACGTGCAGTTCGGCGGTGCCTCGGTGGAGCCCAAGACGGGCAAGATCAAGGCCATCTACGGCGGCAAGGACGCGCTGGAGCACTATCGCAACAACGCGGACTACACCGGTGTCCAGGTGGGCTCGACCTTCAAGCCCTTCGTGCTGGCCGCGGCGATGAGGGACGGTGTCCGGGACCGCAACGGTCCGCGTGACCAACCGGATTCGGAACGCACCAAGGTCTCCCCGTCGAGTGTCTACAACGGTGACAACAAGCTGACCCTGCGCGACTACGACGGCTCCGTCTGGACGGACAAGAACAACAAGGAGTGGCACCAGAGGAACGACGGTGACGAGGACAAGGGCAAGATCAGCCTGCGCACCGCGATGCAGTACTCGGTGAACACGCCCTTCATCCAGCTGGGCATGGACGTCGGCACCGACAAGGTGCGGGAGGCCGCCCTGGACGCGGGCCTCAGCAAGGACCAGCTGGCCGAGATCACCCCGACGTTCTCGCTCGGCACCTCCCAGCCCAGCGCCATCCGGCTGGCCGGGGCGTACGCGACCTTCGCGGCCAGCGGCCAGCAGGCCGATCCGTACTCGGTCGAGCGGGTCGAGGACAAGGACGGCGAGATCTACAACCACGAGGACGAGGCCAAGCTCAAGCGGGCCTTCGACGCGAACGTGGCGGACAACGTCACCGACGTGCTGAAGAACGTCGTCGAGCGCGGCACCGGCACCTCGGCGCAGATCGGCCGCCCGGCGGCGGGCAAGACCGGAACCACCGACCAGAACAAGTCGGCCTGGTTCTCCGGTTACACCCCGCAGCTGTCCACGTCGATCGGCATGTGGCGGGTGAACGACCAGGCCAAGCGGCAGGTCTTCCGTTCCATGCGCGGTGTGGGCGGTCAGGAGTCCATCCACGGTGCGTCGTACCCCGCCGAGATCTGGGCCGACTACATGCGCAAGGCGATGGCGGGCCAGCCGGCGAAGGACTTCCCGGCGGCCACGCCGATCGGTGACAAGGTCTACGGCGAGAACGCGAGCCCCACGCCGACGACCCAGAAGCCGACGCAGACGCCGTCCCAGACCCCGTCGCAGACGCCGTCCGAGACGCCGTCCCAGACGCCCTCCGGCAGCCCGAGCCCCACGCAGTCGTGTGATCCGCTGGATCTCTCGTGCAACGAGAACGCGGGTGGCGACAACCAGGGCGGCGAGAACGCAGGCCCCAGCGGCGGCCCGGGCGAACCCTCGCCCTCGCCGACCACGGAGCCACCCGGCGGCGGGCTCTTCGGGGGCCCGTCCGGCTCCCGCAAGGACGAGTAGTCCCGACATCCCGCACAGCGATCGGCGGCCGCGCCGGAGCATCCCGCTCCGGCGCGGCCGCCGCCGTTCGGGGGCCCCTGCGGCTCTCTGGGCGTCTTCCGGACGCCCGGGCGGCCCCGGGACTGCCCGGGCGTTCCGGGGCGCTCAGCGGGCCGCTGAGGCGGTCCTCACTCCTCCCGCCCGGCTCGTACGGCAGGATGGGCCCCATGAGCGTGCGCGAGGACCCACAGGCCCAGCCCGTACGGCCGACCACGGAGGATTCGGTCGCCGCGGCCGGCAGCGAGCTTATCGGCGGCCCGGTCGGGCGCCGGGCGCTGCTGGGCACGAGCTGGTGGACCCCGGTGCGGATCATCGCGCTCGTCGCCATCGGAATGTTCGCCCTGGGCATGGTGCAGAAGCTGCCCTGCTACAACGGCGGCTGGTTCTACGGCGCCACCGCCCAGTACACCCACGCCTGCTACTCCGACATACCGCACCTCTACAACGGCCGCGGTTTCGCCAACGACCTCGTCCCGTACTTCAACCGGATACCGGACAGCGTCTCCGGTGGGATGGAGTACCTGGAGTACCCGGTCCTCACCGGCCTCCTGATGGAGGTCGCCTCCTGGCTCACCCCGCACGGCGGCGACCTCCAGACCCGCGAACAGGTCTACTGGCTCGCCAACACGGCCCTGCTCATGGCCTGCACCGCGGTCATCGCGGTCTGCGTATCCCGTACGCACCGCCGCCGCCCCTGGGACGCGCTGCTCGTCGCCCTGGCCCCCGCTTTCGCGCTCACCGCCACGATCAACTGGGACCTCCTCGCGGTCGCCCTCACCGCCGCCGCCATGCTCATGTGGTCCCGCAGCCGCCCTGTGGCCGCCGGTGTGCTGCTCGGCCTCGCGACGGCCGCGAAGCTCTACCCGGTGCTGCTGCTCGGCCCGCTGCTGGTGCTGTGCCTGCGCGCGGGCCGGTGGCGCGCCTTCTGGGCGGCGACGGGCGGCGCGGCGGCCTCCTGGCTGGTGGTGAACGTGCCCGTGATGATCACTACGCAGGGCGGGGGGCTGCACATCCGCGAGGGGTGGAAGCAGTTCTATACGTTCAGTGAGGAACGCCCGGTCGACTTCGGGTCGCTCTGGCTGATCATCTCGCAGCGCACCGGCAACCCCATGGACGACGTCAACACCTACGCCATGATCCTCATGGTGCTGGCCTGCGCCGGAGTGGCGGCCCTCGCCCTGTGCGCCCCGCGCCGGCCGCGCTTCGCCCAGCTCGCCTTCCTGGTCATCGCGGCCTTCGTGCTCACGAACAAGGTCTACTCACCGCAGTACGTGCTGTGGCTGATCCCGCTCGCCGCGCTGGCGCGGCCCCGCTGGCGGGACTTCCTGGTGTGGCAGGCCTGCGAGGTGATGTATTTCCTCGGGATCTGGATGTACCTCGCGTACACCAACAGCGGTGATCAGCACCGGGGGCTGCCTCCCGAGGGCTACCAGCTCGCGACCGCCCTGCACTTCGCGGGAACGCTCTTCCTGTGCGCGATGGTCGTGCGGGACGCGCTGGTGCCGGACCGGGATCCGGTGCGCCGGGACGGCTCGGACGACCCGTCGGGCGGCGTACTCGACCGGGCGCCGGACGCGTTCGTGCTGGGAGAGGCGCGGCGCACGGCGCAGTACGAGGGCGCGGCGCTCACGGACTGGGGCACCGGCCGGAGGTGAGCTCCCCGCGGGAGCCCACCTGCGGCGACGGGGCTCAGCGGTCGAAGAGGCGGTCGAACTGCGTGGTGGTGTGGCGCAGATGGGCCACCAGCTCATCCCCCACCTGCGGTGCGGTGACATCGCCCGGCACGAACAGGATGGACACCTGCATGTGCGGCGGTTCGGCGAACCACCGCTGCTTGCCCGCCCAGACGAAGGGCGAGAGGTTGCGGTTGACGGTCGCGAGACCGGCGCGGGCGACCCCCTTGGCACGGGGCATCACCCCGTGCAGCGCCTTGGGCGCCTCCAGGCCGACGCCGTGGGAGGTGCCGCCCGCGACGACCACCAGGAAGCCGTCGGAGGCGGCCTTCTGCTGGCGGTAGCCGAAGCGTTCGCCCTTGGCGACCCGGGTGACGTCGAGCACCGAGCCCCGGTACTCCGTCGACTCGTGGTCGCCCAGCCACAGCCGGGTGCCGATGCGGGCGCGGAACCGGGTCTGCGGGAACTGCTGCTGTAGCCGCGCCAGTTCGTCCGCCTTGAGGTGGCTGACGAACATGGTGTGCAGCGGCAGCCGCGCCGCGCGCAGCCGGTCCATCCACCCGATGACCTCCTCGACCGCGTCGATGCCGTCGGTCCGGTCGAGCGGGAGGTGGATGGCGAACCCCTCAAGCCGCACATTCTCTATCGCGGCGTGCAGCTTGGGCAGGTCCTCCTCGGTGACGCCGTGCCGCTTCATGCTGCTCATGACCTCGATCACGACACGCGCGTTCACCAGGCCGTAGACGCCGTCGACGGACGAGACCGACCGGATCACCCGGTCCGGCAGCGGCACCGGCTCCTCCCCGCGGCGGAAGGGGGTGAGGACGAGCAGGTCGCCGCTGAAGTAGTCCTTCATCCGGGCGGCCTCGTACGTGGTGCCCACGGCGAGGACGTCGGCGCCGATGCGGGCGGCTTCCTCGGCCAGCCGTTCGTGGCCGAAGCCGTAGCCGTTGCCCTTGCAGACCGGGACTATCCCCGGGAACTGCTGGATGACCATCTGCTGGTGCGCCCGCCAGCGCGCGGTGTCGACGTAGAGGGTGAGCGCCATTGGCCGGTCCCGGAACCTTTCTCGTTGCCGCGGTGTATTCGAGGTATGCAGCTTTTGCGGGGGATCAGGAAAACAGGGTCAGCGGCGGGACATGTAGATGTCGAGCGCCTTGTGGAGCAGCTTGTTGAGGGGGAAGTCCCACTCGCCGAGGTATTCGGCAGCCTGCCCACCGGTGCCGACCTTGAACTGGATCAGGCCGAAGAGATGGTCGGTCTCGTCGAGCGAGTCCGAGATGCCGCGGAGGTCGTAGACGGTAGCGCCGAGCGCGTACGAGTCGCGGAGCATCCGCCACTGCATCGCGTTCGAGGGCCGGACCTCGCGCTTGTGGTTGGCGGAGGCGCCGTAGGAGTACCAGACGTGGCCGCCGACGACCAGCATCGTGGCGGCGGCCACCGCCTCGCCCTCGTGCATGGCGAAGTACAGCCGCATCCGGTTGGGGTCCTCGGTGTTGAGGGCCGTCCACATGCGCTGGAAGTAGCTGAGCGGGCGGGGCCGGAAGTGGTCGCGCTCCGCGGTGATCTCGTAGAGCCGCTGCCACTCGCCCAGGTGCTCGTAGCCGCCCTGGACGACCTCGACGCCCGCCTTGTCGGCCTTCTTGATGTTGCGGCGCCACAGCTGGTTGAAGCTCTTGTGGACGTCCTCCAGGGAGCGGTTCTCCAGGGGCACCTGGAAGACGTACCGCGGCTGGACGTCGCCGAAGCCCGCGCCGCCGTCCTCGCCCTGCTGCCAGCCCATCCGCCGCAGCCGGTCGGAGACCTCGAAGGCCCGCGGCTCGATGTGGGTGGCCTCGACGTCCCGCAGCCGCTTCACATCCGGGTTCTGGATGCCGGACTTGATCGCGGCGGCGTCCCAGCGGCGGATGATGACCGGCGGGCCCATCTTCACGGAGAAGGCGCCCTGCTGCTTGAGATGCGCGAGCATCGGGCGCAGCCACTCCTCCAGGTTGGGCGCGTACCAGTTGATGACCGGGCCCTCGGGGAGGTAGGCGAGATACCGCTTGATCTTGGGCAGTTGGCGGTAGAGGACGAGGCCGACGCCGACCAGCTGGCCGGTGGCGTCGAACCAGCCGAGATTCTCCGAGCGCCACTCCGACTTGACGTCAGCCCATGCCGGGACCTGCATGTGGCTTGCCGACGGCAGGCTCTGGATGTACGCCAGATGCTGCTCTCGGCTGATCGTCCTCAGGGTCAGGCTCATTGCGGGGCGCTCCTCGGCAGGTTTGTCCCCAGGGTCGGGGCTCCGGCTCTCGCGCCGAAGCCTACTGCGACCGGGGCGTGCCCCGTTTGGGCCTGGGTCCAACCCGCCCTCGGGGAGTCAGCCCAGCAGCCCGCCGAAGAGCCCGCCGTGCGCCATCCCGAGGTAGAAGCCGACGCCCGATGCACCGAGCCCGATGATCAGCAGGAACCGCTCTCCGGTGGTCGCGGAGATCAGCTGGCCCCATGCCCCGCCGAGCATCCCGATCAGCCCGGTCCACGAGCTGACCAGGTGGAGGCCGGGGAAGTAGGCCGTGACGAAGGAGATCAAACCGATCAGCAGCGTCGCCACGGCGATGGCGTTCTCGACGGGATGAGACTTGCCATCGGTGTCCAGGAAGGAGAGCAGTCCGTGCTGCGGTCGTGCTGCCTGTGCCATGGGGCACCTCCAGGTAGGCACATATAGGCAGGGCGGCGAACTGTAACGCCGCTCACACCCGATGTGTACAGATTGCGTGCCAAGACGCCCGGATTTCAAGCGGGAGGCAGGAGGCGGGTACTGTGTACGGTCTGCGGTGGTGTCTGCACAGACGCCGCGGCACAACGCATCACGACCCTCCTGCCACGGAACGACCGTGGCCGCTGAGTCCAAAGGAGGTGGGTTCCACATGCGTCACTACGAGGTGATGGTCATCCTCGACCCCGATCTCGAGGAGCGTGCTGTCTCCCCGCTGATCGAGAACTTCCTTTCCGTTATCCGTGAGGGCAACGGCAAGGTCGAGAAGGTCGACACCTGGGGGCGTCGTCGTCTCTCGTACGAGATCAAGAAGAAGCCCGAGGGCATCTACTCGGTCATCGACCTGCAGGCTGAGCCCGCGGTCGTCAAGGAGCTCGACCGCCAGCTGAACCTGAACGAGTCGGTCCTCCGGACCAAGGTCCTTCGTCCCGAGACCCACTGACCGCGTAAGCGTTCAACGGTCACCGGGATCGCAACGAGTAGCAAGCAGCCCAGCAGTACCCGCCGAGAGGTTCCCCAATGGCAGGCGAGACCGTCATCACGGTCGTCGGCAATCTCGTCGACGACCCCGAGCTGCGCTTCACCCCCTCCGGTGCGGCGGTCGCGAAGTTCCGTGTCGCGTCCACTCCTCGTACGTTCGACCGTCAGACCAACGAGTGGAAGGACGGCGAGAGCCTCTTCCTCACGTGCTCGGTGTGGCGGCAGGCCGCGGAGAACGTGGCCGAGTCGCTTCAGCGCGGTATGCGCGTCATCGTGCAGGGCCGGCTGAAGCAGCGGTCGTATGAGGACCGTGAGGGGATCAAGCGCACGGTCTACGAGCTGGATGTCGACGAGGTCGGTGCCAGCCTGCGCAACGCCACGGCCAAGGTCACCAAGACCACCGGGCGCGGTGGCCAGGGTGGCTACGGCGGCGGTGGCGGCCAGGGCGGTGGCGGCGGCTGGGGCGGTGGCCCCGGCGGCGGTCAGCAGCAGGGCGGCGGCGCTCCGGCCGACGACCCGTGGGCGACCGGCGCACCGGCCGGTGGCGGCCAGGGCGGCGGTGGCGGCGGCTGGGGCGGTGGCTCCGGCAGCGGCGGCGGCTACTCGGACGAGCCGCCCTTCTAGGTCACGGCGCGCTGTTTCACGCGGTTTCACGTGAAACATCGCCCTGCCTGGTCTGGGCGACCAGCACAAACTTCTTGATCACACTGGAGAGAGACAATGGCGAAGCCGCCTGCTCGCAAGCCTAAGAAGAAGGTTTGCGTGTTCTGCAAGGAGAAGATCTCCTACGTCGACTACAAGGACACGAACCTGCTGCGGAAGTTCATTTCCGACCGCGGCAAGATCCGTGCCCGCCGGGTCACCGGCAACTGCACTCAGCACCAGCGCGATGTCGCCACGGCCGTGAAGAACAGCCGTGAGATGGCGCTGCTGCCCTACACGTCCACCGCGCGATAAGGGAAGGGTGACCGAGTCATGAAGATCATCCTCACCCACGAGGTCTCCGGCCTCGGCGCTGCCGGTGACGTCGTGGACGTCCGCGACGGGTACGCCCGTAACTACCTGGTTCCGCGTGGTCTCGCGATCCGCTGGACCAAGGGTGGCGAGAAGGACGTCGAGCAGATCCGCCGCGGTCGTCGCATCCGCGAGATCGCCACGATCGAGCAGGCCAACGAGGTCAAGGCGCGGCTCGAGGGCGTCAAGGTCCAGCTGAAGACCCGCGCCGGCGACGCCGGCCGGCTGTTCGGCTCCGTCACCCCGGCCGACATCGCTTCGGCGATCAAGGACGCGGGTGGCCCGGACGTCGACAAGCGCCGTATCGAGGTGCAGCAGCCGATCAAGACCCTGGGCGCGCACCAGGTGTCGGTCCGGCTGCACGCCGAGGTCGCCGCGAAGGTCGGCGTCGAGGTCGTCGCCGCCTGACGCAGTGCTCCGCTGAGCCTGTGCATGTGAGAGGGCCGCACTCCACGGGGGTGCGGCCCTTCTCGCTGTGTGGGGCTCCTCTGCGTGGCCCGTCACGCTGTGTGACTCGCCCGCCGTGCGGCGTGCCCCGGCGTGCGGACCGTCCCGCTGCGTGGCCCGTCCCGCCGTGCGGCTCAGGCCCGGGTCGCGCCGGTGACGATCCACCGCCCGGAGCGGGCGCGCAGCCAGAGGGTCGCCAGCCGGAGTGCCATCATCAGCGCCATGGTCCACCACACGGCGGTCAGTCCCCCGCCCCATGCGGGGACGAGGAGCGCGACCGGGGCGAAGACCGCGAGCGTGACGATCATGGCCCCCGCGAGATACGGACCGTCGCCCGCGCCCATCAGCACCCCGTCGAGGACGTAGACCACACCCGAGACGGGCTGGACGAGGGCCGTCACCAGCAGCACCGGCAGCAGGGCGTCCTTCACCTCGGGGTCCGTGGTGAACAGGGGGATGAACAGCGGGCGGGAGGCGATGACCAGCAGGCCGAGCACGATGCCCGCGACGATGCCCCACTGCACCATGCGGCGGCAGGCGGCGCGGGCCCCCGCGGCGTCCTCCGCTCCCAGATAGCGCCCGATGATGGCCTGACCCGCGATGGCGATGGCGTCCAGCGCGAACGCCAGCAGGGTCCACAGGGTCAGCACGATCTGGTGGGCGGCGACCTCGGTGTCTCCGAGGCGGGCCGCCACCGCCGTCGCGATCAGCATCACGGCGCGCAGCGAGAGCGTACGGACCAGCAGCGGTGCCCCGGCGTGGGCGCAGGCCCGGATCCCGGCGGCGTCGGGACGCAGCGACGTACCGTGGCGCCGGGCTCCCCGGACGACCACCGCGAGGTAGACGGCGGCCATGGCCCACTGGGCGATCGCCGTGCCCCAGGCGGAGCCCGCGATGCCGAGCCCGGCGCCGTAGACGAGGCCCGCGTTGAGCGCGGCGTTGGCCGTGAAGCCTCCGATGGCCACGTAGAGCGGGGTACGGGTGTCCTGGAGGCCGCGCAGCACCCCGGTGGCGGCGAGCACCACGAGCATCGCGGGGATGCCGAGGGCGCTGATGCGCAGATAGGTGACCGCGTAGGGGGCGGCGGTGTCGGAGGCGCCGAAGAGGTCGACGAGGCCGGGTGCGGTGGGGAGGGCGGCGGCGATGACGGCGGCGCCGAGCAGCAGGGCCAGCCAGATGCCGTCCATGCCCTGCCGGATCGCGCCGGGGAGGTCACCGGCGCCGACCCGGCGGGCCACGGCGGCGGTGGTGGCGTAGGCGAGGAAGACGAAGATGTTCACCGCGGTGGTCAGCAGGGCGGCGGCGACGCCCAGACCGGCGAGCTGCGGGGTGCCGAGATGGCCGACGATGGCGCTGTCGACCATGACGAAGAGGGGTTCCGCCACGAGGGCGCCGAAGGCGGGTACGGCGAGGGCGATGATCTCGCGGTCATGCCGACGGACGGTGCTCCGGGCGCTCGCGGGGGCCTGTGTCATGGGGGCAATCTAATCTTCCACAGGTAAGAGACACAAGACCGGTGCAGTCCTTACATGGCGGCGCTCGCGACACTCGCCTCTGCGCCGTTTGTCGTGATCTTGCATCGGGTGTGGAAGTTTTTCTTCTGCACAGCCCTTGGATAGAGAAACCGCAGGTCAGCGCGGCGTCTCTGGGGTGATTGTGTGTTTGTCCACAGCGCTGTCCCCCGGCCCGTGCACAGGTTCGCGCGACTTCTCCACAGGATGGATCGCATCATCCACATGCCCTGTGGATAACCGAGTTGGCCGGTAGCCCCGACGGGCCTACCGTTGTCCGGCGCCCGCCATCTGTTCCGGCCTCGAATCCACCAGAACTCGACGCGTCGTGAGCGGAAGTCGGGCGCCCTGTTTGTCATAGCCGTGCCGTAAGACTGAGGACGTCGCGGCGAGTTCCGCACCGCGGACGGGAGGAGGTGGCGGGGTGAGCGTGCCCGAGCCCATGGACGACCCATGGGCGGACTCCGGCCCGGCCGAGTTCCCGTCCCCCCGCTTCCGCCGTGGCGACGGCGGCGGCCGCGGTGAGGGCGGCCGGGGGCGCGACGATCAGCACGACCGGGGACGCGACGGCGGCTCGTGGGAGGGGTCCGGCTTCGAGCGGGTCCCGCCGCAGGACCTCGACGCCGAGCAGTCCGTGCTCGGCGGCATGCTGCTCTCCAAGGACGCGATCGCCGATGTGGTGGAGGTCCTCCAGGGCAACGACTTCTACCGTCCCGCCCACGAGACCGTCTATCAGGCGATCCTGGACCTGTACGCGAAGGGCGAGCCGGCCGACCCGATCACGGTCGCGGCCGAGCTGACCAAGCGCGGCGAGATCGCCCGGGTCGGCGGCGCCTCGTACCTCCACACCCTGGTCCAGTCGGTCCCCACCGCGGCCAACGCCGAGTACTACGCGGAGATCGTCCACGAGCGCGCCGTGCTGCGGCGGCTGGTCGAGGCGGGCACCCGCATCACCCAGATGGGATACGCGGCGGACGGGGACGTCGACGAGATCGTCAACAACGCCCAGGCGGAGATCTACGCCGTCACCGAGCAGCGGACCAGCGAGGACTATCTGCCGCTCGGCGACATCATGGAGGGCGCGCTCGACGAGATCGAGGCGATCGGTTCGCGCAGCGGCCAGATGTCCGGCGTGCCCACCGGCTTCACCGACCTGGACTCGCTGACCAACGGCCTCCACCCCGGCCAGATGATCGTCATCGCGGCCCGGCCCGCCATGGGTAAGTCCACCCTCGCCCTCGACTTCGCCCGCGCCTGCTCGATCAAGAACAACATGCCGAGCGTCATCTTCTCCCTGGAGATGGGGCGCAACGAGATCGCGATGCGTCTGCTGTCCGCCGAGGCCCGGGTGGCGCTGCACCACATGCGCTCCGGCAGCATGACCGACGAGGACTGGACCCGGCTCGCCCGGCGCATGCCGGACGTGTCCCAGGCCCCGCTGTACATCGACGACTCCCCGAACCTGTCGATGATGGAGATCCGCGCCAAGTGCCGCCGTCTCAAGCAGCGCAACGATCTCCAGCTGGTCGTCATCGACTACCTCCAGCTGATGCAGTCCGGCGGCGCCCGGCGCCCCGAGAGCCGTCAGCAGGAGGTCTCGGACATGTCGCGAAACCTCAAGCTGCTGGCCAAGGAGCTGGAGGTGCCGGTGATCGCGCTCTCCCAGCTGAACCGTGGTCCCGAGCAGCGCACCGACAAGAAGCCGATGGTCTCGGACCTCCGCGAAAGTGGCTCCATCGAGCAGGACGCCGACATGGTCATCCTGCTGCACCGCGAGGACGCGTACGAGAAGGAGTCCCCGCGCGCGGGTGAGGCCGACCTGATCGTGGCCAAGCACCGTAACGGTCCGACGGCCACCATCACCGTCGCCTTCCAGGGCCACTACTCGCGCTTCGTGGACATGGCGCAGACCTGAGCCCGGTCCGGCCGCAGAGCGGCGGCTTTGAGCGCGCGTCGCGCGAAGACGTCCTCGCGGCGCTCGTCCATCTGCCGCAGGGCGTCCTTGCGGTCCCGCTGCGAGAGCCGGTCGAGGTACGTGTGGCCCATGAGGTGGTCGGTCTCGTGCTGGAGACACCGGGCGAAGTAGCCCTGCCCCTCGATGACGAGCGGGTTGCCGTCCTTGTCGAACCCGCGGACGACGGCGCGATCGGTGCGGGGGACCGTCATGGCGGCGCCCGGCACGGACAGACAGCCCTCGATGTCGTCGACGAGGCGGCGGTCACCCGGATCGGGCAGGTCCAGAACCGGGTTGAGGATGTGTCCGACATGCCGGGCCCCGGTCTCGTCCGGGCAGTCGTACACGAACAACCGCAGGTCGACGCCGACCTGATTGGCGGCCAGGCCCGCGCCGTCGGCCACGTACATGGTGAGGAACATGTCGTCGATCAGCGCCGACAGCTCCGGCGTTCCGAACGCGGTCACCTCCTGGCACGGACGGCTCAGCACCTCCTCGCCCACCACCGTGATCCTGCGAACCGAGCCCCGTTCCATGGTTGTCTCCCCATTCGCGCACTGCTTGCCAAGTGCTTTGCAAAGTAGCAGGCTTTGCAAAGTGACTGAAGACGACGTCAACCTGCGCGACCATCACGTCCGCACCGACCTGCTCGACCTGCTCGCCGAAGTCGGCACCGTCACGGCGACCGAGGCCGCCTCCCGGCTGGGCTACAGCTCCGGGCTCTGCTCGTTTCACCTGCGGCAGCTCGCACGCCACGGATACATCGAAGAGGCCCCTCACAGCGGGGGCCGAGTGCGCCCCTGGCGTCTGAGCCGGCACACCCCCGCGGACACCCCCGCGGCCGGTGGCGGGAGCGCGGAGGAGCAGTTCGGCGATCTGGCCCGGGGGCTGGAGGACGAGAGCTGGCAGCGGTGGCTGACCCAGCGGGACGAGGCGCCGTCCGCATGGCGCCGCGACGAAGCCTTCAGCGCCGTCGCCTATCTGACGCCCGAGGAGATGAGCCGGGTCGCGGACGTCATCCGACGCGCGCTCGCGCCGTACCAGGACCGCGAACAACGCCCCCTGGCCCGGCCCGAGGGCGCCCGGCCGGTGGCCCTCATCACCCGGCTCTTCCCCCTGCTTCCCCACGCCCCGGAGGGCGCGGACGAGGGCTGAGGGGGGCGGTGTGCGCCGCAGTTTGCCGTTTCCGCGAAAAACTTTGTCACGGAGGCACGGATGCGGCGACGGTGTGCGCACCAAGCCGTGGGCGACCGGCGCCACGGCCCCCTACCGAAGGCAGAGCCGATGGACGCACAGTTCTGGGACGACATGTATCGCGGCGCCGACCAGCTCATGAGCGGCAACCCCAACGGAGTGCTCGTCACCGAAGTCACCGATCTGGCGCCGGGACAGGCGCTCGACGTCGGATGCGGTGAGGGTGCCGACGCCGTCTGGCTGGCCCGGCGCGGATGGCAGGTCACCGCGATCGACATCTCCCGGATCGCACTGGACCGCGCCGCCGCCACGGCCCCGGACCTCTCAGGGCGGGTGGCGTGGACCCGGACCGACCTGGCCGTCACACCGCCCCCGGCCGCCGCGTTCGACCTGGTGTCCGCCCAGTACTTCCCGCTCCTGCGCCAGCCGGAGCACACCGCGCTGCGCGGACTGCTCGACGCCGTCGCGCCCGGCGGCACCCTGCTCTTCGTCGGCCACGACCTCGCCGACGTGCCCGCGCGCATGGAGAACGGCGTCGTCCCCGGCGACTACTACCAGCCGAGCGAGGTCGCCGGGCTCCTCGGCCACGACTGGACGGTCCTGGTCGATGAAAACCGGCCGCGCACCGCTCCCGCCCCGCCCGGCACCCACCACACGAACGACACCGTCCTGCGCGCCCGGCGCCTGCGGTAGTCCGCCGGGGGTAGTCCGCCTGCGGTAGTCCGAAACCTCGCTCCGCACCGAGCGCGGACGGTTAGTCTCCTCGTCCATGACCGAGCCGACCGATCTGCTGACCACCAGGACCTTCTACGACACCATCGCCGCCGACTACGCGGAGATGTTCAAGGCCCCGCTGGACGACAAGCCGCTGGACCGGGCCATGCTCGGCGCGTTCGCCGACCTGGTGCGGGAGGGGGAGGCGGCCGGGCCGGTCGCCGACCTCGGCTGCGGTCCGGGCCGGGTGACGGCGTATCTGCACAGCCTCGGGCTGGACGTCTTCGGTGTCGACCTGTCGCCGGGGATGCTCGCGGTGGCCCGGCGGGAGCATCCGGAGCTGCGGTTCGACGAGGGGCAGATGACCGGGCTGGACCTGCCGGACGGCGCCCTCGGCGGCATCGTCGCCTACTACTCCCTCATCCACACCCCTGCCGAGCGGCTGCCCGCGGTGCTGGCCGAGTTCCACCGGCTGCTGGCCCCGGGCGGCAATCTGCTGGTCGCCTTCCAGGTCGGCGACGAACCGTTGCACCTGGCCGAGCCGTTCGGCCACCCTGTGTCGCTCGACTTCCGCAGGCTGTCGCCCGACGAGATCGCCGCGCTGCTCGAAGGGGCCGGATTCGCCGTACGGGCCCGGCAGGTGCGCGAGCCGGAAGGCAGGGAAGTGGTGCCGCAGGCCTTTCTCCTGGCCCGTAAGCCATAAGCCATAAGCCATAAGCCATGACGAGGCCGTAGTCGGAGCCCGCCCGGCGGTGGCTCAGAGCACGTCCGCCAGCTCCTGGAGCAGCCGCCGCTTGGGCCGGGCCCCGACCATCGACCGCACCGGTTCGCCCGCCCGGAACAGCATCAGGGTCGGCATCGACAGCACTCCGTACGCCACCGTCGTCTCCGGGTTGGTGTCCACGTCCAGCTGCACCACCTTCAGCCGGTCCCCCTCCTCTCGGGCGATCTCCGCCAGCACCGGCGCCATCATGTGGCAGGGCGCGCACCAAGAGGCGGTGAACTCCACGAGCACCGGCAGCCCGGCCGTCCGCACCTCCTCGGCGAAGGTGGCGTCCGTGACCGCGGGCACTTCCCCGGTCCGAGTCCGTGTCATCTCGATCATCCCCTTGATCTGCCTATGTCCTTTACGGCGTCAGTTCGCAGCGCGGTTCCGGCGCCCGGCCGGGCGCCGTCGCCGCCGCCTCCAGCGCCGCCCGGGCCCGCTCCGCCCGGGCGAGCTGCGCTCCGACCTGCCGCCGTACGTCGCTCAGCCGCGCGATGCAGTCGTCCAGTTCGGCCAGCTTGCGCCGGTAGACCTCCAGCGACGCCGGGCAGGAGTCACCGGCCGGATGGCCGGAGCGCAGGCACTCCACGAACGGCCGGGTCTCCTCCAGGCCGAAGCCGAAGTCCTGGAGGGTGCGGATCTGCCGGACCAGCCGGAGGTCGTCCTCGTCGTACGCCCGGTACCCGTTGCCGGACCGCCGCGCGGGCAGCAGTCCGATCGACTCGTAGTAGCGCAGGGTGCGGGTGGTCGTACCCGCCCTTTCGGCCAGCTCTCCGATCCGCATGGCCCCGACCGTAGACCTTGCCCCCGACGTCAAGGCCAGACCGTAGGGTGCGGGCATGACCGCACCCGAGGATTTCGCGGAGCTGTTGCCCGCCACCCGCCGCGCCCTGCTCCACCGCATCGCCGTCGGCCAGTCCGAGGGCCGGGCACCCTCCCTGGTGGGGGCCGTGGTGCGGGAGGGACAGCTGGTGTGGACGGGGGCGCGGGGCGATACGGACGGGCAGACGCCCGGCGCGGACACCCAGTACCGGATCGGTTCGCTGACCAAGACGTTCACCGCGGTGCTGGTGATGCGGCTCCGTGACGAGGGGCTGCTGGACCTCGGGGATCCGCTGGCCAAGCACCTGGAGGTGCCCGAGGCGGAGGGCGCCACCGTCGCCCAGCTCCTCGCCCACACCTCGGGGCTGGCTGCCGAGGCGCGCGGTCCTTGGTGGGAGCGCACACCGGGCGCGCTGCGCCCCGACACGGCGGATCTCTTCGGCGAGCGCCCCCTCGTCCACCCCGCCGGACGCCGCCACCACTACTCCAACACCGGCTTCGCCCTGCTCGGCGCGCTCGTCGAGCGGCTGCGCGGCGCGGCCTGGGGCGATGTCCTCGCCCGCGAGGTGCTGGAGCCGCTGGGGATGACGCGTACGTCCCTCGCACCGCGCGCCCCGCACGCAGCGGGCTGGGCCGTCCACCCCTGGGCCGATGTGCTGCTGCCGGAACCCGCCGAGGACACCGGCCGGATGGCACCCGCAGGACAGCTGTGGTCGACCGCCGCCGACTTGGCCCGCTTCGCCGCCTTCCTGCTGGACGGGGACGAGCGGGTGCTCGGCGCCGCGACGCTCGCCGAGATGCGCGCGCCCGGTGCCCCGCCCGAGGGCCGGGACTGGGACGGCGGCTACGGCCTCGGGGTGCAGCTGGCGCGCCGGGAGGGCCGGTTCCTGCACGGCCATGTCGGCTCCATGCCCGGCTTCCTCGCCGCCCTGTGGGTCAGCGCGGACGACCGGCTGGCCGGGATCGCGCTGGCCAACGTCACGTCGGGGCCCTCCATCGCCACCGTCGCCGCCGACCTCGTACGGATCACGGCGGAGCACGAGCCGCGGATCCCCGGCCCCTGGCGGCCGCTGTCCGAGGCCGATCCGGCGCTGCTGGCGCTGACCGGGCACTGGTACTGGGGCCCGACCCCCTTCCTGCTGCGGCTGCGCGCCGATCGCGGCCTGGAGCTGTCGCCGGTCGGCGGAACGGGCCGCGCCTCGCGCTTCCGGGCCGGGCCGGACGGCACCTGGACCGGCCTCGACGGCTACTACGCGGGGGAGACGCTGCGCATCGTCGCGGGCGAGGACGGCGCGCCCGGCCATCTCGACCTCGGCACCTTCGTGCTGACGCGGGAGCCGTACGCCCCGGAGGGCGCGGTGCCCGGGGGCGTCGACCCGGACGGATGGCGCCCGCGGTAGGAGCGGCGCCCGGGTCAGCCGTCGAGCGGCAGCTTGAAGCCGACGTGGCTGGCCTCGAAGCCGAGCCGCTCGTAGAAGCGGCGCGCGTCGGTGCGGGACGCGTCCGAGGTGAGCTGCACCAGCACACAGCCCTGGCGGCGCGACTCCTCGACCGCCCACTCGATCAGCTCGGTGCCGAGGCCGTTGCCGCGTTCGTCGGCGTGGATCCGTACCCCCTCGATGATCGAGCGCGTGGCGCCGCGCCGGGAGAGCCCGGGCACCACGGTGAGCTGGAGGGTGCCGACCGTACGCCCGTCCCGGACCGCGACGACCAGGTGCTGGTTGGGGTCCCGCTCCAGGCGCTCGAACGCGGCGCGGTACGGAGCCGGGTCGTCCGGCGACTCCCGCCGGGCGCCCAGCGGATCGTCGGCGAGCATGGCGACGATCGCGGGTATGTCATCGGCGGTCGCGCGCCGGATCTCGAAGTCGGTCACACCCGCGAGCCTACGCGGCGGCCGCTCACCGCCCCTCCACGGCCGCGCAGCCGCCGCCCCCGCGCGGTCATGCCCCAGGGCTTGAGCACCGAGATGGCGGTGAGGAAGGCATAGACGCTCAGGCTGACCGACGGCGCCACGATCAGATCGGTGGCCGCGCCGACCGCCCGGCCCGCCGCGACGTCGGCCATCGCCGCGTCGATCCGGGCGCGCAGCGCGAAGGCGGTCGCGGCGGTGGTCACCAGCGTCAGCCAGAACTTCACGTACACCCAGCGGTACCGGGCCAGGCCCCAGGGCGTGCCGAGGGACAGCACCACCCCGCTGATCAGGGAGAGCAGGCTGATCGGGATGAGCAGCCAGTCCCCGAGGACGTTCATCGACCGGTACGCCCCTCCGGCGGCCTCGGCCGACCCGGCCGTGGCCCCGGCGATGCCCAGGGCCAACACGCCGAGCGTCAGCCCGAGCCAGCCGACGGAGACGACCACATGCACGACGAGGAGGGCCCGGCGCGCGGGCCGTTTCAGCTGTTGCATGCGCGTAACCGTCGCGCGCCCGGGCCGCCGCCGCGTCTGACGGCGGGAGTATCCGCGGCTACTCCCGGGGGCTGGGCGTGCCCGGCTGGCCCTACGCTCGGTCTCCATGACCAGACTGCATCTGTTCGATCTCGACGGGACGCTGATCCATGGTTCGGCCGCGGCCGTCGAGATATCGCGTCAGCTCGGTGTGGAGCGGGAGATCGATGAGCTGGAGCGGGAGTTCGCGGCGGGCGGGCTGTCGACGGCGCGGTTCGCGGAGCGGGCCTGTGCGCTGTGGGGGGAGCTGACGCAGGCGCAGGTGGCGGCGGCTTTCGAGGGAGCGCCGTGGCTGATGGGGATTCGGGAGGTATGGGCGGACATCCGGGCGCGCGGTGAGCGGTGTGCCGTGATTTCGCTCTCGCCCGGGTTCTTCGTGGAGCGGCTGCTGGAGTGGGGCGCGGACGCGGCGCACGGGTCGGCGTGGCCGTCGGTGCCGTTCCGGGAGCGGCTTGATCCCGCGGGCATCCTGACCCCGGCCGCTAAGGTGCGGATCGCCGATGAACTCTGTGGGAAGTTCGGGTTGACCAGGGCGGACTGTGTTGCTTATGGGGATTCGATGTCGGATGCCGAGCTGTTCGCGGTGGTGCCCTTCTCGGTGGCGGTGAACGCGGATCACCATGTGAGCGAAATCGCATCCAGCCGGTATAGCGGTAACGATCTCCGAGAGGCCTACGAATTGGCGGGTAACTGCACGTAACTACGGGTAATTACGTGAGTTGCCGGGTGTAACGGATGCGTCATCCATGGGGCTTGTGAATTCAACCGGGCCCGGTAGGGTCGGGTCAGTTCCGTCCCGCGAAGCCGTGACGGGACCACAACGGGCAACCCGCTCCAACCAGCATATCGGGAACACAGCCCCTGTTACCCGGACTTCGGGCGAAGTTCTCGGGGTGCGGAAGGAGCGTGGCATGCTGCCCGGAACTGAGTACGGAGCGGGCCGACAGGACCAATCTCACGTGAACCAGTCGACCAGAGCGGGGAATTGCGGGCACATTCCGCCAGCGGAAGTGCGAAGACCGACAGAAAGATGTTCGAGGCGAGGCAACCATGGACGCTCCGACCACCACATCGTCGGCCGGTAACGACGGCGGGGGAAACAGTGGCGACTGGGGTTGGTTCACCCCGAGCAGGAAACCGGCCGATGACCAGCCCCGTTCCCCCGCATCGGACGGCGCGGCCGACGACCGGGCGGCCGACCGCCCGGTGAACCCGATACGCCCGGCCGGTACGGAGGCCGAGCGCCGCCCGGCGCCCCCCGCACCGGCCCCCGCGTCCCCCATACCGCCCGCGTCCGCGGTGCCGCCCGCGTCCCCCATACCGCCCGCGTCCGCGGTGCCGCCCGCCTCCCCCGTCGCCCCCGCGTCCGCGGTGCCGCCGGCGTCCGCGGTGCCGCCCGGGGCCGGGCGCGAGGAGCACCAGCGCCCCGACGAGGCACCGGCCCCGCAGGGCGCGCGCCCCGCCGCCGAATCCGTCTTCACCACTCCCGAGACCGCCTCGCCCGACGCGATCCTGCTGCGCCGCACCATGGCCGAGATCGAGCCGGTGAGCGACAAGGTCACCTCGTACTTCTACGCGCTGCTCTTCGTCCAGCACCCCGAGCTGCGGCCGCTCTTCCCGGCCGCCATGGACGCCCAGCGCGACCGGCTGTTCAAGGCGATCCTCACCGCGGCCCGGCTCATCGACGACCCCGACATCCTCCGCGACTTCCTCTCCCGGCTCGGCCGCGGGCACCGCAAGTACGGCACCCAGCCCGAGCACTATCCGGCCGTCGGCGAGTGCCTGCTCGCCGCGCTCACCCGGTACGCGACCAACACCTGGAGCGACGAGGCCGAGGCGGCATGGGTCCGGGCCTACACCGCGATCTCGCAGATCATGATCGACGCGGCGGCCGAGGACGAGCTGCGCGCGCCCGCGTGGTGGCAGGCCGAGGTGGTCGGGCACGAGCCGCGCACGGCCGACATCGCCGTCGTCACCGTCCGCCCGGACCAGCCGTACCCCTTTCTCGCGGGCCAGTACACCTCGGTGGAGACCCCCTGGTGGCCGCGGGTGTGGCGGCACTACTCCTTCGCCTCCGCGCCCCGCGCCGACGGGCTGCTGTCCTTCCACGTGAAGGCGGTACCGGCCGGATGGGTCTCCTCCGCGCTGGTGCACCGCGCACGCCCCGGCGATGTGATCCGGCTCGGCCCGCCCGCCGGTTCGATGACGGTCGACCACTCGACCGACAACGGGCTGCTGTGTCTGGGCGGCGGCACCGGCATCGCACCGATCAAGGCGCTGGTCGAGGACGTCGCCGAGCACGGCCGCCAGCGGGCGGTCGAGGTCTTCTACGGCGCCCGCAGCGACCACGACCTGTACGACATCGACACCATGCTGCGGCTCGCCCAGCGGCACCCCTGGCTCTCGGTCCGGCCGGTGGTCTCCGACGGGCCGACGAGCGGGCTCAGCGGCAGACTTCCCGACGCCGTGCGGCAATACGGCCCGTGGAACGCGTTCGATGCCTATCTCTCCGGCCCGCCCGGGATGATCCGCAGCGGTGTGGACGCTCTGATGGACGTCGGCGTCCCGTCCCACCGCATACGGCACGACTCCATCGAAGAGCTGATGGCGGCGGCGGAGTAGCCGGGAAGCAGCAGACAGACGGCGACAGCAGAACGGGAACGAGGAACTGTGGACGACGTCGGGCACGAGCGGGCGGCTGCCGCGGCACCCGGCCACCGTGCGGAGCGCTTGGAGCGCGCGGGCCGTCCGGGGAGCGACGGCGAGCATCTCCTCCAGCAGCGCCTGGGCACGGCCGATCGCGCCGACCGCTTCTACGACGAGCAGGTGCTGGACCACCTCAACGTCCGGATGCGGGAGTTCATCGGACGCCAGGAGATGTTCTTCCTGGCCACCGCCGACCGGCGCGGGGAGTGCGACAGCACCTTCCGGGCCGGGCCGCCCGGCTTCCTCAGAGTGCTCGACGGACGCACCCTCGCCTACCCCGAGTACCGGGGGAACGGCGTGCTGGCCAGCCTCGGCAACATCGAGGAGAACCCGCACGTCGGCATCCTGATGGTCGACTTCTTCCGCGACCGCATCGGGCTGCACGTCAACGGCCGGGCCCGGGTGGTCGAGGACGACGAGATGCGCGCCCGCCACCCCGGCCTGCCGGTCGACCCGGTGCCGGGCCGCCGTGCGGTCGTCTGGGTCGAGGTGGCCGTCGAGGAGGCGTACATCCACTGCGCCAAGCACATCCCGCATCTCCAGAAGGTGCCCGTGCGGGGGCGCGGCCGCGCCGGGGACGGGCCGCGCACCGACCGGCCCCGTGAGCCGGAGCGGGGCCGGGCCTGGGGGACGGACGACGTCAAGCGCAAGGGCGGCGACTTCTTCGGCGCCGCCGCCGAGGCGCGCGAGGGACGCCGTACGCCCCCTGCCGAGCCCCCGGCCGCGCCGCCTCCCCGGGTATCGGCCGCCCCGGCTCCCGTTCCCCGGCCGCCGGCTGCCCCGGGGCCGGAGCTGCCGGAACCGGCGCGTCCGGAGGAGTGGCTGGAAGAGGCCGAGCGGGTGCTCGCCGACGCGCGCCGACGGGCGGCCCAGAAGGGACCGCAGCCGTTCAGCGGCTGGTTCCGCTGATCAGCCTTGACCAAGACTGATCGGTACAGGTCGGTACAGGTCGGTACAGGTCAGCCGAGGTCGTCCGCGAGCAGCGCGAGCACGCCCTCGACGTTGGCGTCGAGATAGGCGCGCAGCGACGGCGGCACCATCCCGACGGAGGCGATCCCCTCGCGGGTGAACGGGATCCGTACGACCTCGTACTCCCCGCAGGGCTCCTCCACCTCCGGGCCGTGCCGCCTGCTGAGGTCCATCGAGGCGAGTCTGCACACGAAGAAGTGCTGCACCTTGACGCCGTCCGGCGCGCCCCCGTCCGGGTGCGGGACGGTGTCGACGAAGGCGGGGACCACATCCGTCACCTTCGCGCCCAGCTCCTCGTCCACCTCGCGGTGCAGGGCCTGGACGACGGTGGTGTCCTCGGGCTCCACACCGCCGCCGGGGGTGATCCAGTACGGCTCCTGACCGGGCTTGGTCCGCTTGATCAGGATCATCCGCGGGTCGGTGTCGCCGTCGAGCAGGATGGCGCGGGCGGTGCGTTTGACCACGGGTCGTTCGGTCATGCAGGACATCTGCCGCAGCCGTCCCCGGCTGAAACCCCATACTCACCAGCCGACAGGGGCTCACCAGTCGACAGCGGCGCGCAGCAGCCACTCGTGCGCCCGGGCGACGTGCGGCACCGCGAGCCCACCGGTCCGCACCACCAGGAAGTAGGTGCGCAGCGGCGGCACCGGCGGGTTGAGCAGCGCCACCACCTCCCCGGCGTCGAGGGCGTCCATGCACAGGTAGCGCGGCAGTACGCCGAGCCCCGCGCCCTCCGCGACGCACGCCAGCACCGCCCGCAGATCGGGCGCGATGACCGTGCCGGAGGTGACCGGGCGGGTGTCGAAGACGGCCGACCAGTAGCGGCTGACCAGCGGCAGGCTCTCGTGGACCTCGACCACGGGCAGCGCCTCCAGCGCGCTCGCGCCCTTGACCTGGAGGACCGCGGAGCCGCCGAGCCGGGCCGCCCAGCGCGGGGACGCGATCAGCACGTGCTCCTCGTCGCACAGCGGGGTGGCGGCCAGCATCCGGCCGCGCGGCCGGGCGGTGCTGATGGCCAGGTCGTGGTGGCCGGACCCGAGCCCCTTGAACAGCTCCTCGGAGCTGCCGAACGCGCACCGCAGCGCGAGCCCCTGCGTGACGAGCGTGGTGAGCGCGGGCAGGGCGCGCAGCGCCGTGAACTCCGGGGGACCGGCGAGGTGCAGGGTGCGCAGCGCGGAGTGGTCGTCAAGACCGGCCTCGGTGATCTCCACGAGCGCGTCCAGGTGCGGGGCGGTCTTGTGGGCCAGCTCCTCCCCGACGGTGGTGGGGACGACGCCGCGCGCCGTACGGAGGAACAGCGGCCGTCCCAGCTGCCGTTCCAGGGTGCGGATCTGGCCGGTGACGGCGGGCTGGGAGAGTCCTAGCAGCGCGGCGGCACGGGTGAAGGACCCGGCGCGGTGCACCGTGACAAACGTGCGTAAGAGGGCCAGATCCATGCGGTTCCCCTCGCCTCGACGCACCCCCGCCGCATGCCAACTATAAATATGCCGATAGGTCCATGTCGCTACTGTGATTGGACACTGACGCTGAGTCAACTAGCCTTGTTCAAGCGGTTCTCCACGCGAAGAACCGGGGCGTCTCAAGCCACGAGGGGGGAGGCTTGAGACGCCCGTCAGGCGTACCCGCGCGCAAGCCGTAGGGCGAGTTTCGGCCGCCTTCAGCCGCCGTCGCGCGCCTCATCGAGCGCGCGCAGCACATCCGCGATCAGATCGTCCGGGTCCTCGGCGCCCACCGAGAAGCGGATGAAGCCCTCGGCCACCGCGTCGCCGCCCCAGCGGCCGCGCCGCTCGGCGGTGGAGCGCACGCCGCCGAAGCTGGTGGCGTCGTCGACCAGCCGCAGCGCGGTCAGGAACCGCTCTGCGTGCTCCTTGCCGGGCAGGGTGAACGAGACCACACAGCCGAAGCGCCCGCCGCGCATCTGCCCGGCCGCGACCGGGTGCGCCGGATCGCCCGGCAGCCCGGGGTGGCGCACCCCGGTGACCTCGGGCCGGTCGCGCAGCGCCCCGGCGAGCGCGAGGGCGGTCCGGGCCTGCCGGTCGACGCGCAGCGGGAGGGTGGCCAGGGAGCGGTGGGCGAGCCAGGCTTCCATGGGGCCGGGGATCGCGCCGACGGTCTTGCGCCAGCCACGCACGGCGGCGGCCAGCTCCGGATCGCGGCAGGTGACGTAGCCGAGCAGGACGTCGCCGTGGCCGGTGAGCGCCTTGGTGCCGCTCGCCACGGAGAAGTCCGCGCCCAGCTCCAGGGGGCGCTGGCCGATCGGGGTGGCGAGGGTGTTGTCGACGGCGACCAGCGCGCCGCGCGCGTGCGCGGCCTCGGCGAGCCTGCGGATGTCGCACACGTCGAGGCCGGGGTTGGACGGGGTCTCCAGCCACAGCAGCCCGGTGGTGTCGTCCAGGGCGGTCAGCTGGGCGTCGCCGCCGGTCGGGGCGGTGCGTACCTGGACGCCGAAGCTCCGCAGCCGTTCGGCGAGCGCGGGCAGCAGCTGGTAGCCGTCGGACGGCAGGACGGCGGTGTCGCCCTGCCGCAGCTGGGACAGGAGGACGGCCGCGATGGCGCCCATGCCGGAGGCGAAGACGACGGTCTCGGCGTCGGCGCCCGGGGACTCCAGCTCGCTGATCGCCTCCTCCAGCCGGGACCAGGTGGGGTTGGCGTCGCGGCCGTAGGTGAAGGGGCCGGAGGCCTCGCCGGGGAGGTGGTAGTGCGCGGCGAAGACGGGGCCGGGCAGCGCCGGTTCGTAACGCTCGGGCTCGGGCAGTCCGGCACGGACGGCCCGGGTGCTGTCGCCGGTCATACGCGCTCCTCACCGGGCGCGACGGACGCGCCGTCGAGGGCCTCGGCGACCGCGTCCAGCAGTCCGCCGCTCGCAGCCTCGATCATCTCCAGGACCTCTTCGAAGTCGTCCGTCCCGCCGAAGTAGGGGTCCGGTACGTCCAGGCCGCCCGGGGAGTCCGGGTCGGCATCCGGGTCGTAGTCGCGCAGCAGCCGCACCTTCGCGGCGTCCCGCGGGGTGGGCGCCAGGGCGCGCAGCTCCCGCAGATGGCCGCTGTCCAGGGCGATCACCAGATCGAGGTCGGCGAACCACGCGGGCTGGAACTGCCGTGCGACGTGATCCTGCTCGTAGCCGTGGTCGGTGAGCACGGCGATCGCGCGACGGTCGGCCCCGTCGCCCTCGTGCCAGGGTCCGGTGCCCGCGCTGTCCCACGCGACGAGGCCGTCGAATCCAGCCTCTCCGGCATGGGCGCGGACGATGGATTCGGCCATCGGCGACCGGCATATGTTGCCGGTGCAGACGAAGCACACACGATAGGGCGACGGGGCTCTCATACCTGTCATCATCCCCGGCCGCGGTCAGTCCTTGTCATCGGGCAGGACGACGTGCAGCGCCCAGGCGACTATGGAAACGATCAGGCCACCGAGGAAGGCCGTGCCGAAGCCCTCGACGTGGAAGCTGAGATCCAATTTCCCGGCCAGCCAGGAGGTCAGCAGCAGCATCAGGGCATTGATCACCAGGGTGATCAGTCCGAGGGTGAGGATGAACAGCGGAAATGCCAGCAACTTGACGACCGGCTTCACCACCACGTTCACCACGCCGAAGAGCAGTGCGACGAGAATGAGGGTGATCGTCTGACGTCCGGTGTTCTCACCGGTCAGCGTGATGTCCTTGAGCAGCCAGATGGCGACGCCGAGGGCGCCGGCGTTGGCGAGCGTCTTGACGAGCAAATTCTTCATGGTTGAGATCGTCGCAGACAGGCTCGGAGATGGGCAGGGGCATGGCAGGCAGGGGTGGAGAGGCGAATGAAGGCGTTCCGGCTGGACGAGCTGGAGGCGGAGCGGGCCGCGAACGAGGGCGCGTATCTACAGTTCCTGCGCGAGCGGAACATGTCGGTCGGGCTGTACGCGCTGAACGCGGGCCAGGCCGATCCGCAGGCGCCGCACGGCCAGGACGAGGTGTACCTGGTGATGAGCGGCCGGGCGTCGATCACGGTGGGCATGGAGACGACCCAGGTGGCGCGCGGCAGTGTGGTGTACGTACCGGCGGGTGTGGCGCACAAGTTCCACCACATCACCGAGGACCTGCGGGTCATGGTGGTGTTCTCTCCCCCGGAAAGCTGACGGGAGCGCTCCGGTCCCCCTACGGGTCCGGTCAGGGACGGACGGGGGATGGAAGCCGTCCGTCCGGTTCCTGCCCGCCCTAGCATCGATGGCAGCGGGACCGGTGTTCATGAACCGGTCCCATCCAGCCAGGGAAAGCAGGGAGCGAAAGTGGCCGCGAAGGGCATATTCCAGGGCTTGCCGTGGTGGGTGACATGGATCGCGGTGCCGGTTCTCGTCCTCGCCGTCTTCGGCGGGCTGATCATGAGCGTGGTCGGCTTCGTCATCGGCCTGCTCTTCAAGGCGCTGTTGCTGGTGGCGCTGATCGGCGGTCTGATCTACGTCGTACGGAAGTTCACCTCCTCGTCCCGCAGCGACTGGTGACCCACCGCCGGTGAGCCGCGGCCGGTGAGCCGGTGACCCCGCGGCCCCGCGCGGCGGGTACGCCGCGCGAGGGATACCGCGGAGCCAAACATCGGCCCCACGGCACCACTGTGGTTAGAGTGCGAGTCCGCGACGTTCCCCATCTCGGCGTCTGCCTCGCAACAACACCCCGGGGGTGCCTGTTGACGACAGCGAACATCGACACGGCCGCTGAACCGGCCCTGATCGCCCGCGCACCGGGCCGGCGTCGCCCGGCCCCGTGGGTTCCACCACGGCAACACTGGCCATTTCCGTTCCCTCACATGAGGCAAAGCGACTCCGCCCCGCAGTCGAGTCGCTACGCTCCAGAGTCGGCCAAGTCTGAACTACCCGGGGCGGCGAACGATGCGTGACATGCGTGACACAGTCCAGGCGGAAGTGACGATGACCTTTCTGGTCTCGCAGGAACTGTCCTTCCGGATCCCGGTCGAGCTGTCGTACGACAGCGGCGATCCCTACGCGGTCGAGATCACCTTCCACTTGCCCGGCGACGCGCCGGTGAGCTGGGCCTTCGCCCGTGAGCTGCTGCTGGACGGGCTCAGCAAACCCTCCGGCGAGGGCGATGTGCGGATCGCACCGGCCTCGCCCGAAGGGCTCTCGGACGTGTTCATCAGACTTCAGGTGGGGTCCGAGAGAGCCCTGTTCCGGGCCGGGGCGGCGCCGCTGGTGGCCTTCCTGGACCGTACGGACCGGCTCGTCCCGTTCGGTGAGGAGCCCGCGGCCTGCGACCCGGTCGGCGACCTCGACGCCGAACTGGACCGCATCCTGGCCGAGGACCGGTACGCGTAGCGCCGGCAGGCGTACGTACGTGCCCGTACGCGCCGGTCAGCGTGCCCGCGCCCGGCGGCGCCGTCCGCGCCCCCGTCCGCCCCCGCTCGCCCCGCCGCTACTCGCCCCACCGCTCGGCCCGTCGCCGTTCGGCCTGTGGTCCGCGGAGACCACCAGTACGGCCAGCGCCGTGGTCACCGGCACCGAGGCGACCAGTCCGATGCTGCCCACCAGCGTGCGGACGATCTCCTCCGCGACGATCTCGCTCGTCGCCACCGTTCCCACCCCGCTGTCCGCGATCGAGAAGAGGAGCAGCAGCGGAAGCGAGGCGCCCGCGTACGCCAGCACCAGGGTGTTCACGACGGACGCGATGTGGTCCCGCCCGATGCGCATCGCGGCCGCGTAGAGCTTGCGGCGGCTCGTCGTGGGGTCCGCTTCCCGCAGCTCCCACACGGCCGAGGTCTGGGTGACCGTCACATCGTCCAGCACACCCAGCGAACCGATGATCACCCCGGCCAGTAGCAAGCCCTTGATCTCGATGTCGGGATAGAGGCCGTGCACCAGACCGGTCTGGTCGTCGGTGTTGCCGGTCAGCGACGCCCAGCCGATGAACAGCGAGCCGAGCACGCCGATCAGCAGCAGCGAGACCAGGGTGCCGAGCACCGCGACCGAGGTGCGGGCGCTCAGCCCATGGCACATATAGAGCGCCAGCAGCATGATCGCACTGCCTCCGACGACCGCGACCACCAGCGGATTCGAGCCCTGAAGTATCGCCGGGAGGATGAACAGCGTCAGCACCCCGAAGCTGATGGCCAGCGCCACCAGGGCGAAGACGCCGCGCAGCCGGCCGACGGCCACGACCACGAGCGCGAACACCCCGGCGAGCAGGGCCATCGGGAACGAGCGGTCGACGTCCGAGATCGAGTACTGGAGGTTCTTCGGCGCCTTGGGCGCGTACGCCAGCTTCAGCTCCTGCCCGGCGCTGAACTTCCGTGAGGCGTTCGGCTGGACGATCTCGGGGAACGTGCGGCCCTTGTCCTTGCCCGAGGTGACCTCGATGGTGGCCTTCTCACAGACGGTCTTGCCGCCGCCGGAGCCGCCGCTCCCGCCTCCGGTGGCCCCGCCCGTGCCCCCGCCGGTCGCGCCGCCGGGTGCCGGGGCGGCGCCCTGCTGACCCGGTTCGGTGGGTGCCTGCGGCTGCGCGTTGGCGTCGGCGCAGTTGATCTCCTCCACCTTCACCACCCGCCCGGCGACCGTCTCCTGGTCGAATCCGAGCCCGCTGCGGCCCTGCGTGGTGTGCTCGGGGCCACCCGGCCACAGCGCGACCAGCCCGGCGACGACGGCGACGGCGAAGGGGATGAGCACCGCCGCGATGACCTTGCGGAGGCGTGCGGAGACGGGTGCGGCCGGGCCGTGCGCGTGGGCATGGCTGTGTCCGTGGCCGTGGCCATGGGCCTGGCCGGACGGGTGGGGCTGCTCGGGCGGGTGGTCCTGCTGTGTCGCGGTCACCATCGCATCATCGCAAGAGAGGCGGGCCCCCTGTTCAGGTATATGGGGAAACCGTTAGCGTGGGGGCACCTTTGCAATCGCGGGAGCTCGGAGCACCGGGCTGAGAGGGCGCTGACGCGACAGCTGCGCCGACCGCTGAACCTGTTACCGGGTAATGCCGGCGTAGGGAGTGGGTCTCATGACTCAGCAGGATGCACACATGCGCGAAAACGCTACCGATTTCGGCTGGCATAAGGGATATGTCACGGGTTCCCGCCCGGACATCCAGGTCCCGGTTCGCCGAGTGCACCTCACCAATGGCCAGGACGTGACGCTGTACGACACGTCCGGTCCGTACACCGACCCCCACATCGAAACCGACGTCCGCCGTGGCCTCGCGCCACTGCGGCAGAACTGGATCATCGCCCGCGGCGACACCGAGGAGTACTCCGGCCGTCCGGCCCGGCCCGAGGACGACGGGATCAAACACACCACGCCCCGCGGCGGCCTGCGCAACCTCGACGCGGTCTTCCCCGGACGGCCGCGCCAGCCGCGGAGGGCCCGCGACGGCGCCGCCGTCACCCAACTCAGCTACGCCCGCCGGGGCGAGGTCACCGCGGAGATGGAGTACGTGGCGCTCCGCGAGAACGTCTCCCCCGAGGTGGTCCGCGAGGAGATCGCGGCGGGCCGGGCCGTACTGCCCGTCAACGTCAACCACCCGGAGATCGAGCCGATGATCATCGGCAAGCGGTTCCTGGTGAAGGTCAACGCCAACATCGGCAACTCCGCCGTCACCTCGTCCATCGAGGAAGAGGTCGAGAAGATGACCTGGGCGACCCGCTGGGGCGCCGACACGGTCATGGACCTCTCGACCGGCCGCAACATCCACACCACCCGCGAGTGGGTGCTGCGCAACTCCCCCGTGCCCATCGGCACCGTGCCGCTCTATCAGGCGCTGGAGAAGGTCGACGGCAAGGCCGAGGAGCTGACCTGGGAGGTCTACAAGGACACCGTCATCGAACAGGCCGAGCAGGGCGTCGACTACATGACGGTGCACGCGGGCGTACGGCTGCCGTACGTCCCCCTGACCGCCCGCCGCAAGACCGGCATCGTCTCCCGCGGCGGCTCGATCATGGCCGCCTGGTGCCTGGCCCACCACCAGGAGTCGTTCCTCTACACCCACTTCGAGGAGCTGTGCGAGATCCTCGCGGCGTACGACGTCACCTACTCGCTGGGTGACGGACTGCGCCCCGGATCCATCGCCGACGCCAACGACGAGGCGCAGTTCGCGGAGCTGCGCACGCTCGGCGAACTCAACCGCATCGCCAAGGAGCACGGCGTCCAGACGATGATCGAGGGCCCGGGCCATGTCCCGATGCACAAGATCAAGGAGAACGTCGACCTCCAGCAGGAGATCTGCGAGGAGGCCCCCTTCTACACCCTGGGCCCCCTCACCACGGACGTCGCGCCCGCCTACGACCACATCACCTCAGGGATAGGCGCCGCGATGATCGCCTGGTGGGGCACGGCGATGCTCTGCTACGTCACCCCCAAGGAGCACCTGGGGCTGCCGGACCGCGACGACGTGAAGACCGGCGTCATCACCTACAAGATCGCCGCCCACGCCGCCGATCTGGCCAAGGGCCACCCCGACGCCCAGGCCTGGGACGACGCGCTCTCCGACGCGCGCTTCGAGTTCCGCTGGGAGGACCAGTTCAACCTGGCCCTCGACCCGGACACGGCACGCTCGTTCCACGACGAGACGCTTCCGGCGGAGCCCGCCAAGACGGCGCACTTCTGCTCCATGTGCGGGCCCAAGTTCTGCTCCATGAAGATCAGCCACGACATCCGCCGCGAGCACGGCGACGCGATGGACGAGGCGGAGGCGGAGGCCGGAATGGCGGAGAAGTCCCGCGAGTTCGCCGCCGCGGGCAACCGGGTCTATCTGCCGATCGCCGACTGACCCCGGACCGCTGCCGTCAGGACACCGCCCGCCGCCGTGACCCCTCGTCGCGGCGGCGGGCTCGTGCTTGGGTGGGGCCGTCACGGAACCCCTACGCGAGCCCTCCGGAGCAGCCGATGGACAACCTGCGCGCACTGCGCATCGCCAACCAGCGCTTCGCCCAGCACCTCGACGGGATCGGGGACGACGGGTGGGCGCTGGCCACCCCGTGCAGCGAGTGGACGGTGCGGGAGCTGGTGGGGCACGTCCTCCTGGGCCATGCGCATCTGGTGTCCGCCCTGACGGACGAGCAGGTCGCCCCCGGGCCCGGGGACACGTTGGCGGAGTGGGCCGCGCGGGCGGAGAGGGCCGCCCGGTTACCGGGGGTGCCCGGGCGGACCGTACGGAATCCGGTCGTCGGCGAGCTGAGCGGGGACGCGGCGGTGCGGATCCGCTGGAGTGATGTCTATGTGCACGCCTGGGACCTGGCGCGGGCCCGGGGCGCGGAGTTCACGCCCGATCAGGAGCTGACCGAGGCGGCGCTGGAGTGGCTGGTCCCGGCGGGGCCGGGGCTCGGCGCCACGGGGGCGTTCGCGGTCGGCACCGACCCGGGGCCCGGGGCAGATCCGTTCGCGCGGGTGCTGGCACTCACCGGGCGGGCCACCGGCTAGTCCGGCTGGTTCTCCGGGCCGCCGTATTCGGGGCTGGTGTAGTCCGGGCTGCTGTAGCGGGGGCGGGCCTTGGGGCCCTCGTCGTCCGTGCTGAAGCCCGGGCGGCTGTAGCCGAGGTGGGGGGTGCGGCCCGCTTCGGTGCGCCCGGGGACGTAGGCCGAGGAGGAACCCGTCGGCGCGGTCCAGGGCGCGGGGGCCGACGGATTGGTCAGCGCCTCGCGCAGAAAGGGCAGCACGCCCCGCTCCAGCAGGGCCTGCCGCCATGCCTCTCTGGCGCGGTCCACCTCCTCCAGCTGCTCGGCCAGGGCCTCGCCGCGGATCGCGCTGGAGCCGTTGCGCAGGGCGGTGATGAGGAGGCCGACGGCGGCGAGCAGGATGCCCGCGGCGGTGAGCGCGGCGAAGAACCAGCCCGCGGTGATCATCGGCTGGGCGATGGACGGCGCGGGGTCCAGGACGTGCAGCACGTAGCCGACGAGCAGGAAGATGATCGCGGCGGTCCCGGCCAGCACCGGGGCCAGCACGGCGAGCATGGGGACCAGCCCCGCTCCGGAGGCGTCCAGGAGGGTGCCGGTGAATCCGGCGGAGTGGTCGTGGTCGCCGTCGTCCTCCGGCGCCCCGGGCATCGGCAGGGGCGGGGCGGGCTCGCGCAGTCTGGTGCGGGCGACGACGTAATCCTGGTATTCGGCGGCAGCGCACGCGGTGATGGCGGCCGAGGCGCTGAGCGCCATGGTGCGCAGCTGCTCGGCGGTGAGCCGCTGTCCTATGCCCTTCAGATCCGGTCGGCGGTCCGCGGTACGCAGCACCTCGTCGAGAACTCGCTCGAACTCCGGGCGGTCCTCGGCGAACAGGTGCGGAGCGCTTTTCATGGTGCATCCCCCGATACTCCGTAGGGCCTTGGTGCCGGCTTTCGCCGGGCAGTCGGGCGGAAACGGAGGAGAGCCTGCGACGGATAAACCGATGGTAGAGCCGATCCGGCGCGAGGTGACAGCAAGTTTCGTGATTTGCTCAGCCCCGGTGAGGCCCTCCGTCCGCTTCCGTGCGCGCCCGCATCACCCTCAGGTGCCCAGCGGCAGTTGCACGACCAGCAGTTTTCCGGCCATGGTGATGCCGCCGTCCATCGCGACCGCGAGATTGTCCGCGTAGACGTGCGGGCCCTCGACCGCGGGCGCGCCATCGTCCTCGCCGTCCTCCGAGCCGACTTCGCCCAGCAGATACGGGATCGGGCTGTGCCCGTGGACGATGCGCTCCCCGCCGTAGGTGCCGAGCAATTCGCGCACGGCCGTCGGTCCGGCGTCCTCGTCGCGGAAGGCGAAGCGCTTGGTGAATTTGCGGAACAGGTCCCAGCACTCGTCCGCGTCACTGCGCTGGAGCGTCTCGGTGACGGTGTCGTTGACGGCCTCGATCGAGTCGCCGTACTCCAGATAGGCGGTGGTGTCGGAGTGCACGAGCAGATGCCCGTCCTCCTCGGCCATCGCGTCCAGCCGTGACATCCACTGGAGGTGATGGTCCTCCAGCCGCTCCATGTCGGTGCGCTGGCCGCCGTTGAGCAGCCAGGCGGCCTGGAAGGAGGCGGTGCCCGCCCCGGAGTTGACGGGGGTGTCGCCGAACCGCTTGGCGCCGATGAGGAGCAGTTCGTGATTGCCCATCAGCGCCTTGCAGTAGCCGCCCGCGGCGGCGGCCTCGGCGGACAGCTGCATCACCAGGTCGATGACGCCGATGCCGTCCGGGCCGCGGTCGGTGAAGTCGCCGAGGAACCACAGCCGGGCGTTCCCGGCCGCCCAGCTGCCCTTGTCGTCGATCAGGCCCTGGGCGGCCAACGCCTCGCGCAGCTCGTCGTGGTAGCCGTGGACGTCGCCCACGACGTACAGCGGGCCGGGCCCTTCGCCGTCGTCGAGCGGGTCGGCTTCGGGGTCGGTCACCGAGGTGAGGGCGATCGTCGGGCGGTCCTGCGGGGGCACCAGCCGGGTGTCCGCGATGGTGTGTCCCGGGCCCAGCACCGGCAGCTTCTCCGTCGGTGTGTACCCGTCGGGCATAGGGGCAGGCGCAGGTGCGGGAGGCACCGGACCGGGCGGCGTGGACGCCCCGTACGCGGGCACGTGCGGCACCGCCGCCGTGGTCCCTGCCGTGGCTTCCAGACCGGCCCCCTGAGTCATCGACCCCTCCACCATCGCGCCGCCGTGCCACCTTGTGGACCTTGCCTGGTCGACGGCGGTCCGCGGTGTCGTCCGCCCATCATAGGAATGACCGTGAGGACTTGTGACGCACCAGGGTGCCGTCAATCGGTGCTCGGTCCCGCTTGGACGGTCTTTTATCCCGGATTGGCCCGGTAGGGGAAGCCCAGCGGCCCCCAGTCCTCCTCGGGTCAAGCCTCATCGGTGCAGTCGGGACGGTCCTCCGCCGCGGCTGACGGCGGGGAACCGCGGCACGGCGGGGGATCAGATCACCTCGGACGGCGCTGGGACGACGTCCGCACGATCAGTTCGGTGGGTATCACCTGCTCGACGGGACGGTCGCTGTCGAGCCCCTCGATGGCGTCGATGAGCAGCTGCACCACGGCGGTGCCGATCCGGCGCGGCTTGAGCGAGAGCGTCGTGATGGGCGGTTCGGTGGTCCGGTAGACCGTGGATTCGCTACAGCACACCAGCAGCAGGTCCTCGGGGACGCGCAGCCCGTAGCGGCGGGCGGCGGCGAGCAGGTCCGTGCCGTTGGGGTCGAAGAGCCCGTAGACCGCGTCGGGGCGGTCCGGCCGGGCGAGCAGCCGGTCGGCGGCGACGGCCCCGGCGCAGGGGTCGTGGGCCGGGTACGACTCGTAGACCGGGTCCTGGCCCACCCGCTCGCACCAGTGCAGATACGCCTCGGTCGACAGCCGGGTGTAGGTGTCGGTGCTGGTGCCGGTGAGCAGCCCGATGCGGCGGGCCCCGGCCTCGGCGAGGTGGTCCAGCAGGCCGAGCACGGCCGCCTCGTGGTCGTTGTCGACCCAGGCGGTCACCGGGAGGGTGCCGGCCGGGCGGCCGTCGCTGACCACGGGGAGGCCCTGGCGGAGCAGCTCGGCGACCACCGGGTCGTGGTCGGACGGGTCGATCACGATGGTGCCGTCGAGCGCGACGTTGGACCACACGTCGTGGCGGGAGGTGGCGGGGAGGATGACGAGCGCGTAGCCGCGGGCCAGCGCGGCGGAGGTCGCGGCCCGCGCCATCTCGGCGAAGTAGGCGAACTCGGTGAAGGTGAAAGGTTCATCCCCGTAGGTGGTCACGGTCAGGCCGATGAGGCCGGACTTGCCGGTACGGAGGGTACGGGCCGCGGCGGACGGGCGATAGCCCAGCCGCTCGGCGACCTCGCGGACGTGGCGGCGGGTGGCATCCGGGAGCCGTCCCTTGCCGTTGAGCGCGTCGGAGACGGTCGTGATCGAGACCCCGGCGGCGGCGGCCACGTCCCGGATGCCCGCCCTGCCTAACCGGCGGCCGGCCGACCGGCTCACCTGGTGCTTCCCTGCTGCTGTCATGGCCAGCCGATAGTAGGGCCCGGGCACCCGGTCTGCGCGATTCCGCCATCGGTATTCGGAAGGCACGTTTCTGCATGAGCGCTCTGCCCAATTCCCTTGGAAAGTAAGTTAGTTGGGGTCCAGGGGAGGGGTCTGGTCGCCCCTGGCATATCCACACCTGGCGATTGCTCGATGTCTCGAAGAGGTCTCAACTCACCTGCACGAGGGATGCGCGCCACGGCGCTCGCCACCGGCGCGCGCACATGAGCGGGGCGCTCCCCCGGCGGGTACGCGGGCGACCCCGGCGGGTACGCGGGGTGC
The DNA here is from genome assembly GCF_013414305.1 of Streptomyces sp. Rer75. Taxonomy (NCBI): domain Bacteria; kingdom Bacillati; phylum Actinomycetota; class Actinomycetes; order Kitasatosporales; family Streptomycetaceae; genus Streptomyces; species Streptomyces sp. Rer75. Next base: position 5,096,359 of record NZ_CP058693.1, on the reverse strand, counting down.
TCCGGCGGGTACGCCGGGCCGGGCAATCCTCATAAGGTGTGCAGTATTGCCGTGTGCGAAGCCTGCGCACGGAGCCGAAGGGAAGGGCCGAGGAGGACTGCCGGTGAGTGAGAAGAGCCCCAAGCTGCGCGCGGCGCTGGACGGGATTCCGACGTACAAGCCCGGTAAGCCGGCCGCCGGGGACGGCCCCCGGTCCTTCAAGCTGTCCTCCAACGAGAATCCGTATCCGCCGCTGGCCGGGGTGCTGGAGACGGTCGCGAACTCCGCCGCGTCCTTCAACCGCTACCCGGACCTCGCCTGCACCGCGCTGATCGCCGAGCTGGCGAGCCGCTTCGACGTACCGCTGGAGCACCTGGCCACCGGGACCGGCTCGGTCGGCCTGGCCCAGCAGATCGTCCAGTCGACGGCCGGGCCGGGCGACGAGGTGATCTACGCCTGGCGGTCCTTCGAGGCATATCCGATCATCACTCAGATCGCGGGCGCGACCTCGGTGCGGGTCCCGCTGACCGACGCGGAGGTCCACGACCTGGACGCGATGGCGGATGCGATCACCGACCGCACCCGGCTGATTTTCGTCTGTAACCCCAACAATCCGACCAGCACCGTGGTGCGCCGGGCGGAGCTGGAGCGGTTCCTGGGCCGGGTGCCGTCCGATGTGCTGGTGGTGCTGGACGAGGCGTACATCGAGTTCATCCGGGACGACCAGGTCCCCAACGGCATCGACCTCTACCGGGACCGGCCGAACGTCTGCGTCCTGCGCACCTTCTCCAAGGCGTACGGCCTGGCCGGACTGCGGGTCGGCTTCGCGATCGCCCATGAGCCGGTCGCCGCGGCGCTGCGCAAGACCGCCGTCCCCTTCGGTGTCAGCCAGCTCGCCCAGGACGCCGCGGTCGCCTCGCTGCACAGCGAGGACGCGCTGCGCGACCGGGTGGAGGCGCTGGTCGCCGAGCGGGCGCGGGTGGCCGGGGCGCTGACCGGACAGGGCTGGACGGTGCCGGACTCGCACGCGAACTTCGTGTGGCTGCGGCTGGGGGAGCGCACGGCGGACTTCGCGGCGGCGTGCGAGGCGGCGGGCGTGGTCGTGCGGCCGTTCCCGGGTGAGGGGACGCGCGTGACGATCGGCGAGCGGGAGGCGAACGACCTCTTCCTGCGGGCCGCCGAGGAGTTCCGCAAGGAGTTGTGAGCGCGGCGCCCGGCGCCGTCGGCCCCGTGCCGTCAAGGGGCCGGTCGGTCCCTCCCGAGGCGGCGAAGGATACCCAAGCGTGCCCCATTCGCCCCCTCCCACCCCCAGGTGGGAGGGGGCGAAGGCGTGTGCGTATCATTGCTTGTGAATGTGAATACGTTCACAAGCTCGCTTCGGGGAGCAGCGCGGCACGACCGTGCGGCACGGCAAGACCGTAAGGAGAGATTCACGTGGAGCTGGCTCTGGCGCCGGAGACGCTGGCGCGATGGCAGTTCGGGATCACGACCGTCTACCACTTCCTCTTCGTGCCCCTGACGATCTCTCTTGCGGCGATCACCGCCGGGCTGGAAACCGCCTGGGTGCGCACGGGCAAGGAGAAGTACTTCCACGCCACCAAGTTCTGGGGCAAGCTCTTCCTGATCAACATCGCGATGGGCGTCGTCACCGGCATCGTCCAGGAGTTCCAGTTCGGCATGAACTGGTCCGACTACTCGCGCTTCGTCGGCGATGTCTTCGGTGCCCCGCTCGCGATGGAGGCGCTGCTCGCCTTCTTCTTCGAGTCCACCTTCATCGGCCTGTGGATATTCGGCTGGGACAAGCTGCCGAAGAAGATCCACTGCGCCTGCATCTGGATCGTCTCGCTCGGCACGGTCCTGTCGTCGTACTTCATCCTCGCCGCCAACTCCTGGATGCAGCACCCGACCGGCTACGCCATCGACAAGGCCACCGGAAAGGCCCGGCTGACCGACATCTGGGCGGTGCTGACCCAGGACACCACCCTGGTCGTGGTCTTCCACACCCTCACCGCGGCCTTCCTCACCGGCGGCGCCTTCATCGTCGGCATCGCCTCCCTGCACCTGTGGCGGGCCAAGCGCAAGCAGCTCCGCGGCGAGGAGCCCGGCGCCAAGGAGAAGAAGCAGATCGGGGCGATGCGGGCCAGCCTGCGGGTCGGTCTGATCGTGGCCGTCATCGCCGGACTGGGCACGGCGATCAGCGGCGACTCGCTCGCCAAGGTGATGTTCGAGCAGCAGCCGATGAAGATGGCCTCGGCGGAGGCGCTGTGGGACACCCAGGCGCCCGCGCCCTTCTCCGTCTTCGCGGTGGGCGACGTCAGCGAGGGGCACAACAGCGTCGAGCTGGAGGTCCCCGCGGCGCTGTCCTTCCTCGCGCACAGCAACTTCACCGACGCCGTCCCCGGCATCAACGACGTCGCCCAGAAGGAGGCCGCCGCCTACGGCGGCCAGCCCGAGGACTACATCCCCAGCATCTTCATGACCTTCTGGGGCTTCCGGCTGATGATCGGCTTCGGCATGACCTCGTTCGCCGCCGGTGTCATCGGGCTGTGGACGACCCGGAAGAAGCGCTGGCTCGACCCCGCCTTCCGCACCGCCGAGGACGAGGTGCCCCGGCTCATGATCACCAAGAAGCGCGAGATGAGCCCGCTGCTCACCACGTGGTCCTGGCGGATCGGCATCCTCACCATGGGCTTCCCGCTGATCGCCAACTCCTTCGGCTGGATCTTCACCGAGATGGGCCGCCAGCCCTGGGCGGTGTACGGGCTGATGAAGACCTCCGACGCGGTCTCCCCCGGGGTGAGCCAGACCGAGGTCCTCATTTCCCTCGGCGTCTTCACGCTGCTGTACGGCGTGCTCGCCGTGATCGAGGTGCGGCTGCTGGCCAAGTACGCCAAGGCCGGGCCGGACACCGACGAGAAGCCGCCCGCCGAGGACCCCAAGCTGCGGCTGCCCTCGGGCGGCCCGGGCGGCGGGTCCGCCGCGGAGGACGACGCCGACAAGCCGCTGACCTTCGCGTACTGAAGCGCACTGACGGTCGGAGAGACTCATGCACCTTCACGACTTCTGGTTCCTGCTGATCGCCTTCCTGTGGACCGGCTACTTCTTCCTCGAAGGCTTCGACTTCGGCATCGGAGTGCTGACCAAGCTGCTCGCCCGGGACCGCACCGAGCGCCGCGTGCTGATCAACACCATCGGGCCGGTGTGGGACGGCAACGAGGTCTGGCTGATCACGGCCGCCGGTGCCACCTTCGCCGCCTTCCCCGACTGGTACGCGACCCTCTTCAGCGGCTTCTATCTGCCGCTGCTGGCCATCCTGGTCTGTCTGATCCTGCGCGGTGTCGCCTTCGAGTACCGGCACAAGCGCGCCGAGGACCGCTGGCAGCGCAACTGGGAGCACACGATCTTCTGGTGCTCGCTGCTCCCCGCGTTCCTGTGGGGCGCGATCTTCGCCAACCTGGTGCACGGGGTGCCGATCGGCCCGGACAAGAACTACACGGGCGGCCTGGGTGACCTGATCACTCCGTACGCCCTGCTCGGCGGCGTCGTCACGCTGGTGCTGTTCACCTTCCACGGCGCGGTCTTCGCCGCGCTCAAGACGGCCGGGGACATCCGGGCGCGGTCGCGCCGGTACGCGGCCTGGCTCGGTCCGGTCGCGGCCGTCGCCGCCCTGCTGTTCCTCGGCTGGACCCAGTCCGACAGCGGCAACGAGCGCAGCCTGGCCGCGGTGGTCCTCGTGGCGGCGGCGCTGGCCGCGGCCCTGGTGATGAACGCGCGGGGGCGTGAGGGCTGGGCGTTCGGCCTGTCCGGGGTGGCCATCGCGGCGTCGGTCGCGATGCTCTTCCTGGCGCTCTTCCCGGACGTCATGCCGTCCTCGCTGGACCCGAAGTGGAGCCTGACGGCGGCGAACGCGGCCGCGAGCGCCTATCCGCTGAAGATCATGACGTGGGTCGGGGTCATCATGATGCCGCTGATCATGGCCTACCAGGCGTGGACGTACTGGGTCTTCCGCAAGCGCATCGGCACCCAGCACATCCCCGCCGCGCACTGATGCACGGGTATCAGGTGGTGTGTTTCACGTGAAACCAATCGACCCCCGGCTGCTCCGGTACGCGCGGGCGACCCGGTTCTTCCTGGCGGCGTCCGTGGCGCTGGGGCTCGCCGGGGCCGGGCTCGTCATCGCGCAGGCCATGCTCATCGCCGAGATCGTGGTGGGCGCGTTCCAGCGGAACGAGGGCACCGGCGCCCTGACCGCGCCGCTGATCTCGCTGGCGCTGGTCGCCGGGGGCCGGGCCGCCGTCTCCTGGCTGACCGAACTGGCCGCGCACCGGGCGAGCGCCGCGGTCAAGTCGGAGCTGCGGCTGCGGCTGCTCGAGCGGGCCGTACGGCTGGGGCCCGGCTGGCTGGACTCCCAGCGCACCGGCGAACTCACCACCCTCGCCACCCGTGGCATCGACGCCCTGGACGACTACTTCGCCCGCTATCTGCCCCAGCTGGGCCTCGCGGTGGTGGTCCCGGCGGCGGTGCTCGCCCGGATCGTCACCGCCGACTGGGTCTCGGCGGTGGTCATCGTCGTCACCCTGCCGCTGATCCCGCTGTTCATGGTGCTCATCGGCTGGGCCACCCAGTCCCGGATGGACCGTCAGTGGCGGCTGCTGTCCCGGCTGTCCGGCCACTTCCTCGACGTCGTCGCCGGACTGCCCACCCTCAAGGTCTTCGGCCGCGCCAAGGCCCAGGCCGCCGCGATCCGGTCCATCACCGCCGACTACCGGCGGGCCACGCTGAAGACGCTGCGGCTGGCCTTCCTGTCCTCCTTCGCCCTGGAGTTGCTGTCCACGCTGTCCGTCGCGCTGGTCGCGGTCGGCATCGGCATGCGGCTCGTCCACGGCGAACTGGACCTGTACACCGGGCTGATGGTGCTGGTCCTCGCGCCCGAGGCGTATCTGCCGCTGCGGCAGGTCGGCGCGCAGTACCACGCGGCGGCGGAGGGGCTCGCGGCGGCGGACGAGGCGTTCGCCGTGCTGGAGCGGGTACCGGCCGCCACCGGTGGGGTGCCCGCGCCCGACGCCCGGGACGCGGCGCTCACGGTCGACGGGCTGGCCGTCCGTCACCCCGGGCGCGCCGCGCCCTCCCTGGCCCCGGTCTCGTTCGAGGTCCGCCCCGGCGAGACCGTGGCGATCACCGGCCCCAGCGGCGCGGGCAAGACGACCCTGCTGAACGCCGTGCTGGGCTTCGCGGAGCCGTCCGAGGGCCGGGTGCTGGCCGGTGGCCACGACCTGGTGTCGCTCGACCCCGAGAGCTGGCGCCGCCAGATCGTCTGGGTGCCGCAGCGCCCGTACCTCTTCGCGGGCACCATCGCGGACAACGTACGGCTGGCGCGGCCCGACGCCGACGACGCCGCGGTGCGCGACGCCCTGCGGCAGGCCGACGCCCTCGGCTTCGTCGACGCGCTGCCGGAGGGGGCCGGGACCCGGCTCGGCGAGATGGGCGCGGGCCTCTCCGCGGGCCAGCGCCAGCGGATCGCCCTGGCCCGCGCCTTCCTGGCCGACCGCCCGGTGCTGCTGCTCGACGAGCCGACCGCGAACCTCGACGGCGCGACGGAGGCGGCCGTCGTCGACGCGGTGCGGCGGCTGGCCGAGGGCCGCACGGTCCTCCTGGTCGTCCACCGCCCGGCGCTGCTCCCGCTGGCCGACCGCGTCATCCCCCTGCCGGGGGCCGCGGGCCCGTCCGGGCCTGCGACCGGCTGCGGCCACCCCGGAGTCGGCGCGGGCCGGGCCGAGCCCGCCGACTCGGCACGCCCCGCCGAGGCCCTGCCCGCCCGGCGCGCTGACGGCGGGGCCGCGGCGGTGTCGGGCGCCGTGCCCTCGGCCGGGCCTGATGCGGGCCCGGTGCGCCCTGCGGCGGACGGCGAGTACGAGGCCGGTGCGGGCGTCGGGGCAGCGGGTGCGCCCGGCGTGCTGGCCCGGGTGCGGGCTGCCGCGCGGGGTGGGCGGGGCCGCTTCGGGCTGGCCCTGCTGCTCGGGAGCCTCGCGCTCATCAGCGCCGTGGGGCTGATGGCCGTGTCCGGGTGGCTGATCTCGCGGGCGTCCCAGCAGCCGCCGGTGCTGTACCTGATGGTGGCGGTCACCGCGACCCGGGCGTTCGGCATCGGCCGGGCCGTCTTCCGCTACGCCGAGCGGCTGGTCTCGCACGACGCGGTGCTGCGGGTGCTGGCCGAGCTGCGGGTCGCCGTCTACCGGCGGCTGGAGCGGCTGGCGCCCGCGGGGCTCAAGGAGACCCGGCGCGGGGATCTGCTCTCCCGGCTGGTGGCCGACGTGGACGCCGTCCAGGACTACTTCCTGCGCTGGCTGCTGCCGGTCGGCGCGGCGCTCGTCGTGAGCGCCGCCTCGGTCGGGTTCACCGCCTGGGTGCTGCCCGAGGCCGGGGCCGTGCTCGCGGTCGGGCTGCTGGTGGCCGGGGCCGGGGTGCCCGCCGTGTCGGGCGCGTTCGCCCGGCGCGCGGAGCGCCGGCTGTCGCCCGCGCGCGGCGCGCTGTCGGCGCAGGTGGTGGATCTGCTGGCCGGAACTGCCGAGCTGACGGTCGCGGGCGCGCTGCCGCGTCGGCTGGACGCGGTGCGCCGGGCCGACGGGGTGCTCACCCGGATCGCCCGGCGGGGCGCCGCCGCCACCGGCGCGGGCGCCGGGCTGTCGGCGCTGGTGTGCGGTCTGACGGTGGCCGTCGCGGCGTGGGCCGGGGTCGGGGCGGTGGCCGACGGGCGGATCCACGGGGTGTGGCTTGCCGCCGTGGTGCTGACGCCGCTGGCCGCCTTCGAGGCGGTCGCCGGGCTGCCGCTCGCGGTGCAGCACCGGCAGCGGGTGCGGCGGGCCGCCGAGCGGGTGTACGAGGTGATCGACGCGCCGCTTCCGGTACGGGACGGCGGCGCCGAGGAGCCGCCCCGGTCGGCCTTTCCGCTGGTGGTGCGCGGGCTGTCGGCGCGCCACGCGGGGCAGCGCACCCGCGCGCTGGACGGGTTCGACCTGGAGCTGCACCCGGGCCGCCGGGTCGCGGTCGTCGGCCCGTCCGGCTCCGGCAAGACCACGCTGGCCCAGGTGCTGCTGCGCTTCCTGGACGCCGAGGACGGTACGTACACCCTGGCGGGCCGGGACGCGACGGCCGTGGACGGGGACGCGGTGCGGCGGCTGGTCGGGCTGTGCGCCCAGGACGCGCACATCTTCGACAGCTCGCTGCGGGAGAACCTGCGGCTCGCGCGCCCCGGCGCGAGCGACGACGAGCTGCGTACGGCGCTGGCCGCCGCCCGGCTGCTGGAGTGGGTGGACGGGCTGCCGGACGGTCTCGACACCCACGTCGGCGAGCTGGGCGCGCGGCTCTCCGGCGGTCAGCGGCAGCGGCTCGCGCTGGCCCGCGCGCTGCTGGCGGACTTCCCGGTGCTGGTGCTGGACGAGCCCGCCGAACACCTGGACCTGCCGACGGCCGACGCGCTGACCGCCGACCTGCTGACGGCGACCCGGGGCCGTACGACGGTGCTGATCACCCATCGCCTCGCGGGCCTGGAGGCGGTCGACGAGGTGATCGTGCTCGACGGCGGCCGGGCCGTGCAGCGCGGCACGTACGGGGAACTGGCCGCGGTGGACGGGCCGTTCCGCCGGATGCTGGAGCGCGAGGCCGCGGAGGCCGGGCCGCGGCACGTGGACGCGGCGCTGCCGCTGCGCTCCGGCGCCCCCGTCTGACGGCGGCGGGCGCCTCCCGGCGGCACAACCTCCGCTTTCCCGGGCAAAAGCCATTCATTACGCTCGGACCATGGCGGCCTCGGTACCCACACCGGACCCCCTGGACGTCGCCGCGGAGGCGACCCGAGGGCTCCAGGGGCTGTCCACCGAGCTGACCGCGCGCGTGCCGCGGCTGCTGGAGGCGATGCGCTCCATCGGCACCGGTCTGGAGCTGCGCGTGGTCCTCGACCGGATCGCCGAGACCGCGGCCGAGCTGGCGGGCGCCCGGTGCGCGGCGATCGGCGTGAACGACGCGGCGGGGCAGGGGCTCGCCGACGTCATCACGTACGGGGTGACCGAGGCGGACCGGGAGCGGTGCGGCGCGCTGGTCAGCGCCCGGTCCGCGGGGGCGGGGCTGCTGTCGGCCGATCCGCTGCCGCGGTCCTTCCTCGGGGTGCCGATCCGCGTGGGGGACGAGGTCTTCGGCCATCTGTGCCTCGCCGAGAAGCGGGACGGCGGGGAGTTCAGCGTGCCCGATCTGCACGTGGTCAAGGTGCTGGCGACGGAGGCGGGGATCGCCATCGGCAACGCCCGCCTCCATGAGGCGACCCGGCAGCGCGAGCGGTGGATCGACGGTTCGGTGGCCGTCACCCACTCCCTGCTGTCCGGCGATGCCGAGGACGCGCTGGTGGTGGTCGCGGAGAAGGCTCGTCAGCTGGCCGGTTCGGCGGCGGGCTTCGTGCTGGTGCCGGAGGAGGGCGGCGGGCTGGAGATCGTGGCGGTGGACGCCGCGCACCCTCCGGAGGGCGCCGCGCTGCTCGGCACGGTCGTCCCGGCCGGATCTCCGGCCGTGCCGCGGCTGCTGGCCGGGGAGCCGGTCTTCGTCGACGACCCGGCCGCCGAACCCCGGTTGACCGCAGGGGTCCTGGGCCGTTACGGGCCGAGCATGATGCTGCCGCTGAGCGGCGGCGACCGGGTGCTGGGCGTGCTGGCCACCCCGCGCGCCCCCGGCGCCCGGCCCTTCACCGCGACCGAGCGCAGGCTCGCCCTCCAATTCGCGGCGCAGGCCGCGGTCGCGCTCGTGCTCGCCGAGGCGCAGCGCGACCGGGAGCGCCTGGCGGTGCTGGAGGAGCGGGACCGGATCGCCCGCGATCTGCACGACCTGGTCATCCAGCGGCTGTTCGCGACGGGGATGCTGCTGGAGAGCGCGCTGCGGCACGCCGAGGCGCCGGAGGTGGCGGAGCAGGTCGAGCGGGCCGCCGATGAACTGGGCGCCACCATCCGGGAGATACGGACGACGATCTTCGCGCTCCAGCAGGGCCCGGAGGTGGCACCGTCGGGGCTGCGCACCCGGGTGCTGAGGGAGGTCGGGGCGGCCGCGGTGCCGCTCGGCTTCCAGCCGTCGCTCAGCTTTATCGGCCCGGTCGACAGCCGGGTCGGCGAACCGGCCGGAAACAGCCTCATCGCGGCTCTGCGCGAGGCGTTGTCCAACGCGTTCAGGCATGCCCGGGCGGCGCGTATCGAGGTGGTCGTGGACGTGACGGCGCGGCTCGACGACGGACGTCCGGCGGTGCGGCTGACGGTCGCGGACGACGGGGTGGGCGTTCCCGCGGGCGGGCGGCGCAGCGGGCTCGCGAACCTGGCCCGGCGGGCGGAGGCGCTGGGCGGGTCGAGCACCTACGGGCCGGGCCTCGGCGCGGAGGACGGGGTGGAGAACGGGCCGGGGGAAGAGCCGGGCCGGGGCGGTACGACGGTGGTGTGGCAGGTGCCGTTGTAGGGGGTGTCGTGCCGATCATGCCGGGCTCGCGGCGCTTGGCACGGCACCTCGCGGCCCCGCGCTCGTCGCGCGCAGCGCCGCTGCGCTCTCCTCACGCGGCTTGCGAGCTACCGCACCAGACGCCGCTCGCTGATCCGGCCTGATCGACAAGACACCCCCTAGGGGCGTACGTCGCCCGGGCGGCCCAAGTCCTCACCTACGCGGTCCCATTATCGGCCCGTCAGAATGCGCGGCGCCGAACCCGCGGGTGGGATGAGCCTCGCGGGCCGTCTCGGTCCTTCGTATCCCTGCACACTCCGCGACAGCTCCGCGGGGAAGGAAGTCATGACGTGAACAGCCAGAGCCCTACTCCTCAGCGATCCCGGACGCGCCGCCGGGTCTTCTTCGCCTCTGTCGCGACCGCGGCTGCCATCTCCAGCCAGCTGCTGACCATGGCGCCCGCCCAGGCGGATGACACCACGATGACCGGAGGCGGTCACCCCCTGCCGCCGAGGCCGCCGTCCGTCATCCACGGGGTGCAGGAGTTCACCGCGGACGGCACCTTCACGGCGCCTCCGGGGGTCACCTCGGTGCACGTCCAGGCCTGGGGCGCGGGCGGCGGTGGCGGCGGCGGTGGCGGCGGCGCCAGCGCGACGCTGGCCGGCGCCGGCGGCACGGGTGGCGGTGGTGGAGCCGGCGGCTTCACCTGGTGCGTCCTCCCCGTCACGCCGTTCGCCATCTACACGGTGGACCTGGGTACCGGCGGCACCGCCGGTACCGCAGGGCCCGGTGGCCCCGCGGGTGGCAACCCCGGCGGCGCGGGCGGTACCGGTGGTACCGGTTCCGCGACCACCGTGGCCTCCCTCAGCGGCACCCAGCTCATCGCGGGCGGCGGCATCGGCGGCACGGGCGGTGGCGGCGGTACGGCTGCCGTGGGCACCCCGGGCGCCGGCGGCGCCGGTGGCACCGGCGCCTGCAACAGCCTCTACGCGGTGAACCGCACCGGTGAGGACGGTGAGAGCGGCGCCACGGGCGGTGAGGGCGGGGACGCCGTCGACGGCATCGTGGGGCTTCCCCCGACCAACAGCAGCGTGGGCGGCGACGGCGGCACCGGCGGCACCGGCGGCACCACCCCCGGTGGTCCCGGTGCTCCCGGCACCGCCGGTGGCAACGGCTACCTGGTCTTCTTCTGGTAAACCGGGTCAGGCGAGTCCGCCCCCGGCCGTGCGGCCGGGGGCGGTGTCGTTCTCACCGCGCCAGGATCCGCTCGATGACGGCGGCGACGCCGTCCTCGGTGTTGGCGCCGGTGCGGTGCGTGGTCGCGGCGAGCACGTCCGGGTGGGCGTTGGCCATGGCGTACGAGGTGCCCGCCCAGGTCAGCATCTCCAGGTCGTTGGGCATGTCGCCGAACGCCACGACCTCCTCCGCGGCGATGCCGCGCTCGGCGCAGCACCGGGCCAGCGTGGACGCCTTGCTGACCCCCGGCCCGCTGACCTCCAGCAGGGCGGACGGGCTGGAGCGGGTGAAGGCGCCGTGCTCGCCCGCGACGGTGCGGGCCAGTTGGAGGAAGGCGTCCGGAGCCAGCTCCTTGTGGTGGGCGAGCAGTTTGAGGACGGGGGCGTCGGCGTGCGGGAAGCCGTCGTCGAGCAGCTTCTCGGCGGGGGCGATGATCGCGCCCGGGTCGAGGTGGAAGGGCGGGTACTCCGGCTCGTAGAAGATGCCGCCGCTGCGCTCGACCGCGAAGGACGTGCCGGGGGCGGCCCGGCGCAGCGCCTCCACGACGGCCAGCGCCGGGCCGGCGGCCAGCGGGCGGACCTCGACCAGCAGCCCGCCCTGGTGCAGGTCGACCACGGCGGCGCCGTTCGCGCAGATCGCCAGGCCGTGTCCGTGGACATGGGCGCTGACGACGTCCATCCAGCGGGCCGGGCGGCCGGTGACGAAGAACACCTCGATGCCCGCCCGCTCGGCCGCGGCGAGGGCCTCGACGGTGCGGTCCGAGACCGTCTTGTCGTCCCGCAGCAGGGTGCCGTCGAGGTCGGTGGCGATCAGCCGGGGGCGGGGTGTGGCGGAGGCGGAACGGTCAGGGGCCGGGTTCTCGGGCTGCTCGATGGCTGGGGTCACGGCCACCATCCTCCCGTATGGGCCGCTCATCGGTGAGGGAAGGGCGCTCGACCGGGGTCCGCTCCCACCGCGGCGGCCGGAGGGCGCGGCTGTCAGATGCAGCGCTTAGGCTCGACGCCATGCGAGTGAGCACCGTGATCCTGCCCGTCCACCGCTGGGCCGACGGCGGCAGGGAGCTATGGCAGCGCGCCGAGGAGCTGGGTTTCCACGCGGCGTACACCTACGACCACCTGTCCTGGCGCAGCTTCCGTGACGGGCCCTGGTTCGGGGCGGTGCCGACGCTGACGGCGGCCGCTGCGGCGACCTCCCGGCTGCGGCTGGGCACGCTGGTCACCTCCCCCAACTTCCGGCACCCGGTGACGCTCGCCAAGGAGCTGATCTCGCTGGACGACATCTCCGGCGGGCGTGTCACGCTCGGCATCGGCGCGGGAGGGTCCGGCTTCGACGCGACGGCGCTGCTGCGCGGCGCGGAGGAGGCGTGGACGCCGCGGGAGCGGGCGGACCGGTTCGGCGAGTTCGTCGAGCTGCTCGACCGGCTGCTGACGCACGACGTGGTGAGTTACGAGGGCGAGCACTACAGCGCGCGCGAGGTGCGGAACATCCCCGGCTGTGTGCAGCGCCCCCGGCTGCCGTTCGCGGTCGCGGCCACCGGCCCGCGCGGGATGCGGCTCGCGGCGCGGTACGGGCAGGCGTGGGTGACCACGGGCGATCCGAAGCTCTTCGAGACGGGGACGCCCGCCGATTCGCTGGCCGCCATCGGCCGCCAGGTCGAGCGGCTCGGCAAGGCCTGCGCCGACGCCGGGCGGGCGGACGAGCCGGACAAGATCCTGCTCACCGGCTTCACCCCGGACGGGACCCGTCCGCTCAGCTCGGTGGATGCCTTCGTCGACTTCGCGGGCGAGCACGCGCGGCTGGGCATCGACGAGATCGTGCTGCACTGGCCGATCGCCGGCTCGGTCTTCGAGGCCGACCCCGCGGTCTTCGAGAAGATCGCCACGGAGGGCGCCGAGCGGGTCGCGGACCTCTGAACCGCGCTCCGAGGCCGCGGGGGACACCGCGTTCCGTTATGTCGTATGCGCCGCAGATGCCGCGAAGGCCGGAATGAGGAGCAGAATCGGGTAGAGAGGCTCCCGCTGCCGCAGTGACTGTGGAGGCACCCATGCCGCATACCCGCTACGTCCCCGACCGTGGGCTGACCACCCGCATGGTCGTGACCATGTTCCTCATCGGCCTGCTCTACGTGGTCTTCGTCGGTGTGCTGATCGCGCTGCTACGCGGTGCCTGGCCGCTGATCCTGCTCATCGCGGGCGGGCTGTTCATCGCGCAGTTCTGGTTCAGCGACAAGATCGCGGCGTTCAGCATGGGCGCCCGGGAGGTCACCCCGCAGCAGGCGCCCGAGCTGCACGGCGTGGTGGACCGGCTGTGCGCGCTGGCCGACATGCCGAAGCCGCGGGTGGCGATCGCCGACAGCGATGTGCCGAACGCGTTCGCGACCGGCCGCAGCCAGAAGAACGCGCTGGTGTGCGCGACGACGGGGCTCCTGCGGCGGCTGGAACCGGACGAGCTGGAGGGCGTCCTCGCCCATGAGCTGTCCCATGTCGCGCACCGCGACGTGGCGGTCATGACCATCGCCTCGTTCCTCGGCGTGCTGGCGGGCATCATGACCCGGGCCGCCCTGTGGGGCGGGCTGTCCCGCGGCAGCCGCAACAACAACGTGGGCATCGCGGTCCTGCTGATTCCGCTGGTCAGCGCCGTGGTGTACGCGATCAGCTTTCTGCTGACCCGGCTGCTGTCCCGCTACCGCGAGCTGTCCGCCGACCGGGCCGGTGCCCTGCTGACCGGCCGTCCCTCGGCGCTCGCCGCCGCCCTCACCAAGGTGACCGGGCAGATGGCCCGCATCCCGACCCGCGATCTGCGCAAGGCCGAGCCGTTCAACGCCTTCTTCTTCGCCCCCGCGCTCTCCGGGCAGAGCTTCAGCCGCCTGCTGTCCTCCCACCCGACGCTGGAGCAGCGGCTCGGGCAGCTCGGGCGCATCTCCGCCCAGCTGGGCCGGCCGGGGAGGGGCTGAGGGCGCATGGGACTCCTCGACGTCATCCTCGGCCGCAGCAAGCCCGTACGGCCCGACCTCGACCAGCTCTTCGGGCTGCCGTCGGCCGCGGTCACCCTGGAGGCGGGGGCCGGGTTCACCCCGACGGGGCTCGGGTCGGTCTGCTTCGCCAGCGTCGAGGGCGGCGCCTTCGGCCGCCTCCAGAGCGACGTACGGGAACTGCTGGACGCCGACACCGACCGGGGCGGGGTGCCGGTGGAGTTCAGCCAGGACGGATACGGCTACACCTGGCTGCTTGCCCGGCAGCCGCCGGACGACGTGGCGGCCCTGGTGAACGACCTGCACGCGGTCAACACGCTGCTCCAGGACGGGGGGTTCGGCCCGCAGCTGCTGTGCTCGCTGCTCGGGTTCCACGAGGCGGCGGGGCGTTCGCTCGCGCTCGTCTATCTGTACAAGCGCGGTACGTTCTACCCCTTCGCACCGCTGCCGGGCGCCGCCGAGAAGCGGGACAACGCGCTGGAACTCCAGGTGCGGGCGCTGCTCGGGGACGATCTGCGGATCGAGCAGGACCTGAGCCGGTGGTTCCCGGTGTGGGGCGCGCCCGGGCTCCACACCTGACGCTTCCGTAGCCCCTCGGCGACGACGTGCTCCAACTCGGCGCGGGCGAGTGGCTCAAGGGCGGCTCCTGCGGCGGGCCCACGACGTGGGTTTTTTCGTGCTGGTCGCGGGCACGCGCGCTTACAGCCGCACGGCGGCGTGCTCACCGGGACCGAGCGATCGAGGGGGAGCGGACATGGGTTACCTGCGTGGCTTCGCCCCATGGATCGCCTTCTCCGTCGTGGCGATGCTGGGCTGGCAGTGGGGCGCGCTGGCCGGGCTGGTGCTGGGCGGCTGGCTGCTGATCCAGTGCCGCAGGGAGGGGGTGGCCGCGGACGCCCTGATCCTGGACGCCAGCACGGTGCTGTTCTTCGCGGCGCTCACCGCCTGGGCCTTCGCCCGCCCCGACAGCGGCCTCAAGGACTACGGCGGAGGGCTGGCGATGGGCTGGCTGGCCGTCACCGCCTGGGCGACGCTCGTGATCGGACACCCCTTCACCACCGGTATCGCCCGGCGGCAGGCGCCGCGCGAGGTGTGGCACACCGCGGTGTTCCGGCGGATCAACGTGGTGATCTCCTCGGTCTGGGCGGTCGCCTTCACCCTGACCGCCGCGGCGCTGGCCGCCTCGGTGGCCGCCGGTCTGGACAGCTGGGTGCCGCTGGCGGTGCAGGCCGCCGGGTTCGTCCTGCCCGCCCTGTTCACCGCCCGCTACCCGGAGCGCGCCCGGGCCCGTCTCGCCCCGGACGCCGCCCGGGCGTGACCCCGCCCGGCGGCCCCGTTTCCGCCTCGACCGACGCGCCCTCCTCGACCGACGCGCCCTCCTCGACCGAGGTGACGAACTCGCCGATCCACGCGGTGAGCTGACCGGGGCGGGAGCGCGGCATTCCGTGCCGGGCGGCCAGGGTGTGCCGGGTCAGCCGGGGCACCCAGGTCTCCAGCTCGTCGTACAGCCGCACCGACAGGAACGGGTCCCGGGTGGGGACGATCAGCTGGACCGGGGCATGGGCGTACGGGGCGCTGCGGGGCCGGAGGAACCGCTTCCGGATGTTGTCGCGGTACAGCCAGGCGCCGTGGGCGGCGTCATCCGGCAGCGACGCGGTCGGATAGCCGTCGCTCGGCACCCGCTCCATGCGCTCCAGCAGCCGGGGCCAGTGCCTGCCGAGCCAGCCACGCCACAGCGCCTCGGGGATCTTGGGCAGGTGCAGCGCGGTCACGTACCAGGACCGGGCGGACTGGCCGAGCAGCTGGGCGGCCCGGCGCGGGGTCGGCCGGGTCAGCCGCCTTCTGACCCAGTGCCCGAAGTGGTCGAGCGACGGGCCGGACAGCGAGGTGAACGAGGCGATCCGCCCCTCGGTGAGCCCCACGCTGACGAACTCCCACCCCTGCACCGACCCCCAGTCATGGCCGACGAGATGCACCGGCCGGTCCGGGCTGACGGCGTCGGCCACCGCCAGGAAGTCATCGGTCAGCTTCTCCAGGGTGAAGCCGCCGCGCAGCGGCGCCGGGGCCGTCGAGCGGCCGCAGCCGCGGACGTCGTACAGGACGACATGGAAGCCCCAGCGCGCGGCGAGCCCGGACGCGACCGCGGCCCACACCTCCTTGCTGTCCGGATAGCCGTGCAGCAGCACCACCGTGGGCCGCGCCGGGTCGCCCAGTTCGGCGACGCACAGCTCCACGCCGTCCGTATGGACCGTGCGCTCGGCCGCTCCCGCGATCCCGCCCCTCGTGCCGTCCGTCACGCCGTCCGTCATGGCGTCCTCCCCTTCCGGAGACGGGGTCTCCTCCGTCCCAGGGTCGGCCTTCCCCCTACGGGCGTGTCAGACCCGAGGAGTAGGGAAATCCAGCCGTCTGGGGTGACGTGGGCTGTGGCTCACACCACTACCGTCGAACACGTGACTGTGATCGCCACCGAAAGCCTGAGCAAGCGGTTCCCCAGGGTCACCGCACTCGACCGGCTGTCCGTCGACATCACACCGGGCGTTACCGGCCTGGTGGGTGCCAACGGCGCCGGCAAGTCGACTCTGATCAAGATCCTGCTCGGGCTGTCCCCCGCCAGTGAGGGCCGCGCCGCCGTCCTCGGCCTCGACGTGGCCACCGAGGGCAGTGCCATCCGCGAGAGCGTGGGCTACATGCCCGAGCACGACTGCCTGCCGCCCGACGTGTCGGCGACGGAGTTCGTCGTCCACATGGCGCGCATGTCCGGGCTGCCGCCGTCCGCCGCCCGCGAGCGCACCGCCGACACGCTGCGCCACGTCGGTCTGTACGAGGAGCGATATCGCCCCATCGGCGGCTACTCGACCGGCATGAAGCAGCGCGTCAAGCTCGCCCAGGCGCTGGTGCACGACCCGAAGCTGGTCCTGCTGGACGAGCCGACGAACGGCCTCGACCCGGTCGGCCGCGACGACATGCTCGGCCTGATCCGCCGTATCCACACCGACTTCGGCATCTCGGTCCTGGTCACCTCGCATCTGCTCGGCGAACTGGAGCGCACCTGCGACCACGTGGTGGTCATCGACGGCGGCAAGCTGCTGCGCTCCAGCTCCACCAGCGACTTCACTCAGGTGACGGCCTCCCTCGCGGTCGAGGTCACCGACACCGACGAGCACCCGGACGGCACCGCCGCGCTGCGCGCCGCACTCGACCGGGCCGGGCTCACCGCCTCGCCCGCGCGCCGCGGCGCGGACGGGGCGCCCGCCTCCGACCACCTACTGCTCGTGGACGTCGCGGGCGAGGAGACGTACGACACGGTCCGGGACGCCATCGCCGGTCTCGGCCTCGGCCTGGTCCGCATGGAACAGCGCCGCCACCGCATCGCGGAGATCTTCAGCTCCGACAGCGAAAGCGACAGCGAAGGCAACGGAAACGGAGGTGCCGTCGATGCCGTCTGAGACCGTGCCCCAGCAACAGCGCGCCGACGTCATTCACAACATCGGCTACCGCCACTACGAGGGCCCCCGGCTCGGCCGGGCCTACGCCCGCCGCTCGCTCTTCGCCCAGAGCCTGCGCGGCGCCTACGGCCTCGGTCGCTCGGCGAAGTCCAAGGTCGCGCCGATGCTGCTGTTCGCCGTCATGTGCGTGCCCGCGGCGATCATCGTCTCGGTCGCCATCGCCACGGACCTCAAGAAGCTCCCGGTCGAGTACACCCGTTACGCGATCATGCTTCAGGCGGTCATCGGCCTCTACATCGCCGCCCAGGCGCCGCAGGCCGTCTCCCGCGATCTGCGGTTCAAGACGATCCCGCTCTACTTCTCGCGTCCCATCGAAACGGTGGACTACGTGGTGGCCAAGTTCGGCGCCATGGCCTCCGCCCTCTTCCTGATCACCGCCGCACCCCTGGTGATCCTGTACGCCGGGGCCCTGCTCGCCAAGCTCGACTTCGCCGACCAGACGAAGGGCTTCGCGCAAGGACTGGTCTCCGTGGGTCTGCTCTCGCTCCTCTTCGCCGGCATCAGTCTGGTCATCGCCGCGGTCACCCCGCGGCGCGGCTTCGGCGTCGCCGCCGTCATCGCCGTCCTGACCATCTCCTACGGCGCGGTGTCCACCGTCCAGGCCATCGCGTTCGAGCAGGACTCCACCGGCGTGGTGCGCTGGCTCGGGCTGTTCTCGCCGATCACGATCATCGACGGGGTGCAGACGGCGTTCCTCGGCGCCGACTCCTCGTTCCCCGGCGGCTTCGGCCCGGGTGCCGGGCCCGGCGCCGTCTACGTCCTCGTCCTCCTCGGCCTGATCGTCGGCTCGTTCGGGCTGCTCATGCGCCGCTACCGAAAGGTCGGGCTGTGACCACGATCGCCATCGACAACGTCTCGCGCTGGTTCGGGAACGTCGTGGCCGTCAACGACGTGACCATGACCATCGGCCCCGGGGTCACCGGGCTCCTCGGCCCCAACGGCGCGGGCAAGTCCACCCTCATCAACATGATGGGCGGCTTCCTGGCCCCCTCCACCGGGAGCGTCACCCTCGACGGCGCCGCGATCTGGCGCAACGAGCAGGCGTACCGCCACATCGGCATCGTCCCCGAGCGCGAGGGGATGTACGACTTCCTCACCGGCCGCGAGTTCGTCATCGCCAACGCCGAGCTGCACGGGCTGCCCGACCCCCGCGCCGCCGCCCGCAAGGCGCTCGACACCGTCGAGATGGACTACGCCGGGTCGCGCAAGATCTCCACGTACAGCAAGGGCATGCGGCAGCGCGTGAAGATGGCCTCCGCCCTGGTCCACGAGCCGTCGGTGCTGCTCCTCGACGAGCCGTTCAACGGCATGGACCCGCGCCAGCGGATGCAGCTGATGGAACTGCTGCGGCGGATGGGCGCGGAGGGCCGTACGGTGCTGTTCTCCTCGCACATCCTGGAGGAGGTCGAGCAACTGGCCGCGCACATCGAGGTGATCGTCGCGGGACGGCACGCCGCCTCCGGCGACTTCCGCAAGATCCGACGGCTGATGACGGACCGTCCGCACCGCTATCTCGTACGGTCCAGCGACGACCGCGCGCTCGCCGCCGCCCTCATCGCCGACCCGTCGACCACCGGCATCCAGGTGGACGCGAGCGACGGCGCCGACGGCGGACTGCACATCCAGGCCGTCGACTTCACGCGCTTCACCGAACTGCTGCCCCGCGTGGCCCGTGAACAGGGCATCCGGCTCCTCACGGTCTCGCCCTCCGACGAGTCCCTGGAGAGCGTGTTCTCCTACCTCGTCGCGGCCTGAAAGGAGCCCCTGCGATGTCCGCGCTCTACCATCCCACCGTCGCCCGGCTCACCTACCGGGCCCTGCTCGGCCGCCGCCGCGCGATGATCCTCTTCCTGCTGCCCGCGCTGCTGGTGGTCATCTCGCTCGCCGTACGGCTGCTGACCGGCGTCGACGACGCCACCGCCAACTCCCTGCTGGGCGGCTTCGCGATCGCCACCATGGTTCCGCTGATCGGCGTGATCGCCGGGACCGGGGCGATCGGCCCGGAGATCGACGACGGCTCGGTCATCTATCTGCTGGCCAAGCCCGTGAAGCGGCCCACGATCATCGTCACCAAGCTGATCGTCGCGATCGGTGTCACGGTCGCCTTCGCCGCCGTGCCCACGCTGCTGGCGGGCTTCATCCTCAACGGCAACGCGCACAACATGGCGGTCGGCTACGCCGTGGCCGCCGCCGTGGCGTCCATCGCCTACAGCGCCATATTCCTGCTGCTGGGCACCATCACCCGGCACGCGGTGGTGTTCGGCCTGGTCTACGCCCTGGTCTGGGAAACCTTCTTCGGCAGTCTGGTGGCCGGGGCCAAGACCCTCAGCGTCCAGCAGTGGTCGCTGGCGATCGCCCAGAAGATCACGGACGAGACGGTCACCTCGGACGTGGGCCTCACGACCGGTGTGATCCTGCTGATCGTCGTGACCGGCGCCGCCACCTGGTACGCGGGACACAAGATGCGCTCCCTGACCCTCGCCGGGGAGGAGTGAGCGTCCTCAAGGCACCTACGGCCGCCAGCGGTTGACGAAGCGGCCGGTATCCCCCGTGGCGGCGGTCGGCGTGACGACCGCCGCCACGGTGTGTCCGGGGGCGGCATTGGCCTGGTCGAGGGCCGAGGCCACGGACGCGGACGAGCCGAGCAGTACGGTCGCGACCGCACCGGCCACGATCCACGGCGCCCGCAGCATCCGCCGCCACGACCGCGTTCCTGTCACGTCCCTGCCGTTCATCTCGTCCTCCGATCCTCGCCGTTACCCGATGACAGCGAGCGTGACGGCCGGAGTTGTCCGGTTCCCCTGCGCCGCCTGCGGATGAGCTGTGAACGCGGGGACGCGGCGGCGCCGTTGGGCCGGCGTCAGGCCGCGATCTTGCGGTCGCGCCCGGCACCCAGGCCCAGCAGCGCCAGCGCCGCGCACACCGCGAGCATCAGCACGATCGGCAGCGTCCAGCCGCCGGTGGCCTGGTGCACCGCGCCGAGCGCCAGCGGGCCCGCAGCGGCCAGCAGATAACCCCAGGTCTGCGCCATCCCCGACAGCCGCGCCGAGGTGTGGGCATCGCCGGTCCGCAGCACCATCATGGTGAGCGCGAGCCCCACCGAACCGCCCTGTCCCACACCGATCAGCGTCGCCCACGCCCAGGCCCCGGGCACCGGCGCCACCAGCAGTCCGGCGATCCCGGACGCCATCAGCCCGGCCACCGCGACCGCGAGCAGCCGCTGCGAGCGCATCCGCCCGGCCAGCAGCGGCACCACGAACGAACCGGCCATCTGCACCAGCGTGCTGAAGGCGAAGACCAGGCCGGCGGTGGCCTTGGCCATGCCGTGGTCGGTGAGGATCGTCGGCATCCAGGCGATGGTGACGTACGCGATCAGCGACTGGAGCCCCATGAACAGCGTCACCTGCCAGGCCAGCGGCGAACGGGACAGCGCCCGGCCGTCCCCGCTCCCCTTGCCGTCCCCGGTCCTGTTCCCCGTCCGGACCGGCGTCGCCGCGGCCCGGCCGGGGTGCGTACCGCGCCGGGCGAGCACCGCCTGCGGGATCCACAGCAGCGCCGCGACCCCGGCCAGCAGCGACCAGGAGGCGAGCGAGCCGCGCCAGCCGCCGAGCGCGTTCTCCAGCGGGACGGCGGCCGCGGCGGAGGTGGTCGCTCCGGCGATCATCGCGGTCGTGTAGAGGGCGGTCATCGCCGCCGCACGGTCCGGGAAGTCCCGCTTGATCAGGCCCGGCATCAGCACGTTGAGCAGCGCGATCCCGCTGCCGACCAGGGCACAGCCGGTGAACAGCGCGACCAGCGGCGGTGCGACGCGCAGCAGGACCCCGGCGCCCAGCAGCACCAGCGCCGCCAGCAGCACCGTCTCGGTGCCCCAGCGCCGGGCCAGCCGCGGCGCGAGCGGCGAGGCCAGCCCCATGAAGATCAGCGGAATGGTCGTCACCAGGCTGCCCATGGTCGCGCTCAGCCCGAAGTCGCCGCTGATCTCGCCCAGCAGCGGGGAGACCCCGGCGAGCGAGGCACGCATGTTGAGGGACGCCAGCACGATGCCGACCAGGACGAGGGCCGGGTGGGCGCGCAGCGTACGCCGGGCGGCGGTCACCTCCGGCGTCGGCCGCAGATCCGTTTCGGCGTCGACGAGCAGCGGCTCGGCCTCGGCTTCGGGGCCGGGGGTGTGCGGGCGTGACAAGGAGAACTCCGTTCGGTGGTACAGGGGGTGGGGGTGGGTCAGCCCGCGTCGAGCAACGTCTCGACGGCGCGCTTCGGCGTCTCCAGCAGGGCCCGCGCCGCGTCCTCGGCCGCCACGGGGTCGCCCGACGCGATGGCGTCGATGAGGGCGTGGTGGTCGCCGGGCACGATGCGCGGCATCTCGCGGTCGCCGAGCGACGCCACCAGCGCCTCGCGCACCGAGCTGCTGAACCAGCCGTACGTGGCGCTCAGCGCGGCGTTGTGCGCGGCGTCGACCACGGCGGTGTGGAACGCGACGTCATGCGCCGCGTACAGCTCATGGCTGCCGGACTCCGGCTGCCCCTCGGCGTCCTCCAGGGCCGCCTGCGAGGCCAGCGCCGCGCGCATCCGCTCCAGGTCATCGGGCCCATGCCGGAGCGCGGCAAGCCGGGCGCCCTCGGCCTCCAGCGCGATGCGCAGCTCCAGTACGTCCCGGATCCCGGCGCGCCGTACGTCCCGCATGACCTCGGCCGGGTCGGTGGTGGAGAGCACGAAGGTGCCCTCGCCCTGCCTGGACTGGAGCATTCCGGCATGCACGAGGACCCGAACCGCCTCACGGACCGTGTTCCGGCCGACCTGGAGCTGCTCGGCGAGCGCGTGCTCGGTCGGAACGCGATCGCCGACCCTCCACTCGCCCTCGGCGAGCTGCGCACGCAGCTGCTCCACGACGGTGTCGACGAGCGACTGCCGCCCGGCGGCACGCAAGGCCATGTCCTGGGGCTCCCTGTCTCCGTTGCTTTCCTACGACTCAACCGGTTGCCCAGTCATCCTACAACATAGTTGCCTATGCCATCTAACTCTCCGTCCGCGACCGCGCCAGGCCGGCCGGCCCCCACGAGCGGGCGCCGGCCGGCCGATCAGGCGCCTACCGACTACGCCGCGACCGGCTCGGTCGGGGACGGGCCGGGCTGTCGCTCCGGTGCCGGGGGCTTCGGGCGGCCGCGGACGACGGCGAGGACGAGGAGGCCCGCCGCCAGGGCCGTGATGCCGGAGATCACAAAGATCCGGTCGAGGCCGACGGCGAACGACTCGTGGACCAGCGTGCGGGCCGCGGCTGCGTGGTCCGGTGGGGCGGCGGCGATGACGGCGTCGGCGTGGCCGCCGGTGATCGCGTCGGCCGCCCGGCCGGAGGACTGGGGCGGGATGGCGCCGCTGTCGCTGACCGCGTCCCGTACCCGGGCCGAGAAGACCGTGCCCAGGACCGCGATGCCGAGCGCGTATCCCAGCTGGCGGAAGGTGTTCACCGCGCCGCTGGCCATGCCCGCCCGCTCCGGCGGGGCGGCGCCGAGGGCCGCCGAGACCAGGACGGGCATGGCGAGGCCGATGCCGAGGCCCGACAGCGCCAGGCCCGGGGCGAGGGCCGCCCAGTGCGAAGAGGCGTCCACCAGCGTGGCGTTGACGAGCGCGCCCGCGCCCACGAGCAGCAGTCCGCCGCCGAGCGTGCGCCCCGGCGCGACCTTCTCCAGCAGGCGCCCGCCCGCCGCGCCGACGACCAGGGCGACGCCCGCCATGGGTGTCACCGCGAGCCCCGCCCGTACCGGGCTCATGTCGAGCACGGACTGGAGCCACAGCCCGGCGTAGGTGAGGTAGGGGAAGGCCGCCGCCTGGAGCAGCAGGGCCGCCGCCATCAGCACCGCGAAGGACGGGCGGCGCAGCAGCCGCAGGTCGAGCAGGGGCTGTCGGGCGCCGCGCTCCACCACGATGAAGACGATCAGCGCGAGCGCGGCACCGGTGAGGGCGACGACCGCTCGGGTGTCGGACCAGCCCTCCTCGCCGCCCCGCATCAGCCCGTACGTCAGCGCACCGGCGCACACGGTGAAGGAGACGGCGCCCGGCCAGTCGATGCGCGCTCCCGGAGCACCGCGCGATTCGCCGACCGTACGGAGCGTGATCCACACCGCGATCGCCGTCAGCGGCAGGTTGACCAGGAAGATGGCCCGCCAGTCGACGTACTCGGTGAGCACCCCGCCCAGCACCGGGCCGACCGCCGCGGCCGCCCCGCTCGTACCGCCCCACACCCCGAAGGCGACGCCGCGGGCGCGCCCGGAGTAGGTGGCCATCAGCAGCGGGGTGTTGGTGGCGAACATGGCCGCCGCCCCGATGCCCTGGACCGCGCGGGCGGCGATCAGCACCCCGGCGTCGGGGGCGAGCCCGCAGATCAGCGAGGAGAGCGCGAAGACGGTGAGGCCGAGCAGATACAGCCGCCGACGGCCGAAGAGGTCCGCCGCCGACCCGGCCACCATGAGCAGCGCGGCGAGCGCCAGCGCGTAGATGTCCATCACCCACTGGAGGGAGGTGAAGGACGCGTCCAGTCCGTGCGCCACCTGGGGCAGCGCGGTGTTCACGATGGTCACGTCTATCAGCAGCATGAAGTTGCCGAGTGTGATGGCGGCCAGTGGCCACCATGTGCTGCGCATGGGGAATCTCCGAGAGGCACCAGGGGGCCGGCCCGACGCCGCTGCCCCGTGGCCCTCACGGTCGCCACCGCACCGGTTTCACCTCCAGCCGGAACCGGGCCTGGTGGCATAAATCGACGCCGGTTAGCTTTGAGCGGTGAAATCCGACGCGTACGACGAGCTGGACCGGGCACTGGTGCACGCCCTCCAGCTCGACGGCCGCGCCCCCTTCAGCCGCATCGCCGAGGTGCTCGGCGTCTCCGACCAGACCGTGGCCCGTCGCTACACCCGGCTGCGGACGACGGGGGCGGTCCGGGTGCTGGGCCTCACCGACCCGGCGGCGGTCGGCGAGGTGGTGTGGATGGTGCGGGTGCAGTGCCTGCCGGACGCCGCGGTGCCGGTCGCCGAGGCGCTGGCCCGCCGCACCGACACCTCCTGGGTGCATGTGCTGTCCGACGGCACCGAGGTCGTCGCGACGACGCGGGCGGCGTCCGGCCAGGACAGCGATGCGCTGCTGCTGCGCAAACTGCCCCATACGCCCCGGGTGGTGGGGGTGAGCGCGCGCTGTGTCCTGCATCAGTTCTTCGGCGGTCCGCTGGGTCTGGTGAACAAGTCCGGTGTGCTGAGCCCCGATCAGGTGGCACGGCTCGCCGTGCCCGAGTCGGACCGTTCAGCCGGTTCCGAGGGGTCCGCGGGTTCCGCCGGGCCCCTGACCGCCGAGGACCGGAAGCTGCTGGCGGTCCTCGCGCGCGACGGACGGGCGCCGTTGGCCGAACTCGCCGCCGCCACCGGCTGGTCGCAGTCGACGGTGCGCCGTCGGCTCGCCGCGCTGCGCGCAGACGGCACGCTGTACTTCGACGTCGATCAGCGCCAGCGAATCTTCGGACTCAACATGGCGACCGTGCTCTGGCTGTCGGTGTCGCCGTCCGATCTGGCCGCCACGGGTCAGGCGCTAGCGGACCACGCCGAGATCGCGTTCGCGTGCGCGACCACCGGGCCCAACAACCTGATGGCGACGGTGGTGTGCGAGGACGTCCCCGCGCTGTACACCTATCTGACGACGCGGATCGCCGCGCTGTCCGCCGTGCGGCACATGGAGACCTCGCCGGTCATCCGCCGGATCAAGGGGCCGGGGCCGCTGCCCCCGACGCCGCACGACCCGTCGCGCTTTCCTTCCTGAACCGGTCGACTGAACCGGCCGCCTGAACCGTCGTCTGAACCGGCCGTCCGAACTGCCTGCATGAACTGGCCGTTTTCCCCTCCTCCTTGGAGGAACCTCCGAATCCCCGCTGGTTGAACTCTGTTCATGCATACGCCTGTCCAGATCTTGACGCTTGTCAGGAACCTGCCGAACTCTGGGTGTGCGCCACCTCACACCGTCCCGTAACCCGCACCGCACGCGGGCGGTTTGAGGTGCCGTCACAACTCAACGGAGGGAACCGTCATGCGTCGTCTTGCCACGAGTCTTGCCGCCACCGCCGTCACCGCAGCCGCCACCGTCGCCCTGGCCGCCCCCGCCCAAGCCGTCCCCGCCGACAAGGCGCAAGTGCTCGCGAACTGGACCCAGACCAGTGCCGCCAGCTACAACGCCTGGCTCGCCGCCCGCAACAACCAGGCCGCGTGGGCCGCGTACGCCTTCGACTGGTCCACCGACTATTGCAGCACCTCGCCCGACAACCCCTTCGGCTTCCCCTTCCAGACCTCGTGCGCCCGCCATGACTTCGGGTACCGCAACCACAAGGCACTCGGCATCTTCGACGCCAACAAGGCCCGTATCGACAGCGCCTTCTACGAGGACCTCAAGCGGGTGTGCGCCGCCTACACCGGTGCGAAGAAGACCGCCTGCGACGGCACCGCCTGGACCTACTACCAGGCCGTGAAGAACCTCGGCTGAGCCGGACCCCGCATGACGACGGGCGGCCCGCCATGGGCCTGGGCCGCCCGTCCGTCACGCGTCATCCGCCGAGGCTTCAGCCGAGGAGCCGCTCCAGCACCACGGCGATGCCGTCCTCCTCGTTGGAGGCGGTGATCTCGTCGGCGACGCCCTTCAACTCCTCGTGCGCGTTGGCCATCGCGACCCCGTGCTTCGCCCAGCCGAACATCGGGATGTCATTGGGCATGTCGCCGAACGCGATGGTGTCCGCGGCCGTCACCTTCAGCCTGCGGGCGGCCAGCGAGAGGCCCGTGGCCTTCGTCAGCCCCAGTGGCAGCAGCTCCACGAGCCCCGCGCCCGCCATCGTCACGCCGACCAGACCCCCGGCGGCGGCCCGCGCGGCGTCCGCGAGCGCGTCATCGCCCAGTTGGGCGTGCTGGATGTAGAGCTTGCTGATGGGCGCGGACCACACCTCGTCCAGGTCGCTGAAGGAGGTGACCGGCATCTCCCCGTGCCCGACCCGGTACCCCGGGCCGAACAGCACCTGGCCGTCGAGGCCGTCGCGGGCCGCGGCCAGCAGCAGCGGACCGGTCTCCGCCGCGATCTTCTCCAGCGCCAGCATCGCCACTTGGCGGTCCAGCGTGACGGAGGTCAGCAGCCGGTGCTCGCCCGCGTGGTAGAGCTGCGCGCCCTGGCCGCACACCGCGAGCCCCTCGTAACCGAGGTCGTCCAGTATGTGCCGCGCCACCGGCACGGTGCGCCCGGTGACGACGATGTGGGCGGCACCGGCCTCGGTGGCCGCGGCGAGCGCGGTGCGGGTACGGGCCGAGACGGTGTGGTCGGGACGCAGCAGGGTGCCGTCGAGATCCGTCGCGACCAGGCGGTACGGAAAGGCGCCGGCGCTCACCGGGCGACCGGTGCCAGGACCTCGCGCCCGCCCAGGAACGGCCGCAGCACCTCGGGCACCCGCACCGAACCGTCGGCCTGCTGGTGGTTCTCCAGGATCGCGACGATGGTCCGGGTGACCGCGCACAGCGTGCCGTTCAGCGTCGCCAGCGGACGCACCCGCTTGCCCTCGCGCATCCGGATCGACAGCCGCCGCGACTGGAACTCGGTGGTGTTGGACGTCGAGGTCAGCTCGCGGTACTTCCCCTGGGTCGGGATCCACGCCTCGCAGTCGAACTTCCGCGTCGCGGACGAGCCCAGGTCACCCGAGGCCAGGTCGACCACCCGGAACGGCAGCTCCAGCGAGGTCAGCCACTGCTTCTCCCACTCCAGCAGCCGCTGGTGCTCGGCCTCGGCCTCCTCCGGCGTCGTGTAGACGAACATCTCGACCTTGTCGAACTGGTGCACCCGGAAGATGCCCCGGGTGTCCTTGCCGTACGACCCGGCCTCGCGGCGGAAGCAGGAGGAGAAGCCCGCGTAGCGCCGGGGCAGCTGCTCCGCGTCCAGGATCTCGTCCATGTGGTACGCGGCCAGCGGGACCTCGGAGGTGCCGACCAGGTAGAGGTCGTCCTTGTCCAGGTGGTAGACGTCCTCCGCGGCCTGGCCCAGGAAGCCGGTGCCCTCCATGGCCTTCGGCTTGACCAGCGCGGGGGTGAGCACCGGGGTGAAGCCCGCCGCGGTGGCCTGCGCCATCGCCGCGTTCACCAGGGCGAATTCCAGCAGCGCGCCGACGCCGGTGAGGTAGTAGAAGCGCGATCCGGAGACCTTGGCGCCGCGCTCGGTGTCGATCGCGCCGAGCAGCTCGCCCAGTTCCAAGTGGTCCTTGGGGGTGATGCCCTCGGCCGCGAAGTCGCGCGGGGTGCCGACCGTCTCCAGGACGGTGAAGTCGTCCTCGCCGCCCACGGGGACGTCCGGGTGGACGAGGTTGCCCAGCTGGCGCAGCAGGGTCTGGGTCTCCTCGGCCGCCGCGTCCTGCTCGGCGTCGGCCGCCTTGACCGCGGCGGACAGCTCGCCCGCCTTCTTCAGCAGCTCGGCCTTCTCGTCCCCGGATGCCTTGGGGACGAGCTTGCCGAGCGACTTCTGTTCGGAGCGCAGCTCGTCGAAGCGGACGCTGGAGGACCTGCGCCGCTCGTCGGCTGCCAGGAGTGCGTCGACGATGCCGACGTCTTCTCCACGGGCACGCTGGGAGGCGCGCACACGGTCGGGGTCCTCACGGAGCAGGCGAAGGTCAATCACCCCCCCAGGTTACCGGTGTGACCTCGGGGGCTCGACGCGATATTCCGGTGTGCCCCTTTTTGCCCCCATTTAGGGCTGTGGGAAAACCTGGGAATTCCTGTGGGGATCGGCGTCAAGGAATGCGTGCGCATTCCCCGAAAAGGGGCAAAGAGATGACCGGCTTCCCGTGTGTGCGGGGCGAGTTGGCGGTTCGTTGTCCACAGGGCTGTTGGGATACCCATGAGTTATCCACAGCCTGTGTGTGAGATCTGTGGATGTCGCGTTGATCGTTTGGTCCGCCGAGTGCTCGGCGATGGATTCCCCTATCGAACCGCGTTCACACACGCATTGAGAGAGGAATCCCTCACTCCAAAGAGCGGATCAATGGAATTGCGGTGACGGATGCGCAATGTCCGGTGTTGTGAGCCGATGAGGTGACTGTGGTGATGTGTCGACATTGCCGGTTTGGTGTTGTCGACTTGTCCCCAGCGCGGAGCCGAGCCTGTGGATAACTTTTGGCGACGGCCGCCCGGGCCCGTGGTTGACGGGCCCGCCGCCCCGCGCTCAGCCCCGCCCGTGCGCCCCGCGCTCAGCCCCGCCCGTGCGCCCCGTGCTCAGCCCCGCCCGTGCGCCCCGTGCTCAGCCCCGCCCGTCCTGGCAGCGGGCCAGCCACTCCGACGCCTCCGCGAACGCCTCGTCCGAGGTGCCGGCGCGCAGCGGAGCCAGGTCCGCCGCCTCCACCCCCGCACGCGGGTACGAGCCCAGGAAGCGCACCTTCGGGCAGATCCGCTTCAGCCCCATCAGGGCCGACCCCACCCGCCGGTCGGTGATGTGCCCCTCACAGTCCACCGAGAAGCAGTAGCGGCCGATGCCCTCGCCGGTCGGGCGCGACTCGATCCGCATCATGTTGACGCCGCGCGCCGAGAACTCCTGGAGCAGCTCCAGCAGCGCGCCCGGGTGGTCGTCGCCGAGCCAGATCACCACGGACGTCTTGTCCGCGCCGGTCCGGGCGGCGGGCCGGGCCGGGCGCCCGGCCAGCACGAAGCGGGTCATCGCGTTCTGCGCGTCGTGGATGTCGGTGACCAGCGGCTCCAGGCCGTACTTCGGCCCCGCGAACGCGCCCGCGAACGCCGCGTCGTAGCGCCCCTCCTGCACCAGCCGCGCGCCGTCCGCGTTCGAGGCCGCCGACTCCCACAGCGCGTCCGGCAGGTTCGCCGCGAGCCAGTTGCGGACCTGCGGCTGGGACACCGGGTGCCCGGTCACCGTCTTGACGTCCGCGAGCGTGGTGCCCGGCCGCACCAGCAGCGCGAAGCTGATCGGCAGCAGCACCTCGCGGTAGATCATCAGCGGTTCGCCGGTGGCCAGCTCGTCGACGGTCGCGGTGACCCCGCCCTCGACCGAGTTCTCGATGGGCACCAGGGCGGCCGCCGCGGCGCCGCTGCGCACGGCGTCCAGCGCCGCCGGCACCGAGACCATCGGGACCAGCTCGCGCGTGGCAGCCTCCGGCAGGGACCGCAGCGCGGCCTCGGTGAAGGTGCCCTCGGGGCCGAGGTAGACATAGTGGCTGGCCGACATCACGGTGGCTCCCTGTGATCGTATGAGAGCCGCCACGATACCCAGCGGCGGCCGGGGGCGAGGCTGGTCATCCCTCGCTCACCCTTCCAAGAGTGCCTGACCCACGTACTCGTCCGGGGCGCAGCCGCCCGGCACCGCGAAGAGCGCGCTCGCCTCGTGCCGCAGGAACCGGGACAGGTCGTCCCCGAGGTCCAGCTTCCGCTGCACCGGTACGAACCCCTTCATCGGATCCGCCTGCCAGGCGATGAACAGCAGCCCCGCGTCCGGCGCCCCGTCGTCGCGGAAGCCGTCGTGGTACGAGAACGGGCGGCGCAGCATCGCCGCGCCCTGGTTGGACTCGGGTGCCGCGACCCGTACGTGGGCGGCGCCCCCGATGGCCAGCCCGCCGTCCGCGCCCATCTTGTCGAGCCGCACCGGGGTCGTCTCGGTGCCGCCGGACAGCGGGGCCCCGTCCGACTTGCGGCGGCCGATGACCTTCTCCTGCCGCTCCAGGGACAGGTTGTCCCAGGAGTCGAGGAGCATCCGGATGCGGCGCACCACGGCGTACGAGCCGCCCGCCATCCAGGCCGGTTCCCCCCTGTCCGGTACGAAGATCCGCCGGTCGAAGTCCGGCTCCTCCGGTTTGGGGTTGTTCGTCCCGTCGACCTGGCCCATCAGGTTGCGCACCGTCATGGGGTGGCCGGTGGCTCCGGGGGTGCGGTTGAAGCCGTTCATCTGCCAGCGCAGCCGGGCCACCTCCCCGGCCTCCCGCTGGAGCGCGCGCAGCGCGTGGAAGGCGACGAGTCCGTCATTGGCGCCGATCTGGATCCACAGGTCGCCGTTGCTGCGCTTCCTGTCGAGCGCGTCCGAGGCGAAGTCGGGCAGCGGGGCGAGCGCCTCCGGGAGCCGGTCCTTCAGCCCCGCCTTGGCGAAGAAGGTGCGGCCGAAGCCGAACGTGACGGTGAGGGACGACGGTCCGGCGTCGAGCGCGATGCCCGTGTCGTCCGCCGGGGCCTTGCCCTCGGTCAGCTCGCGCGCCGTCCTCGACCACCGGCGCAGCAGCGCGGCGGCCTGCTTGCGGTTCGCACCGGGCGCCAGGTCGAAGGCGATGAGATGGCCGTGGGCCTGGAGCGGGGTGGTGATCCCGGCCTGGCGCTTGCCGTGGAAGGGGACGGCCGTGGAGCCGACCGAACTGAGCGGCGAGGGCGTGTTCCGCGTCGCCTCCGCGGCGTACGCGCCGGCCGCCCCGCCGACGACGAGCCCGGCCGCGCCCGCGGCGCCGGCCGTGCCCAGGAGGCGGCGCCGGGACACCCCGGCGGGGGCGGTGTGCTGGTCCTGCGGTGTTTCGGGAGTTTCGGGGGTGTCGGGGGCCTTCGGGGCCTGCCGAGTGGTCATTGTGCGACCTTCACGTTCCTGGTCTCCGTCACCTGGTCGATGTCGGAGGTGCGTACGGTCAGGGAGAGCAGCCACTTCCCGGCCATGGGGAGCTGCACGCTCTGGGCGCTCCAGTGTCCGGTGGAGCGGTGCTTGAGGGGGATCGACAGCGGGCCCAGGCCCTTCTGCTTGAGGGTCAGGGAGACCTTCACCTCGGGCACGTCGATGGGGCGGTCGGCGAAGTCGCTGATGAAGACGTTGAGGGCGTTGTCGCCGGGCAGCGCCGGGTCGAGCATGACGATGGCCTTGCCGCGCCCGCTCTTGGGGCCGGTGTCGTACGGGATCGACACGCTCACCGGATCGACGTTCAGCCCACCGGGGTCCGCGGCCGGGGCCGCGGGCTTCCCGGTCTCCGCCCGGCCCGGCTGGGTGCCGCTCAGGACGGTGGTCACCGCGAGCAGCACGGCGGCCACGACGGTCTCGGCGATCACGGAGCGGCGCAGTCCGCTGCGCTGCGGGTCGGCGTCGCGCTCCCGCTGGGCGGCGGTCTTGTCCTTGGCCGCGCGCTGGCGGGCGAGCTGGGCGGTGCGTACGGGGTCGTCGTCGGCCCCCGCACTGTCCCCGGCCTTCGCCGGGCCACCGTCCTCGTCGCCGGACGCGGCCGCGTCACCGGATGCGGAGTCCGCGTGGGACTCCTCGCCGGAACCCTCGCCGGAGCCGTCGTCCGAGCCGGAGTCGGCTCCGGCGGCGCCGGTGCGGACCGGCTCCTTCACCACCGCCTTGGCCTCCGTCCGGACCTCCGCTTCCGCCGCCACCTGTGGCTTCTCCGCGCTCCCGGCGTCCGTCAGGCGGCCGGTCCAGCGGCGCGAGACGGCGGCGATGCCGACGAGCACCGCCACCAGGGCCACCTTGATCAGCAGCCATCGCCCGTACTCGGTGCCGGTCAGCGCCTTCCAGGAACCGACCTGCCGCCACGACTGGTACAGCCCGGTGAGGACCAGGGCGATGACGGAGCCGAAGGCGAGCCGGGAGAAGCGGACCACGGCCGCCCGCTCGATCGGCACGCCCGCGCGGAGCGTCACCGCGAGCGAGGCCAGACCGCCCAGCCACACCCCGACCGCGACCAGGTGGATCACGTCGACCGGCATGGCCAGCTGCCGCTGGATACCGACCGAGGCGTGCTCGGCCATCGCCCAGGTCGCGGCGAGGCCGACCGTGACGACGACGCCGCCGAAGCCGAGCCCGAAGGCGAGGTCCTGGCGCCGCTTGGCGTCTTCCTCCGGCGCCTCGGAGCGGCGGGTGTACGAGCCGAAGAGCACGGCCAGGAAGACGGCGGCCACGCCGAGCAGCAGCAGCCGGCCCAGCAGCGCCGCGCCCGGCTTGGTGTCGAGGACGTCGCCGAGCCCGCCGAGGTCGAGGACCGCGCCGAGCCCCTCGGAGTTGGCGTACGGCCCGCGCAGCAGCAACAGCATCAGGGTGGCGCCGAAGAGCGTCGCCCAGCCGCCGACCGCGATCTTCCGGACCGGGCGGGAGGAGCGGCACACCCCGGCGAACACGCAAGCGCCGACCAGCGCCGCGAAGCCGCCGTAGGCCGCGTACCGCCCGATGCCGTACAGGGTCGTGACCGTGCTGTCGCCGCTCTCGCCCGTCGGCGCCTTGACCGAGGTCTTGGACGGGGCGCCGATGGAGAAGGTGAACGCGCCGCTCACCGGGTGGCTGTCCTCCGAGACCGCCTTCCACGCCACCGTGTAGGTGCCGTCGGACAGCCCGGAGCGCAGCGCGACCGACGCGGTCGACGACTTGCCGTCCACGTGTGCCGCCTTCCCGGCGTCCACGCGCTTGCCCTTGGGGTCCAGGACGCGCACCGCGTCCCGGCCGAGCAGCACGCCCTCCGTGAAGGTGAGCGAGACGTCCGACGGCGCGGACTTCACCACCGCGCCCTCACCGGGGCTGGTGGAGGCGAGCGCGGCGTGCGCGGACGCGGGCCCGGCGCCGAAGCTCAGCGCGCACAGCAGCGCGGCGAGCAGCGTGCCGAGGACCGACAGCAGGCGCCGGGCGGTGACGGAGGTCCGGGCACCGGACCGGGGCCGGGCGGTCGGGGAGGTCAGCGAGGGCATCGGCTGTCAGTCCTTGGGACGGTACGTCGTCGGCTCGACCGGGACCTTGATCGTGACGGGGTCGGAGGTGGCGAAGTGCAGGGTGAATTCGACCTTCTCACCGACCTTCGGGCGGTGGACCAGTTTTGTCAGCATCAGATGATCGCCGCCGCTGGTCAGCTTCAGTTCGCCGTTCGCGGGCACGTCGAGCGAGCCGGCCTGCTTCATCTGGGTGCCCTTGGTGGTGTGCATCGTGACGTCGCGGGCGAGCGGGGTGGTGACGGACGTCAGCTTGTCCGCGCCGCCCCCCTTGTTGGTCACGGTCAGGAAGCCCGCCGCCATGTCGGCCATCGCGGGCCGCGGGATGTACGCGCCGCCGACGGACAGCTCGGGGCGGTCCCCGCCGCCGTCGTCGCCGCCGCAGGCGGTGAGCGTGCCGGTCAGTCCGAGGGCGAGGGCGGCCGCGGCGGCGGCCCGGTGCCGCGCGGTCACGGGTTCTCCCCCTTGATGATCTTCGGGAGGTCCTTGGCGTACTGCTGGGGCGAGGTCGACGTGGTGTAGATCCAGTGGCCCTTGTCGTCCTTGGGCGAGAAGCCCATCACCTGGGCGCCGTGGTTGACGAGGACGCTGCCGTCCTTCTCCTTCTTCGGCTTCTCGATGAAGATGCCGAGCGGCTTGGCCCCGGCCTGGATGGTGTCGAAGTCGCCGGTCAGCCCGACGAAATCCTTGCCGCCCTGGGCGTCCAGCCACTTGCGCATCCGCTCCGGGGTGTCGCGCTCCGGGTCGGTGGTGACGAACACGACCCGCAGCTTCTCCCGCTCGGCCTTGGACAGCTTGGACACGGCGATGCCGAGGTTGCTCATGGTCAGGGGGCAGACGTCCGGGCAGTGGGTGTAGCCGAAGAAGACCAGGGTCGGGCGGCCCTTGGTCTCCTTGAGCAGGTCGTACTTCTTGCCCTCGGTGTTGGTGAGGACCAGGTCGGGCTTGGTCTTGGCGTCGTTGTTCAGGACGATCGCCTGTCCCGTCTTCCGGCCGCCCGAGACGCTGGCGGCGCTGTTCCCCTTGTCACCGCCGTCGCCGGAGCCGCAGGCGGTGAGGGTGAGCGCTGCGGCGACGACGAGGGCGGAGCCCAGGATCTTGGTGCGCATGGAGCTGTTCTCCAAAAGAGATCGTTGGATCGGTGGTGCGTGACGGCGGCGGGTCCGCGGCCCGCCGCCGGGCGTTCCGCGGCGCCGGGTCGGGACGCGCGGACACGCCGTGCCGTCACGCGGGGTACCGGCTGGTCAGGCGGAGCGGCGGCGGCCCGCGAGGACACCGAAGGTGACTCCGGCGGCGCCGATGACGATGCCCGCGATGCCCAGCACCCGTGCGGTGGTGTCGGTGCCGTCGCCGCCCGACTCCGACGCGGTCTTCGCCGTGTCGCCGGACGCCGTGGCCTTCGTCCCCTCGGCGTCGCCCGCGCCCGCGGAGCCGTGCCCGTGCGAGCCCTCGGCCGCGTCGGCGAGCTTGAGGACCGGCGCCGGGTTCTCGGGCTCGGGCGCACCCTTCTCGGGCTCCTCGATCCAGCGCACGACCTGCTTGTCGTCGTACGTCTGGAGGGCCTTGAAGGCGAGCTGGTCGGCGTCCTCCGGCAGCGGGCCGACCGAGACCGGGAACTGCTGGAACATGCCCGGATCGATCGTGCCGCCGGTCCAGGTGATCTTGGTGACCGCCTCGGTCACCTTGCCGTCGTCCGTCTCGATGGGCTTCGGCAGCTTGGACTTGGTGACCTTCACGTCCCAACCGGGCACCGGCTGGGGCATCACGGAGGCGAGCGGATGGTCGGTGGGCAGGTTGACCTCGAGCTTGACGGTCGAGGAGTCGTCCCGCTCGTTGGGCACCTTGAAGTCGACGGTGCTGTAGCCGCCCTTCTCGGCCTGCTCCGGCTGCACGGTGACGTGCGCGAAGGCGGGGCCCGCGAGCAGCACCAGGGCGCCCGCGGTGAGACCTCCGAGAACCGGCAGACGGCGACGACGCTTGGCGTTCATGTCAAACGCTCCAGATGAGGAGTGATCGGTGGGGTGGCGCGCGTGCGGCTCCGGCGCGGCCACCCTCCGGTCCCGCTGGAGGAGTGTCGCGTCGCTCAGGCCGCGAGGTCGCAAGCCGGCGGTCCCCGCCGGATCACGCTGTGCTGGAGGGCGACGGCCGTCGCCCCGCCCTCGTCCGCCCCGTCCGTGCGCGGGCGGGGCGGCGCGGCGCCGGACGCGGCGTCCATGAGCCCGGTGAGCAGCGTCCGTACGAGGCCCAGCGCGGCGCGCAGCGACCGTACGAGCGCCGCCTCCGCGACCCCGCGCGCCCCGTCCAGCGACAGCCGTACCGCCCGCCACACGGCCTGATCGCCGCGGCGCAGCAGCCAGCCGACGGCGAGCGCGGCCAGCAGATGGCCCAGGGTCATCGGCAGCGACGGCAGCAGGGCCGTCAGGCCCATGGGGTGCGCGGGGTCGGGCGTCGCGGTGGACGGCGCGGCGTGCAGGGACGACGGGTCGATGCCCGACCGGGCGACGATCCGGTGCGCCGTGGCCGCGTCGAGGCGGCCGGGGAGCGTGGTGCACAGCAGCTTCGCCGCCATGCCGATGACGCGGCCGTCGGCGGCGTCCGCGCGGTGGGCGGCCTCCGCTGCGGCGGCCGCCTGCTGCCCGTAGCCGAAGAGGGAGTGCAGCGCGAGCTGCCCCAGGGCCAGCACCGACGCGATCCCGGGCAGCGACCGCTCCCGCCCGGCCAGCGGCAGCGCCACCGCGAACATCGCCGCGGCGCCCACGCCGAGCGTCCACAGCGGCACGGTGGCACAGGACGCCAGCACATGCCCCGCCGCGGACAGCACGACACAGACCGCGGTGAACACCGCGGCCCGCAACATGCGCAGATCGGCACCCGCACGGGCGACAGGGGAAGCCATGGCCGCGCCATCATCCCACTGGGTAAACGCGTTCCCTACGGCGGGTAGGGCGTACCGGCGCACACCGGGACAGGCCTATACACCGGTGCGCCTACCGCGCGCGTCCGCCGAATGAGCGGAGTCACGTCAATCGGACGCTTACGGACCATGGACCCAGGCAATACGTAACGGTATGTCGAGCCGCGGCCGGGAGGCTGGAGCATGAGCATCTGGTGGTCACTCCATTTGCCCCGCGAGGCGGCGAGCGTTCCGCTCGCACGACGACTGCTCCTCGGCACCATGGAGACGGCCGGAGTCGATCCGGAGATCTCCTACGACCTGTCGGTCGCCCTTTCCGAGGCATGCGCGAACGCGGTGGAGCACGGCGGCAGCGACGGTACGGGCGGGGACTACCGCGTCACGGCCTTCATCGACGGCGACACCTGCCGCATCGAGGTCACCGACTCGGGTCCCGGCTTCGCCCGCCGGGGCACCGTGCGCCGTGAATCGCGCACCCGGAGCGAGCGGCGTCCGGCATCGGCGCCGAGGCCGCAGCACCCGCACAGTCCGGCTCCCGCGCACGCGGAGCACGGGCGGGGGCTCTTTCTCATCGAGGCCCTCACCGACCACGTCCGCTACCGCGACCGACCGGGCCGCGGCGGGGTGGTGGTGAGTTTCGACAAGATCCTCAAGTGGCGCGAGGACTCGCTGCTCAGAGCGTCGTGAGCGGAGAACCCCGCCTCGTCGTCCTCGCCGAACCGGCACCCCGGGCGCCGTCGGCCCCCGGTGCGCCGTCGGGCAGCGCCCGGCACAGCGCCTCCAAGGCCCCCGCGAATGCGTGGTCGGGCGGGGTCGCATATCCCACCACCAGGCCCTCAGGGGCCGGGCCGACGGCATCGGGGTGGCGGTAGTCGGCCAGCCCGTCGAGGGCGAGCCCTTGGCGGGCGGCGGCCCGCACGGCGGAACGCTCGGTGCCGGGCGGTAGCGCGAGGACCGCGTGCAGCCCGGCGGCGATGCCGGAGACCCGGATGTGCGGGGCGCGCTCGGCGAGGGCGGCCACCAGCTGGTCGCGGCGGCGCCGGTAGCGCTGACGCATCCGGCGCACATGGCGGTCGTAGCCGCCGGACTCCAGGAAGTCCGCGAGCGTCAGCTGATCGAGGGCGCTCACCCACCCCTCGCGCTCCCCCTTGGCGGCCAGCGCCTCGTCCACCAGCGCGTCCGGCAGGACCATCCAGCCCAGCCGCAGCGCGGGCGAAAGGCTCTTGCTGACCGAGCCGACGTACAGCACGCGGTCGGGGTCGAGGCCCTGGACGGCGCCCACCGGCCGCCGGTCGTAGCGGAACTCCCCGTCGTAGTCGTCCTCCACGATCAGCCCGCCCCGCGCCCGCGCCCAGTCGACGGCCGTGGCGCGCCGCTCCGGATGCAGCGGTCCACCGGTCGGGAACTGATGGGCGGGGGTGAGCAGCACGGTCGTCACGCCCCGCAGCTCCCGGCGGGTGGCCAGCTCCTCGGTGCGGGCGCCGTCCTCGTCCAGCGGGAGCGGCACCGTCCGGATTCCGGCGTCGGCCAGCAGCGAACGGTGAAAGTCCAGGCCGTACGCCTCGACGGCCGCCTTGTGGCGCAGTGCGCGGGTTCCGCTCAGCAGCCGCAGGGCGTGCGCGAAGCCCGAGCAGATCACGATCCGGTCCGGGTCGGTGCGCACGCCGCGGGCCCGGGCGAGGTAGTCGGCCAGGGCGCGGCGCAGCTCGGGGCGGCCGTGTGGATCACCGGGGCCGAACGCCTCGCTGGGCGCGGCGGTCAGCGCGCGCCGGGTCGAGGCCAGCCAGGCGGTGCGCGGGAAGGCGGCGGCGTCCGGGCTGCCCTGGAGCAGGTTGTGGACGGGGCGCGGGGCGTCCTCCGGGGCGCGCCCGGTGCGTACGGGGGGCTGGTGGCCGCCGGTCCGGCTGCCGTCCGCCCGCGCCGCGGACTGCCGGGTGCGCCGGGCCGGGGGCGGGTCGGCCCGGGGCGCCACGCGCGTGCCCGAGCCCTGGCGGGCGGTGAGCCAGCCCTCGGCGACCAGCTCCGCGTACGCGGCGGCGACCGTGTTGCGGGCGATGCCGAGGTCGGCGGCGAGCGAGCGATAGGGCGGCAGCCGGGTGCCGGGAGCGAGCCGCCCGCCTCGTATGGCGTCCCGCAGCGCGCGCATCAGGGCGCCGCGGCGGCCGCCCGCCGCGGCCAGCTCCAGATGCAGATCACTGCCCAGGGCCTCCGCCGAATTGACCCATGATTCCGCCATGGACACGCACCCTATCGGCGGTCAATGACAGGCGGCCAATGACAGGCGGCCAACGACGGGCGATCAACGACAGGCGGTCAACGACGGCGGGGGAGCGGCGCGCCCGCCGCTCCCCCGCCAGGGTCCTGCTGCGTCGAGGTCCCGCCTCGTCTCAGCTCCGCCGGCCGATGATCCGGGCCATCCACGCCTCGACGTCATCGGCGGTCCGCGGCAGCCCCGCCGACAGGTTGCGGTTGCCGTCCTCCGTCACGAGGATGTCGTCCTCGATCCGGACCCCGATGCCCCGGTACTCCTCGGGCACGGTCAGGTCGTCCGGCTGGAAGTAGAGGCCGGGCTCGACGGTGAGGCACATGCCGGGCTCCAGCGTGCCCTCCACGTACGTCTCGGTGCGGGCCACGGCGCAGTCGTGCACGTCCAGGCCGAGCATGTGGCCGGTGCCGTGCAGCGTCCAGCGGCGCTGGAGCCCCAGCTCCAGAACGCGCTCGACCGGGCCCTCGACCAGGCCCCATTCGACGAGCTTGGTGGCCAGGACGCGCTGGGCGGCGTCGTGGAAGTCGCGGTACTTCGCGCCCGGCTTGACCGCCGCGATGCCCGCCTCCTGCGCCTCGTACACCGCGTCGTAGATCTTCCGCTGGAGCGGGCTGTAGCTGCCATTGACCGGCAGGGTGCGGGTGACGTCCGCGGTGTAGAGGGTGGTGGTCTCGACCCCGGCGTCGAGGAGGAGCAGGTCGCCGGAGCGGACCGGGCCGTCGTTGCGCACCCAGTGGAGGGTGGTGGCGTGCGGACCGGCGGCGCAGATCGAGCCGTAGCCGACGTCGTTCCCCTCGACGCGGGCGCGCAGGAAGAACGTCCCTTCGATGTAGCGCTCGGAGGTCGCCTCCGCCTTGTCGAGGACCTTCACGACGTCCTCGAAGCCCCGCACGGTCGAGTCGACGGCCGCCTGGAGCTGGGCGATCTCGAAGTCGTCCTTGACCAGGCGCTGCTCGCTGAGGAAGACCCGCAGCTCCTCGTCGCGCTCGGCGGTGACCTTGTCGGTCAGCGCCGCCTCGATCCCCGCGTCATGGCCGCGCACGACGCGCACCGGGCCGGTCGCGGCGCCGAGCCGGTCGGCCAGCTCGCGCACGTCCTTGGCGGGCAGGCCCAGGAGCCGCTCGGCCTCGCCGAGGCTGTGCCGCCGCCCGACCCACAGCTCGCCCTGGCCGTCCAGCCAGAACTCGCCGTTCTCCCGGTTGGAGCGCGGCAGGAGGTACACGGTCGCCTTGTGGCCGCCGCCCGCGTCCGGCTCCAGCACCAGGACGCCGTTCTCCGTCTGGTCGCCGGTGAGGTACGCGTACTCGGTCGCGGCGCGGAAGCTGTACTCCGTGTCGTTGGAGCGGGTGCGGAGGTTGCCCGCGGGGATGACCAGGCGCTCGCCGGGGAAGCGCGCGGAGAGCGCGGCGCGGCGGCGGGCGGTGTTCGGGGCCTGTTCGATGGGGCTCAGGTCGTGCAGCTCGGTGTCCGCCCAGCCGGACTTCATGTTCTCGGCAAGCTCGTCGGACAAGCCCGGGTAGAGGCCGTTCTTCCGCTGCTTGATGGGCTGCCCCTCGGCCTCCGGGGTCTCCAGGGCGTCAGGAGTGGGCTCCTCGGTCACGTCATCCTCCTCGAACTGGACCTCTCCCATGGTAGGTCCGGGGATACGGGCCCCGGGAGACGTTATGGGCACCCCTGATCAGCCGCCCGATCAGCCGCTGATCAGTCGCTGGAGGGGTCGCTGGAGGGGGCCGCTGGACGGGCCGCTCGATCGGCCGCCGCTCAGTCGAAGTGGGCGACGAGCAGGACGATGTCCTCCCCGCCGTCCTCCCCGCCCATCCCCGCGCGGGGCCCGTTCCCCGCGTCACGGGTCTCGCCGGGCTCGCCGCTGTCGCCGGGGAACATCGCCAGCAGCACATGGTCCGCGAAGGCGTCCGGATCGGCGCGCACCGCCCTGGGGGCGCCCGCCGCGGCCGCGTGCAGCCGCGCGAAGGCCCGGTCCATCGGCTCACCGGTGCGGTGGAGCAGCCCGTCGCTGTAGAACAAAAGCGTTTCTCCGCAGGCGGGCTCGATCTCCACGCTCGGCGCCTCCCAGCAGGAGAGCATGCCCAGCGGCGCGGACAGCGTGGTCTCCACGAACTCCGTGCGCCGCTCCCCGGTGATCAGCGGCGGACAGTGCCCCGCCCCCGCCAGCAGCACCCGGCGCGCCCCGGGCTCGCAGTAGGCGAACAGGGCGGTCGCGGAGCGGGCGGGCTCGGTGAGCCGCAGCAGCAGCTCCAGATCGGAGAGCACGGCGACCGGATCCTCGCCCTCCATCACGGCGTACGCGCGGAGCGAGGCCCGCAGCCGCCCCATCGCGACGATGGTGCCGGGCCCGGAACCGGTGACCGCGCCGACCGAGAGGCCGAGGGCGCCGTCCGGCAGCGGCAGCGCGTCGTACCAGTCCCCGCCGCCCCGCGGGCCGGGGCGGTGGCGCACGGCCAGGCGCACCCCGGGAAGCCGCGGCAGCCGGGTGGGCAGCAGCTCCTCCCGGACGGTCGCCACGGTGGCGCGGGCGCGGGCCAGCTCGATCAGCCGGGTGATGTGGGCGGCGGCGTAACGGCAGTACAGGGCCACCAGATGACGCTGGTGCTCCTCGGGCTCGGCCGGTTCGTCGTAGAGCCAGGCGACCGCGCCGAGGCGCCCCGCGGGCACGCCCGCCATGCCGGGGGCACCGGCCGGGGCGGGGGCCTGCGCGGCGCCCTGCCCCGCGCCAGGCGCCGTACGGCCGCCCGCGCCCGGGGACGCGTCCTCGGCGGCGGGGGCGGGGACGGTGGTGAGTCCGGGGCGGGGGCCGGGGCCGGGCAACGGGTCCAGCGGGACCGCGTAGCTGGCGGCGAAGCCGAGGCGTGCGGCGACCTCGCGGTGGCGTGGGTGGAGACCGGTCTCGCCCGCGATGTCGGGGTGGGCGACATCGGCGCGCCGCTTGCCGCCCGGCTCGGGCAGCCCGTCGAGGAGATGGCCGCCGGGCGTGGAGCTGCCCGGGATCGTCTCGATCTGACCGAGGTCGGCGCGGCCGAGGCCGAGGCCGACGGTGGTCACAGGGCCTTGTCCGTCCGCCGGTTCGAGCGCGACCAGCCCGCGCTGCGCGCCCACGAGCGCGGCGCCCGCGCGCAGCAGCTCCCTCAGCGCCTCATCGAGGGTGCTGGTGTGGACCAGCCGCTCGGTGAGTTCGTGAAGCGTCGTGAGGTCCGAGACCCACCCGGCGAGCCGGTCCTGAACACCGGGTTCGGGCGCGGCGAGGGGCTGGCCGATGGGGTCGGCAGTTTGCGTGGGTGCGGGGAGGGAAGAATCGATTCCAGCCACTTTCGGCGGATGGGGCGAGTTCATGGACCGCTGCCTTCACCCGTCGCGCCCAGCTTGCTCAATAGCATCGCAAACCCCCTGTCATGCTGCGCCGCTACTGTGCCGCTACTGTCTCCAGATGTACACGCACGGGAGAGGCGATGTCCAGCATTGTCCCGGTGGTCTTGTTAGTGTCTGTGGGGAATTGAACTTGGCTGAAAAAAAGTCGTTACGCTGTCAATTTGAGGTCGACTGACGTCATTCGACAGCGCGTCGTCTCCATCGCGGCGGGTACACATTCGGAGAGGGCCTGGGGCAGATCGGACCGCCCCGGAACCCCGTGGCCGGTCCAGGCGTCATAGACCACAACGGCCGCGCCCCTCCCCGAGTGGCGAGGAAACGCACCACCCAGGACGGTAAGCGCCATGCGCGCGCCACCCCTCGCCACGTTCCACGCTCGGCCCGCGGCGTGATGCGCTGCCTTGTACGCGCAGTGACTTGTGATCCACGTGCTGTGAGTGGCCGAACGACGCCCGGCAGCGCCACGTAGTGCCATGTGAAGTGCCATGTAGTGCGAACGGATACAGCCCTCGGCGTTAACGGAAAGGAACGAGCGCTCATGCGCGAGATCCTCGGAAGGCGACGCAAGTTCTCGCTGCGGCGCGGCGCACGCTCGCCGCTGCTCCGCGCGGCGCTCACCTGCGCCACCGAGTGGCAGTGGCCCGTCCTGCCGGGCATCGGCCTCCAATCCGGCGGCGGACGCATGCGGGTGTGCGGCTGTCCCGACCCGGACTGCGCGGTGCCGGGCGCCCACCCCTTCGACCCCGTTCTCCTCGCGGCCACTACGGATCCGCGCATGGTGCGCTGGTGGTGGACCAACCGCCCCGGTGCGCCGCTCCTCCTCGCCACCGGCGGCACGGCCCCGTGCGCGCTCAGCCTGCCCGCAGTCGCCGGGGCCCGGGCGCTGGCCGCCTTCGACCGGGCGGGCGTCCGGCTCGGCCCGGTGGTCGCCACGCCCACCCGCTGGTCGCTGCTGGTGGCCCCGTACTCCCTCGAAGAGCTGGGGGAGCTCCTCAACCGCCAGGACTGGGTGCCCAGCTCGCTGCGGTTCCACGGAGAGGGCGGCTATCTGGTGCTGCCGCCGTCGCAGACCGGGCTGGGCCGGGTGCGCTGGGAGCGCGCGCCGCAGCGCCGCCGCGGGCGGCCCTGGCTGCCGGAGGTGGCCACCGTGGTGGACGCGCTCGTCGAGGCGAGCAGCAGCGCGCCCGACGGGGGCAGCCGGCTCGCGTACTGACCCGGGACGTCCCTCGCACCATCCGATGCATCTGCACACGCGGCGCGGCCCACGGCCTCGCCGCGTGTCGTGCGTTCGGGTGATCTTCGGGGGCCCGGTGCCGATCCGAGGCCCTGTCCGCGGCAGGGGCAACTCCCGCGCCGCCGCGGCCCGTTGGGCCGTACCGGACCCGTGCGTTCCGGTTCCGGACATGGAAGCGCCCGGTCGCTGGCGACGGGGGATGCACCAGCGACCGGGCTTTTAGAACCGTAACAAGAGATCGGCCCTAAGCAAATTCGATCGCGGATTTCCGGACGCGTATTTCCAGGGCGTAACCGCGAGTTGTGAGCAGGGTCACGCCTCTCGACCGCTCGGTCTACCCGCCGGGGTGCTCAGCTGAGCGTCACCTGACGGTTGGTGAGACCACCCCGGGCGCGCCGCTGTTCGGCGGTGAGCGGCTCGTCCGAGGCGAGGGCCTCGCCCAGCCGCTCCGCCAGCTCCGCGGCCGGCTTCTCGGTCTCCTCGGCGCCCATGCCGCGGGGCAGGTCCCACACCGGCACGGTGAGCCCGTGGGCCCGGAAAGAGCCCACCAGACGGGTGCCTTCGCCCAGTGAGGACGCCCCCGCCGCATGCAGCCGTGCGAGCGCGTCGAGCAGCTTCTCCTCGGGGTGGGGCATCACCCAGCGCAGGTGGTTCTTCTCCGGCGTCTCGCACCAGTAGGCGGCCTCCACACCGGTGAGCCGGGC
Organism: Streptomyces sp. Rer75; assembly: GCF_013414305.1. Classification (NCBI taxonomy): domain Bacteria; kingdom Bacillati; phylum Actinomycetota; class Actinomycetes; order Kitasatosporales; family Streptomycetaceae; genus Streptomyces; species Streptomyces sp. Rer75. The sequence goes on along the minus strand of NZ_CP058693.1, from coordinate 5,052,993 downwards.
GGTCGGGATCGCGGCGGCATTGGCCCGTTCCAGGGACGCGGCGACCTCCCCGGTCGCGTTCGCGGCGTCCTCCAGCCAGAACTCGAACCCCTCGTGCAGGGTCGGCGTGAAAGCGCCCTTCGGGTCGAGCAGATCTTGTAGGCGCGGACCGTCGCCGGGTGCCCGCTGGGCCGACACCGGCGTGCCGGGCTCGGCGATCAGCGCGCGCCGCAGCGTGTCGGCCAGATCGCGGCTGAGGTCGCCGGAGGCCGTGTCGTTCTGGAGACCGAGCAGCACGGCGCCGCTGTCCCGGCGCAGCGCGGGCCAGGCCATCGGCAGCACGGTCGCCAGGGTGACGGACGGCACACCCTCGGGCAGCCCCTCGGCGAGGGCCAGGCGGACGGTCGCGGCGGGCACCAGCTCGCGCAGCGCCACCCAGTCGCATTCGCCGGGGAGCCCCTCGAAGGGCCGCTGCACCAGTTCGGTGACGGCGTGGGCGGCTTCCCGGCCGTGGCAGGCCTTGTAGCGGCGGCCCGAACCGCACGGGCAGGGCTCCCGCGCACCGACCACGGGGATGTCGCCCGTGGCGCCCCGTGGTCCTGCGGCCTTCGTCTGGGGGCGGCGCTTCTTGGCCATGGTGTGGCTGTCTCCCGATCGTGGCGGCTCAGGGCTCGTGCGTACGGCTCGGATGCGGCTCGAGATGTGCTCGTATCGGCTACGGGCTCGTATCGGCGCGTACGTCGTCGTACGGCTACGCGTACGGGCGGGAGCCTAGCCCTTCGGCCGAACCTCGTCGGCCAGATGCGCCGCGTCGGTCACGCCAGCTCGTCCAGATCGGCGAAGCCCAGCTCGCGATCGAAATCAGGATCGATGTTCGTGTCGATATTCGCCACGAGACCTGCACCGGCGCCCGCGCCGCCGTTCGCGCCGCTCTTCGCGCCGCCGTTCGCGCCGCTCTTCGCGCCGCCGTTCGTACGGAGACCGGGCTCCAGCTCCGCGCGCAGCTCCGCGCCGAGGCCGGTCGGCAACATGACCCGGCCGGAGAAGCCGGCGTCGGCCGGGAGGAGGGCCCAGACGGTGACCTCGCCCCTGCCGTCCCGCACGCCCCACTCGTCGGCCAGGGACCTGATGATGTTCAGCCCACGGCCACCGCGGGCCGTCACGGAAGGTTTGGCCGGAAGTGGTCTTGTGGGGCCACCGCCATCGGTGACTTCGACCGTCACCCGATCGTCTTCATCGACGCTCCACGCCGCGAGAACCGTCCCGCCGCCAGGGCCGGAGCGCCATGGGCTGCCATGCCGCCACGCATTGCTGAGTAGTTCCGAAAGGATCAACACTGCGTCGTCTATGACCGAATCCGATACCCCAGTCCTGCCCAAATCGCCGCGCATCCACTGTCTTGCCGCGCGGACGCCCGCAGGACCATGGGGTACGGCCATGGTCGACGACGTCGGCACCTTCTGTGCCACCACCAACGCCACCCCCGAGACCTCCTTAGCCCCACGCCAGGGGATGGATGCCCCGATGGGCTGGAGCGGAAACCGGCCAAGTGGCATCGTGTGACGCACTCGTCACGATCGAATACGTAACGAACGCGCCGGTGCACGCCTTGTAATGCCCACTATGAGCGTCCGAGTTGGGACAGTACCTGTTTGGGGCGATTCGTGATCAGTGCGTCGACGCCCAAGCGCACGCACAGCTCGACATCGGCCGGTTCGTCGACGGTCCACACGTGCACTCGGTGCCCCGCGCGCTGGAGTCGCGCCACATACGTCGGGTGGTTGCGCACGATCCGGATGCTGGGCCCCGCGATCCGCACCCCCGGCGGGAGCTGCCCGTCCCGGTGGCGCGGCAGGACGAACTGCATCAGATAGACGGTGGGGATGGCCGGCGCCGCGATCCGCACCCGGTGCAGCGAGCGCGCCGAGAAGCTCATCACGCGCACGGACGGCGGCTCGCCGGGCGGCGGCGCGTCGAGCCCGTACCGGCGCAGCAGCTGGATCAGCCGGTCCTCGACCTGACCCGCCCAGCGGGTGGGGTGCTTGGTCTCGATAGCCAGTTCGACATGGCGTCCGGCGTCGGCGATCAGCCCCAGCAGCCGTTCGAGGGTGAGGACGGACGTACTGTCGCGGCTCCTCCGGTCCGGCGCCTCCTTGTCGGTGGCCTGCCCCTTCCAGGAGCCGAAGTCGAGGGCCGCGAGATCGGCCAGCTCCAGCCCGGAGACCGCGCCGCGGCCGTTGGACGTGCGGTCGATGCGCCGGTCGTGGACGCAGACGAGGTGACCGTCGGCGGTCAGCCGGACATCGCATTCGAGGGCGTCGGCGCCGTCCTCGATCGCCCTGCGGTACGCGGCCAGGGTGTGCTCCGGCGCGTCCTCGGAGGCCCCGCGGTGGGCCACGACGGACACGGTGTGCGGACCCGGGCGGATGTCCCGGTCAGAACGCGCATAGGTCACCGCGTTATGGTGCCACCGCCCGGTGTCCATCGGTGGAAGGTTCCTCTTCCGGCCGTTGCCCGGAATGGCGATAGGGCGAATTGTCCGGGATAAAGGGTGGTAGTCCACACGGCCGCCGCTCCTTACGGCGGTCTGACGCGCTGTGGGAAAAGCTGACAACGGTAATACGTACGCGTGGGCCGTCATGGAAAAACTGTCGTGCACCTGAGGAGACAGCTGTGAGCACCGAGAACGAGGGCGCTGCCGTACCGCCTGCGGCCGGGCCGCAACCGGCCCCTCCGGCGCCGCACCCTAACCCCGCGGTGCCGCCCGCCCCGGACTTCGAGCCCACCGCGGGCGCGAAGCCGGACGCGCCGGACGCGCGGCCGGAGGCGCCGGACGCGCCGATAAGCCCGGCCCCGGACCAGATGGCGAAGGCGGGCGACCCGGCGCCGTCCCCCACCCCTCCGGCTCAGCCCCCGGCCCCCACCCAGCCCCCGGCGGCGTTCGCGTCGACCGGTGCGGGCGACCCCGGCGGTACCCCCGGCTACGGCGCCCCCGGCTCCGGCGCCGGGCAGTGGCCCGCCGACGGCGGACAGCCGGGCGGCCCGGTCGGCCCCGGCGCCGGCGGCCAGGGCGGCGGCCCGTGGGGAACCGCCCCCGTACCGCCCCCTCCCGGTACGCCTGAGCGCAAGCCGCGCGGGCTCGTGGCCGCCGTCCTGGCCGCCGTGCTGGTCGCGGGCGGCATCGGCGGCGGCGTCGGCTTCTGGGCCGCCGACCGGGAGAACGACAGCGGCGACACCACCACCGTCTCCGCCGTCGGCAACCCGAAGGCGGGAAGCCGCGCCCCCGGCTCCGTGTCCAACATCGCGGGCAAGACCCTCCCCAGCGTCGTCACCATCGAGGCGCAGGGCAACAACGGTGAGAGCGGCACCGGCACCGGCTTCGTCTACGACAAGCAGGGCCACATCCTCACCAACAACCACGTCGTCGCCTCCGCCGCCGACAACGGCAAGCTCACGGCCACCTTCTCCAACGGCAAGCGGTACACCGCCGAGGTCGTCGGCAAGGCCCAGGGCTACGACGTCGCCGTCATCAAGCTCAAGAACGCCTCCGGCGCCAAGCTCAACCCGCTGCCGCTCGGCGACTCCGACAAGGTCGTCGTCGGCGACGCCACGGTCGCCATCGGCGCCCCCTTCGGCCTCTCCGGCACCGTCACCACCGGCATCGTGAGCGCCAAGAACCGGCCGGTCGCCTCCAGCGACGGCGGCGGTGGCAGCGCCTCCTACATGAGCGCCCTCCAGACCGACGCCTCCATCAACCCCGGCAACTCCGGCGGCCCGCTGCTCAACGCGGACGGCGGCGTCATCGGCATCAACTCGGCCATCCAGTCCGCGGGCAGCGGCAGCGGCCTCGGCGAGTCCCAGCAGTCCGGCAGCATCGGCCTCGGCTTCGCCATCCCGATCAACACGGCGAAGAACGTCGCCCGGCAGCTGATCAAGACCGGTCAGCCGGTCTACCCGGTGATCGAGGCCACGGTCAGCATGAAGGACACCAGCGCGGGCGCCACCATCGCCGCCAACGGCGCCGGCGGCAGCCCCGCCGTCGTCCCCGGCGGCCCGGCCGCCAAGGCGGGCCTCAAGTCCGGCGACGTGATCACCAAGCTCGACGACACCGTGATCGACAGCGGCCCGACCCTGATCAGCGAGATCTGGACCCACAAGCCCGGCGACAAGGTCACCCTCACCTACAAGCGCGACGGCAAGACGTCAACGGTCGACGTCACCCTGGGGCAGCGCAAGGGAGACAGCTGACACGCTAGGCTGATCCCCGCGCCACCAAAGGTGGCGCGGGGAGGCTTGCCCGAGCGGCCTAAGGGAACGGTCTTGAAAACCGTCGTGGCAGCGATGTCACCGAGGGTTCAAATCCCTCAGCCTCCGCAGGTTAACGGCCCCTGACCAGGAATGACGGTCGGGGGCCGTTGCCATGCGGGCTGCCCGCCGGGCACCGCCACTTCCTGTGATTCCCCCACCGATCGGGCACGGAAGGGGCACGGCCGGACACCTGCTGAGAGGGCCCTTGCCGACTACCGATTGATCGGAATCTCGTACACGATCTCGCAGTGAGCGGCGGGTACGACGATGTCCGCCGTCTCCACGGGCCGCCCCTGGTCGCTGTAGTACGTCCGCCGGATGTGCGTGACGAGAGCGGCCTTCTGGATGCCAAGAAGCGAGGCTTCCTCGGCGGTCGCCTGCCGGGGTTCCGGTTGCTCTACGGCATGGCTGACGGTGATTCCGATAGCGGCCATGCGGTTCACAACTCCCGCCCCGGCGTGCGGCCCTCCCTCGGGGAGGACGACGAGCGTGCCTGCGGTGAGGTCGTACGGCTCCCAACTCGTCGACAGCTGCACGGGCCTGCGGTCGGCCAGGAACTCGTACGACGTCCGGACGCACAACTCGCCCTCGGCGATACCGAGCCGCGCCGCGATGTCCGCTGGGGCTGGCACCTTCGCGTCGGTTCGGCTTTCCCAGTCGCCGTGCTTGCCGACGGCCTTCATGTCCGCGCGGAACGGCGACCCTTCAGGCTGCTCGCGCGCCGATGACCGGACGACCCGCACCCGTTGCCGGGGCTCGGCGACGTAGGTGCCCGATCCGGCTCGGCCCTCCAGCACGCCCTGGGAGATCAGCAGCTCCTGTGCCCGGCGGACCACGTTCTCGCCCACCCCGCACTCCTGGCCGATCTGGGCGCGGGACGGCAGGCGGTCCCCCGGCTCCCATACGTGCTCCGCGATCCGCCGCCGGAGTTCGTCGGCGACGCGGAGATAGGGCGGCTGCTCAGGCATATGGAAAATCTAGTCCACTAGCTCTAATCTAGTTAACTAGCTTTACTGAAAGTGATCGCCAGTTGACGGAGGCTGCCCTGTGCCCGCTTCGGGAGTTAGCGCGGCGGCCATCGCCGCCCGGCTGTCCGCCGTCGGGCTCCCCACGCGCGTGGAGGAGTACGCCCGATTCACATCGGTCGAAGCGGAGGTGCCGGAATCACTCTCCGCCGAGACATGGAAGGAGGTCCTGGCGGCGGTGGCCGAGGCCGATCGGTTCGGGCTCCTCGCCAGCTGCCAGAACGGCCGCACTCTCCGGGCGGTCGTAGAAAAACCGGTCCCCACGACGGGCGATGTCGGGGGACCGAGCCATCAGCGATAGGAGCTGATTCAGCGTGCTCAACCGTATCCGCCGTGCCTTCTCCCTCACCAGGGCGCGGCACTTCTCCAAGGGCAGGCATTGCCGCCCCTTAACGCCCTCCCGGCCGCCGGTCGTTCCCGCCTGCTCTGCGCGCGCTGACGAACCGACGCTCATCCTGGAGCGGGCCACCGACTGGGCGAGGCACCGCTACTCGCTCGCAGGCGAGGAAATCGCGCTCGTCCGCCCGTACGTGCTGGCCTGGGAAAGGCGCGCACGAAAGCACCCGACGGTTGTCATTGCTCCCCATCTGTCGACCGAGGCCCGGTCGGCTCTCCTGGGGGTCTGCTGATGCCCTCTCGACAGCACACCCACCGCCCGGCCGCCTCGGCCGTCCCCTACCGCTCGCCCGCCTGCCGGATCGGCACGCACCAGGCTTGCGCGGAGTCCTCTCCATCTCCAGCACCGGTCGACGTGCCGTTGATCTACGAGGCGTGTGACTGCCCGTGTCACTCGGCGTCCGGCCAGGCCCGACCAGCAGAGGCGAAGAAATGAGCGACTGGGCACCCGGCGGCGCGCCGACATCCAGTAGCGAGACCCACCGAGAGGCAGACGCAGGAATGACGGCACAGAACGAACTGAGGCTTCTCCCGTGGGCTGGGCCAGAGGGCAAGCCGTGCTACCTGGACACCGACGACCGGGAGGGCTACATGTCCCGCTTGGCGGACCATATCGAGGCGGTGCAACTCGGGATGGCGGCCGAACTGCTCGGGCAGACAGTTGAGGTACTCGACGATGAGACTGAAGACCCGGAGAAACTGAAGCTCGTCGCCGCGCAGTTGGCTGGCGCACTGCGGGACGTGCTGCGCGTGGCGACCAGCCGCGGGCACCGTCTGGTAACGCCTGAGTAGCCCCCTCAGCGGAACGCCCGTGTGCAGTACGGCAGGGAGCCTCGGATACGTTCCGAGATCTCCCTGCTTTCTCTTGGCGACCGCAGGGTCGGCTGAGTTAACCGCCCGATCGGGCACCCAACGGGCACGACAGAGGACGCTGGGAGGGCTGTGCATCCTCTCCGTCCTACAGGGGCGAGAAGCTCTCGGGCAGGTGGACGGTTCCCAAGATGCGAGATCGGTGGCTGTGACTACCGTAGGAATTAAGGGCGTTCCTGATTTGATGGGGGCACAGGCGATGTGGAAGCCAGCTAACGAGGTATCCCGGCATGCAGATTTGATTGATGCAGCCAGAAGCGACAACCTCGCTATATTTCTCGGTAATGGGCTATCCAGGCTTCTTGGCGCGCCTGCCTGGGGTGACTTCTTGCGCCGTCAGGAAGATGCCTTTAGACGGCACGGAGTGGATATTCGAGAAAAGCTGGCAACGGGTGCATCAGAGCTGGAGATGATGCAAATTCTAGAAGATTACGAACCTGCCTCATACCAGCAACTCCTGCGCCTCCTAAGTAAATGGAATAACGACACCCGGAAAGGTTTTCTCAACGGGAGCATTGAGCCGCATCTTCCTTATGTTGCGCTCGCCTACTCGGTAAGACCGAGTCGCATAGTAACGGTCAACATGGATACTGTTTTCGACGAATTTATTGAACTTCATCGGGTGGCTGAGAAGTGGAGGTTGGATGCAGACCCTCCAATCGAGCATATACACGGCAAGCTCCCTGATTTTTCGAGCTGCATTTTCACCGACAGGCATTACGCCGACCGGGTAACTGAGGTAGTCGGTAAGTTGAATGAGTGTATTGGCCGCAGGGCGCTTCTTTTCGTAGGATACGGCCACAGTAGGGCAGATATCGATATTAGAGCTTTTTTGTTGCGGAGTCGGTCAGATCTTCAGGAAAATGGCGTGTTCAGCCTCCTCGGATCAGATGAATATACCGATCCGGTTATAACGCATCGCCTTCAGCACATGGGAATTCAACCGGTCCTTTTTCAGCTTCCCGTGAGTCCCGAACCAGAAACTCGTGAGTGGGCGCTCGGCCAAGCCCTCCTAGATCTTCGCGGGGGTCCGCCTCCAGCTGAAGTGAGAGAGAGACTGGGCCAATTGCATGATTACCACGAGAAACGGGCAAAAGAGACAGCGCTAATTATGGGCCATGCAGGAGTGCATAGAATTTTGCTTCCTGCAACCTTCCCACCAGAGGCAAGATGCAGCATTCCGTCGAAGGAGTGGAAGGAGGTGGGCGGCCCCGGCGGTGTCATATGCCGAGTTATGTCTTCCTGTCAGGAACGTGCCTCTCTCGTTTCTCGGATCGGGACAGACGCCGATGGAAGATTCGTTTGGTCGAAACTTACGGGAACAGCCAGCAAGAAGACGCTAGTGCCATTTTCGAGTGATGGAACGAAGGAAGGTGCGAAACAACAACCAATAGAGGTATCGCATGCGCTTCGCGTCCAGGTTCCTCCAGGGGCGGAGACTCAGCCTGACGTCTTTCGCACGTGGAGCAGTTGTGTTCTGCTTACCTCCCGAACTCGGGTATTCCTGGATCGTGCCATCAGTATCGAGGCTGACCGATCACTGACCGGTCTTGGCGAAAAAGCAGATGAGGTGATCGCCGAGATTCTACTCGATCGGCCGTCTCTTATTTACTTCAGTAAGGCTTACGCGGATATCGTTCGTAGGGCTTTCAATTCCGATGAGCGTCTATTTTCTGAAGAAACGTGGACTGTTTACGGAGCGGATACAAGAAGGCATCAAGAGGAATATCTGATTGAAGCTAGCTTGCAAGGCATGGTTAACATTCTGCAAGCCCCGTTCGACTTTGTGTGGAACTTTTTCCGGAAGCGAAATGGTCAGATAGGTTACAAACGAGAAGAGGAAGTAGCGCAAGAGATCATCGATGGCAAGAACCCAGAGTTTTTGAACTTGGTAATCGAAGAGGCTTCCAAGTGGATGCGTAAGAGCAAACCCAGGATTATCGTGATGACGCTTCAGGATGGTGAAACGAGCCTGTGGATAAATGTCGACTCGCGATCTTTTGAACTAAATGAAGAATGCTTCAATGAAAATGTTCGCTACGCAAACTCCTCGGCAAGTGTGTTTAGGGGAATCGTGATGGCTGGACTCTTGTGGGTTGATCATTCGATTGGCCGAGATCGCCTATCGCTAGTCATGGATTCTGAATTCATGAACTCGTTGTGCAGTGTGGCGAGCAGGGCGGCGCTCATCAAGCTGAGGCAGCCTACTGTAGATGAAAGCTTGGCGGAAATCGCAAATGAATTCGAGCGTTGGAAGGGTCTAAAGGTAAAGCATTATTGACCGTGCGGGTGATTGGCCTGATCTCGTTCCCCAATTAGGTCGGCGGAGCGGCTTTGGGCTGGAGCTGCTTTGGGGCGAGAGATCATGGCCCCGTAAGCTTCCAGCGCGTCGGGCAGTCTGTGGACCTGCCCGCTAAAGCACGACGTTGGGGCCATGATCTTAGAGGCTCGCCCCAAAGTGGCTGCCTAAAGCCGTGGAGCCGACCGCCCCAGCCACGACGTACCCCCTCTCTGACCTCAGGCGGCTGATTGCTGTGAGCGCGGCACGGGCGGCGGCCGGGCTGGAGCGGGGCGGAGACAGGAGCGCAGGCCCGGCCGGGGGCCGGGCCTGCGCGCGGGGAGCGGAGCGAGCCGCCTTGATCGAGTAGGGAAAGTTCTACCGCGCTCTGGTTGATCGCCTGGTTGATCGCCTTGGTCGGTCGATGCCTACTCACGTGAGTAGGCACGCGGATACCCTGGTTTTAGCTACGTACGCAACTAAAACCAACGACGGCAGGAGCGTGCTCACCGGATGGGACCGAAGTCGGAGCGGGTCTACCTCACGATTCGCGAGTGGATCGCTGCGGGCAAGTACTCGCCAGGTTCCAAGCTCCCGTCCGAGCGGACGCTGTCGGAGGATCTGGAGATCGGCCGTACGGCCCTGCGTCAGGTGCTGGCCAAGCTCGTTGCTGAGGGCGTCGTCGAGGTGCACGGTCGTAGCTCCTACCGGGTCCCGGATCGGTCAGTGACCACTGAAGCGCCGGCAGATGTCGAACCCTGGCAGATCCACGGTGAGCGGACGGTGTATGACAACCGATGGGTGAAGCTGAACCTCGTCGACGTGGAACCTCCCGGCGTGAAGCGCTTCGAGCACCACGTCGTCAAGCTGCACCATGTGGCCATCGCCGCCGTGATCGATGACCAGGACCGGGTGCTCATGATGTGGCGGTACCGCTTCGTCCCTGATGCCTTCGGCTGGGAGCTGCCGGGCGGCATCGTCGATCCGGGGGAGGAGCCCCTTCAGGCCGCCTTGCGCGAAGTTGAGGAAGAGACTGGCTGGCGGCCGGACGCCTTGCAGCATGTGGTCACCTACCAGCCCATGGTCGGCATGGTCGACTCGCCGCACGAGATCTTCGTCGGTCAGGGGGCGAAGCTCGTTGGCGAGCCGACCGATCTGGAAGAGGCCGGGCACATCGCTTGGGTGCCTCTGTCCGACGTTCCCGGGCTGATGGCTCGTGGTGAGCTGATGGGGTCCGGCACCTTGGTCGCCCTCCTGCATGTGCTCGCTTCACGGGGTGCCGGCGCGTCGCCTACAGCCGCTGAGTGAGCTGCTCGATCCGGCGCCTGTGACGCACTGACTTGGTGCGGCTTGCCACCAGCTGGGCTTGCCGTAGGTGCTTCTGCGCCTGGTCGTGCTCGCCGCGGGCCAGGTGGGCCTGGGCCAAGTCGCAGTGGAGCCCGGCCGAGGACCTGATGAACGTGGGGTCGGTCGTCTCCAGTGCGGCGTACAGGCTGTCCACTGCTCCCGCGTCGCCGATCAGGGCGAGAGCGCTCCCGCGCCACCTGGTGAGGTGGCCTTCGTTCAGGAAGATGCTCAGCATGTCCGGGTCGCGGGCGTCTTCTCCTGCGGGCAGGTGTCGCATCGCGAGCTCAAGAGCCTGCTGGCACTCGGTCTGAAGCCCAGCTCGGGCACAGATTTCCGCCTCGGCCGCGTACAGCCAAGCCCTGAGGCGCGGAGACATGCCCTTTCCGCCGAGACGCTGTGCGTCTCGAACCAGATGCACCGCCATTTCAGGACGTCCGGCGTCGCACAGCACGTATGCCTGCTCGGCGGTGGCGTGCGCGAGGTACATGGGCTCCTCGGCCTCCTGGGCGGCGCGCTTCCCCAGCTCGTAGTGACGCCAGGCTCGTTCCACGGCTCCGACGTCAAGGGCCTGCCAAGCCGCCAAGGTGGCTGCTCCGGCCAGAGCCAGGGCGACCGGGCGTCGGGTGTCCGGGAGTACCGCGAAGGTGAGGGCGTCTTCCAGCCGTGTCAGGTGTGAAGTCATCTGGTCGACCAGGCTGGCGGCGCCCATCTGCCGGTCGATGGTCCGGAGCAGTTCGGTCTGGTCCATGAACGTCTTGACCATCGTCAGGCTGACGTTCTTGGCCTCGTCGATCCGGCCTATCAGCTCGTCGTACCCGTCAGCCGTGGCGAGCGCCAGAGGCGACTGTGATCCGCCCGCCAGCTCGTCGTCGGTGATCCCGAGCAACGCGCGGAGGATCTTGGCGTAGTGGCTGGAGATCGTCCGTCGGCCGTTCTCCCACTCGGATACGTACACTCGCAAACTCGCGGTTGAGGCGACGGTGATCATGTGCTGGCGCGCATGACGTTCGATCTCCCGCACAAGACGCTCTTGTGACCACGCCCGTGCCGTCCTCGCTGCTTTGAGTCCACTCATCGCGTACTGCCGCTCCGCGTCGGGGGTGTTGAGCCGTAACAGCAGCATGCCTTACATCGGCCCAGGTCGGCAGGGGTTAACGGGTCCGCTGTTAACCCCTGTTGTCTACCGGGACGTTGCTCGGCGCGCTTCCCTGGAACTGTCGCAGTCAGGCGAGTTGAGACGCCGGACCAACGACGATGCTTGACATCTGGTGCGCACCAGATGCAACCTTCTGGTGCGCACCAGTTGGAAGCGCGAACACTCCGCAGGTTTGCTGCGGCATTCAATCAACGTTCAGGAGCGGCGACCCACCGCCAAGCAAGTACGCCGCTCCCGCCCCTGAAGGGACATCCATCATGCGTCAGATTCCCGTCGACACGTCCGCCGCGACCGTGATGGTCGCCAAGCCCGCCCAGCCGAAGATCCGTGACCGCCGTACCGGTGAGATCGCCTTGGACGCGGACGGTGTGAAGCTGATGACCGTGGACGTGATGTTCGCGGCCAACGACGACGTCGAGATCCTGTCCGTCGCCGTCCCGGAGACCGGCATCTCCGGTGACCTGGCCATGGGCACCCCGGTCGCGCTCACGGGCCTGATCGCCCGGCCATGGGAGAACGAGTTCAACGGTCAGAAGCGGCACGGGATCGCTTTCCGCGCCGTCGCGGTCACCTCCCTCGCCGCCTCGGGCGCGAAGGCGGCCTGATCATGACCTGGCTCATGGTCGCTGTGGTGGTCGTCGCTGCTGCGGGTCTCCTGCGGTGGCGGCGCCCCGCCTGGTACTGGCTTTCCCTCGGCGTCACCTTCGCCACCGTGCGGGTCCTGGTCCGCTACGCCTCGGTCATGGACGCCTGCGGGCTGACCGTCCCGCCCGCCCGCTGGCGTCTGGCCTTGGCCCGGATGACTGGTCGGGAGGTGCCGGAGTCCCGTCCGCCGCGCATCCTTCGTCTGCGTCCGACCCGCACCGGCCTGGTGCTGCGGCTCAAGCTCAAGCCTGGACAGGACACCTTCGACGTCGCCGCCGCTACCGACCGGCTCCGCCACTCCTTCGGCCTGTACGGGGTCACCTCCCGTGAGATCCGCTCGGGTGTGGTGGAGGTGCGGATGACCGGCTACGACGTGCTCAAGCGGGTGCAGATGCCTGCCCGGCTCGATACCCGGCCGATGCGCATCCCGGTCGCCCTGCGCGAGGACGGTTCGGTGCACTACCGCGACTACCGCGCCGTCCCCCACGGGCTGACCCTCGGGGCTACGGAGTCCGGCAAGTCCGTCTACCAGCGCAACCTGGTCGCCGGGCTCGCCCCGCACCATGTCGCCCTGGTCGGCATCGACTGCAAGCAGGGCGTGGAGCTGTTCCCGCTGGCCCGAAGGTTCTCCGCGCTCGCCGACAACGCCGACACCGCGCTGGAACTGCTGGAGGCGCTGGTGACGCACATGGAGGAGGTGTACCAGCTCATCCGGGCCGAGCAGAGGATCAGCATCGCCGTGCCGGATGCGGAGATCGCCGCCGACATCTGGGACCTGCCCGAGGACATCCGGCCCGTTCCGGTCGTGGTCCTGGTCGACGAGGTCGCCGAACTCGCCTTGTACGCCACCAAGGATGAGGAGAGGCGCCGGGATCGGATCATCACTGCCCTGGCTCGCTTGGCCCAGCTCGGCCGCGCGTCCGGCATCTACCTGGAGATCTGCGGGCAGCGCTTCGGCTCCGAACTCGGCAAGGGCATCACCATGCTCCGCGCCCAGCTGACCGGGCGCACCGCCCACCGCGTCAACGATGAAACGTCCGCCAACATGGCCTTCGGCGACATCGCCCCCGACGCCGTGCTGGCCGCGATTCAGATCCCGGCCGAGAACCGCGGCCTGGCCATCGCAGGCGATTCGACCGGCGGCTGGCACCGCATCCGGGCCCCGCACACCTCGCTGCGAGAGGCCGTGAACATCTGCAACAAGCACGCCCATCGCACCCCTGACGTGCCCGCCTTGGCGGCCTTCCAGCCCGCCACCGCAGCGGTGCCCTCGGCTTGGGACCGGCTGTCCAAGACAGCCCCCGCCACCGCCTGACTCTCACCTCTTCTCCGGTCGGCGTGACCGTCTTCGCGCCAGGTCCCTACCCCTCCCATGCCCGACGACAGGAAGGAACCCGTGATGGCCCGCCCGCGTGTCGACGCCGTCCTGGTCCAAGCCGTCATCGCCGGGGCGCTGTCCTTCGCCCACCTGCATGATCTGGCCGCCGCTGCCGGACAGGACGGCTGGAAAGCCTGGGCCTACCCGATCAGCGTCGACCTGCTCCTGGTCGCCGCCTGGCGACGACTGCGCACCGGCGGACCCACCCGGCTGGCCTGGTGCTGGTTCCTCATTGCCCTGGCCGCCTCCCTCGGCGCCAACGTCGCCACCGCCGGGCTCCTTGACATGCACCGCGTCCCCGCCTGGCTGCGCATCCTCGTCGCCGCCTGGCCCGCCCTCGCCTTCATGGGCGGAACTCTCCTTGCCCACACCACCGCTCACGCGGAGCCGGAAGCGTCGGCGCACCCCGACTCGTCACCCCAGCCCCCGGCCGTCGAGGACGACCAAAAGGCCGAACCCGCACTCGCGCCGGTGGCCGACGTCGAGGAACCGGCCGCGCCTCCCGCCTCCGAGCCCCAGCCCATCCCGGACCCGCCCGCTGCTCCCGTCGCGCCGGTCCCGGCCGCGCTGGTCGACCACGCCCGCAAGGTCGCCGACGACCACCACGCCCGCACCGGGGTCCCGATCGACACCGACACCCTCCGCGGCCGTCTCGGCGTGCCGCCCCAGCTCGCCGACGCCATCGCGGCCCAGCTCGCCTGACTCCCGAAAGGAAGCGACGCCCCATGACCCGCGACCCGGCTGACTTGACCGCTGCCGACTACCTCGACGGCGCCCGCGAGATGGCAGCCGCCGACCGGCCCCTCCTCGCCCACCTGCTCGCCGAGGAAGCCGCCCAGCGCACCACCGACCCGGCCACCGCTGCCGGTATCCGCGCCAGCTTCCCCGACCCGACGGCCACACGAACGGAGACCGACTGAGATGCCCGCACGCGACCACTTCCACTCGGTGATGCGGATCGGCCCGGTGCAGATCGGCACCCACCGCGACCGGCACGGCCGCACCGTGCACGCCGCCGTGTGCACCAACGACCGCTGCGGCTGGTCCGCCGACTACTCCAGCCGCTCCGCCGCCCAGCTCGCCGCCCGCACCCACCGCTGCCGCATCAACTGACCGGAGGTTCTGCCATGGACGTCCCGCTCTGGCTCGCCCTGATCGTCGTCGGCTGGCTCGGCGTCAAGCTCATCCGTCCGCCCTGGTGGCTCATCGCCGTACTCCTCCTCGGCGGCTACCTCCTCGCCGACAGCCTCCTGGCCTCCGTCATCGACCCCGCCGTCAAGTAACCCCTGAAGGGAGAACCGCCCATGCTCCGGCCCAAGCACCCGACCATGCCCCAGCCCACCGGCCTGGTCACCCCGCAGACGCCGACCGTCGTCCAGCCGACCACCATCACCCCCGGCACTCCGGCCCCGCCGCCCACGCCCAACGCCCCGGCCTCTACCCGGCCGGTCGTGCAGCTCACGCCCGGCACCGCGATGGCCCTTGTCGGCGGCGGCACGGCCGTGGTCCTGGTCGTCGGCGCCGTGCTGGTCTCCATGCTCCTGGCCGTCGCCGTGACCGGCGCTTCGGCCGCCGTCTGCGCCGTCGTCCTGCGCTCCCTGCTCGCCTCCGACACCAAGCGTCGCTGAACCGGCCCCCGGGCGGCTCCGATACCGCCAAGCATCCGCCGCCCGGGCGCCGTCCCTGTCCGATCCACTGAACCGGAAGGAAATCCCAGCATGCCGCAGCGCACCGGCCCGACGCCCCGCAGCTGCCCGAACTGCGACGGCTTCGCCTCCGCCGCGATCACTACCGGCGGACGCGATCAGTACGGCCACCTTCACACCATCGCTGCCGACTGCCCGGCCTGCCACGGCACCGGCACCCGCATCGTCCGTCGTGACCAGGAGGGCGCCCGTGTCTGACGTGCTCGACCCGACCACCCTCGGCGACCTGCTGAGGGTGGCTTCGGCCTCCGACCACTCCCGCTGGGAAGACCAGATCCGCCGTACCGGCGGCTGCGCCGACCCCATCCACCTGCGCGGCCGGGTGACCCAAAAGGACAAGACGAGCGGTGCCACGCTGCACCACTACACCACCGCTGACGAGCCGGGCGGACGGCTCCGCGTCGCCTGCGGCAACCGTCGCGCCTCCCGCTGCCCTGCCTGCGCCTGGACCTACGCGGGTGACACTTACCACCTCATCCGCGCTGGCCTGGCCGGGGACGACCGCCGAGACATCCGCGCCACCGTCCGCAACCACCCCCGCGTCTTCGCCACCCTCACCGCCCCCTCCTTCGGCCCGGTCCACAACCGCCCGGACCGTGGCGCTTGCCGCTGCGGTACCCACCACGCTCCAGACGCACTTGAGCTGGGCACCGCTCTCGATCCGGCCACCTACGACTACGCGGGCGCCGTGCTGTTCAACAACCACGCGGGACAGCTCTGGCAGCGCTTCACCAACCGGCTACGCCGCGAGATCGCCGCCCGTGCCGGCATCACCCAGCGAGAGCTGAAGGGGTGCGCCCGCCTCTCGTACGGCAAGGTCGCCGAGTTCCAGAAGCGCGGCGCCATCCACTTCCACGCCGTCATCCGCCTCGACGGCCCCGGCGGGCCCAACACCGAGCCACCGTCCTGGGCCACCGTGCGGCTCCTCACCGATGCCATCCACGCCGCCGCCACGCACGCCTACACCTCCGTCTCGGTCCCGGCCGCCGAGGATCAGCCCGCCCGTACCTTCCGCTGGGGCGCCCAGCTCGACGTACGGCCCGTGAAGGCGTTCGGGGACGGCTCCGACATCACTGAACAGGCGGTCGCCTCCTACGTCGCCAAGTACGCCACCAAAGCCGCCGAGACCACCGGCACCGTGGACCGCCGCATTGCCGAACTCTCCGAACTCGACCGCCACCAGGTCCCCGACCACACCCGTCGCCTGATCGAAGCCTGCAAGTGGCTCGACCCGCTCTACCCTGACCGCCGCCTGTGGGCCTGGGCGCACATGCTCGGCTTCCGGGGCCACTTCTCCTCCAAGTCCCGCCGCTACTCCACCACCCTGGGTGCCCTGCGCCAGGCACGCGCCGACTACCGGGCCGCCCAGGAGACCGCCGCCCTCGGGCTGGAGGACGTTGAGCCGGACACCGTTCTCGTCCTGGCCGACTGGCAGTACGCCGGACACGGCCACACCCCTGGCGAATCCGCTCTCGCCGCCACCATCCAACGCGACCTGCAACTCAACCGCGAGACAGCTCGTGAGGCGCTGGCGAACGAGGGGGAGGGGTGACCATGGACCGACTCCTCACCGTGTACGAGGTCGCGGAGCGGCTTGGTACGAGCGTCCGTTTCCCCCGCCGACTCATCGAGGAACGCCGCATCACCTTCGTCAAGGTCGGTCGGCACGTCCGCATACCTGAAAGCGCCGTAGAGGCGTTCGTGGGCGCTAACACCGTGGAACCGATCGCCCTTCGGTCGACAGGGCTCAGGAGGGCTGCCTGATGGCTGGCAAGCGAAAGTCCCGCCGGAACTTCGGACGCGTCCGCAAGCTGCCTTCCGGCCGGTTCCAGGCTCGGTATCCGGGGCCTGACGGTGTCCTGCGTCCGGCGGATCGCACCTTCGCGACGTCGACGGACGCTGATCGCTGGCTGATGCGGAAGCGCATCGAGATAGAAGAGGATCGCTGGCTCGATCCGGCTGAGGGACAGACGACCGTGCGTGACTGGTCGGCCCGCTGGCTCGCTGCCGTCTCGCCGCAGCTCAAGCACAAGACTCAGGCTTCGTACCGCTCGCTGATCAACTCGTTGATCAATCCGGCTCTCGGGGACCGCGAACTGTCGACCCTCCGGCCGATCACGATCGCTGAGTGGGTCGGTGCGATGAAGACCAAGGGGCTCAGCGTTTCACGTATCCGGCAGGCGTACCGGGTCCTGTCGCAGATCATGAGGGCGGCTGTCGACAACGACATGATCCCGCAGACGCCGTGCCGTGGCGTGAAGCTGCCTCGGATGCCGCAGACCGAGCCGCACATCCTCACGCCGCTTGAAGCCTCCCGGATCGTACGGAGTGCCGCCAAGCCGCATGACTTGTTGATCGCGCTCCTCGCGTACGCGGGACTGCGCGTCGGTGAGGCGTTCGCCCTCCGCCGCGTGGACATCGATGTGCCCGGCGGCTTCGTCCTGGTCGATGAGAACCTGGCGGAGGCCAACGGCGCCTTGGTCTTCGACACACCGAAGTCCCACCAGAAGCGGCTCCTGCGAGTTGGCCCGTCGCTCGCGAAGCGGCTCGGGCGACATCTGGAGACCCTGCGCGGCGGAGATGACGCGCTCCTGTTCACGACGCCCGGTGGCAAGCCGCTGCGCTACAACCAGTGGCGCAAGGCGTACTTCGACCCTGCCGTGTCGGCCGCCGGACTGACCGATGTGACCCCACATGACCTGCGCGCCTCACACGGAACGTGGGTCGCCGACCAGTACGGCGTGATGACCGCTGCCCACCGGCTCGGCCACTCCAACGCGAGCGTCACCACACGGCACTACGCCCGACCGGTCGCCGGACGCGATGACCAGGTGGCCGCTGCTGCGGACGAGTGGTTGGACGAGACGTGAGGCTGCGGAAAATCCGCTGTCGGGCTGGTGGCATCGAGCTAGGCTGCTGCTGCCCCGGGTGCTGACCAGTTTGGGGACATGGGCCGGTGATCTTGCTGTCCGCTCCTGCCGCTGGCAGGGCCGCCGCAGTGCGGGGGATCACCGGTTCCGATATGCATCGCACTGACGAGGCCGTTTCGTTCGGATCACCGAACCCTTGGCATGTGAGCGCGCTCATCGGGTGCGGCGCCTCCGACGGCCTCTGAAACCTGGCGTCGCTGTATGTCGGGGGGAGCTGACCGTGGAGAACATACTGTCCGTGGCCATCGGGGCCGCTATCGGCCTCATAGGGGTGGTGTTCGGGTCGTGGTTCACCGCGCGCCGACAGGACCGCATGTGGCTCCGCGAACAGAAGCTCAAAGCCGGGATCGGCTTCAACACGGCTGTAGTTCAGCTACTGGACTACCTGAAGGAAACACAGCTGAGTGACGACGGTCCGGGAGCCAACGAGTTGGCGAACCGGCTGCAGGAAGCACGCTCAGCCCTCTACCTGCTCTGCTCCAACGACACCGTCGATCTCGCCGATGCCCTCGCGCGTCGGGTATGGAGCACCCGGCCCACCGACGGCAGGGACGACCGCCGGGCCGAGTTCCGAGAGACGTTGGACCTCCTGCGTCGCTTCACCCACCAGCTCCGGCAAGAGATCGCCAGATCGTAGTCCCGACTGGATCACCGGGCGGACCAGAGGAAGATGCCTGCGATGAGGAGCCCGGCCAGGTAGATGGTGGCGGTCTTTCTGGCACCTCGGCAAGCGGCCGACTCCTGGCTCAGCGGGCACGACTCCGTTCCTGGGGCACGTAGCGGGCACGATGACGATGAGGACGGTTCCGCCGGGATGCTTGCGCGCGTCTGACCTGCGGCGGAGCGTCCGGCCCGGCAAACCGTCGAGAGATCTTGAAAACCGTCGTGGCAGCGATGTCACCGAGGGTTCAAATCCCTCAGCCTCCGCGCAGTAGGAAAAGCGCAAGTGAGAGGGGGTTCCGGGTAATCCGGAGCCCCCTCTCACCTGCTTCCTGTCTCACCCTGTCCCACCTGAATCCCAGCGTTGACCAGCGCGTGCGGCCAACCTGTGGCCAGGCGGGCACCGGCACTGTGCACGGCTCGGCGTCGCTCGTCCAACCGGCTTCTACTTACGGCCGAACCCGCGCGATGATCAGCTCGTCCAGTCCGATCCTGACGCTTGGTCGATGCCCTCGTGGCTGGCGAGCCAGTGTTCGTAGGGGGGCCGCAACTTCTTCATGTCAGCGCAGCGCAACACTGACGTGGCCTCGGCTTGGCGCTGCCTCAGAACAAGGTGTCCTGGTCAGGCGTCTCCGGCGTCTCTGGAATCTCCAGCGGCGGCACGTCTTCGCCTCGCCACTTCGCATCAAGGTGTTTGCGCCAACCCTGCGGCGGTGGCCACGGCACGCCCCACTCGGCGAGTTGCTTCTTCGTCCAGCCGCCCTTCGGCGTCTGTGCGGCGGCGACTTCGTCAGGAGAGGGCACGTACGTCGACATGGGGCAATGCCTGCCCACGCGGCTGCCCCGGGTACGCATGTGAAGGCCGACACAATACGTTCACTGCGTTGGCGTGAGCGTGGACAGTAAGTACTCAGGCCGCGAGGCCGTCGTCTTCGGCTGGCTCGTCCTGAGCCATCAGGCCGGCCACCCACAAGGGCATCAGCCAGTGCACTGCAAGGACCGCGATGAGCGCCGGTGCCGCATACGCCGTGGGAGCCTCGTCAGCGGCCGCACCCGTGATCAACAGACCAGCGGCGGTTGCGGCAAGGAGCAGGGTCATAGCCCGGTGGGCGCGGGCCTGCACCCGAACGCGTTCCGCTGATTGCCGCTCGTCCAGCGCTCGTTCGCGCAGTTCGAGCAGACCACGGGTAGCGGCATTGATCACTCCGGTCGCGACCATCCATGGCAGCAGCAGTACCGCCACGACGATGAGGGCCCAGATCGGTTCCCCCTCCGCGAGGTAGAAGTAGGTCATGAGTCCGCCGATGGCCGCCGTCAGCATCAGATGCGCGGAGACGGCCAGGTGCCGACGCGCGGCTGTGGCGTACAGCGGCCGTCCCCTGCGGTCGTTCATCAGCCGCAGCATGCTGCGGTCGTAGCGCGTCAGTGCCGTCGTCATGACCTTTTCCTCCCGTAGATCTCATCCGTGAGTGGCCGGAACGGTTCGAGGGAGAACAGCGCCTCAACCGGCAGCTCGAAGAACTTCGCGATCTTCAGTGCCAGGTCGAGGCTCGGGTTGTACTGTCCTCGCTCGATGTAGCCGATGGTCTGGTAATGCGCCCCCACCACCTCGGCCAGGCGCTGCCGCGACACCTTCCGTTCAGCGCGCACCATGGCCAGTCGGTTGTGCACCTGCTCACTCATGTATAAGGAGTACTACATTTCGTCGGAGAGCTGCAACCATCGACGGCGCTCCCTGAGGGGGGTCGTCGGGTCACCTCTGCGCTCAGCCAGGCCAACTAAGCGCTCAGGGGCCGACCGGAGCGCTCAATCACATCTGTTGTCAAAGGTTGAGCACATCATCAATCAGCTGGTTCGCTCGGTTCTGCTGCCCCCGTAGCAGCCTCGCGTAGAACTTCCAGAGCACGGCGATGCTGTGCCCGGCTCGCCGGGCGACATCTACCGGATCCACGCCCGCCTTGATCCACAGCGAGATACCCGCGTGCCGCGCCGCGTACGGCACCTCGGCGAGCGGCGTATGGACCTCGGCCGCCGGAAGAGCCGCGCGCCGGGCCTCCTGCCAGACCTCCGTGTACTCCGTCGAGCGCACCCGACCACCGCGCACAGCACGGAACGGCCGCCCGTCCGGGGCGGCCCCGTACGTGTCCAGGTGCCAGCGCAGCAGCTGCACGAGCACGGGCGGAATAGGCACCGGCCGGGTGGTCTTCTGGGCTCGTCGCTTCAACCCCCGCACCTCGTACGACTTGCCGTCGTCCGTCCACCCGGATCCCACCTCCGGCCGACTCCCCGCGAGGATCAGTTCGTCCCAGCCGGACTCCGGTAGTTTGCAGTCCCGCTTAGTCAGCGCGGCCGCCTCGGAAGGCACATCCCCGCGTAGTACAGGCACCCGAAGAACGCGTGAAGGTGTTCCCCACGTGGCCCCTGGCCCCTCACGGCCTCCAGTAGCTCTCGCATCAGCTCCGGGCCGGGAACGTAGCGGAAGTCCACCTCGTCGTCCGTCTCCGGCGGGTCCCTGTCGATCCGGCTCAGCGGGTTGACGGTGAGCAGGCCCCGCTCGATCGCGTAGCGCAGGGCGATCTACCGGGCGGACAACGAACTCCTCGCAAACGGACACGTCTACGGTGTGGGCGCCTATCTGGCTCCGGTCCTCCACTGCGGGACGTGCTGCGCGTGGCGACCAGCCGCGGGCACCGTTTGGAAACGCCTGAGTAGCACCCTCAGAGGAACGCCCGGTCGACTTGTCACCGCGGGTTCTGGCTGGCAGCCATGTGCAGTACAGCAGGGAGCCTCGGATACGTTCCGAGATCTCCCTGCTTTCTCTTGGCGACGCGGGGTCGGCTGACTGCTCTCCCTGGCCCGGCTCCCTCTTCTGCCTGGACTGTGCCAGCTCCGCGCCATCTCCGAGCAAGAAGCGGGACCTGAGATTGGGAATCCCCGCTGCTTGAGCGTAGGTCTGGTCTCTGACCTGCGGAAACGAGCAGTTGGCAGTGATTGTGGCCGGGGTCGTGTCACCGCTGTTCGCCGTGGTCGACTGCTCCTTTTGGTGCGCCTCTGGTGCGGCCCCTGCGACTACCGATGCAGCCTGGTTCGGATCCGAAGGAAGACCCTGGTGGACGACTCGAGATGTTGCCTGGTTTGTCCGCATTTAGGGTGTGTGTCATGGGTCGAATACGCAAGATCATCCCGTTACTGACGGTCGTCGTATTCGTGTTATTGCACGTCTTCGCCTATCCAAGCACGCGCTTCGCCAATGACTCATACCGCTACGCTCGCTCGGCGTACGAGTTCTTGGGCGCCCCCTACCGGAAAGCCCAGGACAAAGCGCTGCGGGCCTACTGCGCGGACACCGCGGCGATGCTTCAGCGCAACCGCATGCTGCATCAGGTCGAGTTCCGGGCCCCGGTGCGCCGTCATGAGTTCCAGGACTGCCTGGCTCAGTATGCGGATGGCCTTAACCCCAGCAATCCGCGGTACGAGGCGCTCTTTCACGCTCGTCCCGCCTATCCACTGCTGGCCGCACCGTTCGTCTGGCTCTTGGGGGCCAAGGCGGGGCTGACGGCCGTTGCCCTGGGTTTCACGGCGCTCGGAGGGCTGTTGGTCCTGGTGCTCTTGCGCGCGCTGCGTGCACCGCCTCCGGTGGCATGGCTCGGTCAGTGCCTGTACTACGTCACGCCCATAGGGCTGTGGGGCAGTCGGCCTATGACGGAAGGTCCGGTGCTTGCCCTCATGGTGGCCATGCTGCTCGGTGCGGTGTGGCTGTGCCAGGGGCGGTCGGTGGCGGGGGCTCTGCTGTCCGTGGGGGCCTTCGCGCTGGGTTTCGCGGTCAAGTACTCAAGCTTCGTCCTGGTAGGGCCATGCCTGGTGGTGGCGGGTGTCATGGCGCTGATGTTCGTTCCACAGGCCCGGCACAAGGGCACGCGCTGCCTGCTCATCGTCTCGCTCTTCGAGTCCCTGGCCGCCTTTGCGATGAGCAGGGTGCTCCGGTTGCCCGGATTGGAGGCTTCGCTCCAGGACACCTTCTCCCTCCACTGGACCTATTCCGAAGTCACCAACCCATGGCGGCTGCTGGTCCAGCTTGATGCCAACTACTGGTGGCAGTGGCTACAGAGAGAGGCATTGGCTCCCTCTCTGCTCTTGCTCTTGGTTTTCGGCGTCTGGGGCGCGATGAGCCGCTCGGTGCCCATCGCGCTTTGCCTGATCGCCGTGGGGGGTACGGGCCTGCTGACGTCCGCAGCCCACCCGGTGGCGATGGAGGGCGACAGGCTCTACGTGCAGGTGTGGTTGGTAGTCGTCGTCGGGCTGCCCCTCCTGGTCGAGCGGCTGCGCATGAGCGGCGGGTCCTCCGACGCGCTGCCTGCGCGAAGTGATCCTCTGATAAAGAGCGACGGACGCCAGTGAGGAACAAGCGGTCGACGCCTGGGTACGTGTGTCGCGCCTGAGCGCGTGCGGGGCCCGGACGACTTCACCGCAGCCCCGTGCGACGACCTCTCCTTGGTAGGCGGTGCCCCGACGCGGGCGGCGTGTTCTTGGGCCGATGTCACGCTTCGTCAGGCTCTGCGTCAGCGTCCAACAGGCTCGTTCGATCTGCTCATTCGGCCCGTGGCCGCCGCCCGCTCCTGGCACCGCCCTGCTCGGCGCGAGGGCTTACCCGCGGCCTCCTGCGATGAGTTCGCTGACGAGGCTTTCGATGCGGGCCCGGATTTCGTCGCGGATGGGCCGTACCGCGGCAACACCTTGCCCGGCTGGATCGTTGAGCTTCCAGTCCCGGTACGTCTTGCCGGGGAAGTACGGGCAGGCATCGCCGCAGCCCATGGTGATGACGACGTCCGACGCCTGCACGGCTTCGGCGGTCAGCACCTTCGGGATCTCTGCGGCGATGTCGATGCCGACTTCAGCCATCGCCTCCACCACGGCGGGGTTGACGTGCTCGGCGGGTGCCGAACCGGCGGAGCGGACTTCGACGCGGTCGCCCGCGAGGTGGGTGAGGAAGGCGGCGGCCATCTGGGAGCGGCCCGCGTTGTGGACGCAGACGAACAGCACGGACGGCCTCTGGGAGTCAGGCACGGGCGGGACCTTCCTGGGCGGGCCTGGGGTCGGCGGCCACGGTGGGTGACGGCGGGAAGTAGCGGCGGGCGGCCAGGGCCACGTAGACGAGGCCGATCAGTACGGGGACCTCGATGAGCGGGCCGACGACTCCGGCCAGGGCCTGTCCGGAGGAGGCGCCGAAGGTCGCGATGGCTACGGCGATGGCGAGTTCGAAGTTGTTGCCCGCGGCGGTGAACGCCAGCGTGGTCGCGCGGGGGTAGTCCAGGCCCGCGGCCTTGCCCAGCGCCATGGACCCGGCCCACATCACGGCGAAGTAGACCAGCAGCGGTACCGCGATCCGGGCCACGTCCATCGGCTGCGAGGTGATCGCATCGCCTTGGAGTGCGAACAGGACGACGATCGTGAACAGCAGCCCGTACAGGGCGAACGGCCCGATGCGCGGGATGAGCGTCGTCTCGTACCAGGCGCGGCCCTTGGCCTTCTCGCCGAGGCGCCGGGTGAGGAACCCGGCCACCAGGGGGATGCCGAGGAAGATCAGGACACTGCGGGCGATCTCCCACACGCTGACGTCGAGGCCGGTCTGTTCCAAGCCGAGCCAGCCGGGCAGCACGGTGAGGTAGAACCAGCCGAGCGCGGAGAAGGCGATCACCTGGAACACGGAGTTCAGGGCGACGAGGACGGCGGCGGCTTCCCGGTCGCCGCAGGCCAGGTCGTTCCAGATGATGACCATGGCGATGCAGCGGGCCAGGCCGACGATGATCAGGCCCGTCCGGTACTCCGGCAGGTCCGGCAGGAGGAGCCAGGCGAGGGCGAACATGAGCGCCGGGCCCAGGACCCAATTGAGGACGAGCGAGGGGATCAGCAGGCGCCGGTCCCGGGTGACCGTGTCGAGGCGGTCGTAGCGGACCTTGGCCAGCACCGGATACATCATCACCAGCAGGCCGAGCGCGATGGGCAGGGAGACGCCGGTGACGGTCACCTTCGCCAAGGCGTCGCCCAGGCCCGGAACGAGCCGTCCCAGGCCGAGTCCGGCAGCCATCGCGAGCAGGATCCATACCGCGAGGAACCGGTCCACGAACGACAGGCGCGCGGCGACCGGGGCGGTGGGGGACGCGGTCGTGGAGTCGGCGGCCATCAGATGCCGTCCGCCGTACCGGCGGGCTCGGGCAGCGGCTGCCCGGCGGGTCGGGTGAGGATTCCTGCGAGCCGGTCGGTCATCTCCGGCAGCAGCCAGTAGTAGACCCATGTGCCCCGGCGCTCGCAGTCGATCAGCCCGGCCTGTCGCAGCAGTTTCAGGTGGTGGGAGATCGTCGGCTGGGAGAGGTCGAAGGCGGGGGTGAGGTCGCAGACGCAGACCTCGCCTCCGGCCCGCGAGGCGATCATCGACAGCAGCCGCAGCCGGATCGGATCACCCAGCGCCTTGAACACCTTCGCCAGCTCGACGGACTGCGCCTCGTCCATCGGGGCGGTCAGCAGGCCGGGGCAGCAGCCGTCGACGCTGTCCTGACCGAGCACGCTGTCCTGACCGAGCACCGCAAGCTCTTGTTTCGACATTCTTCTATGTTGACGTTCTTCGATCCAAGGCGCAAGCTTGTATTGAAAGAGATCGATACAGCCAGACGGGAGACCGCCATGTCCCGCGCGCAGCTCGCCTTGAACGTGCCCGACCTTGACGCCTCAGTGGCGTTCTACTCCAAGCTCTTCGGCGTCGAGCCGGCCAAGCGCCGCCCCGGATACGCCAACTTCGCGATCACCGAGCCGCCGCTGAAGCTCGTCCTGATCGAAGGCGAAGCAGGCCAGGAAACTCGTCTGGATCACCTCGGCGTCGAGGTCGATTCCACCGAGCAGGTCAATGCCGCCACCGACCGGCTCAAGGTCGCCGGGCTCGCCACGTTCGAGGAGAACGACACCTCCTGCTGCTACGCCCTCCAGGACAAGGTCTGGGTCCACGGCCCCGGCAAGGAACCCTGGGAGGTCTACGTCGTCAAGGGCGACGCCGACCAGATGGGCAAGAGCGCAGCCACCGATGCCGACGGCACCTGCCGCACGGACCAACCCGCCTCGGAAGGCGCCGTAGCCGCAGCAGGCTGCGCGTGCGGCTCCTGAGCCGCAGCGAGGCCGCGCAGCAACGCCGAGGTCAGCGACGTAGCTGGTCAGAAGGGGTGCCCCCCGAGTCGAGGGGCACCCCTTCCGCATGTCCGCTGTCGCACGTCAGGGGATGGAGACGCTGGTGCCGAACTCGAACGTGCGGGTCTGGTTCGGCCCGACCTGAGCGATTCGGTGCCCCTGACAGTTCGGAAGGTCGAAGACGCTGGCGGTCTGGTTGGTGTGGTTCACCACGAACATGGGCCACACGTTCGTCGTGTAACAGCCACTCGGGTTGGTGTACGTGTTCAGGCCGACGGTCAAGGTGCCCTCGGCGGCCGCGGCCGACCCCGCGGACGACAGGGCGAGGGCCACTGCACCCATCACCGACGCCGCGACAAGCCCGATACGACGCATCGTTGCCTCCTGCTCAGACACGATCCGGAGGAGACGCCAACCGCCTCCTGACCCATTGCTAGCGACCGTCGCTTGACGGGCACTCACGGCTCACGTGAGTGCGGTGAGGGTCGAAGGGCTCTGCGCGTGCGTCCTGTCCGCCGCAGAAGTCGACGCCATCGGAGACCAGGTGCGTGCTCTGGGGGACGGCCTGGGCGGGTCTCGGACGAGGGCGGGTGGCTCCGTACGCGACATGCGGGTGGGGCCAGAAGACCGGAGGCCCCACCCGCATGTGGCGGAGGCGTCGGGTCAGGTGCTCCGGGTTCCGAAGTAGTGGCCCTGGTCGAGGTCGTCGATGAGGCCGGGGCCGGTCGGGTGCCAGTCCAGCAGGTCGCGGGTCAGGGCGTTGGACGCCGCGACGCTTGCGGCGAGGAAGCGGGCCAGCCAGCCGAAGTGCGCGTCCGCCTCCTCGGCGGGTATGGAGACCACCGGCAGGTCGAGGTGACGGCCGATCACCTCCGCGATGGTGCGCAGCGGTACGCCCTCTTCGGCGGTGCCGTGCAGTACCGATCCCGCCGGGGCCTTCTCCACGGCAAGCCGGACCAGCCGCGCGGCATCGAGGCGGTGGACCGTGGGCCAGAGGTTGGTCCCGTCGCCGATGTAGCCGGAGACGCCCTTCTCGCGGGCGATGTCGATCAGCCTGGGGACGAAGCCGTGGTCGCCCTCGTCGTGGACGGACGCCGCGAGACGCACGATGGATGAGCGGACGCCGCGTTCGGCGAGGTCCAGTGCCGCCCGCGCGCTGGCCTCCCGGGGGCCCGCAGTCGAGAGGTCGGGCCGGTCCCGCTCGGTCGCCACCCGTCCCGGGGCGATTCCGAGCAGGCCGGAGGCGACGACGAGGGGGCGATCGGTCCCCTCGAGCGCGGCGCCGAAGGTCTCGATGGCGCGTAGATCGGCCTTGACGGCGCCCTCGTAGTCCGAGAAGTCGTGGATGAACGCGAGGTGCACGACCCCGTCCGCCGCGGAGGCGCCCGCGTGCAGGCTGTCGGGGTCGTCGAGGGCGCCGCGGTGCACCTCGGCGCCGGCTGCGGCGATGGCCTCGGCCGAGGCGTTCGAGCGGGCGAGTCCGAGGACCCGGTGGCCCGCGCGGAGGAGTTCGGGAACGACGGCGGAGCCGATGAAACCGGACGCGCCGGTGACGAAAACACGCATCAGTGAGATCTCCCAGTGGTGGCCCGTCCTCGGCGCAGGGCGCGTCCGGACAAGTCGATGTCAGTCACTGTCATCGGCAGCGTACCACTGCGATGTCAGTCGCTGTCATCACGTAGGATCGAGGCCATGGGTCGATGGGAGCCGGGCGCGCGTGAGCGACTTCAACGGGCGGCATTGGAGCTCTACGTCGAGCGGGGATTCGAGCAGACGACGGTTGCGGAGATCACCAACCGGGCGGGCCTCACGGAGCGGACGTTCTTCCGCCACTTCGCCGACAAGCGCGAAGTGCTGTTCTCGGGCCAGGACGAGCTGCTCGAAACCTGCGTGAACACCATCGTCGGCGCGCCCGAAACCACGGCTCCTCTCGATGCGGTGGCCGCGGCTCTCCAGGCCATCTCCGCCCGATTCGAGGAGCGTCGCGAGTTCTCCCGGCAACGCCAGACCGTGATCACCGCGAACGCCGGACTTCAGGAACGCGAACTGCTGAAGCTCGCCGCGCTCGCTTCCGCGACGGCCGAGGCGCTACGTCGGCGCGGTGTTACGGAGCCGACCGCGAGCCTGGCCGCCGAGGCCGGGATCGCGGTCTTCAAGATCGCGTTCGAGCGCTGGATCGGCGAGCCCGGCGGGCGGACGCTGGCCGACGTCATCCAGGACTCCCTCGACCACCTCAAGGCCGCGACCGCGACCGACGACTAGGGCCTGTTGTGAAAGTGCTGGTCACAGCCACTCGTTGATGGCTGCGACCAGCACTGTCGCTTCGTAGCGGACGGCGAGTTTGTCGTACCGAGTGGCAACGGCCCGGTGCCGCTTGAGCCGGTTGATCCCGCACTCGACCGCGTGCCGTTGCTTGTAGTCGTCCTTGTCGAACTTCGGCGGCCGCCCGCCACGCGATCCACGCTTGAGGCGGTTGCGGACTCGGTCCGCCGGAACCGCAATGGTGGCTTTGATCCCGCGTCTGCGCAGGTAGGAGCGATTGCCGCGGGAATCGTACGCCTTGTCGGCCCGCACCCGGTCCGGGCGCTTGCGCGGCCTGCCGAGCCCCAGCCTCGGAACCCGGATGGCTTCCAGGACCGCTTCGAACTGCGGGGAGTCGCCCCGCTGCCCGGCCGTGATCACGAGGGACAAGGGCTTCTGCCCCTGCTCGACTGCAAGGTGGATTTTGCTGGTCAGTCCGCCGCGGGAGCGTCCGAGGCCGTGGTCGGCCGGCTCGACGAAGATCCCGCCGGGCGGTTCCTTCTGGAGGTCCCCTTTTTCGCCGCTCCCGCGGCGTGCTGATGAGCCCGGCAGACGGTGGAGTCGACGTTGACCTCCCAGGTGATCAGGCCCTTCGCGTCCGCCTCGGCCTGGAGCTGGGTGAGGATCCTTGCCCAGGTGCCGTCCCGCTGCCAGCGCCGGAACAGGTCATAGACCCGGTCCCACGGCCCATAACGTTCGGGCACGTCCCGCCAGGGAGCACCGGTCCGGGTCCGCCACCGTATGCCGTCTATCAGCTGCCTCCGCGTCCACACCTGCGGCCGCCCCGGCTTGATGCCCGTCGGCAGCAGAGGCTCAAGCCGGGCCCACTGGCCGTTCGTCAGATCCCCACGTCCCACAGGAAGTGATCATCAACGAACAAGATCCACTTTCGCAACAGACCCTAGCGGCACATCCATGCGGCGGTCATGCGACCGGCGGCAGGGTGCTGCCGGTGCTGCCGGTGCTGCCGGTGCTGCCGGTGCTGCCAGTGGTGCCAGTGGTGCTACGGGCCGCGGAGGCGACCGTGGCCTCCGCTTCGCGCCGGGTCAGGCCGGTGTGGAGCGCGGCCTCGATGAGGGCCGGGGCCAGTGCGTCCCCCGCGCCCGCCTCGTACGCACGGCAGGCGGCCCAGAACAGCCGGTCGTTGCGCCGCCCCTCCTGGGATTCGCGGACGAACCGTACGAGGGCGGCGTCGCGCCCCGGCGTTCCGGCGGCACTCGGGCGGGCCGTCGCCCGCTCCGGCGGCGTACGCACCGGGGGTTGCACCAGGCTGAGCAGCTCGGGTGGGACGGGGGCGGGGCGCCAGGCGGGGGAGCCGGGCGCCAGGCGGTAGCGGCCGCGTGAGGTGGCCGAGCCGGGGCCGACGAGATAGCCGCCCGTCCCGCGGATGTCGATGCCGGGGGCGATCCGGCCCGCGGAGTTGGGGACGGCGAGCCCGGGCGGCCCGCACAGCCACAGGTGGCGCCCGCCGCCGGGGGTGAGCACGGTGACGGTGCGGGGGACGGTGAAGGCGTACCGGCGGGCCAGCCGTGCGAGTGCGGCGGCGCCGTCGACGCGCGGTTCGTGCTTGAGGTCGAGGTCGACGCCGATGAGGTGGTGCGGTGCGCAGCCGCAGGCGATGCCGTAGCCGGTGGCCCAGGGGGCGGCGGCGAACAGCGCCCGGATCGCC
Organism: Streptomyces sp. Rer75; assembly: GCF_013414305.1. Classification (NCBI taxonomy): domain Bacteria; kingdom Bacillati; phylum Actinomycetota; class Actinomycetes; order Kitasatosporales; family Streptomycetaceae; genus Streptomyces; species Streptomyces sp. Rer75. Next base: position 5,023,172 of record NZ_CP058693.1, on the reverse strand, counting down.
TCCGGGTCGGCGGACGCGTCGTGGACGCCGTGGCCGAGCCGCCCGCAGGCGCCGCGGCAGGGCAGGGGTACGGGGTCGTGGTGGTGAGGGGAGCGCACGGCGGGCAGCTTCGCGCGGGTCAGTGGGATGACGCGGAAGCCATGGGCCGCGGCGGCGAGAGCGTGGGCGAGTGCGGTGTTCGCCATGTCCTCCATTTTCGGACAACTGTCCGATAAGGGGAAGGGGGTCGGCGTGTCGCGGCAGTCCGGGGCGCGAGGGCGCGTCGAGGGTTTGAACGGAGTTCATCATGCTTGCGTGGTAATACGTCGTTCGGTGCGCTTCGTCTGCCGATGCGTGGGCAACTTTCCGTCATGGCAGGTGTTCGCGCATGACCGGCACGAGTGAGTAGTGGTGATTCATTGAGTGAACGGGACGGGTGAGGTCGTTTACGACCGCGCGGCGGCGCTTCGGTGCCGCCGCGCGGTCGTGCTTGCCAGCGCTTGACAGCGTCAATTTATCTGACGGATAGTCAGAAAGCTTTCCCGTGCGGTCGTACGACACCGTCGAGCCCAGGGGAGTCCGCTGCTCATGCACCTCGCCCCCACACCCCGCCAGCGGCAGCTGCGCGAGGAACTCCGCGCCTACTTCCGCGAGCTGATCACGCCGGAGATCCGTGCGGCCCTGCCCGGCGACCCGGCGGCCCAGCGGCGGCTGTTGCGGCGCATCGGCGCCGACGGGCTGCTCGGCCTCGGCTGGCCGGTCGAGTACGGCGGCCAAGGGCGCGGCCCCGACGAGCAGTTCGTCTTCTTCGACGAGGCGTACCGGGCGGGCGCGCCGGTCTCCATGGTCACGCTCAACACGGTCGGCCCGACCCTGATGCGGTACGGCACCGAGGAGCAGAAGCGGTTCTTTCTGCCGCGCATCCTCAGCGGGGAGATCGTCTTCGCTATCGGCTACTCGGAACCTGAGGCCGGAACCGACCTCGCCTCGCTGCGTACGAAGGCCGTGCGCGAGGTGAACGGGGCGAACGGAAGCGGGCGGAACGAGGAGCACCGGACCGGGTTCGGCGCCGATCCCGGTCCCGGTGCCGATGCCGGTCCCGGTGCCGGTCCCGGCGGGGCGGGCGCCGAATCGTGGCGGATCGACGGCGCCAAGACCTACACCAGCAACGCCCAGAACGCCGACTGGATCTGGCTCGCCTGCCGCACCGACCCGGCGGCGCCCAAGCACAAGGGCATCTCGATCATCCTGGTGCCGACCGACGCCCCCGGCTTCTCCTGGACGCCGATCGAGACGGTCGCGGGCCTGACCACGACCGCGACCTACTACGACGCGATCCGCGTCCCGGCCAGCCATCTCGTCGGCGAGGAGAACGGCGGCTGGGGGCTGATCACCACTCAGCTCAACCACGAGCGGGTCGCGCTCGCCGCCATCGGCATGCAGGCCGAGGACTTCTACGAGGCCGTCCTCGCCCACGCCCGTACCCCCGACCCGGACACCGGGGCCCGCCCCGCCGACCAGGACTGGGTACGGGCCCGGCTGGCGGAGGCGCACGCCCGGCTGGCGGCGACCCGGTTGCTCAACTGGCGGCTGGTCGGGGACGTGGGGGCGGGGACGCTGAGCCCGGGCGACGCGAGCGGCGTCAAGTTCGCCGGAACCGAAAGCGCGGTCGCGGTGTATTCACTATGTCAGGAAATCGCGGGAGAGGCGGGAGTGATCCGGTCGGGGTCGCCGGGAGCCTTCGGGGACGGCGAGTTGGAGCGGATGAACAGGGCCGCGCAGATCAACACCTTTGGGGGCGGGGCGAGTGAGGTGCAGAGGGAGATCGTGGCGACGATGCGGCTCGGCATGCGGCGGGGGCGGCGATGACAGCTGAGGCGGCGATGAGCGCCGAGCCGGAGGAGTTGTACGAGAGGCTGAGGGCGTACGAGGGCCGAGTGGCGGCGAGCGGCGGCGAGGGCAGGGACCCGGTCAACGAGCCCATGATCAGGCACTGGTGCGAGGCAATGGGCGACACCAACCCCGCCTATCCGGGCATCGCACCGCCGACGATGCTCCAGGCGTGGACGATGGGCGGGCTCGGCGGACACCCCGGCGGCTCGGCCCGGTCGGAGGCGTATGACGAACTGCTGGCGCTGCTCGACGAGGCGGGCTGCACCGCGGTCGTCGCCACGGACTGCGAGCAGGAGTATCTGCGGCCGCTGCGCCCGGGAGACCGGATCACCTTCGACGCGGTGATCGAGTCGGTGTCGCCGCGCAAGACCACCAAGCTGGGCACGGGCCACTTCGTCACCACGCGGATGGACATCCGGGCGGGCGGTGAGCTGGTCGGGACGCATAGCTTCCGCATCCTCAAGTACGCACCGGTGCGGCGGAAGCCGAAGCGGGAACCGAAGCCGGAACCGGATCAGAAGCCGAAGCAGAAAGCGAAGCAGGAGCCCAAGGCGAGGCGCCCGCGTCCCGTCATCAACCGGGACAACGCGGGGTTCTGGGAGGGAGTCGCCGCCCACCAGCTGCTCATCCAGCGCTGCACCGGGTGCGGGACCCTCCGCTTCCCCTGGCTGCCGGGGTGCGGCGGCTGCGGTTCGCCGGAGTGGGACACGGTCGCGGCGTCCGGCGCGGGCACGGTCTTCAGCTATGTGGTCATGCACCATCCGCCCTTCCCCGCCTTCGATCCGCCGTATGCGGTGGGCCTGATCGAGCTGGCCGAGGGGGTCCGCATCGTCAGCAACATCACGGGGGTGCCGTACGACAAGGTGCGCATCGGGATGCCCGTCGAGCTGGAGTTCCTGCGGGCCGACGAGGAGCTGGAGCTGCCCGTCTTCCGAGGGGCGGTGGCCTGATGGACTTCACGCCCACCCCGGAGCAGCAGGCCGCCCGGGACCTGGCGGCGGAGATCTTCGGCGATCTGTCCACCCATGAGCGGCTGTCGGCGCTCGGCACCGGTGTCGACGCCGAGCTGTGGAAGGCGCTCTGCGCGGCGGGGCTGCCCGCCGCCGTGGAGGAGATCGGCCTGGTCGGTCTGGTGCTGCTGCTGGAGGAGCAGGGCCGGGTGACCGCCCAGGTGCCGCTCGCGGCGAGCTGTGCGTACGGCGTGCTGCCGGTGGCCGTCCATGGCACCGCGGAGCAGCGCGCGCGGCTGTTGCCCGCCCTGCGGGACGGTACGGCGGTGGCGACGGCCGCATACCGGGCCAGTTCACGGCCGACGGCCTCGGCGCGCAAGACCACCGAGGGGTGGGTGCTGACCGGCACGCTCCCGGTGGTCCCCTGGCTGCGGGCGGCGACCCATGTGCTGGTCCCGGCGCTCACGGCGGAGGGGCACACCCGCTGCTTCCTGGTCGAGACCCGGACGGTCCCAGCCCCGACCACCTCAGCCCCGCCTGCCCCTGCCCCGACCACCTCAGCCCCGCCTGCCTCCGCCCCGCCCAGCCCTGCCGCGCACACCTCCGGCGCGCCCGTGCGGACCGAAGCCCCCGTCCGGACCGAATCCGTTGAGACCACCGCCCCCTGGGCGGCGGGGCGGCTCAGGCTCCATGACGCACCCGCCGAGCCGCTCGGCGACGACGGCGTCTGGGCCGATGTGCTCGGCAGGGCCCGTACCGCCTTCGCCGGGTTGCAGGCGGGCGTCTGCCAGGGATCGGTCGCGCGGGTGGTCCACCACACCTCCGTCCGCGAGCAGTTCGGGCGCCCGCTCTCCGCCCAGCAGGGCGTGCTGCTGCGCGCGGCGGATGCCCACATGGACACCGAGGCGATCCGGGTGACGGCCTACGAGGCGGCCTGGCGCCACGACCAGCATCTGCCCGCGGCCACCCATGCGCTCACCACCGCCTGGTGGGCCTGTGAGGCGGGCAGGCGGGTCGTCCACGCGGGGCAGCATTTGCACGGCGGGATCGGCGCCGACGTGGAGCACCCGGTGCACCGGCACTTCCTGTGGGGGCGGCAGTTGGACGCGTATCTGGGTCCCGCCCCCGCCCTGCTGGCCGAGCTGGGCACCCTGCTCACGGAGGAGGCGGCCGCATGACGGTCACGGTCCGTGCGGGCGAGTCGCTGCCCCCGCTGCGCATCCCGATCACCCGGACGCTCATCGTCTCCGGCGCCCTCGCCTCACGGGACTACCAGGATGTGCACCACGACGCCGAGGCGGCCAGGGAGAAGGGCTCCCCGGACATCTTCATGAACATCCTGACCACCAATGGCCTGGTCGGGCGGTACATCACCGACCACTTCGGGCCGCGGGTCCGCCTCCGGAAGGTTGCCATCCGGCTCGGTGCCCCCAACTATCCCGGGGACGAGATGGTGCTGACCGGCGAGGTCACCTCGGTCGCCGACGGCACGGCGGAGGTCGCGGTGACCGGGACGAACGCCCTTGGCCGCCATGTGACCGGCACGGTCACCGTGGAGCTGCCCATCGGCTCCCCGACCGGAGCGGTCCGATGAGCGCCCGCCGACCGGACCGGCTCGGAGGGCGGGCCGCCATCGTGGGCATCGGCGCCACCGAGTTCTCCAAGGACTCCGGCCGCAGCGAGCTGACACTCGCGGCCGAGGCCGTCCGGGCGGCGCTGGACGATGCGGGGATCGCCCCGGCCGAGGTCGACGGGCTGGTCACCTTCACCATGGACACCAGCCCCGAGATCACCGTGGCCCAGGCATGCGGCATCGGCGAGCTGACGTTCTTCTCACGGGTGCACTACGGCGGGGGCGCCGCCTGCGCCACCGTGCAGCAGGCCGCGCTCGCCATCGCCACCGGGGTGGCCGAGGTCGTCGTCTGCTACCGCGCGTTCAACGAGCGCTCCGGGCGCCGCTTCGGATCCGGGGTGCAGCACCGCGAGCCGTCGGCCGAGGGCGCGGCGCTCGGCTGGTCGCTGCCCTTCGGTCTGCTCACCCCCGCCTCCTGGGTCGCCATGGCCGCGCAGCGCTATCTGCACACCTACGGTCTGACGCCCGAGGCCTTCGGTCAGGTGGCCGTCGTCGACCGCCGTCATGCCGCCACCAACCCGGCCGCGTATTTCCACGGCAAGCCGATCACCCTGGCCGACCATGCCGCCTCCCGCTGGATCGTGGAGCCGCTGCGGTTGCTCGACTGCTGTCAGGAGACGGACGGCGGCCAGGCGATCGTGGTCACCAGCGTCGAGCGGGCCCGCGATCTCCCGCGCCCGCCCGTCGTGATCACGGCGGCGGCGCAGGGCTCGGGCCGGGCGCAGGAGCAGATGACGAGCTTCTACCGGGACGATCTCTCCGGGCTGCCGGAGATGGGCGTGGTCGCGCGGCAGCTGTGGAGCGGCAGCGGGCTGACCCCCGCGGACATCGATGTGGCCATCCTCTATGACCACTTCACGCCGTTCGTGCTGATGCAGCTGGAGGAGTTCGGCTTCTGCGGGCGGGGCGAGGCGGCCGGATGCGTCGCCGAGGGCGCGCTGCCGCTCAACACCCATGGCGGTCAGCTCGGCGAGGCCTATCTGCACGGGATGAACGGAATAGCGGAGGCCGTCCGCCAGATACGCGGCACCGCCGTCAACCAGGTGCCGCACGCCGCCCGTGCACTGGTCACCGCGGGCACCGGGGTACCGACATCCGGGCTTCTCCTCGGCGCAGACGGCTGAACCACGCGCGTGTCTGCGGCCCCGGCCGTCCGGTGTCCACATTCACTCCTCATATGAACCGAGGAAAGAAGAGCAGATGGATGTTCATGGGCTGGGCTGCCAGTCTGATCGCGGTGCTGGCCACTTCGATCAGCGGTCCCGCCTCCGCCTCGGCGGAAGCTCTCCCCGACCCCCGTCCCCTGGGCGCCAAGGTCTTCCAGGGCTGGGGCTTCGACACCTGCCACGCCCCCACGCTCGCCGCCCTGCGCGCGTGGAACGTCTCCCGGTACCGCGCCGTCGGCGTCTACTACGCGGGCCGCGGCCGGGCCTGCCCCAGCCAGCCCAACCTCAGCGTCTCCTGGATGCGCGGGGTGAAGAGCATGGGGTGGCATGTGCTGCCCATCTTCGTGGGGTCCCAGTCCCCCTGCGTCCGCAACAAGAACAAGAAGCACGTCGCCATCGGCAGCACGCCCTGGGCACAGGGGCGCAAGGAGGGGAAGGACGCGGTGGCCCGCGCGAAGGCGCTGGCGATGAAGAAGCGCAGCGCGCTCTATCTGGACATGGAGGCGTACGACCAGGGGAAGGCGAGCTGCGCGGCCACCACGCTCTCCTTCATCCGCGGCTGGAACCGCGAGGTGCGGTCGCACGGCTTCTTCCCCGGTTTCTACAGCAGCGCCGAGTCAGGGGTGCGCCATCTGGAGAAGTCCCGGAAGGCGGGGGTCCGTGATCTCCCCTCCGTGATGTGGTTCGCGCGCTGGAACGGGAAGGCGGCGCTGGCCGGTGAGCCGGTGCTGGCCAAGACGGCCTGGCATCCGCACCGCCGTATCCATCAGTACGTGGGCAATGTGAAGGAGAAGCACGGCGGCCGGACGCTCCAGATCGACCGCAACAAGGTGGACGCGCCGGTCGCGATCATCAGCTGAGCCGTCGGCGGACCGTCGGCCGGAGGAGGGCCCTCTCCGGCATGACCCTGACGGCACAACCCTGACGGAAGTCCCACCCTCTCCATCCGCAGGAGGTGTTGCCAGCCCTACCCCTACAACCTCAGGCTGATTCGGCTTCGGCACTTGTGGCCGATCCGCGGTGAGCCGCTCACTCCCTAGCGTTGGGACATGACCACGACCGTGTGCCCAGGGGCTTCCCCCGCCGCGTTCCCGTCGTTCACCTCGTACGTACGGGCCCGGGGGCCGATGCTGCTGCGCACCGCCCGCTCGCTGACGCCCAACGCCTGTGACGCCGAGGATCTGCTCCAGACCGCGCTGACCAAGACGTACATAGCGTGGGAGCGGATCGAGGACCACAAGGCGCTGGACGGTTATGTGCGCCGGGCGCTGGTCAACACCCGGACCTCCCAGTGGCGCAAGCGCAAGGTCGACGAGTTCGTGTGCGAGGAGCTGCCCGAGCCGGACCCGGTCCCCGCCCCCGACCCCGCCGAGCAGCAGGTCCTGCGCGACATGATGTGGCGCGCGGTGCTGCGGCTGCCGGACCGTCAGCGGGCCATGGTCGTCCTCAGGTATTACGAGGACCTGAGCGAGGCCCAGACGGCGGAGGTGCTCGGGGTGTCCATCGGCACGGTCAAGAGCGCCGTCTCCCGCGCCCTCGGCAAGCTCCGCGAGGACCCCGAGGTGTGCCGCGCGGCCTGACGGCGAGCGCTCCGACGGCGACGGGGGCGCCGGGGCGAGGTGTTCCAGGGAACCGGGGGTCTCCGGGGCCAAGCTGGGTAGTGACATACCGGCCGGTCGCTTGCACAATCGGCGGACTACCCGCGCGTAACCGTAAAACCCTGGAGGCCACGGTGCTCAGCACGATGCAGGACGTACCGCTGACCGTGACCCGCATCCTCGAGCATGGAGCGCTGGCCCACGGCACGGCTCAGGTGGTCACCTGGACCGGTGGCGGCGAGCCGCAGCGCCGTAGCTTCCACGATGTGGGCCTGCGCGCCACCCGGTTGGCGAACGCGCTGCGCGACGAGCTGGGGGTCGAGCAGGGGCAGACCGTCGGCACGCTCCTGTGGAACAACTGCGAGCATCTGGAGGCCTATCTCGCGGTCCCCTCCATGGGCGCCGTGCTGCACACCCTCAATCTCCGGATGCCCACCGGCCAGCTGACCTGGATCATCAACCACGCCGCCGACCGCGTGATCGTGGTGAACGGTTCGCTGCTGCCGCTCCTCGCCCCGCTGCTGCCCGAGCTGGGTTCCGTGGAGCACATCGTCGTCACCGGGCCGGGCGACCGTTCCGTGCTGGACGGGTGCCGGGCCGGCGTGCACGACTACGAGGAACTGATCGAGGGCCGTCCCGAGCGCTACCCCTGGCCGGTGACCGACGAGCGCCGGGCCGCGGCCCTGTGCTACACCTCCGGCACGACCGGCGACCCCAAGGGCGTGGCCTACAGCCATCGCTCCATCTATCTGCACTCGATGCAGGTCAACAGCGCCGAGGCCTTCGGGATGTCCGCGAAGGACACCCTGCTGCCCGTGGTGCCCATGTTTCACGCGAACGCGTGGGGTACTCCGCACGCCGCGTTCATGGCGGGCGCCTCGATGGTGATGCCCGACCGCTTCCTCCAGCCCGCGCCGCTCGCCGACATGATCGAGGCCGCCCGGCCCACCCTCGCCGCCGCTGTCCCCACCATCTGGCAGGGACTGCTCACCGAACTCAACACCACGCCACGGGACGTATCGAGCCTCACCCATGTCTACATCGGCGGGTCGGCCTGTCCGCCGTCCCTGATGAAGACGTTCGAGGAGCGGCACGGCATCCGGGTCGTGCACGCGTGGGGCATGACGGAGCTGTCGCCGCTCGGGTCCATGGCCCATCCGCCCGCCGGGCTCACGGCGGAGGAGGAGTGGCCGTACCGGGTGACGCAGGGCCGGTTCCCGGCCTCCGTGGAGTACCGGCTGATCGCGCCCGACGGCGCGGTCGTGCCCCCGGACGGGCAGGCGGTCGGCGAGCTGGAGGTGCGCGGACCGTGGATCGCGGACGCGTACTACGGCGGGGCGGCGGGCGAGCCCATGCGGCCGGAGGACAAGTTCACCCAGGACGGCTGGCTGAAGACCGGCGACGTCGGCACGATCTCCCCGGACGGCTATCTGACCCTGACCGACCGGGCGAAGGACGTCATCAAGTCGGGCGGCGAATGGATCTCGTCGGTCGAGCTGGAGAACCACCTGATGGGCCATCCGGAGGTCGCCGAGGCGGCGGTGGTGGCGGTGCCCGACGAGAAGTGGGACGAGCGCCCGCTCGCCACGGTGGTGCTGAAGGAGGGCGCCACCGTGGACTACGCGGGGCTGCGGGAGTTCCTCGCCCAGCGCATCGCGCGCTGGCAGCTGCCGGAGCGCTGGGCCCTGATCCCGGAGGTGCCGAAGACGAGCGTCGGGAAGTTCGACAAGAAGGTCATCCGGAAGCGGTACGCGGACGGGGAGCTGGAGGTGACCACGCTCGACTGAGGGCGTGCGCCGACGGCCGTTCTCCTCGGCCGGCTCCGCGCCTCCCGCCGGTTCCGCGCCTCCCGCCGACTCCGCGTCTCCCGCCGGTTCCGCGCCGTCAGCCGGTTTTCAGGTGCTGCCGGGTCTTCAGTTGGTGCCGATCTTCGCCAGCAGGTCGACGATGCGGGCCTGCACCTCCGCGCTCGTCGAGCGCTCCGCGAGGAACAGCACCGTCTCGCCCGAACTGAGCCGCGTCAGGTTCGCCGGGTCGATGTCCGCGGAGGTGTAGACGACCAGCGGGGTGCGGTTGAGCAGCCCGTTGCCGCGCAGCCAGTCGACGATCCCGGCCCGGCGGCGGCGTACCTGCATCAGGTCCATCACCACCAGGTTCGGCCGCATACGTCCCGCGAGCGCCACCGCGTCCGCGTCCGTCGCGGCCCGGGCGACCTGCATGCCGCGCCGCTCCAGCGCCGCCGTCAGCGCCGCCGCGATCGGCTCGTGCTCCTCGATCAGCAGGACGCGCGGCGGATGTTGTTCGCTGTCGCGCGGGGCGAGCGCCTTGAGCAGGACGGCCGGGTCGGCCCCGTACGCCGCCTCCCGCGTCGCCTGGCCGAGACCCGCCGTCACCAGCACCGGCACCTCGGCGGCGACCGCCGCCGCCCGCAGCGACTGGAGCGCCGTCCGGGTGATCGGCCCGGTCAGCGGGTCGACGAACAGCGCCGCCGGATACGCGGCGATCTGCGCGTCCACCTCCTCACGGGAGTTCACGATCACCGGGCGGTAGCCGCGGTCGCTCAGCGCCTGCTGCGTGGACATGTCCGGCGCGGGCCACACCAGGAGGCGGCGCGGGTTGTCCAGCGGCTCCGGGGGCAGTTCGTCGTCGGGCGGCGGGGTGCGGTCGTCGACGATCTCGATGGCCCCGTTGGGCCCGTCCAGCGGCTCCGGCCCCTCCGCGCCCTCGTCCGGCGCGCCGATCGCGAAGGCGCGCCCCGAACTCTGCGGCGAGGCCGGGCGGGGCGGCTGCGGCCCCGGGCCGGGCTGGGTGCGCGGCTGTGCTCCGGGCGGGGGCCCGGCCTGGCCGGGGGCCTGTGCCGGGGCCTGGGGGTGGGCGCGGGTGCCTGCGGGCTCCAGTTCCGCCGAGGTGTTCTGGCTCGCCATGTCGGGCCGGGCGGCCAGCTTGCGCCGCCTGCCGGACCCCGCGGTGGACGTACCACCGGAAGGCGTCTGGGGCTGCTGCGGCTGGGGAGTGCGCTGGTGTTCGCTGACCTGCTGCGCGAACGGCACCCCCTGGCCCAGCGTGCGCACGCTGAACGCGCGCCCCTGAGTGGTGTCCGCGCCCTGCGGAGCGCCCTGCTGAGGGCTTTGAGGAGCCTGGGGGGCCTGGCGTGCGTTCTGGGGCGGACCCTGGGGCGGTGCGGTGCGCGGCGCCTCGGGAGGCAGCTGCTGCGGAGGGGGCTGTGCCCCGGGCGCGGGCTCCGGCTGCTCCTCGGCCAGCGGGCGCCGGGCGCGGCGGCGCCCGGTGGGCTGGGCAGCCTGCTGGCCGCCGAGGGAGTCCTGCGGGGCCTCGCCCCAGGCGGGCTGCTGCTGTTCGGGGGTGCGGGCGGCGGGGAGCGACGGCATGGCGGACTCACCTGTACCGGCGCCCGGCCCGGCACCTGTACCGGCACCTGGTCCGGCGCCCGGCCCGGCCGTGCCCGGACGCGGCGCCTGCGGCCCGCCCTGCCCCTGGTTCTGGCCCTGCTGGGCCGGTGCCTGCGGGGCCTGCTGCGGGCTCTGACCGGGACTGGACGGCCAGCGTCCGCCCCGCGCGGTGCCGCCCGGGGGCACGGGCTCGCCCCGTACGGCCAGGCCACCGCCCTGCGGCTGGGCCTGCGCCTGTGGGGCGCCGATGCGCGGGTCGCGGCCGCCGGGCTGCGCCGGGACCAGCCCGGCGGGCCCCGCAGGGCCCAGCTCGGGTGGCAGCGCACCGGGCTGGGCCCGGTCGGCCGCGGCCGGCGGCAGCGCGAACGGGGACCGTGCCACGCCGGGTTCCCCCGCGGGCTGCGGCTGGGGCTGCGGCTGCGCCTGGCGTTGCGGTTGGGACTGAGGCTGGGGCCGACCCTGCTCCGGCACCGACCGGTTCGGCGCCTCGGACAGCGGGCGCCGGGCGCGGCGGCGCCCGGTGGGCTGGCCCGCCTGCTCGCCCTCGGTGGAGTCCTGGGGCGCGTCGCCCCACGCGGGCTGCTGCTGTTCCGGGGTGCGGGCGGCGGGGAGCGCGGGCATGGCGGATTCGCCAGAACCGGCCGCGCCCTGACCGTTCGCGTCGGCCGCCGCCGGAGGCAGGGCGAACGGGGAGCGGCCTCCGACCTGGCCACCCTGCTGGGACTGGGCCGGATACGGACCCCCGGCCTCCTGGGCCGGGGAGCCGCGCCGCCGACCGCCCGCGGCCGGGGGCTGCGGCTGAGCGGCCATGCCCTGCGGCGGTACGACGCCCATCGCGGCGGGGCCGACCGGCTGCGGACCATGCTGACCCTGCGCACCGTGCGAACCCTGCGCACCGTGCGGACCGGCACCGGCGCCCTGGCCGTCCGTACCGTCGCCCGCGACCGCCGAGGGGGCCTCGTCGGGCGCCGGGCGCGCCCGGCGCCGCCCGGTCGGCCGCGGCTGGTCCTGCTCGCCCGGCGCGTTCTGCTGCTGCGGATCGGCACCGGCTTCCGCGGGGAGCGCGGTGGATACGGAACGGTTCTGCGCGCCGCTCGTGTCCGCCGCCGGGCCGCCGCCCTGCGGATCGCCGGAGCCGGGGGCGCCGTTCGGATCGCTGTCCGCACCGCCGCCGGACGTGCTCGTGGACGCGCCGGTTCCGCCGCCGGAGGTGCCCTGGCCCTGCGTACCCTGCGTGCCGTCCGCGCTCCCGGACGCCGCCTGGGCGTCGGCCTTCGCGCGCTCCTGGTCCGCGGCCGCCGCCGAGATCGGCACCTCCAGGACATAGGCGTGCCCGCCCATGCCCGGCATCTCGTGCGTCTGGAGCACACCGCCGTGGCGGCGCACGATCCCGCGCACGATCGGCTCGTGCACCGGGTCGCCGCCCGCGTACGGACCGCGGACCTCGAACCGTACGACGTTGCCGCGCTGCGCCGCCGCGACCACGATCGTCGAGTCCCCGGACGCGCCGCCCCCGCCCGAGGCGGTCTTGCCGGTCGAGTCGACCCCGGCCACGTCCGCGATCAGATGGGCGAGCGCCTGGGCCACCCGCTGCGGGTCCACTTCGGCCTCGATCGGCGGGGCGTGCACGGCGAACTGCGCGCGCCCCGGGCCGATCAGCTCGACCGCGCCCTCCACACCGGCCGCCACGACCTCGTCCATCGAGACCGCGCACCGGGCCAGCGGTTCGCCGTCCGCGTCGAGCCGCTGATAGCTCAGGACGTTGTCGACGAGCGTGGTCATCCGGGTGTACCCGGCGGCCAGGTGGTGCAGGATCTGGTTGGCCTCGGGCCACAGCTGCCCGGCCGGGTCGTCGGCCAGGACGCCGAGTTCGCTGCGCAGCTCCTGGAGCGGACCGCGCAGCGACTGGTCGAGCACCGCGAGCAGCTGGCCGTTGCGGGCGGCGAGGGCGTCCAGCCGCTCCGCGTACGTCTGCCGCTCCCGGTCGAGCTGCGCCTGAAGCTCCTCCATCGCCTTGGCGTGCTCGTCGCGGAGCTCCTCCAGCTCCTTGCCGTGCTGCGCCGTGAGGCTCTCCACCTCCTCGGCGTGCTTCGAGACGAGGGCTTCCTCGGCGCGCCGGTCGGTGAAGGTCATGACGGCGCCGACGAGTTGCTCGCCGTCCCGTACGGGCGCGGTCGTCAGGTCGACCGGTACCGCGCTCCCCTCCTTGGCCCACAGCACCTGGCCGCGCACCCGGTGCTTGCGGCCGGAGCGCAGGGTGTCGGCGAGCGGGGACTCCTCGTACGGGAAGGGGGAACCATCCGGGCGCGAGTGGTGTACAAGAGAGTGAAGTTCCTGACCGCCCAGGTCACTGGCCCGGAAACCGAGGATCTGCGCCGCGGCCGGGTTGACGAGGACCACCTTGCCCTCGGTGTCCACGCCGACCACGCCCTCCGCCGCCGCGCGCAGAATCATCTCGGTCTGGCGCTGCTGGCGGGCGAGTTCGGCCTCGGTGTCGAGCGTCCCGGTCAGGTCGCGGACGATGAGCATCAGCAGCTCGTCGCCCGTATAGCTGTACTGATCGGCGTACGGAGTCCGCCCGTCCTCCACGTTCGCGCTGGTCACCTCAACGGGGACCTGGGTCCCGTCGGTGCGCCGCGCGATCATCCGGGTCGGCTTGGTGCCGCTGGTCCGTTCCGCGTCCGCGGGCCTGCGCATCGACCCGGGGATCCGATTGGGATCGAAGGAGGGGAGGAGGTCGAGCAGACCACGGCCCACGAGCGCGGTGCCCGGCGTCTCGAAGGACTCCAGCGCGATGTGGTTGGCGTTGACGATCGTGCCGTTGCAGTTGACCAACAGCAGCGCGTCGGGAAGGGCGTCGAGTATCGCTGCGAGGCGAGCAGCGCCTCGGGATGGCCTGCTGCTCACGACGACGCTTCCTCCCTGACTTACCGCACCTTGCTGACACCCGCGGTCATTGTGCCGCCCGTCCGTGGAGTGTCTCAGGGGAGTCTACGGGCACCAAGGGCGGGCGCGGCGGTAGATGAGAGGGAGGTCGCAGCACGACGTGCACGTCTCGGCGCACGCCCGGACAAACCTCTCGGCCCCCTCCGCCGCACACTCCCGGCCCAATCCCCAGGTCAGCTCCCAGGCAGACGCAAAACGATCGAGAAACGGTTCCACCGGGCGATTTCACACCCGTTCGTTCGCGTAAAGCGAGCATTGACGGGACGGCCCGCCCAGCGCCCCCGCACCGTCGCCGTGGCCTCCCCGCCGTACTGACTCGTGCACATCGCCCCGGGCGGCACCGGCGCGAACGGATCCCGGCCCCACTCGGTCTGCGCGTCCAGCTGACGGCAGGCGGCCCGGGCCCGGGGGTGCGTACCGCCGGTGGGGTGGCACGCCAGCACGTACCGCACGGTGTCGAAGTGCCGGCCCGTCTCGCTCACCCTGACCACGAGACGGTCGGAACTCTCCCCGTCGTACGACACCGGCAGCGGCAGCGGCGTGGCCCCCGCGGGGCTCAGCGCGGCCACGGTGGCGGCGACAGCGGCGGCGGTGGTGACGGCGAGGCGATGCAGCAGGGGCATGTCAGTACTCCTGGTGTGATCGGACCGGGGCACGCTGCCCCTGCCCCTGCTAACGCGCCTCCGCCGCGCGCGTTGCGCCGCCATCCGCATTGGGCATTGGGCTGCTGCCAAAGGCGGTGTGCTGGGCGGTCCTGCACCACCTGCATCGAGGGCTCGTCTAGAGCCCCGGTCGATCACGACCGGGGCTCTTGTGCGTACGCCCTCCGAGTGACGAACCCCCTCCGCAGCGTCACCCCACCGACGCCCTCCACCGAGCCACCCCGCGCCGCGCCGCCCGGGCCTCCTCCCCTGTTGCCATGACCGGCCTCGCGAGCCTCAAAACAGGTATTTGCCCAGGTCAGAGTGGGTGAGGGAAACGGATTTCGCGTGACGGCGCAGGTCATGTAATGTTGTCCCCGCAACGCCGACCGGCAAGAAAAACCGCCGGGAAGCCAAGCGCTCGTAGCTTAACGGATAGAGCACTTGACTACGGATCAAGAGGTTGCAGGTTCGAATCCTGCCGAGCGCGCAGCAGCTCAGAGGGCCCTTCCAGAGATGGAAGGGCCCTCTTGCGTTGCCTGTTGACGGCGGTCGTTGACGGCAACCGCCGAGCGCTCCGATCAGACGGCGACCAGGGCACCGCCCGCGCCGTCATCATCGTCCGGGCCGTCGCCGTCACGCAGGGCATCGCCGACGCGGTCGAAGGCGGAGCGCTGCGAGTCGAGCCGGACGAAGGTGTAGATGTCCATCGTCACGCGGATCAAGGCGGCCCGCTTGCGCGCGCAGCGCGCGCTGGCGGCCTGTGGCCGCTGCCCGCTCCTGTCTGCCGTCCCGCTCAGCGGCGCCCCCGGGCCACTCAGCGCGCCGGCCCGACTCAGCGCTCCACCAGACACAGTCAGCAGCCGGAACACCTGCGTCCGTGCATGCCGCCGATCGCAGTGGGTGCTCCGAGGAAGGAGTACGGCCAGGCCCACGTGCCCGACCGGGCGGCTGTCGAGCGGCGGCTACGCAAGGCGGTTTACATGGCCGGCCGTCTGCCGACTGCGTTTATCGCTGTTGTGCGCGCAGGAACGGCCAGCGGCGAGGGAGGGGTGGCTGGGTCAGAGGCATGTCGGTCGTCGACTCCGGCTCGATGTGGCCGGCCGCCGTACTGCCGCCGTCACGCATGCGGGCGCGTGAGCAGACGTGCTGCCTCGGACGTGGCGGGTGGGGAGCAGCTGCTGCCGCGTGGTGGTTCGGCCCGTCGTGGTCGCTCCGCGTCGGTTCCCGTATCGCCGTGGCTGGCCAGCGTGTCGTAGACGCTTCGGTCATCGCCAGCATGGAACCCACCTCGCCGTGCATGCCTCGCACTTGTCACCACCTCTTTCTTTACCTGGGGTCATCGGGGACAAGGCAGTGCCGAAGCGAGCGGCCCGGCTCCCTTCCCGCGGAACGGGTCGGAGCGAGAAAGGGAGCCGGACCGCTGACGGCGGACGGTGCAGGGTCCGCCGCCCCCGGGCGCGATGGGTGCCATTTGCGGAATGGCGAACGGGGTGATGTCCACCCCACAGCCACCACACGCCGGGGTTGAGGGCGGAAGCTGCGGGTCCTTCCCCATGGGCAGCAGCTCCCGCCCGGTCTTCAGGTCACCGGTCGCGCTCCTGAGCGAGGCCGGCGTTGTCGAGCAGGAACTGCAACGTGTAGCCCAGGCTGCGCACGTGCCAGTCAGCGGACTGCAAGCCGGAGCCGAGGCCCTGAGCCAGCTCGTGCGGGATGGTCTTCAACCTGCTCTGCTTCTCGTACCAGACCACGGTGCCCCGATTCAGACGGGCGATCTGCTTCTCTGCCAGCGGCATCAGTGCCTGGACGTGCTCCACCAGTGCGTTGTACAGATCACGCAGTTCCTCGTACGGGGGCAGCGCCGTCCGCTTCACCAGGGCGCGGACGATTGCCGCCTCGATCTCGTCGACGTCCACGTCTGCTCGAAGAGTCTTGTCGGTGCCCATGAGACGCATCCTCTGGCCATTCGCCAGGACGTAGGAACCACCGCCAATTCCCACTTGGGGACGTCCCGCGTCGGGTAAAACGTCCCTAGTGCCGTCCCCGGATGCAGAGAGAGACTCGGATGCCGAACGAAAGGCTACGCGCCGCCATGGCCGCTGGCTGCTGGACGTACGCCAACCTCGCGGAGAAGGTCGAAGTGGACCCCAAGTCCGTTGAGCGATGGGTGAACCTCGGGCGTACGCCGCGCCGCGCCACAGCTATGAAGGCGGCTGAAACCCTGGGAGAAGACGTGCACGCACTATGGCCATCGCTCCGGCAGTCGCGCCCCGCCCGCGCGGTGAGCCCCGAACTCGTCGCGCTCTACGACCAGCGAGCGGACATCCCTGTGTCCGCGTTCGTGGACATGCTGGCCCAGGCCCGCGAGCGCATCGACGTCCTGGTGTACGCCGCCGTCTTCCTGCACGAGGCGTACCCCCGGCTCAACGACCTCTTGCAGGAGCGAGCCGCCGAAGGCTGCGCGGTCCGTATCGCCATCGGCGACCCCGACAGCGAGAACGTTCGGCTGCGCGGCGAGGAGGAGAAGTTCGGGCACGGGATCGAATCCCGCTGCCGCCTAGCGCTCATGCACTACCGGTCCCTCATCGGGACGTCGGGCATCGAGGTGCGGACCCATGGCACGACGCTCTACAACTCGATCTACCGCGCCGATGACCAAGTGATGGTCAATGCCCATGTCTGGGGCGTGAATGCTTTTGCTGCCCCTGTGTGGCATCTGCGGCGAAGTGGGGTAGGCGGGATGTTCGACACCTACGCCGCCAGCTTCGATGCGGTGTGGGCGACAGGGACACCCGTAGAGGAAGACTGACCGTGGCACGAACCGAGTACTACGACGACCCGAACGCACCCGAGCCGAACAGCTTGGTGGTCGCCGCGTCCGCCGTCGTCACCGACGAGGAAGGCCGGATTCTCCTTCAGCGCCGCCGGGACAACGACCTTTGGGCGCTCCCGGGCGGCGGCATGGAGATGACCGACTCATTGCCGGGGACAGCGGTCCGTGAGGTCAAGGAAGAGACCGGGTTGGACGTTGAGATCACGGGTCTCGTCGGCACGTACACAGACCCGTGCCACGTCATCGCTTACACGGACGGTGAGGTACGCCGACAGTTCAACGTCTGCTTCACGGCCCGAGTGGTCGGCGGCCAGCTCGCCATCTCGGACGAGTCCACCGAGCTGCGATTCGTCCGGCAGGAAGAGCTGGACGAGCTGCCCATGCACCACACGCAGCGACTGCGTATCCAACACTTCCTGGAGCACCGCGAGCGCCCCTACCTAGGTTGATAAACGTCGATTCACTCAGGGGTGGCTGCCCATCGGATCAAGTCCGCTGGCGTGCACCTCTAGAGTCACGTTCTCCGGTCTGAGACATGGTTTCCCGAGCCGCAGATCGACTCGGGTGTCCCAGGCCAGAGTGGTGCGAGGACGGTTACTCGTGGGCGTCCTCTGCCGGGGTCGGCCACCCTCCGACGGCCCAGGGGGCGAGTCACTGGCTCCCCGATCTGTGACGGCGCGATCACGATCAGTTGGGCCTCCGCTAGCATGGGAACGTGCGGTCAAGTTGCTGTACTCCGTGCCTATTCGTCTGCTTGGGGGGCCTTAATGGCGGAGAAGAAGATCAGTCCGGTTGCATACTCGGCCCTGGGGGACGCCCTCGCCCTGATCTTCTGGTATAAGAAGACGCTTGCGAAGTTTTTGCGGTTGGCTTTGCGTGAGTATCCGGAATTGCTTACTGGTTTGGACCTGGAGATCGCACAAAAGCGAGAAACGGCCACGACTCTTGTTGGTCGACTTGCAGCCAGTGAGCATCGCTATCAGGATGTAACCGTATCCTTGATGGTCGAGATCTCCTCGATGAAGAATTTTCGTGAGCTGGAGCAACTAGAAGATCAGCAGTGGTTGGAGCGCGCCCGCCAGGCAGTCGCTGAGCTTCAGGACTTGACGAAGCAGCACAGACAATCGGCCGAGGAGCACACACGCTTCGAAAGGGAGCTCGCGGAAGCCGTTGAGGAGGCAGAGAGGGGGCGCGCGATTAGTGGCGCCCTGGCATCCCTGAAGGAGAAGTTTTTGATCCTGGGGTCTGATCCAGATCCTCAGGCTCGTGGGCGCACGTTCGAGACGTTCCTGAACGAGTTGTTCGCTCTCTGGGATTTCTACCCACGGGCCGCCTATTCCCTTGAGCGAGAGCAGATCGACGGAGCTTTCACCTTCGATACGGACGACTATATCCTTGAGGCGAAGTGGCTTAAGAGTGTCGTGTCGCGGGAGCAGCTAGACGTGTTTGCGAAGAAGGTTGAACGAAAGGGGCGTAACGCTCTGGGGTTGTATGTGAGTGTCAACGGATTCAGCGGGGATGGCTTGGCGGAATACGCGTCAAGCTCACCATTCATCACTATGGATGGATCGGATATCTACACGGTCCTCGATGGCCGAATCTCACTCGACGACCTGTTCATGCGCAAGCGCCGTCACGTGAATGAGACTGGAAGTTGCTTCTTCCCAGCGGCCGGGATGTTCAGCGAATAGCGCGACTCAAGCCGCGCCGCAGCGACACCCGCGCCGTGCGCGGGCCTTGCATAGGCAGAGAAGATTGGATCGCTGGGGCTGGGGGTGGACACCAATCTCCGAGTGGCGAGGACTGAATGGAGTCCGGGCCACTGGTAGCCACAGTTGACATCAATGCTGACATCAACGAGGGCACACACAACCGGTCAGTCGCTCGCCGTGACTCGCTGCCGGGGAGGTCGAGCGGAGCCCTGCCCGCACCCTGCCCAAACCTACGGATCAAGAGGTTGCAGGTTCGAATCCTGCCGAGCGCGCAGTAACTCAGAGGCCCCTTCCGAACATCGGAAGGGGCCTCTGGCGTATGTGCTCAGTGGCGCCCCCGGGGCCGGGCAAGGGCTCACTGGTCCTGGACCGGCGGGCAGTAGCCGGTGTCCTCGCCGATGGTGTTGATTTCGGCGTTGGATCGCGAGTCTCCCGCGTAGTTGATCTGGTCGGTGCAGCTCACGCCGGGCTTCTTGGGGGTGCCCGAGGGCTTGTCGTTGGCGGCGCCCTGGGCGGTCTTGGCCGTGGCGGAGGGGGACTGCGGGGCACTTGCCGAGGGGGATGAGGAGGGGGACGAGGCGCCGGTGTCGCCGTCCTGGCAGGCGGTGAGCCCGAGCGCGGCGACGGCGATGATCACGGCGGCGGCGGCCTTGCGGCCGTGGCGGAGGGCGGTGCGGTGCGACATGGTGTTCCCCGTTTTCTCGATGTGGTGTTCCGGGCTCGTGAGAACAAGGCTGTCGGCCACCGCTGATGATCTACCGCCGTATGGCTAACGCCCCACTAATGCCCGAAGAGTGACCCGGCGGGCCGCTGTCGCTCTGGTGCCGGCGGCCGGGGTTGGACGTCGAAGGGATGGACGCCGACGCGGGCGTCATCGCGGCGGCGCGGGAGGCCGGGGGTGGTCCTCGGTATCGTCAGGTCGATGTGCGCGATGCGCACCTTCCGGATGGCCACTACGACTTCATCTCGTGCATCGCCAGCCTCCACCACATGCCGTTCGAGACGGTGCTGACGTTGCGGAGGGCCCTTGCCCCGGGCGGGGTTCTGGCGGTGCTGGGGCTCTATCCGGTCAGGACGGTGACCGACTTCGTGTGGGCCCTCCCGGCGCTGTCCCTCCTCAGGGCCGACCGGCTGCTGGGCAGGCGCCGCGCCGCTCCAGCCGTGCAGATCCCGCTCGTCTGGCCGCCGCCGCTGTCGTACGCCCGAACGCGCGCCGAATCCGCCCGCCTCCTGCCCGGTTCGACGCTGCGCCGTCTGCTGCTCTGGCGGTATCTGCTGGTGTACCGGGCTTAGCCCGCGGTGAAGGTGAGGTCGGCGGCGCGGGCGATGATCTCGATCTCGTCGCCCAGGGCCCATTCGGCGACGCGCGACGCCATCGCCGCCGGTACGGCGTCGCTGATGTCCGCCGCCGCCGGGATGTCGTACGTCGCGTGGGAGTCGTGGGGCATGACCACCCGGTAGCCCAGCTCCAGGGCCGTGCGCGCTGTCGCGCTGACGCACATCTCGGACATCACCCCGCATACGGCCAGTGCGCGTACGCCCTGTTCGGTGAGGAGAGCGCCCAGCCGCGTTTTGTGGAAGCCGTCGTCCTCCGTCTTGCGGATCACGACCTCCCGATGGCTTTCGCGGACCGGCAGGTGCAGTTCCCAGCCCGGGGTCTTCGGTTCGTCGGGCGCGCCCGTGGGGCCGTCGTTCTGGAGGTGGACGATGAGCGAGCCACCGGCGCGTGCCCTGGCGATCAGGTCGGTGATCCGGTCGAGGAGCCGGGGTGCCTCGGGAACCGCGTCGGGGCCCGCGACGAAGGCCGACTGGACGTCGATCACGATCAGGGCCTGGGCGGGCGCCACGGGGTGGGTCATGGGGCGATTGTTCCGGACGGTCCCGCGACCAGGGTAGGGCCGGGGCGTTAGCGATGCGTTAGTGGTGTGCCACTGGGGTGTTATCAGGGCACTAGCGCGGATCGGCACGGTAGTTGGTGCGAGAGTCGCACCCATCGATCCAGGGGGATCCCATGTCGCACATCACGCTCACCAGCCGGGGCAAGGTCGTCGTCGCCACGATGGCGGCGGTGGCGGCCATGGGGGTTACGGCTTGTCAGGGCAGCGAGCCCAAGCCCGAGGGCAAGGCGCCCGTGTCCGCCGCCTCGCAGGCCGGGCAGGCCGGGCAGGACGGGCAGGACGGGCAGGACGGGCAGGGCAGCGACGCGACGGGCTCGGCGGGCGGTGAGGAGATCGGGTCGAAGGCCGGAAGCGCCGGAAGCGCCGGCAGCGCTGGAAGCGCGCGGTGTGAGTCCTCGTCGATGGGTCTGCGCGTGGGGAGGGCCGACATCGGGGCGGGCAACATCCGGTACTCACTGGTGTTCACCAACAAGGGGAAGAGCGCCTGCACGCTGAACGGGTTCCCCGGGGCGTCGCTGCTGGACAGGGACGGGCAGGCGATCGGGAAGCCGGCCGAGCGGGAGGGGGCCAAGGGGAAGCCCGTCACGGTGGCCGCCGGGGGCAGCGCGCATGCCGTGCTGCACACGATCAATGACGGCCTCTCGGACAAGCCGTGCTGGAAGAGCGCCCCTCTGGTGCAGGCCTACCCGCCCGGGTCGAAGGAGGCCATGACCGCGCGGGTCTCCTCGGGTCTGCGGGTGTGCGGGGACGAGTTCACCGTGACGGCTGTGACGCCCGGGGCCGGTGCGTAGGCGGGGGCGTAGGTCGGGGCGTAGGCCCGGGCGTGCGGAACCGATTTCCCTCAGCGAGATGAATCGCGTAGTGTTGCATTCACCGACGCGGGGTGGAGCAGCTCGGTAGCTCGCTGGGCTCATAACCCAGAGGTCGCAGGTTCAAATCCTGTCCCCGCTACTTGAGATCGAGGGCCCGGCACCAGAAATGGTGCCGGGCCCTCGATCGTGGTTCCACCGCCGTACGGTGATCCGTATGACTGATCCTGACGCCGTCCCGGTCCGTCGCTTCTGGCAGGGGCTCGGGCTGCCCGGAATCATCGACGTGCACACGCACTTCATGCCGAAGAACGTCCTGGACAAGGTCTGGGCGTACTTCGACGCCGTCGAGCCGCTGGTCGGCTTGGAGTGGCCCATCACCTACCGCCAGGACGAGGCCGAACGGCTCGGGATCATCCGGGAGTTCGGGGTGCGGGCCTTCACCTCGATGGTCTACCCGCACAAGCCCGGCATGGCGGCGTGGCTGAACGAGTGGGCGGCCGGGTTCGCCGCCCGTACGCCCGACTGCCTGCACACGGCGACCTTCTTCCCTGAGCCGGGCGTCGAGGAGTACGTGGGCGCGGCGCTGGACGGCGGGGCGCGGGTGTTCAAGTCGCATGTGCAGGTGGGGGCGTACGACCCGGGCGACGCGCTGCTCGATCCGGTGTGGGGGATGCTCGCCGAGGCCGGCACGCCCATCGTCATCCACTGCGGTTCGGGCCCGGCGCCCGGCAAGCACACCGGCCCCGAACCGGTGGCCCGGCTGCTGGCCCGGCATCCGCGGTTGCGGCTGGTCATCGCGCACATGGGGCTGCCGGAGTACGCGGACTTCCTGGGTCTCGCGGAGCGGTACGAGGGGGTGCACCTGGATACGACGATGGCGTTCACCGACTTCTCCGAGAGCCACTGGCCGTTCCCGCCGGAGGAGCGGGGACGGCTCGGTGCGCTCGGCGACCGGGTGCTGTTCGGGAGCGACTTCCCCAACATCCCGTACGGGTACGGGCACGCCCTGGAGGCGCTGACCCGGCTGGATCAGGACGACGCCTGGCTGCGGGGGGTGTGTTACGGGAACGCGGCGCGGCTGTTCGGCCTGTGACGCCTGTGATGCCCGTGACGCCGGCGACCGGTGACCGTCATGCCCCCCGCAGCGGTGCGTCAGCGGTTGCCGAGGGGAAGGGCCTCGGCCAGGGTGCGCCACTCCTCGCGGGGGAGGGTGGTGAGCGGTTCGGGGGTCACCACCTGCACCGCCAGGTGGTCCGCGCCCGCCTCCAGGTACGTGTCCACGCGGCGCCGGATCGCTTCCGCGTCGCCCAGGGCGAAGACGGAGTTCACCAGGCGCTCGCTGCCGCCGTCCGCGAAGTCCTTCTCCTCGAAGCCCAACCGCAGCAGGTTGTTGGTGTAGTTGGGCAGCTTCAGGTACATGGACAGGTAGTTGCGGGCGATGGTGCGGGCGCGGTCGAGGTCGGGTTCGAGGACGACCTTGAGGTCCGGGGCGAGCAGGGCGCCGTCGCCCAGGATCTCCCGCGCCTCGGCCGTGAACTCCGGGGTGACCAGGTACGGATGGGCGCCCGCGGCGCGGTCGCGGGACAGCTCCAGCATCTTCGGGCCGAGGGCGGCCAGGACCCGCCGGGACGCGGGGACCGGGATCGGGGCGGAGTCCAGGACCGTCAGGTAGTCCCGCATCGCCGAGTACGGACGCTTGTACCGCTCACCGGCGAGCGCGCTGTGGCTGACGCCGAGGCCCAGGACGAAACGGCCCGGGTGGGCCGCGTCGATGGCGGCGTACCGATCGGCCACGTGGGCGGCCGAGTGGTCCCAGATGCTGAGGATGCCGGTCGCGACGGTGATCCGGTCGGTAGCCTCCAGGAGGGTCGCGGCCTGGTCCGCGCTGGGGCTGCCGCCGAACCAGAGGGCGCCGTAGCCGAGTGCGTCCAGCTCGGCCGCCGCCTCGCTGACCTGCTGTGACGACAGGGAATCCGAGACCCGCAGGGCCGCGGTCCAGATGCCGATCTTGCCAAGGGCGGGTTGAGTAGCCATACCCTCGCGAACCGGAGGGTGATTCCGTCTATTCCCGGAGCATGGGATGTTCACCCGTTTGGGTCACCCCCCTGGGTCACCCCCCTGGGTCACCCCCCTGGGCCATTCCCCTGGGCCGTCTCGGGGCCGTTCCCGGGGCCACAGGATTCTCAGGTTATTCACAGGTAGCCGAAAGGAAGCTCTCAGACCGTCACCGGAAGCTGACGTTCATGATGGCGACCTCGCCCCATGGGCGTACCGAGCTGCTGCGACCCGACGGGAGCCCCGTCCGGGTGCTGGTTGTGGACGACGAGTCGGCCCTCGCCGACCTGCTGTCGATGGCGCTGCGCTACGAGGGCTGGGAGGTGCGGACCGCGGGCGACGGCGCCGAGGCGATCCGTACGACCCGTGAGCTGCGCCCCGACGCGGTCGTCCTCGACGTCATGCTGCCCGACATGGACGGGCTCACCGTCCTGGGCCGGCTGCGCCGCGAGCTGCCCGAGGTGCCGGTGCTGTTCCTGACCGCGCGGGACGCGGTCGAGGACCGGATCGCCGGGCTGACGGCGGGCGGCGACGACTACGTCACCAAGCCGTTCAGCCTGGAGGAGGTCGTCGCCCGGCTGCGCGGGCTGCTGCGCAGGTCGGGGGCGGCGGCCGCGCGCAGCGAATCGGTGCTGGCGGTCGGCGACCTGGTGCTGGACGAGGACAGCCATGAGGTATCGCGGGCGGGGCAGGAGATCCACCTCACCGCGACCGAGTTCGAGCTGCTGCGCTATCTGATGCGCAACCCGCGCCGGGTGCTCAGCAAGGCGCAGATCCTGGACCGGGTGTGGAGTTACGACTTCGGCGGCCAGGCCAACGTCGTCGAGCTGTACATCTCGTATCTGCGGCGCAAGATAGACGCGGGCCGCAGCCCGATGATCCACACCCGGCGCGGCGCCGGGTATCTGATCAAGCCCGGGGAGTAGGCACCGTGGCGCACCCGACCCCGCCGTCCGAGGCCGCTCCGGCGCGGCCCCCGCGTGCCAGGAAGAACACCAGGGCCGCCACCCGGCGGCCCTGGTCGCTGCGCACCCGCCTGGTCGTCTCGGCGGTGACGTTGATCGCCGTGGTCTGCGCGGTGATCGGCACGGTCACGACGATCGCCCTGAAGTCGTATCTGGAGGGCCAGGTCGACAACGACCTGCGCTCGTCCGCGGGCGGCGCCATGCGCAAGGTGGGCGAGCAGCCGAACCCGACCGACCCGCGCAGCCCGGAGGGCATCTTCTTCCTCAACGGGCCCGGGCAGCCCATCGGAACCGCCGGGGCGCGGCTCGGGACGGACGGCACGTCGATCCAGTCCGGCAAGAGCAACGACGAGCCCATGCTGCCGGACTTCTCGAACGCCGCGCAGCGCGTGGACAAGCTGACCAGCAGCCAGGAGAAGGCGCTCACCGCCATCCCCCTCGACGACCGGGTGCACGCCGTCGACCTCCCCGGCCTCGGCAGCTACCGGGCCGTGGCCAAGTGGAACCCGAGGGACGGCGGGATCATCCTCGCCTTCCCGCTCAACCAGACCCAGGACACCGTAAACACCCTCATCCTGGTCGAGGTCTGCGTCGCCGCCGCCGGACTGGTCGCGGCCGGGATCGCCGGGGCCACCATGGTCGGCATCTCGCTGCGCCCGCTGCGCCGGGTGGCCGCGACCGCGACCCGGGTCTCGGAGCTGCCGCTGCACAGCGGCGAGGTGGCGCTGCGGGAGCGGGTCCCGGCCTCCGAGGCCGATCCGCGCACCGAGGTCGGCCAGGTCGGGGCGGCGCTGAACCGCATGCTGGGGCACATCGAATCGGCGCTGGCGGCCCGCCAGGAGAGCGAGACGCGGGTACGGCAGTTCGTCGCCGACGCCAGCCATGAGCTGCGGACCCCGCTCGCCTCGATCCGCGGCTACGCCGAGCTGACCCGGCGCGGCCGCGAGGAGATCGGGCCCGACACCCGGCATGCGCTGGGGCGGGTGGAGTCCGAGGCCGGGCGGATGACCGGGCTGGTGGAGGATCTGCTGCTGCTGGCCCGGCTGGACGCGGGGCGGCCGCTGGAGTGCGCCGAGGTGGACCTGTCCCCGCTGGTGGTGGACGCGGTCAGCGACGCGCGGGCGCTCGGATCCGACCACCAGTGGCGGCTGGAGCTGCCCGATGAACCCGCGCTCGTCTACGGCGACTCGGCGCGGCTGCACCAGGTCCTGGTCAACCTGCTGGGCAACGCCCGTAACCACACCCCCGCCGGGACGACCGTCACCGCGCGCGTGCTGTGGGGCGGCCCGCACACCTCGCCGCACCCGTCGCCGTACCTGGCCCCGTACGGCATGGTGCACGGACCGTCGTACGGGCCCGCGAACGGTCCGAGCAACGGCAGTGGCAGCGGCAACGGCAGTGGCAGCGGCTTCGGGCCCGGCTCGCCGTACGCCTTCGGCCACGACGCGCCGTCCGGGAACAGCGGTTCCGGCAGCCCCTACGCGGCGCCGTACGGATCCCCGTACGGCATGGCGCAGGCGGCCGCGCACCCCGGCACCTTCGGGCCGCCGCAGCCGCCCTCGTACCTCTCGCTCCAGATCGAGGACGACGGCCCCGGCATCCCGCCCGATCTGCTGCCGCACGTCTTCGAGCGCTTCGCGCGCGGTGACGCCTCGCGCTCGCGCACCGCGGGCAGCACCGGGCTGGGGCTGGCCATCGTGCACGCGGTGGTCGCCGCGCACGACGGCCAGGTGACGGTGGACAGCGTGCCGGGGCGCACCGTGTTCGGCGTCCATCTCCCTGTTCACCAGGGCGTAACGCACTCACAGCCAGGCCACAGGCTGACCACACAGCCGTGACAGCGCCGCTCGCGAATGTCGTTCCATGCGAACCGACACCCCTCTCGAGGCGCCGCCCGAGACACCCCTGGAGACCTTGCCCGCGCGCCGGCACATCCTGGTCGACCGCAGCCGTCCGGTGCTCGACGTCGTGATCCCCGTCTACAACGAGGAGGCGGACCTCGAGCGGTGTGTGCGACGGCTCCACGACCATCTGACGCGGACCTTCCCCTACCGATTCCGGATCACCATCGCGGACAACGCCAGTACGGACCGCACGCCCCACGTGGCGGCCTACCTGGACGACACCGTCGAGGAGGTGACGGCGGTCCGGCTGGAGCAGAAGGGCCGCGGGCGGGCGCTGCGCACCGTGTGGACGCTGTCCGAGGCGCCGGTGCTCGCCTATATGGACGTCGATCTGTCCACCGACCTCAACGCGCTGCTGCCGCTGGTGGCCCCGCTGATCTCCGGCCACTCGGACCTGGCGATCGGGTCGCGGCTGTCGCGCAGCTCGCGCGTCGTACGCGGCACCAAGCGGGAGTTCATCTCGCGCGCGTACAACATGATCCTGCGGGGCAGCCTGGCCGCCCGGTTCTCCGACGCCCAGTGCGGGTTCAAGGCGATCCGCAAGGACGTCGCGGAGCGGCTGCTGCCGATGGTCGAGGACACCGGGTGGTTCTTCGACACCGAGATGCTGGTGCTGGCCGAACGGGCGGGGCTGCGCATCCACGAGGTGCCGGTGGACTGGGTCGACGACCCGAACAGCACCGTGCACATCGTGAAGACGGCCACCGACGACCTCAAGGGCGTCTGGCGGGTGGGGCGCGCGCTGGCCACCGGTGCGCTCCCGCTGGACCGGCTGCGCCGCCCGTTCGGTGACGATCCGCGCGACCGGGAACTGAGCGGCGTGCCGGGCGGACTGGCCCGCCAGCTCGTCGGGTTCTGTGTGGTGGGCGGGCTGTCCACGCTCGTGTATCTGGCGCTGTACACGCTCTTCCGGCTCGGTACGGGCCCGCAGGTGGCCAACGCGCTGGCGCTGCTGCTGTCCGCGCTCGGCAACACCGCGGCCAACCGGAGGCTCACCTTCGGCGTACGCGGCCGGGACCGGGCGATCCGCCACCAGGCCCAGGGGCTGGTCGTCTTCGGTATCGGCCTCGTGCTGACCAGCGGCTCCCTGGCCGCCCTCGACACCGCCCCCGGCTCCCCCTCTCACGGCACCGAGCTGGCCGTGCTCATCGCGGCCAACCTCGCCGCGACCGTACTGCGCTTCCTGCTCTTCCGGGCCTGGGTCTTCCCGTCGGACAGCGGGGCCATCACCGACCACGACCCGAGGACCAACCGATGACGACCTACGACCACGGACCCCGGGACGCCGGTCCGCCGCCGCCCCTTCCCGCGGCCCCTCCCCACGCTGCTCCCGCTGTACCCGCCGCTCCCGCCGCGTCTGCCGCGCCCGCTGCTCCCGCCGCGTCTGCCGCGCCCGCTGCTCCCGCCGCGTCTCCCGCGCCCGCCGCTCCCGGCGGCTCGCGCCCGGCGCGGGCGTGGCGGGGCCGTCCGGAGGACCCCCGCTGGGCGCGGCCCGCGCTGTGGGCCCTGCTCGCTGTGACCACCGTCCTCTACCTGTGGAGCCTGGGCGCCTCCGGCTACGCGAACCAGTTCTACTCGGCCGCCGTGCAGGCGGGCAGCGAAAGCTGGAAGGCGTTCTTCTTCGGCTCCTCGGACGCCGCGAACTCCATCACCGTCGACAAGCCCCCGGCCGCGCTGTGGCCGATGGCCCTCTCGGTGCGCATCTTCGGCCTGTCGTCGTGGGCGATCCTCGTCCCCGAGGCGCTGATGGGCGTCGCGACGGTCGGCGTGCTCTACGCGGCCGTACGCCGCCGGTTCAGCGCGGCCGCCGGGCTTATCGCGGGCGGCGTGCTCGCGGTGACCCCGGTCGCGGCGCTGATGTTCCGCTTCAACAACCCCGATGCGCTGCTGTGCCTGCTCATGGTCGCGGCCGTCTACTGCGTGCTGCGCGCGCTGGAGGACGCCCGGACGAAGTGGCTGGTGCTGGCCGGGATCTGCTTCGGCCTCGGCTTCCTCACCAAGACGCTCCAGGCGTGGCTGATCCTGCCGCCGCTCGCCGTGGTGTACGCGGTGTGCGCCCCGGCCCGGTTGGGCCGACGGTTCGGGCAACTGCTGCTCGCGGGGCTCGCGATGGTGGTCTCCGGCGGCTGGTGGGTCGCGATCGTGGAGCTGTGGCCCGCGTCGTCCCGGCCGTACATCGGCGGCTCGCAGAACAACAGCTTCCTGGAGCTGACCTTCGGCTACAACGGCCTGGGCCGGATCAACGGCAACGAGACCGGCAGCGTCGGCGGCGGCCAGCGCGGTGGCGGTGGCGGCGGGATGTGGGGCGAGACCGGGATCGACCGGCTCTTCGGCTCCGACATGGGCGGTCAGATCGCCTGGCTGCTGCCCGCGGCGTTCATCCTGCTGGTGGCGGGGCTGTGGCTGACCTGGCGGGCCAAGCGGACGGACACCCGGCGCGCGGCGTTCCTGGTCTGGGGCGGGGCGCTGCTGATCACGTTCGCGACGTTCAGCTTCATGTCCGGGATCTTCCATCAGTACTACAACATCGCCCTCGCGCCGTACATCGCGGCGATCGTGGGCATGGGCGCGACGATGCTGTGGGAGCGGCGGGGGCAGGCCGAGGGCCGCGTCGGTACGACGGCCTCGGTGGTGCTCGCCGTCACGGTCGCGGTCACGGCCTACTGGTCGTACGTGCTGCTGGGCCGGTCCGCGGACTGGCACCCGTGGCTGCGCTGGGCGGTGCTGATCGCCGGTCTGGCGGCCGCGGTCGGGCTGCTGTTCGCGGCGCGGCTGGGGCGGAACGTCGCGCTGGGCGTGGCCGCGCTCGGTCTCGCGGCGGCGCTGGCCGGGCCGGTGGCGTACACGCTGAACACGGTGGAGACGCCGAAGGGCGGCTCGATCATCACGGCCGGTCCCACGGTGTCGGGCGGCATGGGCGGCCCCGGTGGCGGTCCGGGCGGCGGCCGTCCCGGCGGCGGACGCATGGGCGGTCCGCCGGGGATGCAGGGCGGCCAGCAGGGCCAGGGCCAACAGGGTCAGCAAGGCCAGCAAGGTCAGCAGGGCCAGGGTCAGCAGGGCATGCCGGGCGGTGGTCCCGGTGGCGGCTTCCCGGGCGGCGGCCAGCAGCAGAACGGCAACGGCAACGCCCAGGGGCAGCAGGGCCAGGGCAACGGCCAGAACCAGGGCAACGGCCAGAACCAGGGCCGGAACGGTCAGCAGGGCATGATGCCCGGCGGCATGGGCGAAGGCGGCCGACGAGGCATGGGCGGCGGTGGCATGGGCGGGCTGCTCAACGGCCAGCAGGTCAACGCCAAGGTGAAGGCGAAGCTGGAGAAGGACGCCGACGACTACACCTGGGTCGCGGCGGCCATCGGTTCGCAGAACGCCGCGAGCTACCAGCTCGCCACCCAGGACCCGGTGATGGCCATCGGCGGCTTCAACGGCAGCGACCCGTCGCCGACCCTCGCCCAGTTCAAGGAGTATGTGAAGCAGGGGAAGATCCACTACTTCCTCTCCTCGGGCACCGGCATGGGCGGCGGCCCGGGCGGTGGGAGCAACGGCACCTCCTCCAAGATCACGACCTGGGTCGAGGCGAACTACAAGAAGGTCACCGTGGGCAGCACCACGCTCTACGACCTGACGCAGAAGAAGTCCTCCAGCTGACGCCGGAGGCCCGTTCGTACGGGCCGGTGGCCGCGTTCCTCCCGCGGCCACCGGCCCGTACCCGTATGGACGCACGGGCGCGGGCGCGGAAATTCGCTGTACGGCGTACAGTGACCCTTGTACGGTGTAAGTCAAACACGTAGCCATACACCGTACAAACGTCTCCCTGGAGTCCCCATGACGGCCCCGACCGCCGATACCGGCCCCGCCGCCCCACCCGGCACCACCTCCGGCGGCCACCCCCAGCGCTGGCTGATCCTCGCGGTGATCTGCCTCGCCCAGCTCACCGTGCTGCTGGACAACACGATCCTCAACGTGGCGGTCCCCTCCCTCGCCCGGGAGATGGACGCGACCACCGCCGACATCCAGTGGATGATCAACGCCTATTCGCTGGTCCAGTCCGGACTGCTGCTCAGCGCGGGCAGCGCCGCCGACCGCTACGGCCGCAAGAAAATGCTGGTCGCGGGGCTCGCCCTGTTCGGGGTGGGCTCGCTGGTCGCGTCGATGGCGCAGAGGGCCGGTCAGCTCATCGCCGCCCGCGCCGGGATGGGGGTCGGCGGTGCGCTGCTCATGACCACGACGCTCGCCGTCGTGGTGCAGATCTTCGACGACACCGAGCGGACCAGGGCGATCGGTGTGTGGGGTGCGGTCAGCTCGCTCGGCTTCGCCGCGGGACCACTCATCGGCGGCGGTCTGCTGGAGCACTTCTGGTGGGGTTCGATCTTCCTCATCAACCTCCCGGTCGCCCTGCTCGGCATCGCCGCCGTGGTCTGGCTCGTCCCCGAGTCCAAGAACCCGACCGGCGACCGGCCCGATCTGCTCGGCGCGCTGCTCTCCACGGTCGGCATGACCGGGGTGGTCTTCGCCATCATCTCCGGGCCCGAGCACGGCTGGACCTCGACCCGGGTGCTGCTGTCCGCCTTCGTCGGCGTCGCCGTACTGACCGGGTTCGCGCTGTGGGAGCGTCATATCCCGTATCCGATGCTGGACATGCACTTCTTCCGCAATCGCTCCTTCGTGGGCGCCGTCGCGGGCGGCATCCTCGTCGCGTTCGGCATGGGCGGCTCGCTCTTCCTGCTCACCCAGCACCTTCAGTTCGTGCTCGGATACGACGCGCTGGACGCGGGGCTGCGCACCGCGCCGCTCGCCCTGGTGATCGTGGCGCTCAACCTCACCGGTATCGGGGCCCGGCTGCTGCCGAAGCTCGGCACGCCGCTGACGATCGTCACCGGCATGGGGCTGCTCGCGCTCGGCCTCGCGCTCATCGCGGTCCTCGGCACGGACGGCTACGGCGGGATGCTGCTGGGCCTGGTGGCGATGGGGGCCGGTATCGCGTTCGCCATGCCCGCGATGGCGAACGCCATCATGTCGGCGATCCCGCCGGAGAAGGCCGGGGTGGGCGCGGGGGTCAACGGCACCCTCACCGAGTGCGGCAACGGGCTCGGCGTCGCGGTCCTGGGCGCGGTGCTGAACTCCCGCTTCGGCTCGCTGCTGCCCGCGGCCGCCGCCGGAGCGGGATCGCTCCCGGCCGCCGTCGCCGCGGCCCGCACCCCGGAGGACCGCGCGGCCGTCAGGGACGCCTTCGCCTCCGGTGTGGAGACCAGCCAGCTGGTCGGCGCTGCGGCCGTGCTCGCCGGTGGGGTGCTGGCCGCGCTGCTGCTCCGTCGGGCCGAGCGATCTTCACAGACGCCATCGGCGGCATAGCATCGGACATGTATGACCCGTCGCGCATCGTGTCCGCCTGATACGCGGCAGCAGCGCAACGAAGAAGGAGAGCCGCCATGGCAACCGGCAGCCGTGTCACCCGCCCACGGTCCAGCGTCTGGCTCTCCGAGCGCAAGGCCCCCAAACGCAAGGGCGATCAGCAGCCGGTCGGTCTCGACCACGTGAAGATCATCGCGGCGACCGTCCGGCTGCTGGACGCCGAAGGGCTCGCGGGCTTCTCCATGCGCCGGCTGGCGGCGGATCTGGGGGTCACCGCCATGTCGGTCTACTGGTACGTGGAGACCAAGGACCATCTGCTCGAACTCGCCCTCGACGCCGTCATGGGAGAGATGGCCCTCCCCGCAGAGGCCGCCCAGCCCGCCGAGCAGCTGGAAAACCTGCCCACCGAGCCCCGGGACTGGCGCGAGCAGCTGCGCCAACTCGCCTCCGAATACCGCCAGTTGCTGGTGCGCCACCCCTGGTTGTCCCCGCTGGTGGGGGAGTACTTCAACATCGGGCCGAACGCGATGGCCTTCTCCAACGCCGCGCAGCGGGTGATGCGCAAGAGCGGACTTCCGGACGACAAGATCACCAGCGCGCTCTCCCTCGTCTACCAGTTCGTCTACGGCACCAGCACCATCGAGGGCCGCTTCTCCGCCCTCTGCCGGACGCTGGGCGTCACCCAGGACGAACTGCTCCAGGAGGTGATGAGCTCGATCGAGGAGCGCCCGGAGTTCGACGAATCGCGCAAGACCATGGAAGCGAGCCGCGGACAGACCGTCGAGGAGATGCGCAACCGGGAGTTCACCATCGCGCTGGACTTCGCGATCGCCGGTATCGAGGCCCTGCGGGACGCCCCCTAGCCCGCGCCCGAGAGCGGGCGGCGCGGCGGTCATGCCGCCGCCGGAAGCTCCTCGCCCTGGACGGCCTGTATGTCCAGCTCCACCCGCAGGGTGGTACCGATCGCCGCGATGCCCGCCGCGACCACCTGGTTGTAGTTCATCGCGAAGTCCTCGCGGCGCAGCTCCGCGGTCGCCCGGAAGGCCGCCCGCACCCCGCCCCAGGGGTCGGGGCCCGTGCCCAGATAGGTCAGATCCAGGTCCACGTCCCGCACCACACCGTGCATGGACAGCTCACCGTGCACCGTCCACCGGTCCGGCCCGGCCGCGCTCAGATGCGTGCTCTGGTAGGTGAGGACCGGGAACCGCTCCACGTTCAGGAAGTCGGGCGACTTCAGATGGCCGTCCCGCATCTCGTTTCCGGTGTCGATGCTGGCCGCCTGGATCACCGCCTCGACCCGCGACTTCTCGATGTCCTCGGCGATCTCGATCCGTCCGCCGAAGTCCGTGAACCGCCCGTGCACGCTGGAGATCCCCAGGTGCTGCGCGACGGCCCCCACCGTCGAATGCGCGGGGTCCAGCGTCCACGCCCCGGGCGGCGGCAGCTCCACCCCGCCCTGCCGGGCCAGCACCACCGTGCCCACATCGGCGCGCCCGGCCGCGGTGACGATCGCCGTCGACGCCACCGGTGCGTAGCCCACCGCGGTGGCGATGATCGTGTACGGGCCGGGCGGCAGCGGCTCCTCGCTGCGCACCGAACCGTCCTCGGTGGCCTGGGCGCGCAGCACCTGCCCGCCCGTCATATCGGTGACGGTCAGCACCGCGTGCTGCACCGCCCATCCGTCGCGGGTGAGGATCCGGGCCCGCAGCCCCGCTCCCCCGCCTGCTCCTGCCCCAGTGGTCGTCATGCCGTGCGTCGTCTCCTGCTCCCGTGCTGCTTGGTCTTCCGCGCCCGGACCGGGCAGCGGTGTGAGGCCGTCCCCTGCCTGATGTACACCGCTGCCCGGCTCCGGGTTCCGGGTCCGGCGAAATGTGCGCCGCCCGGACCGGGGCGGGGGCGCGTCTCCGCTCTTCGCACGCCCCCGCCCCGGGGTTCTCAGTCGCCGGGGTGGGCGAGTTCGACGTCGTGTCCGTCGATCCCGTGCCCGGCGACCGTGAGGTTGCCCGCGACCGGCGGGTAGCCGCTCGCGATGACCGTGTAGTCGCCCGCGTCCAGGTCGGTGAAGGCGTACGCGCCGTCCTCCCCGGTGGTGGCGGTGGCGACCACGTTCCCGGCCGCGTCGACCAGCGTGACCCGCGCGTCCGGCAGCGGGCGGCGGTCGGCCCCGGCCCGTACGGTGCCCTGCACCCGGGCGCCGGCCTGGAGCGCGATCTCCAGCCGGGTCAGGCCCTGGGAGCCGACCTCGACGGGCAGCGCGGCGGGCCGGTAGCCGGGCGCGTTGACCGCGACCGTGAAGGTCCCGGCGACCAGTTCCTCGAAGCTGAACTCGCCCTGCTCACCGGTCTTGCCGGTGGCCAGCACCTCACCGCGGACGTCGGTGACCACGACCATCGCCGCGTCCACCGGCTGCCCGTCGTCGGCGCCGCGCACGGTGCCCACGAGCCCGCTGGTGGCCGACAGCACGATGTCGAAGCCGAGCGGCTCGTCGCCGACGACGACCGTGGACGCCTGCGGCTGGTGGCCGTCGGCGGCCGCGATCAGCACGTACGAGCCGGAGCCCGGGGCGTCCAGGGCGTACGAGCCGTCGCTGTGCGCCACCGAACGGCCGAGCTGCCGCCCGGCGAGCGAGATCAGCGTCACCGCGGCGCGCGGCACGGCGCCGCCGTCCCCGTTCCGCACGAAGCCGTGCACGCCCTGCCGGGGCTGGTGCCCGGATCCGCCGTCACCGGCCGAGGCGAACGCCGCCAGGCGCTGCGGGGCGACCGCGGCGGCCGTCGCGCGGTCGGCGTCCGACGTGGACAGATCGGCGGACGGGGCGCCCACCAGGGCGGGCTCCCGCTCCTCGATCCGGTCGGGGCCGGTCTCCGCGGCCGCCTCGGCGACGGCGTAGTCGGCGGGGGCGGCCTCGGCGGACTGCGCCGAGCCCGTGTTGGTGCGCAGCGCGACCTCCTTGATGAACAGGGTCAGCAGGAAGGCGAGCAGCGCGGCCGGAGCGGCGAACAGGAAGACGTCCGCGACGCCGTGCCCGTAGGCGCTCTCCATGATCGAACGCAGCGGCTCAGGGAGCTTGTCCAGGTCGGGGATGCCGCCCCCGGAGGCGCCGCCCGCCTTCTGGGCCAGCGCGGCGCCCTTCGGGCCGAGGTCGGTCAGGCCGTCCTTGACGTAGTCGGAGACCCGGTTGCCGAGCACCGCGCCGAGCGCCGAGACGCCGACCGCACCGCCCAGCGAGCGGAAGAAGGTGACGACGGCGCTGGCCGCGCCGAGGTCCTGCGGAGCCACCTGGTTCTGGGCGGCCAGCACCAGGTTCTGCATCATCATGCCGATGCCGAGGCCCATGAGCGCCATGAAGATCGCCAGGTGCCAGTACGGGGTGTCGTACCGCATCGTGCCGAGCAGGCCGAGGCCGGCGGTCAGCAGCGCACCGCCGCTGACCAGCCACACCTTCCAGCGGCCGGTCTTGGTGATGATCTGGCCGGAGAGGGTCGAGGAGACGAACAGGCCGCCGATCATCGGGATGGTCATGACGCCGGACATCGTCGGCGTCTTGCCGCGCGCCAGCTGGAAGTACTGGCTGAAGAAGACGGTTCCGGCGAACATCGCCACACCGACGAAGAGCGACGCCAGGGAGGCGAGGGTGATCGTCTTGTTGCGGAACAGCCGCAGCGGGATGATCGGCTCGCTCGCCTTCGACTCGATCAGCATGAAGATCAGGCCGAGGACGACGGAGCCGCCGACCATCGCGTAGGTCTGCCAGGAGAGCCAGTCGTACTTGTCACCCGCGAAGGTGACCCACAGCAGCAGCAGCGAGACGGCGGCGCTGATGAAGAACGCGCCCGCCCAGTCGACCTTGACGTCCCGCTTCACGACCGGGAGCTTCAGGGTCTTCTGGAGCACGATCAGCGCGATGACCGCGAACGGCACGCCGACGTAGAAGCACCAGCGCCAGCCCAGCCAGTCGGTGTCGGTGATCACGCCGCCCAGCAGCGGACCGCCGACGGTCGCGACGGCGAAGGTCGCGCCGAGGTAGCCGCTGTAACGGCCGCGCTCCCGCGGGGAGATCATCGCGGCCATGACGATCTGGGCGAGTGCGGAAAGCCCGCCGACGCCGATGCCCTGGACGACCCGGCAGGCGATCAGCATGCCGGTGTTCTGCGACAGGCCCGCGACGACCGAGCCCGAGACGTAGATCAGCAGGGCTATCTGGACCAGCAGCTTCTTGCTGAACAGATCGGAAAGCTTGCCCCACAGCGGAGTGGCGGCCGTCATGGACAGCAGCGCGGCGGTGACGACCCAGGTGTACGAGGACTGGCTGCCGTGGAGATCGGCGATGATCTCGGGGAGCGCGTTGGAGACGATCGTCGACGACAGGATCGCGACGAACATCCCGAGCAGCAGCCCGGACAGCGCCTCCATGATCTGCCGGTGGGTCATCGGTGCCGCGGTGTCGGCACCGTGGCCGTGGTGGTCGCGGTGTCCTCCTCCGCCATGCTTGGCGTGGGCGGGGTGCCCCGCGGGTCCCCGCACACCGCCGTCCGGTGTGGTCGTTGCCATAAATGTCCTTAACTTTGCGAAGGTGTACGGGTGGTGCTGTCCGCCTGGTGCGGCAGGAGCCGGTGCCGGGTGTCACCGAAGCTCGTCCGCAGCCGGGCGAGAAGTTCATTGAGGCGGCCGACGTCGTCGTCCGACCAGTCGCTCAGACAGCTCGCGAGCGCCTCCGTGTAGCGCTCGGACACCTGGCTGAGCAGCTCCAATCCGCTCGCGTTGATGCTCAGCAGCCGCGAGCGCCGGTCGAGCGGATCGGGCTTGCGGTCCACCCAGCCGCGATCGGCGACATGGGCCACATGGCGACTGGTGACCGACATGTCGATGCCGAGCAGCTCAGCGAGTTTGCTCATGCGCATCTCGCCGTAGCGGTCGAGGAGCATGAGGACGACGGCCGAACCGGCCGGGCAGTCGGCCGGCAGGACGCGGCCCAGGCCGCGCTTGACGGTGCCGATGGCGCTGAGCTGACGGGCCAGCTCTTCGTACTGGCTCTGCGCTGCCATCGCACCTCCTTGACTTTAGGTTGCTTTAGGCAACCATAGAAGAAGTTAGTTGCTACAGGCAAATGACAGGGTGGGTTGGGGCGGTAAATTCCCCTTAAAGGCTTGTCCTCTTATCAGTCAAATGAGGTCACTGAGATGTGAGGTGCCTGGAGTGACCCAGGGGTGGGCGGGAATCCGCTCGTTCGCTAGGGTCTGGGCCCATGGCGAACAACCCCCAGAGCCCCAACGGCAACCAGGATCAGGCCGGCTCCACCCAGATGTTCCGCGCGTTCGTCGACGAGGGCGGACGGCAGCCGCAGACGGCCGCCGGCGCGAGCGGCGGCTCGCGGGTCGGCGTGATCGTCGGCGTGGTCGCCGCGATCGTCATCGTCGCGGCGGTGGCCTGGCTGGCGCTGGGCTGATCCATCCGGCCCGTCAGGGGCCGTCAGGTATCGGGCCCTTCGGGGCCCGTCAGGTACTCACGACACCTCTGGTGTCCCGGACTCCCGGGGCTTCGGGGGCTTCCACGGCTTCCAGTCGACGGACACGTCCCGGGTCTCGATGTGCATGCCCAGCGGAACCCGCCAGGCGTCCACACACACCTTCCAGCTCCGCGTGCGCTTCTGACCCGCGCCGATCGGCGCGGGCAGCTTCCTCTTCGACTCCAGCGTCGCCCAGTCGAGGCCGAGCGCGTCGATGACGTGCGTCGACAGCGTCACCGTGCCCGATACGACGGGCAGCCCACCGGTGTTGCGGAACTCGACGCTCACCTTCTCGCACCAGCGCTCGTCGGTCGCCGTGCGCTCGGGGTCGCCGACCTTCAGGGCGGCCGGTTTCCCGGGCCCGGAGGGCGAGGGCGACGCGGTGCCGGACGGGGACGAGGGGGCGGGCTCGCCGTTCGTACGCCCGCCACCGGGGTCTCCGCCGCCGCCCGGGCCGTCGGCATCCGGTGAACCGGTGGCCGGGGGCCGCGATGACGCCGAAGGCGCGGGCGTACCTGCCCCCGCACCGGATCCGGTGGTGGGCCCGGCGGTAGGGGACGCGCCGCTCGCTTCGTCCGTACCGGCCGCCCCCGGGGTCCCGCCCGGTCCGCCCCTGCCGTCCGTACGGCCGCGCGCGCCGGGGTCGTCGTCCTGGTCCAGCGGCACCAGGTCGACGCCGCCCTCCGGAGGGACGGCCTTCGTCGGGGCCCGCCCGTCACCGGGCCCGGCCGCCCCGGTCGCGACATGGCCCTCGCCGCCTCCGGCGCAGCCGCTGAGCAGCGCGCCCAGGCACAGCGCGGCCGCCGAGGAGGCGATCGCCGTGCCTCGGCGGCCCGTTGTCCGGCTCTTCCGGCTCCCTGCGGGTCGCATCGGGCCAGTGTGGCTGACGACCCGTCAGGAGTACAGGGTCAGTCCGCGATGAGTCCCTCGCGCAGCTGGGCCAGGGTCCGGGTGAGCAGCCGGGAGACGTGCATCTGGGAGATCCCGACCTCCTCGCCGATCTGGGACTGCGTCATGTTGGCGAAGAAGCGGAGCATGATGATCTGGCGCTCGCGCGGGGGCAGTTTGGCGAGGAGCGGCTTCAGCGACTCGCGGTACTCCACGCCCTCCAGGGCGCTGTCCTCGTACCCGAGCCGGTCGGCCAGCGAGCCCTCGCCGCCTTCGTCCTCCGGGGAGGGGGAGTCCAGCGAGGACGCGGTGTAGGCGTTGCCCACCGCGAGCCCGTCGACCACGTCCTCCTCGGAGACGCCGAGCGCCGTGGCCAGCTCGGTGACGGTCGGGGAGCGGTCGAGGCTCTGGGACAGCTCGTCGCTGGCCTTCGTCAGCGCCAGCCGCAGCTCCTGGAGCCGCCGCGGCACGCGCACCGACCAGCTGGTGTCGCGGAAGAAGCGCTTGATCTCGCCCACGACGGTCGGCATCGCGAACGTCGGGAACTCCACCCCGCGTTCGCAGTCGAAACGGTCGATCGCCTTGATCAGACCGATCGTGCCGACCTGGACGATGTCCTCCATCGGCTCGTTGCGGCTGCGGAACCGGGCCGCCGCGTAGCGCACCAGCGGAAGGTTCAGCTCGATGAGCGTGTCACGTACATAGCCGGCTTCCTCACTGTCCCGGTCGAGTGCGGCAAGCCGCAGGAACAGGGAGCGGGAGAGGGTGCGGGTGTCGATGGCGTCGCAGTCGTCAAGCACGTGCGGTGCGTCGTTGGTGAGCACCTTCGAGCTGCCCAGTTCTACGGACATGCCACCCCCTTGAGGTCGCGGACGGATCCCAGTTGCGCTCTCCGCGTTCAAGCGCAGCCTTCCCCTGAATACCGGAGGTCGGGCCGCGGCAAACGCGACTCCAGCAGAATGTCACATGTCGGCAACACGCTGTAGCGCCATGTCGACATTACAGCGCCGAAGGGGCGGGGCGGGGGTCCCTCGTCACGATGACGGTTCGATCCGATTTGCGGATCTCAGCCGGGCGAAGCTGCGCGACAGCAGCCGGGACACATGCATCTGCGAGACACCCAGTTCGGCGCTGATCTGAGATTGAGTCAGATTGCTGTAGTAACGGAGCAAAAGAATACGCTGCTCGCGCTCGGGCAGCTGTACGAGGAGGTGGCGCACCAAGTCGCGGTGCTCGACTCCGGCGAGCGCCGGGTCCTCGTAGCCGAGCCGGTCGACCAGCCCCGGCAGTCCGTCGCCCTCCTGGGCGGCCTCCAGCGAGGTGGCGTGGTACGAGCGCCCGGCCTCGATGCAGGCCAGCACCTCGTCCTCGCCCAGTCCCAGCCGCTCGGCGATCTCGGCGGTGGTGGGCGAGCGGCCGTGCAGCACGGTCAGGTCCTCGGTCGCGCCGTTGACCTGCACCCACAGCTCGTGCAGCCGACGCGGTACGTGCACGGTGCGGACGTTGTCGCGGAAGTAGCGCTTGATCTCGCCGACGACGGTCGGCATCGCGAAGGTGGGGAACTGGACGCCGCGCCCCGGGTCGAACCGGTCGATGGCGTTGATCAGGCCGATCGTGCCGACCTGGATCACGTCCTCCATGGGCTCGTTGCGGCTGCGGAAGCGGGCGGCGGCATAGCGGACCAGCGGCAGATTGGCCTCGATCAGCGCATCGCGCACCCGGTTGTGCTCGGGGGTGCCGGGGGTGAGGCCGGACAGCTCGGCGAAGAGCACCTGGGTGAGGGCTCTGGCGTCAGCCCCGCGGCTTCTGCCGCTCTCGCTGCCGCCGTCACCTCTGCCGCCATCGCCTTGGGGCGGGGTTCTGGGCGCGGTACGGGCCGACACGGTCACGCCACCCCTTCACGATGTACTCACCCGGCAAAGCGGTCATAGCATCACAAGACATGTGCACTGTGTGCAAGCACCGCTTTACTACGTGTTGATGGCGAAATTGCCCCATGCTGGGACAGTGCTTCCGCCGGTACTCGGAAGGCGGAGCCGGTGATCACCCGGGTGCTCATCCCGGGCGACTGTGCCGGTCCCGGTCAATTGACCAGTTCGCTCATGAACTCCCCCACGCTCTTCGCGGCCTCCGATATGCCCTCGAACCCCACCTGGACGAGGTCGGCCGCTCGTGCCGGGGTCTTGATGATCGTGTACAGCACGAAGACGATCAGCATGTAGAGCGCGATTTTCTTCGCCTGGGCCATCTTCGTACTGCCTCTCCCGCCGTGTCCCCTGGGGCAATCGCGGCGGAGTCTATCCACACCGCAGAAACATCAGTCTTATCAGTCCGATCATCTGGCAGGTGATCCACAGGTGCGGAAGCCGTGGAGTGGGCGCCCGGGCGACGATGGGTGGACTCTGGAGAGGGGCGGGGGCATGGAAGGTCATGGAGGGAGGCGGAGATGCGTGTCGGGGTGCTGACCGGTGGTGGCGACTGCCCGGGGCTGAACGCGGCGATCCGCGGCATCGTCCGCAAGGGCGTCGAGGTGCACGGCTTCGACTTCGTCGGGGTGCGGGACGGCTGGCGCGGCGCCCTCGACGGCGGGATCGTGCCGCTGGACGTGCCGGCCGTGCGCGGCATCCTGCCCCGCGGCGGGACCATCCTCGGCTCCTCCCGCACCAATCCGCTGGCGAGCGAGGACGGGGTGCGCCGGGTCCGGGAGACGCTCGCCGACCATGACGTGGACGCACTGATCGCCATCGGCGGCGAGGACACGCTCGGGGTCGCCGCGGCCCTCGCGGACGAGGGGATCCGCGTGGTCGGCGTGCCGAAGACCATCGACAACGACGTCGCGGGCACCGACAGCACCTTCGGCTTCGACACCGCGGTCAACATCGCCACCGAGGCCATCGACCGGCTGCACACCACCGCCGAGTCCCACACCCGCACCCTCGTCGTGGAGGTGATGGGCCGCCACGCGGGCTGGATCGCCCTGTACTCGGGCATCGCGGGCGGCGCCAACGTCATCCTCATACCCGAGCAGCCCTTCGACGTCGACCAGGTCTGCGGCTGGGTGGAGAACCGCTTCAAGATCAGGTACGCGCCGATCGTGGTGGTGGCGGAGGGGGCCGTGCCGAAGGAGGGTCAGATGGTGGTCAAGGACTCGGCGCTGGACGAGTTCGGCCATGTGCGGCTGTCCGGTATCGGGGAGTGGCTGGCCCGGGAGATAGCCGACCGCACCGGCAAGGAGGCCCGCACCACCGTGCTCGGGCACATACAGCGCGGCGGTACGCCCAGCGCCTTCGACCGCTGGCTGGCCACCCGCTTCGGGCTGCGCGCGGTCGACGCGGTGAAGGAGCGGGAGTTCGGCGTCATGGTCGCGCTGCGCGGTACGGACATCGTGCGCGTGCCGCTCGCCGAGGCCGCGGCCGGGATCAGGACCGTCGACCCGGCGCTCTACGCCGAGTTCGGAGTGTTCTTCGGCTGAGGGTGGTTGAGGGTGGTTGAGGGGGATGAGGGTGAGGGATTGGAGGGGGTGACGGGGGCTGGGCCGAGAGGGGCTGAGAAGGGCTGACGGGAGCCGGGCCGAGAGGGGCTGACGGGGGGTCCGCGGTCAGGCGGGGTGCGGTACGACGACCACCGGGCAGTGCGCGTGGTGCAGCACCGCGTGGGCGACCGGACCCAGACGGCGCTCGGCCACCCGCGGGCTGGTGCGGCGGCCGACGACCAGCAGCCGGGCCCGCTCCGACGCCCGCACCAGCGCCTGCGCCGGGCCCAGCAGCACCACATCCGGCACCACCGCGACCTGCGGGTATTGCTCCCGCCACACCCGCAGGGCATCGGAGACCACCTGGCTCTCCTGGTCCTCCCACAGGCCGCGGTCCTCCTCCAGCACGGTCAGCATCCAGGCGGAGGGCGCCGCCGGGGGCAGCGCCCATGCGTGCACGACCCGCAGCAGGGCGTCCCGCTCCCGGGCGGTGCGGAAGGCGAAGCCGATCGTCTCGTCCGCCGGGGCGCGTGGGGTGAAACCGACCACCACCTCGTCCGCGTCCGGCGCCCGCGCCGCAGGGTCGGGCACCGTCACGACGGGGCAGTCCGCGGTGGCCGCCACGTGCAGCGCCACCGAGCCGACCGCGAGGCCGTCGAAGCCGCCCCAGCCGCGCGCCCCGACGACCAGCAGTCCGGCGTCCGCCGCGGCCGCGAGCAGGGCCTGCTCGGGTTCGGCGTCGGTGTGCACCCCCTCGACGTCGAGGCCGGGGTGGCGGCCCATGAACTCGTCGGCCGTCCGCCGCAGCATCTGCTCGCCCACGTGCTGCCAGGCGTCCACCCCGGGCACCGGGGAGACCCTGCGCGGCAGCGGGGGACACGCGTGCGCCAGCAGCAGCCCGACCCCGCGGCGCAGCGCCTCCCGCGCGGCCCACTCGGCCGCCACCAGGCTGCGCTCTGAGCCGTCGACGCCCGCGACGACAGGGCCGGTCATCGCCTTCTCCCTCCCGGAGCGCGCATGGGCTTTTGCGTTTAGTCTAGGTACGAGGGATTTATCCGCGATGTTCGGAGAGTCCTCTCCACGGAACCGCGAGGGGCAGCGGCCGCCCCCGGTCCGGGCCACCGGACCGGGGGCGGTTCTGCGTACCGCCGGGTCCCGCGGATGGGGGTGCCGGTCACGTCCCCCGAAGGTGGGGGCGGATACCGGGATTTCGGGGGACGCGGCGGTATGCGGGGCGAGCGCAGGATGGGGGCGACGGAAGGGAAACGGACATGCGCTCGATCTCATGGCACCTCACCTCGCGCCGATCAGGACTTGCCGCCGGATCCGTCGCCGTCGTGTCCGCCGTGGCGGTCCTGGGGACGGTCACCCCCTCCGGGCGGGCCGCGACGGCGGAATACCGCCGTGAACCGGTCGGGAAGACCTCGGTACCGGCGTTCACCCAGGCCGTCGGCCACGACCGCAGACATGTGGTCTCGCCCTCCAACGGGGGCCGGGCCTTCCAGGGCGACACCCCCGGGCTCTACTCCGGGGTCCCGGGCCGGAAGCCCTGCGACCGGCAGGAGCTGATCCGCGACCTCAAGGCGA
Source organism: Streptomyces sp. Rer75 (assembly GCF_013414305.1). Taxonomy (NCBI): domain Bacteria; kingdom Bacillati; phylum Actinomycetota; class Actinomycetes; order Kitasatosporales; family Streptomycetaceae; genus Streptomyces; species Streptomyces sp. Rer75. The sequence continues at coordinate 4,979,978 of NZ_CP058693.1, read as the reverse complement.
CCCCGAAGAAGGCCGCCGCCTGGGCCCGGGTCCAGCACATCCGGCCGGAGCGCATACGGACCTACGTCCACCGGCTCTCCGGCGTCGTCCTGCGGTCGGACACCTACGCCAGGACGTACGGCTACCAGGGCCGGGTGAAACCCGCGGCCACCGTTCTCCAGGCGGGCACCGCGGTGCTCGTCGACAAGCGGGGCATGCCGGTCGTGAAGTGCGCCTCCGGCAACCCCATCAGGGCGGCGGCGCCGAAGAAGAACGCCGAGCCGACGTTCACCGGCCCCGAGTGGTCCGGCTTCTCCCGGAACGCGGTCACCGTCATCCGCCCCGCCCCGGACGCGGTCAAGCGGATCACCGTGGTGACGATCGGGAAGTCGGAGCTGTTCCGGCGGGTGATCGGTGACGCCAAGGGCAAGAAGGCGCGGGACGCGGTGATCTCCCCGGCCCACTACCCGAAGTACCTGGCGATGCCGGGCGAGCAGAACGCCCCGAACCTGGCGGAGGCGCCGAAGAGGATCAAGCGTCACTCGCCCCTGGGCCTGGAGACCATCCGGCCGTCCGAGACCACGTCGGCGGAGCCGTCCCAGCCGATGGATCAGTCCCAGCAGCCCACGGACCCGGGTCAGCAGCCCTCGGATCCCGGTCAGCAGCCGTCGGACCCGGCCCAGCAGCAGCCCCCGCCGCCCCCGCCGCCCAACCAGCCGCCGTCCGACCCTGGACAGCAGCCCCCGCCCCAGCAGCAGCCCCCGCCGCAGCAGCCGACGGACCCGAACCAGCAGAACCAGCAGCAACCCCAGCCCCCGCCGCCTCCGCAGCAACCGCCCCCACCGCCGCCGCCTCAGCAGCCGCCGCCCCAACAACCCCCGCCCCAGCAGTGACCTTCGGTGCCGCGCACGGAGGAGCCGTCCCGGCCCGGGACGGCTCCTCCGTCCGGTTACGGCATGCTGTGCGCATGTCTTCAGAAGCCATAGCCGCCTTACGCGAGGTCCACGACCTGTTGACGACCTTCGAGGAACCCTCCAGCATCCGCCGTGCCGCCGACGAGCTGGAGGGCGCCGCGGACAAGGTCGTCTCCTGCGCCGCGGAACTGGTCGACGTCCCTGAGCCCGAGAACCTTCAGTTGCGGCTCTCCTTCGCCGTGAAGGCCATCAGGGCTGCGGAGAAGGCGGCGCGCGCCCACCGCCGGAACCCACTGACCCGCCCGCTCTCCCATGCGCGCTTCGCGCTGAACACGGGCAAGGCCCGTGGCTGGCTCCAAGGAATCCTGGAGAAGCTGGACGCCGCCCCCACGCCGCCGTCCGGCGCATGAATCGCCGGGGGATCTTCGTCGCCTGGGCGTCGAGCGCGAGCGCGCCGAGGCCGAGCGCAGGCAGCAGGAAGCGCTCAAGCCGTCCGGGGCCCCTGCGTACCAGGGCACAGTCAGGGACATGGCGGTGCCGGAGGACTGCGTGGACCACCTCAAAGACCGCGGCCTGTCGTCAGGATGAGGCGGGCCGGGTCAGGCGCACACCACGGTGCGGCACCAACGGGACGCGGCGGCTCGGCCGTCCGGAGCCGGAGCCATCTAGAACGGCATGCGGCCCCGGGCGCGGCGGCCCGCGGAGCCGCTGCGGCCAACTGCCTTGGAGCTGCTGCGGAACGGCTTGCTGAGGACCCGGCCCAGGAGGCCGGGGGCCTTGCTGCCCGCGCGTGATCCGACGCCCAGGGTGCGCTGGGTGCCCCGTTCGGGGTGGCGGGACAGGCGCGGGACGAAGAAGGCCAGCACGGCCAGAACGACGCAGATGCCGACGATGCCGAAAATCATGGCGAAGCACTCCTCTGTGGGGCGTTTCTGCCGAGTACCCACCCCGCCCGACCGCATGCCGCCCGCATCCGGCCCGCATGCCGCCCGCATCCGGCCCGCGTGCCGCCCGTATTCCGCCGCCCTGCACGAGAATTGTCTTTCCGCGCCACTCCGCGACATGGAACGATCGCTCGATGACCGATTTCATGACATCAGAACACATCGCCCGACGCACCTCCGCCGCGGTCGACGCCGCCGTCGGAGCGGGGCGGGAGCTCGGACTCACCGTGACCGATGCCGCGGTCCTCCACGACCTGTTCTCCGTCGTCGTCCACCTCGCGCCGTCCCCGGTGGTGGTCCGGGTCCCCACCGTCCTGCCGCACTACGCGGACCCCGACTCCCAGGCGCGCCGCCAGCAGACGGAACTGGACGTCACACAGTGGCTCGCGGACCAGGGAACCCCCGTGATCCCGCCGAGTCCGCTGGTGCCGCGGGAGCCCGTTCGGCGCGACGGATTCTCGATGACGTTCTGGCAGTTCGTCGAGGAGGACCGGGACAAGGAGCCCGACTACGCGGCGAACTCCGAAAGCGTTGCCGACCTGCACGCCGCGATGCGCGCCTACCCGGGCCGACTGTCGTTCCTGTCCGCGGCCGAACCGCAGTTCATCGTGGAAAGCCTCGCTCTGCTCGAAAAGCACCCCGATCTGATCGGTCCGGCCGATCTGGACCGCGCACGCCGCGAGTGGCAGGTGCTGGAACCCCTCACGCGCTCCCGCGCGGCGTTCGAGAAGGCGTTCCCGGGGGTCGAACTCCAGCCCATCCACGGCGACTCGCCGCCCGCGAACATCTTCTCCGGGGTGGACGGGGACCTCTACTCCGACTTCGAGCTGGTCACGTTAGGCCCCGTCGAGTGGGACCTGGCCGCCCTCGGGCCCGACCTCGAATCCGCCTACAACCGCGGAGCGCAGCGCAACGGGATGAGGACGCTGAACCAGGACGTCCTGGCCTACGTGAACGCCGTGGGCATGCTGCGGGCCATCGCCTGCCTCACGCTGACGCCGCAACTGCCCGCGCTGGTGGAGTACGTGACACCAGCCGTCGACCAGTGGCGGACGATGCCGTTCGCCGGGGGCCTGGCCGACTGACCCCGGCAGGCGGCACGGCTCATCCGGGCTCCTGCGCGGGCTCCTGCGCGGGCTCCCGCGCGGACAACGGCCGCTGGAGGAGCGCCGTGTCGACCCAGCGGCCGTGCTTGCGGCCAACGGCGGTCAGCCGCCCGGCGTCGGTGAAGCCGAAGCGCCGGTGCAGCGCCGTCGAGGCGTCACTGCCGGTGCCGTCACCGCCGGTGTCCGCGATGACCGCGATCATCGTCCGCTTCCCGGCCCGTTCGGCGTCGGCGATCAGGCGGCTCAGCAGGGCGCTGCCCAGTCCCCGGCCGGTGGCGTCGGGGGCGAGGTAGATCGTGTCCTCCACCGTGTACCGGTAGGCGGGCTTGGGGCGCCACGGCGCGGCGTACGCGAACCCGACGACGTCGCCGGACAGTTCGGCGACCAGGAAGGGCAGTCCCCGGACGGTGAGATCGCCGAGCAGCTGCTCCCAGTCGGCGGCGGAGCGGGGCGTCTCATCGAAGGTGATCACGCTGTGGCGGACGTAGTGCGTGTAGATGTCGGCCACGGCTTTGAGGTCGGCGTGGCCCGCCGGTCGGATGGCCGTTCCGGGGAGGGACATACACGGCTCATTTCACTATAGAAGAATTGGTCGCTACGATAGTGTAATGGACCTCGTGGTGATGGGCAGATGCATCCAGGGGCTTCGGCACGACCGGGGCTTGACCCTTCAGCAACTGGCCGGCGCGGCCGAGGTGAGCGTGAGCATGCTGTCCTCGGTCGAGCGCGGCCAGAAAGCCCCCACCGTCGTCGTCCTCGCCCGCATCGCCGACGGACTCGGTGTCGCCCTCGCCGAACTGGTCGCCCGGCCGGATGACCACCGGCTCATCGTGCGCCGGGCCGCCGACCAGGACGCCGTCGAGGAGCCCGGAGGGTGGCGGCGGACCATCCTCACCCCGGTGGTGCCCGGCGTGAACTTCGAATGGATCCGCACCACCCTGCCGCCCGGCTGCGACGCGGGCCGGTTCCCCGCGTACGCCCCCGGCTCCCATGAGTTCATCGCCGTGGAATCGGGAACCCTGCGGCTGACGGTGGCGGACGGGGCGGTGGACCTCGGCGCGGGAGACTCCGCGTACTTCGCCGCCGACGTCACGCACGCCTACGCCAACCCCTCGGACGCGCCGTGCACGTACCACGTCGCCGCGCTCATCATGCGCCCCCGGACGCGGCGCGGACCAGCCCGTCCAGCCACGCCTGGTGGCCGTTGAGCATCGGGTTCGGGGTCTGCCCCGCCAGCTCCGCGGCGGGCTGACCGATCTGCGTCTCCTGGGTCAGAACGCGCACCCGGCCGCCGGGAAGGTCCTCCACCAGCCAGGCGTGCAGCACGTCGAGCCGCTCTTCGGGCTTGCCGTCCTGCCGCGCGGTCCACGACAGGCGCCCCGGGACGCCGTCACCGGGCGCCTGGAACCCGACGACGCGGGCGGCCAGGGGCGGGAAGCCGAAGGTGCCGAAGCTGAAGACGAGGTCGTCCGCCAGCACGGGGCCGCCGCCCCGGGGGAAGGAGATGTCGGCGACGTTGTCGTAGTACGACTCCCAGGCGGAGGTGTCGGTCAGGTAGCGCCAGACCTGGGCCGCGGTGATGCCCCGGACGACGACCTCGTTGGAGACGAAGTTGTCGCCGGTGCCGGGGAGGTACTTCTCGGGCCAGTTGATCGCGTTCTGCGTGGTCATGGGGATGCCTTTCAGCGGGTCGTGTGAGGGAGGTCCGGAGGAGGTCGGTGACGTTCATGAACGTAGGACGGAGTCCCATCCGCCAGCCAATAGGCGATCCGGTTTCCGCTATCGGAATGCCGATGGGAACCGTCGCTACGCTGGATGCCATGAAGCACCGGACGCCCGTCCCGGACACCACCCCGGCGGTCGGCGGCAAGCACCTGCCGCCGCACGCGGACCTGAATCTGCTGCGTACGTTCCTGGCCGTCTACCGGTCGGGATCCCTGACGGCGGCGGCCCCGCGGCTCGGGCTGTCCCAACCGACGGTGACCGCCCAGCTCCGCGCCCTGGAGCAGCACACCGGGAGGGAGCTGTTCACCCGGCTGCCGCGCGGGGTGGAGCCGACTCCGTACGCCCGCGAACTGGCCGGGCAGGTCGCCGGACCGCTCGACGCGCTGGCATCGCTGGAGGACGGCGGCACGACGGCCGCGCCCGTGCACCTGGCCGGACCGTCGGAGCTGCTGTGCGTCCGGGTGCTGCCCGCGCTGGTCCCGCTCGTCGCCGACGGTGTCCAGATGCGCGTCACGCAGGGCCTGCCCGAGCCGCTGCTGGAGGAGATGCGCTCCGGGCGCCACGACCTGGTGATCACCACCCGGCGCCCGCGCGGCAAGGCGCTGGAGTCGGTGCCGCTCGCGGATGAGGAGTACCTGTTGGTGGCGAGCCCCGCATGGGCCGAGCGCGTCGCCGAGCATCCGGCGAGCGGTGACCTGTGTGCCGCGCTGCGCGACGTCCCGATGGTGACGTACGCCGAGGACCTGCCGATCGTCCGCCGCTACTGGCGTACCGCCTTCGGCAAGCAGCTCACCGCCCGCGCAGCCGTCACCGTGCCGAACCTGTACGCGGTCCTGTCGGCGGTCAACGCGGGCGCCGGGTACAGCGTGCTGCCGCGCTCGCTGTGCCAGGAACATCTGGACTCCGGCCGCCTCGCCCTGCTCCACGACCCGGAAGTGCCGCCGCTGAACACGCTCTTCCTCGTCCAGCGCCCCGGCGCCGGGACGAACCCGGACGTCCTCCGGGTCCGCGACCGCCTCCGGCAGGCGGCCCGCTCCTGGTAGTCGCTGCCCGGGGGCAGCGGGAGCCGGTGCGGACCCGCTTCACCCCTCCCGGGTGGGCCCGGGGGGCGCCGCGCGACGTGCGGGTCGGGGCGGGCGCGGAGGGGACGGAGGGGACGCGGAGGGGGCGCTCCAACGGTTCAACGAGCTGATCGGTGAGTTCCTCGTCAAGCTGCCCGAGTTCCGCGCCTGGTGGGACACCCACCGCGTCGCCCAGTGCGCCCACGGCGTCCAGCACTTCCGCCCCCCCCACCGTCGGCAGGCTCACCCTCCACCACGAGACCCTGGCCTTCCCCGCCGAACCCGACCAGACCCTCTGCCTCTACACGGCGGAAGCGGGCTCGCCCTCCGCCGAGGCCCTCGCCCTGCTCGCCAGGTTGGCGACGAAGGCGGGGGTGACCTCGCCCAGGACGTCGAGCATCCGGTGCACCGCGGGCCGGGCCCGCTCGGCTCGCGGCGTACGGCGGCCCCGCGGGCCCGCGGGGCGGGGGCGGGCGAGGTCGAACAGGTAGTCGCGTTCGTCGTCGTCCAGCCGCAGGGCCTGCGCGACGGAGGTCAGCACGGCCTCGGAGACGTGGGGTGGCGGCCCTGTTCGAGGCCCAGCTGGACCCAGGTTCGGCTGGGCCGGCTCGGAAGCGGGGACAGGGGCGCGAGTGGGGCCACGGTGGAGGGGTCCCGCTGTTCCCATCCGGCCCTCGTGGGCCGGGACCGGTGCCGGTCAGCTACCGCGCCCCCCACCCTCCAAGGACAGGAGCATCCCCATGAAAGCCATCGTGACCCGGCGCTTCGGCAGCCCCGCGCAGATGGGCGTGGAGGAGCGGCCGACACCCGTGCGCAAGCCCGGCCAAGCGCTGGTCCGTATGCGGGCGGCGACGATCAGCCCGTACACGGCCACCGTTCGCTCCGGCGCTTTCGGCCCGGAGTACGCCACCGTCCCCCTGGTGCTCGGCAGTGAGGGAGCGGGCGTCGTCGAGGAGGGCGAACGGTTCGCGCCGGGCACCCGGGTGGCCGTCTACGGCGGCGGCGAGCTGGGCACGACCGCGGATGGCATGTTCCAGCAGTGGGTGGCCGTCGACGAGGACCGCCTCCTCGTCCTGCCCGACACCCTCGACTTCGCCGAGGGCTCCGCGCTCACCGTCAACTACCTCACCGCCTACCTCGCCCTCACCGACATCGCGCACGTCACCCCGGACCGGACCGTGCTGGTCTCCGGCGCCTCCGGCTCGGTCGGCCACGCCTCGATCCAGACCGCCTCGGCCCTGGGCGCCCGCCCGATCGCACTCGTGTCGTCCCCGGAGAAGGCCCGGTGGGCCGAACAGGCCGGTGCCTGGGCGGTGATCGACCGGTCCGCCGGGAACCTCGGCGACGCCGTCGCGAACGTGACCGACGGGCAGGGGGCCGACCTGGCGCTCGACCCCGTCGGCGGACCGCTCCTGGGCACGCTGCTGCACGTCCTGCGCCGCGGTGGCACGCTCGTCTCGCTCGGCTTCGTCGGTGGCATGCGGGCCGAAGTGGACGTGATGGACCTGATCGGCGGCGAGAAGTACGTCACCGGCTACTCCCTCTTCTCCCACTCCACCGAGGCAATCGCCCCTGCCCTGCGCGGGATCGGGGAGCTGGCCGCCGCGGGCAGGCTCCGGCCCGTCATCGACAGCCGGATCCCGCTGAACGACTTCGAGAACGGCTACACCCGCCTCGCCTCGCGCCAGGCGGTCGGCTCCGTCGTCGTCGAGCTGTGACGTGCCGTCAGCCATCGACGGGTGCAGTGCTCCGCTCGGGTGACGCGGCGTGATACGTCTTGCCCCTTCTGTACACCATCCGATTACTGTGTGTGACACGGGTGAAGCATCTGCGCCAACCCCGCCACTGGCCCCGGCTGCTGACGGAAGCCAATCAAAGTGGCACTCGGTCACCACCGGAAGCCGCAGGCCCTGACACTGATGGCCGTCAGTAGGCCAGTTGGGGGCGTGCGGTGCCCGCGTCCCTGGACGTCGCCACACGCAAAACACCCCCCTTCCCTGCGTTTCCGCAGGTCAGGGGGGTGATTCGAGCGGTAGCGGTGGGATTTGAACCCACGGAGGAGTTGCCCCCTCACGCGCTTTCGAGGCGCGCTCCTTCGGCCGCTCGGACACGCTACCGAGGCAGAGCCTAGCGGACGAAGGGCCGAGATCCGAAATCGGTTCCGGGTGGGGGCCGGTCAGGGGGTGCGGAAGAAGGCGGTGAGGGGGGCCGCGCACTCGTCGGGGAGGACGTCGTGGATGACCTCGGGGCGGTGGTTGAGGCGGCGGTCGCGGACGATGTCCCAGAGGGAGCCGACGGCGCCCGCCTTCTCGTCGACCGCGCCGTAGACCACCCGGTCGAGCCGGGACAGCACGATGGCGCCCGCGCACATGGCGCACGGCTCCAGGGTCACCACCAGGGTGCACCCGGTGAGCCGCCAGCCGCCGAGGCGGCGGGCCGCGGCGCGGAGAGCGAGGACCTCGGCGTGGGCCGTGGGGTCGCCGTGGGCCTCGCGCTCGTTGCGGCCGCGGCCGAGCACCGTGCCGTCCGGGCCCAGCACGACGGCGCCGACCGGGACGTCTCCCGTCTCGGGTGCCCGTACGGCCTCCTCCAGCGCGAGGCGCATCGGGGCGCGCCAGGGGTCACGCAGGGGGTCGGGGTCGGGTCCGGGCAGGATGCCGGTCAGCGGGTCGGTCATGTCACCAGTGTGGCGGCGGTCAGCGCACCGCCTCCAGGCCCTCCATGCTGCACCCCAGCATGTCCGCGATCGATTCGAGCGCGTCCCCGTCGAGGGCCTTCAGTTCCTTCTCCTCCATGCCCAGGTCGGTCAGGATGTCGCCGTCCCCGAGGGGGCCCACCGGGACGGGGGCGTCGGGGTCGGCGTCGTCGTCCTGGTCGGGCTCGCCGTCCTCGGTGCCGTCCAGGTCGACGAGGCTGTCCAGGTCGTCGTCGGGGTCCCGGCCGAGCAGCTCGTCGGTGAGCATCGAGCCGTATGAGGTGCGGGCGGCCGCGGCCGCGTCCGATACGTAGATGTGCGGGTCGTCCTCGCCGTCCACGCGGACGACGCCGAACCACGCGTCTTCGTGCTCGATGAAGGCCAGAACCGTGTCGTCGTCCTTGGCGGCCCCACGAGCCAGATCGATCAAATCGGTCAGAGTCTCCACGTCATCGAGCTCTGTGTCGCTCGCTTCCCACCCTTCTGCGGTGCGCGCGAGCAATGCGGCGAAGTACACCGTGACTCTCCCACTGGTCATAGGCGTGCCGGGGCGGGCGGGACAGTGTCCCGCCCCAATCGGAATCGTGGCAGAAACCATCGCTTCGCGAGAGGTCTTCCGCGCTGCGTCGTGCACCAGTCCAAAGAGATGTGGCTCACGTGAAACGAAACGGACCGACCTGATCGCTTCATCAACGGTGCGCCGGGTTCGGGTTCACCAGCGGAACGTGCGCAGCAGTATCGCCTCGCGCATGCGGGCGGCGCGGGTCAGCCGCGGCCGTACGCGGTCGCGCACCTGCCGGGCCTCGTTCAGCGCGCGCAGGAAGCGTTCGCGACGGCGGCGGCGGTCCGCGGCGCTCTCGCGTGCGGACACGGCACCCATCGTCCTGCCGGTGGGCATGTCGGTGTCGGCCATGGCCTCACCCCTCGGGCCGAGGTCTCCGCCCGGACGTGGGGCCCGGGCGCTCCTGCCCACTTTCCCCCGAAACGGCGGTTTGATGCCAGTACAGCGACAGACTGTCGGCGCGCGCCGGAGGGTTACCGGCGGGAGCCGCGGTCGGAGGGCTCCGTTAGTGTCGTTGCCATGCGGATCCACGTCGTCGACCACCCGCTGGTGGCGCACAAACTCACCACGCTGCGCGACAAGCGCACCGACTCCCCCACCTTCCGGCGGCTCGCCGACGAGCTGGTGACCCTGCTCGCGTACGAGGCCACCCGCGATGTGCGGACCGAGCAGGTCGACATCGAGACCCCGGTGACGGCGACGACCGGGGTGCGGCTCTCGCATCCGCGCCCCATGGTGGTGCCGATCCTGCGGGCGGGCCTCGGGATGCTCGACGGCATGGTGCGGCTGCTGCCGACGGCCGAGGTGGGCTTCCTCGGGATGATCCGCGACGAGGAGACGCTCCAGGCGTCCACGTACGCCACCCGGATGCCCGACGACCTCTCCGGCCGTCAGGTGTACGTGCTGGACCCGATGCTGGCGACCGGCGGGACGCTCGTCGCGGCGATCCGGGAACTCATAGCGCGGGGCGCGGACGACGTCACCGCGCTGTGTCTGCTGGCGGCGCCCGAGGGCGTCGAGGTGATGGAGCGCGAGCTGGCGGGCGCGCCCGTGACGGTGGTCACCGCGTCCATCGACGAGCGGCTCAACGAGCACGGGTACATCGTGCCGGGGCTCGGCGACGCGGGCGACCGGATGTACGGGACCGCGGGCTAGACCCGCCCGGTCCCCTTCAGCGGGGCGGCGCGGGCTGGACCCGCCCGGTCCCGTTCAGCCGGTCCCGCTCAGCAGGGCGAGCCCGAGGGGCGGGGCGAGGGCTTGGTCAGCGCGGTGAGCGCCTTGTCGGCGTCCTTCGCCTTGACCAGGTCCTTGAAGCCCGAGCCGATGATCAGGTCGACGTCCTTGCCCCGGCGGGTGTCGTTCTTGGTCTGTGCCCCGGTGAGCTGGGTGGAGAGCACCCGGAAGGTCCCGTCGGCGGAGGCCGGTGCGCCCAGGAGTATCCCCGGGGCCTTGACCTTCTTGTCGTACGCCTTCGGGGCGTTCCCCACGTCCCCGATCTTGAAGCCGCGCTTCTCCAGCTCCTCGGCGGTGTCCTTCGCGAGCCCGGAGCGCTTGGTCGCGTTGAAGACGTTGACGGTGATGTCGGACGGCTTCGGCAGCTTCTTCGCCGCCGTACGGGACGACGAACCGGGGCTCCGGTCGTGGCCCTTGCCGGGCTCGCGCTTGCAGTCCGCGCTGCCGCGCGCCGCGCGCACCGTGTCGCCGCCCTTGCCGCCGCCGGAGAAGACGTCGATGAGCTGAAGCGTTCCCCAGCCGACCAGGCCGAGCGCCACGACCGAGCCGAGGGCCGCGAACACCAGGCGCCGGCGGCCCCGGGGCCGGCGCATGCGCGGGTAGCGGTCGCCCGTGATGCGGTACTTTCCGCCCATGCCAGGAGGGGTCAGCATGCTCATGTGCGCAGCGTAGTGCGGCCTGGTGACGATGCCTACTAAATGATCAATGGTTGGTGTGCAGTCCAACCCGAAAGGGCCAATGCGGAGGCCCGGTCACCCCTCGCCGGGACGGCGTCAGTCGAGTTCCAGGACGCGCGCGTGCAGCACCTGGCGCTGCTGGAGCGCCGCGCGCACCGCGCGGTGCAGCCCGTCCTCCAGATAGAGGTCGCCGTCCCACTTCACGACGTGGGCGAAGAGGTCCCCGTAGAACGTCGAGTCCTCGGCGAGCAGCGTCTCCAGATCGAGCTGCTGCTTCGTCGTGACCAGCTGGTCAAGACGTACCGGGCGTGGGGCGACATCCGCCCACTGGCGGGTGCTTTCCCGGCCGTGGTCGGGATAGGGTCGACCGTTTCCGATGCGCTTGAAGATCACACGGAAAGCCTACCGGGCAAGCGGCTTCCGGCGCAGCCAAGGCGCGGGAGTGCCAGGCCGGGGGCCCGGGGAGGGCGCTCCGCGACGCGCTGGCAAAAGGGTGGAATTTTCTCGAAAAGGGACTAGTCGCCCAAGGGGGTCAGGAGTAACCTGAATATCAGCCTGCGGGGCGAGCGAGGGAGCTCGACCGGAGAGGCGCTCAGGACAGAGGACTTTGGTTCTCCGGAACGTCTCGTTGATGGCCGGGCTGAGAGGCCGGAAGGTCGGGGAGACCGGAAGGCGACCTCCACAACCTGATCCGGACAATGCCGGCGAAGGGAGCCCACCTCGCAGGTTTTGTGCTGCCCGGCCCCGGCTGCCGCCGCCCCCCCCGCTTGCGGGCGGCCCCCGTGCGTTCGAGCATGGCCGCATGCGCTGTCTGGTCACCGGGGCCACCGGCTACATCGGCGGCAGGCTCGTTCCCGAGCTGCTGACCGCGGGGCACGCGGTGCGCTGTGTGGTCCGTTCCCCTGGCAAGCTGCGCGATCACCCCTGGGCGGGGCGGGTCGAGATCGTACGCGGCGATGTGACCGACGAGGAGTCCGTCCGGGCGGCCATGGAGGGCGTGGACGTCGCGTACTACCTGGTCCACGCGCTGGGCGGCGGGCCCGGCTTCGAGGAGACCGACCGGCGCTCGGCGCGCCTCTTCGGCGAGCGGGCGCGGGCCGCCGGGGTCCGGCGGATCGTCTACCTCGGCGGGCTGACCCCGGCAGGGGTCCCGGACCGCGATCTCTCTCCCCATCTGCGGTCCCGCGCCGAAGTGGGGCGGGTGCTCCTGGACTCCGGGGTGCCGACCGCGGTGCTCCGGGCCAGCGTGATCATCGGGTCGGGCTCGGCGTCGTTCGAAATGCTGCGCTATCTGACCGAACGGCTACCGGTCATGGTCACCCCGCGCTGGGTGCGCACCCGCACCCAGCCGATCGCCGTCCGCGATGTGCTCCGGCTGCTGGTCGGCTGCGCCGAGCTGCCGTACGAGGTGAGCCGGGCCTTCGACATCGGCGGCCCGGAGATCCTCACCTACCGCGACATGATGCTGCGGTACGCGGTCGTCGCCGGGCTGCCCCGGCGCGCCATCCTGCCGGTGCCGGTGCTCACCCCGGGGCTCTCCAGCCTCTGGGTCGGCCTGATCACCCCCGTGCCCGGGACCCTCGCCCGGCCCCTGGTGGAGTCGCTGCGGCATGAGGTGGTCTGCGCCGAGCGGGACATCAGGCGTTACGTACCCGACCCGCCGGGCGGCCCCCTCGGCGTGAACCGGGCCCTGGAGCTGGCCCTGCGGCGGATCCGCGAGGCGGACGTGGCCACCCGCTGGTCCTCCGCCGCCACCCCCGGCGCCCCCAGCGACCCGCTGCCCACCGACCCCGACTGGGCGGGCGGCAGCCTCTACACCGACCACCGCCGCCGCGCCGTGAACGCCTCCCCGCAGGAGGTGTGGCGGGTCGTGGAGAGCATCGGCGGCGAGAACGGCTGGTACGCGCTCCCCCTCGCCTGGGCTCTGCGCGGCTGGATCGACACCCTGATGGGCGGCGTCGGGCTGCGGCGCGGCCGCCGCGACGCGGCCCGGCTGCGGGTCGGGGACAGCCTCGACTTCTGGCGGGTCGAGGAGGTCCTGCCGCCCCGTCTGCTGCGGCTGCGGGCCGAGATGCGGCTGCCGGGGCTGGCGTGGCTGGAGATGCGGGTGGACCGGGACGCGGAGGGCCGGACCGTCTTCCGCCAGCGCGCCGTCTTCCACCCGCACGGGCTGGCCGGGCACCTCTACTGGTGGGGCGTCTCGCCGTTCCACGCGCTGGTGTTCGGCGGGATGGCCCGGAAGATCGCCGCCAAGGCCGAGTCGTCCGGGGTGGCTGTGCCGTTGAGCTAGCGCAGGCCGTCCAGGGTGATGGGGAGGTGGCGGGGGCCGCGGAGGACGGCGTTGCGGCGGTAGGGCGGCGGGTCTTCGCGCAGGCGGGGGTTCTCCAGGCGCCGGGCCAGCGCGGTCAGGGCCAGCTGGGCTTCCAGGCGGGCCAGCGGGGCGCCGAAGCAGCTGTGGATGCCGCTGCCGAAGCCGAGGTGCTGGTTGTCGCGGCGCTGGGGGTCGAAGCGGTCGGGGTCGAGGAAGCGTTGGGGGTCGCGGTTGCCGGAGGCCAGGACGAGCCAGACGGAGGCGCCCTTGGGGATGGTCACCCCGGCGATGTCGATGTCCGAGAGCGGGGTGCGCTGGGGCAGCAGCTGGACGGGCGGGTCGTAGCGCAGCAACTCCTCGACCAGGGGGACGGCCAGATGCGGCTTGGCGCGCAGCCGGGCCAGGACGTCGGGGTTGCGGAGCAGCGCGAGCATGCCATTGGTGATCAGGTTGACGGTGGTCTCGTGGCCCGCGACCAGCAGCAGCGCGGCGGTGCTCAGCAGCTCCGTATGGCTCATCCGGCCGTCCGGGCCGTGCCCGGCGACGAGGGCGGAGAGCATGTCGTCGCCGGGGGAGCGGCGGCGTTCCTCGATCAGTTCGGAGAGGTAGCGGCCGAGTTCGGTGCGCGCCTGCTGGGTGACGCGGCGCCGTTCGGCGGCGTCCTGTTCGGGGTCCGGGTCGAGGCTGGCGGCGAGGGTGTCGGCCCAGGTGTGGAAGCGGGGTTCGTCCTCGCGCGGGACGCCCAGCAGTCGGCAGATGACGGTGACCGGGAAGGGGTACGAGAAGTCGTCGACGAGGTCGATGCGGTCCCGGTCCCGGAAGCCGTCGATCAGCTCGTCGACGATGCGGGACAGCTCGCCGCGCATGGCGTGGATCCGCCGGGGGGTGTGCGGCGGGCCGAAGGGGGTCATGGCGAGGCGGCGCAGCCGGTCGTGTTCGGGCGGGTCGAGCTTCAGGAAGGCGGGCGGCAGCCCGGGGTCGTCCTCCTCGGCCTCGGTCTCGGCGTCGGCCGGTTCCCCGGCGGCGCGGGGGTCGAGGTTGCGCGCGTCGGAGCTGATGCGCGGGTCGTGCAGGAGGGCGTGGATCTCCCAGTAGGTGCTGACGACGTACGGGCCGTCCTCCTCGTGCACCACGGGCGTTTTGCGCAGTTCCGCGTAGATCGGGTACGGGTCGGCGCGGTTGGCGTAGTCGGTGATCTTCCGCAGGAGGGGGCCGTGGGCCATGGCGGAGTCCTTCCGGGGATCAGGGACGGGGGCAGGGGATCGGGGTGGTCAGACGCGCGAGGGGGTGAAGGCGATCCGCCGGTCGGAGGGCGAGTAGCCGCTGAGGGTGACGGTCGGGCCGTGGGTGGGCAGCGTGGGGTCCGGGAAGTCGGCGGGGACGGGCCGCAGCCCCTCGGTGCGGCGGTCGACGGTGGTGAACGGCGGCGGGAAGGGCGCGGCGGTCTCGATCAGCCGCTGGTAGAACGCCAGCCACTTGCTCTGGTCGAAGGTGACGGCGGCGATGACGCGCCCCTGGTATCCGTAGACCGCGGTGAAGCGGCGCTCGGCGAGCGACCCCTGCGCGATCAGGACCTCCTCGCCCATCGACGGCACCCCGACCGACTTGATGTTCACCCCGAACTGGGAGGACCAGAAGGCCGGGACCCACAGATGCGGACGGCGGTCGGCGCTCGCGCTGATCATGTTGTGGGCGGCGATCTCGGCCTGGGCGACCGCGTTGCCCCAGTGCTCCAGGGACAGGAACTGGTAGCCGAAGAGCGGATGCGGGGAGCGGGCCACGTCCCCGGCCACGAAGATGTCGTCGGTGACGATGCCGCGTACGTCGAAGGCGCGGCAGCCCGCGTCGCAGGCGATCCCGCGGGGCCCGGCGCCCAGCCCGGAACCGGCCAGCCATTCGGTGTTGCGGGTGATGCCGAGGGAGACCACCGCGACATCGGCGTCGAGGGCGGTGCCGTCGGACAGATGGGCCCGCCGCAGCCGCCCGGCGGCGTCGCCCTCCAGCCCGGTGACCATGACGCCGCAGCGCAGGTCCACGCCGTGGGCGCGCTGGAGGCCGGCGGCGACCTCGCCGAGCACCCCGCCGAGGGCGCCGACCAGGGGGGTGGGGCCGCGTTCGGCGACGGTGACCGGCAGCCCCCGCTCCCGGCAGGCGGAGGCGATCTCCGAGCCGGTGAAGCCCGCGCCGATGACCAGCACCCGGCGCGGTGCGGCCGACAGGCGGCGGTGCAGCGCGGCCGCGTCCTCGCGGGTACGGAGCACGAAGACGCCGTCCAGCTCGGCCTCCAGGGGGTGCGGCCAGGGCCGGGCGCGCACCCCGGTGGTGATCAGGAGCCGGTCGTAGCCGACCTCGTCGCCGTCGGCCAGCCGCACCCGGCGGGCGGTCATGTCCAGCCCGGTGGCGGCGACGCCGAGCCGCCACCGCGCGTACACCTCGCGGCGCCGGGGCAGCGTGGTGTGGTCGGCGGGGGCCCGGCCCAGCAGCACCTGCTTGGACAGCGGCGGCCGGTCGTACGGCTCGTGGGGCTCGTCACCGATGATCGTGAGCGACCCGGAGAACCCCTCGTCGCGCAGTGTCTCGGCGGCCCGCAGCCCGGCCAGCGAGGCGCCGACGATCACGATGCGCCCCTCGCGCCGCAGCGTGTGCGGCGCGCCGTCAGCGGACACCGGACAGGCCCTCGTCGCCGACCGGGCCGTCGACCAGGTCATCGTCCGGACCCTCGACCAGGATGGCCTGGACCGGGCAGGCCGCCGCCGCGCGCGCCACGTTCTCCCGCTGGGTGTCGTCCGCGTGCGGGGTGTAGAGCAGCGCCTCCTCGCCGTGCAGGGTGAAGACGTCGGGGGCGAGGAACGCGCACTGCGCGTATCCCTGGCAGCGGTTGAGATCGACGACAAGCCTCATCGGGCCCTGCCCTTCGCACGCCTCGGGTCGCCGGGTCGCCCCCTCCTGGGCCCAGCATGGGCGAGGCGGCCGGGGCCCGCGCGCACAGCCGGGCCAAAGGGGCGACGGGGGCGAGTCAGGCGGTGCGGCGCGACGTGCGGTGCGGCGGCGGGTGCGGGTGCGGGGGCGCAGTGTGCCAGTGGGGGCGGGGGCGTGAACGGTCGTTGCGCAAGAGCTGAGTCATTCCGCCCGTGGCCCTGTGGCCGCCACTACCGTGCGTGGAATGTTCCACTCCGCAGCCCTCTCCTCAACCCCACAAAGAGGCGGGATCGCCGCTGTCGGTTCCATGGGGTGGCGTATGTGATGAACATCTCGTCCTTACGTCGCGCGCAACGCGCCCCCGCCCCCGGGCCCGTCCCCCCACCCGTCCGCCCGCCCGTCCCCGTGTCCGTCCCCTCGTCCTCCGCAGCCCCCAAGCAGCGGGACGCGTTCTTCGACAACGCCAAGTACCTGGCAATCGTGCTGGTCGCGATGGGGCATTCCTGGGAACCGCTGCGGGACGGCAGCAGAGCGGCGTCCGCCCTCTACATGTTCGTCTACGCCTTCCACATGCCGGCGTTCATCCTCATCTCCGGCTACTTCTCGCGGAACTTCGACCTCCGGCCGGATCGGCTGAAGCGCCTGCTCACCGGGGTCGCCGTCCCGTACGTGATCTTCGAGTCCGTGTACAGCCTCCTCAGGGGCTGGGCGGGCGGCGACCCCTCGTACCCGATCAGCCTGCTCGACCCTTGGTATCTGACCTGGTTCCTGATCGCGCTCTTCGTGTGGCGGGTCACCACCCCGGTGTGGCGGATCGCGCGCCATCCGGTGCCGCTCGCGCTCGCGATCGCCGCGCTCGCCTCGTGCTCGCCCGACATCGGCGACGATCTCGACCTTCAGCGCGTGCTCCAGTTCCTCCCCTTCTTCGTGGCGGGACTGCACATGCGGCCGGAGCACTTCCGGATGGTGCGGCGGCGGGAGGTGCGGATGGTGGCCCTGCCCGTGGCGGCCGCCGCGCTGGTCTTCACGTACTGGGCGGTGCCGCGCATGAACGCCGGGTGGTTCTACCACCGGGACAGCGCCCAGGAGATGGGGGCGCCGTGGTGGAGCGGCATCGTGATGACGTTCGCCCTCTTCGGCTGCTCCATGGTGCTCACCGCGTGCTTCTTCGCCTGGGTGCCGGGGCGGACGATGTGGTTCACCGCGCTCGGCGCCGGAACGCTGTACGGGTACCTGCTGCACGGCCTGCTCATAAAGGGCTCCCACTTCGCGGGGTGGTACGACCCGTCCTGGCTGCACACCCCGGCGGGCGCGATCGCGGTCACGGTCATCGCCGCGGTGGTGGTGACCGCGCTGTGCTCCCCGCTCGTGCAGCGGACGTTGCGATTCGCGATGGAGCCGCGGATGGAGTGGGCCTTCCGGTCGGTGGCGGGGTCTCCGGCTGCCGGGCCCGGGGCGGGGCCTGCCGCCGCCGGTTCGGGGGCCGCCGTGGCCGGATCCGGGCCGGGGGCCACCGTGGGCGGATCCGGCCCGGGGGCCGTCGTGGCGCGGTCCGCCGCGACGCCGCGGGCGGTCGTCCCGGCCCAGGCCACGAGACCGCCCGGATAGCGCGCGCACGACCTGCCGTTTCCGGTCCCGCCTCGGCCGTACCGCCGTGGCGGGGCCGGAAACGATCGCACATTCATGTGACTGATCGGTCTGTCGGATAGGCCGTCAGGGCCCTGGGTAGGGCCGAGCCGACCAGCCCGCGGGGGCCTGTTTCCGGCCGCGCGGGCAACCGTCGTACGGAGAGGTGCCGGCCCGCCAGTGACACAGCCCTTTCAACTCCCCGACTTCTACATGCCGTACCCGGCGCGGCTGAATCCCCACGTCGAGGAGGCACGGGAGCACTCCACCCGCTGGGCCCGCGAGAGGGGAATGCTCGAAGGCTCCGGGATCTGGGAGCAGGAGGATCTCGACGCCCACGACTACGCCCTGCTGTGCGCCTACACCCACCCCGACTGCTCCGCCGCGGAACTGGCCCTGATCACGGACTGGTACGTGTGGGTGTTCTTCTTCGACGACCACTTCCTGGAGCGGTTCAAGCGCTCGCAGGACCGTGCGGGCGGCAAGGCGTACCTGGACCGGCTGCCGCTGTTCATGCCGATGGATCCGGCGGCGGCCGGGATGCCGGAACCGGAGAACCCGGTCGAGGCGGGGCTGAAGGACCTGTGGGTGCGGACGGTGCCCGCGATGTCGCCGGACTGGCGGGCCCGGTTCCGGGAGTCCACGGAGAACCTGCTCAACGAGTCGCTCTGGGAGCTGTCCAACATCAACGCAGGGCGGACACCCAATCCGGTGGAGTACATCGAGATGCGCCGCAAGGTCGGCGGCGCCCCGTGGTCGGCGGGGCTCGTGGAGCACGCGGTGGGGGCCGAGGTCCCCGCGGTGATCGCGGAGTCGCGGCCGCTGCGCGTGCTGCGGGACGCGTTCGCGGACGCGGTACACCTGCGCAACGACCTGTTCTCGTACCAGCGGGAGATCGAGGAGGAGGGCGAGCGGAGCAACGGGGTGCTGGTCCTGGAGACGTTCCTGGGCTGCACCACCCAGCAGGCGGCGGACGCCGTCAACGACCTGCTCACCTCGCGGCTCCAGCAGTTCGAGAACACCACGTTCACCGAGCTGGCCCCGCTGTTCGCCGAGCACGGCCTGGACGCGGCGGCATGCGCGGGCGTCATGGCGTACGTCAAGGGGCTCCAGGACTGGCAGTCGGGCGGCCATGAGTGGCACATGCGGTCCAGCCGCTACATGAACGGCGGAGGGGCCGCGGCCGAGCCCGCCTGGTCGCCGTTCTCCGTGAGCGGCCTCGGCATCGGCGGCCTCGGCGTCGGTGGCCCGGGTGGCAGCGGCCTGGGCGTATCGGCCGCCGACATACGGCTCACCACCGGCCGGGCGGAGCGGGCCCGGGCGCGCGGTTTCAGCCATGTGCCGCACCAGCGGGTCGGGCCGTCCCGGCTGCCGGACTTCTTCATGCCGTTCACCGCCCGGCTCAGCCCGCATCTGGACCGGGCGCGCCGCAATCTGGTCGAGTGGACGCACCGGATGGGCATCTTCGGGCCCCAGCCGGGCGTCCCCGACTCGGACGTCTGGGACGAGCGCCGGCTGCGCGCCGCCGACCTTCCGCTGTGCGCGGCGGGTATCCACCCGGAGGCGTCCCCCGACGAGCTGGATCTGACGTCGGGCTGGCTCACCTGGGGAACCTACGCGGACGACTACTATCCGCAGGTCTTCGGCCGGAAGCGGGACCTCACCGGCGCCGAGGCGTGCAACGAGCGGCTCAAGACGTTCATGCCGGTCGACGCGGGCCCCACCCCCGTCCCCGCGGGCGGGCTGGAGCGCGGCCTCGCCGACCTGTGGTCGCGTACCGCGGGACCGATGGAGGAGGACGCGCGCCGCGCGTTCCGCCAGGCCGTCGACGACATGCTCGACAGCTGGCTGTGGGAGCTGGCCAACCAGGCGCAGCACCGGATCCCCGACCCGATCGACTACATCGAGATGCGCCGCCACACCTTCGGCTCCGGCCTCACCATGAGCCTGTGCCGACTCGCATACGGGAGGCGCGTCCCGCCCGGGATCTGCGACAGCGGGCCGGTCCGTTCGCTGGAGAGCGCCGCCATGGACTACGCCACCCTGCTCAACGACGTCTTCTCGTACCAGAAGGAGATCGAGTTCGAGGGCGAGGTCCACAACGGCGTCCTGGTCGTGCAGAACTTCTTCGACTGCGACTACCCGACCGGGGTGGCCATCGTGCAGGACCTGATGACCTCGCGGATGCGGCAGTTCCAGCACGTCGCGGCCCATGAGTTCCCGGTCCTGTACGAGGACTTCGGGCTGTCGGCGCAGGGCCGGGCGGCCCTGGAGGGGTATGTGCGCGACCTCCAGAACTGGATGACCGGGATCCTGACCTGGCACCGGGAGGTCGCCCGGTACCGGGAGGAGGAGCTGCGGCACGAGGCCGGGGCGCCGCGGCAGCTGTTCGGACCGACGGGTCTTGGGACGTCGGCCGCGCGGCTTCCGGTGGGCGCGGGCCGGTAGCGACCTTGTGGAGCCCCGCCTTGTCCCCGCGGACAAGGCGGGGCCGCCGCATGTTGGCCGCCGGTGACGATGCCGGACGCGGGGGCGGGTCTGTTGAATGCCGCGCAGTCCCCTCGCGCCCTGGAGGTACCGTGTCGCGGCGCAAACTGCTCGTCCTTCTCCCCGTGGTCCCGGCGCTGGCCCTGCTCGCCTCGGTGTGGCTGCCGTTCGTCAACGCCGAGCGGCTGTGGTTCGGCATGCCCTCGCTGTACGTCTGGGTCGGCGGCTGGGTGCTCACGCTCACCCCGGCGCTGGCCGCCGTCGAGTGGGGGCTGTTCCGGCACGGTGAGCGCGTGGCGGCGGGTGCGGCGGCGGGTGAGGGACAGTGAGCGTCGTCCTCGCCGTATCGCTGCTGGGCATGTGCGCCCTCGCCCTCTGCGGCTTCCTCGGCCGGACCGGGCGCTCCACCGACCTCGCCGAATGGGCCGTCGGACGGCGCAACTTCGGCACCGCCGCCATGTGGTTCCTCCAGGCGGGCGAGGTGTTCACCACCTTCAGCTTCCTCGGGGTCGCGGGGGTCGCGTTCACCGGCGGCAACGCCGCCACGTACGCCGTCGTCTACCTGGCCCTCGCCTTCCTGCTGCTCTACTTCGTCCAGCCGAGGCTGTGGCGGCTGGGCAAGGAACGCGGCTACCTCACCCAGGCCGACTACTTCACCGACCGCTACCGCAGCCCGCTGTTCGGCAAGGTCGTCGCGGTCATCGGGCTGATCTTCCTGCTCCCCTACATCCAGCTCCAGCTCACCGGGCTCGGCATGGTCGTCGGGCTGGTGACCGGAAGTACGGCGTCGGGGCGGCTGAGCATGGTGCTGGCCTCGGTGCTGACGGCCGCCTTCGTGCTGTGGTCCGGCATCCGCGGGCTGAAGAACAGCGCCTACTTCAAGGACGTCCTGACGGTCGGCGTCATGGCGGTGCTCGCCGTCGTCGTCCCGCTGCACTACGTCGGCGGCGGCGTGGGCGAGGTGTTCCGGCGGGTCCACGAGGTGCAGCCGCAGATGCTGACCGTGCACGGCGGGGCGCAGGACCAGGTGTGGTGGACCACCAGCGTGCTGGTCTCGGCGATCGCGGGCGGGATGATGGCGACGCCGCACCACTGGCCGCCGCTGATGGCCGCGGGCGGGCCGCGGGCGATCCGTACGAACAACATCTTCATGCCGCTGTACCAGGTCGCGCTGATGATCCCGATCATGATCGGGCTCACGGGGGTGGTCGCGCGGGTCGACGGCGACGGCGACGGGGTGCTGCTCACCCTCGCCCAGGGCGCCCTGCCGGACTGGGCCACCGGGCTCGTCGTGGTCGCCGCGGCGGCCTCGGCGATGGTTCCGGCCGGGGCGATGTGCATCGGCATCTCCACCCTGGTCGCCCAGAACCTGCTGCCCCCGGGCCGGGAGTCGGCCCGCATGCGGGTCAACCACAGCGTCGTCGTCCTGGCCATCGGCCTGGCCCTCACCCTCGGCATCCTGCGCCCCGGCCTCCTGGCCGACCTGCAACTGCTCACGGTGAGCGGCTTCATCCAGCTCGTCCCCGGCCTGCTCGCCGTCCTCGGCCGACGCCGCCTCCTCACGGCACGGGCCGCCCTGGCGGGGCTGGCGGCGGGCGAGGCCGTGGTGACGTGGCTGACGCTGGCCGAGGTGGATGTGCGGCACGTGAACGCCGGGCTGGTGGGGCTGGGGGTGAACGTGGCGGTGGCGCTGCTGGTGCAGTTGCTGTTCCCCCGCCCCGCCCCTTCCCGGTCCGCTCCCGCCCCTGACCGGGCCTCCGCCCCGCGCACTCCCGCAGCCACCGCCGCGCGGCGGGCCGACGAATTCCCCCGCGGATAACCGCTCACCGTGGGGGAGGAGTGGGGTGGGGACAATCCGACGAGCTACGAGAGCGAGCCACCGTGACGGACCACGACGACGAGCTGTGCTACAAGACCGCGCGCGAGCTGAGCGCCCTGTTGCGGGGGCGTGAGCTGTCGGCGCGGGAGGTGGTGCGGGCGCATCTTGAGCGGATCGAGCGGGTCAACCCCGACGTCAACGCGATCGTCACCCTCGTCGCGGACCGCGCGCTCGACGCCGCCGCCGCGGCCGACGAGCGGATCGTGGCGGCGGGGGCGGACGGGGTGGGGGTGCTGCACGGGCTGCCCATCGCGCACAAGGACACCCACAACACCGCGGGCATCCGCACCAGCCACGGTTCGCCGCTGGTCGACGGCGTACCGGACCAGGACGACCTGATCATCGAGCGCATCCGGGACGCCGGGGCGATCACCCTGGGCAAGACGAACGTGCCCGAGTTCGCCGCCGGTTCGCACACCTTCAACCCGATCTTCGGCGCCACCCACAACCCGTACGCACTCGACCGCAGCGCGGGCGGCAGCAGCGGGGGTGCGGCCGCCGCGCTCGCCAGCGGCATGGTCCCGATCGCGGACGGCAGCGACACCGGCGGGTCGCTGCGCAACCCGGCCTCGTTCAACAACGTGGTGGGGCTGCGCCCGTCGCCCGGGCGCGTCCCGACCTGGCCCGCGGCGAACGCGTGGACCACGCTCTCGGTCAAGGGCCCGATGGCCCGTACGGTCGCGGACACCGCCCTGCTGCTGTCCGCGATGGCGGGCCCCGACCCCCGGTCGCCGATCGCGCTGGAGGAGCCGGGCGCCCGGTTCGCCCGGCCGCTGGACCGGGATCTGACCGGGCTGCGGGTGGCCTGGTCGCCGGACCTGGGCGGGCTGGTGCCGGTGGAGCCGGAGGTGGCGGCGGTCGTGGAGGCGTCGGCGGGGGTCTTCGAGGACCTCGGGTGCGTGGTGGAGCGGGCGTGCCCGGACCTGTCGGAGGGCGAGGAGGTGTTCCGTACGCAGCGGGCCGCGCTGTTCGAGGTCGCGTTCGGCCCGCTCATGGACCGTCACCCGGAGGGCCTGAAGCGGACGATCCGGGAGAACGCGGAGGCGGGGCGCCGCCTCACCGGGCCCGAGGTGGCCCGCGCCGAGGTGCTGCACACCGCGCTCTTCCACCGCGTCCGCGCCTTCTTCGAGCGCTACGACGTGCTGCTGCTCCCGGTCAGCCAGGTGCCGCCGTTCGACATCGGCATCGAGTACCCGACCGAGGTGGCGGGGGTGGCGATGGGGGACTACCTGGAGTGGATGCGTTCCGCGTACCTGGTCACGTCGACGGGCAGCCCCGCCCTGTCCGTCCCGGCCGGGTTCACGCCCGCCGGGCTGCCGGTGGGTCTCCAGATCGTCGGACCGCACCGGGCGGACTTCGCCGTCCTCCAGATCGGCCACGCCTTCGAGCAGGCCACCGGATACGGGCGGCGCCGCCCGGAGTCGACCGGGGCGATCGGGTAGCGGGGCGCGTAACGGCACGTCCATGGACAATCCCCGCCTCAGCGCATCGATACGGCCCGGTCCGGGTAGTGGCCCCCGGAACCGTCGGCGCGCTCATGAGCGGAGGAGCCATGTACGACGACTCCCCGGACGGCCTCCTCGCCCTGGCCAACAGCATCGCCGGGCTCGTCGGCGCGCCGGTCACCATCGAGGACGACGCTTCCGAGTTGATCACCTACTCGCCCGGCCAGGAGTACTCGGACGACGCCCGTGTCGCGACCATCCTCAGCCGCCGGGTGCCCGACCGGTACCGGCCGCTGCTGCGCAACGACCGGCTGGATGTGCGGCTGGCGGGCTCGTCCGTCCCGCTCTACGCGGACTTCCGGGCGTCCGGGGCGCCCGATGTGCTGCCGCGGGCGATCATGCCGATCCGGGTGGACGACCTGTCCGTGGGTTCCATCTGGGCGATCGTGCCGACCGCGCCCTCCCGGGAGCAGCGGGCGGCCCTGGTGGAGGCGGCCGCGCTGGCGGCTCCGGTGCTGGCCCGGCAGATCGCGCGGCGGCGCGGGGAGGAGGCGCGGCGGGCCGCGGCCGTACGCGCCCTGCTGGCCGGCGGGGCGGGGGCGGTCGAGGCCGCCGCCGAACTGCCGCTGGCGCCCGGCCCGCTGGCCGTCGTCGCGCTGCGGCCGGTGACCCCGGCCGCGTCCGGCGAGCCGCTGCGGCGTGCGCTCGCCGGGCTCGACGGGCTCGCGGGGTTCGCGGGGTTCGCCGGACCGGCCGGGGCGGCGCACGGCGGTGTCCACGCGGAGGCCGACGGCGCGGGCTACGCCGTGCTGCCGGTGCGCGACGAACAGCGGCTGGCGCGCGTCGTCCGCGAACTCCAGGACCGGTCCGGGCTGGTGGCCGGGGTGGGCCGTACCGTCCCCGGCCCCGACGCGCTGGACCGCTCCCGGGCCGACGCCGACCTGGTCGTCCGCCTCCTCACCCGGCTGGGCGGCTCGGGCGGCGCGGCCGCCCACATCCGCGATGTCCACCTGGACGCGCTGCTCATGCAGACGGTCGACCTGGCCGACGAGTCCGGGCACGACCCGCTGGGCGCGATCGCCGAGCTGGAGCGTTACGACCGCGAGCGCGGCACGGAACTGCTCGACAGCCTGGCCCGCTACCTCGCCGCCGGCGAGGACGCCCGGCTGGCCGCCCGCCAGCTGCACATCCACCCCAACACGCTGCGCTACCGCCTGCGGCGCGCACACGAGATCGCGGGCCTCGACCTCGCCGACCCGGCCGCCAAGTTCGAGATCCAGCTGCGCCTGCGCCTACGAGCGCTGCGCCTCCCGTAGGCGACGCCGGGCCCGCGTCGCGGGCTTGTGCCGTGCGACAACACCCGCCCCCGTGCAATCGGTCCCCAGGACAGTGCGGCGCGCGCCCCCGCCCGCCCATGATGCGTACGCAGCACGCAACACCGGGGAATCCAGGGGAAGCCAGGGGAAGGGGAACGCCACCGTGTCCACACCACGCAGCGCCGTCGTCGTCGGTGCCGGAATCGTCGGGCTCGCCACCGCGTGGGCCCTACAGGGCCGGGGTGTCGAGGTCACGGTGGCCGAGCGGCGGCGACCGGCGGCCGGGGCCTCGTGGGGGAACGCGGGGTGGCTGACGCCGGCGCTCGCCATGCCGTTGCCCGAGCCCGCCGCGCTGCGGTACGGGGTGCGCAGTCTGGTCACGCCGACCTCGCCCGTCTACATCCCGCCGCGGGCCGATCCGCGGTTGGCGCGCTTCCTGCTGTCGTTCACCCGGCACTGCACCCCGCGCCGCTGGCGGGTGCTGGCCACCACGTTCGCCGCGCTGAACCGGCACGCGCTCGCCGCGTACGACGATCTCGCGGCGGGCGGTGTCGAGGAGCCGACCGTCCCGGTGGACCCGATGCTGCTCGCGTTCGGTACGGCGGCCGAGCGGGCGGGGATGGTGGAGGAGCTGGAGCACGCGCGGGCGGCGGGGTACGAGATTCCGTACGAGGCCATCGACGGCGACCGTGCGCGCTCCCTGGAGCCGGTGCTCAGCGACGCGGTCGGCGCGGGCATCGCGCTGCACGGGCAGCGGCGGCTGAACCCCGGGAACTTCGTGCGGGCGCTGGCGGACGCGGTGCGGGAGCGCGGGGGGAAGGTCGTGGAGCGGGCCGAAGTATCCGGCATCCGCGACCTGGGCACGGGGGTCGCGGTCGGCACGTCGCAGGGCGATCTGCGCGCGGACGTCGCCGTCGTCTCCACCGGGACCTGGCTGAACCGGCTGGTCCGCCCGTTCGGGGTGCGGGTGCCCGTCCAGTCGGGGCGCGGGTACAGCTTCAGCGTGCCCGCCGCGGGCGCACCGGCGCGCCCGACGTATCTGGCCGCGCAGAAGGTGGTGTGCACCCCGCTGGGCGACGGCCGGGTGCGGGTCGCCGGGATGATGGAGCTGGCGCCCCCGGAGCGGCCCGTCGATCCGCGCCGCATCCAGGCGATCATCGCCGCGGCCCGTCCGCTGCTGCGGGACGTCGACTGGGACGCCCGTACGGACGAGTGGGTCGGCTCGCGCCCGTGCACCGCCGACGGGCTGCCGCTGGTCGGTCCGACCGCCTCGCCGCGGGTGTACGTGAACGGCGGCCACGGCATGTGGGGCGTGGCCCTCGGCCCCCTCACCGGTCGGCTGCTGGCCGACGCCATCGCGACCGGCACCGCCCCCGCCGAACTGGCCGCGCTGCATCCCCTGCGCTGACGTTTTACGTGCGCGGGCACGGTTACCCGGTGCGGTGACAGCGTCGAAAGGAGTCACCGATGAGCACCGTGCGGGAGACCGTCGAGGTTGAGGTTCCGCTGCACACGGCCTACAACCAGTGGACGCAGTTCACCGAGTTCCCGCGGTTCATGGAAGGCGTGGACCAGGTGACCCAGGTGGACGACCGTCACAACCACTGGTCGACTTCCATCGCCGGTGTGCACCGCGAATTCGACACCGAGATCGTCGATCAGCTCCCCGACGAGCGCATCGCCTGGCGTACGACCTCGGGCGACGTGCAGCAGCAGGGCCTGGTGACCTTCCGGTCCCTGGATGCCACCCACACCGAGGTCAATCTGGCCATGGTCTTCGAGCCGACCGGAATGGCGGAGAAGGCCGCGGACATGACCGGGACGCTCGACCGCCGGATCAAGGGCGATCTGCACCGGTTCAAGGACTTCATCGAGCACCGGGGCCAGGAAGAGGGGGGCTGGCGGGGCCGCATCAGCCCCGGCTGACCGCCTTCGCTCCGGACCGAGGGCGTCGGCCGACTATCCGGGTCGGCCGACGCCCTCGCGCGTCCCGGCCGCAGATACGCCCTTGCCCGGCCGCCGTACCGGGCGCAAGCTGGTCATATGGGTACTCCAGGAGGCCCTACGCTCATCACTTCCGTGCAGCGAGCCTTCCGCCTGATGGAGGCCGTGGGCGCACATGAGGGCGGTGCGCCGGCGAAACAGCTGGCTCGGGAGGTGGGGTTGCCGCTCGCCACCACGTACCACCTGCTGCGGACCCTGGTCCACGACGGCTATGTGCACCGGCTGCCGGACGGCGGTTTCGTCGTCGGCGACAAGCTGCACACGCTCCAGGTCGGCAGCCGCGGGCAGGCGCTGCTCAACCGGGTGCGGCCGGCGCTGGCCGGGCTGCGGGACGAGCTGTCGGCGGCCGCGTATCTGACCTTCTACGAGGACGGCGAGATCCGGGTCGCGGAGATCGTCGACAGCCCCCGGGCGCCCCGGGTGGATCTGTGGGTGGGGTTCGAGGACGCCGGGCACGCCACCGCGCTCGGCAAGTGCGTGCTGCGGGAGCTGGGCGACGAGGCCCGCAGCGACTATCTGTCCCGGCATCCGCTCGCCGACCTCACGCCCCGCACCGTCACCCGCCCCGCCGAGCTGCTGCGGCGGCTGGACGCCTCGGCCGCCGACCAGCCGGTCACCGACCTGGAGGAGTACGCGCTGGGCACGGTCTGCTTCGCGGTGCCCGTGTACAGCGGGGACCGGCTCGGGTCGCTCGGGGTGTCGCTCCAGGCCGGCCGGGCGGGTCTGGCCGGTCAGGCCGGTCGGGCGGACCGGGCCGCGCGGCTGGAGGAGATACGCGAGCGGCTGTTGCCGACGGCCGACCGCGTGACCAGGAGCCTTTCGCTCACTATCTGAAATTCCGGCCCTTGTCGCTCGCCGCGAAGCGCTGGTTCTCTGGATGAAACGGACATCACGCCGTATTCGAGTGAACCCGGCGAGCGAGAGAGAGCAGTCGACCCGGACATGATCCAGGCCCGCACCCATCTGGACCAGCCCTATCCCCCCGCACCGTTCGCGGCCGGAGTGCCCGTACTCATCCTGGGCGCGGTCGCGGCCATCGCCTTCGTCACCGGAGACGGGACGAGCTGGCTGCCGCTGCTCGCCGTCGGCCCCGCGCTGGCCGCCGCCGCGTGCCGCCCGTGGGCGGTGCTGCGGATCGGGTTCCTCGCCGTCGCGCTGGGCGCGGCGCTCGGCGCCTGGCAGGCCGCGCCGGTCCACGGGCAGGCGGTCGTGCTGTCGACGCTCATCGCGGTGACCCTGGCGAGCTGCCTGGCCAGCGTGTTGCGCGGGCGCCGGGAACGGGTGCTGGCCGCGGTCCGCTCGGTCGCCGAGGCCGCGCAGAACGCGCTGCTCCGGCCGGTGCCCGCGAGGGTCGGCCAGTTCCAGGTCGCGGTCCGCTACAGCGCCGCCGCGGCGGAGGCCCGGGTGGGCGGCGACCTGTACGCGCTGGTGTCCACCCCGTACGGGGTCCGGCTGATCGTCGGCGATGTCCGCGGCAAGGGACTGCCCGCCGTGTCCACCGCCGCGCTGGTGCTCGGCGTGTTCCGGGAGGCCGCGTACGACGAACCGGATCTGCTGGACGTCGTCGGCCGCATCGAGCGCAGCCTCGCCCGCAACCTCGCCCCCGACGACTTCGTCACCGCCGTTGTCGCCGGATGCCCCGCCGACGGGCGCATGGAGATCGTCAACTGCGGCCACGCGCCGCCGCTGCTGATCGGCCCGGCCGGTGCGGTCGTGCCCGTCGAGCCGCTGCGCCCGGCGCCGCCGCTGGGTCTGGCCTCGCTGGGCGGGGAGGCGCCGAGCCTGGAGGTGGTGCCGTTCGCCGACGGCGACCAGATGCTGCTGTACACCGACGGGGTCATCGAGGCGCGCGACCACGGCCGGGCGTACTTCCCGCTGGCCGAGCGGGTGCCCGGGCACGTGTCCGACGAGCCGTCCCGGACCCTGGCCGGGCTGCACGACGAACTGCTGGCGCACGTGGGCGGGCGGCTGCACGACGACGCGGCGCTCCTGCTGCTGCGCAAGCCCGCCTCGGGCCGGGTGGCATCCTCGGCGGTCGACGCGGCCGCCGACACCACGGGCGTCTGAGACGCGGACCTCTGGCGGACGTCTGGCCGACCTTCAGCCGAAGTCGGCGATCAATTCATGGAAAAGATCGTGCACGGCATGGGCGGGCTCCGACAGCGGCTGATGGTCGGACGTACACAACGAGAGCTTGACCGGGATGGTCGGGTTCACGATCCGGCGCACCACCAGGTTCTGCACGTCGAGGATCGCGCGCGCCGCCGACCACGGCAGCACCGTCGCCCCCAGGTCCGCGCCGACCGCGCTGACCAGCGTCAGGACGGACTCGATCTCGCCGATCACCCGCGGCTGGAGTGACGCCTGCTGGAACGCGGCGTCCACGACCTGACGGATGGTGTGGATGCGGCTGGGCAGCAGCAGCTCCACGTCCGCCAGCTCCTCCAGCGGGACGTCCGCGCCCCCGCCCGGCTCCGTCGTCCTGCCCGGCGCCGCGATCAGGAACAGGTCCTCGGTGCGCAGCGGTTCGAACTGCACGCCCCGCAGCGGCCCCGCCCCGTAGATGAACGCCATGTCCATCCGGCCGGTCATGATCGCCTCGCTGATCACCCCGCCGAAGTTCTCGT
Source organism: Streptomyces sp. Rer75 (assembly GCF_013414305.1). Lineage (NCBI taxonomy): Bacteria > Bacillati > Actinomycetota > Actinomycetes > Kitasatosporales > Streptomycetaceae > Streptomyces > Streptomyces sp. Rer75. Next base: position 4,950,468 of record NZ_CP058693.1, on the reverse strand, counting down.
TGATGTGCAGCACGATGTCGGGGTAGCGCTCGCGCACGCTGGTGAGCAGTGGCAGCGCGAGCGCCGCGCCCATGCTGTACGGGGCCAGGCCCACCGAGACGCTGCCCGCGGGCGCCCGCCCGGACACGTCGACGGCGGCCTGCGCCAGCTCGACCTGACGCAGGATGAGCTGGGCGTGCCGGTACAGCGCCCGGCCCGCCTCGGTCGGTGCCACTCCGCGCTTGCTGCGGATCAGCAGCTGCTGTTTGAAGTGGGACTCCAGCATGGAGAGCTGCTGGCTGAGGGCGGGCTGCGCGATGTGCAGGATGTCGGCCGCGCGCGTGATGCTCCCGGCGTCGACGATCTTCACGAACGAGTACAGACGCCTGGTGTCCATGGGCGGTCCTCCGGGCTGGGCGGGCCCTCATGGTAGGCGCCGCACCGGACGCCGCAGACGGCGAGTGTGGTCCAGGTCATAACCAGAGGTGATTACGTCACACCCAACGCATATTTGCCGCCTTCTCTCGTGCGGATTACGTTCACCGGAACGCGAATTTCTCCCCTCGCGAAGATCCCTCTCGCGACCCTCTGCTCGCGAAAAGCGACACGCCGCTTTCTTCTATTCCGGAGGACGTCATGACGCATGCCGTCGATCTCGTGGCCGACCTCGGCGAGGGATTCGGCGCCTACACCATGGGCGACGACGAGGCGCTGCTGGACGTGCTGACCTCGGCCAATATCGCGTGCGGATTCCATGCGGGCGATCCGAGAATCATGGACGCGACGGTTCGCCGCTGCGCCGAAATCGGTGTCGCCGTCGGCGCGCATCACAGCTTTCCCGATCTCGTCGGATTCGGCCGCCGCGCGATCGATCTGACCCCGGACGAGGTCCGCACGGACACGCTGTACCAGATGGGCGCGCTGCACGCCTTCGCGACCGCGCACGGCACCGGGCTACGGCACATCGCGCCGCACGGGCGGCTCGGCAATCTGGTCGCGACCCGCCCCGACTACGCGGAGGCGGTGGCCGGGGCCGTGGCGTCCTTCGACCGGTCCCTGATCGTCCTCGCCCAGGACGGCGAACTCGCCGACGCCGCCCGCGCCCTGGGCCTGCGGGTCGGCATCGTCGGCATCGCCGACCGGGCGTACCGCGACGACGGCACGCTGGTGCCCCGGAGCGAGCCCGGGGCGGTGCTCCACGACGCGGGGGAGATCGCCGAACGGACGGTCCGGATGGTCACCGAGGGCGTGATCCGCACCGTCGGCGGCCGTGACCTCCCGGTCGCGTGCGACACCGTCCTGCTGCACGGCGACACCCCCGGCGCCATCGCGCTCGCCCGCCGGATCCGCGGCGAACTGCTCACCGCGGGAGTGCGGATCGCTCCGCTCACCGAGGTCCTGGACCTCAAGGCCGACGCCACCGTCGGGAGCGCCTGACATGGCGGGCGAGGTCACCATCGCGGACCCGGGCGAGGTCACCATCGCGGACTGCGGCGACTCGGCCGTCGTGGTCAAGGCCGTGGGGCTGCCGCCGGACCGGGCCTGGCGGACCGTCCACGCCCTGGCCGACGCGGTCGAGGCCGCCCGGCCCGGCGGGGTGTACGGCATCGTGCCCACGTACGACACGCTGCTCGTCGAGTTCGACTGCGCCACCACCGACCACCTCACGCTCCGGCGCCTGCTGCGGTACGAGAGCGGCCGCCTCGCCGAGGGCCCGCGCCCCGGTCCCGCGCCCCGGCGCTTCGTCGTACCGGTGGTGTACGGCGGCGAGCACGGCCCCGACCTGCCCGTCGTCGCCGAGCAGCTGGGGCTCACCGAGGCCGAGGTGGTGGAGCTGCACTCGCGCGCTCCCCTCACCGTCCGCTGCTTCGGCGCCCCGGCCGCGGCCCCGATGATGGACGGCCCGGCGTTCCCGCGCCCGGTGCCGCGGCTCGCCTCGCCGCGTACCAGCGTCGTCCCCGGGTCGGTCGCGGTGGCCGGACGGCAGGCCGTCATCTCCCCGATGCCGTCCCCCGGCGGCTGGCCGCTGCTGGGCCGCACCCCGCTGCGGGTGCTCGACCTCGACGCCCGGCCGCTGACCCCGTACCGGCCCGGCGACACCTTCCAGTTCGTACCGATCGCCCCCGAGCAGTGGGACGAGCACGCGGGCACACCCCTGGCGGCGTGTCATGACTGACGCCCGCACCGTGACCGACGCCCGCACCGTGACCGACGCCCGCACCGTGACCGACGCCCGCACCGTGACCGACGCCCGCACCGCGACCGACACCCTCACCGTGCACCGGGCGGGCCTGGCGGCCGTGCAGGACCTCGGCCGGTTCGGCCACTCCCGCTACGGACTGCCGGTCAACGGCGCGCTCGACCAGCACTCCGCCCGCGTCGCCAACGTGCTGGCCGGAAACGACGAGGGCGCGCCGCTGGTGGAGATCACCGCCCTGGACTTCGGCTGCACCCCGTCCACCGACATCCTCATCGCGGTCACCGGCGCCCCCGCCGACGTCACCGTGGGCGGTGTGCCGCGGCCGATGTGGGAGCCGCTGCCGGTACGGGCCGGGGAGACCATCGCCGTCAGCGGCATCCGGCTGGGGCTGCGCGTCTATCTCGCCGTCCTCGGCTCGGTGGACACCCCGTCCCTGCTCGGCAGCTGCGCCCCCGACACGATCCTCGGCTTCGGACGGTCGCTGCGCGACGGCGACGAGCTGGCGCTGCGCACCTCCTGCCCGCCGGTCGCCCATCCGGTGTTCGGCATCCCGCTGTTCCGGGTGCACGCCCCGGTGGCGCACTGCGCCGAGTCCTGGACGGTCGACGTGACCGACGGCCCCGACCTCGCCGAGTTCGGCGACACCGCCGAGCGGCTGTTCCGGTCGCCGTTCACCGTGACCCCGCGCAGCAACCACATCGGGCTGCGGATGAGCGGCGACGTACCGCGGCGGGTGGCGACCGGCGAGGTGCTGTCCCGCGGTGTGCCGGTCGGCGCGGTCGAGGTGCCCGCGGGCGACGAACTGCTCGTCCTGCACCGCGGCCGCGGCGTCACCGCCGGATACCCGGTCCTCGCCGTGGTCACCGCGACCGGTCTGTCCGCGCTCGGGCAGGCCCGGCCCGGTCAGTCGGTCCGCTTCCGGCACCGGACCGTGGAGGAGGCGGTGGCCGACTACCGGTCCCAGCGCCATGCCGTCCGCGCCCTGGCCACCCGCGTCCGCACCGTCTTCGACGAGCTGCGCATCCCCGTCCCCTCGGCCACCCCCTCCGTCCCCTCCCCTGTGTGACGTCCCGTCCCTCCGTGTGACGTCCGTCCCCCGTGTGACGTCCCGTCCCCTTCCCCTGTGAGTGATCCGCCCCCACCTGCCTGACCCCGCTCCAGAAAAGAGACATCATGACCGCCGTCGCCGCCGCCCAACCAACCCCCAACGTCGTCGATCCCAGAACCGCGCGGAAGGTGACCCTCGCCGGATGCGTCGGCATCTTCGCCGAGCTTTACGACAACGGCATCTTCGGTTTCATGGCGGGCACCCTCGGTGTCGTCTTCTTCCCCGACGCGAGCAACGCGGTGCAGGTGCAGCTCGTCTTCCTCGGCTACGCCGTCTCGTTCTTCTTCCGTCCCCTCGGCGGCATCATCTGCGGACACCTCGGCGACCGCATCGGACGCCAGCGGATGCTCGTCTTCGTCATCCTGCTGATCAGCGTCGCGACCGCGGCGATCGGCATGCTGCCGACGTACGCGAGTATCGGCATCGCGGCCCCCGTCCTCCTCATCCTGCTCCGCGTGCTCCAGGGCTTCTCGGTCGGCGGTGAGGCGTCGGGCGCGATGAGCTTCCTCGCCGAGCACGCCCCCGAGGGCAAGCGCGGCCTCTACACCAGCTACGCCCAGATCGCCTCGTTCCTCTCGCTGCTCACCGGCACGCTGGTCGCCGCGGGCATGAACAGTGGCCTCGGGTCGGACGCGATGGAGTCGTGGGGCTGGCGCATTCCGTTCCTGCTCGCCGTCCCGCTGGGCGTCGCGGGCCTCTACATCCGCAAGCGCATCAGCGACACCCCGAACTTCAACCGGCTGAAGGAATCGGGCGGGCTGTCGAAGAACCCGCTCAAGGAGGCGTTCACCTCCTCCGAGCACCGTCGCGCGATGCTGCTCGCCCTGTTCATCCCGCTGATGAACGGCTCCGGCTACTACGTGCTGTTCGGCTACATGCCCACGTTCATGAGCACCGAGCTGCACTTCAGCAAGGTGCAGGGGCTGCTCGTCACCTCGGCCAGCCTGGTGGCCATCTCCCTCGCCATTCCGTTCATGGGCAGGCTGTCCGACCGGATCGGGCGGAAGAAGGTCCTCTCCGGCGCCGCGATCGCCATGGCCGCCCTGGGCATTCCCTGTTACCTGCTCATCGGCACCGGCAACGTGGCGCTGGCCATTCTCGGCGCAAGCGTCATGGCCGTCGTCTTCGCGGGCCACACCGGCGTCATCCACATCCTGCTGGTCGAACTCTTCCCGACCCGGGTCCGCTATTCCGCCTACGGGCTGGGATACAACATCTCCTCGGCGCTCTTCGGCGGTACCGCACCACTGCTGATGACCTATCTCATCGCCCAGACCGGAAACGTCAACATGCCCGCCTTCTACGCGGTCGTCACCGCCCTCGGCACGCTCATCGCCGTATCCCGGGTGACGGACAAGGCGCATCTGCCGCTGCGCGACGCGTAATTCCCCCCGCCTCCCCAACTCCCTTTTCCGACAGAGGAGCGAAGCCCCGATGCCCTTTTCCGACTACAAGACCGCACTGGTGACCGGTGCCTCCACCGGAATCGGCGCGGTGGTCGTCGAGCGGCTGGCCAAGCAGGGCCTGGAGGTTCACGCCGTCGCCCGCAACGCCGACCGGCTGGACGACCTCGCCCGGCGCACCGGCTGCACACCGCACGCCGTCGACATCACCGACACCGCCGCGCTCACCGCGGAACTGCGGGACCTCCAGGTCGACGTCCTCGTCAACAACGCCGGGGTGTCCCGCACCGGAAACATCCTCACCGCCGACGAGTTCGCGGTCGACGAGCAGATCGCCGTCAACATCCAGGCGGTGCTGCACCTGGTGCGGCTGGTCATGCCGGGAATGGTGGAACGCGACCTCGGCCACATCGTCAACGTCAGCTCCATCGCCGGCGTCTACAACTTCGGCGGAAACACCATCTACCACGCCACCAAATCGGCCGTGCACACCCTCTCCCGCCAGCTGCGGGTGGACGGATACGGGCGCAGGATCCGGGTCACCGAAATCTGCCCCGGGCGGGTCGAGACGGAAATCTTCGGGCGACTGCTCGGCGACATGGAAGAGGCGCAGCGCCAGTTCTACGACGGCTACGAATCGCTCAAGCCGGAGGACATCGCCGACGCCATCGAATTCGCCATCTCCTCGCCGCGCCACGTCAACATCGGTCATGTGGAGATCCTGCCCACCTTCCAGGTCCCGGGCGGGCTCAACTTCGAGCGGAGGGCCGACTGAAATGAGCACCGCACAGCGCGGGACCGCACAGCGCGGCACCGCACAGCGCGTCGGCCGCATCAAACCCTCGCCCAGCACCGCGGCCGCCCAGCGGGTCCGCGAACTGAAGGCCCAGGGCCGGAACATCCTCGACCTCACCGTGGGCGAACCCGACTTCGACACCCCCGGCCATGTGAAGGACGCCGCCATCGAGGCGATCCGGCAGGGCGCCACCAAATACACCCCGGTCAACGGCACCCCGCAGCTGCGGGCCGCCATCGCCGACCGGCTCCGGCGGCGCCACGGACTGGACTTCCCCGACGGCCGGATCGCGGTGGGCGGCGGCGGGAAGCAGATCATCTTCCTCGCCCTGATGGCCACCCTGGACGCGGGCGACGAGGTCGTCATCCCGGCCCCGTACTGGGTCTCGTACCCGGACATGGTGCTGGCCAACGACGGCACCCCGGTGGTCGTCCCCTGCCCGGAGGCCGACGGCTTCAAGCTGACCCCCGACCGGCTGGCCTCCGCCCTCACCGACCGCACCCGCTGGGTCGTCCTCAACTCCCCGGGCAACCCCACCGGCGCCGTCTACACGGCCGACGAACTGCGCGCCCTCGCCCGGGTGCTGCTCGACCACCAGCACGTCCACGTGCTCACCGACGAGATCTACGACGAGATCTTCTTCGGGACGGGCCAGGTCCACAGCCTCGCCGCCGTCGAACCACGCCTGGCCGACCGGGTCTTCTCCACCAACGGCGTCTCCAAGACGTACGCGATGACCGGCTGGCGCATCGGCTACGGCGCGGGCAACGCCGAGCTGATCCGGGCCATCAACACCCTCCAGTCCCAGATCTCCTCCTGCCCCTCCTCCATCAGCCAGGCCGCCGCCACCGCCGCGCTCAGCGGCGACCAGGGGTTCGTCCGCGACAGCGTCGCCGTCTACCGCAGCCGCCGCGACACCGTCGTCAAGCTGATCAACGACATCCCCGGGCTGTCCTGCACCCCGCCGGACGGCGGCTTCTACGCCTTCGTCAACTGCACCGGCGTCCTCGGCACCCGCACCCCCTCCGGCCAGGAGGTCCGCACCGACGAGGACGTCGCCGCCCATCTGCTGGAGTCACAGTCGGTCGCGGTGATCCACGGCGCCGCGTACGGCTCCCCGGGCTACTTCCGCATCTCCTTCGCCACCTCCAACGACGTCCTCACCGCGGCCTGCGAGGCCATCGCCCGCGCCCGCGCCGACCTCTCCTGACCTCTCCCGAAGGAGCCACCGCCGCATGATCCGCGTCAACACCGCCTTCGACCGGCCCGATCCGGACCTGGTGAAGCAGCTGAGCGGCTACTCCGCCGCCACCATCCACGAAGCCCAGGGCCGCCTCGGCGCCCTCGACTCGACCATCAAGCCGGTCGACCCCGCGATGTCCCTGTGCGGCCCCGCCTTCCCCGTGGTCTGCGCGCCCCGCGACAACATCATGCTCCAGGTCGCCATCGCCCACGCCCGCCCCGGCGACGTCATCACGGTCTCCGCGGGCGAGTACGCCGAGGCGGGCTCCTTCGGCGACGTCCTGGCCAACGCCTGCGTCGCCAAGGGCCTCGGCGGCCTGGTCACCGACACCGGCGTCCGCGACACCCGCGAACTGCGCGAACTCGGCTTCCCCGTCTTCTCCTACAGCGTCTGCATGAAGGGCACGGTCAAGGAAACCGTCGGCCCCATGGCCGAACCCGTCCTGATCGGCGGCGAGATCATCCGCCCCGGCGACGTGGTCCGCGCCGACGCCGACGGCGTCGTGGTGGTCCGCCACGAGGACCTGGCGGACGTCATCGCCAAGTGCCAGGAGCGCGTCGAGGCCGAGGACGCCTTCATCGCCGCCTACCGCTCCGGCAAGAGCGTGATCGAGGTCTGCGGCCTCGAACCGGTCCTGAAGGCCAAGGGGCTGGTCATCGACTAGCCACCCCCTGGCCCATGCGCCGCCCCTCACCGCCCCGTTGCGCTTCCCGACACGGGTTGCGATCATCCGGTTACGGTTCTCGCGGCGCACGGCGGGACGCACGGCAGTGGGGGAAGCGGCGGTGGGGCTCCAGGTGGGGCGGCGATTCTTCATAGCGCTGGGCAGCGGGCGGTACTGCCATCTGCCGGAGGAGGAGCAGCTGCCCCAAGTGCCCGGGGACGTCGCCGCGATGACCGGGCTCTTCGAGGGGTTCGGCTACCAGGCCGTCCTGCCGGGGCTCGGCGATTACGACGGCGCCGAGCAGATCCGGCAGAAGCTGCGCCACTGGTCGGCCGACACCCGGCTCACCCCGGACGATGTGGTGGTCGTGTACTTCGCCGGGCACGGCCTCGTCCACGACCGGGACCGGCACTACCTGCTGTGCTGGGACTCGCAGGACGACGACCCGGCCACCACCGCCCTGGCCACCGAGGACCTGGTGCGCATCCTGTGCCGGGGCGAGCTGCGCCATCTGCTGGTCGTGCTGGACACCTGCGGTGGCGGCGCGGGGAGCGCGGACGCCGCCGGGCTGGCGCTCCAGTCGATCGCGTACCGGCACGGTGGCGGAGCGACCTCGACCGGGCTGTGGTTCCTGGCGTCGGCCCGCCGCAAGGACGTCGCCGAGGACGGTGCGTTCGTGGCGGCGCTCGGGTCGTCCGTGGAGATCACCACGGAGCGCACTGGGCAGCGGCAGCAGTACCTGGACCTCACCGAGCTGGTGAAGGCGGTCAACGAGTGCTTCGACGCCGCCGGCCGCGGCCAGCGCGCCGAGCTGGCCAGCGGTCTGGTCACGGGCCTGGCGCCGTTCCTGCCCAACGCCGGTTACCGCGAGGAGCTGCCGCCCCTCGGCACCGACCTCGAAGTGCAGCGCCGGGTCGCCGAGCGCGACCTCACCGAGCACTTCGGCCCCCGCGCCCGCGGCGTGGAGTTCGAGTCCGAGCAGGGCCTGTACTTCAGCGGCCGGGAGCGGGTGCTGACCGAACTCGTCGCCTGGCTGACCGCCGAGCACGGCGATGGCAAGGGCCGGGTCGTCACCGGAAGCCCCGGCTGCGGCAAGTCGGCGGTCCTCGGCCGGATCGTGGCGCCCTCGGACCCCGCGTACCGCGCGAAGTTCGACCCGGAGGGCGTCGACCCGGCGACGCTGGTGCCCGAGGGCTGCGTCACGGCCGCGGTGCACGCGCGCCACAAGCGGCTGGAGGAGGTCGTCGAGCGCATCGCGACCGCGCTCGGCACCCGGGCCGACGGCACGGCCGCGCTGCTCCAGGAGCTGACCCGGCGCGGCCGCCAGGGCCCGCCGGTCGTGGTCGTCGTGGACGCGGTGGACGAGGCGGGGTCCGACACCGCCGCCGACGCGGGCGGCCACGGCGAGCCGCGCCGCATCACCCGCGAACTGCTGCGTCCCATGTCCGAGATCCAGGGCGTACGGCTCCTGGTGGGCACCCGCCACGAGCTGGTGCAGCCGCTCGGCTCCACCTTCACCTGCCTCGACCTGGACCGTCCCGGCTACCGGGCGGAGGAGGCGGACGTCGCCGGGTACGTCGCCAAGGTGCTCCTCGCCGTGGAGGAGCCGGAGGTCCGTACGCCCTACCGGGACCGGCCCGCCCTCGCGGCGACCGTCGCCCGGGGCGTCGCGCGGAAGGCCGCGGGCGTCTACCTCTACGCCCGCACCACCGCCCGCACCCTGCGCTCCGACCGCGCCGCGGTCGACGTGGACCACCCCGGCTGGGCGGACCGGCTGCCCAGCGAGGTCGGCGAGGCGTTCGACGACTATCTGGCCCGGTTCGGCCCGGACGAGCCGCGGGTGCGCCGGATGCTGCTACCGCTGGCCTTCTCCGAGGGCAAGGGGCTGCCGCGCGGCCAGGTGTGGACGACGCTCAGCTCGCTGCTGTCCGGCACCGACTGCACCGAGGAGGACGTCTCCTGGCTGCTGGACGTCGCCGAGGCGTACGTCGCGGAGGTCATCGACGACGACCGCCGCTCGGTGTACCGGCTCTACCACAAGGCGCTGGCCGAGCATCTGCGCGCGACCGCCGACCGGCCGTCCACCGAGATCCAGAAGTCCGTGGTCGAGGCGCTGGTGTCGGTCGTCCCGGCGCCGGACGGGCGGCCCGACTGGTTCGCGGCACCCCCCTACGTACGCCAGCACCTGGCCACCCACGCCGGGGCGGCGGGCCTGCTCACCGAGCTGATCAGGGACCCCGGTTTCCTGCTGGCCGGGGAACCGCTCGGGCTGCTGCGGGCGTTCGCCACGATCGACGGCGACGGGCCGCGGCGGGTTCGTACCGCGTACGAGCAGGTCGCGCACCGGCTCACCCCCGACCGCCCGCTCGGCGGCCGGGCGGCCGACCTCCAGCTGTCCGCCCGCCGCTGCCAGGCGGACGACCTCGCCGACGCCATCGGACGCCTCGGCGTCGCCCTGCCGTGGACGGCCCGCTGGGCGTGGTGGTCGGCCACGGGTGCGCACCGGCTGCTGAGCGGCCACACCAAGGCGGTCGTCTGCGTCGCCACCGGGGACCTCGACGGCCGGCCCATAGCGGTCACTGGCGGCGTGGACGGCACGGCCCGCATCTGGGACCTCACCAACCAGCGGCAGATCGGCGAACCGCTGCCGCTGCCGGTGCCCGTCAGCGCGGTCGCCATCGGCGACCTGGGGGACTACACGGTCGCGCTCACCGGCGGCGTCGACGGCACGGTCCGGGTCTGGGACCTCTCGGCGGGCCAGGAGTACGGGGCGCCGCTGACCGGGCACACCAACCGCATCCAGGCCATGGAGATCGGCGCCATCGACGGCCGTCCCGTCGTGCTGACGGCCAGCCAGGACGGTACGGCGCGGATCTGGGACCTGGCCGCCCGCCGCCCGCTCGGCCGCGACCTGGCCGTGCACCAGCGCACCGTGCTCGACGCGGCGCTCGGCGAACTCGACGGCAGACCGGTCGCGGTGACCGGCGGTGAGGACAAGACCGTGCAGGTCTGGGACCTGAGCGAGGTGCTGCACGACGGCGATGCCCGGATCGACGGCAGCCCCCTCATCGGCCCGGCCGAGGCGGTCACCGCCGTGTCCCTGGGGCGGCTGGACGACCGCACGGTGGCGCTGGTCGGCGACAAGTCCGGCATGCTCAGCCTGTGGGACCTGGCCGAACGCCGCCAGCTCGGCGAACCGGTCGCCGCCCACCGCTACTTCCAGCGCAGCGGCGTCGCCTCGGCCGTCATCGGCTCGTTCGGCGGCCGCCCCGTGGCGCTGACCGCGGGGGTGTGGGAAACCCGGCTGTGGGACCTGCGCACCCTGCGCCAGGTCGGCCACTCGCTGCGCGGCCACGTCGCGGACATCACCGCGGCCGCCCTCATCGGCGGCGGCACGCCGCTGGCCGTCACGGTCAGCAACGACCGCACCGCCCGCATCTGGGACCTGTCGGCCGATCAGCCCGCCGAGGGCCACACCGGCCAGGTGTCCGCGGTGGCCTTCCGCGACGTACGGGGCCGTCCGCTCGCCGTCACCGGCGGCCAGGACGGCACGGCACGGCTGTGGGACCTGCGCACCCGCGTCCAGGTGGGGCGGTCCATGGAGGGCCACCGGGGCGAGGTGCGCGCCGTCGCCCTGGACCGGATCGACGGCCGCCCGGTCGCGGTCACCGGCGGCTCCGACACCACGGTCCGGCTGTGGGACCCGTTGCGCGGCGAACCCCTGGGCGCGCCGCTGACCGGCCACACCAACGTGGTGCGCTGCGTGGCCACCGGCGCCCTGGCCGGGCAGCCGGTCGTGGTCAGCGGCGGCGAGGACGGCACCGTACGGGTCTGGTACGCGGCCTCCGGCGAGCCCGCGATGCCGCCGCTGGCCGGACACATCGGCGGAATCCGCCACCTGGCGGTCCGGGGGACCGCCCGCGGCCTGGAGATCGCCATCGCCACCTCACACGACCACGCCTACGTGTGGCGGGTGGACGGCGCCGGTGCCGGGCCCGGACCGGCCGCGTACTTCAACGTCGAGGATCTGACGCCGTCGTCGCGGGCCGTGGGCGTGGCGTTCCACGGGGACCGCCCGGTGGTGCTGTCCTCGCACGAGGGCAACGGGCTGTACGTGCACGACATCACCACCCGTACCGCGGTCGGCCGCCCGCTGCTCGGACACACCGGCTTCGTCGTATCGGGCACCCTGGCCCGGACCGGTGCCAGAACCCTGGTGGCGACCATGGGCTTCGACGACACCGCGCGGGTCTGGGACCTGGGCACGGGCGCGGCCCTGGGCGCCCCGCTGAACGGGATGACCAGGATAGGCGGGGACGATCCCCCGGCCCCGGCCCTCGGGGTGGTGGACGGCACCCCGGTGGCGGTCACCGCCTTCCCCCGTCAGGTACGCGTCTGGGATCTGGCCGCCGCACGCCCGGTCGGGGAGCCGCTGTGCGGCGTCAACCACAGCCTGATCTCGGCGAACGTCGTCGAGATGACGGACGGCAGGGCGGTCGTGGTCACCGGCGGGCTGGACGGCACGGTGCGCACCCACGACCCGCGCGACGGACGCCAGGTCGCCGCCCACATCGTGTCGACCGGGGTGCACACGTCCTGCGCGACCGCCGCCCGGGTGGGCGGCGTGTCCGTCGTGGTGCGCGGGGACTGGCAGAGCGGGGACGTCTGGAGCCTGGAGCCCCGGAGGCGACTCGCCGTACGGCCCGGCGCCGCCGTGCACACGGCCCTGTACGCCCTGGACGGCAGGGCCCTGGCGGTGTCGGCCGCCGACGACCACACCTTGCACGCCTGGGACCTGCGCACCCGGACGCCCGTGTGCCCGCCGATGGCCGGGCACACGGCGAACGTGCAGGGCCTGCGGGTGGGCCGCGCGGGCGGCGCGGACCTCCTCGCCAGCGCCTCGCTCGACGGCACGGTCCGGCTGTGGGACCCGCGCACCGGCGAACCCCGCCGGGAACCGCTCACCGGCCACTCCATGGGGGCGTACTGCGCGGACTTCCTCGACCTGGGCCGGGACGTCCTGGCCGTGGGCGCGGGCGACGGACGGCTGCGCTTCTGGGACCTGACGGACCACCATGACCTCGGCATCGACCTGGAGCCCTTCCCCTCCGGCGTCACGGCGATCGAGGCCGCCGACATCGACGGCGCGCCGATCCTGGTCGCCGCCGACGGCTTCGGCCTGGTCCGTGTCTGGGACCTGCGGTCCGCCTCCTGGACGGCCGAGATCGACATCGGCAGCAGCATCCGGGACGTGGCCGTCGGCGGCGGGCAACTGTGCGTCGCCACCCACATGGGCGCCGTCGTCCTCGGCCTCACCACCCCCACCGGCGAGGAGAACGCCACCCCATGACCCGCGTCGTACTCGTCCACGGCATCGCCCAGCAGGTGAAGGGCGCCGAGACCCTCCTCGCCGACTGGTACCCCGCCCTGTGCGACGGCCTCGCCCTCGCCTCCGGCCCCCGCCCCGATCCGCATGAGGTCGCCATGGCCTTCTACGGCGACCTTTTCCGCCCCGCGGGCCACCGCGGCCTCGGCGTCCCCGACCTCGACGCGTCCGACGTCGAGGAGGGCCTGGAAACCGACCTCCTGCTCGGCTGGTGGCACGCCGCCGCCCAGCAGGACCCCCAGGTCACCGGCCCCGAGGCGACCACCCGCCTGCGTACCCCGTACGCCGTGCAGCGCGCCCTGAACGCCCTTGGCCACTCGGCCTTCTTCGCCGGGCTCACCGAACGCCTCATGATCGCCAGCGCCCGTCAGGTCCGCCGCTACTTCACCGAACCCGACCTCCGCGCCCGCGTGCAGGACCGCCTCGCCCGCACCGTGACCGCCGACACCGAGGTCATCGTCGCCCACTCCCTGGGCACCGTCGTCGCCTACGAAACCCTCTGTGCCCACCCCGAGTGGCCCGACCTGCACCTCATCACCCTCGGCTCCCCGCTCGCCATCCCCCGCCTGGTCCTCGACCGCCTCCTGCCCCCACCCGCCCCGCACCCCCGCTGGCCCGCCCCCGTCACCCGCTGGACCAACATCGCCGACCGCGCCGACGCCGTGGCCCTCACCAAGACCCTCGCCCCGGCCTTCGGCCCCCGCATCACCGACCTCCTCGTCCACAACGGCCCCCGGGCCCACGACGTCCGCCCGTACCTGACGGCCCGCGAAACCGGAATGGCCGTCGCCGAGGCGCTGGCCGTGTAGCGTCCGGCACCCGCGCGGCTTCCGGCATGAGCGTTCCGACAGCGCCACTCGGATACCGCCGTTCCGCCGACAGCCGCCCGGGTGGATTCCGGGCGGCCCGGGGGCGTGGTGCGGACGGGGGCCGGGGGTGGGTTCCTAAGGTCGGGGTCACGGCAATGGGCCGATCGTCCGGAAACCACAGGTGGGTGTGGAATGAGCCGCTTCTCCGTACGGCACCGACTGACCGCGCTGGCAGGCATCCTGACGCTGTGTGCGTACGGGCTCGTCTCCGGCCTCGCCCCGGCGGCCGCGGCTCCGCGGGTCGCGCAGCTGTACGTCTCGGAGTACACCGACAACACCGTGCTGAAGGTCGCCACCGACGGCAGCGGCCAGGCCACCGTGCCCACCGTCGGCCTCACCCGCCCCACCGGCCTCGCCCTCGACACCGAGGGCAACCTCTACGTCTCCGACACCGGCAACAACCGGGTGGTGACGGTCCCCGCGGACGGCAGCGGTCAGAGCACGCTCCCCACCACCGGGCTGTCCCGCCCGATCGGGCTGGCCACCGAAGGCGAGGACGGTGACGATGAAGGTGACGACGACCTGTACGTCGCCGACAGCTTCAACGACCGGGTGGTGGAGGTGGCCACCAACGGCAGCGGCGGCCAGACCACCGTGCCCACCACCGGCCTGGTCCACCCGGACGGCCTGGCGCTCGACGCGCACGACAACCTCTACATCGCCGACTTCGTCAACGACCGCGTCGTGGTGGTGCCCGTGGACGGCGGGCCGCAGCTCACCGTGCCCACGGCGGGGCTCTCCGAGCCCACGGGGCTCGCGTTCGACCACGCCGGGAACCTGTACGTCGCCGACTCGGGCAACGACCGCGTGGTGAAGCTGCCCCGGGGCGGCGGCCCGCAGACGACCGTCCCCGCGACCGGGCTGAACACCCCGCAGGGGCTGGCGGTCGACGCGTACGGCAACCTGTTCGTCGCCGACTTCGGCAACGACCGGGTGGTGGAGGTCCCCGCGGACGGAAGCGGCCAGACCACCGTGCCCATCGCCGGGCTGAGCAGCCCGGTCGGGCTGGCCATCCCGCCGTCCCACCCCGTGTCCACCCGCCTCACGGCGAGCGCGGCCACCGTGGAACGGCACACGTCGCCCGCGTCCCTGCGGGTCAAGGGGCTGTCCGCCACCCTGACCACCGCCGATGGGGCCCCGCTGCCCGGGCAGACGGTCCGGTTCACCGACGCCACCGGCGCCCGCAAGCTGTGCGCCGCGGTGACGAACGCCCGGGGCCGGGCGCGGTGCGACGCCACCCTCCGCACCGGTTCGCGGGCCCGCTACGACGACCTGCGCCACCACGGCTACCGCGCCACGTACGCGGGCACCGCCCCGTACCGGCCCAGCTCGGCCGCAGCCCACGTACGCGCCGCACGCCGCACCTGAGGCCCCGCCCCCGCCGGATCAGCCCGCGGCGCGCCGCCCCAGCAGCTCCGGGGCGAGGCTCAGGAACCGCTCTGTCGCCGCTGTCGAAAGGCCAGAGATGATTTAGCTCTGGTAAAGTCCTCAGTCACCCGTAAGGGGGAGGCCGACATCATAGGGGGATGAGTGTCGTTCGACGAGGAGTGGGCCCAGCTGAAGGCCGATGCGCAGAAACGCCGGGCCGACGGAATGCAGCTTAATCAACTGCAAGCGCAGAAGGGCGATGGCCCGGGAGGCGCGCCGGACGGGAAGAAGCTCGACTACAACACGGATTCCATCAACGGTAATGCGAATCTGCTGATTGAAATCGCCGGGCTCCTCTACCAGGGAAGGCCCGATGCCGAGCTGTGCACCATGGCCCGGGAACCCAGGTCGCACGGTGACGTCGCTGCTCAAGTCGAACGCTTCGGCAGGTTCGCCGATGATCAATTCCTGGACACCATATCCCTGTTCGCCGCCCTCGCCACACGTCTCAAGAGTGCCGGAACCGACTTCGTAACGGTGGAGGACGACAACGCGCGGCGGTTCCTCGACGACGTTCTGAATGGCCAGTACGTGGCGCCGGGGGTGAAATGAGCGAGGCGCTGAGTTACCGCAAGGACGTCGAATTTCTGGAGGACTGCAAGCCGTCGCTCGTCAAGCGCAACGCCGACGAGTTCAAGCGGCTGCACGACCTGTTGGTGGAAGTGGACGCTCCGGGCTGAGAGAGCGGAAAAGCGCACCCACTGGCGTAGTGAAAACAGCGTGCACTATGAAGCACGCGTCGCCGAGGCGCGTAAGCTGCTGACGCACATTGCTGAGGGGTATGGCAAGGCCAACACCGCCTTGCGTGAATACGCCTATGCTTTGGTGACTGCCAAGAAGCACTACTCCAATGGCAAGGTGAACGAACAGGCGCTTGCCAAGCTGATCGGCACCAAAGGCACCGCGATCACCCGTGAGGCGCAGGAGGCGGAACCCATGCGCCAGTGGGAGGACATGCGGGCGACCACGGGCGTCATGGATTTCTTTGCCGAGATCACCATGGATGTTGACGACATCAAGGACGAGGCGAACCGGCTCCACAACGCAGCCGGGGGCGACTTTCACCTCGCCAAGACCACGGAGAAGGAAGCCCGCGACCTGTGCGTCCACGGCCTGAAGGCGGCGTATGACCTGCTGCCCGAATACCGGCTGGGCCTGACCGAGCGTGTGGACGTCTTCTCGGCCATCGAGGCCATGCGCCAGGAGGCCCGGGAGGCGAGCAGCAATCCTCTCACCAAGCTTCCCGGCAGCGGCCCCAAGCGGGACTACTCCGGTCAGGTTGGGGACGCCATCATCTCGCCGACGCTCCGTGACATACGCACTCAGGTGGCCAACCTGCCTGACGCGAAGGACGCCTACTGGGATCCGCCTTCCTCGGACCAGGACCGAAAGGAATGGATCGCAGCGAACAAGGAGACCATCCGCGCTGCGGCGAAGAACTCGGGGCTCCCCGCGGACATGGTCGCCGGTATCGCCTGGCAGGAGGTCGGCGGCCAGCCTGGCTATATGGACGACACCGTCGACACCATTCGCGAGCAGTTCGACGTCCCGTTCAGCCCGATCCTGCCCGAGAATCTGCCGTGGCGGGCCGGCGGAAGCCCCGATGAAACGTCTTTCGGCCCCATCGCGATCCAGGTGCGGCGGGGTGCTGAAGTGCTCGGCTACGACCCGGACAACCTCACGGAAGCGCAGCGGGCGACCGTCGAGGAGTCCCTCCAGGATCCGGGGCAGAACATCTTCATCGCGTCCGGGTACCTGGCGCAGCTCAAAGCCGAGAGCAAGTTCGCCGATGTGCCGGCGGACGAGATGACGCCGGCCCAATACCAGGAACTCGCCGCGCGGTGCAACGGCGGACCGTACTGGCAGGGAAGTGACGCCCAGGCCTACGGTCGGGGCTTCAACAACGACATCGACCAGGCGAGGGAAGCACTGCGCTGATGCTCGAGGACCGCACCGAAGTCGCCACGTCGGCAGAGGACCAAGGCTGCCTGCGGTGGGTTCTGGCCGTCCCGCTGGTGATCCTTCATCTGATCGCGGCCTTCTTCAGCTACACGGCGCTGACCATCGAGCCGTCGGGCAGCTGGGACGACGACGCACGCGCCGGAATCGTCCTTGCGTGTGTGCTCACCCTCGCGGCGAGCGCCCTCGCCGCGCTGATCACGGTGATGCCGTCGGTGCGGCGTGTCATGGGGCCGTGGTGGCTAGCACCGCCGCTGCTGCTTGGGGCAGTCGCGGCGGTGCGGTGGGGGCTGTTGGGGGCGTAGTAGCCCTTACGGGATCGCTGGCGTCAGTTCACCCGGAGTGGCCCGTCACGCGGCCGATCCAGGTCATGAAGTCCGCCGCGTCCTCGTTGGCGCCGTGTCCGGCGTCCCAGTACATGAGGGCGTTGACGTCGTCGCCCAGGTTCTCCAGGCCCGCGGCGAGGTTGCCGACGACGGTGAGCGAGGTGTCGGTGTCCTTGGTGCCGACGCGGATCCACCAGTGCTTCGCCCGGGCGGGGTTCCGCTGCTCGATGAAGAACATGGGGTTCATCAGGTCGAGTTTGCGGGGCAGGTCGCCGTCGAGGCGTGCGCTGTCGTTGCCGGTGGCGTGGCGGAGGCTGTACAGGGTGAAGTGGCGGGCCTTGGTGGTTCCCGCGCCGAACAGGTTGTTCTCCGGCGCGGAGAGGTCGAAGGGGTCGAAGGCGGGGGTGTTCTTCTTCCGGGTCCCGACGTGGGTGAGGAAGTCGCTCCACGCGAAGGTGGCGCGGTCGCCGGACCAGGTGAGCCACGGGTTCTTGGCCAGGTAGCTCGAACGGTCCGCTGCCGGGAGGGCCTTGAGGTAGGTGGTGGCGGCCGGTTCGAGGTAGGTCCTCACGAGGTAGTCGTCGTAGGTGCGGGCCGTGAGGGGGCCGAAGCCGTGCTTCCCCCGCAGTTTCAGGGCGGCCTGGTATTCGGCGAAGGCGGAGCGCAGCTCCTTGGAGATGGTCTGGTCGACGGTGTCGCCGGAACTGAGCTCGTTGCCGCCCCAGTTCCATTCGTACGCCATGTCGGCGTGCTCCAGGTCGGCGATGGGGCACCAGGCGCCGCCGGCGAAGATGGCGTCGCTCGCGGGGGCGGCGCCCAGTTCCCTGAGGTCGGCCTCGTACAGGGGGCTGTCCCCGGACGCTCCGAGCAGGGCGGACAGGGCGCCTCCGGCGCTGGTTCCGGAGGAGACGATCCGGTCGGTGTTCCCCGGTATGCGGCCCTTGTTGAAGCGTACGTACCGCACCGCGGCCTTGAGGTCCACGATGGCGGTCGGCGCCGTGCCGTAGTACGTGCCGTCCGCGCCGACGAGGGTCCGGCCGCGGGCGCCCGGTTCCACGACGACGTAACCGGCGGCGACGGCCAGCTTGGCGTTGCTGACCATGGCCGCCTGCCCGCCGCCACCGCCCCCGCCACCACCGCCGCCCCCGCCGGGCGGGGTCATCGGGGAACCGCCGACGCCGGTGGCGTCCGCCACGGAGGACGGCATGTAGCCGCCCACCGAGTTGGCGAAGAGGATCGGCGCGCGGGTGGCGTCGACCGCCGTGCCGTCGATCTCGACGGGCACGCTGACGTTGAGGCACTGGTACTTCGCGTCCACCGGGTTCGTGACGTACGTGATGGCCTTGTAGAAGTGGTACGTCACGGCCTTGTCGCCGTCGTCCGTGGCGACGGTCGTCGTCAGGACCGTGTAGGCGTCCTTGTCGAAGACCAGCGCGTCCGAGGGCCTCCGCGAGCGGGCGGCGGCGACGCCGATCCCCGCCGTCGACGCCGCCGCGGTGGCCGCGGCGAGTCCCATGACCATGGTCCTGCGCTTCACTGACATCTCCTGCCGCTCGTCCGTGGTCCCCGTCGATGGGTGAACGTATGGATCGTCCGCAAAATCGTCAACAATTTCCGCGGCATTCATGGCGAACGCACAGCCTGCGCGGAGCGGTTGCGGCACGGGGTTTCAGGCGCTGAAACCGGCGGGACGGGCGCCGCAACCGGACTGAAGCCGCGCTGAAGCCGACCACCCGCAGTCTCTGGGGCATGACCTCACGAGAAGGAACGACGGGCGCAGCGGCGGCCACACCGGCCATCGCCGCCGAAGGACTGCGCAAGGCATACGGCGACAAGGTCGTCCTCGACGGGATCGACCTCCACGTCCCCCAGGGGACGATCTTCTCCCTCCTCGGCCCGAACGGCGCCGGGAAGACCACCACCGTCCAGATCCTCTCCACCCTGATCGCCGCCGACGGCGGCCGGGCGAGCGTGGCCGGGCACGACCTGACCGCCGCCCCGCAGGCCGTGCGCGCCGCGATCGGCGTCACCGGGCAGTTCTCCGCCGTCGACAACATGATCACCGGCGAGGAGAACATGGCCCTCATGGCGGACCTCCACCACCTGGGCCGCCGGGAGGGGAAGCGGATCACCGCCGAACTCCTCGACCGCTTCGACCTCGTGGCGGCGGCCAAGAAGCCCGCCTCCACCTACTCCGGCGGGATGCGGCGCCGCCTCGACATCGCGATGACCCTGGTCGGCTCGCCGCGCGTGATCTTCCTCGACGAGCCGACCACCGGCCTCGACCCGCGCAGCCGCCACACCATGTGGCAGATCATCCGCGATCTTGTCGCGGGCGGGGTGACGGTCTTCCTCACCACCCAGTACCTGGAGGAGGCGGATCAGCTCGCCGACCGCATCGCCGTCCTCAGCCGGGGCCGACTGGCCGCCCAGGGAACCCCCGAGGAGCTGAAGCGGCTGGTCCCCGGCGGCCATGTCCGCCTCACGTTCGCCGACCCTGCCTCCCTCGCCGCCGCGCACCGGGCCCTCGGCGACGGCGCCGCACCCGACGAGGCGGGTCTGTCCCTCCGGGTGCCGAACGACGGCAGCGTCCACGCGCTGCGCTCGCTGCTCGACGGCCTCGACCGGGCCGCCGTGACGCCCGAGGGCCTGACCGTGCACACCCCCGACCTGGACGACGTCTTCTTCGCGGTCACCGGCCGCCCCGGCAACGACAAGGTGGAAGCCCGATGAGCCCCCGTTCTCTCGCCACGTATCCGCTGCGCGACTCGATGACCATGCTGCGGCGCAATCTGCTGCACGCCCGCCGCTACCCCTCCATGACCATCGGCGTCACCGGCATGCCGGTGATCATGCTCCTGCTCTTCGTGTACGTCTTCGGTACGGCGCTCAGCAGCGGCATCGGCGGCGGAGGTGACCGTTCCGCGTACATCGCCTACGTCGTCCCCGGCATCCTGCTGATGACCGTCGGTTCCGGAACGGTGCCGACCGCCGTCGCCGTGTGCACCGACATGGCCGAGGGCATCGTCGCCCGCTTCCGCACCATGGCCATCTCCCGCTCCTCGATCCTCGTGGGCCATGTTGTCGGCAGCGTCATCCAGACCATGATCAGCCTGGCCCTGGTGACCGGGGTCGCGCTCGCCATCGGGTTCCGTTCCGACGCCGGAGCCGTCGAATGGCTCGCCGCCGCCGGAGTCCTCGCCCTGGCCTGCTGCGCGCTCACCTGGCTCGCGGTCGCCATGGGCCTCGCCAGCCCGACGCCCGAGGCCGCCAGCAACGCCGTACTGCCGCTGTCGTTCCTGCTGCCGTTCATCAGCAGCGCGTTCGTGCCGGTCGACGCGATGCCCGGCTGGATCCGGTGGTTCGCCGAGTACCAGCCCTTCACCACCGTGGTCGAGACCCTGCGCGGGCTCCTCACCGGCACGGAGATCGGCCACAACGGCTGGCTGTCCGTCGCCTGGTGCCTCGCCATCACCCTGCTCGGCTTCGTCTGGTCGCAGCGCCGATTCGGCCGCGACCCCCGCTGACCCCCCCCAACTCCACCAGGAAGCGAGACCGCCATGTCCGAGAACGCCACCGCACCCGCGAACGCCGTCCACCTCACCCCCGAGCAGGTCGAGGACCCCGTACGCGGCTACGCCGACCTCCGTACCCGCGACGAACTCCCGCACGCCGTCCTCCCCGGCCTCACCACCCCCGTCCGGCTCGTCACCCGGTACGCCGACGTCAAGGCCGCCCTCACCGAGCCGCGCCTGATCCGCGACCGCACCCGGATCCCGGGCGACACCGAAGCATCCGACGCGCAGGACGAGTTGCTGGAGGCGGCCTCCGCCGGGCTCCCCGCCGAGTACGTGAAGTACTTCGCCGGACACCTCGCCCTCTTCGACGGCGAGGAGCACGCCCACCGCCGCGCCCCGCTGACCCGCGCGTTCACCGCCCGCCGCATCGCGGCGCTGCGTACCTTCGTCGAGCGGACCGCGGACGCCCTGGTCGCCGAGGCCGAGGCGAACGGCGGTACGGACCTCCTGGGCGCCTTCGCCTACCCCCTGGCCACCCAGGTCATCTGCGAGCTGACCGGCGTCGAGGAGCGCGACCGCGAGCACGTCTGCTCCTGGATGCGGGACTTCGCCTTCGGCGACGGCAGCCGGGCCGGGGAGGCGCTCGTCGCGCTCGTCGAATACGCCAAGGAGCTGATCGCCCGCCGCCGGGCCGAACCCACCGAAGACCTGATCTCCGCCCTCCTCGACGGGGACGTGCTCACCGAGGACGAGCTGATCGGCATCGTCTTCCTGCTCATCAACACCGGGATCACCCCGCCCGCGCTCTTCCTGGCCCACGCCGCCCTCGCCCTGCTCGACCACCCCGAGCAGGCCGCCCGGCTGCACGCCGACCCCGAACTCCTCCCGCGCGCCGTCCCCGAACTCCTCCGGTACGTCTCCATCGTCCGCATCGGCGCCACCCTCTACGCCACCGAGGACTTCGACTTCGCGGGCACGGCGCTGCGCCGGGGCGAGTCGGTGACGGTCGCCCTGCTCGCCGCCGACCACGACCCGGAGGAGTTCGGCGAGGGCGCCGGACAGCTCGACGTCGGCAGGGAGTTCGGCCGCGGGGACGGCCACCTCGCCTTCGGCCACGGGGCCCACTACTGCATCGGCGCCGCACTCGGCCGCCTCGTCACCAGCGTCGTCCTCGACCGCCTCTTCGTCCGCCGCGACGACCTGCGTCTCGCGGTGGACCGCGCCGCGCTGGAGTTCGGCCACTGGCCGGGCGACGGCTTCCACCTGCTGCGCCTGCCGATCCGCCTGTGACCCCCGGCCGCCGACCACCGGAAGCCACCGGCACGCGCCCCCCTCAGGCGCGGAGCCTCAGCAGGGCGACCGCCGCGCCCGGAAGTTCGTCCCGCCCCAGGGCGGCGTACGTCGACATCGCGTCGTCGTACGCCGCCCTGTCGGCCGTCTCCGCCGCATGCCGCGAACGGGCCGACGCCGTCGTCGGCTGGAAACTGCGCAGGCACCGGAACCGCTCGGCCAGCGCGATCAGCCGCACCCCCGTACCCGCTCGCCCCGCCGCGAGGTCGACGTAGCCCAGGGCCAGCAGCACCACCCCGCAGATCGGGATGTCCAGCACCACGCCCCGGTTCAGCAGGGCCACGATCCGTTCCGCGAGTGCCGCCGCCGGTCCGGACACCAGGTCGAGGCGGCCGTGCTGGGCGTGCGCCGCGACCGATACCGCCTGGATCTCCAGCGCCCATGGCTCCAGCAGCGGATCGCCGTCGCTCTCCAGGGTGCTCGTGGCCCGCCGCCACAACGCCAGCCCCCGCTCCGTCTCGCCCCGCGCGAGCGCGATCTCCGCGCGTGCCCCGAGGTCGGGAGTGAGCAGGTCGACGGCCTCTTCCGGCCGGTGCAGCACCGCCAGTTCCAGCCAGCGCTCGGCCGCGTCGAGGTCGCCGGTCTGGAGGTTGGCCAGCACCATGCCCCAGCGCAGGCCCATCATGTCGTTCCAGTCGCCCAGTTCGTCCATGATCCGCATGGCCTTCGCCATGTGGACCAGCGCCTCCGCGCCCCGCTCGGCGTGCAGGCACAGTTCGCTCAGCCGCGAATGCCCCATGACGGTCAGCCACGGCACGCGCCGTCCCTCGAACGCGGCGAGCATCCGCCGGGCGGCGGCCATGGCCCGTTCCGGTTCGTTCTCGCTCTCCCACAGGTAGCCCGCCACCCCCTCCGCGGCCCCCGCCACCAGTGGCTCGTCGCTCGCGCACAGCCGTTCCAGGGCCGTACGGTCCGGACCCAGCACCTCCGGTATCCGGCTGAGCACCGTGGCGAGCGCACCGATCAGGGTCCCGGGCGCGCCCGGGGGCAGTCGGCGCAGTACGGCGAGGAAGCGCGGCGCGCTCGTGCCCCCGCCGAGAAAGGCGTTGACCGCGACCACGGTCGCGAGCGTGCGGACCGGCTCGACGCCGTCGGGCTCCGGCCGGTAGCGGGACAGCAGCGGGCCGGTGTCCTCGGCCAGCGCGAACAGCCGGGTGTAGTGGGCCTCGGTGACCCACAGCGTGCTCAGGGCGGCCGCGGTCGCCACGACCGTCGGCATGTGGCGCGCGTCCAGCCCGATGCGCAGCGCCCGCACCAGGTTGTCCTGCTCGGCTCGGGTCCGCTGCCAGGCGGCGACGGCGTCCGGGCCGAAGGGCGCGTCGTGGTACGTCGTACCGAAGTACCGGGCCCAGGCGAGGAAACGCCCCGTGACCTGCTCGTCCTCGCCCGCCGCCGACCGGTGCGCCGCGCTGAACTCCCGTACGGTCTCCAGCATCCGGAACCGGGCGCCCGCCGGGGTGTCCGTCACCTTCAGCAGCGACTGCCCGACGAGATCCTCCAGGATCTCCAGTGCGTCGTGACCGACGAGGTGCTCCGCCGCCTCGGCCGTGAAACCGCCCGGGAACACGGACAGCGCCCGCAGAGCCGCCTGCCCGTCCGGTGCGAGCAGGTTCCAGCTCCAGTCGACCACCGCGCGCAGCGTGCGGTGCCGCTGCGGCGCGTCCCGCGTCCCGCCCCGCAGCAGCGCGAACCGGTCCTCCAGCCGCCGGGCGATCTCCCCCACCGACAGCACCCGCACCCGCGCCGCGGCCAGTTCCACGGCGAGCGGCAGCCCGTCGAGACGGCGGCAGAGCGCGGCGACGGCCTCGGCGGGCAGCTCGACGTCCGGCCGCGCGGCCCTGGCCCGCTGCTCGAACAGCTCGACCGTCGTCGAGGGGTCCAACTCCGGCAGCAGATAGACCGATTCGGCGGCGATGCCCAGCGGCGTACGGCTCGTGGTGAGCACCCGCAGCTCCCGGGTCGCCGCCACCAGCGCCCGCACCACCTCGGCGACTCCGCCCACCACCTGCTCGCAGTTGTCGAGCACCAGCAGCACCGGGCCCGCCCCGAGCGCCGCGACGAGCCCGCCCAACACCTCGGCCGAGGGCGCGCCGCCCGCGCCCCCCGTCCCGGACGCGAACCCGCCCCCCGACGGCCGCCACGCCTCCCCGGCACCCGCCGCGGAGGTGACGGCACCCACCGCGGCGACGGCACCCACCGCGGAGGCGATCTCGCCCGCCACGTCCTCGTCCCTCGTCACGCCCGCCAGCGGCACCAGATGCACCACCCGCTGCTCGGCCGCCCGTGCCACCGCGGCCGCCAGCCGGGTCTTGCCGAGCCCGCCGGGCCCGACGATCGACGTGACCCGCGAGGAACGCAGCAAGCCCGCCACGGCCGCGATGTCCCCGTCCCGGCCGAGCAGCGCGTTCGGCTCGTGCGGCACCCCGCGCCGCACCACGGGCGCCTCGCCCCGCAACAACTCCTCGTGCACGGCCCGCAGCCCCGGCCCCGGGTCGGCACCCAGCTCGTCGCGCAGCTGCCGCCGGTAGCGCTCGTACGTGGCCAGGGCCGCGGCCGTGCCCGCGGTCGCCGCCTCGCACCGCACCAGCTCCAGCCACAGCTCCTCGTCCCTCGGGAACTCCCGCACCAGCTCCGCCAGCGGCCCGGCGGCCGCCTCCCGGCCGCCGGTCCGGGCCAGCCCCAGCGCCCGGCCCCGTATCAGCGCCCGGTACGCCGCCGCCCGCTCGGCCCGCAGCGCCGCGACCGGATCGCCGAGCACCGCGTCCGCGTCCCCGCCGCCGTCCCCGGCCCCGTCCCAGAGGGCGAGCCCTTCCTCCGCCTCGGCGAGCGCCCCCGCATGGTCCCCGGCCCGCGCCCTCTCCGCGCAGGCGGCGGCGTGCAGCAGCACGGCCGAGGCGTCCACCCGCTCCTCACCGAGCCCCAGCCGATACCCGCTGGGCGTGCTCACCACCACATCGGCCCCGAGCCGCGACCGCAGCCGCGAGACCAGGATCTGCACCGCCTTGACGGGATTCTCCGGCTGCCCGTCCGGCCACAACCCGTCGACCAGCCGCCCGGTGCTGCACCCGGTGCGCAGGTCGGAGGCGAGCAGCGCGAGCAGCCCCCGGAGCCGCGGGGCGGTGATCTCCTCCCCGCGATACGAAACCGTCGACAGGACGGTCAGCTCGATCGTCACCCGCGCAGATTAGCGAGCGGTGCGCGGACGTTTCGGCTGTCCGGCCGATCGTGCGGCAGAAGAGCTCCGGCCAGCCCTGTCGATCCCGTGGATCCCTCGCCCGAGCGGCTAGCGTATGGACGCTGCGGGCCGCTACTGCTCGCCCTGCGGCAGGTGCGCCTTGGCGTCGTCGTACGTGGCGTCGCCGGTCGCGTCGGCCAGGGCGTAGACGAGGTGCAGCACCCCGGTGCTGAACGTCTTGGAGGACAGCAGCCGCAGCGGAATCGTGGTCTCGCCCTCGTCGAACAGCCGCATGCCCTTGCGCACGGCGATCGGGTGCACCAGCAGGTGCAGCTCGTCCAGCAGCCCGTGTGCCAGCAGCTGCCGTACGACCGACACCGAGCCGCTCATCGCGATGTCCTTGCCCGGTTCGTTCTTCAGCGCGGTGACGGCGTCGACCACCTCGCCCTTGAGCTGCTCGGTGTTCCGCCACGTGAACGACAGCTCCTGGCGTGACACGACGATCTTGCGGGCATCGCCGATCTTCTTCGCGAAGTCGGCGTCCTCACCCCCGGCCGCCTCCCGCTCCGGCCATGCCCCCGCGAAACTGTCGTAGGTCTTGCGGCCCAGCAGGAGCGTGTCGGTCACGCTGAAGGTCGCGTCGACGGCGGCGCCCATTTCGTCGTTGAAGTAGGGGAAGTGCCACTGGTCGGGCGCTTCGACGACCCCGTCGAGCGAGATGAACAGGCTGGCAATGATCTTCCTCATGATGCCCCTCCACGAGCGGTGCGGATGACCCTTCCTCCTCTCAGACCGCGGCCACCGCACAAACTCATCGGCCGGGGCCAGGGCGAAAAGAGAGCCGGGTCGTACGCTGTGGGCGCAGTCGTCGCGATCCCTCGACGGGGTAGGCGTCGGCCGTAGCTCAGCCGAAGGAGTTCCCATGTCGATGGTCGGCAACCTCCGGAAAGTGGCGCGCCTGGCCCGGCGGCGCCGCCGCGTCGATCTCAACCACCCGGCCCGCTCGCCGCTCGGCACGTCCGTGGTGAACTGCGTGGCGTACGTCGACGGGAAGCGTCAGCCCGGTGACTGCCCGGTCGAGGAGGCGATCGCGCGGGTGCGCCGGGCGGGGCGCGGCTTCGTGTGGATCGGGCTGCACGAACCCACCGAGCGGGAGTTCTCCGGGATCGCCGAGCTGTTCGCGCTCCACCCGCTGGCGGTCGAGGACGCCGTCCACGCGCATCAGCGGCCGAAGCTGGAGACCTACGGCGACACGCTGTTCACCGTCTTCAAGACGGTCCGGTACGTCGATCACGACGAGCTGACCACGACGAGTGAGGTCGTGGACACCGGCGAGGTCATGGCCTTCACCGGGCCCGATTTCGTCGTCACCGTACGGCACGGCCGCCACGGCTCGCTCGGCCCGCTGCGGGAGGAGCTGGAGGCCGACCCGGACCAGCTGGCCAAGGGCCCGTCCGCGGTGCTGCACGCCATCGCCGACCACGTGGTCGAGGACTATCTCGCGGTCGCCGACGCGGTGCAGGACGACATCGAGCAGGTCGAGACCGACGTCTTCGCCCCCGAGCCGGCGTTCCGGGCCGATCCGGGCCGGATCTACCAGCTCAAGCGGGAGCTGCTGGAGCTGAAGCGCGCCGTGGCGCCCCTGGACCGCCCGATGGAACGGCTCTCCGCCCAGCGCCTCCCCGCGGTCGACGCCGACATCCAGACGTACTTCCGGGACGTCGCCGACCACCTGGCCCGGGTCACCGACCAGATCGCGGCCTTCGACGACCTGCTGAACTCCATACTCCAGGCCCATCTCGCGCAGGTGACCGTCGCCCAGAACGAGGACATGCGCAAGATCACGGCCTGGGCGGCGATCATCGCCGTGCCCACCATGGTGTGCGGCGTCTACGGCATGAACTTCGACCACATGCCCGAGCTGCGCTGGCGCTTCGGCTACCCGCTGGTGCTCGTCGTCATCGCCACCGCCTGTTTCGCCATGCACCGGGGCTTCCGCCGCAACGGCTGGCTGTAACCGCCACCCCGTAACCACGGGCCCCTGGCCCGTCACCCGTCGTGGCGCTGCCGGTAGTGCTCGCGCCAGCGCGGTGTCGCCGCGCCGTCGAGGACGGTCATCACCACGTCGTGCGCCAGCCGGTCGTCGACCGGCAGATGGCCGAACAGCACCCGGTGGTAGGTGGTGGCGGCCAGCAGATCGAGCAGCAGATCGAGATCGGCGTCCTCGCGGAGGTCACCGCGTTCGATGCCGCGGAGCAGCGCCGCCCTGGTGGTGGCGCGCCGGGGGTGGAAGAGCGTGTCGGCGAAGACCCGGTCCAGTTCGGGATCCCCGGCCAGGTCCGCGATCAGCGCGGGCAGCGTCCGGCGGCCGAAGGCGCCCCCGAAGGCCTGGCCGATGGTCTCGATGCCGAGGATCAGGTCGCAGTGGGTGCACCCCGTGTCGGGGGTGGGGGCGGTGCCCATGATCTCGCCCAGGGCCGTGATGACCAACAGCTGCCGCGACGCCCAGCGGCGCCGGATGGCCGGTTTGGTGGTCCCGGCCCGGGCGGCGACCCCCTCCAGGGTGAGGCCGGGGTAGCCGACCTCGGCGAGCAGTTCCCGGGTGGCGCTCAGGATCGCGGTGTCGAGCCGCGCGTCGCGCGGCCGCCCTGCCGCCCTGGCCTCGGTGCGGGCCTCGGTCCTGGCCTCGGTGCGGGCGGAGGTGTTCCCGGGGTTTGCCATGGCGGCCAGTATAGGTAGCATGCATTTTCGTTCCGTTCCGTAACGTAACGAAATTAGGAGGTCCCCATGTCACCACGGCGGGCACTGGCCGACGAAGGAGCCACCGACGCCTCGGCGCGGCCCGACCCCACGGCGCAACCCCCGGACCGGGCCGCGGGGCAGAGCGTCTTCCAGACCCCGTACACGGCCATGACCTGGGGAATCGTCCTCTCGGTCGGCCTGGTGGCCTTCGAGTCGATGGGCGTGGCCACCGTGCTCCCCAAGATTGCCGGTGCGCTGGGCGGCCTCGACGCCTACGGCTGGGGCTTCTCCGCCCTGATGCTCGCCAACCTGATCGGCACCGTCGCCGCCGGACGCTCCGCCGACCGCCGCGGCCCGGCCCGGCCGCTCGGCATCGGCCTGGCCGTCTTCGCGGCGGGTTGCGCCCTGGCCGGGGCCGCGCCGAACTGGCCGGTCTTCCTCGCCGGGCGCTTCGTCCAGGGCCTCGGCGTCGGCGCCGTGATGGCCCTGGCGTACACCGTCATCGGCCTGCACTACCCGGAACACCTCAGGGCCCGGATGTTCGCGCTGGTCTCCGGCGCCTGGACCGTCCCCTCGCTCGCCGGACCGGCCGTCGCCGGACTGATCGCCGAACACGTCCACTGGCGCGGCGTGTTCATCCTGCTCCTGCCGCTGATCGCGCTCGCCTGGGCCATGGCGGTACCCCCGCTGGCGCGCCGCGGACACCCGAACCCGCCCGCCGCCGACGCAGCCTCCGACGCCTGGTGGCGCGGCCCGGTGGCGCGCGGAATCCTGGTCGCCGCGGGCACCGCGGTGCTGCTCGGCGGCCTCCAGTTCACCAACCTCGCCCTCCTGCTGCCCCTCGCGCTGCTCGGCAGCGTGGCCGCGGTGCTGGGCCTGCGCACCGTACTGCCGACCGGTACGTTGCGCGGGCGTCGCGGCGTACCGACCGGAGTGCTGATCCGCTTCCTGCTGTGCGGCGCCTACTTCGGCAGCGAGGCATTCCTGCCGCTCGGCCTCACCGAGCTGCGCGGCCTGAGCACCACCGAGGCCGGTCTCGGCCTGTCCGCCGGGGCCATCGCCTGGGTGCTCGGCGCGGCCTGGCAGGGCCGGGCGGACGACCGCTGGAGCGGGCGCTCCCGAGCGCTGCCGATCGCCATCGGCTGCGCGATCCTGGCCGCGGGCGTCGCCGTCATCGCCGCCGGAATACTGATCGACTCGGTCCCGGCCCTGGTCGCCGTGGTCGGCTGGGCCGTCGGCGGCGTCGGCATGGGCATCGCGTTCAATGCCGCCACCACCGACGCCATGGAGCAGGCCCCCGCCGACCGGCACGGCGAGGCCAGCGGCGCGATGCAACTCGCCCAGACCCTGGCCACCGCCGTCCTCACCGGCCTCGGCGGCGCGGCCATCGCCCTGGCCCACGCCCACGACGCGGCCACCGCCACCGCCCTGACGGCCACCTTCGCCCTCACCACGACCCTGGCCGTCCTCGGCGTGGCGACGGCCCACCGCATCAGGCCACGGGCCTGAGCGTCCCCTCCCGGCGATGCAGGACCACGCGCGGGGTACGCGCTACGCCGGGGCGACGAAATGCGCGAATTTAGCGATCGCCTCTCGCAGCGGTCCGGTCGCGTCCTTGGGGGCGGTACGAGTGTCGAGGCCCAGCACCTTGATGAGCCCCAGGCGGCCACGCGGGCCCTGGATACGTAGCTCGCGCTTGGCGGGCACGTTCGGCGAGGGATGGACGACGAGGGCGAGCGGGTATTCCGGGTCGGTGTATCCGGCGATGTAGGTGAGGAGTTGATGGCGGTCGGCGGCGGATACGTTCTTCTCCATGTAGCCCTTGTACTTCGCGTCCACAGCGAGGAAGCGCGTGTCGGCCGAGCTGCCGGTCGGCGGAGGGAAGGCCAGGAGCACATCGGGGTTGAACGTCGGGGTCTTGTCGTTTTGCTGCCCGTGCGTGTGGATGGCCTTTTCTTCTCCTCGTGCGCCCCTGCCGCCCAGCTCCACTGCCGCGTCGACCGCCATCCGCTGGACGACGCGCTCCCACAGCACGTTGAGATTGAGCAGGAGACTCTTCGCCCCGAAGCCGTACGGCTCCAGCAGATCTGTCACACCGCCACCGCCGAGCACTACCCGGGCCCAGGCGTGGGCGGCGCGGTAGTGGGTGTTGAGCCGTGTGTACTGTCCTCGCTGGAGCAAGGACACGGCGTCGAGTGGCTGCCGCGGGGAAGGGAATTGCGCCGCGACGTTGAGCAGCCACCGGGTCTGCTCCGGATCGCTGGAACGCCGGGCGGCGACGGTCAGCGCGGCTCCGCACACCAGGTTCTCCCAGCCGCCGTCCTGGTACTCGTACGTCTGGAGATGGAGCCGATCGACAGCTCCGTAGCAGCGGGTCGCCTGCGCCTCCACGTCGAGCCGTCCCCGCAGGGTCGTGTCGACCCGGTGGTGGCGCACGTAATCCCTGCGCAGACCGCGTCGGAGCAGCCGTCGGCATTCGTGGAGCAGGGCGGCGGGCACCAGCCCCGCGTATCCGTCACTGCCGAGTGGCCAGTTCCGCAGTGTCTCGTCAGGCTCTTCCTGCCTGTTGGCGTAGCAGAGCCAGTCGATCAGCCGGTCCCCGGCGATCGGGAACTTGGGTCGCAGTACCAGCCGTATCCGATCGAGCTGGAGTACCCCTGTAGTTGCCCGCGCCTTGAGTACATAGCCGTTGCGGGCTTCGGTGACCTTGACGGCCTTGACCGAGCGAAGTTTGCCGAGATCGTCCCCGTACAGTCTGGAGCGCGGAACATGGACGGACTCGTGCTCCTTGAGGATCACTTCGTGCCAGGCGGCGGTCCGGTGCACCCGGCTACTCCCCACCCCAGCCGCCCAGGCTCTCGTCCTCCGTGCGCTCCTCGCCCGCGGATGAGGTACTCGCGAACTCGTCGGCCAGCATTCCAGGCAGATCCTGCGGGTTGGTCTGCACCACCCGACCGGTCCTGTCGTCCACCAGTTTGCCCAGCACGCTCCTCAGCAGGTCGGGCTGGCCCAAGCAGTAGTCGGCCACGAGCGGCACGATCTCGTGGTGGAAGGCGTGGGAGAGCTGTTCGGCGGTTGCGAGCGGCCGGTCGTCGGCCAGCAGATAGGCCTGGCCGAGGAGGTGATCCGGCCCGAAGGACTGGTCGAGCTTGGCGTTCAGGCCCTCCAGGAAGTCCGCCAGGCCGAGTCCTCCGACCTCGCCATCCAGAACGTCGAGATCCGGTGGTACGTCGAGGAAGGCGAACCTGCGCCGGATCGCGGCGTCGATGTGCCCCACGCTGCGGTCGGCGGAGTTCATGGTCCCGATGATGCGTACGTTCTTCGGCACGGTCTGCTGTCGGCCGCTGGTGGGCAAGGTGACGTAGACGGAGCCGCGTTTGTCGAGCTCCAGAAGGGTGATCAACTCGCCGAGAATGCGCGGCAGGTCACCGCGGTTGATCTCGTCCACGACGATCAGGAAGGTTTCGTCGGGTGCCTCTTCAGCCGCTGCGCAGACCCGGCGGAACAGTCCGTCCGTCATCGTCAGATTGAGCCCGGCCCCAGTCGCCGCTAGGTCCGGCTTGAACCCCTCGACGAAATCCTCGTACCCGTAGGACGGGTGGAAGGTCGCCATGGTGAGGCGTGCGGCCTTGGCGTCGTCGGGCACCTTCGACAACTCTGCCAGCGCCGCCGCGCGTTCCTCCGGCGGTGCCTCGATCTGATCTCCCCGACCCGCTATCGCGAGCGCGACGCTGAGCGCCAGCCGGGTCTTTCCGGTGCCCGGCGGCCCCTGCAACACGACCTGCCCCTTGTGGTCGAGCAGACTTTGCACCTCGCGTACGGAATCGGGTAGCTCGGTGTCGGTCCCGCCCACCGGCTCGGCGGCTTCGGCGAGTGCCGTCTTGCGGCCATGTCGGATCTCCTGCCACAGGGTGGCGGAAACCTTGACGAGGGTCTGCTGCCAGGCGTGTCGCGGCGAGTCGAAGAGCTGGGCGTACGACGTGTCCCAGTCCACTCCCACGGTGTGCCGGTACTTCTTCACGTCCGGGTCGTAGGAGTAGCCATCGGTGACGGTGCCCACGGCCAGCACCTCCGATTTGCCTCGGTTGGCAACGATCAAATCGCCGGGCTCCAGGTCGCGGAAGGCGAGCATCTGCCGAGCGAGCCGCAGATTCCCGCCGGTACTGCGCGGCCAGTACTGGTCCAGTGTTTCCTTGAGCTCCTGGTCGCTCTCGTACTGGCCGAGGCTGCCGACCTCGTCCCAGCCGATCCGGATGCGACGGTTCGAGAAGCAGTCGTCCCAGAGGGCGGCCCGCTCCCCCGGCGCGATCTTCCAGATCACTCGGTCCTTCGGCCGCGGATCGTGGAAGGCGTAGAGGAACGCCATCACCTCATGCGGGCGCCACCCCTCGAACTCCTGCGTCTTCCGTACGAGGCCCAGAAGCTCACGGTTGGCTCGCCAGGTTCGTACGCCCGAGGAGTACTGGTGCGGTCGGCCGCCCAGCAGCGCGGTGAAGTGGCGGACGTGCGAGGCGGAGAAGATCGGCAGGAAGTCGTCGGGAAAGTAGACCGCCAGGGATTTGGTGGTCAGCGCCTGCCCGTACGAAAGCGACTCCAAATCGTCGATGCGCTCGTAATCCCCGTCGGCCGCCGCCGCGAAGGCGGTCACGAACTCGGCGCGGACCTCGGCCCACGCTTCGCCCACGCTGAGCCCACGCAGGGCACTGGGCACAACCCGCCACTCACCTGTCCGGTGCTGAAACACGATGTGCTTGGCCGCGCTGCCGCCGCGGATACTGCCGAAGGCGTTGGTGCCGTACTCCAGGAGGCGGCAGAAGGAGTGCCGCGGGCCCCCGTAGGCCGCCGGTCCCAGCGCATACCGATCCAACCGCAGTTCGGGCCAGCTCTCCAGCGGGAATTCCTCAAGTACCCGCTGCCTCTCCTGCTCCGCCCTGTCGGCGGCCTGCGCGGCCGCCTCTCGGTCGAAGTGCGCGATGCGTCCCGCGAGACCGTGCCAGAAGTCCCCACCCTCAGCCATGCGCCCATTCTTACGCACCTCCCACGCCCGCTGCCTCGGCCTCTCCCTGTCAGGTGCGGCAATGGAGCGCTAGGGGCTGGGTGACGCAGATTTCGTTATCGACTTCCAGCTTGTGGAGTCGCTCTGCGATGTCTTCTGCCCACGACTGTGCCCGCCTGCGCAGCTCGGTGGTTGCCTCTTCATCGAGGCCGTCTGCGGTGAATGCGGCGTCGACTAGCCAGCCGATGCCGGTGAGCCGGGCATGGAGGTCGTCGAGGTCGAAGGAACCGCGGGCGTGTACTGGGCTGTGTCCCCTCGCTGCCTTCCGGCCGACCGAAGGGGCTTTCGTCCGGACCGGGAGTGAACGGCCTCACACGACAAGGGCCTTGCCCCATACCCTGGCGGTGACGAGCTGGACAGAGAGGGGCAAGGCCATGCCATCTGATGTCACTCCGGACCCGATGGACCACCCGTTGGTCTTCGGCCAGCGCATGCAGGTTCTCCGCACACGTCGAGGCATGAGCCGTACCGTCCTCGCCGGTCTGCTCGGTAAGTCCCCGAGTTGGGTGAAGCAGGTGGAGAACGGCACGCTTCACACACCAGGACTGCCCATGATCTTGCGCGTCGCTGAGGTGCTGCGGGTTCGCAACCTCGGTGAACTTACGGGCGATCAGACCATGCCCGTCGACCTGTTCATCGGTCCCGGCCATGCCAAGCTGCCGGCCGTACGAGACGCGATCGACGCGTTCCTCTTCGCCACCGACCGCGAGGCGCCTTCGGCCGCGCACCTGAGCGCTCGCCTCGCGAGTGCCTGGTCCGCGCGCCATTCCGCGCCCAACCACCGCGAAGTGATCGGCGGGCTCCTGCCGGGCCTCATCCGGGATGCGCAACTCGCCGTCCATCAGGCAGACCGTGCCCCCGAGCGGCGAGCGGCGCAGGCTGTGCTCGCGGAGGTCTACGGCCTCAGCCAGTTCTTCATCGCCTATCAGCCCGACTCCGCCCTGCTGTGGCGCGTGGCCGAGCGCGGCATGGTTGCTGCCCAGGAGAGCGGGGACCCGCACGCAATCGGCGTCGCCGCCTGGCTCACTGCCCAGGCCCACCGCGACAGCGGGCCCGCCCATTTCGATGCGGCCGACGCGGTCACCCTCAAAACGCTGCGCTACCTGACCCCGCTGCTGTCCGACGCGTCGGACGACGTACGCGCCATCGCCGGGGCCCTACAGTTCGAGGCCGGATACACCGCAGCCCGCCGCGGGGACACCGGCACCGCCTGGCGCTACTGGGACACCGCCCGCAAGACGGCCAAGCGGCTGCCCGCCGACTACTTCCACCCGGCGACGTCGTTCTCCCGGGCCGTCATGGGCGCACACGCGGTCACGGTCGCCGTCGAGCTGCACGCGGGCGGGGAATCCGTACGACAGGCCGCGAAGGCGGATGCCAAGACGATTCCGTCGCGGCCGCGGCGAGCCCGGCACCGGATCGAGGAGGCCAGGGGCTACCAGTTGGACGGGCAGCCGGAGGCCGCTCTGGCGACGTTGGACACGGCGTACGAGGCTGCGCCGGAGACGATCCGCTACAACGGCTACGCCCGCCGCATCATCTTGGAAGAGACCGAGTCGAAGTCCCCGGTGCGTCGCCGTCGT
This sequence comes from Streptomyces sp. Rer75, assembly GCF_013414305.1. Classification (NCBI taxonomy): domain Bacteria; kingdom Bacillati; phylum Actinomycetota; class Actinomycetes; order Kitasatosporales; family Streptomycetaceae; genus Streptomyces; species Streptomyces sp. Rer75. The sequence continues at coordinate 4,915,683 of NZ_CP058693.1, read as the reverse complement.
GCTGCCGAACTCGCCGTGAAGATCGGGGTATTGGCCGCCTGAATGTTCGAGGGGCAGGAATCCTGCCCCTACCCCGCTCCCGGCGCTCTTACGGTCGGTCATCACCTGCTCACCGATGACGCCGGGAGACCGCGTGCAGACGCAACCGAGAACACCCAGTCCATGGACGCCGCCGCGCGGTAGCGACGTCGAGATGGTCAAGGTCGGTCCGTACTGGGACGTCTTGCGCGCCCCGGTGAGATCGGTGAACGGGTGCTGGAGTTACTCGGTGATGAGTCCGGTGCCGTCATCGCCGACTACGGATTGATGTACTGGCTCATCCCGGCGGGCCATGCCCAGTGTTGGCGAGGAATGCAGCAGGTACAGACGCTCGGTGCGCACGGCGCCGAGGTCACGTACGTCGGCGTTCCGCCTGTCGACTGGAGGGATGGTCCGCGCCTGCACTGGCGCGTCCCGGTGGGGCCGGACCGGTACCTGACCGACGCGGCCCGGCTCCGCGAGGCGCTGGTGCGGGTGGTTTCCGCTGAGCCCGCCGAGGGGGCGACGGCCCGGTGAGCGTCCAGGTCTGCGCCCGTTGTCAGGAGACCACCGGGCAGCCGGTCGTGGTCGCGATCGGGCACGGCGCGAGCGCCGGTGGGGGCACGGTCTACGCCTGCCCCGACTGTGCGCCCACCTTTCCGCAGCAGCGCGACCCGTTCGACGGCAGCCTCCTCGCCCGCCACAGGCGCTTGGAGCGTGGCCGATGAACGACCCGGCCGCGCTGTCAGACCCGCTGACGCTGAACGCCCATCAGAGCTGTGGGCGTGCCGACCATCCTGTCCCGCCACGGCTGCGGACCGGTCGGGGGACGGTCTGAACTGACGAAGCGCTGAGCGACCATGTGTCGCGCTCGTACCATCGTCACAGGAGGTGGTCGCCATGGAGCAATGGGTGAACCCCGAGAAGGTCGATCTCGTGGAACTCGTGGATCAGCTCCGGGCCCCCGCCCCGCAACCGGCTGAAGCTTGTGGCTGCAAGAAGCGCCGCGGCCTGCCCGCGACCGTCTTCCTGGAGCCGGGCGGCAAGGTGTTCACGGTGGGGTGCAACCGGTGCGACGGTACGGGCGTCGCACCGTAGCTCAGTGGTTCGAGCGCGGCGCGAGTTCTCCAACGCCAGGCGATAGAGCATGGTGATCTGGGCTACCCGGGCTTAACGAGACCAAAAATGAGACCACGAACGCCGAAGGGCCCCACCGCGAGCGGTGGGGCCCTTCGACATCGTGCCCGGTGAAGGCACTGGCGGAGGATACGAGATTCGAACTCGTGAGGGGTTGCCCCCAACACGCTTTCCAAGCGTGCGCCCTAGGCCTCTAGGCGAATCCTCCGCTGGAGACTCTACAAGACGATCGGGAGTGCTCGCGAACTCGTTCCCACCCCGGTCTATCCGCTAGGGTGGGGGCCAGCCCCTCACGTGGCGCTATCTCACCGAACTCCCCCAGGGCCGGAAGGCAGCAAGGGTAAGTGGGCTCTGGCGGGTGCGTGGGGGGCCCTTGCGTTGTGGGGGACGTGTGGGGCGGGGCACCGGGCGGCGTCCGGATGTCGGTGGGCCCCGATATCGTCGTAAGCGTGTCGTCCCTCGCGCTGTACCGCCGCTACCGCCCCGAGACCTTCGCGGAGGTCATCGGGCAGGAGCATGTCACCGATCCGTTGCAGCAGGCGCTGCGCAACAACCGGGTCAACCACGCGTATCTGTTCAGTGGTCCGCGCGGCTGTGGCAAGACGACCAGTGCGCGCATCCTGGCCCGCTGTCTGAACTGTGAGAAGGGCCCCACTCCGGCGCCGTGCGGGGAGTGCCAGTCCTGCCAGGACCTCGCGCGGAACGGGCCCGGGTCGATCGATGTGATCGAGATCGACGCCGCGTCGCACGGTGGTGTGGACGACGCGCGGGAGCTGAGGGAGAAGGCGTTCTTCGGGCCCGCGTCGAGTCGTTACAAGATCTACATCATCGACGAGGCCCACATGGTCACCTCGGCGGGGTTCAACGCCCTGCTGAAGGTGGTCGAGGAGCCGCCGGAGCATCTGAAGTTCATCTTCGCGACCACCGAGCCGGAGAAGGTCATCGGCACCATCCGGTCGCGTACGCACCACTATCCGTTCCGGCTGGTGCCGCCGGGGACGCTCCGCGACTATCTGGGCGAGGTCTGCGGGCGCGAGGAGATCCCGGTCGAGGACGGGGTGCTGCCGCTGGTGGTGCGGGCGGGCGCCGGGTCCGTCCGGGACTCGATGTCGGTCATGGACCAGCTGCTCGCGGGCGCGAGCGAGGACGGCGTGACGTACGCCATGGCCACCTCGCTGCTCGGTTATACGGACGGCTCGCTGCTCGACGCGATCGTGGACGCGTTCGCGGCGACCGACGGCGCGGCGGCCTTCGAGGTCGTGAACCGGGTGATCGAGGGCGGCAACGACCCCCGGCGCTTCGTCGCCGACCTGCTGGAGCGGCTGCGTGACCTGGTGATCCTCGCCGCCGTGCCGGACGCGGCGGACAAGGGGCTCATCGACGCCCCGGCCGATGTGGTCGAGCGGATGCAGGCGCAGGCGTCGGTCTTCGGCGGGGCCGAGCTGAGCCGGGCGGCCGATCTGGTCAACGAGGGGCTGACGGAGATGCGCGGCGCCACCTCGCCGCGGTTGCAGTTGGAGCTGATCTGCGCGCGGGTGCTGCTGCCCGCCGCCTTCGACGACGAGCGGTCGGTGCAGTCGCGTCTGGAGCGGCTGGAGCGGGGTGCCCTGGCGGGCGGCCTGGGCGGTGGCGTCGGCGGCGGTGGTGGCGGCGTCGGCGGTGGGTCCGGGCCTGCCGTGGGGTACGTACCGGGGCCCGACGCCCACGTCCCGGCCGGGCCCTCCGGTCCGGCGGCCGCCCGCGCGGCGATGGCCGGCGGCCGTGGGCCGGGCGGGGGCGCGCCCGGGGCCCCCGAGGCTCCTGGGGGGCAGACCGGCGGGCAGGACGAGACGGCAGGTGGCGCTGGTGGACCGGCGCCTGGGTACGACGCTTCCGGCGGGGGTGCGGGAAGTGAGGGCGGCGGCCAGCGGCCGGGCGCCTGGCCCGGAGGTGCGCAGCCCGCGGCGGGCGGCGGTCCGGCCGGAGGCGGAGGCGGTGCGGGCAGCGGTAGTACGGACGCCGGCAGTGCGGACAGTGGCGGTGCGGACAGCGGTGCGCGGCGGCCAGGCGCCTGGCCTTCGGCAGGTGGAGGCGGCGGCGGTGCGTCCGGGCAGGCGCCGCAGGGCGGCGGGCAGCGGCCCGGGGCCTGGCCGACGAGTGCGCAGCCCGGTGCGGGCGGCGGTGGGCAGCAGCCCGGCGGTTCGCCCGCGGCGGGCGGGGGGCAGCGGCCGGGGGCCTGGCCCACGGCCTCCGCGCCGGGGTCCGTGGCTACTACGCCCGCGCCCGGAGCTGGGTCCGGAGCTGGGTCCGCGCCCGGGGCCGGGGCCGGACCTGCGCCCGGGGCCGGACAGGGGGCCGGGCAGGGGCGTCCGGCTGGTGGGCCCGGCCAGCCGCAGCCGACTCCGGGCATGGCGCAGGGCGCCATGCAGGTGCGGCAGATGTGGCCGGACATCCTGGAGGCGGTCAAGAACCGCCGCCGTTTCACGTGGATCCTGCTGAGCCAGAACGCCACGGTCTCCGGGTTCGACGGCACGACCCTCCAGATCGGGTTCCCCAACGCGGGCGCCCGTGACAGCTTCGCCAACGGCGGCAGCGAGGACGTCCTGCGGCAGGCCCTCAACGACGCGATCGGCGTGCAGTGGCGCATCGAGGCGATCGTCGATCCTTCTGGAGGACAGGGCGGGCCGGCTGGTCCGGGCGGCGGGCCCGGCGGGCCGGGGCCGGGAGCCTCCGGCGGTCCCGGCGGCTTCGGCGGAGGCGGCGGGAACGCAGGCGGCGGCTTCGGCGGAAACGCAGGCGGCGGCTTCGGCGGGGGCGGCGGCCAGCCCGCCCCGCCCCGACAGCCCGCCCCCGCGCCCCCGTCCGCCCCCGCACCCTCGGCCCCGGGCCCGTCGGCCCCGGCTCCCGCGCCCGCCGACGCGGGGCCGCCTCCCGAGGCGTCCGCGTACCGGGAGCCCGAGCCTCCGCCCATCTCGCCGGAGGACGACATGCCGGCCGAGGACGACCCGGATCTGGACGAGACCGCGCTGAGCGGGCACGACCTGATCGTGCGCGAGCTGGGCGCCACGGTCATCGAAGAGATCGCGAACGAGTAGAGCGAGCAGAGCGGGCAGAGCGGGCAAAGCGAGGAGAGCACGTAGGCCGTACGGCGTAGGGGGCGGGCCCGGTGCCGGGCGCGGCCGTCTCCTCCGTACGGCGTAGGGCAAGGCGCCGTGGGAGCACGTAGGCTCGGGCTATCGAAGAGAACCGCAGTCGACAGCCAGGAGCGAACTCGTGATTCCCGGTGGTGGCCAGCCTGACATGCAGCAGTTGTTGCAGCAGGCGCAGAAGATGCAGCAGGACCTCGCCGCGGCCCAGGAGGAGCTGGCCCGTACCCCTGTCGAGGGGTCCTCGGGTGGTGGGCTGGTGAAGGCGACCGTGACCGGTGCCGGTGAGCTTCAGGGTCTGGTGATCGACCCGAAGGCGGTGGACCCGGAGGACACCGAGACCCTCGCGGACCTGGTCGTCGCGGCCGTCCGCGACGCGAACCACGCGGCGCAGGAGCTTCAGCAGACGAAGCTCGGCCCGCTGGCGCAGGGGCTGGGTGGGATGCCGGGGCTGCCTTTCTGAGGCCGCAGGCCCGAGACTGAAGACCGTTCGACGGGTCCTGTGTCCCGTTTCGAGCGGCGCAACCGAATATTCAGATGAAGTACAGCCACCGCGCGGCGGCGCGAGATTGGATGCAGGCGTGTACGAGGGCGTGGTCCAGGACCTCATCGACGAGTTGGGCAGGCTGCCCGGCGTCGGTCCCAAGAGCGCGCAGCGGATCGCCTTCCACATCCTCCAGTCCGAGCCCACCGACGTCCGCCGCCTCGCTCACGCGCTGACCGAGGTCAAGGAGAAGGTGCGGTTCTGCGCGGTGTGCGGGAACGTCGCCGAGGCCGAGCAGTGCCGGGTCTGCCAGGACCCGCGCCGCGACCCCGCGGTCATCTGCGTGGTCGAGGAGCCGAAGGACGTTGTCGCGATCGAGCGGACCCGCGAGTTCCGCGGCCGCTATCACGTGCTCGGCGGGGCGATCAGCCCCATCGAGGGCGTGGGCCCGGACGATCTGCGGATCAGGGAGCTGCTGGCCCGGCTCGCGGACGGTACGGTCACGGAGCTGATCCTGGCCACCGATCCGAATCTGGAGGGTGAAGCCACCGCCACGTACCTCGCGCGCATGATCAAGCCCATGGGGCTGAAGGTCACGCGCCTGGCCAGTGGTCTTCCCGTCGGGGGGGACCTGGAGTATGCCGACGAGGTCACGCTGGGTCGTGCCTTCGAAGGGAGAAGACTTCTCGATGTCTGACGCTACGTTGCACGACGCCCACCCGGACCCGGACGACTTCTCGGTCCAGATCGCCGATCAGATCGAGAGTTTCATCGTCGCGGTCACCGAGGTCGCCAAGGGCGACGAACCGAACAGCGCCGTGCCGTTCCTGCTGCTCGAGCTCTCCCAGCTGATCCTCGCCGGCGGGCGGCTCGGCGCCCACGAGGACTTCGTACCGGACGAGCGGTACGAGCCGGACGCCGGCCCTGAGCCGGACGTCGACGAGCTGCGGGAACGGTTCGCCCGGCTGCTGGAGCCGGTGGACGTCTACTCGGAGGTGTTCGACCCGTACGTACCGCGCAGTGAGCCCGTCCCCTGCCGCATCTCCGACGACCTCGCCCTGATCATCACGGATCTGCGGCACGGCATGGCGCACTACCGCGAGGGCCGGATCAACGAGGCGCTGTGGTGGTGGCAGTTCTCGTACCTCTCCAACTGGGGTACGACCGCTTCCGCCGCCCTGCGCGCGCTCCAGTCGCTCGTCGCGCACGTACGGCTGGACAGCCCGCTGGACGAGCTGGACGGGCTGGACACGGACAGTAACGCGGGCGGTGACGAGGCGCTGGCGGAGGAGGCCGGCCGGGTCATGGCGGCGGAGATCGCGGAGCCGCTGGGGCTGCGCTCCCTGCGCCCCTGAGAGCCGACCCGGAGGCCCGCAGGGCACCCGTGCGCCCTGTGAGCTGGGTTACGTTCCCGTGTGCTTCGCCCGGAAGCGGGCAGGGTTCGTCGCTGAACGAGTGGTACGGGATGCCGGGAGTATCCGCGGTACGGGGACGTTGTGCCGCATGATCCCCCTGGTCCGCCCGGGTCCGTCTGGTCCGTCCTGGTCGGTTGGTGAGGCGTGTGTCTCGCTATCTGATATTGGGAGGGCACTTTCCGGCCGCTCGCTAGACTGAGCCGACCGCATTATTGAGATCTGCGAGGAGCGCACGTGGGCCTTGTCGTGCAGAAGTACGGAGGCTCCTCCGTTGCCGATGCCGAGGGCATCAAGCGGGTCGCCAAGCGAATCGTCGAAGCCAAGAAGAACGGCCACCAGGTGGTCGTCGTGGTTTCCGCGATGGGCGACACGACGGACGAGCTGATCGATCTCGCCGAGCAGGTATCCCCGATTCCTACTGGGCGCGAGTTCGACATGCTGCTGACCGCGGGAGAGCGAATCTCCATGGCGTTGCTGGCCATGGCGATCAAAGACCTCGGTCACGAGGCGCTGTCGTTCACCGGCAGCCAGGCAGGAGTCATCACCGACGCGGTCCACAACAAAGCGCGGATCATCGATGTCACGCCGGGGCGCATCCGCGATGCGCTCGAACTGGGCGCCGTCGCGATCGTCGCGGGCTTCCAGGGCGTGTCCCAGGAGAGCAAGGACATCACCACCCTCGGCCGGGGCGGCTCGGACACCACCGCGGTGGCCCTGGCGGCGGCCCTGGAGGCCGAGGTGTGCGAGATCTACACCGACGTGGACGGAGTGTTCACCTCCGACCCGCGCGTGGTGAAGAAGGCTCGCAAGATCAACGAAATCCCGTACGAGGACATGCTGGAGCTGGCCGCGAGCGGCTCCAAGGTGCTGCATCTGCGCTGCGTGGAGTACGCGCGCCGCTACAACATCCCCATCCACGTACGGTCATCGTTCTCCGGCCATCAGGGCACCTGGGTGCGCAATCGGCAGGAAGCGGGAGAAGGAGAAGAAGGCATGGAGCAGGCGATCATCTCCGGGGTCGCACACGACACGTCCGAGGCCAAGGTCACGGTCGTCGGGGTGCCGGACAAGCCGGGTGAGGCCGCGGCCATCTTCCGCACGATCTCGGACGCCGAGATCAACATCGACATGGTGGTGCAGAACGTCTCCGCCGCGTCGACCGGGCTGACCGACATCTCCGTCACGCTGCCCAAGACGGACGGTCACCGGGCGATGGAGGCGCTGACCAAGGCGAAGCCGCAGATCGGCTTCGACTCGCTGCGCTACGACGACCAGATCGCCAAGATCTCGCTGATCGGCGCCGGGATGCGGACCAACCCGGGCGTGACCGCGACCTTCTTCGAGGCGCTGTCGAACGCCGGGGTCAACATCGAGCTGATCTCGACCTCCGAGATCCGCATCTCGGTCGTCACCCGCGCCGACGACGTGAAGGACGCGGTCCGCGCCGTGCACAGCGCGTTCGGGCTGGACAGCGACAGCGTCGAGGCCGTCGTGTACGGAGGGACCGGCCGATGACCCGGGCCGGCGGCGCCGGTGGCCGGAAGCCGACGCTTGCCGTCGTCGGCGCGACCGGTGCCGTCGGCACTGTCATGCTCTCGATCCTGTCCGAGCGGGCCGACGTGTGGGGCGAGATCCGGCTGATCGCCTCCCCGCGCTCGGCCGGACGGAAGCTGACCGTCCGGGGCGAGCAGGTCGAGGTCGTGGCGCTGGGCGAGGGGGCCTTCGAGGGCGTCGACGTCGCGATGTTCGACGTCCCGGACGAGGTCTCGGCCCAGTGGGCGCCGGTCGCGGCGAGCAAGGGCGCGGTCGTCGTGGACAACTCCGGCGCCTTCCGGATGGACCCGGAAGTGCCGCTGGTCGTGCCCGAGGTGAACGCGCACGCGGCGCGCGTCCGGCCGCGCGGCATCATCGCCAACCCGAACTGCACCACGCTGTCGATGATCGTCGCGATGGGCGCGCTGCACGCCGAGTTCGGGCTGAGCGAGCTGATCGTCTCCTCGTACCAGGCGGTCTCCGGCGCGGGCAAGGAGGGCATCGACGCCCTGCGCGAGCAGATCGCGCTGGTGGCCGGTACGGAGCTGGGTACGCACCCGGGCGACGTACGGCGGGCGGTCGGCGAGACCGGGCCGTTCCCGGCGCCGATGGCGCTCAACGTGGTGCCGTTCGCGGGCTCGCTCAAGGAGGACGGCTGGTCCTCGGAGGAGCTGAAGGTACGGAACGAGTCCCGCAAGATCCTGGGGCTGCCGGACCTGCGGGTCACCGCGACCTGTGTGCGCGTGCCCGTGATCACCACGCACTCGCTGGCCGTGCACGCGCGGTTCGAGAACGAGGTGACGGTGGAGGCGGCCCACGAGATCCTGGCCGGTGCGCCGGGTGTGGTGCTGTGCGACAACCCGGCGGAGGGCGAGTTCCCGACGCCCGCCGATGTCGTGGGCACCGATCCGACGTGGGTCGGCCGGGTGCGGCGCTCGCTGGACGACCCGAAGGCGCTCGAACTCTTCGTGTGCGGCGACAACCTCCGCAAGGGCGCGGCGCTCAACACCGCGCAGATCGGGGAGGTCATCGCGGCGGAGCTGACCGCCGCGTAGTGCCCCGCGGATAGTGCACCGTAGGAGGTGCACGCCCCGGATAATGTGAATATCCTGTGATCCGGTCAATGGCCTGGACCAGTTGGTCCGGGCCGACGACCCGTCCGACGAACCGCTCCCCGCTTGCTGCAACCGGCAGCGAGCGGGGAGCGTCTTTCTGGTCGCCCACCCGTGGGCGCTGTGAAAACTGGGCATTGGGGAGAGTTGGGGCGCATGGGGGGATCTGGTGCAGCGTCAAAAGCGGTGCCTCGCGCGTACAACCCTGACGGGGGACAGCGTGTCCAACAGACGTGGCAGAGGTATTCGGCATCGCAACGGTTCCAGGGCGCGGCGGCGCGGCAGTGCGGCCCCCGCGTCCGCGCACATCAGGCGGCATGCCGGTGATCGCGCCATGGTCGACCGCCCGCCCTGCACCCCTCGCGACAGGGCGCGAGGACGCTGACGACGCGATGGCGATGGCAGCGGGGACCACAGTCGATCACCTCACCGAGACCTACCGCGCCCACTACCGGTCGCTGCTCGGGCTCGCGGCGCTCCTCCTCGACGACACCGCGTCCTGCGAGGACGTGGTGCAGGAGGCGTTCATCCGCGTGCACTCGGCGCGCAAAAGAGTCCGCGACCCGGAGAAGACCCTCGCCTATCTGCGGCAGACGGTCGTCAACCTCTCCCGCTCGGCGCTGCGCCGCCGCATCCTGGGGCTGAAGCTGCTCTCCAAGCCGATGCCCGACATGGCCAGTGCCGAGGAAGGCGCGTACGACCAGCTGGAGCGCGACCAATTGATCAAGGCGATGAAGGGCCTCCAGCGCCGCCAGCGCGAGGTCCTCGTGCTGCGCTACTTCGCCGACATGACCGAGGCCCAGGTGGCCGAGGCGCTGGGCATATCGCTCGGCTCGGTCAAGGCGTACGGCTCGCGCGGCATCGCGGCGCTCCGCGTCGCCATGGAGGCTCCCGCATGAACCACGAGAACGACACGCCGGTCCCGGAGGACCCCGACCGCAGGGGCGACCGGGAGCCGCTGGAGGCCGCTCCCGACGGCGCGGGTCCGGACGGAGCGGCGCCGGACGGCGCGGCCGCGGACGGCACGGGTCCGGACGGCACCGGCGCGGACGACGCGGGGGACATACGCGGCGCGGGTGACATGGACGAGCAGGCGCTACGGCGGATGCTGCACCACGCGGTGGACGACCTGGAGCCGCCCCCGCACTCCCTGGAGTATCTGCGGCGCGCCGTGCCCGCCCGCCGGGCGCGGCGCCGCCAGGCCCTGGTCGGGGCCGTGGCGGCGGTGGTGCTCGGCGGTGCCGCGCTGCCTGCCCTGGTGCACGTCACCTCCGCGAGCAACGCCTCGAACGACCGCCCGGCCAACGCGGCCAGCAGCCACCGCACCCCTCAGGGGGGCGACAGCAGCGGGCGCGGCGAGGGCAGCGGCGGCAAGGACCCCGACGGGCCCTCCGACACGGCCCGGACGGATGACCACGGCGACAAGGGCAAGGACGGCAAGAAGGACGAGGACAAGCCGTCCAAGGGCGCTCAGGGCGGCGACTCGGGCGGCACCGCCCCGGACCCCTCCAGCACGCTGAACGCCACCTCGCCCACCTGCTCCCGCACCCAGCTCGGCGGCAATGGCGGGTCGGCCGGAGCGGCGGACGCCGAGGGCCGGATCTACGGCTCGTTCCGCGTCGTGAACACCTCCGGTCAGGCCTGCATGGTCGAGGGCGACGGCAGGTTCGGCGTGGCCGCGCAGGGCTCGGCGGACCCCGGGAAGGTCTTCTTCGTCGATCACACGGCGGGGGACGCGGCCGGCGGGCTGCCCGACCCGGCCACCGAGCCGGGCACGCTGATCCTCCAGCCGGGCCAGGCGTACGAGGTCCGGTTCGCATGGATCCCGGCGTCGGGCGGCGGCACCAGCGGATGCCCCAGCTCCGGCGACGACACGCCGACCGCCAGCCCCACCCCGGATGCCGGTGGCCCGGCGGACCAGCCCGGCTCGGGCGACCCGAGCGGCTCCCCGGGCGGCGGCGGTGGCGAGCAGCCTGCCGCGAGCGTCCAGGTCAGCTATACGCCGGAGGCGGGCGAGCCCGCGGTCGGCAGCGTGACCCTGAACGGTGCCTGCGCGGGGACGGTCTACGGCACCGGCCTGCTGGCCTCCTCCTGAGCCCCCTCGCGGGGCCTCTCCCCGGCCCTCTTCCCGGCGCCGTCCGGGCCCTCGTGCCGGTGCCTGTGCCGGTGCCCGTCCCTGTCCTCGCGGCGGCGTGATGCCGGGGCCCGCCGCCGGGGGCCCGCCGCGGGGCCCGTACCGTGGGGGTGTGTATCGGTTTCTGCTGACACCCCGCTGGTGGGTGATCAACGTGTTCACCGTGCTGGCGATCCCGTTCTGCCTCTTCATGGGCAGCTGGCAGCTCAGCCGCTTCGAGATGCGCATCGACACGCACGAGCAGCAGCAGGAGGATGCGTCCGGCGCCGAGAAGGCCGCGGCGAAGCCGCTGCGCGACCTGCTGCCGGTCACCACGGAGACCTCAGGACGGCGGGCGACCGCCACCGGCCGGTATGACACCGAACACCAACTCCTCGTTCCCGACCGGCGGCTCGGCGACCGGACCGGCTTCTACGTACTGACGCTGCTGCGCACCGACGGGGGCAAGGCGCTGCCCGTCGTCCGCGGCTGGCTGCCCGGGGACGCCTCCTCCAAGGCCGACACGGCCAAGGTGCCCGCGCCGCCGACCGGCCGGGTGACGGTCACCGGGGCGCTCCAGGCGACCGAGCACGAGGGCAGCGGCGGGGTGACCGCGAGCGGCGCCCTGCCGCGCGGTCAGCTGGGCATGATCAGCGATGCCTCGCTGGTCAACCTGGTGCCGTACTCGGTGTACGACGCGTGGATCACCTCCTCCCAGGCGCCCGGGGCCCTGCGGCCGGTGCCCCCCGTCGTGGCGGAGGGCACCGGGCTGGACCTCAAGGCGTTCCAGAACCTCGGCTACACCGGTGAGTGGTTCGTCTTCGCGGGCTTCGTGGTCTTCATGTGGTTCCGGCTCTTCCGGCGCGAGGTCGAGGCCGCCCGCGACCTCGCGCTGGGCCTCACTCCGGACGGGCCTGCGGCTCCTCCGTCCGGTCCGCGGCCGGACCGCGCCCCGGACCCGGAAGACTCAGATGACGCTGAGCGAAATCGATCTCCAAGCGCAACTGCTTGATCCGCTCCTCGACCACGAGCGAGCCGTGCCCCGCGTCGTAGCGGTACACCTCGTGCGGGGCGCCGCGCTGCTGTAGCCGCTCCACATAGTTGTCGATCTGCCGTATCGGACAGCGCGGGTCGTTCACCCCGGCCGAGATGTAGACCGGCGCCCGCACCTGGTCCACGTAGGTCAGCGGGGAGGACGCCTCGAAGCGCTCCGGCACCTCCTCCGGGGTGCCCCCGAGGAGCGTGCGGTCCATCGCCTTCAGGGCCTCCATCTCGTCGTGGTAGGCCGTCACATAGTCCGCGACCGGAACCGCGGCCAGGCCCAGCGCCCAGGCCTCGGGCTGGGTGCCCAGGCCCAGGAGCGTCAGATAGCCGCCCCAGGAGCCGCCGGACAGCACCAGCCGCTCGGGGTCGGCCAGCCCCGAGGCCACCGCCCACTCCCGGACGGCCGCGATGTCCTCCAGCTCGATCAGCCCGACCCGGTGCTTGAGCGCGTCCGTCCACGCCCGCCCGTACCCGGTCGAGCCGCGGTAGTTGACCCGGACGACGGCGAAACCGTGGTCGACCCAGGCCGCCGGGCCCGCCGCGAACGCGTCGCTGTCGTGCCAGGTCGGCCCGCCGTGGATGTCGAAGACGGTGGGGAAGGGGCCCTCGCCCTCGGGCTTCTGCACCAGCGCGTGCACCCGCCCGCCCGGTCCGTCCACCCAGGCGTCGCCGACCGGCACCGACACGGGGGCCTTGAACCCCGGCGGGTCGAGCACGGTCCGCCCGCTCGTCGACCGCACCTGCGGCGGCTGCTCCGCCGAGGACCACAGGAACTCGATCGTGCCGTCCGGCCGCGCGGAGGCGCCCCCGATCGACCCGGCCGGGGTCTCGACGCGGGTCAGCTCACCGGAGGCCAGCTCATACCGCCACAGCTCGCCGCGCGCCTGGTGGTCGTGGGCGATCAGCAGCGCCGAGCCGTCCGGGAACCAGTCCGCGCCGACGTCGCCCGGCAGATCGATGGCCAGGGCCGTCTCCACCCCGGTCAGCGGATCCCACACCATCGGCTCCCACCGGCCCCGCCGCTGGTGCCCGACCAGCAGCCGGGTGTCCCCGGCGACCGGTGCGAAGCCCATGACGGACAGGCCCAGCTCCTCGGTGCCGTCCTTGGTGTCGTCCAACTCCGCGACCGCCGTCCCGTCCAGCCGGACGACCCGGATCGCCGAGTGCATGGCGTCGCCGTGCTCGGTGTGCTCGACCGCGATCAGCGTCCCGTCGTGCGACAGGTCGCCCACTCCGGCCGACTCCCGGTGGCGGTAGATCTCCCGGGGCTCGGCCCCCGGCGTCACCACATGGATCGTCGAGCCCTCCTCGTCCGTGGACCGCCCGACGACCGCCGTGCCGTCCCGGCCGAGCGCGAGACCCGCCGGATAAGAGGGTTCGAGACCGGGCGCCGCGGGCTCGTCCGCCCCCGCTGCCTCCCCGGACTCGCCGCCGTCGCCGCCTGTCCCGTTGCCGCCGTCGAAGGGCTGGCGCAGCCACACCCCGAACTCGTCACCATCGGTATCCGAGAACCACCAGATCCACCGGCCGTCCGGGGTCAGCACCCCGTCCGTCGTCCCGTTCGGCCGGTCCGTCACCTGCCGCTGCGCGCCGGTCGCGCGGTCCCATGCGTACAGCTCGTATGTGCCCGTGGCGTTCGAGACGAACAGCGACCGGTCCGGGGCGTCCTCCGCCCACTCCGGCAACCCCACTCGCGGTGCCCGAAACCGCTTTTCCCAGTCCGGCATGGACTCCGTGCTCTCAGTCATGACCCCATTCTGCGCCGGACCCCGACATCCGCGCTGGCGTCCCCTCGCGCCTGTGGATAACGTTCCCGGCGGGCATGGACAGATGGGCCGTAACGGAGGGGGCGACGATGGGCGACATAGCCGCGACCGTGGAGGCATATTGGGCTACGGCCCAGGCCAGGGACTGGAGGGCGTTCGGCGCGACCCTCGCCGACGACGTCCGCTACGAGCTTCCGCAGACCCGGGAGCGGGTGGTCGGCCGGGACGGCGTGGTCCGCTTCAACGCCGAGCAGCTCGGCGAGTGGAGCCTGGAGGTCGAGCGCGTGGTCGCCGACGCCACCCAGGCGGTCTCCTGGGTCCGGTTCAGCGACGAGGAGGAGGAGACGCAGGGCATCAGCTTCTTCACCTCGGCTCCGGACGGCAGGATCCAGACCATCACCGACTTCTGGCCCCGTGCGTACGAGCCGCCGGCCGGGCGCGAGCAACTGACCGAGCGCTTCTGACGGATCCCCTCCCAGCAGATCCCCTCCCGGCAGAAACCCCTCCCGGCAGGGCCCCACCCAGCAGGCCCCCACCCAGCAGATCCCGCCCCGTCAGGTCCCCACCTGACAGGCCCCATCTCCCCGTATCCACCCCGCGATTCCCGCTCCCTCGCCCCTTTCTCTCCCCGCCCCTCCACCCCTCCGGTGTGTCCCCTCCGGCGCTCGCCTAGTGCAGCGTCACCGGCAGCGCGTCGACGCCGTAAACGATGGACAGCTTCCGGAACTTGAGCTTGTCGGCATCCACGGCCAGCCGCATCTCCGGGAATCGCCGGACCAGCGCGGGATAGGCCGCCCGGAGTTCCATCTTGGCCAGTTCGGCGCCGATGCAGCGGTGAATGCCGTGACCGAAGGCCAGGTGAGACGGCGTCTGCCGGTGCGGGTCGACCCGCTCCATGTCCGGACCCAGCTTCTCGTCGCGATTCGCTCCGCTCAGCGAGCACAGCACCAGATCGCCCGCGGATATCTTCGTGCCCGCTATCTCCATGTCCTCGCGGGCGAACCGCGGGAACGCCACCTGGACGACGGAGAGATAGCGCAGCAGCTCATCCACGAAACGGTCGACGACATCTTCCTGGTCGCGTATCGCCGCGAACTGTTCGGGTGCCTGGAGCAGTACGAGCGTGCCCAGCGCCAGCATGCTCGCGGTGGTTTCCAGACCGCCGGTCAGCACCCCGTCGGCCAGCCCCGCCAGCTCCTGGTCGTCGATTTCGTCGCCGTGCTCCTTCACCAGCATGCCGAGCAGCCCGTCACCCGGTGATTCCCGCTGCTTGCGGACGATTCCATGGAGATACGTCAGCGAGTCCGACATGGCGCCGAGGGACGCGTTCGCGCCGCCGAACAGATCGAACCGCGCCGTGCTGTACCGCTGGAAGTCGTCGCGGTCCTCGTACGGAACGCCGAGCAGTTCGCAGATGACGAGGGCCGGAATGGGGAGCGCGAACATCTCCACCAGGTCGACCGGGCCGTCGGCCGCGGCCATCTCGTCCAGCCGTTCCTCCACGATGGCGTGGATGCGCGGGGTGAGCCTGCTGAGCCGCCGCATGGTGAATTCGGGCGTCAGCAGCCGCCGCAGTCTCGTATGCGTCGGTGGATCGCTGAAGCCGAGGCCGCCGGGATGCTGCTGTTCGGCGACGCCGATGTTCTTCTCGGCCAGGTTGGTGAAGTCGGAGCTGAACCCCTTCGCCTTTCCGAGGACCGCCTTGGTCTCGTCATACCCGGTGACGAGCCAGCCGTTGATCCCGAAAGGGAGCCAAATCTTGCTGATGGGCTCCTTTGCCCGGGTTTTGGAGAGATCGGCCACGGGGTCGAGTCCGTCGCGCTTCAGCGGTGCCAGCGTGGCATCGGGAAGAAACGACATCTTGGACAGATCGAACCCGTTCTTCTGAATCTTCGTGAAGTACTTGCGGCCCAGCCACGTGACGATGTTCGAGCGGAGATTCGACATGGGCGCAATACTGCCCTGCCGCGGAGGGTCGTCCGTCACACGTTGGCAGACGCGTCCCGGTGTGATGTACCACAGATGCGCCGCGGCCGCTGCCCGGCCCGCCTCATGAGCGGTGCGGTGGCGCGGACCGGGAGATCGGAGGAAAGTGAAGATATCGGGCGTCACGCGCGAGCGATGAGGGCTGCGCGCGCAAGAGAAGCGCATGGCCGTGCGTCGCGATGGATGCGGAGTGAGCGGAGTGAGGTGAGCGGCTTGCGGGAGAGGTTCCGCGCTGTCCAGGGAGCACCCTGCTGGGTGAGCCTGATGGCAGCCGATCTGGACCGCGCGCACGCCTTCTACGGAGAGCTCTTCGGCTGGACGTTCCGGTCCACGCGGTACGGGCACGGCCGTTACACCATCGCCTGCACCGACGATGGCGTACCGACCGTCGGTATCGGTGCGTCGGCCCCGACGGTGGGTGTGACGCTGCCCGTCACCTGGACGACGTACTTCGCTGCGGACAGCGCGGACGAGGTGGCCTGGCGCGTCCAGGAGCGCGGGGGCACGGTCGCGGTCGGGCCGCTGGAATTCGGCAACGGCCGGGTGGCCTGGGCGGCCGATCCGGACGGCGCCGTCTTCGGCATCTGGGAGGGCGACCTCACCTCCGCCTGGTGGGGCGAGCGCAGACCGGGCGCCCCCGTGTGGCTGGAATTGCGTACGCGCGACGCGTTCGACGCGGCGCTCTTCTACGGCCATGTCTTCGGCTGGGACGCCCAGGCGCGGGAGCGGTGCGACGTCCGCTTCGAGTATGACCGGGTGGTCCTGCACATCGACGGGAAGGCGGTGGCCGGGCTGCGCGGCGGCGCACTGGAGGCCGCCCCCGATCCGAATGTGCGGCCCCGCTGGCATGCCTATTTCCGGGTCGAGGACGTCGACCAGGTGGCCGAACGCACCGTGGCGCTGGGCGGAAGCGTCGTGTCCCCGCCGGTCGACACCCCCTATGGCCGCGTCGCGGCACTCCGCGATGCGGAGGGCGGAATCTTCAGCGTGGCGGCCGTCCAAAGAGGCTCGACGGGTGAGCGGGACGACGCCTAGGATCGGAGATACGGCATCGCGTGTCGGTCACCGGCTGGGTGAGGCATGGAGGTGCCCGTGAGATTGCCTTAATTGGAGGCATTCCACAGTGTCAGTCGAGCTGAATCACACCATCGTCCACTCCCGGGACAACCGGGAATCCGCCGAATTCCTGGCCAATATTCTGGGCCTGGAGGTGGGGGACGCCTGGGGTCCGTTCATACCGGTCTCCACCAGCAATGGGGTCACCCTGGACTTCGCCAGTATCCCCGCCGAGTCGATCACCATGCAGCACTACGCGTTCCTCATCTCCGACGAGGAATTCGACGCGGCGTTCCAGCGGATACGGGAGCAGGGCATCACGTATTACGCCGATCCGCACGGTAAGCAGCCGGGCGAGATCAACCACCACTACGGCGGCCGCGGGCTGTACTTCATGGACCCGGCCGGTCATGGCATGGAGATCATCACCCGGCCTTACGGCAACGAGGAGTAGTCCTCCTCAGGGCGGTCCGGTGTGGCCGGGGCCTGCGCCCCGGCCACACCGGACCCCTCAGTGCAGGTCAGCCCTGGTCTTCTGGTTGCCGCTCCCGCCGCTCCCGCCACTCCCGGACGATCTCGTCGGCGTCGAAGGGCGCCAGATTGAGCGGCGGACCCGGGGGAGGGCGCCGGATCGCTTCGCGGATCTTGTCGTTGACGTCCGCGATGATCTCCCGTACCGCCCGCTCCGACGGTGCCTCCGCGGCGGCCGCGAGCGCGTCTTCCGCCTCCTTGCGCAGCACGAGCGTCGGGGGCAGGAACGACAGGCCCTCGCGGCTCATCTTCTCCTTGACCCACCACAGTTCGTCATACGGCCTGTTCAGGTGGGGGAGCGGCTTGCCGATGCCCGGCAGGTCGGCGAAGTCTCCGCGCTCCTCCGCCTCCCGGATCTGCCGGTCGGCCCATGTCTCGAAGCTGATGCCCGGTGGCTTGCGCTCGGTCATGGTGCCATTGTTCCTCCGCGCCAGGGTTCGCGGAACACGCGCCGGGGTTCGCGGAACAGCGATGCCCGGCCCCCTTCCGACGCCCCCATCAGCCGTGGTCGCCCGGCGTGATGCGCCGGTAGCCCGCCCGGGCGTTGACGACGCGGGCGCAGGCCGTGCCGACGACGGTCGCGCCGAGCAGGCATGCGAGCCAGGTGCCGTCGCGGCCGCCCGCCCAGGTCAGCACGCCGGCGGGCGGGATGGCGAAGCCGTTGAGGAACAGCCAGCACAGCACGGCCGTCCCCGGCGCCGCCACGAACCGCGCGCACAGCCCGAGCACGGCGGCGAACAGCGACAGCGCGATCAGGGCGAGCGTCGGCCGCCCATGGCCGCCGAGCGAGTTGAGGACGGCCACCAGCAGCAGCGCCCCGGCGAAGGCCGCGGACCAGATGACCGGGGTGGCGACGGGTTCGGGAACGGGCCTCATGCCGACGCTGAGCTGCCGCCACTCGATCATGATCACCGTCTTTCTCGTGCGTCTCCCGGGTACGGACACCCGAACGCGGATTGTTCCACCGGGCCCCGGAGCACTTTCCCCCATTACTTACTCTTTACCATTTGTTACGGTGGCCGGACGACACTTCGACCCGCGCGACCTGCGCGAAGGCGCGCACGAACGAAGGGATGGCTGTGGGTGTTCCGCGGTTGAGCAGTACGCCGTTGCCGGGCATTGGAGTCCGTTACGATCTGACGACGCGGGACCAGGGCCGGATGTCGGTGGTCGCGCACCGCGACGGCGAACGGACGCTGAGCGCGTACCGGAGGGACGATCCCGACGAGTGCGCCCTGTCCACCCGGCTCACCCCGGGCGAGGCGGAGGCGCTCATCAGCGCGCTGATGCCCGCGCACCACAGCCCCACCCTGCTGTCCACCACCGAGCTGGGGCTGGTCGCCGAGCGGATCGAGCTGTCCCCGTACTCGTACTGGAACGGGCGGGTGCTGGGCGAGACGCGGACCCGCACCGAGACCGGTACCTCCATCGTGGCCGTGCTGCGCCGGGCGGACGCCATCCCGTCCCCGGCCCCGGACTTCCGGCTGGCAGGCGGCGACATCCTGATCGTGATCGGCACGCGCGAGGGCGTGGAAGCCGCCGCGGCGATATTGGGTCGGGAGTGACCGACGGATGCACTCTTCTGCCGTCTTCCTGATCGAGTTCGGTGCGGTCATCCTCAGCCTCGGACTGCTGGGCCGACTCGCCGGACGCTTCCAGTTCTCGCCCATCCCCCTCTATCTGCTCGCCGGGCTGGCCTTCGGCGAGGGCGGGCTGCTGCCGCTCGGGGCCAGTGAGGAGTTCGTCGCGATCGGCGCCGAAATCGGCGTCGTTCTGCTGTTGTTGATGCTCGGCCTGGAGTACACGGCCAGCGATCTGGTCAGCAACCTCAAGACCCAGTACCCGGCCGGGCTGGTCGACGCCACGCTCAACGCCCTGCCCGGCGCCGTCATGGCGCTGCTGCTGGGCTGGGGCCCGGTGGCGGCCGTGGTGCTGGCCGGGGTCACCTGGATCTCCTCGTCCGGCGTCATCGCCAAGGTCCTCCGCGACCTCGGCCGGCTCGGCAACCGCGAAACCCCGGTCATCCTGTCCATCCTGGTCCTCGAAGACCTGGCGATGGCCATCTACCTGCCGATCGTCACCGCCCTGCTGGCCGGCGTCGGGCTGGCCGCGGGCAGCGTCACCCTGGCCATCGCGCTCGGCGTCGCGGGCCTCGTCCTCTTCGTCGCCGTCCGCTTCGGCCGCCACATCTCCCGCTTCGTCTCCAGCGACGACCCCGAGAAGCTGCTGCTGGTGGTGCTGGGCCTGACCCTGCTGGTCGCCGGGCTGGCCCAGCAGCTCCAGGTCTCCGCCGCCGTGGGCGCCTTCCTGGTCGGCATCGCCCTCACCGGCTCGGTCGCCGAGGGCACCCACAACCTGCTCAGCCCGCTGCGCGACCTGTTCGCCGCCGTCTTCTTCGTCTTCTTCGGCCTGCACACCGACCCCGCCAGCATCCCGCCGGTCCTGCTGCCCGCGCTCGCCCTGGCCGTCGTCACCACCTGCACCAAGGTCGCCACGGGTTACTGGGCCGCGCGGCGCGCCGGGATCTCCGTCAAGGGCCGCTGGCGGGCGGGCGGCACGCTGGTCGCGCGCGGCGAGTTCTCCATCGTCATCGCCGGACTCGCCGTCACCGCGGGCATCGAACCGTCGCTGGGCCCCCTGGCCACGGCGTACGTCCTGATCCTGGTCATCATCGGCCCCCTCACCGCCCGCTACACCGAGCCCCTGGCGCGCCGCCTCATCCGCCCCAAGCCCGCCGCGGCCCCCGCCGCCGAAACCGCGACCGCCGAGTCCAAGCCCCGCGAAACACAGCGTGGTTGACACCCCCAACACCCCCGCGACACGATCCCGCCGGTGGAGATCACGGACCTGACACCGGCGGAGCGGCGCGTCTGGCGGGCCTTCCCGCTCGATGAGGGCGTCGATTTCCGCGAAGGCGCCGACGACGATCCCGACCACGGCGGCTCCTGGGGGCCCGAGCGGACCGTACGAGCCGAGGTGCTGCGCGCGCTGCTGCTCGGCGGGCCCACGCGCGACGGCGAGGTGGCGGGCCTGAAGCTGATCGGCGCGCGCATCACCGGGGAGCTGCGCCTGAAGTACGGGGTGGTCGAGCACGCCGTACGGCTGCGGTCCTGCCACTTCGAGCGGACCCCGCAGCTGTACGGGGCGCGGCTGCGTGTCCTGGTGCTCAGCGACTCCACCCTTCCCGAGCTCACGGCCGGGGCCCTGCACACCGAGGGCGTCCTGCGGATGAACAGGTGCCGCACGACCGGCCCGGTGCGGCTCGCGGGGGCGCAGATCGGCGGAGGGCTCTTCCTCGACGGGGCGCGCCTGGGAACTCCGGACACCCGCTGCGAACAGCCGTTGCTCCAGCTCAACAACGCGGCCATCGGCGCCGACATCCGGGCCGAGGGCCTCATCGCCCACGGAACGATACGGCTCAACGAGGCCACCGTCACCGGCCAGGTGAACCTGGACGGCAGCGAACTCCACGTCCCCGGCGGCACCGCCCTGCACGCCGAGAACCTGTCCGTCGGCAACGATCTGCATGCCATGCGCCTGCGGGCCTGCGGACGCGTCAACCTCAGCGGGGCCCGGGTGCCCCGCCACCTCAGCCTCGCCCACGCCCGGCTGTCCCACCCCGGCGGCCAGGCCCTGCGCGCCAGCAGCTGCGTCATCGGCGAGCTGTGGCTACGCGGGGCCGCCCCCATCGAGGGCGAGGTGAACCTGAGCCGCTCCCAGATCGACCTGCTGCACATCCGGCCCGAGACCTGGCCCGACTGCGTACGGATCGACGGCCTCACCTACCGCAGCCTCGCCCCGCACCTCCCGGCCGAACAGCGGCTGCCGCTCCTGGAACGCGAGAAGGAGGGCTATCTCCCCGCCTCCTACGAGCAGTTGACCACCGCGTACCGCGCCGCGGGCGACGAGGCCGCCGCCCGCACGGTCCAGCTCGCCAAGCTCCGCCGCCACCGCCGCACCCTCCCGCGCTACGCCCGCGCCTGGGGCCACCTCCAGGACGTCACCGTCGGCTACGGCTTCCGCCCGCTGCGCGCCGCGGGCTGGCTCTTCGCCCTGCTCCTCACCGGCACCCTGGCCTTCGCGCTCCACCACCCGCGGCCGCTGAAATCCGGCGAGGCCCCCGACTTCAACCCGGTCTTCTACACCCTCGACCTGCTCCTCCCGATCATCGGCTTCGGGCAGGAGGCCGCGTTCGCCCCGCACGGCTGGTACCAGTGGCTCTCGTACCTGCTGATCGTCACCGGCTGGATCCTGGCCACCACCACCGCGGCGGGCGTCAGCCGCTCCCTGAGCCGCCAGTAGCAGCGACCGCAGAAGCGTTACTCCTCTGCCAGGACGACGATCGCGTCGCCCTCGTCCAGGACCAGCGGCGCGGCCTTGTCGGGGTTGAGGCGGACACCGTAGGCGGGCGGCACGTCGGCGTGGCGTGCCAGCCGGTAGCCGAGGGCCGTCTCGCCGCGCCGCCGTGCGGCCTCGATGACCGTCGCGAAGTTGGCCTCGGCCCCGGGCACCAGGTAGTTGGCGGCCGGTTTGAGGTAGATCTCCGAACCCTCCGGGTCGAACAGGTCGATGAACACCGTGTAGAGGTCGCGGTTCTCGGTCAGCTGGGTCAGCAGCAGGCTGATCACCTTGGTGCTGACGATGAAGTCGTCGGCCTTGGTGACCTGGGCGATCTCCCGGTTGCTGTCGTCGTTCATCTCCGTGACGATCGAGTACGGATCACCGAGCCGCACTTCGATGTCGCGCAGGTGCAACAGCGTCACCAGCGTCCGGTCGTCGGCGCGCCGGGGGTCGATGGTGTCGTCGGACAGCACCACGATGTGCTGGTAGCGGCCGAGGTCGAGGGCCTCCAGGGACGACCTGCGGGTCGGCTCGCACCGCTTGTGGCCGACCGTCAGGTTCTTCAGCCCCTCCGGCACGCCCTTCCGCGGCCGCCGCGGTGCCGCGATGTCCACCGCCGAGCCGGGTTCGACGAAGCTGTCCAGCAGCGTGATGAGCTTCGACGCCCGGGAGTTCCAGCCGATCACCAGCGTGCGGTCCGGCACCGGCGGCCGCCCGGGCGCGGTGGTGATCGCCGACGGGACGATCTCGGGCCGGGTCTCGGCGGGCCGTATCAGCAGATCGTCCTCGGCCATCACCAGCAACTGGTCGTCGGCGCGGACGACGGTGTCCATCGGCGGGTTGAGCAGCATCTCACCGTCGCTGCGGCGCAGCCCGGCGGCCATGCCCTGTGCGTAGTGGGCCAGGGTGTCCGCGTACGTCCCGCCCGCGAGCGCGGGCTGCTCGTGGAAGTAGAACTCGTTGCCCTCGAAGCTGAGCAGTTCGTTGAAGACGCTGGACAGCCCCGACTGCCGGTGGGCCTGGGCGATGAGCCGTACGGCGATGTCGTCGGCGTCGATGATCAGCGCGTTCGTACCGGCGGCGAGACGGGCCGCGGGCAGGTTGTCCGAACTCTCCACGGCCGCCACGACGTTCGGCCGCGTGCCCTTCCACTTCCGGCTGTTGAGCAGCAGGAGCACCTTGATGACGTCCGTGTCGGTGTCGTCCCCGACCGGCGGCAACACCATGATCGACTTGGCGGTGTCGGGGCTCACCAGCTCCAGATCGCGCCGTTCCAGCGGACTTCCGGAGCGGCAGATCACGCGGGTGCGGCCGGTCGCGGGGATCCGGTCGCGGATCTGGTCCTCCATGTCGACCTTGTCGTGGTCGGCGAGGATCACCACACAGGAGCGGCGGGCGCTCTGGTTGGCCTCCACCAGCTCGGCGATCACCGTGAACACCTGGTCCGACCAGCCCAGCACGATCGTGTGGCCGCGCTCGATCAGCCGCGACCGGCCCTTGCGGAGCATCTGGATCCGGTTCTCCAGGCCCGTGGTGAGCACACCGATGAGCGCGCTGACGATGAAGATGCCGCCGATCGTGACCGTGAGCATCAGCACCAGGAACAGCGGTCGGCCCGTGTCCCCGCCCATGGTGCCCGGATCGAGCGTGCGCAGCAGGCTCATCCACACCACGCCCGTCCAGCCGCCGCTCTTCCGGGTGTCCTCGTGGGTGAGGGCGACCACCAGCGTGGAGACCACGGCGATCAACGCCAGCGAGGCGAGGCCGAGCCAGCCGATCAGGGCGGGCGTCCCCCGGTCCATCGTGCCGTCGAACCAGTACCGCAGCCGGTCCCGCAGCCTCATCGCACGTCCCATCCCCCCGGCCACCCACCGGCCTTACGGTCTCCCAGAGCAGTTGATCATTCTCGCAGGGTTACGGGGGTGCGGCTGCCGGGCGACGGGGGCGCCCACGCGGTCACCAGGCGGCGTGGGCCTGCGGGCTCCCGGTCTCGACGGTCGGTTCGCCGCCCGCCTCGGCGAATGCCTGGAGCGCCTCGATCAGATGGCGGCGCTGTCCGGCGGGCATGACGTCCACGATGCGCGCGATCTCCCGGCGGCGCCGCTCCGTGACCTCGGCCACGACCCGCCGACCGGCCCGGGTGAGCGAGATCATGCTGGTACGCCGGTCCTCGGCGGAGCCGCCGCGCGCGACCACACCCGTCGTGACCAGGCGGTCGATCATGCGCATCGCGGTCGACGGCTGGACGCCCAGCTCCCCGGCCAGCCCGGACAGGCTCAGCGGGCCTCCGGCGTCCAGGACGACCAGCATCCGGAACTGCGGCAGCGTCAAGGACTCCTCCACCGCGGCCAACGACCGGGCGGAGACGGCGACGAGCAGCCGGGACGCGGTCAGCACGGCGGTGACCATCGCCTCGGCGTCGGACTCGGAGATTCCGGCCTCGGGGGCTGCGGAGGCTGTGGAAACCACATCGGATGCTAAGGAACGGCGCGCCATACGCCCTTTCTACCCCCTGCCCCTGTGGAGGGGGTGCCCCGATCCGGCACCACCGCCTAGGCTGGGTCCCGCAGCTGGTTCGCCCTGCCCGCCAGGCAGGCGCGTCGTAAGAGGGAACCCGGTGGAAATCCGGGACTGCCCCGCAGCGGTGAGCGGGAACGACCGCCGTCATACGCACTGGGTCCGGGAGACGGATCCGGGAAGCGACGGCCAGTAGGTGCCTCGTACGTGCACGACGTCACGAGGTGTGCCCGCGAGTCCGAAGACCTGCCCGTTGCCCGTGCGCGACCGATCGCGCGCGGAGATCCCGGTGACCTCGAGGGCGGGTCGGCGTACCAAGCAGGCGGACGCGTGCGTATCGGACGCGCAGTCGGTCCGCCCGGTTCGTCACTCCTTCGCGCCCCCGATCCGGCCGGGATCCCCAAGGGACATGCTCGCGAAGGAGAGCTACGTGACAGCGACATCCGCGGCCGCGGCGGCACGGGCCACCGTGTACGGCTACCCCCGGCAGGGACACCACCGCGAACTGAAGAAGGCCGTCGAGGGCTACTGGAAGGGCCGGGTCGGCGCCGACGCCCTCCGGGACACCGCCGTGAGCCTGCGCGAGGCGAACTGGCGGCAGCTGGCCGACGCCGGTATCGACGAGGTGCCGACCGGTGACTTCTCGTTCTACGACCATGTGCTGGACACCAGCGTCATGGTCGGCGCCGTACCGGACCGCCACCGCGCCGCCGTCGAAGCCGACGCGCTGGACGGCTACTTCGCCATGGCACGCGGCACCCAGGAGGCTGCGCCGCTGGAGATGACCAAGTGGTTCGACACCAACTACCACTACCTGGTGCCCGAACTCGGCCCCGATACCGTCTTCGCCGCCAACTCGGCGAAGCAGGTCGCCGAGCTGTCGGAAGCGGTCGCATTCGGTCACATCGCCCGGCCGGTGCTGGTCGGCCCCGTCACCTACCTCCTGCTCGCCAAGCCCGCACCCGGCGTCGCGCCGGACTTCGAGCCGCTCACCCTGCTGGACCGGCTGCTGCCGGTGTACGCGGAGGTGCTGGCCGATCTGCGGGCGGTCGGCGCCGAGTGGGTCCAGCTGGACGAACCCGCGCTCGTCCAGGACCGCACCGCCGCCGAACTGAACGCCGCCGCCCGCGCGTACCGCGAACTGGGAGCCCTCACCGACCGCCCCCGGCTGCTGGTCGCCTCGTACTTCGACCGCCTCGGCGAGGCCCTGTCCGTCCTGGCCAAGGCCCCCGTGGACGGGCTGGCGCTCGACTTCACCGGGCCCGCCGCCGCCAACCTCGACGACCTCGCCGCCGTCGGCGGACTGCCCGGCAAGCGCCTGGTCGCGGGCGTCGTGGACGGCCGCAACGTGTGGATCAACGACCTCCCCGCCTCGCTGTCCAGGCTCGGCACCCTGCTCGGCTTCGCCGACCGGGTCGACGTCGCCGCCTCCTGCTCCCTCCTCCACGTCCCCCTCGACACGGCGGCCGAACGCGACATCGACCCCCAGATCGCCCGCTGGCTGGCCTTCGCCCGCCAGAAGGCCGCCGAGGTCGCGACCCTCGCCCGCGGCATCGCCCAGGGCACCGGCACCATCGCCGCACAACTCGCCGCCAACCGCGCCGACCTGGCCTCCCGGGCCACCTCCACGCTCACCCGCGACCCGGCCGTACGCGCCCGCGCCGAGGCCGTCACCGACGCCGACGCCCGCCGCCCCGAGCCGTACGCCGAACGCGCCCCCGCCCAGCGCGCCCGGCTGCGGCTGCCCGCGCTGCCGACGACCACCATCGGCTCGTTCCCGCAGACCAGCGAGCTGCGCACCGCCCGCGCCGACCTGCGCGCCGGACGCATCGACACCGCCGGATACGAGCAGCGCATAGCGGCCGAGATCCAGGACGTGATCTCCTTCCAGGAGAAGACGGGCATCGATGTCCTGGTGCACGGCGAGCCCGAACGCAACGACATGGTCCAGTACTTCGCCGAACAGCTCACCGGCTACCTCGCCACCCGGCACGGCTGGGTGCAGTCCTACGGCACCCGCTACGTCCGCCCGCCGATCCTGGCCGGCGACATCTCCCGGCCCGAGCCGATGACGGTGCGCTGGACGACGTACGCCCAGTCCCTCACCGACCGCCCGGTCAAGGGCATGCTCACCGGCCCCGTCACCATGCTGGCCTGGTCCTTCGTCCGCGACGACCAGCCCCTCGCCGACACCGCGCGCCACGTCGCCCTCGCCCTGCGCGACGAGGTGTCCGACCTGGAGGCCGCGGGCACCCCGGTCATCCAGGTCGACGAACCCGCCCTGCGCGAAACCCTGCCCCTGCGCACCGCCGACCGACCCTCCTACCTGGCCTGGGCCACCGAGGCGTTCCGCCTCACCACCGGCGGCGTGCGCGCGGACACCCAGATCCACACCCATATGTGCTACGCCGAGTTCGGGGACATCCTCCCGGCCATCGACGACCTCGACGCCGACGTCATCAGCCTGGAAGCCGCCCGCTCCCATATGCAGGTCGCCACCGAACTCGCCGGCGCCCACTACCCCCGCGAGGTCGGCCCCGGCGTCTACGACATCCACTCCCCCCGCGTCCCCGGCCCCGCCGAAACCGCCGCCCTGCTCCGCACGGCCCTCGCCGCCATCCCCGCCGACCGCCTCTGGGCCAACCCCGACTGCGGCCTGAAGACCCGCGCCTGGCCCGAGGTCCGCGCCTCCCTGGACCACCTGGTCGCGGCGGCCCGCGAGGTCCGCTCCACGCTCTGAACTGTTATTGCGAACTTCTTGCAATAACATCTGCACTGCATCAAGCTGAAGAGGTACGGGGTCGGCCCGACCACCCTTCGAGACCCGCGCCTGGGTCGGTCCGGGCACGTCCTTCCCGATAGGTGATCGCCTTCTCACACGGCACCCGCCGGACGTTGGCCGACCCCGTTCAGCTGTGCCGAGCAGCCCTCAGGCTCTTACTCATCTGGTGATCAAGTGAGCGCGGAACTCCGTGCAGTTGGGTCTGTGGCATGAGGACATCACCTGCCCCACCGCGCCGCCTCACCGATCCGGGCGAGCGCGGCGCGGACGCGCCACGTGCCGGTGACCGTCACGCCGGCCAGCCGGTCGGCCAGCGACCTCCGGGAGCCCAACAGCGCCAGCCCCGCATTGAAGGCGAAGAAGAATATGGCGACGACCCAGCACAACACCGAGAGGACGATCTCGCCCCCGGCCAGCAGGCAGCAGGCCAGCGCATACCAGCCGACATCGACCAGCGTGGTCACCGCGGCGCGCACCGCAACCCGGCCCTGCCCGGGCCGCCCCGCGCCACCGCGCCGCACGACGCACAGGGCCGTCAACGCCTGCCCCGGCGTGCGGCTCATCACGGCCAGCGAGAGGAAGTGGTAGGCGAAGGTGAACACGACCAGCGTGGCGAAGGCTTGCTGGACTGCGCTCACCGCAGACCGCCAAAGCGACTCCCCGACGTCCTGACCCGCCCCCGCCAGATCGCCGTTCGAGGTGATGACCTCCCAAGCGCTCGTCCCAGCCAGGCTCGTCGCGTCGGTCACCTCGGCACTGATCTGCTGGAAGGTGAACGAGCCGAGCAGCACGGCCACTGCCACGACGACGGCGAAATCCAGCGCCCAGGCACACAGCCGACGCGCCCGCGGGGGACTGGTCGGCGCCGCCCCCTCCTCAGGCATCCCGGGCGTCGGCACCGCTCGTCGAAACATCAGGCCCCCCAGAAATGTGATGTCGCGGTCTGCACAGTGTAAGGACAGTCACAGACCGCCACGAGGGCCGAGCCGAGCACAACGAATCAGGCCCGGTGCTGATTTCTCAACACCGGGCCTGACCCTTGTTCCTTCAGTCGGGGTGGCGGGATTTGAACCCACGACCTCTTCGTCCCGAACGAAGCGCGCTGCCAAGCTGCGCTACACCCCGAAGCAACGAGCTCTACTTTAGCGGACCTGTGGCCAGACACGAAATCCGGTTTCCGGGGTCTCGCAGGTCGGGGCGGGGAGGTGGGTCAGGGGGCCTGGGGGGTGAGGGTGAGGAGGGTGGCCTCCGGGGGGCAGGCGAAGCGGACGGGGGTGTAGCGGTTGGTGCCGCAGCCTGCGGAGACGTGGAGGTAGGAGGTGTGGCCCCCGGCCTCGTGGGTGGAGAGGCCCTTGACCCGGCGGGTGTCCAGGTCGCAGTTGGTGACCAGGGCGCCGTAGAAGGGGATGCACAGCTGGCCGCCGTGGGTGTGGCCCGCGAGGATCAGGGGGTAGCGGTCGGCGGTGAAGGCGTCGAGGACGCGGAGGTACGGGGCGTGGACGACGGCGAGGGAGAGGTCCGCGCCGGATTCGGGGCCGCCGGCCACCTCGGCGTAGCGGTCGCGCTTGATGTGCGGGTCGTCGAGGCCGGTGAGGGCGATCTCGATGTCGTCCAGCTTGAGCCGGCCGCGGGTGTTCGACAGGCCGACCCAGCCGGCCGCGTCGAAGGCGTCGCGGATCTCCGTCCACGGGTTGTGGACGGCGCCGACGGCCGGGGCGTTGCCGTTCAGACCGTGACGGCCGCTGGCCTTTTCCATCAGGTAGCGGGCGGGGTTGCGCAGCTTCGGTCCGTAGTAGTCGTTGGAGCCGAAGACGTACGCGCCGGGGAACTCCATCAGCGGGCCGAGCGCGTCGAGGACCTCGGGGACGCCTTCCGGGTCCGAGAGGTTGTCGCCGGTGTTCACGACGAAGTCGGGGCGCAGACCGGCGAGCGACTGGAGCCAGCGCTGCTTCTTGCGCTGCCCGCTCACCATGTGGATGTCGGAGACCTGGAGGACGCGCAGCGGCCGCATGCCGCGCGGCAGCACGGGTACGGTGATGCGGCGGAGCCTGAAGGACCGCACTTCGAAGCCGACGGCGTAGGCGAGACCGGCTGCGCCGACCGCCGTGATTCCCAGAGGTACTCCGTATCGCGCGCGCATGGTCCCCATGGTCGCAGAACGCCGCCGGGGGAGAAATCTTCGGGTGATTCCCGGCCAGTGCTGGCAGACTCGACGCCATGACCACCACGCTCAAGTCCAGGCTGCACGACGATCTCACCGCAGCGATCAAGGCGCGCGATGAGCTGCGCTCCTCCACGCTCCGGCTCACGATCACCGCGATCTCGAAGGAAGAGGTCTCGGGGGAGAGCTCCCGGGAGCTGTCCGATGCCGAGGTGGAGAAGATCATCGCGCGCGAGGCGAAGAAGCGCCGCGAGGCGGCCGAGGCGTTCGACAAGGGCGGCCGGGCGGCGCAGGCCGAGCGGGAGCGGGCCGAGGGCGAGGTGCTCGCCGGGTACCTGCCGCAGCCGCTGACGGACGACGAGCTGGACGCCCTGGTCGCGGAGGCGGTCCGGGAGGCCGCCGCGGGCGGCGCCGAGGGGCCGCGGGCGATGGGCGCGGTGATGAAGATCGTGAACCCGAAGATCGCGGGCCGGGCCGAGGGCGGCCGGGTCGCCGCCGCGGTGAAGCGGCAGCTCGCGGGCGGGTAGGGGAGACACGGAAAAGGGGCCCGGACGATCTCTCGTCCGGGCCCCTTCCGCGCTCAGTAGGCTTCCGTGCTCTCGGCTTCCGTGCTCGGTCGGCTTCCGTGCTCAGCCGGCCGCGGGTACCGCTACCGCGGCCACTCGAAGCCGCCGTTCCCATTGCCACCGTTCCCGTTGCCGCCGATCACGCCCGGCGGGAGGGAGATGTCCGGCCAGGGGTTGTCCCCGCCGCCGTTCCCGGGCTTCTCACGGCCGGGCTTCTCGCCGCCCGGCTTCTTGGGCGGGGAGGGCTTGCGCGCGTTGGGGTCATTGATCGGCACGCTGACGAAGTTCGGCGCGGGCTTGCCGTTCAGCGCGCCGCTCATCGCGTCCTTCCAGATGGGGCCGGGGGTATCCGCGCCGTAGACCTTGTCGTGGTAGGCACCGCCGATGGTGATGTTCTCCATCTTGAGGTCGCTGGCGCCCGGGCCGCCGCCGACCCACACGGCGCCCGCGAGGTTCGGGGTGTAGCCGACGAACCAGGCGGCCCTGCGCTCATCCGTCGTACCCGTCTTGCCGGCGCTCGCCCGGCTCTGGAGACCGGCCTTCTTGCCGGTGCCGTCCTCGACCACACCGCGCAGCAGGGTGTTGATCGTGTCCGCGGTCTTCTCGGACATCGCGCGCGAGCACTTCGACTGCGGCACCTTCAGCTTCTTGCCGCCGGGGCCGGTGATCGAGTCGATGAAGACCGGGGAGCAGTAGACGCCGCGGTTGGCGAAGGTCGCGTACGCGTTGGCCATGGTCAGCGGGGAGAAGCCCTCGGTGCCGAGGGTGAGGGACGGCACCTGGTGGTGCTCCTTGCCGTCGGCCCGCTCCACGCCCATCTTGTCGGCCAGCTCGGTCACCGGGCAGACGCCGATGTCGCTGATCAGCTGGACGAAGTAGGTGTTGACCGACTTCGCGGTCGCCTCCTTCATCCCGTACGGGCCGCGCTCGGACTCGTTCTCGTTCTCGACCGTCGCGCCCTCGTTGTTGCTCCAGGTGCCCTTGCAGGTGCTGACCGGGCTCGGGTACTCCATCTTGTACGGCGAGGAGTAGCTCTTGTACGGCTTGGTGCCCCGCTCGAGGGCGGCCGCGGCGGTGATCGGCTTGAACGTGGACCCCACCTGGAAGCCGTAGTTCGAGCCGCCCATGGAGTGGTCCGCGGAGAGGTTGATCTGGGTCTGGTCCTTGCCGAAGCCGTACGGCTTGGACTGGCCCATGCCCAGGACCTTGCCGGTGCCCGGCTCGACGAGCGAGACGGCGGTGGCGGCCTTGTCGGACTGGTACACATGGGACTTGATCGACTTCTGGACCGACTCCTGCGCCTGCGGGTCCAGCGTCGTGCGGATCGTCAGGCCGCCCTGGTTCCAGCGCTTGGCGCGCGTCGCCGCCGTCTTCCCGAAGACCGGGTCGTTGAGGAAGATCTGGCGGACGTAGTCGCAGTAGAAGCCCGCGCCCTTGACGGCCGTGATGCAGCCGCTGCGGGGCATGCTGACATCGAGGCCGAGCGGCTTCTTCTTGGCGGCGGCGGCCTGGGCCGGGGTGATGTCCTTCATGTCGGCCATGCGCTGGAGCACGGTGTTGCGGCGGGCCTTCGCGGTGTCCGGGTTGGTGACCGGGTCGTAGCGGCTCGGCGACTGGACGAGACCGGCCAGCAGCGCGGCCTGCTCCACCTTCAGGTCCTTGGCGGACTTGCTGAAGTAGCGCTGGGAGGCGGCCTCGATGCCGTAGGCCTGCTGCCCGAAGTACGTGATGTTGAGGTAGTTCTCCAGGATCCGCTTCTTGCCCAGTTCCTTCTCGACCTGGATCGCGTACTTCAGTTCCTTGATCTTGCGGCCGATGGACTGCTGGGTGGCCTCGGCGAACTTCTCCTTGCTGTTGCCCGCCTCCTCGACGAAGACGTTCTTCACGTACTGCTGGGTGAGGGTGGACGCGCCCTGCGAGACCCCGCCGCTCTGCGCGTTCCGGTTGGCGGCGCGCAGGATGCCCTTGAGGTCGACCGCCCCGTGCTCGTAGAAGCGCGCGTCCTCGATCGCGACGATCGCCTTGCGCATATACGGGGAGATGTCGCCCAGCTTCACGATGGTGCGGTCGCGCGAGTAGACCTTCGCGATCTCCCCGCCCTTCGCGTCCAGGATGGTCGTCCGCTGGCTGAGCGGCGGCGTTTTGAGATTGGCCGGAATATCGTCGAATTCCTGGACCGTTTCCTTGGCGGTGAGGCCGAAAGCCCCGACGGCGGGAAGCGCGAGCCCGGCCATCACGGCGCCGGCCAGCGCGCTGACGCCGAGGAACTTGGCGGCCTGTTGAGCGGTGGACAGCCCTCCGCCCGAGCGCGTGTAACCCATAAGAGGCAGCCTACGTGGCGAATCGCCGGACAGGGGACCGCCTGTTCGCATACGCTGTTTCACGCCAGTCACGCATGTGCTGCTGCGCCACATCGCACCGCATCGCACCACATCCCCGCCTCCACTCGAGTGAGTGATGAGACGTGCCCGGATTGTGGCCCCGTGTCACGAGCTGCCCGGCGTTCGCCGGGTGAACTGCCCTGGTTTGCACCAGTAATCGCAAATGTCGTCAGCTCACTCCGTTGGGTGATCTGCCGCGTACCCATAGTCCGTTCGGGCCATCCAAGATTGGGCCCGGAGGGTGTGGTGCGCCCTGCTTGCCTTCCGTAACGTCCTCAACTGGCGACGGTGAATATGCCGTTTGTCGCCGTGGGGGAGCTCCGATTCGGGAGAGGACGGCGCCAGCATGGGCTGGGTAACCGACTGGAGTGCGCAGGCCGCCTGCCGCACTACTGATCCAGATGAACTGTTCGTCCAGGGCGCGGCACAGAACAGGGCCAAAGCGGTCTGCACCGGATGCCCGGTGCGCACCGAGTGCCTTGCGGATGCCTTGGACAACCGTGTCGAGTTCGGTGTGTGGGGAGGGATGACCGAGCGTGAGCGGAGGGCGCTGCTGCGCCGCCGCCCGACGGTGACCTCCTGGCGAAGGCTGCTGGAGACCGCACGCACCGAGTACGAGCGCAGCGCGGGCATTCTGCCCTTCGACGACGAAGAGTACGAGCGCTTCGCTGCCGTCGGATAGCGGTCGGCCGGCAGGCCGGTTCGTGACGACGACGTCGCATCGCATCACAACTTCATCTCACCCACCCCTCGTCACGGGCTTTTCTCTCATCTGCGACGGGACGAGGAAGGGTGTACGACACGAGTACGGCCGCGACCGTGGTCGCGGCCGGTCGTGGCCGGGCGAGGTGGTTCACGGGCATGGGGGCCTGCGGACCTTGGGGCAGCCCGCCACGCCATGGACGACGACGTGCATGGGCGACGACGTGCGGAGCGTGACGGCGCGGACGATTGGGGATCCGCGGCGGGCGCTGTGACCGTCCCGGCCGTGTGCCGTGCCGGGCGCACCTGCGTATGACTACGCACTGGGTACGCCACGGCCTGGGCACGCGCGCCATGCCGCAGCCGTGCCATGCCGCACCCATGCCGGGCCGCACCCTGTCGCCATGGGTACGCAGCGCCATGCGTACACGCGCCCTGGGTACTTGGGTAGGCGTCAGCCTGCCCTGACGGCTCTCGTGTCGGCTGCACTCACCATGGGCTGGGCGTCAGCCTGCCGTGCGCTTGGGCCGGTCCGCCGGGGCCGCCGCGAGGCGATCGCCGATCGCCCGCAGCCCTGCCAGGTCGTGTACATCTCCAGGGAGCGCGGCCACTTGGGCCACCGGAACTTCGGGGTGCAACGCCGTGAAGCGGTCGTGTGTGCGCTGCTCGCGTCCGAGCACCTGCATACGCTCCGCATGCAGCCGGAGCAGTCCCGCGGCAAGCCGCTCCGCCGACGTGGGGGAGACGTCGGGTTCCGCTACCGAGGAATTGTCCGCTGCTGAGGCGTTCCGGGCTTGAGCATTCCCTGAGTCGGGATCGACAAATCCGTCGGCACCAAGATTTTCTGCCCCCTCACCGGGGTTGGCCGGAACGCTACCCTCCCCCGGCGGATCCGGAACGGTGGCGCTCTTCAGGGACAGCGTCTCCGCCGCAGCCAGGGCCCGTTCCGCCGACAGTTGTTCGGCGCCGCTGCCGTGCACCCGGTTCAGTACGAGACCGGCCAGCGGCATCTGATCCGCGGCCAGCCGCTCCACGAAATAGGCGGCCTCCCGCAGGGCGTCCCGCTCCGGGGCGGCCACCACCAGGAAGGCCGTACCGGGCGCCTGGAGGAGCCGGTAGGTGGCCTCGGCGCGGGTGCGGAACCCGCCGAACATGGTGTCCATCGCAGCCGCGAACGTTTGCACATCGCGCATCAGCTGCCCGCCGAGGACCTTGCTGACCGTGCCCGTCATCATCGATACGCCCACGTTCAGGAACTTCATCCCGGCCCGGCCGCCGACCTTCGCCGGAGCCATCAGCACCCGGATGAACTTCCCGTCCAGAAACGAGCCGAGCCGCTTCGGGGCGTCCAGGAAGTCCAGCGCCGACCGGCTCGGAGGCGTATCGACGATGATCAGGTCCCATTCCTCGCGGGCCCGCAGCTGGCCGAGCTTCTCCATGGCCATGTATTCCTGCGTGCCCGCGAACCCGGCCGAAAGCGATTGGTAGAAGGGGTTCGCCAGGATCGCGCGGGCGCGCTCGGGGTCGGCGTGCGCCTCGACGAACTCGTCGAAGGTCCGCTTCATGTCCAGCATCATGGCGTGCAGTTCGCCGCCCGCCTCGTCCCCGACGCCCTCCACCCGCCGCGGGACGTTGTCGAGCGCGTCGATGCCCATGGACTGCGCGAGCCGGCGGGCCGGGTCGATGGTGAGGACGACGACCTTGCGTCCGCGCTCGGCGGCCCGTACGCCCAGGGCGGCGGCCGTCGTGGTCTTGCCCACACCGCCGGAGCCGCAGCACACCACGATGCGGGTCTGCGGGTCGTCCAGCAGCGCGTCGGTCTCCAGCCGGGGTGCCACGTCCATGCTCATGCCGCCTCCTGCGTACGGCGTGTGCCGCTCCTGCGGCGTGTGCGGCTCGTGCTGTTCGTGCCGTTGGTGCCGCCCGTACGGGGCGCGCCGCCGGGGACGCGCGCCGTGCCCGTCACGACGGCCACTGCTTGCGCAGATCCGCCGCCAGCCGGTACAGCCCGGCCAGGTCGACGCCGTCCGTCAGCAGCTCCAGCTCGTGCAGCGGCAGGTCAAGACCGGCCAGCTCGGACCGCTGCGCCCGCTCCAGGGCGACGCGCTCCGCGTGCTCGCGCGCCTGCTCCAGCAGCGGGTCGACCAGCCGCTCGGCGAGGCCGCCGCGGCGCGCGCCGCCCAGCCCGGCCTGCGAGAGCGCCTTGGCGACGGCCGTGCGGCGGCCGTTGGCGGCGGCGTCGACGGCCTCGTGGTCGAGGATCGCGGGCCGCACCATGTTGACGATGACCGCGCCCGTCGGAAGATCGTCCGAGCGCAGCTCCGCGATGCCGTCCGCGGTCTCCTGGACCGGCATCTCCTCCAGCAACGTCACCATGTGGACGGCCGTCTGGGGCGACTTCAGGACGCGCATCACGGCCTGGGCCTGGTTGTGTATCGGGCCGGTCCGGGCCAGCCCCGCCACCTCGTGGTTGACGTTCAGGAAGCGGGTGATCCGGCCGGTCGGCGGGGCGTCCATGATCACGGAGTCGTAGGCGAAGCGGCCGTCCTTGCCCTTGCGGCGCACCGCCTCGCACGCCTTGCCGGTCAGCAGGACGTCCCGCAGCCCGGGCGCGATCGTGGTCGCGAAGTCGATCGCGCCGAGCTTCTTCAGGGCGCGCCCCGCCGAACCGAGCTTGTAGAACATGTGGAGGTAGTCCAGGAGCGCGAACTCCGGATCGATCGCGAGGGCGTGGACTTCCCCGCCGCCCGGCGCGGTCGCGATCTTGCGTTCTTCATAGGGCAGCGGTTCCGTTTCGAAGAGCTGCGCGATGCCCTGGCGGCCTTCGACCTCGACCAGCAGTGTGCGCCTGCCATCGGCCGCGAGGGCCAGCGCGAGTGCGGCGGCGACCGTGGTCTTGCCGGTTCCGCCCTTGCCACTGACGACATGGAGCCTGCTCACACTGGGGAGCCTAACCAGTCCCCCCACGGGCTACGCACCAGGCCCCGGGAGTGAGGCATTACAGTCGGCTGCATGACGAAGTGGGAATACGCGACCGTGCCGCTGCTCGTACACGCCACGAAGCAGATTCTGGACACCTGGGGCGAGGACGGCTGGGAGCTCGTCCAGGTCGTGCCCGGGCCGAACAACCCCGAGCAGCTGGTGGCCTACCTGAAGCGGGAGAAGGCGTGACAGCCGTCGAGGAGAAGCTCGCCGGGCTCGGCCTGAGCCTGCCCGAGGTCGCGGCGCCGCTCGCCAGTTACGTTCCGGCGGTTCGCACCGGGCCGTACGTCTACACCGCGGGCCAGCTGCCGCTGGTCGACGGGAAGCTGGGCGTGACCGGCAAGGTCGGCGCGGAGGTGACGCCGGAGGAGGCCAAGGAGCTGGCGCGCACCTGTGCGCTGAACGCGCTGGCCGCCGTGAAGTCGGTGGTCGGCGACCTCGACAAGGTCGTGCGGGTGGTGAAGGTCGTCGGCTTCGTCGCCTCGGCCCAGGACTTCACCGGGCAGCCGGGCGTCGTCAACGGCGCGAGCGAGCTGCTGGGCGAGGCGCTGGGCGACGCGGGCGTGCACGCGCGCAGCGCGGTCGGCGTGGCGGTGCTGCCGCTGGACGCGCCGGTCGAGGTGGAGATCCAGGTCGAGGTCGCGGACTAGTCCCTGGTCAGGGCCCTTGGTGGGGTCCGGGCCCCGGCCGGGGCCCCTCGAACATCCGCCCGCAAACGCATAGCATCCGGCCATGTCCACTACGAATGGCCAGTGGTATCCACCCGAGTGGCCAGAGCGCATCCGGTTGTTGTCGGCCGGTGAGCTGACGCCGGTGACGCCGCGCCGGGCCGCCACCGTGCTGCTGCTGCGGGACGGACCGGACGGTGCGCCGGGCGGGCAGGACGGGGAGCACGGGGCGAACGGGGAACGGTTCGGAACGAACGGCGAGGGCGACGGCGACCGCGGCGGCGATGCGGCCGGGCCCGCCGTGTACATGCTGCGCAGACGCGCCTCCATGGCCTTCGCCGGAGGCGCGTACGCCTATCCGGGTGGCTCGGTGGACCCGCGCGACGAGCGGATGGTCGCCTGGGCCGGGCCCTCGCGCGCCCAGTGGGCGCGGCGGCTGGGCCTCGACGAGAGCGACGCGACGCAGGCGCAGGCCATCGTGTGCGCGGCGGTCCGGGAGACCTTCGAGGAGGCCGGCGTGCTCCTCGCGGGCCCGACCCCGCACACGGTCGTAGCGGACACCACGGGCGACGACTGGGAGGCGGACCGGCTGTCGCTGGTCGCCCGGGATCTGTCGTTCGCCGAATTCCTCGACCGGCGCGGGCTGGTGCTCCGTTCGGACCTGCTGGGCGGCTGGGCCCGCTGGATCACGCCGGAGTTCGAACCGCGCCGCTACGACACCTGGTTCTTTGTGGCTGCGCTGCCGCGGGGGCAGCGTACGCGCAACGCCTCCACGGAGGCGGACCGTACGGTCTGGATCCGCCCCGGGGACGCGGCCGACGGCTACGACCGGGGCGAGCTGCTGATGATGCCGCCGACCATCGCGACGCTGCGGCAGCTGCGGCCGTACGGCACGGTCCACGACGCGCTGGTGGCCGCCGTGGACCAGGACCTGACCCCCGTGCTCGCACAGGCCCGGCTGGAGGGCGACGAACTGGTGCTGAGCTGGCCGGGCCACGACGAGTTCACCAAGCACATCCCGGGTACCGCGGGGGAGTCCGAAGCATGACGTACGCAGCCTCCCTGCCCGGGCAGCCGCGCGGGGGCGCGGTCGGCGGCCCGGCGACCGACCGCGCCGTGTGCGTCCTCGCGCCGAATCCGTCGCCCATGACGCTGGACGGCACCAACACCTGGATCGTCGCCGAACCGGACTCCGATCTCGCCGTCGTCATCGACCCCGGCCCACTGGACGACGGCCACCTCCGGAACGTGATCGCGACGGCGGAGCGGGCCGGGAAGCGGATCGCGCTGACGCTGCTGACCCACGGCCACCCCGACCACGCGGAGGGCGCCGTCCGTTTCGCCGAGCTGACCCGGACGCGGGTCCGGGCGCTGGACCCGGAGCTGCGGCTGGGCGACGAGGGGCTGGAGCAGGGGGACGTCATAACCACCGGCGGTCTGGAGCTGCGGGTGGTGCCCACGCCCGGCCACACCGCCGACTCGCTGTCCTTCCACCTCCCCGCCGACGCCGCCGTCCTGACGGGCGACACGGTGCTCGGGCGCGGTACGACGGTCGTCGCGCATCCGGACGGGCGGCTCGGCGACTACCTGGACTCCCTGCGGCGGCTGCGGTCGCTCACCGTGGACGACGGGGTGGGTACGGTGCTGCCGGGCCACGGCCCGGTGCTGAACGACGCGCAGGGCGCGGTGGAGTACTACCTGGCGCACCGCGCCAACCGCCTCGCGCAGGTCGAGACGGCGGTCGAGAGCGGCCACCGCACGCCCTCGGAGGTCGTGGCGCACGTGTACGCGGACGTGGACCGGTCGCTGTGGCCGGCGGCGGAGCTGTCGGTGCGGGCTCAGCTGGACTATCTGGGCGAGCACGGGCTGATCTGAGACCGGGCTGATCCGAAGGCGCGGACCGATCCGAGCGCGGGCTGGCCCGGGAAACGGCGAAGGGCCCCGGCCGGGATTCCGGCAGGGGCCCTTGCGGCGTCTTGCGTCAGCGGGAGCGCTTGGCCAGCCGCTCGACGTCCAGCAGGATCACGGCGCGCGCCTCCAGCCGCAGCCAGCCGCGGCCCGCGAAGTCGGCGAGCGCCTTGTTGACGGTCTCGCGGGAGGCGCCGACCAGCTGGGCCAGCTCCTCCTGGGTCAGGTCGTGGACGACGTGGATGCCCTCCTCCGACTGCACGCCGAAGCGGCGCGACAGGTCGAGCAGGGCCCGGGCGACCCGGCCGGGCACGTCGGAGAAGACGAGGTCGGACATCTGGTCGTTGGTCTTGCGCAGGCGCCGGGCCACGGCGCGCAGCAGCGCGGAGGCGACCTCGGGGCGGGCGTTGAGCCACGGCTGGAGGTCGCCGTGGCCGAGGCCGAGCAGCTTGACCTCGGTGAGGGCGCTGGCGGTGGCGGTGCGCGGGCCGGGGTCGAAGAGCGAGAGCTCGCCGATCAGCTCGCCCGGGCCGAGTACGGCCAGCATGTTCTCGCGGCCGTCGGGAGAGGTGCGGTGGAGCTTCACCTTGCCCTCGGTGACCACGTACAGGCGGTCGCCCGGGTCCCCTTCGTGGAAGAGGGCGTCACCCCGCGCGAGGGTTGCCTCTCCCATGGAGGCGCGCAGCTCAGCGGCCTGCTCGTCATCGAGCGCCGCGAAGAGCGGGGCGCGCCGCAGAACGTCGTCCACGAGTCTCTCCTTGTCGACATGCACAGGGGACCGTCGTCCCCATGATGCCGGACGGTAAAACAGTGCGATCAATCACAAGTTTGACGCACTGGCCTGCCGGACCGTGCGGCAGGGGTCCGATTGGGCGCGGTCTCGTCGGTGGCCCGGCCGGATGTCGGTGGCGGGGCTTAGGCTGGCCGGGTGTCCAATACGCCGGTGAGAGCACGGGGCAAGGGGGCCGAACGGGTGACCGCATCTCGTAATTCTGCTGTGGGCGAACAAGTGCGTGCCGAGCCGACGAAAGCGGCGAAGGCACCCAAATCTGCTCAGCCAGCGAAGACCGCCAAGACCGCGAAGACCGCGAAGTCGGCCAAGACCGCGAAGCCCTCCCGGCCGGAATCCCAGCTCGCGCTCGTCCGCCGCGCCCGGCGCATCAACCGCGAGCTGGCCGATGTCTACCCGTATGCCCACCCCGAGCTGGATTTCGAGAACCCGTTCCAGCTGCTGGTCGCCACGGTCCTGTCCGCCCAGACCACCGACCTGCGGGTCAACCAGACCACCCCCGCGCTCTTCGCCGCCTACCCGACCCCCGAGGACATGGCGGCCGCCGACCCCGAGGCGCTGGAGCAGCTGATCAGGCCCACCGGCTTCTTCCGTGCCAAGGCCAAGTCCCTGCTGGGCCTCTCCGCCGCGCTGCGCGACCGCTTCGACGGCGAGGTGCCGGGGCGCCTGAAGGACCTGGTCACGCTGCCCGGCGTCGGCCGCAAGACGGCCAATGTGGTCCTCGGTAACGCGTTCGGGGTGCCCGGGCTCACCGTGGACACCCACTTCGGGCGTCTGGTGCGGCGCTGGAAGTGGACGGATCAGGAGGACCCGGAGAAGGTCGAGGCGGAGATCGCCGCGCTCTTCCCGAAGAGCGAGTGGACGATGCTCTCGCACCGCATCATCTTCCACGGCCGCCGCGTGTGCCACGCCCGCAAGCCCGCCTGCGGCGCCTGCCCGATCGCCCCGCTCTGCCCGGCGTACGGGGAGGGCGAGACCGATCCGGACAAGGCGAAGAAGCTGCTGAAGTACGAGATGGGCGGCCAGCCGGGGCAGCGGCTGCGCCCACCCGCCGACTACCCGGGGAGCCCTGCCGCCCCGCTGGGAGCCGCCGGATGACGAGCACGTACGGCGGAGGCGTGGGGGTCAGCTCACAGGGGCTGCCCGAGTGGCTGCTCCCCGTGGCACGGGCGGCCGAGACGATCGAGCCGCACCAGCTGAGCCGGTTCCTGCCGCCGCCGCACGGCGGCGGCCGCCCCTCCGCCGTGCTGGTGCTCTTCGGGGAGGGCCCCGGCGGCCCCGAGCTGCTGCTGATGGAGCGGTCGGGCTCGCTGCGCTCGCACGCGGGCCAGCCGTCCTTCCCCGGCGGCGCGCTCGACCCCGAGGACGGTGATCCGGACGGGGCCGGTCCGCTGCATGCGGCGCTGCGCGAGGCCGAGGAGGAGACGGGGCTGGACCCCGCGGGTGTCCAGGTCTTCGCCGTCCTGCCGCGCCTGTACATCCCGGTGAGCGGCTTCGTCGTGACGCCCGTCCTGGGCTGGTGGCGGCGGCCGAGCCCGGTCGGGCCGGTGGACCCCGCCGAGACGGCCCGGGTCTTCACGGTTCCCGTGGCGGATCTCACGGATCCGGCGAACCGGGCGACGACCGTTCACCCCAGCGGTCACCAGGGCCCGGCCTTCCTGGTCGGAGGCGCTCTGGTCTGGGGTTTCACAGCGGGAGTGATCGATCGCATACTGCACTACTCCGGCTGGGAACGACCATGGGACCGGGCGAAGCACGTCCCACTCGACTGGCGCGCGTGAGACGGTGTCCCGGTGAATGTGCTGGACATCCTGCTGCTGCTCGCCGCCGTATGGTTCGCGATCATCGGCTATCGCCAGGGCTTCGTCGTCGGCGTGCTGTCGGTGATCGGATTCATCGGCGGTGGCCTGGTCGCGGTCTATCTGCTGCCGGTCATCTGGGACGGCACCACCGATCGGGCGTCGCCCGGCACCTTCGGCGCCATCGTGGCGATCGTGCTGGTGATCGTGTGCGCGTCGGTCGGCCAGGCGGCCACGACCCACCTGGGAAACAAGCTGCGCCGGTACATCACCTGGTCACCCGCGCGCGCCCTGGACG
Organism: Streptomyces sp. Rer75; assembly: GCF_013414305.1. Classification (NCBI taxonomy): domain Bacteria; kingdom Bacillati; phylum Actinomycetota; class Actinomycetes; order Kitasatosporales; family Streptomycetaceae; genus Streptomyces; species Streptomyces sp. Rer75. Next base: position 4,874,468 of record NZ_CP058693.1, on the reverse strand, counting down.
CGACCGGCGGCGCGCTGGTGAACGTCCTGGCGATGCTGATGGTCGCCTGGCTTCTCGGCTCCCTCGTGGCCGGGACCTCGCTCCCCACCGTGAGCAAAGAGGTCCGCGAATCCAAGGTGATGTTCGGGGTCTCGCGCGTGGTCCCGGAGCAGGCCAACACCTGGTTCTCCGACTTCTCCACCGTGCTCGCGCAGGGCGGCTTCCCGCAGGTCTTCTCGCCGTTCTCGAACGAGCCGATCACCTCGGTGCCGCAGCCCGACCCGGCGCTCGCGCAGTCCCCGGTGGCCAGCCAGGCCCAGAAGAGCATCGTGAAGGTCGTCGGCACCGCCCCGAGCTGCGGCAAGGTCCTGGAGGGCACCGGCTTCGTCTTCGCACAGAACCGGGTCATGACCAACGCCCACGTGGTCGGCGGCGTCGACGACCCGACGGTGCAGATAGGCGGCGAGGGTCGGCTGTATGACGCGAAGGTCGTGCTCTACGACTGGAAGCGCGACATCGCGGTCCTCGATGTGCCCTCGCTGCAAGCCCCCGCGCTCAAGTTCACACAGGGCGACGCGAACAGCGGCGACGACGCGATCGTGGCCGGGTTCCCGGAGAACGGCGCGTTCGACGTGCGCGCGGCCCGCGTCCGCGGCCGCATCACGGCCAACGGCCCGGACATCTACCACCGTGGCACCGTGCAGCGCGACGTCTACTCGCTGTACGCGACCGTGCGCCAGGGCAACTCCGGCGGCCCGCTGCTCACCCCGCAGGGCAGGGTGTACGGCGTGGTCTTCGCCAAGTCGCTCGACGACGCGGACACGGGGTACGCGCTGACGGCGGACGAGGTGCGCAAGGATGCCGAGAAGGGGCGTACGGCCGATCAGCCGGTGGACAGCCAGGGATGTGCCCTATAGCCCCGCCCTATAGCCCCACGTTCCCGGTGTTCCAGGAGTGCCCGGTGATCCCGGTGTGTCGGGCGGTCCGGTGCTCCTGGGTGATGGAGACGCGAGCCGGTAGGTGTTGCCTACCGGCTGCGTGGATGGCGCAGCCGCGCCGAGACCCAGCGGGCACGGCGCCGGATGATGCGGGGAATCCCGACGATATTGGGGTCATGGCCTTGGGTAGGCCCGGAGCCGCTCCGCTCGGAAACGCTCAGTGCGGCATTGGCAGCAGCGGCGGCTTCGGGGCCGCGGCCGCTTGGTGCGTCACGGTAGTCGTGCGTCCAGCCCATACTCCGGACTTTGCCCGTGGCCCAAGGTCGGTAATCGCCGGTGGCTGCGGCAATTGGCCTATGCGCCAGGCAAGTGGCTGTTCGAGAAACACCTGTTCGCACGAGGCTGGCCCAGCGGCCGTTTCGCGGCCGTATCGGGGCTCGGCCCGGCGCCCGGTCCGGCGTCGGCTCAGCGGTCCGGTTCCGGGTCCTTGAGCCAGTTGATCAGCTCCGTGGAGAAGGCGTGCGGATCCTCCTCGTGCGGAAAGTGGCCGAGGCCGTCGAAGAGCCGCCAGCGGTACGGCGCCTCCACGTACTGCCCCGACCCCGCCGCGCTGCGGGTCCGCATCACCGGGTCGAGTGACCCGTGCAGGTGCAGGGTCGGCACCCGTACCGGCCGCTTCATCCGGCGGTTGAACTGGATACCGTCCGGCCGCGCCAGCGACCGCACCATCCAGCGGTACGGCTCGATCGAGCAGTGCGCGGTCGAGGGGATGGCCATCGCCCGCCGGTAGACGTCCACCGCCGCGTCCTCGGGTAGCTGCGGCCCGGACCACTCCCGGATCAGCCGCCCCACGGCCTCCGCGTCGTCCGCGACCAGCTGGCGTTCGGGCAGCCACGGCCGCTGGAAGCCCCAGATGTGGGAGCCCGCGGCGCTCTGCCTGACGTCCCCGAGCATCGCCGAGCGCCAGCGCCGCGGATGCGGCATGGAGGTCACCGCGAGCCGCCGCAGCAGCTTCGGCCGCATCACCGCGGCCGTCCACGCCAGATATCCGCCCAGGTCATGGCCGACCAAGGCGGCGTCCGGCTCACCGAGCGAGCGGATCACACCGGTGATGTCGAGGGCGAGGTTGGCCGGGTCGTACCCCCGCGGCGTACGGTCGCTGCCGCCCACTCCGCGCAGGTCCATCGCGACCGCCCGGTAGCCGGCGTCGGCGAGCGCGGTCAGCTGGTGCCGCCAGGTCCACCAGAACTGCGGAAACCCGTGGAGCAGCGACGTCCCGGTGGGTCCAGGGGCCGTCCAGCCGAACGACCGACGCGGAGATATCAGGGACGCTCATGCCGACGAGCGTGTCACATCCCGTACGGGGCGGCCGCCGTTCGCCGCGGCCCGCGGATGCGGCTTGACTTTCCCGAGGACGGCCGCCGTCTCCTTGGACGAGGCGATGGACCGCTTCGGCGCCTTGACCTTCTTGAACTTCACCAGCGCGACCAGGCCCAGGATTCCGGCGATCAGCCAGTAGATGCCGCCCACGATCAGGAAGCACCAGGCGAGGCCGAGGCCGGTCCAGGAACGCAGTCCATAGGCGAGGGCGAAGCTCAGCACCGGAAGCGAGAAGAGGATCAGCACCCCGGCCGCCACACCGGCGCCGCTGCCGAACGCGGCCTTCTTGGCACCCACCCGGAGCTCGGCCTTGGCCAGCGCGATCTCGTCGTGCATCAGCGCGGACAGCTCGGTGGTCGCCGTGGCCACCAGCTGGCCGAGGCTGCGGTTGCCGCCGTCGTCGGCTGCGCTCATCGCCATCTCCCTCTGCTCTTGTACGTCTTCCGGTCGTCTTCGCGTGTCTTCCGCGCGTGCAGGTCTTCTGCGCTGTTCCGCGGCTTTCAAGCCTCTCAGATCATGGCGTCTCAGATCATGCCGGACCATCGTCGTCGGAGCCGCCCCCGGCGGCCACTTCGGCAAGCCGCCGGTGCTCGGCTGCCTTCGCCTCATGGATCGCGGCCATGCGGAGGTGGTATTCCGGAGTGTCGCGTTCATAGACGTCGGGAATGCCGTCCATGTCCTCGTCCCGCTCCTCGTCCTGATACAGCCGCTGGTAGCGGTTGTTGCGCAGCTTGAGGAGGATGCCCGCGAGCAGCGCTGCGCACAGCGAGCCGATGAGGACCGCCGACTTCACCTCCTCGGCGAGCGCCGGATCGTCGGGGAAGGCCAGTTCTCCGATGAGGAGCGAGACGGTGAAACCAATGCCGGCGAGCGTCGCGACGGCGAACACGTCCGCCCACGCCAGGTCCTCGTTCAGCTCGGCCCTGGTGAACCGGGCGGCGCACCACGAACCACCGAAGACCCCGACGGCCTTGCCCACCACCAGGCCGAGGACGACGCCGAGCGTCTCGGGGCGGGTGAAGACGTCCGCGACGGCGTTGCCGGATATCGGGACACCGGCGGCGAACAGGGCGAACACCGGCACGGCGAGCCCGGCCGACAGGGGGCGCATCCGGTGCTCGATGCGCTCGGCGGGGGAACGGTCTTCGCCCTCGCGTACCGTGCAGCGCAGCATCAGGCCCATCGCGACGCCCGCGACGGTGGCATGCACCCCACTCGCGTGCATCAGCGCCCAGATCACCAGGGCGAGCGGGAGGTAGATGTACGCACCGCGTACGCCCTTGTGGTGCAGCAGCCGGAAGAGGGCGAGCCCGGCGAAGGACAGGCCGAGGGCGACGAAGTTGATGTCCTTGGTGAAGAAGATCGCGATGATCAGGATCGCGCCGAGGTCGTCGACGACCGCGAGCGTGAGCAGGAACGCGCGCAGGGCGGCGGGCAGCGCGGTGCCGATGACGGCCAGGACGGCGAGCGCGAAGGCGATGTCGGTGGCCGTCGGTACGGCCCAGCCCTTCATGCTGCCGCCGCCGGTCGCGTTGACGACGACGTAGACGAGCGCGGGGGCGGCCATGCCGCACAGCGCGGCGATCACGGGCAGCGCGGCGGCCTTCGGATCGCGCAGCTCGCCCGCGACCAGCTCGCGCTTCAGCTCGATGCCGGCGACGAAGAAGAAGACGGTGAGCAGGCCGTCCGTGGCCCAGGACTCCACGGACAGATGCAGATGCAGCGCCCGGGGGCCGAAGGAGAAGTCCTTGATGTCGCCGTAGACGCCGCTGAGCGGGGTGTTCGCCAGAATCAGCGCAGCGATCGCGGCGACGAGAAGGATCATGCCGCCGACGGTCTCGGTGCGCAGCGCGTCGGTGATGAACGTCCGCTCGGGGAGCGAAAGGCGGCCGAGGAACTTGCGGCTGGTGGGCGCGGCCACGGGCGGGGCCTCCTGGGTCGTCGGGCGGGTGCGGACACACGTGTGCCGTGTGCCGACCAGACTTCCCGGCGCGCCCTTGTGATCTTGACGCGTCGTTAACGCGTCAGGTTCTCACCTTAACCGGAACAGCCGAGGGGCGCTCCCGCGTGGCGGGAGCGCCCCTCGGCCGCATGACCTCGGCTCGAGCTGCTGCTAGGGCCCTTGCCCGGGCTGCTGCTCAGACCGTCGCTTCGGCTCCGCTGCTCAGTCTTCGCTGGGCGCGGACGGCAGCTTGCTCTGGATCAGCTCCATGACGGAGGAGTCGGTGAGCGTGGTGACGTCACCCAGCGCGCGGTTCTCGGCGATATCGCGCAGCAGCCGACGCATGATCTTGCCGGAGCGGGTCTTGGGCAGCTCGGCCACCGGCAGGATCCGCTTGGGCTTGGCGATCGGGCCGAGCTGCTTGGCGACATGCGCCCGCAGCTCCTCGACCAGACCTTCGTCCTCGGCCGCACCGCCGCGCAGAATGACGAAGGCACAGATCGCCTGCGTGGTCTGCGGGTCGGTGGCACCGACGACGGCGGCCTCGGCGACCTTGGGGTGTGAGACGAGCGACGACTCGACCTCGGTCGTCGAGATGTTGTGGCCGGACACCAGCATCACGTCGTCGACCCGGCCGAGCAGCCAGATGTCGCCGTCGTCGTCCTTCTTGGCGCCGTCGCCCGCGAAGTAGCGGTTCTCGAAGCGGGACCAGTAGGTGTCCAGGTAGCGCTGGTCGTCGCCCCAGATGGTGCGGAGCATCGACGGCCACGGCTCGGTGAGCACCAGATATCCGCCCGAACCGTTCGCCACCTCGTTCGCCTCGTCGTCGACGACGGTCGCGGCGATGCCGGGCAGAGCCAGCTGGGCGGAACCGGGCTTCGTCGCGGTGACGCCCGGCAGCGGGCTGATCATGATGCCGCCGGTCTCGGTCTGCCACCAGGTGTCGACGACGGGCGTCGTGTCCGCGCCGATGTTCTTGCGGTACCAGATCCACGCCTCGGGGTTGATCGGCTCGCCGACCGAGCCGAGGACGCGCAGCGAGGACAGGTCGAACTTCGCCGGGATGTCGTCGCCCCACTTCATGCACGCGCGGATCGCGGTCGGGGCGGTGTACAGGATGGTGACCCCGTACTTCTGGACGATCTCCCACCAGCGGCCCTGGTGCGGGGAGTCCGGCGTGCCCTCGTAGAGCACCTCGGTCGCTCCGTTGGAGAGCGGCCCGTAGACGATGTACGAGTGGCCCGTGACCCAGCCGACGTCGGCCGTGCACCAGAAGACGTCCGACTCCGGCTTGAGGTCGAAGACGGCGTGGTGGGTGTACGACACCTGGGTGAGGTAGCCGCCGGTGGTGTGCAGGATGCCCTTCGGCTTACCGGTGGTGCCGGAGGTGTAGAGGATGAACAGCGGGTGCTCGGCGTCGAACGCCTCGGGCGTGTGCTGCTCCGGCTGGCGGTCCACGATCTCGTGCCACCAGACGTCGCGGCCCTCGGTCCAGGCCACCTCCTGGCCGGTACGGCGGACGACCAGCACGCTGCGCACGTTCTCGGTGCCGGGACGGGTCAGGGCCTCGTCGACGGCGGGCTTGAGCGCGGACGGCTTGCCGCGGCGGTAGCCGCCGTCGGCGGTGATGATCACGCGGGCGTCGGCGTCCTGGATGCGGGTGGCGAGGGCGTCGGCCGAGAAGCCGCCGAACACCACGGAGTGCGGTGCACCGATGCGGGCGCAGGCCAGCATCGCGATCACGGCCTCCGTGATCATCGGCAGGTAGATGGCGACCCGGTCGCCCGTCCGGACCCCCAGCTCGGTCAGCGCGTGCGCCGCCTGGGAGACCTCCCGCTGAAGCTCGGCGTAGGTCAGCGAACGGGTGTCGCCCGGCTCCCCCTCGAAGTGGAGGGCAACCCGGTCGCCGAGCCCGTTCTCGACATGGCGGTCGACGCAGTTGTACGCCACGTTGAGCTTGCCGTCGGCGAACCACTTCGCGAAGGGCGGGTTCGACCAGTCGAGCGTCTCCGTCGGCTCGGTCGCCCAGGTCAGCCGACGGGCCTGCTCGGCCCAGAAGCCCAGGCGGTCCGCCTTCGCGCGCTCGTACGCCTCGGCCGTCACGTTGGCGTCCGCGGCCAGGTCGGCCGGCGGCGTAAAGCGGCGCTCCTCGCGAAGAAGGTTGGCCAGGCTTTCGTTGCTCACGACATCTCCCATTCCCAGGGTGTCCGTTGTGTCCCCGCCATAGCTCATCAGCCCCGGGCAGGCCCTGACAAGGCGCTGTCGCCGTAAATTGGTTTAGACCTGTAATCAGATCGCCTCCAGCGCTTCCGCAGATCCCCCCTTTCCGGGCTCCCGGGCGGCGGCCGGACCGGCTGCACAGAGGGCCACCGGGGTGCCGTCGTCCGGCCGGACGGCCAGGAATCGGCCCGATCCGGGCTCCAGGACGTACGCCTGAGCCTCCGCCACATGGAAATACATCCCGTGCAGCACCAGCCCTCCCTCCGCTACCCGTCGCGCGACGCAAGCGTGCGCCATCAGATGCTCCAATTGCTGCATCACGTTGATCAGCGCCAGCCGCTCCACGTCGTCGGCCACCGGCCGGTCGGCCAGTGCGACCTCGCCACGCCCCAGCCGCCCGATCCGCTCCATCCGCGCCAGCCCTGGCCTGCCGTGTCGCAGCCAGCGCGCCAGGGGCGTCTGCGCCCCGGGCGGCGCGGACGACGAGCCGAGCAGCGCCTGCATCGCCCCGCATCCGGAGTGCCCGCACACCGTGATGCTGTCGACCCTCAGCACCTCCACCGCGTACTCGATGGCCGCGCCCACCGAGTCGCAGGCGGCATCCGTGCCGGGAGGCGGCACCAGATTGCCCACATTGCGTACGGTGAACAGATCGCCGGGGCCGCTGGAGGTGATCATGCTGGTCACCAGCCGGGAGTCGGCGCAGGTGAGAAACAGCTGGGTGGGCCGCTGCCCCTCCCGGGCGAGCCGCGCCAGCTCGTCGCGCACCAGCGGCGCGGTGTTGCGCTGGAAGGCGCTCACCCCGCCCAGCAGCTGCCCCGCGCCCTCCCCGCGTCCGCGTCCGTGTCCGTCCCCGGCCGCCGGGGCGGGACGGGTGCAGTGGTGGTTGCGCCAGGGCGTCCACGGGCGGCAGGCGGGCACACCGTCCGGCTCGGCGACCGGCCGCTGCGGCCGGTTGAAGCGGCGCAGCGAGACGAAGACGACGATCGCGATCCCGGCGAGCGCGACGGCCATCAGCCCGGCCCGCAGCGGGGCGCCTGAGGCAAGCGCGATCTGGTCCAAGAGCTTCAACATTCCCGTCTCCTCCGGGGCTTCGCGGTCGCGGGCAAGGCGCGGCCGTGGGTCACGGCGTACTGCGGTGCTGACTCCCAAGCGTTGGTAAATGAATCGTAATGCCAGGTAAAGTCAGCGGGAAGCCTTTTGAGGAGGGGTGGGCTGTTGTTCCCCCTATGGGGTGAATAGTCAGGTGAGATGACCGCGCCGGGCGGTCGATTAGGCGGGTGCGGGAGCGGCCGCCGCCCGCCCGGCCGGGGCGGACTCGTCCAGGGCGAAGGCCGGATCGACCTGTGCCGCCAGGTCGGCACCCGTCTTCGCGTTCCCCCAACTCTGCGCGTTCTTCAGGTGGAAGTGCACCATCTGGCGGGTGTAGCGCTGCCAGTCCCGCCGCTCGTAGGAGGCGTCCACCGCGTCGTGCAGCGTGCGCAGCGCCTCGCGGTTCAGCTCCTCCAACTCCGCGAAGCGCGGCGCGCGGCCCTTCTCCATCGCCCGGACCCAGTCGGAGTGGCCGACGGTGACCAGCAGGTCGTCGCCCACCTCGGCGCGCAGGAAGGCGAGGTCGTCCGGGCCCTGCACCTTGTTCCCGACCACGTGCAGCGCCACGTCGAAGTCGCGGGCGTACTCCTTGTACTGGCGGTAGACCGCGATGCCCTTCCGCGTGGGCTCGGCGACCAGGAACGTCATGTCGAAGCGGGTGAAGAGCCCGGAGGCGAAGGAGTCGCTGCCCGCCGTCATGTCGACGACCACGAACTCCCCGCGCCCGTCGACCAGATGGTTGAGGCACAGCTCGACCGCGCCGACCTTGGAGTGGTAGCAGGCGACGCCGAGATCGGACTCGGTGAAGGGCCCGGTCGCCATCAGTCGCACCTCCCCGTCGCCGAGCGGGACGGTCCGGGCGCACGCCTCGTAGACGGGGTTGTTTTCGCTGATCCGCAGCAGCCGCGAACCCTCGCCGGGCGGCGTTGTCTTGATCATGGTCTCGGCGGAGGTGATCCGGGGGTTCGTCCCGCGCAAGTAGTCCTTGATCAGGGGGAGATGGGCGCCCATGGCGGGCAGCGCCGCGGCCTCCGCCTCGTCGAGCCCGAGTGCCGCGCCCAGATGCTGATTGATGTCGGCGTCGACCGCGACGACCGGGGCGCGGGTGGCGGCGAGATGGCGGATGAACAGCGACGACAGCGTCGTCTTGCCGCTGCCGCCCTTGCCTACGAAAGCGATCTTCATGTTCAGAAAGCGTAGGTGAGTGATCCTCTCCCATGAGGGATTTACGTGAAGAAAACCACTCCAACGAGGGGCGCCGGGCAACGGGTGCGTAGGGTCGTACTCATGAGTACGTCAGCAGATCCGCTCGCCACCCTGGCGGCGCTGCCCGGTGTGGCCGATTCCGTGCAGGCCGTACGGACGGCAGTGGACCGGGTCTACGGCCACCGGGTGATGCGTCGCCGCAGCAATGAGGTCACGTCGGAGGCGGCTCTGCGCGCAGCGCGTGGCTCCGCTGCGCTGGCCGGTGCCGACTGGGCGCTCGAAGAGGTCCGCCGCCGCACCGACTTCGGGGCCGAGGGGGAGCCGCACACGGTGGGTGCGGCGCTGCGGGTGACCGCCGAGGCCGGTCAGTTGCTGAGCGTCTGGCGGCAGTCGCCGCTGCGGGTGCTGGCCCGGCTGCATCTGGTCGCGGCCGGAGGGGCGGACGAGGACGACCGAGTCGGACGGCCCCGGCTGGCGGGCGAACCGGTGCGGGAGCATCTGGTCGGGCCGGAGCCGCCGGACGCCGACGAGGTGGCGGCCCGACTCGACGGCCTGGCGCGGCTGCTGCTCGCGGGCAGCGAGGCCCCGGCGCTGGTGACGGCGGCGGTGGTGCACGGCGAACTGCTCGCGCTGCGGCCTTTCGCCTCCTACAACGGCCTGGTGGCACGCGCGGCCGAGCGGATCGTGCTGGTCGGCAGCGGGCTCGACCCGAAGTCCATCTGCCCGGCGGAGGTGGGTCACGCGGAGCAGGGTGCCGCGACGTGTGTGGCCGGGCTGGAGGGCTATGTGTCCGGGACGCCCGAGGGCATGGCGGCCTGGATCGCGCACTGCGGACGGTCGGTTGAGCTGGGCGTGCGGGAGAGCACGGCCGTATGCGAGGCGATGCAGCGGGGAGCGGCCTGAGGTCGTCCGGCTCCGGGTGTTTCCGGGTCCGGACAGAGTTGCGGCGGCACCGTGAAGGTGCCGCCGCTGGCACGTCCGCCGGGTTACCAGTGCGTGCACAGAAATTCGCCCATCAGGCCGGGATCTTCGCCCGTCACCTGGTGCGGCTGGCCCGTAATCGACGGGTCGGCGTCGCGTGGGTGCCCAGCATCCGTGCTCGGTCCGTGGGGCCTTGGTGCGTCTGGGGAGATCCTCCCGGATACCCCTGGTCTCGCGGGCCGTCGATTCCTTTCTACTCCTGCGCGGAGCCAAGTGGAACCCCTCCGCGCAGATCTTTGCGACGAGGCCAATTGCGGTCATAAGGGGCGCGTCGTCGGCTGGCGTACCAGACCAGACCGGCGGTGGCGGCGGCCGCGCCCACCGCAGCGACCGCGGCCAGCACCGGCCGCGGCGGCATGGACAGCGAGGGGAGCCGCTGCTTCAGCCGCACCGGGCGGTCGAAGGAGAGGACCGGCCAGCCGCGGGCGACCGCTTCGCGGCGCAGGGTCCGGTCCGGATTCACCGCGTGCGGATGGCCGACCGACTCCAGCATCGGCAGATCGGTCCCCGAATCGCTGTAGGCGTAGCAGCGCGACAAGTCGTATCCCTCGGACTCGGCCAGTTCGGCGATCGCCTCCGCCTTCGTCGGTCCGTAGGCGTAGTACTCGACCTCCCCGGTGAAGACCCCGTCCTCGACGACCATGCGGGTGGCCACCACCCGGTCCGCGCCCAGCAGCTCGCCGATCGGCTCCACGACCTCCGCTCCCGAGGTACTGACAATCACCACATCGCGTCCGGCGGTGTGGTGTTCCTCGATGAGCGAAGCCGCTTCGTCATAGATGATGGGGTCGATCAGATCGTGCAGAGTCTCCGCGACGATCTCCTTCACCTGCGCGACATTCCAGCCGCGGCAGAGTGCCGAGAGGTACTCGCGCAACCGCTCCATCTGGTCGTGATCGGCGCGGCCGGCGAGGAAGACGAACTGGGCATAAGCAGTACGCAGTACGGCTCGACGGTTGATCAGCCCACCCCGGTAGAACGACTTGCTGAAGGTGAGCGTGCTTGACTTCGCAATGACCGTCTTGTCCAGGTCAAAGAAGGCGGCTGTCCGGGGCAAGGAGTGGTTTTCCACGACGCCGAGCATAGGGCCCACCATTCGGCGTAAGCTGAGGCGCGTGGGTTTGCCTGAGAAGGCTCTCGGGTACACCATGGAAGTCACGGATCGTTCGCGACCGTGCTAACCCGGCCCGACTCCTCCCCCCCCGAGTCGGCCGTGGGGACGACCCCCGCTCTCCCCCCCGGCGGGGGTCGTCGCATGTCCGGACGCTTTTTCGGTCCCTTCACGAGATCTTGCTCCCCTCATCCGGGCCTGGGTGGCGCCTGCTCTCCAACAGCCTGAACGGTTACCGTGCGTAATCGCTAGGCTGCACTCCGGAAGTCACTGGTTTAGGTGACTGGGATATTCACAACTGATGAGTTGTCCACGGTTTTGGACCAAGATCCCCAAGATTTTCAGGATCGCGACACGGTGATTCTCCGCGTTGTTTGCACTCGCCGTTCGCGTGAGTGAGAGCGCGTAACGATATGGGGAGGGGATCGTGACTGCATCCATCACACCGGAACGGTCATCACCGGAAGAAGGACAGCGCGGCAGACCGCTGATCATCACCGAGGACGAAGAGCTTCTCGACGATCTGCTGCGCCTGTGCGCGGCCGCCGGAGCCGAGGCCGAAGTGGCCCATGGCGCACCCACGCGCCGGGGCAGTTGGGAGGGCGCGCCGCTGATTCTCGTCGGGGACGACGCGGCGACCGGGCTCCGGGGCCGCGTCCGCAGAGCGGGCGTGCTGCTCATCGGGCGCGATCTCGACGACCACAACATCTGGCGCCGGGCGGTGGATCTCGGCGCCGACAACGTGGCGTTCCTGCCCGATGCCGAGACCTGGCTCGTGGACCGGATCGCCGATGTCGCGGAGGGGGTCGGGCAACAGGCCCTGACCATCGGGGTCATCGGCGGCCGCGGCGGGGCCGGAGCCTCCACCCTCGCCTGCGCCCTGGCCGTCTCGGCGGCCCGCTCGGGCCGGCGCACCATGCTCATCGACGGCGACCCGCTGGGCGGCGGCCTCGACGTGCTGCTCGGCGGTGAGGGGTCGGAGGGGCTGCGATGGCCCGCCTTCGCCGAATCGCGCGGCCGCGTCGCCGGGAGCGCGCTGGAAGAATCGCTGCCCGAGCTGCACTCCCTGCGGGTGCTCAGCTGGGACAGGGGCGATTCGGTCGTCATTCCGCCCTCGGCGATGCGCGCGGTGCTGGCCGCGGCCCGCCGGCGCGGCGGGATCGTGGTGGTGGATCTGCCGCGCCGGGTGGACGAGGCGGCGGCCGAGGCCCTCGCCCAGGTCGACCTCGGTCTGCTGGTCGTCCCGGCGGAGCTGCGCGCCGTCGCGGCCGCCCACCGGGTGGCGTCCACGGTGGGCATGGTGCTGAGCGATCTGCGCGCGGTGGTTCGGGGCCCGTGCGGGCCCGAGCTGGACGACGAGGAGATCGCCCGGCTGCTCGGGCTGCCGCTGGCCGGTCAACTGCCGCCGGAACCGGGGCTGCTGGACGCGATCGACGGCGGCGAGCCCCCGGGCGGCAGCGCGCGCGGCCCGCTCGGCCGGTTCTGCGCCGAGTTCTGGGCACGGGCCCTGCCCGGCGCGGGGGGTGTCACCGCATGAGCGTCGAAACCCTGGATCTGCTGGACGCGGTGCGGCTGCGGCTGGCGGAGAGCGGTGCGGACCCGACTCCCTCCCAGGTGGCGGCCGCCCTGCGCGAGGAGGGGCGGCTGCTGGGCGACACCGAAGTGCTCGGCGTGGTCGCCGCCCTGCGCTCCGAACTGGTCGGCACCGGCCCGCTGGAGCCGCTGCTCGCCGCACCCGAGGTCACGGACGTGCTGGTCACCGCCCCCGACGAGGTGTGGGTGGACCGCGGTGCAGGGCTGGAGCGGACGGCCGTCACCTTCGCCGACGCGGCCGCCGTGCGCAGGCTCGCCCAGCGGCTCGCCGCGGTGGCCGGGCGGCGGCTGGACGACGCCCGGCCCTGGGTGGACGCCCGGCTGCCGGACGGGACACGGCTGCACGCGGTGCTCCCGCCGGTGGCCGTCGGATCCACCTGTCTGTCGTTGCGGGTGGTGCGTCCGCGGGCGTTCTCCCTCGCCGAGCTGGTGGCCGCCGGGACCGTGCCGCCCGGCGGTGCGGAGCTGCTGCGGACCATGCTGGACGCCCGGCTCTCGTACCTGGTGAGCGGCGGCACCGGGTCCGGCAAGACGACGCTGCTGAGCACTCTGCTGGGGCTGGTCGGCAGGGAAGAGCGCATCGTCCTCGCCGAGGACTCGGCGGAGCTGCGGCCCGACCATCCCCATGTGGTCCGGCTGGAGACCCGCCCCGCCAACCAGGAGGGCCGGGGCCAGGTCACCCTGCGGGACCTGGTGCGCCAGGCGCTGCGGATGCGGCCCGACCGGCTCGTGGTCGGTGAGGTGCGGGGGCCCGAGGTCACCGATCTCCTGGGCGCCCTGAACACCGGCCACGAGGGCGGTTGCGGCACCGTCCACGCCAATACGGCGGGAGACGTACCGGCCCGGCTGGAGGCGCTCGGCTCGACCGCGGGCCTGGACCGGGCCGCGCTGCACAGCCAGTTGGCGGCCGCCCTGTCGGTCGTGGTCCATCTGGTGCGGGACCGCGGCGGACGGCGCAGGATCGCCGAGCTGCACGTGCTGGACCGGGACCGTGCGGGCTTCGTCACCACCGTGCCGGCCGCCCTGTGGGGCCCGCATGGCTTCGAGCGGGCGGCGGGCTGGCAGCGGCTTCAGCGGCTGTGCGCACGAGGCGGAGGCGCGTCATGACCGGCATCGGAGGGAACCCCGGGGCACTCACGCTCGGCGCGGCGCTGCTGTGTGCGGCGGTGGCCGCGTGGCTGCTCTCCGGGCGGGACCGGGAGCTGCGCCGGGCCAGGCTGCTGTTCGCGGGTGGCGGGCCCGTCGCGCCCACCGGGCCGGACCCGGCGCGGCGGCTGTCCGAGACGGTCGCCTGGCTCAAGGAGCGCTGGCGGATCAGGTACGGCGGGCGGATGGGGCGTGAGCTGCTGTGCCTGCCGGTCGGCTGTGTGCTCGCCGTGCTCGGCGCGTCGGTCCTGCCGCTGTTCGCCACTGTGGCGGCCGTGCCGGTCGTCGGCCGGTGGCTGAGGACCCGGGAGCGCGTCCGGGCCCGCGACCGGCGTGCGACGGGAGTGATCGAGCTGTGCGGCACCGTGGCGGGCGAGCTGCGGGCCGGGCGGCAACCTGGCGAGGCGCTGCTGTCCGTGCCCTCGGGAGACCTGGGGGAGCGATGGGGGCTGGTGTCCGCCGCCGCCCGGTTCGGCGGGGATGTTCCCGAGGCGCTGCGCAGGGCGGCCCGGCAGCCGGGCGCGGAGGGGCTGACCGGGGTCGCGGCCTGCTGGCAGGTGGCCGTCGACGAGGGCGCGGGGCTTGCCGCCGGGCTCGACCGGGTGGCCTCGGCGCTGCGCGCCGAGCGCGAGCAGCGGGAGGTCCTGCGCGCCCGGCTGGCGGGGCCCAAGGTCACCGTCGCGGTGCTGGCCGTGCTACCGGCCTTCGGGCTGGTGATGGGCGCCGCGCTGGGCACCGAGCCGCTGCATCAGCTCCTGCACACCCCGGTCGGGCTGGGCTGTCTGCTGGGCGGCTGCCTGCTGGAGTGGGCGGGGTTCGTCTGGCTCAGGCGGTCGATGCGAGCGGCGCTCGCCCCCGGGAAGGCAGTCGGCCGATGAGCGCCGCCCTTGTCCACAGGCTGGGGATCGTGCTGTCCCTCATGGCCGCCGTCGCGTATGTGGCGATGGCGGTGGTGGAGGCCCGGCGGGACCGTGCCGCCGGGCGGCGTCTGGCGGCACTGCTTCCGGGCGGACGAACGGACGGGGACACCGGCACGGTCCGGAAGCGGGCCCGGGAGCGATGGCGTGCGCGGACGGACGAGGGCGCGGCCCTGGCGTGGGCGGCCTCCGTCGGAGTCCTGCTGGCCGGTGTCGTCCTCGTCGGAGGGCCGCCGGGGTGGGTGCTGGGGCTGGCGGCCGCGTACGGCGTCCGGCGGTGGCAGCGGCGGCAGACCGCCGCGCGCCGGTCCGGCGGTCGGTCCGGCGGCGCGGGGAGCGAGGCGGCCGAGGCGGAGCGGCAGATCCCGCTGGCCGCCGACCTGCTGGCGGCCTGTCTGGCCGCCGGGGCGGACCCGCGTACGGCGGCGGACGCGGTGGGCAAGTCGCTCGGCGGCCCGGTCGGCGACCGGCTGGTCCGGACCGCTGCGGAGCTGCGGCTGGGAGGAGAGCCAGCCGGCGCCTGGGGGCGGCTTGGCGCGTTGCCAGGGGCGAGTGGGCTGGCGCGAGCCCTGGAGCACGCCGGGACCACGGGCGCCCCGGCGGTGGAGCCGGTGTCCCGGATCGCCGCCGACTGCCGCGCCGAGCAGGGGAGGGAGTCGGGCCGCCGCGCCGATCGGGCGAGCGTGCTGGCCACCGCCCCGCTCGGGGCCTGCTTCCTGCCCGCGTATCTGCTGATCGGTGTGGCCCCGGTGATGACCGGGCTGGCGGGTGGTCTGGCGGGCCACACCTGAGCACGGCGCCCCGGCCCGGCGCGGCACGAGAGATCGGCTTCTGTACGGCAATGACAGCTACGAGGGGGACCGAAATGATGAAGCAGTGGTGGGCCCGGCGGCGCGTGGCAGCGCGTGCACAGGCCGAGGCGGGCATGGCCACCGTTGAGTACGCGATGGGGACGCTGGCGGCGTGTGCCTTCGCCGCGGTGCTGTACAAGGTGGTGACGAGCGGAACCGTCAGCGGTGCGCTGCAATCGGTGATCGGGCGGGCTCTCGATGCGCCGTTCTGAGGCACCGTCCACGGCGGGACGGCCGGACGCGAGGGCCGGGCTCCGCGCGCGGAGCGCACCGGGAGTGGTCCGCGTCCGAGCGGCCCGTATGAGGTCGGACCAGGGGTTCGTCACCGCGGAGGCGGCCGTCGCGCTGCCGGTGTTGGCCCTGTTCGCCCTGATGCTGATCTGGGGCCTGATGGCCGCGTCCGCGCAGCTGAGTTGCGAGGACGCGGCCCAGGCCGGAGCCCGGGCGGCGGCGCGCTCGGAGTCGCGGGACGCCGCGGTGGCCGCCGCCCGGTCGGCCGCACCGCGTGGCGCACGGGTGGAGCTGTGGCGGGACGGAGACCTGGTGCGGGTGCGGGTTCGGACCCATGCGGTCGGTCCCGGTCCGCTGGCACTCCGGCTGCACGCGGAGTCGTCCGCCCTCGCCGAGGACACGGTGGGCGCGGCCGACACGAGGCGGGGGACGGTCCCATGAGGCGATCCGTACGCGGGACAGGTCAGGGTCCCGTGAGGCGTTCCGCACACGGGGCAGGGCACGGACCGGTGAGGCGATCCGTACGCGGCGCGGGCGACCGCGGGTCGGCGACGGTGTGGGCGGCGTTCGCCGCGACGGCGCTGTGCGCGGTGTTCGCGATCGTGCTGACGGCCGGGCAGGTCATGGTGGCGCGCCATCGGGCAGGCGGGGCCGCCGACCTGGCGGCGCTCGCCGCGGCGGACCACGGCCTGGAGGGGCCCGGGGCGGCGTGCCGCCTCGCCCGGCGGGTGGCCTCCGCCCAGGGTGCGCGCGTGGTGCGGTGCGCCCTGAGCGGTGAGATCGCGGATCTCACGGCGGAGGTGCGGGCCGGGCCGTTCGCCCTCCGGGTCCGGTCGCGGGCGGGCCCCGCCGACACCCCCGTACCCAGCCCTCCCGTGCCCGGCCGCGGCGGGCGCTCGGCGGAGCGGGCCGTCCGGGAGCCTGCGGCGGGCGCCGGGGCCCGGTCAGCCTTCGGCGGGCGGCTGGTCCGGGGCTTTGGCCAGGAGCGTCGTCAGCAGGCGGATGGCGGCCCGCTTGTCGAGCGGGTCGTTCCCGTTGCCGCACTTCGGGGACTGGATGCAGGACGGGCAGCCCGCCTCGCACTCGCAGGCCGCGATCGCCTCGCGGGTGGCGGTCAGCCAGCGGGCGGCCGTGTGGAAGGCGCGCTCGGCGAAGCCCGCCCCGCCGGGGTGGCCGTCGTACACGAAGACCGTCGGCAGCAGCGTGTCGGGGTGCAGGGGGATCGACACCCCGCCGATGTCCCAGCGGTCGCAGGTCGCGAAGAGCGGCAGTATGCCGATGGAGGCGTGCTCGGCGGCGTGCAGGGCGCCGCCGAGGGCCTGGGGGTGGACCCGGGCGTCCGCCAGCTGGTCCTCGGTCACCGTCCACCACACGGCCCGGGTGCGCAGCGTGCGGGGCGGGAGGTCGAGCTTGGTCTCGCCCAGCACCTCTCCGGAGATCAGCTTGCGGCGCAGGAAGGAGACGACCTGGTTGGTGACCTCGACGGAGCCGAAGCACAGCCGTGCGTCCCCCCACGGGATCTCGGTGGTGGTCTCCAGGATGGAGATCGCGGTGGTGTCGCGGGCGGTGGTCGAGTACGGCGGACTGGCCTCCTCCACCAGCGCGACCGAGTCCTCCAGGTCGAGCTGCCGGACGATATAGCTCCGGCCCTGGTGGAGGTGGACGGCGCCCTCGTGGACGGTGGTGTGGGCGGCCGAGGCGTCCACGGTGCCCAGCAGCCGCCCGGTCGCCGCCTCCACGACCTGGACGGGGCTGCCGCCCTCCCCGCGGATGTCGGTGAGGTCGGCGGCGCGCTCGCGGCGGGTCCAGTGCCAGGCGGTCGCGCGGCGGCGCAGCAGCTTGCGCTGCTCCAGCTGCGGCAGCAGTTCCTCGGTGGCGGGGCCGAAGAGGTCCAGGTCCGCCTCGGTGAGCGGCAGCTCGGCGGCGGCCGCGCACAGGTGCGGTGCGAGGACGTACGGGTTGTCGGGGTCCAGGACGGTGGACTCGACGGGCTGCCGGAAGAGGGCGTCCGGGTGGTGGACGAGATAGGTGTCCAGCGGGTCGTCGCGGGCGACCAGGATCGCGAGGGCCCCCTGCCCGGTGCGTCCGGCCCGCCCCGCCTGCTGCCACAGGGAGGCCCGGGTGCCGGGATAGCCGGCCAGTACGACGGCGTCCAGACCGGCGATGTCCATGCCGAGTTCCAGGGCGGTGGTGGCGGCGAGGCCGAGGAGGTCACCGGAGTGCAGGGCCCGCTCCAGGGCGCGGCGCTCCTCGGGGAGATATCCACCGCGGTAGGCGGCCACCCGGTCCGGCAGGGACCGGTCGACCTCCGCCAGCCGCTCCTGGGCGATCAGGGCGATCAGCTCGGCGCCGCGCCGGGAGCGCACGAAAGTGACGGTGCGGACGCCCTGGACGGCGAGGTCGGTGAGCAGGTCCGCGGACTCGGCCGTGGCCGTGCGGCGGACGGGGGCGCCCTGCTCGCCGTGCAGCTCGGTCAGCGGCGGCTCCCACAGGGCGAAGACCACCTCGCCGCGGGGCGAGGAGTCCTCGGTGACCGCCGCGACCGGCACCCCGGTCAGCCGGGTGGCCGCCACGGCCGGGTCGGCGGAGGTGGCCGAGGCGAGCAGGAAGACGGGCGAGGAGCCGTAGCGGGCGCAGACCCGCCGGAGCCTGCGCAGCACCTGGGCGACATGGGAGCCGAATACGCCGCGGTAGGTGTGGCACTCGTCGATGACGACGTAGCGCAGCGCGCGCAGGAACGAGGACCACCTGGGGTGGCCGGGCAGGATGCCCCGGTGGAGCATGTCGGGGTTGGTGAGCACGTAGTTCGCGTACTGGCGGACCCACTCCCGCTCCTCCACCGGCGTGTCGCCGTCGTACACCGCGGCCCGCACTCCGGTGCCCAGCGGGGCCGTGAGGTCGGCCACCGCGCGGCGCTGGTCGGCGGCGAGCGCCTTGGTGGGCGAGAGGTACAGGGCGGTCGTGCCGCGCCCGCTGGGCTCCTCCGAGCCGTCCAGCAGCGTGCTGAGCACGGGGGCGAGATAGGCCAGGGACTTCCCCGAGGCGGTGCCGGTGGCCACGACCACGGATTCTCCGCGCAGGGCGTGGGCGGCCGTGCGTGCCTGATGGGTCCACGGGCGCTCGATTCCGGCGGCCCGGACGGCGTCGATCACTTCCGGCCGGATCGGCGAAGGCCAGTCGGCATGGCTGCCGAGACGCGGGGGCAAGTGCTCCGTATGAGTGATGCGCGCGCCTCGGCCTGCTCCGGTGCCGAGCCGGTCGAGAACGGCCCGGGGCGAGGGGCGTATGCCCGCCTGCCGCGGGAGTTGGTTGTGGGCCATCGACACCGAGTGTGTCACTGGTCTGACGGACAATGGGCTCAAGGCGTCGTGCACGCCTGCTGGTAAGTGATTGAATGCCATCGCGGCTGCCGATCCATGGGGGGCGACCGCTCGATGCAAGGTGCTGGAGGATCCGTGGACCTGTCCCTGTCGACTCGGACCGTTGGCGACCGCACGGTCGTCGAGGTCGGTGGCGAGATTGATGTATATACCGCGCCCAAGCTGCGCGAGCAGCTGGTCGAGCTTGTCAACGACGGTAGCTACCACCTGGTCGTCGACATGGAGGGCGTCGACTTTCTCGACTCCACCGGGCTCGGCGTGCTCGTCGGCGGGCTCAAGCGCGTACGTGCCCATGAGGGCTCACTGCGTCTGGTGTGCAACCAGGAGCGCATTCTCAAGATCTTCCGTATCACCGGCCTGACCAAGGTGTTCCCCATCCACACCTCGGTCGAGGACGCTGTCGCGGCGACTGACTGACCAGTCACCGCGGGAAGACCACCAAGGGGGTCCCGGGCGGTTTCGCCCGGCCCCCTGATCTGCACGCCCATACGCCCGAGGGGGATGGCATGGCCACTGTCGAACTCCGCTTCAGCGCGCTTCCCGAGCACGTCAGGACCGCCCGGCTGGTCGCGGCTGCCGTAGCGCGTCGGGCGGGGGTGGACGAGGCCGTGCTCGACGAGGTGCGGCTCGCGGTCGGCGAGGCCTGCACCCGTGCGGTGGGGCTGCACCTGAGCAACGGGGTGGACGCCCCGGTGCGGGTGGCGCTCACCGAGGAGGAGAAGAAGTTCTCCATCGAGGTCGGCGATGAGTCACCGACCTCGACGGGGCACGCCCCCGGCTCCCACCCGGATGTGGACGACGAGGGTGAGAGCGAGGACGAGATGGGCCTCGCGGTCATCAGCGGGCTCGTCGACGACGTCGAGGTGACGACCAGCGAGACCGGCGGGGTGATCCGCATGAGCTGGCCGGCCTCGCCCCAGTCCCTCGTGCCGTAACGATTCCGCCGCCATCCCGCTTCATCCGCTGTGACCTCCGGGCCGGCCGTCCCCGTGACGGCCGGCCCGGTCGTCGTTCCGGCACGTTCCGGGCCGTCCTTCCGGCCGTCGTTCCGGAGGTCCTTCCAGAGGGCCGGGAAACCGCTCTGAACAGCACTTTTCATAGTGCACTGAGATCGTTTATGGAGATCATTTCACCCCCGTCAGTGAATTGTTGACCTTCCTCCTTCCGGAGGAATTTCCGGGGCCGAAACCTATTGATCTTCGCTGGTGCAGGCGAATTCCCATTCCGGCGCCCTGTTTTGATCGTGTGACGCTACTTACAATCCGTCCACATCTTGAGCTCAGGACGCCTGAGCGTGGCGGCTCTTCTGCGGTCGCAGAACTGCTGCGCGCCCATGTGCCAAACGTCAAGGAGGACGAATGGCGGGGCCTCTCACCCCTCATCAGCTGGATCTCACCACGACCCTGGCCGCCGCAGAGCTGACCGATGACAACCGTGTGATCGTGATGGTGATCGCTGCGGTCGCGATCGCGGCGCTCGCTGTCGCCGTGGTGCTGGTACGACAAGTGCTCGCAGCCGGCGAGGGCACGGACAGCATGAAGAAGATCGCCGAGGCCGTTCAGGAAGGCGCGAATGCCTATCTGGCCCGGCAGCTGCGCACCCTCGGCGTATTCGCCGTGGTCGTGTTCTTCCTGCTCATGCTGTTGCCTGCGGACGACTGGTCGCAGCGCATCGGGCGATCGGTGTTCTTTCTGATCGGCGCGGGATTCTCGGCGGCCACCGGCTATATCGGCATGTGGCTCGCGGTGCGCAGCAATGTGCGCGTCGCCGCCGCGGCCCGGGAAGCGACCCCCGAGGCCCCCAGAACCCCGGTCAACGGGGATTCCGCATCGTCCGCTCCCGGGGTCCCCGGGAAGCCCGCCGTGGATCTGACGGCGGTCTCGCACAAGGCGATGAAGATCGCCTTCCGCACGGGCGGCGTGGTCGGCATGTTCACCGTGGGCCTCGGCCTGCTGGGCGCGTCCTGCGTGGTGCTCGTGTACGCGGCCGACGCGCCCAAGGTGCTGGAGGGCTTCGGTCTCGGTGCCGCGCTCATCGCGATGTTCATGAGGGTCGGCGGCGGCATCTTCACCAAGGCCGCCGATGTCGGAGCCGACCTGGTCGGCAAGGTCGAGCAGGGAATCCCCGAGGACGACCCGCGCAACGCCGCGACCATCGCGGACAACGTGGGCGACAACGTCGGTGACTGCGCGGGCATGGCCGCCGACTTGTTCGAGTCGTATGCGGTGACCCTGGTCGCCGCGCTGATCCTCGGCAAGGCGGCGTTCGGCGACGCGGGCCTCGCCTTCCCCCTGATCGTCCCGGCCATCGGCGTGATCACCGCCATGATCGGGATCTTCGCCGTGGCCCCGCGCCGCGCCGACCGCAGCGGGATGACCGCCATCAACCGCGGCTTCTTCATCTCCGCGGTGATCTCGATGGCGCTGGTGGCGGCCGCGGTCTTCATCTATCTGCCGTCCAGCTACGCCGACCTCGACGGTGTCACCAACCGCGAGATCCTCGGCCACAGCGGTGATCCGCGCATTCTCGCGCTGGTCGCCGTCGCCATCGGCATCGTGCTCGCCGCGCTCATCCAGCAGCTCACGGGCTACTTCACCGAGACCACCCGGCGCCCCGTGCGGGACATCGGCAAGACCTCGCTGACCGGCCCGGCCACCGTGGTGCTCTCCGGCATCTCGGTGGGGCTGGAGTCCGCCGTCTACTCGGCGGTGCTGATCGGGCTCAGCGTCTACGGCGCGTTCCTGCTCGGCGGCACCTCGATCATGCTGGCGCTGTTCGCGGTCGCGCTCGCCGGGACCGGTCTGCTCACCACCGTCGGCGTCATCGTCGCGATGGACACCTTCGGGCCGGTCTCCGACAACGCGCAGGGCATCGCCGAGATGTCCGGCGACGTCGAGGGCGCGGGCGCCCAGGTGCTCACCGACCTCGACGCGGTCGGCAACACCACCAAGGCGATCACCAAGGGCATCGCCATCGCGACGGCGGTGCTCGCCGCCGCGGCGCTCTTCGGCTCGTACCGCGACGCCATCGCGGAGGCCGTCTCCGAAGTGCACACCTCCGTGGCCGGGCAGATGAACCTCAGCCTGGACATCTCGCAGCCCAACAACCTGGTCGGGCTCGTCCTCGGCGCCGCCGTCGTCTTCCTCTTCTCGGGGCTGGCGATCAACGCGGTGTCGCGGTCGGCCGGAGCGGTGGTCTTCGAGGTGCGGCGGCAGTTCCGGGAGAAGCCCGGGATCATGAACTACACCGAGAAGCCGGAGTACGGGCGGGTCGTCGACATCTGCACCAAGGACGCGCTGCGCGAGCTGGCCACCCCCGGTCTGCTGGCGGTCCTGGCGCCGATCGCCGTCGGCTTCGCCTTCGGGGTCGGCGCGCTCGGCTCGTTCCTGGCCGGGGCGATCGGCACCGGCACCCTGATGGCGGTCTTCCTCGCGAACTCCGGGGGCGCCTGGGACAACGCGAAGAAGCTGGTGGAGGACGGGCACCACGGCGGCAAGGGCAGTGAGGCCCATGCCGCGACGGTGATCGGCGACACGGTCGGCGACCCGTTCAAGGACACCGCCGGTCCCGCGATCAACCCGCTGCTGAAGGTCATGAACCTGGTGGCGCTGCTGATCGCCCCGGCGGTCGTGAAGTTCAGTTACGGCGACAACGCGAGTCCGGGGCTCCGCGCGGCGATCGCCGCGCTGGCCGTCGCGATCATCGTGGGTGCCGTCTACGTCTCCAAGCGGCGTGGAATCGCCGTGGGTGACGAAGGCAACTCCGAACGCGTCGCGAAGTCGGCCGACGCGGCGGTGGTGTCCTGACCCGGAAGCGGTCACGGGGCCGTGTGAGCCCCCGCGGCATGCGGGCGGACGGTGTGCGACGGCATGCCGTCCGCCCGCAGCCGTGCCCGGCTTCCGGCGCGTTCACGCGATGAGCGCGATGAGGCGGATGGCACACCGAGCTTGGTTCAAATGGCTTCAAAGATATCCATATAGGATGCTCGGCAGACGGTCCGAGCGGCTTGGCCGTGTATGTTCCGGGGCCGAGAGCCATGGAAGGGACCAATCCGGTGAACAAGAAGCTTGTGGCACTGTCCGGCGGTGCGGCACTCGTACTGGCGCTGAGCGGCTGCGGCGGCGGCGATGATAGCGACAAGAAGGCCAACGACTGGGCCAAATCGGTCTGTGACGAGGTGCAGCCGCAGCTGAAGAAGATCCAGGGCGCCAACGCCTCCATTCGGGCGGCGTCCGAGGAGCAGGACTCCAAGAAGCTCCAGCAGACGGACTCCAAGGCGTTCCAGCAGATCTCCGAGTCCTACGCGGCGCTCGCCAAGGCGGTGCAGAAGGCGGGCGCCCCGCCCGTCGACAACGGCGAGCAGACCCAGAAGCAGGCCGTCAAGGAGCTGAACGCCACCTCCGGGGCGTACAACGACCTGAAGACGACCGTCGACAAGCTCGACACCTCGGACAAGTCCAAGTTCGCCGAGGGCCTCAAGGGCGTCGCCGACGAGCTCAAGAAGCTCAGCGACTCGGGTGACAAGGCCCTTCAGCAGCTCCAGGCGGGCAAGGTCGGCACCGCGATGTCGAAGCAGCCCGGCTGCCAGAAGCCGAAGACCGGCGCCACCAGCGCCACGTAGGACGCGAGGGCCGGGATGCACGCCCCTGTTGTCGGGCTGTCGGGGTGCCGAGTTATCCACAGGGTGGCTTTTCCACAGGCCGCCGCCCGTCGTCGCCGACGGTCGGCGGTTGCCCCGACAATGGGGGCGTGAGTACGCACCAGCCCCCGTCCCGCCTCCCGTTCCCCGACCCCGAGCGCACCACCCGCCTCCGCGAAGCGCTGCTGGCCGCCGCGTTCACCGCCGACGGCCTGCTGGACCTGCTCGGCGGGTCCGCCTACGCCGCCCTGGCCCGCGGCGAGACCGTCCCCGCGCTGCGCGCGGCCCGCGGCGGCAGCCCGCTGGAGACCCTGGTGCGGCTCTTTCTGCTCCAGCGCCCGGTCTCCGACGAACGGGCGGCCGAGGCCCTGCCGGTGACGGACTGCCTCACCGACGGCTGGCTGGTGCGGGACGGCTCCGAGGTGCGCGCGAGCGTGGACGTGCGCCCGTACGGCGGCCCAGAGGGCCAGGACTGGTGGATCGTCTCCGACCTCGGCTGCGCGGTCGGCGGCGCCGGAGGCATCGGCGGTCCCGGCGGCGCCCGTGGGGCCGCGGACCGCTCGCAGCTCGTCCTCGGCGTCGGCGGCGCGTCCACCACGCTGGCCGGTCTCACCGTCCGTACGCCCGTCAAGCGGGCTCTCGACCTCGGCACCGGCTCCGGCATCCAGGCGCTGCACGCGAGCCGGCACGCCTCCCGCGTCACCGCCACCGACCCCAATCCGCGCGCCCTCGACATGGCCCGGCTCACCCTCGCCCTCTCCGGGGCGCCGGAGCCGGATCTGCGCGAGGGGTCGCTCTTCGAGCCGGTCGGCGGCGAGACGTACGACCTGATCGTGTCGAATCCGCCGTTCGTGATCTCGCCGCGCTCCGCGGAGGGCGACCGGCTGGTCTACCGGGACGGCGGGATGGCCGGGGACGATCTGTGCCGCACCCTCGTCCAGCAGGCGGCCGGTCATCTCGCCGACGGCGGCTGGTGCCAGCTGCTCGCCAACTGGCAGCACGTCCGGGGCGAGGACTGGCGCGAGCGGCTGGCCTCCTGGGTGCCGCCCGGCTGCGACGCCTGGATCGTGCAGCGCGAGGTGCAGGACGTCGCGCAGTACGCCGAGCTGTGGCTGCGTGACGCGGGCGAGCACCTGGCCGGGCCCGAGGCGTACGCGGCGCGCTACGACGCGTGGCTGGACGAGTTCGAGGCGAGCGGGACCACGGCCGTCGGGTTCGGCTGGATCACGCTGCGCAAGTCCGGCGCCGACCGGCCGTCGGTGACGGTGGAGGAGTGGCCGCACCCGGTCGAGCAGCCGCTGGGGGAGGCGGTGGCGGCCCACTTCGACCGGCAGGACTTCCTGCGCGCGCACGATGACGCGGCGCTGCTGACGGCCCGCTTCCGGCTCGCCGACGAGGTCGTCCAGGAGCAGGTCGGGCTGCCCGGCATGGAGGACCCCGAGCACGTGGTGCTGCGGCAGAACCGGGGCATGCGCCGCGCGACCAAGGTCGACACGGTGAGCGCGGGCTTCGCGGGGGTGTGCGACGGCACGCTGAGCGCGGGCCGGATCCTGGACGCGATCGCCCAGCTGCTCGGGGAGGACCCGGTGGTGCTGCGCGACCGCACCCCGGAGTCCATCCGGCTCCTGGTCGAACAGGGCTTTCTCCAGCCGGTGGCCGACGAGGTCCCGTAGCGCACGCCGGGCGTACGCCGGGGGCGCGGCCGCGCGCCCCCCTTGCCCCCGCATGGCGGGATGCCGCTGCCGGGGACGTGAACACGGCCGGAAAGGGCGGTCGCGCGCCGTTCACCCGGGGTTCGTGCGTACGCCTACCGCGCGTGGCACGCTCCGGGCATGGAGAGCGGACCTGCGATCTTCGCCGGAACGGCATTCGTGTTGTTCGGTACGGCCCTGCTGCTGTGGACAGCGGTGCGGCTGCGGCAGCGTGTGCCGGTCGCCGACGGTGTGAGTCCCGTCGCTTCCGCGACCCTCTCCCTTCTCTTCGCCGCCGCCTGTCTGGGCGGCGGGATCTGGTGCCTCGGTTACGCCTGACAGGGCGCCTTCCGCGAGGCTTGTGCCGGTCCGGGCGGCAGACAGGACGCTTGTCGGGTTACCGTTCGAGTGGCGTTGCGGGCTTTTTCCGTTTGACACGGGGGCGGGATGTACCGTCACACTCCGCAGCGTCACCGTAGAGGCCGTGTATGCGTTACCCGCGCTGCAGCGTCCGTTCACCGAGCGTCGACCGGAGAGAAGAGCGAAGTTGTCCCCGACCACCAGCGAGACCGCACAGGGCGGCCGCCGACTCGTCATCGTCGAGTCGCCTGCCAAGGCGAAGACGATCAAGGGCTACCTGGGCCCGGGCTACGTGGTCGAGGCGAGCGTCGGGCACATCCGGGACCTGCCGAACGGTGCGGCCGAGGTACCCGACAAGTACACCGGCGAGGTGCGCCGCCTCGGCGTGGACGTCGAGCGGGACTTCCAGCCCATCTATGTGGTGAACGCGGACAAGAAGAGCCAGGTCAAGAAGCTCAAGGAGCTGCTCGCCGAGTCCGACGAACTCTTCCTCGCCACCGATGAGGACCGGGAGGGCGAGGCCATCGCCTGGCACCTCCAGGAGGTCCTCAAGCCCAAGGTGCCGGTCCGCCGGATGGTCTTCCACGAGATCACCAAGGACGCGATCCGCGAGGCCGTCGCCAATCCGCGCGAGCTGAACAAGCGCCTGGTCGACGCCCAGGAGACCCGCCGCATCCTGGACCGCCTCTACGGCTACGAGGTCTCGCCGGTCCTGTGGAAGAAGGTCATGCGGGGGCTGTCCGCGGGCCGCGTCCAGTCGGTGGCCACCCGTCTCGTCGTCGAGCGCGAGCGCGAGCGCATCGCCTTCCGCTCCGCCGAGTACTGGGACCTGACCGGCACCTTCTCCACCGGCCGCGCCGGTGACGTCAGCGATCCGGGCACCTTCGGCGCCCGGCTGTCCGCCGTGGACGGCCGCCGGGTCGCCCAGGGCCGTGACTTCACCTCGCTCGGGCAGCTCAAGAATGGGCAGCGCGAAGCCTCGATTGAGGGTGGTGGCGGGCGACGGGAGGGCGGGTCGAACGTCCTGCACCTGGACGAGGCGGACGCCCGCGCCCTGGCCGCCGGCCTCGCGGACACCGCCTTCACGGTGCGGTCCGTCGAGTCCAAGCCGTACCGCCGCTCGCCGTACGCCCCGTTCCGTACGACGACGATGCAGCAGGAGGCCAGCCGCAAGCTCGGCTTCGGCGCCAAGGCCACCATGCAGGTCGCGCAGAAGCTGTACGAGAACGGCTACATCACCTATATGCGTACGGACTCCACCATCCTGTCCGACACGGCGGTGGCGGCGGCCCGGGCGCAGGTCACGCAGCTGTACGGCGCCGACTACCTGCCGGACAAGCCGCGCTCGTACGCGGGCAAGGTGAAGAACGCGCAGGAGGCGCACGAGGCCATCCGCCCCTCGGGTGACCGTTTCCGCACCCCGGCGGAGACCGGGCTGACCGGCGACCAGTTCCGGCTCTACGAGCTGATCTGGAAGCGGACCGTCGCCTCCCAGATGAAGGACGCGGTCGGCAACTCCGTCACCGTCAAGATCGGCGGCCGGGCGAGCGACGGCCGGGACGCGGAATTCTCCGCCTCCGGCAAGACGATCACCTTCCACGGCTTCATGAAGGCCTACGTGGAGGGCGCCGACGACCCGAACGCCGAGCTGGACGACCGCGAGCGCCGTCTGCCGCAGGTCGCCGAGGGCGACGGGCTCACCGCGGAGGAGATCACCGCCGACGGCCACGCCACCAAGCCCCCGGCCCGCTACACCGAGGCGTCGCTGGTCAAGGAGCTGGAAGAGCGCGAGATCGGCCGTCCGTCCACGTACGCCACGATCCTCGGCACCATCCTCGACCGCGGCTATGTGTTCAAGAAGGGCACCGCGCTGGTGCCGTCCTTCCTGAGCTTCGCCGTGGTCAACCTGCTGGAGAAGCACTTCGGCCGGCTCGTCGACTACGACTTCACCGCGAAGATGGAGGACGACCTCGACCGCATCGCCCGCGGTGAGGCCCAGGCCGTGCCGTGGCTCAAGCGGTTCTACTTCGGCGAGGGCGTGAACGGCGCCGACGGCGGCGACGCCGGTGAGGGCGCCGCGGCCGAGGCCGGGAACGGCGACGGCGATCACCTCGGCGGGCTGAAGGAGCTGGTCACCGACCTGGGCGCGATCGACGCCCGGGAGATCTCGTCCTTTCCCGTGGGCGACGGGATCATGCTGCGCGTCGGCCGCTACGGCCCGTACGTCGAGCGCCCGGCCACGACCGAGGGCGAGACCGGCCACCGCGCCGACGTCCCCGACGACCTGCCGCCGGACGAGCTGACCGTGGCGTTCGCGGAGGAGCTGCTCGCCAAGCCGAGCGGCGACTTCGAGCTGGGCACCGACCCGGAGACCGGGCGCCCGATCGTCGCCAAGGACGGCCGCTACGGTCCGTACGTCACCGAGGTGCTGCCCGACGACACCCCGAAGACCGGCAAGAACGCGGTCAAGCCGCGCACCGCCTCGCTCTTCAAGTCGATGTCCCTCGACACGGTGACCCTCGAGGACGCGCTCAAGCTGATGTCGCTGCCGCGCGTCGTCGGCACCGACCCCGAGGGCACCGAGATCACCGCGCAGAACGGTCGCTACGGCCCGTATCTGAAGAAGGGCACCGACTCGCGCTCGCTGGAGCGCGAGGAGCAGCTCTTCACCATCACGGTCGACGAGGCGCTGGCGATCTACGCGCAGCCCAAGCAGCGCGGCCGGGCCGCGGCCAAGCCGCCGTTGAAGGAGCTGGGCACCGACCCGGTCAGCGAGAAGCCGGTCGTGGTCAAGGACGGCCGCTTCGGTCCGTACGTCACGGACGGCGAGACCAACGCGACGCTGCGCCGGGACGACGACGTCGAGACGATCACGCCCGAGCGCGGCTATGAGCTGCTGGCGGAGAAGCGCGCCAAGGGCCCGGCGAAGAAGACCGCGAAGAAGGCGGCCGCGAAGAAGACCGCGGCCAAGAAGACCACCGCGAAGAAGACGGCTGCGAAGAAGACGGCCGCCAAGAAGACCGCGGCGAAGAAGACGACGACCGCGGCGAAGAAGACCACGGCCAAGAAGACGGCCGCGAAGAAGACCACCGCGGCCAAGACGGCCACGGCCGAGAAGACGGCGGCCAAGGCGGAGTAAACACCTGGTCGCGGCCACGTCATCCGCGTGCCCCCGCCCGTTTGTTCGGCCGGGGGGACGTGGATTCACGTGATCCGGATAGGCTGGCGGGATGACGCGAGAGCAGCCTACGGACGTGACCCCCACTTCCGGCGCCCTTGCCGCGGACTCCCGCGAGCGTGCCGTCCGAGCCCTCCTGCGCTATCCGCCGCTACGCCGGCTCTGGAGCGCCCAACTCGTCGGCGGCGCCGCGGACGCGCTGGCCGTGCTGGTGCTCGTCCTGCTGTCATTGCAGGCTGCGGTGTCCGCGGGCTCCTTCGGCGGGGGTTATCGCGGGGCGGCCCTGGCGGTCGCGGCCGTTCTGGGCATGCGGCTCCTGGCGACCCTGCTGTTCGGCGCGGTGCTCCTCGGCCCGATCTCCGCGCTCATCGGCCCGTCCGGTCCGCTGGACCGCCGCTGGACCATGATCGGCGCGGATGGGCTGCGGCTCGTCCTGCTGCTCATCGCACCGCTGTGGATCGACTGGACGCCCGACGACGCCGTCGCCTGGCTGCTCATCACGACCTTCGTCGTGGGCGTCGCCGAGCGTTTCTGGACCATCGCCAAGGACGACGCGGCCCCCGCGCTGCTCCCCGCGCCGCCCGTCGAGGGCGCCGCCGTGCGCCCGCTGCCGGACCACATGGACGCGCTGCGCCGCCTCTCGCTGCGGACGAACTTCCTCAGCGTGCCGCTGGCCGCCGCCGGGCTCCTCGTTGTCATGCTCATCGGCAGGCTGCTGGGCACCGGCATCAGCTGGTTCCACGCCCACCAGGCGGCCCTCGGCTCGTACGTCGGCGCCGGGCTGTTCGCCGCGTCCATCTCGGTCCTCTACTTCGTGGAGCTGCCCGGCGCGCAGACACCCCGTACGCGCTCCCCGCTCGAAGGGCTGCGCCGTCCGCGCGCCGCTTCCGGCTCCGGTGCAGACAAGGGCCGCACCGGCGCCGCGCCGCTGCTGATCCTCGCCTGCGCCGGAGTGGCGGCCGCCATCGCCGCGGCCGTCGGCGTCGCCGCGCTCCAGGCCGTCGACCTCGGCGGCGGCCCGGTCGGCTTCTCGCTGCTCGTGCTCGTGCTCAGCGGCGGCCCGGCGATCGGCATCCGCTCGGCGCCCAAGGTCCTCCCGGGGCTCTCGCGGCGTCGGCTGCTCGCCCTGTCGGTCGCGCTGACCGGTCTCGCGCTGCTCGCGGCGGGGCTGGTGCACGACGCGACGACCGTCCTGATGATCGCGCTGCTCGCCGGTCTGTCGGCCGGTGTCGCGGCGAACACCGGCCACTCCCTCCTGGACCAGGAGCTGGAGGAGTCCCGTCGGCCCCGGATGACCGAGCACCTGCACGCCGTCGTGCGCGTCGCCGTCGGCCTCGGCGCGGTCGCCGCCCCGCTGCTGGCCGCCGTGATCGGGCCGCACCGGCTCGGCAGCGGCGACTTCGTGTTCGCCCACGGCGGCGCGGCCTTCACGCTCATGCTCGTCGGCGCGCTGCTGCTGCCCATCGCGGCGCTGGTCCTCGGCCGCACCGACGACCGGCAGGGCGTCCCGCTGCGGCAGGACCTGCGCGAGGCGCTGCTGCGCGGCGGGGGCGCGGAGGAGGCCCCGGCCGCGACCGGCTTCTTCATCGCCGTCGAGGGCGGTGACGGCGCGGGCAAGTCCACGCAGGTCGAGGCGCTGGCCGAATGGGTCAGGGCCAAGGGCCACGAGGTGGTGGTGACCCGCGAGCCGGGCGCGACCGCCATCGGCAAGCGGCTGCGCTCGATCCTGCTCGACGTCTCGTCCGCGGGGATCTCGCACCGCGCGGAGGCGCTGCTGTACGCGGCGGACCGCGCCGAACACGTCGACTCGGTCGTCCGCCCGGCCCTGGAGCGCGGCGCGGTCGTCATCTCCGACCGCTACATCGACTCGTCCGTCGCCTACCAGGGCGCGGGCCGCGACCTCGCCGCGACCGAGATCGCCCGCATCTCCCGCTGGGCGACGAACGGCCTGGTGCCGCATCTCACGGTGCTGCTGGACGTCTCCCCGGAGACCGCGCGCGAACGCTTCACCGAGGCCCCCGACCGGCTGGAGTCCGAGCCCGCCGAGTTCCACCAGCGGGTGCGCTCCGGATTCCTCGCCCTCGCCGCCGCCGACCCGGCCCGCTACCTGGTCGTGGACGCCGGACAGCTCCCGGAGGCGGTCACCTCCGTCGTACGCCACCGGCTGGACCAGATGCTGCCGCTGTCGGAGGCGGAGCTGAAGGCCCAGGAGGAGGCCCGGAAGGCGGCGGAGGAAGAGGCGCGCCGCAAGGCCGAGGAGGAGGCCGCCCGCAAGGCGGAGGAGGAGCGGCTGGAGCGCGAGCGCCAGGAGGCGCTGGCCAAGGCGCGCGCCGAGGAGGAGGAGCGCAAGCGCCGCGAGCTGGAGGAGGCGCGGCAGCGCGAGGCCGAGCGGCAGGCGGAGGAGGCCCGTAGGCGGGCCGAGGACGCGCGCCGCCGGGCCGAGGAGGACCGCAAGCGCATCGAGGCCGAGGACCGAGCCCGCGCCGCCGAGCAGGAGCGGCTCCGCCGCAAGGCGGAGGCGCAGGCCCTGGAGCGGGCCGAGGCGGCGGCGCGCCGCCAGGAGGAGCAGCGCAAGGCGGAGGAGGCGCTGCTGCGGGCCGAGCAGGCGCGGATGGCGGCGGACGCTCCGACCGTGGAGACCGAGCTCCCGAAGCCGGCCGGTGCGACGGATGAGGCCGGTGCGACGGACGAGGCCGGTGCGGCGCCCGACGCGTCGGCCGGTACGCCGTCCGACGCGCCGTCCGACACGGCGGAGACGGTCCGGACGCCGCGCTTCGACCCGCGGACCGCCCGTCCGGAGACGGGCGGGACCGGCGAGGCCCGCGAGACCGACGAGACCGCCGTGCTCCCGCCGGTGCGCCCCCGGCGCGAGCCGGACGCCGAGGAGACCACGGTCCTTCCTCAGCCGGAGTCCTCCGCGACCGACG
Organism: Streptomyces sp. Rer75; assembly: GCF_013414305.1. NCBI lineage: Bacteria > Bacillati > Actinomycetota > Actinomycetes > Kitasatosporales > Streptomycetaceae > Streptomyces > Streptomyces sp. Rer75. The sequence goes on along the minus strand of NZ_CP058693.1, from coordinate 4,842,706 downwards.
AGACGGCTGTCCTGCCGTCGGTACGGGAGGAGCGGCCCGTGCGGGAGGAGCGGCCCGCCGATCCGGCCGACCGGGTTCCGCCGTGGCTGTTCCGCAAGGACGAGCAGGACCAGGGTCAGGGCCAGGCGCAGGCGGACGACCGTACGCGCGAGCTGCCGCAGTTCGACCAGGACCAGGGCCAGGATGAGCCGCGCCGTCGGCGCCCGCGTCCGGACTGGGCGGAGGAGACCCCGCTGGACGACCTTCCGACGCTCGCCGACGAACTCCTCGGCGACCCCGACCGCGACGACGAGGGCGGCGGTCGGCGCCGTCGCTGACCGCCTGGCGGCGTTGTCGGTGGGGTGCCCCACAATGGGACGCGTTGGGCACGAACGGCGGAGGCAGCCATGGCGGTATGGGACGACCTGGTCGGGCAGGACCGAGTAGCGGCCCAGCTGACCGCTGCCGCGCACGACGCGGACGCGCTGGTCACGGCCGGTGCGTCGGCCGAGCCCGCCGCCGAGCCCATGGCGTCGTCCAAGATGACGCACGCCTGGCTGTTCACCGGACCGCCCGGTTCCGGCCGGGCCACCGCCGCCCGCGCCTTCGCCGCCGCGTTGCAGTGCGTGAGCCCCGACCGGGCGCTCGGCGGCGCCCCCGGCTGCGGTTTCTGCGACGGCTGCCACACCGCCCTGGTCGGTACCCACGCCGATGTGGAGGTGGTGCGTACGGACATGCTCACCATCGGCGTCAAGGAGACCCGCGAGCTCGTCCGCCGCGCCCAGCTCTCCCCGGCGGGCGGCCGGTGGCAGGTGATCGTCATGGAGGACGCCGACCGCCTCACCGAGGGCGCGGGCAACGTGCTGCTGAAGGCCGTCGAGGAGCCCGCCCCGCGCACCGTATGGCTGCTGTGCGCGCCCTCCCTGGAGGACGTGCTGCCCACCATCCGCTCCCGCTGCCGCCTCCTCACCCTCCGTACGCCCCCGGTGGACGCCGTCGCGGACATCCTGATCCGCCGCGACGGCATCGATCCCGAGCTGGCCGCCTCCGCCGCCCGCGCCACCCAGGGGCACATCGGCCGCGCCCGGCGGCTGGCCACCGACGAGCGGGCCCGGGCCCGCCGCAAGGCGGTGCTGAAGCTCCCGCTGCGCATCGACGACGTGGGCGGCTGCCTCAAGGGCGCGCAGGAGCTGGTCGACGCGGCGGCCGAGGACGCCAAGCAGGTCGCGGAGGAGGTCGACGCCAAGGAGACCGAGGAGCTGCGCGCCGCGCTCGGCGCCGCCGCCGGTACGGGCGGGCGGCTGCCGCGCGGCACGGCCGGGGCCATGAAGGAGCTACAGGACCGCCAGAAGCGCCGCGCGACCCGCACCCAGCGCGACAGCCTCGACCTGGCCCTGACCGAGCTGACGGGCTTCTACCGGGACGTGCTGGCCCTCCAGCTCGGCTCCCAGGTCGCGCTCGCCAACACCGATGTGCGGGACGCCCTGGAGCGGGTGGCGTCCGGCTCGAAGCCGGAGCGGACGCTGCGCAGGATCGAGGCGGTCTCGGCCTGTCGCGAGGCGCTGGACCGCAATGTGGCGCCGCTGCTGGCGGTGGAGGCGATGACGATGGCGCTGCGCGCGGGCTGAGCGTGGCGCGGCCGCCGGAGTGCGCGCGGTCGCGGGCCGGTCGTGGGCTGGTCGCGGGCCGGCTGTGGGCCGGCTGTGGGCGGCTTCCTCACCCGTACGAGTGAGCACGGGGCCGCATGGAGCGTAGTCGGACGGATACCCTCCGTATCGCTGGCGACTCCTCGCCAGCACTCGCGACCCGAGGGATTCGCCGATGGCCACCAGCCGCAGCAGCACGCTCACCACCATCGGCGTCGCCGTCGCGGGCGCCGCCCTGCTGTTCTCCGGCTGCTCCGTGGGAGCCTCGGCGCCGCGCGCCGCGGCCATGCCGACGGCCGTCCCCACCGCCCTCAGGCCCTACTACGAACAGACTCTGACCTGGCACAAGTGCCCCGGCGGCGCGGGCTTCGACTGCGCCACGCTGAAGGCCCCGCTCGACTACGCCAGGCCCGGCACCGGCCAGGACCTGAAGCTGGAGGTCTCCCGGAAGAAGGCGACCCGCTCCGCCCGCCGCATCGGCTCGCTCCTGGTGAACCCGGGCGGTCCGGGCGGCTCCGCGATCGGCTATCTCCAGAGCTTCGCGGCGATCGGCTACCCGGCGCCGGTTCGCGCACGGTACGACCTGGTCGCGATGGACCCGCGCGGCGTGGCCGGGAGCGAACCCGTCACCTGCCTGAACAACCGGCAGATGGACACCTTCACCCGGACCGACCAGACCCCCGACGACCCCGCCGAGACCCGTCGGCTCGTCGCCGCGTACAAGAAGTTCGCCCGCGGCTGCGCGGCCCGCTCCGGCCGCGTCCTCGGCCATGTCTCGACCGTCGAGGCGGCACGCGACATGGACCTGCTGCGCGCCGCCCTCGGTGACCGCAAACTCGTCTACGTCGGCGCCTCCTACGGCACCTTCCTCGGCGCCACCTACGCCGACCTCTACCCGGCCCGCGTCGGCCGCCTCGTCCTCGACGGCGCCCTCGACCCCACGCTGACCTCCCGGCGCATGAACCGCGACCAGACCGCGGGCTTCGAAACCGCCTTCACCGCCTTCGCCCGCGACTGTCTCCACCGCTCCGGCTGCCCCCTCGGCACCGGCACCGTGGCGAGCGCCCGCAAGCGGCTCGGCGCCCTCTTCCGCCGCATCGACTCCCACCCGGTCCGCACCGGCGGCTCCCGCACGCTGACCGAATCCCTCGCCACCATCGGCGTGATCACAGCGATGTACGACGAGGGCGCCTGGCCCCAGCTGCGCACGGCCCTCCGCGCGGCCCAGCGCGGCGACGGCAAGGGCCTGCTGGACCTCGCCGACCTCTACTACGAGCGCGACACCGACGGCCGTTACGCCAACCTCATGTACGCCAACCCCGCCGTCAACTGCCTCGACCTCCCACCCGCCTTCCGCACCCCCGCCGACGTCCGCACGTCCCTCCCCGCCTTCGAGAAGGCCTCCCCCGTCTTCGGCAGGTCCCTGGCCTGGTCCGCCCTGAACTGCGGCTACTGGCCCGTCCGCCCGACCGGTCGCCCCCACCCCCTCCGGGCCAAGGGCGCCGCCCCCATCGTCGTCGTCGGCACCACCCGCGACCCCGCCACCCCGTACCGCTGGGCCCGCGCCCTCGCCTCCCAGCTCACCTCCGCCACCCTCCTCACCTACGACGGCGACGGCCACACCGCCTACGCCCGCGGCAGCCGCTGCGTCGACACCGCGATCAACACCTACCTCCTCACCGGCCCCACCCCCACCCACCGCCGCTGCACCTGACCTCCCGGTCCGCCGCCCCGGAACCCCGTACGGAGCACCCCCCGGGACTGTGTAGACTTGGCGAAGCTGCTGTTGCCGATCAGGCACCACCAGCATGCCGCCTTAGCTCAGTCGGCCAGAGCGACGCACTCGTAATGCGTAGGTCAAGGGTTCGATTCCCTTAGGCGGCTCATCCTGAAGCCCAGGTCACACCTCGTGTGACCTGGGCTTTTTGCTGAGCGTCTCGCGCTCTGTTCAGGAGCCGCCACCGCCACCGCCACCGCCGCCTCCGCCGCAGCCGCCACCGCCTCCGCCTCCGCAGGACGAGCCGCCGCCGCACGAGGAGCCTCCGCCGCAGGAGGAGCCGTCGGCGCTGCCGCCGGTCCACCAGCTGTTGGAGCCGCGGCGCCTGCCGCCGAGGGGGGTGTTCCTCGGTCCGGTCCTGCCCGCTTTGGCGATGAGCGAGATGACTGCCACGCCGATCAGGGCGGCCATCACGACAGTGAACATGGAACCCATCGAGTTCTCACCTTTCCTAGCTGGTCACCGTCGTAGACGAGTTGGGGAAGGTCAGCGGTTCGCCGCGGGTGGCGATCTTTGGGGAATCCGTCCAACGGGTCGGGTGGCCAGGTCAGTTGGGGGGAAGGAGGGGCCCCGGTTGTCTGCGGAGCTCTCTTTGTCGCTCGATGAATTGGGCATGGGGGTGTGAATGCGGGGTAGGCGGGTCCTCGTTCAGCTGAAACAAGCCGATGGGCAGGGAGGGCGAAGTGAACGGCACGGCAACCGTGGATTCGTCGGAGCTGACGGCAGGGGAGGCTGAGCGGACGTGCGGAGTGGTGGGGCTGCCGGCCGTGGCGGACCCGACCAAGGTGACGCCACAGGACGCTCGTGCGCTGACCAAGGTCTTCCTTGACCGGCTGACCGAGTTGGAAGAGGGGACGCACGACTACCAGTACGTGCGTAACACCCTGATCGAGCTGAATCTGTCGCTGGTGCGGTACGCCGCCCGGCGGTTCCGCAATCGTTCGGTGGAGATGGAGGACGTCGTCCAGGTCGGGACGATCGGGTTGATCAAGGCGATCGACCGGTTCGACCTCAGCCGTGAGGTGGAGTTCACGACCTTCGCCGTTCCGTACATCGTCGGTGAGATCAAGCGGTTCTTCCGTGACACGAGCTGGGCAGTGCATGTGCCGCGCCGGTTGCAGGAGTTGCGGATCGACTTGGCCAAGGCGAACGAGGAGCTGTTCCAGCGGTTCGACCGGTCGCCGACGACGACCGAGCTGGCCGAGCATCTGAACCTGAGCGAGGACGAGGTCCTCGACGGGCTGGTGGCCAGCAATGGTTACAGCACCTCGTCGCTGGACGCGCCCGCCGATCCCGAGACCGGTACGACCCGCGTCACCACGTATGCGGACCGGATCGGTGAGGTCGATCCCGCGATGGAGGTCGTGGAGAACTTGCACGCCCTCAAGCCGCTGGTGGAGCAGCTCGGGGACCGGGACCGGCGCATCCTTCAGATGCGGTTCGGTGAGGAGATGACCCAGTCCGAGATCGGTGCCGAGTTGGGTGTCTCCCAGATGCATGTGTCGCGGTTGCTCACGAAGTCGCTGACGCGGCTGCGGCGCGGGATGCTGGCCGACTAGACGAGTAAGTCCGAAGGCTTGGTCAGTGGTCGTAGGCGATCAGTGATCGGGTGATGGATCGGCCTGTGGCGCGGTTGTGCCAGATCGCGGCCGTCATGGCCAGGATCCGTTGTCCGACACGGGCGAGGACGCCGGCGGGGGTTCTCGCTCCGTGGCGCTCGAGGTCGAGCTGGCCCTTGAGGGTGTCGTTCACCGACTCGATGAGCTGGCGGATGGGCTTGAGCAGGTATTCGCCGGGCCGCGGCTTGTGGGAGCGGTAGCTGGGCCGCAGGAGGGTCAGGCCGTGCTCGGCCAGGAAAGCGTCGAGGTGCTTGGACACGTAGCCCTTGTCACCGATGATCGTCTGCCCGGGGTGTGTGGCCAGCAGGTCTTGGTCGCCGGTGAGCATGTCGGCCAGCACCTCGCGTTCGTCGATTTTGGGGTTGGCCAGGGCCCAGGCGATCGGCAGGCCGCCGGGCGTGCACACAAGGTGGAGCCGCAGGCCCCAGAAGAACCGGGAGTGGGAGGGGCAGTAGCCGTACCCGGCCCAGCCGGCCAGGTCGGAACGCTTCACGGTGGGCCGTGAGCGGGCGCACTCCACCGGTGTGGAGTCCACGATCCACACGTCGTCGTGCCACAGGTCGCTGTCGCGGGCGAGTGTGCGGATGAATGTGCTGATCAGCGTGTTCCCGGCTCGCAGGCGCTTGTTGTAGCCGGACTGTCCGGGCAGGTAGGGAAACTCGGCGGCCAGGTGGGCGCGTGCGAAGCGCAGCCATCGGGCTTCGGAGACGAAGCCGAGCAGGGCCTGCATGACCGCGAGGGTCAACAGCTCGGCGTCCGTCAGTCTGGGTGGGCGGCCCCATCGCCGCGTTCCTGCCAGAGCGTCATCGATCTTCACGTACAGTGCTGTCGCGAGGGTCTCGAGGTTTGTCGTCACAAACGAACCAACGAGACCCTCGCTTCATGCGCCCGGAGACTTCGGACTTACTCGTCTAGGCCCGACGAGGCCCGACCCGGCCAACTCGGCCGACTCGGCCGATCAGTTCGAGCGAAGCTCGATGAACGTATGAGTGGGGCCCGACCGAGAATCCGGTCGGGCCCCACTTTCCTTGTGGTGTGCTACCAGCGGTACCAGCGTCCCCTGCGGCCGCCCGTCGTGGGACGGACGATGAAGCCGAGCAGCCAGACCGCGAGAACGATGACGGCGATCCACCACAGTGCCTTCAGGGCGAACCCGGCACCGAAGAGGAGGAGCGCGAGAAGCAGTACCACGAGAAGGGGGACCATGATTATCAACCTCCGCCGCCCGAGTACCCCTCCGCGAATGGCACACGCCTGATCATTTCGGTCAGTTGTCGAACGCCGTCGCGAGGCGCAGCCTGGAGATGTAGAGGGTGGCCAGGGCGGAGGGTGATGGTCATGATCCAGCCGGCTGATATCCGTGAGTGGCGCGACCGCGATGTCGTGGACGACGAGGGGCGCAAGATCGGCGCGCTGGAGTCGGTCTACGTGTCGACGTCGACCGACCAGCCCGAGATGGCGACGGTCCGTACCGGGATGCCTACCCGGCACCGCCTGGTCTTCGTTCCCGTGGACGACGCGATCGTGGGTCCGGGCTACGTGAAGGTGGCGTATGCGCGGACGTTGGTGAAGAAGGCCCCGTCGCTCGGTATGGACGATGTGCTGCCCGTCGACGAGGAGGGCGCGATCTTCCAGTACTACGGCAAGGCGTACCAGGCGGGCCCGGGCGGTCAGCGGCGGCTCGCCCGCCGCTGACGGGGTGCGCGGGTGGTTGTCCTCGGGGTCAGTTGTCCCTGATGAGGGGACGGGAGGTCGCGCGGTGGCTCTCTTCCTCTTCTTCGTGATCGTGGCGATGGTGCTCGGGCTCATCGGCACGATGGCGCACGGGCTGAGCTATCTGCTGATCGTCGGCGTGGCGGTGTTCGTGGCCGATCTGATCTTCCTGGCCGTGCACTGGTCGCGGCGGGCGCGGCGGCGGCCACTGCGATGAGGACGGGGCGGGTCGGCGTTCCGTTCGGCGCCCATTCCTTCCCGTACGCCCCCGGTACGCTGCGGCTCTCCGGCGACCCGGCGGCCGCCGACCAGCGGGTTCTGGAGCACTACCGGCTGTGGAAGAGCCATTTCGTACGGCCCCGGGGCGATGGCTCGTGCGCGGTGTACGCCCCCGACGCCGCGTATCCGTACGTCGCCGAGGCGCAGGGCTACGGCATGGTGATCAGCGCGCTGATGGCGGGCGCCGACCCCGATGCGCGGGACGTCTTCGACGGAATCCTCCGGTATGTCCTCGCCCATCCGTCCTCCGGTCATCCCGATCTGCATGCCGCCCAGCAGGACGCTGCGGGACGGGACGTCGGAGGGGCGAATTCCGCGACCGACGGTGACCTGGACATCGCGTACGGGCTGCTGCTCGCGGACCGGCAGTGGGGCGAGGGCTACCGGGCGTGGGCGCTCCGCCGGATCGACGCCCTCCGGGAGACGGAGCTGCCCGCGGCGGGCGGGCCGATCAAGCTGGGCGACTGGTCCTCGGGCCACTTCGACGAGGTCTCCCGCACCTCGGACTGGATGCCCGGCCACTTCAGGGCGTTCCGGGCGGTGACGGGTGACCCGCGGTGGGGCGAGGCGCTGGACACGCATCTGTCGCTGGTGGGGGCGCTACAGCGGCAGTACGCGCCGGACACCGGGCTGCTGCCGGACTTCGTGGTGGACGCGGGGAGCGATCCGAAGCCGGCCCCTGGGCGGGTGCTGGAGAGCGAACACGACGGTGACCACCACTGGAACGCCTGCCGCGACCCCTGGCGGATCGGCGTGGACGCGGTGGTGAGCGGCGACGCGCGGGCGCGGGCGGCCGCCGGGCGGATGGGGCGGTGGATGTGCGCGGCGACGAACGGTGATCCGGGCCGGATCCGGTGCGGGTACCGGCTGGACGGCGCGGCGTACGGGGAGGGCGCGTCCGGGGCGTTCGTCGCGCCGTTCGGGGTGGCGGCGGTGGTGGGCGGCGGCGGGCAGGAGTGGCTGGACGCGCTGTGGGAGTGGATGGCGGCGTCGCCGCCGGTGCCGGACCGGTACTACTCGGCGAGTGTGCAGTTGCAGGCGATGCTGGTGGTCAGCCACAACTGGTGGCCGCCGTAGCCCGGTCCCCGGGTGGAATCGGGTGGCGCCGGGCGGGGTTTCCGTGGGGTGGAGACGCACAGCGGACCGAGCGAGGGGGCGGGCGCGGGCGAGTGCCGGTGCCGGTGCCGGTGCCGCGGCGTGGGCGACTGCCGGTGCGGTGGCGGGGGCGGTGGCCGCGCGGCGGGGTGCCGGTGTGGCGGTGCGGGCGCCGGGGTGCGGCGGGTCGTGGCGCGGGCGCTGGTACGGCGGCGGGAGCCACTGGACCCCGGGGCGCTGACCCGGTTGCGGCGGTTCGGGGAGGCGCTGTCACGGGGCGAGCGGCCGTCCTGAGCGCGGGCCGTTTTGAGCGCGGGCCGTTCCGAGGTCGGCGGTTCTGAAGGGTGGCCAGCAGGCGGTGGCGGCTGTCGGTCTCAGGTGGCCTCCGCCACCGCGTCGCATAGCTCCGCAAGGGCCGTGCGGGCCGGGCAGGGTGGGAGGGGGGCGAGGGCTGCGCGGGCTGCGGCGCATTGGCGGAGCACCTCGTGGCGGGCCTCGGTCATGGCCGGGGCCGTCGGGTCGCCGGAGAGCAGGACCGGCAGGGTGGGGGCGCCGTGGACCGGGGACCGCAGTTCGGCGGCGAGGTGGCGGGCCACGCCCAGCCGCTCGCCGTACACCGCGAGGGTGTCCGCGATCTCCTCCGTGGCGCCGGAGGTCAGCGCGCCGAGGCGGCCGGAGACGGCGGTGAGGGCGCCGGTGCGGGCGGCCAGGGTCCTCAGGTGGTGGGCGACGGGGTCGTGGCCGTCGCGGGGGCCGGTCGTCTCCAGGATCTGACCGGTGACCAGGACTTTGAACGCGTCGGCCTGGAGCTGTACGGCCCGCGGCCCCAGCCCGGCCAGGAGGCGGGAGGCGCGGGCGAAGAGGAAGTCGCCGATGAGGACGGCGACCGTGGGCCTCGCCTCGTGCCGTACGTCGTCGTGGTAGCGCGTCGCCAGATAGGTCAGCTCGACGACGACCGCCGCGGGCACCACGCCCGGTGCGTCCGGGTCGCCGAACCGGGCGGCCAGCAGCACCAGCAGCGGACGTAAGCGGCGGCCGCCCGGGCGTGCCAGATGCCGGGCGGCCTCGGAGATGAACGGCACGTCGCTGCGCGTGGCCTCCACGAGGGTCTCCTCGACCGCCGCCAGCGCGGCCCGCAGGTCCGGTTCCCGCGTGTGGTTCCCGACGACGGTCACCCGGGGCTCCATTCGCAAGGGTCAGAGGGCAGCAATGTCTCATATGTCGCTCGGGTTCGACTCAGGGCTCGGCCGGGACCGTGGCCCGGATCCGGCTGCCCTGCCCCGGGCGGCTGTCCACGAGCAGGGTGCCGCCCACCTCGCGGGCCCGTTCCCGCATCGAGAGCAGCCCGAGGTGGCCGGGGAACGTGCCCTGGGAGTCGAAGCCCACGCCGTCGTCGGCCACGGTCAGCGTGACCGTGCCGGGGCCGCTGAGCAGGTGGAGGGTGACGTTCCGGGCCCGGGAGTGCTTGGCGATGTTGTGCAGCGACTCCTGTGCGATCCGGTACAGGGCGTGCTTGGCCTCCGGCGTGGTCTCCGGCTCGGATCCGAGCGTCGCCTCGGCCGTGATGCCGTACCGGTCCCGCAGCGTCTCCAGGTGCTGGGTGAGCGCGGCGACCAGGCCCTCGGCCTCCAGTGACTCGGGGCGCAGCTGGCACAGCAGGGTCCGGGTCTCGGCGATGGCGACGTCCGCGAGCCGCCTGATGTACTCGATCGGCTCGGCGAGCTGGGCCAGCTCGGCCACTCCGGTCGGCGCTGCCAGATCGCGTTCCAGCAGCTCACGGGCGGTACGGGCGCCCAGAGCGATGCCGTACAGCGCCTGCGAGACCGAGTCGTGCAGCTCCCGGGAGACCCGCCGGCGTTCCTCCCGTACCGCCGTCTCCCGGGCGGCCGCGCGCTGCCGGTCGTCCTCCACCGCGCACGCCGCATGGCCCGCGATCACCTCCAGGACGGTCATGTCGGTCTCGCCGGGGCGGCGGCCCGCCGGGAAGTGGCAGCACATCGCGCCGATCACGGTGGTCCCGCGCAGCAGCGGCCAGGCGGCCACCGCGCCGCGTGCCGGGGACTCCCCGGTCCCGGCCTCGCCCCAGTGGATCACGGGCGCGGCGCCCGCGATCGCCTCCAGCGCGGGTGTGCGGGACGGCGGGGTGTGCCCGTGGCCGCCGCCCGCCATGCGCAGAACGGCGCCCGGTCCGGGCTCCAGGAGGTAGACGGTGCAGCTCGCGGCGGTGGTACGGGCCACCGCGCCCGCGGCCAGGGAGTCCAGGATGCGCCGTACGGAACCCTGTCCGGCGGCCGCGGCGGTGGTGGCGGCCACTCGGCGCAGCTGTTCGCGGCCGCGGAGCCGGGCCACGGCGAGTCCGGCGGGCTCCGCGAACATCCGGACGGTCCGCACATCGGCCCGGGTGAGCCGTCGGCCGCCGCGCCTCGTCGCGACCTCGATCACGCCCGCGACCTGGCCGCGCACCAGCAGCGGCGCGTCCAGTACGGAGGTCAGGGCCGCGTCGTGCGGGACACGGCGAAAGGGGGACTGGCGCTCGCCCCCGGAGACCGTGGGTCGCCCGGCGCGGATCGCCTTGCGGGCGGGCGCGGACCCGCCCGGGGTCAGCAGCCCGCGGGGGATGGCGTCCGGGGCCCCGTCGGTGGCGCGTACCGCCAGGACGTCGCCCGGCTCCAGCACCATCACCCGCGCCAGGTCGGAGCCCAGCAGCTCGCGCAGCCGGGCGGCGATCAGCCGCAGCACCTCGTCGCCCGGCTCGCCCGCCAGGACCTGCTCGGTGACCTCGGCGAGCGCCGCGCGGCGCCGCCGCCACCGGAACGGGAAGCCGCGCCCCAGGCCGGACCCGCAGCCGCACCCGTACCGGTGCCCATGGATCTCAAAAGCGATCACGCCGACCACCACTGCTCCCTCGTCGTGGACTCCAGCGCCTCGGGCGGGGTCAGCTCACCGGCCGGCACCAGGCCCGACTGCACCGCGTACACCGCCGCCTGGGTCCGGCTGTGCACGCCGAGTTTGGTCAGGATGTGGCTCACGTACGTCTTCACGGTCTGCTGGCCGATCCGCAGATCGCGGGCGATCTCCTTGTTGGCCTTGCCGCGGGCCAGCATGGTGAGCACCTCGGTCTCCCGCTCGGTGAGCTGTTCGGGGCCGCTCGGCTCGCGGACCTGGCCCATCAGCCGGGAGATCGCGGCGGGGGAGACATGGATCTGACCGGCGGCCGCGGCCTTCACCGCGTTCCTCAGGTCGTCGGCCTCGGCGTTCTTCAGCAGGAAGCCGATCGCCCCGGCCCGTACGGCGCCCATCACCATGGCGTCGTCGAGGGAGCTGGTCAGCGCCACGACCTCGACCTCGGGGATGTCCTGGCGGATCTCCGCCGTGGCCGACACCCCGTCCATCACGGGCATCAGCAGGTCCATCAGGACGACGTCGGGGCACAGCTCCCGGGCCAGCCGTACGGCCTCGCGGCCGTTGGTCGTCTCGCCGACCACCTTGATCTCGTTGTCGAGTCCCAGGATCATGCGCAGGCCCTGCCTGACCACCGCATGATCGTCTGCGATCAGAACGCGAAGCGCCACGTTGACTCACCTGCCCAGGGAACGAGAACGACGGGAACAACGGAACGGAGCGTCCAGCTGCGCGCAGGGGGTGCGCACGGGAGGGAAACCCGGTGAGTGCTGTCCGGAATTCCATCAGTCGGGGGATTTCGTCCCCCATTCGTCCGCCCCCGGTTGGCGGAGGCGCCGGGAGGGCCGGGAGGCCCCGGTCCTCACTCCGGTTCGACGGGGCGGAAACCCCACTCGGTGGCTTTCGCGACCGCCTCCAGCTGCGAGCGCACCTCCAGCTTCTCCAGGATCTTGCGCACATGGGTGCGCACGGTCGCGTAGCTGATGCTCAGCTGCTCCGCGACCGCCCGGTTGTCCAGGCCCTGGCTCATCAGGGTGAGGATCTCCTGCTCGCGCCGGGTCAGGCTCTCCAGCCGCCCGGTCTGCTCGGCGCTCGAGCGCGCCGACTCGCGGTGCCGGGACAGCACCTCCACCAGGGTTCCGGCCGGGATCAGGGTCTCGCCCTCGGCGGCGGAGCGGATGGCGGAGGCGATCTCGTCGCCGCTCGCCGACTTCAGCAGATAGCCGCAGGCGCCCGCCTCCACCGCGGCCAGCAGCGCGGAGTCGCTGGCGTCGGCGCTGAGGATCACGATCGCGCAGGAGGGGTCATGGGCCCGGATGCCCGCGGCCGCGTCGGCCCCGGTGCCGTCGGGCAGCCGGAAGTCGATCAGGGCCACATCGGGGGACAGCTCCTTGGCCATGGGCACGGTCTCGGCGACCGAGTCGGCCCACCCGACCACGGTCAGGTCCCCGTACTCGGCCAGCAGTGCCCACAGCCCCTCGGCGACCACCCGGTGGTCCTCGACGATCAGGACCTTGGTCAGCTCCGCCGGGGCGGTCACGGCTCCGGTTCCCCTTCCGCGGAGGGGGAGCCGAGGGTCGAGGCGCCGAGGGCCGGGACCGGCGGATCGCCCAGCGGCACCCAGAACTCGACGGTGGTGCCCGCGCCCGGGGCGCTCTCGATGCGGCACCAGCCGCCCGCGATCTGGGCGCGCTCCTGGATGAGGGACAGCCCGAGGTGGCCCGGGCGGGACTCGACTTCGAGGGGGTTGTAGCCCTGGCCGTCGTCGACGATCCGTACGAGACAGCCCTCGTCCAGCCCGAGCAACTGGACGTGCACCGTCTTCGCCCGGGCGTGCTTGCGCACGTTCATCAGGGCTTCCTGCGCGGTCCGGTAGATCAGCGCCATGGTCTCGGCGGGCGGCTTGGCCGCGAGCCGGTCCTCCAGCCGGTAGGTGAGCCCGGTCTCGGTACGGATCTGCTCCAGCAGCCCGCGCAGCGCGGCGGCCAGGCAGCCGTGCTCCAGGCTGGACGGGCGGAGGTCGAAGATCAGCTGCCGCAGTCGGCTCAGGGACAGCTTCAGGGTCTCGTCCAGCTTGTCCATCACCCGCTGCTCCTCGGGGTCCCGCAGCCGCCGCCGCAGCTGCTGGAGCCGGAGGCTGGCCGCGGTGATCACCTGGATGGTGTCGTCGTGGATGTCCGCGGCGATCCGCCCGCGCTCGACCTCCTGGGCGTGGACGAGATGGCTGAGCAGGGCCTGCCGGTCCCGGTCGGTGACCTCCAGCAGCTCCAGGCTGCGCTCCAGGACGAACTGGGCGCGCTGCACCTCGGTGATGTCCCGCACGGTCAGGACGGTCAGCAGCCCCTCCTCGGTGCGCAGCGGGCTGATGCTGACGTCGGCCGGGAACTGCTTGGTGTCGCTGCGGCGGCCGACCAGCTCCATGCTGTGGCCGAGCGGTTCCTCGGACTCGTCCCACTCGCGCAGCGAGATGGTCAGCGGCTGGTCGGGCAGCAGTGCCTCGACGGCGCGGCCGATGAGATGGTCGCGGTCGTAGCCGAAGAGGGCCTCGGTGCGGTTGTTGACGGCCTGGATGCGCCCGGCGGTGTCGACGATCATCATCGCGTCCGGGGAGGACTCGATGAGCTGGCGGAACCGGCTCTCGGCGGCCCGCAGCTGGCTCAGGTCGGCGACGAAGACGACGCCGCGGGCCCGCTTGCCCTGGAGGTGGCCGCCGCTGAACTGGGCGGGGAACTCGGTGCCGTCCCGGCGGCGTCCCGCCATCGCGGAGGGCGCGCTGAACACCCGGCCGATGAGCTGTTCGGAGGCGGTGCGGTAGCGCTCGGGTACGAGGTCCCGCAGCCGCTTGTCGCGCAGCTCGGCCGAGCTGTAGCCGAACATGTGCCGTACGTGGGCGTTCGCGAACTCGATCCGGCCGCGGGAGCCGAGGACCACCACTCCGCAGGGGGCGTGGCCGAGCAGGTCCACATACGACTCCTCCAGCCGTCCGCCCACCAGGTCCTCGAAGCGCCAGGAGGCGCGGTCGGCGCGGCGCAGCGGCTCCGCGCAGTCGGCGAGCAGATCGGCGGACATGGAGAACTGGTCGCGGGCGGCCCTGTTGATCGCCTCGAGTATCTCCTCGGCGGGGGTGCCCTTGACCAGGTAGCCGGTGGCACCGACGGCGAGCATGTTGAGGACGGTCTCGCGGTCGCCGTGGGCGGACAGCGCGACCACACGGGCCTCGGGGGCCTGGTCACGGATGGCGCGGACGCTGCCCGGGGCGTCGCCCTTGGGCATGTGCACGTCCATGATCACGACGCGGGGGTGGTGCTCGACCGCCTCGTGCACGGCCTGCTCGTGGTCGTTGGCAAGGCCCACGAGTTCCAGGTCGGGGTGGGAGTCGATGAGGTCCGCGAGGGCTTCCCGGACTGCCGGGTCGTCATCGGCCACCACAACGTCGATCCGGTCGTCACCCATCGCTACCCACCTCCCTTGAGGACGGCACCCTGGAGTTCGCGGGTGCTGAGTTCATCGCGCCGGCAGTGCGACAGCGACGGCATGACCGCAGCGAGCGGCGCGACCAGCACGTTGTAGTGGCTTCCGATGCGATCGCACACGGCGACCGCCGCAGCGGCGTCCCACACCGCGGCCCAGAAGGCCCAGTCGTGACGCCGGTGGTTCCGGGCCGCGTCCAGGGCGGCCCGGCGCGCGACGGCGGCGGCCACGAGGATGCGGTACCGCTCTTCGTCGGTCGTGGTGCGGTGGACTTCCGCCCATCCCTCGGCGCGGGTCTGGCTGGAGGTCTGCTTCCACAGATCGGCCACCCGGTCGATTTCTTCGGGGGAGAGGTCCTCGATATGGGTCAGGAACTGGAGGACTCTTCGCGAGTTTGGGCCGAAAATAATACTCATAGGACACTCCAGGACGCATGGTACATCTCCGGACTATCGCGAACGTGGGCCCGGGCCCCCGAGGCGGCCGGAAGGACCGGCCGGTCCACGTTCCCGCTCGGGCGTCATCGCCGACGTCACCGGCGTCACCGGCGTACCTAATCGTTCTGTCCGTGGCCCGAGGACATGTTGATGCTCGCCTTGGCGATACCGCCGCTCTTCTGGCCGATGAGCTGGAAGGCGACGCCGTTCTCGTCGGCCGCGGTGATCCGGTACGAGCCCACCGCCGACGCCTTGCCGCGCTCGTCGACCTGGAAGGTCCCGATCTTCCGCTGCCCGGTGGAGCCGGACCCGGCGTACGCGACCACCGTCTCGCCCGGGGCGAAGCCCGCGACGTAGAAGCTCAGCGTGGTGCCCGCCCTGCCGCCGAAGGCGCTGGGCTCGGCGGACGGGGAGTACGGCAGCACCGTGAAGCCCGAGCGCACCACGGCCCGGCTCTGGTCGCCGATCGCCATCAGCGTCTGGCGGCCCTTGAGCCCGAACGGCACGTTGAACGCCACGTCGCGGATCTGGCCCATGCCGTTCGCCTGGGCGGTGAAGGCGGGCAGCCCGCTGTTGCGGTTGATGTAGACCAGCACCCGCTCGCCGGGCGCGAACTTGTTGGCGGACAGCGTGATCCGCTGACCGGCCTTGAGCGCGTACGGCTTGGACTTCATCGACGGGTACATGGCCAGCATCTGGAACGGCGCGGTCGCCGTGGTCTTGCTGCGCTTGCCCACCAGGACCAGCGTGCTGTTGCCGGTCGGGGCCACCCCGACCTTGATGTCCGCGCGGCCCACGCTGCCGCCGCTGTCGGTGTGCAGCGTGGTGACGGGGGTGCCGGTGGTCCGTCCCCAGAACACGTCGATCGACTCGCCGGGCCGGAAGCCATGGGCGCTGACCATGACGACGTCGCCGGGCCGGCCGACCATCTTGTTGATCCGCGCGGTGCCGACCGCACCGCCGGTGATCACCTTGGCCTCGGCCGTGTTGGTGCTGCCGCGCTGCTGGGCGACGAGGGTGGCGGGCCGTCCGCTGTTGGACTCGGGCACGGTGAACCGGGCGTAGATCGAGCCGTAGCGGTCGGTCCGGACGCTGCCGATCGCCCGGCCCTTGGTGTCCGACGCCCGGGCCTTGAGCAGCAGGTCCACGGTGGACTTCTTGTCGAAGCCGCCGCCCTCGACCGTCGCCTTGCCGCCGGGGGTCACCAGGCCCGGGTTGAGCACGATGATCGGGCCGGACGCCTGCGGGATGCGCTGGTTGCCCAGCTTGATGGTCTTGGGCTGCTTGGGCGGCCGTACCTCCTGCCGCTCCTGCGGATGCCCCTTCTTCGGGGCGCCGCCGCCTCCGTTGCCGGTGGTGTCGAGGGCGCCACCGAAGCCACCGCGCGCGATCACCTGCACGAGCGATCCGACGATCGCGAAGACCACGAGAGCGAGCAGGGCCGTCTTCCAGGTGAGCTTCTTCTTGTGCTTGTCGCCCGGGTCGTTCCCGGCCGGGGAATTCTCCTCGTACTCGGGAACATCCCTGTCCTCCGGAACATCCCAGTCGTCGTACTCAGGCATGGCCTTCACCTCCTCTTCCCGCGGCTATTGCACCCGGTAGATTTCGAGCTTGATGTTGCCCTGGATTCTCGACCAGACCCGGTCGGAATTCTGGAGGGCCTTGAGAATCCAGTTCTCGCGCCCGTCGGCGTTGTTTGTCGCCATCGACTTGCGCATCTTGTTCGACATGATGATGTAGTCGATGTTCTGCCATCTCTTTTTGAACAGCTTGTCGCGCACATCGGGGTCGGATGCGGCGTTCCAGTGGGAATGCGCGTACGGGTAGAACGGGCGCACATCGTGCAGCTCTCCCCATAGGTCGTCGTCCATGATGATGCGCGCATTGGACGGGACGTGTTTGCGCACCCAGGCGATCTGATCATGCTGCATTTTGGTGAGGTTCAGCTTCGACTGGTACTGGTCCGCGATTTGTACGACGCCCTCGGTATTGGTGTGCACCAGATATCCGGAGGACGGTGACATCAGCAGGACGACCGCTACCAGCGAGGGCGCACCGACCCGGACGAGCGAATGGGCTCCCCGCATGAAGCGGTTCTTGAACGAGGCCCTCAGCAGCCGGTCCACGGCCATGCCGATGCTCATCGCGAACATGGGGATCAGCGGGGTGACGTAGAAGTCCAGCACCACGCTGCCGCGCAGCAGGTAGAAGGTGTAGCCGAAGGCCAGGGTCCCGATGATCAGGTAGCCCAGGTTGCGCTGCCGGTCCCGCAGCCCCCACCACAGGCACAGCAGCATCGCCGCGAACCCGGCGATCAGCATGAACGAGTCGCGCATCAGCCAGCTCGTGTACAGCAGCCCGTCGTGGCTGAGCAGGTTGCCCTGGCTGCGGTTGAGCTGCCACCACAGGGTGTAGAGCAGCGAGACGTGGTCCGCGGGCGGGTTGTTCAGGTCGAAGTCGAAACTGCTCGGCAGCAGCTCGTTCTTGAGCAGCGCGTACGTCACATAGGCGCCGATCGGGGCCGCCGCGGCGAACGGCCAGAGCGTCCGGAGGAACCGGTGGCTCGGTGACCCCTTGATCCGCCGGTAGAGCAGATAGATGAAGCTCGGCACGAAGAAGATCGCGTTTTCCTTGGTGATCAGCGCGAGCCCCAGGGCCATCCCGCCGCCGAACACCGACCTGATGGTGGTCTCCCGGCGCAGCAGGGCGAACAGGCTCAGCAGCAGCCAGAACATCATCAGGTTGTCCAGCAGCACCTGGCGCTGGTAGTAGACCGCGATCGGCGAGACGTTGAAGAAGAACGCGGCGATGGTGGCGGCCAGCACGCTGCCCGACAGCCGCCGGGTGATCTCGAACAGCAGATAGACGCTCGCGACATGCACCACCAGCATCAGGAAGCGACCGGTGTTGATCGCGTTGCCGAACGTCTCGAACTGCTGCGGCAGCGGGAAGACCCAGCCGGCCAGCGTGATCCAGCCCGCCGGGGCGTGGTCGTAGTCGTAGGTGTACGGGGACAGGCTGGTCTCCCGCACCAGCGACCAGGCCCGCTGCATGTAGATGCCCTCGTCGGTGAGGTAGAGGGGGTAGCGGAACAGGTGGTAGCCGTGGGTGAGCGCTCCGGTCAGCAGGGAGACCGCCAGGGCGATCTTCCCGATGTTCCCCAGCGGCGGGAACCAGCCGCGCTCCACGGAGAACCGGCGGCGGCGCCGTGCGGGGGGCCGCTGCGGGGCGGCCCGATGCTGGTCGACGTCCTGGTCGACGGTGACCGGGTTCGAGGGTGCCCGGCTGGGCACGGGGTCATGCGACACGCGACTCCGCCTCCTCGGTCGAGCCCCGGTGGGCGCCCACGTGCTGTGTCTTCTCCCAGTCGTGGCGGCCGGCCACCTGCCGCCGCATGGCCCGCAGCGCCGCGTACGCCAGGACCATCTGGAACGGGAACCAGGCGATCGCCATCCGGAGGACGGCCTTCGGCGAGGCCTCGAGGCCATGGGCGTCGGTGAACTCGTACAGGCCGACCATCTGCACCAGGAAGTGCGCGACCAGCAGCAGTACGGGCAGATACGAGCAGAGCGCGATCAGGACCGGCACCTTGAGGATCAGGATCATGCCGAGCGAGATCGGCAGATAGAGGCCGAGCAACGCCTGCCCGCGCGGGAACACCAGCACGTAGAAGGCCAGCCAGCGCTGTTTGCGCGTCGGCATCTTCTTCCACGTGCCCTTCTTCAGGGTCTGCATGAACCCCTGGCTCCAGCGGGTGCGCTGCCGGATGAAGTGGCCGAGGGTGGGCGGCGTCTCCTCCTTGGTCACATACCGGTCGTCGTAGACCACGCGCACCCGCTCGCCCATGGCCGAGATCCGCAGGCCCATGTCCGCGTCCTCGGTGAGGTTGCGGTCGTCCCAGCCGCCGAGCCGCAGCAGCAGTTCGCGGGCGAAGAAGACGGTGTTGCCGCCGAGCGGGATGGAGCCGTGGTGGGCGTGGTAGTGGAGCCGGCTCTTGAACCAGAAGAAGTACTCCAGGACGTTCAGCGTGGAATACCAATTGGACTGGTAGTTCATGAGCTGGACGCCCGCCTGCACCACCCGGACCCGCTCCTTCACCATCACGGTGTTGACGAGCCGGAATATCTTCGGGTGGATGTCGTCCTCGGCGTCGAAGATGGTCACCACCTGGTTGGCGGTCTGCGGCAGGGCGGTGTTGAGCCCGTGCGGCTTGTTGATCGGCCCGTCGTCGAAGACCACGACCCGCACGTTGTGCAGCCCTTCCCGGGCCAGCTGGTCGATCTTCTCCTCGGCCTTCTTCACGGTGCCGTCGTCGTCCTGTGAGCAGATCACGAAGACCTCCAGCAATTCGGCCGGGTAGTCGGCGCGCACCACTCGCTCGATGGTGGACTGGATGACGTCTTCCTCATGCCGGGCGGGCAGCAGCACGCTGAAGGAGAGCCGCGGCGGAATGAAGGTGTCCGGCGCCCTGGCCTTCCGCTCGGCGTCCCGCCGGTCCCAGGTGTAGAGCATGAGATAGAGGACGTGGGTCGACTGCACCGTGAGCAGGATCGAGACCAGCACCAGCACCAGATAGACGATGGGGATAATCATCGGCTCCGCCTCCCCCATACCCATCCCGTACTACAGGCGAAGTTGACCGCGAACGCGGCGGAGATGCCGAGGCAATTCGCCAGCAGGAGATACATTCCGGAGCGGACCAGCGACCAGACGAGAACGACGTTGACCGCGAGTCCGCCCAGTACGGATACGTTGAACTTGACGAAACGTCTGGCCGACGGCGTGTGCACGGCGAAGGTCCACCGGTCGTTGAGCAGATAGTTGTGGACCACGGCGAGTTCCACCGCGATGCCGGACGCCACCAGAAGCGGAAGCCCGGCCCAGTGGTAGAGCGCGAAGAGCGCCACCGAGTTCACCAGCACACCGCCCCCGCCGACCACCGCGAAGCGCAGCGCCAGACCGGGCAGACCCGACAGCCTTTTCCGCGGCGAGGGGACCCGGACCGGGCACCCGTTTCGCCTGTCGGTGGCCACGTCCGCTCGATCGCCCGGCTCTCCCGCGCGCTCACTGAACGTTCGGAAACGCTGCATCGCGACTCCCTCGACAGGAGGCTCTTATCGCCGTCGCGTCCCAGAGTGCGTCACCCGCAAAGGAGGTAGTACCCGCGCCCGGGGGAGCGGTGAGTGCACCTTCGGCGGACCTCTTTCCTCCCCCATTTCGGGGAGAGCCGGTTTTCCGGGCTCGAACCTTTCCCCCGAAGAGGGGAACGGCGGATCCCTCGCCCGCGGGTGTCAGTACTTCCGGGGGCTGCCCAAGATGAAAGGGGCCCGACGGCCTTGCGTCCCGTGCGACGAGAGTAGGTGACGTAATGTCAGGTCACGTGATGTCACGCCATCCATTCGCCGGCCGGGCCGGAGCGGTCATCGTAGCGATGGCCCTCGCACTGGCCACGCCGGCTGCGGCAAGTGACGCCGCGGCGAGTGATTCCGACAGCAGCGGTGCGTTGCACGATTCCGAATGGGCGCTCACCGCGCTCAAGGCGGAGCGCGCATGGAAATACAGCAAGGGCGCCGGAGTGACCGTGGCGGTCGTCGGCACCGGAGTGGACGCGACCCATCCGGATCTGCGCGGGCGGGTCGCCGCCGGAAAGGACTTCGCGGGCAGCGGCAGCCCCGTCACCCGGGACGACGGAAACGAGGACGAACAGAGCACCCACGCCGCGGGCATCATCGTCGGCACCGGCCGCAACTACCGCGGCGACGGGGTGTACGGGCTCGCGCCCCGGGCCCGAGTCATGCCCCTCGGGGTGTACCGCAATGGAAAGCCCCAGGTCACGGCCACCGCCCGGGCCATCCGCCATGCGGCGAGCCATGGCGCGCACATCATCCACGTGGCCGTGTCCTTCAAGCGCCCGAGCGCCGACCTGAAGTCCGCGGTGAAGTACGCCGCCGGGCAGGACGCCGTGGTCGTGGCGGGCGCCGGTGACAACGGCAAGGACGGCAACCGGCCCACGTACCCGGCCGCCCTCCCCGGCGTCGTCGCCGTCGTGGCCACCGACAAGAAGGGCGCCGTGTGGACCTCGTCCCACCACGGCGGGACCATCACGCTCGCCGCGCCCGGCGTCGCCATCCTCACCACCGCGGGCAACAACGACTACTGGACCGGCGACGGCACCGGCTACGCCGCGCCCTGGGTCGCCGCCGGGGCGGCGCTGCTGCGCTCGGAACACCCCCGCTGGAACTCCCGCCAGATCGTGCGGAAGCTGATCGACACGGCCGACCGGAAGGGCTCCGCGGGCCACGATCCGCGCTACGGCTACGGGGTGATCGCCCCCGCCAAGGCGCTCGCGGACCGGGCCGCACCGCCGCCCTCCGCCGAGCCCACCGCGGCCCCCTCCCCGCACCGCACCAAGGCGGCCGCCGCCTCCGAGGCGGCCGGTGATACATCCGCCCTGGTCACGATAGGGGTGGTGGCCGGTGTGCTGGTCGTGCTCGCGGTGCTGGCCGTGGTGCTCATCAGCCGCCGCCGCCCGCCGCCCGGCAACTCCCACAACGGCTGACGGCGGAGCCGGCGATGTTCACCGGACCACGCGACCGCGCCGACCGGGCCCGCCCGCCGGTGCGGTCGCGCCGGACCGCATGGCTGAGCCGCGGCATGGCCCAGGTGCTGGTCATGGTGCTGGTGGCCGAGGTCGTGATGGCCGCCGCCACGGTGCGTACGCTGCTGAAGCCCTCGGACACCCATGCCCTCGCGCCGTCACTCCCCGTAACGAAGCCGTTCTATCCCGCGACGACGCGCTTCTACACCGACCCGCACAACCCCGCCGCGTCCTGGGTGCGCGCCCATCCGCGCGACCGGCGGGCAGCGGCCATCCGCAAGCGCATCGCCGCCCAGCCGCAGGCCGCCTGGTTCACCGAGACCAACGAGTCGCTGGTCGAGGAGCGGGCCCGGGGCCTGGTCGGCACGGCCGCGGCCCGGCGGCGGCTGCCGGTCCTGGTCGCGTACGCCATCCCGCAGCGCGACTGCGCGCAGTACAGCGCCGGCGGCAGCGGGGACGCGGGTGTCGCCTACCGGCGCTGGATCGACGCCTTCACCCGGGGCATCGGCGACCGGCCCGCCCTGGTCGTCCTCGAACCGGACGGCCTCGCCCACCTGGGCTGTCTGCGGAAGCGGCAGCGCGCGGAGCGGTTCGCCGCGCTGGCGTACGCGGCCCGGACGCTCCACGAGCGGGCCCCGCGCGCCCGGGTCTACTACGACGCCGGGAACTCCGGCTGGCAGCCCGCGCGCACCATGGCCGGGCGGCTGCGGCACGCCGGTATCGACCGGTACGGGGACGGCATCGCGGTCAACGTCTCCAACTTCAACGCCACCGGCGACGAGGTGCGCTACGGCCTGTCCGTGCTGCGGGAGCTGCGCCGCCCCCGGCTCGGGGTCGTGGTCGACACCAGCCGCAACGGGGCGGGGCCTGCCGCCAAGCACCAGTTCTGCGATCCGCCCGGCCGCAAGCTGGGCCGGGCCCCCACCGCGGCCACCGGGATCCCCGGGGTCGACGCCTTCCTGTGGATCAAGCAGCCGGGGCAGGCGGACGGCTGCGCGGCCGGTGCGGGCGTCTTCGTCCCCGGCTACGCGTACCGGCTGACCGGCTGAGCCTCCTCCCAGGGCCCCCAGGAACCACCCCCGCAAAACGGACATAACCCATATAAAACGGCCGAATTCTGCTACCTCAACTGAGGTAGTCGGAATTCGGCCGTTTGGCGTGCCCTGAATTCCTGCAATTGAGGTATCCAGATTTCGGCCATCCGTACGGTGTTTCGAGCCCCGGGCTTTTCTAATGTCGGTGAGCGACAGGACAAAAAAGCCCGAAGGAGCTCCATCGATGCAAAGAGTTCTCGTCGTGGAGCACCACACCCAGGTGCTGAGTGCTCTCGCCGATCTCGTGATCGAGGAGCCGGGACTGGAGTTGTCCGGAATTGCCGGATCGGCCAGGGAGGCAATTTCTCTGGCGCGTGAAGCGCAACCGGATGTGGTGCTGATCGATGTGGACGAGCCCGGCTGGAAGGCCCAAGGGCTGGACCGCCTGATCGGCGACCTCCTCCCGCAGGCGCGGATTGTCCGGCTGACCGCCGTATCCGACCCCTACTTGGAATGCCTGGAATCTCCGACGAACACCCCCAGCATCCTCAAGACCGAAATACGCGAATTCCTCAGGAGTATCACCGAATGAATTCCCCCATGGACCAGAACAACGTCCCGACCAACCCCGAGACCACCGAGACGAAGAGCGTTCCCCGCTCCCGCCGTCTGCGCATGGGTATCGCCGCGGCCGTCGTCGCTGTCGGTGCCGTGGGTGGCACCGTCACGGCGTTCGCCATGAATGGCGACGACGCGGGTTCCTCGTCCTCGGCCGCCCCGGGCAAGCCCGCCGGCTCGGACGTGGAGTTCCCGCTGTCGACCAAGAAGGGTGACATCGTCGACTCGAACGGCAAGAAGGTTGTCCTGACCGGCGTGAACTGGTTCGGCTTCGAGACCGGTACCTTCGCGCCGCACGGCCTGTGGACCCGTAGCCTGGATTCCATGCTGGACCAGATGGCCAAGCAGGGCTTCAACACCATGCGGCTCCCCTACGCGAACGAGATGTTCGACGCCAAGAGCAAGCCCAACGGGATCGACTTCAAGCAGAACCCCGACCTGAAGGGCCTCACCGGCCAGCAGATCATGGACAAGGTCGTCAAGGGTGCCACCGACCGCGGCATGATGGTGATCCTGGACCAGCACCGCCCCGACCAGTACAGCCAGAGTGAGCTGTGGTACTCCCAGAGCCTCACCGAGAACAAGTGGCTGAGCGACTGGGTCAAGCTGGCCAAGCGCTACAAGAGCAACGACCGGGTGATCGGCGCCGACCTGCACAATGAGCCGCGTGGCCAGGCCACGTGGGGCGACGGCAACAAGAAGACCGACTGGCACATGGCGGCCACCAAGGCCGGTAACGCGATCCACAAGGTCAACAAGAACTGGCTGATCTTCGTCGAGGGCACCGACCGCCACAAGAACGAGCAGTTCTGGTGGGGTGGCGACCTCCAGGGTGTGAAGAAGCACCCGGTGAAGCTGGACGAGGGCAACAAGGTCGTCTACTCGGCCCATGACTACGGTCCGGGCGTCTTCAACCAGAACTGGTTCCAGGCGAAGGACTTCCCGAAGAACATGCCGGCCATCTGGAAGAAGCACTGGGCCTACGTCAAGCAGCAGAACATCGGTCCGCTGCTCCTGGGTGAGTTCGGTGGCCGCAAGACCGCTGGTAACAGCAAGGAAGCCATCTGGCAGAACGCCCTGATGGACTACCTCAAGAAGAACCAGATCAGCTACACCTACTGGACCTGGAACCCGGACTCGGGTGACACCGGCGGTGTGCTGAACAAGGACTGGAAGACCCTCGACAAGAACAAGATGAAGATGCTGTCCAAGTACCAGATGCCGATGCTGGAGCCGAAGGGGAAGGCGTCGGAGTGACCCCTCCCGGCACTGTGCCGAGCATGGTGATGTGACAGCGAGGGCCCGCAGGCAGCCGCCTGCGGGCCCTCCGTCATGTCCGTACCCACGGAGATGGTCGGGAAAGTCCCGAAAGTCTCGTATGGAGGGAAGCGGGACGTGCTCCCGCCGGGTTTCCTCCCTGGGCCCCGACCGCGCCCGTGGACCGGGCCCCGGCATTCAGGGAGGCCCGCCATGAACCCCCACCCGCACACCGGCCGGCTGCTCTTCCCGCTGGCCGCGCTCCTGGTGGTCGCGGCCGACCAGGTGAGCAAGGCGCTCGCGCTGGCCGCCTGGAGCGGTACCTCGGGGCCGCAGGCCCGGATGGGGCCGTTCCGCGCGCTGCTGGTGCACAACGCCGGGGTGGCCTTCGGGCTGGGGCACGGCCGCCCGGTGCTGATCAGCATGATCACCCTGACCGGCGCGGTCGCCACGCTGGCCGCCGTCTGCGCGGGGCTGCGGGCCCACCGCCGGGGCCTGGCGTTCGGCATGGCGCTGATCGCCGGGGGCTCGGTCGGCAACGGCGCCGACCGGGTGGCACGGCCGCCGGGCCCGCTGCGCGGCGCCGTGGTCGACTGGATCACGGTGGCGGGGCGCGGCCCGGTGTTCAACCTGGCCGATGTCGCCCTCGTCTCCGGGACCCTGCTCACCGCGGCCGTGCTGCTGTGCTCGGCCGCGCGACGGCCGTACGTCAGCCCCCGGCCTTGGGCACCGCATTCGGCCCCGTCCCAGGCCCCGAACCCGATCCCGGCATCCGATCCGGGTCCGGCCCCGGCTCCCGGGTGCTCTCCCGCTCCGCGATCGAGGCCGCGAACTCCTTCAGCCGCGCCAGCGCCGCTTCGTCGGTCACCCCCCGGGAGGCCAGCTCGCTGGTGATGCGCTGGTAGAGGGACAGCTCACGGGCGCAGGGGTGGCACTCCGCCACATGGGCCCGCACCCGGCCCGCGTCCGGCGCGTCCAGTTCGCCGTCGAGATACGCCTGGAGCATCGGCGCGCCCACCGGGCACTCCCTCGTCCGGCGCCGTTCGGTGTCGCGCCACCATGTCCATCGGCTCATGCCTCACCTCGCTCAGGTTCCCGTCCCGTGCGCCCCGCGGCCATCAGCTGGTTCCGGATCCGTTTGCGGGCCCGGTGCAGCCTGCTCATCACCGTCCCCTTGGGGACGTCCAGCACCTGCGCCGCCTCCGCGTAGGACAGCCCGTCCACATGCACCAGCCGCACGACCTGCTGGTCGCGGAGCGGCAGCGCGGTGAACGCGGCGTCCACGGCCTCGTCGAACGCGGTGTCCACCACCAGTTCCTCAGGGGTGGCGTCGCGGGCCGGGGAGAGCCGTTCCAGCTCGGTGTCCGGGTCGTCGAGCAGGCGGGGCCGGCGCTGGCGGCGCCGGCTCACCTCAGCGTGCCGCATGATCGTCAGCAGCCAGGCCCGTGGATGTCTCCCGTCAAAACGGCCGACTGCCCGGTACGCCCGTAGTAACGTGTCCTGCACGAGATCTTCGGCGTCGGCGCGCTGAGCGGTCAGAGACATCGCCACGCGCAGCAGCACCTCGATCTCGGGCAGCACGTACTGGCTGAACATGCGTTGCTGATGGGCGTCCGGGTCAGCCACGTGTGCCTCCTCGGATCCGGACCCCCCGGGGACGCGAAAGCGACATATCACACCCTGTGTAACATCTCGCTCACAGCGCCGCACGGGATGGTCGGCGATCCGAGTGGCACAGCGGCCAGGAGCCTCGGGCGGGGCCGGTTACGCCTTGATGGAGACCAGACGCTTGCCGTCGCTCGTACGGACCTCGAAGCGCTCGATGTCGTCGCTCTTCATGCCCGCGCCGCCGTGCGCCCACAGCGGATCTCTGGCCATCTTCGTGGGGCTGTTCTCGATCCCGTAGCCCCGCTCCGGCACGGCCCAGGTCATCATGGTCTGCTCATGACCGTCCTTGGAGACCGCGATCAGGCTGCAATTGAGCGGGCCCTTGACGTTCTTCAGCCGCAGCACGGCGTCGACGCCCCACATCTTGTCCTGCATCGCGACCGCCGCCGACACCTTGGTGGTCGGGTCGGTGCCCTCCATCTTCATCGGCATCTCGGCGAAGAGCGCCTTGTCGGTCGTCGGGCTCGCCGCGACGGGCGGGTTCGCGTCGGAGCCCGAGGTGACGGCCATCGTGCCGAGCGGTCCGCCGACGATCAGGGCGGCCGCCGCCGCGACCAGGTAGAGACCGCGCCGCTTGCGCTTGCTGCGGGCCGCGGCGACCTCGCCCACCATGCGGTTCAGCAGGGCGGGGCCGGGCTTGGCGGTCAGGGTGTCGATCGCGGTCGGGGTGGCGGTGAACGCGTGCGGGGTGTGGCCCGTGATCGCGGTGCGGCCGGGTGCCCCGTGGATGCCGGGGATGTCCGCCGCGAGGTCCGCCAACAGGGGTTCCAGGCCGGTCAGCTCGTCGAGCTGCCGACCGCACTGGTCGCAACCGGCCAGATGCTCCTCGAAATAGGTGGCTTCCGCCTCGTCGAGCACGCCGAGCACATACGCGCCAACGGCGTCGTGTCCCGCGTGGTGCGCCTGCGCTGTCATGCCGTCACTCCTCTCTCCTCAAGCGCGAGCTTCATGGAGCGCAGCGCATAGAAGACCCGGGACCGAACCGTCCCGCTGGGTATGCCGAGCGTTTCCGCCGCTTCATTGACCGTACGGCCCTTGAAGTAGGTCTCGACGAGCACCTCGCGATGGGCGTCGCTGAGGTCGTGCATCGCGTCGGAAAGTGTCATCAGCCGTAGTGCCCGGTCGATCTCGTCCTCCGCCGGCATCAGCTCCAGGGGAGACGGGTCGACCTCCTGGGGCCTGGCCTGCCTGCTCCGGTGCCCGTCGATGACGATGCGGCGGGCGACCGTGACCAGCCAGGGCCGGATGGAACCGGTGGCCCGGGACAGCTGGTCCGCATTCCGCCAGGCGCGGACCAGAGTCTCCTGCACGACGTCCTCCGCGCGATGGCGATCGCCCGCGACCAGACGCAGTACGAACGCGAGCAACGGTCCGGCGTGCTCCTGGTAGAGCGCACGCATGAGTTGCTCGTCCGGTGTACCGCGCTGCGATCTGGACGGACGCTCATCGGCCACGGCGGCGTCGTCGTGCACCAGAACCTCCAGGACAGGACCTGAGTTGGACAACATCAACTGACGACTCCCGGTCTGTGCCCCGGGGGGGTTGGGTGGCCATGTCGGCCTCTTCCTCCCTTCGTACGGACGGGAGGGGGCGGCCACTCAACGCGTCGGGAAGAAAGTTCCGATCAGTTCCTGGAGTTGCCCGGAGGGAGAGGCGGGGGAGAGGTGGGTGAAGGGTCCTCAGGCGACGGTGCTCGGGTAACGGTCCTCAGGTGATGGCCGAGCTGAGGACATGGGGCTGGACCTTGCCCTCCAGCATCGCGCCGAGCCCTTCCACCGCGCACACGCCCGGGTTGTCCGCGATGTTCACCGGGACGCCGGTCGCCTCCCGCAGCAGGGTGTCCAGACCGGGCAGCACCGCGCTGCCGCCCGCGAGCATGATGCCGCGGTCGGCGAGGTCGGCCACCAGATCGGGCGGGCAGCGGCGCAGCACGGCGCTGATCGCGTCGAGGACGCCGGTCAGCGGGGTGCGGATGGCGTTGCGTACGCCCTCCACGTCGATCCGTACGGACCGGGCGAGCCCGGTGGCCACGTCGCGGCCGTGCACCTCGGTGCCCAGCGAGGCGAGCGCCGTGTCGCCGAGGACCAGGTGCAGCGGGCGGACGGCCTGGCTCGGCAGCATCAGCGCGTGTGCGTTGCGCAGATGCTGGACGACGGCGTGGTCGACCGTCTCGCCGCCCACCGGCACCCGCTCGGCGGCCACGATCGAGCCCAGCGACAACACCGCGACCTGGGTGGTGGCCGCGCCGCACACCACGATCATCGTCGCCTCGGGCCGTTCCACGGGCAGCCCGCAGCCCACGGCGGCGGTGATCAGCGTGTCCACCAGCTCGACCCGCTTGGCGCCGAGCCCGGCGAGCGTCTCCACGGCGGCGCGCTGGGCGAGCGGATCGGCGTCGTGCGGTACGCAAACGGCGGCGCCCGGCCGCGGCTTGCGGCGCCAGGCGCGGCGCAACTTGTTGCCGAGGAGCAGCCGCAGCATGCGCTGAGCCATGGCGATGTCGACGACGGTGCCGCCCGCCACGGGACGCACCACCCGGATGTGGGCGGGTGTACGGCCCGTCATGCGCTCGGCGAACGCCCCGACCGCGATCACCGCGCCGGTGCGGGTGTTGACGGCGGCCACGGTGGGCTCGTCGACGATCACCCCGGTGCGCTTGAGGTAGACGCGGGTCCTGGACGCTCCGAGGTCCACGGCGATGGAGCAGCGACGCAGCCGCTCGAGGCTGATGCTCATGTGGCCATCGTGTGCGGCCGGACGCGGCCGCTGCCTCCGGAGGTGCGCCGGTCGGGCGAGCCCCCCTCCGTCTCGGCCGCCCCTTCGCTAGTCCTTCGCGTCCGCGTAGCACTCCACTGCCGCCACCGTGAGCGGGAAGCGGACCGGGGTGGTGCCGAAGGCGATCGTGCCCGCCGCTTCGCCCGCCTCCGCGATCGCCTGCCGCACCGCCGCCACCTCCGGCTCCGGGCAGTGCACGATCACCTCGTCGTGCTGGAAGAAGACCAGCTCGGCGCGGAGTCCGGCGGCCGCCAGGGCGCGGCGCAGCGCCGCGAGCATCAGCACCGCCCAGTCGGCGGCGCTGCCCTGGACGACGAAGTTCCGGGTGAAGCGGCCGCGGGCGCGGGCGCTCGGCGTGCTGCCGTAACGCGGCTCCTCGTCCAGGTCGCGCGGCAGGCCCGCCTCGTCGGCCGGGTCGGTGGCGGCGCCCCCGGCCGGTGGGCAGGTGCGGCCCAGCCAGGTCCGTACGAGACGGCCCTCCTCGCCCGCGCGGGCCGCGTCGTCCACGTACGCCACGGCCGCCGGGAAGCGGCGCCTGAGCGCGGCGAGGTGCTTGAGCCCGTCGCCGGAGGTCTGCCCGTAGACGGCGCCGAGCAGCGCGAGCTTGGCCTGGTCGCGGCGGCCCGCGAAGGCGCGGTCGGACAGCTCTGCGTACAGGTCCCGGCCGGTGCCCGCGACCTCCATCAGACCCGGGTCGCGGGAGAT
Organism: Streptomyces sp. Rer75; assembly: GCF_013414305.1. Classification (NCBI taxonomy): domain Bacteria; kingdom Bacillati; phylum Actinomycetota; class Actinomycetes; order Kitasatosporales; family Streptomycetaceae; genus Streptomyces; species Streptomyces sp. Rer75. Next base: position 4,813,134 of record NZ_CP058693.1, on the reverse strand, counting down.
CGCGGCGAGCACCCGGGGCTCCATCTGGTCGGCGTCGGCGACGACCAGCCGCCAGCCCGGGTCGGCGACGACCGCGCGCCGCACCACCCGGGGGATCTGGAGGGCCCCGCCGCCGTGGGTGGTCCAGCGGCCGGAGACGGTGCCGCCGGGCAGGTATGCGGGGCGGAAGCGGCCGTCGCGCACCCAGGACTGGAGCCAGGACCAGCCGTGGGCGGTGTGCAGCCGGTACAGCTTCTTGTACCGCAGCAGCGGCTCCACCGCCGGGTGGTCGATCTCCTTCAGCTCCCACGCCCGGGTGGAGGTGAGCGCGATGCCCGCGCGCCCGAACGCCCGGATGACGTCGGCGGGCAGATCGGGCCGCACCCGCACCCCCTCCCCGAAGGCGCGGGACACCTCGTCGGCCAGCTCGGCCATCCGCCGCGGCTCAAGACCGCCCGGATAGCGCTCGCCGAGCAGCTCGTCCAGCAGTTCCCGGTGGCGGTCGGCCCGCCAGGGCACCCCGGCGCGCCGCATTTCGGCGGCGACCAGGGTCCCGGCCGATTCGGCGGTGGTCAGCAGCCGCATCCGGTCCGGGTGCTCGGCCGCCCCCGTACGGGCCAGCTGCGCCTGGTACACCGCCAGCAGCGCGTCGAGCGGGTCGGTGCCGGGCGGCAGCGGCGGCGGGCCGGGCTCGAAGAGCGACGGCTGGGTCTGGGCGGCCCGCACCGGCGGGTCCTCGGGGACGGGCAGCCCGCGCAGCCGGGCCCAGGCCGCGGCGAGCGAGCGCGGGGCGCCCGAGCGCCCCTCGTGGCCGAGCAGCAGCGCCTCGGCCGCCTCCACGTCGTAGCACCGTTCGACCCGGACCCCGGCCGCCAGCAGCCGTGGGTAGACCTCGGCGGTGGACCGCCACACCCACCGGTCGGCCTCCGGGCGGGACCGCACGGCCTCGGCGATCCCGCCCCGCGCCGCCGGGACCTCGACGACCGGTCCGGCGGCCTTTCCGGAGGCGTCGAGCGGGCAGAGACGAACACCCCCGTCGTCCGTCTCTGCCGCTGCCCACCTCATGACCGTGAGTCTGGCAGGGGGGTCTGACAACGCCCCGACAGCTGCCGGACAGCGGCCCGACGCGGCCCCGGGCGCAAGGGCGGGCGTTGCGCGAGGGGTTGACCCTTCCCCCGGGTGGCTCTACGGTCCGTTCGCAATGACGGAGCGTGTTCGAAATATCGACCGGGCGTAGCACGTGGCTGCCCGGGCCCTCGAACCCTGGAGCCTTCCATGACCCGCATCCGCACCAGAGCGCTGCCGCTGCTGACGGCCGCGCTGCTCGCGCTCGTCGCCCTGCTACAGACGGGCAACGCCTCCGCCGCGAAGGCCGAACCGGCCGGTTCTCCGGGGGTGAGGGCCGGGAGCTTCACCAATCCGGTCGTGACGCAGAACGGCGCGGACCCGACGATCATCCGCTACGCCGGGTACTACTACCACCTGGGCACCACCTGGGCCTCGCACTGGGAGATGCGCCGGTCGCCCACGCTCGGCGGGCTGAAGACCGCGGCGCCCACCACCGTGTACCGCGAGACCGTGGCGTCCCGTTGCTGCAACTTCTGGGCGCCCGAACTCCACCGCCTCAACGGCCCGAACGGGCTGCGCTGGTATCTGACGTACAGCGCGGGGGTGTCGGCGAACATCGACCACCAGCACGTCCATGTGCTGGAGAGCGCCGGTTCCAACCCGCTGGGCCCGTACACGTACAAGGGCCAGGTCGATCCGTACGGCGACAACCGCTGGATGATCGACAGCAGCTATCTCTCCCTGCCGGACGGCCGCCTCTACATGCTGTACTCCTTCTGGGAGGGCGGTTCGCAGAACCTCTACGCGGTCCGGATGAGCAACCCATGGACCCCGACCGGCGCCGGTGTCCGCATCGCCACGCCCTCCTACGCCTGGGAGAAGTCGGGCAGCGCGGTCAACGAGGGGCCGGTCATCCTCCAGCACGGCGGCCGGACCTTCCTCACCTTCTCCGCCTCGCACTGCGACACCCCGGACTACAAGCTCGGCCTGATGGAGCTGACCGGGAGCGATCCGCTGGCGGCGGGCGCGTGGAAGAAGTACGCCAACCCGGTCTTCCAGCGCAATGACGCGGCCGGGGTGTACGGACCGGGCCACAACTTCTTCTTCCCGTCGCCCGACGGCAAGGAGGTCTGGATGGCCTATCACGCCAATGCCAAGGCGACGGACGGCTGTAGCGGCACCCGTACCACCCGGGCGCAGAAGGTGAACTGGAACGCGGACGGCACCCCGAACTTCGGCGCCCCCGTCTCCACCTCCACCGCCCTGGCCGAGCCCTCCGGCACCCCGGCCGCCCTGCGGCGCTGACGGACGCCCGGCACACCTGACGAACCTGACGACGAGGACGCCCCGCGGGCCAACCCGCGGGGCGTCCTCGTCGTCTTCTTCCATGACGGCTTCTTCCATGACGTCGTCCATGACGACTGACCCGCTCGGGTCGGGGCAGAAGACGCCGTGCTCACGTGATCACACGACGTGCACGTGCATATGCTCATGCATTTGCCCATGCATACGTAAAGAAACGCGGCTATCATCCGAGTCAGTTGACAGTTGCACTAATGCACGAACAGTGGAGAGCCCTGTGCGCGACCACCCGTACAACGGCATGGCGGCCGCGGACCTCCAGGGGGTCGTCTGGCAGAAGAGCAGGCACAGCAATTCCCAGGGGTCCTGTGTCGAGTTCGCCAAGCTGCCAGGCGGTCACGTGGCCGTACGGAATTCCCGCTTCCCGGACGGACCGGCGCTCGTCTACACCCCGGCCGAGGTCGAGGCGATGCTGCGCGGCGCGAAGGACGGGGAATTCGATCACCTGGTGCACGACCCGGTCGGCCGGGCGTGAGAGCCCGCGTGAGAGCCCGCGCGTGAGAGCCCGCGCGTGAGGCAGGCGCGTGAGCGACACTGGTATTGGTGGGGGTCGTTCTGATGTGAGACGGCGATGAGCGATGAACGGCTCGGTCCGCGTCGGACATGTCCTCGGGGTGCCGCTGCGCATGCACTGGAGCGCCCCCGTACTGATCGTCCTGCTCGCCTACGGACTCGGCCGCGAGACGCTGCCCGCCTGGACGCCCGGCCGGACCGGACTCGTGTACGCGGTCGCGAGCGTGATCGGCGCCCTCCTGCTGATGGGGAGCCTGCTGCTGCATGAGGCCGCGCACGCGGTCACCGCGCGCGGCAAGGGCGTATCGGTGGAGGACGTCACGCTGTGGGCGCTCGGCGGCATGACCCAGATGGGGCGGCCGCGCACCGCCGGGATCGCGCTGCTCGTGGCCATCAGCGGCCCGCTCACCAGCCTGGCCATCGGCGGTGTGGCCGTGGGCGCCGGGATCGGGGCCAACGCGCTGGCCGGGTGGGGCGTACCGGCGGCGGTGCTGATCTGGCTGGGCTGGGCGAATCTGCTGCTGGGGGTGTTCAACCTGGTGCCCGCCGCGCCGCTGGACGGCGGCCGGGTGGTGCAGGCGGTGCTGTGGTGGCGTACGGGCGACCGGGAGCGGGCGGAGCGGGCGGCCGGGCGCAGCGGCCAGATCTTCGGGGTGCTGCTCATCGCGCTCGGCTGGTTCTCGTTCGTCCGCGGTGAGGGCGGCGGGCTGTGGATCGCGCTCGTCGGGCTGTTCATACTGGTGATCGCCAACGCGGAGCGGCAGCGGGCCGGTGTCAACACGGCGCTGCGCGGGGTGCGGGCGGGCGACGCGATGTCGTCCCCGGTCGCGACCGGCGCCGACTGGCTGCCGGTGGGGCGGTTCATCGACGAGGTGGCGGCGCATTCACGCCACTCGGCGCTGCCGCTGCTGGACTTCGAGGGCAGGGTCAGCGGTGTCGTGGAGCTGCGCGCGCTGGCGGCGGTCCCGGCCGGGATGCGGGAGGAGCGGCGGGTGCGCGAGGTGGCGACGCCGCTGTCGCGGTGCACGGTCGCGACGTCGGACGAGCTGCTGAGCGAGGTGCTGGAGCGGGCCCGGCCGGGGGCCGGGGGGATGCCGGTGCTGGTGGTGGACGACGGGCATCTGGAGGGGATCGTCACCTCCCACGATGTGTCGCGCCTCTTCCAGCTGCACTCGCTGGGCATCACGACGGCGCCGCCGGAGGCGACGCCCCACTGAGGCCGGGCTGACGCCGCACCGGGACGGAAGCTAGGTGCGGGGCAGGCGGAACAGGGCCCAGACGATCTTGCCGGGCAGCGTTCCGGCCAGCGGATGCCAGCCCCAGCCGTCGGTGAACGACTCCACCAGATACAGCCCCCGCCCGGACTCCTCGCAGGAGCCGGCCTCCCCGGCGACCGGTCCGGCCTCGCTGGGGTCGCGTACGGCGCACACCAGCCGTGAGGCGGAGTACATGAGGTGGAGCCGCACCAGGGGCGGTTCGGGTTCGTCCCCGGGCGGGCCGCCCGGCAGGACCCCGGCGACCGCGTGCCGCAGCGCGTTGGTGACCAGTTCGGAGACGACGAGGGCCACCTCGTCGAGCAGCTCGGGCAGGTCCCACTGCCGCAGCGTGGCCCCGGTGAACTGCCGCGCCCCCTTGACCGCGTCGTAGCGCGCCGGGAGCGAGCAGGAGACGGCGCCGGAGACGGCGGAGGGATCGATCGCGGGAAGCCCTCGCCACAACGGTTCCAGCAGGGCCGTACCTTCGCTCCCCATGCGAGCACTCCTGCATCCGTGGCCCTGACGAATCCTGGCCAGATCTCGTACGAGCTTGCACGTGCGCGTACCCCATGGTTTCGAATGCCGACGGCAGATGCAAGGGCAAATGCACGTGCACGCAGGGGTATTGAGGTAGTGCATGGCTCTTTGCCACACTTTCGTTCTACGCACATATGCGTAGGACTCCCGGTCGGGTAACCGCTTGGGCACAGACCGGAGCCCGGAAAGTGGCAGACTTCGGCCTGCCGGGTTGCGGGGGCCCATCGCCGGAAGAGCGCGTTCCGTACAGGGAGGGTCACGGACACATGACCGCAAGCGAGTCGAGTGGATCGGTGGTGCGCCGCATTCTCCTGGGCTCCCAACTCAGGCGGCTGCGCGAGGCCAGGGGTATCACCCGCGAGGCGGCGGGCTATTCGATCCGCGCCTCCGAATCCAAGATCAGCCGGATGGAACTGGGCCGGGTGAGCTTCAAGGCGCGCGACATCGAGGACCTGCTCACCCTGTACGGGGTCGCCGAGGAGGCGGAGCGCGCGGCGCTGCTCGGCCTCGCCCGCGAGGCCAACCTCACCGGCTGGTGGCACAGTTACGGCGATGTGCTGCCGGGCTGGTTCCAGACGTACGTCGGGCTGGAGGGCGCCGCCTCGCACCTCGCCGTCTACGAGGTCCAGTTCATCCACGGCCTGCTCCAGACCGAGGGCTACGCCCACGCCGTGGTCACCCGGGGCCAGCCGCAGGCGTGCGAGTCCGAGGTGGAGCGGCGGGTCGCGCTGCGGCTGGAGCGGCAGAAGCTGCTGGTCTCCGAGCGGGCTCCGGCGTTCCACGTGGTGCTGGACGAGGCCGCGCTGCGCCGCCCGTACGGTGGACCGGAGGTGATGCGCGCCCAGCTGCGGCACCTCCTCTCCGTCTCCGAGCAGCCGAACGTGACGCTCCAGGTGATGCCGTTCGCGTTCGGCGGGCACGCGGGGGAGAGCGGTGCGTTCACCCTGCTCCGGTTCCCGGAGTCCGATCTGCCGGACGTCGTCTATCTGGAACAGCTCACCAGCGCGCTCTACCTGGACAAGCCCGATGAAGTGGGGCAGTACGAGCGGGCGTTGGAGCGGCTGGGGGCGGACAGCCTGTCCCCGGAGAAGAGCCGGGACCTGCTCGGGGGGCTCCTGCGCGAGGTCTGACCGATCAGTAGGATGACGCCCTGTCAGGAATACCCCCCACGTGTTCGCGGGTGTCCGACTGCGGTCCCGCGTCCTCCAGATAGGGATGGCATGTCCTACTTCTCCGAGTTGGCCTTTCAGTACATCGGCGGTGAGTGGCGCACCGGCAGCGGTTCCTGGGACATCGTCGACTTCAACCCGTACGACGGGGAGAAGCTGGCCTCGATCACCGTGGCCACCGTCGACGAGGTCGACCTCGCCTACCGCACCGCCGAGCGGGCCCAGCCGGAGTGGGCGGCCCGCAACCCGTACGCCCGGCGGGCGGTCTTCGAGCGGGCGCTGCGCGTCATCGAGGAGCGCGAGAAGGAACTGACCGAGACGATCATCGCGGAGTGCGGCGGCACCCACGTCAAGGCGGGCTTCGAACTGCACCTCGCCAAGGAGTTCCTGCGCGAGGCGGTCCAGCTGGCGCTGCGCCCCGAGGGCCGCATCCTGCCGTCGCCCGACGACGGCAAGGAGAACCGCCTCTACCGGGTGCCGGTCGGCGTCGTCGGCGTGATCAGCCCGTTCAACTTCCCCTTCCTGCTGTCGCTGAAGTCGGTCGCCCCAGCGCTGGCCCTCGGCAACTCCGTCGTCCTCAAGCCGCACCAGAACACCCCGATATGCGGCGGCGGTATGGTCGCGAAGATCTTCGAGGAGGCCGGGCTTCCGGCCGGGCTGCTCAATGTGGTCGTCACCGACATCGCGGAGATCGGTGACGCCCTGATCGAGCACCCGGTCCCGAAGGTCATCTCGTTCACCGGCTCCGACCGGGTGGGCCGCCATGTCGCCACCGTCGCGGCCTCGCACTTCAAGCGCTCCATCCTGGAGCTGGGCGGCAACAGCGCCCTGATCGTGCTGGACGACGCCGACCTCGACTACGCGGTGGACGCCGCGGTGTTCAGCCGCTTCGTCCACCAGGGGCAGGTCTGCATGGCCGCCAACCGAGTGCTGGTGGACCGGGCGGTGGAGCGCGCGTTCACCGAGAAGTTCGTGGCCAAGGTGAAGACGCTGACGGTGGGCGACCCGGGCGATCCGGCCACCCACATCGGCCCGCTGATCAACGAGAGCCAGGCCGAGGCCATCACCGCGCTCGTCGACCAGACGATCGCCGACGGCGCGACCGCGCTGGTGCGGGGGCGGGCCGACGGCACCCTGGTGGAGCCGACCGTCCTCGGCGACGTCCCCGAGGGCTCGGCGATCCTCCGCCAGGAGGTCTTCGGCCCGGTCGTGGTGCTGATCCCGTTCGACGGTGACGAGGAGGCCGTCCGGATCGCCAACGACACCGACTACGGCCTCAGCGGCGCCGTGCACACGGGCGACATCGAGCGCGGGGTGCGCCTCGCCAAGCGCGTCCACACCGGCATGATCCATGTGAACGACAGCACCGTGCACGACGAGCCGATCGTGCCCTTCGGCGGCGAGAAGCACTCGGGGGTCGGGCGGCTCAACGGGGAGTCGATGATCGAGGACTTCACCACCACCAAGTGGATCTCGATCCAGCACGGCCGCAGCCAGTTCCCGTTCTGATGCTTCTATGACGTCAGGAGGCTTGCGGACAGAACCTGACCGCAAGCCTCCCTAATGTGGGGTTCATCGAAGGGCACCCGACCCGGGCGCCCTCCTCGTGAAAGGCGGCAGCCATGCCCACCGTCGTGAACCCCGAAGCCTGCAAGGACGAGCGCACCGCGCTGCTGGCCTATCTGGACGCGCAGCGCGGCGGCATCCGGCGCGCCGTGCACGGTCTGACCGAGGAGCAGGCCCGCAGCGCGCCCAGCGCGAGCGCGCTCTCCCTGGCCGGGCTGATCAAGCACGTGACAGCCGCCGAGCTGGGCTGGATTCGCACGGGCCAGGGGAATGCGGACCGGTTGTCGAAGGAGACGCTGGCGGATTTCGAGGCCGGATTCGTCCCCACGGCCGACGAGACCGTGCCGGTGCTGCTGGAGCGGTACGAGGAGGTGGCGCGCGAGACCGAGGCCGCCGTGCGCGCGCTGTCCTCGCTGGACGAGACGTTCGAGGCGCCCCGCTACCCCTGGGACGAGGGCGGTACCCGGACCTGGCGCTGGCTGGTCCTCCACCTGATTCAGGAGGTCGCCCGGCACGCGGGGCACGCGGACGTCATCCGCGAGACGATCGACGGGAAGGGCGCGTTCGATCTGGTCTTCGAGACCGGTGCGATGCCCGAGCCCGATTGGTCGCTCATGGAGGGCTGACACCCCTACTCTGGACCCCAGCGCAGGTCAGGCGGGGGCAGGATGGGGAGACGGGCACATGTCAGCGATCCGGCTGCTGGTGCTGGGAGCGGTGCGCCAGCACGGGCGCGCACACGGCTATCAGGTCCGTAACGACCTGGAGTTCTGGGGCGCGCACGAGTGGTCCAACGCCAAACCCGGATCGATTTATCACGCGCTCAAACAGATGGCGAAGCAGGGCCTGATGCGCGCCCACGACGTGGCCCCGAGCACCGTCGGCGGCCCGCCGCGCACCGAGTACGAGCTGACCGCGGCGGGCGAGGAGGAGTACTTCAAGCTGCTGCGGGACGCCCTGCTGCGGCACGACCAGAAGATCGATGAGCTGACGGCCGGGGTCGGGTTCATCGTGGACCTGCCCCGTGCCGAGGCCATCGCGCTGCTGAAGGAGCGGGTGGCGGCGCTGGAGGGGTGGCGGGCCGAGGTCACCCGGCACTGGTCGCCGCCGCAGGACAGCCCCGACGAGTGGGGCCACATCGGCGAGATCATGAAGTTCTGGGTGCACTCGGCCGACAGCGGGGCCGAGTGGACCCGCGGGCTGATCGAGCGGCTGGAAGGCGGGGCGTACGTCATGGCGGGCGAGGGGGAGCGCTCGGTGGACGTCCTGCCGGACGGGGCGCCGAACCCGCACGTGGAGTAATTCCGACAGTAATCAAGTTTGACTAGACCCGGATCGGGGAGTACCTTCCGGTGGCTCGTAGTCAAATTTGACTAATGCGGCTCATTGCGGAGCGAGAGGGGAAGACCGTGGCCGACAGCGATCCCGCGATCGTCGTCGAAGGACTGCGCAAGACCTACGGAGCACAGCGAGCCGGAGCGAAACGGGTCGGAGGAAAACCTGCCCTGGCCGGACTCGACCTGACCGTCCCGTCCGGCACCGTGCACGCCGTGCTCGGCCCCAACGGCGCGGGCAAGACCACCTGCGTCCGCATCCTGGCCACCCTGCTGCGCCACGACGGCGGCCGCGCCGAGGTCGCCGGGTACGACGTGCTGCGCCACCCCGACGAGGTCCGCCACCGCATCGGGCTGCTCGGCCAGCACGCAGCGGTGGACGAGGAGCTGAGCGGGCGGCAGAACCTGGAGATGTTCGGCCGCCTCCACCACCTCGGTGGGCGGCGCGCGGCGGCCCGCGCGGACGAGCTGCTGGAGCGGTTCGGGCTCGGCGACACCGGCACCAAGGCCGTCGGCCGGTACAGCGGCGGCATGCGGCGGCGGCTGGACCTGGCCGCGAGCCTCATCGTGCGGCCCCGGGTGCTCTTCCTGGACGAGCCCACCACCGGGCTCGACCCGCGCGGCCGCACCGAGGTGTGGCAGTCGGTCCGCTCCCTGGTCGGTGACGGTACGACGGTCCTGCTCACCACCCAGTACCTGGAGGAGGCCGACCAACTCGCCGACCGCGTCTGCGTGGTCGACCACGGCCGGGCCGTCGCGGACGACACGACCGACCAGCTCAAGGCCCGCATCGGCGGGGACCGCATCGACGTCGTGCTGCGCGACGCCGGCCAACTGGCCGCCGCCGCCTCGGTGATCGGCATGGCCACCCGCGCCGCCTCGGTCGAGACCGACCCCGACCGGCGACGGATCGGCGCCCGGGTCACCGACCGGGTCGCCGCCCTCACCGAGACCGTACGGGCGCTGGACGCGGCCGGGATCGAGGCGGAGGACATCGCCCTGCGCCGCCCCACCCTCGACGAGGTGTTCCTGCACCTCACCGGCGAGCGGACGGACGGACAGACCGGCGACGGGCCAGGCGCCGAGACCCACGGCGAGACCCGCGACGAGACCCGCGTGAAGACCGCCGCCATGACCGAAGAGGAGACGTCCGTATGACCGCCATGACCCTCGTCGACTCCTGGACCATGACCCGCCGCGGCCTCGCCCACTGGGCCCGCCAGCCCGTCCAGGTGGTCGTCGGCCTGGTCTTCCCGGTGATGATGCTGCTGATGTTCGCGTACTTCCTCGGCGGCGGGATGACCGTCCCGGGCGGCGGCAACTACAAGCACTACCTGGTGCCGGGCATGCTCGCCCTCACCATGGCCTTCGGCCTCGAAGCCACCATGCTCGCGATCACCCAGGACCTCAACAAGGGCGTCATCGACCGCTTCCGCTCCCTGCCGATGGCCTCCTCCGCGGTGCTGATCGGGCGCAGTGTGCTGGACATGCTCCAGTCCGCGCTCAGCCTGCTGCTCCTCATCGGGGTCGGGCTCGCGATGGGCTGGCGCTGGCACGGCGGCATTGACGACGTGCTGTACGCGGTCGGGCTGCTGCTCTGGCTGCGCTTCGCGATGCTGTGGATCGGCATCTATCTCGGCCTGCTCGCCGGGCGCCCCGAACTCGTGCAGGCCGTGCAGATCCTGGTCTGGCCGATCGGCTTCCTGTCCAACGTCTTCGCCGCGCCCGAGTCGATGCCCGACTGGATCGGTTCGATCGCGGCGTGGAACCCGATGTCGGCGACGGCCACCGCGGTCCGCGACCTGTTCGGGAGCCCCGGGGGCCACGGCGCATCGTGGGCCGCGGACCACGCCGGACTCCTCGCGGTCTGCTGGCCGTTGGCGCTCCTCGTCGTCTTCTTCCCGCTCGCCGTGGCCCGTTACCGGGGGCTCAGCCGCTGAGCGTCCGACCCGCCGTCCCCGATGCCACGTATGTCACACCCCCACCCGACGTCGCCGGATGCGGATACGGTGCACGTATGGGGAACGACACGGCGGGCACGGGGGCGGCACGGACGAGCGGGCCCGGTTACGCCCTGCTCCTCGCCGCCGGTCCGATGGGCAAGCAGCGGCTGATGGACGCGGCCGCCGCGCTGCCACAGCTCGCGGCCGTGCCTCCGGCCGCGCTGCTGGGCACGCCCGGCGGCGCCAGCGTCGTCCAACTCGTGGACCCCGCCGATCCGCAGACCGTGCTCACGCACCTGCGGACGGCGGCCGCCCACCCGGGCCCGGTGCTCATCTATCTCGCGGGCCAGCTCACCCTCGACCACAAGCAGCGGCTGCCGCACCTCGCGCTGGCCCGTACGACGCCGAGGACCGCCCGCTACACCGCGCTGCCGTGGCACTGGCTGGCCGCCGAGCTGGCCCAGCGGCCGCCGGGCAGCACCACGGTGCTCACCGACCTGGTGGCCGACGAGACCGCCTGGCCGCGGCTGTCCGACGGGCGGCTGCCGGTCGCCACGCTCGCGGGCGGGCTGACGCTGTACGGGACGATCGCCCCCGCCCCGCCCAAGCGCCAACTCGCGGCGCCTGTCTACAGCCGCGCCCTCGCCGGGCTGCTGCGCGGCGAGGGCGAGGGCAGCCCGCCGTTCGCCCTGCTGCACCAGCAGGCCGCCGCCGAGGCCGGGCTGGGCGCCGGGCCCGGACTGCTGCTGGGCGCGCCGGTGGAGGGCTACGCGGCGTACGAGGCGTCGGGGACGTACGGGGCACCCGGGGCGTACGAGTCGCCCGGCGCGTACGAGCCGCCCGGGACGCATGGGGCGCACAGGACGCACGAGACCCAGAGTCCACACCAACACCAGCAGCCCCAGGGAGGACCGGCCGCACCGGGCGGCGCGGCGCCGTCCGCCTCGTCGCCCCCGCCCGGGCCCCCGCCCATGGGCGCCGCGCCCGCCCCCGGGAGCGCCCCGGTGCCGGAGTCCATACCGGCCCGGCGGTCCGACCCCGTACGACGGGCGCCCGAGCCCGTTCCCGATCCGCACGCCGCGATCTTCGAGGCCGCGCACGCCGGACGCCACAGCGAGGCCGCCTCGATGGCCGCCGCCTGGGAGCAGGAGGCCCTCCGGTCGGCCGGGCCGCGCTCCTCCGACGCGATCCACTGGCTGGAGGTCCGCGCCGACCTCGCCCGGATCGCCGGGGATCCGGCCCGCGCGTGTGAGCTGTGGCTGGCGGTGGCCGACGCCCGGCTGGGCAATGGCGAGCCGACCGGGCACCCCGAGGTGGAGGGCGCCGTGGACCGGGCCCACCACCAGTGGCAGTTCGTCCAGGAACCGGCCCGGGCGCATGCCCTCGCGCCGATGCTGATCGACCTGCGGGGCCGGGTGCCGGGCCGGAGGCCGGGCGCCCTGGAGGCCGTACGGCGCAGGGTCGAGCTGCTCCGCGCCACCGCTCAGGCGGGCTGACCCCCCGGCGGGCACCCTGCTCAGTGGTGGAAGGCCGTGGCGACCTCCGCGGGCCGCTCCATCGGCGCCGACTGCTTCCGCAGTTCGGGCAGGAGCGTCCGCAGGTCGTCCAGGAAGAGGTCGGACAGGTCCGCCGAGAAGCCGTTGCGGCACACCACCCGCAGCACCGACAGGTCCTGGCGGTTCGCCGGGAACGAGTACGCGGGCACCAGCCAGCCGTGTTCGCGCAGCCGCCGCGACACGTCGTACACGTCGAAGTTGGTGATCTCCTCCGCCGTCGTGAAGGCGAAGACCGGCAGCTCGTCGCCGCGCGTGAGCATCCTGAAGTCGCCCAGCTCCGCGATCCGTGTCGAGAGCGAGCAGGCCACGTCGCGGGAGGTCTGCTGGACGGCGCGGTAGCCGTCCCGGCCCAGCCGCAGGAAGGTGTAGTACTGGGCGGCCACCTGGGCGCCGGGCCGGGAGAAGTTGAGCGCGAAGGTCGGCATCTCGCCGCCCAGGTAGTTGACCCGGAAGACCAGCTCCTCGGGCAGGCACTCCGGTGTACGCCACAGCGCCCAGCCCACCCCCGGGTAGACCAGCCCGTACTTGTGCCCCGAGGTGTTGATGGAGGAGACGCGGGGCAGCCGGAAGTCCCACATCAGGTCGGGGTCGAGGAACGGCGCCACCATCGCGCCCGAGGCGCCGTCCACATGGACCGGTACGTCGAGCCCGGTGCGCTCCTGGAGGTCGTCCAGGGCCGCGCACACCTCGGCGACCGGCTCGTACGACCCGTCGAAGGTCGAGCCGAGGACGGTGACGACCCCGATGGTGTTCTCGTCGCACAGTTCGGCGGCGGCCCCGGGGGCGAGGTGGAACCGGTTGCCCTCCATGGGCACTTGCCGCGGTTCCACCTCCCAGTAGGCGCAGAACTTCTCCCAGCACACCTGGGTGTTGATCCCCATGACCAGATTGGGCCGGGCGGTGGCCGGATAGCGGACGGGGTTCCGCTTGGCCCAGCGCCGCTTGAAGGCCAGTCCGGCGAGCATGCACGCTTCGCTCGACCCCGTCGTGGAGCAGCCCATCACCGCATGCGGGTCGGGTGTGTGCCACAGGTCGGCCAGGATGGCCACACAGCGCCGCTCCAGCTCCGCGGTGCGCGGGTACTCATCCTTGTCGATCATGTTCTTGTCCCGGCAGTCGGACATCAGCCGCCCCGCCTGTGCCTCCATCCAGGTGGTGACGAAGGTGGCGAGATTCTGACGGGCGTTGCCGTCGAGCATCAGCTCGTCGTGCACCAGCTGGTACGCGGCCGAGGGGGCCATGGGCCCGTCCGGCAGGCAGCGGCGCGGCGGGTTCGTCGTCATGCCGCTGACCGGATCGGCCACGCCGTAGAAGGGGTTGACCGAGATGTCGGGCCGCTTTGCCGCGCCGTGCCTGTCGCCGTGAAGTGCCATGCTCATTAAATTACGGACATATGGCGCAAATACCCGGATCACGCGCCGCCCGGATCACGCGCCGCCCGGATCCCGCGCCGTCAGCCCGCGCTGCTGAGCGACAGCTTCGCCGCGAAGCCCAGGAACGCCGCCCCCGCGCCCGCCGACAGCCCGGCCGTCAGCCGCTTGCGCCGCCGGAAGACGGCCGCGAGATACGTACCGCCGAAGATCAGCAGCGACAGATAGGTGATGCTGAACAGCTGCGCCCAGAGGCCCAGCGCCACGAAGGACAGCGCCGGATGGGCGTACTCCGGATCGACGAACTGCACGAAGAAGGAGATGAAGAACAGGATCGCCTTCGGGTTCAGCAGGCTCACGACCAGCGCCCGGCGATAGGGCCGCTCGACCGCCCCGGACGCCACGCCGTCCTCGGCACCCGCGCCGTCCGTCTCGGCCGCCTCGGCCGTCCGCGCGCTGCCCGGACCCTGGCGCCACAGCTTCCGCGCCCCGCGCAGCATGCCCACCGCGAGCCAGGTCAGATAGCCCGCACCGGCGAACTTCACCACGGCGAAGAGCGCCGGGCTCGCCTGGAGCAGCGACGCCACGCCGCCCGCGGACAGCGTCATCAGCACGGCGTCCCCGCACAGCACCCCGCCCGCCGCCCGGTAGGCGGTGCGGGGGCCGCGGCGGGCGGCGACCGACACCACATAGAGCGAGTTCGGGCCCGGCAGCAGGATGATCAGCGCAAGGCCCGCCAGATACGTCGAAAGATCGGTTATCCCCAGCACGATCGGCAGGATGCCAGGGAGCGTGCATGTCCCCCACAGGATTTCGGCATCCGGACTTGCACCTCACGCGACGTGAGGCGCCACCGTGGAGCCCGTAACGGAACACCAGGAGAGCGGACCAGGTCATGAGCTATTCGGTGGGACAGGTCGCGGGCTTCGCCGGGGTGACGGTGCGCACGCTGCACCACTACGACGAGATCGGGCTGCTGCGCCCGAGCGCCCGCAGCACGGCCGGGCACCGGCGGTACGACGACGCCGACCTCGACCGGCTCCAGGGCATCCTGTTCTACCGGGAGCTCGGCTTTCCGCTCGACGAGGTGGCGGTCCTCCTCGACGACCCGGACGCGGACCCGCGGGCCCACCTGCGGCGTCAGCACTCGCTGCTGACCGGCCGGATCGAGCAGCTCCAGAAGATGGCCGCCGCCGTCGAACGCGCCATGGAGGCACGGAAGATGGGCATCAATCTGACCCCCGAGGAGAAGTTCGAGGTCTTCGGCGACTTCGACCCGGACCAGTACGCGGACGAGGTCGAGGAGCGCTGGGGCGACACCGAGGCGTACCGGGAGTCGCAGCGCAAGGCGGCCACGTACACCAAGGAGGACTGGCAGCGGATCCAGGCCGAGAGCGACGCGATCAACGACCGCTTCATCGCGCTGATGGAGTCGGGCACCGCGCCGGAGTCCGAGGCCGCGATGGATCTCGCCGAGGAGCACCGGCAGTGGATCAGCCGGAACCACTACGACTGCCCCCACCAGGCCCATGCCTGCATCGCCGAGATGTATGTGACGGACCACCGCTTCACCGAGAACATCGACAAGGCCAAGCCGGGGCTCGCCGCGTACCTCCGGGGTGCGATCCTGGCCAACGCGGAGCGCCACGGCTGAGGGGGCCTCGGGCGTGAGGGGGCCTCGGGTGAGGGGGCGGGCGGACAGCGGGAACCACGGGCACGCACACGGCGTTGATAGCTTTGGGCGGCACACTGCGAAGCGATGAACCCCGCAGCAGTCCGTACCCCGACCCTGCGGCCGGGCCTCGCACGAGCACGAGCCTGCACCCCTCGACCCAGGAGCCTGTGACCCGTGACCACCCTCGCGCTCGGCCCTCAGTGGCTGGACCCGGACTATCTGATCGAAACCTTCGGGCTGCTCGGCGTGCTGGCCATCGTCTTCGCGGAGTCCGGCCTGCTCATCGGCTTCTTCCTGCCGGGCGACTCGCTGCTGTTCACCACCGGACTGCTGGTCACCACCGATGTGATCAAGCAGGAGCTGTGGCTGGTGTGCGTGGGCGTCGCCGTCGCGGCGATCATCGGTGACCAGGTCGGATATCTCTTCGGCCGGAAGGTCGGCCCGGCGCTGTTCAAGCGCCCGGACTCCAAGTTCTTCAAGCAGGAGAACGTGGAGAAGGCGCATGAGTTCTTCGAGAAGCACGGCCCGAAGTCGCTGATCCTGGCCCGCTTCGTGCCCATCGTGCGGACGTTCACGCCGATCATCGCGGGCGTGAGCCGGATGAACTACCGCTCCTTCATCATCTTCAACATCGTCGGCGGTGTGCTGTGGGGCTCGGGCGTCACCCTGCTGGGCGCGGCGCTCGGCAAGGTCGACTTCGTCCACAAGCACATCGAGCTGATCCTGGTCGGCATCGTCCTGCTGTCCGTCATCCCGATCGTGATCGAGTTCATGCGGGCCCGCAGCCAGTCCAAGAAGGCGGCCGCCGAGGCACCGGCCGGGCCGGTGGCCGACCAGCAGGGGCCGCGCGGCCGCCACGCCAAGCGCTGACCGGGCGGCGCGCCGGGCGCTGACCGGCCGCCACGCCGGGCGCCGCCCGTCCCGGCGTTCCCGTCCGGCGCGAATCTTCACCGTCGCTTCACAGGCGTCACTCCACTACACACCCGTCGCACACGCTGCCCCCGCTCCCACTCGGCGGCCACCTCCCCGCACAATGGGCTTCGGTGGCCGCCGATGATGCATCGTGGCTGCTGGAAGAAGTGACGGGGAGGCGGTCGAGGAGCGAGGCAGTGGGGTCGGACCGACAGTACGGGCAGCGTGGCGCGGGCACGCAGGACGCGGATACGGCGGAGAACCGCAAGCCGCAGTCCGATGAGGCGCACAGCGCCTTCACACCGCCCCAGGGCGTACCGAGGCCGCCCTCGCCCGATGGCGAGCACCCGACCTCGGAGTTCGCCATCCCCCAGGGGCTGGCCACCGAACTGACCGCACCCGAGCCCGAGAGCTCGGCCTTCGTGCCGCCCGCCGGGGTCACCACGTCGGCCAACCAGACCACCGGCGGCTTCCCGGCCTTCACGCCGCCGAACGGCATACCCATGGTCCGGCTGACCAAGGATTCGCCCTGGCAGGACCGGATGCGCACGATGCTGCGGATGCCGATCAGCGAGCGCCCGACACCGGCCGAGCGCCCCGATCCGCAGGACGACACGGGCCCCGCCGTCCCCCGTGTGCTCGATCTCACTCTCCGCATCGCCGAGCTGCTCCTCGCGGGCGGCGAGGGCGCCGAGGACGTCGAGGCGGCGATGCTCGGCGTGGCGCACGCGTACGGGCTCCACCGCTGCGAGCCCACCGTGACCTTCACCCTGCTGTCGGTCAGCTACCAGCCCTCGCTGGTCGACGACCCCGTCACCGCCAGCCGTACGGTGCGCCGCCGGGGCACCGACTACAACCGGCTGGCCGCCGTCTTCCGGCTCGTCGACGACATCACCTCGCAGGACGACTTCACCCTGGAGGAGGCGTACCGCCGGCTCGCCGAGATCCGCCGTAACCGCCACCCGTACCCCGGCTGGGCGCTCACCGTGGCCGCCGGCGGGCTGGCGGGCGCGGCGAGCATGCTGGTCGGCGGTGCGTGGCCGGTGTTCTTCGCGGCGGCGATCGGCGCGATGCTGGGCGACCGGCTGGCGTGGCTGGCGTCCGGGCGCGGACTGCCGGAGTTCTACCAGTTCGTGGTCGCGGCGATGCCGCCCGCCGCGATGGGCATCGCGCTCAGCCTCATGGGCGCGGGACTCCAGTCGTCCGCGGTGATCACCGGTGGGCTGTTCGCGCTGATCCCCGGGCGGGCCCTGGTGGCGAGCGTCCAGGACGGGCTGACCGGGTATTACATCACCGCCGCCGCCCGGCTGCTGGAGGTCGGCTACCTGATCGTCGGCATCGTCTGCGGCGTGCTCACCGTGCTGTACGGCGGGCTCCAGCTGAACGCCAAGCTGAACCCGGAGGCGGCGCTGGTGGGACAGCCGGAGCCGGTCACCCAGATACTGGCGGCGATGCTGCTGGCGCTGACGTTCTGCATCCTGCTCCAGCAGGAACGTCACACCGTGCTGTTCGCCACCCTCAACGGCGGGGTCGCCTGGGTGGTCTACGGCGCGCTCGCCGACACCGCCAACGTGCCGCCGGTCGCCGCCACGACCGTGGCCGCCGGGCTGGTCGGCCTCTTCGGGCAGTTGCTCTCCCGCTACCGCTACGCGTCGGCGCTCCCGTACGTCACGGCGGCGATCGGGCCGCTGCTGCCCGGTAGCGCGACGTACTTCGGACTGCTCGCGCTCGCCCAGGGAAATCTGGACCGCGGCATCCCCCACCTCACCCAGGCGGCAGCACTGGCCCTGGCGATCGCCATCGGGGTGAACCTGGGTGGCGAGGCGGCCCGGCTGTTCCTCAAGATCCCCGGCAGCGGGGACGACCCCTCGGGGCGTCGCGCGGCCAAGCGCACCCGCGGCTTCTGACCTGCGGCTGCCCTGCTCTGACCTGCGCAAACGACGAACGGGCCGACCTTGTGGTCGGCCCGTTCGGGTGTCGGGGCTCAGTGGCCGCCGGACGCCTCCAGGCGCTTGATGGACGCCTCGACCTCGGCCTCGGCCTCGGCGCGCCCCACCCAGTTGGCCCCCTCGACCGACTTGCCGGGCTCCAGGTCCTTGTAGACCTCGAAGAAGTGCTGGATCTCCAGGCGGTCGAACTCCGACACGTGGTGAATGTCACGCAGATGCTCGACCCGCGGGTCCGACGCGGGCACGCACAGCAGCTTGTCGTCGCCGCCCGCCTCGTCGGTCATCCTGAACATGCCGATCGCACGGCACTTGATCAGGCAGCCGGGGAACGTCGGCTCGTCGAGAATGACCAGGGCATCCAGCGGGTCGCCATCCTCGCCGAGGGTGTTCTCGACAAAGCCGTAATCCGCCGGGTAGCTGGTCGAAGTGAAGAGTCGACGGTCGAGACGGATGCGCCCCGTCTCGTGGTCCACCTCGTACTTGTTCCGCGAACCCTTCGGGATCTCGATGGTGACGTCGAACTCCACGGGTGGCTCCTCCATGATCAACACATACGTCTGGTGATTAAGTGTCCCCCACGCAGGTGTGTGGTGGCGAAAGGGGCTGGTCCGTCGTGCCTGAAGCCAGATCACGGCAGTTCAGGGAGTTGCTCGCGCGCGGGCGGACCCTCGTGCGGGACCAGTGGCGCCGCGTCGCCGCCGTCGGAGTCCGGCTCCGCGACCGCTGGTGGAACCGCCCGGTCCGTACCCGGCCGTGGCACGGCCGGGTCCGCGAACTGTGGCGCCGCACCGGGCTCCACGACCGCTGGCAGCGCACCCCGCCCCAACAGCGTGGCACCTGGCGGCTGGTGGCCCTCTCCGGCACGGTCGGCCTCGCCGTCGCGGCCGGAGCGGTGCTCGCCGCCGGGCCCTGGGACACCGGCCAGCGTACGGCCGAACGCGCCCGGGCCGCCCGCGGACCGGCCGCGGGTGGCGAGCGTCACCCCGGCAAGGCCGTCCCCAGCGCCGCGCCCGTGCTGGCCGCCCTCGGCGCGCCCGGCGCCGTGCCGTCGCCGGACAGCGGCGAGGACGCGGTGCCGCCGCCCACCGGCGGCGGGCTCGCCGACGCCCTGGAACCACTGCTGGACGACCCCGCGCTGGGCGGCGACCGCTCGGCGTCCGTCGTGGACGTGACGACGGGACAGCAGGTGTTCGGGACCGGCGCGAAGGACGCCGTGGTGCCCGCGTCGACCATCAAGCTGGCGACCGGCGCCGCCGCGCTCTCCGCCCTCGGCCCCGACTACCGGATCAAGACCACCGTGGTCCAGGGCGACGACGGCATCGTGCTCGTCGGCGGCGGCGACCCGACCCTCACCGCCCGCGACGCCAAGGGCACCGACCGCCCCGCCTCGCTGCGCGCCCTGGCCGACGACACCGCCCGCGCCCTCAAGAAGCGCGGCGCGACGTCCGTCCGGCTCGGATACGACACCTCGCTCTACTCCGGGCCCGGGCTGCACCCCATCGGCCCCAACGAGAACATCTCGCCCGTCACCCCGCTGATGGCCGACGAGGGCCGCCTCGACGACAGCGACCACGGCCCGGCCGCGCGCTCCGAGGACCCCGCCGCCGACGCGGCGGGAACGTTCGCCTCGATGCTGCGCGACCGCGGCGTCGACGTGACCGGGGACCCGCGGGAACGGGAGGCCGGAAAGCGCCCCCGTCCGCTGGCCACCGTCCGCTCCCAGCCGCTGTCCGCGCTCGTCGAGCGGATGCTGACCAACAGCGACAACGACATCGCCGAGGCCCTGGCCCGGCAGACCGCCGTCGCCGCCGGTGACCCCGCGAGCTTCGACGGCGCGGCGAAGGCCGTGACCGCCCGGCTGAAGAAGCTCCGGCTGCCGGTCTCCGGCGCCCGGATCGCGGACGGCAGCGGGCTCGACCGCGATGACCACGTCTCCGCCGCGCTGCTCGCCCAGGTGCTGGTGCGGGCCGCGGACATCGGCCACCCCGAGCTGCGGCCGCTGCTCACCGGGCTGCCGGTGGCCGGATTCAGCGGCACCCTGCGCACCCGCTACGACGCGGACACCGTGGGCCGCGGCGTGGTGCGCGCCAAGACCGGCACCCTGACCGGGGTCAACACCCTGGCGGGCAGCGTCGTGGACGCCGACGGGCGGCTCCTGGTCTTCGCGTTCATGACCAACGGCACCACCGACCCCGAGGGCGCCCAGCGGGCCCTGGACACCATGGCCTCGGCGCTCGCGAACTGCGGATGCCGGTGAGGCGGGGCGAGCCGGAGGTGACGCGTCGCCCGGTCGGGCCGGGGGCGGCCGCGTGTGCGGGGGAGTCGTCTCCTCCCGGATGGGGCGCGGGCCACGTACCGTGAAGCCATGACGAGCATCGGTGGTGTGGAGATGGTCGACTGGAACCTGGCCGTCGCGACCGCGACCCGGCTGGTGCGCCCGGGCCCCGAGGTGAGCCGGGACGAGGCGCGCGCCGTCGTCGCGGAGCTGCGACGGCACGCGAAATCCTCGGAGGAGCACGTCCGCGGCTTCACCCGGATGGCCGTCCCCGGCGGCCCGGCCTCCGACACCCCCGTCCTCGTCGTGGACCGCGCGGGTTGGATCCGGGCCAACGTCGCGGGCTTCCGCCAGCTCCTGTCGCCGCTGCTGGGCAAGATGCAGGACCGGCGCGGCGGGCTGCCCGGCGGGGCGGTGCTGGGAGCGGTCGGCGGCAAGGTGACCGGCGTCGAGCTGGGGATGCTGCTGTCGTTCCTGGCCTCCCGGGTGCTCGGCCAGTACGAGACGTTCGCGCCCGCCACCCGCGACCTGCCCGCCGGGACCGCGGGCGGCGGCCGGCTGCTGCTGGTGGCCCCCAACATCGTCCACGTGGAGCGCGAGCTGGACGTGGCCCCGCACGACTTCCGGCTGTGGGTCTCGCTGCACGAGGAGACGCACCGTACGCAGTTCACCGCGGTGCCCTGGCTGCGCGACCACATCGAGTCCGAGATCCAGGCGTTCCTGGGCGAGACCGACGTGGATCCGGCCACCCTGCTGGAGCGGATCCGGGAGGCCGTCCAGTCGCTGGGCGGCGGGCGGCCGGACAGCGAGGAGGCCGCGGAGCGCGGCGCCTCGCCCAGCATCATCGAGCTGGTCCAGACCCCGGCCCAGCGCGAGATCCTGGCCCGGCTGACCGCCGTGATGTCGCTGCTGGAGGGGCACGCGGACTACGTGATGGACGGGGTCGGGCCGGACGTCGTGCCCACCGTCGCCGAGATCCGCGAGAAGTTCCAGAAGCGGCGGGCGAGCGGCGCGGGCCGCCTCGACCAGGCGCTGCGCAAGCTGCTGGGGCTCGACGCCAAGCTGCGGCAGTACCGTGACGGTGAGCGGTTCGTACGGGCCGTGGTGGACCAGGTCGGCATGGACGGTTTCAACCGGGTCTGGACGTCCCCCAACACGCTCCCGACCAAGTCGGAGATCAGCAAACCCGCCGAGTGGGTCGCGCGGGTGCACCGTAGGGCAGAGTCGTGAAACCGGCTCACTTGGGAACGGATGAATGCTCCCGTTAATCACTCGTCCGAGGGACCGTTAGCGACGGGTAGGCGTGCGATGCTCGGGGAACAGCTCGCTTCTGTCACCATCGACATACACAGCGTGACGAATCCCCCCGCGTAACGACATCTCGTACGCCCCCCGAGGCACCCCCTCGCATGACAGATGGGAAACGGACATGGGTCCCCATCCAGCGGTCGCCGCGATACGCCTGGCGGTCCGCCGCGTCCTCCACGACGTCCTCGTCGACTCCCCGGCCGCCTCCGCCCCCGCGCAGCCTTCCCCGGCCTCCCCGGCCCAGGCGCCCGCCCCCCGCGGCTCCACCCCCCGCGAGAGCCGCCCCCTCGTGCTCGCCGCCTGCTCAGGCGGCGCCGACTCCATGGCCCTCGCCTCCGCGCTCGCCTTCGAGGCCCCCCGGCTCGGCCTGCGCGCCGGAGCCGTCACCGTCGACCACGGCCTCCAGCCGGGCTCCGACGTCCGCGCCGCCGAGGTCGCCGACCGGATGCGGGAGCTGGGCCTTGCCCCCGTCGAGTCCATCGCCGTGTCCGTCGGCCGGGACGGCGGTCCCGAGGCCGCCGCCCGGGACGCCCGCTACGCCGCCCTCGACTCCGCCGCCGAGCGCCACGCAGCCGCCGCCGTGCTGCTCGGCCACACCCGCGACGACCAGGCCGAGACGGTTCTGCTGGGGCTCGCCCGCGGCTCCGGCACCCGCTCGCTGTCCGGCATGGCCCGCGTCTCCGGCACCGGCGGCCGCTACCGCCGCCCCTTCCTCCAGCTCGACCGGCACACCGTCCGCCAGGCCTGCCTCGTCCAGGCGCTGCCCGTCTGGGACGACCCGCACAACGTGGACCCGGCCTACACCCGCTCCCGGGTCCGCCACGAGGCGCTGCCCGTCCTGGAGAAGGCCCTCGGCAAGGGCGTCGTCGAGGCCCTCGCCCGCACCGCCCAGCTCTCCCGCGACGACGCCGACGCCCTCGACGCCTGGGCCGCCCGCGCCGAGGCCGAGGTCCTGCGCACCGCCCCGGCCCCCGCCCCCGGGGCCGGGTCCGGCGGCGCGGAGGCCGTCGAGCTGGACACCGTCGGCCTGCACGGGCTGCCCCCCGCCGTCCGCCGCCGGGTGCTGCGGCGCGCCGCCATCGCCGCGGGCGCGCCCGCCGGTTCGCTCTTCGCCCGACACATCGAGGAAGTCGACCGGCTGATCACCGGCTGGCGGGGTCAGCGGGCCATCAACCTCCCCGGCCGCGTCGAGGTCCGCCGGGAGGGTGGCAGACTGGTGATCCGGCAGGGCTGACCCGCCCGAGCCAGATGAGCCGGTTACGTCGAACGAGAGTGGCGCGGGTGGACGACAAGGACATGGGCACCGACCTCAAGTCGGTCCTCATCACCGAGGAAGAGATCAACGCGAAGCTGGCCGAGCTGGCCGCCCGCATCGACGCCGAGTACGAGGGCAAGGACCTGCTGATCGTCGGCGTGCTCAAGGGCGCGGTGATGGTGATGGCGGACCTGGCGCGAGCCCTCTCCACGCCCGTCACCATGGACTGGATGGCCGTGTCGTCGTACGGCGCGGGCACCCAGTCCTCGGGCGTGGTGCGGATCCTCAAGGACCTGGACACCGACATCAAGGGCAAGCACGTCCTGATCGTCGAGGACATCATCGACTCCGGCCTGACGCTGTCCTGGCTGCTGTCGAACCTGGGGTCGCGCGAGCCCGCCTCACTGAACGTGTGCACGCTGCTGCGCAAGCCGGAGGCGGCCAAGGTCGCCATCGACGTGAAGTGGGTCGGCTTCGACATCCCGAACGAGTTCGTCGTCGGATACGGCCTCGACTACTCGGAGAAGTACCGCAACCTGCGGTTCGTCGGGACTCTGGCCCCGCACGTCTACGGCGGCTGAGAGGCACCGCCTCCCCCTGGGAACCTGGCGCGGTTTTCCGCCGTTGGAGCAGGGGAAGGCGGATGTGTTAACACTCCACGGCGGCGTCGGGTGACAATGCTGGGGTACCGTCCGAAGGTCAGTCTTTTTCGAGACTGAGGATTACACAGCTCATACACCACTAAATACACCGCAATACACCGCACGCACAGGCGCCCCTCCAGGGCTGCCGTGCCTCACTGTGGCAGGAGGGACGGGGCGGTTTCGCCCCGTATGGATGGACGTGAAGCGCTACTTCCGTGGGCCGGTCATGTGGATCGTGCTGGCCGTCCTCGCCGTGGTCGTGTTGATGCAGGTCGTCGGCTCGTCCGGCGGCTACAAGTCGGTGGACACCAGCCAGGTCGTCAAGGCGATCAACAGGAACCAGGTCCAGTCCGCCGAGCTGACGACCGGCGACGAGCACAAGATCAAGGTCGAACTCAAGGACAACGTCGCCAAGGTCTCGGGCAGCAAGAAGCTCCAGGCCACCTACATCGGCGACCAGGGCGTCGACCTCGCCAGGACCCTTCAGGCCAATGCCCAGAAGGACAACGGGATCCCCGACGGGTACAACGTCTCGACTTCGAAGCAGAACCCGTTCGTCGGGATTCTGCTCTCGCTGCTCCCGTTCGTGCTGATCGTCGTGGTCTTCCTGTTCCTGATGAACCAGATGCAGGGCGGCGGCTCCCGAGTCATGAACTTCGGGAAGTCGAAGGCCAAGCTGATCACCAAGGACACGCCGAAGACGACCTTCACCGATGTGGCGGGGTCCGACGAGGCGGTCGAGGAACTCCAGGAGATCAAGGAGTTCCTCCAGGAGCCGGCGAAATTCCAGGCCGTCGGTGCCAAGATCCCCAAGGGTGTGCTGCTGTACGGCCCGCCCGGTACGGGTAAGACCCTGCTCGCGCGCGCCGTCGCGGGCGAGGCGGGCGTCCCGTTCTACTCGATCTCCGGCTCGGACTTCGTCGAGATGTTCGTCGGTGTGGGTGCCTCCCGGGTCCGTGACCTGTTCGAGCAGGCCAAGACCAACGCCCCGGCCATCGTCTTCGTCGACGAGATCGACGCCGTCGGCCGGCACCGCGGCGCGGGCATGGGCGGCGGTCACGACGAGCGCGAGCAGACGCTGAACCAGCTGCTCGTGGAGATGGACGGCTTCGACGTGAAGGGCGGCGTCATTCTGATCGCCGCCACCAACCGGCCGGACATCCTGGACCCGGCGCTGCTGCGCCCCGGCCGTTTCGACCGGCAGATCGCCGTCGACCGCCCGGACATGCAGGGCCGTCTGGAGATCCTCAAGGTTCACCAGAAGGGCAAGCCGGTCGCGCCGGACGTCGACCTGTCGGCCGTCGCCCGCCGTACCCCCGGCTTCACCGGTGCCGATCTGTCGAACGTGCTGAACGAGGCCGCCCTGCTGACGGCCCGCGGCGACAAGAAGCTGATCGACAACCACTACCTGGACGAGGCGATCGACCGTGTCGTGGCCGGCCCGCAGAAGCGGACCCGGATCATGAGCGACAAGGAGAAGAAGATCACCGCGTACCACGAGGGCGGTCACGCCCTGGTCGCGGCGGCGTCTCCGAACAGCGATCCCGTGCACAAGGTCACGATCCTCTCCAGAGGCCGGGCCCTGGGCTACACCATGGTCCTGCCGGACGAGGACAAGTACTCGACCACGCGCAACGAGATGCTGGACCAGCTCGCCTACATGATGGGCGGCCGGGCGGCCGAGGAACTGGTCTTCCACGACCCGACCACGGGCGCCTCGAACGACATCGAGAAGGCGACCGCGACGGCCCGCGCGATGGTCACGCAGTACGGCATGACCGAGCGGCTCGGCGCGATCAAGTTCGGCTCCGACAACTCCGAGCCGTTCCTGGGCCGGGAGATGGCCCACCAGCGCGACTACTCGGAAGAGGTCGCCGCACTGGTGGACGAGGAGGTCAAGAAGCTCATCGAGGCCGCGCACAACGAGGCGTGGGAGATCCTCGTCGAGAACCGCGACGTCCTCGACAACCTGGTGCTGGCGCTGCTGGAGAAGGAGACGCTGAACAAGGAGGAGATCGCCGAGATCTTCGCCCCGGTCGTGAAGCGTCCGGCCCGCCCGGCGTGGACCGGCTCCTCGCGGCGTACGCCCTCCACCCGCCCGCCGGTGCTCTCCCCCCGGGAGCTCGCCCCGGCGAACGGTGCCCAGCCCACCTCGGCGGCCTCGCTCACCAAGGCCACCGCGCCCGAGGACGGCGTCGAGCGGCCCGAGGAGTCGGGCTCCGGCTCCGAGAGCTGAACCCGGCCTCCCGGGCCCGAGAGGGCCCCGGGAGGACCCGGAATGAATGCCGCGTCACCCAGGTTCTAGCCTTGGGGGCGCGGCATTCCGCATATTTGTGCACATGAGGAACGAGGCAGCTCCATGACGGACCCGGTGACGCTGGACGGCGAGAGCACCATCGGCGTGTTCGACGAGAAGCGAGCCGAGAACGCGATCCGTGAGCTTCTGATCGCCGTCGGCGAGGACCCGGACCGGGAGGGGCTGCGGGAGACGCCGGGGCGGGTGGCCCGCGCGTACAAGGAGATCTTCGCGGGGCTGCGGCAGGAGCCCGAGGACGTCCTGACCACCACCTTCGACCTGGGCCACGACGAGATGGTGCTGGTCAAGGACATCGAGGTGATGTCCTCGTGCGAGCACCACCTGGTGCCCTTCGTGGGGGTCGCGCACGTCGGCTACATCCCGTCCCACGACGGCAAGATCACCGGGCTGTCGAAGCTGGCCCGGCTGGTGGACGTGTTCGCCCGCCGCCCCCAGGTCCAGGAGCGGCTGACCACCCAGATCGCCGACTCGCTGATGCGGATACTGGAACCGCGCGGGGTGATCGTCGTGGTCGAGTGCGAGCACATGTGCATGACCATGCGCGGGGTGCGCAAGCCCGGCGCCAAGACCCTCACCTCGGCCGTGCGCGGCCAGCTGCGCGATCCGGCCACCCGGGCCGAGGCGATGAGCCTCATCATGGCCCGCTGAACGGCCCGCTGAGGGTCAGGACGGCGCTCTCAGGCCTCTCAGGCCGCTCAGGCCGCTCAGGCCCGGGCGGAGGCGCCCGGGCCGCGCCCGTTCTCGTCGTCGTCCTCGGGCAGCTTGCAGACCCGCTCCAGGAAGAACGCGGCGGCCACCACACCCGCGCCGGCCAGCACCGAAGCGCCCGCGTAGATGGCCTGGTCCTGGCGGGCCGGTACGTCGAGCTGCTCCAGGGCCAGGAAGACGCCGACCCCGCCGTACATCCCCGCGATCAGCGCCGCCACCAGCGCGCTCGCCTGGCCGAAAACCACCGCGCGGGCGGCCACCATCGGGTCCACGCCCTTCGCGTCCGGCTCCCGCTCCCGCTGGGCGCGCAGCCGGGCCCGCAGCGAGATCGCGGTCGCGAGCAGCACGACCGCGATCAGGGCCAGCACGATCGGCGCCGCCAGCGGAACGCTCGGCAGCGACCCCAGCGTGTCCCACAGCCGGGAGCCCGCCCACGACACCACACCGGCCACGGCGAACAGCCCGACCAGCACCCCGATCCGAAGTTGCCTCACCGAGCGGTCGCCCCTCCACGCATCAACGTCTGGTCACCTGGTCAACGTCCATTGGTCAACGTCTACTGGTCAACGTCTATTCGGGCAGTCGCAGTTCCAGGTCCGTGCGGACCTGTACGCCCTCGTCGCCCACCTCGTCCAGCAGCGCGGAGACGCTGCCGCGGCCGGGGAACTCGGCCTGCGGGTCCACGTCGTTCCACGGCACCAGGACGAAGGCCCGCTGGTGCGCGCGCGGATGCGGCAGGGTGAGCAGCGGATCGTCGGAGACCACGTCCTGGTACGCCACGATGTCCACGTCGATGGTGCGCGGACCCCAGTGCTCGTCCCGCACCCGCTCGAACGCCTCCTCGATGGCGTGGCCGCGCTCCAGCAGCGAGGACGGCGGCAGCGTGGTCTTCACCAGCACCACCGCGTTGAA
The DNA here is from genome assembly GCF_013414305.1 of Streptomyces sp. Rer75. Lineage (NCBI taxonomy): Bacteria > Bacillati > Actinomycetota > Actinomycetes > Kitasatosporales > Streptomycetaceae > Streptomyces > Streptomyces sp. Rer75. The sequence goes on along the minus strand of NZ_CP058693.1, from coordinate 4,785,526 downwards.
GTACGTCGCCTGGGTGCCCGGCTCCACGCCCCACGGCTCGGTCTCGTACACCGGAGAAACGGCCTTGACCCGCAGGCCCGGGGTGTCCTCCAGCGCGTCCACCGCGCCTTGGAGGGTCTCCAGGCGATTGCCCAGGTTGCTGCCGAGGGAGATCACTGCCCGTTTGGGGTTGGACAGGGTCACATCGGCGGCGTCCACCTTCTCCACCACGGAGGCGGGAACGGGCTGCACGGTCGGGTCGCTGCTGCTCATACTCGGCTCCGGGTAATGGTGATGGTGACATCGTCGAAGGGAACGGTGATCGGGGCCTGCGGCTTGTGGACGACGACCTCGACCTCGCGCACCACATCATGCTTCAGGCAGGTGTCCGCTATCCGTTCGGCAAGGGTCTCGATCAGCTCGACCGGCTCGCCCCGCACCACGTCCACGACCTCCTCGGCCACCACGCCGTAGTGGACGGTCTTGGTCAGGTCGTCGTCGGCGGCGGCGGGACGGGTGTCCAGGCCGAGCACGAGGTCCACGACGAACGTCTGGCCCTCCTCGCGCTCCTCCGGGAACACGCCGTGGTGCCCACGAGCCCTCAGGCCGCGCAGCGCGACACGATCCACCCGAATCACTCCTGCTGGTCGTCGGTTACGCGGGCACGCCCCGGCCGGTCCGGAACGCGCCAGTGACCCCCTGCCGTCGGCGGGGAAACCTCCTCGAATCTACCTGCGAATGTCGGCGGCACATGCCCACGGGGTCGCGGCGGATGCCTCCCACAGCCCCGCGCCACCTTCACCTACCCGCACCTCGCACGGCTCGAACGGAACCCATTCGAGCCATCACGGGGCCGGGGATCAGGGACTCAGCCCGGCATCAGCCGGTCGTCGTCCTCGGGACCCTCCGGGCCCTCGTCGTCACGCTCCGCGAGCACCGGGGAGCCGTGGTGCGACCACACCTTCCAGCCGTCGTCGGTGCGCCGGAACACGTTCGTCGCCACCACCAGCTGGCCGACCAGCGGGCCGAGCTGCCCCTCCTCCTCGGCCGGGGCGCCGCTGAGGATGTTCTCGGTGCAGGTCACCAGCGCGGTGTCGGCCACCACCGACACCTCGACGTCGGTCAGGAAGAACTGGATGTAGTCGGTGTTCGCCATGATCAGGGCGTACGAACGGAGCACCTCGCCCCGGCCGCGCAGCACCGGCCAGCCCGGGTGCACACAGGACACCTCGGTCTCGGCGGAATCCAGCCACAGCCGGTCCAGCGCCCCGTGGTCGCCCTGCTCCATGGCCTCGTACAGAGCGGTGTTCACCAGCGCCACCCGCTCGCTGTCCGTAAGGGAAGTCACAGCGCTCCCGCCGTGTTCGCCGTGTTCTCGAGATACCCGGCCTCGGCCGACTCGATGGCCCGGGCCACCCGCACCGCGTCCGCGCTCGCCCGCACCTCGTGCACCCGGACCGCCCACGCGCCCTCGCGCGCGGCGATCGCGGTCACCGCGGCGGTCGCGGCGTCCCGCTCCCTGGCGGGTGGCGGAGCGCCCCCGTCGTCGGCCAGGACCCGACCCAGGAACCGCTTGCGGGAGGCCGCCACCAGCAGCGGACGGCCCAGTTGGCGCAGCGCGGACAGATGCGCGACCAGCGCCAGGTCGTGTTCGGCGTCCTTGGCGAAGCCCAGCCCAGGGTCGAGCACGATCCGCTCGGGGGCGATACCGCCCGCGACGGCCCGGTCCACGCTCGTGCGCAGCTCGGCGACGACCTCGCCGACCACGTCCTCGTACACCGCCCGGTTGTTCATGTCGATCGACTGGCCGCGCCAGTGCATCACCACGAAGGGCACCTCGGCCGCCGCCACCGCCGGCACCATCGCCGGGTCCGCGCGGCCGCCGCTCACATCGTTGACCAGCAGCGCGCCCGCCTCGATCGCCCGCTCGGCGACCGTGGCCCGCATGGTGTCCACGCTGACCGAGACGCCGGCCGCGGCCAGCTCCCGCACCACCGGGATCACCCGGCGCAGCTCCTCGGCCTCGTCGACGCGCGCCGCGCCCGGCCGGGTCGACTCGCCTCCGACGTCCACCAGGTCGGCTCCGGCCGCGACCAGGTCCAGACCGTGCTTGACGGCCAGGTCGGTGTCGAACCACTGGCCGCCGTCGGAGAAGGAGTCGGGCGTGACGTTCACCACGCCCATGACCGCACACCGGTCCCATTCCGGCAGTCCGGTCACTCGGCCCCGCTCGCGCAACGTCCTCATGACCTTAAGGCTAGACGTACCGGCAGCCCGGGCGGGGGACGCGGGGGGCGGGGTGCCCGCACAGGTGGTCTGCCCTCCGGCCGCGTGCCTGCTCGGGCGGTGTGCCCGAGCAGACGGCCGCTTCAGGCCGCCTGCTCCAGTTCGCGGCGCCGGGCCGGGGCCTGGTGCGCGCAGGGACGCGGCTCGGCGCGCCGCCCGCGGCGCAGCAGCCGGGGCAGTGCGAGGGAGACGAACCCCTCGGCCTGCATCGCGGCCAGGCCGATGCGCGGCAGGTCCCGGGTGTTGCGGAAAACCACGAAGCGCGGCTCCCAGCGCGGCCGGAACTTGGCGTTGAACTTGTACAGCGACTCGATCTGGAACCAGCGGGACAGGAACACGAGCAGCCCCCGCCAGCCGCGCAGCACCGGGCCCGCGCCCAGCTTCTCGCCGCGCGCCAGCGCCGAGCGGAACATCGCGAAGTTCAGCGACGCGCGGGTGACGCCCAGCGCCGGGGCGGCCTGGAGTGAGGCGACGATCAGCAGCTCGTTCATGCCCGGGTCGGCGCTCCGGTCGCGCCGCATCAGGTCCAGCGACATCCCGTCCGGGCCCCAGGGCACGAAGTGCAGGACGGCCTTCAGGTCTCCGTACGGACCCTCCTCGGCGCCCTCCTCGGCGGCCTTGTGGGCGGTGGCGATCACCGACTCGCCGTCCGCCGGGTCGCCGATCCGGCCCAGCGCCATCGAGAAGCCGCGCTCGGTGTCGGTGCCCCGCCAGTCCTCCGCAGCGCGCCGGACGGTCTCCAGCTCCTCCGCGTCGAGGTCGGCGACGCGCCGCACCCTCGTCTCGTAGCCGGCCCGCTCGATGCGCTTGACCATCTGGCGCACGTTCCGCATGGCGCGTCCGGAGAGGGTGAAGTCCGCGACGTCCACGATCGCCTCGTCGCCCAGTTCCAGCGCGTCCAGCCCGGTCTCCCGGGTCCACACCTCGCCGCCGGTCTCGCTGCACCCCATCACCGCGGGGGTCCAGGAGTGCGACCGCGCCTCCTCCATGAACGCGGCGATCGCGCCCGGCCACGCCTCCACGTCGCCGACCGGGTCACCGCTGGCCAGCATCACGCCGGAGACCACGCGGTAGCAGACGGCGGACTTGCCGCTGGGCGAGAAGATCACCGCCTTGTCGCGGCGGAGCGCGAAGTGGCCGAGCGAGTCACGGCGCCCGTGGGTGGCGAGCAGCTCCCGCAGCCGCTCCTCGTCGGAGGCGGTCAGCCGGGCGGCCGGGTGCTCGGGGCGGAAGGCGAGGTACGCGGTGGTGGCGACGGTCAGCAGGCCGAGCGCGCCCAGCGAGTAGCCGACCGTGTAGTCCGCGCCGTCGCGGTAGCCGACCGGCCCCTCGAAGCCGAACAGCCCCCACAGCACGTGCTCCAGCTGCGCCGCCAGCGACGGCGCGCCCTCGATGGTGTCCGGGTGCGACCGCACGATGAGCATCCCGACCCCGACGCTCACCGCGCCCATGACCACGAAGTTGGCCAGCGCCATCCAGCGGCTGCGCGGGTCGGGCAGCGCGGCGAACTCGCGGCGGTAGTGCAGCAGCACGACCATCAGGACGAGCGAGAAGACGGTGCCCAGGACCGAGTGCCGGTACAGCAGCTGCGCCGCCGCCCCGACCGGCAGCAGCGCCACCGCCGCCACCCAGGCGCGGCGCTTGCGCCGCTTCAGGCCGTGCGCCAGCATCAGCAGCAGCAGCCCGACCACGATCGACGCCGCGGCGGCCAGGGAGCTGACCGCGCCGGGCAGCAGCTCCGCCAGCGCGTGCACCTTGCTGTGCCGCAGCCGCGGAAAAACGATGTCCACGAGCCCGATCACCGTGCAGGCCGTGCCGACGGCGGTGGGGACCGTCTCCGGCCGCGGCCCGCGCAGCACGCGCCGTATCCGGTTGGGAACCCAGCCGGACTTTTCGGCATCTGGACTGTCAGACATTCGCATTCCCGTCGCTTCGGTCAAAGGATCTTTGGTTCTCTGACGCAGCTTCCGCACGATTTGCGTCTATCTAGATGCAGTTCGAGGCGGCGGGGTTCCGCCCCCGGCTCCCGCCGGAAGGCGCCCCCGCGGCACGGACGACCGCCGCCCGGCAGAAAGTTAGTGATGGGTCTCACGAGCAACAACGTCGTGATCATGGCTGTCGTCGCGGCGCTGCTGCTGTTCACGGCCACGATATGGCTGTGGCCGCGGCTGGCCGGACGCGGGGTTACCGCCGTGGTCGGCCGGATCGGCATGCTACTGGCTACCCAGGTGGCGGTGTTCGCGGCTTTTGGATTGTTCGCCAATCAGACTTTCGGCTTCTACGGCTCCTGGGCCGACCTGTTCGGGGCCGAGGACGAGATGGGGGTGGTGGTCGACCACGACACCCCCGGGACCCGGGTGAAGGTCACCGAGACCCGCAAGCTCAAGGTCTCCGGCGGCTCGTCGCCGGAGACCGGCGGGCGCATCGACAAGGTCACCTTCCGGGGGCCGGTCTCGCGGATCGCGAGCCCCGCGTACGTCTATCTGCCCCCGGAGTACTTCCAGCCCCGGTACGCCGAGCGCCGGTTCCCGGCGGCCCTCGTGCTGACCGGCTACCCGGGCACCACCGAGGCCCTCATCAACGGGCTGAAATACCCTCAGAAGTCCCAGAAGCTGGTCAAAGAGGGAAGGATGCAGCCGACCATCCTGGTCATGATGCGGCCGACGGTGGCGCCGCCGCGGGATACGGAGTGCATGGACGTCCCCGGCGGGCCGCAGACCGAGACCTTCTTCACCAAGGACGTGCCGAAGGCCGTCTCCGAGCACTACCGGGCGGGCACGCAGGCCCGCAACTGGGGTGTCATCGGCAACTCCACCGGCGGCTACTGCGCCCTGAAGATGGCGATGCGCCACCCCGACGCGTTCTCCACCGCCGTCGGGCTGTCCCCTTACTACAAGGCCCCCATCGACCCGACCACCGGCGACCTCTTCGACGGCAGCAAGCAGCTGGAACGCGAGAACAACCTCATGTGGCGCCTCGACCACAAGCCCGCCCCGCCGGTCTCGCTGCTGGTGAGCAGCAGCGAGCGCGGCGAGAAGAACTACCGGGCGACGATGCGGTTCGTGGAGAAGGTGCGGGACCTGAACCGCCGGGGCGAGCCGACCCGCATCTCGTCGATGATCCTCGGCACCGGGGGCCACAACTTCAACACCTGGAAGCGCGAGGTGTCCCCCGCCCTGGAATGGATGAGCACCCGCCTCCACGCCGACTGACCGCCTGACTGGGCGCGGACTGCGTGCCGGGAGGCTCAGGGGTCGGTCACCGTTTGGAGGTTGACCTCGCCGCGGGGGATTCCGCCCGCGTCCGCGTCGATCGAGCGGCGAAGGGCCTCGTGCAGGCGTCCCGGGGTGAGGACGCCGAGGAAGCGTTCGCCGTCCAGGACGGCGATCCACCCCGCGTCGTGCTGGAGCATCGTGCTGAACGCCTGCTTGAGCGGTGCCCCCACCGGCAGCCACGCCTCCATCCGGCGGGCGTGGTCCCGTACCGTCCCGTCCTGCCCGTCGGCCGCGTCCGCCGGGATCCAGCCGTGCAGATGGTCCGCGTCGTCCAGGACGACGGCCCACCGGGCGCCGTCCGAGGCCAGGCGGGCGGCCGCCTTCGTGAGCGGGTCGTCGAGGTGGACGACGGGCGGCTGCCAGAGGTCGCCGGGTTCGATGGGGGTGACCGAGAGCCGCTTGAGGCCCCGGTCGGCGCCGACGAAGTCGGCCACGTACGGCGAGGCGGGCGCGCCCAGCACGGCCGCCGGGGTGTCGAACTGTTCGATGCGCCCGGAGCCGTACACCGCGATGCGGTCGCCGAGCCGCACCGCCTCCTCGATGTCGTGCGTCACGAAAAGCACGGTCTTTCGTACTTGCGACTGAAGCCGCAGGAATTCCGTCTGGAGATGTTCGCGGACGACCGGGTCGACGGCCCCGAAGGGTTCGTCCATCAGCAGCACCGGAGGGTCGGCCGCCAGCGCCCGTGCCACCCCGACCCGCTGCCGCTGGCCGCCGGAGAGCTGGTCCGGATAGCGGTCGCCGTATACGGAAGGGTCGAGTCCGACCAGGTCGAGTAGCTCGGCGGCCCGGTGCCGCCCCTTCTTCCGCTGCCACCCCAGCAGATGCGGCACGGTCGCGGTGTTCTCCAGCACGGTCTTGTGCGGGAAGAGACCGACCTGCTGAATGACGTAGCCGATACGACGGCGCAGCGCGACCGGATCCGTCTCGGCGATGTCCTCGCCCTCCATCAGAATCCGCCCGGAGGACGGCTCGATGAGCCGGTTGACCATTTTCATCGTGGTGGTCTTGCCACAGCCCGAGGGCCCGACGAGCGTGACCAGCTCACCCTCCGCGACCTCGAAGGACAGGTCGTCCACGGCGGTCGTGCCGTCGGCGTAGCGCTTGGTGACATGCTCGAAACGGATCATGGCTCCCCATTGTTGCCGCATTCGTGGCAGACATTGTTGCTGTTGTGTGGCGATCGGACGAGATTGTCATCTCCCGGGGATAGGGTCACCCAGGAATTGGACGACCACGTGCCCGGGGGAGGTGAGCGTATGGCGGACCAGAACTGTCTGATCAGTAACGAATGGATTTGCGGCGAGTATGTGCGCACGCGCGGTCAGGAGCTGACGGACGCGACGCTTCAGCATGTCGGGATCACCCTCGCGTCGGTCGCGATCGGCCTCGCGATCGCCTTTCCGCTCGCGCTGCTGGCCCGCCGCCGACAGGGCGTGGCGGGCCCGGTGCTGGGGATGACCACGATCCTCTACACGGTGCCGTCGCTCGCGATGTTCTCGCTGTTGCTGCCCGTCTTCGGGGTGTCCCAGGCGGTCGTCGTCACGGGTCTGGTGCTCTATTCGCTGACCATCCTGGTGCGCAACATCATGGCCGGCCTCGCCTCCGTGCCGGAGGACGCGAGGGAGGCCGCGCGCGGCATGGGGTACGGGCCGCTGCGGCTGCTCCTCGGCGTCGAGTTGCCGCTCGCGCTGCCCGCCCTGATGGCCGGGCTGCGCATCACCACGGTCTCCACCGTCTCGCTCACCACGGTCGGCGCGATCATCGGCTACGGCGGGCTCGGCAACCTCATCTACGAGGGCATGCACAGCTTCTTCAAGGCGCAGGTGCTGACCGCCTCGGTGCTGTGCGTGGCGCTGGCGGTCGTGGCGGACGTAGCTCTGCTCGGCGTCCAGCGGGTGCTGACGCCCTGGGCGCGCAAGAGGAGGAGGGCCTGATGGGCGTCATCGGCGAGGCGTGGAACTGGCTGGCCACCGGGTCGCACTGGTCGGGCGGGGACGGGGTGTGGCACCGGCTCGGCCAGCATCTGTTCCTGACGTTCGTCTGTCTGGCGATCTCGTGCGCGGTCGCGCTGCCGGTGGCCGTGCTGCTCGGCCACATCGGCAAGGGCGGCGCGATCGCGGTCAACATCTCCAACGCGGGCCGGGCGGTGCCCACCTTCGCCGTGCTGGTCCTGCTGCTCCTCAGCCCGCTGGGCACGCACGGCCAGTGGCCCACGATCATCGCGCTGGTGCTGTTCGCCATCCCGCCGCTGCTCACCAACGCGTACGTCGGGGTGAGCGAGGCGGACCGGGAGGTCGTGGAGGCGGCCCGGGGCATGGGGATGACGGGCGGCCAGCTGATCCGACGGGTCGAACTCCCGCTCGCGTTCCCGCTGATCATGACGGGCGTGCGGACCGCCGCGGTGCAGGTGGTGGCCACCGCCACGCTGGCGGCGCTGCCCGGCGGCGGCGGGCTCGGCCGGATCATCACGGCGGGCTTCCGGCTCACCGACACGCCCCAGGTGGTGGCCGGGGCGGTGCTCGTCGCGGCGCTCGCGCTGCTGGTCGAGGGCGTGTTCGTGGTGCTGGGGCTGGCGCTGGACCCGATGCGGCGGAAGACGGGGCGGCGGTCGGCCGCGTTCCGCCGCCCGCCCGCCGACCAGGCGCCCAAGGCGCCCGCGCTGACATCGTGACGCTCGCATCGCCTCGGTGCGCAGCCGTACGCATCCGTATGCGTCTGAAGCCGTACATATCTATGGATGGGGAACCCATGAGCACGTTCTTGAGAGTGGCGGGGGCGGCGGCGAGCGCCGTGGCGCTGGCGGTCGGCGCGACCGCGTGCGGCGGCGAGAGCCTGGAGAAGTCCGGCGGAGGCGACGGCTCCGGCAAGCCCGGCAAGGAGGGCTCGCTGGTGATCGGGACGGCCTCGTTCGCCGAGTCGAAGATCCTCGCGGAGCTGTACGCGGGACTGTTGGAGGACGCCGGTTACTCGACCTCCCTCAAGACGGTGGACACCCGCGAACTGTATGAACCGGCCCTGGAGAAGGGTCAGATGGATGTCGTACCGGAGTACGCGGCGACGCTCGCCGAATTCCTCAACCAGAAGAAGAACGGGCCGAATGCCAAGCCCGTGGCCTCCTCCGACGCGGACGACACGGTGAAGGCGCTGAAGAAGCTCGCCGAGCCGCGCGGGCTGAAGGTGCTCGACGTCGGCAAGGCGGTCGACCAGAACGCCTTCGCGGTGAGCGAGAAGTTCGCCGAGGAGCACAACCTCAAGACGCTCTCCGATCTGGGGAAGTCCGGGCAGAAGGTCAAGCTGGCGGCGGGCGACGAATGCCCGAAGCGGCCGTTCTGCCAGCCCGGTCTGGAGAAGCGCTACGGCATCGACATCGCGGGCATCGACCCGTTGGACATCGGCAGCGTGCAGGCCAAGCAGGCGGTCAAGGACGGCAAGGACCAGATGGTCCTGACCACCACCACGGACGCCACGCTCGACCAGTTCGGGCTTGTCCTGCTCGACGACGACAAAAATCTCCAGAATGCCGACAACGTACTTCCCGTCGTGAATGCGAAGTCCGCCGGTTCACCCAAGATCGAAAACGCGCTGAACAAGCTCGGCCGCGTACTCACCACGGCCGATCTCACCGAACTCAACAAGAAAGTTGACGCCGAGCGGCTCAAGCCCTCCGATGTCGCGGCCGACTACCTCAAGGAGAAGGGTCTGGTGAAGTAGTTTGCCAACGGATTCACAACGGATGTGGCCTGCCGACCCCCCAAACGGGCCGTACGCACGGTAAGTTTCGGCCCATGCCACGTGGACGCCACCGCCAATCCCCACCCCTGCACAGGCTACTTCCCCCTCTGTCGGTTGCAGCCGCGTCAATAACCTGCGCCGCCGGTGCCTGGCTGGTCGGCGATACGGTTGTGATCCGTGGACTCGCCGCGACCGCGGCCACCGCCGCGGTCGTCGGCTCGGTCCTGACGCGCCGTTGGGACCGCGCGGCCGGCCGCCGGGTCGCGGAGGCCGCGAGTGAGACCGCCCGCCAGGAGATGAAGTACGAGGAGCGGATCGCGGAGCTGGAGGCCGACGCAGAGAAGGCCGCCGAGCTGCGCACCGCGCTCAACACCCGGCTCCGCGCCAAGCGGGCCGAACTCGCCCGGCTGCGCAACGAGCACGCCGAGCTGCTGCGCCGCTACGCCACGGCCGAGACCGAGCGCGCCAGCGCCCTGGAGGGGCGCCGCAGGCTCGCCCTGGAGGCCGCGGTTCCGTCGAAGGAGCTGACCGCGGGGGAGCCGTCCGGCGAGACCGTCGCGGACGCCGAGTCGGCGGAGTCGGCGGAATCCGTCGGTGACGGTCTCGACCTCAGCGCGTACGCACGCGCCGACGAGGCGCTGAGCCGTCTCGTCGCCAGCGCGCGCCAGCAGCGGGAGCGAGCCGAAGCGGAGTCCCGTGCCCTGGCGGCCGAGCAGGAGAAGGCCGAGGCCGAGGCCAGGGAGCAGGAGAAAGCGGAAGCGACGGACAGCAAGGCCGGGAGAACGGCCGCGGACCCGGACGAGGACGGTGCAGCCGTCCCGGGGAAGCGCCCGGCGGCCGACGAGCGTGACGGCCCGGACAGCTCCCCGGTGCCGCCTCCGCACGCCCGTACGGCCGCCTCCGCCGTGGTGCCGTATGCCGCGGCACGCCGGGCCGCCTCCCGTTCGGAGAGCGGTTTCGACTACTTCGGCACCCAGAAGAACCCGCCGAAGCAGCAGGAGCCCGAGCCGGAGGCCGAGGAGGACCTCGCCGACGTGATCGGCGCGGAAACCCTCGCCGAGACCCGCAAGGGCGCGGTGGGCGAGGTCATCGACCTGACCGCGCACGAGGAGAACGAGCCCATCGGGATCGAGGAGCTGCGCAGCGCGATCTCGTAGGGCCCGGCGCCTGACGGCCCGGCGCCTGCTTGTCGATTACTTGTCGATGTCGCCGACGACGAAGAACAGCGATCCCAGGATCGCCACCATGTCGGCGACGAGCGTGCCCGGCAGAAGCTCCGTGAGCGCCTGGATGTTGTTGAACGAGGCCGAGCGGAGCTTCAGCCGGTACGGCGTCTTCTCGCCCTTCGAGACGAGGTAGTAGCCGTTGAGGCCGAGCGGGTTCTCGGTCCACGCGTAGGTGTGGCCCTCGGGAGCCTTGAGCACCTTCGGCAGCCGCTGGTTGATCGGCCCCGGCGGAAGCTCGGCGAGCCGGTCCAGACAGGCGTCGGCGAGCGCCAGCGAGTTGTGCGTCTGCTCCAGCAGGCATTCGAAGCGGGCGAGGCAGTCGCCCTCCTCGCGCACGACGACCTTGAGGGTGTCCTGTAGGTCTCCGTACGCCAGATACGGCTCGTCGCGCCGCAGGTCGAAGTCCACGCCCGAGGCGCGGGCGATGGGGCCGCTGACCCCGTAGGCGTGCACGGCCTCCGCGGACAGGACGCCCACCCCGCGGGTGCGCCCCCGGAAGATCTCGTTGCCGAGCACGAGCCCGTCGTACACGTCCATCCGCGACCGCACCTCGGCCACGGCCGCCCGCGCCCGGCCGAGCCAGCCCGCCGGCAGGTCCTCCTTGAGCCCGCCGACCCGGTTGAACATGTAGTGCATCCGGCCGCCGGAGATCTCCTCCATCACGTGCTGGAGGTCCTCGCGCTCCCGGAACGCGTGGAAGATCGGCGTGATGCCGCCCAGCTCCAGGGGGTACGACCCGAGGAACATCAGATGGTTGAGCACCCGATTCAGCTCGGCCAGCAGCGTACGCACCCATACGGCGCGCTCCGGGACCTCCATCCCGAGCATCCGCTCGACGGCGAGGACGACGCCCAGCTCGTTGGAGAAGGCGGACAGCCAGTCGTGGCGGTTGGCGAGCATGATGATCTGGCGGTAGTCGCGCGCCTCGAACAGCTTCTCGGCGCCGCGGTGCATGTACCCGATCACCGGCTCCGCGTGCTGGACGCGTTCCCCGTCGACCACCAGCCGGAGCCGCAGCACGCCGTGGGTGGACGGGTGCTGCGGGCCGATGTTCAGCACCATGTCGGTGCTTTCCGCCGCGCCGCCGATGCCGACTGTCGTCTCCGTCATGGGAACAGTTTGTCTCGACACCCGCCCCGCCCAGAAACCGGGTCCAGCCCCTGGACCAGCACGCCGGACCCCCTAGACGAGTAAGTCCGAAGGCTTGGTCAGTGGTCGTAGGCGATCAGTGATCGGGTGATGGATCGGCCTGTGGCGCGGTTGTGCCAGATCGCGGCCGTCATGGCCAGGATCCGTTGTCCGACACGGGCGAGGACGCCGGCGGGGGTTCTCGCTCCGTGGCGCTCGAGGTCGAGCTGGCCCTTGAGGGTGTCGTTCACCGACTCGATGAGCTGGCGGATGGGCTTGAGCAGGTATTCGCCGGGCCGCGGCTTGTGGGAGCGGTAGCTGGGCCGCAGGAGGGTCAGGCCGTGCTCGGCCAGGAAAGCGTCGAGGTGCTTGGACACGTAGCCCTTGTCACCGATGATCGTCTGCCCGGGGTGTGTGGCCAGCAGGTCTTGGTCGCCGGTGAGCATGTCGGCCAGCACCTCGCGTTCGTCGATTTTGGGGTTGGCCAGGGCCCAGGCGATCGGCAGGCCGCCGGGCGTGCACACAAGGTGGAGCCGCAGGCCCCAGAAGAACCGGGAGTGGGAGGGGCAGTAGCCGTACCCGGCCCAGCCGGCCAGGTCGGAACGCTTCACGGTGGGCCGTGAGCGGGCGCACTCCACCGGTGTGGAGTCCACGATCCACACGTCGTCGTGCCACAGGTCGCTGTCGCGGGCGAGTGTGCGGATGAATGTGCTGATCAGCGTGTTCCCGGCTCGCAGGCGCTTGTTGTAGCCGGACTGTCCGGGCAGGTAGGGAAACTCGGCGGCCAGGTGGGCGCGTGCGAAGCGCAGCCATCGGGCTTCGGAGACGAAGCCGAGCAGGGCCTGCATGACCGCGAGGGTCAACAGCTCGGCGTCCGTCAGTCTGGGTGGGCGGCCCCATCGCCGCGTTCCTGCCAGAGCGTCATCGATCTTCACGTACAGTGCTGTCGCGAGGGTCTCGAGGTTTGTCGTCACAAACGAACCAACGAGACCCTCGCTTCATGCGCCCGGAGACTTCGGACTTACTCGTCTAGGGCAGGAGGGACCCGTACGGCAGGCCCACCGGCTGGGCCAGCCAGCGGAAGCCGCCCAGGCCCGCCGGGTCCAGCAGCTCCGCCGCCTCGCCCGCCGCGCTCAGGGCCCGTACGTAGGCGGCCGGGTCCGTCGAGGCCAGGGCGAGCGGCGGGCGACCCCCGTCGAGGCCCAGGTGGCGCAGCGCGTCGCGCTGGGGGATCAGACGGGCGTCCGTCCCGGCCGCGCACGCGTCCAGCGCCACGTGTGCCGTGAGATCGCAGGAGCCGTCCGGCACCGGCCGCACCTCGCGCCCGTCCCGGAAGCCGGCCAGCGTGCCGAAGGGCGGCCGGGCGGCGCGCTCGTGGCCGTAGTCCACGGCGACCGCGAGCCCGGCCCCCACGCACCGCACGGCCTCCGCCCAGGCCGCGTCGCGCGGCCGCCCGATCTCGGCCCGCAGCCCCGGCTCGGCGCCCGCCAGCGGCCACCACCGGGCCAGCCACTCCGCGTCCTCGCCGGTCACCTCGGCGCCCAGGCGTTCGGCGCCGTCGGCCGCCGAGACCTCGACCCGGCGCGGGACGCCGTCCGGGTCCGTCTCGGCGACGTCGACGGGGACGTTGTCCAGCCACTCGTTGGCGAACAGCAGCCCCGTGAACCCCTCCGGCGCCGTCTCCCGCCACTCCACCCGCCCGTCGAGCCCGTCCGGCCGTGCCGCCCGCTCGACCGCGTACGGCCGCAGCCGCGCGGCCAGCCCGTGCGGCAGACCGGCGGCCGCCGCCAGCACCCCGGCCAGCAGTTCGCCGCGCCCCGCGCCCAGGTCCACCAGCGCCAGCTCCGGCGGCCGCCCCAGCGCCTCGTCCACCCGCCGCAGCAGCTCCGTGACCGCCCGCGCGTACAGCGGTGAGGCATGCACCGACGTGCGGAAGTGACCGGCCGGTCCCTCCGCCCGCCGGAAGAAGCCGTCCGTCCCGTACAGCGCCCGTTCGGCGGCTTCCCGCCACCCGCACCATTCCTGCTGTTCACTCGCCACCTCCCCACGCTAAATCGGAGCGGCATCCACCTTGGGGAGTAGGGCGGGGCGGTACGGATCGCCCCTCGGGCTGACCCGCCCGGGTATCCGCACTGCCTACTCTGGGTGACGTGCAGCGCCTCTACGACTTCCTCCGCAGCCATCCGACAGGGGTGGACACCTTCTGGGGCGTCCTCCTCTTCGGCTGCGGTCTCCTCTGGTTCGTACAGGCGACCCCGGGCTATGAGCCACCGCTCGCGGCCGTGCCGATCACGCTGGCGCTGTGCGCGGCCGTCGCGCTGCGCCGCCGCGCCCCCGCGGCGATGCTGTGGCTGGCCATCGCGTGCGGCCTCGCCCAGCTCGCGCTGGACGTCAGGATCAACATCGTCGACTTCGCGATGCTGGTGATCGTCTACACCGTCGCGTGCACCGGCGGACGGCGCACCTCCCGGCTGGCCCTGGGCGCCGCGATCTGCGCACCGTCGCTCGCCACCCTCCGCTGGCCCGCCGAACACGAGTCCTCGGGGGAGGCCGCCGTCTCGACGGTCTTCGTCACCATCCCCTTCGTCCTGGCCTGGGTGCTCGGCGACTCGATCCGCACCCGCCGCGCCTACTACGCCCAGCTGGAGGAGCGCGCCTCCCGGCTGGAGAAGGAGCGCGAGGCGCAGTCGAAGGTCGCGGTCGCCGCCGAACGCGCCCGGATCGCGCGCGAACTGCACGATGTCGTCGCGCACAACGTGTCGGTGATGGTCGTTCAGGCGGACGGCGCCGCGTACGTCCTCGACGCCTCCCCGGACCAGGCCCGGCAGGCGCTGGAGACGATCTCCGGCACCGGCCGCCAGGCCCTCGCCGAGATGCGGCGGCTGCTGGGCGTGCTGCGCACCGGGGAACCGGGGGAGGCCAGCGACTACGTCCCGCAGCCGGACGTCGAGCAGATCGACGAACTGGTCGAGCAGGCGCGCGGCTCCGGTCTCCCGGTGGACTTCAAGGTCGTCGGCAGCCCGCGCCAGCTGCCCAGCGGCGTGGAGCTGACCGCGTACCGCATCGTGCAGGAAGCGCTCACCAACACCCGTAAGCACGGCGGCCCCGACGTCGGCGCCAGCGTCCGCATCACCTACTTCGACGACGGGCTCGGCCTGCTGGTCGAGGACGACGGCCGGGGCGCCCAGCGCGAGTTGTACGAGGACGGCGGCGCCGACGGCAGCGGCCACGGGCTGATCGGGATGCGCGAGCGCGTCGGCATGGTGGGTGGCACGCTCGACGCGGGCCCCCGCCCGGGCGGCGGCTTCCGCATCAGCGCGCTGCTGCCGCTGAAACCGGCGGGGTGAGCCGCGGACAGCGGCGCGTACGTAGGGGGTGAGCGCCGCACGGGGCGCGCGCCGAGGAAGCCGAGGGAAGGGACCGACCGGATGTCGATCCGCGTCATGCTCGTCGATGACCAGGTGCTGCTGCGCACCGGTTTCCGCATGGTGCTCGCCGCCCAGCCCGACATGGAGGTCGTCGCCGAGGCGGGCGACGGGCTGGAGGCGCTGGAGGCGGTGCGCTCCGCCGAGGTGGACGTCGTCCTGATGGACGTCAGGATGCCGAAGCTGGACGGAGTGGAGGCGACCCGGCGCATCTGCGAGCGCGACGGGGCGCCGCGCGTACTCATCCTGACCACCTTCGACCTGGACGAGTACGCCTTCTCCGCCCTCAAGGCGGGCGCGAGCGGCTTCATGCTCAAGGACGTGCCACCGGGCGAACTGCTCGCCGCGATCCGCGCCGTCCACAGCGGTGACGCGGTCGTCGCCCCCAGCACCACGCGCCGACTCCTGAACCGCTTCGCCCCGATGCTCCCGGGCACCGCCGGCGGCGGCATCGGCGGCCGATCCGGCACGGCGGCCCGCCCCGAGCTGGAACGGCTCACCGAGCGCGAGCGCGAGGTGATGATGCTCGTCGCCCAGGGCCTGTCGAACGGCGAGATAGCGGGCCGCCTGGTGCTGTCCGAGGCGACCGTGAAGACCCATGTGGGCCGCATCCTCACCAAGCTGGAACTCCGTGACCGGGTGCAGGTGGTGGTGATGGCCTACGAAACAGGTCTGGTCCGCGCAGGCGGCCCACCCCGCTGACCCCAACACCACGGGGACGGGCGGCCTTCCGCGACGGGCGCTGGGGCGCGGCCCCGCTCCCGGGGCGCGCGGGCCACCACCCACGCGTCGGGCCACGGCGGCGGGGCCGGGCTCTCTGCGATGGCGGCGCCTGCGCGGGGTGCTGGGGCGGAGCCCCGCGGTCGGGGGGGCCGGGGGTTCCCCCCCCGGTTTCGGGGAGGGGCGGGGTGGGGAAATCCCCGGCGCGCCGCCGCGCCCTACCGCAGGACGCCCTCCAGGAAGTCGCTCCCCAGGCGCGCCACCGTCGCCAACTCCAGCTGGTGCAGGACGTACCGCCCGCGCCGCCGGGTGTGGAGAAGTCCGGCCTTCTTCAGGACGGCGATGTGCCGGGAGACCTCCGGCGGCGTGATGGCGTACGCCTCGGCCAGCTCACCCGTGGTGTGCGGCCCCCGGGCCAGCGTGCGGCAGATGCGCATCCGCATCGGGTGGGCGAGAGCCTCCAGGCGCTGCTGGACGAGTTGCAGGGCGGCGGGCGGGGTGAGTTCGGGCCCGGCGACGGGGTACTGGATCACCGGGTGCCAGCCCGGCGCGTGAACCAGCAGCAGATGCGGCCAGCCGAAGGTCGTCGGGATGAGGGTCAGCCCGCTCCCGTGCGCCGTCGTACGCCCCGCCGCCAGCTTGTCGACCAGGACGCGCGACCGCCCGTCCGCCCCCTGCTCCAGCGACAGCGCGGCCGACGTCGCCGTCAGTGCCTCCTCGAGCCCCTTGCGCTGGAGCAGCTCGCCCTTGTGGCGGGCGTCGGCGGCCAGTTGGACCCGTACCCGCTGCCAGGTGTCCGCGAAGAACGCCTGATGGCAGTCCTCCAGCAGGCGCCGCAGCCACACCCGCAGCCCGTCCGGGTCCACCAGCATGCGGTCCACGAACGCCAGTTGCCGCGGTCCGCGGGCCGCGGCCATGTCCCGGACCCGGTCCCGCTCGTCCCGGTCGACCAGGGGCGACGGCGTCGGCCGGTCGTACGAGGCGGAGCAGCTGATCTCGAACGCGGCCGCCACGAACGCCTCGTCGTCGATGCGGTCCAGCGCGTCCAGCTCCTCCGCGAGCGTCGCCCCGGGGGCGGACGGCAGCAGCAGGTCGGAGCGGGCCGTGCCCCACAGGAAGTCCGCCTCGCACAGCCGGTCGGCGAGATCCGGCTTGAGGGAGGCGGCGGTCGCGGTGGCCCAGCCGTGCTGCCCGGGGTGGTGACCGGGCTCGGACAGCACGTGCAGTGCGGCGCCCAGTTCCGCGAGCGGTGACGGGCTGAAGATGATGCGCTCGGGCGACAGCCCGGTGATGTCCACGACATTGGCCATGCCCCCATGGTGCGGCAGCCCGCGCCGCGCCCCGACCTCGTTTGACGGCGATCGTCAATCGAGGTGACGGGCGGCGGCGGGCGGTCCGACGCTCTTTCCATGTCCGTCACTCAGCAGTACGCACTCGACCTGTACCGGGCCGCCCAGCGTGGCGAGCCCGCCCCGCCCGCCCCCGGCCGGGACGACTGGCGCACGCTCCGGGCGCTGCGCGAGTACCGCGACTTCCAGGCCGTGATCGAGGAACGCCCGGCCCGGCGCCGCGGCAGCGCCCTGCGGCGGGCACTGCGAGCGGTGAGGGCACGGGCGGTCCAGGCCGTACGCCCCGCGCGGCCCGTACGTGCCGCAGGGGAGTGGCCGACCGGTGCGGCCCGGCAACCGGCCGCCGGGTCAGTCGCCGGGCCGGGCGGGGACGCGTCCTGCCGCCCGGTCACGGACCCGTCCTCATGCCCGACCACCGGCTGACCCCGCAGGACCGCCGGGCCGCGCCCGGCCTGCGGCCGATTGCGCCGAGCAGCGTGCAGCACGCGGCGCATGCCTGCCCCCTGTTGGCGCGCCGCTCCGGCACGTGCGGGCCCGCCCGCCGCGTGCCCGGCGGTCAGCCGTCACCTTCGCCGTCCTCGGCCAGCACCGCCCGCACCCGCGTGAGGAACGCGGCGACCGCCTCGGTCACCTCCTCCGCCGTCCAGTCCAGCGCGGGTGCGGCCACCGTCACCTCGGACACGGCCAGACCGGGCGGCCCCGGCTCCGACCAGCGCCGGAACAGCGTCGTGCGGGTCTCCTCGGCCAGCCGTATCCCCGCCTCGTCCAGCACCCGCGCCGGATACGGCAGCCACACCTGGAACTGATGGGTGTGCGGGACCTCCGGGTGCACCCGGGACCAGGCCACCCCGGCCGCCGTGAACGCCTCGCGCATCGCCCGCGCCACGACCGCCGCATGGGCCACGTACGACGGCAGCCGCGGCAGTTCGCGGTCCAGACCGGCCAGGGCGGCGAGCGCCGTGGGCCACTGTTGGAACAGCTGGCCGCCGTACCGGTGGCGCCATGCCGCCGCCTCCGCGATCAGCGTCTCCGGGCCCGCCAGCGCGGCCCCCGCGATGCCGCCGAGCGACTTGTAGAAGGACACGTACACCGTGTCCGCGAGGGCGGCGATCTCCGGGAGCCCGCGCCCGAAGTGCGTGGTGCTCTCCCACAGCCGGGCCCCGTCGAAGTGGACCACCGCCTCCCGCTCCCTGGCGGCCGCCACGACGGCGACCAGGTCGTCCCACTCCGGCAGCACGAAGCCCGCGTCGCGCAGCGGCAGTTCGAGGGCGATCGTGCCGAAGGGCTCGTCCAGGTCGCGGATCTCGTCGGCGGTGGGCAGCCGCGGTTGGGTGGTGGGCCGCACCGCGCGCAGCCCGCTCACCGTCAGATACGCGTCCCGCTCGTGCACCTCCAGATGGGCCAGCGGATGGACGGCCACCACCGGGTTGCCGGTGCGCCCGGCCCAGGCGCGCAGCGCGACCTGCTGGGCCATGGTGCCGGTGGGGAAGAAGGCCGCGGCCTCCATGCCGAGCAGGTCGGCGACCCGCCGCTCCAGCCTTTCGACCACCCCGTCCCCGTACACGTCCACCCAGTCGTCGTGGGCGCCGTCGAGGTCCGGGGCGACGGCGGTCAGGTCCGCCAGCCGCTCGCCGATCCGCTGCTCCGCCGGGTCCCACGCCAGGGCCCGCCCGGAGCCGCGCCAGGCCGCGCGTCTGCGCGCCCGCGCGGCCTGTTCCGCCCCGTCTTCCGCCCCGTCTTCCGCCCCGTCTTCCGTGCCGTCGTCCGCACTGTCTTCCGTGCCGTCGGCCTGTTCTGCCCCCTCCAGCTCATCCACCACGCCCACCTCATCTGCCCCGTCCGCCGCGTCCACCACATCCCCCTTGTCCGCCATGACCCGATGATGACGCATGGGCAGCTCACCCCCGGAGTTATCCACAGGCCGCGTTGTCCAGCGGCGTTATCCACAGGCGCAGGGACGCGCCCCGGCCCGAGCGGAGCACTCGCGTAGCATGGCGGGGAATCGTCCGGTACCCCCTGAGGACTGGAACGGAAGGCCGCAGTCGCGTGAACGCACATCCACTTCCCGAGCCGCGGGACCGCCCGGCCCGGCTGACCGTCGGCGTCGTCGGCGCCGGTCGCGTCGGCCCGGCGCTCGCCGCCTCGCTGCGGCTGGCCGGACACCGGCCCGTCGCCGCCTCCGGCGTCTCCGACGCCTCCGTGAGCCGGGCCGCCGCCCTGCTCCCCGAGGTTCCGATCGTCCCGCCCGCCGAGGTGCTGGCGCGGGCCGAGCTGGTGCTGCTCACCGTCCCCGACGACGCCCTGCCCGAGCTGGTGGCGGGCCTCGCCGAGACCGGTGCGGTGCGCCCCGGCCAGCTGCTGGTGCACACCTCCGGCCGCTTCGGCACCGCCGTGCTGGAGCCCGCCCTGCGGGCCGGTGCGCTGCCGCTCGCGCTGCATCCCGTGATGACCTTCACCGGCACCCCGGTCGACGTCCAGCGGCTCGCGGGCTGCTCCTTCGGCGTCACCGCGCCCGAGGAGCTGCGGCTGGCGGCCGAGGCGCTGGTCATCGAGATGGGCGGCGAGCCCGAGTGGGTCGCGGAGGAGTCCCGTCCGCTGTATCACGCGGCCCTCGCCATCGGCGCCAACCACCTGGTCACCCTGGTCGCCCAGGCCATGGAGCTGCTGCGCGCGTCCGGGGTCGAGGCGCCCGACCGGATGCTCGGCCCGCTGCTCGGCGCCGCGCTCGACAACTCGCTGCGCAGCGGCGACGCCGCGCTCACCGGTCCGGTCGCGCGCGGCGACGCGGGCACGGTCGCCGCGCATGTCCAGGAGCTGCGGCGGCACGCTCCGCAGGCCGTCGCCGGATATCTCGCGATGGCCCGTGCCACGGCGGACCGGGCGCTCGCGCACGGGATGCTCAAGCCGGAGCTGGCGGAGAACCTGCTGGGCGTTCTGTCGGATGTCTCGGATGCCCGGGGCCGGGGAGGAGCGGGATCGTGAGCCCGAAGCTGTGGACCAGGCCGAGCCCCGGTGAGCCGGACGTCGAGCTGTTCGCGCGCCGCGCGGACTTCGACGCGGCGCTGGCGCACTTCGCCGTGCCGGGGCGTACGGCCGTCGTCATGACCATGGGCGCGCTGCACGACGGGCATGCGTCGCTGATCCGCGCCGCGCGCGCCCGGGTCGGCGCCAAGGGCCTCGTCACCGTCACGGTCTTCGTCAACCCGCTCCAGTTCGGCGCGGGCGAGGACCTGGACCGCTATCCGCGCACGCTCGACGCCGACCTGGAGGTCGCGGCCGCCGCCGGGGCGGACATCGTCTTCGCCCCCTCCGCCGAGGAGGTGTACGGGAGCGGCGAGCCGCGGATACGGCTGTCCGCCGGGGCCATGGGCGAGGGGTACGAGGGCGCCTCCCGACCCGGCCACTTCGACGGGGTGCTCACCGTGGTCGCCAAGCTGCTCCACCTCACCCGCCCGGACTTCGCCTTCTTCGGCGAGAAGGACGCGCAGCAGCTCGTGCTGGTCCGCCGGATGGTGCACGACCTGGACTTCCCGATGGAGATCGTCGGCGTCCCCACGGTCCGGGAGGGCGACGGGCTCGCCCTCTCCAGCCGTAACCGCTACCTGTCCGCGCAGGAGCGGGACACCGCGCTGGCCCTGTCCCGGGCGCTGTTCGCGGGGCGGGACGCGGGACTGGCGGCGGCGCGGTCCGCCGGGAGCCCCGGCGGCGGGGACACGGGCGGCCTCGTCCAGGTCGGCTCGCCCGGCGCGGTGCGGGCCGCGGCGCGCGCGGTGCTGGCGGAAGCGGCCCGGCTCGAACCCCCGCTCGTCCTCGACTACCTGGACGTGATCGACCCGGAGAGCTTCACCGAGGCACCCGAGGACCACACCGGCGAAGCCGTCCTGGCCGTCGCCGCCAAGGTCGGCTCCACGCGGCTGATCGACAACATCCGGCTGTGGTTCGGAGCGGGCCGGTGAGCGGGCGCATGAGCCAACCGGCGAACGAGCGGATGAACGAGCCGACGAACGAGCCGACGAATGAGCCGATGAACGAGCCGCAGCACGGGTCGGCAAGCGGGCCCTCCGGCGCCCTGCCCCCGGCCACCGCCGCCCTGGCCACCGCCCTGCGCGCCCCCGCGCCCGGCTGGGCCACCGAGGCCGACGTCGTGGTCGTCGGCTCGGGCGTCGCGGGCCTGACCGTGGCGCTGCGCTGCGCCGCCGCCGGGGCGAAGGTCACCGTCGTCACCAAGGCCCGCCTCGACGACGGCTCCACGCGCTGGGCCCAGGGCGGCATAGCCGCCGCCCTCGGCGAGGGCGACACCCCCGGGCAGCATCTCGACGACACACTCGTCGCGGGCGCCGGGCTGTGCGACGAGCAGGCCGTGCGGATGCTGGTCACCGAGGGCCCCGACGCCGTGCGCAGGCTCATCGCCACCGGCGCCCGCTTCGACGCCGACGACGACACCGGCGAGATCCTGCTGACCCGCGAGGGCGGCCACCACCGCAGCCGCATCGCCCACGCGGGCGGCGACGCGACCGGCGCGGAGATCTCCCGCGCCCTGGTCGACGCGGTGCGCGCGGCCGGGATCGACACCGTCGAGAACGCGCTCGTGCTCGACCTCCTCAAGGACGCCTCCGGCCGCGCCGCGGGCGTCACCCTGCACGTCATGGGCGAGGGCGCGCGCGACGGGGTGGGCGCGGTGCACGCGGGCGCGGTCGTCCTCGCGACGGGCGGCATGGGCCAGGTCTTCTCCGCGACCACCAACCCCGCCGTCTCCACGGGCGACGGCGTCGCCCTCGCGCTGCGCGCCGGGGCGGAGGTGAGCGACCTGGAGTTCGTCCAGTTCCACCCCACGGTGCTGTGGCTCGGCCCGGAGGCCGAGGGGCAGCAGCCGCTGGTCTCCGAGGCGGTGCGGGGCGAGGGCGCCCATCTCGTGGACGCGGACGGGGTGCGCTTCATGGTGGGGCAGCACGAGCTGGCCGAGCTGGCGCCCCGCGACATCGTCGCCAAGGGCATCATGCGGCGGATGCGGGAGCAGGGCGCCGAGCACATGTACCTGGACGCCCGCCACTTCGGCGCCCGGATGTGGGAGCACCGCTTCCCGACGATCCTGGCCGCCTGCCGGGCCCACGGCATCGACCCGGTCACCCAGCCGATCCCGGTGGCCCCCGCCGCGCACTACGCCAGCGGCGGGGTGTGGACGGACCTGCGGGGGCGTACGACGGTGCCGGGGCTGTACGCGTGCGGGGAGACGGCCTGCACGGGAGTGCACGGCGCGAACCGACTGGCGTCCAACTCGCTGCTGGAGGGCCTGGTCTTCGCCGAGCGCATCGCGGCGGACATCGCCGAACGGCCCTCCATACCGGGCCCGATACCGGGTCCCACACCGGGTCCCGCGCCGGAGCCCGCACCGCGGGGCGCGGCCACCGGCGCGTCGGCCCGGGGCGGGGGAGGGGCCCTGCTCGCCCCCGAGGCCCGGTACGCCGTCCAGCGCATCATGACCACCGGCGCCGGTGTCCTCCGCTCCGCCGAAAGCCTCGCCCGGGCCGCCGGGCAGCTGGACCGCGTCCAGGAGGACGCCGTCGAGACGCTGCACCGCGACGGCAAGACGGCCGAGCCCGGCGTCGAGACCTGGGAGGCGACGAACCTCCTCCTCGTCGCCCGGGTCCTGGTGGCCGCCGCGCTCCGGCGCGAGGAGACCCGCGGCTGCCACTGGCGGGAGGACCGCCCCGACCGGGACGACGCGGCGTGGCAGCGGCATCTCCTGGTCACGCTCGGCCCCGACGGCTCGCTCGACGTCCGTACGACGGACTCCGCGGCGTTCCCCTCACCCACCACCCGACCCGAGACGGAGTCCCACCCGTGAGCAGCACCTCCGACGACCGCCAGCAGAGCCCGCCCCAGCCCGCGGCCCTTCCGCTGCTCCAGATCGGCGTCCCGGGCGGCGGCGAGGGCGGCGGCTGCGGCAGCGCCTGCGGCTGCGGCAGCGGCGCCGACGACGGCGCGTACGGGCTCGACCCGATGGAGTGCGGCCTCGACCCCGACCTGGCCCGGCTGCTGGCCGCGGCCGGGCTCGACCCCGTACAGGTCGAGGACATCGCGCACATGGCGATCGAGGAGGACCTCGACCAGGGCGTGGACGTGACGACGGTCGCCACCGTCCCCGAGGACGCCTTCGCCACCGGCGACTTCACCGCCCGTGAGGCGGGCACCGTGGCCGGGCTGCGGATCGCCGAGGCGATCCTGTCCGTCGTCTGCACGGACGAGTTCGAGGTCGAGCGGCACGTGGAGGACGGCGACCGGGTCGAGCCCGGCCAGAAGCTGCTGAGCGTCCGCACCCGGACCCGCGACCTGCTCACCGGCGAGCGCAGCGCGCTCAACCTGCTGTGCCGACTCTCCGGCATCGCGACCGCGACCCGCGCCTGGGCCGACGCCCTGGAGGGCACGAAGGCGAGCGTCCGCGACACCCGCAAGACGACGCCGGGGCTGCGTGCGCTGGAGAAGTACGCGGTGCGCTGCGGCGGCGGCGTCAACCACCGCATGTCGCTGTCGGACGCGGCGCTCGTCAAGGACAACCACGTGGTCGCGGCGGGCGGCGTGGCGCAGGCGTTCAGCGCCGTACGGGCCGAGTTCCCGGACCTGCCGATCGAGGTGGAGGTCGACACCCTGGACCAGATCCCGCCGGTCCTGGAGGCGGGCGCGGATCTGATCCTGCTGGACAACTTCACCCCGGAGCGCACCCGCGAGGCGGTCGACCTGGTCGCGGGCCGGGCCGCGCTGGAGTCCTCGGGCCGTCTGACGCTGGCCAACGCCCGTACGTACGCCGAGACGGGCGTCGACTACCTGGCGGTCGGCGCGCTCACCCACTCGTCCCCGATCCTGGACATCGGCCTGGACCTGCGCGAGACGGGGTGAACTGGCGATGCTGCTGACCATCGACGTGGGAAACACGCGCCCGCCCGTCGCCCCGCCCACCACCCCAGAACTCGCCCCCTGCCGTGAGCCCGACCGGAAGCGGTGTAGCCCATGCTGCTGACCATCGACGTGGGAAACACACATACCGTCCTGGGCCTCTTCGACGGCGAGGAGATCGTCGAGCACTGGCGGATCTCCACCGACGCCCGCCGTACCGCCGACGAACTGGCCGTCCTGCTCCAGGGCCTGATGGGGATGCATCCGCTGCTCGGCGAGGAGCTGGGCGACGGCATCGAGGGCATCTCGATCTGCTCCACCGTCCCCTCCGTCCTGCACGAGCTGCGCGAGGTCACCCGCCGCTACTACGGCGACGTGCCGTCCGTCCTGGTCGAGCCGGGCGTGAAGACCGGCGTGCCGATCCTGATGGACAACCCGAAGGAGGTCGGCGCCGACCGGATCATCAACGCGCTGGCGGCAGTCGAGCTGTACGAGGGCCCGTGCGTGGTCGTCGACTTCGGCACCGCGACCACCTTCGACGCGGTCAGCTCGCGCGGCGAGTACGTGGGCGGCGTGATCGCGCCCGGAATCGAGATCTCGGTCGAGGCGCTGGGCGTGCGCGGTGCGCAGCTGCGCAAGATCGAGCTGGCCCGCCCGCGCAGCGTGATCGGCAAGAACACCGTGGAGGCCATGCAGTCCGGCATCCTGTACGGCTTCGCGGGCCAGGTCGACGGGATCGTCCGGCGCATGGCGCGTGAGCTGGCCCAGGACCCCGAAGACGTGACGGTGATCGCCACCGGCGGGCTGGCCCCGATGGTGCTGGGCGAGGCCTCGGTGATCGACGAGCACGAGCCCTGGCTCACCCTGATCGGCCTGCGGCTGGTCTACGAGCGCAACGTCCAGCGCGGCTGAACGGAGCTGAACGGAGCTGAACAGCGCTGATCCGGCTGATCGGCGCTGATCGGACTGAACAGCGCCGATCGGCGCCCGATCGCGCCGAAATCACCGTTCACCTGCGAACTCAGCGGTATTGGCGGCATTACGAAACGAATTCCGCGCGCTGTTCATCGCGCTGTTCATTCGGCAGGGCGCCGATGAGGGCACTCCACCGAGTGCCGAGGCGCAGTCGAGGAATGCCGTCCCGCCGAATTCGGGATCGACAAGCGGAACCCGCCCGGCCGCTGCCCGCCCCCGCCCGGAGACGCCCTGTCCGGGCACCGGATGGGCGCCGGATGGGTGCCCGATGGGCGCCGGACGGGCGCTCCGGCGCGGAGGCGGCCGCGCCCCGGCTCCCACCGCCGAATGGCCGCCCCCGCAACGCGCCGCACCGCCCGCCGCTCAGCGAAATTTGTCCGCTTAGCACTTAAAGTCCTCCCATGCCCACGCCCTATGGATCCCGCGGCGGAATGGCGTTCAGTGCGGATGAGCTGCGTGTGCTCCGACGCGCCCTCGCCATCGCCCTTCAACCCGAACCCGTCACTCCCCCCGGCCCTCTCGGCCCGGACCGGGCGGAGGAGGTCCAGGACTGTTTCCGGCTCGCCGAGGCCGTGGACGAGGCGGTCCGCGAGGGCGGGCGGCTGCGAGCGTTCCTGCTCGACGAGCTGGCCCGCTACCGCGCCGCTCTCCCCGGCGCCGCCGTCGGCTATCTGGAGCAGCTCGAGGGCGCCCTGGCGGCCGGTTACGAGCCGCTCCCGGAGGACCTGGCCGCGCTCCGCACGCTGTGCCGGGCCACTGCCTCGGACGGCGAGGCCGCGCGCCGCCGCGCGCTGCTGAGCCACTGCGAGCGCCTCGCCGAGCGCTGCGTACGCGCCCGGCTCGCGACGCGCGCCGTGGCCGCCGAGCCGCCGCGTCCCCGCCCCGTGGAGGCCCGGCTGCGCGCCCTGCCGGGCGGCGTCGGAACCGGAAGGGGGTCGGCCGGGCCGGAAGGGGGCCCGGCCGGGCCGGTGCTGAAGGACGACGAGCCGAAGCGGGAGCCGCGCAAGAAGCCCACCCCCGCTCCCGACCGCGGCGACCGGGAGGAGCCGAAGCGGCGTGAGCCGGGGCGTGGCACCGGCCGCCCGCAGCGGCCGGTGCCGACGCCCGCCGAGGTCTTCCCGCCCAAGCGCCGCCGTCCCTCCCCGCCGCCGGAGCACGAGTCCCGGCTCGGCCCCGGCGTGCGGCCCGGCGTCGGCTCCGGCGTGCGGCCAGGCGTCGGGCCCGGCGCGGGGGCCGACGCGGGCGCCGCGTAATCTGGGGGCATCGAGCAAAAGGAGGCCGATTGCCATGGATTACGTCTCCGCGCTGGTGCCGCCCCTGGTGATGGCCGTGGCCTTCACCTTTCTGATCGTGACGATGATCAAGAGCCAGGGTGGCGCCAACAAGGCGAAGGAGGACCACCTCGTGGACGCGGCGCTCGCCCGCGCCGAGGCGGACCGCACGGCGTCGGCCGGCAACGCGCCGGGCCGCGACGCGTCCTGACGCCCCCCGCACCAACCGCCACGCCCCGGGATGCCTCCGCATCCCGGGGCGTGCGGCCATTCGCCGCGCACATCCCCCGACATTCGGTACATCTCCCACTATTATTCACGTGTGCCTCGGCCATTGGGAGAGCTGGAAGACGCGGTCATGACGCGGGTGTGGAAGTGGAACCGCCCGGTCACGGTCCGAGAAGTCCTGGAAGACCTTCAGCGAGAACGCTCGATCGCCTACACGACGGTCATGACCGTAATGGACAACCTCCATCACAAGGGCTGGCTCCGCAGGGAGGTCCAAGGCCGCGCCTATCGATATGCCGCGGTCTCCACCAGGGCCGCCTACTCGGCCGCACTGATGAACGAAGCGTGGTCAACCAGTGACAACCCGGCGGCCGCCCTCGTCGCGTTCTTCGGGATGATGTCCGAAGAGCAGCGAGATGCACTGCGGGATGCCATGCGCGTCGCACAACTCGGTGAGCCGGGAGAGAGCCCCGGTGAGTCGGGGCGATGAGCCGGGGCGATAGCGTCCGGCCATGTCCTCTGCACTATCAAAAGTAGTCACCGTCCGCCGAGCCCGGACCAGCGATGTACGAGCCGTGCGCCGGCTCATCGACTCCTACGTGAGCGATCGCATCCTGCTCGACAAAGCCACGGTGACCCTTTACGAGGACATCCAGGAGTTCTGGGTCGCGGAGCGGGACGAGGACGCTGAGCTCATTGGCTGCGGCGCACTCCACGTCATGTGGGAAGACCTCGCGGAGGTTCGTACTCTCGCGGTGGATCCCGCTCACAAGGGGAGTGGTGTAGGCCACCTGGTGCTCGACAAGCTGTTGCAGACGGCGCGCTGGCTCGGCGTCCGGCGCATTTTCTGCCTCACCTTCGAAGTCGACTTCTTCACCAAGCACGGCTTCGTGGAGATCGGCGAGACGCCGGTCGACGGGGATGTCTACAGCGAGCTGCTGCGTTCCTATGACGAGGGCGTCGCCGAGTTCCTCGGTCTCGAACGGGTGAAGCCGAACACCCTTGGCAACAGCCGGATGCTTCTGCAACTGTGATCGCGGTCCCTATGTCCGAATCGCGCCCCTATCACATAGCTCCGGAACAGTGGGTTCCATCAGCCTTCCCGCATGGTCGATCGGTCGAACCTTCCCGGAGGGTTTGTGTTTTTCCGGGAAAAGCGGTTTCCTATTCTCCCGTAGTGTAATTACCTGGGGGGTGAGACATCAGCGGCTAACGCCGCGCCCCGAGCCCCCCGTTTTCCCTGAAAGGAACCCCATGGCACAGAAGGTTCAGGTCCTTCTTGTCGACGACCTCGACGGCGGCGAGGCGGACGAGACCGTGACGTTCGCGCTGGACGGCAAGAGCTACGAGATCGACCTCAACACCGCCAACGCGGACAAGCTCCGGGATGCCCTGGAGCCGTTCACCAAGGGCGGCCGTCGCACCGGCGGCCGGGCTTCCGGTGGCCGTGGAAAGGCGCGCGCGGCGTCGGGCGGCAGCCAGGACACCGCGAAGATTCGCGCCTGGGCCAAGGAGAACGGCTACGAGGTCAATGACCGCGGCCGTGTTCCGGCGACCGTTCGTGAGGCGTACGAGAAGGCCAACGGCTGAGCACGTCACCCTTCCCCGGCTCGCCGCTGCCTGGGCAGTGGCCGGGCGCGCAGCAACCGGGCTCGGTGGCACTCCGTGGCCGCCGCACCCACGAGCCGCACGAGGTCGGGGGCGCCCCCATCGCCCCCGAAGCCTGTCACCGGCAGCGTCGGCTCCACCCCGCCCCCCGGCTCGGGAGGCCGCAGCCATACGGCGGCCTCCTGCGGGCACCGTTCAGCGGGCGTCCCGGCCCCGGGTTCCCCGGGCGGAGGCCATGCGGCGGAGGGGCACGGAGCGGTGATCCGGCCGCCGGCGCCGAGTGCGGTCAGGTCCAGCGGAACCCCGCCCCACTCCAGCCAGTCGAGCAGCCCCGGCAGCTCGTCGGCGCTGCCCGCGGCCACCAGCAGCCGCATCCAGGGGCCCTCCACCGCGACCGGACCGGTCCGCGGTACGCGCCGCAGCAGCGCGAAACCGGCGACGACCGGCAGCTCCAGTACGTCGAATGCCACCCCCGTGAGCAGCTCGACGGGACCGCTGCCGGTCGTCGGCCAGTTCAGCCCCCGTTCGTACCACCGCGCGCACCCCGGTGCGCCCTGTGCCGGTGAGCACGGTCCGGGGGCCGGGCGGTCCTGTGAGCGGCCGGACGGCGCCGTGACGGTGGGGATCATGCCCAGAGAAACTGTCTCCCTCCCCGAAGGTTACGTCTCGTAGGCGGGCAACCGCACGGCGTGATCGGATGGGGGCGTGCAGGGGCGGTGAACTGGCGCAAGGTTGTTCGCCCGTAGCGGAGGGAACCGGCCCGCCCGGCATGGAGTGTCCGTGCTTGCGGGTAAGACATCCCTAGTGGGAGGGGCGGTCCGCGTGTCGGGAGAAAGGGGCGTTCGCCATCGGCGTACTGGCGGTGGGCGTATATGCCTGGCCTGCGGGAACATCGTCTCGCACCATCGGGTTGGAGCAGTTGTCGGCTGTTCGGGCAGGAGGCCATCTGCTGTGCGCCCTGTGAGAGTGGGGCCGATCCGGACGGTTGTCGGCAGTTGGAATGAGCTGTCCCGGGTTGCGGGACTAGCATGCGGAAGGACAGGGAGGGGATCGTCCCCGATCTTTCTGACCGCTCTGAGGAGCGATTAACGATGTTCGAGAGGTTCACCGACCGCGCGCGGCGGGTTGTCGTCCTGGCTCAGGAAGAAGCCCGGATGCTCAACCACAACTACATCGGCACCGAACACATTCTCCTGGGCCTGATCCACGAGGGTGAGGGTGTCGCCGCTAAGGCCCTGGAGAGCCTCGGGATTTCGCTCGAGGCGGTCCGCCAGCAGGTGGAGGAGATCATCGGTCAGGGCCAGCAGGCCCCGTCCGGGCACATCCCCTTCACCCCCCGTGCCAAGAAGGTCCTGGAGCTGTCGCTCCGCGAGGCCCTTCAGCTCGGCCACAACTACATCGGCACGGAGCACATCCTGCTCGGCCTGATCCGCGAGGGCGAGGGCGTCGCCGCCCAGGTCCTCGTGAAGCTGGGCGCCGATCTGAACCGGGTGCGGCAGCAGGTCATCCAGCTGCTCTCCGGCTACCAGGGCAAGGAGGCCGCCACCGCCGGCGGCCCGGCGGAGGGCACTCCCTCCACCTCGCTCGTCCTGGACCAGTTCGGCCGCAACCTCACGCAGGCCGCCCGCGAATCCAAGCTCGACCCGGTCATCGGGCGCGAGAAGGAGATCGAGCGGGTCATGCAGGTGCTTTCGCGCCGCACCAAGAACAACCCGGTCCTCATCGGCGAGCCCGGCGTCGGTAAGACGGCGGTCGTCGAGGGACTGGCCCAGGCCATCGTCAAGGGCGAGGTGCCCGAGACGCTCAAGGACAAGCACCTCTACACCCTGGACCTGGGTGCCCTGGTCGCCGGCTCCCGCTACCGCGGTGACTTCGAGGAGCGCCTGAAGAAGGTCCTCAAGGAGATCCGCACCCGCGGCGACATCATCCTGTTCATCGACGAGCTCCACACCCTGGTGGGTGCGGGTGCCGCCGAGGGCGCGATCGATGCCGCGAGCATCCTCAAGCCGATGCTGGCGCGGGGCGAGCTTCAGACCATCGGCGCGACGACGCTCGACGAGTACCGGAAGTACCTGGAGAAGGACGCGGCCCTGGAGCGCCGCTTCCAGCCCATCCAGGTCGCCGAGCCGTCGCTGCCGCACACCATCGAGATCCTGAAGGGCCTGCGGGACCGCTACGAGGCGCACCACCGCGTCTCGATCACGGACTCGGCCCTGGTCGCGGCCGCCACCCTGGCCGACCGCTACATCTCGGACCGCTTCCTGCCGGACAAGGCGATCGACCTGATCGACGAGGCCGGTTCCCGGATGCGGATCCGCCGGATGACCGCGCCGCCGGACCTGCGCGAGTTCGACGAGAAGATCGCCGACGTGCGCCGGGAGAAGGAGTCCGCGATCGACTCGCAGGACTTCGAGATGGCCGCGGGCCTGCGCGACAAGGAGAAGCAGCTCCTGGCCGCGAAGGCGAAGCGGGAGAAGGAGTGGAAGGCCGGCGACATGGACGTCGTCGCCGAGGTCGACGAGGAGCTGATCGCCGAGGTCCTGGCCACGGCCACCGGCATCCCGGTCTTCAAGCTCACCGAGGAGGAGTCCTCCCGGCTGCTGCGCATGGAGGACGAGCTGCACAAGCGCGTCATCGGCCAGAAGGACGCCATCAAGGCGCTCTCGCAGGCCATCCGGCGTACGCGTGCGGGCCTCAAGGACCCCAAGCGCCCCGGCGGCTCCTTCATCTTCGCGGGCCCGTCCGGTGTCGGTAAGACCGAGCTGAGCAAGACTCTCGCCGAGTTCCTCTTCGGCGACGAGGACGCGATGATCTCGCTCGACATGTCGGAGTTCAGCGAGAAGCACACCGTCTCGCGGCTCTTCGGCTCCCCGCCCGGATACGTGGGCTACGAGGAGGGCGGCCAGCTCACCGAGAAGGTGCGCCGCAAGCCGTTCTCCGTGGTCCTCTTCGACGAGGTCGAGAAGGCCCACCCGGACATCTTCAACTCGCTGCTCCAGATCCTGGAGGACGGTCGGCTGACCGACTCCCAGGGCCGGGTCGTGGACTTCAAGAACACGGTGATCATCATGACCACCAACCTCGGCACCCGGGACATCTCCAAGGGCTTCAACCTGGGCTTCGCCGCCCAGGGCGATGTGAAGACCGGCTACGAGCGGATGAAGGCCAAGGTCAACGAGGAGCTGAAGCAGCACTTCCGCCCCGAGTTCCTGAACCGTGTCGACGACACCGTCGTCTTCCACCAGCTCACCGAGGAAGACATCATCCAGATCGTCGACCTCATGATCACCAAGGTGGACGAGCGGCTCAAGGACCGCGACATGGGCATCGAGCTCAGCGGCGACGCCAAGAAGCTGCTCGCCAAGCGGGGCTACGACCCCGTGCTGGGTGCCCGGCCGCTGCGCCGGACCATTCAGCGGGAAATCGAGGACGTGCTGTCGGAGAAGATTCTCTTCGGCGAGCTGCGTCCGGGCCACATCGTGGTCGTGGACACCGAGGGCGAGGGTGAGGAGAAGAAGTTCACCTTCCGCGGCGAGGAGAAGTCGGCGCTGCCGGACACCCCGCCGATCGAGTCCGCCGCCGGCGGAGGCCCGAACCTGAGCAAGGACGCATAAGCGTCACCTTGTGAGCGGCTGAGGGGCCGCTGGACCGTTTCGGACGGTCCAGCGGCCCCTTTCGTCGTCCTGGCACGCCCGCGGCCCTCTACGGGCCTTCTCGGGCCGCTGCGGGCCCGTGGCGATTCCCGCGGCGTGGCGGTCGGACCGCCGACCGGAGGGCGGTGGCGGAAATGCCGCGCATTCCGTCTTGAAAGATTCGGTGCACGAAATGCGGAGGGCGGCCGGTGCCGGGGCGGGGAAAGGGCCGCGGCATTTCCCGGGGCGGTTTGAGGGCGACGGCCCGCCGGGAGAGGGGGGAGAACGGGCGGCCCGTCGCAGGGCTGACCCTATGGCCCGCCGCTGAGGGGTCGCTTATGGCGGGCTGAGTTCGGCCCGGGCGGGGGCGCGAAAAGGGGAGGCGGCGGCGGGAACGGCCGGGGTACCGTACCCGCATGGACTCGTTTCTTCAGATCTACGGCTGACACGCCGCCCTCTCCAGCGCACCGGTGAGATCGCCGCTGCGCTGGTTCGTCGTGTCCCATTCGCCGTAGACCTGAATCGAGTGATCTCTCATGTCCCGTCGCCGTGCCCATATCGCGATGGTCGGCATTCCCGCCATCAGCCATACGCTCCCCAGCCTGGAGCTCATCCGGGAGCTGGTGACGCGCGGCCACCGCGTGACGTACGCCAACGACTCGTACCTGGCGGACGTCATCAAGCCGACCGGTGCCGCACTGGTGCCGTACGGCTCGACCCTGCCCGTCGCCGACAACGACTGGCCCGAGGACCCCATCGCCGCGATGACCGTCTTCCTGGACGACGCGATCCAGGCGCTGCCGCAGCTGCGCGCCGCGTACGACGACGACCCCGCCGACCTCTACCTGTACGACATCGGCGGGTACGCCGGGCGGGCACTCGCCGAGGCGCAGGGGCGTCCGGCGGTGCAGCTCTCGCCGTCCTTCGTCGGCTGGGAGGGCTACGAACAGGAGGTCGCGGCGCACCTCATGGCGTTGCCCGGGGCCGACGCGTACCACGCGAAGTTCGCCGCGTGGCTGGCCGGTTGCGGGGCGACGACCACCGACGTGAACGCCTTCTGCGGCCCGCCCGGGCGGGCGATCGCGGTGATCCCCCGGGCCATGCAGCCGAACGCGGACCGGGTGAACGAGGAGGTGGTGACGTTCGTCGGGCCGTGTCTCGGCGACCGCTCCGACCAGGGCTGGTGGGAACGTCCCGCGGGTGCCGGGAAGGTGCTGCTGGTCTCCCTGGGGTCGGCCTACACCCGGCAGCCCGGCTTCTACCGGGAGTGCCTGTCCGCCTTCGGCGATCTGCCCGGGTGGCACGTCGTGCTCCAGATCGGCCGTTACGTCGACCCGGAGGAGCTGGGGCACGTCCCGGCCAACGTCGAGGTCCACCGGTGGGTGCCGCAGCTGTCGATCCTGAAGCAGGCCGACGCGTTCGTCACCCACGCGGGGATGGGCAGCAGCGGCGAGGGCCTGTACTGCGGGCTGCCCATGATCGCCGTACCGCAGGGGGCCGAGCAGCCGGTGAACGCCGACCGGCTCGTCGAACTCGGCGTGGCCCGCCGCGTCGACACGGCGGACGCGATCGCCGAGGTGCTGCGCGCCGCGCTGCTCGACCTGACCACGGACGGGGAGGTGGCCCGGCGGGCCGCCGACCTGCGTGACCAGGTGCGGGCCGAGGGCGGCACGGAGCGGGCCGCGGACCTGATCGAGGAGATGCTGGGCTGAGACACGCCTGCGGCCCGGTCCGTAAGCCGGGCCGGGCCGCAGGTGCGGTCACTTCACGCGGTCACTTCACGATGGTGATGCGGTCCGCCTTCGGCGGGTTCAGGGGCGTGGACGCCGACGAGTGCGCGCCCAGGTAGGCGTTGAGCGCCTCCAGGTCGGAGGCACCGACGAGCTTGTTCTTGCCGTCCTTGAAGGCGGGGAAGCCGTCGCCGCCGCCCGCGAGGAATTCGTTCATCGCGACGCGGTAGGTCTTGGCGGGGTCGATGGGCTCACCGTTCAGCTTCACCGTGTCGGTGACGATCCGGTCCTTGCCGGACTTGGTCAGATCGAGGGTGTAGGTCAGGCCCTTCGAGACCTGGAGGATCTTGGGGGATGCCTCGTTGGAGCCGCTGACCTGCTGCTGGAGCGCGGTGATGAGCTGGGCCCCGGTCAGGTCGATGACGTTCATCATGTTGGTGAAGGGCTGCACGGTGAACGCCTCGCCGTACGTCACGACCCCGTCGCCCTCGCTGCCGGACGCCTTGTAGGCGAGGTCGGAGCGGATGCCGCCGGGGTTCATGAGGGCGATCTGCGCGCCGCCCTTGTCGTCCGGGGCGAGCGCTTCGAGCTGGGCGTCGGTGATGACGTCGCCCAGCGGGGATTCGTACGCGCCCGAGCCGCGGCCGTTGATGTCGGCGGAGACATAGCCGACGGGCCTGCCCGCGATGGGGGCGGCGAGCTTGTTCCAGCGGCCGATGAGCGAGGTCATGTCGGCGGCCTTGGGCCGGTCGCGGTCGACCACGTGGTTCGCCGCGTGGGCGCCCTTCACCGTGGTGCGCACGATGTCGTTCGTGCGGCGGTCGTAGGTGAGGGTGGTGTCGGTGTAGAGGCGGCCGAAGGAGGCGGCGGAGGTGACGGTGCGCGGGGTGCCGGAGGGGTCCGGGATCGTGCACGCGTAGGCCGCGTGGGTGTGGCCGGTGACCAGGGCGTCGACCTTCGGGGTGACGTTCTTGGCGATGTCCACTACGGGTCCGGAGATGCCCTTGCCCGCGCCGCCGTTGTCGCAGTCGTCGTTGTACGCGGCGGAGGCGGGCGCTCCGCCCTCGTGGACGAGGGCGACGATCGACTTCACGCCCTTGCGCTGGAGCTCCTTGGCGTACTTGTTGATCGTCTCGACCTCGTCGTGGAACTTCAGGCCCTTGACGCCGTCCGCGGTGACGACGTCGGGGGTGCCCTCCAGGGTGACGCCGATGAAGCCGACCTTCACGCCCTTGTGGCGCCAGACGGTGTACGGCTTGAGGATGGGCTTGCCGGACTTGTCGTCGGTGACGTTGGCGGCCAGGTACGGGAAGTCGGCGCCCTTGAAGGTCTTGCCCTTCTCGTAGCAGCCCTCCTTGGGGTGACAGCCGCCCTTCTGCATGCGGGTCAGCTCCGCGCGCCCCTCGTCGAACTCGTGGTTGCCGACGGAGGTGACGTCGAGGTCGAGCTTGTTGAGGGCTTCGACGGTCGGCTCGTCGTGGAAGAGGCCGGACATCAGCGGGCTCGCGCCGATCATGTCGCCGCCGGCGGCGGTGACGGAGTACTCGTGGCCCTTGCGGGCCTGGCGGAGCGCGGTGGCGAGGTATTCGGCGCCACCGGCCGGGATGGCCTTCGTGGTGCCGTCCGGCTGGGTTTCGGTGACGGTGCCGGAGGAGCCCTGCGGGGGCTCCAGGTTTCCGTGCAGGTCGTTGAAGGACAGCAGCTGTACGTCGACGGTGCGGCCGGGCCGGTGCCGCTGGGCGTCGGTCCCCTTGGCGTCGGCCCCCGCCGGGTTCGCGGCGGACAGCACCCCGGCGGCGGTGGCCAGCACCGCGACTCCGGTGGCCAACCGGCGTGCCGCTCCGCGCCGTTGAGGTCTCGCTGACATGTCGTCCCCTTGTGTGCCCCGTGGTGAGTGGTGGGCGGCAGCTTACGGTCAACGCGCGTAGCGGGGCAGGGGGATGGAGGTTACGAGCTGGTTGCCGGTCGTCAACCGGGTGACCCGCGCCGGGGGCGAGGAGTCCGGCGGCTTGCCGGGGAAGGGGGCGGACGTACGCTCGGTCCCATGGATGACGTGGTGAACGAGACGGCCGGGGCCCGCCGGATCGAGGTGCTGGACGAACTGGCGCCCGCAGTGGTGGAGGACGTGCTGCGGCTGATCGCCGAGTCCGCGCGCGCCGACGGGCAGCAGGCGGTCTCCGAGCAGGGGCGGTTGCAGCTGCGGGGGCGCCGGGAGGGGGTGCGCCACCTGGTGCTGCGCGAGCCCAGCGGGGAGCTGGTCGGCTACGCGCAGCTGGAGGACACCGACCCGGTGGAGGCCCCGGCCGCCGAGCTGGTGGTGCGTCCGGCGCACCGCGGCCGGGGGCACGGCCGGGCGCTGGGCGTGACGCTGCTGAAGGAGTCCGGGAAGCGGCTGCGGGTGTGGGCGCACGGCGGGCACGCCTCGGCGCGGCACCTGGCGCAGGTGCTGGGGCTGACCCTGTTCCGCGAGCTGCGGCAGATGCGGCGTCCGCTGGGCCCGCCGGACGAGCTGGGCATCCCGGAGCCGACGCTTCCGGAGGGCGTGACCGTACGGACCTTCCGGCCCGGTGAGGACGACGAGGCGTGGCTCGCCGCGAACGCCGCCGCCTTCGCCCACCACCCCGAGCAGGGCTCGCTCACCCAGCGCGACCTGGACGACCGCAAGGGCGAGGCGTGGTTCGACTCCGCCGGGTTCTTCCTGGCCGAGCGCGCGGGCGAGATCGTCGGCTTCCACTGGACGAAGGTGCACGCCGAAGAGCGGCTGGGCGAGGTGTACGTGGTGGGGGTGCGGCCGGACGCGCAGGGCGGCGGTCTTGGCCGGGCGCTGACCGCGATCGGGCTGCGGCACCTGGCGGCGCAGGGGCTGCCGACCGCGATGCTGTACGTCGACGCGGACAATTTCGCCGCCGTGTCCGTCTACGACCGGCTCGGGTTCGTCACGCACGAGACGGATCTGATGTATCGAACCGAGACCTGAGGGCAAGGAGTACGCGGGAAGGCGTCCCGGGAAGGCGTCCCGGGAAGGCGTCCCGGGAGGGGCGGACCAGCCGGGAGAGACGGGGCTTTCCGGGAGGGATCGGAGGCTCCGGGAGGGGTGGTCGGGACTCCTGCGGGTCGAGTCCCGATTTCCCAAACGCCATGTCTCCGTTACCGACGGTTCAATCTCGGTTGCAAGCATCACTGAATGCAGCCCGCTGTGCCCCATCCCTCGAACCGGAGGCTCCGTGCCGCTACCGCGCCGCCTTCCGCCACGCCGCGTGTCGTCGCGGCGCGGAACAATGAGGTCATGAACGAGTCCAGCGGTCAGGCACCGGTCCACGTCCCGCAGCCCCAGCCCCAGCCGTCGGTCGGGTCCATCGCGGCGCACCGTCCGCACGCGGTCGCCTCCCCGCCCGTGCGGGCGCTGGATCCCGATCTCGACGCCGATCCGGATACGTACGAGGAAGAGGACGGCGGCACGGACCCGGACGGCACCGAGCTGCCCCACAACCGGTTCCTGGACCGTGAGCGCAGCTGGCTGGCGTTCAACGAGCGGGTGCTGGAGCTGGCCGAGGATCCGGCGACCCCGCTGCTGGAACGGGCGAACTTCCTCGCGATCTTCGCCAGCAACCTGGACGAGTTCTTCATGGTGCGGGTCGCCGGTCTGAAGCGGCGCATCGCGACCGGCGTGGCCACCCGCTCCGCCTCCGGGCTCCAGCCCCGGGAGGTGCTGGAGCAGATCTGGACCAGGTCCCGCGAGATCATGGCCCGGCACGCCGCCTGCTACCAGCAGGACGTGGCCCCGGCGCTCGCCGAGGAGGGCATCCATCTGATCCGCTGGGCGGACCTCACGGAGAAGGAGCAGTCCCGCCTCTTCACCCTGTTCCGCCAGCAGATCTTCCCGGTGCTGACCCCGCTCGCGGTGGACCCGGCGCATCCGTTCCCCTACATCTCGGGGCTGTCGCTGAACCTCGCCGTGGTGGTCCGCAACCCGGTCAGCGGCCACGACCACTTCGCCCGTGTGAAGGTTCCGCCGCTGCTCTCGCGGTTCCTGGAGGCATCCCCGCACCGGTATGTGCCGCTGGAGGACGTGATCGCGGCGCATCTGGAGGAGCTGTTCCCCGGCATGGAGGTGCTCGCGCACCACATGTTCCGGGTGACCCGCAACGAGGACCTGGAGGTCGAGGAGGACGACGCGGAGAACCTGCTCCAGGCCCTGGAGAAGGAGCTGCTGCGGCGCCGCTTCGGGCCCCCGGTGCGGCTGGAGGTCGAGGAGTCGATCGACCCGTACGTCCTCGATCTGCTCGTCCGCGAGCTGAAGGTCTCCGACGCCGAGGTGTACCCGCTGCCCGGCCCGCTCGACCTCACCGCGCTGTTCGACATAGCCGCCTCGGACCGGCCCGAGCTGAAGTACCCGAAGTTCGTCGCGGGCACCCACCGCGACCTGGCCGAGGTGGAGTCCGCCTCCGCGCCCGACATCTTCGCCGCGCTGCGCGAGCGCGATGTGCTGCTGCACCACCCGTACGACTCGTTCTCGACCTCTGTCCAGGCGTTCCTGGAGCAGGCCGCCGCGGACCCGGACGTCCTCGCGATCAAGCAGACGCTCTACCGGACGTCGGGCAAGTCGCCGATCGTCGACGCGCTCATCGACGCCGCCGAGTCCGGCAAGCAGGTGCTGGTGCTGGTCGAGATCAAGGCCCGGTTCGACGAACAGGCCAACATCAAGTGGGCGCGCAAGCTGGAGGAGGCCGGCTGCCACGTGGTCTACGGCCTGGTCGGGCTGAAGACCCACTGCAAGCTGTCCCTGGTGGTCCGCCAGGAGGGCGACACCCTGCGCCGCTACGCACACGTCGGCACCGGCAACTACCACCCCAAGACGGCCCGGCTGTACGAGGACCTGGGGCTGCTCACCGCCGACCCCAAGGTCGGCGCGGACCTCTCCGACCTGTTCAACCGGCTCAGCGGCTACTCGCGGCGCGAGAACTACCGGCGGCTGCTCGTCGCCCCCAAGTCGCTGCGCGACGGGCTCGTCACCCGCATCAACAAGGAGATCACCCACCACCGGGCCGGGCGGCCCGCCTCCGTGCGGATCAAGGTCAACTCGATGGTGGACGAGGTCGTCATCGACGCCCTCTACCGGGCGTCGCAGGCCGGGGTGCCGGTCGACGTCTGGGTGCGCGGCATCTGCGCCCTGCGGCCGGGCGTCGAGGGGCTCTCGGAGAACATCCGGGTCCGCTCCGTCCTGGGCCGGTTCCTGGAACACTCGCGCGTCTTCGCGTTCGGGAACGGCGGCGAGCCGGAGGTGTGGCTCGGCAGCGCCGACATGATGCACCGCAATCTGGACCGCCGCATCGAGGCGCTGGTCCGGGTCACCGACGCCGGCCACCGCGCCTCGCTCAACCGGCTGCTGGAGACCGGCATGTCCGACTCCACCTCCTCCTGGCACCTGGGCCCGGACGGCGGCTGGACCCGGCATGCGACGGACGCGGACGGACAGCCGCTGCGGAACGTACAGGAGATGCTCATAGACGCCCGGAGGCGACGGCGTGGTTCAACGACATGACCTGCCGCTGGTCGGGATTACCGGGGCCGGAGGGTCACCCGGCACCCCGCCCCGCACCGCCGCCGCAGCCGTGGGTCCCGGGGGGTACGACATGACGAAGCGTGCGGCGGAGCCGCCCGTGGCGACGGCATCCGAACACAGCCCTGCTTGTCCTGCCACCGCGGGCGAGGTGCTGTCGGCGTATCTGCACGCCCAGGCGGGGGACTTCCTGCGCAGCCTGCGGCTGCACGGCGAGAGCGGCGCCGACGTCGAGGAGGCGGCCGAGGCCGCCCGCCTGCTGCGCCGCGCCGCGCGCCGGATCAGCGGCGCGCTCTCCGTCTACCGCCCGATCACCGACACCGCCTGGTCCGACCAACTGCGCGCCGAGCTGGCGTGGCTGTCGGGCACGCTGGCGCTGGAGCACGCGTACGCCGGGCGGCTCGCCCGGCTGCGCGACGCCCTGCACCGGCTCTCGGGCACGGGGGGACCGTCGGACCGGACGCCGCCGGGGGACGCGGCGGCCGGGGAACCGGCGGCCACCGGCGTGGATCCGGAGGCCGTGGGGGCCTCCGGGTCCACCACCATCGCGGCCCGCACCGCGCGCGGCGGGGTCACGGCGGGGATCGACGGCGCCCCGGGCGCCGCCCCCCGCTCCTCCCGCACCGCCCGCCGCAGCGTCTCCCTGGCCACCGGAACCCCGGACCCCTCACCCCGCGCCCCCCGCGGCGGCGGCCCGGGCCCGGACCCGGACGAGGCGGCGGAAGCGCCCGGCCACACGGCGCCGCCCCGCCGCCCGTACGAGCGCGACGAGGAGTGGAGCGCCGACGCCCCACCGGAGGGCATGGCCGGGGCGGCCGGTATGCCCGGGGCCGGGCCCGGGGCCGAGGGCGCGGATGCGCCGGGCAGGGCAGCCGGTGCGGAGCCGTCGGGCGGTGCCGGTGCGCCGGGCCAGGGTGCTGGCGCGGGCGAGCGGGAGGCCGAGGACGCGGCCGGGCGCGATGGCGTGGGTGACGCGGATGTGGCTGGTGCCGAGGACACGAGTGCGCCGGGCGGGGGCGCTGGTGCGGAGCCGTCCGGCGGTGCCGGTGCGCCGGGCCGAGGGGCCGTTGTCGGCGGCCGGGAGGCCGCGGGTGCTGCCGCCGGGCACGCGCCCGCGCGGGCGGGGCGTGGGCGTACCGGGGCCGAGGGGGGACGTGCGCGCGGGACGGAGCCGTCGCGGGTCCGGGTTCGGGGCGGCGGTGCGGAGGAGCGTCGTACCGCGGCGCACCAGCGGGCCGGGGATCCGGAGGAGGCCCGGGGCGGGGCGCTGACCGTGGGGGCCGCCCGCGCCGGGGCGTTGCTGGAGCGTCAGCTCACCCTGGCCCGGACGCGTGCGCACACCGCCGCGCTCCAGGCGCTCGGCTCGTCCCGCTTCCACGCGGTCGCCGACACCGTCGCGCTGCTCGCCTCCGAGGTGCCGCTCGACGAGGCGACCGCCGGGCGGCCCGCCGAGCAGGTGCTGCCGCCGCTCGCCGAGTTGGCGAACCGGCGGCTGATCGAGGCGGTGGAGGCGCTTCCGCTGGGCCGTGCGGGGCATCCGTACAACGCGGAGGCGCTGGTCCACGGGCTCGCCGCGACGCCCGCCGCCGACTCGCCGCCCGCCAGCGACCGGCAGGACGCGCCCTGGCACCAGGTGCGGCGGCTGGTGCGGATGCGGCGTTACGCACTGGAGGTGCTGGACCTGATGGCGGCGAGGCCCGCGGCGACGGACGCGGAGCCGTCCCAGGCCGCGCGGCTGGAGGCCGCCGGGCAGGCGCTGGAGCGGCACCGCGACGCGGCTGAGGCGGCCGCCGCCGCGGCGGCCGCGGCCCGTACGCCGCGGATCGCCCCGGCGACGGCGTACGCACTCGGCGTGCTGCACGCGGACCAGCGGCACGAGGTGGAGGCGGCCCGGTTCGCGTTCGGCCGGATATGGCGGCGGGTCGTGGGCCAGGCTTCCTGACGACGGACGCCAGGGGAGGCGAGACGGCAGGATGAGCGGTCAGGGTGAATCCCGAGATCGAGACGACGTGACGACCGTGCTGGCGGCGGGCTGTGTGCTCTGGCGGCACACGCGCCGGACCCCGCGGGACACCCCGC
The DNA here is from genome assembly GCF_013414305.1 of Streptomyces sp. Rer75. NCBI lineage: Bacteria > Bacillati > Actinomycetota > Actinomycetes > Kitasatosporales > Streptomycetaceae > Streptomyces > Streptomyces sp. Rer75. The sequence continues at coordinate 4,744,429 of NZ_CP058693.1, read as the reverse complement.
GGCACACCGCGCGGGACGGCGGGCTGGAGATCGCGCTCGTCCATCGGCCCCGTTACGACGACTGGTCGCACCCCAAGGGCAAGCTGAAGCGCGGCGAGGACGCGCTGCACTGCGCGGTGCGCGAGGTGGTGGAGGAGACCGGGATCGGCTGCACGCCCGGCGTGGAGCTGCCCACGCTGCACTACGCCGCCAGGGGCCGCCCGAAGGAGGTCCGCTACTGGGCCGCCGAGGCGGTCCCCGACGAGGCGTTCGTGCCGAACCGGGAGGTCGACCGGCTGCTCTGGCTGCCCCCGGATGCGGCCCGCAGCCGCCTCACCTACGACCACGACCGCACCCTCGTGGACGCGCTGCTCACCGCGCTGGACGAGTCCTGAGCCCGGGGCCAGGCCCGGGACGTCAGCGCCGCCGCAGGGCCTTGTCGGCGAGCGCCGGGGGCACGTAGTAGCTGTCCGCCCGGTTGAGGTCGGTGCCCGGCGGCACGATCTCGTCGATCCGGTCCAGGACGTCCGCGCTCAGCTCCACCTCGGACCCGGCGAGCAGGTCCTCCAGCTGCTCCATCGTCCGCGGCCCGATGATCACCGAGGTGATGGCGGGGTGGGCGCGTACGAACGCGATGGCCAGGTGCGGCAGCGACAGCCCGGCGTCGGAGGCCAGCTTGCTCAGCTCACCGACGGCTTCGAGCTTGCGGGCGTTCTCCGGCAGCGACGGGTCGAACTTGAACTGCTCCAGCGCCGCCCGGCCGCCGCCCGCCAGGTCGATGTCGGACGCCTTCGTGTAGCGGCCCGAGAGCCAGCCCGCCGAGAGCGGGCCCCAGCTCAGCACGCCCATCCCGTACTTCTGCGCGGTCGGCAGCACGGCCGCCTCCACGCTCCGCGCCAGGATCGAGTAGGGCGGCTGCTCGGTGCGGAACCGGACGTGGCCGCGCCGCTCGGACACCCACTGGGCCTCGACGATCTGCTCCGCCGGGAAGGTGGACGAGCCGACGGCCAGCACCTTGCCCGCCCGGACCAGGTCGGACAGGACGGACAGCGTCTCGTCGACGTCGGTCGTCGGGTCGGGGCGGTGGATCTGGTAGAGGTCGATGTAGTCCGTGCCGAGGCGGCGCAGGCTGTTCTCGATCTCGCGGGTGATCCAGCGGCGTGAGTTGCCGCTGTGGTTGTCGTCGTCGCCCATGGAGCCATGGGCCTTGGTCGCCAGGACGACGTCCTCACGGCGGCCCTTGAGGGCCTTGCCGACGATCTCCTCCGACTCGCCCGCCGAATAGATGTCGGCCGTGTCGACGAAGTTGATGCCCGCGTCGAGGGCGCGGTGGATGATCCGTACCGAGTCGTCGTGGTCCCGGTTCCCATGGGCGCCGAACATCATCGCGCCCAGGGCGTATTCGCTGACCGAGATGCCGGTGCCGCCGAGAATCCTGCGCTTCATGGGTATGCCTCCCGCTGGGTGGTTCGGAGCAACTGGACACAGCCTCCGCATCCGACGAGTACCGGACCAGGCCCGACCCAACCTGGGTCTGCCAGAACCACCCGGATAATGGACCGATGGGCCATTCCGAACCGGAGATCAAGGCGTTCCTCAAGGCGCGGCGCGCCGCGCTCGACCCCGCCGAGGTAGGGCTGCCGGAGGGCGTCGTCCGGCGCCGGGTGCGGGGCCTGCGCCGCGAGGAGGTCGCGCAGCGCGCCGGGATCAGCGTCGACTACTACACCCGCATCGAACAGGGCCGCGCCCCCGCCGTCTCGGACTCCGTCGTGGACGGCCTGGCACGGGCGCTGCGGCTGACCCCGTCCGAGCACACGTATCTGCGCAACATCACCCTGCCGCGGCGGCACGCCCTCGCGAGTGCGGGCCCGCGCCCGCGCGTGCGGCCGGAGATCCTTCGGCTGCTGGAGGCGATGGACGGCAGGATCCCGGCCTTCGTCTTCGGCCCGGGCATGGACGTCCTGGCCTGGAACCGGCTCGGCGGCCGCATCGGCGTCGACTTCGACGTGCTTCCGGAGGACGAGCGCAACGGCGCCTTGCTGATCTTCCTCGACCCCCGGACGCGGGAGCTGCACCCGAACTGGTCCGAGGTCGCCGATGACACGGTGGCCAGCCTGCGCGCCGAGATCGGGCGTACCCCGGGCAACGCGCGGCTGTGCCGGGTCGTCCATGAGCTGCGGGAACGCAGCGAGGAGTTCCGCCGACGCTGGGAGGCGCAGGCGGTGCAGGAGCGGATGCGCGGTACGAAGCGCTACCGGCACCCGGAGGTGGGGGACCTGGTGGTGACGTACGAGGCGCTCGTGCTGCCCGCGGATCCGGGGCAGGTGCTGTGCACGTACACGGCGGAGAAGGGGTCCGCGTCGGAGAAGGCGCTGCGGGCCCTGGCGGCGGGGCTGGACGCGGAGGCGGGTCTGGAGGCGGGCGCGCGCGTCTGAACCCCGCGCCCCCGGGCCTGAACCCCGCGCCCCAGGCGCGGATCACGCATGCGCGGCCCGGATCACGCATGCGCGGCGCGGATCATCCGCCGCGCGGGGCCACCGCCTCCCAGCGGACCGTGATCTCGCCCTGCCGCCAGCGCCGGGGACCGTCCGTCAGGGGCCAGCCCGCCGCGCGCAGCGCCTGGGCGCTGCGGATCCACCGCTGGCGGGCGCTCAGCGCCGCGTAGGGGGCGGCCGCGGCCCATACGCGGTCGAAGTCGCGGAGGAAGGTGTGCACCGGTTCGCCCGGCACATTGCGGTGGATGAGCGCCTTCGGGAGTCGTTCGGCCAGGTCGGAGGGGCGTTCCAGGGACCCGAGCCGGGCGGCGAAGGTGACCGTACGGGGGCCCGCCGGGCCGAGCGCGACCCAGACGTGCCGCCGCCCGATCTCGTCGCAGGTCCCCTCCACCAGCACGCCCCCGGGCGCCAGCCGCGCGCACAGCCGCCGCCAGACGTCGGCGACCTCGTCCTCGTCGTACTGCCGCAGCACATTGGCCGCCCGTATGAGCACGGGCCGCACCCCGCCCGGCAGCGGCACCTCGAACCCGCCGTGCGCGAAGGCGAGCCCGTCCCGCTCGTACGGCCGCGCGGCGGCGACCCGCGCCGGGTCGATCTCCACCCCGACCACGAGGGCCCCGGGCCGTACGGTCCGCAGCCGGTGCAGCAGTTCCACGGCGGTCCAGGGCGCGGCCCCGTACCCGAGGTCGACGGCCACCGCCGTCTCGGCGCGCCGCAGCGCGGTGCCGTGGACGGCGGCGATCCACCGGTCCATGCGCCGCAGCCGGTTGGGGTTGGTGGTCCCGCGCGTGGCCGATCCGATGGGGCGGATCGGCGGAGGCACGCGGGCAGACATGGCGAGCAGCCTAGGCGCTGCGTGACCGTGCTCCGACCACGCAGCGACGCCCAGGGGATCTCCCCGGGGACCCCCGCACGAATCCCGAACGTCACACTTTGGCAAAACGGAAATGGGAATGGCTGGTTCCGGTGTTGTGGCCTCAGAGGGGAAGCAGGGAGAGAAAGCTCGCCCCGAAGAAGGAGGTATCGCGCGGTGAGCCAGCACGCGTCCCGGCTCGGCCTGCGTGGCCGGTCCCATACGCTTTTCGGCGGCCCGTCCCACCAGCGCCTTCGGCGCCTCGCACACCTACGGCGTCCCCGGCGGATCGCCATGCTCAGCGTGCACACCTCGCCCCTGCACCAGCCGGGCACCGGTGACGCGGGCGGCATGAACGTGTACATCGTCGAGCTGGCCCGCCGCCTCGCCGCCATCGACATCGAGGTGGAGATCTTCACGCGGGCCACCACCGGCACCCTCCCCCCGACCGTCGAGCTGACGCCCGGCGTGCTCGTGCGGCACGTGGACGCGGGCCCGTACGAGGGGCTGGCCAAGGAGGAGCTTCCGGCGCAGCTGTGCGCGTTCACGCACGGGGTGATGCAGGCGTGGGCCGGGCACCGGCCCGGCTACTACGACCTCGTCCACTCCCACTACTGGCTCTCCGGCCACGTCGGCTGGCTGGCCGCCGAGCGGTGGGGGGTGCCGCTCGTCCACGCCATGCACACCATGGCCAAGGTCAAGAACGCCGCCCTCGCCGCCGGTGACACTCCCGAACCGGCCGCCCGCGTCATCGGCGAGCAGCAGATCGTCAGCGCCGCCGACCGGCTCATCGCGAACACCGCCGAGGAGGCGGAGGAGCTGGTGCGCCACTACGAGGCGGACCGCGATCTGGTCGCCGTCGTCCACCCCGGGGTGAACCTGGAACGGTTCCGCCCCGCCGACGGCCGCGCCGCCGCCCGGGCCCGGCTCGGGCTGCCGCCCGACGCGCTGATACCCCTCTTCGCGGGCCGCATACAGCCGCTGAAGGCCCCCGACATCCTGCTGCACGCGGTCGCCCGCCTCCTGGAGGAGCAGCCGTCGCTGCGCGAGCGGATCGTGGTCCCCGTGGTGGGCGGGCCGAGCGGCACCGGCCTCGCGAAGCCCGAGCGGCTGCACAAGCTCGCGGCGCGCCTGGGCATCGGCGATGTCGTCCGCTTCCAACCGCCGGTCGCGCAGGACCAGCTGGCGGACTGGTACCGGGCGGCGTCGGTGCTGGTGATGCCGTCGTACAGCGAGTCGTTCGGCCTGGTCGCGGTCGAGGCCCAGGCCTGCGGCACCCCGGTCGTCGCGGCCTCGGTGGGCGGCCTTCCGGTGGCGGTACGGGACGGGGTCAGCGGCACCCTGGTCGACGGCCACGACCCCGCCGACTACGCCCGCGCCCTGCGCCCCTTCGCGGACGACCCGGGGCGCGCGACCCGCATGGGCGAGGCCGCCGCCCGCCACGCCCAGTCCTTCGGCTGGGACACGGCCGCGGCGGCGACCGCGGAGGTCTACACGGACGCGATGCGCGAGCGGCGTCTCCTGCGAGCGGCCCATGGCTGACATGGCTGACACCGCGGTCCGCCGTGGTGCGCGGTCCGCCGCGGTCTGCCGCCGTCCGGTCCGCGCGGCCGCGCTGCGTGAGCGGCGTCGCCTACGATCGGCCCATGGCTGACACCACCCCCCAGGCCGACTCCCACGCCGTCATCGAGCGCACGCTGGACGACGCCGAGCTGGAGTGGGAGAGCCCGGAGGACGGCACGTACGTCGTCAAGCTCCCCGGCACGCGCAAGCTGTCGACGACCTGCTCCCTGCGGGTCGGCCGCCACTCGCTCTCCATCAACGCCTTCGTCGTCCGCCACCCGGACGAGAACCACGAGGCCGTCCACCGCTGGTTGCTGGAGCGCAACACCCGCCTGTACGGGGTGAGTTACGCGATCGACCAGCTCGGCGACATCTACCTGGTGGGCCGCCTCCCCCTCGCCGCCGTCACCCCTGAGGAGCTGGACCGCCTGCTGGGCACGGTGCTGGAGAACGCGGACGGCAGCTTCAACACCCTGCTGGAGATGGGCTTCGCGACCGCGATCCGCAAGGAGTACGCCTGGCGTACGTCGCGCGGCGAATCCACCCGCAATCTGGAGGCGTTCGCCCACCTGACCCGCGACGTCGCCGCCGAGTGACCGTTCTCCGGTCCGAATGACCGGCTTCGTCCCACCCCCTTCCGCGCCGAGGGTTGCCGTGGCATGCTCACGCCCGTCGCTCATCTGAACGGCGTTCACATCCATGGAAGGTGTGGGCCTCATGGACAGGGAAATCGACAGACGTACGGTCCTCGGCGCGGCGGCGGGGGCGGCCGCGGGCACCGCGGCGGGTGTGCTGGGCGCGGCACCCGCGGCAGCGGCCGGACCATCGGCGGGGTTATGGCGCGAGTTCCGCGCCGATCCGTACCGCCACCCCCAGATCCCCTACGTCGGCCGCGCCGGATTCCGCGGCGGGCGCGCCGAGCTGCCCCGCCACCCGGTCGCCGCCGATGTGCGGCGCTACGGCGCCCGGCCCGACGGCTCGGCCGACGCCGCCCCCGCGATCAACCGCGCCATCGAGGCCGTCGGGCGGCGCGGCGGGGGCACGGTGGTGGTCCCGCCCGGGACGTACCGCGTCGACGGCATCATCCGCATCGGCTACGACAACGTCGTGCTGCGCGGCGCGGGCAGCGGGCGGACCACGCTGCACGCGACCCGCAACCTCACCGAGCTGATCGGGCCGTACGGCAGCCGGTACGGCGGCACCAAGTCGTCCTGGTCCTGGGCCGGTGGCCTCATCTGGGTCTGTCCCGACGCCCGCTGGCGCTCCCTCACCGCCGCGATCAGGGCCCAGGCGTGGCCGTTCGAGGGCTGGACCGGCAACCGGCGCGACGAGTGGCGCACCCTGACCACCGTCGACCGCCCCGCCCGGCGCGGCGACTGGACCGTGCCCGTGGAGAGCGCCGCCGCCCTCCGGCGCGGCGACCGGGTGCTGTTCCAGCTCGCGGACGACGGCGCGCACTCCCTGCTCCAGCACATGGCCGGGGACGTGGCGGGCGCCGCCGGGTATCCCTGGGCCGACAAGACCAAGCTGACCTCGTACGTCCCGTACGAATGGCCCTGCCGCATCACCGCCGTCGACCGGCGCCGCCGCCGGGTGACCCTGGACCGTCCGCTGCCGCTCGACGCCCGGCCCGCCTGGAAGCCACGGTTCACCACCCTCGTCCGCCCGGTGACCGGCTCCGGCGTCGAGGGGATCACCCTCGACGTCGTCGAGACGCCGCAGGCGCAGCACCTGCTCGACAAGGGCTACAACGGCGTCGCGCTCCAGTGCGCGTGGGACTGCTGGGTGGACGACGTGACCGTCAACAACGTCGACAACGGCTTCCTGCTCGTCGCCGCGAAGGCGTGCACCCTGCGCCGGGTCACCGTCTCGGGGCGCGGCAGCCACCATCCGTACTGCTGCCGCGAGGGCTCGCACGACAACCTGGTCGAGGACTTCGTCCTCGCGCGGGCCACCGTGCCCGCGCCCGCCGGGACGCAGCTGCACGGCATCAACGTCGAGGGCCTGTCCAGCTACAACGTCTGGTCACGCGGCCGGATGGAGATGGGCACCTTCGACACGCACCGCGGCATGCCGTTCGCCAACGTCCGCACCCAGATCACCGTGGACAACACCGGCGCGCACGGCGGCGACGCGACGGCGGGCCCGCTGTACGGCGCCCGGTTCACCCACTGGAACGTCACCGTCACCAATCAGCGCGCGGGCTGCATGAAGATCGACGGAGTCGCCCCGTACAGCGCGACGGTCGGCATCAGCGAGGTCCGGGAGTTCGGCCAGATCGACGTACCGGACTTCAGCGGTCCGCTCCACTCCCGTATCGAGTCCTACGGCCACCCCGAGGCCGTCCACCCGCGCAACCTGTACGAGGCGCAGCGCGCGCTGCGGTGACGTACGGGCGCGGTGCGCAGACCCCCGCACTGCGCACCGCGCCCGTACGACCCCGCCGGTCAGCCCGCCACCCCCGCGCCCTCGACCACCACCGCTTTCGTCCCCACGGTCTCCGGTGGGTCGTCGGCCCGGAGCCGCCGCCCCAGCACCGCGTAACCGACCGCGGCCACCGTGCCCACCACCGCGCTCGCCGCCCACAGCGTGGGCGCCCCGTAGCGGTCGATCACCGCGCCGCCCGCCAGCGGCGCGGTCAGCGAGGCGAGCGACCACGCCAGCACGTTCATCCCCTGGTAGCGGCCCCGTCCGTGGACCGGCGAGAGCCGGACCACCAGCCCCATCTGGGTCGGCGAGCTGATGATCTCGCCGAGCGTCCAGACGGCCACGGCCAGCGCGTACATCCCCACCGACCCGGCGAAGGCGGTCAGCCCGAAGCCGTACCCGATCAGCAGCGCGGCGACGACCAGCAGCCGCGCCGGGTCCCGGTGCTCGATGAACCGCGTGACCGGGAGCTGGAGGACGACGATCAGCACCCCGTTCGTCGCGATCGCGAGCCCGAAGTCCGCGCTGGACAGCCCGTCCGCGCCCATCGCCACCGGCAGCGCCACGTAGCCCTGCTGGAAGAGGGTCGCGAGCAGGTACGTCAGCGCGACCAGGGCCATGAACCGCCGGTCCCGCAGCACCGTCCCGAGCCCGACCGCCTTTCCGCCCTCCACGCGCCCCGCGCTCTCCCCCTCCGGGCGGGACTCCGGCAGCTTGGCGAAGATGATCAGCGCGCAGAGCAGCGTCATCCCCGCGTCGGCCAGGAACAGCGTCAGATAGCCGTGCCGGGCGATCAGCCCCGCCGCCATCGCGGAGAACGCGAAGCCCAGGTTGATGGCCCAGTAGTTGAGCGAGAACGCCCGCACCCGGTCCTCGGGGGCGACGATGTCGGCCATCATCGCCTGCACCGCGGGCCGCGACGCGTTGGTCGTCATGCCCACCAGGCAGGCCACCGCCGCGATCGCCACCGGATCCTGTACGAAGCCCAGCACGGCCACCGTGACCGCCGTCGACACCTGCGCCACCAGCAGCGTGGGCCGCCGCCCGAGCCGGTCGGTGAGCACCCCCGCGACCACCGCCGACACCACCCCGCCCAGCCCGTGCAGCGCCCCGACGAGCCCGGCGAACGTCGCCGAGTAGCCGCGCTCCACGGTCAGGTACATGGCAAGAAAGGTGGCCACGAATCCGCCCAGCCGGTTCACCAGCGTGGACGTCCACAACCACCAGAACGCCCGGGGCAACCCCGAAACGCTCTCCTTCGCAGCCAATCTCCACCCGGCGACGGACATCGCGCACCCCCCACGGTCACACACCCCCATGTAAGAGGCGCTAGCGGCATCCGCAACTTACGACCGCGTGCCCCTCGCCCGCCACTCAATTGACCAGGTCCGTCAACCGACCGCCCCGAACCCGTCCAGTAGGCTCGACCGCATGGCCGACGCACCGTACAAGCTGATCCTCCTCCGCCACGGCGAGAGCGAGTGGAACGCGAAGAACCTGTTCACCGGCTGGGTGGACGTGAACCTCAACGAAAAGGGCGAGAAGGAGGCAGTCCGCGGCGGTGAGCTGCTGAGCGACGCCGGCCTGCTCCCCGACGTGGTCCACACCTCCGTCCAGAAGCGCGCGATCCGCACCGCGCAGCTCGCCCTGGAAGCCGCCGACCGCCACTGGATCCCGGTCGCCCGCAGCTGGCGCCTCAACGAGCGCCACTACGGCGCACTCCAGGGCAAGGACAAGGCCCAGACCCTCGCCGAGTTCGGCGAGGAGCAGTTCATGCTGTGGCGCCGCTCGTACGACACCCCGCCGCCCCCGCTCGAGGACGGCGCCGAGTGGTCCCAGAGCGCCGACCCGCGCTACGCCACCATCCCCCCGGAGCTGCGCCCCCGCACCGAGTGCCTCAAGGACGTCGTCGTCCGCATGCTCCCGTACTGGTACGACGCCATCGTCCCCGACCTCCTCTCCGGCCGCACCGTCCTCGTCGCCGCCCACGGCAACTCCCTGCGCGCCCTGGTCAAGCACCTCGACGGCGTCTCCGACGCCGACATCGCGGGCCTCAACATCCCCACCGGCATCCCGCTCTCCTACGAGCTCGACGCCGACTTCCGCCCCACCAACCCGGGCGGCACCTACCTCGACCCGGAGGCCGCGAAGGCCGCCATCGAGGCGGTCAAGAACCAGGGCAAGAAGAAGTAACCCGACACCAGTAAGCCCCCGACCCGCGGTTCCCCGCCGGTCGGGGGGTTTCGGTACCTCTGACATCGATGGGCGCCGTTACGAGATAACCGAGGCATGGCATCAACGCCCAGCGTCTCCGAGATCCGCCGCGCCAAGTTCGCACGGCGGCTCCCCGCCCGGCTCTCGGAGCTCGTCGGCCCGGCCCACGGCACCGTCGAGCTGCCGCTGCACCTGGCCTGGTCCGGGCTGACTCAGTTCGACCTCGACCAGCCCCGACTGCGGATGAGCTGCTACCGGATCGTCCTGGCCGAGGGCATGCGCGACGACCTGGTCCAGTACCTCAACCAGGACCTGCTGATCAGTCTGTGGCCCGTCCTCCGCACCTTGATCAGCCGCGACATTCGCGACGCCTGGGAGGGCGCCTTCGCCGAACTGGCTCAGCAGGCGACGGCTGCCGCGTGAACCTCACCGACCTGCATCGGCGGCTGCTCGCTGACGTGCTCGCCGTGGGAGGCCCGTACCCTCTCGTCCTCACCGGCGGCTACGCCGTACAAGCGCACGGGCTGGTCGACCGGCTCAGCCAGGACCTGGACCTGGCCACCGAGAATCCGGAGCGGATGGAGAACATCGCGGCAACCGTACGCGCCGGGCTGGAAGAACGCGGTTGGCAGGTCCGGGGGTTGGATGCCGACCCTCTGTCCGCGCGGCTGATCGTCACCGATAGCGGCAGTGGTGAAGAGTGCGAGGTCGACATCCTCAAAGAAGCACTCTGGCGTCCTCCGGTGGAGATGGAACACGGTCTGGTGATCTCTCTCGAAGACGCGGTCGGCACCAAAGTGCGCGCCTTGGCCGACCGCGGGCTCGCAGCGACCTGATCGACGTCTGAGCCGCAGCGGACCGCTGGAGCCACATCGAGCTGGAAACACTCGGGCGCCGCCACGCCCGTGACACCCTCGCCCGGCTCACCGGCATCGACTGGATCGACGACACCGAATTCGCCGCCTACGGCCTCGACGAAGAGGCAACCGCCGAGCTGCGCCGATGGGCACGGTCGTGGGCCGAGGACATCACAGAGCGGCTTCACGAGCTGGAAGTCGACAACGAAATCTGAGCCACCCGGCCACTAGCACTCCAGCGGTGCGCAGGTCTCGTCCACGTGACCATTCAGGTGGAAGACGGAGCCATTCGAGCCCAACTGGTCCAGCCGAGGGCATTCAGCGAATGAAAGACCCGGGCGTCCAGGATCAGCGCCCGGTCACAGCGGGCGTCGCGGTCGTCAACGGCGGCCAAGTCGTCCCGGCTGATGAGGCGGTCACCGGGCCGCCCGGTCGGACATTCAACGCCGAGATCAAGTACGTGTGCCACCGCCCGTGCGCCACCGGCGATGCGCCCAGCCCACCGTTCGGGTGATTGCTCCGGCGGCGGGCATCGGCGGATATCCGGCCCGCCGGGCAAGCGGACATACTGTGCGAATGGCTGCACAAAAGACAATTCCCCCCTTGATTCATCAGACATGGAAAGACGCCGACCTCCCTCCGGCATGGCAGAAGTGGGCCGAGTCCTGGCGGCTGCACCACCCCGGTTGGGGTTACCGGTTGTGGACGGACGCGGACAATCGCGCCTTTCTCCAGGAGCACTATCCGTGGTTCCTGCCGGTCTACGACGGCTATCCCGAACCGATCATGCGGGCCGACGCGATCCGCTATTTCCTGCTCGACCATTTCGGCGGCCTCTACGTGGATCTGGATTTCGAGTGCCTGAAGCCGGTCTCCGATCTCCTTGACGGGCGCGAACTCGTCCTCGGTTGCGAACCCGAGGTGCACACGCGCTTGTTGCTGGCCCGGCAGCGCGGATTCACCCGCATCGTCGGCAACGCGTTCATCGCGTCACGGCCGGGCCACCCCTTCTGGGCGGCCCATGTGCACCGTCGACTGGTCGGCGCCCACAAGCTGCCGGGCACGCTCGACACGACCGGACCGTTCTTCCTCACCAGAGCGGTCGACAGTGCCCCGGAGCCGGACTCGATCACGGTGGTCGGCCCGGAGGCCCTGTATCCGGAGGTGAGCCCGTACGCGACGGAGCTGTTCGGCCCGCAGGAGGCCGACTACGACCGTGCCTACGCCGTGCATCACTGGTCGGGCAGCTGGGCGTGCGACACCGCGACCGCGCCGAGGGTCTCGGCGGGCAGGCGGTTCCCGTTCTGGGCGAGCCAGGAGCGGCAACCGGTCGCCGATGGACTGCTCAACCTGGAGGCGCAGCGCCGCCGTTGGGCCTCGGGCGCGTCGGCGCCGACCGTGTCCTGCCTGATGGTGACCAAGGACCGTTCGGCGACGGCACGCCGCGCGATCAGGTGCTTCACCGCTCAGACCTACCCGAACCTGGAGCTGGTCGTGCTGGAGGACGGCACCGATGACGCACTCGAGCAGCACATCCGTGACCTGGACGATCCGAGGATCCGCCATCACCGGCTGCCCCCGGAGGAACGGACCTTGGGGGAACTGCGCAATGAGGCGGTGGACCGGGCCGCCGGGCCGTACGTGTGCCAGTGGGACGACGACGACCTGTATGACCCGGAGCGGGTGGAGAGCCAGATGGCGGCGATCCTCGCGCTCGGTGCCGACGCGTGCTTCCTCGCCCGTGAGCGGCTGTGGTGGCCCGCCCGCCGCAAGCTCGCCGTCTCCTGCGCGCGGGTCTGGGAAGGGTCGATGGTGTGCGCGAAGGACCGGCTCCCGCGCTATCCGGCCGAGCGCCGTGGCGAGGACACCCCGGTGGCCGAGGAGCTGGTCCGAAGCTGCCGGGTCGTCTCGGTGGACGCGCCCGACCTGTACACCTACGTGTGCCACGGGAACAACACCTTCGACGAGTCGCATTTCGCGGAGCACTTCGAGGTGGCGACCCAGGTGTGGGCCGAACCCGGCGCCTACACCGAGCAGTTGCTCGCCATGGCGACCCGGCTGCCGCTCGAGCCGGGGGACATCGCGCACGCCGAGACCGCCGCGGGCGCCGTGCGCACGGACGAGCGGAAGCCGCGGCCGGTCCCCGAGCCCGTGGTGGCACCGGCGAGCGAGCGGCCCCCGGTGCTGGTGCTCACGCCCCTCAAGGACGCGGCCGCGTTCCTGCCCGGCTATCTGGACCGCCTGCGGACGCTGGACTACCCGCGCGAGGCGATCTCGCTGGGCCTGCTGGAGGGCGACAGCAGGGACTCGACCCCGGAACTGCTCCGGCAGGTCCTGCCCGGCATCGAGGCGGAGTTCCGGCGGGTGACCCTCGTCCACCGTGACTTCGGCCTCCAGCTGGCCGGACCCCGCTGGGAGCAGGGCATCCAGCGCCGACGCCGGTCGGTGCTGGCCAAGGTGCGCAACCATCTCCTCACCCGGGCCCTGGCCGACGAGGAGTGGGTGCTGTGGCTCGACGTCGATGTCACCGGCTATCCGGCGGACCTCGTCCAGCGCCTGCTGGGCGCGCGCAAGGACATCGTCGTCCCGCACTGCGCCACCGCACCCGGCGGGCCGACGTACGACCTCAACACCTTCGTCCTCAAGCCCGGAGCCGGCACGCTCAACTGGGCCCAGTGGCTGCGCGACGGCATCCTTCAGCCGCCCAGGGGTTTCGGCCGGACGTACCTCGACGAGTTGCGCGGCCGCGGACTCGTCCGCGTCGACTCGGTCGGCGGAACCGCGTTGCTGGTCCGTGCGGAGTTGCACCGCGACGGCCTCACCTTCCCGTCCTTCCCCTACCGGCAGGTCATCGAGACCGAGGGGCTGGCCGCGATGGCCCTGGACATGGGAACCGCCTCTGCTCTGCTGGGCTCCGCGCGCTTTACTGAAGTACACCGGCATTCCGGGGCAGCTCCCCCCGCACCCAAAGGAAAGGTGCCACCGTGAAATCCCGTGTCATGACCTCACTGGCTCTGCCTGCCGCGCTGGCCACGGCCGGACTGCTCAGCACCGCGGAGGCGGCCTACGCCGCCGTCGCTCCGGACACGCGGACGGAGACGGCGACGTACGGGTACTCGGGACAGCCGATGAGCGGCGACGTGACCCTCACGCCCGGGACCAGCCACCCCTGCGAGCCGATAGGCAACGTCACGATCACCGACTACGGGCACTGCTGTCCGCCCGTGAACAACGTCACGATCACCGACTACGGGCACTGCTGCCCGCCCGTGAACAACGTGACCATCACCGACTACGGGCACTGCTGCAACGTCGGCAACATCACCATCCCCGGCTACGGGTGGTTCTGCGAGGTCGATCACGACCGCGGACGCGAGCACAAGTTCGGCCACCACCGCGAGGTCGATCACGACCGCGGACGCGAGCACAAGTTCGGCCACCACCGCGAGTACGCGCACGACGCCTACGCCCCCCAGCACGCGGAGCACGAGCACAGCTAGCGCGGGATCCGGCGCTGTGCCCGGCCGTGGGCCCGCAGAAGTGGCCCCCGGGGGACGGCCGGCGTCCGGAACACCGGCTTCCGTCCCGCCCGATTCCCACGCCCACTCCTCCTCCCCTCCCCTTCCCGTCCCGAACCGAAAGACCGCGCATGCCACACCATCCCGCACCTGTGGTCTCGGTGGTCATCCCCTGCCATGACTACGCCCGCTATCTTCCCGAGGCCGTGTCCAGCGTCCTTGCCCAGACCTTCCAGGACTGGGAGCTCCTCATCGTCGACGACGGCAGCACCGACAACACCGCCGAGGTGGCCCGGTCCCTGATCGCCCGCCACCCCGACTGGCGCATCAGGCTCGTCCAGCGGGCGAACGGCGGTGTCTCGGCCGCCCGCAACACCGGGATCGAGGAAGCCACCGGCCGCTACGTCCTTCCGATGGACGCCGACGACGTGATCGCTCCCACGATGCTCGAGAAGACCGTCGCGGTCCTGGACGGCAGCCCCGGCATCGCGATCGCCTCCACTGATGTGTTCACCTTCACCGACGACGATCTGCCCCCGCAGGCGATGTCCCTCCCCGCCTACAGCCGGGAACTGATGCTCCAGCGGCTGATCATGTTCTACTGCTCGCTGTACCGCCGGGAGGTGTGGCAGACCGTGGGCGGCTACGACGAGAGCATGCGGGCCGGAGAGGACTGGGACTTCTGGGTCGGCTGCGTCGAGCACGGCTTCGATGCCCACCACATCCATGAGCCGCTGTTCGGGGCGCGCAACAAGGACACGGGACTGCACGTGGAGGCCGCCGAGAACGACCTGGCCATCCGGGCGCGGATCGTGGCCAAACACCCGAGCCTGTTCAAGCCGATCACCCATGGCTGGGCGCAGGCCGTGCTCAGCCAGGACGCGGAAGCCTGCCTGCGGGACGAACACGTGCCCGACGACATCCTCACCCGGGCCGCCGAGATGGATCATTTCCTCACCGCGGTGATGGCCCTACAGCGCACGGCGCGCGTTCAGCACTACCACATCCAGCGGCTGACGAAGGAGCTGGCGGCTCACCGCCCCGCGGCCGACTCTCCCCTCCAGGAGAAGGACCCGAGGGAGCTCACTTCGCGAACGTTGTCTCCGAAGTAGTAGTGCATGGGGCTGATGGGTGAGCGTGTACACCCGGGCGAGGTTGCGCAGCGGGTAGTACGCGTCCCCGATCCAGAGCAGCCGCTTACCCGGCGGCGGGCGGCGGACCGGTCGGTGGCTGCGGCGGAACGGTGGGCGGTGGCGGGCCTCCGGGCAGCCCGTACAGCGCCCCTCGGGTAGTCGTTCACCCGCCGGGCGTATCCAGGGGGTGTCTGACACCCCCTGGCCCGCGTGGGCCTACGCGGCGGGCCAGTCGTCGGGGCCGCCGCCTTGCCAGTCGATCAGGCGGGGGTCGTCGACGGGGGTGTCCTCGTCCGTCAGGCCCGTGCGGGTCAGGAGGCGGCGGAGTTCTTCCGCGTTCACCACCACGCCCACGTCTTCGCCGTCGATCCGCACGCGGCGGCGGCCGTCGTGAGGTTCCTCCACCACTACGCGCGGCTGGGCCGGGGTCCCATCGTTCATAGGACCAGATTCGCCGGTGCGGCCGTCGGCCGCACCTCGGCAGGGAGAGGACGGGGGAGAGGGAACGGGACGGGGCCCGGGACCGGTCTTCGGTCCCGGGCCCCGGTCGTGCGTGGCCGCGTCGCCGCGTCAGCCGCAGTTGCCGCCGCACGAGCAGGAGCCGCCGGACTGGCAGCCGCAGCTACAGCCCGAGCCGCAGCCGCAGGCGGCGATGGGGTGGGTGGGCTGGGGTTCGGGTCGGGTGATGTCCGCCATGAGTCGTCTCCTCGGGAGAGGGCACCTGCTGCTCATGGTCCCGGTCCACGGCCCGCCCACAGGGGCGCATCGACGGCGCGCGGAGGCACGCCGCCGTGCTGCGGCCACGCCCGCTCAGGCCTCCTGGGCGCCGGCCGGGGCTATCTCGTCCGCGTGCTCGCCGGTGACCAGGTAGATGACGCGCTTGGCGACCGACACCGCGTGGTCCGCGAAGCGCTCGTAGTAGCGGCCCAGCAGGGTGACGTCGACGGCCGTCTCGATGCCGTGCTTCCAGCGGTCGTCCATCAGGTGCTGGAAGAGGGTGCGGTGCAGCAGGTCCATCGCATCGTCGTCCTGCTCCAGCTGCCCGGCGAGGTCGACGTCCTTGGTGACGATGACCTCGGCCGCCTTCGCCATCAGCCGCTGCGCGAGCTGGCCCATCTCCAGGATGGTGGCGTGGAGGTCGTGCGGCACGGCGTTGTCCGGGAAGCGGAGCCGGGTGAGCTTGGCGACGTGCTGCGCCAGGTCACCGGAGCGTTCGAGGTCCGCGCTCATGCGCAGGCTGGTGACGACGATCCGTAGGTCGGTGGCGACCGGCTGTTGCCGGGCGAGCAGGGCTATCGCCCGGTTCTCCAGGTCGCGCTGGAGGTCGTCGACCTTCTCATCGGCGGCTATGACGCTCTCGGCAAGCTTCAGGTCCGCGTCCAGGATGGATGTGGTGGCGCGGCCGATGGCCGAACCGACGAGCCGGGCCATATCGACCAGGCCCTCCCCGATCGAATCCAGCTCCTCGTGGTACGCGTCGCGCATCACTGACCTTCTCTCACTGACTCTCGCTGACGGTTCTTCGTGGACTCGTGTGCCCCACCCTGCCACGTTCGGCTCAGAACGCGTCCGGCGCGACCCCCCGCGGTTAACCGCCCCGGACGCCAAGGTGAACTCTCGGCAACGCTCCCCACGCCACCTCGTGCGGCGGTCGACCGCCGAGGCGTCCGGAGTGAACCGCTGCCATCCCCCCGGTGAACTCTCGGCAACGTCTGTTCGAGAGGCCCTGTGCAGGTCTGTGGAGGCCGCTCCCCGCCCGCATAACCTGGATGCATGAACGTGAACGCGGCGATCGCCGCAGTGGCGGCGCTCGCCGGGTTGTGCACCGGTGTCATCGCCATGCTGGCGTTCCGCTGGAGCGAGCGCGAACAGGCGAAGCCTACGCGCTCATCGCTGCATACCGATGCCGCCCTGCCGCCCGGTGTGGACACCGTGCTCTCGGTACTGCGTTCCTCGGCCGTCGTGCTCGACGAGGCGGACGCCGTCGTCAAGGCCAGCTCGGCCGCGTACGCGCTGGGACTGGTGCGCGGCGGCAAGCTCGCCGTCGAGCCGATGCTGGCGATGGCCCGCGACACCCGGCGGGACGGCGAGATCCGGCAGATCGAGCTGGACCTGCCGCGGCGCGGCACCGGCCGGGGCGACGCCCTCGCCGTGTCCGCCAGAGTGGCCCCGCTCGGCTCCCGGCTGGTCCTGCTGCTGGTCGAGGACCTCACCGAGGCCCGCCGGATCGAGGCCGTACGGCGCGACTTCGTCGCGAACGTCAGCCATGAGCTGAAGACCCCGGTCGGCGCGCTCTCCCTGCTCTCCGAGGCCGTCATGGACGCGTCCGACGACCCGGAGGCGGTCAGCCGCTTCGCGGGCCGGATGCAGGTCGAGGCGACCCGGCTGTCCAGCCTCGTCCAGGAGCTGATCGACCTCTCCCGGGTCCAGAACGACGACCCGCTGGAGGACGCCGAGCCGGTGCGGGTGGACGAACTGGTCGCCGAGGCCATCGACCGCTGCCGCCACCAGGCGGGCACCAAGCAGATCACGATGGCCACCGGCGGCACCGCGGATCTGCGGGTGTGGGGCAACCGGGGCCAGCTGGCCGCCGCCCTCGGCAACCTCGTCGAGAACGCGGTCAACTACAGCCCGGCCCGCACCCGCGTCGGCATCGCGGCCCGCCGCATCCCCGCGACGGGCGGCGATCTGATCGAGGTCGCCGTCACCGACCAGGGCATCGGCATCTCGGAAAGGGACCGCGAGCGGATCTTCGAGCGGTTCTACCGGGTCGACCCGGCCCGCTCGCGGCAGACCGGTGGAACCGGCCTCGGTCTCGCCATCGTCAAGCATGTGGCCGCCTCGCACGGCGGGGAGGTCACGGTGTGGAGCGCTGAGGGACAGGGCTCCACCTTCACCCTGAGGCTCCCGGAGGCCGGTGCGGCGCGGGGGGACCGGGATCGCCCGGCCGGGGGGCCGGGCGAGCCGTACGATTCCGGATCCGACCTCGATGGTGAGGACGGCGACCGACCGTACGAGACCTTCACCAACGAACAACTCTCTGCCCCGGAGGTCCTTCCGTGACCCGAGTTCTGGTCGTCGAGGACGAGGAATCGTTCAGCGACGCGCTGTCGTACATGCTCCGCAAGGAGGGATTCGAGGTCGCCATCGCGGCAACGGGGCCCGAGGGACTCGACGAGTTCGAGCGGAACGGCGCCGATCTGGTGCTGCTCGACCTGATGCTGCCGGGACTGCCCGGTACGGAGGTGTGCCGCCAGCTGCGCGGTCGCTCCAACGTCCCGGTGATCATGGTCACCGCCAAGGACAGCGAGATCGACAAGGTCGTCGGCCTGGAAATAGGTGCCGACGACTACGTGACCAAGCCCTTCTCGTCGCGTGAGCTGGTGGCCCGCATCAGGGCCGTCCTGCGCCGCCGCGGCGAGCCGGAGGAGGTCACCCCCGCCGCCCTGGAGGCGGGCCCGGTCCGGATGGACGTGGACCGGCACGTGGTCACGGTCGGCGGCGGCAAGGTGGACCTCCCGCTGAAGGAGTTCGACCTGCTGGAGATGCTGCTGCGCAACGCGGGCCGGGTGCTGACCCGGATGCAGCTGATCGACCGCGTGTGGGGCGCGGACTACGTGGGCGATACGAAGACCCTCGACGTCCACGTCAAGCGGCTGCGGGCCAAGATCGAGCCGGACCCGGGTGCGCCGCGCTACCTGGTGACGGTGCGCGGCCTGGGCTACAAGTTCGAGCCGTAAGCCACCGGGCTCGGGCCGGGCCCGCCGGACGGAGTCCGGCGCAGCGCGCCGAAGCCCGTGAGGCCCCCCGGGGGCCGATCGGTGCGAGGTGCGCACGGGGGAGGGGGTCGAGCCGTAAACGGGCCCGTACGTTCGCGTACCGGCTCACAACGCGAGGGCGGCCCCGGATCTCCGGGGCCGCCCTCGCGTGTGCTCAGTCCTCGTCGTTCGGCGTCGGCTCGCCGGGGGCGATGCCGTTGCTCTGGCCGCCGCCCGGCGTGTTGCTCGCCGAGCCGGACGCCGCGTCGGACGGCTTGTCGCCGCCGGGCTTCTGGCCGCCCGGCTGCGCGGTCTGGCCCGGCGTGGTCTGGCCCGGCTTGCCGGAGGGCGTACCGCCCCGGGGAGCCGACGGGGTCGGGGTCGGCAGCTCGGACGGGCCCCAGCCCTTGAAGTAGCTCGTCGCCGGCACGACGAAGGCCGTGATCGGCACGTCGCCGGTCGAGCTGAGGTCGAAGACGATCCGCTGGGCGTCGCCGTCCTTGGCGGCCTCGCGCCCGTCGGAGACGACGGCGGAGGCGTTGCCCTCGCCGCCGATGGCGACGGAGCCGCCCGCCGGGACGACGATCTTGCTCGCGGCCTTGCCCGTGCCCTTGGCCGGGTGCAGCTTCGCCGTCGCCTTCGCGTCGGGCAGCGTGATGGCCGTGAGGGTCTCGTCCCGGTCGCCGTTGTTGAAGATCCGGGCCGTGACGACGGCCGGGCCCTTCGCGGTCCGGTCCGGCTGGGTCACCACGGTGGCGTTCTGGATCTTGATATCGCCGACGGACGTCGCGGCGTTGTCGGGCTTGACCTCCAGCGTCTGCGCGTCGTTCCCGGCTCCGCAGGCGGAGAGCGGGGCGACCGAGACCACGATGGCGGCTGCGGCGAGGGCGCCGCGTCGAAGGCTGCTGCTCACGGCGGCGGCATCTCCTAGGACGAGGTAAAAGTTGGATCAGCGCGCTTAGGTTACCGATCCGCCCTTCTGGCCCCGCACCCGACCCGCCTTCACCGGCGTTCGGGGACGACGCGCCCGGCCCGCACGCCCCACACCGCACATCCATGACCACCCTCCCGACCACCCTGAATATCGGTTCGGTGACGGATCGGGGAGATTATCGGTAAGGAATCCGTGGACGTCCGAAAAATTGATCACGCACTTGACCACAGATGTCTCACAGACATGATCAGTGCGGCCGTGATCAATTCGGGAATCGGGGCCGGATCTGTCGCTCCTCGGCCGAACGGAGTAGCGGAAGTCCATCGACCGGACTCCGGCAAAACGGGACGTACGGCCACCCGCATGATGTTCTCCGGGCGCGTATCGCGCCGGTTTCAGGCCGCCCGGACAACCGCTCCCACCTGCGAATACCCGGTTCCGCCCACCTTGCCCAGCACGTCCCAGCCGCTGTTGTCAAGCCCCGAGATATGCCCTGACCTGCGAAAACGCCATTCAGAAGAAGGCGTTCACGTGTTACCCTGGATAGCCACGGAAGGGGTACCTGTCACATGACGTTCAAGGTTGGCGACACCGTGGTCTATCCCCATCACGGGGCCGCGCTGATCGAGGCCATCGAAACTCGTCAGATCAAAGGCGTGGACAAGACCTACTTGGTGCTGAAGGTCGCTCAGGGTGACCTGACGGTTCGTGTGCCGGCGGACAATGCGGAGTTCGTCGGTGTGCGTGATGTGGTCGGCCAGGACGGGCTGGACCGGGTCTTCGAGGTGCTGCGCGCACCGTATGCGGAAGAGCCCACGAACTGGTCCCGTCGCTACAAGGCAAATCTCGAGAAGCTCGCCTCCGGTGATGTGATCAAGGTTGCCGAGGTCGTGCGTGATCTTTGGCGCCGAGAGCGGGAGCGCGGTCTGTCCGCCGGTGAGAAGCGCATGCTCGCCAAGGCGCGCCAGATCCTGGTGAGCGAACTCGCCCTCGCCGAGAGCACCAATGAGGACAAGGCCGAGGCCCTGCTGGATGAGGTACTCGCGTCCTGACACATAAATGCCGCGGTGCCCGAGTGATTCAGACCTGCTCCTCGTAAGTAAGTCTGTTCGCCGGGCGCTGCGGCATGTGCGCGCACAGACACCTCAGCCCACCACATCGCAGCCCTTGGCGCAAGACCGTTTGTGGTGTCGCTGTTGTGGTGCAAGGTGTGCCGGGCCCGGGCAGCTGGCACGACCAGTCGTCACGGAAGGGGCCGGTCGGGGCATCGCGCCCGGCACGCTGTGGCCATACCCATTTCGGCCGAGGAAGCAAACCTGAACGCCAACGCAAAGTCCGTAACCCCGCCCATCGGCGCGTCCGAGCGCCCCGCCCGCACCGCCGCCGTGATCCCCGCCGCGGGCCGTGGCGTGCGGCTGGGCCCGGGAGCCCCCAAGGCGCTGCGCCCGCTGAGCGGTACGCCGATGCTCGTGCACGCCGTTCGGGCGATGGCCGGATCCCGTGCCGTTTCGCTCGTGGTCGTGGTCGCCCCGCCGGACGGTGCCGACGAGGTCCAGCGGCTGCTCGACGCGTATCCGCTCACCGGGACCACCGAGGTGGTCGTCGTCCCCGGCGGTGAGACCCGCCAGGAGTCGGTGCGCCTCGGCCTGGCCGCCGTCCCCGACAGCGTCACGACGGTGCTGGTGCACGACGCGGCGCGCCCGCTCGTCCCCGTGGACACCGT
This sequence comes from Streptomyces sp. Rer75, assembly GCF_013414305.1. Classification (NCBI taxonomy): domain Bacteria; kingdom Bacillati; phylum Actinomycetota; class Actinomycetes; order Kitasatosporales; family Streptomycetaceae; genus Streptomyces; species Streptomyces sp. Rer75. The sequence continues at coordinate 4,722,975 of NZ_CP058693.1, read as the reverse complement.
GGACGCGGTCGTCGCCGCCGTACGGGACGGGTCGCCCGCCGTCGTCCCGGCCCTGCCGGTGACCGACACCGTCAAGCGGGTCGAGCCGCGCACCGGCGACCGGGCCGGTGAGCCCGAGCCGGTCGTCGGCACCCCCGAGCGCGCCCTGCTGCGCGCCGTACAGACCCCGCAGGGCTTCGACCGCGCCACGCTCGCCGCCGCGCACGAGAAGATCGTCCTGGAGGGCGACGGCGCGACGGACGACGCGGGCATGGTCGAGCGGATGGGCGTCGAGGTCGTGGTCGTACCCGGCCACGAGGAGGCGTTCAAGGTGACCCGGCCGCTGGATCTGGTGCTGGCCGAGGCGGTTCTCGCGCGCAGGAGGAAGAACGATGGCTTCTGAGCAGCCGCCCGCGGCGGGACTTCCCGCGCTTCCCCTGGTCGGCATCGGCACGGATGTGCACGCCTTCGAGAAGGGCCGCGAGCTGTGGTGCGCGGGTCTGCTGTGGGAGGGCGAGGAGTACGGCCTGGCCGGGCACTCCGACGGCGACGTGGCCGCCCATGCCGCCTGTGACGCGCTGTTCTCCGCCGCGGGCCTCGGCGACCTCGGCGCCCACTTCGGCACCAGCCGCCCCGAGTGGTCCGGCGCGTCCGGGGTGACGCTGCTGGCGGAGGCGGCCCGGATCGTGCGGGCGGCGGGCTTCGAGATCGGCAATGTGGCGATCCAGGTGATCGGCGTCCGCCCCAAGATCGGCAAGCGTCGGGACGAGGCGGTGAAGGCGCTGTCGTCGGCGATCGACGCGCCCGTCTCGGTCTCGGGCACGACGACGGACGGGCTGGGACTGACCGGCCGGGCCGAGGGCCTGGCGGCGGTGGCGACCGCGCTGGTGGTACGGCGCTAGCCGCGGACCCCGGGGCGGTGCCAGCCGCGGACCGGGCGCGGCGCCGGGGCCCCGGTACGGCGGCGGAGGGCACTCCTCCGCCGTACGGGCCGTTCCTCGGAGCGCGCCCCGCACCTTGACGGTGTGTGGGGTACGGATCCGGTAACCCGAATCCCATCCGCACCACCGCCCAGCTCGGCGCGAGGAAAGGAAGCACCCCGTGGCCACCACACTCTCCGACGACCTCAAGCGCGTCCTCGACACCCCGGTCTTCGTCATCATCGGCACCGCCCAGCCCGACGGCAGCCCTCAGCTGTCACCGGTGTGGGTGAAGCGCGACGGTGACGAGCTGCTGTTCTCGACCACCATGGGACGGCGGAAGCAGAAGAACATCGACCGCGACCCCCGCGTCACGGTCCTGGTGCAGCCCGCGGACGCGCCGTACACGTACGCCGAGATCCGCGGCACGGCGAGCTACACCACCGAGGGCGCCCAGAAGCTGATCGACGAGCTGTCGCTCAAGTACACGGGCAAGAAGTACGCCGAGTTCAACCCGGCCTCGGGTCAGGACGACGAGCGCATCGTCGTGCGGATCGCGGCCCGCAAGGTCGTCGGCAGCCTCTGAGGAGAAGTGTCACGCTTCTGTGTCCCTGCGGCCGACGGGTCGCGGGGCACTGCCGGGTTCCGACTACCCTTGACGCGTGACTATTCGCCTGTACGACACCGGTGCCCGGCAGATCCGTGACTTCTCCCCGCTCACGCCGGGCTGTGTCTCGATCTACCTGTGCGGCGCGACCGTGCAGGCTGCCCCGCACATCGGGCATATCAGGTCGGGGCTCAACTTCGACATCATGCGCCGCTGGTTCGCGTACCGCGGCTACGACGTGACGTTTGTCCGTAATGTTACGGACATCGACGACAAGATCATCGCCAAGTCGGCCGAGCAGGGCCGCCCGTGGTGGTCGATCGGCTACGCGAACGAGCGCGCCTTCACCAGCGCGTACGACGTCCTCGGCTGCCTTCCCCCGACCTACGAGCCGCGGGCGACCGGTCATATCCCCGAGATGATCGAGATGATGCGGGGCCTGATCGACCGGGGTCACGCGTACGCGGCCGAGGGCAACGTCTACTTCGATGTGCGCTCGTACCCCGAGTACCTCCGGCTCTCCAACCAGGACCTGGACGGGCTGCGCCAGCCCAGCGGCGAGGGCGAGACCGGCAAGCGCGATCCGCGCGACTTCGCCATGTGGAAGGCGGCCAAGCCCGGCGAGCCGAGCTGGGAGACCCCGTGGGGGCGCGGCCGCCCCGGCTGGCACCTGGAGTGCTCGGCGATGGCGCACAAGTACCTGGGCAGCGCCTTCGACATCCACGGCGGCGGCGTCGACCTGATCTTCCCGCACCATGAGAACGAGATCGCGCAGGCCAAGGGGTTCGGCGACGACTTCGCCACGTACTGGGTGCACAACGCGTGGGTCACCATGAGCGGCGAGAAGATGAGCAAGTCGCTCGGCAACTCCGTGCTGGTCTCCGAGATGGTCAAGCGCTGGCGCCCCATCGTGCTCCGCTACTACCTGGGCACCCCGCACTACCGCTCCATGATCGAGTACAGCGAGGAGGCGCTGCGCGAGGCGGAGTCCGCCTTCGCGCGCATCGAGGGCTTCATCCAGCGAGTCACGGAAAAGGCGGGGGAGGCCGTCCCTCCCGCGGCCGACGTGCCGCCCGCGTTCGCGGAGGCGATGGACGACGACCTCGGGGTGCCGCAGGCGCTCGCGGTCGTCCACACCACCGTCCGCCAGGGCAACTCCGCCCTCACCGCCGACGACAAGGAGGCGGCGGTCGCGCGGCTGGCCGAGCTGCGGTCCATGCTCGGCGTGCTGGGCCTTGACCCGCTCGACGACCACTGGTCGGCCGGTTCGGACCGCGGTGAGGACCTGCACGGCGTGGTCGACTCGCTCGTCCGGCTGGTCCTGGAGCAGCGCCAGGCCGCGCGCGGCCGCAAGGACTACGCGACGGCGGACGCGATCCGCGACCAGCTCCAGCAGTCGGGGCTGGTCATCGAGGACACCCCGTCCGGTCCGCGCTGGGAGCTGGGCACCCGCTGACCTCGCTCTTTGTGCCGCCCGCTGAGCCGGGCGGCACACTGGTATGACCGTACATACGACCGTAGACGCGTGTGACGTTCCACGTTTTTCCGTTGCCCGTTGCCGATTGCCGAGCAGCGCTGAGCAGTGAAGAGATAGGTGACATTCATGGCCGGCAACAGCCAGCGCAGGAACCGCCGTACCAGCAACAAGAAGGGCGCGACGGTCGGCAGCGGCGGCAAGCGGCGCCGGAGCCTGGAGGGCAAGGGCCCGACCCCGCCCGCCGAGATGCGCAAGGGACACGCCAAGCAGCGCATCGCCAACGCCCGCGCCCGGCAGGCCGCCAAGCGCCCGGCCCCGCGCCGCGGCGGCGCCAAGGGCACGAACGAGCTGGTGGTGGGCCGTAACCCGGTGGTCGAGGCGCTGCGCGAGGGCGTCCCGGCGAACACGCTGTACGTGCAGCAGTTCATCGACAGCGACGACCGGGTGCGCGAGGGGCTGAAGATCGCCGCCGACCGCGGCGGCATCCACCTCATGGAGGCCCCGAAGGCCGAGCTGGACCGGATGACGAACGGGCTCAACCACCAGGGGATGGTGCTCCAGGTCCCGCCGTACGACTACGCCCACCCCGAGGACCTGAGCGCGGCCGCCTTCGACGACGGCGAGGACCCGCTGATCGTCGCCCTCGACGGCGTTACGGACCCGCGCAACCTGGGCGCCGTGGTGCGGTCCGTCTCCGCCTTCGGCGGCCACGGCGTGGTCGTACCGGAGCGGCGCGCGGCCGGGATGACCGCCGGCGCCTGGAAGACCTCCGCGGGCACCGCCGCCCGCACCCCGGTGGCGCGCGCCACCAACCTGACCCGGGCGCTGGAGTCCTACCAGAAGGCGGGCCTCACGGTCGTCGGCCTCGCGGCGGACGGCGAGACGGAGCTTCAGGACCTGGAGGCGCTGGACGGCCCGGTCGTGATCGTCGTCGGCAGCGAGGGCAAGGGTCTGTCCCGACTGGTCGGCGAGACCTGCGACTTCCGGGTCCGCATCCCGATGCCGGGCGGCGCGGAGTCGCTCAACGCGGGTGTCGCGGCAGGTGTGGTGCTGTACGAGGCGTCGCGGCGCCGGTCGTAACCCTTCGCACGACGCGCCGTCCCCTCCGCCCCGCCGGTCCGCCGTGACCGGGTGGGGCAGGGGGGACGTACCCACGCCCGGACGATCTTGACGGTCCCCCGACAGATCACACCGTCCCCGGCAGTGTCTTTCCCGCCGGTCACTCGGTTAGTTGAGCGTGGAGACCAGAAAATTCCGCACGCCCCTGGCGGGACGCGCGCCGGGATTCGACGACGAGCCGCAGCTGACCATGGCCAAGGTGCCGTGTGACCCTGCGAAGGTCGCCGTCAATCCCCCCAGCTTCCGGGTGCAGCTCTCCTCCCCGGTCGTGAGCAGCGCGCTGGCGGACACGGCCCGGCTCGCCGGTATCGGGGCCGGGGCCGCGCCCCGGCGCCGCCCGCCCGTGGTGTGGAGCGGCCGCACCCGGCCCGGCGGGGACACGGCGGCGACCCGACTGCTCCAGGCCGTGCGGTACTCCGAAACCGTGGACGGCCCCGAGGACGTGGGCACCACGCAGGTGCTGCCGCGGGTCACCTTCGACGACGGCCCGCCCACGGTCACCGGCCCGCCCACGGTCATCGGGCCGCGCAGCCCGCGCCGGGACCCGGTGCCGGAGACCGGGCGGCCGCCGCGGCCGCGGGAGTCGGACGCGACGCACCGCACCGGCCCGACGCCACGCGTCCCCCGGCCTTCCCGCGCCGCCCACCAGACCCGGCAGCCCCACCACCGGCCCCGTCAAGCGCCCGAGACCCACCGGAGCCCCCAGGTCCCGCGCCCGCGGCGCCCCTCCGAGCAGGTGCGGCACGCGTACTACCCCGACCGCCGGATGAACCTCGGCGTCGTCCTCCTCCCGCTCCGCATCTTCCTCGGCTTCATCTCCGTCTACGCGGGCATGGGCAAGCTCTCCGACCCCGTCTACTTCGACGGCGGCGAGCGCGGCTCGATGGTCACCTGGCTCCAGTCCCTGAACCCCTGGCCGATCGCCGAGCCGCTGCGCGACCTGGCCCTGGAGCACCCGGTGGGCGCCGGGCTGACCGTGGCGTTCCTCCAGATCGTGGTCGGCGTGCTCACCGTCCTCGGGCTGTGGCAGCGGCTCGCGGCCTGCGTCGGCGCGGTGTTGTCCGCCGCGCTGATCCTCACCGTGAGCTGGCGCACCGTACCGGTCTACGACGCGCCCGACATCATCTACCTCGCCGCCTGGAGCCCGCTGATCATCGCGGGCGCCCCGGTGTACTCGGCCGACGCCCGTCTCGCGGGCGAGGCCTGGCGGCGGCTCGGCCCGCGCGTCGAACTGTGGGCGCTGCGGCGGCGGGTGCTGCGCCGCGGCACCGTCATGGCGATGGTGGTGGCCGGGCTCACCCTGCTGCTCGGCTCGATGATCGGCGGCGCCGTACGGTCCTCGGAGACGGTGCGGGCGCCCGAGCCGCACGAGGTGCCGAGGAACAGCCTCCCCGGCTCGCCGCTGCCCCGGAAGCCCGAGACCAGCCCGCGCGGCGGGGTGGGCGGCACGGTGGAAACGCCCGGATCGCCTTCGTACCGCGCCCCGTTGAACCGTCCGACCCCCTCCGCCTCGCCATCGGCGTCCGCCACCTCGGGCAGGCCCAGCGCGACGGGTTCGGCGAGCGCCACCGGCAGCCCCGGCCAGGCGCGGCGCCACCGTACGACCCCCCGCACCCCGAGCCGACCCGCCGCCCCGATGACGGAACCGGGCCCGCCGGCCCTCGGCGGCGGGGGCGGCGCGGGCCTGGGCGGGACGAGTTCGGAGGGCGGCGGCATGGGCGGCGGCGGCCCGGCGGCCGACTCCTACGACGAGGGCGAACCGGCGCAGGAGGAGGCCGCGCTGGGCGGCCTCCTCGGCTGAGGGTGCCGTACTCGGCTGACCGAACCCGAACCCGTACGAAGAAGGCCCTCCGCGCGCCGTCCATGGGCGCGGAGGGCTCTTTCATGCCTGCCGGGGGTCAATCGTGCAACGGCCGCACCGGCGTTGATTCCAGCGAGCCGCGACCGGACGGCGGGGGGCCCGCGGAGAGTTCCTTGGCGGCCTCGGTGAGGTCCTTGGCGGTGTCGATGGCCCGCCAGTACGCCCCGTGGGGCAGCGGAAACCCGGCCAGCCGCCGCTCGCGGGCGAGCCGCGGGAACGTCGTCCGCTCGTGGTCGCCGCGCCCCGGCAGTAGCGAGGTGAAGGTGGCGGAGAAGACGTACACACCCGCGTTGATGAGATACGGGGAGGGCGGCGACTCGATGAAGTCGAGGACGTGACCGAACTCGTCCGTCTCCACCGCCCCCCAGGGGATGCGCGGCCGGGCCAGCGCGAGCGTCGCGACGGCGTCGCGTTCATGGTGGAAGTCGGCCATCTCGCGCAGCGAGAAGCGGGTCCAGATGTCGCCGTTGGTGGCGTACCACGGCTGATCGGGGTAGGGCAGCCGGGCGGCGGCGAACTTCAGGCCCCCGCCGCGGCCGAGCGGTTCCTTCTCGACGACGGTCGTCACGCGCAGCGGCAGCTCCGCCGACTCCAGCCAGTCCTGGAGGACGGCGGCGAGATGACCGCAGGAGACGACCGCGTCGGTGACCCCCTCGGCGGCCAGCCAGGCCAGCTGATGGCCGATGATCGGGGTCCCGGTGCCCGGGATCTCGACCATCGGCTTGGGACGGTCGTCGGTGTACGGACGCAGCCGCGAGCCCTGGCCTCCGGCCAGGACGACGGCCTGTGTGGGGCGCGGGGCATGCGGGTGGTGAGCGTGGTGCCCGGGCCTGTGGAGGTCATCGGTCATGGATCGCACCATATGCGGTGGCGCGGTGACCGCACGGGGAGCCGAAGCCGGGTGTGGCCGTCGGCGATGTGGCGAGGGGCGGTGCGGTCGGCGTCGGTGTGGTCAGCGGTACGCCTGGGTGATGCCGGACGCGAACGAGGTGTCGCAGACGGGACGGGCGTACGCCTGGGCCCGGTTCGTACCCCCGTACTTGGCGACCGCGGCACGGCCGAGCGCACGGGCGATGTCCGCGCAGTGCCGGGCCAGCGACGGCCGTTCGTTCGTGGCGGCCTGGAGGTGGGTGAGCGCCACCCCCGGGTCCTTCTCCTGCAACTCCGCGAGCAGCCGGTCGCGCAGCAGCTCGTGCGGGGCACGGTGGACGGCGCGGGTGGAGGCGCGGTCGGAGGAGGCGGTGAGGATCTGCGACTCGGCGCTCGGCGAGGCCCACGGGACGCGGGTGACGGCGAGCGTTCCGGAGAGGACGAGCACGACGGGGAGGACGAGCGCGAGGGTTCTGCCGATACGGCGGGCTGCGGTGTTCACGGGAGGGATCGTAGCGAGGAGCGATGATTTGGCGACATTGAGTCACCATGCCGGGTGATGGAAACCCGTTCTCGCGTGTGGGGGTGTTGACGAACGGAATCGAAAAGACCGGAATGTCGAGGAATTTATCGACAACACCACAACGCGACAGTGAGCGGCCGCGGACATGAGCGAGGCGCCGCCCCCGCGAAGCGGAAGACGGCGCCTCACCTCACGGACATCAGTCGCTGAGCCGCTCCCCGGTGGAGGTGGAGAAGACGTGGGCCTCGCCCGGCTGCGGCACGACGTGCAGCTGTGCGCCCTTCTCCGGCACCTGACGGCTGCCGACCCGGATCACCAGGTCCTTGCTCTCGCCGCCGACCTCGGCCGAACCGAAGACGTACGCGTCCGCGCCCGTCTCCTCGACCACGTTGACGGTGATCGCGAGACCGGCCGGGGCGTCGTCGGTGGCCTTGGCCAGCGACTTCGCCGTCCCGCCGTTCGCCTCCACCACGTCGAAGTGCTCGGGCCGGACACCCACGGTGACCGTACGGTCGCCCTTGTCGGCCGCGGCGCCCAGAGCCTCCCGGTTCACCGGGACCACGCTGTTGCCGAACTTCACACCGCCATCGATGATCGGCACCTCGACCAGGTTCATCGCGGGTGACCCGATGAAGCCCGCCACGAAGAGGTTGGCCGGCCGGTCGTACATGTTCCGCGGGGTGTCGACCTGCTGGAGCAGCCCGTCCTTGAGGACGGCCACCCGGTCGCCCATGGTCATGGCCTCGACCTGGTCGTGGGTGACGTACACCGTCGTGATCCCCAGTCGCCGCTGGAGGCTCGCGATCTGCGTACGGGTCTGCACGCGCAGCTTGGCGTCCAGGTTCGACAGCGGCTCGTCCATCAGGAACACCTGCGGCTCCCGCACGATGGCCCGCCCCATCGCCACCCGCTGCCGCTGACCACCGGACAGCGCCTTCGGCTTGCGCTCCAGGTACTCGGTGAGGTCCAGGATCTTCGCCGCGTCCTCGACCTTCTGCCGGATCTCGGTCTTGTTGACCCCGGCGATCTTGAGCGCGAAGCCCATGTTCTGCGCGACGGTCATGTGCGGGTACAGCGCGTAGTTCTGGAACACCATCGCGATGTCCCGGTCCTTCGGCGGCAGGTGCGTCACATCGCGGTCGCCGATCCGGATCGCCCCGCCGTTGACGTCCTCCAGCCCCGCCAGCATCCGCAGCGACGTGGACTTCCCACAGCCCGAGGGGCCGACCAGAACGAGGAACTCGCCGTCTTCGATGCCGATGTCGAGCTGGTCGACGGCGGGCTTTTCGGTGCCCGGGTAGATCCGGGTCGCCTTGTCATACGTGACCGTAGCCATGGTGATCTGGTCCCTTCACCGGCAGGAACGTGCCGGACGATCCGAGTAAAGGTAGGGGTCTAGTCCACTGCACGTGGATTGGCGTGACGCTATACCCCCCACCCCCGCCCTGTCTCTACTCCGGACACCAGAATTTTCGAACGGAGCACCCCGGTGTGGTGGGTACACTGCTGGGGACGCCGACTTAGCTCAGCTGGTAGAGCACCGCTCTTGTAAAGCGAAGGTCGTCGGTTCGAACCCGACAGTCGGCTCTGTGTCTGAGCAGGGAAGAAGCCCCGGACGGTTTTCCGTCCGGGGCTTCTGACATCCACAACTGACATCAACGCGGGTGAACGCCGCTGGTCAGTCCTGGTTGGGCCGCCGCTTCAGCAGCCGGTCCATGTGGCTGATCGCTTCCCGCTGGGTGTCCTGCGCGACGTGCGTGTACACATCCATGGTCATGCTGATCTGGCTGTGCCCCAGGATCTCCATCAGCACGCGCGGAGCCACCCCGGCCGCCGTGAGCAGCGTGGCGCAGCCGTGCCGGGCGTCGTGCGCCGTCATGGACCCCACCTCGCGCGGGGAGAGTTGCGCGGTCGTGTTGGAACAGGGCCGACCCTGGTCCTCCCTGCGAAGGGAGGGCCGGGGCCGGGGTTGATGCCTGCCGAGGATCCGGATGTGGGCTTGGCGGTCAGGTGGCGGTCAGGCCTCCTGGCCCTCGGGGCCGACGGCGGTGTCGATGGTGGTCTGGAACTGGGCGGCCTTGAGGTCTTCGACGGTGGTTTCCACGCCGTCGACGAAGACCTTGGCGCCCTGGCCGCCGGGGTACTCGGTGAGTACGCGTTCCTCGACATCGAAGACGAGGCCGCTCTGGCCGCCGACGATGTCCCCGTTGGCCCGGATAGGCCGGATCTCGTGCCGTGGGGACCACAGCACGGTCGTCGACCGCGGCGGCGTCGTCATCCCCCAGTTCTGCGTGCGCTCCTGGAATTGGGTGACGTCTGTACGGCTGGTGTAACCCAGTTCGTGGGTCACGCTGGTCTCCACCGACGCGGAGAATGCCTTCAGCTCGATACCGGCCGAAACGGTGACACTGACGCTCGTGCGCTTACTGAACTCCTCGCCCTTGGTCTCGGACACACCCGTGGTGATCGCTTCGCTGTTGGGCTGCTCGGTTGTTCCGCTGGGCTGGCTGTAGTACATCTGCCGGTAGTAGCTCACGCGCCGCTCCAGCCTGCTAGAACGGCGAGTGTTCCACCTGCCAGGCAGGGGTCCTGCCCGGGTCCGCGACGAGCGTGCAGGGCACGGTCACCACCCGTTCCACCGTTTGCAGGGTCTCCTTCACCGGCTGCGCGTGCGAGGTGAGGACCGGACCGGGCGCCTGCTCGTTCTTCACGACCAGCGCAGGGAGGTCCAGGACGTACACCGGCTGCTCCGGCTTGCTGTACGCGGGGTTCGTGATGAAGCCGTCCACGCCCATGATCAGCCGGTCGACGCGGTCCGGCGGGTACGGCGGGGCCTGCACCGCCCAGACCGACACGTCCCTGTCCCCGCCGGAACCGAGGTCGTTCCAGATCTCTCCCCCGATGCGGGCTTCCCGTACGTACCTGTGACCGCCGACGGCGTCCTTGCGGACACACGCATACTGCGCCGGATTAGGACTGTTGTAGCCGGAGACGAAGACGTCTCCGAGCGCGACGTAGCCAGAAGGCGGCACTGGACGCCACACCGAGCCGTCCTTGTCGGAGCCAGTCCCGTGGTCACCCCAGATCTTCGTGAAGCCCGTGGGCGGCCTCAGCAGCCCGTCACCGGGACTGACGGCGCGGACCTGGATTGCCGCGACCTTGCCGTTGATGTCGTCGAAGGACGGCCGGCCCAGCTGAGCCAGCGTCTTCCATTCCCCGATCGATCCGAACCCGCCCACGTTGTAGGCGGCGAAGTTCTTGTCCGCTCCCGACCCCACGTCAGCCCAAGCGAGAGTGAACTGAGAGGTCACCCTGATCTCAAGCCCGCCGTACCGCGCAGTGTTCATGCAAAGGCGTGCACATCGCCGCAGCGCGAGACTCGTCCGCGCACCGGGCACGCTGGGGCAAGGCGTCGAGGGGCTGATCACCACATCGGGGGTGACGAACTTGTAAAGCCAAGGTTGTCGGTTCGAACCCGACAGTCGGCTCTGTGCCTGAGCACGGACAACGCCCCGGACGGCTCCCGTCCGGGGCGGTCGACATCCACGGCGGACATCAGCCGGACGCCATGTCGACGAGGTCAATGGACCGGCTGCTCCGGAGGCCGTGGCTGCCAAGCGGGCCAGGCTCACCGCCGAGCCGCCCGGCGCCGGGGCAGCCGTGTGAGGTTCCTTGGCCCGGTCCGTCGCCCGTGACGGTGACACGCCGGACGGCCCGTCAGTGAGAGGGAGTTGGCCTCATGCGGTGGACCGACCATGGTGAGCGGCAGATCTACAGCAACCCGTGGGTCAACCTGTGGCTCGTGGACGTCCAGCAGCCCGATGGGCACCGCTGGGAGCACCACGTCTTCCGCGCCGACGACGCGACGTACGCGCTGCCGCAGGCGTCGTCGAGTTTGCCCTGCTGGAGCTGAGGATGGCCCGGTTCTGTGTCTACGGTGAGCGCGGACCGGCTCCCGGAGCGTGCGTTTGATGCGAGGTTCTCGAGTTCCCCGCTCCTCGGTTGAGGCGAACGGCAACCGGGCATGGCTAGGGCTTGTGCGGCCGATCATGAGGGGCTGGGTCCTCGGGGGAGGAAGTCAACCCGAAGCATCGTTGGCCCTCCGTGTGGGTTACGGCCCTTCCGGCCTCAAAGGACCCCCTGCAAAACGCCTGATCCCCCAGCTTTCAAGGGCGGACAGCAATAAACATCGCTTTTTGGATAATTAAAGCATCCAATCAAAATATGGGATTGTTTGGGTGTTCTGTTGCTCGCCAAGTACCTGCGTACAGCGTCCGAAGCGAAGGGGCATACGCATGGCTGAGTGGAAGAACATCTCTGGTGGACTCACGACGATTTCGGTCGGCTCCAGGACTCACGTCTGGGGAGTGAACTCCCTGGGGCAGATCTACCGTTACACCGGCTACGACGCCAGCCCCTGGATCGGCATCCCGGGCAGTGCGGTCGACATCGGCGTCGCCGCCGACGGCACCGTGTGGCACGTCAACTCTGCCGGGGCCATCTACCGCTACACCGGAGACCAGAGTTCAACCACCTGGGTCAACATCTCCGGTGGCCTGAGCCGGATCTCGGTCGGCTCCAGGACCCACGTCTGGGGGGTGAACTCCTCTGGCCAGATCTACCGTTACACCGGCTATGACGCGAACCCCTGGGTCGGCATCCCGGGCAGTGCGGTCGACATCGGCGTTGCTGCCGACGGCACCGTGTGGTGCGTCAACTCTGCCGGGGCCATCTACCGCTACACCGGAGACCAGAGTTCAACCACCTGGGTCAACATCTCCGGTGGCCTGAGCCGGATCTCGGTCGGCTCCAGGACCCACGTCTGGGGCGTCAACTCCTCGAATCAGTTGTACCGGTATACCGGCTATGACGCGAACCCCTGGGTCGGCATCCCGGGCAGTGCGGTCGACATCGGCGTTGCCGCCGACGGCACCGTGTGGCACGTCAACTCCGACGACGCCATCTACCGCTACATCGGAGACCAGCCGAGCTGACGAGTCGGCGATTGTGCGTGGGGTCCCGATCCGCAAGGACCGGGAACCCACGTAAGAATTGGCATGTCCAACCGGCGCGTTTTGGTGGGGTCAGCCGAGCTTGAGGAGTAGGTCGGTCAGCTCGGTCGGCATGGTGATCATGCAGTCGTGGCCGGTCGGCAGTTGCCAGACCTGGGACGGGGTGCCGTTGGGCTGTGTCGGGGGGACGGGGCGTCGGGGCCAGCCTTTGGGCTCGCCGACGACGCAGTGGATGTGCGTCCGGGGGATCGTGTTCACGGCCGGGTTGTCCAGCCGGGCCGGTTGCTGGAGGCAGCGTACGGACTGGTCCGACAGGGTCGTGCGCAGCCAGGCGGCGTCTGCCGGGTCGGTGACCCCGAACAGGCCCGTGGGCGGCGGCATCTCGGGCAGCGGCGGGACCCGCCAGCCGCTCTCGGACTGGAGGGCGCGGTCGATCAGGTCCTGGGTTATGGGCATGACGTCGGCCGCGCTCTCGCCGTCCTCGGGGACCATCGCGTCGAGGTAGACCAGGTGCGCGATCCGGTCCGGGATGCGGTTGGCCGCGGAGGAGATGACCATACCGGCGTAGCTGTGGCCCACGAGGATCACCTCGGTGAGGTTCTCGTCGGTGATCAGCCTGACGATGTCGTCTACGTGGGTGTCGAGCCCCACGTCGCGGCTGAGCAGATGCGCCCGGTCGCCGTGGCCGGTGAGGGATGGCGCGAGCGCCCGGTGTCCGGCTGAGGCGAGTAGCGGGACCACTCGCTCCCAGCACTGTCCGCTGTGCCAGGCGCCGTGTACCAGCAGATACGTTGACATGATCGTTGCTCCTCATCGTGTCTGTCCCTGGTGGGCCACCCTGCCGCTCGGGCTCCGGGCGAGCCAGAGCCCCCGTGATCCTGGGGGTGGCAGGACCAGGCACGGGCGCGACGGCGCGATTACCGTCGACGCATGAGCGACGAACCGAACCTGCTGGGCGATTACGTACGCGCCCGCCGCGAGCTCGTCACCCCGGAGCAGGTCGGCATTCCCGCCGTGGGGCTACGGCGCGTGCCGGGGCTGCGCCGGGAAGAGGTCGCGATGCTCGCGGGCATCAGCGCCGACTACTATCTGCGCCTGGAGCAGGGCCGCGACCGCAACCCCTCCGTGCAGGTCCTGGAGTCCCTCGCCCGCGTGCTGCGGCTCGACGACGAGGCGACGGCGCACCTGTTGCGCCTCGGCGCCGCCAAACCCCGACGGCACCGGCGCCGATCCCGGAGGGAGACCGTCCCAGCGGGCATCGTCCAGCTCGTCGCCACGCTCTCGCTCCCCGCGCACGTCGAGGGCCGCTACTTCGACGTGCTCGCCGCCAACGCCTTGGCGACCGCCTTGTCACCGCGCTTGGCGGTGGGAGCCAATCGCCTGCGCGACCTGTTTCTCGACCCCGCCGAGCACGCGCTCTACCCGGACTGGGAGAGCGCGACCGTGGACCTGGTCGCCGGTTTCCGGGAGTCCGTCGGCACCGATGCGGACGACCCCCGCTTCATCGAACTCGTCGGCGAACTCTCCCTCGCCAGCCCTCGCTTCAGCCGCCTCTGGGCCCGGCACGACGTACGAACGTGCGCGGGGGCGTCCATGCGCATCGACCATCCCCAGGTCGGCGCCCTGCAACTGAAAGTGGAGCGGCTGGGTGTCAGCGCCGCGCCCGGCCAGGTGCTCGTCATCCACCACCCGGCCCCCGGCACCGACAGCGCCGACAAACTGGCTTTGCTCGCCTCCGCCAGCCAGACGCGAGCGGATGCCGAGTGCGGCGTGCGGACGCCGTGAGCTGGCGCCGGGACGCTGCGTTGCGAGGCTGAGTCAGGCGTGGGGCGCGTGATCGAGGAGGTTCTCGCGGCCCCAGGCGCCTAGTGGGGCCAGGGCCTCGTTGAGGGTGGTGCCTCGTGGGGCCGAAGCGGTGGGGGCGGACGTGGAGCCCTCCAGCTCGTCACTGACGTGCAGGGTAACTACCCCACTTAAAAGTGGGTACTTGGCGACTCGGCGTTCAGCGATGAGTCTTGCGGCATGGGACATGACGCAAAGAAGATCAGTGTGCTTGGGCTTGGTGCGATGGGTGCCGCCATCGCCCGTGAGTGGCTGGCGGCTGGGTATGAGGTGACGGTGTGGAACCGTACCGTGGGGCGGGCGGAGCCGCTTGTCGGCGAGGGGGCGACGGTTGCGGGGGCGGTTCGCGAGGCGGTGGCGGCTAGTGGGCTTGTGGTGGTGTGCCTGCTCGATGACGCCTCGGTCGGGGAGGTTCTGGCCGACGTCGATCTGACGGGCAAGGATCTGGTCAACGTCACCACGAGCACGCCTGGGCAGGCCCGTGAGCGGGCGGAGTGGGCGGGCGCGCGCGGGGCGCGGTATCTGGGCGGCGGGATCATGGCCGTTCCGCCGATGATCGGGGTCCCGGATTCGGGCGCGTACGTCTTCTACAGCGGGTCGCCGGAGCTGTTCGCGGCGCACCGCGAGGTGCTCGCCGTCCCGGCGGGCACCAGGTATGTCGGTGAGGATCCGGGCTCGGCCGCGCTGCATGATGTGGCGCTGCTGAGCGCCATGACGGGCCTGTTCGCCGGGGTGTCGCACGCCTTCGCGCTGATGCGCGGGACGGAGGTCGCTCCGAAGGAGTTCGCGGGCCTGCTGATTGAGTGGCTGACCGCCATGGCGCCTTACGCGAACGAGGTCGCCGCGCAGTTGGAGACCGGCGACTACACCCTCGACGTGACGTCGAACCTCGCCATGATGGTGGAGGCCAACGGGACGTTGCTGCGCACCGCCGAGGAGCAGGGCGTCAGCCCGGAGTTGCTCACTCCGTTCATGGCGCTCATGGAGCGTCGTCTCGCCGCGGGGCACGGCGACGAGGGCACGACCGGGGTGATCGACCTGCTGCGCCGCTGAGTCAGGTCAGGCCGCGCGGCCGAAGGTGCGGAGTCGGGTGAAGGAGGACTCCAGGCCGCGCTTCAGCAGTCGCGCCGCCGGGCGTTCCACGAAGCGGTGCACCAGCCAGCTCAGGGCCAGGAAGCCGGAGATGACGAGGGCGAGGAGCAGGCGGGGGTCCATGGTGTCGTGGAGGCGGCTGATCAGCGACACGCCGGCGACGTAGTGCATCAGGTAGAGCGGGTAGGTGAGGCAGCCCGCGGTGACCAGCCACTTCCAGCGGATGCGGTCGGTGTAGCCGAGCGCGACGGCCACCATGACGAGCAGGAACACCGTGAAGATCAGGACGGCGCCGCGCCAGCTGGAGACGTCTTCGTACGCGACCCGCAGCGCCAGTTCGCGCTGGCCCATCAGCCAGGCCATGGCGAGGATGCCCCAGAGCAGCAGGTCCTGGCCGAAGCGGTGCATGAGGTAGAGGGCGAGGCCCGCGATGAAGTACCAGGCGCCGCTCGGGTCGGCCGCCAGGACCAGGAGCGGGAACTTGGACACGGGGGCGAGCATCGCGGCCGCGCCCCATACGCAGCAGAAGACGACGACCCTGCGGTACGTCAGGCCCATGGCGACCACGACCATGAAGAGAAGGTAGAAGCGCAGCTCCGACCAGAGGGTCCAGTAGACGAGGTCGACGTCGGGCACGTTGGAACCCGACTGGAGCATGGTGAAGTTGAGCAGGATGTCCCGCCCCGGAGGCCGTTCCCATACGCCCGGCAGCGCGATCATGCTGGCCGTGGTGAAGGCCACGCCGACCCAGTACGCGGGGTAGAGGCGGATCACGCGGGAGACGAAGAAGTCCTTTGGGGTGCGGCCCCAGCACGACATGCAGATGACGAAGCCGCTGATCACGAAGAAGATCTCCACGCCGATCCAGCCGAAGGACGCGAAGCGGAACAGCGAGGGCATGATCTCGGAGGCCGGGCGGTCCCAGATCGCGTTGCCCGGCTGGTTGGCGCGGTTGGTGCCGGCGTAGTGGTGCAGGGCCACCATGAGGGCGGCGACCAGGCGGATGCCGTCGATGACGTACAGCCGGGGCCGGGCCCGACGGGCCCGCCGAGCCGTGACGGGCTTCCGGGGCGGGGCCGCCCGCGGCGGTGGCTCGGCCACGGCGACGCCGCCGTGAGCGCCGCCTCCGTGCGATTCGACGGTCGGGGGAAGCGGCTGCTGAAACCTGACCTGCATCAGACCTGCGTCATCCTCACGAGGGGGAACCGACGGAACCTGGGCGCGACCTTGGGCGCGACGGCCACGGGCGGTTCACGCTACGTCCCTTGGGGGCGGCCTGGACCGGACAGACGGCGGCAATTCGGGCAGGGCGGAGGCGTCGTTCCGGAAAGCCTCCTGGACACGCCGCGCAGTGTTCTCCGACGCTTCACCCCGCCCGCCCGCCCTGCCCGCCCTGCCCGCCCGCCCCGCCCCGCCCGCCCCGCCCGCCCGGAGCAGGAGCGAGCGGGCGCGGGTGTTGTCGGTTTTGACGTGAGTGGGCGAAGGGGCGTCAAGGGCGGGCGGTTGTGATCCGGTGTGGTGCTTGATTGATCGATAGGGGTCAGGGGCGCGTGGCGGGCGGGGTACCGGCGTAGGCTCGCGGCGCACGTTTGCGTGATGGAGTGTCAGGAGCTGTAGTGATGACCGAGCAGTTCTCCGCCCACGACGGGCCCCTGATCCCGATGCCGGTCCTCACTCCGTCGGCGCTGCGGGCGGCGGTCGCTCAGATCGCGCCCGGGGAGCTGCCCGCCTTCGTCGAGCATCTGGACCGGGCGGTCGAGCAGGCCGCCCGGAACGGCACGATCGCTCCGTTGCGTACGTTCCTCCAGTGGTGGGGCGAGTTCGTCGCCATCCAGCGGTACCCGGCCCGGGCCGCGCGGCTGCGGGAGTTGGAGGTCGTGGCCGAGGAGGCGACGGACCGGGAGGCGCTGGGGTCGGCGCTGGCCGAGATGCGGCAGATCATGGACGCGGCGCATCGGGAGACGCCCGCAGTAGGGCGGTAGCCGCCTCGCGCATCTGGTCTTCGACGGCGGGGGCTTGGCCTTGGAGCTCCTCCCAGGCGAGCTGGAGGCCGAGGAAGCGGTCGGTGACGCTCGTGGCGTGGGGGGACCGCTCGAGGTGGGAGGCGCACCAGTAGATCTGGTCGCTCGCGTCGTACGGGGAGAGTTCTCCGCGGAGCAGGGACTGTGCGGCCCAGCGCATGCGGTGGTGCCAGGCGGTCTCCGGGTCGGGCCGGGGGAAGCCGAGTTCCGCCATGGCCTGCCAGAAGAGTTCGCGGGACGCGTCGGCGCGGGACAGCCCGGCCAGGGTACGGAGGGCCGGGCTGTCCACGCCGCGGGCGAGGGCTTCGGCGGCGAGCATGGGCAGCTCATGGGTCGACTGTTCTCCGAGGACGAGGTCGACCGCCGTTTTGCGCAGGTGCTTCACGGGGTGACCGTAAGCCGCGAACCCGGTGGCGTCAGGTCAATTTCGCTTCGCTATGCGCTCCCGGGCGACGGGATAGGCCCACGCATGGGTCGACGCCTTCTTGCCGATATTGGGCGCGGTGCTCCCGGGCTGGTTCGCTGAGCTGCCTGGACGCATCGGTCGCAGCGGGCCGAAATGCCTTGCGGGCGGGGAGTGTAGGGGGAAGCGCAGGGCGGGGTGGGTGCTTTTGTGCACTCCTGACGAACGCATTTTTTTGCAGCAGGCAAAGTTTAGTGTTTCGCGTACTCCAGCACCCCCCCACCAGGAGGCACGATGACAACTCATGGGCGCAGCAGTCGCGGCGCAGCGTCGAACCGCAGCCGCATGATGGCCGTCGGGGTCGCCTTGGCGGCGGTGGTCGCGGGGGCGGGGATCTGGGTCTCCCAGGCGGATGACGGGGGGAGCCAGTCGGTGGCGGACAGCGGCATGCCGTCCGCGCACGGCGGGGCCGGGGCCGGGGCGGCGGCTTCGGGGGCGGAGGCCGCCAATTCGGGGCCGCTGAGCGAGCTGGACAAGACGTTCCTGGTCAAGGTCCGCCAGGCCGGGCTGTGGGAGATCCCGGCCGGGCGGATGGCGCAGAACCAGGCGTCGAGCGAGGCGATCAAGCGGGCCGGGATGCATCTGCTGGATGGGCACAGCAAGCTCGACCAGCTGGTGCGCGAGGATGCGAAGGCGCTGTCCGCTCCCATACCGGACGAGGCCAGCGCCGAACAGCAGGAGTGGGTCGAGCAGATGAAGAACGCGGACGGCGAGAAGTTCGACCAGCTCTTCGTGGATCTGCTGCGCGCCTCGCACGGGAAGATCTTCATCACCATCGGCGAGGTCCGCGCCGCCACCAAGAACCATATGATCCGGCGGCTGGCCAAGGTGGCCAACAACACCGTGATGGACCACATGGAGGTGTTGGAGGACACCGGGCTGCTGACGGACGCCGTGCTGGATGATGTCGCGGCCAGCGTGCCCAAGTAGCAGGGTCTGGTGAGGCGCCGGGTCAGGGGATCAGTACGACCTTTCCCATCGTCGCCCGCGTCTCCAGCGCCCGGTGCGCCGCGGCCGCCTCGGCGAGGGGGAAGCGGTGCACGGAGGGTACGAGGCGGCCGCTCGCCGCCTCTGCCATCGCGCGCTCCTCCAGGGTGCGCATCGGGTCCGGGCCGCCCGCCTTCTCCAGCATCGGCGGGCCGAGGACGGACCGCGAGGTGATGCCGCGCGCTGCCAGCTCCCCTTCGGCGAACTCCAGCGGTCCGCCGCTGAGCAGACCGCCCGAGGACCAGCCGAAGACGAGATGGCGGCCGCCGGGCCCGAGCAGGTCGACGGCCGCGCGGCCGGGCTCACCGCCCACCCCGTCGAAGAGGACGGTGGGGTGACGGGACGGGCCCAGTGCCGTGCGGACCTGCTGCGGCCAGGCCGGGTCGTCGTAGTCGACGGCGAGATCCGCGCCCAACTCGCGGACGCGCGCCAGCTTCGCCGGGCCGCCCGCGAGCCCCACGACGGTGGCGCCCGCGTGCTTCGCGTACTGGACCACGAGCTGGCCGATGCCGCCCGCCGCCGAGGTCACCAGGGCCACGTCGTCGGCGGTCAGCTCCGCGAACTGGAGGATGCCCATGGCCGTACGCCCCGTACCGATCATGGCGACGGCCTGTGCCGCGTCCAGTGACTCCGGTATGGCGTGCAGCTTGGCGGCGGGGGCCACGGCCAGTTCGGCGTAGCCGCCCGGGACCATGCCGAGGTGGGCGACGACGCGTCTGCCGAGCCACGCCGGGTCGGTGCCCTCGCCCAGGGCGTCCACGGTGCCCGCGACCTCGCGGCCGGGGATGGTGGGCAGGTCGGGGGCGGTGTGGACGGCGGTGGTCAGGCCCTCGCGCAGCGCGGTGTCCAGCAGGTGCACCCCGGCGGCGGCGACCGCGATGCGTACCTGGCCGGGGCCGGGCTCGGGGTCGTCGGTCTTCTCGTACGTCAGGTTCCCGGCGGGGCCGAAGGCGTGCAGGCGGACGGCGTGCATGGCGTCTCCCAGAGCTTGAACGAGTGGTGCGCGACCATGCCGTCAGCCTCCGACTTCAACCATGGTTCAAGTCAAGGGAACCAAGGGAACAAGGGATCAGACGCGGGGGAAGCGGGCCTGGAGGTCCCAGACCACCGGGTTGTCGCCCAGCCCCTCGTGCATGTCGACGAGGTCGGCGATCAGATCCTGGAGGAAGTCGCGGGCCTCGCGGCGCAGCGCGGAGTGCTGGAAGGTCAGCGGTGCCTCTTCGAGCGGCACCCAGTCGGCGGTGATGTCGACCCAGCCGAAGCGGCGCTCGAAGAGCATGCGGTCGGCCGATTCGGTGAAGTCCAGCTCCTCGTGGATGGCCCGGGCGGACCGGCTGCCGCGCGGGTCGCGGTCCAGCCGTTCCACGATGTCGCACAGCGCCCAGGCGAAGTCGAGCACCGGAACCCATCCCCAGGCTGTGGACAGTTCGCGGTCGGCCACGGTGTCGGCGAGATAGACGTCGCCGCAGAACAGATCGTGGCGCAGCGCGTGCACGTCCGCGCTCCGGTAGTCCGTCTGCGGCGGGTCCGGGAAGCGGCGGGAGAGGGAGTAGCCCAGGTCGATCACGGGGTTGATGGTGTCATGGGGGCCCGGTGGGACAAGGGGGCAGGGCACCGGGGCGGGCCCGGCGCCCTGGGGGGTGTCTTGCCGATCATGCCGGGCTGATCGACAAGACACCCACTACGCCCCAGCAGCTCGGCGCCGGCGCCTCAGGCACCGGCGCCTCAGTGGCCGCGCGCGATCCACTCCTCCAGGTGCGGCGCCTCGTCCGCGATCAGCGTCGGGTCGCCGTGCCCGGTGCGGACGACGGTCTGCGGCGGCAGGGCGAACAGCCGCTCCCGGATGGACTCGATGATCGTCTCGAACGAGGAGTACGAGCGCCCGGTGGCGCCCGGTCCGCCCTGGAAGAGGGTGTCCCCGGAGAACACGGTGGTCAGGGCGGGGGCGTGCAGGCAGACCGCGCCGGGGGAGTGGCCGGGGGTGTGCAGGACGCGCAACTGCGTACCGCCGACGGTGAGCACGTCGCCGTCGGCCAGCGGCTTGTCCGGGGCGCGGTTCGGGTGGCGCATCCGCCACAGCACCTCGTCGTCCGGGTGCAGCAGGATCGGGGCGCCGGTGCGGTCGGCGACGTCCGGGGCCGCGTCGATGTGGTCGTCGTGGCCGTGCGTGCAGATGATGCCGAGCAGTCGGCGGTCGCCGATGGCCTCGATGATCGCGTCCGCGTCGTGGGCGGCGTCGATGACGTACGCCTCGTGGTCGTCGCCGATGAGCCAGACGTTGTTGTCGACGTCCCAGGTGCCGCCGTCCAGCGAGAAGGTGCCGGAGGTGACCAGGTGGTCGATGCGTACGGGCGGAGGGGTCATCGCGGTGTCACCGTCAGGGGTCATCAGAGCATCACCACCGAGCGCAGGACGTCGCCGCGGTGCATCTTCTCGAACGCCGCCTCGATGTCGTCGAGCCCGATGGTCTCGCTGACGAAGGCGTCCAGGTCGAGCCGTCCCTGCTGGTAGAGGTCGATCAGCAGGGGGAAGTCGCGGGACGGCAGACAGTCCCCGTACCAGGAGGACTTGAGGGCTCCGCCGCGTCCGAAGACGTCGATGAGCGGCAGTTCGAGCTTCATCTCCGGGGTGGGCACGCCGACCAGGACGACGGTGCCGGCCAGGTCGCGGGCGTAGAAGGCCTGGCGGTACGTCTCGGGGCGGCCGACCGCCTCGATCACCACGTCCGCGCCGTTGCCGTCAGTCAGTTCGCGGATGGCCTCGACCACGTCGGTGGTCTTGCCGTTGACGGTGTGGGTGGCGCCGAGCGAGCGGGCCTGCTCCAGCTTCCGGTCGTCCACGTCCACCGCGATGATCTTCGCGGCACCGGCGAGCCGGGATCCGGCGATCGACGCGCCGCCGACTCCGCCGCAGCCGATGACCGCGACCGCGTCGCCGCGCCCGACGTTGCCGGTGTTGATGGCGGCGCCGATCCCGGCCATCACCCCGCAGCCGAGCAGCCCGGCGGCGGCCGGGGAGGCGGCCGGGTCGACCTTGGTGCACTGGCCCGCCGCGACCAGCGTCTTCTCGGCGAACGCGCCGATGCCGAGGGCCGGGGTCAGGGCGGTGCCGTCGGTGAGCGTCATGGGCTGGGACGCGTTGTGGGTGGCGAAGCAGTACCAGGGGCGGCCGCGGCGGCAGGCCCGGCACTGGCCGCACACCGCGCGCCAGTTGAGGATCACGTAGTCGCCGGGGGCCACCTCGGTGACACCGTCGCCGACGGACTCCACGACGCCCGCCGCCTCGTGCCCGAGGAGGAACGGGAATTCGTCGTTGATGCCGCCTTCCCGGTAGTGCAGATCGGTGTGGCAGACGCCGCACGCCTGGACCTTCACCACCGCCTCGCCCGGGCCGGGGTCCGGCACCACGATCGTCTCGATCCGGACCTGCTCGCCTCGGCCGGGGGCCACCACGCCGCGTACGTGTTGAGTCATGGGAGCAGCGTAAGGGCCGATCAGCGGCTGTGACAGGAACTCCGGGGGACCGCATCGGGCCGCACCGGAATCGCCGGTGCGGCCCGTTCCGCTTCACTTCACGGTGGTCTTCACTTCACGGTGGTCTTCACTTCACGGTGGTCTTCACTTCACGCTGATCTTTACTTCACGTTGATCGCGGTCCAGGCGGCGGCGACGGCCTTGTACTCGGTGCTGTTCGCCCCGTAGAGGTCGGTGGCGGCACTGAGGGTGGCGGTGCGGGCCTGGGCGTACTTGCTGGTGGAGGTCAGGTACGTGGTCAGGGCCTTGTACCAGATCTTGGTGGCCTTGTCCCGGCCGATGCCGGTGACCGTCGAACCGTCGTACGTCGGGCTGTTGTAGCTCACGCCGTTGATGGTCTTCGCACCGCTGCCCTCGGACAGCAGGTAGTAGAAGTGGTTGGCGGGCCCGGACGAGTAGTGGACGTCGATGTTGCCGAGCGTCGAGGACCAGTAGTCGCGGGACGCGCCGTCCTTGCTGGGCTTGTCCTGGTAGCGCAGCGGAGTGCCGTTGCCGTTGATGTTGATCTTCTCGCCGATGAGGTAGTCGCCCACGTCGGAGGAGTTGGCGGAGTAGAACTCCGTGGCGGTGGCCATGATGTCGGAGGTCGCCTCGTTGAGGCCGCCGGACTCGCCGCTGTAGACGAGCTTGGCGGTGGCGGCGGTGACGCCGTGGGTCATCTCGTGGCCGGCCACGTCCATCGAGGTGAGCGCGTTGGCGTTGCCCGAGCCGTCGCCGTACGTCATGCAGAAGCAGGAGTCCTGCCAGAACGCGTTGACGTAGTTGTTGCCGTAGTGGACGCGGGAGTACGAGCCCACGCCGTTGTTCTTGATGCCGTTGCGGCCCAGGACCTCCTTGTAGAAGTCCCAGGTCTCGGCGGCGCCGTAGTGCGCGTCCACCCCGGCGGTCTGGCGGCCGCCGCCCCAGACGTCGTCGGCGTCGGTGAAGAGCGTGCCGGTGCCCGACGACCCCTGGTTCAGGTCGTACGTCTTGTGGTTGCCGCGGGTGCCGTCGGTGAGGTTGTACGTGGAGCCGCTCTTGGTGGTGCCGAGCGGCACCGTGCCGCTGTACTTGCTGGTGCCGGTCCCGGTGTGGACGGTCTCGTTCTCGGCCAGCTTCTTGCCGGTGGCGGCGTCGGTGATGACGTGCAGCTCGCTCGGCGTGCCGTCCTTCTGGGTGCCGGTGACGACGGTCTCCCAGGCCAGCACGGGCTTGCCGGCCGCGGCCCAGACCACCTTGCGCGGCGACTTGGCCTTCTCGCCGGAGTCGGCCGAGGTCGCGGCCTTCAGCGCGGCCTTGGAAGTGGCGGAGGCGGACACCGCGGCGTCCGTGCCGGCCACGGCTATCTTCGCGCTGGTCGCCTTGGTGACGGTGCGGGCGCCGCTGGGCTTCTCGTGGACGACCAGGTCGCCGCCGAGGACGGGCAGCCCGTCGTAGGTGCGCTCGTAGCGGGTGTGCACGGTTCCGTCGGCGTCCTTGATGACGTCGCGTACGAGGAGCTTCTCCTTGGCCCCGAGCCCCAGGTGGTCGGCCTGGGCGGAGGCATCGGCCTGCGCCGCCTTGATCGAGGCGGTGCGCTCCGCGGGGGTCAGCATCAGCGCGGTCGCGCCTGCCTCACGGGAGCTGTCCGGCTGGGCGTTGGCCGAGCCGGTCTGGATGCCGATGACGACCATGGCGGCGGAGGCGACGAACGCGGCCGCGCGGATGGTCTTCTTGCGGGGGGAGGAAGCGTGAGGTCTCACTCGGTCTCCTTGCTGAGGGGCCGCGGGATCGCAGCCCTGTGTAGGGGGTGCGGACAGCCGTGGGTGGACCGTCCGGTCGAGCAGGAGTGGTGCGTGAGGTGCCAGTGACGCGCTTCGGTTCCGCGGCGAGAGGTGCCTGCCGGGCCGTGGGCCGGGCCGTGTGCACGCGGAACCAAGGACTTACCGCGGAGTCAGAAGAGACGCGCGGCGAGCCGAGCAGAGATTGTCATCGAACGATCCGTTCTGACAGGTGCGTAACAAGAATTTGACCGTTCGTTATTCAAGCAGGGCAAATTTCAGTCAGTCAGGCATAGCGGGGAAATGCCTGGTTGGTACGTACTTGTCGCGAAAAACGGCGAGGGCCGCCCCCTTGTCGGGGGCGGCCCTCGCCGCGTACTGCGCCAGGAAAACGTCAGACGTTGACGCCGAAGTCCTGCGCGATGCCCACCAGGCCCGAGGCGTAGCCCTGGCCGACGGCGCGGAACTTCCACTCGGCGCCGTTGCGGTACAGCTCGCCGAAGACCATGGCGGTCTCGGTGGCGGCGTCCTCGCTCAGGTCGTAGCGGGCGATCTCGGTGCCGCCGGCCTGGTTGACGATACGGATGAACGCGTTCCGCACCTGACCGAAGTTCTGGCTGCGCGACTCGGCGTCGTAGATCGAGACCGGGAAGACGATCTTGTCGATGTCGGCGGGCAGGGCCGCCAGGTTGACGTTGATCTGCTCGTCGTCGCCCTCGCCCTGACCGGTCACGTTGTCACCGGTGTGGACGATGCTCTGGTCTGGGGTGGCCTTGTTGTTGAAGAACACGAAGTGCTGGTCGGAGTAGACCTTGCCGTTGGTGTTGACGGCGATGGCGCTCGCGTCCAGGTCGAAGTCGGTGCCCGTGGTGGTGCGGACATCCCAGCCGAGGCCGACCGTGACGGCGGTCAGGCCCGGTGCCTCCTTGGTGAGCGAGACGTTGCCGCCCTTGGACAGGCTTACAGCCATGGGGAGTCCCTTTCGTGGTCTCGATGGTTCGAGTCGGCAGGCTTCGTCCATTGGCTCCGGGCGAAGTCACTGTCATCCTGCACAACGCCATCAGGGCACCCACAGGTTCCAGGTACCTTTACTTTCTTTGCCAAACCCTGATGGGGGTCCCCGGAGCACGCCCTCGGTCCCGGCAAAACGGGATGACGCCGCGGGGGTCGGCAGGTGACCATGGAGCCATGTCCGGGCCCTATGTCATCCGCGGTTCCGTCTCCCTGCCGGAGGCGGAGCTGATGTGGCGTTTCTCCCGGTCGTCCGGGCCCGGCGGGCAGCACGTCAATACGAGTGACAGCGCCGTCGAGCTGCGCTTCGACCTGGCCGCCACCGACGCGCTGCCGCAGGTGTGGAAGGAGCGCGCGCTGGAGCGGCTGGCCGGGCGGCTGGCCGACGGGGTGCTGACCGTGCGGGCGTCCGAACACCGTTCCCAGTGGCGCAACCGCGAGACGGCCGCCGTCCGGCTCGCCTCGCTGCTCGCGGAGGCGACCGCGCCGCCGCCCAGGCCGCGCCGCCCGACCCGGATCCCGCGCGGCATCAACGAGCGCCGACTGCGGGAGAAGAAGAAGCGGAGCGACACCAAGCGCGGGCGTTCGGGACGCGACTGGGGCTGAGGTCCCCTCCGTGCAGGGCGCTGAGCCCCTTAAGAGCACCGCCTCTTAAGGGCACCGCTTATTAAGGGCGCCGCCCATTAAGAGCACCGCCTATTCGAGCGTGCGGTAGCGGCCGCGGAAGTACATCAGCGGTCCGCCCTCGGTGCTCGGCGTCGTCGCCGACAGCACCCGGCCGACCACCAGGGTGTGGTCTCCGGCCGTCACCCGCTGCTCGGTGTGACATTCGAGCGTCGCCAGCGCCCCGGAGACCAGCGGAGCGCCCGACTCCGTGCCGTGGGTCACCGCCATGTCTTCGAACAGCAGTCGGTCGCTGATGCGCCCCTTCATGGCGAATCGTCCCGCTGTGGTCCGTTGACTTTCCGACAGCACCGACACTGCCCAGAGCGGCTGTCGTTCGAGCAGCTCGTCGAGCCGGGACCCGTTGCGAACGCTCACCATCACGAGCGGCGGGTCGAGCGACACCGACATGAACGCGGTGGCCGTCATGCCGACGTCCTCACCGCTCGGCCCCTCTTCCGGGTCGTGCGCGGTCACCAGCACCACACCGGCCGCGAGCCGCGACAGGGCGGCGCGGAAGTCGTCCTCACTCACCCCACCAGCATGCGGGACGGCGGGCCCGGCCGGGGCCGGGGCGGGGGTGGGGGCGGAAGGCGTCGTCTGAAACACGTTCTACACGCTAGCCGCGTCGCGCGGCCCCGCGCATCGGGCCACCGGACCACTCCGGACGTAGGTCTCCGGCCGTA
Source organism: Streptomyces sp. Rer75 (assembly GCF_013414305.1). Taxonomy (NCBI): domain Bacteria; kingdom Bacillati; phylum Actinomycetota; class Actinomycetes; order Kitasatosporales; family Streptomycetaceae; genus Streptomyces; species Streptomyces sp. Rer75. The sequence continues at coordinate 4,696,570 of NZ_CP058693.1, read as the reverse complement.
GGCGGCCCGCTTGCGGAATTTGCGTTCAGAAAATGTAGGAGCGCTCCCACGCGGTCCTGGTGGGGTGTGAACACGGTCTGTGACATGAGTCACAGCAGCCAGTAATTGTTGACCCTGTGTACCGGGTGGGCAGCTCGCTGTGATTCAGTGGCCGTTGGCAATCGGACGACAAAGGAAGCCAGGAGTTGCTGTCGAGGTCTCGGGGGAGTGCGAGCGATGGAGGCCGAGTCGGAGCCCTATATCCGCCTTGCGACCCTGCGGCAGCTGCATCAGGTGGTCGCCGACCTGAACACCGCCCGCAGCCTCGCCGACACCCTTCAGACCGTCGCCGACGGCGTCATAGCCGGGCTCGGCTACGAGCTGTCGGCCGTCAATCTGGTCCGTCCGGACGGTGACCTGGTGGTCGCCGCCGTGGGCGGCAGCGCGGGCGCCGAGGCGCTGATGGCCGGACGGGTCGGCTCCCGCGCCTCCTGGGACCGCCGGCTGTCGATGGGCGACCGCTGGGGCGACCTGCGCTTCATCCCGCACACCGAGGGCTGGGTCCTCGACGATGACGACGTTCCGCAGTGGCACACCCCCGGCCCCGCGCCCCGCTTCGCCGACGAGTGGCACCCCATGGACCGCCTGTTCGCCCCCCTGCACGCGGCGGGCGGCTCCGGCGGCGAGCTGATCGGGGTCCTGTCCGTCGACAAACCGCGCAATGGGCGCCGCCCCGGCGCATGGGGGCGCGAGGCGTTGCAGATGTACGCCTTCCACGCCGCCATTGCGATCGGAAACGCACGGCTGCGCGGCAACATGCAGCGCGCCCTGCTGCGCCTGGAGCGCGAGCAGCAGGCCCTCCGGGCCAGTGAGGAATCCTTCCGTCAGGCGTTCGAGTACGCCCCCAGCGGCATGGCCATCGCCGAGATGGGCGGCGATCAGCACGGTCATCTGCTGCGCACCAACGACGCCCTGTGCCGGCTGCTGGGCCGCCCCGCCTCGGCGATGCGCCGCTACTCGTTCGCCGACCTCGTCCACCCCGAGGACATCGGCACCCTGCTGCGCACCTCCCACGAGGGCGGCCGCTCCGAGCTGCGGCTCGCCCGCCGCGACGGCACGTACGTCTGGGTGTCGCTCCGCAACTCGGTGGTCGCCGACGCCGCCGACGGCCCGCGCTTCCTGCTCACCCACGTCGAGGACATCGAGGAGCGCAAGCGCCATGAGCTGGCCCTCGCCCACCGCGCCAGCCATGACTCGCTGACCGGTCTGCCCAACAGCGCCGAGCTGCGCACCCGCCTCGGCAGCAGGCTGTGCGCCCATCCGCCGCAGGGCGGCCGGGCGGAGTTCGCCGATGGCCTGCCGGGAGCGGACGGCCTGCCGGGAGCGGACGGCGGCGCGGGGCGGACGCTCGCCACGGACGGCTTTCCGCTCGGCTTCGACGAGTTCGAGGGCTTCGGCTCGCCGCCCCCGCCCGCCGCGGGCGGGGTCCCGTTCGACCACCATGTGCACACCTTCGCGCCCAACGAGGATGACGACGTCGACGACGGCCACAAGGGGCTCGCGGTCCTCTTCTGCGACCTCGACGGCTTCAAGTCGATCAACGACCGGTTCGGCCACCACGCGGGTGACGCGGTTCTCATCGAGGTCGCCCGCCGCCTCACCAACGGGGTGCGGGACGGCGACACCGTCGCCCGGCTCGGCGGTGACGAGTTCGTCGTCCTCGCCGACGGCCTCGGCCGGGCGGACGCCCAGGACCTGGCCGTCCGGCTGCGCAACGCGATCCTGCCGCCCATCCGGGTCGACGGCCGTGCGGTGCGGGTGGGGGCCAGTTTCGGCATCGGCTGGGCGGGCTGCGGCATGTCGGCCGAGGAGGTTCTGCACTCCGCCGACCAGCGGATGTACGTCGAGAAGCGGTCCCGTTCGAAGGAGCGCAGACGAGCCGGGTGAGGGCCGGACGGGCCATGGCCGGGAAGGTCGGCAGCCCGCCCCGCTCCGATCGAGGTACGCTGCGTCGATGCGGCCCTGCCGCCGACAGTGAACCGATCATGAATATTGGCCATCCGGATAGCCCACGCCCTGTTGAGGCCCTGTCGGCCCTGATATGAGCTGTCGTGGCGCGTACGCACACCTGAGCGCCGATGGCCATATGCATAGGGGAGTGACCAGGGATGACGGCCGGCAACAACGGCTCGGACACACCGGAGAACGACGACCCGTTCGCCTATCTGTACCGCACGGAGGGCGATGAGGGCGGGCAGGGCGGCCAGTCGGGTCAGCCGGGTCCCGCCCGTACCGGTGGGTACGGCTACCCCGGTCCGGCCGGCCGGCAGCAGCCGGGGGTGCCCCGCACCTCGTACAACCACGTCCGCGCGGTCGGCGAGCGCAACTACGGCCAGCAGATCCCGAACCAGCAGCCGCAGGGCTACGGGCAGCCGGGCCAGCAGGGCTACGGGCAGCAGAACGCCCACTACGCCGCCCCCGAGACGCTGCCCGGCGGCGGCAGCCCCCGTCAGCCCGCCCCCGCCCCGCGCGGTGGCGGCCGCGGCCCCAACAACCGGGGGCTGCTGATCGGCGCCGTCTCCGTGGTCGCGGTGGTCGTCATCGGCATCGGCGTCGCGATGCTCACCAACAGTGGCGGCAACGAGAACGACAAGGGCGACCAGGCCGGCGGAAAGCCCACGGCGGCATCCAGCGTCGAGCCCAGCGAGAAGCCGGAGCCCTCCAAGAAGCCCGCCGCCGAGCTGCCCAAGGAGGACGCGGCCAACATGTCGCTCGGCGGCGGCGCGGCCCCGGCGAGTGACGTCAAGGGCGCCAAGTCCAAGGGCGGCACGTACGTCGGCGTCAACAGCCCCGGCTCCTCGGCGACCTGGGACGTGGACGTCGACCGGGCCAAGGCGTACAAGCTGTACGTGCGCTACGGCGTGCCCGGCGAGGACCAGAGCCTGTCGCTGACGGTCAACGGCAAGAAGTCGACCCGGCCGATCAGCATGAAGAACTTCTCGAACGCGCCCAAGGGCGACTACGAGAAGGGCTGGACGTACTCGTGGTCCATCGTCCAGCTCAGCCAGGGCAGCAACACGATCACCCTGTCCTGCGGCGACGGCGACAAGTGCGACGTCAACCTCGACCAGATGTGGCTGAAGAAGGGCTGACGGCACGCGGGACGGCAGCCCATAGGCGCCGTCCCGCTTCCTCAGGCCGCCGTCGGGTGCTCGGTGACCTCGACCCGGTCCAGCAGCTCCGCGTAGACCGCCCGGTCGAACTCGCCCGCCACCGGTGCCCGCACGGCCGCCGCCGACAGGGCCACCGCGCGCGCTATCCGCTCGGGCCAGGGCGCCTCGTCCACCAGCCCGGACAGCAGCCCCGCCACCGCCGCGTCCCCGGCGCCCGTCGGATTGCCCGCCAGGCGCTCCGGCGGCGCCGCCCGCCAGGCGCCCTGGGCCGTGATCGCGAGCAGTCCGTCCGCGCCGAGCGAGGCGGCCACCGCGCGCGCCCCGCGCCGCCGGGCGTCGCGCGCGGCGCGCAGCGGCTCGGTGGAGCCGGTGAGCCCGGCCAGCTCCTCGGCGTTGGGCTTGACGATGTCGGGGCGGGCGGCGACGCCGCGGCGCAGCGGTTCGCCGCTGGTGTCCAGCAGGGTGGGGACGCCCGCGGCCCGGGCCTCGCGGATGAGCTGGGCGTACGTACCGACCGGGACGCCGGGCGGCAGGCTGCCGCACAGCGCGACCGCCGTGGCCTCGCGCAGCAGCCCGGCGTAGGCGTCCATGAAGGCGGCCCACTCGGCGGAGGTGACGGCCGGTCCGGCCTCGTTGAACTGGGTGGTGTCGCCCGACGCGGTGTCGACGACGCCGAGGGTGCGCCGGGTGGTGCCGGCGATCGGCACCAGCGCGTCGGTGATCCGCCCGCCGCCGGTGTCCGTGGCGGCGTCCGTGTCCGCATCCTCTGCCAGCAGATCGCGGACCACCGTGCCGGTCACCCCTCCGGCGAAGCCGGTGACGGTGGTGTGGTGGCCGAGTGCGGCGAGGACGCGCGCGACGTTGATGCCCTTGCCGCCGGGCCGTTCGGTGACGTCGGTCACGCGGTGGCTGGCGTGGGGGCGCAGTCGAGGCACCCGGTAGGTGATGTCGAGGGCGGTGTTGAGCGTGACCGTCAGGATCACCCGGCATCTCCTCTCCCGTCCCCCCGCCGGACGGAGATTCCTGTGCTGAAAGCGTGTGGCTGGGTGCCGAGCGGCGCCCGCGCGTGAGCGATCATGCCAAAGGCGCGGCGCCCGGCCCACCCCTTTGGGATGACCGGGACGCCCAATCATGGTGCGAAATCGGCCAATTCGGGGTCAGCGGGGCGCGGCGTACGGGGCAGCGGCTCCCTTACCGCGGCTCGCTACCGCGGGTCGACCACCCAGTCGCCGCGCCGCATCACGCCCCGCAGCCGGAAGTCGGCGTCGAGGACGACGAGGTCCGCGTCCTTGCCCGCCTCCAGCGACCCCACCCGGTCGTCCAGCCCCAGCACCCGCGCGGGGGTCGCGGACAGCGCCCGGACCGCCTGGTCCACGCCGAGCCCGTCGACCGTGACGGCCCGCCGGAAGGCGTGGTCGAGGGTGAGGGTGGAGCCCGCGATGGAACCGGCCGTGGGCCCGTCGCTGATCCGCGCCACGCCGTCCTTGACCTCGACCTCCATCGGGCCGAGCGGATAGCGCCCGTCGCTCATGCCCGCCGCGCCCATCGCGTCGGTGATGAACGCGACCCGGTCCGCGCCCGCGCGCCGGAAGGCCAGCTGGAGCACGGCGGGGTGCAGATGCGTCCCGTCGTTGATCAGCTCGATGGTGATCCGCTCGTCCTCCAGCAGCGCGGCCACCGGGCCGGGCTCGCGGTGCAGCAGCGACGGCATCGCGTTGAACAGGTGGGTCGCCACGGTCGCGCCCGCCTCCACGGCGTCCCGGGTCGCCTCGTACGTCGAGTCGGTGTGGCCGACCGCCGCCAGGACGCCGCTGTCGGCCAGCAGCCGTACGGACTCCAGCCCGCCCGGCAGCTCGGGCGCGAGCGTCATCATGCGCGCGGTGCCGCGCGCCGCGTCGATCAGCTTGCGCACGTCCGCCGGGTCGGGGTCGCGCAGCAGCGACGGCTGGTGGGCGCCGCAGCGGTGCGGGGAGATGAACGGCCCCTCGAAGTGGATGCCCGCCAGCTCGCCGTCCTCGGCCAGCTCGGAGAGCACCGCCGCCTGCCGGGCGAGGTCGTCGAGGTCGCCGGTGACGGTGGAGGCGAGCGTCGTGGTGGTGCCGTGCGCGCGGTGCGTCCGGATGACGGTCAGCGCCTCCTCGGCGGTGCCCGTGGAGAACGAGGCCCCGCCGCCGCCGTGGAGGTGCAGGTCGACGAAGCCGGGGACGATCCAGCAGCCGGACAGATCGCGCACGGTGTCGCCCGCGCCCGCGCTGTCCCCGGCGGCCGTTCCGGCGATGCGGGTGCCCTCGACCGTCAGCGTGGCGTCCGTGCTGATCCCGGACGGCAGCACCACCCGGGCGCCTGTGAGAACCGTTCGCTGGACCATCAGCCGGATACCTCCGTGGACTGCGCGGGCTGCGCGTGGGATGAGGGGGACGTGGGCGACGGCGCGGGGTGCGGGGACTGTGCGGTGGACTGCGCGGTGGACTGCGCGGCGGACTGCGCGGCGACGAGATCCCAGGCGAGCAGCCCCGCGCCCAGGCAGCCCGCGGTGTCCCCGAGGGCCGCGGGGACGATGCGGGGGAGCGTCTGGAAGGTGATCCGCTCCTCGATCGCCGAGCGCAGCGGGGTGAACAGCGTCTCCCCGGCCTCGGCGAGCCCGCCGCCGATGATCAGCAGCTCGGGGTCCAGCAGGGTGAGGGCGGTCACCAGGCCGTCGGCGAGCGCGCCGGTCGCCTCCCGCCACACCGCCGCGGCCCGCGGGTCGCCGGACTCGACGGCCTTGGCGCAGTCGGCCGCGTCCGCGCCGGGCCCGCCGCCCGCCGCCGCCCAGGCCCGGCCCACCGCGGCGGCCGAGGCCAGCGTCTCCAGACAGCCGGACTGGCCGCAGCCGCACGGGGTGCCGCCGGGCCGTACGACGATGTGGCCGATCTCGCCGGAGTCGCCGTGGGCGCCCGGTTCGAGACGGCCCTCGATGCCGATGGCGCCCGCGATCCCGGTGCCCACCGACACGAACAGGAACCGGTCGGCGCCCCGGCCCGCCCCCAGCCGCCCCTCGGCCAGCCCGCCCGTCCGGACGTCGTGCCCGAGGGCGACCGGGGCGCCGCCCAGCCGCTCGGACAGCAGCGCGCGCAGCGGTACGTCGCGCCAGCCGAGGTTGGCGGCGAAGACGGCGACGCCGCGGTCCTGGTCCAGCACGCCGGGCACGCCGACCCCGGCGGCCGCGGCCGGTTCGCCGAACCGCCGCTCGCCGATGGCGCGCAGCTCGGCGGCGAAGTCGAGGATCGCGGCGACCACGGCCTCGGGTCCGTCTTCCCGCCCGGTGGGCCGCCTGGCCTCGTGCAGGAGTGTCCGGTCCGCCCCGACCAGGGCGGCCTTCATGCCGGTGCCGCCCACATCGAGGGCGATGACGTGTCTCACAGGGACAGTCTCCCGCGATCCACCACGAGAGGTCTAGTCCACTCGCCGGGTGGTTCTTCTTCGCAGGTAAGCGAGTTGTGACGACGTGACACATCCCACGTGAGGGTGTGCGATACGTCTGACCTGGCAAGGAGAGGTCCGATACCGAAGCGATACGCCCATGGTGTAGACCTTGTGGAGGTTTGCAAGGCAGACTCGCTCGACCTTCGCGAGAAGCATCGCGGAGGATGAATCAAGCCATAGGGTGGGAAAAGGCAGTGCAGCGGCGACGGTTCTTGAGTCTGACGACGGCTGGGGCCGCGACGGCGGTGGCGATGCCCGCGCTGTCCGCGTGCGGCAGCGATAGCTCCGGATCGGACGGGAACGTCCTGAAGGTGATCGCGGCGGACTACGGCGACAGCGCCGAGAACACCTCCCAGAAGTACTGGGACAAACTGGCCCGGGCCTTCGAGGCCAAGCACAGCGGCATCACGGTCGACGTCAAGGTCTACAGCTGGACCGAAGTCGACAAGAAGGTCGCCGACATGGTCAAGGACGGCGACAGCCCGGACATCGCGCAGATCGGCGCGTACGCCGACTACGCCGCCGCGGGCAAGCTCTACCGCGCCGACCAGATGCTCTCCATCCCCACCCAGGCCTCGTTCATCACCTCCATCGCCCAGGCGGGCGAGGTCAGCCGGGTGCTGTACGGGCTGCCCTTCGTCTCCAGCGCACGGCTGCTCTTCTACAACAAGAAGCTGTTCGACGAGGCGGGCATATCCTCCGCCCCCGAGAGCTGGGCGGACCTGAAGGACGCCGCGCAAGCGCTCAAGTCGGCCGGGGTGAAGATCCCCTACGGGCTACCGCTCGGCCCCGAGGAGTCGCAGGCCGAGGCCATGATCTGGATGCTCAGCGGCGGGGGCGGCTACACCGACTCCAACGGCAGCTACACCATCGACTCCACCGCCAACATCGAGACCTTCGAGTGGCTGCGGGACGAGCTGGTCGGCGCGGACCTCACCGGTCCGCGCTCCCCGGCCCGCACCAACCGCCAGGACGTCTTCAACGCCTTCACCCGCGGCGAGGTCGGCATGCTCAACGGTCACCCCACCCTGATGCAGCAGGCGTCCGGCCACGACATCGAATACGCCACCGCCCCGCTGCCCGGCCGCAAGGGCAAGTCCGCCTCCACGATGGGCGTCGCCGACTGGCTCATGGCCTTCAAGGCGAACGGCAAACGGAAGCAGATCGGGGAGTTCCTCGACTTCGTCTACCAGGAAAAGAACGTGCTGGACTTCGCCGACCAGTACGACCTGCTGCCCGTCACCACGGCCGTCTCCGCGACGATGCGCCACGAGCAGGAACACAAGAAGCTGTGGCGCTTCCTCGACCAGATGGACCAGGCCCACTTCTACCCCGCCGACAAGACCTCCTGGGCGAGCATCAGCAAGATGGTCAAGGAGAAGATCGGCTCGACGGTGACCAGGGGCGGCGACCCAGCGAGCGTCCTCGGCGAGATCCAGCGGGCGGCGGACGCCATGGAGACGGCCAACTCGTGACCGCCGAAGGACTCTCCGAACAGGACCTGGCCGTGCTCGCCGTCGAGCGCGGCGGCTGGCCGGGCCCGGGCGCCAAGGAACGGGCCATACGGGAGCGGCTCGGCATCACCCCGACCCGCTACTACCAGCTGCTCAACGCCCTGCTGGACGACCCCCGCGCGCTGGAACACGACCCGGTGACGATCAACCGGCTGCGCCGTCTGCGCGACGAGCGGCGCGACCGCCGCTGAGTTTTTTGGCGTCGTCCCCGGGTGGCCGACGCCGGTCGCCGGTACGGGTGCCGGTGGGCGGGGGCGGGTAGGGTCGCCGCATGGGCAGCCACCCCCTTCCCGTACCCGCCACCGCCGCCGGCCGCGAGGGCCTCGCCGCCCTCCTGGAACGGCCCGACCGGGCCGTCCTCGGGGTCGACTTCGACGGCACCCTCGCCGACATCGTCCCCGACCCCGACCAGGCCCGCGCCCACCCCGGCGCCGTCCCGGCCCTCGCCGCGCTGGGCCCCCGGCTGGGCTCCTTCGCGGTGATCACCGGCCGCCCGGCCGAAGTCGCCGTGCGCTACGGCGGCTTCGCGGACAGCGCCGCCCCGGCCAACCTCGTCGTCCTCGGCCTCTACGGCGCCGAGCGCTGGGACGCGTCCAGCCAGGCCGTCCAGACCCCCGAACCCCACCCGGGCATCGCCGCCGTCCGCGCCGAACTGCCGGGCGTCCTGGAGGCGAACGGCGCCTGGCACGGCACCTGGACCGAGGACAAGGGCCGCGCCGTCGCGGTCCACACCCGCCGCACCGAGAACCCCCAGGCCGCCTTCGACCAGCTCCGCGCCCCGCTCCAGGCACTGGCCGAGCGCCACGGCCTGATCGTCGAACCCGGCCGCCTGGTCCTGGAGCTGCGCCCGCCTGGCATGGACAAGGGCGTCGCCCTGCTGGAGTACGTCCGCGAGACCTCCGCGGGCGCGGTGCTCTACGCGGGCGACGACCTCGGCGACCTGGCCGCGTTCGCCGCCGTGGAGCGGTTGCGGAAGGAAGGCGTGCCGGGGCTGCTGGTGTGCAGCGGCAGCACGGAGGTGACGGCCCTGGCGGAGCGCGCGGACCTGGTGGTCGACGGCCCGGCGGGGGTTGTGGCCCTGCTGGAGGCCCTGGCCGCTGCGCTGCGCTGAGCCCCCACCCCACCCCTTCCCGAACCCAGGGGGCAGCCCCCCTGGACCCCCGGCCCGCCGGTCGGCGAAGCGACGCCGCGCCCCGCCGAGGCGCGGCAGCGCCGGAGCGGTGTCCGGGGAGCGGCGCCCTGCGAGCGGTGTCGGGGGCGGTGGGTTGAGAGTCCCCCACCCCGCCCCTTCCCGAACCCAGGGGGCACCCCCCTGGACCCCCGCCGCCGATGGGCGATGTGCCGCCGCTCGGCTACGAGGCGCGTGAGCGCGCCCGGGGCGGTGCCCGCAGGGCCGACCCCGCAGGCCGTGCACGGCTACGGCGGTGCCCCGGGGCCGGGTCCGGAGCGGTGCCGCGGCGACGGGAGGCGCGGGCCCGGCGCCCGGGACGGGCCGGGGCGCTGAGGCTGCGGGGCGGTGCTCGGGCCGGTGCGCCCGGGGCGGAGCCCGGTGAGCGGCGCCCGGGGCGGTGCGCCCGGACGGGCCGGGGTGGAGCCCGCGGGCGGTGCCGCGGTGTCGGGGTGGCGCGGGCTCGGCGGTTCGCCCCGGCGGTGCCCCGCCCACGCCCGCAGCGGTTCAGGGCGGAGCCCGGTGAGGGTCGGGGTCCGGGGCGGAGCCCCGGTTTCGGGGAGGGGCGGGGTGGGGGGCTCTAGTCCGCTTGCAGGGCCCGTAGCTGGGTCAGGAACCAGTCGCGGGGTGGGAGGGCTGTGGCTGCCGCGGCCAGGCGCTTCGTGCGGTCCGCACGCTCGGCGTCCGGGGTTCGCAGGGCCTCGTCCAGCGCGCGGGCCGTGCCCTCCACGTCGTACGGGTTCACCGTCACCGCGTCCGCGCCCAGCTCCTCGTACGCCCCCGCCTCCCGCGACAGCACCAGCGCGCAGCCGCGCTCGGAGACGACCGGCACCTCCTTGGCGACCAAGTTCATCCCGTCCCGGATCGGGTTGACGAGTGCCACGTCGGCCAGCCGGTAGGCGGCCAGCGAGCGCGCGAAGTCGTCCTTCACGTGGAGCACGACCGGTTGCCAGCCCTCCGTTCCGTACTCCGCGTTGATCTCCTCGGCGAGCACCCGCACCCGCTCGGTGTAGTCGCGGTAGACGGTCAGGTCCTGGCGTGACGGATAGGCGAAGGCCACGTGGACCACGCGCTCGCGCCACTCGGGGTGGGTCTCCAGGAGGCGGCGGTAGGCGAGCAGCCCGCGCACGATGTTCTTGGACAGTTCGGTGCGATCCACCCGGACGATCGTTTTCCGGCCCGGTCCGATCTGCTCGCGCAGCGCCGCCAGCCGCTCGTCCACGTCGGCCGCCCGCGACCGCTCGCGCAGGAAGTCGGCATCGGCGCCGAGGCCGTGCACCCCGAGCCGGGTCTCCCGGCCCTCGAACCGGACGGCGGCCGCGGAGCCGTCCGGCCCCCGGACGACCTCCGCGCCCAGCACCGCCGCACAGCAGTCGGCGAACGCGGCGGCCCAGCGCCCGGTGAGGAAGGCGGCGCGGTCGCCGCCGAGGATGCCGCGCAGCACGCCCGCCGCGACGTCGTCCGGCAGCAGCCGGTAGTAGTCCGGGGGTGCCCAGGGGGTGTGGGAGAAGTGGCCGATCCGCAGGTCGGGGCGGCGGGCCCGGAGCAGCCCGGGGACCAGCGCCAGGTGGTAGTCCTGCACCAGCACGATCGCGCCGTCGGCCGCCTCCTGGGCGAGCGCGTCGGCGAAGGCCGCGTTGTACGCCTCGTACGCCGCCCACTGGGCGCGGAACTCCGCGTCGAAGACCGGCTCGACCGGGGTCTGGTAGAGCAGGTGGTGGACGAACCACAGGACCGAGTTCGCGACGCCGTTGTACGCCGCGGCGAAGACGTCCGGCGCGATGTCCAGCATCCGCACCTGCTGCCCACCGGTGTGGTCCGCGTCCAGGTGTCCGGCCCCGGCGCGGCGCGCCGCCTCGCGGTCGCCGTCGCCGAGCGCGGCGCACACCCAGACCGCGCCCGCGTCGGGCCCGATCGCGCTCAGCCCGGAGACCAGCCCGCCGCCCCCGCGCTTGGGGGTGAGCGAACCGTCCTCGCCCAGCGCGTACGAGACCGGACCGCGGTTGGACGCGACGAGGATCGGTGCGCTGCGTTCAACGGCCATGTCGCGAGCCTAGCCATCGGGCACCGCGCGCAAACGTACGTACGGTTTCTTGCCCCCGTGAGAGCTATGCCGCAGAGCTATGCCGCCCGCCGCTCCGCGTACTCCGGGATCTCGATCATCGGCGGCCGTTCCTCCGTGTCCACCGCCGTCGTCCGCGGCTCGAAGCCGTTCTCGCCGCGCTCGAACTGGGTCAGCCGCGGCCGCACCAGATGGCCGCGGGCCAGCCGCAGCTGCGCGGTGCGGTAGATCGCGGCGGCCATCCGGCCGAGCGCCTTGCCGTCCTGGTGGCGGTGTTTGCGCACGCCGATGTCGACCTGGGCGAGGGCGTCGAGCCCGACCGTGTGCAGCGAGTCGACCAGCAGGCCCAGCTCGACCCCGTACCCGACGGGGAACGGCAGCCGCTCCAGGAGCGAGCGCCGGGCCGCGTACTCGCCGCCCAGCGGCTGGACGAATCCGGCGAGCTGCGGCCAGTGCAGGTTGAGCAGCGGCCGCGCGACCAGTTCGGTGACCCGTCCGCCCTGTCCGGCGGTGTCCCGCAGCGGCCGGTCGTACATGCCCTTGACCAGCTGCACCCCGGGGTCGGTGAGCAGCGGTCCGACGATGCCGGAGACGAAGCGCGCGTCGAATTCGCGCAGGTCGGCGTCGATGAAGCAGACGATGTCGCCGCTGGTCGCCAGCAGCGACCGCCACAGCACCTCGCCCTTGCCGGGCAGCGCGGGCAGCCGGGGCAGCAGCGCGTCGCGGTGCACCACGGTCGCCCCGGCCGCGGCCGCGACCTCGGCGGTGCGGTCCGTGGAGCCGGAGTCCAGCACCACCAGCTCGTCGACGAGCGGCACGGCCTCGGTCATCAGCTCGCGGCGGATCGCGGCGGCGATCTCGCCGACGGTCGCCTCCTCGTTCAGCGCGGGCAGTATGACGCTGACGCTCGTCGCCGTGTGGCGCTTCGCGGCCAGCAGGCGGTCCAGCGGACGGTCGTCGGCCGACCAGGAGCGGTGCTCCAGCCAGCGCTCCACCTCATCCAGCACCTGTTTTGTCTCCCTGCTGTGATCGCTCGGCGTGATCGTTGTGATCCATCTCGCGGTTCGGACGGCTAGCTCAACCATCCGGGCCGTCGGTTACAGTCTTGAACAACGCACGTGACCTTCGTATGTCGGGGGCTCGGTGCGGACAAACGCCCCGGGTCCGGCCCGGCGGCCATACCGCTCATCCAGAGGGGCAGAGGGAACGGCCCGTTGAAGCCCCGGCAACCCTCCAGCTGGTCTCGCGTCCTGTAGCGAGGCTCCCAGCTCGGGAAGGTGCCAATTCCGTCTCGTGGCGAAATGCGTCCCGAGGAAGATGAGGAGAAAGGGCCTCGCCTCCATGGCTGTGCAATCCGTCGAAAGCTCAACCACGTCCGCTGCCGCTTTCGGCCCCGCCGTCGCCCTGTCCTGCCGCGAGTGTGGTGAGCGCTTCGACCTCGGCCCGATCTTCGCGTGCGGGTCGTGTTTCGGGCCGCTGGAGGTGGCGTACGAGCTGCCCGGCGGCGACCCGGAGGGGCTGCGCAAGCAGATCGAGGCCGGTCCCGACAACATCTGGCGCTATGCGCCGCTGCTGCCCGTCCCCGCCGACGTGGCCGCGCTCCCCAGCCTGAGCCCGGGCTTCACCCAGCTCGTCAAGGCCGACCGGCTCGCCCGCGAGCTGGGCGTCACCGGCGAGCTGCACGTCAAGGACGACTCCGGCAACCCGACCCACTCCTTCAAGGACCGGGTCGTCGCCATCGCCGTCCAGGCGGCCCGCACCTTCGGCTTCACCACCCTGTCCTGCTCCTCCACCGGCAACCTGGCCGGTGCGGTGGGCGCCGCGGCGGCCCGCGCGGGCTTCCGCTCGTGCGTCTTCATCCCGCACGACCTGGAGGCGGGCAAGGTCGTCATGGCCGCCGTCTACGGCGGTGACCTGGTCGGCATCGAGGGCAACTACGACGACGTCAACCGCTTCTGTAGCGAGCTGATCGGCGACCCGGCGGGCGAGGGCTGGGGCTTCGTCAACGTCAACCTGCGGCCGTACTACGGCGAGGGCTCCAAGACCCTGGCGTACGAGATCTGCGAGCAGCTCGGCTGGCGGCTGCCGGACCAGATCGTCGTCCCGATCGCCTCCGGCTCCCAGCTCACCAAGATCGACAAGGGGCTCAAGGAGCTGATCGAGCTCGGTCTGGTCGAGGACAAGCCGTACAAGATCTTCGGCGCCCAGGCCGAGGGCTGCTCCCCGGTCTCCACCGCCTTCAAGGCGGGCCACGACGTGGTACGCCCGCAGAAGCCGAACACCATCGCCAAGTCGCTGGCCATCGGCAACCCGGCGGACGGCCCGTACGTCCTCGACATCGCGCGCCGCACCGGCGGGGCGGTGGAGGACGTCACCGACGAGCAGGTGGTCGACGCGATCAAGCTGCTCGCCCGCACCGAGGGGATCTTCGCGGAGACCGCGGGCGGCGTGACCGTCGGCGTGACCAAGAAGCTGATCGAGGACGGGCTGCTCGACCCGTCCCTGACGACCGTCGTCCTCAACACCGGCGACGGCCTCAAGACCCTCGACGCGGTGGCCCCCACCACGGGCCCCTCCGCCATCATCCGCCCCACCCTTGACTCGTTCCGAGAGGCTGGCCTCGCATGAGCGTCAACGTCCGAATCCCGACCATCCTGCGTACCTACACCGGCGGCCAGGCCGAGGTCAGTGCCGAGGGTGCGACCCTCGCCGAGGTTCTGGCGGACCTGGAGAAGAACCACGCGGGCATCTCCGCGCGCGTCCTGGACGACACCGGCAAGCTGCGCCGCTTCGTGAACGTCTACGTCAACGACGACGACGTGCGGTTCGCCGAGGGCCTGGCCACGGCCACGCCGGACGGCGCCGGGGTGTCGATCATCCCCGCGGTCGCGGGTGGCTGCTGACGCCCCATCACCCCGCTCACCTCTGGAAATCGCCTCGTCCGGGAAGAACCGGACGGGGCGATTCCGTGTGTGGAATCGCGATACAGTTGCCCCGCTTCCCCGTCGGGCGCGGGCTACCTCATCGGCCCCGGCGCCGGAACCGCATATGAGAACTCGTCAACTTGTGCGCAAAGTGTGTGCGCGATTTGTCGGGTTGGTACCCTATGTCCGGTCGGGTTTGCCCGAACTTCACAGGACTTCTCCACTTTTAACCGATCGGCCGTGCCCAGAATTCTCGTCCAATTGACCTGTTGCAGAGGGCGTTGGGACGGATACATTCAGCGGCGGTCGACGCGTTCCGGCGCACACCCCCCTCGACTCGGGGGGTGAGGTCTGACCCGGGTCCGCGGAGTGCGGTCCTGCGCAAGGGCCAGCAATAGGGGAGTTAGGAATGGCTCAGGGCACCGTCAAGTGGTTCAACGCGGAGAAGGGGTACGGCTTCATCGCGGTCGACGGTGGTGCGGACGTATTCGTCCACTACAGTGCGATCCAGATGGACGGTTACCGCACCCTCGAGGAAGGCCAGCGGGTCGAGTTCGAGATCTCGCAGGGCCAGAAGGGCCCGCAGGCGGACATGGTCCGCGTGGCCGTAGGCTGACGCGCCGAACGCGACGCAGCTGACTGAAGTAGCCGGAGGGCCCGTACCCCGCGAGGGGGCGGGCCCTCTGGCATGCCGCGGGTCCCCTTCCCCGGGGCCCCGCCCCACGCCTCTCTTGACGCCCGTCGGGCGCTTGCACTCTCATGGGGCGAGTGCTAATTATTGCGTTAGCACTCTGAAGGTGAGAGTGACAGAAGGATCGGGTCGGTGAGGCTCGCCGGCGCCGCGCGGGGCAAGGAACCGCACGGCAGGCAGGCCGTCCGTCGCGGGCGCCAGGCGCGGTCCGGAGCAATCCACCCCGTCTTGGGAGGACCACTTCACATGGCCAAGATCATCGCGTTCGACGAGGAGGCGCGGCGCGGCCTCGAGCGCGGGATGAACCAGCTCGCCGACGCCGTCAAGGTCACCCTCGGCCCCAAGGGCCGTAACGTCGTCCTCGAGAAGAAGTGGGGCGCCCCCACGATCACCAACGATGGTGTGTCCATCGCCAAGGAGATCGAACTCGAGGACGCGTACGAGAAGATCGGCGCCGAGCTGGTCAAGGAGGTCGCGAAGAAGACGGACGACGTCGCCGGTGACGGCACGACGACCGCGACCGTCCTCGCCCAGGCGCTGGTCAAGGAGGGCCTGCGGAACGTTGCCGCGGGCGCCAACCCGATGGCCCTCAAGCGCGGCATCGAGAAGGCCGTCGAGGCCGTCTCCGCCCAGCTGCTCGAGCAGGCCAAGGACGTGGAGACCAAGGAGCAGATCGCCTCCACCGCCTCCATCTCCGCCGCCGACACCCAGATCGGCGAGCTGATCGCCGAGGCCATGGACAAGGTCGGCAAGGAAGGCGTCATCACCGTCGAGGAGTCGCAGACCTTCGGGCTCGAGCTCGAGCTCACCGAGGGCATGCGCTTCGACAAGGGCTACATCTCCCCGTACTTCGCGACGGACATGGAGCGTATGGAGGCGTCGCTCGACGACCCGTACATCCTGATCGTCAACTCGAAGATCACCAGCGTGAAGGACCTCCTCCCGCTGCTCGAGAAGGTCATGCAGTCCGGCAAGCCGCTGCTGATCATCGCCGAGGACATCGAGGGCGAGGCGCTGGCGACCCTGGTCGTCAACAAGATCCGTGGCACCTTCAAGTCCGTCGCCGTCAAGGCCCCGGGCTTCGGTGACCGCCGCAAGGCCATGCTCGGCGACATCGCCATCCTCACCGGTGGCACCGTCATCTCCGAGGAGGTCGGCCTCAAGCTGGAGAACGCGGGCATCGACCTGCTCGGCCGCGCCCGCAAGGTCACGGTCACCAAGGACGAGACCACCATCGTGGACGGCGCCGGCGACACCGACCAGGTGCAGGGCCGCGTCAACCAGATCCGCGCCGAGATCGAGTCCTCGGACTCGGACTACGACCGCGAGAAGCTCCAGGAGCGCCTGGCGAAGCTGGCCGGCGGCGTGGCCGTCATCAAGGCCGGTGCCGCGACCGAGGTCGAGCTGAAGGAGCGCAAGCACCGCATCGAGGACGCGGTGCGCAACGCCAAGGCCGCCGTCGAGGAGGGCATCGTCGCCGGTGGTGGCGTGGCCCTGCTCCAGACCGTCTCGGTGTTCGAGAAGCTGGAGCTCGAGGGCGACGAGGCCACCGGTGCCCAGGCCGTGCGCCTGGCCCTGGAGGCCCCGCTGAAGCAGATCGCCGTCAACGCCGGCCTCGAGGGCGGCGTCGTGGTGGAGAAGGTGCGCAACCTGACCCCGGGCCACGGCCTCAACGCCGCGACCGGTGAGTACATCGACCTCATCGCCGAGGGCATCATCGACCCGGCCAAGGTCACGCGCTCCGCGCTCCAGAACGCCGCGTCGATCGCCGCGCTGTTCCTCACCACCGAGGCCGTCATCGCCGACAAGCCCGAGAAGGCCGCTCCGGCGGGCGCCCCGGGCGGCATGCCGGGCGGTGACATGGACTTCTGATCGGCTTCGGCGCCCCGCGCGCCGGTCGGTCATACCGTCCACTGACGACGGCGGGGCGGCACCCTTTCTCCCAGGGGTGCCGCCCCGCCGCCGTGTTTCCGGGGTTTCGGGGCGCTACGCCCCGGCCGCTTCGAGGGCGGCCCGCAGATGGCCGTTCGCCTCGCCGAGCAGCTTCTCGGCGGTGGGCGCGTCCACGCCGCCGAGGATCGTGAGGATGGCGTTCTTGGCCTCCCAGTCGGTGGCCGTCAGCGCGCTCTCGATCTGCTCGTCCGTGGCGCCGGTCGCCAGAGAAACGATACGGCGCGTGCGCGCCCGCAGCTTCTCGTTCGAGGCGCGCACATCGACCATCAGATTCCCGAAGGTCTTGCCCAGCCGGATCATGGTGATGGTCGAGAACATGTTGAGCACGAGCTTCTGCGCCGTACCCGCCTTGAGCCGGGTGGAGCCGGTGAGCAGCTCCGGTCCGACGACGACCTCGATGCCGTGCTCGGCGGCCGCGGCGAGCGCCGAGCCCGTATTGCACGACAGCCCGACGGTGAGCGCCCCCCGGCGGCGGGCGTGCTCGACGGCGCCCACGGCGTACGGGGTGCGGCCGGAGGCCGAGACGCCCACGACCGTGTCCTGCGGGCCGACCCCGATCCGGTCCAGGTCCTCGGCGGCCAGCTCCGCGCTGTCCTCCGCGCCCTCCACGGACGACACCATGGCGGTCTCCCCGCCCGCGATCAGGCCGACCACCCGGTCCGGCCGGGCGTTGAAGGTGGGCGGGCACTCGCTCGCGTCGAGCACCCCGAGCCGCCCGGCGGTGCCCGCGCCCGCGTAGATCAGCCGCCCGCCGTCCGCCATGCGCGCGGCGATGCCGTCGATGGCGGCGGCGATCCGGGGGAGCTGGGCGGCGACGGCGGCGGGGACTCCGGCGTCCTCGGCGTTCATGATGCGGGCGATCTCGACGGTGTCGAGCCGGTCGATCTCGGCGAGTTCGGGGCGGAACGCCTCGGTGGTGAGGGTCTCCAGCTGGGCGCGGAGCTGTTGCTGCTGCTGTTGCTGCTGTTGCTCATCAGCGGCGGAAGTCATGGCGAAGCGGCTCTTCCCTACGTAAGCGTGACGGTGGGGGATGGCGGTGCGGGGCCTTGTCGCGTGCCCCGGCCTCAGCGGTGGCTGGGGCGGGGATCGTGCCGGTGCGCGAGGGCCTCGTACGAGGCGGACAGGGCGGGCGCCGCGCTCTCGTACGTGCGCTGCGCCACGCCTATGAACAGGCAGTCCACCACCAGCAGCTGGCTGGTGCGGCTGGACATGGCCGCCGGGCGCAGTTCGCTCTCGCGCGCGGTGGAGGTGGTGAGGACGAGGTCCGCGTACTGCGCGACCTCGCCGTCCGGGCGGCCGGTGATCGCGATGGTGGTCGCCCCGCGCTCGAAGGCGACGCGCAGCGGCTCGATGACGTCCGTCGTCCGCCCCGAATGGGTGATCGCGAGCGCGACGTCCCGGGAGTGCAGCTGGACGGCGTTGGTGATGGCCTGGTGCGGATCCGCGTGCGCGTGCGCGATCAGGCCGATCCGCAGCAGCTTCTGGACCAGGTCCTGGGCGACCAGATTGGACGCGCCGATGCCGTACACATCGATCCGGCGGGCGGCGGCGACCGCGGCGACCGCGGCCTCGACCTGGCCGGGGTCGAGCCCCGCGGCGGTGTCGGCCAGACACTGCTGCTCCTCCTGCGCGAGCTTGGCGATCACGTCGCCGATCGGGTCGTCGACCGCGATGTCCGCCGTGACGGCCGGTGCCCGGCCCGCCGCCTGCTGCGCGGCGAGCGCGGCGAGCGCGAGGCGCAGATCGCGGTATCCGGGGTAGCCGAGCAGCCGGGAGGTCCGGACGACGGTGGCCTCGCTGGTGCCGGTGCGCTCGGCGAGCCCGGTGACGGTGAGCGCCGCGCAGCCTGCCGGATCGCCCGCGACGGCCTCGGCGACGCGCTGCATCGAGCGGGTCATGGAGGGGCCCAGGGTCCGGACCTTCGCCGCGAGGGCGGAGGGAGCGGGCACGGCGGGATCGGTGAGGGGAGTGAAAGTTTCCTTCAACTTGCTACTCACGTCTGAAAACTATTTCCGGCCACGGGGCCCGTCAAGAGTGCGCGCGGCGGCGGTTCGCGGCGCGCGTCGGGCGGTGGAAGCGCGCTGGAAGGCGGCGCGACGAAGCAAAGGTGACAATGGGACCCATGAAGCTCGAACATGCACTGCACGCGGCACGGGCGCTCGTCCTGGCCGACCTCGCGGCGGGAGACGTCGCCCACGCCGACATCGTCTCGCTCGTCGAGGACGCCATCGCGCACCGCCGCTGGTGGGTCGAGCAATGGCCGGAAGGCGTGGCCTACGTCGCCGGTCTGGTCGCCCAGGACGTCCAGGATTCCCTGCTGGAACGCTACGGCCGCTGGCCCCTCTGCCCCGTCTGCACCCGGGGCGGCGACCTCCACGCCCTCGACGTGGAACCCGAACTGGGCCCCGACCCGCACTGGGTCTGCGGCAAGACGGCGGTCGCGGTGGCCCCCGTGGGTCGGCTCGGGACCACCCTCTGATGGCCGTACTGATCGATCCGCCCTCGTGGCCGGGCCACGGCCGCATGTGGTCACACCTGGTGAGCGACGTCTCGTACGACGAACTCCACGCCTTCGCCACCCGCATCGGCGCCCCGCGCCGCGGCTTCGACCGCGACCACTACGACGTCCCGAGCGACCTCTACGCACGGGCGGTGCGCGCGGGGGCGGAGGAGGTCGGCAGCAAGGAACTGCTGCGGCGGCTCACGGCGGCTGGCCTGCGCCGTCGCCGGGTGCCTGCGGCGCGCGGGCGTGGGGGCGGCGGGGGCTGAGGGCGCGCCCGCTGGGCGGGTGACGGCTGACTCAGCCGCGCCCAGCGGGCGGAACGGCCCGGCTCACGGCGTGGCGGAAGACGCCTCCGCCTCGCGCGCGGGCGTCGCCGTCGAGCCGCCGCCCGCGATCACGCGAGACGCCCCCTCCGTACGATGCAGCCGCGCCGCGAGGGCCGTCGTCACGATGCCCGCACCGGCCAGTGCGGCACCCGTCCAGGCCACCGCCGGATAGCCCCAGCCCGCGTTGATGACCAGGCCGCCGAGCCAGGGGCCCACCGTGTTGCCGATGTTGAACGCGGACGTCGTGGTCGCGCCCGCGAGCGTCGGGGCGGTGTTCGCGACGTTGAACATGCGGGCGTTGAGCGCGGGCGCGGTGAAGAAGGCCGTGAAGCCGAGCAGCAGCGCCAGGCCCACCGCCGCGATCGGGCTGTGCGCGGTCAGCGCCAGAACGCTCAGCACCACCGTCGAAGCGGTGATGCCGCCGTACATCGTCCCGAACAGGTGCGCGTCCGCGATCCGCCCGCCGACCGCCGTACCGATCAGCGCGCCGACCCCGAACAGCGCCAGCACCGTCGGCACCCAGCCCTCGTCCAGCCCCGCCACGTCCGTGAGCAGCGGCCCGAGGTACGAGAACAGGCAGAAGACCGCGCCCCCGCTCAGCGCGGTGGTGACCAGCGCGAGCCAGACCTGACGGTCCCGGTAGATGCCCAACTCGCCCCGCAGCCGCGGCCGGTCCTCCCCGGTCGGCACCTCCGTACGCGGTACGAGCGCGATCACCCCGATCAGCCCGAGCACCGACAGCCCGGCCACCGCCCAGAAGGCCGCTCGCCACCCGGCGTGCTGCCCGAGGAACGCCCCGGCCGGAACCCCCACGACGTTCGCGACGCTGAGCCCGCCGACCATCACCGCCATCGCCCGCGCCCGAGCGTTCACCGGCACCAACGACACGGCCACCGCCGCCCCCACGGCCCAGAACCCGGCACACGCGAGCGCGCTCACCACCCGCGACGCGAACAACACCCCATACGACGGCGCCACCGCCCCCGCCACCTGCCCGAGCCCGAACACGGCGAGCAACGCGATCAACGTCGTCCGCCGCGGCAACCGCAACGTGGCCGCCGCCAGCAGCGGCGCCCCGACCACCATCCCGATCGCGAACGCCGATATCAGCAGCCCGGCCGTGGGGATCGTCACTCCCATGTCCCGGGCGACGGGTTGGAGCAGCCCGGAGAGCATGAACTCCGAGGTTCCGAGGGCGAAGACGGACAGGCCAAGTACATAAACGGCGATGGGCATGCCGACGTCAACGCCCCGGTGGGGTCCGCCATTCCTCGCCCGGGGCGTTCCCCATCTCCCGAACGTTCACTCGAAGTGATGGCGTGGCGGCTGCGGCCTGGTGTGGTCACGGAGAGTGATGAAGAATCGAGCTGTGAACCCGCCGAGGGGGCGGGAGTTGAGGCATCACGGGGGAGTGATCGCCATGACCACCGCCATGGCCGAGAACGCAGCCGATCACACGACCGCGCACACGACCGAGAACGCGACCAACGAACCGAGCGAGCCGAACGACCCGAACGATCCGATCACCTCGGACGAATGGGCCGCCCAGCTGGCCGCCACCGCACCGGGTCCGCACACCGCATCGGTCCTGCCGACCCTGCGCGCGGAGAAGCTGTCGCACACCGGCCGTATCGACGCCCTGAAGGCCCTGGAGCGCCACACCGCCTGGATCCAGGCCCAGCAGGCAGACATCCTCGCCGCACTGGAAGCCGACGCCTGGGGCGAGGGCCCACCGGCGGGATGGGACCGCAACACCGAGGCCGCTTGGAACTTCACCTGCGAGGAAGTGGCCTGTGCCTTGAAGCTGTCCGGCACGACGGCCGCCCGCCGCCTGGAGGTCGCCCGCGAGCTGGCCAGTCGCTACCCACCCACACGCGCTCTCCTGGCCCAGGGCGAGATCTCCTATTCACAGGCCGCAGCAGTCACCGAAGCCTGCGCCGTCCTCAATCCCGATGTCGCGGAGCAGGTCGAGGCGGCCTTACTGCACAAGCTGCCGACCATGACCACCGGCCAGACCCGCCGCGCCCTGGCCCGCGAGATCGTCCGAGCCGATCCGGACGGCGCGGAAGAGCGGCACCAAGCCCGCAAGCGGCAGCGGCAGATGGTCCACTACCCGCAGGATGACGGCATGGCCATGTGGGGCGCGATCCTCCCGGCAGAACAGGCCGCGGCCATGACCGCCGCAGTCGACACCCACGCCGCCACCCTCCCCGACGAGGGCCGCACCCTGGAGCAGAAGCGGGTCGACGCCCTCTACGACCTCATCGTCAACCGTGCCGTCAGCACCCCCGAATCCTCGGGCGGCCGCTCAGCGGCGGTGGTCCAGGTGACCGTCCCCCTGGACGTCCTGATCGGCGACACCGACGACCCCGCCCACCTCAAGGGCTACGGCCCTATCACCGCCGACCAGGCCCGCGGAGTCGCCTTCGCCGAAGGCACCGTCTGGCGCCGCCTGATCACCCACCCCACCACCGGGATGCTGATCAAAACCGACCCCACCACCTACAAGCCCACCGCCGAAGTTGAGCGCCACGTCATTGCCCGTGACGCCTACTGCGCTTTCCCTTCCTGTCACATGCCCGCCCACCGCTGCGACCTCGACCACGTCGAACCCTTCAACCACGACAACCCCACGGCAGGGGGCCAGACCACTCCCGACAACCTCACCACCCTCTGTAGACGCCACCACCTCATGAAGACCCATCACCCCGGCTGGGCCCTGAAACGCGACTCCGAGTCCGGCACCACCACCTGGACCGCCCCGACCGGTCACACCTACACCAACCACCCCCGCGATTACCGGTGAGTGACGACCATGACCGTATGGCAGATCAGCCACGACCGCGAGTGGAAGCTGCGCCACACCGAGGACGGTGGCCTCGCACTCCCGCTCCAGATCAGCAGAGGCGGCCAGCTGCTCGGCGCCTCTGAACTGCGACTGACCTCCACCGCCGCGGAGCACCTACACGCGGCCCTGTGCTACGCGCTTGACGGCCAGTTGTTACCCGCCGCCGCACCGGACTGCCGCAAGCCGATCCGCTACCCGGGCCGCCGTTCGGGATGATCCTCGTCCACCTCATCGGTGTCGTCCCCGGCATACGCGAGGAGCCGTTCACCCCTGCTCTCAGCGACGCGCAACGTATCCCGCAGCGCCTCGGTCAGTCGGCAGGCCAGGAAGCGAAGCTCTACGACGCCGACCTTCTCGTTGGTGAGCAACGCCTTGGAGTGTTCGAGCAGTTGGGCGCCCATGCCCAGCTGCAGTGCCTCGATGTCGTCCGCCTTCTGACTCAACCGGCTGTTGTCGTCGTCAGTCGACAAGTAGCAGGGCTTGCCCTCCGGGCTGGACCACGGCAGGAGGCGTAGGCCGTTCATGACATCAGCTCCACTCAGCTGTTCCCTGGGCACCCTGGGCGGGCACCGTGTGTAGTCAATTGGTCACCAGGGAAACGCGTCAGCCAATAGAATGAGACGCCTTGAATAGCGGCGTGCAAGTCGGTGACCTGCCGCGATGCTGGCCAGGATCACTTAGCGAGAGGTCACAGCATTGGACGAGACGACCCCATCCGTGAACTTGAATCCGCTCCAGCGCTTCGGGCGGGACGTCAAGCAGGTCCGTCTCGCCCGCAAGCTCACGCAGAAGCGCCTGGGCCAGGCTGCCGGGTACTCGGAGGCGTACGTCAGCAGGGTGGAGGCCGGGAAGCTCCTGCCCAGGCCCAGCGACAAGTTCGCGAAAGGCTGCGACACCGCGTTCGGGACGGGCCACCTGTTCGCGGACATGCTCCGGAGGATCGACGAGGGTGACCACCCCTCGTGGTTCACCCCGTATCTCAACCTGGAGCGCAAGGCGTCACGGGTGCTGGACTACTCGGCGAACCTCGTGATCGGCATCCTTCAGACGAAGGACTACGCGGGGGCCATCTTCCGCGCGTACTTCTCGCAGGAAGAGGCCGAGGTGATCGACGGCAAAGTCGCCACGCGACTGAGCCGGCGTGGGGTGTTCGAGCAGGAAGCTCCGCCGTTTCTGTGGGTCATTTTGAACGAGGCGTGCCTGCGAACTGTGGTAGGCGGTGCCGACGTCATGAGCGGGCAACTTGAGTACCTGCTGACGGCTGCCGCGTCACCCCACATCACGCTTCAAGTCCTGCCGTTCTCGGCAGGCGCTCCAGCCGCTTCCACGAAGCCCTTCACGTTGCTGCGCTTCCCGGACTCGCCCACGGTGCTGTACACCGAGACCCGGGTAGGAGGGAGGATGCACGACTCTCCTCAGACGGTCACCGCAGCCCTGGATGACTATGATCTGCTCAGGGCGCATGCGCTGTCCCCGGATCGATCAACGGCCCTGATCAAGACTCTGGTGAAGGAGTACCGCGCATGAGTGCCGACTTGGATCTGACCGCTGCCGAGTGGACCAGGTCCTCGTACAGCGACGCCAACGGCGGTCAATGCGTGGAGTTCTCCCGCACCTTCGCCCAGACCCACGGCGCTGTCCCGGTCCGCGACTCCAAGAACCCGCACGGCCCGGCGCTGAGCTTCTCGGCGGACGGGTGGTCGATGTTCGTATCGGCCCTCATACGTAGAGACTTCCCCGCGGTCTGACCCCGGCGCTGCTACCCGAACCAATCCTCTGCCTCGTGCTTCATGCCGAGTTGCGTGGCGAGTAGAGCGGCCTTGCGGAAGGTGGTCCGGTGGAGCATGGCGGCGGAGGCGAGGCCGAGGAGTGAGATGGGTCCGATGCTGCTGTCATGGATTACGGACCCGACGGTGGTGGCGGTTTCCGGATCGAGGACATCGGCGAGGAGTTCCTGGGCGGCAATGTCTGTACTGAACCCTTCGGGGACGGGTTCGACCGTGATGCCTAGCCTGGCCAAGCCGTCGGCGACATCGTCCATGGTGCTGTCGAGAACTCGTGCGGTCGCGTACAGCTGGTCTGGGGCCACGGTGACGTCGCGCGTAGGGGCGTAGCCCATGTGGTCAAGTGTCTTCAGCAGAGCGTCGTCCGGAACGACGTCGTATCCGATGGCTGCAAGTCGGGCCGCCAGGGCCGAGAGCGCGACAGTGCCACGGACGCGGTGCTGCAGTTCAACCAGGGTGAAGAGATCTAGTGGCTCATCTTCTGCGGGCCAACTTGATGTGGGTGGCAGATAGGGATCCGCGAAGAGCTTGGCATCCTTGGCGGTCACAAGGTTCGCGTCGGGCAGCGGGTCGGGTACCTGAAACCCCAGCGTGGTCAGGCGCCGCGCGACATCGGTCACCGGACGGTCGAGGCGTAGGGCGAGTCCGGCCAGCTGCCCGCGTGGGACGGGCCTTTCGGTGGGCAAGCCATCAGAGAGGAGGACGCTGTCATCGTCCTGGGTGATGTTGACCCACGCTGCTTCAGCCGAGGGTGAGAAGCCAGCCTCTGTCAGCAGTTGAACCACAGCACTGGTTGACCGGTTGGCGAAGAAGGCAATACAGACGACTTGAGCTGTCGAGATTTGGTGCGTTTGGTCAGCCGATGCCGGGGTTTCTGCCCTGAACTCCAAATTCGCCAACACGTACGCGTCGTCTGTTGGCCAGGGTGCAGTCCGGTACGGGTGGTCCGGTACCTGAAAACCGAGTTGGCTCAGGCGCGTGGCGGCATCGGCTGGGGCGCGCCCAGCACGAGCCGCACTGTAGGAGATCTGGGGTACGGAGAGTGCGGAGCCGGGAGTTAGCCAGCCACGGTGGGGGCCCAGCGAGCGGAGCAGGTCGACGTCGGTGACTACAACGCTCGCTGCCCCAGCCAACTCTGGTGTCCGGTAGCCAAGCTGACTGAGACGGTCGACGACATGCGCAGCGGAGCACGAGGTCCGCGCGACGCATAGGAAGACATCGGCCGCTGTGACGTCGCTGGAAAACGGGCGCCAGTGGAAGCGCTCCCTGAGCGCTTCCCACCCGATCTGCTGGAGAGGGGTGAGGTCTTCGTCCTCAAATCTCTCCTCCGACGAGGGTTCTGCGGCGTGGGCTTCCCAATTGCGAGCGGTGTCACGCGAATCAGCACTCAAAAGAACCATATCTGATGGGCGTGCCACTGGGAGTGAATGGTCTTCCGGAGCGGCCCTGCCGAGGCCGTCGGTCATTCCCGTTGCGTACAGAACCAGCAGCCTCCATCGCAGGACGGGGGCTGGGAAAAGACGCACGAGGAAAGGCCATCTCCAGTGATATTCGGAATCTGAGTAGTCGCCTGTCACCAGAGGGAGCAGCATGGCGTCAGGAGGGAAGAAGCCGGTGACCGCTGCCGGTAGATTCCGACCGTCCATGTTCCAGGTGAGTCCGGCACGTCCTGCCTGCTCGGCCACCCCATCTGCGAAGGTTGGTGAGTGGGTGATCGCGCGGGTCAGCCAGTCGGGCGTCACCACAGATGGGGCGTCGTCGAACAGGCTGGGGAGGGCGTCCCACATCATGGCCTGGACCCGCTGCTCGTTGTACATGGGCATCCGTCGCCGGTCCACAGAAAGCGTGGGGTGGTAGCGGCCATACAGATTGGCAATTACGCCTTCGGGAGCACGAGGGTTGTGGCCTTCAACCAGGATTCCATCGGCGAGGACGACGCCATCGCCCTGTGTCCACCATAGATCCGACTCGGAGGACGAGTAAGTGGGGCCCACTGACGGGCGGTCATGGCGGAGTGTGTCAGCAGCGAGGTCTGCTCGCAGTACCCCCGGTTCCCACTCCTGCGCGCGCGAGCCGTGCACCGCTCGCGTCCGGTATGGCGCCACCCACAGTACGCTGGCCAGCTGCTCCACCGCCGACTGCCGCGACCCCGACACCGTCAGGTGCAGGCGTACTCGCGTACCCGACCAGTCGCACGGCCCCTCGTCTTCGATGCGGAACAGGTTGCCCGGACCCGCGATAGTGACCTTCAAGAGCCTTCCAGGGCGGCCATCGCGGTCGAGTCGGCACGTATGGACCGTGATCTCGTCCGCCAGCATGAAGTAGCTGAGCACGCCGATGCCGAAGCGACTGTTGGGGTGTAGTTCGACGGGCGGGTCGAGCTCAGCCCAATCAGCGGCCTCCTCCACGTACTCCGGCAGGTCGACGAAGCGGGCGCCGCCTTGGGCGAAGGTGTGGCTGAGTTCGTTGACGCCCATGCCGATGCCGTTGTCTCTGCATTCCAGGTATGCGCGGCCCGCGTCGTCGGTGCCCTGGACGAACTCGATCAAGCCGTCCCAGTACTCCACCCGCTGACCGATCCGGCGGAGGTACGTTGTCCGGGCGTCGCGGTAGCGACAGGCATCAAGGGCGTTCTGGTAGAGCTCGCGGACGGCCAAGCCGCGGTCGCCGTACAACTGCTCACCCATCAGCAACTCCTGGACCCGGTCCTCGGCGAGGTGGAAGCGGATCCCGGAGGACAGGTTGGCGGGGGCGTTTCCGCTGGGGCGTACCCGGCCCGCGTTGGCATACGGGGGCAGGGCGCTCAGCGGAGCAAGGGCGTGGCCTGCCTTGGTCGAGGACTGGTTGATGTCGCGGAGCAGGGAGTCGACGCGCTGAGCGTGCTCCTGGAGGGCGATCTCCACGGCCGGGTGTTGGCAGACAGCCTTGAGCGCGCGCCCGGAACCGGATTCGAGCCACTGGGATGAGCGGAGAGTGGTGAGGAGTTCGGGAAGGACGACGCTGTCGGAGATGCCGAGGTGGTCCGTGATGACCTCGGACAGATCCACTGGGCCAATGGCCAGCGCGTGGGCGCTCTTCGCGAGACAAGAAACGAGGGATTCGCGGACCTCGTGCTCGTCACGAGTGCTGGCGGCGATGGGCTCGTGGTCGGCGAGCGTTCCAGGACGCGGTGGCGTGAACGGGGCAGTGCGCTGATCCTTGATGAAGCGCATCAGACGCTCGCTGGACAGTGCTTCCCGGAACCAGGCGGGATGGTCGGGGCCGGAGAGGGCGGGGCCGAGGAGTTCCTTGAGGGACTGGGGCGCGTAGACATCGGGCTGTTGCAGCACCCAGCGGTGGAACAGCCACCATCGGATGTGATGCGCCGAGTCATCCGTGGCGCCGGTCTGCCGGAGGCGTCTCAGCCGGCGGTCAAGACGGGGGTAGCCCGGAATGAAGGACCGGAAGGCATCGCATTCGGGGGTCCGGTCGGTCTCATCAGCGGTGAGTATGCCGACGCGGCGTGCGGACTCCTGGGTCCAGAACGCCTGGCTGACAAAGGGCAGCAGGGCGAGGAGCGCGGCCTCGGTGGGAGACAGCGAGGCGTCCCTGGGTAGTTTGCTGGTCAGGAACCCCATCCGGTCGTGGGTACGTCTGGCCAGTTCGGCGTCGTGCCATGGGTCGTTCCGCAGGGACGTTGCGGCTCTCTCGTACGACTCCGCCAGTCGACTCGCCAGGGCAACACACACGTCCTTGAGCGCGTCACCGGAAACGCACCGTTCCCAGGCTGGATGGCCGATGACAGCTCGTACCCACGGGTGCTCCCCCGTCTCGCGGGTCGGGCCCGGCAGGACGGCGAAGTCGCGCTTGTCAACATCGGTGGCGACCCGGATGCGCTGGAGCGCTTTGGACTTGCGGTAGGCGGAGTGGAGCTGGGTAATCCGCTCCTGGACGGCCTCTTCGAACTCGCTCAGGTGCAAGGCGTGCGTTCGGCTGCCGACCACATCGCACAGGGCGCGGGAGAACAGGCTGAATGACTCATTGGGTGTCGTCCCGACGTCCGCGCCTTCTTTGACGTTCTCCTTGTCGTTGACGAACAGGGCGAACTGGCCCGGGGAGCATGCATACACACGGGCGACCCTGCGGTCCAGGGCCGCGACCTGTTTGCCCTTCTCCAGCCCTCGACACCGGCCGGGCCCATCGAGTCCTGCTCGATGCCCTCACGGCAGGCGTCGATGAGGAAGACGACCTGTGCCGCCGCGCACTCGTTGAGCTGCTTGCTCCAGTCGAGGGGGACGCAGCTGTCTGCGAAGGGGTGGACCTGGAAGCTGGCGTCTTCGGGAATGAGGTAGTCGGTGCCCTGGAAGTGCTGACCGTGGCCGCTGAGGAGGATGAACAGCGTGTCGTGCCGCTTGGCCTCTCGTAGGAAGCGGCTGACCTGGTCCTTGACGAAGTTGAGCGTGATGCCGCGCCGGTGCTCGGCGATCTCCGCTGAGTGGAAGCCTCGGTCGGTCAGCGCCGTGGCCAGCCGCTGGAGGTCGTCCCGTACGAACGGCAGCGAGCTGATGGCCGGCTCGTCGTAGTCGCTTGCGCCGATGAGCAGCGCCTTGTACCGCGTGGTCATGGTGCGCGCCGCGATCTACGGGCGCTTGAAGGTGAGGGTGAGCCCTCGGGTGCCCTGTACCTGGCCTGTCCCGATGAGCTGGACGCCGCCGCTCGCAGTGACCTGGAAGGACAGCTGGGCCTCCGCGAGCGGGAGGGTGCCACCGCGCGCCGCCACGTCGGCGAAGACCTGCTGTAGGGCGTCGACCGTCTCAGCGAGGTTCTTGCGGAGCGGGCCGAGGGGGACCATGCGCAGTTCGGGGTCCCCGCCGCCGAGGATGCCCATCGAGTCGTCGTCGCCGTCCTCGGTCACCTCGACCCAGAAGGGGAGTGTCTGGTCATCGAGGTGTACTGCGTTGTCGTCCATGCTGCCCCCTGGCGTGCGCGGATGGTGCGTCAACTCTAGAGCCGCGAACGGTACATGTTACGTGCCCAGCAGCTCCAGCTCCGTGGTCATGTTGTGGCGGGCCGCCGGCTCCCAGCGCTCGTGGCCGATCGGGGTGCGGAACAGGCAGGGCAGGCCCAGGAGGTGGCGGAGGACGTTCGCGCGGCCTTCGCGGAAGGTGTCGTCGGGGACGAAGGCGTACTCCTCGCGGACCGCCGCCGCGTATGCGCTGTAGTCCTCGGGCGAACCCGCCAGCACCGCCAGGTCGGCGTCGCAGAGGACTTCGCCGTTGGTGTCGCCCTCGGCCGGGTCGTGGTCGGTGGTGAGGCGGACGAGGCGGGCGGTTTCGGCGACGCGGGCCTCCGGGACGCCTGCCTCCGGGAGGGCGCGTTCGGCGAGGCGGGCGCTGCGTTCCTCGTTGGTCGAGCGGTCGGGGAGGTAGACGGCGTCGTGGAACCAGGCGGCGAGGCGGACCGCGTCGGGGTCGGGGGCCTCGGTGTGCTCCAGCAGCTCGTCGACCCGGTCCAGCACCGCGATCAGGTGGTCGGTGGTGTGGTAGCGGCGCTGGGGTTCGGCCCAGCGGGAGAGGAGCTCGCGGCCGTAGGGGGCCGGGTCGGGGGTGGTGGTGCCGCGGGCGCTGTTGAGGAGGAGCGCCCAGCGGGTGAGGAGCGCGGGGTGGTCGGACATGGGCCCATTCTCTGGGGTGCGGGTTGCGGGGGAAGCGGGGTGTGGCAAGCTATGCATCATGTCTAGACCAATTCTCGAGGTTATCGCCCTCCACCCGGAGGACGCGATCGCGGCTGAGGCCGGAGGGGCGGACCGTCTTGAGCTGGTCACCGATATGGCAGCCGATGGGCTGACGCCCTCGCGGGAGACCTTCGCCGCCGTCCGTTCGGCGGTGGATCTGCCGGTGCGGGTGATGCTCCGTGCGTCCGACGGGTTCGCGGCGGGGGGCGCCGCGGCCGTCGACGCGCTGTGCCGTAAGGCCGCGGCGCTGCACGCGGAGGGTGCGGATGAGTTCGTGCTCGGATTCCTCGCCTCCGATGGTCTGGCCGATCTGGCTGCGATCGCCGCGCTGATCGAGGTCATCGGCGCCGGGCCGGGGGTGGACGAGAGCCGGTGGACCTTCCACCGGGCCATCGATCGCGCCGCCGACCGCGACGTGCTCCGTCGGCAGCTGGCCGGGCTTCCCGGCCTGGACACCTACCTCACCGCCGGTTCGGCCCATGGCGTCGACCACGGCCTGCCGACCCTCCGGGCCGAGGCCGCCCGTGCCGGGGCGCCGGGGTACGAGGCGCGGATCATGGTCGGCGGAGGTCTCCGCCTCGACCACCTGTCCGAGCTGCGCGCCGCGGGCGTCACCGCCTTCCACATCGGCAGCGCGGCCCGGCCCGGCGGATGGCACGGCTCGGTGGACGCGGCCGCCGTCGGGCAGTGGCGCCTCGCGCTCGACGCGCCGGTGCCGGTGGGCTGAGGCGGCGTTCAGCGGGGGTCGTCAAACGCGGGTCGGTAAGCTCTCGCGGACGGGCCTTGAGCAGATGGGGAGCCGCGTAGTGATACGAGACCTTTACAACGTCCGGTTGCGACCCGCGGAGGGCATCGTCACGCCGCTGACCGACGAGGAGGAGCAGCGGTTCCGGGCTCTGTTGTTCAGTGAACTCGGCAACAAGATCGCCGACCAGGGATGGGCACGTTTCCCGGCGTATACGCCGGAAGACCGTCGTCGGCTGGTCGATGTCGCGCAACGCCTCACCACCTACTGGGGGCAGCAGGTGTTCGTTGAAGCCGAAGACGAGTGCGGCCTCAGGCTCTGCCTCGCTGGTTACGAAGCGCTGCCGAAGACGTCGCCGACGCATTCCTGAGTCCGGCCGCCGGGTCGGGGCGTGACGCGGACCGATGGTCGGCGACGATGCGGGAGGGGGTCGGGGTCGGAGGGGTGGGGTCCTGGACGCTGACGTGTATGTGTGGCGCCGCTCGTCAAACGGTCACTTCACGCTTCCGGGCTGCGGCGCCGTAAATATACGGTCCAGGGCCCTGCCCCGGAGGCCCCGGCCCCCGCACCCCCCACCCACCGGAGCCGCACCCCCCACCCACCGGCAGGTCTACGACGCCAGCCGCTCCGGCAGCGGGGCCGCGTGCACCACCGTCAGGCCCGAGACGGCTCGGGTCAGGGCCACGTAGAGGCGGCGCAGGCCCGTGCGTTCGTCGGGTTCGCCGTCGACCACGGCGGCCGGTTCGTCCAGCACCACGTAGTCGTACTCCAGGCCCTTCGCCAGCGTCGCGGGCACCAGGGTCAGCCGGGCCTCGGGGCTGGTCTCCTCGCCGGGGGAGAGGTGGGTCAGGCCCGCCGCGTCGAGGGCTGAGGCCAGCGCGGGGATGCGGGCGTCGGCCGCGATGAGGCCGATGGAGCCCTCGTGCGTCAGGGCCTCGCGGCAGGCGGTGATGACCGCCGCGTCCAGGTCGGCCGCCGCCACGGCCCGTACGGCGAAGTCGCCCGCCGCCTCGCGGATCGAGGTGGCCTCCGACAGGCCGGGCGCGATGGCGGGCAGCAGCCGCGACGCGTACGCGATCACCTCGCGCGGCACCCGGAAGCCCTGGGTCAGTTCCTCGACGGTGGAGCCGGGTTTGCCCAGGTGGGTGAGGGCCTCCTCCCAACTGTCCGTGGCCCAGGGGGTGGTGCCCTGGGCCAGGTCGCCGAGGATGGTGGCGGAGCCGGTGGTGCAGCGGCGGCCGACGGCGCGGTACTGCATGGGGGACAGGTCCTGCGCCTCGTCGAGGACCACATGGCCGAGGGAATGGGTGCGTTCGATGAGGTCGGCGGCCTCGTCGACGAGCACCACGTCCGGCGGGGACCACTTCGCGGACTTCACGCTGCGCGGCGGCTTGGCCCACAGGAGGGTCTTCTGTTCGTCGGCGGTGAGGATGCCGTCCGCGTGGGCGGCCAGGAAGTCGGCGTCGGAGAGCAGCCGCAGCACGAGTTTGGCGGGGTCGACGGGCGGCCAGATGGCCTTGACGGCCGCCTTCACGGCGGGGTTGCGGGCCACCGCGTCCTGGACGCGGTCGTCGGGGGCCTCGCCGGCCTGCTCCATGCGGACGAGTACGGCGTGCGCGATGCGCTGCGGGAGGGCGTCGCGGGCCGCGCCGTAGCGGATGTCGCGGGCCAGCAGTTCCTGCACGGTTTCCTCGATCTCGTACGCAGGTACCCTCCAGCGGCGCGAGCCGCGGACCACGACGCACGCTTCGGTGGGCGGG
This sequence comes from Streptomyces sp. Rer75, assembly GCF_013414305.1. Lineage (NCBI taxonomy): Bacteria > Bacillati > Actinomycetota > Actinomycetes > Kitasatosporales > Streptomycetaceae > Streptomyces > Streptomyces sp. Rer75. Next base: position 4,663,962 of record NZ_CP058693.1, on the reverse strand, counting down.
GTGACGTGCGAGCGCAGGGCCCGGCGCAGCACCTCTGCCATACGGGCGTCGCCCTTGATGCGGGCCACGTCGGCGGAGTCGGCGCCGCGCACCTCGACGCCCGTGGCGGGGCGCGCCACCAGGTCCTCGACGGTGGCCTGGGCGACCTGCAACTCGCCCAGCGCGGGCAGGACTTGCTCGATGTAGTGGAGGAAGGAGCGGTTCGGGCCGATGACGAGGGTGCCGGAACGGGCCAGCCGCTCGCGGTGGGCGTAGAGGAGGTACGCGACCCGGTGCAGGCCGACGGCCGTCTTCCCGGTGCCCGGCGCGCCCTGGACGCAGACGGTGCCGCCGATTCCGGCGCGGACGATCTCGTCCTGTTCGGGCTGGATCGTCGCGACGATGTCCCGCATGGGGCCGACGCGCGGCCGCTCGATCTCGGACTGGAGCAGCTTGCTGGTCTGTTCGGCCTCGGTGGGGTCGGAGAGCTTTTCGTCCTCGTAGGCGGTCAGCTCGCCGCCCGTGTAGCCGAAGCGGCGGCGCAGCCCGACGTCCATGGGCGCCTTCTTGGACGCCTGGTAGAAGGGCTGCGAGACGGGGGCGCGCCAGTCGATGACCATGGGGTCGCCGTCGCCGTCGTGCACATGACGGCGGCCGATGTAGAACGATTCGCCCTCGGCCCCCTCCGCCGCTTCCGCGCCCGGCGCGTGCAGATAGTCGAGGCGGCCGAAGAAGAGCGGGGTGTGGGAGAGGTCGGCGAGGGCCTTGATGCGCTCGCTGACCTGGTGGTGCAGGGCTTCGGCGTTGACCCAGTTGGCGGCGACGTCCCGGAGGTCGAGGGCCTCCACGTCGGCGCGCATGGCGCGCAGGGCGGCGCGGGAGGCGGCGAGGTGGGAACGTTCCCGCGCGAGCGGGTCGGACAGGAGTGGTTCTGGCTGGTCAGGGGCGTGCGAGGGCACGGCGTAGCCTCCGGCGGGTACACGAAGCAGCGTTGCGGTACGTACGAGATGCCAGCCGGTTTCCGTCCGGCCGACGGCTCTCCCGAGCGGGAGGCGGCAAGACGGGGGATTGTAGCCACGGCGTGGACGGGCCGCGAATGATTTACGTCGGCTTCGGTTTACACCGTGTTCAGGCGGAGTTGGAGCCCTCGCGGGCCCTAACGGAACCAGGTCGGCGTCAGACGTCCTCGTCCGCGAGCAGCGCGCTCGCGTCCACGATCCGGTACGCGTACCCCTGCTCGGCCAGGAACCGCTGGCGGTGCGCCGCGAAGTCCTGGTCGATGGTGTCGCGCGCGACGACCGAGTAGAAGACCGCCGGGTGGCCGTCGGCCTTCGGCCGCAGCACCCGGCCGAGCCGCTGGGCCTCCTCCTGGCGGGAGCCGAAGGTGCCGGAGACCTGGATGGCGACGGTGGCCTCGGGGAGGTCGATGGAGAAGTTGGCGACCTTCGAGACGACGAGGACGGACAGCTCGCCCTCCCGGAAGGCGTCGAACAGCTTCTCGCGCTGCGCGTTGGTCGTCTCGCCCTTGATGACGGGCGCGTCCAGATGCTCGCCCAGCTCGTCCAACTGGTCGATGTACTGGCCGATGACCAGCGTCTGCTGCCCCTTGTGCTTGGCCACCAGCGCCTCGGTGATCCGCTGCTTGGAGGCGGTGGTGGCGCAGTAGCGGTACTTCTCCTCGGTCTCGGCGGTCGCGTACGCCAGCCGCTCGGTCTCGGTGAGGTTGACGCGGACCTCGACGCAGTCGGCGGGCGCGATGTAGCCCTGCGCCTCGATCTCCTTCCAGGGCGCGTCGAAGCGCTTGGGGCCGATGAGCGAGAAGACGTCGGACTCGCGGCCGTCCTCCCGTACGAGCGTGGCGGTCAGGCCGAGGCGGCGGCGCGCCTGGAGGTCCGCCGTGAACTTGAAGACCGGCGCGGGCAGCAGATGCACCTCGTCGTAGATGATCAGGCCCCAGTCGCGGGAGTCGAACAGCTCCAGGTGCGGGTAGATGCCCTTCCGCTTGGTGGTGAGCACCTGGTACGTGGCGATGGTGATCGGGCGGATCTCCTTGCGCGTACCGCTGTACTCGCCGATCTCCTCCTCGGTGAGGGAGGTGCGGCGCACCAGCTCGTGCTTCCACTGGCGGGCCGAGACGGTGTTGGTGACCAGGATCAGCGTGGTCGACTTGGCGGTGGCCATCGCACCCGCCCCGACCAGCGTCTTCCCGGCGCCGCAGGGCAGGACGACGACGCCCGAGCCGCCGTGCCAGAACCCCTCGACGGCATGCTTCTGGTACGGGCGCAGCGCCCAGCCGTCCTCGTGCAGGTCGATGGCGTGCGCCTCGCCGTCCACGTAGCCGGCCAGGTCCTCGGCGGGCCAGCCCAGCTTGAGCAGCGTCTGCTTGATCTGGCCGCGCTCGGAGGGGTGGACGACCACGGTGTCCGGGTCGATGCGGGCGCCGACCAGCGGCTGGATCCGCTTCGACCGCAGGATCTCCTCCAGCACGGGACGGTCGCTGGTCTCCAGGACCAGCCCGTGCGTGGGGTGCTTGAGGAGGCGCAGCCGCCCGTAGCGGGCCATCGTCTCGGCGACGTCGACGAGCAGGGCGTGGGGTACGGGGTAGCGGGAGAACTCCACGAGCGCGTCCACGACCTGCTCGGCGTCATGTCCGGCGGCGCGCGCGTTCCACAGGCCGAGCGGGGTCACCCGGTAGGTGTGGATGTGCTCCGGGGCGCGCTCCAGCTCGGCGAAGGGCGCGATGGCGCGGCGGCACGCTTCTGCCTGCTCGTGGTCGACCTCGAGCAGGAGCGTCTTGTCGCTCTGGACGATGAGCGGTCCGTTCACGCGCCGAGTCCTTTCGTGTCGCCGGGGGCCAAAGAACCAGTGTCCCTCATCGGCCGGGTATGGCGGAGGGCCACAGGGATACTCCGTACGGCGAGGGGCAAGCGGGGTCACTAGGGGGGCCGGAACGAGGCGGGAGGTAGGTCCCTGTGATCAGCATCGCTGGGTGGGAGATCCGGCGGGCGTTGAAGAGGACGCCGACGAGGAGCGGGTCGGCGAGGAGCGCGCCGGGGAAGGGCACGAAGCGTACGAGGAGCGCGCCGGCGAAGAGCGCGACGAGTGCGAAGAGCGCGTCGAAGGGGAAGGCGGCCGGGGCGTCGACGTCGGCGCGGGCGAAGCCGGCGGGTGCGAAGTCGGCGGGTGCGAAGTCGGCGGGCGCGAAGAAGAAGCCGCCCGGCGCGGCCGCCAAGAAGCCCGGTACGGCGCAGAAGGCGGCCAAGGCGGCGGCCGCCCCCGACTCCGGGTCCCCGCCCCTCCAGCGCGATTCGCTGGGCTCCCGTGCCGCGCGGGTGCTGGTGATGCTGCTGGCGTTCGTCTGCATGGTCGGGTTCGCGGCGGCGCTCGCCAAGGTCACGCTCGTACCGTCGCCGGGGTCCAGCGATCTCGTGCACACCAATCTGCGCCCGGGCGATTCGCTGCGCGCCTACCTCGACCAGCCCGCCATCCGGGACACGGTGAAGCAGATCGGCGGCAACGTGCTGCTCGGCGCGCCCTTCGGCGTGCTGCTGCCGATGCTCGTGCCGAAGGCGCGGGGTGCGGTGCGGGTGGTGCTGGTGACGTCGCTGGTGATGGTGCTGGTCGAGATCGCACAGGGCGCGATCGTCGAGGGCCGGGCTTTCGACATCGATGACGTCATCCTGAACACGTCGGGCGCCCTGCTCGGCTACGTCCTGATCGGCCGCCGCCTCGGTCACGCCCTCCACCCGCGCCGCCGCCACTGGTGGCAGCGAGGTCGCAGCTCCGCCTAACCCACGTCGTCGGCCAGTTCCGCGACGCCCGTGATGCGGTGGAGGGGGTACGTGCGGATCTCGTCGGCGGTGTGGTCGTACGCGGTGACGTAGCCGCCCTCGACGCGGACAGGGGCGATGACGCGCTGGCTGGCGGCGCCGTCCGCGTTGACATAGCCGATCCAGACGGCGGAGCCGGTGAGGGCCGCGGCCTGCACGGTGGCGAGGGTGTCGGCGGAGGTGGTGCGGGGGAGAGGGGCGCCGGTGGTGGCCTCGGTGGTGCCGGATCCGGCGGTGGCGGCCGGGGGCTTGTGGGGCGCGGTCGCGGCGAGGTCACCGGCGCGGATGGCGCGTACCGCCGCGCCCAGCAGGGTGGCGTCGGGGACGGGCGGACCGTCCGGGACCGGGGCGGGCGGTGTACGGGGCGGAGTGCGCTGGGCCTCGGCGCGGGTGACCAGGACGTCGCCCTCGGCGGATTCGGCGGCCGGTGCGTACCCCATGGCGCGCAACCCCTCCAGCAGCGCGTCCGGCGGTGCCTGGGCGGCCAGCACGGTGGGGGCGAGACGCCGCAGGCGCAGGCCCGCGGAGCGGCGGTCGGCGAGGATCTCGGCGAGCAGGGTCTCGTCGTCGCAGCGCAGATAGGCGGAGGCCGCGCCGATGCGGAGGTGGCCGTGCTTACGGGCGACGTCGTCGATCAGGTACGTGAGGGGCTGCGGCACCGGGGTGCGGGAGTGCGCGGCGAGGAAGGTGTGCAGGTCGTCGGCGGCCCGTCCGGCGTCGAGTGCGCGGCGTACGGAGGCGGGGGTGAAGCGGTAGACGGTCGCGCCGCCCTTGGACTCGATCTCGGCGAGGATGCCGAGCGCGTCGGCGAGCGGCCGCTCCAGCGGGCCGGGGGCGACGGCGGTCAGGTCGGCCTGGAGGAGTACGTGGTCGAGGGGTTCGGGGAGGAGCGGGGCGAGGAGCCGTGCCGCCTCGGCGGCGAGCGCGGCGGCCTCGGCCGGGGTTGTGGCGGGGGGTGCGGTGGTGAGGGTCTCGGTCGTGGCGGGCGGTGCCTGGGCCGTTCCGGTTGCCTGGGCCGCCTCGGCGGCCGGGCCCAGGAGCGCGCGGCCGTGGGCCGAGAGCGCGGCGCGGCCCGTGACGCCGAGCATTTCGGCCTCGCTGAGGGTCCAGCGCGCCAGCCGTGACCGGAGATCGTCCCTGGTGGTGGCGGTGGTGGCGGAGGCGGTGGTCAGCCCTCCGGCTCCGGTTCCTACGGCGCCCGTAACGCCGGAGGCCCACGTCCCACTGGCCCCTTGGGGGGCCGTACCCGCTGCCCCCACACCCCCGGCTCCCCTGGCGCCAGCGGAGCCCGCGGCTCCGGCTCCCCTGGCCCCCGCGCCCGCGGGGCCCGCCGCACCCGCCGCGCCCAGCGGGCCTCGGTGGGCCGGGCGCTCCCACCGCAGGCGGGTCAGCAGCGCGTCGGGGTCGGGGGCGGCGCCGGGCGGGAGGGCGGCGAGGAGTTCGAGGACCCGGCGGCGGACCTCGGGGGCCGGGGAACGGTCCAGGTCGGCGCCGAGGGCGGACAGCGTGCGGCCCTTGCTGTCGCGGCCGCCGATCAGGCCCGACGTACGGGTCGCGGCGAGCCAGGCGGTGGCGAGCGCGGCCCAGCGTTCCTGGGCGGGCAGCCGCAGCCAGTCGTCATAGGCGGGGGTGGGTGCGTACCGTTCGTCGGTCTCGCCGTCGGAGGCCAGCAGCCCGGCCGCGTACGCCAGCTCGATCCAGAAGGCGGCCACCGGCTCGGAGACGTCGAGTGCGACGGCGGTCCGCTTGAGGTCGCGCACGCTCAGCCCGCCCGCGCGCAGCACGGGAGGCCCGGCGCTCTCCCATTCGCCCAGCAGCTCCTCGACGGTGGCCAGCGCGGTGAACGCCTGCCCCGCCGCCGCTTTGTCCACAGCCTGTGGATCGTGTTGCGCGGCGGACGCCAGCGGCGGGGCCACCGGCTCGGGCGCGCGATGGGCGCGGCCGCGGCGCAGATGCAGGGCGACCTCGCGGGGGAGGACGACGTTCCGCGGCCCGGACGGCAGCAGCAGACCGCGGTCCAGCAGCCAGGCGACGGCCGGGGTGGGGGAAGCGACGGACACCTCCCCGTACGGCGGGCCCCAGGTCAGCCTGGCGAGCACGGCGGCCGCGCCGTCGGGTGCCCCGGCGAGCAGCGCCGCCATCCGGTCGCGGTCGTCGAACAGCTCGGTCAACGCGGCGACGGCCGTCACCGGATCGTGGGTGGCCGGCAGCCCGGCCGCCGCCAGCAGTTCCTGGAGCCGCCCCGGCGACATCCCCGCGGTGGCCTCGTGCACGGTGGGCCCGAGACCGGTCGGCGACGGCGAGGTGGGCGAGGGCGCGAGCAGCTCCCGCGCGGTACGGACGAGCCGCAGCCGGTCGTCCCCGCCCCAGACCAGCGCCTGCGCGCGCAGCGTGGCGACGGCGCGCGGCAGCTCGGCGGCGACCCGGTCGCGGAGCGCGGCGGCGGCAGCATCTCGGTCGGCGGCGGCGTCCCGGTTTGTGGCGGGGGCAGCGTCTCCCGGGCCCGCGGCGTCCCCCGGGGCCGCGGCGCCCCCTTCGCCCGCAGCGCCCCTGGCGGCGTCGGCGCCCTCGTCGGCTGCGGGGGCGTCCCCCGTCATCAGGGCGCTCAGCGTCTCGTACGGGCACGGGTCCGGCGCGACCGCCAGGGCCTCGGCGGTCTGGAGGGCGAAGCGGTCGAGCCGTTCCACCGCCCGGACGACCGAGGCGCGGGTGCCCGCCCGGGTGGCGAGCTGGGTGAGGTCGCCCGGGACGGGGGACAGCAGGTCGGGGCGGGCGCGCAGCAGGGCGGCGAGCGCCTCGTCGGGGCGCGTGCGCAGCTCCTCGGCCAGCGTGCGGGGTGCCGCGCGGCCGCTGGCGTCTGGGCCGGTCCCTGCGGTCACGCATGCCTCCCGATTACGCGAGCTGCTCATTCGATCCACAGTACCCGGGGGTGCCGGGCGCCGGGGGTGCGGCGCAATCCAGCCTCCGCACGGTACCGTCGGTGCCGTCTGACACGCCGACCATGCGCATTCTCAGGGGTCTTGGTGGGGATCGAGAGCGAAAAGCTCGTCTACGACTATCTGAGCCGTGTCGGGGACCTGGCTCAGCAGCAGGGTCTGCCGTCCGGTGAACGGATGCGGCTGGTCTCCGGGCTGCGGGCCGACATCGACCACCGGCGGTCGACGGGCGGTACGGACAGCGCGGCCGGGGTGAAGCGGATTCTGGCCAAGCTGGGCACGCCCGCCGAGGTGGTCGCTGCGGCGGGCGGCCGGGCGTCCGCCGGGGACGGCACCCCGGGCGGGGACGGTGGCCCCAGTGTGCCGAGCGGCTCCGGCGGAGGTACGCGTACGTCGGGCGCGGCGCGCGCGGCCCGCGACAAGCTGGCCGGGCTCGCCGAACGCACCGGACTCAGCAACAAGGTGCCCTCGCCGCGCGAGCCGAACGGACCGAACGGACCGAACGGTACGGGGGGCGATGACACCCCCGTCTCCCTCGCCAAGCACATGCCCGTGGCCCCCGAGGCGCCCGAAGCGCCCGAGGCCCCCCGCCGTCGGTCCGGGCCCCATCTGGCGGGTCAGGACGAGTTGGGCCCGCGCGAGTCCAACCCCGACTGGTGGCACGTGGAGCCGGGCCCGTTCGCCCAGCCCGAGCATCCGGACGGCCAGTTCGGCTTCGTCGAGGGCTTCGTCGGCGGCATCGAGCTGCCGGAACTGCTCGGCAACGGGAAGACCGTCGAGCAGGAGCAGCAGGAAGAGCGGGAGAAGCGGGAGGCCGAGAAGCGGGCGGCGGAGGAGGCGGCCGAGGCCGAGGCCGCCGAGGCTGCCGAGGCGGAGGTCGCAGGGAAGAAGACGCGTCGGCGCGGCCTGGTGCGCCGCGCCCTGCTCGGGCCCGGAAAGTCCGCCGCCGCGGAGGGCGGCACCGGCAAGGCGGGCGCCCGGGCCGGTTGGGCGGCGGGGCTCAGCCCGGTGCTGCTGCTCTCGATCGTGCTGCTCGTCGCGGGCGCGGTGATGGGCAACATCGTCGTGCTCGCCTTCGGCTGGGTGCTCACGTACGCCACCGGCAAGCTGTCCCGCGCCGAGGCGAAGTGGGCGGTGCTGGGCATGCCCGGCCTGGTGGCGGCCGGGGCGATGGTCTGGCTGTGGGGCCGGACCAACGGCAAGTGGGGCGACCCGATCCCGGAGAACGGGATGAAGGACGTGCTCACCGAGACCTGGCCGGTGGTCGTGCGCGGCGCGGCCGTCGCCACGGTGCTCTTCCTGGTGTGGCGGGCCCGCCGCCGGGGCTGAACCCCCGGCCCACCCCCTAGCTGTGTTGTCCGGAGAGGTTGGTGATGCGGCTGGCTGGGGTGTGGCCGCTGATTCCGGTGTGGGGTCGGTGGAAGTTGTACCAGTCCAGCCAGTCGGGAAACGCGGCCTGGCGTTCGGCTTCTGATGTGTAGGGCCGCTGGTAGGCCCATTCGTCGAGCAGGGTGCGGTGGAAGCGTTCGACCTTCCCGTTCGTCTGCGGTCGCCAGGGGCGGGTCCAGCGGGGGCTGATGCCCAGGTCACGGCAGGTCTGCCGCCAGGTGTTCTTGCTGTAGGCCCAGGCGTTGTCGGTCAGCACCCGTTCGACGGTCACGTCCTGGACCGCGAACCAGGCGGCGGCGGGGGCCAGGAAGGCCGCGCAGGTGGGGGCCTTCTCGTCGGGCAGGTTCTCGGTGTAGGCCAGGCGGGAGTGGTCATCCAGCGCGGTGTGCAGGAAGGCATAGCCGGTCCCGTTCTTGTTCTTGCGGGCGGCTGCCCGGCCCAGGGTTTTGTGGCCGCCGCCGTCGGGGATGCGGCCGAGTTTCTTGACGTCGATGTGGACCAGTTCGCCGGGGCGGGAGCGTTCGTAGCGGCGGAGGGGTTCGCCGGTGGCCCGGTCGCAGACGGTCAGCGGTGGCAGGCCGTGGCGTTGGAGGATGCGGTGAGCGGTGGAGGCGGCGACGCCGGCACGGGCGGCCAGCCGCAGCGGGCCGATCCGGTGTTCACGGCGCATCCGCAGCACCCGCTCCTCCACACCGGCGGGTGTCCGGCGGGGTGAGTGATGGGGGCGGCTGGAGCGGTCGTGCAGGCCCGCTGCCCCGTGACGGCGGTAGCGTCCGGCCCAGCGGGCTGCGGTGGTGTGGCTGACCTGGAACCGTTCGGCGGCCTGGCGCAGCGGCCAGCCGTCCTCGACGACACAGCGGGCCAGACGCAGCCTGCCGGTCGGAGTCAGCGGGGCGTTACGGTGGATCAACGAGGGCCTCCTGTGTGCCGGTGGTAGATGTCGCAATCCACACCGAAACCAGAAGGCCCTCGCCTCGTTCAAGCACCACTCACGGCGCGTCGCCCGTCACCAACGTCCCCGGACAGCACACCTAGCCGCGTTCCGCCGTCACCGACGCGTCGTCCGCCGACGCTTCGTCCGCAGCCGAGTCGTCCGCCGTACGTTCCGGCTCCGCCTGCCACGGCGCGCCCGGGACGACGAGGGGGCTGCCCGTCACCGGGTCCGGTACGACGACCGACTCCAGCCCGAAGACCTCGTGCACCAGCTCCGCCGTGACCACCTCCGACGGGCGCCCGCGCGCGACGATGCGTCCCGCCTTCATCGCGATCAGGTGGTCCGCGTACCGCGCCGCCTGGTTGAGGTCGTGCAGGACGGCCACCACCGTGCGGCCGCGCTCGTGGTTGAGCTGGCGGACCAGGTCCAGCACCTCGACCTGGTGGGAGATGTCCAGGTAGGTCGTCGGCTCGTCCAGCAGCAGGAGGCCGGTCTCCTGCGCGAGGGCCATCGCGATCCAGACGCGCTGCCGCTGGCCGCCGGACAGCTCGTCCACCAGCCGGTCGGCGAGCGCCGTCACGTCCGTACGCTCCATCGCGTCGCCGACCGCGCGTTCGTCCTCGTCGGACCACTGCTGCCACCAGTGCTGATGCGGCTGGCGGCCGCGGGAGACGAGGTCGGCGACGGTGATCGCGTCGGGCGCCACCGGGGTCTGCGGGAGGAGCCCCACGGACTGGGCGATCTTCTTGGTGGGGATGCGGGCGAGGTCCGTGCCGTCGAGGAGGACGGCGCCGCCGCGCGGCTTGAGGAGGCGGCCGAGGGCGCGCAGCAGGGTGGACTTGCCGCAGGCGTTGGGGCCGACGATGACCGTGACCTCGCCGTCGGGTATCACCAGGTCGAGGCCGTCCACGACGGTCCGGTCCTCGTAGGCGAGGGTCAGTGCGCGGGCGGCGAGCCTGCCGGGCTCGGCCTCAGCCTCGGACGTGGACGTGGACGTGGACGTGGACCTGGACGCGGGTGCGGTCATGCCGTGGTGCCTCCGTTGCGGCTGCTGCGGCCGCGTCCCCCGGACGTCAGCAGCAGGTAGATCAGATACGGGGCGCCGACCGCGGCGGTCAGCACCCCCACCGGCAGTTCGGTCGGCGCGAACGCCTTGCGCGCCAGCAGATCGGCGGCGACGACGATGAACGCGCCGGTCAGCGCCGAGCAGAGGAGCGGGATCTGCGCGGTACGGGTCATGCGGCGGGCGATCTGCGGGGCGAGCAGCGCCACGAAGTCGACCGGGCCCGCCGCGCCCGTCGCCATCGCGGCGAGGACGATGCCGAGGGTGGCGAGCCCGAGCCGTACCCGCCCGAGCCGTATGCCCAGCGCGGTCGCCGTGTCGTCGTCCATCGAGACGGTGCGCTGCGCCCGCGCCGCCCACAGCACGGCGGGCAGCAGGAACAGCAGCGCCCAGCCGAGCGGGGTGGCCTCGTCCCAGCCGCGCCCGTTGAGGGAACCGGTCATCCACACCTTGGCCTGCTGGGCGACGAGGTAGTCGCCCTTGGTGAGGAAGAGCTGGGTGATGGAGCGGAGCGCGACGGCGAACCCGATGCCGATGAGGACGAAGCGGGTGGCCTGGAGCCCGCCGCGCCAGGCGAAGACGTAGACGAGGGCGGCGGCGGCCAGGCCGCCCGCGACGGAGAGGTACGGCAGCACGCCGGAGGCCGTCACGCCGTACGTCATCGCCCCGACGGTGACCGCGCTCGCGCCCTGGGTGACACCGATGATGTCCGGGCTGGCGAGCGGGTTGCGGGCCACGGTCTGGATGAGCGCGCCCGCGATGCCGAAGGCGGCGCCGACCAGCAGGCCGAGGGTCATGCGGGGGAGGCGGAGGGTGCCGACGACGAGGTCGTTCGGGGTGGGCTGCCCGATGCCGTACTGGGTGTGCAGGAGGGCCTTCACGGCGTCGCCGGGGGCGATGAGGCTCTCGCCGAGGCAGAGGTACGCGACGCACACGGCCGCCGTGGCGGCGGCCAGCGCGAGGGCGACGACGGCCGCGCGGCGGTGCAGCAGGAACGAGGCGCGGCGGCCGGTGCGGAGGAGGCCGTAGCCGACGGGACGGGCGGTCGGCCCGGCGGGGCGGGCGGCCTGCCGCGGCACGGCGGCGGTGCTGGCGGTGGTGCCGGTGCCGGTGGTGCCGTCGGTGGTGCCGGCAGTCGTGCCGTCGGCGGTGCTGCCGGTCGTGCTCTCGGTCGGGCTCATGCCGTCACCGTCCTGCGTCGCACCAGCGTGACCAGGAACGGGACGCCGATCAGGGCCGTCATCACACCCGCCGGGACCTCGCTCGGCGGGAAGACGAGGCGGCCCACCACGTCCGATATCAGCAGCATCACCGGGCCGATCAGGGCGGCCATCGGCAGGACCCAGCGGTGGTCCGTGCCCACCACCGCCCGCGCGAGGTGCGGGACCGCGAGGCCGACGAAGGCGATCGGGCCCGCGGCGGCGACGCCGACGCCCGTGAGGACCGTCGCGCCGAGGCCCGCGAGGACGCGGACGACCGCGATGTTCTGGCCGAGCCCCTTGGCGACGTCCTCGCCGAGCGCCAGCGCGTCCAGGCCGCGGGCGGCCGCGGCCACCAGCACCGTGCCCACCAGCAGGAACGGCCAGATCTGGCCGACGATCTCGGCGTCGCGCCCCGCGAGGGAGCCGATCTGCCAGAACCGGAACTCGTCCAGCGCCGCGGCCTTCGTCGTCAGCACGCCCGAGGTGACGGACACCAGCAGGGCGTTGACGGCGGCCCCGGCGAGCGCGAGCTTGACCGGGCTCGCGCCGCCCCGCCCGCCGGAGGCGATGGCGTGGACGGCGACCGCGGCAAGGCCCGCGCCCGCGAAGGCGAACCACACGTACCCGGTGAGCGTGTGCACCCCGGCGAACGCGATCGCGAGCACGACCCCCACCGAGGCGCCCTGGCTGACGCCGAGCACGCCGGGGTCGGCGATCGGGTTGCGGGTGACGCCCTGCATCACGGTGCCCGCCATGGCGAGCGCCGCGCCGACCATCAGGCCGACGACCGTACGCGGCAGCCGCAGCGACCGCACGATGTCGGCGGCATCGCTCGTACCCCCGTGCAGCAGCGCGTCCAGGACCTGGCTCGGCGCGATCTGGCGGCTGCCGAGGGCGAGGCTGAGCAGCACCGCGAAGAGGAGGGCGACGACGGCCGCGGCCGTCCAGCCGACGCGGCGCCGGACCAGTGCGGCTCTGGGACTTCGGCTGCTGGCCCGGTCGGCAGACATCGCTTCCGTTCGCTCGTTCGGTTCTCGCGCGTGAGATCGGCGCAGGTAAGGCGACGCTTAGTGTATGCAAGGGCCAGGCACAATGACGGGCATGGCTGTACCGAGCACTTCCACCCTGACCGTCGGCTTCGACCTCGACATGACCCTCATCGACTCGCGCCCCGGCATCAAGGCCGCCTACGAGGAGCTGTCCGTCCGGACCGGAACGCCCATCGACGCCGAACTCGCCATCACCCGGCTCGGCCCGCCGCTGGAGCAGGAGCTGGCGCACTGGTTCCCGGACGAGCGGATCCAGGAGATGGGCGACCTGTACCGGGCGCTGTACCCGGAGTTCGCGATCGCCCCGACCCTCGCCATGCGCGGCGCCCGGGAGGCGATAACGGCGGTCCAGCGGGCCGGCGGGCGCGCCATCGTCGTCACGGCGAAGCACGAGCCGAACGCCGAGCTGCACCTGAGCCACCTGGGCATCGAGGCGGACGCGGTCATCGGCTGGCTGTGGGCGGAGGCCAAGGCGGAGGCGCTGCGCGAGTACGGGGCGTCGGTGTACGTCGGGGACCACACCGGTGACGTACGGGGCGCGCGGACGGCGGAGGCGCTGTCGGTGGCGGTCGCCACCGGGCCGTGCGCCGCGGAGGAACTGCGCGAGGCGGGGGCGGACGTCGTGCTCGACGACCTGACCGCGTTCCCGGCGTGGCTGGAGGGCCACACCGCGGCGTAACCCACTGCGCGCGCTACGACGATGCGCGCGCGACGGCGCTGCGTGCGCTACGGCGCCGCGTGCGCGACGACGCGCGCGATTACGGCTTGTGGTGCGCGACGCGGGCGGCCTCGCGCCGCTGCGCCGCGATCGACCGCAGCATCCCGGCGGCCGCGAGGGCGAAGCCGACGCCCATCAGCATGCAGACGAAGTACGCCACCGACGGCAGCGGATCGGCGCCCAGGAACAGGGGCGCGACGGTCGCGAGGGTGGCGACCGCGCCGACGGCGAAGACGATCACGCCGATGCGGACGAGCCGGTCACCGGGAGCCTCATCACTGGTTCCGCTGTGCGGGGTTTCGTTGCTCACCGCTCCAGGGTAGATCGGTGCCAGAGCGCGCATACCAACCACCCGGAACCACCCGGGTACGTCTTGTCACCAGGCTCGGGACCATTAGCCTTGGTGGTGGCGGGTCTTACGACCCGCTGTAGTGCTATCCAGAGCTTTTTCCGTGTTTTCCGACGAGCGACGAGGACGAGGACAGACGTGCCTACCGGCAAGGTCAAGTGGTTCAACAGTGAGAAGGGTTTTGGCTTTCTCTCCCGCGATGACGGCGGTGACGTCTTCGTGCACTCGTCGGTGCTCCCGGAAGGCGTGGATTCGCTGAAGCCGGGGCAGCGCGTTGAATTCGGTGTCGTCGCGGGAAACCGCGGTGACCAGGCGCTTTCGGTGACGCTTCTCGATCCGGCACCGTCCGTGGCGGCCGCGCAGCGGCGCAAGCCGGACGAGCTGGCGTCGATCGTTCAGGATCTGACCACTCTGCTGGAGAACGTGACGCAGCAGTTGGAGCGCGGCCGTTATCCCGACAAGGCGCACGGCCACAAGATCGCGGGGATGCTGCGGGCGGTGGCCGACCAGCTCGATGTTTGATGCGTAAGCCGCGTCGATAGCCGATAAGCGAACGTAAAAGCGAACGGAATTAGGCGAATTCCAGTGCGTCCGGGCCGAGGGGCGGTACGAGCCCCTCGGCCGCCGCGCGTGTGAGCAGTCCGCGCACCGCCGCGTAGCCGTCCTCGCCCAGGTCCGCGGTGAACTCGTTCACGTACAGCCCGATGTGCTGGTCCGCGACCCGCGGGTCCATCTCCTGGGCGTGCTCCAGGACGTACGGACGCGACGCCCCCGGGTCGTCCCAGGCCATGCGGACCGACGTACGGATGGCGTCGGTCAGTTCGCGCAGCCGCTCCGCGCCCAGCGAGCGCTTGGCGATGATCGCGCCGAGCGGGATGGGCAGCCCGGTGGTCAGCTCCCAGTGCTCGCCCATGTCGGCGAGGCAGTGCAGGCCGTAATTCTGATAGGTGAACCGGGCCTCGTGGATGACGAGTCCGGCGTCGACCAGGCCGTCCCGTACCGCGGGCATGATCTCGTGGAACGGCAGCACCCGGATCTCCCCGACCCCGCCCGGCACCTCGGCGGCGGCCCACAGCCGGAAGAGCAGATACGCGGTCGACCGCTCGCTCGGCACGGCGACCGTCTTGCCCGCGAGGTCCTTCGCCGCGCCCGGTTCCCTGGTGAGCACCAGCGGGCCGCAGCCGCGCCCGAGCGCCCCGCCGCACGGGAGCAGCGCGTAGTCGTCCAGCACCCAGGGCAGGACGGCGTACGACACCTTCAGCACGTCGGACTCGCCGCGCTCGGCCATCCCGTTGGTGATGTCGATGTCGGCGAACGTGACGTCCAGCGCGGGCGCGCCCGGGATCCGGCCGTGCGCCCAGGCGTCGAAGACGAAGGTGTCGTTCGGGCAGGGCGAGTAGGCGATCGTGAGCGGCTGTGCGGTCACTGCTGGCTTCCTTCCAGGTCCAGGGCCGGGTCCGGGTCCGGGTTCGGGTCCGCCGGGTCCGGGTTCGGGTCCGCCGGGTCCGGGTCCGGGGCCAGATCCGGGGCGGCGGTCGCGAGGGCGGGTGCGGCCCGCGTGAACGCCTCCGCCAGGGCGTCGAGTGCCTCGCCGATGCGCCAGGCCGCCCGGTCGCGCGGACCGACCGCGTTGGAGACGGCCCGCACCTCCAGCATGGGCACGGACTGGGCGGCGGCCGCCTCGGCCACCCCGAAGCCCTCCATCGCCTCGGCGACGGCGCCCGGATGGCGCCGCAGCAGCGCGGCGGCCCGCTCGGCGCTGCCGGTCACGGTCGACACGGTGAGCACGGTGCCGCGTACGGCCCCGGTTGCCGTGGTGACGGCGGTGACGAGGGCGGGCGGCGGCCGGTGTTCGACGGTTCCGAAGCCGAGGTCGGTGACGGCGGCGAAGCCGTCGGGGGTCTCGGCGCCCAGGTCGGCGGCGACGACGGCGTCGGCGACCACGACGGAGCCCAGCGGGGCGCGCGGCGCGAAGCCGCCGCCGATACCGGCCGATACGGCGAGGTCGTACGGGGCGCCCTGGACGGCGGCGACGGTCAGCGCGGTGGCGGTTCCGGCCGCCGCCGCGGCCGGCCCGACCCCTGCGGCCAGCACATCGACGGTGAGCGGCGGCCCGTCGGGACCGCCCGCCCGCAGCCGGTGCAGCACGCCGCCGGGCACGGCGACTTCGGCGGCGTCGGCCGTGCCGCATCCGCGTACGACGGCGTCCCGTTCCGCGGGTACGGCGGTGACGATCAGTACGCGCATCAGCGCCTCCCGGCTGTCGTGCCGCGGACCGAGTGCACGGGGCGACGTGACGTCAGCTGTCCCGTTCCAGCTTGAAGCGCCAGATGCCCTTCACGCCCTGGGTGCCGTCGCCGAGCTGGGCGACGGTGACGGTGACGCTCTTGGACATGGTGGTCTGCCCGGTCTGCGGGTTCTGCTGCGCGAAGAGCGTGTCGCTGTCGAAGCTGCGGTACGTCTCCTTGCTCGGCTCGGCCATGATCGGGTTGTTGGCGATCAGACCCCAGGTGGATTCGGCGATCTCCGGGTCCACCCCGATCCGCACCTTGTCCCCGGCGCCCACCTTGATGGTGTCGGCGGGCTTGGCGGACAGGCACTTCTTGAACGTGCCCGAGCCGAGGTTCTTCCCGTCGCCGAAGCAGCCCTTGCTCGCCTCCGCCGTCACGGTGCTCGAACCGACCGTCACCGTCGCGAGCGGAGTCGGCTTGTCGCAGGCGGAGAGGGCGATGAGCCCGAGGGCAACGGCGCAGGCGGCGGTGGTGGCCCGGCGGCCCTTGCCCCTGGAAAACAGCGCAGCGGTCATGCGGGCAGGCTATCGGGCCCTCCCCGCCGCCCGGCGCCGGGGTGGCGGATCGACGGCGTCCGACGCGTCACGCCACCCGGGGCGTCACACCACCCAGGGCGTCACGCCACCCGGGACGTCACGCCACCCGGGGGCGCGCCGTGGTGTGCCGAGCCGCGGACAGCAGCCCCCGGACGCTCAGGGCCACGCCCAGAGCGATCATCGTCGCGGCGGCCGCCATGCCCACCACCCCGCTCAGGGGCAGCGAGATGCCCACCGCGCCGCCGACCACCCACGCGATCTGGAGCGTGGTCTCGGAGCGGGAGAACGCCGACGTACGGACCTCCTCGGGGACGTCCCGCTGGATCAGCGCGTCCAGCGACAGCTTGCCCAGCGCCAGCGAGATGCCCGCGGTGGCGGCCACCGCGGCGACCGTCACCGCGCTGTACAGCACCGCTGAGAAGATGATCACGCCGAGGGCCGAGGTCAGCACCACCGCGATGATCCGCTCCGGGCCGCGCGCCCGCAGCCAGGCGCCGATCGCCGTGCCCAGCGCGTTGCCGCCGCCCGCCGCGACCACGACCAGGCCGAGCGAGAACTCGGGGGACAGCCCGCCCACCGGATGCTCGCGGAGCAGGAAGGCCAGGTAGAGGGTGAGGAAGCCGGACAGCGACTTGAGCGAGGCGCAGGCCTGGAGGGCGTGCAGGACGGACGGTCCGACCGTCCGCAGCCCGGGCTTCCGGCCGTCGCCCATACCCGAGCCCCCACCCAACCCCCCGGCGAACCAGCGGCCGAACCGCCCGCCGCCCGGGTCCGGGTTCGGGGCGGCGGGCGGGGGCGGGGTCGGCTTGGGGTCGGCGACCGTCACCACTTCGGGCGCCGTCGTGGGCACGGTCGTCGGCCCCGCCGCGCGGTGCCAGGGCGCGCGGTGGACGGGGGGTCGGTGCCCGGCCGTGCGGTGACCGAAGTGGTGCTCGCCCGACGTCAGCCGCGCCTTGGCCTCGCCCTTCGCCGAATCCACCTTGTGCGGCAGGGTGAAGGACAGGAACGCCCCGCCCATGAAGACCACGAACGCCCCGTACAGCGGCCAGCCCGGCCCCAGCTGATGCAGCCCGGCGCCCAGCGGGGCCGCCGCCCCGGTCGCCAGCAGCCCGGCCAGGGTCACCCGGGAGTTGGCCTTGACCAGCGAGAAGCGGGGCGGCAGCAGCCGCGGTACGACGGCCGATCTGACGACCCCGTACGCCTTGGACGCCACCAGCACGCCCAGCGCCGCCGGATACAGTTCGAGGTCGCCGTACGCCACCGCGCCCGCCATGGTCAGCGCGAGCAGCGCGCGGGTCAGCATCGCGCCCGCCATCGCCGCGCGGCGGCCGTGCGGGATGCGGTCCAGCAGCGGGCCGACCACGGGCGCGAGTACGGCGAACGGGGCCAGGGTGATCGCCAGGTAGAGGGCGACCCGGCCGCGCGCCTCGTCCGTCGGCACCGAGAAGAAGACCGTCGAGGCGAGCGCGACCGTGATCAGCATGTCACCGGCCGAGTTGACCGCGTGCAGCTCGATCAGCTTCCCGAGCCCGGACTCGCCCGCCCCGTGGGCGTGGGTGGCCCGCCGGATGCCGCGGCCGGTCGCGGTGAACGGCAAATGGAGTGCGCGGCCGAGCAGGCGGCCCGATCGTCTGACCGGGCCGTCCTCGTGGAACCGCATGCCTGCCACCCGACCATGGTGCCGCCAAGCTGCCCGCAACGTGAGACCTACGACGGCTTTCCGGTCATGACGTCTAGTTCTCTCACCCGCACAACCCCCTTCTGGCCAGCGAAAACGACCATCCGGCGGGTGCCTCCACGAACGCCGGACACGAGACGGGGGTGGGGGCGGCGCGGCCGGACAAGGTAGCGTGCGTCACGCGCCATCCACGGTCGTTCCTGGCCATGCGCCGAGTCGCCATCCCGCAGAATGGGACGTACAAGGTGCGCCCGAGGCCGGCTCGGGTGCGGACGTCGACGCGGTCCCACGGTCCGCTCCGTCCGCAGTCCCGCCGTCCGGCCGTGCGGCTGGCGCACTCGTCAGACGGCTGAGACGGCGTGGAAGAGAGAATCGATCCTGTGAGTGCTGCGATGCGGAGCCGTACCCCCGACCGCCTGTGCGCCGAGGCGGTCGAACTCGCCCGCGAGGCGGCGGCGGAAGCGGCCCGTCCGGGGACGGTCGGCGAGCACGTGGAGGCGATCGCCGAGGGCGACCGCGTCGTCACGCATTTCTTCGAGAGCGCCGAGCCGGGCTATCGCGGCTGGCGCTGGGCGGTCACCGTCACCCGCGCCTCCCGCGCGAAGATCGTCACCCTGGCCGAGACGGTGCTGCTCCCCGGCCCCGACGCGCTGCTCGCCCCCGAATGGGTGCCGTGGAGCGAGCGGCTGCGCCCCGGCGACATGGGGCCGGGCGATCTGCTCCCCACCGAGGCCGAGGACCTGCGCCTGGAGCCCGGCTTCACGGGCGAGGACGCCCCGCCGCCCAACTCCGTCGTCTCCGAGGAGATGGAGCAGCTCGCGGCGGTGGAGGAGGCCGATGTGACGGCCGGTCCGCCGTCCGCCCAGCCGGCCGCGCCCGCCGCCGGCACCATCGCGGCCCTCGCCGAGGAGCTGGGCATGCGCCGCGCCCGGGTGCTCTCCCGCTACGGGCTGCACGTCGCCGCCGACCGCTGGGACGAGGCGTACGGCGCCAAGACCCCGATGGCGCAGGCGGCCCCCGGCACCTGCGTGACCTGCGGCTTCCTGATGCCCCTCGCGGGCTCGCTGAAGCAGGCGTTCGGTGTGTGCGCCAATGAGTTCAGCCCGGCGGACGGCCGGGTGGTCTCCCTGGCGTACGGCTGCGGCGCCCACTCCGAGGCGGCCGTCATGCCCAAGCCCCCGCGCCCGGCCGAGCCGGTGATCGACGAGACGCTCGTCGAGCCGATGCCCCTGCACCCGGACCGCACCGGTGGCTCGGTGGAGCCGGACGCCCCGGCGGAGGAACTGGGCCACTCCTGAAACTCCCGGGCGCGGAAGCGCCCCGGCCCGCCCCCGCCCCGCCCACGGCGGGCCGTACCCGGCCGCACCGGACGCGCCCGCCCCACCGGCGTACCGCCTGCCCCGCAGCGCGCCCGGGACGTGTGGCCACAGCGCGCCCGCCGCGCGCCCGGGACGCGCATCCGTCGCGGGCCCGGGGCCGCGCCCCCGGCGCCCCGCCGTCGCGGAGGAGGGCGGGACGCGTGCCCGCCCCGGATAGGGGTACGTTCGCGGTCTAGCAATGTGGAATGTGGCGGCACACCCACAGGACCCGGAGGCGATACGTGAGCAGCACGGCGATGGTGCGAGGCGCGACCGAGGACGCGGATCCCTTCGGGACCGCGCGGCTGCGGCGCGGCGTGCTGGACGCCTGGGCCGCGTCGCCCGCCCGCTTCCGCGAGGACGCCAACGCGGAGGAGGACCTGGCGCTCGGCGGCCACCGCGACCGGCTGGTCGTGGAGCTGGCCCAGAACGCGGCCGACGCCGCCGCCCGCCTCGGCGTGCCCGGGCGGCTGCGGCTGACGCTGCGCCCGGCGACCAACGGCGAACCGGCCGTGCTGGTCGCCGCCAACACCGGCGCCCCGCTGGACGCCGCCGGGGCCGAGTCGCTGTCCACGCTGCGCGCGTCGGCCAAGCGGGACGAGGACCCCGGGCGGGCCGTGGGCCGGTTCGGCGTGGGCTTCGCGGCGGTGCTCGCGGTGAGCGACGAGCCCGCGGTGGTGGGCCGTTCGGGCGGGGTGCGCTGGTCGCTGGCGGAGGCCCGCGAACTGGCCCACAAGGCGGCGCTGCGCAGCCCCGGCCTCGCCGACGAGCTGCGCCGCCGCGACGGTCACGTACCGCTGCTGCGGCTGCCGCTGCCCGCGGAGGGCACCGCGCCGGAGGGGTACGACACGGTCGTGGTGCTGCCGCTGCGCGACGGCGCCGCGCTGGACGTGGCGGAGCGGCTGCTCTCGGCGGTCGACGACGCGCTGCTGCTGACCCTGCCGGGGCTGGCCGAGGTCGTGGTCGAGACGGCCGAGGGGACGCGGACGCTGCGGCGCGGCGAGGAGGGCCCGTACGCGGTCATCGAGGACGTGCGCGGCGAGGACGGGGGCGACAAGGAGCGCCGTACGACCCGCTGGCGCACCGAGCGGGCGAGCGGCCACCTGGACCCGGAACTGCTCGCCGACCGCCCGGTGGAGGAGCGGCTGCGCCCGGTGTGGTCGGTGACCTGGGCGGTGCCGGTGGACGCCGAGGGCGCGCCGGTGCGGCCCGCGACGGCGCCGGTCGTGCACGCGCCGACCCCGACCGACGAGCCGCTCGGGCTGCCCGCGCTGCTGATCGCCTCGTTCCCGCTGGAGCCCACCCGCCGCCACACCGCGCCCGGCCCGCTCACCGCCTTCCTGGTGGAGCGCGCGGCCGAGGCGTACGCGACGCTGCTGCGCGACTGGCACCCGGTGGGGACGGGCACGATCGGCCTGGTCCCGGGCCCGCTGGGCAAGGGCGAGCTGGACGGGGAACTGCGGGCGCGGGTGCTGGAGCGGCTGCCGCGGGTGCCGTTCCTGCCGAGCGCGGCCGTGCCGGACAACCTGGAGCCGGAGGCGTCGGCGGACGCGGGGCTCGGCTGGGACGACGCGATCCTCGCGCGCGGCACCTTCGAGGGTGAGCCGTACGCGCTGCGCCCCCGTGACGCGGAGATCGTGGAGGGCGCGGGCGCGGAGACCGTGGAGGTGCTGGCCGAGCTGTTCCCGACGCTGCTGCCCGCCGGTCTGGAGCGGCGGCAGGAGCTGCGGGCGCTGGACGTGGCCCGGCTGCCGCTGGGCGAGGTCATCGACCGGCTGGCGGGCGTCGAGCGCGCCCCGGCCTGGTGGCGGCGGCTGTACGACGCGCTGGCCGGTACCGACCCGGACCGGCTGAGCGGGCTGCCGGTGCCGCTGGCGGACGGCCGGACGACGATCGGGCCCCGGCAGGTGCTGCTGCCGCTGCCGGGAGACGTGGATGGAGGGGATGGAGGGGACGGCGGGACCGGAACCGAAAAGAGCGAGGGTTCGGCGGGTGAGACCCACCGCACCCTGGCCCGCCTCGGCCTGAAGGTCGCGCATCCGGAGGCCGCGCATCCGCTGCTGGAGAAGCTGGGCGCGACCCCCGCCACCCCGCGCGCCGTGCTGAGGACCCCCCAGGTGCGGGCCGCCGTCGCGCATTCGCTGGAGGCGGAGGACGACTACGACCCGTTCGCGGAGGAGGGCGGGGCGCCCGGCGCCGCGCTGGACCCGGACACCCTGGCCGACACCGTGCTCGGCCTCGTCCAGCAGGCCCGGCTGGCGCCCGGCGACGAGCCGTGGCTCGCCGCGCTCGCGCTGCCGGACGAGGACGGTGAGCTGGCGCCCGCCGGTGAGCTGGTCTTCCCCGGCGGCGCCTTCGAACAGGTGATGCGGGAGGGCGAGCTGGCCGCGTGCGACGCGGACCTCGCCGAGCGCTGGGGCGAGGAGCCGCTGTCCGCGGTCGGCGTGCTGGCCGGTTTCACCCTGGTCCGGGCCACCGACGTGGTGCTGGACCCGGACGAACTGGAGCCGCGCGAGGGCGACTTCGCCGAGCCGGACGACGTCGGCGTGCTGGACGCCGTGGACGTGTGGTGCGAGGACGCCCTGGACCGGCTGCCGGAGACCCCGGTGCCGCCGGTGGCCACCGAGATCGTCGCCGTGCGCGACCTGGACCTCGTGGACGACGACGCCTGGCCGCGCGCCCTGGCCATGCTCGCCCAGCCGCCGCTGCGCGACGCCCTGACCGAACGGGTCCGGGTGCTGCTGCCGGACGGCACGACGGAGTCGGTGCGCTCGTACACCGCCTGGTGGCTGCGCGGCCACCCGGTGCTGGACGGCCGCCGCCCCGCCGGGCTGCGCGCGGCCGGGGGCGATCCGCTGCTGGCCGGGCTGTACGAGGCGGTGGACGCGGCCGGGTTCGAGGACGAGCAGGTGCTGCGGGCGCTCGGCGTACGGACGTCCGTGCCGGCGCTGCTGGACGAGCCGGGCGGTGCGGCCGAGCTGCTGGCGCGGCTGGCCGACCCGGACCGCCCGGTGACCTCGGCCCAGCTGCACGCGATCTACGGCCTGCTGGCCGACCTCGACCCCGAGCAGGTGACCCTGCCGGACGAGCTGCGCGCCGTGGTGGACGGCGAGCCGCGGGTGGTCGACGCGGACGGGGTGCTGGTCGCCGACGCGCCCGATCTGATGCCGCTGGCCGAGGCGGACGGCCGCGCCCTGCTGCCGGTGCGCCCGGCGCGGGCGGCGGAGCTGGCGGAGCTGTTCCAGGTGCGGCGGCTGAGCGAGGCGTACCCGGCGCCGGTGACCTCGCAGGGCGAGCCGCACGAGGTCCCGGCGGCGGTCCGCGAACTGCTGCCGGACGCGCCGCTGTCGTACGTCGAGCACGAGGAGCTGCTGATCGAGGGCGGCACCGAGCTGGACTGGCGATACGTGCAGGGACCCGACGGCCCCGGCGGCACCCTGCACGCCTCGACGGTGGAGGGCGTGGCCGCGGGCCTGTCCTGGGCCGCGGGCCACTGGTCCCGCCGCTTCGAGGTGGCGGCCCTCCTGGAGGACCTCACCCGCACCGAGGAGCTGGCCCGGGCCCGCTGGTTCGATTAACTCCTGGGACAACCAGGCCCGCACCGAGGAGCTGGCCCGGGCCCGCTGGTTCGACTGAACGAGCGCTACGGCTTCCGGGCCACGCCCGCGAAGATCCACAGGTCCAGGGCCTCCGCCGCGGCCCTGGCCCGGTCGCTCTCGGGGCGCCAGCGGTGCGGCATCACCACGCCGGGTTCGACCAGCTCCAGGCCGTCGAAGAACGGCAGGACCTCCTCGTGGGTGCGGCCCTGTACGTGGATGCCGCTGGCCCGGTAGAGCCGGGTGACCGCGTCGGAGATCTCGCTGCGGGGGTCGAGCCCGCCGTGGGAGAGGACCAGATAGCTGCCGGGGGCCAGGGGCTCGACCAGCTGCCGCACGATGTCGTACGGCTTCTGTTCGTTCGCGATGAAGTGCATCACCGCGTTGAGCGACAGCGCGACCGGTTGGCTCAGGTCGAGGGTGGCGTGCAGCTCCTCGGAGGCCAGGATGGTCTGCGGGGCGGTGATGTCGGCGTGCATGTAGGCGGTGCGGCCCTCGGCGGTGGAGAGCAGCAGGGCCTGGGCGTAGGCCAGCACGATGGGGTCGTTGTCCACGTAGAGGACCCGGGCGTCCGGGGCGGCCTTCTGGGCTATCTGGTGCAGGTTGGGTTCGGTGGGGATGCCGGTGCCGATGTCGAGGAACTGCCGGATTCCCGCCTCGGCGGCGAGCCAGTGGGTCGCCCGGTGCATGAATGACCGGTTGGCGCGGGTCCACGGTTTGACGTCGGGCCAGACGGCCTCGACCTGCCGGGCGGCCTCGGTGTCGGCGGCGTAGTGGGTCTTGCCGCCCAGGAAGTAGTCGTACATGCGCGCCGAGTGCGGCTTGCTGGTGTCGATTTCGGCGGAGCGAAAACGGTGACCGGTCATACCGCGCATGTTACTGAGCGGTTGGCCGCGAGAGGTGACGTTCCCTCAAGAATGAGGTTCCGTGGAGCTCCGATGATGTTGTGAAAAGCCGGTGAAATTCGTACAGTTGCGCCACACTCGGCTCCAGGTTCGCGTCTTCGTCCATCTCGGCGCAGGTCAACGCGGTGGAGCCTTCTTCATCTTGTGGGGGATGCACATGCGCAAGCGCATGACCTATGCCGTGCTCGCCACCGCGACCGCGGCGGCTCTCGGGGGGCTCGCCGCGCCGGCGGCGCAGGCGGCCGGTTCCGGCGACACGAAGATCACCAAGGTGGCGGTGAGCGGCACCAACGTCGTCCTCGGCACCTCGGGCGCCAAGACCTTCACCGTCTCGGTGACGGCGCAGGACGACTCGGGCATCAAGGGCGCCGACCTGTACCTGGAGGGCCCGTCGTACGGGTACGCGACCCCGACCGGCGCCGTGAAGTGCGCCGCGGCGGCCGGTGACCCGACCACCTCGACCTGCAAGGCGACCTTCATCCTGGACCCGCAGGTCGACTTCATCGACAACAGCGTCGCGGGCCGGTGGTACGCCAACGTGTGGATCGACGCCAACGACGGCGACTACCTGAGCGCCGACAAGGCCGGGTCGTTCGCGGTGCAGCGGGCCTCGAAGCTGACCGTCAACGCCGCGCCGGAGCCGGTCAAGAAGGGCAAGACCATCACGGTCACCGGCGCCCTGACCCGCGCCAACTGGGAGACCAGCAAGTTCGCGGGCTACACCGTCCAGCCGGTGAAGCTCGAGTTCCGGAAGGCGAACAGCTCCACCTACAGCGTCGTCAAGACGGTGAAGTCGGGCAGCGGCGGTGCGCTCAAGACGACCGTCAAGGCCGCTCAGGACGGCTGGTTCCGCTGGAACTTCGCGGGCACCAGCACGACCCCGCCGGTCAGGGCGGGCGGCGACTACGTGGATGTGAAGTAGCACACGGTACGAAAACGCGGGGCGTGGTTCAGTCGGCGTCGCTCTCCGAGGAGCGCCGGATGGCCGCGTCCCGCGCCCGTACGTACCAGATGCCCAGCAATCCGAGCCCGCTGCCGGTCAGGCAGGTCCACAGCCACCACAGATGGCCGTGGTCGGCGTACCACCCGTAGAACGGGAGCTGGGCGAGGAAGAGGACGAACCACACGATCGTGCCGCCGATGATGGTGGCGACGACATTGCCCTCCAGGGGTGCAGGCGCTTCGTGCCGGGGTGTCCACTTCGTCATGGGGCCAGCTTACGGGGGTGCTGGTGGGGGCCTTCGAGGGCGCGGTGCGGTGGGGGCGTGACGGGGGGACGGGCGGGGGAATGGACGGGGGACGCAGTTTGGCGATCCGCGATTTATATATTCATACTGAACCGTTCTGGGTCTGGGTGGAATGTCCTGTGCGATCCTCCGAGAGGCCCGCTTCCCGAAGTTCACCACCCCTGGGGTTCGTCCATGTCTCCCTCGGCCAGCGAGCCGGTCGATGCCGCACAGCAGGCGCCGACACCGCCCATGAACCGTCTGCCGTTCGTCGACAGGTTCTTCAAGATCAGCGAACGCGGCTCCTCCCCGTCCCGGGAGCTCCGCGGTGGTCTGGCGACGTTCTTCGCGATGGCGTACATCATCGTGCTGAACCCGATCATCCTCGGATCGGGTCAGGACATGTACGGTCACCATCTGGACAACGGCCAGCTGGTCACCGCGACCGCCCTGATGGCGGGCCTGTCCACGGTGCTCATGGGCGTGATCGGCAACGTCCCGATCGCCCTCGCCGCGGGCCTCGGCATCAACGCGGTCGTCTCGCTCCAGCTCGCCCCCAAGATGAGCTGGCCGGACGCGATGGGCATGGTGGTCCTCGCCGGTCTGGTGCTGATGATCCTCGTCGCCTCCGGGCTGCGGCAGCGCGTGATGGACGCGATCCCCGGCGGGCTGCGGCGGGCGATCGCGATCGGCATCGGCCTGTTCATCGCCCTGATCGGCCTGGTCGACTCCGGCTTCGTCACCCGTAACCCGGACGCGGCGCACACCACCGTTCCGCTGGGTCTCGGCATCGAGGGCAAGCTCCAGGGCTGGCCGGTGCTGATCTTCGTGGTCGGCCTCGCGCTCACCTTCGTCCTGGTCGTCCGCAAGACCCGGGGCGCGATCCTCATCGGCATCGTGGTCATGACGCTGGCCGCGATCGCGATCAACGCCGTCACCTCCACCCCGGACGCGAGCTGGGGCCTGACCGTGCCCAACGTGCCGGACACCCTGGTGGCGACCCCGGACTTCGGGCTCGTGGGCCAGGTCAGCCTGTTCGGCGGGTTCGAGAAGGTCGGCGTCCTGACCGGCTGCCTCTTCGTCTTCACCGTCCTGCTGTCCGGCTTCTTCGACGCGATGGGGACGATCATCGGCGTCGGCGAGGAGGCCGGACTGACGGACGAGCGCGGCCAGCTGCCCGGCATGGGCCGGATCCTGATGGTGGACGGCGTCGCGGTCGCGGGCGGCGGCTTCGGCTCGGCGTCCGCGAACACCTGCTTCGTGGAGTCCACGGCGGGCGTCGGGGAGGGCGCGCGCACCGGTCTGGCCAACGTGGTGACCGGCGGGCTCTTCCTGCTCGCGCTGGTCTTCACCCCGCTCGCGAAGGTCGTCCCGTCGCAGGCCGCGACCCCGGCGCTGGTGGTCGTCGGCTTCATGATCATGGCGGCGAACGTCAAGGAGATCGACTGGAGCGACTCCACGATCGCGGTGCCCGCCTTCCTGACCATGATCGCGATGCCGTTCACGTACAGCATCACCAACGGCATCGGCCTCGGTGTGCTGTCGTACCTGCTGCTGCGCGTCGCGACCCGGCGGGTCCGGGACATCCCGTGGCTGCTGGCCGTCGTGGGGCTGTGCTTCCTGGTCTACTTCCTGCTGCACCCGATCGAGCAGGCGCTCGGCGTCGTGTGATCCGGTATGTCCCCGGCCGCTCACCCATCACTCGCATGGGTGAGCGGCGGAGGGCACCCGTATCGGGGTTTTCATTAGACGAGGTAATGAGTTATGCTAAAGACCATGCCGGATCCGTCCCGCCTTCCGTCGCCCGCGGCGGAAGCGCCCCTCGATGACGCGGCCGCTGTGAGCGCTCTGCGGTCGGGAGTGATGCGTCTGTCGCGACGGCTGAAGCATCAGCGCGTCGACGAGTCGCTGAGCCCCACGGAGATGTCGGTGCTGGGCACCCTCGCCGGGTGCGGCTCCGCCACCCCCGGCGAGCTGGCGCGCAAGGAGCACGTCCAGCCGCCGTCGATGACGCGCATCGTGGCGCTGCTGGAGGCCAAGGGACTGGTCAGGCTGGAGCCGCACCAGGAGGACCGGCGGCAGAAGGTCGTGTCGCCGACCGAGCGGGCCGAGGTCATGCTCGAAGAGAGCCGGCGCAAGCGCAACGCCTGGCTGAGCGACATGGTCGGGCAGCTGTCCGAGGACGAGTGGGAGACGCTGCGCGCCGCCGCGCCCGTCCTGGAGAAGCTCGCGCGCATGTAGTCGAAGACCGAGCAGCCAGGAGGCGAACGAACTTGAGTACGGGACCCGGAGCAGATTCCGCACCCGCACCGAACACCGACTCCCCTTCCGCCGGGCCCACCGCGGCCACCGCCAAGGGCGGAATGTTCCGTTCACTCAGGGTCCGCAACTACCGGCTCTTCGCGACCGGTGCCGTGATCTCCAACACCGGCACCTGGATGTCGCGCATCGCCCAGGACTGGCTGGTCCTCAGCCTCACCGGCTCCTCCACCGCGGTCGGCATCACCACCGCGCTCCAGTTCCTGCCCATGCTGCTCTTCGGCCTGTACGGCGGCGTGATCGCCGACCGGTACCCCCGGCGGAAGCTGCTGCTGTTCACGCAGACCGCGCTCGGCCTGTGCGGTCTGGCCCTGGCCACCCTCACCCTGAGCGGACACGTCCAGGTCTGGCACGTCTACCTGATCGCGTTCCTGCTCGGCATGGTCACCGTCGTCGACAACCCGACCCGCCAGGTCTTCGTCAACGAGATGGTCGGCCCCCGCGACCTGCGCAACGCGGTCAGCCTCAATTCGGCGAACTTCCAGTCCGCCCGGCTGATAGGCCCCGCGGTCGCCGGTGTCCTGATCACCGCCGTCGGCAGCGGCTGGGCCTTCCTCATCAACGGCCTCTCCTTCGGCGCCCCGCTCGTCGGCCTGCTGCTGATGCGCCCCAGTGAGCTGAACCCGGTCAAGCGCGCGCCGCGCGGCAAGGGCCAGCTGCGCGAGGGCCTGGCCTACGTCGGCAGCCGCCCCGATCTGCTGTGGCCGATCGTCCTCGTCGGCTTCATCGGCACCTTCGGCTTCAACTTCCCGATCTGGCTCAGCGCCTTCGCCGACGATGTCTTCCACGCCGGTCCCGGTACGTACGGCCTGCTCAACACCCTGATCGCGGCCGGTTCGGTCACCGGCGCCCTGCTCGCCGCCCGCCGTGTCACCACCCGACGGCGGCTGCTGGTCGGTGCGGCGCTGATGTTCGGCGTGCTGGAGGTGGCCGCCGCGGTGACCCCGTTCTTCTGGCTCTTCGCCGCGCTGATGGTGCCGGTCGGGATCTTCAGCCTGACGTTCAACGTCACGGCCAACTCCAGCGTCCAGCTCGCCACCGACCCCGAGATGCGCGGCCGGGTGATGAGCCTGTTCATGATGGTCTTCGTCGGCGGCACGCCCATCGGCGGCCCGCTGATCGGCTGGGTCACCGACACCTGGGGCGCCCGGGTCGGCTTCGCCTTCGGCGGGCTGATCTCCGCCGCCGCCGCGGTCGGGGTGGGCCTGATGCTGGCCCGCGCGGGCGGCCTGCGGCTCAAGGTGGCCTGGCGCCGCGGCCATCCGCACGTGGCCTTCGTCCCGAGGGTGCAGACGGAGGAACGGCTCGCTCCGGCGGCGTGACAGCGATGAGAGCGTGACAGCGATGAGAGCCGGACACCGATGAGAACGGGACACCGATGAGACTCTTCGCCGCCGTCCTGCCTCCCGAACCGGCCCTGACCGAGCTGGGGGCGTACGTCGACGCACTGCACCGGCTCCCCGGCGCGGACACCCTCCGCTGGACCGAGCGCCCCGGCTGGCACCTCACCCTCGCCTTCTACGGCGAGGTCACCGACGACGTACGCCCCGAGCTGGACACCCGGCTGGCCCGCGCCGCCCATCGCCACCACCCGCACGAGGTGCGGCTGGCGGGCGGCGGCCGGTTCTCCGACCGTGCCCTCTGGACGGGCGTGGAGGGCGACCACACCGCCCTGCGGCGGCTGGCCGACTCCGTCGACGCGGGGGCCCGCCGCGCCGGGATCGCCATGGACGAGCACCGCCCGTACCACCCCCACCTCACCGTCGCGCGCAACCGCTCCGCGACCCGCCTCGCGCCCTTCGCCGAGGGGCTCACCGGCTTCGCGGGCCGCGACTGGACCGTGCGGGAACTGAGCCTGGTCCGCAGCCATCCCCCGGCCCCCGGGGTGCCCGGCGCGCAGCCGCGGTACGAGGTGGTGGCGGCCTGGCCGCTGGGCGGCTGAGGGGCCCGGCTAACCTCGGAGTGTGAACCCGAAGACCAGAAACATGATCATGAGTGGTGCCCTGGTGATGATCCTCGTCGTGGTGGCCGTCGCGGCCGCCTTCGGAGGATGAGCCGCCGGGGCGGCCCGAGCAGGCAGGGGGTGTGACCGCACACGGTCACACCCCCTCCGTCATGCCGAAACCGCCAGTCCTGCCAGGACGGGCAGGGCTACCAGGCGAACGCCTCCGGCGTCGGCCCCGGGCCCGGGAAGATCTCGTCCAGCGCGCCCAGCACCTCGTCGCTCAGCGTCAGCTCGGACGCCCGCACCGCCGAGGCCAGCTGCTCGGCCGTGCGCGGACCCACGATGGGCCCGGTGACCCCGGGCCGGGTCAGCAGCCAGGCCAGGGCCACCTCGCCGGGCTCAAGACCGTGCTTGTCGAGCAGGTCCTCGTACGCCTGGATCTGCTCGCGCACCGCCGTGTTCTTCAGCGCGTCGGCCGCGCGGCCGGAGGTGGTACGGGCGCCGCCGCCCTCCCGCTCCTTGCGGATCGCGCCGCCGAGCAGCCCGCCGTGCAGCGGGGACCAGGGGATGATGCCGAGGCCGTACTCCTGCGCGGCCGGGATGACGTCCATCTCGGCGCGCCGCTCGGCCAGGTTGTACAGGCACTGCTCGCTGACCAGGCCGTACGCATTCCGGCGCCGGGCCGTCTCGTTGGCCTGGGCGATGTGCCAGCCCGCGTGGTTGGAGGACCCGACGTAGAGGATCTTGCCCTGCTGGACGAGGACGTCGATGGCCTGCCAGATCTCGTCCCACGGGGTCGCGCGGTCGACGTGGTGGAACTGGTAGAGGTCGATGTAGTCGGTGCCCAGCCGCTTCAGGCTCGCGTCCACGGCCCGGCGGATGTTGAGCGCCGAGAGCTTGTCGGTGTTGGGCCAGGGCCGCTCACCGTCGGCGGCCATGTTGCCGTACACCTTGGTGGCGATGACGGTCTTCTCGCGCCGTCCGCCGCCCTTGCCGAACCAGCTTCCGACGATCTCCTCGGTGCGGCCCTTGTTCTCGCCCCAGCCGTAGACATTGGCGGTGTCGAAGAAGTTGATGCCCGCGTCGAGCGCGGCATCCATGATCGAGTGACTGTCGGCCTCATCCGTCTGCGGGCCGAAGTTCATGGTGCCGAGGACCAGCCGGCTGACCTTGAGGCCCGTGCGTCCGAGCTGCGTGTACTCCATGGGACCCAGCCAATCCCTTGGAGTGCGCTCTAATCAAGGGCCGTCCCGGCCTGTGGGCCTTCCGGCCCGTGGGTCTCGGGCGGCGCCGCATTCCGGAAAACCCGGAGGCCCGCTTTTTGGCCCCCCGTCGCGGTCAAAAAGCGGGCTACCGGAATCTCCGGAATGCTGGTTGTTTTTAGCGTCCGGAGCGAGTCTTCAGGAATCCGAGGACACCGAAGATCAGAATCATCAGCGCACCGATCAGGGTGATGTAGATTCCGGGTCCGGGAGTGAGGTCGTACAGCTTCGCTGCCTGCTCGGCCGCCTTTTCTGCGACCTTCGCGGACACGCCTTCCTCATCCTGGAGCTTCTGGGCGAGCAGGCGCTCGGGGGACGCCATGTTGATGGCGAGGACGATCGCGGTGGCGAGCCCGGTGGCCGCGCCGATCAGGTAGACCACCCCCTTCTTGGTGGCCAGGGCGGCGAGCATGAGCACCGCTCCGACCAGGGCGATGATCAGCGTGATGATGCCGTCGCCGTCGATGCCCTTGACGCCCCCGTCGGCGCTGTCCGACGTGGACACCACCCAGTTCACACAGGAGCCGGCCAGTGCGATGACCGCACCGACGGCCCCGAGCACCGCGAACTTCTTCGGCGGTGCGGCCGCCGCGCCTCCGCCCGGGGTACCGGCGGAATGCATCGGCGGTGGCGCTGTTTGCGCATAAGAGGAATGGCTGTATTCGCTCATGGGTAGAGACCGTAGGCGTGGCCTTTCTGGAAAGCAATGCCCCCGCCCGCTATGCCGTCAATGCCCGATAAATTTCCGCAGCACATAATCCCCGGATGGATTCAAATAATCTGCGGGTTATTTAGGCGGCTCCGTCGCCACGAATGATTTACGTACGTTATCCGTTCGTAATTCAGAAGGGGCACGGACGGGGGCCGAGCCCCGCCGTTCAACCCGCCCCCGCGCGGCCGTAACACGCTGTCCGTGCCCCGCCGGGATGGCAGGCTTGGGCCCATGCGTCCGCTTCCGTACGTCCTCGGTGCCGCCGTGCTGGCGGCCCTGCCCGTCGCCCTCCCCGCTCCCGCGGCGGCCGACGACTCGTCCCCGTCCTCGTTCACGATCGAGGACCCCCGCATCACCGAGTCCAGCGGGCTCGCCGCGAGCCGGGCCCATCCCGGGGTCTACTGGACGCACAACGACAGCTCGGACGGGGCGTACGTCTACGCCGTCGACAGCAAGACCGGAAAGACGGTCGCCCGGGTCGAACTGCGCGGCATAGGGCGCCCCCGGGACGTGGAGGCGATCTCGATAGGCCCCGACGGCAATGTGTACGTCGGCGACATCGGCGACAACCTCGGCGGCACCTGGCCCCACGTATGGATCTACCGCTTCCCCGAGCCCAAGGTGCTGGGGAACACCACGGTCACCGCCACCCAGTTCACCGTGAAGTACCAGGGCGGGGCGCGCGACGCCGAGGCGATGATGGTCCACCCGAAGACCGGCCGGATCTACATCGCCAGCAAGAGCGACGACGACCCCGGGCTGTACGAGGCGCCCGCCACGCTCTCCGCCCAGGGCACCAATGTCTTCCGCCGGGTCGCCGACCTCGACATGGAGGTCACCGACGGCGCCTTCGCGCCGGACGGCAGCCGCCTGGTGCTCCGCGGCTACTTCGCGGCCTCCGAGTACCGCTGGCGGAACGGCAAGCCGCAGCTGCTGGACGACGAGCCGGGGCTGCCCCTCCAGCGCCAGGGCGAGTCGGTGACCTTCACCCCGGACGGCGGCACGCTCATGTACGGCACCGAGGGACCGGGCAGCAAGGTCACCGCGGTGGACCTCGGCGGGGAACTGCTGCCGGACGCGACCGCGAAGAAGCAGAAGAAGGACGGCGACTACTCCTCGCGCCCCGACGGCAAGCAGAGCGCCGACGAGGACGAGAAGAACCGCAACCTGCTGAAGGGCGCGCTCACCTTCGGCGCCGCGACGGTGCTGTTCCTGGGGCTGCGGCGGCTGGTCCGCCGCCGCCCGCGGTAGGCGCCCCCGTATGGGAAAGGGCCCGGGGCGAACGCCCCGGGCCCCTCCTCCGTCAGGCACGCCTCACAGGTGCTCGATCACGTAGTCCACGCAGGCGGTCAGCGCCTCGACGTCGGCCGGGTCGACGGCCGGGAACATCGCCACCCGCAGCTGGTTGCGGCCCAGCTTCCGGTACGGGTCGGTGTCCACGATCCCGTTGGCGCGCAGCACCTTGGCGATCGCGGCGGCGTCGATCTCGTCGTCGAAGTCGATCGTGCCGATGACCTGCGACCGCTTGGCCGGGTCGGTGACGAACGGGGTGGCGTGCTTGGACTCCTCGGCCCAGCCGTACAGCGTGCGCGAGGAGGTGGCGGTGCGCCGCACGGCCCAGTCCAGGCCGCCCTGCCCGTTGATCCACTCCAGCTGGTCGTTGAGCAGGAAGAGGGTCGCGAGGGCCGGGGTGTTGTACGTCTGGTTCTTCAGTGAGTTGTCGATCGCGGTCGGCAGCGAGAAGAACTCCGGGACGTGGCGGCCGGACCCGTGGATCCGGGCGGCGCGCTCCAGCGCGGCGGGGGAGAAGATGCCGATCCACAGTCCGCCGTCCGAGGCGAAGGACTTCTGCGGCGCGAAGTAGTAGACGTCCGTCTCGGCGATGTCCACGGGCAGACCGCCCGCGCCGGACGTGGCGTCGACCAGCACCAGCGACCCGTCGTCGGCCCCGGCGACCCGCTGGATGGGCATCGCGACACCGGTCGAGGTCTCGTTGTGGGTGAAGGCGTAGACGTCCGCACCGGCCTCGGCCCGCGGCTCCGGGTGGGTGCCGGGGTCGGAGGAGATGACGGTCGGCTCGTCCAGCCACGGCGCGAGCTTGGCCGCCTTCGCGAACTTCGACGAGAACTCGCCGAAGGACAGGTGCTGGGACTTGTTGTCGATCAGGCCGTGCGTCGCCACGTCCCAGAAGGCGGTGGAGCCGCCGTTGCCGAGGACGACCTCGTAGCCCTCGGGGAGCTGGAACAGTTCGCGCACGCCGTCGCGCACCTTGCCGACCAGGTTCTTGACCGGGGCCTGCCGGTGGGAGGTGCCCAGCAGGGAGCTGCCGGTCGCCGCGAGGGCGCTGAGCGCCTCGGTACGCACCTTGGAGGGGCCTGCGCCGAAGCGACCGTCGGCGGGCTTGATGTCTTCGGGAATCCGGATCTCAGCCACGCACGCAGCCTAATCCGTCCCAACCCGGCATTCAGCGGGGAGTCCATCGCTTGAGACGATCCGTCCACGGACGGGGACAGTGAGCGCGGCCATGTTGACACCGCGGCACCGGTGGGCCCCGTCCACAGTGATCCATGATCACGTCGTTCAAGCACAGTGTGAACATTCTCATCGGGACCCTCCCCGTGGACCATGGGGACATGGCAGAGCACGAGGCAGAGGCAGACGAACTGGAGCAGGCGCTGCGCCGAGCCGTCCGTGGGGACGTCTCCTTCGACGCGGCGAGCCGGGCCCTGATGACCATGGACGCGTCGAACTACCGGCGCGTGCCGACCGGTGTCGTCGCCCCGCGCGACGCGGACGACGTGGCGGCGGCGCTGGCCGTCTGCCGGGAGCACGGCGTGCCGGTGGTGGCGCGCGGCGCCGGTACGTCCATCGCCGGGCAGGCCACCGGGCTCGGCGTCGTCCTCGACTTCACCCGCCACATGCGGTTCATCCGGTCCTTGGACCCGGAGCAGCGCACCGCCGTCGTCCAGCCCGGCGTCATCCTCGACGAGCTGCGGACCGCCGCGGGCGCGCACGGCCTGACCTTCGGCCCCGACCCGTCCACCCACAGCCGCTGCACCCTCGGCGGCATGATCGGCAACAACTCGTGCGGCTCCCACTCGGTGGCCTGGGGCACCACCGCCGACAACGTCCACGCGCTGGACGTCCTGACGTACGGCGGGGAGCGGGTCCGCGCCGCCCAGGGGCTCGACGCGCTCCCCGCCCGGCTCCGCGACGGCATGCGCTCCCTCGCCGGTGACCACCTGGCGCTGCTGCGCACCGGCTTCCCCGAACTGCCCCGCCGCATCTCCGGCTACGCCCTGGACGAGCTGCTGCCCGAGAAGAACGCCGACGTGGCCCGCGCCCTCACCGGCAGCGAGGGCACGCTCGGCGTGCTCACCGAGGCGACCGTACGGCTCGTCGAAGCGCCCGCCGCCCGCGCGCTCGCCGTGCTCGGCTACCCCGACGAGTCCGCGGCGGCCGAGGCCGCGCACACCCTGCTGCCGTACGGGCCGCTCACCGTCGAGGGCATGGCCGCCGACCTGGTCGCGGGCGCGTCGGGGCTGCCCAAGGGCGGCGCCTGGCTGTTCGTGGAGGTCGGCGGCACCGGGCGCGAGGAGGCGTACGCCCGCGCGGAGGAGATAGCGCGCGCCGCCGCGCACGCCACCACCGACCACACCGTGGTCGCCGACCCGGCCGGGCAGCGCGCGCTGTGGCGGGTCCGCGAGGACGCCTCCGGCACCGCCACCCGGATGCCGGACGGCAGCGAGGCATGGCCCGGCTGGGAGGACTGCGCGGTGCCGCCCGCCCGTCTCGGGCCGTATCTGCGTGACTTCCGCGCCCTGATGGCCCAGCACGGGCTGCGCGGCACCCCGTACGGGCACTTCGGCGACGGCTGCATCCACGTCCGCATCGACTTCGACCTGATGCGCGAGGCCGGGGTGCGGGTCTTCCGCGACTTCTCCACCGACCTCGCCGACCTCGTCGTCACCCACG
Organism: Streptomyces sp. Rer75; assembly: GCF_013414305.1. Classification (NCBI taxonomy): domain Bacteria; kingdom Bacillati; phylum Actinomycetota; class Actinomycetes; order Kitasatosporales; family Streptomycetaceae; genus Streptomyces; species Streptomyces sp. Rer75. Next base: position 4,628,710 of record NZ_CP058693.1, on the reverse strand, counting down.
GAGGCTCGCTCTCCGGCGAACACGGCGACGGCCTGGCCCGCGCCGAACTGCTGCCCCGCATGTACGGGGACGAGATGGTCGGGCTCTTCCACCGCTTCAAGGACCTGTGGGACCCGGCAAACGGCCTCAACCCCGGCGTCCTCGCCCGCCCCCGCCGCCTCGACCAGGACCTCCGCTTCGACGTCCTCCCGCGGCGCCCCGTCGACGTCGAGTTCGGCTACCCGCACGACGGCGGCGACTTCTCGGCCGCCGTACGGCGCTGCGTCGGCGTCGCCAAGTGCCGCAACGAATCGGTATCCGGCGCGAGCGTGATGTGCCCCTCGTACCGCGCCACCGGCGAGGAGCAGCACTCCACCCGCGGCCGCGCCCGGCTGCTCCACGAGATGCTCGCGGGCGAGGTGGTGCGCGACGGCTGGCGCTCGGAGGAGGTACGGGACGCGCTCGACCTGTGCCTGTCCTGCAAGGGCTGCCGCAGCGACTGCCCGGTCGGGGTGGACATGGCCACGTACAAGGCCGAGTTCCTGCACCACCACTACGAGGGCCGGATGCGCCCGGCCGGCCACTACTCGATGGGCTGGCTCCCCGTATGGCTCCGCGCGGCGGCCTCCCTACGGGCAGCACCGGTGGCCAACGCGGCATCAGGGGTCGGCTTTCTGTCCTCCCTGGCGAAGCGGATGGGCGGCATCGCCCCGGAACGCGACATCCCCGAGCTGGCCCGCGAACCCTTCACCCGCTGGTGGCGCGGCCACGCCCGTACGGTGGCCGACTCCCCGGACGCGGCCCGGACCGTCGTTCTCTGGCCCGACACCTTCACCAACTACCTGTCCCCCTCGGTAGGCCAGGCCGCGGTGCGCGTACTCGAATCGGCGGGCCTCCGCGTCGTCGTACCCCCCAAACCCGTCTGCTGCGGCCTGACCTGGGTCTCGACCGGCCAGCTGGACCGCGCCCGTACGGTCATGCGGCGCACCCTCGACGTCATGGCCCCGGCCCTGGACGCCGGGCTGCCCGTCGTCGGCCTCGAACCCAGCTGCACGGCCGCCCTCCGCACCGACCTCCCCGAACTCCTCGGCTCCGACGACCCCCGCGCCGCCCGCCTCGCCTCGTCCGTGCAGACCTTCGCCCAGGCCCTGGAGACCCACGCCCCGGACTGGCAGCCCCCGAAGGTCGACCGCCCGGTCGTCGGCCAGACCCACTGCCACCAGCACGCCGTCCTCGGCGACGCCGCCGATCGCCGCCTCCGCGAACGCGCGGGCCTCACCGGCGAGCTGAGCGGCGGCTGCTGCGGCCTCGCGGGCAACTTCGGCTTCGAGGCGGGCCATTACGACGTCTCCGTGGCCTGCGCCGAAGACCAGCTGCTGCCGTCCGTACGCACCGCGGACGAGAACGCCGAAGTCCTCGCCGACGGCTTCTCCTGCCGCACCCAACTCGACCACCTCACCGACCGCCCGTCCCGCCACCTCGCCGAACTCCTGGCGGACCGGCTGCCCTGACCCACGAGCCGCGCGCTGCGGCGGTGGAGCCGCCCGAGGTGGCTCCACCGCCGCAGAGGGGGCAGACGTTTACTGGTGGGCGCTGATCACGCCGCCGGAGCTGAGCACGATGGAGCTGCCGTTGGCGTCGAGACCGGCGTCCTTCTCGTTGGCCTCGATCGTGGCGGCCTTGCCCTCGTGGCCGGAGATCTCCGCACGGTAATGGAGTTCGCCGATCTTCGTGACCTTGGCCGTCCAACCGCCTGCGATCTTGAACGTGCCCGGTCCCTGGTGTTCGCCGCCCATCCAGGAGCGGACCTCGCCGCCCGCCGTGAGCACGACGTACATGCCGTTGGCGTCGAGCCCGGCATCGCCCTCCTTCGCCTCCAGCGTGGCCAGGTCGTCACCATCGTTGACGATCTTGAGGCGGTAGTGCTGCTCGCCGAGCTCGTAGATCTCGGCCGTGCTGCCGTCCACCAGCTTCTGGGTGCGGGACGGCGATGCCGCCTTGCCCGCGGCGCCCGCCTTGTTGTCGACCGTGGCGTCGGAGCCCTGCGCCCCGGCGGAGGAGGACTCGGCGGCGGCCGCGGGCTTCGGGCCGGCGGTGTCCGAGCCGGAGCAGGCGGTCAGGCTGAGACCGGCGGCGGCGATCAGGGCCGCGGCGGCAACGCGCAGGGTGCGGCGGCGAGCGGTGCGGACAGTGGTGGTGGAGCTCATTGCGGGTCCCCCCGGGGCAGTCGGTGTCGTTGTCTCCTCGGTACGACAACCACTCTGGTCGGGGCCGCTACCGCAGGACTGCCGTCCCGCTAACCATCGGCTAACGCGGGTGTGGGCAGGCCCATGCCGTGGTCGCCGCCTCCGGTTCGTCAAAAATCATGCAAGCACGCTTGATTGTTTTGTGCCGCGCTGCCACGCTCACTCCCAACGCCCCGCACACCCCCGCACACCGCACGGCGAACGGGAGTCCCGCGTGTCCGATACGGAAGCCCTGCTCGGCGATCTGCGCGCCGAGAGCGAGGAGTTGGACGGTCTGGTGGCCGGGCTCGGGGACGCGGCGTGGGCCGCGCCGACGCCCGCGGTCGGGTGGAGCATCGCGCACCAGATCGCCCACCTCGCCTGGACCGACGCGCGGGCGGTGCAGGCGGCCGAGGATCCGGAGGGGTTCGCCGACGAGGTGCGGAAGGCCTTTGCCGCGCCGGAGCGGTTCGTGGACGAGGGCGCGGAGCGCGGCGCGGCCGATCCGCCCGCCGTGCTGCTGGGACGGTGGCGGGAAGGGCGGGAGCGGCTGGCGCGGGTGCTCGCCGCGCAGCCGTCCGGGGCCCGGCTGCCGTGGTACGGGCCGCCGATGAGTGTCATGTCGATGGTGACGGCGCGGCTGATGGAGACCTGGGCGCACGGCCAGGACGTGGCCGACGCGCTGGGCGTGCGCCGTACGCCCACCGCCCGGCTGCGGCACGTGGCCCGCATCGGCGTACGGGCCCGGGGTTACGCGTACGCGGCGCGCGGCCTGGAGCCGCCCGCCGAGGAGTTCCGCGTCGAACTCACGGCGCCGGGTGGCGAGTTGTGGACGTACGGCCCCGAGAACGCGTCCCAGCGCGTCACGGGCCCCGCGCTCGACTTCTGCCTGCTGGTGACCCAGCGCGTGCACCGCGACGACGTGGCCGTACGGGCCGAGGGCCCCGACGCGGACCACTGGCTGGACATCGCCCAGGCCTTCGCGGGCCCGCCGGGGCGAGGGCGGCGGCCGGGCGGGGGTGCGGCGTGACCACGACGGAACCCCTCCGCATCGGCAATGCCTCCGGCTTCTACGGGGACCGCTTCGACGCGCTGCGCGAGATGCTGACCGATGGGCCGCTCGACGTGCTGACCGGGGACTATCTCGCCGAGCTGACCATGTTGATCCTCGGGCGGGACCGGGCCAAGGACCCCTCCCGCGGCTATGCCACCACCTTCCTCCGCCAGCTGGAGGACACCCTCGGGCTCGCCGTCGAGCGGGGGGTGCGGATCGTCGCCAACGCGGGTGGGCTGAATCCGGCCGGGTTGGCCGACGCCATCCGGGGGCTCGCGGAGCGGCTCGGGGTCGGGTGCCGGGTCGCGCACGTGGAGGGGGACGATCTGCTCGGGGCGCGTGATTGGGGGCCCGGGGTGGTCAGCGCCAACGCCTACCTCGGGGGCGGCGGAATCGCCGCGTGTCTGCTCGGCGGGGCGGACGTCGTGGTCACGGGGCGGGTCACCGACGCCGCGCTCGTCACCGGGCCCGCCGCCGCGCACTTCGGGTGGGCGGCGGATGACTGGGACGCGCTGGCCGGGGCCGTGATCGCCGGGCATGTGCTGGAGTGCGGGACGCAGGCGACCGGCGGCAACTACGCGTTCTTCACGGAGATCGAGGACCTGCGCCGCCCCGGTTTCCCGCTCGCCGAGATCCACCCGGACGGGTCGGCCGTCATCACCAAGCACCCGGGCACCGGCGGTGCCGTCACCGTCGGCACCGTCACGGCCCAGCTGCTGTACGAGACGGCGGGTGCCCGCTACCCCGGGCCGGACGTGACGGCCCGCCTGGACTCCGTACGGCTCACCCAGGACGGCCCCGACCGGGTGCGGATCCACGGCGTACGGGGGGAGGCGCCGCCGCCGACCGTCAAGGCCGGGCTGACCCGGCTCGGCGGGCACCGCAACGAGGTGGTGTTCGTGCTCACCGGCCTCGACATCGAGGCCAAGGCCGCCCTCGTACGGGACCAGATGGAGGCGGCCCTCGCCGAGCGCCGCCCCGCCGAGGTGCGGTGGGCTCTGGCCCGCACCGACCACGCCGACGCGGATGTGCAGGAGGAGGCGAGCGCGCTGCTGCGGCTCGTCGTCCGGGACCGCGACCCCGACACCGTGGGGCGGGCGGTCAGCGGTGCGGCCGTGGAGCTGGCCCTCGCCAGCCTGCCCGGGTTCCATGTCACCGCCCCGCCCGGCAAGGCCGCCCCGTACGGGGTGTTCGAGGCGGCGTACGTCCCGCAGGACGCGGTCCCGCACATCGCCGTCCTGCCCGACGGCACCCGGACCGCGGTCCCCCCGGCCCCGCACGCCCGCCCCCTCACGCCCGTCGACGAGCCCCCGCTGCCGCAGCCGCTCAACGGCCCCACCCGCCGCGCGCCGCTCGGCGCGGTCGCCGGGGCGCGCAGCGGCGACAAGGGCGGCAGCGCCAACATCGGCGTGTGGGTGCGCAGCGACGACGCCTGGCGCTGGCTGGTCCACACCCTCACCGTCGACCGGCTCCGCGAACTCCTCCCGGAGACAGCCGATCTGCCGGTCACCCGCCACCAACTCCCGCATCTGCGCGCCCTGAACTTCACCGTCGACGGCCTGCTCGGCGAGGGCGTCGCGGCGCAGGCCCGCTTCGACCCGCAGGCCAAGGCGGTCGGCGAATGGCTGCGCTCGCGCCACCTCGACATACCGGAGGTACTGCTGTGACCGTGCTCGCGTCCGCGCTCGACCCCGCAGGCGCCGATTACACGGCCCACCGCGAGGCGATGCTCGCCAAGCTGACCGAACTGGAGGCGGAACACGCCAAGGCGCTCGCGGGCGGCGGCGAGAAGTACGTCGAGCGCCACCGCAAGCGCGGCAAGCTGCTGGTCCGGGAGCGCATCGAACTCCTCCTGGACCCCGATACGCCCTTCCTGGAGCTGTCCCCGCTCGCCGCCTGGGGCAGCGACTACCCGGTCGGCGCCTCCGTCGTCACCGGCATCGGCGTGATCTCCGGCGTCGAGTGCCTGATCAGCGCCAACGACCCCACCGTGCGGGGAGGCGCCAGCAATCCCTGGACGCTGAAGAAGATCCTGCGCGCCCATGAGATCGCCCGCGTCAACCGGCTCCCCGTCGTCAGCCTCGTCGAGTCCGGCGGCGCCGATCTCCCCTCCCAGAAGGAGATCTTCATCCCGGGCGGCGCCCTCTTCCGGGACCTCACCCGGCTGTCGGCCGACGGAATCCCCACCGTCGCCGTGGTCTTCGGCAACTCCACCGCCGGAGGCGCGTACATCCCGGGCATGTCCGACCACGTGATCATGGTCAAGGAGCGGTCCAAGGTCTTCCTGGGCGGCCCGCCGCTGGTCAAGATGGCCACCGGCGAGGAGAGCGACGACGAATCCCTCGGCGGCGCCGACATGCACGCCCGCACCTCCGGGCTCGCGGACTACTTCGCCACCGACGAGCCCGACGCCCTCCACCAGGCGCGCCGCGTCGTCGCACGCCTGAACTGGCGCAAGGCCCACCCCGATCCGGGCCCGGCGGAGCCGCCGAAGTACGACGCCGACGAGCTGCTGGGCATCGTCCCCGGCGACCTCAAGGTCCCCTTCGACCCCCGCGAGGTCATCGCCCGCATCGTCGACGGCTCCGACTTCGACGAGTTCAAGCCGCTCTACGGGGCGAGTCTCGCCACCGGCTGGGCCACCCTCCACGGCTATCCGGTGGGCATCCTGGCCAACGCCCAGGGGGTGCTGTTCAGCGAGGAGTCCCAGAAGGCCGCGCAGTTCATCCAGCTCGCCAACCAGCGCGACATCCCCCTCCTCTTCCTCCACAACACCACCGGTTACATGGTCGGCCGCGCCTACGAACAGGGCGGGATCATCAAGCACGGCGCGATGATGATCAACGCGGTCTCCAACTCGCGCGTCCCCCACCTCTCCGTCCTCATCGGCGCCTCCTACGGCGCCGGCCACTACGGCATGTGCGGCCGCGCGTACGACCCGCGCTTCCTCTTCGCCTGGCCCAGCGCCAAGTCCGCCGTCATGGGCCCCCAGCAGCTCGCCGGAGTGCTGTCGATCGTCGCCCGCCAGTCCGCCGCCGCCAAGGGGCAGCCCTACGACGACGACGGTGACGCCGCCCTGCGCGCCATGGTCGAGCAGCAGATCGAGTCCGAGTCGCTGCCGCACTTCCTCTCCGGGCGGCTGTACGACGACGGCGTCATCGACCCGCGCGACACCCGCACCGTCCTCGGCCTCTGTCTCTCCGCCCTCCACACCGCGCCCGTCGAGGGGGCGCGCGGTGGCTTCGGCGTCTTCCGGATGTGAGGAAAAACCCCGCCGTGATGTCCGTGATCCGAACCCTCCTCATCGCCAACCGCGGCGAGATCGCCCGCCGCATCATCCGCAGCTGCCGCGAACTCGGCATCGCCACCGTCGCCGTCCACTCCGACGCGGACGCCGACGCCCCGCACGTCCGGGAGGCCGACACCGCCGTACGCCTGCCGGGCGACGCCCCCGCCGACACGTACCTCCGCGGCGACCTGCTGACCAAGGCCGCCCTGGCGGCGGGCGCCGACGCCGTCCACCCCGGCTACGGCTTCCTCTCCGAGGACGCCGCCTTCGCCCAAGCCGTGCGCGACGCGCGGCTGTTGTGGGTCGGGCCGCCGCCCGCGGCGATGCAGGCGATGGCCTCCAAGACGCGCGCCAAACGGCTCCTGCGCGACGCGGGCGTCCCCCTCCTCGACTCCCTCGACCCCGACCGGGTCGCCGCCGACGACCTGCCGGTCCTCATCAAGGCCGCGGCGGGCGGCGGCGGCCGCGGCATGCGCGTCGTCCGCGACACGGCCGCGCTGCCCGCCGAGCTGACCTCCGCCCGTGCGGAGGCGGCGTCCGCCTTCGGGGACGGCGAGGTGTTCGTCGAGCCGTACGTCGAGGGCGCCCGCCACGTCGAGGTCCAGGTGCTGGCCGACACCCACGGCACCGTGTGGTCGCTCGGCACCCGCGACTGCTCCCTCCAGCGCCGCCACCAGAAGGTCATCGAAGAGGCCCCGGCCCCGGGCCTCGGCGACGAACTGCGCCGTCTGCTGGAGGAGTCGGCGGTGAACGCCGCCCGGGCCATCGGGTACGAGGGCGCGGGCACCGTCGAGTTCCTGGTCTCGTCGGCGGGCCGGGCGTACTTCCTGGAGATGAACACCCGCCTCCAGGTCGAGCACCCGGTGACGGAGGAGGTGTACGGGCTGGACCTGGTGGCCCTCCAACTGCGGGTGGCCGAGGGGCAGCCCCTGGCCCCCGAGCCCCCGTCCCCGCGCGGCCACGCGGTCGAGGCACGGCTGTACGCGGAGGACCCGGGGCGGGGATGGCAGCCGCAGGCGGGCGTGATGCGGCGACTCGACATCACCGTCACGGGACTGCGCGTGGACTCCGGCATCGCGGACGGGGACGTGATCGGCGTCCACTACGACCCCCTGCTGGCCAAGGTCATCGCCTGGGCGCCCACCCGCGCCGAGGCGCTGCGGCGGCTGGCCCACGGGCTGGAGCACGCCCGGATCCACGGCCCGGTCACCAACCGCGAGCTGCTGGTACGAGCCCTGCGGCACCCGGAGTTCGAGGCCGGGCGCATGGACACCGGCTTCCTCGAACGTCACCTCGACGCACTCACCAAGGACACCGGGGAGGGCATCGCACTGGCCGCCCTCGCCGCCGCGCTGGCCGACGCATCGGATGGGCCGGCGACCGTCGCGGGGCGCCTCGGCGGTTGGCGGAACGTACCGTCCCAGCCGCAGATCAAGACGTACCGCGCACCGGACGGCACCGAGCACGAGGTCCGCTACCGGCTCACCCGCGACGGCCTCGTCACGGAGGACTTCCCGGACCTCCGGCTGCTCCGGGCGACCCCGCACCACGTCGTCCTCGAAGCCGACGGCATCAGGCGGAAGTTCGACGTTTCACGCCACGACGACCGCATATATATCGATGCGCCCCCCGGATCGCACACCCTCACCCCCCTGTCCCGCTTCCCCGACCCCACCGCCCGCACCGCGCCGGGCTCCCTGCTGGCCCCCATGCCCGGCACGGTGGTGCGGATCGCCGACGTCGCCGTGGGCGACCCCGTGCGGGCGGGCCAGCCGCTGCTGTGGCTGGAGGCGATGAAGATGGAGCACCGCGTGACGGCCCCCACCGCCGGGGTGCTCACCGCGCTGCACGCCGCCGAGGGCCGTCAGGTCGAGGTCGGCGCACTGCTCGCGGTCGTCACGGCCCACGACGAGGCAGCCGCCCACGACGAGGCAGCCGCCCACGACGAGGCAGCCGCCCACGACGAGGCAGCCACCGAAGCCGAGGCAGCCGCCCACGACGAAGCAGCCACCAAAGCCGAGGCAGCCGCCCACGACGAAGCAGCCACCAAAGCCGAGGCAGCCACCCCACGCCAGGCATCCACCCAGGACGACGGACGGAGCCGCTCATGAGCCAGGCCCAGGCGCACACGCCCATCGACACCCCGGAGCAGGCCGACCTCCGCACCGCGGTCGCGTCCTTCGGCAGGGACAACCACGACACCGCCACCCGCGACCTCTGGGCCAAGGCGGGCAAGCTCGGCTACCTCGGCGTCAACCTCCCCGAGGCGTACGGCGGCGGAGGGGGCGGCATAGCCGAGCTGTCCATCGTGCTCGAAGAGCTGGGCGCGGCGGGCTGTCCGCTGCTGATGCTCGTCGTGTCGCCCGCGATCTGCGGCACGGTGATCGCCCGGTACGGCACGGACGCGCAGAAGTCCCGCTGGCTGCCGGGGCTGGCGGACGGCAGCGTGACGATGGCGTTCGGCATCACGGAGCCGGACGCCGGATCGAACTCGCACCGGATCACCACCACCGCCCGCCGCGACGGGACCGACTGGGTGCTCACCGGCCGTAAGGTCTTCATCTCCGGCGTGGACATCGCCGACGCGACCCTGATCGTGGGCCGCACGGAGGACGCGCGGACCGGGAAGCTCAAGCCCTGCCTGTTCATCGTCCCGGGCGGCACCCCCGGCTTCTCGTACCACCACATCCCCATGGAAGTGGCCGCGAACGAGAAGCAGTTCGAGGTCGTCATGGACGATGTGCGGCTCCCGGCGGACGCGCTGGTGGGGGACGAGGACGCGGGTCTTGCGCAGCTGTTCGCGGGGCTCAACCCGGAGCGGATCATGACGGCGGCGTTCGCCCTCGGGATGGGCCGTCACGCGCTGGCGAAGGCGGTGGACTACGCGCGGACCCGCCAGGTGTGGAAGGAGCCGATCGGCGCGCACCAGGCGATCGCGCACCCGCTCGCCCAGGCGCACATCGAGGTGGAGCTGGCCCGGCTGATGATGGCGAAGGCGGCGTATCTGTACGACGCGGGGGAGGACGCGGCCGCGGGGGAGGCGGCCAACATGGCGAAGTACGCGGCCGGGGAGGCGGCCGTGAAGGCGGTGGACCAGGCGGTGCACACGCTGGGCGGGAACGGCCTGACGGAGGAGTACGGGCTGGCGAAGCTGATCACGGCGGCGCGGGTGGCGCGGATCGCGCCGGTCAGCCGGGAGATGATCCTCAACTTTGTCTCGCATCAGACGCTGGGGCTGCCGAAGTCGTACTGACGGTCGTACCGACGCGACGAGCGGGGCAGAACGGACGGGAAGGCAACTGGCAGGCACAGTGACCCGAGGGGAGCGGCCATGGTGCTGCGCAGCGAGTTTCCCGATGTCCCGCCCGTCGATCTGCCCATTCACGACGCGGTGCTGGGCCGCGCGGCGAAGGAGTTCGGGGACCGTACGGCGCTGATCGACGGGGTGACGGGGGAGAGCGTCGGCTACGCGGCGCTGGACCACGCCTCGCGCCGGATCGCCGCGGAACTGGCGGCGGCGGGGGTGCACAAGGGGGAGGTGGTGGCGCTGCACAGCCCCAACTCGCTGATGTATCCGATGGCGTTCTACGGGGTGACGCGCACGGGCGCGGCGGTCACCACGGTGCATCCCCTGTCGACGGCGGAGGAGTTCGCCCAGCAGCTGCGGGATGCGGCGGCGACGTGGATCGTGACGGTGTCGCCGCTGCTGGGGGTGGCGCGGCAGGCGGCGGAGCAGGCGGGCGGGGTGCGGGAGATCTTCGTGTGCGACGAGGCGGGCGGGCACCGTTCGCTGCGCGACATGGTGGCGGGCACGGCGCCGGAGCCGGTGGTGGAGATCGACCCGGCGGAGGACGTGGCGGTGCTGCCGTACTCGTCGGGGACGACGGGCAGCCCGAAGGGCGTGATGCTGACGCACCGCAGCGTGGCGACCAACCTGGCGCAGGTGGAGGCGCTGGTGCCGACGCGGCCGGGCGAGCGGGTGCTCGCGGTGCTGCCGTTCTTCCACGTGTACGGCCTGACGGCGCTGATGAACGCCCCGCTGCGGGCCGGGAGCACGGTGATCGTGCTGCCGCGCTTCGACCTGGACCAGTTCCTGACGGCGATCGAGCGGTACGAGGCGCAGGCGCTGTACGTGGCGCCGCCGATCGTGCTGGCGCTCGCCAAGCATCCGGCGGTGGCGGAGCACGACCTGTCGTCGGTGCGGTACGTGCTGAGCGCGGCCGCGCCGCTGGACGCGCGGCTGGCGGAGGCGTGCGCGCGGCGGCTGGGCGTGCCGCCGCTGCTCCAGGCGTTCGGGATGACGGAGCTGTCCCCGGGCTGCCATCTGGTGCCCCGGGCGGCGGAGGGCGTTCCGCCGGGGACGGTGGGGAAGCTGCTGCCGAGCACCGAGATGCGCATCGTGGGTATGGAGGGCGGTCCACAGGACGGCCGGGACGTGGGGGAGGGCGAGGACGGGGAGATCCTGATCCGGGGCCCGCAGGTGATGAAGGGCTATCTGGGGCGGCCCGACGACACGGCGGCCATGGTCGACGCGGACGGCTGGCTGCACACGGGCGACATCGGCCATGTGGACGCGGACGGCTGGCTGTTCGTGGTGGACCGGCTGAAGGAGCTGATCAAGTACAAGGGCTACCAGGTCGCCCCGGCCGATCTGGAGGCCGTGCTGATCGCGCACGAGGCCGTCGCCGACGTCGCCGTGATCGGCGTGGCGGACGGGGACGGCAACGAGGTCCCGAAGGCGTACGTGGTGCGCGGGCCGGGTGCCCGGATCTCCGAGCAGGAGCTGATCGCGTACGTTGCCGGGCAGGTGGCCCCGTACAAGAAGGTGCGCCGCGTGGAGTTCACGGAGAGCGTGCCGCGCTCGGCCGCCGGGAAGATCCTGCGCCGCGAACTGCGCGCCAGGGAGAGGAGTTCGACCACCCCATGACAGACACCCACGGCGACGCGGCTTTGGTGCGCTCGTCCGACGACCACGGCATCAGGACGCTCACGCTGGATTCGCCGCACAACCGCAACGCGCTCTCCGCCCGCCTGGTCGCCGAGCTGCGGGCCGGGCTGGCGGCGGCCGAGGCGGACCCGGAGGTCCGGGCGGTGCTGCTCGCGCACACCGGCAACACGTTCTGCGCGGGCGCGGATCTGCGCGAACCCCCGGCCGTGTCGGGCGCGCAGGGGCTGGTCGCGCTGTTGCGCGCCCTCGTGGAGCTGCCCAAGCCGGTGGTCGCGCGGGTCACCGGGCATGTGCGGGCCGGTGGGCTGGGGCTGCTCGGGGCGTGCGACATCTCGGCGGCGGGGCGGGGCGCGAGCTTCGCGTTCACCGAGGCGCGGCTCGGGCTGGCCCCGGCGGTCATATCGATGCCGCTGCTGCCCCGCCTGGACGCCCGCGCGGCGGCCCGGTACTACCTCACGGGGGAACGGTTCGACGCCGCCGAGGCGGCCCGGATCGGCCTGGTGACGGTGGCGGACCCGGAGGGCGACGCGGACGGGGTGCTCGCGCCCGTACTGGACGGGCTGCGCCGCGGCTCCCCGCAGGGCCTGGCGGAGTCCAAGCGGCTGGTGACGGCCGAGGTGCGGCGGGCGTTCGACCGGGACGGGGAGGGGCTCGCGGAGCTGTCGGCGCGGCTGTTCGCGTCGGCGGAGGCGCGGGAGGGGATGACGGCGTTCCGGGAGCGGCGGGATCCGGCGTGGGTGACGGGGACGGACCAGTGAGCCCGGGTACGTCGCCGCGTACGCCCCCGCGCGACCCCAAGCAGGACCGCAGCCGCGCGACCCGGCAGCGGCTGCTGGAGGCCGCCGTGGCGTGCCTGGCCGAGCACGGCTGGGCGGGGTCGACGGTGTCGGTGGTCGCGGAGCGGGCCGGGGTGTCCCGGGGCGCGGCCCAGCACCACTTCCCGACCCGGGAGGACCTGTTCACGGCCGCGGTCGAGCAGGTCGCGGAGCAGCGTTCGGCGGAGCTGCGTGCCCTCGCCCCGGCGGGCGAGGGCACGGCCCGCACCCACGCGGTCGTCACCGAACTGGTCGACCTGTACACCGGCCCGCTGTTCCGGGCCGCGCTCCAGCTGTGGGTCGCGGCGTCGTACGAACCCCAGCTGGGCGCCCGGGTGACCGTCCTGGAGTCCCGCATCGGCCGCGAGACGCACCGCATGGCGGTGGAGCTGCTGGGCGCAGACGAGACGGCCCCGGGGGTGCGGGAGGCGGTGCAGGGGCTGCTCGACATGGCCCGCGGCCTGGGCCTGGCCAATCTGCTGACGGACGACAGCGCACGCCGGGAGCGGGTGGTGGCGCAGTGGGCGCGGATCCTGGACGAGGCGCTGGGCGCGGCCGACGGCTAGGGGGTTGGGGCGGGGAGCGCCCTCGCCCCGCTCGGCTCCCGCCCCACTTGGCCCCCGCCCCAACCCGCTACCGCGAGATGTCCCCGTACCCCTGGATGTCGTGCGGGCTGCGGGTGCCCGGCCCGACGTACCGCGCCGAGGGGCGGACGAGGCGGCCCGTCCGCTTCTGCTCCAGGATGTGCGCGCTCCACCCGGCGGTCCGCGCGCACGTGAACATCGACGTGAACATGGGCGCCGGGACCTCCGCGAAGTCCAGCGTGATCGCCGCCCAGAACTCGACGTTGGTGGCCAGCACCCGGTCCGGCCGCCGGTTGTGCAGCTCCTCCAGGGCGGCCCGTTCCAGCGCCTCCGCGACCTCGTAGCGCGGCGCCCCCAGCTCCTTGGCGGTGCGCCGCAGCACCCGCGCCCGCGGGTCCTCGGCGCGGTAGACCCGGTGCCCGAAGCCCATCAGCCGCTCGCCCCGGTCGAGCGCCTTCTTGACGTACGCGGTGGCGTCGCCGGTGCGCTCGATCTCCTCGATCATGCCCAGCACCCGCGAGGGCGCACCCCCGTGCAGCGGCCCGGACATGGCCCCGACCGCGCCGGAGAGCGCGGCGGCGACGTCGGCGCCGGTGGAGGCGATGACGCGGGCGGTGAAGGTGGAGGCGTTCATGCCGTGCTCGGCGGCGGAGGTCCAGTACGCGTCGACGGCGGCGACGTGCTTGGGGTCGGGCTCGCCCCGCCAGCGGCGCATGAAGCGCTCGACGATGGTCTCGGCCTTGTCGATCTCCCGCTGCGGCACCATCGGGCGGCTCTGGCCGCGCGCCGACTGGGCGACGTACGACAGCGCCATGACGGCCGCGCGGGCGAGGTCGTCGCGGGCCTGGGCCTCGTCGATGTCGAGGAGCGGTTTGAGGCCCCAGACGGGCGCGAGCATGGCCAGCGCGGACTGCACGTCGACCCGGACGTCGCCGGAGTGCACCGGGATGGGGAAGGGCTCGGCGGCGGGCAGCCCCGGGTTGAAGGCGCCGTCGACCAGCAGGCCCCAGACGTTCCCGAAGGACACATGGCCCACCAGGTCCTCGATGTCGACGCCGCGGTAGCGGAGCGCGCCGCCCTCCTTGTCGGGTTCGGCGATCTCCGTCTCGAACGCGACGACTCCCTCGAGTCCGGGTACGAAGTCGGACATCGGGCGGCTCCTCATGTGTGGGCGACGGGTGGACGAACGGCTGGTGCGGTTGGTGCGGCTGGTGCGGGGATACGGCTGGTGCGGATGGAACGTCAGAGGGGCGGAGAACGGTGTCATCGGGGGTCGTCCGGCCCCGGGACGGCTCCGCGGCCGACGGCTCGCGGTCCGTACCGGATACCCGGTGGTGTGCCCCGTGCGCGCGGTGGTCACCCAGCGGGGGCGAAAACCGGCGCCGGGCACCACGCTGACAGGCGCATGTTCGGCCACGGCACGGTGGACGCGCCAGTCACGGGAGCGCGTGATAAGTGGCACACCCCTTGTGCGGCGGGGGAGGGTTACGGATCCCCGACGCGGGGGAGAGGGAGCATCGCTCTTTCGGGCCAACCCGTCCCGTGGACCGATGATGTTGCAAGATATGCGCGTGCCTCACGTTGACCCGGAGCCCCCGGCTTCCCCCTCGGCTTACTCCGCGCGCACGTACGACCCGGCCGCCATGCGCGAGCACTACCGCGCGGTGGGCGTTGACGAGGCGGCCCTCGGGAGCACCCCGTTCCAGCAGTTCACGCGGTGGTTCGAGGAGGCGGTGGGCAGCGGACTGTACGAGCCGAACGCGATGGTCGTCGCCACGGCGGACGCGGCCGGGCGCCCCAGCTCCCGTACGGTCCTGATGAAGAGCTTCGACGAGCGCGGCTTCGTCTTCTACACCAACTACGGGTCGCGGAAGGGCCGCGAACTGGCCGAGAACCCGCAGGTCTCGCTGCTCTTCCCCTGGCATCCCATCGCCCGCCAGGTGATCGTGACGGGCGTCGCGCACCGTACCGGGCGGGACGAGACGGCCGCGTACTTCCGGACCCGCCCGCACGGCTCGCAGCTGGGCGCGTGGGCCAGCGCGCAGTCCTCGGTGGTCGGCGCGCGGGAGGAGCTGGACCGGGCGTACGCGGAGCTGGCGGACCGCTATCCGCCGGGGGAGCAGGTGCCGGTGCCGCCGGAGTGGGGCGGGTTCCGGGTGGTGCCGGAGGCGGTGGAGTTCTGGCAGGGCCGGGAGAACCGGCTGCACGACCGGCTGCGGTACGTGCGGACGCCGGGCGAGGAGGGCTGGCGGATCGAGCGCCTGTCGCCGTGAGGCGTGCGGGACATCCGGCGGCTCCTCGGCGCCCGGTCCCGGCGCGGCGCGGGCACAGCACTCGGGGCCTCGGCACACGGCCGGAGACGCAGACGACCCGCGGGTCTGTCCCCTGGCGCCGGTGAGGGCGCCCGGGGGCCGGTCGGACGTACCGGCAACCCGCGGGCCGGGTGACTGCGTGGGATTGGCCGGCTGCGCACCTCTTTCGTGCGCCAGTCCGGCGAATGCGCTGAGCGCGACGACGGACTGCTAGCCCGCAGTCACCTCACGCGTCCGGATTTGATACATCTGCCGAACCACCTCCCTTCTCGTGTGCTCCACACCTTAGGAACGCCCTCGCGCCGCACACAAGCAAATTTCCGGGAGGCAACGATTTCGCGGAATCCGGTGTGGCGCGCGTCACGTTCGAGTTCAATGTTCCGACGTGCACCACCACAGGCAGCCACGTCCACCACGTCCCGCAGGGGGTGTCCGGTGACCGCTCCGCAGCGCTCCGAACCCGCGCGTCCCACACGTCCCGTCCCGGCGCAGTCGGCGGCCGTGCCCGTGCCCGCGACCGGCCCCGGCCGCGACGACTCCGATCTGCTCGCCGCGCTCCTCGACGGCATGGACGCCGCGCTGTGCGCGTTCGACGCCGACGGCACCGTCACCCACTGGAACCGCGAGGCCGAGCGCATCCTCGGCTGGCCCACGGCCGAGGCCGTGGGGCGCAAGGGGCTGGCGGGCTGGGCGGCCCGCGCGGAGGACGCGCGGGACGTCGAGGCGCGGCTGATGGAGGCCCTGGACGCCACCGGGCGCCGGGTGCACGAGTTCGCGCTGCTGACCAAGGACGGCGGCCGGGTCCTGGTCCGTACCCAGTCGTCCGCCGTGCTGGGCGCCGACGGCCGCCCGGCCGGGGTGTACTGCGCGTTCAGCGAGGTGCACGCGCAGCTGGACCTGGAGCGGTCGATCGCGCTGAGCGAAGCGCTGCTGGCGGACGCGTCCTGGAGCGTCGTCCTCATCGACGCCGACCTGCGGGTGGCGGTCCTCAACGGCAACGCGGCGGGCGCCCTGCGCACCGGCCGCACCGCCGCGCTCGGGCGGCCGCTGGGCGAGTTCCTCGACCAGGGCGTGGACGAGGCCGAGAACGCGCTCCAGCACGTCCTCGCCGAGGGCGCGCCCCCGGCGCCCACCGAACTGTGGGTGACGCTGCGCGAGGCGGCCGACGGGGCCCCCGATGGCGGGCCCGGCCCGCCGCTGCTGGCGCAGCGGCTTCCTGCGGCTGGCCTCGCCGCTCACCGAGGAGCCGGTGCCGCTCGGGGTGGCCTGGATCTTCCAGGACGTGACGGAGGCGAAGGAGCACGAGCAGGAGAGCGCGCGGCTGCGCTTCCGCGGCAACCAGATGCACCGGGCGGCACGGGCGGCGGCCGAGTGCGAGGACCCGATGGAGGCGGCCGCGGTCCACCTGGACTTCGCGCTCGCGGGCTTCGCCGACCACGCCCTGATCGACCTGGTCGTGGAGCGCCGTACGGAAGCGGTGCCGCCGGACGCGCTGCCTTCCGGCGCGCCGGATCCGATCCGGCTCGTCCGGGCGGCGGCCACGCCGTGCGGCACCGCGGGCCCGTGCTCCCCTATCGCCCCGGGCGGCATCCCGGTGGCCTACCTGGAGGGCCACCCGGCGCTCCAGGCGGCCGAGCGCAGCGGTTCGGTGCGGGCGAGTGCGACGCGTACGGACGGGACGGCGGCGGCGCGGTGGGCGGCGGGGCGCAAGTGGCCGGAGGGCTCGGTGCACGCCCTGTGCGCGGTGCTGCGCAGCCGCGGCCGCACCCTGGGCGTCCTGACCTTCCTCCGCGGCCCGGCCCGCCGCCCCTTCGACCGCCAGGACACGGCGTACGCGGAGGACGTCGCGGCCCGGGTCGCGGCCGCGGTGGACCTGGCTCGCTAGAACCGACCGGATCTTCTACCGGTTGGATCCGGATCTTCTACCGCCGGTAGAAGATCCGGTCCCCGTACTCCGTCATCACCTGGCTGTTCCACTCGTGGCCGCCGTCCACGTTGCCCGACCGCAACAGGGGCGGCCGTACGCCGCGGGCCACCAGCTCCTCCACCCCCGCCGCCACCACGGCCTGCATCAGCGCGCTGGTCACCACGGTCGACGCGGGGGCGAACGGCGCCCCGACGCCCTCCGCCGTCAGCTCCGCGTCGCCGACCGCGATCTTGCTGTCGAGGACCAGATCGCAGTGGTCCTTGAGGAAGCTCCCCGACGCGTTACGGGGCGTGGTCGCCGCCGCGTACGCCACGGACGTCACGCCGATCACCGTCGCCCCGCGCTCCCGCGCGCCCGTCGCCATCTCCACCGGCAGCGCGTTCCGGCCGGACAGCGAGATGATGAACAGCAGATCGCCGGTGCGCAGCGGCCCGGTCTCCAGCACGGCCGTGGCCAGCCCCTCGACCCCCTCCAGTGCGCTGCCCAGGGTCGCGGGCACGACGTCCACCCCGACCACCCCCGGCACCGGGAGCAGGTTCATCAGGGCCAGCCCGCCCGCGCGATAGACGACGTCCTGGGCGGGCAGGGAGGAATGACCCGCGCCGAAGACGAAGATCCGGCCGCCGCCGGTGACCGCGTCCGCGATCAGGCCGCCCGCCGCGGCGATGCGTTCGGCCTCCTCGTCCCGCACCCTGTGCAGCAGCCCGATCGCGGCGTCGATAAAGCGCCCTGCCGGCTTGCTCTGGCTCATCGCCGAGGCCCTTCGTGTCGGTGTTAACTTGGGTCCACATCCCCGTGGCGCGGATCACGTTGCGTTGTGGATCATGAAGCTGTCAATACCACCTCCGCCCAGCGCTACGGCAGTGGCCGATCCGGCTCTCTTGTCGGTGGGATGCGTCAGAATTGGGTTCAGGGCCACCGCACGACACATCAAGGGGCACGCATGTCCGGACTGATCGACACCACGGAGATGTATCTCCGCACCATCCTCGAACTCGAGGAGGAGGGCGTGGTCCCCATGCGCGCCCGGATCGCGGAGCGGCTCGATCAGAGCGGCCCCACCGTCAGCCAGACCGTCGCGCGCATGGAGCGCGACGGACTGGTGACGGTCGCGGGCGACCGTCACCTGGAGCTGACGGAGGAGGGCCGTCGGCTGGCCACGCGCGTGATGCGCAAGCACCGGCTCGCCGAATGCCTGCTCGTCGATGTGATCGGCCTGGAGTGGGAGCAGGTCCACGCGGAGGCGTGCCGCTGGGAGCACGTGATGAGCGAGGCGGTGGAGCGCCGGGTGCTCGACCTGCTGCGCCACCCCACCGAGTCGCCGTACGGCAACCCGATCCCCGGCCTGGACGAGCTGGGTGAGAAGGGCGAGGCCGACCCGTTCCTCGACGACAGCATGGTGAGCCTGCGCGAGCTGGCGCCCGGCACCGAGGGCAAGACGGTGGTCGTGCGCCGCATCGGCGAGCCGATCCAGATGGACGCCCAGCTGATGTACACGCTGCGCAGGGCCGGGGTCCAGCCGGGCTCGGTGGTGAGCGTGACGGAGTCCCCGGGCGGCGTCCTGGTGGGCAGCAGCGGCGAAGCGGCCGAACTGGAGGCGGACATCGCCTCCCACGTGTTCGTAGCCAAGCGCTAGGTTCAGCCCCGGCGAGGCCTGCCGGGCGCCCCCGCCGGTCGGCCCCGGGTCCGTCGCCGCGCGCGAGCCGGGGCACGCGCCCTGCGCGGGCCCCGGTCCCGGCGCGATGCGCGACTGCCCAGCGCGCTCTGCACGGTCCATGGACGCGGGGCCTGGTGCGGCGTCGCATCCGCACGGCCCGGCTCGACGCGTCCCCCGGTTCGCCGTGTAGGCCCGGGGCGCGACGCACTGTGTGAGCCGTGGGTGCGGGGCTTGCGTGGCGTTGCCCCGCGGGCGCGACGCTCGCTCCCGGCTCGCTGCGTCAGGTCCGGCGCCGCGCGCAAGCCACGGGCACACGCCCTGCGCGGGGCTGCCCGTCCGTAGCCCGGTTTGACGCCCGCTCCCGGCTCGCCGTGGGCCGTGGGCGCGGGGCTTGCGTGGCGTTGGCCGCGGTCTGCCCGCCGCCGCGGGCTTGATGCCCGCTCCTGACTCGCTGCGCGGTTGGGTTCGGCGCCTTGCGTGAGCCATGGGCGCCGCGTCCTGCGCGGGCCTGCCCGCCCGCGGCCGGGGCGACGCGTGACCTCGGCTGCCTGCGCGGCTCCCGCGCGCGGGCATGGGGCGGGTGCAGGAGCCTCCGGCATGGGCCCCGGCGCCGCCACAGGCCCGGCCCGTCGCCGGGACACGCTGAGCGGGGTGGCCGCGGCGGCCGTGGGCGGGCGGGCTGCCTGCGGTGACGGTTTTTGTCTGGACCGGAGTTCGGGGAAATCGAGCGGGCGGGGGCGACCCGTGCAACCCTGTCGCTGACGCATATGCACAAGCGTGCTCGCGGTCAGGGGAGGGGGCTCCTATGGGCCCGGCGGGCGGCAGCGATGCCGAGCGGGCGTTCGAATGCGAGGGCCCCGGCGCCATGAGGCGCCGGGGCCCCGCTTCCCCATGTCCCCCCGAAGGGCCCCGGGTCGTGCGGGCCGCGCGAACGCGGCCGTTACGACCCGGGGCCGTAGTGACCCGGAGCCCCGAGCTCCCAGGGTCATCCCCCGCGGACTTCCTTCCCCGAGTAGTCCGCCTCCCGCTAGCTGTCTCCCCTCGGCGGAGGCGACCAATCCTTGAGCGTGGTCACTCGAATGAGGGGTGTTGCCCGGCACTTGCGGTGCGTTCGAATATGGGTTCGATACTGTGGGGTGGTTGGGGTTGCTCGGGAGAGGGATGGAGGTGCCAGACGACATGGTGCGACGCATCGACGTGACCGGAGCCGGCGGTGTGCGGCTCGCGGCCTGGGAGTTCACGGACCCGCCCAAGGCCGGAGGCCGCGCGGGGGCGCGCGGCGGCCCCGGGGTGCTGCTGCTCCATGGGCTGATGGGCCGCGCCGCGCACTGGGCGGAGACCGCCCGCTGGCTCGCCACCCGGCACCGGGCCGTCGCCCTCGACCAGCGCGGCCACGGCCGCAGCGAGAAGCCCGCCGAAGGGCCGTTCGACCGCGCTACGTACGTGGACGACGCCGAGGCGGCCATCGAGCAGCTCGGGCTGGGCCCGGTCGCCCTCATCGGCCACTCCATGGGCGCCCTGACGGCCTGGCAGCTGGCCGCCCGCCGCCCCGATCTGGTCCGTGCCCTCGTCATCTGCGATATGCGGGCCTCGGCGCTCGGCGGTGCCTCGCAGCGCGAATGGAGCGACTGGTTCCGGTCCTGGCCGGTGCCGTTCGCGACCCTGGCGGACGTCCGGAGGTGGTTCGGCGAGGACGATCCGCTGCTGGAGCGCCCGAACCCCGCCCGGGGGGACTTCTTCGCCGAGGTCATGGCCGAGCGTTCGGACGGCTGGCGCCCCGTCTTCTCCCGCCGCCAGATGCTGAAGGCCCGTGCGGCCTGGGCGCATGACGCGCACTGGGAGGAGCTGGCCCTGGTGGAGTGCCCCACCCTGGTCGTCCGCGGCCTGGACGGCGAGTTGGGCCGCGCCGAGGCCCAGGAGATGGTCCGCGTCCTCCCCCGCGGTGAGTACGCGGAGGTGGCCGACGCGGGCCACCTGGTCCACTACGACCGGCCGGACGGCTGGCGCCGCGCGGTGGAGCCGTTCCTCGCTGCGGCCCTCCCCGCGCAGCCCGGACCGGTGTAGTCCGGTGTAGTGCGGCGGATCAGCGGCGCGCGGGGAACTTCCAGACGAACGGCTTGCCGCCGATCTCGGTCCAGGCGATCTCCAGCCGCTTCGTGTCCGCCGGGATGAGGAAGGTGTTGCAGAGGGTGTAGCTCTGGCCGTCCTTCCAGTTCTTGATGTCGTCCGAGTCGGCGCAGCCCTTCGGCGTGTCACCGCCGATGACCTTCGCGCCGCGCTGCCCGTCGGCGTACACATCCGCGTAGTCGCCGACCCGTGGCCATTCCTGGACGACGTCACCGGTCATGTGGCGGTACGTCACATAACCGGTCGCGGGGACCTTGCCCTGGGCGTCCTTCGGGTCGGAGACGAGGGCCTTGGCGTCGGCGGCGGTTCCGACGTCGATGCGCCGCGCGGTGATCGAGTAATAGGGCTTGACGCCGGTGTCCTCTTTGAATGCCCGTGACGCGGACTGCCCGGGTTTCAGCACGGCCTTCGCCGCCGCACTCGCACCATGCTCGCCGTTCTTGTGCGCGCTGAAGCGGGAATGCGGCTTGTTCTTATGGGACGTGGACGTATGGCTCTTTTTCCCAGGAGATCCGCAGGCGGTGAGAGTCAGGGCCAGTACGGCAACGGGCGTAGCGATGCGCAGCCACGTTGTCTTGTTCAGCAAGTCGGTCTCCCCTGCGTGATCCTTCTCCGGTCGATGATCCTAGGGGCTCGAATTCCGTATCCGGGGCGGCAACTGTGTGCGTACTGTGACGGCCTGAGTGCGAGTGTGTGGAAGTGGCGAGGCGATGGAGGAGGGCGGGGTGCGGGGTGGCGGATGCCGCCACGGCGGGCGGGTTGATGGCCGGATCCGGGCCCTGCCGCGGTACTCACGAAAGTATTCCCATCCGGAATTCAACCTTCGCGGCGTCAATGGCGTCTCCCAGTACGGCGCTTGCGGATTGGCTGCTGCTACGCTCACCCACGCGCCATCGCGCATTCACACCAGAACTAGGGAAATCACTGATCTCGGGGGGAGATCGCGTGAAACTTAAACATCAAGCCTCGATGGTCGTGCTCTCGGCGGCGCTCATGCTGGGCGGCTCGATCGCGATGGCACCCACGGCATCCGCCGTGGGTTCCTCGGCATGTCGATTCAATTCGCCGGACGTCAATTTCAAGGTCGTGACGAGTGGCGCCAGATTCCGTTCCGGGCCGGGAAGCAAGTACCGCGCCAAGGGGACGCTGTACCGGGGAGACTCCTTCCGGTACTTCTGCCGCACCGGCGGTCTGGGCGGATTCATGAAGAGCTGGTCCTACGGAAAGATCCTCAAGCGGACCACCTCGGGCATCAAGCCCGGGACCAGGGGCTGGGTCTACAGCAAGTACCTGAACTAGCCGCCGACGACGCGCAGATACGTTCCGTCAAGGGGTGCGCGAAGAGGGGGAAACGGCGCGGGAGCGGGACCTGACCAGTCCCGCTCCCGCGCCGCTCGTTCAGCTCGTACAGACGGGCACTCAGCCCTTGCTCACCGCCGCCAGGATCTCCGGCAGCCGCCCCGCCGTCCGCGGCGCGGCCACCCGCAGCCCCGCCTCCGCGATCGCCGCGCCGTACACCACGCCCAGCGGCAGCAGCACCCACAGCAGGCTGTGCATCCCGCTCATGTGCAGCCAGATCGTCAGGCCCAGCAGCGGTGCGCACAGCAGGGCTCCCGCGATCATGCCGCCGAAGATGCCCATCCAGGCGAGCCCCGCCTGCCCCGGTGCCACGTTCTTGGCGCTGTCCTGCGGGATGGAGTACGGGAGCATCGCCGACGCCAGCGCCCCGGTCGCCATCAACCCGCCGAGCAGGCCGAAGGCGAGCCCGAGCGCTTCGGGGATCGCGGGCAGGTCGTCCATGAGGACGGCCGAGCCCACCACCGTCAGGATCACGTACGGCAGTCCGACCAGCCCCACCGCGAACGCCCGTCCGCGCAGCTCCAGATAGGCGTCACGCGGGGAGGAGATGGTCTGCGCGACCATCCAGAAGGCGGAGGAGTCCTGCCCGAACTGGTTGTACATCTGCATGCCGAGCATCCCGGTGGCCCAGCACGCCCAGTAGACGTTGCCGTTGCCCTGGACGGAGGTGATGACCGGCAGCAGCAGGCCGACGCCGAGTGCGCTGACCCAGCTGGCCTTGGACTTGGGGTCCCGCACCGCGTACCGCAGCGTGCGCACCATGGCCGTGCCGCTGCGCCCCGCGGGCAGCAGCCGGCCGAGCGGCCCGCCCACATCGGCGGACGAGCCCGCGCCCTCGGCGCGCCGCCGGGGCTTCTCCTGCTGGATCGTGGAGCTGTCCGGCGTGGTCATCAGATGCGTGAGGCTGCGCGACCACCACCACATCAGCAGCGCCAGCACGACCGCGCTCAGGGCGAACTGGGCGGCGGCGGGCCCGTACGCGCCCTCACTCACGCCCTGCACGGCGTCGATCGCCGTCGCGGGCGGCACCCAGCGCAGGATGTCCGCGGCGGGCCGCAGCACGCCGAGCCCGCCCTCCCCGGACAGCTTCTGCATGCCCAGGTTCACGAACTGCGCGCCGATCGCGACGAACAGACCGCTCAGCAGCGCCAGATCGCGGCCCTTGCGGCTGCTCAGCAGCCGGGTGTTGGCGGTCGCGACGGCCCGCGCCAGCGCCACGCACGTCAGCACGGTCAGCACACCCGCCAGGACGGCCGCCCCCGCGGCCGCCGCCCCCTGCGCGATGGCGATCAGCGAACCCACCACCAGGGTCAGCGTGAACAGCGGACCGGTGCCGATCAGCGAGGACACCAGCAGCGCGCCGATCAGCGGCCGGGGGCGCAGCGGCAGCATCACCAGCCGGGTGGGGTCCAGGGTTTCGTCACCGCTGGGGAAGAAGAGCGGCATCACCGCCCAGCCCAGCGCGAGGACCGCGGTGAGCACGGTGACCAGCGCGTCCGCGTCGTCGTGGCCGCGCAGCAGCACCAGGCCGAGCAGCTGGAGGGCGGCGAAGAGGACGGTGATGACGAGCGAGGTGATGTACGCGGCGCGGCGGCCCGCGGACTGCCGCAGCCCGTTGCGCATCAGCGACAGCTTCAGCTGGACGAAGACGGGCAGCAGCGAGCCGGTGGGCGCCGGCGGGGGAGCGGGCGCCGCGGTGTCGAGCGGGCCCTTGGCCTCGAGGGGGTCGGTGAGCGTCATCGGGCGCCGCCGCCGAGCCAGTCGAGGTTGTCCCCGGAGCCCTGGTCGCGGGCGCCCACCAGCTCCAGGAACGCGTTCTGGAGGGACGGCGCGTCGCCCCGTACGTCGGCCAGCGCACCCTGCGCCCGGATCTTGCCGCGCGCCATCACCGCGACCCAGTCGCACAGCGACTCGACCAGCTCCATCACATGGCTGGAGAAGACGACCGTCGCACCGGAGCGGGTGTAGCGCTCCAGCACGCCGCGGATGGTCTGCGCGGAGACCGGGTCGACGCCCTCGAAGGGCTCGTCGAGGAAGAGGACTTCCGGGTTGTGGAGCAGCGCGGCGGCCAGGCCGATCTTCTTCCGCATACCGGTCGAGTAGTCCACGACCAGCTTGTTCTGCGCACCGGCCAGGTCCAGGACGTCCAGCAGCTGGGTCGCGCGCTTGTCGACCTCGTCGCCGGGCAGCCCGCGCAGCCGCCCGGTGTACGCGAGGAGTTCGCGCCCCGAGAGCCGCTCGAACAGCCGCAGCCCCTCCGGCAGCACGCCGATCCGCGCCTTGACCTCGGCCGGGTCCTGCCAGACGTCGTGCCCGCCGATCTCGACGGTGCCGGAGTCGGGGCGCAGCAGTCCGGTGATCATCGAGAGGGTCGTGGTCTTGCCCGCGCCGTTGGGGCCGACGAGCCCGATGAACTGCCCGGCGGGCAGATCAAGATCGATGCCCTGGACCGCGATCTGCTCCCCGTACCGCTTCCACAGACCCCGCACCTGCACAGCTGGCCGCTGATGCGTGCCGGTGGGATCGGTCGCCGCCTCGGCGGGTGCGTGTACGTCTGCCTCTGCGTGTGCGTCCGGCACTGGAATCCCCGTCTCCCAACGTCGAGCTGGTCCGGGGACTGGTTCATGTGGTCGTGTCCCCGTCCGCGCCCACGATACGGGGGGCCGGTGCCGGTGCCCAGGCGCGTCAGGCGCGCCTGGGCGCGTCAGGGCCCTGGGACGACCGGGGCGCGTGCCCGCGGTACTCCCGTCCGTCGCGTCCCTGGGGCTCGCGCCCGCGGGTGTCGCGTCCCTGGGTCTCGTGTCCACCGGTTTGGCGTCCGCTGGTTCGGCGTCCAGGGGTCTCGCGTCCGCTGGGCTCCCGTCCACCGGTGTCGCGTCCGCGGGTCTCCCGTCCGCACGCGTAGGCGAGCGTGCTCACCAGCTCCTCGGCGTCCGGCAGCCAGCGGTTGGCGGCGGTCGGCCGACGGGCCCACTGGGTCGGGCCGTGCCGCCCGACCCGGGTCGGGGGCGCGACCACGTAGTCCCCGTCGCCGCGGGCGGCCAGGTCGACCGAGGACGGTGGCCAGCCCAGGTTCCGCAGCAGGTCCGGGATCTTCGCGGCGGCGCCGGGGAGCACGAAGAAGAGCATCCTGCGGTCCGGGGTGGAAGTGACCGGGCCGAGGTCGACGTTGCGGCGCTCCATCCGGGCCAGGGCCAGACAGCCCGCCGACTCCGGTACGTCCAGGGCGTCGAAGGTGCGGCCGGTCGGCAGCAGGATCGACGCGCCCGGGGTGCGGGCCCACATCCGCCGGACCACGACCGGGCTGCCGGTCGCCTGGTTCACCCAGTCCGGGGCGGTCGGATGGGCGCCGGGGGCCGGGCAGTCGGCCTGTCCGCAGGAGCAGCGCTGGAGGCCCTTCACGGTGTCCAGCCAGGCGCCGGCGAGCACGTCCCAGTGCCGTTCCTCCGCGTAGCGCACCGCGGCGTCGAGCAGCCGTTCCCCGCGCTGCTTCGGAATATGTGGTGTTCCTGTCACGTCCATGGTCTCTTCCACGACCAAGACAACTTCCGGCGTCAACAAGGGTTACGGCCGAGGCCACGGACCCGAGCGCATGGCCGCGCCCCGGAGGCGAACCGAGCCCCAAGAGGGGGCGCGACGGCACAGCGGGGCGCATGGGTGCATGACCGGGGGCGCGTAAGGGGTTCCGGCTGTGTGAGCGGGTAGCCACCATGCGTGACAGGCGTACGAGGGCGTTTTGGCGCGGCCGTACGCACGTACGTGAACCAAGCGGTCTATGTGGTCAATACGGGCAAGTTCCGCATTCGCCGTATACCTGCGATACCCGCGGGGAACTGATCAACAGGGACGGCATCCGCCGAGAACGCACAGCAGTCACTGGGGGTAAAACCATGGCCGCTAGGCCGCTTGTGGCGCGACAGCCGAACGAACGGCTGCAAGCGCTCATTCAGGAAGCCGCGTGCTCCAATGCCGGTTTGGCCCGCAGGGTCAATATGTGCGGTGCCGAGCACGGTCTCGATCTGCGCTACGACAAGACGTCGGTCGCCCGGTGGCTGCGCGGTCAGCAGCCCCGGGGCCGCGCCCCGGGCATCATCGCCGAGGCGCTCGGCCGCAAGCTCGGTCGTACGGTCACGATCGACGAGATCGGCATGGCCAACGGCAAGAACCTGGCGTCGGGCGTGGGACTTCAGTTCTCGCCGACCGTCCTCGGCGCGATAGAGCAGGTCTGCGAGCTGTGGCGCAGCGACGTCGGCCGCCGCGACTTCCTGACCGGCTCGACGGTCGCCGCCTCGGCGCTCGTCGAGCCCAGCCGCGACTGGCTGATCACCGGCGCGGACGCCCAGGTCGCGCGCACAGCCGGGGCCCGCGTCGGCCGCTCCGACGTCGCCGCGGTGCGGGCCACCACGGACGCGCTGGTCGAGCTGGACCACCGCTACGGCAGCGGCCATGTGCGGCCCGTCGTCGTCCACTACCTCAACAGCGTGGTCTCCGGGCTGCTCGCCGGGTCCTACCGGGAGTCGGTCGGGCGCGAACTGTTCGCGGCGGTCGCCCGCTTGACGGAGCTGGCCGGGTACATGGCGATCGATACCGGCCAGTCCGGGCTCGCCCAGCGCTATTACATCCAGGCGCTCCGGCTCGCCCAGGCCGCCGGGGACCGGGGGTACGGCGGTTACGTGCTGGCCGCCAGCATGAGCCATCTCGCCGCCCAGCTGGGCAACCCCCGGGAGATCGCGCAGCTGGCCAAGGCCGCGCAGGAAGGCTCGCGCGGTCAGGTGCCGCCGCGCGCCGAGTCGATGTTCCTGGCCGCCGAGGCGCGCGGGCACGCGCTGATGGGGGACGCCCCGGCCTGTCAGCACGCGGCCGGGCGCGCCCTGGACGCGATGGAGCGGGCGGTGGGCAGCGGCGGGCCGTCCGGGGACGAGCCGCCGTGGATCCAGCACTTCGACCACGCCTATCTGGCCGACGAACTGGCCCACTGCCACCGCGACCTGGGCCAGGCCGAGCCCGCCCGGCGGCGCGCCGAAGAGGCCCTGGCGGGCCACCCGGAGGGCCGGGTGCGGCGCCGCGCCATCGGGCTGCTGCTGCTGGCCACGGCGCACGTCCAGGGCCGCGAGGTGGAGCAGGCGTGCCACGTCGGAGGCCAGGCGGTGGATCTGCTCCAGACGCTGCGCTCCAACCGGGGAGCGGAGTATCTGGACGACTTCCAGCAGCGGTTGGAGCCGTACCGGGACGAGCCGGTGGTACGGGAGTTCGGGGCGAGGCTGGAGGTGCAGGCGGCCTGAGCCCCTCCTGACGCCCCTGCCGCGGTCCCTTCGCGGTCCCTTCGCGGTCCCTTCGCGGCGCTGTCGCAGCGCCGTTGCCGGGCCTTTGCCGGGCTTTTGCCGGTGACCAGTCTCTCCCTCCGGCGGTCTCATACCCCCGCGGGTAACCGGTAGCGTGAGCCGACGATTCGGTAATCGCTTCTTCAAGGAGACCCGGTGACGCAGAGCGGACAGGGGAACGAGCCGCAGCTGCCTGCGGTCCGTGAGGGCGTCGTACTGCCCGCTCAGGGCGACCAGTGGCCCTCGGAGCCCTCGGAGCCCACGCCGCCCTCGGGACAGCAGCACGGCGCCCCCGCCGGTGGGCAGGCGTGGGGCCAGCCCTGGGGACCCCAGGACGCGCCGCAGGGGCCGCCCCCGCAGGCGCCCCCGCAGGGCGCAGTCCCCGCGCCGCCCGTGCCGTCCGCTCCCTCCGCGCCTGCCGGGCCCGGCTCACCGTCCGCGCCCGCCGGGCCTCCTGCGGGCGCGGGCCCGCTGCCGCCCGAGGGCGCGCCGTACGGTCAGCCGGGGCAGTCCTTCGGCCCGCCGCCGCAGAGTCCGGACCAGTCGTTCGGGCCCCCGAACCAGTCGTTCGGGTCGCCGCAGCCGGGACCGGAGCAGTCGTACGGCCCGCCGCAGCCACAGCCGGACCAGTCCGCCGGGGCGCAGGGTTGGGCGCCGCAACAGCCCCTGCCGCCACAGCAGTCACCGCAGCAGCATCAGCCGCCCACGTACGCACAGCCCCAGCCGCCGCAGCAGTCGCAGGCCCCGCAGCCGCCCGCGTACCAGCAGGCCCAGCCGCCGCAGCAGCCCCAACAGCCGCAGCCCGCCGCGTACGCACAGCCGCAGGCGTCACCGCAGCCGCTGCCGGACAGACAGCCGCAGCCGCAGCCCTACGCCGGTGCCGCCGACGAGACGCAGATGCTGCCGCCGCAGCCCGCGGGCGACGCCGAGGCGACCCAGTACATACCCCCCGTGCCCGGCGCCGGGGCCGCGCACGCCGCGCAGCCGCAGCCCCCGCAGCAGCCGTCCGCCAGCGCGCCGCTGCCGCCGGAGAACCAGCCCGCCAAGGCCGAGGCGCCCGGCGAGTCCACCACCCAGCTGCGCACGGTGCGCCCCGGCCGGGGCGCACACCGGGGTCGCGGGCAGCAGCCCGCGCCCGCCGCCCCGGCGGGGGCCGCCGAGGAGACCGCCGTCCTGCCGACGCCGGTCCCGGCCGCCGCGCCGCCGCAGGCCGCACCGTCCCGGCGCGGTCGGCAGCAGCAACAGCAGCAGCCGCCGAAGCCGACCGGCTCCCCCTTCGCGATCCGCCCCGGCCGTCCGGGCGACCGGCCGCCGCCCTCCGAGTTCGACGGGCTGTTCCGGGCCGATGGCGGCGCCGCGGGCGCCGGTGCCGGTGCCGATTCCCCCGGCGAGACGCAGCAGCTGCCGCAGTTCACCGCCCCGGCCCCGGGGGACGGGGGCGGGCACGGTGGCCGAGGGGGGCGCGCCGGCCGCCGTCGCCGGATGTCGCCCGCCGTGCTCATCGGCATCGTGATCGCGGGCTGCGGGATCGCCGGACTCGCCGCCGGAGCCGCGCTCAGCGCGGGCGGTGACGACGAGAAGAAGGACGACAACACGACGCTGGGCAGCTCGGACCCGAGCGCCGCCGAGGAGGAGCCGACCAAGGCGGCCGATCCCGCGGAGCCGCAGGCGAAGGCGCTGGACGCGCTGCTCAAGGACAGCAACAACAGCCGCTCGACGGTGATCAACGCCGTGAACAACATCAAGTCCTGCAAGGCCCTGCCCAAGGCCGCCTCGGACCTGCGGACGGCCGCCCGTCAGCGCAACGACCTGGTGACCCGGCTGGGCAAGCTGACTGTGGACAAGCTGCCGAACCAGGCCCAGCTGACCGCGTCGCTGACCACGGCGTGGAAGTCCTCCGCGCAGGCCGACAACCAGTACGCGGCGTGGGCCGATCAGGTCGGCGGCAAGAAGGGCTGTCCCAAGGGCCAGGCCCGCCGGACCGGGCGGGTCGGGGCGGCCGAGCGGGCCAGCGGCGAGGCGACCGCGGCCAAGCGGAAGGCGGCCGAGCTGTGGAACCCGCTCGCCGGGAAGTACGGCCTCACCAAGCACGAGGCCACCCAGCTGTGAGTGGCAGAACATGAGCCGACGGGGCCGACGGGTTCAGGGATCCTGAATCCGTCGACCTCCGGGATGGGGCGGCTCAGTCCCGGGGGCCGTACCGCTCCAGCGTCTTCGCCACGTCGACGAAGCCCTTGCGCACCGCGACCAGCCGCCCGTCGCGCACCACCTGGTAGGTGACGTCGGCGTTCACGATCCGCGGGTAGTCCGGCACGTTCAGCGGGTCGTTGTATCCCCAGCGCAGCGGGGGCGTCAGCCCGCCCGTGTCGACCTTGTGGCCGTGGTCCAGCGCGTTGCGCACGGTGCGCGCGCTGATGTCGTCCGGGTTCAGGGACATCAGCACGGAGCGCAGCGCGGTGTAGGCGATCCAGGTGGTCTGGGTTCCGGCGTCGTCGGGGTCGATGCGGTTGTCGTCGAAGGCGTACTTGTTGATCACTTTCTTCATGGCACCCCAGCGCGGATCGTCCGGGGCCGGGTACCAGCCCGTGGCGTACGTCCCCTCCAGCGGGCTGCTGCTGCCGCCCGTGCTGTCGATCAGGGACTGCCGGACGCTGCCCATGATGGAGGCGATCCGCACCTTCGGACGCTCCTCCTGGACGCGCCGGAAGGAGTCGAAGAAGGTGCCCGTGCGGTTGCCGAGCGCGGCGGTGACGCAGGAGTTGTCCATCTCCGCGCCCGCGGCGGCGGAGCCCAGGGAGCTGTCGGCGCCGACGTCCTTCAAGGCGGTGGTGGCCTGCGAGCTGTAGTCGCCCGCGTCCTCCGGGGCGCGTATGTCATGGGCGGGCTTGCGGCCCGCGGCCTTGAGACCGGCGTCGAGGAGCTCGGGGAGTTCGTCGCCCGCGATGGTGTCGGGGCGTACGAGCGAGACGCGTTCGCAGCGGGAGGCGAGCTGGCGGCCGTTGCCCGCGAGCAGCGTGGCCTGGCCGCCGTTGACCGGGTAGGAGTACGGGCTGTTGAACTCCTCCTGGGTCAGCCCGTAGCCGCCGAGGTACGGGATGCCCTCGACCTCCAGCGGGGAGGTGAAGGAGCGGCCGTGCTGGCTGTACGAGCCGACGACCGCGACGGCCTTCGCCTTGCCCGCCTCCTGTGCGCAGCGCGCGGCCTGGACCGAGTCGTTGCGCTCGTTGCAGGTGATCACCTTGAGCTGGCGGCCGTGGATGCCGCCGCTGGCGTTGACCCAGCGGGCGTACGCCTGCGCCATGGCGGGCATTCCCGGCATATTGGTCGCCTTGGTGCCCTCGGGGGCCCATGTCATCACGACGATGGGCTTGTTGTCGTCGGACCCCTTCGCCATCCCTGGCAGCGAGCCGCAGCCGGTCAGGGAGGAGGCGCCGGCTGCGGTGCACAGTGCGGTGACGGCGGCTGCTCGGAGCGGGCGGGGGGAGGGGCGTCGCCGTCGGGTCATGGTATGGGAGCCTGGTGCTCCGGACGGAACACATCCGCTATGCCAGGGAACGCGTAGGTATCGAGAAGGTGAACACCCGGGGGGCGATGCGTCCCCGTGTGTGAAGAACGTACGATCGGTCACTGTGCAAGGTTCGGAGAAGTCTTCCCGTCGCGGCCATCGCTCGACCACCATGGGCGGTATGCCTGTCAACGACATGCCGTGGTGGCGCTGGCGTACCAATGTGCGCTCGGGGCTGCACATGCTCTCTGACCCGGTCTTCCAGCAGGAGTGCTGGCTGGCCGGGCAATCCGGATACGGCGACGTGACCGACGCCGTCTACCGGCTGGTCGAGGACACCTGGCTGGACAACTGGTCCGCCGAGAAGTACGTCGGAACGATCTTCCGCGACTCCCAGGAGGCGGCGCTCGTCGATGTCGCCGTGCTGCGGGTCCTGAGGATCCTGCACCAGGTCGGCGCGGACGCCCCGGTCTCGGCGTACATCGAACACCACGGCTGGCCGGAGGCGGTGCGGGCGGCCCGCGACGCCCATGTGCGGCTGGCCACCAACGACGGCGAGGACCCGGATGCGCCGCCGCGCACCCTGGAGGTGCTGTCGATCATGACGCGGGTCGCCTAGGGGGGCAAGACGCCCCCTGGCGGCGATGGTCCTGAGTGGTGTCGCGGGTGTGCGACGCTATGGAGTCATGAGCGAGTCGCATCCTGTTCCCGACCAGTACATCCTGACGCTGTCCTGCCCGGACAAGCAGGGCATCGTGCACGCCGTGTCGAGTTTCCTCTTCATGACCGGCTGCAACATCGAGGACAGCCAGCAGTTCGGGGACCGCGACACGGGGCTCTTCTTCATGCGGGTGCACTTCCGCGCCGTCTCCCCGGTGAAGGTGGAGGACCTGCGGGCGAGCTTCGCGGCGGTCGGGGAGTCCTTCGGAATGGACTGGCAGATCCACCGGGCGGACCAGAAGATGCGCGTCGTGCTGATGGTCAGCAAGTTCGGGCACTGCCTGAACGACCTGCTCTTCCGCTCCCGGATCGGCGCGCTCCCGGTGGAGATCGCGGCGGTCGTCTCCAACCACACCGACTTCCAGGAGCTGGTGGGCTCGTACGGGATCCCGTTCCGGCACATCCCGGTGACGAAGGACACCAAGGCGCAGGCCGAGGCGGAGCTGCTGGAGCTGGTGCGGGCGGAGAACGTCGAGCTGGTGGTGCTGGCCCGCTACATGCAGGTGCTCTCGGACGACCTGTGCAAGCAGCTGTCCGGCCGGATCATCAACATCCACCACTCCTTCCTCCCGAGCTTCAAGGGCGCCAAGCCGTACCACCAGGCACATGCGCGCGGTGTGAAGCTGATCGGTGCGACGGCGCACTACGTGACGGCCGACCTGGACGAGGGCCCGATCATCGAGCAGGAGGTCGAGCGCGTCGGCCACGAGCTGACCCCGGACCAGCTGGTCGCGGTCGGCCGCGACGTGGAGTGCCAGGCGCTGGCCCGCGCGGTGAAGTGGCACAGCGAGCGCCGCGTGCTGCTGAACGGCCACCGGACGGTCGTCTTCGGCTGATCGAGCCGATTACGGCTGATTACAGCCGCGACAGCGAGGCCGTCGCGAACAGCACGTCGCGGATCGCCTCCACGTCCCCCAGCTGCCCCACCGCCGCCTCCTGCGGCGGCACATGCCCGGCGGCCAGCTGGTAGAACGTCTCCGGGTCGAGCGCGATGTGGGCCACCGCCTCCTCCGCGGTGCCCACGGCGGCCGGTGAGTCCAGCGGGATGTACCAGTTGCCGCCGCCGGTGCCCTCGACCTCCAGGTGGAGCGTACGGCCCGGGGCGCCCGCCTCGACCAGACGGCGCGGCGGGGCGGCGAGCCCGGCGCGGCGCCGCTGGGCCAGCGCGTCGGGCAGCAGCCGGGCGCACAGGTCGATCATGGCCTTGAGGTGGGCGGAGCCGGGGAGTTCATACGGGTAGTCGACGGCCTCGGCGATGTCCCCGGCGTGCACCCAGCACTCGAAGGCACGGTCCAGGAACGCGTCGCGGACCGGCAGGGTGAAGTCCCCGAACGGGACGGAGAGATCCGAGGCCCCGCGCCCGGCGAACGACACCGTACGGACCAGCGCGTGCCCCTGCTCCCGCCACAACTCCCGCAGCAGGGTGGAGGGCCCGGTCCCGCCCGCGGCGTCGGGCTCCGCCTGCCAGTACGCCTCCGTACGGGCCGAGAGCGAGCCGGGGGCGTGGTCGCCGAGCGGGTCGGGCAGCCCGAGGGACGCGGCGACGACGCCGTCCACCACCATGAGGTGCCCGATCACCCCGGCGACGGTGGTGTCCCGGCCGGTGAGTCGCTGACCGTCGTACCACTTGAGCCGTACCGGAGCGCGCCATTCGGCCTCGCCCATGTCCCGCAGCAGCGCGTCCAGCCGGGCGGCCTCCGCGTCGTACGCGGCGGCCCAGCCGGGCACCGGTATCCGCGCGGGGCGGCGGCCGAGGCACCCGGCCAGCACCCGGGAGCGGAGCAGCGGGTCGAGGTCGAGATTGTGCTCGGCGTGCAGCAGCCCCACGGCCTCGCGCAGCCGCAGGGCTTCCTCGGCGCAGGAGGTGCAGTGGTTGAGGTGTGACTCGACGGCGGCCGTCTCGTCCGGGGCGCAGGCGGTGAGCGCCCAGGCGCCGAGGAGCGACCGCAGGACGTCATGCGAGGGCGGCCGCTGTGTGTCGGATGTATCGGATGTGTCGGATTGCCGGGGCAACGGAGGCGCCCCGGCGGGACTTTCCGGTGTTTCTGGGCTTTCCGGGCCTATCGGGCCTATCGGGCCATTCGATTCTTCGGGGCTTTCCGGTTCTATCGGATGTTCCCGGCCTTCCGGTTCCTCCGGGCTCTCCGGGCTCTCAGGGGGCTCCGGTTCGGGCAGTAGCGGCAGGAGGCCCGGCCAGCCGCTGGTGTCCTCGGCGGCGTTCCGCGGGGTCGGGATGCGGGGCGGCCCGGCCGGTTCGGGGGGAGTGCCCGACGGGTTGCCCCCGTCTCTGCCGTCGCCGGAGCCCTCGCCGCGGCTGTCGCCGTGGCCGTACTCGGGGATGTCGCCGGGGTCGTACCGCTCCGGGCCGCCCGCGCCGCTCACAGCGCCCGCCCGTAACCGGGAGGCGCCAGGGTGCGCGGCGGTGGGACGTAGGCCGTGGACAGCAGTTGGAGCCCGAGTCGCAGGCGGCGCCTGGCCTCGTCCTCGGTCACGCCGAGGGCGGCGGCGGCCTGGCGGTAGTCGCGGCGGTCGAAGTAGGCCAGCTCCAGGGCGGCGCGCAGCGGGGCGGGCATGGAGGTGACGATGTAGTCGGCGCGGGCCGCGACGGAGGCGTCGCGGATGCGCTCCTCGACGGCGACGTTCTCGACGTCATCGCCGCCCTCGCCGTCCTCGGCGGTCTCCGACCGGAGCCGGTGCACCGCCTGGCGGTGGGCGAGCGTGGCGATCCAGGAGCGCAGGGAGCCCTGTTTGGGGTCGTACGCGTCCGGGTTCTCCCAGACGTAGGCGAAGACCTCGCGGGTGATGCGGTCCGCCGCGTCCTCGTCCTCCAGGACGCGATGGGCGAGATGGTGGACGAGGGAGGCGAAGCGGTCGTACAGCTCGCCGAGCGCGGCGGCTTCACCGCGTGCCAGCCGCTGTTGCATCCTGCGGTCCCAGCGGGGCGGTGCGTCGTTCGCCATGCGGCCCCCATCCCTGTTCGTCGGCCGGGTCTCCTGGCACTATGCCCACCTTCATATCGAATGTAGTGCCGGGGGCTGACACAACGCGCCTCCATGCGGCAAAGTGCGGCACAACGCGGCTGCGGATGGTATTGGGCCGGTCACGGTGCGCAGGAGCGGTGGGACGAAACGCTTCGGCGGGGCATAGGCTCGTTCCTATGGCGTGAGACAGGGGGAGTTTTATGCGGTGCCGGGCGGGCAGCCGCCCTGGAACAGCAAATTCCGGTTAGCTGCGAGCGAAGGGCTTCGAGCGCGTGACGTTGAAGGTGATGGAGGACGGACGGGGGGAGTGGGTCGTCCTACAGGTCTCCGGCGAGATGGACCTCGTGACCTCGCCCGCAGTCCGGCAGCACGTGCACGACGCGGTCGCCGAGGGCCGCCACTCACTGGTGCTCGACCTATCCGAGGTTCGCTTCTGCGACTCCAGCGGCGTCGGCGTCCTGATCGCCGCGCGTCGGTTGATGCGGTCGTGCTCGGGCAAGCTCAGGCTGATCCTCCCGCCCCAGGACGCCGCCCACGGCTCCCATGTGCACCGCGTCCTCGCGGCCCTGGGCGTCCGCCGCCTGTTCGACGTCTATCCGAATCTGATGGTGGCGACGGAACCGGACGACGACGAGCGGAACACCGCCGACTCCCTCTCGGCGTAGCCGCGTAGCCGCCCGGCAAGGAACCGGGGCGAGCCACGGACCCCGGACGCCCTTCGGGCGTGGCCTCAAACGCCGGCCGGGCTGGATGGCTACGACCGCGGCGGCGGCACCTTCGGGAAGTCCGCCAGCACCACGAAGCCCCCCTCCTCCGTCGGCTCCGCCCTCAACGTGCCGCCCAGCAGCACCGCCCGCTCCCGCAGCCCCACCAGCCCGTGGCCGCCGCCCGGCAGACCCGGCGCCACCGCGGAGGCGTCCGGCGGGCCGTTCCGGACCTCCACCCGCAGTCCCCGCCCTTCGGCGGCCGCCTCGGTGACCCGTACCGTCACCCGCGCCCCCGGTGCGTGCTTGCGCACATTGGTCAACGCCTCCTGCACGATGCGGAACGCGGCCCGCTCCACCGCCTCCGGCCGACCGGCGCGCCGTGCGTCGTCGGCCTCCTCGTACGCCACGTCCAGCGCGCTCAGCTCGATCAGCCGCGGCAGATCCGCCAGCCGGGGCTGCGGGGTGAGCTGTTCCATGTCGCCGCCCGCCGCGCGCAGGATGCCGACCATGTGGCGCAGTTCGTCCAGCGTGCGTACGGACAGCTCGCGGATCGTCCGCGCCCCTTCCCGCGCCTGTGCGTCGTCCGCGCTGATCTGCACCGCCCCGGCCTGGAGGCTGATCAGGCTGACCTGGTGGGCGACGACGTCGTGCATCTCGCGGGCGAGCCGGGCGCGTTCGGTGCTCAGCACCTGCTCGGCGATCAGTTCGTCGGCGCGGCGGCGGCTGCGGGTCAGGTCGTCGAGGCGGGCGGCGAGTTCGCCCCGGGTGCGCACCAGCAGGCCCAGGGCGATGGGGCCGACGGAGGTGATGCACGCATCGATCAGGGTGAGCGTGTTCTCCCGGTACGCGGTCGGTTCGAAGTCGGAAACCGGCCACGGGACGAAGTGCGCGGCGGCCAGCAGCAGCGCCGAGACGCCGAGCAGCCGTGGGCCGGGGCGGCGTTCGGCCACCGTGTAGAGGGCGATCATCGGCGCGAACCAGATGTAGCCGATGAGGATGCCGGGCAGGGTGACCAGGAAGACCGGCGCCGGGAAACGGTGGCGCAGCAGCAGGGCGGCCGCCGCGACCAGGGAGACGTTCAGCTCCAGGCCGAGGGTGACGCCGTTGACGAGCAGCGCGTCGGCCACGGCGAACACGACGGGGACCAGCAGCGGCCCCCACCGCTGCACCCACCCCGGCAGCCTTCGCCGCCAGGACGCGGGCGGGGCGGTCGGGGCGGGCGGGGCCGCGGTCACCGGGGCCCGCCCGCCCCCGGGCGGCTGGTGATCAGCCCGGCCCGGTCGGCGACGATGGCGGCCTGTACCCGGTTGAGCCCGCCCAGCTTGCCGAGGACCGCCCGCACATGGTCCTTGACGGTGCTGGGCGCGAGCCCCATCCGTTCGGCTATCTGCGGGTTGGCCAGCCCCTCGCCCAGCAGCGCGAGCACTTCGCGTTCGCGCGGGGTGAGGGCGTCGACGGCGGTGGCGGCGGTGGCCTCGGCCTCGGCGGCGAGATAGCCGCCGATGACGGCCCCGGTGACGCCCGGGTCGAGGACGCTGCCGCCCTGGGCGAGGGTGCGTACGGCGCGGACGAGTTGTTCCGGGTCGGTGTCCTTGAGGAGGAACCCGGCCGCCCCGGCGCGCAGCGCGGCGGTCAGGTATTCCTGGGCGTCGAAGGTGGTCAGCATGGCGACGACGGGGGAGCGGGGCGCGGCCCGCAACTGCCCGAGTACGGTGAGCCCGTCGGCGTCGGGCATGCGGATGTCGAGGAGCACCACGTCGGCGTCGCTGCCGAGCACGGTCTCGACCGCCGTTCCGCCGGAGCAGTCGGCGACCACTTCGATGTCCGGGGCCGTGCCCAGGATCAGCCGCAGGCCGGATCGTACGAGCGCCTCGTCGTCGACCACCGCAACACGGATCACCGGCCGCTCCCTCCCGTAGCTGTCATGCGCATTGTTCGCACAGCCTGCCGCATCGGCGCACCAATATGGAGTGTTCTCCTCCGCCCTGTTGGGGGGATCACCCCTCCGATCGGCGGGGGGCGAGGGAAGACCAGGGACGGATGTCCACCGCGTCCGCGGCCGGGCACAGTGGATCACATGCCGCACCACTCCGCGGGGTACACCCGACCCCTCGCCCCCTCAGCGCGTCATACGGCCTCTCGGCGCGCCGTGACCGCCGTGGCCGAAACCGGTCGCGGTACGGGGCTGAAAGCGGGGCGTTACGGCGCTCAACAGGCCGCCGCGACCCCCACACGCGGCGGCCTGTTCACCCTTTGACCCGCCCGCCGTGCCGTGCCGACCGGCCCTCGCTGGGGGAGGACCGGCCCGTCGGGGCCTGACCAACCCCGAGCGGCCCCGGCCCGGCGGGCGCACCAACCGCCCGTGCGACATGCCTTCCTGCGATGCGGAAATCGCCCGCGCTTCGGTGCCCGATAGGCGGTCAGTGCCCGATAGGCGGTCAGTGCCCGATGGGCGGTCAGTGCCCGATGGGCGGTTCGGCCGGGGCCGGGCCCAGCGTGGTGGTGCCGGGTGCGGCCCGGTGGCCAAGGCCCGTGCGGTACGCGTCCATCGCGGCCTCCAACCGCCCCTCGCGGCGCAGCAGATCGCCCAGCAACCGGCACAGGTCGGCCAGGTCACCGGCGGCGCCGGTGCGTTCCAGCAGCGACAGGGCCGCGCAGTAGTGCTCCTCCGCCCCCTCCGCGTCGCCGCGCTCGTCGGCTATCAGCCCGAGCAGCCGGTGGGCGCCGCCCGCGTGCACCGCGCCGCGCTCCGCGGTGAGTTCGACCGCCTCCGGGGAGGCCCCGTGATCGCCGTCGGATCTCGCCAGCAGGGGCCGCAGCAGCGCCTCCGCCTCGGCGGTGCGGCAGCGCCGCCGCAGCACGTCCGCCAGTTCCACTTCCACCTGCATGGTGAACAGCGCGGCCCGCTTGGACGCCAGCATGTCGCGGGCGATGCGCAGTTCGGTCTCCGCGCGCTCCAGGTCGCCGTCCTGCGCGTGGACGTAGCCGCGCATCCAGTGGCAGTGCGCCAGGTCGGTGCGCAGCCGCAGCTGTTCGTACAGCTCCTGCGCCTTGGCCAGCGACGCGTCGGCCTCCGCGGTGCGGCCCTCCGCTATCAGGGTGCGGGCCACCCCGCGGTGCATCTGGGCGACCAGTTCCGGGTTGTCCACGCTGGGCGCCAGCGCGAGCGAGAGTTCCGCGGCGCGCACCGCACGGGCGTGCGCCCCCATGTCCATGTACGGGGCGATGGAGGCGGTGTAGAGCAGCAGCAGGGCGTTCGGGTCGTGCAGCCCGGAGGCGTTCAGCTCGTCGATGGCGCTCTCCAACAGATAGCAGGAGTAGCGCAGTTCGCCCGCGAGCAGATGGGCCACGGCGCGGCCGCGGATCGCCGGGACGCGGCGCGGCAGCGGTTCGTCGGCGAGCAGCTTCTCGGCGGCCTCGAAGTGGGCGCGGGCGGTGGTCAGTTCGCCGGTTTCCATGGCGCAGTCGCCGAGCCCCAGCAGGGCCGCCGCCCGCTCGTCGGCGAAGCCGAGCCGGTCGGCCTCGGCGCCCAGCGCCGCGAAGCGGGCGGCCGCGTCCTCGGTGTCGCCGGTGGCCAGCGTCCGTCGGGCGTCGGTGAGTCCGGCGCGCAGCCGGGTGGCGTCCTGCGGCGAACGGCCGGTGGCCAGCTCCTCGTACGTGACGCCGAGGCGGTCGGCGAGGTGGCGCAGGGCGACCTCGGAGGGGCGGACCTTCCCGGATTCCAGCGTCGAGACGTACGCCGCGGTGTACGCCGGTTCGGCCAGCTGCCGCTGGGTGAATCCGCGTTCCGTGCGCAGCCTGAGCACCCGGCGCCCGATCTCCGCCGTAGCCTCCGCCCCCGCCGCCCGACCGTCTCCGGCGCTCTTTTCGGCCACCGTGCCCTCTTCTCCCCGGCGGTAACTTAAGCGCCGGGCTAAGTCCATTTACGTGAGGATTAAAAGATGCAGCAGGCGATGGATACAGCACCGGAAGGGCCGGGCGCCACGGCGACCGTCCGTCAGCCGGGACTGCTCCTCACCGACCACCACTTCGACGTACCGCTCGACCATAAGGCTCCTGAAGGGATGCGGATCCGGCTTTACGGCCGAGAGGTTGCCGCCGCGGGCACATCGGACGCCGAGCGCGAGCGGATGCCGTGGCTGCTCTACCTCCAGGGCGGGCCCGGTTTCGGCGCCGACCGCCCGGTGGGCCGCTCCGGCTGGCTCGACCGCGCGCTCGACGAATACCGGGTGCTGCTCCTCGACCAGCGCGGCACCGGCCGCTCCACGCCCGCCACCCGGCAGACCCTGCCGTTGCGCGGCACCCCCGAGCAGCAGGCCGACTACCTGGCCCACTTCCGGGCCGACGCGATCGTCCGCGACTGCGAGCTGATCCGGCCCCGGCTGACCGGCGGCCGCCCCTGGACCGTCCTCGGCCAGAGCTTCGGCGGCTTCTGCGCCGTCACATACCTGTCGTACGCGCCCGAAGGGCTCGACACGGTGCTCATCACCGGCGGGCTGCCCGGGCTCGGCACCGGCGCGGACGAGGTGTACCGGGCCGCCTATCCGCGGATGGAACGCAAGACCCTCGCCCACTACGACCGTTACCCGGGCGACGCGGACACCGTCCGCCGCATCGTCCGCCACCTCGCCGCGCACGACGAGGTGCTGCCGGAGGGCACCCGGCTGACCCCGGAGGCGTTCCAGCAGCTCGGCATCCTGCTCGGCACCGGCGACGGATCGCACCGCCTCCACCACCTCCTGGAGGACGCCCTCGTGGAGACCGCCTCCGGACCGCGCCTCGCCGACGCGTTCGCCGAGCAGGTCGCCGCCGTGCTCTCCCGCGCCGGAAGCCCCCTGTACACCCTGCTCCACGAGTCCATCTACGCCCAGGACGGCCGCGCCACCGCCTGGTCCGCGCACCGCGTACGGGACGCGTTCCCCCGCTTCGACGCCGTACGGGCGGTCGCCGAGGACCGGCCCGTCCTGCTGACGGGAGAGACCGTCCACCCCTGGATGCTGGAGACCCACGCCGCGCTGCGCCCGCTGCGCCGCACCGCCGAACTCCTCGCCGAACGCACCGGCTGGGGCCCGCTGTACGATCCGGAGCGGCTCGCCCGCAACACCGTCCCCGTGGCCGCCGCGATCTACCACGACGACCTGTACGTGGACACCGCGCACGCGCTGGCCACCGCCCGCGCGATCCGGGGGCTGCGGACCTGGGTGACGGACGAGTTCGAGCACGACGGGGTACGGGCGGGCGGCCGCCGGGTCATGGACCGGCTGCTGGCGCTCGCCCGGGACGAAGCGGCGTGACGGGTGACGGGGTGGCCGCGTGACGAAACGTCACCCCGGCCGGGGGCATGAGCCCGGGTATAGGGCCCGATGGTCGATTTCTTTAGCGATTTCCCTAGTTCCCGTTGCTTGGGACTTCCTTTGGCCCTAGGTTGAGCCGCGAATTAATCGTGTTTAACAGCCCGCTTACGGAGCACACGTCGGGAGCCCCCGTGCGCAGAGGGATATGGCGACGCCGCCACAGACCCTTACGCTCCGCTGTCGTCGCCGGAGGTGTGGCGCTGACAGCGGCGTTCGCCGCGGCCATGAGCGCCGCCGCGACCGCCGCGTCCGCCGCGCCTTCGGCGTCTGCTGCCGCTCCTTCGGCGTCCGCCGCTGTTCCTTCGGCGTCCGCCGCTTCCGGGCGGGCCGAGCGCACCCATGAGGTGGAGTACTTCACCGGCCCCGGCGCCCACCCCCGGCACACCGAGGTCCCGGCCGCCACCCCCGCCCGGCTCACCCGCGGCGACCGCGCGCTCTCCGCCGCCGAAACGGCCGCCGACGGCGAGGTCGGCTCCGTCATCGAGAACGGCCCGTCGGCCGACAAGGTCGACGTCGTCTTCGTCGGCGACGGCTACACCGCCGCCCAGCAGGACGACTTCCACGCCGACGTGCGCTCCAAATGGGCGCAGATCTCCGCCGTCGAGCCGTACGCCGCCTACCGGAGCCTCTTCAACGTCTGGTCCGTGGACGCCGTCTCCAACCAGTCCGGCGTCTCCGGCGATCCGTCCAAGGGCGTCGTCAAGGACACCGCCCTCGACTCCTACTTCTGGTGCGACGGCACCGAGCGGCTGCTGTGCGTCGACACCGGCAAGGTCGCGTCGTACGCCGCGAAGGCGCCGGAGGCCGACCTGGTGGTCGTGCTGTCCAACTCCGCCAAGTACGGCGGCGCGGGCTACACGGTCAGCTCCGGCGCCGGCTACGACGGCATCGCCACCGCCTCCTCCGACCACCCCGACTCCGACCAGGTCGCCGTCCACGAGACCGGCCACTCGCTCGGCGGCCTCGCCGACGAGTACGTGTACGCCCCGAACGGCACCTACACCGGCGCCGAACCCGACGAGCCCAACGCCACCAAGCTGACCGCCGCCCGGCTCACCGCGGAGAAGCGGAAGTGGTACCGCTGGATCGGCCAGACCTCACCGGACGGCGGCACGGTCGGCGCGTACGAGGGCAGCCGCTACTACCCCAAGGGCCTCAACCGACCCACCGAGAACTCGATCATGCGCACGCTCGGCCACAAGTACAGCCTCCCCGGGCGCGAGGCGATGATCGCGGGCTTCTACCGCCACGCCAGCGTGCTCAGCAGCCGCACCCGCACCGGCGCCCAGGTCGCCCGGGCGGCGAGCCTCAAGGTGAGCGTGCCGAAGGCCGCCTCGCTGCGGTGGTACGTGGACGGGGGCGAAGTCACCGCGGCCCGCGGCAAGAAGACCGTCACCCCCGCGTCGCTCGGCGTCCCGTCCGACGGCAGGCCCCACACCGTCACGGCCAAGGCCGCGGACACCACGCGCGCGGTGAAAGACCCCGCGCTGCGCAAGCTGCTGACCGCCTCCCGCACCTGGAAGGTCCCCGCCACCAGCTGACGCGCCTCATCAGCCGCCGCCCCCTGAACCGCCGCCCCGTGGACCCCCGCCGCGGGGCGGCTCCCCTTTTTTCGAGGCTCGGTTCGCTGGTCGATGCGGGGCGGCCGCGGTCCGCCCCTGTAACATCGGCACGCTCCACGATCCCCGATCCGCCCGCTCCGCTCAATCGCCCCCAAGGGCGAGCGCGCACGCTCGCGTTCCCCCGGCGCGCGGCTCATCCCACTAGGCGCCGGAGGCGCCTACCGGGGGGAAGGGCCGCCGAAGCCGTGAGGCAAGATGAGCCCATGGGTAACTCCGGGGGAATCACCGGCCTGCTGGCCGGGCGCTATCGGCTGGTCTCGCGGCTCGGCCGCGGCGGCATGGGCACGGTCTGGCGGGCCGTCGACGAATTGCTGGGCCGCGATGTCGCGGTCAAGGAACTCCACGTGGACGAGGGCTCCGGGCCCGACAACCGGCTGCGGGGCGAGCGCGCGCTGCGCGAGGCCCGTACGGTCGCGCAGATCAAGCACCCCAACGTGATCGTCCTGCACGACGTCGTGGAGCAGGACGGCCATCCGTGGATCGTCATGGAACTGGTCGACGGCGCCTCGCTCGCCGACCGGCTGGGCGCGCAGGGCCCGCTCGCCCCGCACGAGGCGGGCCGGGTGGCGGCGGCGCTGCTGGACGCGCTGCGGGTGGCGCATGCGCGCGGGGTGCTGCACCGGGACATCAAACCGGCGAACGTGCTGGTCGAGGCGGGCACCGAGCGGGTCGTGCTGACGGACTTCGGGATCGCGCAGGTCGACGGGGCGACGACGCTCACCGAGACCGGTGCGTTCGTGGGCTCGCCGGAGTACACGGCGCCGGAGCGGATGTCGGGGCGCCGTACCGGGCCCGAGTCGGATCTGTGGTCGCTCGGCGTGCTGCTGTGCACGCTGGTGAGCGGCGCGTCGCCGTTCCACCGGGACTCCGTGGCGGGGGTGCTGCACGCCGTCGTCTACGACGACATCCACGTACCCGAGGCCGCCGGTCCGCTGCGGCCGCTCATCGAGGGGCTGTTGCGTCGCGATACGGAGACGCGGCTGACCGCCGACGAGGCGACGCGGACGCTGCGCACGTACCTGGGCTCGGGGGACACCTCGGGGTTCCGCGTGGAGCGCACCCCGACGCAGGCGGGCACGCCGCTCGCGGCCCCGGCGGGCACCCCGGTCGCCCCGGTCACTCCGGTCGCCCCGACCGTCCCCGACAAGCGTGCCCCCAAGCGCCGTACGGTGCTGATGGCCGTCGCCGCGGTCGTGGCCCTCGCCGGGCTGGGCGCGGGCACGATGGCGCTGATGGACGACGGCGGCAAGGGCACGACGGCCGGTGACGGCGGCGCGGCGCAGGTCGCGGAGAAGGACACCGGCAAGGACACGAACGCGGAACCAGCCGCGCGGGAAACGGACCGGACGACGGCCTCCCCGAAGGCGTCCCAGGACCCGAAGGCGTCCACCGGTCCGACGGCGTCCACGTCCCCCGAGCCGGGCGCGAGCCCGTCAGGCGGGGTGCCCGAGGGATACGAGCTGGTCCATGACCCGGCCGGGTTCTCGCTCGCCGTGCCGGAGGGCTTCGCCCGCCAGGACAAGTCGCCCCGGGTCTACTACAACTCGCCCGGCCTGGAGTTCCGTATCGGCATCCACCCCCAGGAGCCGGACCCGAGGGGCCCGCTGGCGGTGAGCCGGGAGGCGGACGCCCAGGGGCCGAGCGACTACCCGGGCTACCGCAACGGGCAGGTCATCCGGACCACGCAGAACGGGCAACCGGCGGCGCTGTGGGCGTTCGTCTGGGACGGTTCGGCCGATGACGGCGGCTCGCGGCAGACCTTCGATCTGAGTTGGAACGAGGGCGGCAAGATGTACGACCTGTGGCTTTCCGTCCCGGTGGAGAAGAAGGTCGAGGGGAAACGTTACTTCGATACGGCCGTCGCCACGTT
Source organism: Streptomyces sp. Rer75 (assembly GCF_013414305.1). NCBI lineage: Bacteria > Bacillati > Actinomycetota > Actinomycetes > Kitasatosporales > Streptomycetaceae > Streptomyces > Streptomyces sp. Rer75. The sequence goes on along the minus strand of NZ_CP058693.1, from coordinate 4,584,354 downwards.
CACCCGGACCGGCGCCTCGGGCTGACCCCGGTCGCAACGGCTTTGTCACGAGGCGTCCCCGCAGCCCATCGGCGGGTGGCGGTGTTCACTGCCGACCGGGTAATGATTTGCGCATGACGAACGACGGGGGACGGGCGAACGAGCCCAGCAGCTACGATCTGCGGCCGCCGCAGCAGCAGGCGGCGCCACAGGCACCGCCGCAGCAGGCACCGCGGCAGGCGGTGCCGCCCGCGCCGCCGCGACAGGCGGCGGGGCCCGGTGCGTACGAGCCCACGCAGGCTTCCGGGCAGCGCCCCGCTGCCGCACCGTACGACCCACGCGACCCGCGCTCAGCGCACAGCGCGCACCACAGCCCCGAATCGGGGCGGCTCATCGGTGGCCGCTACCGGCTCCTCGGGCGCCTCGGCCACGGCGGCATGGGCACCGTCTGGAAGGCGCACGACCAGATCGTGGACCGCGAGGTCGCGGTCAAGGAGCCGCGCGTGCCCGACCATCTGCCGGATCGCGAGCGGCAGACCGTCTACCAGCGGATGGAGCGCGAGGCGCGCGCCGCGGCCCGGATCGACCACCCCTCCGTCGTCACCGTCCACGACGTGGTGGTCGAGGACGGCCGCCCCTGGATCGTCATGGAGCTGGTGCGCGGCGATTCGCTGGCCGACCGGCTGGCGGAGGGCACGCTCGATCCGCGCGAGGCGGCCCGGATCGGGCTCGCCGTGCTGGGCGCGCTGTCGGCCGCGCACGCGGCGGGTGTGCTGCACCGTGACGTCAAGCCGGACAACGTGCTGCTCGGCCGGGGCGACCGGGTGGTCCTCACCGACTTCGGCATCGCGCAGGTCGAGGGCGAGCAGGGGCTGACCGAGACCGGCGGCTTCGTCGGCTCGCCCGAATTCATCTCGCCCGAGCGGGTGCTGGGGCAGCGGCCGGGCCCGGCGTCGGACCTGTGGTCGCTGGGCGTCGTGCTGTACGCGGCGGTCGAGGGCATGTCCCCGTTCCGCCGTTCGCACACGCCCGCGACGCTCCAGGCCGTGCTGTCGGCCGAACCTCAGCGGCCCGCGCGCGCCCCGGACGCGCTCGGCTCCATCACCATGCGGCTGCTGCTCAAGGATCCGGCGATGCGCCCGTCGGCGGCCGAGACGCGGGAGGCGCTGGAGTCGGTCGTACGGCCGGTGCAGCAGCCGGTTCCGACGGTGCTCACGGCGGGCGGATACGGCGGCGGCCCGGCGACGCAGGGCGGCGCGGCGCAGAGCGGCGGGCCCCAGGGCGGCAGCCGTTTCGTACCGCCCATCCTGCACAAGAACCGCAAGGCGCAGTTCGGTCTGGGCGCCGCCCTCGTGGTGATCGCGTCCGTGTTCGTGCTGGTCTTCGCCCAGCCGTTCGCGAGCGAGAGCCCCCTGCCGTCCGGCTGGACGGTCCGCGAGGAGCGCGATGTGGTGGCCGCCTCGCTGGCGGTGCCGAGCGCGTACAAGCGGGTGCAGGACGACAGCGACGAGAACGCGCCGAGCGTCACCTTCGGCGACCCCAGCGGCGTCTACACCATTACCCTCACCAGGCTGGTGTCCGACCCGGAGCGGAAGATCACGGACGCCGCGGGCGTGGCCGGGGAGACCGTCGCGTACTACAAGAGCGGTGCCCTGTCGACGATGGAGGAGGCGAGCAGCGGCACGGTGAAGGCGACGCGGCAGCAGGGCAAACCGGCGAAGGACCTGAACACCACCTACTACGAGCCCGGCACCAGCAGCGACGAGAACCGCATCCTCTACCTGAACCGCGATCACATCTACGTCAGCGACGATCACGTCGCCTGGCAGCTGACCGTGACGATGCCCGCGAGGGGCGACGCCCGGGCGACCGGGGACGAGCTGTACGAGAACGTCGTGAAGAACCTGAAGATCGAGGGCATCTGAACGCGGCCCACAAATAGTTACCGCCGGGTACCCAAATCCCCCGGCCGGGGCCTACGCTCGCCCCCATGACCGACTCGCAGGACAGCGCACAGGACCGGGCAACACCGGCGCCGGAGGCCCCCGCCGACGGAAACCCGGTCGCCGCCCGGGGCACCCGGACCGCCGCCGACGTCGTCACCCCCGAGCTGGTCGCCCGGCTCGCCCGGGGTGTCGTGGGCAGCGGCAGCACCGTCAACCACACCCCGTTCACCGGGGAGGTCCTGGCCTCCGGGCTGCCCGAGTCCACCCCCGAGGACGTCGCCACCGCCTTCGAGCAGGCCCGCGCGGCCCAGCGGGCGTGGGCCGCCACCCCGGTGCGCACCCGCGCCGCCATCTTCCTGCGCTTCCACGACCTGCTGCTGCGCCGCCAGTCGGAGGTCATGGACCTCATCCAGCTGGAGACCGGCAAGACCCGGCTGCACGCCCACGAGGAGATCCAGGGCGTCGTCGTGGCCGCCCGCCACTACGGCCGCAAGGCGCACAGCTATCTGCGTCCCAAGTCCCACGTGGGCGTCGTCCCCACGCTGACCAAGGTCACCGAGCTGCGCCAGCCGCGCGGCGTCGTCGGCCAGATCGTGCCGTGGAACTATCCGCTGGAGCTGTCGGTCGGGGACGCGATACCCGCCTTCGTCGCGGGCAACGCGGTCGTCATGAAGCCGGACACGGAGACCGTGCTGACCGCCCTGTGGGCGCGCGAACTGATGCTGGAGGCCGGAATGCCTCCCGGGGTGTGGCAGATCGTGGTCGGGGACGGCCCGGTGGTCGGCCCGGCCGTGGTCGAGCACGCCGACTACGTCTCGTTCACCGGCTCCACCCGCACCGGCCGCGGCGTGGCCCAGGCCGCCGCCGCCCGCCTGGTGGGCTGCTCGCTCGAACTCGGCGGCAAGAACGCGATGCTGGTGCTGCGCGACGCCGACCTCGACCGGGCGGCCGAGGGCGCGGTCCGCGCGTGCTTCGCCTCCGCGGGGCAGCTGTGCATCTCGATCGAGCGGCTGTACGTCCACGAGTCGGTCGCGGGCGACTTCATCGAGCGGTTCGCGGCCCGTACGAAGGCCATGCGGCTCGGCTCGGCCCTCGCCTACGGCGCCGAGATGGGCTCCCTCGTCTCCGAACGCCAGCTGGAAACCGTCACCCGCCACGTGGAAGAGGCCGTCGCCAAGGGCGCCACGGTCATCGCGGGCGGCCGCCCCCGCCCGGACATCGGCCCGTACTTCTACGAGCCGACGATCCTGGACGGCGTGGAGGCGCCGATGGCGGTGTGCACCGAGGAGACCTTCGGCCCAGTCGTGTCCATCTACCGCTTCTCCGACGAGGACGAGGCGGTCGACCTCGCCAACGCCACCCCGTACGGCCTGAACGCCAGCGTCTGGTCCCAGGACGGCCGGCGCGCCCGCGCGGTCGCCGCCCGGCTGCGCGCGGGCACCGTCAACGTCAACGAGGCGTACGCCGCCGCCTACGGCAGCGTCGCGTCCCCCATGGGCGGCATGGGCGACTCCGGTCTCGGCCGCCGCCACGGCTCGGAGGGCATCCTCAAGTACACCGAGGCGCAGACGGTCGCCCAGCAGCGGCTGATGCCGCTCGGCCCGTCCTTCGGCCTGACGGACGAGAAGTACGCGGACTTCATGAGCCGCAGCCTGCGCGCGATGAAGGCACTGCGGCTGCGCTGACCGGTACGCAACGAACGGGAGGTACCCGTGTCAGGGGACAAGCGCGCCGATGACACTCAGGACGACGGCTACGACTACGACGTCATCGTCGTCGGGTCGGGGTTCGGGGGAGCCGTCTCGGCCCTCCGGCTGACCGAGAAGGGCTACCGGGTCGGCGTCCTGGAGGCGGGCCGCCGCTTCACGCCCGAGACCCTGCCCAAGAACTCCTGGGACCTCCGCAACTACCTCTGGGCCCCGGCCCTCGGCCTCTTCGGCATCCAGCGCATCCATCTCCTCGGCAAGGTGATGGTGCTGGCGGGCGCCGGGGTCGGGGGCGGTTCGCTCAATTACGCCAACACGCTGTACGTACCGCCCGAGCCGTTCTTCCGGGACCCGCAGTGGGGCGGCATCACCGACTGGCAGGAGGAGCTGAAGCCGTACTACGACCAGGCGCGGCGGATGCTCGGCGCCCGCCTCAACCGGACGATGACCCCCTCCGACGTCCACCTCAAGGCGGCCGCCGAGAAGATGGGCGTGGGCGACACGTTCCACATGGCGCCCGTCGGCGTCTTCTTCGGGGACGGCGAGGACTCCGACGGGTCGGCGAAGGCCGCGCCGGGGGAGGTCGTCCCGGATCCGTACTTCGGCGGCGCGGGCCCGGCCCGCCGGGCGTGCACCCAGTGCGGGGAGTGCATGACCGGCTGCCGCCGCGGCGCCAAGAACACCCTCAACGAGAACTACCTCTACCTCGCCGAACGGGCCGGTGCCGTCATCCACCCCATGACGACCGTGGTCGCCCTGTGCGACGCCCCGGACGGCGGCTACCACGTCACCGCCGTCCCGACCGCGAACCGCCGCAAGGGCAAGCCGAAGACGCTGCGCGCGCGGTACGTCGTCCTCGCCGCCGGTACGTACGGCACCCAGACCCTGCTGCACACGATGCGCGACCGGGGCCTGCTGCCGCGGCTGTCGGACCGGCTCGGGATGCTCACCCGCACCAACTCCGAGGCCCTGGTCGGCGCCCAGACCACCGACCGCCGCTACCGCGCCCGGCGCGGGGAGCGGCCCGACTTCAGCCGTGGCGTCGCGATCACCTCGTCCATCCACCCGGACGAGAACACCCACATCGAGCCCGTCCGCTACGGCAAGGGCTCCAACGCGATGGGCATGATGTCCGTCCTCCAGATCCCGGAGGGCCGCGGCCCGAGCTGGCTGCGCTTCCTCGCGGCCAACCTCCGCCATCCGACGCTCGCCGCGCGCTCCCTGTCCAACCGGCGCTGGTCCGAGCGCACCATCATCGGCCTGGTCATGCAGACCCACGACAACTCGCTGACCACGTACCGCAAGTCGAAGGGCCTGGGCAAGGGGCTGCTGACCGCCCGCCAGGGCCACGGCACGCCCAACCCGGACCACATCCCCGAGGGCGCGGCGGCGGCCCGTCACCTCGCCGAGTCGATCAACGGATTCCCGGGCAGCAACGTCGGCGAGCTGATGGGCACCCCGCTGACCGCCCACTTCCTGGGCGGCTGCCCGATCGGGGCGTCGGCGGAGGAGGGCGTGATCGACCCGTACCACCGGCTGTACGGACACCCGGGGATCTGCGTGGTGGACGGCGCCGCCGTCTCGGCCAACCTGGGCGTGAACCCGTCCCTGACCATCACGGCACAGGCGGAACGGGCGATGTCCCTGTGGCCCAACAAAAACGACCAGGACCCCCGCCCAGCCCCAGGCGAGCCGTACGTCCGGATCGCCCCGGTCCTGCCGATGCTCCCGGCAGTCCCGAAGACGGCTTACGCAGCCTTGAGGCTGCCGCCGCCCTGACTCGTTGTGGGCAATCGTTCCCCCGGGGGCACCTCCCAGCGGTAGCTGGGGGAGGAACGGGTGGGCACAACGCCACCCACCGGCCCGCACCAGACAACGAGACCCCGTAGGGTCACCCCGCCCCGGGGTGATCCTACGACTTACGCTCAGGCCGAAACCCGACGCTTCCGTACAACGAACACGGCCCCGCCACCCACAGCCATGGCCACCCCACCGATGAGCCCGATCATCGGCAGCGCGGACGACGACCCGGTGTTGGCCAACGCCCCGGACACCGGCAGCTCACTCAGCTCGGCGCCCCCCTTCGGCGCGGGCCGGTTGCCCTTGTCCCCCGGCTTGCCCTCGGCGTCGTCGATCGGCCCCGGCTTGCTGCCCGCGACCAGGACGTCGAAGTCGTACTCCATGGCCTCGGAGTAGCCGCAGACGTCGTCCTCGTTGTGGTACGCGCCGATCGCGAAGCCGAAGCCGTAGCTGCCGGGGGTCTTGGCGTCGACCTTCAGCCGCAGCTTGGCGTCGGCGTACTCGCCGGGCTTCAGCTCGCCGATCGAGCCGAAGTAGCCCGCCTCGTCGCTGATGGACTTCCAGCTGCCGCTGTCCTCGTCGTACGACTGCACGGTGAGGAGCTTGGAGACGTCCTCCAACTCGTCCTTGCTGACGGCGTACATCTTCACGTACGCGTCCACCGACTTCATCGCCTTGTCGGAGGTGTTGGTGGTGCGGAAGGTGAACGGCACCCAGCCGGAACCGGCCACGACCTTGCTGGGCAGCCCGCGCAGCTCGGTGGTGACGGCGGCCTCCTCGGACGCCTCCTCGCAGGTCGGGTCGGTCGGGATGTCCGTGGGCGTCGCCGTGGGCTCGGTGGTCGGCTCGTCGGTGGGCTCGTCCGTGGGCTCGTCGGTCGGCTCGTCGGTCGGCTCGTCCGTCGGCTCATCCGTGGGCTCGTCGGTCGGCTCGTCCGTCGGCTCGTCGGTGGGCTCACCGGAGGGCCCGCCGGTGGGGCCGGACGTGGGCTCGTCGGTGGGCTCATCCGACGGCGGGATCGACTCCTCGTCGCCCGGCGCGGTGGCCGACGGGGCAGGCGACGGGTCGGATTCGGCGAAGGCGGCGGGCGCGGCGAGCAGCGCGGCGGGGGCTATGGCGGCCGTGGCTACGGCGGCCACCAGCGTGCGGCGAATCTTCATGAAGACCTCTTCTGGAAGGCCGTCGCGGTGGGGCGCGGAATGGCCGTGCGTTCGGTTTGCACGTACATGACCATCCATATGGCCGAAAGGTTGCCTTCACCGTTGCTCACAGAATGGTCACAGAATCCGCAGAAGCCTCAGAAGGCATGAGCCGGAGCAGGCGTAGGGCCCCGGGGCGTCCGACCGTGGCGGGCGACCCGGGGCCCTAGGCGGTCAGCACCGGCGTCAGGGCAGCGCCGGTGCTGAAGGAGCGGCGCCGGGGGGTTGCGCCGCGGGCTCGGGGTGTGGATCGGTGAGGATGCAGGAGGGGGGATCAATGGGGGGAGGAGGAAGGCGCGTCAGGGGCGTACGCCCGCGCGGCCGGACTCGTGATCAGACCGTGGTCGGACCAATGACGGGTGCTGGCCCGGGGTGTTTTCCCTCACTGCATCGTGGTGGATGCGGCGCTCCGGGCGCAACCGTTTCGACTGGATACGGTCGGTCCCAGGCGTCCCCGGGACCGACCGCCCTGTGGATGGTGACCGGGCTGCTGTCCCCTGCCGACCGGTCACCTCGCCGACGCGGCACCGGGCTCAACGAGCCCGTTCACGAGCCGGTCACCCGCCGTACGGGTGACGGGGAGCGGGACCCGGGGCGTCAGGCCCGACCGCGGCACAGCTCCAGCAGCGTCATGGCGAGGGTGGTGCCGGGCTTGCCGAGCCTCTGGCGGTAGCGGTCGAGGATCTCCATCTCGCGGGAGAGGTGCACGCGCCGCCCGCCCGCCGCGATGCGCGCCTCCTGGATGGAGGCCGAGACCGCCATCCGTTCCCGGATGAGATCGAGGATGCGCCCGTCGAGGGCGTCGATCCGCTCCCGCGCGGAACCGATCACATCAGAGGTGGTGGTCGCATCAGAGGTGGTGGTGCTCATATCCGTATCTCCTGGTCTCTCGAGGACTCGGTAAGAGGGACCCGGAACCGGGGGAGACCCGAAGCCATACGCACCAGCGCCCCGGGCCTTGACCGGCCCGGGGCGCCTGGGAAGTCGCTTGTCAGTAGTTCAAGCAGCACGACCATGGCAGCCGGACGGGCCGGTGCCATAGGTAAAGACGAAGGTCATGCGCGTGGACATGAGGCTGATTATGGGCTGGTTAGAATCGAAAGTCCAACCCTCTAGTTCCACCGCCGGAAGGCCGCCGAAGTGCCATCAGCGTCCCCTGCTGCCGCCCCCGACACCGTTCTGGTCGTCGACTTCGGCGCGCAGTACGCCCAGCTCATCGCCCGACGGGTCCGTGAGGCCCGGGTCTACAGCGAGATCGTCCCGTCCACCATGCCGGTGGCGGAGATGCTCGCCAAGAACCCGAAGGCGATCATCCTCTCCGGCGGGCCGTCGTCGGTCTACGCCGAGGGAGCGCCCAGGCTCGACCGTGCGCTCTTCGAGGCCGGGATCCCCGTCTTCGGCATGTGCTACGGCTTCCAGCTGATGGCCGTCACGCTCGGCGGCACCGTCGACAACACCGGGGCGCGCGAGTACGGCCGCACCGATCTGTCCGTGTCCAAGCCGGGCTCGACGCTCTTCGCGGGCACCCCCGAGCAGCAGCAGGTGTGGATGTCGCACGGCGACGCCTGCTCGGCCGCGCCGGAGGGCTTCACCGTCACGGCGTCCACCGACCAGGTGCCGGTCGCGGCGTTCGAATGCGACGAGCGCAAGCTGTACGGCGTACAGCACCACCCCGAGGTGATGCACTCCACCCACGGCCAGCAGGTCCTGGAGCACTTCCTGTACCGGGGCGCGGGCCTGAAGCCCACCTGGACCACCTCCAACGTGGTCGAGGAGTCGGTGGCGGCCATCCGCGAGCAGGTCGGCACCAAGCGCGCGATCTGCGGGCTGTCCGGCGGGGTGGACTCCGCCGTCGCCGCCGCCCTCGTCCAGAAGGCCATCGGCGACCAGCTCACCTGCGTGTACGTCGACCACGGGCTGATGCGCAAGGGCGAGTCCGAGCAGGTCGAGAAGGACTTCGTGGCGGCCACCGGCGTCCAGCTGAAGGTCGTCGAGGCGGAGCAGCGCTTCCTGGACGCGCTCGCCGGGGTCTCCGACCCCGAGGAGAAGCGGAAGATCATCGGCCGGGAGTTCATCCGGGTCTTCGAGCAGGCCCAGGCCGAGCTGGTGGCCGAGGCGGGCGCGGCCGGTGAGGCCGTGGAGTTCCTGGTCCAGGGCACCCTCTACCCGGATGTGGTGGAGTCCGGCGGCGGCACCGGCACCGCCAACATCAAGTCCCACCACAACGTGGGCGGGCTGCCCGACGACATCGAGTTCCAGCTGGTCGAGCCGCTGCGCCGGCTCTTCAAGGACGAGGTGCGGAACGTCGGCCAGGAGCTGGGCCTCCCGGAGGACATCGTCCACCGCCAGCCCTTCCCGGGCCCGGGCCTCGGCATCCGCATCATCGGCGAGGTCACCAAGGACCGCCTGGACCTGCTCCGCGAGGCCGACGCGATCGCCCGCGAGGAGCTGACCGCCGCTGGTCTGGACCGCGAGATCTGGCAGTGCCCGGTGGTCCTGCTCGCCGACGTCCGCTCGGTCGGCGTCCAGGGCGACGGCCGCACCTACGGCCACCCCATCGTGCTGCGCCCGGTCTCCTCCGAGGACGCCATGACGGCCGACTGGTCGCGCCTCCCGTACGACGTGCTGTCGCGGATCTCGACCCGCATCACCAACGAGGTGGACGAGGTCAACCGGGTGGTCCTGGACATCACCAGCAAGCCGCCCGGCACCATCGAGTGGGAATGATCTTCATCTGATCGTCAACGCCGACGCCGTCGCTCATACGTTTGGGCGGCGGCGTCGCCGTTTGCGCTGAGTACGCTGGCCCTACGGCCAAGAATCCCGTCCATGGGAGGAACCATGACCGCTGAGCCGGTGCACACCACCTCGTGGCCTGTGCCGCCGCTGGATGGCTACACCGTGGACGATTTGCTGAGTCTGCCTGATCTCCCGCCGCACACCGAGTTGATCGACGGGAGTCTCGTCTTCGTGAGTCCGCAGCGCGCTTTTCACAGCGTGGTGATTGATCTGCTGGTGAGCGGGCTGCGCCGGACCGTACCCCCGGAGTACAGGATCCGGCGGGAGATGACCGTGGTGATCGACAAACGCAATGGCCCGGAGCCCGACATCACGGTCGTACGCGCCGCGTCCGTGCGGAGTGGTGAGCAGACCTACTACCAGGTCAACGATGTGATCCTCGCCGTCGAGGTCGTCTCGCCCGAGTCCGAGGCCCGTGACCACGACACCAAGCCGCATAAGTACGCCAACGCGGGTATCCCGCACTTCTGGCGCGTCGAGATGACGAACACGGATGCCCTCCCCGTGGTCCACGTCTTCGAACTCGACACCGAAACGCGCACCTACCGGCATACCGGCCTCCACCACAACCACCTCAAGCTCACCGTCCCCTTCACTGTCGACATCGACCTCACCGAGATCGACCAGCTGTAAGAGGCCCCGCCCCTGGCCTCCGGCGATACCCAGAGGTAGCTTCCGCCTCGGAGCCTTGAAGGTCCCGAGGAGGGAGCTGCCGATGACGATGCCGATACCGCGGCCGAACCCCGAGCCGATACCGACCGACCAGCTGCACATCACGATGCCGCCCACCCACGCCTCCCCGGCCGACGAGCGGCGGTACCGCAAGGAGCGGCTGGCGGCGGCGCTGCGGATCTTCGGGCGGTACGGGTACGAGGAGGGGGTCGCGGGGCACATCACCGTGCGCGACCCGGAGTTCACCGACCACTTCTGGGTGAACCCCTTCGGCATGCCCTTCGCCCACATCACCGTGAGCGACCTGATCCTCGTCAACGAGGCGGGCCAGGTGGTCGACGGGCGCTACCACGTCAACCAGGCGGCCTTCGTCGTTCACTCTTCCGTGCATCGGGCCCGACCGGATGTGGTGGCGGTCGCCCACACCCGTTCCGTCCACGGCCGCGCCCTGTCCGCGCTCGGTGAGCTGCTGGAGCCGATCACCCAGGACGTGTGCGCCTTCTTCGAGGACCACGGGGTCTACGACAGCAGCACCGGCGTCGTCGTGGACGAGGAGGAAGGCCGCCGGATCGCGTCCGCGCTCGGTGCGTACAAGGCCCTCATCCTGCGCAATCGCGGTCTGCTGACCGTCGGGGACTCGGTCGACGCGGCCGCTTGGTGGTTCATCACGATGGAGCGCGCGTGCCAGGCGCAGCTGTTGGCGAAGGCGGCGGGGAAGCCGGTGCTCATCGATCACCGGAGCGCCGTGCAGACCCGTGAGCAGCTCGGAAGCGATCTTGTGGCGTGGATCAACTATCAGCCTCTGTATCTCCAGATCACGCGCGGTGAGCCGGACCTGCTCAACTGAGACCCCTCGCGGTGCGGCACAATCCTCCCTCAACACATGTCAGTTGGGCGTACAGAACGAGTGAACGACGGAGCGGTGAGACCTCGTGGCGGTGGACACGACGAAAGACGCCACGAAGGCGAAAGTGAAGGCGGCGGGCGGACCCGGCGGCCACGGCCACGCGGACCACGGCCCGGCGGGCTGTGAGTGCCCGCAGGGCGCCCGCGAGGGTCACCGGCGGGCGGTGGCCGCGTTCGTGGCCATGCGGGAGCGTTTCGCGGCCGGGGAGGGCCTTCCGGCGGCTCTCGCGCACTCCGCGGGGGCGTCCCGGCAGTGGGTGTCGGACGAACTCGCCCACGCGGCCCGTACGGTCCTCGACTGCGGCCAGGCCGAGAGCACCGCATGGCGCGACGCGGTGTGGCGGCGCACCCTGCTGGTGGTCTGGGGCGCGGTCGGGGCGCTGCTGATCGGGCAGTTGGCGACGGCGCTCGGCACCGGCTGGTCGGTCGCCCGCACCGCCGGGCTCACCGCCGCCCTCGTCACCGGGGCGCTGCTGACCCTCACCGCGCGGCTGCACTACGGCAACGGCGGCCCGCTCGCGCCGCTCGTCGGCGAGGACAACCGGATGTCCACCTCCCGCTCCCTCGCCGCCGCCTGGCTGCTGCTCGCCGTCTTCTCGGTGCTCGTCCTGGCCGTCGAGCTGGCCGTCGACCCCGGCGACCGGGACCGGATCGCCGGTGGGCTGTCCCTCGGGCACGCCGCCGGGCTGCTCACGGTCGCCGCGCTGACCTGCGTGGCCGCGGTGCTCGCCCGGCTCGTCGTCGCGGCCCGGGTACGGGCGCAGCGGCTCCAGAAGGTCCGCGCGGTCCGCCCGCGCGCCGCCGACCTCCTCACGGACGACGCGGGCCGCGGCAGCTTCGCCGACGTCCAGTACGTCGTCGTCCACGCGGTCGCCCTCACCTTCGCCGCCGTCCGCCTCGCCCGCGAACCGTGGCGGCTGCCGGAGCTGCCCTGGGGGCTGGTGCTGCTCGCCGTCGTCTCCGTCCTGATGTACCTCACCGGCAAGTACGCGGAGGGCGGCCGCCCGACCGTGCTGTCCGTCGTCCGGGTCCGCCCCGAGGAGGGCGGCATCGACCGCGACGCCCCGATCCGCACCGGCGACGACATCGAGATCCGCGGCAACGGCTTCGTCCCGCCGGGCGCGGGGGACCCCGACCGGCTGGCCCGGATGGTCGTCCGCATCGGCGCCGTCCACGTCCACGTCCCGCTGGTGCCGGTGGCGGGCGGCTTCAGCAACCCGACCGATACGGCGCTGACCGTTCCGGTGCCGGTGGACGTGGAGCCGGGCCGGGTGGATGTGCAGGTGGTGACGGCGTCGGGGGCGGAGACGAACCGCTACCAGATCGACGTACTGGACTGAGTCGGACCCCCCCTGGACTGAGTCGGAACCCCATTCCCTCCGTATGGTTTTGATGACTGCGCAATGGGAGAGGCGGGCGTCATGAGGCATGCGGACCGAACGGTCGGAGGGGGCCCCGCGGGAGACGCGGGCAGTGTGAACGTCGTGAGCGGCATAGGCGGCCCGCCGACGGGCGGAGTGCGGGAGATGGCAGCCCGCTATGCGCTGCTGCCGTTGCGGATCTTCCTCGGCGTCACGTTCGTGTACGCCGGGATCGACAAGCTCACCGATTCGGCGTTCCTCGCCGACAGTGGCGCGGGCTCGATCGGCCAGCTGATGAGCCAGGTGCGCGACACGTCGGCCGTGCCCTGGATGGTCGACCAGGCCCTGAACGCCCCGAGCACCTTCGGCTACGTCATCGCCTACGGAGAACTGGCCGTCGGCCTCGGCACCCTCTTCGGGCTCCTCTCCCGCCTGGCGGCCCTCGGCGGCGCGCTGATCTCGCTGAGCCTGTGGCTGACGGTGAGCTGGCAGACGGAGCCGTACTACTACGGCAACGACCTGGCCTACCTGATGGCCTGGCTGCCCCTGGTCCTCGCCGGTGCCCCCTACCTGTCCCTGGACACGGTCTGGAGCAAGCGCCGCCGCCGCCAGAACTCACAACTCTTCACCTGACGCACGGCACATCCGGGGGCGGCCCCGGTCAGGGGAGCCGGATGCCGTCGCGGACCTTGTCGAAGATCGGGCGGTACCGGCTCCACTGGTCTTCCGGCGCGCTCAGATAGATCGCGTACTCCTTGTCGCCCTCGTTGCCGAAGCCCAGGTCGATCGCCCGGAACCAGCGGGCGCGGCCCTTGAACCGGAACTCCCAGATCGCCGCGGGCATGCCGCGGAAGGTGGTCTCCTGCATGCGGGTCCGCTCGTACGCGAGGACGTTCTTCTTCAGACTGGCCTCGACGTCCTCGAAGTGCTTGACCTGGTCGTCGGAGGCGAAGTCGAGGACGTTGACCGACAATTGGACCATCTTGGTGGGGTCGAGGTAGCGGACCTCCTGGGTTTCGTCGACCTTTCCATCCGAGTCGGAGTCGATCTTCCATGCGTCGGGGACGGGGAAGGAGACGCCGAGGCCCTTCACCAGGCGGTAGCCCTCGGGGACTGGGGACGGCGTGACCGAGGGGACCGAGTCGGAGGCAGAGGGGCTGCCGTCGTCCGCCTTCCACGCGTAGACGCCACCCGCCACCACCACGATCGCCAGCGCCGCCCCGACGGCGGTCCACCGGGCCTTGCGGGCGCCGGAGCCCTTGGGCGGCTGGGCGGGAGGGAAATCGGGGACGGGGTTCGGCCGCTGCGGTGTGGGAGCGTCCCGCCGTGGAGGCGGCCCCGGAGGCGTCTCCGGGGCCGGGCTCCGGTTCGTCGTCAGGACCATGGTCGTCGTGGTCGTCCGACCCCCGTCCTGCCCCTGCACCGGGTACACCGTCGTCTCCGGCTCCGACGCCGGGCCGCGCAGCGCCCGTTCCGTCTCCTCCGCCGACGGCCGCCGCTCCGGCTCCTTCTCCAGCAGCGCCTCGATCAGCGGGGCCAGCGAGCCCGCCCGCCGCGGCGGGTCCAGGGGGTCCACGGCGATCGCGTACCCGGTCTCGATCGGCGTCGGCTTACGGAACGGAGCCCGGCCCTCCACCGCCTGATAGAGCGTCGCGCCCAGCGCCCACAGGTCGGACGCCGGGCCGGGCTTGCGGCCGCGCACCCGCTCCGGGGCGATGTAGTCGATGGAGCCGACGACCTCGCCGGTCTTGGTGAGCGTGGAGGTGCCGGTGGCCATGGCGATGCCGAAGTCCGTGAGCACGACCCGGCCGTCGCTGCCGAGCAGCACATTGCCGGGCTTGACGTCGCGGTGCAGGACGCCCGCCGCGTGGGCGGCGCGCAGGGCGGCGATCATGCCGCGGCCGACGCGGGCGGTCTCGTCGGGGGAGAGCGTTCCGCCCTCCTTGAGCAGGTCGCCCAGGGTCGTGGACGGCACGTACTCCATGACGATGCACGGCAGTCCCTCGTCGTCCACGACGTCGTGGACGACGACCACATTGGGGTGCGTGATGCGCGCCGCGCTCCGCGCCTCGCGGCGGGTGCGCTCGTGCATCGTCGTCAGTTCCTCCTCGGTGAGGTGCGGCGAGACGTGCAGCTGCTTGACGGCCACCTGACGGCCCAGCAGTTCGTCCTCGGCGCGCCAGACCGTACCCATGCCGCCGCGACCGATCTGCTCGGCCAGCCGGTACCGTCCGGCGATCAGCCGCCCTACGTCCGACACCGCACTCCCCTCCCGCTCCACGGCGGCTTGCTTTCCCCGCCCGCCGCGCATGTTCGACCCGCCACGATAGTCGCCACGACATCGGGGATGATCTCAGGGAAGGCCCAGGGTTTCACCGGATGTCGCCGGAACGACCGTCTTGTCACCATGGACGCATGACCGATGCACCCACCGTGGCGGACGAAGGCGAGGGCGCGGCCGGTTCCGGAGGTTCCCGGGGCGCGGGCCCGCAGCCACCGCCTTCGCAGTCGTCGCCTTTCGCGAGCGTGCCGCTGCGGCGCAGCCGCGACCAGAAGATGATCTCGGGGGTGTGCGGCGGGCTCGGCCGCTACTGCGACGTCGACCCGGTGATCTTCCGGATCGTCCTGTCCGTGCTGGCCGTCGCGGGCGGAATCGGCCTGATCGTGTACGGCTTCTGCTGGCTGCTCGTCCCCTTCGACGGGGAGGACGAAAACGAAGGGCGCCGGCTGCTCTCCGGGCGTGTCGAAGGTCCGGCGCTGACGGCGGTGCTGTGCGCGCTGGTCGGCTGCGGGCTGTTCCTGTCGATGCTGAACAACGGCGGCGTGATGTCGTTCTCGTTCATGCTGGCCCTCGCGGCGGGCGGCGCCGGTTATTGGTCGCACCACCGGAGGCAGGCGGCGGGGAGCGGCGCCGCGGTGGATCCGGCGACGGCGCAGGCCGTCGCGGACGCGCCCCCGGAGGCCAAGGCCCCGCCGACGCGGGGCGGGCCGGGGCCGTCGTGGTGGCGGGACCCGCTCGTCAAGGACGGCACGACGGGGCTGCCGGGCGCGGCGGGCACGGGCCACACGGGCTATCTGTGGGGGCCGGACGACGGCCCGTACGACAAGGCCATGGCGCGGGCGGCGCGCGCCCGGCGGATCCGCGACCGGTCCTCCATCGGCGGCTGGATCTTCCTGGCCGCCCTCGCCGCCGCGGCCGCCGGCACCCGGCTGTCCTGGCACGCCCAACCGCTCGGCACCAGCCTGGAGATCGGCCTCACCTGCGCGCTCGCGGTCTTCGGCCTCGGGATGGTGGTCAGCTGCTGGTACGGGCGGACGGGGGTGGGGACCGCCATCATGACCGTCGTCACCTGCGCCCTGCTGGCCGCCGCCACGGCGCTCCCCCGGTCGGTCACCACCGACTGGTCCCGCGAGACCTGGGCCCCGACATCCGCGGCCGCCGTACGGCCCTCGTACGAGCTGGGCGGGGGCGTCGGCGAGCTGAAACTCGACCGCTTCCGGTTGACGGACGACCAGACCGTCCGGACCCGGGCCGAGGTCGGCGCCGGAAAGCTCGCCGTGACGGTGCCCCGGGACGCCCGCCTCAAGCTGTCCATACGGACGGGGCTCGGCGACATCCGGCTCCCGGGCGAGCGCACCGACGACATCGACATCGAGCCGGGGCGGGAGCGCACCGTCACCCTCGACCCGAAGGGCGGCGCGAGCGCCGCGCACGGAACGCTGGTGCTGCGGCTGTCGATCGGCCTGGGGAACGTGGAGGTGACGCGCTCATGAAGCGGCATCCGGTGGAGCCGGGAAAGCTGGTGGCGGGACTCGTCGTGCTGGGCGTCGCGACGGTGTACGGGCTGGACGCCGCCGGGGAGTGGGACGTGCGGTCGCTCGTGCCGCTGATGGTGCTGGTGGGGGGATTGTGCGTGGCGGGGGTGGTGTCTGCCCTGACGTACCTGGCCCGGCGGAAGCGGGCCCGCGGAACGGAGAGC
The DNA here is from genome assembly GCF_013414305.1 of Streptomyces sp. Rer75. NCBI lineage: Bacteria > Bacillati > Actinomycetota > Actinomycetes > Kitasatosporales > Streptomycetaceae > Streptomyces > Streptomyces sp. Rer75. The sequence continues at coordinate 4,568,006 of NZ_CP058693.1, read as the reverse complement.
CCCGCGCCGTAGCCCTGGCCGATTGCTACGCTCCCGCCGTGATCCTTCCGACGGTCGACGACATACGCGCGCTGCACGAGAAGTACGCGCCGACGCGCGAGGCGTTCGAGCTCGTCTACACGCACTGCGAGATCGTCTGGCACGTGGCGGAGCAACTGCTCGCCTCTGATGCCCACCGCCTCGACGCCGACCTCGTCCGCGCGGGCGCCCTGCTCCACGACATCGGCGTCTACCGGCTCTACGACGACGCGGGCCGACTCCGCACCGACGACTACATCCGCCACGGGGTCCTCGGCCACGCGATCCTCCGCGAAGAGGGCTTCCCCGAGCGGCTGTGCCGCTTCTGCTCCTGCCACACGGGCGTAGGGCTCACTCGCCACGACGTCGAACGCCAGCAGCTGCCGCTGCCGGTGGCCGACTACGTGGCCGAGACCGGCGAGGAACAGCTGGTCATGTACGCGGACAAGTTCCACACCAAGACCACCCCTCCGGCCTTCCTCTCCTTCGACGCCTACGCCACGCATGTGTCCCGCTTCGGCCCGGAGAAGATCACCGCGTTCCAGGCCCTACGCACCCGCTTCGGCGAACCGGATGTGGCGTCGCTCAGCGCGAGGTACGGCCACGCCCACACCTGACGCCCCCTGCCGAGCCCTGCCCGGGGGCGGCGCTGCTGGGGTCGTTCGGCGCCCCGGGCGCCGCTCGGGTCGCCCGGCGCACGCCCTGCGGCCGCCGAGCGGGCACGTGGCCGTGGCCGCGGCGCGGGGCCGGGGCGGTTCAGCCGCGGGCGGGCTCGCGGCGCCGGGGTCCAGGGCGGAGCGGGCGGGGCGGAGCCCCACCCTGGGGTCCGGGGCGGAGCCCCTCACGCGGCGGAGCCGCAAATCGACTGGAGCCGGGAAGGGGCGGGGTGGGGGACAGGCCCGCCGCAGGCGCCCACCCCGCCCACCCCTCCGGGAATGATCAGGGTCGCCCCTGATGTCCGGACCCCACCCCCCATGTGACGATCGGTGCATGACCGCCCCCGCACCCCCGACCACCCCCACCCCCACAGAGCCACCCCCGCGCAAGCTCTACCGCAGCGCCGAGGGCCGCCTGCTGGGCGGCGTGGCGAGGGGCCTCGCGGGGCATCTGGGGCTGCCGGTCTCCTGGGTACGGATCGCCTTCGTCGCGTTGATCATGGCGGAGGGCTTCGGCACCCTCCTCTACGCGCTCTTCTGGTTCATCGTCCCCCTCGGCGTAGGCGGCGTGGGCGAGACGACGACCCGCCCGCTCACCACCGTGGGCCCCGACGGCCGCCGCCGGATCCTGGCCCGCAGGCCGGAGCGCGGCCAGATCATCGCCCTGGTCGCGCTCTTCATCGGCATGGGCATCTTCATCCAGGGCTTCCAGCTGGGCCGCGCCAACACCTACATCTGGCCGCTGCTCCTCGTAGGGGCGGGCGTCGCCCTGTTCTGGCGGCAGGCGGACAACGCCCGCCGCGCCCAGTGGGTGGAGCTGAGCCGCAGCAAGCGGGTGTTGCCGCTGGCCCGGGCGGGGGCGGGGGTGGTGCTGGTGGGCGCGGGGGTGACCGGCATCCTCGTGCTCCAGGGTTCGGCCCGGCACCTGGGCGCCGTTCTTCAGGCGGCTCTCGCCGTGATCGTCGGCATCGCGCTGCTGGCGGGCCCGTACGTGATCCGGATGACGCAGGACCTGTCCGAGGAGCGCCTGATGCGCATCCGCGCCCAGGAGCGGGCCGAGGTCGCGGCGCACGTCCACGACTCGGTGCTGCACACCCTGACCCTGATCCAGCGCAGCGCGGAGGACCCGCGCGAAGTGGCCCGGCTGGCGCGCGCGCAGGAGCGGGAGCTGCGCGCCTGGCTGTACAAGCCGGAGGGCACCGGCAAGGACGAGGCGGAGGAACCGGACACCCTCGCGGAGGCGGTCAAGGCGACGGCGGCGGAGGTCGAGGACCACCACGGCGTCCCGATCGAGGTCGTGGTGGTCGGCGACTGCCCGCTGGACGAGAGACTGGGGGCACAGATGCAGGCCGCACGCGAGGCGATGGTGAACGCGGCCAAGTACGGTGGCGACGGCGGGGCGGTCCAGGTGTTCGCCGAAGTCGAGGGTGCGACGGTCTTCCTGTCCGTACGCGACCGGGGCCCGGGCTTCGATCTGGACGCGGTGCCGGACGACCGTATGGGCGTCCGCGAGTCGATCATCGGCAGAATGCAGCGGAACGGCGGCACGGCCAGGCTGAGGTCCGCGCCCGACGGGGGCACGGTAGTGGAGCTGGAGATGGAGAGGGCGGCGACGACATGACCGAGGCAACGGGCGGCGGTACGGACGCGACGAACGGAACCACCGGCACGGACGCCCGCCGGTGCCGGGTCGTCCTCGTCGACGACCACCGCATGTTCCGCACCGGCGTGCAGGCCGAGATCGGCGAGACGGCCCGTACCGGGGTCGAGGTGGTGGGCGAGGCGGCCGACGTCGACCAGGCCGTCACCGTGATCACCGCCACCCGCCCCGAGGTGGTCCTGCTCGACGTCCACCTCCCCGGCGGCGGCGGGGTCGAGGTGCTGCGCCGCAGCGCCGCGCTGATGGCGGCGACGGAGCGCCCGGTGCGCTTCCTCGCCCTCTCCGTCTCGGACGCCGCCGAGGACGTCATCGGCGTGATCCGCGGCGGCGCCCGCGGTTACGTCACCAAGACGATCACCGGCACCGACCTGGTCGACGCGATCTTCCGCGTCTCCGAGGGCGACGCGGTGTTCTCCCCGCGCCTCGCCGGTTTCGTCCTCGACGCGTTCGCCTCCACCGACGCCCCGCCCGTGGACGAGGACATGGACCGCCTCACCCAGCGCGAACGCGAGGTGCTGCGCCTGATCGCGCGCGGCTACGCCTACAAGGAGATCGCCAAGCAGCTGTTCATCTCGGTGAAGACGGTGGAGAGCCACGTCTCGGCGGTCCTGCGCAAGCTCCAGCTCTCCAACCGCCACGAACTCACCCGCTGGGCCACCGCCCGCCGCCTGGTCTGACCCGCCTGGTCGCGACTGGTCCGACGGGCAGCGGCGGGGAACGGCCTCATGGTCACGCGGTGAGGGACGTTCGGAGGAACGCGAGGATCTCCGCCCGCGCGGCCTCGGCCTGCGCTACCACGCCCGGCATGCTGAGGAACGCGTGTCCCGTTTCGGGGTATTCGGTCAGCCGCGCGGGTGTCCCGGCCGCGAGCAGTCGTTCGGCGTAGCGGCGGCCGTGGTCGGCCAACGGGTCGTGGGTCGGTACCACCACGAGCGCCGGGGCCAGCCCGCCGAGGTCGTCGGCGTACAGCGGCGAGAGCGCTCGGGCGTCGGTGCCCGGCGGGACGGCGAGCCGCTGGAAGAGGCGCAGTTGCGGCACGGCGAGGGTCGGGGTGCGGGCGTGCTCGGTGAACGAGGCGTGGTCGAGCATCGTCCCGGTCACATCGACAGCGGGGTTGACGAGCACCTGTGCCCGGAGGCGCAGTCCGTTCTCTCTGGCCCGGATCGCGGCCAGGGCGCTGATCAACGCGCCGCAGCTCTCGCCGAAGACGGCGGTCCTGGCCGGGTCGATGCCCCAGTGTGCGGCGTGCCGCACCACGTGCCGGAGCACGTCCCAGCCGTCGTCGACGGCCGCCGACAGCGGGCTGTCCGGGGCGAGGAGGCGGTGCTCGACCGAGACGACGACCGCGGGCAGGTGGGCGGCGACGTGGCTGGTGACCCAGTCGCACTGCACCGCCGTGCCCACGAACCCTCCGCCGTGCACGTGGAGTACGAGGGGCAGGCCGGTCCGGTCGGCGCCCTCGCCGTCGCGCCCGGGTGCCGGCCGGTAGACCCGAACCGGAAGGTCACGGCCGGGCAGTGCCACCTCCTGCCAACGGATCGCCGCACCGGGATCCGGATCCCCGAGGAGCGCCCGCGCGGCGCTGGATGCCCGAAAGCGGTTCTCCGCGTCGCGGTAGGCGGCCAGTTCCTCCGCCGTCACCGTTAACCAGTCCGGCTCCGGCGGCCGTTGCGCGGTACTGACCTCGTTCATGTCTTCTCCTTGCCCAGAGGGTTTCGGCCCAGAGTTTCGAGACCTCAAGTTTCGAGACCTCAAGTATCGAGACTTTGAGTATCGATACTCAAGGTAGCGGAAAGAGGTATCGTCTGGGTATGCCCTCGACCGCATCCGCCAGACCGCCCGGTCGCCCGCGCACCGGCGTCAACGCCAAGGTCTTCGCCGCGACGCTGAGCACGGTTCACGAACTCGGCTATGCGCGCGCCACCGTTGAGCGCATCGCTGCCGCGGCGGGCATCGCGAAGTCGACCGTCTATCGGCGCTGGCCGTCGAAGGGCGCGCTGATCGTGGACTGCCTCCTGGACGCGTTCGGCCCGGCGCCGCTGGAGGGCACCGATCGCGCCGAGATCATGTCCTCGACCATCCACTGGGTCGCGGGGAAGATCGGCGAGCCCGGGGTGGGTGACGCGTTCGCGGGCGTGTTCAGTGACGCCGTCAGCGACCCGGCCCTGCGCGAGATCCTGTCCGCGCGGTTGCAGGACCCGTATCGGCTCGCGCTTCAGGACGCGCTCGGCGAGCCGGAGCACCGGGTGCTCTTCTTCATCGACGTCGTGGTCGGTGTCCTGCTCCACCGGATGGGCATGACCGGTGAGCCGATGGTCGATTCCGACGTCGCCGCGCTGGTCGAGATGGTTCTGCCGCACTTCGCGGAAGGTCCCGGCCCGACCTGATCACGGGATGGGGCGGAGGCAAGCGGTGGGGAACGTTCCGGTGGGCGGCCCCGTTGCCCCAGGGTCCGCTCACGTCGCTGCCCTGGGAGCATCGTGCCCGCAACCACGCCCGCCACCCCCACCGCTGTCCCCGCACCTCCGGTACCCCCGGCCCTGAGCGCGCAGGCCGAGCGGCTGATCGAGCTGGGGGTGCACGAGATCGCCGGGTTGCCCGCCGCCGAGATCCGTACCTTCGCCGCCGCTCAGGCCGTTGCGGGCGGCGAGGGCGCCCTGCTCGCCGTTCACCCGGACCGGGCGCCTGCCTCCGCCCTCGCGCCGCTGATCCGCCGCGGCGACAAGCCGGGCTTCGTCGTCACCGACATGCCCGACGTCGACCTCTTCGCCCCGCTCGACACGGTCGCGTTGCCCGACGCCCCGCTCTACCTGCTCACCGGTCTCGACCGCGGCGACCAGATGGCCAACTGGAGCCCGAACGAGGCGCTTCCGGCCCTCACCGCCAAGGCCCGCACCCCGTTGCTGCTCACCGAGGGCATCCACTGGGTGATGCAGCAGCCCGCCGTCCTGGAACGCAACCACTGCTTCATGACCATCGGCTCCCGGCTGCGCAAACCAGGCGGCGCCCTGGACTCCCGCACTCCGGCGATCTGGATCAGCAACGGCACCGGACGGGACGGCCGCGAGCGCCGCGACGCCCCCAAGGTGGGCTGGTGCTGGGCGAACAACCGCCACACCTGGCTGGGCTTCGCCTCCGCGACGGGCCGCCTGTCCGACGTCTAGGCGGTCCCGTCGACCAGATGCGCGGCGATCGCGCGCGACAACTCCTCGCGGCACGCCTCGGCGTCGTCCGCCGCCCAGCAGACGTAGGCCGTTTCGTTCGGATCATCTGATCGCTGGCTCCGGGGGTGCCGCTGGCTGATGCGCACTGGGCGCGGACTGGGCCGCTGTTGCCGGATCAGACGGCTCGCCAAATGCGTGGTGGTGCACGGAACGTCGGCGGTAGGGTCCGGCCCGCGCACGCGCGCTTTCGTCAGGCTTGGCCAGGCGATTCAGCTGTTCATGAGAGGAGCGTCCCGTGGAGGGATTCGACCCCAAGACGAGCTTCGGATATGAGGTGTCCCAGCGGTACGACGATGATCCACGCGGTGATGAGGCCGAGACCGTCGCATTCCTGGCCAAGCTTGCAGGGCAACAGAACGCCCTGGAACTCGCAATGGGCACCGGCCGGGTTGCGCTGCCCCTCATGCGGGCGGGGGTTCGGGTGGACGGGATCGAGCTGTCGCAGGACATGGTCGACCGGATGCGCGAGAAACCAGGCGGCGATCAAGTCGACGTGATCATGGGCGACATGTCCCGCGTCACCACCGGCCGCACCTACGGGCTGGTCTACCTGGTCTTCAACACGATCGGCAACCTGCTCACCCAAGAAGACCAGATCCGCTGCTTCCAGAACGCCGCCAGCCATCTCACCGATGACGGCGTGTTCGTCGTCGAATGCCGCATCCCCACTGCGCCCTCGCGCCCCGGTCATCAGTACCTCGACACAGAGCAGGTCGGCCTTGACTACGTCGACCTCGATGCCGGCCGGTACGACCCAGTGACCCAGGTTCTCGACCTGAACCACATCCGCATCAGCAGCGCAGGTATCAGGTTCTTCCCCATCAGGCTACGCCTGGCCCACCCGCCCGAGTTCGACCTCATGGCCCGCATCGCTGGACTCCGGCTACGAGAACGGTGGGGTGGATGGAACGGCGACCCGTACACCGCCGCAAGTTGGCGCCACATCAGCGTTTACGAACGCGCAGACAGCACTGCGTAACAGACACTCAGCGAGACGCAACACAGCCCGGGAAGGCGGGTGCGTCACCGGCCTGTCCGGCGGTGAGATAGAAGGCGAGCGGGCGGCAGCTGACGTCAGCGGCGAGGTGGATCTTCGCGGTCAGTCCGCCGCGGGACCGGCCGATGGCATGGTCGTCCGGCTCGTCGGCTGGGGCCCCTTTTTATGGGCCCCGGCCGCATGCTGGTGAGCGCGCACGATCGTGGAATCCACCGAGACCGCCCAGTTCAGGTCCTCGTCAGCGTCGGCCTGGGCCATCAGCGCGGTGAACATCCGCTGCCAGGTTCCATCGGCGGCCCACATCCGTAGCCGGTTGTGGACTCCTCTCCAGTTGCCGTACTTCTCGGGCAATTGGACCCAATGCGATCCACTCCGGGATTTCCAGGCGATTGCACCTCGCGGTGATCGCGCCATCGGCCGCCTCGTCTGGGCGTCCGGTCTGGAAGCAGCGGCTCGATCCGAGCCCACTGCGCATCAGTTAACGGCACAGCTGGACCAACGATCGGGTGATCCGAACGAAACGGCCTAGCTGCCGGGACGCAGGAGCAGCGCGCCCGCGCCCAAGTCGGCTTCGGCCGAGGGCTTGGCGCGTACGAGGTCGACGCGTCCCGGTAGCCGTACGTCCTCCGGGACGAGCCCGGCCACGTCCAGCAGCACGGCGTGCCCCGCCGCTGTCGACGTCACCCATGTACGTGTTGGTCCCGGCGGTCGCGAAGACGTGGCCGCACACCACCCCCGTCGCAACCGGCAGAGCGTCGGCTTGTAGGCGCAGGCGGCCGCGGCCGACGCGCGTTGCTGGGTGCCGCGCCTGCTGCGGGCGCAGCATGGCGCTCGCCCGCGGGCGGAAGTTTCGCCAGATCAACTGGATCACGCCATAACGTTCCTTTCATCCTCAGATGTAGCTCAAGTTACCTAGACGTCCTACTAAAAGATCGAAATAGTCACTCGTGCACGTCGAACATACGTAGTAGCTCTGTCAGTTGCCGATGAGATCCATCGACTTCGAGAGGCTCCATAATGTTGACCGCATCGCGCCCAACCCTGCGCCGTGTTTCGCTTGCCGTGGCTACTGTGGCTGCCGCGTCAATTTTTACGAGCACCGCTGCTCACGCCAGCCCCACCCATGTGACTTCCTCGTCCTCGGTTGCCGGGCCTGCGGACGACGAACTGCCCCCTCCCACTGCTGAAGAGGAAGCGCTGGCAGCCGAAGCTGCCGAGGAGATCAATCGGCTCGGGTTATCCGAGGGGGAGATCGCGTCCGCTTTGGAAAGCTCCGACAAGTATGCGCTCCCCGACTTTACGGGGCTGAGAGACCGTCTGCTGGCGCTGCCCACGTGGCCGACCGCCCAGCAGACGGCGCAGGCGATATATCCGGGTGACGCATCTGCCCAGGCGTCGATCCTGCCAGTCTTGGCTGACGAACAAGCCCGAGCTGCCGCCTTGCTGATCCTCGGCGAAAGAGTGGGGGTCACGGCGGTGAATCAGGTCGCCGGGGGAGGCGATGCGTCTGCCATGGCGGCATTTGGCTGGTGGGAAAAGGCCAAGTACCTCGCCAAGTGCGGCGGTGCGATCGGCATCTTTCTGCTCAACTTCACTCCCAGCGGATCCAGCGTGAAGGTCGTTCGGGCTTACCGGTTGATCAAGAGTTATGGCGTGAAGAAGGCAGCCTCGATCATCTGGCGATTTGTGAAGGGTAAGAACGTCACCTCCAAGGAGCGGCGTCTTGTCACCGCTTTGCTTGGTATTCCTGCGTTGGCCGCGGCCTGCTAGATCCAAGGAGAACTCCTATGCCCTCGGCATCTGAAATTCTGGCCGTGATCGTCCTCATCGCCGAGATCACGCTGATGTTCCTGGCCTGGCGGGCGGCGTCCCGGCGGACGGTCGCTCACGCCCGTGAGCAGGGACCCAAGCCCCATGTCCATGATCATCCGGGTCAGGTCGGTGTCGCGATGCTGGGTATCGCGGCTCTGACCACCGCCGTCGCAGCCGCGATCCGTCTCGGCTCATGGGAGTTGACCTGGACCAACATGACTCAGCTGCTGCTCTTCGGCGTCATCGCGGGAGGGATGGCCGGTCACTCGATCATGATGCTGGCCACCCGCGGGCGGCTTGACTCCGAGAAGCCGCGATGGGCGATCGGCAGCGCGGTCGCAGTCGCCGCCATCGGAGGTGCCGTCTCAACCGGCTGGGTCCTCGGCTGAGAAGACAGTGCCGCATGAGCTTGTGGTCCCGGGGCAACGGTCCGGGGCCACAAGCGTGTACGGAGCGCGCGGCTGCTGGCGCTAGACGGTTTCTGCTCCGTCGACCAGATGCGCGGCGATCGCCCGCGGCAACTCCTCGAGGCACGCCTCGGCATCGTCCGCCGCCCAGCAGACGTAGCCGTCGGGACGCAGGAGCAGCGCGCCCGCGCCCACGTCGGCTTCGGCCGAGGGCTTGGCGCGTACGAGGGTGACGCGTCCCGGTAGCCGTACGTCCTCCGGGACGAGCCCGGCCACGTCCAGCAGTACGGCGTGGCCCGACGCGAAGAGGGCCGACAGCCGGGTCGGGCCGTCCGGGGTGGTCAGTTCGGCGTCCGGGATCCGCCGCCCGGTGAGGGGGTGCGCGCCGGGTACGTCGTAGTGGAGGGCCAGGCCGGAGATCAGGCCCGACAGATACCGGTTGGTGTCCGGCAGCCGCATCAGGTCGGTGAAGATGTCGCGCAGGGCCGCCACGTCCTCGCTCGGGCGGGGGTCCGCCAGCACCCGCTGCGCCGAGGTGTGGTGCAGTACCCGGGCCGCGACCGGGTGCCGTTCGGCGTGGTAGGTGTCCAGGAGCCCGGCCGGGGCCCGGCCCTGGACGGTCGCGGCGAGCTTCCAGCCCAGGTTGAACGCGTCCTGGACGCCGAGGTTCAACCCCTGGGCGCCCAGCGGCGGGTGGATGTGCGCGGCGTCCCCGGCGAAGAGCACCCGGCCCTCCCGGTACCGCTCGACCTGCCGGGTCGCGTCCGAGAACCGCGAGGCGTTGTCCACCCCGCCGAGCACCGTCTCCTCGCCGTACATGGCCCGCAGCGCGGCGGCGATCTCGTCCTCGCCGACCGGGGTGTCCCGGGTGAGGTCCTTGGGGTCCTCGCGCCCGTAGGCCCCGTAGGTGAGGCGGTAGCGGTCGTCGCCGATCGGGATGAGCATGGACCAGTAGCCGTTCGCCTGGCGCGTCAGCGTGCTGATCTGCCCCCGCTCGCGCGGCACCAGCGACGACGCCGCCGACAGCCGGATATCGGCGAGCACGGCGAGATACGTCCCGGGCCGCCCCGGGAACGGCACGCCGAGCGCCTTGCGTACCGCGCTGCGGCCCCCGTCGCACGCCACCAGATACCGCGACCGCACCCGAGGCCCGCCGTCCGCCGTGGTCACGGTCACCCCGTCGTCGTCCGCCTCGACCGACGTCACGGCGGCGCCGCGCCGTATCCGCGCGCCGAGGGCGGTGGCCCGCTCCTCCAGCACCTCTTCGATCTCCCACTGCGGGAGCATGACCGGGGACGGATGCCGGGTGTCCCAGGGCCCGCAGTCCAGCGGCACCGGCAGCAGCGCGAAGTTCGCGCCGACCGGAGGGCCGGGAATCGCCCGGCGCCGCATCGGCTCCAGCAGCCCGCGCGACTCCAGGAGTTCGGCGGTACGGGCCTGGATCGCGCCGCCCTTCGTCTGCTGGTTGCGGCTGGGCAGCTTCTCCAGCACCAGGGTCTCCACCCCGGCCAGCGCCAGTTCGTACGCCAGCGTCAGCCCGGTCGGCCCGGCGCCGACGATCACGACGTCCGTCTCGATCTCGCTCATGTCCCGCATCCCCTCGGTATCTGCACTCAGTAGATATGTATACCAGGTGCAGAAATCTCCCGAGTGCAGCACGCTGCGGTAGCGTGATGCCGTGACGACGCCCGACAAGCCAGGACTGCGCGAACGCAAGAAGCAGCGGACGCGTACGGCGATCTCCGACGCCGCCATCGCCCTCTTCCTCGAACGCGGCTTCACCCAGGTCTCCGTCGCCGAGATCGCCGAGGCCGCCGAGGTCTCCAAGCGCACGCTCTTCGCGTACTTCCCCACCAAGGAAGACCTCGTGGTGCACCGGATGGCCGACCACGAGCAGGAAGCGGCCCGGGTCGTACGCGCCCGCCCGGCGCACACCACCCCGCTGGCCGCCCTGCGCGACCACTTCCTCGACGGCCTGCGCCGCCGCGACCCGATCACCGGCATCAACGACCACCCCGCGGTGATCACCCTCACCGAGCTGATCTACGGGACCCCGGCCCTGATCGACCGCATGCAGCGCTTCAAGGCGGGCGGCGAACGCGCCCTCGCCGAGGCCCTGCGCGACACCACGGACGCGCCGGACCTCACCGCCCGCCTGGCCGCCGTCCAGGTCATCGCCGTGCAGTGGGCGCTGTCCACGGACAACTTCCAGCGCCTGGCGGCGGGCGAGGCCGCCGACGAGCGCTACCCGGGCGCCGTACGCGACGCCGAGCACGCCTTCGACCTGCTCGCGAACGGCCTCGCGGCGCTTACGTAGTCGCTACGTAGCCGCGATCAGCTTCAGCTCGAACCACACCGTCTTCCCGATCCCGCACGCCCGCGGATGCGCGTCCCACGCGGCCGCGAGCGCCGCGATCAGCGCCAGCCCCCGCCCCGACTCGTCCTCCGCCGTCGCCTGCCGCGGCTGAGGCATCACCTCGCTCGCGTCCGACACCTCGACCCGCAGTTTCTCGTCACGCACCACGCAGCGTGCGCGGACCTCGCGGCCTGGGGAAACGCGCGCGTGGCGGCAGGCGTTCGTCACCAGCTCGCTGAGCAGCAGCACGGCGACCTCCGCTTGGGCCTCCGGGATCTGCCACGTACGAACCTGCTCACGCAGCAGCGTCCGCGCCCGGCCCACGCTGCGGGGGTGGCGGGGGAGCCGCCATTCGATGTCCATCGGAAGTGGGGGAGTTGGTGCATTCATGACCGGAATGCTGCTGGTCAGGCGTAGATTGCCGCAGTAACGACGTCGGTACGCAGCGTATGCGTACCGCAGGTGCCTCATGGGAGAGAGGGCGCGATGACGGTTACGGAGGGCGGTTCGCAGTCGCCGATGTCCTGGCGGTACTGCGGAAACCAAATCAAACTGTGGCGCATGCAGGCCGGGGTCAGCCGCGAGCAGCTGGGCAAAGAGGCCAACTACGAGTACGAGACCGTGAAGTCCATGGAGCAGGGACGGCGGAAGCCTGCCCTGCGGCTGCTTCAGGTCGCGGACCAGATGTTCGGGGCGCGGGGGCTGTTGCTGGCGGGTCAGGAGTACCTGAAGCCGGATAAGTTCGCGTCGTACTCGCAGGATTTCATCCGGTACGAGGCCGAGGCGATCGTCCTCAACGGATTCGAGGCACTGGTCATCCCGGGACTGCTTCAGACGAAGGAGTACGCCGAGGCCCTGATCGGCGACCACTGTCCGCCGCTGGATGACGAAACCATCGATGCGCGGGTCGCGGCCCGGATGGAGCGTCAAGCTCTGCTGGACAAGCAGACCAGGGCGTTCAACTTCCTGATCGGCGAGGCCGCTCTGCGTTTCCCGATCGGCGACAAGGACATGCACGTACGGCAGTTGCATCACTTGCTGGAGGTGGGCAAGCGGCGCAACGTGACGATCCAGGTCGTGCCCTTCGGGGGAACGCACCCGGGGCTTCTGGGCCCCTTCGTGTTGCTGGAGACGCCCGACCACGAGCACCTTGTGTACGAGGAGGGGCAGACCACGGGTGTGCTGTATGCCGACCCGCCGAAGGTCAGCATCATCAACCAGCGCCATGCCATGATCCTCCGGCAGGCCCTCAGCCCCGAGGCGTCGGCAGACTTCATCAGAAAGTTGGCGGAGGAGCTATGAGCAACGAGCTTGCATGGTTCAAGTCCAGCTACAGCAACAGCGAGGGCGGCAACTGCGTCGAAGTCGCCCTGTCGTGGCGTAAGTCCAGCTACAGCAATAGCGAAGGCGGCGCCTGCGTAGAGGTGGCCGCACCGTGGGCCAAGTCCAGCTACAGCGACACTGGCGGCGGCAACTGCCTGGAGGTCGCCACCTGCCCCCACACCATCCACGTCCGGGACTCAAAGCTCAACGCCGGGCCCCAACTGGCCCTCGCCCCGGACGCCTGGGCGGAGTTCATAGCCTTCGCCGCCACCGCCGTCAGCCCCGCTTGAGCGCGACGCCTCCGTACATCGCGACTTCCTCGTCCCGGACCCCCTCCGTGGTGGCGTCCGGGCGCCAGTGGTGGAGCAGGGTCACGCCGGGGTCGAGCAGTTCCAGGCCGTCGAAGAACCGCTCGGCCTCGGCCTTGCTCCTGATCTGGAGGGGGATGCCGCGCTCGTTGTACTCGCGGCCGACCCCGGCGACCTCCTCGGGGGCGGTGTCGCCGGTGAAGATGGTGATGGCCAGCGCGCTCCCCGGGGCGAGTTCCGCCATCAGCCGCCGTACCAGGCCCTGCGGATCGTCCTCGTCCATGACGAAGTGCACGATCGAGATCAGGGACAGCGTGACCGGCTGCTTGAGGTCCAGCGTGTTGCCCAGTTCGTCCGCTCCGAGGATGGAGTCGAGGTCGCGGATGTCCGCGTCGATGTACTCGGTCCGTCCCTCCGCCGTGCTCGTCATCAGGTGACGGGCGTGGGTGAGGACGATGGGGTCGTTGTCGACGTACACGACCCGAGCGTCGGGGGCGATTTCCTGCGCGACCTCATGGAGGTTCGGAGGGGTCGGGATGCCGGTGCCGATGTCGAGGAACTGGCGCATGCCGTGCTCCCGCACCAGGTGGCGGACCGACCGGTGCATGAAGTGGCGCGCCTGTTTCATGGACGTCGGCAGGCTGGGCCAGGCCCGCGCGGAGGCGTCTCCGGCGGCGCGGTCCGGGGCGTAGCTGGTCTTGCCGCCCATGAGGTAGTCGTAGACGCGAGCGGAGTGCGGCACGTCGGTACGGAGGTCGACCGGCGGCTGGGCGAACTCCGACCTCGATGACATCCAGTCCGTTCCTGACATCTTCAAGCGCCCCGATCGTCAATCTGCGGCAATCAGCTGACCAGTTGCGGTCACAGGTCATCGTAGGCGGCACGGAGTGTCGCGCGCCGAGACCTGTGTGCATTTATCTAAGGAACGGTGCGCGGGCACAACCCGCGCACCCTTCCTGTGGGCGCTACGTGGTCGATGTGCCCGAGTCGAGGATCATCAGGTTCTCGGGGGTGGGGAAGGGGACGAAACCGGCCTTGGCGTAGACCTCGTGGGCGTCGAGCGTGGACAGCAGCACCCGCTTGAGGTTGTAGGGCGCGAGGTGGTCACGGACCGCGGCCGCCAGCCACGTGCCCAACCCCCTACCGCGGTGCGGGGGCGATACGTACACGTCGCAGAGCCAGGCGAACGTCGCCTGGTCCGTGACGACGCGTGCGTAGGCGACCTGGGCTCCGGCGGAGTCGTAGATGCCGAAGTTGACGGAAGCGCGCGCTGCTTGCTCGACCGTTTCGCGACTGCGGCCGAGTGCCCAGAACGCGTCGGTCGACAGCCAGTGGTGGACCAAGGCCAGGTCGATGCGGCTGGGATCGGTGGCTATTTCGTAGCCGTCTTCTCTGCGTATGGGCATGATCAGGATCGTAGAACCCTGACATCAAGGAAGGACGGACAGCATGGCGAAGAGCGCCCTTCTGTTGATGGACGTCCAACGGTCCATCGTCGACATCGCCGAGGCCGACGCCGCATACCTGGCGCGGCTGGCCCGCGCCGCCGACGCGGCCCGGTCGGCCGGCATCCCCGTGATCTACGTCGTCATCGCCCTGCGCCCCGGCACCCCGGAGGTCAGCCCCCGCAACAAGGTGCTGAGCGCCCTCGTGCGGGACGGGCTGTTCGCCGAGGGAGACCCGGGCACGGAGATTCACCCCGACGTCGCGCCCCGGCCGGGCGACACCGTGGTCACCAAGAGGCGCGCCAGTGCCTTTTCGGGCAGCGACCTCGACCTGGTGCTCAGGGCGCGGGACATCGACAGTCTCGTGCTCACCGGCATCGCCACCGGTGCCGTCGTGCTCTCCACGCTGTACCAAGCCGCCGACCTGGACTTCGGCCTCACCGTCCTGGCGGACGGCTGCCTGGATCCCGACCCGGACATGCATCGATTCCTGCTGGAGAAACTCTTCCCGCGCCTGGCGGACGTCACCACCGTCGACGACTGGTGCCGGACCATCGCGCGCTGAGCTTCGGGCGCCGAGATCTGAGCGCTCTTTCCAAGGAACGGGTGGGTTGTACAACCCACCCACCCTCCCTATGCACATAATGTGACCGGCTTGCCACGCACGGTGGTATCGGTCTAGCGTTCGCGGCAGCAAGCAAACGGCCCCGGCGGTGCGCCAACACCAATCCGGGGCCTGACCTACAAGATCGAACGGACCTCGATCTCATGGCTTCAGCCGACTTTAGCCGTGCTCCGCACGCCTCCGCACACCCCATGGCCAACCCCGGCTATGGCAAGCGCAGCGCACCCCGCCAATCCCCGCGTCGCGCGGACGACTTCGCACATCTGCCCAAGCGTGAGGCGGCCATCGCCGCGTACATCGACCGGTTGCCGGACGGCGCCGCGATTGACGCCAAGACGCTCGCCAAGTGCCTCCCCGACTACGGCCAGATGGCCTGTGCGACGGCCCTGCGACGGCTGTCGGAGGCCGGTCATCTGCGGCGCGTCCGCGAACACCACATCACGGAGGACGGGGCGCGCTGGGTGACCCGTACGTTCTTCTCGCGGACGGCACGCGGGGAGGAGTGGTGGGAGGCGTTCGTACGCGGCGACGACGCGCCGGAGCCCCGTCCCGCCGCCGTACCCGCGACTGCCGCTCCCGCCAGAACCCCCGCGTACGACGTCCTGGCGTCCCTGGGGCGCACGGACCCCCGGATGACCCTCTCGGCCGCCGACTGCGCCCGCCTCGAACCCCGCGCCGCGGCCTGGCTGGCGCGCGACGCCGACCCCGCCCGCCTCGTCCAGGCGCTGACCTCCGGCCTGCCTGTGCAGGTGCACAGCCCGGCCGTGCTGGCCCGTACCCGGCTGGAGACCAAGCTGCCGCCGGAGCCCGTACCGGAGCCGCGTGCGGAGATCACCATCAGCCGACTCCTGGAGTGCACCGACTGCGGCCGCCCCGGCCCGCCCACGGCACTCCCCGGCGGCCTCTGCCGCCCCTGCCGGGGCGAGGCGGAGCCGCTGCCGCCGGGCGGTCTTTCCCCGGCCGAAGTCCGCCGTCGGGCGGCGGCGATCCGGTCCGATGTCCGTACGCACGAAGGCTGACGCCATGCCGGAAACCGCGCCCACGCACCGCCCCCAGATGCTGGTCGATGAGTTCGAAGAGCTGGCCCGTACGGCGCCAGAAAACGTCACGCTCGAATTCGTCAGCGGAAAGCTAGTGGTCAAGCCCGTGCCGGACGGGGACCACGACGAGATCATCATGTGGGTCCAGGACCAGTGCATGCAGCAGCGTCCGGACCTGTGGCTGTACCGGGAGCGGGGGCTGAAGGCTGAAAGCTACCGCCAGGGGCGTGCCCGCCCGGACGGTGCCCTGGCGCCCCGCAAGCACTTCGCGGGGCATGGCGAGTGGTCGGACGCCGAGGGCGTCCTGATGGCCGTCGAGGTCACCTCTCACGACAGGGACGCAAACCGGCGTGACCGCCTGGACAAGCCCGATGGCTACGCGGCCGCGGGAATCCCGGTCTACCTCCTTGTCGACCGCGACGAGTGCACGCTTGTCGTCCACAGCGAGCCGCAACGCGGGATGTACCGCAACAGGAGGGTCTCGGCGTACGGCGAGGCAGTCGAACTCCCCGATCCGGTCGGGATCACCTTGGACACGGAGGAACTCAAGGGCTACGCGTCCTGAGCCGAGGGGCGCAGCGGCCCCGGCCCGCAGTGATATCTCATAGGCGCTCGATTCGATATCATCGGGGTGCAGGCGCCCCGGGAACAGGAGGAGGCCGACATGGCCCGCACAGTGATTGATCTGGACGATGACCTGTTGGCCGAGGCGCAGAAGGCTCTCGGCACCAGCACCAAGGTGGGGACAGTGAACGCTGCCCTCTTTGAGGTGGTGAAGCGGCTGCGGAGGCAGGAGTTCTTTGACGCGATCGACAGCGGAGAGATCGACCTGACCTACGACGCTCGCGACGACGCGTCATCCGGGCCGCATGACCAGGCGGCTGCGTGAGCCCTCGCTACCTCATCGACAAGTCCGCCCTCGCTCGACGTACCAGACCGGCCGTCCGGGAGGCCTTGAATCCCTTGCACGAGCGGGGGCTGCTCTGCGTGACCGGAGCCGTAGAGGTCGAGATCCTTTACTCCGCCCGCAACGCGAACGAAGCCGACCAGCTGCGGCGCTGGCTGACCGGCTTCGACTACCTGCCATGTCCCGACGAGGTCTGGGATGCCGAACTCGACATCCAGCGCCAAGCCATCGCCAAGGGCAATCATCGGGCCCTCTCGATGGCCGACCTTCTCATCGCCGCCACAGCCCAGCGGCACGGGGCGACCGTCCTCCACTACGACGGGGACTACGACCAGATCGAGGCCATCACCGGCTATCCCTCACGCTGGGTAGTGGAACCTGGGACGGCTGATTAGCGAGGGGCGTCGCGCAGCCAGGTCAGCACTTGGCGCCCGGATCTCCCGCGTGAGCCGTACGGCGTTCGAGGGCGGTCTGTCGCCCACCGCCGACCTTGCCGTGCGTAGTCGGAGTCCATACTTTTTGTAAGCAATTGAGGTGTGGAGGTGGGAGGCGCTATGGCTCGTCCCTGGGATGCTGATTTATCTGCGGCGTTCGCGCGGCGGTTGGGGAGGTCGGCCAAAGAACTCGGCGTGACGAGCGATGAGGACGACTGCCCGGACATCTGGGAGCTCGACAACGGCGATATCGCGATCGTGGGGCGGGATCGTACGGATGCTTATGCCACTCGGCTGCCCGCAGGCGTAACCCTCGCAGCGGATGAACGCCTCGTGATCATCCCGGGAGCCATGCTCCGCTCGGCGAAGCCGGACATCGCCGATGCTTGACCGGGGCAGTCTTGAGCTGGCCCCTTCCCGGGGGGGACCGGTTGCCCGTCGCGGAGTACCGGGCCGACTTCCGGGTGCACCGCGGCGCGATCCGCGACGTGGACTGCTGGAAGTTCGAGCGGCAGCAGGACTTCCAGGACAAGGGCAGCAGCTGGGACGCCTTCTGCCTGGGCCGCTGGGAGGAATCACTGCGACTCCTCGAGGAGAAGCGGGAGAGCCTTGCCGAAGGGGTTCGCAAGGACCAGGAACGCAATACCGTCTTTCACCGCGTCCGGGTCGTGGAAGAGCCGCTGACGGCCTACCTCCAGTGGGAGTTGCACTCGCTGCGGGTGCAGGCCGAGGCCGGGAAGAAGATCCGTGTCATCGGCCCCGGCGCATGGAGCGCGCTGGAGGCGGACGGCCCGCTGCCCGAGGTGGTCGTGGTCGGCGGACAGGTCCTCTACCGGGTCCTCTACAACGAGGCGGGCGCCCTGGACGGGGCCATCCGATTCCGCGACCCTGAGCTGATCAAGCGCTGGGAGGGCTTCATCGGGCAGCTCTACGAGGAGGGGGAGGATCTGCTGCCCTACTTCGAGCGCCACGTGGCACCCCTTCCTCCCCCGCGGATGAATGCGGAGTAGGGCGATCAGTAAGGACGACGCAGGCGAGGGACGCCCGGGAGACACGGACAACGATCTGTCGGGCGCCGCTCGCGATGTCATACAGGCGGGAGCCATCAGCGGAGGCGTCCACTTCCACAACAACCCGCAGCCGGACGGCCCCGCGCGGGCCGTACCGCGACAACTGCCCGCCGACGTCAGGGGCTTCGTCAACCGCGCCGACGAGTTGCACCGCCTGGACGCGATCCTGTCCGAGCGGGACGGCGGCGACCCCGTCATCGTCGCGGTGTGCGTCATCGCGGGTACGGCGGGCGCGGGGAAGACCTCGCTCGCCCTGCGCTGGGCGCACCAGGTGAAGGTCCACTTCCCCGACGGCCAGCTCTACGTCAACCTGCGGGGCTACGACCCCGGCGAGCCGGTCACCGCGCAGGAGGCGCTGCACCGGTTCCTCACCGGGCTCGGCGTTCCCGCGAGCGCGGTTCCGGCGAACACCGAGTCCGCGGCAGCCCTGTTCCGGTCTCTGCTGGCCGACCGCCGGGTCCTCATCGTCCTGGACAACGCCGCGACCGCCGCCCAGGTGCGGCCGCTGCTGCCTGGCCACTCCGGTTGCTTCGTCGTCGTCACCAGCCGCGGGCGGTTGTCCGGGCTCGCCGTACGGGACGGGGCACACCGCATCACGCTCGGCACGCTCCCCGAACCGGAAGCCGTGGCTCTCTTACGGACCGTGACCTCCGGCTATCGGCCCGAGGACGACGCGGAGAAGCTGGTCGAACTCGCCCGGCTCTGCGCCCGCCTGCCCCTGGCGCTGCGTATCGCGGCGGAGCGCGCGGCGTGCCACCCCCATATGCGGCTGGACGAGCTGATCGCCGATCTACGGGACGAGTCGGGGTTGTGGGATGTGCTGAGCACGGGGGACGAGCAGGACGCCGACGCGGTGCGTTCCGTCTTCGCCTGGTCCTACCGGGCGCTGTCCCCGGACGCGGCGCGCCTCTTCCGGCTGCTCGGGCTGCACCCGGGGCCCGAGTTCGGTATCGCGGTCGCCGCTGCCCTCGCCGGGATCAGCGGGCGGAAGGCCCGGCAGTTGCTGGACGTACTCGTCGGCGCGCATCTGCTGGAACAGACGGCCCCGGACCGCTTCGCCTTCCACGATCTGCTCCGGGCCTACGCGATGGATCAGGCCCGGCTGGAGGAGACGCCCGACAGCCGCGCCGCCGTACTGCGGCGCGTCCTCGACTGGTATCTGCACACGGCCGACGCCGTGCAGGGCTTGATGGCGCCCGCCCGTGACCGCCTCGCGCTCGATCCGGCGGACGAGCAGGTCGCCCCGCTGTCGTTTTCCGACTACGACCAGGCCGTCGACTGGGCCGAACGGGAGCGGAAGAACCTCATCGCCGCAGTGCGCGCCGCAGAGAAAGCCGGGCTCGATCTGTACGCCTGGCGGCTGGCCGCAGTGCCTGTGGCGACCGCCCGTCGGCACTGGGGCGACGCCCTGCGCCTCCTGGACGGCTACCAGGACGCGCGGGCGGTGAGGCTGCGGACGCAGATCGAAGGGCGGCTGGCGACCGGCCGCTGACCCCCCGCTACAGCCCCAACTCTTCGAGCACCGCGGCGACCTCGGCGCGGCCGTCGGCGTCCAGGCCGCGCAGGGGGAGGGGGAGGTTGTGGAGTGGGGTGAGGGCGAGGTGGGCGGCTGCGGCGGCCACGACGCGGAGGGAGCCGTACCGGGCGAAGAGGTCCCACAGCGGCTGGAGCCGCTCGGACTCCGCGCGGGCGCGGTCGGTGTCGCCGGACCGGGCGGCGCGGGTGAGGGCCAGGGCGGGTTCGGGGAAGGTGCCCGCGAGCACCGAATACCAGGCGTCGCACCCGGCGTTCAGCCCGGTCGCGGCGAAGGCGTCGCCGCTGACGCCCACGGTCACCGTGTCGGGCAGGAGTTGCCGTAGCCGCTGGAGGCGGGCGTGGGCGGCCGGGGGGTCGGCCGGGACGCCGGGGATCTTGATGGAGGCCACGCGGGGCAGCGCGGCCACCCGCGCGTACAGCTCGTCGGTGAAGGTGAAGTGGGTGGTGCCGGGGTTGTCGTAGACGACGAGCGGGACGGAGAGGTGCGCCGAGACGTCCTCGTAGAGCCCGAACACGTCGTCGTCGGTGAGCCGCTGATACGACATCGGCGCCAGCAGCACCCCGGCCGCGCCCGCGTTCTGCGCGTCCTCGGCGACTTCCAGTACGTGGCGGGTGCGCAGCGCGCCGATGCCCACGATGACCGGGGTTCCGTCGGCGTGTTCCACGGCGATGCGGGCCGCGCGGGCGCGCTCCTCGCGGGTGAGGTAGGCGTACGACCCCGTGGAGCCCAGCGCTCCGATCGAGTCGACTCCTGCGGTGGCGAGCCGGTGGACGAGGGCGGCGAGCGCCTTCTCGTCGATGCGGTCATCGGTGATCGGGGTGAGGGGGAAGGCGCTCAGGCCGGTGAACATCAGCCGCTCCTGGTCAGTGCGAGGCATCGCGCAGCCAGGTCAGCACCTGGTCGGCGTGCTCGTTCGGCGGGAAGACGGGATAGAAGACGTGCTCGATCACGCCGTCGCGGATGATCAGCGTGAGCCGCTTGTAGAGCGTCAGCCCGCTGACGTCGAACGTCGGCAGGTCCAGCGCCCGGGCCAGGCTCCGCGTCGGGTCGGAGAGCATGTCGAACGGCAGGTGGAGCCGTTCGACGACCTCGCGCTGATAGTCGGTGTCCTGGCTGGACAGGCCGAATACCCGGACCGCGCCCGCGGCCAGCAGCTCCTGGTAGTGGTCGCGGAAGCCGCAGGCTTCGGGGGTACAGCCGCGGGCGCCGGGGATCGTGTCCCACCCCTCGGGCAGGTCGGTGCCCGGGCGGCCGGTGAGGGGGTAGACGTACAGCACCGTCCGGCCCGGGCCGAGGGCGTCGAGGCGGATCGTCGTATCGCCGGTGGTGGTGCGCAGTTCCAGGGGCGGCAGCTTCGTGCCGGGCAGGTGGGCGGTCGCGCCGTCGTCCTCGGGGACGGGCAGGTGGGCGGGCAGGCTGAGGTAGTCGTTCATCGGGGAGTCGTTCATCGGGTGTGCTCCTTCGTCGGCCGGTGGGGCCGGGGAGACACGGCTGTTGCGGTGGGCGGCCTTCTGGAGGTGCGCGATCAGCGCCGTACGGCGGGCCGTGAGCCCCGCGATGCGCTGCGACAGCTCGTCGATCGCCTGCCGGTACCCGGCCAGCGACGCCGGGCAGTCGTCGGCGTGCCGGTGGCCGACCGCCAGGCAGTCCAGGAACGGCCGGGTGCGCTCCGCGGGAATCCCCAGGGCGCTGAGCGCCCGGATCTCGCGGGCGAGCCGTACGTCGTGCTCGGCGTAGTCCCGGTAGCCGTTGGCCAGCCGCCCCGGCGTCAGCAGCCCCAGCGACTCGTAGTAGCGCGCCGCTTTGGTCGTCACGCCCGCCCGGCGGGCCAGCTCACCGATCCGCATGTCTCTCACCTCGATGAACGCTAAACCTTGCCCCTGAGAGTAAGGTCAAGCTCCACGGCGCTTGACCATGACACCGTGTGAGGCCGTGGACTGAGAGACGTCATGTTCACCATCGGAGATTTCGCCCGGCACGGGCGGGTGTCGGTCCGGATGCTGCGCCACTACGACGCGACCGGACTGCTGCACCCCGCCCGGGTCGATCCCGCCACCGGATACCGGTATTACACCGCCGCCCAGCTGGCCCGGCTCAACCGCATCATCGCCCTCAAAGACCTCGGCTTCACCCTTCAGCAGGTCCGGGAGATCCTGGAGGAGAAGGTCACCACCGAGGAACTGCGGACCATGCTGCGGGTGCGGCGGGCCGACCTGGAGGCCGCGATGACGGCCGCGGCGGCGCGGCTGGTGCGGGTCGAGGCGAGGCTCCGGTCGATCGAGAGCGAGGGACAGATGTCCTCCAACGACGTCGCAGTGAAGAGCCTGCCGGGCGTGCGCATCGCCGAACTGACCGGTGTGGCCCCGGGGTTCGACGCCATCGGACCGGTCATCCAGCCGCTGTACGGGGAACTGCTGCCGCGCCTGGCGGCGGCGGGCATCGCGCCGACCGGGCCCGGCGTCGCGTACTACGAGGACGCGCCGGAGGGCGGTGTCCTCATCCACGCCGGGATCGAGGTCGCGGCCCCGGTTCAGGACGTCGACGGCCTGCGGGTCGTGGACCTGCCGCCGGTCGACCAGGCGGCGACGATCGTCCACCGGGGTTCGATGGAGACGGTCCTGCCGACCATCCAGACCCTGGGCCGCTGGATCGAGGCCAACGGCTACCGCTCGGCCGGGTACCCGCGGGAGATCTACCTGGAGTGCCCGGACGACCACGACGAGTGGGTGACGGAACTCCAGGAGCCGATCACGGCTGCCGTGGTGTCTCAGCCGGTGTGAAGGACCCGGAAGCGACCGGGTTCCGCTTCCGCCGGATCCCGGTCGACGACCTGGACGGGCGGCCCGGCCCATTGCCACACGCTGATGTCCGGCGTGCGGGAGAACTGGATCCGCCCGCGGGTGCCTTCGACCGCGACGCTCGGCCATGATGCGGCGATGCGCGCCCGGTCCGTGCCGTGGGAACGCAGCACATCGGCGAGGACGGTGACCGTGTCGTAGCCCTCGTACGCGACGAAGGAGGGCGCTGCGGCCAGCCGCTCGCGCAGGGCCGTCTCGACTCGTTCGCCGAGTGGGGTGAGGCGCTCGGGGAGGTAGCGCAGGAACGGGACCGCGGCGCCGTCGTCGCCCAGCAGCGCCGCCCATTCGGCGAACTCCGGCTGCCCGGCCGGAGCACCGATCATGGTCTCGGCGAGCCGCTGGTCGCGGCGGACGGCTGTGACGATCGGCACGGCCGGCTCCGGGTGGCCGACCAGGAGAAGGAGGGCCGTCGCGCGGTGGGCGGCGAGTTCGTCGCACACGGCCGCGGGGGTGAGCGCGCTCATGTCGAGTTCGATGACGGTGCCGCCGCGTGGCGCGACGTAGTCCCGCAGAATGCGGGTCCCGGCTGCCCAGTAGACACTCGGCTGGGCTGCCACGGCGATGCGGCTGTGGCCCGCGCCGAGGAGGAAGTCCGCGTAGATCCGCCAGCCGCGGGACTGCGGCGGGGAGAGGCGCGCGACCCAGTCCGTCGGCTGGTCGGTGAGCGCGTCGAGAACCGATGACGAGCAGAGGAACGGCAGGCCGAGGGCGTCTGCCCTGGTGGCAGCGGCGCGCGCGACGACGCTGTGATACTCCCCCGCCAGGGCGGCCACGCCCAAGCGAGCCAACTCATCCACGGCCGCCGCGGCCTTCTGTGGATCGGCCGCGGTGTCCCGGACCACCAGCTCCAGTGGTCGTCCGCCGATCCCACCGGCGTCGTTGACGTCGGATGCGGCCAACTCCAGTCCGGCGAGCAGGTGGTGGCCTGCCTCGATCCAGCCGGGCCGGGTGAGCGGAACGAGAGCGCCGATCTGGACGGATGAGCCGTCATCTCGCCGTGGTGGGCGTGCCTGGGTGACCATGCCGGTCATTGCATCCACCGCCCTCGCCGGCGGCAACCGATTATTCGTTCGCCCTGTGGCTCTTGAGGTTCGCCTTCTTCACCTTGTTTCCGCAGGTCGCCATGGAGCACCAGCGTCGTCGCCGTCCGCGGCTGGTGTCCAGGAAGAGCCCTCCGCAGGTGCGCTGCTCGCAGCGCTTGATCACGCCGTCGCCGTGGCTGCCGCCGTCGCCGTGGCCGTCGTTGTGGTGCGCGCCGAGCGTCGCCACGGCGTCGACGGCGACGACGGCCAGCGCCGCGCGGGCGGGGTCGCTGTCCGGGAGCCGCCACCGGGCCCGCCCGCCGGTGAGGACCAGGCGCGCCCGGTGACGTGCGGTCCAGCGGTTGAGCAGGTCCTCGTCCGCCGGGTCCGGCACGTCGTCGGCGGCGACGGCGGTACCGGCCCGGTGGATGGCCTCGCGCAGTTCGCGGGCGTCCCGCAGCAGGGCGTCGGAGACCGGCATGTCCGCGCTGCCCAGCTCGTTGGCGACGAGCCAGGCCCGGAGCCGGTCCGGGGTGGGGATCCGCTCCACCGCTGCGTCGCCGCGCCGCTCGCTGAGGGTGGCGACGAAGCGGAACGCCAGGATCTCGTTGCCGAGCCGGAAGCCTCCGGCGGTAGGTGAACCGGTCATGGTGGTTCATCCTACGCCCTCCCGGTTCCGTGAGGGCAGCGCTTGACGCCCGGCGAAAGAACCGGCTTAATCGGCTCTAGCGAACCAGTTTAAATGGTTCACGAGAGCGACGCGCCGAGTGCGAGGAGAAGCGCGCATGACCACCACCGGCACCACTGCCACGACCACCACCGGCACGACCACCGCCCCCCGCCCGCTCACCGGATTCGGCACCGTGAGCGGTGTCCCCTGGCTCCCCGACGGCTTCGCGGACGTCTTCGAGAGCACCCTGGTCCGCGTCGGTGACGTCGACCTGCACACCGTGCAGGGCGGCGCCGGGCGGCCGCTGCTCCTCGTCGGCGGCTGGCCGCAGAACTGGTACGTGTGGCGCCACGTCATGCCGCGCCTCGCGGAACACTTCCGCGTCGTCGCCGTCGACCCGCGCGGCGTCGGACCGTCGGACAAGCCCCGCGACGGATACGACACCGGCACCGTGGCGGCCGAACTCGTCGCCCTCATGCGGGTGCTCGGCCACGAACGCTTCGCGATGGCCGGACACGACGTCGGCATGTGGATCGGCTACGCCCTCGCCGCCGACCACGGCGCCGCGGTCGAACGCCTCGCCCTGCTCGACGCCATGATCCCCGGCCTCGCCCCCGACATCCCCGTCTTCGGCCCCGAGGCGCAGAACGACATGCTGTGGCACTTCGCCTTCAACCGGAAGCGCGGCCTCAACGAACAGCTCGTCCGCGGCCGCGAGCACCTCTACTACGGCGACCAGTTCCGTACGAAGGCCGCGCGGCCACTGCCGGACTCAGCCGTCGGCTTCTACGTCGAAACCCTCGCCCGCGACCCCGAGGCGCTGCGCGCCAGCTTCGAGTACTACCGGGCGACGGACGACAACATCGCCCAGAACGAGCGGCGCAAGCAGCACCCGCTCCCCATGCCCGTCCTCGGCGTCGCCGGAGCCCGCAGCCAGGGCGAACGCCTCGCCGCCCTGCTCGGCCCGGTGACCGAACGGCTCGACAGCGTCGTGCTCCCGGAGTGCGGGCACTACGTCCCCGAGGAGAGCCCGGACGCGCTGCTCGAGCACTTGCTGCCCTTTCTCCGCGCTTAGACCGGGCGGGCCGCGCCCGCGAAGGGCATCTGGTCGATCGGGGCCACCCGGACCGGGGCGCCGGGGCGCGGGGCGTGGATCATCAGGCCGTTGCCGATGTAGAGGCCGACATGGCTGACGCCGGAGTAGAAGAAGACCAGGTCACCGGGGGCCAGTTCGCCGCGCGCGATGCGGCGGCCCGCGTTGATCTGGGTGTAGGTGGTACGCGGCAGGGACACCCCGGCGGCGCGCCACGCGGCCTGGGTCAGGCCCGAACAGTCGTAGCCGTACGGCCCGGTCGCGCCCCAGACGTACGGCTTGCCGAGCGCCTCGTACGCGAAGGAGATGGCGCGGGCCGCCCGGCCGCCCGTCCGGGCGGGGGCGCCGTGCCGGGGCGTCGACGCGGTACGGGCGTCCTGGGCGGTACGCGCGTCCTGGGCGGCGCGGAGGCGGTCGCGCTGGGCGTGGGTCAGCTTGGCCAGCAGCGCGTCGGCCGCGGCCAGCTTGTCCTGGACCGCGTGTTTGTGGCGGGACGCGGCGGCCTGCGCGGCACGCAGCGTACGGAGCCGGTCGGCCGCCTCGCCCCGGACCCGGCGCAGCGACCGCTCCTCGCGGGTGATGCGCGCGATCGTCACCGCCTGGCGGTCGCCCGCGCGGTCGGCGAGCGAGGCGCGCTGGAGGTACTGGCCGGGGGAGGAGGACAGGGCCAGCTGGAGGGCGGGGGCGACGGTGCCGGAGCGGTACTGGGCGGCGGCGAAGGCGCCGAGGGCGTTGCGCGCCGTGTTGAGGCGGGCGGTGCGGCGGGTGGCCTCGTCGCGTAACCGGTGGAGGGACCGTTGTGCCTTCTCGGCCGCGGCCCGGGCGCCGTCGTACTTCTCGGTGGCCTCCTCCGCCTCCCGCTCGTACGCCTCGACCTTCGCCTTCACCTGCTCGGGCGTCAGACGGGGCTCGGCGTGCCCGATGCCCGGGAGGGCGGTCGCGGAGGCGGCGCCCGCGAGGGCGAGGGTCACGGCGGTGCGGAGGGTGGTGCCGGTGAGCGACGAGCGGTGCCGCTGCTTCGGCTTCGTGGGGGGCTGCGGCGCCACTGCGGCGATTCACCTTTCGTGGGGGGCGTGCTTCTTGGTGCTTCTGGGAGGGGAAGCTAGGCCGGTCGGCGGCGCGACGCGCTGAGATGAACGGAGGTGGACGGATTCGTCCCCCCGGTGGCGCCTGCTGATCGCGGGGACGGCGCGGGGTGGGCGGGATCGGGGCGGCTGTGACCGATGTGCCGATCGGGGTGTACCCGGGTGACTGGCGGTGATATGAGCGGCGCTAGTCTCCGGTGCCATGGACGTACTCATCAATGTGTTCGTCGGCCTGCACATCGTCGGCATCGCCGCCCTGCTGGGGGGCTTCCTCTCCCAGCTCTCGGCGATACGCGGGGACGGCGCGCGGATGACGCCGGGGATGCTGCACGGCGCGCTGACCATGCTGGTCACGGGCGCGGCACTGGTCGGGCTGAACCAGGCGGACGATCAGACCGTCAACAACGTCAAGATCGGCGTCAAGCTGGCGCTGCTGATCGTGATCCTGGGCCTGGTGTACGTGAAGCGGGACGAGGAGAAGGTGGAGCCCGCGGTCTTCGGCGCGGTCGGCGCGCTGACGACGGTGAACATCTTCATCGCCGTGCTCTGGACCTGACCCGCTGACGTCCCGTCCCCTGCCTGCTGGGCCAACCCGGGGGCGGGAAGGGGCGGAATGGGGGAAATCGCACCTGTAAGCGCAACCCGGCGCACTCTTCGACTGTCTTACCCGTCAAGGGCAAGCCCGGAGGGAGCGCGCAATGGGGGTAAAGGCAGGATTCGGGGCGTGGCGGGCATGGCGCCGCCGTACGGCGGTCGCCTTGGGCATGGCGGGCATGGTGGTGCCGCTGTCCGTCGCGCTCGGTACGGCACCGGCGCAGGCGGCGACGTCGTGCACGGCGGGCACCGGTCCGTATCAGAAGCAGGTCGAGAAGTTCCTCGGCCGTCCCGTCGACGGTCGGCAGTCCTCGGGGGACTGCCGGGCGACGCAGAGATTCCAGATCAACCACGGCATCAGCCCGACCATCGGCTACGCGGGCCCCGTCACCTGGGGCGTCATGAAGCTGATCAACGCGCAGAACGCGGCGGGCCGTAACCCCAACGCGGCGCGCAAGTGCCCCACCAACAAGGGCCGCATCGCCTGCGTCGACCTCAGCCGGCAGCTCAGCTGGGTGCAGGACGGTTCGCGGCTGGTGTTCGGGCCGGTGCCGGTGCGCACCGGGCGGGACAGGTACGAGACCCGCACCGGGCTGAAGAAGGTCTACTGGCGGAACAAGAACCACTGGTCGACGATCTACAACGTGGCCATGCCGTACAGCCAGTTCTTCGACGGCGGCCAGGCCTTCCACTCCATCGCGGGGAGCGTGTGGTCGCCGCCCGGCTCCCATGGCTGCGTCAACATGCGCTCCGGTGACGCGAAGAAGTACTGGAGCCTGTTGCGGAACGGCGACGACGTGTACGTGTACGGGCGCAAGCCGGGCACGTGATCCGGCCGGTGTGAGCAGCGGCTGCCCGTGCGGGGACGGGCAGCCGCACTGCGGCTACGCGGGCCGCACGCTCCCGTAGATCGGCATCTCGGTGATCGGCGCCTTCTTCACCACGTCCCCCGGCTTCGGCGCGTGGATCATCATCCCGTCGCCGATGTAGAGCCCGACGTGGCTGATGTCGTCGTAGAAGAAGACGAGATCACCGGGCTTGAGCTCGGAGGTCGAGACGCGCGTACCGACCTTCACCTGGTCCCACGTGGTGCGCGGCAGTGAGACCCCGGCGGCCTTCCAGGCGGCCTGGGTGAGCCCCGAGCAGTCGTAGGAGTTGGGTCCTGTCGCGCCCCAGACGTACGGCTTGCCGAGCTGGGACTCCGCGAAGTCGATCGCCTTGGCCGCCTTGGTGCTGTTCGAGGCGGTGGACGAGCCTGCCGAGCTGCTTCCGGAACCGGAAGAGGAACCGCCGCTCGACTGCTGCTCCTGTTCCTGCTGCTTCTGCTGGGCCGCGGCCTCCCGCTGCTTTTCAGCCAGCTCGGCCGCCTTGCGCCGCGCCTCCTCGGCCTTCTTCTTCTCGATCGCCGCCAGCCGCGCCTTCTCCTTGGCGGTCAGGTTCGCCAGCAGCCGGCGGGCCTGCGCGAGCTTGTCCTGGACGGACTTCTTCTTGGTCTTCAGCTCTCGCTGGGTCTCGGTCAGCGACTCCAGACTCCTGGCGGCCTCGCGGCGCTCCTTGGCGGCCTTCGCCGCCTGCGTCTGGAAGTCGTCGACCGCCCGCTTCTGCGAACCGGCCATCCGGTTCATCAGATGCGACTGGTCGAAGAGGTCCTGCGGGTCGTTGGAGAACAGCAGGCTCGCGGCGCTCGACGTCATGCCGCCGTTGCGGTACTGGGCCGCGGCGTAGGTGCCGAGCGTGCGGCGCGCCTCGTTGAGCTTCTCCGTGTTCTCGGCGACATCGTCCAGCAGCCGGTTGACCTTGGTGCGCTGCTGCTCGGAGCGCTCCTTGGCGGCGTTGTAGTGCTGGGTGGCGGTTTCCGCCTGGTGGTAGAGGGTGTCCACCTTCTCCTTGACCGCCTCGATCGACTGCGTGGTGCCGGGCTTCGGATCGCCCGGGGCGGCGTTCGCGGTCTGGGAGAGGAGGGTGACGGAGGCGAGGGCGGCGGTGGTGAATCCGACGGCCGTGCGGCGCCCGGTGGAGGAGGCGGCGGTGGGTATTCGGGTCCGCGGCTTGCGGTGCGACGCCAAGGGAGGCGACTCCTTCCGTGGACCGCCTACCGGGTTAGCTGTCGGGTTCGGGCGGTACGGAAGGTTGCCCTACGGCCTTGCGCGGGCGGGACGTCACGTCGTACATGCCGTACGTGTCGTACCGCAGCTCGGGCCGATTCACCCCGGTGTTGCGTTGTGGGTCCCCGGCTCCGGCTGCCTCGCGGCGCGACCGGACTCGGCGGAGGCCGCCCGGGCCGGCGCGGTTCGCCGACGGGTCTACGGGCCGCCTGGGGGAGGACGGTAGCCAACTCGTGGGGCTCCTGTGAAGGCTGGTGGTCGATATGCCCGAAACCGTTTCGTGACATCCATGCGTAGGCTGTCAGTGCGGCCGCCTAAACTCGGTGAGCGATGAGCAGCCTCTTTGATGACAGCTTCCTGGCGAGCCTCGGGCCTCCGGAGGAGGAGCCCCCGCCGCCCGAGGATTCCGCACACCCGGGCCACGGCGGCGGTTCGGACGGGTCGGACGGTTCAGGCGGCGAGGAGGTGCCGCACCACCTCTTCACGGGCGCATTCGACGCGCCGGTGCCGAGCGGGACCAGAGAGGCGTACTACCGGGACGGCGCGGCCCGCCCCGCCGTCGACCCGGCGGCGCTGCTGGAGGGGCTGAACGATCAGCAGCGGGCCGCCGTGGAGCACACCGGCTCGCCGCTGCTGATCGTCGCGGGCGCCGGGTCCGGCAAGACCCGGGTGCTCACCCACCGCATCGCGTATCTGCTCGGCACCCGCCATGTGCACCCCGGCCAGATCCTCGCCATCACCTTCACCAACAAGGCGGCGGGCGAGATGAAGGAGCGGGTCGAGGAGCTGGTCGGCCCACGGGCGAACGCGATGTGGGTGATGACCTTCCACAGCGCGTGCGTGCGCATCCTGCGCCGCGAGTCGAAGAAGCTGGGCTTCACCTCATCGTTCTCGATCTACGACGCGGCCGACTCGAAGCGGCTGATGGCGCTGGTGTGCCGGGATCTCGATCTCGACCCGAAGAAGTTCCCGCCGAAGTCGTTCAGCGCCAAGATCTCCAACCTGAAGAACGAGCTGATCGACGAGGAGACCTTCGCCGGTCAGGCAGCGGACGGCTTCGAGAAGACGCTCTCCGAGGCGTACGCGATGTACCAGTCGCGGCTGCGCGAGGCCAACGCCCTCGACTTCGACGACATCATCATGACCACGGTCAATCTGCTCCAGGCGTTCCCGGACGTCGCCGAGCACTACCGCCGCCGCTTCCGGCACGTCCTGGTCGACGAGTACCAGGACACCAACCACGCTCAGTACACGCTGGTGCGCGAGCTGGTGGGCAGGGACGAGGAGGAGGCCGGGGAGCTGTGCGTCGTGGGCGACGCCGACCAGTCGATCTACGCGTTCCGGGGCGCCACGATCCGTAACATCCTCCAGTTCGAGGAGGACTATCCGGACGCGCGGACGATCCTGCTGGAGCAGAACTACCGCTCCACGCAGACGATCCTGAGCGCGGCCAACGCCGTCATCGAGCGCAACGAGAACCGCCGACCGAAGAACCTGTGGACCGAGGCGGGCACCGGCGCCACCATCACCGGCTACGTCGCCGACACCGAGCACGACGAGGCCCAGTTCGTCGCCGACGAGATCGACCGGCTGACGGACGCGGGGGACGCCCGGGCCGGGGACGTCGCGGTCTTCTACCGCACCAACGCCCAGTCCCGTGTCTTCGAAGAGATCTTCATCCGGGTCGGGCTGCCGTACAAGGTCGTCGGCGGGGTCCGCTTCTACGAGCGCAAGGAGGTCCGCGACGTCCTCGCGTACCTGCGCGTGCTGGCCAACCCCGAGGACGCCGTACCGCTGCGCCGCATCATGAACGTGCCCAAGCGCGGCATCGGCGACCGCGCCGAAGCGATGATCGACGCGCTCGCCGCCCGCGAGAAGATCACCTTCCCGCAGGCGCTGCGCCGCGTCGACGAGGCGTACGGCATGGCGGCCCGCTCGGCGAACGCGGTCAAGCGGTTCAACACGCTCATGGAGGAGCTGCGGACCATCGTGGAGTCGGGCGCGGGCCCGGCGACCGTGCTGGAAGCCGTGCTGGAGCGCACCGGCTATCTGGCCGAGCTCCAGGCGTCCACCGATCCGCAGGACGAGACCCGCATCGAAAACCTCCAGGAGCTGGCCTCCGTGGCCCTGGAGTTCGAGCAGGACCGGGGCGAGGAGAACCCCGGCACGCTCGCGGACTTCCTGGAGCAGGTCGCGCTCGTCGCCGACTCCGACCAGATCCCCGACGAGGACGAGGAGGGCACCGGGGTCATCACGCTGATGACGCTGCACACGGCCAAGGGGCTGGAGTTCCCGGTCGTGTTCCTCAGCGGCATGGAGGACGGGGTCTTCCCGCACATGCGCGCCCTCGGCCAGACCAAGGAGCTGGAGGAGGAGCGGCGGCTGGCGTACGTCGGGATCACGCGCGCCCGCGAGCGGCTGTATCTGTCCCGGTCGACGATGCGCAGCGCCTGGGGCCAGCCCGCGTACAACCCGCCGTCCCGCTTCCTGGAGGAGATCCCCGACCAGTACGTGCAGTGGCGGCGCACCGGGCCCGCGACCCCGTCGGCGTCGATGGGTGCCATGTCGTCGGGCGGCGGGGCGGGGCTGTCGTCCGGGTTCTCGTCGTCGCGCTCGCGGTCCGGGTCTTCCGCGTCCGGTGCGTCCGGTTTCGCGACGCGGCGGGCGAAGGACCGCCCGGTGGTCTCCCTGACCATCGGGGACCGGGTGACGCACGACTCGTTCGGGCTCGGCACCGTGGTGGCGGTGAAGGGCACCGGGGACAACGCGGAGGCGACGATCGACTTCGGCGGCGAGAAGCCGAAGCGGCTGCTGCTGCGGTACGCGCCGGTCGAAAAGCTCTGACGCTGGCGTTGTTGTGCGCTTCTGCGCTTCTGCGCTTCTGTGCGGTGAGGGCGGTCAGTTGGGGTTGATGCCGTGGCTTTGCAGCCACGGCAGCGGGTCCACTGCCTCCCCGCCGCCCGGGTGCACCTCGAAGTGCAGGTGCGGGCCGGTGGAGTTGCCGGAACTCCCCGAGTAGGCCATGACGTCCCCGGCCTTGACGGTCCCGGAGCGGATCTTGGTGCTGCTGAGGTGGCAGTACCAGGTCTCCGTGCCGTCGGGAGCGGTCAATATGACCATGTTGCCGAAGGCGTCGTTCCACTGGGTGCGCACGGTGCCGTCGGTCGCCGCCATGACGGGCGTGCCCTCGCTGACCGGGAAGTCGATCCCGGAATGCAGCGACATCCAGTTGAGGCCCGCCTGGCCGAAAGTGGCGCTCAGCCCGTGCTGCTTCACCGGCAGCGCGAACTTGGGGCGCATCGCCTCCTTGCGCGCCGCCTCCGCGGCCTTGCGCTTCTTCTCGGCTTCCTGGCGCTCCTTGAGGTCGATCCGCTCCTGGGTACGGCTGGCGCGCTCCCGGAAGTCGTTGACGCCGTCGTCGACCCCGGCGAGCCGGGTGTCCATCTCGCTGTTGGCGACGGATGCCTTGACGGGCTGGGCGTCGGGGGCCGCCTGCGTGGTCGTGTCGTCCTTCTTGTCGCTGGACATGCTGCCGCTCACGGAGGCGGCGGCCACGGCGGTGACGCCGAGCGCGCAGACGGAGGGGACGGCGACGGTGAGGAGCGCGGAGCGCTTGGGGCGGGAGGGCGCGGTGCGGCGGCGGGCGCGGCCACCGGAGCGGGTGGCGGTGGCGGTGGTTGCGGAGGGCGGCGTGATGTCGGCGACGGGCTCGGGATCGAGGTCGGGGTCGGGGTGGGGTTCCGGCTCGGCCACGGCTTCGAAGACGGCGGTCTGCGCGGCGTGCTCCGCGTGCTCGCCCTGCTCGGCCTGCTCGAAGGGTGCCGTCCCGTCGTCGTACGGCGACTCGCCGTACTGCGACTCGTCGACGGTGGCGTAGGCCGAGGTATCCCAGAACTGGGTCTGCCCGGTGTCGACGCCGGAGGTGTCGTACGCGGCGTGCTGGCTGATGACCTCGTATTGCCCCGAGATGTCGTACGCGCCGGTGTCGTACTGCCCGGCGGTGTCGTACTGCCCGGTGTCGTACTGCCCCGTGTCGAACTGGCCCGTATCGAAGTGCCCCGTGTCGAAGTGGCCCGTATCGGCCTGTCCGGTATCGAACTGCCCCGTATCGAACTGCCCCGTGCCGGTGTCGTACTGCCCGTAGGTGTCGTACACGCCCGTCTCCCACTGCTGCTGAGGGGAGTGGGTGTCCCAGGCACCGGTGTCGTCCCAGGTACCGGCGTCCCAGTGGCCGCCGGTGTCGTCCTGCCGTTGGGTGGGTACGTCGGTGGGGAGCTGATAGCCGGAGGCGGCCCACATCGCGGTGGTGTCGTAGGCGCCGGTGTCGTACGCGGATCCGCCGCTCCACTGGGTCGCGTCGTACTGGCCGCTGTGCCCGCCGTGCGGGTCGCCCTGGCCGTCCCCGTAACTGCCTGGGAGGGAGCCGAAGAGGGGGTCGGCGGCCTCACCGTACGCGGCCCCGAGGTTGTCGAAGCTGCCGGTGGAGTAGCCGTCGTACCCGGCGTAACCGTGCGCTGTGTCCTGCTGCTGGCCGTAGGCCCCGTCATAGGAATACGAGGCGTCGGGAGCAGGGACGGTCGGGGTTGCCCCCGACGGGTGACGGTCGTTCACCACCAACCAACTTCTCTTTCGCCTCGGCTGCAGGAGAATTAGCGGCGACTGTACCCGGCGGTACGCGGGAGCGACAATCTTCAGCAAGTTTTGGGCATCACGGGAAAGGGCATTTGGACCTCTTTCGGTTGACTGTGCGCCCGCTCTTGGTCCGGCGTTCGACGGCTGTTCGGCAATTTTCGGCCGTATCAGGCGACCGAGAACGCGCCCGAAGTGTCCGCCTGCGCGGCATTGGCGGCGTCCAGCGCCTCCCGGATCCCGGTGGCGACGGCCGAGTGAACCGGTAGAGCGAGATGTCCCACACCGCTGACCCGGATGTTGCGAAAGATCAGATCTGGATGGTCTATGCGGGCGACTTCCGCGGGGATCATCAACTGATCCACATCACTCCAGAAAG
Organism: Streptomyces sp. Rer75; assembly: GCF_013414305.1. NCBI lineage: Bacteria > Bacillati > Actinomycetota > Actinomycetes > Kitasatosporales > Streptomycetaceae > Streptomyces > Streptomyces sp. Rer75. The sequence goes on along the minus strand of NZ_CP058693.1, from coordinate 4,533,752 downwards.
AAACGAAACGCGTACGGCATTCGGGGGCAGGCTGCCTCAACTCCGTTATCACCTCGGAGTCCGGGCACATCTGACGCACGAGCGGATGTGCGGACAACAAGGGCGCGACGCGGGTGCCGGAGTGCGGGGTGCCCAGCGTGACCAGGGAGTGCACCCGCACATCGCCGCCCAGCCGCTGGACGTAGTAACGCGCGATCAGCCCGCCGAGGCTGTGGCCCACGATGTCGACCCGGCTGTGGCCGGTGCGGGCGCAGACGTCCTCGACATGGCGGGCCAGCAGCGCGGCGGCGGTGCGGAGGTCGCAGGTCAGCGGGGAGTAGTTGAGGGCCTCGACGTGCTGTCGGCCGTGACGGAGGAGGGAACGGCGCAGCAGCACGAAGACGGAACGGTTGTCGATGAAGCCGTGGAGGAGCAGCACGGGGCGTTGCCCTTGGAGGTCGGGTGGGGGTGTGGCGGGCGGACGCTCCTGCCGGAGGCCGGTGGGGTAGAGGAGGAGATGCCCGGCGAGAATCGCCAGATCGAGCGCCAGGGCCCGGACCCGACTGCCTTGATTGCTCTGCCTGTCTTGACTGAATACGAGGCCCACGGCGACCGCCCCCTTGTGCCCTTGCGCTGAGGGCAGCCGCGGCCGTGGCAGACCGCGCCGTCGCACCGCGACGCCATGCCCATGCCATGCCGCCGTCCATGCGGCTGCCGGGCTGCGCGGCGCGGTGCGACGGTCCCCGCTGCGGCTCCCCTTGGTGGTCGACCCGAGGTCGAACATGTCCCGGGTGTGATTTCCCCCTCGCCGCGCATCGCGAAACTGCCGGGTAGGGGATGCTTGCGGGAAGCTGGACATAACGTTCGTTCACGCGGATGCGCGCGCTAGGGCTTGGAGGCTGCGATGGGTGTGACCGGTCCGATCCGTGTGGTGGTGGCCAAGCCGGGCCTCGACGGCCATGATCGCGGCGCGAAGGTCATCGCCCGGGCGCTGCGCGACGCGGGCATGGAGGTCATCTACACCGGCCTCCACCAGACCCCCGAGCAGATCGTCGACACCGCGATCCAGGAGGACGCCGACGCGATCGGCCTCTCGATCCTCTCCGGTGCCCATATGACGCTCTTCGCCAAGGTGCTGGAGCTGCTGCGGGAACGCGAGGCGGAGGACATCAAGGTCTTCGGCGGCGGCATCATCCCCGAGGCGGACATTCCCCCGCTGAAGGAACAGGGCGTAGCGGAGATCTTCACCCCGGGCGCGACGACGACGTCGATCGTCGACTGGGTCCGCCAAAACGTCCGCCCCGTAGCCGCCTGACCCGAGGCCGCGCCCCAACCGGGGCCCGCCCCGCATCGCTCCCGCCGACCGGTGGACGCGAGCCGGGGCCCGGGGCGGAGCCCCGGTTTCGGGGAGGGGCGGGGTAGGGGAAGCCCCGGCCAACTCGGCTCGCATCGCTGCCCGCGTGCCCGTGCGACCCTGCCGACCGGCGCTTTCCTGCCGGGGCCAGGGGCTCGCCCGTGACCGGGGCCCGGGGCGGAGCCCCGGTTTCGGGGAGGGGCGGGGTAGGGGAAGCCCCGGCCAACTCGGCTCGCATCGCTGCCCGCGTGCCCGTGCGACCCCGCCGACCGGCGCTTTCCTGCCGGGGCCAGGGGCTCGCCCGTGACCGGGGCCCGGGGCGGAGCCCCGGTTTCGGGGAGGGGCGGGGTGGGGGAATCAGCCCCCGGCCAGTTCGGACCGCATCGCCGCCCGCAGCCTCAGCGTCCCCACCAACCGCTGGAACGCCTCCGACCAGTACCCACCGGCACCCGGCGCCGCGCCCTCCGGTTCGTCCGGCAGGGCGGTCAGCACCTCCAGGCGGTCCGCCTGGGCCGGGTCGAGGCAGCGCTCGGCCAGGCCCATGATCCCGCTGAAACTCCAGGGGTAGCTGCCCGCGTCCCGCGCGATGTCCAGCGCGTCCACGACCGCCCCGCCCAGCGGCTCGGCCCACGGCACCGCGCACACCCCCAGCAGCCGGAACGCGTCGGACAGCCCGTGGGAGGCGATGAAGTCGGCGACCCACTGCGCCCGTTCCTCCGGGGGCAGGGCGGACAGCAGCTTCGCCGGGTCCCGCCAGACCGCCGGGGCGGGCTCGCCCGCGGCGGCGGGGGGCGCGCCCGGGGAGCCGAGGAGCGCGCGCGACCACTCCGCGCTCCGCTGCCGCACGGCCGCCCGGCACCAGGCGGCGTGCAGGTCCCCCTTCCAGCCGTCGGCGACCGGCAGGGCCACGATCCGGTCCGCGTCCAGCCCGCCGAACCACTCGGACCAGCAGCTCAGCGGCGTGGCCTCCACCAGTTGGCTCAGCCACCAGGACCGTTCCCCCCGACCGGACGGCGGCTTGGGCACGACGCCGTCGCGCTGCATCCCGCTGTCGCATTGCGCCGGTGCGTCGACGGTGATCTGTCCGCCGTCCGGGGACAGGGAGACGCAGGCCGCGGACCGCTCCGCCATCCGCGCGGCGAACGCGGAACCGGGGAGCGCGGCCAGCAACTCGGCCGCGGTCGCCCGGACGTTCCGGCTGCGGTCGGACAGCGCCTGCTCCAGGAAGGGTTCATCGGAGGGCACGAGGTCGTCGCGGAGCGAGTCCAGGAACATCAGCCGGTCTTCCGCCCGCTCCGCGGACCAGGTGCCGCCGAGCAGGGCGAGCCCGGCCGCCGGGTCGCGGTGGCGGGTCCTGGCCAGCAGCGACACCCGCTCGGCGAACAGCCCCTCCTCCCACTGCCGCCGCACGTCGGCGTCGTCCGCGACGCCACCGCCCGACTCGGACGCGGGCGCCGTGCCCCGCCCGGGCGGCCCGCCTCGCAGGGCGAACTTCCAGTCCGGGTTGAGCCGGGCGAGCCACAGCGCCCGGGGCCCGCCGAGGGTGAGCGCATCGGGCCGCAGGTCGGTACGGGCCCGGGCCGCGTCGAGCAGGGTCGGGAGCAGTGCGTCGGGCGCGCGGTAGCCGTGCTGGTTGGCGAGGGCGAGCCACTGGGGCAGCAGCTCGGCCAGGTCGGGGGCGGAACGCGGCCCGCTGCGCCCGGGGGCCGAGCGGTCGGCCAGCAGCATCGCCAGCCGACTGCGGGCGGCAGGCGGGAGCGGCGGTCGCGGGTCCTCGGGCGCGGGGGCCGGGCCCGGCCGGGCGGGGGCGGGGCGCAGCCCGGCCCGCCGCCGTACGGTGCTGAGCGCGGCGGCGTCCAGCAGGGCGGACGGGGCGTCCTGCCCGGGGCGCACGGCGACGGGCGGGGTGCGGCGCTCGGTGCCGAGCAGGGCGGCGGCGACGAGGTCGTCCCACGACACGGCTGCGGGGGTGGGGGCGGATGCGGTGCTGGTCCTGGTCAACGCGTGCCTCCGTACGAGGTCGGGCCGGCGCCGATGCCGAGCGGGACGGGTTCCGGATCCCAGGTGGTGAGGGGCGTGATGCCGCGGTGCCCGCACTCGCCGAAGACGGTGACGGGGCGGCCGCCCGATATCGCCGCGAGCTGCCACAGGTTCGTACGGCCGAGGCACCTCGGATCGACGGGGAGCGCGGTCCCGGCCGCCTCGTCCGCCAGCTGCCATCCGTCGTCGCCGGGGACGGGCGTGACGCCGGAGAGCACGACGGGCCAGCCCTCCAGCCAGGGGTCGTCGCTCAGCGCCTCGCCGTAGGCGGCGAGCGCCGCGTCGATGCCGCCGCCGTCGGGCACCCCGGCGGGTGCCGGGACTTCCGTGGCCGCCCCGCCGTCCGCGCCGTCCGCGCTGCCCGCACCGCCCCCGCCGTCCGCGGCGGCCGCCGGGGCCCATCCGGGCGGCAGCGGAGGCGCGGCGGGCGGGTAGCGCGTGCCCAGCGCGGCCCGGAGTGGATGTGTGCCCGGGTAATAGGTGAGGTCCGCGTCGAGCACCAGACCGAGGGGCAGGGCCTGCTCGGGGGCCCGGCCCGCCGCGCCGAAGGACAGCAGCATCGCCATCCGGCCCGTGCCACGGCCGCGGAGCCAGATCCTCCGGGTGGTGAGCTTGCCGTCGCTGCTGTCCTCGCGGCCCAGGACGAGCCAGTGGTCCCGGACCGGCCGCCCGTGCGCGAGCAGCTCGGCCACCGGCACCGTGACGCCGACCCGGGAGCGCGTGGTGGCCGCCAGCTCCTCCGGCAGGCTGTCGAGGTGGAGGAAGCCCTGGTTGAGGAGGTGCGCCAGGGCGCATTCCTCCAGCAGCCGGGCCGGCCAGCCGGGGCCGGAGGAGGGGATCGTGCCCAGCTCCCGCACCCGTGCCTCCAGGCCGGGGGCCTGGGCGTCGACCATGCGGGCGGCCGTCTCGTCCCACGCCCCGTATCCGGCGCGGTCGGCCGTGGCCAGGCCGTCCCGCAGCAGGTCCGACAGCCGCTGCTCCAGCTCCGTGGCGCCCGCCGCGATGCGCTGGGCGCGCCGCTCGGCGCGGCGGCGGGCAGCGGCCGGATCGGCGGCGCCGCCCGGTCCCTTCCCCGCGCCTTCGACCCCCGCGCCGTCGTCCCCCGCCCCGCCGCCCCCCGCGGCTTCCGGGCCCGCGCCCCCGCTCGCGGCCGCCGCCGCGCTCCGCGCGCGCTCGCGCCGCTCGCCGAGCCACTGCCCGGCCCACTCGGGCGGCTCCCCGCCCTCCGGCACCCCCGCCCCGCCGGACCCCCACAGAAGCAGCAGCCCGAGCGCGTGCTTGCACGGGAACTTCCGGCTCGGGCAGCTGCACCGATACGCGGGGCCGTGCAGGTCGACCACCGTCCGGTACGGCTCGCTGCCGCTGCCCGCGCACAGCCCCCAGACCGCCTGGCCCCGCGCGCCCGTGCCGGACCACGACGCGGCCCCGGCGAGCTTGCCGCCCGCTTTGTGCGACGCGGTGTCAGGAGCCAGGGCCAGCACCTGTTCCGCCGTCCAGCGTTCCCCCTGCGGATTCATGTCTGCGACGGTACGCCCACCCACTGACAATGGCCCTGACCTGCGGGCCCGTTGACGTCGGGCAGGTTGCCGGGGCGGTTGTCAGTGGGGTGGTGCACAGTGAATTGCGCGTCCGGGAGCGGAACGAGCAACGAGTCGTGGGGGAGCTGTGACCGTCACTGTGTCCGGAACCAATTCACCTGAAATCACCGAGGGCGGCGAGGCCGTCGAGGTCCTCCGTCCGCACGCCGAGGACGCCTTCGCCGACGAGCTGAGCGCCCTGGCCGCCGCCGACGACCGCCCGCGCCCGGCCCGCTGGCGGCTGTCGCCGTGGGCCGTCGCCACGTATCTGCTCGGCGGGACGCTGCCGGACGGCACCGTGATCACGCCCAAGTACGTGGGCCCGCGCCGGATCGTCGAGGTCGCCGTCACCACGCTCGCCACCGACCGCGCCCTGCTGCTGCTCGGCGTCCCCGGCACGGCCAAGACCTGGGTCTCGGAGCACCTGGCGGCGGCGGTCAGCGGCGATTCGACGCTGCTGGTCCAGGGCACGGCCGGGACGCCCGAGGAAGCCATCCGCTACGGCTGGGACTATGCCCGGCTCCTCGCCCGGGGCCCGAGCCGTGACGCGCTCGTCCCGAGCCCCGTGATGCGGGCGATGGCGGACGGCATGACCGCGCGCGTGGAGGAGCTGACGCGCATCCCGGCCGATGTGCAGGACACCCTGATCACCGTCCTGTCCGAGAAGACCCTGCCGATCCCCGAGCTGGGGGAGGAGGTCCAGGCGGTCCGCGGCTTCAACCTCATCGCCACCGCCAACGACCGCGACCGCGGCGTCAACGAGTTGTCCAGCGCGCTGCGCCGCCGCTTCAACACGGTGGTGCTGCCGCTGCCCGCGACCCCGGAGGACGAGGTCGACATCGTCGCCCGCCGCGTCGCCCAGATCGGCCGCTCGCTGGACCTTCCCGAGGCCCCGGAGGGCGTGGAGGAGATCCGTCGCGTCGTCACCGTCTTCCGCGAGCTGCGCGAAGGCGTGACCGGCGACGGCCGTACGAAGCTCAAGTCGCCCTCCGGCACCCTGTCGACGGCGGAGGCCATCTCCGTGGTGACGAACGGGCTGGCGCTCGCCGCCCACTTCGGCGACGGCGTGCTGAGGGCCGATGACATGGCCGCGGGCATCCTGGGCGCGGTCGTCCGCGACCCGTCCGCCGACCGCGTCATCTGGCAGGAGTACCTGGAGGCGGTCGTCCGCGAGCGCGACGGCTGGAAGGACTTCTACCGCGCGTGCCGAGAGGTGAGCGCGTGAGGACAGCGGAGCCGATGCCGGTGGGCGGGCCCGCAGGGGCCCCCGAGACCGCCGAGGCCGCTGGGGTCATCGTGCCGGAGTGGCCGGTGTTGTTGGGGGTGCGGCATCACGGGCCCGGGTCGGCGCGGGCCGTGCGGGCGGCGCTCGACGAGTGCGAGCCCGGCGTCGTGCTCATCGAGGGCCCGCCGGAGGCGGACGCGCTGGTGCACCTCGCCGCCGACGAGGACATGCGCCCGCCCGTCGCGCTGCTCGCGCACGTGGCGAACGACCCGGGGCGCGCCGGGTTCTGGCCGCTGGCCGGGTTCTCGCCGGAGTGGGCGGCCATCCAGTGGGCGCTGGCCCGCGACGTGCCCGTACGGTTCATCGACCTCCCCGCCGCGAACTCCCTGGCCATGACCGCGAAGGGCGATGCGGACGCCCCGGAGCCCGGGAAGCCCGGGAAGCCCGGCGAGCCGGGTGACGCCGAGCGGGTGCGCGTCGATCCGCTCGCCGTCCTCGCCGAGGCCGCCGGGTACGAGGACCCGGAGCGCTGGTGGGAGGACGTCGTCGAGCACCGCAGCGTCGGCGGGACCGCGGCGTTCGCCGCCGTCGGCGAGGCCATGGGGGAGCTGCGGGCCGCGTACGGGCACGGCGGGCACGAGGACGACGCCGTCCGGGAGGCCCATATGCGGCTGCGGATGCACGCGGCGCGGCGCGAGTTCGGGGAGCGGGTCGCCGTCGTGTGCGGGGCCTGGCACGTACCGGCGCTGGCCGCCCGTTCCACGGTGACCGCCGACCGGAAGCTGCTCAGGGGGCTGCCGAAGGTCAAGGCCGAGATCAGCTGGGTGCCCTGGACGCACCGCCGACTGGCCCGGCACAGCGGCTACGGGGCGGGGATCGCCTCGCCCGGCTGGTACAGCCATCTCTTCCACGCTCCGGACCGGCCCCTGGAGCGCTGGCTCACCAAGGTCGCCGGGCTGCTCAGGGGCGAGGACTTCGTGGTGTCGTCCGCGCACGTCATCGAGGCCGTGCGGCTCGCCGAAACCCTCGCCGCCCTGCGCGGCCGCCCGCTCGCCGGGCTCGCCGAGACGACGGATGCCGTGCGGGCCGTCATGTGCGAGGGCTCGGACGTGCCGATCGCGCTGGTGCGGGACCGGCTCGTGGTCGGGGACGTGCTGGGCGAGGTCCCCGCGTCGGCACCCGCCGTACCGCTCCAGCAGGATCTGCGGCGCACCCAGCGCTCGCTGCGGCTGGCGCCCGAGGCCGCGGAGCGGGAGCTGGAGCTCGACCTGCGCAAGGACATGGACGCGGCGCGCAGCCGCCTGCTGCACCGGCTGCGGCTACTGGGGGTCGGCTGGGGCACCCCGGCGTCCTCGCGCGGCAGCACCGGCACGTTCCGCGAGACGTGGCGGCTGCGCTGGGAGCCGGAGTTGGCGGTGCGGGTCGCGGAGGCCGGGGTGTGGGGCACCACCGTGGTGTCCGCGGCCACCGCCAAGGCCGAGTCCGAGGCGCTGGGCGCCACGGCCCTCGCCGAGGTCACCGAGCTGGCCGAGCGCTGTCTGCTGGCCGCGCTCCCCGACGCCCTCCCCGTGGTGATGCGCGCGCTCGCCGACCGCGCCGCGCTCGACGCCGACGTGGGCCACCTCGCGCAGGCGCTGCCCGCCCTGGTGCGGTCGGTGCGGTACGGGGACGTGCGCGGCACCGACACCGCGGCGCTCGGCGAGGTCGCCGCGGGCCTGGCCGAGCGAATCCTCGTCGGGCTGCCGCCCGCCTGCGTGGGGCTCGACGCGGACGGTGCCGCCGACATGCTCCGCCACCTGGAGGCGGTGCACCGGGCGATCGGTCTCCTGCCGGAGCCCAAGCCGTCCGGACCGTCCGTGCCGTCCGGACCGTCCGTGCCGTCCGGACCGTCCGTGCCGTCCGGACCGTCTACGCCGTCCGGGCCGTCGGCCGACGACTCGCTGCGGGCGCGCTGGGCGGCCGTGCTGCGTGCCATCGCCGGGCGGGACGGCGCCCCGGCCACCCCGGGGCTGCTCCGCGGCCGGGCCGCGCGCCTGCTGCTGGACGACGGGAGGCTCGCCGAGGACGAGGCGGCCCGGCTGATGCGGCTCGCGCTCTCGCCCGGCACCGCACCGCCCGAAGCGGCCTCCTGGATCGAGGGGTTCATCGGCGGCGGCGCGGGCGGCGGCATGCTGCTCGTCCACGACGAACGGCTGCTCGGCCTCGTCGACGGCTGGCTCACCTCCGTACCCGCCGAGGCGTTCACGGACGTCCTGCCGCTGCTGCGGCGCACCTTCTCCGCGTACGACACCGGCGTCCGCCGCACCCTGGGCGAGCTGGTCCGCCGCGGTCCCGGGCCCGCGGCCGGTGAGGCGGGCGCCGAGGGCGGCGAGGGCGCGGCCCCCGCGGCGCCCGCCGCGCCCGGCTTCGGCGCCGGGCTCGACGCGGCTCGCGCGGCCGCCGTCGTACCGACCGTGCGGCTGCTGCTCGGCCTGGACCCCGCCCCTGACCACGACGACACCGCGGAGGCGGCCCGATGACGGACACCAGCACGGACACGGAAACCGGCGCGGACGCGGGCGACGAACGGCTGCGGCGCTGGCGTCTGGTGCTCGGCGGAGAGGGCGGCGACGGCACCGGCTGCTCCCTCAGCGGCACCGACGCCGCCATGGACCAGACGCTCGAAGCGCTCTACGGATCCGGGGGCGGCGACGGCCCCGGGGGTGCGGGCGTCGCCGCCGGAAGCGGCGGCGGCCCGGCGGGCGGCGGTGCCTCGCGGTCGGCCGGGCTCGGCGGCTCCGCGCCTCAGGTGGCGCGCTGGCTCGGTGACATCCGTACGTACTTCCCCACCTCCGTCGTCCAGGTCATGCAGCGCGACGCCATCGACCGGCTCGGCCTGTCGGCGCTGTTGCTGGAGCCCGAGATGCTGGAGGCCGTGGAGGCGGACGTGCATCTGGTGGGCACCCTGCTCTCGCTCAACAAGGCGATGCCGGAGACCACCAGGACCACGGCGCGTGCCGTCGTCCGCAAGGTCGTCGAGGAGCTGGAGAAGCGGCTCGCGACCCGCACCCGCGCGACCCTCACCGGCGCGCTCGACCGCTCCGCCCGGGTCAGTCGCCCCCGCCACCGGGACATCGACTGGAACCGCACCATCCGTGCCAACCTCAAGAACTACGTCCCCGAGCACCGCACGGTGGTCCCCGAGCGGCTGGTCGGTTACGGGCGGGCGGCGCGCGGGGTGAAGAAGGACGTCATCCTGTGCATCGACCAGTCGGGGTCGATGGCCGCGTCCGTGGTGTACGCCTCCGTCTTCGGCGCCGTGCTCGCCTCGATGCGGGCGATCGCCACCCGGCTCGTCGTCTTCGACACCGCCGTGGTGGACCTGACCGACGAGCTGGACGATCCGGTGGACGTCCTGTTCGGCACCCGGCTGGGCGGCGGCACCGACATCAACCGTGCGCTCGCGTACTGCCAGTCGCAGATCACCCGGCCCGCGGACACCGTCGTCGTGCTGATCAGCGACCTCTACGAGGGCGGCATACGCGACGAGATGCTGGGGCGGGTCGCCGCGATGAAGGCGTCCGGGGTGCAGTTCGTGGCGCTGCTGGCGCTGTCCGACGAGGGGGCGCCGAGCTACGACCGGGAGCACGCGGCGGCGCTCGCCGCGCTCGGCGCACCCGCCTTCGCCTGCACCCCCGATCTCTTCCCGGAGGTGATGGCGGCGGCCATCGAGCGGCGCCAACTGCCGATACCGGACATGGCGATGCATCAGTGACCATCCCTGGCCAGGGGCTTGCGCGGCCCCCTGTGGGTCGTGCAAGGATCACTCTCGTCGCCAGGACGTGAATGTGACCGTCCGGTTTGGCGCTTCGCCTGCTGTCCGTACCAGGGAAGGCCCCTTTTGTCTGCCGCGTTCGCTTTGCCTGCCGCTGTGCGCTTGCCGCGCACCGTGGCCGCGCGGCGGGCGCTGCTGGCGGCGCTGTTCCTCGGGGGCTTCCTGGCACTCGCGTTCCTCTTCGGTGGCAGCGCACAGGCGGCCGAGCGGGGAGAGCTGACGACCGGATCGGTGACGGGCCACCAGGCCCAGGCATCGGACCTGGTCGACTCGGCGCGAGCCACGGCGAAGTCGGCCGCGAAGGCCGTTCCGGCCAAGGAGACCCCGGCCAAGGCAACACCGGCCAAGGAGACCCCGGCCGAGGTGGCACCGGCAGCCAAGAAGGCCCCGGCCAAGGCGGTCGAGACCGCCGACACCGTGGCGCGCCGGGCGGCACACACCGCCACCGACACGGTCCGCAAGACCGTGGAACCGGTGCGCGAGCCGGTCGAGCGGCAGGCGCGACAGGTCACCGATCCGGTCGATGACCTGGTCAAGGACGCCACGGGCACGCACCTTCCGGTGCGGCTGTCCGAGGTCGGCGACGCCGGTGTCGGCGCCCTGGGCGACGCCTCCGGTGCGCACGGCGCCGCGTCGGGCCACGGCCCGGCGGCGGACGACGCCGACGCGAACCACCCCTTGCCGCACCCGGCCCGGTCCGCCGCGGCCCCGCTGGGGCCGGACACGGCGGCCTCGGCCGCCGCCGCACCCCGTACCGCCGACTCCCACGACCACGGTCATGGCACCGCCGTCCGGGCTGCCGACGGCGCGGGCCAGGGCGATGGCGCCCCGGCGCCGCTGCCCCTCCCGCGGTCCCCCCTCGGGACCGTCACCCAGTGCACCGGCGACAGCGGCGCTCCCCGTGGCGGGAACACCCACGCCGCTCTGCCGCCGTCCGGCGCCGCGTACTTCGGGCTCGCGCCCGGTGCGGTCCGCGCGGACAGCTCTGCGCCGACGCGCGAGCGGTACAACGAAGTCCTCGAATTCCCCGGCTAGGGCAGACCTCCCCCCGTCTGTAAGACCTGCCGCGCGGGGGCGGGTCAGGTCTGCCCGTTCCGTTAACCCCCTTGAATTCGAAGGACTTCCTCCACCATGCGCAACAACATTCGCCGTTCCATCCTCGTCGCCGCCACCGCCACCGGGATCTGGGCCCTGGGCTCCGCCGCCGCCAGTGCCGCCGAGACCCCGAGCATCCCCTCCACCGACAGCGTCTCCAGCACGGTGGACGGCGTTACCGACAAGGTCACCGACACGACCGACAAGGTCACGGACACCACCGGCAAGGTGACCGACACGGTTGACGGTGCGACCGGCGACGCGGCCGACACGTCCCAGCTGAACGACTCCGCGAAGAAGACCGTGGACGGCGTGACCGGCACCGCCGAGGACACCGTCGACGGTGCCGCCGAGGGCCAGCTGCCGGACGTCTCCAAGACCACCCGCGACGTGACCGGTGGCGCGCTCGACGGTGTGACCGGTGACGCCGCCAAGCCGGGCAAGGTCGTCAAGAAGGCGCACCACGCCGTGAAGTCCGTCCAGAAGGCCGCCGACGTCGACCTGCCCACCGGCGAGGTGCCCGGCGTCGTTCCGCACCTGCCGGGCCTGGGCTCGCTGCCGGTCAGCGGCTCCTCGCTGCCGAACGCCGCCCCGGTGCCGTCCGTCAAGGGCGCCCCGGCCGAGCTGCCCGCCCAGCTCCCGGCCACCCCGAAGCTGCCCGCCGCCCCCGGTGCTGCCGACAACCTGCTCGCCTCCCTCTCCGGCGCGGGCATCCGTCCGGAGGAGCTGACGGGCAAGGCCAAGGGCACCGTGGGCATCGCCAAGCCGGTCGTGAACGGTATCGCCGACGACGTGCTGCCGCCCGTCGCGAACCGCATCGTGGTCAAGGTCGTCCCGGTCGCGCAGGGCACCGTGAACGACGCCGGTGTGCTCGCCGGTGACGCCGCGGGCAAGACCGTTCCGTACGTCGCCTACGTGGCGGGCAGCGCGCAGGGCTACACGCTGGGCACCGCCAGCAACGTGCTTCCGTTCGCGCAGGACACCGTCGCCAACGCCGTGCCGTTCGTGCAGAACACCGTGACCAACGCCGTGCCGGTCGCCCAGAACACCGTCAACAACACGGTTCCGTTCGCCGCCGACCTGGCCACCACCACGGTTCCGTTCGCGCTGGACCTGACCGGCTCCGTCGCCACGAACGCGCAGGGCACCGCGGTGAACACCGTGGCCCGGGTGCAGAGCCTGCTCCCGGTGGCCCCGGTCGACCTGACCGACGCCGCCAACATCCCGGCGCTCCCGGCCCTGCCCGCCGTCCCCGCCCAGCTGCCGACCGTCCCGGCGGACCTGCCGTCGGTCCCGGCCCAGCTGCCGACCGACCTGCCGCAGGTTCCGGCTCAGCTGCCGACCGACGTGCCGAACGTTCCGGCTGACCTCCCGCAGGTCCCGGCCCAGCTGCCGACCGACCTGCCGCAGGTTCCGGCTCAGCTGCCGACCGACGTGCCGAACGTTCCGGCTGACCTCCCGCAGGTCCCGGCCCAGCTGCCGACCGACCTGCCGCAGGTTCCGGCCCAGCTGCCGACCGACCTGCCGGCCGCCCCGGGCACCCTCCCGGCCGTCTGATGGCCGAGGCCGCATGACCGCCGCGTACGGCGGCGCCGACGCCGCCGTACGCAGCCGCAACACCGCGCAATAGCCGAGAGCGGGCAGTCCTCGTTGGGGAGGGGGCTGCCCGCTTTCGTTTGTGAGATAGGTGCGTACGGTCGCGATCTGTGACCGTAATCACCGCTCCAGTGTGATCTGCGATTTAGGGCGGCACGTCTCGTGGTTATAGCCTGCGAGACGGACATGCCGCGTACCCGGCGCACGTGTGCCGCCCTCGTTATAGATCGCGTCCTCACGCTGGCCATCGCGCGGCACGCCCGCGCAGATAACGACCGCGATATCCATGGAAAAGGGACGGACGCGCGTGGACCTGTTCGAGTACCAGGCGAGGGACCTCTTCGCCAAGCACGGTGTACCGGTGCTGGCCGGTGAAGTCATCAACACGCCTGAGGCGGCGCGCGAGGTGGCCGAGCGACTGGGCGGCCGTGCGGTCGTCAAGGCGCAGGTCAAGGTCGGTGGCCGCGGCAAGGCGGGCGGCGTCAAGCTGGCCTCCGACCCGGCCGACGCCGTGGAGAAGGCCAACCAGATCCTGGGCATGGACATCAAGGGCCACACGGTCCACAAGGTGATGCTGGCCCAGACCGCGGACATCAAGGAGGAGTACTACGTCTCCTTCCTGCTGGACCGCACCAACCGCACCTTCCTCGCCATGGCCTCCGTCGAGGGCGGCGTGGAGATCGAGGTCGTCGCGGAGCAGAACCCCGACGCGCTCGCCAAGATCCCGGTGGACGCCATCGAGGGCGTGACCCCCGAGAAGGCCGCCGAGATCGTCGCCGCCGCGAAGTTCCCGGCCGAGATCGCCGACCAGGTGGCGGACGTCCTCCAGCAGCTGTGGACCGTCTTCATCAAGGAAGACGCCCTGCTCGTCGAGGTCAACCCGCTGGTCAAGACCGGTGACGGCAAGATCATCGCGCTCGACGGCAAGGTGACGCTGGACGCCAACGCCGAGTTCCGCCAGCCGGAGCACGCGGCGCTCGAGGACAAGGCCGCGGCCAACCCCCTCGAGGCGGCCGCGAAGGCCAAGGGCCTCAACTACGTCAAGCTCGACGGCGAGGTCGGCATCATCGGCAACGGCGCGGGTCTGGTCATGTCGACCCTCGACGTCGTCGCGTACGCCGGTGAGAACCACGGCAACGTGAAGCCCGCCAACTTCCTCGACATCGGTGGCGGCGCCTCCGCCGAGGTGATGGCCAACGGTCTCGAGATCATCCTCGGCGACCCGGACGTCAAGTCCGTCTTCGTCAACGTCTTCGGCGGGATCACCGCCTGCGACGCCGTCGCCAACGGCATCGTCCAGGCCCTGGAGCTGCTGAAGTCCAAGGGCGAGGACGTCAGCAAGCCGCTCGTCGTGCGTCTCGACGGCAACAACGCGGAGCTGGGTCGCAAGATCCTCACCGACGCCAACCACCCGCTCGTTCAGCAGGTGGACACCATGGACGGCGCGGCCGAGCGTGCCGCCGAGCTGGCTGCGAAGTAAGGGACGAGGTCACCAGAAACCATGGCTATCTTCCTCACCAAGGAAAGCAAGGTCATCGTCCAGGGGATGACCGGGTCCGAGGGTCAGAAGCACACCCGTCGGAGGTTCCGGTCTTCGGCTCCGTCAAGGAGGCCATCGAGGCCACCGGCGCCGACGTCACGGTCATCTTCGTCCCGGAGAAGTTCACCAAGGACGCGGTCATCGAGGCGATCGACGCCGAGATCCCGCTCGCCGTGGTGATCACCGAGGGCATCGCCGTCCACGACTCGGCCAACTTCTGGGCCTACGCCGGTCAGAAGGGCAACAAGACCCGCATCATCGGCCCGAACTGCCCGGGTCTGATCACGCCGGGTCAGTCGAACGCGGGCATCATCCCGGCCGACATCACCAAGCCCGGCCGGATCGGTCTGGTGTCGAAGTCCGGCACCCTGACCTACCAGATGATGTACGAGCTGCGTGACATCGGCTTCTCGTCCTGCGTCGGCATCGGCGGTGACCCGGTCATCGGCACCACCCACATCGACGCGCTGGCCGCCTTCGAGGCCGACCCCGACACCGACCTGATCGTGATGATCGGCGAGATCGGCGGCGACGCCGAGGAGCGGGCCGCGGACTTCATCAAGGCCAACGTCACCAAGCCGGTCGTCGGCTACGTGGCGGGCTTCACCGCGCCCGAGGGCAAGACCATGGGCCACGCCGGTGCGATCGTGTCGGGTTCCTCCGGCACCGCCCAGGCGAAGAAGGAGGCCCTGGAGGCCGCGGGCGTGAAGGTCGGCAAGACCCCGACCGAGACCGCGGGCCTGGCGCGCGCCGCGCTCGCCGGCTGACGTCACCGTCACACGCGGACGCGGGCCCGTACCACCGGATGGGTGGTACGGGCCCGCGCCTTTTGTGTTCCCGGGGCCGTTCCCGCGGCCGCACGGCACCGCATCGCAAAAGGTACATAAGCCCATTACGTACGACACGCGACCAATCGCTTGATGTACGGATGAAACGACTGTTATTGGCAGCATGGGCCCGTGACCCAAACGACCGATCGCAGTCCATCGGTGTCCTCACGCGGCAGTGCCGCGCTCCAGCGCCCCTCCGTCGCCAGGGAAGCGTTCCTCGGCGGCGTGGTGGCCGCGGGGCTCGGGCTGGGCACGCTCGCCGTCGTCGTCCTGCTGCTGTGGATCACCTCCTCGTCCCCCGACAGCAGCCCCGACGGGGCGCTGCACGTCGCCGCCGACCTGTGGCTCCTCGGGCACGGCGCCGATCTCGTACGGACCGAGACGCTGTCCGGCCATCCGGCGCCCGTCGGGCTGACCCCGCTGCTCATCAGCGCGCTGCCCTGCTGGCTGCTCTACCGCGCCGCGCAGCACGCGGTCTACCAGGGCCAGGCGGAGGAGGCCGAGGGGCAGTGGGTGCCCGAGGACTCCGTCGTCGACCCGCGCACCGCCTTCGGCTGGGTGACCGGCGGCTATCTGCTCGTCGGCATGGCGACCGTGCTGTACGCCACGGCCGGGCCGCTGCACGTCGCCCCGCTCAGCGCCGTGATCCATCTGCCGCTCGTCGCCGTGGCCGTCGCGGCCCTCGGCGTGTGGGTGGCCGACGGCCGGTTCCCGGTGCGCCTGCCCGCGCGGGCGAAGGCCGCGCTGGGCCGGATTCCCGGTGCCCCGCAGCTGGCGGCGGGCGTCGTCCGATGCGCGGCGTGGCTGCGCGGAAGCTGGTGCCGACGGCGGCGGCTGCTCGCCGCGTGCCGCGCCGGGGCCGGTGGGCTCCTGGTGCTGCTCGGCAGCGGCGCCCTGCTCACCGGGGTCTCGATGCTGAGCCACACCGGATCCGTACAGCTGGCGTTCCTCCAGCTCAGTGACGTATGGCAGGGCCGCTTCGCGGTGCTGCTGGTCAGCCTGGCGCTGCTGCCGAACGCCATCGTGTGGGGCGCGGCGTACGGCATCGGCGCCGGATTCGCGGCCGGGGGCGGCAGCGTAGTCGCCCCGCTCGGCGTCACCTCCTACCCCCAGCTGCCGCACTTCCCCCTGGTCGCGGCGCTGCCCGCGGAGGGCCCGCACTGGCCGCTGAACTGGCTGACCGGGGCCCTGGCAGGGGCGTCGGTGGCCTGGCTGACGGCGGTCGCGGCGGCCCGGCGCCCCGGCAAGGGCGCTCCCCGCCCGGCCTGGGGCTGGGGCGAGACCGCGGTGCTGGCGGCGCTCGCGGCGATCGGCTGCTCGGCCGCGATGGCGCTGCTGGCCGCCGTGTCGGGCGGGCCGCTGGGCGTGGGCATCCTCGCCGACCTCGGCCCCGACGGGTGGCGCACCGGCGTGGCCACGCTCACCTGGACCGGACCGATCGCGGTGCCCGGCGCGCTGGTGGTGCGCTGGGTGCGGCTGTACGTCCCCAGCCGGGCGACCTGGGCGGAGTGGAAGGCGGCCCGCGCGGCGAAGGCCCGGGCCAGGGCGGAAGCGCGGGAGAAGGAGCGGGTGGCCCACGAGGAGGCGCTGGCCCGGGTGGCGCTGGAGCCCAAGCCGGAGCCGGAGGCCGAGCCCATCGACCTGCGGAAGGCGATGGCCGAGCCCTGGTGGCAGTGGCTGAAGCCGAGCCCGCGGAAGGGCGGCAAGCGGCAGGGCAGGAAACGTCAGGGCGGCAAGCGGGCGCGCGAGCCGGAGCGCGCCCAGGACCCGGCGACGAGCCCGGGCCTCGGCTCCGGGGTCGGCACCGGCATGGGCGCGGGAACCATGGCCGACTTCATGGGCGGCATGGTGGGCGCGACCGGCCCGATGGGTTCGGTGGATCCGGTGGCCCCGGCCCCGCACCGGAAGCCCGACCCCCTGGAGGAGACCCCGTAGACCCCGTAGACGCCGTAGACGCGCCGCAGCCGCCTCATATGGGGCGGCTGCGGCGCGTCTGGGGGCGTTATTCGCCGGTGCTGAGGAGGGGGCGCAGCTCCTTGGGGAGCTGGTTTTCGCAGGCGTGCCGGGAGGTCTGGGTGAGGGCGTCCTCCACGCAGCTGTAGTAGTCCTTGTAGACGATCTGGAAGCTGAACGTCGCCGCCACGATGGCGAGCGCGAGCCCTCCCGTCACCAGACCGCTGATGGCCGCCGTCGACTGCGGCTTCGACGAGCCGGAGCCGGGCGCGGGCAGCCGGGCCGGAGTGGCGCCGGGCGGCGGGGGCGGGGCGTTGAGCGGTGCGTTCCCGGTGCCGCTCACCGCGGCGGACGTGGCCGTGGCGGTACGGCGCGGCTTGGCCCGCAGCGCGCTGATGCCCCAGTACAGGGCGAGCGCGCCGAGCAGCAGCGCGATCTGCGCCAGGCTGAACAGGGCGAAGAAGAACGCCCACATGCCCGCCAGCAGTGCGTACCGCGCGCGCCGCTGGGCCGGGTCGGTGGGGTCCCAGCCGCGCGGACCGCCCGGTCCGCCGCCCTGGCCGCCGGGCCCGGGCGGGCGGGTGCCGCCGGGGCCGGTGCCGAAGCCGCCGCTCTGGCGGCCGGGCTGGCGGCTGCTCCACTGGCTGCCCCAGGCCGGGGGCTGCTGCGGCTGATCGTCCCGGTCGTCGCCCTGCGCGTCCTGACCGCCCGGTCCGGCGCCCTGTCCGGCGCCGTTACCGCCGCCCTGTCCGGCGCCGTTATCGCCGCCGTGCGAGCCGCCGTCCCCGCTGCCGCCGCCGTCCTCGGGCCGGTGCCGGGGCTGCCAGGGCTGGTCGGGCCTGCCCGCGGGCGGCGGGGCGAACGGATTGTCCTCGTGCCGGTCCTCGCCGTGGTGATCCCCGGATGAGGCGGACGAGGCGGAGGAGGGCGAGGGGGACGAGGAGGACGACGGCGACTGCTGCTCGCGCAGCAGCGGCGTCGTACGCGACGTGCGGGCGCGCCTCATCGCCGCCCCCCGGTGCGGGTGGGGGTCGGAGTGAGGCGATGAGCCGCGCGGCGGCGTCGATCCGGCATCTGGAATGTGTCTTCCCCTTGTGTCGTCGTCCTGCACACCCGGTCCGGGTACGGCTCCTGCCGCACGGTTCGGCGGGGCGGGCGCGACGGTCGTTCCCACGGCATCAGTTGGATTCCCAGTCCAGACGCTACCTCCCGTGCCCGCCCCCGTCCCCCGGGGGCCGCTTCGTGTGCCGGTATCGTTGCTGACGGTCGGCGGCTTCGTAGAGTTCCCCGGAATTCAACAGGCCATGACCTTGTACGACCACACAAACGGCAGCACCGCCCGCGAGAAAGATCCCCGCCGTGGCCTCCCCGCCCCTCCCCGCCCGTCCCGGGTCCCCTGCCCGCCTCGTCGTCCTCGTCTCCGGCTCCGGTACGAACCTCCAGGCGCTCCTCGACGCCATCGCCGACGACGGCGCGGCGGCCTACGGCGCCCAGGTCGTGGCCGTCGGCGCCGACCGCCGCGACATCGCCGGTCTGGAGCGCGCCGAGCGCGCCGGTATCCCCACCTTCGTGTGCCGCGTGAAGGACTACGCGAGCCGCGCCGAGTGGGACGCGGCGCTGGCGGCGGAGACGGCCGCGTACGCACCGGACCTGGTGGTCTCGGCGGGGTTCATGAAGATCCTGGGCAAGGAGTTCCTGGCCCGCTTCGGCGGCCGGTGTGTCAACACCCACCCGGCCCTGCTGCCCAGCTTTCCCGGTGCCCACGGGGTGCGCGACGCGCTCGCGTACGGCGTGAAGGCGACCGGGTGCACCGTCCACTTCGTCGACGACGGGGTCGACACCGGCCCGATCATCGCCCAGGGCGTGGTCGAGGTCCGGGACGAGGACGACGAGTCCGCTCTGCATGAGCGGATCAAGGAAGTCGAGCGCTCGCTGCTCGTCGAGGTCGTGGGGCGTCTGGCGCGTCACGGCTATCGCATTGAGGGACGAAAGGTAAGGATCCCGTGACCGCCGAAGGTACCAAGCGGCCCATCCGCCGCGCTCTGGTCAGCGTGTACGACAAGACGGGGCTGGAGGAGCTGGCCCAAGGGCTGCACGCGGCGGGTGTCCAGCTCGTCTCCACCGGCTCGACGGCCGCGAAGATCGCGGCGGCGGGTGTTCCGGTGACCAAGGTCGAGGAGCTGACCGGCTTCCCGGAGTGTCTGGACGGCCGCGTCAAGACCCTGCACCCGCGCGTCCACGCGGGCATCCTCGCCGACCAGCGCCTCGACGCGCACCGCGACCAGCTCGCCGAGCTGGGCGTCGAGCCGTTCGAGCTGGTCGTCGTCAACCTCTACCCGTTCCGCGAGACGGTCGCCTCGGGCGCCTCGCCCGACGAGTGCGTCGAGCAGATCGACATCGGCGGTCCGTCGATGGTCCGTGCCGCCGCCAAGAACCATCCGTCCGTGGCGGTCGTCGTCAACCCGGCCGCGTACGGCGACGTCCTCAAGGCCGCCGCCGACGGCGGCTTCGACCTGGAGCGGCGCAAGCGCCTGGCCGCCGAGGCGTTCCAGCACACCGCGGCGTACGACGTGGCGGTGGCCAACTGGTTCGCGGACGGCTACGGGGCCGACGAGGGCGACTGGCCGGACTTCACCGGCGCGACCTTCACCCGGCAGCAGGTCCTGCGCTACGGCGAGAACCCGCACCAGCCCGCCGCGCTCTACAGCGACGGCAGCGGCACGGGCCTCGCGCACGCGGAGCAGCTGCACGGCAAGGAGATGTCGTACAACAACTACGTCGACACCGAGGCCGCCCGCCGCGCCGCGTACGACCACGCCGACCCGTGCGTCGCGATCATCAAGCACGCCAACCCCTGCGGGATCGCCACCGGCGCGGACGTCGCCGAGGCGCACCGCAAGGCGCACGCCTGCGACTCGCTGTCGGCCTTCGGCGGCGTGATCGCCGTCAACCGCCCGGTGTCGGTCGCCATGGCGGAGCAGGTCGCCGAGATCTTCACCGAGGTCATCGTCGCCCCCGCGTACGAGGACGGCGCGGTCGAGGTGCTGGCCCGTAAGAAGAACATCCGCGTGCTGCGCTGCGCCGACGCCCCCGCGGTGGCCACCGAGCGGCGCCCCATCGAGGGCGGCACGCTGGTGCAGGCCAAGGACCGGTTCCAGGCCGAGGGCGACGACCCGGCCCACTGGACCCTGGCGAGCGGCGAGGCGCTGGACGCCGACGGCCTCGCCGAGCTGGCCTTCGCCTGGCGCGCCTGCCGGGCGGTCAAGTCCAACGCGATCCTGCTCGCCAAGGACAGCGCCACGGTCGGCGTCGGCATGGGCCAGGTCAACCGCGTCGACTCGGCGAAGCTGGCCGTGGCCCGGGCGGGCGAGGAGCGGGCGGCCGGTGCGTACGCCGCGTCCGACGCCTTCTTCCCGTTCCCGGACGGCTTCGAGGTGCTGGCCGAGGCGGGCGTCAAGGCCGTGGTGCAGCCGGGCGGCTCGGTCCGCGACGAGCAGGTGGTCGAGGCGGCCCGCAAGGCGGGCGTCACCATGTACTTCACCGGTACGCGGCACTTCTTCCACTGAGCCGTCCCGCGCGACGTGACGACACCGGAGGCCGCACCCCGAGATCAGGGGGTGCGGCCTCCGCCGCCCACCCCCACTCCAGCCCCTCTCACGGGACCTGAGTGGAATCGATGTCCCCGCATCCGGGAGGATGAAGCCATGACCGCCCAGATTCTCGATGGCAAGGCAACCGCCGCCGCGATCAAGTCCGATCTCGTCAGCCGCGTGGAGGCGCTGAAGGCCAAGGGCGTCCATCCCGGCCTCGGAACCCTGCTCGTCGGCGACGACCCGGGCAGCAAGTGGTACGTCGCGGGCAAGCACCGCGACTGCGCCCAGGTGGGCATCGCGTCCATCCGCCGCGACCTGCCCGACACCGCCACCCAGGAGGAGATCGAGGCGGCGGTCCGCGAGCTGAACGAGGACCCGGCCTGCACGGGCTACATCGTCCAGCTGCCGCTGCCCAAGGGCATCGACACCAACCGGGTGCTGGAGCTGATCGACCCGGCCAAGGACGCCGACGGGCTGCACCCGATGAGCCTCGGCAAGCTGGTGCTGAACGAGACCGCGCCGCTGCCGTGCACGCCGCAGGGCATCATCCAGCTGCTGCGCCACCACGGCGTGGAGATCAACGGCGCGCATGTGGTCGTCGTCGGCCGCGGCATCACCGTCGGCCGGTCGATCGGGCTGCTGCTCACCCGCCGCTCCGAGAACGCGACGGTCACCCTGTGCCACACCGGCACCCGCGACCTGTCCGCGCAGCTGCGCCAGGCCGACATCATCGTGGCGGCCGCCGGGGTGCGGCACCTGGTCAAGGCCGAGGACGTCAAGCCGGGCGCCGCGGTGCTCGACGTGGGCGTCAGCCGGGACGAGCACGGCAAGATCGCCGGCGATGTGCACCCCGATGTCGCCGAGGTCGCGGCCTGGATCTCGCCGAACCCGGGCGGCGTCGGCCCGATGACGCGTGCTCAGCTGCTGGTCAACGTCGTGGAGGCGGCCGAGCGGGACGCGAAGGCGGCCGCCGACGGCGGTGCCGGTCATGACGGCTGAGGCGAGCGAAGACCCCGCGAGCGGTCAGACGGGCCAGATGGGGCAGACGGGTCGGGCGGCTCGGACCGCTCAGGTGGCGGCCGAAGACTCCGGGGCCAGGGACTCCGCGGCCAAGGACTCCGCGACCGAAGACTCCGCGACCGAAGACTCCGCGGCTACAGGCCCCGCGGGCGCTCAGGCCCCGGGAGGCAAGCCGACGGTCGGGGAGCTGCCCGGGCTGCTGCTCCGCAAGTCCCGCCGCTTCCCGCTGATCACCCGGGACACCGCGCGTCCGCAGGGCGGCGGCCGGGCCGCGCCCGGCAGCGCCCCGTCGGCCGCCCGGCAGTGGCCGTTCCTCGCGGTGGTGGGCGGCGTCGCGCTGGGGCTGCTGATCGTCGCACTGGACGGATTCCGGTTGGGCACCGCGCTGATCGGGCTGTCCCTGCTGGCGGGCGCGGCGCTGCGGTGGGCGCTGCCGGAGGTGGGGATGCTGGCCGTACGGTCGCGCTTCACCGACCTGCTGACGTACGGCGGGCTCGGCGCGGTGATCGTGCTGCTGTCGCTGATGGTCCAGCCGAACCCCTGGATCAAGCTTCCGTTCCTTCAGGACGTGGTGCACTTCACGGTCCGCTAGTTCGCGCCCTCCGCGCGGCCCGTCAACCGAACGGCGGCCCGTCCTCACCCCCCGCGGGAGGACGGGCCGCCGTTGGCTTGTTCGCATCCCCCGCGGTCCGGACGGCGGTCCGTCCTCTCCCCCGAAGAAGGACGGACCGCCTGGTGAACAGGGTTGTGTGTCAGCTGTGCGGGATCAATGGACGTCGGAGCCCTGTGGCTCGGAAGTGACCGTTCCGCAACGAGGTATCGGCTGCGCAACGATGAGCTGGCGCAGGGGGAGTGCGCCCCCGGGTCCGAAATGCTCCGATGCGCCCCTGCGGGGAGAACTGACATCCTGGGGCAAGGCATCTCTTTGGGTAGTCAGATCGACGCCCCGGGAAGCCGGCACGGGGACCAGACCAAGGGGAACCACCAGGTACGTACGGGGGGACAGGGGGAGGCACATGCCTCGTTGGAGGGACCTGCCGGAGGAACTCGACCCGCAGGTGCGGGAGTTCACCGGGCAGTTACGCGGACTCGTCGACCGCAGCGGTCTGAGCGTCGTGGCCATCGCCGACCGCACGGGCTACAGCAAGACCTCCTGGGAGCGCTACCTCGGCGGCAGACTCCTGCCGCCGCAGGGCGCGGTGGAGGCGCTGGCCGAGGCGACGGGGGCGGACGCGGGTCACCTCGGCATCCTGTGGGAGTTGGCGGAGCGGGCCTGGAGCCGCGCCGAGATGCGGCACGACGTCACGATGGAGGCGATCCGGGTCGACCGGGCGCGGGCGGCGCTGGAGGAGTTCGCGCCGCCCCCGGCGGAGAAGAAGAACGGACGCAAGTCGGCGAAGTCGCGCCCGGCCGCCGCGGCGGCCACCGACGGCCAGAACACTCAGCCCGGCCAGGACGCTCATCCCGGCCAGAACGCTCAGAACGCTCCGAGCGGCCAGAAGGCTCCGACCGACCAGGGCGCCCGGACCGTCCAGGGCGTCCAGGGCGTTGACGTGCCCGAACCCGAACAGCCTCTGGTGGAGCCCGTTCCGGCGGCGTCATCGCGCGCGTGGCCCACGTTGCCCGTACCCGACGCACCACCCGCACCACCCGCACCACCCGAATCGAACGCGCCGCCCGTGCCGCCCGCGGCGCCCACACCGCCCGTACCGCCCGCGGCCGACGAGCCGGGTCCGCCGCTCCCCGCCGAGCGACCCCGGCGCCGTATCGCGCTGTTCGCCGGGGGCGTCGTGGGCACGCTGCTGATAGTGGCCGGAGCCGTCCTCCTGGTCGGTCAGGGCGGCGACGGCGAGAAGCGGGCCCAGGAGCCGGTCAAGTCCCCCGCCACCACCGCCTCCCGGCTCCCGGCCGGGGTGAAGTGCTCCGGGAGCGGCTGCGCGGGCAAGGACCCCGAGGCCATGGGCTGCGGCGGCAAGTACGCGAAGACGACCGCGAACGCGATGGTCGGGACGGCGTACATCGAGGTCCGCTACAGCAAGGTCTGCGGCGCCGCGTGGGCCCGTATCGCCCAGGCGGCCCCCGGCGATCGGGTGGAGGTCGGCGCCCCCGCCAAGGGCGGCGGGCAGGACCGTACGGAGCGCGGCACGGTCGACGCGGACGGCGACGCGTACACCCGGATGGTCACGGCGGACAGCACCTCGCGGGCCACCGCGTGCGCGACCCTCACCGGCGGACAGCGCGGCTGCACGCCGCGGGAAGGCACCCCGCAGGGCGCAGCCCAGGGCACTCCCCAGGGGTGACCCGGTGTGCTGAGCCCCCGCGGATCCGTCCGGGGGAATTTTCCGGCAGTGGGGAATGACGCCGGGGAATCGGGGCAGACGCACGCCGACCCCCCACGGGTGCGGCACCGGGCGGCCGTCTGTACTCCCCCTCCTGGCAGGCGGCCGCCGGGGCGTGACCGGTGAGAAGCGACACAGAGGCCCGGGGATGCGCGCGCTCCGCCGTCGGATAGCCTGACGCCGGTATCTCGACACCAAGAGATCTCGGACAAACACAGCGCAGGAGACCGCCATGACCCGCACTCCCGTCAATGTCACCGTCACCGGCGCGGCAGGCCAGATCGGCTACGCGCTGCTCTTCCGCATCGCCTCCGGTCAGCTCCTCGGCGCTGACGTGCCGGTGAAACTGCGGCTTCTGGAGATTCCCCAGGGGCTGAAGGCGGCCGAGGGCACCGCGATGGAGCTGGACGACTGCGCGTTCCCGCTGCTGCGCGGCGTGGATATCTCCGACGACCCGAACGTCGCCTTCGACGGCGCCAACGTCGCGCTGCTGGTCGGCGCCCGCCCGCGTACCAAGGGCATGGAGCGCGGCGACCTGCTGGAGGCCAACGGCGGCATCTTCAAGCCGCAGGGCAAGGCCATCAACGACCACGCGGCGGACGACATCAAGGTCCTGGTCGTGGGCAACCCGGCCAACACCAACGCGCTGATCGCCCAGGCCGCCGCCCCGGACGTGCCGGGCGACCGCTTCACCGCGATGACGCGCCTGGACCACAACCGCGCGCTGTCGCAGCTCGCCCAGAAGACCGGGGTGCCGGTCGGCGAGATCAAGAAGCTCACGATCTGGGGCAACCACTCCGCGACCCAGTACCCGGACGTCTTCCACGCCGAGGTCGCGGGCAAGAACGCCGCCGAGGTCGTCAACGACGAGCAGTGGCTGGCCGACACCTTCATCCCGACCGTCGCCAAGCGCGGCGCCGCGATCATCGAGGCCCGGGGCGCGTCCTCGGCCGCCTCCGCCGCCAACGCCGCCATCGACCACGTCCACACCTGGGTCAACGGCACCGACGCCGGTGACTGGACCTCGGCCGGTGTGGTCTCCGACGGCTCGTACGGGGTGCCGGAGGGCCTGATCTCGTCCTTCCCGGTCACCGCCAAGGACGGGCAGTTCGAGATCGTCCAGGGCCTGGACGTCAACGAGTTCTCCCGCACCCGCATCGACGCGTCGGTGAAGGAGCTGGAGGAGGAGCGCGAGGCCGTGCGCGGTCTGGGCCTCATCTGACGCACCCCGCTGCGGACTTCTGAAGGGTCACCCTCCGTTATTCACTCCGGAGAGTGACCCTTCGGCTATTCCCTGTCCTTGCGCCCCACCGTCTCCTACCGTAAGAGGGGTTGACGCCGGCCTCGGGGGGAGAGCATGGGCTCAGGCAGTCGTAGTGATCACGCGTCCAGACACGCGGACAGTGAGGCCACGCGCCTGCTGTGCGCGGGTGCGTATCTGGACGATGACTTCCGGGACACGGTCGTGGACGAGCTGTTGGTCCACGAGGAGCGCGTCGTGGCGCCGTCGCTGGGCATCGACGCCTCCCGGGTGCTCGCCCACGCGCTGCGCGCCCGCCGCCTGGAGGCGGGCTGGACCCTGCTGCTGATCGCGCTCTGGTTACTGCACGCCCTGCTGGCCAAGGGCTTCTTCGTCATCTTCCTGCTGTCCTGCGGGCTGTTGCTGCTGGCGACCTGGGCCAGGGGCGGTGCCTCGGGTCCCTTCCGCGCCGACTACCCGGGCTCCGACGGGATCGCGCCCGCCCGGCGGCGGCTGGCCACGGTGCTGTGGGTGTTCGGGGTGCTGCTGCTGATCGCCTATGTGTCCTCCGCGCTGGAGCTGGTCCTCGCGGACGATCCGGAGCCGAGCGCCCTGGAGGAGAGCACCTCGCTGTCGGGGCTGACGGCCGGGGCGGGCGCCGGGGCCGCCTGGGCGGCGCTGCTGATCCCCACCGCGATGGCCGCGGCGGTCGCCCTGCACCGCGAGCACGTGGCCCGGGTGCTGTCCGCCGACCTCGATCCGCGGACCTTCGCCGCTCCGGCCGAGGACCCCGCCGAGCGCTCCGGCAGCGCCCGCTTCCGGCGGGTGCGGGAGCTGATCCGGCGCGAGCAGCACGCGCCCGTGATCCTCTACCACGATCAGCACCCCTTTCTCGGGGCGGGCACCGCGCACGCCACGTGGACGCTCGCGGTCGAGCTGCGCCCGCGCGAGGGCCGTACGGCGGTGCCGCTCGACAACCGGGTGATCCTGGAGCGGATCCGGCCGCTGGTGGAGAACCTGCGCACCCCGTCCGCCAGGACCCCCGCCCGGAACGGCGCCCGCACCTCCACGGTGCCGAGGCAGTCGGTCGAGGTCCGCGACCGGCTGCGCGGTCTGGAGCTGGACGAGTGCGTATTCGTGAAGGCCACCGGGCTGCGCAGCCGCTCCCTCGCGCCGCACGGCGAGGCGCACTTCGAGTGGGAGCGGGCGGAGGCGGTCGAGGAGGGCGGCGAGGTGCGGCGGCACTTCCTGCGCATCCGGGTCGGAGCCTGGCAGGAGGAGGTCGTCACCACCGTCTTCGTCCGGGTGCACACCCAGGGCGGCATGCTGATGGTGGAGTTCGCGCCGCATGTGCTGCGCCCGATCCGCCCGGACTTCCGCGCGATCGACCGGCTCACCGACTCCCACCGCCGCGACGGGCTGCCGGGCAAGGTGCTGTGGGCGGTGGCCCGTACGCCCACGGCCGCGGGCCGCGTGCTGATCCACGGCTTCCGGATGATCGCCTTCTTGGTGCGGACATACACGGGCGCCTATGCCACGGCCATCCCCGACGGGCCCTGGAAGTCCGTGCGCGAGCTGGGCAGTGACGACAGCGCCTCGCTCTTCCAGGAGATGGACGTCAGCCGCTATCTGAAGAGCGTCGAGGACCGGGTGGCCAATGGGGTGCGGCAGGCGCTGGACGAAGCCGGATGGGAGACCGGCGAGTTCGAGCAGAAGATCATCAACGTGAGCGGTGGCGGCATCTTCATCGAGTCCGCACAGGACAGCGCCATCACCGTCGGCGACAACAACACGGTCAGCAACACCAGGGGCAACGGAGGGGGAGGCGGCCATGGGGACGGCTGAGAGGGACGAGGAAAGCGGCGCGGGCACGGCCGGGGACCAGGGCGGGCGGCGGTTCGGGAACATCCGCATCGGCAATGTGCGCGGCGGTGTCGTCGGCATCGGCGACCACAACCACATCGTGAACGGGCCGCAGGAGGACGCCGTCTGCGACCCCGCGTACGAGGAGCTGCTGCGCGCCGTCCAGCAGCTCTCCGCCGACCTGGAGCGGCTGGTGGCCACCCCCGAGGTCGGCGCGCTGTCGGACGAACTGGCCGGTGCCCAGGACGAGATCCGGCGCACCGGCCGGGCCGGGGCGGGCCGCCTCGTCCGGCTCCGGGTGCTGTTGCAGGACGCCGGGGCCGGGATCGGCATGCTGGCGTCGGGCGTCGCGGTCGGCCAGGCGGTCGGCGCGCTGCTGGGCGGCTGAGATGAGCACGCCGAGCGACGAGCGCGGCCCCCGCTGGGACGAGGCCGCGCAGCGCTGGGTGGGGGAGGGTGCCGAGCCACCCGCCCCGGGCAGACGGCCGCCCAGCCCGCATCGGGGGCCGGTGCTGCTCGTGGTGCTGGCCGTCGTGCTCATCGGCGGCATCGGCGTCGGCACCTGGCATCTGCTGTCGGACGGCGGCGATGACACGGCGAAGGAGGGCAGCGGCCCGAGCGCGACCGCGTCCGGCTGGGACAGCGTCTCGCCCTCGCCGTCCGATGCCGTGCCGTCGTCGGTGCAGCCGTCCGCGTCGCCGTCGGGGTCGGCCGTCGCGGGCAGCGGGCCACCGCAGGGGTATGAGCGCACCGCGGATCCGGAAGGGTTCACGCTGGACGTCCCGGTGGGCTGGCAGCGCGTCAAGCGCGATACGGGGGTCTTCTACGAGTCGTCCGACGCGAGCCGTCTGCTCCAGGTCTTCGCCCTGACCAGCCCACAGGTCACCCCGTACGAGGCGCTGAAGCAGGCCGAGACCAGCCTCAAGAAGAACCCCGGCTACAAGCGGTACGGGCTGAAGCGGCTCGGCCCGGGCGACGACGCCGACGCGGAGCTGCAATACGGCTACCGCAGCGAGAAGTACGGGCCGCGCCGCGTCGTCGACCGCGCCTTCACCGGGCCGGACGGAGTGCAGTACGCGGTGCTGGTGGCGGGCCCGTCCGATGAGTGGCCGCGTCAAGTGGAGCGGCAGCGGATCGCGTTGGGCGCCTTCTGCCCCACCGCGTACTGCCCGGCGGGCTGAGCGCGTCCATCTCCGGTGCCGAACCATCCGGCCTCGGGGCGGTAGCGGAGGTGGCCGAAGCGCGCATCCTGGGTAAACCGTATGTCGGCTAACTCGGTTAACTCGGCTTATCGGTAGAAAAATGCGATGTAGGGGGAGCGGTCATGTCTGACGGGGGTTCGGAACCGGGCGCGGAGACGCGGCGGGTGGTGCAGGCGGTCGCGGTCACGGTGTTCCTGACCGCGGGGATCGCGTTCTCCGGCTGGGTGGCGTTCGGCGGTGACGGAAGCACCGGGCACCAGGCGGGCCCGCTGCCCTGGGACCGCGCGACGCCCGCTCCCTCGGCGACCGCGGACGCCACCGCGCCGGGCGATGTCTATCCCGCGCCCGAGACCGGTGCGCCCACCGATCGTCCGCCGGGACTGCCGAGCGCCACGCCGTCCGGCCTGCCCTCGGCGCATCCGTCCGGGGCGCCGGATGCGTTCCCCTCGGCGGTGCCGTCCCTGACGGGCTCCGCACCGCCCGCGGGCTTCAGCACCGCGCGGGATCCGGAGGGCTTCGACATCGCCGTCCCCGAGGGATGGCGGCGGACGGTGAAGGGTCCGAGCGTCTTCTATGCCTCGCCCGACGACTCCACCAAGATCCAGGTCTTCGAGCTGCACGGCCCCGAGGCCACCCCGTACGAGTCGGCGCAGGAGGCCGAGCGGCTGGCGTCCCGCAACCGCGGCTACGAGCGGATCACCCTCGCCCAGCTGGGCGCGGCCGCCATGGACCCCGCCCAGCTGGAGTACACGTACCGGAGCAAGGAGTCCGGCGCCCGCCGGATACTCGACCGCCGCTTCGCCGCGCAGAACGGCACCATGTACGCGGTGTTGATCATCGGCCCCGCCGACGACCGGGCAGAGGAGCAGTCGCTCCATGACACCGTGCTGAAGACCTTCTGCCCCACTGCCTACTGCACCGCTTCGTAGGGGGTGTCTTGCCGATCATGCCGGGCTCCCGACGCCTGGCACAGCACCTCGCGGCCCCGCGCTCGTCGCACGCAGCGTAGGCCGCCCGTCCCTCCGCCTCGCGTGAGCCGTGCCACTTTCAAGAAAAATTTGCGCATACGTTTCGCGCAACCGGTAAGGGGTCCCTGTTGCTGGCGTGGCCAGCGGAAACGCTCGCAATACCGAAAGGCAGAGGTAGACGTGTCGGCAGTCGAGACCATTCATGTGGACGGGGTGTGGCGGGCAGCCGCATCCAGCGCGCAGCGGGAGGTTCTCGACCCCGCGGATGCCAAGACGCTCGCGATCGTGGCCGAGGGCGGCGCCGAGGACACCGACGCGGCCATCGCCGCCGCGCGCCGCGCCTTCGACAGCGGCCCCTGGCCGCACACCCCCGTCGCCGAGCGGGCGGCGCTGCTGCGGCGGGTCGCCGATCTGCTCCAGCGCGACCGTGAGGTGATCGCGCTCCTGGAGAGCCGGGACACCGGCAAGACCCTGGAGGAGGGCCGGGTCGACGTCGACGACGTGACCAACGCCTTCCGCTACTTCGCCGAGCTGGTCGCGGGCGAGTCGGCCGGCCGTGTGGTCGACGCGGGCAGCCCCGATGTGCACAGCGTCGTGGTGCACGAGCCGGTCGGGGTCTGCGCGATGATCACCCCCTGGAACTATCCGCTGCTCCAGGCCAGCTGGAAGGTGGCCCCGGCGCTCGCGGCGGGCAACACCTTCGTCATCAAGCCCAGCGAAGTGACCCCGCTGTCCACCATCCACCTGGTGCAGCTGCTGGTCGAGGCGGGCCTGCCGAACGGTGTGGCCAACCTGGTGACCGGCGCGGGCGACCCGGTCGGCGCCCGGCTGTCCGAGCACCCGGATGTGGACCTGGTGTCCTTCACCGGCGGTCTGGTCAGCGGCACCAAGGTGGCCCAGGCCGCCGCGCCGAGCGTGAAGAAGGTCGCCCTGGAGCTGGGCGGCAAGAACCCGAACGTCGTCTTCGCCGACGCCTGCGCCACCGACGAGGGCTTCGACACCGCCGTCGACCAGGCGCTGAACGCCGCCTTCATCCACAGCGGCCAGGTCTGCTCGGCCGGTGCCCGACTGATCATCGAGGAGTCGGTGCGCGAGCGGTTCGTTGCCGAGCTGGTCCGCCGCGCCGAGAAGATCAAGCTGGGCCGCGGCACCGAAGAGGGTGTCGAGTGCGGTCCGCTCGTCTCGGCCCAGCAGCTCGCCAAGACCCAGGCATACGTGGCGTCCGCCCTGGAGGAGGGCGCGGTGCTGCGGACCGGCGGCAAGCAGCCCGAGCCGTCCGACGTCCGCCCCGCGAGCGGCTACTTCTACCTGCCGACCGTGCTCGACCAGTGCCACCGTGAGATGCGGGTCGTCCGAGAAGAAACGTTTGGCCCGATCCTTTCGGTGGAGACCTTCAGCACCGAAGATGAGGCTGTGACGCTCGCCAACGACACGGAATACGGCCTGGCCGGCGCGGTCTGGTCGTCCGACACCGCGCGCGCCCGCCGGGTCGCCGCGCGGCTGCGTCACGGCACCGTGTGGATCAACGACTTCCACCCCTACCTCCCGCAGGCCGAATGGGGCGGCTTCGGCAAGTCCGGCGTCGGGCGTGAGCTGGGCCCGGCGGGCCTGGACGAGTACCGCGAGACCAAGCATGTCTACGAGAACCTGCGGCCCAGCCCGGTGCGCTGGTTCGGCGGCTGACGCCCCGCCGCCGGCCCCCGCCCGGGGCGGCACGGCCGGGCCCGGACCTCCCGCCGGGCCCGGGCCCCGTTGCGTCCGATGACGGCGCCCGGCGACTCCCCCCTTCATCCGCAACCCCCACCTCCCTCCGGGGACGGCCCACGGTCCGCACCCGTGCGGGCCGTCCCGGAGGACCGGAAGACCGCGAGGAGCAACTCCCACCATGCCCGTACCTGACGCATACGATTACGTCGTCATCGGCGGAGGCACCGCAGGATCGGTGATCGCCTCCCGGCTCACGGAGGATCCGGACGTCCGCGTCGCCGTCATCGAGGGCGGCCCCTCCGACATCGACCGCCCCGATGTCCTCACCCTGCGACGCTGGTTGGGTCTGCTCGGCGGCGACCTGGACTACGACTACCCCACGGTCGAGCAGCCGCGCGGCAACTCGCACATCCGGCACAGCCGCGCCCGGGTGCTGGGTGGATGCTCCTCGCACAACACCCTGATCTCGTTCAAACCGCTGCCGGGCGACTGGGACGAGTGGGCCGAGGCGGGTGCCGAGGGCTGGGACGCCACCGCCATGGACCCGTACTTCCACAAGCTGCGCAACAACATCGTTCCGGTGGACGAGAAGGACCGGAACGCGATCGCCCGGGACTTCGTGGAGGCCGCCCAGGCCGCCGCCGACGTGCCGCGCGTCGAGGGCTTCAACAAGAAGCCGTTCCACGAGGGCGCCGGCTTCTTCGACCTCTCGTACCACCCGGAGAACAACAAGCGCTCCTCGGCGTCGGTCGCCTATCTGCACCCCTTCCTGGACCGGCCGAACCTCCACATCATGCTGGAGACCTGGGCGTACAAGCTGGAGCTGGACGACAGCGGCCGGGCCACCGGCGTCCACGTCCGTACCAAGGACGGCGAGGAGATCCTCGTCGAGGCGCGGACCGAGGTGCTGGTCTGTGCGGGCGCGGTGGACACCCCGCGGCTGCTGATGCACTCCGGCATCGGCCCCAAGGCCGACCTGGAGGCGCTGGGCATCCCCGTCAAGGTCGATCTGCCGGGCGTCGGTGAGAACCTGCTCGACCACCCCGAGTCGGTGATCGTGTGGGAGACGGACGGCCCGATCCCGGACAACTCCGCGATGGACTCGGACGCCGGCCTGTTCGTACGCCGCGACCCGGAGTCCAAGGGTCCGGATCTGATGTTCCACTTCTACCAGATCCCGTTCACCGACAACCCCGAGCGACTGGGCTACGAGAAGCCCGAGCACGGCGTGTCGATGACCCCCAACATCCCCAAGCCGCGCAGCCGCGGCCGCCTCTACCTGACGAGCGCCGACCCCGAGGTCAAGCCCGCCCTCGACTTCCGCTACTTCACGGACGAGGAGGACTACGACGGCCGCACGCTGGTCGACGGCATCCGGCTCGCCCGCGAGATCGCCAAGACCGAGCCGCTGGCCCACTGGCTCAAGCGCGAGGTGTGCCCGGGTCCGGAGATCACCTCGGACGAGGAGATCAGCGAGTACGCCCGTAAGGTCGCGCACACCGTCTACCACCCCGCGGGCACCTGCAAGATGGGCGCCCCCGACGACGACCTCGCCGTGGTCGGCCCCGATCTGCGGATCCGCGGCCTGTCCGGCATCCGGATCGCCGACGCGTCCGTCTTCCCGACGATGCCCGCTGTGAACCCCATGATCGGAGTACTGATGGTCGGTGAGAAGTGCGCGGACCTGCTGGTCGGGGAGCGTGACCAGGTCCGGTACCGATCGCGCGACCGAGCCGCCCAGCTCGCTCCGGGAGGTGAGGCGTGATGGCTACGACCCTGGCCCCCGAGACGCCCGACAACCCCAAGACCCCTGAGACCGGCGACCGCACCCCGGTGTTCTCGGTCCGCGACATGTGGAAGGTGTTCGGCCCGAAGGCCGACCGCGTCCCCGGCTCGCCCGAGGCCGAGCTGTCCGCCGCGGATCTGCGCGCCCGCACCGGCTGCACGGCCGCCGTCCGGGACGTCTCCTTCGACGTCGAGCCGGGCGAAGTGTTCGTGGTCATGGGACTGTCCGGCTCCGGCAAGTCCACCCTGGTGCGCTGCCTCACCCGGCTGATAGAGCCCACCTCCGGGACGCTGAAGATCGACGGCGAGGACGTCATGGCCATGGACAAGGCCCGGCTGCGCGATCTGCGCCGCCACCGCGCCGCCATGGTCTTCCAGCACTTCGGGCTGCTGCCGCACCGCTCCGTCCTCGACAACATCGCCTACGGCCTGGAGATCCAGGGCGTCGGCAAGGCCGAGCGCCGCGCCAAGGCCGCCGAGATGGTGGAGAAGGTCGGCCTCAGCGGCCTGGAGCGCCGCCGCCCCGGCCAGCTCTCCGGCGGTCAGCAGCAGCGCGTGGGCCTGGCCCGGGCGCTCGCCGTCGACCCCGAGGTGCTGCTGTTCGACGAGCCGTTCAGCGCGCTCGACCCGCTGATCCGCCGCGACATGCAGGAGGAGGTCATCCGGCTGCACCACGACGAGGGCCGGACGATGGTGTTCATCACCCATGACCTCAGCGAGGCGCTGCGGCTCGGCGACCGCATCATGCTGATGCGCGACGGCGGCATCGTGCAGCTCGGCACCCCGGAGGAGATCGTCGGCTCCCCGGCCGACGACTACGTACGGGACTTCGTCCGCGATGTGCCGCGCGAGCAGGTGCTGACCGTGCGCCGCGCGATGCGCCCCGCGAAGTCCGACGAGAAGGACGGCGGCCCCGCGCTGACCCCGGGCACCACCGTCGCCGACGCGATCGAGGCCGTGGCCCGTTCCGGCGGCCCCGCGCGCGTCGTCGACGGCGGCCGCTGCCTGGGCGTCGTCGACCACGCCTGCCTGCTCAGCGTCGTCGCGGGCCTGGACGGAAAGGAGGCGGCCGCCGCATGAGTACGCCCCTGACCCCCTTCCCGCCCGGCGGCACCGGGAGGCGCGTGTGAGCGCGACGACCACCCGCCCCCGTACCGACCCCGACACCGGGCCGTCCGCGGACAAGACCGCCGCGGACGAAGCGCGCCCGTCGCTGCTGCGCGCAGCCGTCAGCAGCCGGGCCGTCCGCAAGCTCGCGGTGCTCGCGGTGATCGCCGCCGTGCTCGTACCGCTCGCCCACGCCAAGTGGGCCGGTGCCAGTTGGCCCGACGCGCTGACCGTCGATGTGTCCGGCCCGCTGGAAAAGGCCAGCGACTGGATCCTCGACAACCGTGACAGTCACTGGATCTTCCTCTACTTCTTCGGCCACATCAGCCAAGCCGTCATCACCGGCGTCCGCGTCGTCTACGTCGCCCTGCTCGCCCTCGGTTGGGCCGGTGTCACCGCCGGTCTGACCCTGGTCGCCTGGCGGCTCGCGGGGGTGCGGGTCGCGGTGACGACCCTCGTGTCGCTCGCCGTCTGCGGAGTGCTGGGCATGTGGGTGCCGACGATGCAGACGCTCGCGCTGATGACCGTGGCCGTTGCCGCCTCCGTCGTCATCGGCGGACTGCTGGGCCTGGCCGGCGGCCTCTCCGAATGGGCGTTCCGGGCGCTGCGTCCGGTGCTGGACACCATGCAGGTGCTGCCCGCGTTCGCGTATCTGCTGCCCGTCGTGATGATCTTCGGCAATGGCGTGCCCGGCGCGGTGCTGGCCACCGTGATCTACGCGGCTCCGCCCATGGCCCGGCTCACCGCCCTCGGTCTGCGCGGCGCGGACGCCGGGGTGTTGGAGGCCGTGGCCTCGCTCGGCGCGACCTGGCGGCAGCGGCTGCTGTCCGCCCGGTTCCCGCTGGCCCGCAAGGAACTGATGCTGGGCGTCAACCAGACGATCATGATGGCGCTGTCCATGGCCGTGATCGCGTCCGTGATCGGCGGCGGCGGTCTCGGTGACCGCGTCTACCAGGCGCTGTCCAGCGTCGACGTCGGCAAGGCGCTCGCCGCGGGACTCCCGATCGTGCTCCTCGCCGTCGTCATGGACCGCACCATTGGAGCGGCGGGCGAGCGGCTCGGTACGCCCCCGGCCGAGGGCGGCTCCCGGCTGCTGCGCGGCTGGCCCGCGTGGGCAGGTGTCGCGGTGATCACCGCGGTCATCACCCTCGCCGGACGGCTGATCGGCTCCCAGACCTGGCCGGGCGGCTGGACCGTCGCCATCGAGGGGCCCGTCAACCAGTTCAAGGAATGGATGGTCGACCACCTCTACACCGGTGTGCCGGTCGTCGGCGGCACCGCCGAATGGGCCGCGAACTACCTCAAGTGGGTCCTCGACCCGCTGCGTGAGGGGCTCCAGGGCATCCCGTGGTACGGGATCCTGCTGATCGTCGCGGCGCTGGCCTGGCTGATCGGCACCTGGGCCACCGCGCTGACCGCCACTGCCGCCATGGCCGCGATCGGCGTGCTCGGCGTGTGGAGTTCGTCCATGGACACCCTCTCCCAGGTGCTGGCGGCCGTCGTCGTCACGCTGGTCCTCGGTTTCGCGATCGGCATCTGGGCCGCGCGCAGCACCCGGCTGGAGCGGATGCTGCGACCGGTGCTGGACGTGTGCCAGACCATGCCGCAGTTCGTGTACCTGATCCCCGTGGTCGCGCTGTTCGGCGTCGGCCGCGCCCCGGCGGCGGCCGCGGCCATCGTCTACGCGCTGCCCGCCGTCATCCGCATCACCACCCAGGGGATCCGGAACGTCGACCCGTCCGCGCTGGAGTCGGCGCGCTCGCTCGGTGCCACGCAGGGGCAGCAGCTGCGCCAGGTCCAGTTGCCGCTGGCCCGTCCGGCGCTGCTGCTCGCCGTCAACCAGGGCGTGGTGCTGGTGCTGGCCGTGGTCGTCATCGGCGGTCTGGTCGGCTCGGGCGCGCTCGGCTACGACGTGCTGTTCGGCCTGGCGCAGGGCGACCTGGCGACCGGTCTGGTGGCGGGCGCGGCGATCGTCTGCCTGGGGCTGATGCTCGACCGGGTGACCCAGCCGACCGCGCGCCGCGACAGGAAGGGGGCCTGAGATGGCTACGGCCCATAACCCTCGCCGTCGGCAGCTGCTGATGGCCGCCACCGGGGTCACGGCCCTGCTCACCGCGACCGGCTGCGGCGCGGCGGACATGTCCAAGCAGTCCTCGCCGTACGCCAATGTGGGCGGCGCGAAGAGCGTGACGCTCTCCGTCCAGTCCTGGGTCGGAGCACAGGCCAACGTGGCCGTCGCCCAGTACCTGCTGGAGCATGAGCTGGGCTACCACGTCGACACCGTCCAGGTGGACGAGGTTCCGGCGTGGGACGCGCTCAGCCAGGGCCGGGTGGACGCGATCCTGGAGGACTGGGGCCACCCGGAGCAGGAACAGCGCTACGTCAAGGACAAGAAGACGATCGCGTCGGGCGGCGACCTCGGCGTCACCGGCCACATCGGCTGGTGGGTGCCGAAGTACTTCGCCGACAAGCATCCGGACGTCCTCAACTGGAAGAACCTCAACAAGTACGCCAAGACCTTCAAGACCGCGGAGAGCGGTGGGAAGGGCCAGCTGCTGGACGGCTCCCCGTCCTATGTCACCAATGACAAGGCGCTGGTGAAGAACCTGAATCTGAACTACCAGATCGTCTTCGCCGGTTCGGAATCCGCCCAGATCACCCAGATGAAGCAGTTCGCCAAGCAGAAGAAGCCCTTCCTGTCGTACTGGTACGAGCCGCAGTGGCTGTTCAACCAGGTGCCGATGGTCGAGGTGAAGCTGCCCAAGTACACGGACAAGTGCGCTGCCAAGGGCGAGAAGGACCCCGACTCCATCGACTGCGCCTACCCGACCACCCCGCTCCAGAAGTACCTCAACGCGGACTTCGCCAAGGAGGGCGGCAAGGCCGCCGCCTTCCTGAAGAAGTTCCGCTGGACCAAGAAGGACCAGAACGAGGTGTCCGAGCTGATCGCCTCGGACGGGATGTCGGCACAGGACGCGGCCAAGAAGTGGGTCAAGGCGCACCCCGACGTCTGGAAGCAGTGGCTGCGCTAGGCGCCTGGTGAAAGGGACGCCTCTTGAGGCACCTTTTCGTAGCAGCGCCCTGAAGGCGTCACCCGGCCGGGCCCCGCCCCGTCCTCCTCATGCGGTCTCCTCATGGGGTGGACGGCGCGGGGCCCAGCTGCCCAGCCAGGTCCCGCGCGGCGGACATCGTCTCGCGGAAGAGCCGGGGGCCGAAGGTGACGCGGGTGACGCCGAGCCGCCCCAGCTCGGCGGGCGAGGGGCCGTCCGGTGCGAAGGCCGCCGCGTTGACCGGTATGCCGATGGCGGCCGCGAGCCGGGGCAGCAGCTCCGGCGGCGCGAAGATCGGATAGACGCAGTCCACGCCCGCCGCCGCATAGGCCCGCCCGCGCTCGATCGCCGCCTCGGCCGCGCGCTCGGTGTCCTCGGCCCCGCCCTGGGCGAACTCGCCGCGGGCGAAGGTGTCGATCCGGGCGTTGATCACCAGGCCGTCGCCCGCCTCGGCCCGCACCGCCGCCAGCCGGTCCGCCTGCTCCCGCGGGTCGGCCAGCTGCTTGGTCAGCGCGTCGGAGTCCTCCAGGTTGCAGCCCACCGCCCCGGTCTCCAGCAGCCGTTCGACCAGCTCCTTGGCGTCGAGGCCGTAGCCGCTCTCCAGGTCCACCGACACCGGTACCTCCACGGCGCGGACGATCCGGGCCACCGCGGCGAACATCTCCTCGGCCGGTGTCCGGCCGTCCTGGAAGCCCAGCGACGCCGCGATCCCGGCGCTCGGCGTCGCCAGCGCCGGGAAGCCCGCGTCCACGAAGGCGCGGGCCGAACCGGCGTCCCAGGGACCGGGCAGCACGAGCGGCGTCTCCGCGTCCCGGCCGTGGTGCATCGCGCGGAACGCCCTGGCCTCGGCCGTGGCGCTGGTCGTCATGGGAACCCCCTCGTTCTCAGCCCGCGGTCGGCTTGTAGGAGCCCGGGACCTTGCGGGTGGTCACCCCGATCCGGTTCCAGGCGTTGATGGTGAAGATGAGCGCGATGAGCTGGGCCAGCTCCTGCTCCTCGAAGTGCTTGGCGGCCCGGTCGTACACCTCGTCCGGGACGCCGTCGATCAGGACGGTGACCGCCTCGGTCAGGGCGAGCGCGGCCTGCTCCTTCTCGGTGTAGACGCCGGCCGCCTCCTCCCAGGCGTTGAGCAGATAGATCCGCTCCTCGGACTCGCCCGCCGCCCGGGCGTCCTTGATGTGCATGTCGATGCAGAACGCACAGTGGTTGATCTGCGAGGCGCGGATCTTGACCAGCTCCGTCAGCGCGGGCTCCAGGCCCTGACGGGCCGCCGCGTCCAGCTGGATCATGGCCTTGTAGACCGCGGGGGCCGCGTGCGCGAAGCTCATCCGGGGACCGTGCGGGGAGGTGCTCTCCGATGTCGTCATGCAGTCCACGCTAGAACCTCATCAGCCCAGGGGTATGGTCCACTTTCATGGAGGATTCGTGGGCCACTTCCGGGCCCGGAAAGGCCACTTCCGCGCCCGCACAGGCGAGTTCCAGGGCCGGGAACGGGGCCGGGGCCGAGGCCGAGAACGGGGATGGGGACGATGCCGGGGCCGCGCAGCCGGGCGGGCTGGGCGCCGATCTGCATCTGGACCTGCCCCGGGGCGGGACCACCGGGGTGCGGGCCGCGCTCATCCGTTCCCTGCGTGACGCCGTACGCAGCGGCCGCCTCGCCCCCGGAACCCGGCTGCCCTCCTCCCGCACGCTCGCCGCCGACCTCGGCATCGCCCGCAACACGGTGGCCGACGCCTACGGCGAACTCGTCGCCGAGGGCTGGCTCACCGCCCGGCAGGGCTCCGGCACCCGGGTCGCCCGGCGTGTCGTGCCGCCCGAGCCCGCGCCGCCACGCACCCCACCGGCCGCCGCCGTGGCCGCCACCCGCCCGGCGTACGACCTGCGGGCCGGGTCGCCCGACGTCTCCGCCTTCCCCCGCTCCGCGTGGCTGTCCGCCGCCCGGCGCGCCCTCACCGCGGCACCCAGCGACGCCTTCAACTACGGCGACCCCGGCGGGCGGCCCGAACTGCGCCGGGCCCTGTCCGACTATCTCGCGCGCGCCCGCGGGGTGCGGGCCGCGCCCGAACGGATCGTGGTCTGCTCCGGGTTCATCCAGGGACTCGCCCTGCTCGGCCGGACGCTGCACAGGGACGGCCACCGTGCGCTGGCCGTCGAGTCGTACGGACTCGACCTCCACTGGAGCGTGCTGCGCCGCGGCGGATTGCGCACCGTGCCGCTGCCGGTCGACGGGCGGGGCGCCCGCACCGGCGAACTGGATCGCCTCACCGACGTACGGGCCGCGCTGCTCACCCCCGCGCACCAGTTCCCCACCGGCGTCGCCCTGGACCCCGACCGGCGGGCCGCCGTGGTCGACTGGGCGTCCCGGACGGACGGGCTGGTGCTGGAGGACGACTACGACGGCGAATTCCGCTACGACCGCCAGCCGGTGGGCGCGCTCCAGGGGCTGGACCCGGAACGCGTGGTCTATCTGGGCACGGCGAGCAAGAGCCTGGCGCCCGCGCTGCGGCTGGCCTGGATGGTGGTGCCGGACCATCTGCTGGACCGGCTGCTGGCGGTCAAGCAGACGGGGGAGTGGCAGTCGGGGGCGCTGGATCAGCTGACGCTCGCGGAGTTCATCGCCTCGGGTGCGTACGACCGCCATGTGCGCGGGATGCGGCTGCGCTACCAGCGGCGCCGCGACCAGTTGGTGGCGGCGCTGGCCGAACGCGCCCCGCAGGTGCGCGTCACGGGCATCGCGGCCGGACTGCACGCGGTGCTCGAACTGCCGCCGGGCACCGTGCGCTCCGTCCTCCAGGGCGCGGCCTGGCAGGGCCTGGCCATGGAGGGCCTGAACCGCTACCGGTACCGCGAGGAGGGCGCGCCGGGAGCGGGCGGACCCGAGCCGGACGAACTGGTCTTCGCCTATGGGGCGCCGCCCGATCACGCCTTCGCGGGCGCCCTGGACGCGCTGTGCCGGGTGCTGCCCTGAGCGGCCCGTTCCCCACCCCCGGCGTCCACTTGTGGGATAAGCCCCTCTAGGGTGGGCGGACCAACGAACGGGGGAGCAGTACCAATGGAACGGAAAGGCCCACGACGGCTGCGGTCGAGCACGGTGATCCTGGGCGGCATGGGCGCCCTCGCGGCGGCCCTCACCTCCTGCGGGGCGGAGCCCGACAAGCGCTGTGTCGACCGGGACAGCTACGACCTGGCCAGGGGCTACCGCATCGTCGACTCCGGTGCCTGCAACGGCTCTTCGGGCTCCACGGGCGGTAAGAAGAGCCGCAGCCGCGGCACCGGCCAGCGGGTGGACGGCGACTGGTACTACGACGCCGACGTCGACGGCCGCTGGGCGGACTACGGCACCTTCAGCAAGAGCCAGGCCGCCGACCGCGGCGGCTTCGGCTGCTCGGGATCCGGCGGCGGCTGACCGGACGACGACCCGATGAAGCGTCACACCATGGACCCCCGCCCCGGCTGGCAGGCCACGGTCGAGGAGCAGGGGGTCATCTACCCGCTGACCCGCTACCCGGACGGCTCGCTGCGCCCGTACTGGGACGAGAGCGCCTACTACGCCTTCACGCTGCCCGAGGTCGAGGCACTGGAGGAGGTGGTCGAGGAGCTGCACCGGATGTGTCTGGAGGCGGCCGCCCACATCGTCGACCACGACCGCTTCGCCGACCTCGGCATCGAGGATCCGCGGGTGGCCGGGCTGGTCGCCGAGTCCTGGCACCGGCGGGCCGAACAGCCCAGCGTCTACGGCCGGTTCGACCTGCGGTACGACGGAGGCCCGGGACCGGCGAAGCTGCTGGAGTACAACGCGGACACGCCCACCTCGCTGGTGGAGGCGGCGAGCGCCCAGTGGTTCTGGATGGAGGACCGCTTCCCCGGTGCGGACCAGTGGAACTCGTTGCACGAGCGGCTGGTCGACGCCTGGCGGAAGCAGGCCGCCCTGCTGCCGCCGGGCGTGCCCCTGTACTTCGCCCACTCGGCCGGGGACGAGCTGGGCGAGGACCTGATGACCGTCGCCTACCTGCGGGAGACGGCCGAACAGGCGGGGCTGCGGACCGAGGCGATCTCCATGGAGGACATCGGCTGGGAACGGCTCTCCGGCCGCTTCGTGGACATGCGGCACCGCTTCATCCGCGGCTGCTTCAAGCTCTACCCCTGGGAGTGGCTGGTCACCGACCGCTTCGGCGCCCATGTGCTGGACACGATCGACAACGGCGGTGGCACCGGCTCCACCCTGTGGATCGAGCCCGCCTGGAAGATGCTGCTGTCCAACAAGGCGCTGCTGGCCATCCTGTGGGAGCTGTACCCCGGCCACCCCAATCTGCTGCCCGCCTACCTCGACGGCCCCCGCGAACTGGCCCGCACCACCGGCTACGTGGCCAAGCCGCTGCTCGGCCGGGAGGGCGCGGGCGTCACCGTGCACCAGCGGGGCGCGGAGCCCGTCATCCGGGACGAGCCCTGCTGCTACCAGGAGTTGGCCCCGCTGCCCGACGTGGACGGCAACCGGGTGGTCCTCGGGGCGTGGGTGGTGGAGGACGAACCGGCGGGACTCGGCATCCGGGAGTCGGCCGGGCTGATCACGGACGAGTACGCGCGCTTCATACCGCACGTGATCCTTTGACACGTGATCCTTTGAGCGGCGCCACAGCGACAGGAGTAACGCGAGCGGCACGAGCACCACGACGCTTACGGTCATTCCGCCAGCACCGCCCTGAGCTGGTCCAGACCCCAGTCGAGATCCTCCTTGTCGATCACCAGGGGCGGTGCGATCCGGATGGTGGACCCATGGGTGTCCTTGACCAGCACCCCGCGGTCCATCAGCCGCTCGGAGATCTGCCGCCCGGTGCCGCGTGACGGCTCGACGTCCACACCGGCCCACAGCCCGCGCCCCCGCACCGCGTCCACCGCCCCGCCACCGGCCATGTGCGCCAGCTCCCGGTGCAGATGCTCGCCCAGCTCCGCCGCCCGCCCCTGGAACTCCCCGGTCCGCAGCATGGCCATCACCTCCAGTGCGACCGCGCAGGCGAGCGGGTTGCCGCCGAAGGTCGAGCCGTGCTCCCCGGGGCGGTGGACGCCCAGCACCTCGGCGGACGACACCACCGCCGACACCGGCACCACCCCGCCGCCCAGCGCCTTGCCCAGCACATAGACGTCCGGAACGACGCCCTCGTGCTCACAGGCGAAGGTCTTCCCGGTGCGGCCCAGGCCCGACTGGATCTCATCGGCGATGAACAGCACGCCCCGCGCCCGGGTCAGCTCCCGCACCCCGGCCAGATATCCGGGCGGCGGCACCAGCACCCCCGCCTCGCCCTGGATGGGCTCCAGCAGCACGGCGACCGTCTCCTCGGGCCCGGCGTCGAGCGCCGCCTCCATGGCCGCCAGATCGCCGTACGGCACGATGTCGAACCCCGGTGTGTACGGGCCGTGGTCCGCGCGGGCCTCCGGGTCGGTGGAGAAGCTGATGATCGTGGTCGTGCGGCCGTGGAAGTTGTTGTCCGCGACGATGATCCTGGCCCGCCCGTCCGGCACGCCCTTGACCCGGTAGCCCCATTTGCGGGCGGTCTTGATCGCCGTCTCGATCGCCTCCGCGCCGGTGTTCATGGGCAGCACCGTCTCCATCCCGCACAGCTCGGCCAGCTCCGCGCAGAAGGCGGCGAACCGGTCGTGGTGGAACGCGCGCGAGGTGAGCGTGACCCGCTCCAGCTGCGCCTTGGCGGCGTCGATCAGCCGCCGGTTGTGGTGCCCGAAGTTGAGCGCGGAATACCCGGCGAGCAGATCCAGATAGCGGCGGCCTTCGACATCAGTCATCCACGCCCCGTCGGCGGAGGCGACGACGACCGGAAGCGGATGGTAGTTGTGCGCACTGTGGGCCTCGGCGGCCGCGATGGCGTGCTCCGAGGGGCGTTCGGTCGAGGTCAAGACGTCCTCCGTTCTGTGAACCACGTAGGGGCTGTGACACCACCAAGGGGCTGCGACACCCACCCAGGGGGACACCACCCATGGGGACACCACCCATGGGGACACCATCCAGGGTGGGGGTGCGCACCGTGACCGGCGAGCCGAGCGGGAAACCGTCACGGCCGGGGCCGGGGCCGGGGCGCCGACCGGCCGGGGGCGCTGGTGGGCCCCTGCCCGGCCTCAAGCCCCGGCAGCTCCCGCCACCACTGCTCCTCCCGGATCCGGCCGCCGGGCGTCGCGCGGTCCGGCGTCCCCGCGATCATCCCCACGATCTGCCCGAGCACCCGCTCGGCCATCGTCTCGCCGTCGTCCGCCCATGACCTGTTCGCCGAAGCGCCCTCCCCTCGGGGGTCGTCCCCCTGGGGGTCGTCCCCCGGGGCGGCGGGCGGTGGCCCCTCCAGTGCGCGCCCGAGCGCCCGCAGCTCGCCGGGCAGCCCTTCCCCGTCCATTCCCTATGCCTCCCTGCACTCCCTGCCGTGCCTGCCGTGCCCGCCCCGGTCCCTCGCCGGGCCGGACCGCCTCGTCCGCCTCCAGCAGCAGCTCCAGCCGCCGCAGCGCGCGGCTCAGCCGCGACTTCACCGTGCCGCGCGG
This sequence comes from Streptomyces sp. Rer75, assembly GCF_013414305.1. Taxonomy (NCBI): domain Bacteria; kingdom Bacillati; phylum Actinomycetota; class Actinomycetes; order Kitasatosporales; family Streptomycetaceae; genus Streptomyces; species Streptomyces sp. Rer75. The sequence goes on along the minus strand of NZ_CP058693.1, from coordinate 4,490,338 downwards.
CCAGCCCAGGGCCGTCGCGGTCTCCCCCTCGTCCAGATCCAGCAGATAGCGGTAGGTGACCACCCACCGCTGTGGCTCGCTCAGCTCCTCCAGCGCGGCCATCAGCCGCGCCCGCCGCTCGTCCGCGAGCGCCACGACCACCGGATCCGCGCTCTCCGGTATCGCCGGATCGGCTCCGGCCATGGCCCCTTCCCGGTCGACCGCCGTCTGCTGCCGACGCGCCGAGCGCACCGCGTTCCGCGTCTGATTGGCGACGATCCGCAGCAGCCACGGCCGGAACGCCGCGTCGTCCTTGAAGGTGCCCAGCGCGAGATACGCCTTCACGAAGGCGTCCTGCACCACGTCCTCGGCGTCCGCGCCCGCGCCCATCAGCGCGGCGGTGCGCAGCGCTATCGGCGTGTGGGCGCGCACCAGCTCGGCGTAGGCCCCGGTCTCCCCGGCCCGCACCCGAGCGATCACGCCCGCATCGGGCCCTGCCTCAGCGAACCCTGCGTCGTCCTGTGCTTCGTCCTGTGCTTCGTCCTGCGTTTCGTCCCGCGCGACGAGGTCCCCCTCCCGCGCCCCCTCACGAGTCCTCACACCTTTGATACACCGGCGGACCGAGTCCGGTTCCACACCTGAGAGAATGGGTGGCATGGCCCTTGATCGTCCCCGTGCGCTCTCCGGTATCCAGCCCACCGCAGGCTCCTTCCACCTCGGGAACTACCTCGGTGCGATCCGGCAGTACGTCGCGCTACAGGAGACCCACGACGCGTTCTACACCGTGGTCGACCTGCACGCGATCACCGTCCCGCAGGATCCCGCGGAGCTGCGAGCCAACAGTCGGCTCGCCGCAGCCCAGCTGCTCGCGTCCGGTCTCGACCCGGACCGCTGCACGCTCTTCATCCAGAGCCATGTGCCCGAGCACGCCCAGCTCGGCTGGGTGATGAACTGCCTCACCGGCTTCGGCGAGGCCTCCCGCATGACCCAGTTCAAGGACAAGTCGGCCAAGCAGGGTGCCGACCGGTCGACCGTCGGCCTCTTCACGTACCCGATCCTCCAGGTCGCGGACATCCTGCTCTACCAGGCCAACCACGTCCCCGTCGGCGAGGACCAGCGCCAGCACATCGAGCTGACCCGCGACCTCGCGGACCGTTTCAACGGCCGCTTCGGCGAGACCTTCACCGTTCCGGACGCGTACATCGTCAAGGAGACCGGGAAGATCTATGACCTCCAGGATCCGACGGTCAAGATGAGCAAGTCGGCCTCCACGCCCAAGGGCATCGTCAACCTCCTCGACGAGCCGAAGGTCTCCGCGAAGAAGATCAAGAGCGCGGTCACCGACCTGGAGACCGAGATCCGCTTCGACGAGGAGAAGAAGCCCGGCGTCAGCAATCTGCTGACCATCTACTCCACCCTCACCGGCAGCTCCATCAAGGAGTTGGAGGGGAAGTACGAGGGCAAGGGGTACGGCGCGCTCAAGACCGACCTGGCCGAGGTGCTGGTCGAGTGGGTGACGCCGTTCCGCGAGCGGACCCAGGAATACCTGGCGGACCCGGGGACGTTGGACGGAATCCTGGCCAAGGGGGCGGAGAAGGCTCGTGCCGTCGCCGCCGAGACGCTGGCGCGCGCCTACGACAAGGTGGGGTTCCTGCCCGCGACGCGGTGAGCGTCCCGGTGGGCCGCGCGTTGGGCGTCCCGGTGGGCCTCCATGACGCGCGGGGCCCCGGCGGTCGCCGAGGGAGTGTACCGCGGCCCACCCCTGACCAGGGGGTTCTTCGGCCCGTGTGCCGAAGAATCGAGGAATCTAGCCGCGAAGGCGGCACAGCCGCCACACTGGCACCGGTGCAGCGGACTGAAGCCCAGCAGCCCGGGAGGGCCAGGAGGGAGAACGCAGTGGGGACCGTAACGCTCGGCGTTTCGATCGCGGTCCCGGAGCCGTACGGCAGCTTCCTCCAGGAGCGGCGCGCGGGCTTCGGGGACCCGGCCGCTCATGGCATTCCCACGCACGTCACCCTTCTGCCACCGACCGAGGTCGACGCCGCGGCGCTGCCCGCGGTCGAGGCGCATCTGGCCCAGGTCGCGGCGGAGGGGCGGCCGTTCCCGATGCGGTTGGAGGGGACGGGCACCTTCCGCCCGGTCTCTCCCGTCGTCTTCGTCAAGATCGTCGAAGGCGCGGAGGAGTGCATGCTGCTACAGGAGCGGATCCGGGCGGCGCACGGGCCGTGCGCCCGTGAGCTGCTGTTCCCGTACCACCCGCACGTCACCGTCGCGCACGGGATCGACGAGGAGGCGATGGACCGGGCGTTCGCGGAGCTGAAGGACTTCGAGGCGGCCTGGACGATCAACGGCTTCGCGCTCTACGAGCAGGGGGCGGACGGGGTGTGGCGGCTCGACCGCGAGTACCCCTTCGGTGCGGGCGGACCCGGTGAACAGCCCGAGACGGCCTCCCCCGTGCTGCCCCGTCAGGTCGATCTCACCCGCCCGGCCGCGCCCTCTCCCTGGTGACTCCCGGCTCCGCCCGACGGAGCGGTCGCGGGAATGGAGCAGCGAAAGTCGTGGAGTAGCGGAGAAACGGGAACCCGCCGCCGAGGAGTAAAAATCGGCGGAAGGGTAGTTGTTGATCATGGACTGGCTGACCCGGTTGCCGCTCATCGGCCCCGCCCTCGCCCGCGTGATGCGTACCCACGCCTGGCGTTCCTACGAACGGCTGGATCGCGTCCACTGGACCCGCCTGGCGGCCGCGATCACCTTCATCAGCTTCCTCGCCTTCTTCCCCCTGGTCACCGTGGGGGCTGCCATCGGTGCCGCGACGCTCACCGAGTCGCAGATGCATCAGCTCCAGCGGAAGCTCGCCCAGCAGATCCCCGGCATCTCCGGTCAGCTCGATCTGAGCGACCTGATCCACAACGCCACGACCATCGGGATCGTCGCGGGCGCCCTGCTGCTGTTCACCGGCATCGGCTGGGTGGGCTCGCTGCGCGAATGCCTGCGCGCCGTCTGGGAACTGGAGGAGGATCCCGGGAATCTGGTGACGCGCAGGCTCAAGGACGGCCTGGTGCTCATTGGTCTGGGCGGCGTCGCCCTCGGCTCGTTCGCGGTCTCGACGCTCGCCGTCACCGTCGTCCACCGGCTGACGCAGCTCCTCCAGATCCCCGAGAACGGGGTGGGCGGCTGGCTGCTGTGGATCGCCGCGTTCCTGATCGCCGTCGCCGCCGACTTCCTGCTGCTGTGCTACGTCCTGACCTGGCTGCCCAGGGTCGAGCCGCCGCGCCGGAGGGTCGTGGTCGCGGCGCTCATCGGCGCGATCGGCTTCGAACTGCTGAAGCTGCTGCTGAGCAGCTATCTGCGGGGAGTGGCGGCCAAGAGCATGTACGGGGCGTTCGGCGTGCCCATCGCGCTGCTGCTGTGGATCAACTTCACCGCGAAGCTCACGCTGTACTGCGCCGCCTGGACCGCCACCGGATCGGCTGCCGAGGAGACGGGCGAAGAACCGGTGAAGGAGACGCAGGAGACGCAGGAGACGCAGGAGGAGGGCGACGGCTCCACGCCCCTCGGGCCGAACGGCCGGGCCGAGGGGCCCGGCCGTTCGGCGGCGTAACCGGCGTAACCGGCGTAACCGGCGTAACCGGCGTAACCGGCGTAACCGGCGTAACGATTCGTCCGTCGTACGGCGCCGCCGGGGCGGCGCGCTCCGTCAGCCCCGGCGCGGCCAGCGGCGGTGCACCGCGTACGCCACCGCGCCCAGCACGGCCAGCGAACCGGCCGCGATCCCGGCCGCCGTCCACATGCCGCCCGAGTCACCGCCCGAGACGGACGCCTGGGTCTGCTCGTCCCCGTTCTTCTTGCCGTCCGCCGAGGCATGGCTCTGGTTCAGGCCCGCCGGTCCGGGGCGGACGAGGGTGCCGACCGGATTCACCGAGTCGGCCGCGTTGAACCCCCAGTCGAACAGCTTCGCCGTCTCCTTGTAGACCCCGTAGGGCTCGGACTTCTGCGGGTTCATGACCGTGACCAGCAGCACCCGCTTGCCGCGCTGGGCCACCCCGGTGAAGGTGGAGCCCGCCTTGCTCGTATAGCCGTTCTTGACCCCCGCCAGGCCCTTGTAGGCCTTGATGTCGATGCCGGTCAGCAGGCGGTCGGTGTTCTGGATCCCGAAGCTCATGCGGACCTTCTTGCCCTTTTTGTCTTTTTTGTATTCCCCCGGGAACTGGGCGGTCGCCGTCGCGCAGTACTCCCGGAAGTCCGCGTTCTGTAGCCCGGACCGGGCGAACAGCGTGAGGTCGTACGCGCTGCTGTACTGGCCGTCCTCGTCATAGCCGTCCGGCGTGACGACATGGGTGTCCAGCGCGTTCAGCTTCTTGGCGTGCGCCTGCATGTCCCGCACGGTCGCCGGGACGCCGCCGTTCATCGCGGACAGGACGTGCACCGCGTCGTTGCCCGAGCGCAGGAAGACGCCCAGCCACAGGTCGTGCACCGTGTAGTCGAGGTTCTCCTTCACTCCCACCAGACTGCTGCCCGCGCCCAGCCCGGCCAGGTCGGACGCCCGCACCGTGTGCTTCTGCGTCTTGGGGAACTTCGGCAGCACGGTGTCCGCGAACAGCATCTTCAGGGTGCTCGCGGGCGGCAGCCGCCAGTGGGCGTTGTGCGAGGCCAGCACCTCGCCCGACTCGGCGTCCGCCACCATCCAGGACTTACCGCTCAGCCCCTTCGGCAGCGCGGGCGCGCCCGGCTTCGGGTCCACCTGGGTGCCGGGTCGGCCGAGCCGCGCCCCGCCCACCGTGGACATCCGGGCGGGAGGCTTCGCGGCCTCGGCCCCCTTGGCGCCGCCCGGGTCGTCGGCGGCGAGTGCGGGGGAGGCGAGCAGGGGGGACAGCAGCGTGGACAGCAGCAGGGCGGTGGTGGTGACCAGCGGCGCGGCGGCGCTTCGCGACGTGAAGGTGTTCGAAGAGATCGGCACGTCTGCGAACGTACCCGCAGGCGTGGCGGACGGCGAAAGCACCGCCGTCTTACGGGCGGTGGCCCCCCGCGTGGAGGTACGCGCCCGGGTGCCCATACTGGAGACCATGAAGCTCAGCCGCCCCGTGTCCTGGTTCCTGCTCGCCTTCGGGGTCTGGAGCTGGGTCATCTGGTTCACCTTTGTCAAAAACTTGTGGAAGGACGCCAGCGGGCTCGCTTTCGACGACGCAGGCGACCCCACCGCGTACTTTTGGGTACATCTGCTGCTCGCGATCACGTCCTTTCTCTTGGGGACGGCCATCGGGGTGATCGGGTTGCGTGGGTTGCGCGCTCTGCGCCGAAATGACGCCGAAGAGTAGCCGTCCGAACAGTTCCACAGCCGCATAGGGGAGACCGGGGATGGTCGTGCTCTTCGTCCTGATCGCACTGGCCGTCGTCGGGCTGCTCGCCGGCGTGCACTGGTACGTGTGGCGGCGGCTGATCCGCGACACGACGGCGCCCGGCGGACGGGCCCGCCGTACGGGCACGGCGGCGGCCTTCGCGCTCCCGCTGATCAGCGTCGGGGCCCTGGTCGCGGGGCGTACGGGCGTGCCCTTCCCGCTCCAGCGGGCACTGGCCTGGCCGGGGTACCTGTGGCTCGCGCTGCTGCTGTACCTGACCCTGGCCCTGCTGGTCGGCGAGGCGGTACGCCCTCTCCTGCACGCCTGGCTGAAGCGCCGCGAGGGCCCGGCCGCCGAAGCCGCGGCCGGGCCGGACGGCCCGCCGGGCGCCGACGACGCGGCGGTGCGCGCCGAGGCGGCGCCGGTCGCCGTCGCGCACGCGACACCGGCACCGGCGGCGGCCGCGCCCGCGGTCGAGGTGGCGGGTGAGGCAACGGGGTCCCCCGCCTCGGCCGGGATCGGACCGGACGGCGCCGCGCCCGCCGGGCAGACGGCCCACCCCGCGGAGGCCGTCGAGGAAGCCAACGCTGTGGCGCGCGAGAGTGCGGCCGCCGGGGCCGCGGGGGCCGCAGGGGAGCGCGGCGCGACAGGCCGTACGACATCCCGGCGGCTGTTCGTCGCCCGGGCCGTGGCCACGGGCGCCACGGCGGCGGCCGCCGGGACGGTCGGGTACGGGGCGTACACGGTGCTGCGCGGGCCGCGGGTCAAGCGCGTCACCGTGCCGCTCGCGAAGCTGCCGCGCCGCGCCCACGGCTTCCGGATCGCCGTCGTCAGCGACATCCACCTCGGCCCGGTCCTCGGCCGCTCGCACACCCGGCGCGTGGTCGAGACGATCAACCGTACGAACCCCGACCTCATCGCCGTCGTCGGCGACCTCGTGGACGGCAGCGTCGCGGACCTCGGCCCGGCCGCCGAGCCGCTGCGCGGGCTGCGCAGTCGGCTCGGCAGCTTCTTCGTCACCGGGAACCACGAGTACTTCTCCGGCGCCGAGCAGTGGGTCGACCACGTCCGCGAACTCGGCCTCCGCCCCCTGGAGAACGAGCGCGTCGAGCTGCCCTGGTTCGACCTCGCCGGGGTCAACGACGTGGCGGGGGAGGACGAGGGGCAGGGGCCCGACTTCGACCGGGCGCTCGGCGACCGCGATCGGGCGCGGGCGTCCGTCCTGCTCGCCCATCAGCCGGTGGTGATCGACGACGCGGTGGAGCGCGGCGTCGACCTCCAGCTGTCCGGCCATACGCACGGCGGGCAGCTATGGCCCGGACAGTACGTCGCGGCGCTGGCCAATCCCACCGTGGCGGGGCTGGAGCGGTACGGCGACACCCAGCTGTACGTCACCCGCGGCGCGGGCGCCTGGGGCCCGCCGGTTCGCGTCGGGGCGCCGCCGGACGTCACCGTCGTGGAACTGGCCTCAACGCGCGCCTGACGTGGTTTCCGAGGCGGCGCGCGCCGCCGTCCCGGGAGGACCCGAGGACGGCGGCACCAGCTGCAATGATCTTGAGGGGCTACGAGCCCTTCGCGTCCTGGGAAGTCCCGGACGAAGCCCCGGAACCCGTGGTCTTCTCGAAGGAGCTGAGGAAGACGCCGAGCGCCTGCTTGTTCTCCTTGGCGTTCCAGTCGTGCGCCGGCGTCGTCCACCGGATGGAGAAGCCCCGGCCGCCGCCGACCAGGAAGCCGCGGCCGAACGTGCGGAGCCGCTCCTGCCCGACCGCGGTGCTCCACTCCATGTCGGCGGCCTCCCAGTCGCGGTAGTCGACCCGGCGGATGTCGTCGATCCGCTGGAAGCCGGGGTACAGCTTCTCGATCGTCGGGATCAGACGGCGCCAGCCGTCGACGGGGTCCTCTTCGGGGCCCTTCCCGAAGGTCACCACCAGATTGCGGTCGTCGCCCTCCGCGGCGAACTTGATGTGGAAGCGCGAGCCGCTCTTGACCTGCTTCCAGCCCTTGGGGAGGTCGATGGAGAACCCGCCCGTCTCGCTCGTGAAGCGGTAGTAGCCGGGCGGGGGCGGGTCGTCGGGGCCGGGGTACGCGCCACCACCGCTTCCGGCGGCGGGAGGCGAGGAAGGCGGGGATGACGGGGGCTGACTGGGAGCGGACGAGCCGGGCGGGGTTCCCGGCGCGGAGGACGGGGGGTCCTCGCGCGGCAGGCTGGGGGCGGCTCCGCCCGCCGGTGGGGCGGAGGGGGAGGCGTCGGAGGCGCGGTCGTCGCCGGTCAGGCCGCTGGTGGTGGCCAGGGCGAACACGGAGGCCACCGTTCCGAGGACCAGGGTGGCGACGGCCAGCGCTAACGGTCCGACCCGGCGCCTGCCATGGCGGCCCTCGGGCCCGCCGTCGCCTCTGCCGCCGCTCCGCGCCGACGGGAACCACGCCTCGTACGTATTGCGCAGCCACGGCAGACGCGGGGCGGCGCGGATCGGGACGGGTTCGCCCTCGTTGAGGATGCGTTCCAGGGCCTGCCGCACCACCGGTGCGGTCAGCCGCTCCCGCGGATCGTCGCGCAGCAGCCCGTGGATGACCTGGACGAGCGGTCCCGCGTGCGGCGGGGGCGGTACGGGTTCCTCCCGGATGACCCGCAGCGTCTCCTCCGGTGAGGCCCGGCTCCGGTGCGGCGGACGGCCCTCCACCATGGCGAACAGGACCGCGCCCAGCGCCCACAGGTCGGACGCGGCGCAGGCGCCGGTGCCGCGCGCCTGCTCCGGGGAGGCGTACGCGGGGTCGGTGACCCGGCGCGACGGCTCGGTTCCGACATGGCCGAAGCCGGACAGGACGACCTCGCCGTCCGAGCGCATCAGGACCCGCGCGGGGCTGATGTCACCGTGGACGATGCCCGCGCGGTGGGCGGAGTCGAGAACGGCGAGGAGTTGCAGGCCGATGCGGGTGGCACGGACCGGATCCAGCCCGCCGCGCCATTCAAGTTCCACACTTAACGGGCGGCTGTCGCTCATGGGCCGGCCGATTCGTTCCTCTGCGCCGCGCTCCTGCGTGCCGGTCACGCTTTCACCCCTTGATGAACGTGCCCCATCCACCCTCTTCCCCTGGAGGTACGTCGAGGTCGCGGCGGGCGTTCAACGCTTGTGAAAACGCGACGGGCCCGCCCCCGGGCAAGGGGGCGGGCCCGTACGAACCAGCAGGAGGCTCAGAGCCGACGGCTCAGAAGCGACGCGTGATCAGCGCGCGCTTCACCTCCTGGATGGCCTTGGTGACCTCGATGCCACGCGGGCACGCGTCGGTGCAGTTGAAGGTGGTGCGGCAGCGCCAGACGCCGTCCTTGTCGTTCAGGATCTCCAGCCGCTGCTCACCGCCCTCGTCGCGCGAGTCGAAGATGAAGCGGTGCGCGTTGACGATCGCCGCCGGGCCGAAGTACTGGCCGTCGTTCCAGAACACCGGGCACGAGGAGGTGCACGCGGCGCACAGGATGCACTTGGTGGTGTCGTCGAAGCGCTCGCGGTCGTCGGCGGACTGGAGGCGCTCCCGCGTCGGCTCGTTGCCCGTCGTGATCAGGAAGGGCATCACATCGCGGTAGGCCTGGAAGAACGGCTCCATGTCCACGACCAGGTCCTTGAGGACCGTGAGGCCCTTGATGGCCTCGACCGTGATGGGCTTCTCCGGGTTGATGTCCTTGATCAGCGTCTTGCAGGCCAGCCGGTTGCGGCCGTTGATCCGCATGGCGTCGGAGCCGCAGATGCCGTGGGCGCAGGAACGGCGGAAGGTCAGGGTGCCGTCGTGATCCCACTTGATCTTGTGGAGGCCGTCGAGGACGCGCTCCTTGGGGTCGATGTCGAGCTGGAAGTCCTCCCAGTACGACTCGGCCGCGACCTCCGGGTTGAAGCGCCGGATCCGGAAGGTGACCGTGATCGTGTGCGCGGCGGTGGCGTCGGCCGGCTCCGGAGCCTGGTCCTGCTTCTCAAGCGTGGGGGTGCTCATCAGTACTTACGCTCCATCGGCTGGTAGCGGGTCTGCACGACCGGCTTGTAGTCGAGGCGGATGGACTCGGAGCCGTCCGCGCCCACCTCTCGGTACGCCATGGTGTGCCGCATGAAGTTGACGTCGTCGCGGTTCGGGTAGTCCTCGCGGTAGTGACCGCCGCGCGACTCCTTGCGGGCCAGCGCGGAGATGGCCATGACCTCGGCCAGGTCGAGCAGGTTGCCCAGCTCGAGGGCCTCCAGCAGGTCGGTGTTGAACCGCTTGCCCTTGTCCTGGACGGAGCAGTTCTTGTAGCGCTCGCGCAGGCTGCCGATCTCCTCGACGGCCTCCTTGAGCGTCTGCTCGGTGCGGAAGACCATGACGTTCTTGTCCATGGTCTCCTGGAGCGCCCGGCGCACCTCGGTGACCCGCTCGGTGCCGGTGGCGTCGCGCAGGTTCTCGACCTGGTCGCGGACGAACCCGGCCGGGTCCTCGGGGAGTTCGACGAAGTCGGCCGTGGCGGCGTACTCCGCGGCGGCGATGCCCGCGCGGCGGCCGAACACGTTGATGTCGAGCAGCGAGTTGGTGCCCAGCCGGTTGGCGCCGTGCACGGACACGCACGCGACCTCGCCCGCGGCGTACAGGCCCGGCACGACGGTGTCGTTGTCGGCCAGCACCTCGCCCTCGACGTTGGTCGGGATGCCGCCCATCGTGTAGTGCGCGGTCGGCTGGATCGGGATCGGGTCGGTGTACGGCTCGATGCCCAGGTAGGTGCGCGCGAACTCGGTGATGTCCGGCAGCTTGGCGTCCAGCTGCTCCGGCGGCAGGTGGGTCAGGTCGAGGAAGACGTGGTCGCCCTCGGGACCGCAGCCGCGGCCTTCGCGGATCTCCGTGTAGATGGACCGCGACACCACGTCTCGCGATGCCAGGTCCTTCATGACCGGCGCGTACTTCTCCATGAAGCGCTCGCCGTCCTTGTTGCGGAGGATGCCGCCCTCACCGCGGGCGCCCTCCGTCAGCAGGATGCCCATGCGCCAGATGCCGGTCGGGTGGAACTGGAAGAACTCCATGTCCTCCAGCGGCAGTCCGCGCCGGTACGCGACGGCCTGGCCGTCACCGGTGAGGGTGTGCGCGTTGGAGGTCACCTTGAAGAACTTGCCGCAGCCGCCGGACGCGAAGACGACGGACTTCGCCTGGAAGACGTGCAGTTCGCCGGTGGCCAGCTCGTACGCCACGACACCGGCGGTGCGCTTGACCCCGTCGACCTCGGTCATCAGGAGGTCCAGGACGTAGAACTCGTTGTAGAACTCCACGCCCTCCTTGACGCAGTTCTGGTACAGCGTCTGGAGGATCATGTGGCCGGTGCGGTCCGAGGCGTAGCAGGACCGGCGGACCGGGGCCTCGCCGTGGTTACGGCTGTGGCCGCCGAAGCGGCGCTGGTCGATCGTGCCGTCCGGGGTCCGGTTGAACGGCAGGCCCATCTTCTCCAGGTCGAGGACCGAGTCGATGGCCTCCTTCGCCAGGATCTCGGCGGCGTCCTGGTCGACCAGGTAGTCGCCGCCCTTGATCGTGTCGAAGGTGTGCCACTCCCAGTTGTCCTCCTCGACGTTCGCGAGGGCGGCGGCCATGCCGCCCTGGGCGGCGCCGGTGTGGGAGCGGGTCGGGTACAGCTTGGTGAGCACCGCCGTACGGCTGCGCTTGGTCGACTCGATGGCCGCGCGCATGCCGGCGCCGCCGGCGCCCACGATGACGGTGTCGTACTTGTGGATCTTCATGAGTGGATACCTCAGCCCCGGGGCCTAGCGGATGTTCGGGTCGAAGGTGAAGATCACCAGGGTGCCGAGCACGATGGTGAATCCGGCCGCCGTGTAGAGCAGCCCCTTCAGCCACAGGCGGGTGTTGTCCCGCTCCGCGTAGTCGTTGATGATCGTGCGCAGGCCGTTCGCGCCGTGCAGCGTGGCGAGCCACAGCATGATCAGGTCCCATGCCTGCCAGAACGGCGAGGCCCAGCGGCCGGCTACGAAGGCAAAGCCGATCTTGGTGACACCGCCGTCCAGCACCAGCTGGATCAGCAGATGGCCCAGGACGAGGACGACCAGAACGATGCCGGACAGGCGCATGAAGAGCCAGCCGTACATCTCGAAGTTGGTACGGGTCGTCTTGGGCGTCTTACGGGTACGGGCCCGCGGCGGCTCGATGACCGGAGCCGGGTGGTCCACGTCGTACGCGCTGACCGCGTCGGTCGCGGGGGTGGTGGTCTCGGCGGACATGTGCGTCAGCTCCCGAACAGTTCGCGCAGCGTGTGCTGGAGGATCGGGTAGAAGGCGCCGGCCATGAGCACGGCCCAGATTCCGACCACGGACCACAGCATCTGGCGCTGGTACTTCGGGCCCTTCGACCAGAAGTCCACGGCGATGACGCGCAGCCCGTTGAGGGCGTGGAACAGGATGGCGGCCACGAGGCCGTACTCCATCAGGTTCACGATGGGCGTCTTGTACGTCGCGACCACGTCGTCGTACGCCTCGGGGGACACACGGACGAGCGATGTGTCCAGGACATGCACGAACAGGAAGAAGAAGATGAGGACGCCGGTGACTCGATGAGCCACCCAGGACCACATACCTTCCCGGCCGCGGTACAGCGTTCCAGCCGGCACGGAAAACCCTCCGGAAGCGGGGACTGGGGCCTGCCGGCTTGACTGTCGGTCGGGCCCGGCCGGGTACGGTCCACCGGCCCTGGCCATCGTAGCGACGTGCTGTCGGAACGCTCGCGCGGGGGGCTCAGGTGTGATCAAAGAAGCACGAGTGGGCAGGTCACGCGGGGCGGAATCGGGAGATATCCGACATGGGGGCGCCCGGAGCCGTCAGCCGGGTGAGTCGCCCGCGGGCGATGCGGCGCAGCTCCTCGGCGGCGTTGGCCCGCTCCTCCTCCGGCTCGTTCCCCAGCCGGTTCCGGATTCCGGTCAGCAGCCGGTCCAGCGTCTCGTCGGGGGCCAGGCCGTCCAGGCAGATCACGAAGGCATGGCCGAAGCGCTGCTCGTACGCGGCGTGCGCGGCGCGTAACGCGGTGTGCGCGGCCAGCGAGCCGACCCCGGTCTCGGCGGGCGGCGGATGGCCGGTCATGGACTCGTCGGCCAGCGCCTCGGCGAGATCGGCCGGGGTGAGGTCGTAGCTCGCCTCGTCCCCGGCGGCCAGCAGCGCGTCGAGATCGGGATACGGGCGGTGGCCCGCGATCAGCCGGGCCCAGCGGCGGCTGCCGCAGCAGGAGAGCAGCGCCGCCTCGGCGGCGTCGGCGGTCAGGCGGTTGAGCCGGTCGAGGCCGTCGGCGTCGCCGGACCGGGGAGCGGGTCCGGGACTGGACCTGGGGCCGGGCCTGGGCCTGGGACTGGACCGGGGGCTGGACCTGGACAGCGTGGACTCCTTGGGCGCGCGGGGACACACGGGGCGCGTGGGGGAGGTGTGCTGGGGGGCGTGAGCAGTACACGGTAACGACGTGGGGAGGTGGGTGTGGCGGAGAGAGCGTAAATTCACTCGTAGGGGGACGTTTTGTGGCGTGAAGTAGACAGGGGCGTGACGGAGAGAGCCGCACGTAGAGAGAGCAGCAGCTCATCGAGCGGAGGTGCCCGCCATGGGGTTGCCCGTCAGAGCCGCCAAGGCGGCCATCCTCCGCGGCAGCGTCGCCGGCGCCGCCGCGACCGCCGTCCTCATCGGCCTCGGCTGTCAGCAGACGCAGCCCACGCAGCACGGCTCGGGCTCCCCGCGGGCCCCGTCCCTCCCCACCCGGCAGCACACCGCCGGCTCGTCGGCGGCCACCCACGCCGGCGTGGCGCCGCCCGCCTCGACCGCGCCCCGCACGATCCCCTCCGTCCGCGAGTTCACGCCGCGCTCCGGGCCCGGCTGGAAGCCCGGCAAGAACAGCCGGGTGGTCGCCGACCTCAAGGGCCCCCTCGCCGACGAGGCCCGCATGACCGCCGCCGAGCTGGGGCTGCGCACCGCCTCCGGCACCCCGCGCCGCGGTGATCTGTCCCTCGCCGTCGCGCCCGGTCAGGGCGGCGGCGCCGAGGGGTACACGCTCACCGTCCGCAAGGGCAGCGCCCGCGTCACCGGCCCGGCCACCGCGGGCGTCTTCTACGGCACCCGGACCGTGAAGCAGGCCCTGCGCTCCGGCGGCAAGCTCCCCGAGGGCGTCATCCACGACCGCCCCGGCCGCTCCCAGCGCGGGCTGAACCTGGACATCGCGCGCAAGTTCTACACCGCCGGATGGATCGAGGCGCGGCTGCGCGAGATGGCCGACCTCAAGCTCAACCAGCTGGGCCTGCACTTCTCGGACGACCAGGGATTCCGTATCCAAAGCGATACCAACCCCGAGATCGTCTCGCCGCAGCACCTCACCAAGGCCCAGGTCCGGCGGATCGTCGCGCTCGCCGGGCAGCTGCACATCACGGTCGTGCCCGAGATCGACTCGCCCGGCCACCTCGGCGCGGTGATCCGGCAGTACCCGGACCTCCAGCTGCGCAACGCGGGCGGCACCTCGTTCCAGGGCGACGTGGACATCTCCAAGCCGGGCTCCGCCCGGATCGTGGACCAGCTGATGCGCGAGTACGCCCCGCTCTTCCCCGGCCGCCACTGGCACCTGGGCGCCGACGAGTACCTGGCGCTCACCGTCGAGGACCCCGAGGCGTCGTTCCCGCAGCTCGTCGCCGCCGCGAAGCGCAAGTACGGCTCCCAGGCCACCGTCCAGGACCTGGCCACCGGCTGGCTGAACGACCGGGCGGCGGTCGCCCGCTCGCTCGGCAAGGAGCCCAAGGCGTGGAACGACGGCTTCTTCAGCGGCGGCGTCATCACGCCCGACAAGAACATCGAGGTCGAGTACTGGACCGGCCGCACCCGGTGGGCCGCCCGGCCGCCGGTGGAGTACCTGCGCGAGGGCCGGAACGTGGTGAACCTCAACTCCGAGTACCTCTACTACGTGCTCGGCGAGCCCAACGGCTTCTACTACCCCACCGGCAAGCGCATCTACGACGAATGGACCCCCGGCACCCTGCGCGGGACCCAGCCCGTCTCCGACGAAAGGCTGACCGGCCCGAGCCGCGTCCTCGGCGCCCGCTTCGCGGTCTGGTCCGACCAGCCCGAGGCCCAGACCGAGCAGCAGGTGGCCAGGGGCATCCGGCTGCCGCTCGCCGCGCTCTCCCAGCGCCTGTGGAACCCCGGAAAACCCCCGCTGAGCTGGTCCGCCTTCACTCGTCTCGCCGACCGGCTGGGAGTCTGAGCAGCACGGGGCGGGCAGAGGGAGGCACGAGAGAGGCAGGGGGAGATGGAGGGACGGCCGGGGCCGCCACCCCCCACAGGAGAGGCCCCGACCGCCGTCCAGCGCGGGCCTGTGAAGGCCCTTGCTCCTTATAGCGTCGCACGCTTCGAATGCGTCACACCCGCTGCGGACGCGAAACCTGACCGTCACGGGCACGTGCACGGGCCCGCCCGGCGTGTCCATGCCCTGGGCCGACTCTGGACGGGACCGGTCGGATGCCCGTAACGTGCAGGTCCGCGCTGCGGGCGCGGTCAGATTTATTTTCTCGCGTGGCTCCGATCGGGCCACGTCCCCAGGGGGATCAAGAAATGTATCCGTGCGGGAATTGCCGCGCTGTCGCCGTCGGCCCCGACGGTCGCTGCGCGGCATGCGGCACCTATCAGCAGCAGCTGAATCCGGCTCCGACCACCGGACCCGGGGGTTACACCGCCGCGCCGCCCGTGTCCATGCCCGCGGCGGGCGCCATGCCCCCGGGCGGCGTCGACCTGCGGCGCGGACTGTCCACGACGCTCGTCTGGCTGCTCGGGGCGACCGTGGCCACGCTGGTCCTGGCGTTCATCGCCCGTTTCCAGCAGTACGACATCTACTCGGACATCCTGGACGGCGATCTGCCGAGCCAGGACGACGCCGACAGCGCCGACTCCTTCTACGCCGTCGCGCTGATCGTCTCCTCGCTGGTCATGCTCGCGGTCGCCATCGTCTGGCCCATATGGTTCCGGCGGCTGCGGCTGAACGCCGAGGTGTTCGCACCCGGCCAGCACCGCTTCGGGGCCGGCTGGGCGGCGGGCGCCTGGTTCACCCCCGTGGTCAGCCTGTGGTTCCCGAAGCAGATCGCCAACGACATCTGGCGCGCCAGCTCCCCGCAGGGCCCGCACCAGGTCCGGCGCGGGCTGCTCAACGGCTGGTGGGTGTGCTGGCTCGTCGGCGGCATCTCCTTCAGCAGCTCCCTGCAACAGTGGACCCTTGCCCGGGACCGGGCCGAGAGCGCGGGCCTGTTCGGGGCGAAGGACGCCGTCGAGGACATGCAGTCGGCGCTCGGCATGAACCTCTTCGCGTACGCCGTGACCATCGCCGCCGCGATCCTCGCCCTGCTGGTCGTCCGCCAGATCACCGCCATGCAGGAGCAGCGCGCCGCGCTGCCGCCGCAGGGCCCGCAGGGCCAGATGCCGCCGTCCCCGTACGGCGCGCCCGCGCCCAACCCGTACGGCGGCGGCGCTCCCGGCAACCCGTACGGCGCGCCCGCCCCGTCCCCGTACGGTGGTGGCGCACAGCAGATGCCCCCGGTCGTCCCGCAGGCCCCGCCCGCCCCGCCGTCCGGCCCGCCCGCCGGGTCGCAACCGCCCTACGGGCAGGGCTAGCGCCGCCCGGCATCGCTGGACCGAGACTTCTCCGAGTGGGGCAGGAAGAGAGCGTGCAGGGGGACGACGCGGAACTGACCGCCGCGGTGAACGCGGCGCAGGATGGGGACGAGACCGCCTTCCGGACCGTGTACCGAAGCGTGCACCCCCGGCTACTCGGTTACGTCCGCACCCTGGTCGGTGACGCCGACGCGGAGGACATCACCTCCGAGTCCTGGCTCCAGATAGCCCGCGACCTCGGACGGTTCAGCGGAGACGCCGACCGGTTCCGCGGCTGGGCCGCCCGCATCGCCCGCAACCGCGCCCTCGACCACATACGGATGCGCGGCCGCCGCCCGGTCATCGGCGGGGACGAGACCGAGCTGGAGACCCGGGCGTCCGAGGCCGACACTGCCGGAGAGGCGCTGGAGGCCCTCGGCACCGGTCGCGCGCTCAGCCTCGTCGCCCAGCTCCCGCAGGACCAGGCGGAGGCGGTGGTGCTGCGGGTGGTCCTCGGACTGGACGCCAAGAGCGCGGCCGCGGTCCTCGGCAAGCGCCCCGGCGCCGTACGGACCGCCGCCCACCGCGGCCTGCGGCGGCTGGCCGATCTCCTCGGTGACACGCCCGTGCTCGACGGGATACCCGGGCAGCGGGAGACGGGGGTGGCCAGGTCCGCAGGTGTGACGGAATCGGGCGCGCCGACGCAGAAAGACATGTGATGGCCGACGACCACCGCTATAGCTGGCTGGATGACAAGGCCGCGGAGCGGCTGCTTCGCGGTGAACCGGTCGAGGGGCAGCACGGCACCCCCGACGGCCGGAACGATCGGCCGCACGCCGAAGCGGAACGGCTGGCGGCCGTGCTCGGCGCCGTGGCCGAGGCGGGGCGCCGCACGGACGGCGCCGCGGCCGATGGCACGGCCCCGCTCCCCGGCGAGGAGGCGGCGGTGGCCGCTTTCCGCGCCGCGCACACCAAGCCGTCGGTGGTCGCCATTTCGGCAGAAGGCCAGGTCGGCGGCAAGTCAACGCGCATAGCGCGACCGGCTGACCCTGCCGCGCCGCGGACCGGATGGCGTGGGATACGGCGTCCCCTGCGCGCGGGCATGGTGGCCGCGGTCGCCGGGTGCGCGCTGAGCGGCTTCGCGGTCGCGGCGGCGGCCGGTGTCCTGCCGTTCGGGCAGAGCGGCGGCACCCCGGGCCCGGGCACGAGCGTGTCGGACACCGGCCCCGGGAGCGGGGAGTCGGCGCGGCCGGAGATCTCCGAGGACGACGGCGCGTCGCCCGATCCCCACGCCCCCGGTACGTCGGAGGGCGCCCAGGGGCGTGGCGTACCGGGCGGCGACGACGGCAAGGGCAAGCGCGACCGGCACGACAAGCACGACAGGCGTGACAAGTCCGGCAAGCCCGGGGCCTGGAAGAGCGGCACCGGGATCGGCCCGGACAACGGCACCGGCCAGCGCGCCCTGGGCGCCTGCCGCCGCTACCTCGCGGCGGAGGCCGGAACCGGCCCCGACGTCGGCCCGACGGCGCTGAAGAAGCTGACGCGGGCGGCGGGCAGCAGGTCCGCCATCCACGACTACTGCGTACAGCTCGTCGGCTACGACACCGTTCCGCGCGGCGGCACCGACGACACGGGCACGACCGCCGGTACCGGCGACGACTCCGGGAGCGGTGACGGCGGGGCCTCCAACCCCGCGCCCCCGCCACCCTCCGGGGACGGCGGCGGTACGCCGAGCCCGGAACCCACGCCGTCGTCCGGCACCCCGTCGAGCACCCTGTCCGGCACGCCGTCGAACGAACTGTCCGACACCCCGTCCGGCGGCTCGTCCGGCAGTCCGTCCGCGTCGCCATCCGACCCCGCGACGCCCTCGGCCGACCCCGCGACGCCTGCGAAATCCGGCGCTCCCTGAGGCGTCCGCGCACCTCTCGCGCATCTGGTGTGACGTTTTTTTCAGGGGTGACGCTGTAAGAAACGGGCCGACTGGTCATCGGCCGCGCGGGAGCCGAGGTTCCCCCCGTACCGACGGCTCCGCGCATCGGCGCGGGCAGAGCACGTTCCCCCGGCTCTGCCCGCGCCACTTTCCTCAGCCCCGCGTGGAGCCCTACTTGTAGACGACGACCTTGTCGCCTGCCTTTACCTGGTTGAAGACCGCCGCGATCTTCTTCTTGTCGCGGACGTTCACACATCCGTGCGACGCCCCGTTGTAGCCGCGGGCGGCGAAGTCGGCTGAGTAGTGCACCGCCTGGCCGCCGCTGAAGAACATCGCGTACGGCATCGGGGTGTCGTAGATCGTCGAGACGTGGTCCCGGCTCTTGAAGTTGACCTGGAAGAGCCCCTCCCGGGTCGGCGTGTACTGCGAGCCGAAGCGCACGTCCATGGCCGAGACGACCCGGCCGTTGATCATCCACGCCAGCGTCCGGCTGCTCTTGCTGATGCACAGCACCCGCCCGGTCAGGCACCGCGAGTCCGGCTTGGCCAGCGGGTTGGTGGTCGGCGGGTACAGCTCGTCGCGGGTGGGCTGGGTGGTGCGGGACCGCAGGGAGGTCCAGGTGCGGCTGTCCACCGAGCCGGTGGCGGACAGGCCGCGGGCGCGCTGGTAGGAGGCGACCGAGGCGCGCGTCACCGTGCCGAAGTAGCCGGTCGGGTTGCGGTCGAAGTGCCCGAGCTGGCGCAGCCGCGCCTGGAGTTCGCGCACCCGTTCGCCGCTGGTGCCGAAGGCGACGACGGGCGGCGCCACCCGTGGGGCGCTGCGCGGCTTCGCCGCCACCCGGGTGCGGGGCGGGG
The DNA here is from genome assembly GCF_013414305.1 of Streptomyces sp. Rer75. Taxonomy (NCBI): domain Bacteria; kingdom Bacillati; phylum Actinomycetota; class Actinomycetes; order Kitasatosporales; family Streptomycetaceae; genus Streptomyces; species Streptomyces sp. Rer75. The sequence goes on along the minus strand of NZ_CP058693.1, from coordinate 4,471,635 downwards.
TGGCCGGGCGGGGCGTGGCCCGCGGGGTGTGCGTGAACGTGCGGTGCGGGCGCGGTGCGGCCGCCGGGGTGCGGGGTGCCGCGCTCGTCGTGCTCGCGCCCGCACGCGGCTCCGCTCTCGTATGTCGCTGTCCGTCCAGGGTCACCGTCTCGCCCCGGCAGCCCGCCACGAGGGCCGCCGCGGCGGCCGTGGCGAGTGCGGTGCGGACGACCGATCTTCCGTGCATGGGCCCCCCTCTTCACCGGTTCGTCGCCCGGAATGTTGCCCGGGGCTGCCATGCGCCGAACATCGGAGCATGCTGTGAAGAAGGCCCTGAATGGGTACAAGGGCAGGTATAAGCCACCAGAAGGCAGGGACCCATGGCGCGCGAGTCGGAGTCGGGATTCCCGATCGAGCCGGTGTACGGGCCCGGTCGCGACCGCGGCGGGCTCGGCGAGCCCGGTGCGTACCCCTTCACCCGCGGCGTCTATCCGTCGATGTACACCGGCCGTCCGTGGACGATGCGTCAGTACGCGGGGTTCGGCACCGCCGACGAGTCCAACGCCCGCTACCGGCAGCTGATCGAGCACGGCACGACCGGTCTGTCGGTCGCGTTCGACCTGCCCACCCAGATGGGCTACGACTCCGACGCGGCGCTCGCGCACGGCGAGGTCGGCAAGGTCGGCGTCGCCATCGACTCGATCGAGGACATGCGCATCCTGTTCGACGGCATTCCGCTCGACCAGGTCTCGACGTCGATGACGATCAACGCGCCCGCCGCGCTGCTGCTGCTCCTCTACCAACTCGTCGCCGAGGAGCAGGGGGTGCCGGGGGAGCGGCTGACCGGCACCATCCAGAACGACGTCCTCAAGGAGTACATCGCGCGCGGCACGTACATCTTCCCGCCCGCGCCCTCGCTGCGGCTCATCGCGGACATCTTCCAGTACTGCCGGGTCGAGCTGCCCAAGTGGAACACGATCTCGATTTCCGGCTATCACATGGCCGAGGCCGGTGCCTCGCCCGCGCAGGAGATCGCGTTCACGCTCGCGGACGGCATCGCGTACGTCCGTACGGCCCTCGCGGCGGGCATGGGCGTGGACGACTTCGCGCCGCGCCTCTCCTTCTTCTTCGTCTCCCGCACCACCCTTCTCGAAGAGGTCGCCAAGTTCCGCGCCGCGCGCCGGATCTGGGCGCGGGTGATGCGCGAGGAGTTCGGGGCGCGCGATCCGAAGTCGCAGATGCTGCGCTTCCACACGCAGACCGCGGGCGTCCAACTCACCGCCCAGCAGCCCGAGGTGAACCTCGTCCGGGTCGCCGTCCAGGGGCTGGCGGCGGTGCTCGGCGGCACCCAGTCGCTGCACACCAACGCCTTCGACGAGGCCATCGCCCTGCCCACCGCCACCTCGGCCCGGCTCGCGCTGCGCACGCAGCAGGTGCTGGCGTACGAGACGGATGTGACGGCGACCGTCGACCCGTTCGCGGGCTCGTACGCGGTGGAGGCGCTGACCGACGCCGTCGAGGAGGCGGCGGTGGACCTGATGCGCCGGGTGGAGGATCTGGGCGGGGCCGTGGCCGCCATCGAACAGGGCTTCCAGAAGGACGAGATCGAGCGCAACGCGTATCGCATCGCCCGCGAACAGGAGGCGGGGGAGCGGGTGGTGGTCGGGGTGAACCGGTTCCGGACCGACGCGGACGAGCCGTACGAACCGCTGCGCGTGGACCCGGCCATCGAGGAGCGCCAGCGCGACCGGCTCGCCCGGCTGCGGGCCTCCCGGGACCGGGCGGGCGTGGGCGCGGCGCTGTCGGCGCTGAAGAAGGCGGCCGAGAGCGAGCCGGGCACGGCCAATGTGCTCTACCCGATGAAGGACGCGCTCGCGGCGCGGGCCACGCTCGGCGAGGTGTGCGACGCGTTGCGGGAAGTGTGGGGCACGTATGTCCCGGCTGATGCGTTCTGAGCGGTAACAGCTGTATCAGGGGTATCAGGGGGGATGGTCCGATGAGGGCATCGTGGGGGCGGGCCGCGGCGGCGGTCTGGTGAGCGCATTCGGCCCGGAAACTCGCCCGGGACATCCGCGGCGGGTGAGCGACACTGGGGTCATGTCTGCTCCCCGCCGCACCTGTCCGGTCTGCACCCGTGAGATCGCGGTGGTCGGCGGGCGCTTCGCCCGCCACGATCCGCCCGGCCGCCGCTCCGACTACGAGCTGGTCTCGTGCCCCGGGTCGCGGCGGATCGCGCCGCTGCTGACCACTCCGCCGAAGCTGTTCGGCGGGGACGAGCCGCCGACCCCGGGCCAGCAGCCGCTGTTCTGAGACGCCCCCTAGGCCACGAGCCGCGAGGCGATCACGACGCCGGGGCTGGACTCGGCCAGTGCCTCGCCGAGCCGGTCACCGGCCGCCGTCAACGCGGCGTCGTCCATCGGCCCGAGCGCGTCCAGCACGAACATGGCGCGGGTGGTGGTGTGGGTGAGCCGGGTGCGGGTGCACTGCCGCCAGTTCCAGCGACGGCAGGTGACGCCCGCGTCGTCCCGCCACACCACCTCGCCGGGCGCGGGGTGCTCCACGGCGGGCTCGCCGCTCGCCGTCGTCTCGAACGCCTCGTCGCCCGTGGCGCGCACCAGCCGGGCCGCGCCGGTGTAGTGGTCGAGGTCTTCGCCGCCCAGCGGGATCACATGGCCGACCGAGATCGCGTTGTAGAGGTCGGTCAGCCGGTCCACCCGCGGCAGTCCGGCCCCGGCCCGGCGCAGCAGCGCCTCCGCGCTGGGCCGGGTGCGCTGCGGCTTCGCGCCGAAGCCGCGGAACGCCTCGCGCCAGGCGGCCAGATGCGGATGCTCCTCCACCGGACCGTCCCCGAAGCGCTCGCGCGCCTCCGTCTCGGCGGCGGACAGCCACTTCTCGCTCAGCTCGTCACTGGGCCCGGGGCGCAGGCCCTCGGCGGTGATGAGCAGCGCGCGGTAGTCGGGGCGCAGGGCGTGCACGGCGGGGTCGACGGAGGCGGAAGCGAGCCAGTGGGATGCGGTGGACGTCGTCATGCAGTCCACTATGACATACGCATCGGTGCAGTTTTATGCACCGCGTGAGGCCCTAGAACAGGCCGATCTGGACGGTGAGCATCGCCATCACGATGGCGAGGATCCAGCCGATGGCGTGCTCCACCAGCTTGTCGTGGTCGGAACCGGAGGGGCCGCCGGTTCCGGTGCGCGGGACCGCGATCTCGGTCATGCGGGTCGTCCTTGCTGCTTGGAGATGCTGAGTTTGCTTGGAGATGCTGAGGAGGATGGTGATGATGGTGATGAAACGGGCAACCACCGTTGCCCAGGGTGCGTGGCGTCCCCTCCCCGGGTAAAGGGGAAGTGGCCTAATTCACCTATGTGTGAGAGCGAGGAGGTCCATCGTTGACCAGCGTCATTCCTAAGGGGCTGGGCCAGCAGGTCAAGGCCCTGGCCGACGGCGAGGTGACCTCGCGGGCGCTGGTCGAGCAGGCGCTGGCCCGCATCGCCGAGACCCAGGCCACCCTCAACGCCTTCCGGCGCGTCCGGGCCGAGGCCGCGCTGCGCGAGGCCGCCGACGCCGACCGGCGGCTGGCGGCGGGTGAGCGGCTGCCGCTCCTCGGGGTGCCCATCGCGGTCAAGGACGATACGGACGTGGCGGGCGAGCCGACCGCCTTCGGCTGCTGCGGCGACTTCCCGGCCAAGACGGAGGACGGCGAGGCGGTACGGCGGCTGCGGGCGGCCGGGGCCGTGATCGTCGGCAAGACGAACACGCCCGAGCTGGGCCAGTGGCCGTTCACCGAGGGCCCCGCCTTCGGCGACACCCGCAACCCCTGGAACCTCGCCCACACCCCCGGCGGCTCCTCCGGCGGCGCCGCGGCCGCCGTCGCCGCCGGGCTGGTCCCCGCCGCGCTCGGCTCGGACGGCGCGGGCTCCGTCCGCATCCCGGCCGCCTGGACCCATCTCGTCGGCATCAAGCCGCAGCGCGGCCGGATCTCCACCTGGCCGGACGCCGAGTCCTTCAACGGCATCACCTGCCACGGCCCCCTCGCCCGCACCGTCGCCGACGCCGCCCTGCTGCTGCACGCGGCCAGCGGCAACCGCGACGGCGACCTGCACTGTCCGGACCCCGTGGACGTGCTGTCCGCCCCGGGCCGCGCCCCGGGGCGGCTGCGGATCGCCCTGTCGTTCAAGCCCGCCTTCACGGGCACGCCGAAAAGCCTGGACCCGGCCGTCCGCGCCGCCATCACCCGGCTCGCCGAACGGCTCGCCGCCCTCGGCCACGAGGTCGAGGAAGCCGAGCCGCGCTACGGCGCCGTCGGGCTCGCCTTCCTGCCCCGCGCCACCGCGGGCCTGTGCGAATGGGCGGCCCGCGTGCCCGATCCGCTCCTGCTGGACGTACGCACCCGCGCCGCCGTCCGCAACGGCCGCCTCCTGCGCGGCACCGCCCTGCGCCTCGCCCGCGCCGCCGAGGAACCCCTGCGGCGCCGGGTCGGGGCCATCTTCCAGCGGTACGACGTCGTCCTCTCCCCGACGACCGCCACCCCGCCCCTGCGGATCGGCGCCATGGCCCGGCTGTCCGGCTGGCACACCGACCGCGCGATGATCGCGGCCTGCCCGTACGCCTGGCCCTGGAACGTCCTGGGCTGGCCCGCCGTCAACGTCCCGGCAGGCTTCGCCGACCCCGCCACCACCCTCCCCCTCGGCGCCCAACTCCTGGGCCCGGCCTGTAGCGAACCCCTGCTGATCTCCCTGGCGGCCCAGCTGGAGGCCGACCAGAGGTGGTACGAACGCTGGCCGTAGGACGCGGCCCCGCCGCGCCGGGTAAGCCCGAGCCGCCTGGGGACACCCGTACGTCGTCACGGGCACCGGCTCGGTGCAGGGCCGATGGCGGCGCCGTGGTCCCTGGAGCCTGCCGAACGGCGAGCCGTGTGTGGTTGACGCCGACGGTGGGCTGTTCAGCCTGCCGGGGGTGTGTCCAGCGCCTTCGCTATCGCGGACAGGTGGGCGTCCACCGGGCCGAGTGTCAGCAGGCCGCTGGCCGCGCCCGCCAGCTGGCCCGCGGCCGGGAGCAGGTGGGCGTGGGTCCGTTCCAGGGCGTCCCGGTCGCCGACTGCCCGTGCTACCGCCGCCTCCAGGCAGCACAGGGCCTCGTACAGCAGGTCCGCCGGTGGTTCCGGCAGGGCGCGCAGCGCCGTCCGCGCCTCGGCCTCGGCGCCCTCGCCGAGCAGTGCGAACGGTTCCGCCCAGGGGCGGTACGGGCCCCAGTCCGTGCTGAGGTCGACGTCCCGGCCCGCCTCCCGCGCGGAGCGATCGCCGCCCGCCAGCCGTACGCACAGCAGCGCCAGCGGCAGCAGCCCCCGCTCCACGCCCGGCATCCCGGCGCCCTCCAGCCGTCCGGCCGCGGCCCGGTACGCGGACTCGGCCCGCGCCGCCTCTCCGGCCGCGGCGAGCCGTAGCGCCCCGTACCACTCGGTGAAGACGCCCACGAGCGGCAGTTCATGGCGCGCGCCCAGCCGGTCCGCGGCGGCGGCGTGCTCGTCCGCGGCCGGGAAGTCGCCGAGCGCGGCGCGTGCCTGGAGGCGGATCAGGTGGCCCAGTACCTCGTACGTCACCAGCCCGTGCCGGGCGGCCACCGCGATCAGCTCCGCGCCGATCGCATCGCGCCGCGGCGCGAGCCCGGCCCGGGTGCAGGACTGCATGAACGCGCCGTTCAGGGCGAAGACCAGCAGCGCCGGATCGTCCAGGCGCCGGGCGATCTCCTCGGCCTCGCGGGCCGCCGCGGGCCCGCGCGGGGAGCGGGTGCCGCGCATCTCCAGCGCCACGGTGGCCAGCAGACGGCAGCGCGCCGCGCCGCCCTCGGGCACCGAGGGCAGCGAGGGCAGCGAGGGCGAGGAGGTCAACGCGGTCAGGGCGCGTTCGGCGGCGCCGACGATCCGCTCCGCCAGCTCCGGATCGTCGCTACGGGTCCAGATCGCGGGCACGTCGTACGCGCCGATCACCCGCGCGGTCAGCTCCGGGTCGCCGCACTCCTCGGCGGCGGTGATGGCCGCCAGCCGGTGTTCGCGGGCGGCCTCCAGCCCTCCGCCGCCGGTCACCGCGAGGTTCCGGATCAGCCCCACCGCGGCCTCCAGCCGCGCCCGCGCCCCGCCACCGACCGTACGGTCGTAGACCGCCGCCGCCTCCGCCCACACCCGAGCCGCGCCGCCCGCACCGGACTCCAGCCCGGGGTCCTGCGCCAGGATGTCCGCCTGGAGGCGGCGGAGGCGGGGGCCGGGGTCCAGGCCCAGCTGGTCGGTCAGCGTGGTGCGGGCCCGGCGCAGGACGGCCAGCGCGTCCCCCTGGCGGCCCGATCGGTACAGCGCGAGGGCCAGCAGGCGCCAGGCGTCCTCGCGCCAGGGGTGGTCGGTCAGGTGGGCGTCGAGGTCGGGGACCGCCTCGGCGGCGCGGTCCAGCGCGAGCAGGGTCTCGGCGCGCTGCTCGACGGCCCGGAGCCGCAGTTCGGCCAGGCGGGCGCGTTCGCCACGGGCCCAGTCCGCCCGCTCGAACTCGGCGTACGCCGGACCGCGCCACAGCTCCAGCGCGTCCCCGAGCCGTGGCAGCGCCGCCGCGGGCGGCAGGTCCGCGGCGGCGGCGACGGCCGTCTCGAAGCGCCACGCGTCCACGGCGTCCGGCGCCGCCCGCAGCGCGTACCCGGGGCCCTCGGTGACCAGCAGCCGGGACCGGGCGCGCGGCGGGCGGTCGGGTTCCAGGGCGCGGCGGAGGGCGCCGACGAAGGTCTGTACGGCGCCGACGGCCCCCGCCGGGGGCTCGTCCCACAGGTCCTCGACGAGTCGGGACACCGGTACGACCCGGCGGCGGGCCACGATCAGCCGCGCCAGCACGGCCCGGTGCCGTGGCCCCTTCAACGCGAGCACGCACCGGCCCGGCACACCGGCGACCCGAACGCGCCACCGTAACCAAGCCCCGGTGCGCACCGGCGCTGACCGGCTGCTGATTGGGGCGCGGCAGCCTCGACACGCCCGTCTCAAGAACCCGGCGGATACGCCACCACACGAGAGCAGCGCCCCCATGCCAGAGACCATCCCCGGCTTCGCCCACCACCGCGTCCCCGTCACCGACGACGGCAACGGCGTCGCCCTCCACGTGGCCGTCGGCGGCACCGGCAGCCCGGTCGTCCTGCTGCACGGCTTCCCGCAGACGCACCTGATGTGGCGGCACGTCGCGGCCGACCTGGCGGCCGACCACACCGTCATCTGCCCCGATCTGCGCGGCTACGGCGCGAGCGACAAACCGGCCGAGGCCGCCGACGGAACGACGTACGCCAAGCGCACCATGGCCGCCGACATCGTGGCCGTGGCCCGGGCCCTGGGCCACGACCGGTTCGCCCTGGCCGGTCACGACCGCGGCGCCCTGGTGGCCTTCCGCACCGGGCTCGACCACCCGGACGCCGTGACCCACCTCGCCGCCCTCGACGTGCTGCCGACGCTGGACATGTGGGAGGCGATGCACGGCACCACCGCGGCGGTCGGCTTCCACCTGTATCTGATGGCGCAGCCCCCGGGCCTGCCCGAGCGTATGATCGCCGCCGCGCCGGACGTCTTCTTCGGCCACTTCCTCGACCTCTGGGGCACGGACCCCGCCGCGATCCCCGCCGCCGTCCGCGCCGCGTACCTGGACGCCTGCCGCGCCGCCGTTCCCTCGATCGTCGCCGACTACCGGGCCTCCGCCGGGATCGACGTCGTCCACGACCGGGCGGACCGGGAGGCGGGCCACCGGCTGCGGATGCCGGTCACCGTCCTCCAGCAGGACTGGGGCGCCGCGCTCGGGTTCGACGCGGAGGCGCTGTGGCGCGCCTGGGCACCCGACCTGCACCATGCGACCGTGGCGTACGGCCACTTCATGGCCGAGGAGGCGCCCGCCGACGTCGCGAAGGCGCTCCGCGCCCTCCTCGCCCGCCGCTCCTGACCCCCGCACCCCTTTGTCGCCCAAACGCCCTGTGCCCTGGTGGGCCGTCTGATGGCGGGGCTGCCGTCCGGCGCGTCGTTCTTCGGACGCGTACGGGGGCGTGGGCCGCAAGCCGTAAGCGCTCACCTGGCCCGGGTCACGGCCACCGCCGCCTTGAGGTCCGCCCAGAACCCCGGTTGGGCGCTGATGCGGTAGCCCAGCCGGTAGACGGTCGTCCTGGCGGGGCCGCGGACCCGGAGCCGCACCTCGCTGGGGCCCGGGTGGGCCTGGAGGATTTCCTTCAGCTGCTGGACGGACCGCGGTGTGACGTGCGCCGCGAGCATGTCGAGGCACAGCGGGGCATCGGCGGCGCTCAGGTCGGGCACGGCCAGCTCCATGGCCACCAGCCGGGGCACGTCCTCGCGCTTGTCGAGCCGTCCCTTGACGAGGACGATCGCGTCCTCCACGAGCTGGGTGGACACCAGCTGGTACGTGGCGGGGAAGAACATGCAGTCCAGCGAGCCCGCGAGGTCTTCCACGGTGGCGATGGCCCAGGCGTTGCCCTGTTTGGTCATCTTGCGCTGGAGGCCGGAGATGATGCCGCCGATGGTGACGATCGCGCCGTCGGCGTGTTCACCTCCGGTCAGCTGGGCGATGGCGGCGTCCGCCTTGTCGCTCAGCAGGTGCTCGACGCCGAAGAGGGGGTGGTCGGAGACGTACAGCCCGAGCATCTCCCGCTCCTGGGCGAGCAGATACGCCTTCTCCCACTCGTCGTCGGGGAACTCCACGTCGAGCCCGAGGCCCGGCGCGTCACCGTCGCCGCCCTCGCCGCCCTCGCCGCTCATGCCGCCGAAGAGGTCGAACTGCCCCTCGGCCTCCTTCCGCTTGACCGCCACCACGGTGTCGACCATCGGCTCGTACCGGGCGGCGAGCCCCTTGCGCGTATGCCCCAGCGCGTCGAACCCGCCCGCCTTGATGAGCGATTCGATGGTCCGCTTGTTGCACGCGACCGCGTCGACCTTGTCCAGGAAGTCGGGGAACGAGGCGTACCGCCCGGCGGCCCGGCGGCGGCGGACGATGGAGTCGACCACGTTCTGCCCGACGTTGCGCACGGCGGTCAGGCCGAAGACGATCGTGTCGTCCCCGCGGGGCGTGAAGTCGGCGTCGGACTCGTTGACGTCCGGGGGCAGCACCTTGATGCCCATCTTGCGGCACTCGTTGAGGTAGACCGCCGACTTGTCCTTGTCGTCGCGCACCGAGGTCAGCAGCGCGGCCATGTACTCGGCGGGGTAGTTGGCCTTGAGGTACGCGGTCCAGTACGAGACGAGCGCGTACGCGGCCGCGTGCGCCTTGTTGTACGCGTAGCCCGCGAACGGCACCAGCACGTCCCAGACCGCCTGGACGGCGTCGTCCGGGTAGCCGCGCGCCCGGCAGCCGTCCCGGAACGGGATGAACTCCTTGTCCAGCACCTCCTGCTTCTTCTTGCCCATCGCCCGGCGCAGCAGGTCGGCCTGGCCGAGCGAGTACCCGGCGAGCACCTGGGCGGCCTTCTGCACCTGCTCCTGGTAGACGACCAGGCCGTAGGTGATGTCGAGGACCTCCTTCAGCGCGTCCTCGACCCCCGGGTGGATGGGGGTGATCTCCTGCTGGCCGTTCTTCCGCAGGGCGTAGTTGATGTGCGAGTTCATGCCCATCGGGCCCGGCCGGTACAGGGCGGTGACGGCCGTGATGTCCTCGAAGTGGCTGGGCTTCATCAGGCGCAGCAGCGAGCGCATCGCGCTGCCGTCGAACTGGAAGACGCCGAGGGTGTCGCCGCGGCCGAGGAGTTCGAAGGTCGTGGGGTCGTCCAGCGGCAGGTCGAGCAGCGTCAGATCGATGCCCTTGTTGGCGCGCACCATCTTCACGGCGTCGTCCATGATGGTCAGGTTGCGCAGGCCGAGGAAGTCCATCTTCAGCAGGCCCAGCGACTCGCACGTCGGGTAGTCCCACTGCGTGATCGTGACCCCGTCGGTGTGCCGCACCCACACCGGGACGTGGTCCACGACCGGCTTGCTGGACATGATCACGCCCGCGGCGTGCACGCCCATCTGCCGCACCAGGCCCTCGACGCCCCGCGCGGTGTCGATGACCTTCTTCACGTCCGGATCGCCCTCGTACATCGCCCGGACCTCGCCCGCCTCGCTGTACCGCGGGTGCGCCGGGTCGGTGATCCCGGACAGCGGTATGCCCTTGCCGCCGACGTCGGCGGGCATGGCCTTGGTGATGCGGTCGCCCATGGCGTACGGGTAGCCCAGCACCCGGGCCGAGTCCTTGATCGCGTTCTTGGCCTTGATGGTGCCGTACGTGCCGATCATGGCGACCTTGTCGGCGCCGTACTTCTCCGTCACGTACCGGATCACCTCGGCGCGCCGGCGCTCGTCGAAGTCGATGTCGACGTCCGGCATGGAGACGCGCTCGGGGTTGAGGAACCGCTCGAAGATCAGCCCGTGCTCGACCGGGTCGAGGTCGGTGATGCCCATCGCGTACGAGACGATCGACCCCGCCGCGGAGCCGCGCCCCGGGCCGACCGCGATGCCGTTGTTCTTGGCCCACATGATGAAGTCGGCGACCACGAGGAAGTAGCCCGGGAACCCCATCTGGATGATGACGCCCATCTCGTACGCGGCGAGCTTCTCCCGGTCCTCGGGAACGCCGCCGGGGAAGCGGCGGGCCATCCCCCTGCGGACCTCCTCACGGAACCACGTCACCTCGGTGTACCCCTCGGGCACGTCGAAGCGCGGCATCAGGTCGCGCTTGGCGAACCAGCCGGTGACATCGACCTGTTCGGCCACCAGGAGCGTGTTGCGGCAGCCCTCCTGCCACGCGTCGGAGGAGTCGATCGCGTACATCTCGTCCGCCGACTTCAGGTAGTAGCCCGTGCCGTCGAAGCGGAAGCGGTCCGCGACGGCCAGGCTCTTCCCCGTCTGGATGCACAGCAGCGCGTCGTGCGCCTGCGATTCGTGCGCGTACGTGTAGTGCGAGTCGTTCGTCACCAGCGGCGGGATGCCCAGCTTCCGCCCGATCTCCAGCAGCCCGTCCCGGACCCGGCGCTCGATCTCGATGCCGTGGTCCATCAGCTCCAGGAAGTACCGGTCACGGCCGAAGATGTCCTGGTACTCGGAGGCCGCCTTCAGCGCCTCGTCGAACTGCCCCAGCCGCAGCCGCGTCTGCACCTCACCCGACGGACACCCGGTCGACGCGATCAGCCCCGCGGCGTGCTCGGCGATGACCTCCTTGTCCATCCGCGGCCACTTCTGGAGCCAGCCGTGCGCGTACGCGTCCGACGACAGCCGGAACAGGTTGTGCAGCCCGGTCCTGTCCGCCGCCCAGATCGTCTTGTGCGTATAGCCGCCGGAGCCGGACACGTCGTCCCGCTTCTGGTGCGGCTGCCCCCACTGCACCTTGCGCTTGCTGCGCCGCGACTCCGGCGCCACGTAGGCCTCGATGCCGATGATCGGGGTGATCCCGGCGCCGGTGGCCTGCTGGAAGAAGTCGTACGCGCCGTGCAGATTGCCGTGGTCGGTCATGGCGATGTGCGACATGCCCATCTCCTGGCAGGCCGCGAACATGTCCTTCAGCCGCGCCGCACCGTCCAGGAGTGAGTACTGCGTATGGACGTGCAGATGCGTGAAGGGCCGGGTGGCTGCTGACTGTGGCACCGCTGACCCCCGCGTCAGGCGTCGGACTCGCCGAACTCACCGGACTCGAGGTCCTGGGCGATCCGCCGCAGTCCCGCGGCCACCTCCCGCGCCGACGGGGCGTGTTCGGGATCGATCAGCCACTGCTGGGTCAGCCCGGCGACCAGCGCCATGTGCACCGACCCGACCGCGCGGGCCAGTTCGCGGTCCTCCGCGCTGTCGGTCCCGTCGATGCCGTGCAGATCCGCCGCCATTTCCGTACGGGACCGCTCGAACGCCTCCGCGATCTGCTGACGGATCTCCGGGAACCGCTCGGCCTGCGCGAGCGCCTCGGCGCTGGCCACCAGCAGCGGCCGGTCCGTGGCCTCGGATTCGACGACCCGCGCCCACATCGACTCGACCCGCCGCCCCGTCGCCGACTGGGCGCGGACCTTGTCGCCCCACTCCTGGAGCATCTCCAGCAGCGCGGCGTTGAGCAGCGCTTCCTTCGAGTCGTAGTGGTAGTTGATCGTGCCGAGCGGTGCGTTGGCGGCGGCGGCGATGTCGCGTGAGGTGGTGCGGGCGTATCCCCGCTCCTCCAGGCACTGCTTCGCCCCGGCCATGAGCTGTTCGCGGTGTCGCATGCGGGGCAGCGTACCTCACTTCTGAACGTACGTTCAGAACGATCGTTCAGGACGTCCGTTCAGAACGCCGTTGAGGACCGGGCGCCGGCCGACGGTCTTCGTCGCAGCCGGCCGTCCACGCCCCATCGCGGAATCCCAAGATTCCCGACAGAGTCGCTCATTCAATTCCTCCCACCGTTCACTTTCGTGACTGAGTCTTAAGCCCCCCGGCCAAACCCCTTACCCACGGGAGCGTCATGACCGCGATCAATCGTCGAAGCGTGTTGCTCGGTACCGCCGGTGTCGCTGCCGCGGGGCTGGCTCTCACCGGCCCCGCTGAGGCCACAGCGGACGACGGCAAGCGCGAGCCGCTCAACGCCGGCCCAGGCAAGAAGTGGGACCTCGACGGCAATGCCCAGCGCTTCCGTGGCAACACGGTCGTCTGTCCCGTGCCCCAGGACTCAGCTTTCTTCAACGCCGAGAAGCAGGCCCAAGAAATCATGAAGCGGTCGTCGTTGGCCGACCAGTACGCCTGCCTGCCGCACACCAGCATGCACATGACCGTCTTCGATGTGACCGCCCAGGACGCCCTCATCGACAAGCAGCTGCCGCCGTGGCTGGCGGACTGCCAGGACATGACAGAGGTTTCGCAGCGCGTTCTGGCGCGCTTGCAGGAGTCTCGTCTGACGCCGCTCGGCCCGATCAACATGAAGGTCAAGGGCTTTCGCCCGTTCGACGCGAACTTCACCATGGACCTCACCCCGGCTGACGACACCACGTTCACCACCCTGTGGACGACTCGTCGGGAGCTGCGGGACCTGCTCGACATCCGTGCCGCGAACTTCGACACCTACCAGTTCCACTCGACACTCGGTTACCGCTTGGTCAAGCCACTGCCGTCGGACGTGCCTCCGATGGAGAAAATCGCCGCGGAAATGGCCAAGCTCTTTACCGGCGCGGCCGCGACCGTGACCTTGGAGCCCGCGGCCTTCAACCTGTTCGACGACATGCTGGCGTTCCCGCAGTTGTGGCTCCTGCCGCGTGCCTGACACGTGCCGCACACCAGCAAGTGAGCTGCTCCAGGGCAGCAGCGATAGCGAAGCGTGAACGGGGTACGGTGTCCCATGCCTGCCACCCTCAGTTCCGCGAGAACCCGCGCCGCACTCCGCTCATCAGCGCGCATTTCCGTCGATTTGCTCCTGGTCCTCGGGATGACCGCGGTGGCCCTGTGGCTTCTGGGGCAGATGTGGTCGATCGTCTGGCCGCTCATCGTCGGCTTGCTGCTCACCACGCTGACCTGGCCCCTGACGCGTTTCCTCCGCGGGCACGGGTGGCCTCCCGCCGTGGCCGCATCGGCCGTGACCGTGCTGTTCCTCCTGGTCGCCACGGGCGTCGTGGCACTGATCGCGGTCCCGGTGGCATCCCAGTCCGGCGAGCTGGTCGACGGCGTGACCCAAGGCGTGCACAAGGTGCGCGAGTGGGCCGCCGGGCCACCGCTGAACATCGACGACGCTCAGATCGCGGAGGCATCGGACAGCGCGGCCGCCCGCCTGCAAAAGGGTGCCAGCAGCATGGTCAGCACCGTCGTCACGGGAGTGAACGCCGTGGTCGGTGGTCTGGTCACCGCCGTCCTGGCCCTCTTCCTGATGTTCTTCTTCCTCAAGGACGGCCCGCGGTTCCTGCCCTGGCTCGCCCGCCAACTGCCCGGTCGGCTCGCCACCGATGTCCCCACCGTGGCCGCGCGCAGTTGGGACACGCTCGGCGCGTTCGTGCGGTCCCAGGCATTGGTGGGCCTGCTCGACGCCGTCTTCATCGGCCTCGGCCTGTTGGTTCTGGGCGTGCCGCTGGTGCTGCCGCTGGCGGTGCTGACCTTCGTGTCCGCGTTCGTGCCGATCGTAGGCGCCCTGTTCGCCGGATTCGTCGCGGTGCTCATCGCGCTGGTGGCCAACGGCCCGACGGACGCGCTGATCACGCTGGCGATCATCGTTGTGGTGCAGCAGCTTGAGGGCAACGTGTTCCAGCCCATGATCCAAAGCCGCGGGCTCGGCCTGCACGCTGCGGTGATCCTGTTGGCGGTGACGCTGGGCGCCAGCCTGGCCGGTGTCGTGGGCAGCCTGCTCGCCGTACCGGTTGCCGCGCTGATCGCGGTGATCTGGAACTACCTGCGCGAGCAGCTCAGCGACCCGCCACAGGAGCCGGAAACCGACGAGCGGCACACCGGCGCCGCCGCCCCGATGTGAGAACGCACCCCGGTTACACCGCGGCCGCCGCCCTGACCCTCACCGCATGCAACGGCCCTGGGGCGGGCTCGTCGAACAGCGGGGCGCCACCCACCCGGCCACCTTCGTCAACCCGATCGGCTGAGCCGAGAAAGTCCGCTGCCCCGGTGTGTCACACCGGGGCAGCGGACGTGGTGCTCTCCTCACGCGCCTCACGAGCGCGCTGCGATCCGGCCTCTCAGCCCCGCAGCCCCACGGGCGCCGCTCCCACGAGCCCTCCATCGACGACGAGGTCCTGTCCGGTGATGTACGCGGCGTCGCCCGAGGCCAGGAACGCGACGGCGGCCGCGACGTCATCCGGGCGGCCGAGCGAACCGAGCGGCACCTCCGCCGTGATCCCGGCCTCCGCGCCGGGGTCGGTGATGGTCCTCCGGTACATCTCGGTGTCGATGTAGCCGGGGCTCACGGAATTGACGCGGATGCCGCGCCGCGCGAGGTCGGTGCCGAGCGTCTGGACCAGGTTGTGCACGGCGGCCTTGCTGGCGGCGTAGACGGAGGACACGGGGAGGCCGCGGTGCAGGGTCCAGGAAGCGTTGATGACGACGGCACCGCCGTCCCTCAACAGCCCCAGCGCCTTGGTGATCGTGAAGAACACGCCCTTGAAGTTGATGTCGACGGTGTGGTCGAAGTCCGCCTCGGTGATCTCGGCGCCCGGCTTGAAGACCGCGACCCCCGCGTTGGCGAAGATCGCGTCGAGGCCGCCGCGCCACGTCTCGATCCGCCGCATGAGCAGGTCGAGGTCGGCCTGGACGGCGGCGTCCGCGCGGACGGCGAGTACCCGCTCCGAACCGGCGTCCAGGCGGGCGACGGCCGCGTCGAGGCGGGCCTTGTCGCGGCCGGTGATGACGACATGGGCACCCTCGTCGAGGAGCCTGCGCGCGGCCGAGAACCCGATGCCGCTGGTGCCGCCGGTGATCAGAACCGTCTTGTTCATGAATCGCTGCATGCCGGTCATCCTCGGGCGGCGGGAACGGGCCCGGCAGAGTCGGCTGAACCTGGGTCCGACACCACCACCCTCGGGGCTTCGGGCCCTCGGGGCTCAGGCCATCGAGGGTGTCGGCGTCTCCAGCAGCGCCGCCAGCAGCGCGTCCGTTCCCGTCCCGGGCGCGGGGGTGTGCAGCAACAGACGGTGGCCGGGCGATTCGGGCAGGGGCAACGCCGTGTACTCGAAGGTCAGCGTCCCCGCCCCCGGGACCTCCAGCGCCTTGGTGCCGTGGGAGGAGCTGCCCACGGGAAGTTCCGCCCAGATCTCCGCGAAGTCCGGGCTGGCGGCGCACATGTCGGAGGCCAGACGGCCGAACTCCGGGTCGTCCGGGTAGCGGGCGGCGTCCGCCCGGAACTGGCCGACGATCTCTCGCGCCGCGTCCCGCCAGTGCTTGACCGCGGTGCGGTAGCGGGCGTTGGTGAAGAAGCTGACCAGGCAATTGTGGTCGTTCTCGGTGCACTGGAACACCAGCAGCGCGGCGCGGTTGACCGCCACGATGTTCCAGTGCCGGTCGATGACGTATGCGGGCCGCGGCAACCAGTCCTCGATCAACCGCCGCAGCTGGTCCGGGACATGACGCGCGGCCGGTTCCGAGCGCGGCGGATTGAGCCCCGCGAGGAGATGCAGATGCTCGCGCTCGGCCGGGGCGAGCCGCAGCACGCGCGCGATGGCGTCCAGGACGTCGGCGGACACATTGATGTCGCGCCCCTGCTCGAGCCACGTGTACCAGGACACCCCCACCCCGGCGAGCACGGCCACTTCCTCCCGCCGCAGCCCCGGCGTACGGCGCCCCCCGCCGGCGGGCATGCCCACGTCCGCAGGCGTCACCCGGGCCCGCCGCGACCGCAGGAACGCGCGCATCTCGGAACTGCGCCGCTGCCGCGCGTCGGCGGGAAGCCTGGAGATGTCCACCGGGTCATGCTAGGCGCCGGTCGTCGCGCCGGCTGCTACGGCGTCCGGTAACGCATCAGCACGACGCCGGAGGGGGGCTCAGCCGATGGTGGCCGACCACTGGCCTCGGGACAGGTGACACACACCGTCGGGCGTGATCGTGACCCGGCCCCGTACAGCGGCAGTCCGCCCTCGGCGTTCAGCCGGTTCCGGATGCGCTCCAGGACGTCCCACAGACGGCGTGGCCCGCTCTGGCGCACGGTGGGCGGATCCAGCCAGGTGGCGGTCGCGCGCGCCCACGAGCCGTCCCGTTCAACCCGTCCGACCGCGCAGCCGTCTTCCGTCTTCCACGCCGTGATGACCAGTGTCGTACCGGCGATTGTGGTGACGAGCCGCCCGCCGGGCGTGCGGAGAGGCGCGTGGGATTACTGCGTGAAGAAGGACGGCGGGTGGGTGGGGTCCGTCGCGCAGAGGAAGAGGCCCGCGTGGCTGCCGCGTCCGACCGCCATGCCGGTCGGCTCGCGCGCCGCGTTGAACGCCGGGGTGCCCGGTTCGAGGTGCCGTTCCTCCAGCGGCCAGAACCGGTCCGGCTCGCGGCCGGGCGTGAACTCGTACGTATCGAACTGCACGAACAGCGAGAGCGGGCTCCCGCAGTCCCCGCACGGCAGCGACGACGGCATGTCCGTCGTCGCCCAGCCCATGCTGCCGCCGAGCTTGCAGCCGGGGATCGTCGACACGTCGTCGTACGCGTCGTCGTCCAGCCGCTCCCTGAGATCGTCCGGCAGCTCCTCCGGCCACGGGTACTCGACCACCCGCTCCGGATGCAGCACGCACGGGCGCGGCACCATGTCGCTGTCGTACTCCCAGTGTTCCGCGGGATCGGGCTGTTCGGCCAGCACCTCGCCGACGTCCGCGGCCCGCCGCCAGAACACCCGGCACGCCTGCCCCCACCCCTCCGGGTGCGGCTGGTCGTGCCAGTCGGGACACCAGAGGACCTGGGCGAGGTCCGTCCCGGCGGGAAAGGCGATCTCGGGAAAGTCGGCGGCGGTGAGCTGGGCCACGGCGACGAGCGGATACGGGCCGAGCGGCCTGCCGTTGACGTCCTGGTGCTCATCGCAATACGGCCACGGCTCGGCGCCCGGCCACAACAGAGGCCCGCCGATGTGGCTGTCCCGCACACCGGGCTCACCCCGCCGGGGATGCAGCCGGACCGTGGTCCGGGCGTACGGGGCGATCTCGGGAAGGCTCTGTGCGAGGTCGACGGAGGGCGCGCCGGTGGTGAGGGCCATCGGGGCAGTGTCCCAGCCGCCGGGCGCGCGGGCCGTCCTCGGGGACGGCCCGCCGGGTGTGGCCTCAGGCGGCGGCGTGGGAGGCGTAGCTGACGAAGGCGGTCCAGGCGGCGGGGGTCGCCGTGAGCTGGGGCCCGTCGGGGTTCTTGGAGTCGCGGATGTGGATGGTGCCGGGGGTGGCGGCGACCTCAACGCAGTCGGGGCCGTCGGCAGTGCTGTGCGTGCTCTTGGTCCAGCCGACCTCGACGCAGGCCGGGCCGTCGTCGGTGCTGTAGCTGCTCTTCATCCATGCGACCTCGACGCAGTCGGGGCCGTCGGGCGTGCTGTAGCTGCTTTTTATCCACTCGCAGGGCTTGAGGGTCATGTCTCTCCCAGCACTTTTTCGATAAAGGCAAGTGACTCCCGTGGCGTGAGAGCCTGCGCCCGGATGATCCCATAGCGGGTGTCGAGGATCTGCGCCTCTTTGGGGTTGGCGATCACGCGGCTGAACAGCTGAACTTCGACGTATCCGACCGTGGTGCCGTCCTTGAGCTTCAGCAGCCGGAACGAACCGTCGAGACCGGGGTTTTCCTGACACCTCAGAGGGAGAACCTGGAGGTCTACGTTCCGCAACTCGCCCAGTTTCAGCAGGTGTTCGAGCTGCCTCCGCATCACCATCTTGCCCCCAATGGGGCGGCGCAGGGTCGCCTCGCACTGCACAAAGTTGAAGACTGGGCGTGTCGCCGGGTCGAAGATCTCTTGGCGCGCCATACGAGCTGCCATCCGCCGATCCACCTCTTCCTCGGTGAACGTCGGGCGTCGGGTGGCGAACGACGCCAGCGCGTACTCCTCGGTCTGTAGCAGTCCATGGATGATCGAGTTGTTGTAGGCGCACAGCTCGACCGCCTCGTCCTCCAGCTTCTTCAGGTCCCGCACCTTCTTGGGGTATCTGGCCTCGGCGACGTCCTTCTTCATCTCGGCGATCTTGCCGCCTGCCCCCAGGACCTCATCCGCCTTGCCCAGGAACTCTGGCTTGGGGATCCGCCTCGCTCGCTCGACGGCCGAGACCTGCTCCTCCCCGTACCCGATCAGCGCCCCCAGCTCCGCCTGGGTCAGCCCCGCTGCTTCGCGCCACAGCTTGATCTGACGGCCGACCGTCCGCAGCACCGCACCACTGTCGTCTTCGTCCAGTCCCAGGTCCTCACTCATGTGTTGCCCCACCTCCGATGTGCCGTTTCATGCACCGTCACGGCGGACTGGCCGGACAGAACCCGACCAGCGCCGGACAGTCACTACACGTATTGGCGTCGCTACTTTTCAGCCTAAGCACGCACGGCCACTCTGAGTGACGTGAGCCAACAAATCACCCGAACCAGCACTTCCGCTTCGCACTACACCGTGCTGCTCTCCGCCACCCGCAAAGGCGCCCGTCTCGCCCGGCTGCTCGCGACCGAGCGCATCCGTGCCTGGGAGCTGCCGCATGAGAAGGCGGCGCTGATCGTCGCCGAGCTGGCCGCGAACGCCGCGCTGCACGGCCGCGTGCACGGGCGGAACTTCCGGCTGGCGCTCAGCGCGACCGCCGACACGCTCCGCATCGAGGTGAAGGATCCGCGTGCCGAGCGGCTGCCCTCCGTGCGTCCCAAAACCGACACCGGCGAACCGCGCGAATCGGGGCACGGGCTGCTGCTCGTCGAGGAGTTGGCGGACCGCTGGGGTGTCCGGTCCGAGCTGATCGGAAAGACGGTCTGGGCCGAACTCGACCTCCCCGCCTGAGCCCGTCCCACCGGAGGCCGGCAGGCTCAGCCGCTCCGCTCCGGCCTTCAGGCTGAGGAGAAAACCGGTTTCCCGCGTAGCGGAGCAGGAGGGGCCGGATCGCCACCGGGCGGGTCGGTGTCTGCCGAGGGAGGGCTCAGGGCGACCTCCAAGAGGTGAAATGTCTTGGAGCTGAGGTCCCCCGTCCGCGGCGGCTCGGGCGGTCACCCGTTCGAGTATGTCTGCCGGAACATGGCGTGAGTAACCAGTGATGACGCTACGTTGACGGCATGACGACACCAAGTGAAGCCGACAAGGCTGGACAGATCCGGTACACGTACCGGCTTCGTGTGTCGTCGACGGCGCGTGTGGCGCTGCGGGCTGAGTGGAACCGGTGCCGGTGGATCTGGAACGAATGCGTCGCCAAGTCCAAGGCCACCCACCTGCACAACAAGGCCACGGGCGAGAAGCGGACCTGCGGCCCGGCACAGCTGGACAAGATGCTGACGCAGGCGCGGGAGCGCACGCCGTGGCTGCGGGAGGGCTCCAGTGTTCCGCAGCAGCAGATGATCCGGGATTTCGGCAAGTCCCGTGCCAAGGCGCACAAGGACATCCGGGAATGCTTGCCTGGGCGGCAGCGGGCGGGTATGCCGAAGCGGAAGAAGAAGCGCGAAGCCTTGCCGACGCTGAACTACACCCGGCGCGGGTTCCGGCTGAAGGGCGGTCGTCTGCACTTGGCGGGTGGGGTCGTGCTGACGGTGGTGTGGTCGCGGGACCTGCCCGCCGAACCCTCCTCGGTGCGCGTGTACCAGGACAGCATCGGGCACTGGTACTGCTCGTTCGTGGTCCCCGCCCAGGTGCGGCCGCTGCCGGAGACCGGCCGGGTGCTCGGGGTCGACTGGGGTGTGAAGGAGACCGCCACCACCACCTCAGATGCCTACGATCTCCCGCACGCGCAGCACGGCCGCAAGGCCCAGGCCCGGCTGAGCCGGTACGACCGGATGATGGCCCGCCGCCGACCGAAGAAGGGGCAGGCCGCCTCCAAGGGGTACCGCGAGGCGAGGAAGGGGCGGGCGAAGATCTACGCGAAGATCGCCCGGCAGCGGCAGGACACCGGCCGCAAGTGGGCCAAGCGCGTCGTGACCGACCATGACGCCATCGCCGTTGAGGACTTCAAGCCGAGGTTCCTGGCCAAGTCCTCGATGGCGCGTAAGGCGGCGGACGCCGCGATCGGTGACGAAGAGGGCCCTGATCGAGATGGGCCGTAAGCACGGGCGGGACATCCGTCTGGTGCATCCCGCGCACACCACCATGGACTGCGCCTCGTGCGGAGCGAGAACCAAGCACGCACTGCCGCTGTCCGAGCGCACTTACACCTGCACCGCGTGCAAAGTCGTCTCTCCCAGAGACAAGAACTCCGCCCGCGTGATGCTCGTCCGGGCAGGTCTGAACCCGGCTGGTGCCGAGGGCGTAAGACCTCCGGGAGCGCTGCTCCCGGAGGCAGCCTGAGCCAGGAATCCCCACACAGCCCTGAAGGAAGGACTCCCCTCCCCTCAGAGAGGGGAGCAGTCAATCATGTGAGGGAACACCAGCGACGACATGCTGGCGTTCCCGCAGTTGTGGCTCCTGCCGCGGGCCTGATACCACGGTCCAAACGCGGCCCTCGACCGACGCGATCTCACATGTCTCAGGTGATCAGACCGGCACTGGTCAGCCAGGTGTGTTCGCAGGCTGCGGATGCCTCCCTCCTCACGCTCGCCGTGGTGGCGATAGGGCTGGGCGCCGCCGTCTGGCTCTGACCGCGCGGCGGAGTCGCATGGGGCGTATCGTCGTAAAAGGACTTTCGGAGGGGTGGATGCCACCCTGCGCCGGAGAAGGCCGCACCTCATCTGGTCAACCCCTGTTGCTATGCAGATGGTCACCACGTCACCAGAGAGGTCAGGGATTGCCATGGCTACGGTGAGCAGCGTCCGGTACGTTTCCCCCTTCTCCTGGGTCAGTCTCAATGCGAACGAGGCGCTGGAGGTCTTCGCCCGCGGATCCGATGGCACCCTTCAGCACAACTGGCAGACGGCTCCGAGCCGCAACGAATGGTCGGGGTGGAACTCGCTCGGCGGCAACCTGGAAGGCGACCCGGTCGTGGCCACGAACCTCGATGCCCGGCTGGAGGTTTTCGTCCGCGCCCAGGACGGCAAGGTCCAGCACGCCTGGCAAACCACGCCCCACGGCGTCGAATGGTCACGTTGGGAATCGCTCCCCGGCAACCCGTCCGCGGCAGGCAACCCGACCGTCGCCAGGAACTTCGATGGCCACCTGGAGGTTTTCGTCCGTGCCACGGACGGTTCCGTCCAGCACATCTGGCAAACCGCCCCGAACAACGGATGGAGAGATGATTGGAAAGCTCTCTTCGTCGACGACGTGATGGGCGACATGGCGGTCATCCAGGACGCCGATGGTCGGCTGGAGGCTTTCGTCCGCGGCTACGACGACGAGAATGGGGTGCTCACCGTTCTGCACGCTTATCAGCGTCCCCGCGTCGAAGGATGGGCCTTCGGTGAACTCGGCGGCACCCCGCAGGGCGACCCGACGGCCGTCTTGAACACCTCCGGCCAGCAGGAGGTCTTCATCCTCGGCCCGAGCGGCTCCATCGATCACATCTGGCAGACCAAGCCCGGCAATGGATGGGCCCCGGGGTGGAAATCGCTCGGCGGCGACAGCCCGGTGGGGACCCCTGCCGTCGGCGTGAACACCGATGGCAGACTGGACGTCTTCACCCGTCGAGAAGGCGGCGGCCTTGAGCACAAATGGCAGACCAATCCGGCCCCCGACGGCAGGTGGTCGCCCCATTGGGCATCGCTCTACGACGGCGCCCTGCTCGTGATCGGCGACCCCGTGGTCGCCTCGAACGCCGATGGTCGCCTGGAGGTCTTCGCCCTCTTCGGCGACGGCACCATCAGGTGCACCTGGCAGAACACCCCCGGTGACGACACGGACTGGTCGACTTGGCACTCGCTGGGCGTCCCCGGAGAGTAGTCCTCCGCGGCCCCAGGGGCTGGTCCCACCGCTCACGGAGCGGCGGGACCAGCCCCTGGATCTTCGCGGATCTACCTTTTAGTTCTTCTCGCACTTCTTGGTGTCTTTGCTGACACCCATGATCTCGTTGATGTGCGCGAACTTGTACGTGCCCTGGGTCATTCCCTCGAAGCTGACGCACTTGTACCAGGGCGTCGCCCCGTCGTTCCAGAACTTGAAGGCAACCTTGGTCTTGAAGCCGCCCAGGCAGTGGTTGTTGTAGTACACCTTGGTGCTCGCGTAGCCGGTCTTCCAGGAGAAGTTGATCCGCGAATTGTTCTCATTGCACTTGACGCTGCCCTTGCCCGCCTTCGGCGGGGGGCCCTGTACTGCCGCCGCGGTGGCGTCGGACGCCGTAGTGGGCGTCGCGAATGCCGGTGCGGACATCAGGCCGAGGGTGAGACCGGTGGCGGCGAGCATGCCTCCGGCCATGGTGAGAGTGCGCATTGGTTCCCCCGTGGGAAGTCGCGTTTCAGATTGGTCGCGATCACTAAATGCTCTCGGGCCGGTAGGCGTCAACCCCTAAGCCACAACGGGGCGTTGGGGTCATCATTGCTCACGGGGAGCTACGGCCGGTTCGGCTGTAGAGGACGCGGGCACGCGCCATATCGACAGGCCCGTCCCCTGTGAAATCCAGGAAGTATTTTGTCTGCCATGCCTGAGTTCTGCACGCCTGGCGATTGGCCGCGGTCACCCACGGCGGGTAGACGCGGAAACCGCGCTTCCCGCCGGAGCCGCCGCGGGACACGATGCCGCGCTCGCACAGAACGTCTCCAGGGAACACAAACTGCCCGAAGTGGCCGCTGTCGCGGCTGCTGATGACGAAAAGGTCAATTCCGTCCTCGGTATCGAAGGGCCGGATCGGGCCTTCGGTGGATCGCTGCCACACGGTCACGAACTGGCCGACCTTCGTCGGAGTGGTCTTGGCCACGCGAAACCGGACCGACAGCCCGTCGATCGTGAATTTGTGAGCCGCGTACTCGGCACTTTCCGGTTCCGGCACCGGCTGTGAGCAACGAAAGCCACTCGGGTCGTACAGCAGCGTCTTCGCCGCCAGCAAATCGTCGTGAAACTCCGCCCACGGCTCATTCGTCGCCATCCTCACATCCTGCCAGGGCCGTGTTCATCCGTGCCCACGGACATCCGTCCGCCATTATGGGGGAGAACATCCGATTTGCCTGGAGGTCTTGCATGCACCGTGATGGCTTTCCCGCCCCGGATTCCGGGCTCCTCCTCACCCACTTTCTGACGGTGGCCGACGTGGCCCGATCTCGCGCCTTCTACGCCGACGTCCTCGGTGGTGAGGTGGTGCTCGAGGAGAACCCCTGCACCATCAAGCTCGCCAACGGATGGATCATCATGAACCCGGGCGGCGGCCCCACCCCGGACAAGCCGGACGTCACCCTGCGCCCGCCCGCCGACCCGAGCACGGTCAGCAGCTTCCTCAACCTCCGCGTCGCCGACATCGAGGCGTGTCACCGGGAGTGGAGTGCGAAGGGCGCCGAATTCCTCACGCCGCCCATCGATCGCAAGGCCGAGGTGCGGTGCTATTTGCGCGACCCGGACGGCTATCTCATCGAAGTCGGCCAGGCCACCGGCATGATGCACGGCGTCTACGCCGACGCGCCCGCCGGTTCGAGCTAGCTCCTTGGCCGGGCAGACGGTTTCCGCCGTCCTTCGCCCCCGGCCGCACCTGCGCTCATTCGGAACTACCTCCCGTCGTGCTGCCGGTGCCAGGCGGCGACCGATGCCTTGTACCCATCGGGCATCCGCAAGCCGGGGACCTCGTCGGCGGTGAACAGTTCCTTGATCTCGCGGCTGACGCATTGCTCGCGAGGGCGGGCGCGGGTCAGTCCTTCGGAACGTAGCACTGCCCGCCCTATGGGCCGAGGGGCCCGTTGGCCGTTGGGGGTCACATGTAGAAGCGGACGGTCGTGCCCTCTGGGCCGGTGTGGACACGGACGAGATCGGCGAGGTTGTTGACCGTCAACAGACCCCGGCCTCCGGCCTTGTCGCGCTGGGGCGGGCGACGGCCTGCCAGCGGGTCTCGCAGCCATCCTCGGTCTCTCACCTCGCACACGATCTGCGTGCCGTCGTCCCAGACCGAGACGGTGCCCGAGCCACCACCGTGCTGCACGCTGTTGGTGGCCAACTCGGTGACGGCAAGCGAAAAGTCGTCCAATCGCTCACCTGTCAGACCGAGGCGCTTGGCCAACTCGACAGCGAGGTCCCGCGCGCCGGACAGGCGGTCGACGCCAAACGCGAAGACGACGGCCCATGGTGGTGGCACGAGGAGTTCATTGAAAGCAGAGACAGCGCCGTCGACGTCGTAGGCCGTACTGCGCTGCTCCCTGCCGTCGACGACGACAACGGGATGTGTGGTGTACGCGTCGGCAAGCCATCCGGCGTTGAGCCGTACGGCGTCGTAGGGGCACAGGATGATGACATTCCGACCGCGGAAGGCCCTGTTGATCAGTGCCTCGTGCTGGACACAGGCCGGATATTCGGCTGGTGTACGGGCGGGCCATATCGGCTCACCGATGATCCGTACGCGCTCGGTGGGATACGCGTCGGCGAACTCCCGCAGCACCTGGGGAATGATCCGCCCCGGGTTCCGCCCTGCCCGGCTCATGTCGGTGAACTGCACCTGTTCGGCGCTTGCGCCCAGCGCCGCGCGCAGTGGCCCGAGGTTACTCGCGGGAACAGCCACCGCCACCGGCTCGCCCGCAGCCAGACCCTCCTCGATGAACGGGACCGTCCCGGCCACATACTCCTGGACGCCTCGGTAGAACAAGGCCGGATGGGCGAAAGGCTCAGCGGCGCGCATAGGTCATCGCCTCGATCGCCACCAGGTCGGGCAAGAAGGCAGCCGATGTGCGCAGCAGCGTCGGCCCCTTCATGGCCAAGCGCCGCTTGCCACTTCCGCGGACAACATCTTTGAGTGCCTGCTCCCACGAGGCCCGGTGGTTTGGGTGACCTCGCCGGAGACGCTATCCCAGTCCGGTCGGTGACCTCGCCGGAGACGCTATCCCAGTCCGGTCCGTGAGCGGGCGGAACTTCAGCGCTCACTCTTTTTCTCGGCGGCCAGCCATGTGCCCGACCGGTCTGAGGCCACGTTCTGACCTCCACCGGCCCCGACGCCGGAAGCACACCTCCTTCACCGTAGCGCGGTAAGGGGGACCCACCAAGAGATGCCCTGTTGCTCGCTCTGTGTCAGCCCGCCCGCTCGCTCTCAGTGACCGTGCGCCGGCCGCCGACCGTCGGGCAGCCCTCGCGGTCGCCCGGCGGGCCGTGGAGCTGGGCGTCGCGCGGACGGGGCCCGGCGGCGAGTGGAAGCTGGACGGGCGGCCGGACGTGCTGCGGGATCAGGTGGAGCAGGCGTTGCGGCGGCTGCGGGTCGAGCGGATCGAGCTGCTTCAGCTGCACCGCATCGATCCGGAGACACCGCTCGCGGATCAGCTCGGCACGCTGCGGGACCTCCAGGCCGACGGCAAGGTCGGCCGTATCGGGCTGTCGGAGATCACGGTCGCCGAACTCGATCAGGCGCGGGAGATCATCGATGTGGTGAGCGTGCAGAACCGCTACAACGTGCTCGACCGCGAGCATGAGCCGGTGCTCGCGGCCTGTGCGGAGGCGGGGATCGCGTTCCTGCCGTGGCGGCCCGTCGCGGCGGGCGCGTGGGACGAGACGTCCGAGATCGCCGCCGTGGCGGCCGAGACCGGCGCGACGCCCACCCAGGTGTCCCTGGCCTGGCTCCTCGGCCACTCGCCGGTCATCCTCCCGATCCCGGGTACCGCCCGGATCGACTACTTGGAGGAGAACGTGGTGGCGGCGGACCTGCCCCTGACCCCGGCCCAGCGCGACCGGCTCGACCGGGCAGGGGGCGCGGCCGCGTAAACCGCTCACTGCGGGTGGCGCAGGCCCGCGATGAGGAGGTCGACCAGGCGGCGTGGGTCGTAGCGGGCATCGCTGTCCGCGCCGATGCAGAGGTTTCCGACGCCGCGCATCAGCTCGTACGCCTCCACCCCGGACCGGATCTCGCCGGACTCGGCCGCGGCGTCGAGCAGTTGGGTGCACACCGGCAGGAGACGGTCGATGAAATAGGCGTGCAGCGTGTCGAAGCCGGAGCTGTCGGACTGGAGCACCGCGGCGAGGCCGTGCTTGGTGACCAGGAAGTCGACGAAGAGGTTGATCCATTGCCCCAGCGCGGCGTGCGGGCTCGCGCTGGACGCCAGCAGGGCCGGTCCGGCCTCGGCGCACGCTTCGACCTGGTGCCGGTAGACGGCGATGATGAGGTCCGCCCGGGTGGGGAAGTGGCGGTAGATCGTGCCCATGCCGACGCCCGCCTCGGCCGCGATGTCGCGTACGGGCGCCTCCACGCCTGATCGGACGAAGACCGTGGCGGCCGCGTCGAGCAGCGTCTCCTTGTTGCGCCGGGCGTCCTTCCGCTTGGACGGGGCCGCGCGCCCCGCGCAGTCCTCGCCCTTGCCGCCGTCGTTCACCGTGCCGCTCCCTTTCACCGTCGCGCTTGCTAAAACGGAACAGTGTTCCGTATTGTCAAACGGAACGAGGTTCCGTTTGTTCATGATGTCAGCTCCACCCGTAATGGAGGAACACGGTCATGCTCTACCGCACCCTGGGCCGCACCGGCGTACAGGCCAGCACCCTCGCGCTCGGCGCGATGAACTTCGGCGCGATCGGGCGCACCACCCAGGAGGAGGCCACCGCCATCGTCGACGCCGCCCTCGAAGGCGGGATCAATGTCATCGACACCGCCGACATGTACAGCGGCGGCCAGTCGGAAGAGATGGTCGGCAAGGCCATCGCGGGCCGCCGCGACGACATCGTGCTGGCCACGAAGGCGGGCATGCCCATGGGGGACGAGCACAACCACCGGGGCAGTTCGCGCCGTTGGCTGGTCACCGCGCTGGACAACAGCCTGCGCCGCCTCGGCGTCGACCACGTGGACCTCTACCAGATCCACCGGTGGGATCCGAACACCAGCGACGAGGAGACGCTGTCGGCGCTGACGGACCTCCAGCGCGCGGGCAAGATCCGGTACTTCGGCTCCTCGACCTTCCCCGCCTACCGCCTCGTACAGGCCCAGTGGGCCGCCCGCGAGCACCACCTGAGCCGTTACGTCACCGAACAGCCCAGCTACTCGATCCTCCAGCGCGGCATCGAGACGCACGTCCTGCCCGTGACCGAGCAGTACGGCCTCGGCGTGCTGGTGTGGAGCCCGCTGGCCTCGGGCTGGCTGTCGGGCGCGGTCCGCGCGGGCCGGGACATCGCCACCAACCGCTCGGCGTTCATGCCGGAACGCTTCGACGTCACCCTCCCCGTCAACCGGGCCCGGCTCGACGCCGTCGAGCAGCTGGCCAAGGTCGCCGACGACGCCGGTCTGACGATGATCCAGCTCGCGCTCGGCTTCGTCACCGCGCACCCCGCCGTCACCAGCGCCCTCATCGGCCCCCGCACCCTGGACCACCTCCACGCGCAACTCGCCGCCGCCGACACCGTGCTCCCGGCCGACGTACTCGACGCGATCGACGCCATCGTCGCCCCCGGCACCGACCTCGCCCCGCACGAGAAGCACGACACCCCGCCCGCGCTGCTGGACCCGTCCCTGCGTCGCCGCTGACGGCAACTCGCGCGCCCGGGAATCCTGTTGATGTTCCTGGTGGCGACCGCTAGGTTCAGCCGGGTGACTGCCGGGTCGGCCCACGAGGGCCATGCACGAGTGAGGCGCCCGGCCTCGGCGTGAGGCCGGGGCGGGCCAGAGCCCCGCCCCTCCATCTCCGTGTTCTTCGTCCGCACCGCGACAACCGCGACCACCGCGACCACGACAACACCGGAGACATCTCCCATGCCCCACGCACACGACATCCACCTGAACCACACCGCCGTCTACGCCTCGGACCGGCACTGGTCGGCCGAGTTCCTCGCCACGGTCCTGGACCTGGAGGTCGGCGCCCCGTTCGGCCCGTTCCTTCCCGTCGACCTCGGCAACGGCGTCACGCTCGACTACTACGAGAAGCGGGACGAGCCGATCCAGCCGCAGCACTACGCGTTCCTCGTCCCCGAGGAGCGCTTCGACGCCATGATCGCCCGCCTGGAGTCGGCCGGGGTCACCTACTACGCGGACCCCGGCCACACCGACCCCGGCCGGATCAACACCCTCTTCGGGGGCCGCGGCGCCTACTTCGACGACCCGGACGGCCACAACATGGAGATCATGACCCGGCCCTACGTCCGGCCGTAGCCGCCTCAGGGCATCGACCGCAGCGGCGGTGCCTGGGTGGTGATGCCGGGCGGCTGGAGCAGCGGGCCGGGCTCGGGTCCGGGGTCGTCGGTGGAGGTGACGCCCGCGGCGATGGGGTCGAAGCCGGTGGGCCAGCGGGTGCGGTCGCTGGCCAGGGCGCCGGTCAGCCGGGCTTCGGTGAGGTCGGCCGCGCTCAGGTCGGTGCCGCGCAGGTCGGTCAGGCGCAGGTCGGCGCGGTGGAAGACCGCGTCGGCCGCGTCGGCCTTGCGCAGGTTGGCCTCGCGCAGGTCGGCCTCGGTGAAGTCGGTGTCGCACAGGTCGGTTTGGGGCAGCCGCGCGCCCCGGAGGTCGGCCAGCACGCAGCGGGCGCGGCGCAGGGTGGCCCTGTTGAGGTCGGCATGGCGCAGATTGACCGAGACCAGCGAGGTCTGGGTGAGGTTGGCCTCGTACAGCCCGGCCGCCTCCATGCAGGCGCGGTCGAGGTTGACCTCGGGCAGCCATAGCCCGTCGCAGTCGGCCCGGCGCAGATCGGTGGCGCTGAGGTTGACCCAGGACTGTTCCCGGTGCCGGCACAACACGCCGAGTGCGGTCAGCGCCACTTGTGCGTCGGCGGCGCGGGTCTCCAGCGGCGCGACGTCGTTGATGGACGCGTCCGCGGCGGGCGCGTCCGTTCCGGCGGTGGGCGGCCAGGGCAGATGCGTACGGAGAAAGGCCGCGAGGATCGAGATGACGGCCTCGCGGTCACGGGGCGAGTGTTCGGCGAGGCGCCACAAGGCGTGCAGC
Source organism: Streptomyces sp. Rer75 (assembly GCF_013414305.1). Taxonomy (NCBI): domain Bacteria; kingdom Bacillati; phylum Actinomycetota; class Actinomycetes; order Kitasatosporales; family Streptomycetaceae; genus Streptomyces; species Streptomyces sp. Rer75. The sequence continues at coordinate 4,442,151 of NZ_CP058693.1, read as the reverse complement.
CCGCCGATACGGACGTCCAGCTTGTCGTCGCCGATCTGGTCGACGCCCCGGCTGAAGCGGTCGGTGACGTATCCCTCCTGAGCGGCGCGCAGGCTGTCCTGGCTGACACGCAGTTGCCGCCACGTGGCGTACGCGCCGAAGAGCACGACCAGGCCGCCGACTGCTTGGAGCAGCGTCGTACGGACAGCGTTCACCGCGCCGAGCCGGTCCTTCGGGGCGACGCCCGCCCCGGCCAGATCGTGGTCGACGATCATCCCGGGCAGGAGGACGAACATCGCCCCCAAGGCGACCAGCCCCGTCGCCACGCCCAGTCCCGCGAGCCACGCCCGTCGGCCGCCGTCCGGTCCCCCCATGCCCATGGACATCGGAGCGTAGGCGCCGCCCGAAAGACGATCAAGACCACAGGGCAAGGGCGCTACGGCGCCAGGATGTCCAGCTCGCGCAGGGCGCCCACAGTGATCTCCCGGGTGTAGCGCTCGGCGCGCTCCGCGTCCCTCGCGCGGACCGCTTCGGCGACCCGGACGTGGAGGGTGACCGCCTCCGGGTCCGGGTCGCTGAACATCACCCGGTGCTCGGTGCGGCCCGCCAGGACCTCGGCGACCACGTCGCCGAGCCGCGCGAACATCTCGTTGCCCGAGGCGCGCAGGATCGTCCGGTGGAAGGCGACGTCGTGGACGAGGTAGGCGGGGAGCTGCTGGCCGCGGGAGGTGGCGACCATGTTGAGCGCGTGCTCGGTCAGCTCGGCGCACTGGGCGGCGGTGGCGTGCTCGGCGGCCAGGGCGGCGGCGGCTGGTTCGATGGCCGAGCGCAGGGAGGTCAGGGAGCGCAGCTGGCGGGGGCGGTCGGGGCCCGCCAGCCGCCAGCGGATGACCTGTGCGTCGAAGACGTCCCACTCCTCCGGGGGGAGGACGGTCACGCCGACGCGGCGGCGGGAGCGGACCAGGTGCATGGACTCCAGGACCCGCACCGCCTCGCGGACCACGGTGCGTGAGACGTCGAAGCGCCGCTCCAGCTCGTCGGTGCGCAGCACCGTTCCCGGCGGGTAGTCGCCCGCCGTGATCGCGGGCCCGAGGGACGCCAGCAACCGAGCGTGCAGTCCCCGCCCCGTGATGGGCCCCTGGTTGTCCATGGAGTCAGACTACGTGGCAGCCGCTCTCGATTTAAGTATGACTTTTAAATCACGAACTCTTGAATACGTCGTATCAGTGGGGTTGAGTGTGCTGCCAGCGGTGCCGAGGTCGAGAACGACAGTCGAGGAAGACAGCACCGGAGCAGACAGCGAGGTTTTCCACATGCATGCCCCCCTGGTCGTCGTCATGGGAGTGTCCGGCACGGGCAAGACCACGATCGGCCCCCTGCTGGCGGACGCGCTCGGTGTGCCGTACGCCGAGGCCGACGACTTCCACCCGCCGGCCAACATCGCCAAGATGTCGGCCGGGACCCCGCTGGACGACGAGGACCGCAGGCCGTGGCTGGACGCCATCGGCGCCTGGGCCCATGAGCACGTCGGTCACGGTGGCGTGGTCAGCTGCTCCGCGCTCAAGCGGATCTACCGGGACCGGCTGCGCGCCGCAGAGCCCGGGGTCGTCTTCCTGCACCTGACCGGTGAGCGCGAGCTGATCGCCGACCGGATGAAGGAGCGCAAGGGCCACTTCTTCTCCGGGGGGATGCTCGACTCGCAGCTCGCCACCCTGGAGCCGCTCCAGCCGGACGAGCACGGCGTCGCCGTGGACATCGCGCCCGGCCCCGAGACCATCACCGAGCGGGCCGTCGCCGCACTGCGGCAGCGGCAGCCCGGACACCAGTAGCTTCACGTTAGGAACCCTCCGTGACCAGACTCAGCGTCGAGATGCTGGCAGCGGACACCGTCGACCCGATCACGTCGGCCGGTCACGCACAGCTGGGCATAGCCGTCCTCGTCGGCATAGCCGTTCTCGTCCTGCTCATCACCAAGACCAAGCTGCATGCGTTTCTGTCGCTGACGATCGGCTCGCTGGCGCTGGGCGCCGTCGCGGGGGCGCCGCTCGACAAGGTCATCACCAGCTTCTCGGGCGGGCTGGGCGACACGGTGGCGGGCGTCGGCGTGCTGATCGCCCTCGGCGCGATCCTCGGGCGGCTGCTGGCCGACTCCGGGGGCGCCGACCAGATCGTGGACACGATCCTCGCCAAGGCGAGCACCCGGACGATGCCCTGGGCGATGGTGCTCATCGCGGGGATCATCGGCCTGCCGCTCTTCTTCGAGGTCGGCATGGTGCTGATGATTCCGGTGGTGCTGCTGGTCGCCAAGCGCGGCAACCTCTCCCTGATGCGGATCGGCATACCGGCGCTCGCGGGTCTGTCCGTGATGCACGGCCTGGTACCGCCGCACCCCGGCCCGCTCGCCGCGATCGACGCGGTCCACGCCGACCTGGGCGTCACCCTGGCGCTCGGCGTCCTCATCGCGATACCGACCGCCGTCATCGCGGGCCCGGTCTTCTCGCGCGTCGCCGACCGCTGGGTCGACGTCACCCCGCCGGACCGGCTGATGCCGACGCGTCCCTCGGAGGACCTGGAGCGGCGGCCCGGATTCGCCGCGACCGTGTGCACCGTGCTGCTGCCGGTCGTGCTGATGCTCATCAAGGCGCTGGTCGACATCGCCGTGGACGACCCGGAGAACACCGTCCAGCGGATCGCCGACGTCATCGGCAACCCCCTCGTCGCGCTGCTGGCGGCGGTGATCGTGGGCATGGTCACCCTCGGCCGCGCGGCGGGCTTCACCCGGGACCGCATCGCCACCACCGTGGAGACCTCGCTCGCGCCGATCGCCGGAATCCTGCTGATCGTCGCGGCGGGCGGCGGCTTCAAGCAGACGCTCATCGACATCGGCGTCGGCAACATGATCATGGACATCTCGAAGGAGTGGAACGTTTCGGCGCTGCTGCTCGCCTGGCTGATCGCGGTCCTGATCCGGCTGGCGACCGGCTCGGCGACCGTGGCCACGATCTCCGCCGCCGGGCTGATGGCGCCGCTCACCGCGGACATGTCCACCACACACGTGGCGCTGCTGGTGCTGGCCATCGGTGCCGGGTCGCTCTTCTTCAGCCATGTCAACGACGCGGGATTCTGGCTGGTCAAGGAGTACTTCGGGATGAGCGTGGGGCAGACGGTGCGGACCTGGTCCGTGATGGAGACGGTCATCTCGGTCGTCGCGCTCGGCTTCGTCCTGCTGCTGTCACTGGTGATCTAGCACCGGGGATTCTGAGAACCGAGAGGGTACGAACGCCATGACGACACATCCGCTCTTCGACATCACGGGCCGCACCGCCCTGGTCACCGGCTCCAGCCGCGGCATCGGCCATGCGCTCGCCCGCGGCCTGGTGGAGGCGGGCTGCACGGTGGTCCTCAACGGCCGTGACCAGCAGGCCCTGGACAAGGCCGCGGCCGAACTCGGCGGCACGGAGGCGGGTGTGCACACCGCCGCCTTCGACGTCACCGACGGCCCGGCCGTCGCCGCCGGGATCGCCGACGTGGAGGAGCGGGTCGGCCCGCTCGACATCCTGGTCAACAACGCCGGGATGCAGAACCGCGCACCGCTGCTGGAGTTCACCGACGAGGCCTGGCGGCAGATCGTGGACACCAACCTGACCAGCGCGTTCCTGGTGGGCCGGGAGACCGCGCGGCGCATGACCGCACGCGGCCACGGCAAGATCGTCAACATCTGCTCGCTCCAGAGCGAGGTGGTCCGCCCCGGCATCGCCCCCTACTCGGCGACCAAGGGCGCGCTGAAGATGCTCACCAAGGGCATGTGCGCCGACTGGGGCCCGTACGGCATCCAGGTCAACGGGGTCGGCCCCGGATACATCGAGACCGAGCTGACCCGGCCGCTCGTCGAGGACGAGCAGTTCAGCACCTGGGTGCGCGGCCGGACCCCGGCGGGCCGCTGGGGCCGCACCGAGGACCTGATCGGGGCGCTGCTCTACCTCGCCTCGCCCGCCGCCGACTTCGTCAGCGGGCAGGTGCTGTACGTCGACGGCGGCATGACGAGCCAGCTGTGAAGCACATGACAGAGGAGGCAGGGCGGATGGTGCTGGGCTGTGTGATCCATGGACAGGGCGACCTGCGGGTCGACGAACTCCCCGAGCCGGAGGCGGCGCCCGGACAGGCGCTGGTGGCGATCCGCTACGGCGGGATCTGCGGGTCGGATCTCCACTACCACCAGCACGGTGGCGTGGGCGACTTCCGGCTGAAGCAGCCCATGGTGCTGGGGCACGAGGTCGTCGGCACGGTCGTGTCGTACGGCGAGGGCGCGAGCGGGCCCGCACCCGGCACCCCGGTCGCCGTGCACCCGGCGACGCCGTGCGGGGTGTGCCCCGAATGTGCCGGCGGCCGCGCCAATATCTGCCGCGACACCCGCTACCTGGGCAGCGCGGCGCGCTTTCCCCACGTACAGGGCGGGTTCGCGTCCCGTATCGCCGTCCCGGCCGGGCAGCTGCGGGTCCTGCCCGAGGGGCTGGAGCCGCGCCGGGCGGCGCTCGCCGAACCGCTGTCCGTCGCCCTGCACGCGGTGTGCCGCGCGGGCGACCTGACGGGACGCCACGTGCTGATCACCGGTTCCGGGCCGATCGGCTGTCTGGCCGTCGCCGCCGCCCGGGCTGCGGGCGCGGCGAGCATCACGGCGACCGATGTGCTGCCCCGGGCCCTGGAGTTCGCGGCGGCGGCCGGTGCGACGGCGTGCGTACGGGCCGACGACCCGGACGACCCGAACTGGCCCTCCGACGAGGTGGACGTCGCGATCGAGGCGTCGGGCGTGGCCGCCGGGCTCGACACCTGTCTGCACCGGGTGCGGCGCGGCGGAGTGATCGTCCAGCTCGGCATGCTGCCACCGGGGCAGAGCCCGTTCGCCGGAAACCTGCTGGTCGCCCGGGAGATCGACCTGCGCGGCGCGTTCCGCTTCCACGAGGAGTTCGACGACGCGCTGCGGCTGCTGGCGACGGAGCCGTCGTTCGACGCGCTGATCAGCGGGGTGCGGCCGTTGGGGGAGGCGGTGGAGGCGTTCGCCCAGGCGGCCGACCGCCGAGAGTCCTGCAAGGTGCTGCTGGACTTCGAAGCCTGACCTGTCGACAGCTGCCCGCCGCCCCGGAGTGATGCCACCCGGCCATTCCCCCCGCATGACGAAGGGGCCTGCTCGCGCGGTTCGCGAGCAGGCCCCGTACGCGTACGTGCTTACTTCTTGAAGCCGTAGTTCAGCAGCTTCTTCGCGTCCGAGGTGCGCGTGGGGACCGAGGACGAGGCGAGGACGGTGCCGATGACCGTCTTGCCGCTGCGGGTGGCGGCGAAGACCAGGCAGTACTTGGCCTCCGGGCCCGAGCCGGTCTTCACGCCGATGGTGCCCGAGTAGGTGCCGAGCAGCGGGTTGGTGTTCTCCCACGTCATGTTGCGGTAGCCACCGCTCTTGGTGACGGTCTTCTGGGTCGTCTTCTTCGTCTTCACGACCGAGCGGAACGTCGAGTACTTCATCGCGCTGCTCGCGAGCTTCGTCAGGTCGCGCGGCGTGGAGTAGTTCTTGCCGTGCCCTATGCCGTCGAACGAGTCGAAGTTCGTGTTCTTCAGGCCGAGGCTCTTGGCGGTGGCGTTCATCTTGCCGATGAACGACTTCACCCGCGCGGCGCGGGTCGAGCCGCTGCCGAACTTGTCGGCCAGGGCGTACGCGGCGTCACAACCGGACGGCAGCATCAGCCCGTAGAGCAGCTGGCGGACGGTGACCTTGTCGCCGACGATCAGACGGGCCGAGGAGGCCCAGTTGTTGTCGACGATGTAGTCGCTGTACGCCTTCTGGATCGTGACCTTGGAGTTGAGGTTGAGGTTCGGCTGGGCCAGAACCACCCGGGCGGTCATGATCTTGGTGGTGGAGCCGGTGGAGAGACGGGTGTCGGCGGCCTTCTTGTAAAGGTCCTTGCCCGTCCCGTTGTTCATCACGTACCCGCCCTTGGCGGTGATCGTGGGCGCAGCGGCGGTGGCGGCCTGCGCCGGGACGTACGCCCCGGAGGCCAGCACGGATCCCGCGGCGAGAACGCTCAGCGCGGAGAGGCGACGCATGCGCTTGGTGGTGGTTTTCAAATGAATACTCCAAATGTCCCATCGGCGTCGGCGCGGCCGTCCAGAGGGAAAGCCGTCGAGCCGGGGACGCATGAGAGCGGTCAATGGATGTGCGCTCCGCGATGGTAGCCGTACCCGCTGTGCGATTTCCCGTCGTATCGTCCTACGTGCCCAAGGTGGTCAGATATCCGGTCACCTCGTCCGCCCGGTCGGCCGCGCACCCCACGTACCCGTCCGGCCGGATGACGAAGACGCCCTGATCCCCGTACCCGGCGCGGAGGTGTCCGTCCGGGTCGAGCAGATCGGGTGCCGGGCCGCCGACACGATACGCAACCACGGACGCGCGGTCGGGGGCGGGCGGTTCCGCGCCGCCGAGTGCGAGCACCGTCACATGCGGGCCGCGGAAGGCGTCGAAGAGGTGGAACGGGGTGCCGTCGGGGAGCGTGCAGGGGGCGTCGGGCGCGCGGTCGCCCGCCCGCAGCGCGGTCGCATGTCGCCTTTTTTCGACCGCGAGCGCCGCGCCGCGGTACGTCAGCCCCAGCTGGTGCACCTCCGCGGTGCGCCGGGGCTCCTTCGCGTCCGCGTCGCCCTCCGTCACGCCCTCCGCCTCGGCGCGGTGGATGCGGGTGCTGATGCCCAGCACCCCGGCGGCGACCGGCATCCGCTCCTCCTCGTAGGTGTCCAGCAGTACGGGACCGGCGGAGCCGCGCAGTACGGCGCCCAGCTTCCAGCCGAGGTTGTACGCGTCCTGGACGCTGGTGTTGAGGCCCTGGCCGCCCGCGGGGGAGTGGATGTGCGCGGCGTCGCCCACCAGGAAGACCCTCCCCTCCCGGAACCGTTCCGCCATCGCCGCCCGCGCCCGGAACGGTGACGCCCACCGCACCTCGCCCACCTCGGACTCCGCCAGATGCGTCCGGTCGACGATCAGCCGCCGCACCGCCTCCGGGTCCGGGTCGGGTACGGCGCTCTCGTCCTCGTACTGGGCCACCGCCTGGAAGAGGCCGGTCCCGGCGAGCGGGCACAGCGCGAGGACGCCGCCCTTGGCGTGCTGCCACACGTGCCAGTGGTCGCGGTCCAGGCCGGTCAGGCCGGTCAGCGTGACGTCCGCGACCAGCAGCGGATGCGGGTCGACGGTCTCGCCCGCCATGCCGATGCCGAGCGCCTTGCGCACCGTGCTGCGGCCGCCGTCGGCGGCCACGGCGTAGGCCGCCCGTACGGCCCCGGTGGAGCCGTCGGCGTACGAGAGCCGCGCGGTGACGCCGTCCGCGTCCTGCGCCAGCCCCGTGCACGCCGTGCCGAACTCGACCTCGCCGCCCAGCTCCCGCAGCCGCGCGTACAGGATCTCCGCGGTCCGCCACTGCGGCAGCATCCAGATGTCGTGGTACGGGGTGCCCGGGGTCGGGCCGGTACGGACGATCATCTCGAACGCGCCGAGCCGCCGCCCGTCCTCCCACCCCATCATCGGCGGATACGGCCCGCCCGCCGCGCGGACCGCGGCCATGACCCCGAGGTCGTCGAAGACCTCCTGCGTCCTCGGCTGGAGCCCCTTGCCGCGCGACCCCGGGAACAGTCGCTCGCCGCGCTCCACGATCTGCGCCGTGACGCCGCGCCGGGCGAGGTCGATGGCCAGGGTCAGCCCGGCCGGGCCCGCCCCGACGATCAGTACGTCTGTGTCCTTAACGTTGTTAAGTTCCATGCGGTCGAGAATGCGCTTAACATTGTTAAATTGTCAAGGGGGGCGAGGCTGAGCTGCGAGGATGACCCCATGGCGACAACGCGACTGGACCGGGACCAGGTGGTGGACGCCGCGCTGCGGCTGCTCAACGAGGTGGGCCTCGAAGGGCTCACCCTGCGCCGCATCGCCAAGGAGCTGAACGTCCAGGCGCCCGCCCTCTACTGGCACTTCAAGAACAAGCAGGCGCTGCTCGACGAGATGGCCACCACGATCTTCCTGCGGCTGGCCGAAGAGCCGGGGAACCTCGATGAGGAGATGACCTGGCAGGAACGTCTCATCGCGGGCCAGCACGCCCTGCGCCGAGCCCTGCTGCGCTACCGCGACGGGGCGAAGGTCTTCAGCGGCACCCGCTTCACCCGCACCGACCACGCCGTCACCATGGAGGCCCACCTGCGCGCCTTCGTGGCCGCGGGCTTCCCCCCGGGCGCCGCGGCCCGCGCCTCGTTCATCGCGTACGCGTTCACCCTCGGGTTCGTGACCGAGGAGCAGGCCGTCGAGCCCATGGCGGGCGAACGCACCCCCGGCTACGACGTCGCGGAACGGGCCGACCTCATCGGCCCCGACTACCCGCTCGCGGCCGCCGTCGGCGCGGACCTCTTCCTGGACTACGATGCCCGCTTCGAGGAGGGGCTGCGCACGATCGTCGCGGGCATCGAATCCACGCTGGGCCCGGCGGCACAATGACCGCATGACGAGCACCGGGGAAGATGCCGCGACCGCCCACGCCTGGGAGGCCCTCGGCGGCCCACCCGCCCTCGCCGAGCGGATCACGTACGCCCCGGCGGGCGAGGTGCTCCCCGCCCGGCTGCCGGTACGCCAACTCGCCCGGGCCACCGTGGGGGTGTGCTCGCTGGCCGCCGCCGAACTGGCCGCGCGGCGCGGTGGCGGTGCGATCCCCGGCGTACGGGTGGAGGAGGGCGCGGTCGCCACGGCGTTCATCAGCGAACGCCACCTGCGCATCGACGGCCGCCGCCCCACCACCTTCGCCCCGCTGTCCGGCTTCTGGCGCACGGCCGACGGCTGGGTACGCACCCACGCCAACTACCCCCACCACCGCGCCCGGTTGCTGACCGCCCTGGACCTTCCGGAACACGTCGGCCCGGATGCCCTCGCGGCCGAACTGGCGCAGCGCCCGGCTCGCGAGATCCAGGAGACGGCGTACGCGGCGGGCGCCCTGGCCGTGGCCGCCGTACGGCCCGGCGAAGGCGAACTCCCCCTGCCCACCCTCCCCTTGGCGGAGTCATGGCAGGCCGAAGGTGGCACTCCCCGCCCCCTCCCGCCCGCGGCGCTGCCCGCCGAGGGAATCCGCGTCCTGGACCTGACCCGGGTCATCGCCGGTCCGGTCGCCACCCGCACCCTGGCCCTGCTGGGCGCGGACGTCCTGCGCGTCGACTCCCCGCACCTCCCCGAGGACCCCGACGCCCACGCCGACACCGGCTTCGGCAAGCGCTCGACCCGCCTGGACCTCGCCGACCCGCACGACCGCCGCACCTTCGACGAACTCCTCGCCCAGGCCGACGCCGTGGTCACCGCCTACCGCCCCGGCGCCCTCGACCGCTACCTCACCCACCACCCCGGCCTGATCGTCGCCCAGCTCAACGCCTGGGGCTGGACCGGCCCCTGGGCCGACCGCCGCGGCTTCGACAGCCTGGTCCAGGCCGGAACCGGCATCGCCCTGACCGAGGCCACCGCCGACGGCCACCCCGGCGTCCTCCCCGCCCAGGCCCTCGACCACGGCACCGGCTACCTGATCGCCGCCGGTGTCCTCCGCGCCCTGACCGACCGCGCCGACACCGGCACCGGCCGCCACCTGCGCTTCTCCCTGGCCGGAACGGCATCGTGGCTGATGCACGGCATCACCCCCACCCCGCCGCCCGACGGGACGTACGCCCCCGACCCCTGGCTGACCGAGCGCCCCTCCGCATACGGCCACCTCCGCTACGCCCTCCCCCCGATCGCGTACGACGGCGCTCCCCGCGACTGGACCCACCCACCCGGCCACTGGGGCACCGACGCCCCGGCATGGCGCTGATGACCCGGGAGGTAATCGCGGGACTGGTGATCTCTCCGCGACAGTAGGACGCACCTTCGAGAGGGAGTGATCAGCCGTGTCATCAGCCACATGTGCGACCACCCGCGCCGTGGTGGAGGAGCTGCTGCGCCGGATCGGCGAGGGCGACCCCGAGCGCATCGCGGAGCTGTACGCCGAGCGGGGCGACTGGAAGCTGGCCTGGCCGGAGACCGAGCACGGCCGTACCGCCACCCCGTGGATCCGCCACCGCTCCACCCGCGCCGACGCCGCCGCCCACTACCGCGAACTCGCCGAACACCACGTGCCCGGGCAGGCGGCCACCGAGATCGAGCGCATCCTCATCGACGGCAACGACGCCGTCGTACTGGGCGAGATCCGCCAAACCGCCCGCCCCACCGGCCGTGCCTACCGCGCCCGGTTCGCTCTGCACCTCACGGTCGAGGATGGCCTGGTCACCCGACACCACGTCTACGAGGACAGCCTCGCCGTCGCCCAGGCCTTCGACGCCGGGAGGGCCGACTAGCCCTTTGAGTCCGGCTGCTGAGCCCCGGCCCCGGGGCCCGGTCAGGCGGGGCCGAGTCCGGTGAACAGGGACTGGGTCACCATGTCGGCTCCCTGCGCGGGGGTCAGCTCGGGCATCTCGTGCGAAGCCATGTTGGTGAGATGAACCAGCAGGGAGCGGGCCCAGCGGTCCGGAAGGCCCGGGCGGATGAATCCTTCGCGGACCGCGCGGGCCATGAAGGCGTCGAGCTGCTCGATCAGCCGGCCGAGGCGGGCGGCCGCCGCTTCGTCCTGTGCCTGCTGCACGTCCACCGGCCACCGCCTGCTGGCCGTGATGATGCCCTCCGCGTACCGGTGCAGCGCCGCGACCACGGGCGCCTCGTCCAGCCGGGCCCGGGAGAGGGCTTCCTCGCAGGCGTCGAGCTTGGCCGTGTGGACGGCGGCCATGAGAGCCTCGCGGGTCTTGAAGCGGCGGTAGACGGTGCGGCGGTCGACGCCTGCCGCCTGGGCGATGGTCGCGATGCTCGTGCCGGGGTCCCGCGCGAGCAGGCGTGCTCCGGTCTGGAGGACCGCGTCCAGGTTGCGTGCCGCGTCAGCTCTCATCGTGACCGGAGCATATGCGGGAGTGGTGCTGACAGGCCAGAAGGTGCCACATCGCTCTTGCTTATCTCTCGTTAAGTGTCACATAGTTGTGGTGGTTGATCCGTCGGGCGTGCGCCGTCGCGCCGTTCCTCGCTCTGGAGTCATGCGTGAGCTCGGTCCATATGTCTGAAAAGCTGAAAAAGGCCCTCGATGCCCAGGTCTTCGTCACCGTGGCGACCCTCCAACCCGACGGCAGCCCGCACCAGTCGGTGGTCTGGGTGGGGCGCGACGGTGACGACCTGTTCTTCGTGACGGGTGTCGACAAGCTCAAGGTCCGCAATCTGCGGCGCGATCCGCGGCTGAGCGTGACGGTCAACCCGCCCGACGAGCCCTACGGGTACGCGGTCATCAGTGGCACCGCGCGATTCGAGAGCGCGGGCAGCCGGGAGCGGATGGACGAACTGGCCGTCAAGTACACCGGCATGACGTACGCAGAGCACCACCCGGAGTCGTACGCCACCCTCCCGGAACTGGTCACCGTCCGCCTCACCCCCGAAAAGATCGCGGCCCGCTTCCTATGAGCCGAACGATGAAGACCTATGTCATCACCGGAGGCACGGACGGCATCGGCAAGGCCCTGGCCCTCACCTACCTGGAACGAGGGCATGAGGTGATGGTCGTCGGGCGCAGCGCGGAGAAGGGCGAGGCGTGGCTGGAGGCCGCGCGGCACCATGGTGCGGCCACGCGGGCGCACTTCGTGCGGGCCGACCTGAGCCTGGTGTCCGAGACCAGAGCGGTGATCGACCGTATCCGGACGGCCTTTACGAAAATCGACGCCCTGGTGCTGTGCGCCCGGCACTTCCGGACCACCCGCTTGGTCACCGCCGAAGGCTTCGAGAACACCTTCGCGCACTTCTACCTGAGCCGCTTCGTCCTGTGCCACGAACTCGCCGACGTGCTCGAAGCAGCCAATACGCCGGTCATCCTCAACGTCGCCGGACCCGGCGGCGATGGTGAAATCCACTGGGCGGACCTGCAACTCGAACGGGCGTACGACGGCCAACGGGCGCTCGCTCAAGGTGGACGACTCAACGACCTGCTCGGCGTCGGCTTCACGGACAGCCGACCGGAGACGACGGTCCGGTACGTACTGCTCAACCCGGGAACGGTCAGTACCAGCTTCTCCGGGCAGTACACCCCGGCCGTCGCGACGCAGATCGAAGCCATGCGGCGATCCGCCCAGCCGGTCGACGAGGCCATAGCGCCGATCCTGAAGGTGCTGGACGCCCCACCGGCCGCGCCGCTCAGCGCCATGGTGCGGGGGGAGCCGCTCGCCCCGCACGGTCCCGGCTTCGCGATCGAGGATGCGCGGCGGCTGCGCGAACACACGGAGCGGCTGCTGGCCGCCTGCCCAGAGGACTGAGGCGGCGAACACCGCACCGTGCTGCCGGGGCAGCAGCCCGACCATGGCTGCCAACCGAAGCGCCCGCAGTGCCGCTCCCAGCTCTCCTCTATTCAATCCCCGTGCTTCGACCACCATTCAGAGAACGGCTCCGCATGAGCGAGAGCCGTATCCCGGTAGCCGATGAACTCTTGCGCCGGGTCTTCGGACAGCGTTCCACGCCCGGTGACAGCCCCCGAGGCGTCGTAGTGCATGACGACCGGGGCCTGAGCGTCGAAGAGCCAGAAGTCTCCCACCCCTTCGAGTGGGTTGGCCTTATCGGTGGTGTCGAGGATGAAGAATTCCTCACCGCCGGCCTGGTTCGTCCGGTACCCCCAGCCGAGTTCGAAACGGAGGTAGGGCGTGAGCGGCCGTGAAGGATGTGCACCCGGTAGATGCGCTTCCCCAGACTGGTGTGAGAGCGAAGCTCTGTCACCCATTCGGCGTTGTAGTCCTCCGGCGGAGGATCTCCTGCGAGGAACCTCCCGTACGCGCCCGTGTTGCCCGCCCCGCCGTAATCGTCCAGCGTTTCCAGTCGAAACGCCTCCCGCTCGAAGGTGTCGAACAGCTCACCGAGTTCTTCATACCTCCCCTCCTGGCCGGTACGCCGCGTGCGGAACTGCCCGCTACCAGACAAATTCGAAGGCTGAGGCGACCATCCTTGCCGTGTCAGGGTCGGACCGCACCTCCATGCCCGTGGCGGGATCCCAGTTCCCGTTGCCATCGAAGTGGTTGAAGATGACGATCTCCTCGTCGACCAGCCAGCAGTCCGCGCCCGGAAGCGCGAGGTCTGCCGCGCGCCTGCGGGGCAACCAGCGCACCTCTTCTCCGGCGGCCACGTTATGGCGCTCCGTCACGTCGTACTCGAACCTGATGTACTCGCTGACGGGTTCCGAGACGACCCGGGCACGCCTCATCCGCACACCGCGCGAAACGGTTGCCACGACGAGGTCGAACCAGCCCTGCCACCGCTCGGCAGGGTCGAAGCGGACGCCGGCGCGCCAGTCGGCGAAATCAGGGTCGTCGGGTGTGTAGATGTCCCGCATCTCCAGATGCACAGCCGAGCGCTGGGCCCTGCCCAATGCCTCACGTACCGCTGTCACCATCGAGATTGACCTCCTTCATGAAGGGTGACTCCTCCCCTCCTGAGGGCAAGGAATGTCCGGCCGCAGACGGTGCGGACTGCATGCGATCAGGCACACGGACAGGAATCGCTGCCCGGTGAGGTACCAGCCGCCGACCACGTCCTCGCCCTGCGCGATCCGCTCGACGGCCCGGTTGGCCCTGTCGGCGAGGCAGGCGCGTTCGTGTTCCGATGCGAACGAGGCCGAAGAGGCCCGCGCTTGTCCGCCGAACCATTCCGCTGCCTCCTGCGCGTCCTTCCACGTGCCCTGGATAAATGAGGGCGGCTTGAGCAGCCAGTGGGCCAGTTCCAGGGGGACGACTTTGCTGGATCTGAATTCGGGGTGCAGTGGGCGTCGGGGGCCGTCCTTGTGTAAGTCGTGGGCGGATCCGAGCCAGGTGTAGCCGTGGTGGTGCATGTGCTCGCTCTCTCGGTGCACTGCGGCCCCCCCGAGGAGCGGGGGCCGCGTGCTGTCTCACCTGCTACTGGCGGCCGCAGCCGTCGCCGTCGCCGCAGCCGCCTTGCTGCCCGCCCTCGGTCGGCTCGTCGTCCTCGGGGTCCTGCCGGAGGACGACGGCCTTGTGTCCGCGTAAGTGCATCGGGATGATTCCTCTCGGTACTGTCGGACGCGGGGGCTCTCCTCGCGCCGCCGTGCACGTGCACCCGTTCCGCGCTGGGCTCGACCTGCCAGGGCTCCGGTCCAGCCGGGACGGGGGTTTTAAAGGGGCCGCTCAACTCGTGGCGGCCTTCTTGGTCTGCTCCTCCAACGCGGCGCGCATGACGATTTCCGCGAGGCGGTTCGCGCTGTCGAGCGGAATGCGGCCGAGTGCGACCATGGGGTGCCCAGAGACCGTTACCTCTCCCCGCAGGACCGGCCAGAACAGGTCCTGGTTCTCTACGCCGTGGGGTACGGCTACGTCGGGCGTGAAGCCGAGGCGCCCCAGCGCCTCGCGCAGTAATTCGGCGACGGCCCTTGCCTCGGCTCTGGCCGCCCGGTGGCGCGCGGAACGCATGGCGTCGATGTGTTCCTCGGTGATCTTCATGGCACGTAGCTCCCCGCAAGAGTGAGTGACGGAGTCGTTACGGAGCGAATCAATGCCTGCTCAACGACGTTGCTCGAAGCTGCTGAGGAATCTCAGCCGAGCGAGCCGCTGGGCGTGCCCCGGGGAGTTGGGCAGCAATCTGCTCGATTTCGGGGACGGCGACCATGATGTGCCCGCGCAGCCGGAGGGTGAGCGTCTCCACCTCCTCCACGGAGAGGAGTTCGGCGCCTTCGGCGAGCAGACGGCGCGTGCTGGCGCGCATCGTCTGCGGGTCGAGGGGGCGCCGGTCCCGCTCTTCGCCGGTCGGCGGACGGGGGGTAGAAGGGGCCATGCCTCGACGCTAGGAACGCGGCGTATGGCATCTCCAGCGATGTGCAGATCTGTGCACCAGGTGTGCCCGGACGGGTGGCATGCTGCTCGCCCTCTTGACTACCTACTCACAGCGCATGACCGTGGTGCACACAACTGCACAACTCATTGACGGAGGCGGTCATGTCATCGCTAGTGTTCATCGGCATCGACCCCAACACCGGGGACAAACAGAGTCCTACGGTGTGGGTTGACCAGGTGAAACAGGAACTCGTCTTCCAGGGCTGGAAGCCCGGCCCCGAGCTTGAAGCACAATGCGCCGCGTTCGAGGCGCCGGGCCACGCCAAGGGCATCCCGGAGAACGAGGCCGTGATCCGTATCCCCGCCAGGATGGTGCACATGATCAGGGAGACTTGTGATGCCGTCGAGCGCGCCGACATTCGATGAGCTGATCGCCAACTGCACGCGCTCTGCCGTGCACCTGGAGATGCGTGACGCCTACGCCGTCGACTACGAAGAGGGCCCGTTCGCCGCATGGAGGAACGGTTTCCGCCACGACCCGGCGGACCGTGCGTCCTGGTGGCGTCCGTGGCTCGACTTGATCCAGGAGACCGTGAGCCGCGGCATCGTGGTGCGCCGGGCCCGTATCGTGTCCGAGCCGGTCAGCGAGTACACCCGTTTCCTGTACGACGGCACGTTCACGAACGTCGCGGCTGGCGAACATGTGCGGTGGCTGCCTCGCCGACGGGCCTCCGACATCGCGTTGCCGGGCAACGACTTCTGGCTGTTCGACGGCCAGTGGATCCACTGGAATCACTTCGCCGGTGACGGATCGTGGACCGGCGAGGAGATCACCGACGACCCGGCCGCAGCCAAGCTGTGTGCCGAAGCATTCGACACGGTGTGGACACGCGCCACCCCGCACGACCAGTACGACATCCACTGACAGCGCGCACCGGACAGGCCAGCTCATGCCCATCTCCCCGTCCTCGTCCGCCCAAGCCGCACGCGCAGTCGTCGCGCGGAGGCTTCGCGACCTCCGCAAGAGCGCCGGGCTGACGGTCGTCGAGCTGGCCAACCGGTGCGACTGGCACCACTCCAAGACCTCCCGCATCGAGAACGCCCAGACCGGTCCGTCAGCAAAGGACATCCGTGCGTGGACCAACGCCTGCGCGGCAAGCGATCAGGCGGAAGATCTCATTGCCCAGTCCCTGCACGCCGAGTCGATGTACACGGAGTGGCGGCACCAGGTCCTCCGAGGGATGAAACAACTACAGGACAGCGCGGTGCAGCTCTTCCACAACACCGAGCTGTTCCGCATCTACTCCTCGACGATGGTCCCGGGGCTGTTGCAGACCGAGGGGTATGCGGCCGCGCTCCTGAGCAACATCGCAGACTTTCGCGGCATCCCGTTCAACGATGGCGCCGAGGCCGCAGCCGCGCGCGTTGAGCGGTCCCACATCGTTCATGAGCGAGGCCATCGGTTCGTGATGCTCATAGAGGAGGCAGTCCTATACGCCCAGTTGGGCGACGGGGACGCGATGGCGGCACAGCTTGGCTATCTGCTCACCGCCGGCGCACTGCCCCAGGTTTCGCTGGGCATTATCCCCATGGCCACACGGGAGCGGCGGCAGTGGCCGGTCGAGACGTTCCACGTGTATGACGACGCCCTCGTGTCGGTGGAGTTCGTCTCGGCGGAGGTCAACATCACCCAGCCTTCCGAGATCGCCCTGTACCTGAAGGTGTTCGAGCAGTTGCGCGACATGGCCGTGTACGGGGCGGAGGCGCGGGCGTTGATTCTGAAGGCAATCGAGGCCCTGTACTGACCCCGGGCGCGACAAAAGCCCCCCCGCCTGGCCCAGAGTCAGGACGGGCCCCTCGCGACAGGGGCGGGGAGGGAATTCAGGAAGTCCAGCGGGCACATCGATCGGCGACTGGGAATCTCCGGGAGGCCGAGCTTGGCGGCCTTAGATGGCCATCTTCGCCGTCTTGAATGGATCGGCGAACCGGTCTAGGTACCAAGGCGGCAGGACGGCCTACGAACCAGCGAACGTCCGTGACTCCCGCATCAGGCGTCGGCGACGTGATCCAACTGGCCGGCCTTGGCGGCGCGTATGAACTCCTGGCAGTGCGAGGACTGGCGCCACGAGACCACGTTCATGTGCTGCTCCTTGTCACAGTTCGCGGATGAGGCCATGGATGAATTCGCGGGACTGCTCCTGGTCGAGGTGGACGTGGAGATCGCGGCGTGGGGCATGGCCTACGACGATGGGCGCACCGAAGTGGTCGGGCCTGGGCAGCGGTTGGTGCTCTCCTCGCCGGAGCGGGTGGAGGCATGGTTCTCGCGGGGTGCGGTCACCGCGCAGCTTGTGTGGCTCGGGCCGTCGACGGCGGCCTCGCTCGACCCCGGCCTGGCGGCCTGACCGTGCCCCGCGCGCCGTCGGCGATCTCGTCGGGCTCGCCCGCCCGGCCTCGCGCGTTGACCTGGTCTAGGACCGCCATTTCCGTCGCTGAGGTGCGTCGTCTGCTCTCCGACCTCGACGAGCAGGCGCTGGCGCCTGAGTCCGGCTGCTGAGCGGATGCGGATCTACGGCAGGAGTCCGGCATCCGCCGTAGGCTGAAACGCGCGCCTGAGGGACAGGAGGCTGACGTGGCCGAGACGACGCTGACCGAGGTGAGGGCCGAGCTGGCCCGGCTCGAGGACCCGAAGACACGCGCGGTGAACGAGAAGCACGGTGACGATCACGGTGTGAACCTCAGCAAGCTGCGCGCGCTCGCGAAGCGGCTGAAGACGCAGCAGGAGCTCGCGCGTCAGCTCTGGGAGACGGACGACACCGCGGCGCGACTGCTGGCGCTCCTGATCTGCCGCCCGAAGGCGTTCGAGCGGGACGAGCTGGACGTCATGCTGCGCGAGGCGCGCACGCCCAAGGTGCACGACTGGCTCGTGAACTACGTGGTGAAGAAGAACGCGCACGCCGAAGAGCTGCGCTCGGCCTGGTTCGCCGATCCGGATCCCGTGGTCGCGAGCGCGGGCTGGGCGCTCACCACCGAACGCGTGGCGAAGCGGCCCGAGGGCCTCGACCTCGCGGGACTGCTCGACGTCATCGAGGCCGAGATGAAGGACGCCCCGGACCGCTTGCAGTGGGCGATGAACCACTGCCTGGCTCAGATCGGGATCGAGCACCCCCAGCACCGCACCCGTGCGATCGGCATCGGTGAGCGCCTGGAGGTGCTCAAGGACTATCCGACGTCCCCGGGCTGCACCTCACCGTTCGCGCCCGTCTGGATCACGGAGATGGTGCGTCGGCAGCAGGCGTGACAGGGGTCGTGCGCTTGTGGACCAGGGCCGTGATCTCCGCCGGCAGCGCGTCCGCGGCCAGCAGCCGCGGGAGCAGGGCGGCTTCGCGGGTCAGGGCGCGGAAGGCGAGGGCTATGGTCACGTCGTGGTCCGGGCGGTGCACGATCTCGACCGGGTCGCCGGTGCGCAGGGCGCCGGGGGCGATGACGCGCAGATAGGCGCCGGGGAGCGCGGCCTCGGTGAAGCGCTTGATCCAGCCGTCGCGCTCCAGCCAGCCCTGGAAGGTCGCGCACGGGATCCGGGGGCACGACACCTCCAGGACCACATCGGATCCGATGCGCCAGCGCTCGCCGATCAGGGCGGCGTTGACGTCCAGGCCGGTGGTGGTGAGGTTCTCGCCGAAGACGCCGTTGGCCAGCGGCCGGTTCAGCTCGGCCTCCCAGCCGTCGAGATCCTCGCGGGCGTAGGCGTAGACGGCCTGGTCGGGGCCGCCGTGGTGCTTGACGTCGTACGCCCGGTCGCCGTCGAGACCGACCGCGCCGGTGCCCTTGGGGCCGGGGGCGGTGACGGTGACCGGGCCGTCGACGGGGCGTTTGTCGATGCCCGTCGCGCTGAGGCCCTTCCACGGGTTGGACCGGGGCTTGCCGACGTTCACGGAGAGCAGCTTCATGGGAGTGACGGTATGGATCGACGGGCCCCGGGGCCACACATTTTCAGCGCACCCGGGCCGCAGAGAGGGAGCGTTTCAGCACGGGCGTGAGGCGCTGTTCCACGAAGCGGTAGAGCAGCCAGGCCAGGGTCAGCATCAGCAGCACCGTCAGGGCGAAGGTGACGTAGGAGGGGAGGTCCAGGGTGCGGTGGAGGTGCTGGACGACGACCCAGCCCAGGTGCTCGTGGACCAGGTAGAACGGGTACGTCAGCGCGCCCGCGACCGTCAGCCAGCGCCAGTTGGCCCAGTTCAGCTTGCCCAGCGCGACCAGGGCGACGGCGAGGTAGCCGAACGCGACGATCGCGACGATGCCGAGGGTGGAGCGGTAGGAGAAGAAGTCCGGGTTGGGGCGGTGCCAGAGTTCGGCGACCGCGTAGTGCTGGCCGATGAGGAAGCTGAGGGCGACGATGCCCCACGCGGTGGCGTCGTGGCCGTAGCGGTGGATCAGGTAGAGGCCGATGCCGCCGATGAAGTACGGGGCGTAGTTCGGCATCAGGACCAGGTCCAGCAGCGGCTGGTCGGCCGCGTCGGTGAGGGCCGCGGCCAGCGTCCACACCGCGCAGAACAGGACGACGCGCTGGCGGCTGGCGCCCGGCAGGACGACGAACAGCGCGAAGAGGGCGTAGAAGCGCAGCTCCGCCCAGAGGGTCCAGCACACGCCGAGGACGCGGTCGGCGCCCAGCGGTTGCTGGAGCATGGTCAGGTTGACCAGGGTGTCGCTCGGCGAGACCGTCTCGAACGCCACCCAGGGGAGCGCGAAGACCGCGGTGACCAGCAGGATCGCGGCCCAGTAGGCGGGGAAGAGCCGCGAGACGCGGGAGGCGAAGAAGGAGCGCAGCGGGCGCCCCCAGCCGCTCATGCAGATGACGAAGCCGCTGATGACGAAGAAGATCTGGACGCCCAGGCAGCCGTACGAGAAGTACGGCGAGGCGGTGGGGAAGATCTCGCGCGGGGAGGCGCCCCACGCCTCGGCGATCTCGCCGTCGCGGCCGCCGTAGTGGTACGCGGCGACCATGAGCGCGGCCAGCAGCCGCAGCCCGTCCAGGGCGCGCAGCCGCACCGGCTGCCCCTTGCGGCCCGGGACCGGCTGTCCCGGCCCCTGCCCCGGTTCGGGCTGTCCCGGATTCCCTTGAGGGTCACGCTGGGACGGAACCGTGACGGGCACCGGGGCCGGGGGCATCGGGCCCGCTCCGGGAGCGGGCGGCGCGCCCGCGGTCATGACGCCACCCCCGAGGCGCCGGTGCGTATGTGGCTTACCCCGTGGTCGGCGGTCACGCCGTGGCTCCTTCGCGGTCGGGGGACGGTATGTGGATGAGTCAGCCCGTTGCGGTCTTCTTCAGCGCGGCCTTCTTCAGCGCCCGCGCCCGGCGCGCGACCCGCCGCACCGTCTCGTTGCGCGGGATGAAGCCGAGCTGGGACGGGACCGCCCCGGGCAGGGCGAGCGCGGTCAGTCGGCGGCGCTTGAAGTAGCGCCACGTGTGGGCGTCCAGATGGGCGGCGAGATAGCGCTCCGCGGCGGGCCGCAGACCGGGGTAGATCTTCGCCTGCATGCAGAAGCCGACGGCGGCGACCAGCCCGGTCAGCTTCTGGCCGGACCGCTCGTCCACCGCCCCCGCACCAGCGGCCACCGCCTTGTGGTCCTCCAGGTCCGGCAGTAGCGCGTCCACGATGGTGACGGGCATCCGGTTGCTGTTCTGGTACGGGGTGAGCCGCTCCAGCAGCGTGTCGGTGCCGATCCTCGCCACCGGCAGCCCGTAGAAGACGCTCGCGGTGAGCAGCGCGGTGGAGAAGCAGCCGATGACCAGGCCCGGTTCCATCCGCTGGTAGAGCACCTCGGCGAGGACCGGGGTGTCCATGACGGTCAGCTCCGCGCCCAGCTCGGCGGCCTTCTTCTCCAGCATCCGCGACCAGCGCGCCGGGGCGGTGGGGTGCGGTTTGAAGACGACGGTGCGGTGGCCGAGCGCCACCGCGCCCCGCAACATCCGCACGTGCAGCTCTTCCTCCTCCTCCGGAGTGAGGATGTCCAGCGCGGACAGGTACTGCCCCAGCATCAGGGCGGGCCCGGTGCCGGTGCCGACACGCTCAGTCGAAGAAGCAGCCGCGGAGGCGACGGTGCGCGGGGCGGCCTCGGCGATCTCGGCGAGCACCTTGGTGAACGTCTCGGTCGGCAGCACCTCCGCGGGCACCCCGAACTCGGTGAGCAGCAGCGGCTTCAGCCCCGGCACCAGGTCGAGGTGGAGCAGTCGGCGGATGCGGGTGCCGACCAGCGGGTGGAGCTTGTTGCGGGTCGGGCCGTAGCTCATCAGCCCGTCCGCGTAGACGTCGATGGGCGCGCCCTGGAACACCTGGGCGATCGCCATCGCCGGGTTGACCTGGATGGACTCCAGGACCAGCTCGATGTCGTCCTCGCCCAGGTTCCACAGCAGCCGCAGATGGCGCTCCCACAGCGGGGCGTCGTCCTGGCGCGGGCCCCAGCCGCCGGGGTGGAAGGGGCTGATGGTCTCGTTCCAGGACAGCACCCGGTCGAAGCGCGGCCGCAGCCGCTCGAAGCCCGGCATGTCGTCGACGGCCGGCGTGGTCTCCGGCGTCGCGGCGTTGTTGCTGACCAGCAGCAGCCTGCGGTCGGCCGGACCGACGCTGCCCGCGTCGATCGCGGCGGCGAGGGTGGCCGCCCCGTACAGGGTGGAGGCCATGAAGATCTGGGTGCGCTTGCGTTCGCTGCGCGGGGTGTACGTCAGGGTCGCGGACATCAGGCCGCCACCTCCGTACCCGCCCCGCGGCGCTTCACTCGCCGCAGCCGCGCGGCACGCTCGTAGTCCATGGAATCCAGCGCGTCCTTCAGTACGTCCTGGGGCATGCGCCTCAGCGCAGCCGCCGACATCGAACGCAGCTTGCGGGCCACCTGCGGCTCGAAGCGTTCGATGTTTCCGAGATGGTGGGAAATGATCGCGCAGTAGGTGCGCACGGCCTTGGGGAGCAGGGTGTCCGCGTCGCGGTCCCGCGCCGTTTCCTCGATGACCTGGTCGAAGGCGCGGATGAAGTCGAGCTGCCGCACATCGCCGATCTGGGTGAGCGAGGAGGAGACACCGCGCCGGTAGAAGACGCCGTGCAGGCCGAGGACGGCGAAGCTGCGCGCCTCGCGGTGCAGCCGCCAGATCCAGGGCCGGTCCTCGGCGGTGCGCAGCCCGTGGGTGAAGTGGAGAAGCCCCTCGTCGGCGAGGCGGCGGTGGTACATGCCGGCCCAGGCGAAGGCGTAGTCGACCGAGGTGGAGCGGTCGGCGGGGAGGATCACGTCCCGCGGGTTCATCACCTGGTTACGCAGGCCGTGCGGCACCCGGGTGACCGAGCGCTTGCGGCCGGTGCACTGGACATGGTCGGTGCGGACGAAGTCGCACCCCAGGTCCTCCATGGCCGCGAGCAGCTGCTCGTAATAGCCGGGCGCGAGCCAGTCGTCGCCGTCGAGGAACGTGATGTACTCGCCGGTGGCCGCGTCCAGGCCGGTGTTGCGCGCGGTGGCGAGCCCGCCGTTCTGCTCATGACGGATGTAGACGGCCCCCGGGAGTTCGCGCTCGGCGCGTTCGAGGATCTCCGGTGTCCCGTCGGTGGCATGGTCGTCGACGAGAATGAATTCGAAATCTTCACGCGCGTTCGCACGAAGACTTCTGAGCGTGTCAGGGGCATAGGTCTGCACGTTGTAGAACGGCACGATGACGGAGAGCTTAACCACGCGGGTGACGCTAGGTCGCCGGGCGGCATTCGTCTTGACCGCAGGTGTACGTCAAGGTGAACGAAGTACGTCGGAACGGTTAACCCGCTGCTCCGGCCAGCCGATTCGCCATTCGTCGACGCGCTGTTAACCCTTTGTTGCTTCTGCGTTGGGCCGTGAATCGGAATCCCTTCCTAGCGTCTCCGACGTGTCCTCACGTATCAAATCCCCCGTGCGAGTAGCCGTGCTCGCCGACTCCGACACCCGGTGGAAATGGGGCGCGCTCACAGCGCAGCGCCTCGTCCCCGACAGCTCGGATTCTTCGGACGCGGGTACAGCGGGTTCCGCAGGTTCAGCGGGTTCGGGCCGACGCCTGGACGGCTACCTGCTGCGCGGCCGCGCCACGCCGACCGTCCGGCAGCTGGCCGAGGTCGGGGTGCGCACGGACTCGCTGCGCGAGGTGACGGGCATCGAGTTCGTCCGGTCCATGGACCGCGAGCGGTACGACGTGATCGTGCTGTCCCTGGTGGGCGGCGGCGTCCAGGCCATGCTGCACGGTCTCGCGCACGCCTGGCAGGGCGCCACCCGCCGCCCGGTGATCGTCACCGGCTATGTGGGCGTCGTCTACGAGAAGCTCGCCGACGGGCTGCTGCTGCGGCACGGCGCCGATGTGGTGCTCGCCAACTCCCGCCATGACGCGGACCGGTTCCGCGACGTGTACACCGGCGTCGGCACCACGGGGGACAGCGTCACCGAATGCGCGCTGCCCTTCCTCGGCGGCGCCCGCTACGACGAGAAGGCCCGGCAGGGGCGCAAGTACCCCGGTGGCACGGTGGTGTTCGCCGTCCAGCCGTCCGTCCCGGACAACCGCGCCGACCGTACGTACCTGCTGCGCCGGGCCGTCGACCACGCCCGCCGCCACCCGGACCGCGAGGTCGTGGTCAAGCTGCGCTCCAAGCCGGGCGAGCACACCACGCACATCGAGGAACTGCCGTACCAGAAGCTGATCGCCAAGTTCGGTGACGGGCTGCCGCCCAACTTCCGCCTCGCGTACGGGAACATGGGCGAGGTCCTGGACACCACCGACCTGCTGGTCACCATCAGCTCCACGGCCGCCCTGGAGTCCCTGCACCGCTCCATCCCGACCGCGATCCTCACCGACCTCGGGATCCGTGAGCCGCTGGGCAACCACCACTTCCTGGGCTCCGGCTGTCTGGCCTCGTGGGACGAGCTGGACGCCGGATACCGGCCCGAGCCCGACCCGGAGTGGCTCGCCCGCCAGGGCGTGGCCGCCGACGGGTCGTACGAGACCGCGTTCGACGCCGCCCGGCACAAGGTCTCCGCCCTGGCCGCCGCCGAAACCCTCCCGGCGCTCGCCCCCTACTACACCCGGGCCACCGCGCCCGGCTATCTGCCCCGAATCCTCGAGCGGTACGGCTTCGAGCCGGACGGCCGCCCCCGCCCGGGCGCGGCTTCCGCGGACGAGGCCGAGGTCAGCGGATTGCGGCGGGTCGTACGCAACACCATGCGGGACGCGGCGCGCGGCGCCTACCGGCATGGCGTCCAGCGCGTGGCCCCGGTCATCCGGCGGATGGGGGAGCTGTGAGCGTCATGTCCGAATCCGCTGAAGGAGCCGCCATGCCCGTATCGAGCCCCCGTGTGCTCGCCGTGATCCCCGCCCGCGGCGGGTCGAAGGGCGTGCCCGCCAAGAACCTCGCCGCCGTCGGAGGTGTGCCGCTGGTCGCCCGTGCCGTCATGGAGTGCCGGGCCTCCCGCCTGGTGACCGACGTGGCCGTGTCCACCGACGACGCGGGCATCGCCGCCGCGGCGCGCGGTGCGGGCGCCGTGGTCATCCAGCGGCCCACCGACATCGCGGGCGACACCGCCACCAGCGAGGCCGCGGTCATCCACGCGATGGACGCGTACGAGGCGATGCACGGCATCCCCGTGGACGTCGTGCTCCTGGTGCAGTGCACCAGCCCGTTCATCGTCCGCGAGGACATCGACGGGGTGGCCGGCGCGGTCGCCGAGCAGGGCGCGGACAGCGCGCTGACCGTGGCCCCGTTCCACGGCTTTGTCTGGCGCGAGGGCGACGACCCTGCCGCGGACGGCGGCGACGGCGTCAACCACGACAAGTCGTACCGCCCGCGCCGCCAGGACCGCCCCCAGGACTTCCTGGAGACCGGCGCCGCCTACGCCATGGACGCGCGCGGCTTCCGCGAGGCCGGGCACCGCTTCTTCGGCCGCACCGAGCTGGTGCGCACCGACGCCGCCCGGGTGCTGGAGGTCGACGACCCGCACGACCTGGCCCGCGCCCGCGCCCTCGCCCCGCTGCTGGACGCGGAGCGCCCGGGCGCCCTCCCCACCCGCGACGACATCGACGCGGTGGTACTCGACTTCGACGGCACCCAGACCGACGACAGGGTGCTGATCGATTCCGAAGGACGCGAACTCGTCGCCGTGCACCGCGGCGACGGGCTCGGGATCGCCGCACTGCGCCGAGCGGAGCTGGCACTGCTGATCCTGTCCACGGAGAAGAACCCGGTCGTCGCCGCACGGGGCCGCAAGCTCCAGGTCCCCGTGCTCCACGGCATCGACCGAAAAGATCTCGCACTGAAGCAGTGGTGCGAGGAGCAGGGCATCGCGCCGGAGCGCGTGCTCTACGTCGGCAACGACGTCAATGACCTCCCGTGCTTCGGCCTCGTCGGCTGGCCCGTGGCGGTCGCAGGTGCGCACGACGTCGTGCGCGGCGCTGCACGTGCGGTCACCTCCACCCCCGGAGGAGACGGCGCGATCCGCGAGATCGCCTCGTGGATTCTCGGAAAGGAACTGTCTTAAGTGAGCTCCAACTCTCGCCTCCGCACCCTCGGCGCGAAGACCGCCGGCCCCGGCAACCCGGTCTACGTCACCGGTGAAATCGGCATCAACCACAACGGCGACCTGGAGAACGCGTTCAAGCTGATCGACGCCGCCGCCGAAGCCGGGTGTGACGCGGTCAAGTTCCAGAAGCGAACCCCGGAGATCTGCACCCCGCGTGACCAGTGGGACATCGAGCGGGACACCCCCTGGGGCCGGATGACCTACATCGACTACCGCCACCGCGTGGAGTTCGGCGAGGACGAGTACCGCGCCATCTCCGAGCACTGCACGAAGCGCGGCATCGACTGGTTCGCCTCCCCGTGGGACACCGAGGCCGTCGCCTTCCTGGAGAAGTTCGACGTCCCGGCGCACAAGGTGGCCTCCGCCTCGCTGACCGACGACGAGCTGCTGCGCGCCCTGCGGGCGACCGGCCGCACGATCATCCTGTCGACGGGCATGTCCACCCCCAAGCAGATCCGCCACGCGGTGGAGGTGCTCGGCAGCGACAACATCCTGCTGTGCCACGCCACCTCCACGTACCCGGCCAAGGCCGAGGAGCTCAACCTGCGCGTGATCAACACGCTCCAGGCCGAGTACCCCAACGTGCCGATCGGCTACTCCGGCCACGAGACCGGTCTCCAGACCACCCTGGCCGCCGTCGCGCTCGGTGCCGCGTTCGTCGAGCGCCACATCACCCTGGACCGCGCCATGTGGGGCTCGGACCAGGCCGCCTCCGTCGAGCCGCAGGGTCTCGCCCGCCTGGTGCGTGACATCCGCGTGGTCGAGGAGTCGCTGGGCGACGGCGTCAAGAAGGTCTACGAGAGCGAGCTGGGCCCGATGAAGAAGCTGCGCCGGGTCTCCGGTGTGGTCGCCGAGGCCGAGGCCGCCGACCGCGAGCCCGTCGCGGTCTGAGGTTCATCTCCGTGATGCCCCTGGCCGGTCGGACCGGCCCGCGCCCGGAAGCGGCGGGATCCCTCGACTTCTCGGGGGACACCCGCCGCTTCCGGGCCCTGCCTTTGGACGGTGTGATGTCTGTGGACGGTGAGAGGTCTGTGGACGGTGCAACTGTGGACGGTGTGATGACCGGGAGCGGCGCGAAGTCCGCCACCACCCTCGCCTTCGTCGAAAGCCCGGTCCAGCTCCTCAACGTGCTGGAGTGGGCGTACACGGACGCCCTGCGCGCCCCGGGACCGGATACCAGGCCCACCGATCTCACCGTCGTCGTGCTCTCGCCGCACGATCCGATGACCCGCGGCCAGCTGCGCCGGATGGCCGAGCTGGCGCGCGACGAGGGCGTCACGGTGCGCTGGGAGGACGCGCGGGGCGGGGCGGGCGCACCGCTGAAGACCATCGGCGGGCTGCGCGGGCCGCTGCGCCGGGCGGCCCGGGTCGTGATCGGGGACCCGTTCTCCCGCTACGTCCAGCTGCTGCTGACCCTCACCCGGGCCAAGGACCTGGTCGTGGTGGACGACGGCACGGCCACCATGGAGTTCATCTCCCAGCTGGCCAACGGGGAGCGCCTGGTGCGCTGGCACCGGCGCGGCAACAGCCGCGGGGCGCTCGACAGGGCGTTCGCGCCGGTCTCCGCCACCGCGCGCCGCAAGCTCACCCCGGGCCAGAAGCGCCGGGTCGAGGTGTTCAGCTCGATGCCGGTCGAACCGCCCCCCGGGGTCACCGTCACCGCCAACGACTTCGCCTGGACCCGGGCCCGCTTCGGCCCGCCGCGGCTCACCCGCGGCACCGACCTGGTCGGCACCTCGCTGGTCGAGACGGGCGTGGTCGACCTGGAGCGCTACCTGGAGGCGGTCGCCGGGCTGGCCGAGGCCCACGGCGCGACCCGCTACTTCGCCCACCGCCGGGAGAGCGCCGAGAAGCTCAGCCGGGTCGCGCACGAGGTGGGGCTGGAGATCGTACGGCCCGACCTGCCGCTGGAGCTGATAGCGCGGCGCGGCCCGATCGGGCACACCATCGTGAGCTTCCCGTCCACCGTGGTGCACACCCTGCCGCTCGCGCTCGCGGGCACCGAGGTGAAGGTCGCCGTGTACGACGTCGACCCCGCCTGGCTGACCAGCGACGCGTCCCCGCGCGCCCAGGGGTTCCTGTCGGGCGTCACCGGCACCGCCCGGGACGTCCAGCGGCCCGGCTCGGTACCGCCCGCCGCGGCCCCCGACACCCCGCTGGCCATGTCGTAACGCCGGCGGGTACCCCATGTGGCGCTTCTCACGAAACGATCACACGCTCGCCGAGAAGCGGAGGGTTATACCCCCTGACTAGGCAGATCATGCACCGGCCGGGGTACTTTCCCGCCCCGAACGGGTTGAACTTTTGTTGATCGACATTCGCTCCACCCCAAGGTCGTTCTACGCTTCATTGGGTGAAGCAATTGATGTCCCTCGACGAGACCGATGCCACACCTTCCGCCGACGCGGCACTGCCCGGCGCGCTCCCCGATGAGCTGCGCGCCGAACTGATCGCCTTCCGGCGGGACTTGCACATGCACCCCGAGCTGGGCAACTGCGAGTTCCGTACCACCTCCGCCCTCAAGGCGCGGCTGGAGAAGGCGGGCCTCGAACCCCGCGTCCTGCCCAGTGGCACCGGCCTCATCTGTGACATCGGCCCCTGGGACGGGGTGACCCCGGCCCTGGCCCTGCGCGGCGACATCGACGCCCTGCCCATCCCGGACACCAAGACCGTCCCGTACCGCTCGACCGTCCCCGACCGCGCGCACGCCTGCGGCCATGACGTCCACACCACCGTGGTCCTCGGCGCCGGTCTGGTCCTCGCCGAGCTGGCCCGCGAGGGACGGCTGCGGCGCCCGGTGCGGCTGCTGTTCCAGCCCGCCGAGGAGGTCCTGCCGGGCGGTGCCGTCGACGCGATCGACGGCGGCGTCCTGGACGGCGTCGGCCGCATCCTCGCCCTGCACTGCGACCCCAAGGTCGAGGTCGGCCGGATCGGGCTGCGCACCGGCCCCATCACCTCCGCCTGCGACCGGCTGGAGGTCTCCCTCGACGGTCCCGGCGGCCACACCGCCCGCCCCCACCTCACCACCGACCTGGTCACCGCGACCGCCAAGGTGATCACCGAGGTGCCCGCGCTGCTGGCCCGCCGGGTCGACGCCCGCTCCGGCCTCGCCGTCACCTGGGGCCGGGTCGAGTCCGGCCACGCGTGCAACGTCATCCCGCAGCACGCCGAGCTGTCCGCCACGGTCCGCTGCCTGGACCTGCCCGCCTGGTACGCCGCCCCCGACCTGGTGCACGCCGCGATCGACGAGATCGCCACCCTCCACCGCGCCAAGTCGGAGATCAACTACATCCGCGGGGTCCCGCCGGTGGTCAACGAGGAGACCTCCACCGAGCTGCTGCGCGACGCGATGGTGGCCCGCCGCGGCTCGTACGCGGTCGAGGACACCGAACAGAGCCTCGGCGGCGAGGACTTCTCCTGGTACCTGGAGAAGGTGCCCGGCGCGATGGCCCGGCTCGGCGTGCGCAGGGTCGGCGACACCACCCGGCGCGACCTGCACGCGGGCGACTTCGACGTGGACGAGGGCGCCATCGCGGTGGGCGTCGAGCTGTTCACCGCCGCGGCTTTGCTCGACCGAAACGTCCTGTAGATCCAGTCTTCACGAGAGGTTCGCGACGATCCGATAACGGCTTCGGAGCGGGCCTTTATCTGGGATCTACGCGCGTTACGATGCGGCGGAGCCAGCGCCGCAGAGAGGCGCTTCGAGATTCAGAGGGGACCCTCGTGCGCCGGGTATCCACGATAGCTGTCGCGGGCATCGCCACCGCGGCTCTCGCAATGTCCGTCACCGCCTGTGGCAGCAGTTCCGAAGAGGGAAGCAAGAACGCCGGCGTCGGCCTCGCCTATGACGTCGGCGGCCGCGGCGACCACTCCTTCAACGACTCCGCAGCCAAGGGCTACGACCGCGCCCTGAAGGACTTCAAGATCAAGGGCAAGGAGCTGACCGCGAAGGACGGCGACACCGACGCCGACCGCTACGACAAGCTGTCCAGTCTCGCCGAGGCGGGCTACAACCCGGTCGTCGGCGTCGGCTACGCGTGGACCCCCTCGCTGGCCAAGGCCGCCAAGAAGTACCCCGACACGGACTTCGGGATCGTCGACTCCGTCGTCGACGCCAAGAACGTCGCCAGCCTGGTCTCCGCCGAGCACGAGGGCTCGTACCTCGCCGGGGTGGCCGCCGGGCTCAAGACCAAGTCCGACAAGGTCGGCTTCATCGGCGGCACCGACAGCGCGCTGATCAAGAAGTTCGCGGGCGGCTTCCAGCAGGGCCTGAAGGACACCAACCCCAAGGCGTCCCTCGACGTCCAGTGGGTCCAGGTCGGTTCGCCCAAGGGCTTCGGCATGCCGGACCGCGGCAAGGACATCGCCGAGGGCATGCTCTCCAACAAGGTCGACGTGATCTTCTCCGCGGCCGGCGGCTCCGGCGCGGGCGCCATCGAGGCGACCGGCAAGAAGAAGGGCACCTGGTCGATCGGCGTCGACGGCGACCAGTACTACGACAAGGGCCTGGCCCCGTACAAGAACGCGATCCTGACCTCCATGGTCAAGAACGTGGACGGCTCGGTCTACGACTTCATCAAGAGCGTCGTCAAGACCAAGAAGTCCGAACACGGCGTGCAGTCCTACGACCTCAAGCGCGGCGGCGTCAGCCTCTCGTACTCCGGCGGCTTCATCGATGACATCAAGCCGAAGATCGAGGCGGCGAAGAAGAAGATCATCGACGGCAAGATCAAGGTCGCGGACACCTACAAGTAAACCGGTCCCCGTCGACGACGGACCTGGGGGGCGTGCCGTTGGGCGCGCCCCCTTGACTACACGCCCCCGCCCCTCAGGAGTGCGCCATCAAAGCCGCCAGCCCACCCAAGGGCGCCCCCGCCGGTGACGTCGGAGACGTTGCCGTCCAACTCCGCGGAATCACCAAGCGGTTCCCCGGAGTCGTCGCCAACCACGACATCGACATCACCGTGCGACGCGGCACCGTGCACGCCCTCGTGGGCGAGAACGGCGCGGGCAAGTCCACCCTGATGAAGATCCTCTACGGGATGCAGCGCCCCGACGAGGGCACCATCGCCCTCGACGGCGCACCCGTAGAACTGCACTCCCCGGCGGACGCCATATCCCGTGGCGTGGGCATGGTGCACCAGCACTTCATGCTCGCCGACAACTTCACCGTGCTGGAGAACGTCGTCCTCGGCGCGGAGAAGCTGCACGGCATCGGCGGCAAGGCGCGCGCCCGCATCAAGGAGATCTCCGACGCGTACGGGCTGGGCGTCCGCCCCGACGTCATGGTCGAGGACTTGGGCGTGGCGGACCGCCAGCGCGTGGAGATCCTCAAGGTCCTCTACCGCGGCGCCCGCACCCTCATCCTCGACGAGCCCACCGCGGTCCTCGTCCCGCAGGAGGTCGACGCGCTCTTCGCCAACCTCCGCGACCTCAAGGCCGAGGGCCTGACCGTCCTGTTCATCTCCCACAAGCTGGGCGAAGTCCTCGCCGTGGCCGACGACATCACCGTCATCCGGCGCGGTACGACGGTGGCCTCGGTCGTCCCGTCCGAGACCGACCCGCGGCGGCTCGCCGAGCTGATGGTCGGCAGCGAACTGCCCTCGCCGGAGACCCGCGAATCCACCGTCACCGACACCGAGATGCTGACCCTCGACGGGGTGCGGCTCACCGCCACCGACGTGGACGGCGTCGAGCGGGCCGTCCTGGACGACATCGGCTTCACCATCCGCAAGGGCGAAGTCCTCGGCATCGCCGGGGTCGAGGGCAACGGCCAGGCCGAACTGGTCGAGGCCATCATGGGCATGCGCGACCCCGACGCGGGCACCATCACCCTCGACGGCGCCGACATCTCCCACGCCCCCACCCGCAAGCGGCGCGAGGACGGCATCGGCTACATCCCCGAGGACCGCCACCGGCACGGCCTGCTGCTGGAGGCCCCGCTGTGGGAGAACCGCATCCTCGGCCATGTCACCGAGACGCCCAACAGCAAGGGCGGACTGCTCAACCCGGCCGCCGCCCGGCGTGACACCGAGCGCATCGTCGCCGCGTACGACGTCCGCACCCCCGGCATCGAGGTCACCGCGGCCTCGCTGTCCGGCGGCAACCAGCAGAAGCTGATCGTCGGCCGCGAGATGAGCCACCACCCCAAGCTGCTCATCGCCGCGCACCCGACGCGCGGCGTGGACGTCGGCGCGCAGGCGCA
Source organism: Streptomyces sp. Rer75 (assembly GCF_013414305.1). Taxonomy (NCBI): domain Bacteria; kingdom Bacillati; phylum Actinomycetota; class Actinomycetes; order Kitasatosporales; family Streptomycetaceae; genus Streptomyces; species Streptomyces sp. Rer75. The sequence continues at coordinate 4,410,512 of NZ_CP058693.1, read as the reverse complement.
GATCTGGGACCAGATCCGCACCGCGCGTCGCGAGGGCCTGGCCGTGCTGCTGATCTCGGCCGACCTGGACGAGCTGATCGGCCTGTCCGACACCCTGCGGGTCATGTACCGGGGCCGGCTGGTCGCCGACGCCGACCCCGCCACGATCACCCCGGAGGAGCTGGGCTCGGCCATGACCGGCGCGGCGTCCGGCCACCTGGAACACCCTGCGGAAGAGCCCGCGGAAGCCCCTGCGGAAGACCCCGCGGAAGAGCCCGCGGAAGAGCCTGCGGCGGAGACGACCGGGGGAGAGGACCGATGAAGAAGTTCGACAAGGAGCGGGTGCTCCTCGCGGTCGCGGCCCCGCTGCTCGCGCTCGTCGCCGCGTTCCTCCTGACCGCCCTGGTGCTGGCCGCCACCGGCAAGGCGCCGTTCAATGCCTTCGGCATCATGTTCGACTACGGCATCAAGGCGGACAGCCAGGTCTACATCCTCAACAAGGCGACGACGTACTACCTGGCGGGTCTCGCGGTGGCCATCGGCTTCCGGATGAACCTGTTCAACATCGGCGTCGACGGCCAGTACCGGCTCGCCGCCTTCTTCGCCGCCGTCGTCGGCGGGGCGCTCAAGCTGCCGGGCCTGGTGCAGATCCCGCTGATCATCCTCGTCGCCATGCTGGTCGGCGCGATGTGGGCGTCCATCGCCGGACTGCTCAAGGTCTACCGCGGCGTCAGCGAGGTGATCAGCACCATCATGCTGAACTCCCTCGCGGGCATCCTCATCAGCTATCTGCTGGTCGACGGGCGGCTGGCCGAGCTGGACAAGCAGACCAACATCGTGTCCACCGAGCCGCTGCCCTCCTCCAGCCACTTCTTCACCATCCCGGCCGGCGGCGGCCTCGACCCCGTCTTCGGCTTCATCGTCGTCGCCGCGCTCGCCGGCGTCGGCTTCTGGTTCCTCCTCGGCCGCACCCGCTTCGGCTTCGACCTGCGCGCGGTGGGCCGATCCGAGTCCGCCGCCCAGGCCAGCGGCGTCGACGTCAAGCGCATGGTGCTCACCAGCATGCTGCTCTCCGGCGCGATGGCCGGGCTCATCGGCATGCCGACCCTGCTCAACGACACCCACCAGTTCACCGCCGACTTCCCGGCCGGTATCGGCTTCACCGGCATCGCCATCGCCCTGCTCGGCCGCAACAACCCGGTCGGCATCGCGCTGGCCGCGGTGCTGTGGGGCTTCCTGGAGCGCGGCGCCAACCGGCTGGAGTTCGAGGGCTACGACAAGGAGATCGTCGGCGTCATGCAGGGCGTGATCGTCCTGTGCGTCGTCATCGCGTACGAACTGGTGCGCCGCTACGGCCTCAAGCGCCAGCAGCAGCGGGTCGGCGCGGAACTCGCCGCTCAGGCCCGTAAGGGCGAGAAGAAGAGCGACACGAAGGAGGTGGCGGTATGAGCGCCACGGCTACCGCCACCAAGGACGGCACCGCGCCCGGGAAGGCCCCGAAGCGAGGGCCCCGGATGTCCGTCGCCACGGTGCTGCTGATCATCGCCGGGACGCTGGTCGCGCTGTCCGTGCTGCGCGCCCTGGCCGGTGCCACGCAAGCGTCCGCCTTCGAGAACATCACCTCCTCCGGCCAGATCGGCGCCGCCCTCTCCATGGCCGTGCCCATCGGGCTCGCCGGGCTCGGCGGGCTGTGGGCCGAGCGGGCGGGCGTCGTCAACATCGGCCTCGAAGGCATGATGATCCTCGGCACCTTCTTCGGTGCCTGGGCGGGCTACCAGACCAACCCCTGGGTGGGCGTCCTCGCCGGGGTCCTCGGCGGCGCGGTCGGCGGTCTGGTGCACGCGATCGCCACCGTCACCTTCGGCGTGGACCACATCATCTCCGGTGTCGCGATCAACATCCTCGCGCTCGGCGCCACCACCTACCTCGCCAAGCGCTGGTTCGAACCGCTCTCCGACATCGGCGGCAGCCCCAAGCAGTCCCCGCAGGTCGACGACATCGCGTCGTTCACCGTGCCGGGCCTGTCCGACGGGCTGGCCACCGTCGAGAACCACCACTGGTTCCTGGTCTCCGACCTCGCGGGCCTGCTCGGCGGCCTGGTCACCGACATCTCCGCGCTGACCATCGTCTCGATCCTGCTCTTCGCGGGCACCTTCTTCGTCCTGTGGAAGACCTCGTTCGGGTTGCGGCTGCGGTCCTGCGGCGAGAACCCCACCGCCGCCGAGTCCCTCGGCGTCAACGTCTACCTCTACAAGTACGCGGCCGTCGTCATCTCCGGTGGCCTCGCCGGACTCGGCGGCGTCTTCCTCGCCCTCGTCCGCTCCCACATCTACAACGAGGGCCAGACCGGCGGCCGCGGCTACATCGGCCTCGCCGCCATGCTCTTCGGCAACTGGCGGCCCGGCGGCCTCGCCATGGGCGCGGGCCTCTTCGGCTACTCCGACGCCCTCCAGCTGCGCAACGGCGGCGCCACCGTCCACGCGCTGCTGCTCCTGGTGGCCCTCGGACTCGCCCTCCTGGCGGGCTGGCGCCTCTACCGAAAGAGCTACGTCGCGGGCGCGGTGTGCGGCGGCGCCGCGGTACTGCTGGTGCTGTGGTACGCCCTGACGGACACCGTGGCCAACGACCTGGTCCCGGCGACCCCGTACATCGTCACCCTGCTGGTCATGGGACTCGCCGCCCAGCGGCTGCGGATGCCCAAGGCCAACAACAAGCCCTACCGGAAGGGACAGGGCACATGACCCCACCCGCCGCAGCGGCCTCCGGCCGGAACCCCGACTGGGAGTCGCTGCGCACGGCGGCCCGGGACGCCATGTCCCGGGCGTACGCCCCCTACTCCCGCTTCCCCGTGGGCGCCGCCGCCCTCGTCGACGACGGCCGCACGGTCAGCGGCTGCAACGTGGAGAACGCGGCGTACGGCGTCGCGCTGTGCGCCGAGTGCGGCCTGATCTCCGCCCTCTTCGCCACCGGCGGCGGCCGCCTCACCGCGTTCACCTGCTGCGACCGCGACGGTGCCGTGCTGATGCCGTGCGGCCGCTGCCGCCAGCTGCTGTGGGAGCACGGCGGCCCCGAGCTCCAGATGGACACGGCGTCCGGCATCCGCCCGCTCGCCGAACTCCTCCCGGACGCGTTCGGCCCGGCCGACCTGGCCCGCATCAGCGCCCCGTAACCACGTCCGGGCGCCTCGCACGGAACACCTCGCACGAGCGCCCGGCACGCCCGCTTTACGAAAGGCCCCTCCGCACATGGACGCCATCTCCGTCATCCGAGCCAAGCGCGACGGCGGCCGTCTGAGCGACGCCCAGATCGACTGGATCATCGACGCCTATACGCGCGGCGAGGTCGCCCACGAGCAGATGTCCGCCCTCGCGATGGCGATCTTCCTGAACGGCATGGACCGCGCGGAGATCGCCCGCTGGACCGCCGCGATGATCGCCTCCGGCGAGCGGATGGACTTCTCCGCGCTGCCCCGCCCGACCGCCGACAAGCACTCCACGGGTGGCGTCGGCGACAAGATCACCCTCCCGCTGGCGCCCCTGGTCGCCGCCTGCGGGGCCGCCGTACCGCAGCTCTCCGGCCGGGGACTCGGCCACACCGGCGGCACCCTCGACAAGCTGGAGTCCATCCCCGGCTGGCGGGCCTCGCTGTCCAATGACGACATGCTCGACGTGCTGCGCTCCGTGGGCTCCGTCATCTGCGCGGCGGGCGACGGCCTCGCGCCCGCCGACAAGAAGCTGTACGCCCTCCGCGACGTCACCGGCACGGTCGAGTCGATCCCGCTCATCGCCTCCTCGATCATGTCCAAGAAGATCGCCGAGGGCACCGGCTCCCTGGTCCTGGACGTCAAGGTCGGCTCCGGCGCCTTCATGAAGGACATCGACGCCGCCCGCGAACTGGCCACCACCATGGTCGGCCTCGGCGCCGACCACGGCGTCCGCACCACCGCCCTGCTCACCGACATGGCCACCCCGCTCGGGCTGACCGCGGGCAACGCGCTCGAAGTCCGCGAATCCGTCGAGGTCCTGGCGGGCGGCGGCCCCGCCGACGTCGTCGAACTCACCCTCGCCCTGGCCCGCGAGATGCTCGACGCGGCCGGACTCCCCGACGCCGACCCCGCCAAGGCGCTCGCCGACGGCACCGCCATGGACCACTGGCGGCGCATGATCACCGCCCAGGGCGGCGACCCCGAGGCGTCGTTGCCGGTGGCCCGCGAACAGCACGTCGTCACCGCGGAGTCCACCGGCGTCCTCACCCGCCTCGACGCCTACGCGGTGGGCGTCGCCGCCTGGCGGCTGGGCGCGGGCCGGGCCCGTAAGGAGGACCCCGTGCAGGCGGGCGCGGGCATCGAGATCCACGCCAAGCCGGGCGACCACGTCACCGCCGGGCAGCCCCTGCTGACCCTCCACACGGACACCCCCGCCGCGTTCGCGTACGCGCTGGAGGCCCTGGACGGCGCCACCGACTACGCCCCGGAGGGCACCGCGTTCACGTCGAAGCCGATCGTCCTGGAGCGCATCGCCTGACCTGCGGAGGTCCTCAACTGGGAGGGCGCGGCGCGTAATTGGTTTGATCGCGCCGCGCCCTTCCCCGTATCCTCGTACGCATGTACACAGGCACTGGATCTCTGAAGCTCCGCACCCGCCGCTGACGGCGGCGCACCGAGCCTTCTCCCTGCCCGCCGTTCCGGCCCTCCGCCGGGCGGCCGCTCGCATGCTGCCCGGCTCCATCCCGAGCTGCGGAGCACCCTGTGTCTTCCCTTCCCCCCGCGGGCTCTTCGAGCCTGCCCCGAACCGAACTCCACTCCCAGGCCCCGGTCGGTGACCGTGCCCATCTGCGCGCGGACGACATCACCGTCACCCGTGGCGCACGGCAGATCCTCCGGGGCGTGTCCGTCACCGTCTCCGCCCGCTCCCGGCTCGCCATCGTCGGCGAGAACGGCCGCGGCAAGACCACGCTGCTGCATGTGCTCGCCGGTCTCCTCACGCCCGACAGCGGCACGGTGCACCGGGCGGGCACCTTCGGGCTCGCACGGCAAGCCCTGCACTCCCGCTCCGGCGAAACCGTCGGCACGCTGACGGCCGACGCGCTGCGGAGCGCCCACGCCGCCCTGCGCGCACTGGACCTGGCCTCCGCGGACCTCGCCCGGGGCGCCGACGGCGCCGACGACCGGTACGCCGACGCGCTGGAGGCCGCCACACGGCTGGACGCCTGGGACGCCGACCGGCGCGTCGACATGGCCCTGGAGGCGCTGCACGCGTGCACCGACCGGACCCGTGAGCTGTCCACCCTGTCCGTGGGGCAGCGCTACCGGGTGCGGCTGGCCTGCCTGCTGGGCGCCTGGCACGACATCCTGCTGCTCGACGAGCCGAGCAACCACCTCGACGCCGACGGCCTGGCCTTCCTCACCGACCGCCTGCGCGGCCACGGCGGGGGCGTCGCCCTGGTCAGCCATGACCGCGCCCTGCTGCGCGACGTCGCCAGGGAGTTCCTCGACCTGGACCCCACCCAGGACGGGCGCCCCCGCGCGTACGCCGGTGGCTACGAGGCGTGGCAGGACGGCCGCCGCCGGGACCGCGAGCGGTGGATCCAGGACTACGAGGAACAGCAGGCGGAACACCGCAGGCTGACCGTCGCCGTCGATCAGGCCCGTGACCGCCTCAGCACCGGCTGGCGCCCCGCGAAGGGCACCGGCAAGCACCAGCGCCAGTCGCGGGCGCCGGGGGTGGTGCAGGCGCTCAACCGCGAGCGGGAGGCGCTGGAAGCACACCGCATCACCGTGCCCGAGCCGCCGCTGTCGCTGCGGTGGCCCGAGCTGTCCACCCGCCCCGGATCGGCGCTGGTCCGCGCCCAGGACGTGGCGGTCGCCGGGCGGCTCACCGGCCCGGTCACGCTCTCCGTCGACGGCGGGGACCGGCTGCTCATCACGGGCGAAAACGGGTCCGGAAAGTCCACCCTGCTCTCGGTGCTCGCCGACGCCCTCACCCCGACGAGCGGCACGGTGCGCCACCTCGCCGGTGCGCGGGTGGCCATGGTCGCCCAGGAAGTCCCGTCCTGGCCGGGGGAGTTCACCGCCCGGCAGGTGTACGACCGGCACGTGGGGCGGCTGACCGTCCGCGGCGCGGTGCCCGAGCGCGACCTGGTGCCGCTGGGCGCGACCGGCGTGCTGGACCGCGAGGCGATGCGCACCCCGGTCGCCCGCATGTCCCTGGGCCAGCAGCGGCGTCTCGACCTGGCCCTGCGCCTGGCCACCCGCCCCCACCTGATCATCTTCGACGAGCCCACCAACCACCTCTCGGCCGTGCTCGTCGACGAACTGACCACGGCCCTGCTCGGCACCCCGGCCGCCGTCATCGTCGCCACCCACGACCGCCAGCTCCTCACCGACCTGGCGCCCTGGCCGCGCCTGCACCTCACACCGGGCTAAATCGATGGGCGGCAGCGGTGTCCGTCATTACGCTGACCCGTATGCCGCCCACCGACCGACTGCTCGCCTTCGCGGCCATGTCGTTCCTGCTGATCGTCGTCCCCGGCCCCAGCGTGCTGTTCGTGATCGGACGCGCGCTGGCGCAGGGCCGCCGCGCCGCCCTGACCTCGGTCCTCGGCAACACCCTCGGCGCGTACACCCTCGTCGTGGCAGTGGCGCTCGGAGTCGGGACGCTCGTGGAGCGCTCGGTCCTCGTCTTCACGGCGCTCAAGCTGGCGGGTGCGGCGTACCTGGTGTACCTGGGCGTGAAGGCCATACGCCGACGCCACGCCCTCCCCGCCGCCCTCACCGGCGGCGGCCCCGCCGCCCACGGCAGCCTGCGCACCCTGGGCGAGGGGTTCGCCGTCGGCGTGGCGAACCCCAAGACCATCGTCTTCTTCGCCGCGGTCCTCCCGCAGCTCGTCGACCGCGGCGACGGCCACGTGGCGCTCCAGATGCTGCTGCTCGGCCTGGTCTTCAACGCCATCGCCCTCGCCTCCGACAGCATCTGGGGCGTAGGGGGTGTCTTGCCGATCATGCCGGGCTCCCGACGCCTGGCACGGCACCTCGCGGCGCCGCGCTCGTCGCACGCAGCGCCGCTGCGCTCTCCTCACGCGACTTGCGAGCTACCGCACCAGACGCCGCTCGCTGATCCGGCCTGATCGACAAGACACCCCCTGCCCGCCGCCACCGCCCGGGGCTGGTTCACCCGCTCTCCCGGGCGCCTCGCCCTGGTCGGCGGCGCCGGCGGCCTCACGATGATCGGCCTCGGCGTCACGGCCGCCGCGACGGGCCGCAAGGAATAGTCCTCGCGGCGACGGGCCGCAAGCACTAGCCCTCGCCGTCGACGGCCTCCACCGCGGCGGGGACGAGCACGACCTCCTGCGGGGTCCAGCAGTCCGAACGCTCGGTGGCCACTTCGGCCGAGCACCCGCGGCACACGAGGTTCGGGCCGTCGCAGCCGTCCAGGCCGCAGCAGCCGTTCCGCCGTCCGCGCAGCGAGATCAATTCGGTGCCGCGCACATCGGCCCGGGCCAGGACGATGCCGGTCAGCCCCGCGCGCCGGAGGCCCAGGGCCGCCCCCGCGAACTGTGGCCGGAAGACGCGCTCCCCGGCCTCCGGCGGATCGTAGGCGAAGGTGCCCGGACGCATCCGCGGCGGGCACTCCTCGCCCTTCGGCAGCGCGTACGGCGCAGGGGCGCTGTCCGCGTCGGGCAGCGGCACCTCCCGTACGGGCGCGGTGACATCGCCGTGGCAGCGGCGGCAGCGGAAGACGACCATGCGCGCCATTGTCCGGTCCCGGGCGGGCGGGCCCCTACCGCCAGACCGCCGTGCGCCGGCGGAGGCCGGGGGTGAGGTGCTTCAGGTAGCGGGGGTCGGTGACCGTGAAGGTGATGTCGGCGCCCGCGGAACCTCGTACGCCACCCACGTCACCACCACCGGCGTTTCGGCCACCCCCGGCCGGGCCGGAAGCCTTGCGGCGGGCGACCACGCGTTCGATGGCCCCGCATTCCCGGGCCATCGCTTCGTCCGGAATCGCGCGCGTTCGAGTGAGCCCCTGCCTCGTTGAGCCTGGCATCGCCGGACCACCCAGGTGCGGCGGCGACACGAGGAGGGATCCAGGTGACCGTGACCGACACCTCGACCGAACGCTCCGCAGCGCCACCCCCTCCACCACCGGCGGTCATCAGCTTCGAGGGGAAGCACGGCAAGAACCCGCTGGAAGAGGCGAGTTTCGCCACGATGTGCTCGCGGCTTCCCTCGGTGCTGACGAAGACCGCGCGCATGGCGTGGGCCGTCGACCGCGCCGCGGTCGTCCTGCTCCTCTCCTGTCAGGTCCTCACCGGCGCCGCGGCCGCCTGCGTGCTCGGGTTCACCGCGCGGGCCATGTCGCACATCCTCGGCGCGGGCACCGTGTCGATACGTCTGCACGCCGCGCTGCCCGCCCTCGTCGTCGTGGCCGTGGCCGCCGCCGCAGGCCGAATCAGCGGTGCGCTGTCCTCGTACGCCGACGGTCGGATCACCCCGCGCCTGATGTCCGAGGCGGACACCGCCCTCGTCACCGCCGTGTGCCGGGTCGAGGCATCCGCGTACGGGGAACCGGGGTTCGCCGACCGCCAGGAGGCCGCCGAGGTCGGCGTCACCCGCACCCGGCTGATGGTCCAGGACGCGCAGCGCTTCATGGCCGCACTGGTCCGGATGATCGCCGCCAGTGGTGTCATCACCGTCCTGCACTGGCTGATGCTCCCGCTGCTCCTGCTCGCCGTGCTGCCCGCCGGTCTGGGCGCCGTGCTGTCCGCCCGCGTCGACTACGAGACCCACTACGCCAACGTCGGCGACCGCAACGTCCGCGGCATGATGCGCTGGTGGGCCACGTACTCCCGGTACGGCGACGAGGTGCGCGCCAACGGCATGACCGGCTATCTCGTCTACTGGTACCGGGCCCTGTCCGAGCGCATCGACCAGCGCACCCTGACCGCCGCGCCCCGCATGCTCCGCATCGCGCTCGCGACCTCCGCCCTCGGCGGCCTGTTCCTCCTCGGCACCTGGGCCGCCCTCGCCTGGCTGGCCACCACCGGCCGGGTCGCCCTGCCCGTCGCGGCCACCGCGGTCGTCGCCGTCCAGGCCACGCTCGCCGCGCTCTCCCAACTCGTCATCCACGGCGCCGCGATGTTCCACACCTCGCTCTACCTCGCCGACATGAGGTCGTTCCTCGACATGGCCGCCGACCGCGCCCCGAAGCGCGGGGAGCTGACCATCCCGGAGCGGGTGGACGAGATCCGCCTCGACGAGGTCGTCTACCACTACCCGGGCAAGGACGACCCCGCGGTCGACGGCGTCTCCCTCACCCTGCGGCGCGGCGAGATCCTCGCCGTCGTGGGCGAGAACGGCTCGGGCAAGTCCACCCTGACCAAGCTCCTCACCGGAATCCTCCTCCCCGACAAGGGCCGCGTCCTGTGGGACGACACCGATCTGGCCCACGCCGACTCCGACGCGGTGTGGGCGCGGACCGCCCTCGTCCCCCAGAACTTCGCCTGCTGGCCCCTGCGCGCCCGCGAGAACATCACCCTCGGCCAGCCCAAGACCTACGACGACACCCCGGTGTGGGAGGCCGTCGACGCCGTCGGCATGCGGGAGGCCGTCGAGAAGCTGCCCCGGCAGCTCGACACCCTGCTCGCCCGCGAACTCTTCGGCGGCGCCGAACTGTCCGGAGGACAGTGGCAGCGCCTCGCCTGCGGCCGCGCCCTGTACCGCCGGACCCCCTTGCTGATCCTGGACGAACCGACGTCGCAGATGGACCCGCGCGGCGAGCACCAGATCTTCCTGGAGGTCAAGCGCATCGCCGCCGAGCGCATGACGATCGTGGTGACGCACCAGCTGGAGAACACCCGCCTCGCGGACCGGATCATCGTCATGCGGCACGGCCGCATCATCGAACAGGGCGGGTACGACGAACTCATCCACGCGGGCGGGCTCTTCGCGGAGCTGGTCGCCCTCGCCAAGGACCGGTAGGCCGCCGTGCCGCGGGCGTCACTGCGCCATTGGAGGTGACTGAAGGACAGTTCTTGGGCCGTGTGGATCAATCCCGGCGTCTTGCTCATGACCTTTCACGATTTTCTTCCTTAAATCTGAACTGACAGTCGACATCCGACTGCGCTTCATCTGGAGGAATCATGCAGATCGTGAAGAAGGCGGCCTTCCTGGCCGCGACCGTCGGCAGCCTGGCGCTCCTCGGGACCGGCACCGCGGCCGCCCACAATGGCACGGGCAACGATGTTCCGCCTCCCCCGGTCAGCGTCCAGACCTGTAGCGTCACCACCGGCGACATCAACATCATCAACGGTGACGTCACCGCCGGGAACGTCGGGGACAACTCTCCGGTTGCCAACAACACCGTCGTCATCAGTGTCAGCTGCTTCAACACCACCGATGAGGCCTGAGGCGGCTTAAGCCAGGCGCCTTACGCATTCCGGCCCCCGGAACGGGCGAAGGGGCCGCCCCCGCCGGACAGTGGCGGGTGCGGCCCCTTCGGGCTCATGAGGTGTCAGGCGCGTGCTGTTCAGTCGTCGTCGCCGTCGTTGTCGTCCTGGTCGTTGTCGTCGTGGTCGACGTGCTGGCCCAGGACCTTGCCGCTGGCGGCGTCGACGGTGATGTCGTGGCTCTTGTGGTCCTTGCCGAGGACGTCGACCTCGTAGACGGTGGCGCCGGTGCGGTCGTTGTCGTCCAGGCCGAAGGAGGTGACGGTGCCGGGGACGGCGTTCAGGGCCTGGTCGGTGGCCTTGCCGTAGCCGGTCTTGTCGCCCTTGATCAGGGCCTGGGTCTCGCGGGCGTCCTCGGCGGCGTCGTCGTCGCGGTCGGTGTGCTGGCCCAGGACCTTGCCGTTGCCCGCGTCGACGGTGATGTCGTGGCTCTTGTGGTCCTTGCCGAAGACGTCGACCTCCCAGATGAGGGAGCCGTTGCGGTCGGCGGTGTCGAGCTCGGCGGAGGTCGCGGTGCCGGGGACGGCCTTCAGCGCCGCGGCGGTGGCCTGGTCGTAGCTGACCTTGTCCGCCTTGACCTGGGTGCGGTCCTGGGCGGTGTCGTCCAGGTGGCGCTCGCTCTGGTTCAGCTGGACCGAGGATTTCGGGGCCGGGCCGTCGTCGTCCGCGAAGGCGCTGGCCGCGCCCGTGCCGCCGATCAGGGCGATGGCGGCGGCCGTGCCGAGGACGACGGCGCGGGGGGTGAGGGTGCGCTTGGCGGTGGCCTTCATGAGGGACGTTCCTCCGGTTCGTTTCGCGGTTTCGCTTCCGCCGGTGGGCCCTGTCGCGCCCTTCCGACACCCACTACGTTGCCGAACCGAACCTGAACGCAGCCTGAAGTCCTGAAGCTGTCTTCAGGTTGGGGAGTTTCCGCAGGCCGAACGGGCGAAGGGGCCGCCCCCGCCGGACAGTGGCGGGCGCGGCCCCTTCGGGCTGAGAGGTGTGTCAGGCGTGGGCCGGGGCGGGAGCCATCCGCTGCTCGACCCGGGCCTTGCGCGTCCCGTACAGGGTGATGGCCGTGGCGCCGACGACGGCCAGCAGGCCGAGGGCGACGGTGCCGGTCCAGCCGCCCGCGTGGAAGGCCATGGCGCCGAGCGTGCCGCCCGCGCTGCTGCCGACGTAGTACGCGGTCTGGTAGAGCGCGGCGGCCTGGGCGCGGCCCGTCTTCGCGGTGCGGCTGACCGCCGAGGAGGCGGCGGCGTGGCCCGCGAAGAAGCCCGCGGTGATCAGGACCAGGCCGAGCAGGACGGGTGCCAGCGAGTCGGCGAGGCTCAGCAGGAGCCCGGCGGCGGTGGTGCTCACCGCGACGTACAGGGCGCCGCGCCGCCCGAGGCGGCCGACCAGCTTGCCGGTGGCGGCGGAGGAGACCGTGCCGACCAGGTAGATCAGGAAGATCGAGCCGATCATGCTCTGCGAGAGCCCGAAGGGCTCGCCCACCAGCCGGTAGCCGATCACCGTGTAGACGCCGCCGAAGACGGTCATGAAGAGCGCGCCGATGGCGTACAGGCGGCACAGCAGCGGGTCGGACAGGTGCCGGGTCACGGTGCGGGCCAGGGCCCGCGGGCTGACCGCGGCGGGGGAGAAGTTCCGGGCCTTGGGGATCAGCAGCCGGAAGGCGATCCCGCAGACCAGCGCCATGGCGCCGACCGCCGCGAGGCCCATCCGCCAGCCGTGGCCGTCGGCGACCCAGCCGGTGATGAGGCGGCCGCTCATACCGCCGACGCTGTTGCCCGCCACGAACAGCCCGATCGCGCCGACCAGCGCCCGCGGTTCGACCTCCTCGGAGAGGTACGCCATCGCGGAGGCCGGGATTCCGGCGATCGCCGCGCCCTGGACGGCGCGCAGCGCGATCAGCCAGCCCAGGTCGGGGGCATACGGCACGACCAGCGCGACCGCCACCGCGACCGTCAGCGAGACGGTCATCATCGTGCGGCGGCCGAACCGCTCGGACAGGGCGCTCAGCGGGACGACCATCAGCGCCAGCGCCAGGGTGGCCGCGGACACGCTCCAGCTGGCCTGGTCGGCCTGGACGTGCAGATCGTCGGAGATCGCGGGGAGCAGCGCCTGGGTCGAGTAGAGCAGGGCGAAGGTGGCGAGTCCGGCCGTGAAGAGCGCGAGTCTCATCCGGATGTAGCCGGGGCGGCCGGGGGCCATGCGCTCGGGTGCAGAAGAGACGGGCGGTGCGGAGGCGTCCACGCGGCTGTGGGTGGACGCCCCGGTATCAGCGGGAGGCATGGTTCGAAGGTAAGGACCCGGGGGTTGATGCGTCCAATGCACGAAATCGCGATAATCGATCCACGACAGCATGAGCAGAGGTCAGGGGCGTTTATGTCACGCATCCGCAACCAAAACGACATTCCGGTGACAGTCGAGGTCGAGGCCGAGTCCTGGGCGGCGGCCCTGACGCCCCGCCTCGCGCAGTTCGCCGCGGTCGCCCGCCACGAGCATGTCACCCGCGCCGCCCAGGAGCTGGGGGTGCCGCAGTCGACGCTCAGCCGGGCGATGGTGCGGCTGGAGGAGGACCTGGGCGTGGCGCTGTTCGCCCGCCGCGGCCGTACGGTGGCGCTCACCCCGGCGGGGGGTACGTTCCTGCGCTCGGTGGAACGGGCGCTGGCCGAGGTGGACCGGGCCGCCGAGTCCGTACGGGCCGACGCGGACCCGGCGGCGGGCCGCATCGCGTTCGGCTTTCTGCACACGCTGGGCTCGGAGACCGTACCCGGCCTGATCCGCGCCTTCCGCGCCGACCACCCCCGGGTCCGCTTCCAGCTGGTCCAGAACTACGGCCAGGCGATGATCGAGCGGATGCGGGCGGGCGGCCTCGACCTGTGTCTGACCTCGCCCGTTCCCGACGCCCCCGACCTGGTCGCCCGCCGCCTGGACGAGCAGCGGCTGCGGCTGGTGGTGCCGGACGACCACCGGCTGGCCGGGCGCCGCCGGGTCCGGCTCGCCGAGGCGTCGGCGGAGCTGTTCGTGACGCTGGAGCCGGGGTACGGGCTGCGCCGGATCACCGACGCCCTGTGCGCGGAGGCGGGCTTCACCCCGAAGATCGCCTTCGAGGGGGAGGAGGCGGAGACGCTGCGCGGTCTGGTCGCCGCGGGTCTCGGCGTGGCGCTGCTGCCGCCGCCCGCCGTGCCCCGCCCGGGGGTCGCGGAGCTGACGGTCACGGCGCCGCGAGCGGTCCGTGAGATCGGCGTGGCCTGGCTGGACGGCCACCCCGACACGCCTCCGGTGGCCGCCTTCAAACGGTTTCTGCTGAGCCGTCGCGGTCAGCTTCTCGACTGACCTCCTCCTGGCCGGCGTTCTCGCAGCCGGCGCTTTCCCGACCGGCGTTCTCCCGGCTCAAGTTCGCGGCGTCCGGGCTGATCAGGACGTCTATCCCGGCCCGCAGGAACTGCTCGAAGACATCCTGGTTCTCCGCCGAGGCCAGTGCGGGGGACTGGATGGTGCCGCGCATCAGGCTGGTGCCGAGCACCCACGCCACCAGCAGCTCGGCCCGCACCTCGGCGTGCGGACCCGCCAGGCGGGCGGCGAACCGCTTGCTGAACATGTCGGTCAGCTCTTCTCGCAGCCGTCCGATGGCCTCGTCGCGGCTGGAGGAGCGGAGCACGGTGAGCACGGGGTGGGGGAAGTCGGCGTCCTTGGGCTCCCCGGCGATCAGGGCGCTGAACCAGTCCGCGACGCAGTCCAAGGGGACGTCGAGCAGTGGCTCGAACACCTTGGAGTTGCTCGACACCGTCTCGAACAGCGCCTCCTTTGAGCCGAAGTACCGGTAGACGAGCGCGGCGTCCACGCCGACGTCCCCGGCGATGTCGCGCACGCTGGTGCCGTCGTAGCCGTACCGGCCGAAACGGAAGGCGGCGGCGGACATCAGGGCGGTGCGCGTCCGCTCGGCACTGCGCTTGCGCGCGGGCGTGCAAGCGGGCGTGGCAGGCGCCCCCGAAGTCCGGTCGTTCGCTGGTTCGTTCACCCATAACTCCTCGCGCAGTACGGCCCGTCGCCGGTCGCCCATCCTCCAGGCTCTGCCGACTGTCTCAAAGTCACCGATCGTTGTCATCGATTGTTGACTTTCCGTCGAACGCACATGCACGATGATCGATAAGTCAACGATCGATGACTTAGGGGTTGGGAGATCAACTGTGTCTGATCGACGTGTCGCCGTGATCGGAACCGGCTATGTCGGACTGACCACCGGCGCCTGCCTGGCGTCCCTGGGCCACCACGTGGTGTGCGCGGACGCCGACTCCCAGAAGGTCCAGCGGCTGCGGCGGGCCGAGGTCGACATCCTCGAACCCGGCCTCCCGGACCTCGTCCGGGACACCGTGGCCTCCGGCCACCTGGAGTTCACCCAGGACACCGCGGCCGCCGTGGCCGACGCCGACGTCGTGTTCCTCTGCCTGCCCACGCCCATGGGCGCAGGCGGCGCCGCCGACCTGGCCGCCGTCGAGACGGTGGCCGGGGAGATCCGGACCGTCCTGCCGCAGGGGAGCGTGGTCGTCAACAAGTCCACCGTGCCCGTCGGCACCGCGCAGCGCGTCGCGGACCTGCTCGGCCGCCCGGACGTGACGGTGGTGAGCAATCCGGAATTCCTCCGCGAGGGCCGGGCCGTGCACGACTTCCTGCACCCGGACCGCATCGTCATCGGCGCCGCGGACCAGGAGGCCGGGCAGCGCGTGGCCGACCTGTACGGCACGCTGGACGCGCCCGTCGTGCTGACCGACGCCGCCAGCGCCGAACTCGCCAAGTACGCGGCCAACTTCTTCCTGGCCATGAAGCTGTCCTTCGCCAACAACCTGGCCACCCTCTGCGAACACTTCGGCGCCGACATCGGCGACGTCACCGACGGCATCGGCCACGACCCCCGCATCGGCCCCGCGTTCCTGCGGCCCGGCCCCGGCTGGGGCGGCTCCTGCCTGCCCAAGGACACCCACGCCCTGCTGACGATCTGCCAGGAGGCCGGGGTGGACTTCCCGCTGCTGCGGGCCACCATCGAGACCAACGTCGAGCACCAGTACCGGCTGGTCGAGCGCATCGTCGCCGAGTCCGCGGCCGCGGACGGCTCGCTGCACGGCGTACGGCTCGCCCTGCTCGGCCTGACCTTCAAGGCGGGCACCTCCGACCTGCGCGACTCACCGGCCCTGGCCATCGCCCGGCTCCTGAAGGAGCGCGGCGCCGAACTCCTCGCCTACGACCCGGCGCTGGAGGGCACCCGCCGCCCCGACCTCAGCGATCTGCTCACCGTCGTGGACGACCCGCTGGACGCGGCGGCCGGTGCGGACGCGTGCGTCGTCCTCACCGAGTGGCCACAGCTGCGGGACCTCGACTGGGAGGCCATCGCCGGGCGGCTCGCCAGCCCCACCGTCCACGACTTCCGCAACCTCCTCGACCCGGTCCGGCTGGAGCGGGCCGGGCTGCGGTGGTACGGCGTCGGCCGCACGCCCGCCCTGGCGCCGCGCGGCTGAGCGTCACGCGACGCCCCGACTCCGTACGCGACGCAGCCCGACCACGTAACCGAACCGACCGAACAGAAAGGTTCACCCCATGCGGGTCCTGTGCACCACAACCGGCAGTGCCTCCCACGGGCGCGCCCAGCTGCCCCTGCTCCGCGCGCTCGCCGCGGCCGGACACGAGGTGCTGGTGGTCACCAACTCCGGCCTGGCACATGTCTTCCAGGATGACGACGTCCGCGTGAGCACCGTCATGCCCGACCTCGACCCCCGTGCCCGGATGCAGGAGCACGCCGACGAGATGGCCAACCTGCCGCAGGGCGACACGGCCGCGCTGCACTCCGCGATGGGACGGCTGATGTTCCGCGGCATGGCCGGCGCCGGGGCGAAGATCTCCCTGGAGGCCGTCTTCCCGACGGCGAAGGAATTCCAGCCCGACCTCATCCTGCGCGACGGCATGGACATGGGCGCCTGCCTGATCGCCGAGCGGCTGGGCATACCCCATCTGCCCACCCCCTCCGGCGCCGTCAACATCCTCGACCCGGCCGATGTGCTGCCGTACCTCAACGGCACCCGCGAGGAAGTGGGGCTGCCCACCCACGACGACCCGCTGTCCATCGCACCGCACGGGCGCGTCGACTGCGTACCGCCGGAGTTCACCTTCGCCCGGAACCTGCCGCCGACGTTTTCGTACCGGCAGACCGTGGACGTCGAGCGGGCCTCCGTCCTCCCGCGCTGGGTCGCCGAACTCCCCACCGACCGGCCGCTGGTGTACGCCGCCATCGGCACCGCCATGCCGAAGATGCTGGAGATGGGCGGCGCCGAAGGCGGGCTGGAGCTTCCGCCCGGGTTCCCGGACCCCACGGCCACGCTGCGCAGCATCGCCGACGCCGTGTCGCGGCTGGAGGACTGCACCGTCGTCCTCACCACCTCGGGCGTCCCCCTGGACACCGACGGCCTCCCGCCGCACGTCCACGTCACCGAGCGGCTGCCGCAGCCGATCCTGCTGGAGTCCGTCGACGTGTTCCTCACCCACGGCGGCTTCAACAGCATCCGTGAGTCGCTGCGCACCGCCACCCCGCTGGCCGTCCTGCCGCAGTTCGGCGACCAGCACGCCAACGCGCGGCGGGTCGAGGAACTGGGCCTCGGCCGCCACGTCACCGACACCACCCCCGAGGGCATCGCCGCCGTCTGCCGGGACGTCCTCGCCGACGACGCCATCACCGCACGGGCCCGTACGGCACGGCTGGCGATGCTGGCCACGCCGGGCATCGAGACCGCCGTCGGCGATCTGGAGAAGCTCGCCGGATAACCCTGCCCCGCACGCTGAACGGTACGACGCGACCCCCGGGAAGAGACGGACCTCCTCGTGACCACCTCCGACACGACCGAGCGGGGCGCGGCCCCCGACGCGGACGGCCCGCCCGTACGGCTCACCCACCGCCAGATCACCACCGTCATGTCGGGTCTGGTGCTCGGGATGTTCCTGGGGGCGCTCGACGGGACCGTGGTGTCGTCCGCGCTGCGCACCATCGCGGACGACCTCCACGGCCTCACCGCCCAGGCCTGGGTCACCACGGCCTACCTGATCACCGCCACCCTCGCGACCCCGCTGTACGGCAAGCTCTCCGACATCCACGGCCGCCGCCCGGTCTACCTGGCCGCGATCGTGCTGTTCACCATCGGCTCGCTGCTGTGCGGGATCGCCACCTCGATGTACGAGCTGGCGGCGTTCCGGGCGGTGCAGGGCCTGGGCGGCGGCGGGCTGATGTCGCTCGCCATGACGATCGTCGCCGACATCACCTCGCCCCGGGAACGCGGCCGCTACCAGGGCTACTTCATGGCGGTCTTCGGCGGCGCCAGCATCGTCGGCCCGCTCGTCGGCGGGGCGCTGGCGGGCAGCGAAACCCTGCTGGGGATCGACGGCTGGCGCTGGATCTTCCTGATCAACGTGCCGCTGGCGATCCTGGCCATCACCGTGATCCTGCGTGTGCTGCACTTGGTCCCGCACCGCCCGGTGCGGCACCGCCTGGACTACGGCGGCGCGGCCGCCCTCGCCGTCGGTCTGGTCCCGCTGCTCACCGTGGCCGAACAGGGCCGCAGCTGGGGCTGGGGCGCGCCGCTGTCGCTGGCCATGTACGCGATCGGGGTGCTGGGCCTGGCCGGGTTCGTCCTGGTGGAGCGGCGGATGGGGGACGCGGCCCTGCTGCCGCCGCGGATGTTCCGCATCACGTCGTTCCGGCTCGGCACGACGCTCCACTTCATCGTCGGCATCGGCATGTTCGGCGCGATGACGACGCTGCCGCTGTATCTCCAGCTGGTCAAGGGCATGAGCCCGATCGAGGCGGGTCTCGCCACGCTGCCCACCGTCGCGGCGAACCTGACGGTGACGCTCGTCGTCGGCCGACTGATCGCCAAGACCGGGCGGTTCAAGGTCTACCTGGTGGCGGGCATCGGCTCGTTCGCGGCCGCCATGGTCGTCTACGCCACGCTGGGCGTGGACAGCCCGCTGTGGCACGTCTCCCTCGGCATGGTGTTCATGGGCGCCGGACTGGGCGCGGCCATGCAGACGCTCACCACCCTCGCCCAGAGCGAGGTGCCCCGGAAGGACATGGGCGCCGCGACCGCGGGGGTGAACTTCTTCCGCTCCAACGGCGGCACGGTGGGCGCCGCCGCCTTCGTCTCCATCCTCTTCTCGTTCGCGGGGACGCGGATCGGCGACCGCTTCACCGAGGCGCTCCAGCAGCCCGCGTACCGCAAGCTCGCCGAACAGCCCGCGAACGCGGAGGCCCTGAAGGCGGCCGTCGGCCCCGGCGGCAAGGTCAACCTGGAGGACTCCGCCTTCCTGCACACCCTCGACCCCCGGGTCGCCCAGCCCTTCCTGGAGGGCTACGTCAGCTCCCTGCGGATCGTGTTCCTCACCGGCGCCGCCGTGATCCTGCTGGCCTTCCTGATCGCCGCCTGGCGGGTGCCGGACCTGACGCTGTCCGACGAGTAGCCACTTCAGACGCAGCGGGCGCCGCTTGACCTTGCCGCTGGCGGCAGGGTTGAACGATCACGGCATGGACACCAGCACCGCACCCCAGAGCAGCAGGATCGTCGTCGTCACCGGGGCCGGGACCGGGATCGGCCGTGCCACCGCCCGGGCCTTCGCCGCCGAGGGCGCCCATGTGCTCGCCGTCGGACGGCGGGCCGAACCGCTCCACGAGACAGCCGCCGGTCACCAGCGGATCACCCCGCTGGCCGCGGACATCACCGCCGAGGGAGAGCCCGAGCGCATCGTCCACACCGCACGGGATTCGCACGGCCGGTTGGACGTGCTGGTCAACAACGCGGGCATCGTGCGCAGCGGCGCCCTCGGCACCCTCACACCGGAGATGATCGACCCGCAGATCGCCACCAACGTGATCGCCCCCATCCTGTTGGCCCAGGCCGCGCTGCCCCTGCTGGAGGCGACCGGCGGGGTGATCGTCAATGTGAGCACCTCGGTGGGGCAGCGGGCCTGGCCCGGCAGCTCGGTCTACGCGGCGACCAAGACCGCGCTGGAACTGTTGACCCGCAGCTGGGCGGTCGAACTGGCGCCCCTGGGGATCCGCGTGGTCGCGGTCGCCCCCGGCGCGATCGAGACCCCGATCGGCGAACACCAGGGCCTGACGCCGGAGCGGAGGGCCGCGGTGCGGGAATGGCAGCTGGCCCACACCCCGCTGGGTCGCATCGGCCGTCCCGAGGAGGTGGCCTGGGCCATCACCCAACTCGCCTCGCCCCAGGCGTCGTTCGTCACCGGAGTCGTGCTCCCGGTCGACGGCGGAGCGGTCGTGGCGTGAGTCGTGGCGTGTGATAGAAGTGGCCCCGGAGGTGGCACGGGTGAGGATCGGCGAGCTGGCCAAGGCGACCGGGACGACCCCTCGTGCGCTGCGGCACTACGAACAGGCCGGGCTGATCTCCTCCGAGCGGGCGCCCAACGGCTACCGCGTCTACGACGAACGCGCCGTGGTGCGGGTCCGCAACATCCGCTACCTGCTGGCCTCCGGACTCACCCTCGACGACGTCCAGGCGTTCCTGCCCTGCCTGGACGGCGATGTGGCGGCCGCACCGCCGTCGGACAAGGGTCTGCGCGTCGCGTGGGAACGGCTGGCGGTCCTCAACGAACGGATCGCCGCCCAGACCGAGGCCCGCGACCGGCTGGAGTCCGCACTTCGGCACACCACCGGCGGGCGGATCGGCCCGGGGGCCTGACCCTCCGTCTCACGACAGAAAGTCAGGCCGCTCACTGGATCGGCGAGTCCGGCGGCGGAATGCCGATGATGCGTTCCCGGTCGACGGCCTCCACCCCGTCCACCGCCTCCAGCACCGGGATGCGGTCCTCGGCGATGGTGCCGGACAGCGAGCCGAGCAGGGGCTGTTCGCCGGTGACCGCGAGACCGGCCGCGCGGGCGGCGCGTACGACCTCCGCGAACCGGTCGGGGTCGACCGAGACGATCACCCCGACCGGTCCGGACGCCTCGTGCCCGGGGCCCGTCACGGCGCCTGGAGCAGGCCCGCGCCGACGTCCGCGGCGGGGAGCGGCAGCGGGTACGCCCCGGAGAGCAGCCGGGACCGCAGACCGGACCCCGACGCCTCCGGATGCCCCTGGGCGATCAGCGCGAGGACACCGGCGGCGTGCGGGCACGCCATGCTGGTGCCGCTCATGGTCTGGTACGTATCGCCCGGGGCGGCCGAGAACACATCGACGCCGGGCGCCGCGATGTTGACCTCGCCGCCCTCGCCGTTGATGGCGCCGCACGAGAAGAACGCCGTGGCCAGGTCCTTGCCGAGCGCGGCGACCGCCAGGATGGAGGGGCAGTTGGCGGGCCGTCCGACGGGGGCGACGAACCCCGGCCGACGGCTCTCGTTGCCCGCCGCCGCGACGATGACCGTCCCGCGCTGGAGCGCGCGCCGGGCCACGTTCTCGTACGTCTGCGGGAAGAGTTCTCCCGGTTGGACCTGGGCGCCGAGCGACATCGAGACCACCCGCGCGCCGTGGGCGACGGCCCAGGCAAGGGCCGCCAGGATCCGGCCGTCGGTGCCGACGCCGTGGTTGTTGAGCACCTTGGCGGCGAGGATCCTCGCCTCGCCCGCCACACCGTAGCGGGGCGCGTGCTCGGGCTTGACGGGGCCGGCGACGGTGCCGATGCAGTGCGTACCGTGGCCGTGGCCGTCCTCCACGCTCTCACCGGGCACGAAGGATGCCGCCAGCTCGATGCACCCGGCCAGGTCCGAATGGCCGGTGGCCACTCCGGTGTCCAGGACGGCGACCTTCACTCCGCGCCCGGTCAGATGGGAGAGATTGGCCCGGATCGCCTGCTGGCCCCAGGCGGTCTGGTGCTCGTCCCAGGCCGGGCCCTGCGAGGAGGCGAGTTCGGCCCGGGTGTGCCGGTCGACCTCGTCCTCGTCGCTGCGATAGGTCGGGAAGAACCCGGTCAGCGTCCGCTGCGGCTCGGTGATCACCGAGGCGTACACCACCCGTTCCGGCTCGGCGGCGATGATGGTGGGCTCGGTCTGGGCCGTGGTCACCAGCGTGTGCCGCTGGTCGGGCTGCACTTCGACGACGGCGGCGCCGAGTTCGTCGAACAGCACCGACACATCGGGGCGTTGGAGCAGCTCGGCGGCGCCGGCGGGCTCGGTCCCGCGGACGCGTTCGACGGACGCTATCCCTGCGGACGAGCGCAGCGCGTCCAGTCCGCGTTCCGTCTCCCGCTGGTCGAGCAGCACCACATACCGGCCGGTGTACTCGGTGGCGTGGGGCATGAGCGGAACATCGGCCCGCTCGGGATGTTCGCCATTGGGCTGCCTGCCCATGGGTCCGTTCGTCATGGGGATCCTCCGCTTCTGTGCGCTTCCCCCGTGCTGTGGGGGCGCGCGCCGATGCGCGGAGTCGGGCCTCAAGGCTGACGGGGCGGTCCGCCGCGGACCGGCGCGGTGCCATCGCCCACTTCGAGGCGGTCGTCCCACGGCCGTGTCGCGGTCGCCTCGCGGGCGCCCCCCTCATCCACCGTCACGCCGCTGACGGGCCACCGCAACTCAGGCCAGGGCCTCCGGGCCTGCCGCGCGCCCGCCCGGCGGCGGCTCAGCGCCGCAGCGTGGAGCCGAAGCCCGCGGCCAGCGGCATGCGCAGGCCCAGCGGGGGCGGCGCGGCCAGGGCGTCGGCCACCGGGCGGGAGTAGCCGGTGGCGAAGAGGGAACCGAGGAGGAAGTCGATGGCCAGCGCCTGGACCTCGGAGCGGTGCTGGTTCAGCCCGTGCCCGTCGGTGTGCACCTCGAAGCGGCACACATCGCGGTTGACCTTCTTGGCCCGCTCGGCGAACCGGTACGACAGCTCGGGGTCGACGCGCTCGTCGTTCGTGCCGTGGGCGATCAGCACCTGCCGTCCCACCAGGTGCTTGACCGGTTCGGGCTCCAGCGTGTCCGGCTCCGGGAGCCAGGGCGCCAGGGCCACCACCGAGGCGACGGCGGGATGCCCGGCGGCGCGCAGCGCGGCACGGGCGCCCATGCCGTGGCCCGCGAGGCACACCGGTACGTCGCCGTAGCGCCGTACGACCTCCTGGGTGGCCCATTCGGCGTCGGCGGCCGCGGCCGCGTCGGGCCCGTTCCAGCCGCGGCACCGGTAGTGGACGACATGGGCGGCCAGCCCCTCCTCCTGGCCCGCCCGGACCAGCCGCCGGGCCAGCGGCAGCACGGCCGCGGCGGACATCCGGGTGGGCCGCCGGGTGCCGCCGTCCGGATCGCCGCCCGGAAGCAGCAACACCACACCGTGCACGGTCCTCCGCGAGGCGGCCGCGCCCATCGGCCGCCCCAGCCGGGCGCCCCGTTCGGGCAACGCTTGCTGAGCCATGGCAAAACGATCGCAGAACGGCGGGTGGAGTCCACTACCCGTGCGGGTCACTGTTCCGTATCTATCCGCGACGGTCTACGCGCGTAGGGGCTATGGTGCGCAGATGACGAGCGAGCACACCCACCAGCCCACCCCCGAACAGATCCGCCGTGCCCCCAAGGTGCTGCTGCACGACCACCTCGACGGTGGCCTGCGCCCCGGCACGATCATCGACCTCGCCCGGGAGACCGGGTACGAGGCGCTGCCGGAGAGCGAACCGGACAAGCTCGGCCTCTGGTTCCGCGAGGCGGCCGACTCCGGCTCGCTGGAGCGGTACCTGGAGACGTTCGCCCACACCTGCGCCGTCATGCAGACCCGGGACGCGCTGGTCCGGGTCGCCGCCGAATGCGTCGAGGACCTGGCCGAGGACGGCGTCGTCTACGCCGAGATCCGCTACGCCCCCGAGCAGCACCTCACCCAGGGGCTCACCCTGGAGGAGGTCGTCGAGGCGGTGAACGACGGCTTCCGCGAGGGTGAGCGGCGGGCCCGCGACAACGGCCACCGGATCCGCGTCGGCGCCCTCCTCACCGCGATGCGCCACGCCGCCCGCGCCCTGGAGATCGCCGAACTCGCCAACCGCTACCGCGACCTCGGCGTCGTCGGCTTCGACATCGCGGGCGCCGAGGCGGGCTTCCCGCCCACCCGCCACCTGGACGCCTTCGAATACCTGAAGCGGGAGAACAACCACTTCACGATCCACGCGGGCGAGGCGTTCGGGCTGCCCTCCATCTGGCAGGCGCTCCAGTGGTGCGGCGCCGACCGGCTGGGCCACGGGGTGCGCATCATCGACGACATCGAGATCGCCGACGACGGCTCCATCACGCTGGGCCGCCTCGCCTCGTACGTCCGGGACAAGCGCATCCCGCTGGAGCTGTGCCCGACCTCCAACCTCCAGACGGGTGCGGCCACCTCGTACGCCGACCACCCCATCGGGCTGCTGCGCCGCCTGCATTTCCGGGCCACCGTGAATACGGATAATCGTCTGATGAGCGGTACGAGCATGAGCGTCGAATTCCAGCACCTGGTCTCGACGTTCCAGTACACGCTGGACGACATGCAGTGGTTCACCGTTAATGCGATGAAGTCGGCCTTCATTCCTTTCGGTGAACGTCTGGCGATGATCAATGACGTGATCAAGCCTGGGTATGCTGAATTGAAGTCCGAATGGCTGTTCCGGCAGGTGGGCTCGACCACCCCTGTGACCAGGGATTCTGCGGTCGAGGGCAGCTGATCGTACGGACGGAAGAAAAGGCCGGGGAAAGGGTTCAGTGGCCGTTCAGTGGCCGCTTTTCCCTGTTTGCGGGCGTCCGAAAGCCAGGGCTACGTTTCCGTATCGGTCAAGCCCCCCGTCTGCAAGGACAGATTTCTGATGAAGCAGGGAACCCTCAAGACCCTCGGCGTGATGGCCCTCGGCGCTGCCGCCCTCGTGGCCGGAGGCGGCGTCGCGTCCGCGGCCGGCGCCCCCGGCCCCCACGGCCACGGCGCGTCAGCCGGCGTCGGCGGCCAGGGCGTCGGCGTCGCCGCCCCGCAAGCACTCCCCGGCAAGGCGGCCCCCGGCAAGCCCGCCGCCCCCGCCGCCAACCGGCCCAGCCAGCCCGAGGCGCAGGGCCTGCTGGGCAACCTCAGCGGGCTCGGCGGGCTCAAGAACCTGCCGACCAACAACCTCATGCGACTGGGCTGATCCTCCGTCCGGCACCCGGCCGGGCCGCACACCCGCCTCGGGTGTGCGGCCCGGCCGCGTCGTCAGCGGCGGACTGCCGTCACCAGGCCTCGCGGTAGGAGTCCTCCGCCGGTAGGAGGATCCACAGCGCGATATAGAGCAGGAACTGCGGTCCCGGCAGCAGACAGGAGACCAGGAAGATCACCCGCATCGTGGTCGGGGTCGTCCCGAACCGGCGGGCCAGCCCGGCGCAGACACCGGCGATCATCTTGTGGTTGCGGGGGCGTACCAGTGCGGCGGCCATGATGGCGGCTCCTCGGCGTATCGGGTTCGTACCGTCTCGGTGCGTCTTGCCCGAGTTGATACCTCTACGCTAGGTCCGCGAGCCGGACGAGGCGTCGCTCCAGGGGGCGAAGCCGACCCTGGTCATCGTCGGGGTCACCGTCCGGCCGCTCTCCTCCCGGGGGAGGGCGGCGCCCCCGACCCGGTCGGCCCGGCGGCGGACCAGGGTCCGTACGGCGGGCACCACCAGCAGATGCGCGAGCGCGACCCCGAGGGTGTTCAGCAGCAGCGCGTCCACGCTCACGATCTGGCCGGTCACCTCGCTGCGCAGCAGGGCGATCGCCATGGCCGTCATCGCCCCGGTGAAGGTCGTCCGCACGAACGAGGCGAACGGGTATGCGTCCACCCGGCCCCCGGCCAGCGGCAGCAGCACCCCGAGCGGCGCGAGCAGCAGCAGCCCCCCGCCGATGGAACGGGCCGCGGCCCACGGGGTGAGCGCCAGATCGGCGCGGATGGCGCCCAGCGGTTCCAGGGTCTCGGCCGTCACCCACGGCACGGTCAGCGGGCGCAGGGTCAGCCAGCAGACGAACGCAAGGTGAGCGACGAGGAGAACGAAACCCGCGGCGCGGTAGCGGAAGGCGGCCCGGCGGCCGAAACGACCCTGCACGTATCTCAGGACGCGACCGGCCGGGCTCGCGGTTCCGCGCGCGCCGCGCTGGTCAGTAACGGGTTACCGACTGGTCGGTTACTGGATCGTCACGGGAAACGGTCCGGGAACAGGCGGCGAACCACAGGGAATCGGTCAGTCCGCCGGTCAGGACACCAGCGGCGTCTCAGGACACCCGCACCCGGTCAGGACACCAGCACCCCGTCAGGACACCAGCACCCCGGAGTTCACCGCGACCTCCGGACGGCTCCGCATCTCCTCGGTGCACTCGTACCGCTTCAGCGGGTCCCGGTCGCTGTCCGGACCGCCGAGCACCACCTTGTGCTCCTCGTCCGCCGCCGCCGAGCCCGCGAACGTGCAGATGATCTGCGCGAGCGCGTACGACGGCAGCTCCTCCGGCGGCCGGTTCAGCCGCAACGCCCCGTCCGGGTCGCCCTTCGCCGGACCGGCGACCGAGACCCAGTCCTCCACCGCGGTGGAGAACCCGGCCGAGGACTCGGACGCCGAGGGCGGCTGCCGCAGCTGCTCCAGCAGCGACCGGGCCGCCTCCACCCGCTCGATCGGCGCCTTCTTCTCCGACAGCTGCGCGTTCCGGTTCACCGACAGGATCCGTGAGGTGCACAGCAGGTAGATCCGTACGGACACCCGGCCCGCCCCCTCGGCGGCCCGCCCCGTCTCCGGCGCCCGGCACGACGCGCGCGACGGCGCGGCCCCGGCGTCCACCGGCACCGAGGTGCCGCGTATGCCGCACCCTGCCGCCAGCAGCGCGACCACGACGGTCAGCAGCAGGGCGGCGGGCCGCCGGGTCGCTCGCGGGCTCATGGCGCGCCCCCTTCGTTCTTACGGCTGCCCTCGGCACCGTCGTCATCCTTGCCGGGCTCGCGCTTCCGATCCTTGCCCTCCCGGTCCTCGATCGAGGCGAGGCGCGAGGCGTCCATGGGCAGCCGCAGGGTGAAGACGGCCCCGCCCTCCGGCGAGTTCGCGGCGCTGATGTCACCGCCGTGGATGTGCGCGTTCTCCATCGCGATCGACAGCCCCAGCCCGCTGCCCTCCGAGCGGGGCCGGGAGGCGCTCGCCTTGTAGAAGCGGTCGAAGACATGCGGCAGCACGTCCTCCGGAATGCCCGGACCGTGGTCCCGCACCTTGATCAGCAGATCCCCGTCTTCCGGACCTTCGGGCACCACGGACACCCGCACGGGGGAGCCCCCGTGCTTGAGCGCGTTCCCGATCAGGTTCGCCAGGATGACGTCCAGCCGCCGCGGGTCCAGCCGGGCCACGATCCCGCGCGCCGCGTCCAGCTCCACCGCGTCCAGCCAGGCGCGCGCGTCGATGCACGCCGTCACCTGGTCCGCGACATCGACGTCGTCGAGCACCAGCCGGGCGGTGCCCGCGTCGAAGCGGGTCACCTCCATCAGGTTCTCCACCAGGTCGTTCAGCCGTCGGGTCTCGCTGACCACCAGCTGCACCGCCGGGGCGATCATCGGGTCGAGCGCGTCGGCCTCCTCCTCCAGCACCTCGGTGACGGCCGTGATCGCGGTGAGCGGGGTCCGCAGCTCGTGCGACATGTCCGCGACGAAGCGACGGCTGGACGCCTCCCGCGCGCTCAGCTCCGCCACCCGCTTCTGGAGCCGCTCCGCGGCCCGGTTGAAGGTGTGCGACAGATTGGCCAGCTCGTCCGAGCCGGAGACCTGGAGCCGGGTGTCGAGATGCCCCTCGCCCAGCCGGTTCGCCGCCTCGCCCAGCCGCTGCACCGGCCGCAGCACGGTGGCCGCGGCCGCCTGCGCGAGCAGCGCGGAGCCGATCAGCGCCAGGGCGGTGGCGATGCCCAGCGACCAGGCGAGCGAGTTCAGGTCCTGGCGCTCGGTGTCCAGGGACTTGAGCATGTAGCCGGTCGGCCCGCCCCCGTTCACCTTCGCCCCGCCCACCAGGTACGGGGTGCCGTCCAGCGTGATCCGCTGCCAGTAGAGGTGGTACGGGGCGGCCTGCGACCCTTCGGCGGCGCGCCGCTCGTCCACCGCGCTCCGCAGCACCCCCGGCACGGCCTTCATGGTGAACAGATCCGGCGCCGAGGCCGCCGTACAGCCGCCGCTGCCCCGGGTCCGGGTGACCAGCAGCACCTCGTACTTCTGCGTGTTGTCCGCCATGCGGTCCGCCGCGTCCTGAAGCTCGGGACAGGTCGGCGTGACCGGCAGCGGATCGGTGTCGTCCTTCAGCGCCTTGCGGAACTCGTCCAGCGCCGCGTCCTGGGTGCGCGTCAGCACCGCGTCACGGTTCAGCCAGTACGCGATCGCCGACGCGGACGCCGCGGCCGCCAGCGCCACCAGACCGAAGACCAGCATCAGCCGCAGCCTCAGGCTGAGCCACCGCAGAATCCCCGCGGCCCAGCCCCGCGCCCGGCCGGGCTCCTCGCTCACACCGCTCAATTCCGCGACTCTCCGCCCCACCCGTGCGCACCGGCGTACGCGGCCGCGACCCTCACGCCGGAGCGTCCAACCGGTACCCGACCCCACGCACCGTGCGGATCAGCGTCGGCGACGACGGCACGTCCTCCACCTTGGCGCGCAGCCGCTGAACGCACGCGTCCACCAGCCGGGAGTCACCCAGATAGTCGTGCTCCCACACCAGTCGCAGCAGCTGCTGCCGCGACAGCGCCTGCCCCGGCCGCCGGCTCAGCTCCAGCAGAAGCCGCAGCTCGGTGGGGGTGAGCTGAAGATCCTCGCCGTTCTTGGTCACCGTCATGGCGGCCCGGTCGATCACCAGGCTGCCGAAGGACGCCGCGTCGTTCGCCTCCCGTTCGCCGCGGCGCAGCACCGCGCGGATACGGGCGTCCAGCACCCGCCCCTGCACGGGCTTCACCACATAGTCGTCCGCGCCCGACTCCAGCCCCACGACCACGTCGATGTCGTCGTTGCGGGCCGTCAGCAGAATGATCGGCAACTGGTCGGTGCGGCGGATACGGCGGCACACCTCGAAGCCGTCGATCCCGGGCAGCATCACATCCAGCACGATCAGATCCGGCCGCTGCTCGCGCAGCAGCTTCAGACCGTCCTCACCCGTCGCCGCGGTCGCCACACGGTGGCCCTGGCGGGACAGGGAGAGTTCGAGGGCCGTGCGGATGGCGTCGTCGTCCTCGATCAGCAACAGGAAAGGCACGTTGGTCATTCTGGCCTACAAGGGGCCTGTAGTTCGACCGTCGGGTATTCAACAGCTTGATCGCCTGTGACGAGCCTGTGACAGTCGGCAGACAGCGCCATGAAACTGGTTCGGCAAAGTCTTCTGTGCACCGGCCGGAACGAGCGGCCGGGCAGCCAGCAGACGACCGAGCAGGCTCCACCGACGGGGGGCGCGACATGAGCACACTGCACTACACCCACAACAGCGCAGTCATTCGCACGCGTCTCCACGACGCCGGCCGGAGCGGAGAGAAGTCCGGTGCCGTGAGCGGGCGGGGGTGCGCTCGCGGCACCGGGCGTCAGCGGCCGCCGTACATGGTGGCCATTGACGCGAACTCGGGGGCCGGGGAGGGCCCCGGGGGGAACGGGGGTCCCGGGGGGGATCACGGGGGCAGCTCGTACAGGGAGGCAGAGGGGGAGCGGCGCACGCAGAGCGGGGCGGAAGCGGAATTCACCGCGTACGTCCAGGAGCGCCGCGCCTCCCTGTACGCAACCGCCTACCACCTGACCGGCGATCGGTTCGAGGCCGAGGACCTGCTCCAGAGCGCGCTGTTCTCGACCTACCGGGCCTGGGACCGGATCAGCGACAAGGCCGCGGTCGGCGGCTATCTGCGCCGCACCATGACCAACCTGCACATCAGCGCCTGGCGTCGGCGCAAGCTCAACGAGTACCCGACGGAGGAGCTGCCGGAGACGGTCGGCGACCAGGACGCGATGCGCGGCACCGAACTGCGCGCCGTGCTCTGGCAGGCCCTGGCCCGGCTCCCCGAACTCCAGCGCACGATGCTGGTGCTGCGGTACTACGAGGGCCGGACGGACCCGGAGATCGCGGACATACTCAACATAAGTGTCGGAACGGTCAAGAGCAGCATCTGGCGTTCACTGCGCCGGATGCGCGAGGACGACACCCTCAGCTTCGGCCGTGACGAGGAAGAGTCCTTCGGCGAACTCGTCGCCTGAGGGCAAGGGGAAAACGGGGGCCGGTGCTCGGGGGAGCGCCGGGAGCAAGGGGAAACGGGGAATAGGGAGAAACGGGGGAAATCGGGGGGTAACGGGGAAACGGGATCGGGGGATCCCAACGGGGGTGAGCGGGTCCGGACGGCCGGGGAGGCTGTCTGGGCCCGCGACGTGCGTGCGGGCCTCGGATCCAAGGGAACGAAAGTGCGCCTGTCGAATGCGTGACCTCTGCGGGTGGAGGTCGTTGGACGGGGCGAGAGGGTCTTCGATGGCGGCTGGGGGCGAGGGGTTTGGGCGGGGTGCGGGAGGTGGCGGCGCCGTTCGTGGTGCCCGGCCCAACGGGGACGGCCATCCGCGCCCGGTTACGCGTGTCGGACACCGATACGGCGGTACTGGCCGAGGTGGGGGTGTTCCTCGGCGGGCTGGCCGCGGGTGATTTCGTGGTGCGTTCCCGGCAGGGCCTGGAGCACGGCGGTCAGACCTGGGCGGTGCGCAAGCGGGAGCTGACGGGGGTCTCGTCGGCGCGGTGGGCGGGCAGTATCACCAAGGCCACCCACGATCAGTGGGCCTTGGCCCGGCGCGGGCAGACAGCTGAGGTGGCGTGGCTGCGCAAGCAGATCGCCTCGATCCAGGAGCGGCTGGCCCGTCCACTGGGCGCGAAGGCGGACAAGCGGGAAGGGCTGCCGCGCGGCTACGACTCGCGGGCCGAGTGGCATGCCAAGTCCCGTCGCGTGCACGCGCTGCGGGGTCGGCTGGCCGGGGTGGAGGCGGACTGGGCGGCGGGTCGCGTGCGGGTGGTGCGCGGCGGGAAGAGACTCGCGCGCCTGCGCCACCACTTGGACCAGGCCGGACTGAGCGAGCGGGCGTGGCGGGAGCAGTGGCGAGCGGCGCGGATGTTCCTGGCCGCGGACGGCGAGTCCGGCAAGGGCTTGGGCAACGAAACCATTCGCATCACCGCCACCGGACGGCTCTCGATCAAACTCCCGGCCGCGCTGGCCCGTCTGGCCAACGCACCGCACGGCCGGTATGTGCTGGACGCTACTGTGGTGTTCCGCCACCGGCGTGAGGAGTGGCTGGACCGGATCACGAACAACCGGGCGGTGGCCTACCGCATCCACCACGATGTGCTCCGGGGCCGCTGGTATGTGACCGCCTCCTGGCAGCGCACCCCCGCCTTCGTCCTGCCCTTGGAAGCCGCGCTGGCCCGGGGTGTGGTTGCCGTCGACATGAACGACGATCACCTGGCCGCCTGGCGCCTGGACCGGCACGGCAACCCGGTCGGTGAACCCCGCCGCTTCTTTTACGACCTGGCGGGTAGCGCCCAGCACCGGGATGCGCAGATCCGGCACGCCCTGACCCGGCTGCTGCACCACACTCGGGCCACCGGGGCGGGGGCGATCGCGGTCGAGGACCTGGACTTCACCGACGGCCGGTGCCGGGAGAAGTACGGCCGCAACAAGCGCTTCCGCCGCCTGATCTCCCGCTTTCCCACCGCGAAGCTGAAGGCGCGACTGGTGGCGATGGCCGCCGAGCAGGACATCGCGATCGTCGCGGTCGATCCGGCCTACACCTCCCGGTGGGGCGCCCAGCACTGGCAGCAGCCCCTGAGCACCAGCAAGCGCAAGGTTTCCCGGCACGATGCGGCGAGCATCGCGATCGGGCGACGCGCCCTCGGGCATCCGATCCGGCGACGGACGGCACCGCCCCCGCACGACCGGAGCGATCGCGCGGGGCATCGGACCGTCCAGGCCCGACCGGATGCCCGACGGCGTGAGGGACCCCGCCCCCGCATTCCCGGACCACGGACGAGATCCGTGCCGCCCGGCAGCGGAGCGAAAGCGGGCGACCAGCATGCCCAACACCGTTCGGGGCATGCGGCTGAGCGTGGGTTCTGGCATCAGGACTCACCTCCGCTCAGTCTGTAGGAACGGTCTGTCCGGGCTCGTTCGCGCGTGCGCTCGTACGGAGCGGTTTGAGTACGGATACTCATGCCCCCGTATCGCCCGTTTCGGCAGGCTGATCCGCATGAAAACACGCGACGTCCTGCGACGCGTCCTCGATGTGGTCGCGGGTGACTGGCTGTCCCGCGGCTATCTCGCCGTGGTCTTCGCACTGCTGGCCTGGGCCTGGATGGACGCCAGCTTCTTCCCGTACGACGACGCCTCGTTCGCGGCGGTCGTGCCCGCCCTGTTCACGGCACCGGCCAGCCTGCTCTTCGTCCTCCTCCCGGAGGGCACCGAGGGCTCCTACTTCGGCCTGGTCACGGTGGCAGCCGTGCTCAACGCCACCGCGATCACCCTCCTGGCCCGCACGGCGCGCAGCGCCTGAGCGTATCGGGGGAGTTCCGGTTCCAAAAAGCGCGGCATTTCTTTGATTTCCCTAGTCTCTCCGATGTCCCCACTCGCGGTGTAAAGCGCGCTGCTACTGTCTTCCGCGTCGCCCCGGTCGGCCCGCATTCCGGCAGTGGAATCTCGTTGCGAAAAGCGTGGTCGGGCAGGGGCGGGAATGACTCAATTGTGTATCCCGCGCTCAATTGGAGAGTCGAATGAAGAAGACCCGACGGGCAAAGGCGCTCGCCGCGGCCGGCGTCGTCACGGCGGCCCTCGCCCTGCCCCTCGTCTCGGCGGGCACGGCCTCCGCCGAGACCAACCTCCTGCCGCACTACACGCACTCCTTCCTCGAGTGCCAGACGCTGGGCAACAAGGCGGCGCAGCAGGGTCAGCTGGACGGATTCAAGTGTGTCAAGCAGGGCAGCTGGGTCGTCATGTACCCCTGGTAAACAGCTCCTTTCGGTGGCCTTATCCGGCTGCGGGCTGAATGCCACGGCGGAGCGCCGCAATTGCGCGGCGCTCCGCCGTTTCGCGTGTCCCTTCAGGCGCCTTTACGTCCGTGCGCCCTCGGGGGCGCGATCCGCCGCGCCCGCCGCCGCTATCCGCTCCAAGGCTGCGTCCCGGCCGCACGCGTGCGCGCCCAGCGCCGTCTGCCGCTCCACGATGCCGCGCTCCGACCGCATCAGCCGCCAGCCCCTGCGCACCAAATACGGCGCCGACTTGCGCCCCTCCCGCAGATCGCGCACCAGCCGCCGCCGGAACGTGGTCGAGGGCCGCCCCCGCAGACAGATCGCGTCCGCCAGCAATCCCTGCGCCCGGCACCGGTCGATGATGTCCGCCGCGAAGATCCCCTCCGCCACGAACAGCGGCGCCCGCCCGATGTCCATCGGCTCCTCGCCCACCCGGGAGCTGGACGCGATGTCGTACACCGGCACGGTCGTCCGCCCCGTACGGCACAACCCCTCGACCGCTCCCACCGCCGCATCCGCGTCCCACGACAACGGCGAGTCCCAGTCGGCCCCTTCACCCCCGGCGAGCTGCGGGAGCGTCGGATCGTCCCCCTCCTTGTAGAAGTCGTCGAGGTTCAGCACGGGCAGCCCGGTGCGGGCCGCGAGGGACGACTTTCCCGAGCCGGAGGGCCCGGTGAGCAGGACGACGCGCGCGGAGGCGGGATGAAGGGTCACGGAACACCAGTCTGAACCATTCCCCACCCCCGCATGAACCCATGGGATCGCTCCGGCCATTCTTGACAGGCAACCATATGGTTGCCTATTTTCCTGACGTGACCATGGACCTGGACCAGGTGCTGAAGGCGCTCGGCGACGCGACGCGCCGACGCGTCCTCGACCGGCTGCGCGAGCGCAACGGCCAGACCCTCAAGGGCCTGTGCGAAGACCTCGACATGACCCGGCAGGCCGTCTCCAAGCATCTGGCCGTCCTCGAAGGCGCCCATCTGGTGAGCACGGTCCGCAGGGGCCGGGAGAAGCTGCACTACCTCAATCCGGTGCCCATCCAGCTCATCCACGAACGCTGGATCAGCCAGTACGAGCACGCCCGCCTCGGCGCCCTCACCTCGCTCAAGAGCGCACTGGAGGAGAGAACCATGACCGACGACACGCCCCCGCCCGGCCCCGACTTCGTCTACACCATCTACATCGCCACCACCCGCGAAGAACTCTGGAAGGCCCTGACCGACCCCGAGTTCACCCGGCGCTGGTGGGGCTCCGGCGAAGGCGCCGTGGCCGTCGAGTCCGACTGGCAGCCCGGGTCTCCCGTCACCCACCGATTCGCCGGCGCGGACGCCCCGTTCATGCGCGGAGAGGTGATCGATGCCGACCCGCCGAGCCGCCTCACGTACACCGTCGGCTTCATCCCCACCCCCGACAACCCCACCCCGGACCCCCGCAGCGCCACCGCCGACTTCCACCTCGAAGAGACGGGCGGCGCCCAGGTGAAGCTGACCGTGCACAGCACCGACCCGCGCACCGACATGCGGCAACAGGTCAACGAGGGCTGGGCCGTCGTGCTGTCCAACCTCAAGACCCTGCTGGAGACGGGCCACCCGATGCCGGAGTGAACTCGTGCATGGCCTACTGGGCTTCAAGGGGCGGCTGCGCACCGCCTGCGGAGATGTGGGTCACGTGTGCGCGGAAGTCCCGGGACAGCGGCTCGTGGGGGTATCGCTGCTCCAGTTCGCCGGTGAGTTCTCCGGCGACCATCAGCAGCGACGGAAGGGACCTCCGCGAAGTCTCCAGCGCGCGGCCCCCGATCGAGACGGCCTCCTCCAGCTCGCCGGAGCGGGCGGCGGTGACGCCGAGGGTGAGGCGGGCTTCGGCGATGCGCATGGGGGAGATCTCCGTACCGTCCGGGGCGGTGCCCAGCCGGACGACCTCCTGCGCGTGAGTGGCCGCGCGCTCGTCGTCGCCGAGCAGGCGGTACGCGTCCATCTCGTAGAAGTCCCACTTGTCGGGGTCGATGACGAAGTGGTGCTCGCGGTGTTCCGGCCGGGGCAGCCGCTCCAGGCGGGCCCGGCCCGCGTCGAGCGTGGCGCGGACCTGCCGTGCGTCGCCCATCCGGGCGTACGCCTTGGCGCTCTGGGCGTAGAGCTGTACGCCGATGCTGTGCGTCGAGTCGGAACGGTGCCCCGCGTTCACGCAGTCGATCACGTCCGCGTACCGCCCCTGGGTCAGGGCGAACCATGCCCCGAGTTCCCACGACCACGCCGTGATCTCGCCATGCCCGGCCTCCTGCCCGATACGCAGCGCCGCGGCGCGGCTCAGCTCCGCGGCCTGGCGCTGACCCATGTCGTATTCGAGGCAGCCGCCGAGGAGAAATAACCAGCCTGTGGAGACGAGGAGTTCCCGGTGCTGGGCCAGGGTGGTGCGGCCCTGGAGCATGTCGGTGACGTGGCGGATGCCCGCACGCGTCTGGTGGTGGAGTTGATCGGCGGGCATGAACGGATAGGCGCGGCACAGCTGGTCGATCCCCTCGGCGATCATTTCCAGATCTGCCGGTCCCACATCGGTGGCGTGCGTGCGGCGTGCCAATTCTGCGACCTCCCACAGCGCGGGCTCTGGGGTCAGCATGCCCGAGGTGTCGGGGCGCCTCAATGCCGGAGCAGCCGCGCTCGGCGCGGGGGACGCCTCCCAAGGGCGCGCGGCCAGCCCGATCATCGCGCCGGGAATGCGCAAGGCGTCCGCGATCTCCTCGATTTTGGCCAGGGAGGTGATGCGCGCATCGTCGCGGGCAACGGTTCCCACGCGTTCGGACTTGATGCCGCACGCCTCGCCGATCTGGTTGTAGCTGATGCCGCCCCACTTCCGGGCCAGCCGAAACACCGTGCCGAAGTCCCGTTCGGCGAGTGCGCTCCGTACGTCGTCGCGTTCGAGTACGCGGGGCGCTAATGCGGTGGGTGGCGTCACGTGATGCTCTCCTCCCGACCACGGTGGGTCTACCCATGATGGGCTAACGCCCGGCCGTATGAACGGTGACGCTTGCCGGTCAAGAGGAACCTCGTGACCGGCAAGAGGAGGCCACTGTGCGGAAGATGACCGCTCGGTCCATGGAATGGCTGTTACGGCTGGTGCTGCCCGCCAAGAAGGGCGGGCCGATTGCAGACATGCAGAGCGGACCGGTGGAGGAGCCTCGCCCCCGCGTCGTACTGCTGTGTCCGCCGCACGGCGTGGTGGTGATCAGGTGAGCGTGCGGCCCCGGCTGTTGCCCTGGCCGGGAACGGAAGGAAAGCGGTGCTATCTCGTGGCGGACGAGGACGGCGACGGTCCGTTGTCGCGGCTTGCCGATGAGATGGAGGCCGTGCAGCTCAAGGCGGGGACCGAACTCCTGGGGCATGTGGGCGCGATGGTCGACGAACGGCGGGTGCGTGTCCGGGAGCTGCGGTTCCTGGTCAAGTGCCTGTGTGAGGCGTTGCGGGATGCGCTACGGGTCGCCGAGAGCCGGGGCGGGCGGCTGGGGGTGGGCGAATGAGCGCCTACGAGGATGAGGTGCGCGCCGGGCCCGTACCGGGGCGCGGTCTGCGCCGTGGCCGGGACGGGCGCTTTGAGCTGCCGCTTTGGGCCGTCCGTCCCGGGCAGGCCGCGCCCGTCACGCTTGTGCTGACTGGGCTGGAGGCGGAGCAGTTGCACGCGGCTCTGTGCTACGCGCTTGACGGTGAGCCGTTGCCCGGGGATGCGCCGGGGTGCCGGGAGCCGGTCCGGTATTCCGGTGGTCGGGAGCGGTATTGAAAGGAGCCTCCTCGCCCATGAGTGTGTGGGCGAGGAGGCACCCTTGGGGCGCCGTGGCCGCGCACGGCGTTGCGTACAGTCCCTCCATGCCCGAGTTACAGCTGCTCCGCCCGGACCACGCCCCCGCGCTCCTCGCGTTCGAGCGGGAGAACCGTGCCTACTTCGCCGCGTCCATCCCCGACCGGGGCGACGACTTCTTCCACCGCTTCGACGAGCGCCTCCGCGCCCTGCTCGCCGAGCAGGAGGCCGGTCTCTGCTACTTCCACCTGCTGGTCGGCGCCGAGGGCGAGGTGCTGGGGCGGATCAACCTCGTGGATGTGGCGGACGGCGGCGCCGAACTCGGATATCGGATCGCCGAGCGTGCCGCGGGCCGGGGGTTGGCCACCGGGGCCGTGCGGACGATGTGCGACCGTGCCGCCGACAGCTACGGGCTGACCACGCTGCGGGCCGCGACCACCCTCGACAACGCGGCATCACGGGCCGTACTCATCCGCACCGGCTTCACCGTCGTCGGCGAGACGAGGCTCGACGGCCGCCCCGGCCTGTCGTACCGGCGGGATGTGCGCCGATGAAGCGGCAAGCAGACCCGGTGGCGCAGGCACTGCGGCTGGTCACGAGCCGCTGTCCGGACGCCCTGGGCGCGATCGAACAGCTCTCCCTCGCCGACGCCACCCTGCGCGAGGCCGCGCACCTGCTCACCGACCACCACGCCGCGTGGACCGGCATCGGCAAATGGCTCCCCCGCAGACTGCTCGGCGCCGACCCGGCGCGGGGCGGCGCCCTGCTGGACGGCCACCGAACCGTGGCCGAAGACGGCGATCCCGCCCCCTTGGCGGCGGCGGCCGAGCAGGTGCTCGCCCTGCTCGGCGGCCCACTGCGCGAGGGATACACGGAACGAAGTCGGCCTCCTCGCCCATGAGCGCGCGGGCCTGCCTTCGGACGGATCGCTGGACCCCTCTTGCGGGTTCTATGCCGCACACCATAAGTTACCGGCAGGTAGCTCGGAGGGTGGTGAGCGGT
This sequence comes from Streptomyces sp. Rer75, assembly GCF_013414305.1. NCBI lineage: Bacteria > Bacillati > Actinomycetota > Actinomycetes > Kitasatosporales > Streptomycetaceae > Streptomyces > Streptomyces sp. Rer75. Next base: position 4,373,367 of record NZ_CP058693.1, on the reverse strand, counting down.
GAGTCCGCGCAGGAGTGACAGCCGTGACCGGATGGTCCTCAGCGCTGCTGCCCTGCTGCGCGAGTACGGCGCGAGCGCGACCAGTATCGACCGGGTGCTCGTCCACAGCGGGGCCCCGCGGGGCTCGGTGTATCACCACTTTCCCGGCGGGCGGACGCAGCTCATCGACGAGGCGGTGGCGCTGGCGGGCGACGTCATCGCGGGACTGATCGACGCCGCCACGCAGGCCGATGATCCGGTGGAGGCAGTCGACGCGTTCTTCGCGTTGTGGCGCGACCGGCTGGTGGACAGCGGCTTCCGGGCGGGCTGCCCGATCGTGGCGGTCGCCGTGGAGACCAACGACGACGCACCTCAGCTGGCCCGCTCCGCCGCCGCCGTCTTCGCCCGCTGGCGGGAAGCCCTCGCCGAACTGCTCGTCCGGCACGGTCTGACCGAGGAGCGCGGCCGACGCCTCGGCGCCTTCATCATCGCGGCGGTCGAAGGCGCGGTGATCATGTGCCGGGCCGAACGGAGCACCGCTCCGCTGGAGGCTGCCGCCGCCGAGATCCACGACCTGCTGCTCAAGGCCATCCCCGCGCAGTTCGAAGGAGTCGTCATGCCCTCGCTCGACCGTCAGGAAAACGTCTTCGTCCTCGATCTGGGAGACGGCGAGAACCGCTTCCACCCCGACTGGATCGCCGCCGTCGGTGCCGCCCTGGACGAGGTGGAGAAGGCGGAAGGCCCCCGCGCTCTGGTCACCGCCGCCACGGGCAAGTTCTACTCCAACGGGCTCGACCTGGACTGGCTGTTCGCCCACGCCGACCAGCACCAGGACTACGTCGTCTCCGTCCACGAGCTGTTCGCGCGGATGCTGTCGCTGCCGGTCATCACGGTGGCCGCGCTCCAGGGCCACACGTTCGCCGCGGGCGCGATGTTCTCCCTGGCCCACGACTTCCGCGTCATGCGCGCCGACCGCGGCTACTGGTGCCTGCCCGAAGCGGACATCAACATCCCCTTCACCCCCGGCATGTCCGCCCTCATCCAGTCCCGGCTGACACCACAGACCGCGCACGAGGCCATGGTCACCGCCCGCCGCTACGGCGGGTCCGACGCCGCGGCCGTCGGCATCGTCGACCAGGCGGTCGCCGAGGACGCCGTGCGCTCCACCGCCATCGCGATCGCCCAGGCCCAGGTGAACAAGACCGGCGACACCCTCGGCACCATCAAGGCCCGCATGTACGCCCCGACCCTGGCCACCCTGCGCGACACCGCCACCCCGCTCGGCTGACCAGCACCGCACCGATGCCCGCGCACCCGGCACCACCAAGGAGAACGACCATGACCACCACCGACCTCGCAGCCATGACCGGTCTGGAACTGATGCGCTGGGTGCAGACAGAACGCCCCACCGACATCCCGTCCATCGGCCGCCTGCTCGGCATGCGCTTCGACGAGGTCGAGCACGGCCGCATCGTCATCTCCCTCGACACCCGCCCCGACTTCGCCAACCCCCTCGGCACCGTCCACGGCGGCATCGCCGCCACCCTCCTCGACTCCGCCATGGCCTGTGCCGTCCACACCACCCTCCCGGCCGGCACGAGCTACACCACCCTCGAACTCAAGGTCAACTACATCCGCGCCGCCCGCACGGACGGACAGACCCTCACCGCCGAAGGCACCGTCATCCACGCGGGCCGCCGCACCGCGACCGCCGAGGGCAAGGTGTTGGACGACCAGGGCAACCTGATCGCCCACGCCACCACTACCTGCATGATCCTTTAGGGCGCCATCCCAGCCCCCCGGGCTCAGACGCCCATGGGGTGCCAGACCGTTTTCGTTTCCAGGAAGGAGAGGAGGCGGTCGGTGCCGGGGTCGGCCGTCCAGTCCACAGGGTGTGGACGGACCACGCGCTTGAGGTTGTCCGCGGCGGACCTCTCCAGGTCGGTCGCGAGGGCCGGGTCCGCGCCTGCCAGGTCGATCGCGTTGACGTCCTGGTGGGCGGCGAGCGGGGTGGCCAGTTCGGGGGTGCGGCCCGAGAGGATGTTGACCACGCCGCCCGGGAGGTCGGAGGTGGCCAGGACCTCGGCGAGGGAGAGGGCGGGGAGCGGGGCGCGCTCGGCGGCTACCACGACGGTCGTGTTGCCGGTGACGATCGCCGGGGCGAGGACCGAGATCAGGCCCAGGAAGGAGGAGTCCTGGGGGGCGAGGAGCGCCACGACGCCCGTCGGCTCGGGGGTGGAGAGGTTGAAGTACGGCCCGGCGACGGGGTTGGCGGAGCCCGCGATCTGGGCGACCTTGTCGGACCAGCCCGCGTACCAGACCCAGCGGTCGATCGCCGCGTCGACCGCCGCGGTGGCCTTGGGCTTGGACAGCGCCTCGGCGGCCGAGACCTCGGCCGCGAACTGGTCGCGGCGGCCCTCCAGCATCTCGGCGATGCGGTACAGGATCTGGCCGCGGTTGTAGGCGGTGGCGCCGGACCAGCCGCCGAACGCCTTGCGCGCGGCGGTCACCGCGTCGCGGGCGTCCTTGCGGGAGGCCAGGGGGGCGTTGGCCAGCCACCGGTCGTGAGAGTCGGTCACCTCGTACACCCGTCCGCTCTCGGAGCGCGGGAACTTGCCGCCTACGAAGAGCTTGTAGGTCTTGAGCACGGAGAGTCGTTCAGACATTGAGGTATGCCTCCAGGCCGTGGCGGCCGCCCTCGCGGCCGTAGCCCGACTCCTTGTAGCCGCCGAACGGCGAGGCGGGGTCGAACTTGTTGAACGTGTTGGACCAGATCACCCCGGCGCGCAGCTTGCTCGCCATCTCCAGGATGCGCGAGCCCTTCTCCGTCCAGATGCCCGCCGAGAGGCCGTACGGGGTGTTGTTCGCCTTGGCGACGGCCTCGTCGGGGGTGCGGAAGGTCAACACGGACAGGACCGGGCCGAAGATCTCCTCGCGGGCGATCCGGTGGGCCTGGGTGACGCCGGTGAAGAGGGTGGGCGCGAACCAGTAGCCGGAGCTGGGCAGTTCGCACTCCGGGGCCCAGCGCTCGGCGCCCTCGGCCTCGCCCGCGTCGGCCAGGTCGCGGATACGGGCCAGCTGCTCGGCGGAGTTGATCGCGCCGATGTCGGTGTTCTTGTCCAGCGGGTCGCCGACGCGCAGGGTGCGCATCCGGCGCTTGAGGGCGTCGAGGAGTTCGTCCTGGATGGATTCCTGGACCAGCAGGCGGGAGCCCGCGCAGCAGACGTGGCCCTGGTTGAAGAAGATGCCGCCGACGATGCCCTCGACCGCCTGGTCGATCGGCGCGTCGTCGAAGACGATGTTCGCGGCCTTGCCGCCCAGCTCCAGGGTGACCTTCTTCTTCGTACCGGCCACCGTGCGGGCGATCGCCTTGCCGACCTCGGTCGACCCCGTGAAGGCCACCTTGTCGATCCCGGGGTGGGCGACCAGCTCGGCGCCGGTCGATCCGTCGCCGGTGACGATGTTGACCACGCCCTTGGGCAGGCCCGCCTGGCGGCAGATGTCCGCGAAGAAGAGGGCGCTCAGGGGGGTCGTCTCGGCGGGCTTCAGCACGACCGTGTTGCCGGTCGCCAGCGCCGGGGCGATCTTCCACGCCAGCATCAGGAGGGGGAAGTTCCAGGGGATGACCTGGCCCGCCACGCCCAAGGGGCGCGGATCGGCGCCATAGCCCGCGTACGCGAGCTTGTCCGCCCAGCCCGCGTAGTAGAAGAAGTGCGCGGCGACCAGCGGCAGGTCGGCGTCCCGCGATTCGCGGATCGGCTTCCCGTTGTCCAGCGACTCCAGGACCGCCAGCTCCCGCGAGCGCTCCTGGATGATCCGCGCGATGCGGAACAGGTACTTGGCGCGCTCGGCGCCGGGCAGCGCCGACCAGGACTCGAACGCCTTACGGGCGGCCTTCACCGCGCGGTCGACGTCCTCGGCGTTGGCCTGGGCGACCTCGGAGAGGACCTCCTCGGAGGAGGGGGAGAGGGTCTTGAAGACCTTGCCGTCGCCCGCCTCGCGGAACTCGCCGTCGACGAACAGCCCGTACGACGGGGCGATGTCGACGACCGCGCGGGACTCGGGAGCGGGGGCGTACTCGAAAACGGGCATGGCGTATCAGTCCACCGTCACGTAGTCGGGACCGGAGTACCGGCCGGTGCTCAGCTTCTGGCGCTGCATCAGCAGATCGTTCAGCAGACTCGACGCGCCGAAGCGGAACCACTCCGCGGTCAGCCACTCCTCGCCCAGCGTCTCGTTGACCATCACCAGGTACTTGAGGGCGTCCTTCGACGTACGGATGCCACCCGCGGGCTTCACCCCCACCTGCACCCCGGTCGCGGCCCGGAAGTCGCGGACCGCCTCCAGGAGGACCAGGGTGACCGGCGGCGTGGCGTTGACGGACACCTTGCCGGTGGACGTCTTGATGAAGTCGGCGCCCGCGAGCATCGCCAGCCAGGACGCGCGGCGCACGTTGTCGTACGTCTGGAGCTCGCCGGTCTCGAAGATGACCTTCAGGTGCGCGGCGCTCCCGTCCTGGCGGACGCACGCCTCCTTCACCTGCCGGATCTCCTCGAAGACCTCCCGATAGCGGCCGGAGAGGAAGGCCCCGCGGTCGATCACCATGTCGATCTCGTCCGCGCCGGCGGCCACCGCCTCCCGGGTGTCGGCCAGCTTCACCGGCAGCGCGGCCCGGCCGGACGGGAACGCGGTCGCCACGGCCGCCACATGAATGCCGCTGCCCCGGAGGGCCTCCTTCGCGGTCGCCACCATGTCGCCGTAGACGCAGATCGCCGCGACCTCGGGGACGGTGCGGTCGGTGGGGTCGGGGTTGATCCCCTTCGCGCACAGCGCCCGGACCTTGCCCGGGGTGTCCGCGCCCTCCAGGGTCGTCAGGTCGATCATCGAGATCGCCAGGTCGATGGCGTACGCCTTCGCCGTGGTCTTGATCGAGCGGGTGCCGAGGGTCGCGGCACGGGCCTGGAGGCCAACCGCGTCGACGCCCGGCAGGCCGTGCAGGAAGCGGCGCAGCGCGCTGTCGGTGGCGGTCACGTCCGCCATCGACGCCAGTCGCTCCGCGGCCTCTTTGCCGTATGCGGGAACTGTGGTGGGCATGGTCACCACCTGAGCATATCTACGCGCGTAGCGGTATGTCACCCCCCGGCCGTGATCGGGCCCGGCCCCGGTCCGATCACGATCCGTACTCGTACCGTGTTGATCCCGAGGCCCAACGCCCCGAACCGTGGGGCACAATCGGCCCCATGACGAGCCCGGACGACCCCGCCCCCGCCCCGCAGCCCGACGGGGAGCCCGACGGCGAGCCCGACGGGGGACCCGATGGGGGGCCCACCCCGTACGCCGACCGCGTCTACCGCTCCCCGGGCGGCATCGTGGGCGGCGTGCTGCTGCTCGGACTCGGCGGCTGGCTCGGCATCGACGCCATCCTGCGCGGCGAGGGCCGGACGCCGTGGCTCGCCCTCGCCGGGCTGCTGTTCGCGGTGCCGGTGGTGATCGCCTTCACCGTGCGCCCGGCGGTGTACGCGGGCGCGGACCGGCTTCTCGTACGCAACCCCTTCCGCACCATCACCCTCCCCTGGGCCTCCGTCGACACCCTGCGCGCGAGTTACACCAGCGAAGTGCTGGCGGGCGGCGCGACGTACCAGCTGTGGGCCGTCCCCGTCTCGCTGCGCCAGCGCAAGCGCGCCGCCCGCCAGCAGAACCGCGCGGCGGCGTCGCCGACGACACTCGGCCGTACGCCCGGCCCAGGCGCGACGGCGGACCGCCGCGCCCAGGCCGACCAGACCATGGACGACCTGCGCGAACTGGCCGAGTCCAACGCGGGCCGCGACGGCGCGCAGGGCGAGCCCGAGGTGCGCTGGGCGTTCGAGGTCATCGCGCCGACGCTGGCCGGGGCGGTGCTGCTGGTGATCATGCTGCTGATCTGAGGGCCGATGCTCTCAGGGCGGTGCGGGCATGCCTGGCGTGAACCCGTCGACTGGTCGTCGGTCCGCGTGGACACGCTGTGCGGGCGCTCGACGCGGCCGACGACGTACCGGCTGAGCCGGTTCGTACCGTTCATGCCGTTCGTACCGGACGAACCGACGGCTTAGATCCCGGCCGCCGCCGAGAGGTCCTTCTTCAGGGCCGCCAGAACCGTTTCCGCCGTGGCCCGGGCCCGGGGCAGGTGCTCGGCCGCGGGCACGTCCACGACCACCTCCAGGTAGCACTTCAGCTTGGGCTCCGTGCCGCTCGGGCGCACGATCACCCGTGCCGAGCGGACCGTGTCCCTCCCGGCGAGCTGATAGCGCAGGCCGTCCGTCGGGGGCAGCGCGTCCGAGCCCCGGGTCAGATCCTCGGCCGAGCCGACCTCCAGACCCGCCAGTTCGGCCGGGGGCTGCTCGCGCAGCCGCCGCATCGCCGCCGCGATCAGGGACAGATCCTCGACCCGTACGGACAACTGGTCCGTGGCGTGCAGGCCGTGCGCGACGGCGATGTCGTCCAGCAGGTCGGTGAGGGTACGCCCCTGCCCCTTCAGCTCCGACGCCAGCTCCGCCACCAGCAGCGCGGCCGTGATCCCGTCCTTGTCGCGCACCCCGTCCGGGTCCACGCAGTAGCCCAGCGCCTCCTCGTACGCGTACCGCAGACCGTCCACCCGGGCCAGCCACTTGAAGCCGGTCAGCGTCTCCGCGTACGGCAGGCCCGCGTCGGCCGCGATGCGGGACAGGAGCGACGAGGACACGATCGTCGTCGCGACGGTGCCGCGGGCGCGCTTGTGCACGAGGTGGGTGGCGAGCAGCGCGCCGACCTCGTCGCCGCGGAGCATCCGCCAGCCGGTGCCGGAGCCGGTGCCGGTCGTGGGGACCGCAACCGCGCAGCGGTCCGCGTCCGGGTCGTTCGCGATGACGATGTCGGGCGCCGCCTCGCGGGCCGTCGCGAACGCCAGATCCATCGCCCCCGGCTCCTCCGGGTTCGGGAACGCCACCGTCGGGAACGCCGGGTCCGGATCCGCCTGCTCGGGAACCACCGTGGGCGCCGGGAAGCCCGCCCGCGCGAACGCGGCCGTCAGCGTTTCCCGGCCCACGCCGTGCAGGGGCGTGTAGACGACGCGGGCGTCCCGCGCGGAGCCGGGGGTCAGGACGGCGTCCGTGCGGGCCAGGTACGCGTCGAGGATGCCGTCGTCCAGCGTCTCCCAGCCGGTGTCCGGCCGCGGTACGTCGTTCAGGCTGCCGACCGCCGCGATCTCGGCCGCGATCTCCGCGTCGGCGGGCGGAACGATCTGCGAGCCGTCGCCCAAGTACACCTTGTAGCCGTTGTCGCGCGGCGGATTGTGGCTCGCCGTCACCTCGATCCCCGCGACGGCCCCCAGATGACGGATGGCGAACGCCAGCACCGGCGTCGGCAGCGGCCGGGGCAGCAGCGCCGCGCGGAAACCGGCGCCGGTCATGACGGCCGCCGTGTCGCGGGCGAAGTCCGCGCTCTTGTAGCGGGCGTCGTAGCCGATGACGACGAGGCCGGAGGCGTGCTGCGGCTGCCGTGCGAGGTACGCGGCCAGCCCGGCGGCGGCGCGGATGACGACGACGCGGTTCATCCGCATGGGGCCCGCGCCGAGTTCGCCGCGGAGGCCCGCGGTGCCGAACTGAAGCGTGCCGGAGAAACGCTCGGCGAGCGCGCGCCCGGCCTCGGGGTCGCCCCCCTCGGCCGCGTCGGCCCGCTTGGCCCGCTTGGCCGCGTCGAGCAGGGCGCGCAACTCGTCCCGGGTGTCGGGGTCGGGGTCCTCGGCCAGCCAGGTGCTGGCCTGGTCGATGAGGTCGGGCGCCATTGGGGGGCCTCCTGGGTGGGGGTGCGGTCTGTTGTTGTGTGGTGCGGCTTTGTGGGTGGTGCGCCGGGGTTCGGTGGTGGGTGCGGGTGCGGGGCCTCCGGGGCGGGGCCCTGGACCGTATATTTACGGCGCCGCTGCCGTAGAACGTGAGGTGGGCCGGAAGTCCACGGCGCCACAAATACACGTCAGCGTCCAGGACCCCACCCCTGCGACCCCGCCCCCTCCAGCATCGTTGGCGACTACAGGCGCGTGGCCCAGGGCTCCGGGCCCCGGTCCGGTCCCGGCTCGCCCGGTCGGGGCGGCTCCCGTCTCGCGCCGGTGGTACGGCGGCCATTGGCGGGGCCCCGGGGTTCGGTCCGGTGGGGCAGGTGCTGGGCGGGGGTGGGTGCGGCCCCGTCCCCTCCCGTCGAGCGGCGGCTCCCCGCCGGTGGCTCCGGGCTCCGGTCCGGTTCCGGTTCGCGGAGTGGTCCCCGTCCCGCGCCCGTCGTACGGCGGCTCCCCGCCGGTGGCCCCAACCCTCGCCCCGGTTCGCCCGGTGGGCGGCCTCGCCCCGCGCCCGCAGTACGGGGCCACCGGCCGGTGGGGTGGTGCTGGTGGGGGTGGGAGTGGCCCCGCTGGCGCTTGCGGCCTCCGGTCCGGTTCCGGGCGCGATGCCGTCTCCTCCTGTCGAAGGGCGTCGGGTCGTCACCGACCGGTGCGGCGGCGTGGGGAGGGCCGGTGCGTGGCCTCGGGCCGGGTGGCCGCCGACGGCGGGAGGGGCGGGGTCGCAGGGGTGGGGTTCCGGACGCTGACGTGTATTTGTGGCGCCGATCGTCCGACGGTCACTTCACGCTCCACGTCAGCGGCGCCGTAAATATACGGTCCGGGACCTCGCCCCGGAGGCCCCGCACCGGCACCCACCACCGCACCGACCGCGCACCCACCCGCACCCACCACGCAGCGGAACCCGGGGCCCGGGGCGGAGCCCCGGCGGGGGTCCGGGGGCGGAGCCCCCGGAAATCAGAGGCGGTCCAGCACCTGGGCCAGCAGCGTGCCCATCCGGGTGGCCGAGTCGCGGCCCGCCTGGAGGACCTCCTCGTGGTTGAGGGGTTCGCCCGTCATGCCCGCGGCGAGGTTCGTGACCAGGGAGATGCCCAGCACCTCGGCGCCCGCCTCGCGCGCAGCGATCGCCTCGAGGGTGGTGGACATGCCGACGAGGTCGGCCCCGATGGTGCGGGCCATGGTGATCTCGGCCGGGGTTTCGTAGTGGGGGCCGGGGAACTGGGCGTAGACGCCCTCTTCCAGCGTGGGGTCGATCTGCTGGCAGAGGGCCCGCAGCCGGGGGGAGTAGAGGTCGGTGAGGTCGACGAAGTTGGCGCCGACGATGGGGGAGGCGGCGGTGAGGTTGATGTGGTCGCTGATGAGGACCGCTTGGCCGGGGCGCATGCCGTCGCGGAGGCCGCCGCAGCCGTTGGTGAGGATGACGGTCTTGCAGCCGGCGGCGACGGCGGTGCGTACGCCGTGGGCGACGGCGGCGACGCCGCGGCCCTCGTAGTAGTGGGTGCGGCCGAGGAAGACGAGGGCCCGCTTGTCGGCGAGCTTGTACGAGCGGATGGTGCCCGCGTGGCCCGCGACGGCGGGCGGCGGGAAGCCGGGCAGCTCGGTGACGGGGAACTCGTGCTCGGGGCTGCCGAGTGCGTCGGTGGCGGGGACCCAGCCGGAGCCCAGGACCAGGGCGACGTCGTGGGTCTCCGCGCCGGTCAGCTCGCGCAGGCGCGTGGCGGCGGCGTCGGCGGCGGCGTGGGGGTCGGCGGGGTCGCCTTGGCTGTCCCTAGTAACAGATGCGTTCACGCGCACGAGGGTAGCCCCTCCTGGCCTACGCGCGTAGACGGCGTCCATGGGTGGTGTTCGGATCGTTGCGAACCGGGCGCGCTACGCGGGGGCGGCGAGGCGGTCGAAGGACTGGGAGAACCGTTCCAGGGGGTCGCCGTCGGCGTTCCAGGGCCAGGGGGTCACCACGCCCCCGGTGGCGCGCAGGGCCGTCGCGCCTTCGGCCATGCGGCCGGACTTGACCAGGGCGTAGGCCAGGACGTTGAGGTCTGCGAGGGCCGCGGCGTGGCGCAGGAAGCCGGGGTGGGGCCAGTGCTGGGCGGCCTGGTCGAGGACCGAGGCGACCTGCTCGCGCCGCCAGTGCTCCCCGGCGCTGATGGCCTCCATGCCGCCGGTGGCCATGGCGCGCTGGTGGCCGCGGACGATCGAGGTCAGCTCCAGGGCGGCGGCGGGGGCGTCGGCGGGCATGCGGCCCCGGACCGAGTCCAGCAGGTCGAGGAGCTGTACGGCGGAGCCGCACTCGTCGGGGGAGAGATAGCCGAGGACCTGGAGGTATGCCTCGCGGTTCCACGGGTCGCGGGCCATGATCTCCTGCCAGATGGCCGACAGCTCGCGGTGGGGGCGCCGCTCGCGGCGCAGTGTGGCCAGGTGCACGACGTACGGGGTGGGGTCGGCGGGGACCAGCTCGGCGGCGAGGCGGCAGGCGTCGCGGGCGTCGCTCAGGTCGGACTGGGCCTGGAGCAGGTCCGACCAGGCGTGCAGCAGCAGGGCTCCCTGGTCGCGGGGGTGGTGGCGCCGCCAGATCCCGGGCAGCGCCCGCCCCGCGGCGGCGGCGAGGACGGAGAGGCGGTGGGCCTTGCGGTCCCAGTCCTGACCGGCGTCCTCGACCACCCGGGAGACCTGGGCGATCACCGTGGTGTCGAGTTCGCCGCGGACCCAGCTCGTCTCGAGGCGTTGCCGGACCCGGCCGAGGGCGGTGTCGTCGAGTTCGGGGACCAGACGAGGACGGCTGCCCTTGCGGCGCCTGAAGACGGGCATAGAGGTCGGCTTTCGGTGGTGGTGATCGAGATCAATCCGCATCCTCAACCGGGGCCCGCGGGGGAGAACAGGGGCACGGCCACAATCGGCACGATGAATTCACCAGCCGCGCGCAAGCGGACGTCAGCAGGGCCGTTTACGTAGCTCCATGACGTAGTCGTGGGGCGCGCCGGCGGATTCGGCGGCGTCGGCGATCTCGCCGAGGTAGCGGGCGGAGGGCAGGCCGCCCTCGTAGCCGTTGAGGACGTACAGCCAGGCGGGTTCCTCGCCGTCCAGCGTGTGGACGCGGATCCGCATACGGCGGTATATGTCCAGGCCGACGCCCTCCCAGCGGTCCATGGAGTCCTCGTCCATGGGGGCGATGTCGTAGAGGGCGACGAAGACCTGGGAGCGCGGGGCCTCGACGATGGTGGGGAGGGCGCCTTCCCAGCCCATCTGCTCCCCGCCGAAGGTCAGGCGCCAGCCGGTGATCCAGCCTGTGCCGCGCAGGGGTGAGTGCGGTGCGCGGCGGGACATCAGCCGCGCGTCGAGGTTGCCGGCGTACGCGGCGTAGAGCGACATGGATCAGAGGGTACGGGAGAGGGGTGGAAGCGCTCTTGGGGTGGCGGGTTCGTGGCGGGATGCGCACTCGAACCCCCGGGCGGGAGCCTAGCGTGTGGGTACGGGACAATGGAGCATGTGACTCGGATCGTGATCATTGGTGGCGGACCCGGCGGGTACGAGGCGGCGCTGGTCGCCGCGCAGCTCGGTGCGGAGGTGACCGTCGTCGACTGCGACGGTCTGGGCGGGGCGTCGGTGCTGACCGACTGCGTGCCGTCGAAGACGTTGATCGCCACGGCTGAGGTGATGACGACGTTCGACTCTTCGTACGAGGAGTTGGGGATCATCGTCGCCGATGACACCCCGCCGCTGGAGCAGGCGGCCAAGGTGGTGGGCGTGGACCTGGGCAAGGTCAACCGGCGGGTGAAGCGGCTGGCGCTCGCGCAGTCGCACGACATCACGGCCTCCGTCACGCGCGCCGGCGCGCGGGTCATGCGGGGGCGCGGGCGGCTGGAGCCCGCGCAGGCGCCGGACGGATCGCGGAAGGTGATCGTCCGGGCGGCGGACGGCTCCGAGGAGACCCTGATCGCGGACGCGGTGCTGGTGTCGACCGGCGCGCACCCCCGGGAGATCCCGGACGCGCAGCCGGACGGCGAGCGCATCCTGAACTGGACGCAGGTGTACGACCTCGACGAGCTGCCCGAGGAACTGATCGTGGTCGGGTCCGGTGTCACGGGCGCCGAGTTCGCGGGCGCGTACCAGGCGCTGGGGTCCAAGGTCACGCTGGTCTCCAGCCGGGACCGGGTGCTGCCGGGCGAGGACCCGGACGCGGCGGCGGTGCTGGAGGACGTCTTCCGGCGGCGCGGGATGAACGTGATGTCCCGCTCGCGGGCCGCGGCGGTGAAGCGTGTCGGCGACCGGGTGGAGGTCACGCTCGCGGACGGGCGGGTCATCACCGGCAGCCACTGTCTGATGGCCGTGGGCTCGATTCCGAACACCGAGGACATGGGCCTGGAGGAGGCCGGGGTCCGGATGAAGGAGTCCGGCCACATCCTGACCGACAAGGTGTCGCGCACCAGCGCGCCGGGCGTGTACGCGGCCGGTGACTGCACCGGCGTGTTCGCGCTGGCGTCGGTGGCCGCGATGCAGGGCCGGATCGCGATGTACCACTTCCTGGGGGACGCGGTGACGCCGCTGAACCTGAAGACGGTGTCGGCGAACGTCTTCACCGACCCCGAGATCGCCACGGTCGGCTACTCGCAGGCCGATGTGGACACGGGGAAGATCGACGCCCGGGTGGTGAAGCTGCCGCTGCTGCGCAACCCGCGGGCGAAGATGCAGGGCATCCGGGACGGCTTCGTGAAGATCTTCTGCCGCCCGGGCACCGGCATCGTGGTCGGCGGTGTGGTGGTCGCGCCGCGCGCGAGCGAACTGATCCATCCGATCGCGCTCGCGGTCGACAACAACCTGACGGTGGAGCAGATCGCCAAGGCGTTCACCGTGTACCCCTCGCTGTCCGGCTCGATCGCCGAGGTGGCACGGCAGTTGCACACCCGCAAGTCGTCCGAGGGATAGTCCGCACGGGCCGTCGGGGCGTGAGGTGCGCCCCTTATAGCAGCTTGCGCCCGCGCAGATGAACAACTTCTGCTAATTAGTGCAAGCTGCTGAAAACAGACAGTCGTTGGCGTTACTGTCAGTTTCGTGTTCGCTGCAGAACGTCGCCAATTGATCCTTGAAATGGTGCGTGCGAACGGAGCGGTGTCGCTCCGTGAGCTCGCCCGCGTCGTCCAGACCTCCGAAGTGACCGTACGGCGTGATGTGCGGGCGCTGGAGGCAGAAGGACTGCTCGACCGCCGGCACGGCGGTGCGGTGCTGCCGGGCGGATTCACCAGGGAGTCCGGCTTCCCGCAGAAATCCCATCTAGCGACCGCGGAGAAGACGGCGATCGCCGATCTCGCGGCCGGTTTCGTCGAAGAGGGCGAGGCCGTCGTGGTCGGCGCCGGTACGACCACGCAGGAGCTGGCCCGCCGGCTCGCGCGGGTCCCCGGGCTGACCGTGGTCACCAATTCCCTGCTCGTCGCGCAGGCGTTGGCGCATGCCAACCGGGTCGAGGTCGTGATGACCGGCGGCACCCTGCGCGGCTCCAACTACGCGCTGGTCGGCAGCGGCGCCGAGCAGTCCCTCCAGGGGCTGCGGGTCTCGCGCGCCTTCCTGTCCGGCAGCGGGCTGACCGCCGAGCGCGGGCTGTCCACGTCCAACATGCTGTCGGCCAGCGTCGACCGGGCGCTGGTCCAGGCCGCGGCGGAGGTCGTGGTGCTCGCCGACCACACCAAGCTGGGCACCGACACCATGTTCCAGACGGTGCCCACCGATGTGATCACGCGGCTGGTGACCGACGAGCCACCCGCCCAGGACGACCGCGCGCTGACCGAGTTGCAGGCCCTGGCCGACCAGGGCGTGCAGATCGCGGTGACGGGGCCGGGCGCGGGGTCCGGCCCGGCCGGTGGCGAGGGCGGCGGCCCGTCGGGCGCGGGGCGCCAGGCGGGGCGGCTGGGCTCATCGGCCCCGCGGACCGGTGAGGACGGGCTGCCGCTGCCCGGGCCGCGCCGCAATCCGCACGGCCAGGGTCCCGGCGCCTCCCAGCTGCGCAGCGCGGCATCGCTGCCCGAGCAGCAGTCGTCGGGCGGTGGCCGGGTGGCGGATCTGGCGCCACGGCGGCGCTGACCGGGCGGGTCACCGGGACCGGGCGGGTCACCGGGACCGGACGGGCATCGCCGGGGGACTGGTTCAGTGCGCCTTGAGACCGGTGAAGGTCAAGGCGAGGAGCCGGTCCGCCAGCTCCGGGTCGTCCGGCGACTGCTCGACGGCCAGCGCGATGGCGTTGGTCAGCTGCATCAGGTCGGCGATCACCACGTCCGGCCGTACGGCCCCGGTCCGCTGGGCGCGGGCGAGCAGTTCGCTGCCCGCCTCGCGCAGCGGCAGCCGGCAGCCGCGGGACAGCTCCGAGCTCTCGTCGCCCGAGCACGCCATCAGGGCCTGGGCGAGTCCGCGGTAGGTGCTCGCGTGGTGGACGATCGCCCGCAGCCAGTCGACCAGCGCGGTGCACGCCTGGGGCGCCTTCGCCAGCTCGCGGGAGCGCGTCAGCAGGGCGTTCATCTCGCCCTGGAAGACGGCTCCCATGAGCGCGGTGCGGTTGGGGAAGTGCCGGTAGAGCGTGCCGATGCCGACGCCCGCGCGGCGCGCGATGTCCTCCAGCGAGGCGTCGGTGCCGTGCTGGGTGAAGGCGGTGCGCGCCTCGGCCAGCAGCCGCTCGTAGTTGCGGCGCGCGTCGGCGCGCATGGGGCGGGGGAGCGGTGGCGTGTGCGCCGGGGCTGTCTCGGTCGCCATCGCGGTCCTCCCTGCTGTGCCTTGCGGTACCTGCCTGTAAGTCAAGCATGGCATGAGGTGACATCGAGGTGACGGAGACCGTCATCTCCGGCGAGCGAGGAGGGGGAAACGGATGCGGATCAACGCCCGCGCCGGGCAACGCCCATGGGACTGACCAGCCGACCGCTGGAGTATGTGACGATCGCCACCGCCGTGGTGTGCGTCGCGCTCACGACGTGGCTGTGGCCGCGCTTCGCCGGGCGGGGCGTACGGGCGTGGCTGGGCAGGCTCGGCTCGCTGGCGGTGACCCAGTGCGCGATGGTCGCCGCGCTGGCGCTCACGGTCAACGCCCACTTCCAGTTCTACGGGTCGTGGGACGAGCTGCTGGGCCGGGGCGACGAGGCCCCCGCCGCCCTCTCGGACGAGCACGGCGGCGGGACGGGCCCTAACGGTCCGTCCGGGGCCCTGGTGCAGCCCGCGCCGCCGCAGGGTCTTGACCGGGTGCACGGGCTGCCCGCCGGGCCGCCGGAGCGGACCGGCAAGGTCGAGTCGGTGCGGATCCTGGGCCGCCGCAGCCAGGTCGCCAACCCCGCGTACGTCGCCCTGCCGCCGCAGTACTTCCAGCGTCAGTACGCCCGCCAGCGCTTCCCCGTGATCGTCGCGATCAGCGGCTACCCCGGCGGGTCCTTCCTGCTGGCCCAGCATCTGCGGGTGCCGCAGACCGCGGGCGATCTGATCCGCCGGGGGGCGGTGCAGCCCGCCGTGATCGTGATGGTCCGGCCCACCATC
The DNA here is from genome assembly GCF_013414305.1 of Streptomyces sp. Rer75. Lineage (NCBI taxonomy): Bacteria > Bacillati > Actinomycetota > Actinomycetes > Kitasatosporales > Streptomycetaceae > Streptomyces > Streptomyces sp. Rer75. The sequence goes on along the minus strand of NZ_CP058693.1, from coordinate 4,358,048 downwards.
GCCCCGCCGCGGGACACCCAGTGCGTGGACGTCCCCGGAGGGCCGCGGGCCGAGACGTACTTCGCGAAGGATCTGCCCGAGGCGCTGGCGCGCCACTACCGGATCGGCCATGACCCCAGCGCCTGGGGCGTCCTGGGCTACTCCTCGGGCGGCACCTGCGCGCTTCAGCTGGCCATGCGCCATCCGCGGGTCTACTCCGCGGCGGCCGCGCTCTCGCCCGACTACCGCGTGGTCAACGACCCGACCACCGGGGACCTGTTCGGCGGCGGCCCGGCGGGGGAGCGGCGGATGCGGGAGCACGATCTGATGTGGCGGCTGCGGAACCTGCCGCGGCCCGAGGTGTCGGTGCTGGTGGCCTCCAGCCGCCGGGGCGAGTCGAACTACGGCGCGACCCGGTCGTTCCTGGCCGCCGTCAGGCCGCCGATGCGCGCCGAGTCGATCATCCTCGACCGGGGCAGCCACAACTTCCGCACCTGGCGGCGCGAACTGCCCACGGCGCTGCGCTGGATGAGCGGGCAGCTGACCTTCCCGCAGGACGTGGCGCGCGGGTAGGAACGCGCGGGCCCCGGCCGTCGGGAGGACGGCCGGGGCCCGGATACGCGGTACGACGTTGCGCCGTACGGCGGGGCGTCAGTCCTTGATCTCGCAGATGACCGAGCCCGAGGTGATCGAGGCGCCGACCTCGGCGCTCAGGCCCTTGATGGTGCCCGCGCGGTGGGCGTTGAGGGGCTGTTCCATCTTCATGGCTTCGAGGACGACGACGAGGTCGCCTTCGGCCACGGTGTCGCCCTCGGCGACGGCGACCTTGACGATGGTGCCCTGCATCGGGGAGGCCAGGGCGTCGCCGGAGGCGGCGGAGCCGCCCTTCTTGACCGCCTTGCGCTTGGGCTTCTTCGACCCACCGGCCGCCGGGGCGGAGGCCACGCCGAGGGAGGCGGGCAGGGAGACCTCCAGCCGCTTGCCGCCGACCTCGACCACCACGGTCTCCCGGGCGCCGGTCTCGTCCTCGTCGGTGGCGGCCGGGGCTGCGGCGTAGGGGGCGATGGTGTTGGTGAACTCGGTCTCGATCCAGCGGGTGTGGACCGCGAACGGGTCGCTGGTGAAGGCCGGGTCCGCGACCACGGCCCGGTGGAAGGGGATCGCGGTGGCCATGCCCTCGACCTGGAACTCCGCCAGGGCGCGGGCGGCGCGCTGGAGGGCCTGGGTGCGGGTGGCGCCGGTGACGATCAGCTTCGCCAGCAGCGAGTCCCACGCCGGGCCGATGACGCTGCCGGACTCCACGCCCGCGTCCAGCCGGACGCCCGGGCCGGTGGGCGGGGCGAAGGTGGTGACGGTGCCGGGGGCGGGGAGGAAGTTGCGGCCCGGGTCCTCGCCGTTGATGCGGAACTCGAAGGAGTGGCCGCGGATCTGCGGGTCGTCGTAGCCCAGTTCCTCGCCGTCGGCGATGCGGAACATCTCGCGGACGAGGTCGATGCCGGTGACCTCTTCGGTGACCGGGTGCTCGACCTGGAGGCGGGTGTTGACCTCAAGGAAGGAGATCGTGCCGTCGAGGCCGACGAGGAACTCGACGGTGCCCGCGCCGACGTATCCGGCTTCCTTGAGGATGGCCTTCGAGGCGCGGTAGAGGTCGGCGTTCTGCTCTTCGGTCAGGAACGGCGCCGGGGCCTCCTCGACGAGTTTTTGGTGGCGTCGCTGGAGGGAGCAGTCACGGGTGGAGACCACGACCACGTTGCCGTGGGTGTCGGCCAGGCACTGGGTCTCCACGTGGCGGGGCTTGTCCAGGTAGCGCTCGACGAAGCACTCGCCGCGGCCGAAGGCGGCGACGGCCTCGCGGACGGCCGAGTCGTACAGCTCGGGCACTTCCTCCATCGTGCGCGCGACCTTCAGACCACGCCCGCCGCCGCCGAAGGCGGCCTTGATCGCGATCGGCAGCCCGTGCTGCTCGGCGAACGCCACGACCTCATCCGCCCCGGAGACCGGGTCGGGGGTGCCCGCGACCAGGGGGGCTCCGGCGCGCTGGGCGATGTGCCTCGCTGCGACCTTGTCGCCGAGGTCGCGGATGGCCTGCGGGGGCGGGCCGATCCAGGTCAGCCCGGCGTCCAGGACGGCCTGGGCGAAGTCGGCGTTCTCCGAGAGGAAGCCGTAGCCGGGGTGGACGGCGTCGGCGCCGGACTCGGCGGCCGCGGCCAGCACCTTGGCCTGGTCCAGATAGCTGGCGGCCGGGGTGTCACCGCCCAGCGCATAGGCCTCGTCCGCCGCGCGCACATGAACGGCGTCCCGGTCCGGATCGGCGTAGACGGCAACGCTCGCGATCCCGGCATCCCGGCAGGCACGGGCAACACGGACAGCGATCTCGCCACGATTGGCGATGAGCACCTTGCGCACGATGGCTCCCTCCTTGAAACAAGCCGAGTTTAGGTACAGGCGACACCCCACGCCGAGAAGGACTCGGGCGTGAGCTTGACCACACGGAGCGTTAACCCTGCCCAGGGCAGACAGCCGAATCCCCCGTCGCTCCACGGTACGCCCGGTTTTCCGGGCCGCGGCGGAGTCCGTGCTGTGGGCAGGATCTCCGCCCCGCCGTGCTGGGGAGCTTCACGTTTCTTTGTGGGATCCCTACGAACGAGGGGCGGAAACTTTGCCGCACCGTCCTGCGCGCGAGAGCCCCTCGCGCACCTCTTGTGGGGCGGCTTACCCGTTAGTAGCGTTCGCGATGTCGAACCGGAAGAGGTGGGCGGGGTGGCACGCAGACCAGTGGCCGCGGTGGCGGCCGTGACGCTGATGCTGGAAGCGGTCGGCATAGCACTGCTGAACTGGATCCTGGGCCTGGTCGTGGACCGGCAGCAGATGTCCCTGGGCGGCATGGACACCGACGCGATGTCCGTGGGCACTTGGGTCGGCGGCGGCCTCTTCGGCGCCTATCTGCTGCTGTGCGGCGTGGTGCTGCTCCGCATGGCGATGCGCGACCGCGCGCCCGGCCGTCTCGGCCGCATCCTCCTCGTCACCTGCGCGGTGACACACGGAGTGGTGGGTGCGTTCTCGGTCGGCCTGGTGGGCTGGCCCGCGTTCGCGTGTCTGATGGTGGTGCTGGGGCTGGTGGTGCTCAGCCTGCTGGCGTACGAGCCGGAGGGCGCGCCCCGGGGCGGGGCCGCCGAGGCCGAGGGCGGCCAGGACGCCCCCAGCCCCGCCTGAACCGCCTGAGCTGTCTGAACCGCCTGAGCTGTCTGAACCGCCTGAGCCGTCCGAACCGTCTGAGGTTCTTTCAGGCTCTCAGGCCCAGAGGTCGGTGATGCCCACGCCGATCTCGGCCAGCAGTGTGCGCAGCATCGGCAGCGACAGCCCGATCACATTGCCCGCGTCGCCCTCGATGCCCTCGATGAACGGCGCCGAACGCCCGTCGAGCGTGAACGCGCCCGCCACGTGCAGCGGTTCGCCGCTCGCCACGTACGCGGCGACCTCGGCGTCGGTCGGCTCGCCGAAGTGGACCGTGGTGGAGGCGGTGGCCGAGGTGCGGCGGCCGCTCGCGGTGTCGATCACGCAGTGGCCGGTGCGCAGGACGCCCGCACGGCCGCGCATCGACTTCCAGCGGGCGGTGGCCTCCTCGGCGTCCGCGGGCTTGCCGAGCGCCTGCCCGTCCAGCTCCAGCACCGAGTCGCAGCCGACGACGATCGCCCCGTCGGCCTCCGCAAGACCGGCCACGGCCGTCGCCTTGGCCTCGGCCAGCACCCGCGCCAGGTCGGCGGGTGTCTCGGCGCTCAGCGCGTCCTCGTCCACTCCGCTGACGATCACCTCCGGCGCGAATCCGGACTGCCGCAGCAGGCCGAGGCGGGCGGGGGAGGCGGAGGCGAGGATCAGGGTGCGCTGGGCAGTCATGCGCCCAGAGTAGGCGCTGCCACGGCCCCGGTCAGGGGGCCGGGCTCAGGGGCCCGGCTCAGGGGCCCGGCTCAGGGGTGCAGCGTGAGCAGGCAGGTGGCGATCATGATGGCGATCGCCAGGACGGCTCGGGCGCGGCGGAGCATCGCCTGGGCGCGCCGTAGATCTTCTGGCGGCTCATCGGGCGGCTCGGACCACAGCATGCGACCGATAGTGCGCCCGGATGGTCGCGTGGCGCCTGAGTACGCGTACTCAGGCGCCACGGCGCGGAGAACCATTTCCGTCAGGCGGGCCAGTACGTCGTGCGCCACGCCTTGGGGCCGGGCTGCGGGACGCGGCGGCTCGGGATGGTGCGGGCCGGATCGGACCACTCCTCCGGTACGCCCTCGCCCTGCGCGGCGGCCGACGCGGCCGCCGCGCGTGCTTGTACGACCGCCAGTGCGGCTGCCAACTCCTCTGGGGTGGGATTGCCCCGGACGATTCGGATCATGGAAACAGCCCTTCCTGAACCTAGAGCGGGATGTTGCCGTGCTTCTTCGGGGGCAGTTGCTCGCGCTTGTTCCGCAGGGTGCGCAGCCCCCGGACGATGTGGCGGCGGGTCTCGGACGGCATGATGACCGCGTCGACGTAGCCGCGCTCGGCCGCCGTGTACGGGTTGAGCAGGGTGTCCTCGTAGTCCGCGATGAGTTCGGAGCGGGTCGCCTCGGGGTCGTCGGCGGCCGCGATCGTACGGCGGTGCAGGATGTTGACCGCACCCTGGGCGCCCATGACGGCGATCTGCGCGGTGGGCCAGGCCAGGTTGAGGTCGGCGCCCAGGTGCTTGGAGCCCATCACGTCGTACGCGCCGCCGAAGGCCTTGCGGGTGATGACGGTGATGAGCGGGACGGTGGCCTCCGCGTACGCGAAGATCAGCTTGGCGCCGCGCCGGATGATGCCGTTGTACTCCTGGTCGGTGCCGGGCAGGAAGCCGGGCACGTCCACGAAGGTCAGCACGGGCACGTTGAACGCGTCGCAGGTGCGGACGAAGCGCGCGGCCTTCTCGGAGGCGCCGATGTCCAGGCAACCGGCGAACTGCATCGGCTGGTTGGCCACGATGCCCACCGGGTGGCCCTCGACCCGTCCGAAGCCGGTGATGATGTTGGGCGCGAAGAGCGCCTGGGTCTCCAGGAACTCGTTGTCGTCCAGGACGTGCTCGATGGCCCGGTGCATGTCGTACGGCTGGTTCGCCGAGTCCGGGATGAGGACGTCCAGCTCCCGGTCCTCGTCCGAGGTCTCCAGGTCGGCCTCGTCGGGGAAGGCGGGCGGCTCGGAGAGGTTGTTGGACGGCAGGTACGACAGCAGCGTCTTGACGTACTCGATGGCGTCCTTCTCGTCGCCGCCCATGTAGTGCGCGACACCGGAGGTGGTGTTGTGGGTGCGGGCGCCGCCCAGCGCCTCGAAGCCGACGTCCTCACCGGTGACCGTCTTGATCACATCCGGTCCGGTGATGAACATGTGTGACGTCTGGTCGACCATGACCGTGAAGTCGGTGATCGCGGGCGAGTAGACCGCGCCGCCCGCGCACGGCCCGACGATCAGGCTGATCTGCGGGATCACCCCGGAGGCGTGAACGTTTCGGCGGAAGATCTCGGCGAACAGGCCGAGCGCCACCACGCCCTCCTGGATCCGGGCGCCGCCGCCGTCGTTGATCCCGACGATGGGGCAGCCGGTCTTCAGCGCGAAGTCCATCACCTTCACGATCTTCTCGCCGTAGACCTCGCCCAGCGAGCCGCCGAAGATCGTGAAGTCCTGGGAGTAGACGCACACCGGGCGCCCGTCGACCGTGCCGTAGCCGGTCACGACGCCGTCCCCGTAGGGCCGGTTCTTCTCGATGCCGAAATTGGTGGAGCGGTGCCGGGCGAACTCGTCCAGCTCCGTGAAGGACCCCTCGTCGAGGAGCAGGTCGATGCGCTCGCGCGCGGTCAGCTTGCCCTTGGCGTGCTGCTTCTCGACCGCCCGCGCGGAGCCCGCGTGTGTCGCTTCTTCGATGCGGCGCTTCAGATCCGCGAGCTTCCCCGCGGTGGTGTGACGATCTGGAATCTCGGGGGCAATCTCCGGCTCGGACATCGGGATGCGGCTCCTGCTCGTCCTGGGGGTGGATTCTGGGACCGTGACGCTGTGGGTCGTGACGCTGTGGATCGGGGCGATAGCGGTGTGGTGGGCGGGGTTGGTGGGGTTTGTGCCGGCTGGGCTACCGGTCCGTAGCGTATCGGCGCCACCGCTGGGTGGCACTGCGTCGTTGGCCACACCTCCTGGTCCTAGGCTGGCCCGTATGACGCCATCTGACACCCCCGGGGGCCCAGGAGATCCACGCGGCCGCTGGACGGACCTGGAACGGCCGCCGCTGAACGCGGCCGCCCTGAGCCGCGCCCTGGTACGCCCCGGCGGGCTGTGGGCCGAGCTGGAGGTGGTGCAGGCGACCGGCTCGACCAACACCGATCTGGTGGCCCGGGCAGGAACAGGCGCCCCGGAGGGCGTCGTCCTCGTCGCCGAGGAGCAGAACGCCGGGCGCGGCCGCCTCGACCGCACCTGGACCGCCCCGGCCCGGTCCGGCTTGTTCTTCTCCATTCTGCTGCGGCCCGGCGCGGCCGGCGTCCCCACGTCCCGCTGGGGCTGGCTGCCGCTGCTCGCCGGGGTGGCGAGCGCCGCGGCGCTGAGCCGGGCGGCGGGCGTGGACACCGCGCTGAAGTGGCCGAACGACCTGCTGGTGACGGTTGGCGGCGAGGAGCGGAAGTTCGGCGGGATCCTCGCCGAAAGGGCTGATGACGCCGTGGTGATCGGTGTCGGCCTGAACGTCTCCCTGCGTGCCGGTGAACTTCCCGTGCCGACGGCCGGTTCGCTGGCCCTCGCGAACGCGATCTCCACCGACCGCGACCCGCTGCTGCGGGCCGTCCTGCGGTCCATCGAGCAGTGGTACGGGGAGTGGCGACGGTTCGAGGGCGACCCCGCGGCGTGCGGGCTCCAGGAGGCGTACGCGGCGGGCTGTGCGACCTTGGGACGACGGGTCCGCGCGGAACTCCCGGGCGGCGGGGCGACCGTCGGCGAGGCGGTCGCGATCGACGGCGACGGGCGGCTGGTGCTGGCCTCGGACGCCGGGGTGCAGGAACCGGTCTCGGCCGGGGACATCGTGCACCTGCGTCCCGCGTCGCCGGAGGAGTAGTCACGGGAGGAGTAAGGGGCGGAGTGCAGAGTGAGCCGAAGGGGCGCGCCGCTGTCGTAAGGGAGAGCGCGCGGAGACTCCGAGGGACGAGGGGCCGAGCACGGTCGACCGTCGACAGGGGCTGGAGGCGCCCCGGAGGCGAACGGAGAGAAGGGGAGAGTGAGCTAGGGCACACCTGACGTATCGTGGTGGCGGTCCGTCCAGTTCGGGGCGGCCGCGGGCCGAACCGGAAGAAGGAACGTAAGGGCAGTGCGCACGGATCGGACAGGGGGCGGGCGGTGACCGCCGACGAAGCGGGTTCCGGCACGGCCGAGGGGCACGGTGCCCGGGACGCCGCCGCGGAAACCGCCGCCGGAGAAGCCACCGCCGGACAGGATGGTGCCGGGCAGGACGCCGCCGTACGGGAGACGGCCGTACGGGACGCCGGGGCGCGGGCGGGCGGTTCGGCCGCCGACGGTTCGGCCGCCGAGGCCGCCGACGCCACCGCCACCGGGGCCACCGAGGACCCCGAAGCAGCCGAGGAGGACGGCGCCGACGCCCCGGACCCCATCGCGCTCCGGCTGGAACAGCTGATCCTCGGCGCCGAGCGGCGCTACACCCCCTTCCAGGCCGCCCGCAGCGCGGGCGTCTCCGTCGAACTGGCCACCCGCTTCTGGCGGGCCATGGGCTTCGCCGACATCGGCCAGGCCAAGGCGCTCACCGAGGCGGACGTCCTCGCCCTGCGGCGGCTGTCCGGTCTGGTCGAGGCGGGCCTGCTGAGCGAGCCCATGGCGATCCAGGTGGCCCGGTCCACCGGGCAGACCACCGCACGGCTCGCGGACTGGCAGATCGACTCGTTCCTGGAGGGGCTCACCGAACCCCAGGAGTCCGGGATGACCCGGACCGAGATCACCTACCCGCTGGTCGAGCTGCTGCTGCCGGAGCTGGAAGAGTTCCTGGTGTACGTCTACCGGCGGCAGCTCGCCGCCGCGACCGGCCGGGTGGTGCAGGCCGCGGACGACGCGGAGATGGTGGACCGGCGGCTCGCGGTCGGCTTCGCGGACCTGGTGAGCTTCACCCGGCTGACCCGGCGGCTGGAGGAAGAGGAGCTGGGCGAGCTGGTCGAGGCGTTCGAGACCACGGCCGCCGACCTGGTGGCCGCGCACGGCGGCCGGTTGATCAAGACGCTGGGCGACGAGGTGCTGTACGCGGCCGACGACGCGGGCATCGCCGCCGAGATCGGGCTGCGGCTGATCGAGACCCTGACCCATGACGAGACGATGCCCGAGCTGCGCGTCGGCATCGCCTTCGGCACGGTCGCGACCCGCATGGGCGACGTCTTCGGGACGACGGTGAACCTGGCGAGCCGGTTGACCTCCATAGCCCCCAAGAACGCGGTCCTGGTGGACGGCGCGTTCGCGGAGGAGCTGAGCCACACCGGGGAGGCCCCGGTGTCGGAGGCGGAGGCCGCGGAGGCGGCCGCCAAGGCCGAGAAGGAGGGCCTGGAGCCGCCCTCGTACCGCTTCGCGCTCCAGCCGATGTGGCAGCGGCCGGTGCGTGGGCTCGGGGTCGTGGAGCCGTGGCTGCTGAGCCGCCGCGGTTGATGAATCTCACCAATCGGTGAAGTCGGCACGAGGCGGAAAACCGGTCCGCTAGCGTACGTCGGCATGATCGACGACCCGGCTGAAGCGGGCCCCGGGGCGGCAGTGCCCCTCCATACGCCCGAGTTCGCCAAGGACCCGTCCGCCGTCTACCGGCGACTGCGCGAGACGTACGGCCCGCTGGCGCCCGTGGAGCTGGATCCGGGCGTCACCGCGACCCTGTGCGTCGGCTACGACACCGCGCTGGAGATCCTGCGCCGCCCCGAGACGTTCTCCAAGGACCCGCGGCGCTGGCGGGCGAAGAACGAGGGCCGGGTCCCCGACACCAGCCACGCCGGGCAGATCATCCGCTACCGGCCGCAGCCCACCGCGGTGGACGGCGAGGAGCACCAGCGGTACCGCAACGCCATCGACGACTCCACCAGCCGCATCGACCACGGCGCACTGCGCGGCTACGTCGAGCGGATCGCCGACTCCCTGATCGACCAGTTCTGCGACGCGGGCGAGGCCGACCTGATCGGCGAGTACTGCGCGCTGCTGCCGCTGCTCGTCCTCGGCGAACTCTTCGGCTGCCCGCGCGAGATCGCGGACCGGCTCTTCACCGGGCTCGCGCACCTGTTCGACGGTACGGACGTGGCGGAAGCCGACCGTACGATCACCGAGGCGCTCCAGGAACTCGTCGCCCTCAAGCGCGCCCGGCCCGCCGCCGACGTCACCTCCTGGCTGATCGCCCACCCCGAACGGCTCGCCGACCACGAACTCGTCGAGCAGCTGATGCTCCTGACCGCCTCCGGCAGCGACCCGGTGATCAACCTGATCGGCAACGCCCTGCGCGTGCTGATGACCGACGACCGCTTCGCGGGCGGCCTCTCCGGCGGCAGCATCCTCGTCGAGGACGCCCTGGACGAGGTGCTGTGGACGGACCCGCCGCTGGCCAACCTCGCGGTCCACTTCCCGCGCCACGACGTCACCCTGGCCGGGGTGCGGCTGCGCGAGGGCGAGCCGATCGTGATCAGCTTCGCCGCCGCCAACCAGGACGCGTTACGGGTCTCCGACCGCAACCGCGGCAACCGCGGCCACCTGGCCTTCAGCGCCGGGCCCCACATGTGCCCCGGCCGCAGCTCGGCCCGCCTCATCGCCTCCGTGGCCATAGAAAAACTCCTGGACCGCCTCCCGGAGGTGGAACTCGCGGCCCCGGAGGACGACCTCCGCTGGCGCCCCGGCATCTACCAACGCGGCCTCACCTCCCTCCCCGTCCGCTTCCCACCCACCCCCCAGGACCGGGACCTGCCGCCCCGGCCCCCGGCGAGCGAGCCCACCCCTCCCGGCCCCGGTTCGCCCCCGGGCGGGGGCGCCGGTGCGGACGCAGCCCCGGCTCCCGGCGCGGCCCCGAGTCCGGGTGCGGCCCCGAGCCCCGGCGGGGCCCCAGGCGCGGGGGCGGGCTCAACGCCCGCGCCGGTGCCGTCGTGGGCCTCGGCCGCCGATGAGGAGGGCGGGGCGGACGGGGGCGGCGACCGGCCTCGGCCGTCGATGCCGGCCTTCCTGATGCGGTGGCGGCGGCGCCGGTAACGTAGCCCGGGCAACGGTTCACGGTCGTTAACCGGGAGGGTGCGAGATGGGTGAGCAGCGGTACGGGGAGTGGGTCGCGGTCCGGCGGGACGGCTTCGTGGCCGAGCTGGTGCTGGACCGGCCCAAGGCCATGAACGCGGTGTCGTCCGAGATGGCCCGGGGCATCGCGGCGGCGTGCGCGGCGCTCGCGGACGACGCTTCGGTGCGGGCCGTCGTGCTCACCTCCACCCACGAGCGCGCCTTCTGCGTCGGCGCGGACCTCAAGGAGCGGAACTCCTTCTCCGACGCCGAGATGATGCGCCACCGCCCGGTCTCCCGCGCCGCCTACACGGGCGTGCTGGAGCTGCCCGTGCCCGCCATCGCCGCCGTGCACGGCTTCGCCCTCGGCGGCGGCTACGAGCTGGCCCTGTCCTGCGACGTGATCGTCGCCGACCGCACGGCCGTGGTGGGGCTGCCCGAGGTGTCCGTCGGCGTGATCCCGGGCGGCGGCGGTACGCAGCTGCTGCCCCGCCGGGTCGGTGCCGCCCGCGCCGCCGAGCTGATCTTCTCCGCCCGCCGGGTGCCCGCCGAGGAGGCCCACGCGCTGGGGATGGTGGACGAACTGGTCGCGCCGGGTGAGGACCGTACGGCCGCGCTGGAGCTGGCCGGGCGGATCGCCGCGAACTCGCCCGTCGGGCTGCGCGCCGCCAAGCGGGCCCTCCGGCTCGGGCACGGCCTGGACCTCCCGGCCGGGCTGGAGGTCGAGGACGCGGGGTGGCGGACGATCGCCTTCTCCGGCGACCGTGCGGAGGGCGTGGCGGCCTTCAACGAGAAGCGCAAGCCGGAGTGGCCCGGGGTGTAAGGGCCGCAGGGCGTAAGGGCCGCAGGGTCCCGCGCCTCCGGCCGATACCAGGGGTGAACGGTCTAAAGCGGATTGTCCTCGACATTCTTACCCTTGAGTGCAGAGCGGACGCGCGCGCCTCCGGTGGGTGCGCGCGGTGAGGAATGCGAGGCCGACGTGAGCGACAACGGGGACGACGGGGGACGAGGGGTCGACCGGCGGCTGCGGGCGGTGGTGGGGCTCGCGCAGGCGATGGCGGCGGCCCTCACGCCGCGCGAGTCGGTGGGTGCAGCCGCCGAGAGCGCGCGCCGCGCGCTGGACGGCACCTTCGCGGCGGTTTCGGTGTGGGAGCGGGAGCGGGGCCGGTTGCGGGTTCTGGTGAACGTGGGCGAGCTGATGCCGGGGGAGGAGCCGGTGCCGGACGACGAGTCGTATCCGGTGCACGACTTCCCGGAGATCGCGGAGTTCCTGCACGAGCGGTGGGCCGCGGGCGGCGAGCCGCACGCGTGGGTGGAGACCGCGGAGGGCACCGGGCCGGGCCCGGCCTCGTACTGCCACCAGCGCGTCGCCGCCCTGCGGCGGCGCGGGCGCGGCTCGTGCGTGGTCGCGCCGCTGGTGCTGCACGGGCGGGCGTGGGGCGAGCTGTATGTGGCGCGGGCGGCAGGGAGTCCGGTGTTCGACCGGGGTGACGCGGACTTCGCGACCGTCCTGGCCTCGGTGGCGGCGGCCGGGCTCGCCCAGACCGAACGTCTGGAGGAGGCCCGCCGTCTGGCCTTCACCGACCCCCTGACCGGGCTGGGCAACCGGCGGGCGGTGGACATACGGCTGGATGAGGCGCTGGAGGCGTACCGCGAGCAGGGCACGGTGGTGACCCTGGTGGTGTGCGATCTGAACGGCCTCAAGCGGGTCAACGACACGCTGGGGCACGCGGTGGGGGACCGCCTGCTGGAACGTTTCGGCACGGTGTTGTCGCTGTGCGGGGCGATGTTGCCGGGGGCGTTGGTGGCGCGGCTGGGCGGCGATGAGTTCTGCCTGCTGGGGGTCGGGCCCCCGGCGGACGAGGTGGTGCGGGTGGCCGATGAGCTGTGCCGGCGGGCCGCGGAGCTGGAGATGGGCGAGGGGGTCGCCTGCGGGGTCGCCTCGACGGGCGATCCGATCGGGCCGGTGGCCTCGGCCCGCCGCCTCTTCCGCCTCGCGGACGCGGCCCAGTACCGCGCGAAGGCGGCGCGGTCGCTCAAGCCGGTGGTCGCGGGCCGGGACGGCGGCCCGGACGACCCGGTGATCCGCCTGGCCGACACCCCCTCGGACCGCCGCCCGGAACGCCGCCGCTTCCGCGGCCGCCGCCCATAGCGCACCGCGCCGCGCGTCCCCTGAACCGGGCGCACCGCCCCCGCACCCGCGGGGCTGCGGCCCGCGCCCAACCGGGGTTGTGCCCCGCGCCCCTTTCGCCGTTCCGCGGGCGTCCGTGGTCTGCCGCGCCGCGCTTTGTTCCCCGCCCCGCCCCTTCCCGAACCGGGGCTCCGCCCCCGGCTTCCCGGGCCCTGCCTGGCTTCGCTCCGAGCCACGTCCCGCCGGGCGTTCGCCCGCACCTCGCCCCGTCTCGTCCGGTGCGCCGCGTCGTCGGCCCTGCCCTCCCCCGGACGCTGGCCGAGATGCCCCGCCCCCAGCCCCTCCGGCGTTTGAGGAGCGGGGTCGGGGTGGCGCCCCGGTTCGGGGAGGAGCGGGGTGGGGAAAGGCGGCCGGGGTGACACGTGGGGATTCACTCTCTAGGGTGCCTGAATATGGATATGCACACTGTGGTGGTGGGGACGTCCGGGACGAGCGCCGAGGACGTCGTCGCCGTGGCGCGTGGCGGGGCTCGGGTCGAGTTGGCGGGGGAGGCGCTGGCGGCCGTGGCCGCCGCGCGGCGGGTCATCGACGACCTGGCCGCCAAGCCCGAGCCCGTGTACGGCGTCTCCACCGGCTTCGGCGCCCTCGCCGTACGCCACATCAGCCCCGACCTCCGCGCCCAGCTCCAGCGCAACATCGTCCGTTCGCACGCGGCCGGGATGGGGCCGCGGGTGGAGCGCGAGGTGGTGCGGGCGCTGATGTTCCTGCGCCTGAAGACGCTGGCGTCCGGCCACACCGGGGTGCGGCCCGTGGTCGTGGAGACGATGGCGGCCCTGCTGAACGCGGGGATCACGCCCGTGGTGCACGAGTTCGGCTCCCTCGGCTGCTCCGGCGACCTCGCGCCGCTGTCCCACTGCGCGCTCGCGCTGATGGGGGAGGGCGAGGCCGAGGGGCCCGACGGGGAGGTGCGGCCCGCGGCCGAGCTGCTGGCCGCGCACGGCATCGAGCCGGTGGAGCTGCGGGAGAAGGAGGGCCTGGCGCTCCTCAACGGCACCGACGGGATGCTCGGCATGCTGATCATGGCCTGCGCCGACCTGGCCCGGCTGTACACCGTGGCCGATGTGACGGCCGCCCTGTCGCTGGAGGCGCTGCTCGGCACGGACCGGGTGCTCGCGCCCGAGCTGCACGCCATCCGCCCGCACCCCGGCCAGGCGGCCAGCGCGGACAACATGCTGCGGGTGCTGGACGGTTCCGGGCTCACCGGGCACCACCAGGACGACGCGCCGCGCGTCCAGGACGCGTACTCGATCCGCTGCGCCCCGCAGGTGGCGGGCGCGGGCCGGGACACGCTCGCGCACGCCCGCCTGGTCGCGGACCGGGAGCTGGCGTCCGCCGTGGACAACCCGGTGGTGCTGCGGGACGGCCGGGTGGAGTCGAACGGCAACTTCCACGGCGCGCCCGTCGCGTACGTCCTGGACTTCCTCGCCGTGGCGGCGGCCGACCTCGCCTCGATCGCGGAGCGCCGTACCGACCGGCTGCTGGACAAGAACCGTTCGCACGGGCTGCCGCCCTTCCTGGCCGGTGACCCGGGCGTGGACTCGGGGCTGATGATCGCGCAGTACACCCAGGCGGCGCTGGTGAGCGAGCTGAAGCGGCTCGCGGTGCCCGCGTCGGTCGACTCGATCCCGTCCTCCGCGATGCAGGAGGACCACGTCTCCATGGGCTGGTCGGCGGCGCGCAAGCTGCGCACGGTGGTGGACAACCTGACCCGGGTCCTCGCGATCGAACTGGTCGCGGCGGCCCGCGCGGTCGAGCTGCGGGAGGGCCTGGTGCCCGCTCCGGCGACCCGGGCGGTGCTGGCGGCGGTGCGCGGGGCGGGGGTCGAGGGCCCGGGCGGGGACCGCTATCTGGCGCCGGACCTGGCGGCGGCCGAGGCGTTCGTACGGTCCGGGGGGCTGGCCGAGGCGGTCGAATCGGTGACGGGGCCGCTGGCCTGACGGAGCATGGTCAGGACGGCAACGGCCGGCTGACGGTGCATGCTCGGCTGACGGTGCATGGTCGGGACGGCACGGTCAGGGCGGCTCGGTCAGGACGTCTCCGTGCGCGTACGGCGCGCGGAGGCGGTCACCATCGTGACCCCGAGCCCCAGGAAGGCCGTGCCTCCGGCGAGGTACGGGGTGACGTCCACGCTGCCGGTGTCGGCGAGGTGTTCGTCCGGGACGGCCTCGGTCCGGGGCTGGGACGGGGCCTCGCCCCGTGCCGCACCGGAGGACGACGAGGGGCCGTCGGTCTCGACCGTCGCGTTGGCGGAGGGGACGAACCACAGGGCGCACAGCAGCGAACCGGCTGCGGCAGCGGTCAGCAGCGGTCGGCGTGCGGACACAACGGCATCCTCCTTGCGGCTGCGGGGAATTGACCCCGTGTGCCCGATCGTAGTGACCTGGAGGGGCCGGGTGGTAGCGATCCGGTACGGCAGCCTGCTCCGCACCATATGACTAATCCCGGACTGTCATGGTTTGTCCGGATTCGCAGCGCTGCGTCATAAGCTGGACCAGCGTCTTTGCTAAGTGGCCTCGCGCACAGTTTTACTGGGCGTGGAACCGACCAAAAGGTACAGGCGTTCTTGGTGGATAGGTCTTGCTGGTTCGGTCTTGGGTTTCTGGGGTCCAGTCGCAAATGGAGAAGCGTGTGATGACGTACGGCAAGCGCCGTAGGGGGCTGGCGGCAGCGGCCGCCGTGCTCAGTGGGGTACTGACTCTCGCCGCCTGTGGCGGGGACGGCGACAGCAGCGACAGCAAGGGCGGTGGCAAGGGGCAGTCGCAGGTTGACGAGGCGGCGGCCAAGGACGCTTCCGACGCCCGTATCAAGATCACGCCGAAGTCCGGTGCGACCAACGCGGGCATCAACCGCGACACCAAGGTCACCGTCGCCGGGGGCAAGCTCACCTCGGTGACCATGATCTCCAAGGCCGACGGCTCCACCGTGGCCGGATCCATATCGTCCGACGGGAAGTCCTGGAAGCCGGACGGGCAGCTGGAGCGGTCCACCCAGTACAAGATCAGCGCCTCCGCCAAGGACTCCGACGGCCGCAAGGCCACGGAGCACTCGTCCTTCACCACCGTCTCCCCGGCCAACAGCTTCATCGGCAACTTCACGCCGGAGGACGGCTCGACGGTCGGCGTGGGCATGCCGGTGTCGATCAACTTCGACAAGGCGGTGACCAACAAGAAGGACGTCCAGTCCCACATCAAGGTCACCTCCAGCACCGGTCAGGAGGTCGTCGGCCACTGGTTCAACGGCAACCGGCTGGACCTGCGCCCGAAGGACTACTGGAAGGCCAACTCCACCGTCACCCTGAAGCTGGACCTGGACGGCGTCGAGGCGTCGCCGGGCGTGAAGGGCGTCCAGGAGAAGACCGTCACGTTCAAGGTCGGTCACTCGCAGGTCAGCACGGTCGACGCCAAGGCCAAGACCATGAAGGTCGTGCGCGACGGCAAGCTGATCAAGACCATTCCGATCTCGGCCGGAAGCCCCGACAACACGACCTACAACGGTCAGATGGTGATCTCCGAGAAGTTCAAGGAGACCCGGATGAACGGTGCGACGGTCGGTTTCACGGACGACGACGGCAAGGGCGAGTACGACATCAAGGACGTGCCGCACGCCATGCGGCTGTCCACCTCGGGCACGTTCATCCACGGCAACTACTGGGGCGCCAAGTCCATCTTCGGCAGCCAGAACACCAGCCACGGATGCGTGGGCCTGTCGGACACCAAGGGCGCGAACGACCCGAACACGGACGGCGCCTGGTTCTACAACAACTCCCAGCTCGGTGACGTCGTGGTGGTGAAGAACTCCAACGACAAGACCGTGTCGCCGGACAACGGCCTCAACGGCTGGAACATGGACTGGAGCCAGTGGGTGGCGGGCAGCGCGACCGGCGCCTGACGCCACGTCTGACCTTCACCGCCGGGCGGCGGTCGGCCTTCGGGCCGGCCGCCGCCCGGCTTTTCGGGGCCCTGTGGCGGGCCGTCAGTGCAGGTGGCGCAGCCGCCGCAGGTCCTTGACGCGCACGTACCGGATCTTGCAGTGGTCCTCGTACGGATCGCCGTCCGCGCAGGCCAGGTAGCGCACCGGCTGCATCGGCAGCCAGGTCATCCCGAGCAGCCAGCGGTGGACCAGCCGCCAGAACCCCGGCCGCCCGGCGTCGGTTTCGCGCACGACGCGCATCCGCAGCATCCACTTGCCGAGGGAGGCCCGGAAGATCCAGGCGCCCAGCACCTGGTTGACGATCGACAGCCCGAAGATGCAGGCCACGGCCAGGAGCAGGGGCTCGACCCCGGCCGTGAACTTCGGGAGGACGTCCATGCCGAGGGGAAAACCGCCGCCGAGGGCGAGGACGCAGTCCACCGCCGCCGCGAACATGCGCCGCTCGTCACCGGCCGGCTCCGGGACGCGCACCGGCTGGGGCGGCTGGGGCTGCGGTGCGGGCTGTCCGTAGGGCGGCGCGTACGGCTGGCCGTACGGCTGATTGTGCGGCTGTGCGTGCGGCTGTCCGTACCGCTGGGCGTAGGGGTTGCCGGGCTGGGGCGGAGGGGAATGCGGAATGGGCTGGTGCTGCCCCCGTGGATCACTCATGGTCAAGATCTTGCCAAGGCCCATGGCGGAGCCCGGCGGCGCCCTCCCCGCCGAGTGGCGCTCCCGCCGTACCCGGGGAGAATTGACCGCAGAGGTCTGACCGGGAGGCACCGATGGCCGAAATCACCACTCCCTATGAGCCCGGCACGCCCTGCTGGGTCGATCTGATGGCCCCCGACCAGCAGGCCGCCCTCGACTTCTACTCCGGGCTGTTCGGCTGGTCCGGGGAGATCGGCCCGGCCGAGGTCGGCGGCTACACGGTCTGCACGCTGAAGGACCGGCCGGTGGCGGGGGTGATGGCCGCGCAGGCGATGGACGACCAGCCCGCGCCGCCGACCGTCTGGACCACCTACTTCTGCTCCACCGACGCCCAGGCCACCTCGGAGGCGATCAGCCGCAACGGCGGCACCGTGCTGCTGCCCGTCATGGACGTGATGGACCTCGGGAAGATGCTGGTGGCGGCCGACCCCACCGGGGCCGTCTTCGGCGTCTGGCAGGCGCGGGAGTTCCCCGGGGCGGGCATCGTCAACGAACCGGGCACGCTGGTGTGGAACGAGCTGAACACCAGCGACCGCGAGACGGCGAGCACGTTCTACGCGGAGGCGCTCGGCATCGAGACGACCGCCATGGAGGGCGACGCCACGGGCTACTACGGGCTCACGGTGAACGGCCGCACGGTCGGCGGTCTCCAGCCGCTGCGCGAAGAGGCCCCGGCCGGGACGCCCTCGCACTGGCTGGTCTACTTCTCCGTCGAGAACACCGACCGGACGGTCGCGAAGCTGTCGGCGGAGGGCGGGACGGTCCTCAAGCCGCCGTTCGACATGGTGGCCGGGAGGATGGCCCTGGTGCAGGACCCGCAGGGCGCACCGTTCGCGGTCATCGCCCCGCAGCCGATGGGCTCTTGAGCCGGAGCAGGAAGTAGCCCCCGGCGGTCGCCAGCGCCTCGTACCGCGCCTGCGGGTGCAGCTGCTTGGCGTACGCCAGCTCCTGCCGCACCGTGCGCCCCGGCGGCTCCGCAAGGGCCAGGTACTGCGGGGTGACGCCCTGGGTGGAGCCGACCCAGAAGACCCGGCAGCGGCTGGTGAGGCGGGCTATCGGCCCGACGTTGGCCTCGACGGTCGCGCCGTCGGGTATCCGGTCCAGCAGCCGCTCCACCGCGTCGACGTGGGGCGGCTTGCGGTAGGTGGCCCCTTCGGCGAGCCCGCCCAGCGGCAGTGAGGTGGTCAGGGCCAGGGCCGCGGCGCAGACCGCGGCGGGTATCTGACGGGCGTAACGGACGAGCCAGCCGCGGCGGCTCTCCCCGATCCGGTCGAGCGCGTCTACCAGGGCCAGGAAGACGACCGGCATCAGCACCGCGCTGTAGTGCCAGTCCGTGCCCCAGTAGTGCTCGTCGTGGGAGACGAAGCGCCAGCCGAGGGTGGGCAGGGCGGCCAGCAGCAGCGGGGAGCGCAGCGCGAGCAGCCCGGTGGTCGGCAGCAGAACCCACAGCAGGGTGCGCAGCGCGGTGACGAAGGGGATGGTGGCGTCCGAGCCGCCCCCGCTGCCGACCTTGTCCCAATAGTCGTACGAACCGGCCCCGTTGAAGCCGGGGATGACGACGCCGAGCGCGAGCGCCGACCCCAGGACGCCGAAGCCCATGAGGGCGACGGCGAGGGGCGCGATGCCCGGAACCCGCTCGCGCAGGGCGCGTATCGCGATGACGACGCCGATCGCGGCGACCGTGGCGCCCATGTCCTCCTTGACGAAGACCAGCGGGGCGGCCCACAGCATCGCCGCGTACCAGCGCCGGAGTATGACCGCTTCGAGGGAGAAGGCGATGAGCGGGATGGCGAAGCAGATCTCGTGGAAGTCGAAGTCCACGGCGCGCTGGAGGCCCCAGGCCAGGCCGTACGCGATGCCGATCGCGAGCCCCCGGGCCCGGCCCAGCAGCCGGGCGGCGGTCCGGGTGACGGGGACGGCGGAGAGCGCGAACAGGGCGGCCTGCGCGACGAGCAGCGTGACCGGGCTCGGGAAGATCCGGTAGAGCGGGGCGAGGAGGGCGGTGATGGGGCTGAAGTGGTCGCCGAGGATGTTGGCGCCGGGGCCCTTGAGGTCCGCTATCGGGGCCTGGAGGTGCGCGTACGCCCGTATCGCCTGTTCGAAGATGCCCAGGTCCCACGACATGGTGGCCATGCGGCGGTAGCGGCAGATCGACAGGGTCGCGAAGGCGGCGAACAGGGCGAGGGCCAGCCAGTACGGATCCAGCCGAGGGTGGCGCAGCGCGGCCGCCCGGGTGCGCAGCCGTTCACGGCCCGTGGCGGCGGTCGCCCCTTCGGCGGTGGTGCCGGGCGGGGCTGTCGCTGCCGTGTCCATCCGGGGTCCTTGTCCTGTGAGGGTCATGGGGGCGGGGCGGCCCGGTCGAAAAGATACGCGACAGGGGCGGGGCGGTTGCACCGTCGCCGGGGATGCCGCCGTTGAGCGGTCCGAAGCGGGTCCGGAGCGGGTCCGGGCGCGGGTTCACGGGCTGTTTACGGCTGTTCACGACCGGAGGCTGACCAAGACCCCGGTGAATCGTTGTCCAAGCAGTGGCCTAGGCCGCGCCGACTCCATACCATCGATCAACGCCAGATCGTTTGTCGCGCCGCACGATCTCTGCCGGGAGGCTCAATGATCCGCCGCCGTACTGCGCTCTCCGTCTCCGCCGCGTCCGCCCTGCTGGTCTGCGCTCCCCTGCTCACCGCCTGCGGCGGCACCCCGCGGGCCGGTTCCGCCGCCGTCCTGGACGACGGCCGGATCACCGAGTCGCAGCTCCAGGCCCAGGTGAAGGACGTGCGGGACGCGCAGCGCGGCTCCCCGAGGGCGGACCAGCTGGTGGCCGCCAGCGGCCAGCTGACCCAGAACACCCTCATCCGCATGATCCAGTTCAAGGTCATCGAGCGGGCCGGCCAGGACAACGGGATCGGCGTCAGCCGCCGCGCGGTGCAGCGCGCCCGCGCCGCCGCCGAGCAGCAGTCCGGCGGGGCCGCCGCGCTGCGCGCCGCCTACCTGGAGCAGGGCATCGCCCCGGACCAGATCGACGGCGCCGTCCGCATGGAGCTGACCCGCACCGCGCTGCTGCGCAAGCTCGGCGTCGCCAAGGTCAACGCGGTCTTCACCCGCACCTCCAAGGACCTCGCCATCAAGGTCAACCCGCGCTACGGCAGCTGGGACGACACCAAGGGCACCGCGGTCCTCGCCAAGGAGGCCTGGCTGCGCACCTCCACCGCCTCGCAGCAACCGGCGTAGGTTACGTTTCAAGGGTGACCACGCCTGACTCCGCCGCCCCCGCGGCCGACCTCGCCACCGGCCGCGTCGTCCTCCTCACCACCAGCCACCGGGTGGCGCCCGGGCTGCTCTCCTGGCCCGCCTGGCAGGCGCTGCGCGGCGCCGACCGGGTGCTGTGCGGGGACCCCGATCATCCGCAGCTGCCGTATCTGCGCGAGGCGGGCATCGAGGTCGAGCACGCGGTCCCGGCGGCGCGCGAGCTGGTCGACTACTGCGTCGCGGAGGGCGGCCGCAGCGCCGTCGTGATCACCTCGGCCGACGGCGAGTCCGCGCTGACCGACGGGCTGGCCCGGCTGGCGGGTTCGGGCCGCGAGGCGATGCCGGACCTGGAGCTGCTGCCCGGTTCGTACGACCTGCCGGGCGCCCGGCTGCTGGACCTGGTCCAGGTGATGGACCGGATCCGCGCGGAGTGCCCGTGGAGCGGGGCGCGGACCCACGAGGAGCTGGTCAAGTACGGCATCGAGGAGGCGTACGAACTCGTCGAGGCCATCGAGGAGGGCGACCGGGAGGCGCTGCGCGAGGAGCTGGGCGACGTGCTGCTCCAGGTCGTCTTCCACGCCCGGATCGCGCAGGAGCACGAGGACGAGCCGTTCTCGGTCGACGATGTGGCCGGGGCCATCGTGGACAAGCTGATCCGGCGCCATCCGCATGTCTTCGGCGAGGAGGCCGCGGAGACCGCCGAGGACGTCAAGGAGCACTGGCTGCGCACCAAGGCGGCCGAGAAGCAGCGCGATTCGGTCACCGAAGGGGTGCCGCTCGGTCAGCCCTCGCTCGCCCTCGCCGCCCAGCTCGCCTCCCGCGCCCGTACCGCCGGGCTCGCGGTCGCCCTGCCGGAGGGCGAGGGTTTCGGCTACGAGCTGCTCGCGCTGGCGATCCGCGCCAAGGAGGCGGGCGTGGAGCCGGAGACGGCGCTGCGCGTCGCGGCCCGCGCCTACCGGGACGCGATCCTGGCGGCGGAGGGCACGGCCTGAGCGGGACGGGTTAACCGGGCGGACGGGGGTACCCGGCCGCCATGGATACGTACGCCATGGACTTCGCCGTGCCCCACGACTTGGTGGTCGGGACGGCACCGCTGGTCGTCGGCATCGTGGTGGTCGTGATCCTCATCGTGGCCATTTGGTGGGGCATACGGCTGCGGGCCCGCGAACCGGTCCCGTCCCAGGAGCCGAAGCCCCGCTCCGGTGCCTGGCAGCAGGTGAACGAGAGCGAGCGCGAGGCCCGGCAGGCGGGTCACGGTCCCGGACATCAGGACGATCAGGACCGGGTCGGCTACCAGACGCAGAACCGGGAGCCCGAGGAGCTGTCCCCGGACGGCGTCCGGCGCCGCCCGCACCAGCTGGGCGGCTCGGGCACCAGGGCCTCCGGCTCGGGCGGCAACGAGGGCCGGAAGACCTGGAGCGAGGGCAGCAGCGGATCGTTCGGCGGCGGCTGACCGCTGGGCGACGTGCCTCCTAGCGCCGCTGCCCCGCAGCGACCACGGCCGACAGCACCTCGGCGTCCAGCAAGGTGGTGTCACCGAGCCGGGAGGCGGCCGCGTAGGAGTTCAGCAGGGCCTTGGTGGTGCGCAGGGCCGCCGCCGAGCGCCGCAGCACGGGCTTTGACCACTCCCTGATCGCGTCGTCCAGTTCGGATTCGGGGACCACCCGGTGCAGCACGGACAGCTGTTCCGCGCGGGCGGCGTCGAAGCTGTTCCCGGTCAGGATCAGCTCGCGGATCCTGGCGGCGCCCACCTCGTGCAGCAGCCGCGGCAGGGAGCCGCCCCAGGCGGCCGGGATGCCGAGGGCGAGTTCGGGCAGCCGGAAGCGGCTGTCGAACGCGCCGATGCGCAGATCGCAGAAGAGGGCGAGCGCCAGACCCGCCCCGATGACCTGTCCGTGCAGCCGGGCGATGGTGACGGCGGAGGTCGTGGCGAGCGCGTCGCATACTCTCCGTGCCTTCCCGCCGATGGTCCGCAGCCCCGATCCGGTGGGGTCGTGGTCAAGTTGACCGGCGAATTCATGACGGTCCCCGCCCCGGCAGAAATCGGGTCCGGCGCCGGAGAGCACCAACACCCGGATGTCCGGCCGGTTGTGCACTTCTTCCAGCACCGCGAGGAGATCGTCGAGGATCTCCTCGCTGATCGCGTTACCGGTTTCCGGAGCGTTGAGTTCCACTCGGAGTTCGGGTCCGTCGCAGGTGATGCGCAGGGTCTTCAGGTCGTTGAACATGGGTTCCTCGTATTCGGCGGGATTCAGCGCTCGGTCACGTTCAGCGCGGTGAGCCGCCGGAAGGCGACGCGCGGCTCCCAAACCGGGGGAGCGGTGACGCGGAGGGTCGGAAAACGCCTGACGAGGGACTTCAGCAGAACGATGGCCTCCAGCCGGGCCAGGGCCGCTCCGATGCAGTAGTGGATTCCGCCACCGAAACCGAGATGACTTCCCGTGCGGAGGATGTCGAAGGTGTCCGGGTCCGTGTGGTGTGCCGGATCGTGGTTGGCGGCGCCGAGCATCACGTGAACCACCTCGTCCCTCGATATTCGAAAGCCGGAGAGAATGGTGTCCTCGGTGGCGACCCGGGTCGTCAGATGGATCGGCGGGTCGTAGCGGAGCACCTCCTCGACGGCCTGCGGCACCTGCTCGGGGTGGGACCGCAGCCAGGCCATGCTCCCGGGGTGCTGATCGAGCAGCCACACCATGTTGGAGAGCAGGGTCGAGGTGGTCTCCATCGAGGCGATGACGATGAACATCACCAGGTGGTAGAGGGTTTCGTCGGCGACGGCGCGGTCCGGCTCGATCTCGTCCCAGGTGCGGATCCAGTCGGAGATGACATCGTCCCCGAGGGCCTGCCGGCGCTCCCGGATGACCTCGGTGAAGTACGTGCGCAGGCCCTCGGCGGCCTCGTTCGCCTGGACGAGCTGGCTCTTGGAGGGCAGGAGTTCCTGGGCGAGTCCCTGACCGTGGGTCAGGGACTTGAGGAGGTCGTGATCCGATTCCGGAAGGCGCAGCCAGTGGCTGATTGTGGCCGCTGGCATTTCCTCGCCGACCGTGGTAGCGAAATCCGCTTCCTTGGTGGTGCGCAGCTGCTCGGCGAGCCGGTCGAGCAGCGTGTCGGCGATGCGTGAGACCGGTTCCTCGAGGGAGTCGAGGGTGAATCGGTCGAATATGTTGCCCAGGGACCGCCGCTGCAAGGTGTGCACCGGCGGATTCAGTCCCTGAAGGGTTTGGCTGAGCTGTCGAGCGGCCGGTGCGTTCCAGCGATTTACGTCGCCCTGCCGGGCCCGCCATTCAGCGTCGAAGGTTGCCCATTTCTTGCTGCGCAACACGTGGTCGCAGATATCGTGGGAGAGTAGTAGATAGCCGCCCCAGGGCGCGGGCACAACATCTCCCATCGCCCTGAGTTCCGCGTAGATCGGGTAGGGGTTCGACTGTCCTCGCGATGAGCGAAGGCGGGACATGAGTGAAACTACGGAACGTCGGTCGACAATGCTGCCGGCAGCGACAGATTCCACAATGACTCCTTCAAGTCCAACACCCCGGGCATGCTTATCTCTTTTCGCGCGAATTACCGAGAGTGATGTGTGGGTCACGCGAATTCGCGATAGGTTCTACCCCCTTGTTTGAACATTCATTCAGGGTGAAATAGGTTCGAATTGTGGACAACGTCACACCTTCCACCACGCCAAGAAGGAGCTCCACCAGCTACCCTTCTCCGGCTTTTCCTGGGGGCGGCTCCGAGGGGTGACCGAAGGAGTGGCCGAGGGGGTCTGCTGCTGTCCGGCCGGCGGTGCGGCGGTCCGCCGGGGCTGCGCCGGGGCGAAGCGTGCGGGCAGCGCGGCGAGCGCCCGGTGGAACGGGCCGGGACGCCAGGTCAGGCTGTCGGCGGGCACCGCAAGCTCGATGTCGGGGAGCTGGTTGAGCAGCTTCTCGATGGCCGCCACGGCGATGAGCTGAGCGGGGTCCTTGGCCGGGCAGGCGTGCGGTCCGGCGCTCCACGCGAGGTGGGCCCGCTTGCTCAGGAGCTGGCGGGACGAGGAGAGCTTGGGGTCCGTATTTGCCGCAGCGAAGCTAATCAGAATCAAATCGCCCGCGGCCAGTCGCGCATTGCCGAATTCCGTGTCCTGCACGGGATAGTGCGGGGCGTAGTTCGCCATCGGGGCCTGATTCCAGAGGGCGTCGTCGATGGCGTCCTCCACCAGCAGCCCGCCGCCCGAATACCGCTCGTCGGACAGCATGAGGTAGAGCCCGTTGGCGATGAGGTTCCGCTGCGGTTCCGTGCCGGCCGAGATGAGCATGACGAGCTGATGAATCATCTCCTCGTCGCTCAGCTTCGCGTCGTGCTGCATCAGCCGGGAGGTGACATCGTTCCCCGGCTGTCGCCGCTTGAGCGCGACCAGTTCGAGCAGGCCCTGGGTCAGCTCCTCGTTGGCCTTTTCCGCGTCGACTCCGCCGTCGAAAATCCCCGAGGTACCGAAGACCAGTCGGTCGCCGATTTCCGGCGGGCAGCCGAGAAGCTCGTTGAAGACCAGCAGCGGCAGCATCTTGGCGTAGTCGTTGAGGAGATCGACCGTGCCGCGGGCGCTGAATTGGGCGATGAGATAAGAGGCGACCTGCTCGACATGCCGGCTCAGCCAGTGCGGGTCCACCCCCGCCAGGCTGTCCGTCACCGCCTGGCGCAGCCGCAGATGCTCCGCTCCGTCGGTAAACAGGCAGTTCGGGCGATATCCCAGCATGGGCACAACCGGACTGTTCTGCGGTACTTTGCCTTCGTTGAAATCACGCCATCTGCGGGCATCCTTGGCGAAGGCATCCGGGTTCTGTAGCACCTGGAGGGCCGCCGAGTAGTCCGTGACGAGGTTGGCCTCCACGCCGGGGGACAGCTCGACCGGGGCGATCGGCCCGTACGACCGGAGGTGTGCGTAAAAGGCGTCCGGGTCGGCCGCGAACTCGGGCCCGTACAGCGGCACCCGCTCGCCGCCGTGGTGGGCAGGGCAGCCCGGTGGCGGAACCGGGAAGTCCGATTGTGTCTCCATTACGTGCTCCTAGCGGGTACGTTCCTGTAGGTAACGAACAAGCGCCATCAGCGCATTGGCCGATGACTTCTCGTCACGCGCGTCACAGGTGACGACAGGTGTGTCGGGCAGCAGATCCAGTGCCTCGCGCAGTTCCTCATCGGGACGGACAGGTGTGCCATCGAAGTGGTTGACGGAAATCGCATAGGGGAGTCCGTACTGTTCCACCAGGTCGATCACCGGGAAGGATTCCTTGAGGCGTTCCGGATCGACCAGGATCAGCGCTCCGAGCGCACCCCGCGTCATGTCCTCCCACACCTGGACGAAGCGCTCCTGTCCGGGTGTTCCGAAGAGATAGAGGACAAGGCGTTCGCTGAGCGTGAGGCGGCCGAAGTCCATGGCCACGGTGGTCGTGGTCTTGCCCCGGGTGCCCATCAGATCGTCGACGTGCGCACCGGCCTGCGTCATCCGTTCCTCGGTGCGCAGCGGGGGGATTTCGGACATGGTGCCGATGAACGTCGTCTTTCCGACCGCGAAGTGCCCCACGACCAGGATCTTGGCCGCGATCTGCACCGCGTCGTCCAGATAGACGTCCTCATCCGAAGCGGGCCTGGAGACCATCCAGTACCTCCTGAAGGAGTGAAACGTCGACGAGCTGGGCGGGAGGCGCCGGGGCACGCGTGACCAGATAGCCGTCCGACGACAGGTCGGACAGCAGGACCTTGACGATGCCGATCGGCAGCCCCATGTGGCCCGCGATCTCGGCAACCGAGAGATAGCCCCCTGAACACAGGTCCAGCAGGCTCCGCTTCTCCGGGTCGAGCGTCTGCGAACGTCTCTGTTCGGAAGCGGTGACCAGGGTGATCAGATTGAACTGGTCGGTGTCCGGGAGCCCGCGGCCGTTGGTGATGACGTACGGTCGCACTAATCCGGCGGACTCGGGCTCCTGCTCCTCCGGGGCAGTCATGCCTGAACGCCCGTTTCGCGGGGCGGAGTGGTCAGCGCCTTGCCGAGCTGACCGACGAGCTGCTGCATACGGAAGGTGATGTCGGCCATGTCGACATCGGGCGCGGAGGAGACCGCCAGGTACGCGCCCTCGCCGGCCGAGATCAGGAAGACCCAGCCGCCGTCGAACTCCACCAGGGTCTGACGCCAGTTCATATGAGGGCCACCGCAGAAGCCGGCCATGGTGCGGCTCAGCGACTGGATGCCGCTCATCGCGGCGGCGACGGTGTCGGCCTCGTCCTTCTTGACCTCTTGAGATCGGGCCATCAGCAGACCGTCGGCGGATACCAGGATCGCGTGACGTGCCCCGGGTACTTCCAGGGCGCTGTCAAGCATCCATGACAGGTCGTTGTTCACTGAGGATCATGCCCTTCCCTGTTCGGGTTTGCGGAGCGTCCGGACTGTGTGCCGCGCTGGAACGCGCCCATGATCGAAGCGGTTTCCTCGCTCGTCCGGGCAGGGGCGTTCGCCTCATCTGATCGCGGCACGATGGAGATGGACCCCTTGCGTCGGCGTTTCGGCAGACCGCCCGCGGTGGAATCGCTCTCTTCGGGGGCGGCGTCCGCCGGGGACGTACGGGGTGCGGGCTGTTCTTCCGGCTCGGGCATGTTGGTCAGGAGGTCCTCGGGAAGAAGCACTACCGCGCGCACTCCACCGTAGGGAGAGGCCGAGTCGACGGAGACGGTGAATCCGTAGCGGGAGGCGAGCACGCCGATCACCGCGAAACCGAACTGCGGCGGATTCCCCAGACCCGTGACGCCCGCTGCGCGCTGGGCGGAGAGCAGCTCGTCGGCCCGGTTCTTCTCCTCCTCGTTCATACCGACGCCGGCGTCGTCGATGATGATGCAGACGCCCTTGGGGACGGTGCGGATGGTGATGTCGATCGGGGAGTCGGGGGCGGAGTAGCTGGTCGCGTTGTCCAGCAGCTCGGCGAGGGCCAGCGCGACCGGTTCGACGGCCCGACTGACCAGGGCGAAGTTGCTCTGGGAGCGGATCTCGACGCGCGTGTAGTGGCGGATCCGGCCCTTGGCGCTGCGCACCACGTCGTAGACGGAGGCGACGGCCCGCTGACGGCCCAGCCAGCCGTCACACAGAACGGCGATCGACTGCGCACGGCGGCCGAACTGCGAGTTCATGTGGTCGATCTCCAGCAGGTCCTGGAGAATGTGGTGCTCGCCGTAGCGGTCCTGGAGCTTCGAGATCGCCAGCTGCTGTTCGTTGGCAAGACCCTGAAGCGTCCGCATGGCGGACTTCAGTGCGCTCTTGGTGGCTTCCTCGGAGCGTATCTGAGCATCCTGAACCGCTGCCGCGTAGTTGTTTTCGAGTTCGGCGGTGCGGTTCTCAAGTTCCGCCTTCTCGGTACTGAGCTTCGCTCTCGCTTTTCGCCCGCGGATAATGGCGGTTGCGGCGAGAGGCGTGCCAGCGATCAGGGCCCAGAGCGCAGGATCCTGTATGTAATGCGTCATAAGACTCTCTTTAAACGACTAGACCGCCAGGGACTGAAGGGTTGGTGCGTGGAAGAATCCGGGTGATATGGAGAGGCGGCGGTAAGTCAGCGCCCGTACGGCGCCCGAGGGGACCGGGCGCACCGCACTCGCCCTGCCGCGGGCAGCGCACAGGCAGGGGTGCGCCGGCACGGCTCCATATGCCCAACTGGCGGCATAGTGCTCCTCAGAGTGGTAACCCTCTCGGCTGATTTACCGGATCGCCGTGTGTCTTACGGGCCCTTGGCTCGCCTGGCAAGCGCGGTGATCGTATCACCAGGGGCAGGTGGCCCCGTGCATGTGCCGGAGTCCCATTCAACCACCTGACACTGTTTCAGCCATCCCCGCATTTTGCCTCATTGGGCGACGTCAGCGCATGTTCCGCAGGTCGGAGTGGTGCGCGCCGAGGGCCGTTCCGGGCGATGGCCACAGGCATCAGATATCGGGCATTCGCCTCGCGCTGTGAGCGCATCGTGGAGAGTGTGTGGAGAAGGTCGTCGAATTGCTTCGACATTAATCGGCTTTACTTGCGCTTTATGGATTTACTTCCGATAAGTGGCGTATCGGAATCCATGGGTCGCGGCCGGTATCGTCGGGGCGTGCCCGATCAGCCTTGTCCTACCCCCGCTCCCACCCTCTTCACCTGGGAGTTCGCTACTGATCCCTACCCCGCCTACGCCTGGCTACGCGAGCATGCCCCGGTGCATCGGACCACGCTCCCCAGCGGGGTCGAAGCCTGGCTGGTGACTCGCTACGCCGATGCCCGGCTGGCCCTCGCCGACGCCCGGCTGTCGAAGAACCCCCAGCGGCATAGTGAGTCCGCTCACGCCCGGGGCAAAGTGGGCATCCCGGGCGAGCAGCGCGCGGATCTGATGACACATCTGCTCAATATCGACCCTCCGGACCACACCCGGCTGCGGCGGCTGGTGTCCAAGGCGTTCACCCCGCGCCGCGTCGCCGCGTTCGCCCCGCGGGTGCGCGAGCTGACCGACGACCTCATCGACGCCTTCGCGGACCGGGGAGAGGCGGACCTCATCCATGAGTTCGCCTTTCCTCTCCCCATCTACGCGATCTGCGATCTGCTCGGCGTCCCGCGCGAGGACCAGGACGACTTCCGGGACTGGGCCGGGACGATGATCCGGCACGGCGGGGGCCCGCGCGGGGGAGTGGCCCGCGCGGTGAAGAAAATCCGCGCGTATCTGGCCGAGTTGATTCACCGTAAGCGCGCCGCGCTCGGCAACGACTTGATGTCCGATCTGATCCGGGCCAGCGACCACGGTGACCATCTCACCGAGAACGAGGCCGCCGCGATGGCCTTCATCCTTTTGTTCGCGGGTTTCGAGACCACCGTCAATCTGATCGGCAACGGCCTCTACGCGCTGCTGCGCCATCCCGAGCAGCGGGCCCGGCTGCAACGTTCCCTGGGAGAAGGGGAAGAAGCAGAAGAAGGGGATGAGGAACTGCTCGCCACCGGCGTCGAGGAACTGCTGCGCTACGACGGCCCGGTGGAGATGGCCACCTGGCGGTTCGCCACCGAGCCGGTGACCATCGGCGGGCAGCAGATCGCCGAGGGAGAACCGGTGTTGGTGGTGCTCGCCGCCGCCGACCGCGACCCCGAGCGCTTCGCCGACCCCGACGTCCTCGACCTCTCCCGCACCGACAACCAGCACCTCGGCTACGGCCACGGCATCCATTACTGTCTGGGCGCCCCGCTGGCCCGCCTGGAGGCGCAGACCGCGCTCGCCACCCTGCTGCGCCGCATCCCCGACCTCCGGCTCGCGGTGGAGCCGGACGACCTGCGCTGGCGCGGCGGGCTCATCATGCGCGGACTGCGCACCCTTCCGGTGACCTGGGGAAAGTGACATCCGGTCAGTCATGTGACCTTGGCGTGACCTGGGATACACCGGCTTGTGATGATCGTGTGGCGTCGCTATGTTCAACCGACAAACCGAGCCCCCACACGAGAGGCGATTCGCATGCTTTCCGGGAACGGACGTCACCGCCGCCCCCGCCAGGCTCCGGCCATCGTCGTCGCGGCGGGGGTGACCGGTGCGAGCTTCGCCCTTCCGCTCCTCGGAGCGACCGGCGCCCAGGCCGCCCCCGCCTCCACGTGGGACCAGGTCGCCGAGTGCGAGAGCGCCGGGATGTGGAGCGCCAACGAGGGCAACGGCTTCTACGGCGGCCTTCAGCTGACCCTCGACATGTGGAAGAAGTACGGCGGCACCAGCTACGCCCCGCGCCCCGACCTCGCCAGCCGCTCCCAGCAGATAGCCGTCGCCGAGTCGATCCTCGGCGACCGCGGCCCGGACGCCTGGCCCAGCTGCGCGCTGAACGCCGGGCTGACCGACGGCGGCGACGCCCCGGACGTGAACCCCGGCAGCACGGCACGCCCCTCCCAGCAGGGCGACGCGGAGCGCGAGGACCGTGACGGATCCGACGCCCGGGACCGTGGCGATGCGGCCGGCGAGGCGCCGGACGCATCGGAGCCCTCCGACGCGTCCACCGAGCCGGAGCGGCCCCAGGACCCGGCCACGCCGGGCGACTCGGACGAGGCGGACGGCCCGGGCGACGACGCGCCCTCACCGTCCCCCTCCTCCAGCGCGCCTTCTTCCGGCGCGCCCGACCCCTCGCCGACCCCCTCCTCCACCGAGGGCGGCTCCGAAGGCTCCTCCGGCAAGCACCGGGGCGAACGGGACGCGGGGGAGCGGCCGAGCGACCATGCCTCGCGCGGCGGTGCCGGCAGGGCCGAAAACCCCACGGATGGCGGCTACACAGTGCGTCCGGGTGACAACCTTTCAGCAATCGCCGAAAAGCAGGAATTGGGCGCCGATTGGCGTCGGCTCTACGAGTCCAACGAAAACCTCATCGGAACCGACCCAAATCTCATTCTTCCTGGTCAGCGGCTTGATCTCACCATCAGGAGCCAGTAGTTCGGGGTGATTTGCCCGGTCTGGCGCCGGTGAGACATACCTCTCGTCACATTTTCCGGGGCGTCCGAGGTGTCCGGTCTCTCCGCACCCGGCCCCACCTGCGCCGATGTGGGCCGGGTGAGATCGATAACAGCCCTCTTCGCTGCGATAAGGGTGTTTGAACGTTTCCCGGAGGTGTGTTTAACGTCTTTCCGCTCGCCACCGCGAGCACCGTCGACCGTCACGCCGAGTCCTGCCGGCGGTCGTCCGGTACCGACGCGCCAGCGCCGAAGGCAGGAGCGGGGGACCCAAGGTAAGTGCCGGGAGGCCAGCGGAATCGGCCGAGCGGCTAGGGGTGAAGCAGGGTGCGGACCCCCGCACCCAGCCGGGCAACTCACGCCCGAACCCGACAGCTCACCTCGTAGGCGTCGGTGAGGAAACGAACGAACATGTCCAACGCTCAGGGCAAGCACCGTCGTCCTTCCAAGGCCACTCGTATCGCCGCGCTCGCCGGCCTCGCCGGAGCCGCTGTGGCCACTCCGCTCATCGGTGCGACGTCCGCCTCTGCCGCCACCACGTCCCAGTGGGACCAGGTCGCGCAGTGCGAGTCCGGCGGCAACTGGTCGATCAACACCGGCAACGGTTACTACGGCGGCCTTCAGTTCTCCTCCTCCACCTGGGCCGCGTACGGCGGTACCGCCTTCGCACCCACCGCCGACAAGGCCGGCAAGGCCCAGCAGATCCAGGTGGCCGAGAAGGTCCTGGCCAGCCAGGGCAAGGGCGCCTGGCCGGTCTGCGGCAAGGGCCTGACCAGCGGCGGCGCCCCGTCCGCCCCGGCCCCGTCCACCCCGTCGCAGAGCCAGTCCGACTCCTCGCAGTCGGCCCCGTCCGCCAAGCCGAAGGCCGCGCCCCGCAGCGCGCCCGAGCACGCCGCGCGTGACGAGGCCCGCGGCCCGATCAAGAAGGGCGACGGCGAGTACAAGGTCAAGTCCGGTGACACCCTTGGCAAGATCGCCAAGGCGGAGGACGTCAAGGGCGGCTGGAAGAAGCTCTTCGAGCTGAACAAGAACATCATCCAGAAGGCCGACCTGATCTTCCCCGGCCAGCAGCTCCACCTGAGCTGATCAGCCACACCGTAGTCAACGAGCCCCGGCTGGGTGCGCCGCCCCCACGGTGCACCCCGCCGGGGCTTCGGTGCGGTTAGGCTCATGCTGCTACCGCAGACACATACGAAGGAGAACCTCGTGCCGTCCATCGACGTCGTCGTAGCTCGCGAGATCCTCGACTCGCGAGGCAACCCCACGGTCGAGGTCGAGGTCGGCCTCGACGACGGCAGCACCGGCCGTGCCGCCGTCCCGTCCGGCGCCTCCACCGGCGCCTTCGAGGCCCTCGAACTCCGTGACGGCGACAAGAACCGCTATGGCGGCAAGGGCGTGGAGAAGGCCGTCCTCGCCGTCATCGAGCAGATCGGCCCCGAGCTGGTCGGTTATGACGCCACCGAGCAGCGCCTGATCGACCAGGCGATGTTCGATCTGGATGCCACTCCGGACAAGTCCTCGCTCGGCGCCAACGCCATCCTCGGCGTCTCCCTCGCCGTGGCGCACGCCGCCTCCGAGGCGTCCGACCTGCCCCTCTTCCGTTACCTCGGCGGCCCGAACGCGCACCTGCTGCCGGTCCCGATGATGAACATCCTCAACGGCGGCTCGCACGCCGACTCCAATGTGGACATCCAGGAGTTCATGATCGCGCCGGTCGGCGCGGAGTCCTTCTCCGAGGCCCTGCGCTGGGGTGCCGAGGTCTACCACACCCTGAAGGGCGTGCTGAAGGAGCGCGGCCTGTCGACCGGTCTCGGTGACGAGGGCGGCTTCGCGCCGAACCTCGACTCCAACCGGGACGCCCTGGACCTCATCGTCGAGGCCATCAAGAAGGCCGGCTACCAGCCCGGCCAGGACATCGCGCTCGCGCTCGACGTCGCCGCCTCCGAGTTCCACAAGGACGGCGTCTACCAGTTCGAGGGCAAGGCCCGCACCGCGTCCGAGATGACCGCGTACTACGCCGAGCTGGTCGAGGCGTACCCGCTGGTCTCCATCGAGGACCCGCTGAACGAGGAGGACTGGGACGGCTGGAAGACGATCACCGAGCAGCTCGGTGACAAGGTCCAGCTGGTCGGCGACGACCTGTTCGTGACCAACCCCGAGCGGCTGGCCCGCGGCATCGAGAACGACACCGCGAACGCCCTGCTGGTCAAGGTCAACCAGATCGGCTCGCTGACCGAGACCCTCGACGCCGTCGAGCTGGCCCAGCGCAACGGCTTCAAGTGCATGATGTCGCACCGCTCCGGTGAGACCGAGGACGTCACGATCGCCGACCTGGCCGTCGCCACCAACTGCGGCCAGATCAAGACCGGCGCCCCGGCCCGCTCCGAGCGGGTGGCCAAGTACAACCAGCTGCTGCGCATCGAGGAGATCCTCGACGACGCCGCGGTGTACGCGGGCCGCTCCGCCTTCCCGCGCTTCAAGGGCTGACCGCTTCTCGATCCTCGAGGAGCGGACACGTCTGACGCATGTCCCCGGCCGCGGTCCCGTACCGTGGGCCGGGGACGGCGTTACTTAAGCGAAGTCATCACCGGGGAGGCGACGTGCCGGCGGATCGGTTCTCCACCGCGACCAGGCTCAAGGCGCTCGGCGAACACGCCGCCGCCCGGGTCTACCGTGCCCGGATCAAGCGCCGCCGCAGCCGGCTCACCGGCCGGGCCGCCCTCCTCGCACTGGTCGTCTGCTCCCTGGTGGTCGCGCTGGCCTATCCCATGCGGCAGTACATCTCCCAGCGCTCGGAGATCGCCGACCAGCGGCGCCAGGCCCAGCGCGAGCGCGCCGAGGTGGCCAAGCTGCGCGAGCAGAAGGCCCGGTTGCGCGACCCCGCGTACATCGAGCGGCAGGCCCGCGAGCACCTGCACTATCTGATGCCCGGCGAGACCGGCTTCAGCATGGTGGACCCCGGCGCCCGGGCCGAGCGCTCCACCGACCGGGGCGCGGCCGACCGCCCCTGGTACACCGACCTCTGGGACGCCGTGGACACGGCGGACACGCCGAAGGCGGCCGCCGCCGCGGACCGCTGACGCGCCGCGCCCGGCGCTCGTTACGGTCGCACCCGGCCCGATACCGATCGAAGAGAACTTTCCCCTCATGGACACGCCCCCTCCGCAGACGGAGCCCACCGCGCCCACCGACGCGGACATCGCCGCCGTCAAGGAGCAGCTGAACCGCCTCCCGCGGGGCCTGCGCGCCGTCGCGCACCGCTGCCCCTGCGGCAACCCCGATGTCGTCGAGACCGCGCCGCGCCTCGAGGACGGCACGCCGTTCCCCACCACGTACTACCTGACCTGCCCGCGCGCCGCGTCCGCGATCGGCACGCTGGAGGCCGAGGGCGTGATGAAGGAGATGACGGCCCGGCTGGGCGAGGACCCCGAGCTCGCCGCCGCCTACCGCGCCGCCCACGAGGACTACATCGCGCGCCGCGACGCCATCGAGGTGCTGGAGGGCTTCCCGAGCGCGGGTGGCATGCCGGACCGGGTGAAGTGCCTGCACGTCCTGGTCGGCCACTCCCTCGCGGCCGGTCCCGGGGTCAATCCGCTCGGCGACGAGGCGATCGCGCTGCTGCCCGAGTGGTGGCGCAAGGGCCCGTGCGTCAGCCCCTGCGGAGCCGTCGGGGCGGAGCGGGAGGAGACCGCATGACCCGCGTCGCGGCCGTGGACTGCGGCACCAATTCGATCCGGCTGCTGGTCGCCGACGCCGACCCGGCCACGGGTGAGCTGACCGAGCTGGACCGCCGGATGACGATCGTCCGGCTGGGCCAGGGCGTGGACCGCACCGGGCGGCTGGCCCCCGAGGCGCTGGAGCGCACCTTCGCCGCGTGCCGGGAGTACGCGGAGGTCATACGCGAGCTGGGCGCCGAGCGCGTCCGCTTCGTCGCCACCTCGGCCTCGCGGGACGCCGAGAACCGCGAGGAGTTCGTGCGCGGCGTCGTGGACATCCTCGGCGTCGAGCCCGAGGTGATCACCGGCGATCAGGAGGCGGCGTTCTCCTTCACCGGGGCGACCAAGGAGCTGACCGGCCATGAGCATCTGAGCGGTCCGTTCCTGGTGGTGGACATCGGCGGCGGCTCGACCGAGTTCGTCAGCGGCGACGACGGGGTGCGGGCGGCCCGCAGCGTCGACATCGGCTGTGTGCGGCTGACGGAGCGCCATCTCGTCGTGGACGGCCAGGTCGCCGAGGTGCCGACGGAGGATCAGATCTCGGCCGTCAGGGCGGACATCGAACGGGCGCTGGACCTCGCCGAGGAGACGGTGCCGCTCACCGGCGGCTGCCGCCCCGGTGAGGGCGGCCACACCCTGGTCGGGCTGGCCGGTACGGTCACCACCGTCGCCGCCATCGCGCTGGGGCTCACGGAGTACGACCCGGCCGCGATCCACCACGCCCGGGTCCACGCCGGCCAGGTCGGCGAGATCACGGCCAAGCTGCTGACCTCGACCCACGCGGAGCGGGCGGCGATCGGGGCGATGCATCCGGGCCGGGTCGACGTGATCACCGCGGGCGCCCTGGTGCTGCTGTCGATCATGAATCGGACCGGTGCGGAGGAGGTCGTCGTGAGCGAACACGACATCCTCGACGGCATCGCCTGGAGCATCGCCTGAGCGGGTTCGCTATCGTCTGAGCGGCTGTGGAGGGCCCTTCGGGGGCCTTCCACGGACCGCCGCAAAAAGAGTTCGTGAAACTCTTCACATGAAAAAGGTGCCTGGTGGCCGCCTTCCGGGCCGCCTCGGGGCCGCTATTGGTGACGGTGTTCATCAACTCGGGCCCGATCATGGCCGATCGGCCCGCTCCCCGGGCCGCCCGGGAACCCCGTGGTCTACTCACGCGTTCAACGGCTATCGCTGCTCAGCGGGGCTGGGAACGTCTTGATCCGGTTCCCGGTTCCCCCGCGGCGCTATGGCGTCCGTCACGGGGGCGGCGGAGTGTAGCAGATACCCCCACATTGCTTGTGAAGGGGCTCACGAGGTCCCCCTCGGGGGGTGCTGGATACTCGAATCATGAGCACCACGGAGCGTCCCAGGATCCTCGTTGTAGGCGGTGGGTACGTAGGCCTGTACGCGGCGCGCCGCATCCTCAAGAAGATGCGGTACGGCGAGGCGACTGTCACGGTCGTCGACCCCCGCTCGTACATGACGTACCAGCCCTTCCTCCCCGAAGCTGCGGCCGGCAGCATCTCTCCGCGCCACGTCGTGGTTCCGCTGCGGCGTGTGCTCCCCAAGGCGGAGGTCCTCACCGGCCGGGTGTCGAACATCGACCAGGACCGCAAGGTCGCCGTCGTCCAGCCGCTCGTCGGCGAGTCGTACGAGCTGCCCTTCGACTACCTCGTCATCGCGATGGGCGCGGTCTCCCGCACCTTCCCGATCCCCGGCCTGGCCGAGAACGGCATCGGGATGAAGGGCATAGAAGAGGCCATCGGCCTGCGCAACCACGTTCTCGAGCAGCTCGACAAGGCCGACTCCACCACGGACGAGGACATCCGCCGCAAGGCGCTCACCTTCGTCTTCGTCGGCGGTGGCTTCGCGGGCGCGGAGACCATCGGCGAGGTCGAGGACATGGCCCGCGACGCGGCCAAGTCCTACCCGAACGTGAAGCGCGAGGACATGCGCTTCGTGCTCGTCGACGCGGCCGACAAGATCCTCCCCGAGGTGGGCCCGAAGCTCGGCCAGTGGGGCCTGGAGCACCTCCAGAACCGCGGTGTCGAGATCTACCTCAACACCTCGATGAACTCCTGCGTCGACGGCCACGTGGTGCTCAAGAACGGCCTCGAGGTCGACTCCAACACCATCGTGTGGACCGCGGGCGTCAAGCCCAACCCGGCGCTCGCCCGGTTCGGCCTCCCGCTCGGCCCGCGCGGCCACGTGGACACCGGTGCGACCCTCCAGGTGAAGGGAACCGACTACATCTGGGCCGCGGGCGACAACGCCCAGGTGCCGGACCTCGCCAGCGGCGAGGGCGCCTGGTGCCCGCCGAACGCCCAGCACGCGCTGCGCCAGGCCAAGGTCCTCGGCGACAACGTGATCTCGGGCATGCGGGGCTTCCCGCAGGGCGAGTACAAGCACGCCAACAAGGGCGCCGTCGCGGGTCTCGGCCTCCACAAGGGCGTCGCGATGATCGTCCTCGGCAAGATGAAGATCAAGCTCAAGGGCCGGCTGGCCTGGTACATGCACCGTGGCTACCACGGCATGGCGATGCCGACCTTCAACCGCAAGATCCGGGTCTTCGCCGACTGGACGCTGGGCATGTTCCTCAAGCGCGAGGTCGTCTCGCTCGGCGCCATGGAGAACCCCCGCGAGGAGTTCTACGAGGCCGCCGCCCCGGTCTCCGCGGCCGCCGCCGCGAAGGCTTCCGCCGAGGTCGCCGCGGAGAAGGCCAAGGCGTCCTGATCCAGGACCCCGGCACCGGGCAGCCGAACATCCGGCACATCTGAATACCGAGAAAACGCCGAGGGCGTCCGCCATCCGTGGGGCGGGCGCCCTTCGCGTGCGCGCTTTTTACCGTTTCCAGACGTGTCGGCGGGACTGTATGGGCGGTTCCATGGTGTTTACGTGGTGAGTATCTTCCCTGACTTGCCATCATGGAGGTGTGCCGAGATGACCCACGCCGCCGCGCGACTCGCCGCCCTGGCCGAGGAGGCGCTGGGAGCCCCGCTCCCCCTCCGCATCCGGGCCTGGGACCGCAGCGAGACCGGTCCGCCCGGTGCTCCCGTCCTCGTCCTGCGGCGCCGCCGGGCGCTGCGCCGGATGCTGTGGAAGCCGGGCGAACTCGGCCTGGCCCGGGCCTGGGTGGCGGGTGACCTCGAGGTCGAGGGCGATCTCTACGAGGCGCTGGACCAGCTGGCCGGGCTGCTCTGGGAGCGGGACGAACCCGCGGCCCCGCGCCGGACCCGCCTCGCCGCGGCCCTGAAGGCCGCGCGCGACCCGAAGGTGCGCACCGCCGTCCGCGATCTGGTCGCCCTCGCCGGACCCGGACTGCCGCCGGCCCCGCCGCGCGAGGAGGCCGGGGCGACCCGCGGGCCGCTGCACACCCTGCGCCGCGACAAGCAGGCCATCAGCCACCACTACGACGTCGGCAACGACTTCTACGAGCTGGTGCTCGGCCCCTCGATGGTCTACTCGTGCGCGTACTGGGAGAGACCGGACACCACGCTGGAAGAGGCGCAGCGGGCCAAACTCGACCTGGTCTGCCACAAGCTCGCGCTGGAACCCGGGCAGCGGCTGCTCGACGTGGGGTGCGGCTGGGGCTCGATGGTGCTGCACGCGGCGCGCGAGTACGGGGTGCGGGCGGTCGGCATCACGCTCTCCGAGGAGCAGGCGTCGTACGCCCGTAAGCGCATCGCGGACGCCGGGCTGACCGAGAAGATCGAGATCCGGGTGCAGGACTACCGCGAGATCGACGACGGTCCGTACGACGCGATCTCCTCGATCGGCATGGCCGAGCACGTGGGTGCCGTGCGGTACGCCGAGTACGCCGCCATCCTGCACCGGCTGCTGGCCCCCGGCGGGCGGCTGCTGAACCACCAGATCGCCCGGCGCCCCGAGCCGGACGAGGAGGCGTACCACGTGGACGAGTTCATCGACCGCTACGTCTTCCCCGACGGCGAACTGGCCCCCGTCGGCCGGACCGTGACCCAGCTGGAGGAGGCCGGGTTCGAGGTGCGCGACATGGAGGCGATCCGTGAGCACTACGGGCTCACCCTGCGCCGCTGGGTCGCCAACCTGGAGCGGTCCTGGCCGGAGGCCGTCCGGCTGACCTCCCCGGGCCGGGCGCGGGTCTGGCGGCTCTACATGGCCGCCTCGGCCCTGTCGTTCGAACGCAACCGGATCGGCGTCAACCAGATCCTCGCCGTCCGTACGCCGGAGAGCGGCGCGTCCGGGCTGCCGCTGCGGACCCGGGACTGGCGCGGCTGACCGAACACAGAACGGGCCTGATGCGCGGGAAGCGCATCAGGCCCGTTCGTGTCACTCCAAGCCGGTCTACTCGGCCTTGATGGCCTCCAGCATGTTGAGCTTGGCCGCCCGGCGCGCGGGCCACAGGGCCGCCAGCATGCCCACGACCGCGGCCATCGCCAGGAACAGGCCCATCCGGCCCCACGGCAGGACCAGTTCGTAGGTCGAAAGACCGGTGGCGATCAGCTCACCGGCCGCCCAGCCGAAGAAGACGCCGAGGCCGATGCCGAGCACCCCGCCGAAGAGCGAGATGACCAGCGACTCCAGCCGCACCATCCGCTTGATGCCGCGCCGGTCCAGGCCGATGGCCCGCAGCATGCCGATCTCCTGCGACCGCTCGAAGACCGACATGGCCAGGGTGTTGATGACCCCGAGCACGGCGACGATCACGGCCATGGCCAGCAGGCCGTAGAGCATGTTCAGCATCAGGGTGAACAGCTTGGCGATGCTGTCGGAGATGTCCTTCTTGTTCTGGACCTGG
Source organism: Streptomyces sp. Rer75 (assembly GCF_013414305.1). NCBI lineage: Bacteria > Bacillati > Actinomycetota > Actinomycetes > Kitasatosporales > Streptomycetaceae > Streptomyces > Streptomyces sp. Rer75. Next base: position 4,318,833 of record NZ_CP058693.1, on the reverse strand, counting down.
AGGGCCGGGTTTTCGCCCAGCGCCTTCGTCAGCGCGTCCTTGTTGGCCTCGGTCGCCCCGCCCTTGGTCTTCAGCATCACCTGGAAGTCGGTGACGGTGGCCATGTGCGGGGTGATGGTGGCGGCGTCGACCATGACCCCGCGGATCATCTGGTTGCCCTCGTACACACCGCCGACGGTCAGCTTGGCGCTGCGGCCGTCCTGGTACGTCACCGGGATGGCCGAACCGACCTTCCAGTGGTTGCTGTCGGCGGTCTTGTCGTCGACGACGACCTTCTGCCCGCCGAAGCCGGAGAACGACCCGTGGAGGAAGTCCACGCCGACCAGCTGCTTGATGGCCTTGGGGTTGACGCCCGTCAGGGAGTCGGTCTGGCCGCCGATCTTGGCGGGGGCGTTGCGCAGCGGGCTGACCGCGGTGACCTCGGGCTGCTTCTCCAGCTTCTTGGCCACGTCCGGGGACAGCGGCCGCGGCGCCCCGCCGGCGCCGCCCATGCTGACGACGTAGTCGGACTTCAGGCCGTCCGAGGCCATCTGGTCGATGCCCTTCTGGACACTGCCCGCGATCACTGTCATGCCGGTGATCAGGGTGAGGCCGACCATCAGCGCGGAGGCGGTGGCGGCGGTACGGCGCGGGTTGCGCACCGCGTTCTGCCGGGCGAGCTTGCCGGACATCCCGAAGAGCCGCAGCACCGGGGCGGCGGCCGCGATCAGCGGCCGGGACAGCAGCGGGGTGAGCACGAACACGCCGATCACCAGGACCGCGGCGCCGAACGCCATCGGGCCCTTGCCGTCCATGCCCTGGCCGGAGCCGTACAGCACCAGCGCCACACCGGCCGCGCCGAGCAGCGCGCCGATCGTGTTCCGCACCACCAGGCCGCGGGTCGTCGGCGTGGCGTGCACGCTGCTCATGGCGGCGACCGGCGGGATCTTCGCGGCGCGGCGGCCCGGCAGCCAGGCGGCGAGCACGGTCACCACGACGCCGACGAGCAGCGACGCCGCCACGGTGGTGGGCTCGATGATCAGCGGTCCGTCCGGGACGACGGCCCCGGTGGAGCTGAGGAGCGAGCGCAGCCCGGCGCCGATGCCGACACCGGCGGCCATGCCCACGACGGCCGCGACGGCGCCGACGGCGGTGGCCTCGATCAGCACCGAGCGGGTCACCTGACGGCGGCTCGCGCCGACCGCCCGCATCAGGGCCAGCTCCTTGGTCCGCTGGGCGACCAGCATGGTGAAGGTGTTGGCGATGATGAAGATGCCGACGAAGAGCGCGATCCCGGCGAAGACCAGCATGGCGGTCTGCATGCTGCTCATGCCCTGCTTGATCTGCTCGGCCTGGTCGTCGGCGAGCTTCTGGCCGGTGGCGGCCTCGGCGTCCTTCGGCAGGACCTTGTCGACCGCGGACTTCAGGGCGGCCTGCGAGGTCCCGGCGGCGGCCTTCACGTCGATCTCGTCGAACTGGCCGGGCTTGGCGAACAGCTTCTGCGCGGTGGCGTTGTCGTACAGCGCGAGGCTGCCGCCCGCCGCCACGTTGCCGTCGTCGGTGGTGAAGACGCCGGAGATCTTCTCGGTGCGCACCGGGCCGTTCACGGACACCCGGATGGTGTCACCGGCCTTGTAGTGGCCCTTCTCGGCGGACTTGGAGTCGAGCGCGATCTCGCCCGCGGCCTTGGGCGCGCGGCCCTCGGTCATCGTGTACCGCGGGTCCTTGCCGTCGGGGCCCGGGTAGTAGTTCCCGCCGAGGGTGGAGAAGCCGCCGCCGAGCAGCTCGCCCTTCCGGTCGGCGAGGGCGGTGTAGCCCTTGACGACACCGGTGGCGGAGGCGGCGCCGGGCACCTTGGCCGCCTTGTCGAGCACCTGCTGGCTGAGCCGCGGCGTGGGGCCGGGGACGCCGGAGCCGGTGTCGGACTTGTGCGGGGTGATGGCGACGTCGACGCCGTCGAAGCCCTTCTCGGAGCTCTTCTGGTAGGCGGCGGAGATGGTGTTGGTGAAGACCAGGGTGCCGGAGACGAAGGCCACGCCGAGCATGACGGCGAGGACGGTCATCAGCAGCCGGGCCTTGTGCGCAAGCACGTTGCGCAGGGCGGTACGGAGCATGGAAGTCAGTCCTGGGGAGGAAGTGAGAGGTACGGAGGCGTGAGCGGCGTGCGGTGACGGACGCGCGCCTCGCGTCAGCTCGTACGGCCCTTGGCGTCGAACCGCTTCATGCGGTCCAGCACCGAGTCGGCGGTCGGGTCCAGCAGCTCGTCCACGATCTGGCCGTCGGCGAGGAAGACCACCCGGTCGGCGTAGGACGCGGCGACCGGGTCGTGGGTCACCATGACCACGGTCTGGCCCAGTTCGCGCACCGAGTTGCGCAGGAAGCCCAGCACCTCGGCGCCGGAGCGGGAGTCGAGGTTTCCGGTGGGCTCGTCCGCGAAGATGATCTCGGGCTTGCCGGCCAGCGCGCGGGCCACGGCGACGCGCTGCTGCTGGCCGCCGGAGAGCTGGCTGGGGCGGTGCTTGAGCCGCCCGGCCAGACCGACCGTCTCCACGACCTGGTCCAGCCACGCCGGGTCGGCCTTGCGGCCCGCTATGTCCATCGGCAGGGTGATGTTCTCCAGCGCGTTCAGCGTCGGCAGCAGGTTGAACGCCTGGAAGATGAACCCGATCTTGTCGCGGCGCAGTTGGGTGAGCTTCTTGTCCTTCAGGGCCGTCAGCTCGACGTCACCGATGCGGGCCGAACCGCTGGAGACGGAGTCCAGGCCCGCCATGCAGTGCATCAGCGTCGACTTGCCCGAACCCGAGGGGCCCATGATCGCGGTGAACTCGGCTTGCCGGAACTCGACGGAGACGGCGTCCAGGGCGACGACCTGCGTCTCGCCCTGTCCGTAGACCTTGGAGAGGTCCGTTGCTCGGGCCGCCGCCGTCGCGGGACGGGCGGCGGTCTCGACGCCGGAGGTGGTGGTGGTCACGGTGCGGAGCTCCTGTCGTGCGGTGCGGTCGGCCGGGGACGTCCCTCCATCGTCCTTGCCATAAAGGGGGACGGGATCCCTCGCTCCTCCGGTTCTGCGCGCGACTCGGGTCGTACGCGCGCCCGACCGGAGTCCTCCTTGGGTAGGAGAGGACCCCCGAATGGGGGCATCGAGATTGCGTCAATCCGCCGTCAAAGGGGTCACAGGGCATATAAGCAGGTCCGGCGGGCGCCGGCATCGGCGGGTACCCTGACCCACTGCTGATGGGCCCTCAGTTGCCAATAAAATAAGACAACCTCGGTCCGGTGGTTCGCTGTTCGGGTCCATCGGCCCGGATAGGCTCGTGCTGCTCTCCTATGGGGAGGGAAGTACGCACCTCGTACGTCCCAGGGTGAGCCGCTGCCCGGATGGTGGAATGCAGACACGGCGAGCTTAAACCTCGCTGCCCCTCGCGGGCGTACCGGTTCAAGTCCGGTTCCGGGCACCTCCAGATCTCGTGGGCGCACTCTGCGTGCGTGGCCGGTCGCCCACCGTGCGACCAGGGCCCGCGCCCGGCCCCCCACCGGCTCCCGGGGGGACCTCGCGCTGTCCGGGCACGCGTGAAAAGATCCTCCTTGGGCACTAGGGTGCTTTCTTTGCTTACCCATTACTCTTGAGTCAAGGTCGCGCAGGGCGGCCATGGAGGAGTGAGATGAGGAGCAGCAACCCGGTCTTCTCGCGACGGGGGTTCAGCCGCGGCGGCGGCTACGCCGGCTTCGGCGCGGCCCAGCAGGCCGGGGGCCCCGCCGCAGTCCAGGGCAACCCGTACGCGGGCACCAATCCGTACGCGCAGACGCAGGCACCGGCCAACCCCTATGCGGCCGGTGCCCAGCAGAACCTGACGCCCGAACAGCTCCAGCAGATGTACGGAGCGCCCCCGGCCGGTCAGCAGACCGGCCGGATGACGATGGACGACGTCGTCATGCGCACCGGTATGACGCTGGGCACCGTGGTCGTCGCCGCCGCCGTCGCCTGGATCGCGCACCTTCCCATCGGTGCGGGCATCGGCGCCGCGCTGGTCGCGATGGTGCTGGGTCTGGTGCAGGCGTTCAAGCGCACGCCCTCGCCCGCGCTCATCATGGGGTACGCCCTCTTCGAGGGGCTCTTCCTCGGCGTCATCAGCCAGGTGTACAACGAGCGCTGGGCCGGCGCCCCGATGCAGGCGGTCCTCGGCACGATGGCCGTCTTCATCGGTGTGCTCGCCGCGTACAAGACCCGGCTCATCCGGGTGAACGCGCGCTTCCAGCGCTTCGTGCTGGCGGCGGCCATCGGCTTCATCCTGCTGATGGCGGTCAACCTGCTGTTCGCCGCCTTCGGTGGCGGTGACGGCCTGGGCTTCCGCAGCGGTGGCCTCGGCATCGTCTTCGGGATCATCGGCGTCGTGATCGGTGCCGCGTTCCTGGCGATGGACTTCAAGCAGGTCGAGGACGGCGTCCGGTACGGCGCTCCGCGCGAGGAGTCCTGGCTGGCCGCGTTCGGTCTGACGCTGTCGCTGGTGTGGATCTACCTGGAGCTGCTCCGGCTGATCTCCATCTTCAGGGACTAGCGCGGGGGACTGGCCTGCGGGGGCCTCAGACTGCCCCCGCCGACCCCGTAACAGCCGAAGGGCCCGTGGAGGCAATTGCCTCCACGGGCCCTTCGCTGTCTGCGGCATAAGCCGCTCTCGTGTCGTGCCCCTCTGTGGTACACGCTCTGCCTCCGGGCGGCGGGCTACAGCAGCTTGCGCGCCGCACGCCTCAGGTCGTGTTCGTGGATGATCGCTTTGGCGTGCCCATAGGCGAGCTGGTGCTCGCCCCGCAGCCAGCTGACCTTCTCCTCGAAGCGGAAGAAGGCGGGACCTTCGTCTACCGTGCGCAGCCAGTCGGCAATCTCACGGCCGGTGCATTGGGGGATGCGGGAGAGTAGGTTCCGGTGAGTCTCGTCGGAGAAGATCTGGGACATCGGCGCCTCCGGACGCGTCCATTCCGGACCCGGATTCCATCACCCGGGTGGGGTCCTTCAGCTCACCGTGCCTGAGTGTTCGGCCGTTGGCAACAGTCCGTGGGTGGCGCATACGCTCACGGCGTGGATGATGCGACCCCTTTGCTGACTGCCGTCGACCGTCTCGCCGACCGGCTGCGCGCCCTCCCGCAGTCCCGGCTGCGCCAGGGCGCGGCGGCCGAAGGACTGGCTCTGGCGAGGGAATTGTCGGTGCGGGCCCAGCGTCTGGAGGAGCCCGGGAACCCGCCGCGGATCATGCCGGATGCGGGGATTTTCATGATCGCCGACCAGGTCGCGGTGGCCGGTCATGATTTGGTGCACGCGCTGGAGCGCGCGCCGGGTGGCGCCGCGGAGGCGGGGGCCGCGGAGGCGGTGGCGCTCGTCGAGGCGGCGGCCGGACGCTGCGGCCTGTAGGCAACCGGCCTGCGAGCGCTAAAGCGAGGCGATGACGCGGTCGGCGAGGACGTACACGTTCTCGTCCCCGCAGCCGAACGTGAGCGCGTACGCGCCCGAGACGCCCGAGCCGCCGAGCAGCACCGGGGCGGTGCCCTCGCGGAGCGCGTCCGCCAGCCGCTCGGCCGTCTCCCGGTGGCCGGGGGTCATGCAGATCGTGGTGCCGTCGGCGAAGACGTACACATCGAGCGTGCCGAGCGGGCCGGGGCGTACGTCCGCCAGCGGGGTACGGGCGTCCGCCAGCTCGGTCAGCCGGGCCACGGTCCGGTCGTGGTCGGCGACCGGCGACGAGGGCGTGAAGTCGGGGTGCGAGGGGTGGCGGCGGCGCGCGGCGGCCAGCTCGGGCGACTCGACGGCCTCGGCCTCCTGGTCCGTCTCGACGCCGACCTCCGCGCCGATCTCGGCGCCCACCTCCAGCTCCATCGGCTCGTCCGGCTCCTGCTCCCCGGCGGAGTCGCGGGCGTCCGGGCCCAGCGCGTCCAGGCCGAGCAGGGGCTCCAGACCGGCCAGATCGGCCTGGCGGGGCACGAAGAGCTGCGCGTCGTGCGGTGCGTCGTGCGGGGAGTCCTCGCCCAGCCCGGCCATCCCGCCGAGCAGCGAGGGGGCGTCGGACGACCCGGCCGAGTCCCGGGCCTCCTGGGCGGCCCAGAACGCCCGGGCCTCGGCCAGCTCGCGCTCCCGCTCCTCGGCGAGCGCGTCGGCGACGGCCGCCCGTATCTCGGCGGCGGGGGTGGCGCGGGCGGCGGGCACCGTGACGGCGTCCTCCCCGGACCGGTCCGCCCGACCGGCCGCGGCGGCCAGCTCGGCGCGCAGCTCCGTGATCTGCCGCCGCACAGCGCGCGCGGTGTGCAGCGCGGCGGCGCCGGTGGCCGTGGCGGCCAGCGCGGCCAGCAGGAGGGCAAGGGTCATGGGGCTCACTGACGTAACTCCCGGTTGCTGTCGATCCCCCGAATTCCTACCTCAGCTTGACTCGGTTCGCCTCTCGGCGTCAGTGCAGGACACTACGGAGCGGACCGAAGTCCATGCCCGGAAGGGGGCCGTCCACCGTCCCTGAGCTGGGGAGACGGGGCTCCCCCAGGACGTTGGTCACATCCTGGGGGAGATTGGGTCACAACTCGCGCTCGGGCCGTGTATCCGCGCGGAACGCGGCTCAGCTCAGCCGCTCGATGACCATCGCCATGCCCTGGCCGCCGCCCACGCACATGGTCTCAAGACCGAACTGCTTGTCGTGGAACTGGAGCGAGTTGATCAGCGTGCCGGTGATGCGGGCGCCGGTCATGCCGAACGGGTGGCCCACCGCGATCGCGCCACCGTTGACGTTGAGCCGGTCCAGGTCGATGCCCAGGTCCCGGTAGGACGGGATGACCTGGGCGGCGAACGCCTCGTTGATCTCCACCAGGTCGATGTCGCCGATCGCCAGCCCGGCCCGGGCCAGCGCCTGCTTGGACGCCTCGACCGGTCCGTACCCCATGATCTCGGGGGAGAGGCCGGAGACGCCCGTGGACACGATCCGGGCCAGCGGGGTGATGCCCAGCTCGCGCGCCTTGGTGTCGGACATGATCACGAGCGCGGCGGCGCCGTCGTTGAGCGGGCAGCAGTTGCCCGCGGTGACCAGTCCGTCGGGGCGGAACACCGGCTTGAGGCCCTGTACGCCCTCCAGCGTGGTCCCCGCGCGCGGCCCGTCGTCCGTGGCCACCACCGTGCCGTCCGGGGTCGTCACAGGGGTGATCTCGCGCTCCCAGAAGCCCTTCTTGATGGCCTCCTCGGCGAGGTTCTGGGACCGTACGCCGAACGCGTCCATGTCCTCGCGGGTGATCCCCTTGAGCCGGGCCAGGTTCTCGGCGGTCTGCCCCATCGCGATGTACGCGTCGGGGATCAGCCCGTCCTCGCGCGGGTCGTGCCAGTCGGTGCCCTCCTGCTCGGCACGCGCGGCGGTACGGGCCTCGGCATCGGCGAACACCGGGTTGTGGGTGTCCGGCAGCCCGTCCGAGGAGCCCTTGACGCTGCGCGACACCATCTCGACGCCCGCCGAGATGAACACGTCCCCCTCGCCCGCCTTGATGGCGTGCAGCGCCATCCGCGAGGTCTGGAGGGACGACGAACAGTAACGGGTGATCGTGCACCCCGGCAGATGGTCCATCCCCATCTGAACGGCCACGATCCGCCCCAGGTTGTGCCCCTGCTCCCCACCCGGCAGACCACACCCGAGCATCAGATCGTCGATCTCCCGCGGATCCAGCTGGGGAACCTTGGCGAGGGCGGCCTGGATGATCTCGGCGGTCAGGTCGTCGGGCCGCAGATCCTTGAGCGACCCCTTGAAGGCACGGCCGATGGGCGAACGGGCGGCAGAGACGATCACGGCTTCGGGCATCACGGCTCCATGGGGGCGGATCGGGGGTGCGACGTCGGACTGTGAGGGAAGTTACCCGCACGTAGAGCGGGGGTCACGGGGCGAGTGCTGTGACGCGGAACTCTTTTTTCTAAGCGTACGCTCAGCCGCCGCCACCACCCACCGGAATCGCGATTCCGGGGCGCGGAGATGCCCCCCCGCCTGGCCCCGGCCGGGACATCCCAGCGAGGCGCGGGGTGCGGGGCGGAGATGCCCCACCCCCAGCCCGGGTCGGCACATCCCGGCCCCTCCGGCGTTTGAGGAGCGGGGGTGCAGGGGGCGGAGCCCCCGCAACGGGGCCCGGGGCGCAGCCCCGGTTCGGGAAGGGGCGGGGTGGGGAACAACCCCTCTCAGTGCGTCACCGGGGGGACAGGGGCGGTGCCCTCCGCCGCACCCTCCCCAGCCGGCTGCCGCCGCCGCAACAGACGGGCCCACGGCCCACGGGCAGCCGTCACCTCGGTACCACCCTCCGCCGCCGCCTCGGCCGCCGCCGTGGCCACCGGCAGGATGCCCTCGTCGCGCGTCTCCGGCGCCTCCTCCGGCCACAGCCCGAGCGCGTCGCACAGCGTCGGCAGCACGGCCATCGCGGCCGTGGCGTACCCCTCCGCCGAGGGGTGGTAGTTGTCCGGGCCGAACAGCTCCCGCGGATTGGCCGCGAACTCCGGCCCCAGCAGGTCGCCCAGCGACACCGTACGGCCGCCCTGCTCGACGACCCCGATCGTCTGCGCCGCCGCCAGCTGGCGGCTGAGGCGGCGGGCGACGAAGCGCAGGGGCTGGTAGACGGGTTCGATGGTGCCCAGGTCGGGGCAGGTGCCCACCACGACCTCGCACCCGGCCTCGCGCAGCCTCCGCACCGCCTCCGACAGCAGCCGCACGGACTGCGCGGGCGGCATCCGCCCGGTGACGTCATTCGCGCCGATCATGATGACGCAGACGTCCGGCAGCTGCTCCGGGTCCTCCAGCACCAGCGTGACCTGCCGCTCCAGGTCGCTGGACTGCGCTCCCGGGAGCGCCACGTTCCGCAGGTCCACCGGGCGCTCCGCCACCGCCGCGAGCCCGGAGGCCAGCAGCGCGCCCGGCGTTTGACTAGGGCGGTGGACGCCCTGTCCGGCGGCCGTGGAGTCGCCGAGAAAGGCCAGCCGCAGAGGTGGCTGGCCGGTCCTTCGGGCGAAGGCGAAGCCGTAGCGGCCGTCCGCGCGCGGCGGAGCCTCCTCCGACCCGCCCACGATCCGTTTCGCCAGTGAGACTTCGGTGAGCAACAGCACGGCGGTCACCCCGCCCAGCAGCCCGATCCCGCCGCCCCCGTACGCCGCCGCGGCCGCGATCCGCCGCGCAACCCTCGCCCTCGACATCGACATGGGTCCAGCCCACCTCCGTCCGAACGCCTTCTGTACCTTTGTACGCCTTGCTAACCACTTGGTGCCCCCTGCGTGCTCGACCACAACCGCACGGGTCGGAGGGCGGGTCCGCGCAATAAGCTGGCGGTAAGGGCCCGCGACGCGGCCGTCCCGACGCGGAGATCCCGCGGATTCCGGACCAGGAGCAGGCGTGCAGTACTACGAATCGATGATTGAGCTGGTCGGCAACACCCCGCTGGTGAAGCTCAACACGGTGACCGAGGGCATCCGGGCGACCGTCCTGGCCAAGGTCGAATACTTCAACCCCGGCGGCTCGGTGAAGGACCGCATCGCGGTCCGGATGATCGAGGCGGCGGAGGCGTCCGGTGCGCTGAAGCCCGGCGGCACGATCGTCGAGCCGACCTCCGGCAACACCGGCGTGGGCCTCGCGATGGTGGCCCAGCGCAAGGGTTACAAGTGCGTCTTCGTGTGCCCGGACAAGGTCTCCACCGACAAGATCAACGTGCTGCGGGCGTACGGCGCCGAGGTCGTCGTCTGCCCGACGGCCGTCGACCCCGAGCACCCCGACTCGTACTACAACGTCTCCGACCGCCTGGTGCGCGAGACCCCCGGTGCCTGGAAGCCCGACCAGTACAGCAACCCCGACAACCCGCGCTCCCACTACGAGAGCACCGGCCCGGAGCTGTGGGAGCAGACCGAGGGGAAGATCACCCACTTTGTGGCGGGCGTCGGCACCGGCGGCACCATCAGCGGCACCGGCCGCTATCTGAAGGACGTGAGCGACGGCCGGGTCAAGGTCATCGGCGCCGACCCCGAGGGCTCGGTCTACTCCGGCGGCACCGGGCGCCCGTACCTCATCGAGGGCGTCGGCGAGGACTTCTGGCCCAGCGCGTACGACCGGACCGTCGCCGACGAGATCGTCGCCGTCTCCGACAAGGACGCCTTCCAGATGACCCGGCGGCTCGCCAAGGAGGAAGGGCTGCTGGTCGGCGGCTCCTGCGGCATGGCGGTCGTCGGCGCGCTCAAGGTCGCAGAAAACCTCGGCCCGGACGACGTGGTCGTCGTGCTGCTCCCGGACAGCGGCCGCGGCTACCTCTCCAAGATCTTCAACGACGAGTGGATGGCCGACTACGGCTTCCTGGAGGAGGACGGCCCGTCCGTGCGCGTCGGCGACGTCCTCCAGGGCAAGGCGGGCGGGCTGCCGTCGCTCGTCCACATGCATCCCGACGAGACGGTCGGGGAGGCCATCGAGGTCCTGCGGGAGTACGGCGTCTCGCAGATGCCCATCGTCAAGCCCGGCGCCGGACACCCCGACGTGATGGCCGCCGAGGTCATCGGCTCGGTCGTGGAACGCGAGCTGCTGGACGCCCTGTTCGCCCAGCGCGCCTCCCTCGGCGACTCCCTGGAGAAGCACATGAGCCCGCCCCTGCCGCACGTCGGCTCGGGCGAAGCGGTCGAGGACCTGATGGCCGTCCTGGGCCGGGCGGACGCGGCGGTCGTGCTGGTGGAGGGCAAGCCCAAGGGCGTCGTGAGCCGTCAGGACCTGCTCGCGTACCTCGCCAACGGCACGAAGTGACGCCGGAGTTCGGGCTTCGGCGAAGTGGTACGTGAGCGTCACGCGCACGCAGCACAGCGTTAACACTGCCCCGGCAGATTAGGGGATGTCGGAAAGGACGACACCGACACCCAAGGATGCGGCGACCAGGACATCCGGAGCGGCTCCCGGACCTCCACAGTCGCCCGGGACGCGGCCTACCGCGTCCCTCGCGGGAACCGCCGTCGTCCCGCCCTCGGCATACGCCGGGGTGCGGCGGTTCCCGCGCTTTCTCTTCACTTCCGGTGTTCCCGGCGGTCCCGGTGGTCCCGGTGTTCGCGCCGGAGCCGGGAGAAGAAGCCCAGCGAGTGGACCGCGTTGACGCCCACGATCCCGGCCCAGGTGATCAGCAGCCCGGACTCCCCGGCGTTGACCGCGCCGATCGCCGACAGCGGTATCGCGAGCACCAGGGAGACCCCGACGAAGGCGAACCGCTCGCCGAGCCCCACGCCCGCCGCCTCCCCGTCCCCGCCCGCGTACGGGCGCGCGCCCCGCGCGGCGGCCATCTGACGCTCGGCCTGCTGCCGCCGCAGATCCCGGTCCGCCGTATCGTTGAAGCGCTGCTGGACCTTCTCCAGGAAGGCGTCGATCAGTTCGGACTCGTACTCCGCGCCCAGCTCCTTGCGGGCCTGGAGGGTCGCGTCGAGTTCCCTTTTCAGCTCCGGGTCATGGGCGTCCATGCTTCCGAAGGTACGGTCTCGGGGACGCTGAAGTCGGTAGGGCCAGCCCCCCGAAAGGAAGAGGGGCCACAGGTAGCACCACTGGCCCTTGGTGAAAGGAGTCAGTTCCGTGACCGCACCTCTCCTCACCTCCCTCGCCGCGCCGGGTGGTGACCGCCCCGACGCGCTCACCGTCGGCGGCCGTGACCTCTCGCGCGAGGACCTGCTGGGCGCCGCGGGCGCAGTGGCCGCCCGGGTGGCCGGGGCGCCGGTCGTCGCGGTCCGGGCGACCGCGACCGCGGAGACGGTGACGGCGGTGGTCGGCGCGCTGCTCGCCGGGGTGCCCGTGGTCCCCGTACCGCCGGACTCCGGACCCGCCGAACGGGACCACATCCTGCGCGACTCGGGCGCCACCCTGCTGCTGACCGCCGACACCGGCGTCGAGGCGCCGATCGAGACGGTGCCCGTGGACCTGACCGAGCGGGCGGCCTGGACGAAGCCGGAGCCCGACCCGGAGTCCACCGCCCTCATCCTCTACACCTCCGGCACCACCGGCGCGCCCAAGGGCGCCCTGATCTCGCGGCGCGCGGTCGCCGCCGACCTGGACGGGCTGGCCGAGGCCTGGGCCTGGACGGCGGACGACACCCTGGTCCACGGGCTGCCGCTGTTCCACGTACACGGCCTGGTGCTGGGCGTCCTGGGCGCGCTGCGGACGGGCAGCCGCCTCGTCCACACCGGCAAGCCGATCCCGGCGGCCTACGCGGCGGCGGGCGGCAGCCTCTACTTCGGCGTCCCGACGGTCTGGAACCGCATCGTCCAGGACCCCGAGTCCGCCCGCGCCCTGTCCGCCGCCCGCCTCCTGGTCTCCGGCTCCGCGCCGCTGCCCGCCCCGGTCTTCCGCGACTTGGAGCAGCTCACCGGCCAGCGCCCGGTCGAGCGCTACGGCATGACCGAAAGCCTCATCACCATCTCCACCCGCGCGAACGGCGAACGCCGCCCCGGCTCCGTCGGCACCCCGCTCACCGGCATCCACACCCGGATCGTCGCCGAGGAGGGCGCCGAGATCGGCGAACTCCAGCTCACCGGCCCCACCCTCTTCGACGGCTACCTGGGCCGCCCCGAGGCCACCGCCGGCTCCTACACCGACGACGGCTGGTTCCGCACCGGCGACATCGCCGCCGTCGACCCGGACGGCTTCCACCGCATCGTCGGCCGCGCCTCCACCGACATGATCAAGTCCGGCGGCTACCGCATCGGCGCCGGCGAGGTCGAGAACGCCCTCCTCGACCACCCCGCCGTCCACGAGGCCGCGGTCGTCGGCGCCCCCCACGACGACCTCGGCCAGCAGATCGTCGCGTACGTCGTCGCCGACGGCATCGGCGAACAGGACCTGATCGACTTCGTCGCCACCCAGCTCTCCGTCCACAAACGCCCCCGCAAGGTCCGCTTCCTGGACGCCCTCCCCCGAAACGCCATGGGCAAGCCCCAAAAGAAACTCCTGCCCCCGGCCTGATCCCGATCTTCGGCCGCCCTCTCGCCGTTGCCATCAGTGACAGCCGTTCCTACACTCGGTGACCACGACGGATGAGTGGAGAGACGATGGCTCGCGCATGGGAAGCCGACCCCTCCGCATCGTTCGCGCGCCGATTAGGAAAATCGGCGCGCGAACTGGGGAACACCGGAGGGCGTGACGGGTGTCCCGACATCTGGCAGCTCGACAACGGTGACATCGCGGTCATCGGCCGCGATCTCACCGAGGCCTACCGGGCGAGACTCCCCCAGGACGCCAGCATCGCCCCGGACGAGCGGCTGGTCGTCATTCCGGGCAGCACCCTGAGCGCGGCGAAACCGGACATCCCCGATGCTCGGACTTGACGGCCCCCGCCTCGAATCCGCCCAGGGCGAAGTGCTTTCCCTCGACGCCTACCGCCGCGACTTCCGCGAGCGGCAATGGACGATCGACGGCCAGGACTCATGGAAACTGGAGCGCCAACAGCACTTCAGGGAGCCGGGATTCGCCAGCTGGGAGGCGTTCGCCCGAGGCGACTGGCAGGAATCCCTCCGCCTCATCGAGGAGGAGCGCGACTATCTGCGGGAATTCTCGCAGGATGTCGAACGTCACCGGATCACCCTGTTCCGGGTGCGGGTGGTGGAGCAGCCGATCGCCCCGTATCTGCAATGGGAGCTGCATCTGCTGCGGCTGCGCGCCGAATGCGGGGAGAAGATCCGGGTAGTGGGCCCCGAGCACCTCGGCGAGCTGGAGAGCCCCGAACCACTGCCGGAGCTGCTGACGCTCGGCGACCGCACGACGTATCGGATCCGCTATTCGGATCAGGGAATTCTCGACGGCGCGGTGCGATACCTGGACGAGGCCACCACCGCACGATGCCGCGCGCTCACCAGAGACCTCTACGACGTGGGCGAGGACATGGTGTCCTTTTTCGCCCGCGAAGTAGCGCATTTGCCACCACCGAATCCGGAGTAGCAGATCAACGAGGATCATGGGACGCATTCCGAACTGTCCGGGTCCGCAGGGGACGTGGTCCAGGCCCGGGACATCAGCGGAGGCATCCACTTCCACACCGGCGGCCGCCCCGACAGTCCCAAGCCCCGGCAACTTCCCGGGGATGTCCGGGGATTCGTCAACCGGGGTCAAGAGCTGGGAGGGCTCGACGCCATCCTGACCGACGGCGGCGGTGACCCCGTATCCGTTCGGATCTGTGTCCTCGCCGGGACCGCGGGCGTCGGCAAGACCTCCCTTGCGCTGCGCTGGGCGCACCGTGCGCAGGACCGCTTCCCGGACGGCCAGTTATATGTGAACCTGCGTGGCTACGACCCGGGCGCGCCGGTCACCCCGCAGGAGGCGCTGCACCGGTTCCTCTCGGCCCTGGGCGTACCGGCGACGGCGATCCCGGCAGACCTGGAGGCGGGCGCGGCGCTCTACCGGTCGCTCCTGGCCGGGCGCAGAGTGCTGGTCATCCTGGATAACGCGGCCACCGCGGGCCAGGTCCGGCCGCTACTGCCGGGCGCCCCCGGCTGCCTGGTCATCGTGACCAGCCGGAGTCGGCTGTCCGGGCTGGCCATCCGCGACGGGGCGCACACACTGACCCTGAGCACGTTGGACGAACCGGAGGCCGTCGCTCTGCTGAGCGTCGTCACCGCTGCCTACCGGCCTGAAGACGACCGGGATCAGCTCATCGAGCTGGCGCGGCTCTGCGCCCGCCTTCCGCTGGCGCTGCGCATAGCGGCGGAGCGGGCCGCCAGCCACCCGAGAATGGGGCTGGACGACCTGATAAGAGATTTGCGCGACGAATCAGCCCTGTGGGACGCCCTGAGTGTGGGGGACGACGAGGAAGCCGAGGCGGTGCGTACCGTGTTCGCTTGGTCCTATAGGGCGCTGCCCGCGGAGGCGGCGCGTCTCTTCCGGCTGCTCGGGCTGCATCCGGGCGCCGAGTTCGGCACCGGGGCCGCCGCCGCACTGGGCGGGGGCGCGGGCTCCGGGCGAGTGCGGCATCTGCTGGACGTTCTGGCCGGTGCCCACCTGTTGGAGCAGACCGGGGCCGACCGCTACGAATTCCACGACCTGCTGCGCGCCTACGCGGCCGACCAGGCGCGGAACGAGGAGCCGCCCGAGGACCGCGAGGCGGCGTTGCGCCGAGTGTTGCTCTGGTATCTCCACTCCGCGGACGCGGCCCAGACCTGGATCAACCCGCAGGAGGCCCATATCCCGCTCGCGCCTCTGAGTGAGGGCGTCACTCCGGCGTCCTTCGGGGGCTACGAGGAGGCCATGCGGTGGTACGAGGCGGAGCGCGGCAACCTGCTCGCCGCGACGCGGGCCGCCGAGGACGCCGGCCTCGATGTGATCGCCTGGCAGCTGCCCGCGGTACTGCGGAGCGTGCACATGCTCCTCAACCCGTTCGAGGAATGGATCGCCATGAGCCGGATCGGGCTGAGTGCGGCGCGTCGGGTGGGTGACCGTACGGCGGAGGCCGAGCTTCTGGAGAGTCTGGGGATGGCGTACACGCAGTCTCATCGCCTGGCCGAGGGTGCGGAGTACCATCAGGGCGCCCTCGCCGCCCGGCGAGAGAGCGGCGACCGGCTCGGGGAGGCGCTGTCGCTGAACGACATCGGGCTGATCCATTTGCGGGGGCGTCGGCTGGAGGCGGCGAAGGACCACTTCGAGCAGGCCGCGGCACACTTCCGGGAACTGGGCACCGCCCACTGGGAAGCCGTGGTGACGGCGAACCTCGCCGAGGTGACGTACGAACTGGCCCGGCCTGAGGAGGCGTCGGCCTTCGTCCACCGTACCCTGGAGATGCACCGCGAGCTGGGCAACCAGGGCGGCGAGGGCAACGCGCTGCGCATCCTGAGCGCCGTCCAGCGCGAGAGCGGGCAGCCGGAGGAGGCGCTGCGTTCCGCACAGGACGCGCTGGACATCGCCCTCACCCACCGCAACCACATGTGGGAGGGGTACTGGCTGCTGGAGCTGGGCCGGGCGCAGCAGGCGAACGGTGAACTGCACGAGGCGCTGGTCTCGTTCCAGCGGGCCGCCTCGCTCCAGCGCCGCCTCGGCGACCGGGCACGGGAGGCGCGGGCGTGGGACGGCGCGGGGGAGACGTACCGGCGGCTCGGGCGCCCCGGCGAGGCGGCCGACTTCCACCGTCAGGCCGCGGCGGCCCACCGGGAGCTGGGCGACCTGTGGCACGCGGCGCTCGCCCTCGACGGCCTCGCCGGTGCGCTGCGCGAGACGGAAGAGGCGGAGGAGGAGGCGCGTCGGCACTGGGCGGAGGCCCTGCGCGCGCTCGCCTCCTACGACGACCCCCGGGCAGCGGGACTGCGTGAGCGCATCGTCAGCGCGCTGGAGCCTGGCGGTCCGGTTCCGGGGTGAGGATCATGCGGTCCGGGACGTGGGTGGTGTCGTGGCGGGCCAGGAGCCAGTAGAGGGCGGCGGGGATGGCGAGGCCGATGAGCCAGGAGATGTCGGCGCCGCCCAGGGGGGTGACGAAGGGGCCGGTGTAGAAGTGGGTGGACAGGAAGGGGAGTTGGGCGAGGACGCCGAGGGCGTAGGCGGTGAGGGCCTTCCAGCGCCAGGCGCCGTAGCGGCCGTGGGGGTCGCTGAGGGCCGGGATGTCGTAGCGCTCCTTGGCGATGGCGTAGTAGTCGACGAGGTTGATCGCGCTCCACGGGGTGAAGAAGGTCAGCAGGAACAGCAGGAAGTCCTTGAAGGAGGACAGGAAGCTGTCCTTGCCCAGGAGGGCGACCGCCGTGCCCGCGACCATGATTCCGGCGATGTAGGCGGTCCGGCCGCGCGGGGAGAGGGTGGCGCGGCCGCGGAAGCCGCTGACGCTGGTCACCATCGACATGAAGCCGCCGTAGGTGTTGAGGACGTTGATCGTCAGCTTGCCGAGGGCGATGACGAAGTAGAGCAGTGAGGTGATCAGGGTCGCGCCGCCGCCGAGGCCGACGACGTACGAGACCTCGTGGCCGACGAAGGCGTCGCCGGCCGCGGCGGCCGCGAGGGCGCCGAAGGTCATGGACCACTGGGAGCCGAGGACGGTGCCCGCGAGGGTCCAGGAGAAGGTGGCTCGGGCGGAGGTGGTGCGCGGCAGGTAGCGGGAGTAGTCGGCGACGTACGGGCCGAAGGCGAGCTGCCAGGAGGCGGAGAGCGACACCGCGAGGAGGAAGAGCGGGAAGTCGAAGCTCCGGTCGTGGAGGAGGGCGGCCAGGTCGGCGCGGTCCAGCAGCCGGATGCCCAGGTAGACGAAGGCCAGGGCGCAGACCACGCCCGCGATCCGGCCCAGGGTGTGGATCAGGCGGTAGCCGACGGCCGCGGCCACGGCGGTGACCAGGGCGAAGAGGATGATGCCGGTCGTGTCGCCGAGGTGGGTGAGTTCGCCGACGGCCTGGCCCGCCAGCACGCTGCCGCTGGCGAAGAAGCCCACGTACATGACGATGACCAGCAGCAGCGGGACGATCGCGCCACGGACCCCGAACTGGGCCCGGGAGGAGATCATCTGGGGGAGGCCGAGCCGTGGCCCCTGGGCGGAGTGGAGCGCCATGACGGCTCCGCCGAGGACGTTGCCGACCAGCAGGGCGATGACCGACCAGAAGGCGCCCACGCCGAAGACGACGGCCAGGGCGCCGGTCACGACGGCGGTGATCTGGAGGTTCGCGCCGAGCCACAGGGTGAACTGGCTGAAGGCGGTGCCATGGCGTTCCGCGTCGGGGACGACGTCGATCGAGCGCTGCTCGATCAGGGACGTGGGCATACGGACCCTCCCGCCGCTACTTGTTGGTGAGGCCGTGGTCGGCGGCCCAGTCGGCGGCCACCTCGTCCGGGTCCTTCTTCTCCTTGTCGACCAGCTTGTTGAGCCGGGCCAGTTCGTGGGTGGTGAGCGCGACGCCGAGTTTGGCCAGGGCCTTGCGGACCTTGGTGTCGGCCTTGGCGCTGCGGATGACGGGGACGATGTGCTGGGCGGGGATGAGGGCCTTGGGGTCGGCGAGGGCGACCCAGCCGTTGGCCTCGATGTCGGGGTCGGTGGAGAAGAGGTTGGCGACGTCGACGTCGCCCTTCTTCAGGGCGCCCTTGACCAGGGGGCCGGAGGCGTCGAGGGCCTTGAACTCCTTGAAGGTGACGCCGTAGCGGTTCTTGAGGCCGACCAGGCCGACGACCCGGTTCTTGTCCTCCGCGGGGCCGCCGAAGACGAGTTTGCCGTTCTGCTTCTTGAGGTCGGAGAAGCTGCGCAGGCCGTGCTTGTCGGCGGTTTCGCGGGTGACGCAGAAGACGTCCTTGTCCTCGGCGGCCGCGTACGAGAGGGCTTCGAGGCCGGTGGGGAGGGCGACGGTGAGGGCGTTCTGGAGGTCGCCCGCCTGGGTTTGGGGGGCCTTGTCGTCGAAGTGGAGGAGCAGGTTGCCCTGGTACTCGGGGAGCAGGTCGATGTCGCCCTGGCGGAGGGCGGGGAGGACGATTTCGCGGGAGCCGAGGTTGGGGCGGACGCTCGTCTTGATGCCCGCGCCGCTCAGGGCCTCGGCGTAGAGGTAGCCGAGGAGCTGGTTCTCGGTGAAGTTGGCGGTGCCGATGACGAGTCCGCCCGCGCTGCTGCCGCCGCCCTCGCCGCCTCCGGCGCCGTCGCCCTTCAGGGAGGTGATGCCGCCGCTGCACGCGGCGAGGGTGGGCACGGAGGCTCCGGCGAGCAGGCCGCCGAGCAGTTTCCTGCGGTTCATGGGTCTCCTTGGGGGCTGTCGTCAGTGCGCTTGGGAGGGGGCGGGGCGGTTGCGGAAGAGCAGGCGTTGTACGGCGGCCAGGGCCAGGTCCAGGGCGATGGCCAGGATGGCGACCAGCACCGCTCCGCCCAGGACCTGCACCAGGTCGCGCTGGGCCAGCCCGTCGAAGACGTAGCGGCCGAGGCCGCCGAAGCTGACGTACGCGGCGATGGTGGCGGTGGCCACGACCTGGGTGCAGGCCAGCCGCAGCCCGGTCATGATCAGGGGGAGGGCGAGGGGGAGTTCGACCTGGAAGAGGACCTGGTGCCAGCGCATGCCCTGGCCGCGTGCCGCGTCCCTGACCTCGGGGTCGACGGCGGCCATGCCCGCGTAGGTGTTGGTGACGATGACCGGGACCGCGAGGGCGACCAGCGAGACGTAGACGGGCCACATGCTGAGGCCGCTGGCCAGGAAGACCAGGGTGACCAGGCCGACGGTGGGCAGCGCGCGGCCGAAGCCGGAGAGGTTGATGGCGAGGAACGCGCCGCGCCCGGTGTGGCCGATGAGCAGCCCGACGGGGAGGGCGAGGAGGGCGGCCACGAGGGTGGCGAGGGCCGAGTACTGGAGGTGTTCCAGGAGGCGGGTCGCGATGCCGTCGGGCCCGGACCACTGGGCGCCGCTGGTCAGCCAGCGGCCGAGGTTCCGTAGCAGTTCGATCATGTCAGGCACGCCTCCTCAGCCAGGGGGTGCCCAGCCACTGGATGGCGACCAGGACGGCGTCCGCGACCAGTGCGAGCAGCAGGGACAGGACGACTCCGGCGACGACCGGGGTGGGGTAGTTGCGCTGGAAGCCGTCGGTGAACAGCTGGCCGAGGCCGCCGTACCCGATGTAGCTGGCGACGCTGACGAGGGAGATCGCCATCACGGTGGAGACCCGTACGCCCGCCATGATCACCGGGAAGGCGAGCGGCAGCTCGACCGTGAGCAGGGTGCGCAGCGGGCGCGCGCCCATGGCGGTGGACGCCTCGCGCGCCTTGGCGGGGACGCTGTCCAGGCCCTCGACGGTGTTCCGGAGCAGCACGGTCAGGGTGTAGATCGTGAGGCCGGTGATCGCGGTGGTGCGGGTGAGGCCGGTGATCGGCAGCAGCAGCACGAAGATCGCGATGGAGGGGATGGTGAAGAGGACGTTCGACAGGCCCAGGAGGACGCCGCGCAGCGGCCGTACGCGATGCGCGATGACCGCCAGCGGCACCGCTATCAGCAGGCCGAAGAGGACGGCTGGGACGGCGGTGGAGAGGTGGTCGAGGGTGAGCGTGGTGAGGTCGTCCCGGTGGTCGGGGAACCAGTCCCAGTCGACGGTCATGCGGTCACGCTCGCGTCGGGGTCCGGGGTCTCGGAGGCGTCGGTACGGGCCGCTTGGGCGTCGGTACGAGCCGCCTCGGCGTGGCGGCGGCCCGCGTGCTCGTGGATCCGGTCGCGCCCGGTGACCCCGGTCAGCACGCCGTCCGCGTCCACCCGGGCGACCAGCCCGGCGGGGGAGGCCAGCGACTCGTCGAGGGCGGACAGCAGCGAGTCGGTGTCGCGCAGCGGGCGCACCGGCAGCAGCGGGGCCTCGTCGCCGTCCGGGCCCTCGGTGTCGCGCCAGCCCAGCGGCTCGCCGCGGCCGGAGGTGACCAGCCGCCAGCGGCCCGTGCCGTCGTCGGCGGGGGCGGGCTCCTGCGGCACGTCGGCGAGGGTGGACAGCGAGAGCAGCTTCAGCCCGCGCTCGGCGCCGAGGAAGCCCGCCACGAAGTCGTCGGCGGGGGAGGCCAGCAGCTCGGCCGGGGGCGCGCACTGGACCAGGTGGCCACCGGTGCGGAAGATCGCTATCCGGTCGCCGAGACGGACCGCCTCGTCGATGTCGTGGGTGACGAAGACGACCGTCTTGCGCAGCTCGCTCTGGAGCCGCAACAGCTCGTTCTGGAGCTGGGTGCGGACGACCGGGTCGACCGCCCCGAACGGCTCGTCCATCAGCAGCACCGGTGGATCGGCGGCCAGCGCCCGGGCCACCCCGACGCGCTGCTGCTGACCGCCGGAGAGCTGGTGCGGATAGCGCTTGCCGGACCCCGCGGGCAGCCCGACCAGCTCCAGCAGCTCGGCGGCGCGCGCCCGCGCCTTGCGGCGGCCCCAGCCCAGCAGCAGTGGGACGGTCGCGATGTTGTCGAGGATCGTGCGGTGCGGGAAGAGTCCCGCCTGTTGGATCACATAGCCGATGCCGCGCCGCAGCTCGGCGGCGTCGGCCTCGAGGATGTCACGGCCGCCGACGCTCACCGTGCCGCTGCTCGGCTCGACCATGCGGTTGACCATCCGAAGGGTGGTGGTCTTGCCGCAGCCGGAGGAACCGACCAGGACGGTGATGTCTCCCTCGGGGAGTTCGAGACTGAGATCGTCGACGGCTGTCGTGCCGTTCGGGTAGTGCTTGCTGACGTGCTTGAAGCTGATCATCCGCTTCCCCTTGCCCTGTCTGCATATAGTCATGCACAGTCATAGTCGAGTGAATAGAAGTCAATAGGTGTGCGTTAATCGCCGGTTACTTCTGCTCGCAATATGGGACGAAAGCGCTTGGCGGCTAACCCGAAAAGGGTGGGTTCGAGAGGGGTTGCCCTGGATGGTGTCTCACATGCTGGATTCGACGGCGTTCGGCGCTGCGGCCGGTGCGGCGCGCGCCGCGGCGAGCGGCCCCGGCCCCGCCGCACCGCGCATCGCGCTCGACGGCCACAGCCTGCGCGTCGCCGACGTCGTACGTCTGGCCGACCGCAGAAACCTACCCGCCGCCCCCGACCCCGGCGCCCTCGCCCTCGCCGAGCGCGCCTGGGAGACCGCGGACCGGCTCGCCGCCACCGGGCGGGTCTACGGCCGCTCCACCGGCGTCGGCGCCAACCGCACCGAGGACGTCGGCCCCGACGCCGACCACGGCCTGCGGCTGCTGCGCAGCCACGCCGGTGCCATCGGCGCCCCGCTGCCCGGCCGCGAGGTCCGCGCCATGATGGCCGTCCGCGCCAACCAGGTGCTCGCGGGCGGCGCCGGGCTGCGCCCCTCCGTCGTCACCTCCCTCGTCCAGGCACTGGACGCCGGTGTCCACCCCGTGGTCAACGAGTTCGGCGCGGTCGGCACCGGCGACCTCGCCGCGCTCGCCCAGGCCGGGCTCGCCCTCGTCGGCGAACACCCCTGGGACCTCACCGACGCCGCCCCCGGCCGCCGCGCCCCCGAACCCATCACCCTCGACAGCAACGACGCCCTCGCGCTCATCAGCAGCAACGCCCTCACCCTCGGCCAGTCCGCGCTCGCCCTCGCCGACCTGCGGCGACTGCTGTCCGCCTCGCTCGCCGTCGCCGCGCTCTCGCTGATCGCGGTCGGCGGCTCGTACGAGGCGTACGCCGAACCCGTCCAGCTCGCCCGCCCGCACCCCGGCTCCATCCGCGCCGCCGCCCGCATACGCGCCCTCATCGGCGCCCCGGCCCGGCCCACCCCGCCGCTCGGCCGCATACAGGACCCGTACGGCTTCCGCTGCCTGCCGCAGATCCACGGCCCGGCGCTGGACGCCGCCGACGCGCTGGAGCGGGTGCTGACCGTCGACGTCAACGCCGCCGCCGAGAACCCGCTGATCAGCTCCGCCGACGAGGCCGCGTACCACCACGGCAACTTCTACGCCGCGCACGCCGCCCTCGCCCTCGACCACTTCCGGCTCGCCGCCCTCCAGACCGCCCGGCTGTCCACCGCCCGGCTCGCCGCGCTCAGCGAACCCGACTTCACCCGGCTGCGCCCCTTCCTCGGCGACCCCGCGCCCGCCAGCTCCGGCGTGATGATCCTGGAGTACGCCGCGGGCGCGGCCCTCGGCGAGATGCGGGCCGTCTCCCACCCCGCCTCCCTCGGCCACGCCGTGCTCTCCCGCGGCGTCGAGGAACAGGCCAGCTTCGCCTCGCTCGGCGCCCGCCAGACGCTACGGGTGGCCGACCACTACCGGCAGGTGCTGGCCTGCGAACTGGTCGCGGCGGTCCGGGCGCTGCGGCAGCGCGGCATGGAACCGGAGCCCGGGGTACCGGCGGCCGCCGCCTACGCGCTGGCGGCGGAAGTTCTCGATCCGCGGATGGAGGACCGGCCGTTGACGGAGGATGTGGCCGACGCGGTGGGTCTGCTGGACCCGCTGGCCGAGGTGTGCGAGGGCGTCGAGCCTGCTGAGTCTGCTGAGGCTCGTGATGGTGCTGAGGGTCAGGAGGACTGATGGGTACGGACAACGGGGTGGCGGACGTGGCCGGTGCGGCGGCCTCGGGAGACACGCCGGGCACGGCGAGCGCGGGGAGCACCGCGCGGCTCCAGGCCCTGTTCGAGGGCCACCGCCTCACCCCCACCCAGCGCCGCATCGCCCACTGCATGGTGCGGCGGGCGGCCGACGCGCCGTTCCTCTCCAGCGTCGAACTCGCCGAACTCGCCGGTGTCAGCCAGCCCTCCGTGACCCGCTTCGCGGTCGCGCTCGGCTTCGACGGCTACCCCGCGCTGCGCAAGCACCTGCGCGACGTCGCCCCCGCCGCCGACGAACGGGCCGCCGGGGAGGGGGCGTACAACGAGTACCAGCAGGCCGTGCAGTCCGAGATCGACAACCTGCGCCACCTCGCCACCCTGCTCGCCGACCCCGAGCCGGTGCTGCGGGCCGGCCGGCTGCTCGCCGCGTCCCGCCCGCTGCCGGTCCTCGGCCTGCGCGCCGCCTCCGCCCAGGCCAGGGGCTTCACCTACTTCGCGCGCAAGGTCCACCCCGACGTCCGGCTGCTGGACGAGGGCGGCACCATGCTCGCCGACCGCATCGACGCGGCCCACCGCGCGGGCGCCACCGCCCTGCTGTGCTTCGCCCTGCCGCGCCATCCGCGGGAGGTCGTGGAGGGCCTGGAGTACGCGCGCGAAACCGGCCTGACCGTCGTCGCCGTCGCCGACAGCGCCTTCGCCCCGGTCGCCCGCCACAGCGATCTGCTGCTGCCCGCGGCCGTCGGGACCGGGCTGGCCTTCGACACCGCCTGCGCGCCGATGCTGCTGGGGCGGGTGCTGCTGGAGGCCATGTGCGACGCGCTGCCGGATGCCCAGGCGCGGCTGGAGGAGTTCGACGCGCGGGCGGCCGCGCGCGGGCTGTTCGTGGAGTAGCCCCTCGGGGCGGCTTTCCGCGTGGGGTGGGGCGCGGTGGGTGGTGCCGGTGCGGCTTTCCGTCTCGGGTGGGTGCGCGGTTGGTCCGGTGGGTGGTGCCGGTGCGGGGCCTCCGGGGCGGGGCCCCGGACCGTATATTTACGGCGCCGCTGGTCGGAAGCGTGTGGTGCACGTCGAGCGATTGGCGCCACAAATACACGTCAGCGTCCGGGACCCCACCCCTGCGACCCCGCCCCTCCGCCTCGTCGGCGCCCGCACCCCGGCGGCACCAGCCCCGGCCGGTCGCGGGTCGACCCCACCGGGCGGGATTCGCCGCCACACCCCCAAGGTCCCGCCACCGGGCCAATGGCCACCACACGACGGAAGGGGCCGAAGCCGGCCGCCGCCGGGCGGGGGTGGACAGGGGGCCGTCGGCCACCGGTGGGGAGCCGCGACTCGACGGGAGGGGGCGGGGTCGCAGGGGTGGGGCCCTGGACGCTGACGTGTATTTGTGGCGCCAATTCATCGTTCACCACACGTTCTACGTCAGCGGCGCCAAAAATATACGGTCCAGGGCCCCGCCCCGGAGGCCCCGCACCCGCACCCACCACCGAACCCCGGCGCACCCACCCGCACCCTGGCTACAGGCCCGTCAGGCCCTCGGCCTCCGCGCCTCCGCTTTCCGCCACGATCTCCGCCACCGTCTGGGGCTTCCGCACCTCCGCGAAGCGGATCCCATCGCCGTCGGGTGCGAAGCCGTATCCGTACACGCCCGGCCTCGGCAGGCTGTTGTAGGCGAAGTGGTTCGAGAAGTAGTACGCCCCCGTGTCCAGCAGGCCCACCAGGTCGCCCGCCGCCAGCTCCGGCAGGGCCCGGTTCTCGGCCACCAGGTCGCCCGCGAAGCAGCACGGGCCCGCGATGTCCTGGGTGACCGGCCCGTCGGGGCCCGTGCGCTTGGGGCGGCCGTCCGCGTCGTACGGGGCGACCCGCAGGGGCCAGGCGGTGGGGGCGAAGACCGTACGGGTGGCCAGCTGCGCGCCCGCGTGCGTCACGGCGATCGGGCGGCCACCGGCCGACTTCGCGTATTCGACGCGCGCCAGCACCATCCCCGACTTGGCGAGGAGTGACCGCCCGAACTCGGTGACCAGGCCGTACCGCCCGTCGAGGAGCCCCGGCACGGTGGCCTGGAGGAGCCGTGCGTACTCGCGGTAGCTGGGCGTGATCTCGTCGGACGTGAAGTTCACCGGCAGGCCGCCGCCGATGTTGAGGGTGTCGATCTGGCGGCGGCCGATGGACGCGTTGATCTCCTCGGCGAGTTCGTACGCGGCCTGGACGCCCGCCGCCATCAGGTCCAGCGGGCACCCCTGCGAGCCGACGTGGGCGTGCAGCCGGGTCAGCCAGGGGCGCTCGGCGAAGGCGCGTACGACCCAGTCGCGCGCCCCTACGTCGCGCAGCGCGACCCCGAACTTGGAGGTCGCCGTGGCGGTGCTGAGCGCGCCGATGCTGCCGCCGCCCACCTGCGGGTTGACCCGCAGGCCCAGCGGGGAACGGGTGGGGGTCCCGGCCACGAGCGCGTCGAGGCGGGCCAGCTCCTGCGGGTTGTCGGCGTTGAGGGCGATGCCCAGGTCGAGGGCCTCGCGCAGTTCGGCGGGGGTCTTGGCGGGCGAGTCGAGGACGATGCGGTCGGGCCCCGCCCCGGCGGCCCGGGCGAGGGCCAGCTCGCCGGGGCTCGCCACCTCGCAGCCCAGCCCCTCGTCGGTCAGCAGCCGCAGGACGGGGACGAGCGAGGCGGCCTTCACCGCGAAGGCGTGCAGAACGGGCGTACCGGGTGCCACGACCTCGTCGAAGGCCGCCCGCAGCTCTGCCGCGGCGGCGCGGATGCCGGTGACGTCGAGCAGCCCGACGACGGGGTGCTCGGGGCCGATCAGGCCCTGCTCGACGGCGGCGCGCACGGCCCGCTCACGCCGCTCGGCGGCGCTGTCCGGGACCGGGGTCGGAGCCGAAGCCGGGTTCGCAGTCATGCCCTCAGCCAACCACCCGACCCGCGCCCCGGGCCAGGCCGGCGGGTCACAGCTCCACCAGCACCGCGCCCAGGTGGCGGCCCTCCAGCAACTCGACCAGGGCTCGGGGGGCTTGGGCGATGCCGGTCAGGCGGGTGTGCGGGTAGGTGATGGCGCCCTCGCGTAGCGCGCGGCCGAATTCGCGCAGGTACGTCGGAGCTGCGTCCGCGTGGTCGTAGCCGCTGATGCCGCGGAGGGTGACGCCGCGGGCGATGAGGGCGAGGGTGCTGATCGGAGTGGTGGCGAGGGCGTCGTCGGACAGCTGGGCGGCGAGCGCGCCGACGATGGCGAAGCGGGCCTTGCGGCGGGCCAGGGCGAGGGCGGCGCGCAGCTGCTCGCCGCCGACGGTGTCGAACAGGACGTCGATGCCGTCCGGGGCCGCCGCGCGCAGCTGCTCCTCGATGGGGCTCGCGCCGCGGATCACGGCGGCGTCGTAGCCCAGCTCGTCGACGAGCCGTTCGGCCTTCTCGCGGGAGCCGGTGGAGCCGATGACCCGCGCGGCGCCGTGGAGCCGCGCGAACTGCCCGGCCAGGGTGCCGACGCCGCCCGCCGCGCCGGTGACGAACACCGTGTCGCCGCGCCGCACCCCGGCGCCCCGCGCCACGCCCAGCCAGGCGGTGAAGCCCTGGGAGAGGTGTGCGGCGGGGTCGGGCAGCGCGTCGGGGTCGAGCGGGGGCGCATCGTCCGCGTCGAGGACGGCGTACTCGCGCCAGCCGGAGTGGTGGCGTACGAGGGCGCCGGAGGCGAGGCCGGTGTCCGGCGGGGCGCTGAGAACCTCGCCGATGGCGGGGCCCCGCATGACGTCGCCGACCCGGTGACGCAGCTGCGGCAGGCCGAGGGCGCCGGGGTCGGCCGAGGCGAGCGGGCGCATGGCGGCGGCGACGCTCATCAGCCGGTTCCGTACCAGCACCTGGCCGCGGCCGGGGGTCGGGAGCGGGGCGTGGACGACCTCGAAGTGGTCGGTGGTGAGCGGACCTTCGGGCCGGGGCAGGGCGGCGAGGCGCACTTCGCGATGGGTGGCGGGGAGGGGCACGGCAGGACGCTAAGTCCTGGCGCCCGCGCTCCGCGCACGCCTCTCCGGGGGAACCACCCGGGTGTATGCCGCCGCCACCCCTATTGACTAGCTATATTCATCAAAGCCATGATGTGAATAACTCGATCCAGTCGATGGCAGGGAGGCACGGCCCATGTCAGGACCGCGACCCGTACGGGCCCCGCGAGGTACGGAGCTGAGTGCCCGGGGGTGGCAGCAGGAAGCCGCCCTGCGGATGCTTCAGAACAACCTGGACCCGGAGGTCGCCGAGCACCCCGACAAGCTCGTCGTCTACGGCGGCACCGGCAAGGCGGCCCGCGACTGGCGTTCGTTCGACGCCATGGTCCGTACGCTGCGAACGCTGAAGCAGGACGAGACGATGCTCGTCCAGTCGGGCCGTCCGGTCGGCGTCATGCAGACCCACGAGTGGGCGCCCCGCGTCCTGATCGCCAACTCCAACCTGGTCGGCGACTGGGCGAACTGGGAGGAGTTCCGCCGCCTGGAGGCGCTGGGCCTGACCATGTACGGCCAGATGACCGCGGGCTCGTGGATCTACATCGGCACGCAGGGCATCCTCCAGGGCACGTACGAGACGTTCGCGGCCGTCGCGGAGAAGAAGTTCGGCGGCACCCTCGCCGGGACGATCACCCTCACCGCCGGTCTCGGCGGCATGGGCGGCGCCCAGCCGCTCGCGGTCACCATGAACGACGGCGTCGCGATCTGCATCGACTGCGACCCGCGCGCCATCGAGCGCCGCATCGAGCACCGCTATCTGGACGTGCGCGCCGACAGCCTGGACCACGCCCTCCAGCTCGCGACCGAGGCGCGCGACGCCCGCCGCCCGCTGTCCATCGGCGTGCTGGGGAACGCGGCCGAGCTGGTCCCCCAGCTGCTCGCGATGAACGCGCCGATCGACATCGTCACCGACCAGACCAGCGCCCACGACCCGCTGTCGTACCTGCCGATCGGCGTGGACTTCGACGAGATGGCGTCGTACGCCGCCGAGAAGCCCGCCGACTTCACCCAGCGGGCGCGCGAGGCGATGGCCCGGCACGTGGAGGCCATGGTCGGCTTCATGGACGCGGGCGCCGAGGTCTTCGACTACGGCAACTCGATCCGCGGCGAGGCCAAGCTCGCGGGCTTCGAGCGCGCCTTCGCCTTCCCCGGCTTCGTCCCCGCGTACATCCGGCCGCTGTTCTGCGAGGGCAAGGGCCCGTTCCGCTGGGCGGCGCTGTCCGGCGACCCGAAGGACATCGCGGCCACGGACAAGGCGATCCTCGACCTCTTCCCGGAGAACGAGTCCCTGGCCCGCTGGATCAAGATGGCGGGGGAGCGGGTCCACTTCCAGGGGCTGCCCGCCCGCATCTGCTGGCTCGGCTACGGCGAGCGCGACAAGGCGGGGGAGCGGTTCAACGAGATGGTGGCCGACGGGACGCTCGCAGCGCCGCTGGCCATCGGCCGCGACCACCTGGACTGCGGCTCGGTGGCCTCCCCGTACCGCGAGACCGAGGCCATGCTGGACGGCTCGGACGCGATCGCCGACTGGCCGCTGCTGAACGCCATGGTCAACGTCGCCTCGGGCGCCTCCTGGGTCTCGGTCCACCACGGCGGCGGGGTCGGCATGGGCCGCTCGATCCACGCGGGCCAGGTGACGGTGGCCGACGGCACGCCGCTGGCGGCCGAGAAGATCCGCCGCGTCCTGACGAACGACCCGGGCATGGGCGTGATCCGCCACGTGGACGCAGGCTACGACCGCGCGGACGAGGTAGCGGAGACGCGAGACGTCCGCGTACCGATGAGGGAATCCGAGTAATGGTTGTGGGCAATCGTCCCGCTGGGCGGAACGGGTGGGCACAACCCACCCACCGGCCCGCACCCGCCGACGAAACGGAGGCTCGGACGGCAATGGGCGCACCCCCCACGACCGGCGCGTCGTTCCACGAGATGTGGCGCGACCTGGCCCCCATCGGCCGCCACGCGGAAACCGGCGGCTACCGCCGCTACGCCTGGACCGCCGCGGACACCGACTGCCGCGCCTGGTTCCAGGCACAAGCAGAAACCCGCGGCCTCACCTACGAGCTGGACCGCAACGGCAACCAGTGGGCCTGGCTGGGCGACCCCACCGCCGGAGACGCCGTCGTCACCGGCTCCCACCTGGACTCCGTCCCCGACGGCGGCGCCTTCGACGGCCCCCTGGGCGTCGTCTCGTCCTTCGCGGCCCTGGACGAGCTACGGGCACGCGGCGCGCACCCCACCAAACCCCTCGCCATCGTCAACTTCGGCGACGAGGAGGGCGCCCGCTTCGGCCTGGCCTGCGTCGGGTCCCGGCTCGCGGCGGGGCAGCTGGCCCCGGAGCGGGCGCACGCGCTCCGGGACGGGGACGGCGTCACGCTGCCGCAGGCCATGGAGCGCGCCGGGTACGACCCGGAGGCGATCGGGCCGGACCCGGAGCGGCTGGCCCGTATCGGCGCCTTCGTGGAGCTGCACATCGAGCAGGGCCGGGCCCTGGACGACACGGACACCCCCGTGGGCGTCGCCTCCGCGATCTGGCCGCACGGCCGCTGGCGGTTCGACTTCCACGGCGAGGCCAATCACGCCGGGACGACCCGGCTGGATGACCGCCGCGACCCCATGCTCACGTACGCCAATACCGTCCTCGCGGCCCGCAAGAAGGCCCGTCTCGCGGGAGCGCTGGCGACCTTCGGCAAGGTCGGCGTCGAGCCGAACGGGGTGAACGCGATCGCCAGCCTGGTGCGCGGCTGGCTGGACTCGCGGGCCCCCGACGAGGAGACCCTGGCCGCCGTCGTCGGCGAGATCGAGCGCGCGGCGGTCGAGCGGGGGCAGCGCGACGGGGTGGACGTCCGGGTCACCCGGGAGTCCTTCACGCCCGTCGTGGAATTCGCCCACGACCTGCGTGACCAGCTGTCGGGCCTGCTCGGCGGCGTCCCGGTGCTCCCCACCGGCGCCGGGCACGACGCGGGCATTTTGTCCGCGTCGGTTCCGACCGCCATGCTGTTTGTAAGGAACCCCACCGGCGTCTCGCACTCACCCGCGGAGACGGCGGGCGAGGATGACTGCCTCGCCGGTGTGGCCGCGCTCGCGCAGGTACTGGAGGGGTTGGCGTGTCACTGACGGCGCAGACCTACTGGGCGGAGTACGCCTGGCTGGACGGTCAGGTGGTGCCGGACGTGGTCATCGTGGTGGCCACGGACGGGCGGATCAAGGCCGTGCGGCCCGGGAGCCCCGCACAGCATCCGGCCGGTTCCGTCACCCTGCGCGGGCTGACCGTCCCCGGCCTGGCCAACGCCCACAGCCACGCCTTCCACCGGGCCCTGCGCGGCATCGTGCAGTCGGGCGCCTCGGCGAACCCGTCGGACGGCGGGGCACCGGACTCCTTCTGGACCTGGCGCACGCTGATGTACGAGGTGGCCGACCGGCTCACCCCGGACAGCTACTTCGAACTGGCCCGTGCCGTGTACGCCGAGATGGCCATGGCGGGCATCACCTGCGTCGGCGAGTTCCACTATCTCCACCACGCGCCCGGCGGCAGCCGCTACGGCAACCCCAACGCCATGGGGGAGGCCCTGATCGCGGCCGCGGCCGAGGCCGGTATCCGCATCACCCTCCTCGACACCTGCTATCTCTCCTCCGGTTTCGGCGCGGAGCCCGATCAGCACCAGCTCCGCTTCTCGGACGGCACCGCGGACGCCTGGGCCGAGCGGGTCTCCGCGCTCAAGGGCGACGGGAACACCCGCATCGGCGCCGCCATCCACTCGGTGCGGGCCGTCCCCGTCGATCAGCTCGCGACCGTCTCCGGCTGGGCCGAGGGGCAGGCCGCGCCCCTCCATGTGCACCTCTCCGAGCAGACCGCCGAGAACGACGCCTGCGTGGAGGCGCACGGCTTCACCCCCACCCGGCTGCTCGCCGACCACGGGGTGCTGGGCCCGCGCACGACCGCCGTGCACGCGACCCACCTCACCCCCGGCGACATCCGGCTGCTGGGCCACTCGGCCACCGGTGTGTGCATGTGCCCGACCACCGAGCGGGACCTCGCCGACGGCATCGGCCCGGCCGCCCAGCTGAGCCAGGCGGGCTCACCGCTGTCCCTGGGCAGCGACAGCCACGCCGTGATCGACATCCTCGAAGAGGCCCGCGCGATGGAGCTGGACGAGCGGCTGCACACCCGCACCCGCGGCCACTGGACCGCCGCCCAGCTGCTGCGCGCCGCCACCACCGACGGTCACGCGGCGCTCGGCTGGGGCGCGGACACGGGCCGGATCGAGGTGGGCGCGCTCGCCGACCTCACCACGATCGCGCTGGACTCGGTCCGCACGGCGGGGCCGCCACCCCGGCTGGGTGCCGAGACGGCGATATTCGCGGCGACCAACGCGGACGTCCGGCACACCGTGGTCGGCGGCCGCCATGTCGTACGGGACGGGGCCCACCAGCTCGTGCCGCGCGTCCCCGAAGCACTGGCCGCAGCCATCGCGGCCCTGCACGGCTGACCAGGCCGACCAGGCTGACCACGCCGAGCAGGTTGACCACGCCGACCAGGCCGAGCCGGCTGATCAAGGAGAACACCCCCACCATGACCACCGCCACGGACACGGTCGCGACGCCCACCACGACCGCCCTCGTCCACATCTCCAGCCTCGTCACCAACGACCCCTCCCTCGGCGAAGGCCCCCTCGGTCTGATCCAGGACGCGGCGGTCGTCATCGACGGTGACCGCATCGCCTGGGTCGGTGAAACAAGCAAAGCACCCGCCACTGACAACCGGGTCGACGCGGCGGGCCGGGCCGCCATCCCGGGCTTCGTCGACTCCCACTCCCACCTGGTCTTCGCGGGCGACCGCACCGAGGAGTTCAACGCCCGGATGTCCGGCCGGGCCTACAGCGCGGGCGGCATCCGCACCACCGTGGCCGCCACCCGCGCCGCCTCGAACAACGTACTCAACGCCAACGTCGCCCGCTATGTGGTGGAGGCCCTGCACCAGGGCACCACCACCCTGGAGATCAAGTCCGGCTACGGCCTCACTTCGGAGGACGAGGCCCGCGCGCTGTCCATCGCCGCCGCCCACACCGACGAGGTGACCTTCCTCGGCGCGCACATCGTCGCCCCCGAGTTCGCCGACGACCCCGCCGCGTACGTCGACCTCGTCACCGGGCCGATGCTCGACATGTGCGCCCCGCACGCCCGCTGGGTCGACGTCTTCTGCGAACGGGGCGCCTTCGACGGCGACCAGGCCCGTGCCGTCCTCACCGCGGGGAAGGAGCGCGGGCTCATCCCACGCGTCCACGCCAACCAGCTTTCGTACGGCCCGGGTGTGCAGCTCGCCGTCGAACTGGGCGCGGCCTCCGCGGACCACTGCACGCATCTCACCGACGCCGATGTCGACGCCCTGGCGCAGGGCGACACGGTCGCCACGCTGCTGCCCGGGGCGGAGTTCTCGACCCGCTCGACGTATCCGGACGCGCGCCGGCTGCTGGACGCGGGCGCCACGGTCGCGCTGTCGCCGGACTGCAACCCCGGCTCGTCCTTCACCAGTTCGATGCCGTTCTGCATCGCCCTGGCCGTACGGGACATGGGGATGACCCCGGACGAGGCGGTCTGGGCGGCCACCGCGGGCGGGGCGCGGGCGCTGCGCCGCGACGACGTGGGACGCATCGCCCCCGGCGCCCGGGCCGACCTCGCGCTGCTGGACGCGCCCTCCCACGTCCACCTCGCCTACCGCCCCGGCGTACCGCTGGTCTCGGCGGTCTGGCGCGCGGGCACCCTGGTCTGAGGCCGGGCCGGAGAAGCAACAGGCCGGAGAAGCAAGAGGGCACGAATAAGGACCCGTCCCGGCAAGCGGGGGCGGGCCCTTATCCGTCTGCGGAAGCGTTACTCCTCGACCATCAGTCCCTTGCGGAGCCGACGGAGGGTGCGCGACAGCAGCCTGGAGACGTGCATCTGAGAGATGCCCAGTTCCTCGCCGATCTCCGACTGCGTCATGTTGGCGACGAAGCGCAGGGAGAGGATCTGCTTGTCCCGGGCGGGCAGATCGGCGATCAGAGGCTTCAGGGACTCGACGTACTCGATGCCTTCGAGCCCGTGGTCCTCGTACCCTATGCGGTCCGCCAGCGCGCCCTCGGAGTCGTCCTCCTCCGGCTGGGCGTCCAGCGAGCTGGCGGTGTACGCGTTGCTCGCGGCCATGCCCTCGACGACCTCGGCGGTGGTGATGTCCAGGCGCTCGGCCAACTCGTGCACGGTCGGCGCGCGGTCGAGCCGCTGGGCCAGTTCGTCACCGGCCTTGGCCAGGTCCAGCCGCAGCTCCTGGAGCCGCCTGGGTACGCGCACGGACCAACTCGTGTCCCGGAAGAAGCGCTTGATCTCGCCGACGATGGTCGGCATCGCGAAGGTGGGGAACTCGACGCCCCGGCCCGGCTCGAACCGGTCGATGGCCTTGATGAGGCCGATGGTGCCGACCTGGACGATGTCCTCCATCGGCTCGCTGCGCGAGCGGAAGCGGGAGGCGGCGAACTTGACCAGTGCCAGGTTCAGCTCGACCAGGGTGTTTCGGACGTAGGCGTACTCGTGGGTGCCTTCTTCGAGCACCTCGATGCGCTCGAAGAGCGTCTTCGAGAGGGCCCTCGCGTCGACCGGGCTCACCGTCTCAAACGACGGGATTTCCGGCAGATCGGACAATTCGGTCAGTTCATCGAAGGAATATCCGGCGAGCGCCTGGGCATCCGCATCAGGGACGAACTGTTCGGGTACGTGAGTCGACGAGACGGTGGCCCTGGTACTCCAAGACGGGTCGGTACGCGAGTCGTCGAGCTGGGGTGACATAGTCTCCTCCGTCGTTCTCGGCATATGGCTGCCGATGCCATGACGTGCTGCTCCGGTGAGCGGCGCCTCCAAAGCCGGGCCGTGTTCGGGTGTGTCCCTACTACGCCTACCCGTATTCGCTGGTGCGTGGCAAGTCCACGTTGTCCATATTTGCCGAACTATGCGAAATGTTCGGCTACCGGAGGACCGGTCAAAGGCGTAAGGTTCATTGCGCGCAATCGAAAGCAACGAGACGCCAGAAGAGGTGCGCACATGGACCGCGGGATGGTCGGCAGCGCCAGCAA
This sequence comes from Streptomyces sp. Rer75, assembly GCF_013414305.1. Lineage (NCBI taxonomy): Bacteria > Bacillati > Actinomycetota > Actinomycetes > Kitasatosporales > Streptomycetaceae > Streptomyces > Streptomyces sp. Rer75. The sequence continues at coordinate 4,284,852 of NZ_CP058693.1, read as the reverse complement.
GGGCCGACTCCAGGTCGAGGTTCGGCACCACGGGGCGAGCGCGGTCGTGACACCGACGGGGGAGTTGGACCACCACACCGCCGAGGTGCTGCGAGAGCCGCTGGAGCAGTGCGTGGAGGGGGGTCGCGTGCGGCTGGTCGTGGACTGCTCGCATCTGGAGTTCTGCGACTCCACCGGGCTCAACGTGCTGCTCGGCGCCCGTCTGAAGGCCGAGGCCGAAGGCGGTGCGGTCCACCTTGCCGGGATGCAGCCGGTCGTTGCCCGCGTGTTCGAGATCACAGGCGCGGAGGCCGTCTTTACGGTCCATGAATCGCTTGACGCAGCGCTTGTCGAGTGATCTCCGCCACTCCTGTTTCCGGTGTGTCGGCAGGGTGTCATCGAGGCGTTGTCCGCGTCACACGAGCCGTACCGGAGAAGTGGGTGTTCTCACGCTTTGGCCGGGCAGGAGACAGGCTGAAACTGTTGAAGAGATCAGGTATCCCTTGTCCCTGAATCGGTGAATCGGTGAGGTGAAGCGCTGATGAGCACCACCCGGCCGTACCCGCCGGGCGACCGCGGCCCGGATCCGGACGGCCCTGCCGCTTCGGCTGCCCCACCGGCCACTCCACCCCCTGGGCGGATCCGTCAGCTCCGCAGGCTCCATCTGATCGGGGCCAGCGGCGCCGTGCCGCGCGCCCGGGACTTCACGCGCGAGGCGCTGCGTGACTGGGGCTGGCTTCCGGCCGCGACCGCCGACCAGCGGGCCGCCGCGGAGGATGTGCTGCTCGTCGTCTCCGAGCTGGTCACCAACGCCTGCCTGCACGCCGACGGACCCGAGGAACTGCGGGTCAGCTGCAACGCGAAGGTGCTCCGTCTCGAAGTGGTGGACCTCGGCACCGGTACGCCCGCCCCGCGCACCCCGCACCGCGCCGGTCGGCCGGGTGGTCATGGAATGTTCATCGTGCAGCGGCTGTGCCTCGACTGGGGGGTCGTGCGGAACGCGGAGGGATCCGGTAAGACCGTCTGGGCCGAGCTGGCCGCGCCCGCCTGAAGAGCACGGCCCCGGCCCCATTCCGCCCGGGTGCTGAGCGCCCTCTAGCGCGGCCCGTCACCGGTGCGCCCGGTCCGCCCGGTTCTTCCGGCCGCGGCGCAGCACCCCGTTCATCCATGTCACGCCGATTCGGCGTGCTCTTTGTCTTCCCTCGACAAGGTCCCCGGCGTACTGTCGGCGCCCGATCTGATGTGCCGTCAGTTACATTCGGACTGCGGCGCTTGACGAGAGGGGATCTCAGGTGTCCCAACCACAACGCCGTGCGGCCGGCCGCGGCGGTGCCCTCACGTTGGCCGCGGCCGTGGCCGGTTCCGCGGTACTGCTCACCGCTCCGGCCGCCCACGCGGCCACGGTGGACGTCAACTATCAGTGCAAGACGCCGATCGGCGACAAAAGCGCCGTATCGCCCATCGACATCAAGGGCGTTCCGAGCGGCAGCGCCTACAAGCTGACCATGTCCTTCGAGAAGGGCGTCTCCTCCAGCCCCGTGGAACTGGGCAAGGGGGCCATGCATCCGAGCGCGCTCATCAAGCTGGGCGGCGCGGAGACCGGCACGGTGTCGGTGTCGGGTCCCCCCAACGACAAGGCCATTCCCGCGAATACGCCCATCAAGATCAGCACGCTGACGGGCACGTACACCCCCAAGAAGAGCGGGAAGGTCACCTTCACCGCCTCGACCCTGACCATCAAGGCGCTGGGCACGACCACGACCTGTACGCCGGGCAACAGCCCCAAGCCCTCGCTGACCCTGGACGTCACGGCCGCGGGCGGTTCCGGCGGCTCCGATTCCACCGGGGGGACGAGCGGCAGCGGCGGCACGAGCGGCAGTGGCGGTACGGGCAGCACGGGCGGTACGGGGAGCACGGGCGGCACCGGCAGCACCGGCGGGACGGGCAGCACCGGCGGCGGCCAGCTGCCGCAGACCGGACCCACCGACTCCGCCATCGCGCTCGGCACCCTCGGCGGCACGGTGCTCCTCTCCGGAGCGGCCGGGGCGCTCTGGCTGACCCGCCGCCGGCGGGCCACCCCCTAAACGCGGCCATGCCGTCCCGTACCGGAGCCGCCTTACGCGCGGTCGCCGCCCTCTTTCTTGAGGCTCGGATCGCCGCCGCGCTGGCCGTTCTCCTGGCGCTGCTGGGCGCGCCCCCGGCGCCCGCCGCTGCCGCCGGGCCCGGCTGGTCGGCGGCGCCCGCACCCGGCGCGGGCAGTGCACCGGACGCCGCCGACCGGCCGTACTTCTACCTGGAGGGGCGGCCCGGCACCGTGCTCCAGGACAAGCTCTCGGTCACCAACAAGGACCAGCGCCCCCACACCCTCCGGCTCCGGAGCGAGGGGGCCGAAGGAGCATGGCTCGCGTTCGCCGACCGCACGGTGAGGGTTCCGGCCCGCACCCGCGCCGATGTTCCCTTCACCGTCACCGTGCCGCCCGACGCGGCGCCCGGCGACCGCTCCGGTGCGCTCGTCGTCACCGGAGGCGGCCACCGGACCGGCGTACGGATGCACCTGCGGATCAGCGGGGCCACGCTGTCCGCGCTCTCCGTCGAGGACGTACGGGTCGTACGGACCGGGTCCGGCGGCGGGGCGGCCATCCGCTACGCCGTCGTCAACCGCGGCAACACCGAGCTGACGCCACGGCTGGCCGTACGCGCCGACGGCCTCTTCGGCGCGGTGCTGCGCCGGGACGCCCGCACCCTCCCCGTCCAGGTGCCGCCGGGCGAGCGGGTGCGGCTCACCGAGCGCTGGCCGGACGCCCCCGCCCTCGACGCGGTGGACGTGAAGCTCACCGTCACCGCGGGCGGCGGGGCGCACGCGGCGGCCTCGGCCACGTACACCGCCGCCCCCGGGTGGCTGCTCGCCGCCGCGGCGGCCGCGGCGCTGGGAGTGGCGGGCGGTGGCGGCACGTGGCTGTTCCGCAGACGCAAACGGAGTCGGACGGGCGGCACCGAGTCAGGAGCGAGCACGTGAACACCGGTATGCGCCACCGTCGGTACGCCGGGCTGCTGGCCGCCCTGCTCACCGCGCTCGCCCTCGTCGTACCGCCCCCCGGACCCGCCGCCGCGGCCGACGACCGCCCGGCCGTGACGGTGTCGCGGGAGCAGGCGGGCACGGGCGGCACGATCACCGTGAGGGGCACCGGCTGGCGGCCGCGCGCCCTGCTCACCCTGCTCATCTGCGGTCAGAACATGATCGGCGGCACCAACTCCTGCGCCAACGCCGAGGGCAGGGCGGTCACCACCGGAGCGGACGGAACGTTCCACCGGAAGCTGCCGGTCGCCGAACCGCCCAAGCCGTGCCCGTGCGTCGTCCATGTCGCGACCGTCACCGGCGAAGCCGCCGCCGCGGACGTGGCGTTCAAGGTCGCCGGGCATCCGGTTGCGCCCCTGCCCGAGCAGCGCACCGGCGGTGAGCGGCTCAGCGTGCTGTCCGCGCGGCTCGACGGCTCCAGCGGGCTGCTGACCTGGTTCGGCGCGCCGCCGCAGCGACGGCTCGTCGTCACCGTCGGCAATCTCGGCTCGACCGCCGCCCGCGATCCGGTCTTCCAGGTGGGCACCTCGCACGGCGTCTTCGCCCCCGACTGGGAGGAGCAGCAGTGGCGGGGCACCATCGAGGCGGGGAAGAAGGCGCAGGTCAAGCTGCCCGTCGAGCTGTCGGCGGGCGCGCACGGCGACTATCAGGTGTCGCTCAAGTACGGGCGCAAGGTGCTCGTCGAACAGCCGTGGGGCGTGGGACGGCCCTGGGGCGTCACCCTCTTCTGGATCCTGCTGTGCGTCGTCGTCCCGGCGGCGGTCTTCCGCATCGGCATGGCCGTCGTGGACAAGGTACGGCCGCGCACACCCCCGACCACCCCGCCTGGTCGGCCCACCCCGGCCACCGCTCCCGCCGCCGCGGCGCGGGGCGGCACCGCACTGCCCTGGTTCACCCCGGACACCCTGCCGGGGACACCGACGCACCACCTTTCCGCACCGTCCGAGGAGAACCGACCGAACCCGAAGGGAACGACGTGAGGACGCAACGAAGAGTGAGTGCGGCGGCCGTCGCACTGCTGCTCGGCGGTGCGGGCGTGCTGCTCGGCGCGAGCACCGCATACGGCGCCGAGGTCTCGTACCCGACCGAGTGCCTGCCGCCGCCCATCTCCGGACTGCCCCCCGTGCAGGGCACCACGACCGTGGACGTGCAGGCCCCGGCGACGGCCAAGGTCGGCGACGAGGTCGAGGTGGTGTGGAAGACGGTCCAGGCCGCCTCCAAGAACCCGCCGATCCTCGACCTGGAGGAGAACACCGTCAAACCCACCGGCACGCTCACGGTGGGCGGCGCGCAGACCGGCGAACTGGCCATGGAGGGACCGCGGGAGAATCCGGCGATCCCCAAGGACAGCCCGATGAAGCTGTCGGACATGACGGCCAAGCTGAAGCTGACGAAGGCCGGTGAGGTCACGCTGACGCCCGGTGCGTACAACATCAACGTCAGCAAGCCGCTGTCGACCGACACCAAGTGCACGGCGAAGGAGACCGTGAAGGCCGCCGCCACCATCAAGGTGACGGAGGGCAGCACCTCGGGCGGCACCACCTCCGGTACGACGTCCGGAACCACCTCCGGCACCACCAGCGGCACCACCAGCGGCACCACCTCCGGTGGCGGCGACGGTGGCGACGACTCGTTCACCGGCAAGGAGGTGCAGGTCGAGTACGCCTGCAAGACACCCATCGGCGACAAGACCGCGACCTCCCCGGTCCGCATCGACGCCACCAAGAGCGGCGGCAGCTTCGCCCTGACCGTGAAGTTCGGCAAGTCCGTGATGGACAGCCCGGCCGACATCCCCGCGGACTCGGTCAAGCCGTCCATGGCGGTCAAGGTCGGTGGCGCGGACAAGGGGACCGTCGCGGTGCAGGGCCCGACCAACAAGGAGCCCATCAAGTCCGGTGCCCCGATCGAGATTCCGGATCTGACCGGCACCTACAAGCCGGGCGCGAGCGGCAAGTCGACGCTCACCCCGGGCGTGCTGACGGTCAAGGCGCTCGGCACGACCACCACCTGCACCCCCGCCAAGGACCCCGGCGCCTCGCTGGAGCTGGACACCACGCAGCAGCCCGGCGGCACCTCGGGCGGCACCTCCACGTCCGGCGGAACCTCCACTTCCGGCGGCACCGGCGCCTCCGGATCCACCGGCACCTCGGGCAGCGGCACCAGCGGCGGACTCGCCGAGACCGGCTCGGACGACCGCGGCGGACTCACGGCGCTCGGCCTGATCGCCGGTACGACGATCCTGCTCGGCGGCGCGATCTTCACCCTCACCCCGTGGCGCAAGCTGCGCGGCACCCGCTGACCGACCCCGCTTCGCCCCGCCCCACACCCGTGCGGCGGGGCGAACCGCCGTGCCACAAGCTTGCGTTAGCGGGACGTTAGCCGACGCCGTCTAGCCTGTGGCCTGCACGAGCGCACCGTGGAGCCGGTCAGGGACCCGCCCGGTCGCTCCCCCCACAGAGCCACCAGGAACTTCATATGGACGCCGTTCGCACCGCTCCCGCATCCCCCTCCACCCCCCATGCTCCCGAGCGGCACCGGCATCGCAAGCCCAAGGCGATGAACGCGGCCGCCCGCCGCGCCCTCGTGCTCGCCGCAACCGCGCCGGTGGCCGGGGCCATGTTCGCCGGGCCGTCGTTCGCCGCCGGCAAGACCGCCGCGGCCGCCACGGTCGGCTCCCCGGACGCCGCGGAGCCGCTCAGCGATGCCGACCGTGCGATGGTCGCGAAGCTCGGCGAGCGCATCAACAACCCGAGCCTGACCAACGACGGCAGCAGCGTCAGCGGCGTGGTGCTGGACTCCGCGTCGGACGAGGTCATGTGGGGCCACAACGCCTCGACCGCCCTGATGCCCGCCTCCAACGCCAAGCTCGCCACCGCCACCGCCGCCCTCGACGAGCTGGGTCCCGAGCACCGGGTCGCCACCAAGGTCGTCTACAGCAACGGCACCCTCACCCTCGTCGGCGCCGGCGACCGCACCCTGAGCAGCGACGATCTCGGCGAGATGGCGCGGACGGCCGTCGACGGGCTCAAGGCTGCGGGCGTGACGAACGTGAAGGTCCGCATCGACGACAGCCTCTTCCCGGAGCCCACCCTGGCCGAGGGCTGGCGGGACTACTACTACGACCACCAGGTCGCCCCCGTCCGCGCCCTGTCGGTCGACGGGAAGCTCTCCGCGGACACCGCCCTGGACGCCGGGAAGGTCTTCGCGGCCAAGCTCGCCGACCGGGGCGTCGCCGTCGACGGCGACGTCACGCGCGGGACGGCGGGCGTCGGCGATGTGCCGGTGGCGCAGAAGGTGTCGCCCACGGTGGCCGAGCTGGTTCGTACGATGCTCAAGACCAGCGACAACGACATGGCCGAGACGCTGCTGCGGATGACCGCCATCAAGGCGCACAAGCCCGCCACGTTCGAAGGCGGCACGGAGGCCGTCCGGGAGGTGCTGGAGCGGTACGGCATCCCGCTCGGCAACGTCGTACTGCACGACGGCAGCGGCCTCTCCCGCGCCACCCGGATACCGGCCGCCACCATCGCGGCCATCCTGGACAACGCCACCGAACCGCGCCATCGGTATCCGCTCGGGCCGATCCTGGAGGGCCTCCCGGTCGCCGGTGAGGCGGGCAGCACCCTCGGACCGGAGTACGCGCGCTTCGACGACCCGAACTCGAAGTGCGCCGTGAACGAGGTGCGGGCGAAGACCGGCACCCTGACCGGCGCGATCGCGCTCAGCGGGGTGACCCAGGGCAAGGACGGGCGCTGGAAGGTGTTCTCCTTCGTGGAGAACAACTCCACCGCCGAGAACTCCGAGATCACGGACGCCATGGACGGCCTGGCCGCCACGGTCAACGGCTGCTGGGCGTAAGAGGCGTAAGAGGCGTAAGGCGTAAAGACAGGAGAAGGCCCGGCCCCGGAACCGACAGCATCGGTTCCGGGGCCGGGCCCTGTTCCGTACGTGTCAGTGCACGTCGGCCATGAGCGCCACGACCTTCTTGCGGTACATGAAGACCGCGATGCCCGCGAGGGCCGCCGCCGTCGCCTCCAACGCGATGACGCCCGGACCGCTCAGGTCGACCCCGGCGATGGACAGCAGCCCCGTGACGCAGTCGCCGGCGGTGACGGCGAGGAACCACACGCCCATCATCTGGCTGGCGTACTTCGCGGGCGCCATCTTGGTGGTCACCGACAGGCCGACCGGCGAGACGCACAGCTCGCCCATGGTCTGGATCATGTAGATCGACACCAGCCACAGCGGGCTGACCTTCGTCCCGTCCCCGGCCGCCTGCATCGGCAGTACGAAGACGAAGAACGACAGGCCGATCATGAGCAGGCCGAAGGCGAACTTCAGCGTGGTGTTCGGCTCCCGGTCGCTCCGCGCGAGCCACAGCCACAGCCAGGCGAAGACCGGGGCCAGCGCCATGATCATCAGCGGGTTCACCGACTGGAACCACGAGGACGGGAAGTCCAGACCGAAGATCGTGGTCGCGGTCTTGGTGTCGGCGAAGGCGGCCATCGTGGAGCCGCCCTGGTCGTAGATCATCCAGAACACGGCCGCGGCCGCGAAGAACCAGATGTAGCCGCTGACCTTGGTCTGCTCGACCTCCGACAGCTCCTTGTCGCGCTTGATCCGCACCAGCACCCCGATCGGGATGATCAGGCCCAGCAGGGTGATCGGGACCAGCGCCCAGTTGAGCGTCCACTGACCGCTGAGCACCACGCCGGTGTAGAAGACGGCGGTGATGGCCGTCCAGATCAGGCCCTTGCGCACCCAGGACCGGCGCTCCTCCGCCACCAGCGGCGTCGGCACGGTGTTGCTCTCGGGGCTGAGGTGGCGGGTGCCGATCAGGAACTGGACCAGGCCCAGCGCCATGCCGAGCGCCGCGAGCGCGAAGCCCAGGTGCCAGTTGTACGACTGGCCGACGGTGCCGATCACCAGCGGGGCGGCGAAGGCGCCGATGTTGATGCCGATGTAGAAGATGGTGAAGCCGCCGTCGCGGCGCGGGTCCTGCGGTCCGTCGTAGAGCTGGCCGACCATCGTGGAGATGTTGGCCTTGATCAGGCCGGAGCCGAGCGCCACCAGCGCGAGGCCGACGAAGAAGGTCGGCTCGCCGGGGACGGAGAGTGCCAGATGCCCGGCCATCACGATCCCGGACGCCACCACGACCGTCTTCCGCGGTCCCCAGACCCGGTCGCCGAACCAGCCGCCCGGCATGGCCAGCAGATAGACCATGGCCAGGTAGACCGAGTAGATGGCCACCGCGTTGCCCTCGGTCATGCCGAGGCCGCCGCCCTGACCGCCGTCCTTGGCGTCCGGGCCGCCGGAGATCAGATAGACGACGAGGAGCGCTCTCATGCCGTAGAAGCTGAAGCGCTCCCACATTTCGATCATGAAGAGCGTGGCGAGGCCGCGCGGGTGGCCGAAGAAGGTCTTGCCACCGCTGGCAGGGGAATCCTGCGCGGTCGCGCCCTTCGACATACTGGACGCCATGTGGGGGTTCCTTACGAGGGCTCAGGGGTGCACTGCCGCGCTTCGACGCGCGTAGAAGCGCCCGTGGGGGTGGCTGAGCGCCGGGCGGCCATCCCTTTTCGAGGCTCGGTGCTGGTCGTTGCCGGCTCCGTCCGTTCCGCTGACTCCCGATGTCCGGGCCCGGGCATGAGAGAGACCTTCGGCGCGTCGAACCCACCAAAGGTCCCGGAGGAGTGCTACAGACGTTGTTTCACCATACGACACGCACTTGACACTCTTGGGTGAGACATAGATCACGAACGGGTGTGCAGCCGGTCGTGCTCCCTGCGTCGTCACCTGCGCGCCCCGTGCGTGAACCCCGGCGGACTACCATCACCTCATGACCCGAGTTTTGCTCGCCGAGGATGACGCATCGATCTCGGAACCCCTGGCCCGCGCCCTGCGCCGTGAGGGGTACGAGGTGGAGGTGCGGGAGGACGGACCCACCGCGCTCGACGCCGGTCTGCAAGGAGGCGTCGATCTGCTCGTCCTCGACCTCGGGCTGCCCGGGATGGACGGACTCGAGGTCTGTCGCCGGCTGCGCACCGAGGGCCATGGCTTCCCGGTGCTGGTGCTCACCGCCCGCGCCGACGAGGTGGACACCGTGGTCGGCCTGGACGCCGGGGCCGACGACTACGTCACCAAGCCCTTCCGCCTCGCCGAACTGCTCGCCCGCGTCCGGGCCCTGCTGCGCCGCGGCGCCGTCGAGACCCAGGCCCAGGCGCCCGCCACCCACGGGGTGCGCATCGACGTCGAGTCGCACCGCGCGTGGATGGGCGAGGAGGAGCTCCAGCTGACCGCGAAGGAGTTCGACCTGCTGCGGGTCCTGGTGCGCGACGCCGGCCGGGTCGTCACCCGCGACCAACTGATGCGCGAGGTGTGGGACACCACCTGGTGGTCCTCCACCAAGACGCTCGACATGCACATCTCCTGGCTCCGCAAGAAGCTCGGGGACGACGCCGCCAACCCCCGCTACATCGCCACCGTCCGGGGTGTCGGCTTCAGGTTCGAGAAAAGCTGACGGTGGCTGACACGGTAGGACCATGCGCCGTCGCTTGATCAACTCCACGCTCGCCGTGGTGCTCGTCGTCATCGCCGTCTTCGGCGTCTCGCTGGTCATCGTCGAGACCCGGACCATCGAGAACAGCGCCCAGGAGAGCGTCAGCTCGGACGCGGTGCGGCTCGTCAGCATCGTGGACAGCAGGCTGCTCGGCGGCGAGGGCGTCACCCACAAGGTGCTGCGCGAGCAGATCGAACCCGGGCGCTACGCCCTGATCACCATCCCGAACCACCCGGACGTCGAGATCGGCAAGCGCCCCGAAGGCAGCGTCATCTCCTCCGAGGAGCACGGCGAACAGGGCGAGACGGTACGGGTCGAGGCGTCCCGTACGACGGTGAGCCGGGAGATCGGCCGCACCATGCTGATCATCCTGGCGGTGGCACTGCTCGCGGTCCTCGCCGCCGTCTTCCTCGCCGTACGCCAGGCGCACCGGCTCTCCGCGCCGCTCACCGACCTCGCCGAGACCGCCGAGCGGCTGGGCTCCGGCGACCCGCGGCCGCGCCACCGCCGCTACGGGGTGCCCGAACTGGACCGCGTCGCCGACGTCCTGGACGCGAGCGCCGAACGCATCGCCCGGATGCTCACCGCCGAACGGCGGCTGGCGGCCGACGCCTCGCACCAGCTGCGGACGCCGCTGACCGCGCTGTCCATGCGGCTGGAGGAGATCACGCTCACCGACGACCCGGAGACCGTCAAGGAGGAGGCGTCGATCGCGCTGGGCCAGGTCGAGCGGCTCACCGACGTCGTCCAGCGGCTGCTGACGAACTCCGCCGCGCCCGCGCAGGTCGTCCAGCAGATCGTCGGCCTCGAGGGCCGCGATCGTGCGTCCGGCGCTGCAAGCGGTCGGCAGCGTCGCCCAGGTGCTCGCGACGCTCATCGAGAACTCGCTGATGCACGGCGACGGTACGGTCGCCCTGCGCACCCGGGTCACCGGCAACCAGGCGGTCGTCGAGGTCACCGACGAGGGCCCGGGCGTACCGCCCGACCTCGGCGCGCGGGTCTTCGAGCGGACGGTCAGCGGACGGAACTCCACCGGCCTCGGCCTCGCGGTCGCCCGCGATCTGGCGGAGGCGGACGGGGGACGGCTGGAGCTGCTCCAGCCCCATCCGCCGGTGTTCGCGCTGTTCCTGAGCCGCGTGGCGGACGACACCCGCCCCGTCTGAGCGGCTACTTGCGGACCGGCTGCTCGCCGTTGCGGCGGGTGGTCCCGGCGGGCGGCGCCTCCGCGAGGATCGCCTCGGCGCTCTCCACCGCCTCCCGCGCGGGCATCGCCCGGAACACCCAGGTCCGGTAGGACCAGAAGCGGAAGAGGGTGCCGATGCCGATGCCGATGAACTTGAAGACGTTGCTCGCGAGCGAGCTGTCCCAGCCGAAGCCGTACGTCGCGGTGTAGAGCACCCCGTTCTCGATGATCAGCCCGATCGCGCTGAACAGCAGGAACAGGCTGAGTTCCTTGGTGCGCCCCCGCTTGTCCCGGTCGCGGTAGGTGAAGTACCGGTAGCCCAGGTAGTTGAAACAGGTCGCGACCACCGTCGCCACGATGCTGGCCCGCACCACCGGCAGCTCGGTGACGCTGCGGACCAGATTGAAGACGGCGAGGTTGACGAAGACGCCGGCACCGCCGACCACCCCGAACTTCGCGATCTCCCGGGCGAGCCGCCCCACCTGGGTGCTCAGCCCGCCGAGCATGCGTCGTTCACTCATGGTGATCGTTCAGCCCCGTTTCGTCATCATCGACAACATCTCCCCATGCTAACCAGCGGCAGGGACGCTCGCCCGGAGGCCGCGAACACAAGTCCGGTCTGCCTATCTGGAGGATCATCCAAGTGCAGGTCAGGGGTGGTGGTGGCGAGAAGTTACCCTTGGAGGGTGACATTTCCGGTAGTCGGCATGGTCGGCGGCGGCCAGCTCGCGCGCATGACCCACGAGGCGGGTATCCCCCTCGGCATCAGGTTCAAGCTGCTCAGTGACACTCCTCAGGACTCGGCGGCCCAAGTGGTCAGCGATGTCGTCATCGGCGACTACCGCGACCTGGAGACGCTTCGTGCGTTCGCACAAGGCTGTGATGTGGTCACGTTCGACCACGAGCATGTCCCGGCCGAGCATCTGCGCGCGCTGGAGGCGGACGGCGTCGTCATCCGCCCCGGCATCGAGGCCCTGCTGCACGCGCAGGACAAGGGCGTGATGCGGGAGCGTCTGCGCGAGGCCGGGGTGCCGTGCCCCCGCCACCGCATCGTGACGGACCCGGAGGACGTGGCGCGCTTCGCCGAAGAGGGCGACGGCTTCCCCGTCGTCCTCAAGACCGTGCGCGGCGGCTACGACGGCAAGGGCGTGTGGGTCGTCCGCAGCACGGAGGACGCCGCCGACCCGTTCCGGGCCGGGGTCCCCGTCCTCGCCGAGGAGCTGGTCGACTTCGCGCGCGAGCTGGCCGCCAACGTCGTGCGCTCCCCGCACGGCCAGGCCGTCGCCTACCCCGTCGTGGAGTCGATACAGGTGAACGGCGTCTGCGACACCGTCATCGCCCCCGCCCCCGGTCTCTCCGAGGCGCTCTCCGCCCAGGCCCAGGAACTCGCGCTGAAGATCGCGGCCGAGCTGGGCGTGGTCGGCCACCTCGCCGTCGAACTGTTCGAGACCCGGGACGGCCGGATCCTCGTCAACGAGCTGGCGATGCGCCCCCACAACTCCGGCCACTGGACCCAGGACGGCGCCGTCACCTCCCAGTTCGCCAACCATGTGCGTGCGGTCCTCGACCTGCCGCTCGGCGCGCCGAACACCCGGGCGAAGTGGACCGTGATGACCAACGTCCTCGGCGGCGACTACCCCGACATGTACGCGGCGTACCTCCACTGCATGGCCCGCGACCCCGCGCTGAAGATCCACATGTACGGCAAGGGCGTGAAGCCCGGCCGCAAGGTCGGCCACGTCAACACCTACGGCGACGACCTGGCCGACGTCCGCGAGCGCGGCCGCCACGCCGCCGACTACCTCCGAGGGACCATCACCGAATGAGCGCTCCTGTGCCCGCGATCGGCATCGTCATGGGCTCCGACTCCGACTGGCCGGTCATGGAAGAAGCCGCCAAGGCCCTCGACGAGTTCGAGATCCCGTACGAGGTGGACGTCGTCTCGGCGCACCGGATGCCGCGCGAGATGGTCGCGTACGGCGAGAACGCCGCCCCCCGCGGCCTCAAGGCCATCATCGCGGGCGCCGGCGGCGCCGCCCACCTCCCGGGCATGCTCGCCTCGGTCACCCCGCTGCCGGTCATCGGCGTCCCCGTGCCCCTGAAATACCTGGACGGCATGGACTCGCTGCTGTCGATCGTCCAGATGCCGGCGGGCGTCCCCGTCGCCACGGTCTCCATCGGCGGCGCCCGCAACGCGGGCCTCCTCGCCGCCCGCATCCTCGCCGCCCACGACGCGGAGCTCCAGGGTCGGATGCGGGAGTTCCAGGACGAGCTGAACGAACAGGCCACGGAAAAGGGCAAGCGCCTCCGAGCCAAGGTGGACGGCCCCCCGTCCTTCGGCTTCGCCCACCGCTAACCGTCCCGGCGCGGCTGTCGTCCCCCACCCCGCCCCTCCCCGACCCGGGGCTCCGCCCCGGCCCCCGCGCGGGGGCTCCGCCCCCACACCCCCGCTCCTCAAACGCCGGAGGGGCTGCGCCCCTGGCCCCTCGCGGGGCTCCGCCCCAGACCCTGCCGGGGCTGCGCCGTTGCCCTCTGGTTGGGGCTGCGCCCCAGACCCCGCCGGGGCTGTACCCCGGACGCCGCTGGGGCTCGGTCCCGGCCCTCCTTTTGGCGGTTGCCCCCGGGTCCCCGGGCTGTGCCCGCCCCCCCCGGGAGCTGCGCCCCGGCCCCTCGGCTGTGCCCTTGGCCCGGGCGTTCGCTCCGTCGGACGGTGCGGTCCTGAGGCCGGGGTGGAGGTGCCGCAACTCCCAGCCCCTCCGGCGTTTGAGGAGCGGGGTCCTGGGGCGGAGCCCCGGTGGGGGTTTGGGGGCGGAGCCCCCAACGGGGCCCCGGGGTCGGGGAGGGGCGGGGTGGGGAACAGGCTCGCCGCACGGCGTTGCGGAGCCGTGACTTCGGCGACCGCCCGTACGAAAATGCCCGGATGACCGATCACCTCGCGCACGCCCGTGAACTGCTGTCCGTCCACCCCGTCGTGGACGGCCACAACGACCTCCCCTGGGTTCTGCGCGAGCAGGTCCGCTACGACCTCGAGCAACTGGACATCGCCACCGACCAGAGGCAGCGCACCCACACCGACATCCCCCGCTTCCGCGAGGGCGGCGTCGGCGCCCAGTTCTGGTCGGTGTTCGTGCGCTCGGACTTCAGCGGGGACACGGCCGTCAGCGCCACCCTCGAACAGATCGACGTGGTGCGCCGTTTGACCGAGCGTTACCCGGACGACCTCCGGCTGTCGCTCACCGCGGACGACATGGAGGCGGCCCGCGCCGAGGGCCGGATCGCGTCGCTGATGGGCGCCGAGGGCGGCCACAGCATCAACTGTTCCCTCGCGACCCTCCGCGCCCTGTACGACCTCGGGGTGCGCTACATGACGCTCACCCACAACGACAACATCCCCTGGGCGGACTCGGCGACGGACGAGCCGAGGGCGCACGGCCTGACCCGCTTCGGCGAGGAGGTCGTCCGGGAGATGAACCGCCTCGGGATGCTGGTCGACCTCTCCCACGTGTCGGCGGACACGATGCGCGACGCGCTCAGGGTGACCGAGGCGCCGGTCGTGTTCTCGCACTCCTCCGCCCGCGCGGTCTGCGACCATCCGCGCAACATCCCGGACGACGTCCTGGCCGCGCTCAAGGAGAACGGCGGGGTGGCGATGGCCACGTTCGTACCGAAGTTCGTGCTGCCGGAGGCGGGCGACTGGACGAAGGCGGCGGACGACAACATGCGCGCGCACGGGCTGCACCCGCTGGAGCTGACGGACGCCGCCAAGAAGGTGCAGCGAGCCTTCGAGGAGGCCCATCCGCGGCCGATGGCAACGGCGGCCACCGTCGCCGACCACCTCGACCACATGCGCGAGGTGGCGGGCATCGACCACATCGGCATCGGCGGCGACTTCGACGGCACCGCGTTCACCCCCTCCGGCCTGGAGGACGTCGCGGGCTACCCGAACCTCATCGCGGAACTGCTCGACCGCCGCTGGTCCGAGGCCGAACTCGCCAAACTGACCTGGCAGAACGCCGTCCGGGTGCTGCGTGACGCCGAGGCCGCGGCGCGCGGGCTGCGCGCGGTCCGGGGGCCGTCCATCGCGACCATCGACCAGCTGGACGGCGCCCCCGACGCCTGACCCACCGCGGCCACCAACCGCCCCCGCACGAGCCGCCAACGCCCCCTTTACCGGGGCTTGGTGGCTTTGCGATGTGTTGATGCATCGTTCACGTAAGTCGCCTCTTCCCCGTCGCCGGCGGAGCGAGAGAGTCATCAGCGGTCTGACGATCTCTCACGCATAGAAACGGGAAAGAGGCGTTATGCCCGACTTCACCCGCCGTAGACTCCTTGGTGCCGCCGCCGGTTCGCTCGGCGCGGGCGCGGCCATGACGCTCCTGCCGCCGAGCGTGCAGCAGGCGATAGCCGCCGGGCCGCCGCAGGGCGGCTCGCTCGACGACATCGAGCACGTCGTCCTGCTCATGCAGGAAAACCGCTCGTTCGACCACTACTTCGGCACCCTCAAGGGAGTGCGCGGGTTCGCCGACCCGGACGCCCTGACCCTCTCCACCGGCAAGTCGGTCTTCCACCAGCCGGACGAGGAGAACCCGGACGGCTACCTCCTCCCGTTCCACCTGGACACCCACTCCACCAGCGCCCAGGCCATCCCCTCCACCAGCCACGCCTGGTCGGTGCAGCACGAGGCGTGGAACAACGGCGCCATGGACAAGTGGCTCCCGGCCCACCGCAAGGCCGACGGAGAGAACGGGCCGTACGTCATGGGCTACCACACCCGTGAGGACATCCCGTTCCAGTTCGCCCTGGCCGAGGCGTTCACCGTCTGCGACAACTACTTCTGCTCGGTCTTCGGCCCCACCTGGCCCAACCGGCTGTACTGGATGACGGGCACCATCGACCCGGCCGGGGTCAAGGGCGGCCCGGTCCTGGAGAACAAGGCGCCCAAGCCGTACCGCTGGACGACGTACGCCGAGCGCCTCCAGAAGGCGGGCATCAGCTGGAAGGTCTACCAGGAGGAGGACAACTACGGCTGCAACCTCCTGGAGGAGTTCCAGCAGTTCCAGGACGCCAGGCCGGGCGACCCGCTGTACGACCGCGGCATGGTGCACAGCCCCGCCGGGACGTTCGAGGAGGACGCCCGCAACGACCGGCTGCCGACCGTCTCCTGGATCATCCCGACCGCCGAGGTCTCCGAGCACCCGGACTACCTCCCGGCGGCCGGTGCCGACTACGTGGCGTCCAAGATCGAGGCCATCGCGTCCAACCCGGACGTGTGGCGCAAGACCGTGTTCATCCTCAACTACGACGAGAACGACGGCCTGTTCGACCACGTGCCGCCGCCCACCCCGAAGGCCGGGACCGTGGACGAGTTCGTGGGCGGCCTGCCCATCGGCGGTGGCTTCCGGGTGCCCTGCCTCATCGTCTCGCCGTGGACGGTGGGCGGCTGGGCCGCGGGCGAGGCGTTCGACCACACGTCGGTGCTCCAGTTCCTGGAGCGGCTGACGGGGGTCAAGGAGCCCAACATCAGCGAGTGGCGCCGCCGTACGTTCGGCGACCTCACCTCGGCCTTCGGCTTCGGCCACGCCGCGACGAGGCCGCCGAAGCTGCCGGATGACACGGCCGAGCAGCTGGAGAAGGCCAAGGAGGACGTGGAGAACCTCCCCAAGCCCACCCTCCCGGGCGCCGACCAGACCCCGCCGGAGCAGGAGAAGGGCCGCCGCCCCCGCCGCTGAACCGGCTCGCGTACGGACGTGCGTACGGACTCGCGTACGGACGCCGCCCCCGCCGGACGTCACCCGGCGGGGGCGCTGCGCTCAGCTCCGGCAGAGGCAGAAGGGGTGCCCGGCCGGGTCGGCGAAGACGCGGAAGTCCCGCTTCCCGCCGTCGTCGTCGAGGTCCAGCGCCCGCGCCCCCAGCGCCAGCACCTGCTCCTGCGCCGTCGCCATGTCGGCCACGTTCAGGTCGAGGTGCAGTTGCTGCGCTCCGGTCTCCGACGGCCAGCTCGGCGCGACGTGGCCGGGCGACTCCTGGAAGGCCAGCCTGGCCCCGCCGGGAAGGAAGAGATCGACCCAGGGCTCACCCTCGTTCTTGATCTCGCCGCCCAGTATCTGCTGGTAGAAGCGGGCGAGTGCGGTGGGGTCGGGGCAGTCGACGGCGACGACGTTCAGCTTGGCAACGACCATGGCTCCTCCTCGGGTCCCGGCCCGGGTTACCGCCCCGGGACCCGGCAAAACGGGCGAGGCTCACGCCATGGGGCGGCCCAGGGCGCGGTAGGTCCAGCCCGCGTCGCGCCAGTAGTCGGGGTCGAGGGCGTTACGGCCGTCCAGGATGCGGCGCTCGGCGACCATCTCGCCCAGGCCCACCGGGTCCAGCTCGCGGAACTCGCGCCACTCGGTCAGGTGCAGCACCGCATGGGCGCCCCGGGCCGCCTCCAGGGCGCTCGGGGCGTAGGCGAGGGTCGGGAAGAGGGCGCGGGCGTTGTCCATGCCCTTGGGGTCGAAGACGGTCACCTGGGCGCCCTGGAGCTGTATCTGCCCGGCCACCCGGGGAGTCCCACGTCGCGCGGGCCAGCTCGACCATGTGGCCGCGGCGCCGCATGTTGATCGAGTCGACCTCGCGGAGGAAGGTCAGGGCCTGGTCCGCGCCGAGCTCACCGGCGCGGGCCATGAAGGCACGGATGTCCTTCGGCAGACAGCCGCCGCCGAAGCCGATCCCGGCCCGCAAGAACTTCTTGCCGATCCGCTCGTCGTAGCCGATGGCCTCGGCGAGCTTGACCACGTCGCCGCCCGCCGCCTCGCAGACCTCGGCCATGGCGTTGATGAACGAGATCTTCGTGGCGAGGAAGGAGTTCGCCGAGGTCTTCACCAGCTCGGCGGTCGGGAAGTCGGTCACCACGAACGGCGACCCCTCCGCGACCGGCTTCGCGTACACATCCCGCAGCACCTTCTCGGACCGGTCGCTGGTGACCCCGACCACGATCCGGTCCGGGTGCAGCGTGTCCTCGACGGCGAAGCCCTCGCGCAGGAACTCCGGGTTCCACGCCAGCTCGGCGTCCGCACCGGCGGGGGCCAGCTCGGCGAGCCGCGCCGCGAGCCGGTCCGCGCTGCCGACCGGGACGGTGGACTTGCCGACGACCAGCGCCGGACGGTGCAGATGCGGGGCGAGCGATTCCACGGCGTTGTCGACGTAACGCATGTCACACGCGTACTCGCCGTGCTTCTGCGGGGTGTTCACGCAGATGAAGTGGACGTCGCCGAACTGCCCGGCCTCCTCGTAGGAGCTGGTGAAACGCAGCCGCCCGGTCGCGCCTTCGACGCCCGCCACATGCCGCTTCAGCAGATCTTCCAGACCTGGTTCGTACATGGGCACCCGGCCCTCCGAGAGCATCGCGATCTTCTCGGGCACGATGTCCAGGCCCAGCACCTCGAAGCCCAGCTCGGCCATGGCCGCGGCGTGCGTCGCGCCCAGGTAGCCGGTGCCGATCACGGTGATCTTGAGGGCCATGCGGTGCTCCAGAAGCGTCGGTCTCAGATGCGCTGCCTGAGCATAGTCGGCGCCCCCGACAGGGCTCAGCGGCATCTTGTCGGGTAGCTCACGTATAGGGCACGTATACGGGGAGAGGCGGCGGCCCTAGAATTCAGTTACTTAACGGTAGTTAGCACAGTAGGCAGCACCACAGGGGAGTGAGAAGACCTTGGCGTCCTCGGGAAACGCAGACTTCGACCTGTACCGACCGTCCGAGGAGCACGACATGCTCCGCGACTCGGTCCGCTCGCTCGCCGAGGCGAAAATAGCCCCCTTCGCGGCCGAGGTCGACGAGGAGGGCCGCTTCCCCCAGGAGGCGCTGGACTCCCTGGTGGCCAATGACCTGCACGCGGTGCACGTCCCCGAGTCGTACGGCGGCGCCGGTGCCGACGCGCTCGCGACCGTGATCGTCATCGAGGAGGTCGCCCGGGTGTGCGCCTCCTCCTCCCTGATCCCCGCGGTCAACAAGCTGGGCTCGCTGCCGGTCATCCTGTCCGGCTCCGAGGAGCTGAAGAAGAGGTACCTGGGCCCGCTCGCCAAGGGCGACGCGATGTTCTCGTACTGTCTCTCCGAGCCCGACGCGGGCTCCGACGCGGCCGGTATGAAGACCAAGGCGGTGCGCGACGGCGACTCTTTCGTCCTCAACGGCGTCAAGCGCTGGATCACCAACGCCGGGGTCTCCGACTACTACACGGTGATGGCCGTCACGGACCCCGAGAAGCGCTCCAAGGGCATCTCCGCCTTCGTCGTGGAGAAAGAGGACGAGGGCGTGTCCTTCGGCGCCCCCGAGAAGAAGCTCGGCATCAAGGGCTCGCCGACGCGTGAGGTATATCTCGACAACGTCCGCATCCCCGCCGACCGCATGATCGGCGCCGAGGGCACCGGCTTCGCCACCGCGATGAAGACCCTCGACCACACCCGCATCACCATCGCCGCCCAGGCCCTCGGCATCGCCCAGGGCGCCCTGGACTACGCCAAGGGCTATGTCCAGGAGCGCAAGCAGTTCGGCAAGGCGATCGCAGACTTCCAGGGCATCCAGTTCATGCTCGCCGACATGGCCATGAAGATCTCGGCCGCGCGCGCCCTGACCTACCAGGCCGCCGCCGCCTCCGAGCGCGTCGACGGCGACCTCACCTTCCAGGGTGCCGCCGCCAAGTGCTTCGCCTCGGACGTGGCGATGGAGGTCACCACGGACGCCGTCCAGCTCCTCGGTGGCTACGGCTACACCCGTGACTACCCGGTCGAGCGCATGATGCGCGACGCCAAGATCACCCAGATCTACGAGGGCACCAACCAGGTCCAGCGCGTCGTCATGGCGCGCAACCTGCCGTAACACGCATGACGGAGGGCGGGGCGTCGTACGCGACGCGCCCCGCCCTCCGTCATGTCCGCCGGTCAGTGGCGCGGACGCCAGACCGAGAAGTCCGCAAGCCGGAAGTGGCTTGCCACGGTGCGGAAGCCGAACCAGCCGCTGGTGTACGGCTCGGGGTCCCGGTAGTCGCAGAGCAGCTCGCCGTTGCTCCAGTACTGGACGGTCCGCCCCGCGGACACCAGCCGCACCCGGTGCGGGGCGTTCGGCGTGAGCAGCGGTTCGGTGAGGTCGAAGAGCAGCGGGCGGTTGCCCGCCTCGCCGACGTAGCGGCGCATGCGGGTGGTGGTGTTGAGGTTGGCGCCGTAGCCGACGTAGTAGGTCTTCAGCAGGTCGTAGTCGGCGAAGGCGCCGCTGCGCGTCGTGGCGAAGAGGTCGCCGGGGGAGCGGACGTCGCGGGCGTTCCAGAAGGCGTTGAGGTCGGTCACATGGTCGTTGGGGCCGCCCGCCGCGACCGGGGTGGCCGTGTACTCGATCACGTACGGACCGGTCAGCTCGCGGGTGAACCAGACCGTGGCGCCGCCCGGTACGTCGACGTCGAGCACCCCGTGCCGCGCCCGCACCGTCCCGCCGCTCTCCAGCTCGGCGGTCCACTGGCGGGTGCCGTGGCGGAAGTCGTCGTGGGCGATCCGGGTCCAGCCCCGGTGGCGGCCCGTGGCGAGGGCCGCCGGGGCTGTGGCGGTCGCGGCGGCCGTCGCGGCGGCGAGCGTGATCAGGCGTCTGCGGGAACGGTGGTACGTCATCGTGGTGCGGTTCCTTCCCGGGATGGTTGAACCGTTTCAATGCGTAGCGCGGGACGAACCTAACAGACGACCGCCGCCGGGCGCTCGGCCCGGCGGCGGTCGTCTTTACGTCTTGACGTCGGCCTCGGTCAGTTGCTGGAGACCGTGACCTTCTCGTCGTTCTTCAGCTCGCTCACCAGCTGCTTGACCTTGGTCATGTCCCACTGGATCGCACTGCCCTTGGGAGTGGACAGGCCGGGGTTGGAGATGGGCATGTTCATCTGCTTGCCGTCACCGCCGGAGACGCTCTTCATCGCGAAGAACATGTCCTTCAGGTCCCACAGGCTCATGTCCTTGTCGACGATCAGGCTGTCCAGACCGGCGCCCATCATCGGGTAGAGCTTGAAGGGGTTCATGACCGTGCTCGGCGAGGCCGCCTTGTTGGCCAGCGCGGACAGGAACTTCTGCTGGTTCTTGGTGCGGTCCAGGTCGCCGCCCGCGAGGCCGTAGCGCTGCCGGACGAAGCCGAGCGCCTGCTGGCCGTTCAGGGTCTGCTTGCCCTTCTTCAGATCGTTGCCGGACTTCTTGTCCTTCATGTCCTGCGGGATGTCGATCTCGACCCCGCCGACCCCGTCGACGATCTTGGCGAACCCGTCGAAGCCGATCTCCGCGTAGTGGTCGATCTTCAGGCCGGTGTTGTACTCGATGGTCCGCGCGAGCAGCTGCGGGCCCTCCGAGGAGTACGACGCGTTCAGCTTGTTCTGGCTCGCCGGGATCCGGTTGCCGGTCTCCGAGCCGGTGAAGGCCGGAATGGTGACCCAGGAGTCACGCGGGAGGCTGACCATGGTGTTCCCGTTCTCACCGACGTGGAGCAGGATCATGGAGTCGGTCCGGCGGCCCTCGGCGGAGCCGGTGTGCAGCTTCTTCTTGTCCTCCGCGGACATGCCCTCGCGGCTGTCCGAACCGACGATCAGGTAGTTGGTGCCCTTGCCGCCGGTCGGCCGGTCCTCGACCTTGCTGAGGTCGACCTCGCGCTTGAGCTTGCCGTCGGCCCAGAAGTACGTACCGATACCGACCGCGAGCAGCAGCACGACCAGGGTGACCAGGGTGACGGTTATCCGGCGCTTCCAGTTCACGGGTCCTCCCGCCCGGCGCCCGCGGCCGCCACGTCCACCACCGCGGCCGGGACCGCCGGGGCCACGGCCGCCGCCGTAGACCTGGCCGGTGTTGTAGCCGTCGTCGCCGTGGCCGCCGTAGTCGTCATAGCTCGGGGAGGGCCGCGGTACGTTCCCCCGCGGCGAGAGCTCAGGGGGCAGCGGCGGCTCTGCGGGCTGCTGCCCGCCGCCGCCCGGTGCCGCCCGCCGTACCTGCGGCATGGAGCGGGCCCCCTCCGGCTGGGGGCTGCCGCTGCCGCGTCCGTACCGGTCGTTGCGGTCACCGGTCCAACCCTGGGGCCATTCGCTCATGCATGGAAGTGTGCCTGGTCGGCCCCGCTGTCATACAGGGCGGGGGCCGGATCGGGGCATGGCTGTTGCAGAGCTGATAAGAAGCTGGTCCGCATATGGTGGACGGCATGACCAAACAGGCCCAGGGCGTGGATGTGGACCTTCCGGGCAAGCCCACGTCCGCCTCCCGCACCACGCTGTCGCACATCATGACGGGCAGCGACACCAACCTCCTCGGCACGGTCCACGGCGGCGTGATCATGAAGCTCGTCGACGACGCCGCCGGGGCGGTCGCCGGACGGCACTCCGAGGGCCCCGCGGTCACCGCCTCGATGGACGAGATGGCCTTCCTGGAGCCCGTCCGCGTCGGCGATCTCGTCCATGTGAAGGCCCAGGTCAACTGGACCGGACGGTCCTCCATGGAGGTCGGGGTGCGGGTCCTGGCCGAGCGCTGGAACGAATCCACCCCCGCCACCCAGGTCGGCAGCGCCTACCTGGTCTTCGCCGCGGTCGACGCCGACGGCAAGCCCCGCCCCGTGCCCCCGGTCATACCGGAGACCGAGCGCGACAAGCG
Organism: Streptomyces sp. Rer75; assembly: GCF_013414305.1. NCBI lineage: Bacteria > Bacillati > Actinomycetota > Actinomycetes > Kitasatosporales > Streptomycetaceae > Streptomyces > Streptomyces sp. Rer75. Next base: position 4,262,424 of record NZ_CP058693.1, on the reverse strand, counting down.
GCGCTACCAGGAGGCCGAGATCCGCCGCACCCACCGGCTGGCCCGCCGCCGCGCCATCAAGGAGCTCCGCGCCCGCCGCGCCGCGGAGGGCCCCGAGGAGCCGTAAGGCGCGGACGCCCCGCCGGGGAGATCCCGACGGGGACGTTTCTGGGTGTGCTCAGGTCAGCTCGGCAGACCACTTCCCGCGGCCGAGGAAGGTACGGCCGTCCGGCGTGATGTCCACCCGGGACCCTCGCACGGGTAGCTCGCCGTTGCTCAGCCAGGAGGCGCGGACCTTGTCGAGGGCATCCCACAGTCGGCGGGGACCGCCCTGGTGCACCGTGGGCCGCTCGTTCCCGGTCGCCGTCGCACGGGCCCACGATCCGTCGGCATGCGCCATGAGCGCGACCCGCCGCTCACCGTCCTCCCGGTACTCATGCTCGATACCGGGCGTCTCGACGTCGAGCATGGACGCGAGGTCCCATGCGTTCGCCACATCGACGACGGGATACGGACCACGGCCGACGTCGTCCCCCTCCAGCTCCGCGGCCTCGGCGAGGCGAACGGCCGCACCGGGCGGGTAGTCGTCGCCGTGGCGCGCCTGCATGAACCCTGCCCGACCCCACTCGACGCGCCCGGTCGCGCCCCCGTCGTCGTCCTTCTCGGCCGTGACGAGGAGCGAGGTACCGGCGATGGTGGTCACCAGCCGACCGCCAGGGCGGAGCACCCTGAGCCAGCTTGCGGGAATTGTGCGCACGGACACGGTGGCGACGATCCGATCGAAGCTCGCGGGGTCGTACGGCAGGTCCCCGGTCGCGTCGACGGTGTCGAGCGTGGGGGCGACCCCGGCCTCGCTCAGCCGCTTGCGGGCGGCCTCGGTCAGGTAGCGGTCGACATCGACGCTCGTCACCTGCTCATCGCTTAGGCGGCGAGCGGCGAGGGCGGCGCCGTACCCGCTTCCCGTGCCTACGTCGAGCAGCCGGTCGCCATCGTCGATGCGGGCATGCTGGAACATGCCTACGACCAGACTCGGGAGGGTGGCCGAGGACGTCGGCCGGCCGTGGGGCCGGTCGGGTGCCGTGGCGTAGTCGGCATGTAACGGGCCGACGCGGGTCACGAGGGACGTGTCGCGGTACGCCGCGTCGAGCCAGCGATCCGGGTCCGAGGGACCGTCGTGCAGCTCCCAGCCGTCCGCACCGCGCTCCCACCAGCGCGGGATGAACAGGTGCCGTGGTGTGGCGGCGAGGGCCGGCGCCCATCGGGAGTGCCGGTGCGTTGCGGCGTCGGCCAGAGCGGCTGCGCGAGTTGACCAGTTCACGCGTGAACTCCAAGAGAGGGAGCAGGGGCAGGCGCGAAATGCTTCGGGAGGCAGGCGGGCGTACGGGCGGGGTCGCAATCGTTCGAATCGGCCGGGGTGCAGGCGCCGCCGCGCGGCTCGGGCACGGCGGCCATCATCTCGCCCCATCGGCCGCTGCACAGGATCTCGGCGAGACGCTGTTCGCGGACGTTTCCGGCGACCATGAAGCGGCTGAGGATGCACCCGGATACGGCTCCGTCGGGGGAGACGGAGACGCGGTGCCGGAAACAGTGCCCGCACAGCTCGGCGGCGGTCGGCGTGCTCGTGTCGTGTTGGGTCGCGCGGCCGACCTTGCGCATGCGGTCGACCTGGATTTCCTTGATGCCGAGCCGGTGCAGCTCCGCTGTGGCCTGCTCGATGCGCTGCCCCTCGATCACTTCGACGATTCCGGCGCGCAGAGGGATCCCGCGGCGGACCGCTTCGGCGATGTTGGCCCTGGTGCGGTCGAGGCTTCCGCGCGTGCGGGTGATCTCCTCGTGCTGCGCCCTGTCGTCGCTGTAGTAGGACGTGGCGAGGCAGACACCCTTGCGGCTGAAGGAGTCCCACAGCGAGGGCCGTACGTGCGTGAGGTTCGAATACACCTCGACCTCGAGGCCGGTGTCGAGGGCTTCGTCGATGAACTGTGGCAGGTGCGGCGAGAGGGTCGGCTCGCCGCCGATGAACTGCACCATGGGGATGCCCAGTTCGGCCACGTCCGCGATGACGCGCGACCAGTCCTCGCGGGTCATCGTCCCGGCGGGTGCCTGCGGGCCGCTGTCCGTGCAGCAGTGCGTACACCGGAGTTGGCAGGTGCCCGTGATCTCCAGCTCGATGGATTGGATACCGGCTAACGCGTCCATACTCATCCCTTCGATGGGTGCGGTGACGGGCGGATTGGTGATCAGTACGGGAGCGGTCATGGGACAACCGGGGGCCGGTGGGGCCATGGCTCATACCGTCCGTGGTGTCGGAGAGCGCCTTGTACGCTCGACCGCGGCGGGCCGGTCCGGGGTCCACATCACTCCGGGGCGGCCCGTTCGACGTCTGGTCAGACGGGGACGGTCGACGGCGCGGTGGGATGGGGCCCGGTCATGACCCCTTCACCTCGGCCCACACGGTCTTGCCGAACGGGGCGTCGTCCACTCCCCACGAGCCGGGGCACAGCGCGTCGAGGATGATCAGGCCGCGCCCGCGGTCGCGTTGGACGGACGCGGGGCGGAGGCGCGGGCGACGGCGTACGGGGTCCCGTACCTCGACGCGCGTCCGAGTGTCATCGACGCTGAGCGTCACCCGCAGCGAGTCACCTGGTTCGGTGCCGTACCGAACCGAGTTGGTGACCAATTCGCACACGACCAGGACGACCGCCTCGACGTAGTCCTCGGATGCGCCCGGATCGTGGTAGGCGATGAACGCACGTGCGAACTCGCGGGCGGCTTTGGGGGATTCGAGGTCCTTCGCCAGTAACAGAATCGGCGGCGGACCGTCTTGCAGTGAGCTGCTGGCGGGCAGATCGGCCCGCCGTCGTTCGATCATGCATGTCCCCTCACGGGAAAGCGCCGCAGCGCGCACTGGATTCCGTAGCGCTGTGACGAAGCAGTTGCGTTACGTCACATCAGATTGCTCCCCCAGTGCTCATCAATGCAAGCTATTCCACAACATCATAGAAAATTGCATATGGCGATGCCATGGGAGCGCGATGTGGCAAGTGCGCGGGTGACAGCCGAAGTAAGGGCACGGCAGACTGTCGAGCAAGCCATTGGACCGGAGGGAGCGAACGTGAGTGCGCCTACAGTGCGCCGTCGGCGCCTCGGTGCGAAGTTGAAGGCGCTACGGGGCGAACTCACCCTCGAAGAGGTCGCGGAGAAGTCTCACGGCCGGTTCGTCTCCTCGAAGTTGTCGAGGATCGAGACGGCCAAGAGTCCGGCCAAGGCGAAGGACGTCGAGGCTTTGCTCGATCTGTACGTCGAGTTGGGCCGGGAGGTGAGCGACGAACTTCGCGCTGCGCTGCTCACGCTCACCAAAGAGGGGGCTCAGCGCGGTTGGTGGCACTCGTACCGGGGTGTCCTCACGCCTGTGTACGAGGATCTGATCAGCCTTGAGGCTGAGGCCGAATCGGTCTCGTCGTGGCAGCTGGGCGTGATTCCCGGCCTGCTCCAGACCGGCTTGTACGCCCGCGAGATCATCCGGGCGACGGCCATGTCCGAGGCGGTCGAGGCGCGCGTCGACGCGCTGGTCGAGGTCCGGCTTGCGCGTCAGGCAGTGCTCACCCGCGATGACCCTCTCGCCCTGTGGGCGATCATCGCCGAGCAATCCCTGCGTTCGACCTCGGATGTAGACGGCCTCATGCATGAGCAGCTGGGCCGACTGCTCGCCATGGGGCAGCGACCGAACGTGAACATTCAGGTGTTGCCCGCCAATGCGTCGCTGCATGTGGGGCAGTTGGGCAGCTTCACGATTCTGGGGTTCGGCCCGCATGCTGACCTCGACGTCGTCCACATGGAAGGGCTGACCTCGGCCGTGTACGTCGAGGAACGCGACAAGGTCGCCGCGCATCGGGATGCCTGGCAACGGCTGACCTCCGCCGCGCTCTCGGTTGAGTCGTCGGCGGATCTGATCGCAGAGATAAGGAAGAACACATGAGCCATGTAGACGACGCCTCCGCCCTCCCTGTGACGTGGTGGAAGTCCTCGTTCAGCGACAGCGGGGCGCAGTGCGTCGAGTGCGGCGTCGTCGATGCAGAGACGGTGGCCATTCGGGACAGCAAGCGCCCGAACGGCCCCGCGCTGCTGTTCCCCCGCGGGGCGTTGTCCGCGTTCGCCGCCGCCGCTGCCTCGGGGGAGTTCGGCAGCGCCGAGTAAGGGAGCCACGTGCCACGACGGCTCGCCCCCGGCATTCAGGGGCGGGCCGTTCGCGTGTGGGTGGGAGCGAAACGCTCGGCGTCTGCTTAACCGCGTTGAGGGAAGCGTTGTCGGGCGCTTTTGTCGCCAGCGGACTGTCAGCAGGGTGCTCCTTGGGCAGAATGTCGGTGTCGGGCGTCACGTTGCTGGGCGAGGGGGCATGCAGTGGCTGGGCGGGGTCGTGCCTCACGACTGGGGCTGATCCGGGAAAAGCGCCGTGAGGGGTTTGTCGGGCGTCACGGGGAGATAGCGGCGTTCCGGAGCAATCTGGCGGCCGAGGTGGGAAGTGGCCCTGAGCTTTTGTTCCACGTCTGTGGGCCTTCTGGGGTCGGCAAGACGACGTTGGTGCGGCAGTGGGAGGCGCTTGCACGGAAGATGGGCGCGGTCACCGCGTGGGTGGATGAGACGTGCGTCAGTGTTGCCGACGCCATGGAGTCGGTCAGCTCGCAGCTCGCGCAGCAGGGGACTGCGCTGAAGGGCTTCGACAAGCAGCTTGCGCTGTACCGGCAGCGGCGGCACGAGGCTGAATCCGCTGCTCCCGATGTCTCCGAGCCCAGCGGTGGGGGCGGCAACGGCAGCTCGGAGGTGTCCGTGCCGGTCGCTCCGTCAGGGGCGAGCATGTTCGTTTCTCAACTTGACCATCCTGCCCTGCGTACTTCCGCTCCGCGGCCGCCCCCTCGAATGTAGGGAGCGTCCTACGGGTCCTCCACCGCCTCCGGTGTCCAGTGAGCCGCCGTCCTGGGTGTGCCAACGGCCCAGGACGCCACCCTCAGGCGCAGGTGACCTCGTCGCCGGTGACGGCGGCGATGCCGGGGCGGTCCCGGCGCGGGTCCTCGGTCCGCACCGGGTGCACGTCCTTGTAGTCCGCGCCGACCGTGACCTGCATCACCCCGCCCTGCCCCGGCACCGGCTTCAGCTGCGCACCGGGCAGCGCGGCGGCCAGGGTGCGCACCGAGCGGTTCCAGACCGGGTCGTACGTGATGACCGTGCGCGCCAGGTCCTTGGTGGCCGCGTCTGCGGGGGAGCCGGTGGTGGCGAAGCCGGTGGCGTGCAGCGCCCGGTCCGCGCGCCGGGCGAGCCCGGCCGTCCCGGTGCCGTTCAGTACGTGGACCCGGACCTGCTGCGGGGCCACGTCGACCACGGTGGCCTTGGGCCGCGCGTGGTGCCTGGTCAGCGGCTGGTCATGGCGGATGGCGTCGAACAGCCGGTCGGCCTTGGGCCGGTCCCAGTGCAGTGTGGAGCCGACGCCCTTGAGCGGCTTCCCGGGCAGGATCACCGGGACCGAGGCGAACTCGGAGGACGCCGGGGTGAGGCCGCTCATGGCCCGGCCGAGCGCCATCAGGTCCTCCGCGCCGAAGCCGTGGTCGGCGCGGACCGAGCCCAGCAGGGTGGTGGCGACGGCGTTGAACCGCACCGGGTTCAGCAGGATGCCGCCCGCCGTCGTCTGGTGGAGCACCGAGGCCAGGAAGCGCTGCTGGCGCTGGATCCGGCCGAGGTCGGAGGTGCCGTCGGTGTGGCGGGAGCGCACGTACTGGAGCGCCTGGCCGCCGTTCAGCACATGGCTGCCGGACGGCAGGTCGAGGCCGGTGTGGTCGTCCTTGAGCCGCCTCGCCGTGCACACCTTCACCCCGCCGACCACGTCGACGGTCTTCATGAAGCTGGTGAAGTCGACCTCCAGATAGTGGTCGATGTGCACCCCGGTGGCGTGCTCGACCGTCCGCACGGTCAGGCTGGGCCCGCCCTCGGCGTAGGCCGCGTTGAGCCGCTGCGGATGGGCGCGGCGCGGCTTCCCGGCGCGGTCGGTGTACGCGGGGATCATGGCGTACGAGTCGCGCGGCAGGCTGACCACCGAGGCCCGGCGGCGGTCCGCCGACAGATGGACCAGGATGATCGTGTCGGTGCAGTGGCAGGGCGCCCCGCCGAGCCGGTACAGCGCCTTCTCCTGCGGGGTGATCCGGTCCCGGCCGTCGGTGCCGACCACCAGGAAGTTCACGCCGCCGCCCGCGCTCTTCGGCCGGTTGTCCAGGCCGCCGAAGGCATCCACCCGGTGGATGCCGGATTCCAGCTCCCGGACCAGCAGGTGCCCGATCGCGCTGACGGCCAGCACCAGGCACGCGACGAACAGGGCGATCCGCAGCCCCCAGCGGCGACGGCGGCGGCCGGAGCGGGACCGGGGGAGGGGCGGGCGCGTCGATCGGGCCGGTGCACTCACCGAAGGAGACCTCCGTGAACGGGCCCCGGCGGGGCGCTGGCGGGTCGGAACCGCTGTCACGGTAGGGCCATACGATGAGCGCCCCGGCGCCCCACGCCGCCGGTACCGCCCGCTGCCACCCGGGCGGCGCGTTCCGGTGCAGCCATTCGCGGTAACGTGGGCCCGCTACTGAAGTCTCCCGGGGGCCCCGCCCCCGAAACCCCGAGGTGCCATGCCCCCGCATCAGCTCCCGGCCGTCTCCGTGATCATGCCGGTGCTCAATGAGGAACGCCATCTGCGCAACGCCGTGCGGCACATCCTGGAGCAGGAGTACGACGGTGAGATGGAGGTGGTGATCGCGGTCGGCCCGTCCGCGGACCGCACCGAAGAGATCGCCGCCCAGCTGGCCGCCGAGGACCCGCGGGTGACCACCGTGCCCAACCCCACCGGCCGCACCCCGGCCGCGCTGAACGCCGCGATCAAGGCGTCCCGCCACCCCGTGGTGGTGCGGGTCGACGGGCACGGCATGCTCTCGCCCGACTACATCGCGACCGCCGTGCGGCTGCTGGAGGAGACCGGCGCGCAGAACGTCGGCGGCATCATGCACGCCGAGGGCGAGAACGACTGGGAGCGGGCCGTGGCCGCCGCCATGACCTCGAAGATCGGCGTCGGTAACGCCGCCTTCCACACCGGCGGTGAGGCGGCCCCCGCCGACACCGTCTACCTGGGCGTCTTCCGCCGCGAGGCGCTGGAGCAGCAGGGCGGCTACAACGAGGAATTCATCCGCGCCCAGGACTGGGAGCTGAACTTCCGGATCCGTGAGGCGGGCGGGCTGGTCTGGTTCTCGCCGGACCTGAAGGTCTCGTACCGGCCCCGGCCGAACGTGCGGGAGCTGGCCAAGCAGTACAAGAACTACGGGCGCTGGCGGCACGTCGTCGCCCGCTACCACCAGGGCTCGATCAACGCGCGCTACCTCGCCCCGCCGACCGCCGTGGTGGCCATCGCGGTGGGCGCCGTGGTGGGCGCGGCCGTCAGCCCGTGGGGCTTCGTGATCCCGGGAGGCTATCTGGCGGCCATCGTCGCGGGCTCGTTCCCGGCCGGGAAGGGGCTCCCGGTGGGGGCCCGGGTACGGATCCCGCTGGCGCTCGCGACCATGCACATGTCGTGGGGCTGGGGCTTTCTGACCAGCCCCCGGGCGCTCGCCAAGAAGGTCATCGCCAGCCGCCGTCCGGCGGTCGTGGCACAGGGCTAGACGTACACCACGTACCCGACGAAGGGGCCGGACCAGGTGGTCCGGCCCCTTCCGCCGTGCTCTCAGAACGTGTAGTCCGGGTTGACCGTCATGCACGCCTTCTTGTCCTCGCCGTTGAGGGCGTCGGCGCTCTCCGGCGTCTTGTCGTCCTCGGTCGTCCCGGCCTTCGGGTAGGCCGTGCCCGCGCGCCAGTCGTTGCCGACCACCACGGTCACGTCCTGCACCGACTTCGAGGACTTCACCGCGCTCTTGGGCAGCCCCAGGGCCTTGGCCACGGCGAGCGCGTCGCCCTGCTCGGCCTCGCTCGGGTAGGACACGGTGGTGTCGGCCTGCGAGATGAGCACCGTGTTCGCGGCGGCCTTGGCGTAGCCGAGCCGGACCAGTTCGTTGGTGATCACGCGGGCCCGGCCGGAGACGGGCCCGTACACCATGGAGGCGGTGCCGTTCTGCACGACGACCGGGACCTCGCCCTTGGGCGCGGTGGGCGCCGGGGTCTTGTCGGGCTTCTTCTTGTCCTTGCCGTCCAGCGCCGTGTCGTTGCGCAGCAGCGAGAAGGTCTGCTCGGCGTCACCGGGCTTGGGCTCCACGAACTGCTCGTCCGCGCTGTACTGCCAGGGCATGGTGACCATGGTGGTGCGCTCGGTCGGCACCCGCTTCAGGTCGTTGCCCAGGTTGTAGAGCTTCTTGACGTCGCCGAGGCCGTGGTCGACGGTCAGCGCGTCGGTGGCCGCCTCCGCCAGGTCCATCAGCTTGCCCGGGTCGCTGAGCTTGGTGCCCTTCTTCAGCTGGCGGATCATCGAGCTCATGTACATGTGCTGGGCCTTGGCGCGGCCGATGTCGGTGTTGTCCTCGAAGCCGTAGCGGGTCCGCAGCCACTGGAGGGCCTGGACGCCCTTCACGGAGTGGGTGCCCTTGGTCAGCCGCAGCCCCGAGCCATGGCCCTTGCTGTCGTGCGAGTAGATGTTGTCCTTCACGCACACCGGGACGCCGCCGACGGCGTCCGCCATGGAGACCACCCCGCTGAAGTCGATCATCATGAAGTGATCGATGTATATGCCGGTGAGTTCCTTCCAGGTGGCCACCGTGCAGCCCGGACCGCCGTGCTGGAGCGACTGGTTGATCGCCGCCTGGGTCTTCGGATAGACGCGTCCGTCGTCCGGGTCGGTGCACCGGGGGATGGTCACCCGGGTGTCGCGCGGGATGCTGACCACCGACATGTTGCTGCGGTCGGCCGACACGTGCACCAGCATCTGCACATCGGCCAGCGGCTTGCGGTCGGCGTCCTGCTTGGCGCCGCCGAGCTCCACGTTCTCCTTGGTGTTACGGCTGTCCGAGCCGATCAGCAGGATGTTCAGCGGCGTCTGGCCGTTGGCGTTCGGCTCGGGCTTGCCCAGCTTGCTGTCGCCGAGGTCGAGGGCTTCCTTCTTCAGGTTGCCGTTCAGGTGGTTGTAGTAGATATAGCCACCGGCTGCCGCGCCCAGGACGAGTACGGCGAGTACCAGCGCACTCCACCGCACCACGCGTAACCCCCGGCCGCCATGCCGGGCCGCCGCGCGTCGGCCGCCACGGCGGCGCCCCGCGCCATCTGACGCGGGGCCTTCCGCTCCGGGCGGGCCGTCATCCTCACCGGTGCTGCGGGGTTCGGGCACGGCTTGTCGCCGGCCCTCCCCCCGCACACTGCTCTGCCGCATCGGGCCCCTCCCCGTACTTCCGTGCTCGTCCGGACCGATGGGCGAGGGTGCTCCGACGGGCCGGGAGTGGTCACTTGGCGCAGACGTTCTTGTCGTCGGCCTCGACCTTCTGAATGTCCTTCGGCGCCTGGGCCGGAGCGGAGATGGGAGTGCCCGCGCCCTTGAAGTCCGCGCCGAGCGTCAGCGTCATCTCCGCCTTCGGGGCGGCGTCCTTCGTACCTTCCTTCATCGCGGACGCGGGCAACCCCATGCTGTCGGCCAGCCGGCGCGCCTGGTCCGCCTGGTTGGGAGCGTACTCCAGAGTGGTCTTCTCCAGATCTGCCGGAGCGTTTCCGCCATTGCTGGTGAGCGGCATCCCCTCGGTGTTCTGCATCCAGTCGAGGGTCTCCTGGGCGGCCCCCGTCTGCCCGCTGCCGTTCAGCACCGTGGCCCGGACCTCCGCCGCATCGGCCTTCGCCCCCTTGAGCCGGGCCGCCTGCTTTTCCTTGGCCGCCTTCTCCTTCTTCTTCACCTCGGTCAGCGACACATCCTGCTGGACCATGGAGAACAGCGGCTCGGCCTTGGTCTTGTCGAGCAGCACCGTCGCTCCGTCGGTGTTGTCGACGACCGGAACCGTCGTGAAGGTCATGTTCTTCAGGTCGACCTTGCCGAGCGCCTTGCCCAGCGAGACCAGCTTGTCGACGCTGCCGATGCCGGTGTCGACGGTGAGCGCCTTGGTGGCGGTGTTGGCCAGGCTCCACATCTTGCTCGGGCTGCTGAGCGTCCCGTTCCCCTTCATCTTGCGCATCATGGAACTGAGGAACTGCTGCTGGAGTTTGATCCGGTCCAGGTCGCCGCCGAAGCCGACGGTGTGCCGGGTCCGGACGAACGCCAGCGCCTGCTCGCCCTTGATGTTGTGCTTGCCCGCCTTCAGGTTCAGGTGGGACTTGGGGTCGTTGATGTCCTTGGCGAGACAGACGTCGACCCCGCCGACCGCGGTGGACATCGACTTGACGGCGTTGAAGTCCGCCATCATGAAGTGGGTGATGTCCAGACCGGTGATCTTCTCGGCCGTCTTCATGGTGCAGCCGGGGTCGCGCCCCTCCTGCCCCAGGCTGGTGTTGAAGCGCGCCTCGCGCTCGCCCGGGATGACCTTCTTCGAACCGTCGTCCTGCACGGACGTGCAGTCCGGGATGTCCGTGATCATGTCGCGCGGAATGGACAGCACCGTCGCGTTGGTCCGGTCCCCGGATACATGCATGACAAGCGTGGTGTCGGCATGGCCGACGCTCCCTGCGTCACCGTAGCCCTCGTTGCCCTTGCCGTCGCGCCGGTCGGTGCCGATGAGCACGATGTTCATCGGCCCGTCGGTGACCGCGGCGTTGTTCTCGCCGATGTCGACCTTGTTGATGTTGCCGTTGAGGTGCTGGTAGACGAAGTACGCCGCGGCAGAGCCGCCCACCAGCAGGAAGGCCAGGGTGCCACTGCCCCAGTACAGCGCCTTCTTCGTCTTCGACTTCTTCGGCTTCGGCTTACGCCTGCTCGCGGGAGTCGCCGCTTTCTCCGGCTCCCGCTTGCCCGCCGCCCGCCTGCGCCCCCGCGGCTCGGACTCGGGGGCGCGGCGGCGGCCCGTGGTTCTGGGGGCCGCGTGAGGCTCGGCGGCCGAGGCCGTCTCCCCTGCGGGGCTCAGCCGCAGCTCATAGTTGCCGGTGTTCGGGTCGAACACCCACTGATCGGCGGGGTCGATGTCACCGTCCCGCCCATGGCCTTGCGCGTCCACGGTCGCCTGTGTCCTCCGTCGGTGCCACGCGGGCGCCTCCCCCTCAAGGCGCTCGGTCCGTCTTCATATACAGTGCGCGGTCACATCTCGGAGCGCACCGGATCGCTCACACTATCCGCCCGGATCCGCGTCAAGCGACGCCGGTGACAAATTCCACTTCCCTACAACTGGGCAATCTGCCCAATCCTTTCGAGATTCTTCACGAGCCCTGGCCTTGCCTTTGCCGGCCTTTAGCCACAGACGTCGCGAGCCGCCGTGGTCCCTTGGTACGGAGTACGGTCCACACCCTTGGGGTCCCCACCGCCCGGGTCCTCACCGTTGGTGGCCGTGACGGTGCGGGTCACCGACACCGGGCGATCCAGGCGGAGTTGCTGGAACAGCCGGTCGGCATCGGGCTGGACGAGTTCATCACGGTTCTTGTTGTACGTATACGGCTGTCGCGGAATCGTAAGGAATCCGATCCTTTCCCGTGGGATGTCCCGCACCCCACGCACCAGGGCGTACAGGTCCTTGAGGGTGTCCAGACCCGGATCCGTGGTCAGTGCGGAGGTCGCCGCGCTGAGCACCGGATACAGCTTCGCCGGATTGAGCAGCACACCATTGCTCTGCACTTTCTTCACAAGGGAGCTGAGGAACTCCTGCTGCCGGGCGATGCGCTCGGTGTCGCTGCCGTTACCGATGGAGTAGCGCGCGCGGACATAGCCGAGCGCCTTCTCCCCGTGCAGGACCTGACGGCCCGAGGGCAGTTGCAGATGTGCGTCATCGTCGTCGACCGGCTCGGTCAGGCACACCTCCACGCCGCCGACCGCGTTCACCAGCTTCTTGAAGCCGCTGAAGTCCACGATGACGTGGTGGTCCACCCGGATCCCGGTGAGCTTTTCGACGGTACGGATCGTGCAGGCCGCGCCGCCGAACTCGAACGCCCAGTTGAACTGGGTGAACCGGGCCGCCAGTCGGCCGCCGCCCTTCGGCCGGTCGCAGTCCGGGACGTCCACCATCAGGTCGCGCGGGATGGAGACGGCGGTGGCGCTCTTCCCCCCGGCCTGGAGGTGCAGCAGGATCGTGGTGTCCGAGCGTTGGGTGCCGGTGTCCCGACCGTACTTGCCGTTCTCCTTGCCGCCCCGGTCGTCGGAGCCGATCACCAGGATGTTCTGCGCGTCGCGCACCACCGGCACCGGCCGCTCGGCCTCGTACTTCCGCAGCTCGTCCGCGGTCCGGGTGTCGGTGCGGATGTTGCGGTCGAGGCGCTCGTAGAACCACCACCCCGTCGCGGCGACCGACAGCACCAGCAGGGTCGCGCCCAGCGCGACCACGCGCAGCCAGCGGCGTCTTGGTCTCGGCGCCGGCTCTTGGCCGTCAGTCGTCACGTCCGCGTCCTCCCACCCCGCCTCTCGCCCGGCAGCGGACGGGAGCGGTCTCGCGTGCTGGGCCGATCATTGGGACAGACATACGAACCCCGCACATGGTTGTACGTATCCGTCGATCATCGCGCGGGGTGCACGCCGGGGCGCGCGGGCTCGGCCCGGCAGTCCGCCGGACGGGGGTCGGGCGGACTGCCGGGCCGTGGGCTTCCTCGGGGGGTGTCCGGGGCGAAGGGCCCCTACACCGTGACGCGCTCGCTCTCCCGGCGCTCCGCGAGCCCCTTCTCGTCCAACTGGTCCAGATGGCGGCACAGCACCACCGAGCCGCCCGCCGCCAGCGGCGCGTACAGCCCGTACGACAGCCCCTCCCAGCCGTCGTACGGCAGCCCCGACAGCACCCGGGAGCCCGCGGCGAGCCCGTGCGCTGCCGCGTCCGCGCGCGCCCGCTCCACCAGCTCCGCGCCGGTCAGCTCCAGCCCGCCCACGGCCAGCGCGGGCGCGTCCGGGTCCACCGGGGCGTACGGCGCGAAGCGGTCGCCCTGGCTCGGCACCTCCACGGCGTAGTCGGCGAACCCCTGCGGCGGCTGCGGGAACCGGCCGCCCAGGGGGCGCAGGGCGAGCGCCACCCGCTCCCCGGAGCACGCGCGCGCCTCCTCCAGGGTGGACGGCCCGCTCACCACCACATCGGCCGCGGCCGGATCGCCGCCGACGTCCGCGAGGACCCCGACCGACGCACAAGCCAGCAGCCACACCGCGGTCTGCCAGTGGGCGGGCAGCAGCAGCGCGACCCGGTCGCCGGGGGCCGCGGCCAGGTCGTCCTGGAGCAGATTGGCGGTCTTCGCCACCCAATTGGCGAATGTGGCCACGGAGAGTTCGACGCGCTCGCCCGTCGCGTCGTCGTAGAAGGTCACGAGGGGGCGCGCGGGATCCGCGGCGAGCGCGGATCGCAGCAGGTCGGCGGGGGTGCGATCGGTGGCGTTCATCCGCGCAAGGGTACGCGCCCGACGCGCCCCGCCGGGGGGTCGGCCGACTGTTCCAGTCGGCCGCTCACCGCGCGTCCGAATAGACACTTGTGTCACGATATGCACAGGATTTTCATCATGCGTGGATTCCTTGCATCATCGGTCGGCGTCGTGTGCACCGCCGCCCTCACCCTCCCGTCCGCCCTGGGTGCCGCACAGGCCCGGGCCGACCGCGCCCACCTCATGGGCGGAACCCAGTCGCTGCCCCTGCGCCCGCTCGGCCTCCCACTCGACCGGGGCATGGCCGCACCCGGCGGCGACCGGGGGCTCGCCGCCCGCGACGTACCCCCCTTCTCCCTCGTCGGCGCCGTCTGGAACGACGCCTCCGACGACCTCCGCGGTCGCTTCCAGGTGCGCACCCGTGCCGCCCGCACCGGGGTGTGGTCCGCCTGGCGCGACCTCCGGGCGTACCACGACGACGCGCCCGACCCCGCCCCCGGCGCCTCCGACGGCGGCGCGGGCCATCCGCGCGGCGGCACCGCCCCGCTGTGGGTCGGCGACTCCGACGGCGTCCAGGCCCGCGTCCGCGCCGCCCGGCCCACCGGCGCCGCACCGGCCGCCCTCCCCGCCGGGCTGCGCCTCGAACTCGTCAACCCCGGCGCCGCCCCCGCACCACCCCCGGCCCACCCCGACCCCATTCACCCGGGCCCGCATCCCGCTCATCCAGGCCCGCATCCCACTCACCCGGGTCCGCATTTCACTCACCCGGGCCCGCATCCCACTCACCCGGGCCCGCATCCCACCGCCATCCCGCACCCCACCGCCATCCCGCATGCCACCGGCGGCCCGCACCCCGGTGGGGATGTCACACCCCACCGCCCGGCCCGCCACCCCGACCCCGCGCCCGTCCACAACCACCCAACTCCCCACCGGCCAGGCCGGATCGAGCGCCGCCCGCCACACCGCGCCCCGGCCGCGCATCATCACCCGCGCCGGATGGGGCGCCAACGAGAAGATCCGCGAAAGCGGTTATGCCTACAGCAAGTCCGTCAAAGCCGCCTTCATCCACCACACCGTCACGGGCAACAGCTACACCTGCGCCCAAGTTCCCTCCGTTTTGCGCAGTATCTACCGCTACCACGTCCAGAGCATGGGCTGGCGCGACTACGGCTACAACTTCACCATCGACAAGTGCGGAAACATCTACGAAGGCCGCGCAGGAGGCGTCACCAAAGCCGTACTCGGGGCGCACACCCTCGGCTTCAACCAGAACAGCATGGGCGTCGCCGTCCTCGGTACGTACTCCGCCAAGAAGCCCTCCGCCAAGGCCGTCAGAGCCATCGCCAAGCTCACCGCGTGGAAACTCGGCCTCTTCAACCGGAATCCACGCGGCACCACCCATCTGGTGTCCGGCGGCGGCAACAAGTACAAAAAGGGCGTCAGGGTGAAGCTGCGCGTCATCTCCGGACACCGCGACGGCTTCGCCACCGAGTGCCCCGGACAGCGCCTGTACAGCAAGCTCAGCTCCGTACGCAGCACAGCCGCCCGGCTCCAGGGGCGCTGACGAGGCGCGGTCCGGGCTTCTGCATACACTGGCCGCCGACCACGGGGAGCCAGAGCAGGAAGCAGAGACTACGTGACCAAAGCGCCAGCAACGCCGGAAGCGATCCTCCTGGTCGGCGGCAAGGGAACGCGGCTGCGCCCGATGACGGTGCACACTCCCAAGCCGATGGTCCCGGCGGCCGGCGTCCCCTTCCTGACCCACCAACTCGCCCGCGCCCGCGCCGCCGGGGTCGAGCACATCGTGCTCGCCACCTCCTACCTGGCCGAGGTCTTCGAACCGTACTTCGGCGACGGCTCCTCCCTCGGACTGCACCTGGAGTACGTGACGGAGGAGGAGCCGCTCGGCACCGGCGGCGCCATCCGCAACGTCGCCTCCCGGCTGCGCTCGGGCCCCGACGAGCCGGTGCTCATCTTCAACGGCGACATCCTCACCGGCCTCGACATCCGCGCCCTCGTCGACACCCACTGCCGGACCGGCGCCGACGTCTCCCTCCACCTCACCCGGGTCACCGACCCCCGCGCGTACGGGCTCGTGCCCACCGACGAGCACGGCCGGGTCACCGCCTTCCTGGAGAAGCCGCAGACCCCCGAGGAGATCGTCACCGACCAGATCAACGCGGGGGCGTACGTCTTCAACCGCTCCGTGATCGACGCCATACCGGCCGACCGGCCCGTCTCCGTCGAACGCGAAACCTTCCCCGGGCTCCTCGCCGCGGGCGCCCACCTCCAGGGCATGGTCGACTCCACGTACTGGCTCGACCTCGGCACCCCGCAGGCCTTCGTCCGCGGCTCCGCCGACCTCGTCCTCGGTCGCGCCCCCTCCCCGGCCGTCCCGGGCCGCTGCGGCGACCGCCTCGTCCTGGACACCGCCACCGTCGCGGGCGACGCCAAGCTCACCGGCGGCACGGTCATCGGGCCGCAGGCCCGGGTGGGCGCGGGCGCGCGCATCGACGGCAGCACGGTGCTGGAGGGGGCCGTCGTCGAGGAGGGCGCCGAGGTCCGCGACTCGCTGATCGGCGCGGGGGCCCGGGTCGGCGCCCGTACGGTGCTGCACGGGGCCGTGGTCGGTGACGGCGCGCTGGTGGGCCCGGACAACGAACTGCGCGACGGGGCGCGGGTGTGGTGCGGGGTGGACATCCCGCCGGGCGCGGTGCGGTTCTCCTCCGACCAGTAACCGCTTGGTGCGGCTGTTCTGCTTGTGGGTGCGCGGTTGCTGGGGTGCGCGGTTGCTGGGGTGGCTGGTGCCGGGTGCGGGGCCTCCGGGGCAGGGTCCTGGACTCGTATATTTTTGGCGCCGGTGCCCGGAGACGTGGGGTGGGCCGGAAATGGGCGCCACAAATATACGGAACGTCCAGGACCCCACCCCTGCGACCCCGCCCCCTCCCGTCGACTGGCGACTCCCCACCGGTGGCCCCGGCCCCTGGCCTGGGCCCGAGTCGCCCCGCTACATCGCCCGGAAGTCCCGTACCGAGAAGCGCGGTGCGCGCCGGGGCATCGCCGCCCGGCCCGACAGCAGGATCAGCCGGGCCGCCCGGTGCCGCTGACCGGCGTAGGGCGCGAGGAGCTCCAGCATCGCCGCGTCGTCCGTGCCGCGTTCCCCCGTGAGCGCGTAGCCGACCATGCGGGGCAGATGCAGATCCCCGACCGTGATCGCGTCCGGTGTGCCGTTGCTGCGCTGGAGGGTCTCCGCCGCCGTCCAGGGGCCGATGCCCGGGACGAGCTGAAGACGCTGTGACGCGGCGTCGAGATCCATGGCCGCGGCCTCCTCCATCCGCCGGGCGACCCGCACGGCCCGCAGGATCGTCGCCGAGCGCTTGCCGTCCACGCCCGCCCGGTGCCACTCCCACGACGGAATCAGCGCCCAGGTACGCGGATCGGGCATGACCCGCAGGCGCTCCATCGGCCCCGGCGCGGGCTCACCGTGCCGCTGGAGCAGCAACCGCCAGGCCCGGTACGCCTCGTCGCTGGTGACCTTCTGCTCCAGGATCGAGGGGATCAGCGACTCCAGCACCAGCCCGGTCCGGATCAGCCGCAGTCCGGGGTTCCGGCGGTGCGCCTCGTGGACGAGCCGGTGCCGTGGGGTGAACGCGGACGGATCGTCGTCGTCGCCGAGGAGCGAGGGCAGATGGTCGAGCAGCCACTCGGCCCCCGGCCCCCAGGCCCGGGCCTCGACCCCATTGCCGTCCCGCGCGATCCGAAGGGTCCCGGGCCCTGCCGGGGTCCGGCTGGCCCGCCAGAACGCCCCCTCCGCGTCGACGCGAAATGCCGGATCCCCCGGCCCCCGCTGGAGCACACCGAGGTTCCGCGCGAGGTCGTACGCGCAGGAAGGCACCCACACACGACGTCCCACCACGCCGCCACCCTAAGCCCTGCCCGGTAGCCCACGGCCGGGACCCGGCGGGGGTCGCTCCCACCCCCGCCCGCCACCGGGCCGGTGACGGCGACGATGCGGGAGGGGGCGGGGTCGCGCCCACCCCCGCCCAGTCGCCCGCCGCCGGGCGGACTGGAGCCGGACCGGGCCCGGGGCCATCGGCCGGTGGTCTCCCACCCCGCCCAGTCGCCCGCCACCGGGCGGACTGGAGCCGGACCGGGCCCGGAGCCATCGGCCGGTGGTCGCCGACGGCGGGAGGGGGCGGGGGCGCTCCCACCCCCGCCCAGTCGCCCGCCGCCGGGCGGACTGGAGCCGGACCGGGCCCGGAGCCACCGGCCGGTGGTCGCCGACGGCGGGAGGGGGCGGGGGCGCTCCCACCCCCGCCCAGTCGCCCGCCACCGGGCGGACTGGAGCCGGACTGGGCCCGGAGCCATCGGCCGGTGGTCGCCGACGGCGGGAGGGGGCGGGGGCGCTCCCACCCCCGCCCAGTCGCCCGCCGCCGGGCGAACTGGAGCCGGACCGGGCCCGGAGCCACCGGCCGATGGCCGCCGACGGCGGGAGGGGGCGGGGTCGCAGGGGTGGGGTCCTGGACGTTCCGTATATTTGTGGCGCCCAATTCCGGCCCACCCCACGTCTCCGGGCACCGGCGCCAAAAAATATACGAGTCCAGGACCCTGCCCCGGAGGCCCCGCACCCGCACCACCCACCGAACCGACCGCACCCCCACGCCCCCGCACCACGAAAACGCACCCGCACAACCCCCACACCGGCGCGCACCCCCACCCCGCGCGCCCCGGGCCCACAACCCCAGGCCCACCACGGCAACGCGAGCGCAGCGCTACCGCACCACCACGAAGCCGTCCACGCCCCGCTCCGGCCGCGCCGGGGGCGCGGCGGCGGGGTGGCCCACGGCGACCGCGCCCATCGGGTCCCAGTCCTCCGGCAGGCCCAGCACCTCCCGCACCACCGGTCGGCAGAACATCGTCGACGACACCCAGGCCGACCCCAGCCGCTCGCCCGCCAGCGCGATCAGCAGGTTCTGCACCCCGGCTCCGGCCGCCACCACGAACATCTCCCGCTCCGCCGCGTTCCGCCGGGGGTCCGGATACGTGTGGGCGCCGTCCGCGACCAGGCACGGCACCACCAGGTACGGCGCCTTGCGCAGCACGTCACCGCGCCGCACCCGCTTGGCGATGGACTCCTCCGAGAAGCCGTCACCCCGCAGGTCCGCGATCCACGCGTCCCGCATCGCGTCGAGCAGCCGCACCCGCGACTCCTCCGACTCCAGCAGCACGAACCGCCACGGCGTGGTGTGGTGCGGCGCGGGCGCGGTGACGGCGGCGGCCACGGCGCGCCGCACCGCCGCGCCGTCCACCGGCTCGTCGGTGAACTCGCGGACCGTACGGCGCAGGGTCACCGCTTCCCGCACGGCCTCCGAGGTGCCCAGCCGGAACATGTCGTCGGCGGCACCGCGCACCAGCGGCCGCGCCCCCGCGTCGGGCCCGCCCGCCCCGGGCCCATCGGCGTCGGGCCCGTCCGCGCCGGGCCCATCGGCGTCGGCGTCGGCGTCCGCATCCAGGGCCACCACATGCGGCAGCCCCCGCAGCACCGCCACCGGCAGGCCGTCCGCCTTGCCCTTGACCAGCTCTCCGGCGGCGGCCAGCTCGTCGGCGGTGGCGACGACGGTGACGCTCAGCGCATTGCCGTACGTGTCGGTGCCGCCCCGCAGGTCGTCCAGGACGTGCACCCCGGCCGCGCCGATGGCGACGTCGGTGACCCCGGTGCGCCAGGGCCGCCCGAAGGTGTCGGTGACGATGACGCCGACGTCCACGCCGAGCGCGTCCCGCAGTCCGGCCCGGATGGCGCGGGCGGAGGCGTCGGGGTCCTCGGGGAGCAACAGGATGGTGCCGGCCGGGGTGTTGGAGGCGTCGACCCCGGCGGCGGCCATGACCAGGCCGTGCCGGGTTTCGACGATGCGGGTGCGCCCGCGCCGGGCGACGACCCGTACGGTCTCGGCGTCTATGGCGGCCTCACGGTCGTCGCCCGCGACGACGCGCCCCTCCGCCTTGCTGACGATCTTCGAGGTGACGAGCAGGACGTCGCCGTGCGCGAGCCCCGGCAGGCCGTCGGCGGTCGCGGCGTCGGCGATGAGCTTGGCGAGGTCGTCGCCGGACCGCACCTCGGGCAGGCCGGGGAGGGCCCAGACCTGGTACGAGGGCGTCTCCCGGGAGGGCGATCCGCTCATGCCCGGACCTCCTCGGCCAGCGCCAGCGCCGCGGCGGCCATGCGCGCGGTGGCCTCGGTGTCGGTCATCATGAGCGGAAGGGCCCGGCAGCGGATCCCGGCGGACTCGACCTCGTCGACCGCCCCGGCGTCGACCTCGTCGACGAGCCAGCCGTCGAGCAGCCCGGAGCCGTAGTGCTTGGCGACGGCGGCGGCCGTCGATTCGACGCCGACGGCGGCGAGCACCTTGTCGGCCATGCCGCGCACGGGCGCGTCCCCGACGATGGGGGAGAGGCCCACGACGGGCACCCCGGCCTCGGCGATGGCCTCGCGCACCCCGGGGACGGCGAGGATGGTGCCGACGCTGACGACGGGGTTGGACGGCGGGAAGAGGACGACGTCGGAGTCGGCGATGGCCTCCAGGACGCCGGGCGCGGGCTTGGCCTGGTCGGCGCCGACGGGGACCACGGCGTGGGCGGGCACGGAGGCGCGCATCCGGACCCAGTACTCCTGGAAGTGGACGGCCTTGCGGCCCTCGCCCTCGGGGTCGTCGATGAGGACGTGCGTCTCGACGCGGTCGTCCGTCATCGGCAGCAGCCGCACCCCTGGCTGCCACCGCGCGCACAGCGCCTCGGTGACGGCGCTGAGCGGGTAACCGGCGCTCATCATCTGCGTACGGACGATGTGCGTGGCGAAGTCACGGTCGCCGAGGCCGAACCACTCGGGCCCCACGCCGTACGCCGCCAGCTCCTCCTTGACGGCGAAGGTCTCCTCGGCCCGGCCCCAGCCCTGCTCCTCGTGGATGCCACCGCCGAGCGTGTACATCACGGTGTCGAGGTCGGGGCAGACCTTGAGGCCGAAGAGGTGGATGTCGTCACCGGTGTTGCCGATGACGGTGATGTCGGCGTCGGGAACCGCCGACATCAGACCGCGAAGGAAACGGGCGCCGCCGATGCCGCCTGCCAGAACCACAATGCGCATGGAGGACAGTCTGTCAGCCGAAGGCTGATCCGTTGAGGGTGGTGGTGGGCGACGGGAGGGCAGTCTGTCAGCCGAAGGCTGATCCGTTGAGGGTGGTGGTGGGCGACGGGAGGGCCTTGCAGTCGGCTCGGACAACGGAACCGTGCGGGGCGGGCTCAGCGCAGGACGTCGAGGGGGCCGGGGGCGGCCGTCTCCGCGGCCGTACCGGCGGTCTGGGTGGGGTGCAGCGGCATCTCGGTCAGGCCGGGGAAGTAGATGTGCAGGCTGACGGCGGGTTCGAGCGCGTCGTTGACGACGTCGTGCACGTATCCGGGCGCGAAGACGCGCTGCGCGCCGGCGCGCAGCGTGTGCCGTGCGCCGCTGTTCGTCCCCACGCGCTCGGTCAACTCGCCCTGGAGCACGGTCAGTACGCCCGAGGAGCGCCCGTGGTCATGGGCTCCGCTGCCCTGGCCGGGCACCCAGCTGAGCAGCCAGACCTCATAGCCGGGGCCGGTGCGCAGCCGGTGGTACCAGCGGGTGGTGGCGTCGTACCGGACGAGCGGCGCCCAGCCGTCGCGGTCGGCGGCGATGTCACGGGCGAGTCCGGCGAAGCCGGAGACGGTGGTGGGGTGCGCGGGTGCGGGCGGCAGCAGATGCGGGATGGCGAGCGGGTCACCGGCGATCTGGACGTCGCTGTTCATGTGGGGGTTCCTCGGCGGAGAAGCGCGGTGGTGCGCGAAGCGGAGCTGTGCGGGGTGACGCAGGGAGACGCGAAAGAGACGCGAGAGGAGAAAGCTGGAGCTCAGAGGGGCATCAACAGCTGGAACAGCGACAGCGAGCCTGCACGGCGCAGCGGAACCCGTGGGCACGGGTCGACTGGGGCGCGTGGGTCACTGACATGAGGACAAGGACAGCGGGTCCCCGCCCTCCTGTCAACTTGATCTCCCGTTCGGCGGCCCTCGTTCACCTCATCCGGTCGATGTGGAGGCAGAAAGGTTTGTTCCCGCGTTAGTCGGAGAGGTGGCGCAGCATCGGCCCCCGATGCAACGAGAACGTGTGTGCAACGGGAACGGCGTTCACGGCGTCCTTCACGGGTGAGAGCGATGAGGAACTGGGGACGCCGGGGACAGCTGAGGGAAACGTGTCGCGTTTAGGCCGATTTGAACACTTTCCGCGCAGCCTTGGTTCCGCAGAGTGAATAAGAGGCCCAATAGCAGATCTCGGCTTGACTGGCCCGGATCGGCGCACTTGTAATTTCACACGTGTCGTTCTGCCGGTTTGACCCATGGCACCAGGGCACGGGGACGGCACCGGGGACGCAAAAACAGACGAGGGGCGCACATGACCGAGTTGTTCCAGCAACTGCTGGTCGAAGAGGCGGACGAGGAGCTCGGTTGGCAGGAGCGCGCACTGTGCGCCCAGACCGATCCCGAATCGTTCTTCCCGGAAAAGGGCGGGTCCACGCGCGAGGCGAAGAAGGTCTGCCTGGCCTGCGAGGTCCGGTCCGAATGCCTCGAATACGCCCTCGCCAACGACGAGCGCTTCGGCATCTGGGGCGGCCTCTCCGAGCGGGAGCGCCGCCGCCTGAAGAAGGCCGCGGTCTGACGAAGAAGGCCGCGGTCCGGCCACATCGGCACAGCTCACGGCGGAGCACGCGGTCCGTCCCCCGTCGGTAGACGATCAACCCCGTGACGCGAAGCGTCTCCATGAGGGGTGGTGGCCGGGTGACGGGCGGGCGGACGCCTGCGTACGCAGCCGTTAGTGTGGGGGCCCGTCCGAGGCGCGCCAATGTCCCCCTGGGGCGGGCTCGTCCACCGCAGTCCAGCGAACCGGGGCCCGTACCTCGATGTCCGTGCACAGCCACTCGGCGGCCCCACACCCGGCCGCCTCCGCCGGATTTGCCGCCGCGCAACCGGCACCTGAGTTCCCGCGCCATGTCGTCACCGCCGTGCTCGTCTCCCACGACGGCGCCCGCTGGCTGCCCGACGCGCTGTCCGGCCTGCTCGGCCAGGAGCGGCCCGTGCAGGGCGTCGTCGCCGCCGACACCGGCAGTGCCGACGAGTCGGCCCGGCTGCTGACCGAAGCCCTCGGCGAGGACCGGGTCCTGCACCTGGCGCGCCGCAGCGGTTTCGGTACGGCCGTCGCCGAGGCCGTCCGCGGCGCCCCGGTGCTGGGGCCCGAGGAGCTGCCGTACCTCAAGCGCCCCAGCGGCTGGGACCCCGTCAACCGCGTCTGGCGCGACGACGCGTACGACATGCCGGAGCTGCCGCACGGCGAGCCCATCCAGTGGCTGTGGCTGCTGCACGACGACTGCGCGCCCGCCCCGGATGCGCTCCACGAGCTGCTGCGGGTCGCCGACGCCGAGCTGCTGGCCAACCGCGAGGCCGCGATCATCGGCCCCAAGCTGCGCGGCTGGTACGACCGCAAGCAGCTGCTCGAAGTGGGCGTCAGCATCGCCCGCAGCGGCCGCCGCTGGACCGGTCTGGAGCGGCGCGAACAGGACCAGGGCCAGCACGACCAGGTGCGGCCGGTGCTGTCGGTCTCCAGCGCGGGCATGCTGGTGCGCCGCGACGTATGGGAGCAGCTGGGCGGCTTCGACTCCCGGCTGCCCCTGATGCGGGACGACGTCGACCTGTGCTGGCGCGCCCACGCCGCGGGCCACCAGGTGCTCATCGCGCCGGACGCCTCCCTGCGGCACGCCGAGGCGTCCGCGCGCGAGCGGCGCCCCATCGACTGCGTGGGCCGCTCGGTGGCCAGCCCGCACCGCGTCGACAAGGCCGGTGCCGTCTACACCCTGCTGGTCAACACCCGGGGCGCGCTGCTGCCCTATGTGATGCTGCGGGTCGTCTTCGGCACCCTGCTGCGCACCCTCGCCTATCTGGTCGGCAAGGTGCCGGGCCAGGCACTGGACGAGGTCACGGGCCTGTCCGGCGTGCTGCTGCGGCCCGGGAGAATCAGCGCCGCGCGCAAACGGCGCGGCCGCCCGGCGACCGAGGCGAGCGAGCTGCGGCCGCTCTTCCCGCCCTCCGGGGCGACCGTGCGGGCGACGGTCGAGCAGGTGGCCAGCAACATCGGCGGACGGTCGGAGCCCGAGCTGTCCTCGGGCGGCCGGCACGGGGCCGTGGAGTCCGGGCCGACCGGCGACGACGCCGACTTCCTGGAGATCGAGCAGTTCGCGCGCGTCAAGCGGATCGCGCGCAAGCCGGGCCCGGTGCTGTTCGCCGTGCTCCTGCTGGTCTCGCTGGTCGCCTGCCGGGAGCTGCTGGGCACCGGCGCGCTCGCGGGCGGCGATCTGCTGCCCACCCCCGGACACGTCACCGACCTCTGGGCGAGCTACGTCGACGGCTGGCACCCGGTCGGCACCGGCGGCACCCAGAGCGCACCGCCGTATCTCGCCGCCCTCGCCGCACTGGCCACGGTCTTCCTGGGCAGCACCGGGTTCACCCTCACCCTGCTGCTGGTCTGCTCGGTGCCGCTGGCCGGGTTCATCGCGTACTTCGCCTCCCGGCCGCTCGTCGAGTCCCGGCTGCTGCGCGCGTGGGGGAGCGTCGCGTACGCCTTCCTCCCGGCCGCCACCGGGGCGCTCGCGGGCGGGCGGCTCGGCACCGCGGTGCTGGCCGTCCTGCTGCCGCTGATGGCGCGGGCGGCGGCCGCCGCGGGCGGCTTCCGGGCGGGCGGTACGAAGGGCAGGCTGCCGAGCTGGCGCGCGGCATGGGCGTACGCGCTGCTGCTGACGTTCACCATGGCGTTCACGCCGGTCGTCTGGCCGATCGCGCTGCTGCTGTCCGCCGGTGTGCTCGTCCTGCGGTACCGGCAGGGCGAGCCGCTCGTGGCGTACGGGCTGCGGTTCCTGGCCGTCGTCCTCACCCCGCTGCTGGTGCTCGCCCCCTGGTCGGTCGATCTGCTCACCGATCCGGTCCGCTTCCTGAAGGAGGCCGGGCTCGACAGCGGCAGCGGTGCCGCGTCCGCCCTGGACCTGCTCGCGCTCAGCCCCGGCGGCCCCAAGGGCGGCGGCACGCTGCTGCTGCTCGGCTTCGTACTGGCCGCGCTGGCCGCACTGATGCGCGGCGAACGGCAGTTGACGGTGCGTACGGCCTGGGTCGTGGCGCTCACCGGGTTCCTCTTCGCGGCGTTCAGCAACGGCTCCGCCTGGGCGGGGCCCGCGACCCTCGTCTACGGCCTGGCGCTGCTGACCGCCGCCGTGGTCGGCGCCGAGGGCGCCAAGGAGCGCGTGGCGGCGCAGAGCTTCGGCTGGCGCCAGCCGGTCGCGCTGATCATCGCCGTCGCCTCGGCCGCCGCCCCGCTGTACGCCGCCGTCAGCTGGATGGTCAGCGGCGCGGACGGCCCGCTGTCACGGCGCGAACCCTCCCAGGTCCCGGCGTTCGTGGCGGCCGAGAGCGCCACCCGGGACCAGGCCCGCACCTTGGTGCTCACCGGCAGCGACGCCCGCACCGACTACGCCCTGGTGCGCGGCTCCGGCGCCCGGCTCGGCGACGGCGAACTCGCCGCCGCGGGCGGCGCCGACACCCGCCTCGACGACGTCGTGGCCCATCTGGTCGCGGGCTCCGGCGCCGACCAGACCACCCGGCTGAGCGCCTACGCGGTGCGCTACGTGTACGCACAGCAGGGCGCCCCGCGCGACATGACGCGCGTGCTGAACGCGACGCCCGGCCTCACCCAGCTCAGCAGGGACGACCACGGCACCCTGTGGCGGCTCGACCAACGCGTCGCGCGGGTCTCCATCGTCCCGCCCGGTTCCAGGGGAGGGACGGGGACGTCGGCCGCGCCGGTGCCGGTGGCGGCCGGTCCCGTCGAGGCGCACACCACCATCCCGGACGGTGCGGACGGGCGTGTGCTGCGGCTCGCCGACCGGGCCACCGCCGACTGGAAGGCCACGCTCGACGGCAAGCCGCTGACGGCGAAGACCCTCGACGGCTGGGCACAGGGCTTCGAACTCCCGGCCAACGGCGGGCGGCTCGACCTGACGTACGACACCCCGATCGCCCACACCGCGTGGGTCTGGGCGCAGGGGCTGCTCGCGGTCGTCCTGCTGGTGCTCGCGCTGCCGGGCCGCCGCCGTGACGTGGACGACGACCTGCCCGAGGCGGAGGCCGCCGCCACCGCCATCACCGCCGAGGACCTGGCGGGCGACGGGCGCCGGGCGCGGCGGCTGCGGGCCGCCGCGGATGCGGCGCAGGCCGCGGAGGCGCCGCGGGACGTTCCGGCGGACGGCGGCGCGCAAGCCGACGCGACCCCGCCGCCCCCGCCGCCCGCGCCGCCCGCCGAGCCGCCGGTGTTCATCCCGGAGCCGTTCGTACCGCCGCAGCCGGACCAGCAGCCGCAAGCGCAGCCGTACGGGCAGTGGGACGCGCAAGCGCCGTACGCCGACGCCGGATACGGGCAGTACCCGGCCGACCAGTACCCGGGCGGCTATCCGTACCCGCAGGGGCAGTACCAGGACGCCCCGTACCCGGCGGACCCGTACGCGGGCGGCCCGTACCCCGACGCGTACGCCCCCGATCCGTACGCCGCCGGTCAGTACGCCGATCCGTACGCCTACGACCAGCAGCAGCCCTACCCCGACGGCACGTACCCCGCCCAGGGCGACACGACGTACGGCGGCGCCGACCCCGAGGGCCGCCGCGACGGGAGCGATCAGCAGCGATGAACCGCACCACCCTGTCCCTGATCGGCACGGCCGCGGCGCTGGCCGCCGTCACCGGCGTGGCGACCCTCACCGGCGGCCCGTCGGACGACGCGGGCACGGCGGCCAAGGCCGCCAGCCGGCTGCCCGTCCAGCGCTCCACGCTGCTGTGCCCGGCGCCCAGCTCCTCCGACGTGAGCCGTACGACGTACACCGCGTACACCCCGAAGCGGAGCGGCGGCGGCGCGGCGGGCGGCGGGACCGCGAAGGCCGAACTGCTGCCCGCGGAGAGCACCCCTGACGAGGTGTCGGAGGAGGACGATCCCCAGGGCGGGAAGGGCAAGAACGACCCCGTCCTGCCGCTGAAGCGCCCCGGCGCGCCGGTCACCACCGACACCGACCGCTCGGGCGCCCCCGCGCTCATCGGCACCGCCGACGGCCCGCTCGCGCCCGGCTGGACCGTGCAGCAGACCACCGCGATCGACGCGGGCAGCGGACGCGGCCTCATGGGCACCGCGTGCACCGCCCCGGACACCGACTTCTGGTTCGCCGGAGCGTCCACCGGCAAGGACCGGCAGGACTTCGTCCATCTGACCAACCCGGACGACCGGGCGGCCGAGGTGGACCTCACGATGTACGGCCCGAACGGCCGCCTCAAGCCCGCCAGCGACGAGTCGATCACGGTCCCGGGCCGGTCCACCGTCCCCGTCCTGCTCTCCACCCTCACCGATCAGCGGTCCACCGATGTCTCCCTCCATGTGACGGCCCGCAGCGGACGGGTCGGCGCCGCCGTGCAGGCCATCGACGAGAAGCGCGGCGGCGACTGGATCCCGGCCTCCGCGGTGCCCGCCACGAGCGTCGCGATCCCCGGCATACCGTCCGACGCCACCTCGGCGCGGCTGGTGGTCTTCGCGCCCGGCGCGAACGACGCGGACCTCAAGGTGCGGCTGGCGGGGCCCACCAGCTCGATCACCCCGGCCGGACATGAGTCCCTGCACGTCAAGAGCGGGATGAGCGCGGCCATCGACCTCGGCGACGTCACCAAGGGCGAACCGGGCTCGCTGCTGCTCGCCCCCGAGGACAGCGAGGGCCCGGCCACCCCGGTGGTCGCCGGGCTCCAGGTCACCCGCGGCAAGGGGAGCGACCAGGAGACGGCGTTCATCCCCGCCACCGGCGCCATCGAACGCTCCGCCACCGCCGCCGACAACCGCACCAAGGGCTCCGTCCTCTCCCTGGTCGCCCCGGGCGGCACCGCGAAGGTCCGCGTCACCGCCTCGGCGGGCAGCGGGGGCGGCACCCCGGCCAGTGAGACCTACACGGTCAAGGGAGGCACCACGAAGGCGGTCGCCCCGCCGAAGCCGTCCGGTGCCAAGGGGCAGTACGCCGTGACCGTGGAACGCCTCTCGGGCGGCCCGGTCCACGCCTCCCGCATGCTGTCCCTCCCGGAGGGCGACGTCCCGGCCTTCACGATCCAGTCCCTGCCGGACGACCGGGGGACGGTGGAGGTCCCGCACGCGACGCAGGACCTCTCGGTCCTGAACCGCTAGGGGGTGAGTGGGGCGCGGCAGGAGTCCGGCTCGCGCCCCACTCCTGCCCGTACCGCCTACTCCTGCCCGTACCGCGGATCCACCGACTCCGGTTCCAGCCCCAGCAGCTCGGCCACCTGCTCGACCACGACCTCGTGCACCAGCAGGGCGCGCTCGTCCCGGTTCTTGGTGCGGATCTCCACCGGGCGCCGGTAGATCACGATCCGGTCGGGCGCGTCGCCGCGCGCCGCGATGAAGCGCCCGAGGGGGACGGACTCACCGTCCCACCCGTCGGTGAGGCCGGGGCCGTGCGGCGGATGGCCGTCGAGGCCGTGCCCGGACGGCGCGTCGGCACCCCCGCCGACCCCGGTGACCGGCACCTCCAGCACCGTGAAGTCGACTCCCGACAGCTGTGGCCACCGTCTCTCCAGCCGCTCCGCCGAGTCCTGCACAAGATCGATGAAGGACTCGGCGCGGCTGACCGACAGCGGTACCTGGGGCGGCGCAATCGGACCGCGCATACCCCGGCCGTGCCGATCGCGGCGCCGGGGACGCGGCTCGGGCTGGTCGGACGGTACGGGCCTGGTCATCACTCACGAGGGTAGCCGTCGCCCCGCCCCCGCCACGTGCTTACTGGACAGCCATGTCCAATGTCACTTAATGAACATTTCGGCCATGCTTGCGTCCATAAACGGACTTCTCTTGGCTTGCTTCTCTGCTCGAGGATGACCCCTCTCGGTTCGAGTGCTGACCGGAATCATCCGCGGCGGCTCTCGGCCGTCCCGATGTCCGCGCTGGTCAGCCGGGAAGTGCACGTATCGGGTGCACGGGGCGAACCGGGACGACACGGCGGAGTGAGCTGGTGGAGAGTCGTCGCGGCCCGCTCAAGAGTGCGGTACCGTCCAACGTCGTGAGCCCTGTACGTCGCTGTTCGCGCACCGCCTGCGGCCGCCCCGCCGTCGCGACGCTGACGTACGTCTACGCGGACTCGACCGCGGTTCTCGGACCGCTGGCCACCTACGCCGAGCCGCACTGCTACGACCTGTGCTCGGAGCATTCGGAGCGGCTGACCGCCCCGCGCGGCTGGGAGGTCGTCCGGCTGGCCGTGGACACCGGTCCGGCCCGGCCGAGCAGCGACGATCTCGAAGCCCTGGCCAACGCGGTGCGCGAGGCGGCCCGCCCCCAGGAGCGCGCGGCCGGAGCGGCGGGCGGATCCGGAGCGTCCGGCTCGGTCGGCGGGGGCGGACAGAGCGGCCGGGAGGCCGACCCCCGGGAGGTGGCCCGCCGCGGTCATCTGCGGGTGCTGCGCTCACCGGAATCCTGACGCTTCGCCCGTCATCTCCCGCCCGCCGCGCGGACAATTTTCCGGCACCAGTCGATCACTTCCCTCCAGGGCATTGACGCGAACTCGTCACGGACAGACCATTCCTGGACCCCGAGTCCTCCATTTCCGCATCACGGATGTGGACTTCCAGGATTCCCCAGGAGGCCCGTGTGTTCGTGCAGCAGTTGGAGCCCGTCGCCGATTCGCTGACCCTCTCCGCCCTCGTCGCCACCCTCCCCCTCCTCACCGTCCTCGCCCTGCTCGGCGGGGTGCGGATGCGCGCCCACTACGCGGGGCCCATCGGCCTCGCCGTCGCCGTCCTCGTCGCCTGTCTCCCGTACGGGATGCCCCTCGGGCAGACCCTCTCCAGCGCCGCACAGGGCGTGCTCTTCGGGCTCTTCCCCATCATGTGGATCGTCGTCAACGCCCTCTGGGTGTACCGGATGACGGTCCGCACCGATCACTTCGACGTCCTGCGCCGCTCCTTCGGACGGCTCTCCGACGACCCCCGCGTCCAAGCCCTCGTCATCGCCTTCTGCTTCGGCGCGTTGCTGGAGGCCCTCGCGGGATTCGGCGCCCCGGTGGCCATTTGCGCGGTCATGCTCGTGGCGCTCGGCTTCGACCCGGTGCGCGCCGCCGTCGTCGCGCTCGTCGCCAACACCGCGCCCGTCGCCTTCGGCGCCATGGCCACCCCGGTGGTGACGCTCGCTCAAGTCACCGGGCTGCCGCTGGAATCCGTCGCCTCCGTCGTCGGACGGCAGACCCCGCTGCTCGCCCTCGTCGTCCCCCTGCTGCTCGTCGTGCTGGTCGACGGGCGGCGCGGGCTGCGCGAGACCTGGGTGCCGGCGCTCGCCTGCGGAACCGCCTTCGCCGTCGCCCAGTTCGCCGTCTCCAACTACCTCTCCGTCCAACTCGCCGACATCGCCGCCGCGCTCATCGGCGCCGCCGCGCTCGTCGCCGTACCCGCCGCCCGGCGGCCCGCCGAGGAGCCGGTGCGCGCCGCCGTACTCACAGGAGTGCGCAGCGACGACCTGGACCACGTGGACCCGCGCCCCGAGGTGCTGCGCGCCTACGCCCCGTACGCGCTCATCGTCGCGATCTTCTCCATCGCCCAGATCGGCCCGGTCAAGGACCTGTTGGCCGAGGCCACCCGCACCGTCGACTGGCCGTTCCTGGACGTCGCCAACCCCGACGGGGAGCCGGTCAGCGGCAACCTCTTCGCGCTGCCGCTGCTCGCCACCGGCGGCACCCTCGTCCTGCTCGCGGGCATCGCCACCGCCGGCGTCCTGCGGGTCGCCGCGCGCGACGCGCTGGGGGAGTGGGCGGCCACCGTGCGCGAGCTGCGGCACGCGATCCTCACGGTCACCTCGGTGCTCGCCCTCGCGTACGTCATGAACCTCTCCGGGCAGGCCGCCACCATCGGCCACTTCGTCGCCGCGGCCGGGGCCGGGCTCGCCTTCCTCTCCCCGGTGCTCGGCTGGTTCGGCGTCGCCGTCTCCGGCTCGGACACCTCCGCCAACGCCCTCTTCGGCGCCCTCCAGGTCACCGCCGCCCGCGAGTCCGGGCTCTCGCCGGACCTGCTCGCCGCCGCCAACAGCTCGGGCGGCGTCCTCGGCAAGATGATCTCCCCGCAGAACCTCACCATCGCGTGCGCCGCGGTGGGGCTCAAGGGACGTGAGGGGGATCTGTTGCGGAAGGTGCTGCCGTGGAGCCTGGGGCTGCTGCTGTTGATGTGCCTGATCGTCGTCGCGCAGTCGTCGTTCCTGCTGGGCTGGATGCTGCCGTGAGCCGATGACGCGCGGCCCATGACGCGCGCCGCGCGCGATGGGCCTCACAGTTGCCGCCCAGGTCGGAAGGGTAGGTTTTGAGATCCGTGGACACCGTCCGCGGATCCTGTCCGTGGAGACCTCCAAGAAGGACTTCGAGAAGGGGTTGGCTGTGCCCGACTTGTCGCAGATCGTGAAGGCGTACGACGTCCGCGGTGTGGTCCCGGACCAGTGGGACGAATCGCTCGCCGAGCTGTTCGGCGCCGCCTTCACCCGGGTGACCGGCGCGGCCGCGATCGTCGTCGGCCATGACATGCGCCCCTCGTCGCCGGGCCTGTCGCGCGCCTTCGCCCGCGGGGCCGCCTCCCTCGGAGTGAACGTGACCGAGATCGGCCTCTGCTCCACCGACCAGCTCTACTTCGCCAGCGGCCACCTCGACCTGCCCGGCGCGATGTTCACCGCCAGCCACAACCCCGCCCAGTACAACGGCATCAAGATGTGCCGGGCCGGGGCCGCGCCCGTCGGCCAGGACACCGGCCTCGCCGAGATCCGCTCCCTGGTGGAGGAGTGGGCCGAGACCGGAGCCCCCGAGCCCGCCGCCGACCCCGGCACGATCACCCAGCGCGACGTCCTCACCGACTACGCCGCCCACCTGCGCACCCTCGTGGACCTCACCGCCATCCGGCCGCTGAAGGTCGTCGTGGACGCGGGCAACGGCATGGGCGGCCACACCGTTCCCACCGTCTTCGAGGGGCTCCCGCTGGAGCTGGACGCCCTCTACTTCGAGCTGGACGGCACCTTCCCCCACCACGAGGCCAACCCCCTCGACCCCAAGAACATCGTCGACCTCCAGGCCCGCGTCCGCGAGACCGGCGCCGACATCGGCCTCGCCTTCGACGGCGACGCCGACCGCTGCTTCGTCGTCGACGAGCGCGGCGAACCGGTGGCCCCCTCCGCGATCACCGCCCTGGTCGCCGCCCGCGAACTGGCCAAGCACCCGGGCGGGACGATCATCCACAACTGCATCACCTCCTGGTCCGTCCCCGAGGTCGTCAAGGAGAACGGCGGCACCCCCATCCGCACCCGCGTCGGCCACTCCTTCATCAAGGCCGAGATGGCCCGCACCGGCGCGATCTTCGGCGGTGAGCACTCCGCGCACTACTACTTCCGCGACTTCTGGAACGCCGACACCGGCATGCTCGCCGCCCTCCACGTCCTGGCCGCCCTCGGCGGCGGGCAGCAGCCCCTGTCGCAGCTCGTCGAGCAGTACGACCGCTACGCCGCCTCCGGCGAGATCAACAGCACCGTCGCCGACCAGACCGGCCGCATGGAGGCCGTCAAGGCCGCCTACGAGGGCCGCAAGGCCGAGGGCATCGAACTGGACGAGCTGGACGGCCTGACGGTCACCAGCGCCGACTGGTGGTTCAACCTCCGCCCCTCCAACACCGAGCCCCTGCTGCGCCTGAACGTAGAAGCCCGCGACCCCGAGACCGCGGACCGCGTCCGCGACGAGGTCCTGACCACGGTCCGCGCCTAGCCGCACCCCGGGCCCCCGCCGGGCCGCTGTCGCGCCCCCGCGGGGGCGGTCGGCCAGTGCCTCCAGGGCCCCAGCTCCTCCGGGGGTGACCCCCAGCCCCTCCGGCGTTTGAGGAGCGGGGTCCAGGGGCGGAGCCCCGGCGGGGGTGCAGGGGGCGGAGCCCCCGCAACGGGGTCCGGGACGGAGCCCCGGTTTCGGGAAGGGGCGGGGTGGGGGAAATGGCGCCAGCAGCGCCCCCACCGAGCGTCGGCGGAGCCACCCGAAACATCCCCACCCCGCAACCCAGGAGGCGGCCCCGGCACGGCCCACCGGCCGCGGCGAAGCCACCCCCGGCGGTACCCTGACCACGCCGGACCCACGTCCGGCTGGACCACATCCGAAGGGACACCCCATGCCGCTCGAAGCCGGTCTTCTGGAGATTCTCGCCTGCCCGGCGTGCCACGCCCCGCTCCGCGAGGAGGAGGCCGAGGAGACCCCCGAGCTGGTGTGCACGGACGGCAAGGGATGCGGTCTGGCGTACCCCGTCCGGGAGGGCATCCCGGTCCTGCTCGTGGACGAGGCGCGCCGCCCGGCCTGACAGCGACGGACGACGCCCGACGACGCGACGCACGCCGCATCCAGCCCGCACCGCCCCGCCCACGGCGATCGGAGGCCGTAGCTCCATGCTCGACGAATCCCTCCTCGACGCCCCGGAGGCCCTCGCCCGGGCCGATACCCGCGGGCTGCTGCGCGCGGCCGCAGAATCCGGCGCCAGGGTCCGTACCGCAGCCCGGCACGCCGCCGAGGCGGGCGTCGCGGACCTGAAGCCGGACGGACGGCCGCGCGCCGTCCTGGTCGCGGGCCCGGGGGCGGCGGGAAGCTGCACCGCCGATCTCCTCGGCGCGCTCAGCGGCGGCAACATCCCGGTGAGCCTGATCGGCCCGACCGGCGTCGCACCGGCTCCCGGCGCGCTGCGCTGGGCGCTGCCCGGCTGGGCGAGCCCGCTGGACCTGCTGGTCATCGCGACGCCGGACGGTACGGAGCCGGGGCTGCCGCGCCTCGTGGAGCAGGCGTACCGCCGGGGCTGCGCGCTGGTCGCGGTGGCCCCGGGGCATTCGCCGCTGGCGGGCGCGGTGGCGCAGGCGCGCGGCCTGATGGTGCCGCTGGCCACGTCCTCGTACGGCCCTCCCGGCGTCGGCCCCGGGTACGCGACGACCCCACTCGACGAGCCCCCGAACACGACCGCCACCACCACACGACCCGAAGAGCAGCCCCAGGGCCCGCCCCCCGAAGGCGCTCTGGGCGAGCCCGCCCCCTCCGGCGGGCACCCCCACCACACCACCCCGCCGCACATAGAGCCGCCGGGTACCGCACCGGACGAGGTCACCGGCCCCGCCCTGCCCGGCACGCTGTGGGCGCTGCTCACGCCGCTGCTCATGCTCGTCGACCGGATCGGCCTGATCTCCGCGCCGCCCGCCGCGCTCCAGCAGGTGGCCGACCGGCTGGACCGGGTCGCCGAGCGCTGCGGGCCGGCCATCGCCACGTACACCAACCCCGCGAAGACGCTCGCGGCCGAGCTGGCCGGGGCGCTCCCGCTGCTGTGGACGGAGGGCCCGGTGGCCGCCGCGACCGGACGGCGCTTCGCGGGGCTGCTCGCGTCGCTCGCCGGGCGCCCCGCGCTCGCAGCCGATCTGCCCGGCGCACTGGCCGCGCACGGCACGCTGCTGGCGGGGGCCTTCGCGGGCGGGGCCGACCCGGATGACTTCTTCCGCGACCGGGTGGAGGAGCCGGAGGCGCTGCGCGCCCGGATCGTGCTGCTGCACGACGAGCCGGCGGGCCCCGTATCGGCCGTCCCGGCGGCCCGCGAACTCGCGCTGGCGCACGAGACGGGGTTCAGCGAGCTGGAACCGGACGAGGGAAGCCCGCTGGAGCGCGCGGCCGAACTTCTCGCCATCACGGATTTCGCCGCCGTTTACCTCGCGCTTGCTGCGGCGGATAGAACTTGAGGCCGTACGCGAGGCCATGAGCGGCCCGCGCCGGAAATCGGCACCCCATCGCCCGGACAGTCAGGAACCGCACCGCATGGACCGCCTCGTCAACACCGTGCGCCCCTACGCCTGGGGCTCCCTCACCGCCATCCCCGAACTGCTGGGCACCCCGCCGACCGGCGAGCCGCAGGCCGAGATGTGGATGGGTGCGCACCCCGGGGCGCCGTCCCGCCTCGACCGCGGCGAGGGCTCCGTCGCGCTGTCCGACGTGATCGCGGCCGATCCGGAGCGCGAGCTGGGCGCGGGCGCCGTACGGGCCTTCGGGCCGCGGCTGCCGTTCCTCCTCAAGGTGCTCGCCGCGGCCTCGCCGCTCTCCCTCCAGGTGCATCCGGACCTCGCGCAGGCGAAGGAGGGCTTCGCGGACGAGGAGGCCCGCGGCGTCCCGGTGGACGCCCCGCACCGCAACTACAAGGACGCCAACCACAAGCCCGAGCTGATCTGTGCCCTCACGCCGTTCAACGGGCTGTGCGGCTTCCGCGATCCCGACGAGGCCGCCGCGCTGCTGGCCGGACTTGAGGTCGACTCGCTCAAGCCGTACGTCGACATCCTGCACGCCCACCCCGAGTCGCACGCCCTGCGCGAGGTGCTGACGGCCGTGCTGACCGCCGACCGCGAGGCGATCGCCGAGACCGTGCACCAGGCCGCGGCCGCCGCCGAACGGCTGGGCGCACTCGACGGCCCGCACGCCCCGGCGTACGCGGCGTACGCCACCATCGCCCGGCACTACCCGGGCGACCCCGGCGTGATCGCCGCGATGCTGCTCAACTTCGTGACGCTTCAGCCCGGTGAGGCGCTGTACCTGGGCGCGGGCGTCCCGCACGCCTACCTCGACGGGCTCGGCGTCGAGATCATGGCCAACTCCGACAACGTGCTGCGCTGCGGTCTCACCCCCAAGCACGTCGACGTCCCCGAGCTGCTCCGCATCGTCCGCTTCGAGAGCGACGCCCCGGCCGTACTGCGCCCCGAGGAGGACCCCTCCGGCGAGGAGCTGTACACCACCCCGATCGACGAGTTCCGGCTCTCCCGCTACGTCCTGGCGGAGGGCGCCGCCCCCCGTCGGTTGTCCTCCTCCGGCCCGCAGATCCTGCTGTGCGTCGCGGGCGAGGTTTCGCTCCGCGGTGACGATGGACTACGGCTGGCACGCGGCGAATCCGCCTTCGTCGGGGCGGGCGAGGAGGTCACCGTGACCGGCGACGGCACTGTGTTCCGGGCCACACTGACCGCCTGAATTCAGGCTCCTGCGGCGGGCTGGAACAATGGCCCGCCGTAGCGGCAGTAAAGCTCAAGCAAAACTGCCATGAGCGGGAAGGGACATTCGGCACATATGAGTGCATCAGGCGGAACCAAGGCGATTGTTGCCGCGCTGGGCGCCAACCTGGCCATCGCCGCAGCCAAGTTCGTGGCGTTCGCTTTCAGCGGCTCGTCGTCGATGCTCGCCGAAGGCGTGCACTCGCTGGCCGACTCGGGCAACCAGGGACTGCTGCTCCTCGGCGGGAAGCAGGCCAAGCGCGCCGCGACCCCCGAGCACCCCTTCGGCTACGGCCGCGAGCGCTACATCTACGGCTTCCTCGTCTCCATCGTGCTGTTCACCATCGGCGGCATCTTCGCGCTGTACGAGGGCTACGAGAAGATCAAGCACCCGCATGAGCTGGAGCACTGGTACTGGCCGGTCGGCGTGCTCGTCTTCGCGATCATCGCGGAGAGCTTCTCGTTCCGTACGGCCATCAAGGAGTCCAATGAGGTCCGCGGCAAGCTGACCTGGTCCCAGTTCGTCCGCCGCGCCAAGGCCCCCGAGCTGCCGGTCGTCCTCCTGGAGGACCTCGGCGCCCTGGTCGGCCTCATCCTCGCCCTCGGCGGCGTCGGCCTCGCCCTCGCGACGGGCAACGGCGTCTGGGACGGCATCGGCACCATGTGCATCGGCGCCCTGCTGGTCCTGATCGCCCTCGTCCTCGCGGCCGAGACGAAGTCCCTCCTGCTGGGCGAGGCAGCCGACGTCGACCAGGTCGCCAAGATCCGCGAAGCGGTCGTCGACGGCACGACCGTCACGGGCCTGATCCACATGCGCACCCTCCACCTGGGCCCCGAAGAGCTCCTGGTCGCCGCCAAGATCGCGGTCCAGCACGACGACAGCGCGGCCGACGTGGCCCGCGCGATCGACGCAGCGGAAGCCCGCATCCGCGAGGCGGTCCCGATCGCCCGAGTGATCTACCTGGAACCAGACATCCTCCGCCCAGCCACAACCTGACCCCCCGATCGCCCCGCGCCCCCCGGCCGGGGCGATCGCACTACGGGCCCGGCACCGACAGCCCCGCTCGCGGACGCACACCGCCGCCCGAGCCCGACGCTCGCCCCGTCGCGGTCCTTCAGGACGCACCACGCTGCACCGGAGGAAGGCCCGGAGCCCACGGAAGGGAACCCCGTCACACCGTCCGGGGGCGGCACAGCCCGGTGCGTGGCTAAGGGGGAGCCACGCTGCACGGGCCTTCGCAGGTTCGGAGCCCAAGACCGCGCGGGTAGCTGCACCGACGCCCGTAGCAGCGGACCCAGGAGGGCAGCCCCACCGCACAGGAACGGATGCGGGGACCGGGCCGCAGCCCCGGCGGGCGGAGCGCCCACTGGACCGGGCCGAGGGCCGCAGCCTCCGGCGTAGGACTGGCCCCTCACCGGAGCCCCGGGCGCAGCCGCCCGGGGCCCGAGGGCGGGGGCGAGCACTACGACAGGTCCAGGAGCGCAGCCCCGGCGGTGCCCCGCCCACCGAATCGGGCCCAGGGGTGCAGCCCGGCATGGGGCTGGCCCCTCGCCGGAGTCCCGGGCGCAGCCGCCCGGGGCCCGAGGGCGGGGGCGAGCACTACGACAGGCCTAGGGGGTGTCTTGCCGATCATGCCGGGCTCCCGACGCCTGGCACGGCATCTCGCGCCGCGCTCATCGCACGCAGCGCCGCTCCGCTCTCCTCACGCGGCTTGCGATGCACCGCACCAGACGCCGCTCGCTGATCCAGCCTGATCGACAAAACGCCCCCTAGAGCGCGGCCCCGGCGGGGCCCGGCGGGCGGAGCCCCGCCCACCGAATCGGGCCCAGGGGTGCAGCCCGGCATGGGGCTGGCCCCTCGTCGGCATCCCGGGCGCAGCCGCCCGGGCCCGAGGGGGCGAGCGCCGCGATCGGGCCCAGGTGGCAGTCCCTGGCCCATTTTCGGAATCCCAGGGGCGTAGCCCCGGCGCGGTCGGGGGCGCGGAGCCCCGGTCGGTGGGGTTGGCCCCTCGCCGACCTTGGGGCAGCCGCCCAGGCTCGGGGGCCAGGGGCGCAGCCCCGGCGGGGTCGGGGCGGAGCCCCGGTTCGGGAAGGGGCGGGGTGGGGAAAAACCCACCCCCCACCTACTCGATCTCGCCCAACACCCCCAGCATCGCCCCCACATCCGCAGCCCCCGCCAACCGCTCCCGGAACTCCGGAACCATCAACTTCCGCGACAGCAGCGCCAGGATCCGCAGGTGCTCATCCCCCGCCGCAGCCTCCGGCACCGCGATCATGAAGACCAGCCGAGCCTTCGTACCGTCCGGCGCGCCCCATTCGATGCCTTCGGCGGATCGGGCGAAGCCGACGACCGGGGCGGTCACCGCGTCCGTCTTGGCGTGCGGGATCGCGATCTCCTCGCCGAGACCGGTGGTGCCCTGGTCCTCGCGGGCGAACGCGACCCGCACCAGCTCCGCGGCGTCCGCGACCTTGCCGCTCGCGGCCAGCAGTTCGGCCATCTCGCGGATGGCGTCGTCCTTGCGGTGGGCGGTCAGCTGCTCCTTGACGGTCTGCTCGGTCAGATACCCGGACAGCACCTCACCCCCAACAGGCCCCGCGCCAGCGGCAGGAGCAGCGGCAGGAGGAGCGGCAGAAACAGCCCCGGACGAAGCCCCCGAGGCACCGCCCGCACCACTTCCCACCAGCACCGGCTCGGCCGCAACAGAAGCCACTCCACCGGCCGGGGCAGGCGCCGACGCCGACACCACCCCACCCCGCCCCGACACCCGCAACGCCCCCATCGACATCAGCCCGACCGTAGCCACCGCCGTGACGGCCGTACCGACGACCACAGCCACGAAGAACATCGGTACGCCGCTCACCGCACCGAGCACCGCCACGATGGGCCCTCCGTGCGGCACGCTGTCCTCGACCGCCGCCAGCCCGGCTATGGCCCCGGCCACCGCACCGCCGAGCATGTTCGCCGGGATCACCAGCGCGGGCCGCGCCGCGGCGAACGGAATCGCACCCTCGGTGATGCCGAAGAAGCCCATGAAGAGGGCGGCGAGCCCGGTTTCCCGCTCCTGGTCGTCGAACATCCGGCGACGGATCAGCGTGGCCAGCCCCTGCCCCAGCGGCGGCACCGGAATGGCCGCGGCGCACGCGCCCATGACCTCGGGGTTCTTGGACACCAGCCCGGCCCCGAAGAGGAACGCCGTCTTGTTGACCGGTCCGCCCATGTCGAACGCGATCATCAGCCCGAGGATGATGCCGAGCAGCGCCGCGCTCGTCCCGGTCAGCCCGCCGAGCCAGTCGGTGAGGTTCTCGAAGACCCAGGCGATGGGCCTGCCGAGGACGTAGATGAAGAAGAGGCCGAGCGCCGAGGTCGCCACGATCGGGATCACGATGATCGGCATGATCGGCTGGACGAACTTCGGTACCCGGACCTTCTTGATCCCCTGCACCAGATACCCGGCCAGGAAGCCGGTGACGATCGCCCCGATGAACCCGGCGCCCGCCTCGCTGTCGTACAGCTCGCCATGGGCCGCGATCCAGCCGCCGACCATGCCGGGCACCAGCCCGGGCCGGTCGGCGATGGCGTACGCGATGTAGCCGGACAGGGCGGGGATCATCAGCTGGAAGCCGATGGTGCCGATGTCGTTGACGGTCTTCCAGAAGGAGTCGTCGGGGATGACGATCCCCTCGGACGTCGTATCGCCGCCCAGCGCGAGCGAGACGGCGATCAGCAGACCGCCGACCACCACGAACGGGATCATGTACGAGACGCCGTTCATGAGCGCCTTATAGGTGACGCCGCGCCCCTTACGACCGCCACGGCCACCCACCCCACCGGAACCGGAACCGGAACCCGCACCAGCTCCGGCTCCGGCACCCGACGCGGCCGTACCGCCCCCGCGCCCCTCATACACCGGCGCGTCACTCACCTGCTCGATCAGCCGCTCGGGATGGTGAATCCCCTCGGCCACCCCGACGACGAGCACCTTCTTCCCGACGAACCGGCTGCGGTCGACGTCCTTGTCGGCGGCGATGATGATGCCGTCGGCCTCGCTGACATCGTTGTCAGACAGAACGTTCTCGGCCCCGATCGAGCCCTGTGTCTCCACCTTCATGCGATGACCGAGCGCTTCCGCGGCCTGCGCCAGCTTCTCGGCGGCCATATAGGTGTGGGCGATGCCCGTCGGACAGGCCGTCACGGCGAGCAGTCTGAGCCCCGGCCCGCCGGTCTCCGCACTGTCGCTGGCCCCCGCACCGTTGGGGGGATCGGCTGGACTGGTCACGTGGTTCTCCTTGTCAGGATCAGCTTCCTCAGCAGCGTGGACAACGCCGTCAACGCGCCGAGCAGCGCGGGAATGTGCAAGCGTCCCCGTGCCAGCGGCATCCTGCAATACCCGCGGACGGGATCAAAGCGGTGCGCCGCACGGCGCGGGGCCCCGTCCCGCGGCGTGGGCCGAAGAACACCCCCGCGGGCTGGGGCTCACCCCGCCCAGCGTGTAGATTCGTGAGCGAGCCAGACGTCGCTGCTGATGGCGGTCGGGCGGCCCGTTCCGCGGGTCGGCCGAGGGAGAGAGGGCCTCCGACGGACTGCGCGCTGCGAGCAAAGGGGACACGTGTGTCCGATTTAAGACACACCTTCCCGGACACACCGTGCCCGCTGCCCGCAGGCCAGCCGAAACACTCTCGCTCGCCAACCGATCGATGAGGAGCAGCACTCATGACGACAGCCGACACCGGTCAGGACTTCAAGGTCGCCGACCTCTCCCTGGCTGATTTCGGTCGTAAGGAGATCACCCTCGCCGAGCACGAGATGCCCGGCCTGATGGCGCTTCGCAAGGAGTACGCCGCATCCCAGCCGCTGGCCGGTGCCCGGATCACCGGCTCGCTGCACATGACGGTGCAGACCGCGGTCCTGATCGAGACCCTGGCCGCGCTCGGCGCGCAGGTCCGCTGGGCGTCCTGCAACATCTTCTCCACCCAGGACCACGCGGCCGCCGCGATCGCGGTCGGCCCGAACGGCACCCCGGAGAACCCGCAGGGCATCCCGGTCTTCGCCTGGAAGGGCGAGACCCTGGAGGAGTACTGGTGGTGCACCGAGCAGGCGCTGACCTGGCCGGGTACCGCCACCGGCGGCCCCAACATGATCCTGGACGACGGTGGCGACGCCACCCTCCTCGTCCACAAGGGCGTCGAGTACGAGAAGGCGGGCGCCGCGCCTGACGTCTCCACCGCTGAGAACGACGAGCACCGCGTCATCCTCGAGCTGCTGAACCGCACCCTCGCGGAGAGCCCGCAGAAGTGGACGCAGCTCGCCTCCGAGATCCGCGGTGTTACGGAGGAGACCACCACCGGTGTCCACCGTCTGTACGAGATGCACCGGGAGGGCACCCTGCTCTTCCCGGCCATCAACGTCAACGACGCGGTGACGAAGTCGAAGTTCGACAACAAGTACGGCTGCCGCCACTCCCTGGTCGACGGCATCAACCGCGCCACCGATGTCCTGATCGGCGGCAAGGTCGCGGTCATCTGCGGCTACGGCGACGTCGGCAAGGGCTGCGCGGAGTCGCTGCGCGGCCAGGGCGCCCGCGTCATCATCACCGAGATCGACCCGATCTGCGCGCTCCAGGCGGCGATGGACGGTTACCAGGTCGCCACCCTGGACGACGTGGTGGAGACCGCGGACATCTTCATCACCACGACGGGCAACAAGGACATCATCATGGCCAGCGACATGGCCAAGATGAAGCACCAGGCGATCGTCGGGAACATCGGCCACTTCGACAACGAGATCGACATGGCCGGTCTCGCGGCGATCCCCGGCATCGTCAAGGACGAGGTCAAGCCGCAGGTCCACACCTGGACGTTCCCCGAGGGCAAGAAGCTCATCGTGCTCTCCGAGGGCCGTCTGCTGAACCTGGGCAACGCCACCGGTCACCCGTCGTTCGTGATGTCCAACTCCTTCGCGGACCAGACCATCGCCCAGATCGAGCTGTTCACCAAGCCCGAGTCCTACCCGACCGACGTGTACGTGCTGCCCAAGCACCTGGACGAGAAGGTCGCCCGGCTCCACCTGGAAGCGCTCGGCGCCAAGCTGACCACGCTCCGCCCGGAGCAGGCCGACTACATCGGCGTCCCGGTCGAGGGCCCGTACAAGCCCGACCACTACCGCTACTGATCGCCCCGGCCGACGCGCCGAGCGTCGGTCACCGGCCCCGCCGCACCGGCGGGGCCACAGGGCCCGTCCGCGCCGTCCCGGCCGGGCGGGCCCCAGCCATTCTCAAGGACCTCACCATGCCCCGCGGCCGCTACTCCCTCCACGACACCCACGACCACGCGCCCCTCGGCGAAGAGCACTTCCACTGCGCGCCGGGCCCCAGCGGATGGCGTTACGTCGCACAGCGCACCTCGCCCTCCGGCGAGCACGCCGGTTCCGTGGACCTCACGCTCGACGAACTCGGCCGCCCCCTCCGCCTGGAGCTGCACGCCGCGAGCTGGCGGATCCGCGGCGGCGCGATGGAGGGCGTGACCTGGGTCCGTACGGACCCGTCCGGAGAGCACGCGACCGAGGGCAACACCCAAGCCCACGCGTTCACCGGTACCTCCCCGGCGTTCCTCGTCGCCCTCTCCCGCATGCTCCGGCTCGAACCCGGCACGGGGCCGGTACGCGTCCGCCTCGTCGCCTTCACCGACCCGGTCCTCGCCCCCCGCACCCTCGACCAGTCCTGGGCCCTGCTCGGCAGTACGGTGCACGAGACCGACAGCGGCCCGCTCACCGTGGACGAGTACCAGGTCAGCGAGTTGGACACGGGGGAGCAGCACACGGTCCACATCGCCGGCGACGTGGTGCTCGCGGCCCCGGGCATCGAACTGGAGGAGCTGGAGACCCCGCCGTCGTCCTTCGGGTGATGTGCGGAGCGCCCCGCTGACCTGGTACGGTGTTCATCTCCCCGAAACCCGTTGACACGGGCCATGTGGGGAGGTAGATTTTAACGGTTGCGGTGAGCGGCGTGGTACGTTCATCGGCAGCCGTTGGCATCTGAACGCTCCGCACTGGAAGGGAATTCCAGTGGAGCACTTTGACCCCCGCAGGTAATCGCGAAGCCGATTAGGTCGGCCGATGCGACTCTGCTAAAGTCAAGACAGCCGAAAGGCAAAGGCCCCCAACAGGCCACCGGAAACGGAATTCGGACCGGAAACGGAACGGAAAACGGATCTGGTAAGGTTGGAAACACGAAAGGCCGAAAGGCCGGAGGGAAGAGCCCGGAGAAACCGGTGATACGGTTTCAAAGGAAGCGTCCGTTCCTTGAGAACTCAACAGCGTGCCAAAAGTCAACGCCAGATATGTTGATACCCCGTCCGCATCATCGATGTGGTCGAGGTTCCTTTGAAGAAAAAACACAGCGAGGACGCTGTGAACCATCGGATTATTCCTCCGGTGGTTCCGCTCTCGTGGTGTTCACCAGGATTACCTGGAAGCATTCACGGAGAGTTTGATCCTGGCTCAGGACGAACGCTGGCGGCGTGCTTAACACATGCAAGTCGAACGATGAACCCGCTTCGGTGGGGGATTAGTGGCGAACGGGTGAGTAACACGTGGGCAATCTGCCCTGCACTCTGGGACAAGCCCTGGAAACGGGGTCTAATACCGGATACGACACACGACCGCATGGTCTGTGTGTGGAAAGCTCCGGCGGTGCAGGATGAGCCCGCGGCCTATCAGCTTGTTGGTGGGGTGATGGCCTACCAAGGCGACGACGGGTAGCCAGCCTGAGAGGGCGACCGGCCACACTGGGACTGAGACACGGCCCAGACTCCTACGGAGGCAGTGGGGAATATTGCACAATGGGCGCAAGCCTGATGCAGCGACGCCGCGTGAGGGATGACGGCCTTCGGGTTGTAAACCTCTTTCAGCAGGGAAGAAGCGAAAGTGACGGTACCTGCAGAAGAAGCGCCGGCTAACTACGTGCCAGCAGCCGCGGTAATACGTAGGGCGCAAGCGTTGTCCGGAATTATTGGGCGTAAAGAGCTCGTAGGCGGCTTGTCGCGTCGGATGTGAAAGCCCGGGGCTTAACCCCGGGTCTGCATTCGATACGGGCAGGCTAGAGTTCGGGAGATCGGAATTCCTGGTGTAGCGGTGAAATGCGCAGATATCAGGAGGAACACCGGTGGCGAAGGCGGATCTCTGGGCCGATACTGACGCTGAGGAGCGAAAGTGGGGAGCGAACAGGATTAGATACCCTGGTAGTCCACGCCGTAAACGTTGGGAACTAGGTGTGGGCGACATTCCACGTTGTCCGTGCCGCAGCTAACGCATTAAGTTCCCGCCCAGTACGGCCGCAAGGCTAAAACTCAAAGGAATTGACGGGGGCCCGCACAAGCGGCGGAGCATGTGGCTTAATTCGACGCAACGCGAAGAACCTTACCAAGGCTTGACATACACCGGAAACGTCTGGAGACAGGCGCCCCCTTGTGGTCGGTGTACAGGTGGTGCATGGCTGTCGTCAGCTCGTGTCGTGAGATGTTGGGTTAAGTCCCGCAACGAGCGCAACCCTTGTTCTGTGTTGCCAGCATGCCTTTCGGGGTGATGGGGACTCACAGGAGACTGCCGGGGTCAACTCGGAGGAAGGTGGGGACGACGT
This sequence comes from Streptomyces sp. Rer75, assembly GCF_013414305.1. Taxonomy (NCBI): domain Bacteria; kingdom Bacillati; phylum Actinomycetota; class Actinomycetes; order Kitasatosporales; family Streptomycetaceae; genus Streptomyces; species Streptomyces sp. Rer75. The sequence continues at coordinate 4,218,174 of NZ_CP058693.1, read as the reverse complement.
CAAGTCATCATGCCCCTTATGTCTTGGGCTGCACACGTGCTACAATGGCCGGTACAATGAGCTGCGAAGCCGTGAGGTGGAGCGAATCTCAAAAAGCCGGTCTCAGTTCGGATTGGGGTCTGCAACTCGACCCCATGAAGTCGGAGTCGCTAGTAATCGCAGATCAGCATTGCTGCGGTGAATACGTTCCGGCCTTGTACACACCGCCCGTCACGTCACGAAAGTCGGTAACACCCGAAGCCGGTGGCCCAACCCTTGTGGGAGGGAATCGTCGAAGGTGGGACTGGCGATTGGGACGAAGTCGTAACAAGGTAGCCGTACCGGAAGGTGCGGCTGGATCACCTCCTAAGGAGCACATAGCCGACTGCGAGCGAATGACTTGCACGGTTGCTCGGGTGGAACGTTGACTACTCGGCACCTCCGTGGTTCTTCCTGCTAGTACTGCCTTGGGCGTGGAACACAGGGTGGAAGTGGTGAGAGTTGTCGGGCACGCTGTTGGGTGTCTGAGGGAATGACCCCTCGGAGGCCGGAGTCCACGAAGTCTGTGGGCGACTGGTCGTTGTTTGAGAACTGCACAGTGGACGCGAGCATCTGTGGCCAAGTTTTTAAGGGCGCACGGTGGATGCCTTGGCACCAGGAACCGATGAAGGACGTGGGAGGCCGCGATAGGCCCCGGGGAGCTGTCAACCGAGCTTTGATCCGGGGGTGTCCGAATGGGGAAACCCGGCAGTCGTCATGGGCTGTCACCCGCTGCTGAACACATAGGCAGTGTGGAGGGAACGCGGGGAAGTGAAACATCTCAGTACCCGCAGGAAGAGAAAACAACCGTGATTCCGGGAGTAGTGGCGAGCGAAACTGGATGAGGCTAAACCGTATGTGTGTGATACCCGGCAGGGGTTGCGCATGCGGGGTTGTGGGAGTGTGCTGGATCGGTCTGCCGACCGGTCGGAGAGTCAGAAACCGTATGGATAGGCGAAGGGCATGCGAAAGGCCCGGCGTAGAGGGTAAGACCCCCGTAGCTGAAATCTGTACGGCTCTCTTGCGTATTTCCCAAGTAGCACGGGGCCCGAGAAATCCTGTGTGAATCTGGCGGGACCACCCGCTGCTTCCTAAATATTCCCTGGTGACCGATAGCGGATAGTACCGTGAGGGAATGGTGAAAAGTACCGCGGAGCGGAGTGAAATAGTACCTGAAACCGTGTGCCTACAAGCCGTGGAGCGTCGCGCAGAGACTTGTCTCTGCGTCGACTGCGTGCCTTTTGAAGAATGAGCCTGCGAGTTTGCGGTGTGTTGCGAGGTTAACCCGTGGGGAAGCCGTAGCGAAAGCGAGTCCGAATAGGGGGTTTAGTAGCGCGCTCAAGACCCGAAGCGGAGTGATCTAGCCATGGGCAGGTTGAAGCGGAGGTAAGACTTCGTGGAGGACTGAACCCACCAGGGTTGAAAACCTGGGGATGACCTGTGGTTAGGGTGAAAGGCCAATCAAACTCCGTGATAGCTGGTTCTCCCCGAAATGCATTTAGGTGCAGCGTCGTGTGTTTCTTACTGGAGGTAGAGCACTGGATAGGCGATGGGCCCTACCGGGTTACTGACCTTAGCCAAACTCCGAATGCCGGTAAGTGAGCGCGGCAGTGAGACTGTGGGGATAAGCTCCATGGTCGAGGGAAACAGCCCAGAGCATCGACTAAGGCCCCTAAGCGTATGCTAAGTGGGAAAGGATGTGGAGTCGCAGAGACAACCAGGAGGTTGGCTTAGAAGCAGCCATCCTTGAAAGAGTGCGTAATAGCTCACTGGTCAAGTGATTCCGCGCCGACAATGTAGCGGGCTCAAGCGTACCGCCGAAGTCGTGTCACTGCAGCAATACCTCCAACGAGGGCTGTGGTGGGTAGGGGAGCGTCGTGTGCCGGGTGAAGCAGCGCCGGAAGGTAGTTGTGGACGGTTCACGAGTGAGAATGCAGGCATGAGTAGCGATACACACGTGGGAAACGTGTGCGCCGATTGACTAAGGGTTCCTGGGTCAAGCTGATCTGCCCAGGGTAAGTCGGGACCTAAGGCGAGGCCGACAGGCGTAGTCGATGGACAACCGGTTGATATTCCGGTACCCGCTTTGAAGCGCCCAATATCGAATCCTCTGATGCTAAGGCCGTGAAGCCGCCCTGATCTCTTCGGAGTTGAGGGGAGTGGTGGAGCCGCTGATCCAAGGTGGTAGTAGGTAAGTGATGGGGTGACGCAGGAAGGTAGTCCAGCCCGGGCGGTGGTTGTCCCGGGGTAAGGGTGTAGCCCGAGGAGTAGGTAAATCCGTTCCTCGTTAAGGGTGAGACCTGATGCCGAGCCGATTGTGGTGAAGTGGATGATCCTATGCTGTCGAGAAAAGCCTCTAGCGAGTTTCATGGCGGCCCGTACCCTAAACCGACTCAGGTGGTCAGGTAGAGAATACCGAGGCGTTCGGGTGAACTATGGTTAAGGAACTCGGCAAAATGCCCCCGTAACTTCGGGAGAAGGGGGGCCATTGCTGGTGATCACTCTTGCAGTGTGAGCTGGTGGTGGCCGCAGAGACCAGCGAGAAGCGACTGTTTACTAAAAACACAGGTCCGTGCGAAGCCGTAAGGCGATGTATACGGACTGACGCCTGCCCGGTGCTGGAACGTTAAGGGGACCGGTTAGCTCCATTTCGGTGGGGCGAAGCTGAGAACTTAAGCGCCAGTAAACGGCGGTGGTAACTATAACCATCCTAAGGTAGCGAAATTCCTTGTCGGGTAAGTTCCGACCTGCACGAATGGCGTAACGACTTCTCGACTGTCTCAACCATAGGCCCGGTGAAATTGCATTACGAGTAAAGATGCTCGTTTCGCGCAGCAGGACGGAAAGACCCCGGGACCTTTACTACAGCTTGATATTGGTGTTCGGTTCGGCTTGTGTAGGATAGGTGGGAGACTGTGAAATCATGACGCCAGTCATGGTGGAGTCATTGTTGAAATACCACTCTGGTCGTGCTGGATGTCTAACCTGGGTCCGTGATCCGGATCAGGACAGTGTCTGGTGGGTAGTTTAACTGGGGCGGTTGCCTCCTAAAGGGTAACGGAGGCGCCCAAAGGTTCCCTCAGCCTGGTTGGCAATCAGGTGTTGAGTGTAAGTGCACAAGGGAGCTTGACTGTGAGACCGACGGGTCGAGCAGGGACGAAAGTCGGGACTAGTGATCCGGCGGTGGCTTGTGGAAGCGCCGTCGCTCAACGGATAAAAGGTACCCGGGGATAACAGGCTGATCTTCCCAAGAGTCCATATCGACGGGATGGTTTGGCACCTCGATGTCGGCTCGTCGCATCCTGGGGCTGGAGTCGGTCCCAAGGGTTGGGCTGTTCGCCCATTAAAGCGGTACGCGAGCTGGGTTTAGAACGTCGTGAGACAGTTCGGTCCCTATCCGCTGTGCGCGTAGGAGTCTTGAGAAGGGCTGTCCCTAGTACGAGAGGACCGGGACGGACGAACCTCTGGTGTGCCAGTTGTCCTGCCAAGGGCATGGCTGGTTGGCTACGTTCGGGAGGGATAACCGCTGAAAGCATCTAAGCGGGAAGCCTGCTTCGAGATGAGGGCTCCCACCCACTTGATGGGGTAAGGCTCCCAGTAGACGACTGGGTTGATAGGCCAGATATGGAAGCCGGGTGACCGGTGGAGTTGACTGGTACTAATAGGCCGAGGGCTTGTCCTCAGTTGCTCGCGTCCACTGTGTTGGTTCTGAAATAACGAACTGTGTCGATATCCGGTTTGTTTGTTTCATAGTGTTTCGGTGGTCACAGCGTTAGGGAAACGCCCGGTTACATTCCGAACCCGGAAGCTAAGCCTTTCAGCGCCGATGGTACTGCAGGGGGGACCCTGTGGGAGAGTAGGACGCCGCCGAACAATCTTTAGCCTCGGTCCCGAGCATTTCATGCTCGGGACTGAGGCATTTTTGCGTTCAGCACCTGGTTCCCCATCGAACTGATGTATCACCGGATCGAGTGAAACGGGGCTGCGGCCCTGGCGTGGCGAGTGCGGGACCGCTCAGAATCGCCAGCAGGAGGGGTGAGGAGAAGCGGGGGATTGCCATGGGGCTGCTGCGAGGGGTGCAGGCCGGGAGGGCGGTGGAGGTGGCGTCAGGGCCCGTTATGGGGCCGACTCTGACGCCATCATCCCCCGCCGTTACCACGTCAGTTGCCGGAGCCGGCGGCACGGGCGAGTTCGAGGTCGAGTGCCTCGCGGCGGATGCGCTGGTCCATGTAGAGGAGAGCGGTCACACCGGCGCTGATCGGAAAGGTGATGGCCGAGCTGATCACCCCGCCGATGCCGACGACGATCAGAAAGGCCCAGCCGACGGAGACGGACTCGCCGGACAGGTAGTCGATGGCGCTGTCCCCGCCGAACGCCATCGCGACGGCGCTGGTCGGCACCTCGACGATCGCGGCCACGAGGAAGACCAGCACGATGGACAGGAATTGGATGCCGAAGACGCGCCACCACGCGCCGCGTACGAGCTTGGCCGAGCGACGCAGGGCAGAGATGATCCCCTGCTTCTCCAGCATCAGCGCGGGAGCGGCGAGGCTGAAGCGGACCCAGAGCCAGATGGCGACGCCCGTTCCCGCGAGCGCCCCGAGCGAGGCCAGTGCCGCGCCTTCGCTGCCCACGCCGACCGCTGCGAGGAGCATCCCCGGCGCCATGCCCAGGGCGATGACGGCCGCGGCGATGGCGGGGATGAGCAGAAGCAGACCGCACAGCTGAAGCAGGCGCGGCCGGGCACCGCCCCAGGCCTCGCCGGTGGACACGGGGCGGCCGAGGACCGCCCGGGCGGTGACCATGGTCAGCAGGGCGGTGGTGACGATGGTGCCCAGCACGCCGACGAGCATGGTGACCGAGCTACTGCCCAGGGCGTTGCGAACGGCCTCCAGGGCCTCCCCGAGCGTGGGGTCCGGCTTGTCGACCGCGGCGGTTCCCGAGGTGGTGCGGAACCACAAGCCGGTGACGACGGTGATCAGTCCCTGGGTCACCACCGAGACCGCGAGCGAGATGCCGAGGACCGTGCGCCAGTGGGCGCGCATGGTGGCGACCGCGCCGTCGAGGATCTCGCTCACGGCGAGCGGCCGCAATGGGATGACGCCGGGGCGGGGCGCGGGCGGTGGCTGTCGCCAACCGGCGCCCCAGCCGCCGCCGTTCGCCGGTCCGGCCGGGTGCGGGGGCGGCGTGGTGATGCCGCCGTGGGGGGCCGTCCAGCGTCCGGCGGGCGGTTGCTGCTTGGCCCAGGTGGCGCCCCGCGCAGGCCGCTCCGGCGCGGGGTGGTCGACGGGCTCGTTCGGCTGCTGACTGCCGTGGTCGGGCTCGTCGGAAGGGGACGATCCGGGCGGAGCCCAGCCCGGAGAGTCGTTCATCGTCGCTCCGTAGGTCGTTCGTTGGCCGGTCGCCGAGGCGGTGACGGCCGCTTCGTAGCCATCGTGCCACGGTGTGTTGTGGTTCGTACCGGTCGCTGGGGCGGGCTGACCACTTCATTAGTCGGTGCCGCAGGGGGCAGACTGGGCGGATGGCTGATGAGCACCGGGTGTCCCCGGAAGGCGCCGCAGCGCCCACTGCTTTCGCACTGCGCTGGGAGGAACCACCGGAGGGGCCCGTGGTGGTGCTCCTCGACCAGACTCGGCTTCCCGCCGAGGAGGTCGAGCTGGTGTGCACCGATGTGCCGATGCTGGTGGAGGCGATCCGCTCGCTCGCCGTACGAGGAGCGCCGCTGCTCGGCATCGCCGGGGCCTATGGGGTCGCCCTCGCCGCGGTGCGCGGCTTCGATGTGGACGAGGCCGCCGAGTCGCTCGCCCATGCCCGTCCCACCGCCGTCAACCTCGGCTATGGCGTGCGCCGGGCCGCCGCCGCGTACCACGCGGCGATCCGGGACGGGGCCGGCCCTGAGCGGGCCGCCGCGGCCGCGCTCGCCGAGGCCCGCACCCTGCACGGTGAGGACGCCGAGGCCAGCGAGCGGATGGCCGGGCATGGCCGGGCGCTCCTCGATGAGCTGCTGCCCGCGGGGGGCTACCGCATCCTCACCCACTGCAACTCCGGCGCGCTGGTCTCCGGCGGTGAGGGCACCGCCCTGGCCGTGGTCAAGGCGGTGCACCGGGCCGGGCAGCTGCGGCGGCTCTGGGTGGACGAGACCCGTCCGCTGTTCCAGGGGTCTCGCTTGACGGCGTACGAGGCGGCCCGGGCGGGAATGGCCTACACGCTGCTCACCGACAACGCGGCGGGCTCGCTGTTCGCGGCCGGGGAGGTGGACGCGGTCCTGATAGGTGCGGACCGGATAGCCGCGGACGGCTCGGTGGCCAACAAGGTCGGCAGCTATCCGCTCGCGGTGCTGGCCCGCTACCACCATGTGCCGTTCATCGTGGTGGCCCCGACCACCACGGTGGACCCGGACACCTCCGACGGGGCGGCGATCGAGGTCGAACAGCGGCCCGGACACGAGGTGACGGACGTCATAGTGCCGCATGCCCCGGCCGCCCCCGGTGCCGAGACGGCGCTGGGAGTGCCGGTGGCACCACTGGGCACCCAGGCGTTCAACCCGGCCTTTGACGTCACACCGCCGGAGCTGGTCACCGCGATCGTCACCGAGCGTGGTGTGGTCGCTCCGGTCACCGAAGGGGGTATCGCGGAGCTGTGCGCCAGGTCACGATCAGGTAATGGGATGATGGCCTCATGAAGGGACGCGTCCTTGTCGTCGACGACGACACCGCACTGGCAGAGATGCTCGGCATCGTGCTGCGCGGCGAAGGCTTTGAACCGTCGTTCGTCTCGGACGGCGACAAGGCTCTTGCCGCCTTCCGCGAGGCCAAGCCGGATCTGGTGCTGCTTGATCTCATGCTGCCCGGACGGGACGGGATCGAGGTGTGCCGGCTGATCCGGGCCGAGTCCGGGGTGCCGATCGTCATGCTCACCGCCAAGAGCGACACGGTCGACGTGGTGGTCGGGCTGGAGTCCGGCGCCGATGACTACATCGTCAAGCCGTTCAAGCCGAAGGAGCTGGTGGCCCGCATCCGGGCGCGGCTGCGGCGGTCCGAGGACCCGACGCCGGAGCAGCTGGCGATCGGCGATCTGGTGATCGACGTCGCCGGGCACTCGGTGAAGCGGGACGGGCAGTCGATAGCGCTGACCCCGCTGGAGTTCGATCTGCTGGTGGCCCTGGCCCGTAAGCCGTGGCAGGTGTTCACCCGCGAGGTGCTGCTGGAGCAGGTCTGGGGCTATCGGCACGCGGCCGATACCCGGCTGGTCAATGTCCATGTGCAGCGGCTGCGCTCCAAGGTCGAGAAGGACCCGGAGCGGCCGGAGATCGTGGTGACCGTGCGCGGCGTCGGCTACAAGGCCGGGCCCAGCTGAGATGACGGGTGGCGGCACGGCCCCGCGGCCCCAGGGTTCGGGAGGCGGGGCGCCGGAGGGTGGCCGGGTGGGGCGGCCCGATCCGGCGGGTGACATTCCGCTGCTCCGGAGGCTGTGGAGCGGTGGGCATCTGCTGCCCGACGGCGCCTCCGGCGGACCGGCCCATCCCTTGATCCGGCTGTTCGGGCGGTGGGTGCGCCGTCCGCTGCTGCCCGCTGCCCGGCTGTGGCGGCGGAACATCCAGCTGCGGGTGGTGGCCACCACGCTGCTGATGTCGCTCGGCGTGGTGATCCTGCTCGGCCTGGTCGTCATCGGCCAGGTGCGCAACGGTCTGCTGGATGCCAAGCGGCATGCCGCGCAGGGCCAGGCCGTCGGCGGGTTCGAGGTGGCCGAGCAGATGGCCGACCGTAAGAGCGACACCGGTGGCCAGGACGGTGCGGGCCCCGGCAGCCGCGGCGCCCAGGATGCGGGGGCGTGGCTGAACGCCCTGGTGGAGCAGCTGGCCAGCGGTGGCAAGGGCGCCTACTCGGTGGTCGCGCTCAGCTCCGACTCCGGGGAGACGCCCTATGTGGCCAGCCGCGGCCCCCGGGCTTCCGGCGACGTCAAGGCGGACAGCGTGCCCGCCGACCTGCGGCAGCGGGTGGACGAGGGCCGGACGGCCCCGTACGAGCAGTACGGGCGGATCGAGCACCTCGGCTCCGGCGACAGCGAGGCCGCGCTGATCATCGGCAAGCGGCTGGACGACAACCACGGCGACGCCTATCAGCTGTACTACCTCTTCCCCTTCACCCAGGAGGAGAAGTCGCTGAGCCTGGTGAAGGGCACGCTGGCCACGGCCGGGGTGTTCGTGGTGGTGCTGCTCGGAGCCATCGCCTGGGTGGTGGTGCGGCAGGTCGTCACGCCGGTGCGGATGGCGGCCGGGATCTCCGAGCGGCTGGCGGCCGGTCTGCTCCAGGAGCGGATGAAGGTCACCGGGGAGGACGACATCGCCCGCCTCGGCGAGGCGTTCAACAAGATGGCCCAGAACCTCCAGCTCAAGATCCAGCAGCTGGAGGAGCTGTCGCGGATGCAGCGGCGGTTCGTCTCGGACGTTTCCCATGAGCTGCGCACGCCGCTGACGACCGTGCGGATGGCGGCGGACGTCATCTACGAGGGGCGCGAGGACTTCGATCCGATCACGGCGCGCTCGGCCGAGCTCCTGTGGGGCCAGGTCGACCGCTTCGAGTCGCTGCTCTCCGATCTGCTGGAGATCAGCCGGTTCGACGCGGGGGCGGCGGCCCTGGAGGCCGACCAGATCGATCTGCGCGATGTGGTGAACCGAGTGGTCGACGGGGCCGAGCCGCTGGCCGACGCCAAGGGCACCCGGATCCTGGTGCGGGGCGCCGAGGCGCCGGTGATCGCGGAGGCGGACGCCCGCCGGGTGGAGCGGGTGCTGCGCAATCTGGTGGTCAACGCCGTGGAGCACGGCGAGGGCCGGGACGTGGTGGTGCGGCTCGCGGCGGCGGGCGGCGCGGTCGCCGTGGCCGTGCGGGACTACGGGGTGGGTCTGAAGCCCGGCGAGGCGACGCGGGTGTTCAACCGCTTCTGGCGGGCCGATCCGGCGCGCGCCCGGACGACGGGCGGCACCGGTCTCGGGCTGTCGATCGCGGTGGAGGACGCGCGGCTGCACGGCGGCTGGCTCCAGGCGTGGGGCGAGCCCGGTGGCGGTTCGCAGTTCCGGCTGACGCTGCCGCGCGCCGCGGGCGATGTGCTGCGCGGTTCGCCGATCCCGCTGGAGCCCGACGACTCCCGGCGCAACCGGCAGCCGGCCGACGGCGGGCAGGCGCAGCCCGCGGCGGAGCGGCTGGCCTCGGTGCCCGCGCAGCCCCGCTCCGCGCTGCCGCCCGCCGACGCCCCGGCGCCCTCGGCCGATCCGACGGCGCTGCCGGGGAACGGGGCACGGGTGGTGCGCGGCGCCGCGGAGCCGGTGCACCGGGAGCGAACGACACCGAATGAAGGGGAGGGCCGCCCCCGTGGGCGCTGACCGTGCCGACCGCCACCGTTCCCGCTCCGGCGCGCGCCGCCGTGCGCGGGGCACGGGCACGTTGCTCGCGTGTGGTGTGCTGCTGCTGTCCGGTTGTGCCTCGATGCCCGACAGCGGGGATGTGCGCCGGGTCGACTCCTCGCCGCGCTCCGATGTGGATTCGCAGGTCCGGGTGTACGGGGTGAGTCCGGGCAAGGGCGAGCAGCCCGCGGAGCTGGTCTCCGGCTTCCTGGAGGCCACGACGAGCGACGAGGAGAACTTCGCCACCGCGAAGGAGTATCTGACCCGGGGCGCGTCCAAGGACTGGGATCCGTTCGCGCAGACCACGGTGCTGGAGCAGGCCCCGGACGTGCGGGTGGAGACCGACCCCGGCGACCGGGACGGCAACAGCAAGACGGTCGTGCTGTCGGGCAAGCGGATCGCCACGGTGGACGCCACGCATGCCTACCGGCCCGATGAGGAGAGGTACGAGGAGCGCATCCATCTCACCCTGCGCGGGTCGGAGTGGCGGATCGACGGGCCGCCGCCGGGGCTGGTGCTCGGCGAGTCCGACTTTCAGCGCATCTACCGTTCGGTCAACAAGTACTACTTCGCGAAGCTGGGGCCGGACGCCGCGGACTCACGGGTGGGGGACCAGGTCCTGGTCGCCGACCCGGTCTATCTGCGGCGGCGCATCAATCCGGTCACGGCGACCGTCAAGGCGCTGCTGGACGGCCCGACGGACTGGCTGGATCCGGTGGTCAGCACGTCCTTCCCGGCCGGTACGGCGCTCGGCCGGGATACCGGCAAGCTCTCGCTGGACGATTCGAACGCGCTGAAGGTCCGGCTGAGCGATCAGGCGGCGCAGATCAGCCCGGGGCGATGTGCCCGGATGGCGGCGCAGACGCTGTTCACGGTGCAGGACCTCTGGGAGGGATCGGACGAGGTGAGCGGGGTGCGGCTGGAGCGGCAGAGCGGCTCCGAGCTGTGCGCCCTGTCGGGCGACGCGGCGCGCGCGTATGCCCCCGACCATGTCATCGGGCGGCCCCAGCACCAGTACTTCGTGGACGCGCAGCACCGGATGGTCCGGCTCTCCGACGACGAGGACAAGCCACGGCCGGTGCCGGGGCCGTTCGGCGCCGACGGCGCGGGTCTTGGCACGGTGGCGGTCTCGCGCGACGAGCGGGACGCGGCGGCGGTCAGCGAGGACGGTCGGTCGCTGTACGTCACGGAGCTGTCGTCCGGTGCCGAGCGGGGCCGGGTGCGGGTGCACAGCCAGGGCGGCAGCCCGGAGCACGGGCTGACGGCGCCCAGCTGGGACGGGCTGGGCGGGCTGTGGGTGGCCGACCGGGACCCGCAGCGGCCGCGGCTGCTGCGGCTGCGGGGCGGCACCGGCCAGGCGGACGAGGTCGAGCTGCCGACGCTGGACGGTGGCCGGATCACGGCGCTGCGGATGTCCGCGGACGGCACGAGGATCGCGATGCTGGTCAAGCAGGACGGGCATACGACGCTGCGGCTGGGCCGGATCGAGCGGCGGGGCACGGCGGACCATCCGAAGCTGTCGGTGCGGGCGCTGCACGCGATCGCGCCGAAGCTCCAGGACGTCGACACCGCGTCCTGGGCGGGGGACAGCCGTCTGGTGGTCGCGGGCCGCGAGTCGGACGGCGTGCAGCAGCTCCAGTACGTGGAGACGGACGGCTCACCGGCGGATCTGCCGGAGGTGCCGGGGCCGAACGGGGTGGAGACGGTCGCCGCCTCGGAGGACCAGACCCGGCCGCTGATCGCCGAGACCAGGGAGAACGGGATCGTCCGGCTGCTGCCGAACACGGACTGGAAGACCGTGGACGAGGACGGTTCCGGGCCGGTGTACCCCGGATAGCCGAGGGCGGGGGAGGCCGTGGCGGCCTTGTAGGCGCCTGCCCCGCCATGGGGGCGGCCGGTTGTCCACATGCGCGCGGTTTTCCACAGGGGGTGGCGGCCCGGCCGGTGTGACGGGACAGTGGGGGCCATGCGGGGCTGGTGGCAGGAGATCGCCGATCTGGTGCTGCCGGCCGACTGCGCGGGATGCGGTCGGCCGGGTGTCCCGCTGTGCGACCGGTGTCATGGGGCGCTGCGCGGGCCCGGGGCGCGTCGGGTGCTGCCGAGCCCGGTGCCGCCGGGGCTGCCGGTGGTCCATGCGGCGGTGGATTACGTGGACGAGGCCCGGGCGGTGCTGCTCGCGCACAAGGAGCGGGGAGCGCTGCGGCTGGCGGGGCCGCTGGGCGAGGCGCTGGCCGGTGCGGTGCGGACGGTGGCCCGCGGGGTCCTGCCCCGGGCCCTGGGGGACCGGCCCCTGCTGCTGGTGCCGGTGCCCTCGGCGCGGCGTGCGGTGGGGGCGCGGGGCCATGATCCGGCCCGGCGTATCGCGTGCGCGGCCGCGGGGGTGCTGCGCCGCGAGGGGTGCCCTGTGCGGGCGCCGTCGGTGCTGCGGCAGCGGCGGCGGGTGACCGATCAGTCGGGGCTGGGTGCCCGGCAGCGCCGGGCGAACGTGACGGGGGCGCTGGAGGCCGCGCCGGGTGGCGGGCGGCTCCTGGTGGCGGGCCCGGTGGTGCTGGTGGACGATCTGATGACGACGGGGGCCTCGCTCGCGGAGGCGGCGCGGGCGGTGGCGGAGGCGGGCGGACGGGTCGTGGGCGGGGCGGTGGTGGCCGCGCCGCCGACCCCGGCTCCCACCTCCGTGCCCTCGGGGACATCGGCGCCTCCGGGGCGTCTCAGACCCTTCGCGAGCGGTAAGCGGAACTGAATACGAAGCCGTGTCGTTGCAGCCAGTAAGGATGCCAAAGCACCTGATCGGAGGTACGGATCGGTAGGGGGTGCCGACATCCGTCCGGGCGAGCTATGTTCGGTTGTGAGGAGTGGCAGGTGCTATGACTCACAAATCCGCTTGGCGTGTTTTGCGTGCTTTCTCGTGAGCCGTAGACCGAAACGGGGTGGAGTTGTTCCCCGTGGGAAGGAGAGGTGAAAGCCGCCAAGCCGGTGGCTCCGGAAGACGCCGGAGCCTAGTGCACAAGGGATGAGCTCCGGTGGATCATCCGGAGCGACCCGGGAACGGAGTTCTGCGTGGACATCGTCGTCAAGGGCCGTAAAACAGAGGTGCCCGAGCGGTTCCGGAAGCACGTGGCCGAGAAGCTGAAGCTGGATAAGATCCAGAAGCTCGACGGCAAGGTGATCAGCCTCGACGTCGAGGTGTCCAAGGAGCACAATCCGCGGCAGGCCGACCGGTCCGACCGTGTGGAGATCACCCTTCGCTCCCGCGGCCCGGTCATTCGGGCGGAGGCCGCGGCGGCCGATCCGTACGCAGCGCTGGACCTGGCGGCCGGCAAGCTGGAAGCGCGGATGCGCAAGCAGCACGACAAGCGCCACACCCGCCGTGGCAACGGTCGCATTCCGGCCAGCGACGTGGCCATCACGGTGCCCAATGCGGCACGGATCAACGGGCACGGTGAGATCGCCGCCCAGCGCACCCCGTCGGACACTGTTCCGACGACCCGGATGGGACCCCTGGAAGTTCAGGGTGAAGGCCCCCTCGTGGTCCGTGAGAAGACCCACGCCGCGGTCCCGATGACGCTCGACCAGGCTCTCTACGAGATGGAGCTGGTCGGGCACGATTTCTATCTGTTCGTCGACTCCGACACCAGCCAGCCCAGCGTCGTCTACCGGCGGCACGGCTATGACTACGGGGTCATTCATCTTCAGCCGGAGGCGTTCGCCGGGGAGGAGCCCGGTGGCGCCGGCGGCGCACTCGGCGCCTGAGACCACCTGAGGCTCGACCGCTTCTGGGCGGGCGCACAGAGAGTGAGCGGGATCGCGCGGCGTATGCGCCGCGCGGTCCCGTGGCCGGTCCGGGCATGAAATCATGGCTCGACGGCCAACCGGCATGGGGAAACGACTGGTTGACGCCGTACAGCACCGTGCACCGCAGAGTGCAGACCGCAAGGGCCATGGCCTTCAGGGGGAGGAACGATGGCGGACAGCTTCGGGCCCGTGTCCGACGAAGGCGATGACCAACGCCTGGGGCCGGACAGGGGCGAGCCGCGCGGCGAGCCGCGCAAGGAGCCGATTCGGGTCCTCGTAGTGGACGACCACGCCCTCTTCCGGCGTGGGTTGGAGATCGTCCTGGCCCAGGAGGAGGACATTCAGGTCGTCGGTGAGGCCGGGGACGGCGCCGAGGCCGTGGACAAGGCGGCGGATCTGCTGCCGGACATCGTCCTGATGGATGTGCGCATGCCCAAGCGCGGGGGGATCGAGGCATGCACGTCGATCAAGGAAGTGGCCCCCAGCGCCAAGATCATCATGTTGACGATCAGCGACGAGGAGGCCGACCTCTACGACGCGATCAAGGCGGGCGCCACCGGCTATCTGCTCAAGGAGATCTCGACCGACGAGGTGTCGACCGCGATTCGCGCGGTGGCCGACGGCCAGTCGCAGATCAGCCCGTCGATGGCGGCCAAGCTCCTCACCGAGTTCAAGTCGATGATCCAGCGCACCGACGAGCGGCGGCTGGTGCCGGCGCCCCGGCTCACCGACCGTGAGCTGGAGGTGCTGAAGCTGGTGGCCACCGGCATGAACAACCGCGACATCGCCAAGGAGCTGTTCATCAGCGAGAACACCGTGAAGAACCACGTCCGGAACATCCTGGAGAAGCTTCAGCTGCACTCCCGGATGGAGGCCGTGGTCTACGCGATGCGGGAGAAGATCCTCGAAATCAGGTGAGCGGGCAGGTGAACGGCAGCGGATGAGCGGCAGGTGAGCCGGGCCGCGGTCAGCGGACCGCGGCAGCCAGCGGTGCGGCCAGCTCCGGGCGGTTGACCCGCTCGATCCGCACCGCGTCGCAGCCCACCCACCCGGCCGCCTCGCGCAGCGCCTCGGCCATCGGCGCCACGGCCTTCGGGGTGTCCAGAGACACCTGCCGGGCCACCAGCGTGGTCCCCTCACGGGCCGGATCGACCCGGCCGAGCAGCCGCCCGCCCGAAAGCAGCGGCATGGCGAAGTAGCCGTACACCCGCTTGGGCCGGGGCACGTACGCCTCCAGCCGATGGCTGAAGCCGAAGATCCGCTCGGTGCGCGCCCGGTCCCATATCAAGGAGTCGAAGGGCGACAGCAGGGTCGTGCGGTGCCGTCCGCGCGGGGTGGTGGCCAGCGCCTCGGGATCCGCCCAGGCCGGCTTGTCCCAGCCCGCGACCGTCACCGGCACCAGCCCCGAGTCCGCGATCACCGCGTCCACCTGCTCCCCCTTGAGCCGGTGGTAGTCCGCGAGGTCCGCCCGGGTGCCCACGCCGAGGGACTGCCCCGCGAGCCGCACCAGCCGCCGCAGGCACTCGGTGTCGTCCAGGTCGTCGTGCAGCAGTGCGTCCGGCACGGCGCGCTCCGCCAGGTCGTACACCCGCTTCCAGCCGCGCCGCTCCACGCACACCACCTCGCCGTACGTCAGCGCGCGCTCGACCGCGACCTTCGCCGCCGACCAGTCCCACCACGGGCCGCCGTTCTTGGCGCCGCCCAGCTCGGTCGCGGTCAGCGGGCCCTCGGCGCGCAGCTGCGCCACCACCTTCTCGTACGCGCCCGGCGGCAGCTCGTGGTGCCAGTGCGGGCGGGCGCGGTAGGCGCGGCGGCGGAACGCGAAGTGCGGCCACTCCTCGATCGGCAGCACGCACGCCGCGTGCGACCAGTACTCGAAGGCGTGGGTGTCGCTCCAGTACGCCGATTCGACCGCCGTGCGGCCGACCGCGCCCAGCCGTGCGTACGGAATCAGCTCGTGCGAGCGCGCAAGCACCGAGATCGTGTCCAGCTGCACCGCGCCCAGATGGCGCAGGACGCCGCGCACCCCGCCGCGCCGGTCGGGCGCCCCCAGGAGCCCCTGGGCGCGCAGCGCGATCCGGCGCGCCTCGTCGGCGGACAGGCTGACCTCGGGCTTCTGGTCCGCGATGGACCCGGTGGCGGGATTCGTCATGCGCGCCACCGTAGTGGCGACCACTGACAACGCCCCCGACCCGTGGGGCCACGCGGTCAGACCCGGTTCGCGGCGGGGGCCGGGAGGTACGGCGTGGTCGAGGGCAGGCCGAAGTCGGAGGGCAGCAGTGCGCCCCGCCAGGCGTCCCGCCGGGTGCCCTCGCGGACGATCCGCGCCCGGTCCGTCCCCTCCATCCGGAAGCCCACGGCGAGCGCGACCGCCCGGGACGCCTCGTTCCCGGCCTCCGTGCACCACTCCAGCCGCTCCACGCCCAGCCCGGTGAACGCCCATTCGGCCACCGCCCGCGCCGCCTCGCCCGTGTAGCCGCGCCGCCGGTGTTCCCGTACCGTCCAGTAGCCCAGTTCGGCCTGGCGCTCGGGGCTGTGCAGCCGGGCCAGCCGTACCAGGCCCATGGCCCCGATGAGCGCGTCCTCCCCCTTGGTGACCAGCGCGAAGTTATAGGTGCTGTCGTTCCGCCAGCCCTCCGGGCAGGTCCGCCGGACGAAGTCCTCGGCGTGTGCGCGTTCGTACGGAGCGGGCACGGTGGTCCAGCGCAGGATGTCCGGGTCCTGACAGGCGGCGTGGACCGCCGGGGCGTCGGACGGCCGGAAGGGGCGCAGGACGAGTCGCTCGGTGGTGAGGGTGACGGGCTCCATGACGAGAGTCTGGGCCGCCGCCGCGCGGGGCCGCGACTGGTTTTGGTGAATTCGGGGGCACCCCGGCGACCTCTCACGCGTTGACACGGTGTGGTGACACTCGGCCCGCGTGGTGACGGACCTCCCGGCCAGGCGGGGTCTGTCTTACGATGGCCGTTGCGGCGGGGCTTGTGCCCCTTGACAATGCCGCGCCAGCGCACCCCACAACCGTGCCAGGCCCGACCGGCAAGGAGCCAGCCTACGTGTCCGTCTTCAACAAGCTCATGCGTGCAGGCGAAGGAAAGATCCTGCGCAAGCTGCACCGCATTGCGGACCAGGTCAATTCCATCGAAGAGGACTTCCTGTCGCTCTCCGACGCCGAGCTGCGTGCCCTCACCGACGAGTACAAGGAGCGGTACGCCGACGGCGAAAGCCTCGACGACCTGATGCCGGAGGCGTTCGCGACCGTGCGCGAGGCGGCCAAGCGGGTGCTCGGCCAGCGTCACTACGACGTCCAGCTGATGGGCGGTGCCGCGCTGCACCTCGGGTATGTCGCCGAGATGAAGACCGGTGAGGGCAAGACCCTGGTGGGCACCCTGCCGGCGTATCTGAACGCGCTGTCCGGCAAGGGCGTCCACCTGATCACGGTCAACGACTATCTGGCCGAGCGTGACTCCGAGTGGATGGGCCGGGTGCACAAGTTCCTCGGCCTCGAGGTCGGCTGCATCCTCGCCAACATGACCCCGGCGCAGCGCCGCGAGCAGTACGCGTGCGACATCACCTACGGCACCAACAACGAGTTCGGCTTCGACTATCTGCGCGACAACATGGCGTGGTCGCAGGACGAGCTGGTGCAGCGCGGCCACAACTTCGCGATCGTCGACGAGGTCGACTCGATCCTCGTGGACGAGGCCCGTACGCCGCTGATCATCTCCGGCCCGGCCGACCAGGCCACCAAGTGGTACGGCGACTTCGCCAAGCTCGTCCTCCGGCTGACCCGGGGCGAGGCGGCGAACCTCCAGAAGGGGCAGGAGGAGACCGGGGACTACGAGGTCGACGAGAAGAAGCGCACCGTCGGCATCCACGAGTCCGGCGTCACCAAGGTCGAGGACTGGCTGGGCATCGACAACCTGTACGAGTCCGTCAACACTCCGCTGGTCGGCTACCTGAACAACGCCATCAAGGCCAAGGAGCTGTTCAAGAAGGACAAGGACTACGTCGTCATCGACGGCGAAGTCATGATCGTCGACGAGCACACCGGCCGTATCCTCGCCGGTCGCCGCTACAACGAGGGCATGCACCAGGCGATCGAGGCGAAGGAGCAGGTGGAGATCAAGGACGAGAACCAGACCCTCGCCACGATCACCCTCCAGAACTTCTTCCGCCTCTACGACAAGCTCTCCGGCATGACCGGTACGGCGATGACCGAGGCCGCCGAGTTCCACCAGATCTACAAGCTGGGCGTCGTCCCGATCCCGACCCACCGCCCCCTCGCCCGTGTCGACCAGTCCGACCTGATCTACCGCACCGAGGTCGCCAAGTTCGACGCGGTCGTCGAGGACATCGTCGAGAAGCACGAGAAGGGCCAGCCGGTCCTGGTCGGCACCACCTCCGTGGAGAAGTCCGAGTACCTGTCGCAGCAGCTCGCCAAGCGCGGAGTGCCGCACGAGGTGCTCAACGCGAAGCAGCACGACCGGGAGGCGACGATCGTCGCCCAGGCGGGCCGCAAGGGCGCCGTCACGGTCGCGACGAACATGGCCGGCCGTGGTACGGACATCAAGCTCGGCGGCAACCCCGACGACCTCGCCGAGGCCGAGCTGCGCCAGCGCGGTCTCGACCCGGTGGAGCACTCCGAGGAGTGGGCGGCCGCGCTGCCCGCCGCCCTGGAGAAGGCCGAGGCCGCGGTCAAGGCCGAGTTCGAGGAGGTCAAGGACCTCGGCGGGCTGTATGTGCTGGGCACCGAGCGCCATGAGTCGCGCCGCATCGACAACCAGCTGCGCGGCCGTTCCGGCCGTCAGGGCGACCCCGGCGAATCCCGCTTCTACCTCTCGCTCGGCGACGACCTGATGCGGCTGTTCAAGGCGCAGATGGTCGAGCGCGTGATGGCCATGGCCAACGTTCCCGACGATGTGCCGATCGAGAACAAGATGGTCACCCGCGCCATCGCCTCCGCCCAGTCGCAGGTCGAGCAGCAGAACTTCGAGACCCGTAAGAACGTCCTGAAGTACGACGAGGTCCTCAACCGGCAGCGCGAGGTCATCTACGGTGAGCGCCGCCGCGTCCTGGAGGGCGAGGACCTCCAGGAGCAGGTCGGCCACTTCATGGACGACACGATCGACGCGTACATCCAGGCGGAGACCGTCGAGGGCTTCGCCGAGGAGTGGGACCTGGACCGGCTGTGGGGCGCGTTCAAGCAGCTCTACCCGGTCGAGGTGACCGTCGACGAGCTGGAGGAGGAGACCGGCGACCGCGCCGGGATCACCGCCGAGTTCATCGCCGAGGCCATCAAGGACGACATCCACCAGCAGTACGAGGCCCGTGAGGAGCAGCTCGGCTCCGAGATCATGCGCGAGCTGGAGCGGCGCGTCGTGCTGTCCGTGCTGGACCGCAAGTGGCGCGAGCACCTCTACGAGATGGACTACCTCCAGGAGGGCATCGGGCTGCGCGCGATGGCCCAGAAGGACCCGCTGGTCGAGTACCAGCGCGAGGGCTTCGACATGTTCCAGGCCATGATGGAGGGGATCAAGGAGGAGTCGGTCGGCTACCTGTTCAACCTGGAGGTCCAGGTCGAGCAGCAGGTCGAGGAGGTTCCGGTCGAGGACGCGGAGGCCAAGGCCACGCTGGACAAGGACGTGCAGGACGCGGTCCCGGCGGGCGCGTCCTCGGGGCGTCCCGAGATCCACGCCAAGGGCCTGGAGGCCCCCCAGCGGCCGGACCGGCTGCACTTCTCGGCCCCGACGGTCGATGGCGAGGGCGGCATCGTGGAAGGCGACTTCACCAACGGTGAGACCCCGCCCGCGCCGCGCTCCGAGGCCGACGGGCTGACCCGCGCGGAGCGGCGCAAGGCCAACAAGGGCGGCCGCCGCCGTAAGAAGTAGCGCGCAGCGGAGTTACGCGAGAAGGCCGGGGCACCGTGCGACCGCACGGTGCCCCGGCCTTCTCATGTGACCAGCGGGCCGAGGTCGACGGCGGCGCAGCGCCAGCGGGCGTCGGCGCCCAGCTCCAGCCGGAACGCGAGCGCGCTGAGTCGGTCGGCCGAGGCGACCCGGGCGAACGCCTCGATCACCCCGTGCCGCGGCCGGTACTCCCCGCAGCGCCGTACGACGGGTGCGGCGCACCCGGCGGCGGGACGCAGTGGTGCTCGGGGCGCGAGCGCGATCAGTTGGTCGTAGGCGTCCGGGAGGGCGTGCCCGAGCAGGGTGTGGACGGGGCGCTGGCCGCTGAGGGTGAGCAGCAGCCGGTGCGCGAACCAGTAGTGGGGCAGCCGGTCCCGCTCGCGCTGTACGGCGGCGAGGGCGGCCGTACGCGAGACGGTCGCCGCGCGCCGGGCCGGGCCGCCGCCGGTTGGCCGCGTCGCGGTGTGGGGGCCGGGTGAGGTGTGGGCGCCGGGCCGTAAGGCGGTCGCGCCGCCGGTCGCGCCGCCGGGCGCGCTGTCCGGCCGCCGTACGGTGGCGCCGCCCGGCCGCCGGGAATCGCGGCGCCCCGGCGGCCCGCCACGGCCCCCGGCCCCACCGCTCCGGCGCCGTGCGGCGGTGCCCGCCGCGCCCCGGTCGGTCCGCGTCGTCGTCCGGGTGATCTCGTGCATGCGTCTCGCCGTCTCTGCCGGGCCCGGGAAATACCGGGCAGTAGCTTCCTGTCGGGGAGACTTCTACCGACGCGTTTCCACCACCCGCAACGCCCGTCACCGGGCGCCCGGACCCGGCCGGGGCCTTCACCTATCCGGGGGAATCGATCCGGTGGAAGGACTGGTGGCGGCATACGGGACGGCGGACGAGCCCCGGCCCGCAGGCCCCCGGAAATACCCCGAACGGGGACCGGCAGCCCCGGCTGACCGAGCTGCCGCGGTCCGGGCGTCGGGGCCTGCGCGCTCGGCTGGGCCTCCGCGAGCCGTCGTGCGAAAGCCCGGTGCCCTCGGGCAACCACGCCGCTGAGGCGGCCGGACGTGAATCGAAGCCCTCAAAGCGGCAGCGCCGAACGTATGCTGGCGGGACCTGATGTCTCGTGAAAGCGGCGGCCCATGCGCGTCTACGTCCCCCTG
This sequence comes from Streptomyces sp. Rer75, assembly GCF_013414305.1. Taxonomy (NCBI): domain Bacteria; kingdom Bacillati; phylum Actinomycetota; class Actinomycetes; order Kitasatosporales; family Streptomycetaceae; genus Streptomyces; species Streptomyces sp. Rer75. The sequence goes on along the minus strand of NZ_CP058693.1, from coordinate 4,197,919 downwards.
ACTCTCTCCGGTCTCGCCGAGGCGCACAAGACGGGAGAACTGGGGCCGGGACCGCTGACCGCGTATGCCGTGACGCCCGCGCTGCGCGAGTGGTACGTGTCGGACGACATCGAGGAGCTGGAGTACGCCGCGCTCAGCCGGGCCGCGCAGGCGTCCCTGCGGCTGCTCGCCGTGGACCGGCAGGTGCCGCGGCGGCGCGTGGTGGTGGCCCTGGACGTGCCCGACGGGCAGGCGGTCGCCGATCCGGACCGGGGGCTGGACCAGTCCGCGCTGGGGGAGGTGCGGATCGCCGCCGCCGTACGGCTGGCCGAGGCCGCGGCGGTGCACCTGGACGCCGACGACGCCGAGCGGGACGTCGCCGCGGCGGCCGACGCGCTGGGCGCGGCGGACCTCGGGGACGACGACGCGCAGTTCACGGTGGACGGCGCGGAGGACCACGAGCTGATGTGGTACGCCACCCAGGAGATCCCCAATCTCATCGAGTAGGCCTTACCGTCGAGGGATGGGGACGAACCACGTGACGCACATCGTGTGGGACTGGAACGGCACGCTCTTCCACGACATCGACGTCGTGATCCAGGCGACGAACGCCTCGTTCGGGGAGATCGGCCTGCCGCCGATCACGCTGGAGCGCTACCGGGAGCTGTACTGCGTACCGGTCCCGCTCTTCTACGAGCGGCTGATGGGGCGGCTGCCCACCGACGAGGAGTGGGAGGTCATGGACGAGGCCTTCCACCGGCACTACTGGGCGCTGGCCGAGAGCGCGGGGCTGGCGCTCGGCGCCCGGGAGCTGCTCGTGGAGTGGCAGTCGGCGGGGCTCACCCAGTCGCTGTGCTCGCTGGCGCCGCACGAGAACCTGATGCCCCTGGTGCGTACGCACGGCATCGAGCGCCACTTCGTCCGCGTGGACGGCCGCATCGGGGAGAGCACCACCGGCAAGGCCGAGCAGATGGTGCGGCACCTCGCCGCGCTGGAGAGGGTGCCGCCGCAGCGGGTCGTGGTGATCGGCGATGCGGTGGACGACGCGGTGGCGGCCCAGCACGTGGGGGCTCGGGCGGTGCTCTACACGGGCGGCTCGCACAGCCGGGCCAGTCTGCTGTCCGCCGGGGTGCCGGTGGTCGACACCCTGGAGGAGGCCGTACGAGAGGCCGAGGCGCTGGCTGACAGCTAGCGGCTATCAGCTGGCAGCCAGCAGCTGACGGCTGACAGTCAGCGGGTATCAGCTAGCAGGTATCAGCTGGCAGGTAGCGGCTGACAGATATCAGAAACTGTCAGCCGCACCAAGCGCTCACACCACCGGCGCCTTCGTCCGCAGCACCGCCAGGAACTCCCGCATCCACACCGGATGGTCCGGCCACGCCCGCGACGACACCAGCGTGCCGTCCACCACGACCTCCGTGTCCTGGAACGTCGCCCCCGCCGCCTGCATGTCCAGCTCCAGCGCCGGATACGAGGTCACCCGCCGCCCGGTCAGCGCGCCGACCGCCGCCGTCAGCAGCGGGCCGTGGCAGATCTGTGCCACCGGCTTGTCGGCGTCGAAGAACGCCTTGCAGATCTTGCGCAGCTCCGGGTCGTTGCGCAGGTATTCCGGGGCCCGGCCGCCCGGGATCACCAGGGCGGCGTACTGTCCCGGGTCGACTTCTGAGAAGGCGAGGTCGGCGGGGAAGCTGTAGCCGGGCTTCTCGGTGTAGGTGTCGTAGCCCTCCTCGAAGTCGTGCACCACGAAGCGCAGCGTTTTGCGGGAGGGGGCCGCGATGTGTACGTCGTAGCCTTCCTCGCGCAGGCGCTGGTACGGGTAGAGCACCTCCAGGGACTCGGCCGCGTCCCCGGTCACCAGCAGGATCTTCGCAGTCGCAGCCGTGCTGCTCATGCCGCCCACCTCCACGTTTCCACGCTTACCACCGACGATGTCACCCTGCATCCGCACCAGAGGTTTGCCAAGAGCGCATCGGGTGGCGGCGCACGCTCCCCGGCTGTCCGGTGTCGTCAAACATCGGCGCCGGGTTTTGTACACGAACGGCTCATGACGAGCCCCTGGGGAGGAGCGATAGCCTTACTGCGTGATCAGCGCGATAGTCCACGGGGGCAAGGAGGCCCTCGCTCCCAGCCCGGGGCGCCTCCGGGCCGGAGCCGCTGTCGCTGGTCGACGCCGCGTGGGGTCTTGGTCACTTACGGCCGAGTACGCCGCGGCCTTCTCCCGATCCGGCATACCGTCGTACGTGACCGGACATCCCGAGTCGCGGCGTCATGCCACCGCCACCTATGTCACGCAACGGCGCGCGACAGGAGCCAGAGGACATGCAGACCAAGCTGGACGAAGCCAAGGCCGAGCTGCTCGCACGGGCCGCCCGGGTCGCTGAGAACAGCCCTGCCGGGGGGCATCCACCGGTACAGGGCCCGGGCCCGGAGACCCTGACCGCATACCTCCAGCACTACTACCTGCACACGCCACCCGAGGACCTCGCGGACCGTGACCCGGTCGACGTCTTCGGTGCGGCACTCTCGCACTACCGGCTTGCCGAGGCGCGCCCCCAGGGCACGGCGAACGTTCGGGTGCACACGCCGACCGTCGAGGAGCACGGCTGGACGTGCAGCCATTCGGTGGTCGAGGTGGTCACCGACGACATGCCGTTCCTGGTCGACTCGGTGACCAATGAGCTGACCCGCCAGGGGCGCGGCATCCATGTGGTGATCCACCCGCAGGTGGTCGTGCGCCGTGACATCACCGGCAAGCTGATCGAGCTGCTGGACGCCTCGTACGACCGCAAGGCCCGCGAGGACCTGCCGCACGACGCCGTCGTCGAGTCCTGGATCCACGTCGAGATCGACCGGGAGACCGACCGCGGCGACCTCAAGCAGATCACCGCCGACCTGCTGCGCGTCCTGTCCGATGTCCGCGAGGCCGTCGAGGACTGGGACAAGATGCGCCAGTCGGCGCTGCGGCTGGCCGAGGAGCTGCCCGCGGAGCCCAAGGCCGCCGAGGTGCGCGACCAGGAGGTCGAGGAGGCCCGTGAGCTGCTGCGCTGGCTCTCCGACGACCACTTCACCTTCATCGGCTACCGCGAGTACGAGCTGACCCAAGCGCCCACCGAGGCCGGTGGCGAGGAGGACGTGCTGAGCGCGGTGCCCGGCACGGGCCTCGGCATCCTGCGGTCCGACCCGGCCCACCAGGACACCGACGAGAGCGCCCACACCGGGGCCGCCCCGGTGTCGCCGTCGTTCAATCGGCTGCCGGCCGACGCCCGCGCCAAGGCCCGCGAGCACAAGCTGCTGGTCCTCACCAAGGCCAACAGCCGCGCCACCGTCCACCGGCCGTCGTACCTCGACTACATCGGCGTGAAGAAGTTCGACGCCGAGGGCAATGTGATCGGCGAGCGCCGCTTCCTGGGGCTGTTCTCGTCCGCCGCGTACACCGAGTCGGTGCGCCGGGTCCCGGTCATCCGGCGCAAGGTGGACGAGGTGCTGGCGGGCGCCGGGTTCGGGCCCAACAGCCACGACGGCCGGGACCTGCTCCAGATCCTGGAGACCTACCCGCGCGACGAGCTGTTCCAGACCCCGGTCGACCAGCTCCGCTCGATCGTCACCAGCGTGCTCTACCTCCAGGAGCGGCGCCGGCTGCGGATGTTCCTGCGGCAGGACGAGTACGGGCGCTACTACTCGGCGCTGGTCTACCTGCCCCGCGACCGCTTCACCACCGATGTGCGGCTGCGGCTGACCGACATCCTGCTGGAGGAGCTGAGCGGCCGCCCGCCGGTGGACTTCACCGCCCTGCACACCGAGTCGGTGCTGTCGCGGCTGCACTTCGTGGTCCGCGTCCAGCCCGGTACGGAGCTGCCCGACCTGACCGACGCCGATGTCGAGCGCATCGAGAACCGGCTGGTCGACGCCGCCCGCTCGTGGGCCGACGGCTTCTCCGAGGCCCTGGTGTCGGAGGTGGGCGAGGAGCGCGCCGCCGAGCTGCTGCGCCGCTACCAGCACGCCTTCCCCGAGGGGTACAAGGCCGACCACACGCCGCGCGGCGCCGTCGCCGACCTCCAGCACGTGGAGCGGCTGACCGCCGAGGGCAGCAAGCAGGACTTCGCGCTCAGCCTGTACGAGCCGGTCGGCGCGGCCCACGCCGAGCGCCGATTCAAGATCTACCGGGCGGGCGGCCAGGTGTCGCTGTCGGCCGTGCTGCCGGTGCTCAACACGCTCGGCGTCGAGGTGGTCGACGAGCGCCCGTACGAGCTGCGCTGCGCGGACAAGACCACCGCCTGGATCTACGACTTCGGGCTGCGGCTGCCGCTGCGCGAGGGTGAGGCCCTCGCCGACGACGCCCGTGAGCGCTTCCAGAACGCGTTCGCCGCGGTGTGGACCGGCCAGGCCGAGAGCGACAACTTCAACCAGCTGGTGCTGGGCGCGGGGCTGGACTGGCGGCAGGCCATGGTGCTGCGCGCGTACGCCAAGTACCTGCGGCAGGCCGGTTCCACCTTCAGCCAGTCGTACATGGAGGACACCCTCCGTAACAACGTCCACACCACCCGGCTGCTGGTCTCCCTCTTCGAGGCCCGGATGTCGCCCGAGCGGCAGCGGGCGGGGCTGGAGCTGACCGACGCCCTGATGGAGGAGCTGGACGCGGCGCTGGACCAGGTGGCCTCGCTCGACGAGGACCGCATCCTGCGCTCGTTCCTCACCCTCATCAAGGCCACCCTGCGCACCAACCACTTCCAGAAGAACGGGAACGGCGAGCCGCACGACTACCTGTCGGTCAAGCTCGACCCGCAGGCCGTGCCCGATCTGCCCGCGCCCCGCCCGGCGTACGAGATCTGGGTGTACTCGCCGCGCGTCGAGGGTGTGCACCTGCGCTTCGGCAAGGTCGCGCGCGGTGGCCTGCGCTGGTCCGACCGGCGTGAGGACTTCCGCACCGAGATCCTGGGCCTGGTCAAGGCGCAGATGGTGAAGAACACGGTCATCGTGCCGGTCGGCGCCAAGGGCGGATTCGTCGGCAAGCGGCTGCCGGATCCGTCGGTGGACCGGGACGCCTGGCTGGCCGAGGGCATCGGCTGCTACAAGACCTTCATCTCCGGTCTGCTCGACATCACCGACAACATGGTCGGCGGCCAGGTCGAGCCGCCGAAGGACGTCGTCCGGCACGACGGGGAGGACACCTACCTGGTCGTCGCCGCCGACAAGGGCACCGCGACCTTCTCCGACATCGCCAACGAGGTCGCCCAGTCGTACGGCTTCTGGCTCGGCGACGCGTTCGCCTCCGGCGGTTCCGCGGGTTACGACCACAAGGGCATGGGCATCACCGCGCGCGGCGCCTGGGAGTCCGTCAAGCGGCACTTCCGCGAGCTGGACCACGACACCCAGAGCGAGGACTTCACGGTCGTCGGCGTCGGCGACATGTCCGGTGACGTGTTCGGCAACGGCATGCTGCTGAGCGAGCACATCCGGCTGGTCGCCGCCTTCGACCACCGGCACATCTTCATCGACCCCAACCCGGACGCGGCCACCTCGTACGCCGAGCGCCGCCGGCTGTTCGAGCTGCCGCGCTCGTCCTGGGAGGACTACGACACCGAGCTGATCTCGGCGGGCGGCGGCATCCACCCCCGTACGGCCAAGGCCATCCAGATCACCCCGCAGGTGCGGGCCGCGCTCGGCATCGAGACCAAGGTCGCCAAGATGACCCCGGCCGACCTGATGAAGGCCATCCTCAAGGCCCCGGTCGACCTGCTGTGGAACGGCGGCATCGGTACGTACGTGAAGGCGTCCACCGAATCGCACGCCGACGTCGGCGACAAGGCCAACGACGCGATCCGGGTGGACGGCCAGGACCTGCGGGCCAAGGTCGTCGGCGAGGGCGGCAACCTGGGCCTGACCCAGCTCGGCCGCATCGAGTTCGCCACCAACGGCGGCCGGATCAACACCGACGCGATCGACAACAGCGCCGGGGTGGACACCTCCGACCACGAGGTGAACATCAAGATCCTGCTCAACGCGCTGGTCACCGAGGGGGACATGACGGTCAAGCAGCGCAACAAGCTGCTGGCCGAGATGACCGACGAGGTCGGCGCGCTGGTGCTGCGCAACAACTACGCGCAGAACGTGGCCCTCGCCATCTCCGGCGCCCAGGCCCCCAGCCTGCTCCACGCCCACCAGCGGCTGATGCGCCGGCTGTCGCGCGAGGGACGGCTGGACCGCGGGCTGGAGTTCCTGCCCGCCGACCGGGTCATCCGCGAGCGGCTGACCGCCGGACGCGGACTGACCCAGCCCGAGCTGGCCGTGCTGCTCGCCTACGTCAAGATCACCGTGGCGGACGAGCTGATCGGCACGGACCTGCCCGACGACCCGTACCTCCAGCGGCTGCTGCACGCCTACTTCCCGCAGGCGCTGCGCCAGACCTTCCCCGAGCACGTCGACGGGCATGCGCTGCGCCGCGAGATCATCACCACGGTGCTGGTCAACGACACCGTCAACACCGCCGGTACGACCTTCCTGCACCGCATGCGGGAGGAGACCGGGGCCTCCACCGAGGAGGTCGTGCGCGCCCAGACCGCGGCCCGGGCGATCTTCGAGCTGGGGGAGATCTGGGACGAGGTCGAGTCGCTGGACACGGTCGTCGCCGCCGAGTTCCAGACCCGGATGCGGCTGCACTCGCGGCGGCTCGTCGAGCGCGGCACCCGCTGGCTGCTCAACAACCGGCCGCAGCCGCTGGAGCTGGCCGGGACGATCGACTTCTTCGCGGAGCGGGTCGCCGCGGTGCGGGCGCAGCTGCCCAAGCTGCTGCGCGGCGGCGACATCGAGTGGTACCAGCGCATCCACGACGAGCTGACCGCCGCCGGTGTCCCCGACGATCTGGCCACCCGGGTGGCGGGCTTCTCGTCCGCCTTCCCGACGCTGGACATCGTCGCCATCGCGGACCGCACCGGCAAGGATCCGCTCGCGGTCGCCGAGGTCTACTACGACCTGGCCGACCGGCTGTCGATCAGCCAGCTGATGGACCGCATCATCGAGCTGCCGCGGGCCGACCGCTGGCAGTCCATGGCCCGCGTCTCCATCCGTGAGGACCTGTACGCGGCCCAGGCCGCCCTCACCTCCGACGTCCTGTCGGTCGGCAACGGCGGTTCGACGCCGGAGCAGCGGTTCAAGGCCTGGGAGCAGAAGAACGCCGCGATCCTCCAGCGGGCGCGGACCACACTGGACGAGATCCAGTCGTCGGAGACGTTCGACCTGGCGAACCTGTCGGTGGCGATGCGGACGATGCGCACCCTGCTGCGTACGCATAGCTGAGACACCGGGAAAGGGCGGTCGGTGGCCATCGGCCACTGACCGCCCCTTCGGCGTACGGTGCGTTGGCTATGAGGCGCGCTTCCAGAGCGTCACCGAGGTGCTGTAGCTGGGGATGTCGGAGTCGTCCTCGGGTGGGATGACGGCGGTGATCTTCAGCATCGCGAGATTGCCGCTGGACGTGACCATGCACAGTCGGTCGCCCTTGGCGATGAGCTGTTCATCGATCAGATCACTCGGGTCCAGAGTGTCTTCCAGCGGGTCCGTCGTCACCGCCTCCTCGCACTCCTTCGGGGTGGTGCCGGGGCTCTTGGCCATCGCCTCCCCGGCCCTGAACTCGTTGACGAACATGGAGATGTCCTGCACGTCGGAGGCGAGGCCCCCGGCGACGTCCACCTTGGGCTGATCGAGGTCGAAGTCGGTGGTCGGGCCGAAGTGGTCGGGCGCCCGCAGTTGCAGGGTCTTGTTCTGGTAGATCGGGGTGTAGGCGGTCCGGGGCGCGGGGGCATCGGACGAGGGGGCCGACGCCTTCGGGCTCGGGGTCTTTTCGGCCTTGTCGGGGTGCTGCGGCTGGGCCGTGTGCTTGCCGTCGGCCTTGTTCTGCTCCGCGCCCTTGTTGTCGTCCCCCTGGGTGAACACATACGCCGCCACTGCGACCATGATCAGCGCCAGCGCGCCCCCGCCGACCGCCAGCATCCGGCCCTTGCCGCGGCCGCTGTCGCTCCGCGTCGGCGGGGCCGGGTAGCCGCCCAGCGACGGCTGGGCGGCGGCCTGTGTCGGGGCGGACGCGATGGGGTGGTGCGCGGGCGGCGCGGGCGCCTGCGTGGGGGCATAAGCGGGTGCGTACGTGGGCGTCTGCGTCGGCGTCTGAGTCGGGGTGTGGGCGGGCATCGGCGGCTGCGCGGGCCGCGGCGGCTGCTGAGCCGCACGCTCCCGCCGCGCGATCTCTTCCGTGATCGGCGCGGGCAGCCAGCCGGAGAAGTCGCGCAGCTCACGGCCCGCGCCCTGGCGGCACAGCTCGGTCAGCTCGGCGGGCGTGGGCCGCTGCTCCGGGTCCGCCGCGAGGCACCGCTCCAGCAGCGGCCGCAGCTCGTCCGGATAGCCGCTCAGGTCCGGCGGCTGCTGAGCGGTGTTGGCGATCTGCGCGGCGATGGAGATCCCCGCGCCGTCCCCGTACGGGTGGCGGCCGGTGGCCACCACCGCGGCGATCAGGCCGAGCGCGAAGATGTCGGTGGCCGCGGTGACCGGCTTGCCGAAGGCGTGCTCCGGCGACATGTACTGCGGTGTGCCGATGAATCCGCCGCTGCGGGTGAGCTGGGTGGCGTCGGCCGCCCGGGCGATGCCGAAGTCGATCACGAACGGGCCGTTCGAACTCAGCAGGATGTTGCTGGGCTTGAGATCGCGGTGGATGACGGACGCGGCGTGCACCGCGTGCAGCGCCTGCGCCGTGCAGCCGATGAGCTGGAACGCCGCGGGCATCGACAGTGGGCCGTAACGGCCGAGCGCGTCGTCGAGCGCGAGCCCGGGGACGTAAGCGGAGGCGAGCCAGGGCAGTTCACCGCTGGTGTCATGATCGACCACCGGCACGATGTGGTAGCCCTGCACCCGGCGGGCGGCGGTGACTTCCTGTTCGAAGCGGCGGCGGAAGTCATCGTTCTGCGCGAACTCACGCCGGATGACCTTGAGCGCGACCGGTTGGTTGCCCCGTGTACGGGACAGATACACCGAGCCCATTCCGCCCTCGCCGACTCTGGCGAGCAGCTGGTAGCCGGAGACCTCCCGTGGATCGTCCGCCCTCAGTGGGCTCAGCACGGCGTGGTCGGCATTCGTCATTGTTTCCCCCGAAGATCACGTGACTCGAAGATCGTACAGATGCCGTGTTCATGACTTCGCAGCGATTCCCCGGCTTCACCCGCTTGGCCGCCCGTCCATGGGCTTATCGGGCATATCAGGACGTACGACCCTACGGTGGTGAGTCAGTGAGCGCTTCGCGCCTCGATCCGCCGTCGCGTCCCGAGGAGCCGCATGCCCCGCTTCAGCATCGTCATCGCCGCCTACCGAGTGCAGGGCTATCTCCAGAGCTGCCTGGACTCCGTGCTGACGCAGTCGTTCCGCGACCTGGAGGTGGTGGCCGTCGACGACTGCTCGCCGGACCACTGCGGCGCCATCATCGACGCCTGCGCGGCCCGCGACAGCCGGGTGGTGCCCGTGCACCAGCCCGTCAACTCCGGCCCCGGCCAGGCCCGTAACGCCGGGGTCGACCACGCCACCGGCGACTATCTGCTGTTCCTCGACGGGGACGACACCCTCGCGCCCGGCACCCTGGAGGGGCTCGCCGAACGGCTCGCCCTCAACGAGGACCCGGACATCCTCTACTTCAACCATGTGCGCACCTACTGGTCCGGGCGCAGCGCACCCAGCGTCTTCGGGGAGCTGCTGAACTCGGCGGGCACCGATGTGTTCTCCGTCCTGGAGCGCCCCGAATTCCTGCGGATCTTCGCGATGTCGTCCAACCGGGTCTACCGCCGCGCCTTCTACACCGGCCACGGTTTCGCGTTCAGCGAGGGAATCTACGAGGATGCGCTGCTGTCGTATCTGACGATGCTGACCGCGCGGCGCATCGCCTGCGTGGATCTGGTCGGGCTGGAATACCGCCAGCGCCGGGTCGGGGCCAGTACGGGAAGCCCCGGCGAGAAACACTTCGTCATATTCGACCAGTACGCCCGGCTCTTCGCCTTCCTCGACGAACATCCGCACCTGAGTCCGGTGCGGTGCCTGCTCTTCGAACGGGCCGTCTCCCATTTCCTGTTCTGCCTGGACCGCCGTTCCCGGGTGGCGACGGCCGACCGGCCCCGCTTCTTCCGCCGGGCCGCCTCCTGGTACCGCACCCACCTCCCGGACGGCTTCACGCCGCCCGCCGGGGCCGAGTGGCGCTTCGCGGCGCTGGCCCGTGGCTCGTTCGCCCGCTACCGGGAGCACGAGATGGCGACGCGGGCCGTGTCGGGGGCCCGCAAGGCCAAGCGGATGGCCCGCGCGGCGCTGGCCGTACGGGGCAAACGGGCCCTGTACCGGGCCCACCGGCAGCGCCCGGTCGACCCCAACCTGGCCGTCTACAGCGCGTACTGGGGCCGCGGAGTGCTCTGCAACCCGGCGGCGATCTACTACAAGGCCCGGGAACTGGCGCCGCACATCCGCGGGGTGTGGGTGGTCAAGAAGTCGGAGATCGACTCGCTTCCGGAGGACGTCGACTACGTCGTCACCGGAACCCGGGACTTCTACCGGACCGTGGCCCGCGCCGCCTATCTCATCAACAACGTCAATTTCCCCAACGACGTCGTCAAGCGGCCCGGCACGGTGCACCTCCAGACCTTCCACGGCACACCGCTCAAATGCATGGGCCTGGACCAGCAGCACTATCCCGCCGCGGCGGGAGGAATGAGCTTCGGGAACCTCCTCAAGCGCATCGACCGCTGGGACGTCGCCCTCTCCTCCAATCCGCATTCCAGCGAGGTGTGGGAACGGGTCTACCCCGCCTCCTACCGGCTGCTGGAATACGGATATCCGCGCAACGACGTGCTGGTCTCGGCCTCCGCGGACGACGTGCGGCGTGCCCGCGCCGGGCTCGGCGTCCCGGAGGGCCACACCGCCGTTCTCTACACCCCCACGATCCGCGACTACCAGAAGGGGTTCATCCCCCGGCTGGATCTGGAGCGGGTCAGCCGCGCCCTGGGCCCGGGCACCACGCTCCTGGTGCGGGCGCACTACTCGTACCGGCCGTCGGCGGCGCTGCGCGAACTGGACGAGGCGGGGCTGGTGCGGGACGTGTCGCGCCATCCGCGGATCGAGGAGCTGTGCCTGGCCGCCGACGCGCTGATCACCGACTATTCGTCGATCATGTTCGACTACGCCCTGCTCGACCGGCCCATCGTGATCTACGCGGACGACTGGGACACCTACCGGGCCGCGCGCGGTGTCTACTTCGACCTGCTGTCGGGCCGCCCCGGCGAGACCCCGGGCCCGGTGGCCCGCACCCTGGACGAACTGGTCGCCGTGTTCCGCGAGGGGCGGTGGTGCGACGCCGAGTCGGCCGCGCTGCGCGCCGCGTTCCGGGCCCGCTTCTGCCCGTACGACGACGGGCACGCGGCGGAGCGCGTCGTACGGACCCTCATGCTGGGCGAGGACGTCACCGCGCAGCCCCTGCCGCCCGTCGCGCAGCGGCGGCCGGAGAGCCGTACGGTGCCGTCGCGGCACCTCGCCTCCGGGCACGGCGGCGGACTGCCCCCGCACGCCGTGGAGCCCACCCGCGCCTTTCCCGACCGGACCCCCGACCGCGCCCCCGACCGCGACTGATCCCGTCGGCCGTCGATCCCGGAGAACCGCCATGTCTGCGTCCGCAGTGTGCCCGCCGCGCGTCAGCGTGATCATTCCCGCCTACAACGCCATGCCGGAGCTGACCCGATCCGTCACCTCCGCGATGGACCAGACCCTCGGCCTGGACCGGATCGAGATCATCGCGGTGGACGACGGCTCGACCGACGGCACCGGCGAGGAGCTGGAGCGGCTCGCCCGCGCGTGCCCCGCACTGCACGTCGTCCACCAGGCGAACTCCGGCTGCGCGGGCAGCCCCCGCAACACCGGACTGGACCGCGCGCGGGGCGACTTCGTGTTCTTCCTCGACTCCGACGACTACCTGGGGCCGGACGCGCTGCGCCGCATGGTGGCCATGGCCGACGACAACGGCACCGACGTGGTGCTCGGCAGGATCGCCTCGGTGGGCGGACGCGCCGTGCCCCGGGCCGTCTTCTCGCACAACCAGCCGCGCACCGACATCTTCTCCTCCCACGCCTATCTGACCCTGGGCCCCTGGAAGCTCTTCCGGCGCTCCCTCATCGAGCGGCTGCGGCTGCGCTTCCCGCCCTACCGCAACTGTGAGGACAAGCCGTTCACCGCGGCCGCCTACCTCAACGCCTCCGGCATATCCGTCGTCGCCGACTACGACTGCTACTACGTCCGCTACCGCGAGAACCGCAGCAACCTCACCCTCACCGCGTCCGACCTCGCCCACCGCATGGACGGCATCCGGCTGTGCTTCGAGACCGTGGCCCGCTACCTCGAACCGGGCCCCCGACGGGACCAGATCATGCGCCGCCACGTCGAGTGGGAGCTGTGCGGCCCGCTGCGGGGGCTGCTGCCCCGCGAGAGCGAACGGGACGCGCGCGAGCGCTTCTTCCCCGAGTTCCGGGAGTGGGCGCGGACCTGGGTGACCGACACCATCTTCCAGCGGATCGACGCCCCGGACCGGCTCCTGGTCCATCTGCTGCGCACCGACCGCTTCGAGGACGTCCTGACGGTCGCGCGCAACGCCAAGGAGGACGCGGGCCGCGGCCATCTGGTCGACAAGGGCCGCGTCTACTGGCTCCACCCCTTCTTCCGCGACCACACCGCCGACGTCCCCGACGCCTGTTTCGACATCACGGACCGGCTGCCGGTCCGCCATCGCCTCGATACGGCGCGCTGGCACGGCGGAGTGCTGCGGCTGACCGGCCACGCCGCCATCGAAGGCATCGACGCGATCGATCCGGGCACCGACGTCATCCTGCGCGCGTACGAGTCCGACCGGCCCGAGGTCCGGGTGCCCACCACACCGCACCCGTCCGGTTTCACCGCCGACATCGACCCGGCCACCGCGGACGGCGGCGCACCGCTGGCACGCGGCCTGTGGAACATCTACCTCGACGTCCGCGCCCAGGGCGTCAGCCGCATCGTGCGGTTCGGCAGCCACCGCACAGAGGGAGCGCAGGACGGTGCCGTCCGGCCGCCCCGGCGCGCCGTCATGACGCCGCGGGGCGAACCCGTGGTGGTGGTCCCGTACATCACCCCGTACGGCAATCTCTCGCTCGACGTCGGCGAGGTCGCCCACGCCCCCTCCCGGGAGGCCCCCTGCCGGGTGACCCGGACCGCCTGGCACGGCGCCAGGAAGGGCGTCCTGATCGTCGGCGGGCGGCTGACCGGCGAGGCCGCCGCCCGCTCCCGCTACGGCGGGGCGCTGCGGCTGCGCGCCGAGAGCGGGACGGGCGCGGTGCGCGAGGTCGCGGCGCGGTTCGAACCGGGCGGCGCCTCCGGCGCCTTCACCGCCCGGCTGCCCGTCGGACGGCTGGCGGCGGGCCGCTGGACCCTGACGCTGGTCCTGGAGGGCCGCACCATCGTCGTGCCCTCTCTGGGGCGGCTGGCCGGGATCCGCTGGTTCCGCTTCGGCCGTCCGTACTACGCCAAACCGCTCACCTGGCGAGCGGCCCCGGCCCTCGCCCTGGAGGTGGCGCCCATCAAGGTCGCCGCCGGGGTGCGGCGCCGGTTGCGGCGGGCCCGGGCCCGTATCGGCGGGTGAGGGGCGGTCAGTTGCGGCCGCCGATGCGGTCGGTCAGATGCGGTCGGTCAGATGCGGCCGCCGAGGCGGTTGCGGACGGCGGCGAGGAGCCGCACGGGGGCGATGCGCAGCTCCAGGGTCGTCTCCCCGCGACCGGTGAGCGGCTTGGCGTAGTACGGACGGCCCCGGCGCAGCCAGCGGGTGCCGGGCAGCCGCGCGGGCGGCGGTACGGGCGCGGCGCGCGGCGGGCCGTCGCCGCGGCCGACGAGGGCGAGCGTCACCGTCCAGCGGCCCCGGCCCAGGTCGCGCACCGGCAGCCGGGCGGTGAACGCGCCCGCCGGGTGTCCCGCCGCGTACCGCACGGGGTGGTCCAGGACGCGGCCGTCGGTGTGCTCGGCCCGCAGCCGCAGCACCCGGTTGCGGGGCGGCGTGCCCGGCGGCAGCAGCCGCCCGGCGACGACCAGCGTGCCCTTGTCGGACGGATGCCACAGCGCCTCGGTCACCTCGCAGGGCGCGCCGCGCGGGGCCGGGCCGATGTCGAGGGAGAGATTGCCGTACGGGGTGGTGAAGTACGGCGTGACGCGGGCGCGTTGACCGGGGCCTGCGGCCACCACCCGGCGCGCGGTGCCGATGTCGAGCCCCTCGTCGTGGCGGTTGCCGAACCGTATGGTGCGGCTGACGCCCTGGGCGCGTACGTCGAGGAACACGTCCCAGACGCCGGGGCGCAGCGGGGCGCCGTCGTCGGCGGTGGCGATGTCGATGTCCGCCGCGAACTCCCGGTTCACCGTCCCGCCGACCGCCGCGTTTTCGTCTGCCGACTCCTCGTCCACCGCCGTGACCGGCACACACAGTTCGTCCTTGGCGTCGCGGTGGCGCAGCACCAGTTCCGTGCGGTCCTCGGGACCGGCGTCCAGGCCCTTGACCTCGGCCCGGCCGCGGACCCGCAGGGTGGAGCCGCCGTGCCAGGCCGCGCCGGTGAGGTGGTGGCGGACCGGCAGCCGGTCGGTGACGTCGAAGCAGTCGTCGGGGACGTCGGCCGCCGGGTCGCGGAAGAAGGGGTGCAGCCAGTACACGCGCCCCTTCTCGACCAGATGGCCGCGGCCCGCGTCCTCCTTGGCGGCGCGGATGACCGTCAGCAGATCGTCGAAGCGGCCGGTGCGCAGCAGGTGGACCATCAGCCGTTCGGGCGCGGTGAGGGTGCGGAAGAGCGCGTCCGAGCAGTGGTCGGTCGCCCAGCGGCGCAGCTCGGGGAGGAACCGCGTCCGCGCCTCCGTCTCGTCCTCGCGGGGCAGGGCGCGCAGCGCGCCGCACAGCTCCCGGCGGATGTGGCGCCGCATCACATGGTCGCGGCGCGGGCCGGGCTGGGTGTAGCGGGCGGCGGTCTGGAACAGCAGCCGGATGGCGTCGATGCGGTCGGTGAGGCCGGTGCGGGCGGGGTTCCGCGCGGCCGTCTCGCGGCGGGTGAGGTGGTAGCAGTCGTAGTCGGCGACGACGGAGATGGCGGAGGCGTTGAGGTAGGCGGCCGCGGTGAAGGGCTGGTCCTCGTCGGTGCGGCAGTCCTCCGGGAACCGCAGGTGGAACCGTTCGATGAGGGAGCGGCGGAACAGCTTCCAGGGGCCGAGCGTGGAGTAGGCGTGCGAGCCGACGACATCGGTGCGCAGCTGGTTGTGGCGGAACACCGCCCGGGGGACGCCGCGGCCGGTGGGGGAGGCCATCTTGCCGAGGACGACGTCGGTCCCGTTCTGGTCGGCCATGGCGACCATGCGGCGCAGCGCGTCGGGGCCCAGATGGCCGTCGGCGTCGAGGAAGAACACGTACTCGCCGCGGGCGAGGTCGAGTCCGGTGTTGCGGGGCCTGCCCGGACCGCCGCCGGGCTCCTGGTGGACGACCTTGAGCGCGGGGCAGTCGGCGGCCAGCCGGTCCAGCTCCGCGGCGGTGCCGTCCGTCGATCCGGCGTCGATCGCGATGATCTCCAGCCGGGCGATGCCTATGGTCTGCTCCATCGCGGAGGTGAGGGCACGGGTCAGGGCGGGCATGGCGTTGTGGGCGGGGACGATCACGCTGACGCGGGGGCGCGGGCCGGGGCGAGGGGTGCGCGGCAACATGCGGACTCCGTGGGTGAGATGGGGCTCAGGCGGCGTCGCCGGGGGGCGCGGACGGGCGGGTGCGGTGGGGGCCGCCGTGGCTGCCGCGGGTGCGGTCGGCAGCCCGTGCGTCTGCGGCCCATCTGCCGTCGGTGGGCGCCTGGGTGAGGCTGACGGCTATGACGTGCTGCGTTCCCATGATCGCTCCTGACTGCTGGGTGGCTGCTCATGGTCGGGGCCGGGGGTGAGGGACGGGTGTGGGTCGTACGGCCGGCGGGTGACGGACCAGCGTCCGGGGTGCCCCGGTTCGACGTACGGCACGGCCGACCCGTTCACTTCGCGGGCGGCGGCGCGGAAGGAGCGCACGGGCACGGTGCGGTCGCCGGATGCGCATCGGATGCTCCCTCGGCTCCCTCGGCTCCCTCGCGGATCGTCTGGAGTTCGCGCAGCCGGATGAGCGCCTCGCCCTTCGCGGCGAGCGCGTCGACCGCCTCGTTGAAGCGCTGGAGGGACGGCGGGGCCGTGGGGCCGAGCAGATACGCCCTCAGCTCGTGGCGGGCGGCGCGCAACGTGTCCCGGTCGGGCTCGAACAGCAGCCGCACGAGGTCCTCCACCTCGGTGGCCTCCGGGCCGAGCAGGTAGGCGGCGCGGGCCACGGTGTGCTGCCGCCGGAACTCCTGCGCGTCGAGCCCCGCCGCATCGGTGAGGGCGTACGGCTTGAGGGTGGCGATGAAGTCCGCGACCACGCCGGAGAGGTCACCGATCAGCAGATCCGCCTGGTCGAAACAGGAGTGGAGCGCCGGGGTGTCCGCCTCCACCACCTGGTGCAGCCAGGGCGGCGAGGCCGCCCAGTGCGCCCGGTGCCACTGCTCGCCCAGCTCCCCGGCCTCGGCCACCGCCGCCGGATCGGGCGCGGCGCTGTCGCGGGTGAGCATGGCCTCGTCGGCGTAGGCCGGGCGCAGCCGTGCGTGAAGCGCGGCGATACGTCGCGTCAGCTCGGCCCGGCAGCGGGCGGCCTCGGCGCGCAGCGCCCCGGCCTCCTCGGGCTCGTCCGCCGCCTGCCCTGCCCGCCGCTCGTTCGCCGCGCCGACCAGGGCGACGATGCGCCGGTGCGCGGCCGACCGGCGGTCGGTTGCGGGGTGCGGCCGGTAGAGGACCCGGACCGGCGGCTCGCTCTCCAGCAGCCGCCGTACGAGCGTCTCGCCTTGGCCCGCGGGCGAGGCGGGGCCCGGCGCGTACAGCACGGTGGGGAGGGGCACGTCGTCGTCCTCCTGGACCCGGAGGCCGTCCAGCTGCGGCCGCCCCACCTCCACGATGTCCCCGTCCTCGACCCCGACCGCCGCCTCCGCATACCGCTGCCGCCCGGCCCGGCCCGCGACCCACACCTGGTCGTAGACCTTGCTGTACGGATCGACTCCGGCGGCCGAGTCGTCGTCGCCATGACCGTCGCCATGGTCCAGGAACACGTGCTGCATGGTGGGGACGCGCAGCAGATGGATGTTCTCGCCGACGTTCGCCGGATAGAGCGCGACCCGCACACTGCCGAGATCCAGCCTCCGCAGATGCGTCCCGTCCGGCACGCACAGCACCGGCAGCGCGGTCGGCGCCAGCACCTCCAGCAGATGCCGCTCCCGCACGATCACCAGCGCCGGGGCGCGCAGCGCGGCCACCGTCTCGAGCCACATGGTGACCTGGTACGCGGACGCCCGCGGGCCCGAGAAGTAGAGCACCGTCTCCGGCCGGTGCCGGACCAGCCAGGCGTTCACCTCGCCCAGCACCCGCGCCGGGCCCGGCAGCCGGAGCGCCCCGACGAGGTACGGCAGCAGCGCCAGCACCGTCACCGCACACCCCCCGGCCGCCGCGGTCAACCCCGCCACCACCCAGCGGGCGTCCCCGGTGACCAGCGTCGCCCCCAGCCCGCCCAGCGCCGCCACCTCGTACGCCAGCATCCGCAGCCCCGGCCACTCGGTCAGCCGCCGCGGCGGCCGGTCGCTGATGCCCAGCCGGCGCAGATCGATATGGCGCGCCGCGACCGCGAGCCGCCGCCGACGCCGGATCAGCGTGCATATCGCGGCATGCAGCGCCTGGCCGCCCAGCAGACACAGCACCAGCGCCATCGCCGACGCCAGCCCGACCGGACCGGTCACATGCATCCGCCCGAGCAGCAGAAGCAGCAGCACACACCGCAACTCGAAACGCAGTGTCTCCCCGACATGCAGCCGCCCCAGACGCCCCATCAACCCCGGCGCAGTGCGCTGCATCACCAGATCACCCCCGACCCCCACCACCCCCGCCCCCACGAACACCCCACCCACCCCCGTGACGGCGGTCCCCGCCATCACCCCCATCCCCCCGGCCATCACGGCGAACGCCGCGAGACCGCGGGAACTCCGGACACCGAGGCGATTCATGGCGCGTGCCCTTCGCGGCGGATACGTCGTACTGACTGAACCCTAGGCGACTCGCCGGATATGCGCCCTTTTGTCGCCACCGAAGGAGTACGCACGCCCCCGGCCCTTGCTGATGCCGACCCCATGGGAGGCTCTGTTCGCATGACGCGCACGACGCCCGAGCGGCCGGTCGATATCGAAGCGATGTTTCCGGAACTCGCCGAATACCGCAGGACGACGACTCGTCTGCACCCTCGGCCGGGCTCCCCGGAGCCGCATAAGAGTTCGGTGGCGGGGCCGCTCCTCTGGCCCGCCGACGAGCCGTGGCCCATGTGCGAGGCCGTCCATGAGAAGGGCCGCGGGGAGCTGCTGTCCGACGTACGGCTGGAGCGCCGGATCCTCGACGAGGCGTGGCGGAGGGACTCGCCGCGTGGGCCGTCGGAGGCGGAACGCGCAACGCTCGCCGGTCTTGTGGAGGGCCTCCACCTCCCGGACCTGCGGGACGACGACCCGATCCCCCTGCTTGCCGCGGCCCAGCTGTTCACCCGGGACGTCCCGGACCTGACCGGCCCCGAAGGATGCGATCTGCTCCAGGTCTTCTGGTGCCCGTTCGAGGTCCACGGCACAGATCGGACCATGGATGTGGTGCTGAAATGGCGGCGGTCGCAGGAGGTGGGGGACATCCTCACGGACAACCCGGAGCCAGCCGTCGTGGGACGGGCGGAATGTGTGCCGAATCCCTGCGTGCTCCATCCGGAACAGGTCGTTGAGCACGAGTGGCCCGAACTGTTGAGCGAGGGCGTGCAGGAGAGGATCGACGCCTGGGAGGAGGACCTCATCGACGCGGCCGCGGAAGAGGACGCGTACGAACTCACCTATACGCACGACCTGTCCATCGCGCCGGGCTGGAAGGTCGGCGGCTTCGCCCGGTGGGGGCT
The DNA here is from genome assembly GCF_013414305.1 of Streptomyces sp. Rer75. Classification (NCBI taxonomy): domain Bacteria; kingdom Bacillati; phylum Actinomycetota; class Actinomycetes; order Kitasatosporales; family Streptomycetaceae; genus Streptomyces; species Streptomyces sp. Rer75. Next base: position 4,178,874 of record NZ_CP058693.1, on the reverse strand, counting down.
CACCGGCCCGGCCCGGATCGACTGCTCCTGCGGGGCACCCATGCGTCCTCTGCTGACCGTCAGTGACCAGGAATGGGACTGGGGTTCGCTGACGTGGGTGCCTCTTGAGGACCGGGAAGTCGTGGACGCGATGGGGGCGAACGACCCCACCGGCGTATACGTCGGGCGCGGTCAGATGCGCATCTTCACTTGCCCTGTTGACCCCACACACCCTCACCAGATCAACTTCCAGTAATCGGCGATACGGGAGCGGGGATATGGACGAGGCGGGCGGGTTCGGGGATCCGTGGGAGGGCGTGGACGCCGGGGGTGTGGCGGAGGCTGCTCGGCGGCAGGGGGAGCGGTCGGTGCCCGGGGTGGGGGACATGGCGGCGTATCTCGACGCGCAGGTGGCCGACGCCTCCCATCGGGAGGTCATCGGGCCGTTGCTGGACGGCGGGGGCGCGAGTGGGGTCGTCGTGCGGCGGGGTGTGGTGATCGCGTCGTGGGGGGATCCGGCGCGGGTGGAGATGGCGTACAGCGCCACGAAGAGCGTGCTGGCGCTGGTGGCGGGCGTTGCTCATGACGACGGGTTGCTGGAGCTGGACGAGCCGGTTCGTGCGCGGGTCGGGCTGCCGCAGTTCGACGGGGTCCATGGGCGGGCCGTCACCTGGCGTCATCTGCTGGACCAGACGAGCCAGTGGGAGGGCGAGCTGTGGGGCAAGCCGACGTCGGTCGACGCGCAGAGCACGCGGGAGGGCACCGAGTCGGCGGGTGGGCCGCCCGGTGAGGGGTGGGCGTACAACGACGTCCGGGTGAATCTGACCGCCCTCGCGCTCACGGTCCTGTTCCGCCGGGCGTTGCCGGAAGTGCTGCGGGAGCGCGTCATGGCGCCGATCGGGGCGTCGGCGTCCTGGTCCTGGCACGGCTACGCCGACGCGTTCGTGGACCTCGACGGCAGCCGGGTGCCGGTGGTCTCCGGCGGCGCCCACTGGGGCGGCGGGCTGTGGATCAACGCGCTCGACCTGGCCCGCCTCGGGCAGCTGTGCCTGCGCGGCGGGCGCTGGGGGCACACCCAGGTCGTCTCCGCCCGCTGGATCGAGCAGATGTGGACGCCGTGCCGGGTCAAGCCGAACTACGGGCTGTCCTGGTGGCTCAACGACCACCGCACGGTATGGCCGACCGCCCCGGCGACCGGGCGTTGCGCCCGCGGCAACGGGGGCGGCCACCTGCTGTGGGTCGACCCGGCCCGGGACCTGGTCATCAGCTCCCGCTGGGGTGCCCAAGTGGAGAGCCTTCTCGCCGAGGTGTCGCGGGCGGTCGAACCCGCGCCGGTCAGCGCGTCGGCGTGAGGGGCGGGGCGGCCGTGGGGAAGGCGCGGCGGGCGAGGGCCGCGGCGGTGGTCAGGCGGGTGAGGGCGGGGCGGAGGGTGCGCGGGCGGTAGGGGGCGTTCCAGGCGTGGGGGAAGGACGCCTTGTCGGGGGTGAGGAGGTTCGTCGTCTCGTCGCAGGCCAGGATCGCGATCAGCCAGCGGCGTACGGCGCGGTGGAAGGCGGGGGTGAGGGGGCGGGGGGCGAGGAGCCAGTCGCGGGACTGGGCGCTGACCGCCTGCTCGTAGGTGGTCTCGTGGTAGCGCTGCCAGGGGGACTCCGGGGTGATCGGGTGCAGTCCGTAGTCCATGGCGGTGAGGGGGGCCAGGGCGGTGCGGAGGGTGCCGTGGTCGGCGCTGGGGAGGAGTTCGCAGACGATCCAGGGGCGGTGGCGGCGGATGGTGGCGAGGGCGCCGGTCAGGACGTCCGCCTCGTAGGTCTCGACGTCGACCTTGATGAGGTGGGGGACGAGGCCGCGGTCCTCGGTGAAGGCGTCCACCGTGGTGACCGGCACGGTCACCGATTCGGTGTGCTTGCGGTGGGCCGGGTTGAGGGAGTTCGAGGACTCCGACTTGTGGGAGAAGTACAGCTCCGCGGTGCCGGGTTCGGAGGAGAGCGCGGTCTGCTGCACCTCGTAGTCGAGGGCGTTGCAGTGGCGGATGCGGCGGCAGAGGGCGGCGGTCTGCGGGGTGGGTTCGAAGGCGATGGTGTGCGGGCCGCCGGGCCGCCGCCCGTAGACCGCGTCGACCAGGGCCGAGTACAGCCCGATGTGCGCCCCGATGTCGTACACCGCGCCGCCCGCCGGGGCCTGTCCGGCGAGGGCCAGCAGGGTGGCCTGGGTGGTGGGTTCGTAGCCCGCCAGGCCGGAGCGGCGCAACTGCCGCTGGACCGCGGTCTGTTTGCGGCTGAGCACATTGAGCGCGCGGGGGTACGGGCCGCTGGAGGCCAGGACGTCCGGGTTCAGCGGGAGGGTGATGGCGAGGGGCATGGCTGCCGCGGCTCCTGTCGGGTGACGGCCCGCTCCAGCGGGCTGGGGACGGGGAAGTAGGCGTCGAGGAAGGGGCCGAGCAGGGCCAGTTGACCGGCCAGGTCGTGCTCGGAGGAGACCGTGTCGTTGAGGCAGAACGCCTGGCAGTGGCGCGACCGCAGCAGTCTCGCGAGCCGGCCCGGGATGGTGGGCCGGGCGAGGTCGAAGTAGTCGTAGCGCAGCTGGGCCGGGACCGCGCGGCCGGTGAGGAACGCGTAGTAGTGGTGCAGCGAGGACGGTAGGGAGACGTCCGAGGTGGAACGCACCCGGTTGGCCATGGTGGCGCGGATCGGTTCCGGGAACTCCCGCTCGATCTCGGCGAGGACGCTGGTGCGCACGGCGTGCGGGGTGTGCTTCATCTTCTGGGTGACGGTCGCCCCGAACCGGCCCTCCAGCAGCCGCCGGTTGTTCTTGCCCGCCGCCGATACGGGGACGTCCAGCTGGTCGGCGGGGGCCAGCGGGATCAGCGCGCGGGAGGGGAAGAACTTGGTGACGCCGTTGGCGAGGAAGAAGTCCTGCGGGGTGACGGGCGAGCCGAGGAAGACGTCGTCGTTGAAGTAGAGGAAGTGTTCGGCGAGGCCCTTGATGTGGTGCAGCCGGGTCTCGATGGCGTGCGAGTTGAAGGTGGGCAGCACCGTCGGGTCGTCGAAGATCTCCTGGTGGTCGACGACGGTGATGCCGGGGTGGTCGAGCGCGAGCCAGTCGGGCACCTGGCGGTCCGTCACGATGTAGATGTGGCGCACCCAGGGGGCGTAGAGGTGGAGCGAGCGCAGGGAGTAGCGCAGCTCGTCGCGGTTGGCGTAGCGGGCGGCGTTGGCGGCCTGCTCGTGGTAGCCCGCCGCCTCCTCCGTGTTGGTCACGGCGGCGCGCCGCCGCTGCCACTGCGGGTCCGAGCCGTCGACCCAGGTGTAGACGACGTCGATGGGGAAACGGACCTCGTCCGGCAGCCGGGTGGTGAACTCGGGGCGCGTACGGACGAGGGGGCCCGGGGACCAGCCCTCGGCCGGGGCGAGCCGGGTGAACACGTGGTCCGGCGCGCGGACGGCGTCGCCCGCGAGCGGTACGGAGGCGGTCGTGCGGTTGGGGCGGGGGGCGTGGAGGAGGGGCGCGCGGTCGGGGGCCGTCGGGCCGTCCGCTGTGCCGTCCGCCGGGGCGCGGTCCCAGAACTCGATGTCGCAGCCGTGCGACGAGCCCAGGACCAGGTCCCCGCGCGGGGTGGTGTGGAAGCGGGTGAAGCGGACGACGGGCGCGGCGGCCAGGGCGCGCCAGGCGCGGGGCGTGGCGCCGAGGCGCATCGGGCCCGCCCCGCCCTTCCGGTGCGGGGGCAGCGAGACGTAGCCCGCCTCGCGTTCGCACAGCGCGCCGAGCGCGGTCACCACCGCGGCCCGTTGGTCCGCCCGTACGCCCACGGCGGAGGCGACGTTGCTGTAGCAGCGGACGACGAAGTGGTCGAGCCGCGCCCGGTCCAGCGCCTCGCACACCAGCCGCAGGTTCTCGGCGCGCGCGAACAGCGGGGTGGGCGTGCTGACGACGGTCGCGATCCGGGTGCCGCGGTCGTCGGCGATCACCATGCGGTCCGGTGCGGACAGCAGCCCCGTACGCACCAGCCGCCCCAGCCGCCGCCGCGCCCAGCGCAGCCGTAGCGCACCGGAGGTGAGGGACAGCCGACCCAGCCCGTGCAGGGCCGCGCGGCGCAGCTCGACGCCGGTCATGGCGATGACCGCGCGCCGGATCCGCAGCGGGACCGTACGCCGGTAGCCGCGCACCAGGGGCGGATCGGCGAGCCACGGGGGGCGGGGGGCGGCGGGCGGTGCGGTGAGGGGCATCGTGCGTCCTGGGGCGGGCGGCGCGGGATGGGTGGTTCCTCACACCATCATCTGAACGCCTCCCGGATGACGCGGCGGCATGGCGGGCCACCCCCCAAAGTGCCCCCGTTCGGCCCAGCGGGTCCCGGCGGCCTGAGTTTCCCCACCCCGCCCCTCCCCGACCCCGGGGCTCCGCCCCGGACCCCGGCCCCGGGCGGCCTGCGGCCGCGGCGCGGGCCGGGGGCGGACCGGCATGGGGCCTGCCGACCTCCGGTGCGGGCCTGCGGGCCCGTGCCCCGGGCCCGTGCCCCGGGCCCGTGCCCCGGGCCCGTGCCCCGGGCCCGTGCCCCGGGCCCGGGTGGCCCGGCTCCCGGGGGGTGTCTTGTCGATCAGGCCGGAGGAGCGAGCGGTGTCTGGTGCAGGGGGCACCTCCCAGCGGTAGCTGGGGGAGGCGCGGAGTGCGACGAGCGCGGGGCCGCGAGGTGCCGTGCCAGTTGTCGGGAGCCCGGCATGATCGGCAAGACACCGCGCTGGCCCCGGGCCCCGGTCGCGCGGGGCCGGACTGTTGCGGGGTTGCGGAGGTGGCTGTTCCCCGCGGGGACGGCTACGGCCCGTGAGGTCCGGGCCGGGCGCCCGACCCCGGCCCGGAGCCCGGCCCCGGCCGGGCGCCCGGCACGTAAGCCCGCGCCCGTCCCGGCAACGGCCGGGCCCGCGGGCAACTCGGGGCCCCGGGCCCGCCCCGGGGTCCGGGGCGGAGCCCCGGTTTCGGGAAGGGGCGGGATGGGGGAATCCCCCCGGGGCACCCAGCCCGGGCCGCGGCCCCGGTCGGCACCCGGGGGGAGGGGCTACTTCACCGCGCCTGCCATCACGCCTGCCACGAACTGCCGCTGGAAGGCGAAGAAGACGGCCAGCGGGATGATCATCGAGACGAACGCGCCGGGGCCCAGGATGTCGATGTTGTTGCCGAACTGCCGGACCTGCTGCTGGAGCGCCACCGTGATCGGCGGGTTGCCGCTGTCCGCGAAGATCAGGGCGACCAGCATGTCGTTCCAGACCCAGAGGAACTGGAAGATGCCGAGCGAGGCGATCGCCGGGGCGCCCAGCGGCATGACGACGCGGAAGAACAGCCGCAGCTCGCCCGCGCCGTCCAGGCGGGCCGCCTCCAGCAGCTCCCGGGGGATCTCGGCGAAGAAGTTCCGCAGCAGGAAGACGGCGAAGGGCATGCCGAAGGCGGTGTGGAAGAGCACGACGCCGGTCGTGGTCTGGAAGATGCCGATCTCGCCGAAGAGCTTGGCGACCGGGATCAGGGCGACCTGGACCGGGACGACCAGCAGGCTGACGACGATCAGGAACCACCAGTCGCGGCCGGGGAAGTCCATCCAGGCGAAGGCGTACCCGGCCAGCGCGCCGAAGATGACCACCAACACGGTCGCCGGGATGGTGATGGCGAGGGTGGTCCACAGCGAGTCGGTGATCTGCTGGTTGCTCAGGAGCTTGTCGTACGCGTCGAAGGTCAGCTGCGACGGGTCGCTGAAGACCTTCCACCACCCCGAGATGTCCACCTGCGACGGGTCGCGCAGGGAGGACAGCAGCAGCCCCGCCGTCGGCATCAGCCAGAAGAGCCCGATGAGGACGAGGACGACCTGCACCACCCCGCCCCCGGCCCGTTCCGCGATCCGCCCGACCAGGGACCGCTTCGCCTGTACGACCGTGTCCGCGCTGGTCATCGGCGGCTCTCCCTTCGAATCCGGCGGATGTTGATGAACATGACGGGCAGGACCAGCAACAGCAGCAGCACGGCGATCGCGCTGCCGAGGCCCTGGTTGACGTCGGTCCCGAAGGACGACTGGAAGAGCTGGAGCGCGAGGACGTTGGCGTCGTCCTGCGAGGGACCCGGCGCGATGATGTAGATCAGGTCGAAGATCTTCATCACGTTGATCATCAGCGTGACGACGACGACCGAGAGCACCGGCGCCAGCAGCGGCACGGTGACCCGCCGGAAGACCTGCCACTCGTTGGCGCCGTCCATCCGCGCGGCCTCCATCAGCTCACGCGGTACGCCCGCGAGCCCCGCCGCGATGAGCACCATGGCGAAGCCCGCCCAGATCCAGACGTACGAACCGATGATGGCGGGGGTGACGAGGGACGGGCCGAGCCAGTCGATGCCGTTGTACGGCGCGGAGAAGTTCCAGGCGGGCAGCCGCAGCTGGGCGCCCTCGGCCTTGGCGGGGAGGGTGTACGTACCGTCCGCGGCCGACGTCGTCTTCGCGACGACCTTGCCGTCCTTGACCGCCTCGATCTTGAGGTCGGCCATCGCCTTCTCGCCCTTGTCGAGGGCGCCTTCCTTGCCCAGCCCGCCCTTGGTGAAGTCGAACCAGACGGTGCCGGTGACCTTCCCGGGCTCGGGCCGTGCGGCCCGGGCGTCCTGCGCGCCGCTGATGTCGTCGCGCTTGGCGGCGACCAGCGGGATCGAGGCGGGGGATCCGGCGCGGACGGTGTCCTGGGTGGTGAAGGAGCCGTTGGAGGACTCCGTCAGCCCGGCGGTCGGGCGCGGATGGGCGCCGGGGAAGGGCGGCGAGGCGCTGAACGAGTCATGCACGCCCACCCACATGGCGTTGGCCACGCCCTTGTCCGGGTCCTGTTCGTACACCAGCCGGAAGATGATGCCCGCGGCCAGCATCGAGATCGCCATCGGCATGAAGACGATCAGCTTGAACGCGGTGGCCCAGCGCACCCGCTCGGTGAGCACGGCGAAGATCAGGCCGAGCGCGGTGGAGATGGTCGGCGCGAGGATCAGCCAGATGATGTTGTTCTTGATCGCCGTTGTGGTGGCGTCGTCGGAGAACATCTCCGTGTAGTTGTCCAGGCCGACGAAGCCGTTGCCGCTGGCGTCGAAGAAGCTGCGGTAGACGGAGTAGCCGATCGGATAGACGACGAGCGCGCCGAGCAGCGCCAGCGCGGGCAGCAGGAACACCGCCGCCAGCCAGGGCCGGGTGCCCAGGACGCTCTTCCTCTTCTTGGAGATGCGCGGTGTGGCGGGTGGGGCGGACGACGCCCGGCCAGGTGTGGCCGCGCCGCCCGCAGTCGCGGTCGACATGATGTGGATCTCCCGGTCGAGTCGTCAGTTCTTGTACGCCTTGGCGGCATCGGCTTCCAACTGGCGCTGGATTCCTTCCACGTTCCTCGGGTTCTTGAGGAAGTCCTGGAGCGCTTTCCATTCGCCCTGGGCGGGCTTTCCGCCGAAGGAGGCCGGGGCCTGGTCGGACATGTCGAACCGGAAGTCATTGCCCGCCGCGATGAGCGCCTTGGCGATGTCGCGCATCGGGTCGTTGGGATACGCGCTGAATTTGACGTTCTTGTTGGCCGAGATGAACCCGCCGGACTGGGCCCAGATGGTCGCGGCGTCGGGCGAGGCCAGGAACGTCAGCAGCGCCTGCGCGGCCTTGCTGTTCTTCAGCGCCACGCCCACGTCGCCGCCGGTCACCACCGGTGGCTTGGCGCCCACCGCCGGGAACGGGAACACCTTCGCGTCCCCGCCGAGTTCCGCGCCCGCGTCCGCGACGTTGGCGGCGACGAAGTCGGCCTCGAAGACCATGCCCGCGTCGGGCTCGGCGGCATTGCCGAACGCCTTGGTGACCGAATCCGGGAACGCGGTCTGGAGCGCGCCGCTCCGGCCGCCCGCGACCAGGCCCTTGGCGCCCCACAGCTGGGCGAGCGTTTCCAGCGCCTTCTTGACGGACGGGTCGGTCCATTTGATTTTGTGCTGGGCGAGCTGGTCGTACTTCTTCGGCCCCGCCTGGGAGAGGTAGACGTTCTCGAACCAGTCGGTCAGCGTCCAGCCGTCCTGGCCGCCGACCGCGACCGCGTCGGTGCCGGAATCCGAGATCAGCTGGGCCTGGGCCAGGAATTCCTTCCAGGTCTCCGGCTCCTTCGCACCCGCATAGTCGAAGGCCGAGGTGTTGTACCAGATCAGGGACTTGTTGCTGGCCTTGAAATACACCCCGTACTGCTTGCCGTCGTACGAGCCGAGATCCTGCCAGCCCTTGGCGAAGTTCTTGTTCACCTCCGCCTTGGCGGCGGCGTCGAGCGGTTTCGCCCAGCCCTTCTGCGCGAATTCGCGCATGACCCCGACCTGGCCGACCATCGCCACGTCCGGCGGCGAGCCGCCCGCGATCTTCGAACCGACGAAGCCCGCCATGTCGTCACCGCTGGGCACGAAGGAGACCTTGGCGCCGGTGCGCTTTTCGAACTCCTTCAGCACCTTGGTGAAGTTCTCCTGCTCGGTGCCCGTCCAGACGGCGGTGACCTGGAGCTTCTGGCCCTTGAGGCTGGGCAGCTTCACGGTGACCGGCGGCGGGCCGCCGCTGACCGTGTCCCCGTCGCCGCTGCCGCAGCCCGCGGCGCCGACCATGAGCGCTCCCGCCGATGCCGCGGCCAGCGCGGCTCGTGCGGTTCGCTTCTTCCGCTTCCTGTTCCTGCGAAGCGATTTCTGCATCCCCGTTTCCCTCCGATGCCGACCGCCTCGCGCGCGGCCGTGTCCCGTGCGACAGTCCTACGCCCGGTCACCCAACGTGGCAATACTGTTTTCGGCGTTCACTCACGGTCGTGACCGGGCCGTGATGAACACCGAAACGCCAAGGGGGAGCGGAACGGACAGATCCGTAATCGGTTAAAGCGTCAATGAAACGGCGGGGCGGGTGGACGGCCATGGTGCGGGCGGGCCGTGGTGCGGCCCGCCCGCCCCGGTCGTCCGTACGACGGTCAGATCAGCGCGGGCGCGGTCGGCGCGTCCGCCGACTGCGCGGCGCGCTGGAGCGCGCTGGCGAGCAGCGCCAGATCCGTCGGCCCGTTGCCCAGCTCGCGCAGCGGGCGGCGGGCCGGGGGATCGCCCATCCGCTCCCACTCCAGCGGTACGACCGTCGGCCGCTGGGTCGCGGTGCGCGGTATCCGCCCGGTAACCCGGCCCGCCTGGAACGGGGTCGCCGCGGCGTCGTCGGGCCGCAGCAGACGGCCACGGCCGGGAGCGTGCTCACCGCCGGACTCGGCGGACGCATCCGAGGTGTGGGGCTCCGCCTCCGGCCGCTCGGACGAGGCCGGGCCCAGCGGACGGGGCTCCAGGACGATCCGCAGCCCGGCCCGCTCGACCGCCGCCGTATCCGCCGTACGGTCCGGGCGGCCGGACGCCGCCACCAGATGGACGCCGAGATGGGCGCCGTCCCGGGCGATCGCCTCCAGCGCGCGCACCACCGAACCGGCCGCCGGGCGGCCGGGGCTGCCGAGGGCCGGGGCCACCAGCGCGTCGAAGTCGTCGACGAGGACGACGAGGCGGGGGAAGGGGCGCGGTGCGGCCGGTTGATCGCTGTCGTCGTGCTGGCGGCCGCGCTGGGGGCGCAGCTTCAGCGTCGTACTGGGCGGCGGGTCGATGTCGCCGGGGGAACGGGGCGAGATCACCCGCGGGGGAGCGCCGCCGGGCGCGCCCGTACCCTCCCGGAGCCGGGTGTGCCAGGTGACGAAGTCCAGTCGGCCCAGCAGCTCGGCCCGGCGCTTCAGCTCCGAGCTCAGCGCCTGCGCGAACTCCCGCATCCGCACCGGGTCGGAGGCCGCCAGATACGTCGACACGTGCGGCAGATCCGTGCACACCCGCAGACCCTCGCCGCGCTCTGCGCCGCCGCTCGCCCCCGCGCCGTCGAGGAGCACCAGCTCCAGCCGGTCGGGTCGTTCGGCGGCGGCGAGCGAGGCGGCCAGCGACCGCAGCAGCTCCGTCTTGCCGGTGCCCGGCCCGCCGTCGATCAGCAGATGCGGGCCGTCGGCGGCCAGATCGACGGCGACCGGTCCGCGCGGCCCGGCACCCAGCACCGCGAGCGCCCGGCCGCCCGCCGGAACCTCGTCCGCGGCGGCCGCCCAACGCGCCATCAGCGAGGCGGGGGTGGCCCGGGCGAGCCCCAACTCGTCCAGGAGACGGGCCGAGTCGGGCAGCGGCGCCGACACCTGGCGCCCGGGGCCGCCCTCGTCGCCGTGGGTGGAAGCGGCGGGACGCAGGGGCGCGAGCGCCCGCGCGAACCGCTCGGCCCACGCCCCCGACACCGCGTCAACGGTGGCCGCCGTGGTGGCCCCGGCCACCCACATGGGGACGCCCGCGCCGCCGGTGGCGGCATCCCGGCGCACGATCTGCAACCCGGTGGCCACATCGCCGCTCAGCAACGCCGCCACCTCGCACGACGCGAACGCCGCGGAGCCCGCGCACGCCGTCTCGTAACTCACCGACAGCGGTGAGGCGGGCGACGCCGCCGGGGCCTCGGCCAGACACAGCAGATGGATCCCCGCCCCCGGACCGCCGGCCGCCAGCCGCGCGAGCGTCTCGCGCAGCGCGGGCGGGCCCGGATCGCCGTCCACGATCACCACGGTGTACGGCCCGGCCGGGCCCGCCGCGGCGCCCGCGGCGGTGTCGTCCAGCCGCCGCGTCAGCTCCGCCGTACGGGCCGTCACCTGCTCGGCGTCGTACGCCAGCAGCAGCCGGCAGTCCTGCCCGCGCAACGGCTGAAGCTGCGGCAGCCAGCCCAGCCAGGACCACTCGGCGGGCCGGTCCTCGGTGCTGAGCAGCACGATCTCCAGCGTGCCCGGGGAGTGCAGCGCCGCGAGCTGCGCCACGACGGACCGGGCGAGCCCGGCCAGCCGCCCGCGCGGCCCCGCGAGCCCCAGCGAACCCGCCTGCCGCAGATCCACCGTCACCGGCGCGGCGGGCAGCAACCCGCCCGCGCCCGAAAGCCGGTCGGCGGAGCCGAGCCGCACGGTGAGCGCGTCCGGGTGGCCCGGCCCGCGCTCCCACAGCCGCGGCCCCGGCCCCAGCGCCGTCATCAGCACGGCTGCGGGGTCCGGCCACCGCCGGTGCAGCGCGGCGGCCTCCTCGGCCGCCCGCGCCGCCGCCTCCTCGGCGCCCGCGGCCTCGTCCGCGCCCCGCGCGTCCGCACCCCGGCCCCCGGTCAACTGCCGCACCCAGGCCCCTATCCCCCGCCGCCGGACCTGCGCTCCGGGAGCGTCGTACGCATACGTCCCCGCCTCGCCGAGCCCCCGCGGCACGGTGGTCCCCCGCAACGGCGTCCCCCGGCCCCCTCGGCCCACGGCCGGTGCGCCGGGGCGCGTGGGGGCTCCGGGCTGCGCTCCGGGGTACTGGTCGGCTGCGCCGTGCGGTCCGGTGTCGGCCGGGTCGCCGTACGGCGTCCCGCCGCCTGCCGCGGGGCCCTGCTGCCCGGCGGGGCCCCAGCCGTCTCCGCCGCGCTGGCCGGGCCGTGCCGTGTCGGCGTACGGCGCGCCGGGATGTGCGGGGGTTCCTGGCTGGCCGCCGGGATGCCGGTCGCTGTACGGCGACCCGGCGTCGCGCGCTGCGGGGCTCTGCTGCCCGGCGGGGCCCCAGCCGTCTCCGTCGCGTTGGCCGGGCCCTGCTGCGTCGGTGTACGGCGCGCCGGGACGTGCGGGGGTTCCTGGCGGGCCGCCGTGGCGCCGGTCGTACGGCGACCCGGCGTCGGCTGCGGCGCCCGACTGCCCGGTGGGGCCGTGGTCGGATCCGCTGGGGCGACCAGCGCCTCCGGGCGCGCCTCGACGGTCTGCGGGGGTCGTGCCCGCGCCCGGCCACCGCTCCTGCCCGCCGTGCGTGGGGGCTGCGGACCATCCGTCGGGCCCGGGCCGGGAACCGTCATACGGCGCGCTACCGCCCGCGGAAGCTCCGGGCTGGCCGCCCGGGCGTCCGTCGGTTCCGCCGCGCGGACCGCCGTACGACGCGCCGCCGTCCGCGGCCGGGCCTCCGGCCGCGGACGGCTGTCCGGTGGGGCCACGGTCGTGTGCGCCCGGATGCCGGTCGGCTGTGCCGCGTGGCCCGGTGCCGGTCTGGGCGCCGTAGGGCCCGTTGCCGCCCGCCGGGCCGCCCCGCTGTCCGGCGGGGGCGTGGTCGGTTCCGCCGGGGTGGCCCGGGTTGCCGGACGTGCCCCGGCGGTCTGCGGGGCGCCCGCCCCCGCCCGGCTGTCCGGGGATCGTGCGGTCGTCGCCCGGGCGCCGGTCGGTGGCGCCGCGCGTCCCGGCGTCCGTCGGGTCGGCGTGCGGCGAGCGGCTACCGCCCGCCGGGCCTCCGCGCTCGGGGCCAGCCGCCGCGCCCGGTTGCCCGGCGGTGCCGCGGTCTGCGGGGTGCCTGCCGTCGCCCGGCCACGGCTCTTGCGCGCCGCGGGTGGGGGCCCCTGCCCGTCCGCCTCGGCTGCTCCCGGTGCCGTCCGTGGCGGTGTCTCCGGGCGTGCCGCCGGGCGCCGGGGTGCCCGACTGCCCCGGGAGCCCGCGGTCGTCGGCCGGGCGTCGGCCGGTTGCGCCGTGTGGTCCGCCGTACGGCGCGCTGCTGCCCGCCGGGCCGCCGCGCCCGGCGCCCCCGGCCGCGCCCGGTTGCCCGGCCGCACCGCGGTCTGTGGGGTGCCCGCCGTCGCCGGGCCACGGCTCTTGCGTGCCGTGCGCCGGGGCCGCCGACTGTCCGCCAGGGGCTCGGCCGCTGCCGGTCGGGTCGCCGTGGGGCGTGCTGCCGCCCGCCGGGCCGCCGACCCAGGGCCCCCGACCCTTGGGGTCGCCGCCCGTCTGTCCGGCGGTGCCGGGGGCTGCGGGGTTGCCCCCGCCTGTGCGGCCGTCGCCCGGCCAGGGGGTCTGCGCGCCGTGCGTGGAGGCTGCCGAGGGGCCGGGGTCCCGCCCGCTGTCGGCAGGGCCGCCGTACGGCGCGTTGCCGCCCGCCGGGCCTTCGGCCCAGGGGGCCCGGCCCTCGCGGCCGTCGCCCGGTCGGGGGGCTTCGGCCCAGGGGTGCGAACCGGGGTCCGCGGGCGGGGCACCGTACGTCGCGCCGCCTCCGCCCGGCGCCGCGGCGGGCTGGGTGCCCGTGCCGTGGGTGGTGGGGGCTCCGGGGTGGGCCGTGGCGGCGTCCCACTGGCCGACCGGGGCCCAGCCGCGGCCGGGGTGGCGGGTGGGCGGGGCGCCGGTCCAGGGGCCCGTGGCGTGGGCCACGCCGTCCGCGCGGGGGGTGACCCTCAGGTGGCCCTCGCCGTCCGGGTGGGCGGGGAGGCGGGCGGGGGAGGACGGGGCCGCACCGGGGGCGCGCAGCCGCAGCGCGGATTCGCCGATCCGGAGCAGCGCGCCCGGCGCGAGGGGGACGGGGTCGGGGCCGACCGGGGCGCCGTCGGCGGCGGTGCCGTTCGTCGAGCCGAGGTCGGCGATGGTCACCCGGCCGTCCTCGGTGACCGTCACGGCGCAGTGCAGCCGGGAGACGTCGGGGTCGTCCAGGGGGACGTCGGCGTCGGCGGAGCGGCCGATGCGGACCTGGCCGCCGTGCAGCAGGTGGACGCCGCCAGCGTCGGGCCCGGCGATCACGTCCAGGTGGACCGTGGCGTCGGACACCGCCGCCTCGGGCAGGCCCGGGTACCCCGGGTAGCCGGGGTAGTGGTCGGGGTCGGCCGGGGCGTGGAGGGAGAGCACCGCGCCGTCGACCAGCGGTGGTTCGCCGAGTGCGCAGCGCTGTGGGTCGAGCCGCTCCGAGCCCGCGTACACCACGACCGTACTGGTGCCGCCCCCGGCGTCGTGCCCGGCCGCGGCGACGGCGGCGGCGAGGCCGCTCGTCACGGAGGCGAGGGCGGTGCCGACGGGAGCGGTCACGAGCACGTCCACCGCGCCCGCGAGGGCGTGCGGCGGCGGCGCGGGCGCAGGATGGCCGGAACGGCCCGGGTGGGCGCTGCGCGGCCCGAGGACGGTCAGCCGAATCTGCATCGCCGTCAACGGTCCCTTCTGTCCGGGGGGCCGGGCGGGGGTGCCAACCCCACCGTCTCGCCCCCAGGCGCTTCGGCACGTACAGGTCCGTACGGGGTCGTACGGGTCACGGAGCGTGAGCCCCCCGCCGCTCGGCGCTTCCGTGCTGCGTGCATCCTCGCACCTGCCACTGACACTTCGCCCGCCGCCCGGCGCGACATGATCTTGATTGGTCGGCTAGTCGGCCGAAACTGGCTGATTGCGACCGGATCCGCTGCGTGAGTGAGGGCCGGTCCCCTGTGTTAAGAGGGCGGGAGTGGGCAACCGACTCCCCGGATCACGCGTCTTTCCCCCGGGTTCCGTGGCGGACCCCGCCGCAGCCCTGTGGCAGACCCGCCGCGGGCCCCCGCCCGGGCCGCCGCGCCCCGTGCGGGCGGTGATCAGCGGTGATCGGTACGGCGCCTTGTCCGTCCCCATTACAGTGGGCGGACGAGTACGGCAGGCAGTACAAGCGATGCAGCAAGCGATGCAAGTGATATGACCACGACCAGGGAGCGCATGACGTGCGGCCGGTAGGCAGCAAGTACCTGCTCGAGGAGCCGCTCGGACGCGGAGCCACGGGCACCGTCTGGCGGGCCAGCCAGCGGGAGACGGCGGGCGCCGAGGCGGCCGTGGCCGGGCAGCCCGGCGAGACGGTCGCGATCAAGGTCCTCAAGGAGGAGCTGGCGAACGACGCGGACATCGTCATGCGCTTTCTCCGCGAGCGTTCCGTACTGCTCCGCCTCACCCACCCCAACATCGTCCGCACCCGCGATCTCGTCGTCGAGGGCGATCTGCTCGCCCTCGTCATGGACCTGATCGACGGCCCGGATCTCCACAACTACCTGCGCGCCAACGGCCCGTTCACCCCCGTCGCCGCGTCCCTCCTCACCGCGCAGATCGCCGACGCGCTCGCCGCCAGCCACGCCGACGGCATCGTGCACCGCGACCTTAAGCCCGCCAACGTGCTCCTCGCGGGCACCGGCGAGGGCGAGGAGATGCACCCGATGCTGACCGACTTCGGCATCGCGCGGCTCGCCGACTCGCCCGGGCTGACGCGGACCCAGGAGTTCGTCGGCACCCCCGCCTACGTGGCGCCGGAGTCCGCCGAGGGTCGTCCGCAGACGTCCGCGGTGGACATCTACGGCGCGGGCATCATGCTGTACGAGCTGGTCACCGGCCGTCCGCCGTTCGCGGGCAACACCGCCCTGGAGGTGCTGCACCGGCACCTCAGCGAGGAGCCGCGCCGCCCCACGACTGTGCCCGAGCCGCTGTGGACGGTCATAGAGCGCTGTCTGCGCAAGAACCCGGACGAACGTCCGAGCGCCGAGAGCCTGGCCCGGGGCCTGCGCGTGGTCGCCGCCGGTATCGGCGTGCACGCCTCGGCCGCGCAGGCGGAGGCCGCGCTCGGCGTCGCCGCGCTGCTCGCGCCGGACCCGGCACCGGCCCCGGTCCCGGACACCGCTCCGGCGGACCCGGGCGACGCGACCCAGGTGCTGCCGACGAACGCGCCGAACGCACCGGGGAATCAGTACGACCCGGCCGCTGCCACCAACGTGCTCCCCACCACGGGCCCCAACGCCGACCCCACCCAGGCGATGCCCACGAACGGCCCGGGCGCCCCCGGGGCGGACCCCACCCGGGCCATGCCCCCGGTGCCGCCCGGCGGCGCGCCCGGCCAGGACGATCAGCACCCCTGGCAGAACCAGATGCGCGCGGCCCGCGACCGCAACGAGCAGACGCAGGTCCAGTACCTCGACCCGAGTGAGGACCCGCTGCGCCGCCGCCCCCACCGCCCCGCACCGCCGCCGGGGCAGTACCAGCAGCAACAGCAGCAGTATCAGCAACAGCAGTACCAGCAGCAGCAACAGCAGCCGTACCAGCAGCCGCAGCAGCCCCCGCAGCCGCCGCCGTCGCGCCGTCAGCAGCGCCGTGAGCAACAGCAGCAGCCGCAGCGCTACGCGCCGCCGCCGCAGCAGCCGGAGCCGCGGCGCGAGCCCCGGCAGCGCGGGTCCAACCCCAACCGGATGAAGATCCCCGGGCTCGGCTGCCTCAAGGGCTGCCTGTTCGTGATCCTGATCCTGATCGTGGGTTCCTGGCTGGTCTGGGAGCTGACCCCGCTCAAGGACTGGGTCGCCCAGGGCAAGAGCTACTGGGACGCGGTCTCGACCTGGGTCACCGAGGTCAAGGACTGGATCTCCGCCCTCGGCGGCCCGAGCTGACGCACGGCTGAATCCGCCGAGCCCTTCGGCACCCCTCAACACCCCGACCGATGCGCCGAGTCAGGTGATTTGTCGACATCCAAGGGGTGTTTTCCGCTCAGAAGTGACAGTTGGCGCTGTCTGGTGCCCCCAACGCGCCAGTAGCCGCGTAGCTTTGTCGCCAACGTGCCCCCTGTCGGAGGATTCGGAGCAGTCTTGTCACGGAAGATCGGCAGCCGGTACACCGCGCACCAGGTCCTGGGCCGCGGCAGCGCCGGCACGGTGTGGCTGGGCGAGGGTCCCGAGGGCCCGGTCGCCATCAAGCTCCTGCGCGAGGATCTCGCCTCCGACCAGGAGCTCGTGGGCCGTTTCGTACAGGAGCGCACCGCGCTGCTCAGCCTCGACCACCCCCGGGTGGTCGGCGTGCGCGATCTCGTGGTCGACGGCAACGACCTGGCGCTCGTCATGGACCTGATCCGCGGTACGGATCTGCGCACCCGGCTCGACCGCGAGCGGCGGCTGTCCCCGGAGGCCGCGGTCGCGATCGCCGCGGACGTCGCCGACGGGCTGGCCGCGGCGCACGCCGCCGGGATCGTGCACCGGGACGTCAAGCCGGAGAACGTCCTGCTGGACATGCAGGGACCGCTCGGCCCCGGCGGCTCCCACCCCGCCCTGCTGACCGACTTCGGCATCGCGCGCCTGGTCGACGAGCCGGGCCGGGCCCGCGGCGGCCGCCCGTCCCGCGGACAGGCGCCCTCCCAGGGCCGCTCGCCCAACCCGCGCAGCGTCATCGGCACCCCCGACTACCTCGCGCCGGAGATCATCGAGGGGTTGCCGCCGCGCGCCAGCGTGGATGTGTACGCGCTGGCCACGGTGTTGTACGAGCTGCTGGCGGGCTTCACCCCGTTCGGCGGCGGCCACCCCGGCGCGATCCTGCGCCGCCATGTGACGGAGACCGTCGCCCCGCTGCCCGGCATCCCCGACGAGCTGTGGCAGCTCCTGCTCCAGTGCCTCGCCAAGGCCCCCGCCTCCCGGCTGCGCGCCTCCGAGCTGGCCGCGCGGCTGCGCGAGATCCTGCCCAGCCTGGCCGGATATCCGCCGCTGGACATCGACGAGCCGGACGAGCCCGAGGAGCGGGACGGCGAGGACCCCGAGGGCGGGCACCGTCCCGCCCCCACCGGACAGGGCGGGGGCCAGGGGCAGGCGTACGGCCAGGGATACGGGCACGGCGGGCCGCAGCAACAGCAGCGGCGGCGCGGCGCGGTTCCGCTGGTCCCCGGCGCGGTGCCGGACGGCAGCCGTGAGACGCACACCAGCATGCGCGTGCCCAGCGCGGACGAGCTGGCGGGCGGCGCACACGGCACCGCCCGCGCCCCCCGCGTCCACGGTCAGCGCCGGGCGGGCTCGGCGCGCCATCCGGCGGTCTCGGGGGCGCTGCGCCGCCGTCGGCTCAAGGTCGCCGCTGCGACGGTGGCGGCGCTGGTCGTCGTGGGCGTCGGCGGATGGCTGGTCGCGGGCGGCGACGACGGCGGCGATGCGCCCAAGGGCGGCGATCATTCGTCCTCACAGGACTCGGGAGAGGACTCAGGACAGTGACTCCGGGCAGGACCCCCGTTACGCCCTGAGGGCCCGCTGTCCCGGCCGGGGACCGACGGGCCGGAGATCCTTCTATAGCGGTTAGGCTGGTGCACGTGGCAGTCGTCGATGTATCCGAAGAGCTGAAGTCCCTCTCCTCGACCATGGGGTCGATCGAGGCCGTCCTGGACCTCGACAAGATGCGGGCCGACATCGCCGTGCTCGAGGAGCAGGCGGCGGCCCCGTCCCTGTGGGACGACCCGGAGAACGCGCAGAAGGTCACCAGCAAGCTTTCCTATCTCCAGGGGCACCTGCGCCGGGCCGAGGAGCTGCGCGGCCGGATCGACGACCTCGAGGTGCTGTTCGAGCTGGCCGCCGACGAGGGCGACGAGGACGCGCGCGCCGAGGCCGAGGCCGAGCTGGACGCCGTGCGCAAGGCCGTCGACGAGATGGAGGTGCGTACCCTCCTGTCCGGCGAGTACGACGCCCGTGAGGCGGTCGTCAACATCCGCGCCGAGGCGGGCGGCGTCGACGCCGCCGACTTCGCCGAGCAGCTCCAGCGGATGTATCTGCGCTGGGCCGAGCGGCACGGCTACAAGACGGAGATCTACGAGACCTCGTACGCGGAGGAGGCCGGCATCAAGTCGACCACCTTCGCCGTGCAGACGCCGTACGCGTACGGCACGCTCTCCGTCGAGCAGGGCACCCACCGCCTGGTGCGCATCTCGCCGTTCGACAACCAGGGCCGCCGTCAGACCTCCTTCGCGGGGGTCGAGGTGCTGCCGGTGGTCGAGCAGACCGACCACATCGAGATCGACGAGTCCGAGCTGCGGGTCGACGTCTACCGTTCGTCGGGCCCCGGCGGGCAGGGCGTCAACACCACCGACTCCGCGGTGCGGTTGACCCACATCCCGACCGGCATCGTGGTCTCCTGCCAGAACGAGCGCTCGCAGATCCAGAACAGGGCGACCGCGATGAACGTCCTCCAGGCGAAGCTCCTCGAGCGCCGCCGCCAGGAGGAGCAGGCCAAGATGGACGCGCTCAAGGGCGACGGCGGCAATTCCTGGGGCAACCAGATGCGTTCGTACGTCCTGCACCCGTACCAGATGGTCAAGGACCTGCGCACCGAGTTCGAGGTCGGCAACCCGCAGGCGGTGCTGGACGGCGAGCTGGACGGCTTCCTCGAGGCCGGAATCCGCTGGCGCAAGCAGCGCGAACAGGAGAGCTGAGCACCGGGCCGGGCCCTTTGCCCCCGGTCCAGCGATCGCCAAGTGGTCCCTCAAGGACGTTTTTTGGTCACAGTCCTGTACCCATGCGTCACACAAGCGCCTTCATAGCGGACATCTCGCCCCCTAAGACGCTTGACGGTGCCATGAAAACTGGGAAGGCTGACGCGCGGCATGCGTATGACTGGGGCGCGTGTGAACGGGGACCGGCGGATCGCCTGAGCAGTCAGAGCCCGCGGAACTTCTCTCCCTGACGGCCGTGGCCCCGTGCATAGCTGCTCCATTACGAGTACAGCTACTGGGGGTAGCAGGCAGATGACGAAGAAGACGCGGCTGCGTGTCGCGCGCGTAGCGGCCGCCGCGGTGATAGCCGCCGGTGCGTCGCTGACCGCCGCCGGTGCCGCATCGGCCGTGGGGATCGACGTGGGGATCGGTGGCGTCGACGCCTCGGTCAACGCGGACGAGAAGGGCCTCGACGTCGGCGTCGGCGTCCACAACCCCGACGACCCGAGCGACGAGCCGACCGAGATTCCCACCGGTGAGCCGACCGACGAGCCCACCGACGAGCCGACGGACGAGCCCACCGACGAGCCGACCGGCCTGCCCACCGGGCTGCCGACGCTCCCGACGGACGAGCCGACCGACGAGCCCACGGGCGAGCCGACGGACCAGCCGACGGACGAGCCGACGGACGAGCCGACCGGCCAGCCCACGGACGAGCCGACCGACGAGCCCTCCGGCCAGCCCAGCTCCTCGCCCAGCCAGGGCGGCGGCGCTGGTGGCGGCGACGACTCCACCTGCACCGTGGACCTCGACTCCACGAACTGCGACGACAACACGGACACCGACAGCGTCGGCTCCAAGCCGGTCGAGCAGGGCAAGGCCAAGGAGGAGCTGGCCGAGACCGGTGCCTCCTCCGAGACCACCTTCCTGCTGATCGGTGCCGCGACCATGATCGCGGGTGGCATCGGCTTCCGCGTCGTGCCGCGTCTCGCGAACCGCAACAACAACGTGGCCTGATTCATACGCCGCGTCGCACGTCGAGGGGCCCGGAGCGCTGCAGAGCTCCGGGCCCCTCGGGCGTCTGTACCGATCGTGTGGTTACGTTGCGTTACGCCACGGCCGCCATCTCGTGAGCGAGCACGGCCACCGCGATCAGCGCCACCAGGAGCGCTATCAGTGCGGCCGGGGTCAGCCCGCCGAAGAGGCCGTCCTGCTGCTGGAGGCGCTCCCTGCTGGCCCGGCAGACCGGGCAGCGGCCCTCGCTGACCGGGCTCGCGCAGTTGGCGCAGACGAGCCTGTCGTACGTCATGCGCTTTCTCCTCCCGCGCGGCGGTGCCGCAGTAGATATGGGGTCAACGCTCAGGGAAATGGGTTGGTTCCCCTTCCACTGTGCCAGCTTCCGCCCGGTTCGGCGCGCCCCGCACGATTCCGTGCCGCATCCGTGCCGGTTCTGTGGCCGTTTCGGTCGGGCTCGACGGCCGCTTTGTCAACCGTTTGCCCCCAATAGTGCCGTGAATAAACGCACCAAGCCGGATGGGCGCTGCGCGCCCGCGCGCGCTTCGCGTATGGTCACGCTCACCGACGGGAGCCGCTCCGGCTGCGACCCGTACCGCTACCCAGGTCGACCGTGGTGCATCAGTGATCCGATTCGACAACGTATCCAAGACTTACCCCAAGCAGACCCGTCCCGCACTCCGGGATGTCTCGCTCGAGATCGAGAAGGGCGAGTTCGTCTTCCTGGTGGGCTCCTCGGGATCGGGCAAGTCCACTTTTCTCCGGCTGCTGCTCCGCGAGGAGCGGGCGAGCCACGGCGCGGTCCATGTGCTGGGCAAGGATCTCGCGCGGCTGTCCAACTGGAAGGTGCCGCAGATGCGCCGCCAGCTGGGCACGGTGTTCCAGGACTTCCGGCTGCTCCCCAACAAGACGGTCGGGGAGAACGTCGCCTTCGCGCTGGAGGTGATCGGCAAGCCGCGCGGCGCGATCCGCAAGACCGTGCCCGAGGTGCTCGACCTGGTGGGCCTGGGCGGCAAGGACGACCGGATGCCCGGCGAGCTGTCCGGTGGTGAGCAGCAGCGCGTGGCCATCGCGCGCGCGTTCGTGAACCGTCCGATGCTGCTGATCGCCGACGAGCCGACGGGCAACCTGGACCCGCAGACCTCCGTTGGGATCATGAAGCTGCTGGACCGGATCAACCGGACCGGCACCACGGTCGTCATGGCCACGCACGACCAGCAGATCGTGGACCAGATGCGCAAGCGCGTGATCGAACTTGAGAAGGGCCGTCTTGTCCGCGACCAGTCCCGCGGCGTCTACGGCTACCAGCACTGAAAGGACGCCATGCGCGCCCAGTTCGTCCTGTCGGAGATCGGCGTCGGTCTCCGCCGTAATCTCACGATGACCTTCGCGGTGATCGTCTCCGTAGCCCTCTCCCTCGCCCTGTTCGGCGGGTCCCTGCTGATGAGCCAGCAGGTGAGCACGATGAAGGGCTATTGGTACGACAAGGTCAACGTCTCGATCTTCCTCTGCAACAAGAACGACAAGGAGTCCTCGGCCAACTGCGCGAAGGGCGCCGCCACCGAGGTCCAGAAAAAGGAGATCCGCTCCGAACTGAACCAGATGAACATCGTCGACTCGGTTCAGTTCGAGACCAGCGAGCAGGCGTACAAGCACTACAAGGAGCAGTTCGGCGATTCACCGCTCGCCGATTCGCTGACCCCGGACCAGATGCAGGAGTCCTTCCGCATCAAGCTGAAGGACCCGACCCGGTACGACGTCATCTCCACCGCCTTCGCCGCCCGGCCCGGGGTACAGGAGGTCCAGGACCAAAAGGCCCTGGTCGACGATCTCTTCAATCTGCTCAACGGCATGAACTACGCGGCGCTCGGCGTGATGACGCTGATGCTGGTGGTCGCGTTGATGCTGATCGTCAACACGGTGCGGGTGTCGGCGTTCAGCCGACGCCGGGAGACCGGGATCATGCGGCTCGTCGGTGCGTCAAGCTTCTATATCCAGATGCCGTTCATCATGGAGGCCGCCATCGCGGGGCTGATGGGCGCGGGCTTCGCCTGCGTACTCCTCGTCAGCGGCCAGTACTTCCTGGTCAACAACTGGCTCGCGGGCAAGATCGACGTGATCAACTTCATCGGATGGGACGCGGTGCTGGCCAAGTTGCCGCTCGTGCTGGCGATCGGGCTGCTCATGCCCGCCCTCGCGGCCTTCTTCGCGCTCCGCAAGTACCTCAAGGTGTGACATTCGCCTAGGGCGCCGTACCTCACAACCAGCCGTACGGCGCCCGGGCTTGCCCTACACTCACCGGCATGTCGGGCCCGTGTTTGTTCGTCCATCCCCGCCGCATTCGCCACGGGGCCGCCCTGACATTGGTCTTCGTGAGCGTGCTCGCCACCGGCGCCGCCACCGGTTCGTGGGGGGCCGAAGGCCCCGCCCGGGCCGCCGACCGGGGCTCGTCGGCCGCGCGGATACCGATCCGCCCGGTCGCCGCCGGCTCCGTCGAGAGCGACCAGGTCGAGGCGGCCGCGGCCGCGGCCGAGGAGGACGGGAAGTCCGGTTCGCAGGCCGCCCGTGACGTGGTGAGCCGCAGCGGCGACCGATGGGGCGCGGTCTACAGCGCCCGTGAGTACGAAGGATTCCGCCAGCACCTCGACGGCGCCTACGTCGGCATCGGGGTCTCCGCGCGGGTCGGAACCGGCGGCCGGATCGAAGTGGACCACGTCCAGCCCGGCAGCCCCGCCGACCGCGCCGGACTCCGGGCCGGCGACCGGCTGCTGAGCGTCGACGGTACGAAGGCCACCGGCCGTCCCGTCACCGAGGTCGTCGCCCGGCTGCGCGGGCACACCGGCCGCTCGGCGGGCACCCCGGTGGTGCTCGGCGTGGAGCGCGACGGCAACCGGTGGCGGCAGTCCCTGCACCGGGCGCGGCTGGCCACCGAGCCGGTCACCGTCGACCGCGTCGGCGACCGGAGACCCGGCGCCGTCCGCATCAAGGTCGACTCCTTCACCAAGGGCTCCGGCGAGGAGGTGCGCCGCGCGGTGCGGGACGTCCCCCGCGGCGACGGCATCCTCCTCGATCTGCGCGGCAACTCCGGCGGCCTGGTCACCGAGGCCGTCACCGCCGCCTCCTCCTTCCTCGACGGCGGCCTGGTCGCCACGTACGACGTACGGGGCGAACAGCGCGTCCTCGACGCCCGCCCCGGCGGCGACACCCGCACCCCGCTGGTCGTCCTCGTCGACGGCGGCACCATGAGCGCCGCCGAACTGCTCACCGGCGCCCTCCAGGACCGCGGCCGCGCCATCGTCGTCGGCACCCGCACCTTCGGCAAGGGCTCGGTGCAGATGCCCAGCACGCTCTCCGACGGCTCGGTCGCCGAGCTGACCGTCGGCCACTACCGCACCCCCGCCGGCCGCACCGTCGACGGGCAGGGCATCACCCCCGACCTCACGGTCCACGGCGACGACGGACCGAGCGCCGAGGCACGCGCCCGGACAGTATTGAGTGGCCTCGGGGGCGGGTCCTAGTGCGAGAATGACTTCGCTATGGCTAAAGAGACGGGTCGCAAACTGATCGCGCAGAACAAGAAGGCGCGGCACGACTACCACATCCTCGACACCTACGAGTGCGGTCTGGTGCTGACCGGGACCGAGGTGAAGTCGCTGCGCCAGGGGCGCGCCTCGCTCGCCGACGGCTTCGCGCAGCTCGACAACGGCGAGGCGTGGCTGCACAACGTCCACATCCCCGAGTACAGCCAGGGGACGTGGACCAATCACTCGGCGCGCCGCCGCCGCAAGCTGCTGCTGCACCGGGCCGAGATCGACAAGCTGCTCCACAAGACCCAGGAGACCGGCCACACGATCGTGCCGCTGTCCCTGTACTTCAAGGACGGCCGCGCCAAGGTCGAGGTCGCGCTCGCCAAGGGCAAGAAGGACTACGACAAGCGCCAGACCCTCCGCGAGAAGCAGGACCGCCGCGAGGCCGAACGGGCGATCTCGGCGGCCCGCCGCCGCGAGCGCGGCCGAGTCTGACCTCGGACCTCGCCCGGCGGGAATGATGTGGCCCCGTAGCGCGTTGTTCACCTATGATGGCGATGCGCCCCACGCAGGGCGTGGCACCACCTTTGAAAAATCAACATGGGGATGATCGGTTTCGACAGCGGCTGTCGAAGCAGGGGAAGCGAGCCGAGGAAGCGGCAATGATCTCGTAAACCATATGTCGCAACCAATAATCGCCAACACCAAGCGCGATTCCTTCGCCCTCGCTGCCTAAGTAGCGACTTTGCGAAGTGTCAGCCCGGGGCTGTTCCCGACCCGGATCCTGGCATCGACTAGGGAACTAAACCACTAGACCCGGTCACGGGGTGTAGTGGGAAATCAAACAGTGACTGAGCCCGTCGGAGACTTGTCCGCGTGATCTCCGGGGCCGAGAAAAGCACAGCGGACTGCGCTCGGAGAAGCCCTGATTCCGCACCGTTGGACGCGGGTTCGATTCCCGCCATCTCCACTCATCCCATGTACGACGAAGGCCCCGCCACCCAGCGGGGCCTTCGTCGTGTCCGGTCCACTCGACCGGCTGACCGTGACTCCAGTGCCGGACGAACCACGGTCGATACGGTGGAGCGTCCATCGGGCGAGGAGGATGCGGTGCGTCGTAGAAATCTGCTCACCGGTGCGTTGGCGGCTGGAGCAACGGCCGTCGTCGGCGCGGCCCCAGCGGGTGCCGTGTCCGCTCCTTTCGACCCGGCGGTCGGCCTTGAGGATGCTCTCTTCCGGCTCCCCTCCGTCGCCCCGGTTCCCCTGGGTCGCCTCGTCCAGCAGACGGCGGCCGCGCGCTCGGACTTTTGTGCCGCTCGCTACACCTCTCTCGGCCGCGCGCTCCCGGGCCTGCTCGCCGCGGCCTCAGCGACGCGGGACGCGTCGAGCGGGCGGGAGCGGGAGCAGGCGAGCGTGGTGCTCGCTCGGGCCTATGTGCTGGCTGCCGAGTTGGCGCTCAAACAGCACAACGACTCGGCCTGGGTGGCTGCCGACCGTGCGCTGACCGCGGCCCGTGCCAGTGGCCACCCGGTGCCGATCGGTGAGTCGTCTCGGGTGCTCGCGATCACCATGCGGCGGTCGGGGCGGTGCCCGGCTGCGGTGCGGCTGCTCACCCAGGAGGCGGCCGATTTGGACGCAGGCCAGGCCCCGACCGGGGCTGTGCGCACAACGCTGATGTTGACGGCCGCGTACACAGCGGCCACCGGCAGGGACCGCGCCACGGCGCTGGGCCTGCTGGACGAGGCTCAGGAGGAGACGGAGCGGCGCCAGGCGGTCCCGGGGCTGTTCACCGTGGACGTCAGCCGGACGCAGGTGGACGTGTACCGGATCAGCGTGCTCAACGCACTCGGCACGCCTGACGAGGGCGTGAAGGTCGCCGCAAGGCTGAACATCGACCGCATGCCGACTGCGGAGCGCCGCGCCCGCGCCTGGACGGATACGGCCCGCATGTGGCACGCCCTCGGCGACCAGCAGCAGACCTTCGCGGCGCTCCGCAGGGTGGAGCAGGAGGCGCCGCAGGAAGTGCGGCGGCCGGCGTTGCGGGCCCTGACGGCGGACCTGTTATACCTGCCCGCCCGCGTGCCGGGCGTGCGGGAATTCGCGGCCCGCACCGGGGCCCTGCCCGACTGACGGTCTCTCCTTCGGCGCCACCACCCCCTAGCCCCGTAGCTCCTTGAGGCGTTCGAGGTCGTCGTGTGCCGATTCGCGCTCCTGTGCGGTGAGGTCGACCGCGGCGGCCTTGGTGAGTGCGGATGTCGCGGTCTCCTCGTCGCCGAGGCGCCTGGCGACATCCGCGCGCAGCACCAGGAGGCGAAGCGACTGCACGGGTGTGGGCCGTTCGTCCTCCGTGCGCAGCACCCGGTCGAGGATCTTCGCGGCGCCCGCCGGGTCGTCTCGCGAGTCCGCGAGGAGGGACGCGTGATGCAGGGCCCGGGCGAAGGTCTCCTTGGGGGCGGGCCGGTGGTGGGGGTTCTGGCTGGTCTGCTGGCCGATGCGCAGGCAGTTGCCGCCCGGGTCGGTCATCAGGAACTGCCGTACGCCGTGCGAGGTGTCCTTCAGTGGCCCGATGCGCGGCAGCCCGCGGGTCGGGATCTTTCCGTACGCCGCCTTGAGCCTGGTCCGGAAGGCCTCGTGCAGCCCATCGACGTCATCGGTGTGGATGTAGCACGTGCTGTATGACTCGGCCGGTTCGTAACTCTTCATCCCGAAGAAGTGGAGCTGGATGCCGCCGCGCTCCACGACTGCGTAGGGATTGGGGCTCTTCTGCTGGAAGGTGGCTTCGAATCCGAGGACGGTGTAGAAGTCGAGGACCGGCTGGAGGGTCCGGCACGGCAGCATCGGAATGGTCTTCTCGCCCATGCGGGACAGTCTAGTCAAAGTTGACTAGCGGAGGGAGTGGCCGAGTCGATGTCGAGGACGGCCTTGCCGTGGAGGCGGCGTTCCAGGAGGGCGGCCACGGCCTCCTCGGCGTGGTCCCAGCCGCCGCGCCAGGAGATCTGCGGGTCCAGGTCGCCCGCGGTGAGGCGGGTGGCGAGCCAGGTGAGGTCCGGGCCGAGGTCGGGGTGTTCGAGGAGGAAGAACGTGACGATCGAGCGGTCGTGGCGGCCCGCGTCCCCGTAGAGGGCGCCGAAGGGGAACGTCTCGGGCTGGCCCGTGACATGACCGACGGAGACGAGGGTGCCGTGGGCGGCGAGCTTGTCGTACGCCGCCACGAGTTGGGGGCCGCCTACGAGGTCCACCACGCCGTGCACCGGTTCCTCGACCTCGTCCGGTCCCGCGATCACCTCATGGGCGCCCAGGGCGCGTAGGGCGTCGCCGTGGGTGTCCGGGGCGCTGGTGGAGGCGATGACGTGGGCGCCGCCGAGGCGGGCGAGTTGGACGGCGTACCGGCCGACGCCGCCGGTGGCGCCCGTGATCAGGGTGCGGCGGCCGAGGGTGGCGCCGATCCGGCGCAGGGCGCGCAGCGCGCTGCCGCCCGCGACCGGGAGGGTGCTGAGCGCGCCCGGGTCGGCGTCGGCGGGCGGGATGCCGATCAGGCCGGTGTGCACGGCGCGCAGTTCGGCCCATCCGCCCGCCTCGCCGAAGGTGACCACGGGGGTTCCGGCGGCGGGACCGGAGCCGTCGGCGGCGGCGCGTTCGATCACCCCGGCGGCGTCCCAGCCGAGCACCGTGCCGTCGGGGGCCTCGGTCCGGTGGGCGGTCTCGCCGTAGTTGAGGGAGGTGGCGGTCACCCGGACGAGGGCCTCGTGCGGGGCGGGCTCGGGGTCGGCGGTCTCGCCGAGGCGGAGACCGGAGGGGGCGGAGCTGTCGACGAGCAGGGCGCGCATGGGGTGTTGACCTTTCCGGCGGGGGTGAGGACTTAGTTATGCCACTGAGTGGCATAAGCGTGCAAGTGGCATTCGCGTTCGCGTTACACTCGGCGTCGTGACTACCGCCTCCACCCCGTCGCTGCCGCTGCGCGAACGCAAGAAGCTGCGCACCCGTCAGGCGCTGATCGACACCGCGCTGGAGCTGTTCACCGAGCGCGGCTTCGACGGCGTCACGCTGGATGAGCTGTGCGAGGCGGTGGAGGTCTCCAAGCGCACCTTCTTCCGCACCTTCACCAGCAAGGAAGACGTCGCGATGGCCCCCGAACAGGACCTCTGGCGGGCCTTCCCGGAGGAGCTGGAGACCGTTGGCCCGGGCCCACGGACGCTGGTGGAGCTGGGGCGGGATGCGCTGCTGGCCGCGCTGGACCGCATGGACGACGAGGGGTGGGCCCGCCGGGTCCTGCTCAGCCGCCGACTGGCCGAGCGGACGCCCTCGATGGCGGCGCACGGACTTCAGTTCTGCGAGGCCACGACCCAGGGGGCGCTGGAGATCCTGCACCGCAGGTTCGGGGTCGGGGGCGGGGACGACGTACGGCCCCGGCTGGCCGTGGACATGCTGATCGCGGCGCACCACTGCGCCGTCGCGGGCTGGGTGGCCCAGGCAGACAGTGCCGCGCCCCCGGCCGCGCGGGACCTGGCCGCCCGCCTCCGCGAGGCCGTCGCCGCCCTGCCGGGCAGCCTCACGATGTCCGTCGAGGGCTGACCGGTGCGCGCGTGGACCCTGCCGGTGCTGCTGGTGCTCTGCGGCTCCGCGATCGCGATCGGGCTGATCTCCAGCGGAAGCCCCGGTGCGGCCGCCGCACTCCTGCTGGTGTTCGTGCTGCTCGCGGGCGTCAACTCGGCTCTCGTCTTTCCGCGGTCGATCGGCGCGCTGGAGGCGCAGCGCCGCAGCGCGGCCGACGGTCGGCCCGTCGTCTACTGGCGGCCGGGCTGCGCGTACTGCCTCCGGCTGCGCACCCGGCTGGCCCGTAGCGCCCGCCGGGCGCATTGGGTCGACATCTGGCGCGACCCGGCCGGAGCGGCGGTGGTGAGGGCGGCCAACGACGGCAACGAGACCGTGCCGACCGTCGTCGTGGCGGGCCGACCGCACACCAACCCCGACCCTGAATGGGTACGCGAACAGCTCCCCGGCGCGGTCTGACGGCGGGCGTCAGCTGAAGGCGATCACCAGACCGAAGCCGAGGAAGAGCGTGCCGCCCAGGGCCAGGCCCGCCATCGGGCCGACTATGTGGCGCCGCATCCATACCCGGGCCTTCTGCGACTCGCCCGGGAGGTACATCACGTCCACCCTCCGGCCGGTCGCCAGCCCCAGGCCGACGCCCTGGATCGCGGTCGCGAACTCCACCTCGTAGCCCTGATGGTCGTGGAACCGGATGATTGGCGTCTGGAGCGCATTCCGGTTCCGGTCCTGGCGGTTGACGACGTTGGCGACCACCAGCCCCTCCGTACGGACCCCCTCGCGACGCAGCCGTCGCACCAGCCGGGCGTCGCGCAGGGCGCTTGCGTAGAGGAGTAGGCCGACCGCCACGCACAGCAGTTCGGCCAGGGGCTCACCCATCGGTGGTTCGCCTCTCGTCGTGTTTGATCTCCCCCGTCCGACATAGGGGACGCGGTGATCCGGAACTTCGGTTGCCGCCTCCCGGGCGCTCTGTCGCGAAGCGACGAGGTGCGGGATCCTGCCGTGGCATGAAGAGACCCCTGAACCGTCGTGCGCGCGCCTGGAGCTGGCCCCTCGTCATCGGGCTGGTCTGTACCCTCACGTGGAGTTCACCGGCCGGGGCGGACGCCTCCCGTGCCGGGTTCGGCGAGGCCGTCGACCGCATTCTCGGCGATCCGCTGCTGAAGGGCGGGGCGGCCGGGGTGGTGGTGGCCGATGCCGACTCCGGCGCCGTGCTGTACCGGCACCGGGCCGACGACCGGCTGATGCCCGCCTCCAACACCAAGCTGTTCACCTCGGCCGCCGCCATGGGGCTGTTGGGGCCCGACCACACCTTCCGGACCGATGTCTCGGCCGACGGCACCCGCCACGGCCGGACGCTGCGCGGGGATCTGTATCTGCGCGGGACCGGTGACCCCACCCTGCTCGCGAAGGACTACGACCGCCTGGCGAAGGACGTCGCCGACGCGGGGATCACCCGGGTCACCGGGCGGCTGATCGCCGACGACACCCGGTTCGACGCGCAGCGCGCGGGCCGCTCCTGGGCCGCGGACGACGAGTCGTCGTACTACGCGGCGCAGATCTCGCCGCTCACCGTCGCACCCGACACCGACTACGACGCGGGCAGCGTCATCGTCGAGGTCGCGCCCGGGGCCGCCAAGGGGGAGCGGCCCAAGGTCACGGTCACGCCGCCGACCGCGTACGTCCGTATCGACAACCGGGCGACCACCGGGAGCGGCGGTCTCACCGTCGAACGCGGGCACGGCACCAACACCATCACCGTCAGCGGCGCCATCGCGGCCGGGGCGCAGACCGCCAAGGAGTGGGTCAGCGTCTGGGAGCCCACCGGGTACGCCACCGCCGTGTTCGCCGATGCGCTGAAGAGGCATGGGGTGCGCGTCGCCGGGGCTACTCGGCTCGGCGAGGCCACGCCACAGGACGCGCGGCCGCTCGCGTCGCACCGATCGATGCCGCTCAAGAAGCTGCTGATCCCGTTCATGAAGCTGTCGAACAACATCCACGCCGAAGTCCTCACCAAGGCCATCGGCTACGAGACGGCGGGCCGGGGCACTTGGGCCGCGGGGCTGGCCGCGATCTCCGACTACCTCAAGAAGCAGGGCGTGGACACCGGGGCGGTGCGCCAGGTCGACGGCTCCGGGCTGTCCCGGATGGACAACATCGCGGCCGGGCAGTTCACCGAGCTGCTGCTGGCGGCCCGTCAGCAGCCCTGGTACGCGGAGTGGTACGCGTCGCTGCCGGTGGCCTGCGCCCCGGACCGCTTCGTCGGCGGCACGCTGCGCTCGCGCATGTGCGGCACCCCGGCCGCGGGCAACGCGCGCGGCAAGACCGGCTCCCTGACCGGCGCCTCCGGGCTCTCCGGGTACGTCACGGACGCGGACGGCCGGGAGCTGGTCTACAGCATCGTCCTCAACAACTACCTCGCCCCGTCGGTGAAGAGCCTGGAGGACGCGATCGTGGTGACGCTCGCGAAGTCCGGCGAGGGCCGCACCGAGGGGGTGCGGCCCCGGGCCGTACGGGGCGCACAACAAACGGACCTGGAGTGCTCCTGGGTCAAGCCTCGTCGCTGCTGAGCGCCAGCGTGAGCGTGGCCGTCCTCGCCTCCGCGTCGGCGGACGGCCCGCCCACCACCTCCACCCGCCAGGGCGCCGAGGGCCCGCGGCAGACCCAGTCCGCCTCGGCGTGCAGGGTCTCCCCGTCCCGTACGACGGTGAACGCGACGGCCGTCGAGCCGTCCGGGGCCGGGACCCGCACGGTGACGCCGGTGCCGGGCAGGGCGGAGGGTTCGTACACCCGCAGCGTGATGCCGTCCGCCCAGTCGGCATCCGGCCGGTCGTACGCCGCGCCGAACGGGATCACCGCGCCCGGCCGGGCCAGCAGCGGCACGCTCAGGAAGCCGTGCCGCTCGCGCACCCAGCGCGGGCCGCGCACGGTGCGGCCGCTGAGCACGTGCGTCCACACCCCCTCCGGGACGTAGTACGCGACCTCGCCCTCGTCGTCGAAGACCGGCGCGACCAGCAGATCCCCGCCGAGCATGTACTGCCGCTCCAGCCCCGCGCACCCCGGGTCGCCGGGGAATTCGAGGACCATGGCGCGCATCACCGGCACGCCCTCGCCGTGCGCCTGCCGCGCCGCCTCGTACAGGTACGGCATCAGCCGCAGCTTCAGCCGGGTGAAGAAGCGCAGCACCGCGACGGACTCCTCGTCGAAGTGCCACGGCACGCGGTAGGAGGACGAGCCGTGCAGCCTGCTGTGCGAGGACAGCAGCCCGAAGGCGATCCAGCGCTTGAAGAGGGCGGGGTCGGGGGTGCCCTCGAAGCCGCCGATGTCATGGCTCCAGAAGCCGAAGCCGGACAGCCCGAGGGAGAGCCCGCCGCGCAGCGATTCGGCCATCGCCTCGTACGTGGACTCGCAGTCGCCGCCCCAGTGCACCGGGTACTGCTGGCCGCCCGCGGTCGCGGAGCGTGCGAAGACGACGGCCTCGCGCTCCCCCCGCCGCTCGCGCAGTGCCTCGAAGACGGTGCGGTTGTACAGGTGGGTGTAGTAGTTGTGCATCCGCTCCGGGTCGGAGCCGTCCGCGTACACCACGTCCAGCGGCACCCGCTCGCCGAAGTCGGTCTTGAAGCAGTCCACGCCCATGTCGAGCAGCGCGGTCAGCTTCTCCGCGTACCAGGCGCGCGCGGCGGGGCTGGTGAAGTCGACCAGGGCCATGCCGGGCTGCCACAGGTCCCACTGCCACACCGAGCCGTCCGGCCGTTTCAGCAGATGACCGGCCGCCTTGCCCTCGGCGAAGAGCGGGGAGCGCTGCGCGATGTACGGGTTGATCCACACGCAGACGCGCAGGCCCCGTTCGCGCAGCCGCCGCAGCATGCCCGCCGGGTCGGGGAAGACGCGCGGATCCCAGGTGAAGTCGCACCAGTGGTGCTCACGCATCCAGAAGCAGTCGAAGTGGAAGACGGACAGCGGCAGTTCGCGCTCGGCCATGCCGTCCACGAAGCCGGTGACCGTCTCCTCGTCGTAGGAGGTGGTGAAGGAGGTCGACAGCCACAGCCCGAAGGACCAGGCGGGCGGCAGCGCGGGGCGGCCGGTGAGGGCGGTGTAGGTGCGCAGGATGTCCTTCGGGGTGGGCCCGTGGATGACGTAGTACGTCAGCTCCTGGCACTCGGCGCTGAACTGGACGCGGGAGACCGCCTCCGAGCCGACCTCGAAGGAGACCGCGCCGGGGTGGTCGACGAAGACGCCGTAGCCCGCGTCGGTGAGGTAGAAGGGGACGTTCTTGTAGGCCTGTTCGGTGGCGGTGCCGCCGTCGGCGTTCCAGATGTCGACGGTCTGGCCGTTCTTCACCAGCGGGCCGAAGCGCTCGCCGAGGCCGTACGCGGAGGTGCCGACGCGTAGGGCCAGCCGCTCGCGCAGATAGTGGTGGCCGTCGGCGGTCTCCATGATGCCCGCGTCCTTGGGCCCGCTGCTGGTGAGCGTGCGTCCGTCCGCCTCGAAGGCGACGCGCCAGGGGCCGGTGCGGGCGATGCGCACGGTGAGGGCGCCGGAGGTGAGCCGGGCCTCCTCCTCATCGCAGCTCACCTCCCCGTACGATCCCTCGGCACCGGCCAGCTCGAACGACGGGCCCCGGTCCGCTCCGCCCGCGAAGTGGGTGAGCCGGACCCCGATCACGCCGGGCAGCGGCGCGGTGCAGGTCAGGGTGAGGACCGGGCCCTTGAGGAGGTCGCCGCGGTGGCGGACCGGCTGGGTGGGGGCGTGCACGGTGAGCCGGCCGGGGCCCGTCTCCACGTCGAGGACCCCGGTGGGGTGGGCGGCGCTGACGCCCTCGCGCAGCAGCCAGTAGCCGTCGCTGAACTTCATGCGGGGCCCTCCTCGTTATTTGACCGCGCCCGCGGCGATGCCGCGGGTCAGGGTCCGCTGGAAGATCAGGAAGAAGATGACCGCGGGGACCACGCCGAGCAGGGCGGCCGCGTTGGTCATGGTGGCGTCCATCAGCCGCTGGCCCTGGAGGACACCGAGGGCGACCGACACCGTCTGGTTGTCGTTGGAGATCAGCATCACCAGCGGCAGCAGGAACTCGTTCCAGGTCCAGATGAAGAAGAACACCAGCAGCACCCCGATGGTCGGGCGGCTGACCGGCACCACCACCCGCCACAGCACCTGCCACTTGTTCGCGCCGTCGATCCGGGCCGCCTCGACGATCTCCCGGGGGAAGGCGCCGAGGACGGAGGAGAGCAGATAGGTGCCGAACGCGGCCTGGATCACGATGAAGACGAGGATCACGCTCAGCCGGGTGTCGTACAGCCCCACCTGCTTGGACAGGTAGTAGACGGGGTAGACCAGCGCCTCCTGCGGCAGCATGTTGGCCAGTACGAAGAAGGCCAGCACCCAGGGGCGGCCCTTCACCCGGCCGATGCCGATGGCGTACGCGTTGAGGACGGACAGCACGGCGGCGCCGATCGCGACCGATCCCGAGATCAGTACGGAGTTGATCAGCTTCTGCCCGAAGTCGACCCGTTCCCAGAAGTCCGCGATCCCGTCCAGATAGAGCCCCTCGGGCAGGCTCAGGGGCCCGTTCGCGGAGTACTCGGCGGGCGACTTGACCGCGTTGAGGGCGACCACCAGGAACGGCAGCACCATGAGGACGGCCGCCACGATCAGCGCGGCCAGCACCGGATATCGCTTCAGGGCCCTCACCGCTCCCGGTCCTCCGCCCTCGTCTGGAGGCGCAGGGCGACCAGGGCCAGCGCCAGGATGATCACGGTGAGCACGGTCGAGACCGCGGAGCCGTAGCCGACCTGCGTCGTCTCGAAGAACGACTGGAAGGAGAAGTACGAGGGGACATTGGTCGCCCCGCCCGGGCCGCCCTTGGTGAGCACGTACACCGCGCCGAACACCTTGAGCGCGGCGATCGTGCACCACAGCAGCACGACGAAGATCTCCGGGCGGATCTGCGGCAGCGTGACGTGCCAGAACCGCCGCCACCACGAGGCGCCGTCCAGCTCGGCCGCCTCGTACAGCGCCGGGTCGACGCGCTGGAGCCCCGCCATGAACACCACCAGCGGAAAGCCCAGCTGGACCCACACCATCACCCCCATCACGCTGTACAGGGCGAGGTCCGGATCGCCCAGCCAGTCGTGGCGCAGCGAGCCGAGGCCCACCGCCTTCAGCAGATCGTTGAGGGCGCCGTCCTCGGGGGCCAGGATCCAGCTCCAGACGATGCCCGCCACCGCGATCGGCAGCACCTGCGGGAGGTAGAAGCAGGCGCGCAGCACGCTCGCGGTGCGGGAGCCGAAGCGCTTGCCGACGAAGTCGAACAGCGCGGCGGCCAGCACCAGACCGAGCGCGGTCGGGATCGCCGCCATCGCCACCACCATGGCGAGGCTGTGCCGGAAGGACTCCCAGAAGGCGTCGTCGTCCAGCAGCGTCCGGTAGTTGTCCAGACCGGCCCACTCCGGGGTGCCGACGCCCTGCCAGTGGGTGAAGCTGATCCCGGTGTTCATCAGGAACGGGACGACGATGACGGCGAGGAACGCCAGCGCGCCGGGGATCAGGAAGAGCGTGTACGGGTACTCGCGCTGCCTGCTCATCCCTTCGGCGCGCCCGCCTCGTACGCCTTCTCCAGCGCGTCCAGATAGGCGTCCGGCTTCGCGTCGCCCGTCATCAGCTTCTGGGTCTCCGAGACGAGGGTGTCGTAGAAGCCGGGCACCGGCCAGTCCGGGTAGAAGGCGAGGCCGCCGCCGTCGGAGTAGGCGGTGAAGTCCTGGATCAGGCTCTTGGCCTTGGGGTCGGTGATCGCGGCCGGATCGGCGGCCACGGGCACGCCGCCCTTGTTGCCCAGGGTGTTCTGGATGCCCTTCTTCATCGTGATGTCGATGAAGTCGTACGCGAGCTGCTTGTTCTTCGCGCCCTTGGGGACGACCCATAAGTTGCCGCCGGAGCCGAGCGTCAGCCGGGAGCCGGGGAAGGGGAACGTGCCCCACTCGTCCTTGATCTCCGACTTGAAGCGGCCGAACCACCAGCTGCCGGAGAAGAACATCGGGTACTTCCCCGCGATGAACGCCGCGCCCGCGTCCTCGGCCTTGGTGCCGCTCGAACTCTTCGCGATGTAGCCCTTCTTCACCCAGTCGGCGAAGGTCGTGGCGCCGTAGGTCCAGGCGGCGTCGTGGAAGTCGGGCTCGCCCTTGTACTGCTCGTACGCGTCCACCCAGGAGCGGTCGGCCTTGGAGAGGGCCAGCTGGTAGACGTACTGCTGGGCGGGGTATTCGGCGCCCGCGTTGGCGAGCGGGGTGACGCCCTTGCGCTTGAAGTCCTCCAGCGCGGCGGTGAACTCACCGAAGGTGGTCGGGACCTTCACCTTGTGCTTCTCGAAGAGGGTCTTGTTGTAGAAGACCATCGTGTATTCGGCGTAGTTCGGCACCCCGAACCACTTGCCGGAGCCCATCACGCCCCGGGCGTCGTACCGGCTGGTGGTGCGCACCCCCGCGCTGAGCGGCTTGTCCCAGCCGCGCTTGGTGACCTCCGGGGAGAGGTCGGTGAGCAGCCCCTGCTTGGAGAGCAGCCCGGTGGTGGCGTTGCCCTTGTTGTACTCCATGAGATCGGGCGCGCTGTCCGAGCCCAGCACCATCGAGGCGGTCTTTCGAATCTGTTCGAAGCCCTTCTCCTCGAACGTCACCGTCACGCCCGGATGGCTCTTCTTGAACTCCTCGATCGCCTGGCTCCAGGCCGCGCCCATGGCGCCGTTGGGCGCCTCGTAATGCCACAGCGTGAGCGTCTTGCCGTCCCCGGCCTCGTCCCCACCGCCCCCGCACCCCGCCAGGACCAGGGACCCCGCGACCGCGACCGCGATGACGGCCCCCGTTCGTCTCGTCCGTTTCCGTGCCGTCAACATCCACTGCCTCCGGGAGGGTTGGGAGGAATGTGCACGTGCAACGTTCGTCGAAGCGCTTCGATGGGCAGAGGTATAGGCGGGCGCGGAGAGGTATGTCAATGGCGTTGACAAAATGCTGGGGAAGCCCGTGGAGCAGGCGCACGGGGGCATACGTCGGGCCCGCCCCCGGTCGGAGGCGGGCCCTGGCGTCTTCTAGAGGTCTTCGTACGGCGGGATCACGCGGGTGATGACGATCAGCCGCAGGCGCGGCATGGCCAGGAAATACAGCCAGCCGTCGCCGCCGATGCCGAGGCGGCGCAGCCCGCCCGGAACCCCCGGATGAGGACCCTTGCCGAGGTCCGTGACATCGACGCCCATGGTGGCGAGGTCGACCAACTCGCTCGCGATCCGCTCGACCTCGCCGATCAGGTGGCTGGGCAACCCGGCGACGACGTGTGCCTCGTCGGGGTCGTACTCCCAGCGCCAGGTGTCGCTCACGCGTCCCCTCGCTTCACCCCGGCCTCGGCGAACGCGGCGTCCAGGATGCGGCCGATCTCCGCGACGGCCTCGCGTGCCTGGACGATGTCGTCCGAGCTCGCGACCAGCGCTTCCAGCTCGCGGAGACGGTCAGCACGCGCGGGGTGGCGAGCGATCGCCACGTTGACCGACCACTGCCGGGTGAAGCTGCGCAGCGGGGCCGCGCTCACCTCGGTACGGGCCTGCTGGACGGCTTCCGCGCGCTCGGCGTCGAAGGCGGCCAGAGACCCGGGGGCGACCTGCGCCACCGCCGCGCGCAGCGCCTCGGGCGTGGCGGCCGGTTGCGGCGTCACCGGGTCGTACGAGTGGTCCGGCTGGGTGCTCATGCGGTCCTCCGGCGCGGGCGGGCGGGTGGTGCACCGCGTACGGTACCGGGCGATACGCGGCGCCGTGTACGCGATCGCCACCGCTGCCCCCGAAGAGGGGCGCCCCGCCCCTCACCGCACTCTGCCGCCGTGGGTGAGAGCAAGGTTTCGTGCCGGTCACCTCTCGCCACAGGCCGGTAATGCGCCGTCCCTACTGTCGGCAGCGACACCGAGCACTGTGGAGGCCCTGATGACTGCCCCGACCACCACCCCCGCCCGCAAGGGGGGCCGCTGGATCGAGGAGTGGGATCCGGAGGACGAGACGTTCTGGCGGGAGAAGGGGGAGCGCGTCGCGACCCGGAACCTGATCTTCTCCATCCTCTCCGAGCACATAGGCTTCTCCATCTGGAGCCTGTGGTCGGTGATGGTCCTGTTCATGGGACCGGAGTACGGGGTCGACCCGGCCGGGAAGTTCTTCCTCGTCGCGATGCCCACCCTGGTCGGCGGGATCCTCCGCGTCCCGTACACCTTCGCCGTGGCCCGCTTCGGCGGCCGCAACTGGACGATCATCAGCGCCGCGATGCTGCTGGTGCCGGCGGGGGCGGCCGCCGCGGTGATGGAGCCCGGCACCTCGTACACCACGTTCATGGTGGTCGCGGCGCTCACCGGGGTCGGCGGCGGGAACTTCGCGTCCTCCATGACCAACATCAACTCCTTCTACCCGCTGCGCAAGAAGGGCTGGGCCCTCGGGCTCAACGCGGGCGGCGGCAACATCGGCGTGCCGGTCATCCAGCTGATCGGCCTGCTCGTCATCGGCACGGCCGGGGCCTCCCACCCACGGATCGTGCTCGCCGTCTACATCCCGCTGATCGTGATCGCGGCGGCCCTCTCGGCGCTCTTCATGGACAACCTGGCGCCGGTGAAGAACGACGGCGGGGCGGCCAAGGAGGCGGCCCGGGACGCCCACACCTGGATCATGTCGCTGCTCTACATCGGCACCTTCGGCTCGTTCATCGGCTACAGCTTCGCCTTCGGGCTGGTGCTCCAGAACCAGTTCGACCGCACCCCGCTCCAGGCCGCCTCGCTCACCTTCATCGGCCCGCTGCTCGGCTCCCTCATCCGCCCCGTCGGCGGGCGGCTGGCCGACATGTACGGCGGGGCGCGGATCACGCTGTGGAACTTCGCCGGGATGGCCGCCGCCACGCTCGTGGTCGTCTACGCCTCCGCGCAGAAGTCCCTGCCCGTCTTCCTCACCGGCTTCATCGCCCTCTTCGTCCTCAGCGGGCTCGGCAACGGCTCCACGTACAAGATGATCCCCGGCATCTTCCAGGCCAAGGCCGCCGCCCGCGGGCTCACCGGCGAGGAGGCCGCGAGCTACGGGCGGCGGCTGTCCGGCGCGGCCATGGGGCTGATCGGGGCGGTCGGCGCGCTCGGCGGGATCGGCATCAACCTGGCCTTCCGGCAGTCCTTCGGCAGCGCCCACTCCGGCACCCCGGCCTTCGTCTCCTTCCTCGCCTTCTACGCCCTGTGCTCGGCGGTGACCTGGGCCGTATACCTCCGCCGCAGCCCGGCGAAGGCCCGGTCCGCGGGAGCCGGTGCGCCGGGGTCGCAGACGGCGCCGCAGCCCGCCTACGCGGACGTGTGAGCCGACCTTCCAGGGGCGTACGGTCGTAAGGCGTGCCCGTGACCGTACGCCCCGTTACACCCGGGAAACCTCCGTGAACCGCGTCCGTCACGGAACGGCGCCAGGATGACGACTCACCCCAAGGCGCGCATACGACAGTGAACCGGGACGAGAGCCGAGAGTCAGAGCCACATGCAGCGAGACCACCACCAGGCGACGCCGACCGTCGGACCCCTCGCGGGGTTCACGGTCGGCGTCACCGCCGCGCGCCGCGCCGACGAACTCGGCGCCCTGCTGCTGCGGCGCGGCGCGGCCGTCCTGCACGCGCCCGCACTGCGGATCGTGCCGCTCTCCGACGACTCCGAACTACTCACTTCCACCAAGCAGTTGATCGACCACGCCCCCGATGTGGTGATCGCCACCACCGCCATCGGCTTCCGCGGCTGGGTCGAGGCCGCCGACGGCTGGGGGCTGGGCGACGCCCTGCTGCACCGGCTGCGCGACGTCGAACTGCTGGCCCGCGGGCCCAAGGTGAAAGGCGCCGTACGGGCCGCCGGGCTCACCGAGAGGTGGTCCCCGGCCTCCGAATCGATGGCCGAGGTGCTCGACCGGCTGCTGGAGGAGGGCGTCGAGGGCCGCCGCATCGCCGTCCAGCTGCACGGCGAGCCGCTGCCCGGCTTCGTCGAGTCGCTGCGCGCCGGGGGCGCGGAGGTGGTCGGCGTGCCCGTCTACCGGTGGATGCCGCCGGATGATCTCGGCCCGGTCGACCGGCTGCTGGACGCGACGGTCGCCCGCGCCGTGGACGCCATCACCTTCACCAGCGCCCCCGCCGCCGCGAGCCTGCTGGACCGCGCCGAGCGGCGCGGCATGCGCGAGGAACTGCTCGACGCGCTGCGCCACGATGTGCTGCCCGCGTGCGTCGGCCCGGTCACCGCGCTGCCGCTGGAGGCCCAGGACGTCCCCACCAGCCAGCCCGAACGCTTCCGTCTAGGCCCCCTCGTCCAGCTGCTGACCAGCGAACTCCCCGGCCGGGTCCGCCCGTTGCCGGTCGCCGGACGACGGCTGGAGATCCGCGGCCACGCGGTGGTCGTGGACGGCGAGCTGCGCACCGTCCCGCCCGCCGGAATGGCCCTGCTGCGGGCCCTGGCCCGCCACCCGGGCTGGGTCGTGGCCCGCGCCGACCTGCTGAAGGTCCTCCCGGGCGCGGGGCGCGACGAGCACGCCGTGGAAACGGCGATGGCCCGCCTCCGCACCGCCCTGGGCTCGCCCAAGCTGATCCAGACGGTGGTGAAGCGGGGCTATCGGCTGGCGCTGGACCCGGCGGCCGACACGAAGTACGCGGACGCGTAGCGGGTCCCGGGGCGCGTGGGTGCCCCTTGCGCTTTCGTTGCCGGGTGCGGCCCGGTGGCCGGGTTGTGCCCACCCGTTCCGCCCTGCGGAACGATTGCCCACAACCAGGGGCGCATGCAGCGCCTTACTTCAGCCCTCCAGGGGAGTGGGGCCGGGGCGGGATGGCCCGCCACTCAGCCCCGCCGGGCGTACAACCCAGCCCCTCCGGCGTTTGAGGAGCGGGGTCCAGGGGGCGGAGCCCCCGCGGGGTCCGGGGCGGAGATGTCCCACCACCCAGCCCCTCCGGCGTTTGAGGAGCGGGGTCCAGGGGCGGAGTCGAGGGTGCAGGGGCGGAGCCCCGCTGAAACCGGGGCGGAGCCCCGGTTCGGGAAGGGGCGGGGTGGGGAACGAACAGGTCGCGGCCTACCGGGGCGGGGCCGGGGCGGGCACCCTGGAAGGGAGCCCTCGTCCCCTGGAGGTGACAGGAACATGGCGGCGGACGCCTTCGACCTGCGGTTCGACTCCGGGCGGATCTGCCTGGACCTGGTGGCCACCGTCGACGGCCGCCTCAGCGAAACCCCCGTCGAACGCCTCGACGGCGTCGAACCCCTCAGAGCCTGGCTGCTCGGCACCGGCCTGATCCCCGGCGGCACCGTGCTCGACGCCGTCGACACCGCCTGGCTCACCCGCTTCCGCGCCGCCCGCGACCTCCTCCACCGCATCGTGCACACGGAGGTGGAGGGACGGGCCGCGGGGCCGGACCTGGAGCGGGTGAACGCGCTCGCCGCCACTGCCCCGCCCGCCGTGCGGGCCGTACGCGCCACCGACGGCACCCTCGTCGCCCGGCTCGCCGCCGCCCCCGACTGCGGGGCGCTGCTCGCCCAGATCGCCCGCGACGCCGTCGCGCTGCTCACCGACCCCGTCGCGCGCGGGCAGCTGCGGCGCTGCGAGGGGGAGAGCTGCTCGCTGGTGTACCTGGACACCTCGCGGGGCCGTCGCCGCCGCTGGTGCTCCAGCGAGTTGTGCGGCAACCGGGAGCGCGTGGCGCGCCATCGACGCCGTTTAAACCCCCAGCACGAGCAAAACATGAACGAGTTTCAGACATGACGCAGGCCCCGGATGGGGGGACCGGGGCCTGCGGGGCGGTGTTTGGGGAGGGAGCCCTTTATGGTGGCCGACGCCCGCCCGGCGCCGGGTTCTCGGCCTCAAGTACGTGGCGTGGCCCGGGAAATGTTCAGTGCAGAAGTGGGAGGAATGTCACAGGGTTGTGAATGAACGGCGGATCATTCCAGCCCGTACGCCCCTCGACCCAGAGCCTTGCGTACGCAAAGATGCCCTCGTGACCGAGAGGACGACACCGGACGACGCGCTGATGCGCGCGCTCTATGCGGAGCATGCGGGCCCGCTTCTCGCCTTCGTCCTGCGCCTGGTCGCAGGCGACCGGCACCGCGCCGAGGACGTGGTTCAGGAGACGCTTTTACGGGCTTGGCGCAACGCCGACCAGCTACAGCGCAGTGGCGGTTCCGTACGCCCGTGGCTGGTAACCGTGGCTCGCCGCATCGTCATCGACGGCCACCGAAGCCGCCGTGCCCGCCCCCAAGAGGTCGACGCGGCCCCCCTGCATGTCATGCCCGCAGCGGATGACATAGATCGGGCGCTCCGTCAGATGACCATTTCCGATGCCCTGAATGACCTGTCCGATGCGCACAGAGAGGCGCTCGTCGAGACATACTTCAAGGGACGGACGGTGAGTGAGGCTGCGGGAGTGCTGCGCGTGCCGCCCGGGACCGTACGATCCCGGGTTTACTACGCGCTGCGTTCGCTCAAGCTCTCACTTGAGGAACGGGGGGTCTCGGCATGATGCCGACAGCGGACGACCAGCAGCACACCGCCGTCGGCGCCTATGCGCTCGGCGTCCTCGACGCGGCCGACGCGGCGCGTTTCGAGGAGCACCTGATCGGGTGCGAGCGGTGCGCGGCAGAGCTGGACGGGCTGATGGGCATCCCACCACTGCTGGCGGACTACGCGACCAACGCGGACGGCACGGCCGTCCCCGACCCCGTCACCCTCACCGCCCGCCCCGGGCCCGAGATGCTGGACCGGCTGCTCGACGAGGTGACGGTCAGCCGCCGCGGGAAGAACCGCCGGCGGCTCTTCCTCGTCGCCGCGGCGGGCCTCATGATCGTCGGCGGCCCGCTCGCGGGCGCGGCGGTCACCTCGGGCTCCGACGACGGCGGGGGCGGCGCCAACCCCCCGATCGCCGCGGCCAATCCGGCGCAGGTGGCCTACGACCAGGGCAAGAAGTACAGCTCGGTGGACCCCGAGACCAAGGTGGACGCCTCGGTCTCGCTGGCCCAGAAGGGCTGGGGCACCGCCATCGCGCTCAAGCTGGGCAACCTCAAGGGGCCCAAGAGCTGCGATCTGATCGCCATCGGCAAGGACGGTCACGAGGAGACCGTCACGACGTGGGCCGTGCCCAGCGCGGGCTACGGGATCAAGGACGGCGACGGCTCCCGCTGGAACAAGGAGCCGCTGTACGCGCAGGGCGGTGCGGCGATGAACGAGAGCGACATCGCCCGCTTCGAGGTCCGCACCCTCGACGGCCAGCGGCTGGCCGAGGTCAATATCTGAGCCGGATCCGAGCCGGTCGATATCTGAGTGGCGCGCACGGGTGGGTGTACGGTTGACGGCTGCCCTATGTACACAGAAGGGGGCTTGGGTGGCCGCGCAGAACGCCACGCAGAACGTTACGCGGAACGTCACGCACGAAAGCCGGACGGCCCCGCCGCGTGACGCCGGGGACGGGATCCGGGACCGTGAGATCCGGATCGAACAGACCCATCTGGACCGCGTGTACCGCCGCCTCGAGGAGAAGATCCACGAGGCGGAGTTCCTCATGGACGACGCCGCCAAGCGCGGCCAGGTCGGCACCCCCGGTGCGCTCGCCGAGCGCGACGCCCAGGTGTTCCGGGCCGGAGTCCACCTCAACCGCCTGAACAGCGAGTTCGAGGACTTCCTCTTCGGCCGCATTGACCTGCTCCTCGGCAAGGACGGCGAACGCGGCCCGGACGGTGCGTACACCTCCGTGGAACCCGCCGACGACGCCATCCGGCCGGGGGAGGACGGGGACCGCGCGGAGATCGCGGAGACCCTGCACATCGGCCGCATCGGGGTGCTGGACGCCGACTACTCCCCGCTGGTGATCGACTGGCGGGCCCCCGCCGCCGCCCCCTTCTACCGCTCCACCCCCGTCGCCCCCGGCCGGGTCGTGCGCCGCCGCGTGATCCGCAGCAAGGGCCGCCGGGTGCTCGGCGTCGAGGACGACCTGATGCGCCCCGAGCTGAGCGCGACCCTCGGCGGCGAGGTGCTGCCGGTGGTCGGCGACGGCGCGCTGATGGCGGCGCTCGGCCAGGCCCGCGGCCACACCATGCGCGACATCGTCGCCTCCATCCAGGCCGAGCAGGACATGGTGATCCGCGCGCCCGCCGCCTCCGTCACCGAGGTCGAGGGCGGCCCCGGCACCGGCAAGACCGCGGTCGCGCTGCACCGCGCGGCGTATCTGCTCTACCAGGACCGCAGGCGGTACGCGGGCGGCATCCTGGTCGTCAGTCCCACCCCGTTGCTCGTCGCGTACACCGAGGGCGTGCTGCCCTCGCTGGGCGAGGAGGGCCAGGTGGCGATCCGCGCGGTCGGCTCCCTGGTCGAGGGCGCCGAGGCCACCACGTACGACGAACCGGCCGTGGCCCGGGTCAAGGGCTCCTCCCGCATGACGAAGCTGTTGCGCAAGGCGGCCCGCGGCGCCCTGGAGCTGCCGCCCGCGGGCCCGGCGCCCGCCGACGACGGCGGTCAGCTGACCCTGGACGACGCGGCCGCCGCGGTCGACGCCCCCGGCAGGGGCGAGAGACCCGGCGGGCCGCCCGAGCGCCTGCGG
Organism: Streptomyces sp. Rer75; assembly: GCF_013414305.1. NCBI lineage: Bacteria > Bacillati > Actinomycetota > Actinomycetes > Kitasatosporales > Streptomycetaceae > Streptomyces > Streptomyces sp. Rer75. The sequence goes on along the minus strand of NZ_CP058693.1, from coordinate 4,135,211 downwards.
GTCGTCGCCTTCGGGAGCCGTATCGAGCTGGACGCCGAGGAGCTGCGCGGCATCCGGCAGAACGCGCTGGGCGGCACCGCGCCCGTCAACCTGCTGCGCCCGCGCGCCCGCCGCCTGCTGCTGGACGCGCTGTGGGCCCGCTCGGGCGGCCCGCGGCGCTACACGGACCCCGAACTGGCCGCCGAGGCGCGCGAGGGCTTCGACGAGGACATCTCCGGCGAGGACGCGTTCGCCGACTTCCTGGACGCCTGGTGGCCCGAGCTGACGCCGCGCTCCGTGCTCGCCGCGATGGCCGACGAGAAGCGGCTGGGCCGCTGGTCACGGCGGGTGCTGAACCCGCGGGAGACCCGCCTGGTGGCCCGCTCCCTGGCCCGGCTGGGCCCGGACGGGCAGGGCCCGCTGTCGGTGCACGACGTGGCGCTGCTGGACGAGCTGCACACCATCCTGGGCGCCCCGGCCCGCCCGGCGAAGCCCCGCGAGGTCGATCCGCTGGACCAGCTCACCGGTCTTGAGGAGCTGACCACCTTCGCCGACCGCAGCGCGCCCCGGCGCAGCCGCGCGGACCGGGCGGAGCAGGAGCGCACCGACTACGCGCACATCATCGTGGACGAGGCCCAGGACCTGACGCCCATGCAGTGGCGGATGGTGGGACGCCGCGGCCGCCACGCCACCTGGACGGTGGTCGGCGACCCGGCCCAGTCCTCCTGGTCCGACCCGGACGAGGCGGCCGAGGCCCGTGACGAGGCGCTGGGCACCCGTCCGCGCCGCCGCTTCACCCTCACCGTCAACTACCGCAACCCGGCGGAGATCGCCGAGCTGGCCGCCAAGGTGCTGGCGCTCGCGATGCCCGGCACCCCCTCGCCCCGCGCGGTCCGCTCGACCGGCGCCGTACCGCGGTTCGCGCCGCTCCCGGACGGCGACGGCGACCTGGCGCATCACGTCCGCACGGAGGCGAACCGGCTGCTGGACGAGGTGGACGGCACGGTCGGCGTCGTCGTCGCCATGGGCCGTCGCGAGCAGGCCCGCCGCTGGCTGGCCGGGCTCGGCGAGCGGGTGGTGGCGCTGGGCAGCCTGGAGGCCAAGGGGCTGGAGTACGACGCGACGGTGGTGGTCTCGCCCGCCGAGATCGCCGACGAGTCACCGGCCGGGCTGCGGGTGCTGTACGTGGCGCTCACCCGGGCGACCCAGCGGCTGACCGTGGTCCCGGGGGAGCGCGACGACCCGGACCTGGACGGCGTCCCGGACCTGCTGAGGGACTGAACGGATCCGCTGAGGGACCGTCCGGGGGACGGAGCGAAATCGGGCCGTCCGGTGGGGAATCGCTTCCAGGGATGGTTTGTTAGCCTTGCTGTGGCACCGGCTCGATCCAAGCCCCCGGGCCCAACCATCGTCGCTACGAGCGACCACTTGCCGCGAGGCGAGCATGGCGGGTCGGTGCCACCTACAACGTCATAGCGCGGAGGTCCGCGTCCTCAGCCGAGGACGCGGACCTCTTCGGCTTGCGGGCCCTTGCGGCCCTGCACGATCTGGAATTCGACCCGCTGGTCGTCCGCGAGACTGCGGTAGCCGTTGCCGTTGATCGAGCTGTAGTGGACGAAGACGTCCGGCCCGCCGCCCTCCTGGGCGATGAAGCCGTAGCCCTTCTCGGCGTTGAACCATTTGACGGTGCCCTGAGCCATGCCCGCTGCTCCTCGTGTTTCTCGACGCCGGTGGACGTCGTTCGGCGCTGTGCGCGCCAGAGCCTAGGGGCGTGGGCTGCGGGAACGGTCCGCCTCGCCCGGCGTTCCCGCGAAGGAGTGGGGCTTTCCACTCGGCTGACCCCACTTGGCATGTCAGAACAATATGTTCGAAAGTCGGGCCGGGTTACCTCGTACCAGAAGGTAGGTGCAACCATCTGAGGACGTGGCCCTGCTATCCGGGGCCCGGCACACCTGGCACAAGGGAAAGCAGAGGAAGACGGTCATGGCAACGGCGCCCAGCGTCTCGTACTCGATGACGGTCCGGCTGGAGGTCCCCGCGAGCGGTACGGCGGTCAGCCAGCTGACCACGGCCGTGGAGTCCTCCGGTGGCTCCGTCACCGGCCTCGATGTGACCGCTTCCGGCCACGAAAAGCTCCGTATCGACGTCACGATCGCGGCGACGTCGACCGCGCACGCCGATGAGATCGTGGAGAAGCTGCGCGGTATCGAGGGTGTGTCGCTGGGCAAGGTCTCCGACCGTACGTTCCTGATGCACCTCGGCGGCAAGATCGAGATGTCGTCGAAGCACCCGATCCGCAACCGTGACGATCTGTCCATGGTCTACACCCCCGGTGTGGCGCGGGTGTGCCAGGCGATCGCGGACAATCCGGAGGATGCCCGGCGGCTGACCATCAAGCGCAACAGCGTCGCGGTCGTCACGGACGGTTCCGCGGTGCTGGGGCTGGGGAACATCGGGCCGAAGGCCGCGCTGCCGGTGATGGAGGGCAAGGCGGCGCTGTTCAAGCGCTTCGCCGGGATCGACGCGTGGCCGATCTGTCTGGACACCCAGGACACCGACGCGATCGTGGAGATCGTCAAGGCCATCGCCCCGGGGTTTGCGGGCATCAACCTGGAGGACATCTCCGCCCCGCGGTGCTTCGAGATCGAGGCGCGGCTGCGGGAGGCGGTGGACATCCCGGTCTTCCACGACGACCAGCACGGCACGGCGATCGTGGTGCTGGCGGCGCTGACCAATGCGCTGCGGGTGGTGAACAAGAAGATCGAGGACGTGCGGGTGGTGATGTCCGGCGCGGGTGCGGCGGGCACGGCGATCCTGAAGCTGCTGAACGCCGCGGGTGTGCGGCACGCGGTGGTCGCCGACATCCACGGTGTGGTGCACTCCGGCCGTGAGGACCTGGTCTCCGCCGATCCGGACTCGCCGCTGCGGTGGATCGCGGACAACACCAACCCGGAGGGTGTCACGGGCACGCTGCGGGAGGCGGTGCGGGGCGCGGATGTCTTCATCGGCGTGTCGGCCCCGAACGTGCTGTCGGGCGAGGACGTGGCGGCGATGGCGGACGACGCGATCGTGTTCGCGCTGGCCAACCCGGACCCCGAGGTGGACCCGGCGATCGCCCGTCAGACCGCCGCGGTGGTCGCCACCGGCCGCTCGGACTTCCCGAACCAGATCAACAACGTCCTGGTCTTCCCTGGTGTCTTCCGTGGCCTCCTGGACGCCCAGTCCCGTACGGTGAACACCGACATGATGCTGGCCGCGGCGGGTGCGCTCGCGGATGTCGTCCACGACGACGAACTGAATGCCAACTACATCATTCCGAGCGTCTTCAACGACAAGGTCGCGGGGGCGGTCGCCGGAGCCGTGCGTGAAGCGGCAAAGCCTGTGACCGGTACCACTGCGGTCTGAGCCGGGCACGGCGCGTCGCGGCCCTTGGGCTACCTGGGGCCGCCATAGGCTGGCGGGCAGAAAAACGACCGCCACGGCGCTTTTCGTGTGACTCTCCGGGGTTCCGGATTGGCTTTCCCGCCACAGGTGGGGGCAGGATGCGTTCCGGGCGCGAGGGTCTGAACAGCAGACCCGGGTCCGGGGACTGTCCGAGGGCCCTGGCAGCATCGGCTTCGATCTCACGCCTAATGGCAAGATGAACACGGGAGTACAACATGAACCGCAGTGAGCTGGTGGCCGCTCTGTCCGAGCGCGCCGAGGTGACCCGCAAGGACGCCGACGCCGTTCTGGCGGCCCTGGCCGAGGTGACCGGTGAGGTCGTCGCCAAGGGCGACGAGAAGGTCACCATCCCCGGCTTCCTGACCTTCGAGCGCACCCACCGTGCCGCTCGCACCGCGCGCAACCCGCAGACCGGTGAGCCGATCGAGATCCCGGCCGGCTACAGCGTGAAGGTCTCCGCGGGCTCCAAGCTGAAGGAAGCCGCCAAGGGCAAGTAAGCCGAAGGCGCGCAAGCGCCTGGCGAACAACATGGGGCGGCCACCCGGTGCGGGTGGCCGCCCTTCGCCGTCCCTACGGGCCGTGGGGCGGCGCGCAGCCGCCCCACGGCCCGTAGCGGCTGCTCACAGCCCCCGCCGCCCCGCGGCCCGCCCTCAGCCCCACCACGGCGCCACGACGCCCCCGTGCGGCAGCCCGCGGCTCCGGACGGCCACGCGGCGGAGGCGCGGGGACCAGGGGCGATGCCCCACATGCCGTCGCACCCGGCCACGGTGCCCCGGTTCGGGAGGGACGGGATGGGGGTGCCCCCGCCACACCGCGTCCGCGTGCTTGCGGGTCGGCCGTTCGGTGTCGCGGCTCGGGACCCGCGGGCTTGTCCTGCCCGCCGTAGCGGGACTGGAGGCGGCTGCGGCGTACGAGCCATCGCGTGACTCGGCCGCGCCGTGGAGGCGCGGGGCCCGGGGGCGATGCCCCACACGGCGCCGTCCCCGCCCGTGGCCCTGCGGCCTGCTTTCTCGCCCGCCGGAGGGGGCGCGGGTTCGGCCTGGCAGCCCGGGGGTGCGGGCTCCCCGCCCGTATCCCACCTGTTCACGGCCGGGAGGCCGGGGCCTGGGGGCGGTGCCCCTGGTTCGGGAAGGGGCGGGGTAGGGGAGAAACCCGGCTGTACTCGCCCGGCGTGCCTGCGGCGGCCGAGGGGCCGGGCCCGCCGCGCGGTGTGGCAGCCCCGGGGTTGCAGGCGGCTGGGGAGCCGTCGCGTGAGTCGGCCGCGTGGCAGAGGCGCCGGGCCTGGGGCGATGCTTCACACGGCGTCGTCCCCGCCCGTGGCCCTGCGGCCTGTTTCCCCGCCCGCCGGAGGGGGCGCGGGTTCGGCCTGGCAGCCCGGGTGCGGGCTCCCCGCGCGTATCCCACCTGCTCACGCCGGGGGCCCGGGGGCTGTGCCCACGGTTCGGGAAGGGGCGGGGTGGGGGAGAAGCCCCGCCGCCCGGGGAACGGCGGGGGCGCCCCGGCCGCCGTAGCCGCTGCGGCCGGAGGGCCGGGGGCGGTCGCCCCCGGGTGGGGAGCCGTTAGACGGCTTCGCCGCCGCCTGGGAGTTCTACCTTGGCGCCCAGCTCCACCAGCTTGTGCATGAAGTTCTCGTAGCCCCGGTTGATCAGGTCGATGCCGTGCACCCGGGACGTGCCCTGGGCGGCGAGGGCCGCGATCAGGTACGAGAAGCCGCCGCGCAGGTCGGGGATGACCAGGTCGGAGCCCTGGAGCCGGGTGGGGCCGGAGACGACCGCGGAGTGCAGGAAGTTCCGCTGGCCGAAGCGGCACGCCGAGCCGCCGAGGCACTCGCGGTAGAGCTGGATGTGCGCGCCCATCTGGTTCAGCGCGGAGGTGAAGCCCAGCCGGGACTCGTAGACCGTCTCGTGGACGATGGACAGCCCCGAGGCCTGGGTCAGGGCCACCACCAGCGGCTGCTGCCAGTCGGTCTGGAAGCCGGGGTGGACGTCGGTCTCCAGGGCGATCGCGTTGAGCTTGCCGCCCGGGTGCCAGAACCGTATGCCCTCGTCGCCGATGTCGAAGGCGCCACCGACCTTGCGGAAGGTGTTGAGGAAGGTCATCATCTCGCGCTGGCGGGCGCCGCGTACGTAGACGCTGCCCTCGGTGGCCAGCGCCGCGCTCGCCCAGGAGGCGGCCTCCAGGCGGTCCGGGAGGGCGCGGTGGTTGTAGCCGCCGAGTTTGTCGACGCCGGTGATCCGGATCGTGCGGTCGGTGTCCATGGAGATGATGGCGCCCATCTTCTGGAGCACGCAGATGAGGTCTTCGATCTCCGGTTCGACCGCGGCGTTGGAGAGTTCCGTCACACCCTCGGCGAGTACGGCCGTGAGCAGCACCTGCTCGGTGGAGCCCACCGACGGGTACGGCAGCCGGATCTTCGTACCGCGCAGCCGGTGCGGAGCCTCCAGGTACTGGCCGTCCGCGCGCTTCTCGATCGTCGCGCCGAACTGGCGCAGCACGTCGAAGTGGAAGTCGATCGGCCGGCCGCCGATGTCGCAGCCGCCGAGGCCCGGGATGAAGGCGTGGCCGAGGCGGTGCAGCAGTGGACCGCAGAAGAGGATCGGGATGCGCGAGGAGCCGGCGTGCGCGTCGATGTCGGCGACATTGGCGCTCTCCACGTGGGTGGGGTCGAGCACCAGCTCACCGGACTCGTCGCCGGGGCGCACCGTGACACCGTGCAACTGGAGCAGCCCGCGCACCACCCGCACATCGCGGATGTCGGGGACGTTGCGCAGTCGGCTCGGCGCACTGCCGAGCAGGGCGGCGACCATGGCCTTCGGCACGAGGTTCTTCGCGCCGCGGACATTGATCTCGCCCTCGAGCGGGGTGCCGCCATGGACGAGCAGGACATCGTTCGAGCGGGTCATCTGGTCTCGCGTTCCTGGGACGGTCGATGGGCCAAAAGGCAAGACTAATGGGCTCCGTGTCCCCCTCCGTAAGGCTGTTGCACCCTCGAAATGGATCGGAATGTGTCGCACCACACTCCGTTCCGCTTCGGGAACCGACCGTCACGTGCGCCGCTCCTGCTGTCGTACGCCCCGACCTGCTCTCATACGGGTCTCACCTTCCACTCCCCGTCCGGACCGGATATGCGGGATCATGTGGCCATGACCGAGGTGTCCTCCCTCACAGGACGGCTGCTTGTCGCGACACCGGCGCTTGCTGACCCGAACTTCGACCGCGCGGTGGTGCTGCTCCTCGACCACGACGAGGAGGGCTCACTCGGCGTGGTCCTGAACCGGCCGACCCCGGTCGGCGTCGGGGACATCCTGGAGTCGTGGGCCGAGCTGGCCGGTGAACCGGGGGTGGTCTTCCAGGGCGGTCCGGTGTCGCTGGACTCGGCGCTGGGCGTGGCCGTGGTGCCGGGGGAGGCGGGCCGGTCCCCGGCGCGCGGCGAGGAGGGCGGGCCACTCGGCTGGCGCAGGGTGCACGGGGCGATCGGCCTGGTGGACCTGGAGGCGCCGCCGGAGCTGCTGGCGGCCGCGGTGGGGTCGCTGCGGATCTTCGCGGGGTACGCGGGCTGGGGCCCGGGGCAGCTGGAGGACGAGCTGTCGGACGGCGCGTGGTACGTGGTGGAGTCGGAGCCGGGGGACGTGTCGTCGCCGTCCCCGGAGCGGCTGTGGCGGGCGGTCCTGCGCCGCCAGCGCAGTGAGCTGGCGATGGTCGCGACGTACCCGGACGACCCCTCGCTCAACTAGGGAGTGTCTTCCGGGGGCTGCGTCGCCGCCAGTGCGAAGAAGCGTTCCGCCAGGGGGTGCGGGCTGCGGGCCGGGATGGCCAGCCGCACGGTGACCGGCGGTGCGTTCTTGAGCCGCAGGAACCGGATCCCGGGGTGGCTGTGGCGCTGTGCCGCGGCCTCGGACACCACGCCGATGCCGTGGCCTGCCGCGACGGCTTCCAGCCACTCGTCGAAGTTGTCCGCGGTGCACGCCAGTTGCGGCCGGTGGTCCTCGGGCCACAGCTCGGGGCGGGTGGTGCCGCTGACCGTGTTCACCACCAGCGGGAACCGGGCCAGTTCGGCCCAGTCCAGGACGCGCCTGCGGGCCACCGGGCCCGCCGCCGTACGCGCCACCGCGGCCACCCGCGCCTCGCGCAGCAGCACCCGGGCGCGTACGTCGTCGCCGAGCGGCGCCTCGCCCCGTACGACCGCGACGTCGCACGCCCCGGCCTCAAGACCGGCCAGCGGCGCGTCGCGGCGCACCAGGCGCACTCCGGCGCCGGTGGCGGCCTCGAAGGCGCTGGTGAGGGCGGCGCAGCGGTCGGGCAGCAGCGAGGTGAAGCCGAGCCGCAGCAGGGCCCGGCCGCCCACCGCGCGCAGCGCGTCGTCCAGCCGGGCGAGCAGGGGGCCGAGGTCCGCGTACAGCGCCCGGCCGTCCTCGGTGAGGGCGACGCGGCGGGTGGTGCGCTCCAGCAGCCGCGCGCCCACGGCCTCCTCCAGCGCCCGGACGGTGCGGGTCAGCGCGGGCTGGCCGATGCCGAGCCGGTCGGCGGCGTGGGTGAAGTTGCGCTCCTCGGCGACCGCGAGGAAGGCGCGCAGCTGACGCAGCCGGATGGCGTCGATATCCCGCGCGACGTCGCGTTCGCCGTCCCGTTCACTGTCCCGCTCACTGTGCCGTTCACTCATGCCGATCGAGCATAGATCGGTCCCGGGTGGCATTTCCCCGCTCAACCGGATGGTGCCTACGTTTCCGGCGTCACTGTGGTTGAGCAGGGGAGTTGAGCTGTGCGTAAGGTCTGGCTGCTGGCCCTGGGGTCGTTCACCCTGGGCCTCGACGCCTATGTGATGGCGGGGCTGCTGCCCGTCGTCGCGGACGATATCGGGACGACGGTGTCCCTGGCCGGGCAGATGGTGACCGTGTTCACGCTCGCCTACGCGATCTCCGCGCCCCTGGTGGCGGGGCTGCTGCACGGCGCCCGGCCGCGGCTGGTGCTGCTGGTGTCGCTCGCCGTCTTCACCGCGGGCAACGCGCTGACCGCCCTCGCGCCGTCGCTGGGGGCGCTGCTGGGCGCGCGGGTGGTCGCGGGCGCCGGGGCCGGGGTGTACTCGGCGATGTCCACCGCCGCAGCGTCCGCGCTGGTCTCCGGCGAACGGCGCGGCCGGGCCCTGGCGGTGGTGATGGGCGGCATGAGTTCCGGCACCGTGCTCGGGGTGCCGCTGGGCGTCCTGCTGGCCGAGCACACCGGCTGGCGGGCCACGATGTGGCTGGTCACCGGGTTGGGTGCGGTATCGCTGACCGGGCTCGCGGCGCTGCTGCCGACCGTCCCGACGCCACCGGCGGTGTCGGTACGGGCGCGGCTGGCGGCCGTCACCGACCGGGCCGTGGCTCCCGTCGTCCAGGTGTCGTTCCTCGCGGCGGTCGCGAGCCTGGGCCTGTACACCTATCTCGCCCCGGTGCTGGCGTCGGCGGGCGGAGAGCACGAGGTGGCGCCGTATCTGTGGGCGTGGGGCCTGGGCGGGGTGGCGGGCAGCCTCCTCATCGGGCGGCTGGTCGACCGCGTGGCCGGTGCGGGCCGGGTGGCGGCGCTGGTCGGCGTGATCATGGCCGTGATCACGGGCGCCGAGGCGCTGCTGCCCGTGCTCGCCCCCGTACCGCTGCTCGCCGGGGCGGCGCTGGTGATCTGGGGCGCCGCGGGCTGGGCGCTCCAGGTGCCGCAGCAGCACCGGCTGCTGGCGCTGAAGGAGGAGCGCGGCACCGTCGCCCTGGCCCTCAACAACTCGGCGCTGTACCTGGGCAGCGCGGTCGGCTCGGCGCTGGGCGGCGCGGCGCTCTCGGCGGGGCTGTCCGGGGGCGTGCTGCCCTGGGCGGCGGCCGGGGTCGCGGCCCTCGGTCTGGCCAGGCATATGACGGCGGTCCGGGGCCGGTCGGCCCGCGGGGCGCGCACCCGCTCCACGTCGCGGGCATGAGTACCCTAGGGCTGTATGAGCACTCTTGAGCCCGAGCGCGGGGCAGGCACGGGGACCCTCGTTGAGCCGACACCTCAGGTGTCGCACGGTGACGGCGACCACGAGCGCTATGCCCACTATGTACAGAAGGAAAAGATCATGGAGAGCGCGCTCTCCGGATCTCCCGTCGTCGCACTGTGCGGCAAGGTCTGGGTTCCGGGCCGCGATCCGAAGAAGTACCCGGTGTGTCCGATGTGCAAGGAGATCTTCGAGGGCATGGGCGCCGGCGGTGACAAGGGCAAGGACGGCAAGGGCGGCGACGGCAAGAAGTAGCCTCCCCGCCCGCCTGCGCCGGAGCTTCGCGTAGACGGCACGTCCGACCCGTGGCCCGAGATGGGGCCGCGGGTCGGACGTGCCGTGCTGTCCGGCCCCGTGTCGCGCGGCGGGTGATCCCAGTAGGGTCGGCCCCATGAGCGGGCGTACGGAGAACGGGGCACGGGACGCGGCGGGGAACGACGGGGCGCCGCGGGCGGCGTATCTGGTGTTCGGCGCGCGCGAGGTCGACGAGCCGGACGCGGAAGGCGCCGGACTCTACTGCCAGTTCGAGAAGGACTGGGACGCCCAGCTGGAGCAGTGCGGGCGGCTGGCCGGGGAGCGCGGCTACCGGCCCGCGGGCAGTTGTGTGATGTCGGCCGCGCAACCGGGTCTGCCGCGGCTGCTGGAGTGGGCCGACGACCCCGGCTGCGAGATCGTCCTCGCGCCGAGTGCCCGCATTCTGGGGCGGATCGAGAAGACCTGGCCGGACTGGGGTCAGGTGGTGGAGCGGCTGGCGGCGGCGGGGGCGCGGGTGGAGGCCGTGCCGTATCCCGAGCCCGCCTACCCGGGCGAGAAGCTGACGCACTCGTAACGACGGCTTCCCCGGGCGCGTGCGCCTGCCCGGACCCCTGGTGCTTCCCCGGGCCCGGGTTTCCTCGGTCAAAGATTGGTCGAGACCTCTTGTCCGGGCCCGAAACGTTCCCTAGCCTGCCGCATATTGTGCTGTGCGAAACATGCGTTGCATGGTATGCAACGCCCTCCCTAAGGGTGCGTTTCCATGAAGCTCTCCAGACCCCTCCCTCTTTCCCGTCGCCTCGCCGTTCCCGCCGCGGCGCTCGTGCTCGCCGGGCTCACCGCCACCGCCTGCGCCCCCTCCACCTCCGACAACAGCGCCACGGAGGACGACAAGAGCGGCAGATTGCGCGTCTGGCTCTTCCAGGAGGTCGACAACAAGCCGAAGCAACGGGTCGTCAATGACGTCGTGTCCGCCTTCGAGAAGAAGCACGACGGCGTGACGGTGGACGTCACCTACATCCCGATCGACACCCGCGCGCAGAAGATCAAGGCGGCCTTCAACGACCCCAAGAGCGCCCCCGACATCATCGAGTACGGGAACACCGACACGGCCGGATACGTGGAGGACGGCGGACTCGCCGACATCAGCAAGGAGTTCGGCGCCTGGGACGAGTCGGCGAACACCGACTCCACCGCCAAGAACTCGGTGACCGTGGGCGGCAAGGTGTACGGCGTGCCGCTGTTCGTCGGCGTACGGGCGCTGTACTACCGCACCGACGTCTTCAAGGACCTCGGCCTCGAACCGCCCACCAGCCAGAAGGAACTCATCGCAACCGCGAAGGAGATCCACGAGCGGAAGCCCGACCTCTACGGCATCTCGGTCGGCGGCGCCTACACCTACGGCGCGATGCCCTTCATCTGGGCCAACGGCGGCGAGCTGGCCACCGAGAAGGGCCCGTTCGGCTCCAACGAGTACGAGTCGGCCATCGACGGCGCCGACGCCAAGAAGGGCATCAAGAGCTACACCTCGCTCATCACCGACGACAACTGCCCGCCGGCCAAGTGCGCCCAGTGGGGCGGCAACGACAGCGTCGCCGCCTTCGCCGCGGGCAAGTCGGGCATGACGATCGGCGGCGACTTCAACCACGCGGCGATCGAGGCGGGGTCGGTCAAGGGCAAGTACGCGGTCGTGCCGCTGCCGGGCGTCAAGGAGGGCAGCATCGCCCCGGCGTTCGCAGGCGGGAACAACCTGGGCGTCCTCAGGAGCAGCAGCCACCGCTCGCTCTCCGTCGACCTGATGGAGCAGCTGGCCGGGAAGAAGACCCAGGCCAAGCTCTACGACGCCATGGGCTTCCTGCCCACATTCACCGATGTGCGCGGGGACATCGCGCGGAAGGACCCGTTCGTCAAGCCCTTCGTGAAGACGCTGGACACCAGCTCCACGTTCGTGCCCGCCTCGCCCGGCTGGTCGGCCATCGACTCCCAGATGGTGCTGCCGACGATGTTCCAGCAGATCATCAGCGGCCGTAAGAGCGTCGACGACGCGGCCGCCGAGGCGGCGAAGAAGATGGACGAGGCATTCGGCACGTGACCTCGGGGACCATCACCCAGCAGGCCGGGCCGGAACCGTCCCGGAAGCACCCGCCCCGGCCCACCGCGCGCGGGGCCCGGCGGCGGGCCGGGCGGGGGAGCTGGACGCCCTGGCTCTACCTCGCCCCGGCCCTCGTCGTCCTCGGCGGGCTGCTGATCTATCCCATCTATCAGCTCGGGCTCATCTCGTTCCTGGAGTACACCCAGGCCCAGGTGAGCGGCGGACAGCCGACCAGCTTCCAGGGGTTCGCCAACTACGCGGAGCTGTTCCGCGACGCCGAGTTCTGGAGCGTCACCCTCACCACCGTCGTCTTCGCCGCCGTGTGCGTCGTCTCCACCCTCGCGGTGGGCTGCGCGCTCGCGGTGCTGCTCACCCGGGTCCGGGCGATCCCGCGGCTGGCGCTGATGCTGGCCGCGCTGGGAGCCTGGGCCACCCCGGCGGTGACGGGCTCCACGGTCTGGCTGTTCCTGTTCGACCCCGACTACGGGCCCGTCGACCGGGTCCTGGCGTGGGTCGGGCTCTCCGGCTTCCATGACTACTCCTGGACGTACGGGCGCTACAGCGCCTTCGCCCTGGTGCTGTTCGAGATCGTGTGGTGTTCGTTCCCGTTCGTCATGGTCACCGTGTACGCGGGCATCAAGGCCATCCCGGCGGAGGTGCTGGAGGCCGCCGCCCTCGACGGCGCCTCCGCCTGGCGGATCTGGCGCCGGATCATGGCCCCGATGCTGCGGCCGATCCTCGTCGTGGTGACGATCCAGTCCATCATCTGGGACTTCAAGGTCTTCACCCAGATCTACGTCATGACGGGCGGCGGCGGCACCGCGGGCCAGAACATGGTGCTCAACGTCTACGCCTACCAGGAGGCGTTCGCGTCCTCGGAGTACGGGCTCGGCTCGGCGATCGGCGTGGTGATGCTGCTGATCCTGCTCGCCGTCACCCTGGTCTATCTGCGGCTGCTGCGACGGCAGGGAGAAGAACTGTGACCCACTCCAGCGCCGTCGCGCCGCGCCGCGGACCGCGCGTCCGCCGCCCCTGGCGGCTCGCGGCCGAGGCCACCGCACTGGCCGTCGCCGCCGTCGTCGCCTTCCCGCTCTACTGGATGGTGCTCTCGGCCTTCAAACCGGCCGGGGAGATCCGGTCCACCCACCCCCGGCCGTGGACCTCCGCGCCCTCCCTGGACTCCTTCCGGCGCGTCTTCGAACAGCACGACTTCGGCCGCTACTTCCTCAACAGCCTGCTGGTCGCCGGGGCGGTGGTGATCGCCTCGGGCCTGATCGCCTTCCTCGCCGCGACCGCCGTCACCCGCTTCCGCTTCAGGTTCCGCACCACGCTGCTGGTGATGTTCCTGGTCGCCCAGATGGTGCCGATCGAGGCGCTGACCATCCCGATGTTCTTCCTGATGCGGGATCTGGGCGACGCCGTGCCCGGGGTCGGGCTCAACACCCTGGGCTCGCTGATCCTGCCGCACATCGCCTTCTCGCTGCCGTTCGCCATCTGGATGCTGCGCGGCTTCGTGAAGGCCGTCCCCGAGTCCCTGGAGGAGGCGGCCTATCTGGATGGCGCGAGCCGCTCCCGCTTCCTGTGGCAGATCCTGTTCCCGCTGGTCCTCCCCGGGCTCGTGGCCACCAGCGTCTTCTCCTTCATCTCCGCCTGGAACGACTTCCTGTTCGCCAAGTCGTTCATCATCAGCGCGACCGAGAACTCCACCCTCCCGATGGCGCTCCTCGTCTTCTTCCGGGACGAGGGCAACGACTGGGGCGGCATCATGGCGGCGTCCACCGTCATGACCATCCCGGTGCTGATCTTCTTCGTACTCGTACAGCGCCGCCTGGTCTCCGGCCTCGGCGGAGCGGTAAAGGACTGACGCCCATGAACGGGCCCATGAACCGGCAGCCCGCCACCGGCCTCCTGCCCGCCCCGCTGCGGGCCGTCCCCACCCTCGGTGGCGGCGAGGGCTACGTCCTGGACGAGGACAGCCAGATCGACGCCCGGCCCGGCACCGAGCGCGTGGCCCGCTGGCTGCGCGCCACCGTCGGGGCCGCCACCGGCTTGCCGTTGGCCCCGCACACCGACGCCTGGAACCGCGTCGTGCTGGAACTCGACCCGGGCGTCGGCGAGCGGCTCGGCCCCGAGGGGTACCGCATCGTCATCGACGGCCTCGCGGTGGTCATCCAGGGCGGCGGCGAACCGGGCCTGTTCTGGGGCGCCCAGACGCTGCGCCAGCTGCTCGGCCCGGACGCCTTCCGGCGCGCGCCGATCGACCCGGAGCGGCGCGCATGGACCCTGCCCGCGCTCAGCGTGGAGGACGCGCCCCGCTTCGCCTGGCGCGGGCTGATGCTGGACGTGGCCCGCCACTTCCTGCCCAAGGACGGCGTGCTCGCCTATATCGACCTGCTCGCCGCCCACAAGCTCAATGTGCTCCATCTCCATCTGACCGACGACCAGGGCTGGCGGCTGGAGATCCGCCGCTACCCGGAACTGACCGCCACCGGCGCCTGGCGGACGCGCACCAAGCTCGGCCACCGCGCCTCCCCGCTGTGGGACGAACGCCCGCACGGCGGCTACTACACCCAGGACGACATCCGCGAGATCGTCGCCTACGCGGCAGAACGGCACATCACCGTCGTCCCCGAGATCGACATCCCCGGGCACAGCCAGGCCGCCATCGCCGCCTACCCGGAGCTGGGCAATACGGACGTCATCGACACCGCCTCCCTCGGAGTCTGGACCACCTGGGGCATCAACCCGAACGTACTCTCCCCCACCGACACCACGCTCCGCTTCTTCGAGAACGTGCTGGAAGAAGTGCTGGACCTCTTCCCCGGCACGTTCGTCCACCTCGGCGGCGACGAATGCCCCAAGGATCAGTGGAAGGCATCCCCGGCCGCCCAGGAACGCATCCGCGAGCTGGGGTTGGCGGGCGAGGACGAGCTCCAGAGCTGGTTCCTCCGCCACTTCGGCCACTGGCTCGCCGCCCGCGGCCGACGCCTGATCGGCTGGGACGAGATCCTGGAGGGCGGCGCACCGGACGCCCCGCTGCCCGACGGCGCCGCCGTCTCCTCCTGGCGCGGCTACGCGGGCGGCATCACCGCGGCCCGGGCCGGCCACGACGTCGTCATGTGCCCCGAACAGCAGGTCTACTTCGACCACCGGCAGGACCCGGGCGCGGACGAGCCGGTCCCCATCGGCTACGTCCGCACCCTGGAGGACGTCTATCGCTTCGAGCCGGTTCCGCCGCAGCTCACCGCGGCCGAGGCCGAACACGTGCTGGGCGCGCAGGCCAACGTCTGGACCGAGGTCATGGAGGACCGGCGGCGGGTCGACTACCAGACCTTCCCCCGTCTCGCCGCCTTCGCCGAAGCCGTATGGTCCGCCCTTCCGCCGCCGCCCGAGCGGGACTTCGCGGAATTCGAGGGGCGCATGGAAGCACACTACGCCCGTCTGGATGCGCTGGGCGTGAGCTACCGCCCGCCCTCCGGACCGCACCCCTGGCAGCGCCGCCCCGGTCTGCTCGGACGCCCGATCGAGGGATCGCCCCCGATCGTGTGAGCCCACGGCAAGGTGCTCGCCCCCGCGCCCCGCCCCTGGGACGGTGGTCATCCGGCTCGTGAGCAAGTTCGTACAAGGGTCCCTGAAACGTGGCAATCCACACCCGACGGAGACGTCACCCGAAACCCGTACCATCCCCCAGGTCAGGGACGGAACCGCGCTTCCTGGACCCTCGCGACGGCAGGCGTGCGAGATGTGCCAGAGTTGCCACGTCCGGGCTGTGAGCACGTACCGTACGGCGCAACAGCCGGGACACCGGGGAAGGGGCAGCTGGGTTGACCACGCACGCACCGCAGGCGGCGCACACGGTGACGTTGCCGGGCTCGCTCGATGAGGCCGTGGCGGCGCTGGCCGCCATGCCCGCCGCCGTGCCCGTCGCCGGCGGTACCGATCTGATGGCCGCGGTCAACTCCGGCCTGCTGCGGCCCGCCGCGCTCGTCGGGCTCGGCCGGATCAGTGAAATCCGCGGCTGGCGCTACCTGGACGGACACGCCCTGCTCGGCGCCGGACTCACCCACGCCCGGATGGGCCGCCCCGACTTCGCGGCGCTCATCCCGGCCCTGGCCGCGGCCGCGCGCGCCGCGGGACCCCCGCAGATCCGCAACGCCGGAACGCTCGGCGGCAACATCGTCAGCAACGCCCCCACCGGCGACGCGCTGCCCGTGCTCGCCGCCCTGGAGGCCACCCTCGTCATCGCCGGGCCCGAGGGCGCGCGCCGCGAGATCCCGGTCAGCCATCTCCTCGCCGGGGTCGAGATGCTGAGGCCCGGTGAACTCGTCGGATTCGTCCGGGTTCCGCTGCTGCACGCCCCGCAGGCCTTCCTCAAGGCCACCGGGCGCACCGGCCCCGGCCGGGCCGCCGCGTCCGTCGCCATCGTCCTCGACCCGGCGCGCCGCGGGGTGCGCTGCGCGGTGGGGGCGGTCGCGCCGATGCCGCTGCGCCCGCTGGAGGCCGAGCGCTGGGTCGCCTCGCTCATCGACTGGGACGGCGACCGCGGCCATCTCGATCCGCAGGTCAGCACGGCATTCGGGGAGTACGTGGCCGCCGCCTGCATCCCCGACCCGCCGCCGCCGGAGGACGGCTCGGACCCGGTCCCCCTGCCGCCCGCGGCGATCCATCTGAGGCGTACGGTGGCAGCCCTGGCCCGCCGAGCATTGGGGAGGGCACTCGCGTGAGTGACGAACAGCAGCCGCACCGGCCGGACCCGGGGAGCGGGTGGCAGCCGATGCCGCACGGCCCGGAGTACGACGCGGAGTCGACGGCTTTCGTCCAGCTTCCGCCCGACTTCCAGTTCCCGGAGCCGGGCGACCCCGCGGCCACCGGCTGGGACCCGCTCGCCGCGCCCGGCACCGGCTACACCCCGCCGCCGATGCCCGGCGCGCCGTCGCAGGGCGGCCAGTGGCAGCCCGCGGAGCACGGCGGCCCGTACGGCACGTCCGGGCACGACCACGCCAGTCACGCCGGGTCCTCCGGCCAGCCCGGTCACTCCGGTCACTCCGGGACCGGGCACTGGACCATGCCCCACACGGACACCGGCGGCTCCGGCTACCACTACGGCGGCCACCAGGACCCGCACGGCACCCCCCAGTGGCCGGCGCCCGCCGAGGACCCCTCGGGCCACGCCGGACATGTGCCGCACACCGGTCACTGGCCGGTGCGCCCCGAGGAGCCGGTCGACGACTGGCCGCTGCCCGAGGGGCAGTCCCACGGCAACGGCATCCCGGTGCAGACCAGCCAGTGGACGATCCCGGTCGCGGGCGACGACGGCGTGGACGAGACGGGTGAGTACCGGGTCGACGACCACCCCGGCCCGGCGGCCCCGCCGTACGGTGCCCAGCCGGGCCACGGCGCTCCGGCCGGTCCCGGTCCGGTCGCCCCCGGCGACCCCGCCGACCAGGGCGATCCGCAGGAGACCGCGCAGCTGCGGCTGCCGTTCGGCCGCAACGCGCGGCAGCAGCAGGCCGCCCCGTACCAGTCGCAGCAGCCGCAGCAGCCGCAGCAGCCGCACGCCGACCAGGTCCATACCGACCAGGCGGGACACAGCGGTCAGTGGTCGGTCCCGGCGGCCGACGAGGGCGTGGACGACTCCGGGGAGTACGCGGTCGAGGGCCATCCCGGTCCGGCCGCCCGGACGGGCGCTCCGGCGCGCCGCCCGCTGCGCATCCCCGACGACGACTCGCCGCGCGAGCACTCCGCCCCGGCGACCCCGCCGCACGGCACCCCGCCGCACGGCACCCCGCCCCAGGGCACGCCGCCCCAGGGCACGCCCGCGCACGGCACCCCGCCGCACGGCACGGACGGCCACGGCTGGCACGGTGCGTCGGCGGCCGACGCCCCCGGCGCGTTCGTACGGGAACGGGAGCCGGAGCGGGAGGACGACCGGCACGCGGGCCCCGCGGCGCCCGGCGCCCTGCCCGAAGAGGCCGCCTGGCACGGCGAGTTCAGCGACGGCACCGGTGCCCACGGCCCCGCCGCCGGGAACTCGGGCGAGTTCGCGATGGACGCCCCGCCCCCCGGCGCGCACACCCCGGCGCACGGCACCCCGGCGCACGGCAGCCCGGTCCCCGACGGGCCCGAGGCCGACGCCCCCGGCGAGTCCGTGGCCGTGGACGAGGCCGCGGCCGAAACCCCGGCCGAGGCCGAACGGCCCGCGGCCGAGGAGGGGTTCACGGACGCCCCGGAGCAGTCCGCCCCGACCGAGGCCCCGGCGGACGCCCCCGAGGCCGCTGACGCCCCCGCCGAGCCCCTTCCCGCCCCCGCCGAGGACGAGGACCGGGCGGCCCCGGCGGACCCGCTGGACCCGGCCCACAGCGAGCACCCCCAGGCGTCGTACGTGCTGCACGTCAACGGCGCCGACCGGCCCGTCACCGACTCCTGGATCGGCGAGTCGCTGCTGTACGTGCTGCGCGAGCGGCTCGGCCTCGCGGGCGCCAAGGACGGCTGCTCGCAGGGCGAGTGCGGCGCCTGCTCGGTCCAGGTCGACGGGCGGCTCGTCGCCTCCTGCCTGGTGCCCGCCGCGACCGCCGCGGGCTCGGAGGTCCGTACGGTCGAGGGCCTGGGCCAGGACGGCCAGCCCTCCGACGTCCAGCGCGCGCTGGCCGAGTGCGGCGCGGTCCAGTGCGGCTTCTGCGTGCCCGGGCTCGCGATGACCGTGCACGACCTGCTGGAGGGCAACCACGCCCCCACCGACCAGGAGACCCGCCAGGCGATCTGCGGCAACCTGTGCCGCTGCTCCGGCTACCGCGGAGTCGTCGACGCCGTGCGCGAGGTCGTGGCGGCCCGTGAGGCGGCCGACGAGGCGGCGGAGGCCGCGGACGCCGCCGAGGACGAGGCGGCGGCGCACGACCCGGCCCGCATCCCGCGGCAGGCGGGTCCGCCCGGCACCGGGAACCGGGGCGACGGCGGCAACGGCAGCGGTATGGGAAGGGCATCATGACCGGAATCGCGGACGGCGCGGGAGCCGTCACCGCAACCCCCTCCGCCGGAACGCCCGTCCCCCCGCCGCCGCACATGGGGCTCGGCGTGTCGCTCCAGCCCGCCGACGTGACGGCCAAGGCGTCCGGCACCTTCCCGTACGCGGCCGACCTGTGGGCCGAGGGGCTGCTGTGGGCCGCCGTGCTGCGCTCACCGCATCCGCATGCCCGCATCGTCTCCATCGACACCTCCCCGGCCGTCGGGATGCCCGGGGTGCACGCCGTGGTGACCCACGCCGACGTCCCCGGTGACGCCTCGCACGGCCGCCGGGTCGCCGACCGGCCGGTGTTCGCCAAGGACCTGGTGCGCCACCACGGCGAGCCCATCGCCGCCGTCGCCGCCGACCACCCCGACACCGCCCGGCTGGCCGCGGCCGCCATCGCCGTCGAGTACGAGGTGCTGGAGCCGGTCACCGACCCCGAGCAGGCGTTCGCCGCCGAACCGCTGCACCCCGACGGCAACCTGGTCCGCCACATCCCGCTGTCCTTCGGCGACCCGGAGGTCGTCGGCGAGGTCATCGTCGAGGGCCTGTACCGGATCGGCCGCCAGGACCCGGCGCCCATCGGCGCCGAGGCGGGCCTCGCCGTACCGCGCCCGGACGGCGGGGTGGAGATCTACACGGCCTCCACCGACCCGCACGCCGACCGCGATCTGGCCGCCGCCTGCTTCGGCCTGGAGCCGGAGCGCGTCAAGGTCGTCGTCACCGGCGTCCCCGGCGCCATGGGCGAGCGCGAGGACCCCGGCATGCAGCTGCCGCTCGGGCTGCTCGCGCTGCGCACCGGCCACCCGGTCAAGCTCGCCGCCACCCGCGAGGAGTCCTTCCTCGGGCACGCCCACCGCCACCCCACCCTGCTGCGCTACCGCCACCACGCGGACGGGCAGGGCAAGCTGGTGAAGATCGAGGCGCAGATCCTGCTGGACGCGGGCGCCTACGCGGACTCCTCGGCGGACACCCTGGCCGCCGCGGTGTCCTTCGCCTGCGGCCCGTACGTCGTCCCGCACGCCTTCATCGAGGGCTGGGCGGTCCGCACCAACAACCCGCCCTCCGGCCATGTCCGCGGCGAGGGCGCGATGCAGGTGTGCGCCGCGTACGAGGGCCAGATGGACAAGCTCGCGGCCAAGCTCGGCCTCGACCCGGCCGAGATCCGGATGCGCAACGCCATGGCCACCGGTGACCTGCTGCCCACCGGACAGACCGTCACCTGCCCGGCGCCGGTCGCCGAAGTGCTCCAGGCCGTCCGGGACGCACCCCTGCCCGACCTCCCCGCCGACGACCCCGAGGACGACTGGCTGCTGCCCGGCGGCCCCGAGGGCGCGGGCGACCCGGCCGCGGTGCGGCGCGGCGTCGGCTACGCGCTCGGCATGGTGCACATGCTGGGCGCCGAGGGCGCCGACGAGGTGTCCACCGCCACCGTCAAGGTCACCGGCCCGGTCGCCACCGTCATCTGCGCGGCCGTCGAGACCGGCCAGGGCTTCACCACCCTGGCCCGCCAGATCGTGCAGGACGTCCTCGGCATCGAGGAGGTCCACGTCGCCCCCGTCGACACCGACCAGCCCCCGGCCGGACCCGCCTCGCGCGGCCGCCACACCTGGGTCTCGGGCGGTGCGGTCGAGCGCGCCGCCAAGATGGTCCGCACCCAGCTGCTCCAGCCGCTGGCGCACAAGTTCGGCATGTCCACCGAGCTGCTGACCATCGCCGACGGCAAGATCACCTCGTACGACGGCGTCCTCAGCACCACCGTCGAGGAAGCCCTCGAGGGCAAGGAGCTGTGGGCCACCGCCCAGTGCCGCCCGCACCCCACCGAACCGCTCGACGAGACCGGCCAGGGCGACGCCTTCGTCGGCCTCGCCTTCTGCGCCGTACGGGCCGTGGTGGACGTCGACATCGAGATCGGCGCGGTCCGGGTCGTGGAGATGACCGTCGCCCAGGACGTGGGCCGGGTCCTCAACCCGCGCCAGCTCCGCACCCGCATCGAGTCCGGCATCGCCCAGGGTATCGGCGCCGCCCTCACCGAGAACCTGCGCACCTCCCGCGGCGTCATCCGCCACCCCGACCTCACCGGCTACGCCCTGCCGACCGCCGTGGACGTCCCCGACATCCGCATCGTCAAACTGGTCGAGGAGCGCGACGTGGTGGCCCCCTTCGGCGCGAAGGCGGCCAGCGCGGTCCCGGTCGTGACCTCCCCGGCAGCGGTGGCGGCAGCCGTCCGCGCCGCCACCGGCCGCCCGGTCAACCGCCTCCCCATCCGCCCCCAGGCAGCGGTGGTCAACCGGACGTAGCCACATGACGGCCGTCCGTGGCGCGAGCGCCATGGCCACCGAGCGGGACGCCACCGAGCTGCTGCCGGACGCCGGTTACCGGTGTGTCTTCAGCCTCGTCGAGTACGTCCGCTACCGCCGGAGCAACTGATGCGCCGAGGGGGCGCGTCCTTCACGGTGATCCCCTCGGTCGCGGTTTCGGAAGGTGTCCGCTCGTGCCTCTCCTGCTCATGTTGATCAGCACGGTCCTCCTCCTGGCCACCGCGCTCTGGGCCCCCGCCCGGGCGTACTGGCTGAAGCGGACCGGCCGGCAGGCGGAGGCGCGGGTGACCGGGCGGCGGGTGGTCGACCGGGGCGAGGACCACCACACCGAGCTGACGCTGTCGTTCACCGACCACGACGGCCGCGCCCGCGAGTTCGAGACCCGCATGCTGACCACGCGGGCCGCCCCGCCCGTCGGCACCCGCGTCCCCGTCGCCTACCCCGCCGACCGTCCGGAGGAGGTGCGGATGCTGACGTACACCTGGCGGGCGACCCGGTCCTACCTGGCGTTCCTGCTGCTGGGCGTGATGTGGATGACGGCGCTGGTGCCGCACCTCCCGTAGCCGCCCGTCCGCCCCGCCGGTCTCCTTACGAGCCGTGCAGCCAGATCCGGAGTGGACCAAGCGGCTCGAAGCCGTGCCGGATGGCGACCGCCAGGTCGTCGCCTTGCTCGTAGCCGACCACCGGCAGGGTGGGGAAGAGCCGGCTCACCGCGTCCAGTGCCGACGGCCAGGCCGCGTCGGGGCCGCCGTCCAGCGCGAAGACGTTGGAGATTCCGACCACCTGGTCGCTGCGGCTCGCCACCGCTCCGGCAACCACACGGCCCTCGGCGGACCATCCGGCGAGCACGAAGGTGGTGGGGTCATCGAGCAGTTCGGGCCGGAAGAGGTCCGCATTGCCGTCCCCCTCGTCCCAGGCGAGCGCCCAGGCACGCAGCGTGTCCGAATCGCCCACCACGTCCCAGGCGGGGACCGACGCGAGTGCGGGCGCGCTCGTCGGGCGGTGGATCCACCGCGCTTCGAAGAGCACGTGGAAGCCGGCGTTCGTCAGGTCGAGGTCGGAGAAGCTGTCCTTCACCGAGGCGCCGGGCGAGGCGGTGTCGATCCGAGCCGCCAGCGCAGCCGGGTCCGCGCCCGGCACCAGCGTCACCGCGTCAGGGTAGTAGAGCGGCGTACGCGACGGAGCGGCCCATGCCTGAGCCCCGAACTCGCCCGCCAAGCCGTGCGATCGGCTCATCGCCGCGCACCACTCGGCGTTGTTGCGGGCGGCGGCCCGGATGAGGGGGAGTTGTTGCGGAGTCGTCACGAGTGCGGATCATGACCCATCCGGCCCCGGCCCGTCGAGCGGCTCGGCGAACCGGAGCGTGGTCGCCGCGCCGCGTCGGTGGGGGTGGTCGGCGAGGCGTACCGCCAGTGGGGCGCCCGGCGGTCGGGCCAGCCGACGGTCGTGGTGCGGGCCTGTTCGTAGCCCTTCTCCAGGAGAGGGCGGGCCCGCTCGGCGGGGTGCAGCCGGGTCATCCGGCCTGTGTACATCGGTGGCCGGTGGCGCCGCACGGAATTAATCGGTGTCGCCCGGTGGCCGTCGTTTGCTAGTCCTTGCGGTATGCGGGAGACAGTGCGGACGGACCATGTCGCCATCGTGACCGGAGCGAACCACGGGATCGGGGCGGCGACCGCCAGAGCGCTCGCCGCCCGCGGGGTCGCCGTGCTGTGCGCCCACCTCGGGCCGGGCGGCGAGGAGGTGGCGGAGGAGATCCGTCGCGCGGGCGGGCGGGCCGCGGCCTTCGAGGCGGATCTCAGCGACCCCGCCGTGCCCGGCACCCTCTTCGACGTCGCCGAGGAGCGCCTCGGCCCGGTCGACATCCTGATCAACAACGCCTCGGGATGGGTGCAGGACACCTTCACCCCGGATCCGGTCGATCGGTTCGGACGGCCGTTGCAGCCCGTCACCGCGGAGACGTGGTCGCGGCAGTTCGCCGTGGACGCGATGGCCCCGGCCCTGCTGATCGGCGAGCTGGCCCGGCGTCACCGGGCGCGGGGCGCCGGGTGGGGGCGGATCGTCGGGCTGACGTCGGGCGGCGACCTCGGCTTTCCCGGTGAGGTCTCGTACGGCGCCGCGAAGGCCGCCCAGGTCAACTACACCCTGTCCGCCGCCGTGGAGCTCGCCGGTCTCGGCATCACCGCCAACGTGGTGCATCCGCCGGTGACCGACACCGGGTGGGTGACGGACGAGGTGCGGGAGTTCGTCGCGTCGAGCAGCACCCACTTCCACGTCGCCGAACCGGCGGAGGTCGCGGAGACCATCGTGTTCCTCACGTCCGATGCGGCAGCGCTCGTCACCGGCAACACGATCACCCTGCGGTGAGGTGCCGCACTTACCGCAGCACCAACTGCACGATCGCCGCCGTCCCCACCGTCACGATCAGCGCCCGCAGCGCGGCCGGGCTGAAGCGGCGGCCCACCGCGGCCCCGGTCATGCCGCCGAGGGCGGAGCCGACCGCGATGAGGACGACGGCCGTCCAGTCGAAGTGGGCGGCGAAGAGGAAGAACAGCGCGGCGACGGAGTTCACGACGGCGGCGAGCACGTTCTTGATGCCGTTGAGGCGTTGCAGCGGCTCGTCGAGGAGCATGCCCATCAGGGACATGTAGATGATGCCCTGGGCGGCGGCGAAGTAGCCGCCGTAGACGCTGGCGAGCGTCAGCGCGAGCAGCAGCAGCGGACCGCCGTCCCGCCGGGCGGAGCCCTGCGGCCTCGCCTCGCGGCGGGCGCGCACCTTCTTGGAGATCAGCGGCTGGAGCACGACCAGCACCAGCGCCAGGCCCACCAGCGTCGGCACGATCCGCTCGAACGCCGTGCTGGGCAGCGTCAGCAGCAGCGTGGCGCCCCCGAGCCCCCCGACCAGGGCCCCGGCGCTCAGCTTCAGCACCCGCCGCCCCTGCCCCACCAGCTCCTTGCGGTAGCCGATGGCTCCGCTGATGGAGCCGGGTATGAGGCCGAGCGCGTTGGACACCGTGGCGGTGACGGGCGGCAGCCCGGTGGCGAGGAGCACGGGGAACGTGATCAGCGTCCCGGACCCGACCACGGAGTTGATCCCACCCGCGCCCACCCCCGCCGCGAAGACGGCCACCATCTCCCACGGCGTCACGCCGCCACCTCCTGTTCGCTGCCTGAGGGAAGTCTCATGGGCCCGACGGTAGACGGTGATCGCTTCGCTGTCCGCCGAAGTCCGGGCGGGGCGCCCGCCGAAGGCGCCCCGCCCGAATCGTCAGGGGCGGCGGGTGGCGTCCAGGGCCTGGGCCAGCGTCGGGCCGACCACGGTCAGGGCCTGCTCGCGCAGCAGGTGGTAGTGGTGGGCCGGGACGCCGTGGACCTTGACCTCGCCGGACACGTACGGCTGCCAGGATTCCGGGACGTGCAGCGCGTCGCGCTGGTAGCCCGGGATGTCCTCGTCGGCCGTGAAGAGGAGCAGGTCGCCCTCGAAGCGCTCGGGGGCGAACTTGCGCATCAGCTCTTGGTCGTTGAGGAAGATGTCGAGCAGCGGGAAGCTGTGCTCGCCCTCCAGGAGCCGCTTCGGCAGGCCGGTTTCGCGGCTGAGGTCGGCGATCAGCTGGTCGCCGTCGTCGAGGCCGTCGGGGTGGGCCTCCAGCCAGCCGGGGGCGAAGATGTCGCCGCCGCCGATGTTGTCCAGCAGGACGCCGAGCCACTGGCGCTTGCCCAGGTCCGGGAGGTCCGGCAGGGCCTGGTCGTTGTCGGGGTAGGCGTCGATGACGGTGAGGGTGGCGACCTCTTCGCCCTCGCGCTGGAGCCGGGTGGCCATGGCGTGTGCGATGAGCCCGCCGAAGGACCAGCCGAGCAGGTGGTACGGGCCGGTGGGCTGGACGGTGCGGATCTGGTCCAGGTAGTCGGCGGCCATCTCCTGGACGTTGGCGGGCAGCACGTCGGGCTCGGTCAGGCCGCGCGCCTGGAGGGCGTACACGGGCTGGTCGGGCGCGAGGTGGCGCATCAGGCCGGTGTACGACCAGCCGAGGCCGCCGCCGGGGTGGACGCAGAACAGCGGCGGGCGCCCGCCCTCGCCGCGCAGCGGCAGCAGGGTGTCGAGCGGGTGCAGCTGGGACGCGTCGGCGGGGGTGGCCTCGTCGAGGCGGGCCACCAGGCGGGCGACGGTCGGGGCCTCGAACAGGTCCCGCATCGACAGCTCGGTGTCCAGGGCGGTCCGCGCCTGGCTGGCCAGCTTGGAGGCGAGCAGGGAGTGGCCGCCGAGCAGGAAGAAGTCGTCGTCGATGGTGACGTCGGGGACGCCCAGCACCTCGCCGAAGAGCGCGCACAGCGTCTCCTCGCGGGGGGTGCGGGGCGCGCGGCCGTCGCGGGCGGTCTCGTGGGAGGGCACGGGCAGCGCGGCCCGGTCCAGCTTGCCGTTGGGGCTCAGCGGCAGCGTGTCGAGCACCATGAACGCGGTGGGCACCATGTGCTCGGGCAGATCGCGGTGCAGCATTTCGCGGGCGGTAGCGACGCACGGCGCGGTGTCGCCCTCGGCCGTCAGATAGGCCACCAGCCGCTGGTCGCCGGGCTGGTCCTCGCGGACGATCGCCGCGGCCTCCGCGACGTCCGGCAGGGCGCGCAGAGCGGCCTCGACCTCACCGGTCTCGATGCGGAAGCCGCGCAGTTTGACCTGGTCGTCGGAGCGGCCCAGGTAGGCGACGCCGCCGTCGGGCAGCCGCCGGGCCAGGTCGCCGGTGCGGTACATGCGGGCGCCGGGCGCGCCGAAGAGGTGGCCGTACGGGTCGGGGACGAAGCGCTCGGCGGTCAGCGACGACCGGTCGTGGTAGCCGCGGGCGAGCTGCGGCCCGGCCAGGTAGACCTCGCCGACGGCCCCGGCGGGGGCGTGCCGCAGGGCGGAGTCGAGGACGTACAGGCGGCTGTTCCACACGGGGGCGCCGATCGGGACCGGGCCGGTGGCGCCGGGCTCGCAGGTGTGGGCGCTGATGTCGACGGTGGCTTCGGTGGGCCCGTACACGTTGTGCAGCGGTATGCCGGGCAGCAGGGCGTGGAAGCGGTCGGCCGTCTCGCGCGGCAGCGCCTCGCCGCCGCAGAACACCTGGCGCAGGCTGGCGGCGCACTGCTCGGCGACATCCGGCTCGGCGAGGAAGGCGCGGAGCATGGACGGCACGAACTGGAGGGTGGTGATGCGCTCTTCGCGGACGGTGCGCACGAGGTACGCGGGGTCCTTGTGGCCGCCGGGCTGGGCGAGCACCAGGGTGGCGCCGCTGACCAGCGGCCAGAAGAACTCCGCGACCGAGGCGTCGAATCCGGCCGGGGTCTTCTGGAGCAGCCGGTCCTCGGGGGTGAGGGGGTGGCTGCCCTGCATCCACTCCAGGCAGTTGACGATGGCGCGGTGGGGGACCAGGACGCCCTTGGGGCGGCCGGTGGAGCCGGAGGTGTAGATGACGTACGCGGGGTGCTCGGGGTCGAGCGCGACCCGCGGCGCGTCCGTCGCAGCCTCCTCGGGCGAGGCGGTGTCGAGCAGCAGCCGCTCCACCCCCTCCACCGCGGGCAGCTCCTCGGCGTGCTCGGCGCGGGTGACGAGGAGCGCGGGCGCGGCGTCGTCGAGCATGAACGCCAGCCGGTCGGCCGGGTAGTCCAGCTCCAGCGGCAGATACGCGGCGCCCGCTTTGAGCACCGCCAGCAGGGCGACGACCAGCTCGGGGGAACGGGGGAGGGCGACGGCGACGGTGCGCTCCGGCCCCGCGCCGCGCGCGGTCAGGCGGCGGGCCAGCCGGTCGGCGGCGCGGTCCAGCTCGGCGTAGCTCAGCCGGGTGTCGCCGAAGGCGACGGCCTCGGCGTCGGGCGTGCGGGCGGCCTGCGCCGCGAACAGCCCGGGCAGGGTGGTGCCCGAGGTGGCGTGCGCGGTGTCGTTCCACTCCTCGGCCGCGCGCCGCCGCTCCTCGGCGGACAGCAGCTCGATGGCGCCGACGGTGCGCTCCTTGTCGGAGGTGTCGGAGAGGGTGCGCAGGAGTTCCAGATACCGCTCGCGGTGGGCGATGAGACCGTCGGCGGTGTAGAGGTTGGAGTTCGCGTTGAGGTCGATGCGGATACCGCTGCCGTCGGAGCGGTCGTATCCCATGATCGAGAGGTCTTCGACGGTTCCGTTGGACAGGTTGTGCCCGATGACGCGATGTCCCGCGAAGTCGAAATCGTAGTCGTACGTCATGATATTGACGTGCGGGCCGAGGAAGCCGTTTCCGCCGTCCGGGAGGTGGAGATCCCGGGCCAGGTCGATATGGCGGTAGCGCTGATGGCGCAGCGCCTGCCGGACTTCCCGCGAGACCTGCCGCACCAGATCCCGTATCCGCATATCCGGGCGCACCTGGATGCGCAGCGGCACCACATTGGCGAACATCCCCGGAATCCCGCGCAGCGTGGCATCGGTCCGGGCGGTGACCGGCAGCGTCAGAATGATGTCCGATTTACCGGTCAATCGATGCAGATAGGTGGCCGTCGCCGCGATAATCATCGCCGACCAGTGCGTCGCGTATTTACGCGCCGCGGCGCGCAGCTCGACCGCTTCCTCCTCGGTCAGGTAAGCCGTCTCCCGCAGCACGCTGGAGAGGTCGTCACCGGGGCGGCCGGAAAGCCGGGCGGGTTCCGGGGAATCCGCGAAGTGTTCCATCCAGTACGCGCGGTCCTTGGCGAAATCCTCCGACGACCGGTATTCCTCGTCCCGGTCGAGCATGGTCCGCAGGGAGCCGAAAACCGTTTCTCCCGCGGCCGGGTCGGCGCCTTCGGTGAGCGCGGTGTAGATCTCGGCGGTGCGCCGGCCCAGCAGGGCGGCGCTGCCCGCGTCCGACACGATGTGGTGGGTGCCCTGGTACCACAGGAAGCAGTCGTCGCTCAGCTTCAGCAGGGCGAACGAGAACAGCGGGTGGGCGTCCAGCTCCAGCCCGGTGGCCAGGTCGTGCTTCATCCAGCGGACGGCGGCGGCGTGCGGGTCGGGCTCGCCGCTGAGGTCGAGGAACGGGAAGTCCCAGTCGGTCACCGGGTCGAGGACCTGCCAGGGCACTCCGTCGTCCTCGCCGACGCGGACGTTGTACGGCTCGGCTTCCGAGACCGCCTGACGCAGTGCCCTCTCGAATATCGCGGTGTCTATGGGGCCTTGGATCTCAAGGTATTCGCCGACCTTGAACGTCGTGCTCTCCGGCGGCTCCAGCTGCTGAATGAACCAGATCTCGCTCTGGCCGGTCGACAGTGGCAGACGGGTGGCCGGTACGGCGGGCTGCACATTTCCCCCAGACGGAACACAGGATCGCAGGTCGAAACAAAGGGTGCCTGTTCAGTCACCGCGGGTTCTCCGCTCCGGACTGCAGGCACCACTGTGACCCTATGCGTCGAAAACGCACTCACTGCGGGGGGTCGGAGACCATTCAGTGGGGAGAATGTGAAAAAGGTCAGGGGACCAGTTGCGTGAACGCCGTTCGCGAAACTGAGCATGCGCCTCGTAAGGCCTATGTGTCCAGAGGGTTTCCGGTAGTTCACCGAGAGAGGCCGAGAGGGACCGGGCGGGCGCGGATGAGCGGCCGCCCGGGAGGGGCGGGGGAGCGCGGGGGCGCTGTGGAGGCCGTGGCGGGATTCGAACCCACGTAACTCGCTTTGCAGGCGAGCCCCTGAACCACTCGGGCACACGGCCAATGTCGTGCTCGTGCTGACGACCATACGGAGCGGTTCAGGGGGCATCAATGGTTCGGCGGCCGCTGCCATATGACTGACATACGCCGTTCACAACGGCCGTTCACAGGTGCCGCGGGCGCGGCCGCCTACGGGCCGCCGGGCGCGTGCGGGTGCTCCAGGAAGTCCTCCACCACGGGGCGGAACAGCTCCGGTTCGTCCACCCATGGGTAGTGCCCCACGCCGTGCAGCGGCCGGGCGCGCCCGGCCGGGAACGACTCCGCGACCAGCTCCCCGGCCCGCACCCCGGTCACCGCGTCCCGGTCCCCGGTGATCACCAGCACCGGGCAGGGCACCTCGCGCAGCCGCGCCAGCACCGCGCGGCGGCCCGCCTCGTCCACGCCCTGCCAGAAGCCCGCGCGCGGCACCGGGCCCAGCTGCTCGCCCTCGCTCGCCGCGTGCGCCTGCTGCGGCTCCTCCCAGCGGCCGTACGCCATCGGGGCGGCCTTCAGTAGCAGCTCGCGCACCTCGGCGAGGTCGGTGGTGTCCGGCAGCATCTGGATCGCCACGTACGCCTCCTGCCACCACGGCTCGTCGGCGCGCGACTCGAAGATCTCCCGGGCGTCCTCGGGCAGTTCGCCCTGCATCCGCGCGCCCGGGCAGACCAGGACCAGATGGGTGAGGTGGTCCGGGTGGGCCGCCGCGTACGCCTGTGCCGTGGCCGCCGCCGCGTCGTGGGCGAGCAGCGCGAAGCGGGTGAGTCCGAGGTGGCGGCGGAGCGCCTCCAGGTCCTCGGCCAGCCCCGGGAACGCGTACTGGCTCGGATCGGCCGCGGGCGGTGAGTCCCCGGTGCCGCGGCTGTCGGGGATGACCAGGGTGCGGTGCGCGTCGAGACCGCCGAGGTCGCCCAGGTACGCGGCGTTCCGCCCCGGCCCGCCGGCCAGGCAGATCAGCGGCGGCCGCGCGGACCCGTCGCGGGCCTCCAGGACGCGGTAGGCCAGCTCCGTTTGGTCGTACGACGTGTAGTGCGGCATAGGGCCAGCCTGCCTGATCGAAAGGGGCATCGGCGCTGCGACTGCGGAGATCGGATGAGGCGGGGAGGGCCGGGAGGGGCAGGATGACTCAAAAGCGCCGGGAGGGGTGATGTTCCGTTACCCCAAAACGCGCTTATGTTTTCCCACTATGATGCCCGTGTGTTCGATTCCCGGCACATCAGGACGTTCCACGAGGTGGTGCGCGCCGGTTCCTACTCGGCCGCCGCCCGGGTGCTGGGCTATACCCAGCCGGCCATAACGCAGCAGATGAAGGCGCTCGAACGGACCGTCGGCAGCCCGCTGTTCATCCGCGTCGGCCGCGGCATGCGGCTCACCGAGGCGGGCGAGACGCTCGCCCGGCACGCCGACACCATCCTCTCCTCCATCTCCGCCGCCCAGGCCCAGATGAACGCCATCACCCGGCTGCGCGCCGGACGGGTGCGGGTGTGCGCCTTCCCCAGCGCCAACGCCACCCTCATCCCCGAGGCCATGGCCCGCCTCGCCGCCGCCCACCCCGGGGTGCGGGTCGACCTGATGGAGGGGGAGCCGCCGGACTCGCTCGACCGCGTCGTCCGCGGCGAATGCGACATCACCCTCGCCTTCACCTATCCGGGCCTGCGCGAGGAGGCGCCCCCCGAACTCGTCGAGATCCCGCTGATGGAGGACCAGCTGACCGTCCTGCTGCCGAGCGGGCATCCGCTGGCCCGGCGGCGCGCCGTCAAGCTCGCCGAGCTGAGCGGGGAGCGGTGGATCGCCGGATGCCTGCGCTGCCGCGCCAACTTCCTGCACGAATGCGCCGAGCAGGGCTTCGCGCCCGACATCGCCTTCACCACCGACGACAACCTGGTGGTGCAGAGCATGGTCGCGGCCGGGCTCGGCGTCGCGATGATGCCGGGGCTGGTGCTGTCCTTCCTCTGCCACCAAAAGGTCACCGGGCGCGCGCTGGAACCGGCGTCGCGGCGCCATGTCTCCGCGTACGTCCTGCGGGAGCACCTGGAGATCCCGGCGACGGCGCGGGTGCTGGAGGAGCTGAAGACCGTGGCCGGGAACCGGGTCGGCTGCTGACGCCTGCGGACAAGAGCCCATATATAAGCGGAGGTTGACCCCCGCCCAACAAATCGTCGTTGGACGGGACGGACGGTCCGTCCGCACGCTGCCGATATGACCACCGCGTATCCGTCCTCTCGTGTCACGGCCCCCATCGGCGCCTTCGTCGACGGCGTCCGCGAGGCCGTCGGACGCGGCCTGCCGCCCGATGTGACCGCCTACCTGGTGGGCGAACGCCTCGCCCCCTACCTCGGTACGCCCGACCTGCTCACCCCCGCCCAGCGCGAGGGCGACCCCGAGCGCTACCGCCAGCACGTGCTGCACGCCGAGCCCGACGGCAGCTTCTCCGTCGTCGCCCTGGTGTGGCTGCCCGGCCAGCGCACCGCCGTCCACGACCATGTGTCGTGGTGCGTCACCGGCGTCCACGAGGGCGAGGAGCACGAACGCCGCTACCGCCTCGTCCCCGACGGCCCGGCCTCCCGGCTGGTCGCCGTGGAGGACGTGATCAATCCGCAGGGCGCGGTCTGCGGCTTCGCCCCGCCCGGCGATATCCACAGGGTGTGGAACGCCTGCGGCACGAAGGCGATCTCGATCCACGTCTACGGCGCGGACATCGTGCGGCTGGGCAGCAGCGTCCGGCGGGTGTACGAGGCCCCCGCGGTGGACGACCTGTGACCGGGCCGTACGTCATACGCGCGACGGCGGTGACGGCATGGCGGTGACCGGGGCGCGGGCGGTGACCGGGGCGCCCAGCCCGACCGCCGTGGTGGCCCCCCGGCGCCGGATGCCCGCCGCCGCGTACGGGCTCGGGCTGGCCGCCTGCGGGGTCGCGGCC
The DNA here is from genome assembly GCF_013414305.1 of Streptomyces sp. Rer75. Taxonomy (NCBI): domain Bacteria; kingdom Bacillati; phylum Actinomycetota; class Actinomycetes; order Kitasatosporales; family Streptomycetaceae; genus Streptomyces; species Streptomyces sp. Rer75. Next base: position 4,103,547 of record NZ_CP058693.1, on the reverse strand, counting down.
GCGTGGGCGGTGCACCGGGCCGTGCCCGCCGTACCGCTGCTCACCGCCGCCGTCGTGCTCGGCATCGGCGCCGCGCATCTGCCCGGCACCCGGGGGCTCGTACGGGGCCGCGGCCGGGCCGGGCTCTCCCTCGCCGGGAAGCGGCTGATGCGGCTCGGCATCGTGCTGCTCGGCCTGAAGCTCAGCCTGGACGACGTCCTCGGCCTCGGCTGGGCCACCGTCGCGATGGTGTTCTGCGTGGTCGCCGCCACCTTCGGCGGCACCTGGTGGCTCGGCCGCCGGATGGGGCTGCGCGGCGACCAGCCGCTGCTGATCGCCACCGGCTACTCGATCTGCGGCGCGTCCGCGATCGGCGCGGTCAGCGAGGTGTCCGACAGCGACGAACGGGACGTGGCCACCTCCGTCGCCCTGGTGACGCTGTGCGGCACGCTCGCCATCGCCGTACTGCCCCTGCTCCAGCAGCCCCTGGGCCTCGGCGATGCACAGTTCGGCCGCTGGGTGGGCGCGAGCGTGCACGACGTCGGCCAGGTCGTGGCGGCCGCACAGACCGCCGGGCCCGCGGCGCTGAAGGAAGCGGTGCTGGTCAAGCTGATGCGGGTGGCGCTGCTCGCCCCGCTCGTCGCCGCGCTCGCCGTGTCCGTACGGGCCCGGGCCGGAGCCCGGCGCACCGCGACGGCCCGGCGGCCCCCGCTGGTGCCGCTCTTCGTGGCCGGGTTCCTCTGCATGGTCGCGCTGCGCAGCACCGGCCTGCCGTCCGCCGCCGCGCTCGACGTCGCCGCCACCGGCCAGGAACTCCTGCTCGCCGCCGCCCTCTTCGGCCTCGGCAGCGCGGTCCACCTCCCCTCCCTCACCCGCACCGGCGTCCGGGTCGCGGCGCTGGGCCTGTGCGCCTGGGGAGTGATCGCGGGCGTCTCGTACGCGGGCGTGCTGCTCACCACCTGACGCAACCAGGGGCCCGACGGCGTACGTCCCATGCCCGAGGCGAATCACCGACCTCCGACAGGTGCCACCCCGTCCCACGGCTCTTACGCTGACCGGCATGACCGCTCTCGACCCGCCTGACGCCGAACGGAGCACCCCCTCGCGCACGGCCGGGCCGGACCCGGACCCGGACATCAGGGATGACACCATCCTCGGCCGCCGCCACCGCGCGCTGACCCTCGGCATCGTCACCGTCGTCTCCCTCATCGCCTTCGAGGCGAGCGCGGTCAACACCGCCATGCCGATCGCGGCCCGCGCCCTGGACGGTGTCGAGCTGTACGCGTACGCCTTCTCCGCCTACTTCACCGCGAGCCTGTTCGCGATGGCGCTGTCGGGGGAGTGGTGCGACCGCAAGGGGCCGCTCGCGCCGCTGTTCAGCGGCATCGTGGCGTTCGGCGCGGGGCTGGTGGTCGCGGGGACGGCGCAGCGGATGTGGATGTTCGTGGGCGGGCGCGCCGTCCAGGGCATCGGCGGCGGGCTGGTGATCGTCGCGCTGTACGTCGTCGTCGGCCGCGCCTATCCGCGGCGGCTCCAGCCCGCCGTGCTGGCCTCCTTCTCCGCCGCGTGGGTGCTGCCGGTCATCGTCGGGCCGGTCGTCGCCGGGACGGTCACCGAACAGGCCGGGTGGCGCTGGGTGTTCCTGTCCATCCCGGTGCTGGTGCTGCCGCCGCTCGCGGTGATGCTCCCGGCCCTGCGCACCCTGCCGCCCGGCGGCCGCTCCCCGGCCATGGACCGCCGCCGCATCCTCCTCGCGCTGGCCGTCGCGGGCGGTGCCGGGCTGCTCCAGTACGCCGCCCAGGACCTGGCCTGGTACTCCCTCCTCCCGGCCGCCGCCGGGCTCGCGCTGCTCGTGCCGTGCGTGCTGCGGCTGCTCCCCGCGGGCACCTTCCGCGCCGCCCGCGGGCTGCCGTCGGTGGTGCTGCTGCGCGGGGTCGCGGCGGGCGCCTTCCTGGGCGCGGAGAGCTTCGTCCCGCTGATGCTGGTCACCCAGCGCGGCCTGTCCGCGACCGCCTCCGGGCTCGCCCTCGCGGGCGGCGGGCTGACCTGGGCGCTCGGCTCGTACACCCAGAGCAGGGCCCGGCTGGAGCCGTACCGGGAGCGGCTGATGGGGCTGGGCATGCTGCTGATCGCCGTGGCCATCGCCCTGGTGCCGCTCGCGCTCGCCGACTCCGTCCCGGTGTGGACCGTCGCCGTCGCCTGGGCGGTCGGCGGCTACGGGATGGGGATGACCATCTCCAGCGCGAGCGTGCTGATGCTGAAGCTGTCCGGGCCCGAGGACGCGGGCAGCAACTCCTCCTCGCTCCAGGTCTCCGACGCGCTCGGCAACATCACCCTGGTCGGCCTGAGCGGTGTCCTCTTCGTCGCCTTCGGCGGCGCCGCGATCGCCCCCACCACCCATGCGACCACCACCCCGGCCGCCGCCTCCTCCCACCCGGCCGCCTTCATCGCCGTGTACACGGCGATGGCGACCGTGGCCCTGGCCGGTGCCTGGGTCACCACCCGCCTGCGGCCGCGTCCCGTATCGCGATAGCACCGTGTGGTACCAAGCGGTACCATCGGTTTCATGGCTGCCCTGAATCTACGCTTTACCGATGACGAGCTGGACGCCTTGCGCAAGCGCGCCGAGGCGGAAGGCCGGAGCATGCAGTCGTTCGCGCACGATGCGGTGATCGCGGCGATCAACGAGCACTCCCGGCTGTTCAACGAGGCCGCGGCCCATGTGCTGAAGGTCAGCGAAGAGCTGAACCGGAGGCTCGCCTGATGCACTACCTCACGTTGCCCGAGCTGCTGAACCTCGCCGAGCGGCTCGGGGCCGATGAGGTGCGCGACTACGGGCTGCTGGAGTCCGCGCTGGCTCGTCCGCAGGCCAGCGTCTTCGGGCAGGATGCCTACCCGGACGTGTGGCAGAAGGCGGCGGCGCTGATGGAGTCGCTGGCCCGCAACCACGCCCTGGTGGACGGCAACAAGCGCCTCTCGTGGTATGCGACCTGGGTCTTCCTCCACGTCAACGGACACCCGCTCAGCGCGGACTTCGACGTCGACGAGGCGGAGCGGTTCGTGCTCGGCGTCTGCCAGGGCGAGCTGGACGTGCCCAAGATCGCGGAGGGGCTGCCCGGGTTCGCGGTCCAGGTGTGACCCTGATCCCACCCTCGGGTGGGATCGGGGCGTACCCCCGAAGCGTGAAGGGCGGCACCGGTAGGCTGACGCGGTTCCCGATCGACCCCGCCGAGCCAGCCTGACGGAGACCGTGAGTACTACTGCCGCCTCCACCAGCCATCACCTCTCGCCCGCCTTTCCCGGACGGGCGCCCTGGGGTACCGCGAGCAAGCTGCGCGCCTGGCAGCAGGGCGCGTTGGACAAGTACATCGAGGAGCAGCCGCGGGACTTCCTCGCGGTCGCGACCCCCGGCGCCGGTAAGACGACGTTCGCGCTGACGCTCGCCTCCTGGCTGATGCACCACCACGTCGTGCAGCAGGTGACGGTCGTCGCGCCGACCGAGCACCTGAAGAAGCAGTGGGCCGAGGCCGCGGCCCGCATCGGCATCAAGCTGGACCCGGAGTACAGCGCGGGTCCGCTGGGCCGGGAGTACCACGGCATCGCCGTGACGTACGCGGGCGTCGGCGTGCGGCCCATGCTGCACCGCAACCGGATCGAGCAGCGCAAGACGCTCGTCATCCTCGACGAGATCCACCACGCCGGTGACTCCCGCTCCTGGGGCGAAGCGTGCCTGGAGGCGTTCGAGCCCGCGACCCGCCGGCTCGCGCTCACCGGCACGCCCTTCCGGTCGGACACCAACCCCATCCCCTTCGTCACCTACGAAGAGGGCAACGACGGCATCCGCCGCTCCTCCGCCGACTACACGTACGGCTACGGCAACGCCCTGAACGACGGCGTCGTGCGGCCCGTCATCTTCCTCTCCTACAGCGGCAACATGCGCTGGCGCACCAAGGCGGGCGACGAGATCGCGGCCCGGCTCGGCGAGCCGATGACCAAGGACGCGGTCTCCCAGGCGTGGCGCACCGCGCTCGACCCGCGCGGCGAGTGGATGCCGAACGTGCTGCGCGCCGCCGACCACCGGCTGTCCGAGGTCCGCAAGGCCATCCCGGACGCGGGCGCCCTCGTCATCGCCTCCGACCAGGACTCGGCGCGCGCGTACGCCAAGCTCATCCGCGAGATCACCGGCTCCAAGGCCACCCTGGTGCTGTCCGACGAGGACGCAGCCTCGCAGCGCATCGAGGACTTCACGCACTCCGACGACCGCTGGATGGTCGCGGTCCGCATGGTGTCCGAGGGCGTGGACGTGCCGCGCCTCGCGGTCGGGGTGTACGCGACCACCATCTCCACCCCGCTGTTCTTCGCCCAGGCCGTCGGCCGTTTCGTACGGTCGCGGCGGCGCGGCGAGACCGCGTCCGTCTTCCTGCCCACCATCCCGATGCTGCTCGGCTTCGCCAACGAGATGGAGGTCGAGCGCGACCACGTCCTCGACAAGCCGAAGAAGGACGGCGAGGAGGAGAACCCGTACGCGGAGGAGGAGAAGCTCCTCGAAGAGGCCGAGAAGCAGCAGGACGAGGACACCGGCGAGCAGGACGCGCTGCCCTTCGAGGCGCTGGAGTCGGACGCGGTCTTCGACCGGGTGCTGTACGACGGCGCCGAGTTCGGCATGCAGGCGCACCCGGGCAGCGACGAGGAGCAGGACTACCTCGGCATCCCCGGGCTCCTCGAACCCGATCAGGTGCAGATGCTGCTCCAGAAGCGGCAGGCCAAGCAGATCGCGCACAGCCGCAAGAAGCCGGACGCGGAGGCGGACCTGCTGGAGATGCCCGCGGAGCGGCGGCCCGTGGTCACCCACAAGGAGCTGCTGGAGCTGCGGAAACAGCTCAACACGCTGGTGGGGGCGTACGTCCACCAGAGCGGCAAACCGCACGGCGTGATCCACACCGAGCTGCGCCGGGTCTGCGGCGGGCCGCCGAGCGCGGAGGCGACGGCGGGGCAGATCCGCGAGCGCATCAAGAAGGTGCAGGAGTGGGCCACCCGGATGCGGTGACCTCCGTGATGTGTGCGGTGAGCGAGGGATCTGCTCGGATTCTGGACAACCACTTCCGCTGAGCGGACCCGCTCGCTACGGTTCGTGCACGCACACGCCCCGTGGCAGCGTCGCCGCGGAGTGCAGCCGGTGCGTATCGCCGCGACCGGCGGAGCACCTTCGCGGGGAGCCGCCACTCATCACCGAGGAGGGGGCGTCGTGACCGCGGAGACCTCACAGACGCTCGACCGGGGACTGCGTGTCCTGAAACTGCTCGCCGACACCGACCACGGGCTGACCGTGACCGAGCTGTCCACCAAGCTCGGCGTCAACCGCACCGTCGTCTACCGGCTGCTGGCCACCCTCGAACAGCACTCCCTGGTGCGCCGGGACATCGGCGGGCGGGCGCGGGTCGGGCTCGGGGTGCTCCAGCTCGGCCGCCAGGTGCATCCGCTGGTGCGGGAGGCGGCGCTGCCCGCGCTGCGGTCCCTCGCCGAGGACATCGGCGCCACCGCCCACCTCACCCTGGTCGACGGCACCGAGGCGCTCGCCGTCGCGGTCGTCGAGCCGACCTGGACCGACTACCACGTCGCCTACCGGCCCGGTTTCCGGCATCCGCTGGACCGGGGCGCCGCGGGCCGCGCGATCCTCGCCGCCCGCGCGGGCCGCCCCGACGACCCCGGGTACGCGCTCACCCACGGTGAGCTGGAGGCGGGCGCGAGCGGCGCGGCCGCCCCGCTGGTCGGGGTGACCGGGCTCGAGGGCAGCGTGGGCGTGGTGATGCTGTGCGACGCGGTGCCGGAGCGGGTCGGCCCGCGGGTGGTGGACGCGGCGCGGGAGGTCGCGGACGCCCTGCGGTGATGGTGCCGGTGCGGTGACGGCGACCCTGCTCGACCGGGGGGCCGCGTCATCCGCCCCGCTGGTCAACTAAATTCACTCCCATGCCTGCCGTCTCCCTCCGCGCTCTCTCGCCCCGCGCCCGGATCCTCGCCGTCTGCGCCGCGCTCGTGGCCATCCTGCTGGCGGTCGCCGCGCTCGCCCCCCTGCCGTTCACCGTGGCCCAGCCGGGCACCACCGTGAACGTCCTCGGTACGGACGGCGGCAAGCAGGTGATCACCATCTCGGGGAGCGATACCCGTAAGACCAAGGGCCAGCTGCGGATGACGACGATCGCGGCGACCGGACCGGACGCCACCGTCCGCCTGGGGGACGTGCTCAGCGGCTGGTTCCGCACCGACCGCGCCGTGCTGCCGCGCGAGGCGGTGTACGTGGGCGACACGACCGAGGAGATCCAGCAGCACAACGCCGACGAGATGCGGAAGTCCCAGAACACGGCCACCAGCGCCGCCCTCGGCTACCTCCACAAGTCGCCCGGCGACGTCAAGGTGAAGCTGCGCCTCGCGGACGTGGGCGGCCCCAGCGCCGGACTGCTGTTCTCCCTCGGCATCGTCAACAAGCTGGACGGCGACGGCCGCGGCGGCGACCTCACCGGCGGCCGCACGATCGCGGGCACCGGCACGATCGACGCCCGCGGCAAGGTCGGCGCGGTGGGCGGCGTCCCGCTCAAGACCCAGGCCGCCAAGCGGGACGGTGCGACGGTCTTCCTGGTCCCCAAGGACGAGTGCAAGGACGCCAAGGCCGAGCAGCCCAAGGGCCTGCGGCTGATCCCCGTCACCACCCTCGACGGCGCCGTGCAGGCCCTGAACAACCTCCGAACGGGCGGCGCGGTCCCGCACTGCTAGCAGATGGACGCGGTACCGGGCGGAGTGCTCGGTGTCCGGGTCGACCTCCTTCTCGCGGTAGTCGTTGATCACGCTTACCGGGGTCGGTCGGGTCAGTCCTCGGCGGCCTGCTGCACCAGGGGGATGATCCGGAGGGGGACCGGGTTCTCCATCACGATCGCCGTCGAGGCCCGGACGATGCCCTCGATGCCCACGACGCGGTCGATCACCCGCTGGAGGTCGGCGTTCGAGCGGGCGACCAGGCGGCAGAGCATGTCGCCCTCGCCGGTCGTGGTGTGCAGCTCCAGCACTTCGGGGACGCCGGCCAGGTGGGTGCGTACGTCCGGGCCCTGGCCCTGTTTGATCTCCAGCGTGGCGAAGGCGGTGACCGGGTAGCCCAGGGCCGCCGGGTCCACGTCCGGGCCGAAGCCGCGGATCACGCCCTGGGCGCGCAACCTGTCCAGCCGCGCCTGGGCGGTGCCGCGGGCGACGCCGAGGCGGCGGGAGACCTCCAGGACGCCGATGCGTGGCTCGCGGGCGAGGAGTTCGATCAGGCGGGCGTCGAGCGCGTCGATTCCCATGGGGCCTCCTGAGGGGGCTGTGATGGTGGTCACTCTGTACAGAATGCTGCCCAGTTCCAGTGCCACGCTATGCAGTCTGCTCAGCGAATCCGCGAACTGTTGCGCACCCTGAGCCGCGGGGAGACGCTGCCTGTATGACTGAGATCCTGAACCCCACCCCGACCACCGCGCGGCAGGCAGACCCCTTCCCGGTGAAGGGCATGGATGCGGTCGTCTTCGCCGTCGGCAACGCCAAGCAGGCCGCCCACTTCTACGCCACCGCCTTCGGCATGAAGCTCGTCGCCTACTCCGGACCGGAGAACGGCAGCCGGGAGACCGCCAGTTACGTCCTCGTCTCGGGCAGCGCCCGCTTCGTGTTCACCTCCGTGATCAAGCCGTCCGGCCCCTGGGGGCGCTTCCTCGCCGACCACGTGGCCGAGCACGGCGACGGCGTGATCGACCTCGCCGTCGAGGTCCCGGACGCGCGGGCCGCGTACGCGTACGCGGTGGAGCACGGCGCCACCGGGATCGAGGAGCCGCACGACGTCAAGGACGAGCACGGGACGGTGGTGCTCGCCTCGATCCGCACCTACGGCGACACCCGCCACACGTTCGTGGAGCGCTCCGGCTACGACGGCCCGTACCTGCCCGGGTACGTCGCCGCCAAGCCGATCGTCCAGGCGCCGGAGAAGCGGCTGTTCCAGGCCATCGACCACTGCGTCGGCAACGTCGAGCTGGGCCACATGGACGAGTGGGTGGCCTTCTACAACCGGGTCATGGGCTTCACCAACATGAAGGAGTTCGTCGGCGACGACATCGCCACCGAGTACTCCGCCCTGATGTCGAAGGTCGTCGCGGACGGCACCCGGAAGGTCAAGTTCCCCCTGAACGAACCGGCCCTGGGGAAGAAGAAGTCGCAGATCGACGAGTACCTGGAGTTCTACGGCGGCCCGGGCGTCCAGCACATCGCCCTCGCCACGAACGACATCGTCGCGACGGTGCGCGCGATGCGCGCGGCGGGCGTCCAGTTCCTGGAGACGCCCGACTCGTACTACGACACGCTGGGGGACTGGGTCGGGGACACGCGGGTGCCGATCGAGACCCTGCGGGAGCTGAAGATCCTCGCGGACCGGGACGAGGACGGGTACCTGTTGCAGATCTTCACCAAGCCCGTGCAGGACCGGCCGACGGTCTTCTTCGAGATGATCGAGCGCCACGGGTCGATGGGCTTCGGCAAGGGGAACTTCAAGGCGCTGTTCGAGGCGATCGAGCGCGAGCAGGAAAAGCGCGGCAACCTCTGACCCGACACGGACCGCCCGCCCCGCCGCCCCGTGGTCAGCCGGCCCACCGCCCCGACAGGAAGGCGAGGGTGAAGACGGTGCTCACGGGCGCGACGAGGCAGAAGTAGACGGTCTTCACCCGGGGCCTGCGCAGGCTCCATCCGGCCAGCCCGATCCACAGGGGCCACCACAGCAGGGTGGAGCGGGGGATGGACATGAACCAGTACGAGGTGCCCAGCGCCCACAGGGTGATGCCGATGTAGCCCGCCTCGGCCCAGCGGCGCCGCCACAGCAGTACGCCGAGGACGACGAGCCCGAGGACCATGGCCGCCAGTTCCGCCTGGAACATCGCGGCGTATCCGGTGGTCTGGGTCTCGTCGAAGGCCGCGTTCCAGGTGTGGGACCAGCCCTCCCAGGGGGTGTGGAAGGTGCGGAACCAGCCGCGTTCCTGGGCGTGCTTCCAGGCCATCCAGTCGTCGGTGTGCGCGTGCAGGTACCAGGTGAATAAGGCGGCGGGCAGCGCGGGCAGGGCCAGCCAGGGCAGCGAGCGCCAGTGCCCGCGGGCGCGGGCGGCGGTGAGGACGAAGTGGACGGCGATGGCGGCGGCGACGAAGAGGCCGCTGATCCGCACGGTGGTGGACAGGGCGGTCAGAACGGCGGCGGCCGCCCAGCGCTGCCGCTGGGCGGCGAGCCAGCCGGGCAGGGCGAACGCGAGGAACAGCGCCTCGGTGTAGCCGACGGCCAGGAAGATCGCGCACGGTGAGAGCAGGAAGAACAGCACGGTGCGCCGGTCGCCGTCCGGGCCGGGCAGATACAGCCGGGCGATCCGGGCCAGCGCCAGGACGCCGACGGCCCCGCCGACGAAGGAGATCAGCAGCCCGGCCGCGGTCCAGCTCGGGATGACGGTGTGCAGGGCGCGCAGCAGCATCGGGAACCCTGGGAAGAACGCCTCCCGGCTGTCCCACTTCTTGTCCCACGGGCCGCTCTCCCCGGGGAAGTAGCCGTCGCGCGCTATGTGGAGGTAGTGACCCCAGTCCCACCGCTCGAAGGGTTCGAGGACGGCGGAGGGCTGGTGCGCGTCGCCGTTCGCGGGGAACAGCCACCGGACGCCGTAGGCGGTGATCCATATGGATATTCGGGTCAGCAGATACAGCCACAGCACCTCGCGGTCGCCCGGGCTCAGCCGGGAGGGCAGCCGGGCGAAGCGCATGATCCATCGGCGGGGTGAGGGCCGCTTCCGCGGCGCGGAGGACCACGCGGGGTGGTGGGGCGCGGAGCTGGGCGCGGTGTGGCGCGGCTCGGGTGGTGCGACGGACATGCGGGAATCTTTCGCGTAGAGGTGAGGGTGCGGAGCCGCCCGGCGACAGCCGACGGGTCATGCGGGGGTGAGGGTCAGGGGCCGGTCGAGGAGGCGCTGCCCCCTGGGGGAGACGTCGTCGTGGGCGGGTACGTCACGTCGCCGGACCCCTCGCGTGTGGGGTCACCCGTCGACGGGGGCGGGCTGGCGGCCCCGGACGACGAAGGACCGGACGACGGTTGGCCGGATGACGGTTCGCCGGTCGACGGTTGGCCGGTCTTCGCATGGCCCGTCGAGGGGATGGTGGCCGGGGCGGCGGGCGGCGGCGTACCCGGCAGGAGGGCGGCCGCGGCCGCGCCGCCGCCCGCGATGACCAGGCAGGCGCCCGCCGCCAGCGCGGCGAGGCGGCGCCGGTGCGCCCGTCTGCCGCGCTCGGCGATGCGCGCGACGGGCGCCGCACCGGCGCGCGCCTGCCCGGCGTCACCGGCCTGCCGGAACAGCGTCCGCAGCGCGTCCCGGTGCGGATCCTGGATCTCAGACATCGGTGCTCTCCTCGATGCGCGGGTCCCGCAGGCGGTGGGCGAGCGCGGCGCGTCCGCGGACCAGATGCGTCTTGACGGTGCTGGTGGACAGGCCGGTCTCGGCGGCGATCTGCTCGACCGTGAGGTCGCACAGGTAGTGCAGGGTGAGCGTGCGCCGCTGCTGGGGCGGCAGTTCGCGCAGCGCGTCGACCAGCACCACCTGGTCCGGTTCCGGGCCCGCGACATGGGGTGGTGAGACGCCGCCGCGATGCCAGGCGTCCGCCGTACGCCGCCGGAACCGCCATCGGCTCACCGCCAGCCGCCAGGCGACCGTGCGGATCCAGGCCTCGGGCTGGCCGCCGCGGTCGAGCTGCCGTCTTCGGCTCCACCCCTTGACGAACGCCTCCTGGACGACGTCCTGCGCCTCGTGCAGGTCGCCGAGCATCACGTACAGCTGCCCCGTGAGACGCGTGACCGCCTGGGCGTAGAACTCTTCGAACTCCTCGACGGTCACTGTCACTCCCGGTTCCGTGTCTTCGCCGGGTATACGCCCGCCGTCCGGCATCCGGTCTACCCGAAGCAGTCAGAAAGAGAGTGATACAGCACACAATGCGCCGCTCGTGCCAGAAAAATGGAACACCAGCTCGGTCGGAGAATCGCACCGTCTACACTCACGGCGTTCCTATGTCCACTCCAACACGGTGTTTTCTCTTGGGAGTTGTTGAATTCGCATGCAGACGGACAAGTACGCAGCGGGTCGGTTGACGAGGCGTAGGTTCGCCCTGGCCGGGGGCGCTGCCGCCGCGGGTGCGCTCGGGGCGTTCGCGGTACGGCCCACCGAGGCCCACGCCGCCCACGTCACCGCCGCCGACGCCGCCCACGCCGCCGCCGGGACCGCCGAGGCCGCCGCCGGCGGCCGGTTCGACCTCTCGGTGCCCTCCACGCAGCTCATCCGTGAGAAGGCACCGCACAACAACACCGTGCTCCAGTCCTTCGCGTTCGACGACGCCAACGGTCACCTCTACACGATCCAGCTGATGCAGGGCGGCATCCGGCTCAGCGGCGAATCCGCCCCCGTCTCCGGCGCCGACCGGGCCGCGCGCGGCGACATGTGCATCACGAAGCTGTCCCTCACCGGCAGCAAGCTCGGCCACATGTACGTCAGAGGCTTCGGCCACGGCGTCTCGATCGGCTGCGAGCCCGTCGGCACCACCGCCCAGCTGTGGACCGAGTCGGACGCCAACCCCGACTCCGGCTACGGGCGCGCCATCAGCCGCTTCGCGTATCAGGACGGCGCCGTGCTCGACAGCGGCTCGTCCGCCCTGGCCACCCACCGCCCGGTGGCCGGTTCGACCAGCAACCAGCCCGCCGTCGACATGCTCAACAAGCGGCTGCTGCTGCGCTACCGCCAGGGCGGCGAGGTCCGCTACCGGCTGATGAGCCTGGCCGGGGTCACGGCGGGCGACTACTCCGCCGTGTACGACGACATACCCCAGGCGGGCGTCGAGGAGGGCGAGGTCTTCCAGGGCTTCACGGTGCTCGGCGACTACGTGTACCAGCTCACCGGCACCGCGTACTCCGACGAGAACGGCCCCAACCCGCCCTCCGGCCACGGCAACGCGCACGTCTCCTGCGTCGATCTGCGCACCGGCGAGCTGGTCCAGCGCGCCCGCACCGAGGCCGGGTACTCGCTCGACTACCGCGAGCCCGAGGGCATGGCCGTCCAGCTCACCAGCCCGCGCCGGCTGTGCATGGGCTTCGCCTCCGGCGCGTCCGGCGCCCGCGAACTGAGCGTCTACTACAAGCCGCAGTGAACTAACCCGGTCGCCGCGCCGATCTTCCCTGGCGCCCGCCCGAGTGCGAGCCTGGACGTATGACCGACCTCATCGAGTCGCTGCGGGAGGGCCTCCCCGAGGAGGCAGTGCTCACCGACCCCGATGTCACGGCGGCGTACGCCAACGACATGGCGAGCTTCTGCGATGCGGGCGCGCCCGCCGTGGTCGTCCTCCCGCGCACCGTCGAGCAGGTGCAGCACGTATGCCGTACGGCCACGGCGCTGCGCGTCCCCGTCGTTCCGCAGGGCGCGCGCACCGGCCTGTCGGGCGCGGCCAACGCGTCCGACGGCTGCATCGTGCTGTCCCTGATCAAGATGGACCGGATCCTGGAGATCAACCCGGTCGACCGGATCGCGGTCGTCGAACCGGGCGTGGTGAACGCGGCGCTGTCGCGCGCGGTGCTGGAGAAGGGGCTGTACTACCCGCCGGACCCCAGCAGCTGGGAGCAGTGCACCATCGGCGGCAACATCGGCACGGCGTCGGGCGGGCTGTGCTGCGTGAAGTACGGCGTGACCGCCGAGTACGTCCTCGGCCTGGACGTCGTCCTCGCCGACGGACGGCTGCTGTCCACCGGCCGCCGCACCGCCAAGGGGGTCGCGGGCTACGACCTGACCCGCCTCTTCGTGGGCTCCGAGGGGAGCCTCGGCATCGTCGTACGGGCCGTCCTCGCGCTCAAGCCCGCCCCGCCCGAACAGCTCGTCCTGGCCGCCGAGTTCCCCTCCACCGCGGCCGCGTGCGACGCGATCTGCCGCATCATGGAGCGCGGCCATGTGCCCTCGCTGCTGGAGCTGATGGACCGTACGAGCGTGCGTGCCGTCAACGCCCTGGGCGACATGGGACTCCCCGAGTCCACCGAGGCCCTGCTGATGGCCGCGTTCGACACCCCGGACCCCGCGTCCGACCTGGCCGCCGTGGGTGAGCTGTGCACGGCCGCCGGGGCGACCGAGGTGGTCCCGGCGGACGACGCGGCCGAGTCCGACCTGCTGCTCCAGGCCCGCCGCATGACGCTGACCGCGCTGGAGGCGGTCAAGGGCGTCACGATGATCGACGACGTGTGCGTGCCGCGCTCCCGCCTCGCCGAGATGATCGACGGGACGGCGGCCATCGCCGAGAAGTACGGGCTCACGATCGGCGTCGTGGCCCACGCCGGTGACGGCAACACCCATCCGACGGTCTGCTTCGACCCCGCGGACCCGGACGAGTCGCGGCGGGCGCGCGAGTCGTTCGACGAGATCATGGCGCTGGGTCTTGAGCTGGGCGGCACGATCACCGGGGAGCACGGGGTGGGCGTGCTGAAGCGGGAGTGGCTCGCGCGCGAATTGGGACCGGTGGGGGTGGAGTTGCAGCAGGGCATCAAGCAGGTCTTCGATCCGCTGGGCCTGCTCAACCCGGGCAAGCTGTTCTAGTCCCAGGTAGGTGGCTTCCCGTATTGACCGCCAAAAAGTTGCGAGGCGGTGCCACAGTAGGTACGGGCCGCGGGCCCGTCTGATAGACCTTGACAGCGCGCTCCGGGTTGCACTGCGGCAGCGCAGCACAGCAGCACAGCAGCACGGCGAGCACAGATACGGGACATCGGAGATCATGAGCGCCCCTTCCTCAGGATCCGCTGACGGCAGCTCCATTCCTGGTTTTTATCCGGATCCGTCCATTCCCAACTACATCCGGTACTGGAACGGCGCTGCCTGGGTGCCCGGCACCAGCCGCCCCGCCCCGGCCGAGGGCGAGGCCATGCCCGCCGCGCCCCCCGGAGTCACCCACACCCAGGTCACCAGCCCGGTGCCGGACGAGACCGGTCCGATGTTCCTGGACGAGGACCCGGAGCCGGGTCCCGCGGTGGAGACCGGCGGCGCCCTGCCCGAGGTGCGGCGGCGCGCCGAGATGGACGTACGGGAGTCCGGCACGGGCAGCGTCATGGGCACCGAGCCGGTGCCGCCCACCGGGACGGCCGCCCCGGTGGACTGGGACGATCCGCAGCGGCTGCACGGCACCCGCCCCGGGGCCGGGGCCGCCTGGCAGGCCGATGCGTCCCACCAGGCCGGGTTCGGCGGTGAGCAGGACCGCCGGATCTCCTGGGGTTCGGAGTCGGAGGACCCGCGAGCGGGGGTGCCCGACCCGCGCGGCGCGGCGGACGGCGACATCGGTGGTGAGGGCAGCGGCCGTGGTGAAGGCGGTCGCGACCCGGGCACGCTGACGATGCGCGGCGGCGGTGCGGAGGCCGGTGCCGGTACGGGCGGTGCGGGCGGTGCGGGCGACCGCAAGGATCGCGCCACCCACGCCCTCCCCGCCGTACGCAACACCCCGGAGCTGTCGTCGCCCTCGCCCTCGCCCTCGCCCTCGGCCTCAGCCTCGGCCGAGTCCGGTGCGGCGGACGGCACGATGGCGATCCGCGCGCTGCGGCCGACCGGCCGCGACGAGGGCACGATGACGTTCCGTACGCTCGACCGCGACGCGCCGCCGCAAGGCCCCCAGCAGTCCCCACAGCAGCAGCCGCCCCAGCCGCAACAGCAGCAGGCGCAGCCGCAGCAGCCCCCGCAGCAGCCCTACGGCGGCATCCCGGCCCAGCCGTCCCACGGCGGCTCCGGCGGTCCCGGCGGCGGCTGGCAGCAGCAGGTGCACCAGCTCGCCCAGCAGCCCCAGCAGCCGCAGCAGCCCCAGCAGCCGCAGCCCCCGGCTCCCCAGCAGGGCGCGCCCGAGAGCGTCATCCCCTGGAAGCCGCCGGTCGACAATCCGTTCCTCCAGGCCGCCCAGGCCCAGGGGCGGCCCGCCGGGCTCGGCCGCCGCTTCTCCGCCCGGCTGATCGACATGGTCGTGCTGCTGGCCATCACCGGCGCGGCCGCGTTCCCGCTGTGGGGGAAGGCCGCCGACCACATCGACGAGAAGGTGGAGACGGCCAAGCAGTCCGGCGAGACCGTCACCGTCTACTTCCTCGACGGCACCACCAGCGGCTACCTGGCCATCGTGCTGGGCGTGCTGCTGCTCGGCGGGATCCTCCTGGAGGCGCTGCCGACGGCCGTATGGGGCCGTACGCTCGGCAAGAAGCTGTGCGGGGTGCGGGTCCTGGACATCGAGGAGCACGACACCCCGTCGTTCGGCGCCGCCCTGCGCCGCTGGCTGGTCTACGGGGTGCTGGGCGTGCTGCTGGTCGGCGTGGTGAACGTGCTGTGGTGCCTGGTGGACCGCCCCTGGCGGCAGTGCTGGCACGACAAGGCCGCCCGCACGTTCGTGGCGACGGCCGGCTGATCCTCGGATGGAGCATCCGGATCGCCCGAACGGGGCGATCCGGATGCGATCGCCCTCGATCGGCGGTCGACTCGGGCCATGAGCACCGACCAGCCGCCGTCACCCGGGGACGAGCCCCGCGACCGGGATCCGTTCGCCAAGCAGCAGCCGCCGCCCCGGGCGAACGGCTCCCCCTACGGTGATCACGACGACGGCACCGATCCGCTCGCGGGCATGCCCCCGCTCGCCCATCTCGGCCGCCGCCTCGTCGCCCGGATCATCGACGGGCTGATCATCGGCATTCCCGTCGGCCTGATCATGGCCCTGATCTGGGGCACCTACTACCCGATGGGCGATGGCAGCGACGCCCGCTCGTCCGTGTTCACGCTCGTCTACGTCCTGGCGTACTTCGTCTACGAGGGGCTGATGCTGACCCGCTACGGCCAGACCCTCGGCAAGAAGGCGATGCAGATTCGGGTGGCCATGCTGGAGACCGGCGAGCTCCCGGCGGGCGGGCCCGGCTGGGCGCGCGCCGCCACGTATGCGCTCCCCGAGATCGTGCCCTGCTGCGGCTTTGTCTTCTGGCTGGTCAACGTCTTGTGGTGCACCTGGGACCGGCCGTATAGGCAGTGTCTCCACGACAAGGTGGCCAAGACGGTCGTCGTCTCGACCATGCCCTGAGGTATTGGCCCGCCGAGGGGCGCCCGGGCGGCTGCTGATGTAATCGGGGGCATGAGCCCCGACCAGCTGTCGTCGCCCCCGTACCCCGACCTCGCCGGGATGCCCCCGCTGGCCACCCCCGGTCAGCGCTTCGTGGCCCGGCTGATCGACGGCCTCGTGCTCGGCGTCATCTGGACGGTGGCGCTCGGCATGACGGGTGCGCTCCGGTACGGCATGGAGCACCCGGGCCAGCAGGACCTGGGCAAGGTGATGGCCGCGTTGATCATCACCATGGGGGTCTACTTCGCTTACGAGGGCACGATGCTGGCCCGCAGCGGTCAGACCCTCGGCAAGAAGGCGATGCGGATCCGCGTGGCGGTGCTCTCGAACGGGGACATTCCGGGCCGCCAGGGCTGGGTGCGCGCAGCGGTCTACACGCTCCCGGGCCTGCTGATCCCGGTGCTCGTCGGCACCCTGTTCTGGGTGCTCAACGTGGTGTCGCAGCTGTGGGACAAGCCGTTCCAGCGCTGCCTGCACGACAAGGCGGCGCGGACGGTCGTCGTGTCAGCCGTGCAGTGAGTGCTCCCGCGGGGGCTCGGCGGCCACCGCGGAACCGGCCAGCGGGCGGTGGGTGCGCACCGTACGACCCGCGCGGGACGGGCGGGACACCGGCACGGTGAGGGCCACCAGCAGCCCGAGCGCGAGACCGGCCATGGTCACCAGGCCCACCCCGAGGCCCGAGCGGGTTTCGGATAGCAGCAGCATGGCCAGCGTCGACAGGACGACGGTGGCCGAACCGTAGGCGAGCTGGGCAGAAGTCGGACGCGGCATGGCGGGATCCGTCCTCAGGGGGCATCGATATGCGGGGGCATGAGTCGGCTGACGTGCGCCGCCAAAAGACTCTACGGTGCTGGATGCCCGATGGGGAGCGGAACTAAGCGTGACCTCACCCACGGGAGCGGTGCACGGGGGGCGCACGGAATCACCGGCGTGTGCAACGGCCTTCCAACGGGCCCGAGCCCGGCCCGGTCCCGCCCGGGCGGCGCGGTCCGCGGTCGTCCGGTAACCGGTACCTGACGGACCGGGAAACGTAACGATCCCTCACAACCAAGTCAAGGACTGTCTTTTCTCCTGCCACTCCGGTCAAATGTGCGGCACCGGTGTGTGGAAGGGGAGGAACAAGTGAACAGCCAACGGAGGGCGGCCAGATCGGCCGCCGTCGCCACGGTGGTGGCCGCGCTCGGCGCGGCCGCGCTGTCAACGGGCGTCGCCCAGGCGGACGCGCCGTCTACGCGTGTCGAACGCCATGACCCGGCACCCGCGAAGACGGACGTCGAGCACGATCTGGCGGGCCCGTTCAGCAAGCAGCAGGAGGCGCAGCGCCAGGACGCGCTGCGCCAGGTCATATCCGGGGACAAGGAGGCCACGCGGCGCGGCGCGTCGCAGGTGGTGAAGCTCGGCAAGGGGAAGTACGTCGAGCTGGCCCGGGAGAAGACCGACAAGATCTTCACCGTGCTGGTCGAGTTCGGCGACAAGGTCGACGACACCACGATGTACGACCCGGACGGCGCCGACGGCCCCCAGCCGCCGGTGAAGAAGTACGGCGGCGACCCGGGCCCGGCGCACAACACGATCGCCGAGCCGGACCGCGCCGAGGACAACAGCACGGCCTGGCAGAAGGACTACAACCGGAAGCACTTCCAGGACCTCTACTTCTCGGAGGCCAAGGGCAAGGAGTCCCTGAAGAAGTACTACGAGAAGCAGTCCTCGGGCCGCTACTCGGTCGACGGCGAGGTCTCCGACTGGGTCAAGGTCGACTGGAACGAGGCCCGTTACGGCTCCAACTACTGCGGCGACACCAACTGCGCCAACGCCTGGGACCTGATCCGCGACGGCGTCAACCAGTGGGCCAAGGACCAGAAGGCGGCCGGGCGCACCGACGCGCAGATCAAGGCGGACCTGGCCCAGTACGACCAGTGGGACCGCTACGACTTCGACGGCGACGGCAACTTCAACGAGTCCGACGGCTACATCGACCACTTCCAGATCGTCCACGCCGGTGAGGACGAGTCCGCGGGCGGCGGCGCCCAGGGCGAGAGCGCGATCTGGGCGCACCGCTGGTACGCGTACGGCACCGACGCGGGCAGCACCGGCCCCGGCGCCAACAAGGCGGGCGGCACCCAGATCGGCGACACCGGCATCTGGGTCGGCGACTACACGGTGCAGCCGGAGAACGGCGGCCTCGGCGTCTTCGCCCATGAGTACGGCCACGACCTCGGCCTGCCCGACGAGTACGACACCACGGGCAAGGGCGAATCCTCCGTCGCCTACTGGTCGTTGATGTCCGCGGGCTCCTGGCTCGGCACCGGCGAGGACTCCATCGGCGACCTCCCTGGCGACATGTCCGCCTGGGACAAGCTCCAGCTCGGCTGGCTCAACTACGGCACCGCGAAGGCCGGTACGAAGTCCCGGCACACCCTCGGGGTCGCCGAGTACAACACCAAGAACAAGCAGGCGCTGGTCGTCAGCCTCCCCGACAAGCCCGTCACCACCGAGATCACCGCGCCCGCCGAGGGCGCCAAGCAGTGGTGGAGCGGAATGGGCGACGACCTGAAGAACACCCTCACCCGGTCCGTCGACCTCACGGGCGCCGCCAAGGCGAGCCTGGACCTCAAGGGCTGGTGGGACATCGAGGAGAACTTCGACTACCTCTACACCGAGGTCTCCACGGACGGCGGAGCCAACTGGACGCCGGTCGACGGCACCGCGGACGGCAAGGCCATCCCGCGCGACGCCGGCGACAAGCCCGCGCTGACGGGCACCTCCGGGGCGTACCGGAAGCTCTCCTTCCCGCTGGACGCCTACGCGGGCAAGAAGATCGACCTCCGCTTCCGCTACCAGACGGACAGCGGGGTCGCGCAGAAGGGCTTCACCGCCGACGCCCTCACCCTCACCGCGGACGGCAAGCCGGTCGTCACCGACGGCGCCGAGGGCGACGACAACGGCTGGACGACGGACGGCTTCTCGCGCGTCGGCGCGTCCTTCACCAAGGACTACCCGCAGTACTACATCGCCGAGAACCGCCAGTACGTCAGTTACGACAGGACCCTCAAGACCGGCCCGTACAACTTCGGCTGGGCCTCCACCCGCCCGTCCTGGGTCGAGCACTTCCCGTACCAGAACGGTCTGCTGATCTGGCAGTGGGACACCTCGCAGCCGGACAACAACACGGGTGTCCACCCCGGCACCGGCCTGATCCTCCCGGTCGACGCGCACGCCACCCCGGAGAAGTGGGCGGACGGCACGCTCATGCGCAACCGGATCCAGGCGTACGACTCGACCTTCAGCTGGTACCGGACCGGAGGCTTCACCCTCCACAAGGACGGGAAGGCCGCGAAGATCAAGGGCAAGTGGGGCACCCCGGTCTTCGACGACCGTAAGGGTACGTACTGGGACAAATCCAACCCCACCGCTGGGGTGCAGGTTGCTGACACCAACACCCGGATCGCGATCCTCTGGGAGCGCCCGGATGGCCAGACGATGACCATTCAGGTGGGTCCGTCGTCATAACCGCAGGTCAACGCCGCGACGGCCGTCACCCACTAGCGGGCGGCGGCCGTTCGCGTTTAGATGCCCCTAGACCTTCTTATTGACACGACGTCTCACGGGGGACATGAACCGTATGGCTGACGGAGGATTCATCAAGCTGCCGGGCGGCAGTGTGGTGGTGGCACTGACCCTGCCCCGCCCACTGGGCGAAGGCGGCGTCCGCGTCCTGGTCCACGCCGCGAACCGGGCGCGCGCCCTGACCAGGCTGCGCAACCTGGGGCTGCGCGCCGTGTATCTGCGCGGCAACAGCGCGCCACCGACGCCCGACGAGGTGACGGCGGTGCTCCACCACCCCGACGGCCTCATCTGGCGCACGTCCCCCGACATCGGCGGCGAGCTGTGGCACCCGATCGCCGCCCTCCTGCGCCCCGCGGCGACGGCCTGACGGGCCTCTGACGGACGCCGGGACCCCCGGGCCCCCGACGGGCCCGGGGCGCCCCTCAGCCCACCGGCCGGCCGCTCAGCCGGACGCCCGCGTCCCGCAGCTCCTCCACGGCGCGCTCGGTGGTGGCCGGGGCCACCCCCACGGTCAGCCCCAGCAGCACGTGCGTCTCGAACCCCTCACGCCGCGCGTCCAGCGCCGTGGCCCGCACACAGTGGTCCGTGGCGATCCCGACCACGTCCACCTCCGTCACGCTCCGCTCCCGCAGCCACGCCGCCAGCGACGTGCCGTGCTCGTCGACGCCCTCGAAGCCGCTGTACGCCGCGGCGTACGCGCCCTTGTCGAAGACGGCGTCGATCGCGCCCGAGGCCACCGCGGGCGCGAAATTGGGGTGGAAGCCGACCCCCTCGGTGCCCGCGACACAGTGCGGCGGCCAGGTGCGCTCGTAGTCCGGGTGTTCGGAGAAGTGATCGCCCGGGTCGATGTGACGATCGCGGCTGGCCACGATGTGGCGGTAACCGGGCGACGCCTCCCCGATGTAGTCGGTGATCGCGGCGGCGATGTCCGCGCCGCCCGTCACCGCGAGGCTTCCGCCTTCACAGAAATCGTTCTGGATGTCGACGACGATCAGTGCCCGGTGCATCACGCACGCCTTCCGGCTCGGCCTTGGGGGGTGTCTTGCCGATCATGCCGGGCTCCCGACATGGTCACAGCAGTAGCAACAGCGGCAGGTGCGATCGGGGTGATCGCTGTCGACGCCATGGTCGTCATGGACGTACCCCTCACGCCTGCAAGTACTCAGTCGGCAGCACCGGCTCGCCCTGTGACAGCTGCGTCGCCGACAGGGGCAGCCCCGCCCGCGCCGCCGCATGGCGGTCGCGCGCCGCGTCCAGCGGCTCCCGGGCCACGATCTCGCCGCCGCGCACCAGCTCGACCAGCAGCGTGCGGTCCGCCAGGGCCTCCGGGACGGGCCCGCTGCCGACCACCTCGGCCTCGGCCACCCCGTCCGCGTCCAGCCGCCGGGCCGCCCACTTGCGGCCGCCGATGGAGGTCTTCGCGCCCATGGACTTCTTCGCCACCGGCACCAGCGGCGCGTCCGATGCGTCGGACTCGGCGCGGGCGACCAGCTTGTAGACCATCGAGCAGGTCGGATGGCCGCTGCCGGTCACCAGCCGGGTGCCGACCCCGTACGCGTCCACGGGGGCCGCGGCGAGCGAGGCGATCGCGTACTCGTCGAGATCGCTGGTGACCACGATCTTCGTGCCCTTGGCGCCCAGGTCGTCCAGCTGCTGGCGCACCCGGTGGGCGAGCAGCAGCAGGTCGCCGGAGTCGATCCGGACCGCGCCCAGCTCCGTACCGGCGATCTCCACCGCGGTGCGCACGGCCTCGGCGACGTCGAAGGTGTCCACCAGCAGGGTGGTGTCGCTGCCGAGCGAGTCGACCTGGGCGACGAAGGCGTCGCGCTCGCTGTCGTGCAGCAGGGTGAAGGCGTGGGCGCTGGTGCCGACGGTGGGGATGTTGTAGCGGAATCCGGCCGCGAGGTCCGAGGTGGTGGCGAAGCCGCCGACGTACGCGGCCCGGGCGGCGGCCACGGCGGCCAGCTCGTGGGTGCGGCGCGCGCCCATCTCGATCAGCGGCCGCCCGCCCGCCGCCACCGACATCCGGGACGCGGCGGCGGCGACCGCGGAGTCGTGGTTGAGGATGGACAGGATCACGGTCTCCAGCAGCACCGCCTCGGCGAAGGTGCCCTCCACCCGCATGATCGGCGAGCCCGGGAAGTAGACCTCACCCTCCGGGTATCCCCAGATGTCGCCGCGGAACCGGAAGTCGGCGAGCCAGGCGAGCGTCGGCTCGTCCACGATCCGGTGCTGGGAGAGGAAGTCCAGGACGCCGCCGTCGAAGCGGAAGTTCTCGACGGCGTCGAGGACCCGCCCGGTGCCCCCGACGACGCCGTAGCGGCGCCCCCCGGGCAGGCGTCGGGTGAAGACCTCGAAGACCGAGCGGCGGTCGGCGGTGCCGGCCCGCAGCGCGGCCTGCAACATGGTGAGTTCGTACCGATCGGTGAACAGCGCAGTCGACGGCACGTCCACCGGCAGTCCCAAGTCCGCAGTGTCCATGTTGATGATGTTACCTCGCATACTCGTCAGAGTGACGAGATCTGGGTGCCGGTTTAGGCGACCGGCCCTACCGGGTGGCAGCATTGGGGGTGTGAGTGTCAGTCCGGTGGAGATCGAACGTCCTGAAGCCAGCGAGGCGCCGATGGAGGTGCCCGAGCCGGACGTTCCCTGGGTGACGGTGGTCCACAACGACCCCGTCAATCTCATGAGCTATGTCACGTACGTGTTCCAGAGCTACTTCGGCTACTCCAAGGACAAGGCGCACAAGCTGATGCTCGATGTTCACCACAAGGGGCGCGCGATCGTGTCCAGCGGCAGCCGCGAGGAGATGGAGCGCGACGTGCAGGCGATGCACGGGTACGGGCTGTGGGCGACGCTCACGCAGGAGCGCTGATGTCGGGACGATTCGAGCCGCTGCCCGGCGGCGGTGCCGCCGTCGCACTGGACGAGGTGGAGATCTCCATCCTGCGCAGCCTCGCCGTGCAGCTCGCGGAGCTGATCGGCCCCGGCGACCAGCCGGCCGGGGCCGAGGACCCGCTGGACGCGCTGTTCGCCGAGGGGCCCAGCGAGGCGCCGAGCGACCCGGCGCTGGCCCGGCTGTTCCCGGACGCCTATGTGGCGCCGGACCAGGAGCTGGCCGGCGACGCGGAGAAGGAGGCGCGCGCCGCCTCGGCGGAGTTCCGCCGGTACACCGAGAACGACCTGCGGGCCCGCAAGCGCGACGACGCCCTGGCGATGGTGCGCGACCTGGACTCGCTGTCCACCGGGCCGACCGCCAAGGACCAGGCGGTGCTGGAGCTGGCCCCGCAGAAGTCCCGGCAGTGGCTCGGCGCCCTCAACGACCTGCGGCTGGCGATCGGGACCCGGCTGGAGGTCACCGACGATGACGACGGCGGCGAGCTGCTCGGACTCCCCGACTCCGATCCGCGGAAGCCGATGGTGATGGCGTACTTCTGGCTGGGCGGGCTCCAGGAGACGCTCATCGAAACGCTGATGGCCTGACCCCTATGGCATGATCTCTTCCGCTTGTGATCACTGAGTGTTCGTTTAGAGGGTGCTCAACTCCGGATAACGATCGCATCACCGCGATCACTCGCTTTGTTGTGCGCGACGGCCTTTGTCCGCTTCTCCCTGTGGCGTGCCCCACATTCCGCTGAGTGGATCAGTGCTGCTCTCGTGATAAATCTTCACGATCGCCAGCCGCACAGGGAGAAAGGCACACACATGACCTCAGCGGCGCCCGAAGAGGGCTACGAGCGCGGCCTGGGTAGTCGCCAGGTACAGATGATCGCCATCGGCGGTGCCATCGGTGTCGGTCTGTTCATGGGGGCCGGGGCCAACATCGCCAAGGCGGGCCCCAGCATCATCCTGATGTACGCCCTCGCGGGCGTCGTCATCTTCTTCATCATGCGAGCACTCGGTGAGCTGCTCCTGTACCGCCCCGTCTCGGGATCCTTCGCGGAGTACGCCCGCGAGTTCCTCGGCCCGTTCTTCGGTTACGTCACCGGCTGGACCTACTGGCTCATGTGGGTCGTCACCGGCATGGCCGAGCTGACCGCCGCGGCCATCTACATCCACTTCTGGTTCCCGTCGATCCCGCAATGGGTCAGCGCCCTGGTCTTCCTGGTGATGCTCTTCGGCGTCAACCTGATCTCGGTGAAGATCTTCGGCGAGGTCGAGTTCTGGTTCTCGATGGTCAAGGTCACCGCGATCATCGGCATGATCGTCATCGGTCTCGGCGTGCTGACCCTCGGCTTCTCGGAGGCCGGTGACACCGCGGCCGCCTCCAACCTCTGGTCGCACGGCGGCTTCTTCCCGAACGGCATAGGGGACAGCCTGATGACGCTCCAGGGCGTCATGTTCGCCTACCTCGCCGTCGAGCTGGTCGGCATCACCGCGGGCGAGTCCCAGGACCCCGAGAAGACCCTGCCCAAGGCGATCAACACCCTGCCGTTCCGCATCATCGTCTTCTACGTCGGCGCCCTGCTCGTCATCCTCTCCGTCGTGAAGTGGACCGAGTTCTCCGCGGGCGAGAGCCCCTTCGTGCACGCCTTCTCCGTGATCGGCATCCCCTTCGCGGCGGGCATCGTCAACTTCGTCGTCCTCACCGCGGCCCTGTCCTCCTGTAACTCCGGCATGTACTCCACCGGCCGCATGCTGCGCGACCTGGCCGCCAACAGCGAGGCGCCGGGCGTCTTCGGCAAGCTCAACGCCCGTAAGACCCCGTTCGCCGGTATCGCCCTCTCCGCCTTCCTCATGGGCATCGGCGTGATACTGAACTACACCGTCCCGGACAAGGTCTTCACCTACGTCACCTCGGTGGCCACCGCGGCCGGGATCTGGGCCTGGGCGATGATCCTGATCAGCCACATCCGCTACCGCCGCGCCGTCGTGGCCGGCCGGCTGCCCGCCTCGTCCTTCCCGGCGCCCGGCGGTTCGGTCTTCAGCTGGGTGGCGCTGGTCTTCCTCATCGGCGTCACCGGTCTGATCGCGTACGACGCGGAGACCCGGATCTCGCTGTACGTCGGGGCCGTCTGGGCGGTCGTCATGGTGATCGGCTGGTTCGTGCTCAAGAGCCGTACGCCCCAGGTCGCCGACCCGGAGCGCAAGCCCGAGTTCGCCCGGGACTGACGCTTCCGCCCCTTGGGCGCACCGTCTCAGCAGGCGGGCTCCGGACCTCGGTCCGGAGCCCGCCCGTCTCCCACCACCACCCTCAATCGGGGCGCTGCGCGCCGCCCCTTTTTTCTTTCCTATTCTTTGCACCATGCTGACCATCACCCAGGAGCTTCACGACCGGATCGTCGCGCACGCGCGGGCCGACCACCCCGACGAGGCGTGCGGCGTCATCGCGGGCCCGGCCGGAAGCGGCCGCCCCGAGCGGTTCATCCCGATGCTGAACGCGGCCCGTTCTCCCACGTTCTACGAGTTCGACTCGACCGATCTGCTCAAGCTCTACCGCGAGATGGACGACCGCGATGAAGAGCCGGTCGTGATCTATCACTCGCACACCGCGACCGAGGCATACCCCTCTCGTACGGATATCTCCTACGCCAATGAGCCCGGTGCGCACTACGTCCTCGTGTCCACCGCCGACTGCGGCAACGAGGAGGGGCCCTTCCAGTTCCGTTCCTTCCGGATCGTCGACGGTGAGGTCACCGAGGAAGAAGTCAAGATCATCCCGGGCTGACCCGATACGTCGTCTCGTATCGCGGGTGTTACCCGTCCGTATCACGGGACGCCCTTCCGAGGGGCGGATCGGGAATCGATACGATGAGTTCATGGTTTCCGATGACGTGAGCGAGAAGACGCCGGGCATGCTGCTCGTGGCGCGGCTCCACGTCGACCTGTGCCGACTCGCCAGCGCGATGTGTCCGCGCCGCGCCGAGGCCGCCTGAGCGCGTCCTCCCGACGCCCGACGCCCGCCCGAAGCACGCACCCGAAGCCTTCCGACGACGCCCCGGCCCGATCCGGTCCGGAAGCCCACCCCGCCCTCCCACAGGAGCTTAAGAATGGCCATCGAGGTCCGCATCCCGACCATCCTCCGCACCTACACCGACGGCCAGAAGGCGGTCGAGGGCAGCGGGACCACGCTCGCCGAGCTGTTCGCCGACCTGGAGTCCCGGCACACCGGCATCCAGGAGCGCCTGGTCGACGGTGGTGAGCTGCGCCGCTTCGTCAACGTCTACCTGAACGACGAGGACGTCCGCTTCCTCGACGGCATCTCCACCAAGCTCTCGGACGGCGACAACGTGACGATCCTCCCGGCCGTCGCGGGCGGAATGTACTGATGCGGTACGACAGCCCCCTGGCAGCGGTCGGCAATACGCCGCTCGTCCGGCTGCCACGGCTCTCGCCCTCCCCGGACGTCCGGGTCTGGGCGAAGCTGGAGGACCGCAACCCGACCGGTTCGATCAAGGACCGCCCCGCGCTCCACATGATCGAACAGGCCGAGAAGGACGGCCGGTTGACCCCCGGCTGCACCATCCTGGAGCCGACCTCCGGCAACACCGGCATCTCGCTCGCCATGGCGGCCAAGCTCAAGGGCTACCGCATCGTGTGCGTCATGCCGGAGAACACCAGCGAGGAGCGGCGCCAGCTGCTCGCCATGTGGGGCGCGGAGATCATCTCCTCGCCCGCCGCCGGCGGCTCCAACACCGCCGTCCGGGTGGCCAAGGAACTGAGCGCCGAGCACCCCGACTGGGTGATGCTCTACCAGTACGGGAACCCCGACAACGCGGGCGCCCACTACGCCACCACCGGCCCGGAGATCCTGGCCGACCTGCCCTCCGTCACCCACTTCGTGGCGGGCCTGGGCACCACCGGCACCCTGATGGGCGTCGGGCGCTTCCTGCGCGAGAACAAGCCCGGCGTGCGGATCGTCGCCGCGGAGCCGCGCTACGACGACGTCGTATACGGGCTGCGCAACCTGGATGAGGGCTTCGTCCCCGAGCTGTACGACGAGTCCATCCTCACCACCCGCTTCTCCGTCGGCTCCGAGGACGCGGTGGCCCGCACCCGTGAACTCCTCGCCCAGGAGGGCATCTTCGCGGGCGTCTCCACCGGTGCCGCGCTGCACGCCGCCCTCGGCGTCGCCCGCAAGGCGGTCAAGGCGGGCGAGAGCGCCGACATCGTCTTCGTCGTCGCCGACGGTGGCTGGAAGTACCTGTCCACCGGCGTCTACACCGCGGCCACCACCGAGGAGGCGGTCGAGACCCTGCACGGCCAGCTCTGGGCGTAGGGGGAATCCGGCGCACCGGGGGTACCCGGTGGTAACCGATGTGGGGCATACGCGGTTGCCCGGGGCTCCGTCCTGGTGATTCCGCCCACAACGTGGGTCTGCGGAGGAGCTACCAGGGCTTTAGCGCCTTACGCTCGTGGGCACCCCGTATGACCCCGCACCCGCCGCCTCGCCCATGGCCCTCGGCATGGGGACCCCTCAAGGAGGTTCCTGCTCCATGAAGCTCACCGTCGTCGGATGCTCGGGGTCGTTCCCGTCCGCGGAATCGGCCTGCTCGAGCTACCTCGTAGAGGCCGACGGCTTCCGGCTGCTCCTCGACATGGGCAATGGAGCCCTCGGCGAGTTGCAGCGCCACTGCGGTCTCTACGACCTCGACGCCGTGATCCTCTCCCACCTCCACCCCGACCACTGCATCGACATGTGCGCCTACTTCGTCGCGCGGTACTACCGCCACGACGGGGGCCGCGCCGAGGCGATCCCGGTCTACGGGCCCGAGGACACCGAACGCCGTCTGGTCCGGGCGTACGACGACGTGCCCGACGAGAAGTCGATGCAGGAAGTCTTCGACTTTCGCACCCTCACCCCGGGCACCTTCGAACTGGGCCCCTTCACCATCCGCACCGCGCGGGTCTGCCACCCGGTGGAGGCGTTCGGCTTCCGCATCGAGCACGGGGACCGCGCCCTGGTCTACTCCGGTGACACCGGCCCCTGCGAGGCCCTGACCGACCTGGCCCGGGGCGCCGACCTCTTCCTCTGCGAGGCGGCCTTCACCCACGGCAAGGAAGACATCCCGGAGCTGCACCTCAACGGCCGCCAGGCCGGTGAGCACGCGCAAGCCGCGGGTGCCGCCGCCCTGGTCCTCACCCACATCCCGCCGTGGACCGACCCGTACCTCAACCAGCGCGACGCCGAGGCCGTCTACGACGGCCCGGTGACCCTGGCGCGGTCGGGTGCCGTCTACGAGGTCTGAGCGCCCGCACGCGAAAACGGGCCGGATCTGCCCCAGCAGATCCGGCCCGTTCTCGCGTCGTGTGCCCTACTTCTTCGCGGCGCTCGTCGCGGCCGCGTCGTCGAGGGAGTCCTCCGGCTCGCGGCCCGGTGTCGGGATGTTGAACTTCGTGATCACGAAGCGGAACACCACGTAGTAGAGGACGGCGAAGGCCAGCCCGATCGGGATGATCATCCAGGCCTGCTCGCTGTGCGACCACCCCAGCAGGTAGTCGAAGAGGCCACCGGAGAACGTGAAGCCGCTGCGTATCCCGAGCGCCCAGGTCAGCGCCATGGACACACCCGTCAGCACGGCGTGGATCCCGTACAGCACCGGCGCGATGAACATGAACGAGAACTCGATCGGCTCCGTCACACCGGTCACGAAGGCGGTCAGCGAGACCGAGATCATCATGCCCATCACGGCCTTGCGGCGCTCCGGGCGGGCGCAGTGCGCGATGGCGAGACCGGCCGCGGGGAGGGCGAACATCATGATCGGGAAGAAGCCGGTCATGAACATTCCGGCCGACGGGTCGTCGTGGAAGTAGCGCGCGATGTCGCCGTGCCAGGTCTGACCGCCGGAGGAGAAGTCGCCGAACTGGAACCAGGCGAACGAGTTCAGCAGCATGTGCATGCCGACGGGGATCAGCAGCCGGTTCACGACACCGAAGATGCCGGAACCGATCGCACCATTGGCCGAAAGCCACTCGGAGAAGCTGTTGAGTCCGTCACCGATCGGCCCCCACAGAAAGCCGAAGACGACGCCGTACAGCACGCCCGCGAAGGACATCAGGATCGGGATGAAGCGGCGCCCGCTGAAGAAGCCCAGCCAGTCCGGCAGCCGGGTGCGGTGGTACTTCTCCCACAGCACGGCGGCGGTTATGCCGACCACGATGCCGCCGAGCACGCCCGGGTCCTGCGGCTTGCCGGTGACGTCGCTGACGAAGCCGGTCAGCACGTTCTTGTAGACGAGGAAGCCGACCAGGGCCGCGAACGCCGTCGTGCCGTCCGACTTCTTCGCGAAGCCGATGGCGACGCCGAGGCAGAACAGCAGGGCCAGGTTGTCGAAGAGCGCACCGCCCGCGTGGGCGAAGATCTCCGCGAGTTTGTTCCAGCCGAGCCCCGCCTTGCCGAAGACGTCGTCCTGGCCCAGCCGGCTCAGGATGCCCGCGGCGGGCAGGGCGGCGACGGGCAGCTGGAGACTGCGTCCGATCTTCTGCATACCCTTGATCAGACCGGCGCCCCGCTTCTGGGCGGGCGCCGCCGAGGCGGTGGCCGTACTCATCGGATTCCTCCTGGTGAGGCGGGCGCTCGGGAAACTGGGGACGGCCCGCGATATGGTCTACACCACATGTGGTGTAGACCTGTTGTAGCACGTGAGGATCGGATAAAGGAATCTTTCATTCCGATGTGGTCTGAACCACTGACGATCCTGCGCTGCCGGGCCCGCGTGGTTACCGTAGGAAGGCCGTTCAACCGGTATCCCGAAGGGCCGAGACAACAGGACAACACAGGACAGCTCAGGACAACAGGGAGTGGACATGGCCAGCAAGGCTGAGAAGATCGTCGCGGGGCTCGGCGGCATCGACAACATCGTCGAGGTCGAGGGCTGCATCACCCGGCTCCGCACCGAGGTCAAGGACCCCTCCCTGGTCGACGAGGCCGCCCTGAAGGCCACCGGCGCCCATGGCGTGGTGAAGATGGGCAGCGCGATCCAGGTCGTCATCGGCACCGACGCGGACCCGATCGCCGCCGAGATCGAAGACCTCATGTGATCACGCTTCAGGCGAACCGGCTGACGACCCCGGCCTGAAGCCGCCCGGCCCCGCTCCTCACCGGACCGGGGCCCCCGGTGTTGCCGATAGGCTCATCCCATGTCTCGTATCGACGGCCGTACGCCCGACCAGCTCCGCCCCGTGACCATCGAACGCGGATGGAGCAAGCACGCCGAGGGCTCCGTCCTCGTCTCCTTCGGCGACACCCGCGTCCTGTGCACCGCGAGCGTCACCGAGGGCGTTCCCCGCTGGCGCAAGGGCAGTGGCGAGGGCTGGGTCACCGCCGAGTACGCGATGCTGCCGCGCGCCACCAACACCCGCGGCGACCGCGAGTCCGTCCGCGGCAAGATCGGCGGCCGCACCCACGAGATCTCCCGCCTCATCGGCCGCTCGCTGCGCGCCGTCATCGACTACAAGGCGCTCGGCGAGAACACCGTCGTCCTCGACTGCGACGTCCTCCAGGCCGACGGCGGCACCCGCACCGCCGCCATCACCGGCGCCTACGTGGCCCTCGCCGACGCCATCACCTGGGCCCAGGGCAAGAAGCTGATCAAGGCCGGGCGGCAGCCGCTCACCGGGACCGTCTCGGCCGTCAGCGTCGGCATCGTCGGCGGCGTCCCGCTGCTCGACCTGTGCTACGAGGAAGACGTACGCGCCGAAACCGACATGAACGTCGTCTGCACCGGCGACGGCCGCTTCGTCGAGGTCCAGGGCACCGCGGAGGGCGAGCCCTTCGCCCGCGAGGAGCTGAACAGCCTGCTCGACCTCGCCGTCGGAGGCTGTGTCGAGCTGGCGGGCAACCAGCGGGCGGCGCTTGGCGTTTAGTCAGATGACGGGCGCGTGCGATTCCCGCGCGCGCCCGCGTCCGATCCCAGGGGAGGGACCGTCCATGACGCCGCACCAGGCCCATCGCGACCGCCACCGATTCGCCGCCGTCACCACGCTCGCCGCCGTCGCCTTCCTGGCGCCGCTGACCGTCGGCTGCGACGCCGTGGACAAGGCCCTCGACTGCGGCCGCCTCGCGGTCGAGATATCCAACGACGTGGACACCCTCCAGGACGCCGTCACCGGCGCCGCCGTCAACCCCGCCGACGCCGACAAGGTCCTCGACGCCCTCGACAAGGACATCGACAAGGTCGGCGACCGCACCGACAACACGGACGTCAGCAAGGCCCTGGACGACCTCCGGAAGGCCGTGGACAACGTCCGGACCTCCGTCGACAGCGGCAAGCACCCCGACCTGACCCCGGTCAAGGACGCCACCGGTGAACTGACCAAGGTCTGCACACCTTGATCCGTACGCCCTGATCTAATCGACAGCTATGCAGCCACAGCACACCGCAGGGCCGGACAGCGCACACCCCCGCCGCCTGATCCTGGCCACCCGCAACACGTACAAGATCACCGAGCTGCGCTCGATCCTGGGCGAGGCCGGGCTCGACGTCGAACTCGTCGGCGCCGACGCCTATCCGGATGTCCCGGACGTCAAGGAGACCGGCGTCTCCTTCGCCGAGAACGCCCTCCTCAAGGCCCACGCCCTGGCGCAGGCCACCGGCCACCCGGCCATCGCCGACGACTCGGGCCTCTGCGTCGACGTCCTCGGCGGCGCCCCCGGCATCTTCTCCGCCCGCTGGTCCGGCCGCCACGGCGACGACCGCGCCAACCTCGACCTGCTGCTCGGCCAGCTCCGCGACGTCCCCGACGAGCACCGCACCGCCCACTTCGAATGCGCCGCGGCCCTCGCCCTCCCCGACGGCACCGAACGCGTCGTATCCGGCCGCCTCACCGGCACCCTCCGCCACGAACCCACCGGCGGCGGCGGTTTCGGCTACGACCCGATCCTCCAGCCCCACGGCGACACCCGCACCTGCGCCGAACTCACCCCCGACGAAAAGAACGCCATCAGCCACCGCGGCCAGGCCTTCCGCGCGATGGCCCCGGTGGTGCGCGAACTGCTGGGGTGAGCGACACGAAGGCGCGGCACCGGAGTGGTGCCGCGCCTTCCGCGATGGGCCCGGTGGGATTCGAACCCACGACACACCGGACCTAAACCGGCGCCCTCTAGCCAGCTGGGGTACGGGCCCGCGGGCGCAACTCTACTGCGTGTCGAATCCCTGACGCCAAGTGGCGGTTGGGCCGCCTGACCGTCAGAGGCCCAGGTCCTTGATGATCTTGGCTACGTGGCCGGTGGCCTTGACGTTGTAGAGGGCGCGCTCGACCTTGCCCTGTTCGTCGACGATGACGGTGGAGCGGATGACTCCGGTGACCGTCTTGCCGTAGAGCTTCTTCTCGCCGAAGGCGCCGTAGGCCTCCAGGGTCTCCTTGGCGGGGTCGGCGAGCAGGGTGACCTTGAGGGATTCCTGGTCGCGGAACTTGGCGAGCTTCTCCGGCTTGTCGGGGGAGATGCCGATGACGTCGTAGCCGTGGCCGGTGAGGAAATCGAGCTGGTCGGTGAAGTCGCAGGCCTGCTTGGTGCAGCCGGGGGTGAGGGCGGCGGGGTAGAAGTAGACGATGACCCTGCGGCCCGCGTGGTCGGCGAGCGAGACCTGCTTGCCGTCCGCGTCGGGGAGGGTGAAGGCGGGGGCGGTGTCGCCGGGCTGAAGTCGCTCGCTCATGGTCGGGTGCTCCTCGTGGCTTCGGGTGTTCCGTAACGGCAGGCGTTACGTGACGACATTAGCCAGCGTCTTCGCCGGGGGTGCCGTGGGGCGGGGGAGGGGGGGAAGCTGACAGACTGTCCATCACGAATCATCGGGACTGATCGAGACGACGACGGAGGCAGCGCGGTGTCGGATGCCAGGACCCCTGCGCAGATCGAGGCGGACATCGCCCGGCGGCGGCAGGAGCTTGCCGTGACGCTCGACGAGATCGGGGTGCGGGTGCATCCGAAGACGATCATGGGTGATGCCAAGGCGAAGGCGGCGTCGGCCGTGGACCGGACGGCGGGGCGGGCGTATGTGTCCGCGAACCGGGTGGTCACCAATGTGCGCGGCCAGCTGGTCACCGAGGACGGGACGCCGCGGCTGGAGCGGATCGTGCCGGTTGCGCTCGTCGTGGTGGGGCTGGTCGGGCTGCTGACGGTGTCGTCGTCCCGCGGCGGCGGTAGCAAGGGCAAGCGCTGCAAGCGGCGTCGGTAAGGGTTCTAGGGCATTCCTGCCGCCCTGTGGCGCCGATAGGCCGTTCGGGCGGGTACGGTCATGACCGTGAGTGCGAACACGTCCCATGACAAGCTGCCCATCCGGATGCTGCACGACCGCGTGCTGGTCCGTACCGACATTCCGGAGGGTGAGCGCCGGTCCACCGGCGGTATCGTCATTCCCGCGACCGCGGCGGTCGGCAAGCGGCTGGGCTGGGCCGAGGTGGTCGCGGTCGGGCAGAACGTGCGGACCGTGGAGCCGGGCGACCGGGTGCTCTACGACCCGGAGGACCGGGCCGAGGTGGAGGTCCGCGGGGTCGCCTACGTCCTGATGCGCGAGCGCGATCTGCACGCCGTCGCCGCCGAGCGGCTGGAAGGCGCGGAGGACTCGACGGGGTTGTATCTGTAGAAGGCTGTGAACGGCAGAGGGTGGTGACGGGCTTCCGTCACCACCCTCTGTCATGTCAGCCGCCCTCCGGGCCTCCGATGTCCCCGCCCGGGTCACCGGGCCCGCCCGGTCCGCCGTCGGTCGGCGGGCCGGTCGGGAAGTCCGTGGGCGGGGTCTCCGGGGGCTCGATGGTGGGCTCGGTCGGCGGGTTGTACGTCGGGAACGTGGGGGGCTGGGTCGGGGCCGTGGGCTCCGTGCTGGGCGGTGTGGTGGGGATCTGCGGGGCGGAGGTCGGGGCCTCGGTGGGGGCCGGCGGCAGATCGGGGGTGTCGATGCCGTCCTCCAGCTTCAGGTCGAAGTCGGCCGGGGGCTTCCCGTCCAGCGCCCCGGTGACGTAGTCCGCCCAGATCTCGGCGGGGTAGCCGCCGCCGTTGATCCGGTCCAGCCCGGTGGCCCCGTACAGCGGCTTCTGGACGCCGGTGTTCGAGTCCTGGCCCATGACGGCCACGACGGTCGCCAGGTCCGGGGTGTAGCCCGCGAACCAGGCCGCCTTGTCCTCCTCGGCGGTGCCGGTCTTGCCGGCGGCCGGGCGCTCGGCGCCCTGTGCGGCGGTGCCGGTGCCGCCGTCGACGACGCTCTGGAGTATCGAGGTGGTGGTGTCCGCGGCGGTCCGGGGGATGGCCTGCCGCTCCTCCCGGTCGGGCAGCGTGACCTGCGCCCCGTCCTTGGTGACCTCCGCGACCAGGCTGTACTGCCCGTGCCGGCCGTGGTTGGCGAGGGTCGCGTAGGCCTCGGTCATGTCGAGGACGCTGGCGGTGGCGGGGCCGAGCGCGATGGAGGGGGAGGCGTGCAGGTCGGGGGTGCTCTTGGGGATGCCGAGGTCGAGGGCGGTCTGCTTGACCTTGGCGGGGCCGACGTCCTCGGCCATCTGCGCGTACACCGAGTTCACCGACTTGTCGGTGGCCGTGGTGACGTCGATGTCGCCGTAGTCGACGTCGTCCTCGTTGGCGGGCGCGTAGCCGGTGGGGCCGTCCGGCCCGATCACTTCGCGCTTGTTGTCGCCGTTGTAGAGGGTGTCCGGGGTGATGGTCTGGCCGTCCTGGGTGGTGGCTTCGTTGGCCACCGCCGAGGTGAAGACGAATGGCTTGAAAGTGGATCCCACTTGGTAGTCACGGCGGGTCGCGTTGTTGACGAACTGCTTGGTGTAGTCGATGCCGCCGTAGAGGGCGACGACCTTCCCGGTCTTGGGGTCGATCGAGGCGCCGCCCGCCCGGACGTAGCGGTCGACCTTGCGGTCGTCGCTGAGCTTGCTCATCAGCCGGTCGCGGACGGCCTTCGCGAACGCGTCCTGCTTGCTCTTGTCGATCGTGGTGGTGATCCGGTAGCCGCCCCGGGCCAGGGTCTGTTCGTCGATGATGCCGTTGCTGGTGAGGTAGTCCTCGACCGCTTCGACCAGGTAGCCGCGCTGTCCGGACATTCCGGAGGGGGCCTTGGCCTCGGTGGGGTCCGGGAAGGTCATCTTGTCGCGCTCGGCACGGCTGAGCCAGTGCTTCTTGACCATGCCGTCGAGGACGTAGTTCCAGCGCGCGACGGCCCGCGGCTTGTTCTGCGGGTGGGCGATGATGTCGTACGCGCTGGGGGCGTTGAGCAGGGTGGCCAGGTAGGCGCTCTGGGCGGTGTCCAGCTCGTCGATGTTCTTGCCGTAGTACGCCTGGGCGGCGGCCTGGATGCCGTAGGCGTTGCGGCCGAAGTAGCTGGTGTTGAGGTAGCCCTCGAGGATCTTGTCCTTGCTCACCTCGCGATCCAGCTTGATCGCGATGAAGAACTCCTTGCCCTTGCGGGTGACCGTCTGTTCCTGGTCCAGGTAGTAGTTCTTCACATACTGCTGGGTGATCGTGGAGCCGGACTGCTTGCCCTTGCCGGTGGCGGTGTTCCAGGCGGCCCGGACCATCGCCTCGGGGTTGATCGCGGACTCGGTGTAGAAGTCGCGGTCCTCGGCGGCGAGCACCGCGTGCTGGGTCCGCTTGGGCACCTGGCTGAGCTGCACGTTCTCCCGGTTGACCTTGCCCTCGCGGGCGAGCGGGGAGCCGTCGGAGTACAGGAAGACATTGCTCTGGGCGATGGCCGCCTTGTTGGCCGGCGGGATGTCCACGAGCAGATAGCCGGTGACCAGGGCGCCCGCGACGAGCAGGAGGAACAGCAGCGAGCTACCGAGCACCATCCGCCAGGTGGGGAGCAGCCGTCGCCAGCCGGTGCGCCGGGGGCGGCCCTTTCTGCCCGCGGTGCCGCCGTTGCCGGAGCCGTTGCGGCTGCTCGGGTCGCCCACGCCGGCCGTGCCGCCGTCGATCAGTTGGGGCTCGTCGCTCATGTCTCCTGAGACTCCTCGGCCGCCGTCGAGGGTTGCGCCGCGGCGGAATCGTGCACGGTCGGGCGATTCGCGTCGTACGCCCCATAAAACACTGTCGCATCATCCGTTCCGGGCCAGGGACGTGGCACGCACCCGTGACTGGTCTGTGACCGGCCGAATGGGTGATTCCCCTCACACCATCCAGTGAAAAATGTCTGGCTGTGTCACCTGCCCGCGAACTAAGCTCCCAAGCTTTGGTGCCTTTGGGTGCCGTGCGGACGGGGGAGGGGGAGACAGGCTGATGCGGCTCTACGCGGCCGTCGCGCTGAGCGGTTTCAAACGCTACGCGACGTACCGGGTGGCCACCGTGGCCGGGGTGTTCACCAACACCGTTTTCGGCTTCATCGTTGCGTACACGTACGCCGCGCTGTGGGACGAACGGCCGCATCTCGGCGGCTACGACCTCTCCCAGGCCCTGACCTTCGTCTGGCTCGGCCAAGCGCTGCTGGCGACCGTGGCGCTGTTCGGCGGCGGCTTCCAGGACGAGCTCCAGGAGCGGATCCGGTCCGGCGACATCGCCGTCGACCTCTACCGCCCGGTCGACCTCCAGCTGTGGTGGCTGGCCTCGGACCTCGGCCGGGCCGCCTTCCAGCTGGTGGGGCGCGGCATCGTGCCGATGGTGTGCGGGGCGCTGGCGTTCGAACTCACCCTGCCCGGCTCCCCGTTGACCTGGCTGTGGTTCCTGCTGTCGGTGGTGCTCGCGGTGTGCGTGGGGTTCGCGGTGCGCTACTTGGTCGCGCTCGCCGCCTTCTGGCTGCTGGACGGGACGGGGCTGAGCCTGATGAGCGGTCTGCTGTGCATGTTCTTCTCCGGGATGGTGCTGCCGCTGAACGTGTTCCCCGGGCGGCTCGGCGACATCGCCGAGGCACTGCCGTGGGCGGCGATGCTCCAGGTGCCCGCGGACGTCTTCCTGGGGCACCGCCACGGGGCAGCGGTGGCGGGGGCGCTGGCGTTCCAGACCGGGTGGGCGGTGGTGCTGTTCGCGGCCGGGCGGGCGCTCCAGTCGGTCGCGACCCGGAAGGTGGTGGTCCAGGGTGGCTGAGCCCCTGGCCCGCTCCCGGGCGTACGACGGGCTGCGCGCCTATGCGCTGATCGTCGCCATGTGGGTGCGCTCCACGATGGCGTACCGCACCTCGTTCCTGATCATGGCGTTCGGGAACTTCGCCGTGAACGTGCTGGACTTCGTCGCCATCGCGCTGATGTTCTCGCACATCGACACGCTCGGCGGCTTCACCCTCGCCGAGGTCGCCTTCCTGTACGGGACGTCCAGCACCGCCTTCGGCCTGGCCGATCTGGCGCTCGGCAGCATGGAGCGGGTCGGGCGGCGCATCCGTGACGGCACGCTGGACACCCTGCTGGTGCGGCCGGTGCCGATCCTCGCCCAGGTCGCCGCCGACCGCTTCGCGCTGCGCAGGCTGGGCCGGATCACCCAGGGGGCGCTGCTGCTGGGCTGGTCGCTGACCCGGCTGGACATCGGCTGGACGGCCGACCGGGTGCTGCTGGTGCCGCTGATGCTGCTGAGCGGGGCGGTGATCTTCGGGTCGGTGTTCGTGCTGGGCGGGGCCTTCCAGGTCTGGGCCAAGGACGCCTCCGAAGTGCAGAACTCGTTCACGTACGGCGGGACGACGATGCTCCAGTACCCGCCGACGGTCTTCGCCGATGAGCTGCTGCGCGGCGTCACCTATCTGATCCCGCTGGCCTTCGTCAACTGGCTGCCCGCGCTGTACGTCCTGGGCCGCCCGAACCCGCTGGGCCTGCCGGGCTGGATCGGCTTCGCCGCGCCGCTGGTCGCGCTCGGCTGCGCGGCGCTCGCGGGGCTGGCCTGGCGGGCGGGGCTGCGCGCGTATCAGAGCACGGGGAGCTGAGAGGGGAGCGGCATGAGCGGGACGGAAGATTTCACCGACGATTTCACCGACGACTTCATCGAACTCGACGGCATCGAGAAGGTGTTCGAGGTACGGCGCCGGGCCGGGCTGCTGCGCCGGGAGCGGCGCGAGGTGCGCGCGGTGGACGGCATCAGCTTCCGGGTGCCGCGCGGTGAGATGGTGGGCTACATCGGTCCGAACGGCGCCGGGAAGTCCACCACGATCAAGATGCTGACCGGGATCCTGGTGCCCAGCGGCGGCCGGTTGCGGGTCGCCGGGATCGATCCGTCGCGGGAGCGGACGCGGCTCGCGCGACGGATCGGGGTGGTCTTCGGGCAGCGGACCACCCTGTGGTGGGATCTGCCGCTGCGCGACTCGTACGCGCTGGTGCGGCGGATGTACCGGATCCCGGACGGCCGTTACCGGCGGAACCTGGACCGCTGTGTCGAACTGCTGGACCTGGGCGACCTGCTGGACGTGCCGGTCCGTCAGCTCTCGCTCGGCCAGCGGATGCGCGGCGACATCGCGGCCGCCCTGCTGCACGACCCCGAGGTGCTGTACCTGGACGAGCCGACGATCGGGCTGGACGTGGTCAGCAAGGCGAAGGTACGGGGCTTCCTGCGCGAGGTGAACGCGGAGCAGGGCACCACCGTGCTGCTGACCACCCACGACCTGACCGATATCGAACAGCTGTGCAAGCGGGTGATGGTCATCGACCACGGCCGTCTGGTGTACGACGGCGGGCTGGACGGGCTGCACGCGGTGGGCGGGAGCGAACGCACCCTGGTGGTGGACCTGGAGCGGGAGCTGCCGCCGATCGAGGTGCCCGGTGCGCGGACCGTGCGGGTCGAGGGCCCGCGGCAGTGGCTGGCGTTTCCGGCCGCCGCCAGCGCGGCACCCCTCGTCGCGGCGGTCGCCGACGGATATCCGCTGGTGGACCTGTCGGTGCGGGAACCGGAGATCGAGGATGTGATCGCCCGCATGCTGTTCCCCGGGAGCGAGCCGGAAGAGGGCGTGTCGCATGGGGCGGTCAGGTCGGTCGGTCCGCATTAGTCTGTCCGTATGACAATTGAGGGATCTCCCCAGGGAGCGGCCCCCGACCGTCCGGGCGGGTCCCCGACGCGTGCCTCCGAGATGCGCGCCTCCGACGCCGAGCGCGAGCGCATCGCCGAGGTGCTGCGGGACGCGGTCGCCGAAGGCCGCCTGGACATGGAGGAGTTCGAGGAGCGGCTGGACGCGGCCTACAAGGCGCGCACCCATGCCCAGCTGGAGCCGCTGGTCCGGGACCTCCCGGTGCCCGGCGCCGCGGCCGCTGTCGAACCGCGGTCCGCGGACGCCACCGGCCTCGCCGCCCGGGACGGCTGGGGCGCGCGGATCGGCGGCGCCCCGACGTCGAAGATGGCCGTCGCGGTCATGGGCGGCTTCCAGCGCAAGGGCACCTGGACCGCGCCGCGCTCCTTCACCGCCTTCGCCCTCATGGGCGGCGGCGAGATCGATCTGCGGGAGGCCCGCTTCGAGGGCCGCGAGATCGTGATCCGCTGTTTCGCGTTCATGGGCGGGGTGCAGGTCATCGTGCCGCCGGACCTGGAGACGCACGTCAGCGGCATCGGCATCATGGGCGGCTTCGACCACAGCGGGTCGGCCGACGGCGACCCCACAGGACCGCGGGTGACCGTCACGGGCCTGGCGATGTTCGGCGGGGTCAGCGTCGAGCGCAAGCTCCGCAAGGAGGAGCAGAAGCGGCTCAAGGCGGAGCGCCGCCGGGAGAAGGAGGCGCGCAGGGAGGAACTGCGCGCCGAGCGCCGAGCGCGCCGTGCGGAGCTGGAGGAGCGGCAGGCCGAGCGCCGGGCCCGCAGGCACGACCTCGGCCACTAGCCAGCCCCTTGGGGCCTCTGGGCGCCGGGGTCACAGCTCGGCGGCCGCGCTCCCCCGGAGGTACTCGAGGGGGAGCGCCCGCGCCATCGCCCGGTAGCCCTCGTCGCTCGGGTGCAGATGGTCGCCCGAGTCGTACGACGGGCGCAGCCGCAGCGGCTGCGCCGGGTCGCGCAGCGCCTTGTCGAAGTCCACGACCTCGTCGAAGACCTTCCCGGCCCGGATCTCGGCGTTGACCCGCTCGCGCACGGAGTCCAGCAGCGGGGTGTAGCCGCGGTGGCCGTAGAACGGCGACAGGGTGGCCCCTATGACCCGCAGGCCCCGGGCGTGCGCCTGTTCGGTCAGCCGCCGCAGCCCGTCCACAATCTTGTTCGGATCCGTCTGATGGGGGATGCGCAGGATGTCGTTGACGCCCAGCTCGATGATCACGGCCTTGACGTTCGTACGGTCCAGCACGTCACGTCCGAAGCGGGACAGCCCGCTGGGGTTGTTCGGCGGGAACTGGGTGCCGTCGCTCAGCACCCGGTTCCCGCTGATGCCCTGGTTGAGCACGCCCAGGCGGGGCGCTCCCGGCTCGGTGCGGAGCCGCTCGGCGAGGAAGTCGGTCCACCGGTGGTTGGCACCCGCGGTGGAGGTGATGCCGTCGGTGATCGAGTCGCCGAGCACCGCGACCGAGCCCTGCGCCTCCTTGGACCACACGTCCACGGCGCTCAGATAGCGCCAGAACGGGCTCTGTTCGGTGTACGCGGCGCCCGCCGTGTCCTCCGTGCGGTCGCCGCGCGCCAGGTACGAGGTCTGGCGGGCGTGCGGATGGTACGTCACCGAGCCGGACGCCTGCGGGGCGTAGGTGGTGATGAGCAGGTCGGCGGCGGTCGGGATGTTCATGCGCACCGGGTCGCTGGTGGCGGCCTGGCCGGGCGGAATGGTCACCCAGGAGCGGTTGTCGAAGGTGAGCCTGCGCATGGTGCCGGCGGCGGCCGTCGGGTTGCTGGGGGCGGCCGCCAGCGCCAGCGAGGCATGCGTGATCGTCAGCGGGCGTGCGCTGTACAGATTGGAGAGCTGGATGCGGGCGCCGGTGCCGCCGATGCTGGTGTGGACGACGTTCCGTATCGACATGCCGGAGAGGCCGCGGAGCGTGTTCGGCTCGGCCGCGGCGGCGGACGCCGACCAGGTGCCCACCCAGGACCCCGACGAAGCCGGGGCCGCGGAGTTGCGGGTACCCTGCGCGGCCTCGTTCACGTTCCGGTCCCGGCCGCCGACCCCGACGAATATCGCGGTTGACACGAGGACCACCACAGCCGCCAGCGCAGCGAACACGGCATAGGCCGTGCGTCTGGGCATGGGGGGCACGCTCATGGGCGGAGGTCTCCTCGGGCAGCCGGAGCCTTCAGGCTCCGAAAGTGAACGGGAACGGCGAGCGACGGTGCTTCGCCGATGCGGTCCGGTCGGTCCTCCATGATCCCATGTCCGGACAGAGGTCCGCCTGTCGGCCTGCCCCCGGTTGGACGGGGTCGCTCCCCCAGACAGACGACGGGAACTCGCCGTTCGTTCCACTCAGGGGCGAGTGAGACAGGAACGAGACAATAGAGGGAACGGCTCGACCGGGTGGAGCGTATGAACCGGACAACGACGGATGAAAAGGGGCCCGAAGGGCCGCCGCCGCCCGGCGCGAGGGCGGCCGCCGGTGGCGTCCTCGCGTTCGCGGACACCCCCCTCGACGAGGAGCGGCGGCGCGGTGTGCGCCGGATGAAGACGATCGCCACGGGCATGCTGCTCGCCGTCGCGCTGGTGTACGCGCTCGCCAAGTGGGCGCAGAACTCCGGCGCCGGGGGCTGGGCCGGGTTCGTGGCCGCGGCCGCCGAGGCGGGCATGGTCGGCGCGCTGGCCGACTGGTTCGCGGTCACCGCCCTGTTCCGGCGGCCGATGGGGCTGCCCATCCCGCACACCGCGATCATCCCCACGAAGAAGGACCAGCTCGGCGCGACCCTGGGCGACTTCGTCGGCGAGAACTTCCTGTCCGGCGACGTCGTACGGATGCGGCTGCGCGCCGTCGGTATCGGCAGCCGCCTCGGCACCTGGCTGGCCGAACCCGCGCACGCCGACCGGGTGACGGACGAGTTGGCGACCGCGCTGCGCGGCGCGCTCACCGTGCTGCGCGACTCCGACGTACAGGCCGTGGTCGGCGAGGCGATCACGCGGCGCGCGGACGCCCAGGAGATCGCGCCGGGGCTCGGCAAGCTGCTGGAGCGGATCGTCGCGGACGGCGGCCACCGCCGGGCCGTGGACCTGGTGTGCGTACGCGCCCACGACTGGCTGGTCGAGCACAACGAGTCGGTGATGGACGCGGTGACCGGCGGCGCGCCCGGCTGGACGCCGCGGTTCGTGGACCGCAGGGTCGGCGAGCGGGTCTACCGCGAACTGCTGCGATTTGTCCGTGAGATGCGCGACATGCCGGACCATCCGGCGCGCGGCGCCGTGGACCGCTTCCTGTCCGACTTCGCCGGGGACCTCCAGTCGGACAGCGACACCCGGAACCGGGTCGAGCGGCTCAAGGGCGAGGTGCTGGGCCGCGGCGAGGTGCAGGACCTGATCGCCTCCACCTGGGCCTCGGTGCGCGCGATGATCGTCGCTGCGGCCGAGGACGAGCGCAGCGAGCTGCGGCTGCGGGCCCGGGCGGCGATCCTGTCGCTGGGCACGCGGCTGGTGACGGACCCTCGGATGCGCGGCAAGATCGACGGCTGGCTGGAGGACGCGGCGGTCTATGTGGTGACGACCTATCGGAACGAGATCACCTCGCTGATCACCGAGACGGTCGCGAGCTGGGACGCGGAGCACACCTCCCGGAAGATCGAGGCCCATATCGGC
The DNA here is from genome assembly GCF_013414305.1 of Streptomyces sp. Rer75. NCBI lineage: Bacteria > Bacillati > Actinomycetota > Actinomycetes > Kitasatosporales > Streptomycetaceae > Streptomyces > Streptomyces sp. Rer75. The sequence goes on along the minus strand of NZ_CP058693.1, from coordinate 4,061,311 downwards.
CGCGACCTCCAGTTCATCCGGATCAACGGCACGGTGGTGGGCGCCCTGGCGGGGCTCGTCATCTACACCGTCTCGCGGGGGCTGGGCGGCGGGTAGCGCCGGTGGCGCCGCACCTGCTGGGCGCGCGTCTCTGGCGGGTGCGTGCCGGAGGGCCTATGGTGCCCCTCCCGGTGGCCTGGGTGGGGAGGTCGGTGTGCGACGGCGGCGGTTACTGGCCCGGGTGCTGTGGACGGGCGGCGAGGTCGCCGTCACGATCGGGCTCGTCGTGCTCCTGCTGGTCGCCCATCAGATGTGGTGGACCAACCGGGAGGCGCGGGCGGGCGCGAAGCGCCAAGTGGAGTCGCTGGAGCGGCAGTGGGACGCCGACGACCCCGCGGTCACGCCCCCGTCCGGCGGAGCGGACGCCACGGAATCCGGCGGTACGGGCGGGCGCGGTACGGGCTCCGGGGGTGCGAGCGCGGGCGATACGCGCCGTCAGAACGGCACCCTCCCCGCCCTCCGCGCCGGTACCCCGAGCCGGAACCAGACGTACGCGGTGATCCGCATCCCGCGCATCGGGCTCACGGCCCCGGTCGCCGAGGGCATCAGCAAGCCGCACGTCCTCAACAAGGGGTACGTGGGCCACTATCCGGGGACCGCCCAGCCCGGGCAGCCGGGCAACGTGGCGCTCGCGGGCCACCGCAATACGCACGGCGAGCCGTTCCGCCACCTCGATGAGCTGCGGCCCGGGGACAGGGTGAGCATCGAGACCTTCCACGCCCGCTTCACGTACGTCGTCGAGCGCACCCTGCCGCGCACCTCGCCCTCCGACGGCACGGTGATCGCGAAGGTGCCCTACAGCTCGGTCCATCCGCGCTACCGCTACACCGAGCCCGGCTCCTACCTCACGCTGACCACCTGCACCCCCGAATACACCTCCCGCTACCGGCTGGTGGTGTGGGCCAAGCTGACGGCGGCCGGGCCGCGCGTTGTCGGAGGTGCCCCCTAGACTTGGGCGTGGCCGAGTGGAGAGGGGGAGCCGGATGACTCATCGCTTCGAGACGCTGCGCATGCACCTGGGCGTGCTCCTCTTCCTGCTGACCGGCACTCTGCTCACCCAGACCGGGCTGATCAGCGCCGTCGCCCTCGCCGCCACCGCCGCCGTCGCGGCCGCGCTGCTGACCTGCGCGGTCCTCGCCGCCCGGGCCCGGGTGCCCGCGCCCCCGGGGCGCATACGCACCGCGATACGGGACCGGGAGCGCCGCACCGCGTTCCTGCCGCAGCGGGACCCCGATGCCGCGGGCCGCCCCAGGCCCCGGGCGCCGGGCCGTCGTCTCCCGACGGCCGCGTAGAGGCGCACGCACCCGCAGCATCCCGCATCACCCCCTGCCGCGGCGCCCACGCGGCTCGTCACGCCGATCCGTTTTCTCTTCGGTCATCCGGCCCATGACGAGACCCGTGGAGGGCTCCCCATGTCTGTTTTCGCATCCCTCGGCACCTTGCTGACCACCCTGGCCGACCGGCTCGATCCGCTGTTCGGGGCGTCGGCGACGGCCGCCGCGATCGTCCTGTTCACCCTGTGTGTCCGGGCCGCGCTCCATCCGCTCGCCCGGGCGGCGGCGCGCGGCGAGAAGGCGCGCGCCGCGCTGGCGCCGAGGATCGCCGAGCTGAGCCGCAAGCACAAGAACGACCCCGAGCGGCTGCGCCGCGCCATGACCGACCTCCAGGCCAAGGAGGGGGCGTCCCCGCTGGCGGGCTGCCTGCCGACCCTCGTCCAGCTGCCGGTCTTCTTCGTCATGTACCACGTGTTCTCCACCGGCAGCGGCGCCGGAGACCTGCTCGACCACACCCTGGCCGGGGCGCCGCTCGACGGCCGCTGGGGCGGGGCGTTCGCGGGGCAGCAGGGGATGGTCTACCTCGGTCTGTTCGCGCTGATCGCGGCCGTCGCGACCTGGACGTATGTGCGCACCCGCAAGGCGGCCCGCAACGCGGTGGCGGCCCCCGGCGCGACCGGCGCGACCGGTGCGAAGGGCGCGAAGGGTGCGAAGGGTGCGCCCGCGGCGCCCGGTGCGGCGGGGGTGGCGCGGGTGCTGCCGCTGCTGTCGTTCGGCACGCTCATCACCGCCGCCGTGGTGCCGCTGGCCGCCGCGCTCTACCTCGCGACGAGCACCACTTGGACCGCGGTGGAGCGGGCCCTGCTGCTCCGCGGACGGTGAGCTGGGGGAAAGCGCTTGAGCGTGACCCCGGTCCAGTCCGTGAACGGGGTCTTGCGGGCTGGAAGGGGCTCATGGAGGATCGAGCGGCCAGAGGGCATGGAGTCGCCCCTGGCCCCCGTCCTGAGACCAGGGAGTTGTGAGGATGAAGCTGCTGCGCGTCGGACCGGTCGGGGCGGAACGCCCGGCCCTCCTCGACCAGAACGGCACCCTCCGCGACCTGTCCGGCCTGGTCCCGGACATTGACGGGACCTTGCTCGCCGACGAGGCGGCGCTCGCCCGCATCCGCGCGGCGGCCGCGGCCGAGGGCGCCGACGCGCTGCCGGTGATCCAGGACGGCGGCGTACGGGTCGGCCCGCCGCTGGGACGTATCGGCAAGATCGTGTGCATCGGGCTGAACTACCACGACCACGCGGCCGAGACCGGCGCTCCGATCCCGGAGGAGCCGATCCTCTTCATGAAGGCGCCCGACACGGTCATCGGCCCCGATGACACGGTGCTGGTCCCGCGCGGCAGCCTGAAGACGGACTGGGAGGTGGAGCTGGCCATCGTCATCGGCCGCACCGCCCGCTACCTCGACTCCGACGAGGCCGCCCTCGCCGCCGTCGCGGGCTACGCGATCGCGCACGACGTTTCCGAGCGGGCCTTCCAGATCGAGCGCGGCGGCCAGTGGGACAAGGGCAAGAACTGCGAGACGTTCAACCCGCTGGGCCCCTGGCTGGTCACCGCCGACGAGATCCCCGACCCGCAGGCCCTCGGCCTGCGGCTGTGGGTCAACGGCGAGATCAAGCAGAACGGCACGACGGCCGAGCAGATCTTCGGCGTCGCCCATGTGGTGCGCTACCTCAGCCAGTTCATGACCCTCTACCCGGGTGACGTCATCAACACCGGCACCCCGGCGGGCGTCGCCATGGGCCGCCCCGATCCCAAGCCCTATCTGCGGGCCGGTGACGTGGTGGAGCTGGAGATCGACGGGCTGGGCCGCCAGCGCCAGGAGTTCAAGGACGCCTGACGCCGGGGGCCGCCGCCCGCTACTTGGATGAAGATGACGTGGGCACCTTGGTCTTGGCGCTCGGCGTCGAGCCGTACGCCTTGAAGAAGCGGTCGCGGAAGCTGTTCATCTTCCACACCGGGGTGTCCGCGCGGGGCATCAGCCCGTCCGCCCAGTTCCAGTCGGCGATCCGCTTCAGCACCTTCGGGTCATGGGCGACGATCGAGATCGGCACGTCCCGGCTCGCGTTGTTGCCGCTGACCCGGGCCAGCGGCTGGTGGTCGCCGAGGAAGACGAGCACGGTGTCCTTGTCGCCGTACTTGATCACGTAGTCGATGAGGCTGTTCACCGAGTACTGGACGGACTTGCCGTACTCCTGCTTCACCTTGGTGGAGTCGGTGAACACGTCCTCGGGCCGCTTGCCCGCCTTCTCGATGTCCTTGTAGACCGAGCCGTTCCCCACCTTGCTCCACGGGATGGTCTTCGGGATGGGCGCCCAGGGCTGGTGGCTGGAGGTCAGGATGTTCAGTGACATCAGCGGCTTGTCGTGCTTCTTGCCGTGCTCCAGCTGCTCGAACGCCTTCAGCGCATACTGGTCGGGCATGGTCGACCAGCTGAACTTCGGGCCCTTGTAGCCCAGCTCGCGCGAGTCGTAGACGTGGTCGAGGCCGTAGAACGTGCCCTCCGGCCAGCTCTTCTGCACGCCCGGCATGATGCCGACCGTCCGCCAGGCGCCGGTGCGCTTGAAGGCCCGCGTGATGGACAGGTGGTCGCCCGCGGTGACGGTGCGGTAGCGGTTCTGGTTGTCGATCCAGAGGCCGGTCAGGAAGGTGGAGTGGCCCAGCCAGCTGCTGCCGCCGTACGTCGCCGATGTGAGCCACCCGCTCTTGGCGGCGTACCCGGCCTTGTCCAGCCGTTTGGTCGCCTTCTTCAGCGTCGCGTTGACGCCGGGCGCGATCGCCGGATCCTCGATCGCGCTGCGGCCGTAGCTCTCGATGAAGGTGAAGATCATGTCCTTGCCGCGCAGCCCGGTCAGCAGCTGATCGCCCGGGGTGTCCCCGTATGTGTCGTACGCGGCGACCTTCTGGAACTCCCGCTCGTCCTCGATGGTCTTCTGCACCCGCTCCGCCCGGTCCTGGACCAGCGCGGAGGTGCTCCGGGACGCCACCGGCAGCCCCGCGACCTGCGCGCCGACCGACGCGCACGCGACCCAGACGGTCCCGGCCACCAGCGTGGCGCGGGTCGCCACGACGCTGTTGCGGGCCATGACGTTGCCGATCCGGAGGACCGCCAGCGCCGTGAGGGCGAGCACGGCGAGGGCCAGCAGCGCGACCCCGACCACGGCGGCCGCCGCGGCCGTCTGGCCGACCGAGTCCTCCAGGTACGACTGGGCGTCGTCGAGCAGGATCCAGTCGAGCACCACGTTGAAGCCGCGGCCCAGGAACTCGTTGAAGCCCATGTCGAGCATGTTGAGGATGGCCAGCGCGCCGAGGAACAGCCCCGCCAGCACCGCCACCACCCTCCGGGCGAGGGTCGGCAGGAGCAGCAGCAGACCGGCGCCGAATATCAGCTCCACCGGGATGCGGGCGAAGTGCTCGGTGGTGAGGAGTTCGAGCTTCGTCGGCAGCAGCAGGGCGACGAAGACCAGCGCGAGGGACAGGCCGGTGACCGTCCACGACAGGGCGCGTGCCGCGACGGGATACCGGCCCCGCCAGCCGCCGCGGCCGGTGACGGCCTGGTCCGGGCCGGGGCCGTCGTCGTCGGTGCCGTCACCGGCGGTGGCGGCGCCCAGCAGCTCGGCCGGTGCGTCGTCGCCCTCTTCGGTGGCCTTGTCCTCGGCGGCTTTGTCGTCGGGGGCTGTGGCCTCGACTTCGTCGGCTTCGTCGTCGGCGTTGTCCTCGCCGTCGCCGTCGCCGTCGTCCTCGGTGTCGTCCTCGCCTTTGGGGCCGACCTCTTTGGGCTCGCCCTCGGGGTCACTGCCCTCGGGCGCAGCGCCCTCGGGGTCTCTGCCCTGGCTCTCGGCGACGGCGTCCGGCTTCCGCTCCGGCGGCCGGTCTTCCGGGGTTTCGCCCTCCTCCGGGGCAGCCTTGTCGGCGTCGTCCTTGTCCGGCTGCTGGCGCATCCCGAAGGTCCTTCCGTGCGTGGCCCGGTGGTGACACGGCGGACCAGACTCGGGCGTCGAGGGCCGCCGTTATCCGTACGGCCCGGCGGCCGGAAGTGTTCAATGACCAGCGGGTCCGCTGTACGCGTGGACCACGGCGAGCCGTCCGTCCGCAGTGTGCCAGTCGGCGGTCATGGCCCTGACGAAGCGCCACCCGGCGCGCTCATACAGCCCGATGGCCGCGGTGGCGCCCGAGTCGACCTCCAGGACGGGCCGCAGCCCGTCCGCCACCGCCGCCCGCGCCGCGTGCCCGAGCAGTTCGGCGGCCAGACCGCGGCGGCGTGCCGCGGTGGTGACGAACAGTCGGGCCACCGCGGCGAGCCCCTCGGCCGGTGCGCCGATGGCGTCCGCGAGGGCGGGATCGGTCCGGGTGAGCATCACATGGCCGAGTACATCGGGGCCTTCGGCCGCGACCCAGGCGCCGCGCATCCCGTCCGGCGTCAGCCAGCCCTCGGGGTCGTCGGGCCAGTTGACCGGGTAGCGGTCGGCGCGCTGCACGGTCGCGAGCGCGCTGACGCAGGCGGCCAGGTCCTGGCCGGTTCGGGGACGTATCGTCGCTGCGGGCACCGCTGGATCATGGCACGGCGCGGTCGACGGTGCGCAGGGTTATCAGGGCCCCGGCGAGGAAGGCCAGCCCCGCGACGGCCAGCGCCGTCCGCAGCCCGGCGAGCCCACCCTGACCGGCCAGCGCGCCGAGGAGGGCGACGCCGATGACGCCGCCGGTCTGGCGTGACGCGTTGATCACGCCGGAGGCGAGCCCGGCCTGCTCGCCGGGCACGCCGTCGGTGACGGCCGTCGTCACGGCGGGCATGGTGAACGACATCCCGAAACCGGTGGCCATCAGCGGGAGCACCAGCAGCGGATACGGAACGTGCGCGACCGCCGCGGTGAGCCCGGTGAGCGCGAGCAGCCCCGCCCCGCCCGTGGCCAGGCCGACGAGCAGCGTGGGCCGCGGGCTGCCGACCCGCGCCGTGAAGCGCCCGGAGAGCCATGAACCGGCCGCCACCACGCCCATCTGCGGCAGCAGGGCGAGCCCGGCGAACAGCGCGGAGTAGTGCAGGGTCTGCTGGAAGTAGAGGTTGATGACGAACAGTTCGCCGTAGAAGCCCAGGTTGATCAGCAGGCCGACCGCCGTGCCGCCGGAGAAGGTGGCGTTGCGGAACAGCCCGAGCGGCAGCATCGGCGTGCGCACCGTCCGTTCGACGGCCAGGAACCCGGCGCCCGCCAGGACGAACACCAGCGCACTGCCCGCCACCAGCGCGTTCACCCCGGTGCGGCCGCCCTCGATCATGGCGAGCGCCAGCGCGGTCAGCGCCACTACGCCGGTGATCTGGCCGGCCGGGTCCAGCCCCTTGCCGGTCTGCGCGCGCGGCGCCGGAACGTACCGCGCGGTCAGCGCCATCGCGGCCAGCCCGATGGGCACGTTGACGAAGAACACCCACCGCCAGCCGACCGCGGCGACCAGGACGCCGCCGAGGAGCGGGCCGCCCGCCGCGGCCACCCCGGCGATGCCGCCCCACACCCCGATCGCGCGGGCGCGCGTCGTCCGGTCGTCGTACGCGGCCCGCAGCAGCGCCAGCGAGGCCGGTACCGACAGCGCCGCCCCGGCCCCCTGTGCCACCCGCGCGAGCACCAGCACCGGTACGTCGGGGGCCAGCCCGCAGCCGAGCGACGCCACCACGAACACCCCGAGCCCGGCCTGGAACACCCGCCGGGCGCCGAAGCGGTCCGCGAGCGCCCCGCCGGACAGCAGCCCGGCGGCCAGCACCAGCAGATAGCCGTCAACGACCCACTGGAGGCCGTTGACGCCCGCCCGCAGGTCGGTCCGCAGGGCGGGCAGGGCGACGTTCACGATCGTGCTGTCCAGGATGACCATGAAGTAGCCCGTACACACCGCGACCAGCGCGAACGACAGGACGCGCGCGGGCCCGCGGGTGGTCGGTATGTCCGGGGTACCGGTTTTCGTCGCCATGCGCTTCACCGTAGGCGCGGAAAGCTTCGGCGCCCGGCGAAGCGATGTCGCAGGTCAGGACTGGTCGAGGAACCGTTCCAGGGCCGCCACCACCAGCGCGTGGTCCTCCGCCTGCGGCAGGCCCGAGACGGCGACCGTGCCGATGACGCCCGTACCGGTCACATGGAGCGGGAAGGCGCCGCCGTGCGCGGCGTAGCGGTCGGGGTCGAGCCGGGAGGACTCCTCGAAGGTGGTGCCCTTCGCCCGGAAGCGGGTGCCGACGAGATAGGAGGAGGCGGCGTAGCGGTCGACGACCCGGCACTTGCGCTCCAGCCAGGCGTCGTTGTCGGCCGTGGTGCCGGGCAGGGCGCGGTGGAAGAGGCGCTGGCCGCTGCGGCGTACGCCGATGGTGACGGCCGCGCCGCGCTCCTCGGCCAGCTCGGCGATCAGGCAGCCGAGGCGCCACGCGTCGTCGTTGCTGAGGGACGGGAGGCGCAGCCGGCGCTCCTGCTCCTCCAGGCGGGCGATGAGGTCCGCGTGATCCTGGGTGCTCATGCGGCGCCTCCGAGCGGGTTGTCGATACGGACCGTACGGCCCTCCGTCGCCGACACCCGGGCCGCCTCCAGCACCCGCAGCGCCGACGCCGCCTCGGCCGCGGTGACCGGGGGCGGGGTGCCGTCGCGCAGCGCGGTGGCGATCGCGGCGTAGTACGCGGGGTAGTCGCCCCGGACGGTGGGGACGGGCCGCCCGCCGCCGGTCAGCGGCGACTCGCCCGCGCCCAGCCGACCCCACGCGGACTCGGGCTCGGCGCCCCACGCCCCGGATTCCGTGGGGCGCAGGCCCTCGCGGAGCGCCGCTTCCTGCGGGTCGAGGCCGTACTTGACGTAGCCCGCCTCGCTGCCCAGCACCCGGAAGCGCGGGCCGAGCTGGGCGGTGATCGCGCTCATCCACAGCTGCGAGCGGACGCCGTTGGCGTGGTGGATGGCGATGAACGTGTCGTCGTCGGCCTCCGCCCCGGCGCGGCGTACGTCGACCTCGGCGTAGACGGAGACGGCCGGGCCGAAGAGGGTGAGCGCCTGGTCGACCAGGTGGCTGCCCAGGTCGTACAGCAGCCCGCCGATCTCGGCCGGGTCGCCGGACTCCCGCCAGCCGCCCTTGAGCTGCGGCCGCCACCGCTCGAAGCGCGACTCGAAGCGCAGCACCTCGCCGAGCGCGCCGTCGGCGAGCAGCTTGCGCAGGGTCAGGAAGTCGTTGTCCCAGCGGCGGTTCTGGAAGGCGCTCAGCAGCAGCCCGCGGGCCTCGGCGAGCGCGGCCAGCTCCTCGGCCTCGGCGGCGGTCGCGGCCAGCGGCTTGTCCACGACGACCGGCAGCCCGCCCTCGAGCGCGGCGCGCGCGAGCGGGACGTGGGTGCGGTTGGGGGAGGCGATGACGATCAGGTCCAGCTCACCGGCCCGCGCCCACAGCTCGTCGGCGGATGCGGCGATGCGCACGCCGGGGTGCTCGTCGCGGGCCTGCTGCTGCCGCTCGGGGCTGGCGGTGACGACGGTGTCGAGGGCGAGGCCGTCGGCGGCGGCGATCAGGGGGGCGTGGAAGACGGAGCCCGCGAGGCCGTAGCCGATCAGCCCTGCCCGGAGCGTGCTCTTGTCCCTGTTGCTGTCATCCCTGCTATTGGCATCCATGCGGCCACTTTGACAACAGTGTTGCTAAAGCGCAAGCGATGACCACAATGGGGATGTGAACAGCACGATGTCGGGGGCGGCCGGGCCCGGAGCCAATCTGTCCGCCCTGCGCAGCCACAACGCCGCCCTCGTCCTGCGCCTGCTGCGCGACGCGGGCCAGGACGGCGTCAGCAGGCTGGAGCTGGCCGACCGCACGGGCCTCACCCCGCAGGCCGTCAGCAAGATCACGGCCCGGCTGCGGGCCGAGGGGCTGGCGGCCGAGGCGGGCCGCCGCGCCTCGACCGGCGGCAAGCCGCGCACCGTGCTCCGCCTGGTCCCGGACGCCCGCCACGCGATCGGCCTGCACCTGGACCGCGACGAGCTGACGGCGGTCCTGGTCGACCTCGCGGGCACCCCGGTGGCCCTCCGTACGGCGCGCTTCGACTTCGGCGCCCCGGCGGAGCGGGCGCTGACGGCGGCGGCGTCGGAGGTCGAGGCGCTGATCGCCGATACCGCCGCGGAAGGGCTGCTCGGGGTGGGGGTCGCCGCGCCCGGCCCGCTCGACCACGGCTCCGGCGTACTGCACCGGGTCACCGGCTTCCCGCAGTGGGACGGGCTCCCGCTGCGCGACGCGCTCGCCCGGCGGCTCGGCCTGCCTGTCGTCCTCGACAAGGACACCAACGCCGCCGCCCTGGGCCTCGCGGCCCCGGCCGCCGACTCGTTCGCGTATCTGCACCTCGGCACCGGCCTCGGCGCCGGGCTCGTGCTCGGCGGCGGCGTGTACCGGGGCGCGCGGACGGACGCGGGGGAGTTCGGGCACCAGGTGGTCCAGCTCGACGGCCCGCCCTGCGGCTGCGGCAACCGCGGCTGCCTCGAAGCCCTGTGCCTGGCCGCCGTCGCCCGCGGCGAACAGGCGCACGCGGCCCGGCTGCTCGGCGTCGGCGCCGCCAACCTCGTACGGCTCCTCGACATCGACCGGGTGCTGCTCGGCGGCCGGATCGTGCTGGCCGACCCCGCCCCGTACGTACGCGGCGTGGCCGCCGTGCTCGCCGAGGACGCCGCCCGCACCAGCCGCCCCACGGTCCCGGTCGACGCCGTACGCGGCGGGGCCCGGGCGGTGGTCGAGGGAGCGGCGCAGCTCGTGCTCGCCCCGCTCTTCGCATTGGGCTGATCGAGCGTTTGTTGACGGCCAGTCGGGGTCAATCGGCCGCTCCCGCGGTGTGTCGGCGTGCGGACGCGGAATGTGGCGGAGTGCTCGGGGATACGCCGCTGCCAGCAGAGGTCACCCATGCGCCTGCCCACCGCCCTGTCCCTCCGCGCCGCCCTGTCCCTCCGTACGGCCCTGTCCCTCCGTACCGCCCTGCCCGCCGCCGCGCTCGCCCTCGCCCCGGCCCTGTACGGGATCGGGGCGCCCGTCGCCGCGGCCGAACCCGCCCCGACCTGCGGGGACGAGACCGCCGCCGACTTCCCCATAGAGACCCGGCTGCGCGGCGGGCCGGACCACTACGCGCGGGGGGCCGGGTGGCAGCAGTGGCACCTGGAACTGCGCAACACCACGGACACCGGCTGCCGGGCCGTCCACCCCGTCGCGGTCCTCGTCGACCAGGGCCATGCGCTGCGGCCCCGCCAGATCCAGTTCGAGTTCCTGGACCCGTACGCGGACGGCGGCACCTGGCGGCCCGTTTCCTTCCAGACGACCGACGAGGACGAGAACATCGGGGTGTTCGAGAAGGACTTCAAGGGGTTCACCGTGGCGGCCGGGAAGACGGTCGACGTACGCATACGCTCCCGCTTCACCACCGACGCACCCCTGGGCCCGGTCACGGCCAACGCCATCGCCGTCCAGCGGCGCGCGGACGACGGGGACTGGGTCGGGCAGTCGAACGACTACGCGTTCCGGATCGGCGCGGCGGCGGACCCCGGCGCGGACGCCACGGCGGGGGCGGATCACGCGCCCGAGCCCAGCGCCGAGCCCGAGCCCAGCGCCGAGCCGGAGCCCAGCGCCAAGCCCGTGCCCAGTGCCGAGCCGGAGCCCAGTGCCGAGCTCGTGCCGAGCGCCGAGCCCGTGCCCAGCGCCGAGCCGGAGCCGGAGCCGGAGCGTGAGCCGGAGTTGAGCGTCGACCCGCCCCCGGAGCCGACTGCCGCGCCGAGCCCGACCCGCCGCCTGGAGCGGAGCCCCGTCGCGGTGCCGCCGAGCCCCGAGAGCGAGGCGGACCAGGGCACCGAGGGCCTGGCGGATTCCGGCACCGACGAAGACCTGGGCGTCGAGACGGATCTGGGCACCGGCACGGACGAGGCGGGCACGGACGCGACGGATACGGAGGCGGACCCCGGCACCGACACGAGCGCGGAGACGGGCACCGACACCGACGTGGATACCGGGACCGACACCGGAACCGAGACCGGTAGCGACACCGAAACCGACCCCGGAACCGAAACAGGCACCGAGACCGGAACCGAAACAGGCACCAACACCGAAACCGATCCCGGAACCGACACCGGCACCGACCCCGGCTACGAAACCGGCACCGAGACCCCGCCCGGCTCGGACCCCGGCACCGGAACCGAAACCGGCGGCACCGACGAAAGCGGCACCGGTGGGCACGAGGACGGGCACGAGCAGGACGAGGAAAGCGAGGAAAGTGAGGAAAGCGACAAAAGTGACGAGGGCGGCGCCCGCCGCCCCGAGCACTGGAAGCCCGAGCTGGCCGCCACCGGACAGAACGTCCGGCTCGCCGGGCTCGGCGTGATCAGTGTCGGACTCGTGGCAGGCGGGGCCGCCCTCGTCGTGAAGTCCCGGCGCGCGAGGCGCTGAGGACGCTGCCGCTAACCGCCCCGGGGCCCCTCGCCCCGGCGGCGGAGCTCGTCGTCGACCTTGTCCGAGCCGCGCTGGACCTGCTCCGAGTGCTTGCCGCCTGTCTTCTTGTCGGCGGCGTCCGCCCCCTTGCGTGCGGCTTGGCGGCTCTTGTCCGGGTTCTTGCCGATCGCGTCCTTCAGCTTGTCCATGATGCCCATGGCGGTCTCCTTACGGTTACCGGTCGGCTCGCGTTCCCCCTCCCCTCAGGATCGGACAGCTGTGCGGGTCTGTCGCGCTGAGGCTCCGGAGGCCCCGGTTAGGCTGTGGACGTCGCCCAGACGGTCAAGCCGAGCGGAGAGCAACCAGTGGCAGAGCGCAAGCCGATCGAGTCATGGCTCACCGACATGGACGGGGTGCTGATGCACGAGGGCATACCGGTGCCCGGGGCCGACGCCTTCATCAAGCGGCTGCGCGAGTCCGGCAGGCCGTTCCTCGTGCTCACGAACAATTCCATCTACACCCCGCGCGACCTGCACGCCCGGCTGTCCCGCATCGGCCTCGACGTGCCGGTCGAGAACATCTGGACGTCGGCGCTGGCCACCGGCCAGTTCCTGGACGAGCAGCGCCCCGGCGGCACCGCGTATGTGATCGGGGAGGCGGGGCTGACGACCGCCCTGCACGACATCGGGTACGTCCTGACCGACGTCGAGCCGGATTACGTCGTGCTCGGTGAGACCCGTACGTACAGCTTCGAGGCGCTCACCAAGGCCATCCGCCTGATCAACGACGGGGCCCGGTTCATCGCGACCAACCCGGACGAGACCGGCCCCTCGGCCGAGGGTGCGCTGCCCGCCACGGGCTCGGTCGCGGCGCTGATCACCAAGGCGACGGGCCAGGAGCCGTACTTCGTCGGCAAGCCGAATCCGCTGATGATGCGCGCCGGGCTGAACGCGATCGGTGCGCACTCCGAGAGCAGCGCGATGATCGGCGACCGGATGGACACGGACGTGCGGGCCGGTCTGGAGGCGGGCATGGAGACGTTCCTCGTGCTCACCGGGGTGACCCAGTCCGACCAGGTCGACCGCTTCCCGTACCGGCCGTCCACCGTCGTCGACTCGATCGCGGACCTGGTGGAACGCGTCGTCTGAGCACCCATATGGAGCAGGGCCGGGTCCGCAGCGGATGCGGGCCCGGGCAGGGCGCGTGAGCCTCGTGGTGGGAGGTTCACGATGCGCATCGCCACCCTCACGCTCTGTACGGCAGCCCTCTGCCTCATCGCCTCGGGGCCCGCTCTCGCCGATCAGCGCCACGACGGAACCGCCACGATCCGGGTCAGCCCGCTCGCCATCGCGCCCGGCACCGAGGTGGAGGTACGGGCCTTCGGCTGCCAGGGCACGGCGGCGACGGCCACGTCGCCGGTGTTCGTCAGCGACGCGGAGCTGACCCCCGACGGCGACGGGCTGTTCAGCGAGGCGACCATCCGCTCGACGGCGACCAAGGGCGCGCATCGGGTCTCCGTGGACTGCGGCGGCGGCGTGGAGCCGGGGGGCACCGGGAAGGTGTCCGTCGCCGTGGAGCGCCCGCCCTCGCCCGTCGCGCCCGTGCACGCGGGCGGAGGCGGCGCGCCGCGGCCCGCCGAGACCGAGGGCCGGTGGCCACGGGGCGGCGTCGGCGGCGCGGAGGCGTACGGCCTGGTGCTGTCCGGCGGTACGGCGGTGGCCGTCGCGGGGCTCGCGGTACGGCGGCGTCGGCAGCGGCAGCGGGTGGGCGGCGATGTCTGAGTCGCGCTTCCCCGGAGCCGGACGGCTGGCCATGGGCCTGGTCTGGGTGGCGCTGCTGCTCGGGCTGTGGATGTGGGGCCGGGACATCACCGACGGTACGGGCGCCCCGGCGCCGATGACGGGGGACGCGGCCGCGGTCGGCCGTCCCCCGGCCCATCCGCTGCCCGAGGCGCACGCCCCGCTTCCGGCCGCGCGGCCGGAACGCATCGACATCGCGGCGGCCGGGGTCCATGCCCCGGTCATCGCCTCCGGCCTGGACCGCGAGGGGGCCGTGAAGCCGCCGCCCTTCCGCCGAGCGGACTCCGTCGCCTGGTACCGGGGCGGGCCCGAGCCGGGCACGGCGGGGGCGGCGGTGCTGGTCGGCCACGTCGACACCCGGTCCAAGCCCGCGGTCTTCTACCGGCTGAGCGACCTCCGGCGCGGCGAGACGCTCCGGGTCGCCCGGTCGGACGGTTCGACGGCGGAGTTCACGGTGGAGGACGTGGCGATGGTGACCGCCAAGCACTTCGACGCCCGCCGGGTGTACGGGGCGCGGACCGGCGGCCGGGCGGAGCTGCGGCTGATCACGTGCGGCGGACGGTTCGACCGGAAGACGCGGACGTATTCGGCGAACGTGGTGGTGTCCGCGTATCTGACGGACACGAAGCCCCCGAAGCACCCGACGCCCCGGACCACCCCCGGGAACGCGGGCTGACGCCCGCCCGTTCTCCGGTCATGGTGACCACCGTGCTGCTGGTAGCGGGAGGCGCCGCAGCGCTCGGGGCCGCCGTGTTCCTCGCGGACCGCGTCCTGTTATGGATGGAGCGCCGGGGCTGGATCTACTGGCGCAAGCGCAAGACCCTGTCGTCGATCGGCGTCGACTTCCTCCAGGAGGGTGACCCGGCGGCGCGGGCCCTGCGGCGCGGCATGGAACAGGAGCGGGTGCGCAAGAACGTGAGACCGGCGGAAGGGCCGCCTCCTGTCCAGGTCGATCTGGACGCGGGGGTGGTGCGTTTCCGGCGTACTGGACGTGATGGACGCGATGGACGCGACAAGCGGGATCCGTAGGGTCCGGGGAGGCGTGGTGGCCGTATGGGTGGGTTCCTGCCGTATCTGATCTTCGTCGGCGCGCTGGCCGCCGTCATGGGCTTCTTCGTCTGGCTGGCCGTCCTGGCCCGTCGCCGGGGCGTCGCGGGGTCGGCGATCCGCGCGGCCGTGGCGGCCCATGACCAGGCGTGGCAGGTGTCGGGCTATCAGTCCCACCTGGAGGTCAGGGCACAAGCGGAACGTAAAGCACCGATCGAGTCCCCCGACCGCCCCTGGCGTCCCGCGAGCCGCGACCTCGGCTCGCCCCGCCCGGCAGCCCGCGCTCCCCGCCGGGGCCGCCTCCGTCGGGGCCTGCGACGTCGCCTCCGTCGGTAGGACGCCGTGCGAATCGCGCCGGACGGGCGAAAACCCGCCTCCGGTTGAGGATGCGGGCCCGGGCGGCAGCGGCCCTGTGCAAGGATGGATTCGACCGGCTTGTCCCACCCGGGGGCTCACTGTCCTCCCCCGGAGCGTGCACCCAAGGGGGAGTGGATGTACGGCAGTTACACCGGCCGTCGGCACACCGTTGCCCGTCACCACAACCGTAAGCGGAATCTCAGGCGCAACGGCGTGGCGGCCGCCGGAGCGCTGCTGTCGCTCGCGACGCTCACCGGCTGCTTCGGCGCCTCCGAGGGCCCCAAGGAAAACAACCATGCTGCCCCGCCCGCCCGTCAGAAGCAGCGCCCCAAGGCCACCGTCCCGTACTGGGTCAACCCCGACGGCAGCGCCGCCAAGCAGGTTGCCGCGTACCGCAAGAAGGGCGCGGACGACGACGCCCAGCTGATACAGAAGATCGCCGAGCAGCCGGTCGCGGAGTGGCTGGGGGTGGACAACCCGGAGGGACAGGCGCGCGGCTTCACCGAGGCCGCCGCGCACGCGGACCGCGACGCGTTATTGGTCTTCTACAACATCCCGCACCGCGACTGCGGCCAGTACTCCAAGGGCGGCGCGGCGGACGGCGCCGCCTACCGGGCGTGGCTCGACAAGGCCGTCCGGGGCATCGGCGGCCGCCCCGCCACGGTGATCCTGGAGCCCGACGCACTGCCGCACGTGGCGGACGGCTGCACGCCGAAGAAGTTCCACGAGGAGCGGTACGACCTGCTCACCGGCGCCGTCGACAAGCTCAAGGGCCTGCCCCGCACCAAGGTCTACCTGGACGCCGGCAACCCGCACTGGATCAAGGACCCGCGGGTGATGGCCGGGCCGCTCAAGCGCGCCGGGATCGCCAAGGCGGACGGCTTCGCGCTGAACATCTCCAACTACCAGACCACCGCGGAGAACAAGACCTACGGCAAGAAGCTGTCCGCGATGGTCGGCGGCAAGCCCTTCGTGATCGACACCAGCCGCAACGGCAACGGCCCGGCCCCCGGCAAGGACGACCCGGAAGCCTGGTGCAACCCCAAGGGCCGGGCGCTGGGCGAACCGCCGACGGTCGACACCGGCGACCAGAAGGTCGACGCCTACCTCTGGATCAAGCGCCCGGGCGAGTCGGACGGCCCCTGCAAGGGCGGCCCCAAGGCGGGCCAGTGGTGGCCGCGCTACGCACTCGATCTCGCCCGGAACGCCGAATAGGCACCGCTCAGCCGGAGGTGCCCGCCCCGCCCGTGGACGCGGCGGGCACCTTCACCCACACCGCCTTCGACGGCGTTCCCTGGTCGTCGACCGCGTTGAGCATGTAGTAGCCCGGCGGCACCAGTGAGGAGTCCTTCGGCAGGCGCACCGTGATGCCGTCCTTCGTCTGCTTGAAGTCGAGTGCGATCGACCGCTGCTCGACGTTGGTCACATGGGTGAAGGAGCTGGGCCGGATCAGCCGCATCTTCTTGATCGCCGAGGCGTGCGCGGTCTGGTACGTGGCCGTCGCGCCCAGCTTGACCGTCTTCGGGCCGCCCTCCGCGGCGAGCTTCGGCCGCGAGTCCCGGTACAGGTAGGGCGGCGTGTAGAGGTCGATCTGCTGCTGGAACTCGCCCGGCTTGGTGTTGGCCTTGTCCTGGAACAGCGAGTCGGAGCCGAAGCTCATGACCCGCCCGTCCGGCAGCAGCAGCGCGCCCGAGTGGTAGTTGCGCCCGACCAGCGGATCGGCGACCCCGCGCGTGCGGTTGGTCTTCGGGTCGTACAGCTCGGCCTTCAGTACGTTGGTGTCGCTGCGCCCCCGGTAGTCGCCGGAGCCGTTGGTGGTCAGGACCGTGTCGTCCGGCAGGATGACGCTGCTCGGATAGCGCACCTTCTCGTACAGATCCGGTCCGTCCTTGAAGCGCGGCTGATCGTCCTTCAGATCGACGATCCGGGTCCCGGCGGTGGACCGGGTGGACTCGCCGACCCCGCCGCCGCCCAGCACCATGAACCGCTGGTCCTGCGCCGGCGGCAGCATGACCGACATCGACGTCTCCAGCAGCTTCGGGTCGCTGATGCCCGGCACCACCTGGAACTTGTTGCTCTTCAGATCCCAGATCCCCGGGATGCGGCCCTTGTCGTCCGGTCCGTATCCGGCATTCGATCCGGTGTAGAAGATGCGGCCCTTCTCGGTGAGGAAGAGCGCGGGGTAGGTGGGGAAGAAGCGCTGCTTCGGCAGATACTTCCACTTCTTCGTCTTCGGGTTGTAGATCTCGTTCTTGCCCGGCACGACCTGGCCGATTTCATCGAGCCCGGACACGGACAGCACACTGCCGTCCTGCAAGGTCGTCAGGGTCGGATACCAGCGGGCCTCGTTCATCGGGTCGACGGTGATGTACCGCTCCGACTCCGGGTCGAATTCGTAAGCCTGCTTGATGCCCTGGAAGTCCTTCTTGTCGAACGACAGCTTCTGTGCGATGCCGTAGAAGTTCTGCCGGTCCTTGCCCTTCAGCCCGGAGATCCGGTAATTGTCCTCGGTCCCGGTCTGGTACTTCTTGCCCTTCCGGCGCGCCTCGACATAGACGCGCGCCGTGCTGGCGGTGACGGTGACCTTTCCGGTCTTGGCGTTCGTCTTCTTCTTCGCGCGCGGGACGAGGACCGGGTCCTTGGACTCGAAGGTCTTGCCGTTCTCCTTGCCCGTGAAGCGCGTCCCGGCCGGGAGGGTCTTCGGCTTGTCCGGGTCCTCGTTGTGGACGAACATCAGCCCGCCCGCCTTCTCGACGTCGCCCTTGAGCTTCTCGTACCGCTGCGTGCCGCCCGCCACCAGCAGCTTTCCGTCCGGAAGCTGGCTGTGCCCGGAGCAGAAGAGGTCCTGGGGCGTGGGGATGTTCCGGTACGTGTTCTTCTCCGGGTCCCACAGGACGGTGCGGAAGGACTTGGCGTCGAAGTTCTTGGCGTTGTTCCCGGAACCGGCGACCAGCAGTACCTTTCCGGTGTGCAGCAGGGCGGCGTGGATCGTATTGATCCGATATTCCTTCGGAACGTTGACGACGTCCCAGTGGCCGTTCTCGGCCTTGTACTCCGGTTGGTTGATCTTGTAATCGTGATACTGCTCGGAGCTGAATTGGTAGAGCGCCGGGCCGTTCATCCCGGCCAGCACGGTCACGGCCGCCGCACCGATTCCGAAGCGGCGGGTGCGGCGACTCGGTCGGTACTTCACGTCTTATCGTCCCCCAAGAGCGGGCTGCGTTGTCCGTTTCTCCTGGCGGACGGTCCACCGCCAGGCGATGATCGGAGCGGCTGTGATAGCCAGGGCGAGTGATGCCCAAACGGTCATCGCTGGATGACTGTGGCCGAAGTAGAAGGAAGAGGCGAGCGACCCGCCGAAGACCACCAGGAAGAAAAGATGGATCCGGAACGTCCCGAAGAGGGTGTCGGGGCTCGATGAGTCGCCCTTGGGGGTGACGACGAAGCGGCTCTTCCGGCGCAGTACGGCATCCATCAGGGAACGCGCGTAAATCGGGGCGGACATCGCGGACATCACCATTCCGGCCACGCCCCCCGACCCTTCCGGTTCATGCGGGGAAACGTTGTGCCGCCGGTTCCAGACGTAGAGGCCGATCTGGAGCGCGGAGGCATTGCCGTACAGCATCATCCAGATGGCGGGGTCGATCTGGATGCCGGACGCCCCGAATCCGAGGAACAGCGCGCAGCTGATCCCGGCGAGAATCCAGTTCAGCGCCGACATCGGATAGAAGATCACCATCAGGGTGTAGTTGAAGAGCTTGCCCGCGGGCAGCGAGAAGGGCGCCTTCCAGAACTGCTTGAGGATCGTCTCGTACGTGCCGCGCGACCAGCGCAGCTGCTGGGTGAAGAAGTCCGTCCAGGCGTTCGGCCCCTCGCCCACCGCCAGCACGTCCGGCGTGTAGACCGAGCCCCACTTCCGCCCGGTGGCGGGGTTGCGGTGCCGGTGCAGCTCGAAGCCGGTGGCCATGTCCTCGGTGATCGAGTCGTACAGTCCGCCGATGCTCTTGATGGCGCTGATCCGCACCGCGTTGTTGGTGCCGACGAACATCGGCGCGCGGTACGCGTTTCCGGCGCGCTGAATCAGCGCGTGGAACAGGAACTGCTGGCTCTCGGCGGCCTTGGTGACCGCGGCGTCGTAATTCCCGTACACCTGCGGGCCGACGACGAAGGCGATGTCCGGATCGCGGAAGTAACCGAGCATCCGCTCCAGATAGTTCGGCAGCGGAACGTGATCGGTGTCGACCGACGCGAAGAAGTCGTACGCGTCGCCGTGGGCGTCCAGCCAGGCGTTGTAGTTGCCGTGCTTGGTCTTCGCCCGGTACGGGCCCTTGGCCTGGTTCCACTTCTCGACGCCCTTGCGGGTGAAGTGGCGCACGCCCAGGCGCGCGCAGATCTCCTTCACCTCAAGGTCGTCGCCCTCGTCCAGCAGCCAGACGTCCAGCTCCCCCCGGTGCCGTACCCTGACCGCCGCCTGAAGCGTCTTCGTCACCATCTCGATCGGCTCCTTGCCGGGCACGAACGTGGTGATGAAGGCGACCTTCGTCCCCGTCTCGGGCACGACCGGGACCGGATCGCGGGCCACGAGCGTCGCGTGCGCGTTGGACGCGACGTTCATCGTGCGGAACAGCTCGATCAGCCCGATCGAGACCAGCATGATGACGTCCAGCACCGCCATCGTCGGGCTCGTGCCCTCGCGGTCGGTCCAGTGCGCGGGCTGGATCAGCCACACCAGCAGCCCCAGCGACACCAGCGGCGCCGCCCCCAGCAGCAGCGCGGCGCGGATGCGGTGCGGCTCGTCGGCCAGCAGGCTGCGATAGCGCACGCGGTACGGCTTGTCCGGGTCGTCGGGCCGGGTCAGTGGCCCCGCGAGCCTGCTGTAGTGCTCGTAGTCGTACTTCGGCAGCGGCCGCCGCCGGTGGGTTCGCTGTTGCCGCGGGATGCGTAAGCGCGTCGTGGTGGACGAGTCGTACGAACCCTGCTCATACGAATGCTGCCGGGCGCCTGTCGGCGTCGACGTCATGAGTCATTCCCCCCGCACGCGGGCTGGCTGCGTGTCGTCACGTTCTCCTTGCCGGCACGACCCCCCACGGCCGTACGGGCACGATAGTGGAGCGGCCGGACCCATCGAATGGAATCGAATATGGAATGGCCGCCTTCTGCTTGTGCGCAAAGTGTGCCGGACCCCTCCCGTCCGACATCCCCCCGGGGCACCCCAACACCCCCTGTTACAGGGCATGTTGGTGTGTGATGCACCCAGCTCAGGGTCTCGAACGGGCTCACATGATCGCAAGGCGAAACGCGCCCTTATTCGGACAAAGGTGCGCAATGAGCGCCCGTCGCGGCCGGTCGCGAAAACGGCTTATTCGTGATGTGGAGAACGCAGTCTGTTGCGAATGTTGCAGAAGTGGTCGCGAATCGCCTCTTCGGCGCGTAGGGCGTCGCCGGAGCGTACGGATTCCAGAATCCGCCGGTGTTGGGCGAGGGTGACGTGGGGGTCGGTCGGCACGTCCACCAGGTCCGTGCGCACCCGGTGGAACGCGTCCCAGAACGCCTCCAGCACCTCGCTGAGCAGCGTGTTGTCCAGGCTCCCGTACAGCGCGGCGTGAAAGGCGCGATCCGTCTCCGCACGCACGGCCCCTTCGGCCGCCTCCGCCTCCATCTGCCGCGTGATCGCGTCCAGCGTCCGGAGGTCCTTCGCCGGTATCCGCCCGGCGAGCCGGGCGATCAGCCCCGTCTCCACGGCCTCCCGCAGCTCCAGCAGCTGGAGCAGACTCTCCTCGCCGCGGTAGTGACCGGCGACGGTCCGGAAGACCAGCCCCTCGATCATGGGCGCCATCGACATGGGCCCCACGTAGGTGCCGAAGCCGTGCCGGATCTCCACGATCCCCATCGCCTGGAGCGCCTTCAGCGCCTCGCGCACGGAGTTACGGCTGACCCCGAGCAGCTCCATCAGCTCCGTCTCGGTGGGCAACGGTGCCCCGGAGGGGAGTCGTCGGTCGATGATGAGCCGTTTGATGCGCTCCTGGATGTCGCCCGCCATCCCACCACGCGCCTGCGCCGCCACCGCCACCTCCGATTTCGGTCAGCTTAGCGGCAGCGGCGCGGAGTGTTCCTCAGAGCTGCGCGACGAAGGCGGCCCAGGCCGTGTGGGGGATGGCCAGCTGGCCGGTGTCGGTGTCCTTGGAGTCGCGGATGTGAACGGCGTCGGGGCTCATGGCGACCTCGACGCAGTTGTCTCCTTCGCTTCCGCTGTAGCTGCTCTTGTGCCAGCCGAGTTCGGTGGTGAAGGCTGACCACGCCTGCCGCGAGATGGCCAGCTGGCCGAGTTGGGTGTCTTTGGAGTCGCGAACGTGGACCACATTGGGCTGTACGGCCACCTCGACGCAGTTGTCGCCGGAGCTTCCGCTGTAGCTGCTCTTGAACCAGTCGAGTTCAGGGGTGGTCGTCATAGGGCTCCTCGCATCTGCTTTAGCAGGCTCACCGTGGATTCGTGACCGAGCGCCTGCGAGCGCAGCTTGCCATAGCGTTGGAGCATCGCGCTCACGTCTTTCGGGTTGGTGATGAGCACGCTGGATTGCTGACCCTCGGAGTATCCCACCCACTCGTGCTGGGGCGTCTCCGCGAGATACATCAGACCGTCGATGCCCGCATGGGTCTCCCGACGTAGGGGCATGACCTGGAGCTCCACGTTGCGGCGATCCATCTGCTCCAGCAGGTGGTCCAAAAGCTGCCCGGTCACGCCCGCGCCTCCCATGTGGCGCTCCAGGAGTGCCTGTTCGACGACGAAGCTGAACGCAGTGTTCGGCCTCTCGGTCAGGAGGCGCTGCCGTTCCAGTCGTGCCGCTACCTGCGTTTCGATCTGCTCCTCGGAGAGCGGCGGCAGCCTCTGCTCAAAGACGGTCCTGATGTACGGCTCGGGCTGGAGCAGGCCCGGGATTGCCCGGCACTCATACGTGTACAGCGAGACGGCCTCTTCCTCGATCCCAGCCCACGGGCGGAACCACGACGCGAGCCCTGCCTTCCGCATCAGGGTGCGATAGGCCGCGCCCAAGACGCGAGCAGCGGGGGCGCCCAAGACTTCCTCCACCCGCGGGATGAGTTCCTTCGGCGGGAAGCGCCGACCCTGCTCCATCTTGGCGACGTACGTCACCGAATACCGCACGCGCGGCGCGAACTGCTCCTGCGTCAGGCCCCCTTCATCCCGCAGCGCCTTCAAAACGGCGCCAAACGTCTTGAGGCTGTCCGAGACTTCGGGTTCGCTGCTGTCTGCTCCCATACGTCTATGGTCACGCGCGGTGACGACCCCAGTCCAGCGAGTCAACTGGTACACCAGAAACTGGGTGGGTGTCATACCTGGCCGGAGCCCCGACCTCACCGCAACGCTTCCGCCCATGACCGCACCACAGGGCCAAGTTCCCGTCACCGTACGTACGTTCGCACAGCGATTCTCCGCCACCCGACGTGGGGCCCGGCTCGCCCGGCTGCTGGCCGCGAACCAGTTCGCCTCCTGGGGCCTCGGCCCCAGCGACGCCGCCGTGCTCGTCGTCGCCGAACTGGCCGCCAACGCCGTTTTCCACGGCCGCGTCCCCGGCCGGGACTTCGCCCTCCTCCTGCGGTACGACCACGAGACCGGCCGTCTGGAGATCGAGGTGTCGGACACCCACGACCGTCAGCCCACCCCGAAGGCTCCCACCTCCGTCGATGAACAGGGCCGTGGCCTGCTCCTGGTCGAGGCGCTGGCCGACCGCTGGGGCGTCAAGGAACGCCGCGGCCCGGGCAAAACCGTCTGGGCGCACATCAGCTCACGGAACCCTGTGGAGTGAACCCCGTGCGCAGGTCAGGCGGGCGGCCAGTTCCGCAGAGCCATGTCGGCCACCTGCTGGAGGTCGTCACGGGGAGTGCCGCTGGCGGCTTGGACGGCGATGCCGTTGGCGACGGTCATGAGGTAGCGGGCGAGCAGTTCGGGATCGATGCCGGGGGACAGGTCGCCTTCGTCGACGGCTTGCTGGAACCGGCCGCGGAGGAGGGAGACGGCCTCGTTGCGCCAGGCGATGAGGGCGTCGCGGGCGGTGCGTCCAGGGGTGCCGGCGGCAAGGGAGCCCTGGACGCCGAGGCACCCGGTGGGACAGCCGGGGCGGGTCGTGGTCCGGACGGAGCCGTTGAGGAACGCGGTGGCCACCTGCCGGGCGGTGGGCTCCTGCACGGCTCGGGCGCCGTACGAGGCGGGGCCTTCGGTGTAGCGGTCCAGGGCCTTGCGGAACAGGTCTTCCTTGTTGCCGAAAGCCGCGTACATGCTGGTGCGGGTGATGCCCATGGCGTTGGTCAGGTCGGTGAGGCTGGCGCCTTCGTAGCCCTGTTCCCAGAAGACCCGCATGGCCTGTTCGAGGGCCTCGTCGGCGTCGAAACCTCTCGGTCGGCCGATCGGTGCCCTCCCCTGCGTCTCCATGCGATCGATCCTACCTCTTCCGTACCGGTCGGTGCAGATCTCTGCTACGGTCCCGTTCAGTATCGATCGGTACGGAAATTCGTGGAGGTCATTCGCGTGGGACAGCTCGAAGGCAAGACCGCCGTCATCACCGGGGGCGGCACCGGGATCGGCCTGGCCACCGCCATCCGGCTGGCAGCCGAGGGCGCGCACGTGTTCATCACCGGTCGGCGCAAGACCGTGCTGGACGCGGCCGTGGAGACCATCGGCTCGGCGAGGGCCACCGCGGTGGCGGGTGACATCTCCGACCTGGCCGACCTGGACCGGCTCTACGACGCGGTCCGCGCCCGTGGCCGCGGCCTGGACGTGCTGTTCGCCAACGCCGCCGCCGCGTCGTTCGCCACGCTGGAGCAGGTCACCGAGGAGCACTTGGACGAGACCTTCGGCGTCAACGTCCGGGGCACCGTGTTCACGGTGCAGAAGGCGCTGCCGCTGCTCAACGACGGCGCATCGGTGATCCTGAACTCCTCGGTGCGCGCCGGTGACGGTGTCGCGGCGTTCGGTGCGTACGCGGCCTCCAAGGCGGCGATCCGGTCCTTCGCCCGGACCTGGGCCAACGAACTCAAGGGCCGGAACATCCGGGTCAACGCGATCTCCCCGGGCACCATCGACACTCCTGGACTCGACGGCGTGGCCGGTACGGGGGACGACGCGGCCGCCATCAAGTCACGATTCGCCGCGGGTGTCCCACTCGGCCGGATCGGGCGTCCGGACGAGGTCGCCAACGTGGTGGCGTTCCTCGCTTCCGAACAGAGCAGCTTCATTCTCGGAGCCGACCTGTACGTCGATGGCGGCGAGATGCAGATCTGACCCGCGGGGGACATCCGCCGTGCGATCATCAGCGGCGCCCTCACGAGCGGCACGGTTCGGGACGACGCCCGTCGATGCGGCACAGTCGAGGACGCCTTGCGATCCTCCCCCAGCTACCGCTGGGAGGTACCCCGCTGCTCCGGCCACGAGCGTGCCGGGGCAGCGGGTTCGGCCCGCCAGGGGCCGAAGGGGCGGGGCGGGCGCCATCACACACGCCCCTCCTGCACGATGTCGCAGTGGCGCTTGTAGTGACCCACCGGGACCTTGGTGTCCGCGTGCTTCTTGGCGTTCAGCTCGGCGCTGCTCCTGGTCGTGCCCGTTCCGGTCCCGTCGATGTATTTCACGACGTCGTACGGATTGATCCGCACAAGCTGGCACTTCACGACGACCCGCCACTTTCTGGCGAAGGGCTCCGGCTCGGCGGCCGCTGAGACGTTCGGCGCGAGCAGGCCGATGAGCACCGACGTGGTGAGCGCGGCCAGTGCGGTGAGCCGCCTGGGCTGCCGCGCCATCAGTTGGTTCCCTGCGGTCCGCTGTTGGGCCCCATCCCGTTGATGCATGGTCCGGCCTGAAGCCGCTGGGTCGGGTTGCCCGACTTCGGCGTGATCCAGCCGGACGCCTTGTCCGGGAACGGGGAGGCACAGTCGGCGATCAGCCGCACCTTGCCGCTGTAGACGCGGCACCAGGTGTAGGCGTAATTGTCCGTGGTGTGAACGCGCGGGCACTCGTACGCCGCGGACGCCGACGCCGACACCTTCATGCCGCCGAGGTCAACGGTCGACGGGGCCGCCGAGGCGGATGCGGCGGGGAACACCGCGATTCCCGCGGCCACGGCGACCGCCGCCGCGGCGGACTTCAAGCGCTTGCTGCGGTGCATGGGCATACCTCTCTTCGGTTTGAGCCTTCGGGTGCGTTGACGCAGAGACGGTTGCGGCCATCTCGCTGGGCGGCGCCGTCGTCAACGGCATCAACTCTTCCCAGGCACGTCCCCGGCCAGCAAGGTCCTCCGGCCGTCCGGGACAACGTGAACCTGTCCGGCCTGGTCAGGGCCTCTGTCCGGGGCAAGCCCGGACAGCGGACGCAGCCGGTAGACTCCACTGCGCGGCGGCTGATCTTCGGGCAGTGGGCGGCCGACGACGGGGGATCCTCCTTCTGCGACCCCGGGAGCCCTCCATGCGGAACACATCCCCCGACCCGGCGGACACGGCACCCATCGGGCCACCGCCGCCGTTCGACCCGGAACTCGCCGCGGCACTCGCGGTCATCACGCAGATCCTGCCGCCGGGCGGCTCCGGGGCCGACCCGGGTGAGACGCCGCCCGAGGACGTGCCCGGGATGGCACCGGTGACGGACGCGGACCTGGAGCGTGGCGGGGCCTTCCGGGTCACGGAGCGGTCCGTTCCGGGCCTGGCCGGCGCGCCGGAGGTCTCGCTGCTGATCTGCCGCCCGGCCCGCCGCCCCGCCCAAGCGGCCGCCCCGACACCGGCGCTCTACCACATCCACGGCGGCGGCATGATGGTCGGCGACAACCGGACCGGCATGCCCGACATGCTCGACCTCGCCGAGGAGTTGGGGCTGGCCGTGGTGTCCGTCGAGTACCGCTTGGCGCCCGGGACCCCGCATCCGGGGCCGCTCGAGGACTGCTACACCGGTCTGTGCTGGACCGCCGAGCACGCCGAGGAGCTGGGCATCGACCGGGAGCGCATCGTCGTCGCCGGTGGCAGCGCGGGCGGCGGGCTCGCGGCGGCCGTCGCCCTGATGGCGCGCGACCGAGGTGGCCCGGCCCTGTTCGGGCAGCTGCTGATGTGCCCGATGCTGGACGACCGTAACGACACCCCGTCCGCCCACCAGATGACCGGGATCGGGGTGTGGGACAGGGCGTCCAACGAGGCCGGGTGGACCGCGCTGCTCGGCGCCGCCCGCGGCACGGACGACGTCTCGCCGTACGCCGCACCCGCCCGCGCGACCGACCTGTCCGGGCTCCCGCCCGCGTTCATCGACGTGGGCTCCGCGGAGACCTTCCGCGACGAGGACGTCGACTACGCCAGCCGCCTGTGGCGCGCCGGGGGACGGGCCGAGCTGCACGTCTGGCCCGGCGCGTTCCACGGTTTCAGCGGCATGGCCCCGCACGCCGCCATCTCCCGCGACGCGCGGGCGGCGCGCCTGGTGTGGCTGCGCAGACTCCTGGCGACGTAAAGACCACTTCTCGGTTCCGGGCTGTCAGGGTCACCTCGACTTTTCGACCAGCTGGGCGATGTGGAGGCAGCTTTCGATGTAGGTCCGGGCGGCGGCGGGTGTGACGGTTTCGGGTTGGTGCATGGCCTTGTTGCGCAGCAGGCGCAGCTGATCGAGGAGCCTGGCCGTGTGGGGCGGCAGGTCGGCCGTCGGCACGCTCTGCAACGCGCTCCACGCCGTGACGATGGCGCCGACGGGCGATGTGTCGACCAGGGTTCGGGCTTCCCGGAGCTGTTCGCGCCAGAGCGGTGGTGCCTCGACCACGTCCGACTGCGCGTACGGGGGAGGGGCCCACGGGCCTGCGGGTGGGGGAGTTGACCCCTGCGGTGTCTGCGGTGTCGGCGAGGGCGGTGCCTGTGAGGGCTGTGGCTGCGAGGGTGGCTGTGCCGGTGGCGGGGCTTCCTCGGGGGCGGAAGGGCCGAGCCCCTCCTCCACGCGCTCCGGGGTCGGCGCCCCACCCGGGGCGGGGTACGGCGCCCAGGGCTGAGGACGCTGCGCGGGCACCCCCGGGGCGTAGGGCCCCGGTGAGTCGGCGATGGCCGCTTCCTCCGCCTGGCTCAGCACTTCCCGTGCCTGCGTCTCGAACTCGATCGCGCCCGCCGGAGTTTCCAGGCGGGTCATCCGCGCGAACGCCTCACGAATGTGGTTGCGCAGGCCCCAGGCCAGCCCCACCGTCACGGCGGGCCAGACCAGCGCCTCTATGTACTTCAAGACGAGTTCGGCGATCTCCATATTTCAGTGCGCTCGCTCGCGTTTCATGTCCTGGGTGCCGATGACGGAGAGGAGTTCCAGTTGGGAGGCGCCTTCGGTGCCGGGTGGGGCGGTGAACCACAGCAGGCGTTGGCAGCCATCCTCGCTGAACAGGGTGTGGCAGTCCAGTTCGATGATCCCCAGGGCGGGGTGAACGATGCGCTTGTGGTCGGTCCGCCGGAGGGCGACATCGTGGGTGGCCCAGAGTTCGGCGAACTCCTCGCTGCGGTGGCGTAGTTCGGCCACCATCCGCTGCACCGTGGAGTCACCGCCGCGCCGGGCGGCGACGGCCTGGAGGTCGGCGACGAAGGCCCGGGAGTGGTGGGGGTGGTCCTCGGCCGGGTAGAGGGCGCGGGCGCCGGGGTCGGTGAACCAGCGGTGGACGAAGCTCGCCGCGGGGCCGCGTACGGCCGGGGGCGGACCGAGGAGCGCGGCGGCCAGCGGGTTCTGGACGAGGGTTTCGTGGAGGTCGGTGATGACCTGCGCGGGGGTGGTGGTGAGCCGGTCCAGCAGGCCGAGCAGGGCAGGCTGGACGTGCGCGGCCGGTCCGTGGGCCGCGGGGGGAACGCGGCGGTCGGCGAGGTGGAACAAGTGGTCGCGCGCGTCTCCGTTCAACCGCAGCGCCCGGGCGAGGGCGGCCAGCACCTGGGTCGAGGGCTGGGCACCGCGCCCGCGTTCCAGCTCCGTGTAGTAGTCCGCGGAGAGCCCGGCCAGTTGGGCGACCTCCTCGCGCCGCAGACCGGGCACCCGGCGCCGCGGACCGGCGGTCAGCCCGACGTCGGCCGGGCGGATCCGGTCACGCCGGGACTTCAGGAATGCGGCGAGCTGCGCGTGGTTCACGCCGCTCATCGTCGCGCGCACCGGGGCGCGGAGCCAGGGGACGGCAACCCCTGGGTGGGCACAGCCCTGGCTGGCACGGGGAGATCTGCCCAGGCTGGAACCGTCCCGCCGTCCCACGTCGGAAAGAGAACCGCCATGCCTTTCGCCAACTTCAAGGTCCCCGCCGGGACCCTCGACGAGCAGCAGAAGGAGAAGATCATCACGCGCACGACCGAGCTGTACGCCGAGATCTACGGCGAACCGGCCCGCGCCAACACCCTGGTCCTGGTCGAGGAGGTCGCCGACGGCGGCTGGGGCATCGGCGGCGACGTCCTGACCCTGGCCAAGCTCCAGTAGACCCCCGAGGGTTGATCATCGGCGGGCGATGGCGGCCTCCATCGCCTTCCTGGCGATCGGCGTCGCCGCCCCGTCATCGCTCCCGCCGGAACCCGCCTCTCCTTCCACGACCACGGCGATGGCCACCTGCCGACCGCCCGAGCCGGGCTGGGCGTAGGCGGTGCACCAGTCGATCCGGTCGCTGCCGCTTTGCGCGAGGGCCGTCGTAGCGCCGACGTCCGCGCCGTCGATGCGGGCGGCGGTGCTCGTGCCGCCCGTCACCGCGGCGGTCATCGCCTTGCGCAGCTCGGCAGCCGTGCGCTGGCTGACGACCTGTGTCGTGTCGGGCTTGTCCCGGTTCTGAGCCTCGCCGTCGGCGTCCGTCACCTTGGACACCATGTGGGGTGAGACGAGCTTTCCGTCGTTCGCCAGCACGGCGGACACCATCGCCATCTGGAACGGGGTCGCTGTCACCTCGAAGCCCCCGACGCCGGACAGCGCGGTCTCCGCCTTGGTGGGGTCGCTCGGGAAGACGCTTGTGCCCACGGTGATGGGCATCTTCCTCTTGTCGTCGTTGAAGCCGAACTTGTCCGCCATCTTCTTCACCTTCGCCCAGCCGAGGTCGACGGCTGCCTTCGCGAAGACGTTGTCGCAGGAGTAGCGGAGGGCGACGCGCAGGCTGGCGTTCTTGCAGGAGCCTGGGGCGCTCTTGTTGCTCACCGAGGTGGCGGTGCCGGGGAGGGTGTAGGGGTTGGGGCTGGCGGTCGCCTCGTCGACCGATGCGTACAGCCCCTCTTCGAGCGCCGCCGCTGCCACCACCAGCTCGAACGTCGACCCGGGGGTATATGCCTCCCGGGTCGCGCGGTTGAGCATGGGGTCGTTCTTCTTGTCCCCGGTCAGCTTCAGCCACGCCTTCTGGTCGTCTGTGGTGCTTCCGCTGAAGGTGGCGGGGTCGTACGAGGGGGTGCTGACCAGCGCCAGGATGTTGCCGTTCGACGGGTCGATCGCGATCGCCGCGCCCTTGGCGTCCCCCAGGGCTTCGTAGGCCGCCTTCTGCACCGCCGGGTCGATCGTGGTGATGACCTTGCTGCCCCCGTCGTCCAGGGTTTTGCGATGGAGCGCTTCGAGTCCGGCGGCGCTGAAGGCCAGGGACCTGTACCCGGTGACCGGGGCGTACAGCTTGCCGTCGGCGTACGTACGCTGCGACTTCGTCGAGCCGGTGACGGGTTTCCCGGCTACGACGATGTCGCCCAGGGACTTGTCGCTGGGCGCGACGCTGGGGCCGGTCGCGTTGCCGTCCTTGTCCTTGGCGCCGCCCTTGTCCTCGTCCCCGCCGAGCTGGGTGACGGCGAAGAACGTCCCGCCGATGACCACCAGCGCGGCCGCCGCGGCCCCGACCACCTGCCCGCGGGACGGCTTCCGGCCACGTCGGGGAGGCGGCGCGGCGGCCTCCGGCCGGTGGGTGGGAATCGGAGGCGGCGAGGGTGGAGGCGGAGGCATCGGCACCGGTACCGCCGCCGCGGCGGCACGGTTGCGGGCGAGGGCGATCAGCCCTCCCGTGTTGCGGTTCCGCTGCTGCGGCAGGGGCCGCGACTTGGCGGCCAGGGTGCGGTGCAGATGCCGGTAGAGGGTGTTCATGTCGATCAGGTCGGACGCCCCCGGAATGCCCTCGCCCAGCGCGGTGATCAACTCGCCCGTGAACGCGGTGTACGTCTCCCCCGGCGGGGAGAGCGCCGCACGGGTCTCGGCGGAGGCGGTGAGCAGGCAGGTCCCCTCCACCGCCGCCCGGTCCGCGATCTCGTCGCTCGCGCTCATCCGGCCGATCAGCGCCCGTCCGCTGTAGCAGCAGTCCAGGACCACCACGGTGCGCCGCACACCGGCCGCCGGGTCGAGTACCGCGCGGCGCAGATACTCGTAGCGCAACGCGGTGTACTCGCGGTCGTGGACCGAATCGGGCAGGGCGAGATACAGCTCGTCCGTGTGCGGGTCGATCAGACCGTGGCCGCCGTAGTAGACGAACAGCGTGTCCGTGGCCCGCGCGGCGGCCTCCTTCACGGTGTCCAGCACCTGCTGGGCGCTGCCCGGCTGGGCGAGCACGGTGCACCGCTCCCCGCGCAGGCCCCACACCGCCGGATCGGTCAACACCCCGCGCAGGCCATCCAGATTGCGGGCCACGGCGGGCAGGTCGGGCAGCGTGCCGTACGTGTGCGCGCCCACCAGTACCGCTTCCGAACGGGCCGGGTCAGGAAGTGTGGCCACCGGTTACTCCGACTCCTCGCGCTCAGCGTCCCCCGCGTCCCCCGCATCCGGCTCGCCGCCGCGGCCTCTTTCCCAGGTTCTGAGGATCCGCTCGACCGTCTCGGGCGAGGCCTCGGACACGGTGATGGACTCCCCGTCGCGCTCCAGCCGCACCTGCGGCGTGCGGGGCCGGGAATCCCGCCAGGCTGCCACGGCCACCAGGAGGTTCGTCAGGGCGATGGTGTTGCCGAGGACCACATTGACGATCTCCGTCGCCCCGCCCATGTGCCCTTCGCCGGACGGGACGGGCGCGGTGGACACCCGCGCGAGCCCCCGCAGCTCCGGATCGGCGATCAGCCAGCGGTACAGCGACATCGTGCCGCCGCCGTCCTGCGTCCCGTCGTCACACGTCAGATGGATCTCCACCGGCATGGCCTCCCCCTTGCCCGCCCCAACTCCCCAGTGCATACCCCATGGTAGAGATGATTCGATCAGCTCGCCTGGTCCACTCCCTCCAACCGACGTTCGACGGCGCTGCGCACTGCCACGGCCCGTGGGTCGTTGTAGTCGGCGAGCAGCCTCAGCGCCTCGGACCAGTGCCGACGAGCCGCCTCGGGGTCATCGTCGAGCAAGGCCGTGGCCAGCCCGTCGAGCGCGATCGCCTCGTGCCACGCGTCCCCCAAGGCGCGGTGAGTGACGGCCGCCTGACGGTGGAAGTCGGCCGCCTCGGCGTGACGGCCCAGTCGGCGATACGCCTCGCCCGCACCGTGCCAGGCCATCGCCTGCCTGCTGCGGTCGCCGAGGCGCTGGTGGAGCGTGGCGGACCGGTGGTAGTTGGTGAGGGCATCGGGGGATTGACCTGCGGCCTGCTGCGCGTCGCCCAGGGCGAGCAGCCAGTAGCCCTCCAAACGGATGTTGCGGAGGTCGGCGGCGATGTCGAGCGCGGTGTGCGCCAGGACCAAGGCCTCCTCGATGTCGCCCTGTTCACGCCGGAGGTCGCTCAGCAGGCGCAGGATGTTGCCCTTGCCGCGTCGGCTGTCCAGGGCGCGGTGTGCGGCCAGGGCCTGCTCGCCGGTGGACGCGGCCTCCCGTAGACGTCCGGCGCGGTGATGGGCGGTCGCGAGGTTGGACAGCGCGGTGGCGGCCCAGTGGGCGGAGCCTTCCTCTTGGAAGGTGGCGATGGCTTGCTCGAAGTGATCGGCTGCGTCCTCGAACCGCCTATGGCGGAGGTGGTTCAGCCCGATCAGGTTGAGCGAATGCGCTTCGTTGACGCGGTCATTGACCTCGCGCCAGATGGCCAGCGCGCTCCGGTGCCGTTCGAGACTCTCCGCGGAGCGGTTGAGCTGGGCGTACGCCATGCCGAGGTACGTGGACAGCAGGGCTTCCGCGACCCGGTCGCCGCACCGGGCCGCCGCCTCCAGGCCCAGCTGCCCCACGCTCGGCCAGTCGGCTCCGGGGGCGGAGGGGAATTTCGCCCACCACAGCACGGCGGACAACTGCCCGGCGAGCCGGTCATGCCCGGCGGCGACCGCGGTGCGGACGGTCTGGAGAAGGTTGGTGTGCTCGCGCTCGGACCAGTCCACGGCGGTGTCGTAGTCGGCGAATGCCAGGGGACGCACGCCGTCCGACGGCGACACCAGGCCAGGTGGTCCTCGGCGGGCTGGAGCCAGCTCTGTGCGGCGTCCGCGGTGTGCAGATACCACTCCAGCACGCGGCGCAGCGCGGCGTCCCGCTCCGTCGGCGGCTCCTCGTGCTGTGCCTGGTCGACGGCGTAGGCGCGCAGCAGGTCGTGGAACTGGTAGCGATCCGGGCCTATTTGCTCCAGCAGATGGGCGCTGATCAGCGTGTCGAGCAGCTGACGGGCCCGGCTGGTGGCCAATCGGGTGAGCGCGGCGGCCGCGTGCAGGCTGAATTCGGGACCGGGGTGGAGACCCAGCAGGCGGAACAACCGGGCGGCCTGGTCGGACAGCGCGCGGTAGGACCACGCGAACACGGTGCGTACGGCTTCCGCTTCCTCGTCGTCCCCTGTGCTGAGGGCATCCCAGAGGGCGCTTTCGTCCCGCAGGTCGGCGATCAGGTCGTCCAACCGCATGTGCGGGTGGCCGGCGGCGCGTTCGGCGGCGATGCGCAGGGCCAGCGGCAACCGGGCGCACAACCGGGCCAGCTCGCTGAGCTTGTCCGCGTCGTCGTCCGGCCGGTATCCGGAGGTGACGGCGCGGAGCAGGGCGACCGCCTCCGGCTCGGGCAGCACGCCCAGCGTCAGCCGACGCGCCCCGTCGCGGACGGCGAGGCCTGCCAGGCGGCTGCGGCTCGTAACGACCGCCAGGCTCCCGGCGCTGCCGGGCAGCAACGGCCGCACCTGGCCCACCGTGGCCGCGTTGTCCAGGACGATCAAAACGCGGCGGTCGGCCAGCAGCGAGCGGTACAGCGCGGCGGCGGCCTCGGGATCCCGCGGCACGGAAGAGGCGCGGACGCCGAGGGCGGTGAGGAATCGGTGCAGGGCGGTGTACGCGGCGACCGGCTCTCCGGGGTCGTAGCCGCGCAGGTTGACGTAGAGCTGCCCGTCCGGAAATCGGTGCCGCATCTGGTGCGCCCAGCGCAGCGCGAGCGACGTCTTTCCCGCCCCGGCGGTTCCGGCTATCACGTAGACCGAGACGACCAGCGGATCGCCGTCTTCGCTGACCAGGACAGCGTTCAACTGGCCGAGTTCGTCGGTGCGATTGACGAAACCGGGCGCATCGGCCGGTAGCTGCCGCGGGGTGGGGCTCGTTGCGTCCTCTCCACCCCGCTGGCCCTGCCCCGACTGCCCGTGGAAGTGGATACCCCCGCTGATGTTTCTGGCCTGTACGACATCGCGGGAGGACCCTGAGAGATCGGAGCGCGTGCTGTCGCCGCGCCGTCCGTCATCCGCGCCGGACTCCGACACTCCCTAGTCCCTTCTCAGCCGGGGAGGGGGGAGAGGTGCCACTTCGCGGGTGAAGTACGACGCGATGTCCTCGCCTGCCGTGAAGAGCTTCTCCAGGTAGCTTGCCCAGTTGCTGACCGTGCCATGGTCGGTGTGGCGGCTCGCGCCGATGCAGCATCCGGCGTCGTCGTAGAGAACCTGGAAGAGGACGCTGCCGCCGAGCACCACGATTTCGGGGAGTGGGCCCGCGGTTTCGGCGGAGGCCGTCTGCACGGCGTCCGTGACCCGGATGCGCTCTCCGTACTCGGCGCGCTGCCGGTGCGAGTGGAGTTCCCACTGCATGTACGGGGTCAGCGGCGTCTCGACCACCCGCACACGGTGGAAGGTGTGTCCCCGCTGTGTGTCCTCTTCTTCGGCGGCGCGTAGGGCGTCCCGCCGGTCTTCCAGGAGGCGCAGCGCCTCTTCCCACTGGCCCCGGCGCAGCGCGTCCCGGCTGGGGCTGCCCTGCTCCTCGAAGTGCTGGCGGCGCTCCAGCTTCCAGGAGGCGGCGTCACGGATCGTCGCTTCACATTCCCGGAAGTCGCGCTTGTAGGCGTCCCGGGTGAGCCGTTCGCCCTGGTCGGGCGGGAGAGCGGGGGCCTGGAGATCACGCATCGGGGATGTCTGCCTTCGCCGCGCTGAGCATGTTCCCGGGAATGACGACCAGCCGCAGTCGTCACGGCCGTCGGAATTGCCCAGCTCTGCTGCGGACTTTCCGAGCCGCCGCTCGAATGACGCGGACGGGTCGGGTGCCCAGGCGCGGGTCATGTCTGCCTCCGCTCGACGTGGCCACGGGCGCGGTCGTCACCCAGTGTATTCGCCCCGGAACCCGGAACAAGGCGCTGCGGGTGGCTCGTGCACCGCCGGGGCGGTGACGGGACCCCTGGGCTTCCCTGAGGGGCGGGCGGGCCAACTGACCGGCGCGCCCGGGGAGTTCGGGCCGGTGTGCACCACCGTGCGCCCGTGACTGGGTCTTGGCCTCCGCCAAGGGTTGAGGGAGATTCATCCGGGCGGTCAATTCAGACGCTCGCGCACCTTTCATCCAGGAGGGGAACATGTCGCTCATTCGCACCTTTTCTGCCGCGGTCATCGTCGCCGGTGTTCTCGCGGGAGCCGGTACGGGTGCCGCGTTGGCCGCGCCGGCGGCCAGTCACTTCGATGGCGGGAGCTTCGAGACGCCCAGGGTGGCGGCCAATACGTTCGTGAACATCGGGACGGGAGGGTCCATCGGGCCGTGGAAGGTCACCGAGGGGAACGTCGACCTGATCGGGGACGGGTTCTGGCAGGCCGCCGAGGGTGACCAGTCGGTCGACCTCAACGGCCAGAACGCGGGCACGGTGGCGCAGACCTTCACGACGGTGCCGGGGAAGCGGTACACGGTGACGTACTCCCTCGCCGGTAACCCCGGGGTCGGCGGTCCGGCCCTGAAGACCGGAAAGGTCCTGGTGGACGGCCAGCTCTTCCAGAACTTCAGCTTCGACACCACCGGCAAGACGACGGCGAACATGGGCTATGTGACCCGCGAGGTGAGCTTCGTGGCCACCGGCGCCACCACGACCCTGGCGTTCGCCAGCACCATGTCCGGCGCCTGGGGGCCGGTCATCGACGACGTGACGGTCCGCCACTGCGAGCCGTGCCCCTCCTGCGACTGATCGCTGCCTGACCACGTAACGCCCGTAACGAACGCCCCGGTGCCCTCCGCGCGCCGGGGCGTTCGGGCTGTTTCGGGGCGCGGGAAAAATGCCGGGTAGCGGCGCGGACGCCCGTGAGAAGATCCGTCGCGTCGTGGGGTGGGTTCGGCGGTGGAGGGCGATGATGTACGCGATATCCCTGGGGGACGACGGCGCGGAGCTGCGCCCGCTCGAACCGTGGCAGGCCGAGGAATTCCTCGCCCACATGGAGCGGGGGCGGGAACTCATCGGGCAGCACGTCGGGCTCGCGGACGCCGTCACGGACCTGGAGTCGAGCCGTAGGTTCCTGGAGTCGTACGCGCAGAAGGCCGCGACCGACACCGGTCGCATCTACGGCATCTGGACGGACGGCAAGCTGGTCGGCGGAGTCCTCTTCCGGACGATGGACATCGCGCAGGCCACCGCCGAGGCGGGCTGCTGGCTGGAGCCGTCGGCGGTGGGCCGGGGCCTGGTGACCAGAGCCTCGCGCGTGATCATCGACTGGGCCCTCGAGGAGCGGGGCATCCACCGCGTGGAGTGGCACGTCTCGGCGGCGAACGCGCCCAGTATCGCGGTGGCCCGGCGGCTCGGGATGACGAAGGACGGCGTACTGCGGGAGAGCTTCCTGTACCGGGGGAAGCGGTGCGACATGGAGATCTGGTCGGTCCTCGCCCCCGAGTGGCGCGCGGCCCGGCAGTCGTCCTGAGACGTGTCCCGTAACTGATCTACGGTCCGGTCGAGGCGTAGCCCTCCGGGCCGGTGCCGCGGTAGCCGCCGTCGGCCGATTGCTTGCGGGGCAGTGGTTCGTGGGCACATGGCAGACTCTTCCTGCGGGATGCAGCCGGGCGAAAGCACTCTCCGTCAGTCCAGTCGCCGGGGCAGGGAGGATCCATGGACGGGAACGATCCGCACATCCACGTTCAGTCGAAGGTGGTCCACGGCGATGCCGCTACCCGCAACGTTTTGGCATCCACGTTTGGTCTGGCCGGTGACCTGCCGAACCTCGTCGGTACTGGATGCGGGCTGCGGGTGCCATATGCGATGACCTCGCCTCGCCCGGATCGTGTCACCTGCCTTGCCTGCCGTGAGCACGCGCGGCGCGAGCACCTGCGCTTCTCGGAGGAGGTCGAACGCTTGAGCCGCATGGCTGGATCGACCATCAGCCCCGTCCAGGGGAAGCTGGCCGCGGACAAGCACCGCGATCTCGCGCAGAGGTTTTCCGACACGGAGGGCTGAGTCCGTAGCCGGGGCAACGGCTGACACGACGCCCTTACGGGACACGTCTCAGTCAGGGCCTTTTCGGCCGCGGACGCACTACCGCCGTGCCCGAGTCCAAGTCCACGGTGCTGCCCGGTGGGGCACCGGAGTCCGTGTCGTCGCGCAGGGTGAGCCGGCGTTCCCTCTGCTCCTGGACGTGCCGCCGCGAGGGGTGGAACACCTCGGACAATGCCTCGGTGTTCGCGGCGCCGCCACCGCCGAACCTGCGCCGGTGCCAGGTGACCCAGGCGAACAGCACGATCCAGAGAAGAACGGCGACGATGCCCACCGTCATCAGCATCAGCTCTGGCCTCCAGGCGTCCGGCTCCGCACGGAGCATAGGTCATCGGGGGCTGAGCAGTGGTCGTAAAACGCAACTGGGGTTTCCCGGACGAGCCAGGAAACCCCAGGTCAGTGGCCATAAGGCCATCGGTGCGCCGCCAGGGACTCGAACCCCGGACCCGCTGATTAAGAGTCAGCTGCTCTAACCAACTGAGCTAGCGGCGCCTGCTGACAAAGGAATCTTACCGGACCTCGTGGGGTGGTCCGGACCAGGCTCCATCCTCCCCGTCATTGGTATGGACATGACCAAATGGCCTGGCTACGCTCGACTTGGTCTAGACCGCATCGCACGGCTCGCAGAAGCACCCCCACGTCTTCAGGAGCGAAGCATGCGCAAGAAGATCCGCGCCGCCGTGGTCGGCATCGGGCTCGCGGCGGTCACCGTTCTCGCGACGGGTGGCGAGGCCACCAGTCACGGCTACACCGACTCACCGATCAGCAGGCAGAAGCTGTGCGCCAGCGGGACCGTCGCCAACTGTGGCGAGATCCAGTACGAGCCGCAGAGCGTGGAAGGGCCCAAGGGGTTCCCGTCGGGCGGGCCCGCGGACGGGACGATCTGTGCGGGCGGCAACAGCCGGTTCGCCCAGCTCGACGATCCGCGCGGCGGATCGTGGCCCGCGACCAAGCTGACCGCCGGGCGGAGCTACACCTTCAACTGGCGGTTCACGGCCTCGCACGCGACCACGGACTTCAAGTACTACATCACCAAGAACGGCTGGAATCCGAGCAGCAAGGTGACCCGCTCGAACCTCCAGACCCAGCCCTTCCTGACCGTGCCGTACAACAACCAGCGGCCGCCGTCCACGCTCTCCCACTCGGGGACGATCCCGAGCGGGATGACCGGACGGCATGTGATCCTCGCCGTCTGGACCATCGCGGACACCGGGAACGCGTTCTACGCGTGCTCGGATGTCCAGTTCTGACAGGTTCGGCTCCGGCAGCGAAAGGCCGCCCGGCCTCCGGGCCGGGCGGCCACCCATCCGCTGACGTCACGCGTCGAACGTGCCCGCCTTCGCGCCCCGCAGGAAGGCGGCGAGCGTCGCCGGGGCCGTGGTGAGGACCACGCCCGGGTCGTCGCTCTCCCGGATCAGCAGCCGTCCGCCGCTGGCGGCGATCTCCACGCACTGGCCCTCGCCCACGGAGTACGAGGACTTGCGCCAGCGCGGACGGTGCTGGTTCCCGGCGAGTGGTGCAGAGGTACATGAGGTGTTCATGTGTGGGGCCCTCTTTCTCATACGAGATCTGCGATGAGGCCCTTCGTCGCATCCGGAGACAGCGCGCTGTCGGCGATGCGGCCGAAGGCGTCGACGAAAACGTTGACGTCGTCGACACCTTCGACGTACGTGGGCCCGCGCAGGTTCTCCTGGGAGACCACATCCGGCATCGGACCCGGGAAGCCCACAAGTGTGAACGCGCCCGCGTCCCCCGGGTTGGGCGCCGCGTCGATCGGCATCACCTGGAGGGTCACCGTCGGCCACTCCGCGACGTCCAGCAGTCGGCGCAGCTGCTCGGCCATGATGGCCGGGCGGTCGGCGAACCGGCGGCGCAGCGCCGTCTCGTGGATGACGGCCCACAGCTTCAGCGGGGCGTCCGCGCGGGTGAGCACGGCCTGGCGGGCGAGCCGCACCTCGGCGAGGGCGGACACCTCGGCGGCGCTGCGGGCCCTGGCGTTCGCGGCGATCGTCTCGCGCGCGTACTCGGACGTCTGGAGCAGCCCGGGGATGACCAGCGGGGCGTAGTCGCGGACGGAGTCGGCGTCCGACTCCAGCGATATGTAGTCGGCGTAGGCGGGCGCGACGACTCCGCGGTACGTCTGCCACCAGCCGCGCTTGCCCGCGTCCTTGGCGAGCCCCTCCAGCGCGATCCGGATCTCGCAGTCGGTGACCTCGTACGCCCGCAGCAGGACCTCGACCTCGGTGGTGCGGATGGTCGCGTTGGCGTTCTCGATGCGCGACAGCTTGGGCGCGGTCCAGTGGCGGGCGCCAGGGGAACCGTTCGCGGTCGCGTTGAGCGCTTCTGCCGCCGCGTCCAGTGTCATCCCCGCTTCGGTGCGCAGCCTCCGCAGAGTTGAACCCAGACGCCTGCGCCGTACGGTGGGCACTGGCTGGTAGGACATGGCGTCAGTCTGGACTATCGCCGACAGGGGCGACCAGGCGGCATATGCCAGTCTTGAGCCAATGGGTCGAAACATTGCGAGTGGCACTCCCGATGAGCCAGGATCGCTCTTGCGACATGGCGGCAGTGCGCTGCGCTTTGGAGGGGCCCCGGACCATATGGCAGACAACATCCCGCAGCGGTACGAATTCCGCCTCCGCGTCCACCCGCAGAAACTCGCCGAGGTGCGCCGCGCCGTCAGCGCCCGGCTGCGCCTGTGGGGGCGCGAGGAACTGGTCACGCCCGCGGCGATGTGCGTCACCGAACTGCTGTCCAACGTCCACAAGCACGCGGCGTCGCCCGAGTGCGTGCTGACGCTCGAAAACCGCCCGTACGGGATATGCGCCGCCGTCTTCGACTCCGAGACCTCACTGCCGGTGGTCAAGGAGCCGGACTTCCTCTCGGAGTGCGGGCGCGGGATGTTCCTGCTCAGCAAGACGGCCCATGAGTGGGGTACGGACCTCCACGACCACGGCAAGACGGTCTGGTTCACGCTGCGCGCCGAAGCGGTGGATCCCTGACCGCCCCACCGATAGCGTTGTGTCACGGGGAGTTGACGGAACGGCAGGGGAGGGCCCATGGATCCGGTCACGACGGGTGCGCTGGTCGCGGCGGTCAACGCGGCGGTATCGGGCGCCGGGGGCGAGGCGGGGCGGCGGGCCCTGGAATCGCTCGGCGCGCTGGCCCGCCGGGTGTGGCGGCGCGGCGACGCCGAACCGGCGGGCGGCGAGCCCGAGCCGGTGACCATTCCGTACGACGACGAGGAGCGGCTGCGTCGGCTGGCCGATCTGCTGGTCGAGCGGTCGCGGCAGGACCCGGAGTTCGGGCGCGATCTGGCCGCCTGGCTGCGGGAGTTCGGCGAGCCCGCGGAGCGGAAGGCGGGCTCGGTGCACAACACTTTCTCCGGGACTGCCTCGGGTCCGGTCATCCAGGGGCGCGACTTCAGCGGTTCGGTCACCTTCGGCCCGCAGTGACCCGTGACCCGTTCGGGGCGGTGGCAGCAACCGGACATGGTCGGTTCCGCTTCGTGGCGGAGCGTCGTCGCATTGCGACTGATCGTGTCCGGATAACGGTCTCGCTGGCTGACGGTTCGTAACTTACTGACAAAGCACGCCGCTTGACGGGCGGTCGAGCGCCGTATCGCGCTCTGACGCGCCGGACTTGGGCTATTCTTTACTTCACGCCCCGCGTTGACGTCGTCGCTGTGCGCGAATTACTGTCATCAGTGATTTCGCACCATGCTGCCTCCGCGTTTTGAGCACGTTGAGGCATGGAAATTCCAAGAACCAGGCCGGTATTTGCAGAACTAGGTAACTGTCGCCCTCCAGGGGAAGTCATGGTTGGTCTTGTGACGATGTCCGAGCCTTCTCCTGAGCATGAGACGGACTCCTCGGTCCCCGCCATGACCGGCGACTATGTCGAGCGTGCCCTGCTGGCCGCCCGCGATCTGATCGAGTCCACGGTCACCCGGCACCGGCGGGAGTTGGCCCAGGACTCCTGGGCGGGGAAGGCCCTCGGGCAGGTGCCGCTCGCCGAGGTCGTCGACACGCTCGTGGACGGGGCCGAGCGGACCGTGAGCGTCGTCCTGTCGGGCGGCGAGGAGCAGTCGGAGGTCGTCTGCTCGGCACTCGCCCGGCCCGCCCGGGGTGGCCGCGGACGCAGGGCGGTGCGGCTGCTGTGTCTGCCGCGGGCGCTGGACGCGGCCCGGGTGCGGGCGCTGGCGCGCACCGACCCGCGCTGCGAAGTCCGCGTCTGTGACGGGGAGTTACCGGAAGCGCTGTTCATCGACGGCCAGATCGTCTACGTACGGAACGAACCGCCGGACCCGGCGCGGGGCGGCGGACGGCAGGCGTCGCTGGTCGAGGATCCCGCCGCGGTGCAAGCGCTGGAGCTGATGTTCGCGGGGACCTGGGGGAACGCCGTGGCGCTGGAGGACTATCCGCGGCTGGGCGGGCGGCTGTGCCCCACGTCCACGCGGCGCATCCTGGAATGCCTGCGCACCGGCCACACCGATGAGGTGGCGGCGCGCGACATGCAGGTGTCCCTGCGGACCTACCGCCGGTATGTCGCGGAGATCATGCGGGAGCTGGGGGCCGGATCCCGCTTCCAGGCGGGGGTGCGGGCGGTGGAGCTGGGGCTGCTGCCGGACCGCTGACCCCGCCTTCACCCATGGCGCCCATGACGCCCACGGCACCCATGGCCGGAATCCACAGCCCATGACCCACAACCCATAACCCCAAAACCGATAGCGCATGGCACTCGAGACCTTGACCACGTCGCGAGGCGGGAATGACGACATGAAGGATCCCGGTGATCCGGGGGACGTCCTGGAGCGGACGTTACGGGAGGTGCGGGCCCTCATCGAGGCCACCGTCGTCGAACATCGGGCCCGAAGAACGAGAACGGGGCAGTTCACGCAGGTGGGGATGGCGGACGGGGCGTTCCTTGCTGCCGCCGAACAGGTGATCACCAAGGCCCGGGGGCGGGTGGACGCCGTGTTCCCGGAAGCGCCCGGCCGGATGGCGGCGGCGCACGCGGCGCTCACCGCCCTGCTGCTGAACCTGGACGACGAGGCAGTGCGGGTGCGGGTGCTGCGCGGCCGGGCCGGTCCCGCCGGCGGACCGGGCGGCGGCTCGGGCGGCGGTTCGGGTGGCGGTTCGAGTGGCGGTGCTCCGGCGGGACCCGCGCCCGTACCGGCGCCCATTCCGGGCCCCGCGCCCCCGCCCGCGCCGGTCCCCGCGCCCGATCCCGGAGCCGCGCCCGAGCCCGCGGCCGCACCCGGGCCCGAGGCGGCGGACGAGCCCGCGTCCGCACCCCGCCCCGCGCAGGTCCGGATCGCCCCGGTGCCCCTGCCCACGGCCGTGATCGCCGACGGCCGGACCGCACTGGTGTGCACGGAATCGGCGGACGGGCGGCACACCTCGGTCATCGAGGACCAGGTGGTGGTCGGCTCGCTGTACGGCATGTTCCGCTCCATCTGGTCGGGCGCCACCCCCGCCCCGCGCCCGCTCGACTTCGGCAACCGTGCCCGTACGGAGATGGTGCGCCGGGTGCTGGCGCGGCTGCGGGACGGGGTCACCGACGAGGCGGCCGCCCGCGATCTGGCGATTTCCGTGCGTACGTACCGCCGCTATGTCACCGGGATCCTGGAGCTGCTGGACGCCAACTCACGCTTCCAGGCCGGGGCGCGCGCCTCCGAGCTGGGCATTCTCGGGGACCGCTGAGGACATGGCGGGAAGTCCGGCCTCGGAATTGTTTCGTTTTCCCATCGACATTGTGAACCGGTGTGCGCTGGGGATAGGTTGCACGCGGGCGTGCCGCGATCTGGCAACCGCCGGTAATACAAGGGGATTTGGGGATGGGTGAGGGGTACGGGAGCGGTACGGCGGCCACGGCGGTAGCGCGCGGTGAGCCGGAAGCGGTGACGCCGCGGCGCGAGCCGCATTCCCCCCGGCCGCCGCGGGTGCGAAAGACCCGCGAGAGCGGTGGCGGGCGTCGCACGGGGGTGATGTTCCGGGGAGTGCTTCCGCCGCTCGTATTCGGGCTGGTACTGCTTCTCGTCTGGGACATCGTCACCCGTACCGGAGCGGTGGCGGAGTTCTACCTTCCGGGACCGGTGGACTTGGCCCGGTATTTCATCGACCAGGTATTGCACGATTCCCTTGTCGACTACACCTGGGAAACCGTGCGAGAAGCGCTGGCCGGAAGCGGTATGGGAATCGGAGTGGCGCTGCCGCTCGGCTATCTCATCGCCCGCAGCGACCTGGCGGCCGCCGCGCTCCAGCCGTACATCGCCGCATCGCAGGCCGTGCCCGCGGTGGCGCTGGCCCCGCTGCTCGCGCTGTGGCTCGGCTACGGACTGCTGCCGATCGCGGTGCTGTGCGCGCTCCTCGTCTTCTTCCCCATCCTCGTCAACACCGTGCTGGGGCTGCGCGCCCTGGACCCCGAGGTGCTGGGCGCCGCCCGCGTGGACGGCGTGGGGCGGTGGGGGATGCTCTGGTACATCGAGCTTCCGCTCGCCCTGCCCAGCATCCTCGCCGGGGTGCGCAACGGGCTCACGCTCTCCATCACCGGCGCGGTGGTCGGGGAGTTCGTCATGGGCGGCGACGGCCTGGGTCAGCTGCTGTCGGTGCAGCGCCAGGCGGCCGACACCATCGGCCTGTTCTCCACACTCGTCATGCTCGCCCTGCTCGCCGCCGGTCTGTACGGCGTGGTCCGGCTGGTCGAGCGGCTCGCACAGCGTGACTGACCGGTGAGCGACCGGTCGCATCCGATTCACGAGTCGATTCTCGAGGAGAAGTACGTGCGTTCTGTGCAGACGACCATGAGGGGCGCCCTCAGACAGCGGGTTCTGGGGGCGGCTCTCGTGTCGGTGGTGGCCGCAGCCACCCTGACCTCATGCGCCGAGGAGCCGAAGGACGCGGAGGGCAAGGGCGGCAAGAACATCACCGTAGGGCTGACCTACACCCCGAACATCCAGTTCTCGCCCTTCTACGTGGCCGCCGAGAAGGGCTACTACAAGGACGCCGGACTGAAGGTGACGTTACGTCACCACGGCGCGTCCGAAGACCTCTTCGGGGCGCTGACGTCGGGCAAGGAGGACGTCGTCTACGCGGGCGGTGACGAGATGCTCCAGGCGCGCGCCGCCAAGAATCTGCCCGTCGTGGACATCGCGACCTTCTACCAGAAATACCCCGTGGGCCTGATCGTGCCCAAGGACTCCGACATCAGGAAACCGGCCGACCTCAAGGGCCGCAAAATCGGAACGCCTGGCCCCTTCGGCGAGACGTATTTCGGTCTGCTCGCCCTCCTCAAGGAGGGTGGACTTTCCCCGAAGCAGGCCAAGATCCAGAACATCGGATTCACCCAGCAGGCGGCCCTGACCGGGAACAAGGTCGAGGGCGTGATGGGCTATCTGAACAACGACGCCATTTCCTTCGAGGAGGCCGGCAAGGAGGTCCGGGCGATTACGCTCGACTCCGGCGACAAGGGCGATCCGCTGGTCGGGGTCGGTCTGGGCGCCAAGAAAGACGTGCTGGAGAAGCGCGGCGACGACATGAAGAAGTTCGTCGCGGCGTCGCTGCGCGGGCTGCGCTACGCGATGGCCAACCCGGACGACACCATCAAGCTCAGCGAGAAATACGTACCGGGGCTGCGCGG
Source organism: Streptomyces sp. Rer75 (assembly GCF_013414305.1). Lineage (NCBI taxonomy): Bacteria > Bacillati > Actinomycetota > Actinomycetes > Kitasatosporales > Streptomycetaceae > Streptomyces > Streptomyces sp. Rer75. Next base: position 4,017,158 of record NZ_CP058693.1, on the reverse strand, counting down.
CGAAAAGCAGAAGAAGAACGCGATGGCGGTCCTCAAGGCCACGATGCCGATGATGAAGACGGACCAGGGCGAGGTCGGCGTCAACGACGCGCAGACCTGGACCCGAATGGCCGATTTCATGTACGACCAGGGGCTGTTGGAGAAGACGGTCACCCCTGAAGACGCGTACGACAACGGCTATCTGCCGAAGTCCTAGCCACCCTGGTCGACCGCGGGAGGGACGGCCGCCGCGCGCCGGTGCAGTGCGGCGGTCACCGCGAACGCGCCCCCGGCACCGGCCGCGAGCGCGGTCCAGCTGCCCGTCGCCGAGAGGTGGGCCACCACGAACAGCCCGATCGGCGGCCCGGTCGCCGTGCCCAGGTTCCAGGCGAGGGAGGCCAGCGCGCTCGCCCGCCCCACGGCCGCCTCGCCGGACCAGCGCAGCAGCAGCGGATAGAAGGCCGAGGAGTACGTCAGCTCGCCCGCCGCGAAGATCACCGCGAAGGCCAGCAGCAGCCCGTAGCGGAGGACCGGCGCGGCCCCGTCCCCGGCCAGCGCCGCGCCGAGCCCGCAGGCGAACGCCGCCACCCACAGCACCGGCCCGGCGGCCAGGCTCACGGTCTCCGGCAGCCGCTCCAGCCAGCGGCTCAGGAGTGGCTGGAGGGCGACCAGGGCGAAGGAGTTGGCCGCCACGACGGTGCTCACCCAGCCCAGGGTGACGGCCATGTCGTCGTGCAGGAGCAGCGGCACCGTGGCCTCGATCTGGGTGAACCCGACGATCGCGAAGAGGGCCTGGGCGACGATCAGCAGCGCCATGGGGCGGGCGCGGAGGAGGGCGCGGTACGTGGTCCCGTCGGCGGCCGCGGCCTCCACCGGCGCGGCCTGCTCCGTATTGCGAGGACGTACGTACCAGATCGCCGCGATCAGGGGGAGCGCGGCCAGCGCATTGGCCAGGTACAGCCCGCGGAGGGTGCCGGTCGGGGTGTGCGCGCCCTGGAGCGCGAGCCCCGCGGCCACCGAACCCACCCCGATGCCGACGTTGTTGACGATGTGCCGAATGGAGAACGCGGTGCGGCGGCCGCTCTCCGGAACGGCCGCGTCCACGACGCCCACGATCGACGCGTAGAACAGCCCGAAGCCCACGCCCACGCACGCCCCCGAGGCGAGCACCAGGGAGGTGGTGTCGGCCGGGGCCAGCATCCCGTACCCGGCGGCGAGCGCCGCCGCACCCAGCACCCCCACCCGGTGCGGCCCGCGCCGGTCGGCCAGCGGGCCGCCGACGAGGGCCGCGGCGAAGCTGGCCACGGCCATCGCGATGAAGTACCCGCCCGCGGCCCGGGCGCCGAGGTCCAGCAGCCCGCTGATGTAGATCGCGGTGAACGGGAAGCACAGGCCGTTGCCGAGGGTGGAGACCAGCAGGGCGCCCATGAGCAGGGTGAAGCGGTGCCCCAGGGGCTCGCGGCTCATGGGGTGATCGCGGCGCGCATCGCGAGCAGCTTCTCGACCGCCCCCAGGTCGTACGGGGCGGGCAGCGACAGTACGAGGTGCACCGCCCCCGCCTCCGCGAACCCCTCGGCCAGCGGCAGTTGGTCCGGGTTGACCATGACCGTACGGGCCACCTGGCCGGGGTCGCGGCCGACCCGCTCGCACCACTCGTCCAGGGCCCGGTTCAGCTCCCGGAACTCAGCCACGGGGTCGGTGGCGGCCCAGCCGTACCAGTTCCACCAGTCCGCCTCGCGGGCCACCAGCTCCAGGGTGCGCCGCCGCCCCGCGCCCCCGATCAGCAGCGGAAGCGGTCCCGCCGGGCCGGGGTTGAGCTTGGCCAGCCGCTCCTTGACGGCCGCCACCGAGGCGGCGAACGCGTCCATGCGCCCGGCCGGACCGGGGAACGGTATGCCGTACTCGGTGTGCTCGGCCTCGAACCACCCCGCGCCCAGCCCCAGCACCAGCCGCCCGCCGCTGAGCTGGTCCACGGTGCGGGCCATGTCGGCGAGCAGGTGCGGATTGCGGAAGGCGGTGCAGGTGACGAGGGGGCCGATGGTGGCGTGCCGGGTCTCGACCGCCATCGCGGACAGCAGCGACCAGCACTCGTAGTGGGTGCCGTCCGGGTCGCCGGTGTGCGGGAGGAAGTGGTCCCAGGTCCACAGCGAGTCGACGCCGAGGGCGTCGGCCTGCCGCCAGGCGGCGCGGAGTTCCTGGATGCCGGTGTGCTGGGGGTGGAGCTGGACGCCGATGCGCAAGGTGGTCCTTTCGGTTGTCGTTCCCCACCCCGCCCCTTCCCGAACCAGGGGCTGCGCCCCTGGACCCCGCCCCTGCCGCGTGTGGCACGGGCGCCGCCCCGGCCCTCGGGGGCGCTGCCGCGTGCCCGGTGCCGCGTGCTCTGTGCTGCGTGGCGGGGGTGCGTGCTTGGTGTCGGGTGGCGGGGTTGCGTGACAGGTGGCGGGGCGCGTTTCCGGTGCAGGGTGGCGGGGCGTGCCCCCCCCGTTCGCCGGAGGCGCGCCCGCTCCGGCGGGTGGGTACGGGCGACGGGTCCGGTGCCGGGTGGGTGGGCCGTATGTCCGGTGTCGCGGGAACGGGGCGTGGGCCGCGGGGCAGCCAGGGGCTATGGGGTGACGACCACGCGGTACACCGGGGTCTCCGATGCCTGCTTGAGGGCCTTCTCCACCTCGTCCAGTCCGTACCGCGCCGTCACCAGTCCCTCCAGGCGGGGCGCCAGGGAGCCGCCGCGGAGGAGTTCGGCGGCCGTGCGCCAGTCGGCCGGTTCGTGGCTGAAGGAGCCCGTCACCGTGAGCTGGCGGCGGTGCACCTCGTATCCCGGGAGCTCGGCGGGCGGGCCGTCGGGGGCGCCGCCGAAGAGGACGATCGTTCCGCCGTCGGCCACGGCAGCGAGCGCGGCGGCGATGCACTCGGCGCTGGCGATGGTGACGAACACGACGTCTGCGGCGGGTAGTTGGGCGACGTCCTCGGGGCGTACGGCAGCGTCCGCACCGGCCGCCGCGACCGCCGTGCGGCGCTCCTCGTCGCGCTCCACGACCGCGACCCCGCGCGCCCCCAGCTCGCGGGCCACGGCCAGGTGCAGATGGCCCATGTACCCGGCCCCGATGACGGTCACCCGGTCCCCGGCGCGGAAGCCGCCGCGGCGCAGGGAGTGGACGACGCAGGCGAGCGGTTCGCCCATGGCGGCGACCGCCGGGTCGGTGTCGCCGACCGACCAGACGCGGGAGGCGGGGAGCACGATGTGGTCGGCGAGTCCGGCGCCCATGGCGATCGCGCCGTCCGCCTCGCGCACCCGGCCCTGGAGGGCGACGCAGATGGCGGACTGGCCGCGGCGGCAGGCGCGGCAGGCGCCGCAGCGGGGGAGGCCGTCGAGGGTGACGAGGGAGCCGACGGCGGGCATGTCCTCCAGGCCGGCGGCGGTGGCGCCGACGCGTTCGACCCAGCCGGAGATCTCGTGTCCGGCGGCGGCCGGGTAGACGGCCATGCGCCCGGCGTACAGGTTGGCCTCCATGGTGCAGATGCCGCACGCCGCGATGCGCACCAGCACTTCCGAGTCCCCGACGTCGGGCACGGGTATCCGTCTTAACTCGACCTCGCCTGCCGCGGTGATGACCGCTGTACGCATGGGAACAGCCTTCCGGAATACGGACGTTGTGCCGGGAGGCTATGCCCGTACCCCCGGGGAGGCAAGGAAAGGATCACGGGGCGTCAGCGGGCGCCCTCGGCGTACGTCGCCCGCCGGAACGTCCACCAGATGATGACCGCGCCGACCGCCGCGGCGATCGCCCCGATCACGGCGGCGACGTGCATGGCGTGCACGAACCCCTGGTCGGCGAAGTCGGACAGCCGCGGCATCCGCAGCCGACCGGCGATCAGCCGGGTGGCCTCGGGGGACTCCTCGGCCGCTCCGGCGGCGCCCGGCGGCAGATCGTCCAGCTTGGGGCTGATCTCGCCGCGGTAGACACCGGCCAGGATGGAGCCGAGGACGGCGACCCCGAGGACGCCGCCGATCTGCCGCATCGCGTTGTTGACGGCGGACCCGGCGCCGGTGCGGTCGGAGGGCAGGACGGACATGATGGCCTCGGTGGTGGGGGCGACGGCGGCGCCCATGCCGAGCCCCTGGAGGATGAGGAAGACCCAGAACAGGCCCAGTCCGCTGTGCTCGTCGAGGAAGACGTACGCGAAGAAGCCGGTCGTGGCGATGAGCATGGCGACGGTGACGACGCGGCGCACCCCGTACGCCCGCACCAGCTTCGCCGACAGCGGCGCGCCCAGCAGCACGCCGATCGCGACGGGGGCGATGGACAGCCCGCACTCCAGCGGGGTCTGCCCGTGGACGCCCTGGAGATAGAAGCTCGTGTAGTACATCGAGCCGTTGAGGCCGAAGAAGGTCAGCATCACGGCCACGCTCGCGCCGGTGAACCGGCTGTTGCGGAAGAGCCGGACGTCGAAGCTGGGGTTGTCGACCCGCAGTTCGACCAGGACGAACACCAGGACGAGGACCGCACCGACGGCGAACGCGCCGAGAATGGCCGGATCGTTCCAGTCGTTGCGGTGGCCGCCCTCGATGACGGCCCAGACGATGGCGAAGAGGCCGACGGTGGAGAGCACCACGCCCAGCGGGTCGAACTTCTGCCGCACCTTGGCGGCCGCGCCGGGCAGGAACACCAGCGAACCGGCCACGCACAGCACGACGATCGGCACGTTGACGAGGAAGACCGACCCCCACCAGAAGTGGTCGAGCAGCGCTCCGCTGAGCATCGGCCCGGTGGCGATCGCGATGCCGCTGGAGCCGGACCAGATGGCGATGGCGGTCGCGCGGTGCCGTTCGTCGAAGACCTGGGCGATCAGCGCGAGCGTGGCTGGCATGATCAGGGCGCTGCCGACGCCCATCGCCCCGCGGGCGACGATGAGTTCGGTGGCCGAGCCCGCGTACCCGGCCCAGGCGGAGGCGCCGCCGAAGACGAGCATGCCGGTGAGCAGCAGATTGCGGTGGCCGTAGCGGTCGGCGAGCACCCCGCCGGTGAAGAGGAGCACCGCGAAGACCAGCGTGTAGGAGCTGATGCTCCACTGGAGCTGGTTGGGGCTGGCGCCGAGCCCCTCGTCCGGGTCGGCCAGTGTCTTGAGTGCGACGTTGAGAACGGTGTTGTCGAGCCAAACCGCGAGTTGGGAGAAGACCAGCACCGCGAGAGCGAGCCATTGGCGGCCGGTGGGCGACTGCGGGGCGCCGGCCGGTGCCGTGTCGGTGATCGCGGTGTTCTGTGCAGCCATGGGGGCGGCGCCTTTCGGGGACCACTGAAGGGTGGGGGGTCCGCGTTCGTACGGCAAGGGACGGCTTGCTGGCTCAAGGCTTGCTGGCTCAAAGAGGAAGTTACCAATCTGCCGAGCCGGGGCGCAGCCCCTTGACCCCGTTGGAGGGTCTTCCTCCGCTGAAGGGTGATGGTATTTACCCCGTTGACGGCCCGTTGAGCCATGATGTTCCTTGCCGTTTCGGCAGATGGCTCGTTACTGTGCCTCGATCGGGGAACGGGGGGTGTCCTTTGAGCCATTTTGGAATTCAACCAAATGACCGTACGCCTATTGAGGGTATCGACGGTATTGACGGCGCGACGGGCACAAGGAGAGCGGTTCGCATGGAGCCGGAAGCCAGGTCGGACAACCTGGAGGAGGCCCTTGGCCAGGCGTTACGGCTGATCGAGTCCGCCGTGACCCACCACCGCCGCGGAGTGCTCGCCTCGGCGACCGCGGAACTGCCGGTGGACGGCGAGGTCGTGGCGGGATGGGTGGCACGGCTGGTGCTGCGCGCCCAGCGTGACGTGATCTGGAGCCTGCCGGAGGTCACCTGCGAGGACCATGCGCGGCTGGTCGCGCAGACGCTCGCGCAGCTGTCCGGCAAGGGCGTGCGGATCCGGATGCTGTGCCCGCCGCGGGTGATCCGCGGGGTGATGTGGCAGCGCACGGTCGGCACGGTGCCGCGGCTGGAGGTGCGGGTGTGCGGCTCCGCGCGGCAGGAGCTGGTGGTGGTCGACGGGGCGGCGGTGATCGCGCCCGAGCGCTCCCCGGGCGACCCCGGCGGCTCCCGCGCCTCGATGATCCAGAACTCGACGGTGGCCGCGATGCTGCACCGGCTGCTGTGCGGGATGTGGGACACCGCGCAGCGCCCGATGCGGCCGCTGTCCTTCGAGGGCGGGGCGCGCGGCCGGGTGCTGCGCGAGGTGCTGACGCTGATGGCCGAGGGCTACAAGGACGACGCGGCCGCCCGGAAGCTGGGGCTCTCGGTGCGTACGTACCGGCGCTACGTGGCGGACATCATGCGGGACCTGAACGTGGAGTCGCGCTTCCAGGCCGGGGTGCGGGCCGTGCGCGCGGGGCTCATGGAGGCGGAGCGCGACTAGTCGACTGCTGTGACGGGTAGTCGGGTAGTCGGGTTCAGGCCGATTTGCGCGGTCTGCGGGCATCACCGTGGCAGCTTGCTGCAGATTGGGCATCCTGACGTTCCGGTAACCGGCTGCGTAGTGCAGCTTTATGACAGCCGTGGTTGTCGTGCGGTTGGGTTCACGGGCGGTGTGACAGGTAGTGGACTCTGGGCTTGTCGCCCCCCGAACCGCCGCATAGCGTCATCGGCAGTCGTCGCTTTGCCCATGCCGAAAATGGAGGTGCGCGGTAATGGCCGCCATCGTCGAAGAGCGTCGGGAAACCATCAAGGAAATCGTCACGGATATCCTTGAGATCGACCCGGACGAGGTCACGGAGACCAGTCTCTTCAAAGAAGAGCATGACGCGGATTCGCTGCGTGCCATTGAAATACTTGCGGCGCTCGAAAAAACGTTCAACGTGGTCATCGACCAGTCCGAGCTGGGCCGGATGGTGAACCTCAAGGGCGTCTACGAGGTTGTTTCCGACGCGGCCGGCTGGTGACGGAACCCTCGGCGGACTCCTCGGAAGGCAGGGCGATATGCGTGGTGAGTCGGGTCGCAGGGTCGTCGTCACCGGCCTCGGGGCGGTGTCCGGCATCGGCATCGGCGCCGCGGAATTCCTCGCCGGACTGCGCGCGGGGAAGAGCGCGGCACGGCCCGTCACCGCGTTCGACACCGAGGGTTTCGAGCACGCGATGGCGTGCGAGGTCCCGGACTTCGAACCCGGGCGGTGGATCCGCAATCTGGACATAGGGAACCTGGGCCGGGCGAGCCAGTTCTCGGTGGCGGCGGCCCGCATGGCGGTGGCCGACGCCGGTATCGCGGAGGACGCGCTGCGCGCCGCCCCGTCCCTGATCTCCATCGGCACCACCGACGGGGAGTCGGGCGACCTGGACCAACTGGTCGAGACGGAAGTCGACCTGGGGCCCGAGCGGATGGACCCCATCGTCGCCCGCCGGGTGCCCGCCGGGCGGCTTTCGGCCGTCATCGCCGAGGAGTTCGGCTTGAGCCGGACGGAGGCGGTGACCCTCCCCACGGCGTGCGCGGCAGGCAACTACGCCATCGGCTACGGCTACGACGCGATCCGCGGCGGGGACGTGGAGGTCGCCCTGTGCGGCGGCGCCGACGCGCTGTGCCGCAAGACCTTCACCGGCTTCTACCGGCTGGGCACGATAGCGCCCGAGCGCTGCCAGCCCTTCGACAAGGACCGCAAGGGCATCCTCACCGGCGAGGGCGCGGGCGTCCTCGTCCTGGAGAGCCTGGAATCGGCGCTGGCCCGCGGCGCCCGCATCTACGCCGAAGTCCTCGGCTACGGCCTCAACTGCGACGCGGACCACCCCGTCGCCCCCAACCAGGACAGCGTGGCCCGCTGCATGCGGCTCGCCCTGGACGACGCCCGGATCAAGCCGGAGGAGGTCGACTTCATCTCCGCGCACGGCACCGGCACCCGGGCCAACGACATCACCGAGGCCCGAGCCATCCGCCAGGTCTTCGGCGACGCCGCCCCGCCGCGCACCGTGTCCATCAAGTCGATGATCGGCCACTCCATGGGCGCCGCGGGGGCGCTCGCCTCCATCGCCTGCGCGCTGGCCCTCACCGAGGGGTTCATCCCGCCGACCATCAACCACGTGGAGACCGACCCGGAGTGCGGTCTCGACGTCGTACCGAACGAGGCCGTGGACGCCGAGCTGCGGGTCGTACAGAACAACGGGCTCGCCTTCGGCGGCAACAACGCCGTCGTGATCTTCGGCAAGCGCGGCACGGACTGGAATTAAGGCCATGAGTCAGCTGGTGACCGGCGCGGGCGCCGTGGTGAGTGTGGGCGAGGGCGTCGACGAGGTCTTCTCGGCCCTGTGCGCGGGCACCAGCGGACTCGGTGAACTGCGCGGCTTCGACCCGGACCGCTACCGGGGGCGGCACGCGTACGAGATCGACGACCGGCCGGGCCCCGGCGCCGACGTGCCCGGCCGGGCCACCGCCTGGCTGCTGCGCGCCGTCGGGGAGGCGGCGCGGCAGGCCGGGCTCGGCGAGGACCTGAGCGGGGTGCCCGTCCTCGTCGGCACCGGGCTGCGCGAGCTGCGCTCGGCGGAGCTGGCCTGGCGCGACGGCACCGCGTTCGACACCGGCGGGCGGCTGCACTTCGGCACCGCGCTGCGCGAACGTTTCGGCGCGGAGCGCACCCACACCTTCGCGGGGGCGTGCTCGGCCTCGCTGTACGCGCTGGCGCTCGGCAGCGACCTGCTGACCACCGGCGCCGAGGACACCGTGATCGTGGCCGGTGTCGACACCCTCACCGAGTCCATGTACGGGCTGCTGGACCGGGTGAACGCCGAACCGCCCGACCGGGTGCGGCCGTTCGACCGGGAGCGCCGCGGGGTGCTGATGGGCGACGGCGCCGCCGCGGTGGTGCTGCGCCGGGAGGAGTACGGCGCGCGCTCCGGCGCGCTCGGCAGACTGCGCGCCGTCAGCATGAACTGCGACGCCCGCCATGTCACCGCGCCCGACGCGCAGGGCATCGTGCGGGCGGTGCACGAGGCCCAGCAGCGGGCGGGCGTCACCCCCGGCGAGATCGACCTGGTGCTGCTGCACGGCACCGGTACGCACCTCAACGACAGCGCGGAGGCGACCGCCATCGCCGAGGTCTTCGGCCCCGATGTGACGACGCCGCTGATGACCGCGATCAAGTCCATGACCGGCCACACCTCGGGCAGTTCGGGCCTGGTCAGCCTGATCGTCGCGCTGAAGTCGCTGACGTCGGGCCGGGTTCCGCCGACCCTCGGCCTCACCGACCCGCTGCCCGAGGCGGCGGACTTCCGGTTCGTCCGGGAGCCCTACCCGGCCGATGTGGAGGGGCTGCGGTTCGCCCAGATCGACGCGTTCGGGTTCGGCGGGGTCAACGCCGTCGCCATAGTGGAGAGGGCATCCCGATGAACGCGCTCCACGCACTCCATGCGCTGCGCGCGCCCGGCACCGTCGTCGTCTCCGGGGTCGGGCTGGCCCTGCCCGGCGCGGACACCCCTGACGCGCTGCTGCGCGGCGCGCACGCCCCCGGGTGCGCGCCTGGGCCGTTCGACACCGGTGCCCGCATCGGCCGCCGCGGGCACCGCTACAAGGACCGGGCGACCCAACTCGCCCTGTGCGCCGCGCTCGACGCGTTACGCGACGCCGCCCTCGTCCCCGCCGACAGCGCCGATGGCGGGGAGCTGACCGTGCCGGGCGACACCGTCGGCGTCGTGGCCAGCTCCAACCTGGGCAACCTCGACACCGCGTGCCTCACCGCAGCCGCCATCGCCGAGGATTCGGCCCGCTCCCTGAGCCCCATGAGCCTGCCCAACGCCTCCAGCAACGTGATCGCCTCCTGGGTCGCGATCCGGCACGGGCTGCGCGGCCCCAACCTGATGCTGTGCAACGGGCCGACGTCCGGTCTCGACGCCGTCCACTGGGCCGCGACGCTCGTGGCCGCGGGCCGCGTCCGCCGCGCCCTCGTCGTCGGCGTCGAGACCCACAACGCCGTCGTGGAGGACCTGCTCGCCCGCCCCGCCGACGACCTGCTGGACGGCGCGGCCGCCCTCGTCGTGGAGGGCGCGCACTGGGCGGAGGAGCGCGGGGCGCGCGCCGTCGCCGTCCTGGGGCCGTACGAGCGCCGGGCGGGGCTCGCGGGCTGCGTCCGGGCGCTGCTGCCGGAGGGCGGCGAGGGGCCGGGCGTCTGGTTCACCCCGGAGCGCTACGAGGAGCCGGGTGCCGACGTCGGCGTACCCGTGCCCCCGGCCGTGCCGCGCCACGACGTCACCACCGCCGTCGGCCGCGCCTCCGGCGCGCTCGGCGTCCTCCAGTGCGCCGCCGCGGTCGGCTGGCTCGGCACGGATGCGGCCGGGGCCGGAGCCGGGGCGGGCGAGGCGCTGATCACCAGCGGCGACGACACGGCGGACGCCGTGGCCGGGCTGCTGCTGCGCGGGCCGGGCGCGCCCCCTTCCGAGACCTCAGAGGTCTCCGAGTTTTCAGCGATTTCCGTGGTTTCTGCGAATTCAGCGAATTCAGCGATGGAGTGCACCTGATGAGAGCCGCCGCCCCGCCGATGTCGACGAAGGCCCTGCTGGCCGACACCACCACGGTGCGGCTGCGTCCGCGGTACGAGGGCTCCAACATCTGCACGTGGATCGGCTTCAAGCACGTCAACTACCTCATCGAGGAGGCGGTGCTGGTCCACTTCGCCCGCTGCGGGGCGCCCGCCCGCCGGCTGTACGAGGAACACGGCCTCGGGCTGGACATCGTGGCGCTGGACAGCCGCATCCTGCACGCCTTCCACATGGACGACGACGCCGAGGCCGAGGTGGTGCCGCACACCTCCGACGGCGATACGGCGCTCGCCTTCCGGGTGACCCTCCGGGTCGTGCGCGACGGCTCCGTCCTCAAGGCCGTCACCGCCAAGGTCAGGGTCTCGCTGCGCGCCGACTCGTATCTGGCGGGGCCCGCCGAACCGCCCGGCGAGTTCGGCCGGTTCACGGTGGACCGGCTGGGCGAAGGGGCGCCCGCCGAGCCGGCCCCGGCGGTGCCGGGCGGCGACGAGGACGCCGTACTGGCGGCGCTCACGGAGGGCCGTAACGCCCACGCCTGGAAGTGGAACATCGCCTACCCCTACTGCCACTTCACCGAGCGGCTCCAGATGTCCGGCTATCTGCGGCTGATGGAGGAGGCCAAGGACCGCTTCGTGAAGTCCCGCGGCATCTCCATCAAGACGCTGCTGGACGACCGCCGGTGGATACCGGTCGTGCCGCGCTCCTGGATACGCGTCACCGACGAGGCGCTGATGGAAGAGGACCTGTACACCGTCTACACGGTGGAGGAGATCTTCAAGGACCTCACCTACACCGCCCGCATGGACTGTTACGCGGTCCGCGACGGCGCGCTCACCCTCACCGCCACCGGCGGCATCGTGCACGGCTACGCACTGATCGAGAACCGCCGCGACTGGCACCTGGTCCCCTTCGACCAGCGGGTGCTGGACGCGCTGTCCGGAAAGTCGAGCGGCACCTGATGGACGACATCACGGTCACCGGAGTGGGGGCGCTGTCCCCGCTGGGCACGGGCATCGACGCCTTCTGGCGCGGCATGCACACCGCGCGCACCGCCCCGTCCCGGGTGCCCGATCCGCTCGCCCGCATGGACCATCCGCGGATGTATCTGGTGCCCGAGGCCGACGTGCCGGACGGGCCCGCGGAGTGGGAGGGGCTGCCGCTGGGGCGCGGCTCGCGGTTCGCGATCGAGGCGGCCCGGCAGGCGGCCCGGGACGCGGGGCTCGACGGGGGGTTCGCGGAGCCGGGGAGCGTCGATCCGCGCCGGGTGGCCGTCGTGATCAGCAGCGGCATGGGCGACACGGAGCTGCACGAGGCGTGGTGGTCGGGCAAGGCCCCGGACTCCGGCCGCTGGGCGCCCGTCTTCCCGGTGGCCTCGGTGGTCGGCGGCCTGCTCGGCGCGCGCGGCCCCAACACGTGTGTCAGCAACGCCTGTTCGGCCAGCGGCTACGCGCTGTCCGTCGCCGCCGACCTGATCCGCTCGGGCGAGGCGGACGTGGTGTTCGCGGGCGGCGCCGAGGCGTACTCGCGGGTCGCGCTCGCCTGCTTCAACCGGCTGGGCGCCATCGACCCCGAGCGCTGCCGCCCGTTCGCCGCCGACCGGCGCGGCACGGTCTTCGGCGAGGGCGCCGCCGTCCTGGTCCTGGAGTCCGCCGCGCACGCCCGCGCACGGGGCGCCGGGCCCGGCTACGCGCGCCTCGTGGGCACCGGCTGGAGCTGCGACGCGCACCACGCGACCGCGCCCGAGCCCGGCGGCGAGCAGATCGAGCGCGCGATGCGCCAGGCGCTGCGCGACGCGGACGCGGGCGATGCGGGCGCGGACGAGACGGACGCGGGCGAGACGGACGCGGGCGATGCGGGCCCGGGCGAGACGGGCGGGGATGCGGTCGGCTTCGTGGTGCCGCACGGCACCGGCACCGACCTCAACGACGTGGTGGAGAGCCGGGTGCTGGCCGCGGTGGCCCCCCGCGCCCCGCTGTACAGCCTGAAGGCGCTCATCGGCCACACCGGCGGCGCGGCGGGCGCGTTCGCCGCGCTGTCCGCCGCCCTGATGCTGCACCACCGCACCCTGCCGCCGAACGTGCCCGTCGGGGCGGCCGATCCGGAGTGCGCGGTGCCGCTGCCGTCCGGGAGCACCCCGCTGAGCGGCGGATACGGGCTGGTCAACGCCTACGCGTTCGGCGGCAACAACATCTCCCTCGTCCTCGCGGAGGCCCGCTGATGGATCTCTTGGTCACCGGGGTGGGCGACGTGGCCGCGGACGGCTTCGACTTCCGTGACGAGCTGGGCCGCCGCGGCTACAAGTACCTGCCCAGCGCCTCCCAGTACGTGCTGGCCGCCGCCAAGCGCGCCCTCGCCGACGCGGGCGAGGACGCCCTGACGGCGGCCGAACCCGAGCGCCGCGGCGCCGCGGTGGGCACCAACAGCGCGGCCACCGCCCTGCACCACGCCATGGACCGCACGGTCACCGGAGCGGGCGCCGGGGAGCTGAGCCCGGCCACCGCGCCCTACTTCTCCATCAACCTCTTCGGCAGCCGACTGGCCACCGAACACGACCTCAAGGGCTTCAACCTCACCCTCACCAGCCCCCGTATCGCGGGCCTGGAGGCGCTCCAGAGCGGCGCCCGCGCCCTCGCCGCGGGCCGCGCCTCCCGGCTGCTCGCCGGGGCGACCGAGGAGGCGCTGCCGGAGGGCGAGCCGGGGGCGGACACCTCGGAGGCCGGTGCCGTCGCGCTGCTGCTGGAGCCCGCGGCGGCCGTCGCGGAGCGCGGCGGACGGGCGTACGGGCGCGTCGGTGTCCGTACGTTCTTCCTGCCGCCCGCCCTCGCCGCCTCGGACGGCGGCGCCGGGGAGGCGGGGGAGGCGCTGCGGGACGCGCTCGCCGCCCTCGGCCACCGGCCGGGCACCCCGCTGACCGTCACCGCCGTCCTGGACGGCTCCCCGGTCGGCGAGACGGTCGGCGAGGCGGTCGCGCACGCTGTGGGCGAGGGGGCCGAACGCGTCCCGGCGGGCGCGGGCTGCCTGGCGCCGATGGCCCGCGTCGCCGCCGCCCTGCGGACCCGGCCGGACCACGCACACGCCGTCGTCACCGCGGCGGCCGAGGGAAACACCGCCGTCTGCTTGGTCACCCCGGGCGGATCCGGCGGCACGGAAGCGAGCAGCCGATGAGCGGACGACGCGAACGACGGAGGGCGAGCGGCCGATGATCACCTCACTCGAAGGATCCTGGTGCCTGGTGCTGGGCGCCTCCAGCGGCATGGGCCTGGCCATCGCGCACGAGATGGCCCGCGCGGGCGTCAGCGTCCTCGGCGTCCACTTCGACACCACCGAAGGACAGCAGAAGGCGGCGGTCGCCCAGGAGGAGATGCGCGCGCACGGCGTCGAGGCGCACTTCTTCAACGCCAACGCCGCCTCCGCCCGCACCCGCGAGGAGCTGCTGCCGAGGTTCGAGGAGCTGACCGGCGGCAAGGGCGTGCGCGTCCTGGTGCACTCCCTCGCGTTCGGCACCTTGCTGCCGTACGTCACCCCCGACGGCGAAGGGAGCCTCACGTCCCGTCAGATGAACATGACGCTCGACGTGATGGCGCACTCGCTCGTCTACTGGACCCAGGACCTGTTCACCGCGGGCCTGCTGCGCAAGGGCTCCAAGGTGTACGCGATGACCTCCGCCGGGGGCGCCCGCGTGATGCCCCACTACGGCGCCGTCTCGTCCGCCAAGGCCGCGCTGGAGTCCCACGTACGCCAACTCGCCCTGGAACTCGCCCCGTCGGGCATCGCCGTCAACGCGCTGCGCGCCGGGGTCACCCCGACCCCGTCCATGGAGCGCATCCCCGACAGCGAACGGCTCGCCGAATACGCCAAGGACCTCAACCCGCACCGGCGGCTCACCCGCCCGGAGGACGTCGCCGAGGCCGTCTCGCTGCTCTCCCGCACCGACTCCTCCTGGATCACCGGCAATGTGATCGGCGTGGACGGCGGTGAACTGCTCACATGACGGACCATCTGCTGATCGAGAGCGGCGGCCCGCAGACCGGGCCCGCCTGCGAGCGCTTCGTCGGCGACGCGGTACGGCTGGCCGGGGACGGCCACCGGGTGGTGCTGTTCCTCGTCGAGAACGGCGTCACCGCCGCCCTCCCCGGCGCCGCGCCCGGCATCGAGATGTTCCTGCGCGACGGCGGCGAGGTGTGGGTGGACACCTTCTCGGCCGCCCAGCGCGCCCTGCCCGCCGACGATCTCGCCGCCGACGTCCGCATGGTGGAGATGGACGACGTGGCCGCCAAGCTGCTGGAACCCCAGGTACGGGCGGTGTGGCACTGATGGCCCGGCCCATACCCGCCACCGACGTGCTGCTCAACCTCTTCGGCGCGCCCCACCAGAGCGACCTGGTCACCTCGGCGCTCCGGCTGGCCACCGCGCTGCTCGACCGCGGCGCCCGGGTGCAGATCTGGACCTGCGGCGACGCCACCGGCCTGACCAGCGCGGCCCTCGGCGACACCAAGCCGCGCGACCTCACCGACCTGGAGCGCCGCCATCCGTCCACCGCGCTGATCGTCCGCGATCTGCTCGCCGACCACCCCGACCGGCTCTACTGGTACGTCTGCCGCTTCTGCGCCGACGACCGGGGCGCGGCCGACCAGATCCCCCAGGTCAGCAAGCGGTCCCCGTTCCTGTTCGCCGAACACGTCAAGGCGGCGGACAAGGCCCTGGTCATGGGGGTGTGCTGAACCATGCCGGGCGAGGTCGTACAAGAACGTGCGCGCTGGCTGCTGATCATGGAGAAGGCGTACCGCGGATCGGTCGAGACCCAGTTCGCGGACGCCCTCTACGTCGTCCCCGATCTGCACCGGCAGAGCGGCGGGGGCTGCGATCTGGCGCTGCGCGGACCCGCCGTCGGCTACGCCGTGCGCACCGGTGCGCCCCAGCCGCCGCTGCGCCTCGGCAAGCGCACCCTCGACACCCTGCCCGATCCGCGCGCGTCCGTGACGAAGGTGCTCGACGCCGGGGTGACCGTGCTGGTCGAGGAGCCCGACCTGACCGCGCTGGGGCGCACCGCCGCCGACCGGCTGCTGCCCGGAGTCCAGGTGATCGAGGCGCACGGGCTCGCCGCGCGATGGCCCTCCTACGAACAGGTGTGGTTCCTGTGAGCACCCCGTCCGGCCCCCGGGCCACTACCGAAGGAGTACCGATGGTCAACGCTCCCGCCACGGTCGGCCCGGTCATCTCCGCCTGGACCGCCGTATCGCCCCTGGGGCTGCGGGCCGCGGACTTCAGCAGCGGACTGGGGTCCGGCCGCGGCACCGGGAAGCCGCTGGACCCCGAGGAGTGGTCGGTGCCGTTCCGCGAGGCGTGCCTCGTGCCGGACTTCCACATCCGGGAGATCCTCGGCCGGAAGAACACCCGCTCCATGGACCGGGTCACCGGCCTCGCCGTCACCGCGATCCGCCATCTGCTCTCCGGCGAGCGGGAGGAGAAGACCGGTGACGGGGCCGGGCGGCTCCCCGGCGTCGGCGAGCACACCGGTCTCGCGCTCGGCACCAGCACCGGAAGCGCCCAGTCCATCATGGACTTCACCCGTGACTCGCTCGTCAGCGCCAAGCCCTTCTTCGTGGACCCGGCCCGGTTCCCCAACACGGTGATGAACTGCGCCGCCGGGCAGTCCGCCATCTGGCACGGCCTCAAGGGCCCCAACGCCACCATCGCGGGCGGCAGGGCCGCCGGGCTGCTCACCCTGCGGTACGCGCTGCGGCTCCAGCGCGCGGGGCGCGCCCGCACCGTGCTGTGCGGGGCGGTCGAGGAGTTCACCTCCGCCCGCGCCTGGCTGGAGTGGCACACCCGCGCCGACGACGACGCGACGGCGGTGCTCGGCGAGGGCGCCGCGGTGTGGCTGCTGGAGACCGCCGACGAGGCGCGCGAACACGGCCGCGGCGGGCTCGCCGAGGTCGCGGGCGTGGAGTTCGGCTTCGCCGCGGACCCGGCGGCGGCCCGTACGGCGCTCGCCGACGCCGTGACGCGGCTGCTGGACCGCACCGGCACCGCCCCCGGCGAGGTACGGGCCCTCGCCGACTCCCAGGCGCCCGGCGCCGGGGGCGAGGCCGAGCGCGCCGCCCTCGCCGACGTCCTCGGCGGCCACCAGCCGCTGCGGGTGGCGACGGCCGACGCGATCGGCGACACCTGCGCCGCCTCCGCGGCCTTCCAGATCGCGGCCGTCCTCGCGCTCGCCGAGCGCGGCGAGATCGCCCCCGGCGGCCCCGCCCTGGTCACCACGGTCGACCGGGACGGCGTGGTCGGCGCGGCCCTGCTGCGGACCAGGTGAGCGGCCGATGAGCACAAGGAGCGGCGGTGGCGCGGCCGGGGTGCGCACGGCGCTGATCTTCCCCGGACAGGGCGCCCAGAAGGCGGGCATGGGCCGGGCGTGGCGGGACACCGCGTCCTGGCCGCTGGCGGCCGAGATCTCCGAGCACACCGGGGTCGACGTCGGGGAGCTGCTGCTGACGGCCGACGACGACACGCTGCGCCGCACCGACCTGGCCCAGCTCGCCGTCTTCGCGTACCAGGTGATCGTCCACCGCGAGGCGGCCGCCGCCGGGCTGACGGGCGAGGTGGCCGCGTGCGCCGGGCACAGCCTCGGCGAGTACACCGCCCTGTACGCGGCCGGGGCGCTGCCGCTCGCCGACGCGGCGCGGGTGGTCGCCGCCCGCGGCCGCGCCATGCGCCGCAGCGCCGAGCGCACGCCCGGCAGGATGGCCGCCGTCGTCCGGCTCGACGCCGGAACCGTGGACGAACTGACCGGCCGGGTGCGGGCGGAGGGACCGGAGGTCTGGGTCGCCAATATCAACGCGCCGGGCAACCTCGTCGTCTCCGGCACCGCCGAGGGCGTCGACCGGCTCGCCGCACTGGCCGCGGACAGCGGGGGCAAGGTGATCCGGCTCGCCGTCGGCGGCGCGTTCCACAGCCCGCTGATGGCCGCCGCCGCGGACGAGCTGCGCACGGCCCTGGCCGCCGTGGAGTTCGCGCCCGCGCACACCCCCGTCGTCGCCAATGTGGACGCGACGCCCCACCGCGGCGGCGAGCGGTGGCGGGACCGCGAACTCGCCCAGCTCACCAGCCCGGTGCGCTGGGAGGAGACCGTCCGGACCCTCGCGGGCGAGCTGGGCTGCACCCGGTTCGTGGAGCTGGGCCCGGGACGCCAGCTGACCGGAATGATCCGCCGGATCGCGGCGGACGCGGCGACCGTCCCGGTCGAATCGCCCCCCGCGCTGATCACCCCGCAAGCCCCCTGAGCCCCGAGACCGGAAGGAACCCCCATGGCCGACGCCACCGCCGCGCTGGACCTCGACGAACTGCGCACCTTCGTCGCGGAAGTCCTCGATGTGGAAGAGGAGGAGGTGACCGACGAGGCCGACTTCGTCAAGGATCTCGGCGTCGACTCGCTCATGGCCCTGGAGGTCATGGTCGAGCTGGAGAAGAAGTACGCGGTGAAGCTGGAGGAGAAGGAGATGAAGAGCATCACCACCCTCCGGAAGGTGCACGACCTGCTCGCGTCGAAGCTGGAGAAGTGAGGTGACGGCGACCGCGTGCGGACCGGTCGACGGCACCGTGGAGGTGGTCGACCCCGGGGTGCCGGGGGAGCGGCCCGCCCGGTGCGTGGTCGTGGTCGGCGGCACGGAGAAGGTGTTCGCCGGTCACTTCCCCGGCTTCCCGATCTTCCCCGGGGTGTGCGTCGTCGAGTACGTCCAGCACGGCGCCCTCGCCACGCTGCCCGAGCCGGGGAGTGCCCTGGCGGCGGTCGAGTCCGCCCGCTTCCTCGGCCCGGTCTTCCCCGGCTCCACCCTGAGCTGTGCGTTCAGCTGGTTACGGGACGACGCCACGGGCGCCTGGCGCTGCCGGGCCGAGGCCACCACGGAGCGCGGGCTCGCCGCCCGCGTCCGGCTGCGCTTCACGGCCCCTGCCGAACGGGAGGCCACCGGATGATCACCGTGGACCAGATCAAGCGGGTGCTGCCGCACCGCTACCCCATGCTGCTGGTCGACCGGGTCACCGAGCTGGTCCCGGGCGAGCGCGCCTCCGGGCTCAAGGCCGTCACCTGCAACGAACCCTGGTACGAGGCCGTACCCGACGACGCGCCCGAGGAGGCGTACCACTACCCCTGGACGGTGCTCCTCGAATCCTGGTGCCATGTGGCGGGGGTGCTGGTGGCCTGGGAGGAACCCAATCCGGATGTGCTGGAGGGGATGGCGATGCTGCTCGGCGGGGTCACCGACGCCGAATACCACCGCCCGGTCCTCCCCGGCGACGTGGTGGAACACCACGTCCGGCTGGCCCGGCAGGTCGGGGAGACGTACATGTTCGAGGGGGAGAGCCTGGTCGGGGACGCGACCGTGCTCTCCGTCGGGCGGCTGGTGATGACGATGCGTCCGGCGGCCGAACTGAAGGCCCCGGCAGGAGAGGTGACGTAACACCATGTCCGACGTGCACACCAAGGTGGCCCTCGTTTCCGGCGGCTCCCGCGGCATCGGCCGCGCGACCGTGCTGCGGCTGGCCCGGGACGGCTTCGACGTGGCGTTCTGCCACCAGTCCAGCCCCGACGCGGCCCGCGCCCTGGAGGCGGAGGCGGCCGGGCTCGGCGGCGGCCGGGTGGTCGGCCGGCAGACGGACGTACGGGACGCGGACGCGGTGCGCGACCTCGTGGCGTTCACCGAGAACCGGCTCGGCCCCATCGACGTCGCGGTGGTGTCCGCGGGCATCGCGCGGGACAATCCGCTGCTGTTGATGAAGGACGAGGAGTGGCGGGGCGTCATGGAAGTCAACCTGGACGGCACGTACCACATATGCCGTTCGGTGGTATTCGGCATGATGAAACGCAAGTCCGGATGCATCATCAACATCTCCTCGGTGGCGGGCGTGCACGGCCATGCGGCACAGTCGAATTACGCGGCCTCCAAGGCCGGGATCATCGGCTTCACCAAATCGCTCGCCAAGGAGGTCGGACGGTACGGCATCCGGGCCAATGTGGTCGCGCCGGGCTTCGTGGAGACGGATATGACCGCGGCGCTGTCCGAGAGTGTGCGCAAGGAGGCGGAGCAGAGCATCCCGCTGCGCCGCTTCGGCCGCCCGGAGGAGGTCGCCGACATGGTCGCGTACCTGGTCGGGGCGGAGTACGTGACCGGAGCGGTGTTCCAGGTCGACGGTGGCATCGTGATTTGAGCGAGTGAGCGAGCGGGTGGCGGTCGGAGCGATCCGAACGGCCCCGGTGAAGGGGGACGGACATGACGGCCAGGCGCAGTAGGGTGCCGCGCTTCTATTTCAATTTCCGCAGCCCGTACAGCTGGATCGCCTACCGTGATCTGATGGACCGCTTTCCGGATGTCGCACAGGTGGTGGAATGGCACCCCTGGTGGGAGCCGGACGCGGACGGCGAGCGCCGCATGGCCGAGCACCGGCGGTCCTTTCCGTACACGGCGATGTCACGCGACAAGCACCTCTATATCCTTCAGGACGTGCGCCGTCTGACGATCGACCGCGGCCTCGCCGTCACCTGGCCGGTGGATCGGGACCCGGTCTGGGAGGTACCGCATCTGGCGTATTTTCACGCGCTGGACGCGGGGTGCGCCCCCGCGTACATCGAGCGGGTCTACCGGGCCCGCTGGCAGGAGGGCCGGGACGTCTGCGACCGCGAGGTCATCGCGGACATCGCCACCGGCCTGGGTTTTCCGGACGAGGCGGCGGAGCGGATGGCCCACGCCGCCGACGACCCGGAACTGCGTGCCGGGCGCGGGCTCGGGGCGCTGCTGGACCTCAGCCGGGACGGGGCGTTCGGCGTGCCGTTCTTCACCCTCGGCTACGACAAGTACTGGGGCGTGGACCGGCTCCCGGCGTTCGCCGGGGCGGTCCGCTCCCGCGCCGCGCCGCCCCCCGCTCCCCCCACCACGCCCGGACCACCGGCCGACGCGGACTTCGTGGCCGCCCGGTCCGGCGACCAGGGCCACGCCGGGGGGTGCGGGTGACCGCCCCTACCCCCGCGTAGCCGTCATCCTTACGTACCCGCCCCTCTGCCCACCCGCACGGCACCGACCGAGACGAGACCGCCCTGACCGCCGACGGACACTCCACCCCCTCCCGGAGGACGCCGATGCCCGAGCCACCCCGGACGCCGGTGCGGCCACCCTCGCGGGGGTCCCGCGCCCTCGCGGTCGCGGCGCTGCCGATAGCCCCGCTGTACGGGGCCTCGCTGGCGTATCTCGCCTTCCATCCGCGCAACCGGACCCAGCGGGAACACCCCCGGGACCACGGGCTGCCCTGCACCGACCTGGAGATCCCGTTCGCCCGCCGCAAACGGGTGCACGCCTGGCTCTGCCCCGGCTCCACGGAGAAGGTCGTGGTGCTCGGCCACAGCATGGGCGCGGGCAAGGACCACAGCCTCGGCCACGCCAAGTTCCTGCACGACGCCGGGTACACGGTCTGCCTGTTCGACCACCGCAACCACGGGGCCAGCAGCGACGACCGGGCGCTGTTCGGGCTCGGCGACCGGTTCGCGGGCGATGTCACCAAGGTGGTGTCCTGGCTGCGCGACAAGCAGGGGTACGGCACGGCGCGCATCGCCGTCTACGGCTTCTCCTTCTCCTGCTTCTCGGCCATGTGGGCGCTGACCCACGAGGGTTTCGAGTTCGACGCGCTGGTGTGCGACAGCGGCCCGGGGCACGACGTCCCGCCGCTGCTGCGCAAGTACCTGGAGGCGGAGGCGCTGCCGATGCCGCCCGTGCTGAGCGGCGAACCGTCCCGTTCCGTGGTGACCCGCACGTTGTGCGCCCTGGGGCCCGCCATGCTGCGCGCCCAATGGCCACCGCCCACGACCGGCAAGTTCGCCAAGATCCCACTCCTGTTCATGTCGGGCGAGCACGATGCGATCGTGCCGCCCTCCTCGGTGGACGCGCTGGCCGAGCGCTATGCCCAGGCCGAGACGCACGTCCTCCCGGGAGCCGAGCACCTGCTCGGGCTGCAAAGTGATCCTGAAGGCTACGCGAGCGTGGTACTGGATTTCCTCAAGCGGGCCCTGGGATAGCAACGTGACCGTCCTGCCGGACGGCAACTTCTGAAGAGGGAAGAGAGAGCATGCAGAAGGTGCTCATCGCCAATCGTGGCGAGATCGCTGTCCGTGTTGCCCGTGCCTGCCGGGATGCCGGGATCGCGAGCGTTGCCGTCTACGCCGATCCGGACCGGGACGCCGTTCATGTGCGCGCGGCGGACGAGGCCTATGCGCTGGGCGGTGACACCCCGGCCGCCAGCTATCTGGACCAGGCCAAGGTGCTGGCCGCGGCCGCCGAGTCCGGCGCCGACGCCGTCCACCCCGGCTACGGCTTCCTCTCGGAGAACGCCGACTTCGCCCAGGCCGTCCTGGACGCCGGGCTGACCTGGATCGGCCCGCCCCCGCAGGCCATCCGCGACCTCGGCGACAAGGTCGCGGCCCGCCACATCGCCCAGCGCGCCGGAGCCCCCCTGGTCGCGGGCACCCCCGACCCGGTCTCCGGGGCGGATGAGGTCGTGGCGTTCGCCGAGCAGCACGGGCTGCCGATCGCGATCAAGGCCGCCTTCGGTGGCGGCGGGCGTGGTCTGAAGGTCGCGCGCACGATGGAGGAAGTGCCGGAGCTGTACGACTCGGCCGTCCGCGAGGCCGTCGCCGCCTTCGGCCGCGGCGAGTGCTTCGTCGAGCGCTACCTGGACAAGCCCCGCCACGTGGAGACCCAGTGCCTGGCCGACACCCACGGCAACGTGGTCGTGGTCTCCACCCGTGACTGCTCCCTCCAGCGACGCCACCAAAAACTCGTCGAGGAAGCCCCGGCGCCGTTCCTGACCGAAGAGCAGAACGCCGACCTCTACCGCGCCTCGAAGGCCATCCTCAAGGAAGCCGGATACGTCGGCGCGGGGACGGTGGAGTTCCTGGTGGGGACGGACGGGACGATCTCGTTCTTGGAGGTCAACACCCGTCTCCAGGTCGAGCACCCGGTGACGGAGGAGGTCTCGGGCATCGACCTGGTGCGGGAGATGTTCCGTATCGCGGATGGTGAGGCCATCGGGTACGACGATCCGCCGCTGCGGGGCCACTCGTTCGAGTTCCGCATCAACGGCGAGGACCCGGGCCGCAACTTCCTCCCGGCTCCGGGGACGGTGACCGTGTTCGCCCCGCCGTCCGGTCCGGGGGTGCGGCTGGACGCGGGCGTGGAGTCGGGGTCGGTGATCGGCCCGGCGTGGGACTCGCTGCTGGCGAAGCTGATCGTCACCGGCGCCACCCGCACCCAGGCCCTCCAGCGCGCCGCGCGGGCGCTGGCGGAGTTCCAGGTCGAGGGCATGGCCACCGCGATCCCCTTCCACCGGGCCGTGGTCGCCGATCCGGCCTTCACCAGCGACCCGTTCGCGGTCCACACCCGCTGGATCGAGACCGAGTTCACCAACACCATCGCCCCCTACGCCGCAGCCCCGGCCGCCACCGACGAGGACGAGACCGGCGCCCGGGAGACCGTGGTGGTCGAGGTCGGCGGCAAGCGGCTGGAGGTCTCCCTGCCCGCCTCCCTCGGCGTGGCCTCCGCCCCGGCGGCCGGTGGGTCGAAGAAGCCCAAGCGCAAGGCGGTCAAGAAGGGCGGCTCCGCCGCCTCCGGCGACGCCCTGGCCTCCCCGATGCAGGGCACCATCGTCAAGGTCGCCGTCGCCGAGGGCGACACCGTGGCCGAAGGCGACCTCGTCGTCGTCCTCGAAGCCATGAAGATGGAACAGCCCCTCAACGCCCACCGCGCCGGGATCGTCAAGAACCTGAACGCGGACGTCGGCGCGTCCGTCAGCTCCGGCGCCGTCATCTGCGAGATCAAGGACTGAGCACCGCACGTCTCTTCACCATCGGCAGGCCCCACCCCGTCAGCGGGGAGGGGCCTGCCGATGTTCACGCCGTCAATCCTTGAGCGTCCGCTCCAGGAAGCCCAGCACCGTGTCCGCGTACACATCCGGCTGGGTCTTGATGCCCTGGAGGTGGTCGGTGTCCGGCAGCGTGTGCACCTCGGCCAGCGGATAGCGCTCGCCCAGGGCCTGCACCCCCGCGGCCGGGATCATCGTGTCGCGCTCACCGGCCAGGAAGAGCATCGGCGTGCGCTCGTACGCCCCCTCCGCCGCCGGCGGCCACTGCACCCGCAGCATCGCCAGGGCCGTCGACGCGGCGACCGTCTCCAGGGCCTTCCGGGAGAGCCCGGTGCGCAGCAGACCGGGGATGGGCAGCCCGTCGGCCGCGACGAAGTTGCGGAACAGCGGGGAGAGTTCGAGCGCCGGGCCGCTGTCGCAGATCACCGCGTCGACCGGACAGTCCGCCGCGCGCCCCAGCATGTAGAAGGAGGGGAAGGCGGAGATGGAGAAGCCGAAGACGGCGAAGCGCGCCGCCGCGTACTCGTCCGTCGCGCGCAGGTGCTTGATGACCGCCACCACATCGTCGGTGTGACGGTCGCTCATGCCCCAGCACGCCGGGTCCGAGACGCTCTTGCCGTGGTTGCGGTGGTCGAACAGGGCGACCGTGTAGCCCGCCCGGTTCAGCATCGCCGCCTGCGCCAGGCTCGCCGACTTGCTCAGGCCCAGCCCGTGGCCGAGCACCACCACCCGTTCCGTATCGCCCGGGCAGAGCCACACATGCAGCCCGCGCGGCTTCCCGTTCAGCGGAACCTGGACATCGGTGCTGGTCAGGCCCAGGTCGTCGGGCTTTTTGTGATGCGGCCGCCGGGGCGGGTGATAGATGAAGTACGAGAGGAAGGCGCCGTAGAGCGGAGCCACCGGGAGCGTCGCCGCGGAGGCCGCCTTCGTCAGGAATCCCGTCGCCATGTCGCAAACCCCCATCACAGATCGTGCCCGGTCGTGCGCGATCGTAGTGGTGTCACCCGGGGGCCGGGTCGGCCGGGAACCGAACGTGTCCGAAGTCACCGGGCGTTTCCGCACCGGCAACGTCGCGTCGTGGCACGGGCGTTGCCGGTGCGGTGGGCGGGTACCGTCGTCGATGGACGGACGCCGGACGGCGGACACGGATGAACTCCAACGGAGGTAACGGAACAGTGCCGCTCATACGCCCGGTCGACGACTCCGCCCCCACCGCCGACCCCTGGGGCCCGCTCGCCGCACCGCCCCGCCCGGAGGACCGCCCCGGCCCCGGCGAGGTCGCCGTATGGCTGCTGCACATCCCGCCGTACGCCGCCGCTGCCGCCGCGGTCGCGGACCGGACGCTGGACTCGGGTGAGCGCGAGCGCGCCGCGGGGATGCGGCACGAGACGGCGCGCGAGCGCTACATCACCTCGCACGTGGGGCTGCGGACGGTGCTCGGCGGCTATCTGGGGACGGATCCGGCGGACATCGAGTTCACCCGCGAGACCTGCGGCATGCCGGACTGCGACAAGCCGCACGGCCGCCCCGCCGTCGCCGGTGACGGCACCCTGGCGTTCTCGCTCTCCCATGCCGGGGACGCCGCGCTGTGCGCGGTGTCGGGCGGCGCGCCCGTCGGCGCCGACATCGAGGAGCGCAGCCCCCGGCGCACCGGCGCCCGCCTCGACGGTCTGATCGGCCAGCTGCACCCGGGCGAGCGCGCGGCGATCGCCGCGCTGCCGGACGAGGAGCTGCGGGAGCGGGCGTTCATGAGCTGCTGGGTGCGCAAGGAGGCGTATCTGAAGGGCATCGGAACCGGGCTGCCGGGCGGGCTCCGCACCCACTACGTCGGCCTCGCGGAGGAGCTCGGCGCCCCGGTTCCCGACGACGTGTCCACCCCGCCCGGCTGGGCCCTCGCCGACCTGCCCGCCCCGCCCGGCTACCACGCCGCCGTCGCCGTCCGCGCCGACGCCGCCCGCACCGCTGCCGCCCCGGTCGTGACCTTCGCCGGTCTTCGGCTGGAGTGACGGGTCGGGTACCTTCGGGCATATGGCGCATCGTGACGAGGTGGAACTCTCCGCAGGCACCATCGAGTACGAGGACACCGGGGGTGAGGGGCCCGTCGCCGTCCTGCTGCACGGAGTCGCCATGGACGGCTCGCTGTGGCGCGAGGTCGTCGCCGGACTCCGCCCCGGCGTCCGCTGCATCGTCCCCACCCTGCCGCTGGGCGGCCACCGCCGCCCCATGCACCCCGACGCCGATCTGTCCGTCCTCGGCGTGGCCCGGCTGGTCGCCGAGTTCCTGGAGCGGCTGGACCTCACGGACGTCACCCTCGTGATGAACGACTGGGGCGGCGCCCAGGCCCTCGTCGCCGACGGCCGCGACGAGCGGATCGGGCGGCTGGTCATCACCTCGTGCGAGGCGTTCGAGAACTTCCCGCCCGGCCTGCCGGGCAAGAACCTGCACACCTCCGCCCGCCTCCCGGGCGGTCTGCGCACCGCGTTCACCCTGCTCAAGCTGCGCCCCCTGCGACGGCTGCCGATGACGTGGGGCTGGATGACCAAACGCCCGGTGCCGCCGGAGCTGATGGACGCCTGGTTCCGGCCGCTGTGGACCTCCCCGGAAATCCGCCGCGACCTGCGGAAGTACGTGCTCGGCGTGCCGCCCGCCGCGGAACTGCTGCGCTGGGCCGAACGGCTGCGCGGCTTCGACCGGCCCGCGCTGGTGGCATGGGCGTCCGAGGACCGCGTGATGCCCCCGGAACACGGCCTCCGGCTGGCGGCCCTGCTGCCGCAGGGCCGCCATGTGGAGATCCCCGACAGCTACACCCTGATCCCGGTGGACCAGCCGCACCGGCTGGCCTCACTGATGCGCACCTTCATGCTGGACGGCGGCGCGGCGGTCTAGCTGTGGCGCCGTAGGAAGGCATCCACGAGCCGGTCGGTGAACTCCTCGCCGACGGGCTCGTCGGTCACCAGCACCCGGTAGTAGACCGGGCCCATGAGCTGGTCGATCTCGGCCGCCAGATCCAGCCCGGACGGCAACTGCCCCCGCTCCACGGCCCGTTCCAGCGGGAGGCGGTCGCGGCGGCGCTGTTCGTCCAGGTAGCGGGAGCGGAAGTCCCGGGCGAACTCCGGATCGTGCTGGGCCTGGGCGATCAGGGCCCGGAAGACGGCGCCGGAGTCGGACGCGCTGAGGAACCAGGCCAGTTGGCGCAGATAGCCGCGCAGATCGACGGCGAGGTCACCGGAGTCCTGCTGGGTGAGGTCCTTGGCCGCGTCCTGGAGGAAGGCGTCCATGAGGACGGCGGTCTTGGTGCTCCACCAGCGGTAGATGGTCTGCTTGGCGACCCCCGCCCGGGTGGCGATGCCCTCCATCGTGACGCCCGCGAAGCCCTTCTCCACGAGCAGGTCGTCGGCCGCGTTCAGCACCGCCAGTCGGGCCTGTTCGCTGCGCCCGTGCCGGTTGCCGTGGTGGCGCGGTGCCGTCGTCGGGCCGGTGCCGCTCGTCCGGTCGGTGTGTGTCGCGCGTGCCATCTCGCCTCCTCGGAACAGCATATCCACGCCGCGGGCCGCTCTCCGTCCTAGACAAGACTCAACGTCGCGTCTACTCTAGCCGTCATGACACACACCGACACCCTTGCCGACCCCCGGGTCGAGGCCGCCCTCAGCCGGATGTTCGCGCTCGCCGAGCAGGACGGGGCCACGGCCCGGACCGCGCTGCCGCCCGGGGCGGCCGAGTCGCTGCCCCCGCAGGAGCTGGCCGATGCCGCGGCCGGGATCTACATGCCGATATCCGCCGAGGGCGGGAAGCTGCTCTACAACCTGGTCCGCGCCATCCGTCCGGCCACGGTGGTCGAGTTCGGCATGTCCTTCGGGATCTCCACGCTGCATCTGGCCGCCGCCGTGCGGGACAACGGCACCGGGCGCGTGGTCACCACCGAGATGAGCAAGGAGAAGATCGCCGCGGCCCACCGCACCTTCGCCGAGACCGGGCTCGACGACCTGATCACCGTGCTCGAAGGGGACGCCCGGGAGACCCTCGCCGATCTCGAAGGCCCGCTGGAGCTGGTCCTGCTCGACGGCTGGAAGGACCTGTGCCTGCCGCTGCTGCGGCAGCTCGAACCGCGCCTGCGGCGCGGCGCCCTCGTCGTGGCCGACGACGTCGACCAGGGCGAGGGGCTGCTGAAGCCGTATCTCGACTACGTACGCGACCCCGCGAACGGCTACCGATGCGTGACGTTCCCCATCGAGGACGGCATGGAGATCAGCTGCCGCCTCTGAATCGCGCTGTCGGACCCGCGGCGTACCGTCGTGGGTATGTGCAGATCCATCAAGACGCTCCGCCCGCCGTATGCCGAATCGGTCACCGAGGAGGACATGCGCGCCGCCGCGCTCCAGTACGTACGCAAGATCAGCGGCTTCCGCCAGCCCGCTCCGCACAACGCCGCGGCCTTCGACAAGGCGGTCGAGACCATCGCCGCCGCCACCGGGGAGCTGCTGGGCACGCTGGAGGTAAGGGGCCGCACAAGCTGAATGGCCCGGCGCTCTCGAAGCCGAGAACGACCGGGCCATGCAGTCGATCAGTGGTGCGCCGCCAGGGACTCGAACCCCGGACCCGCTGATTAAGAGTCAGCTGCTCTAACCAACTGAGCTAGCGGCGCCTGCTGACGACGTAAATACTACCTGGTCCGGGAGGGTGCTTTTGACCAACGTCAGCGACCTACGTCGGCGATCAACGTCAGTCGGCGATCAACGTCAGATGGTCAGCGAGAGCAGCATCGGCGCCGCCTCGCGATTGAGCAGGTAGGCGGCCTGTCGCAGCCGGTGCGCGTGCTCCAGCGGGAGGGACAGCGCCAGGCATCCGACCGTGTGCCCCGCCGTGACGGGGACGGCCGCGCAGACCGTGCCCACGGCGTATTCCTGGAGGTCGAGCACGGGCACGGTGGGCGGCTGGCTGTCCAGCTTGCGGAAGAGCACCTTCTCGCTGGTCGTCGTCCGCGAGGTGAGCCGCACCGTCTTGTGGCGGGAGAGGTGATCCCGGCGGCCGTCGTGGTCGAGCTGGGTGAGCAGGCACTTTCCGACGGCCATCGCATGGGCCGCGGCGCGGAAGTCCACCCACTCGTTGACCTTGGGCGTATGCGGGCTGTCCGCATACTGCGTGATCTTGACTTCTCCGTCCACATAGCGGCTGAAGTAGACCGCCGCGCCCACCGAGTCACGGAGCGCGCCGAGCGACTTCTGTAGCTTGTCCTCGACGGCCCGCCCGCGCCCCGGGACCCCGGTGTCCAGCAGGGTGAGGGACGCACCGCCGATGTACGCCCCGTCGGCGATCTGCTCCACGTACCCCTCGCGGCGCAGCATCCGCAGCAGCTCGACGAGCCGGTCGCTCGGCAGCCGGGTCTCGCGGGCTATCCCCGCGTGGCTCACCCCGCCGGAATGCCGGGCGACGACCTCCAGGATGCGCAGGGCGTGCCGCACCGAGCGGAGCGGTGCGATCGGTTCGGGCCCCAGCACCACGGCGTCCCCTCTCGCAGGTGGTGACCGCTTGCGTCAACGCCGTCGCTGCGGGTCACGGGTGCGGGGTAGCCCACAGGGCGCCCGCAGGAGGCGGCTTCGTACCACGATAGCCGCCAAGGGGGCGATATGGAGCGGAAGTTGAGCGATGGCATGTGCCATCGTCAAGCCGCCCACATCGCCCCCTCATGGGTGCTGCGGTACGGGGTCTACAGCACGGCGCTCAGGAACTCCCGGGTCCGCTCGTGCTCCGGCTCCGAGAAGATCTTCTCCGGCGGACCGGACTCGATGACCCGGCCCGCGTCGAACATCAGCACGTCGTCGGAGATGTCCCGCGCGAAGTTCATCTCATGCGTCACGCACAGCATGGTGATGTCCGTCGTGTGGGCGATGTCCCGCAGGACGTCCAGCACCCCGGCGACCAGCTCCGGGTCGAGCGCCGACGTCACCTCGTCCAGCAGCATCACCTGCGGCCGCATCGCCAGCGCCCGGGCGATCGCCACCCGCTGCTGCTGCCCGCCGGACAGCTGCGTCGGGTACATGTCGCACTTGTCGCCGAGACCGACGAGGTCGAGCAGCTCCCGCGCCCGCGTCTCGGCCTCGTCCTTGTCCAGGCCCAGGACGTGCACCGGGGCCTCGGTGATGTTCCGCAGCACCCGCATGTTGGGGAAGAGGTTGAACTGCTGGAAGACCATGCCGATCTTCTTGCGCACCTCACGGGTGTGCTTCTCGCCCGCCGGGACGAGCTTGCCGCCCTTGTCCTCGTGGGTGAGGTAGTCCCCGTCGACCTTGATCGTGCCCTCGTCGGGCTTGAGCAGCGTCATCAGCAGCCGCAGGATCGTGGTCTTGCCGGAGCCGGACGGGCCGATGAGGGTGACGTGCTTGCCGGAGGACACCGAGAAGTCGAGGTCGTCCAGGACCGTATTGCTGCCGAAGCGCTTCGTCACCTTGTCGAAGCGGATCAGTTCACTGCCGTCCACGGCAGGATTCGTGTGGTCGGTTTCAGTGGCCAAGACGACGCTCCAGGACTCGCATGAGAAGAGATGCCGGATAGGCGATGAGGATGAAGGCGATGCCGACCATCGTGAACGGCTCGATGTAGTGGAAGGACGACGAGGCCTCGCCCCGCGCCTTCTGCAACATGTCGACGACGCCGATCAGCGCGAGCATCGGGGAGTCCTTCAGCATCGCGATGACGTAGTTGCCGAGGGCGGGCACCACGCGGCGGATCGCCTGCGGCAGGATCACGGCCCGCCAGGTGCGGCCGCGGGAGAGGCTGAGCGCGGTGGCCGCCTCCCACTGGCCCACCGGCACACCGTCGATACCGGCCCGGTAGACCTCGGCGGTGTACGTCGAGTAGTGCAGCCCGAGCGCGATCACACCGGTGGTCAGCGCCGAGAACTTGATGTCCCAGGTGGGCAGCACATAGAAGAAGAAGAACAGCTGCACCAGCAGCGGGGTGTTGCGGATGAACTCCGTCACCGCCGACACCGGCCAGCGCACGAAGCGGCTCGGCGAGCGGAACGCCATCGCCCACACCAGCCCCAGCGCGAACGCCAGGATCGAGCCGAGGGCGGTGGCCTCCAGCGTGATCAGCAGCCCGTGGCCCAGCTGCGGGAGGAAGTCCCTGGCCACGTCCCAGTCCCACTTCACTGGGCACCTCCTCCGACGACGATGTTGCGCGACTGCTCGGTCTCCTGCTTGCCGATCAGCTTGCGCGTGACCAGCGAGGCCTTGGGCGGAGCCTGGCCGATGTTGGCCTTGGCGCGCCGCTCCAGCAGCCGCATCAGCCGGGTCAGGATGAACGCCAGCACGAAGTAGAGGACCAGGATGATCGTGTAGATCTGCGCACTCTCACCCGTCGCCAGCCGGGACAGCTGGGCGGCGAAGGTGATGTCGGCGACGTTCACGGCCGAGACCAGCGCCGTCGCCTTCAGGATCTCGATCAGCAGATTGTTGAACGGCGGGATCATCTCGGGGATCGCCTGCGGCAGGATCACCCGCCGCATCCGCTGCGCCGGGGTGAAGCTGAGCGCGATGGCCGCCTCGCGCTGCGCGGGCGCCACGGAGGCGATCGCGCCGCGGACGATCTCGGAGCCGTACGCCCCGTAGTTCAGCCCGATGGCCAGCACCGCCGCCCATAGCGGGAAGAGCTGCCAGCCGAAGGCCAACGGCATCACGAACGCCAGCCAGAACATCAGCACCAGGGCCGACGTACCGCGGAAGATCTCCACGTAGCAGGCGGTGAGGAAGCGGACGAACCGCAGCCGCGAGGTGCGCGCCATGCCGATGCCGAAGGCGACGGCGAGGGCGAAGGCCGCGCAGTACAGGGTCAGCTGGACGGTGATCCAGACACCCGGAAGAAGCCAGTGTTCCCACAGCCCGGCCGTCATTTGCACAGCTCCTCGGCGGTCAGGTCGGTCATCTCGCCCTTGCCGAAGCCGAAGGGGCGCACGATGCGGAGCAGCTCGCCGCTCTTCTTCATCTTGCGCAGTTCGACGTTGAAGGCATCGCGGAGCTTGGTCTCCTCCGGGCGGAAGGCGAAGCCGCCGGCCCCGATGTCGGGCTTGCCGTCGAGCATCGCCTGGAACGGCTCGGTCGCCTCGGCCCGCCGGCTGTTCCGCTGCTTGACCACGTTGTGCACGGTCACGGTCGTGCCCGCGAACACATCGGCCCGGCCCTGCTCCACCGCCAGCAGTCCGGCCAGTTGGTCCGGGAGGATCAGCATGTCCTTCTCCTTGACCCCGGCGTTCGCGGCGTAATCGATCTGGGCATAAGCCGTACCGGTCGCCATCTTGGCCTTGTGCTTGACGATGTCGTCGTAATTGTGCAGGTTCTTCGGATTGCCCTTGCGGACGATGAAAGCGTCCCGCATGCGGTAGTCGGGGTCGGAAAAGATCACCTGGGCGCAGCGTTCGGGATTGATGTACATCCCCGCGGACACCACGTCGAACTGCTGCGAACGGAGCCCCGGAATCAGGGAGCCGAACTCGGTCGGGACCGGCTGGACCTTGTCCACCCCCAGCCGCTTGAAGATGACCTTCGCGATCTCCGGCGCCTCACCGGTGAAGTCGCCATTCTTGTCGATATAGCCGAATGGGATCTCCCCCGCAATTCCCAGTCGGACCGTACCTTGCGCCCTCAGACGCTCCAGCAGATTGCCCCCATCTCTGGCGTCCGTGCTGGACACCCGGCTACAGCCGACCGCGCCCAGCAGGCCAAAGGCCGCGCCGCCGACCAGAAGCGATCGACGGGATGCCCCTTTTGCTCTGCTATCGATGTCTTTCCCACGTGGTGGAGCCATGGGCGCGCGACTACCCGAACCCACGAAATATATGCAGGTCGTTTCCAGCCCTTGATACAGACGATGCTGGGTATGCCCCCTGGGGAAGGACTGGTGAAGGACTGGTTCCCAAGCGACCTGGAGGAATGTCGATGGTTGACCGAGCCGACCGGTTCATCGAGGTCTCGCTCGACAAGCGCGGAGTGACCTGTACCGCGAAACTCCTCGATGACCGCGCGCCGATCACCTGCGAGGCGGTCTGGAACGCGCTGCCGCTGGGGGGCGACGTGTACCACGCCAAGTACGCGCGGAACGAGATCTACGCGCTGCTGTCACCCTTCGCCCCCGAGGAGCCCCCGCTGGAGAACCCCACGATCACCCCCATCCCCGGGGACCTGTGCTACTTCACCTTCTCCGACACCCAGCTCGGCACGAAGTCCTACGGCTACGAGGCCCAGGCCAAGCACCAGGGCAAGCGCCAGGTGGTCGACCTCGCGCTGTTCTACGAGCGCAACAACCTGCTGATCAACGGTGACGCGGGCTGGGTCCCGGGCATCGTCTGGGGCTCGGTGGTGGACGGCCTCGACCGCATGGCCGACGCCTGCCAAGACCTCTGGCGCGCAGGAGCCCTGGGCGAAACCCTCAGCTTCCGCCGAGCCTGAGCCTTCGCCGGGCCCGGGGCTCCGTGCCCCCCGGGCCCGGCAAATCCAGCCCGGTCCGGCAAACCCAGCCCCTCCGGCGTTTGAGGAGCGGGGTCCCGGGGCGGAGCCCCGGGACACGTCACCCCACCGGCGCCGGCACCGCCTCCGCCACCCCGGCCCCATACAACGCATGCGCCACCCGCAAAACCACCGCATCCGCATGCCGAGCCCCCACCAGCTGCACCCCGATCGGCAACCCCGCCCCCGACATCCCGCACGGCACGGACGCCGCCGGCTGCTGCGTCATGTTGAAGGGGTACGTAAACGGCGTCCACCCGGTCCACCGGGTGTGCCCCGACCCCTCGGGCACCTCCACCCCCGCCTCGAAGGCGGTGATCGGCAGGGTCGGCGTGACCAGCAGGTCGTACGCGGAGTGGAAGCGCCCCATCGCATGCCCGAGCGCCATCCGTACGTCCACGGCCGCCAGATAGTCGAGCGCGCTGTACGCGGCCCCCTGGGCACAGACCTCCCGCAGCCCCGGGTCGAGCAGTTCCCGCTGCTCCTCCCCGAGCGGCTGCACCACCCGCGCCGCGCCGCTGAACCACAGCGTGTGGAAGGCCTCCACGGGGTCCTCGATGCCGGGGTCGATCTCCTCCACGACGGCGCCCAGCCCGGCCAGCAGATCCACGGCCCGCCGCACCGCCGCGGCCACCTCGGGGTCGACCGCGGCAGAGCCGCCCAGCGTCGGGCTGTAGGCGACCCGCAGCCCGTCGATCGAGCCGCCGCCCGCGCCGATGGCCTCCCGGAAACTCCCCCCGAGGGGGCCGAGCTGCGACCAGTCGCGCCAGTCCGGCCCGGTGATGACGTCCATGAGCAGGGCGGCGTCGGCCGCGTCCCGGGTCATGGGCCCCACATGGGCGAGGGTTCCGAAGGCGCTGGCCGGGTAGATCGGCACCCGCCCGTAGGTGGGTTTGAGCGCGAAGATGCCGCAGAAGGAGGCGGGGATGCGCACGGACCCGCCGCCGTCCGTGCCCAGGCTGAGCGGACCGGCGCCCATCGCGACGGCGGCCGCGCTGCCGCCGCTGGAGCCGCCCGCGGTGCGCCCGGGGTCGTACGGGTTGCCCGTCACCCCGTCCACGGGGTTGTCCGTGACACCTTTCCAGCCGAATTCCGGAGTGGTCGTCTTGCCGAGAAACACGGCCCCGTGGTCCCGCATCCGGGCCACCGCGGGCGCGTCCTCGTCCCACGGCCCGTCGGTCCGTACCGTGCGCGACCCGCGCAGCGTGGGGCCGCCGCGCATCAGCAGGATGTCCTTCACGGACACCGGAACGCCGTCCAGGAGCCCGGCGGGCTCGCCGCGCCGCCACCGTTCGGCGGACTCCTCCGCCTGGCGCAGGGCTTCCTCGCCGTCCACCCGGCTGTAGGCGTTGACCCTCGGCTGGATCTGCTCGATCCGGTCGAGTGCGGCTCGGGTGGCCTCGACGGGGGAGAGGTCGCCGGAGCCGTACCGCTCGAGGAGTTGAACCGCTGTCAGGTCGTGCAGGTCGGTCATCCAGCTCTCCGTTCAGATCGTGCAGATCATTGAGGCCGTGCGATCAGTCCACCGGTACGTAGCCGAGACGCTTGTCGACGATGTTGAGCAGGGGTTCGCCGGCGCTCCAGCGGTCGTAGTTGTCCTGGAACTGTTCGGCGAGGTGGTCGCGCCAGCCGACCGTGTCGCCGCTCATGTGGGGCGACACGAAGAGCCCGGGCACGTCCCACAGGGGGTCGTCGGGGGACAGTGGCTCGTTCTCGAAGACGTCCAGCGCGGCGCCCGCGATGTGCCGTCCGAGGAGGGCGGCCTTGAGGTCGGCCTCGATGACGAGGGGGCCGCGTCCGACGTTGATGAAGCGGGCGGTGGACTTCATGCGGGCGAAGGCGGTCCGGTCGAACATGCCGCGCGTGTCCTCGGTGAGCGGGGCCACGGAGATCACCCAGTCGGCCTGCGCGAGCAGCTCGGGCAGCTCGTCGTTGCCGCGTACGCCCGGGCGGGCGGTGCGTCCCACCAGGTCGACCTTGATCCCGAGGGCGGAGAGGGTGGTGCCGATGGCCCGGCCGATGGGCCCGGCGCCGATGACGGCGGCGCGCGACCCGGCCAGGCGCATCGTCTCGCGGTGCTGCCAGCGCCGCTGCCGCTGGAGCTCCCAACTTCCGAAGAAGTCCTTGCCCATGGCGATGACCAGGCCGGCGACGTACTCGGCGATCGGCTGCTCGAAGACGCCGCGCGCGTTGGTCAACACCGTGTCGGAGGCGGTCAGTTCGGGGCTCAGCAGCCGGTCCACCCCGGCGCTGGCGGTGTGGACCCAACGCGGCCGGGGGCCGTCGCCGGGCCAGGCCTCGCGTACCGCGTCGGAGGTGAAATCCCAGACCAGGAGGACATCCGCGGAGGGCAGGGCGTCGGGCAGGGTCTTCTCGTCGCACACCACGACCTGGGCCCGGCCGGCCAGCCGGTCCAGCCGGACCGGGGGCTGCTCGCCGAAGACGACAACAGTGCTTTCGGACATAGGCGGGAAACCGTTTCGAAACGTGGGTGGGTTTGGCTGTTGAGAGTTGGGGCAGGCGCCAAAGTTTGCGGGGATTGACCACGCTAGGCAGCGGAAACTACCGTCGTCAACAACGGATCTGTCCCGACGTCCCGGCATCAGGCCGGTGCTCTCTCTTATATCTCTGGCCAATGGTCCAGCCCTCCCTTTCTGTATTGGGGCTCGATATATGGACGTCTCCTTTCTGGGTGGCCCGCAGCCGCAGCGTGGCGTGGGCGTCGTCGCACCGTTCGACTTCGCGCTCGATCGCGAACTGTGGCGCTGGGTGCCGGACGAGGTCTCCTTGCACCTCACCCGGACCCCCTTCGTCCCGGTCGAGGTCAGTCTCGACCTGGCGCGGCTCGTGAGCGAGCACGAAACCCTTCAGGACGCGGTGCGGGCGCTGAGCGCGGTCGCACCGGAAGTGGCGGCTTACGCCTGCACCTCGGGCAGCTTCGTCGGCGGCGTGGCCGGCGAGCGCGCGATGTGCGCGGCGATGACACAGGCCGGTGAGCTGCCGTCACTCACCACCTCGGGCGCCTTGCTGGAGGCGCTGCGGGAAATCGGCGCGCGGCGGGTCGCGGTGGTGACCCCGTACACCCGGTCGGTGACCGACTCGCTGGAGGACTACCTGGGCGAGGCCGGTATCACCGTGACGGGCCGGGCCTACCTCGGACTGACCCGGCACATCTGGAAGGTCCCCTACCGCGACGTGGTCGACATGGCGCGGGAGGCGGTGGTCGGGTCGCCCGACGCGCTCTTCATCAGCTGCACCAACTTGCCGACGTACGACGTGATTCCGCAGCTGGAGGCGGAGTTGCGGATGCCCGTGCTGTCGGCCAACCAGGTGACGGTCTGGGCGGCGCTGCGGGAGATCGGTGCCCAGGCGGTCGGGCCGTACCAGGCGCTGCTGGACCCGGCCGCGCGGCGGGGCCCGGCGGGGATGGCGTCGTCGATGGTGGCCGACCCGATGGCCTCGATGCCCCCGATGGCGGACCCGGCGGCGCATGCCGAGCCGGAGCCGGAGCCGGAGGCGGCGCTGGCCGGGGCCGCGTCGCCGGGGCCGGACGTCGATCCGGCGGACGGGCTCGACCCGGGGTTCGGGCCGGGGATCGGCGAGGGCCCGTTCCTCGATGACTCGGGAGGCCCGTCTGCGATGTGAGGGAACCTGCCGGACGGCTGCGGTGTATCAGAAGTGACAGTGCAGGGGCGGCGCCCGCGGGGGCCGCAGGTAAGGAGGCAGTCATGACGGACGCGACGCAGCAGACGGCGCACCAGACGCCGGACACGGTGGGCTTTCTCTACCCGGGCTATTCCGCCGAGGACGACTATCCGCGCCTGGAAGGGATGCTCGGCGACAGCGTGCGGCTCCCGCTCGTCCACACCGACATCGGTGAGGACGCGCACCGGGTCGACGCCCTGCTGGAAATGGGGTCCGGCGCCCGTCTCGCGGCCGGGGTCGCCGAGCTGAAGGAGCGCGGCGCCCAGGCGGTGATCTGGGCGTGTACCAGCGCGAGCTTCGTCTTCGGCTGGGAGGGCGCCCGGGAGCAGGTCAGCGAGCTGGAGGAGACGGCCGGGCTGCCCGCCTCCAGCACCTCCTTCGCCTTCGCCCATGCGGTGCAGGCGCTGGGCGTGGAGAAGCTGGCCATCGCCGCGACCTATCCGGAGGACGTCGCGGAGTACTTCAGGACGTTCCTGAAGGCGGCGGGCGCGGAGGTCGTCTCCACCCAGGGCAGCGGCATCATCACCGCCGCCGAGGTCGGCACCTGGGGGAAGGACGAGGTGCTGAGGATGGCCCGCCATGGTGACCATCCCGACGCCGAGGCGGTGCTGCTGCCGGACACCGCCCTGCACACCGCCGCCTGGCTGGCCGACCTGGAGGCGGACCTGGGCAAGCCCGTGCTCACCGCGAACCAGGTCACGGTCTGGGAGGGGCTGCGGCTGCTGGGCCGCAGGCCGGTCCATGACCGGCTGGGCACGCTGTTCGCCGCGGGCGACTGAGCGGCGACCGGGCGGCGGATGAGGAGAGCGGGCGGTGACGGCGGCGGACGGAGGGAGCGGGCGGTGACGGACCGGTGAACCGGGCCGCTATCCATCGCCGCCGGTGCGCTGGTGTTCGGCACCGCGGCCACCGTCCTGGTGCTCCGCCGCCGCCGTACCGCCTGACGCTGCCCGGCCCCGGGACCCGGGGGCCTATGGAACCCCTGGATCTCCCCTGGTCCCGGGGCCGGGAATAAAGCGGAGCCTTCATCCGGTTGACCGTGCGCGGTGGACGAATGTGCACCGCAGCGCGATCAGGGAGGCGGGCCACCGTGGCCGATGAGCAGGACCGGCGAGGCGAAGAGCGAGACGCGGAGCGCGACACCATCCGGGCCAGGGCCCGGGGCAGCGCGCCCGTACCGCTGTCGGTGCTGGACCTGGCGACCGTCGGCAGCGGGCTGACCGCCACCCAGGCGCTGCGCACCACCACCGAGCTGGCCGGGCTCGCCGAGCGCCGCGGCTTCCACCGCTTCTGGGTGGCCGAGCACCACTCCATGCCGGGCGTCGCCAGCTCCTCCCCGGCCGTCATCCTCGCCCATCTGGCCGCGCACACCGAGCGGATCCGGCTCGGCTCGGGCGGGGTGATGCTGCCCAACCACGCCCCGCTCGTCATCGCCGAGCAGTTCGGCACGCTGGAGGCGCTCGCCCCCGGCCGGGTGGACCTCGGCCTCGGCCGCGCCCCCGGCACGGACGGGGCCACCGCGGCGGCGCTGCGCCGCACCGACCGGCTGCGCGAGGGCGCCGACGAGTTCCCGCAGCAGCTCGCCGAGCTGACCCGGTTCCTGGACGACGACTTCCCCGACGGCCACCGGTACGCCCGTATCCACGCGGTGCCCGGACCCGTCCAGGGGACGGTCCCCGGCGGGGTGCAGTCCGCCGACCGGCCCTCGGTGTGGCTGCTGGGGTCCAGCGGGTTCAGCGCCCGGCTCGCGGGACAGCTGGGCCTGCCGTTCTCCTTCGCGCACCACTTCTCCGCGGCCAACACGATCCCCGCGCTCGACCTCTACCGCGAGTCGTTCCGGCCGTCGGCGGTGCTGGACCGGCCGTACGCGTCGATCGGCGTCTCGGCGTTCGCGGCCGAGGAGGAGAAGGAGGCCCACCGGCAGGTGCTCACCGGCGCCCTCTCCATGATCCGGCTGCGCACCGGGCGCCCGGGCCTGGTGCCGTCGCCGGAGGAGGCCGAGGCGCACGCGTTCAGCGAGATCGAGCGCGACTTCGTGAACAGCTGGCTGGCCAACGTGGTGTACGGGACGCCGGACGAGGTGCACGAGGGGCTGGACGACCTGGTCAAGCGCACCGGCGCGGATGAACTCAAGATCACGACGACGGCGCACGGACCGGAGGCCAAGCTCCGTTCGTACGACCTGATCGCGGACGCGTACGGCCTGCCGGACGCGTCCGCGAACAGCGCCTAAGGAGAGACGGGGCAGGCGGGGAGCATGGGAGGGATGCGGTCCGGCGGCACCGGGCGGGAGTAGAACCAGCCCTGGCCCGTGTCGCAGCCGATCCGTCCCAGCCGCTCCGCCTGCTCCGCGCTCTCCACGCACTCCGCCACCACCGTGAGCCCCAGCCGGTGCGCCAGCTCCACCAGCGCCCGGACGATCGTCTCGTCCGCCGGATTGGGGTGCTCCTCGGCCCGGAAGCCCTGGACGAAGGAGCCGTCCAGCTTGAGCGTGGAGACCGGCAGCCGGCTCAGATAGGCGAGGTTGGAGTAGCCGGTGCCGAAGTCGTCGATCGCGATGGCCACCCCCATGTCGCTCAGCTGCTGGAGCGCCTGGAGCGGACGGCCCGCCGAGCCCATGACCGCCGACTCGGTCAGCTCCAGCTGGAGCAGCCGCGGCGGCAGCCCCGTCTCGGCGAGGATCGTGCCCACGTCGGCGACCAGGTCGGAGTCCCACACCTGACGCACGGCCACATTGACGCTGACCACCAGCGGATGCCGCGGATGGGCCTGCTGCCAGGCGCGGGCCTGACGGCAGGCGGTACGCAGCACCCAGCGCCCGAGCGGCACGATCGCGCCGTTCTCCTCCGCCAGCGAGACGAAGCGATTCGGCGAGAGCCTGCCGAACTGCGGATGGTCCCAGCGCACCAGCGCCTCCACGCCCCGCACGACCCCGTCGACCAGGCCGACCAGCGGCTGGTAGTCCAGCACGAACTCCTCCCGCTCGACCGCCGGTCGCAGCGTGCTGGACAGCGCCTGACGGGTCATGCGGTGGGCGTTGCGCTCGGGGTCGAAGAGGGTCCAGCGCGCCTTGCCGTCCTCCTTCGCCCAGTAGAGCGTGGTGTCCGCGGCCTGCATCAGCCAGGTCGTGTGGGTGCCCGCCGCGGGCCGCTCCACGACGCCGATGCTCGCCGACACCGACAGCCGCTGCCCGCCCACGTCGAACGGCCGCTGGAGCGCGGCCAGCACCGAGCGGGCCAGCTCGCACACCTGCTCGGTGCCGCTGGACTCCCGCACCAGCAGGGCGAACTCGTCACCGCCGAGCCGCGCCACCAGGTGGTCGCCGGGCGCCGCGCACTCGGTGAGCCGCTGGGCGACCGCGCGCAGCAGCCGGTCGCCGACCCGGTGGCCGAGGGTGTCGTTGATCGCCTTGAAGCCGTCCAGGTCGAGGTAGCACAGCCCGATCCGGCCGGTGCCCGCGCGGTCGTACGCCCCCGCCTCCAGCGCGGCGGCCAGCCGCTCGAAGAAGAGGTTCCGGTTGGGCAGCCGGGTCACCGGGTCGTGCATCTGGAGATGGCGCAGCCTGCCCTGGAGGTCCCGGCGGTCGCTGATGTCGGCCATCGACAGCAGCAAGCTACAGCTGTCCGCGGCCGGTTCGACGGTGATCTCCGCCCACAGGGCGTGGCCGTCGGAGTGATGGAGCCGACGGGTGCACGTCATCCGCTCGCGGTGGCCGAGCAGCACCTCGCGGTAGTCGTTCCAGGTGCGCGCGTCCTCGCGCAGCTCCGCCAGCTCGGCGGCGCCGCGGGTCGCCAGCTGGGCGGGGTCGGCGCCCAGCAGCGTGCCCAGCGCGGGGTTGGCGTCGAGGACGTTGCCCTCGCGGTCGATGACCGCCATGGCGAGCCGCGCGGCGTTGAAGGCGGCGCGGTAGTCGCCGGGCGCGGCGCCCGGGGGAGCGCCGTGTGGTGGGCCCGGGGGAGCGCCCTGCGGGCATGGTTGCGCGCCCGCGGGGGCCGCCGGGGCGGGGGGTGCGCCGGCGCCCGCCTCGATGGGGGGAGCGCTGGGGTGCGTATGACGCTCAGTGATCGTCGGCAGCGTCGCGCCGGGCGCGCGGCCCTGCCCGTCGGGGGTTCCGCTCACCGCTCGCTCCCGCGTGGCGTTCGTCTGGTCCAGGTATGTCATCTGTGTCGTACATATCTCGTGCATCTCTCACACCGGGTGCCGGGCAGGCGCCAAGAGCCCGCCTGAATAGGTAATCCCCGCTGGAAATGTGCCGATCATAGAGGCTCGTACTCCGCGCGTTCCATCGACGCCATCGCGATCACCGCCGCCTTGACAAGGTGTTTGGTCGTATCTGTTCGACTCTGCGCGGGCGCACTGCCCGCTTGACCGGATGTGACCGTCTGTTACGTACCCGCATCCCGGCCGGTTCACTCGACCGGTCCAGCCGAACAGGGCGTACCGCGCCAATCCGACCCAGGGTGGAGTGGGTGTTCCGTCTACGCCCGGGAGGTCGGCATGGCGCGTCCTCAGCAGTCCGCGGGGGCGCCGCGGACGACCCGGTTGCGCCGTGCCCAGGCCGTACTGACCTCCCTGAGCGCCGTGATCGCCACCACCGTCGTGGCGGGCCCCGCCACGGCCGCGGGCGCGGGCGGGCCGTGCACCCTGGAGCGCACCGAAGCCCACCACTCCGAGGGGCTGGACAGCTGGAACCGCAACTACCCCCGCCCGGTCCGCTCCCTCCGCGCGGCCATGGTCTTCCTGTCCTTCCCGGACGCCGCCCCCAAGGTCACCCCCGCCCGGCTGGCCGCCGACCACACCCCCACGACCGGCGACTTCTTCCAGCGCGCCTCCTACGGGCGCTTCTCGCTGCGCGTCCATCCGCTGCGGCGCTGGATCACCATGCCGAAGGCGTCCACCGCGTACGCCATACAGCGCGACTGGAACTCCGCGCGCCGTGCCGCGTATCTGCGCGACGCCATCCGCGCCACCGATCCGCACCTGGACTTCGGCCGCTACGACATCGTCTATCTGGTCGCCGACCCCGATGCCCCGGGTGTCGACGCCGACGCGACCAAAGTGGTCAACTTCGAACGGCCCCTGCGCGCCGACGGTAAGGATCTGCGCCGCCTGGTGACCGTCTTCGAGCACCATCCGCCCGATCGCCATGTCCTCGCCCATGAGACCGGGCACGTCTTCGACCTGCCCGACCTCTACCACCGGCCCAGCACCGCCGACAACAGCGGCGACTGGGACACCTACGTCGGCGACTGGGACCTGATGGGCAGCCAGTTCGGACTGTCCCCGGACCCCTTCGGCTGGCACAAGTGGAAACTCGGCTGGCTCACCGGCCGACAGGTGGTCTGCGCCCGGTCCCTCGGCCCGAAGATGTACACCCTCCAGCCCCTCAGCGCCCCCATGGAGGGCCGCCCCGGCGCCGACACCCGCACCCGGCTGGTGGTGGTCCGCACCGGCCCCACCACCGCCCTGGCCATCGAGGCGCGCGGCGCGTACGGCAACGACGCGGGCACCTGCACCGAAGGCGTCCTGGTCTACCGGGTGCGCAACGACGCCGCCTCCGGCGAGGGCCCGGTCCGGGTGCTCGACGGCCACCCCGCCACCTCGGCCTGCTGGAACGAGTCCGTCTACCCCGAGCTGGCCGATGCCCCGCTCGGCGTCGGCGACTCCCTCCTGGCCAGGGAGGAAGCGGTCCGCGTGACCGTCACCGGCCGCGCCACCGGAGGCTCCTGGGCCGTCCAGGTCACCCGCGGCGAGCGCAGCTAGGGGGCGTCTCCTGAACCGGTCGACACCGTAGCGCAGGCCCCGGCACCCGAACGGTGATCAAGCAGCGTTCGAGGTGGCGCTCCGAGACTGTGGCCCCGTTTTGATCTCCGGCGCCCGGGAGCTGACCATGCCACGACACGTGAATCTGGCCGAGGCACTGAGAGAGCGGGCCCGGGACGGCGGGGACCACACCGTGGCGCTGGCGTACCCGGACGGAACCGGCGGCGAGCGGCGGATCTCCTACGCCGAACTCGACGCCCGCGCCGGCGCCGTCGCCGCCTGGCTGCGCGGACGCGACGCCGCCGGGCGCCGGGTGCTCGTCGTCCTGGACCCCGGCCCGCACATCGCGGCCGCCCTGCTCGGCTGCCTCTACGCGGGCGCCGTCGCCGTCCCCGTCCCCGTCCCCGCGCCCACCGCCTCCCGCACCGCCGCCGAGCGCACCGCGGCGATCGCCAAGGACGCCGCCGTGGACCTCGTCCTCACCGAAACCGCGCACGCCACCGAGACCTCCCGCCGCCTCTCCCTCGTCGGCCGCGCCGACCTCACCTGCCTGCCCGTCGACCGGCTGCGGCCGGACCACGGCACCGGCCACACCCCCGACACCGCGCCCGCGCGCACCGACCCCGACAGCCTCGCCCTGCTGGCGTACGACTCCGGGCCCGCCACCGCCCCGCGCGGCGCCCGGCTCACCCACGGCAACCTCCTCGCCGCCATGCACGCCCTGCGGGCCACCCTGGGCACCGGCCCCCGCTCCCGGATCGGCGGCTGGCTGCCCCGCCGCCACACCCCCGGCCTGATCGGGCAGGTGCTGCACCCGCTGTGGCTGGGCGCCACCGCCGTCCCGCTGCCCGCGCGCCCGTTCCGTACCGACCCGGCCGCCTGGATGCGGGCCATCAGCCGCCACGGCATCACCGAGGCCGTCGCCCCCGACACCCACTACGCCCGCTGCGCCGCGCTGACCGCCGACGAGCAGCCCGCCGGGCTCGACCTCTCCCGCTGGCGGACCGCGCTCAACGCCGGGGAGCCGGTCTCGCCCGCCACCATGGCCGCCTTCACCCGCCGCTACACCGCCGCCGGGCTGCGCACCGGAACCCTGGTCGCCGGATACGCCCCCGCCGAAGGTGCGCCCCTGCTGCTCGCCGAGGGCCGCGCCCCGGTGCCCGGTGCGGAGTTCGACGTCGTCGACCCGCTGACCTGCCGTCGGCTGCCCGAGGGGGCGGCCGGGGAGATCTGGGCGAGCGGCGCCGCCGTCGCCACCGGCCACTGGGGGCGGCCGCCGGACACCGTGCCGCTCTTCGCCGCCCGGGCCGCCGACGGCCCGGGCGGATTCCTGCGCACCGGCGACCTCGGCCTCGCCGCGGACGGCGGCATCCGCATGACCGGCCGGGTCCACGACGGCCTCCTGGTGGACGGCATCACCCTGCACCCCCAGGACGTCGAGCGCGAACTCCTCGGCTGCGGGCGGGCCCTGGGATCGGCCCGGGTGTTCTGCGCGGGGCCCGGCGCCGGGCCGCTGGTCGTCGTCCAGGAGGTCCGTACGGCGGGCGCCGCCCGGACCGGACTGCCCCGGCTCGCCGCCCGGATCCGGGCCCGGGTGGCGGAGGAGTTCGGCGTCACCACCGGCGCGGTGCTGCTCGTCCGCCCCGGTACGGTGCGCCGGGACGGAGCGGTGAAGGTACGCCGCGCCGTGCTGCGCGAGTGGTATCTGCGCGGTGAACTGCGCGCCCTGCACGCGGACTACGCGCCCGCACCCACCGAACCGTGCCGGGGCGGCGCGGCCTGAACAGCGGCCGCGGGATAAGCCGCCGGGTAATACATCTGTTCGACAAGGGGAATCGGGCGGAAAGAGCTGCGAGGCCCGGAAATACGGGGGAATAATCGTCATGCGGGGGCCGGTGGGGGGAAGGGCGGGGCGAAATGGTCAGAGTGCTCATTGCCGAAGACATGCATATGCTGCGCAAGGCACTGGTCGCCCTGCTGGAATTCGAACCCGATATCGAGGTCGTGGCCGAATTCTCCAGCGGCGCCGATATTCTGCCGCAGGCCCGTCAGCTCCGCCCGGACGTCGCGATTCTCGACATCGACCTGCCCGGGATGGACGGGCTGACCGCCGCCGCCGAGCTGCACACCGCCGTTCCCGAATGCCGGACCATGATGCTCACCAGCCTCGGCAGGCCCGGAAATCTGCGGCGCGCCCTCGCGGCCCATGTCGCCGGTTTTCTGCTGAAGGACAGCAGCCCGGCCACCCTGTGCGACGCCATTCGCGCGGTCGCGCGGGGCGAGCGGGTCATCGATCCGCAACTCGCCCTGGCCGCCCTGGACGATGGCCCGCAGCCGCTGACCCCGCGCGAGCTGGAGGTGCTGCGAATGGCCTCCGAGGGCGAGGAGGCCGCCCGCATCGCGGCCCGGCTCTTTCTCTCGGTGGGGACGGTGCGCAACTACCTGACCTCC
This sequence comes from Streptomyces sp. Rer75, assembly GCF_013414305.1. Lineage (NCBI taxonomy): Bacteria > Bacillati > Actinomycetota > Actinomycetes > Kitasatosporales > Streptomycetaceae > Streptomyces > Streptomyces sp. Rer75. The sequence continues at coordinate 3,972,377 of NZ_CP058693.1, read as the reverse complement.
GCCGTCACCAAGCTCAACGCGCGCAACCGGGTCGACGCCATCCGGATCGCCCGCGAGGCGGGCTGGCTGTAGCGGGTGCTTCGGTAGCGGGCACTTCGGTAGCGAGTGCTTCCGCGGCGGGCCTCACGCGGAGGCCGAACGTGACGCCGCAGCCCGGCGTCACGCCGTCACCGCCGGGCCCAGCTCCTCCTCCGTACCACGCCCCCGCCCGCCGCGCGGCGCCTCCGTGGACACCTCCAGCTCGGCCCGCAGCTCGAACCGGCCGTCGGACCGTACGTCCGCGTACAGCCGCCCGCCCAGGCCCGACAGCCGCACCCGGAGGTTGCCGATCCCGCTGCCGCCGTCGGTGGCCGCGGTACCGGCGACGCTGTCGGCGCGCAGGATGGTGGACGCCTTGCCCACCCCGTCGTTCACCAGCGTCAGCCGCACCGTGGGCCCCGACCGCCGGGCCGTGATCGCGCAGTGCTCGGCCTTGCTGTGCCGCAGCACATTGGTCAGCCCCTCGCGCAGCACGCTCGCCAGCACCGTGTCCACCCGCTCGGGCAGCGGCCCGCAGTCGATGTCCGCGGTGGCCCGGATGCCCGCCGCGGCCAGCATGGACCGGGCCGTCTCCGCCTCCGCGGACAGCGACATCTTGCGGTAGCCGCTGGCCACCGCCCGTACGTCGGCCAGCGCCTGACGGGAGGTCTGGAGGATCTCGGCCAGCTCCTGCTGTGCCCGGTCGTTCTGCCGGGGCACCAGCCGGTGCACCAGCTCGCATTTGAGGGTGATGGTGGAGAGGCTGAGGCCGAGCAGGTCGTGCACGTCCCGGGAGAACCGCAGCCGCTCCTGCGCGACCGCCAGCCGGGCCAGTTCCGCACGCGACCGGGAGACCTCGGCGACCAGCCCGGAGAGCCGGGAGAGGCCGAAGACCACCAGCCCGGTGATCGTGGTGGACACGGTGGTGTACGCGACCTTGTCCCAGCCGAACCCGACCTGGAACAGCAGCACATCGGTGATCACCAGGATCGCGGCGAACGTCGGCCAGGCCACCGCCGGAGCCAGCACCAGCAGCCCGGAACCCGCCAGGAAGCCGGGCATGCCCAGCCACGCCTGCTTGAAGATGGCGAAGGGCAGGAAGGTCAGCGTCGCCTGGAGCAGCAGCGTCCAGTGCCGGGCGGCGGCCAGCCGGGGCGCCAGCCCGGGGAAGGAGTGCAGCAGTTGGATGCCCAGCAGCGCGGCCAGCACCGGCAGGATCTCCAGCATCCGCACCACCGCGTCCACCGCGCTCCGCGGGGGGAGCCCTTCGACCACATACGTCACGGCGACGGTGAAGTAGCCCAGCAGCACCACCACCGTGATCACCACGGCCAGGCGCGGCGCCAGGTCGTCGTGGTCGCGCGGCGGCTTTTTCCCGGCATCGTCGGGCAAGAGGCTCCCCTGCACTCGTCCTCCGGATGATCGGGCCGGATTGGGCGGCTTGCCCGAGAGTATCCGATCTTTTGCGGGGGAGGAGGGGGTGCGGAGAAGACTCATGGCGTACACAGAGTTACGGGTTGTCACCAGGGATCACAGGAAGAATCACAGGAAAAGGGGAACGGGATTCAGGTCGCGGTACGCGGTCGGCCGCCGAAGCCGCCCCAGGGCCACCGGGACGTCGTACAGCCGTCCGGGGGCGAACCGCGGCCAGTGCGGGCGCAGTCCGGGCACCAGCACCTTGGCCACGGGCAGCCCCACGTCCGGCCGGGTCTGATCCAGCACCAGCAGCTCCATCCCGCGCGCACGGACCGCCTCCCGGACGGCGCCCAGGGCGTCGCCGTCCGGGGGAGCGGTCATCCCGGTCGGCGGCTCCGCATCCGGATCGGCCGTCAGATAGGGCTGGTTGGCGGTGGTCGCGGTGCGGAACCAGCGCAGCGCCTCCGGGTCGGCCGCGCCGTATCCGCCGCCGTCGGCGCGGGCCTCGACCACCGCGGGCAGCATCTGGTTCAGCTCGGCGAAGGCGTGGCACAGCGCGGTGTGCCGGTCGAAGTGGGCGCCGAAGCCCAGCGTGATGTCCTCGGCGGGCTTGTCGGTCCGGCGGGAGAGCGCGGCGACCACCGGGATGCCGAAGTCGGTGGTGAGGTCCAGCGCCCACACCTCGCGCCGCAGTCCGCCGTGGGCGCGGCGCAGTTCGGCCAGCCACGGGTCGTCGAAGGCGTCCAGGGCGAGCGCGGGCTGACGGGTGCGGTTGTACCACCACAGGGCGACCGCGTCCCGCTCCACCAGCTCCAGGAAGCCCCGTACGACGGCGTCGGCCAGGGTGGAACCGGCCGCCGCGCCGTTGGAGTCCGCCCGGCAGCAGCGCCGCCCCCGGGGCTGCGGTGCGCCGTAGTACAACAGCGCGGTGGGCAGCAGCCGGTGCCGCTCGGCGGTGAGCGACCACACCGGCGTCCAGTCCAGCTCGGCGTCCTCGTCGAACGGGCCGGGGAGCCGGTGGCGCGGCGCCCTCTGGTCCGTCAACGGCCGTGCGAACTGCCGTGGATCCACGAGCTGGACGGTGTCCGGATGCACCGCGTCCGCCGGATCCAGCGCGCGGTAGCGGGCGCGCTGACGCGGCTCGTCGCCCTGGAAGTGGCCGCTGTAGTGCTCGAGGGCCTCGCACAGGGCGCTCGCCCGGGCCTGCTCGGCGGTCCGCCCCTTGCCGTGCGCGGCGGCCCCCAGCCCGGCGCGTACGGCGTCAAGCCCGCTCGGGGAGGTGGCGTACGCGGCGTACGAAGGGTGCCGGGCGTGGTAGCAGTTGAGGAAGTCCGGGCCGCGCGGATCGCGGCGGATCTCGGTGACCAGCCCGGTGACGGGGTCCACCAGATGGCCGTAACGCTCCATGACGCGGCGCGGTGAGGCGTCATCGGTAGTGGCGGCGTAGTCGTCTACGGGACCGTCTTGCGGCTCGCGCGGCGACGGCAGGGCCAGCGGCGCCCGTATCCGCTCCGCGACCAGCGCCGGATTTCCGCACCCGGGGCACTGCGGGCGGCGGGCGAGCGGATGGCGGTCCACGGTGGCGGTGAGGCTGTCCAGGGTGCACAGCGCCTGCTGGCCCGGATGCCGGTGCCCGGCCAGCCACTTGGCGGCCTCCAGCGCGGCCAGCTGGAGCGCGGCCGCGCGGCTCGCGGGCAGTGAGGCGGGCGGCCGCGGCACCGGCCCCGGGCGGCCCAGCCTGCGCTGGAGGTACGCCTCGGCCTGCCGCCCCCGCCACAGCCGGTCGGCCAGACAGGCCCAGCACGGGTCGTCGGGGGCGCCGAGGAACGGGCCGAGCCACGCCCGGGTGCCCACCGGTTTGACGGGCAGCCAGCGGAGGCCCGCGGCGCGATGGGCGGCGTCGACCGCGGCGAGCCGCGGATCGAGATAGTCGTCGCACACCACAAGCGTGAGTTCTGCGGCGCCATGTTGACGGGGGCCCACTTGACGTACGGCCCATCGGCACTCCCGGCCCTGCGCGGCCGGGGCCGCCGCCCGGTCGTCCCCCTCCTCGTCCGCCGGGGCCACCGACCGCAGCCCCGCCGCCCGCAGCGCCCGGACGACTTCGGCGGGGTCGGCCGAACCGAGGATCACCGACGCCACGGAGGCCGCGGCCGGGCGTATGGAGCGGCCGTCCCCGCCGCCCAGCCCGGCCAGCTCCCAGTACGCCTCCTCGGGCCCGGGGGCGTGCGTGGGCTCCCGCTCGGACACCAGCCCCGCCGCCCGCAGCCGCGCGATGACCCGCTCCGCCTGCCCGGCGGGCAGCGCGCCCGGCCGCCCGGCCGCGCGGGCGGCCTCGGTGAGGATGTGCGCGAGGTCCCGCGACCCGTCCAGCAGCGGCGCGAGCGCCGCGATCGCCCGGCCGTGCAGCGCGGTGACGCCGTGCTCGGAGACCAGGTAGACGGCCTCGCCCGGCACCGGTTCGACCCGCAGATGCGGGGTGAAGCCCAGTTCGCCCACCATGCGTCCGCGCTCCCTCATTCCCCGCCGAACGTGCAGATGCAGATGCGCGGTGCGACGGCCGGCCAGGAGGTGTCGGTCAGGTCCTCGATGACCAGGTCGTCCAGGTCGTGCAGGTCAGCCAGGTCGTGCAGGCCGTCGAGGCCGTTCGGGCCGTCCGGGCCGGGGTCCGGCGTGGCCGGGGCACCGCCGTCGGCCGCGGGTTGCGGGGGGATGGGGGCTTCCGTCATCACAGGCTCTCCTCGGGGTGGGAGGCGGTCGTGGACCGGGGGCCGCGGCGGGGCCGCCGCCGCGGTTCAGTGCCGCCGTCATCGCCAGGGTGTGAATTTGTCATGGGTCGATCTCCCAGGACTCATACCGAGTTTGGTATTCCGGCACTGGTCGGAGGCACCGCTCACCCGCGAGTCTTTTCTGTGCCTCGATGGCACGGCCGCGCGGCCAGGAGGCACCTGACGGACCGTTGACGGAGGTACAGGACCATGGACATCAAGGTGTTGGGGCCGCTGAGCGTCGAGGCGTGCGGTCAGTCGATCGTGCCCAGCGCGGGCAAGCCGCGGCAGATCCTTGCACTGCTTTCCGTCTACGCCAACCAGATGCTGCCGGTGCCCACTCTTATGGAGGAAATCTGGGGCACGCAGATGCCACGCAGTGCGCCCACCACCTTGCAGACGTACATCCTTCAGCTCCGCCGCAGGCTGGCCGCCGCTTACGGTCCCCAGGCGCCGCATGCGTCGAAGGACGTGCTGGCCACCCGGTACGGCGGCTATGTCCTGGAGGCGCAGCCGGGCGCGGTCGACATCCATGAGTACGACCGGCTGGTGGCCGCGGGGCGCGACGCGCTCGACGCCGGGGACGATGTCGAGGCATCCCTGCTGCTGCGCGAGGCGCTCGCGGTCTGGCGCGGTCCGGCGCTGGTGGATGTGCGGGTCGGTCCGGTCCTGGAGATCGAGCTGGCCCGGCTGGAGGAGAGCCGTCTCGGCGTCCTGGAGCGCCGCATCGAGGCCGATCTGCGGCTCGGCCGCCATGCCGAGCTGCTGACCGAGCTGACCGAGCTGACCGCCCGTCATCCGCTGCACGAGGGGCTGCACGCCCAGTGCATGGCCGCGCTGTACCGGGCGGGCCGCCCGTGGCAGGCGCTGGAGGTCTACCAGGGGCTGCGCGCCCGGCTCGTGGAGGACCTGGGTCTTGAGCCCTCTCCGCGGCTCCAGAAGCTCCAGCAGGCGGTGCTCGCCTCCGACCCCGCGCTCGACCTCGACCTCGAAGGGCACTGGCGCCGTCCGGTGCTCGATCTGTTCGCCGCCTGACCCGCCGTTCCGTACGGTCCGCCCCGCGCCCCGCCCCGCTTGACCGCTCGACCCGCCGCACAGGCCCCGTCACCTCCCCAGGGCCCACCCGGTGACCCTCCCCCCCGAACGCCCGGCGCCGCCCTTCAGCCGGGTCTGCTACGGCTCCGCTGCCCGATCCCCCCGCGCGGGCAAGCGGAGCCGTAGTGCATTTCCCGCCGAACGCCCACCGACTCCCGACCCGAACGTCCGCCGACCCGAACTCACGCCGACCCGAACGCCCGCCGACCCGAACTCCCACCGACCTCACGCCGACCTCACGCCGACCGCTCGTCCGACACCAGCCGAGGGGGCGCCTTGCGCATCATCGACCTGTCCACACCGGTGGACGCCCCCGCACCCTGCGGCGCCCCCGGTGCGCACGGGATGTCGCGCGTCATCGACCGGATGCCGGTGGAGTGGTTCCTGCGCCCGGCGCACGTCCTGGACATCACCAGCGCCGACCCGGACACCCGCACCGCCGGGGTCGAGGACATCGAGAAGGCGCTCGCCCGGACCGGCTGCCGCCCGCGCCCGCTGGACGTCGTCCTGCTGCACACCGGCGCCGCCTGCTGGGCCGGTACGCCCCGCTACTTCACCGACTTCACCGGCCTCGACGGCCCCGCCACCGACTACCTTCTCGACCTGGGGGTCCGGGTGATCGGCACCGACGCGTTCAGCCTCGACGCGCCCTTCCACGACATGATCCGCCGCTACCACGCCACCGGCGACCGGTCGGCGCTGTGGCCCGCGCACTTCGCGGGCCGCCGCCGGGAGTACTGCCAGATCGAGCGGCTGGCGCGGCTGGACACCCTGCCGCCCACCGGGTTCCGGGTCGCCTGCTTCCCCGTGAGGACCGCGGCTGCGGGCGCGGGCTGGACCCGGGCGGTGGCCCTGCTCGACGAGGTGTGAGTCCGGTGGCGACGGCACACCAGGAGGTCGACACCGAGGTCTGTGTGGTCGGCGGCGGCCCGGCCGGTCTCGTGCTGGCGCTGCTGATGCTGCGCTCGGGGGCGCGGGTGACGGTGCTGGAGCGCTCCCGCGCGCACGAGCGGGAGACCCGCGGCGAGATCCTCCAGCCCGGCGCGCAGGCGCTGCTGGACGAGCTGGGGGTGCTCGCCGGGGCGCGGGCGCGCGGCGCCCAGGAGCACGACCGGTTCCGGCTGTTCGAGGGCGACCGGATGCTGCTGGAGGCCGACTACCGCCTCCTCCCCGCCCCGTACGACCATCTGCTGTCCCTCCCCCGGACGCATCTGCTGGACGAACTCCTCGCCCACTGCCGCCGCTCGCCCGGCTTCCGCTATCTGCCCGGCCGGAGGGTCGGCGGCCTGGTGTGGCGGGACGGGCGGATCGCCGGGGCCACCGCAGACGGGCCGGACGGCCGCTGCACCGTGCGGGCCCGGGCCGTGGTCGGTGCGGACGGCCGCTACTCCCGCATCCGGCGGCTGGCCGGAATCGGCGCGGGCCGCACCGAGGCGCTTCACCATGTGCTGCTGTGGTGCACCCTCAGGGCGGGCGGCGCGGACGCCCCGCCGCTCCGCGACGTGCGGGTGTTCCGCACCGGGGACGGCCCGGTGGTGGTCTACGGCTCCTGGCCGGACCGCATACACCTCGGCTGGACGCTGCCGCAGCACGGCCTCCGCGCCCTCACCGCGCTCGGCCCGGACCGGGTCAGGGAGCGGCTCGCACGCGCCGTGCCGCCGTACACCAAGGCCATCCGCGAACAGATCCGCGCCCTGGGCGACCTCGGGCTGCTGGACGTCTTCTCGGCCCGCGCCCGGCGCTGGGTGGACGACGGCCTGGTGCTGATCGGCGACGCAGCCCACACCCATGGCCCGATCGCCGCCCAGGGCATCACCCTCGCCATCCAGGACGCGGTGGTGCTGCACCCCGTGCTGGTCGGTGCGCTGGCCGCGGGCGACGTCGGCGCGGATCGCCTGGCCGCCTTCGAGGGGCGCCGGGGGCCCGATGTCGCGGCCGTCGTACGAATGCAGACCCGGCAGAGCCGGGCCCTGCTCTCGGGCAGCGCGTTCGCCACTCGCGTGCGCCCCTATCTCGCCCGGGCGCTGCGCCACACCCCACTGCACCGCAGGATGCTCCAACGCATCGCGTACGGGGGCCCGGCGATCCGTGTCATGGATGCCAGGGCGTGCGGGCGTCCCTGAGCGGGCGGCGCGCGGCGGCCCGGTCCGGGGCGGCCCCGGCACCGGGTCGAGGCGGGCTCAAGTCGCGGCGGCGACCATGGCGTTCTCACAAGAACACCATCCGGGTACGACCGCGAGGAGGGGGCCGATGGTGCCGAGGGTGTCAGACGCAGCGGGGCTGTCCGTCGTGGTGCTGGGCGGCACCGGTGCCCTGGGTGGTGCGGTCCAGCGCGCGTTCGAGGCCGTGGGCGCCCGGGTGCTGGTGGTCTCCCGCCGTGAGCCGGAGCCCGGTGAGGCCGTCTCCTGGGCCCGGCTGGATCTGACCCGCACCCCGTCCGGGCAGCTCGCCGCCCTCCTCGCCGGGGCCGCCGCCGACGTCGTGGTGAACGCGGCCGGGCTCACCCACGGCGGCACCGAGGAGCAGTTGGCCGCGGCCAACGCCGGGCTGGTGCGCACCCTGGTGGAGGCGGCCGCTGCGCTGCCGTACCGGCCCCGGCTGGTGCAGCTGGGCACCGTCCACGAGTACGGCCCGGTGTGCCGCGGCGTCGGCATCACCGAGGATCTGCCGCCCGCGCCAATCAGCGCGTACGGCCGCACCAAGCTACTCGGCGCGCAGGCCCTGCTGCGCGCCACCCGGACCGGTGCGGTGGACGGCACGGTGCTGCGGATCGCCCATGTCTTCGGCCCCGGCGCGCCCCGCGCCGACCCCCTGGGCACCGCCGCCCGCCATCTGGCCTCCTACCGCCCCGGTCCGCTGCGGCTGGAACCGCTGGAGGGGCGCTGGGACTTCGTGGACATGAGGGATGTCGCCGCCGCGGCCCTCGCGGCGGCGACGGCGCCCCGGGCGAGCGGACAGGTCGTCAACATCGGCTGTGGCCAGGCGCTGAGCGTGCGCCGACTGGTGGAGCGCATGATCGTGCTCAGCGGGCTCGGCGTGCCGCTGGTGGAGGAGCCGGGCGCCTGCGGTCACCCCGCGGGCCCCGCCTGGCAGCGGGTGGACATCTCCCGGGCCCGGCTGCTGCTCGGCTGGCGGCCGCGGTTCGGCACGGTCCGGTCGCTGCGCGACCAGCTGGCCGAGGCGGGGGCGCCGGACCGCGCGATGGTGGCGCGCCCATGATGGACCTCGGCCTGGACGGGCGTACGGTCCTGGTCACCGGCGCCACCGGCGTCGTCGGCCGGGCCGCCGCCCGCGCCTTCGCGGCGCAGGGCGCGCGGGTGGCGCTGGCCTTCCGGAACCGCCGCGAGGCCGCCGAGGAGCTGGCCGCCGAGCTGGCGGGCCCGGACGGCAACCAGGCCTTCGCCGTGCCGTATGCCCTGGAGGACTCCGCGTCGCCGCGCTGGGTCGTGGCCGCCGTCGAGGAGCGCTGGGGCGCGCTCGACGTCCTGGTGGCGAACGCATGGCGGCGGGGTGCGCGATGCGATCCGCGCGCCCGTTTCGAGGACATCCCCGAGGGGGACTGGCTGCCGGTCGTCGCGGACAGCCTCGCCCCGGTGATCCGTACGGTGCAGCGCGCCGTCGTCGGGATGCGGGAGCGCGGCTGGGGCCGGATCGCGCTGGTGTCCTCGCGCCGGGTGCCCGACGAGTTCCACGGCGCGGCCGAGGCCGGGCTGCACGGCCTGGCCCGCGGCCTCAGCGGGCAGGTGGCGGCGGACGGCGTGCTGGTCAACGCGGTGTGCCCGGAGGGTGCGCCCTCCGGGGCCGGGGCCGCCGCCCAGACGCTGCTGTTCCTGTGCTCGGCGGCCAACACCCATCTCACCGGCCACACCCTCACGCTCACAGGCGGCTGACCGGGGAGGGATCGTGCGCGTCCTGTTCACGACCTGGGCCCCGGGCGGGCATCTGGTCGCGCTGGTGCCGCTCGCCCGGGCCTTCCTCGCGGCGGGCCACCAGGTGCGGGTCGCGGTCCCGGGCGGCTGCGCGGCGGCGGTCGCCCGGGCCGGGCTGATGCCGGTGCCCGCCGGGGTGCTGCCCCGCGCGCTCGGCCTGCCACCGGCCGTGGCGCGCCGCTCGCGCGGCATCTGGCCCGCGGACTGGCCGGTGCGGCCCGGGGTGCTCGGCCCGGAGCAGCACGGGGTGCTGCGCGCCCTCGGCGACCGGCGGGTGGCCATCGCCGAGGCCATGGCCCAGGGGCTGGTGGCCTACGCCCGCTGCTGGCAGCCGGAGCTGGTGGTGCACGACGCGAGTACGTACGCGGGCACGGTGGCCGCGGCGGCGCTGGGCGTGCCCGCGGTCGGCCAGCTGTGGGGGAGCACGGCGCTGCTGCGCCTCGACCGGCAGCGGCTGGACGGCCCGCCGCTGCCCGGCTATGCGCGCCTGATGCGGCGATACGGCGCGGATCCGGCGCGCGAACCGGAGCTGTGGCTCGACCCTTGCCCGCCGAGCCTGGCGCTGCCGTCGCCGGAGCGGCGGCTTCCGGTGCGGTTCGTCCCGTACGAGTCGCCGTACGAGCCCCCGTATGGGATGCCGTACGAGTCGCCGCACGGGGCGTACGAGGCGGCGGGCGAGCCGTCGTACGACTCGGTGCGCCAGGGGCCGGGCCCCGCGCCCACCCGGATCTGTGCCGCGTGGGAGGACCCCGCGGGCCCGCCCGCAGCAGTGCGGGCGGCGCTGCGGGCGGCCGAGGCGCGCGGAGTGGAGGTCGTCCGGCTGGGCACCGCCGCGGAGGGTCGGCCGCCCGCCGGACCGCTGCACCGGGTGCTGCCGGGCTGCCGCGCGGTGCTCCACCAGGGCGGCGGGGCCGCCGTCCTGGCCGCGGCCGTGGCCGGGGTGCCGCAGCTGATCGTCGCGCCCCGCCCCGAGCAGCAGCTCAACGGCGCGCGGGTGGCCCTCACGGGCGCCGGGGCGCACACCCCCGCCGGCCTCCTCGACGGTTCGCCGCGCACCGCCCGGGCGGCCGGTGTCCAGCTGGCCCGGGACCTCTTCGCCCTGCTGGAGCAGCCCTCGTACGTGGTCGCGGCCCGTGCGCTGCGGGAGGAGGCCCGGTCGATGCCCGGCCCGGAGGCGGCGGTCGTGCGGCTGACGGCCCGCCCCGAGGACACACGAAAGGCCCCCCACACATGGTGAGAGGCCTTCGCGTGTCGGTGCGCCGCCAGGGACTCGAACCCCGGACCCGCTGATTAAGAGTCAGCTGCTCTAACCAACTGAGCTAGCGGCGCCTGCTGACGTAGGAGACCTTAGCACCCGGGTCAGGCCAAGTGAAAATCGATATGTTTCAGGCCGTCCTCAGCCCGGAAACAGGGCGGGTGCGCTGGTCACAGCCCTGTCGTCGGCGTCCGTGTCATCGGTGTCCGTACCGTCCGCGTCCGTACCGGTGCCGACACGGAGCGTGCGGGCCGCCCGCACGCAGGCCCACAGCAGCACCTCGGGCCCGGGCAGCCAGGGGCTGCGGACGTCGGGGGCGACGAGCCAGCGGGGCGAGGGCGCGTCGTACGAGGCGATATCCGCCGGGGGCTCGGGATCCGCCGGGCCGGGGTCCAGGGGGTACAGGGGCGGTACGGTCACCGTGTCCCCCCAGCCGTAGCAGAGCAGCGGTGGGGCCGCGCCGCCCCACTCCTCCCAGCCGAGCAGCGCGGGCAGCCGCTGGGCCGCGCCCGGGGTGGCGAACAGCATGACCCGGCCGCCCTGGGCGGCCACCGGACCCGTACCGGGGCCATCGGTCCATAACCGGCTGACCACCCGGCGCCCGAAGAGCGCGTCCATGCTGACGACGTCGAATGCGGTGCCGCACGGCAGCGGGACCGAGGTCGCCGGATGCTGTGCCCAGAGCGCCTGGACGCCGCGGGGGGACCGGCTGGCGGAGGCGAGCCAGTCCGCGCCGGCCGGGGTGACGTAGGCGGCGGTGTGAAGTGAGTCCCGAGGCGTTCTGCTCATGTTTCTACAATTACCGTCGGTGGAGGAGGTGTCGGGGGATGCGGCAAAACCGGGACATGACGCGGGGCGATGGGGTACCTTCCGCCCGCATATGCCCCCGGCGCGTGATCACGGCAGGACGCCACGCGTTCGTGCGGGTTTCTCCTGCGGAGTACGCCCATCAGTCCGGTAGCTCGCCGCTTTGTATCAGTTCGCGACCGAACTCGATCATCTTTTTGGCGTAGTCCTCGGTCCACTCCGCCCGCTCGGCGATCACGGCGGGGGTCAGCCGGTCGAACCGTCTCGGGTCGGCGAGCTGCGCGGCCGCCATCGCCTGGAACTCCATGGCCCGGTCCGTCGCCGCGCGGAACGCGAGCACCAGCTCGGTCGAGCGGGTGAGCAGTTCGCGTGGATCCTCGATCGATTCCAGGTCGAAGAAGTGCGCCTCGTCCTTGACGGCGGCGGCCGGTTCGAAGAGCAGCGCGGCCGGTTTCATTCGCCGTGGCGCGGCGCCGTGCGGGCCTTGAGCCGCATCCGGCTCGGGCATGTGATCTCTCCTCCTGGGTCGTGAGACACGATCGGTTCGCGGTGCGTCCTTCTCCCATTGTCGCGCGGGAGGCAAGACCGCCGCCCCCACCAGGGGTGTCTCCCCATCGACCCTTCCTCCGAACCCAGCGCCCGGCCCCGGCCCCCGGTCCGCGGACGGGCGGAGGCCGGGAGCTCCCTAGGGCCGCCAGGAGACGCGGTGTTCGGCCAGGTGCGACAGGACGGCGTGATTCGCCTCCCACCCGTCCGGGAACTTCACCGTCACCCCCAGCTGCACCGGCTCCGTCGACGGATGCTCGTCCAGCAGCTCCGCCACCCCCGCCCGGCACACCACCACACACGCGTGCCGGTGCCGCGACGCCAGCACGCACAACCGGCCCGTCTCCAGGTGGAAGGCCGTCGCGTCCGGGCGGCCGGACAGCGGGTGCAGCACCACCGTCAGATCGAACTCACGTCCCTGGAGGCGGTTCGCCGTATCGACGGTGACGCCCGACACCCCCAGCCCCGCCAGCGCCGCCCGCACGGCCGCCGCCTGGTCGCGGTGGGCGGTGCCGACGGCGATCCGGTCGGCGGTCAGCGGCACCGGCTCGTCGGCGCGCTCGCTGACCGCCGCGCCGCCCCGGTCCAGCGTCCGCCGGACCACCTGGGCCACGGCCGCCACCGCCTCCGGGTCGGTGCGCGGCGTACGGCGGGCCGGAAGCTCCAGCAGCCCCCACCCCGAGACGGCGGCCTCGTCCAGCACCCGGTCCGGTCCGGAACCGTCCGAGGGCACCCCGAAGCTCAGCCGCCGGTCACCGTGATCGGTGCCGCTGCGGAAGGGCGTGTACGGATAGAACGCGTCCGAGACCAGCGGCGCGGCCGACGCGGGCAGCCGCCAGGACACCGGCAGCCGGTGCTGCGGAAGCCGCGGATTGTGGCCCAGGAGCGTGGTCACCGCGCTCGCCGACGGGTCGTACGAAAGCCCCGCCCACTGATCGGCGCCCACCACGCTGAACGGGTCGAGCTGCCCGGGGTCGCCGACGAACAGCGCCCGCTCGAAGAGCCCCGCGACGGCCAGCAGCGCGTCCGAGCGCATCTGGTACGCCTCGTCCACGATCGCGTGGCTCCACGGCTCGACGTTCTTGACGTGCGCCCATTTCGCAGCGGTGGACACCACGATGCCGAGCCCGGCCAGATCGGCGACCTTCGCCGAGCAGCGCACCGCCGGATGACCGTCGAGCACCGGGTCGTACGGATGCGGATCGCTGCTGTGCAACCGGCCGACCGGAAGGTCCGGGTCCGCCGTGGCGAGCCGGTCCACCAGGTCGTCCACCTGCGCATTGGTCTGCGCGACCACCATCAGCGGCCGCCCGGCGGCGGCCAGCTCCCGGGCCGCCCGGACGACCAGCGTCGACTTGCCCGCGCCGGGCGGGGAGTCCACGACGACACCGCGGTGCGTGCCGTGCAGCGTGTCGTGCAGGATCGCGTCGGTCGCGCGCGCGGCGGCGGCCGACGGGTCGAACGGCTCGTCCCTCCCCGTACGGGCCGCCCGGTCCGTGGCGATCACAGATAGTCCTCCTCGGTCACGGGGTCGGGAGCCTGCTCGGGAGCGGCGGCGTCCGGCGGGCCGCCGTGGGTCCAGGGCGTGTTCTCGGGGTCGGGCAGATCCGGGCCGCCGCGCGGGGCGTGCTCGAACAGCGTCCAGCACACCCGGTCGCCCGGCTCGGGCACCGAACCCGGCTCCGGCTCCTTGCCCCGGCCCATCCCACCGGTCAGCCGGACCACGAACGCGGCGCAAGCCCCTCCGGGCGCCTCGGCCTCCACAGGCTCCCCGGACTGCTCGGGCTCCTCGGCCTCCCCGGCGAACTCCGCGGTCTGCGTCCGGCCGTCGTCCATCACCCGGTACAGCTTGATCCGCTCGGCCAGATGCGGACGGTCCTCGGTGCGCACCGTGACCAGCGGCCTCGGCCGCGGCACCTTCGCCTCCGACCAGGCCATCTCCACCTCGGTGACCTCGCCCGCGAACGCCTCCCCGGACAGCCGCCGCCCCGCCATGACCAGCGGATCGTCCAGCGCCTCCTGGGCGTCCAGCTGGGCCTGCGCCGTCTCCCGCGCCGCGAGCTTCTGCGCCGCCGTCACCGCGTCGTCCCGCTTCGGCTGGGGCGGCTCACCGGCCCGGATCCGGTCCCGGTGGGCCGTGTACGACCAGCGGTCCCGCTTCCAGCGGTCCGCCACCCGCGCCCCCTCCGGCAGGTCCCGCAGCAGGTCCACGCCCCGCCACAGCGCGTCCCAGGTGGGCCGCAGCTGGGACGCGATCAGCTCGCGCAGCTCCGCCTCGGCCGCCCGCAGCCGCGCCTCCCCGCCCGCCACGCCGCCGGTCACCTCGGAGCGCGCCGCGTCGTACCGGGACATCGCCGGGGCCAGCAGCTTGTTGTCGAACGCCGGGTCGGTGGCGGGTCCCGCGGGCGGGTGGAGCAGCTGCCCGTCCCCGTCCCGCGCCGACTCGGTGTGCAGCGCCGCCTCCGCGCCCGGGACGCCCTCCGGCGGGTCGATCCAGGCCAGCAGCGACCCCAGGTGCTGGTCCTCCAGGTTGCTCTGCCCGGTCGCCCAGTGCCGCCCCAGCAGCTCGGTCAGCGACAGCAGCAGCGAGGAGCCGGGCACCCGGGAGCGCTCCCCGTAGTGCGTCAGCCACCGGCCGAGGAGCGGTACGCGCGCGGGTGCCGGGAACGGCGTCTCCGGGTCCTGCTCGGCGGTGCGCCGGAACCGCATCGACCGCCCCAGCAGCCGCACGAACGCCACGCCCGCACCGCTGGGCACCAGCAGCTGCGGCGCGTCCGCGCACAGCTCGACCTGGACCGGCACCTTCTTCCCGGTCTCCGGGTCGGTCTCCTTGCGCTCCTCCAGCTCGACGTCGTCCCCGTACCCCTCCAGGTACGGAAGCATCTCCTCCGCCAGCTCGGCGAGGAACGCGAACCGCAGATCACGGTTGCGCGGCTGCGCCACGACCAGCAGCCGCGGCGCGTCCCGGTCGGTGCCCACCAGCGCTCCGAGCGGCGCGCCCGTCTCGCCCGCGGTGGTCAGCGGCACGAACGCCAGCGGCCGCTGCGAGAGATGACGGTGCCGCACCGTGGCGACCGGCCGCGCCCGGCCCTCCCGGACGGCCTCCATCCGGGCCAGCGTGGTGATCAGCGACATACCGCCTCCGCAGGCCGCGCGGCGGTGGCGAGGGCCTCGGCGCGCAGGGCCGCCGCGCGCCGCAGGGTGTCCACGGCCGGGTCGCCGGTGGGCTCCGAACCGCCGGATTCCAGGGCGGCCCCGAGCACGGCCTCGACCGTGGTCAGCCCGCCCAGCTCGCCCCGGACGCCGCGCCCCAACGACTCGACGGCGCCCGCCTCCCGGGCCCGTGCCCGGCAGTGCAGGGCCAGTTCACACGTGGACAGGCACTCCGGTGCGTACGCCGCGTCCACCGTCTCGACCGCGGCGGTCAGCTCCTCGACGGGCCGGGTCGGGGTCCGGCCGTCCTCGGTGAGCCGCAGGTCGAAGGTGGTGCCCTCGGGGAGGGCGGCGGCGATCTCCTCGATCCGGGTGAGGCGGCCCAGCTGCCGCCGGGTCACGGCGAGCTGCTTGCGCACGTCGACGAGCTCGGCGGTCGGCAGGTTGGAGAAGTCCTTGGGGCAGACGAGCAGCACCTGATGCCGCACCCGGGCCGCGACGCCGTCCTCCTTGCCCTCCGGACCCTCCGTGACCTCCCCGAGGTGGGCCGCGATCCGCTCGAGGGCCAGGGCGTAGACGGCCGACTGCCGGGCCGCCGCGCCGACCTTGGCCGGGTCGGCGGCGCCGTCCACCATGGGGAAGGACTTGATCTCGATGACGGTCCAGGAGCCGTCGGGGTGCACCACGACCGCGTCCGGCTCCAGGAAGGCGGGGGAGCCCGCGACGTCCAGGCTCACCATCGGATGGTCGAGCAGCGCCCACCGCCCCGCCGCCGTGGCCTCCCGCAGCGCCAGCGCCGTACGGGCCGTGCGCCCCTGGGGACCGGGCGCGGTCAGGTCGGGGGTCGCGGTGGTGTCCGGGTCGGGCGGGTCCGAACCGTCGGCCAGCCGCTCGTGCAGCAGCCGCGTGAGCAGCGCGCCGCGGTCGGCCTTGACCCGGGCCTCGAAGGTGTTGCCGCGCTGGTGGGCGAACTGGGACTGGCCGAAGGGCGCGGGCGCTCCGAGCGCCCGCGCGAGCGCGCCCTTGTCGACCCCGGCGCCGTCGAGCAGCGCGCGGCGGCGGCAGCCGGGGTTGGAGGCCAGCGCGGCCAGCGCGCGGGCGTCCATCGGATGCGGAACGGCGGATGGGCCGCGCAGTTCAGCGAGCTGTTGCCGGAGCGCCGTCGTCGGCTGCCGCGGAGCTTCCGCCCGCGCCGGTCCCCCGGCCGCGGCCGGCACCGGCACCGGCTTCCCGTCCGCCGCCGTCGCCGCCATCCGTACGTTGCCTGTCCGCGCCCCTGCCCTGCTGTCGGGGGATCCGTTCCCGTTCACGGGCCGAAGTCTCGCACTTGTCACTGACATTCGCGGCCGCACCCGCATGTTCGACGGGGTCTCCGGCGGTGATTCCGGCGGCGCCCGCCTCGGCGGAGGCGTCGGCGGTACGGGTCGCGGTGGCGGCGCGGACCGGGCGGAAGCGCTCGCGGACGACGCCCGCGAGCCGCAGCGCGGGCCTCGTCAGCACCGCTCCGGCCCCGACGGCGGCGGCACCGGCGGCCGCGTCGAGGAAGTAGTGGTTCGCGGTGCCCATCACCACGAGGGTGATGACCAGCGGATAGACGACGGCGATGGTCTTCGACCACACCGAGCGCCCCTGCCACCACAGCGCTATCCCGCACCACAGCGCCCAGCCCACATGGAGGCTCGGCATCGCCGCGTACTGGTTGGTGAGTCCGCCCATGCCGCGCGGCGCGCTCGCGTCACCGCCCCACCAGCCGTACGAGCTGTACTGGGCCATCGTGTCGACGAAGCCCTGGCCCGCCTCCAGCAGCCGCGGCGGGCAGGTCGGCACCACGACGAAGCCGATCAGGCCGATCATCGTCGTGATCAGCAGCCAGGTGCGGGCGAAGCGGTAGTCCGCGTTCCGGCCGCGCTTCCACAGCCACACCAGGACCGCCGGGGTGGCCGCGTAGTGCAGCGACGCGTACAAGAAATCGGCCGGTATGCCTATCCAGGCGTGGTGGGTGAACAGGTCGTTGAGCGGTGACTCGAAATCGATGTTGAACCGCCGCTCGAAGCGGAGGATTCCCAGGCCGTGGTTGACGGCCGTGGACACATCGCCTTGGCCCAGAAGCCGACCGCCCGCGTACGCGAGGTACACCACCGCGATCAGCGGCAGCTCGGTCCACCAACGGGGCCGACTGCCCAGTGTCACTCCGGCGCGGGGCGCGGTATGGGGCATCCGGACGCTCTCCCAGTCAAAAATCAGGCGGCCACAACATGGCGCGCGATCAACCGTACGGTGTAGTCGAGGCGGCCCCCGCACCGCCCCCGGGGACCCACGGCTGACGACCGCGCGAGGAGGAAGACGCCGGGAGTCCCCCCGAGGTTGCCTCTCGATCACGTGCGCGATGATGGATGGACAACGGACGGACAGAGATCTGTTCCCCTGGGCGCGTAGAGCGCAGGTATCCGCGGGCGGTCGCGTGTCACGGCGCACGGGGCGCGCGGCAGGCACGTATCCGGTGAAAGGCGACCCCCCATGGCACCACGCATCCTCCTGGCCCGGCACGGACAGACGCAGTGGTCGCTCTTGGGCAAGCACACCGGCCGTACGGACATTCCGCTGCTGGACGAGGGGCGGCGCGGCGCCAAACTGCTCGGCGAGCGGCTGCACCAGGCCCCGTGGGCGGGCCTGCCGGACGTCGAGGTGCGCACCAGTCCGCTCGTACGCGCCAGGGAGACCTGCGAACTGGCGGGCTACGGCGACCGGGCGAGCGAGTGGGACGCCCTGCTGGAGTGGGACTACGGCGCCTACGAGGGGATGACCCCGGACGAGATCAAGACGACCCGCCCCGGCTGGCTCATCTGGCGCGACGGCGTCCCGGAGGGCGAGTCCCTCGCCGCGATCACGGCCCGCGCGGACGCGGTGGTGGAGTGGGCGCGCTCCGCCGACCGCGATGTGCTGGTCTTCGCGCACGGCCACATCCTGCGCACCCTGGGGGCCCGCTGGCTCGGCTACGACGCCTCCTTCGCGGCCCGCATACGCCTCGACCCCACGTCCCTGTCGATCCTGGGATGGGCGTACGGCGAACCGGCCATCGAGCGCTGGAACGACACCGGGCACCTGGCCTGACCTCCGGTCACGGACGACGGGAGGACGTCGCCGGACCCACCCTCGGGCCGGCCCACCGTCAGACCGGGCTCTCGCGACCGGCCTGCTGGTAGCGGGCGAGGAAGTCCGCGACCGATGCGTTGCGGCCGTGCGGGCGCAGCAGCCGGGCGGTGTCCTCCAGCATGCGGCGGATCCGGGAGGACGTGACCTGGTTCAGCAGGCCCAGGGCGCGGTCCGCCGCCGCGGCGGCCGCCTCCGGCTGGCCGTCCGCCACCAGGTCGTTCGCCAACTCCGTGGTGAACAGGGCGATGTTGCGGGTGAAGTGGGGCTTCTGGAGGGAGACCGCGCGGCGCGCGTGCTCCGCCGCGCGCCCCCAGTCGCCCAGTGCCGACCAGCACTGCGCCTCCAGCCCCTCCAGTTCGGCCTCGCCGAAGAAGGTCATCCACTCCGGGTCGTCGTCGCAGGGGCCGCGGCCGAAGAGCGCCTGGGCGCGCAGCAGGGCCCGTTCGCAGCCGCTGCGGTCCGCCAGCCAGGCCCGGCCTCCCGCCTCGCGCAGCGCGATGAGCGACAGCAGCCGGGGCGAGGCCAGCCGCCGCGCGGCCCGCTGCGCGGCCTGGGCGGCGCGTACGGCCTCGCGGGGGCGCCCGGCGTCGCGCGCGAGGAAGGCGGTGTTGCAGAACGCGTGGGCCTCCAGGGCGGGATCGCCCGTGACGCGTGCGGTGGCCAGCGCCTCCGCGTAGTGCGAGCGGGCGTCGGTGAGCCGTCCTGAGTCATGGGCGAGCCAGCCCACCGAGATGGCCAGCTCGCCCGCGCCCGCGTACAGCCGCTCCACGACGGACCGGCCGTAGCCGCCCGCGTCGAGCAGTGTGTACGCGGCGCTCAGCGGGCGCGCGGTGTGGACGTAGAGGCTGTCCGCGCCGTGCCGGTCGTCCAGCAGCCGGATCCGGCGCACGGCCTCCTCCACGGCGGCCGCCTCGGCCTGCCCGGCTCGCCGGGAGGGCCGCACGCCATCGGCGGCGGCCGCCGCCCCGCCGGCCATGAACGCGCGCCGTAGCAGTTCGCTCTCCTCGAAGACGTCGATGTCGGCCGGGGCGCGCGGCTCCGGCTCCGGGCGGGCCAGCGGCTCCGGGCGGGGTGCCGGGACGGCGGCGGGTCCGACCGGGCGGCCCCGGACCGCCTCGCGGGGGGTGAACCCCAGGTCGGTGAGGGCGCGGCCGGGGAACATGTGGCGGAAGACGCGCTCGTAGGCGTAGTTGGGGCAGCGGATCGCCCCGGACTCGACACGGCCGATGTAGCGCGCGTCGCAGGAGACCTGTTCGCCGATCTCGCGGGCCGCGCGCCGTACGGACGCCGCGAACTCGGCCGGTGAGAGCTGCCCGCGTAACAGCCGGAACGCGGTGTTCGGCCGCGGTGACGAGGATGACGGGGACTCCGGAAGCGGCCTCATATGACCCTCCCTACGGTGCTGCCGTGTCGGCGGGGGAGAACCGTACCGGTTACGACGTTCCCGACATTCGGATATTCCCGGCAATAAAGACGAAACGCCCGCGATCTGCCATGAACTGCCATCCTTTACGGCGGCATTCGGCCGTAGCCGTTGACACTGCTGAGCGTTGAACCCTGTGCAACCCGATGAAGAGGGAGGCCGGAGTGGATATCAGCCGCTCGCGGACGACTGCCCAACATCACCCGCGCCAGGACTGTGATCTGGTCACCGTGCCCGCCCGCCAGGGGCTGGAGGCGGTGGACATCCTGCGCCGCGGCTGCGACGGCCTCGGCCCCGTGATGCACGACAACGCCTGCGACACCCTCGGCTTCCTGGTGCCGCCCGGCACCGCGGACGGCTGGGACATGCCGGGCAGCGCCTGCACCCAGACGGCAGGGCGCGGCATGCGCATAAGCGACGGCGGCGCTTCGGGACAGGCTGCCACCCACTGGCTGGTGCCGCCGGACGCCGCGTACAGCGGCGCCACCGACCCCGCGGAGCTGCGCGCCGCGCTCGGTGAGGCGGCCCGCACGATCGAGGCCGTCGACCGCTGCCAGTAGACCCTGGCCGGAGCAGCCCCGGGCCGGAGTAGCCCCTGGTCGGCGGACCTGCGGCCCGGCTGTCGGTGGCCCGGCCCATACTGGGGCACATGGCGAAAGGCACGAAGAAGCGAGCGGCGGCGCGCGGGCGCGCGGCGGGCCGGGGGCGCACCCCCGAGCCGATCACCGCACCCGTCGACGGGGGCCTCGCCGAGCTGGTGCCGGACCGCGACCGCCCGCGCGGCTGGACGCTGCTGCTGGACGGCAAACCGCAGTCACACGTGGATCTGGACGACCCCGCCCACCTCGACTTCGAGTATCAGCGGCGGCTCGGCCACGCCGCCGATCTCGCCGCCCCGCCGGGGCGCCCGCTGCACGCCGTCCATCTGGGCGGCGGCGCCTTCACCCTGGCCCGCTACATCGCGGCGACCCGGCCCCGCTCCACCCAGCAGATCGTCGAGATCGACGCCGCGCTCGTCCAGTTCGTACGGCGCGAGCTGCCGCTCGACCCCGGCGACCGGATACGGGTGCGGGGCGCCGACGCCCGGGCCGGGCTCGCCAAGGTGCCCGAGGGCTGGGCCGATCTGATCATCGCGGACGTCTTCAGCGGGGCCCGCACTCCCGCGCACCTGACCAGCCTGGAGTTCCTGGCCGAGGTCCGCCGGGTGTTGCGCCCCGGCGGGCTGTACGCGGCGAACGTCGCCGACGGCCCGCCGCTGGCCCATCTGCGCGCTCAGATCGCCACCGCCCGCGCCGCGTTCGCCGAGGTGTGCCTGACCGCCGACCCCGCCGTGCTGCGCGGCCGCCGCTTCGGCAACGCCGTCCTGCTGGCCGCCGACCACGAGCTGCCGGTGGCCGAGCTGACCCGCCGCGCCGCCGGGGACCCGCACCCCGCCCGGGTCGAACACGGCCGCGCGCTCGCGGACTTCACCGGTGGCGCGGCCCCGGCCACCGACGCGACCGCCACACGGTCCCCGGCGCCCCCGGCGGCCGTCTTCGACTGACCTGGCCTCAGTTGTGACTCCCGGTTGTTCAAGCGGGACAGGAAAACTGTGCATCTTGTGAAGATCTTTTCGTGAGTGCCGATTCCGGCCGTTACGGTGGCGCGCGTACGACGACCCCCACTTCCGTATGCAGGGCAGGCACACGTGACGAGCCGCAGGTACCGCCGCCGCACCATGAGCCGGAGCACGCTGGCGATGGGAGCCACCGCCGCCGTCCTCGTGGCGGGCGGGGCGGCGTTCGCGCTGAGCAGCGCGACGGACGACGGCGGGGGCACGGCGGGAACGGCACCGGACTTGGGTGCGGGCACGGGCACGGGACCGGGGACCGGCCCGGGCACCGCGCCGGGGACGACACCGGGCACGACGCCGGGGACGGAACCGGAGAAGACGCCGGGGAAGAAACCGGGGAACGGGGCGGGGGAGGCCGCGAACGCGCGCTTCGCCCCGTACATCGACACCTCGCTCCACGCCCCCTACGACATGGTGGGCACCGCGAAGAAGACCGGCGTCAAGGAGTTCACCCTCGGCTTCGTCTCCCCCGGCGGCGGCTGCACCCCCAAGTGGGGCGGCAGGACCGGGCTCGGCGCCGACAAGGTGGCGCGGCAGACGCAGGCGCTGCGCGCGGAGGGCGGCGACATACGGGTGTCCTTCGGCGGCCAGGCCGGGTCCGAACTGGCGCTGGCCTGCTCCTCGGTGGACAAGCTGACCGCGGCGTACAGCCAGGTCGTGGACCGGTTCAAGCTCACCAAGGTCGACTTCGACATCGAGGGCAAGGCGCTGGAGAACGCCGCGGCCAGCACCCGCCGGGCGCAGGCCATCGCCGCGCTCCAGAAGCAGAACCCCGGCCTGGACGTCTCGTTCACCCTGCCCGTGATGCCCACCGGCCTCACCCGCGACGGTGCCGAACTGGTCGCCGACGCCAGGAAGAACGGGGTGAAGGTCTCCGCCGTCAACATCATGGCCATGGACTACGGCAGCTCCTTCGACGGCGACATGGGCCGGTACGCGATCGACGCGGCCACCGCGACCCAGAAGCAGCTCAAGCGCGCCCTCGGGCTGGGCGACGCGGCGGCGTGGAAGACCGTCGCCGTCACCCCGATGATCGGCGTCAACGACGTCAAGAACGAGATATTCACCGTCGACGACGCCACGGAGCTGGTGCGGTTCGCCCGGACCAAGGGGCTGGGCAAGCTGTCGATGTGGTCCGCGACCCGCGACAAGCAGTGCGCGGGCGGCACCCAGGCCACGGCGTCGGCCATCTGTAGCTCGGTCGAGCAGGGCGCGCTCGCGTTCACCAAGGCGCTGGGCGGCTACCGGGGCTGACCCACCGGAAGGGCCCCCTAGTGATGGGGGGTCTCCTGGTGCTCCCGGTACTCCTCGGCCGTCGGCTTGGCGATCTGGCCGCCGTCGCCGAAGTAGAACTGGGACAGCCGCGCCCGCAGCCGCTCCTTGCGGGTCGGCTTCCGTTCGACCCCGGCCCCGTCCACGGCCGGTGGCAGCTCCAGGGGCTCGTACTGCTCGTAGGCCGTCAGCGTGTACCGCTCGCCCGGCGGCAGCGGCTCGTGCACCTCGATGTACTCGCCGTGCGGCAGCCGCTGGATGATGCCGGTCTCGCGGCCGTGCAGCACCTTGTCCCGGTCGCGCCGCTGCAACCCGAGACAGACCCGTCTGGTGATGGCGAACACCACGAGCGGCACCAGGAAGAAGCCGATCCGGCCGGCCCAGGTGATCGCGTTGATCGACAGATGGAAGTGGGTCGCGAAGAGGTCGTTGCCGCCGCCGATCAGCAGGACCGTGTACAGGGAGATCCAGGCGGCGCCGAAGGCGGTGCGGGTGGGGGCGTTGCGCGGGCGCTGGTTGAGATGGTGTTCGCGCTTGTCGCCGGTGATCCACGCTTCGAGGAACGGATAGAGCCAGATGGCGAGCAGCACCATCGGGAAGACCACCAGGGGGATGAACACGCCGAGGACCAGGGTGTGGCCCCAGAGGTTGATCTCCCAGCCCGGCATCAGCCGGATCAGCCCCTCGGAGTAGCCCATGTACCAGTCGGGCTGGGCGTCGGTGGAGACCTGGTCGGGCCGGTAGGGGCCGTACATCCAGATCGGATTGATCTGGGCGATGCCCGCCATCAGGGTGGTGATGCCGAAGACCAGGAAGAAGAACCCGCCGGATTTGGCGACATAGACCGGCCACAGCGGGGGACCCACGATATTCATGTTCTTCTTGCCGGGCCCGGGCTCATGGGTGTGCTTGTGATAGACGAGCAGAATCATATGGAGGGCCAGCAGGCCGAGCATGATACCGGGGATGAGCAGGACGTGGAGGGTGAAGAGCCGGGAGATGACGATCGTCCCGGGGAACTCTCCGCCGAAGAAGAAGAATGACAGATACGTGCCGACGATCGGAACGGACAGGATCGCGCCCTCCATGAAGCGCAGCCCGGTGCCGGAAAGCAGGTCATCGGGGAGCGAATAGCCCATGAAACCGTCGAACATGCCGAGAATCAGCAGTCCGGCGCCGGAGAGCCAGTTGATTTCGCGCGGTTTGCGGAAGACGCCGTTGAAGAACGTGCGCATCATATGGGCGATCATGCTCGCGATGAAGAGCACGGCCGCCCAGTGGTGGATCTGCCGCATGAGCAGGCCGCCGCGCACGTCGAAGCTGATGTCCATCGTGGTCTCGAACGCCTGGGACATGCGGATGCCGTTGAGCGGCTCGTAGCTGCCGTGGTAGACCACCTCGCTCATCGCGGGCTCGAAGAACAAGGTGAGATAGACGCCCGTCAGAATGATGATGACGAACGTGTACAGGGCGATCTCGCCGATCAGGAAGGACCAGTGGTCGGGGAAGACCTTCCGCAGATTGGCCTTGCCCATCTTGAAGAGGCCGACCCGCCCGTCGAACCACCCGGCAAGTGCCTCGCCCTTTGGTTTGCTCATATCTCATGCATTTACCAGCACCGTCCGCCGTCCGCCCTGTCGGCCGGGCGTGTGGCCCACGCCGTAATCCATTCGGGGGAGGGAGCGGCTCCGCCCACCCCCCAGGCTGGGCGGAGCCGCGGTCTTTATCGCGACCCTTTATCGCGACCGAAGCGGCTGGGCGTCCGGCAGCTCTCCGGTGCGGGCGACCTCCGCGTACCAGCGCGCGCTGGACTTGGGGACGCGGGCCTGGGTGGGGTAGTCCACGTAGACCGCGCCGAAGCGCTTGCTGTACCCGTACGCCCATTCGAAGTTGT
Organism: Streptomyces sp. Rer75; assembly: GCF_013414305.1. Lineage (NCBI taxonomy): Bacteria > Bacillati > Actinomycetota > Actinomycetes > Kitasatosporales > Streptomycetaceae > Streptomyces > Streptomyces sp. Rer75. The sequence continues at coordinate 3,948,036 of NZ_CP058693.1, read as the reverse complement.
CCATCAGCGACCACAGGAAGTAGCCGCGCAGATCGGCGCCGTCCGCGATGGCCCGGTGGGCGGTGGCCAGGTGGGCGTGCAGGTACTCGATCCGCTCCGGGTCGTGGACCTGGCCGTCCGCGTCCGGCTTGTCGTCGTACGCGGCGCCGTTCTCGGTGATGTAGAGCGGCACGCCCGGCGCCTCACGGGTGTAGCGCATCAGCAGCTCGTGCAGTCCGGTCGGGTCGACGGTCCAGCCCATCTCGGTGCGGTCGCCCGGCGTCTGGTGGAACGCGACCCGCTCGGAGCCCGGCCAGGGAGAGTGGGCGCTGGCGCCGTGGCCGTCGTGCCGGGCGGGCCGGGCCCCGTCGTCGGTGGCGGCTGATACCAATGAGGGCGTGTAGTAGTTGATGCCGAGCGCGTCGAGGGGGTGTTTGATGACGGCCAGGTCGCCATCGCGGACGAAGGACCAGTCGGTGATAGCCGCCGTGTCCTCGATGAGGTCGCTCGGATACGCGCCGCGCAGCAGCGGCCCGCTGAACACCCGGTTGGCCAGCGCGTCGATACGGCGCTGAGCGTCCAGGTCGGCCGGGTCCTGGGTGAGCGGGCGGATCACGGCCGGGTTGAGGCTGATGGCGATCTGGGCGCGGGCCGGGAGGGCGGCCCGCAGTGCCTGCGCGCCGAGGCCATGGGCCAGGTTGAGGTGGTGGGCGGCGCGCAGCGGGGCGAGCCGCTCGGTGCGCCCCGGGGCGTGCACCCCGGAGCCGTAGCCGAGGAAGGCGCTGCACCACGGCTCGTTGAGGGTGGTCCAGTACTCGACGCGGTCACCCAGCGCCTCCGCGACGATCCCGGCGTACTCGGCGAACCGCTCGGCCGTCTCGCGTTCCGGCCAGCCGCCGGTGTTCTCCAGCTCCTGGGGGAGGTCCCAGTGGTAGAGGGTCAGCACCGGCTGGATCCCGGCGGACAGCAGCTCGTCCACCAGGCCGCGGTAGAAGTCCAGCCCGCGCTGTACGGCGGGCCCGCGGCCGGTGGGCTGGACGCGTGACCAGGAGACGGAGAAGCGGTATGCCGCCAGGTTGAGGTCGGCCATGAGCCGGATGTCCTCGCGGAAGCGGTGGTAGTGGTCGACCGCGACATCGCCGGTGTCGCCGCCGAGCACCTTGCCGGGGGTGTGGCTGAAGGTGTCCCAGATGGACGGGGTGCGGCCGTCCTCCTGCGCGGCGCCCTCGATCTGATAGGCCGCGGCAGCCGCGCCCCACAGGAATCCGGGCGGGAAGGAAAGGGTCATGGAAGCGCTCCCATTCGAGGTCATGGTGTGGGGAGGGACGGGGGAGAGGGAGGCGAGGGCGGTGGGGGCCGTGCGGGCGGCGCGGGCGGCGCGGGCGGGGGTCTCAGCCCTTGACCGCGCCCTGCATGATGCCTCCCACGATCTGCTTGCCGAAGAGCACGAACGCGATCAGCAGCGGCAGGGTGCCGAGCAGCGCCCCCGCCATGATCACCGACTGGTCGGGGACATAGCCGCGGCCCAGTCCGTTCAGCGCGACCTGGACGGTGGGGTTGCCGGTCTGGGTGAGCGCGATGATCGGCCAGAAGAAGTCGTTCCACGCCTGGACGAAGGTGAGCATCCCCAGCACGGCCATGGCCGGGCGGGCCGCCGGGAAGACCACGTGCCAGATGATGCGCAGACTGCTGGCGCCGTCCACCCGGGCCGCCTCGATCAGCTCCGTCGGCAGCGCCTGGCTGAGGTACTGCCGCATGAAGAACACCCCGAAGGCGGTCACCAGCGTCGGCAGGATGACGGCCTGGAGCTGGTCGGTCCACTCCAGCTCGGCGACCACCATGTACAGCGGCACCACGCTGAGCTGGGGCGGCACCATCATCGTCCCGATGGTGAGCATCAGCAGCAGGTTCTTGAAGCGGAAGCGCAGCTTGGCGAAGGCGAACCCGGCGATGGTCGAGAACAGCACGGTTCCGGCCGAGATGGTCCCGGCCACCACGGCCGTGTTCAGCAGCGCCTCGCCCATGTTGGCGTCGTTCCACGCCACATCGAGGTTGTGGAACAGGTTCCCGCCGAACCAGAACGGCGGCGGGGTCTCGGCGAGCCGGGTGTTGGTGCGGGAGGCGGCGATGGCGGTCCACACCAGCGGGAAGAGCGAGCCGATGGTGAACAGGATCAGCACGGCGTAGGTGATCTTCCCGCCGTGCAGCTGCCTGCCCGCGCGGTTACGGCCCTTCCGCCCTGCCGGGGGCGGTGCGGGCGGTGCGGACGCCGGCCGGGAAGACACGGTGGCGGTCATGGTGGTCCCTCGTCTCCCTCACTGGCTCTTCCGCAGCCGTCGCTGGAACAGCCAGTTGGCCGCGGCGATCAGCAGCAGGATCAGGAACATGGCCCAGGCGATGGCCGAGGCCCGGCCGAGGTGCTGGTTCACCCAGCCCTGCTCGTACAGGTACAGGCCCAGCGTCTGGAACTGGTGGTCGCCCCCGCCGGTCGCACCCGCGCTGCCGTTGAACAGCAGGGGCTCGCCGAAGAGCTGGGTCGCCCCGATCGTGGACACCACGACGGTGAACAGGATGGTGGGGCGCAGCGAGGGGATCGTGACATGGATGAACTGCTGCCAGCGGGAGGCCCCGTCGAGCGACGCCGACTCGTACAGATCGTGCGGCACGGCCTGCATGGCGGCCAGGTAGATCAGCGCGTTGTAGCCGGTCCAGCGCCAGATGACGATCGTGGAGACGGCGAACTGCGAGGTCCAGGTGCCGTTCTGCCAGTCGATCTTGTCCATGCCGATCGAGTCGAGCGCCCAGTTGATCATTCCGTAGTCGCGCCCGAAGAGCAGCACGAACACCAGCGTCGCGGCGGCCACCGAGGTGGCGTACGGGGTGAGGATGGCCACCCGGAAGAACATCGAGCCGCGCAGCTTGTAGTTGAGCAGATGCGCCAGCCCGAGGGCCATCAGCAGCTGCGGCACGGTGGAGATCAGGCCGATGGTGAACGTGTTCTGGAGCGCGTTCCAGAAGAACTCGTCCTCCCACAGCCGGGAGAAGTTCCGCATCCCGACCCACTCCATGTGGGTGGGGTCGGTCAGCTCCACGCGGTGCAGCGCGGACCAGCCCGTGTACACCAGCGGGAAGAGCCCGAAGGCGGCGAAGAAGACGAAGAACGGGGCGACGAAGGCGTACGGGCTCCACTTCACGTCCCAGTGGTGGCGGCGGGAGCGCCAGGTGCGCCGCCGCTGCTCCCTGGGGTCGAGGGGCGCCACCGGGGTGGCGCGGCGCGGGGCCGCGCCCCCCTGCCCTGCGGGGGGCGCGGCAGTACCGGAGGAGGTGGACATCCCGGTCACTGGTCCAGCGCGTTGTCGATCGTCTTGGTCGCGGCCTTCCAGCCCGCGTCAGGGGACTTGCCCTGCTGGTCGACCTGGAGGAGGCCGATGTCCACGAGGTTCTGGTTGATGATCTGGTCCTTCGCGCCCAGCACCTGGACCGGGATGCCCTTGGCGGCCGCGGTGAAGATGGAGCCGATGGGCGCGTCCGCGAAGTAGGGGTGCTTGGCGTCCTTCACGTCGGGCAGGGAGTACGACGCCTGGGCGCTCGGCCAGCTTCCGCGCTCCTTGAACAGCTTGGCCTGCTGTTCGGGTGCGGTCAGCCAGGCGACGAGCTTGGTCGCCTCTTCCTTGTTCTTGCCCGCCTGCGGTACGCCGAGGAAGGTGCCGCCCCAGTTGCCGGGCTTGGGCGCCGCGGCGACGTCCCACTGGTCCTTCGCCTTGTCCCCGGCCTTCGACTGGATGTAGCCGAGCATCCACGGCGGGCAGGAGACGGTGGCGAACTGCCCGTTGGCGTAGCCCTGGTCCCAGCTCTTCTGGAACTGCTGGAGCTTGGCGGTCATCTTCCCGGTGGCCGCGCTGGTCGCGATCTTCCAGGCGTCCTTCACGGCCGGGCTGTCCTTGTAGATGATCTTGCCGCTCTTGTTGTAGTAGCGCTCCGCGTTGCCCGCGACCACCGCGTTGAAGACGCCGCCCGCCGAGTCGACGAAGGCCGTGCCCTTGGGGGCCTTCTTCATGTACTCCTTGCCCGCGTCCAGGTACTTGTTCCAGTCCCCGGCCCAGAGCTGGGCTACCTTCTCACGGTCGGTGGGCAGCCCGGCCTTCTGGAACAGGTCCTTGCGGTAGCAGATCGCCATCGGGCCGATGTCGGTGGCGAGACCGACCGCCTTGCCGTCCTTCGTGATGCCCTGCTGCCATTTCCAGTCAAGCCAGTTCTCTTTCTTGACGCCTTCTGTCTTCGAAAGATCAACGAACTTGTCCGCCTGGGTCTGGACGACCTCGGCGATGTTGGCGACTTCGATGCCCTGGACATCGGCGAGACCGCTGCCCGTGCTCAGGTGGTTGAGCAGCTGCGGGTAGTAGTTCTCGTTGCGCTCGATGACCGTCTGCTCGATCTTGATCTCCGGGTGGAGCTTCATGTACTCGTCGTAGAGCCCGGCCTCCTTGAAGCCCATGGTGCCGAAGAGGCCCATGATGATCTTCGTCTTGCTGCTGCCGCCCCCGCCGCCGCTGCCGGACTTGTTGGTGTCGCTGTCGCCGTCGTCGGCGCAGCCGCTGAGCAGTCCGGCCCCTAACGCGGCGATGGCCGCGAGGGCCACCGCTCTGCTGCGGTACGTACCAGTGGTCCTGCGCATTCCGTCCTCCTAGCGCCCTGACGTACCGCTCCCGGCCAAAAAGGGGGAATCCATGGGACTTTGAGATGCATCGGCACGGGCGGGCAGTGTGCGGGTTGTGTATGACTCAGGTACTGTGGGAGCGCTCCCAGGTTGATGTGTTGAAGGGTTGCGGCTCCCCGCTGGGGTGTCAAGGGACAGAGCGGAACAACTTCCGGAAACCACACTGCTGTTGAATGTCCACCGCAGCCGCCCAGATGGGGTGGATCTGCTGGGTACGGAGGCTGGAGGCGCGAGATGGCAGGAACCCGGCGGCATGGTGCGGGGCGCGGCAGGCCCACCCTCGAGGAGGTCGCGGCCCGCGCCGGCGTCGGCCGCGGCACCGTCTCCCGGGTGATCAACGGCTCGCCGAGGGTCAGCGACCACACCCGTACGGCCGTCGAGCAGGCCGTCGCCGAACTCGGCTACGTGCCGAACCGGGTGGCCCGCGCGCTGGCCGCCAACCGGGCCGACGCGGTCGCGCTCGTCATACCCGAGCCCGAAACCCGGCTCTTCGCCGAGCCGTACTTCTCGGACATCATCCGCGGCGTCGGCGCCGAGCTGGCCGACACCGATCTCCAGCTGCTGCTGACCCTCATCCGCACGCCCAAGGAGCGGCAGCGCTTCGCCGAGTACCTGTCCGCACACCGGGTCGACGGCGTGCTGCTGGTGTCCGTCCACGCGGACGACCCGCTTCCGGACCTGCTGGAGCGCCTGGAGATGCCCGCGGTGCTCAGCGGGCGCCGCTCGGCGCACGAGTCGGTGCCGTACGTCGACTCGGACAACACCGGCGGTGCGCAGTCCGCCGTGGAGCACCTCATCGGGCGCGGCCGCACCACCGTCGCCACCATCACCGGACCGCTGGACATGTACGTCGCCCAGTGCCGCCTGGACGGCTACCGCGCCGCGGTCCGGGCGGCGGGCCGGGAGCCGGAACCGGAGCTGGTGGCGTCCGCCGACTTCACCGAGGAGGGCGGCCGCCGCGCGATGCGGCAGCTGCTGGAGCAACGGCCCCACCTCGACGCGGTCTTCGCGGCCTCGGACGTGATGGCCGCGGGCGCCCGCCAGGTGCTGCGCGAGTCCGGGCGGCGGGTCCCGGAGGATGTCGCGATGGTCGGCTTCGAGGACTCCGCCGTCGCACGCCACATGGACCCGCCGCTCACCAGCGTCCGGCAGGCGACCGAGGAGATGGGCCGGGCGATGGTGCGGGTGCTGCTGGAGGAGATCGAAGGGCCCTCGGAACGCCCCTCCAAGCGTCCGCAGGTGGTGCTGCCGACCCAGCTGGTACGGCGCGAGTCGTCCTGAGCGTGAACGCGAGTCGTCCCGAACACGAAAGGGCCGGTGGACCGCCGGGTGCGGTCCACCGGCCCCGCCGGGGGACGGACTGTTACAGCGCCGGGTAGGCGTTCCTCAGCAGCTGCTGGAACTGGGCCGAGAACCAGTGGCCCGACAGCGGGGCGTTCGGGAGCGAGCCCGACATGTTGTAGCCGTTGCGCGCGTTGCCCGTGTACGTCGGGTCGCACATCCGGTCGAAGCCCTTGCCCTCGTCGTTGGGGATCTGGGAGCTGGCGCCGTCGGACTCGCCCGGCGGCTTCATCCACACGTACGCGTCGATCCCGGCGGCGGGCGATGCCTTGGGCCGCTCACCGAGCCCGGCTCCGGACTGGTTGCACCAGTTGCCGATGTGGATGCGGCGGTCGTAGCGGCCGCCGTTGACGTACGTGTCGACGCTGGTCGTGGCGCCCGGGCCGGACGGGCGGGCGGCGCCGCCCCAGCCGTTGCGGGAGGTGTCGATGAGCGCGCCGATGTTCGACGGGAAGCCGACGTTCACCAGCTCCTGGCGGAAGCCCTGGGCGAAGGACAGCTCGTCGACGTAGCGGTTCCAGTCCACCCACTTGGACTGGCGGACCGTCGTCCCGTTGACGTTGTCATTGATGGTGAAGTTGTTTTCCTTCAGGGCGCTGTAGTTGGCGGTGTTGACGATGATGCCGCTCACCTTGTCGACCGTGCTGCCCTCGGCGGTCGCGGCCTGCTTGATGATCTGGGCGGTGGGGTTGAAGTTGCTGTCCCAGCCGATCCAGCCGTGGTGGCCGGCGTCCACGTAGTTGTAGACGTTGCCGATGGCGCCCAGCTTGTTGAGCGCGTAGCCGACGCCCTTCACATAGTTGCCGTTGGCCTTCATGGTGTCGCACTGCGGCGTGGCCGTCGCGCTGCCACCGGTGTTGGTGACCAGGTTGGGCAGGGAGTCGATCTCGACCGTGGTGACGATCCGCAGGTTGGAGTTGGCGTACTTCGACTCACCCAGGATCGACGCGATCGGGTCGATGAACTGCGTCTTGTACTTGTCGATCTCGGTCGGGCCGAGCTCGCCGTTGGATGCGAGCGCGGAGCAGTCGCGGCCGGGCAGGTCGTAGATGACGAGCTGGACCACGGTCGGCGAGCCGCCCGACTGCGACAGGGCACGGTCCAGGTGGGCGCGCAGCCCCATCTTGCCGCCCGCTCCGTTGATCGCGGCGATCCGGTCCAGCCAGATGCCGGTGGGCTGGTTGGAGACCTTGGAGCCGCCGGGTTCGGCGGCGGCATTGGCGGACCACTCGGGGTTCACGTACGCCTTGGCGCCCGCGTACGGGTTGTCGACCTTCGCGGCGGCCTTGGCGGCCCCGTCGGCCTGCGCCGAGGCGGTGCCCGCGAGGGAGCCGACGGTCAGGGCGGTGGCGGCCAGCAGCGCGCCGCCCGCCAGCGCGGCCGCGCGGGTACGGGTGCCTGGCTTGCGGGAGGGTGGGGGAGGTGAGGTGATGCGGCTCATGACAGTCCTTTCAGGTGATCGCGGAGTCCGATGCCGAAGGCGGTCGGTGTGCCGTTGAAATCGCTGATGAGGGAGGGGCCGGAGGAGCAGTCCCAGGTGTTCCAGGTCCAGCCGAGGTACGAGGCGCGCTTGGCGTCCAGCCAGGCCATGACGCGGTCGATATAGCCGTGCGAGCAGGTGTTCTCGCCGATTTCGCCCGCCACGAACGGCACTTGGGCGATCACCGGGGCCAGCTGTTCGTTGAAGCAGCTCTCGCTGGAGCAGGTGTTGAAGTTGTACGTGTGCCAGGCCGCGGCGAGGTTGCCCGCCGGATCGCTCGGCTTGTACGTCAGCCACTGGCGCATGTCGTTGGAGTAGGCGAGGCCGCCGAGCAGGATCACGTTCTGGGCGCCGGTGGCCCGTATCGCGGTGACCAGGCTCTGCATCCCGGCGACCTGGTAGTCGATGCCGGGGCAGCTGCCGCCGTCCCGCCAGCACTTCCACGCCGCCGCCAGGTCCGAGGTGGCGCGGTCCGGGAACGGCTCGTTGAACAGGTCGAAGACCACGGCCTGGTCGCCCTTGAAGGTCTGCGCGACCGAGGACCAGAACGCCGGGGTGTACTGGGCGTTCGGCATCGGCTTCTGGCAGGTGGCGTACTCGGTGTCCGGGCAGTGATTGTCGCCGCCGGTGTATTTTCCGTGGCTCCAGTGGAGTTCGAGGATCGGTGTGAGGCCGTTGGCCTCCAGCCGGGCCACGAACTCCTTGACCGCGTTGATGTAGTTGGCGCCGCGGTAGGCGGAGTTGATGTGCGAAAGACCGAGCCAGCACTCCTCGTTGAGGGGCACGCGGACCGCGTTCGCCTTCCATCCGGCGATGGCCTTGACGGAGGCGTCGTCCACCGGTCCGTCGAAGATGCCCCGCCCCTGGACGCACATGAACTCGCCGCCCGAGCGGTTGACGCCCAGCAGCCGCCGGGTGGCCCCGATCTCGTCCACGAACGCGTTGCCCGAGACGCGCAGCTTCGGCGGGGTGCCGCCCTGACCCGGCGGGGGGTCGGTGGGGTCCGTCGGGCCGGAGCCGCCATCGCACGCCACCCCGTTGAGCCGATACGCGGAGGGGACGGGGTTGGACCCGGACCAGGAGGCGGTGAACCCGGCGCTGACACTGCCGCCCGTCGCGATCTTCCCGTTCCAGGAGGCGTTGACCGCGGTCACCGTCGTCCCGGACTGCGACCAGGTGGCGTTCCAGCCCTGGGTCACCTTCTGTCCGGCGGAGAAGTCGAAGGTGAGGGTCCAGCGGTCGAGCGCGGCTCCGTTGTTGGTGATCGTGACGTTGCCCTGGAAGCCGTTGTCCCACTGGCTGGCGGCGGTGTACGCCACGGTGCAGGACGCGGCCGCCCGGGGCGCGACGGAGGTGCCGGCCGCGGCGGCAGAGCCCGCGGTGCCCGCCAAGGTGAGCGACGCGGCGGCCGCCAAGGCGTAAAGGCGCGGTGGTGCGCGCATGGAGCGACTCCTCGGGTCCACGCGCCGTCCCGTGCGGCGCTGACTGTTGGAACCGCTCCCACTGGTTGAGCTGACCGTAGCGCCAGTGGCGTACATGTCAACAGAGGCGTTCACAGATTTATCGGTCGAAGACGTTCGACCGGCCCATCCTGTTCAAAGACTTGACACTTCTTCAGATGGAACGGACGCTTGGGAGCGCTCCCACTGGTTCGCACTCCCCCCTCATTTCCGAACCCGCGTGGAGGACCCCATGCGCGTACAGCGAGGCTCACCCTTGTCAGGAGCGCGTCGGCGGATGAGACGGCTGGTGACCGCGCTGGCCGCAGCCCTCTCGCTGCCCGTGGCCATGACCGCCGCCGGTGGTGCCGCCCCCGCCCATGCCGACGCCCGCGCCGTGCAGTGCAACGTCGACTACAAGACCAACGACTGGGGCTCCGGCTTCACCGCCGATCTCACGATCTCCAACCCCGGCACCGAGGCCATCAACGGCTGGACCCTGACCTACGACTACGCGGGCAACCAGAAGCTCGGCAACGGCTGGAACGGCACCTGGTCGCAGTCCGGCAAGACCGTCACGGTCAAGAACGCCGCCCACAACGCGAACATCGCGGCCGGTGGCAACGTCACCACCGGCGCCCAGTTCACCTACAGCGGCACCAACGCCGCGCCCACCGCCTTCGCCGTCAACGGCGTCACCTGCCGCGGCGCCCACCAGCCGCCGATCACCGTCCTGACCAGTCCCTCGCCGGGGGCCGTCTACAGCGCGGGCGGCACCGTCCCGATGGCGGCCACCGCCGCGGCCGCGGACGGCGCGACCGTCACCAAGGTGGAGTTCTACAGCGACACCAAGCTCCTGGGCACCGACACCACCTCCCCCTACAGCTTCGACTACACCGATGTCCCGGCGGGCGACTTCTCGCTGTACGCCAAGGCCTACGACAGCCAGGGCGCCGCCGCCGAGTCCACCCCCGTCGGCATCCATGTCGCGGCCGGTCCGGCGCTGGTCGCGAGCCCCGCCCAGCTCGGGGTCGAGCAGGGCAAGACCGGCACCTTCGGCCTCCGCCTGTCCACCAAGCCGTCCGCCAACGTCACGGTCACGGTGGCCCGCACCTCCGGCACCACGGGCCTGACCGTCTCCTCGGGCGGCAGCCTCACCTTCACCCCCACCAACTGGAACACCGCACAGCAGGTGACGGTTGCCGCGGCCAACTCCGGCACCGGCACCGCGACCTTCACCGCGACCGCCGCCGGTCACACCAAGGCCGAGGTCGCCGTCACCCAGCTGGCCGCCGCCAAGACGTACGACGCCCGCTTCCTGGAGCTGTACAACAAGATCACCGCCCCCTCGGCGGGCTACTTCTCGCCCGAGGGCATCCCGTACCACTCCGTGGAGACCCTGATCGTCGAGGCCCCCGACCACGGCCATGAGACGACGTCCGAGGCGTACAGCTATCTGATCTGGCTCCAGGCGATGTACGGCAAGGTCACCGGCGACTGGACCAAGTTCAACTCCGCGTGGGACATCATGGAGAAGTACATGATCCCCACCCGCGCCGACCAGCCCACGAACAGCTTCTACAACGCCTCCAAGCCCGCCACCTACGCGCCCGAGTGGGACCAGCCCTCGCAGTACCCGTCGAAGCTCGACGGCAACGTGCCGGTGGGCCAGGACCCCATCGCGGCCGAGCTGAAGAGCGCGTACGGCACCGACGACGTCTACGGGATGCACTGGATCCAGGACGTCGACAACGCGTACGGCTACGGCAACTCGCCCGGCAAGTGCGAGGCGGGGCCGTCCGACACCGGCCCGTCCTACGTCAACACCTTCCAGCGCGGCCCGCAGGAGTCCGTCTGGGAGACCGTGACCCAGCCGACCTGTGACGGCTTCAAGTACGGCGGCAAGAACGGCTATCTGGACCTGTTCACCGGCGACGCGTCCTACTCCAAGCAGTGGAAGTTCACCAACGCCCCCGACGCCGACGCCCGCGTCGTCCAGGCCGCCTACTGGGCCTCGGAGTGGGCCAAGGCGCAGGGCAAGGGCAGCCAGATCTCCGCGAACATCGCCAAGGCCGCCAAGATGGGCGACTACCTGCGCTACGCGATGTACGACAAGTACTTCAAGAAGGTCGGCAACTGCGTCGGCGAGACCACCTGCCCGGCGGGCAGCGGCAAGAACAGCTCCAGCTATCTGCTCTCCTGGTACTACGCCTGGGGCGGCGCCACCGACACCTCCGCGGGCTGGGCCTGGCGCATCGGCTCCTCCCACGCCCACGGCGGCTACCAGAACCCCATGGCGGCCTGGGCGCTCAGCGCGTACGCCGACCTCAAGCCCAAGTCCGCCACCGGCGCGAGCGACTGGTCCACCAGTCTCAAGCGGCAGATCGAGTTCTACCGGTGGCTCCAGTCCAGCGAGGGCGCCATCGCGGGCGGCGCCACCAACAGCTGGCAGGGCCGCTACGCCACCCCGCCCGCCGGGAAATCCACGTTCTACGGCATGTACTACGACGAGAAGCCGGTCTACCACGACCCGCCGTCCAACCAGTGGTTCGGCTTCCAGGCGTGGTCCATGGAGCGCGTCGCCGAGTACTACAACCGCACCGGTGATGCTTCGGCCAAGGCCGTCCTCGACAAGTGGGTCACCTGGGCGCTGTCCAAGACCACCATCAACCCCGACGGCACCTACCAGTTCCCGTCCAACCTCCAGTGGTCCGGCCAGCCCGACACCTGGAACGCGTCCAGCCCCGGCGCCAACACGGGCCTGCACGTCACCGTCACCGACTACACCAATGACGTGGGCGTGGCCGCCGCGTACGCCAAGACGCTGTCCTACTACGCCGCCAAGGCGGGCCACACCGCCGCCAAGAACACCGCCAAGGCGCTCCTCGACGGCATGTGGAACCACCACCAGGACGCGCTGGGCATCGCGGTCCCCGAGTCCCGCGCCGACTACAACCGCTTCGACGACCCGGTCTACGTCCCCAGCGGCTGGACCGGCACCATGCCCAACGGCGACAAGATCGACTCCAGCTCGACCTTCCTGTCGATCCGCTCCTTCTACAAGAACGACCCGGCCTGGTCCAAGGTCGAGGCGTACCTGAAGGGCGGCGCGGTGCCGAGCTTCACGTACCACCGCTTCTGGGCCCAGGCGGACATCGCCCTGGCGATGGGCTCGTACGCGGAACTCTTCGAATAGCGGACCGCGCGGGGGCTTGCCCCCGCACCGGACCGGCGGGGCCCTCAGGGTCGGGGGCCCCGCCTCTCCGCTGCCGTTTCGAGGCGCCGCGGATTCGCCCATCTGGGGCATCCGGGGTGCGACGACGGCCCCCCGGCCGCAGCGTGGAAGCCATGACCGAGAGCGAGAGCCCGCGCGTCACCCGGCCGACGATGGTGGTGCTCGGCGTCCAGCATGGCACTCCCCCCTACCGTCTGGTGGAGGTCGCGGGGGAGCTGGTCGGCAAGGCGCACTCGGTCCTGGACATCATCGAGATCGCCCGCCAGCTCGGCCTCGACGACATCGACCTGGACGACCCGGACGTGGTCCGCTGGGTCGGCGGCGACAAGTTCACCTGGACGCCGTGGTGGCCCCGCCACCCACCCCAGCACGAGCCGCGCACCCCCTAGTCCGCTGCGTCGAGGGGTGCCGGCCGGGCAGGGCCACCGCGAGCAGCGCACCGAGCGCCGCGACCGCCGCGAGGACGGACAGGGCGGGCCCCATCGCCGCGGCGAAGGCCCCGGCGCCCGGCAGCCGCAGCAGCATCGTCGCGGCGGCCACCCCCAGCGTCGGCCCGATGTTCATGGCGGTCTGCTGGAGGCCGCCCGCCACGCCCGCGTGCTCCAGGGACGCGTGGTGCACGATGACGGCCGTCGCGGTGACCATCACGGTGCCGAAACCGGCCCCGATCGCGAAGAAACAGCCGCCGATCTCCGGGGCGGTGGCCGCCCGGTCGAGCCGGGAGAAGAGCAGGATGCCGAGCGCGACGAGGACCATCCCCGCGCCCGCCGTACGCCGTGGCCCGTACCGGCGCGCCAGGACGGCCGAGACCGGCGCGCCCAGCACCATCGTCGCGGCCAGCGGCAGCACCCGCAGTCCGCTCTCCAGCGGGTCCAGCGCCAGGACGTCCTGGAGGAAGTACGTGCCGACGAACAGCGCCCCGAACAGCGCCGCCGACGCCGTCACCAGCACCCCGAGCGCCGAGGCGACCGTCGCCGAGCGCAGCACGCCGGGCGGCACCAGCGGGCTCGGCGTGCTGCGCCCGTGCGTCACGAACGCGCCCCCGGCGGCCGCCACGGCGAGGAACCCGAGGGCGGTGGCCGCCGTCCAGCCGGTCTCCGGTATTCCGGCGAGCGTGTGGACCAGGCACACCAGGGCCAGCGCCAGCAGACAGGCGCCCGGCAGGTCGAGCGCCACGCCGGTGCGCGGCCCGTCCGCGGGGATGCGTACGACGAGCGCCAGCACGCCGACCGCGACCGCGGGGGCCACGCCCAGGAAGAAGACCGACCGCCAGCCGAACTGCGCGGCGAGCGCCCCGCCCACGATCGGCCCGGCGGCGGCCGCCACCCCGATGGCGCTGGTGCGCAGCGCGATCGGCATCCCGAGCCGGTCGCGCGGGTACGCGGCGCGCAGCATGCCGAGGGTGGCGGGTTGCAGCAGCGCGCCGAACACGCCCTGCGCGACCCGCAGTCCGATCACCCAGCCGATGCCGGGCGCCACCCCGATCCCCGCCGACGTGGCGGCGAAGCCGAGCGTGCCGACCGCGAACACCCGTTGGTGTCCGTACCGGTCGCCGAGCCGCCCGGCGAACACCAGCAGACTGGCGACGGCGATGAGATAGCCCGTACTGGTCCACTGCACCTGCACGAACGAGGCGTGCAGATCGCGCTGGAGGGCGGGCTGGACGACGGTCAGCACCGTGCCGTCGAGGGCGACGATCACGGCGCCGGTGATGCTGCCGACGAGGGTGAGCCGCTGCCGGTGCCGCGTCTTCACGCCGTCCCCAGGTGCGCGTCCATCGCCACCCGCAGCAGCGGCTCGACGTCCTCGGACCCGGTCGCGAGCTGGAGGCTGCCCCATTGCCGCAGCTGCGCGATGCCGTGCAGATTGGCCCACAGCGCCCCCGCGACGAGACCCGCGTCCGCCGCGTCCGCCTCGGGGCGCGCCCGGTGGACCAGCCCCACCAGCACCTCGAACAACGGCAGACTGGTCTCCCGCAGCCCCAGCCGGCCGCTCTCCAGCAGGTCGTGGCGGAACATCAGCTCGAACATGCCGCGGTTGGTCCGCGCGAACCCCAGATAGACCCGCCCCAGCGCCATCAGCTGCTCCCGGGGCCCCAGGCGCCCGTCCCGGACCGCCGCCCCGGCCTCCCGGGCCAGCGCTTCGAAGCCGCGCCGCGCGATGGCCGACAGCAGCGACAGATGCGTCGGGAAGTAGCGCCTGGGGGCGCCGTGCGAGACCCCGGCCTGCCGTGCGATCTCGCGCAGCGACAAGGCCGCTACGCCCTCCCGGTCCACCAATTCGACGCCCACGTCGACCAGTCGGGCCCGCAGCCCCGTGTCCTCTTCGCTCATAGACAGTGTCTACCAGCCCCGTAGACACTGTCTACTGTCAACCAAGGGTTGACACGGACGGGGTGTCAACCCATAGTTGACGCATGACGAACCCGGACGCGAACCCGCAGCCCGTCGGCATGACGAACTCCGTACGCCTCGACGACTTGATCGAGGCCATCAAGAAGACCCACACCGACGCCCTCGAACAGCTCACCGACGCGGTCATCGCCGCCGATCACCTCGGGGACGTGGCCGACCACCTCATCGGCCACTTCGTCGACCAGGCCCGCCGCTCCGGCGCGTCCTGGACCGACATCGGCAAGAGCATGGGCGTGACGCGGCAGGCGGCCCAGAAGCGCTTCGTTCCCAAGGGCTCCGCCACCCAGGACCTCGACCCCAGTCAGGGCTTCGGCCGCTACACGCCGCGCGCCCGGAACGTCGTGGTCTCCTCCCAGAACGAGGCCCGCGCCGCCACCAACGCCGAGATCCGCACCGAACACCTCGTCCTCGGCCTCCTGGCCGAGCCCGAGGGTCTGGCCGCCAAGGCGATCGTCGCCCAGGACGTCCTCCTGGACACCGTCCGTCAGGCCGCCACCGCCGCCCTCCCGCCCGCCGCCGACTCCATGCCCGCTCTGGTCCCCTTCGACGCCGACGCGCGCAAGGTCCTCGAACTCACCTTCCGCGAGGCCCTGCGCCTGGGTCACAACTACATCGGCACCGAGCACATCCTGCTCGCCCTCCTCGAGCACGAGGACGGCTCGGGCCTGCTCGCGGACCTCGGCATCGCCAAGGCCGGTGTCGAGGCGTCCCTCGCCCGGATGCTGGAGCAGATCCAGGTGACCTTCCCCGAGAAGGACGCGTAGCCCGCACCCACACCCCACGCCCCCCGCGCGCCGCCCGCCGAACGAGTCACGCGGGCGGCGTCGGGCGAGAGGTACGCACATACGCCCGAAGCGTCGGACTTATGATCCAACGCGTGGACATCCCCGACAGAATCATCGCCCTCCAGCAGGCCGCCGACGCCGAGCACGCCAAACTGGCCGGACTCGCCGACGCCGAACGCGAAACCCAGTGGAAGCGCTGGTACGAGGCCGCGGTCGCCGTGCAGGCCGCCGTCACCGAACACGCCCGGGAAGCCGGACTCAGCCGGTCCGAGCTGGAGTCCGCCGTGAAGAAGGCCGTACGACATCCGGCTCCGGCCGACGGCTGAGCGCACACCCTTGACCCGGGGAGTGTGAGCTGCGCGACCCCGCCGCATGTTCCCTCCCCCCGACCGGCTGAGCGACGATGAGAACGGCGGCCCGGCCCCGCGGCCGGGCGCCGCATTCCGCGCCCGCTCCCCGGAAGGACGCCGTCCGCTGATGCGTCTCCTGCTCGTCCGCCA
Organism: Streptomyces sp. Rer75; assembly: GCF_013414305.1. Taxonomy (NCBI): domain Bacteria; kingdom Bacillati; phylum Actinomycetota; class Actinomycetes; order Kitasatosporales; family Streptomycetaceae; genus Streptomyces; species Streptomyces sp. Rer75. The sequence continues at coordinate 3,932,146 of NZ_CP058693.1, read as the reverse complement.
TGGCCAGACCCCCTCCAACCTCGTCCACGCCCTGGACACCGAGATGCCGGGCGCGGAGCTCACCCCGCTCGGGCAGCAGCAGGCGGAGGCGCTGGTGGGGCGCCTCGCGGACGAGCCCATCGACGCCCTGTACGCCTCCCCGCTCCGCCGCGCCCGGCAGACGGCGGCGCCCCTCGCCCGCGAGCGCGGCCTGGAGGTCGTCGTCCGCGAGGGCGTGCGCGAGCTGCGCGCCGGTGATCTGGAGATGCGCGACGACAGCGAGTCCGTGCAGCTCTACCTCAAGACGGTGATGGCCTGGGCCGCCGGTCAGACCGACCTGCCGATGCCGGGAGGGCAGACCGGCGAGGAGGCTCTGTCCCACTACGACCAGGTGATCGAGGAGATCGCCGCTTCGGGAGCGGATCACGTCATGGTCATCAGCCACGGCGCGGCCATCCGCACCTGGGCCGGTGCCCGCGCCCACAACATCGACGCCGCGTTCGCCGCCCGGCACCCCCTGGAGAACACCCAGACCGTGACCCTGGACGGCGACCCGCGGCGCGGCTGGACCGTCACCCACTGGGGCGCCGAACCGCTCGTCTGACCGGCCTGGCCCTGCGGTCACCGCGTCCCGATGTCGTACGCGGTGCCGTCGGCGACGGCCCGGAGCTTGTCCGGGTTGGCCACGTTGTGGAGGGCGGTGATGCGGCCGTCGGCGTCGAAGTCGAAGGTGACGGTGGCGATCACGCGGCCCGGACCGCTGAACACCAGGCCCGGCCCGCCGTTGATCTCGACGAGTTCGGCCTTCATGTCGGTGGGCTCGATGTCCTGGTAGGTCACGGTGCCGATGGCCGCGAACCAGTTGGCCACCGTGACCGCGCCCATGACCGGGCGCAGGGCCTGCCGGACCTTGCCGCCGCCGTCGGTCCACAAGGTGACGTCCGGGGACAGCAGTTCCATCAGGGCGTTGACGTCACCGCCGGTCGCGGCGGCGAAGAACCGCTCGGTGACCTCGCGCTGTCGTGCCCGGTCCGCGGCGAAGCGCGGCCGCCGGGCCCGCACGTGCTCGCGGGCCCGGTGCGCGGCCTGCCGCACGGCGGCCTCGGAACGCTCCACCGCCTCCGCGATCTCGGCGTGACTGAAGCCGAACACCTCCTTCAGTACGAACACCGCGCGTTCGAGCGGGCTGAGCGTTTCCAGCACCACCAGCATGGCCGTCGACACCGACTCGGCGTCCGTGACGGCCTCGGAGGCATCCCTGACGGTGAGTATGGGCTCCGGCAGCCACGGCCCCACGTAGACCTCCCGCTTGTGCCGGGCGGAGCGCAGCCGTTCCAGTGCCAGGTTCGAGACGATCCGCGTCAGATACGCCTTGGGGTCGGCCACCTGCGAGCGGTCCGCGGCGGACCACTTGATCCAGGCGTCCTGGACCGCGTCCTCGGCGTCGGCCGCGGTGCCGAGGAGGCGGTACGCCACGGAGAACAGCAGCTTGCGGTGCTCGTGGAAGACCTGGTCGGTCACCGGGCCTCCCGGACGCGGGTGAAGCGACCCCCGCGGGGCCAGAACGCGCCCGAGGCGGGCATCTTCGTCATACGGCCGTACGTCGGCCAGGGCGAGGCGGTCACCGTCTCCTTGTACCGGACGGCCAGGCGTCCGGTCAGGCAGATCCGGCGCGGGCTGTCATCGGGCCGGGTGAACTGCACCACCGCGTCGCCCCGCCCCAGGCTCACCGGCGTGTGGTAGTAGCCGAAGCGGAACGCCCTGGGCTGCTTGCCCCTGAGCACACGGTCGATCGACAGCGCGGCGTGCACCCCCGTCGGCATGCCGCCCTGGCAGGTGCCGTGCATGGCGCCGTAGCCCTGGCGGATCGCGGCCGCGTCGCCGACCGCGTACACGTCGGGGTGGGACACCGACCGCAGCGCGGCGTCGGTGACGATGCGTCCGCGCTCGTCGACGGCCAGCCCGGCCGCGGCCGCCAGCGGCGACACGCGCGTGCCGCTCGTCCACAGGACCGCGTCGGCGGCGATGCTCTCCCCGCCCGCCAGCTCGACCGCGTCGGGCAGCACCTTCACCACCTCGGCCCCGGCGCGCACCCGGACGCCCAGCCGGTCGAGCGCCGCCTGCACATACGCCCTGGCCCTGGGGTTCATCGCCGCACCGGGCTCGGCTCGGCCCAGCAGCACGACGTCCAGCTCCGGGTGCCGCTCGGCGATCTCCGCGGCCGACTCGACGCCGGTCAGCCCGCTACCGGCGACCACCACCGTGCCGCCGCCGAGCCGCGCCAGCCGGTCGGCCAGCAGCTCGGCTTCCTGGGCACCGCTCAGGGTGTACGCGTGGTCCTCGGCACCCGGCACCGCCGACGTGTCAGCGACCCCGCCCAACGCGTACACCAGCGTGTCGTACCGCAGCACCCCGTCGTCATCGATCCGCACGGACTTGGCGTCCGCGTCCACCGCCGTCACCCAGCCGCGCACGAACCGAGCCCCCGTGCCCTCCAGCATCTCCGGGATGCTCAACTCGGCGAGCGCCTGGCCGGTCGCCGTCATGTGCAGCCGCATCCGCTCGGTGAACCGCTCCTGCGCGTTCACCACGGTCACCTGGACGCCCCCGCGCCGCTCGGCCCGGCCCGCGAGCTGCACGGCCGCGGCCATGCCCGCATACCCCGCCCCCAGAACCACCACCCGGTGCGTGGCCGCCCTGCCGCTGTCCTGCTGTGCGCGCATCGTCCGTCCTCCTCCGCTCGCTGTCCGATGACCACCAGATGGAAGCGGGCGGCTCGTTCGTGACATGAGGCCGATGTGACACGCGACACAGCCCGGATGTGTCCGGGCGGTCAGAAATTGCCGTTGGACAGGATCTCGCCCTCGGCGTCATAGACCGTGACGAGTCCGTTCTCGGAGTTCTTCCAGTCGGCGAAGGCCGACGCGATCAGCTTGCCGTCGGACGCGTGCGGGCCCATCATGCCGCCGGTGTAGTCGGTCCACACCTCGGCCGAATCCAGGACGTCGTTCTGCTCGTCGGCGCCCTGGACCTTGGTCACGTGCTCGGCGGCCGCCTTCTCGGTGGGCGTGCCGTTCTTGGCGACGAAGTCCGCGAACTCCCGCGCCTGGCTCCTGTCCGCCGACTTGGCGTCGGCCTGCTCGGGTTCCGTCTTCTCCCGGGGTGCGGACGCCGCGGTGCCGGACCCGCCGGACCCGCCGGAGTCCTCGCCGTCCTCCCCGCCGCCGGACGCGATGCCGCCGATGACGCACACCGCGATGAGCGCCCCGATGGCGGTGAGCACCTTGTGCCGGGCGAACCAGCTCCGCCGAGGCTGCGGTGGGACGGCCTGCGGAATGGACTGCTGTGGTGCGGTGTGCACGGTGTCCCCCATATGTGTCGCTTGATGCGGTCGGCGTCGGGAGGGGAACGTATCAATGGATAAGCGGACTTGATGTCCTCCTGGACACTTAAGGGTTTTTCTTCGAGGTTTTGCCGAAGGCCGACCGCGACATGAGATACAGGCGTCGGGGCGCGGCTACGCGCCCGGCCGACGCGGGCCCGTCCCGGCGTCCCGGTACCAGGCGTACTGCTGATCGGGCCTCACCGTCAGGCCGAAGTCGTACAGCGCAGGACGCCCCTCGGCCGAGCCGTCGTGGAGCCAGGCGTTCAGCCCGTCCTCGTCCTCGGCGGTCGTGATCTGTACGTCCGGCACGGAGACGCGCAGGGCGAACCGCAGGCGTCAGTCATCGCGAAGCGGCGTCAGGTCCCGCGTGAACGGCCGCTCGTCCGCGTGAGGAGCGGCCGCGCGTACCTGCTCGAAGGGTCGGTCCAGGTCCGTTCCCCGGGCGAGCATGAACGTGGCCAGGCCCTGCACCCATCCGCTCGCCGACCGGCCGTCGTCGGCGACCGTGAGCGCGACGTGCCCAACCGGCCCCAGGGGGCGACGATCCGGCCGCCCGGCCGGGTCTGCTCGACCCACGCCCACGGGACGTGGTCGACCGCGTAGGTGGCGATCACGCGATCGTAGGGCGCGCCCGCCGACCAGCCCGTACCGGTACCCAGCTCCAGCACCGCTGACCGGGCTCCAGGAGCAGGCAGTCGAGCATGTCCACCACGACGCCCTGCGCGGACAGACTGGACGACGGCACGCCCCCGCTGATCTCGGTGACCGCGGCAGTGTCCGGAGACCAGCGCGGCGCGCAGCCCCTCGTGGCCGGTCACTTCCGGTGCGCCCCGTTCCCGGGCTGCGGCGGCGGCACCTGCTGACGACCATCCGGCTGATCCACCGTCAAGGCCGCGCGGGCGGCGGTGAGGATCTGCTCGGAGAGCGGGGAGCCCTTGGTGGCGCGGGCCAGGACGAGGGCGCCGAGCATGGTGCACAGCCGGGTGACGCCATCCTGGTCCTCGGTGGCGAGCCACTCGGCGAAGTCGCCCACGCCCTCGGTGTAGACGCGGCGGGCCTCGCGGTCTTCGGGTTCGCGCGCCATGTCGTTGGCGAGTGCGGCGGCGGGGCAGCCGTCCGCCGCGCTGTCGCGGTGCTCGATGGAGAGGTAGGTGTCGATCAGGGCCTGCTGGGCGGCGTCGCGCTGCCCGGCGTACTGCTCCAGGCCCTCGTTGCGTAGCCGGGTGAGCCCCTCGAAGGCGTGGGCGGTGGCTTCGTCGATCAGCGCGTCCTTGGAGGCGAACTGCTTGTAGAAGCCGCCGTGGGTCAGGCCGGCCGCCTTCATGAGGTCGGCGACGCTGATGTGGGTGCCCTGCTCCCGGAACAGCCGGGAGGCGGTGTCCACGACCCGCCTGCGGTTCTCCTCCGCCTGCGCCTGCGATACGCGGCCCATCAGCCACCTCCCGATTGGATGTCGATTGACATCCATTCTAGGCCGTGCTTTAGATTGTGAACGTAATCTAATTTAACGCTGGGAGCAGCCATGGAACTGAAGGACGCGGTCGCGGTGGTCACCGGCGCCAACCGGGGGCTCGGGCGGCATCTGGCCGCCCAGCTCGTGGAGCGCGGGGCGAAGGTGTACGCGGCGGCCCGCCGCCCCGAGACGGTGGACCTGCCGGGCGTCACCCCGCTACGGCTGGACGTGACGGACGAGGCGTCGATCCGGGCCGCGGCCCGCACCGCATCCGATGCGACGCTGCTGGTGAACAACGCGGGCATCTCCACCGCTACGCCGCTGATCGCGGGCGACCCGGACACGGTGCGCCTGGAGATGGAGACGAACTTCTACGGTCCGCTCGCCGTGACGCGGGCTTTCACCCCCGTCATCGAGGGCAACGGCGGCGGCGCCGTGCTCAACGTCCTGTCCGTCCTGTCCTGGCTGCACCCCGCCAACCTCGGGTCCTACGCCGCGACCAAGGCCGCGGCATGGGCGCTGACCGACGCGGCCCGGGAGGAACTGGCACCGCGCGGTATCGCCGTCTCGGCGCTGCACGTCGGCTACATGGACACTGACATGGCCGCGGGCGTTCCCGCCGACCAGAAGGCCGACCCTGCCGACGTCGCCGGACAGGCCCTGTACGGCATCGAGACGGGCCTGCCCGAGATCCTCGCCGACGAGGTCACCCGGCACGTCCGGCAGAGCCTGGCCGCCTCGCCGAACGCGGCGTGAGCGCACCCCCTGTCGACCTTTGAGTGAAACCTGGTCGCCTCGGTGGAGGCCAGCCTGAAGCGCCTGGGTACCGGCTACGTCGACCTGCTCTGGGCGCACTTTCCCGACGAGCTCACGCCCGTGGAAGAGATCCTGCGCGGGCTCGACGCGAAGTGAGCGAGGTGCCGTCCGGAGTCCCCACGAGGCGATCGCCGGGTCCCTGGGCGGTGTCCAGGGCGGCGCCTCCGGCCGCGTCATTCCCTCAGCCGCGCCGGTGGCCTGACGCCCCAAGACGAGAAACGGAGACGACGATGAAGGCCTTCATGGTCGAGCGATACGGCGACCAGGCCGGGGTGCGCGCCGGCGAGATGCCCGATCCGCGGGTGGGCGCCGACGACGTCCTGGTCCGGATCCACGCGGCGAGCGTCAACCCGCTGGACCTCAAGCTCCGCGACGGGGAGTTCAAAGCGATCCTGCCCTACCGTCTCCCGCTCATCCTGGGCAACGACTTCGCCGGAGTGGTGGTCCGGACGGGATCGGCCGTCACACGGTTCGCGGTGGGCGACGAGGTCTACGCGCGGCCCGGCAAGGACCGCATCGGCACGTTCGCCGAACTCATCGCCGTCCACCAGGACGACGTGGCGATCAAACCGACCACGCTCACCATGGAGGAGGCCGCGTCCCTTCCCCTGGTCGCCCTGACCGCGTGGCAGGCGCTGGTCGAGCGGGCACACGTGAAGCCAGGACAGAAGGTCCTGATTCATGCGGGCTCCGGTGGCGTCGGCACCATCGCCGTCCAGCTGGCGAAGCACCTGGGCGCGCACGTGGCCGCCACCGCGAGCACGGCCAAGGCCGACCTGGTGAAGGGGCTCGGCGCGGACGTCGTCGTCGACTACAAGCAGCAGGCTTTCGAGACGGTCCTCGACGGCTACGACGTCGTCCTGGACGCCCTCGGCGGCCAGACGCTCAAGAAGTCCCTGCGGGTGCTCAAGCCCGGCGGAATGGTCATCGGCATCGCAGGCCCGCCCGACGCGGCCTTCGCCCGCGAGCTGGGCGCGAACGCGATCCTCCGGCTGGCGATGAGCGCGCTGAGCTACCCGACCCGGCGCCGCGCCAAGCGCCGGAACGTGACGTACTCGTTCCTGTTCATGAGGGCCAGCGGCGACCAGCTGCGCGAACTCACGCCGCTCGTCGACGCCGGGAAGATCCGTCCCGTCGTCGACTGAGTCTTCCCGTTCGAGGAGACCCGGGAAGCCATGGAGTATGTCGAGAAGGGCCGCGCGAAGGTCGGCAAGGTCGTCGTCGCGATGACCTCGGGGCACGACGACTGACTCGCTTCGTCCTGTGTCACTCGCCCGAGCCTGGGCACACGGGGGTGGACCCAAGGGGGGCCTCCCGGAGGAGCACCGCCGTGATCAAGAAGCTGCACGACATGGGCCTGCGCAGCGAACACGCCTACACCGCCGCTGTCGCCTCCATCGGACTGTCCATAGTGACCTGGGCCGCCTCGCTCCGCGCCGAGCCCGGCCGCGGCCTCGACCGGGCGGACCGGTGGGGGATCTTCGTCGGCGAGTGGGCGCCCACCTTCTTCGGCCTCGGTATCGCCTTGTCCCACTACGAGCAGGAAGAAGGCTCGCTGATGGAGAAGGCGCACGCCAACGGGGAACGGCAGCGGCAGATGGCAGGCACCGCGTAGGCCGGCCGGACCCCTGCGTGTTCCCTGTGTGTTCCCACGGCACGGGGCACGATGAAGGGCCGACCTGCTTCCGCAGGTCGGCCCTTCATCGTTCAGGGTGAGTAACGGGACTTGAACCCGCGACATCCTGGACCACAACCAGGTGCTCTACCAGCTGAGCTATACCCACCATGACCGGTGCTCTCCGCATCGGCCGAGAAAAACTATACAGGGTCGGCGGGGGTGCTCGCTCCCGGCTATTGCGCGTGCCGGGAGCGAGATCGTCACGGCTGCCGGGCGGGCAGGACGTGGCGGGCCGCGATGGTCTTCGCCGTGTCCGAGTCCGGGCCGGGCTGGGGGACGAAGACGGCCTCCCGGTAGTAGCGCAGCTCGGCGATCGACTCGTGGATGTCGGCGAGTGCGCGGTGGTTGCCGTTCTTCTTCGGACTGTTGAAGTAGGCCCGCGGATACCAGCGGCGGGCCAGCTCCTTGATCGAGGAGACGTCGACGATCCGGTAGTGGAGGTACGCCTCGAGCGTCGGCATGTCCCGCAGGAGGAAGCCCCGGTCGGTGGAGACCGAGTTTCCGCACAGCGGGGCCTTGCCGACGTCCGGGACGTGCTCGCGGATGTACGCCAGGACCTGGGCCTCGGCATCCGCCAAGGTGGTCCCGCCGTCCAGCTCCGCGAGCAGTCCGGAGGCCGTGTGCATCTCCCGCACCACCTCGGGCATGGTGGTCAGCGCCTCGGCGGGTGGCCGGACAACGATGTCCACTCCGTCGCCCAGAATGTTCAGCTCGGAGTCCGTGACCAGCGCGGCCACCTCGATGAGCGCGTCGTCCGACAGCGAGAGCCCGGTCATCTCGCAGTCGATCCACACCATGCGATCGTTCATACGTCTCACCCTACGGGGCGTTCCCGCTGGCCGGGCAGGGTCGGACGGCCCGGTGCGCGGCCCGTGGCCTGCTCGGGCAGGCGGGGGGCGTACGCATCGGATTCCGGCTTGCCCGGTTCCGTACCGCCCGGTGGATGCGGCGAGTGCGGAGGGTGATGGTGGTGGCCCGTATGGGTGACCGGTCCGCCGGGTCGGCGCAGCGGCATGGCGTGCTCACCGGGGCGCTGCTCGAGCACCTCGGCACGGTCGCCGCCGAGCCGTTCGGCCCGCTCCAGCCGGTCCGGGCCGCGGTCCGGGGCGCCGCCCTGGGGCCTGCGGGCGCGGTACGCGGCCCGGTAGGCGGCCGGGGAGGACCCCAGCTGCCGCCGGAAGTGCCCGCGCAGCGCCACCGGGGACCGGAAGCCGCAGCGCCCGGCGACCTCGTCGACCGAGTAGTCGGAGGTCTCCAGGAGCCGCTGGGCCTGGAGCACCCGCTGGGTGATCAGCCACTGGAGTGGAGCGCTCCCAGTGAGCGACCGGAACCGGCGGTCGAAGGTGCGGCGGCTCATATAGGCGCGGGCGGCCAGGGCCTCGACGTCGAACTGCTCGTGCAGATGCTCGAGCGCCCACGCCACGACCTCGGCGAGCGGATCCGCGCCGATCTCCTCTGGTAACGACCTGTCCAGGTAGCGCTCCTGCCCTCCACTGCGGCGCGGCGGCACGACGAGCCGGCGGGCCAGGGCCCCCGCGGCGTCCGCGCCGTGGTCGGTGCGCACGATGTGCAGGCACAGGTCGATCCCGGCGGCGGTGCCCGCCGAGGTCAGTACGTCGCCGTCGTCCACGAACAGCTCGCGCGGATCCACGTGGACGGATGGGTAGCGCTTGGCGAGCGTCGGCGCGTACATCCAGTGCGTGGTCGCCGGGCGGCCGTCGAGCAGCCCCGCGGCGGCCAGTACGAAGGCCCCGGTGCACAGGCCCACGATGCGCGCGCCCTCCTCGTGCGCGCGCCGCAGCGCGTCGAGCGCGGCGGCCGGTGGCGGCTGGGTGATCGACCGCCAGGCCGGTACGACGACGGTGCCGGCCCGGGACAGCGCCTCCAGGCCGTATGGTGCGGTCAGTTCCAGTCCGCCAGTCGTTCGCAGTGGCACATCTTCGCCCGCGCACACCAGCAATCGGTACCGAGGGACTCCGGCGTCCTGCCGGTCGATACCGAAGACGGAGAGCGGGATGGAGCTTTCGAAGATCGGTCCGCCGCTGAACAGCAGCACCGCGACGATTTCTCGTCGCCGGCGTCCGGAGAGCTTGCGCGAGGTCTCCGGTACGGTCGTGGAGTCCTGGCTCATGGCTCTAAGCCCCCCTCGGTGGTCGCGTCCTCTCGGTCCTGCACGTTTCCCCTCGGTCCTGAACGGTTCCCCCGCCGGTCATGGCCAAGATCGAATCTACTGTGTCGCGTGTGGTCGCCGTGACCAGTTCACCACCCGCCACTATGTCGACATGACAACTTGGCGCGAAGCATTCGATCACGAAGCGTTGCACTCGTAGCCCTCGCTGTGAAGTGGGCCTCCTGCTGACGCCCACTTCCCGTAGGGGGTACGGGTGGCTCGTACCCCTTTCCACGCTGGCCGGAAGGGGGTTGAGCATGGCGTTTGCCAAGGGAAGAACTGCGATGCGAAGTTGGCCGAAAACCAGCGGGCGCAGACGTGCGGACGGGTCCTTCGACCGGTGTACGACCGGCTCATGCCGCGTCGCGGTCGTGTGTACGGAGTACGACGTGGCGCGCTTTCGGAGCCGTCCCGGAGTCGCCCCGGAGCCGTCCCGGGAACGGCCCGGGGGCGCCGTCGGCCCGGGGCCCGGTGTCAGGTCCGCCGGCCGCCCCGGTGCGTCCCGATCCCGGTGCGACTGTGCCGCCCGCGGTGCGGGCTCACCGCGCCGGAGCCCAGCCGGGCGGCCGCGCGTTCGTAGTAGCGCAGGAAGCAGTGGCTGGCGGCGGTCACGGCGGCGAGGCCCACGGCGGCGCCCACCGCGCCGCTCAGGGGTGCTCCACAGAGGAGGAGGACGGCGGGGGCCACGGCGCAGCCGAAGGCGGACCAGCGGATGACCTCGTTCACCGGGTCGCCGCCGGGGACGCTGCCGGGGCCACTGGAGCGGGTGCCGCCTCGGGTGTCGCCCCGGGTGCCCCCGAGAGGGCCGCCGGGGGCACTGCCGCGCGGGGCTCCGGGGGTGCCGCCGGGGGCGTCGTACTCACGAATGCCTGGCACGGTGGCGGCTCCTCTCGCGCAGTGGACTACAAGGCTGGACAGATGGTGGACAGATGAGGGGAGAGCGGGTCGGCGGACGGTGGAAGGACGGTGGAACGGGGCTCCGGTGCGGGTCGGCACCGGCGTCCGGGGCGGTCCGTGGGGAGGTCGTAGCGGCGGCCGGTACGGGCGGTCCGGGCCCGTTCCGTACGGAGGTGGTCGCTCCGCGGGTACTACAACGTCCGGCCTGCCCACAGGTCACTCCGGGGCGACCGCACGGCGTACGCGAGGGGTCGGCGAGGTCCGAGTCGGGACCACTTGGGGCATTGCGTTACGGGCCGCCCTCCGGCATGCTCCGGGGAACGCTTCGGCCGCTCCGCTGCCGGGGCATCCCCTGGGCAGGTGAGGAATGGCGCCGTACCCTGGGGGGTAAGGGCTTGGAAAGATGAATCCCGGACGGATTTTCTTCGTTCGATACTCGTCTCGAGCTCTAGCGGAGCTCTAGTCCCCCGCCAACTTCAACCTGAGCCCCCGCCGTATCCCTCCGCACGAGGACACCCTTCGCCGAGACACCGATGGCCGGTCACGAAATCCCCGAACCCGCGGACCGCAAGCGGGTCGCCGATCACCTGGCGCACCCCCAAGCGGCGGAAGAAACACGTCATTCCTGCGATCCAGCCTTCCAGCACGGCGTCGTGGTCGGATTCGACGGTTCCACCTCGAGCGAGCGCGCCCTCGCGTACGCCATCGGCATGGCCCGGCGCTCCGGCTCAGGTCTGATCATCGTCCATGTGGCCAACCGGCTGCCGACGACCGTATGGGCGGGCTGCGAGCCGCCCGTCTTCGTCGACGTTCCCGATCACCGCACCGAGGTGCTGGGCCTCGAGCTGGCCTGTGCCGATCACCTCACCGAGGTGCCGTGGATCCTCGTCGAGCGGGGCGGCGACATCTGCCACGAGCTGGAGGAGGTCGGCCGGGAGTACGCGGCCGACGCGATCGTGGTGGGCTCCACGCATGGGCTGGTGGGGCGGATCTTCGGCTCGGTCGCGGGGCGGCTCGCGCGCCGTGCGCAGCGGCCGGTCGTCGTCATCCCATGAGCCCCTGAGCGGCGCCCTCTTGAGCGTCGTCCCTCTGAGCGTCATCGCCTGAGCCCGGCCCGGGTCTTGGGCCGGTCCCGGCCCTGCCCGGCCGTCGGCCGTGATCTTTTCTCCAGCGGCCGCGCGCCGAAACCTCCGGGCGGGCCCCGCGTCGGTCGGCCGTCCAGAACTGGACAGCCTCAACTCCGTTTCCCCACAGCCGAGATGGCCCCAAGACCGTCTTGACACCCGCAGAAACTACCCGCGCGTAGAGGTGGATTGGGCACGTGTACCGGGCATAAACCGTTCGGCGTGGCGCCGGGCGGGAAGTGACGGTTCCCGCGCGGTGGCCAGCGCCGGCGTAGAGGGCGACGCCGGCCCAGGGGCGGCCCCCGCGTGCGTGGTGGCACACGCGGGGGACCGCCGAGCCTGGGGGCCGGCCCGGGGCCTTCCGGCCGCGGCTCAGCCGGAGGTACCGGATCAGCCGGAGGTACCGGATCTGCCGGAGGCGCCCGATCAGCCTGAGGCGCCGGAGGTCACTCCACGGTCACCGACTTCGCCAGGTTGCGCGGCTTGTCGATGTCCCGGCCGAGCGCCAGCGCCGTGTGGTACGCCAGCAGTTGCAGCGGGATGCCCATCAGGATCGGGTCCAGCTCGACCTCGTTGCGCGGTACCACGATCGTGTGGTCCGCCTTCTCCTGCTCCTGGTGCGCGACGGCGAGGATCCGGCCGCTGCGGGCCTTGATCTCCTCCAGCGTCGCGCGGTTCTTCTCCAGCAGATCGTCGTCCGGGAGGACCGCGACGGTCGGCACCTCGGGCTCGATGAGCGCGAGCGGGCCGTGCTTCAGCTCGGAGGCCGGGTACGCCTCGGCGTGGACGTAGGAGACCTCCTTCAGCTTCAGGGACGCCTCGCGCGCCACCGGGTAGCCGCGCACCCGCCCGACGAACATCATGCTCTTTGCATTCGCGTATTCGGCGGCGAGCTTCTTGATCTCCTCCTCGCCGCGCAGCACCTCGGAGATCTGCTCGGGCAGCTTCCGCAGCCCGGCGATGATCCGCTTGCCGTCGGCGACCGACAGGTCGCGGATCCGGCCGAGGTGGAGGGCGAGCAGCGCGAAGGCGACGGCGGTGTTGGTGAAGCACTTGGTGGAGACGACGCACACCTCGGGCCCCGCGTGGACGTACACGCCGCCGTCCGTCTCGCGGGCGATCGCGCTGCCCACGACGTTGACGACGCCCAGCACCCGCGCGCCCTTGCGCTTCAGCTCCTGGACGGCGGCCAGCGTGTCGTACGTCTCGCCGGACTGGCTGACCGCGATGTAGAGGGTGTCCGGGTCCACGACCGGGTTGCGGTAGCGGAACTCGCTCGCGGGCTCGGCGTCCGCGGGGATCCGGGCCAGCTCCTCGATGAGCTGCGCGCCGATCAGGCCCGTGTGGTACGCCGAACCGCAGCCGAGGATCTTGACCCGGCGGACGCTGCGCGCCTCGCGCGCGTCCAGGTTCAGCCCGCCCAGCCGGACGGTGGAGAAACGGTCGTCGATCCGGCCGCGCAGCACCCGGTCCACGGCGTCGACCTGCTCGTGGATCTCCTTGTGCATGTACGTGTCGTGGCCGCCCATGTCGTACGACTCGGCCTCCCACTCCACCGTCGTCGGCGCGGGGGCGGTGCGGCTGCCCTCGGTGGTGTAGGTGCGGTAGTCGTCGGCCTTGATGGTGGCCATCTCGCCGTCGTCCAGGGTGATCACCTGGCGGGTGTGGCTGACCAGCGCGGCGACGTCCGAGGCGACGAACATCTCCTTCTCGCCGATGCCCAGCACCACCGGGGAGCCGTTGCGGGCGACGACGATGCGGTCCGGGAAGTCCGCGTGCAGCACGGCGATGCCGTACGTGCCCTCGACCAGGGCGAGCGCGTGGCGGACCTTCTCCTCCAGGGTGGCCGCCTGCGAGCGGCCGATGAGGTGGGCGAGCACCTCGGAGTCGGTGTCGGAGATCAGCTCCACGCCGTCGGCGGTGAGCTTGGCGCGCAGGTCGGAGGCGTTGTCGATGATGCCGTTGTGGACGATCGCGACCTTGCCGTCCGCGTCCTGGTGCGGATGGGCGTTGATGTCATTGGGCGCGCCGTGGGTGGCCCAGCGGGTGTGGGCGATGCCCGCGGTGCCCGCGAAGCGCTTGGGCAGCTTGGCCTCCAGGTCGCGGACCCGGCCCTTGGCCTTGGCGGTCTTCAGTCCGGCGGCGGACTGCCCGTTCTGTGCGCCCTTGCCCGGCTTGGCCTGGACGGCGATGCCCGCGGAGTCGTAGCCGCGGTACTCCAGCCGCTGGAGCCCCTCCAGCAGCAGCGGTGCCACGTCGCGTTTCCCGATGTATCCGACGATTCCGCACATGGTGTTCAGGCCCTCCCGATTGAATCGATCATGAATGCTCGCGCGCGGCGGTCCTGCGCCGCGGGGCGTCGGCCGTGTCAGCCGTAGACGATGCGGCGCAGCTGGCGCAGCGAGAGTTCGGGCGGTGCCACCGCGCGGTACGGCAGCTCGGCCGTGATCCGCTCGAAGATGTCCGCGTTGGTCAGTCCGCCGGACTGTAGTTCGCGGTGGCGTCGCCGGACGAACTCCTCGGTCGTCTCGTCGAAGTACGCCAGTACGTCCAGCACCACCCGGGCCGCCTCGCCGCGGCTGAGCGGCGTGCTGCGGACCAGGTGGTCGATGAGGTCATCGTGGGACAAACGGCGATCGAGCATCCGTTGATACTGCGGTTCCTCGGGGCGATTCGCAAGAATCCTGCCCGATATCGGGCAGACTCCGGTCTCAATGGCGAGAAAACCGACGGAGGGCGGCCTGTTTGGCGGTGGTGAACTCCTCCTCGGTGAGGCCCCTGCTCCGGTGAAGATCGCCGAGTTCGCGCGGGCGTCGCAGCAGGGCGTCGTGATCCGCGTCACCGCCGCAAAGGTCCAGGCATCATCGCGCTGGATGCTTTCCGCCATGGGGTGGATTCTGACCGGCACACAGCGACACATTGGTCTACACCTTGACCCCAACTGGGCGCCGCGGTACGCAAGATGTCGCGGTAACCGCGATGCGACGCTTCGTTGAAGGGAACCCCTGTGAGACGACGCCGTGCTCGACTGCTGTGCTCCCTCCTGCTGACCGTGGCTGCGGGGGCGGGGACCGCCGCCACGGCCTCGCCGCCCTCCGCCGCCGCCTCCGGGTCCGGCGCCGCCGCGGCCGCGCCGGTGCCGCTGGACCGGGTCGTGCCCGCGCCCGCCTCCGTACGGCCCGGCAAGAGCCCGTACACGATCCGCCCGACGACCCCGATCCGGGTGGAGCCCGGCTCCCGGGCCGCGCGCACCGCGGGCGACTATCTGGCGGGCGTGCTGCGTCCCGCCACCGGCTACCGGCTGCCGGTCACCGCGCGCGGGGGCGGGGACGGCATCCGGCTGCGGATCGTGCGGGACGTCAAACGGCCGGGCGCGAAGGGGGCCGGTGCGAAGGGGCTCGGCGCGGAGGGCTACCGGCTGGTGGTGACCCGACGCGCCGTCACCATCAGCGCCCGCACGTCCGCCGGGCTCTTCCACGGCATCCAGACGCTGCGGCAGCTGCTGCCCGCGTCCGTCGAACGCGCCACCCGGCAGCCCGGCCCCTGGCGGATCTCCGGCGGCACCATCACTGATGTGCCGCGCTACGCCTGGAGGGGCGCGATGCTCGACGTCTCCCGGCACTTCTTCACCGTCGACCAGGTCAAGGCGTACGTCGACCAGCTCGCCCTCTACAAGATCAACAAACTGCATCTGCACCTCTCCGACGACCAGGGCTGGCGGATCGCCATCGACTCCTGGCCCCGGCTGGCGACGTACGGCGGCTCCACCCAGGTCGGCGGCGGGCCCGGCGGCTACTACACCAAGGCCGACTACCGGGAGATCGTGCGGTACGCGGCGCAACGCCACCTCACCGTCGTCCCCGAGATCGACATGCCCGGCCACACCAACGCCGCCCTCGCCTCCTACGCCGACCTCAACTGCGACGGCGTCGCCCCGCCCCTCTACACCGGCACCGAGGTCGGCTTCAGCTCGCTGTGCGTGCCCAAGGAGGTGACGTACGACTTCGTGGACGACGTGATCCGCGAAATCGCCGCCCTCACCCCCGGCCGCTACCTCCACATCGGCGGCGACGAGGCGCACTCCACCAGCCACGACGACTACGTGGCCTTCATGGACCGGGTCCAGCCGGTCGTCGCCAAGTACGGCAAGACCGTGGTCGGCTGGCACCAGCTGACCGGCGCGCGCCCCGCGAAGGGGGCGATCGCCCAGTACTGGGGGACCAACGGCAGCGAGAAGGAGGTCGCCGACGCCGCCAAGAACGGCACCCGCCTCGTCCTCTCGCCCGCCAACCGCGCCTACCTGGACATGAAGTACGACCCGAGCACCCCGCTGGGGCTCAGCTGGGCCGGATACGTCGAGGCGAAGCAGTCCTACGACTGGGACCCGGGCAGCTACATCGCCGGCGCCCCGCCGTCCTCGGTCCTCGGCGTGGAGGCCCCGCTGTGGTCGGAGACCCTCTCCACCAGCGCCCACATCGAGTACATGGCCTTCCCCCGCCTCCCCGGCATCGCCGAACTGGGCTGGTCGCCCCGGTCCACGCACGACTGGGACGACTACCGGGTGCGCCTCGCCGCCCAGGCGCCCCGCTGGGACGCCCTGGGCATCGACTACCACCGCTCCCCGCAGATCCCCTGGCCCGCCGCTGAGTGATCAGTTACCGGTGATGGTGGGAATCGCCGTCGGCGCCCGGACCGGATCGAACCGGAAGATCTGGCCCGTGTCGTCGGCGGCGCAGGGCAGCTGGAGCACCGGATCCCCCTTCCGGGTCGACCCACCGGGCACCGAAACGCACTGGCCCGAGTGCACCGCCTTGATCCGGTAGCCGCGCACCGGCTCGGTGACCCGCTGGATACGGAACCACTCGGCCGTGCCCCGGTGCCCGCAGTGGTCGTCCATCATCTGCGTGCCGCCCTTGCTGCTGCCCTGGCCCACGCCGAGACATCCGTAGCCGAAGACGGGATGGAGCGACCGGACCTGGACGGTGTCGTCGGCCGACTCCTCCAGGGCGTAGGTCGGGATGCTGCGGCGGCAGTCCGCCTGGAAGACATGGCCCCCGCTCTCGCCCTCCACCTCGGACAGGCACAGCGAGGAGACGACGGAGCGGATGCGGTACGTGCCCGGCGAGGGGGTGGACGGAGTGGACGGCGCGGCGGTGCCCCGCGTGTCCGGCTCGCCGTCGTCGGCCGTCATCGCCACGGCGAGCGAGACCGCCGCGCCCACGATCAGCACGGCGAGCGCCGCTCCGATCAGCCGCCCACGCGGCACGCCCCGGCGGCTTTCCGGCGGTTCGGGCTCCGGATCGACGACATTCTCCGCGCGAACGCTTGTACGGCCCGCGGCAATGTCGTCATAAACCTCCAGCCATTCACCGGCGCGATCTTCCTCTCCGCAGGCGCGGAGAAGTGCCAACAGCGTTTCGGTGCGCGGTAATGCGTCCTGGCGTAAGGCGTCGGACAAGGTGCTGCGCGCCAGTACATCGCCGTTCTCGGCGGCACGCTCCTCCAACTGCCGATAGGTCAGCCCCGATCTTTCTCTGAGCTCCCGCAGCAGCGCGACGAATTCAGCGGCATTCCGCGCGGAGCGCGGCCCCCATTCCCCCTGGCTCCCCATGCTGCGACATGGTGACGGATGCGGTGCGGGGTGACAATGGGCTTTTGCGCCCTTTCGGGGCTCAGCTCGCGAACCCCAGCTCCCGTGCGATCAGCATCCGCTGCACCTCACTCGTCCCCTCCCCGATTTCCAGGATCTTGGAGTCCCGCCACATCCGGGCCACCGGGTACTCGTTCATGAAGCCGTATCCGCCGTGGATCTGGGTCGCCTCGCGGGCGTTGGTGACCGCGACCTCCGAGGAGTACAGCTTCGCGATCGACGCCTCCTTCTTGAACGGCTCGCCCAGCACCAGGCGGGAGGCAGCGTCGCGCCAGGCGACGCGGGCCATGTGGGCGCGGGTTTCCATGTCGGCGATCTTGAACTGGATGGCCTGGTTGGCGCCGATCGGGCGGCCGAAGGCCTCGCGGGTCCTGGCGTAGGACACCGACTCGTCCACACAGCCCTGGGCGAGCCCGGTGGCCAGGGCGGAGATGGCGATGCGGCCCTCGTCGAGGATGCGGAGGAACTGGGCGTAGCCGCGGCCCAGGTCGCCCAGGAGGTTGGCGGCCGGGACGCGGCAGTCGGCGAAGGACAGCTCGCGGGTGTCCGAGGCGTTCCAGCCGACCTTGGAGTAGGGGGCGGCGACGCTGAGGCCGGGGGTGCCGGACGGCACGATGATCGAGGAGATCTTGGGGCGGCCGTCCTCGGTGCGGTCGGTGACCGCGGTGACGGTGATCAGGGCGGTGATGTCCGTGCCCGAGTTGGTGATGAAGCACTTGGTGCCGTTGATCACCCACTCGTTGGTGGCCTCGTCCAGCCGGGCCGTGGTGCGGGTGGCGCCCGCGTCGGAGCCGCCGCCCGGCTCGGTCAGGCCGAACGCGCCCAGGGCCTCCCCGGAGCACAGCCCGGGCAGCCACTGGCGCTTCTGCTCCTCCGTCCCGTAGAGGAAGATCGGCATCGCGCCGAGCGAGACCCCGGCCTCCAGGGTGATCGCGACGGAGGAGTCCACCCGGGCCAGCTCCTCCAGGGCCAGGCACAGCGCGAAGTAGTCGCCGCCCATCCCGCCGTACTCCTCCGAGAAGGGCAGACCGAACAGCCCCATCCGGCCCATCTCGCGGATGATCTCGTACGGGAACTCATGGTGCTCCCAGTACTCCCCGATCTTCGGGGCGACCACATCGTGTGCGAACGCCTCGACGGTGCGGCGCAGTTCCTCGTGCTCGGGGGAGAGACGATGGTCGATGGCCATGACTCACATCTCCTTCTGGGAGAGGGCGCGGACGGTGCGGGACGGGCTGGGTCGGCCCAGGTGCCGGGCCATCCACACGCTGGTGGCGGTGAGACGGCGGATGTCGACCCCGGTCTCGATGCCGAGGCCGTCGAGCATCCAGACCAGGTCTTCGGTGGCGAGGTTGCCGGTGGCGCTCTTCGCGTACGGACAGCCGCCCAGACCGCCCGCGGAGGCGTCGACGGTGGTCACGCCGTACTGGAGGGCGGCGAGGGTGTTGGCGAGGGCCTGGCCGTAGGTGTCGTGGAAGTGGACGGCCAGCCGGTCGGCGGGGATGCCCGCCTCGCCCAGCGTGGCCAGCAGCTCCTGCACATGGCCGGGGGTGGCCACGCCGATGGTGTCGCCGAGGCTCACCTCGTCGCACCCCATGTCGATCAGGCGGCGGCTGACCGAGACGGTCTGCGAGATCGGGACCGGGCCCTCCCAGGGGTCGCCGAAGCACATCGACAGATAGCCGCGCACGGTCACGCCCGCCTCGCGCGCCGCGGTGACGACCGGCTCGAACATGGTGAGCGCCTCGTCCACCGTCCGGTTGAGGTTGGCCTTGGCGAACGCCTCGGTCGCGCTGCCGAAGACGGCGATCTCGCGCGCGCCCAGCGCGAGCGCGCGATCCAGACCGCGCTGATTGGGCACCAGCACGGGGAGCCGGGCGCGCACATCGTCGATCAGCGGCATCAGCTGCTCGGCGTCGGCCAGCTGCGGCACCCACTCAGGGCGGACGAAGCTGGTGGCCTCGACGGTGGTCAGCCCCGCGTCGGCCAGCCGCCGGATGAACTCGGCCTTCACGGCGACCGGCACCAGCGTCTTCTCGTTCTGTAGCCCGTCCCGCGGCCCCACCTCGTGGATGCGCACCCGGGTGGGCAGCCCCGGGGCCGGGACGGTCATGGGAAGGGTCATCACGCACGCTCCTCGGTCTCGCGCGGGGCGACGACCGCCAGCAGCTGGTCCATGGCGACCGTGCTGCCGGGGATCACCTCCAGCTCGGTGACGGTCCCGTCGTGCGGGGCGGAGATGAGGTGCTCCATCTTCATCGCCTCGACCACCAGCAGACCCTGGCCCGCGGTGACCTCGTCCCCGACGGCCGCCTTCACGACGGTGACGGTGCCGGGCATGGGGGCCGTCAGCTCCCCGGCGTGCGCGGCGGCGGCCCCGCCGCGCAGCGTCTCCTCAATGGGGTCATGCCCCACCACCCGCCAGGCATCCCCGCTCCGCCCCAGCCAGTGGCTCGCGCCGTCGGCGACATGCCGGAAGCGGTGGGTGACGCCGTCGAGGTCCAGCAGCACCGAGCCGTCGTCCAGCCCCACGAGCCGTGCCGCGATGCCCGAGGCCGAGTCGTCACTGCCGGAGCCGCCCGCGCGCTCGATCCCTACCCGCGCGCCCTGGGCCCGGCCGCGCACCCGGACCGTCACCGGGTCATGGCCGGGAATCCGGAGCCGGTGGACCGTCCAGGCGGGCTCGCCGCCCATCCGCCAGCCGGTCGGGACCGAGAACGGGTCGAGCCACACATCCACAGCGGCCGGCTCCAGTGCCGCCTGGCGCAGCAGCGCCGCCGCCGCGTAGACCTCGTCGGGGATCGTGGACGGGAGGAGCGAGGCCGCCGCGCGGTCGACCAGACCCGTGTCCAGGTCGCCCGAGGCGACCTCCGGATGGGCGGCCAGACGGCGCAGGAAGCCCGTGTTGGTGTCCACGCCGAGGACGGTCAGGGAGCCCAGGGCTGCGCGCAGCCGGCGGAGCGCCGTGGGGCGGTCCGGGCCGTGGGCGATGACCTTGGCGAGCATCGGGTCGTACACCGTGCCGACCTCCGTGCCGGTGCTCAGCCCGGAGTCGACGCGCACCCCCTCGCCCGCGGGCTCGTCCAGGGCGAGCACCGGTCCGGCCGACGGGAGGAAGTCCACCCGGCCGTCGCCCGCCACGCGGGCGGTCTCGGCGCAGATACGGGCCTCCACCGCATGGCCGCCGAAGGTGATGCCGTCCTGTCCGCAGGGCAGCGGTTCGCCCGCGGCGACCCGCAGCTGCCACTCCACCAGATCGAGCCCCGTGATCAGCTCGGTGACGGGGTGCTCGACCTGGAGGCGGGTGTTCATCTCCATGAAGCAGTACGCGGACGGGTCGGCACCCGGCACGATGAACTCCACCGTGCCCGCGCCCACATAGCCGCACGACCGCGCCGCCTGCACCGCGGCCTCGCCCATCAGCGCCCGGGTGGTGTCGTCCAGCAGCGGGCTGGGCGCCTCCTCGATGATCTTCTGATGGCGGCGCTGGAGCGAACATTCGCGCTCGCCGAGGTGGATCACCTGGCCGTGGCCGTCCGCCAGCACCTGGATCTCGATGTGGCGCGGCCGGTCGATCCAGCGCTCGACGAGCAGCGTGTCATCGCCGAACGCGCCGCGCGCCTCGCGCCGGGCGGCCGCGATCTCGTCGGCGAGGAGCGCCGCGTCCCGCACCAGCCGCATGCCCTTGCCGCCGCCGCCCGCGGACGGCTTGAGCAGCACGGGGGTGCCGATCTCCCGGGCGGCGTCGATGAGCTGGGCATCCGTCAGCCCGCTGCCGGAGGAGCCCGGCACCACGGGCACCCCGGCCGCGCGCACGGTCTCCTTGGCGCGGATCTTGTCGCCCATCAGCTCGATGGCACCGGCCGGAGGGCCGATGAAGACGAGCCCGGCGTCGGCGCAGGCGCGGGCGAACGCCGCGTTCTCCGCGAGGAATCCGTAGCCGGGGTGGACGGCCTGGGCGCCGGTGCGGGCCGCCGCGTCCAGCAGCCGCCCGATCGACAGATAGCTCTCCGCGGCGGCCGCCGGGCCGATCCGCACGGCCGTGTCCGCCTCCCGGACGTGCCGGGCGTCCGCGTCCGCATCGCTGTACACGGCGACCGCGCGGACGCCGAGCCGCCGCAGGGTGCGGATGACGCGGACCGCGATCTCCCCGCGGTTGGCGACCAGGACCGTGTCGAACATCGCATGCGCCGCACTCATCGGGTGCACCCCCTCACATCCGGAAGACGCCGTAGCCGGGCGCCGCGGGTTCCTTGGCCGTGCGGTCGGGCAGCGGGGCGCTCGCGCACGCGGTGAGGGCGAGGCCGAGCACCGTACGGGTCTCCAGCGGGTCGATCACCCCGTCGTCCCACAGCCGCGCCGTGGCGTAGTACGCGCTGCCCTGGGTCTCGTACTGCTCGCGGACCGGCGCCCGGAACGCCTCCTCGTCCTCCGCGCTCCACTTCTCGCCGCGCGCCTCCAACTGGTCGCGCTTGACGGTCGCGAGGACGGAGGCGGCCTGCTCACCGCCCATCACCGAGATCTTGGCGTTGGGCCACATCCACAGGAAGCGCGGCGAATACGCCCGGCCGCACATCGAGTAGTTGCCCGCGCCGTAGGAGCCGCCGATGACGACCGTCAGCTTGGGGACGCGGGTGCAGGCGACGGCGGTGACCATCTTGGCGCCGTGCTTGGCGATGCCGCCCGCCTCATAGCTGCGGCCGACCATGAAGCCCGAGATGTTCTGGAGGAAGACCAGCGGGATGCCGCGCTGGTCGCACAGCTCGATGAAGTGGGCGCCCTTCTGGGCCGATTCGGAGAACAGGATGCCGTTGTTGGCGACGATGCCCACCGGATGGCCCATGATCCGGGCGAAGCCGGTGACCAGCGTCGTCCCGAACTCGGCCTTGAACTCGGCGAACCGCGAGCCGTCCACCACCCGTGCGATCACCTCGCGCACGTCGTACGGCGTGCGGGAGTCGACCGGGACCGCCCCGTACATCCCCGCGGGGTCGACCGCGGGCTCCTCGGAGGGCGTGAGCGGCCAGGGCGGCGCGCCCTGCTGGGCGGGGGAGGGCGGCAGGGTGGAGACGATCGTACGGACGATGCGCAGCGCGTGGGCGTCGTCCTCCGCGAGGTGGTCGGTGACGCCCGAGACCCGGGAGTGGACCTCGCCGCCGCCCAGCTCCTCCGCGGTGACGACCTCGCCGGTGGCCGCCTTCACCAGCGGCGGCCCGCCCAGGAAGATCGTGCCCTGGCCGCGCACGATGACGGCCTCGTCGCTCATCGCCGGGACATAGGCCCCGCCCGCCGTGCAGGATCCGAGCACCGCCGCGACCTGCGGGATCCCGGCGCCGGACATCCGCGCCTGGTTGTAGAAGATCCGCCCGAAGTGGTCGCGGTCCGGGAAGACCTCGTCCTGCATGGGGAGGAAGGCGCCGCCGGAGTCGACCAGATAGACGCACGGCAGCCGGTTCTCCAGCGCGACCTCCTGGGCGCGCAGATGCTTCTTCACCGTCATCGGGTAATACGTGCCGCCCTTGACCGTGGCGTCATTGGCGATGACGACCACCTCACGCCCCGCGACCCGCCCGATCCCGGCGATCACCCCCGCCGCCGGGGCCTGGCCCTCGTACAGCCCGTCGGCGGCGAGCGGCGCCAGCTCCAGGAACGGCGAGCCCGGGTCCAGCAAGGTGTCCACCCGGTCGCGCGGCAGCAGCTTGCCGCGCGCGGTGTGCCGGGCCCGGGCCTTCTCGCCGCCGCCCAGCCGGGCCGCGGCGAGCTTCTCGCGCAGCCGCGCGGCCAGCTCGCGGTGCGCGGCCTCGTTGGCCTGCCAGGCGTCGGACCCCGGGTCGGCGCCGCTTCGCAGCACCGGTGCCTGCTCCATCGCTACGGGCCCCCTCGTCTCGCCGTCGTGGTTAGTGGTCGTTAACTCGACACCCACCAGGTTAACGACCACTAACCGCGCTGTCTAGAATTGCTTCCATGAGCACGCAAGCCCCTGCACCGACCCGCCGCGAACAGATCCTCAAGGAGGCGGCCCGGCTCTTCGCCGAGCGCGGCTTCCACGGCGTCGGCGTCGACGAGATAGGCGCGGCGGTCGGCATCAGCGGCCCCGGCCTCTACCGGCACTTCGCCGGGAAGGAGGCGATGCTGGCCGAGCTGCTGGTCGGCATCAGCGGCCGGCTGCTGACGGGCGGCAAGCGGCGCACCGCGGAGGCGGCGGAGTCCGGGGCCGCCCCGGCGGCGCTGCTGGACTCGCTCATCGAGGGCCACATCGACTTCGCCCTGGACGACCGCCCGCTGATCATCCTCCACGACCGCGAGCTGGACCGGCTCCGGGACACCGACCGCAAGCTGGTGCGCTCGCTCCAGCGGCAGTACGTGGAGCTGTGGGTCGAGGTCGTGCGGCAGGTCTATCCGGGGCTCGCCGAGACTGAGGCGCGGGCCTGCGTCCACGCCGTGTTCGGGCTGCTCAACTCCACCCCGCACCTGGGCCGCCCCGGCGCGCTCCCCGGCCGCGAGGCCACCGCCGCCCTGCTGCACCGCCTGGCCCTGGGTGCCTTCGGCGCGGCCCACGCCTCGGACGGCGTTCGCGAGTGAGCCCTCGAAAGGTGGACAGGTGACGTAACTGGCCGGTAGCTTCGGCTGAGCAAGCGCTTAGCCAGAGGGAGGCCGCAGAGATGCGTCGCACGGTGTTCAACGAGGACCACGAGGCATTCCGGGAGACCATCCGCGACTTCATCGCCGCCGAGGTCGTCCCGTACTACGAGGAGTGGCGGGAGGCCGGTCAGGCGCCGCGCGACTTCTACAAGAAGCTCGGCGAACTGGGCATCTTCGGCATCGAGGTCCCCGAGGAGTACGGCGGCGCGGGCGAGACCAGCTTCAAGTTCAACGCGGTCATCACCGAGGAGTGCGCCCGCGCCGGGGTGAGCTTCGGCGGCAGCAGCGTCCACACCGCGCTCTGCCTCCCGTACATCCTCAAGTACGGCAACGAGGAGCAGAAGCGGCGCTGGCTGCCCTCCTTCGTCTCGGGCGACCTGATGACCGCCATCGCCATGACCGAGCCGGGCACCGGCTCGGACCTGGCGGGCATGAAGACCACCGCCAAGCTGTCCGAGGACGGCACGCACTACGTGCTCAACGGAGCCAAGACCTTCATCACCGGCGGCGTGCTCGCCGACCGCGTCCTGGTCTGCGCCCGCACCGCCCCCGCCACCCCCGAGGACCGCCGCGGGGGCATATCCATCCTCGTCGTGGACACCAAGAGCGAGGGCTACGCGGTCGGCCGCAAGCTGGAGAAGCTGGGGCTGAAGACGTCCGACACCGCCGAGCTGTCGTTCACCGACGTCAAGGTGCCGGTGGAGGACCTGCTGGGCGAGGAGGGCAAGGCCTTCGGCTACCTCGCGCACAACCTGCCGCAGGAGCGCCTGGGCATCGCCGTGAGCGCGTACGCGCAGTCCGCCGCGGCGGTCGAGTTCGCCAAGGCGTACGTCCAGGACCGTGAGGTCTTCGGCAAGAGCGTGGCGTCCTTTCAGAACACCAAGTTCACGCTGGCCGACTGCAAGGCCGAGGTGGACGCGATGCAGGCGGTCGTCGACCGGGCCCTGGACGCGCACGACGCCGGTGAACTGACCGCCGCCGACGCCGCTTCGGCGAAGCTGTTCACCACCGAGCGCGCGGCCGTCGTCATCGACAAGTGCCTCCAGCTGCACGGCGGTTACGGCTACATGATGGAGTACCCCATCGCCCGGCTGTACGCGGACACCCGCGTCACCCGCATCTACGGCGGGACCAGCGAGGTCATGCGGTCCATCGTCGCCAAGTCGATGGGGCTGTGACGGTCGTCATGAGCACGCTCGCCGGCAACGGTGCCGCAACACGGGTCTGCAAGACTGCTTGAACCATGAATGACGCACTACAGAGCCTGCTCGACCTGCTCGACCTGGAGCGGATCGAAGAGGACATGTTCCGCGGCACCAGCGATGCCGCACCCCTCGTGCCGCGGGTCTTCGGCGGCCAGGTGGCCGCCCAGGCCCTGGTCGCCGCGGGCCGTACGGTCCCGGAGGACCGTCCGCCGCACTCGCTGCACGCCTACTTCCTGCGGCCCGGCGACCCCGGGGCGCCGATCGTCTACACGGTCGACCGGATCCGCGACGGCTTCTCCTTCACGACGCGCCGCGTCGTCGCCGTCCAGCACGGGCAGCCGATCTTCCACCTGTCCGCCTCCTTCCAGCTGCACGAGGAGGGGCTGGAGCACCAGGAGCCGATGCCGGACGTACCGGATCCGCTCTCGCTGCCCACCGCCGAGGAGCTGCTGCCCCGGTACGAGCACCTGCTCGCCGGGCCGGGGGTGGTCGACCGGATGCTCCAGGCGCGGGCCGCCGTCGACCTGCGGTACGTGGACGCTCCGCCGTACGGCAGCGTCGGACAGCCCCGCGAGCCGAAGTCGCAGGTTTGGTTCCGGACCGACGGCAAACTGGACGGCACCGCCGACGATCCGCTGCTGCACGTCTGCCTGGCCACCTATGTGTCCGACATGACGCTGCTGGACTCGGTGCTCCTCGCCCACGGCCGCGGCGGCTGGGCAGTCGGGGACATCGTCGGCGCCAGCCTCGACCACGCCATGTGGTTCCACCGGCCGTTCCGGGTGGACGACTGGCTTCTGTACGACCAGGAGAGCCCGTCCTCGTCCGGTGGCCGTGGCCTCGCCAAGGGCCGCATCTTCACCGCCGACGGGCGGCTGGCCGTCTCGGTGATCCAGGAAGGCGTCATGCGGGTCCCGCGCCCGAAGAAGTGACCCCCCCGCCGGGGAGCCCCCGGGAGGGGTGAGGCGGTGACGCGCGTCCCGGCCTGTCCCGGGCCGCGCGTCAGAACTGGGCCGTCAGCCCCGCCGCGTCCAGCAGATAGGCCGTCAGCGGCGCGTAGAACCGCGGATTGGTGACGTGGTCGTCCAGCGGGACCACCGCCTGAAGCGTCCCTTCGGCCTCGCCGAGGAACAGCGCCGGGTCGTTGCAGTCCGCGTACCCCACCGCGTCGATGCCGCGCTGCCCCGCGCACCCCGCCCAGCCGTGGTCGGCGACCACCAGGTCCGGCAGCGGGCGCCCCTCCCGGGCCAGCCCGTCCAGGATGGCCGCCATGGGGGCGGGGGAGTGGGTGTGCCACAGCGTGGCGCCGCGCTCCAGCATGGCCACGTCGCAGAACTGGAAGACGTACCCCTCGTCCGCGTGCAGCCCGCCCGGGATCTCGACGATCTCGCACCCCGCCGAGTACAGCGCCGACGCCGTGGCGCTGTGCACCTCCAGCAGCCCGCCCGGGTGACCCGTGGCGAACAGCACCCGCTGCTGCGCCTCGGCCGCCTTCCGCAGCACCGACGCCATCCGGTCCAGCGCGCCGACCGTCAGCTCCGGGTCGATCGTGTCCTGCCCGGTGCGGTGCTCCGGGTCGTCGATCACCCCGCACCGCTCCGCCATGACGGCCAGCACGTCCTGCTCGTCCACCCAGCGGTCGCCCAGTTCGAGACCCAGCCAGTAGTGGCGGTCGCCGTTCGCGAGCTTGCGGTAGTGGGAGAGGTTGTTCTCGCGTGGGGTGGCGACGTCACCCGCGATGCGCGTACGGACGAGATGGTCGATCAGTTCGGCGCGGCTGGGCACGGTACTGGGTATCGGCATGTGGCCCATTGTCGCCCCTGCGTCAGGGAAATGGGGTGCATTACTCGTCTGCGGACGTGACGCGGCCATGCCGAGCCGGGGCGCCCGGGGAGCCCCCGGCCAGGGCGGTCCGGACCGCCCCTACCGGCCGGGACGGCGACTACGGCCGGTCCCGCCGCCGGAACCCCGTCCGGAGCCGCCGCCGGAGCCTCGCCCCGTCGCGCCGCCGGAGCCGCGCCCGGTTCCGCCGCCGGAGCCGCGTCCAGCCCCGCCGCCGGACGCCCGGCCCGAACGTCCACCGCCACCGCCGCCACCGCCACCGCGGCGCCCCTGCCGGGGGCCGGGGGCCTGCCGCTGGGCCGGGGCGCTGATCGTCACCGGGACGCCCGACGGCTCCTGGGCGCCGGTGATACGGGCCAGCTCGGAGTCGGTCGAGTGCACCTGCGCCGTGTTCGGGGTGATGCCCGCGGCGGTCATCAGCCGGGTCATGTCCCGGCGCTGGTCGGGCAGGACGAGCGTGACGACGCTGCCGGAGCCGCCCGCGCGGGCGGTGCGCCCGCCACGGTGCAGGTAGTCCTTGTGGTCCGAGGGCGGATCCACGTTGACGACCAGGTCGAGGTCGTCGACGTGGATGCCGCGGGCCGCGACGTTCGTGGCCACGAGCGCGGTGACGTCCCCGGTCTTGAAGCGCTCCAGGGTCTTGGTGCGCTGCGGCTGGGATTTGCCGCCGTGCAGCGCCGCCGCCCGCACGCCGTTGGCCAGCAGATGGCGGGTCAGCCGGTCGACGGCGTGCTTGGTGTCCAGGAACATGATCAGGCGGCCGTCCCGCGCGGCGACCCGGGTGGCGACGGAGCGCTTGTCGGTGTCCGCGATGTGCAGCACATGGTGCTCCATCGTGGTGACCGCGCCCGCCGAGTCATCGACCGAGTGCAGAGCCGGGTCGGTGAGGAACTCGCGCACCAGCCGGCTGATCTGGTTGTCGAGGGTCGCGGAGAACAGCAGGCGCTGGCCGTCGGCGGGCACCTGCCGCAGCAGCCGCGTCACCTGGGGGAGGAACCCCATGTCGGCCATCTGGTCGGCCTCGTCGAGAACGGTGATGCGCACCTGGTCCAGTCGGCAGTCGCCGCGTTCGATCAGGTCGTGGAGGCGGCCCGGTGTCGCGATGACCACCTCGGCGCCGTCGCGCAGGGCGCTGGCCTGGCGGTTGATCGACATGCCGCCCACCACGGTGGCCGGGCGCAGCCGCAGCCGACGGGCGTAGGGCGCGAGCGCGTCGGAGACCTGCTGGGCCAGCTCCCGCGTCGGCACCAGGACCAGGGCGAGCGGACTGCGGGGTTCGGCGCGCTGCCCGGCGAGGCGGGCCAGCAGCGCGAGGCCGAAGGCCAGGGTCTTGCCGGAGCCGGTCTGCGCGCGCCCGAGGACGTCGCGGCCCGTGAGGGCGCTGGGGAGGGTGGCCGCCTGGATCGGGAACGGCACGGTGATGCCCTGGAGCGCCAGCTCCGCGGCGAGGCCGTCCGGAAGGTCCAGTTCGGCGAACGCGGCGACGGCGGGCAGCACGGGGGTGGTGCCGCGCAGCAGGGCGAATTCGTTGCCGCCGTCGGAGGGACGGCTGGTACGAACGGGGGAGCGGGATTGTGACCGGGGCTTACGGGACGAGCGGGCGTAACGGCTCATGCGGCCTTCCTGGAACGGGCGGGGACGGGCCCGCGGAAAGCGGGCACGAGCCGGGGCCCGCACCTCTTCAGGTGCGGGCCCCGGCTCGCGGTATGCGCTGCGTCAGGCGGGAACGATGTTCTCGGCCTGCGGGCCCTTCTGGCCCTGCGTGACGTCGAACGTCACCTTCTGGCCTTCCTGGAGCTCACGGAACCCCTGGGTGGCGATGTTCGAGTAGTGGGCGAAGACGTCGGCGCCGCCGCCGTCCTGCTCGATGAAGCCGTAGCCCTTTTCCGCGTTGAACCACTTCACGGTGCCGGTGGCCATGTCATTCTCCTTCAATGGGGGCCGAACCGGATTCCGCACTTCGCGGAATCCGCGTCGCCGCATTGACCCCATCCGGAAATGACCGGTTAAAACAAAAATGCGCCTGAGGCTACATCCCGTCAGGCGCACATAACGTTCATGGGTACCAAAACTGCAACTATCACAACCTTAACACGTGAGGGCCCGGACGGGGAGAGACGCTGGTCACCCGGCAATGGACGTGGTGTCCAAATCGCCCGGGGTTGGTACTGGGGAACGTACATGTGGTGGAACGGCCGCTCTGCCTACGCTCGCAGTCATGACCGCAAGCGACCGTGAGCCCACCGCACCCCCCGTCGGCCCCGTCGACTCGTCCCGCGTCCCGCGTTACGCCGGTCCCGCCACCTTCGCGCGGCTGCCGCGCGTCGACGAGGTCGGTGGCACCGCGGACGTCGCCGTGGTCGGTGTGCCCTTCGACACAGGCGTCTCCTACCGCCCCGGCGCCCGCTTCGGCGGCAACGCCATCCGCGAGGCGTCCCGCCTGCTGCGCCCGTACAACCCGGCGCAGGACGCCGCCCCCTTCGCCCTCGCCCAGGTCGCCGACGCCGGGGACATCGCCGCGAACCCGTTCAACATCAACGAGGCGGTGGAGACGGTCCAGGCCGCCGCCGACGACCTCCTCGACAGCGGCTCCCGGCTCATGACCCTCGGCGGCGACCACACCATCGCCCTCCCGCTGCTGCGGTCCGTCGCCCGCAAGCACGGCCCGGTCGCCCTGCTGCACTTCGACGCGCACCTGGACACCTGGGACACCTACTTCGGCGCCGAGTACACCCACGGCACGCCCTTCCGGCGCGCCGTCGAGGAGGGCATCCTCGACACCGCCGCCCTCTCGCACGTCGGCACCCGGGGCCCGCTGTACGGCAAGCAGGACCTGGACGACGACCAGAAGATGGGCTTCGGCATCGTCACCTCCGCCGATGTCATGCGGCGCGGCGTGGACGAGATCACCGACCAGCTGCGGCAGCGCATCGGCGACCGCCCGCTCTACATCTCCATCGACATCGACGTCCTGGACCCGGCCCACGCCCCCGGCACCGGCACCCCCGAGGCGGGCGGCCTCACCTCCCGCGAGCTGCTGGAGATCCTGCGCGGGCTGGCCGGCTGCCACCTGGTCTCCGCCGACGTGGTCGAGGTCGCCCCGGCGTACGACCACGCGGAGATCACCGCGGTGGCGGCCTCCCACACGGCGTACGAACTGACGACGATCATGGCCCGCCAGGTCGCCGCCTCGCGCACGGCCTGAGCGCGTACGCCTGAGCGCGTACGCCTGAGCGCGTACGCCCGAGCTTGTACGTCCGAGCGCGTCCGCCTGAGCGCATAGTGGGCGTACTGGTGCCGTCTTCCAGGCGCCCTCGAGCGGCTGCCGCTCCAATGGCCTCCCCGATCAGCGGGATCGGGCGGAACGGAGGCTCTTCATGGGGAGTTGGACGGACTGGGAGGACGTCGGCGGGGCGATCCTTTCGGCGCCGAGCGCGGCGTCCCGGGCGACCGAACGCATCACCGTGGTCGCCCGCAACACCACCAACAAGATCGCCTACCGGTCGTGGACCGAGTCCGGCGGCTGGGACGATTGGAGCGACCTGGGCGGCCCGTTCGCCTACGACCCGGCGATCATCGCCTACCGGCCCGACCGCTACACCGTCTACGGGGTGGGTAACGGGCAGTCGGCGTACCGCAGGACCTACATCGACGGCTCCGGCTGGGAGGGCGGCTGGTCGGCCACCAACGAGGCCACCAAGATCTGGAGCGGGCTCGCCGCGGCGTCGGCGCGGGAAGGCCGGATCGATCTGTTCGGGCTCAACGCGACCAACCAGGTCCTGCACGCTACCGCCCCGCCGGACGCCGGCTGGGGGCCGTTCAACAACATCGGCGGCACCATCCAGGGCACGGTCGGTGCCGCGTCCTGGGGCACCGGCCGGGTCGACCTCGTCGCGCGGGGCGCCGCCAGCAACACCCTGTGGCACCGGGTGCTCAACGGCAGCACCTGGTCCACCTGGCGGGACATCGGCACCGGCTTCCTCTCCGGCCCTGCCGTCTGCACCTGGGGCCCCGACCGGTTGGACGTCTTCGCCAAGGGGCAGGACCACCAGATCCTGCACCGCTTCTGGAACGGCCTGACCTGGAGTGCCTGGGTCGACCTGGGCATCTCAGGCACCGACGACAACCCCGCCGCGGTCAGCCGCAACAAGGGCAACATCGAGCTGTTCATCCGCGGCCGCGACAACCACCTCTACCGGCGTACGTACACCGCCGACGCCGCCGAACTGGACTCCGGAGGTGTCACCGACCCCAGCTGACCCCTCGCTGCCCTCGCGCTCACCGTGCCGCCCCGGCCGCCGCCTCCTCCCCTGCCGGCGGCCGGGGCGGTGTCGTTGTGTCCGGTCGCCCGTGCGTCAGGGCGTCTCCGTGAGCGGCCCGGTGAGGTCCCGCGGGCCGTACAGCGCCGCCGGGGCGCCGGTGTGGAGGGCCCAGTAGCGGTCCCCGTACGACCAGTGCCACCACTCGGTCGGGTAGTTCACCAGCCCGGCCGAGGTCAGCGCCGCGCCCAGGGCGTCCCGGCGGGCGCGGGCCTCGGCGGGGATGTTCGCGGCCTCCGTGTAGCAGGCGCGTGCGCTCTCCTCCGGGGTCGCGTCCCAGGGCGTGCCCATGTCCAGCTCGCGCCCGTCCGCGTCGGCGAGCGTGAGGTCGACGGCGGCGCCGGCGCTGTGCGGGGCGAGTTCGGGCGGTGACACGTAGCGGCTCGCCGCGGCCCGGATCTCTCCTGCGGACCAGGCGGGGTGCGCGGCGCGCAGCCGGGCGGAGTAGCGCTCGAAGTAGTGCCGCTGGAGCTCCGGCGGCCGGTATCCCTCGATGAACAGCAGCCGCAGCCCCGGCGGCAGCGCCGACTGCGCCGCCAGCAGCCGCTCCAGCAGGCCCTGCCGCAGGTAGGCGTAGGCCCCGGCGGGATCCGCCGCCCGGCCGTCGACCAGCAGCCGCGGAGTGTGGCGTACGTCCGTCAGCGGCTCCCCGCACTCGCTGACTGGCACGGCCGCGACCCTCGGGTCGGACATCAAGGTGATTTCAGCCATGGGCTGATCGTCGCAGGCCCCTGCGTCGTACCCGTCATACCTGAGGGCTACGTGGCGAGTGCACCCCCTGGAGTGACGCCAACTACCCGCCCTGCTCCCTACCTTCCCCTATGTACGACATCCGGCACGGAAAGGGGACAGGGATGGCATCTCGTGTGCGCGGCCGTCTGCGCCGCACTCTGCTCGGCATGCTCGTCGCCGCCTCGGTGGCCGTGCCGGTGGCGGGAGCCGCGCGGCCCGCGGCGGTGCCGGCACCCGCGCCGTCGGCGCTCCCTGCGCTGACCGCCGCGACGCCCGCCGACCTCGATATGCGGTACGCGGCCCGTCGCGCGGACATACGGGCCGCCGAGCGGATGGCCGCCGGGCACGGGGACCGGCGGCGGGCTGCCGCGCTGCGGGACATGGCTGCACCGTCCCGGCAGTTCCTCTCCTTCGACGGGCGGGACGGGGGCCGTTCCGTCGAGGTCTTCGGGGATCTGTCGCGCGCCACGCGGGTCGCCGTCCTGGTGCCGGGATCGGACACCAGCCTGGAGCGGTACGGGCGCCTGCGCGCCGGGGCCGTCGCGCTGAAGCACCAGCTGGGGCGGCAGGGCGCCGTCGTCGCCTGGCTCGGGTACGAGACGCCGGGCACGGTGAGCCCCGAGGTGCTGACGGCGGGGCGGGCCGACCGGGCGGCGCCCCGGCTCGCCTCCTTCGCCCGGGAGTTGACCACTGCCGCGCCTCGCGCCCGGATATCGCTGCTCTGCCACTCCTACGGCTCGCTGGTCTGCGCCCGGGCCGCGTCCGGGCTGGCGGTCGCGGACATCGTCCTGTACGGGAGCCCGGGCGTCGGCGCGGACAGCGTCGGCCAGTTGCACACCCGGGCCGCCGTCTGGGCGGGCCGGGGCGCGCACGACTGGATAGCCGACGTTCCGCATGTGCGGATTCCACTGCTGGTCACCACCGTCGGGCTGGGGACCGATCCCGTCTCGAAGGGGTTCGGCGCCCGCACCTTCGACGCGGGCGACGGCGGCCACAGCGACTACCTCAAGCCCGGTTCCGTAAGCCTGCGGAGCCTGGCCCGGATCGTGGGGGGACGGGCATGCATGAGCTGATCCGGCGCATCGACGCCGCCACACCGCCCGAGCGCGACCGTGCCGTGGACGCGCTGCGCGCGTTCGCCATCCTCGGCGTGGTGCTCGGCCACTGGCTGGTGACCGCCCTCGTCGCCGACAGCGGTACGGTGCGGGCCGCCAGTCCGCTGCTGTACCAGCCCCATCTCACCCCGCTCACCTGGGCGTTGCAGACCCTCGCGGTCTTCTTCCTGGTGGGAGGGCTGATGAGCGCGCGCAGTCATGCCACCGCCTGCGCCCGCGGCGTGCCGTACCGGCAGTGGCTGGGCGCCCGGATGGCCCGGCTGTTCCGGCCGGTCGCCGCGGTGCTGGTGGTGTGGACCCTGGCGGCGGGGGCGATGCTGGCCTCCGGGGTGGGCCTGACGACCCTGCACACCCTGCTCAAACTGGTGCTGTCACCGCTGTGGTTCCTGCTGGTCTTCGCGGCGCTCACGGCGGTGACCCCGCTGGTGGCCCGGCTGCATCCGCTGTGGCCGCTCGCCGTCGTCCTCCACGTCGACCTGTTCCGGTTCGGCTTCGGCGGGCCCGCCTGGGTCGGCTGGATCAACCTGGCGGCGGGCTGGCTGGTCCCGTACTGCCTGGGCGCGGCGTGGGCGCGCGGCGGGCTGCGGGGGCGCACGGTCGGCTGGGTGCTGCTGCTCGGGGGAGGGGTGGTCACGGCCGGCCTCGTCCTGTTCGGTGGCTATCCGGCGGCCATGGTCGGGGTGCCCGGCGCCGCGATATCCAACCTCAACCCGCCGACCCTGGCCGCCGTCACCTTCGGCCTGGCCCAGTGCGGGGCGGCGCTGCTGCTGCTCGGTCCGCTGCGGCGGGCGCTGGCGCGGCCCGCGGTCTGGGCGGTGGTGGCGCTGCTGAACCTCTCCGCGATGACGGTCTTCCTGTGGCACCAGACCGCGATGATGGCGGTCACCTCGACCGTGCTGTGGCTGAGCGGCCCGCTGCCCGGTCTGCACACCGTGCCCGACGGGCCGGGCTGGCTGGCCGCCCGGCTGGCCTGGCTGCCGGTGTTCGCGGTGGCGCTGCTGGTGTGCCGGGCGGCGTTCGGCGCGTACGAGCACGGCAAGCCGCGCACGGACGGCCGGGTGGTGCGCGAGGGCCGCCCGGGCGGGGTGACGGGGGAGACGTGGAAGGGAGCGGGAGCGATGCGGCGTGGATAGGGTCACGTCCATGAGGGGGGGTGGGTGGTGAAGGTGACGCGGGGGCTGCGGGCGGTTCCGGGCGTCCTGCGCGAGGACCTGTGGACGACGGCGGCCGATCCGCTGCCGCGCCGGAGCGGGCCGAGCTGGCTGGTCTGGCTGCCCGCGTTGGCGCTCCCGGTGGTGCTGGGCGCGGTGACGCTGTTCATCGCGTGTGCCGACAAGTACGCGGAGCTGTACGGGTTCGGCCAGGGCCTCGGCATACTGCTCGCCGCGGTCCAGTCCGTGGCGCTCGCAGCGGCGCTGTTCCGGCCGGTCCCGGCGTGGTGGGCGATAACGGCCGTGACGATGGTGATCGTGCTGACCGCGCGGCCCGGGTCCATTTCCGAGACGACATTCCCTTGGTCCGGCGAGGGGCTGACGGTGCAGGCGCTGGTGCTGTTCCTGCTGGCGCTGCGCACCCGCCCCCGGATAGCGGTCGAGGTGCTGGCGATCAGCCTGCTGGTGGGCCTGGTCTCCCGTGTCTCCATCGAGCCGGTACCGCCCCCTGAGAGCGACGCGGGGTTCTTCGTCTCGGTCCTGGTGACAGCCGTGGTGGTCGGCACCGCCCTGCGCGGACGGCGGGTGGCCCGGGCGCGGCTGGTCGAGCAGCAGGAGCTGACCGCCGAGGAGCGGGCCCGGCGCACCCTGCTGGAGGAGCGCAACCGCATCGCCCGGGAGCTGCACGACGTGGTCGCGCACCATATGTCGGTGATCTCCATCCAGGCGCAGGTCGCCCCGCATCTGGCTGACAACCCGTCCGACGAGCTGAAGGAGAACCTGGCGGGCATCCGCCGCAGCGCGGTCGAGGCGCTGACCGAGCTGCGCCGGGTGCTGGGCGTGCTGCGCTCCGAGGACGCTCTCGCCGATGGCGTACGGCACGCCCCGCAGCCCACCCTCGACCGGCTGGACGAGTTGGTGGACACGGTGCGCAGCACCGGGATCGCGGTGGCCGTCGAGATAGCCGGTGAGCGTCGGCCGCTGCCGCCGGGCATCGAGCTGTCGGCGTTCCGCATCGTGCAGGAGGCGCTGAGCAATGTGATGCGGCACGCGCCGGGGGCCGAGGTGCGGGTGGAGATCGGGTACCACCCGGACGGGCTCACCGTCTGGGTCGCCAACACCGCCCCGGACCGCCCCGCCCTGCCCTCGCCGGGCGCCGGTCACGGGCTGCTCGGGATGCGCGAGCGCACCGCGATGCTCGGGGGCGAGCTGGCCACTGGTCCGACGCCGGACGGCGGTTACGAGGTGGCCGCCGTACTGCCCCTGCGCGAGCCCGACCTTTCCCCCGCCACGAGTCCCCCCACTACGAGTCCCCCCACTACGAGTCTCCCCGCTACGAGGCCGACCGAGACCGCCGAGGACACCGCATGACGACGAGCATCCGCGTCCTGATCGCCGACGACCAGAGCATGGTCCGGCAGGGCTTCACGGTGCTGCTGAACGCCGAACCCGGCATCGAGGTCGTCGGCCAGGCCGTGGACGGTGAGGATGCCATCGCCCAGGTCGCCGAACTCGCCCCCGATGTCGTCCTGATGGACATCCGCATGCCCGGCCTCGGCGGTATCGAGGCCACCCGTCGGCTCACCGAACCCGACGGTGCCACCGTCAAGGTGCTCGTCCTCACCACCTTCGACCTCGACGAGTATGTGTACGAGGCGCTGCGCGCGGGCGCGTCCGGGTTTCTGCTGAAGGACGCGTCGGCCGAGGAACTGGCCCATGCGGTACGGGTGGTGGCGGCCGGGGAGGCGTTGCTCGCGCCGAACATCACCAAGCGTCTGATCGCGGAGTTCTCCCGGGTGACCGCCGCTGCCCCGCGCGCTCCTCTCAAGGACCGCATCGGCGATCTGACGGGGCGCGAGACCGAGGTGCTGGCCCTGATCGCCCAGGGCCTGTCGAACGCGGAGATCGCCACCCGGCTGGTGGTGGCGGAGCAGACCGTGAAGACCCATGTCGGCCGGATCCTGCTCAAGCTGGGCCTGCGCGACCGTACACAGGCCGCGGTCTTCGCGTTCGAGTCGGGTCTGGTGCGCCCTACGGCACTCTGATGTAGTTCATGTATATGAATTGATGTTCAGGCATTGAAGACATGGCCTTATCCATTGACCTCCTGTGTTCACCTCTTTATCGTCACTGCGACCGTCACCGGCGAACCACGACGGAGAACAATGACGTACTCCACCTCCCGGCTGCCGCGCGCCGCCCGGCTGATCGCCCCGCTTCTCGTCTGCGGGCTGATCGCCGCCGTGCCCCCGGCGTCCGCCGCTCCCGAATCCGACTCCTCAGCGGCGGCCCGTGCCGGCGCCGGGGGCTGTGCGCGTGGGCCGTCCGACGGCTGGGCGCTGACCTCCGACCGCATCGATCCCAAGGACAGCTACCACGCGTACGTGGGCAACGGCTATCTCGGGCAGCGCGTGCCGCCGAACGGCACCGGTTACACGGGCGGCGGCGACAAGACCGGATGGCCGCTGTTCACGCCCCGCTACGACGGAGCGTTCGTCTCCGGCCTGTACGGGCACAACAAGAAGACCACCGAGAACCGGCAGGTCGCCGCCGCCATCCCCAACTGGTCCACGCTGAACGTGGCCACCGGGGGCAAGGGCGCGGAGACCTTCGGCTCGGGTACGTCCGCCGGGCACATCTCGCACTACCGGCAGACCGTCTTCATGCGCTGCGGCTTCGTCCGTACGTCCCTCACCTGGACGGCGTCCGACGGCCGCGCCACCGACCTCACCTACGACGTGCTCGCCGACCGCAACGACGCGCACGTGGGCGCCGTACGGCTGCGCATGACTCCGCACTGGAGCGGCGACGCCACCGTCACCGACCGCATCGACGGGCGCGGTGCCCGGCGCATGACGCAGACCGGCGGCGGAGCCCATGGCGACCGTACGGTCGATGTGGCGTTCCGTACGGACGGCACCAAGACCGACGGCGCTGTCGCGTCCACCCTGCGGCCCGGCCGTAACGTACAGAACGCGAAGGCGGAACGGGCCGATCAGGGCGGTGAGTTGAGCGCCCGGCAGGGCGTCCGCTTCCCGGTGCGGCAGGGCCGCGCCTATGAGTTCACCAAGTACGTCGGCGTCGACACCGCGCTGACCTCCCACGCCCCGCGCGCCGACGCCGTCGCCGCCTCCCGCCGGGCCGCCGATCGCGGCTGGCCCGCGCTGTTCACCGAGCACACCGCCGCGTGGCGCAAGCTCTGGCGCTCCGACATCGAGATCGGCGGCCGCAGGCAGCGCGACCTCCAGAACTGGGTGCGGTCCGCGCAGTACGGGCTGCTGTCCGCCACCCGCGCCGGCTCCCGCAACAGCATCTCCCCGACCGGGCTGACCAGCGACAACTACGGTGGCCTGATCTTCTGGGACGCCGAGACCTGGATGTACCCGGGGCTGCTGGCGACCCATCCCGAACTGGCCAAGTCCGTGGTCGAGTACCGCTACAAGACCCGCGCCGGTGCCCGTACGAACGCGCGCAAGCTCGGCTACCCCGGCCTCTTCTACCCCTGGACCAGCGCGAGCAAGGGCGGGCTGTGGACCGAATGCCACAGCTGGGACCCGCCGCACTGCCGCACCCAGAACCACCTCCAGAGCGACATCGCCCTCGCGGCCTGGCAGTACTTCCAGGCCACCGGGGACGCCGCCTGGCTGCGCGAGCGCGGCTGGCCGGTGCTCAAGGGCATCGCCGAGTTCTGGGCCGGGCGCGTCACCCACAACGACGACGGCAGCTACTCCATCAAGAACGTCGCGGGCCCAGACGAGTACAGCAACGGCGTGGACGACGCGGTGTTCACCAACGCCGGAGCCGCCACCGCCCTGCGCCACGCCGCCCGCGCCGCCCGCGTCCTCGGCGAGGAGCCCCCGGCCGCCTGGACCCGGATCGCGGACAAGCTGCGCATCCCGTACGACAAGAAGAAGCAGGTCTTCCAGCAGTACGACGGCTACAAGGGCTCGCTGATCAAGCAGGCGGACACCGTGCTGCTCATGTACCCGCTGGAGTGGCCGATGTCCGGGCAGTCCGCCGCCAAGACGCTCGACTACTACGCGGCGCGCACCGACCCCGACGGCCCGGCCATGACCGACTCGGTGCACGCGATCGACGCCGCGTCCATCGGGGAGCCCGGCTGCTCCTCGTACACGTACCTGATGCGTTCCATCAAGCCGTTCGTGCGCGGCCCGTTCGACCAGTTCTCGGAGGCGCGCGGCGAGAAGGCGGGCGCCAACGACCCGCTGGCCGGGTCCCCCGCACAGGACTTCCTCACCGGCAAGGGCGGCTTCCTCCAGGTCTTCACCCACGGCCTGACCGGGATGCGGCTGCGCGAGGACGCCGTACGGCTCGACCCCATGCTGCCGCCGCAGCTCCGCGACGGCGTCACCCTGCGGGGGCTGCGCTGGCAGGGCCGTACGTACGACGTGGCGATCGGCCCGCACGAGACGACGGTGCGGCTGACCTCCGGGGCGCCGTTCGACATCGAGACCCCGCAGGGCGGGAAGCAGGTCGTGAGCGAGGGCGCCCCCGCCGTCCTCAAGACCCGCCGCCCGGACCTCACGCCGACCACCAACCTCGCCCGCTGCCAGGAGGCGACGGCGAGTTCGCAGGAGCCGGGCATGGAGCCGGGCGCCGCCCTCGACGGCAACGCGGCCACCGCCTGGGTCCCGAACGCGGCCCGGGGCGCGCTCACCGCCGACCTCGGCCGGACCGTACGGATCGGCGAGGTCACCCCGCAGTGGACCACCACCCGCCCCGCCTCGCACCGCACTCAGGTCTCGCTCGACGGACGGCACTGGCGCGACGGGACGACGGGCCCGGCCCGCTATGTCCGCGTCACGCTGCGCTCGGCGGACGACAAGAAGCGCGCGGGCATCGAGGAGCTGAAGGTGACCAAGTGACCAGGTGACACGGTCACCGGGCGTGCGGTGCACGGAGCATCAAGAACTGTGCACCGCACGCCAATGACATCCGGCGGCTGCCGGTCCATGCTGATCAGCGAAGGTGAGCAGGGCTTCGACGGGGGGAGTCCTGCTCGCCTTCACCCGTGCGGTCCGACAGCCGCGATTGCTGCACCTGCTGCGACAGCGCCGTCCGGCGGAAGTCCCGGGGCGGTAGGCCATAGGCGCCGCGGAACGCCCGGCTGAAGTCGGCCGCGTGGCCGAAGCCCCAGCGCGCGGCGATGGTGTGGATGGGGAGGCCGCTCTGCGCGGGATCGGCCAGGTCGCGGCAGCAGCGCTCCAGGCGCTGGGCGCGGATCCAGGCGGCGACGGTGTGCCCCTGCCGCTCGAAGAGCCGGTGGAGGTAGCGCACCGAGATGTGATGGGCCGCGGCGATCGAGCCCGGGGTCAGATCGGGGGTGTGCAGGTTCCGTTGCACGAAGTCCTGGATCCGCAGGACGAGTGCGCGCCGGTGGCTCTCGGGGGCCATCCGACCGGCGGCGTCCCCGGACCCGGCCCCTGCTCCGGCCCCGGCCCCGGCCCCGGACCCGGCCCCCGCTCCGGCCTCCGCGTCGCCGTCCAGTTCGTGCGCGAGCAGCGCGGTGAGCAGATCGACCACCACGGTGCCCAGGCGCGGGGCGTCGGCCGGGCGGTACGCGGTGTGCTCGGCGCTCAGCCGGATGAGGACGTCGGCGAGGAGGGCGCCGATGCCGGTCCGCCCCGACAGCCGCCGCCCGAGCAGCCGGTCGAGGTCGGCCGCCGGGAACGGCAGCAGGGGCGGCGGGACGGCGACCGTCAACGTGTCCGTTCTGCCGCGCCCGACGACGGCCTCGTAGGGCCGGGACGTGCAGGAGAGCATGAACTGCCGGGCGCCGAGCGTCGTGGTCGCGCCCGCGTGCCGGACGTCCGTCTCCCCGCGCAGATGCAGCTGGAGGTGGTACAGCTCCGGATCCGACCGGCGGATGTGGACCGGTGTCCGGTGGTTCCACAGGGAGGGGACGGAGGTGCCGGACACCATGACCTGCCCCAGGTGGACGCCCCACATCGTCGCCCGGAAGTCGCCCTCGTGGGTGCTGCGCAGCTCCATGGGGATCGTCGTCCGGTCGCACAGGGCACGCCAGGCCGCGAACCGTTCCGAGGGCGGGATGTCGTCGATCTGGACCACCATCTCGATCATCACCCTTCTGATGTGCGGT
This sequence comes from Streptomyces sp. Rer75, assembly GCF_013414305.1. Lineage (NCBI taxonomy): Bacteria > Bacillati > Actinomycetota > Actinomycetes > Kitasatosporales > Streptomycetaceae > Streptomyces > Streptomyces sp. Rer75. The sequence goes on along the minus strand of NZ_CP058693.1, from coordinate 3,891,867 downwards.
TGTTGTGCGGTGATCGCCTGGTGTGACCCTAATCGGTGCCCATAAGTGTTTGATGAACGGTCCGGTGATGGCGGTCCGGTGTTGAACAGTCCGCGTGACGGCGTCAGGGCGCGGTGAGCACCCGCGGTCCGTCGTCCGTGATCGCCACGGTTTGCTCGCTGTGCGTCGCCCGGCTGCCGTCCACCGTACGGAGCGTCCAGCCGTCGTCGTCCGTCAGATACGCGTCCCGGCCGCCCGCCATGAACATCGGCTCGATGGCCAGCACCAGCCCGTGCCGCAGCGGGTAACCGCGCCCCGGCCGCCCCTCGTTGGGCACCGGCGGGTCCTCGTGCATCCGCCGTCCCACGCCATGGCCGCCGAAGTCCGCGGGGATGCCGTACCCGGCCGCCCGGCCCACCGTTCCGATGGCGTGCGCGATGTCGCCGATCCGGCCGCCGACGACGGCCGCCGCGATGGCCGCTTCCAGTGCCTTCCGGCCGGTCTCGACCAGCCGCACGTCCTCGGGGCGGGCGGTGCCGACGATGAAGCTGGTCGCACAGTCGCTGGCCCAGCCGTCGAGGACCGCGCCGCAGTCGATGGACACCACATCGCCGTCGCGCAGCCGGTACCCGTTCGGGATGCCGTGCACGATCGCGTCGTTGACCGAGGCGCAGATGGCCGCGGGGAAGGGGGTCGGGGCGAAGCCCGGCCGGTAGCCGAGGAACGGGGACGTGGCCCCGGCCCGGCGCAGCACCTCCCGGGCCACCTCGTCCAGTTCGCGCAGGCTCACGCCGACGGCGGCGGCCTCGCGCGCCGCCGTGAGGATGCCCGCGGCGACCCGGCCCGCCTCCCGCATGGCGTCCAGCGACGCGTCCGTCTTGATTTCCACCACAGTGCTGCCCTCCCGAGGCTACCCAATTCTTATACCGGTATTAGTATCACGGTCATGGTGCGCACTCCTCTCACTCCGTCGGAACGCGAACGCGGCCGCTTCCTCGGTGTCCTGCTGCGGCAGGCCCGGGGCGAGCGCAGCATGGCGGACGTCGCCGCCGGGGCCGGGATCTCGGCGGAGACCCTCCGCAAGATCGAGACCGGCCGGGCCCCCACTCCCGCCTTCTTCACCATCGCCGCCCTGGCCACCACCCTGGGCTTGCGGCTGGACGACATCGCCGCGCGCTGTGCCGCGGCCGCCGTCCCGGAGGAGGTGCCGCGCGACGAGGCGGCGTAACGGCCCCGCCCCCGGCTCGTTTGTTGCGGAAGGATGAAATCCGCACACGTGTGTGTTGGGTCTTCCGGCAGCAGTGGAAACCGGGAGGTCATGAGTGGCGGGCGGCAAAGGCGGCAACACCGATAAAGGTGGCAACGCCGACAACGGTGACAATGCGGACGCACGACAGGGCTGGGGGCGGCGGCTGACCCGCCACTGCATGCGGTACCGCCGCAATGTGCTGCTCGCGCTCGGGGCCTCGCTCGCCGGGATGGGCGTCATGGCGCTGGTCCCGCTCGTCACCAAGCTGATCATCGACGAGGTGATCGTCCGGCACGACCGGGCGCTCGCGCCCTGGGCCGTCCTGCTGATCGTCGCGGCCCTCGTCGTCTACGCCCTCACCTACGTCCGCCGCTTCTACGGCGGACGGCTCGCGCTCGACGTCCAGCACGATCTGCGGACCCAGATGTACGCGTCCCTGGTCCGCCTCGACGGCAGGCGCCAGGACGAGCTGTCCACCGGCCAGATCGTCGGCCGCGCCACCAGCGACCTCCAGCTGATCCAGGGCCTGCTCTTCATGGTGCCGATGATGATCGGCAACGTGCTGCTCTTCCTGGTCTCCCTCGTCGTGATGGCGGTGCTCTCCCCGCTGCTCACCGTCGTCGCCCTCGCCGTCGCGCCCGCCCTGTGGGTCCTCGCCTCGCGCAGCCGCATCCGGCTCTTCCCCGCCACCTGGTACGCCCAGGGCCAGGCGGCAGCCGTCGCCGGGGTCGTGGACGGGGCCGTCACCGGCGTCCGCGTCGTCAAGGGCTTCGGCCAGGAGGGGCAGGAGACGGGCAAGCTCCGCGAGGTCGGCCGCGGTCTCTTCGCCGCCCGGCTGCGCACGGTCCGCCTCAACGCCCGCTACACCCCCGCCCTCCAGGCCGTCCCCGCGCTCGGCCAGGTCGCGATGCTGGCCCTCGGCGGCTGGATGGCCACCCGCGGGCAGATCACCCTCGGCACGTTCGTCGCCTTCTCGACTTATCTCGCGCAGCTCGTCGGCCCGGTGCGGATGCTCACCATGATGCTGACCGTCGGCCAGCAGGCCCGGGCCGGTGTCGAGCGGGTCTACGAACTCATCGACACCGAACCGGTCATCCAGGAGCGCCCGGACGCGCGCGAACTGCCCGCGGACGCGCCCGCGACGGTCGAATTCGAGCACGTCACCTTCGGCTACGACCCCGACCGGCCGGTGCTCTCCGATGTGTCGCTGCGCATCGAACCGGGCGAGACGGTCGCCGTGGTCGGCGCCTCGGGCAGCGGCAAATCCACCCTGTCCATGCTGCTGCCCCGCTTCTACGACGTGACGGACGGCGCGGTGCGGATCGGCGGCCACGATGTGCGCGAGCTGACGTACGAGTCGCTGCGCGCCGCCATCGGGCTCGTCCCCGAGGACAGCTTCCTCTTCTCCGACACCGTGCGCGCCAACCTCGCCTACGGGCTGCCGGACGCCGACGACGAGCAGATCCGGGCCGCCGCCCGCGCCGCCCAGGCCGATGGCTTCATCTCCGCCCTCCCGGACGGCTACGACACCGAGGTCGGCGAGCAGGGCCTCACCCTCTCCGGCGGCCAGCGCCAGCGCATGGCCCTGGCCCGCGCGATCCTCACCGACCCGCGGCTGCTCGTTCTCGACGACGCCACCTCGGCGGTGGACGCGCGCGTCGAGCACGAGATCCACGAGGCGCTGCGGGGCGTCATGGCGGGCCGTACGACCCTCCTCATCGCCCACCGCCTGTCCACCCTCGCCCTCGCCGACCGCATCGCCGTCCTGGACGGCGGCCGCCTGGTCGACCTCGGCACGGACGAGGAACTGCGCAAGCGCTGCGAGCTGTACCGCCGTCTGCTGACGGACCCGGACGAGCTGAGCGGCATCACCCGCGACCCGGCCGGGCGCCTCGCCGTGCAGCCGCGCGGGGGCGACGACCCCGAGCACGCCGCCCCGCAGCCGACGGCGGGGTACGCCGGGGCGTTCGGCGGCGAAGCGGCCGCAACGGGGCTGGCCGAGCCGTGTCTCGACGGTGAGGCGTCCGCGAACGGCAGCGGCAGCGGCAGCGGCGACCGGCCGACGGCACAGGTGCGCGGCGGCGACGACCCCGCGCATGCCGCACCGCGCACCGCGGGCGGGGTGACCCCGGAGCTATGGGTGCGGCGCGACGGGGACGGCGACACGGCGGGCCCGGAGGCGCGTACCGCCACCGCACCACCCGCCCCCGGGATGGCCGGGGCGCTGGCCGGGATGCCCGCCACGCCCGAGCTGCTGGCCAAGGTCGAGGCCCTGCCGCCCGCCACGGACACGCCCGAGGTGGACGAGGAGCGGGCCGCGCGGCCCGAAGAGGCCTACGGACTGCGGCAGTTGCTGCGCGGGTTCGGGACCTCCCTGCTGTTCTGCCTGCTGCTGGTGACGGTCGACGCGGTGTCCGGGCTGCTGCTGCCCGTGCTCATCCGGCACGGCATCGACCAGGGCGTCCAGCGCATGGCGCTGGGCGCGGTGTGGGCGGCGTCCGGGCTGGCGCTGGTCGTCGTCCTCGCGCAGTGGGCCGCCCAGTTCGGGGCGATGCGGCTGACCGGGCGCACGGGCGAACGCGTGCTGTACGCCCTGCGGGTCAAGATCTTCGCGCAGTTGCAGCGGCTCGGACTCGACTACTACGAGCGCGAGCTGACCGGCAAGATCATGACGCGGATGACCACCGACGTGGACGCGCTGTCGACGTTCCTCCAGACCGGTCTGGTCACCGCCGTCGTCAGCCTGCTGACCTTCTTCGGCATCCTGGTCGCGCTGCTGGTGATCGACGTCCAGCTGGCGCTGGTGGTGTTCGCCACCCTGCCGCCGCTGATCATCGGCACGTTCGTCTTCCGCCGCAAGAGCGTCAAGGCGTACGAACTCGCCCGTGAGCGCGTGGGCACCGTCAACGCCGATCTCCAGGAGAGCGTGGCGGGGCTGCGCATCGTGCAGGCGTTCCGGCGCGAGGGCGTCGGCCGGGAGCGGTTCGCGGGGCGCAGCGACGCGTACCGGCAGGCGCGGGTGCGCGGCCAGTGGCTGATCTCGGTGTACTTCCCGTTCGTCCAGCTGCTGTCGTCCACCGCCGCCGCGCTGGTGCTGATCGTCGGCTCCGGGCGGGTGAGCGACGGGACGCTGACGGCGGGGGCGCTGGTCGCCTATCTGCTCTACATCGACCTGTTCTTCGCGCCCGTCCAGCAGCTCTCCCAGGTGTTCGACGGCTATCAGCAGGCCACGGTGTCGCTGGGCCGCATCCAGGAGCTGCTGCGGGAGCCGACCACCACCCCGGCGCCGAAGAACCCGCGCGCGGTGCGGACGGTGCGCGGCGAAGTGGCCTTCGAGGACGTGCGCTTCCGGTATGGCGGTGCCGATGGTGCGGCCGCCGAGGAGGCCCTGTCGGGCATCGACCTCACGATCCCGGCCGGGCAGACGGTGGCGTTCGTGGGGGAGACGGGCGCGGGCAAGTCCACGCTCGTCAAGCTGGTCGCCCGCTTCTACGACCCCACCGGCGGCGCCGTACGGGTCGACGGCACGGATCTGCGCGAGCTGGACCTCACCGCGTACCGCAACCGGCTGGGCGTCGTCCCGCAGGAGCCGTATCTCTTCCCCGGGACCGTGCGCGACGCCATCGCCTACGGACGGCCCGACGCGAGCGACGCCGACGTGGAAGCGGCCGCGCGGGCGGTCGGCGCCCACGCCATGGTGGCCTCGCTCGACGGCGGCTATCTGCACGCGGTCTCCGAGCGCGGGCGCAATCTGTCGGCCGGGCAGCGCCAGCTGATCGCGCTCGCGCGCGCCGAGCTGGTCGACCCGGACATCCTGCTGCTCGACGAGGCCACGGCCGCGCTCGACCTGGCCACCGAGGGCCTGGTCAACCAGGCCACGGACCGGCTGGCGGGCCGACGCACCACACTGGTCGTCGCGCACCGGCTGACCACCGCGGCCCGCGCGGACCGGGTGGTGGTCCTGGACCACGGACGGGTCGTCGAGGACGGTACGCACGAGGAGCTGGTGGCACGGCCGGACGGCCGGTATGCCGAGCTGTGGCGCACCTTCACGGGAGAGACGGCCCCGGTGGGGGCGTAACACCCCGCCGTCGGGGCGGGTGCGGCCGCCTCATGAGTGCGCCGCCCGGCCGTGACTATACGGCCGGTAACTCTCGGCGTTCACCGCTCATCACACACGGTGACGTCACGGTTCCATGCCGCTCGCCCTCGCGATGCCCTCCACCTCGCGCCGGTCCGCCTCCCGCTGCTCAGCCTCGGCCGCCACGCGCTGCTTGTGGCGGTGCAGGAAGTCGGGGTCCTGGGCCCGGTCCTGGGGCACCAGCACCTTCATGCCCTTGGCGTGCGGGCTGTCGCCGAGGTCGACGACCACCCGCTCGTCCTGGGAGGTGAGCAGGCCGAACAACACCAGCAACTCGGCCTGGAGGGCGGGGGTGAACAGCTCTTTCTCCTCGGGCCCCATGCCGAGTTCGTACGTCCCCCCGCGGACGGCCGGTGAGGTGCTCAGCTCGCGCAGCAGCCGCATGAGCAGCTCAAGCGAGCGCGGATCGATTCGTTCCTGCAATTCGGTCAGATACTGCGTCAGCCGCTCGGCCCGTTCGCTCCGGTCGTGCCGTTCGTCTCGGTCCATGTCGCCAGGATGCGCCATCACAGCCCGCTACGAAAGGGGGTGACGGTAACAACTCTCCGTATTCGGCGGCTGGTTGGCGTGATCGGAAGCCTCTAGCCACTCCGTCTGTGCCCCGATAGGTTCTCGGCGACCTGTGCGATTGATGTGCATCCAGGGGATGTGCACCCAAGGGGAGGGCGAATGGGCAAGGCGCTCAGATGGCTGTTGTCGCTCGTGATAATCGTGGGGGCGGTCGGCGCCGGTGCAGGCAGTGCACCGGTGGCAGCGGCCACCCCCGCGAGCGAGCCGGACATCAAGGAACGCGTCCTGGCGATACCCGGGATGAGCTTCGTCGAGGAGCGGCCGTACGACGGCTACCGCTTCCTCGTCTTCACCTATCAGCAGCCGGTCGACCACCGGCATCCGTCCAAGGGCACCTTCAAGCAGCGGTTCACCCTGCTGCACAAGGCCGCCGACCGGCCGACGGTGTTCTTCACCTCCGGCTACAACGTCAACACCACGCCGCGCCGCAGTGAGCCCACGCAGATCGTGGACGGCAACCAGGTGTCCATGGAGTATCGGTTCTTCACCCCGTCGCGGCCCCAGCCCGCCGACTGGTCGAAGCTCGACATCTGGCAGGCCGCCAGCGACCAGCACCGGCTGTACCGGGCGCTGCACCGCGTCTACGGCAAGAAGTGGCTCGCCACCGGCGGCAGCAAGGGCGGCATGACCGCCACCTACTACCGCCGCTTCTACCCGCGCGACATGGCGGGCACCATCGCCTACGTCGCCCCCAACGACGTGGTCAACGCCGAGGATTCGGCCTACGACCGCTTCTTCGCGGGCGTCGGCACCGCCGAATGCCGCACCAAGCTGAACGCGGTCCAGCGCGAAGCGCTCGTGCGGCGCGACGAGATCGTGGCGCGGTACCAGAAGTGGGCCGACGAGGAGAAGCAGACCTTCACGGTCGTCGGCAGCGCCGACAAGGCGTACGAAAACGTCGTCCTCGACCTGGTGTGGGCCTTCTGGCAGTACCACCTGCTGAAGGACTGCGCGGACGTCCCCGCCACCACGGCCTCCACCGATGAGCTGTACAAGTTCATCGACGACATCTCCGGCTTCTCCGCCTACACCGACCAGGGCCTGGAGACCTACACCCCGTACTACTACCAGGCGGGCACCGAACTGGGCGCCCCCACCTTCAAGACCCCGCACCTGGACGGCCTGCTGCGCTACCCGGGCATCTACAACCCGCGCAACTACGTCCCGCGCGACATCCCGATGCGCTTCAAGCCGGGCGCGATGCGGGACGTGGACCGCTGGGTCCGCCATGACGCGAACCGGATGCTGTTCGTCTACGGGGAGAACGACCCGTGGGGCGCCGAGCCGTTCCGCCTGGGCAAGGGCGCGCGCGACTCGTACGTCTACACGGCCCCCGGCGGCAACCACGGCTCCAACATCGCCCAGCTGACGGCGGCCGAAAAGGCGAAGGCGACGGCGGCGGTCCAGAAGTGGGCAGGCGTCCCGGCCTCGTCCAAGCCCCTGGCCCCCCGTGACGCCAAGCTGGACCGCCGAGAGATGGAACGCGATCCGGTGCTGCGACCGTAAGCCCCTGGCCCCGGCCCTGGCTACGGCCTGGGCCGGGGCCTCGGGCCCTGGCTCCGGGCCCCGGGCGGCTGGCCTGGCCCCTGGCTCCGGCCCGGGCCCGTGCCGCACCCGGCCCGCCCGAAGCCCGGAGCCTTCGGGCCTCGGGCTTCGGGCCCCGGGCCCTGGCCCGGACTTGTGCGGGGCCCCGGGCCGGATCCGGCCCTTGGCGGACACCGGGCACGGCACCCAGCGCGCACCGCAGCCTGGGTGCCGTGTCCGGGGGTCCGGGGGATTCCCCCGGTTTCGGGAAGGGGCGGGGTGGGGGCTCAACACCCCCGCCCACCGCCTCAGTACGAGAGCCCGTGCCCGATCGGGTACAGCACCCGGGACGGGGCGTCCGCGCGCCGCACGGCGACCGGTAGCCGTCCGCGCGGGTTCCGCTTCCCGGCGATGACCCGGGCGGCGGCCCGCACCTCGACGTCCGTCCAGCCGTAGGTGGCCAGCGACGCGCCGGGGTCGTTGCCCAACTGGGCGATGTCGTACGGGTCCTTGATCGCGACGTGGACCACCGGCATCCCGGTGGCGGACAGTTCCGAGACCAGCCGCCGCTGGCCGGACCCGGCGTCGACGTCGCGGGTCAGGACGATCACCGCGTCCCGTTCGCGAGCCGCCGCGACCGCCTCGTCGATCCGCCCCGGGGACGGATCGGGCGCGCTGCCGGTGCCGGTGGACAGGGCCTTCGCGGTGAAGCCGAGCGCGTCGAGGGCGCGGGCGAGGACGGCCGTCGGAGGGCCGCCGGTGCCGGTCGGGGCGGCGGGGTCCACGCCGACCACGAGCAGCTCGCGGTGGTGGCGGCGGGACAGCGGCAGCAGCCCGCCGCGGTTGGTGATCAGCGTGGTGGTGCGGTCCGCGATGCGCGCGGCGGTGGCGGCGTGGTCGCGGGTGCCCACCGTACGGTCCACCGCGCGGTCGCTGGTGTACGGCTCGTCCAGCAGCCCCCGGCGCGCCTTGAGTTCCAGGACGCGCAGCACCGACGCGTCGAGCCGGTCCTCGCTGATCTCACCCTTCCGTACCGCCGTGCGCACGCTGTTCCAGGCGGCGGGCAGGTCGGGCGGGGTCAGCAACTGGTCCACGCCCGCCTTCAGTGCGAGCACCGGCACCCGGTCGTCGCCGTACTTCTTGCGCACGCCCTGCATGCCGAGCGAGTCGGTGATCACGACGCCGTCGTAGCCGAGGTCCTCGCGCAGGACGCCGGTGATGATGGGGCGGGAGAGCGTGGCCGGGTCGTCGGCCGGGTCGAGCGCGGGGAACAGCAGGTGTGCCGTCATGACCGAGTCGATCCCGGCGGCGATCGCGGCGCGGAACGGCGGCGCGTCCAGCCGTTCCCACTCCTTGCGGGAGTGGGTGATGGTCGGCAGCCCGACATGGCTGTCCACGGAGGTGTCGCCGTGCCCGGGGAAGTGCTTGGCGGTGGCCGCGACCCCGGCGCCCTGGTACCCCTCGACCTGGGCCGCGACCAGCCGGGCGACCGCCTTGGGGGAGGCACCGAAGGAGCGGATGCCGATCACCGGGTTGGCCGGGTCGACGTTGACGTCCGCGTCCGGCGCGTAGTCCTGCCGGATGCCGAGCGCGGCCAGCTCCGCCCCGGCGACCCGGGCCGCCGCCCGTACGTCCGGCGCGCTGCCGCCCGCACCGAGCGCCATCGCCCCCGGGAGCAGCGTGGCGGGCGCCCCGATCCGGGCCACCATGCCGTGCTCCTGGTCGGTGGAGAGGAGCAGCGGCACGCCCGCGGGGCCGTCGAGGGCGGCCTTCTGGATGCCGTTGGAGAGGGCGGCGATCTGCCGCGGATCGCGGATGTTGTGCGCCCACTCGGTGTACATGATTCCGCCGAGGTGGTACTTGGCCACCAGCTCGGCAGCGCTGCCGACGCCGTACTTCTTGCGGTTGGCCGCGGCGTCGCCGGGATCGGGCGCGGTGGCGGAGTGCCCGTACACCGACAGGACGAAGAGCTGGCCGATCTTCTGGTCCAGCGTCATACGGCCGAGCAGGGCCGAGGCGCGGTCCCGGTCACTGCTCCGGGTGGGGGCGGGCCGGCGCGTCGCCGCGGACGCCGAGGGCGAGGCGGATGTCGCCGCGGACGCGGACGCGGACGTGGACGTGGGCGTTGACGCGGACGTCGCGGGTGAGCTGAACGTCCGCGGGCTGCATGCGCTGGCGACGGCGGCGGTCGCCGCGGCGAGCAGGGTGCGGCGCGAGGTCGGCTTGTGCACCCGCACTCCTTCCATCGGGCTCGGGAGGGGGTGGCTGGCGTTCATATGACACGCTGGTGTGCCGGGTGGGGCCCGGTCAATGGGAACCGGTGATTCGGTTCAACTTCGTTCAGGAGCAGCCGACTTCGTTCGTCAAGAGGCGGCGAAGCGTGGCCTGGCGGGCAACCGGTCTTTCGGCACCGTAAAGATCGCGATGATATGGAACGGCGCGAAGCACTCCGGCGGCGGCGTGGGATGCGCGGCCGCGACGAGCGTGAGCCGATCCCCGCGCCCGGGCCGGTGGAGCGTGGCGGACGGCCACGCGGCGCATCCGGTGGTCGCGGACCAGCCGACGAGGGCGTTGCGGCCGAAGTCGTTCTTCCCGGCCTTCGCGAGAATCGCCTCCGCCTGCTTGCCGAAGTGCCGCGCGAAGGCGGTGAGCTGACCCTTGGTACGCAGCACGGCACGCGTCTCGGGCACGGCGCCGGTCGTGGAGGCGACATAGGCGAGCCCGGTATCGATGCGGCCCGTGCCGCCGACGCTCTGGGAGGGGTGCGCGCCGGCGGCGGGGTGCTGATGGCCGCAGGCGGCGAGGAGGGTGGCCAGCGACGCAGCCAGCAGCGAGGCCGATACCGCCGTGCGGAGACTCCCCAACAGCACGGCGATTGGACGCCCCGCCGGGCGGTCCGGTTCCGCGCCCGGACCGGGCTTGGCGAATCGGCACGCATGGGGACGCATGCACCCATAGTGACACCGTCGCCCGCCTGGAGGGCGACAGCGACGTCCTCCACCCCCGCCGAGCGCGGGACTCAGAACAACGTGTCCTGGTCAGGCGTCTCCGGATGCTCCAGCGGCGGCACGTCTTCGCCTCGCCACTTCGCCTCAAGCCGCTTGCGCCAACCCTGCGGTGGCGGCCACGGCACGCCCCACTGGGAGCACCCGGCGCCCGACCTGAAGTCGGGCCACCGTGCCCGGGTCACGGAACGGGCCGAGGGCGTGGCGCCGATGCCCGTCGTCGTCACGGAGGCAGGCGGCCGGGCTAGAGGCGGCGGCCTTCGCCGCACCGATGGTCGTCGGCCGGGGGCCGTCACGCGGCGGCCGCTCGGCGGGGCCACTCCGCGCCGAGCACAGCGACCGTCTCCGTGATCGCGGGGCGGCGCGCGGCGCCCTCGCGCCAGAGGGCGTAGAGGTGACGTACCGGCACCGGCTCCAGGGGCACCGCCCGCACCCCCTCCGGCAGTGGGCCCCTGCCCAGGCGCGGCATCAGGGCGATGCCCAGGCCCGCCGCCACCAGGGCGATCTGGGTGTGGTTCTCCGCCGCCTGGTAGGCCAGGTCCGGTTCGTGCCCCGAGGCCCGCAGCGTCCGTACGAGCCAGTCGTGGCACACAGTCCCAGGCGGCTGGCAGATCCACCGCTGGCCCGGCAGATCCTCCCGCCGCAACGTCCCCCGCCCCGCCAGCGGATGCCCGACCGGCACGAGGACATCGCACAGGTCGTCCCCGATCGCCGCCCGCCGCAGCCCGTCCGGGGCGGGCAGCGGGGCGATGTCCCAGTCGTGGGTGACCGCCAGGTCGATGACGCCCTGTGCCGCCAGGTCCACCGACAGATGCGGGTCGACCTCGACGAGCCGGGCGTCCAGCGAGGGGTGCTCGGCGGCGAGCCGGGCCAGTACGGCGGGCATCAACCCCCGTGCGGCGGACGGGAACGCGCCGATCACCAGCCGTCCGGTCGGCCGGCCCCGCCGCTCCTCCAGGCTGGTTTCCGCCCGTTCCACGATCGCGAGGAGCTGCTGGGCGGTGGCGGCCAGATGCTGGGCCGCGTCCGTGAGGACGACGCCGCGGCCCTGCCGCTCCAGGAGCGTGGTCCGCGTCTCCCGCTCCAACTTGGCGATCTGCTGCGATACGGCGGACGGGGTGTAGCCGAGCGCGGTGGCGGCCGCGCTGACCGAACCGTGCACGGCCACCGCGTGGAGCGCCCGCAGCCGGGACAGATCGAGCATCGCCCCCCACCTCCCACGTTTCACGTTTTCTGCATCCAACCATGAAGTCATCCGGACTGGTGCTAAAAGGTCCCGCCCCCGATCCTCGACCTATGCGACCTGCACACATCGGCCTCGCCGTGCTCGTCACGGCCCTGTGGGGCGTCAACTTCGTGGTCATCGAGGTGGGCCTCGACCACATGCCGCCCCTCCTCTTCTGCTCCCTCCGCTTCCTGGTGGCAGCGGTGCCCGCGATCTTCCTCGTCGGCCCGCCGCGGGTCCCCTGGCGGTGGATCCTGGGGGTCGGGCTGGCGCTGGGCGTGGCGAAGTTCGGGCTGCTGTTCATCGGGATGCACGAGGGGATGCCGGCCGGGCTGTCCTCGCTGGTGCTCCAGGTCCAGGCGGTGTTCACCGCGCTGTTCGCGGCCGTCGTACTCGCCGAACGCCCCAGCCGCCGACGGCTGTTCGGCATGGCGGTGGCGCTCGGCGGTATCGCCGTGGCCGCGGTCGACGAGGGCACCTCGGGCCCGCTGATCGGCTTCGTCCTCGTCATCGCGGCCGCGGCCTTCTGGGGCGTCTCGAACGTCCTCACCCGCAAGGCCGCCCCGCCCGACCCGCTGAGCTTCATGGTGTGGGTGAGCCTGGTGCCCGTACTGCCGCTGCTCGGCCTGTCGCTGGTGTTCGAGGGCGCGGCCCCCGGCCTGCACGCGCTGGCCACGCTCGACTGGGCCGGAGTGGGCGCCATCGTCTACGTCGCCTGGATCGCCACCGTGCTCGGCTTCGGGCTGTGGGGCTTCCTGCTGCGCACGTACGACGCCTCCGCGGTCGCGCCCTTCTCCCTGCTGGTGCCGGTCTTCGGCATGTCCTCGGCGGCGCTGGTGCTGGGGGAGGGGATCAGTCCGCTGCGCTGGCTGGCGGCGGCCCTGCTGGTGGGCGGCGTGGCGCTGACGTCGCTCCCGTCCGTACGCCTCCTCCGGCTCAGGCCGCGTCGGCGAGCAGCCGCAGCAGGTGGTCCCGGCCCGGGGCCAGCAGCGGCGGGAGCTCCTGGGCCTGCGGGTACCACCGCTTCTCGTACTCCCAGCACAGCCAGCCGTCCCACCCCTCACGGCTGAGCAGCTCCACGCACTCCGTCAGCGGCAGCACGCCCGCGCCCAGCGCCAGCGGAGTGGTGTCCTCCGCGGAGGCGATGTCCTTGACCTGGACGTAGCCCAGGTGCGGCGAGAGCGCCGCGTAGCTGGTGGCGGGGTCCTCGCCGCCCAGCCAGGGGTGCATCACGTCCCAGATCGCGCCGACGCTGCCGTGCCCGACCGGCCCGAGGATGCGGGCCGCGTCGGCGCCGGTGCGGTGCGAGTCGTGGGTCTCCAGCAGCAGCCGTACGCCCAGCTCCGTGGCGTACGGCGCCGCGTCGCCCAGGCGGGCTGCGGCCGAGGCGTCGGCCTCGGCGGGGTCCCGGTCGCCGCCGCCCGGGAACACGCGGACGTTGGCCGCGCCCAGGTCGTGGGCGAGCGCGAGGAGTTCCCGCAGCCCGCTCAGCACCGGCTCGTCGGGGCCCTCCGCCGCGACTCGTACGTACCCGGCGACGGTCAGGATCTCCACCCCCGCGTCCCGGAACTCCCGGACCACCCGCGCGCGTTCGTCCGCCCCGATCCCGGGGTGCACCGCCTCCTCGGGGTGCGCGCGCAGCTCGACACCGTGGTACCCGTTCCCGGCGGCGAGTCGGGCGACGTCGGTCATGGGCATACCGGGGACGCCGAGGGTCGAGAAGGCGAGCTTCATGGCGGGCTCCATGGGGTCGTGGGGGCTCGGCAGGGGGCGAGGTCAATCCTGCCGTGCCGAAAACCGGTAACCCAGGACCGGCGACCCCAAACCCTTCCTCACCCCGCTGCCAGCCGCCACAGTGACGTCACCTCCGCCGCCCGGGCCGCGTGCAGCGGATCGGTGGGGTCGGCGGCGCGGGGGTGCGCGGGGCGGGTGTCCAGCCGGTCGACGACCCGCAGCCCCGCGGACTCGAACGCACCCAGCAACTCCTCACGGGTCCGCAACCCCAGGTGCTCGGCGAGGTCGGAGAGGATGAGCCAGCCCTCGCCGTCGGGAGTGAGGGCGTCCGCGAGCCCGTTCAGGAAGCCGTGCAGCATGCGGCTTCCGGGGTCGTACACCGCGTGCTCCACCGGCGAGCTGGGGCGGGCCGGGACCCAGGGCGGGTTGCAGACCACCAGCGGGGCGCGGCCCGGCGGGAAGAGGTCCGCGCGGACCACCTCCACCCGTTCGGCGAGCCCCAGCCGCGCCACGTTCTCCCGCGCGCAGGCCAGCGCCCGCGCGTCCTGGTCGGTGGCCACCACGCGCTCGATGCCGCGCCGCGCGAGCACGGCGGCCAGCACGCCCGACCCGGTGCCGATGTCGAAGGCGGCCGTGCGGGAGGCGGGCAGCGGGGCTTCGGCCACCAGGTCGACGTATTCGCCGCGCACCGGCGAGAAGACCCCGTAATACGGATGGATACGGTCGCCGCCGAGCGCCGGTACCTCCACGCCCTTCTCGCGCCACTCGTGCGCGCCGATCAGGCCGAGTAACTCCCGCAGCGAGATCACCGACGGGCCGTGCGCCGCGCCGTACACCTGCGCGCACGCCTCCCGCACGTCGGGCGCCCGGCGCAGCGGTACGGCGAGGTCGGCGTCCAGCGGCACGAGCAGCATGCCCAGCAGCCGGGCCCGCCGCCCCTGCTCCTGCCGGTGCCGGTGGAACGCCTCGGCCGCGCTCTCCGCCGGTCCGCGCCGCCCCCGGGGCCGCCGCGGCCCCCGGTCGACCCGCCGCGCCAGCGCGGCGAGCAGCTGCCGGGCGCCCTGGTAGTCCCCGCGCCACAGCAGCGCGGTGCCCTCGCAGACGAGACGGTACGCGGCGTCGGCCGTCATCCGGTCGTCCGCGACCACAACCCGCCGCGGCGGCGGCGCGCCGCTCTCGGAACGCCACTGGGCGGTCCGGGGCCCGCCGTCTTCGGTCCACTCGATGAGGTGCTGCGTACTCAGGGGGTACACCCTTTGCTCTCGTGCCGTGCGCACCTTCGGTGCGTATGGGGTGATCCTTGCGGTACGGACCGCCTGACGCGAGCGGTTTTGGAGAACGTGGTGCCGGTCGTGCCGCTGGCAGTGGGCCGTCCGAGGGCCAAATCCCGTTTCCTCGCACCCTTTTCGGGGAATGATTTTTGCACGTAGTCAGGGGATTTTCAGTGACACGGGGGGCCATAAATGAGCGGTACGTCGTCACGGTCGCATCAGAACGGCGCGAAGACGGAGAACGCCACGCCTGAGACGCAGCGCCACAAGGTTAAGCAGCTCGCACTCAAGCCGGTCCCGCCCCTCCCGCCGGGACCGCCGCCCGAGCGCGACCGTGGTCGTTTCAGCGATGAACACACCGACCGCCAACTTGCCTCGATGATGGCCAAGGTCAAGCGCGGGGAGATTATTTCGACTCCCGGCGGCAGGGCGGACGGCGAAGACCGCGACATTCATGAGGAGGAATGGCGGGCACACGACCGGCACGGGCCTTATGGACAAGGGCGTCGCCGCAGGAATTGACGCCACGCGGGCGTGTCGACCGGCCTATGGTTCGTGCATGACGAGCGCTCTCCGTCTGGAGAAGATCACCCCGGACAACGTCGACGTCGCGATCGGGCTACGGGTCCGTCCGGATCAGGAACACCTGGTCGCGCCGGTCGTGAAATCCCTGGCCGAGGCATACGTCCATCCCGGCATAGCCTGGCCCCGCCTCATCCTCGACGACGACCGGACCGTCGGCTTCCTCATGGCCTTCTTCGCTATCGACTGGAGGGGCGACGGCACAGGCACCGACGTGCGATCCGGGCTCTGGCGCCTCAACATCGCGGCCGGCGAGCAGGGGCGCGGCTACGGACGATTCGCGGTCGAGTCCGTAGCTGCCGAAATCCGCCGTCGCGGTGGCGCCCGCATGACCACCACCTGGCATCCAGGCGCCGACGGACCGGAGAGTTTCTACCTCAAGCTCGGATTCCAGCCGACGGGCGAGACGAGCGGGGACCAGACGGTCGGCGAACTGGACTTGCCCTGCGGTGTTAGCGGGCCGTTTCCGTCCAGGTGACAGGCAACTCGTGGACGCCGTAGATCTGCATGTTGGTCCTGAGCTTCACCTCGTCGGCGGGGACGGCGAGCTGGAGCGTCGGGAAGCGGCGCAGCAGCCCCTCGAAACCGGCGCGCATCTCGACGCGGGCCAGTTGCTGGCCCAGGCATTGGTGGACGCCGTGGCCGAAGGACAGGTGACCGCGGGCCTTGCGGCGGAGGTCCAGCGTGTCGGGGTTGTCGAAGCGCCGGGGGTCGCGGTTGGCGGCCAGCATGGAGACGACGACGCTCGATCCCTTGCCGATTGTTTCGCCGCCGAGTTCGAGGTCCTCCGTGGCGTAGCGATAGAGGATATCGACAACGGACAGGTAGCGCATGAGTTCCTCTACGGCGCCGGGCATCAGATCCGGGTCGGCGCGCAGTTCGGCAAGCTGCTCGGGGTGCTCCAACAGCGCGAAGGTGCCCAGCCCCAGCATATTGGCGGTGGTCTCGTGGCCCGCGAGCAGCAGCAGGAAGGCAATTCCGGTCAGTTCCTCGATGGCGACGTCGTCATGGCGGGCGAGGTCGGACAGGATGTCTTCGCCGGGGGCGGCGCGTTTGCGCGTGACCAGTTCGGAGAGGTACGCGTTCAGGTCGGTGTACGCGGCAATCTGCTCGTCGAAGGGCAACTCCTTGTTCAAGAACTTGGCGGAGTTGACCTGGAATTGCTCCCGGTCCGCGTAGGGGACACCGAGCAGTTCACAGATCACCAGGGACGGCAGCGGCAGCGCGAACTCCTTGACCAGGTCGACCGGCGGGGTCAGACGCGCCATTTCGTCCAATTGCCGTTCGGCGATGTCGATGATGTGCTCTTCGAGCATTTTCATGCGTTTGACGGTGAAGGCGCCGGTGAGCTTGGTGCGCAGCCGGGTGTGGTCCGGCGGGTCCATGGCGATGAACAGCCCCGGCTCCTGCGGGGACGGTTCGGTGACGGCGGGCAGGCCGGGAATCTCGTACGGCACATGGAGAACGCCGATGTCCTGGCGGGAGCTGAACCGGGTGTCGGCCATGAGCTGGCGGACCGCGTCGTAGCCGGTGACGATCCAGCCCTCGTGACCGTCGGGGAAGGTCATGGGGCTGACGGGACGAGCCTCGCGCAGCCGGGTGATGTCGCGAGGCGGGTCGAAGGGGCCCGCATCGCGCTTCTTGGGGAGGCCGTACGGGATGGGAGCCGTTTGACTCATCGGATTCCTTTCGCGGCGGTCGTTGCCGCCACCATCACCGATGGCTCTGACATAGGGCTGACACGGCTCTGACACCGACCCTGCCGGAGACCGGAGACATGCCGACGGCATCGAGGTGGGCCGGAGGCTTCAGGGGCAGGTCACCAAACTGGTCCCCTTCGGTGTCTTCGTCCAGGTCGCCGAGGGAGTTGAGGGCCTGGTTCCTCATCAAGAACTCACTTCGGCACCCGTGGCAACTCCGCAGGAGGTCGTCGCGACCGGCGACGAGGTGACGGTCACCGTCACCGACGTCGACCGGGAGCGGCGCAGGCTGTTCCTCTCCCGACGTCAGGCTTGAAGAGCCCTTTCCCCGGTCATGCGAACGCCCGTGCCCAACTGCTCGACCCCGGTCAGCCGGTATCCGTCAGGAATGGACTCACCTACCTGCCCGGACGAGGGCGGGGTACCGGGTGCGTCGATCATCACGCAATCCACGATGTTGGCGAACAACCGGGCGGCCGGGTTGGTGCGACCTTCGATGAGCACCGTACGTGCCCCGGCCTCGGCCAAGACGGATAGGGCTTTCTCGGGATCGCTGTCGAGCGAGGGGCGCGGGACTCGGAAGGCATCTTCGCCGTGGCTGCCCGGCACTCCCTCCTCAATCGCTCCGTTTCGCCGAATCACCAGGTCGTGTGTGCGGCGCAGCTCATTCACACCTCGGTCGCCATGGGGCTCGTCGGCACCGACGGTGTACGTCCAGGTGATGTACGGCCGTCCCGTACGCAGCGAGTGCAGCCACGGGCCGAGGACGAGCAGCGCTTCCCGCTCCAGGACGCCGCGCTCCACCTCGATACCCGCGTGTTCCAGTACCGCGGCGCCACCCTCTCCGCGTGAGGTGGGGTCCATGACCGCCATCAGGACGCGGGACACCTTGGCATCGATCAGGGCCTGTCGGCACGGCGGCGTACGGCCGTGGTGGTTGCAGGGCTCCAGCGTCACCACCGCGGTGCCCCCCTCGGCACGCTCGCCCGCTGCGGTGAGCGCGTTGACCTCGGCGTGATGGTCTCCCTTGCGGTGGTGGTAACCCTCTCCGACCGGTACGCCGTCGCGGTCGAGGATCACGCACCCCACGGGCGGGTTGGGGCTCGTCGTTCCGAGCCCCTGGGCGGAGATGGCGATCGCTCGCCGCATGGCCGTCAGTTCGTTCGGCGTCGCCATCAGAACCCCGCATTCTCCTTGACTGCGTCGAGCAGGTCCCGCACGGCAGGGACATTACTCGCCGCTGCAAGGGCGTTGATTGCCGTGACGGCCTCTTGCAGGGTGCGGCCGGAACCGGAGTCGCGGGCCACGTCGAGTGCGGATGCGGTCTCGGCGGCGGCTTGCTCGTACTCCTGGATGCCTGCGTACGCCATGGCCAGGCGTGCTTGTGCGAACCCCCGGTCGCGTTGATAGACGTCCGGAAGTTTCTCCAGCGCGGTCTGGAAGGTGGTGACCGCCCGCTCTGGCCGGGACAGGGTGAGCCAGCAGTTCGCGCGCTGGATTTCGATGTAGCTGGGAGTGCAGAAATCCCCGTGTCCGGAACGTGCGTCACCGGAGGATTCAGCGATGGCGGCGTACTCGTGGGCCTCGTCCAGTTTCCGGTGACAGGCGGTCTCGTTTCCGTAGAGCGCGAGTCCCTGTGCTTCCTGCTGGATGGCTGCTGCCTTCATCGGGTGCGTGAGTGCTCGTTCGTGACGCTGCACAGCCTGGGCGAGGCCGATCGTCTGGCCTGCGTTCTTCTTCCCCGTAGCGAGTTGGCTGCGGCGGAACAGAGTCCACGACAGCATGGCCTCGTCGCCGGACTCCATGGCCCATTCCATGGCCTGGCCTGTCCAGGTCTCCGCCCTGGTCACGTCCATGGAGTCCTCGTGGAGCCATGCGGCCGACTCGGCGTACTGAGCCGATAGCTTCAGCAGCTCCTGCCGGTGCTCGCCCCGGCTGTCCTCCAGAAGACCATTCAGCACGTCGAGCTGCTGATGCACTGCTGTGAGTGCGTGACGTGGGCCGAAGAGGTTGTCGGCCCTGACCAGGGTGTGCCACATATCGCGAAGATGCTGGATCGCTGCTTCGCTGTGGTCGGCCGAAAGGCGGCGTGGTCTGATGGTCCTGGGGCGTGCGACTTCCGCGGAAGCGTTCGCGGCATTGAAGGGACTGCGTCCTTGCAGGGCGACACCCATCGCGTTTCCGAGAAGGGCTCGGCGGCTTGTCGGCACGATCTGCTCTTTCCCGTCGACATGCACCGATACCAAAAGGATTTCGGGTAACGCATCCGCTTCCGCCGAAGCCATGGGGCCCACGTGGGCAGTCGGCACACCAGATGGAGTCCCCGTTGAGGGTTCGGACGAGAGGTCGTCAGAACCACTCCGGCTGTTACGAGCGTAGCCACGGTCCTGGGCCGCGCCGCCCGATGACGGGGTACCCTCCCACGGCCGTTCGGGAAGGCCGAGCATGTGGCCAGGAATGCCCAGTCCATCGGCGATGCGTTCCATGACGGCGAGGCCGCGAATACCGCGAACACCTCGGATTACGTCACCTACCCGGGCGCTGGTCATCTTGCCGACGGCAGCCGCGATTTCGGCGTAGCTCACCGGCCCTCGCCTGTTGACGAGCCGGAAGACCTCACCGAAGTCCCGACGCCCGCAGGCCCGTTTCATGTCCTCACTCAGCAGCAAGCGATCCGGGATAGTGAGGGGATAGTCGCTGCGACGGGCTTCACGTTCACTCATGGGCCGCTCACGAGGTGGAGCGACGTGCCTGGGCCAGGGTAGAACTCGCCGAGTGCTGGGGTACCCCGTTTCCCGTGTGGGGTACCCCGTTTGCTGTCCCGGCCTGTCTTTCTGACCTGCACGCTTGTCGCCATGAAGTCAGAGCTGACTAGGGTCTGTTGCGAAAGTGGATCTTGTTCGTTGATGATCACTTCCTGTGGGACGTGGGGATCTGACGAACGGCCAGTGGGCCCGGCTTGAGCCTCTGCTGCCGACGGGCATCAAGCCGGGGCGGCCGCAGGTGTGGACGCGGAGGCAGCTGATAGACGGCATACGGTGGCGGACCCGGACCGGTGCTCCCTGGCGGGACGTGCCCGAACGTTATGGGCCGTGGGACCGGGTCTATGACCTGTTCCGGCGCTGGCAGCGGGACGGCACCTGGGCAAGGATCCTCACCCAGCTCCAGGCCGAGGCGGACGCGAAGGGCCTGATCACCTGGGAGGTCAACGTCGACTCCACCGTCTGCCGGGCTCATCAGCACGCCGCGGGAGCGGCGAAAAAGGGGACCTCCAGAAGGAACCGCCCGGCGGGATCTTCGTCGAGCCGGCCGACCACGGCCTCGGACGCTCCCGCGGCGGACTGACCAGCAAAATCCACCTTGCAGTCGAGCAGGGCAGAAGCCCTTGTCCTCGTGATCACGGCCGGGCAGCGGGGCGACTCCCCGCAGTTCGAAGCGGTCCTGGAAGCCATCCGGGTTCCGAGGCTGGGGCTCGGCAGGCCGCGCAAGCGCCCGGACCGGGTGCGGGCCGACAAGGCGTACGATTCCCGCGGCAATCGCTCCTACCTGCGCAGACGCGGGATCAAAGCCACCATTGCGGTTCCGGCGGACCGAGTCCGCAACCGCCTCAAGCGTGGATCGCGTGGCGGGCGGCCGCCGAAGTTCGACAAGGACGACTACAAGCAACGGCACGCGGTCGAGTGCGGGATCAACCGGCTCAAGCGGCACCGGGCCGTTGCCACTCGGTACGACAAACTCGCCGTCCGCTACGAAGCGACAGTGCTGGTCGCAGCCATCAACGAGTGGCTGTGACCAGCACTTTCACAACAGGCCCTAGTCCGGATGAGCGTACGGTGGTGAGGCGCTGGGCTCGCCACCCTCGTTGTGTCGCCCGGGCACGGGCCGACTTGCGTATGACGTTGGCGAGTTGGGGCCTGCCCACCGTGGAAGAAGCCGCGCTCCTGGTGCTGTCCGAATTGATAACGAACGCCGTGCGTCATGTACGCGTGCCCGGACGTCAGATCGAGACGCGTTACCTGCATCAGGGCGACAGCGTACGGATCGAGGTTCACGACGCGGCTGACCCGCAGCCCAGGCTGATGACTCCGCCCCCCGAAGCCGTGCATGGTCGGGGACTTTTCCTGGTGGATGCGCTCGCCGATCAGTGGGGCGTGACCCCATGGACGGTGGTGGGCAAAGCGGTCTGGGCGGTCCTGGCAATTCCTGACGACGAGCGGGCCTCCATGGCCGATGGACAGCTCGGCGAGGGGTGACGTGACGGCGGGGCCCTGGCGGCGACCAGTAGGGACCGCGGTCGGCCGGTGTCGATGCGGCCGCGGTTGAGCCCCCCCCGTGCAACGCGCGATGCCCACGGCGGTGCTCGGGCACTGGCGGGTCAGGTCCACCACGGACGTGATCGCGTCGCCCGAGCACCGCCCCCCCCGGATGCGTCGCTCAGGCCCAGCGCTTCAGGAAATCGATCGCCGCGGAGTCGACCTCCGCGGGGTGCGAGGCGCTCAGGAAGTGCTGCCCGCCCTCGATGACTTCGAGTCGCGCCTCGGGGGAGCGGGTGAACATCCGTATCTCCTCTTGGGCGTTCGCCACGGAGTACACCTGGTCCGCGGTGCCCTGCAACCACAGGATGGGGCAGCGGACCTCGTCGAGCCTGCCGTGGAGCCCGTCGCGGTCGCGCAGGTTCACCGTGCTGAGCCGCAGGCGGTGGCGGCCGGCGTCACCGGCGTAGTTCGTACGGTAGGTGGCGAGCCAGAAGTCGCGTTCCTCGCCGGAGACGCCGCCCAGGGCCGCGTCGAGCACCTCGTCCACGAACTGGTCCGGCACGACCCAGTCCTCGCCGACCGGGTCGGCGAGGGCGTCGACGAGCGGCGTGTTGAACTCGACCCCGTCCCAGCACCCCAGGTCGCGGCTGCGGGGGCTCTCGAAGTCCATCGACGTGCCGAGCGCTATGAGGCCCTTCACGACGTCCGGGGCGAGCAGCGCCATGCGGGCCGCCACCCATCCGCCCTGGGAGGTCCCCAGCACGAAGGCCTCGCGGATCCCGAGGGCGTCGAGGACCTGGAGGTTGGCGATCGCGCTGTCCCAGTAGGTGAAGTGCTGGTACGAGGCCCTCGTGCGGCCGTGCCCGTAGGGCTCCAGGGCGAGCAGGTTGGCCGCGGATCCGAGCGCCGGGTCGTCGAACTGCGGCCGGTACAGGTCGGCCGAGGTGGTGTACGAGTTGATCAGGACCAGTGTCGGGAGCGCGGGGTCGTACGGCTTGGCGAAGGTGTACCCGACGGTCGACCCGCCCAGGTGGGGGATCTCGACGGTCTGCTCAACCTTGCTCATCAATTGCTCCTTGGGCCGTGCATGGGGAGTTTCCTGTAACGGGTCGCTGGATCGGAGGCGAGAGCCCGGAGACGCTCGACAGCAGCCGGGTTCACTCCGTGGCCCTCATCGATCACCTTGTCGGCGCCACTGCGCACTGCGCCACCAAGATCAAATCACCCTCGCAGCGTAACCCCAACGTGTCCGGGATCTCGGGGATTTCAGCAGCGATGCATCCGTTCCTGCGCGGGTGCCGGGGCGCTTTGACGCGCCGTACTATCCCGGTGCAGCACCACCCGCGTCACCGCCCTGGTCAATGCGGTCCTCGCCCTCCACCTCGCCACCTCGTGCTGAGATGGGAAACCCTCAAGGTGTCAGCGAGGGGAAGTGACGACGCCAGGTGTCTGCGATGCGCGGTGCGGCACCTGACCACGTCTTCCGGCACGGAGCGCCTTCCCTGTGCGCCTCGCGCGGGAAGTATCCGTCGAAGAGGCATCTTCCGGTGAAACGGATGTCAAGCGCTGCGGCGCACTGCATGACGGGAGCGATCACGTCCGGCGATGCGGTGTCGTAAACCCCGTCGTCCAGCCGAAAGGCCGTCTTCTCTAGGTAGTCAATGCCGCAGGCAGCGGTGAGTTTGCCGCTCATGAACAGGGCGGCGTGTTCGTGGTGGAGAACACCGCCGAAGGCGCTATCGCTGACAAGCAGAGCTCCCACGGATTGGGCAGCACCCAGCCGTCCGGCAGATCAGAACCGCCCGTGCGAAGGGCGTGGCCCGAGCCGCCGGGAATCACCCTGTCGAAGAGGGGGAACACATTGTTGTCGAGCGTGAACACACAGTTCAGATCGAAGCCCATCGAGTGACGATCTCATGCGCGGCGGATTGCGTTGGGCCCCTCTGTCGCAGGGCGGAGCCGCGTAAGCTCCGGTGCAGCTCACTGAGTGGAATCGATAATGCGTGCTTACGCCGTCGTCCGAGAGCTCACCACGTCGGGGTAGAGAGGGCCGATCCATTCGGCGAAACGGTCCCACAGCTGGCTCTCAGTTGCCTCGACGATGTCGTTGGGATCCTCGACAGCCTCAAGACTGAAGTGGTGGCGCAGCCACTCGCGGAACTTCGCGTTGTCGGGGCAGGGGTCGTAGTCCTCCTCCTCGTCCTCCTCACGGTCGTTGTCGTACGCGACGCTCTCCCAGTCGCCACAGGGAGTCCAGCCGGAGGCAAGGACGCGGAAGAACTCGCGCATGTTGCGGGCCACGAGGTTGATGCCGCCCTCATCACCGAGGAACACGATGGGCAGTGTGGCGAGATCGGTACGGTCGTCGAGCAGCCAGATCGCGTAGTCCGAGCCGGAGCGAGTGGCGAGCGCGAAGGTTCGGAGGCGGTCAGCCGCTTTGGGGTATCCGCTGTCTTTGCCGAATTCGCGCAGCTCGAAGCCGGGGGCGTACCAGTCCTTGACGCTGTCGTCGAATTCCTTGAGAAGGTTCAGCTCGGGTATCGGTGAGTACATGGCCGCAAACACTACCGGCGGCGAAGCGAAGAAGTGCTGCGGCACCTGCCGGGCGGAACGGGGCGGGGTACGGGCATGCAAAGGAGGTCCGCCGCGGATCGCTCCTCGGGTCGAACTCGGCTCCGCCGCACAGGCGACGGGTGCTGCGGGTGCTGCGACCGCAGAATGAGACGGCAGGGTGCGGACCGGGCGTCAGATGTCTGGTCGCCTCATGATCCCCGTCCTACGATGGGAGCGCTCCCGCGCACCCTCGCAGCGGATCTGGAGGCGCAATGAATTGTCATGGGCATGTTCGGAGATGGGGGCTTCGCGCCTCCGCCGTCGCCTCGGCCGCGACGCTGCTGGCCACGGTGGCGCTCGTGGACACCGCCGACGCGCACGGATCGGCCATCGGGCCGGCGTCGCGGAACTACGGCTGCTGGAAGCGGTGGGGCGGCGACTTCCAGAATCCGGAGATGAAGACCAAGGACCCCATGTGCTGGCAGGCGTGGCAGGCCGACACCAACGCCATGTGGAACTGGAACGGCCTCTACCGCGAAGGGGTCGCGGGCAACCACCAGGCCGCGCTGCCCGACGGGCAACTGTGCAGCGCCGGGCGCACCTCGTCCGGCCGCTACAACGCGATGGACGTGCCCGGGAAGTGGGAGGCCACGTCGGTCGGCAACAGCTTCACCTTCAAGAACCACGACCAGGCCAGGCACGGTGCGGACTACTACCGCATCTACGTCACCAAGCAGGGCTACGACCCCACGACCCAGCCGCTGCGCTGGAGCAACCTCGAACTCGTCGCCCAGACCGGCAAGATCGCGCCGGGGGCGGGGGAGCCCTCCACCGAGCCGAGCCTCAACGGGGTCACGGTCTCCATCCCCGTGAACGCCCCCGGGCGCACCGGACGCCATGTGGTCTTCATGATCTGGCAGGCCAGCCACTTCGACCAGACCTTCTACTCGTGCAGCGATGTGATTTTCCCTGGCGGGTGAGCCCAGGGAAAGCTAGAGAACGAGTCGCCAGTCCTGCGCCATCACGGGCCCCGCGCCGTACCCCGGGTGCGGCTCCTCGGCGGTCAGCTCGAACCCCGCCCGCTGGTAGATCCGGCGGGCGGCGGCCTGGACGTCGGTGGTCCACAGCACCAGCTCGCGGTAGCCCGCCGCGCGGGCGAAGTCCACGCACGCCGCCACCAGCCGCTCGCCGAGCCGCAGGCCCCGTGCGTCGGGTTCGACGAACAGCAGCCGCAGCCGGGCCGTCGCGGGCGCCTCGTCCCGTACGCACATCACCGACCCGATGGGGTGGCCGTCGCGCTCGGCGATCCATACGCGCTCGTACGCCGGGTCGTGCCGGGTGCCGAAGTCCCCGACGATACGGGCGACCAGGGCCTCGAACGCGGTGGTCCAGCCGTACTCCCGGACGTACTCGACGCCGTGCCGGTGGACGATCCACCCCAGGTCGCCGGGGCCGGGGGCGCGCAGGAGGACATCCGTCATTCCGTCAGCCCCCGCCCTCAGTGCCGCGGGGGCGCCGTCGAGGCCCGGGCCATCAGCTCGGCGCGCACCATGGCCACCCCGCCCGGCGGCTGCGGTTCGCGGCCGAGGGCGAGGCGTCCGGCGCGTACCCCGGCGTCGTGCAGCGGCAGCCGGACCGTGGTCAGGGCGGGGACGGCGTCGGCGCTGAAGGGGAGGTCGTCGAAGCCCGCCACCGAGACGTCCTCGGGGATGCGCAGGCCCTGGTCGCGCAGGGCCGCGCAGACGCCGAGGGCGATGGTGTCGTTGGCGGCCACGATGGCGGTCAGACCGGCGTCGCGGCGCAGGAGTTCGAGGGTGGCGTCGTAGCCGGAGGCGCGGTCGTAGAGGCCGTGGACGGTCAGCTGCTCCGCGTCCCCCGCCAGGTCGGCCGCGACCAGGGCCTCGCGGTGGCCCTCCAGCCGGTGGCGGGTGGTGGTGCGCTCGGCGGGGCCCGCGACGTAGCCGATGCGGCGGTGGCCGAGGCTCAGCAGATGCTCCGTCAGGCGGCGGGCGCCGCCGCGGTTGTCGAACGTGAGGGTGATCGCGTCCTCGATCGGGGGCCGTCCGCACAGCACCACCCGGGTGCCGGAGGCGGCGAGCCGGGACGCCTTGGCGGCGACCGCGGCGGCGTGGTCGGGGTGCTCGACCGCGCCGCCGGTGAGGACGACGGCGGCGGCGCGCTGCCGCTGGAGCAGGGTGAGGTAGTTCAGCTCGCGCTCGGGCGAGCCGCCGGTATTGCAGATGACGGCCAGCTTCTCGCCACCGCGCCCGGCCTCCCCGCCGGAACCACCGGAACCGCCGGAACCATTGGACGCACCCGAGCCGCCGGGCCCGCCCGGGGCGCCCATCTCTGACTGCACGGCGCCCGCGATGATGCCGAAGAAGGGGTCCGCGATGTCGTTGACCAGCACCCCGACCAGGTCGGACGTGGCGGCGGCGAGAGCGCTTGCCGGGCCGTTGACCACGTACTCCAGGTCCTCGACGGCGCGCAGCACCCGGGCCCGGGTCGATTCGGCAACCGGATAGTTGCCGCTCAGGACGCGCGACACGGTCGCCGCCGAGACCCGAGCCCGTGCGGCCACATCGGCCAGGGTCACTGCCATGTTTCCTCCGTTGGATGGTCACCTGGGGCGCCCGGTGGGACACCGCGTGCGCTGGTGGGGCCGGGTCCATGGTCTCACTGGTCAGCGCCGTCGCGGCCATCGCGTATCGAACCGGGAACGGGCGCGGGAATCTGCTCGCCGGGGTCTTGTCCTGACATCCGCACCGTGCCTAGGGTCGACCCCCAGCAAGCGCTTTCCGTCCCGTTGGCGAGGAGCCCCACTCCATGGCCTCAGCAGCCACCGCCCGTATCCGCGCCGCAGTCATCGGCACCGGAGCCATTGTCACGGGCAGCCATCTGCCCGCCCTGCGCGATCACGCCGACCGGGTCGAGTTGGTCGCCGCGGTCGACGTGGACGAGGACCGGCTCGACACCTTCCGCGCGACGGCCGCCGAGAGCGCCGGATTCACCGTCGCCGGCTATCCCGACGTGGCCGCGATGCTGAAGGCCGAGCGCCCCGACCTGGTCCTCATCGGCACCCCGCCGTCCCTCCACCGCGAGCAGACGGTGGCCGCGCTCAAAGCGGGTGCCTGGGTGCTGTGCGAGAAGCCGCTGTGCCTGACGCTCGCCGAGTACGACGAGATCGCCGCGGCGGAAACGGAGGCGGGCGGGCCGTACGCGTCCGTGGTCTTCCAGCACCGCTACGGCTCGGGCGCCGTCCACGCCCAGGACCTGCTGACCACCGGCGCGCTGGGCCGCCCGCTGGTGGCCCACTGCCAGACCACCTGGCACCGCGACACCGCGTACTACGCCGTCCCGTGGCGCGGCCGCTGGGACAGCGAGGGCGGCGGCCCCTCCATGGGCCACGGCATCCACCAGATGGATCTGCTGCTGCACCTCCTCGGCGACTGGACCGAGATCCGCGCCATGGCCGGTCGGCTGGTGCACGACGTGGAGAGCGAGGACGTCTCCACCGCGCTGGTCCGCTTTTCGAACGGCGCCATGGCCACCGTCGTCAACAGCGTGCTCTCGCCCGACGAGGTCAGCCGCATCCGCATCGACTGCGCGGACGCCACCGTCGAGCTGACCCACCTCTACGGCCACCGCAACGACGACTGGATCTACACGCCCGCCCCGCACGTCCGCGACGAGCCCGCCCGGCAGGAGCGCTGGCGCACCCCCGCCGCCGATCTGCCCAGCTCGCACGCGGCCCAGCTGACCGGGCTGCTGGACGCCATGCGGGACGGCGTACGGCCCCCGGGCAGCGGCCCGGACGCCCGCCGCACCCTCGAATTCATCGCCGCGCTCTACAAGGCGGCCTTCACCGGGCAGCCCGTGCACGCGGGGGAGATCGCGCCCGGTGACCCGTACTACGACGCCATGCACGGACACCACCCCGAGTGGGCACCGAAGGCACCGAAGGCCACGAAGAAGGAGAGCTGAGGCCGTCATGACCCAGCAGATCACCGTCACCCACACCCACGGCGAGCGGATCTCGGTAGCCTCCGGCGGCGTCGAGCTGATGGCCTACGTCTACGCGCCCGACCCGGACGCCTTCGAGGCCCGCAAGCCGTACGCCCACCCGCTGCGCACCCTCGCCGGAAGCCCGGTCTCCGGTTACCGGCCCAACGACCACCGCTGGCACAAGGGCCTCCAGATGACGTCCAGCCATCTGTCCGGCCAGAACTTCTGGGGCGGCAACTCCTACCTCGGCCCCGACCAGGGCTACCAGCGGGTCGAGGAGCGGGTCGGCTCCATGCGGCACGACGGCTTCGAGGAGTTCACGGTCACCGACGACCGGCTGCGCTTCACCGAGAAGCTCACGTGGGTTGAGAACGGCGGCCAGGAGTGGGCGCGCGAGCTGCGCACCATCGAGCTGCACTCCGTCGAGCCGGACGAGGGCACCTGGGCCCTGGACTGGTCCATCGACCTCACCAACATCCGCGGCGAGGCGCTGCACTTCGGCTCCCCGACCACCGCGGGCCGCGAGATGGCCGGGTACACCGGGCTCAACTGGCGCGGCCCCCGCGACTTCACCGGCGGCGACGTCATCGGCCCGGACGGACGCGGCGGCGACGGCGAGAAGGGCGCCTCGGACCTGATGGGCACCCCGGCCGCCGACGCCCCCTGGATCGCCTTCACCGCCGAACACGACGACATCGACGCGCACTCGACGCTGCTGTTCGCGCACGCCCCCGAGAACGCGGAGTCGATCCACGCCTCCCACTGGTTCGTGCGCTCCGAGCCGATCCCCTCGGTCGCCCCCTCGTGGGCGTTCTTCGAGGAGTTCGAGCTGCCGCCGGGGGAGTCCTTCGGCTACCGCTACCGCGTGGTGGTCGCCGACGGCGCGTGGGACCGGACGCGCGCCGAGAGCTACCTCAAGAACCACGGGTGGTGAGCCACATGGCTGCGTCTTCTGCGATGTCCGCCCCTCTGCCGGGCGGCGTGGGGATGTCCCACATCAGCGCGTACGAATGGGAGGCGGCCGACGGCGTGTGCGGCGGCAGCCCCCACCTCCACCTCGCCTGCACCGAGGCGTACGTGGTCACCGCCGGGCGCGGCGCCGTCCAGACCCTGACCGTGGCCGACGGCTTCACCGAGACGCCGCTGGAGCCGGGCGTGGTGGTCTGGTTCACCCCCGGCACGGTGCACCGCATGGTGCAGGGCGGCGGCCTCAAGGTGACGGTGCTGATGCAGAACAGCGGGCTGCCCGAGGCCGGGGACGCGGTGTTCACGTTCCCGCCCGAGGTGCTGGCCGACCCCGAGCGTTACGCGGCGGCCGCCGCACTGCCCGCCAAGGAGGGCCCGGAGGCGGACGCGGCCGCCCGGCGCCGTCGCGATCTGGCGGTCGAGGGCTATCTGACCCTGCGGGCCGCCGCCGAGAAGGGCGACGACGGACCGCTGCGCGCCTTCCACGAGGCGGCGGTGCGGATCGTCGCCCCCAAGGTCAAGGACTGGGAGCCGCGCTGGCGGGACGGCGCGCTCGCCGCGGCCCACCGCACCGGTGAGCAGCTGACCGCGCTCGCCGCGGGCGACCCGGCCCATCTCGCGCAGGCGCGGGTCACCGCGACCGGGCCCAGCCGCCGCGGCGGCTACGGCATGTGCGGCCGCCGGGACGAGTACGAACTGCCCGGCGCGACGCTCCCGTACTACGGCGAATAAGCACCGGCATCCCCCACACGAGCAGGCATGAACAGGCACATCGGCACATCACAGGAGGGAGGTCGGTCCGGCCATGCGCAAGAAAAGGACAAAGGCGTCCTGCGCCCTGGCTCTCGTCCTCACACTCGGCGGGACCCTCACGGGCTGCGGCGGCGGTGAGGGCGGCGGCTCGGGCGGCAAGGTCACCCTGCGGTTCACCTGGTGGGGCAACCCCGACCGGGCGGCCCGTACGGAGCAGGCCGTCAAGCTGTTCGAGAAGCGCCACCCGAACATCGACATCAGCACGTCCTTCGCGGGCTTCGACACGTACAAGGCGAAGCTCGCCACCCAGGCCGCGGGCGGCGACGCACCCGATGTGATGCAGCTGGACTACCGGCAGATCAACCAGTACGCCACCTCCGGCATCCTGCTCGACCTCGGCACCCACCGTGAGCTGCGCACCGCGGACATCGACAAGGGGCTGCTGGCCACCGGGGTCGTGGACGGCAAGCAGTACGCGCTGCCGGTCGCGCGCGGCGCCGAGACCATCGCGTACGACGCGGCGCTGTGGCGCAAGGCGGGCGCCCCCGAGCCGACCGTCGACTGGACGTGGGCCGACTGGACCGACGCGATGCGCAAGCTGAAGGCGTCGAAGAAGGCCATCGGCGGCCGGGTCGGCTCCACCGACCCGGGCCAGAGCGAGGACATCTTCGAGATCTGGCTGCGCGGCCGGGGCAAGGCCCTCTACACCGAGAACGGCGGGCTGGGCTTCACGGCCGACGATCTGACCCGCTACTGGGAGTGGTGCACCAAGCTCCGCAAGGAGGGCCTGGTGGCCCCCGCCGAGCAGACCACCCAGATGGACGGCGCGGTGGAGAACACCCCGCTCGGGCGGCTGAAGTCCGTCTCCGACTTCAACTGGGACGCACCGTCCAGCGGCTACGAGGCCATCGTCGGCAAGGGGCTGAAGCTGGCCCCGCTGCCCGCCGGTGACGACGGCAAGCCCGCCCTGTACTACAAGCCGTCGATGTTCTTCGGGGCGTCCGCCAAGTCCCAGCACCCCAAGCAGGCCGCCCAGTTCATCGACTTCCTGCTCAACGACCCGGCGGCCGGGGCCATCCTCGGCGCCACCCGCGGCATCCCGGCCAACGACACGATCCGGGACAAGGTGCTGCCCAAGCTGGAGGGCTTCGACCAGGTCGTCTCCGCGTACCAGAAGCAGTTCGAGGGCAAGCTCAAGGATCCGCCCGCCGCGCCGCCCAAGGGCGACGCCTCGCTCCAGTCCACCTTCACGCGCGACTACGACCAGGTGTCGTACGAGCGCTTGTCGCCGCGCGAAGCGGCGGAGAACTACATCACCGAGGCGAAGGCGGAGCTGAGGCAATGACCGCGACCGCGACCCGCCCCCAGGACGCCGCGCCCCCCGCCGCGCGCGCCAAGCGGGCACCGAAGCGCGAGAGGCAGGGCGCCGCCTGGGTGTTCCTGTCGCCATGGGTGATCGGCGCGACCGTGCTGACGCTGCTGCCGATGGCCGTCTCGCTGTATCTGTCGTTCACCGACTACGACATGTTCGACGCCCCGCAGTGGGTGGGCCTCCGCAACTACACGCAGATGTTCACGGAGGACCCCCGCTACTGGCGGTCGGTCATCACGACGCTGACGTACGTCGTGATCGCGGTGCCGGTGCAGCTGGTGCTGGCCCTCGCCGTGGCGATCGCGCTGAAGTCCGTCAAGCGCGGCAAGGGCTTCTACCGCTCCGCGTTCTACGCCCCCTCGCTGCTCGGCGCGTCGATGTCCATCGCCCTCGTCTGGCGGGCGATCTTCAACGACGGCGGCACCGTCGACAACCTCCTCTCCGGCGTCGGCATCGACATCGGCGGCTGGATCAACAAGCCGGGCTGGGCGATCCTGTCGGTCGCGCTGCTGACCATCTGGCAGTTCGGCGCCCCCATGGTGATCTTCCTCGCCGGGCTCCAGCAGATCCCCGCCGAGCTGTACGAGGCGGCGGCGGTCGACGGGGCGTCCTGGTGGCGGCAGTTCCGCTCGATCACCATCCCGATGCTGTCCCCGGTGCTCTTCTTCAACCTGGTGCTCCAGATGATCCAGGCGTTCCAGGTCTTCACCCCCGCCTTCGCGGTCAGCGCGGGCAAGGGCGGGCCCGCCGACTCCACCCTCGTCTACACCCTCTACCTCTACGACCGTGGCTTCACCGCCTCCCACATGGGCTACGCCTCCGCCATGGCGTGGGCGCTGCTGCTGGCCATCGGCATCGTCACCGCGGTGCTCTTCCGGACCTCCCGGGCCTGGGTCTTCTACGCCAACGACAACAACGAGGGGGCCCGATGACCACCGCCCCGATCACCACCGCGACCACGGCGCGCAAGCGCCCCGCGACGGCCCGGATCGTGCTGCACGTCGGCCTGATCGCCGTCCTGCTGGTGATGCTGTATCCGCTGGCCTGGCTGGTGGCCACCTCGTTCAAACCGGCCGACGAGGTCATCGCCAGCCTCAAACTGCTCCCCAGCCACCTGGAATTCAGCAACTACACCACCGCCCTGGAGGGCGTGAACGAGGTCAGCGTCGGACAGCTGCTGTGGAACTCGCTGCTCATCGCGTGCGGCGCCGTCCTCGGCAACGTCATCAGCTGCTCGCTCGCCGCGTACGCCTTCGCCCGGCTGCGGTTCCGGATGCGCGGACCGCTGTTCGCCTTCATGATCGCGACGATCATGCTGCCGCACCACGCGATCCTCATCCCGCAGTACATCATCTTCAACCAGCTCGGCATGGTGAACACCTACTGGCCGATGATCCTGCCGAAGTTCCTGGCCACCGACGCCTTCTTCGTCTTCCTCATCGTCCAGTTCATGCGCTCGCTGCCGCGCGAGCTGGAGGAGGCGGCCCGGATCGACGGCTGCGGACCCTTCCGCTCCTTCTTCAGCGTCATCCTGCCGCTGACCAGGCCCGCGCTGATCACCACCGCGATCTTCACCTTCATCTGGACCTGGAACGACTTCTTCACCCAGCTCATCTACCTCTTCGAGCCGGAGAAGTTCACCCTGACCCTGGCCCTGCGCTCCTTCGTGGACGCCTCCAGCCAGTCGGCGTTCGGCCCGATGTTCGCGATGTCGGTCTTCGCGCTGCTGCCCATCGTGCTCTTCTTCCTCGCCTTCCAGCGGTTCCTGGTCGAGGGCATGGCCAACTCCGGGCTGAAGGGGTGAGACGCCATGCCGTCCTCCGCGACCACCCGTGAACCGGGCGAGCTGACCGGCCCGCGCTTCGCCCTCTTCGCCGACGTCCTGGCGGTGGGGCTGGCCACCGCCGCCGTCTCGCTGCCGCTGATCACCGCCCCCACCGCCATGTCCACCGCCTGCGCCGTCCTCGACCGGCGGGTACGGGAGGACGCCCCCGCCACCGCGGGCGGCTACCTCCGCGCCCTCCGGGCCCGGCTGCGCCCCGGCGATCTGCTCGCCGGGGCCGGGATGCTGGCCGGCGGCGCGCTGCTGCTGTTCAACGCGCTCGCGGCCGGGGCGGGCCTGCCCGGCGCGGCCGCCTTCCGGCCCGCGCTGCTCGTCGTGGGCGGCCTCCTCACGGTCGTCCTGCTGCGCGCCTGCGCCCGCCCCGAATCGGCGACGAGCTGGCGCAACGCACTGCGCTCGGCCGCGTACGCCAGCGTGCGCACGCCCCGCGCGAGCCTCGTCCTGCTGCTGGCCGTGGCCACCGCCGCCGTCTGCGCCTGGGCCTACCCGCTCCTCGTCTTCCTCGTCCCCGGCCCCCTCGCGATCGCCGCCAGAGCCACGGAGCACCACGTATGAGCCTGCTTCGCCGTCATTTCCTCGCCGGAACCGCCGCCGTCGGCGGACTGCTGGCCGTGGGTGCCCCGGGGGCGTCCGCCGCCGGCCGCACCGACAAGCCGTTCCTGGACCTGCTCACCAAGGCCGCCGACAAGCGGGTGGCCGAGGTGGTGGACGGGCTCGACGCCACCCTCGCCCAGCTGAACAACCTCGGCCAGGCCCGCCCCGCCGCCCGCAGCCTGCGGCTGCTCACCTCCGTGCACGTGTGGGCCGACGCCGAGCACCACCACGACGCGGAGCTCATCGCGCCGATGACACGGCTCGCCGACGCGCTGGCCGCCGCCCAGTTCGACGACGGCCTCTTCGACCAGGGCGCGGTGCACTCCCCGCCGGACACCGCCTTCTCGATCGTCGACCTGGGCCTCCTCTACGGCCTGCTGGACGACGACGACCACCCGTCCACCGCGAAGATCCGCGCCGCCCTGAAGAAGATCCTCCGCAAGGCCGGGGCGGGGCTCGCCACCGGCGGGCTGCACACCCCCAACCACCGCTGGAAGGTGTGCGCCGCGCTCGCCCGCATCAACTCCTTCTGGCCCGACGCCCGCTACACCCGCCGCATCGACGCCTGGCTGGCCGAGGGCATCGACCAGTACGACCGCGGGCAGTACAGCGAGCGCAGCGCCACCTACGCGCCCATCGTCACCAACCCCGCGCTGCTGACCCTCGCCCGGCTCACCGACCGGCCGAAGCTGTACGACAACGTGCGCCGCAACCTGGAGGCCACGCTCCACCTCGTGGAGCCCAACGGCGATGTGGAGACGGTGCATTCGCGCCGCCAGGACCAGAAGACCGTCAAGCATCTGTCCGAGTACTGGCTCCAGTACCGGGCGCTGGCGCTGCGCGACAAGGACGGGCGCTTCGCGGCCATGGCGGAAACCGTCCAGCGGCGCGGGGCGGACCAGACCTTCGACGAGACCCCGCTCGGGGACTTCCTCGCCGAGGTGCTGGACGAACCGGAGCTGGCCGCGCCGCTGCCCAAGGCCACGGCCGCGCCCTCCGAGTTCACCTGGCACGACAAGGACAGCGGGCTGGTGCGGATCGGCCGGGGCGCCACCCGTACGTCCCTTTTCGGCGGCACGGACTTCCCCGACGTCCACGCCATCTCCTCGGGCCTGTCCACCAACCCGACCTTCTTCAAGTGGCGCAAGGGCGCCGCGATCCTGGACTCGCTGCGGCTGTCCCCGCAGTTCTTCTCGCTGGGCCACTTCCGCGCCGAGAACGTCGAGCGCACGGCGGACGGCTGGCGGCTGTGGGCGGACATCCGCGCCGGATACCACCTGCCGCTGCCACCGCAGCACCGGCGCCCCGACGGGCGCTACCCGCTCACCGACGACGGCCGCTTCTGGTCCGCGATGGACTTCCCGCACCGCCCCAAGGAGTGGCGCACCCTGCACACCGAGGTGCGGGCGGCCGAGGCGGACGGCGGCTGGAACCTGGACGTCGAGGTCGGCGAGTCCGCGGTCCCGCTCGCCCTCGAACTGTGTTTCCGCAGCGGCGGCACCCTCACCGGGGTCGAGCCCGTGCCCGGCCAGAAGGACACGTACCAGCTGGTCAAGGGGTACGGGACCTACACGTCGGGCGATGATGTGATCACCTTCGGCCCGGGCAACGGCAGCGGCCCGCGCCAGCCCGCCGTGGTGGACCCGGGGGAGCGGTACACCTGGATGGGCGGCGATCTCCCGGTGTCCGGGCTGCGCGTGCTGATCACCGGGCGTTCGCCCCTCGCCTATCGCTTGACCCTGCGATGAAGCGCTGACCGTCCCTGTGCCGCCCCTGTGCCCGCTCTGTACAGGGGTGGCCGGGGCCGTTAGCGTAGCTATTAGTAAGCGCTTACTGTGAAGCGCTTACTACGAACCTTTGGTGACTACGAGACCTCTGGTGACTCTGGTGAGGAGACGAAGCCACGTGACACGCAAGACCGTGCGGATCGCCATGAACGGTGTGACCGGCCGGATGGGATACCGCCAACACCTCGTCCGGTCGCTCCTCGCCATCCGCGAACAAGGCGGCATCGACCTCGGCGACGGCAGCGTGCTGTGGCCCGAACCGCTGCTCGTCGGCCGCCGCGAGCACGTCCTGAAGGACATGGCCGAGCGCCACGGCCTCGACCCGGTCGCCGACGTCTCCACCGACCTGGACGCCGTGCTCGCCGACGAGGCCGTCGACATCTACTTCGACGCCCAGGTCACCGCCGCCCGCGAGGACGCCATCAAGAAGGCCATCGCGGCGGGCAAGCACATCTACACGGAGAAGCCGACCGCCACCGGCCTCGACGGCGCCCTCGAACTGGCCCGGCTCGCCCAGGCCGCGGGCATCAAGCACGGCGTCGTCCAGGACAAGATCTTCCTGCCGGGGCTGCTGAAGCTGAAGCGGCTCATCGACAGCGGCTTCTTCGGGAAGATCCTCTCCATCCGCGGCGAGTTCGGCTACTGGGTCTTCGAGGGCGACTGGCAGAGCGCCCAGCGCCCCTCGTGGAACTACCGCGCCGAGGACGGCGGCGGCATCGTCGTCGACATGTTCCCGCACTGGGAGTACGTCCTGCACGAGCTGTTCGGCCCCGTCCGCACCGTCCAGGCCCAGGCCACCACCCACATCCCGAACCGCTGGGACGAGCAGGGCAAGCCGTACGACGCCACCGCCGACGACGCGGCCTACGGCATCTTCCAGCTCGAAGGCGGCGCCATCGCCCAGATCAACTCCTCCTGGGCGGTCCGCGTCAACCGCGACGAGCTGGTCGAGTTCCAGGTCGACGGCACCGAGGGCTCCGCCGTCGCGGGCCTGCGCAACTGCCGCGTCCAGCACCGCTCGGCCACCCCCAAGCCGGTCTGGAACCCCGACCTCCCGGCCACCGAGTCCTTCCGCGACCAGTGGCAGGAGATCCCGGACAACGACGAGTTCGACAACGGCTTCAAGGCCCAGTGGGAGCTGTTCCTGCGCCACGTCGCCCTCGACGAGCCCTGGC
This sequence comes from Streptomyces sp. Rer75, assembly GCF_013414305.1. Lineage (NCBI taxonomy): Bacteria > Bacillati > Actinomycetota > Actinomycetes > Kitasatosporales > Streptomycetaceae > Streptomyces > Streptomyces sp. Rer75. The sequence goes on along the minus strand of NZ_CP058693.1, from coordinate 3,855,583 downwards.
GCTGGGACCTGCTGGCCGGCGCCCGCGGCGTCCAGCTCGCCGAGCTGGGCCTCGCCTCCTCGGCGGAGGGCCGCCGGCTCGACGTCCCGGAGCTGAGCCTGTGACCCTCCACCTCCCCGGGCCGGGCGGCGCGACCCGCCCCTACGAGCCCCGCACCGAGCCGCTCTCCCTGACGACGGGGGCCCCTTTGACGTCCCGCGTCGTGTTCTCGGCCGCCCATGTGGTCGCCGACCCGTACGCCGACGTCAGCCCCGACAGCCCCGCCGCCGTCGACTGGGACGCCACCCTCGCCTTCCGCCGCCACCTGTGGTCCCACGGGCTCGGCGTCGCCGAGGCCATGGACACCGCCCAGCGCGGCATGGGCCTCGACTGGGCGGGCGCCGCCGAGCTGATCCGCCGCTCGGCGGCCGAGGCCACGGCGGTCGGCGGCCGCATCGCCTGCGGCGTCGGCACCGACCAACTGGCCCCCGGCGACCGCACGACGGCCGAGGTGCGGACCGCGTACGAGGAACAGCTCGCCGTCTGCGAGGAGTCCGGCGCCCAGGCGATCCTCATGGCCTCCCGCGCCCTGTGCGCCGCCGCCAAGAGCCCGGACGACTACCTCGACGTCTACGGCCACCTGCTGCGCCAAGCCGCCGAACCGGTCATCCTGCACTGGCTGGGCCCCATGTTCGACCCGGCCCTGGAGGGCTACTGGGGCAGCAGCGACCTGGACGCCGCCACCCGCACCTTCCTCGACGTGATCGCCGCCCACCCCGACAAGGTCGACGGCATCAAGGTCTCCCTCCTCGACGCCCAGCGCGAGATCGACCTGCGCCGCCGCCTCCCGGACGGCGTGCGCTGCTACACCGGCGACGACTTCAACTACCCCGAGCTGATCGCGGGCGACGACCGCGGCTTCAGCCACGCCCTGCTGGGCATCTTCGACCCGCTGGGCCCGCTCGCCGCCGAGGCCGTACGCCGCCTGGACACCGGCGACACCGAGGGCTTCCGCGCCCTGCTCGACCCCACCGTGGAACTCTCCCGCCACCTCTTCCAGGCCCCGACCCGCTACTACAAGACGGGCGTGGTCTTCCTGGCCTGGCTGGCGGGCCACCAGTCGCACTTCACGATGGTGGGCGGCCTCCAGTCGGCCCGTTCGCTGCCGCACCTGGCGCGGGCATACGAACTGGCCGACGGACTGGGCCTGTTCCCGGACCCGGCGCTGGCGGAGTCCCGTATGAAGCACCTGCTGTCCGTCCATGGAGTCGCCCAATGAACGCCGTGCCCCGGTTGAGCCTCAACCAGGAAACGATCAAGCAGTGGTCGCTGCCGGAGCTGGCGGAGGGCTGCGTCAAGGCGGGCGTCACGGGCGTCGGCCTGTGGCGCGAGCCGGTCCAGAAGTACGGCGTGGAGGCCGCCGCCCGGCTCATCCGCGACGCGGGCCTGACCGTCACGTCGCTGTGCCGCGGCGGCTTCTTCACCGCGATCGACCCCGACGAACGCGCCGCCGCCCTCGCCGACAACCGCACCGCCATCGACGAGGCCGCCACCCTCGGCACCGACACCCTGGTCCTGGTCTCCGGCGGCCTCCCGTCCGGCAGCCGCGACCTGTTCGCCGCCCGCGAGCGCATCGCCGACGCGCTGGGCGAGCTGGGCCCGTACGCCGCCGAGCGCGGCGTCCGCCTGGCCATCGAACCCCTGCACCCGATGTACGCCTCCGACCGCTGCGTCGTCTCCACCCTCGCCCAGGCCCTCGACCTGGCGGAACGCTTCCCGGCCGACCAGGTCGGCGTCGTCGTGGACACCTACCACCTGTGGTGGGACGACACCGTGGCCGCCCAGATCGCCCGCGCGGGCTCGGGAGACCGCATCGCCTCCTTCCAGCTCGCCGACTGGATCACACCGCTGCCGGAGGGCGTGCTGCTGGGCCGCGGCCAACTCGGCGACGGCGCGGTCGACTTCCGCTGGTTCCGCGAACAGGTCGACGCGACCGGCTTCGACGGCCCCATCGAGGTCGAGATCTTCAACCCGGACCTCTGGGCCCGCGACGGTGCCGAGGTCCTGGCGGAGGTGGCCGACCGCTACCGGGCGCTGGTGCTGTAGTCGCGCCGGGTAGGGTGCGGCCATGAGTTCGGGGGATCGCAACATCATCCAGCCACGGCTGCGGGTGCGTGACGTCCTGCTGCGCGGGGCGCTGTACGGACTGGCGTCGATCGTCGTCCTGCTGATCGCCATGTGGTGCGTCGGCGACCACAGCGACCGGGAGGAATTCATCGCGGTCGTCGGCGGCTTCGCGCTCGTCTTCGGCGGGGTGTTCGTCGTGTTCGGCGCGTTCTTCTGGGCGTGCTGCGGCGGCGACATCCGTCGGTGGCGCGACTTTCGCTCGATCACCAGCCAGTGGGAGGGCGTCACGATCATGGCCCCGGCCATGGTCCGCTGCGGCGTCATGGCCCTGGTCCTGGCGCCCGCCGCGTTCTGGCTGTACGGCCTGGTCGACGAGGCGGCGTACGGGAGCTGGCTCTACGGCGCCTGACGCCCGTCGCCCGCCGTCGCCTCGTCCTCCGGCGGCACCGCGTATCCGGGCACCGACGGCCACCGCACCGTCAGCACCACCGACTCCTCCTCCGCGAACCAGGAGTGGTCGACTCCGCGCCCCCACACGACGTAATCCCCCTGCTGCTCCAGGAGAACGCTGCGGCCGGGCAGCTCCACGCGGAAGCGGCCGCTGATGAGCACCAGCAGAGCCGTCCGCGCCTCGCCCCTCACCCACCGCGCCCGCTCGTCCCCGGGCGGGTGGACACCCCACTTGATCTCCACGTCTTCACTGTGGCGGGGGTCGTCGGCGTCCTTGAAGTGCCCGAGGAGCCACCCCCGGTCCAGTGCCGCGTCCTTGCCCGCGTTGCCCACGTAGACGTTGTCGTTCACGTTGCCGTTCATGCTCTCGTTCACGTCTCCGGAAGCTAGCAGCTGCCCGCGCAACCTTCCTCCGGCCACCCCGTACAGCGGCCCGCTGAGGGTCCCGTTCAAGGTCGCCGACACCGCACCGCCCCGGCTGGGGCCCGGAGGCCAGCGCCGCCTGCGACCCGGCCGCCCGACATGCATGGGCTGCGACTGATCCCGCGACTGAACTCCGTTGTGCGGACGGTGGAGTGTGGCTAGGGTCTTCGCAGCGCGAGAGACGCGTGCTCATCGGTGACGAGGGAGCTTGATGAATATGGCTGCCACCAGCCCTCATCAGCATGCCCTCGTCCGACCGATCAGGAGCACCGCGTGTCCTCTTTTGCCCAACCGACGTATCCCGACCTGACCACCGACCGCCTCGTGCTGCGGTCATGGACCCCCGCCGAGGTCACCGCCGTCCTGGACGGCGTCCGGCCGCCGCACTGGGCCGGTGACTTCCCCGCCGAGGGCGACCAGGTCATCGCCGGTCTCTTCGCCGAACACCCCGCCTGGCTGGGCCCGTACGGCCACCGTCAGATCATCGAGCGGGCCACCGGTCTGGTAATCGGCTCGATCGGCCTGTTCTGGCCGCCGAGCGACGGCGCCCTCGAAATCGGCTACGGCATCGTGCCCTCCCGCCGAGGCCACGGCTACGCCCCCGAGGCCACCCGCGCCCTCACCGCCTTCGCGCTCGGCGCGCCGGGCGTCCACACGGTGCACGCCACCGTGGAGCTGTCGAACCCGCCCTCCATCAGGGTGCTGGAGAAATCCGGCTTCCAGCGCCACGGCACACCACCCGACCAGCACACGGCCCGCTACCAGGCGCGCTGACCGCGATCCCGTACCGGCCGCCCGCCCTCGGCCGCAAGCTGAGTGACACGCTTGGATCAACCCCCGGGGCACCGCTCGCGTCACTCCCAACACGGGGGGCCCACATGGGCCCACCGGTGACTCGGGGAGGTCTACGGATGAGACAGAGAGCGGCACGCAGCGGCTTATGCGCCCTGGTGGTGAGCCTGGCCGTGGGCGCCGCCACCCTCACGCCCGCGCACGCCGCCACGCACACCGCCACGGCGGATGGCCACGAGGCGACGCGGGAGGCGCTGCGGCGGTGGGTGGAGGAGGGCGGGATGCCCGGGGTGGCGGCCATGGTGCGGGAGGGCGGGGAGACATGGTTCGGGTCTGCGGGGTACGCGGACACCGACACCGGTCGGAAGCGGTCGCCCGATGACCACTTCCGGGCGGCGAGCATCACCAAGATGTTCATCGCGACCGTCCTCCTCCAACTGGAGGCGGAGGGACGGCTGAGCCTGGACGACTCGGTCGAGACATGGCTGCCCGGGGTGGTGCGGGGCAACGGGAACGACGGCAGCGAGATCACCCTGCGCGGCCTGCTCAACCACACCAGCGGCCTCTACAGCTACACCGGGGACCCGGACTTCCAGGTCAACGCCTCCGGCAGCGGCTTCCCCGAGCACCGCTACGACACCTACACGCCCGAGGACCTGGTGGCCGTCGCGATGAAGCACCCGCCGCACTCCGCACCGGGCGGGAAGCCGTCGTACTCGAACACCAATTACGTCCTCGCGGGGATGGTCATCGAGAAGGCGACGGGACGCTCCTACGCCCAGGAGGCCACCCGGCGGATCATCAAGCCGCTGAAGCTCCGCGGGACGTCGTTCCCCGGCACCGGGCCGAAGATGCCGAATCCGCACCCCGTCGCGTACTCCTGGCTCCACGACGACTCCCCCGGCGCCCCCGTCCACGACGCCACCGAGCAGAACATGAGCTGGCTGGGCGCGGCGGGCGAACTGATCTCCACCGCCGATGACCTCAACCGCTTCGACCGCGCCCTGATGCGCGGCCGACTGCTGCCCCGCGCCCAGCTGGACGAGATGCTGAACGAGGTGCCCTCGGACGGAGGGATCGGGTACGGGCTCGGGGTCGAGACGGCCACGCTGTCCTGCGGTGTGAAGGTGGTGGGCAAGACCGGCCGTACCAATGGCTCGCTGTCGGCGGTAGTGGGCACGGAGGACGGCACCCATCAGCTGACCTTCAACGCCAACGGGGACCGGCTCCCGGACTCGTCCCGCTACTTCGACGTGATCGAGGCGGAGTTCTGCGGCCGAGCGGTCACAGATCGATAACTTCGGAAAACCGTGCAACCCTTCCGGACCCTGGCAGGTCGTACCTGGCATCGGGCTTCCTGGGAGGGGATCCGGGGGGATTCAGAGGGAGCCCTGTGGAGGGGGAAACGAGGGGCTCGGTCGACGGACCGGGCCCCTCGAAATACGTCCGTACGTCCCCCTAGCGCAGGTCGGGGCTCACCGGCCGGTCGTGCCTCAGCTCGCCGAAGAGCTTCTTCGCCCGGGCGGTGTTCCACCGTACGGCGCTGCCCTTCGAGGTCCGGAAGTCCCGGCTGGAGACGGGGACGTTGACCCGCTGCCCGTCACCGGCCGTCACGCCCTTCATCGCCTGGAACAGCGACAGGAGATCGGGCATCTCCATGCCCTTGTCGACGATGAGCGTGTCCAGCCCCGCGCGCATCGTCGGATACATCGTGAACGGGTCGAGGGCGACGCCCGGTGTGGCGGCCTTGCGGGCGAGCGCGGCGAGGAATTTCTGTTGATTCTTGGACCGTCCGAGGTCGCCCTCGGCCTCTTGGTGGCGCTGCCGGACGAATGCGAGTGCCTTGGCGCCGTCGAGGTTGTGACAGCCCTTCTTCAGATTCAGGCCCGATTTCTCGTCCCGTACATTCCTGTCCACGCACATGTCCACGCCGCCAACCGCGTTCACCAGGCCCACGAATCCCGCGAAACCTATTTCCGCATAGTGGTTGATGCGCAGACCCGTGTTGTGCTCGATGGTGCGGATGAGCAAATCGGGGCCGCCGAGGGAGTACGCCGCGTTCAGCTTGTTCCGGGCCGCTCGGTAGTGCTTGCCGGTCTCGGGGCGGATGAACGAGGGAATCGTCACCCATGAGTCACGCGGAAGGCTCATCAACGTGCTGCCGTGGGCACCGGTGTGGAGCACCATCATCGAGTCGGTGCGGCCGCCGTCGGCGGAGCCGGTGTGCAGCTGCTTCTTGGCCGCGCCGGACAGCCCCGTGCGGCTGTCGGAGCCCACGATCAGGTAGTTGGTGCCCTTGCCGCGCGGCGGGTGGTCCGCGGCGGCCTTGCCGAGGTCGACCTGGCGGTCGAGCGTGCTGTCGGCCCAGACGTAGGTGCCGGCGGACGCCACGAGCGGTACGGAGATCAGGAGGGCCACCGCCCGCGCGATCCGGCGGCGCCGGCTGGCCGGTTGCCTGGGCGGTCTCCGTCTGAGGGCCGGGCCTCCGCCGGAGCCCGCACCGCCCGAGGAGCCCGCCGCCCCGCCCCCGCGCTGGGACGGGATCCCCGGCCGCCCCAAGGCGGCCGGGGAGGAGATGGAGATCACGGTGGCCGCCGAGGACGAGAAGGCCGGCGGGCTCGCCGGTGCCGCGGAGGTCAGCGGGTCCGCCGGGGGTGTGGCGGCGGGCGGGTCCGCCGGGGGCACGTACGGGCTCGACGGCGGCATCAGGTGCGCCTGGTGCGCCTGGTGCACGTACTCGCCGTAGCCCCACACCTCGCCCGTGAGGACGTGCGGCGTCTCCGGTCCGCCGCCGTATCCGCCGCCGTACTGGTTCCTGTCGGTCCGCCCGTCCGCCCACTCGTTCATGGCGCGCCAGTCTGCATGTTCACGAGTCCTACATCAAATAGACGACAGTTCTTCATGATCTTTCGACCGGAGTTGCTGGGCGGCGGTGCCCGAGCGCTGCATGCGGTGCCACGTCAGCCGGGCGCCGAGCAGCGCGGCGACCACGGACTGGATGACCACCAGGTACATCAGCTGCCGGTAGACGAAGAGCTGGAACGGCATCGACCACAGCGACCGCATCCGCTCCCCGTCCAGCCGCAGCGCGTATCCGGCGCACACGAGCTGGACGGCGAGGAACGCGAACCAGATCCCGGCCGACTGCACGGGGCTGAGGAAGAGCGCACCGTACAGGGCGAACAGATCGACGACCGGTGCGATCAACGGCAGCAGCACCTGGAAGAGGACCAGGTACGACAGCCCCCGGCGCCCGAAGCGCCCGGCCGGGCCCAGTTCGACGGCGGCCCTCCGGTGCTTCCACATGGACTGGAGCGTGCCGAAGCACCAGCGGTAGCGCTGCCGCCACAACTGGCGCAGCGAGGTGGGCACCTCGGTCCAGGCGACGGCGGTCTCCTCGTACACCACCCGCCAGCCGGCCCGCCACAGGGCCATGGTGAGGTCGGTGTCCTCGGCGAGGGTGTCTTCGCTGACCCCGCCGACGCCCATCAGCGCGTCCCGCCGGAAGGCGCCGATGGCGCCGGGGACGGTCGGCATGCACTCCAGCACCTCGAACATGCGGCGGTCGAGGTTGAACCCGAAGACGTACTCCAGGTGCTGCCACCGGCCCAGCAGGCTGCGCCGGTTGCCGACCTTGGTGTTCCCGCTCACCGCGCCGATGGCCGGGTGGGCGAGCGGCTGGATGAGCTGGTGGATGGCATCGGCCTCGAAGACGGTGTCGGCGTCGACCATGACCACGATGTCGTGCGCCGCGTGTGCGAGACCGGTGTTGAGGGCGGCCGCCTTGCCGGAGTTGACCTGCCGGATCACCGACACCCGGGGGTCGTCGATCCAGGTGGCGAGGTCCGCCGTCCGGTCCGTGGACCCGTCGTCGACCACGACGACCTGGAGATACGGATGGGTGGAGGCCAGCAGTGAACGGACGGTGGCCTCGATGCCCGCCTCCTCGTTGTACGCGGGGACGATCACCGTCACCGGGTCGTTGACCTCGCGCAGCCAGGGGGAGCCGGGGCGGAAGCGGGTCAGCCGCCGGACGTGGGCGCGGGCGAAGAAGACGAGCGTGACCAGCCGGAGCAGGCCCAGCGCACCGGCGATCGCGAGCACCCAGGCCATGGCGCTGGTGAACGCTCGCCCGATGGCACCGGCCCAGAGCAGCGCCTTGCCCTCCGCGCGCTCCCACAGGGACGCCGGGGTGTCGCCCGAGGGCGCCCCGACCCCGGCGGTCACGGTGGTGAACCGGTCGACCCGCCGGTCGCCGAGCAGCTTCTTCGCCTCCTGGTACGCCGTCTCGTTCTGGCTGAACTGCCGGACCGCGCCCTGCGACGGCTTGCGGTACCACTGATCGGCGGTGACCAGGGTGTATCCGTCCGCGGCGACGCGCTGCGCCGCCTTCCACTCGGCGCCGCACAGGGTGTCCATCGCGGTCGTCTGGGGCATCCGGAGCAGCCCGGTGCGGACGCCCGAGGAGCCCGCCAGCGCCGACTGCGTGAGCGACAGCTCGAGACCGGTGCGGGCGGATGACGAGGTGCCCAGGTCGGCGCCGGTGTAGGTGTTCGACCCGATCTCATGGCCCGCGGCGCGGATCTTCCGCACCAGGTCCGGGTGCTCGGCCGCCTTGGCGCCGTAGAGGAAGAAGGTGGCGTGCGCGTGGTGCTTGCGCAGCAGGTCGAGCAGGCGCGGCGTCCATACGGGGTCGGGGCCGCCGTCGAACGTGAGCGCCACGGTGCGTGCGGGCATCGAGGAGGACGACACCTTGCCGTCCTTGATGCGCAGGACCGGGCCGCCCTTGTCCACGGCCCGGGGCACGGGGGTGGTGCAGGGGCGCCGCGTCTTCGCGGCGTCGATCTCGTTGTCGGTCCACCCCTGGAACATCAGCATGGCGAACATCACGGGGAGGACGATGATCAGGAACAGCCAGTGCCCGCGCGGATCACGGGCCGCGGCATGCCGACGTCTGGGCTTGCGGCTCATCCGCCGACGCCCGGGGCCACCCGGCGGAGGACCCGGACGACCCGTCTTCGGCCCGGCGCGGGGCCGGGCGCGGTGGCCACCACCAGGGCGCGGCGAGATGTGGCTATGAGACGGATTTTCTGTCGCTTGCGGTTCCGGCTGGCCTTACACATGTGGAGGGAGTGTAGCGATCAGTCATTTCGGCGCGACCCCCCGATTTCTTACCGGCCAGTTGGTCCGCGTGACAAAGAACTCACTTATGGCGAAAGGGCGGCGGTGCCGCCGAGGGCGGTTGACAGGCCGCCGTATTCGGTGATCGAATCGCCAGCCTCGTCAACCGCGAGCCGGATTGTGCTAATTCACGTTGCCGTTGAATGTATTTCGCCGACGCCGCACCGGTTGCCGCACCGGTTGAATTCAGAACGGCACGCCGCAGCGCAGCAGCACGTTCGCGTACGGCCGCGCCTCGCCGGTCCGCACGACCAGCTTCGCCGTGGCCGTACGGGCCTTCAGCTCCTCGTGCGACACGAGGTCCAGCGCGGGGTACGGGAAGTAGGAGTCGAGCAGGGCCATCGCCGCCGGGTTGTACTCGCTCACCTCCTGCGCCGCGACGGCCCCCTCGGTCACCAGCTCGTCCAGCAGCCCGGTCAGCACCTGCTCGAAGGACGGCACCCCCGCCCTGAAGGCGAGGTCGACGACGAGGGGACCGGAGGACGGTATCGGCAGGCCCGCGTCGCACACCATCACCGTGTCGGTGTGGCCCAGCAGCGCCAGTCCCGCGCTCAGGTGGCGGTTGAGGATCCCCGCACGCTTCACAGGGCGGCCACCTCGTCGGCGGTCGGGAACGACACCTGCGCCCCGGCCCGGGTCACCGCGGCCGCGCCGACGCGCACGGCGTACCGGACCGCGGTCTCCAGCTCGTCGCCGACGCCCAGGCGCCAGGCGAGCGCACCGGTGAAGGCGTCACCGGCGCCGGTGGTGTCCACGGCCTCGACCGGCAGGCTGGGGATCCGCACCATACGGTCGCGGTCGGCGACGAGCGCGCCCGCGCCGCCCAGGGTGACCACCACCGAGCGCGGGCCGCGCGCCAGCAGCGCCGCCGCCCACGCCTCGGGGTCGGTGGCGTCCCCGTCCGGATGGTCGCCCAGCAGATACCGCGCCTCGTGCTCGTTGACGACGAGGGGATCGCACGCGGCCAGCACATCGGCGGGCAGGGGCGCGGGCGGCGAGGGGTTGAGCACCACGCGCGGCCCGGGCCGGTCGCCGAAGCCCGCGCTCGCCGCGCGCACCACCTCGGCGACCGTCTCCAGCGGGATCTCCAGCTGGAGCGAGACGACGCGGGCGGCGGCCAGCAGGCTGCCGGCGTCGCGCACGTCCGAGGGGGTGAGCCGGGAGTTGGCGCCGGGGGAGACCACGATGCTGTTGTCGCCCGAGGGGTCCACCGTGATCAGCGCGACCCCGGTGGGCGCGCCGCCGACCAGGACGCCGACGGTGTCGACCCCGGCGGCCCGCTGCGAGTCCAGCAGCAGTCGGCCGTGGTCGTCGTCGCCGACCCGGGCCAGCAGGGCCGTACGGGCTCCCAGGCGACCGGCGGCGACGGCCTGGTTGGCGCCCTTGCCGCCCGGGTGGACGGCCAGGTCGGAGCCGAGGACGGTCTCCCCGGCCCCGGGACGGCGGTCGACGCCGACCACCAGATCGGCGTTGGCCGACCCCACGACCAGCAGGTCGTAGTCGTGCATGCGGTATGTCCTTTCAGACGGGCGATTTTGTCAGCCGTCAGCTGATAGGTGTCAGCCGTCACATGTCAGTTGTCAGGTGTCACATGTCAGCTGTCAGGTGTCAGGTGTCAGCCGTCACGTGTCAGCCAATACCTGTCAGCTATCACGTGTCAGCCGACACCTGTCAGCCGTCCCGTGTCGGCGGACGGTCACTTCGCCTCGACGACCTTCACCGGGACCTTGACCGCCCCGGCGATCTTCTGACCCTTCGCGGCCTTGATCGCGTTCCGTACGACCAGCCGCCCCAACTCCTCGGGCTGCTGGGCGACGGTCGCGGTGAGCGTGCCGTTCTTCACCGCCTTGAGGCCGTCCGGTTCGCCGTCGAAGCCGACGACCTTGACGGACTTGCCCGCCTTGGAGCCCAGCGCCTTGATCGCGCCGAGCGCCATCTCGTCGTTCTCGGCGAAGACGCCGTCGACACCGGAGTGGGCCTGGAGCAGGTTGGTGGTCACGTCCAGGGCCTTGGTGCGGTCGAAGTCCGCGGGCTGCTTGCCGACGACCTTGATGCCCGGGTACGCCTTCAGCCCCTCCGCGAAGCCCTGGCCGCGCTCGCGCGAGGCCGACGTACCGGCGACGCCCTGGAGTACCAGGATCTTGCCCTTGCCGCCCAGCCGCTCGGCCAGCGTCTTGGCGGCGAGCTTTCCGCCCGCGATGTTGTCGGAGGCCACCAGGGACTCGACGTCCGCCTTGTTGACCGTGCGGTCGGCGGCGAGCACCGGGATACCGGCCTTGTTGGCGGTCTTCACGGACGGGCTCGCCGCGTCGGAGTCGACCGGGTTGATGATGATCGACTTCATGTTCTGGCTGGTGAAGTTCTGTATCTGATTGGCCTGCTGGGAGGCGTCGTTCTGGGCGTCGGTGACGGTGAGGCTGATCCCCGCGCGCTTGGCCTCGGCCTGCGCACCCGCCTTGAGCTGGACGAAGAAGGGGTTGTTGAGGGTCGAGACCGACAGCCCCACCTTGGGCTTCGAGCCGCCGTCCGAACCGGAGTGCCACATCGACGAGCCGAAGGCGAACGCCGCGACGACCACGGCGGCCACCGCGAACTTCCCGGCGTTCATGGCCGTCTTACGGCCGCCACCGGAGGGTCCGCCCGCCGAAGCGCCCGGTGCCGCGGGCCGGGCCCCGGCGCGCCGGCGCACCGTGTCGAGCAGCACCGCGAGCGCGATGACGACACCGATGACGACCTGCTGCCAGAAGGCGGAGACCTCCAGCAGGTTGAGCCCGTTGCGCAGCACGGCCAGGATCAGCGCGCCGATGAGCGTGCCGGACGCCTTGCCGACTCCGCCGGACAGGCTCGCGCCGCCGATGACGACCGCGGCGATCGCGTCCAGTTCGTAGCCGACCGCCGCCTGCGGCTGCGCGGAGGAGAGCCGGGAGGCGAGCACGATGCCCGCGATCGCGGCGAAGCCGCCGGACAGGGCGTAGATGACCAGCTTCTGACGGCCCACCCGGATGCCGGAGAGCCGGGCCGCCTCCTCGTTGCCGCCGATCGCGTACATCGCGCGGCCCGCGTACGTACGGCCCAGCACGCCGGAGGTGATCAGGCCCATCGCGACCATCACGAGCACCGGGACCGGCAGCCAGCCGCCGAGCGTGTCGCCGAGGCCGGACACCGAGTCGGGGACGGAGATGGGGCTGCCCTGCGAGATGACCAGGGCGAGGCCCCGCCCGACCGACAGCATCGCGAGCGTGGCGATGAACGGCGGCAGCTTCCCGAAGGACACCAGCGCCCCGCTGACCAGGCCGCACGCGACGCCCGTGGCGACGGCGAGCAGCGCCGCGAGCCACACCGGCAGCCCCTGTGAGGTCGCCGACCAGGCGAGCACGGTGGCGGACAGCGCGGCGACCGAGCCGACCGACAGATCGATGCCCGCGGAGACGATGACGAAGGTGACGCCGAAGGCGAGGATCGCGGTGACCGCGGCCTGCACGCCGACGTTGAGGAGATTGTCGGTGGTGAGGAAGTCGCCGGACAGCAGCGACATGGCCGCCACCAGCAGCACCAGGGCGCTCAGCGCGCCATTGTCGAGCAGCACGCGGCGCAGTACGGCCGGGCCCCCGGGGTCCTTCGTGGACGCGAGCGTGTCAGTGGCCACGGGAGCCCTCCTTTTCGTTGACGCCGACTCCTTCGACGGCGCCGTCTGTGCTTCCTTCGACGCCCTTGACGTCCTTCACCGCCAGGGCCATGACGGCGTCCTGGGTCGCTTCCCGAGCGGTCAGCTCCCCGGCGATCCGGCCCTGGGCCATGACCAGGACGCGGTCGCTCATGCCCAGCACCTCGGGGAGGTCGCTGGAGATCATCAGGACGGCGTGGCCGGACGCGGTGAGTTCGTTGATGAGCTGGTAGATCTCGACCTTGGCGCCCACGTCGATGCCGCGGGTCGGCTCGTCGAGGATGAGCACCTTGCTGTCGGCGAGCAGCCACTTGCCGATGACGATCTTCTGCTGGTTGCCGCCGGAGAGCGTGCGCACCTGCTGGTCGAGCCCGGCCATCCGGACCGCCAGCTGTTCGGCGATGCGCTCCGCCGCCCGGCGCTGCCCGGCCCGGTCGACCAGCCCGGCGCGGGTGGCGCCGCGCAGCGTGACCAGGCCCAGGTTCTCCTGTACGGACGCGTCCAGGACCAGCCCCTGGCCCTTGCGGTCCTCCGGTACGAGGCCGATCCCGGCGTCCATCGCGGCGACCACGTCGTGGCGGGGCAGCGGCACGCCCGCGACCTCGACGGTGCCGGTGTCGTACGGATCGGCGCCGAAGAGGGCCCGTACGACCTCGGTGCGGCCCGCCCCGACGAGCCCGGCGAGGCCGACCACCTCCCCGGCACGCACGTCGAAGTCGACGTCCTGGAAGCTGCCGCCGCGGCCGAGCCCCCGGACCTTCAGCAACGGCGCGCCGTCGCTCTCGCCGGTGTCTTCGGACGCGGGGCGCTCCCTCGGGTACTGCTGCTCGATGGACCGCCCGACCATCAGCCGCACCAGCTCGTCCTGATCGGTGGCGGCCGGGACCTGGGTGACGCTGCGGCCGTCGCGCAGGACGGTCACGCGGTCGCCCAGGGCGGCGATCTCCTCCAAGTGGTGGGTGATGAAGACGACGCCCACCCCGTCCGCGCGCAGCGTGCGGACGATCCGGAAGAGCTTGTCGACCTCCTCCGTGGTGAGCACGGCGGTCGGCTCGTCCATGATCAGAACGCGGGCGTTCAGGCTGAGCGCCTTGGCGATCTCGACCATCTGGAGCCGGGCGATCCCGAGGTCACGGATGCGGGTCCGGGGGGAGACGTCCACGCCGACGCGGGCGAGGAGTTCGGCTGCCCGCTCGTCCATCTTCGTGCGGTTGACGACGCCGAAGCGGCGCGGCTGGCGGCCCAGGAAGATGTTCTCGGCGACGCTGAGGTCGGGGACGAGGTTGAACTCCTGGTAGATGGTGGCGATGCCCAACCGCTCGGCGTCCTGCGCCCCCTGGATACGGACCGGGCTGCCGTCGACCAGGACGCGTCCCCCGTCGGGGCGGTGCGCCCCGGACAGCATCTTGATCAGCGTGCTCTTGCCCGCGCCGTTCTCGCCGAGGAGGACGTGCACCTCGCCCCGGCGGAGGTCGAAGTCGACGCCGTCCAGCGCGACCACACCCGGAAACGTCTTCCGGACCCCCTCCATCCGCAGGATCTCCGCCCCGTCGCCCGCGTGCGCGGGCTGGTCCGCGGATGCAGGCGGCGCCGGTTCCGGCTCGGGGCTGGGCGTCGTGGTCATGGCGTGCTCCCTTCGGGCTCGCCGCAGGAGCGGCGGGGGACCAGGCGGGCGGACAGGGTCACCGATGCGGCGGGCCGCCCCTCGATGCGGTCGATCAGCGCGCCGACGGCGGCGTGGCCGAGGTCGCCGGTGGGCTGGGCGATGGCGGTGATCGGCGGATCGGTGTGGACGAACCACGGGATGTCGTCGAACGCGGCGAGCGCCACGTCGTCGGGCACCCGCAGCCCGCGCGAGCGGATCTCGTCCATCGCGCCGAGCGCCATCAGATTGTCGGCGGCGAAGATCGCTTCCGGGGGCCGGGGCAGATCGAGGAAGCGGGCGGTCACCCGTCGCCCGCTGTCGGCCTGGAAGTCGCCCTGGCCGATGTAATCGGCGGGCAGGGCGAGGCCGAACTCGCGCAGGGCGGAGCGGAAGGCGTCCACCCGTTCGCGCCCGGTGGTGGTGGCGGCCGGGCCCGCGATGATGGCGAGCCGGCGGTGGCCGAGGGCGTGCAGATGGGCCACCAGATCGCGGACCGCACCGCCGCCGTCGGTGCGGACGACGGGCACCTCGTCCAGTCCCTCGCCCTCGATCCAGCGGTCGACGAAGACCATGGGCGTCCCGGTGCGGGCGGCGTCCAGCATCAGCGGGGAGCCGCCGTCGGTGGGGCTGACCAGCAGGCCGTCGATGCGGCGGTCCACCAGGGTGCGCACGTGGTGGTCCTGGAGGTCGGGCCGCTCGTCGGCGTTGCCGATGACCACGCTGTAGCCCCGGTCCCGGGCCGCGTCCTCGACGGAGCGGGCCAGTTCGGTGAAGAACGGGTTCAGCACGTCGCTGATGACCAGCCCGAGGGCGCGGGTCTGATGGGTGCGCAGCGAGCGGGCGACGGCGTTGGGCCGGTAGCCGAGGTCGGCGACGGCGGCGAGCACCTTGTCCCGGGTGTCCGTACGGACGGCCGGGTGGTCGTTGAGCACCCGGGAGACCGTCGCGACGGAGACCCCGGCGCGCTGCGCCACGTCCTTGATGGCCGGCATCGCCCCACCTCCTCGTGGAATCGATTACATCGATGACGCCGAGGGAGATTGGAATCGATTACACGAGGGCGGGGCAAGATGCCGGAACGGGCCGCAACCGGATCGTGATGTTCCGCTCTGTCTGATGTGCCGCCTCGCCGCCCTCCCGCCCGCGCCGGGTTATCCACAGGCCCGCTCGTCGCCCCGGCCCGGTGTCCGCCCCCGGCGGTACGGTCGGTGCATGCTCAAACTCGCGGTGGTCGAAGGGGTTCTGGAACGGATCACCTACGCCAATGAGGAGAACGGGTACACGGTCGCCCGGGTCGACACCGGCCGCGGCTCGGGCGATCTGCTGACCGTCGTCGGCTCGCTGCTGGGCGCGCAGCCGGGGGAGTCGCTGCGGATGGAGGGCCGCTGGGGTTCCCATCCGCAATATGGCAAACAGTTCACCGTCGAGAATTACCAGACCGTCCTGCCCGCCACCGTCCAGGGCATCCGGCGCTATCTCGGCTCGGGCCTCATCAAGGGCATCGGCCCGCGGATCGCCGACCGGATCACCGAGCACTTCGGCATCGACACCCTCGATGTCATCGAGGAGCAGCCGAAGCGGCTGATCGAGGTCCCCGGTCTCGGCCCCAAGCGGACCAAGATGATCGCCGCGGCCTGGGAGGAGCAGAAGGCCATCAAGGAGGTGATGGTCTTTCTCCAGGGCGTCGGCGTCTCCACCTCCATCGCGGTGCGGATCTACAAGAAGTACGGTGACGCGTCGATCGCGATAGTGAAGAACGAGCCGTATCGGCTGGCCGCCGACGTCTGGGGCATCGGCTTCCTCACCGCCGACAAGATCGCCCAATCGGTCGGCATCCCGCACGACAGCCCCGACCGGGTCAAGGCCGGTTTGCAGTACGCGCTGTCCCAGTCCGCCGACCAGGGCCACTGCTATCTCCCCGAGGAGCAACTGATCGGCGATGCGGTGAAGTTGCTCCAGGTCGACACGGGCCTGGTCATCGACTGCCTGGGCGAGTTGGCGGCCGAGGACGAGGGCGTGGTGCGCGAGCCGGTGCCGGGCCCGGAGGGCGGCGAGCCGGTCTCGGCGGTCTATCTGGTGCCCTTCCACCGCGCCGAGATCTCGCTGGCCGGGCAGGTGCGGCGGCTGCTGCGCACCGAGGAGGACCGGCTGCCCGCCTTCCAGGGCGTGGACTGGGGCGCGGCGCTGGGCTGGCTCGCGAAGCGCACCGGCGCCGACCTGGCTCCCGAGCAGAGTCAGGCGGTGCGGCTCGCGCTCACCGAGAAGGTCGCGGTGCTCACCGGCGGCCCCGGCTGCGGCAAGTCGTTCACCGTGCGGTCCGTGGTGGAGCTGGCCCGCGCCAAGAAGGCCAAGGTGGTGCTCGCGGCCCCCACCGGCCGGGCCGCCAAGCGGCTCGCCGAGCTGACCGGGGCCGAGGCGTCCACGGTGCACCGGCTGCTGGAGCTGAAGCCCGGCGGGGACGCGGCGTACGACAAGGACCGCCCGCTCGACGCCGACCTGGTGGTCGTCGACGAGGCCTCGATGCTCGATCTGCTGCTGGCCAACAAGCTGGTCAAGGCGGTTCCGCCGGGCGCCCATCTGCTGTTCGTGGGGGATGTGGACCAGCTGCCGAGCGTCGGCGCCGGGGAGGTGCTGCGCGATCTGCTGGCCGACGGCAGCCCGGTGCCCGCCGTCCGGCTGACCCGGATCTTCCGCCAGGCGCAGCAGTCCGGGGTGGTCACCAACGCCCACCGGATCAATTCCGGGGCCCCGCCGATCACCCAGGGGCTGTCGGACTTCTTCCTCTTCGTGGAGGACGACACGGAGGAGGCCGGGCGGCTCACGGTGGACGTCGCGGCCCGCCGCGTGCCCGCCAAGTTCGGCCTCGATCCCCGCCGTGACGTGCAGGTCCTCGCCCCGATGCATCGCGGCCCGGCGGGCGCGGGCACGCTCAACGGACTGTTGCAGCAGGCCATCACCCCGGCCCGGCCGGACCTCCCGGAGCGGCGTTTCGGCGGCCGGGTCTTCCGTGTCGGCGACAAGGTGACGCAGATCCGCAACAATTATGAGAAAGGGGCCAACGGGGTCTTCAACGGCACGGTTGGAGTCGTCACCTCCCTCGACAGCGACGAGCAGCGGCTGACCGTGCTGACGGACGAGGACGAGGAGGTGCCGTACGACTTCGACGAGCTGGACGAATTGGCTCACGCCTATGCGGTGACCATCCACCGCTCCCAGGGCAGTGAGTACCCGGCCGTCGTGATCCCGGTGACCACCGGGGCCTGGATGATGTTGCAGCGGAACCTGCTGTACACGGCGGTGACCCGGGCCAAGCGCCTTGTGGTGCTGGTCGGCTCGCGCCGCGCGCTCGGGCAGGCGGTGCGTACCGTCTCGGCGGGCAGACGCTGTACGGCGCTGGATCACCGGCTCGGCGGGACATAGGAGTCGAGCGTGTCAAGAGGGTTTCCGAACGGTGACGAACGGGGCAGGATGGCCGTGTAGGCGGCACTGAGTGCCGCCAAAAGGCCCTTCAGTCGACCCCGAGTGCACACTCATCACCCGAGTAGGGGAAGGTGGGGGGAGTCAGGGCACCTCGAGGAAGAGAACCAGACGTCGGTGAGGGATGACGTGAGCGACAACTCTGTAGTACTGCGGTACGGAGACGACGAATACACCTACCCGGTGGTCGACAGCACCGTCGGCGACAAGGGCTTTGACATCGGCAAGCTGCGCGCCCAGACCGGTCTGGTGACCCTGGACTCCGGTTACGGCAACACCGCCGCGTACAAGTCCGGCATCACCTATCTGGACGGTGAGCAGGGCATTCTGCGGTACCGCGGGTACCCCATCGAGCAGCTGGCGGAGCGCGCCTCCTTCCTGGAGACGGCCTTCCTCCTGATCAACGGTGAGCTGCCGACGGTCGACGAACTGGCGGCGTTCCGTGAGGACATCACCCGCCACACGCTGCTCCACGAGGACGTCAAACGGTTCTACGACGGCTTCCCGCGTGACGCCCACCCGATGGCGATGCTGTCCTCCGTGGTCAGCGCGCTGTCGACGTTCTATCAGGACAGCCACAACCCGTTCGACGAGAAGCAGCGCAACCTGTCGACGACCCGGCTGCTGGCCAAGCTGCCGACCATCGCGGCGTACGCGTACAAGAAGTCGGTCGGTCACCCGTTCGTCTACCCGCGCAACGACCTCGGTTACGTGGAGAACTTCCTCCGCATGACCTTCTCCGTCCCGGCGCAGGAGTACGACCTCGACCCGGTCGTGGTCAGCGCGCTCGACAAGCTGCTGATCCTGCACGCCGACCACGAGCAGAACTGTTCGACCTCCACGGTCCGGCTCGTCGGTTCCTCGCAGGCCAACATGTTCGCCTCCATCTCGGCGGGCATCAACGCCCTGTGGGGCCCGCTGCACGGCGGCGCCAACCAGTCGGTGCTGGAGATGCTGGAGGGCATCCAGGCGTCCGGCAGCGACGTCGACACCTTCATCCGCAAGGTGAAGAACAAGGAAGACGGCGTGAAGCTCATGGGCTTCGGGCACCGCGTCTACAAGAACTTCGACCCCCGGGCGAAGATCATCAAGTCGGCGGCGCACGACGTCCTCTCCGCGCTCGGCAAGTCCGACGAGCTGCTCGACATCGCGCTCAAGCTCGAGGAGCACGCGCTCGCCGACGACTACTTCGTGGAGCGCAAGCTCTACCCGAACGTGGACTTCTATACCGGTCTGATCTACCGGGCGATGGGCTTCCCGACCGAGATGTTCACCGTGCTGTTCGCGCTCGGCCGGCTGCCGGGCTGGATCGCCCAGTGGCACGAGATGATCAAGGAGCCGGGCTCCCGCATCGGCCGCCCGCGCCAGATCTACACGGGCGTCGTCGAGCGCGACTTCATCCCGGTCGAGCAGCGCTGAGCCAGCACTGCCAGGGCGGCGCCGAAGAAAGCCAGAAGCGCCCCGCTGCCGATCCCCCCACGGGTCGGAGCGGGGCGCTTCCCTTGTCCCGGTTCGGATTCCCCCCACGGGATCCGGCCCGGGCGTTCAGAGGGCCGTACGGGCTCGTACGGACGCGATCTGCCGGGACGCGTACGTACGGGAGGGCCGCTCAAAGCTCCCCGAGTACGTCGCCCCGGCCACGCGTAGCAGGATGCGTCCCCCAAGACGTATCCTCACCGCCCCATTAGACTCGCGACCCCCCTCAATGGTTACGTTCGGTTGTCTGTGATCTGCGTCTCCAACCATATGGGGGCGTAAAAGGGCAAGAGCCTCGATTCAAAGATCGAGACTCTTGTGTATGGGTGTTGTGCGGCTTATGGGGACTTGGTGGAGACCGTGGATGTCGTGAAGGAACGCAGTCGCAGACTGTTGCTCACGACGAACACGGAGGAGAACGCCATCGCGGCGCCCGCGATCATCGGGTTGAGCAGACCGGCCGCGGCGAGCGGCAGCGCGGCGACGTTGTAGCCGAACGCCCAGAACAGATTGCCCTTGATCGTGGCGAGGGTCCGGCGGGCCAGCCGGATCGCGTCGGCGGCCACGCGCAGGTCGCCCCGGACGAGAGTGAGGTCGCCCGCCTCGATCGCCGCGTCCGTTCCGGTGCCCATGGCGAGCCCGAGGTCGGCGGTGGCCAGGGCGGCGGCGTCGTTGACTCCGTCGCCGACCATGGCGACCGTGCGGCCCTCGTTCTGGAGCCGCTTCACGACGTCGACCTTGTCCTCCGGCAGGACGTCGGCGATGACCTCGTCGATGCCGACCTCGCGGGCGACCGTCTCGGCGACGCGCCGGTTGTCGCCGGTCAGCAGCACCGGGGTGAGGCCGAGGGCGCGCAGCTGGGCGACGGCTTCGGCGCTGGTCTCCTTGACGGCGTCGGCGACGGTGAGGACGCCGCGGGCGTGCCCGTCCCAGGCCACGGCGACCGCCGTATGGCCCTCCGCCTCGGCCGCGGCCTTGGCGGAGGCCAGCTCCTCCGGCAGGTCGATGGCCCACTGGCGGAGCAGTGCGTCGCGGCCGACGAGCACCGGGTGCCCGTCCACGACGCCCTGGACGCCGAGCCCGGGCACGGATTCGAAGCTCTCGGGCGCCGGGAGCGCTCCGGTGCGCTCGGCCGCGCCGTCCGCGATGGCGCGGGCGATGGGGTGCTCGCTGGCGTGCTCCACCGCGCCCGCGAGCCGCAGCAGCTCGTCCTCGCCGGTGCGCGGTGCCGGGATGATCTGGTGCAGCCGCATCCTGCCGGTGGTCACGGTGCCGGTCTTGTCGAGGACGACGGTGTCCACCCGGCGGGTCGACTCCAGCACTTCGGGGCCCTTGATGAGGATGCCGAGCTGGGCGCCGCGGCCGGTGCCGACCATGAGCGCGGTCGGGGTGGCCAGGCCCAGGGCGCACGGGCAGGCGATGATCAGTACGGCGACGGCGGCGGTGAACGCGGCGGTCGCGTCGTTCGTCGTCAGCCACCAGACCAGCAGAGTGCCCACGGCGATCAGCAGCACGATCGGCACGAAGACACCGGAGACCCGGTCGGCGAGCCGCTGCACCTCGGCCTTGCCGTTCTGCGCGTCCTCCACCAGGCGGGCCATCCGGGACAGCTGGGTGTCGGCGCCCACCCGGGTGGCCTCCACGACGATGCGGCCCGCCGTGTTGACGGTCGCGCCCGCGACCGTGTCGCCCGCCGCGACGTCCACGGGGACGGACTCGCCGGTCAGCATCGAGGCGTCCACGGCCGAGCTGCCCTCGACCACCGTGCCATCGGTGGCGATCTTCTCGCCGGGGCGTACGACGAAGCGGTCCCCGACGGCCAGTTCGCGCACCGGGATCCGTACCTCTCGTCCTCCGCGCAGGACGGCGACGTCCTTGGCGCCCAGCTCCATCAGGGCGCGCAGCGCCGCCCCCGCCCGCCGCTTGGACTTCGCCTCCAGATAGCGGCCGATGAGGATGAAGGTGGTCACCCCGGCCGCCGCCTCCAGGTAGATCGAGGACGAGCCGTTCGCGCGGGTGACGGTGACGTCGAAGCCGTGCTGCATGCCGGGCATGCCCGCGTCGCCGAAGAACAGGGCCCACAGGGACCAGCCGAGCGCCGCGAGGGTGCCCAGGGAGACCAGGGTGTCCATGGTGGCCGCGCCGTGCCGGGCGTTGGTCCAGGCGGCCTTGTGGAAGGGCGCTCCGCCCCAGACGACGACGGGCGCGGCGAGGGTGAGGGAGAGCCACTGCCAGTTGTCGAACTGGAGCGAGGGCACCATCGCCAGCACCACGACGGGCAGGGAGAGGGCGAGCGAGACGAGCGTGCGGTGGCGCAGCGGGTCGTGCCCGGCCGGTGCCTCGGGCGCGGCCTCGGGGCTGTCCGCGGCGGCGGGCTCGGGCTCGGCGGGGGGCGGCTCCTCGGCGGTGTAGCCGGTCTTGATGACCGTGGCGATGAGGTCCGCGACCTCGATCCCGTCGCCGTAGGACACCTGGGCCTTCTCGGTGGCGTAGTTCACCGTGGCGGTGACGCCGTCCAGCCGGTTGAGCTTCTTCTCGATGCGCGCCGCGCAGGAAGCGCAGGTCATGCCGCCGATGGCCAGCTCGACCCGCGCCTCCTGCCCGACGGCGGGAGCCGTGATGGTCATGCGAGTTCGTAACCTGCTTCGTCGACGGCGGCGCGGACGGCCTCGTCGTCCAGCGGGGCGGCCGAGACGACGGTGACCTGGCCGGTGGAGGCCACGGCCTTGACGGAGCTGACACCGTCGAGGGCGCCGATTTCCTCGGCGACGGCGCCCTCGCAGTGGCCACAGGTCATGCCGGTCACCTGGTAGACGGCGGTGACGGTGTTCGCCTCGGAGCTCATGGTTTCTCCTCTGTGGGGGAGTGGCTGACGGTACGCGAGGGGCGCCGGTTGGCGCAGCGCCTCCTGACTCTCTCAACTCTATACCCCTAGGGGGTATTCCCGGAAGTCGGGAGTGCGCCGGTTCTGTGCGCAGTGGCGGTCAGTGCCGGGCGGATGTCGCCTCGGTGCCGATGACGGGGGCCAGGTACCCGTAGAGGCAGTTCTTCACCTCGGTGATGTACGCCTCCCGGTCCTCGCCCTCGTGGGAGAGGATCAGCTCCAGCCCGGCCTTGAACAGGGCGAACGCCATGGTCGCGATGCGCGTGCGGCGCTCCGGGGCCAGCTCGGGGACGTAGGTGCCGATCAGCTCCTCGACCCGGGTCTGAAGTGCGGCGTGCAGCGCCGCGTGCTCCTCGGCGACCGTGCCCGGGGTGTCGGAGGAGCAGATCAGGGTGAGGAAGACGGGGTTGGCGCAGTTGAACTCGATCAGCGGGTCGAGGACCACGTCCAGCATCTCGCCGAGCGGCAGCGCGGCGTTCTCGTCGGTGAAGACCACGCCGTGGGTGTCCCGCATCTGCTGGGTGAGGCGGTCGCCCAGCTCGACGGCGATGGCCTCCTTGTTCGGGAAGAACTGGTACAGCGTGCCGGGGGAGACCCCGGCCTCGCGGGCGATCGCGTTGGTGCTCGCGGAGGTGTAGCCGGTGC
Organism: Streptomyces sp. Rer75; assembly: GCF_013414305.1. Classification (NCBI taxonomy): domain Bacteria; kingdom Bacillati; phylum Actinomycetota; class Actinomycetes; order Kitasatosporales; family Streptomycetaceae; genus Streptomyces; species Streptomyces sp. Rer75. The sequence continues at coordinate 3,832,840 of NZ_CP058693.1, read as the reverse complement.
GGCAGAAGACGCTGGCGGCGGCGTCCAGCAGCTGCTGGATCCGGCGCTCGCCGCGCGCCTGTCTGCGGCGGGGGTTCGCGGGTCGGGCTGCCTGGCTCTCGGTCACAATCCCCAGCTTCCCATGAGCGATTGACAAACACGAGTGGCCGCTCGCATTCTTGAGAAATGCGAGCGGTCGCTCGTGTTTGCCAGTCCGTGGCAATCAGCGACCCGTGCTGCCTGCCTGCCCGCTTGCCCGAGCGGGGGCGGACGCATGGGCACAGGTGAAGGGGACACCGCGTCATGACCGATGCCAATCGGCCGCCCGGCGAGCGGATCGGAGGATGGACCCGCCTGGTCACCGCCAGGCCGCGGCTGTCCTTGCTGGTCGCCTTGCTCTTCACGGCGCTCGCCGTCGTGGCCGGGAGCGGAGTCGCCGACCGGCTCTCCGGCGGCGGCTGGGAGGACCCTGCGTCCCAGTCCTCGTACGCCACCAAGGCGCTGGAGAAGCGCTTCCCCGCCTCCCAGCCCAACCTCCTGCTGCTCGTCGACGGCGGCGGCAAGAAGGTGGACGACCCGGCGGTCGCCACCGAGGCCCGGGCCCTCGCCAAGAAGCTCTCGGGCGAGAAGTCGGTCACCGGCGTCACCTCCTACTGGGACACCGGCGCGTCCGCCCTGCGCAGCAAGGACCGCGGCGAGGCGATCATCGCCGCGCGCATCACCGGTGACGAGACGGCCGCGGGCAAGGCGCTGGAGCGCATCGCCCCCGACTACCGCGGGCAGCACGGACCGGTCGAGGTCTCCCTCGGCGGACCGGTCGCGGTCAAGCAGGAGATGCAGACCACCATTCAGGAAGACCTGCTGCGGGCCGAGATGATGGCCCTGCCCGTCACCCTGGTGCTGCTCGTCATGGTCTTCGGCAGCGCGGTGGCCGCGCTGCTGCCGCTCGGCATCGGCGTCATCGCGATCCTGGGCACCGACGCCGTGCTGCGCGTGCTCACCGAGTTCACCGATGTCTCGGTCTTCGCGCAGAACCTGACCACCGCGCTCGGCCTCGGACTCGCCATCGACTACGCCCTGTTCATCGTGCGGCGCTTCCGCGAGGAGCTGTCGGCGGGCGGGGAGACCCTCCCGGCCGTCGCCGCCACCCTGCGCACCGCCGGGCGGACCGTGCTCTTCTCGGCGCTGACCGTCGCCGTCTCACTCGCCGCGATGATGGTCTTCCCGCAGTACTTCCTGCGATCCTTCGCCTACGCGGGCATCGCCGTGGTGCTCATCGCCGCGGCCGCCGCCCTGGTGGTGCTGCCCGCGGCGCTCATGCTGCTCGGCGACCGGGTCAACAAGTGGGACCTCACCCGGCTGCTGCGCCGCGGCCGCCGCGCCGAAGCGGCCGCGGAGGGGGTCGAACCGGGCGCGGGCTGGGGGCGGTTCGCCCGGCTGGTGATGCGGCGCGCCCCGGTCTTCGCGCTGGCTACCGTCGCCGGGCTGGTGGCGCTGGGGCTGCCCTTCCTGCGGGTGGAGTTCGGCACCGCGGACGACCGCCAGCTGCCCTCCAGTGCCGAATCGCACGTGGTCCAGCAGCACATCCGGGACGGCTTCGCGGGCGGACCCGGCGGCGGGGTGGAGATCCTCGCCGAGGGCAAGCCCGGCGCCGCGGCGCTCGCCGACTACAGTGCCGAGGTCTCCGCCCTTCCCGGGGTGCTGCGGGTGGACAGCCCGGCCGGTCGCTTCGCGGACGGCCACCAGGTGGGCAAGCCCGGCCCGGCCGAGGCGGCACGCACCGCCGGTGGCGCGGCGTATCTCAGCGTGCAGCCCAAGGGCGAGGCCGTGGAGCCCGCCACCCAGGACCTGGTGCGGGACATCCGCGCCCAGAGTCCCCCGTTCCAGACCTCGGTGACCGGCACCGCGGCCGTCCTGGTGGACACCAAGGAGTCCCTGGGCGACCGCACCCCCTGGGCAGGCGCGATCATCATCGCGGTCACCCTGCTGCTGGTCTTCCTGCTCACCGGGAGCCTGCTGATCCCGCTCCAGGCCGTGCTGCTCAACGCGCTCAGCCTCACCGCGATGTTCGGCGCCATGGTGTGGGTCTTCCAGGAGGGGCATCTGTCCGGGCTGCTGGCCTTCACCAGCTCCGGCGACATAGAGACCACCCTGCCGGTGCTGATGTTCTGCGTCGCCTTCGGGCTCTCCATGGACTACGGCGTCTTCCTGCTCTCCCGCATCAAGGAGGAGTACGAGCGCACGGGGGACCATGAGGCGGCGGTGGAGTTCGGACTGCGGCGCACCGGCGGGCTGATCACGGCGGCGGCGCTGATCCTGGCCGTGGTCATGGTGGCCATCGGCACCTCGCGGGTCACCAACACCAAGATGCTCGGCCTCGGTATCGCCCTGGCCGTGCTGATGGACGCGATGGTGGTGCGCAGTCTGCTGGTGCCGGCGGTGATGAAGCTGACCGGCCGGGCCACCTGGTGGGCCCCGGGCCCGCTGCGGCGGCTGCACACCCGGTTCGGGCTGAGCGAAGGGGAATCCGCACCCTCGTCCGACGCCCCCTCCGGTGACGCTCCGGGCGGCTCCTCCGGCGACGCTGCCGGGGAGGCGGGCGGGGATACGGACGCGGATCCGGGGAAGGGCCGCCACCGGGACCGGGTGAGCATCCGCTGACCCCCGCGGCCCGGGCGCGAGACACGCCCTCGGGGGTGTCCGCAAGGTCGCGGGCCCGGCGGGACTTTGCGGACACCCCCTAGTCCTTGGTCTCGCGCCGGGCGCGGCGGTTGCCGGGTCTGCGGGCCACCCAGGCCCGGATCGTATCCGCGTACCAATATGGTTTGCCGCCCTCCACCAAGTCGGGGGGCGGCATGTGACCGTGCTTGCGATAGGACCGTACGGTGTCGGTCTGCACACCGATGTGTGCGGCGATCTCCTTGTAGGACCACAGCCTTCGATCGGTCATCCCTCGCGCCCTTTCACTCGGCCTGTGTCCGGTGAACGACGTCGGGTGACGGGCGGCTAGGGGCTGTTGAACACCTGTGACGTAAGACGTGCGGAGATGTGACGCCTGTGACCCGCGGGTGACGTGCGGTCCCCCTCCCTCCAGGAGGACAGCTACTTCCAGGAGGAGAGGTACTCGTCGATCTTCCGGCGCATGAACACGGACGACTCGCGGGCCCGGTCCTCCCAGGCGAAGACGCAGGAGGTCAGCGTGCCGTCGAAGTTGTTGTCGCGCAGCGCGCCGAACAGCGCGTCGAAGTCGACCTCGCCCTGCCCGATGTCCAGGTGCTGGTGGATACGGGCCGCAGAACCGGGCGGGTTGATGATGTAGCGCAGACCCGAGGACGCGGTGTGATCGAAGGTGTCGGCCAGATGCACATGGGTGAGCAGATCGCCCGCGTGCTTGATCAGACCGGGGGCGTCATTGCCGTGGTGGAAGGTGTGCGGGGCGCAGTAGAGGTAGGAGACCAGGGGGTGGTTGATGCCCCGGATCATGTTGATCGCCTCGTACCCCTCCTCGATGAAGTCGTCGGGGTGCGGTTCCAGCGTCAGCCGGATGGACTCGCGCTCGAAGACCGGCAGCAGCTCCTCGATCGACCGCCAGAACTGGCCCTCGCTGCGGCTGGGGTCCTCGGGGCGGCCGTTGAACTCCGAGATCATGCTGTCCACGCCCAGATCGGCGGTGATCTGGATGGCCCGCTTCCAGTAGCGGACGGCGGCCTGGCGCTCGTCCTCGTCCGGACCGGACCAGCGGAACAGCGGCAGTACGGAGGAGATCTTCACCCCGGCGGCGTCCAGCGCCTTGCGGAACTGCCGCACCGTGCCGTCGTCCACCCGCGGGTGCTTGAAGAACGGGATGAAGTCATCGCGGGGAGACAGCTCGATGTACTCGAAGCCCAGCTCGGCGACGAGGGCCGGGAGTTCGAGCAGGGGCCCCTTGCGCAGCATATGCGGGTCGAGGGCGATCTTCATGAGAAGGAGAAACCTTTCCAACAGGGAGAACGTGAAGGGTGCGGCACAAAGAGGGGCGGGCCGGTCGTGGCGGCGACCGGCCCGCCCATGAGCGTCAGGCGTAGAAGGCCGGGCGCACGATCATGTCGACGGGCGTGCGCTCACCCGTGACCTGCGCCCGCACCCCCGCCTCGCATACGGCGGCCGCGGCGTAGCCGTCCCAGGCGCTCGGGCCCTCGACCTCGCCGCGCTTGGTGGCGTTGACCCAGGCCTGCACCTCGCGGTCGTACGCCTCCTCGAAGCGGGCCACGAAGTCGGGGGCGATCTCGCCGCCCCAGGTGCCGGGGCGGTTGACGAGCATGCCGTGGGCGTCGCCGACGCGCGCGGTGCCGCGCTCGCAGACCGCCTCGGCCTGGACCTGGTAGCCGAAGCCGCAGGTCGCGAAGATCTCGACGTTGACGATCGCGCCGCCGGTGGTCTCGAAGATCACCAGCTGCGGGTCGGCCAGGCCCTCGGGGGCGTTGGAGCTGGGGGTCGGCTTGAGCACGGTGACGTTGGCGATCTCCTGCTCCAGCAGCCAGCGCGACTGGTCCATCTCGTGCACCACCGAGTCGTTGATCAGCATCTCGGTGGTGAAGTACGAGTGCACCGACGCATTGCGGTGGCGGCAGTGCATCAGCAGCGGGCGGCCCAGCTCGCCGGAGGCGAGCAGCGCCTTGAGTTTCATGAACTCGGTGTCGTAGCGGCGCATGAAGCCGACCTGGATACGGCGGTGACCGAGCCGCTGCTCGGCCTCCAGCACCCGCAGCGCGGACTCCGAGTCCGGGGTCAGCGGCTTCTCGCACAGCACCGGCAGATCGTGCTCGAACGCGCTGAGCAGCGCGGCCTCGTGCGCGGGGCCGGGCGAGGCGATCAGTACGGCGTCCACGCCCGGCGCGGCCATGGCGGCGGCCGGGTCGGTGAACGCCTGGCAGCCCTCGGACAGATCGGCGACGGCCTTGGCGCGGGCCTCGTCGATGTCCACCACGGCCGCCACCCGGGCGCCGCTGATCACGTCGCTGATGCGGCGGACGTGGTCGGCGCCCATCTTGCCGGTCCCGATGACGGCGATCCCGAGCGTGCCCTGCTGGGTCATAGGTGTCTCTCTTCTCTTTCTGCGCGTTCGGAGGATCGAAGGGAGCGGGGGAGGCGGAAGGTCAGGCGCCGCAGGAGCGCAGGAAGCGGCGGGTGCGCTCGGCGATCGGGAACGGCTGGTCGGGCGGGCAGGGGTACATGTCCTGCTCGACGATGGCGAACAGGTCCACGTCCAGCTTCTGGGCGGCCGCCAGGACCGGTTCCAGCTCCGGAACGCCCTTGGGCGGCTCGCACATCACGCCGCGCTTCACGGCCGGGCCGAACGGCACGCCGTTCTTGACCACGTCGGCCAGGATCTCCGGGTCGACCTGCTTGAGGTGGAGGTAGCCGATGCGCTCGCCGTAGGTCTCGATCAGCTTGACGCTGTCCCCGCCGCAGTAGGCGTAGTGGCCGGTGTCCAGGCAGAGGTTGACCAGGTCGGAGTCGGTGGCGTCCAGGAAGCGGGCCACGTTCTCCTCGCCGTCGATGTGGGTGTCGGCGTGCGGGTGGACGACGATGTCGAGCCCGAAGCGCTCGCGCACCTCACGGCCGAGGCGCTCCATGCCGGTGGACAGGTGGCGCCACTGCTCGGCGGTCAGCTCGGGCGGCTCGATGATCTCGGCGGTCTTGTCGTCGCGCCAGAAGGAGGGGATGACCACGAGGTGCTTGGCGTTCATGGCCCGGGTCAGCTCCGCCACCTGGGAGACGTGCTCCCAGGTGGCGTCCCAGACCTCGGGGCCGCGGTGCAGGGAGGTGAAGATCGTGCCCGCCGAGACCGTGAGGTTCCGGCGGGTGATCTCCTCGGTGAGCCGGGCGGGGTCGGTCGGCAGATAGCCGTACGGGCCCAGCTCGATCCACTCGTAGCCGGCCTCCGCGACCTCGTCGAGGAAGCGCTGCCAGGGGACCTGTTGCGAGTCTTCGGGGAACCACACCCCCCACGAGTCGGGGGCCGAGCCGACCCGGATGCGGTCCAGGGCGGGTACGGGGGAGGCGGCGGCAGTCATGGAAGAGGGTCTCCTCTCGCCGGTCGTGGAGACCGGGGAAGGGGGCAGTGCGGGTCGCTTGCTCGTGGTGGTGGTCGGGGCCCGCGTTTCATGCTGTTTTGGGCAGCTTTACGGGCCGGACAGGGGGCCGTCAAGACTTCGTCAGGACATTCGGACGTAAGGTCAGGCCGAGAGAGCTCGGATGTCAGGACGAGGGGCTGTTGACGACCTCGGGAAGCTCCTCCACATCGACCCCGCGCACCTGCGCGAGTTCGTGCTTGAGAGCGGCCAGCTCGGTACCGCCGGCCATGTGGTTGGTGAGTTCCTCCAGGCTGACGTCGTCCCGGGCGGCGTTCAGCTCCAGGGCGCCGAGTCTCAGCACCGAGAAGTGGTCGCCGACCATGTATGCGTGGTGCGGGTTGTGGGTGATGAAGATGACGCCCAGGCCCCGCTCGCGGGCCGCCGCGATGTACTTCAGGACGACGCCCGACTGCTTGACGCCCAGCGCTGCGGTGGGCTCGTCCAGGATCAGCACTCTGGCGCCGAAGTGCACCGCCCGCGCGATGGCCACGGACTGCCGCTGGCCCCCGGAGAGGGTGCCGATGGGCTGTTCCAGGTTGTCCAGGTGGATGCCCATGGCGGACAGCTCCGCATGGGTGGTCTCCTTCATCCGCTCGATGTCGAGCCGCCGGATGGGCCAGGGGCCGCGGGTCAGCTCGGAGCCGAGGAAGAAGTTCCGCCACACCGGCATCAGGGGCACCGTGGCCAGGTCCTGGTAGACGGTGGCGATGCCGAGGTCGAGGGCCTCGCGCGGGTTGTGCAGCCGCACCGGCTTGCCGTCGACGACGTACTCGCCCTCGTCGTGCTGGTGCAACCCGGAGATGATCTTGATGAGGGTGGACTTTCCGGCGCCGTTGTCGCCGAGGACGCAGGTCACCTGGCCCGGCCGGACGTCGAGGTCGATGCCCTCCAGGGCCCGGATGTTGCCGTAGAGCTTGCCGACGCCCTTGAGCTGGACGACCGGCTCCGTCGCGCCCTCGGCGGCGGAGGTGGGCTTCGTGAGGTCGTTGGCGGTCATTCCCATCACCTCCTGGCGGCCTGACGGCGCACCCACAGATTCACGAGCGTGGCGAGCAGCAGCATCACGCCGACGAAGAACTTGAACCAGTCCGGGTTCCAGTTGGCGTAGACGATGCCCTGGTTGACCATGCCGAAGATGAACGCGCCGAGGAGCGCGCCGATCGCGGAGCCGTAGCCGCCGGTGAGCAGACAGCCGCCGATCACGGCCGCGATGATGTAGTAGAACTCGTTGCCGACGCCCTCACCGGCCTGCACGGTGTTGTACTCGAAGAGCAGGTGCATGCCGACGAACCAGGCCGCGAAGCCCACGGTCATGAACAGCGCGATCTTGGTGAGGTTCACGGGGACGCCGACCGCCCGGGCGCTCTCCTTGGAGCCGCCGGCCGCGAAGATCCAGTTGCCGAACTTGGTGCGCAGCAGGACCCAGGTGGCGAGGGCCGCGAAGGCCAGCCAGTACACCACGGTGATGTTCAGATCGACGCCGAAGACCGGGATCTCGGAGGCGAAGACCGCCTTGGCCGATTCGAAGCCGTCCATGTCGTTGATGGTGTTGGTGGCGACGTTGCCGGTCAGCAGCTTGGTGATGGCCAGGTTGAGGCCCTGGAGCATCAGGAAGCTGGCGAGCGAGACCAGGAAGCTGGGCAGCCCGGTCTTGATCAGCAGCAGGCCGTTGATCAGGCCCACCGCGAGCGAAATGACCAGGGCGACCCCGACGCCGACCCAGACGTTGGCGGTGAGCTGGAAGCTGAGCATGCTCGCGGCCAGCGCCGAGGAGGTGACGGCGACACCGGCCGACAGGTCGAACTCGCCGCCGATCATCAGCAGGGAGACGGCGAGCGCCATGATGCCCAGGGTCGAGCCCTGGTAGAGCACGGTGGCGAACGAGTCCGCCTGGCGGAAGGTCGGGGCGACCGTGAAGAAGAAGATGTAGACGCCGACGGCGGCGACCAGCGCGCCGATCTCCGGCCGGGCGAGGGCCCGGCGGGCCAGCGAGCGTTCGGCGGTGCGGCTCTTGGGGCGCGCCGCCGGGGATGCCGGTGGCATGGCGGCGGCGGGTGGGGCAGCTTGGGTCATGGCCGGATCACCGCGTGCCCTTCTGGGCGAACTTGGCGATCTTCTCCACGTTGTCCTTGGTGACGAACGCGGGTCCGGTCAGCACGGGCTTCTCGCCGCCGCCGCTGAAGTTGCCGTTGTTCTTGTAGAGCCACAGGGAGTCGACGGCCAGATAGCCCTGGAGGTACGGCTGCTGGTCCACCGCGAACTGCACGTCCCCGCTCTGGACGGCGGCGATGAGGTCCTTGTTGAGGTCGAAGGTGGCGACCTTGGCCTTGCCGCCCGACTGCTCGGCGGACTGCGCGGCGGTCAGTGCGAACGGTGCGCCGAGCGTGACGACGTAGTCGATGCTCGAGTCCTGCTTGAGCTTGGCGGAGATCGTGGACTTGACCGACGGCATGTCGGTCCCGTTGACGTAGAGGGTGTCCGTCTTGCCCTTGAAGGTCTTCTTCACGCCCGCGCAGCGGGCCTCCAGGGCGACATGGCCCTGCTCCTGGATGACACAGATGTTGTGCTTGGCGCCCACCTGGTTGAGGCGCTTGCCGAAGGCCTGTCCGGCGAGGTTCTCGTCCTGGCCGAAGTATTCGAGCAGCCCCTGGGACTTCCAGTCCTCGAGGCCGGAGTTGAAGCCGACGACGGGGATCCCGGCCTTCTCGGCCTTGGCGATCGCGCCCTTCATCGCGGCGGGCTTGGCCAGCGTGACGGCGATGCCGTCGACCTTCTGGTTGATCGCGTTCCGGATGAGGTTGGCCTGGTCGCCGCCGTTGGGATTGCTGGAGTAGACCAGATCGACGTTGTCCTTGGCCGCGGCCGCCTTGGCGCCCTTGCGGACCGTGTCCCAGAAGGTGTCACCCGGAGCGGCATGGGTGATCATCGCGATCTTCAGCCGGGGGGTGTTGGCCTTGCCCGCGGAGATGTCGTCCGCTTCGTCCTGGGCCTTCTTGCCCCCTTGACTGCTGCACCCCGTTGCGAGGAGAACCGTTACGGCGGCGATGGTGGTGAGTCCCGCTCTGCGGCGTCGGTCGAATCTGAGGTCCATCTGTTCCAGCACCTCTCAAGCCAGGTCCGGTGTTAACACAGCCGTTGCATGAGGGGGAGCCAACTCCTCGCGGCCACTACCTGTCAAGGGTTTGTCATGACAACATTTCATCTGGACGTAACGAGACCATAACGCGCCCCAGAGCGGGTCTCGTGGTTACGTCCGAATGTAATGACAAATGCTTGACAGGGGGCTGTGAACGCGTCTAGACCTGAAGGGGCCGGGCGGGACCCGGTGTTCGCCACGACAACCCTGAGCTGCGTCTTTCCCGAAGGGGCACGCATGAGTGAGCCGTACGACCTGATCACGATGGGCCGCATCGGAGTGGATCTCTACCCGCTGCAAACCGGAGTGCCGCTGCCGCAGGTCGAGTCATTCGGAAAGTTCCTGGGGGGCTCGGCGACCAACGTCGCGGTGGCCGCGGCCCGGTTCGGCCACCGCTCCGCGGTGATCAGCCGCACCGGGGCGGACCCCTTCGGCGAGTACATCCACCAGGAACTCCAGGGATTCGGCGTGGACGACCGCTTCGTCACGCCGGTCGAGGACTACCCGACCCCGATCACCTTCTGCGAGATCTTCCCGCCCGACGACTTCCCGCTCTACTTCTACCGCCGCCCCAAGGCCCCCGACCTGGAGATCCACCCCGGCGAGCTGGACCTCGACGCGATCCGCGCCGCCCGGATCTTCTGGATGACCGGCACCGGCCTCAGCGAGGAGCCCAGCCGCGGCAGCACCCTCACCGCCCTCGCCCACCGCGCCAAGAGCGGCATCACCGTCTTCGACCTCGACTGGCGCCCCATGTTCTGGAAGGACCCCGAGACGGCGCGCCCCTTCTACGCCGAGGCCCTGCGCCACGCCACCGTCGCCGTCGGCAACGTGGACGAGTGCGAGATCGCCACCGGTGTACGGGAGCCGAAGGCATGCGCCCAGGCCCTGCTGGACGCGGGGGTCGAGCTGGCCGTCGTCAAACAGGGCCCCAAGGGGGTCCTCGCCGTGCACCGTGACGGCACCGCCACCGAGGTCCCGCCCGTCCCGGTCGACGTCGTCAACGGCCTCGGCGCGGGCGACGCCTTCGGCGGCGCCCTGTGCCACGGGCTGCTGGCGGGCTGGGACCCGGAGCGGATCATGCGCTACGCCAACGCGGCGGGCGCGATCGTCGCGTCCCGCCTCGCCTGCTCCTCCGCGATGCCGACGGAAGCCGAGGTCGACGCCCTGCTCAGCCAGTAGCGACGCGGCGCGCCCGCGGGGTGCCTCCGGCGCTCGGGCACCCCCGCTCTTCCGGCGAACCGAGCCCTCAAAATAGAGAGGACCCTGCTTTGAGCATCAGCATCTCCGACCTCGTGACGGTGCGGAGCCGCCACCCGGAGGCCATCGCCGAGGCGGCCGCCCGCCGGGTCCGCCGCCCGCTGATCGGCGACAGCGGCCGACTGATGATCGTGGCCGCCGACCACCCGGCGCGCGGCGCCCTCGCCGTCGGCGGGCACAAGCTGGCCATGGCCAACCGGGCCGATCTGCTGGAGCGGCTGTGCGTGGCGCTGTCCCGCCCGGGCGTCGACGGCGTGCTGGCCACCGCCGACATCCTGGAGGACCTGCTGCTGCTCGGCGCCCTCGACGGCAAGGTCGTCATGGGCTCGATGAACCGCGGCGGGCTGGCCGGTGCCTCGTTCGAGCTGGACGACCGCTTCACCGGCCACCGCCCCCAGGACATCGCCCGGCTCGGCTTCGACGCCGGAAAGCTGCTGCTGCGGGTCGACTACGACGACGCCGGGTCGCTCAACACCATGCTCACCACGGCCCGCGCCATCGACGAGATGGCGGAGCGGCAACTGCCGGTGTTCGTCGAGCCGTTCATCTCCCGCCGGATAGACGGCAGGGTCTCCAACGATCTGAGCGCCGAGGCCGTCACCAAGTCCATCGCGATCGCCTCCGGGCTCGCCGGGACCTCCGCGTACACCTGGCTGAAGGTGCCGGTCACCGAGGACCCGGACGAGATGGCCGCCGTCATGGAGACGAGCACGCTGCCCGCGGTGCTGCTCGGCGGCGAGGTGGGGAAGGACCAGGAGGGGGCGTACGAGAAGTGGCGCAAGGCGCTGCGTCTGCCCACCGTCCAGGGCCTGGTCGTCGGCCGCTCGCTGCTCTACCCGGCGGAGGGCAGCGTGGAGACCGCCGTGGACACCGCCGTCGGCCTGCTGTGAATCGGCCCGCTGTGGAATCGGCCCGCTGTGAATCGGCCCCGGAACCGGAGGAAACACTGACGCCATGACCACCAACGAACCTTCCCTTGGCTTCCATGTGCAGGCCGGTAAGGCGGCCGACGGCCCGTATGCGCTGGACATCGATCCCGGGCGGGCCGGCTGGGGCTACTCCAGCCTGCGCGTGCTCGACCTGCCGCCCGGCGGCTCGCACCAGCTGGCCGCCGGCGACAGCGAGTGGATCGTGCTGCCGCTCAGCGGCGGCTGCACGGTGATCACCGAGGGCGAGACCTTCGAACTGCACGGCCGGACAAGCGTGTTCAGCGGGGTGACCGACTTCGCGTACGTCCCGCGCGACGCGCACGCCACGATCGCCAGCGGCGCCGGGGGCCGCTTCGCGCTCACCGGCGCCCGCTGCGAGCGGCGGCTGCCCGCCCGCTACGGGCCCGCCTCCGCCGTCCCCGTCGAGCTGCGCGGCACCGGCAACTGCTCGCGCCAGGTCAACAACTTCGGCGCCGCGGGTGTCTTCGAGTGCGACAAGCTCATCGCCGTCGAGGTGCTCACCCCCGGCGGCAACTGGTCCTCGTACCCGCCGCACAAGCACGACGAGTGCCGCCCCGGCGAGGAGAGCGAGCTGGAGGAGATCTACTACTTCGAGATCGCCGAGGCCCACGGCAACGAGGGCGTCGGCTACCAGCGGGTCTCGCCCTCCGGCCACGGCCGCAACACCGATGTGCTGGCCGAGGTCCGCTCCGGTGACGCGGTCCTCATCCCGGACGGCTGGCACGGCCCGTCCATCGCCGCGCCCGGCCACGCCATGTACTACCTCAACGTCATGGCGGGCCCCGGCGAGGAGCGCGCCTGGCTGATCTGCGACCACCCCGACCACGGCTGGATCCGCTCCACCTGGCCCGACCAGCCCGTCGATTCCCGCCTTCCGCTGTACGAAGCCCCTGAAGCTCCCGCCCCTGAAGCTCCCGCAGGAGACGCCCGATGACCACCCGCCGCCTCACCGTCGCCCAGGCCCTGGTCGAGTTCCTGGCGCACCAGTACACCGAGAGGGACGGGCAGCGGCACCGTCTGATCAACGCCACCTGGGGCATCTTCGGCCACGGCAACGTGGCCGGGCTCGGCCAGGCGCTGCTGGAGGCCGGGCAGGACACCATGCCGTACCTCCAGGGCCGCAACGAGCAGGCGATGGTGCACGCCGCGGTCGGCTACGCCCGCCAGTCCAACCGGCTCGCCGCCCAGGCCGTCACCACCTCCATCGGGCCCGGCGCCACCAACCTGGTCACCGGCGCCGCGCTGGCCACCGTCAACCGGCTGCCGGTGCTGCTCCTGCCCGGCGACATCTTCACGACCCGGCCCGCCGACCCCGTCCTCCAGCAGCTGGAGGTGCCGTACGCGGGCGACGTGTCCGTCAACGACGCGCTGCGCCCGGTCTCCCGCTACTTCGACCGCGTCGTACGCCCCGAGGCGCTGATCCCGGCCGCGCTCGCCGCGATGCGGGTGCTTAGCGACCCGGCAGAGACCGGCGCGGTCACCCTGGCCATGCCGCAGGACGTGCAGGCCGAGGCGTTCGACTGGCCGGAGGAGTTCTTCGCCGACCGGGTGTGGCGGGTGCGCCGCCCCGCCCCGGAGCACGCCGAGACCACCGCCGCCGCGCAGGTGATCCGCGCCGCCCGGCGCCCGCTGGTCGTCGCGGGCGGCGGCGTCCACCACAGCGAGGCCGAGGGCGCGCTGCTGGCGTTCGCCGACGCCACCGGCATCCCGGTCGCCTCCACCCAGGCGGGCAAGGGGTCGCTGCGCCACGACCACCCGGCCGACATCGGCGGCATCGGGCACACCGGCACCGCGGTCGCCGACGACCTGGCCCGCACCGCGGACCTGATCATCGGGGTCGGCACCCGCTACAGCGACTTCACCACCGCCTCCGCGACCCTCTTCGCCCACCCCGGCGTCCGGTTCCTCAACCTCAACATCACCGGCTTCGACGCCCACAAGCTGAGCGCCACCACGCTGGTCGCCGACGCCCGCGCCGGGCTGGAGGCGCTGACCGCCGAGCTGGCCGGTCACCGCGTCGACGAGACGTACGAGGCCGAGTACCGCACCGGCAAGGCCCGGTGGGAGCGCCTGGTGGACGCCGCGTACGCCGCCGAGGACCCCTCCGCGCGCCCCTCCCAGACCCAGGTGCTGGGCGCGCTGGACGCGGCGGTCGGCGACGACGACGTGGTGATCAACGCGGCGGGCTCGCTCCCCGGCGACCTGCACAAGCTGTGGCGGGCCCGCTCGCCCCGCCAGTACCACCTGGAGTACGGCTACTCCTGCATGGGCTACGAGATCCCGGGCGCCATCGGCGTACGGCTCGCGGCCCCCGACCGCCCGGTGTGGGCGCTGGTCGGGGACGGTACGTACCTGATGATGCCGACCGAGATCGTCACCGCGGTCCAGGAGGGCATCAACATCAACATCGTCCTCCTCCAGAACCACGGCTACGCCTCGATCGGCGGTCTGTCGGAGGAGACCGGCGCCGAGCGGTTCGGCACCGCCTACCGCTTCCGGTCCGCCGACGGCATGTACACCGGCGATCCGCTCCCCGTGGACCTGGCCGCGAACGCCGCCTCGCTCGGCATGGACGTGCTGCGCGCCGCGACCGTGGCCGAGCTGCGGGAGGCGCTCGCGAAGGCCCGCGCCTCGGACCGTCCCACATGTGTCTATGTGGAGACCGAAACGGGCGACACAGTGTCGGGCGCACCCGACGCACAGGCGTGGTGGGATGTGCCCGTAGCCGAGACCGCGACCCGCCCGGCTGCCGTGAAGGCCCGCGAGGAGTACGACCGGCACGCCGCAGGCCGCCGCCGCCACCTCTGACGTTTTTCGAGAGAAAGGCTCCGCACCCATGAAGACCGTCAACCACTGGATCGGCGGAAAGTCCGTCGAGGGCACGTCCGGCAACCACGGCCCGGTGTACAACCCCGCCACCGGCGCCCAGGACACCCGGGTCGCCCTCGCCTCGGTCGAGGACGTCGACGCGGCCGTCGCCGACGCGAAGGAGGCGTACCGGTCCTGGGGCACCATCTCGCTGTCCAAGCGCACCGCGATCCTCTACAAGTACCGCGAGCTGCTGGACGCCCACCGCGACGAGATCGCCGGGCTGATCACCGCCGAGCACGGCAAGGTGCACTCGGACGCGCTCGGCGAGGTGGCCCGCGGCCTGGAGATCGTCGAACTGGCCTGTGGCATCGCCGAGAAGCTCAAGGGCGAGCTGTCCACCCAGGTCTCCACCGGGGTCGACGTCTCCTCGATCCGCCAGCCGCTGGGTGTCGTCGCGGGCATCACGCCGTTCAACTTCCCGGCCATGGTGCCGATGTGGATGTTCCCGGTGGCCATCGCCTGCGGCAACACCTTCGTCCTCAAGCCCAGCGAGAAGGACCCGTCGGCGTCCTTCCGGCTGGCCGAGCTGGCGGCCGAGGCGGGGCTGCCGGAGGGTGTGCTCAACGTCGTCAACGGCGACAAGGTGGCCGTGGACCGGCTGCTGGAGCACCCGGACGTCGCCGCGGTCAGCTTCGTCGGCTCCACCCCGATCGCCAAGTACATCCAGTCCAAGGCCGTCGAGCACGGCAAGCGGGTGCAGGCGCTCGGCGGCGCCAAGAACCACATGCTGGTGCTGCCCGACGCCGACCTGGACTTCGCCGCGGACAACGCGATCAACGCGGCCTACGGCTCGGCCGGTGAGCGCTGCATGGCGGTCTCCGTCGTCGTCGCCGTCGGCGACATCGGCGACGAGCTGGTGAAGAAGATCGCCGACCGGGCCGCCAAGCTCCGCATCGGCCCCGGCAACGACCCGTCCTCCGAGATGGGCCCGCTGATCACCAAGGAGCACCGGGACAAGGTCGCCGGTTACGTCCACGGGGCCCCCGCCCAGGGCGCCGAGGTCGTCGTGGACGGCACCGGCTACACGGTCGAGGGCCACGAGAACGGGTTCTTCATCGGGGTCTCGCTGCTGGACAAGGTCCCCGCCACGGCCGACGCCTACCGTGACGAGATCTTCGGCCCGGTGCTGTGCGTGGTTCGCGCCGAGACGTACGACGACGCCATCGAGCTGATCAACTCCTCGAAGTGGGGCAACGGCACCGCGATCTTCACCCGCGACGGCGGCGCCGCCCGCCGCTTCCAGCTGGAGGTCGAGGCGGGCATGGTCGGCGTCAACGTGCCGATCCCGGTGCCGGTGGGCTACCACTCCTTCGGCGGCTGGAAGGACTCGCTCTTCGGCGACCAGCACATCTACGGCAACGACGGGGTGCACTTCTACACCCGCGGCAAGGTCGTCACCACCCGCTGGCCGGAGCCGTCGGAAGAGGTCGGCATCAACCTGGGCTTCCCCAAGAACCACTGATCGCCTGACGGTCGCGTCCCCCGCCGGTCCCCGACCGGCGGGGGATTCGCCATGCCGGATTCGCTCGTGTCGCAGGGCAACCATCCACCCCTGTTGTAGGTCTTCTTGAGTGTTCGCCCGAACAATGGGCACACGACCACATTCAGGGGGATCTCCTATGCTTCGTACCCTTCGCTGCTCCGCGGCCGCGCTCGGCCTCGGGCTCGTGCTGGCCGCGGGCGCACCCGCCACCGCCGCACCCGCCACCGCCGCACAGAAGACGGATCCGAACGGCCGCTTCACCGCCGAGGAGATCCACCACTTCCTTGAGGGCTTCTACGGCAACCACGGGCCGCGCCCCTGGGAGCGCGAGAACCTGGTCTCCGACCAGCTGAAGGAGCGGATCGCCCAGACCCCCGACTACGACCTGCTGCTGTGCGCGCAGAACGAGCCGCGGGACATCGAGGTCGGCGAGGTGACCACGGCCCAGTCCGCACGGGTTGGCTGGGCGACGATCACCACGTACTGGGGCCAGGGCTCGCCGAGCTCCTTCACCGCGTACGTCGACCTCGACGCGACCCGGCCCATCGAACTGCTCGACGTGGACTGCGCAACACCCGAGGGCTGACGCGGGCCGAAAGTGCGGGAAAGCGAGGAATCGGCCAGAGACGGCCGGTTCCTCGCTTGCAGATCAAGGTCGTAGTCTCGCCGTATGAGCTGGTCACACGCGCTGAAGCAGACGGCCCAAGCGGGTTTGACGATCGAGCGCATCCGGCTGGAGCCGCTGGTCGCGGTCCGTGGCGCCTGCGGTGTGGCGATCGTCATCGGGCTGACCCTCTGGTTCGGCTCGCCGACCCTCGCGGTGTCGTCTGCGTTCGGCGCGTTCTCCGCCGGGATCGCCATCTTCCAGAAGAGCTGGCGCCCCCGCCCGGAGCTGGCGCTGGCCGCGGCGTCCCTGCTCGCGGTCTCCACCTTCCTCGGCTATCTGGCCGCCGCCCACGTCGCCACCTTCGTCGTGATGCTCGCCGTGTGGACGCTGCTGACCGGCATGTCGTGGGCGGTCGGCCCGGTCTCCGGGCTGGTGTCGACCCAGATGGTCGCGGTGATGCTGGTCACCGTCACCCTCCCCACCTCGGTGCTCGGCGCCCTGGAGCACGCCGCGCTGATCGGGGTCGGCGGCGTCGTCCAGGCCGCGCTGATCGTGCTCTTCCCGGTGCGGCCCTGGGGTGTGCAGCGCGACGCCCTCGCGGACGCGCTCGCCGGCGTGGCCGACTACGCCCGGCGGCTGCGCCACGACCCGCAGGCGCCGTTCGACCCGCAGCCGCTGATGGACGCCCGCAGCGCCGCCGCCGTCACCCCGCGCGCGGCGAAGCGGCGCCCGAGGCAGCTGCGCGGCTACCGGCTGCTGGCCGAGCGGATCCGGCCGGTGCTCGCCTCGATGGCCGACCCGGTGGTCGGCGCCCCGATGCTCGGGCCGGAGCGCGACCGGGTGCGTGAGCTGCTGGCCGCGACCGCCACCGTGCTCGACGCGGTGGCCCACGCCGTCCGCCGGAGCAAGCCGGTCCGGCTGCCGCCCGAGGCGATGGCGGTGCTGGAGGTGCCGGAGAGCGGCCCGATGCTCAACGGGGCGGCCCGCCGCGCCGCGCTGAAGCTGATGGCCTTGGTGAACGACGTCGTGGAGTCCTCGGACGAGCGGGTGGAGGCGGTGACCTCCGAGGGCACCAAGGACCGCCGCCATCTGCCCCGCCCCACCGTCCCCGGCCTGGTGCCGGTGGCGCTGCGCGCCCTGCGCCGCGAGGCCCGTTGGGACTCGCGCATCCTGCGGCACGCGGTGCGCCTCACGGTGGTGGCGGTCTGCGGCTATCTGCTGGGCGCCGTGCTGCCGTTCGGCCACGGCTACTGGGCGCCGCTGACCTCGGTGATGGTGCTGCGCCCGGACTTCGGCCAGACCTTCTCGCGCGGGGTCGCCCGCTTCTGCGGCACCCTGGCCGGGGTCCTGATCGGCGGGCTGGTGGTGACGCTGGCCCACCCGGACCCGTATGTGAGCGCCACGCTGGCCGTGGTGTGCGCGGCCTTCATGTTCATGCTGCTGCGCACCGGCTTCATCGTGGCCTCGCTGTGCGTGAGCGCGTACGTCGTCTTCCTGCTCGGCATCGCGGGCGCGGAGGTCGGCCAGACCGTTCAGGCGCGGGTGGCGCTGACGCTGCTGGGCGGGCTGATGGCGATGGCGTCGTACGTGGTCTTCCCCGCCTGGGAGACCCCGCTGCTGCGCGACCGGCTGGCCGACTGGCTGGCCACGGGCGGCCAGTACGCCATCGCCGTCTTCGACGCCCACGCCCGCCCCGCCGAGCGCCGCCCCCGCCAGGTGCGGGAGGCCCTGCTGGACGCGCGGGCGGCCCGCAGCGAGTACGAGCAACTGGAGGGCCGGGCCCGCCGGGAACCGGTGCGCCACCGCGGGCTCGGTCGCCGGGCGGCGCAGGCGGCGCAGACCGCGCTGTCCACCACGGGCCGGGTCACCATGCTGCTGGAGGCGCATCTTCCGGACCGCGACGCGGCCCCGTCGCCGGAGGCCGAGGAGTTCGCGGCGGCGCTGCGGACGGCGGTCCCGAAGGCCGCGGAGGCGGTACGGGAGCGGCGGCCACTGGACTGGACCGCCGTACAGGAGTCGCTGGAGCACTGGCAGGAGCGCGCCGGGGAGCGGCAGGGGGTCGCGGTGCGCAGTGCCGAGCTGCTGGTGGAGGCGCTGGACGACCTGGCGGAGGCGCTCGCGGGGGGCGCGCGGCAGCAGCGCGCACTCCAGGACCCCACTCGTGGGGGTGACCCCTCGCATTAGGGGTGCCCCCTACATCAATTGTCGTGTTAGAACATTTGGGGCAGCCTGTTCCGGCGCATCTTCCGGTGCGTGACGGTGTGTTGAGCGGCTGTCGCGACGGCGAACCTGATGAGGGAAAGACTTTTCACGTACATGGGTGCTCAGCAAGAAGACAGCGTCTGGATACGACGGTTCCATCCGGCACCCGACAGCCGTGTGCGGCTGGTCTGTCTGCCGCACGCCGGGGGTTCGGCGTCGTTCTTCTTCCCGGTGTCCCAGGCGCTTTCGCCGTCCGTCGACGTCCTCTCCCTCCAGTATCCGGGGCGTCAGGACCGGCGTCTCGACCCGCGGATCGAAAACATCGGCGAGTACGCGGACGCCATCGCCGCGGAGTTGAAGCCCTGGCTCGATCTGCCGATCGCCTTCTTCGGCCACAGCATGGGCGCCGTCCTCGCGTTCGAGGTGACGCGCCGGCTGGAGGCGGCCGATCCGGAGTTCTCCCCGGTCGCTCTCTTCGCCTCGGGCCGCCGGGCGCCGTCCCGTTACCGGGACGAGAATGTGCACCGGCGCGATGACGACGGCATCGTGCGCGAAATGAAGGTGCTGAGCGGAACCGATGCGCGGGTCCTCGGAAATGAGGAGATCCTGCGCATGGTGATGCCCGCGATCCGCAGCGACTACAAGGCGATCGAGACCTATCGCTCCGAGCCCGACGCCGCCGTCCGCGCACCGATCACCGTGCTGACCGGCGACAGCGACCCCAGGACCAGCCGGGACGAGGCGGAGGCGTGGCGGTCGCACACCACCGGCGCGTTCGACATCAGGGTGTTCTCCGGCGGTCACTTCTTCTTGGCCAACCATCAAGCGGAGATTACGAACCTGGTATCCGAGGCGCTTTCGGCGTCGAGGCCCTGACCCGGCCTCACCCCGGCGACGATTCGTCAGCACGATCGAGCACGAGCGAAACACAAAAGACGCCCTGCGTCACGTTTCCTGCCCTCGGCGTCACCGCCGGGGGCATGAAGTGATGCTTCATCGGGGGATGAATCCTGTGCCCGCAAACCTTTTCGAGTGGGAGAGCCGCCTCTCCGTCCTGCGTGAAATGCTGCACGGCGCCACACAGGGCAGGGGTCGGCTGGCGCTTGTCAGCGGCGCGGTGGCCAGTGGAAAGACCCGGCTGCTGGACAGCTTTGCCGAACAGGCAATCGAGAGCGGTGCGTTGCTCCTCGAAGTGACCGGTTCGCGAGCCGAACGTGAACTACCCTTCGGTATTCTCCGGAAGATCTTCGATAACGCCGCGATGCCCCCGGACGTCCGCTCCGAGGCCGTCACTCTGCTTTCCGGCATCGGTCCGGAGAGTACCGCCGCGGCGCGCATGCACGTGATGTCCCAGATTTCCTCGGTGCTGCTGCGGCTGGTCGATGAACGCACCCTCGTGATCGCCGTCGACGATGTGCACTGCGGTGACGACCATTCCCTGCAATTCCTGCTCCACCTCGCCCGCCGGGTCCGCCAGGCGAGGGTTCTCATCGTCCTCACCGAATCCCCCCGGCTGCGCCAGCAGCAGCTGACCTTCCACGCCGAACTGCTCCGCCAGCCCAACTGCGTGCGGATGCGGCTGCCCATGCTCACCGAGGCGGGCGTCGCCGAGGCGCTGTCGAACACGCTGTCCGCCACCGTCGCCTCCCGGCTCGCCCCCGAATGCCACCGCCTCTCCGGCGGCAACCCGCTGCTGCTGCGCGCCCTGCTGGACGACTGGCGGGCCGGTGGCGAACACGGCGAGGCCCTCCAACGCCCCGCGCCCGGCGAGGCGTTCGCCCAGGCCGTCCTCGGCTGCCTGTACCGCGGCGAGCCCGATGTGGCGGCGATCGCCCGCGGCGTGGCCGTCCTCGGCGACGCCCGCTCCCCGCGCTCCTTGAGCGGCCTCCTCGACCTGAACGTCGGCACGGTCGAACAGGGCGTCCAGGACCTGCACGAGTGCGGGATCCTGGAACACGGCCGGTTCCGCGACGAGGTGGCCCGTACCGCCGTACTCGACGCGGCCCCCGCCGCCCTCCGCCACGACCTGCACGCCCGGGCCGCCCGGCTGCTGCACGCCGACGGCGCCTCCGCGCTCGACGTCGCCCGCCATCTGGTCCGCGCCCGCCAGGACGGCGAGCCCTGGACCGTGCCCGTCCTGCGCGAGGCCGCCGAATACGCGCTGGTGCAGAAGGAGATCGACGTCGCGCTCCGCTGCCTCGAACACGCCCACCACGCGTGCGAGCCGGGCCCCACCCGCACCGCCCTCAAGGCGCGGCTCGTCAGCGTCGCCTGGCGGGTCGGCCCGGCCGTCGCCGAGGGGTATCTGCCGTCGCTCACCGAGGAGGCCGAGAAGGGCTGGCTCGCCCCGCGCGACATCGCCCCCATCACCTCGTACCTCGCCTGGTCGGGACGGCTGGACGCGGCCGCCGACGCCATCACCGCGCTGAGCCGCATGGCGGGCCCCGGCGCCACCGACGGGGGCGACCCCGCGATGAGTGCCGCCCTCTCGGCCTCCGTCCAGTGGCTGACGATGCTCAGCCCGCCGCTGCGCGACCGCCTCCCCACCCTCGGCGCGGGCGCCGCGAAGGCCACCGGCTCCCCCCACGACGTGGCCGACCTCGCCCACGCGCACGCCGCCGCCACCCTGTCCGCCGCCTTCACCGAGGGCCGGGCCGACCAGGCGGTCATCGAGGCCGAACGCGTCCTCCAGCGCTACCACCTCGGCGACAACACCCTCCAGCCGCTGGTCATCGCCCTGTACGCGCTCGTCGTCGTCGACCGCCTGGACCTCGCCCTGTCCTGGTGCGAACGGCTGCTCGGCGAATGCTCCTCCCGCAGCGTCCCCGCCTGGCAGGCGATACTGTCCGCCGTACGGGCCGAAATCGCCCTGCGCCAGGGCGACCTCCAGGTCGCCGCGCACCAGGCGCGCAGCGCCCTGGCGCAGATCCCCGCCCCGGGCTGGGGTGTGGGCATCGGCCTGCTGCTGTCCGCGCTGATCCAGGCCGAGACCGGGATGGGCCACCACGACGAGGCCATGGCGCTGCTCGAACAGCCGATCCCCGACGGGCTCTTCCGCACCGTTCCCGGGATGTACTACCTGCGCGCCCGCGGCCGCTGCCACCTGGCCACCGGCCGCTACCACGCCGCCCTCGGCGACTTCCAGGCGTGCGGGGAGCTGGCCGAGTCCTGGCGCATGGACACGCCCCTGCTGACGCCGTGGCGGCTGGACGCCGCCGAGGCGTGGCTCGCCCTCGGCAACCCCGCCCAGGCCCGGTCCCTCGCCGAGGAACAGCTGCGCCGGGGCGCCGGTGACACCCGGCTGCGCGGCGCGCTGCTGGTCGTCCTGGCCCGCACCGACCAGCTGAGGCGGCGGCTGCCCCGGCTCAAGGAGGCCGTCGAGGTGCTGGAGGGCGGCGACGACCGCATCCAGCTCGCCGTCGCCCTCGGTGAACTCGGCCGCGCCTACCGTGCGCTGGGCGACTTCAACCGGGGCCGGGTCTTCGTCCGCAAGGCCTGGCACGTGGCCAAGACCTGCGGCGCCGAGCCGCTGTGCCGGGAGCTGATGCCCCGGCAGGCGGACTCCGGCGAACTCGCCCCGGCCCCCGCCCAGCCGGGCGGCGACGCCGAACCGCAGCGCGATGTGGAGGCGTTGACGGAGGCGGAGGTGCGGGTGGCGCTACTGGCCGCGCACGGCAACACCAACCGGGAGATCGCCTCCAAGCTGTTCGTCACCGTCAGCACGGTGGAGCAGCACCTGACCCGCATCTACCGCAAGCTGAACGTCAAGCGCCGCCGCGATCTGCCCGCCAAGCTCTCCGACAGCAGCCTGACGGGCACCGTATAGGCACGGTCAGGACAGCGGGCGGTTCAGGGGTTCAGGACAGCAGCCCGCGCTCCATCGCCGTCATCACCGCCGCCGTGCGGTCGGAGACGCCGAGCTTCTTGAACGAACGCAGCAGATGCGTCTTCACCGTGGCCTCGGCCACGAACAGCCTGGCGCCGATCTCCGCGTTGGTCAGCCCCTGGCCGACCAGCCGCAGCACCTCGCGCTCACGGCCGGACAGCGGGGACGGCTCGGCCACCCGGGTGCGCAGCAGCTTGCCCGCGAGGGACGGGGTGAGCACCGTCTCGCCGCGCGCCGCGGTCTGTACGGCGCCGATCAGCTCCTGGCGTGAACTGCCCTTCAGCAGATAGCCCGCGGCGCCCGCCTCGACCGCGCGCAGGATGTCGGAGTCGTCCTCGTACGTGGTCACGATGACGACCTTGCAGCCGGGCACCTTTCGCAGGATCTGCGTGGTGGCCTCGACCCCGTCCATCCCGCCCATGCGCAGGTCCAGCAGGATGATGTCCGGCCGCAGCGCCATCGCCTGGACGACCGCCTCCTCACCGGAACCGGCCTGTCCGACGACGGTGATGCCGTCGGCGGACTCCAGCATGGCGCTCAGGCCCTCCCGCACCACGGGATGGTCATCCGCCAGCAGGACCCTGATCGGCTCGCTCGGCTCTGCCTCAGCCATTCACTGCCTCCCCGGCCAGCGCCGTCGCCGGCACGTTCACCTCGACGGTGGTGCCCCGTCCGGGGCTGCTGGTGATGGACGCCATTCCGTCGATCTCCTCCATCCGGGCCTGCATCCCGCGCAGCCCGTACCCTTCCTGCGTGCCGTCCGGGGTGAAGCCCTCGCCGTCGTCGCGGATCAGCAGCCGGACGCCGGACTCGTCGAAGACCACGATCACATCCACCGTACGGGCCTGCTTGGCGTGCTTGCGGACGTTCGCGATCGCCTCCTGCACCGAGCGCAGCAGCACGACGCTGACGGCCATCGGCATGGGCTGCTCCTCGCCCCTGACCGAGCACCGCACCTCCAGGCCGGTCTCGGCGATCAGCCCGTCCGCCTGACGGCGCACCGCCTGCACCAGCGAGCCGCCGCGCAGCGCGGGCGGGGTGAGGGCCGCCACGAAGTCACGGGCCTCCGCAAGGGACTCCTTGGCCACCCGCCCGGCCAGCGACAGATGGTTCACCGCCTGGTCCGGTGCGCCGTGCACCTCCGACTCCGCCGCCTGGACCAGGCTGATGATGCTGGTCAGGCCCTGCGCGAGGGTGTCGTGGATCTCCCGGGCCAGCCGCTCGCGTTCGGCGGAGATACCGGCCTCGTGGGACAGCCGGGCCACCCGCTCCCGGCTGCGCCGCAGTTCCTCGATGAGCAGCCCGCGCTCCTTGCTCTGCCGCACCACCCGCTTGATCCACAGGCCCAGCAGCACCGACAGCGCGATGCTCAGCAGCGAGACGGGCAGCACGCCCCAGACGCTCAGGCCCAGCGCCTCACCGCTGACGGCCACCACCAGGACGGGGCACAGATTGGCGGTCGTGGCCATCGCGACCGCCCAGCCCATCGGCAGGCTCATGATCAGCATCGGGATGACCGCGAACAGCGCGAAGGCGCCCACCAGGTTGAACGCCGTGGTGACGGAGAACAGCGCCACCAGCCCGATGGCGAAGACCTGGTTGCGCGGCCCGTAGGTGTCCTCGATCATCAGGGCGCGGCCGAGCGCCGCGTACCAGGGCACCGTCAGCGTCAACGAGCCGATCGCCACGGCGGCGAGCGGCTGGGAGCCGCCGGAGAGCAGCAGCAGGGTCGCGGTGACGAGGTAGGAGACGGCGAAGAAGCCGTCCCAGAGGCCGAACCAGCGGGTTCCGGACTCGGGACCGTAATACGCGCCGGTCGCCGATTCCTCCCCCGGAGAGTGAGTGCGCACGGCCTCAGTACTACCACGCGTGTCCACCGTGTCCACCGGACGGTTGACAGGGGGAACCCACCGTTCGGTCGTCCCGTGGCGCGCGCTCCGCTTCTAGCGTTGGTATCGGTTAGACAGCACGTGTCAAGCCACGAAGCACGTCGTCCCCCTGGCTTGAAAGAAGGTCACCTATGCCACAGATGAGTCAGTTCATGTCCGCGCTGATCGCGAGCGGCACGATTCTGATCATCATCCTCGCGACCGACATCGGACGCCGCCGCATCACCACGATGCGCATGGTGCGCTCCGTCATCGCGGTCGCCGTGGTCATCGCGATCTTCGTCGAGTCGTTCCCGACCAAGGGCAACGACCTGTCCCTCCAGCTCCTCGGCGTCGGCACCGGCGTCATCTGCGGGCTGATCGCCGGTGTGCTGCTGCCCGCCTTCAAGGACTCCTCCTCCGGCGAGCTGTACACCATCGGTGGCATCGGCTACGCCCTGGTGTGGATCGTCCTCTCCAGCGGGCGCATCATCTTCGCCTACGGCGCCGAGCACTGGTTCACCATGGACCTGGTCAAGTTCTCCATCGACTACAAGATCAGCGGCCAGGACACCTACGCCAACGCGTTCGTCTTCATGTCGCTGGCCATGGTGCTGACCCGTACCGCCGTCCTGCTCGCCAAGATGCGCAAGCTGAACGCCGGGAACACCACCGGCGGCGGTCAGTCGGCCGAGCCGGCCACCAGCGGCGCCTCGGTCTGAACCGAGCCTGGTTTCATGGTCCACCAGTCCCGGACGGGGCAGGCGCGACGACGTCTGACGCAGGAACAGGGTGAAGCAGTGGAACACAACGACAATGTGAGGCTCCGGCCTCCTCGCCACCGGGTCGACCGCCGTGCTCTCGGCTGGTGGACACTCCAGTCGTCACTCTTCGCCCTGCCCCTGCCGCTCACCTTCGGCATCCTGTGGGCCTCGATTCCCCCCACGCGAACGTTCTTCATGTGGGCCACGCTGATCTCGCTGGTCCCCGGGATCCTCTACGTGGCGGTCATGCCCGCCTGGCGCTACCGGGTGCACCGCTGGGAGGCCACCGACGAGGCCGTGTACGCGGCCTCCGGGTGGCTGTGGCAGCAGTGGCGGGTCGTCCCGCTGTCCCGCGTCCAGACGGTGGACACCCTGCGCGGCCCGCTCCAGCAGATGTTCGGCCTCTCCGGCATCACCGTCACCACCGCCTCCTCGGCGGCGGCGGTGAAGATCAAGGGCATCGACCACAAGATCGCCGGGGATCTGGTCGAGTACCTGACCAGGACCACCCAGGCCGTACCGGGAGACGCCACATGATGGCCAACACCGACGTGCGGCGGCCCGCCCACGCGGCGGGCCGTGACTGGGAGCGGCTGAACGGCCGGCTGCTCCTGGTCAACCTGTCCATCCTGGCCGCGCCGCTGGCCATGTTCTTCGCCAGCCTCGCGATCACCGGCGGCAAGACCAACCTCCAGATCATCATCACCCTCGGCTCGCTGTTCGTGACCTTCCTGGTCATCAGCGGCATCGGGCTGATGCGGCTGTTCACCACCCGCTTCCGGCTCACCGAGGAGCGCTTCGAACTCCACTCGGGCCTGGTCTTCCGCAGCCGGCGCTCGATCCCCGTCGCCCGCATCCGCGGCGTCGACATGACCGCCAACCCGGTCCACCGGCTCTTCGGCCTCACCACGCTGCGGCTCGACACGGGGGAGCAGAGCGACAACGCGGGCCGCCGGTTCTCGCTCGACGGCATCACCCGGGCCGACGCCCGCGAGCTGCGCCGCCGCATCATCGCGCTGCGCGACGCGGGCCAGGCCCGCCCGGTGGCCGACAGCGACGGCCGCCTCTGCGAACTCGACTGGTCCTGGCTGCGCTACGGCCCGCTGACCGTCTGGGGCGTCGGCGGTGTCCTCATCGCCGCCAGCAGCGTGTACCGCACCCTGCACGAGATGCAGGTCGACCCGCTCGAATGGGGCATCGTCAAGGACCTCCAGAACCGCTTCGGCTCCGTCCCCCTCTGGTACGGAATCCTGGTGTGCGTCGTCGTCCTCGTCGCCCTCGGCATGGCGGGCTCCACCGCCACCTTCATCGAGAACTGGTACGGCTACGAACTGCGGCGCGAGGACGGCGGAATCCTCCGGGTCCGCCGCGGACTGTTCGCCACCCGCTCCGTCAGCATCGAGGAACAGCGCCTGCGCGGCCTCGAACTGGTCGAGCCGATCCCGCTGCGCTGGGCCAAGGGCGCCAAGCTCAACGCCGTCGCCAGCGGCCTGGGCAACCTGGAGGACAACCGCAGGCGCCGCGGCCTCACCCCGCCCGTCCCGCGCGGCGAGGCCCTGCGGGTCGCCGCCGAGACGCTGCCGGTGGGCCCCGGCCTCATCGAACGCCAGGGGCTCACCCGCCACCCGCAGGCCGCCATGTGGCGCCGGGTCAACCGCGCCCTCCTCTGGACGGCCCTGATCATCGCCGTCCAGATCGGCCTCGGCGTGTGGCTCGGCTCGTGGCTGATCGTCATGGGCATCTTCTCCGGTGCCGTGCTGCTGCCGCTCCTCATCGGGTTCGCGCTCGACGCGTACCGAGCCCTGGGCCATGGCATCCGCGGCCGCTATCTGATCGCCTCCAGCGGTACGTTCGCCCGCCGCACCGCCGCCCTCCAGTGCGACGGAATCATCGGCTGGACCATCACCCGGTCCGCGTTCCAGCGCCGGAAGGGGCTGCTCACCCTCGGCGCCACCACCGCCGCGGGCGACGGCGTGTACAAGGTCCACGACGTGACCGAAAGCCAGGGAATCGCCCTCGCCGAGACCGCGGTACCGCGGCTGCTGGCGCCGTTCGTCGAGCGGGTGCCCGACGGACACCGACCCCACTAGACCAACTGGCGATCCCCCGAGAGGTGGAGGGGCGGACCGAGAGGCCGCCCCTCCACCTCTGAACGTGACTGAAGGTCTTTATTTTTGCGAGTTCCTTGTCGCCACCGGAATTCTCGTGCACTCTGGTTAATTAAACGCGGCCATTGTGTGGCGCGCAGTGGATAAGGGGCTCCCCGGGCACGGTAGGGGGCCATAGGGGGTTTGAAGGGGTTTCTTGCCGCACCGCCCTGTGTAAGGCTGACCTACGGTTTGGTTTATGTCTGCGAGGGTAATGGGGCGCGCGATGGTGAGTGAGTCCGTGGATTTCACGCACGAGCACACCGAAAAGCGGGGGAGCGGCCCCGACGGAGCTTCCCGCGGAGCCTCCCCGTGGCGGACACAGCTCTCCGAACTGCCCGAGGCCGAGCGCGCCGAGGCCCTCACCGCATGGGTCGGCGAGGTCGTCTCCCAGGCCCTCAAGGACAAGGCGCCCGATGTCCTCGACCCCCAGCGGCCCTTCCTCGACCTGGGCTTCGACTCCCTCGCCACCGTCGACCTGCACGCCCGGCTGACCGCCGCCACCGGACTGCGCCTGCCCGTCACCCTCGCCTTCGACCACCCCACCCCCGCCGACCTCGCCCGCCATCTGCGGACCGAACTCCTCGGCGCGGACACGGGTGAGGACCTGCCGTCAGATGTGACGCCGCATGGCCCCATCGCCGATGACGAGCCCATCGCCATCATCGGAATGAGCTGCCGATTTCCCGGCTCGATCGGCTCGCCCGAAGAGCTGTGGGATATCGTCGCCGACGGAAAAGACGTCATCTCCGAATTCCCGGTGACCCGGGGCTGGGATCTCGCCGGGCTTTACGACCCCGACCCGGACAAGGCGGGCAGCAGCTATGCCCGCGAGGGCGGATTCCTGCATGACGCCGATGAGTTCGATCCGGCGTTCTTCGGTATTTCGCCGCGCGAGGCCCTCGCCATGGATCCGCAGCAGCGGCTGCTGCTGGAGACCTCCTGGGAGGCGTTCGAACGCGCCGGTATCGACCCCGCGGCGCTCCGCGGCGGCCGGGCCGGAGTGTTCGTCGGCGCCGAGACGCAGGACTACGGCCCCCGGCTGCACGAGGCCGAACAGGGCTTCGAGGGCTACCTGGTCACCGGCAACGCCGCGAGCGTCGCCTCCGGCCGTATCGCCTACACCTTCGGCTTCGAGGGCCCCACCGTCACCGTCGACACCGCGTGCTCCTCCTCGCTGGTGGCGCTCCACCTCGCCGTCCAGGCCCTCCGCAACGGGGAATGCCCGCTCGCCCTCGCGGGCGGCGTCGCCGTCATGGCCAACCCCGGCTCCTTCATCGCCTTCAGCCGCCAGCGCGGCCTCGCGCCCGACGGCCGCTGCAAGCCGTTCGCCGCCGCCGCCGACGGCACCGCCTGGGGCGAGGGCGTCGGCATGCTGCTCGTCGAGCGGCTGTCCGACGCGCGGCGCAACGGCCACCGGGTGCTGGCCGTGGTGCGCTCCACCGCCATCAACCAGGACGGCGCCAGCAACGGCCTCACCGCTCCCAGCGGCCCCGCCCAGCAGCGCGTCATCCGCCAGGCGCTCGCCGGTGCGGGTCTGTCGGCCGCCGACGTGGACGCCGTGGAGGCGCACGGTACGGGGACCACGCTGGGCGACCCGATCGAGGCGCAGGCGCTGCTCGCCACCTACGGCCAGGAGCGGGACCCGGACCGGCCTTTGCTGCTCGGGTCGCTCAAGTCGAACATCGGCCACACCCAGTCCGCGGCCGGTGTCGGCGGCATCATCAAGATGGTCATGGCGATGCGCCACGGCGAACTGCCGCGCAGCCTGCACATCGACCAGCCCACCCCGCACGTCGACTGGACCGCGGGCGACATCGAACTGCTGACGCAGGCACGGGAGTGGCCGGAGACCGGCCGCCCGCGCCGGGCGGGTGTGTCCTCGTTCGGCATGAGCGGCACCAACGCCCACGCCATCATCGAGCAGCCGCCCGCCGCCGATGAGGACGCCGAGCAGGCCACCGAGGACCCCGCCCCCGCCCCCGCCGTACTGCCCTGGATCCTGTCGGCCAAGACCACCGACGCCCTCCGCGCCCAGGCCGAACGACTGCGGCACCACCTGGAGGCCCACCCCGGCCTCGCCCTCACCGACATCGGCCACTCCCTGGCCACCACCCGCGCCACCTTCGAACAGCGCGCCGTGGTCCTCGCCGACGGCCGCGACGGCGCCCTCGCCGCGCTGCGCACCCTGGCCGCGGGCGGCGACACACCGTCCGTCCTCCAGGGCGCCCCCGCCGCCGGGAAGCTCGCCCTGCTGTTCACCGGGCAGGGCAGCCAGCGCCTCGGCATGGGCCGCGAGCTGTACGCCACGTACCCCGTCTTCGCCGAAGCCCTCGACGACGCCTGCTGGTACCTCGAAGAGCAGCTGGAACACCCGCTCCTCGACGTGCTCTTCGCCGAGGAGGGCTCGCCCGAGGCGGCCCTCCTCGACCGCACCGACTACACCCAGCCCGCCCTGTTCGCCATCGAGGTCGCGCTCTACCGCCTCGTCGAATCCTGGGGGCTGCGCCCCGACCTGCTCGCCGGCCACTCGATCGGCGAGCTGGCCGCCGCGCATGTGGCGGGGGTGCTGTCGCTGGAGGACGCCGCCGCGCTGGTGGCGGCGCGTGGGCGGTTGATGCAGGAGCTTCCGGCCGGTGGCGCGATGGTCGCGGTGCAGGCGTCGGAGGACGAGGCGACGCCGCTGCTCAGCGAGCGCGTGAGCATCGCCGCGGTGAACGGACCGGCGTCGGTCGTCATCTCGGGTGATGAGGACGCCGCTGTCGAGATCGCGGCGTCGTTTGAGGCGCAGGGTCGTAAGACGAAGCGGCTCACGGTCAGCCACGCCTTCCACTCCCCGCTCATGGACGGCATGCTCGCCGAATTCCGGCGCGTCGCCCAGGTGCTGGAGTACGCGCCGCCGCGCATCCCCGTCGTCTCCACCGTCACCGGGCGGCTCGCCACCGCCGAGGAGCTCTGCTCGCCCGAGTACTGGGTACGCCACGTCCGCGACGCGGTGCGCTTCCTCGACGGCGTCCACACCCTGGCCGCCAAGGGCGCCACCACCTTCCTGGAACTCGGCCCCGACGCCGTGCTCACCGCCATGGCGCAGGACTGCCTGCCCGACGCCGACAGTGCGCGGTACGGGTCTGCGCTGCGCGCCTCCCGCCCGGAGGCCGAGACCTTCACCGCGGCCCTGGCCCTGGCGTACGTACGGGGCAAGAAGGTCGACTGGGCCGCCCCGTACGCCCGTACCGGCGCGACGACCGTCGACCTGCCCACCTACGCCTTCCAGCGGCAGAGCTACTGGCTCAACGCCCCCGTCGCCACGGCCCCCGCCACGCCGGGCGGTGCGGATGATGGGCGGTTCTGGGATGTGGTGGAGCGTGGGGATGTGGCGGCGCTGGCTGCGGAGTTGGAGGTGGATCCGGGGCTGTCGTTGGGTGAGGTGTTGCCTGCGTTGTCGTCGTGGCGGCGGCAGGAGGCCGTGCGTTCGGCGGTGGATGGTTGGCGTTATGGGGTGTCGTGGCGGCCGGTGAGGGATCGGTCGGCCGGGGTGCCGGGTGGTTGTTGGGTGGTGGTGGTTCCGGCTGGTGAGGTCGGGGGTGTGTGGTCCGCGGGTGTGGTGCGGATGCTGGCCGAGCGCGGCGTCGATGTGCGTCAGGTCGAGCTGGGTGCCGGGGATGAGCGGGGCGCGGTGGCCGAGCGGCTGCGCGCGGCGGTCGGCGACGTGGCGGTGACGGGTGTGGTGTCGCTGCTGGCCCTCGGGGACGTTGATGGGGTGCTGGGGACGGCTGCGTTGACGCAGGCGTTGGGTGATGCGGGTGTGGGTGCGCCGTTGTGGGTGGCGACGCGTGGTGCGGTGTCGGTGGGGCGTTCGGATGGCGCGGTGTGCCCGGACCAGGCGTTGGTGTGGGGTCTGGGTCGGGTGGCGGCGTTGGAGTTGCCGGAGCGGTGGGGCGGGCTGGTTGATCTGCCGGAGTCGGTGGATGAGCGTGCGCTTGCGCGGCTGGCCGGGGTGCTGGCCAGCGCCGGTGCCGGTGGTGAGGATCAGGTCGCGGTGCGGGCGTCGGGGGTCTTCGGGCGTCGGCTGGTTCGGGCCTCGGGGTCCGTGTCGTCGGGTGGTTCGTGGCGGCCCGGTGGTGGGTCGGTGCTGGTCACGGGTGGTACGGGTGCGCTGGGCGCACGGGTGGCCCGTTGGCTGGTGGCGAGTGGCGCCGAGCATGTGGTGTTGAGCAGCCGTCGTGGTCCGGACGCTCCGGGTGCGGCCGAGCTGCGGGATGAGCTGTCGGCGTCGGGTGCCCGGGTGACGGTGGCGGCGTGTGATGTGGCCGATCGGGATGCGCTGGCGGAGCTGCTGGCGTCGCTGCCGGACGAGCTGCCGCTCACTGCCGTCATCCACACCGCCGGTGTGCTGGACGACGGCGTACTGGACTCGCTCACCCCCGAGCGGTTCGCCTCGGTGCTCCGCGCGAAGGTCGACGCCGCGCACCACCTGGACGAGCTGACGCGTGACCTGGACCTTTCGGCGTTCGTGCTCTTCTCCTCGATCACCGGATCGGTGGGCGCGGCCGGGCAGGGCAACTACGCGGCGGCCAACGCCTACCTGGACGCGCTGGCCGAGCGACGACGTGCCGAGGGGCTGCCCGCGACGTCGATCGCGTGGGGGCCATGGGCCGACGGTGGCATGGCGGCGGACGATGCGCTGGAGCGGCGTATGCGTCGCGAGGGCCTGCCGCCGATGGCGCCGGAGTTGGCGCTGGCCGCCCTTCAGCAGGCGCTCGACCACGACGACACGGCCGTGACGGTCGCGGACGTCGACTGGGACCGCTTCGTCGCCACCCTCACCGCCGTACGGCCGAGCCCGCTGATCGCCGACCTGCCGGAGACCGCCGCACCGCAGTCCGCGAACGGCCCGGACACCGGGCGCGTGATCACCGACGCCGACGCCGCCTCTCCCCTGGCGGAGCGGCTCAGCGGTCTCCCGCGGGCCGAGCAGGACCGCGCGCTGCTGGACCTGGTGCGTACGCACGTCGCGGCGGTGCTGGGACATGACGGGGCCGAGGCCGTCGAGGCGGGGCGTGCGTTCAAGGAGCTGGGCTTCGACTCGCTCGCCGCCGTCGAACTCCGTAACCGGCTCGGCGCCGCGACCGATCTGCGGCTGCCCGCCACGCTCATCTACGACTACCCGTCGGCGACCGCGTTGGCCCAGCATCTGCACGCGGAGCTGATCGGCACCCGGGCCGCCACCGTCCAAGGCGGCGATGTTGCCGTGGCCGTCGATGACGATCCGATCGCGATCGTGGCGATGAGCTGCCGTTTCCCGGGTGGGGTGCGGACGCCGGAGGAGCTGTGGCAGCTGCTGACGGCGGGCGGGGACGCGATTGCGGAGTTCCCGGCCGATCGTGGCTGGGATTTGGCGGGGCTGTACGACCCGGATCCGGACCGTCAGGGCACCTCGTACACGCGCGAGGGCGGCTTCCTGTACGACGTCGCGGACTTCGACGCGTCGTTCTTCGGTATTTCGCCGCGTGAGGCGCTGGCGATGGATCCGCAGCAGCGGTTGCTGCTGGAGACGTCGTGGGAGGCGTTCGAGCGGGCGGGCATCGACCCGGTGGCGCTGCGCGGCAGCCGCACCGGCGTCTTCGCGGGAACCAACGGGCAGGACTACGCCGGGCTCGTCTCCACCCCGCCCGAGGGGCTCGAAGGCCACTTGGGCACGGGCAACGCGGCGAGCGTGGTGTCCGGGCGGATCTCGTACACCTTCGGGCTGGAAGGCCCGGCGGTCACGGTCGACACGGCATGCTCGTCGTCGCTGGTCGCCCTGCACATGGCCGTGCAGGCGCTGCGGAGTGGTGAGTGCTCGATGGCGCTCGCCGGTGGTGTGACGGTGATGTCCACGCCGGAGGCGTTCGTGGACTTCAGCCGTCAGCGCGGGCTGGCGGCGGACGGTCGTATCAAGGCGTTCGCGGCCGGTGCGGATGGCACCGGTTGGGGCGAGGGCGTCGGCATGCTGCTCGTGGAGCGGCTGTCGGACGCGCGCCGCAACGGCCACCCGGTGTTGGCGGTGGTACGGGGCAGCGCGATCAACCAGGACGGTGCGAGCAATGGCCTGACGGCGCCCAACGGCCCGTCGCAGCAGCGGGTGATCCGGCAGGCGCTGGCCGGTGCGGGTCTGTCGGCCGGCGATGTGGACGCCGTGGAGGCGCACGGTACGGGGACGACGCTGGGCGACCCGATCGAGGCGCAGGCGCTGCTCGCCACGTACGGCCGTGACCGGTCCGGGGACCAGCCGCTGTGGCTGGGTTCCATCAAGTCCAACATCGGGCACACGCAGGCGGCGGCCGGTGTCGCGGGCGTGATGAAGATGGTCCTCGCCATGCGCCATGGCGTGCTGCCGCAGACGCTGCATGTGGATGAGCCGTCGCCGCACGTGGACTGGGCGTCGGGCGCGGTCGCGCTGCTGAGCGAGACGCGGGAGTGGCCGGAGACGGGCCGTCCGCGCCGGGCCGCGGTGTCGTCGTTCGGGCTCAGCGGCACCAACGCGCACACCATCATCGAGCAGGCCCCGGCGGTCGAGGCCCCGTCGTCCGAGGTGTCCGGGCCGCGTGCCCTCGAGACGCTGCCGTGGCTGCTGTCGGCGAAGGACGCGCAGGCGCTGCGCGCCCAGGCCGCACAGCTGGCCGCCCACCTCCGGGCCCGCCCCGACCTCGGCCCGGCCGATCTCGCCTTCTCGCTCGCCACCAGCCGCACCGCGCTGGAGCAGCGCGCGGCGCTCGTCACCGCCGACCGTGAGGAGTTCCTCGCGGGCCTGGACGCTCTCGCTCTCGGCGAGACCGTGCCCGGCCTGGTCGAGGGCGCGGCGGGCGACGGCAAGGTGGCGTTCCTGCTCACGGGGCAGGGCAGCCAGCGGCTCGGGATGGGCCGTGAGCTGTACGACGCCTACCCGGTGTTCGCGGAGGCGCTGGATGAGGTGTGTGCGCATCTGGATCTGCACCTTGAGCGGCCGCTGCGGGATGTGCTGTTCGGGGATGATGCCTCGGTGCTGGACCAGACGGCGTTCACTCAGCCTGCGTTGTTCGCGGTTGAGGTGGCGTTGTTCCGGCTGGTCGAGGCGTGGGGTGTGACGCCGGACTTCCTGTCGGGGCATTCGATCGGTGAGCTGGCTGCTGCGCATGTGGCGGGGGTGTTGTCGCTGGAGGACGCCGCCGCGCTGGTGGCGGCGCGTGGGCGGTTGATGCAGGAGCTTCCGGCCGGTGGCGCGATGGTCGCGGTGCAGGCGTCGGAGGACGAGGTGGCGCCGCTGCTCGGCGGGCGCGTGAGCATCGCCGCGGTGAACGGGCCCGCCTCCGTGGTCATCGCGGGTGACGAGGACGCTGTTGTTGAGGTCGCGGCATCGTTTGAGGCGCAGGGTCGGAAGACCAAGCGGCTCACGGTCAGCCACGCCTTCCACTCGCCGCGTATGGACGGGATGCTGGAGGCGTTCCGTGAGGTCGCGGAGGGGCTGTCGTACGAGGCTCCGCGTATCCCGATCGTCTCCAACCTGACCGGCGATGTCGTCTCCGCCGAGGAGATCGCCAGCGCCGACTTCTGGGTGCGGCATGTCCGTGAGGCCGTGCGCTTCCTCGACGGTGTGCGTGTCCTGGAGGCTCAGGGCGTTACGACGTACGTCGAGCTGGGCCCCGACGGTGTGCTCACCGCCATGGCGCAGGACTGTCTTCTCGACACCGACGCCGCCGGCTGCATTCCTTCTCTGCGCAAGGGGCGCGCCGAGAGCGAGTCGGTGACCACCGCCCTCGCCCGACTGCACGTCGGTGGCCTGGCTCCGGACTGGACGGCGTACTTCGCGGGCACCGGTGTCCGCCGGGTCGAGCTGCCCACGTACGCCTTCCAGCGCGAGCGGTTCTGGCTGGAGGAGGCGCCGACCGCCCCGGATGCCGCGCCGCGGACTGCCGTTGACGGGCGGTTCTGGGATGTGGTGGAGCGTGGGGATGTGGCTGCGCTGGCTGCGGAGTTGGAGGTGGATCCGGGGCTGTCGTTGGGTGAGGTGCTGCCCGCGTTGTCGTCGTGGCGGCGGCAGGAGTCTGCCCGGGCGACCGCGGATGGTTGGCGTTATGGGGTGTCGTGGCGGCCGGTGAGGGATCGGTCGGCCGGGGTGCCGGGTGGTTGTTGGGTGGTGGTGGTTCCGGCTGGTGAGGCCGGGGGTGTGTGGTCCGCGGGTGTGGTGCGGATGCTGGCCGAGCGTGGCGTCGATGTGCGCCAGGTCGAGCTGGGTGCCGGGGATGAGCGGGGCGCGGTGGCCGAGCAGCTGCGTGCGGCCGTCGTGGGCGCTTCGGTCGCGGGTGTGGTCTCGCTGCTGGCGGTCGAGGGTGACGCCGGTCTCCTGCG
Source organism: Streptomyces sp. Rer75 (assembly GCF_013414305.1). Lineage (NCBI taxonomy): Bacteria > Bacillati > Actinomycetota > Actinomycetes > Kitasatosporales > Streptomycetaceae > Streptomyces > Streptomyces sp. Rer75. The sequence continues at coordinate 3,797,204 of NZ_CP058693.1, read as the reverse complement.
TACGGCCGTGCTGACGCAGGCGTTGGGCGATGCGGGTGTGGGTGCGCCGTTGTGGGTGGCGACGCGTGGTGCGGTGTCGGTGGGGCGTTCGGATGGCGCGGTGTGCCCGGACCAGGCGTTGGTGTGGGGTCTGGGTCGGGTGGCGGCGTTGGAGTTGCCGGAGCGGTGGGGCGGGCTGGTTGATCTGCCGGAGTCGGTGGATGAGCGTGCGCTTGCGCGGCTGGCGGGGGTGCTGGCCAGCGCCGGTGCCGGTGGTGAGGATCAGGTCGCGGTGCGGGCGTCGGGGGTCTTCGGGCGTCGGCTGGTTCGGGCCTCGGGGTCCGTGTCGTCGGGTGGTTCGTGGCGGCCCGGTGGTGGGTCGGTGCTGGTCACGGGTGGTACGGGTGCGCTGGGCGCACGGGTGGCGCGCTGGCTGGTGGCGAGTGGCGCCGAGCATGTGGTGTTGAGCAGCCGTCGTGGTCCGGACGCTCCGGGTGCGGTCGAGCTGCGGGATGAGCTGTCGGCGTCGGGTGCCCGGGTGACGGTGGCGGCGTGTGATGTGGCCGATCGGGATGCGCTGGCGGGGTTGCTGGCGTCGCTGCCGGACGAGTTGCCGCTGACCGCTGTCATCCACACCGCCGGTGTGCTGGACGACGGCGTTGTGGACGGGCTGGACGCCGAGCGCATGGAGCGGGTGCTGCGTGCCAAGGCCGCGTCCGCGCAGAACCTCCACGAGCTGACCCGCGACCTGGATCTTTCCGCGTTCGTCCTCTTCTCCTCCCTCGCCGCGACGGTCGGCGCGCCCGGTCAGGGCAACTACGCGGCGGCCAACGCCTATCTGGATGCGCTGGCCGAGCGGCGGCGTGCCGAGGGGCTGCCCGCGACGTCGATCGCGTGGGGCCCGTGGGCCGACGGTGGCATGGCGGCGGACGATGCGCTGGAGCGGCGTATGCGTCGCGACGGAGTGCCGCCGATGGCGCCGGAGTTGGCGCTGACCGCCCTTCAGCAGGCGCTCGACCAGGACGACACGGCCGTGACCGTCGCGGACATCGACTGGGACCGTTTCCTCGCGGAGTTCACCGCCGTACGGCCCAGCGCGCTGTTCGGCGAGCTGCCCGTGGCGCGGCCCGCACCGGCCGCCGCCGAACGCCCGACCGCCACCGGGGCCGGGACCGGCACGCTGGCGGAGCGGCTGTCCGGCCTGACCGAGACCGAGCGCGCTCAGACGGTGCTGGAGCTGGTCCGTACGCAGGTCGCGGCGGTGCTGGGGCACGGCGGGGCCGAGGCCGTCGTGGCGGGACGCGCCTTCAAGGAGCTGGGTTTCGACTCGCTCACCGCCGTCGAACTCCGCAACCGGCTGAACGCGGCCACCGGCCTGCGGCTGCCCGCCACTCTCATCTACGACTACCCCAACGCCACCGCGCTGGCCGACCACCTGCGGACCGAACTGCTGGGCGCCGACGCGACGACGACCGGCGGCACCGCCACACCGCAGCTCGCGGTGGCCGACGATCCGATCGCGATCGTGGCGATGAGCTGCCGTTTCCCGGGTGGGGTGCGGACGCCGGAGGAGCTGTGGCAGCTGCTGACGGCGGGCGGGGACGCGATCGCGGAGTTCCCGGCCGACCGTGGCTGGGACCTGGCGGGGCTGTACGACCCGGATCCGGACCGTCAGGGCACCTCGTACACGCGCGAGGGCGGCTTCCTGTACGACGTCGCCGACTTCGACGCGTCGTTCTTCGGTATTTCGCCGCGTGAGGCGCTGGCGATGGATCCGCAGCAGCGGTTGCTGCTGGAGACGTCGTGGGAGGCGTTCGAGCGCGCGGGCATCGACCCGACGGCGCTGCGCGGTCAGCAGGTCGGCGTGTTCGCCGGTACCAACGGCCAGGACTATCTGTCGCTGCTGATGGCGGCGCCCGAGGGGCTCGAAGGCCACCTGGGTACGGGCAACGCGGCGAGCGTGGTGTCCGGGCGGATCTCGTACACCTTCGGGCTCGAAGGCCCGGCGGTCACGGTCGACACGGCGTGCTCGTCCTCGCTGGTGGCGCTGCATCTGGCGGTGCAGGCGCTGCGTCAGGGCGAATGCTCGATGGCGCTCGCGGGCGGCGTCACGGTGATGTCCACCCCCGAGAACTTCATCGACTTCAGCCGTCAGCGCGGGCTGGCGGCGGACGGTCGTATCAAGGCGTTCGCGGCCGGTGCGGATGGCACCGGCTGGGGCGAGGGTGTCGGCATGCTGCTCGTGGAGCGGCTGTCGGACGCGCGCCGCAACGGCCATCCGGTCCTCGCCACCGTGCGCGGCTCGGCCGTCAACCAGGACGGCGCGTCGAACGGTCTGACGGCGCCCAACGGTCCGTCGCAGCAGCGGGTGATCCGGCAGGCGCTGACCAGCGCCGGACTGTCGGCTGGCGACGTGGACGCGGTCGAGGCGCACGGTACGGGGACCACGCTGGGCGACCCGATCGAGGCGCAGGCGCTGCTCGCCACGTACGGCCGCGACCGGTCCGAGGACCAGCCGCTGTGGCTGGGCTCCATCAAGTCCAACATCGGGCACACGCAGGCGGCCGCGGGTGTCGCGGGCGTGATGAAGATGGTCCTCGCCATGCGCCATGGCGTGCTGCCGCAGACGCTCCACGTGGACGCGCCGTCGCCGCACGTGGACTGGTCGGCGGGCGCGGTCGCGCTGCTGAGCGAGACGCGGGAGTGGCCGGAGACAGACGGCCGTCCGCGCCGGGCCGCGGTGTCCTCGTTCGGCATCAGTGGCACCAACGCGCACACCATCATCGAGCAGGCACCCGCGATCGAGGCCCCGTCGCCCGAGGTATCCGAGCCCCGTGCTCTGGAGACGCTGCCGTTCGCGCTGTCGGCCAAGAGCCCCGAGGCGCTGCGGGAGCAGGCCGCGCGGTTGCGCGCCTACGTCGAGACGCGGCCCGATGCGGCGCCGCTCGCCGTCGCCCACGCCCTGGCCGTCGGCCGCGCCGCCCTGGAGCGGCGCGCGGTGCTGACCGTCAGCGACCGCGGTGAGCTGCTGCGGACGCTCGACGCGCTGGCGCGGGGCGAGTCCGCACCGGGCCTGGTCGAGGGCTCGGTGGCGGACGGCAAGGTGGCGTTCCTGTTCACCGGGCAGGGCAGCCAGCGGCTGGGGATGGGGCGTGAGCTGTATGACGCCTATCCGGTGTTCGCGGATGCGCTGGATGAGGTGTGTGCGCATCTGGATCTGCACCTTGAGCGGCCGCTGCGGGATGTGCTGTTCGGGGATGATGCCTCGGTGCTGGACCAGACGGCGTTCACTCAGCCTGCGTTGTTCGCGGTTGAGGTGGCGTTGTTCCGGCTGGTCGAGGCGTGGGGCGTGACGCCGGACTTCCTGTCCGGGCACTCGATCGGTGAGCTGGCCGCTGCGCATGTGGCAGGTGTGCTGTCGCTCGCGGATGCGGCGAAGTTGGTGGCGGCGCGTGGCCGTCTGATGCAGGAGCTTCCGGCCGGTGGCGCGATGGTCGCGGTGCAGGCGTCGGAGGACGAGGTGGCGCCGCTGCTGACCGAGCGGGTGAGCATTGCCGCCCTCAATGGCCCCACGTCCGTGGTCATCGCGGGTGATGAGGACGCGGCTCTGGAGATCGCGGCGTCCTTCGAGGCGCAGGGTCGTAAGACCAAGCGGCTCACGGTCAGCCACGCCTTCCACTCGCCGCGCATGGACGGGATGCTGGACGCGTTCCGCGAGGTGGCGCAGGGGCTGTCGTACGAGGCTCCGCGCATCCCGATCGTGTCGAACCTGACCGGTGCCGTGGTGTCGGCCGAGGAGATCACCAGCCCCGACTTCTGGGTGCGCCACGTCCGCGAGGCGGTCCGCTTCCTTGACGGCATCCGCACCCTCGAAGCGCAGGGCGTCACGACGTACGTCGAGCTGGGCCCGGACGGTGTCCTCACCGCCATGGCGCAGGAGTGCGTGTCCGGTGAGGAGGCGGCGTTCGTCTCCGTCTGCCGAAAGGACCGCCCCGAGGCCGACGCGCTGACGAGCGCCGTCGCCCGTGCGTACGTCCGTGGCGTACCGCTGGACTGGGACGCCGTCTTCGGCGCAGCCGCCACCCGCATCGACCCGGCCGAGTTGCCGACGTACCCCTTCCAGCGCCAGCGCTACTGGCCCAGCGCCGCGGCCGTGGCGGCGGGCGACCCCGAGTCGATCGGGCTCGGGGACATCGACCATCCGCTGCTGGGTGCCGCCGTGGCGCTCGCGGACGCGGATGGCCTGCTGCTCACGGGTGTGCTGTCCACGCGCACCCATCCGTGGCTGGCCGACCACGCCGTCATGGGCACCGTGCTGCTGCCCGGTACGGCCTTCGTGGAGCTGGCGAGCGCCGCCGGTGCCCAGGTCGGCTGCGAGCGGCTGGACGAACTGACCCTCGAAGCCCCGCTCGTGCTGCCGGAGCACACCGGGGTGCGGGTGCAGCTCGTCGTGGACGGGCCGGACGGGTCCGGCGCCCGCGCCTTCAGCCTCCACTCGCGCAGGCAGGACGCGCTCGGCACCGAGCCGTGGACGCGTCACGCCACCGGTGTGCTGATGGTCGGCGGCCGGACCGCGGCCCCCGACGAGCTGGCCGTGTGGCCGCCGCAGGGTGCCACGCCCGTCGCGGTCGACGGGCTGTACGAGGACCTGGCCGGGGCGGGCCTCGGGTACGGGCCGGTGTTCCAGGGGCTGAAGGGCGCCTGGCGGCTCGGCGACGACCTGTACGCCGACGTCGCGCTCCCCGAGGACACCGCTCTGACGGCGGGTGCCGAAGCGGGCCGGTTCGGGTTGCACCCCGCGCTGCTCGACGCCGCGCTGCACGTCATCGGCCTCGACAGCCCCGACCGGGAGGCGGCGCTGGCCGAGGGCGCGCTGCTGCCGTTCGCGTGGAACGGCGTCCAGCTGCTCGCGGCCGGGGCCGATGTGCTCCGGGTGCGGGTGACCGAGCAGTCGCGGGACACCGTCTCGCTGCTGGTGGCCGACGGCACGGGACGGCCGGTCGCCACGGTCGAGTCCGTGGCGCTGCGGGCCGCCTCCGCCGACCAGGTGCGCGCGGCGTCGGGCGGGCTGCACGAAGCGCTGTTCCGGCTGGACTGGACGGCGGTTCCGGCGCCCACGACGGGCAGGGACACGGGGAGCAGCTGGGCGGTGCTCGGCGCCGGGACCCTCCCGCAGGACGCGTTCGGGCCCGGAGTGCGGCTCACCGCGTACCGCGATCTGGCGGCGCTGCGTCAGGCCGTCGACGCGGGGGCGCCCGCGCCCGACACGGTGTTCATCGGCGGTCATGGCGATGGCGACGGCGACGACGCGGCCGCCGTGCACACCGCCACCCAGGACATGCTGGCCCAGCTCCAGTCGTGGCTGGCCGACGAGCGGTTCACCGAGTCGCGGCTCGTGCTGCTGACCCGGGGCGCGGTGGAGACCGAGCCGGGGACGGGCGTTGCACAGCTGCCGCAGGCCGCCGTGCGCGGGCTCTTCCGCTCCGCGCAGTCGGAGAACCCGTCCCGCCTGGTGCTGCTCGACGTGGACGGCCAGCAATACTCGTACCGTACGGTCTCCGCCGCGCTCGCCCTGGACGAGCCCGAGGTGGCGCTGCGCGGGGGAGTGGCGCTCGCGCCGCGGCTGTCCCGGATGCCGGTCGCCACTTCGGCAAATGACCCGTCCTTCGACGCGCACGGCACCGTGCTGCTCACCGGCGCCTCCGGCACCCTCGGTGGCCTCTTCGCCCGCCACCTCGTCTCGGCCCATGGCGTACGGCACCTGCTGCTGGTCAGCCGCCGTGGCGCCGACGCCGATGGCGCCGACGCGCTGACCGCCGACCTCACGGCGGCCGGTGCCACCGTGACCTGGGCGGCCTGCGACGTGGCCGACCGCGAAGCGCTCGCCGCGACGCTGGCCGGGATCCCGGCCGAGCATCCGCTGAGCGCCGTCGTGCACACCGCGGGTGTCCTGGACGACGGGATCATCGGCTCGCTGACGCCCGAGCGCGTGGCGGGCGTCCTGCGCCCCAAGGTGGACGCGGCGCTGAACCTGCACGAGCTGACCCGCGGACACGACCTGTCGGCGTTCGTGCTGTTCTCCGGCGCCGCGGCCGTGTTCGGCGCGCCGGGGCAGGCGAGTTACGCCGCCGCCAACTCCTTCCTGGAGGCGCTCGCCCAGCACCGCGCTGCCCAGGGGCTTCCGGCCACGGCGCTGGGCTGGGGGCTGTGGTCCGGCGCGGGCATGGGCAGCGGCCTCGACGACGTCGACCTGCGCCGCATCGCGCGCGGCGGCGTCGCCCCGATACCCGCCGACGAGGGCCTGGCGCTCTTCGACGCGGCACACGCCGACGGCTCGGCCGCCGTGCTGTTCCCGATGCGGCTCGACTACGCCGGGCTGCGCGCCGAGGCCACGGCGACCGGCACCGTACCGGCCCTGTTCCGCGGTCTGGTGCGGACCCCGGTGCGGCGGGCCGCCACCGCGGCCACCGCCACCGCCGACGGTGCCACGCTCGTACGGCGGCTGGCCGGGCTCGCGCGGCCCGAACAGGACCGTGAGCTGCTGGAGTTGGTGTGCGGGCGAGTCGCCGCGGTGCTCGGGCACGGCGGGGCCGACGCGATCGAGCCCGGGCGGGCGTTCAAGGAGCTGGGCTTCGACTCGCTCACCGCCGTCGAACTCCGCAACGACCTCAAGACCGTGACCGGACTGCGCCTCCCGGCCACGCTCGTCTTCGACTACCCGACCCCGACCGCCCTCGCCGGTTATCTGCGGGACGAACTGCTCGGAGCCGAAGAGGCCGAGCAGAGCGCCGTGGCGCCCGTCGCCACCGGGGGCGCGGGCGTGGCGTCGGCGGTGGACGACGACCCGATCGTCATCGTCGGCATGAGCTGCCGCTACCCGGGCGGTGTGAGCACGCCCGAGGAGCTGTGGGACCTCGTCGCCGCGGGCGGCGACGGCATCTCCGGCTTCCCCGTCGACCGCGGCTGGGACCTGGACGGGCTGTACCACCCGGACCCCGACCACGCGGGCACCTCGTACACCCGCGAGGGCGGCTTCCTGCACGACGCCGCGGACTTCGACCCGGCGTTCTTCGGGATCTCGCCGCGCGAGGCCCTTGCCATGGATCCGCAGCAGCGGTTGCTGCTGGAGACGTCGTGGGAGGCGTTCGAGCGGGCGGGCATCGACCCGTCAACCGTGCGCGGCAGCCGGACCGGTGTGTTCGCGGGCGTCATGTACCACGACTACGTCACCGGCCTGGACGGCATTCCGGAGGGCGTCGAGGGCTACGTCGGGACCGGCAACGCGGGCAGCATCGCGTCCGGCCGGGTCGCCTACACCTTCGGCCTGGAGGGCCCGGCCGTCACCGTCGACACCGCGTGCTCGTCGTCGCTGGTCGCGCTGCACTGGGCGATCCAGGCGCTGCGCGCGGGGGAGTGCACCATGGCGCTCGCCGGCGGTGTGGCGATCATGGCCACGCCCGAGACGTTCGTGGACTTCAGCCGTCAGCGCGGCCTCGCCACCGATGGCCGCTGCAAGTCGTTCGCGGCGGGCGCGGACGGTACGGGCTGGGCCGAGGGCGCGGGCATGCTGCTCGTGGAGCGGCTGTCGGACGCGCGTCGCAATGGCCATCCGGTTCTTGCCACCGTGCGCGGCAGCGCGATCAACCAGGACGGTGCGTCGAACGGCCTGACGGCGCCCAACGGTCCCTCGCAGCAGCGTGTCATCCGCCAGGCGCTGGCCGGTGCGGGTCTGTCCGCCGCAGAGGTGGACGCCGTGGAGGCACACGGCACCGGTACGACGCTGGGCGACCCGATCGAGGCGCAGGCACTGCTCGCCACGTACGGCCGCGAGCGGTCCGAGGACCAGCCGCTGTGGCTGGGCTCCATCAAGTCCAACATCGGCCACACCCAGGCGGCGGCGGGTGTCGCGGGCATCATCAAGATGGTGATGGCCATGCGGCACGGTGTGCTGCCGCAGACCCTCCATGTCGACGCGCCGTCCCCGAACGTCGATTGGGCCGAGGGCGCGGTCTCGCTGCTGACGGAGGCGCGGGAGTGGCCGGAGACGGATGGCCGTCCGCGCCGGGCGGGTGTGTCGTCGTTCGGCATCAGTGGCACCAACGCGCACACCATCATCGAGCAGGCCCCGGCGATCGAGGCCCCGGCCGAGGCATCTGAGCCGGACGTCCCGGGCCGTGTGCTGCCGTGGCCGCTGTCGGCCATGGGCCAGGAGGCACTGCGCGACCAGGCCCGCCGCCTGCGCGACCGGCTGAGCGTCGCCGGCGAGACCGACCTCGCCGACATCGGCTACACCCTGGCCACCGGCCGCACCGCCTTCGAGGACCGTGCGGTGCTCGTGGCGCGGGACCGCGAGGGCTTCCTGCGCGGTCTGGCGGCCCTGGCCGCCGGTGAACCGGCCCCGGGTGTGGTCCAGGGCTCGCCGGTCGCCGGGAAGCTCGCCTTCCTGTTCACGGGGCAGGGCAGCCAGCGGCTGGGGATGGGCCGTGAGCTGTATGACGCCTATCCGGTGTTCGCGGAGGCGCTGGATGCGGTGTGCGACGCGCTGGACGCGCACCTTGAACAGCCGCTGAAGACGGTGCTGTTCGGGGACGATGCGGAGGTCTTGGACCAGACGGCGTTTACCCAGCCCGCGCTGTTCGCGGTCGAGGTGGCGCTGTTCCGGCTGGTCGAGGCGTGGGGTCTGCGTGCGGACTTCCTGTCGGGCCACTCGATCGGTGAGCTGGCTGCCGCGCATGTGGCGGGTGTGCTGTCGCTCGCGGATGCGGCGAAGCTGGTGGCCGCGCGTGGGCGGCTGATGCAGGAGCTTCCGGCCGGTGGCGCGATGATCGCGTTGCAGGCGTCGGAGGACGAGGTGGCGCCGCTGCTGACCGACAGGGTGAGCATTGCCGCCCTCAACGGACCCACGTCCGTGGTCATCGCGGGTGACGAGGATGACGCCGTACAGATCGCCGCGTCCTTCGAGGCGCAGGGGCGTAAGACGAAGCGGCTCGCGGTGAGCCACGCGTTCCACTCGCCCCGGATGGACGGGATGCTGGACGCGTTCCGCGAGGTGGCCGAGGGGCTTTCGTACGGGGCTCCGCGCGTCCCGATCGTCTCCAACCTGACCGGGGACGTCGTCTCCGCCGAGGAGATCACGACGCCCGACTTCTGGGTGCGCCACGTCCGCGAGGCCGTCCGCTTCCTCGACGGCATCCGCACCCTGGAGGCCCAGGGGGTCACCACGTATCTCGAACTGGGCCCCGACGGTGTGCTGTCCGGCATGGGGCAGGACTGCCTCACCGAAGACGGCGCCGTCGCCTTCCTCTCCGCCCTCCGCAAGGACCGCCCCGAGGCCGAGACGCTGACCGGTGCCCTCGCCGGGGTGCGGGTGCGCCAGAGCGCGCCCGACTGGGCGGCGTTCTACGCCGGGACCGGCGCGCGGCGCGTGGAGCTTCCGACGTACGCCTTCCAGCGCCGCCGCTACTGGCTGGACGTGGCCACAACGCCCGCCGCCACGGCCCAGGACGCGGTGGACGCCCGCTTCTGGGAGGCCGTGGAGCGGGAAGACCTCGATGCGCTCGCCACCACGCTCGACCTGGGCGGCGAGGACAACGGGGCGTTGGAGACCCTACTGCCCGCGCTGTCGTCGTGGCGGCGGCAGCAGGCGGAGCGTTCGACGGTCGACGGCTGGCGCTACCGGGTGGCGTGGAAGCCGGTGTCCGACCGTTCCACCGCCGCGCCGCTGAGCGGCCGTTGGCTGGTGGTCGTGCCAGCCGAGGCAACCGGGGAAGCCGGAACCGCGTGGGCCGACGGTGTCGTACGGATGCTGAACGACCGCGGCGTCGGCACGACGCGGGTCGAGCTGACCGCCGACGCCGACCGCGCCGCGGTGGCCGCACACCTGACCGCGGCCATCGGCGACGACACCGTGACCGGTGTGGTGTCCCTGCTGGCCCTCGCCGAGGGTGACGCGCTGCTGCGTACCGCCGCACTGACGCAGGCCCTGGGTGACGCGGGCATTGGCGCGCCGCTGTGGGTGGCCACGCGGGGCGCGGTCGCGGTGGGCCGTTCGGACGGGGCGGTCAGCCCGGATCAGGCGCAGCTGTGGGGGCTGGGCCTGGTCGCGGCGCTGGAGCTGCCCGAGCGCTGGGGCGGTCTGGTCGACCTTCCCGCCGCGGCCGATGAGCGCGCGGCGGGGCGGCTGGCAGAGGTACTGGCCGGGTCCGGGACCGGTGGCGAGGATCAGGTCGCGGTGCGTGCGTCGGGCGTGTTCGGGCGCCGCCTCGTGCGGGCCTCGGCGCCCACGTCGCCCGGTGGCTCCTGGACGCCGGGCGCGGGGTCCGTACTGGTCACGGGCGGTACGGGCGCGCTGGGCGCACGGGTGGCCCGCTGGCTGGTGGCGAACGGCGCCGAGCACGTGGTGCTCACCAGCCGCCGTGGCCTGGACGCCCCCGGCGCCGCCGAGCTGCGCGACGAACTCGCCGCCTCCGGCGCCCGGGTGACCGTGGCCGCCTGCGACGCGGCCGACCGGGACGCGCTCGCGCAGCTGCTGGCCGGGCTTCCGGACGAGCTGCCGCTGACCGGCGTCGTGCACACGGCGGGCGTGCTGGACGACGGCGTGCTCGACGCGCTCACTCCCGAGCGGTTCACGACCGTGCTGCGCGCCAAGGTGGCCGCCGCGGCGCATCTGGACGAGCTGACGCGCGAGCTGGACCTGTCCGCGTTCGTCCTGTTCTCCTCGATCAGCGGCACGTTCGGCGCCGCGGGCCAGGGCAACTACGCCGCCGCCAACGCCTACCTGGACGCGCTCGCCGAGCGTCGGCGCGCCGAGGGCCTGCCCGCCACCTCGATCGCCTGGGGCCCGTGGGCCGAGGGCGGCATGGCGGCGGACGATGCGCTGGAGCAGCGGCTGCGCCGTGGCGGTATGCCGCCGATGGACGCCGAGCGGGCGATGGCCGCCCTTCAGCGGGCGCTGGACCTGGACGATGCGGCGGTGGCCGTCGCGGACATCGACTGGGCCCGGTTCGCGCCGGACTTCACCGCCGTACGGCCGAGCCGCCTCATCGCGGACTTCGCGGACGTGGCGGAGCCGCGGCAGGACACCGGCGGCGCGTCTCCCGATGGCGGGCTCGCCGCGCGGCTGGCCGGGCTGGGCGAGGCCGAGCGGGACCGGCTGCTGCTGGACCTGGTCCGTACGCACGTGGCCGCGGTCCTCGGCCACGACGGCACCGAGTCGGTCGGCGCCGAACGGGCCTTCGGAGAGCTGGGCTTCGACTCGCTCACCGCCGTCGAGCTGCGCAACCGCCTCGGTGCCGCGAGCGGCGTCAAGCTGCCCGCGACGCTGGTCTTCGACTACCCGACGGCCACCGCGCTGGCGGGCTATCTGCGGGCCGAACTCGTGGACTCCGAGCCCGCCACCACCGCATCGGCAGCGGTCGACACCACCGCACGCGTGGCCACCGACGACGACCCGATCGCGATCGTCGCGATGAGCTGCCGTTTCCCCGGAGGTGTCACCACCCCCGAGGAGCTGTGGCAGCTGCTGACGGCGGGCGGGGACGCGATCGCCGGGTTCCCGGCCGACCGCGGCTGGGACCTGGACGCGCTGTACGATCCGGACCCCGACAAGCGCGGCACCTTCTACGCCCGCGAGGGTGGCTTCCTGTACGACGCGGGCCGGTTCGACGCCGCGTTCTTCGGGATCTCGCCGCGTGAGGCGCTCGCCATGGACCCGCAGCAGCGGCTGCTGCTGGAAACCTCCTGGGAGGCGTTCGAGCGGGCGGGCATCGACCCGGCCACGCTGCGCGGCACCTCGGCCGGTGTCTTCGTCGGATCCAACGGGCAGGACTACGACGCCTCCCTGCACACGGTCCCGGAGGGCGTCGAGGGCTACCTCGGCACGGGCAACGCGGCGAGCGTGGTGTCCGGCCGGCTCGCGTACACCTTCGGTCTGGAGGGCCCGGCGGTCACCGTCGACACGGCCTGCTCCTCCTCGCTGGTGGCGCTGCACTGGGCGATCCAGGCGCTGCGGCAGGGCGAGTGTTCGCTCGCGCTCGCGGGCGGTGTGACGGTCATGTCGAGCCCCGGCGCGTACATCGAGTTCAGCCGTCAGCGTGGCCTCGCCGCCGATGGCCGCTGCAAGGCGTTCGCGGCCGGTGCGGACGGCACCGGCTGGGGCGAGGGCGTCGGCATGCTGCTGGTCGAGCGGCTGTCGGACGCGCGGCGCAACGGCCACCCGGTGCTCGCCGTCGTCCGCGGCTCGGCCATCAACCAGGACGGTGCGAGCAACGGTCTGACGGCGCCCAACGGCCCCGCCCAGCAGCGCGTCATCCGGCAGGCGCTGGCCGGTGCCGGACTGGCCGCCGCCGAGGTGGACGCGGTCGAGGCGCACGGCACCGGCACCCGGCTCGGCGACCCGATCGAGGCGCAGGCGCTGCTCGCCACCTACGGTCAGGAGCGGGACCCGGAGCGGCCGCTGTGGCTGGGCGCCATCAAGTCCAACATCGGCCACACCCAGGCCGCGGCCGGTGTCGCGGGCATCATCAAGATGGTGCTCGCCATGCGCCACGGGGTGCTGCCGCAGACGCTCCACGTGGACGAGCCGTCGCCGCACGTCGACTGGTCGGCGGGCGCGGTGTCGCTGCTCACCCGAGAGCAGGCATGGCCGGAGACCGGCCGTCCGCGCCGCGCGGGCGTGTCCTCGTTCGGCTTCAGCGGCACCAACGCCCACACGGTGCTGGAGCAGGCCCCGGAGCACGACGAGGCGGTCGACGGCGAGCCGCGGCGTCCCGTCGTACGGCCGGACGTGCTCGCCTGGCCGCTGTCGGCCAAGAGCGGCGACGCGCTGCGCGAGCAGGCCGAACGGCTGCGCGCCCACGTCGCCGCCGACCCGGCGCTCGACGCCGTGGACGTGGCGTACTCCCTGGCCACCACCAGGTCCGCACTCGACCACCGCGCGGTGGTCCTCGGGCCCGACCGGGACCGGCTGCTCGCGGGCCTGGCGGCCCTCGCGCGCGGCGAGTCGGCCGCGCAGCTCGTCCAGGGCTCGCCCGCCGAAGGCCGTACGGCCGTGCTCTTCACCGGGCAGGGCAGCCAGCGGCTCGACATGGGCCGCGAGCTGTACGAGGCCAGCCCGGTGTTCGCGGAGGCGTTGGACGCGGTCTGCGCCGAGCTGGACCGGCACCTCGAACGGCCGCTGTACGACGTGCTGTTCGGCGCCGACAAGGAGTCGCTGGACCGGACGGCGTTCACCCAGCCCGCCCTGTTCGCGGTCGAGGTGGCGCTGTTCCGGCTGGCCGAGGCCGCCGGGCTGCGGCCCGACGTCCTCGCCGGGCACTCCATCGGCGAACTGGCCGCCGCCCATGTGGCGGGCGTGCTCTCGCTCCCGGATGCGGCGAAGCTGGTGGCCGCTCGTGGGCGGTTGATGCAGGAGCTTCCGGCCGGTGGCGCGATGGTCGCGGTGCAGGCGTCGGAGGACGAGGTGGCGCCGCTGCTCACCGAGTGCGTGAGCATCGCCGCGGTCAACGGGCCCACGTCGGTCGTCATCGCGGGCGACGAGGACGCGGCCGTGGAGATCGCGGCGTCGTTCGAGGCGCAGGGCCGTAAGACCAAGCGGCTCACCGTCAGCCACGCCTTCCACTCCCCGCACATGGACGACATGCTCGCCGGTTTCCGCAAGGTCGCCGAGGGCCTCACGTACGGCGCTCCGCGCATCCCGGTCCTCTCGACGGTTACCGGGCAGCCGGTGACCGACGAGCTGGGCATGGGCTCCGACTACTGGGTGCGCCACGTACGCCAGTCCGTGCGCTTCCTCGACGGCATCCGCGCCCTGGAGGCCCAGGGCGTCACCACGTACGTCGAACTCGGCCCCGACGGTGTGCTGTCCGCCATGGCGCAGGACTGCGTCACCGACGACGGCCCGGACGACGTGGCCTTCGTTCCGGTGCTGCGCGCCGGGCGTCCCGAGCCGGAGACCCTGGCCGGCGCCCTCGCCACCCTGCACGTCCGGGGCGTGGCGCTGGACTGGGAGGCGCTGTTCGCCGGGACCGGCGCACAGCGCGTCGACCTGCCGACGTACGCGTTCCAGCGGCGCCACTACTGGCTCGACGGCACCCCGCGGCACACGCCCGGCCAGCCCGTCCCGGCTGCCGACGCGGCCGGTGAGCGGTTCTGGGCGGCCGTCGAGAGCGACGACCTCGGCGCGCTGGCGGAAACGGCGGGAATCGACGTGGACCAGCCGCTGAGCGCGCTGCTCCCGGCCCTGTCCGCGTGGCGGCGCCGCGAGCGCGAGCAGTCCGCCATCGAGGGCTGGCGCTACCGCATCAGCTGGAAGCCGCTGGAGGAGCCGCGCCTCGCCGCGGCCCCGGGGGTGTGGCTGGTCGCCGAACCCGACGGCCACGCCGACACCGTACGGACCCTCCTCGACGCGCTGGCCGAGCGCGGTGCCGACCTCCGGCGCATCACCCTGAGCCAGGGCCGGGACCATGGCCGGGACCTCGACCGGGGCGCCCTCGCCGACCGCATCCGCCAGGCCGCGGCCGGTGACCCCGTCCACGGGGTGCTGTCCCTGCTCGCCCTGGACGAACACCCGCACCCCGCACACGGCGCCGCGCCCACCGGGCTGCTGCGCACCGGTGTGCTGGTGCAGGCGCTCGGGGACGCGGGCGTGGACGCCCCGCTGTGGTGCGCCACGACCGGCGCGGTGTCCACCGCCGCCTCGGAGCCCCCGCGCAGCGCCGCACAGGCGCAGGTGTGGGGCCTGGGCCGGGTGGTCGCCCTGGAGCACCCCGAGCGCTGGGGCGGCCTGGTCGACCTGCCCGCAACCCTGGCCGACCTGCCCGCGACCCTCGACGAACGCGCCGCCGACCGGCTGGCGGGCGTGCTCGGCGGACACGGGGACGCGCACGAGGACCAGTTCGCGATCCGTACGGCCGGAGTGCTGGCCCGCCGCCTCGCCCACGCCGAGCGCGCCACGGCCGCGGGCGAGCCGTGGCGGCCCCGCGGAACGGTCCTGGTCACCGGCGGCACCGGGGCGCTGGGCGCCCATGTGGCCCGCTGGCTGGCGGCGGGCGGCGCCGAGCATCTGGTGCTCACCAGCCGCCGCGGCCCCGACGCCCCCGGCGTCGACCAGCTCACCGGCGAACTGACCGCGCTGGGCGCCCAGGTGACCGTCGCCGCCTGCGACGTCACCGACCGGGAGGCGGTGGCCGGGCTGCTGGCCCGGATCTGGGACGAACACCCGGACCACCCGCTCACCGCCGTCGTGCACACGGCGGGCGCCGGGCAGTTCGCGCCGCTCGCGGACACCACACCGGCCGACGTCGCCGACGTGGTCGCCGCGAAGGTGGCGGGCGCCACCCACCTGGACGCGCTGCTCGGCGACACCGACCTCGACGCCTTCGTGCTCTTCTCCTCCATCGCCGGGGTGTGGGGCAGCGGTGGCCAGGGTGCGTACGCCGCCGCCAACGCGCACTTGGACGCGCTCGCCGAACAGCGCCGCGCCCGTGGCGCCGCCGCCACCTCCGTGGCCTGGGGCCCGTGGGCGGACGGCGGGCTCGTCGCCGACGACGAGGCGGCCGAACAGCTGCGCCGCCGCGGACTGCCGGTCATGGCCCCGCACTCCGCCATCGCCGCCCTCCAGCAGGCGCTGGACGGCAGCGAGACCACGATCACCGTCGCCGACGTCGACTGGGACCGCTTCGCGCCTGCCTTCACCGCGGCCCGCCCCCGTCCGCTCATCGCCGATCTGCCCGAGGTCCGCAACGCCGTCACGGCGGCGGAAACGACCGAGGACGGCGGAGGCGACGACCCGGCGGAGGCGCTGCGGGAGCAACTGGCGGGGCTCACCGGCCCCGAGGCCGACCGCGTGCTGCTCGACCTCGTACGCACCGAGGTCGCCGCCGTCCTCGGACACGACGACACCACGGCCATCGAGGCGGGCCGGGCCTTCAAGGAGCTGGGCTTCGACTCCCTCACCGCCGTCGAACTCCGCAACCGGCTGAACGCCGCGACCGGGCTCCAGCTCACCGCCACCCTGGTCTTCGACCACCCCACGCCCGGCGTGCTCGCGGGCGAACTGCGCGCGGAAATCCTGGGCGAGGACACCACACCGGAACTCCCGGCCCTCGCGGAAATCGACAAGCTGGAATTCACCCTCTCCCACGTTCCCGACGACAAGGCGGAACGCGAGCGGGTCACGGCGCGCCTCGAAGCGCTGCTGCGGACATGGCACGAGTCGGAGAACGAGACGGGCGCGGACGGTACCGACGACGATGACCTCGATATCGAATCCGCCTCGGCCGAAGACATCTTCGACCTCATCAACAATGAATTCGGAAGGTCCTGACGTGATGACCGCTCACATTTCCACTGACCTCAGGAGGTGACGTTTTCGTGGCTAGCGCGAACGAAGAGAAGCTTCTCGACAATCTGAAGTGGATGACCACTGAGCTGCGCCGGGCCCGTCGCCGCCTGACCGAGGTGGAGGCGGACGCGCAGGAACCCCTCGCGATCGTCGCGATGAGCTGCCGCTTCCCCGGCGGCATCGGCTCCCCCGAGGACCTGTGGCGGCTCGTCGACGAGGGCGGCGACGCCATTTCCGGATTCCCCGGCGACCGCGGCTGGGACATCGAAGGGCTCGCCGACCCGGACCCCGACCGCAAGGGCACCTTCTACAACAGCGGCGGCGGATTCCTCGACGGCGTCGCCGACTTCGACCCCGGATTCTTCGGCATTTCGCCGCGCGAGGCCCTTGCCATGGACCCGCAGCAACGGCTCCTGCTGGAAACCTCCTGGGAAGCCTTCGAACGCGCCGGAATCGACCCGACGTCCGTCCACGGCAGCCGCACCGGCGTGTACGTGGGCGCCGCGGCCATGGGCTACGGCTCCGACACGTCGGAAGAGCTTGAGGGGCTGATGCTCACCGGCGGCGCCACCAGCGTGCTCTCCGGCCGCATCGCCTACACCTTCGGGCTCGAAGGCCCGGCCGCCACCATCGACACGGCCTGCTCGTCGTCCCTCGTCGCCCTGCACTGGGCGGCCCAGGCGCTGCGTCAGCGCGAATGCTCGCTCGCCCTGGTCGGCGGCGTCACCGTGATGCCCAACCCCGATGTGTTCGTGGAGTTCAGCCGCCAGCGCGGCCTCGCCCCCGACGGCCGCTGCAAGTCCTTCGCGGCGTCGGCCGACGGCACCGGCTGGTCCGAAGGCGTCGGCGTCCTGCTGGTCGAGCGGCTGTCGGACGCCCGCAAGAACGGCCACCAGGTGCTGGCCGTCGTCCGCGGCTCGGCGGTCAACCAGGACGGTGCGTCCAACGGTCTGACGGCGCCGAACGGCCCGTCACAGCGGCGCGTCATCCGCCAGGCCCTGGAGAACGCCCGGCTGTCCGCCGCCGAGATCGACGTCGTCGAAGCCCACGGCACCGGTACGACCCTGGGCGACCCGATCGAGGCGCAAGCGCTGCTCGCCACCTACGGCCAGGGACGGCCCGAGGGCCAGCCCATGTGGCTGGGCTCGCTCAAGTCCAACCTGGGCCACACCCAGGCGGCGGCCGGTGTCGCGGGCGTCATCAAGATGGTCATGGCGATACGCCACGGCGTCATGCCCCGGACCCTCCACATCGACCAGCCCTCCCCGACCGTCGACTGGTCGGCGGGCGCGGTGGAGCTGCTGACCGAGGCCCGCCCCTGGGACGACACCGGACGGCCGCGCCGGGCCGGTGTTTCGGCGTTCGGCGTGAGCGGCACCAACGCCCACACCATCCTGGAGCAGGCCCCGGAGCCGGAAGAGCCGCAGCCCGCGGGCGACGACGCTCCGGGCGCTGTCACCCATGCGGTACTGCCCTGGATCCTCTCCGCCAAGACCGCGACGGCGCTTCGCGACAACGCCCGCCGTCTCGCCGCCCACCTGGACCGCGCCCCCGCCCTCGGCACCGCCGACATCGGCCACTCCCTGGCCACCGGCAGGGCCGCCCTGGACCACCGCGCGGCCATCGTGGGCACCGACCGCGACGCGCTCCGGCACGCCCTGGACGCCCTGGCGCGGGGCGAGTCCGCACCGGGGC
The DNA here is from genome assembly GCF_013414305.1 of Streptomyces sp. Rer75. Classification (NCBI taxonomy): domain Bacteria; kingdom Bacillati; phylum Actinomycetota; class Actinomycetes; order Kitasatosporales; family Streptomycetaceae; genus Streptomyces; species Streptomyces sp. Rer75. Next base: position 3,779,188 of record NZ_CP058693.1, on the reverse strand, counting down.
TCGTCGAGGGCCCTGTGGCTGCCGGTCAGGTGGCGTTCCTGTTCACGGGGCAGGGCAGCCAGCGGCTGGGGATGGGCCGTGAGCTGTACGACGCCTATCCGGTGTTCGCGGAGGCGCTGGATGCGGTGTGTGCGGAGCTGAACCGGCATCTTGAGCGGCCGCTGCGGGATGTGCTGTTCGGGGACGACGCTGCGGTGCTGGACCAGACGGGGTTCACTCAGCCCGCGTTGTTCGCGGTTGAGGTGGCGCTGTTCCGGCTGGTCGAAGCGTGGGGCGTGAAGCCGGACTTCCTGTCCGGTCATTCGATCGGTGAGCTGGCTGCCGCGCATGTGGCGGGTGTGCTGTCGCTTGCGGATGCGGCGAAGTTGGTGGCGGCGCGTGGGCGGTTGATGCAGGAGCTTCCGGCCGGTGGCGCGATGATCGCGGTGCAGGCGTCGGAGGACGAGGTGCTGCCGCTGCTGACGGAGCGGGTGAGCATTGCCGCTCTCAACGGACCCACGTCCGTGGTCATCGCGGGTGACGAGGAAGCGGCGCTGGAGATCGCGGCGGGCTTTGAGGCGCAGGGTCGTAAGACCAAGCGCCTTGCCGTCAGCCATGCGTTCCACTCGCCGCGTATGGACGGGATGCTGGACGCGTTCCGGCAGGTGGTGCAGGGGCTGACGTACGAGGCTCCGCGCATCCCCATCGTTTCCAACCTCACCGGTGATGTCGTCTCCGCCCAGGACATCGCCACCCCGGAGTTCTGGGTGCGGCATGTCCGTGAGGCCGTGCGGTTCCTCGACGGTGTGCGGGCTTTGGAGGCCAAGGGGGTCTCCACGTTCATCGAGCTGGGCCCGGATGGTGTGCTCACCGCCATGGCGCAGGAGTGCGTGACCGGCGACGACGCCGCGTTCGTCTCGGCGCTGCGCAAGGACCGGCCGGAGACCGAGTCGCTGACGAGCGCCGTCGCCCGGGCGCATGTGCGTGGCGTGGCGGTGGACTGGGCTGCCTTCTACGCCGGTACGGGCGCCGTTCGCGTGGACCTGCCGACGTATGCGTTTCAGCATGAGCGGTTCTGGTTGGAGCCGGGCGCTGGGACCGTGGGTGATGTGGCGTCGGTGGGGTTGGAGCCGGCGGGGCATCCGCTCTTGGGTGCGGCGGTGTCGTTGGCGGAGTCGGATGGGTTGCTGTTCACGGGTCGGTTGGGTGTGGATGCGCATCCGTGGCTGGCTGATCATGTGGTGCGGGGCTCGGTCGTGGTGCCGGGTACGGCGTTCGTGGAGCTTGCGGTTCGGGCTGGTGACCAGGCCGGTTGCGACCATCTCGATGAGCTGACCCTGCATGCCCCGCTGGTGCTGCCCGAGCGTGGCGGTGTCCGCCTCCAGGTCACCGTCGGCGCCCCCGAGGGCGACGGGCGGCGTTCCGTCGCCGTACTCTCCCGCGCCGAGGACGCCCCGGCCGAGGAGCCGTGGACGCGCCACGCCAGTGGTGCGCTCGTCGCGGGCGCGCCCCGGCCGTCGTTCGCGCTGACCCAGTGGCCGCCGCAGGACGCCGTGGCGGCTCGTACCGAGGAGCTGTACGAGGCGCTGGCGGACGGCGGGCTGCGCTACGGCCCGGTGTTCCAGGGGCTGACGGCGGCCTGGCGGCGCGGTGACGAGCTGTTCGCCGAGGTCCGGCTGCCGGAGGCCGTCGCGTCCGACGCGCAGGCGTACGGGCTGCACCCGGCGCTGCTGGACTCCGCGCTGCACGCGCTCGGGCTGGACGGCCTGGGTGACGGCGACGGTGATGGCGACGGCGAGAGCCAGGGGCGGCTGCCGTTCGCGTGGAGCGGGGTGTCGCTGTACGCGAGCGGCGCGTCGGAGCTGCGCGTGCGGCTGGTGTTGCAGGGCGCGGACGGTGTCCGGCTGGAGATCGCGGACACGTCCGGCGCGCCGGTCGCCGCCGTGGACTCGCTGGTCCTGCGCGCCGTGTCGGACGAGCAGGTGCGGGCCGCGCGGGCGGCGTACCACGAGTCGCTGTTCCGCGTGGAGTGGACCGAGCTGGCGACGGGAGCGGGCGCCGACGCGCCGCGCGGCGCCCTGTGGGCGGTGCTCGGCACGGACCGTGTCGCGAGCCACCCCGCCGGTGTCGAGGTCGTGGCGTACGCGGATCTCGCGGCGCTGACCGAGGCGGTCGCCGGTGGTGCGGCCGTACCGGACTACGTGTTCGCGACGCCGTCCACCGAGGGCGACTACGGGGCGCCGGACAGCGTGCGTCAGGCCACGGTCGAGGCGCTGGGCCTGGCCCAGGCGTGGCTGGCCGAGGAGCGGTTCGCCGCTTCGCGGCTGGTGTTCCTGACCTTGGGGGACGGAGATCCGGCGCAGGCCGCGGCCTGGGGTCTGCTGCGTACCGCGCAGGCCGAGAACCCGGACCGCTTCATCCTCGTGGACACCGACGGTCACAGCTCGTCGCTCGCGGCGCTTCCGGCGGCGCTGGCGGCGGGCGAGGAGCAGCTTGCGGTGCGTGCGGGCGTGGCCCGCGTCCCGAGGCTGGCCCGGGTACCGGCCACGGAAACCCATGACACAGGCTTCGGCACGGACGGTACGGTGCTGGTCACCGGCGCGTCCGGCACGCTGGGCGGCCTGGTGGCCCGCCATCTGGCCGCCGAGCACGGCGTACGGCGGCTGCTGCTGGTGAGCCGCCGCGGGGACCAGGCGCCGGGTAGCGCCGAACTCACCGCAGAGCTGGCCGAGTTGGGCGCCGAAGCGCGCTGGGCCGCATGCGATGTGGCCGACCGGGACGCGCTCGCCGCGACCCTCGCCACCGTCCCCGCCGAGCATCCGCTGACGGCCGTCGTGCACACGGCGGGCGTCCTGGACGACGGTGTGATCGGCTCGCTGACGCCCGAGCGCGTCGCACACGTCCTGCGCCCCAAGGTGGACGCGGCCTGGAACCTGCACGAGCTGACCGCGGATCTGGACCTGACGGCGTTCGTGCTGTTCTCGTCCGCCTCGGGCGTGTTCGGCACCCCCGGACAGGGCAACTACGCGGCGGCCAACGCCTTCCTCGACGCCCTGGCCACCCGCCGCCGCGCCGAGGGCCTTCCGGCCGTCGCGCTCGCCTGGGGGCCCTGGGCGGGCGCCGGTATGGCCGGTGGCCTGGACGAGGCCGACATCGCCCGGATGCGGCGCGCCGGACTGCCGCCGCTGACCCCGGCGGAGGGCCTGGCGCTGCTGGACGCGGCCCTCGCCACCGGCGAGGCCACGCCCGCGCCGATGCGCGTGGACGCCGTGGCGCTGCGCGCCCAGGCCGCGGCGGGCACGCTCGCGCCGGTGCTGCGCGGACTGGTCCGGGTGCCGGTGCGGCGCGCGGTGGACACCGCCGCGGGCGGCGCTGCCGGGCTGGCGGAGCGGCTGGCCGGGCTGAGCGCGGCCGAGCAGGACCGGGCGCTGCTGGACCTGGTCCGTACGCAGGTGGCCGCCGTCCTCGGCTACGCGGGCCCGCAGGCCGTCGATGAGGGCCGGGCGTTCAAGGACCTGGGCTTCGACTCGCTCACCGCCGTCGAACTGCGCAACCTCCTCCGCGAGGCGACCGGGCTGCGGCTGCCGCCGACCCTCGTCTTCGACTACCCGACCTCGGCCGCCCTGGTGGGCCACCTGCGCGACGAGATCATCGGGGACCGGGCCGAGGCGATCGTGCCCGACCAGGTGACCACCGCGGCCGACCAGGACGACCCGATCGCGATCGTCGCGATGAGCTGCCGCTTCCCCGGTGGCGTACGGTCGCCCGAGGAGCTGTGGCAGCTGCTGCTCGCCGGGGACGACGCCATCACCCCGTTCCCCGCCGACCGCGGCTGGGACCTCGCCACCCTCTACAGCGACGACCCGGACCTCGAAGGCACCAGCTACACCCGCGAGGGCGGCTTCCTGCACGACGTCGCCGACTTCGACGCCCCGTTCTTCGGGATCTCGCCGCGTGAGGCCCTCGCGATGGACCCGCAGCAGCGGCTGCTGCTGGAGACGTCCTGGGAGGCGTTCGAGCGGGCCGGGATCGACCCCGCGTCGCTGCGCGGCAGCCGGACCGGCGTGTACGTCGGCTCCAACGACCAGGACTATCTGACCCTGTGGCTCAACGAGCCGCAGGGCCTCGAAGGCCACCTCGGCACCGGTAACTCCTCCAGCGTGGCGTCCGGTCGCCTCTCCTACGCCTTCGGGCTCGAAGGGCCCGCCCTCACCGTCGACACCGCCTGCTCGTCCTCGGTGGTGGCCCTGCACCTGGCCGCGCAGGCGCTGCGCAACCGCGAATGCTCGCTCGCGCTGGCCGGAGCCGTCACGGTCATGTCGACCCCCGGCGCCTTCCTGGAGTTCAGCCGTCAGCGCGGACTGGCCGCAGACGGCCGGATCAAGGCGTTCTCCGGTGACGCGGACGGCACCAACTGGGCCGAGGGCGTGGGCCTGTTCCTGGTGGAACGGCTCTCCGACGCCCGCAGGAACGGCCACCCGGTGCTCGCCCTCCTGCGCTCCACCGCCATCAACCAGGACGGTGCGAGCAACGGTCTGACGGCGCCCAACGGCCCCTCCCAACAGCGCGTCATCCGGCAGGCCCTGGCCACCGCCGGGCTGTCGGCCTCCGACATCGACGCGGTGGAGGCCCACGGCACCGGTACCTTCCTGGGCGACCCCATCGAGGCGCAGGCGCTGCTCGCCACCTACGGCCGGAACCGGCCCGAGGGGCGGCCCCTGTGGCTCGGCTCGGTGAAGTCCAACATCGGCCACACCCAGGCCGTGGCGGGCGCCGCCGGAATCATGAAGATGGTCCTGGCCATGCAGCACGGCGCGCTGCCGCAGACGCTGCACGTCGCCGAGCCGACGCCGCACGTCGACTGGTCGGCGGGCGACATCGAGCTGCTGACCGAGGCCCGGCCCTGGCCGGAGACCGACGGCCGACCGCGCCGCGCGGGCGTGTCCTCCTTCGGCTTCAGCGGCACCAACTCGCACGCGATCATCGAGCAGGCCCCGGCTGACGACACCGTCTCCGCGGCCGCTCCGGAACGGTCCCTGCCCGTCCTCGCCTGGCCCGTCTCGGGCCGCGACGGCGACGCGCTGCGGGCCCAGGCCACGCGCCTGCACGCCTACGCGGACGGCCACCCCGAGCTGCGCCCGCTCGACCTGGCGTACTCCCTCGCCACCTCCCGCTCCGCCCTCGAACACCGGGCCGTGCTGCTCGGCCGGGATGCGGAACACCTCGGCGAGGGGCTGACGGCCCTGGCCGAGGGGCGCGGTGGCCCCGGGCTCGTCGAGGGCTCGGTGACCGGTGGCCGGATGGCGTTCCTGTTCACGGGGCAGGGCAGCCAGCGGCTGGGGATGGGCCGTGGGCTGTACGAGGCGTACCCGGTGTTCGCGGAGGCGCTGAATGCGGTGTGCGCGGAGCTGGACCAGCACCTGGAACGGCCGCTGCGGGATGTCCTGTTCGGTGAGGACGCCGCCGCGCTGGACCGGACCGGCTTCACCCAGCCCGCGCTGTTCGCCATCGAGGTGGCGCTGTTCCGGTTGGTCGAGGCGTGGGGTCTGCGTGCGGACTTCCTGTCGGGCCACTCGATCGGTGAGCTGGCTGCCGCGCATGTGGCGGGGGTGTTCTCGCTCGCGGATGCCTGCCGGTTGGTGGCCGCTCGTGGGCGGTTGATGCAGGAGCTGCCTGCGGGTGGCGCGATGGTCGCGGTGCAGGCGTCGGAGGACGAGGTGGCGCCGCTCCTGACCGAGCGCGTCAGCATCGCCGCTGTGAATGGCCCGACCTCCGTGGTCATCGCGGGTGACGAGGACGCGGCACTGGAGATCGCGGCGGGCTTCGAGGCGCAGGGTCGTAAGACCAAGCGCCTCACCGTCAGCCACGCCTTCCACTCGCCCCGCATGGACGGCATGGTGGACGCGTTCCGCGAGGTGGCCGAGGGACTGACGTACGAGGCTCCGCGTATTCCGATCGTGTCCAACCTGACGGGCGAACTGGTCTCCGCCGAGGAGATCACCAGCCCCGAGTTCTGGGTGCGCCACGTCCGTGAGGCGGTCCGCTTCCTCGACGGTGTCCGTACCCTCGAAGCACAGGGCGTGACGACGTACGTCGAGCTGGGCCCGGACGGTGTCCTCACCGCCATGGCGCAGGACTGCGTCACCGCCGCCGACGACGCCGCCTTCGTGTCCGCCCTCCGCAAGGACCGTCCCGAGGCCGAGGCCGTCACCACGGCGCTCGCCCAGGCGTACGTCCGGGGCGCCGGGGTGGACTGGGCGGCGTTCTTCGCCGGGACCGGTGCGTCCCGCGTCGAGCTGCCCACGTACGCCTTCCAGCGCCGCCGCTACTGGCCCGACACCACCCCGCAAGGGGCCGTCGAAACCACCGTGGACGCGGTGGACGCGCGGTTCTGGGACGCCGTGGAGCGCGAGGACTGGCAGTCGCTGGCCACCGAGCTGCGCGTCGAGGGCGACCAGCCGCTCAGCGCGGTGCTGCCCGCGCTGTCGTCGTGGCGCCGCACCCGGCGCGAGGAGTCCGCGGCCGACGGCCGCCTCTACAACGTGACGTGGAAGCCCCGCCCGCAGGCCCCGTCCGGTGCCCCGTCCGGCACCTGGCTGACCGTCGTCCCCGCGAGCCTCGCCGGGGACCCCCGGGTCGCCGCGGTGGCCGACGACCTGGCGCGGCGCGGAGTGCGCGTCGTACGCGTCGAACTGGACGTGGCGGACACCGATCCGCACGCCCTCGCCGTCCATCTCGCGTCGGCCGACGGCCCGGTGGCCGGTGTCCTGTCGCTGCTGGCGCTGGACGAGCGGCCGCACCCGGAGCATCCGGCGGTGCCGGTCGGCCTCGCGCTGACCGGTGCGCTGGCCGAGGCGCTGGCGCTGCGGGGCGACGACGCTCCGGCGCGCCTGTGGTGCGTCACCCGGGGCGCGGTCTCGACCGGCGCCGGCGACGCGCTGGACAGCGTCACCCAGGCCCAGGTCTGGGGTTACGGCCGGGTCGTGGCGCTGGAGCAGCCCGAGCGCTGGGGCGGTCTGGTCGACCTGCCGGACACGCTGGACGAACGGGCGCTGGACCGGCTCGCGGGCGTGCTCGCCGGGGCCGACGACGAGGACCAGGTGGCCATCCGGTCCGCCGGGGTCTTCGTACGCCGCCTCGTGTCCGCGCCGCGCGACCCGGCCACCGCGACCGCCGAGCCCTGGACGCCGCGCGGCACCGTGCTGGTGACGGGTGGCACGGGCGCGCTGGGGCGGCACGTCGCGCACTGGCTGGCCGACCACGGCGCCGAGCGGCTGGTGCTGCTCAGCCGCCGGGGCCCGGACGCGCCGGGCGCGGCCGAGATCGTGGCCGAACTGTCCGGTACCGACACCGCCGTGACCGTCGAGGCATGCGACGTGGCCGACCGCGAGGCGCTCGCGGCGCTCGTGGAGAAGCTCGCGGCCAACGGCACCCCCGTGCGGGCCGTGGTGCACTCGGCGGGCATCTCACAGGAGCCCGGTACGGGCACCGAACTCCCCGAGTTCGCCCGGATCGTGGCGGCCAAGACCACCGGAGCGCTCCACCTCGACGCCCTCTTCGGGGAGGGCGCCGAACCGCTCGACGCGTTCGTGCTCTTCTCCTCCATCGCCGGGGTGTGGGGCAGCGGCGGCCAGGGTGCGTACGCGGCGGGCAACGCCTTCCTCGACGCGCTCGCCGAACAGCGCCGCGCCCGTGGCCTCACCGCCACGTCCGTGGCCTGGGGCCCGTGGGCCGAGGGCGGCATGGCCACCGAGGGCGACGCCGAGGAGCAGCTGCGCCGCCGCGGCCTGCCGCCGATGGCGCCGGACCTGAACATGGCCGCCTTCCAGCGGGTGCTGTCCCGCCGGGAGACCGCCGTGACCGTGGCCGATGTCGACTGGGAGCGTTTCGCCCCGGCCTTCACCGCCGCCCGCCCCCGCCCGCTGATCGACGACCTGCCGGGCGTCCGCACCCTGCTGCGGGGCGGCGCCGAGGGCGAGTCGGCGGACCGGGGGACGGACGCGGACGGCGCGTCCGCGCTGCGGGAGCGGCTGGCGGCGCTGCCCGCGGGCGACCGCGAGGACGCGGTGCTGGAGGTGGTCCGTACCCATGTGGCCCACGCCCTCGGCCACGCCTCGGCCGACGAGGTCGAGGCCGGACGCGCCTTCAACGAGCTGGGCTTCGACTCGCTCACCGCGGTCGAACTGCGCACCCGGCTGGGCACGGCCACCGGCCTCCGGCTGCCGACGAGCCTCGTCTTCGACTACCCGAACCCGGCCGCGCTCGCCGCGCATCTGCTCGGCGAGCTGGCACCTGCCGCTCCCGGCCACGTTCCGGCCGATGTGGACCTCGATCCGCAGGACGCCGAACTGCGCCGCACCCTGGCCACCATCCCGATGAGCCGGATCCGGGAGGCCGGTCTGCTGGACACGCTGCTCCAGCTCGCCGATCCGCAAGCAGCGACCCCTGGCACGAGCCGCGCCGAAGATGACGCCGAGTCCATCGACGACATGGACGTCCAGCACCTCATCGACATGGCGCTCGACCTCGACGGCCTCGACGGCACCGAATCCTGACGCGGCCCAAGCACGGAGTACACGACACGATGACTACCCCCAACGAAAAGCTCGTTGACGCGCTGCGGGCCTCGCTGAAGGAAACCGAGCGGCTGCGTCGGCAGAACCAGCAGCTCACCGACGCGTCCCGGGAACCGATCGCGATCGTCGGCATGAGCTGCCGGTTCCCCGGTGGCGTCGGCAGCCCCGAGGAGCTGTGGCAGCTCGTCGCGGGCGGCCACGACGCCATCTCGGGGTTCCCGACCGACCGCGGCTGGGACATCGAGTCGCTGTACGACCCGGACCCGGAGCACGAGGGCACCTTCTACGCCCGCGGGGGCGGTTTCCTCTACGAGGCCGACCAGTTCGACCCCGGGTTCTTCGGGATCTCGCCGCGTGAGGCGCTCGCCATGGATCCGCAGCAGCGGCTGCTGCTGGAGACGTCGTGGGAGGCGTTCGAGCGGGCGGGCATCGACCCGGCCGTGCTGCGCGGCTCCCGCACCGGCGTGTTCGTCGGCGCGTCCACGCAGGCGTACGGGGCGGGCGAATACGACCTGCCGGAGGGCGTCGAGGGCCATCTGCTCACCGGCACCGCCTCCAGCGTCGCGTCCGGGCGGCTCAGTTACGCCTTCGGCCTCGAAGGCCCGGCCGCCACCATCGACACCGCGTGTTCGTCCTCCTCGGTCGCGCTGCACCTGGCGGTCCAGGCGCTGCGGCAGAGCGAATGCTCGCTCGCGCTGGCGGCGGGCGCGACCGTGCTCGCCTCGCCCGATGTGTTCGTGGAGTTCAGCCGCCAGCGCGGACTGTCCGCCGACGGCCGCTGCAAGTCCTTCGCGGCGTCGGCGGACGGCACCGGCTGGTCCGAGGGCGTGGCCGTGCTGCTGGTCGAGCGGCTGTCGGACGCGGTACGCAACGGCCACCAGGTGCTCGCGGTCGTGCGCGGTTCGGCGGTCAACCAGGACGGTGCGTCCAACGGTCTGACGGCGCCGAACGGGCCGTCGCAGCGGCGCGTCATCCGCCAGGCCCTGGAGAACGCCCGCCTCACGCCCGCCGACGTGGACGCGGTCGAAGCACACGGCACGGGCACGACGCTGGGCGACCCGATCGAGGCGCAGGCCCTGATCGCCACCTACGGCCAGGACCGGCCGGAGGGGCAGCCGTTGTGGCTCGGCTCGCTCAAGTCGAACATCGGCCACACCCAGAACGTCGCCGGAATCGGCGGCGTCATCAAGATGGTCATGGCGATGCGGCACGGGATGCTGCCGCAGACCCTGCACGTGGACGAGCCGACGCCGCACGTCGACTGGTCGGCGGGTGACGTGTCGCTGCTCACCGAGGCGCGGGAGTGGCCGGAGACCGAGGGCCGTCCGCGCCGGGCGGGCGTGTCGTCGTTCGGCGTCAGCGGCACCAACGTCCACACCATCATCGAGCAGGCGCCCGAGCCCGAACCGGCGGAGGCCGCCCCGCCTCCGACTGTGGCCCCCGCCGTGCTCCCGTGGGTCCTGTCCGGACGCGGCGCCGCCGCCCTGCGCGCCCAGGCCGAGCGCCTGGCCGCGCACGTCCAGGCCCACCCAGACCTGCGCCCGCTCGACCTCGGCCACGCGCTCGCGACCACCCGGTCCGCCTTCGACCACCGTGCGGTGGTCGTCGCGGGCGACCGCGACGGCTTCCTGACCGGGCTCGGCACCCTGGCGACCGACGGGGACACCCCCGGGCTGGTGCAGGGCTCGCCGGTGCCGGGCAAGGTGGCGTTCCTGTTCACGGGGCAGGGCAGCCAGCGGCTCGGGATGGGTCGTGAGCTGTACGAGACGTATCCGGTGTTCGCGGAGGCGCTGAACGCGGTGTGCGCGGAGCTGGACCAGCACCTGGAACGGCCGCTGCGCGACGTCCTGTTCGGGGCGGATGCGGAGGCGTTGGACCAGACCGGTTTCACCCAGCCTGCGCTGTTCGCGGTTGAGGTGGCGTTGTTCCGGCTGGTCGAGGCGTGGGGCGTGAAGCCGGACTTCCTGTCCGGTCATTCGATCGGTGAGCTGGCTGCCGCGCATGTGGCGGGTGTGCTGTCGCTTGCGGATGCGGCGAAGTTGGTGGCGGCGCGTGGGCGGTTGATGCAGGAGCTTCCGGCCGGTGGCGCGATGGTCGCGGTGCAGGCGTCGGAGGACGAGGTGGCGCCGCTGCTGACGGAGCGGGTGAGCATTGCCGCCCTCAACGGCCCCACGTCCGTGGTCATCGCGGGCGATGAGGACGCGGCTCTGGAGATCGCGGCGTCCTTCGAGGCGCAGGGTCGTAAGACCAAGCGGCTCACCGTCAGCCACGCCTTCCACTCGCCGCGCATGGACGGGATGCTGGACGCGTTCCGCGAGGTGGCGCAGGGGCTGTCGTACGAGGCCCCGAGCATCCCGATCGTGTCGAATCTGACCGGCGAGCTGGTGTCCGCCGAGGAGATCACGACTGCCGACTTCTGGGTGCGCCATGTCCGTGAGGCGGTCCGCTTCCTCGAGGGTGTCCGGACCCTCGAAGCCAAGGGCGTCACGACGTTCATCGAGCTGGGCCCGGATGGTGTGCTCTCTGCGATGGGGCAGGAGTGTGTGTCCGGTGAGGAGGCGGCGTTCGTCGCCGTCTGCCGCAAGGACCGCTCCGAGGTGGAGTCGCTGACGACCGCTGTCGCGCGGGTGTTCGTGCGTGGCGTGGGCGTGGACTGGGCCGGCTTCTTCGCGGGGACCGGTGCGGGGCGGGTCGACCTGCCGACGTATGCGTTTCAGCATGAGCGGTTCTGGTTGGAGCCGGGCGCCGGGTCCGTGGGTGATGTGGCGTCGGTGGGGTTGGAGCCGGCGGGGCATCCGCTCTTGGGTGCGGCGGTGTCGTTGGCGGAGTCCGACGGGTTGTTGTTCACGGGTCGGTTGGGTGTGGATGCGCATCCGTGGCTGGCTGATCATGTGGTGCGGGGCTCGGTCGTGGTGCCGGGTACGGCGTTCGTGGAGCTTGCGGTTCGGGCTGGTGACCAGGCCGGTTGCGACCATCTCGATGAGCTGACCCTGCATGCCCCGCTGGTGCTGCCCGAGCGCGGTGGCGTCCGGCTCCAGGTCACCGTCGGCGCCCCGGACGAGGGCGGACGGCGATCCCTCACCGTCTCCTCCCGCGCGGAGGACGCAGCGCCCGACGCGGCATGGGTCCGCAACGCGAGCGGTGTGCTGGCCTCTGGCGCCCCGAGCCCGTCGTACGACCTGACCGAGTGGCCGCCGACCGCCGCCGAGGCGATCGAGACCGACGCGCTCTACGGTCGACTGGCCGAGGCGGGCGTGCAGCACGGCCCGCTGTTCCAGGGGCTGACGGCGGCCTGGCGGCGCGGTGACGAGCTGTTCGCCGAGGTCCGGCTGCCGGAGGACGCCAACCCCGGCGCCGAGCGGTTTGCCGTACACCCGGCGCTGCTGGACGCCGCCCTGCACACCCTGTGCGCCAACGGGGATGCCCCCCAGCTGGCCGCGGACTGGCAGGGCGTCTCCCTGTACGCGGAGGGCGCGTCCGCGCTGCGCGTACGGATCGGGTCGGCCGGAGCCGACACCGTGACCGTGGCGCTCGCCGACGCCGCGGGTGAGCCGGTCGCCACCATCGACGCACTGCGCTGCCGCCCGCTCCCCGAAGACCTCGGGGGAGACGCGGACGCACAGTGGCAGCACCTGTACCGGCTGGAGTGGGTGGCCGCCCCGCAGGCCGTCGAGGCCGGGCCGGACGCCGCCGCCCGCCGCGTCGTCCTCGGTGACGAGGACCCGTACGCCATGGTCGCGGGCGGCGTGGCCGCCGCCTCCGTACCGGATCTGGCGGCGCTGGGCGCGTCCGTCGAGGCGGGCGACACCGCCGCGCCGGAGCTGGTTTTTGCCTCCTTCGCGCCCGTACCGCAGGGCCCGGACGAGGACGTGGCCGAAGCGGCGCACCGGGAGGCGCAGCGCGCGCTGGCCCTCGTCCAGGGGTGGCTGGCCGACGAGCGGTTCGGGGACGCGCGGCTCGTGGTGGTCACCCGGGGCGCGCTGGCCGCCGGGGACGAGGAGCAGCTCACCGACCTGGCGCACGCCCCGCTGTGGGGTCTGGTGCGCTCCGCCGAGACCGAGAACCCGGGCCGTTTCGTCCTCGTGGACCTCGACGAAGACTCCTCCGTCGCCGCGCTGTCCGACGCCCTGGCCACCGGGGAGCCGGAGTTGGCCGTCCGTGCGGGCCGCGCCCTCGCGCCCCGCCTGGCCCGTGCCACGGCGGAGGACCGTACCAACGGCGCCGCCCAGGCGTTCGACGCCGACGGCACCGTCCTCATCACCGGCGGCACCGGCGCCCTGGGCCGTCTGCTCGCCCGCCACCTGGTCGCCGAGCACGGCGTACGCCACCTGCTGCTCACCAGCAGGCGCGGCGCGGACGCCGACGGCGCCGCCGAGCTGGCCGCCGAACTCCGCGCGCAGGGCGCCGAGATCACCCTCGCCGCCTGCGACGCCGCGGACCGCGACGCGCTCGCCGCGACCCTGGCCGCCATCCCGGCCGAGCACCCGCTGACGGCCGTCGTGCACACCGCCGGTGTGCTGGACGACGGCACGGCGGCCGCCCTGACGCCCGAGCAGCTGGACCGCGTCCTGCGGCCCAAGGTCGACGCGGCCTGGAACCTGCACGAGCTGACGCGTGGCCGCGCCCTCTCCGCGTTCGTCCTGTTCTCCGCCATCGCGGGCACCCTCGGCGGCGCGGGCCAGGCCAACTACGCCGCTGCCAACGTCTTCCTCGACGCGCTCGCCGCACACCGCCGCGCCACCGGTCTCCCCGCCACCTCGCTGGTGTGGGGCCTGTGGGCCGAGTCCGGTGGCATCACCGGCGACCTGACCGAGACCGATCTGCTGCGGCTGGCCCGCAGCGGCATGGGCGCGCTGTCCGACGACGAGGGCATGGCGCTGTTCGACACCGCCTGCTCCACCGGCCGGACCACGCTGATCCCGGCCCGGCTCGACCTCGCGGCGCTGCGTTCCGCAGCCGGTACGGGCCCGGTTCCGGCCCTGCTGCGCGGGCTGATCCGTACGACCGGTCGGCGGACCGCGGCGGGCTCGCTCGCCGCCTCCGGCTCGTCCCTGGCCCAGCGGCTGCGCGCGCTCTCCGCGAGCGAGCGCCGCCGTACGCTGCTGGACCTCGTCCGCACCCATGTGGCCGCGGCGCTCGGCCACGCCTCCGCCGATGCCATCGAGGCGCGCCGGGCCTTCAAGGAGCTGGGCTTCGACTCGCTCACCGCCGTCGAGCTGCGCAACCGGCTCTCCGGCGCCACCGGGCTCAAGCTGCCCACCACGATCGTCTTCGACTATCCGAACCCCGCCGTCCTCGCGGACCATCTGCGCGCCGAACTCCTCGGCCCGGATGCCGACGTGGGCGACGAGGATGACCGGGCGGACACGTCCCCGGCGGCAACCGCCGCCTCCCTCGCCGACGACCCGATCGCCATCGTCGCCATGGGCTGCCGCTACCCCGGCGACGTGCGCTCGCCCGAGGACCTGTGGCAGCTCGTGGCCACGGACGCGGACGCCATCACCGGATTCCCCGTCAACCGCAACTGGGAGACCCAGTGGACGGACGAGGACGCCGACGCGGCGCCGTCCGACTACGCCCGCAGCGGTGGCTTCCTGCATGACGCGGACCTCTTCGACGCCTCGTTCTTCGGCATCTCGCCGCGTGAGGCGCTCGCGATGGATCCGCAGCAGCGGCTGCTGCTGGAAACCTCCTGGGAGGTCTTCGAGCGCGCCGGTATCGACCCGGACGCGCTGCGCGGCAGCTCGGTCGGCGTGTTCGTCGGCGCCGCCTACAGCGGCTACGACGCGGGCCTCGAACAGGCCGGTGCGGAGGTCGCGGGCCATGTGATGACGGGCAACGCGGGCAGCGTCATGTCCGGCCGCATCGCCTATGCCCTCGGCCTCGAAGGCCCCGCGGTCACCGTCGACACCGCGTGCTCGTCGTCGCTGGTCGCGCTGCACTGGGCCATCCAGGCGCTGCGGCAGGGCGAATGCACCATGGCCCTCGCGGGCGGTGTCACCGTGATGACGACGCCCGGCCACTTCACCGAGTTCGGCCGCCAGGGCGGCCTCGCCGCGGACGGCCGCTGCAAGGCGTTCGCCTCCGGTGCGGACGGCACGGGCTGGGGCGAGGGCGTCGGCATGCTGCTCGTGGAGCGGCTGTCGGACGCGGTACGCAACGGCCACCAGGTGCTGGCGGTCGTGCGCGGTTCGGCCGTCAACCAGGACGGTGCGTCGAATGGTCTGACGGCGCCCAACGGCCCGTCGCAGCAGCGCGTCATCCGGCAGGCGCTGGCCGGTGCGGGCCTGTCGGCCGCCGAGGTTGACGCTGTTGAGGCGCACGGCACCGGTACGACGCTGGGCGACCCCATCGAGGCACAGGCGCTGCTCGCCACGTACGGCCAGGACCGCGATGCCGACCTGCCCCTGTGGCTCGGCTCCGTCAAGTCCAACATCGGCCACGCCCAGGCGGCGGCCGGTGTCGCCGGAATCATCAAGATGGTCATGGCCATCCGCCACGGCCTGCTGCCGCGGACGCTGCACGTGGACGCACCGTCGCCGCACGTCGACTGGGCGGACGGAGCGGTGTCGCTGCTGACGGAGGCGCAGGAGTGGCCGGAGACGGGCCGTCCGCGCCGGGCGGGTGTGTCCTCGTTCGGCATCAGCGGCACCAACGCGCACACCATCATCGAGCAGGCGCCCGTACTCGTCGCTGACGAGACGCAGCCGGAGAACCGGCAGACCGGTGTGCTGCCGTACGCGCTGTCCGCGCAGGGCACCGACGCCCTGCGGGCCCAGGCCGAGCGGCTGTACGCCCACCTCACGGCGCATCCCGCCCTCGAACCGGCCGATGTCGCCCACACCCTGGCCACCGGCCGCGCCGTGCTGGACCAGCGCGCGGTGCTGGTCGCCGACGGCCGGGACGAACTGCTCCGCGGGCTCGACGCGCTGGCCCGGGGCGAGTCCGCGCCGGGGCTCATCGACGGCACGGCCGCCGAGGGCGATGTGGCGTTCCTGTTCACGGGGCAGGGCAGCCAGCGGCTGGGCATGGGCCGTGAGCTGTACAACGCCTATCCGGTGTTCGCGGAGGCGCTGGATGCGGTGTGCGACGCGCTGGACGCACACCTCGAACGGCCGCTGAAGACGGTGCTGTTCGGGGACGACGCCTCGGTGCTGGACCAGACCGGTTACACCCAGCCCGCGCTGTTCGCGGTCGAGGTGTCGCTGTTCCGGCTGGTCGAGGCGTGGGGTCTGCGTGCGGACTTCCTCTCCGGTCACTCCATCGGTGAGCTGGCTGCCGCGCATGTGGCGGGTGTGCTGTCGCTTGCGGATGCGGCGAAGTTGGTGGCGGCGCGTGGGCGGTTGATGCAGGAGCTTCCGGCCGGTGGCGCGATGATTGCGGTGCAGGCGTCGGAGGACGAGGTGGCGCCGCTGCTCAGCGAGCGCGTGAGCATCGCCGCGGTGAATGGCCCGAAGTCCGTGGTCATCGCGGGTGACGAGGACGCGGCTCTGGAGATCGCGGCTGGCTTCGAGGCGCAGGGCCGCAAGACGAAGCGGCTCACGGTCAGCCACGCCTTCCACTCGCCGCGTATGGACGGGATGCTGGACGCGTTCCGCGAGGTCGCGGAGGGGCTGTCGTACGAGGCTCCGCGCATCCCGATCGTCTCCACCCTGACCGGGGACGTCGTCTCCGCCGAGGAGATCACCACCCCGGACTTCTGGGTGCGGCATGTCCGTGAGGCCGTCCGCTTCCTCGACGGCGTACGCACCCTCGAAGCGCAGGGCGTCACCACCTTCGTCGAGCTGGGCCCGGACGGTGTCCTCACCGCCATGGCCCAGGAGAGCGCCACCGGCACCGGTGCGGCGTTCGTGGCCGCGCTGCGTGCGGGCCGCTCCGAGGCGGAGGCCCTGACCACCGCCGTCGGTCGACTCCACGTCCGTGGTGTCGCGCCGGACTGGGCGGCGTACTTCGCGGGGACCGGTGCGTCCCGCGTGGACCTGCCCACGTACGCCTTCCAGCACCGTCGCTACTGGCCCGAGGCGCCGGTGTCGGGTCTCGCCGCCGCCGGTGTCGACGGCTGGCGGTACCAGGTGTCGTGGAAGCCGCTCCCGCTGGGTTCCGCGTCGCGCATGTCCGGCACCTGGCTCGTCGTCACTCATGCGGAGACCGACGCGTGGACGGCCGGTGTCGTCCGTACGCTCACCGAACGCGGCGCCGAGGTGCGGCAGCTCGCGCTGGTGGCCGAGGACCGCGCGGGCATCGCCGAGCAGCTGCGTACGGTGGCCGACGGCGGCGCCGTCGCCGGTGTGCTCTCGCTGCTGGGCGCCGGGGACGCGGATGCCCTGCTGCCCACGGCCGCGCTCGTGCAGGCTCTGGGCGACGCCGCGATCGACGCGCCGCTGTGGTGCGCGACGCGGGGCGCGGTGTCGACGGGGCGTCAGGGCGAGGTCGTGGACCCGGCCCGGGCGCGGGTCTGGGGCCTGGGCCGGGTCGCGGCCCTGGAGCTGCCCGACCGCTGGGGCGGTCTGGTCGACCTCCCCGAGACCCCGACCGACCGGGTGCTGTCGCGGCTGGCGGCGGTACTGGCCGGGTCCGGGGGCGAGGACCAGATCGCCGTCCGCCCCTCCGGGGTCTTCGGCCGCCGGCTGGCGCACGCCACCGCACGGCCGGTGCCGGAGTCCGAGAGCTGGAGCGCTCGCGGCACGGTGCTGGTGACGGGCGGCACGGGCGCCCTGGGCGCCCAGGTGGCCCGCTGGCTGATCGACAACGGCGCCGAGCACGTGGTGCTCACCAGCCGCCGTGGCCTGGACGCGCCGGGCGCGGCCGAACTGCGCGACGAACTCGCCGCATCGGGCGCCCGCGTGACCGTGGCCGCGTGCGACGTGGCCGACCGGGAGGCCCTGGCCGGGCTGCTGGCCGGGCTGCCCGCCGAGATGCCGCTGACGGCCGTGGTGCACGCGGCCGGTGTGCTGGACGACGGCGTACTGGAGTCGCTGACCCCCGAGCGCATCAGCGGTGTGCTGCGGGCGAAGGCCGACGCCGCGCTCGCGCTCGACGAGCTGACGCGCGACCTGGACCTGTCCGCGTTCGTGCTGTTCTCCTCGACCAGCGGCACCGTGGGCGCCGCCGGGCAGGCCAACTACGCCGCCGCGAACGCCTTCCTGGACGCGCTCGCCGAGCGTCGGCGCGCCGAGGGTCTGCCCGCCACGTCCATCGCCTGGGGCCCGTGGGCCGCGGGCGGCATGGCCGCGGACGAGGCGCTGGAGCAGCGCATGCGCCGCGCCGGTATGCCGCCGATGGATGCCGACCTCGCGCTCGGCGCGCTCCAGCGCGCCCTCGACCTGGGCGACGGGGCCGTGACGGTCGCGGACGTCGACTGGGACCGGTTCGCCCCGGGCTTCACCGCCGGGCGTCCCAGCCCGCTGCTGGCCGACCTGCCGGAGGTCCGGCACACCGCCACGGCCCCTGGCGAGACGGTGGCCGTCGAGTCGGCGTCCGCGCTGGCGCAGCGGCTCCTCGGCCTGCCCGAGGCGGAGCGCCACCGGGCGCTGCTGGACCTCGTACGGACCCATGTGGCGGACGTGCTCGGCCACGCCGATGTGTCCGACATCAGCGCCGAACGGGCCTTCCGCGACATCGGTTTCGACTCGCTCACCGCCGTCGAACTGCGCAACGGCCTGAACGCCGCCACCGATCTGCGGCTCCCCGCCACGCTCGTCTACGACTACCCGACGCCGATCGCCCTCGCCGACCACCTGTTCGCCGAGCTGCTCGGCGAACCGGCCACGGCCACCGGCACCGGCGGCGCGCTGGTGGCGGGCGCGGCGGCCGACGACGACCCGATCGCGATCGTCGCGATGAGCTGCCGCTTCCCGGGCGGTGTCCACACCCCCGAGGCGCTGTGGCAGCTGCTCGAAGCCGGTACGGACGTGATCTCGGGCATGCCCACCGACCGCGGCTGGGACCTGGCCTCGCTCTACAACCCGGACCCGGACGTCGAGGGCACCTCGTACGCCCGCGAGGGCGGCTTCCTCCACGACGCCGCCGACTTCGATCCGGCGTTCTTCGGCATTTCGCCTCGTGAGGCGCTGGCGATGGACCCGCAGCAGCGGTTGCTGCTGGAGACGTCGTGGGAGGCGTTCGAGCGCGCGGGCATCGACCCGGCCACGCTGCGCGGCTCCACCGCCGGTGTCTTCGTCGGCACCAACGGCCAGGACTATCTGTCGCTGCTGCTCGGCGACTCGCAGGGCCTCGAAGGCCACATGGGCACGGGCAACGCGGCGAGCGTCATCTCCGGCCGGCTCGCCTACACCTTCGGCCTCGAAGGCCCGGCGGTCACCATCGACACCGCGTGCTCGTCGTCGCTGGTCGCCCTCCACTCGGCGATCCAGGCGCTGCGCGGCGGGGAATGCTCGCTCGCGCTGGCCGGTGGTGTGACCGTCATGTCCACCCCCGGTGTGTTCGTGGACTTCAGCCGTCAGCGCGGGCTCGCCGAGGACGGCCGTATCAAGGCGTTCGCGGCCGGTGCGGACGGCACCGGTTGGGGCGAGGGCGTGGGCATGCTGCTCGTGGAGCGGCTGTCGGACGCCCGGCGCAACGGCCACCCGGTGCTCGCGCTCGTACGCGGCACGGCGGTCAACCAGGATGGTGCGTCGAATGGTCTGACGGCGCCGAACGGCCCGTCGCAGCAGCGTGTCATCCGCGCGGCCCTGGCTGGTGCGGGTCTGTCGGCCGCCGATGTGGACGCGGTCGAGGCGCACGGTACGGGAACCCGGCTGGGCGACCCGATCGAGGCGCAGGCGCTGCTCGCCACGTACGGCCAGGACCGGCCCGAGGACCGGCCCCTGCTGCTCGGCTCCATCAAGTCCAACCTCGGCCACACCCAGGCCGCGGCCGGTGTCGCCGGTGTGATGAAGATGGTCCTCGCCATGCGCCACGGAGTGCTGCCGCGCACCCTGCACGTGGACGAGCCGACGCCGCACGTCGACTGGTCGGCGGGCGAGCTGGAGCTGCTGACGGAGGCGCGGGCATGGCCGCAGACCGAGCACCCGCGTCGCGCGGGCGTGTCGTCCTTCGGCTTCAGCGGAACCAACGCCCACGCGGTTCTGGAAGAAGCCCCGGCCGTTGTTCCCGCCGTCGAGGAGGGTGACTTCGAGGCCGCTGACAGCGTGTCGGCCCTGCCGGTGCTCCTCTCCGCCCGGACCCCCGAGGGGCTGCGCGCCCAGGCCGTGCAACTGCACACCTACCTGACCGCGCGGCCCGACGTACGGACCGCCGACCTCGGCTACGCGCTGGCCGTCGGCCGCTCGTCCTTCGAGGAGCGGGCGGCGCTGGTCGCCGACGACCGGACCGGGCTGCTGTCCGGCCTGGAAGCGCTCGCCGAGGGCCGTACGGCGGCCGGACTCATCGAGGGTTCGGTGGCCGGTGGCCGGGTGGCGTTCCTGTTCACGGGACAGGGCAGCCAGCGGCTGGGGATGGGGCGTGAGCTGTACTTCGCGCATCCGGCCTTCGCGGAGGCCCTGGACGAGGTGTGCGATGCGCTGGACGCGCATCTTGAGCAGCCTCTGAAGACGGTGCTGTTCGGGGACGATGCCTCGGTGCTGGACCGGACCGGTTACACCCAGCCCGCCCTGTTCGCGGTTGAGGTGGCGTTGTTCCGGCTGGTGGAGGCGTGGGGTCTGCGTGCGGACTTCCTGTCCGGGCACTCCATCGGTGAGCTGGCTGCTGCCCATGTGGCGGGTGTGGTGTCGCTCGCGGATGCGGCGAAGCTGGTCGCGGCGCGTGGGCGTCTGATGCAGGAGCTTCCGGCCGGTGGCGCGATGATTGCGGTGCAGGCGTCGGAGGACGAGGTGGCGCCGCTGCTGACCGAGCGTGTCAGCATCGCCGCCCTCAACGGCCCGACGTCGGTCGTGATCGCGGGTGACGAGGACGCGGCTCTGGAGATCGCGGCGGGCTTCGAGGCGCAGGGTCGTAAGACCAAGCGGCTCACGGTCAGCCATGCCTTCCACTCGCCGCGTATGGACGGGATGCTGGAGGCGTTCCGCGAGGTCGCGGAAGGGCTGTCGTACGAGGCTCCCCGCATCCCGATCGTCTCCAACCTGACCGGTGCCGTGGTGTCCGCCGAGGAGATCGCGACCGCCGACTTCTGGGTGCGCCACGTTCGCGAAGCGGTTCGCTTCCTCGACGGCGTCCGCACCCTGGAGGCGCAGGGCGTCACGACGTACGTCGAGCTGGGCCCGGATGGTGTGCTCACCGCCATGGCGCAGGAGTGCGTGACCGGCGACGACGCCGTGTTCGTCTCGGCGCTGCGCAAGGACCGTCCCGAGGCCGAGGCGCTGACGACCGCCGTCGCGCGGGCGCATGTGCGGGGCGTGGCGGTGGACTGGACGGCCTTCTACGCCAACACCACCGCAGCCACCCGCATCGACCCGGCCGAGCTGCCGACGTACCCCTTCCAGCGCCAGCGCTACTGGCCGAAGGTGTCGTCGCTGTTCCTCGGCGACGTCGCGGCCCTGGGCCTGGGCGAGGCCGGGCATCCGCTGCTCGGCGCG
Organism: Streptomyces sp. Rer75; assembly: GCF_013414305.1. Taxonomy (NCBI): domain Bacteria; kingdom Bacillati; phylum Actinomycetota; class Actinomycetes; order Kitasatosporales; family Streptomycetaceae; genus Streptomyces; species Streptomyces sp. Rer75. The sequence continues at coordinate 3,758,100 of NZ_CP058693.1, read as the reverse complement.
AGCGCCGAACTCCCGAGCGCGGACGGGACGTTGTTCACCGGCCGCCTGGCGCTGTCGACGCACCCGTGGCTCGCCGACCACACGATCATGGACACCGTGCTGCTGCCGGGCACCGCGTTCGTGGAGCTGGCGATCCGCGCCGGTGACCAGGTCGGCTGTGACGTGCTGGAGGAGCTGACCCTCGAAGCGCCGCTGGTCCTGCCCGAGGAGGGCGGCGTCCAGCTGCGGCTGTGGGTCGGCGCCGCCGATGACACGGCCCGCCGCCCGCTGGAACTGCACTCCCGCGCCGAGAGCTTGTCGGCCGAGGAGCCGTGGACCCGGCACGCGTCCGGTGTGTTGGCGTCCGGTGGCATGGCGGAGGCGTCGTTCGAGCTGAGCGCATGGCCTCCGGCGGATGCGGCCGAGGTGGAGGTCGGCGACCGTTACGCGGATCTGCGGGACGTCGGTTTCGCTTACGGGCCCTCGTTCCAGGGGCTGCGCAGGGCGTGGCGGCGCGACGGCGAGGTGTTCGCCGAAGTGGCGCTGAACGAGGGGGCGGCCGAGGACGCCGCCGCGTTTGCCCTGCACCCGGCGCTGCTGGACTCCGCCCTGCACGCGCTCGGCCTCGCCGGTCTCGGGGGCACCGAGACCGAGGGGCGGCTGCCGTTCGCGTGGACCGGGATGTCGCTGTACGCGAGCGGCGCGTCCACCCTGCGGGTGCGGATGGCCGCGGTGGGCGGCGACGGCGTACGGCTGGAGATCGCGGACACGAACGGTGCGCCGGTCGCGGCCGTGGAGTCGCTGGTGCTGCGTCCGGTGTCGGCCGAGCAGCTCCAGAGCGCGCGTACGGCGTACCACGAGTCGCTGTACCGCGTGGAGTGGACGTCGGCCGCAACTGCGGACGTGGCCGACGGCCACTGGGCGACGCTGGGCACGGACACGTTCGGGCTGGGCGCCACGGCGTACCCGGACCTGGTGGCGCTGGGCGAGGCCGTCGATTCGGGAATGCCCTTGCCGGAGTACGTAGTGGTGTCCCTGGCCGAGCAGGATGCAGCACTTGAAGGCCTACGTCCGGCAAATCAAGCCCGTCCGGCGCTTGAGGACCGGGGTCTTGGGGCGGAGCCCCAAGTTTCGGGAAGGGGCGGGGTGGGGGAAAGCTCCCCCGCCACCACGGCGCATCAGGCCACCACCCAGGCGCTGGGGCTGCTACAGCAGTGGCTGGCCGACGACCGCTTCGCCGATGTACGCCTGGCCGTGCTGACCTCAGGATCCGTGGCCACCGAGCCCGGTGAGCCGGTGCCAGACCTGGCAGGCGCCGCCGTACGCGGCCTACTGCGCTCCGCACAGTCCGAGAACCCGGACAGGCTCCTCCTGATCGACCTCGACGGCGACGAGGACTCGCGGGCCGCGCTGCCCGCCGCCCTCGCGAGCGGCGAGGCCGAGGTCGCGGTGCGGCAGGGCGTCGTCAAGACGCCACGGCTGGCCCGCACCGCATCCGCGGCGACCGACAACGCGGCCCCGGAGTGGAACCCCAACGGGACGGTGCTGGTTACCGGCGCGTCCGGTTCGCTGGGCGGCCTGTTCGCCCGCCACCTGGTGGCGGAACGCGGCGTGCGCCACCTCCTCCTGGTCAGCCGCCGCGGCGACCAGGCACCGGGTGCGGCCGAACTCACCCAAGAGCTGGCCGAGCTGGGTGCCCACGTGCGCTGGGCGGCGTGTGACCTGGCGGACCGGGACGCGCTCGCCGCGACCCTCGCCACCATCCCCGCCGAGCATCCGCTCACCGCCGTCGTGCACACGGCCGGTGTGCTGGACGACGGCGTGATCGGCTCGCTGACACCGGAACGACTGACCAAGGTGCTGCGCCCGAAGGCGGACGCGGCCTGGAACCTGCACGAGCTGACCCAAGACCTCGACCTGTCCGCGTTCCTGCTCTTCTCCTCGGCCGCCGGTGTCTTCGGTGGTCCGGGGCAGGGCAACTACGCCGCCGCCAACGCCTTCCTGGACGCGCTCGCCCAGCACCGCGCCGCCCACCTTCTGCCCGCAACCTCGCTGGCGTGGGGCCTGTGGGCCGGTGGCGGCATGGGCGACACCCTGGACGAGGCCGAGATCACCCGGATGCGACGGGCCGGAGTGCCCCCGCTGCCGGTGGCGGAGGGACTGCGGCTCTTCGACGCCGCGCTGACCGTCGACGAGGCATCGCTGGTGCCGATGCGCCTGGACCTCGCGGCGCTGCGCAACCAGCCCGCGATCTCGCCGCTGCTGCGCGGCCTGGTGCGGGTCCCGGCGCGGCGCGCGGTGGATGCGGTCGCGGCCGGTGGCGACGCGGGGCTGGCGGATCGGCTGGCCGGGCTGAGCGTGGCGGAGCAGGAGCGGTTGCTGCTGGACCTGGTGCGGGCGCAGGTCGCGACCGTACTGGGCTACGGCGGCGCGGACACCATCGGCGCCGGGCGGGCGTTCAAGGACCTGGGCTTCGACTCGCTGACGGCGGTGGAGCTGCGTAATCAGCTCAATGCCGTGACCGGGCTGCGGCTGCCCGCGACCCTCATCTTCGACTACCCGGACCCGCAGGTGCTGGCCCGCCATCTGCGGACCGAGCTGGTGGGCGACGAACCGGCGGAGGTGCACACGCCGGTGCCGGTGTCGGCCGCCACCGACGACGACCCGATCGTCATCGTCGGCATGAGCTGCCGCTACCCGGGCGGGGTCACGACCCCCGAGGAGCTGTGGCAGCTCGTCACGGGTGCCACTGACGCCATCTCCCCGTTCCCCGCCGACCGCGGCTGGGACCTCGACGCGCTCTACAGCGACGACCCCGACCAGGTGGGCACCAGCTACACCCGCGAGGGTGGTTTCCTGCACGACGCGGCCGAGTTCGACCCGGACTTCTTCGGCATCAACCCGCGCGAGGCCATGGCGATGGACCCGCAGCAGCGGCTGCTGCTGGAGACGTCGTGGGAGGCGTTCGAGCGGGCGGGCATCGACCCGTCGTCCGTACGCGGCAGCCGGACCGGTGTGTTCGCGGGCGTCATGTACCACGACTATCTGACGCGGCTGACCGCCGTCCCCGAGGGGCTTGAGGGCTATCTCGGCACGGGTGGCGCGGGCAGCATCGCGTCGGGCCGGGTGGCGTACACCTTCGGTCTGGAGGGTCCGGCGGTCACCATCGACACGGCGTGCTCGTCGTCGCTGGTGGCGCTGCACCTGGCCGCGCAGGCGCTGCGCAACGGCGAATGCTCGCTCGCGCTGGCCGGTGGTGTCACCGTCATGGCCACCCCGGACACGTTCGTGGACTTCAGCCGCCAGCAGGGCCTGTCCACCGACGGCCGCTGCAAGTCGTTCGCCGCGTCGGCGGACGGCACGGGCTGGGCCGAGGGCGCGGGCATGCTCCTCGTGGAGCGGCTGTCGGATGCCCGGAAGAACGGTCACCAGGTGCTGGCGGTCGTGCGTGGCAGCGCCGTCAACCAGGACGGTGCGTCCAACGGCCTGACGGCGCCCAACGGCCCGTCCCAGCAGCGCGTCATCCGCGAAGCGCTCACCAGCGCACGGCTCACCACCGCCGATGTGGATGTGGTGGAGGCGCACGGTACGGGGACGACACTGGGCGACCCGATCGAGGCGCAGGCGCTGCTCGCCACCTACGGCCGGGAGCGGCCGGAGGGGCAGCCGCTGTGGCTGGGCTCCCTCAAGTCGAACATCGGCCACACGCAGGCCGCGGCCGGTGTCGCGGGCATCATCAAGATGATCATGGCGATGCGCCACGGTGTGCTGCCGCAGACGCTGCACGTGGACGAGCCCACCCCGCACGTGGACTGGGCATCGGGCGACCTCGAGTTGCTGACCGACGCCCGGCCGTGGCCGGAACTCGGCCGACCGCGCCGGGCGGCCGTGTCGTCGTTCGGCGTGAGCGGTACGAACGCGCACACCATCCTGGAGCAGCCCCCGGCCCCCGAGGAGACCCCCGCGACCGGTCCGGTGGCGGAACTGCCGACGGTGCCGTGGGTGCTCTCGGGCAAGACCGAGGCCGCCCTGCGCGGCCAGGCCGAACGGCTCCTGGCCCACGTCGGCACCCACACCGACCTGGACGCCACGGACGTCGGCTACGCGCTGGCCACCGGCAGGGCGGCCCTGGACCACCGCGCGGTGGTGGTCGGCGAGGACCGCGCCGGGCTGGTCGCGGGTCTGGAGGCGCTGGCGCGGGGTGAGTCGGCTGCGGGGCTCGTTGAGGGCTCGGTGGCGGACGGCAAGGTGGCGTTCCTGTTCACGGGTCAGGGCAGTCAGCGGCTCGGGATGGGCCGTGAGCTGTATGGCGCGTACCCGGTGTTCGCGGAGGCGCTGGATGCGGTGTGCGATGCGCTGGACCAGCACCTTGAAACGCCGCTGAAGACGGTGCTGTTCGGGGACGACGCCACGGTGCTGGACCAGACGGCGTTCACGCAGCCTGCGCTGTTCGCGGTCGAGGTGGCGCTGTTCCGGCTGGTCGAGGCGTGGGGTCTGCGTGCGGATTTCCTGTCCGGTCACTCCATCGGCGAACTGGCCGCCGCGCATGTGGCGGGCGTGTTGTCGCTCGCGGACGCCTGCACCCTCGTAGCCGCTCGTGGCCGCCTGATGCAGGAGCTTCCGGCCGGTGGCGCGATGGTTGCGGTGCAGGCGTCGGAGGACGAGGTGCTGCCGCTGCTCACCGAGCGCGTCAGCATTGCCGCGCTCAACGGGCCCACGTCGGTGGTGATCGCGGGTGACGAGGATGACGCCGTACAGATCGCCGCGTCCTTCGAGGCGCAGGGTCGTAAGACCAAGCGGCTCACCGTCAGCCATGCGTTCCACTCGCCGCGCATGGACGGGATGCTGGAGGCGTTCCGCGAGGTGGCGCAGGGGCTGTCGTACGAGGCTCCGCGCATCCCGATCGTGTCCAATCTGACGGGCGAGTTGGTCTCCGCCGAGGAGATCACCAGCCCCGACTTCTGGGTGCGCCACGTCCGCGAGGCGGTCCGCTTCCTGGACGGCGTACGCACCCTCGAAGCGCAGGGTGTGACGACGTACGTCGAGCTGGGCCCGGACGGTGTGCTCACCGCCATGGCGCAGGAGTGCGCCACCGGTGCCGATGCGGCGTTTGTGACCGCGCTCCGCAAGGGCCGTGCCGAGCCGGAGTCGCTGACCGGTGCTCTGGCCGCGCTGCACGCACGGGGCGTCGCCCTCGACTGGCGGGCCTACTTCGCCGGTACGGGCGCCGCGCAGGTCGACCTGCCGACGTACGCCTTCCAGCGGCAGCGCTTCTGGGTGGAGAACCCGGAGGAGGTCCGCGAGGCGGCGGCGGCCATGGATTCCGTGGACGCCCGGTTCTGGGAGGCCGTGGAGCGCGAGGATCTGACCGCGCTCGCCGGGGCGCTCCAGTCCGAGGACGCGGACGAGCTGTCCTCGCTGAGCGCCGTCCTGCCGATGCTGTCCTCGTGGCGGCGTCGGCAGAGCGAGCGGTCCACCGTCGACGCGTGGCGCTACCAGGTGACCTGGAAGCCGGTGACCGCCCGTGGTGCGGGGATGCTGAGCGGCCGGTGGCTGGTCGTCGCGCCCGCCGATGGGGAGGGCGACGTCTGGGCCGAGGGGGTCGTACGGACGCTGTCCGCACGCGGTGCCGAGGCGCAGCGGATCGAGCTGGCCGCCGAGGACCGTGCGGGCATGGCCGAGGGGCTGCGCGAGGCGGTCGCGGAGGGCCCGGTGGCGGGCGTGTTCGCGCTGCCGTCCGTCGCCGCGGGCGCCGATGGCCTGCTCCGTACGGCCGCCCTGACACAGGCGCTGGTCGACCTGGGCGTGGACGCGCCGCTGTGGGTCGCCACGCGCGGCGCGGTCTCCACCGGCCGGTCCGACGGGTTGGTGGACGCGTGGCAGGCACGGGTGTGGGGCCTGGGGCGGGTTGCCGCCCTGGAGCTTCCCGAGCAGTGGGGCGGGCTCGTCGATCTGCCGGAGACGGTGGACGACCGGGCGCTGTCCCGGCTGGCGGGCGTGCTGGCCGGTGGTGTCGAGGGCGCTGATGGCGAGGACCAGGTGGCGGTGCGCGCCTCCGGTGTCTTCGGCCGTCGCCTGACCCGCGCCACCGTCTCCTCGCGCGGCCGCATCTGGCAGCCGGGCGCGGGATCCGTTCTGGTGACCGGCGGTACGGGCGCGCTGGGCGCGCAGGTGGCCCGCTGGCTGGTGGCCCAGGGCGCCGCACACGTGGTGCTCACGAGCCGCCGCGGTCTCGACGCGCCCGGCGCGGCCGAGCTGCGGGACGAACTCACCGCCTCCGGGGGCAGGATCACGGTCGCGGCCTGCGACGCCGCCGACCGGGACGCGCTGGCCGCGCTGGTGGCCGGGCTCCCGGCCGAGCTGCCGCTGACGGCCGTCATCCACGCGGCCGGTGTGCTGGACGACGGCGTACTGGAGTCGCTGACGCCCGAGCGTTTCGCCACCGTGCTGCGCGCGAAGGCCGACGCCGCGGCCAACCTGCACGAGGTGACGCGGGAGCTGGACCTCACGGCGTTCGTCCTCTTCTCCTCGTTCGCCGGTTCCATGGGCGCCGCGGGCCAGGCCAACTACGCCGCCGCGAACGCCTTCCTGGACGCGCTCGCCGAGCGCCGCCGGGCCGAGGGCCTGCCCGCCACGTCCATCGCCTGGGGCCCGTGGGCCGAGGGCGGCATGGCCGCGGACGACGCGCTGGAGCAGCGCATGCGCCGCGCCGGTGTGCCGCCGATGGCGGCGGACCTGGCCATCGCCGCGCTCCAGCGCGCCCTGGACCTGGACGAGACGACCGTGATGGTCGCGGACATCGACTGGGAACGGCTGGCCCCCGGCTTCGCCGCGTCCCGGCCGAGCCCGCTGCTGCGGGATCTGCCCGAGGCGCGCACGGCGCTGGAGGCGGAGGCCGGGCAGACGGCCCGTACGGCCGGTGGCGGCGCGGACGAGACCTCGCTCGCGCAGCGGCTCGCGGCCGTTCCGGTGGCGGAGCGCGCACGCGTGCTGCTGGACCTGGTGCGTTCCGCCGTGGCGGACGTACTCGGCCACGCCGACGCCGAGGCGGTGGAGGCGAGCCGGGCGTTCAGCGAGCTGGGCTTCGACTCGCTGACCGCCGTCGAGCTGCGCAACCGGCTGAACACCGTGACCGGGCTGCGGCTGCCGCCCACCCTGGTCTACGACTACCCGACGTCGACGGCGCTCGCCGACCACCTCCGTACGGAGTTCCTGGGCGACGAGAGCGCGGCCGACACCGCCACCACGTCCGTGGGCGTCGTGGTCGATGACGATCCCATCGCGATCGTGGGCATGAGCTGCCGCTTCCCGGGCGGGGTGGACTCGCCAGAGGAGCTGTGGCGACTGCTGTCCTCCGGGCAGGACGCGGTGACGGACTTCCCGGCCGATCGTGGCTGGGACATCGAGTCGCTGTACGACCCGGAGCCGGGCGCCGAGAACACCACGTACGTCCGGGAAGGCGGCTTCCTGGCGGACGCCGGGGACTTCGACGCGGCGTTCTTCGGGATCTCGCCGCGCGAGGCCATGGCGATGGACCCGCAGCAGCGGTTGTTGCTGGAGACCTCCTGGGAGGCGTTCGAGCGCGCGGGCATCGACCCGACGACGCTGCGCGGTCAGCAGGTCGGCGTGTTCGCCGGTACGAACGGCCAGGACTACATGTCCCTCGTCCTCCACTCGCAGGACGGCGGCGACGGCTTCATGGGCACGGGCAACGCGGCCAGTGTGATGTCCGGCCGGGTGTCGTACGCGCTGGGCCTTGAGGGTCCGGCGGTCACCGTCGACACGGCCTGCTCGTCGTCGCTGGTGGCGCTGCACTGGGCGATTCAGGCGCTGCGGGCGGGTGAGTGCTCGTTGGCGCTGGCCGGTGGTGTGACGGTGATGTCGACGCCGGGTTCGTTCGTGGACTTCAGCCGTCAGCGCGGGCTGGCGGCGGACGGTCGTATCAAGGCGTTCGCGGCCGGGGCCGATGGCACCGGTTGGGGCGAGGGCGTGGGCATGCTGCTCGTGGAGCGGCTGTCGGACGCCCGCCGCAACGGGCACACCGTGCTGGCGACCGTGCGCGGCAGCGCGATCAACCAGGACGGTGCGTCGAATGGCCTGACGGCGCCGAACGGCCCGTCGCAGCAGCGTGTCATCCGGCAGGCGCTCGCCGGTGCCGGTCTCTCGGCGTCCGAGGTGGACGCGGTCGAGGCGCATGGCACCGGTACGACGCTGGGCGACCCGATCGAGGCGCAGGCGCTGCTGGCCACCTACGGCCAGGACCGGCCGGAGAACCTGCCCCTGCTGCTCGGCTCCATCAAGTCCAACATCGGCCACACGCAGGCCGCGGCCGGTGTGGCGGGCGTGATGAAGATGGTGCTGGCCTTGCAGCACGGCGTACTGCCGCAGACCCTGCACGTCGACGAGCCGACGCCGCACGTCGACTGGTCCGCCGGTGAGCTGGAGCTGCTGACGGAGGCGCGGGAGTGGCCGGAGACCGGCCGCCCGCGCCGGGCCGCGGTGTCGGCGTTCGGCATCAGCGGTACGAACGCGCACACCGTGCTGGAGCAGGCCCCGGCCCCGGATGAGGCCCCCGCCACCGGTCCGGTGGCGGAGCTGCCGACGGTGCCGTGGGTGCTGTCGGGCAAGTCCCGGGCCGCCGTACGCGGTCAGGCCGAACGGCTGCTGGCCCACCTCGGCGGCGACGCCGCAGCCATCGACGTCGCGTACTCGCTGGCCACGACCCGCACCGCCATGGACCACCGGGCCGTGCTCACCGCGGACGGCGGGGACGGGCTGCTGGCCGGTCTCGCGGCGCTGGCGCGCGGCGAGTCCGAGGTGCCGGGCCTGGTCGAGGGCTCGGTGGCCGGTGGCAAGGTGGCGTTCCTGTTCACCGGTCAGGGCAGCCAGCGGCTCGGGATGGGCCGTGAGCTGTACGAGGCGTACCCGGTGTTCGCGGACGCGCTGGACGAGGTGTGCGCTCATCTGGACGCGCATCTGGAACGGCCGCTGCGGGATGTCCTGTTCGGGGACGACGCCGCGGCGCTGGACCAGACGGCGTTCACCCAGCCTGCGCTGTTCGCCATCGAGGTGGCGCTGTTCCGGCTGGTCGAAGCCTGGGGTGTGAAGGCGGACTTCCTGTCCGGTCACTCCATCGGCGAGCTGGCCGCCGCTCATGTGGCCGGTGTGCTGTCGCTCGCGGATGCGGCGAAGCTGGTGGCCGCGCGTGGGCGGTTGATGCAGGAGTTGCCCGCTGGTGGCGCGATGGTTGCCGTCCAGGCGTCCGAGGACGAGGTGCTGCCGCTGCTCACCGAGCGCGTCAGCATCGCCGCCCTCAACGGCCCGACGTCGGTCGTGATCGCGGGTGACGAGGATGACGCCGTGCAGATCGCGGCGTTCTTCGAGGCGCAGGGTCGTAAGACGAAGCGGCTCACGGTCAGCCACGCGTTCCACTCCCCGCGCATGGACGGGATGCTGGAGGCGTTCCGCGAGGTGGCCGAGGGGCTGTCGTATGAGACCCCGAGCATCCCGATCGTCTCCAACCTCACCGGTGATGTCGTCTCCGCCGAGGAGATCGCCACCGCCGACTTCTGGGTGCGCCACGTCCGTGAGGCGGTCCGTTTCCTCGACGGCGTACGCACCCTCGAAGCGCGGGGCGTCACCACGTACGTCGAGCTGGGCCCGGACGGTGTGCTCACCGCCATGGCGCAGGAGTGCGTGACCGGCGACGACGACACCGCGTTCGTCTCCGCCCTCCGCAAGGACCGGCCCGAGGCCGAGGCGCTGACGAACGCGCTCGCGCGGCTCTACGTCCGTGGCCTGGCCCCGGACTGGGAGGCGTTCTTCGCCGGTACGGGCGCGCGGAAGGTCGGGCTGCCGACGTACGCGTTCCAGCGCAGCCGCTACTGGGTGGACGCGCTGCTCAACCTGGACGAGGTGGCCTCGGCCGGGCTCGGTTCGGCGGGTCACCCGCTGCTGGGTGCGGCGGTGGAGCTGCCCGACGCGGACGCGTACCTCTTCTCCGGGCGGCTCTCGCTCGCGTCGCACTCCTGGCTGGCGGACCACGCGGTCGCCGATACGGCCGTGCTGCCGGGCTCCGCGTTCGTGGAGCTGGCGGTGCGCGCCGGGGACCATGTGGGCTGTGGGCTGCTGGAGGAGCTGGCCCTTGAGGAGCCGCTGATCCTGCCGGAGCGCGGCGGCGTTCAGCTGCGCGTGTCGGTCGGCGAGCCCGACGGCGAGGGCCGTCGTCCGCTGGCGGTGTACTCGCGCCCGGAGGGTGCGGAGTCCGACCAGCCGTGGACGCGGCACGCCGGTGGCGTTCTCGCGTCGGCCGAGGCCCCGGCTCCCGTCGCCGAGTTCGCCGTATGGCCGCCCGCCGGCGCGGAGCCGGTGGACACCGATGCGCTGTACGCGGGCATGGCGCGCGCCGGGCTGCTGCACGGCCCGGCGTTCCAGAGCCTGCGCCACGTGTGGCGGCGCGGCGAGGAGCTGTACGCGGAGGTGCGCGTCGGTGAGGCGCAGCAGGCGGACGCCGCCCGCTTCGCGCTGCATCCGGCGCTGCTGGACGGTGCGCTCCAGCCGCTGGGGCTGGGCGTGAACGGTGCCGCGGTGGCGGCCTCGTGGCGGGGGCTGAGCCTGTACGCGGTGGGTGCCGAGGCGCTGCGCGTGCGGCTGGCCCCGGCGTACGCGGACGGCGCGGCGGACGGCGCGGTGTCGCTGGTGGCGGCCGATGAGACGGGTGCGCTCGTCGCTTCGGTGGACGCGCTGGCGGCCGAGCCGCTGGAGGTGGACCGGATCGCCGGAGCGGCGGCGACGTCCGGGCGCCGGGACACGCTGTTCCGGGTCGACTGGGCCCCGGTGGCGGCGCCTTCGGACGTCGCGTCGGCGGGCTTCGCCGTGGTCGGCGGCGACGACCTCAAGCTGAGCGTGGCCCTCGACGCGGCCGGGCACACCGCCACCGTCCACGACGACCTGACGGCGCTGGGCATGGCAGTCGCGATGGACGGGACGGCGCCGGACACGGTGCTGATCCCCTTCCTGCCCGACGGCGGCGACGACCTCGTCGCGGACGCGCACGCGGCCACCCACCGGGCCCTGGGCCTGGTCCAGGAGTGGCTGAACGGCGGTCGGCCCGGCAGTGCCCGGCTGGTGCTGGTCACGCGCGGCGCGGTCGCCGCGGCCGGGGACGCCGAGGTCGCGGACTTGGTGAACGCGCCCGTGTGGGGGCTGCTGCGGTCCGCGCAGACGGAGAACCCGGGGCAGTTCGTGCTGCTCGACGTCGACGGCGAGGTGTCGTACCCGGCGATCGCGGCGGCGATGGACTCGGGCGAGCCCGAGATCGCGCTGCGCGCGGGGGCGGCGTACGCACCACGCCTGGCCCGGGTCGAGGCCCCGGCCGACGAGCGGGTGGGCGACACCCTCGACCCCGAGGGCACCGTCCTGGTCACCGGCGCCACCGGCGGTCTGGGCAGGCTGGTGGCCCGCCATCTGGCCACCGCGCACGGCGCCCGCCATCTGCTGCTGACCAGCCGCAGCGGCCCCGCCGCCGAGGGCATGGCCGAACTGACCGCCGAACTGGCAGCGTTGGGCGCCGAGGCCACCGTCGTCGCGTGCGACGCGGCCGACCGGGAGGCGCTGGCCGGGCTGCTGGCCGGGATTCCGGCCGACCGTCCGCTGACGGCCGTGGTGCACACCGCGGGCGTCCTCGACGACGGTGTCATCGACATGCTGACGCCGGAGCGGATCGACCGCGTCCTGCGGCCGAAGGTCGACGCGGCGGTCAACCTGCACGAGCTGACCCGCGATCTGGGCCTGTCCGCGTTCGTGCTGTTCTCGGCCGCGGCCGGCACGATCGGCGGCGCGGGCCAGGGCGGTTACGCGGCGGCGAACGTGTTCCTCGACGCGCTCGCCGGACACCGCCGCGCCACCGGCCTGCCCGCACAGTCCCTCGTGTGGGGCATGTGGGCCGAGGAGCGCGGCATGGGCGGCAGGATCGGCGCGGCCGACCTCAAGCGGGCGGCGCGCGGCGGTGTGCTGCCGCTGTCCGCCGAAGAGGGCCTCGCCCTGTTCGACGCGGCCCGGGCGGTGTCCGACGAAGCGGTGCTGGTGCCCGTACGGCTGGACCTGGCGGCGCTGCGCGGCGCCGCCTCAGCCGGGGAACTGCTGCCGCTCTACCGCGGCCTGGTACGCACCCCGGTGCGGCGGGCCGCCGACAGCGGCGGCGCGGCCGTAACCGAAAAGGCGGACGCGGCCGGGGCGGAGACCCTGGCGCAGCAGCTGGCGCGGCAGTCGGAGGCCCAGCAGGAGCGGACCGTTCTCGACCTGGTGCGCCGCCAGGTGGCCGCCGTCCTGGGCTACGCGTCGAAGGAGCAGGTGGGCGCCGAGCAGGCGTTCAAGGAGCTGGGCTTCGACTCGCTGACGGCCGTGGAACTGCGGAACCGGCTGAACACGGCCACCGGGCTGAAGCTGACGGCGACGCTGGTGTACGACCACCCGACGCCGGTGGCGCTCGCGCGGCAGCTGCGCCACGAGGTGGCGCCGGAGGCCGCGGACACCGGAACGTCCCTCATGGAGGAGCTGGAGCGGTTGGAGAACAGCCTGTCCTCGCTGGCGCCGGAGGACCTGGCGGCGGTCGCGGCGGACGAGGCCGCGCATGCGAACATCACGGTGCGCCTACAGACGCTGCTGGCGAAGTGGCACGACGTGCGTCGCACCGCGGACGACGACGGGGCGGACGCCGAGGCGGACGCGTTCGAAGAGGTCAGCGATGACGAACTCTTCGACTTCATCGACAAGAGGTTCGGCAACGGCTGAACGCGAACGGCACCCACTCCCGCACCCCCCGACGATCCAGAGCACTTGCGAATAGGTGAAGGTCCATGGCGACTGCGAACGAAGCCAAGCTCCGCGAATATCTGAAGAAGGTCACCACTGACCTCACCGCCGCCCATCGGCGTCTCCAGGAGGTCGACGAACAGGCCCATGAGCCGATCGCGATCGTGGGCATGAGCTGCCGCTTCCCCGGCGGTGTCGACACCCCCGAGGAGCTGTGGCAGCTCATGGCCTCCGGTGGCGAGGCGCAGACGGCGTTCCCCGCCGACCGGGGCTGGGACCTCCAGAACCTGTTCGACCCGGACCCGGACACCCCGGACACCACGTACACCCGCGAGGGCGGATTCCTCGGCGACGCCACCCGGTTCGACGCGGCGTTCTTCGGCATCTCGCCGCGTGAGGCGATGGCGATGGACCCGCAGCAGCGGTTGCTGCTGGAGACGTCGTGGGAGGCGTTCGAGCGGGCGGGCATCGACCCGGCCGCGCTGCGCGGCAGCCGTACCGGTGTGTTCGCGGGCATGAACGCCTCCGACTATCTGACGGTGGCGCTCGACGCGGACGACGACTTCGGCGGACACCTGGGCACGGGCAACGCCAGCAGCGTCGTCTCCGGCCGCCTCAGTTACGCCTTCGGCCTGGAGGGCCCGGCCGTCACCGTGGACACGGCCTGCTCCGCGTCCCTGGTGGCGCTGCACCTGGCGGTGCAGTCGCTGCGTCTGGACGAGTGCTCGCTGGCGCTGGCGAGCGGTGTCCATGTGATGTCCACGCCGGGGTTGTTCATCGAGTTCAGCCGTCAGCGCGGGCTGTCCAAGGACGGCCGCTGCAAGGCGTTCTCGGCCGACGCCGACGGCTTCGGCCCGGCCGAGGGCGTGGGCGTCCTGCTGCTGGAGCGGCTGTCGGACGCGCGGAAGAACGGCCACCAGGTGCTCGCGGTCGTCCGCGGTTCCGCCGTCAACCAGGACGGTGCGTCCAACGGCCTCACCGCGCCCAACGGCCCGTCCCAGCGGCGCGTCATCCAGCAGGCGCTGGCCAACGCGCGGTTGTCCGGCGCCGACGTGGACGTGGTCGAGGCGCACGGCACGGGTACGTCGCTGGGCGACCCGATCGAGGCGCAGGCGCTCCTCGCCACCTACGGCGCCGACCGCCCCGAGGAACTGCCGCTGCTGCTGGGGTCGGTGAAGTCCAACATCGGCCACACCCAGGGCGCCGCGGGCATCGCGGGCGTGATGAAGATGGTGCTGGCCATGCGGCACGGTGTGGTGCCCGAGTCGCTGCACATCGCCGAACCGTCCCCGCACATCGACTGGTCCTCGGGCGCGGTCTCGCTGGTCAGGTCGGCCACGGCGTGGCCCGAGACGGGCCGTCCGCGCCGCGCGGGCATTTCCTCGTTCGGCTTCAGCGGCACCAACGCGCACACCATCATCGAGCAGGCGCCCGCCGAGGAGCGGGAGCCGGTCGAGCTGGTGGCGAAGCAGCCCGGCGTGGTGCCGTGGGTGGTGTCCGGCAAGAGCGAGGCGGCGCTGCGCGCCCAGGCCCGGCGGCTGCTGGACCGCCTCCACGACGAACCGGCGCTGCGCCCGGTGGACATGGGGCTGTCGCTGGCGACGACCCGCGCCGCGCTGGACGTACGCGGTGTCGTCCAGGGCCGGGACCGCGACGAACTGGTGGCCGGGCTGACCGCCCTCGCCGAAGGCGGCATGGCCGCGGGCGTCGAGCGGGGCTCCGTCGTCGCAGGTCAGACGGCGTTCGTCTTCCCGGGGCAGGGGGCCCAGTGGGTGCGGATGGGCGTGGGGCTGATGGATGCCTCGCCGGTGTTCGCCGCCCGCATCGAGGAGTGCGCCGCCGCGCTCGCGGAGTTCACCGACTGGTCGCTGGTCGATGTGCTGCGCGGGGTGGACGGGGCGCCGTCGCTGGACCGGGTGGACGTGGTCCAGCCGGTGCTGTTCGCGGTGATGGTGTCCCTGGCCGAGCTGTGGCGTTCGCTCGGCGTCGAACCGGCCGCCGTGGTGGGCCACTCGCAGGGTGAGATCGCCGCCGCGTGCGTGGCGGGCGTTCTGTCGCTGAAGGACGCGGCGCGTGTGGTGGCGTTGCGGAGCCAGGCGATCGGCCGGGTGCTGGCGGGCAAGGGCGGCATGGTGTCGCTGGCGCTGCCCGTGTCGGAGGTACGGGAGCGGATCGCGGCGTGGGGTGAGGAGCGGATCTCGGTGGCGGCCGTCAACGGCCCGTCGGCCGTGGTCGTGTCGGGCGAACCGGCGGCGCTGGACGAGCTGCTGGCGTCGTGTGAGGCGGATGAGGTGCGGGCGCGCCGGGTGCCGGTGGATTACGCCTCGCACTCCGCGCAGGTGGAGTTGTTGCGCGACGAGCTCCTCACGCTGCTGGCCCCCGTACAGCCCAAGACCGCGCAGGTGCCGTTCCTCTCGACGGTGACGGGGGAGTGGGTCGAGGGCCCGGAGCTGGACGCGGAGTACTGGTTCACCAACCTGCGCCGCACTGTCGAGCTGGAGAGTGCCGTCCGCCGCCTGCTGGACGAGGGCTTCGGCGTGTTCATCGAGTCCAGCGCCCATCCGGTGCTGACGATGGGCGTGCAGGACACCGCCGAGGACGCCGGTGTGGACGCGGCCGCGATCGGCTCGCTGCGCCGCGACGAGGGCGGTCTCGACCGTTTCTGGGCGTCCGTCGGCGAGGCGTGGTCGCGCGGCGTCGCCGTGGACTGGCACGCGGTGTTCGACGGCACCGGAGCCCGCCGTATCGACCTGCCCACGTACGCCTTCCAGCAGCAGCGCTACTGGCCCGAGGCCGGGCCGGGGCGCGCGGCGGGGGAGACCCGGCACGACGCCGTGGAGGCCAAGTTCTGGGCGGCGGTGGAGGCCGAGGACTGGCAGGCCCTGGCCGCCGAGCTGACCGTCGACGGCGACCAGCCGATGAGCGCCGTCCTGCCCGCCCTCGCCTCGTGGCGCAAGCAGGCCCGCGAGCAGTCCACCGTGGACGGCTGGCGCTACCGCGTGACGTGGCGGCCGCTCGCCGAGGCGCGGTCCGCGCACCCGGGCGGCAGCTGGCTCGTCGTCGCGGCCAGCACCGACGACGCGTGGACGGCCGCCGTGACCGGTGCGCTCACCGGGCGCGGTGCCTCCGTCCAGCAGATCGTGGTGAACCCCGGCTCCGATGGCCGCGAACAGCTCGCCGAGTGGCTGCGTACCGCGCTCGCGGAGGCGGGCGGGGACGGCTTCACGGGCGTGCTGTCGCTCCTCGCCCCGGCCGGGGACGCGGGGGACACTGCCCTGCCCGCCGGAGCCGCCGCCCAGCTCGCCCTGATCCAGGCGCTCGGCGACGCCGGAATCGGCGCACCGCTGTGGTGCCTGACGCAGGGCGCGGTCTCCACCGGCGGCGCCGACCGGCCGGAACGCCCCGAACAGGCCCTCGTCTGGGGCCTGGGCCGGGTGGCCGCGCTGGAGCACCTGGAGCGCTGGGGCGGTCTGGTCGACCTGCCCCAGGCGCCCGATGAGCAGGCGCTGTCCCGCCTCATGGGGGTCCTCGCCGCCGAGCACGACGAGGACCAGGTGGCGATCCGCGAGGCGGGCGTCTTCGGGCCGCGGCTGGTGCGCGCCCCGCTCGCCGACACGCCCCCCGTACGGGCCTGGAAGCCGTCCGGCACCACGCTGGTCACCGGCGGTACGGGACGCCTCGGCGCGGAGGTCGCCCGCTGGCTGGCCCGCAACGGCGCCGAACACCTGGTGCTGGCGAGCCGCCGCGGCGCGGACGCGCCCGGCGCGGTGGAGCTGGAGGCCGAACTGACCGGGCTCGGCGCCAAGGTCACCCTCGCCGCCTGCGATGTGACCGACCGCGCCGCGCTCGCCGACACCCTCGCCGCCATCCCGGCCGACCAGCCGCTGACGGCCGTCATGCACACCGCCGCGGTCATCGAGGACGGGGTGATCGAGGGGCTGACCCCGGATCAGGCCGAGCGCGTGCTGCGGCTCAAGGTGGACGCCACGCGCCATCTGCACGAGCTGACGCGGGAGCTGGACCTGACCGCGTTCGTGCTGTTCTCGCACTTCTCCGCGACGTTCGGCGCACCGGGCCAGGGCAACCAGGCGCCCGGCAACGCGTTCCTGCACGCCTTCGCCGAGCAGCGCCGCGCGGACGGGCTGCCCGCCACCACCCTCTCCTGGGGCCCGTGGGGCGACGGCGGCACGGTCGACGGCGCCACCGGCGACCGGATGCGCCGCCACGGCATCAACGAGATGGCGCCGCTGCCCGCCACCGCCGCGCTCCAGCACGCCCTGGACCGGGACGAGACGGCGCTCACCGTCATCGCCATGGACTGGCGCCGCTTCACCCTCGCCTTCACCGCCGACCGGCCCCGGCCGCTGCTGGACGAACTGTCCGAGGCGCGCGAGGTCGTGGCGGAGATGCGGGCCGACGCGGCCGACGAGGCCGCCGCCGGGGAGGCGCTGGCCGGTCAGCTCGCGACGCTGCCCGAGACCGAGCGCGAGCGGGTGCTGCTGGAACTGGTCCGCGGCGCGGTCGCCGCCGTGCTGGGGCACTCCGGGGCCGAGGCGATCGAGGCGGGCCGGGCGTTCAAGGACCTGGGCTTCGACTCGCTCACCGCGGTCGAACTCCGCAACCGGCTGGGCGCGGCCAGCGGGCTCAAGCTGCCGCCGACCCTGATCTTCGACCACCCGACCCCGGCCGCCGTGGCGGCCCATATGCGGGCCGAGATCGCGCCCGACGCGGCGGCCACCGGCGCCCCGGTGCTCGAAGAACTCGACAAGCTGGAGACGGTGCTCGCCGACAGCGCACCCGACAACATCACCCGGGCGCGCATCACCATGCGCCTCCAGTCGCTGCTGGCGAAGTGGAACGAGTCGGACGACACGGCGGCCCCGGCCGAGCCCGCGGCGGCCCCATCCGAGGCCCTCGCCCAGGGCGCGGCCGAGGCCGATCAGCTCCAGTCGGCCAGCGACGAAGAGCTGTTCGCATTCATCAACAAGGGTCTGGGAAGGGCATGACGAGAATTCTGCTATTGACGTCGTTCTCGATGTCGGACAGGATTTTCCTCACCCTTGAATAGAGTTCTCCAATACCGGCTGCCCCCTATCGAGTCCCTGGGTCACCAGGGGGTCATAGGGGGCAGCTAGGGGTTGTCGGCAGGGTTAACCGGCGCATAGCCTCTCGTGGAGAAGTCGACTAATTGGTTGTTGGTTACCGGCTCCCCTGTTGAGGATCTGTGGAGCATTTCCGATGCCGTCTGCCGTAAATGGATTGCGTAAATGGCGAATGAAGAGACGCTGCGGGACTACCTCAAGCTGGTAACGGCGGATCTGCATCAGACTCGCCTCCGCCTGCAAGAGGCCGAGGCGAAGAACCACGACCCCATCGCCATCGTGGGGATCGGCTGCCGTTATCCCGGAGGCGTCCGGTCGCCCGAGGACCTGTGGCGCATCGTCAGCGAAGGCGTCGACGCGGTGAGCGACTTCCCGGTCGACCGCGGGTGGAATGTCGACAGGATGTACCACCCGGACCCGGACCACCCCGGCACCAGTTATGTGCACGAGGGTGGATTCGTCGACGGTATCGCCGACTTCGACCCGTCGCTGTTCGGCATCAGCCCCCGTGAAGCGCTCGGCATGGACCCCCAGCAGCGGCTGCTGCTGGAGACCTCCTGGGAAGCCTTCGAACGGGCCGGAATCGACCCGCTTTCGGCGCGCGGCAAGCAGGTGGGTGTTTTCGTCGGCACCAGCAATCACGACTATCTCGGGGCGATCCTCAGCTCCAACGAAAACTTCGAGGGCTACTTCGGCACCGGCAACGCCGCGAGCGTCGCCTCCGGCCGCCTCTCGTACACCTTCGGCTTCGAGGGCCCGGCGGTCACCGTCGACACCGCCTGCTCGTCGTCGCTGGTGGCGCTCCACCTCGCCGTCCAGGCGCTGCGCCAGGGCGAATGCTCGCTCGCCCTGGCCGGCGGCGCGACCCTGATGTGCGCGCCCGGCGTCTTCGTCGACTACAGCAAGATGCGCGGGCTGGCCCTCGACGGCCGCTCCAAGCCCTTCGCCCCGGAGGCCGATGGCTTCTGCCTCGGCGAGGGTGTCGGCATCCTGCTGGTCGAGCGGCTGTCGGACGCCCAGCGCAAGGGCCACCCGGTGCTCGCCGTGGTCCGCGGCTCCGCCGTCAACCAGGACGGCGCAAGCAACGGCCTCACCTCTCCCAACGGCCCCTCGCAGCAGCGCGTCATCCTCCAGGCGCTCGCCAACGCCCGGCTCTCCCCCGACCAGGTCGATGCCGTCGAGGCGCACGGCACCGGCACCGCCCTGGGCGACCCGATCGAGGCGCAGGCGCTGCTCGCCACGTACGGCCAGGACCGGCCCGCGGGCAAGCCGCTGCTGATCGGCTCCATCAAGTCCAACATCGGCCACGCGCAGGCGGGCGCCGGTGTCGGCGGCGTCATCAAGATGGTCATGGCCATGCGCCACGGAGCGCTGCCCAAGACCCTCCACCTCACCGAGCCCACCCCGCACGTCGACTGGACCGCCGGGGACGTCGAACTGCTCACCGCCACCCGCGAGTGGGCGCACGACCCGGAGGGCGCCGAGCCGCGCCGCGCGGGTGTGTCGTCGTTCGGCATGAGCGGCACCAATGTGCACACCATCCTGGAGGAGGCCCCCGCCCCGGCCACCTCCGCGGCTCCCGCCCGGGCCGATGTCGTGAAGCCGGAAACGCCGCAGGCCACGCCGGTCCTGACGCCGGTCGCGCTGTCCGGCAAGAGCCAGGACGCGCTGCGCGCCCAGGCCGCCCAGCTGCACGCACACCTCACCGCCCACCCCGGCCACCGCCCCGCCGACGTCGGCTACTCGCAGGCCGTCACCCGCGCCGCGCTCGACCGCCGCGCCGTGGTCGCCGCGGCCGACCGGGACGAACTGCTCGCGGGCCTCGCGGCGCTCGCCGAAGGCCGCCACCACCCCGAGGTCACCGAGGGCCTGGCCGTCGAGGGCAACATCGCGTTCCTCTTCACCGGCCAGGGCAGCCAGCGGCTCGGCATGGGCCGCGAACTGTACGAGAACCACCCGGTGTTCGCCGAGGCCCTGGACGCGGTCTGCGCCCAGCTCGACCGCTTCCTCGACCGGCCGCTGAAGGACGTGCTGTTCGGCGACGACGCCGCCGCGCTCGACCGGACCGGCTACACCCAGCCCGCCCTGTTCGCCGTCGAGGTGGCGCTGTTCCGCCTGGTCGAGTCGTGGGGCCTGCTGCCCGACTTCCTCTGCGGCCACTCCATCGGCGAGATCGCCGCCGCCCACGTGGCCGGGGTGCTGTCCCTCACCCACGCGTCCGCCCTGGTGGCCGCGCGCAGCCAGCTGATGCAGCAACTCCCCGGCGGCGGCGCGATGATCGCCGTGCAGGCGTCCGAGGACGAGGTGGCGCCGCTGCTGAGCGAGCGTGTCTCGATCGCCGCCCTCAACGGCCCCACGTCGGTCGTCATCGCGGGCGACGAGGACGCGGCTCTGGAGATCGCCGCGTCGTTCGAGGAGCGGGGCCGCAAGACCAAGCGGCTCACGGTCAGCCACGCGTTCCACTCCCCGCACATGGACGCGATGCTGGACAACTTCCGCCAGGTCGCCCAGCGCCTCACCTACGAGGCCCCGCAGATCCCCATCGTCTCCAACCTCACCGGCGACCTGGTGAGCGCCGACGAGATCACCACGCCCGAGTTCTGGGTCCGCCACGTCCGTGAGGCCGTCCGCTTCCTCGACGGCGTGCGCCGCCTCGAGGACCTCGGCGTGACCACCTTCGTCGAACTGGGCCCCGACGGGGTCCTCTCGGCGATGGCGCAGGAGTGCGTGACCGAGGCGAAGACCAGGACGTTCGCGTTCATGCCCGCCCTGCGCCCCGGCCGCCCCGAGTCCCGCACCGTCCACCAGGCGCTCGCCCACGCCCACGTCCGTGGCGTCCCGGTCGACTGGAACACGTACTACGCGGGCACCGGCGCCCGCCGCGTCGACCTGCCCACCTACGCCTTCCAGCGGCAGCGCTACTGGCCCGCCAACCCCTTCTCGTACGGGGAGGAGTCCGCCGCCGAGACGAGCGCACCGGCCGTCGCCGACGCCCGGTTCTGGGAGGTCGTCCACAGCGAGGACCTGGCCGCCCTGGTCGACACCCTCGGGCTCGACGGCGACCAGCCGCTCAGCGAGGTGCTGCCCGCGCTGTCCGCGTGGCGCCACCGCAACCACGTCGACACCACCGTCAACGGCTCGCGCTACCGCACCACCTGGAAGCCGCTGCCGCCGTTCCAGGCCACGCCGCTCACCGGCACCTGGCTCGTCGCCACCCCCGCCGGACACGCCGACCACCCCTGGGTCGCCGGGCCCCTGCGGGCCCTGGCCGAACGCGGCATACGCGTCCACCAGATCACCGTCGACGGCACCACCGACGACCGCGCCGCGGTCGCCGAACACCTCCGCACCGCCCTGCGCCACGACGAGGAGCAGGAGACGCGCGTCGACGGCGTGCTGTCCCTCCTCGGCCTCGACGAGCGCCCCCACGCCGCGCACCCCGCGCTCACCGCCGGACTCGCGGGCACCCTCGCCCTCGTCCAGGCCCTCGGCGACGCCGGTACGGACGCCCCCGTCTGGTCCGCCACCCGCGGCGCCGTCTCCGTCAGCCGCTCCGACCGGCTCACCAGCGCCGTCCAGGCACAGATCTGGGGCCTGGGCCGCACCGTCGCCCTCGAACAGCCCGACCGCTGGGCCGGGTCGATCGACCTTCCCGAGACCGCCGACGACCGCGCCCTCGCCCGGCTCGCCGACATCCTCGCCGGACCCGACGCACTCCGCGACGAGGACCACCTCGCGATCCGCCCCCAGGGCGTCCACGCCCGCAGGCTGGCCCGCGCACCGCACCACGAGACCACCGGCGACGGCTGGTCCACCCACGGCACCGCACTGATCACCGGCGGCACCGGCGCCCTCGGCGCACACGTCGCCCGCTGGCTGGTCGCCCACGGCACCCGGCACGTGCTGCTCGCCGGGCGCCGCGGCCCCGACGCCCCCGGCGCGAACGACCTGGCCAACGAGCTCACCGCCCGGGGCGCCGAGGTCACCATCGCCGCCTGCGACGTCGCCGACCGCGACGCCCTCGCCGCGCTCCTCGCGACCGTACCGGCGGAACACCCGCTGACCACCGTCGTCCACGCCGCCGGTGTACTGGACGACGGCGTGCTCGACGCGCAGACCCCGCAGCGGATGGCCGACGTGTTGCGCGCCAAGGCCGACGCGGCACGCCACCTGGACGAGCTGACCCGCGGACACGACCTGTCCGCCTTCGTGCTGTTCTCCTCCATGGCCGCCACCTTCGGCGCCGCCGGCCAGGCCAACTACGTGGCCGCCAACGCCTACCTCGACGCGCTCGCCGAACAGCGCCGCGCCGAGGGCCTGCCCGCCACGTCCCTTGCCTGGGGCGCCTGGGCCGAGGGCGGCATGGCCACCGACGAACTCGTCGCCGAACGGCTCCGGCAGTCCGGGCTGCCCGCCCTCGACCCGGAAGCCGCCACCACCGCCCTGGGCGCCGCGCTCGACCTGGACGAGACGTTCTCCCTCGTCGTGGACATCGACTGGGACCGCTTCGCGCCCGGCCTCACCACCAACCGCCCGAACCCGCTGATCGCCGACCTCCCCGACGCCCGGCGCGCCCTCGACGCGGCCCGCGCCGCCAGTGCGGCCACCCCCGGCGCCACGCCCGGCGACGCGTCGTCGCTGGCGCGGCAGCTGGCCGACGCCGCGACCGACGAGGAACGCGACCAGCTCGCCCTGGACTTCGTCCGCACCCAGGTGGCCGTCGTCCTGGGCTACCCCGGGCCGGACTCCGTGGAACCCAGCCGCGCCTTCCGCGACCTCGGCTTCGACTCGCTCACCGCCGTCGAGATCCGCAACCTGCTCGGCACGCTCACCGGGTTGCGGCTGCCCGCCACCATCATCTTCGACTACCCGACGCCGATCGCCCTGGCCGACCACCTCCAGGCCGAACTCATCGGCTCGCGCCCGGCCGTCACCGGTGCGTCGTCCGTGGGCGTGGCCGTCGACGACGACCCGATCGCGATCGTCGGCATGAGCTGCCGCTTCCCGGGCGGGGTCCGCACCCCCGAGGAGCTGTGGCGGCTGCTGGCGTCCGGGCAGGACGCGGTGACGGACTTCCCGGCCGACCGCGGCTGGGACGTCGAGTCGCTGTACGACCCGGAGTCCGCAGCCGAGCACACCAGCTATGTGCGCGAAGGCGGATTCCTCGCGGACGCCGCCGAGTTCGACCCCGTCTTCTTCGGGATCTCGCCGCGCGAGGCCCTCGCGATGGACCCGCAGCAGCGGCTGCTGCTGGAGACCTCCTGGGAGGCGTTCGAGCGGGCGGGCATCGACCCGACGACGCTGCGCGGCCAGCAGGTCGGCGTGTTCGCCGGTACGAACGGCCAGGACTACCTGCCCGTGATCCTCGCCGCCCCCGATGGGTCGGAAGGCTTCATGGGCACGGGCAACGCGGCCAGTGTGATGTCCGGCCGGGTGTCGTACGCGCTGGGCCTTGAGGGTCCGGCCGTGACGGTGGACACGGCCTGCTCGTCGTCGCTGGTGGCGCTGCACTGGGCGATTCAGGCGTTGCGGGCGGGTGAGTGCTCGTTGGCGCTGGCCGGTGGTGTGACGGTGATGTCGACGCCGGGTTCGTTCGTGGACTTCAGCCGTCAGCGTGGGCTGGCGGCGGACGGTCGTATCAAGGCGTTCGCGGCCGGTGCGGATGGCACCGGTTGGGGCGAGGGCGTGGGCATGCTGCTCGTGGAGCGGCTGTCCGAGGCCCGGCGCAACGGTCACCCGGTGCTCGCCGTCGTCCGTGGCTCGGCCATCAACCAGGACGGCGCGTCCAATGGTCTGACGGCGCCGAACGGCCCGTCGCAGCAGCGTGTCATCCGGCAGGCGCTCGCCGGTGCGGGCCTGTCCGCCGCCGAGGTGGACGCGGTCGAGGCGCACGGGACGGGCACCCGGCTGGGCGACCCCATCGAGGCGCAGGCGCTGCTCGCCACCTACGGCCAGGACCGCGACGCGGACCAGCCGCTGTGGCTGGGCTCCATCAAGTCCAACTTCGGCCACACGCAGGCCGCCGCCGGTGTGGCGGGCGTGATGAAGATGGTGCTGGCGTTGCAGCACGGCATGCTGCCGCAGACCCTCAACGTCGACGAGCCGACGCCCGAGGTCGACTGGTCGGCGGGCGCGGTCGCGCTGCTGACGGAGGCGCGGGAGTGGCCGGAGACCGGCCGTCCGCGCCGGGCCGCCGTGTCCTCGTTCGGCATCAGCGGCACCAACGCGCACACCATCATCGAGCAGGCCCCGGCCCTCGATGAGGAAGCCGCGACAGTCGCTCGGACCGGCGGCCCCGCCGCCTGGGTGCTGTCGGCCAAGACCCCCGAAGCGCTGCGCGACCAGGCCGCGCAGCTGCGCGCACACCTGGACTCCCGCCCCGAGCTGGACGGTCACGACGTGGCGTTCACGCTCGCCACGCGCCGTACGGCGTTCGAGGAGCGGGCCGCCCTGGTCGCCGACGACCGCACCGGGCTGCTGACCGCTCTGGACGCCCTGGCAGCGGGCGAGTCCGCCCCGGGCCTGGTCGAGGGCTCGGTGGCCGGTGGCAAGGTGGCGTTCCTGTTCACCGGTCAGGGCAGCCAGCGGCTCGGGATGGGCCGTGAGCTGTACGAGGCGTACCCGGTGTTCGCGGACGCGCTGGACGAGGTGTGCGCTCACTTGGACGCGCATCTGGAACGGCCGTTGCGGGACGTCCTGTTCGGGGACGACACCGCGGCGCTGGACCAGACGGCGTTCACCCAGCCTGCGCTGTTCGCCATCGAGGTGGCGCTGTTCCGGCTGGTCGAAGCCTGGGGCCTGAAGGCGGACTTCCTGTCCGGCCACTCCATCGGCGAACTGGCCGCCGCTCATGTGGCGGGTGTGCTGTCGCTCGCGGATGCGGCGAAGCTGGTGGCCGCGCGTGGGCGGTTGATGCAGGAGTTGCCCGCTGGTGGCGCGATGGTTGCCGTCCAGGCGTCCGAGGACGAGGTGCTGCCGCTGCTCACCGAGCGCGTCAGCATCGCCGCCCTCAACGGCCCGACGTCGGTCGTGATCGCGGGTGACGAGGATGACGCCGTGCAGATCGCGGCGTTCTTCGAGGCGCAGGGTCGTAAGACCAAGCGGCTCACCGTCAGCCACGCCTTCCACTCGCCGCGTATGGACGGGATGCTGGAGGCGTTCCGCGAGGTCGCGGAAGGGCTGTCGTACGAGGCTCCCCGCATCCCGATCGTCTCCAACCTGACCGGTGCCGTGGTGTCCGCCGAGGAGATCGCGACCGCCGACTTCTGGGTGCGCCACGTCCGTGAGGCGGTCCGCTTCCTCGATGGTGTACGCACCCTCGAAGCGCAGGGCGTCACGACGTACATCGAGCTGGGTCCGGACGGTGTGCTCACCGCCATGGCGCAGGAGTGCGTGACCAGCGACGACGACACCGCCGCCTTCGCATCCGTCTGCCGCAAGGACCGCCCCGAGGCCGAGGCGCTGCTTTCGGCCGTTGCGCGGGCGCACGTCCGTGGCGTGGCGGTGGACTGGGCGGCGTTCTACGCCGGGACGGGCGCCGCGCAGGTCGAGTTGCCTACGTACGCCTTCCAGCGGCAGCGCTACTGGCCGAAGGTGTCGTCGCTCTTCCTCGGCGATGTGGCCGCGGTGGGCCTGGGCGAGGCCGAACACCCGCTGCTCGGTGCGAGCGCCGAACTGCCGGACTCGGACGGGACGCTGTTCACCGGCCGCCTGGCGCTGTCCACCCACCCCTGGCTCGCGGGTCACACGATCCTGGACAGCGTGCTGCTGCCGGGCACCGCGTTCGTGGAGCTGGCGATCCGCGCCGGTGACCAGGTCGGCTGCGACTACCTCGAAGAACTGACCCTCGAAGCGCCGCTGGTCCTGCCCGAGCAGGGCGGTGTGCAGCTGCGGCTCTCGGTGGGCGCGGCCGACGAGTTGGGTCGCCGCCCGCTGACGCTGCACTCGCGCCGGGAGAGCCTGCCCGCCGAGGAGCCGTGGACCCGGCACGCGACCGGTGTCCTGGCGTCGGGTGGTCGCCCGGAGGCGATGTTCGAGCTGGGCGCCTGGCCGCCCGCGGACGCCGCCGAGATCGACCTCGACGGCCGCTACGAGGGCCTGCTGGACATCGGCTTCGCGTACGGCCCGGCGTTCCGGGGCCTGCGCAGGGCGTGGCAGCGCAACGGCGAGGTGTTCGCCGAGGTGGCGCTGCCCGAGGACGTGGCCGAGGACGCCGCCGCGTTCGGCCTGCATCCGGCGCTGCTGGACTCCGCCCTGCACGCCATCGGGCTCGACGGCCTGGGCAACACGGGCGGCGAGGGGCGGCTGCCGTTCGCCTGGACCGGGGTGTCGCTGTACGCGAGCGGCGCGTCGGCGCTGCGCGTCCACCTGGTGCCCGCGGGCAACGACGGGGTGCGGCTGGAGATCGCCGACACCACCGGCGCGCCCGTCGGGGCCGTCGAGACGCTGGGGCTGCGGCCGGTTTCGGCCGAACAGCTCCAGAGCGCGCGTACGGCGTACCACGACTCGCTGTTCCGCCTGGAGTGGACGGCGGCCGGGCCCGTGGCCTTGACGGACACCCCGGTCGAGGGCCGGTGGGCCGTCCTGGGCACGGACGCGCCGGGGCTGGGCGGCACGGCGTACGCGGACCTCGCGGCGCTGGCCGAGGCCGTCGCCTCGGGCACGGCTCCGTCGCCCGAGTACGTCGTCGTGGCGCCGTCCACGGAACACCACGGCGGTGACGTGGCCGCGGGCGCGCACCGGGCCGCCGCAGAGGCGCTTGCCACCGTCCAGCAGTGGCTGGGCGAGGAGCGGTTCGGGGACGCCCCGCTGGTGGTCGTGACCCGTGGCGCGGTGGCCGCCGACGCCGGTGAGCCGGTGGCGGACCCGGCCGGTGCGGCCGTCTGGGGTCTGCTGCGCTCGGCGCAGTCGGAGAACCCGGGCCGTTTCGTCCTGGTGGATGTGGACGGCCGTGACGAGTCGGCGCAGGCGCTGCCCGCCGCCGTGGCATCGGGCGAGCCGCAGCTCGCGATCCGCGCGGGTGTGGTGTCGACGCCACGGCTGTCGCGGGTGCCCGTGGAGCCGGGCGAGCCGGGGGCGGACGACGCCCGTGGCCTGGACCCCGAGGGCACGGTGCTGGTGACCGGTGCGTCCGGTTCGCTGGGCGGGCTGGTGGCGCGCCACTTGGTGGCGGAGCGTGGCGTACGCCAGCTGCTGCTGGTGAGCCGCCGCGGCGACCAGGCGCCGGGTGCCGCCGAACTGGCCGCAGAGCTGGCCGAGTTGGGCGCCCATGTGCGTTGGGCGGCGTGTGATGTGGCGGACCGGGACGCGCTCGCCGCGACCCTCGCCACGGTCCCCGCCGAGCATCCGCTGACCGCCGTGGTGCACACGGCCGGTGTGCTGGACGACGGTGTGATCGGTTCGCTGACGCCCGAGCGCATCGACCACGTCATGCGCCCGAAGGTGGACGCGGCGTGGAATCTGCACGAGCTGACCCGGGGCCTGGAGGACCTCGCGGCGTTCGTCCTGTTCTCGTCCTCCTCCGGTGTCTTCGGCGGTCCGGGACAGGGCAACTACGCCGCCTCCAACGCCTTCCTCGACGCACTCGCGCAGCACCGCGCCGCCCAGGGCCTGCCCGCCACGGCGCTGGCGTGGGGCCTGTGGGCCGGTGCCGGTATGGGCGACACCCTGGACGAGGCCGACATCAACCGCATGCGGCGGGCCGGACTTCCGCCGCTGCCGGTGGCGGACGGCCTCGCGCTGCTCGACACCGCGCTGACCGTGAACGCGGCGTCGCTGGTGCCGATGCGGGTGGACCTCGGGGCGCTGCGCAACCAGCCCGCGATCTCGCCCCTTTTCCGTGGCCTGGTGCGCATCCCCGCGCGGCGCGCGGTGGACGCGGTCGCGTCGGGCGGTGACGCCGGGCTGGCGGGTCGGCTGGCCGGGCTGAGCGTGGCGGAGCAGGAGCGGCTGCTGCTGGACCTGGTGCGGGCGCAGGTCGCGACCGTGCTGGGCTACGCGGGCGCGGACACCATTGGTTCCGGGCGGGCGTTCAAGGACCTGGGCTTCGACTCGCTGACGGCCGTGGAGCTGCGTAACCAGCTCAACTCCGTCACCGGGCTGCGGCTGCCCGCCACTCTCATCTTCGACTACCCGGACCCGCAGGTGCTGGCCCGCCATCTGCGGACCGAGCTGGTGGGCGAGGAGCAGCAGACGGCGGTGCACACGCCGGTGCCGGTGTCGGCCGCCACCGACGACGACCCGATCGTCATCGTGGCGATGAGCTGCCGCTACCCCGGCGGGGTCACCACCCCCGAGGAGCTGTGGCAGATGCTCGCCGCGGGCGAGGACGGCATCACGCGCTTCCCGGACAACCGCGGCTGGGACCTCGACGCCCTGTACGACCCGGACCCGGAGACCCCGGGCACCTCGTACGCCCGCGACGGTGGTTTCCTGCACGACGCGGCCGAGTTCGACCCGGCGTTCTTCGGGATCTCCCCGCGCGAGGCCCTCGCGATGGACCCGCAGCAGCGGCTGCTGCTGGAGACCACCTGGGAGGCGTTCGAGCGCGCGGGCATCGATCCGTCGTCCGTACGCGGCAGCAAGACCGGTGTGTTCGCGGGCGTCATGTACCACGACTACGGGTCCCGGCTGCACGCCGTACCGGACGGGGTCGAGGGCTATCTCGGCACCGGCAGCTCCAGCAGCGTGGTGTCCGGCCGCGTCGCGTACACCTTCGGCCTGGAGGGCCCGGCCGTCACGGTCGACACGGCCTGCTCGTCGTCGCTGGTGGCGCTGCACCTGGCCGCGCAGGCGCTGCGCAACGGCGAATGCTCGCTGGCGCTGGCCGGTGGTGTCACGGTGATGTTCACCCCGGGTACGTTCATCGACTTCAGCCGCCAGCGCGGGCTGGCCCGCGACGGCCGCTGCAAGTCGTTCGCGTCGGCCGCCGACGGCACAGGCTGGGGCGAGGGCGCGGGCATGCTGCTGCTGGAGCGGCTGTCCGACGCCCGCCGCAACGGCCATGAGGTGCTGGCCGTCGTGCGCGGCAGCGCCGTCAACCAGGACGGTGCGTCGAACGGCCTGACGGCGCCCAACGGCCCGTCGCAGCAGCGCGTCATCCGGCAGGCCCTCGCCAACGCCCGCCTGGCCACCGGCGAGGTGGACGTGGTCGAGGCGCACGGCACCGGTACGACGCTGGGCGACCCGATCGAGGCGCAGGCGCTGCTCGCCACCTACGGCCGGGAGCGGGACGCGGAGCAGCCGCTGTGGCTCGGCTCCGTCAAGTCCAACCTGGGCCACACCCAGGCCGCCTCCGGTGTCGCCGGTGTCATCAAGATGGTGCTGTCGATGCGCCACGGTGTGCTGCCGCGCACCCTGCACGTGGACGAGCCGTCGCCGCACGTCGACTGGGAGGCGGGCGCGGTCTCGCTGCTCACCGAACAGCAGACGTGGCCGGAGACCGGCCGCCCGCGCCGCGCCGCGGTGTCGTCGTTCGGCATCAGCGGCACCAACGCGCACGCCATCATCGAGCAGCCGCCCGCCCCCGAGGCGAACGAGGCCCCGGCGGACACCACGGCCCTGCCGTACGTCCCCGTGCTGCTCTCGGCGCGCGACGAGGACGCCCTGCGCGCCCAGGCGCGGCGCCTGCGCTCGCGGATCGCCGCCGGGGCCGACCTCACCGACATCGGGTTCTCCCTCGCGACGACCCGCGCCGCGCTCGAACACCGCGTCGCCCTGGTCGCCGACGGCCAGGACGAGGTGCTGGGCGCGCTGGACGCGCTGGCGCGCGGCGAGCACCCGGCGGCAGAGCTGCGCGGGGTCGCCGCCGACGGCGGCAAGGTGGCGTTCCTGTTCACGGGGCAGGGCAGCCAGCGGCTCGGCATGGGCCGCGAGCTGTACGCGACGTTCCCGGCGTTCGCGCAGGCCCTGGACGAGGTGTGCGACGCGCTGGACCCGCACCTCGAACGGCCACTGAAGACGGTGGTGTTCGGGGACGATGCCTCGGTGCTGGACCGGACCGGCTTCACCCAGCCCGCGCTGTTCGCGGTCGAGGTGGCGCTGTTCCGGCTGGTCGAGGCGTGGGGTCTGCGGCCCGACTTCCTCTCCGGCCACTCCATCGGTGAGCTGGCCGCCGCCCACGTGGCGGGTGTGCTGTCGCTCGCGGACGCGGCGAAGCTGGTCGCGGCGCGTGGCCGTCTGATGCAGGAACTCCCCGCCGGTGGCGCGATGATCGCGGTGCAGGCGTCGGAGGACGAGGTGGCGCCGCTGCTCACCGAGCGCGTCAGCATCGCCGCTGTGAATGGCCCGACCTCCGTGGTCATCGCGGGTGACGAGGACGCGGCGCTGGAGATCGCGGCTGGCTTCGAGGCGCAGGGTCGGAAGACCAAGCGGCTCACCGTCAGCCACGCCTTCCACTCGCCGCGCATGGACGCCATGCTCGCGGACTTCCGCAAGGTCGCGGAGGGCCTGACGTTCAACGCCCCGACGATCCCGCTGGTCTCCTGCCTCACCGGCACCGTGACCACGGCCGACGAGATCCGCATGCCGGACTTCTGGGTCCGCCATGTCCGCGAGTCCGTCCGCTTCGTCGACGGTGTGCGCACCCTGCGCGACAACGGCGTGACCACCTTCGTGGAACTCGGCCCCGACGGGGTGCTCTCCGCGATGGGCGAAAACTGCCTCGCCGAAACCGAAACCGAAACCGAAGCAGAGAACGACGGCGACCAGGCGGCGTTCGTCCCCGCCCTGCGCAACGGCCGCCCCGAGGCCCAGGCGCTGGCCACCGCCCTCGCACAGCTCCATGTGCGCGGCGTGGCCCTGGACTGGGCGGCCGTCTACGCCGGGCGCGGCGCCCGCCGCGTCGAGCTGCCGACGTACCCCTTCCAGCGTCAGCGCTACTGGCTCGACGTGGGCATTTCCGCCGAGGACGTGGCCTCCGCGGGCCTCGGCACCGCGGGTCACCCGCTGCTGGGCGCGGCGGTGGAACTGCCCGACACCGGCGGCTTCGTGTTCACCGGACGGCTGTCGCTGCTGACGCACCCCTGGCTGGCCGACCACGCCGTCATGGACACCGTCCTGCTGCCCGGCACGGCCTTCGTCGAGCTCGCCCTGCGGGCCGGTGAGGAGGCGGGCTGCGACGCGGTCGAGGAGCTGACCCTCCAGGCGCCGCTGGTCGTGCCCGAACAGGGCGCCGTCCAGCTGCGGCTGGAGCTGGCCGCGGCCGACGAGACGGGGCGGCGCCAGCTGACCCTGCACTCCCGCCGGGAGGACGTCCCCGCCGACGAGCCGTGGATCCGGCACGCCACCGGCTTCCTCACCCCGTCGTCCGGGGCCGCCGAGCAGACCGACCCGGCCGACCTCACCGTGTGGCCGCCCGCCGACGCGACTGCCCTCGAAACCGACGCGTTCTACGAGCACGCGGCCGCCGCCGGACTCGGCTACGGCCCGGTCTTCCAGGGCCTGCACGGCGCCTGGCGGCGCGGCGACGAGCTGTTCGCCGACATCCGGCTGCCGCGGGCCCATGAGCCCGAGGCCGCCACGTACGGGGTGCATCCCGCCCTGCTGGACGCCGCCCTGCACACCCTCGGCCTCGACACGCCGGACGGCGCGGAGAGCGAGGGGGCACGGCTGCCGTTCGCGTGGACGGGCGTACGGCTGCACGCCGGGGGCGCCGCATCGCTGCGCGTACGGCTGCGCCCGGCCGCCGAAGGCGTGTCGCTCCACCTCGCGGACGGCACCGGCGCCGCCGTCGCCACCATCGACGGTCTGGTGCTGCGCCCGCTGTCGGCCGACCAGCTGAACGCCTCGCGCGCCGCGTACCACGAGTCGCTGTTCCGCCCGGAGTGGACGGACCTGCCGGCCCCCGCGTCCGCCACCGGCATCCCGGTCGGCGAACGCTGGGTGACCCTCGGCGCCGACCCCGCCTTCACGGCCGCGGGCGAGCGGCTGGACGACTACCCGCACCTGACCGCCCTCACCGATGACCTCGACGGCACCGCCCCCGACGTGGTGCTCGTCCCCCTCACCGGTGGCGGGGCGTCGCTGCCCGAGGCGGCCAAGGCCGCCGCCCGGGACGCCCTGGACCTCGTGCAGAAGTGGCTGGGCGACCAGCGGTTCGCCGACACCCGCCTGGTGTTCGTGACCCGCGGCGCGGTCGCGGCACGCCCCGGTGAGGACATCGCCGACCTGACCCACACCCCCGTCTGGGGCCTGGTCAAGTCCGCCCAGTCGGAGAACCCGGGCCGGTTCGTCCTGGTCGACGTCGACGGCACCGACGCCTCCCAGCGCGCCCTGCCGACGGTGCTCGCCACCGACGAACCGCAGCTCGCGCTGCGCTCCGGCACCGCACACGCCTACCGGCTCGCCCGGGTCCCGGCCCAGCCGGACACCCCGAGCCCGGAGGGCTTCGGCGACCCGCAGGGCACCGTGCTGCTCAGTGGCGCGAGCGGCGCCCTGGGCGGTCTGTTCGCCCGCCACCTGGTGGCCGAGCGCGGCGTACGGCAGCTGCTGCTGCTCAGCAGGCGCGGCGGCGACGCCCCCGGTGCGGCCGAACTCGCCGCCGAACTGGGCGCGTTGGGCGCCACGGTGACCTGGGCGGCCTGCGACACCGCCGACCGGGATGCCCTGGCCGCCGTCCTCTCCGCGATCCCGGCCGAGCACCCGCTCACCGCCGTGGTGCACACCGCGGGCGTCCTGGACGACGGTGTGATCAGCTCGCTGACCGGCGAGCGGATCGACGCGGTGCTGCGCCCCAAGGTGGACGCCGCGTGGAATCTGCACGAGCTGACCCGCGAGCTGGACCTGTCCGCGTTCGTGCTCTTCTCCTCGGCCGCCGGAGCCTTCGGCAGCTCGGGGCAGGGCAACTACGCCGCGGCGAACACCTTCCTGGACGCGCTCGCCCAGCACCGCGCGGCGCACGGCCTGCCCGCGTCGTCGCTGGCCTGGGGCCTGTGGGCGGCGGCCGACGGCATGGCGGGCAGCCTGGAGTCCACCGACGTGAGCCGCATCTCGCGCGGTGGCTACGAGGCCCTGCCGCAGGACGAGGGCCTGGCCCTGTTCGACCTGACCGACACCCTCACCGGCACCGATGCCGCGGTGTTCGTACCCATCCGCATCGACACCGGCGCCCTGCGCGGCCAGGCCGCCGCCGGGCTGCTGCCGCCACTGCTGCGCGGCCTGGTCCGTACCCCCGTACGGCGCTCCGCCGACACCGGAGCCACCGGTGTGCCCGGAGCGGCCGGAGCCGGGACCGACTCCGGCTCGCTCACCGAGCGGCTCGCGGGGCTTTCGGACACCGAACGCGACCGGGAGCTGTTGGAGCTCGTACGGGCCCATGTGGCGGCCGTCCTCGGACACGCCACACCCGACGACGTCGACGCCGGGCGCGGCTTCCTCGACCTGGGCTTCGACTCGCTCACCGCCGTGGATCTGCGCAACCGACTGGGCGCCGCCGCCGGACTGCGGCTGCCGGTCACGCTGATCTTCGACTACCCGACGCCCACCGCCCTCGCCGGGTACCTGCGCGAGGAACTCGGCCTGGACACCACGGCCGCACACCAGCCCGTGCACGCGGAACTCGACAAGCTGGAAGCGATCCTCGCCACGATCGCCCCCGACGACGCCGAGAGCCCCGGCATCACCACCCGCCTGCGCGACCTCCTGTCGAAGTGGAATGAAACGCACAGTGCTACGGACAGCACCGCACAAGACCGTGAAATCCAGTCCGCGACAGCAGACGAGATCTTCGATCTCCTCGACGACGAGCTCGGGCTCTCCTGACCTGCTCCACAAGAGCGCATCGACTCATCTCAGCACCGCGGAGACGGCGTAATGGCGACGGCGAACGAAGAGAAGTACCTCGACTACCTCAAGCGGGCCACCACCGACCTGCGCGAGGCGCGGCGGCGGCTGCGCGAGGTCGAGGAGCGCGAGCAGGAGCCCATCGCCATCGTCGCGATGAGCTGCCGCTACCCGGGTGGCGTGCGGACGCCCGAGGAGCTGTGGGAGCTGGTCGCCCGCGGCGGTGACGCGGCCTCGCCGTACCCCACCGACCGCGGCTGGGGTACGGACGTCCTCTTCGATCCCGAGCCGGACAGCGGCCAGGAGCCGTACGTCCGCGAGGGCGGTTTCCTGCACGACGCGGCCGAGTTCGACCCGGCGTTCTTCGGCATCTCGCCGCGCGAGGCCCTGGCGATGGATCCGCAGCAGCGGCTGCTGCTGGAGACGTCGTGGGAGGCGTTCGAGCGCGCGGGCATCGACCCGACGACGCTCCAGGGCAGCCGGACCGGCGTGTTCGCGGGCGTCATGTACCACGACTACGCGTCCCGGCTGTTCTCCGCGCCCGAGGACGTCGAAGGCTTCCTCGGCAACGGCAGCTCCGGCTCCATCGCCTCCGGCCGCGTCGCGTACACCTTCGGCCTGGAAGGCCCGGCCGTCACCATCGACACGGCCTGCTCCTCCTCCCTGGTCGCCCTGCACTTCGCCGCGCAGGCGCTGCGCCGCGGGGAGTGCTCGCTGGCGCTGGCCGGTGGCGTCACCGTCATGGCCACCCCCGGTACGTTCACCGAGTTCAGCCGCCAGCGCGGGCTGGCCGTCGACGGTCGCTGCAAGTCGTTCGCGGAGGCCGCCGACGGCACCGGCTGGGGCGAGGGCGCGGGCATGCTGCTGCTGGAGCGGCTGTCCGACGCCCGCGCCAACGGCCACCAGGTGCTCGGCCTCGTCCGCGGCTCCGCCATCAACCAGGACGGCGCCAGCAGCGGCCTCACCGCCCCCAACGGCCCCTCCCAGCAGCGCGTCATACGCCAGGCCCTGGCCGGGGCCCGGCTCTCCGCCGGACAGATCGACGTGGTCGAGGCGCACGGTACGGGGACCACGCTGGGCGACCCCATCGAGGCGCAGGCGCTGCTCGCCACCTACGGGCGCAACCACTCCGACGAGCAGCCGCTGTGGCTGGGCTCCATCAAGTCCAACATCGGCCACACCCAGGCAGCCGCCGGTGTCGCGGGCATCATCAAGATGGTCATGGCGATGCGCCACGGGGTCCTCCCGCGGACCCTGCACGTCGACCAGCCCACCTCCAACGTCGACTGGTCCGCCGGCGCCGTCTCGCTGCTCACCGAGACCCGCGCCTGGCCCGACACCGGACAGCCGCGGCGCGCCGCGGTGTCCTCGTTCGGCATCAGCGGCACCAACGCGCACACCATCCTGGAGCAGGCGCCCGACCCGGCCACCGCCGCCGAAGAGCCGCAGACCACCACCGAAGACGGTGGCGAGGCCGCGGCCCCCGCCACCGCGCTGCCGCTGTGGACCGTCGCGGCCAAGACCCGGCCCGCGCTGCGCGCCCAAGCCGCGAACCTCCGCGCCCACCTCGACGCCAACCCCGGACTCCCGCTCGCCGACGCCGCGTTCTCCCTGGCCACCGGCCGGGCGGCCTTCGAGCACCGCGCGGCGATCGTCGCCGACGACCGCGACGGCCTGGTACGGGCCCTCGACGCGCTGACCCGCGAGGAGCCCGCGCCCGGGTTGTTCGACGGCAAGGTGGCGGGCGGCAAGGTGGCGTTCCTGTTCACGGGGCAGGGCAGCCAGCGCCTCGGGATGGGGCGCGAGCTGTACGACGCGTACCCGGTGTTCGCCGGTGCCTTGGACGAGGTGTGCGCCGAGCTGGACCCGCACCTGGAACGGCCCCTGAAGGGCGTCCTGTTCGGCGAGGACGCCTCGCT
The DNA here is from genome assembly GCF_013414305.1 of Streptomyces sp. Rer75. NCBI lineage: Bacteria > Bacillati > Actinomycetota > Actinomycetes > Kitasatosporales > Streptomycetaceae > Streptomyces > Streptomyces sp. Rer75. The sequence goes on along the minus strand of NZ_CP058693.1, from coordinate 3,722,507 downwards.
GCTGGACCGGACCGGCTTCACCCAGCCCGCGCTGTTCGCGGTCGAGGTGGCGCTGTTCCGGCTGGTCGAGGCGTGGGGGCTGCGGCCCGACTTCCTGTCGGGCCACTCGATTGGTGAGCTGGCCGCCGCGCATGTGGCGGGTGTGCTCTCCCTCGCGGACGCGTGCCGGTTGGTGGCGGCGCGCGGGCGTCTGATGCAGGAACTTCCGGCCGGTGGCGCGATGATCGCCATTCAGGCGTCGGAGGACGAGGTGGCGCCGCTGCTCACCGAGCGCGTCAGCATCGCCGCTGTGAACGGCCCGACGTCGGTGGTCATCGCGGGCGACGAGGACGCGGCTCTGGCGATCGCGGCTGGCTTCGAGGCGCAGGGCCGGAAGACCAAGCGGCTCACGGTCAGCCACGCCTTCCACTCGCCGCGCATGGACGGGATGCTGGACGCGTTCCGCGAGGTCGCGGAGGGGCTGACGTACGAGGCCCCGAAGATCCCCATCGTGTCGAACCTGACCGGTGCCGTGGTCTCCGCCGACGAGATCACGACCGCCGACTTCTGGGTGCGCCACGTCCGCGACGCCGTCCGCTTCCTCGACGGTGTGCGCGCTCTTGAGGACCGTAACGTCACTACGTTCGTGGAACTGGGCCCGGACGGCGTCCTCAGCGCCATGGCGCAGGACTGCCTGACCCGTGACGACGCCACCCTTGTCTCCGCGCTGCGCACCGGCCGCCCCGAGGTCCAGAGCCTGGCCACGGCCCTCGCGCAGGCACACGTACGCGGCGTCTCACCCGACTGGAACGCGGTGTTCGCCGGGACGGACACCACCCGCGCCGACCTTCCTCTGTACGCCTTCCAGCGCGAAAAGTACTGGCTGGACGCCGGATACCCGATGGGCGACGTGACGTCCGCCGGGCTCGGCGCCGCCGACCACCCCCTGCTGGGCGCCGCGGTGGCGCTCGCCGACACCGACGGCTTCCTCTACACCGGCCGCCTCGCCCTGGACACCCACCCGTGGCTGGCCGACCACACGGTGGCCGGTTCGGTGCTGCTGCCCGGGACCGCGTTCGTGGAGCTGGCGGTGCGCGCCGGTGACCAGGTGGGATGCGATCTGCTGGAGGAGCTGACCCTGGAGGCGCCGTTGGTGCTTCCCGAGGTGGGCGGCGTGCAGCTTCAGCTGTCGGTGGGCGCGCCCGACGCGTCGGGGCGGCGTGCGCTGACGGTGTACTCGCGGCCCGAGGACGCGGCCGTGGACGAGGTCTGGGAGCGGCACGCCTCGGGTGTGCTGAGCTCGGGGGCGTCGTCTTCCGCCTCCTTCGACCTGGGCGTATGGCCCCCGGAGGGCGCGACGCCGGTCGCGGTCGAGGGCCTGTACGAGGGACTGGCCGACGCCGGGCTCGCCTACGGTCCGGTGTTCCGCGGGCTGAAGTCCGCGTGGCGGCTGGGCGATGACGTCTACGCCGAGCTGGAGCTTGCGGAGGATGCGCGGTCCGAGGCGGGGTCGTTCGGTCTGCATCCGGCGCTGCTGGACTCGGCGCTGCATGCGGTGGGTCTGGGCGGCCTGATCGAGGGCGAGGACGGGGCTCGGCTGCCGTTCTCGTGGTCCGGTGTGTCGCTGCACGCGGTCGGTGCGTCGGTGCTGCGGGTGCGCCTGTCGGCCGTGGGCGCGGACGCGGTGGCGCTGGCGGTGGCCGATGGTGCGGGTCGTGCCGTGCTGTCGGTGGACTCGCTGGTGTTGCGGCCCGTGGCCGTCGAGCAGATCCGCGGCGCGCGGGGCGGTCGCCAGGAGTCGCTGTACCGGCTCGACTGGGCCGAGGTGTCCGGCGCGGGCGCGGTGGGGCAGTGGGCGCTGGTTGGGTCCGATGTTCTTGGCCTGGCGTCGGCGACCGGGCAGCGGTTCGACACGTTCGCGGACCTGGACGCGCTCGCCACGGCGGTCGCGTCCGGCGCCACCGCCATGCCGGATGACGTGCTGGTTTCCTTCGCTCCCGGTGGAGATGGCGACCCCGTTGCCGTACGCCGGGCAACGGCCGAGGCGCTGGAGCTGGTCCAGGCGTGGCTGAACGACGAGCGGTTCGCGGACGCCCGGCTGGTCCTGCTGACCTCGGGCGCCGTGGCAGCCGGTACGGACGAGCCGGTGGCCGACCTCGCCCACGCCGCCGTGTGGGGCCTGGTGCGCTCCGCCGAGTCGGAGAACCCGGGCCGGTTTGTGCTGGTCGACGTCGATGGTGCGGCTGGCGCGCGTACGGCGGTGTCGGGTGCGCTGGCATCGGGTGAGCCGCAGGTGGCGGTGCGGGACGGTGTGCTGCGGGTGCCGCGTCTGGCGCGGGCCGTGGTGGATGCCGAGCAGGTGCCTGACTTTGGTGCCGAGGGCACGGTGTTGGTGACCGGTGCGAGTGGCACGCTGGGCGGGCTGGTGGCGCGGCACTTGGTGGCCGAGCGTGGCGTACGGCAGTTGCTGCTGGTGAGCCGTCGTGGCGACCAGGCTCCTGGTGCTTCGGAACTCGGTGCCGAACTGGCCGGGCTGGGTGCCGAGGTGCGGTGGGCCGCGTGCGATGTGGCCGACCGGGGCGCGCTGGCTGAGGTGCTGGCGGCGGTTCCGGCCGAGCATCCGCTGACGGGTGTGGTGCACACGGCGGGTGTGCTGGATGACGGCGTGATCGGTTCGCTGACGCCGGAGCGGCTGGCCAAGGTGCTGCGGCCCAAGGTGGACGCGGCCTGGAACCTGCATGAGCTGACCGCGGACCTGGACCTGTCGGCGTTCGTTCTGTTCTCGTCGGCCTCCGGTGTCTTCGGCGGCGCGGGTCAGGGCAACTACGCGGCGGCCAATGCGTATGTGGATGCGTTGGCGCAGCACCGCAGGGCGCGTGGTCTGGCCGGTACGTCGCTGGCGTGGGGTCTGTGGGCCGATGCCAGCGGGATGACCGGCGAGCTGGACGACGCGGACGTGTCCCGGATGAGCCGGGGCGGCGTCGGCGCGCTGTCGGCCGCCGAGGGGCTGGAGCTGTTCGACGCGGCGTCTGGTGCGGGCGAGGCGCTGCTCGTGCCGGTGCGGCTGGACTTGGCGGCGGTGCGCGCCGAGGCCGCGTCGTCGGGTGTGGTGGCGCCGTTGATGCGTGGGCTGGTGCGGATGCCGGCGCGGCGTACGGCGGAGGGCTCCGCCGGGACGGGCGCGCTGGCGCAGCGGCTGGCCGGGCTCGGCGAGGCCGAACAGCTCGACCTGCTGCTGGGGCTCGTCCGTACGCAGGTCGCCGCCGTCCTGGGCTACGGCTCCGCCGACTCCGTGGACCCCGAGCGCGCCTTCCGTGACCTGGGCTTCGACTCGCTGACCGCCGTCGAGCTGCGCAACCGGATGAACGCGGCCACCGGCATGCGGCTCCCCGCCACCCTGGTCTTCGACTACCCGACCTCCCTCGTCCTCGCCGAACACCTTCGGGCCGAACTGGCGGGTACGCAGGGCCAGGTGGCCGTACCGGCATCGACCGTGGGTGCGGTCGACGACGAGCCGATCGCCATCGTCGCCATGAGCTGCCGCTTCCCGGGCGGAGTGCGCACCCCCGAGGAGCTGTGGCAGCTGCTGGCCTCCGGCCAGGACGCGATCTCCGGCTTCCCCGTCGACCGCGGCTGGGACCTGGACACGATCTACCACCCGGACCCCGAGCACCCGGGCACGTCGTACACCCGCGAGGGCGGCTTCCTCCACGACGCCGCCGACTTCGACCCCACCTTCTTCGGGATCTCGCCGCGCGAGGCCCTCGCCACTGACCCGCAGCAGCGGTTGCTGCTGGAGACGTCGTGGGAGGCGTTCGAGCGGGCGGGCATCGACCCGACGACGCTGCGCGGCAGCCAGACCGGTGTCTTCGCGGGTGTCATGTACCACGACTACGCCACGCTCGTGGAGCAGGCCCCCGACGGCGGCGGCGAGGGCGCGATCGGCTCCGGCAGCACCGGCTCCATCGCCTCCGGCCGGGTCGCGTACGCCCTCGGCCTGGAGGGCCCGGCGGTGACGGTGGACACGGCCTGCTCGTCGTCGCTCGTCGCCCTGCACTGGGCGATGCAGGCGCTGCGGGCGGGGGAGTGCTCGCTGGCGCTGGCCGGTGGCGTCACGGTGATGGCCACCCCGGCGACCTTCATCGGCTTCAGCCGCCAGGGCGGCCTGTCCGCCGACGGCCGCTGCAAGGCGTTCTCGGCGGACGCGGACGGCACGGGCTGGGCCGAAGGCGCGGGCATGCTGCTCGTGGAGCGGCTGTCGGACGCGCGGCGCAACGGTCACCCCGTGCTCGCGGTCGTACGCGGCAGCTCCGTCAACCAGGACGGTGCGAGCAATGGCCTGACGGCGCCGAACGGCCCGTCGCAGCAGCGCGTCATCCGCGCGGCCTTGGCTGGTGCGGGTCTGTCGGCCGCCGATGTGGATGCGGTCGAGGCGCACGGTACGGGGACCACGCTGGGCGACCCGATCGAGGCGCAGGCGCTGCTCGCCACGTACGGCCGTGACCGGTCCGAGGACCAGCCCCTGCTGCTGGGTTCCATCAAGTCCAACATGGGCCACACGCAGGCCGCGGCCGGTGTCGCGGGCGTGATGAAGATGGTCCTCGCCATGCGCCACGGGGTGCTGCCGCAGACCCTGCACGCGGGCGAGGCGTCCCCGCATGTCGACTGGTCGGCGGGCGCGGTGTCGCTGCTGACCGAGCAGACGCAGTGGCCGGAGACCGGCCGTCCGCGCCGCGCGGGCGTGTCGTCGTTCGGCATCAGCGGCACCAATGTTCACACGATCATCGAGCAGGCCCCGGTGGTCGAGGCGGAAGCGGAGTCCGTTGTCGATGCCGCCGCGCCGGTGGTGCCCTCGGTGATCTCCGGCCGCAGCGCGGCCGCACTGCGCGCCCAGGCCGAACGCCTCCGGGCCCACGTGGACGCCCACCCCGAACTGCGCCCCGTCGACCTCGGCTACTCGCTCGCGACCACCCGTTCCGCATTCGACCACCGCGCGGCCGTCGTCGCGGAGGACCGCGCCGGGCTGCTGGCCGGTCTGGAGGCGCTGGCGGAGGGCCGCAGTGCTGCGGGGCTCGTTGAGGGTTCGGTGGCCGGTGGGCGCGTGGCGTTCCTGTTCACGGGGCAGGGCAGCCAGCGGCTCGGGATGGGGCGTGAGCTGTACGACGCCTATCCGGTGTTCGCGGAGGCGTTGGATGCGGTGTGCGATGCGCTGGACGCGCACCTTGAACAGCCGCTGAAGGCAGTGCTGTTCGGGGACGATGCGGCGGTTCTGGACCAGACGGCGTTCACTCAGCCTGCGTTGTTCGCGATTGAGGTGGCGCTGTTCCGGCTGGTGGAGGCGTGGGGTCTGCGTGCGGACTTCCTGTCGGGCCACTCGATCGGTGAGCTGGCTGCCGCGCATGTGGCAGGGGTGCTGTCGCTTGCGGATGCGTGCCGGTTGGTGGCGGCGCGGGGTCGTCTGATGCAGGAGCTTCCGGCCGGTGGCGCGATGATCGCCGTCCAGGCGTCGGAAGACGAGGTGCTGCCGCTGCTCGGCGAGCGCGTGAGCATCGCCGCGGTGAACGGGCCCATGTCGGTCGTCATCGCGGGTGACGAGGATGCTGTTGTTGAGGTCGCGGCGTCGTTTGAGGTGCAGGGTCGGAAGACCAAGCGGCTCACGGTCAGCCATGCGTTCCATTCGCCGCGTATGGACGGGATGCTGGAGGCGTTCCGCGAGGTCGCGGAGGGGCTGTCGTACGAGGCTCCGCGTATTCCGATCGTGTCGAACCTGACCGGTGCCGTGGTGTCCGCCGAGGAGATCGCGACCGCCGACTTCTGGGTGCGGCATGTCCGCGAGGCGGTCCGCTTCCTCGATGGTGTGCGCGCTCTGGAGGCTCAGGGCGTCAGCACCTTTGTGGAGCTGGGCCCCGAAGGGGTGCTCACCGCCATGGCGCAGGAGTGCGTGACCGGCGACGACGCCGCGTTTGCGTCCGTCTGCCGCAAGGACCGTGCCGAGGTCGAGTCGTTGGTGTCGGCTGTCGCGCGGGCGCATGTGCGAGGCGTGGCGGTGGACTGGGCGGCCTTCTACGCCGGTACGGGCGCCGTTCGCGTCGACCTGCCGACGTACGCCTTCCAGTACGAGCGCTACTGGCCGGAGGTCTCGGCCGCTGCGCTGGGTACGGCCGGGCTGGGGCTGGCGGCCGTGGACCATCCGCTGGTGGGGGCTGCTGTGCCGCTCGCGGGTGGTGATGGGCTGCTGCTGACGGGGCGCTTGTCGGTGCGGACGCATCCGTGGCTGCTCGATCACGTCGTGATGGGTTCGGTGCTGCTGCCGGGGACGGCGTTTGTCGAGCTGGCGGTTCACGCTGGTGACCAGGTCGGGTGCGATCTGGTGGAGGAGCTGACGTTGGAGGCGCCGTTGGTGCTTCCTGAGGTGGGTGGCGTTCAGCTTCAGGTGTCGGTCGGTGCGCCGGACCGCTCTGGGCTCCGTGCGTTCGAGGTGTACTCGCGGCTTGAGGATGCGGCGGCGGATGAGCCGTGGGTGCGGCACGCCTCGGGTGCGCTGACGGAGGGCGCGTCGTCCGGATCGCGTGACCTGGAGGTGTGGCCTCCGGAGGGGGCGACGCCGGTGGGGCTGGATGGCCTGTATGAGGGCATGGCGGGTCTGGGGTTGGCGTATGGCCCGGTGTTCCAGGGGCTGACGTCTGCCTGGCGGCTGGGCGGTGAGGTCTTCGCGGAGCTGGAGCTTGCGGAGGATGCGCGGTCCGAGGCGGGTGCGTTTGGTCTGCATCCGGCGCTGTTGGACTCGGCGTTGCATGCGGTGGGTCTGGGTGGCCTGATCGAGGGCGGGGACGGGGCGCGGTTGCCGTTCTCGTGGTCGGGTGTGTCGTTGCACGCGGTGGGTGCGTCGGTGCTGCGGGTGCGTTTGGCCGCTGCTGGTACGGACGCGGTGTCGCTGGCGGTGGCTGATGGTGCGGGTCGCGCCGTGCTGTCGGTGGATTCGCTGGTGCTGCGGCCCGTGTCGGCCGAGCAGATCAGCGGTGCGCGGGGCGGACGCCAGGACTCGCTGTTCCGACTGGACTGGGTCGGCCTGCCCGCTTCGGTGTCCTCCGCCCCCGTACCGTCCGCCCGTTGGGCTGTGCTCGGCTCGGGAGACCTCGGGCTCGGGGCCGTCGGTGCCGACATCGCCACGTACGCGGATCTGGCCGCGCTGACCGAGGCGGTCGCTTCGGGCGCCACCGGGGCGCCGGAGCTCGTCTTCGTGTCGCCCGCCGTGGACGGCGGCGAGGACGCGGCCGAGGCGACCCACCGGGCCACGGCCGACGTTCTGGCGCTGGTCCAGGCGTGGCTGGGTGATGAGCGGTTCGCGGATGCGCGGCTGGCCGTCCTCACCTCGGGTGCCGTAGCCGCCGGGGCGGACGAGACGGTGACCGACCTGGCGCAGGCCGCCGTGTGGGGTCTGCTGCGCTCGGCGCAGGCGGAGAACCCGGATCGGTTTGTGCTCGTCGACGTCGACGGCCAGGACACGTCGTTCCGTGCGCTGTCCGCCGCGCTCGCCTCGGGCGAGGCGCAGCTTGCGCTGCGTGGCGGGACGGTGCGGGTGCCGCGTCTGGCGCGGGCCGTGGTGGATGCCGAGCAGGCGTCTGACTTTGGTGCCGAGGGCACGGTGTTGGTGACCGGTGCGAGTGGCACGCTGGGCGGGCTGGTGGCCCGTCATCTGGTGGCGGAGCGTGGCGTACGGCAGCTGCTGCTGGTGAGCCGCCGTGGGGCGGAGGCTCCTGGTGCGGCCGAGCTGGGTGCTGAGCTGGGCGCGTTGGGTGCCGAGGTGTGGTGGGCCGCGTGTGATGTGGCGGACCGGGATGCGCTGGCTGAGGTGCTGGCGGCGGTTCCGGCCGACCATCCGCTGACGGGCGTGGTGCACACGGCGGGTGTGCTGGACGACGGCGTGATCGGCTCGCTGACCGCTGAGCGGCTGGCCGCCGTACTGCGTCCGAAGGTCGATGCGGCCTGGAACCTGCATGAGCTGACCGCTGACCTGGACCTTTCGGCGTTCGTGGTGTTCTCGTCGGCCGCCGGTGTCTTCGGCAACGCCGGTCAGGGCAACTACGCCGCCGCCAATGCCTTCTTGGATGCGTTGGCGCAGCAGCGCAGGGCGCGTGGTCTGGCCGGTACGTCCCTGGCGTGGGGGCTGTGGGCGGACTCCAGCGCGATGACCGGCGCCTTGGACGATGCCGATGTGTCCCGGATGAGCCGGGGCGGTGTGCTCGCGCTGTCGGCCGCTGAGGGGCTGGAGCTGTTCGACGCCGCGGGCCGCTTCGGCGAACCGCTGCTCGTACCGATGTCGCTGGACATGGCCGCGCTCCGGGCGCAGGCGGGCAGCGGCGCACTGCCGTCGCTGTTCCGCGGGCTGGTGCGGGTGCCGGCGCGGCGTACGGCGGAGGGTTCGGTCGCATTGGGTGCGCTGGCGCAGCGGCTGGCCGGGCTCGGCGAGACCGAACAGCTCGACCTGCTGCTCGACCTGATCCGCTCGAACGTCGCGGCGGTCCTCGGATACGCCGGTCCGGAGACGGTCGAGCCCGGTCGTTCCTTCCGTGAACTGGGCTTTGACTCGCTGACGGCGGTGGAGCTGCGGAACGCGTTGGGTGCGGCGAGTGAGCTGCGGTTGCCTGCGACGTTGGTCTTCGACTACCCGACGCCGGTGGTGCTCGCGGAGTTCCTGCGTACGGAGCTTGGTGGGACCGCGGCCGCGGTGGCCGGTCCGGTGGTGGTGTCGGCTGCGGATGACGAGCCGATCGCCATCGTGGGGCTCGGTTGCCGTTATCCGGGTGGGGTGGAGACGCCGGAGGATCTGTGGCGGCTGGTCATGGAGGGTCGGGACGCGATCTCCGAGTTCCCGACCGACCGTGGCTGGGACCTGGGCGGCCTCTTCCACGAGGACCCCGGCCACAGCGGTACGAGCTACGCCCGCGAGGGCGGCTTCGTGGAGGAAGCGGGCCACTTCGACCCGGCCTTCTTCGGGATTTCGCCGCGTGAGGCCCTCGCCATGGACCCGCAGCAGCGGTTGCTGTTGGAGACGTCGTGGGAGGCGTTCGAGCGGGCGGGTATCGACCCGGGTGTGCTGCGGGGCAGCCGTACCGGCGTCTTCGCGGGCGTCATGTACCACGACTATGCCTCGCTGCTGGAGCGCGTGCCGGAAGGCGTCGAAGGCTTCCTCGGTACGGGGAACGCGGCGAGCGTGATTTCGGGTCGGTTGGCGTACACGTTTGGGCTTGAGGGTCCGACGATCACGGTGGATACGGCGTGTTCGTCGTCGTTGGTGGCGCTGCACCTGGCGGTGCAGGCGCTGCGGAACGGCGAGTGCTCGCTGGCGTTGGCCGGTGGTGTGACGGTGATGGCGACTCCGGCGCCGTTTGTGGAGTTCTCCCGTCAGCGTGGGCTTGCGGCGGATGGCCGGTGCAAGGCGTTCTCGGCGGACGCGGATGGCACGGGGTGGTCCGAGGGTGCGGGCATGCTGCTGGTGGAGCGGCTGTCGGACGCGCGTCGCAATGGCCACCCGGTGTTGGCGGTGGTGCGGGGTTCTGCCATCAACCAGGACGGTGCGTCGAACGGTCTGACGGCGCCGAATGGTCCCTCGCAGCAGCGTGTCATCCGGCAGGCGCTGGCGAATGCTGGTGTGTCGGCGTCCGAGGTGGACGCGGTCGAGGCGCATGGCACGGGTACGTCGCTGGGCGACCCGATCGAGGCACAGGCGCTGCTGGCCACCTACGGCCAGGAGCGGGAGGCCGACGGGCCGCTGTGGCTGGGGTCCATCAAGTCGAACATGGGCCACACGCAGGCCGCGGCGGGTGTCGCGGGCATCATCAAGATGGTCATGGCGATGCGGCACGGGGTGTTGCCGCGGACGCTGCACGTGGATGAGCCGTCGCCGCACATCGACTGGTCCGCGGGCGCGGTGTCGCTGCTCGGTGAGGCGCGGGAGTGGCCGGAGTCGGGCCGTCCGCGGCGTGCGGCGGTGTCGTCGTTCGGATTCAGCGGGACGAACGCCCACACGATCATTGAGCAGGCGCCCGTTGTTGTTGAGGATGAAGCGCCGCGTGAGGTGGCCGTGACGCCTGGGGTCACGCCGTTTGCCCTGTCCGGCAAGTCGGCCGACGCGCTGCGTGCGCAGGCCGTGCGGTTGCTCGCCCACCTGGACGAGCGGCCCGAGCTGCCGCTGACCGACCTCGGCTACTCGCTCGCGGTCACGCGGGCCGCGCTGGACCACCGTGCGGTGGTGGTCGGCGAGGAGCGGACCGCGCTGGTCGCGGGTCTGGAGGCGCTGGCGGAGGGCCGCAGTGCTGCGGGGCTCGTTGAGGGTTCGGTGGCCGGTGGGCGCGTGGCGTTCCTGTTCACGGGTCAGGGCAGCCAGCGGCTCGGGATGGGGCGTGAGCTGTACGAGGCGTACCCGGTGTTCGCGGAGGCGTTGGATGCGGTGTGCGATGCGCTGGACGCGCATCTTGAGCAGCCGCTGAAGACGGTGCTGTTCGGGGACGATGCGGCGGTTCTGGACCAGACGGCGTTCACTCAGCCTGCGTTGTTCGCGGTTGAGGTGGCGTTGTTCCGGCTGGTCGAGGCGTGGGGTCTGCGGCCCGACTTCCTCTCCGGCCACTCCATCGGTGAGCTGGCTGCCGCGCATGTGGCGGGTGTGCTGTCGCTTGCGGATGCGGCGAAGTTGGTGGCGGCGCGTGGTCGTCTGATGCAGGAGCTTCCGGCCGGTGGCGCGATGATCGCGGTGCAGGCGTCGGAGGACGAGGTGGCGCCGCTGCTGACCGACAGGGTGAGCATTGCCGCCCTCAACGGGCCGACGTCTGTGGTCATCGCGGGTGACGAGGATGCTGTTGTCGAGGTCGCGGCGTCGTTTGAGGTGCAGGGTCGTAAGACCAAGCGGCTCACGGTCAGCCACGCGTTCCATTCGCCGCGTATGGACGGGATGCTGGAGGCGTTCCGCGAGGTCGCGGAGGGGCTTTCGTACGAGGCTCCGCGCATTCCGATCGTGTCCAACCTGACCGGTGCCGTGGTCTCCGCCGAGGAGATCGCGACCGCCGACTTCTGGGTGCGGCACGTCCGTGAGGCCGTGCGCTTCCTCGACGGTGTGCGCACCCTTGAAGCGCAGGGCGTGACGACGTACGTCGAGCTGGGCCCCGACGGTGTCCTCACTGCCATGGCGCAGGAGTGCGTGACCGGGGACGACGCCGCGTTCGCGTCCGTCTGCCGCAAGGATCGTGCCGAGGTCGAGGCGCTGGTGTCGGCTGTCGCGCGGGCGCACGTCCGTGGCGTGGCGGTCGACTGGGATGCCGTTTTCGCCGGAACGGGCGCTGCGCGGGTCGAGCTGCCCACGTACGCCTTCCAGCGCCGCCGGTACTGGCCCCAGGCGTCGGCATACGGCGTCGCGGGCACGGCCGGGCTCGGACTGGCCGCCGTGGACCATCCGCTGGTGGGGGCTGCTGTGCCGCTCGCGGGCGGTGATGGGCTGCTGCTGACGGGGCGCTTGTCGGTGCAGACGCATCCGTGGCTGCTCGATCACGCTGTGATGGGTTCGGTGCTGCTGCCGGGTACGGCGTTTGTCGAGCTGGCGGTTCACGCTGGTGACCAGGTCGGTTGTGGCCTGGTGGAGGAGCTGACGTTGGAGGCGCCGTTGGTGCTTCCTGAGGTGGGTGGCGTTCAGCTTCAGGTGTCGGTGGGCGGCGCCGTTGACGGTGCCGGGCGTCGTTCGGTCGAGGTGTACTCGCGGCTTGAGGACGCGGCTGCGGATGAGCCGTGGGTGCGGCACGCCTCGGGTGCGCTGGCGGAGGCCGCCCCGACTGCGCCATCCGATCTGGGTGTGTGGCCTCCGGCGGGGGCGACGCCGGTCGAGCTGAATGGTCTGTATGAGGGCATGGCGGGTCTGGGGCTGGCATATGGCCCGGTGTTCCAGGGGCTGACGTCTGCCTGGCGGCTGGGCGATGAGGTCTTCGCCGAGCTGGAGCTTGCCGAGGACGCGCGGTCCGAGGCGGGTGCGTTTGGTCTGCATCCGGCGTTGCTGGACTCGGCGTTGCATGCGGTGGGTCTGGGTGGCCTGATCGAGGGCGGGGACGGGGCTCGGTTGCCGTTCTCGTGGTCCGGTGTGTCGCTGCACGCTGTCGGTGCGTCGGTGCTGCGGGTGCGTCTGGCCGCGGCCGGTACGGACGCGGTGTCGCTGGCGGTGGCTGATGGTGCGGGTCGTGCCGTGCTGTCGGTGGATTCGCTGGTGTTGCGGCCGGTTGCTGCTGAGCAGATCAGCGGTGCGCGAGGCGGGCGCCAGGAGTCGCTGTTCCGCCTGGAGTGGGCGGAGTTCGCCGCTCCGGCCACCACAGATGGGCAGGTCGGCGACGGTTGGGCGGTGCTCGGAGCCGGTTCGCTGGCGCAGGGCCTGTCCGGCGCGGGAGTGGCTGCTTACGCAGATCTGGCCGCACTGGGCGCGGCGATCGAGTCGGTCGATGACGTGATCGTCGACTTCACGTCGCCCGACGGGGATGGCGGTCCGGCCGCTGTCCGCCAGGCCACCGCCAAGGCGCTGAACCTGATCCAGACGTACCTGAACGATGAGCGTTTCGCCGATGCCCGCCTTGTGGTGCTGACCTCGGGCGCTGTCGCCGCCCAGGCCGATGAGCCGGTGGCGGACCTGGCAGGCGCCGCGGTGTGGGGTCTGCTGCGCTCGGCGCAGTCGGAGAACCCGGGCCGGTTTGTGCTGGTCGACGTCGATGGTGCGGCTGACGCGAGTGCGGCGGTGTCGGGTGCGCTGGCGTCGGGTGAGCCGCAGGTGGCGGTGCGGGACGGTGTGCTGCGGGTGCCGCGTCTGGCGCGGGCCGTGGTGGATGCCGAGCAGGTGCCTGATTTCGGTGCCGAGGGCACGGTGTTGGTGACCGGTGCGAGTGGCACGCTGGGCGGGCTGGTGGCGCGGCATCTGGTGGCCGAACGTGGCGTACGGCAGTTGCTGCTGGTGAGCCGTCGTGGCGACCAGGCTCCTGGTGCTTCGGAACTCGGCGCCGAACTGGCCGGGCTGGGTGCCGAGGTGCGGTGGGCCGCGTGCGATGTGGCCGACCGGGACGCGCTCGCTGCGGCCCTCGCGACCGTCCCCGCTGAGCATCCGCTGACGGGTGTGGTGCACACGGCGGGTGTGCTGGATGACGGCGTGATCGGTTCGCTGACGCCGGAACGGCTGGCCAAGGTGCTGCGTCCGAAGGTGGACGCGGCCTGGAACCTGCATGAGCTGACCGCGACTGCGGACCTGTCGGCATTCGTGGTGTTCTCCTCCGCTGCCGGTGTCTTCGGCAACCCGGGGCAGGGCAACTACGCGGCGGCCAACGCGTATGTGGATGCGTTGGTGCAGCACCGCAGGGCGCGTGGTCTCGCCGGTACGTCCCTCGCCTGGGGCCTGTGGGCGGACTCCAGCGCGATGACCGGTGCCCTGGATGATGCGGATGTGTCCCGGATGAGCCGGGGCGGCGTTGCCGCGCTGTCGGCCGCCGAGGGGCTGGAGCTGTTCGACGCGGCGTCTGGCGCGGACGAGGCGCTGCTTGTGCCGATGCGGCTGGATCTTGCGGCGGTGCGCGCCGAGGCCGCGTCGTCCGGTGTGGTGGCGCCGTTGATGCGTGGGCTGGTGCGGGTGCCGGCGCGGCGTACGGCGGAGGGTTCGGCCGCGTCGGGTGCGCTGGCGCAGCGGCTGGCCGGGCTCGGGGAGGCCGAACAGCTCGACGTCCTCCTCGGGCTGGTCCGTCACCAGGTCGCCGCCGTGCTCGGCCACGACTCGACGGACACCGTGGAGCCGCACCAGTCCTTCCGCGATCTGGGCTTCGACTCGCTGACGGCGGTGGAGCTGCGGAACGCGTTGGGTGCGGCGAGTGAGCTGCGGTTGCCTGCGACGTTGGTCTTCGACTACCCGACGCCGGTGGTGCTCGCGGAGTTCCTGCGTACGGAGCTTGGTGGGACCGCGGCCGCGGTGGCCGGTCCGGTGGTGGTGTCGGCTGTGGACGATGAGCCGATCGCCATCGTGGGCCTGGGCTGCCGTTATCCGGGTGGGGTGGAGACGCCGGAGGATCTGTGGCGGCTGGTCATGGAGGGTCGGGACGCGATCTCCGAGTTCCCGACCGACCGTGGCTGGGACCTGGACGGGCTGTACCACCCGGACCCGGACCACCCCGGCACCTCGTACTCCCGCGAGGGCGGTTTCGTCGACCGGGCGGGCCACTTCGACCCGACGTTCTTCGGGATTTCGCCGCGTGAGGCGCTCGCCATGGATCCGCAGCAGCGGTTGCTGTTGGAGACGTCGTGGGAGGCGTTCGAGCGGGCGGGTATCGACCCGGGTGTGCTGCGGGGCAGCCGTACTGGCGTCTTCGCGGGAGTCATGTACCACGACTACGCGTCCTCGCTGCCGACGCTTCCGGAAGGCGTCGAGGGATTCGTCGGCACCGGCAATGCGGCCAGTGTGATTTCGGGTCGGTTGGCGTACACGTTCGGGCTTGAGGGTCCGACGATCACGGTGGATACGGCGTGTTCGTCGTCGTTGGTGGCGCTGCATCTGGCGGTGCAGGCGCTGCGGAACGGCGAGTGCTCGCTGGCGCTCGCGGGCGGTGTGACGGTGATGGCGACTCCGGCGCCGTTTGTGGAGTTCTCCCGTCAGCGTGGGCTTGCGGCGGATGGCCGGTGCAAGGCGTTCTCGGCGGATGCCGATGGCACGGGGTGGTCCGAGGGTGCGGGCATGCTGCTGGTGGAGCGGCTGTCGGACGCGCGTCGCAATGGCCACCCGGTGTTGGCGGTGGTGCGCGGCAGCGCGATCAACCAGGACGGTGCGTCGAATGGTCTGACGGCGCCGAACGGTCCGTCGCAGCAGCGTGTCATCCGGCAGGCCCTCGCCAACGCCGGGCTGTCCGCCGCCGAGGTGGACGCGGTCGAGGCGCATGGCACGGGTACGTCGCTGGGCGACCCGATCGAGGCACAGGCGCTGCTGGCCACGTACGGCCAGGACCGCCCTGAGGACCGGCCGCTGTTGCTCGGTTCGATCAAGTCGAACATGGGTCACACGCAGGCCGCGGCCGGTGTCGCGGGCATCATCAAGATCGTGATGGGGATGCGGCACGGGGTGTTGCCGCGGACGCTGCACGTGGATGAGCCGTCGCCGCACATCGACTGGTCGGCGGGCGCGGTGTCGCTGCTCGCCGAGGCGCAGGAGTGGCCCGAGTCGGGTCGTCCGCGGCGTGCGGCGGTGTCGTCGTTCGGATTCAGCGGGACGAACGCCCACACGATCATTGAGCAGGCGCCCGTTGCCGTTGAGGAAGAGGCGCCGCGTGACGTGGCTGTGACGCCGGGCGTCATGCCGTGGGCGCTGTCGGCGAAGACCGCCGACGCGCTGCGTGCCCAGGCCGTGCGCCTCCGTTCGCACCTGGACGAGCACCCGGACATCACTCCGGGCGACCTCGGCTACTCGCTCGCGACCACCCGCGCCGCGCTGGACCACCGCGCGGTGGTGGTCGGCGAGGACCGCGCCGCACTCGACGCCCTGGCGCGGGGCGAGTCGGCCCCCGGGCTGGTCGAGGGTTCGGTGAGCGACGGCAAGGTGGCGTTCCTGTTCACAGGGCAGGGCAGCCAGCGGATCGGGATGGGCCGTGAGCTGTACGAGGCGTACCCGGTGTTCGCGGAGGCGCTGGACGCGGTGTGCGAGGCGCTGGACGCGCATCTCGAAACGCCGCTGAAGACGGTCCTGTTCGGGGACGATGCCTCGGTGCTGGACCAGACGGCGTTCACCCAGCCCGCGCTGTTCGCCATCGAGGTGGCGCTGTTCCGGCTGGTCGAGGCGTGGGGCGTGAAGCCGGACCTTCTGTCCGGTCACTCCATTGGCGAGCTGGCCGCTGCCCATGTGGCGGGTGTGCTGTCACTCGCCGACGCGGCGAAGCTGGTGGCCGCGCGTGGGCGGTTGATGCAGGAGTTGCCCGCTGGTGGCGCGATGGTTGCCGTCCAGGCGTCCGAGGACGAGGTGCTGCCGCTCCTCACCGAGCGCGTCAGCATCGCCGCCCTCAACGGGCCGACATCGATCGTGATCGCGGGTGACGAGGATGACGCCGTGCAGATCGCGGCGTCCTTCGAGGCGCAGGGTCGTAAGACCAAGCGGCTCACGGTCAGCCACGCCTTCCACTCGCCCCGTATGGACGGGATGTTGGACGCGTTCCGTGAGGTGGCGCAGGGGCTGTCGTACGAGGCTCCCCGCATCCCGATCGTCTCCAACCTGACCGGTGATGTCGTCTCCGTCGAGGAGATCACGACGCCCGACTTCTGGGTGCGCCACGTCCGCGAAGCGGTCCGCTTCCTGGACGGCATCCGCACTCTCGAAGCGCAGGGCGTCACCACCTACCTCGAACTGGGCCCCGACGGTGTGCTCACCGCCATGGCCCAGGAGTGCGTCACCGCCGACCACGACACCGCCTTCGCCTCCGCCCTCCGCAAGGGCCGCCCCGAGGCCGAGGCGCTGACGACCGCCATCGCCCGTGCGTACGTCCGTGGCGTGGCCGTCGACTGGGAGGCGTTCTTCGCCGGGACCGGGGCGCGGCGCGCCGAGCTGCCCACGTACGCCTTCCAGCGCGAGCGCTACTGGCTGGAGGCCCCCGCCGGGGCCGTGGGCGATGTGGCGTCGGCCGGTCTCGGCTCCGCCGATCACCCGTTGCTGGGTGCGGCGGTGGACCTGCCCGACTCCGACGGCTTCCTCTTCACGGGTCGGCTGTCGCTCCGTACGCACCCGTGGCTGGCCGATCACGCCGTCATGGACACCGTGCTGCTGCCGGGGACGGCCCTGGTCGAACTGGCCGTCCGGGCCGGTGACCAGGTGGGGTGCGACCAGGTCGAGGAGCTGACGCTGGAAGCGCCGCTGGTCCTTCCCGAGCGCGGCGCGGTGCAGCTCCGCGTCTCCGTGGACGAGCCCGACGGCCCCGAGGGGCGGCGCGCGCTGCACATCTACTCGCGCCCGGAGGACGCGGCCGACGAGCCGTGGACCCGGCACGCGGCCGGTGTGCTCGGCGCCACCGGCCCGGCCGCCACCGCCCCGAGCACCATGGCGCAGTGGCCCCCGGCGGAGGTCGACGGGACGGCCGTCGAGCCGATCGACGTCGACGGCCTGTACGACGGTTTCGCGGCGCTCGGTCTCGCGTACGGCCCGGTGTTCCAGGGGTTGAAGTCCGCCTGGCGGCGCGGCGACGAGGTGTTCGCCGAGGTGGCGCTGGGCGAGGAGCAGCAGGGTGAGGCCCGTGCGTACGCCTGCCATCCGGCGCTGCTGGACGCCGCGCTGCACGCGGTGGGCCTCGGCGGGTTCTGGGCGGCGGAGGAGGCCGGGCAGGCGCGGCTGCCGTTCTCGTGGGACGGCGTACGGCTGCACGCGGTCGGCGCGACGGCCCTGCGGGTGCGGGTTTCCCCGGCCGGTCAGGGCGCCGGGCAGGGCGCGGTGGCGCTGGAGATCACCGATGAGGCCGGTGCCCCGGTGGTGTCGGTCGGTTCGCTCGCGCTCCGGCCGCTCGCCCCCGGGCAGTTCAACGCCAACAACGCCCGTCACCACGAGTCGCTGTTCCGCGTCGACTGGGCCGCGCTGCCCACATCCGACCAGCAAGAGGACACCGCCCTGTGGGCCGTCCTGGAGAACACCGGCGGCGGCGACCTGAAGATCACCGGGGCGCTGGCCGACGCCGGGATCGAGGCCGAGACCTACGCGGGCCTGTCCGCGCTCGGCGAGGCGGTCGAGGCCGAGGGGATCGCGCCGGACGTGGTCCTCGTACCGTGCCTGCCCGACCTCACCACCCCCGGGGACACCGCCGCCGCGGCACACACCGTGACCCTGCGGGCGCTGGCCCTGGTACGGGAGTGGCTCGCCGACGAGCGGTTCGCCGACTCGCGGCTGGTCCTGCTCACCCGTGGCGCGGTGGCCGTGACGACGGACGGTGAGGCCACGGCCGAGGGCGTGGACGACCTCACCCATGCCGCCCTCTGGGGCCTGGTGCGGTCGGCGCAGGCCGAGCACCCGGGCCGGTTCGTGCTGGCCGACGTGGACGGCGGCGCCGTCGCTGACGCTTCCCTCTCCGCGCTGCTGGCGGCGCTGCGGACGGACGAGCCGCAGTTCGCCGTGCGCTCCGGGGCCGCGTACGCACCGCGGCTGGCGCGCGTGGCGGCCCTGGACGAGGCGGCCGTGCCCGGCCTCGACCCGGCGGGCACGGTGCTGGTCACCGGCGCGTCCGGAACCCTGGGCGGGCTGCTGGCCCGCCACCTGGTGACCGAGCGCGGGGCCAGGCGGCTGCTGCTGACGAGCCGCCGAGGCGCCGAGGCGGCGGGCGCCGCCGAGCTGGCGGCCGAACTCGCCGAGCACGGGGCCCAGGTCACCTGGGCGGCGTGCGACGCGGCCGACCGGGACGCGCTCGCCGCCGTCCTGGCCGACGTCCCCGCCGCACACCCGCTCACCGCCGTGATCCACGCGGCGGGTGTGCTCGACGACGGGACGATCGAGTCCCTCACCCCCGAGCGCGTCGAGCGGGTGCTGCGGCCGAAGGTCGACGCGGCGTGGAACCTGCACGAGCTGACCCGCGGCCTGGACCTCGCCGAGTTCGTGCTGTTCTCCTCGGCGGCCGGTGTCTTCGGCAACCCGGGACAGGGCAACTACGCGGCGGCCAACACCTTCCTGGACGCCCTCGCCCAGCACCGGCGCAGCCAGGGCCTGCCCGCCGTCTCCCTCGCCTGGGGCCTGTGGGACGACGAGGACGGCATGGCGTCCACCCTGGCCACCGCTGACCGGCAGCGCATGAACCGCGGCAGCATGAACGCGCTCGGCAACGCCGAGGGCCTGGCCCTGTTCGACGTGGCCGGGCTCGCCGGACACGGGGTGCTGATCCCCGCCGCCCTGGACATCGCCGCACTGCGCGCCCAGTCCACGGCCGGGGTGGCGCCCCTGCTGCGCGGGCTGATCCGTACCCCGGTGCGGCGCGCCGCCGCGGCCGGTGGCGGCGGGGCGGACGACGCGACGAGCCTCGCCGACCGGCTCGCGGGCATGTCCGCGGCCGAACGGGACCGCTTCCTGCTCAACCTGGTGTGCGCCCAGGTGGCGACCGTGCTCGGGTACGGCAGTGCGGCGGCCATCGAACCGGCCGCGGCCTTCAAGGACCTGGGCTTCGACTCGCTCACCGCCGTCGAACTCCGCAACCGGCTCGGCGCGGCCACCGGCCTCCGGCTCCCGGCCACGCTGATCTTCGACTACCCGACGCCCGACGCCCTCGCCGACCACCTGCGCGCGGAACTTCCGCACGGGGACGGCGGCGGCCCGTCGGTGTTCGGCGAACTCGACCGGCTGGAAGCCGCCCTGGCGGGGGCCGCGGACGACAGCGTCACCCGCTCCAGGATCACCATGCGCCTCCAGGCCCTGCTGGCGAAGTGGAACGACGCGCAGGACACGGCCGCCGACGGCGACACCGACGACAACGACCTCGAATCCGCAACCGACGATGAGCTTTTCGACCTGCTCGACGACGAACTCGGCTCCTCCTGAAAGGGAGCGTCTGGAACTCATGAGCACCACCTCCCCCTTCGCAAGGAGCCGACGCAATGGTGAATAACGAGGACAAGCTTCGCGACTACCTCAAGCGGGCCACCGCCGACCTGCGTCAGGCCCGCCGTCAGCTGCGCGAGGTCGAAGAGCGGCACCAGGAGCCCATCGCGATCGTCGCGATGAGCTGCCGCTACCCGGGCGGCGTCCGCACCCCCGAGGAGCTGTGGCGGCTCGTCGCGGGCGGCGAGGACGCCATCTCCGGCTTCCCCACCGACCGCGGCTGGGACATCGAGTCGCTGTACGACGCCGACCCCGACCAGGCGGGCGCCAGCTATGTGAGCGAGGGCGGATTCCTCTACGACGCGGGCGGCTTCGACCCCACGCTCTTCGGGATCTCGCCGCGTGAGGCCATGGCGATGGACCCGCAGCAGCGGCTGCTGCTGGAGTCGTCGTGGGAGGCGTTCGAGCGCGCGGGCCTCGACCCGACCGGGCTGCACGGCAGCCGCACCGGTGTGTTCGCGGGCGTCATGTACCACGACTACACCTCGCGGCTCGACTCCGTGCCCGAGGGCGTCGAAGGCTTCCTCGGCACCGGGAGCTCCGGCAGCATCGCGTCCGGCCGGGTGTCGTACACCTTCGGCCTGGAGGGCCCGGCCGTCACCGTCGACACGGCCTGCTCGTCGTCCCTGGTCACCCTGCACATGGCGGTGCAGGCGCTGCGCAACGGCGAATGCTCGCTCGCGCTCGCGGGCGGCGTGACCGTGATGGCCACGCCGTCGACGTTCACCGAGTTCAGCCGTCAGCGCGGGCTCGCCGCCGACGGCCGCTGCAAGCCGTTCGCCGCCGCCGCCGACGGGACCGGCTGGGGCGAGGGCGTCGGCATGCTGCTCGTGGAGCGGCTGTCCGACGCGCGGCGCAACGGCCACCCGGTGCTCGCCATCGTGCGCGGCTCGGCCATCAACCAGGATGGCGCGTCCAACGGCCTCACCGCGCCCAACGGCCCGTCCCAGCAGCGCGTCATCCACCAGGCGCTCACCAACGGCCGCCTTGGCGCGGCCGACGTCGACGCCGTCGAAGCGCACGGCACCGGTACGACGCTGGGCGACCCCATCGAGGCGCAGGCGCTGCTCGCCACCTACGGCCAGGACCGGCCCGAGGGACAGCCGCTGCTGCTCGGCTCCATCAAGTCCAACATCGGCCACACCCAGGCCGCGGCCGGTGTCGCCGGAATCATCAAGATGGTCATGGCCATCCGCCACGGCGTCCTGCCCAAGACGCTGCACGTGGACGAGCCCACCCCGCACGTCGACTGGTCGGCGGGCGCCGTGTCGCTGCTCACCGAGACCACACCGTGGCCGCAGACCGACCGGCCGCGCCGCGCCGCGGTGTCCTCGTTCGGCTTCAGTGGCACCAACGCGCACACCATCATCGAGCAGGCCCCCGCCGAGGAGGATGCGGAGACGTCCGCCGAGGAACCCCCGTCGCGGCAACTGGACGTGGTGCCGTGGGCGGTGTCCGGCAAGAGCGCCGCGGCGCTGCGCGCGCAGGCGGAGCGCCTGCTGACCCAGCTGGAGGCCGACCCCGCGCTGCGCCCGGTCGACGTGGGCCTGTCGCTCGCCACGACGCGAGCACAGCTGGACCACCGTGCCGTGGTGCGGGGCCGTGACCGCGACGAACTGCTCGCCGGGCTCGGCGCGCTGGCCGGTGGCGGCATGGCGTCGAACGTGGCGCAGGGGCCCGCCGTCGGCGGCCGGACGGCGTTCGTGTTCCCGGGGCAGGGCTCGCAGTGGGCGGGCATGGCGGTGGGGCTGATGGACGCCTCGCCGGTGTTCGCCGCCCGCATCGAGGAGTGCGCCGCCGCGCTCGCGGAGTTCACCGACTGGTCGCTGGTGGACGTGCTGCGGGGCACCGAGGGCGCGCCGTCGCTGGAGCGCGTCGATGTGGTCCAGCCGGTGCTGTTCTCGGTGATGGTGTCGCTGGCCGAACTGTGGCGCTCGTTCGGTGTCGCACCGGCTGCCGTGGTGGGCCACTCGCAGGGTGAGATCGCCGCCGCGTGCGTGGCGGGGATTCTGTCGCTTCAGGACGCCGCGCGTGTGGTGGCGTTGCGCAGTCAGGCGATTGGCCGGGTGCTGGCGGGCAAGGGCGGCATGGTGTCCGTGGCGCTGCCGGTGTCGGAGGTGCGGGAGCGGATCGCGGCGTGGGGCGAGGAGCGCATCTCGGTGGCGGCCGTCAACGGGCCGTCGGCCGTGGTGGTCTCCGGTGAGCCGACCGCGCTGGACGAACTGCTGGCCTCGTGCGAGGCGGATGAGGTGCGGGCGCGCCGCGTCCCGGTGGACTACGCCTCCCACTCCGCGCAGGTGGAGCTGCTGCGCGACGAGCTCCTCACGCTCCTCGCTCCCGTGCAACCACAGCCCGCGCAGGTGCCGTTCCTGTCAACGGTGACGGGGGAGTGGGTCGAGGGCCCGGAGCTGGACGCGGAGTACTGGTTCACCAACCTGCGTCGCACGGTTGAGCTGGAGGGCGCCGTCCGCCGTCTGCTGGACGAGGGCTTCGGGGCGTTCATCGAGTCCAGCGCCCACCCGGTGCTGACGATGGGCGTGCAGGACACCGCCGAGGACGCGGGCATGGACGCGGCCGCGATCGGCTCGCTGCGCCGCGACGAGGGCGGTCTCGACCGCTTCTGGGCGTCCGTCGGCGAGGCGTGGACCCGTGGCGTCCAGGTCGACTGGGACGCGGTGTTCGACGGTACGGGCGCGTCCCGCGTCGCGCTGCCCACGTACGCCTTCCAGCACCAGCACTACTGGCTCGAGGCGGGCACATCGCCCGCCGCTGCCGCCGCCACCGCCGCCGACCCCGTCGAGGCCCGCTTCTGGGACGCCGTCGACCGTGAGGACTGGCAGGCGCTGGCCGCCGAACTGGCCGTCGACGGCGATGAGCAGGTCAGCGCGCTGCTGCCCGCCCTCGCGTCCTGGCGCAAGCAGGCCCGCGAGCAGTCCACCGTGGACGGCTGGCGCTACCGCGTGACGTGGAAGCCCCTCGCCGATGGACAGTCCGCGCGGCTGTCCGGGGCGTGGCTGCTGGTGGTGCCGGAGTCCGCCGCCGAGGGCGAGTGGGCGACCGGTGCGGCCCGTACGCTCGCCGAACGCGGCGCGGACGTACGGCAGATCGTGGTGAACCCCGCCACCGACGGCCGTGAGCAGCTGACCGAGCGGCTGCGCACCGCGCTCACCGACACCGACGGCATCCCGTTCGCCGGTGTGCTCTCGCTGCTGGCGTTGGAGGGTCGTCCGCATCCGCTGCACGGCTCCGTCCCGGCCGGGGTGGCGGCGCAGTTCGCGCTGGTGCAGGCGCTGGGCGACGCGGAGATCGGCGCGCCGCTGTGGTCCGCCACGCGGGGTGCGGTGTCCGTCGGCCGCGCCGATGCGCTGGATGCGCCCGAGCAGGCGCTGATCTGGGGCCTGGGCCGGGTGGCCGCGCTGGAGCACGGCGAGCGCTGGGGCGGTCTGGTCGACCTGCCCGAGGTGGCCGACGAGCGGGCGCTGTCCCGGCTGGTCACCGCGCTCGCGGGGGCGGAGGACGAGGATCAGCTTGCGATCCGCGCCACCGGGCTCCTCGTACGCCGCCTGGTGCGCGCCCCGCTGAGCGGCACGCCCGCCGTACGGTCCTGGAGCCCGTCCGGCACCACGCTGGTCACCGGCGGTACGGGGGCGCTGGGCGCCCATGTGGCGCGCTGGCTGGCCCGTAACGGGGCCGAGCACCTGGTGCTCACCAGCCGCCGCGGCCTGGAGGCGCCCGGCGCCACCGAGCTGCGCGACGAACTGACCGCGCTCGGCGCCCAGGTCACCGTGGCCGCGTGCGACGTGGCCGACCGCGCCCAGGTCGAGGCGCTGCTCGCCGCCGTCCCCGCCGCGCATCCGCTGACCGCCGTCGTGCACACGGCCGCCGTGCTGGACGACGGGGTGATCGAGGGGCTGACCCCGGACCAGATCGACCGGGTGCTGAAGGTGAAGGTCGATGCCACCCGGCATCTGCACGAGCTGACCCGGGACCTGGACCTGTCCGCGTTCGTGCTGTTCTCGTCCTTCGCTGCCACCTTCGGTGCGCCCGGCCAGGGCAACTACGCGCCGGGCAACGCGTTCCTCGACGCGTTCGCAGAGTGGCGCAGCGCCCAGGGCCTGACCGCCACCTCGCTGGCCTGGGGGCCGTGGGGCGAGGGCGGCATGGCCGAGGGCGGCGTGGGCGACCGGATGCGCCGCCACGGCGTCATCGAGATGGCGCCCGGCGCGGCCGTCACCGCGCTCCAGCACGCCCTGGACCGCGACGAGTCGGTGCTGACCGTCGTCGACATGGAGTGGAAGCGCTTCGTCCTCGCCTTCACCTCCGGCCGCTCCCGTCCGCTGCTGCACGACCTGCCCGAGGCGCGGGACGTCATCGCGGACATGAGCGGCGGCGCCGAGGCGGAGGGTGCCGAGGGCGCCGCGCTGGCGCAGCAGCTCGCCGGGGCGTCGGAGGCCGAGCAGGAGCGGCTGGTGCTGGAGCTGGTACGGACCGCCGTGGCGGCCGTGCTGGGCTACGCGGGCGCCGACGACGTCGAGCCGGGCCGGGCGTTCAAGGATCTGGGCTTCGACTCGCTGACCGCCGTCGAACTCCGCAACCGCCTCGGCGCCGCCAGCGGGCTGAAGCTGCCGCCGACGCTCATCTTCGACTACCCGACCCCGACGGTGCTCGCGCGCCAGCTGCGCACCGAGCTGTCCGGCGGGCAGCAGGCGGCCGTGGCCACGCGGCCGGTCGCGGCGGCGTCCGCCGATGACGAGCCGATCGCCATCGTCGCCATGAGCTGCCGCTTCCCGGGTGGCGTCCGCACTCCGGAGGAGCTGTGGCAGCTGCTGGACTCCGGTGGCGACGCGCTGTCGGAGTTCCCCGGCGACCGCGGCTGGGACATCGACTCCCTCTACAACCCGGACCCGGACGCGCAGGGCACCAGCTACACCCGCGAGGGCGGATTCCTCACCGGGGCCGCCGAGTTCGACCCCGCGTTCTTCGGGATCTCGCCGCGTGAGGCCATGGCGATGGACCCGCAGCAGCGGCTGCTGCTGGAAACCTCCTGGGAGGCGTTCGAGCGCGCGGGCATCGACCCGGCCACGCTGCACGGCAGCCAGTCCGGCGTCTTCGTCGGCACCAACGGCTCCGACTACTCGATCCTCATGCGCAACACCACCGAGGGCTACGAGGGCCATCTCGCCACCGGCAGCGCCGCGAGCGTCGTCTCCGGCCGGCTCTCGTACACCTTCGGCCTGGAGGGACCGGCGGTCACCGTCGACACCGCGTGCTCGGCGTCGCTGGTGGCGCTGCACCTGGCCGTGCAGGCGCTGCGCAACGGCGAATGCTCGCTGGCGCTCGCGGGCGGTGTGACCGTCATGGCGACGCCCGGTACGTTCATCGAGTTCAGCCGCCAGCGCGGACTGTCCTCCGACGGCCGCAGCAAGGTGTTCTCGTCGGACGCCGACGGCTTCAGCCCGGCCGAGGGCGTGGGCATGCTGCTGGTGGAGCGGCTGTCGGACGCCCGTGAGAAGGGCCACCCGGTCCTCGCGGTCGTCCGCGGCTCCGCCATCAACCAGGACGGTGCGAGCAACGGTCTGACGGCGCCCAACGGCCCGTCGCAGCAGCGCGTCATCCGGCAGGCCCTCGCCAACGCCCGCCTGACCACCGGCGAGGTCGACGTGGTCGAGGCGCACGGCACGGGCACGACGCTGGGCGACCCCATCGAGGCCCAGGCGCTGCTCGCCACCTACGGCCAGGACCGGCCCGAGAACCAGCCGCTGCTGCTGGGCTCCATCAAGTCCAACATCGGCCACGCCCAGGCGGCGGCCGGTGTGGCGGGCGTGATGAAGACGGTGCTCGCCATGCGGCACGGCGTCGTGCCCGAGTCGCTGCACATCGCCGAACCGACCCCGCACGTGGACTGGTCGGCGGGCGACATCGAGCTGCTGACCGAGGCCCGGCCGTGGCCGGAGACCGGCCACCCGCGCCGCGCCGCCGTGTCGTCGTTCGGCTTCAGCGGCACCAACGCCCACGCCATCCTGGAACAGGCCCCCGCCGACGAGCTGGACGCCCGGCAGGACGCCCCGGAGACCGGTGGTGTGCTGCCGTGGGTGCTGTCGGGCAAGAGCGAGGCCGCGCTGCGCGCCCAGGCCGCCAAGCTGCTGGCCCACCTCGACGCCCACCGCGACACCGACCTCGGCACTGCCGCCGCGCTGCGCCCGGCCGATGTCGGCCACTCGCTGGCCACCACCCGCGCCGCCTTCGACCGGCGAGCGGTGCTCGTGGGCTCGGATCGGGATGACTTTGCTCGCGGTTTGGACGCCCTCGCTAGGGGGCAGGTCCTGCCCAACCTGGTGCAGGGGGCCGCAATCGGGGGCAAGGCCGCATTCGTGTTCCCCGGACAGGGGTCACAATGGGTAGGCATGGCCGTGGGGCTGTTGGATGCTTCACCGGTGTTCTCTGCCCGTATTGATGAGTGTGCCGCCGCGCTCGCTGAATTCACCGACTGGTCGTTGGTGGATGTGCTGCGCGGAGCGGAGGACGCGCCGCCACTGGAGCGGGTGGACGTCGTTCAGCCGGTGCTGTTCTCGGTGATGGTGTCCCTGGCGGAGCTGTGGCGTTCGCTGGGTGTGCGGCCCTCCGCCGTGGTCGGCCACTCGCAGGGCGAGATCGCGGCCGCGTGCGTGGCGGGGATTCTGACCCTCCAGGATGCCGCGCGCGTGGTGGCGTTGCGGAGCCAGGCCATTGGCCGGGTGCTGGCGGGCAAGGGCGGCATGGTGTCGCTGGCGCTGCCCGTATCCCAGGTGCGGGAGCGGATCGCGGCGTGGGGTGAGGAGCGCATCTCGGTGGCGGCCGTCAACGGCCCGTCGGCCGTGGTCGTGTCCGGTGAGCCGACCGCGCTGGATGAGCTGCTGGCGTCGTGCGAGGCGGATGAGGTCCGGGCGCGCCGCGTCCCGGTGGACTACGCCTCCCACTCCGCCCAGGTGGAGCTGCTGCGCGACGAACTCCTCACGCTGCTGGCCCCCGTCCAGCCGCAGACCACTCAGGTGCCGTTCCTCTCCACCGTGACGGGGGAGTGGGTCGACGGTTCCGAGCTGGACGCCGAATACTGGTTCACCAACCTGCGTCGCACCGTCGAGCTGGAGAGCGCCATCCGCCGCCTGCTCGACGAGGGCATGAGCGTGTTCATCGAGTCCAGCGCCCACCCGGTGCTGGCGATGGGTGTGCAGGAGACGGCCGAGGACGCGGGCCGCGAGGCGGCCGCGATCGGTTCGCTGCGCCGCGACGAGGGCGGTCTGGACCGCTTCTGGGCGTCCCTCGGCGAGGCGTGGACCCGCGGCGTCGACGTCGACTGGGACGCGGTGTTCGACGGCACGGGCGCGTCCCGCGTCGAGCTGCCGACGTACGCCTTCCAGCACCAGCACCTCTGGCCGCAGGCCGCCGCCGTGGACGCCCCGGCGTCGCAGTCCGACGCCGTCGACGCCCGCTTCTGGGAGGCCGTCGAGCGCGAGGACCTGGAGTCGCTGGCCGACACGCTCGCGTGTGACGACGACACCGAGCGGTCCTCGCTCGGCGCCGTCCTGCCCGCCCTCGCGTCGTGGCGCAAGCAGGCCCGCGAGCAGTCCACCGTGGACGGCTGGCGCTACCGCGTGACGTGGACCTCCCGGACCGAGGCGCAGGCGCCGCGGCTGTCCGGGACCTGGCTGCTGGCCGTGCCCGAGTCCGCCGTCACCGACGACTGGACGCTCGGCGTGGTCCGTACGCTCGCCGAACGCGGAGCCTCCGTACGGCAGATCACCCCGGCCGCGGTGGAGGCCGACCGCGCGTCGCTGACCCGCCTGGTGCGCGAGGAACTGGCCGACGCCGGGCCCGTCTCCGGTGTGCTGTCGCTGCTCGCCTTCGACGAGCGCACCGCGCCCGGCACGGACGGCGTCGGCGCCGGGCTGACCGGCACCGTCGCGCTGATCCAGGCGCTGGGCGACGCCGGGGTGGAGGCGCCGCTGTGGTGCGCCACCCGCGGCGCGGTGTCCGTGAGCGCCACGGACCGGCCGGACTCGCCCGAGCAGGCTCTCGTCTGGGGGCTCGGCCGGACCGCCGCGCTGGAGTACCCGGAGCGCTGGGGCGGTCTGGTCGACCTCCCGTCCGCCGCCGACGAGCGGGCGCTGTCCCGGCTCGCCGGGGTGCTCGCCGGGGCCGACGGCGAAGACCAGCTCGCGGTGCGCGCGGCGGGCGTGTTCGCCCGCAGGCTCGCCCGGTCCCCGCTGGCCGGGGCGCCCGCCGTGCGGTCCTGGAGCCCGTCCGGCACCACGCTGGTCACCGGCGGTACGGGGGCGCTGGGCGCCCATGTGGCGCGCTGGCTGGCCCGTAACGGGGCCGAGCACCTGGTGCTCACCAGCCGCCGCGGCCTGGAGGCGCCCGGCGCCACCGAGCTGCGCGACGAACTGACCACGCTCGGCACTCAGGTCACCGTCGCCGCGTGCGACGTGGCCGACCGCAAGGCCGTCGAGGCGCTGCTCGCCGCGGTCCCGGCCGACCAGCCGCTCACCGCCGTCATGCACGCCGCGGGCGTCCTCGACGACGGTGTGCTGGACGCGCTCACCCCGCAGCGGTTCGCGACCGTCCTCGGCCCGAAGGCCGACGCGGCGCGCCATCTGCACGAGCTGACCCGGGACCTGGAGCTGTCCGCGTTCGTGCTGTTCTCCGGCATCGCGGGCACCCTCGGCGACGCCGGGCAGGGCAACTACGCGGCGGCCAACGCGTACCTCGACGCGCTCGCCGAGCAGCGCCGCGCCGACGGCCTGCCCGCCACCTCCGTGGCCTGGGGCCGCTGGGGCGAGACGGGTCTTGCCGCGGGCGGTGCCATCGGTGAGCGACTGGACCGCGGCGGTGTCCCGGCCATGGACCCGCACGCGGCGATCATGGCGCTCCAGCAGGCGCTGGACCACGCCGACACGGTGCTGGCCGTCGCCGACATCCAGTGGGAACGCTTCGCCCAGGGCTACACGGCGGTCCGCCCCAGCCCGCTCATCGGCGATCTGCCGGAGGTGCGGCGGCTGCGGGAGACCGGCGTCCCGGGCGGCGACCCGTCCGCGGCCGCGGACGGATCCCCGGCGGACGCGCTGCGGCAGCGGCTGGCCGGGATCTCCCGGGCCGAACAGTCCCTGGTGGTCCTGGAGGTCGTCCGCACCAACGCGGCCGCGGCGCTCGGCCACCCGACGACCGACGAGGTCGGCGCGGGGCGGGCGTTCAAGGAGCTGGGCTTCGACTCGCTGATCGCGCTGGAGCTGCGCAACCGGCTGGGCGTCGCCACCGGGCAGAAGCTGCCCGCCACGCTGGTCTTCGACTATCCGACCCCGTCGGCGCTGGCCGAGTTCCTGTGCGGCGAACTCGTCGGTGACGGCGGTACGGCGGCCGCGCCCGGACTCGCTGAGCTGGACGCCCTGGAGTCCGCGCTGTCCGTCCTCGACCCTCGGAGCGAGGCGCGGGACGACATCGCGGCCCGGCTGCGGGACCTCGCGGCGAAGTGGGCGGAGCCCCGTACGGCCGGTGCCGAGACGGCCGACGGCGGTGCCGACACCGTGACGGAGAAGCTGCAACAGGCGACGCAGGATGAGGTCTTCGACTTCATCGAGAAAGAACTCGGAATCTAAGGATCTGAAGGTCCGCGGGCGCAAGGTTTGTGACGAGAAGCATGGGTGAGACTCCAATGGCGGATCAGGACAAGATCCTCGACTACCTCAAGCGGGTAACTGCCGATCTGCACCAGACGCGGCAGCGTCTTCGCGAGGTCGAGTCGCAGGAGCCTGAGCCGATCGCGATCGTCGGCATGAGCTGCCGGTTCCCCGGAGGCGTCACGTCTCCGGAGGAGCTGTGGCAGCTCGTGGCCGGTGGTGGCGACGCCATCACGGACTTCCCCACGGACCGCGGCTGGGACGTGTCGGCGCTCTTCGACGCCGACCCCGACCAGCAGGGCACCAGCTACACCGACAAGGGCGGATTCCTGGAGGGCGCGGGCGAGTTCGACGCCGGGTTCTTCGGGATCAGCCCGCGGGAAACCCTCGGCATGGACCCGCAGCAGCGGCTGCTGCTGGAAACGTCCTGGGAGGCGTTCGAGCGGGCCGGGATCGACCCGGCCACGCTGCGCGGCAGCAAGGCCGGTGTCTTCATCGGCACCAACGGCCAGGACTACCCGGAGCTGATGCACCGGCTGCCGCAGGGCGTCGAGCAGTATCTGCTGACCGGCAACGCGGCGAGCGTCATCTCCGGCCGCATCTCCTACACCTTCGGTCTGGAGGGCCCGGCGCTCACCGTCGACACGGCCTGCTCGGCGTCGCTGGTGGCGCTGCACCTGGCCGTGCAGGCGCTGCGCAACGGCGAATGCTCGCTGGCGCTGACCGGTGGTGTCACGGTCATGAACAGCCCGCGTGCGTTCATCAACTTCAGCCGTCAGCGGGGCCTCGCCCCCGACGGCCGCTGCAAGGCGTTCGCGGACGGCGCGGACGGCACCGGCTGGGGCGAGGGCGTCGGCATGCTGCTCGTCGAGCGGCTGTCGGACGCCCGCAAGAACGGCCACCAGGTGCTCGCCATCGTCCGCGGCTCCGCCATCAACCAGGACGGTGCGAGCAACGGTCTGACGGCGCCGAACGGCCCGTCCCAGCAGCGCGTCATCCGGCAGGCGCTCACCGACGGCCGCCTCACCCCGGCCCAGGTCGACGCCGTCGAGGCGCACGGCACCGGTACGTCGCTGGGCGACCCGATCGAGGCGCAGGCGCTGCTCGCCACGTACGGGCAGCACCGGGCCGAGGGCCGCCCGCTGTGGCTCGGCTCCGTCAAGTCCAACTTCGGGCACACCCAGGCCGCGGCCGGTGTCGCCGGAATCATCAAGATGGTCAAGGCCATCGAGCACGGCGTGCTGCCCAAGACGCTGCACGTCGACGCGCCCTCCGGGGACGTCGACTGGTCGGCCGGCGCGGTGTCCCTGCTCACCGAGAACACGCCGTGGCCGGAGACCGGACAGCCGCGCCGCGCGGGCATCTCCTCGTTCGGCGTCAGCGGTACGAACGCCCACACCGTCATCGAGCAGGCGCCCGCCGAGGACCGCCAGCCGCAGGCGGCCCAGGGGGAGTGGTCCGGGCTCGGCGGGCAGCTGCCGATGCTGGTGTCCGGGCAGAGCGCGCAGGCGCTGCGCGCCCAGGCCGCGCGGCTCGCCGCCCATGTGCAGGACGACCCGGGCCTCGGCCTGGCCGACCTCGCCCACTCCCTGGCCACCACCCGCGCCGCGCTGGACCACCGGGCCGTGGTCCTCACGGGCGACGGCGGTCGCGACGATCTGCTGCGCGGGCTGGCCGCGCTCGCCGAGGACGGCCCCGCGGGCGGGGTTGTCCGGGGCGAGGTCAGCGAAGGCAAGGTCGCGTTCCTGTTCACCGGGCAGGGCAGCCAGCGCACCGGCATGGGCCGTGAGCTGTACGCGGCCGTCCCCGCCTTCGCGCAGGCGCTGGACGAGGTGTGCGCCGAACTCGACGGCCACCTCGAACTGCCGCTGCGTGACGTCATGTTCGGCGACGACGGTGACGTGCTCAACCGCACCGGCTACACCCAGCCCGCCCTGTTCGCCCTCGAAGTGGCGCTGTTCCGGCTGCTGGAAACGTGGGGCGTGAAGCCCGACTTCCTCGTCGGCCACTCCATCGGCGAGCTGGCCGCCGCCCACGTGGCGGGCGTGCTGTCGCTCGCCGACGCCTGCCGACTGGTCGCCGCGCGCGGCCGACTGATGCAGGAACTCCCGGGCGGCGGGGCGATGATCGCCGTCCAGGCGTCCGAGGACGAGGTGGCGCCGCTGCTCACCGAGCGCGTGAGCATCGCCGCTTTGAACGGACCGACGTCCGTGGTCATCGCGGGTGACGAGGACGCCGCTCGGGAGATCGCCGCGGCCTTCGAGGCACAGGGCCGCAAGACCAAGCGGCTCACCGTCAGCCACGCCTTCCACTCGCCGCACATGGACGGGATGCTGGAGGCGTTCCGCGAGGTCGCGCAGGGCGTCACGTACGCGCCGCCGGTCATCCCCGTCATCTCCAACCTCACCGGCGCGTCCGTCTCCGCCGACGAGATCTGCTCGCCCGACTACTGGGTCCGCCACGTCCGCGAGGCCGTCCGCTTCACCGACGGCATCCGCAGGCTCGAAGAGTACGGCGTCGGCACCTTCGTGGAGCTGGGCCCCGACGGTGTGCTCACCGCCATGGCGCAGGACTGCGTCACCGCCGACGGCGCCGCGTTCGTCCCCATCCTGCGCGGCGACCGCCCCGAGGCCACCGCCCTGACCGACGCGCTCGCCCGCGTCCATGTGCACGGCGTGGCCGTCGACTGGGCCGCCGTGTTCGCGGGCTCCGGCGCCCGCCGCGTCGAACTGCCCACCTACGCCTTCCAGCGCGAGCTGTACTGGCCCGAGCCCGCCGGTCCCTGGACCGGCGACGTCACCGCCGCCGGGCTCGGCTCCGCCGACCACCCGCTGCTCGGTGCCGCCGTCTCGCTCGCCGACGCCGCCGGATTCCTGTTCACCGGCAGGCTCTCCCTCCAGACCCACCCGTGGCTCGCCGACCACGCCGTCATGGACACCGTGCTGCTGCCCGGCACCGCCTTCGTGGAGCTGGCCATCCGCGCCGGTGACCACGTCGGCGCCGACGTCCTGGAGGAACTGACCCTCGAAGCGCCGCTCGTCCTGCCCCCGCAGGGCGGGGTGCAGGTGCAGGTGTCCGTGGGCGCGCCGGACGACACCGGCCGCCGCTCGCTGACCCTGCACTCGCGGCTCGAAGAGGCCGCCGACGGCACCTGGGGCGAGGGCGAGTGGACCCGCCACGCCACCGGTGTGCTCGCCACCGGCGCCACCACCCCCGACGACACCCTCACCACGTGGCCGCCGGCCGATGCCACCGAGGTCCCCGTCGACGGCCTGTACGAGTGGCTCACCGAGAGCGGCTTCGCGTACGGCCCGGTGTTCCAGGGCCTCAAGGCCGCCTGGCAGCACGGCGACCACGTGTACGCCGAGGTACGCCTGCCCGACGGCGCCCGCGCCGAGGCCGACCTGTTCGGGCTGCACCCGGCGCTGCTGGACGCGGCGCTGCACGCCGTCGGCATCGGCTCCCTGCTGGAGGACACCGAACACGGCCGCCTCCCGTTCTCCTGGAGCGGCGTCCGGCTGCACGCCGTCGGCGCCTCCGCGCTGCGCGTCCGGCTCTCGCCCGCGGGCCAGGACACCGTGGCCGTCCTGGTGACCGACGAGAGCGGCGCGCCCGTCGCCTCGGTCGACGCCCTGCTGCTGCGCCCGGTCTCGCCCGAGCAGGTGCACTCCGCGCGCGGCGCCTTCTACGACGCGCTGTTCCGCGTCGAGTGGACCCCCGCCCCGGTGCCCTCCGCCACCACCGTCGTGGCCGGTCAGTGGGCGCTGCTGGGCGACGACACCCCTGAACTGGCCGCCGCCCTGCCCACCGCCGCCGGATACGCCGACCTGGCCGCGCTCGGCGAGGCCGTGACCGGCGGCGCCCCGGTGCCGCAGGCCGTCGTCGCGCCGTTCTTCCCGGCCGACCCGGGGCTTTCCGTCCAGGACGGGGTACGCGACGCCCTGCACCGCGCGCTGGACCTGGTCCAACGCTGGCTCGCCGACGACCGCTTCGAGGGCTCCCGGCTGGTCATCGCCACCCGCGGCGCCGTCGCCACCGCCGCGGACGCCGACACCGAGGACTTGGCGCACGCCCCGCTGTGGGGCCTGCTGCGCTCCGCGCAGTCCGAGAACCCGGACCGCTTCACCCTCGTCGACATCGACGGCAGCGACGCCTCGTACCGCGCGCTCGCCCCCGCCCTCGCCACCGGCGAAGCGCAGCTCGCGGTCCGCGCCGGGTCCGTCGTCGTACCGCGCCTGGCGAAGGTCGCCTCCGACGCCGCGCACACCGTGCCGGCCCTCGACCCCGAGGGCACCGCCCTGGTCACCGGCGCCACCGGCACCCTGGGCGGCCTGGTCGCCCGCCACCTGGTCACCGAGCACGGCGTACGCCACCTGCTGCTGCTCAGCAGGCGCGGCGCCGACGCGCACGGCGCCGCCGACCTCGTCGCCGAACTGCGCGCGTCCGGCGCCGACGTCACCCTCGCCGCCTGCGACGTGGCCGACCGCACCGCGCTGGCCGAGGTGCTGGCCGCCGTCCCGGCCGCCCACCCGCTGACCGCCGTGGTGCACACGGCCGGTGTGCTGGACGACGGCGTCATCGGCTCGCTCACCGCCGAGCGCGTCGACCGCGTCCTCCCGCCCAAGGTGGACGCGGCGGTGAACCTGCACGAGCTGACCCGCGACCTGGACCTGTCCGCGTTCGTCCTGTTCTCCGCTGCCGCCGGAACGCTCGGCGGCCCCGGACAGGCCAACTACGCGGCCGCCAACGCCTTCCTGGACGCCCTCGCCCAGCGCCGCCGCGCCCAGGGGCTCCCCGCGACCGCCCTCGCCTGGGGCCTGTGGGCCGAACGCAGCGGCATGACGGGCGACCTGGACGACACCGACATCCAGCGCATCACCCGCGCCGGAGTCGCCGCCCTCTCCTCCGATGAGGGCCTCGCCCTGCTGGACACCGCGCTCGCCGTCGGCGACCCCGCGCTCGTCCCCATGCACCTGGACCTGGCGCCGCTGCGCCACGCAGACGCACGCCTGGTCCCGGCCCTGCTGCGCGGCCTGGTGCGCGGCGGAACGGCCCGCCGCACCGCCGAGTCGGGCGCCGCCGCCCCCGGCGGGCTCGCCGAACGGCTCCTCGGGCTGTCCGTGCCCGAACGCGACCGGCTGCTGCTGGAGGTCGTCTGCGGCCAGGTCGCCGCCGTCCTCGGCTACGCGGGCCCGGAGGCGGTCGGCTCGGGCCGCGCCTTCAAGGAGCTGGGCTTCGACTCGCTCACCGCCGTCGAGCTGCGCAACCGCCTCGGCGCCGTCACGGGCGTACGGCTCCCCGCCACCCTCGTCTTCGACTACCCCACGCCCACCGCGCTCGCCGGGTTCCTGCGCACCGAAATCCTCGGCGACCAGGCCGACGAGGGCGCCGCGGTCCCCGCGGCGGCCACCGCCGTCGCCGACGACGAGCCGATCGCCATCGTCGGCATGAGCTGCCGCTACCCGGGCGGCGTCAGCAGCCCCGAGGAGCTGTGGCAGCTCGTCATGGGCGCCACCGACGCCATCTCCGGCTTCCCCACCGACCGCGGCTGGCAGCTGGACGGAATCCTGGGCGACGACCAGGGGCAGGCGGGCACCAGCGCCACCATCGAGGGCGGATTCCTCTACGACGCGGGCGAGTTCGACCCGGACTTCTTCGGCATCAACCCGCGCGAAGCCCTCGCCATGGACCCCCACCAGCGGCTGCTGCTGGAGTCCTCCTGGGAGGCGTTCGAGCGCGCGGGCATCGACCCGGCTGCCGTGCGCGGCAGCAAGACCGGTGTCTTCACCGGCGTCATGTACCACGACTACCTCTCCCGGCTGACCGCGCTCCCCGAGGGCCTCGAGGGCTACCTCGGCACCGGTACGGCGGGCAGTGTCGCCTCGGGCCGCGTCGCGTACACCTTCGGTCTGGAGGGCCCGGCGGTCACCATCGACACGGCGTGCTCGTCGTCGCTGGTGGCGCTGCACCTGGCCGCGCAGGCGCTGCGCAGCGGCGAGTGCACCATGGCGCTCGCGGGCGGTGTCACCGTCATGTCCACCCCGGACACCTTCATCGACTTCAGCCGCCAGGGCGGCCTGTCCGCCAGCGGCCGCTGCAAGTCCTTCGCCTCCGGCGCGGACGGCACGGGCTGGGCCGAGGGCGTCGGCATGCTGCTGGTGGAGCGGCTGTCGGATGCCCGTAAGAACGGCCACCAGGTGCTGGCCGTGGTGCGCGGCACGGCGGTCAACCAGGACGGTGCGTCGAATGGTCTGACGGCGCCGAACGGCCCGTCGCAGCAGCGCGTCATCCGCGCGGCCCTGGCCGGTGCGGGCCTCTCCGCGTCCGAGGTGGACGCGGTGGAGGCGCACGGTACGGGGACCACTCTGGGCGACCCGATCGAGGCGCAGGCGCTGCTGGCCACGTACGGCAAGGAGAAGACCGCCGAACAGCCGCTGTACCTCGGCTCCATCAAGTCGAACATCGGCCACACGCAGGCGGCCGCGGGTGTCGCGGGCATCATCAAGATGGTGCTGGCGATGCGGCACGGTGTGCTTCCGCAGTCGCTGCACATCGACGAGCCGTCGCCGCACGTGGACTGGGAGGCGGGCGCGGTCTCGCTGCTCGCCGAATCGCGGGAGTGGCCGGAGACGGACCGTCCGCGGCGCGCGGGCATCTCCTCCTTCGGCGTCAGCGGCACCAACGCGCACGCCATCATCGAGCAGGCCCCCGAGCCGGAGCCCCAGCCCGCTTCGGATGCCGCGCCCCGCGCGGCCGGGGTGCTGCCCTGGGCGCTGTCCGGCAAGTCCGCCGACGCGCTGCGCGACCAGGCCGTACGGCTGCTCGCCCACCTGGAGGAGCGGCCCGAGCTGCCGCTGACCGACCTCGGCTACTCGCTCGCCACCACGCGCGCCGCGCTGGACCACCGTGCGGTGGTGGTCGGCGAGGACCGCGCCGCGCTGGTCGCGGGCCTGGAGGCGCTGTCGCGCGGCGATTCCGCCGCGGGGCTGGTCGAGGGCTCGGTGGCGGACGGCAAGGTGGCGTTCCTGTTCACCGGGCAGGGCAGTCAGCGGCTCGGGATGGGCCGTGAGCTGTATGACGCGTACCCGGTGTTCGCGGAGGCGCTGGATGAGGTGTGCGACGCGTTGGACGCACACCTCGAACCGCCGCTGAAGACGGTCCTGTTCGGGGACGACACCTCGGTGCTGGACCAGACCGGCTACACCCAGCCCGCGCTGTTCGCGGTCGAGGTGGCGCTGTTCCGGCTGGTCGAGGCGTGGGGTCTGCGTGCGGACTTCCTGTCCGGCCACTCGATCGGCGAGCTGGCCGCCGCGCATGTGGCGGGCGTGCTGTCGCTCGCGGATGCGGCGAAGCTCGTGGCCGCGCGTGGGCGTCTCATGCAGGAGCTGCCCGCCGGTGGCGCGATGATCGCCATTCAGGCGTCCGAGGACGAGGTGGCGCCGCTGCTCACCGAGCGCGTCAGCATCGCCGCCCTCAACGGCCCGATGTCGGTGGTGATCGCGGGTGACGAGGACGCCGCCGTACAGATCGCCGCGTCCTTCGAGGCGCAGGGGCGTAAGACCAAGCGCCTCACCGTGAGCCACGCCTTCCACTCGCCGCGTATGGACGGGATGCTGGAGGCGTTCCGCGAGGTGGCGCAGGGGCTGACGTACGAGGCTCCGTGCATCCCGATCGTCTCCAACCTCACCGGTCAGCTGGTCTCCGCCGAGGAGATCACCAGCCCTGACTTCTGGGTGCGCCACGTCCGCGAAGCCGTCCGCTTCCTCGACGGCATCCGCACCCTCGAAGCCCAGGGCGTCACGACGTACCTCGAACTGGGCCCCGACGGTGTGCTGTCCGCCATGGGGCAGGACTGCCTGACCGAGAGCGATGCCGCCTTCGCCGCCACCTGCCGCAAGGACCGCTCCGAGGCCGACACCGTCACCGCCGCCCTCGCCCGGCTGCACGTCCGTGGCGTGACGCCGGACTGGGCGGCGTACTTCGCGGGGACCGGTGCGTCCCGCGTCGACCTGCCCACGTACGCCTTCCAGCACCGCCGCTTCTGGCTGACGTCCCCGGCGGGCTTCGTGGGCGACGTGGAGTCGGCGGGCCTGGGCCGGGCCGACCATCCGCTGCTGGGTGCGGCGGTGCCGCTGGCCGACTCCGATGGCTTCCTGCTCACGGGCAGGCTCTCCCTCGAAAGCCACCCGTGGCTCGCCGACCACGCCGTGATGGGCACGGTCCTGCTGCCCGGCACCGCCTTCGTGGAGCTGGCGATCCGCGCCGGTGACCAGGTGGGCTGCGACGGGCTGGACGAGCTGACCATCGAGGCGCCGCTGGTCCTTCCCGAGCGCGGCGCGGTGCAGCTCCAGATCATGGTCGGCGCCCCGCAGGCGGCCGGGCACCGCACGCTGGAGCTGTACTCGCGGGCCCAGGACGCGCCCGACGGGGTGCCGTGGATCCGGCACGCCAGCGGTGTGCTGGTGGCGGGCGCCCCGCAGCCGTCGTTCGATCTGACGGCGTGGCCGCCGCCGGGCGCCGAGCCCGCCGATGTCGACGGCCTCTACGACCACTTGGCGCAGGGCGGGTTCGCGTACGGCCCGGTGTTCCAGGGCCTTGAGGCGGCCTGGCTGCGCGGTGACGAGGTGTTCGCCGAGGTCCGGCTGCCCGAGGGTGCCGAGGCCGACGCCAAGGGGTTCGGGCTGCACCCGGCGCTGCTGGACGCCGCGCTGCACAGCACGTTCGCCCGTCCCGACGGCGATGAGCAGGGCAGGCTGCCGTTCTCCTGGGGCGGAGTGTCGCTGCACGCGGTGGGCGCCGGTGCGCTCCGGGTGCGGCTGACCCCGGCCGGGGCGGACGCCGTGGCGCTGGAACTGGCCGACGGAACCGGTGCCCCGGTGGCTTCGGTGGAGCAGCTGGCGCTGCGCCCGGTCGCGGCCGGGCAGCTCGCGGGCGCCCGCCCCGCCGCGTACCACGAGTCGCTGTACCGGCTGGACTGGGCCACCGTGCCCCTGGCCACGGAAGGCACCGCGCAGTGGGCGGTCCTCGGCGGCGGCGCGCCCGCCGCGCTGACGTCCGGTGCGGCGGTCCACGCCGATCTGGCCGCGCTGGGCGAGGCCGGGACGGCGCCCGAGTACGTTCTCGCGTACCTCGACCCGCGTGGCGCCGACGGCGATGTGACGGGCGCGGTGCACACCGCCACCCAGGAGACGCTGGCCCTCGTACGGGAGTGGCTGGCCGACGAGCGGTTCGCGGCCTCGCAGCTGGTCCTGGTGACCCGCGGCGCGGTGGCCACCGCCGGTGACGCGGGGACGCACGACCTGGCGCACACCCCGGTGTGGGGTCTGGTGCGCTCCGCACAGTCGGAGAACCCCGACCGGCTGGTGCTGGTCGACCTCGACGGCACCGACGCGTCGTACGAGGCGCTGGGCGCCGCGCTGGCCTCCGGCGAGCCGCAGTTCGTGCTGCGCCGCGGCGCCGTCCACGCGCCCCGGCTGGCGCGCATCGCCGCCGACGGGCCCATGGTGCCGCCCGCCGGTGAGCAGGCGTGGCGGCTGGACATCCAGGACAAGGGCACGCTGGAGAACCTGACCCTGCTGCCGACCCCGGAGGCCGCCGCGCCGCTGGAGGCCGGGCAGGTGCGGGTCGCGGTCCGGGCCGCCGGTGTGAACTTCCGCGATGTGCTGAACGCGCTGGGCATGTACCCCGGCGACGCGGGCCTGATGGGCAGTGAGGGCGCCGGTGTCGTCCTCGAAACCGGCCCCGGCGTCACCGATCTGGCCCCCGGCGACCGGGTGATGGGCATGCTGCCCGGCGGGTTCGGGCCGCTGGTGGTCGTGGACCGCCGCATGGTCGTGCCGATGCCCCAGGGCTGGTCGTACGCGCAGGCCGCGTCCGTGCCGATCGTCTTCATGACGGCGTACTACGCGCTGCGCGACCTGGCGGACCTGCGCGGCGGGGAAGCGCTGCTCGTCCACGCCGCCGCCGGTGGTGTCGGCATGGCGGCCGTGCAACTGGCCCGCCACTGGGGCGTGGACGTCTACGCCACCGCCAGCCCGGGCAAGTGGGACACGCTGCGCGGCCTCGGGCTCGCCGACGACCACATCGCGTCCTCCCGCGACCTGGCCTTCGAGTCCACGTTCCGCGAGGTCAGCGGCGGGCGTGGCGTGGATGTCGTACTGGACTCGCTGGCCCGGGAGTTCGTGGACGCGTCGCTGCGGCTGCTGCCGCGCGGCGGCCGGTTCGTGGAGATGGGCAAGACGGACGTCCGGGCGCCCGAGGAGGTCGCGGCCGCTTATCCCGGTGTCTCCTACCAGGCGTTCGACCTGACCGAGGCGGGCCTTGACCGCATCCAGGAGATGCTGGGCGAATTGCTGGAGCTGTTCGAGCAGGGCTCCCTGCGGGCGCTGCCGATCACCGCATGGGATCTGCGGCAGGCCCCGGACGCGTTCCGCTACCTCAGCCAGGCCCGCCACATCGGCAAGGTCGTCCTCACCGTGCCCGCCGCCTGGAACCCGGACGGCACGGTGCTGATCACCGGCGGCACCGGCACCCTGGGCGGCCTGGTCGCCCGGCACGCGGTGACCGAGCGCGGCGCCCGGCACCTGCTGCTGACCAGCCGGCGTGGCGAGCAGGCCGCGGGCGCTGCCGAACTCGCCGCCGAGCTGCGCGCGTTGGGCGCCGAGGTCACCATCGCCGCCTGCGACGCGGCCGACCGGGACCAGCTCGCCGCCGTCCTGGCCGCCATCCCCGCCGAACACCCGCTGACCGCCGTGGTGCACACGGCCGGTGTGCTGGACGACGGGGTGATCGGCTCACTGACGCCCGAGCGGCTGGAGAAGGTGCTGCGTCCCAAGGTGGACGCGGCGGTGAACCTGCACCAGCTGACCCGGGACCTGGACCTGGCCGCGTTCGTGCTGTTCTCCTCGGCGGCCGGTACGTTCGGCGGCCCCGGCCAGGCCAACTACGCGGCGGCCAACTCCTTCCTGGACGCCCTCGCCCGCCACCGCCAGGCCCAGGGCCTGCCCGCCGCCTCGCTGGCGTGGGGCCTGTGGGCCGAGGCCAGCGGCATGACCGGCGAGCTGGAGGCCACCGACAAGTCCCGCATGAGCCGCTCGGGCGTGCTGGGCCTGTCCTCGGACGAGGGCCTGGCGCTGTTCGACGCCGCCCAGGAGGTCGGCGACGCGTTCCTGGTGCCCATGCAACTCGACCTGGCGCCGCTCACGGGCGCGCCCGTCTCGATGGTGCCGCCGCTGCTGCGCGGCCTGGTGCGCGGCGGTACGACCCGCCGCACCGCCGAGTCGGGCGCCGCGGGCGACGGCGCGTCGCTGGTGGAGCGGCTGGTCCGGCTGGACGCGGCCGAGCGCGATCAGATGCTGCTCGACCTGGTGCGCGGCCAGGTGGCCGTGGTGCTCGGCCATGACTCGCCGGACGCGGTCGAGGCGTCCCGGGCCTTCCGGGACCTCGGCTTCGACTCGCTGACCGGGGTCGAGTTCCGCAACCGCCTCGGCGCCGCCGCCGGGCTGCGGCTGCCCGCCACGCTCGTCTTCGACTACCCGACGCCGACCGCGCTCGCCGCGTACCTGCGGGACGAACTGCTCGGCTCCGAGGCGGCAGCGGCCGTCCCGGCGCAGGCCCAGGCGCGGGCTACGACGAAGGACGCCGACGAGGACGACCCGATCGCCATCGTCGCCATGAGCTGCCGCTTCCCCGGCGACGTCCGCACCCCCGAGGACCTGTGGGAGCTGCTGGCCGAGGGCCGCGACGGCATCTCCCGGCTGCCGGACGACCGGGGCTGGGACATCGAGGCGTTCTACGACCCGGACCCGGACCGGCCCGGCACCTCGTACGCCCGCGAGGGCGGGTTCACGTACGACGCCGCCGACTTCGACCCGGAGTTCTTCGGCATCAACCCGCGCGAAGCCATGGCGATGGACCCGCAGCAGCGGCTGCTGCTGGAGACGTCGTGGGAGTCGTTCGAGCGGGCGGGCATCGACCCGGGCACGCTGCGCGGCAAGGAGGTCGGCGTCTTCGTCGGCCAGATGCACAACGACTATGTGTCGCGGCTGAGCACCGTCCCCGAGGGCGTCGAGGGCTATCTCGGCACCGGTGGCTCCAGCAGCATCGCCTCCGGCCGGGTGTCGTACACCTTCGGCTTCGAGGGCCCGGCCGTCACGGTCGACACGGCGTGCTCGTCGTCGCTGGTGGCGCTGCACCTCGCGGCGCAGGCGCTGCGCAACGGCGAATGCACGCTGGCGCTGGCGGGCGGTGTCACCATCATCACCACGCCCGCGGTGTTCACCGAGTTCAGCCGCCAGCGCGGCCTGGCCACCGACGGCCGCTGCAAGCCGTTCGCGGCGGCGGCCGACGGCACGGCCTGGGGCGAAGGCGTCGGCATGGTGCTCGTGGAGCGGCTGTCGGATGCCCGTAAGAACGGCCACCAGGTGCTGGCCGTGGTGCGCGGCACCGCGGTCAACCAGGACGGTGCGTCGAATGGTCTGACGGCGCCGAACGGCCCGTCCCAGCAGCGCGTCATCCGCCAGGCGCTGGCGAACGCCGGTCTGTCGGCGTCCGAGGTGGACGCGGTGGAGGCGCACGGTACGGGGACGACGCTGGGCGACCCGATCGAGGCGCAGGCGCTGCTGGCCACCTATGGCCGGGAGCGGCCGGAGGGGCAGCCGCTGTGGCTGGGCTCCATCAAGTCCAACTTCGGCCACACGCAGGCGGCCGCGGGTGTCGCGGGCATCATCAAGATGGTGCTGGCGATGCGGCACGGTGTGCTTCCGCAGTCGCTGCACATCGACGAGCCGTCGCCGCACGTCGACTGGGAGGCGGGCGCGGTCTCGCTGCTCGCGGAGGCGAGGTCGTGGCCGGAGACGGACCATCCGCGGCGCGCGGGCATCTCCTCCTTCGGCATGAGCGGCACCAACGCCCACGCCATCATCGAGCAGGCCCCCGAGCCGGACCCGCGTCCGGAACCCCGGTCCGAGGACGGCACGGCGGCGCTGCCGTGGGTGCTCTCCGCCAAGTCCCCGGAGGCGCTGCGCGCCCAGGGCGCCCGGCTCCGTAGCCACGTGGCGGACCACCCCGACGTCGCCCTCGCCGACCTCGGCTACTCCCTGGCCACCGGCCGCGCCACCTTCGACCACCGGGCGGCGCTCGTCGCCCGCGACCGGGATGCGCTCCTGGCCGGACTGGACGCCCTCGCCGAGGGGCGCACCGCGTCCGGGCTCGTGGCGGACGCGGTGGCCGAGGGCAAGGTGGCGTTCCTGTTCACGGGCCAGGGCAGCCAGCGGCTCGGGATGGGCCGTGAGCTGTACGACGCGTACCCGGTGTTCGCGGAGGCGCTGGACGAGGTGTGCGATGCGCTGGACCCGCACCTCGAACAGCCGTTGAAGACGGTCCTGTTCGGCGACGACGCCGCGGTGCTGGACCAGACGGGCTACACCCAGCCCGCGCTGTTCGCGGTCGAGGTGGCGCTGTTCCGCCTGGTCGAGGCGTGGGGCGTGAAGCCCGATGTCCTCTCCGGCCACTCCATCGGCGAACTGGCCGCCGCGCACGTGGCCGGTGTGCTCTCCCTCGCGGACGCGAGCCGTTTGGTGGCCGCACGTGGCCGTCTGATGCAGCAACTTCCCGCCGGTGGCGCGATGATCGCCGTCCAGGCGTCCGAGGACGAGGTGACGCCGCACTTGAGCAAGCGGGTGAGCCTCGCGGCCGTCAACGGCCCGACCGCGGTCGTGGTCGCCGGTGACGAGGACGCCGCCGTCGAGATCGCGGCGGGCTTCGAGGCGCAGGGCCGCAAGACCAAGCGGCTCACCGTGAGCCACGCGTTCCACTCGCCGCACATGGACGGGATGCTGGACGCGTTCCGCCAGGTCGCGGAGGAGCTGACGTACGAGGCCCCGCGCATCCCGATCGTCTCCAACCTGACCGGCGATGTCGTCTCCGCCGACGACATCACGACCCCCGACTTCTGGGTACGCCACGTCCGCGAGGCGGTCCGCTTCCTCGACGGCGTACGCACCCTGGAGGCCCAGGGCGTCACCACGTACGTGGAGCTGGGCCCGGAAGGGGTGCTCACCGCCATGGCGCAGGACTGCGTCACGGACGACCGCCACGCCTTCGCCGCCGCTCTGCGCGGCGGCCGCCCGGAGCCCGAGACGCTGCTCACCGCCCTCGGCCGGGCCCATGTCCGGGGCTCCGCCGTGGACTTCGAGGCGCTGTACGCCCCGTACGGCGCGCACCGGGTGGAACTGCCGACCTACGCGTTCCAGCGTCGCCGGTTCTGGCTGGACGCCGGGCCCTCCGGCGGCGACGCCACCGCGATCGGCCTGCACGCGGCGGGCCATCCGCTGCTCGGCGCCGCCGTGGAGCTGCCCGACACGGACGGTCTCGCCTTCACCGGACGGCTGTCCCTCCAGGCCCAGCCGTGGCTGGCCGACCACGCCGTGATGGGCACGGTGCTGCTGCCCGGCACCGCCTTCGTGGAGCTGGCGCTGCGCGCCGGGGAACACGCGGGCTGCGACCGGCTGGACGAACTCACCCTGGAAGCACCGCTGATCGTGCCCGAGCGGGGTGCGATCCAGCTCCGGCTGTCGCTGGCGGCCCCCGACGACACCGGCTGCCGCGCCCTGACGATGCACTCCCGCGCCGAGGACGCCCCGGCCGACGAGCCGTGGCTGCGCCACGCGACGGGCGCCCTGGCGGCCGATGCTGCGGAGGGTACGTTCGACCTGGCCGCATGGCCCCCCGCCGACGCCGAGCGCATCGAGACCGACGGCCTGTACGAGGGCCTGGCCGATTCGGGCTTCGCGTACGGCCCGGTCTTCCAGGGCCTTGAGGCGGCCTGGCGGCGCGACGACGAGGTGTTCGCCGAGGTCCGGCTCCCGGAGGGCGCCGAGGCCGACGCCAAGACCTTCGGCCTGCACCCGGCGCTGCTGGACGCGGCGCTGCACGCCCTCGGTCTGGCCGCCGCCGAAGAGGGCGGTGGCCAGGGCCGACTGCCGTTCTCGTGGACGGGCGTGTCCCTGCACGCCGTCGGCGCCTCGGCGCTGCGGGTGCGGCTCGCGGGCACGACAACGGGCACGGTGTCGCTCCAGCTCGCGGACGCGACGGGCGCCCCGGTGGCCTCCGTGGAGGGCCTGGCCCTGCGCACGGTGTCCCCGGACCAACTGAACGCCGCCCGCCCGAGCGCCACGTCCGACGCCCTGTTCCACCTGACCTGGACCCCGCTCCCGGCCCCGTCCGAGGAGGTGTCCCTTGACCGCTGGGCGGCCCTTGGCACGGACACGCTGGGCCTGCCCGCGTACCCCGACCTGGCGGCGCTGGGCGATGCCGTCGATTCGGGAACGCCGCTGCCGGAGTACGTAGTGGTGCACCTGGCGAATCAGGCCGCTCAGGGGCTGCACGCGGACGGCGCGGCACCGGGGCTGTCCGTGGACGGTGCGGCACCGGGGCTGTCCGTGGACGGTGCGGCACTTGAACGCCCGGGTGCGGCATC
The DNA here is from genome assembly GCF_013414305.1 of Streptomyces sp. Rer75. NCBI lineage: Bacteria > Bacillati > Actinomycetota > Actinomycetes > Kitasatosporales > Streptomycetaceae > Streptomyces > Streptomyces sp. Rer75. Next base: position 3,677,794 of record NZ_CP058693.1, on the reverse strand, counting down.
TCCAGCCCGTCCGGCGTTTGAGGACCGGGGCCTTGGGGCGGAGCCCCAAGTTGCGGGAAGGGGCGGGGTAGGGGAAAACCCCACCCAAGCCGCACACGACGCCACGACCCAAGCCCTCCACCTCCTCCAAACCTGGCTGGCCGACGACCGCTTCGCGGACTCCCGCCTCGTCCTGCTGACGTCGGGCGCCGTAAGCACCACCACAACCGACCCGGTCACCGACCTGGCACACGCCGCCGTCCACGGCCTGGTCCGCTCCGCCCAGGCGGAAAACCCGGACCGCATCGTCCTGGTGGACACCGACGGCCGTGGCGAGCTGCGGAAGAATGTGGCCGCCGCCATGGCCACAGGCGAACCCCAGGTGGCCGTACGCAACGGCGAAACCCTGGCCCCGCGCCTGGCCCGCGCCACAACAGCGGCGCAGGACGAAGCCCCCGAGTGGAACCCGGACGGCACGGTCCTGCTGACCGGCGCGTCCGGCACCCTGGGCGCCCTCTTCGCCCGCCACCTCGTGGCCGAGCGCGGCGTACGCCACCTCCTCCTGGTCAGCCGCCGCGGCGACCAGGCCCCCGGCGCGGCCGAGCTGACCGCCGAACTGACCGAGCTGGGCGCCACCGTCCACTGGTCGGCCTGCGACGTGGCAGACCGCACCGCCCTGGCGGAAACCCTGGCGTCAGTCCCCACCGAGCACCCCCTGACGGCCGTCATCCACACCGCAGGCGTGCTGGACGACGGCGTGATCGCCTCCCTCACCCCCGAGCGGCTGGCAAAGGTCCTGCGCCCGAAGGCGGACGCGGCCTGGAACCTCCACGACCTGACCCAGGACGCGGACCTGAAGGCGTTCATCGTCTTCTCCTCCGCCGCCGGAGTCTTCGGCGGTGCCGGACAGGGCAACTACGCGGCGGCGAACGCCTTCCTGGACGCCCTCGCCCAGCACCGCGCAGCCCGCGGCCTCCCCGCCACCTCCCTCGCCTGGGGCCTGTGGTCGGTGGCCGGAGGCATGGGCGGTGAGCTGGACGAGACGGAGATCGCCCGCATCCGCCGCGGCGGGATCGGCGTGCTCACGGCCGACAGCGGCCTGGAGCTGTTCGACGCCGCGAACACCACAAACGGGGGCGACGCACTCCTGGTCCCGATGCCGCTCGACATGGCGGCCCTCCGCGCCCAGGCGGGCGTCGGCATGCTGCCGCCGCTGTTCCGCGGCCTGGTGCGGGCGGCCCCCGCCCGCCGGGCGGCGGAGTCGGCGGCCACCGCAGGAGCCGGTGGGGCCGATGAGCTGCGGGCAAGGCTCGCCGGGCTGTCCGAGCCCGAGCGGGACGAGGTGGTGCTGGAGCTGGTGTGCACGCAGGTGGCGGCCGTACTCGGCTACCCGGGCCCGGAGACGGTCGACCCGGCCCGCTCGTTCAGCGAGGTCGGCTTCGACTCGCTCACCGCGGTCGAGCTGCGCAACCGTCTGAACGCGACCACCGGAGTCCGGCTCCCGGCGACGCTGGTCTTCGACTACCCCACACCGAACGCACTGGTCCAGTACCTGCGGGGCGAGATCCTGCCGGACGACGCGACGGGGGTCACCTCGCTGCTCGCCGAACTCGACGGGCTCGAGAAGTCCCTGGCCGGGGCCGCCGAGGCCGCCCCGGACGACGAGGACCGGGGCAGGATCACCGCGCGGCTTCAGGCACTGCTCGCGCAATGGAATGACGACCGAGGACCGGAAGACGGCGCCGGTGTCGCCGACGAGATCGAGTCCGCCACGGACGACGACCTCTTCGACTTCATCGGCAAGGAATTCGGGATCTCCTGAAGTGACCGTGGCCGACGCGAAGTGACCCGACCTTCCGGATTCCTCGAGAGGGAACGCACGTATGAATGAGGAAAAGCTCCGTTACTTTCTCAAGCGGGTCACCGCCGACCTGCATGAGACCCGACGCCGCCTCCAGGAGGTGGAGTCGGAGGACCAGGAGCCCATCGCGATCGTCGGCATGAGCTGCCGCTACCCGGGCGGCGTCGAGTCGCCCGAGGATCTGTGGCGGCTGGTGTCCGGGGGCGGGGACGGCATTTCCGAGTTCCCCACGGACCGCGGCTGGGACATGGGGCGGCTCTTCGACGACGACCCGGACGGCGCGGGCACGAGCTATGTCCGGGAGGGCGGTTTCCTCCACGACGCCAACTACTTCGACCCGGCGTTCTTCGGCATCAGCCCGCGCGAGGCCCTCGCGATGGACCCGCAGCAGCGGCTGCTGCTGGAGACCACCTGGGAGGCGTTCGAGCGGGCGGGCATCGACGCCACCTCCGTACGCGGCAGCAAGACCGGTGTCTTCGCGGGCGTCATGTACCACGACTACGCCTCGCGGCTGCGCGCCGTACCGCCCGGTGTCGAGGGCTATCTCGGCACCGGCGGCTCCAGCAGCATCGCCTCGGGCCGGGTGGCGTACACCTTCGGCCTGGAGGGCCCGGCGCTCACCGTCGACACGGCGTGCTCGTCGTCGCTGGTGACCCTGCATCTGGCCATGCAGGCGCTGCGCAACGGCGAATGCTCGCTGGCCCTGGCCGGTGGCGTCACCGTGATGTCGACGCCCGGCACCTTCACCGAGTTCAGCCGCCAGCGCGGACTGTCCTTCGACGGCCGCTGCAAGTCGTTCGCGGCGGCCGCCGACGGCACCGGATGGTCCGAGGGCGCGGGCATGCTGCTCGTGGAGAAGCTGTCGGACGCGCGGAAGAACGGCCACCGGGTGCTGGCCGTCGTCCGCGGCTCCGCCACCAACCAGGACGGCGCGAGCAACGGCCTCACCGCGCCGAACGGCCCGTCCCAGCAGCGCGTCATCCGCCAGGCGCTGGCCAGCGCCCGGCTGACGGCCGACCAGATCGACGTGGTCGAGGCGCACGGCACCGGTACGACGCTGGGCGACCCCATCGAGGCGCAGGCGCTGCTCGCCACCTACGGCAAGGAGAAGCCCGCCGAACGGCCGCTGCTGCTGGGCTCCATCAAGTCCAACGTCGGCCACACCCAGGCCGCCGCAGGCGTGGCGGGCATCATCAAGATGGTCAAGGCCATCGAGCACGGCTATGTGCCCAAGACCCTGCACGTGGACGAGCCGTCGCCGCACATCGACTGGTCGGCCGGGGCCGTCTCGCTGCTCACCGAGGGCCGCCCGTGGCCGGAGACCGGCCGCCCGCGCCGCGCCGCCGTGTCGTCGTTCGGCATCAGCGGCACCAACGCCCACCTGATCATCGAGCAGCCCCCGGCGCCGGAAGCCCCGGCCACCGAGGACACCGAGGACACCGGGGGGGTGGCGGTTGCCGAGGCACCGCCCCGCACCCTCCCCCTCCTGCCGTGGGTGCTGTCCGGCAAGGGCGAGGACGCGCTGCGCGCCCAGGCCGCCCGGCTGCACACGTACGTCACCGAACGCCCCGACCTGGACCCGGTGTCCGTCGGCTACGCCCTCGCCACCACCCGCGCCGCCCTCCAGGACCGCGCGGCCGTGGTCGCCGGGGACCGCGACACCCTCCTCGACCGGCTCGCCGCGCTCGCGGCGGGCGACCCCGCCACCGGGCTGGTCCAGGGCGCGGAGACCCGGGGCAAGCTGGCGTTCCTCTTCACCGGTCAGGGCAGCCAGCGGCTCGGCATGGGCCGCGAGCTGTACGCGACGTACCCGGCCTTCGCCGAGGCGTTCGACGCCGTGTGCGCCGCGCTCGACCCGCGCCTCGAACGCCCCCTGAAGGACGTCCTCTTCGGGGACGACGCCGCCGCGCTGGACCGCACCGGCTTCACCCAGCCCGCGCTGTTCGCCATCGAGGTGGCCCTGTTCCGCCTGGTCGAATCGTGGGGCCTGAAGCCGGACTTCGTCTCCGGCCACTCCATCGGCGAGATCGCCGCCGCACACGTCGCGGGCGTGCTGTCGCTCGCCGACGCCGCCCTGCTGGTGGCCGCGCGCGGCCGCCTGATGCAGCGGCTTCCGGGCGGCGGCGCGATGATCGCCGTGCAGGCGTCCGAGGACGAGGTGGCGCCGCTGCTCACCGAGCGGGTGAGCATAGCCGCCCTCAACGGCCCGACGTCGGTCGTCATCGCGGGCGACGAGGACGCGGCAGTCGCCATAGCCGCGTCGTTCGAGACACAGGGACGCAAGACCAAGCGGCTCACCGTCAGCCACGCCTTCCACTCGCCGCTGATGGACCCGATGCTGGAGGCGTTCCGCAAGGTCGCCGAGAGCCTGACGTACGACACCCCGAAGATCCCGGTGGTCTCCCACCTCACCGGTGGCATCGCCCCCGCCTCGGAGATCGCCACCGCCGACTTCTGGGTGCGCCACGTCCGCGAGGCGGTCCGCTTCCTCGACGGCATCCGCACCCTGGAGGCCCAGGGCGTCACCACGTACCTCGAACTCGGCCCGGACGGTGTGCTGTCCGCACTCGGCCAGGACTGCCTGGCGGGCGACGAGACCGACCACGTGGCGTTCGTCCCCGCGCTGCGCTCCGGCCGCCCCGAGGCCGAGACCCTGACCACCGCCCTGGCCACCCTGCACACCCGGGGCACCGCCCCCGACTGGGAGGCGTACTACGCGGGCACGGGCGCCGAGCGCGTCGAACTGCCCACGTACGCCTTCCAGCGCGAGCACTACTGGCTGGACGCGGGCACCGCCTACGGCGACGTCTCCTCGGTCGGCCTCGGCACCGCCGACCATCCGCTGCTCGGCGCGGCCGTCTCGCTGGCCGACGCGGAGGGCTTCCTGTTCACCGGGCGGCTCGCGCTGGACACCCACCCGTGGCTGGCCGACCACGCCGTGATGGGCACGGTGCTGCTGCCCGGCACCGCGTTCGTCGAGCTGGCCGTACGCGCCGGTGAGCAGGCCGGATGCGACCTGGTGGAAGAACTCACCCTGGAAGCCCCGCTGATCCTGCCCGAGCAGGGCGGGGTCCGGCTCCAGATCGCCGTGGGCGCCCAGGACGACACCGGCCGCCGCACCCTCGCGCTCCACTCCCGCCCCGACGCGGCCACCGACGACGAGCCGTGGGTACGCCACGCCACGGGCCTGCTCGCGCCGAGCGCCCCGACGGCGCCGTTCGACCTGAGCGCCTGGCCGCCCGCGGGTGCGGAACGCATCGAGACGGACGGCCTGTACGAGGGCCTGGCCGAGGCGGGCTTCGCCTACGGCCCGGTGTTCCAGGGCCTGCGGGCCGCCTGGCGCGCCGACGGCGAGGTCTACGCCGAGGTCGCGCTCCCCGAGGGCACGGAACCGGGTGCCGCGCTCTTCGGCGTACACCCGGCGCTGCTGGACGCCGTGCTCCACACCATCGGCCTCAGCGACCTGACCGAGAACCCGGGCCAGGGCGGCCTGCCCTTCTCCTGGACCGGCGTCCGCGTCCACTCGGTGGGCGCGGACACCGTACGGGTCCGCCTGTCGTCGGCCGGAAACGGCACGGTGTCGCTGGCGCTGGCAGACGTGACGGGCGCCCCGGTGGCCTCGGTGGACCGTCTGGCGCTGCGCACGGTATCTCCGGACCAGCTGAGCGCCCGCCCCGGCGGTGCGGCGGACGCCTTGTTCCGAGTGGACTGGACCCAGGTCCCGCCCCTTGCCGAGCCGGTGTCCAAGGACGCTTGGGTGTCCGTGGGCCCCACCCCTCTGGGCCTCCCCACCTACCCAGACCTGGCGGCACTGGCCGGAGCGGTAGCCTCCGGAACGGCGCTGCCGGAGCACGTAGTGGCGTCCCTGGTATCGGACGGCGCGGCACCCGAAGGCCCGGGTGCGGCCAATCAAGCCCGTCCGGCGATTGAGGACCGGGGTCGAGGGGCGGAGCCCATCGTTTCGGGAAGGGGCGGGCTAGGGGAAAGCTCGCCCGCCACCACGGCGCATCAGGCCACCACCCAGGTGCTGGGGCTGCTACAGCAGTGGTTGGCCGACGACCGCTTCGCGGACTCCCGCCTCGTCCTGGTGACGTCGGGCGCCGCAAGCACCGCCCCCCACGACCCCGTCACCGACCTCGCACACGCCGCCGTCCACGGCCTGGTCCGCTCCGCCCAGTCGGAGAACCCGGACCGCATCGTGCTCGTGGACATCGACACCCACGCGGACTCCCTCGCCGCGCTCCCCACCGCACTGGCATCCGGCGAGCAGGAAGTCGCAGTCCGGCAGGGCACGCTCAAGGCCCCGCGCCTGGCCCGCGCCGCAACGGCACCGCAGGATGAGGCCCCCGAGTGGAACCCGGACGGCACGGTCCTGCTGACCGGCGCGTCCGGCACGCTGGGCGCCCTGTTCGCCCGCCACCTCGTGGCGGAGCGCGGCGTACGCCACCTCCTCCTGGTGAGCCGCCGCGGCGACCAGGCCCCCGGCGCGGCCGAGCTGACCGCCGAACTGACCGAGCTGGGCGCCACCGTCCACTGGTCGGCCTGCGACGTGGCAGACCGCACCGCCCTGGCGGAAACCCTGACAACGATCCCCGCCGCCAACCCCCTGACGGCCGTCATCCACACCGCAGGCGTGCTGGACGACGGCGTGATCGCCTCCCTCACCCCCGACCGGCTGGCCAAGGTCCTGCGCCCGAAGGCGGACGCGGCCTGGAACCTGCACCACCTGACCCAGCACCAGAACCTGAAGGCATTCATCGTCTTCTCCTCCGCCGCCGGAGTCTTCGGCGGTGCCGGACAGGGCAACTACGCGGCGGCGAACGCCTTCCTCGACGCCCTCGCCCAGCACCGCGCAGCCCGCGGCCTGCCCGCCACCTCCCTCGCCTGGGGCCTGTGGGCCGAGTCCGGCGGCATGGCCGGAGACCTGGACGAGGCGGAACTCGCCCGCCTCCAGCGCGGCGGCATCGCCGCCATCACCGCAGCGCAGGGCCGCGAACTCTTCGACGCCGCGACGAACACCACCAGCGACGCACTCCTGGTCCCGATGCCGCTCGACATGGCGGCCCTCCGCACCCAGGCAGGTGTCGGCATGCTGCCGCCGCTCTTCCGCGGCCTGGTCCGTGTGCCACCGCGCCGCGCCGCTCAGGCCGCCGCGGCCGCGCAGTCCGGCGCGCTCGCCCAGCAGCTGGCCGGGGTGGCGGACGCGGAGGCCGAGGCGATCGTCCTCGCGCTGGTCCGTACGCAGGTGGCGGCCGTACTCGGCTACGCCGGGCCCGAAGCGGTGGAACCGCAGCGCGCGTTCAGCGAGGTCGGCTTCGACTCGCTCACCGCCGTCGAGCTGCGCAACCGCCTCACCGCGGTGACCGGCGTCCGGCTCCCGGCCACGCTGATCTTCGACTACCCGACCCCCGCCGCCCTCGCCACCTATCTGCGGTCCGAGGCGCAAGGCAGCACCGGGGCCGACGACACCACCTCCGTAGCCACCACCACCTCACGCAACGACGACCCGATCGCCATTGTCGCGATGAGCTGCCGGTTCCCCGGCGGGGTGGCCTCGCCCGACGACCTGTGGAAGCTGGTCACCGAGGGCACGGACGCCATCACCGACATGCCCACCGACCGCGGCTGGGACATCGAGGCGCTGTACGACGACGACCCCGACCAGCAGGGCACCAGCTACGCCCGCAACGGCGGCTTCCTCCACGACGCCCACCACTTCGACCCGGTGTTCTTCGGGATCTCGCCGCGCGAGGCCCTCGCGATGGACCCGCAGCAGCGGCTGCTGCTGGAGACCACCTGGGAGGCGTTCGAGCGCGCGGGCATCGACCCGGCGACCGTGCGCGGCAGCCGGACCGGTGTCTACACCGGCGTGATGTACAACGACTACGGCACGCTGCTGCACCGCGCGCCCGACGGCCTCGAAGGCTATATGGGCACCGCCAGCTCCGGCAGCGTCGCCTCGGGCCGGGTGTCGTACACCTTCGGCCTGGAGGGTCCGGCCGTCACTGTCGACACGGCCTGCTCGTCGTCGCTGGTCACCCTGCACATGGCGGTGCAGGCGCTGCGCAACGGCGAATGCTCGCTGGCGCTCGCGGGCGGTGTGACCGTCATGGCGACCCCCGGCACCTTCGTGGCCTTCAGCAAGCAGCGCGGCCTCGCGACCGACGGCCGCTGCAAGCCGTTCGCGGCCGCCGCGGACGGCACGGCCTGGGGCGAGGGCGTGGGCATGCTGCTCGTGGAGCGGCTGTCGGACGCCCGTAAGAACGGCCACCCGGTCCTCGCGGTCGTCCGCGGCTCCGCCATCAACCAGGACGGCGCGTCCAACGGCCTCACCGCGCCCAACGGCCCGTCGCAGCAGCGCGTCATCCGGCAGGCGCTGGCCGGGGCCCGGCTGTCCGCCGCCGAGGTCGACGTGGTCGAGGCGCACGGCACCGGTACGACGCTGGGCGACCCCATCGAGGCGCAGGCGCTGCTCGCCACCTACGGCCAGGAGCACACCGAGGACGAGCCGCTGTGGCTGGGCTCGGTGAAGTCCAACTTCGGCCACACCCAGGCCGCCGCAGGCGTGGCGGGCATCATCAAGATGGTCAAGGCCATCGAGCACGGCGTCCTGCCGAAGACCCTGCACGTGGACGAGCCGTCCGCGCACGTGGACTGGACGGCGGGCGCGGTGTCGCTGCTGACCGATCAGCAGGCATGGCCGGACACCGGCCGGCCGCGCCGCGCCGCCATCTCCTCGTTCGGCATCAGCGGCACCAACGCGCACACCATCATCGAGCAGGCGCCCGTCGAGGAACCGGCGAAGCCCGATCGGACGCGGCAGCCGGGCCCGGTGCCGTGGGTGGTGTCGGCGAAGAGCGAGGGGGCGCTGCGCGCCCAGGCCGAGCGGCTGCTGACCCTCCTCACCACCGACGACGGGCCGCGCCCCGCCGACATCGGCTACTCGCTGGCCACCACCCGCGCACCCCTGGACCAGCGCGCCGTGCTGGTGGGCACGGACCGTGACGACTTCACCGCCACCCTGACGGCACTGGCCCGGGGCGAGGCGGCGCCGCACCTGATCCAGGGCACCGGAACGGCCGACAAGACGGCGTTCGTGTTCCCGGGGCAGGGCTCGCAGTGGGCGGGCATGGCGGTGGGGCTGATGGACGCCTCGCCGGTGTTCGCCGCCCGCATCCACGAATGCGCCGCCGCGCTCGCCGAGTTCACCGACTGGTCGCTGGTGGATGTGCTGCGGGGCAAGGAGAACGCGCCGTCACTGGAGCGCGTCGACGTGGTCCAGCCGGTGCTGTTCTCGGTGATGGTCTCCCTCGCCGAGCTGTGGCGTTCGCTGGGTGTGCGGCCCTCCGCCGTGGTCGGCCACTCGCAGGGCGAGATCGCCGCCGCGTGCGTGGCCGGGATTCTGACCCTCCAGGACGCCGCACGCGTGGTGGCACTGCGCAGTCAGGCGATCGGCCGGGTGCTGGCGGGCAAGGGCGGCATGGTGTCGCTGGCGCTGCCCGTATCCCAGGTGCGGGAGCGGATCGCGGCGTGGGGTGAGGAGCGCATCTCGGTGGCGGCCGTCAACGGCCCGTCGGCCGTGGTGGTCTCCGGTGAGCCGACCGCGCTGGACGAGCTGCTGGCCTCGTGCGAGGCGGACGCGGTCCGGGCGCGCCGCGTCCCGGTGGACTACGCCTCCCACTCCGCCCAGGTGGAGCTGCTGCGCGACGAACTCCTCACGCTCCTCGCCCCGGTGCAACCACAGCCTGCCCAGGTGCCGTTCCTCTCCACCGTGACGGGGGAGTGGGTCGAGGGCCCGGAGCTGGACGCGGAGTACTGGTTCACCAACCTCCGTCGCACCGTCGAACTCGAAGACGCCATCCGCCGCCTCCTCGACGAAGGCTTCGGGGCCTTCATCGAGTCCAGCGCCCACCCGGTGCTGGCGATGGGCGTCCAGGAGACGGCCGAGGACGCGGGACGCGCCGCGGCCGCGATCGGTTCGCTGCGCCGCGACGAGGGCGGTCTCGACCGCTTCTGGGCATCCCTCGGCGAGGCATGGACCCGCGGCGTCCACGTCGACTGGGAGGCGGTGTTCGAGGGCACCGGTGCCTCGCGCGTCGAGCTGCCCACGTACGCCTTCCAGCACGAGCGCTACTGGATCGAGGTGCCCCTCTCGGTGGGCGACGTCGCCTCCGCCGGGCTCGGCGCCGCCGGGCATCCGCTGCTGGGCGCGGCCGTCGAACTCCCGGACTCCGACGGCTTCCTGCTCACCGGGCGGCTCTCCCTCCAGACCCACCCCTGGCTCGCCGACCATGCCGTGTCCGGCACGGTGCTGCTGCCGGGGACGGCCTTCGTGGAGCTGGCGATCCGGGCCGGTGACCAGGTCGGCTGTGGTGTGCTGGAGGAGCTGACCCTTGAGGCGCCGCTGATCCTGCCCGAGCGCGGCGGGGTCCAGCTGCGGCTGACCGTCGGCGCTCCCGACGCGGAAGGGCGCCGGATGCTGGAGGTCTACTCCCGCCCGGAGCCCGGCGCCGACCAAGGCGACGCCTCGGAGCACGCCTGGACCCGCAACGCGGGCGGTGTGCTGGCCTCCGGTGACGCCGCGGACAGCGGAGAGGGCCTGTCCGTCTGGCCGCCCGCCGATGCCGTGGCGCTCGACGTGGACGACCTGTACGAGCGGTTCGCGGCGGGCGGCTTCGGCTATGGCCCGGCGTTCCAGGGGCTGACGGCTGCCTGGCGGCGCGGCGAGGAGGTCTTCGCCGAACTCCGCCTGCCGGGCAAGCAGCACGCCGACGCCGCGCTGTTCGGGCTCCACCCGGCGCTGCTGGACTCCGCGCTGCACGGCGTGGCGCTCGGCGACTTCCTGGGCGCCGAGGCCGCGGGCGTACGGCTGCCGTTCTCCTGGAGCGGTGTCACCCTCCACGCGGCGGGCGCCACGGCGCTGCGCGTACGGATCGCACCGGCCGGGTCGGACGCGGTGGCCCTGACCGTCGCGGACGAGAACGGCGGCGCGGTCGCGTCGGTGGACTCCCTGGTGCTGCGGCACATCGCGCCGGAGCAGCTGCGGGCGGCCCAGGTGACGTACCACGACTCGCTGTTCCGGCTGGAGTGGGCGCCGGTGTCGGCCCCCTCGGCGGCCCCCGCGGCCGTCCGCTGGGCCCTGGTCGGCCAGGGCGCCGTGGACAACGGCACGGACGCCTTCGGGCTCGTCCACGCGCTGGAGGCCACCGGTGCCGAATGCGCCGTCTTCCCCGACCTGGCCGAGCTGGCGGCCGTGGTGGCTTCCGGCAGTCCCCGGCCGGATGTCGTCCTCCTCCCGCTGACCGGTCCCGCCGGGGGCGGTGGCGGCCATCTGGCGGAGGGTGCCCGGCTGGCCACGCACGCCGCGCTGGAGAGCGCGCAGTCGTGGCTCGCGGAGGAGGTCTTCGCCGGGGCGCGGCTGGCGTTCGTCACCCGGCGGGCGGTCGCCACGTCCCCGGACGCCGAGGTGTCCGACCTGCTGCACGCGCCCGTATGGGGGCTGATCCGCACCGCCCAGACCGAGAACCCGGACCGGTTCCTGCTGCTCGACCTGGACCATGAGGGGACCACGGCCGACGCGCTCATGGCGGCCGTGGCCGGGGGCGAGCCGCAGCTCGCCGTCCGCGAGGGCGCGCTCCACGCGCCCCGCCTGGCCAGGGTCGCCACCCAGCGGAACGAGGACCCGGCGCCGGAGGCGGGGTTCGACCCGGACGGCACGGTCCTGATCACCGGCGCCACCGGTGTCCTCGGCGGGCAGCTCGCCCGCCATCTGGTGGCCGAGCGCGGCGTACGGCATCTGTTGCTGGGCAGCCGTCGCGGGCAGCGGGCGGCGGGCATGCCGGAGCTGGTCGACGAACTGACCGCGCTGGGCGCGCGGGTGAGCGTCGCGGCGTGCGATGTGGCCGACCGCGAGGCGCTGTCGCAGCTGCTGGCCGAGGTGGATCCGGCGCATCCGCTGACCGCCGTCGTGCACACCGCCGGTGTGCTGGACGACGGGCTGCTGTCCGCGCTCACCCCGGACCGGATCGACACGGTGTCCCGGCCGAAGATGGACGCGGCGCTCCATCTGCACGAGCTGACCCGCGATCTCGACCTCGGGGCGTTCGTGCTGTTCTCCTCCGCCGCCGGCACCTTCGGCGCGCCGGGGCAGGCCAACTACGCCGCCGCCAACGCCTTCCTGGACGCCCTCGCCGCGCACCGCCGCGCCACCGGGCTGCCCGCGCTCTCGCTCGCCTGGGGCCTGTGGGAGCAGCGCAGCGCGATGACCGGTGACATGGCGGAGGCGGATGTGCAGCGCATGGCCCGCTCCGGGATGGCGCCGCTGTCCTCGCGGGACGGTCTGGAGCTGTTCGACACGGCGTGCGCGGTCGGCGGTGAGACGGTGCTCGTGCCGCTCCACCTGGACCTCGCGCCGCTGCGCGAGCAGGCCGTCGAGGGGGCGCTGCCCGCCGTGTTCCGCGGACTGGTCCGGGCCCCGGCCCGGCGGCGTACGGCCTCCGGCGCACCGGCCGACGCCGGTGGCCCGTCGCTGGCGCGGCGGCTGGCCGGGCTGGACGCGGCGGAGCGGGAGAACGTCCTGCTGGACGTGGTCCGTACGCAGGCCGCCGCCGTCCTCGGCTTCGCGGACGCGGACGCCGTGGGCGCCACCCGCGGCTTCCTGGAGCTGGGCTTCGACTCGCTCACCGCGGTCGAGCTGCGCAACCGCATCAATGCCGTCACCGGGCTGCGGCTGCCGCCGACGCTGCTGTTCGACCACCCGACGCCCGCGCAGGTCACCGGGCAGCTGCTGGAGGCCCTGGCGCCCGAGGTGGCCGCCGAGGGCGGTGCGGAGCCCGGCACCGCGCGCGAGAACGCGGCGGGCGGGGAGCCGTCGGACGTGTTCGGCGCGATGATGCGGGAGGCCGGACAGCTGGGCAGGCAGGAGGAGTTCACGCGGCTGCTGATGGACGTCTCCCGGTTCCGGCCCTCGTTCGGCAGCGCCGCGGAGCTGCGCAAGGCGCCCGCGCTGGTGCGGCTGTCGCGCGGTGAGACGCGGCCCGCCGTGGTGTGCTTCTCCTCGATCCTGTCGATCGGCGGCCCGCACCAGTACGCGCGGTTCGCCGCCGGTTTCCGCGGCGAGCAGGACGTCTGGGCGCTGGGCAACCCCGGTTTCGTCGCCGGGGAGCAGCTTCCGGCGCACCCGGAGGCGGTGATCGAGGCGCAGGCCGCCGCGGTGCTGCGGCAGACCGACGGGGCGCCGTTCGTGCTGCTGGGGCACTCCTCGGGCGGTGTGCTGGCGCACGAGGTGGCCGCGCGGCTGGAGAGCACCGGGGTCTTCCCGGAGGCGGTCGTCCTGCTGGACATCTACTCGCACGACCGGGACGCCGCCGTCGGCCTCCAGCCGGGGCTGAGCGCCGGGGTGGACGAGCGGAGCGCGAGCCATGTGCCGGTGGACGACACCCGGCTGCTGGCCATGGGCGCGTACTTCCGGCTGTTCGGCGAGTGGCGGCCGACCGAGGTCAAGACGCCGACGCTGCTGGTCCGGGCCGGGGAGCGGCTCTTCGACTGGTCCCGCGGCGGCGACTGGCGGTCGTACTGGGAGCTGCCGCACACCGCGATCGACGTGCCGGGCAACCACTTCACGATGATGGAGGAGCACGCCGGTACGACGGCGCGGGCCGTCCGGGACTGGCTGTCGGGCTGACGGGCGCGTACGACAAGGGGCCGGGCCCCGCACCCTGGAGGGGGTGCGGGGCCCGGCCCGTTAACGCTCTTGTGTTGTCAGCGCTTGCGGGGCGGGCGCTGCCGCTTGCCCGGGCCCACCGTCACGACCTCGAAGGTGGACTTGGTGCGGTCCAGCCGGTGGAAGAGGTTGTCCGGGCCGGTGATGTACATCGTGGACACTCCGGCGCCCTTCAGCGCGTCCACGACCTTGGGCCAGTGGATCGGCAGGTCGAAGGTGTCCAGCAGCATCGTGCGCAGCTCGTCGGCCGTCGTCACGAGCGAGCCGTCCTGGTCGGTGACCACGGGCAGCTTCGGGTCGAGGATCTCGTACCGGGGCAGGATCTCCTCCGCGGCCCGGCGCCGCAGCTCCGCGAACGCGGGCGCGTGCACCGCCGGGACCATGGTGTACATGGAGTAGCCGCCGGCCTGGCTGATGCTCTGCTTGAAGCCGTCCAGCTCCTTCTCGCGCAGCGACACCATGAAGAAGCCGTCGTCGAGGTAGCCGGAGTAGTCGTACCACTCGCCGCGCTCGCCGAGTTCGTCGAGGATCCCGGTCAGCTTCTCCTGCGGGGTGCGGACGAAGGTGTGGGTGACCGCGTCCTGGTACTCCTCCTCGAAGTACGCGTGCTCACAGCGCGCCAGCTCCGCGGTGAGCCGCACCACCTCGGGGAACGGCAGCGAACCGACGTACGCCGCAGCCGCCTTCTGCCCGAAGCTGGGGCCCACGCACAGGTCCGGGACGAGCCCGTGCTCCTCCTCGGCCCGGTCCGCCGATGCCATCGAGTTGACCAGGAAGGCTATCTGGGTCGCCTCGGAGTAGTCGTCCTCCGAGTCGCGGAGCCGGTCGAAGACCGAGTAGCCGAGGGCCTCGTCGGCCTCGGCCAGCCGCTTCCGGGCGAACGGGTCGAGGGTGAGGAACCTGCCCACCTCGGCGAAGCTGGAGGGTCCCATGCCCGGGAAGACGATGGCCTTCTTGGCCTGCTCGGATGGCTCGGATGCCGTCATGGTGTGGTGCCTTCGTTCTCGGTACGGTCGACTCTCAGTCCTGCGCCCGGCGGTTGAAGCCGCGGATGCCGATGAACCCGTAGATCAGGATGGCCGCCCCGATGGCGGAGAAGCAGATCCACAGCGGGATCGACTCCGGTGTCTTCGGCCCGGGGGCCAGCAGCAGCCCGCGCATCGCCTCGGTGATGTAGGTCAGCGGGTTGAAGGTGCACAGGATCTGGAACCAGCGGACGCCGTCCAGGCTCCGCCACGGGAACTGCGTGGCCCCGGTGAACATGATCGGGGTGAGCGTCATGGCGAAGACGATGGAGATGTGACGCGCGGGCGCCAGCGTGCCCAGGGTGAGGCCGACGCAGCCGCCGACCAGCCCGCCGAGGCTGAGGATGCCCAGCGTCTCCGGCATCTTGGACATCGGCCAGGAGACGTCGTCGAGCAGCGCCAGACCGATCGGGATCATGACCAGGGAGCCGATCAGACCGCGCATCGCGCCGAAGACCGCCTTCTCCACCGCGACCAGGGAGACCGGGATGGGCGCGAGCAGCCGGTCCTCGATCTCCTTGGTCCAGGAGAAGTCGATGGCCAGCGGCAGCGCGGTGTTCTGGAGGGCGACCAGGAAGCTGTTGAGCGCCACCACACCGGGCAGCAGCACCTGCTGGAACCCGGGCTGGGTGAAGCCGATCTCGCCGAGCACCTTGCCGAAGACGAACAGCATGAAGAACGGCTCCACGATGACCTGGCCCAGGAACGGACCCATCTCGCGGCCGGTGACGAAGATGTCCCGCCACAGGATGAAGAAGAACGTCCGCCACCGGTTGGCGCGGCGCCGGTGACGCCCGCCGGACCCCTTCGCGGAGCGCGCGGGAACGATCTCCGTGGACGGCCCGGCGGCCGGTTCGGGGACGGCGACGGCCGTCGCGGCGGCGCCCGCGGGAGCCGGGGCGGCAGCGGGCTCCCGTACGGCGACGGCCCCGGCCGGAGCGGGGGCCGCGGCCTGGGCGGGTACCGGTGCGTTCGAAGCGGCCGCGGGGCCGGTGGCACCCGCGGGACCGGTGGGCCGCCCGGCCCGCTTGCCGGAGGACTGGGTGCCCGGCTTGGGCGGCGTGACGGCCAGGGTCAGGGTGTCGCCGATGTCGCTCTTCCCGTCCCCGCTCTTCTCGGAGACCACCGTGCCGCCGATCACCGTGCCCGAACCGGGTCGGCGGTCGGCGGCCCGCTGGTGCTCGCCGTCCTGGCGGCCGGTGGACGTTTCTCCCGCGGCCTTGCCGCCGGAGTTCGCCTCTCCGTCGGGCGTGGGTCGTGTGGAGGTGGTCATCGCAGCTCTTTCCCTGTCAGCTCGACGAAGACGTCTTCCAGGCTCGCCTGGCTGACGCTCAGGTCCTTGATCTCACAGCCGGCGTCGGTCAGGACCTTGAGGCAGGTGGGGAGGAGCACCGAGGACGGGGCATCGCTGTAGATCTTCATCCGGGTGCTGCCGTCGCTGCCTTCCGCGGTCCCGCCGCCGAGGATGGACTCGACCAAGTCCTTGTCGTCCTGCTGGATCACCTCGACCCGCTCGACCACATCCAGGCCGCGGACCATGCCGAGCACCCCGTCGAGCCCGTTGTGCGGCGGCTGCACCGTGACCGACAGCGCGGTGTTGCTGAGCCTGCTCGTCAGCGCCTCCGGGGTGTCGAGCGCGAGCAGCTTGCCGTGGTCCACGATCCCGATCCGGTCGCAGAGCTTGGCGGCCTCGTCCATGTCGTGCGTGGTGATGACCACGGTGACGCCGCGCAGCTTGAGTTCGGCGACCCGGTCGCGCACGAACAGCTGCGACTGCGGGTCGAGGCCGGTGGCCGGTTCGTCGAGGAACAGCACACGGGGGCGGTGCATCAGGGCCCGCGCGATCATCACGCGCTGCGCCTGGCCGCCGGACACCTGGTCCGCCCGGGCCTTGGCGTGGTCGCCCAGGCCCACCCACTCCAGGCTCTCGTCCGCGAGCCGGTTCCGCTCGGCGCGGGACAGCCCGTGGTAACCGGCGTGGAAGGTGAGGTTCTGACGAATGGTCAGGGACCGGTCGAGGTTGTTGCGCTGCGGGACGACGGCGAAGGACTGCCGTGCCACCGCGGGCTTCGCCACCACGTCGACGCCCTGTACGAACGCACGTCCGCCGCTGGGAGCGACCCGGGTGGTCAGGATCCCGATCGTGGTGGTCTTGCCCGCCCCATTGGGGCCGAGGAACCCGAAGACCTCGCCATGGTTGACGGTGAAGCTGAGATCGTCCACCGCCGGGGCGGGACGGCCTGGGTACTGCTTGACCAAGCCGTCGACAACGACGGCGAAATCAATAGGACGTGTTGTGTTCATCGCTGTCGTCGCACCGATTTAATTGGCTTATGGAGAACATGCTTTCGCCATGTCTAACACGGCTGCTTGACTCCAGGTCAGAGGCCACCCGTACGTTAGGGGGTAGGGGGAGAAGTCAGGGGACATTAGGGGGTCCCCAGTTGTGCCCCACGCCACCTATGGATGCCGTGGTACCCCGCATATAACGCGTACACCGGACAGCGGTTACTAGGGGTTGTGACCGCCACAGCGGGGCCATAACCTCACGGAGTCAGCGCCTCGATCGAACATGGTCGACACGCCCCATCCGTGCACTCGTGCCCGGCCCCCTCAGTGCAATCGCGGGGATGTACTCCTTGAGCCAGGTCAAGCCCGATGATGTGGGCCTTATTCGGATATTGCAAACGGAAACTCCCAGCAGTTTCCGGCTGATCTGCTTCCCGGAGTCCGCCCACTCCACCGCGTACTACCTCTCCCTGTCCGAACTCCTGCTGCCCACCGTGGAGGTTCTAGCGATCCAGTACCCCCTCCACACCGGCTTCGCGGACGGCGCGGACGATGAGGACGGTGAGCGGCTGACCGACTCCCCGGAGCTGGTCGACCGGATCTTCGGCGCGCTGGGCGAGTGGATGGACCGCCCGATCGCCTTCTTCGGGCACCGGGTCGGGGCCGACCTCGCCTACCGCGTGGCCGAGCGCCTGGAGCGGGAGACCGGGACGCCCCTGCTGACCCTGTTCGTATCCGGCCGGACCGCCCACTGGGGCATGGCGCTGGGCCCGCCGGCCCTCGGCTGCCGGATCGTCGCCCTCGCCGGCGAGGGCGACCCCAAGACCCCGCTGCGCGGCGTACGGGCCTGGCGGCGGCGTACGAGCGGACGTTTCGACCTCGAGGTGTTTCCCGGGTCCCGCAGCTACCTCGATTCGAGCCGGAGAGAGGTCGTGAACCTGGTGCACGACCAACTGCTCTCGCAAGTCCCCGTCGACGCCGAGTGGGAGACCGGCGCCGAAGACAAGGGAGCCTAGGCACACACGGCCGCGGCTGCCCGTACTCCTCAGGCACTCCCCAGGGAAAAGGAAAGAGTACGTTCGATGACCGCGAAGATCTACGCGCTCGACTCGGTGCAGACGCTGGCCGACTTCGAGCTGGACGCGATCCGCGTCGCCGATGTGATCCGCGAGCAGCACGGGGTCGCCCCGGGCGACCGCGTCATCCTCAAGGCGGGCAACTCCGCCGCCTACGTCAGTGTGCTGTTCGCGCTCATGCACGTCGGCGCGTCCATCGTCCTGATCGACCAGCAGGAGCACCCGGACGAGACCCGGCGGATAGCCGGGCGCACCGGCGCCGCCATCGCCTTCGTCGACGACGACTCCCCGATCCACGATGACGGCCGCGTGGTCAACCTCTACGAGGTGATCGCCCCGGCCGCCGGACGGCCGCTCAGCACCCGCGAGCTGTCCTTCGACGCCTGGGCCGACCGGCAGGACGGCCTCATCATGTGGACGTCCGGCTCCACCGGCGAGCCCAAGGGCGCGGTCAAGTCCGGCCGCAAGTTCCTGACCAACCTGGAGCGCAACGCCGCCCAGGTGGGGCACCGGGAGGACGACGTCCTGCTCCCGCTGCTGCCCTTCGCCCACCAGTACGGGCTGTCCATGGTGCTCATCGCCTGGCTCACCCGCTGCTCCCTGGTGATCGCCCCCTACAAGCGCCTCGACCGGGCCGTGCAGATGGCGGGGCGGACCGGCGCGACCGTGCTCGACGCCACCCCGTCCAGCTACCGCACCATGCTCAACCTGGTCGGCCGGAAGCCCTCGCTGCGGGCGCAGCTGGAGCAGGTCCGCATGTTCTGCTCCGGCGCGGCACCGCTCGACGGCGCGCTCTCCGACGGCTACGTCGCCGAGTTCGGGCTGCCGCTGCTGGACAGCTACGGCAGCACCGAGCTGGGCAACATCGCCTTCGCCACCCTGGAGAACCCGGTCTCCTGCGGCCGGGCCATGGACGGCATCAAGCTGCGCATCATCGACGAGTCCGGCGTCCCCGCCGCCCCCGGCCAGGCCGGTGAGATCGAGGTCGACACCCCGGACGCGCTGGAGGGCCACCTCGCCGAGGACGGCGGCATCGACGCCATGCCGACCGGCTGGTTCCCCACCGGCGACCTCGGCTACCTGGACGAGGACGACAACCTCTTCGTCCTGGGCCGGAAGTTCGCGGTGCACCGCTACGGCTATCTGCTCTACCCCGAGCTGGTCGAGCGCAAGGCCGCCGTCGCCCACATCTCCACCCGGATCGTGCCGCTCCCCGACGAGCGCCGCCGCGGCGATGTGCAGCTGGTCTTCTTCGTGGAGGACGACGAGCAGCGGGACGCCAAGTACTGGCGCGAGCGGCTGTGCGACGTGCTGCCGGTCTACGAGCAGCCCAACCGGGTCGAGGTGCTGGACGCCTTCCCGCTCAACCGCAACGGCAAGCCGGACAAGAAGCGGCTTGAGGAGATCGCGCGCGGCTAGACACATGTGAAGAAGAAGTGGGGGCCGGTGCGGTGCACCGGCCCCCACTTCTTTCAGGGAATCGTCTAGGGAAACCCCTAGTCGTACGGCAGCTCCACGGGGGCGAAGTCGTGGAAGCGGTCGCCCGGGCCCGGGTTGTCCGGGTGGGTGGCGCCGCCCAGGTGGTTGAGCACCCCCCACACCGCGTTGAGCGCCGTGGTCACCGCGCCCTCCGCGAACCCGGCGGTCCAGGACACGTCGTCCCCGCACAGGAAGAAGCCGCGCTGCTCGGCGGGCATGTCGTCCTGCATGAACTGGGTGAACAGCCGCCGCTGGTAGCGGTAGTGACCGGGCAGGTTGGACTTGAACGCGCCCATGAAGCGCGGCTCGGTCTCCCAGGTGACGGTCAGCGGCCCGGCGACGATGTGCGAGCGGATGTCGACGTCCGGGTAGATCGCGCCCAGCTGGCTCAGCAGCCGCTCCAGCCGGTCCTCGGGCGTGAGGGTGGCGACCTTCAGCGAGTCGTCGTTCCAGGTGTACGACAGGCACATCACCCCGCGCCGGTCGGGCCCGTCGTCGAACAGATAGACCCCGCGCGGCATCCGGTCGGTGAGCGTCATGCTCATCACGTCCCGGCCGGTCGCCGGGTCGGGGTCCCGCCAGAACGGCCGGTCGACCAGGACGAACAGCTTGGAGGCGCCCATGTAGTGGGTGCGCTCGACCGCCGTCCACAGCGGGGTGGGCAGCAGCTCCGGGTCGCAGTCGATCCGGTTCAGCAGCGTCCAGACGTGCGGGCTGAAGACCACCGCGGGGAACTCGCGCTCCTCGCCGCTCTCGTCCCGTACCCGGATGCCGTCCCCGGCCCGGCGCAGCCGGGTGACCGCGGGCCGCGGCCGGCCGCCGTGCAGCGACGCCAGCGAGGTGCCCTCCGGCCAGTGCGGGGGCGCGGCCGGAGGGTGCTCCCACAGGCCGCGCGGCAGCTGCTGGGAGCCGCCGACGATGCCGACCTGGTGGTCGTCGGCGTCGGTGACGACGACGCGCAGGATCTCCAGCACCGAGTTGGGGAAGTCGGTGTCCCAGCCGCCGGTGCCGAAGCCGACCTGGCCGAAGATCTCCCGGTGGCGGAACGACTGGAAGGTGGGGGAGGTGGCCAGGAAGCCGTAGAAGGACTGGTCGTCGAACTCCCTGACCAGCCGGTCCCAGACGGCCTTCAGCGTGGCGGTGTCCCGCCGCTGGATGGCGTCCCGCACGGTGGACAGCTCGGCCCGCTCCTGGAGCGCCTTCTCCCAGGCGTCGGCGACCTCCTGGTAGACGGTCGGGAGCTCGTCCGGGGTGCGGGCCTGGCGGCGCCCGCCGTTCAGGTCGATCAGGGTGCTCGGGGTGGACGGTGCGAGGGGGTTCGGAAAGGGGCGGGTGGCCAGTCCGAGGGTGCCGATGTAGTGGAACAGCGCGGTCGCGGAGACGGGGAAGCGCATGGCGCCCATTTCCGCCACATATTCCGGATTCCCGGGAAAGGGCGTGGAACGCATCCGGCCGCCCAATTGCTCCGCTTCGTAGACGACCGGGCGCAATCCCAGGCGCAGGAGTTCATACGCCGCCGTCATCCCGGACATTCCGCCGCCGATGACCGCGACTTCGGTGCCGTGCCGTTCGCTCGGCACCGCGCCCAGACCGGCCGGATGGGTCAGCCAGCTGTCGTAGGAGAAAGGAAAGTCCGGTACCAGCATCGTCAGGGGAGACGCGGGCGCAGACGTCATGGAAGCAACCTCTTGGGGCCGTGCGGAATCGCTGGGATATCAGGCGGTGTGGGCGACGTCGAAATCGAGGCTCGCGGGCAGATCGCGGCGCTGGCTGATGTTGATCTTCCGGTAGACCCGGGTGAGGTGCTGCTCGACCGTGGAGATCGTGATGTAGAGCTTGGCGGCGATCTCCCGGTTGGTGTAGCCCGAGGCCGCGAGGGCGGCCACCCGGCTCTCGGCGTCGGAGAGTTCGGAGAACGTGGTGGTCTCCTCGCCGGTGCGGGCCGCCTCCGACAGGGCCGAGCGGCCCGGGGTGCGCTGGAGCGAACGGGACAGCTCCTCGGCGCCGCACCCGTCGGCGAGCCGCAGGGCGCGCCGGGTCATCAGCCGGCTGGTGTCCAGGTCGCCGAGCTGCTTGTGCGCCTCCGCGAGGTCGGCCAGCGCCCGCGCCATCTCGTACCAGCCGCCGGTCTCCTGGAGCACCGCGACGGCCTGCTGGAGCAGGGCGGGCCGCTCGCTCGCCGGCCGGGTGGCGGCCAGCACGCGCAGCGCGGCGCCGCGGGTGCGCGAGGGCGCCTCGCCGGTCAGCTCCAGCTGCTCCTGCGCCAGCCGCGCGGCCCGGTCCTGGCTGCCGAGGGTCAGCCAGGTCTCGGCGGCGCCGAGCCGCCAGGGCAGCATGGCGGGCGAGTCCAGGCCCCAGGCGGTCATCTTCTCGCCGCAGGCCCGGAAGCCGGTGAGGGCGGCGTGCTGGCGCCCGGTGGCCAGCTGGTGGCAGGCCCGCGCGTACAGGTAGTGGAGCCCGTAGCGGCTCCGGAACATCTCCTCCGGCACCGGCCGCGCCAGGATCTCGGCGGCGGTGTCGTGGTGGCCCATCGCGGTGTGCGCGTTGATCAGCACCGCGAGCGGCACGCCGACGGCGACGCCCCAGCCGCGGGCCGGAAGCTCCTCCAGCGCCCGCTCCGCGTAGCGCACCGCGTCCGGCAGCCGTCCGGCCCGCAGCGCGATCTGGGCCCGCAGGGCGCGGAAGGCGGCCAGCACTCCCTTGGCGCCGCGTCGCTCGCACTGCTCGATCAGCTGGTCGCACCAGGTGGTGGCGGTGGCGAGCCGGTCCGCGTAGATGAGGACCTGGAGCGCGGCGTGCACGGTCGGCATGGTCGGGTCGGTGAGCCGGGTGGTCTCCAGCACCCGCTCCGCGGCCTGTACGGCGCGGTCGTCGGCGCCGTGGCGCAGCACGGTCCGCAGCGCCTTGCCCGCGGTGAGCTGCGGCGACTCGGGGGTCTGCTCGGCCGTCAAGGGGCCGCCCGCGCGGGGGCCGTCCGGCTCGGCCCGCTCCACGAAGGTCCGCAGCTCGGGGGAGCCGGGGAAGGTGGAGGCGAGGGCCAGGTCGATGGTCCGCAGCGTGGTGTCGAGTTCCGAGCCGGGGCTCGCGTCCCGGCCGATCCGGCCGAGGGCGGCGGCGGCCTCGGCCGTCTGGCCGAGCGTCAGCAGCCGGAGGAGGACCGGGATGGCGTACTCCGCGGGCAGCTGCCCGTTGCTCGCGGGACCGGCCAGGGACTGGAGCCGCCGCAGCTGGGAGAGCGGATTGAACGGCCACATGGCTTCCACCATCGTGACCTGGAGGATGAGCGTCTCCCGCTCGTCGGTCGTACATCGGTGGGCCATCTGGAGGCAGTTGACGGCCAGTTCCATGCGGTCGGCGGCCACGGCGTGCCGGGCGGCGTCGCGCAGGGTCTCGGGGATCCACTCCTCGACCGGCTCGGCCAGTTCGTGGTGGAGCAGATGGCCCGCCACGTCGATGGGGTCGGCGCCCTCCTCGTGCAGCAGCCGCGCGGCCCGGTGGTGCAGCCGGGCGAGTTCGTCCGCGGGCAGGTCGTCCAGCAGGACGGTGCGCACGTCGGCGCTCCTGAACTGCGCTTCGTGCAGGATGCCCACCTCGGTGAGCGCCGCGACAGCCTGCCGCACCTGGCGCTCCTCGACCGCGACGAGCTTGCTCAAGCGGCGTGCGGACGAGCCGTCGCCCAGCAGGGCGATGCCCTGGGCGATCCGGTGGTGGGCCGGGCCGCCGCGGTAGACGCAGGACAGCGCCGCCTGGCGGAACAGCTCGCCGGGCGCCGGGGTGCCGGTGCCGGGCGCGGTGTCGAGGGGGCCGCAGGTGAGCCGGGAGAACCGGTCGTCCAGCAGCCCGCGCAGCAGCAGCAGGTTGCCGCCGGTCAGGTCGTGGAACGCGGCGGCGTGCCGCTCGGCCTCGGCGGGGCCGAGTTCCTCGGTCAGCAGGGTGGTGACGCCCGCGACGGTGAGCGGGGCGAGCCGTACGTGGCACGCGTTCGGCCGGTGCAGCAGTTCGTCCAGGGCCGGGCCGGCGGGCCCGGTCAGCGCGCCGCGGGTCATCACGACGGACAGCGCCTCGGAGCGGCAGCGGCGGATGCCGTAGGCGAGGGCGCGCAGGGACGGCAGATCGGCGTACTGGACGTCGTCGATGGCGATCAGCAGCGGTGCGTCGGCGGTGAGTTCGTCCAGGGCGCGGTGGAAGGCCTGGAGCAGCGGCAGGTCGGCCTGGTGGGGGCCGTGCGGGCTGTGCGGTGTGTCGAGGCCCGGCCGGGGGCGGGCGTGCTGAAGGTGGGCGGGCATGCCCTGGTAGAGCTGCTCGACGACGGCGTACGGGAATTCCTGCTCGAAGGCGGAGGCCACCGCGTTCAGCACCCGGACGCCACGCGCCCCCGCCGTGTCCGTCACCTGGTGCAGAAGTGCGGTCTTTCCGGAGGCCACGGCACCGCTGATGACAGCGAGCCGGCTTCCCTCGCGGGCGCCGCCGAACAGGAGGCGCGTGAGCCGGTCTGTCTCCTGGTCGCGCTCCACCAACACTTAAGAAACACCTTCCCCGAATTCAACTTTTGCGCAGGGGTGGTGAAAGCACACGCACCGTGCGACGCACGGCGTGCCAATGCCTTGTCCCCCGATGTGCTGTTGCCGCGCCTCCCGGACGTCCCTGGGGATGGCAATCCCCAACGTCCGCCGAGGGGCTGACGGATGGGAACTCTAGCAGTGCTGTTGGTACGAAAAGATGACGGAGGCGTCACGCGTGAATACGTTCGATTACGGTAGTTCCGGTGTCCGTTCCTGTGCCGTGGAGTTGTGAAGCTGTCTCGTACATCTAGGTTTGGGCTTCCCCGCAGGTGAGGCTGGGGTGACCTGGGGTAACGGACGTCATGCATGTGAAGGTTGGGCAAAGGTGTGGAGGGGGCGGGGACCGGCTGGCGCCCCACAGTGTCCTGTTAGGTGTGTTTCACCAGTTGGACACCACGGGATCCCCGGGGCAGCCCATGGTGTCCAATGGAGTTCGACCGATCGGGAGGAAAGCGCGCGTGGTCAACCAGAACTTGACGTTCATCGTCGGGACGGGCCGTTGTGGCTCGACGGCTATGTCTCAGGTCGTCAATCTTCACCCGGACGTGCTAAGCATCAGTGAATTGTTCGCCAGTATTCCCGACCCGGAAGTGCTGAGCGAGACTCCCCTGAGCGGACCGGAGTTCTGGGGGTATCTCTGTCGTCCCAACCCGGTCACCAACAGCATGATCAAAAATGGGGCGACGACGCCGGAGTTCCTCTACCCCCGGCTGCCCAAGCGGCGGTACGACGCCGAGACCACGGGCATACCCGCCATCAGCGTCATGGTCCTCCCGCATCTGACCGATGACCCCGACGCCCTCCTGGACGAGCTGGAGTCCGTGGTCACCGCCTGGCCCACCCGGGCCCCGGCGGACCACTGGCGGGCCCTGTTCGCCGCCCTCGCCGCCCGGTTCGGCGACCCCGGTACCGTCGTGGAGCGGACCGGCCTGTCCATCGGCCGGGTTCCGGAGATGCGCCGCTGCTTCCCCGAGGCGCGCTTCGTCCACCTCTACCGCGAGGGCCCCGACTGCGCCGTCTCCATGAGCCGCCACTACAGCTTCCGCATGATTCCGCTGCTGCGGGAGATGGCGGACCACTGCGGCCTGGACTCCCCGTACCAGCTGACCCCCGCGCACGCGGCCCAGCTCCCGCCCGACCTCGCTCCGCTGCTGGCCGACCGGTACGACCCCGCCCTGGTGACCGAACGCCACATCCCGCTGGCGGAGTTCGGCACCCTGTGGTCCGAAACGATCATCGACGGCCTGGCGAAGCTGGAAGAGGTCCCGGACTCCCTGCGGACCGCGATGTCCTTCGAGACCCTGCTGGACGAGCCGGAGAAGGAACTGGTCCGGCTCGCCGAATTCCTCGGTGTGGAACCGCTCCCGGCCTGGCTGGACGCGGCGACCGCACTCCTCGACAGCGGCCGCCGCGGCAACGCGCTGAAGCTGTCCGAGGAGGAGCGGGCCGCGCTGCTCGACGCCTGCGCCCCCGGGACGCGCGCCCTGGCCACCCACCCGTAGCCACACGTTTCGCCCGGCACCGGCCCCGCCGGAGACCGCTGCCGGGCGTCCCCCTTTCGGCAGGTCCTTTCAGCAGGCCCCGTCAGCCTGCTCAACGGGCCCCGCGGCCACCGTTCTTGAGGCTCGCCCGCAGGAACTCCCGGTTCATGGTCGAGATGGACTGGAGCGGGATGCCCTTCGGACAGGCCACCGCGCACTCACCGGTGTTCGTACAGCCGCCGAAGCCCTCCTCGTCCATCGTGCCGACCATGTCCAGCACCCGGGACTCGCGCTCCGGCTGCCCCTGCGGCAGCACGTTCAGATGCGTCACCTTCGCCGAGGTGAACAGCATCGCCGAACCATTGGGGCAAGCCGCCACGCACGCCCCGCACCCGATGCACTCCGCGTGTTCGAACGCGGTGTCCGCGACCGGCTTCGGCACCGGCGTGGCATGCGCCTCCGGGGCGCTCCCGGTCGGGGCGGAGATGAAACCGCCCGAGCCGATGATCCGGTCGAACGCCGACCGGTCCACCACCAGATCCTTGACGACGGGGAAGGCGGCGGCGCGCCACGGCTCCACGTCGATGGTGTCGCCGTCCCGGAAGTGCCGCATGTGCAGCTGACAGGTGGTGGTGCGCTCCGGGCCGTGCGCCTGCCCGTTGATCACCATGCCGCACGCCCCGCAGATGCCCTCGCGGCAGTCGTGGTCGAACGCGACGGGCTCCTCCCCACGCAGGATCAGCTGCTCGTTGAGGGTGTCGAGCATCTCCAGGAAGGACATCTCCGGCGAGATGTCCTCGATTTCGTACACGGTCAGGGCGCCCGGCTCCTCGGGGCCGCGCTGGCGCCAGATCCGCAGGGTGAGCCTCATGCGTAACTCCGCTGGGTGGGGTGGACGTACTCGAAGACCAGGTCTTCGCGGTGCAGCACGGGCGCGCGGCCCGTGCCGCCGCTGTGCTCTCCCGGGGGGCGACCCCCGGACCCCCGGTACTCCCAGGCCGCCACGTACGAGAACGCCTCGTCGTCGCGGGCCGCCTCGCCGTCCGCGGTCTGGCTCTCCTCGCGGAAGTGGCCGCCGCAGGACTCGGCGCGGTGCAGCGCGTCCAGGCACATCAGCTCGGCCAGCTCCAGATAGTCGACGACCCGGTTGGCCTTCTCCAGCGACTGGTTCAGCTCGTCACCACGGCCCGGCACCTTGATCCGCCGCCAGAACTCCTCGCGCAGCGCCGGGATGCGGTCCAGCGCCTTGCGCAGCCCGGTCTCGGTGCGGGCCATGCCGCACTCGTCCCACAGCAGCTCGCCCAGCTCCCGGTGGAAGGAGTCGGGGGTGCGGTCGCCGTCGTTCTCCAGCAGCCGCCGCAGCCGGTCGGTCACCGACACCAGGGCCTCGGTCACCGCCGGGTGGGCCGGGTCGACCTCGTCGTGCGGATGGCGGGCGAGGTAGTCGTTGATGGTGGCCGGGAGGACGAAGTAGCCGTCGGCCAGGCCCTGCATCAGGGCGGAGGCGCCGAGCCGGTTGGCGCCGTGGTCGGAGAAGTTGGCCTCGCCGATCGCGAACAGCCCGGGCACCGTGGTCTGGAGGTCGTAGTCGACCCACAGCCCGCCCATCGTGTAGTGGATGGCGGGGTAGATGCGCATCGGCACCTCGTACGGGTTCTCCGCCGTGATCAGCTGGTACATCTCGAAGAGGTTGCCGTACTTCTCCTCGACCGCCGCCCGGCCCATCCGCCCGATGGCATCCGCGAAGTCCAGGTAGACGCCCTGTCCGCCGGGGCCCACCCCGCGCCCCTCGTCGCACACGTTCTTCGCGGCGCGGGAGGCGATGTCGCGCGGCACGAGGTTGCCGAACGCCGGGTAGATGCGCTCCAGGTAGTAGTCGCGCTCGTCCTCCGGGATCTCGGCGGGCGGACGCGTGTCACCCTTCGCCTTCGGCACCCAGATGCGGCCGTCGTTGCGCAGCGACTCGCTCATCAGCGTCAGCTTCGACTGGTGGTCGCCGGAGCGCGGGATGCAGGTGGGGTGGATCTGGGTGAAGCAGGGGTTGGCGAAGTAGGCGCCGCGCCGGTGGGCCCGCCAGATCGCGGTGGCGTTGGAGTTCTTGGCGTTCGTGGACAGGTAGAAGACGTTGCCGTAGCCGCCGGAGGCCAGCACCACGGCGTCCGCGAAGTGGGTGGACACCTGCCCGGTGATCAGATCGCGGGCCACGATGCCGCGCGCCCGCCCGCCGACGACGATCAGGTCGAGCATCTCGGTGCGCGCGTGCATCTCCACGTTCCCGGCGGCGATCTGGCGGCTGAGCGCCTGGTACGCGCCGAGCAGCAGCTGCTGACCGGTCTGGCCGCGGGCGTAGAAGGTGCGGGAGACCTGGACGCCGCCGAACGAGCGGGTGTCCAGCAGACCGCCGTACTCGCGGGCGAACGGCACGCCCTGCGCCACGCACTGGTCGATGATCTCCACCGACACCTGGGCGAGCCGGTGGACGTTCGCCTCGCGGGCGCGGAAGTCGCCGCCCTTGACGGTGTCGTAGAACAGGCGGCGGATGGAGTCGCCGTCGTTGCGGTAGTTCTTGGCGGCGTTGATCCCGCCCTGGGCGGCGATGGAATGCGCCCGGCGCGGCGAGTCCTGGTAGCAGAACTGCACGACGTGGTAGCCCTGTTCGGCCAGCGTCGCCCCGGCCGCCCCGCCCGCGAGACCCGTACCGACCACGATGACCGTGTACTTGCGGCGGTTGGCCGGGTTGACCAGCTTCGCCTCGAAGCGGCGGCGGTCCCAGCGCCCCTCGATCGGGCCCTCGGGGGCCTTGGTGTCGGCGATCGGCGCACCGGTCGCATAGTCCGTGTACGTGTTCATCTCAGCTCACCACTCCACTCATCACCCCGATGGGCACCGCGATGAAGCCGCAGGTCAGGATGGCGGCCAGGCCGTTTGCGGCCAGTTTGAGGGCCCGGTCGCGGCGTGGCCGGCCCGCCCCGAGGGTCTGGGCGGCGCTCCAGAAGCCGTGCCGGATGTGCAGGCCGAGGGCGAGCATCGCCACGATGTAGATGGTGTTGCCGTACCAGGTCGAGAAGGTCGCCACGACGTTCTCGTACGGATGGCCCGGCTCGGCGCGCTCGTTCACCGTGAGCGTCGTCAGATCCAGGATGTGCCAGACGATGAACAGCCCGAGGATCACCCCGCCCCAGCGCATCGTGCGGGTGGCGTAGCTCGCCCGCCGCCGCTGATGGGCGTAGCCGCGCGGCCGGGCCGCCAGGTCCCGGCGGCTGAGCTGGTACGCGGCCACGCCGTGCAGGACGACGGAGGCCAGCAGCCCGACGCGGGCCAGCCACAGGAACCCCTCGTGCGGGAGGAAGGGCTCGCCCAGCGTGCGCAGCCAGTGTGCGTAGCCGTTGAGGTCGTCCGGCCCGAAGAAGATCTTCAGGTTGGCGAACATGTGGGCCACGAGATAGGCCAGCATGATCAGCCCGGTGACGGCCATCACGGCCTTCTTACCGATGGTGGACCGCCACACGGAGCCGATGAGGGACGGCTTCCGCGGCGGCTTCCGCTTCTGGCCGGGCCGCCGGTCGTGGCCCGTGTCCGTCCGTGTCGCCAGTGCCATGTCTGTGACGCTAGGCAGCGGCCGTGTGATCAGTCCAAGACATGCTATGGCTGGATTCCATAGTCGATGCCTATTATCGCTGCGTGCAGCTTCAGCAGCTCCGCTATTTCGCGGCCGTCGCGGACACCCGCCACTTCACCCGCGCCGCCGAACGGCTCCATGTCGCCCAGCCGTCGCTGTCCCAGCAGATCAAGGCGCTGGAACGGGAGCTGGGCGCCGACCTCTTCCACCGCGCGCGCGGCCACATCGCCCTCACCGACGCGGGGGAGGCGCTGCTTCCGCTGGCCCGCCAGATCCTCGCCGACACCGAGACCGCGCGCCGCGAGGTGCAGGAGGTCGCCCAGCTGCGGCGCGGCCGGGTGCGGCTCGGCGCCCCGCCCAGCCTGTGCGCCAGCCTCGTACCGGATGTGCTGCGCCGCTTCCACGACGCGTTCCCGGGCATCGAGCTGATCATCGACGAGGGCGGTTCCCAGGACCTGGTGCGCACCCTCGCCGCCGGTGAGCTGGACCTCGCCCTGATCATCACCCCGCTGCCCGGCCAGGCTCCCGCCCTCGCCGCCACCGAGCTGCTGCGCGAGGAGCTGGTGGTCGCCTCCTCGCCCGCGGCCCCGCCACCCACGAAAGCCCGCCGGATCCGGGTCGAGGACCTTCGCGACCGGCCGATGGTGATGTTCCGCCGCGGCTACGACCTGCGGGAATTCACCACGGCCGCGTGCCGGGCGGCAGGCTTCGAACCGTCCTTCACGGTCGAGGGCGGCGAGATGGACGCGGTGCTCGGGTTCGTACGGGCGGGCCTCGGCATCGCCGTCCTCCCCGAGATGGTGGCGGCGCGCTCGGGACTGCGGGTCACGCCCTTCGCGGGCCATGCGATGCGGCGCACCATCGCCGTCGCCCACCGCAAGGACGTCGCCCCGCCGAGGGCCGCGCGCGAGCTGCGCCGGGTGCTGCTGGCGTATCTGCGCTCGGCCGACGCGGACGCCCTCCCGGGCCTGCCGCCCGGCACTCGCCTGCTGCCCTGACCTGCGCGGCGTACCTGATGGGTGCACCCGCGCAACCGGGCCTGCGCGGGGTCAGCCCCAGAGCGCCGTGGCCGCCGCTCCGCCCGCGAAGGCGGCCGCCACCCCCGCCACCACACTGCCCACCGCGTTCGCGACCGCGAAACCGCGCGCCCCGCCCTCGGCCAGCTTCAGCGTCTCGTACGAGAACGTCGAGTACGTGGTCAGTGCGCCGCACAGCCCCGTCCCCAGCAGCAGCTGCACCTGCGACGACGCGGCCCCCGCCGCCACCGCGCCGGTCAGCATCCCCAGCACCGCGCAGCCCACCACGTTCACCACGAACGTCCCCCAGGGAAACACCGAGTCATGCCGGGACTGCACCATCCGGTCGGTCAGATACCGCAGCGGGGCGCCGACCATCCCGCCGGCCACCACCAGGAGCCAGTTCACCGGTCACGCTCCGGGAACCGCACGATCTCGACGGGGTCCAGGATCACCGGACCGTCGCCGGCGATCTCCTCCAGCTCGGGCAGGAAGGACCGCACCCGCTCCTCCGTATCGATGATCACCACGCAGACGGGCAGTTCCTCGCTGAGCGACAGCAGCCGCGAGCTGTGGACCAGCGACGAGGAGCCGAACCCCTCCACCCCGCGGAACACGCTCGCCCCCGCCAGCCCAGCCCGGTGCGCGCGATGCACGATTTCGGCGAAGACCGGTTTGTGGTGCCAGGTGTCGTTCTCGCCGACGAAGACGGTCAGCCTCAGTCCGTTCGCGTTCATCCCGTGCTCCCGTCGTACGCCCTCACGGCCCCGACGACCCGACGGGTGCCCACCACCGCGCCCCATACCGCGGCCATCGCCGCCAGCAGCGTCGCCACCAGATAGGCCGCCCCGGTCGCGGCGTGGCCGTCCACGACGAGCTGCCGGAAGTCCACGGCGTACGTCGAGAAGGTGGTGAACCCGCCGAGCACCCCGGTGCCGACGAAGGGCCGCACCAGCCGGTGGGCCGCCCACACCTCGCCGATCAGCGCCAGGAGGACGCCGATGAGCGCGCAGCCCACCACGTTCACCAGCAGCGTCGTCCAGGGAAAGGCGCCCGCCGGGGTCGGCCACAGAAGGGACGCCCCGTACCGGGCGGTCGCGCCGATGGCGCCGCCGACGGCGACCACGCACACCACCGGCCCCTGCCCGTGCCACGCGCCGTGCCGCGACCGTCGAGTGCCCTCCGCCATACGGCTCAGGCTACGACGTGCGGGCACCGCTTCACGCCGCGTGTCCTCGGCCGGTACCGTCAGGGCCGGAAGATCGTGAGGCGTGCCGGACAGCAGCTGAGACAGCGAGGAGACAGCCCATGAGTAACCCGTTCGACAACCCCGACGGCCGTTACGTCGTGCTGGTCAACGACGAGGGCCAGCACTCCCTGTGGCCCTCCTTCGCCGAGGTGCCCGAGGGCTGGACCGTCGCGCACGGCGAGGACGACCGCCAGGCGTGCCTGGACTACGTCGAGGAGCACTGGACCGACATGCGTCCGAAGAGCCTCGCGACCGCGATGGACAACCCCACCACGGCCTGACCGTCGGCGCCGCACTCCTCCCCGCCACGGCGTTACGTTGGGCGTGTGACGGGTGCGAATGCTGACATCCCGGGCACCATGTGCGCCTGGGTGGTTCGTACGCCGGGCCGGATCGACCAAGCGGAGCTGCCGATTCCGCGCCCGGCGGCCGACGAACTGCTGGTCCGGGTCCGGGCCTGCGGGGTCTGCCGTACCGATCTCCACGTCCGCGACGGCGATCTGCCGCCGCACCGCACCCCCGTCGTCCCCGGGCACGAGGCCGTCGGCGAGGTGATCGCGGCGGGGGAGCGGGCCGCCGGGCCCGGGCTCGGCGCCCGGGTGGGCGTCCCCTGGCTGCGCCGCACCTGCGGCCGCTGCCGCTTCTGCGTGCGCGGCCAGGAAAACCTGTGCCCCTCGTCCGTCTACACCGGCTGGGACGCGGACGGCGGCTACGCCCCGTACGTCACCGTACCGGCCGGGTACGCCTACGAGCTGCCCTCCGGATACGCCGACGAGGAACTGGCTCCGCTGCTGTGCGCAGGCATCATCGGCTACCGCGCGCTGCGCCGCGCCGAGCTACCGGCGGGCGGACGGCTCGGCATCTACGGCTTCGGCGGCTCCGCCCACCTCACCGCCCAGGTCGCCATTGCGCGCGGCGCCGTCGTCCATGTGCTGACCCGATCGGCCGCCGCCCGGGCCCTCGCCCTCGAACTCGGCGCCGCCTCCGCCCGTGACGCCCACGAACGGCCGCCCGAACCGCTGGACGCCGCGATCCTCTTCGCCCCGGCGGGCGAGCTGGTGCCGGTGGCGCTGGAGGCCCTGGACGCGGGCGGCACGCTGAGCGTCGCCGGGATCCACCTCTCCGACATCCCGACCCTGCGATACGAGCGCCACCTGTTCCACGAACGCACCCTGCGCAGCGTCACCGCCAACACCCGTGAGGACGGCCGCGAGTTCCTCATCGCGGCCGCCGCCCACCACATCCGCGCCACGGTCACCCGCTACCCCTTCGCCCACGCGGACACCGCGCTGGACGACCTCGCGAACGACCGGGTGAACGGCGTCGCGGTACTCGCCGTCTTAGGCGGGACGGGGCGCGGCGAGCCAGGTGGCGATGGCGGCGGCGATCGGCTGGCCGGTCTCCAGCTCGATGAACCCGAACTGGCCGCCCTGATTGCACTCCAGAAACCACCAGGTGCCGTCCTCGTCCTCGGCGAAGTCGAATGCGCCGTAGGCGAGGCCGCCGAGGGTCATATATTCCCGGACGGCCTGGGCGATCCGGTGGGGAACGTCCACCGCGCCCCATAGATGGCCATAGAAACCATACCTCCCATCAACCTGCCCGGAAGCTGCGGCCTTCCGGGCGGCGAACAAACGGCCGCCGACGCAGGTCAGGCGGATATCGGCCGTTTTGGGAATATAGCGCTGAAGAAGTGTGGCACCTGCCGCGACGCCCGAGAAATCCGTCTCGGGGTCGATACGGGTGGTGGGCAGCGCTATTGGGGGATTGACCGGGGGAGGGCCCGAGACGGTCTTCACCACGATGTCCTTGAACTGACCTGCGAACTCCTTGGCCGCGCGTGGATAGGTGGTGATGAGCGTCGGTGGAACGGCGAATCCGCTGCGGTGGGCGGTGCGCAACTGCCACGGTTTGGAACGTGCCAACAGGGCGGCACTGGGGTGGTTCATCCAGCGCGCCTCGGTGGAATACAACATTCCGTACAGGGCCTGACCGCACTCGGCGGTCAGCCACTCGGAGGGCTCGGGGGCGTGCGCCGCCGGTTGCCCCGGGCGGCGCACCCATATGGATCGCAGGCTGTTCACGCTGACCAGGCGGCCGTCGGTCGACAGATAGCCGGTGAAGTCACCGCGCTCGAATTCGGTCGAGATCCCTGCCTGCCCGGGAAGGTCAGCGGGATCGAAGCGGAGCAGAGGGACATTCCGCTCGCGTAATTCGGCCACCACCAGGTCCGCTGTCACATCCTCCTGGCAGGTCAGGATGAGTACCGTCATCGACGTCTGAGGTCGGTGGGGTGGTCAGTCGTCGAAGTGCGTCTTGGAGCCCGCCGTGGAGGTCGTCGTGCCGCATTCCAGAAGCACCCCCCGGTCCGAGATGGCGGGGCGCCCATCGGGGAGCACATTCAACTGTAGGGCGGCGTTGTACGAGTACGGAATGACAGCCGGGGATTGGTCGGCTGGGACCGCATGGTTCAGGGCGAAGGGCTGCATGACTGACCTCTAATGCTCCACGGGATTCGCTTGTTTCGAGATGAGCTTCACCATCACACAACAGTACGTACTAAATTGGTAGGAGTCTCGCTACGCGCTGTTATGTCAGATCTGTGACAGCATGAAGTACGTCACACCACCCGCGCAATTCCATTACCGCTGACCCGGTTCCGGGTCTCGGCCCGCGCTGCGACGGTCCCCGCGTGACGGCAGGTCACCTGCCGGATCCATGCCTTCACCTCCGCGTTTACGGCGGGGGCCGTGCCCCTCCGCGAACAACCCGCCCTGTCTGTCGGCATCCAAGACGGCATTCAGGTCGCCTGGGTTGGCCGATAACGCCACTTCGATCGCCTTGGCCGCGGGGGTGCAGCTCAGCGCCGGTGTGAGCTGGGTCTCGTGCGCCTCGCCCCGCAGCGGCCCGCCGGTGCGCACCGGACCGGCGGCCGGTGCCGGGTCCGCCGTGGGCCCGTCGACACCGAATGGGCCAGGTAGTCGTTTGAACACCATCGTGGCGTTCACTCCTTCTCTGTGCGCCGTTCACTGTTCTTGCCGGACCGAACGCTCCGGCCGGGTAAAGCAACTCCCACGCCCATGTCACGGGTGGATCAATTCGGCCACCTGGCCGGGTGTCGCCCGCACTTCCCCGGGGCCCTTGCCAGAGCGGGGTGTCGGGCTGCCGGGCGGGAACCGCGGGTCGTGCTTTACCGTTCTTTTACCAACAGTCCCTTGAGTCACGAAGGAGTCGCGGTCCCCGCGATGGACGAGCCTCCCAGTACCCCTCGCCCCGTTTCCGATGCGTACGCGCCCGTATGCGCCCCCGTATCCGCCTCTGAGCGGTTTGCCGAGCGCATGGGAAGGGGACCGGCGTGCTGACCGAAGTGCTGCTGGTCCTGCTGGCCTTGGCGCTGACCCTGGCCTGTGCGCTGTTCGTCGCCGCGGAGTTCTCGCTGACCACGGTCGAGCGCGGCGAGCTGGAGCGCGCCGCCGCGGAGGGGGAGCGGGGCGCCGGAAGCGCGCTCAAGGCCGCCCGGAAGCTGACGTTCCAGCTGTCCGGCGCCCAGTTGGGCATCACCGTGACCTCGCTGGTGATCGGCATGCTCGCCGAGCCCTCGCTGGCCGCCCTGCTGCACGGCCCGCTGCGCGCCGCCGGGCTGGGCTCGGCCGCCTCGACCGTGGCCTCGGTGCTGGGCGTGGCGGTGTCGACCGTCGTGCTGATGGTGATCGGCGAGCTGGTGCCCAAGAACTGGGCGATCTCCCGGCCGCTGGCCGTGGCCAAGGTGGTCGCGGGCCCCCAGCGCGGCTTCACCGCCGCCTTCGCCCCGCTGATCCACCACCTCAACAACACCGCGAACCGCCTGGTGCGCCGCGCCGGACTGGAGCCCGCCGAGGAACTGGCGTCGGCCCGTACCCCGGACGAACTGGTCGCGCTGGCCCGTCACTCGGCCGCGGAGGGCGCGCTGGAGCCCGATTCGGCCGAGCTGTTCGTCCGTACGCTGCACCTGGGCGAGCTGACCGCCGAGAACGTGATGACCCCGCGGGTGGACGTGCAGGCGCTGGAGGCGCACGCGAGTGCCGCCGACGCCGCCAACCTCACGCTGGCCACCGGCCTGTCCCGGTTCCCCGTCTACCGCGCCAGCCTGGACGAGGTGGTCGGCACCGTGCACATCCGCGACGTCCTCGCGCTGGACGCCGCCCGCCGGGCCACCACCCCGGTCACCGAACTGGCCACCCCTCCGCTGCTCGTCCCCGACAGCCTCCCGGTGGACCGGCTGCTGGACCGGCTGCGCGGCGCGCACACCATGGCCGTCGTCATCGACGAGTACGGCGGCACCGCCGGTGTCGCCACCCTGGAGGACATCGTCGAGGAGGTCGTCGGCGACGTACGCGACGAACACGACCCCGACGAGACCCCCGCCCTGGTGCCCGCCGGGCCAGGCACCTGGGAGGCCGACGGCGCCGTACGGCTCGACGAGCTGTCCGCCATCGACCTGACCGTGCCCGAGGGCCCGTACGAGACCGTCGCGGGCCTGATGGCCACCGCCCTGAAGCGCATCCCCGAGGCGGGCGACGGCATCGAGACCGACGGCTGGCAGCTCACCGTGCTCAAGGTCGACCACCACCGCGCCGACCGCATACGCATCACCGCCCCGGCCTCCGCCGCGGTGGAGGAGGACGCCCGATGACCCTTCTCCAGCTGGCCATCGGCGCCCTCACCCTGCTCACCAACGCCTTCTTCGTCGGCGCCGAGTTCGCCCTGATCTCCGTGCGCCGCAGCCAGATCGAACCGCACGCGAGGGACGGGGGCAAGCGCGCCCGCACCGTGCTGTGGGCGCTGGAGCACCTGTCCGCCCT
Organism: Streptomyces sp. Rer75; assembly: GCF_013414305.1. Classification (NCBI taxonomy): domain Bacteria; kingdom Bacillati; phylum Actinomycetota; class Actinomycetes; order Kitasatosporales; family Streptomycetaceae; genus Streptomyces; species Streptomyces sp. Rer75. Next base: position 3,641,595 of record NZ_CP058693.1, on the reverse strand, counting down.
GCTGGCCACCGCCCAACTGGGCATCACCATCTCCTCGCTCGTCCTCGGCGCGGTCGCCGAACCGGCCATCGCCCACCTGCTGGAGCCGGTGTTCGCCGCCGTCCACGTTCCCGAGGCCCTGGTGCACCCGATCGCCTTCGTCCTCGCCCTGACCGCGGCCACCTATCTGCACATGCTCATCGGCGAGATGGTCCCCAAGAACATCGCCCTCGCTGCCCCGGAGCGCACCGCGCTGCTCCTCGGCCCGCCCCTGGTGGCCGTCACCCGCGCGCTGCGCCCCGTCGTCTTCGGCATCAACGCCTTCGCCAACGGGCTGCTGCGACTGCTGAAGGTCGAGCCCAAGGACGAGGTCGAATCGGTCTACACCGACGCCGAACTCATCCGGCTGGTACGGGACTCCAGCGACGCGGGCCTCCTCGACGCCTCCGGCAGCGAGCGGCTGCGCGACGCCCTGGAGCTGGGAACCCGGCGGGCGGGCGACATCCTGGTCCCGCTCGGCGAGATGGTCACCGTCGACCACCGGGTCACCCCCGCCGTGCTGGAGCGCACCGCGGCCGCCTCCGGCTTCTCCCGGCTGCCGGTCACCGGCCCGGACGGCCGCGGCAGCACCGGCGGCACCGTTCTGGGGTACCTCCACATCAAGGACACCCTCGGCGTCACCGACCGCGACCGGCCCTTCCCCCACGCCGCCCTGCACACCGTCACCCGCGTGCCGGCCGACACCCCGCTGGACGACACGCTGACGGTGATGCGCGGCGCGGGCACCCACCTGGCGGCGGTGACGGGCGACGACGGCACCGTCCTCGGTTTCGTGACCATGACGGACGTCCTGGAGGAACTGGTGGGGGAGGCGGCGTCGGACGCTCCCTGACCGGCCGGTGCGGGCCCTGCCCCCTCACGACTGGCTCAGCCGTCGGTCACCCGGGGGCCGGGCTTGAAGCCGTGCCGATGGGCCAGGGCGACCACGGCGGTGGCCAGGAGGGTCAGCCCGAGCAGCACCCAGGGAATGGACCCGGCACCGGCCGACTCCAGGAGGAGACCGCCGAACACCCCGCCGCCCGCGACCGCGAGGTTGAAGACGGTGACGAACATCGACTGCGCGACGTCGGCCGCGTCCCCGGCCGCGTCGGCGTTGGCGGTCTGGAGCAGCGTGGGCGCGCCGCCGAACGTCACCCCCCAGACGACGATGCCGAGGAACACCAGCGGTACGGACGTACCCGCGACCCCCAGCACCAGGGACGCGAGCGCGAACCCGGCGAGGCTGAGCAGGGTGACCGGGCGCAGCTTGCGGTCGACCAGGATTCCGGTGAGCCAGATCCCCACGATCGCCGAGGCTCCGAACACCAGCAGCGCGAGGTCGACGCGCGCACCGAGACCGGCCCGCTCCAGGAACGGGGCGATGTAGGTGTAGAGGATGTTGTGGGCCAGGATCCACAGGAGCACCACGGCCAGCACCGCGCCGATGCCCGGCATGAGGAAGATCTTCCGGATCGGCTGCCGCTCGGTGGCGCTCTGCCCGGGGAAGTCCGGGACCAGCGCGCGGATCCAGAGCATCAGCAGCAGTGCGACGCCGGACATGATCCAGAACACTCCGCGCCAGTCGAACAGCGACCCGAGCCAGGTGCCCAGCGGGACCCCGAGCGTCAGCGCGACCGGCTGGCCCACCCCGACGATGGCCAGCGCCCGGCCCTGGAGGTGTTCGGGGACCAGCCGCCGGCCGTATCCGGCGAGCAGCCCCCAGACGACTCCGGCCGCCATACCGGCGATGAAGCGGGCGGCGAGGGTGAGTTCGTAGCTGGTGGACAGCGCCGTGATGGTGTTGAACACCAGCAGCCCGCCGACCGCGAGGAGCAGCAGCGGCCGTCGGCGCATGCTGCGGGTGGCGGCGATGACGGGGATGGCGGCCACCACGGAACCGATCGCGTAGAGCGTGACGAGCTGTCCCGCCAGCCCTTCGGAGACGCCGAGGCCGTCGCCGATCTGCGGGAGGAGGCCCGCGGGCGTCGTCTCGGTCATGATGGCCAGGAATCCGGCCGTGGTCAGCGCCAGCAGCTTTCCTATGGGAAGCCGGTCGTCCTCGATGACCCGCTGCGGGTCCATGGCAGTCTTCTCACTGCCGGTAGTGCTCACGTAGTTCTCCCTGTCTTTTATGGAGGGCCGGGCGGGGGCGAACCCGCCCCCGCCCGGCCGGTTTTCCGTACGAGGATTCTTCGTACGGGGGCTCAGTACTCGGCGGCCAGGGAGCCGAATCCCCTGATGCGGTCGGGGATGCCGTTCTGCCGCAGCGCCCGCCAATAGAGCACCGTGTTGTTGGAGATGACCGGCTTGCCGAGCCATTCCTCGGCCCCGGCCGCAACGCGCATCATGGCCATATTGGTGCCCACCTGCACGATCGCCTCCACATCCGGGGTGTCGACGGCCTTCACGGCTTCGCGCAATTCGGGCTCGGGCACATGTGCGATCCGCTCGGGGCTGCTGCAACCCAGCCCCGTCATCGACACCACGTCATATCCGGATTCGGTGAAGAACCGGCTCACCGAGTCGTCACCGGCCGGAACGTACGGGGTGATGACGCCGAGCCGCCGGGCGCCGTAATGGGACAGCGCCGTGGTGAAGGCGTCCGGGCTCATCGTGACCGGAAGTCCCCCACTGGCGGACTTCATCGAAGCCACCACCTCGTCCTGGGAGCCGGGCCCGTCCCAGTAGATCTCGGGGGAGAAAGCGACCACGAAGCAGTCGGGTTTGCACGGCAGCAGACTGCCGATCGCCCGATGGGTCGCCTCCCGGTAACTGCTGACCAGATCCTCGATGCCACCGGTCAGCGAAGTGTCCTCGGTCTGCATGCGCCCGGTGTGGTTGGTCACCCCTTCGGGGCGCATGGCTTCCATTTCCGGCTGGACGGAGGTGTTGGTCGCGGGAAGGACCACGCCGACTTTGAGACGGGGTCCGAGGCAGTCGGTCATATCGCGCTCCTTACTTAATTATTCGGGGCCTTGATGAGGAGGTGCTTCCGCTCTATGATTTCCGGAACGATGACGGCGTCGTTCCATGACGATTGGTCCACCTGCTCCAGCGCGATGGAGACGGCGCCCTCGGGGACCTCGAAGTGCCGCACCACGAGCGCGGTCAGCTCCTCGGCCAGCTGCTTCCGCTGCTGTTCGCCGACGTCCCGGGGGAAGTGCTTGATGGCGAGATGAGGCACGTCTTCCTCCGTGGGGCTCAGTTGTCGAGGCGGGTGTGGATGGCCGAAATGAGTTCGCCGACCCCCTTTTCCTTCAGCACGCTGTAGTGGTCCCCGACCAGTTCGACCGTGGTCGGAGGCGTCGCGGAATAGCCCGAGCTGCCCTCGATGAACGAGTAGTCGTCACCCGTCGCCTTGAAGATGGTCACCGGTGCGTTCAGCTCGCGCTCGGCCAGTTCGCGGAAGCTGTACTCGAATTCGTACGTCGCCTCCACGATCCGGGTGATGCGGCGGATGAGCGCTTCGTCCAATTGCGGGAGCAGGTCGTGGATGAACGCCACGAACTCGTCCTCGTTCCGGACCGTCTCCAGGCAGCGATCGCGGTCGGGCCCGCTGATGCCGCCGGTGAAGACGGAGTAGAGGATCGTGAGGTAGGCCGGATTGCGGTACGTCGCCTCACGCCCGTACTGCTCCCCGTCCGTCTCCCGGACCTTGGGATTTCCGGGGCAGATCAGGAACAGGTTCTCCACCCGTTCCCCCGCGTCCTCCAGCTGCCATGCGGTTTCGAAGGCGACCCGGGCGCCGAAGGAATAGCCCCACAGGGTGTACGGGCCTTCCGGCTGGATTTTCCGGATCTCGGCCACATCCGCCGCGGCCATGTCCCGGATCGTCGCGTACGGCGTCTCGCCGTCATTGATGCCGTGCGCCTGGATTCCGTAGAACGGCCGGTCCACATCGGCGCCCGAGGCGAGCTGCTGGAGATTCATGGGATAGCCGCCGAGGCCCGGCCAGCAGAAGACCGGGGACTTGGCGCCCTCGGAATGCAGCCGCAGGAACCGCGATATCTCCCCTCCGGCGGTGCCGTCGATATGACGGGCGAGCCGGCCGACCGTGGGCGCCTCGAAGAGCACCTGCACCGGAAGCCGGGTCCCGAACCGTTTGTTGACGCGGTTGACGAGCGTCACGGCGATGAGCGAATTGCCCCCGGCCTCGAAGAAGTTGTCCTCGGTGGAGACCGGTTCGTATTTCAGCGCCGCCGCCCACAGCTCGGCGAGGGCCTGTTCGGTGTCGGTCTCCGGCGCCACGAAAGCGCGGCTCTCCAGCCCCTGGGACAGCTCGTCGAAGGTGGCCAGCGCCTTGACGTCGATCTTGCCGTTGGCCGTCTGCGGCAGCGCGTCCAGGACGACGACCTTGTTGGGCAGCATGTAGTCCGGCAGATACGAGGCCAGGTCGTCCCTGATCACCTCGGTCGGGCCCTTCATGTGGACGACGTCCTCGCCCATGCCCTCGCTCGCCTCCTGCTCGGCCGAGATCCGGCCGCCGACGAAGAAGTAGGAGGCGCCGGTCGGGATCGAGCACTCGGTCAGGATGCTGTCCAGACGCCGCGAGGCGGGCAGGGGATTGCCGCTCTTGGAGCTGTAGCCGGAGGACATCAGCCCCAGCCCCAGCTGGTTGGCCTGGAGGTGGTGGAGCTTCTTGCCGAGCGCGATGTACTCCAGCCACGGTTCGGCGGCCCGGCTGACGGCGCTGATCCCGAAGCTGGAGCGCTCGTACACCGCCTGGTTGATGGCGATCACGTGCTTCTTCTGCACCAGCTCGTCGGAGATCTTCTCCAGGTCGCCGTCCTGGTAGCGGTACTGACCACCCGGCAGGTCGGTGACCTTCCCGGGGTGGACCTGGAGGTAGATCTCGGTGGGGTCCTCCGGCTGCCGGCCGTCGCTCTGCCGGATGTCGAAGGTGCCCAGGTAGTGGTCGTCCTCGGCCACGTCGAACAGCGGCAGCAGTTCCGGCCGGAACCCGTCCGGATGGATGGCCAGGCCGTGGGCGGGCAGCACCTGCTCGAACAGGCCGACCATGTGGCCCGTCTCGAACTCCAGGACTTCGAGGATGTTGTTCTTGTAGACGGGCTCGATGGCCTGGCGCTTGCCGACGAAGTGCACCTTCAGCCGCGGTGATCCGCCGCCCTCCACGCGGCGGATCAGGGTGAGCCGATGGTCCAGCGGGTTGTAGTAGTGGATACCGGAGGGCAGATCGCCGATGCCCGCGATCTCCAGATACATCTGGGTCGCGTACAGCGCGCCGGGCGAGGCGTACGCGTACTTCGGCAGCAGCCGCTCCTCGCTGTGGAACTGACTGAAGGAACGCAGGATCCGGCCCAGCCCCTCCAGGGTCAGCTCGCCCAGCGGCCGGGACGAGAGCGGATCGACACCGTGGTCGAGCAGCTTGAGGATGCGTGCGCGGCTGGTGTCCCCGCCCTCGTAGAAGCGGTACGTCTTGCGGGCGAACGCCTCCCGGCGCAGCTCCGGGCCGGCGTCGCGGCCCGGCAGGTCCACCTGGGTCCGCCCGGCGAGCTGCTCGGAAGAACGCAGCCCGGGGTTGGACAGCTGGGCCTTGACCTGGAGCTTGTTGGACTTGGACTGGTGGTGGGAGCCGTGGTTGCCCTGGTCCATCAGGGCGGCTTCCTTGGGGTTCAGCTCCACGGCGGCGACGAGGTTCTGGGAGCCGGTGCGCGCGTCGTCCTTGACGAGGACGGCGGCCCGCTTGACCCAGGCGTGGTTCTCGATGGTGCGGGCGACCTCGTCCAGCTCGACGCGGTAGCCGCGCAGCTTGACCTGGCTGTCGGTGCGGCCGAGGAAGTGGACGGTGCCGTCGGGGGACCGGGACACCAGGTCGCCGGTCCGGTACAGCCGCACCGGGTCCTGCCCGGGCTCCGGCGCGAGGTGCGGGAAACGCTCCTCGGTCAGCTCGGGCCGGTGCAGATAGCCGCGGGCGAGCTGGACTCCCGAGACGTACAGCTCACCGGTCTCGCCCTGCGGCACGGGCCGGTGGTTCTCGTCCAGCACGTGGTAGCGGGTGTGGCTGACCGGGGTGCCGATGGGGATGACGGTGGGCTCGTCGTCCACGGTGGCCGGGGCGACCTCGTACGCCGAGGAGTTGATGGTGCACTCGGTGGGTCCGTACAGGTTCACCAGCCGCGCCGTCGGCAGCGTCGCGAAGAACTCGGCGGCCAGTGCTCTGGTGAGCGCCTCACCACCGCTGAACACCCGGACCAGGCTGGTGCAGTCGCCCAGCCGCTCGGTGTCCACCAGGGCCTGGAGCAGCGTCGGGACGCACTGGAGGGTGGTCACCCGGTGGCGGTCGATCGTGTCGATCAGCCCCTCCGGGTCGCGGTAGACACCCGGGGCGCCCATCACCACGCGGGCGCCGCACGCCGAGCCGAGGATCTCCCACTGGGCGGCGTCGAAACTCATCGGGGTCTTCTGGAGGATGACGGTGCCGCCGCCCAGGTGCCCGTACTCCTGGAGCCAGCCGAGCTGGGCGACGATGCTGCGGTGTTCGACCATCACCCCCTTGGGCTTGCCGGTGCTCCCGGAGGTGTAGATCACATAGGCGAGCCCGTCGGGCTGCGGCTCCTCCGGGGCGTCGGGCAGTGGCGGCGGTGGCCCGGTCGGCTGGTCGGCCAGGGCCTCGTCCACCGTGAGGACGACGGTGTCGGCCGGGGCGAGTTGGCGCAGCTGGTCGGCCAGATGCGTCTGGCAGACGATGACCTGCGCGCGGGCGTTGTCGATGATGAAGCGCAGCCGCTCCTCGGGGTACTCCGGGGAGAGCGGCACATACGCCCCACCGGCGCCGAGGATGCCCCATGCGCCGACGATGAGGTCGAGGGACGGATCGGCGAAGAGCCCCACGCGGTGGTCGCGGCGCACGCCGGACTCCTGGAGCCGACGAGCTAACCGGGCGCTTCGGTCGAGGAGGCCGCCGTAGGTGAGGTGGGCGTCGTCGGCGACGACGGCGATGTCGTCGGGTCGTGTCGTGGCCTGTGCGCGAAGGAGCGCAGGCAGGGTGGTGTGGCTTCCGACAGGCATGAAGAACCTTCCCGTGTCTCTGTTGATGGCTTCCGGCGATGGCTTCGTGGGCTCGAACGCCGTCGGATGTGATCAAGCAGTTATGACGAGACTGGTCTGTTCAGGTCTTCGGTGGTCACCCCAGACATGGCCCTGCCGGAGCCTTCGGCCGGTAGGCGCCCCGGGCCTGGCGCCGGCAATGGGCATGGACGAGGGTTGGTGTGCTCATGGGTGTGGCCGGAGGTGACCCCCGTTGCGTACCCAGAGCTGTCTGACAGCCACTGACCGTAGAAAGTAGGCTTGGTTCATGTCAAATAGTTCGATGTTGAACTCACCTCGAAGTGGCGGGGCCGAAGAGGTGAACGAGCCGCAGGGGCAGGGGGAGGACGCGCTCGACCGCATCCTTCAGCAGTGGGCGGAAACCCGCCCTGACCTGGACGTTTGGTCCATGGCGATGATGGGGCGGCTCTTCCGGGCGGCCCGGCTGGTCGAGCAGGGCGTGGTGGCGTACCTCGCGGCCGAGGGCATGGAGCGCTGGGAATTTGATGTGCTCGCAACATTGCGCCGCAGCGGCCCGCCGTACGCCCTGTCCCCGAAAGCCCTGGCCGCGACCATGATGATCAAGCCACCGGCGCTGACCCACCGGGTCGACCGGCTGGTGAGTCGCGGCCTGGTCGACCGCGAACTCGACGCCACCAATCGCCGCCGCATGGTGATTTCACTCACCCAGGAGGGCTTCGATCTCGTGGACAACGCGGTGGAGGGCCATGTCCTCAACGGAGAACGCCTGTTCAGCGCCCTGGACCGGGCCGAACAGGAGCAGCTGTCCGACCTGATGCGCAAGCTGCTGCTCTCCCTGGGCGACACGCCTCCTGCTCCCTAGGCGGCGGGCGCCGTGTGAACTCCGGGATGCCCGGCGGTGCGTCAACCTTCGTCAGGAGTTCACACAAGCCCGGGGCCATCGGTGTGCGCGGCGGCCGGGGCCGACGCGGCTGGGCCGCGCGGCCCAGCCGGCGGTGAGCCAGTGGCGCCCCCGGCAGGGCGCCACACAGAAGGATGGCGGTCCTCACCTGCGGAATTTCGTCGGCAGGTTGGTGATCAAGGGAAGTTTTGAGCCCTCGGTGCAGTCTGGGGCTCGCTGATGGCCGGCGCGAGGGCGACACATACCAGCAGTGGGAGGGTTTCCGTCGAACGGAGGATCACCCTCCGGGCAGTGACGATAATCATGGCTGCGGTCGTAGGGTTGACCTTTTTGTTCGGTTTTGGAAATGTGTGGACCCTTGCGTTGCGGTTGGGGGTGCCGCCATGGGTTGCGCCGCTGGTGGCTCCGGCAGTGGACCTCTCCGTGCTGGGGCTGTTGCTGGGAACCCGGTATCTCGCCCTCCAGGGGGCGGGCCGGGAGCAGCTTCGACCGGCGCGTCGGCTGCTGGTCTTCTCCAGCCTGATGACCTTGGCGCTGAACGTGACGGACCCGCTGCTGGCCGGTCAGAAGGGTAAAGCCGCCTTCGATGCGGTCGGGCCGTTGCTGCTGATCGGCTGGGCAGAGGTGGGACCGGGGCTGCTGCAAGCCATCAGTGGTGGCGGGAGTGAGTCGTCACCAGGGGCGGAGGTCCAGGAGTACCCCGTAGGGCACGCTGCGGAGATGACTGAGCCGGCCGGGGATAACGTTGGCCAGTCGCACGCCCCGGACGAAGGTGATCAGCGAGGTCAGCCCAGGCCTGGTGGGGACGATCTGCTCGATCGTGCGCTGGTGGAAGACGCGTGGCATTGGGAGGCGTATCAGCGGCCGATCTCGGCTGAAACACTGCGGAAACGACTGCGTGTCGGTGCGGCCCGGTCCCGGATGCTGGTAGCCGCCGTGCGTTCGACAAGGACCGATCATCTGGCGGTCGAGGCATCGTCCGTCGAGGTCGGCCGCTCGATCGCTCACTCCGGCCGCCAGGTCGACGGTGCAGGCGAGGAAGGCCTGACAGATGAGTGAGCCTTCCACATGGCGGCATGCGAGGAGATCTTCTTGATGCCCCACGTGGTGACGCGACCGCCTTCGAAGTCGTTGAGCGCAGGTGGACTTCGCGTCGTTCGGCACCCTGGCAGAGGAGCGACTCACGAGATTTCACTCGCGTTGGCGCTGTGTTGTATGAGGGCCGCGCGGTCGGCAGTGCCGCGTTACAACAACGAAGTACACCACCTTCGCCTGATAGTGCCCTTGTAGGGCCGTGTCGCAATCTGTATGACCTCCAACAACCGATCTTTGTTGAGCTACGGAGCTGAGCGCATGACGGAGCGAACTGCCTACCTTGACCCTGATCCACGCGACTGGCGCACCCGGAAGATCCGAGTCCGGTTCCACCGCTGGTACGCCACGGTCGACCTCGACCGCGATGGGTACGTCGACGCCGCGACTTCGCTGGGGCGCGACCCTGAGCTGTCCACGGCATACAAAGACGCCGTGGACAGGGTGCGCGACGCGTCAATCGACCGCATCTGGTACGACGGTTATCCGGGCGACTTCTCTTGGGGGAGCGGCCCACGCTGGGTCACCCTGTTCGTGCAGTTCCCACATGTCGAGGCCACAGTCGAGGCACTGCGCGTAGCCGAGCTCGACCACGACTACAGCAGGTTCCACACGCTCGCCGACCGACTGACGCTCCCCATCGATGAGTGGCTCGCTCCCGGCGAGCGGGAGCTGATCCGTGGCGTCCACTTCAACGCGCCGCCTGGCGCGTTCCTGAGGTTCCTGCGGGGCAAGGCCAAAAAGTGCGGAGTGCGCCTCAATGGCCGGGCGACCGCCGGTAGTGTCTGGGTTCGCCCTACGTTGTCGCCCTTCGAGAAGCAGCTGCGGGAGGAGTTCCCAGAGCAGTACCCCGGGTGGGTGGACCGTTGGACCGGTTATGCCGAGTCGGAGGAAGCGCCTATCCGGCCCTGGGTGGGCGGCAGAGACCAGGACCTCAGCCACGGCGCGACACCCGTTCAGTTCCGCGCTGTGGAGACGCCGAATAGCGGGGAGTGCGCCTGCGGCATGAGCCTGCGGGAGTCCCAGGACGGGGGTAAGGGGCACACCACTCATCACGCGGCGTGGGCATTAGGCATCCGAGCCCCCAAAAGCCTGATGTGGTTGGGCGACTTGGCTGTCGTCAGGTCACAGTCGCCTATCTCGTGGCGGAGGCTGGCCTATCAGGTGGCACGGATGCCGCAGAAGGAGAACCACTACGACTTCAACTCGTGGTCTCACCTTGATGAGCCCGAGGAGACCCCGGACAACGTGCGGGCGTATCTATTGAAGGCGAACGGGTACATCATCGGTTACCTAGCGGCCCACGACACCAGTGAGCACTACCGCTGGGATCTGATCGACGGGTCGCAGTACGGCGACGAGGACGGCGCGCTGCGCCCGCGCATCAATCTGATCTGGGTGGCGGATACCTACCGCCGCCAGGGCACTGGTGCCACGCTCGTGGAGGTACTCGCCGACGACTTCGGGTGCAAGGTCGCCGATGTGTCCTGGTCGACGCCGATCAGCTCCGCTGGCCGACGCCTCGCGCGCCGGATCTCGCCCGGGGGTATCTGGGTCAGCTGATCCGTCCGCTTGAGCGCCCCGCACCATCAGCAAGTTGGAGAGCGAGGCTAGCGGAACCGTAAGGTCGCCGGTGCTGAAGTGTCCCGTCTCATTTGATCTGCCTCGCACGAACTGAGGAAGTCGCTGCAGTACGGTTCCTAGAATTCGTCGAGCCGTGGGATGCGAAACTTACGATGGTCGTAAAGGCCTACGAGGGCGCCCGGGTCGACTTCATTCTCTTATTGTAGTCCGGCGCTGAAATAAGGCGAAGTTCTGTAAAGTCCATTCTCCTAAGATTGCCAATTATTAAATCTGCAGGGAGTCTGTGCCCGCGGGTATTTTCCAACAAACAAGCCGTGATCAAGTGTCTGCATGGCCCTCAGTTTCCGATCCCCTCGGGCGGGGAGGTGGAGCTTGAAGCGCGCCCCGCTACGGGCTTCTTGCCGATTGGGGTCCCCGGAATCCGTTGGCGAACGGCAACGCGAGGCCATCGGATGCATCGGATGGGCACCATAGAGCCGCGAGCCCTTGAGGTCTCTGCGCTGGTAGGCCTGGGTGTGAAAGCAGCTGGCTGGGTACTGTTGACATCTGGTCGGTCGACGCGCCGTCGATTGATATTCTGTGCCGGGGCAGTTTGGGTCTGTAGGTGACCTCATAGCCAGAGGTGCGCGAGCGCGTACCTCAGCGTAGTAAGGCGAGGCGAGCGAGCGGCTCGCTCGTCTTGGCCAGCGGATCACACCTATGTTCGGCGCGGTCGGCGCCGTTCCAGGAGAAGTACGGACAGCGAGGAGCGGGCATGTCGAGGTCGATCACGGCGTCGGGAAGTAAGCCGAAGAAGGCGCCTGCGACCCCTTACCGGGACGGCGACACACCGCTGCACCGAGAGGGCAACTATGTGTGGGCGCCCCTGGCCAAGGACTGGCTGCTTGCCAAGCCGGAGGAACTCGTCCGGCAAGAGTTCATCCACCGCATGCACACTCAGTGGGGCTACGCGCTCGAGCAGATGAGGCAGGAGGTCCGAACCACCTCCGGCCGAAAGTCTGTGCGCGCAGACATCGTGGTCGCTGAGTCCTCCCAAGCGCTCGCAGAGGGGCGCGACTATGTCATGGTTGTTGAGACTAAAGCAGAGAACGTCCCGATTCGCCAGGCGGACTACGAGCAGGGTGAGAGCTACGCGCGGGCCGCCGGTGTTGAGTTTCTCGTGCTGCACAACAGCAAGACGACTTCCTACTTTCGACTTACTCCCAGCTTCCCGGGCGCCAGCACAGAGATCGCCAGTGTCCCAAAGGCTTCCGAAGTCGGAAACCGCAAGCGGCTGGAAGAGATCAGGAGGTCCACAAAGGCTTTTACGCGGGACGAGTTCCAGAAGCTCCTGTTCGACTGCCACTGCATCCTGCGTGATAACCATAAGATGGACCCAGGCGCAGCCTTTGATGAGATCTCCAAAATTTTGTTCATCAAGATGGCCTTTGAGCGCATGGATCGAAGTGAGCTCTTCACTACTGACACCCTGCGCTCCGTGGCGAAAGCCAACCTCCTTCGCGAGAACACCGACAAGCTCCTCGAGAAGCTCTTCGAAATCACGAAGGATCATTACCGAACAGAGCACCTGTTCGGCGACCGGGACCAGCTAAACGTGTCGCTCGCGACGTTCCAGACCATCGTCAAGAAACTAGAGAAGTTCAACCTGTCCGACACCGGGGAAGACGTCAAAGGCCTGGCCTTCGAACGCTTTCTAGGGGACACGTTCCGTGGTGACCTCGGTCAGTTCTTCACACCGAGGCCGATCGTCAACTTCATGGTTGACATGCTGGAGCCACAGGAGGGTGAACGGATCATTGATCCTGCGGCCGGCACGGGCGGCTTTCTTATCACGGCTCTGGGTCGCGTGCGCGACGCCATTGAGGACAGCATCCAGGCGAGCAAGCAGGTTCGGCGGGCTGAGCTCGAGCAGCTGGCCAAGGATGAAAAGTGGAGCGAGGAAACTCTGCTCGAGAAGATCGACGCGTCCTACGTCGAGTTGAACCAGCAATTGGACATCCAGAACGAACACGGCCGCCTACACCGGGCAGCACGTGACTGCATCCGCGGGGTCGACGCGGAGACACGAGCAGCTCGTACCAGCAAGATGAACATGATCATGCATGGTGATGGGCACAGCGGTATCTACCACCATGACGGGCTGCTCGATACAAGGGACGTCTACGAGGGCTCCTTCCAGGTGGTACTCAGCAATCCGCCATTCGGTGCCACGGTGACCAGGGATCAGCTGGTCGGCTCCACGGCCCAGACCAGCGCGCTCAGCGATCCCGCTGCGATCAGGACGTACACCAAGAAGCTTGGGGACCTCTGGCTGACCTCGCAGCGTCGGATGGAGGAGGCAGAGAAGCACAAGCGGCCGATCATAGAGCTCTTCGACATCGGTCGGGAACCGATTTCCGGACCATTGGATTCGGCCAAGGTTCGCTCCTCGCGCAGCACCGAAACACTGTTCGTGGAGCGCTGCATCAGGTTGCTTGAACCGGGCGGACGAATGGGCATCGTCCTGCCGGACGGGATCCTCAATAATCCGTCGATGTCGTGGCTTCGCGAGTATGTGGAGGACCACGCGAAAATCATGGCGGTGGTATCCGTCCCGCAGGAGGTATTTGCAAGCTCCAAGGCGACGGTGAAGACTTCGCTCCTGTTCTTGCGCCGCTTCACAAGTGAGGAAGCAGACGAGCTCGCTGCGCTCAAGGAGCAGGCGGCCAAGGAGGTCGAGGAGAAGCTGACGCCGGAGCGAGAGTCGCTGGCGGTTCTGCTGCGACGCGCGTCCACCTATGACCGTGAGGACCTTGTAACCCTGATTGACGAGATCAGCGACCTTGAAGCCATCGTCCCGTTGCAACGTCAGGCGCTAGCTGAGAAGAAGCGCCAACTGCGCGCTGCGCTGACCGATGACGACAAGCTCCGCGGCAGGGAGCTGACCCGTCAGCATGCGCGCCTGGAAGCGGAACTGGAACGCAAGAAGGAAGCGATGGTCAGAAAACTCGCCAAGCAGCGTTTCAGTTACCCCGTCTTTATGGCGGAAGCGCAGACTGCCGGCATCACGGGCACCGGGGAGACCGGCGATGGCGTTGCAAGCGATCTGCCGTGGATCCTGGAGGAGTTCCGGAAATTCAAGTCCGGCCCGGACGCCTACCGAGAGCATGTCGAAACGAAGCTCGCGCTCGAAAAGACCCAGGAGCCAGCCCTGTGAAGGCGGTGGTTCGCGTCACGTCGTCCCATGTCCTGGAGCGGTGGGACGTCAAACACATCCTCGCTCGGACCTGGCATCGTCCACAGCAGCAGCTGCGTCCTATTGGCGAAGTCGCCGTGCGCCGCAGCGAATCAAGTCCCAGCGGTCTCCGTCTCGGAAGCATCCACTTCGACGGCACCATGTCCCTACGGCCAGCAGGCGCAAGCTTGAAGGGCCGCTCGTTCGTCGCACACCCAGGGGACGTGGTCTTCAGCAAGATCGACGTCCGTAACGGGGCCATCGGAGTGGTGCCCGATGCGCACGGTAGCCTGGCATTCAGCGCGGAATACCCGATCTACGACGTGCGGTCACCGGGGCAGCTACTGCCGGAGTACATGCGTCTGCTGTGCCGTACCGAGGTGTTCCGCAGCCAGGTGGAAGCCCTCGTCGTCGGGCATAGCGGGCGCAAGCGTGTGGCTCCGGAACTGTTTGAAACCCTCACTATCCCTGTCCCGGACCTCGCAGAGCAGGAGCGGATCGTCCGCACTGAGCAAGAGGCGCTCAAGCGCATCGCGGAGTTGCAGTCCGCCTTGCAGTCCGTTCCAGAGGAAGGCATCCGGGAAGTCACCCAGCTGCTCGGACTGTCTGCCACTGATGCAGCCCCGATCCGCTTCCCCTTCGTGGTGGACAGCGGCCGGATGGGGTCATGGTCGGTGCCCGGAGCGGTTCACACCGCCCGCGGGGTGCCCACCACCCTGACCAGCGACTACCCCATTCTTCCTCTCGGGGATCTCGCCACTGTCAGCTACGGTCTGCAGAAGAGCCCCGCCAACCGTCCAGGCCCCAATGCGCGCCCCTACCTGCGGGTGGCCAACGTCCAGAATGGCTACTTCGACCTGACCGAGATCAAGCAGATCGACGTCGCGCCGGACTCGGTCGAGATGTACCTCCTCCAGCCTGGCGACGTCCTTTTGTGTGAGGGCAACAGCGCCGAGCTGGTCGGACGTCCCGCGCTTTGGGACGGCCAAATCCCAGGCTGCGTACACCAGAACCACGTTCTTCGCGTCCGTACGGACCGGGACCAGCTACTCCCCGAGTACCTACTCGCCTATATGCAGACCGTTCCAGCCAGGAGTCACTTCCGACGACGCGCGAAGAAAACCACCAACCTGGCCACTATCAACAGCACCGATGTGCGAGAGCTCGCCATCCCGCTGCCGTCACTTCCCGACCAGGAGAAAATCGCGGACCTGTGGGCTGGCGTACAGGCCCAAGTGCGAGACGCTCGAGAAAAGGTCCGCAAGGAAGAAGCGCAACTCAAGCGACACCTGGAGAAGATGATCAGCGATGGTTCGGTCTGACTAAACTTGGTGATTTCTCGGGAGCACGGAACTGGGCTTCCGAGAAATCACCAATGATGCAGGGTGGGTGTGTTGGCTGCTTGCCACTGGGGCCCGCGGAGTCGTCAGCTTTCTGCGCAGGGCCCAGTGGCTGGGCCGTCATCTCAGCTGATCAGCCCTCGCTCCAGCGCCCGCTGCCGAATCTTCATCAAGCGCTCCGTCCCGTTCTCAGTCTCCGCCTGCCAGATGGTCCATCCGTTGCACGACGGGATGTTCAGCGCCATCTGACCGGCAGTCGACAGAGCGTCGTAGATGGCCCCGTCCTCTAGCTGCACACGCCCGTCCTCGAGCAGAATGGCGTACTGCTTGGGCCGACGACCGGTGGTGCTGATCTTGGTTCCGGGCTTGAGGAGGCCGATAGCTATCAGTTGCGCAGGAGTGATGCCGTAGTGGGCGCGCGTTGCGGCGGTCCGCTTAGCGGTCCGCCCTGCGGGCAGGGGGAATCCCAGTTCCGCGGGGTTCCAAAGCAGTTCGCACAGACGTCGGTACAGACGCTGGCGCTCCTTGATTGCCGCAGGGGGGAAAGAGTCACCGTAGGGTGTCGCAAGCTTCGCCAGGCCATGAGTTTCAATGAAACGCCGAAGGCGTGGATTCCTCTGGTGCGACGTCGGGTGGAGGAGTGCCGCCAGTAGATTCTGCCGCTGGTAGTACTCGATTTTCTTCTCATAGACGGCGTCCTGGTAGCTCGCGTTGTCCGACTTTGAGAGGAGCAGGAGAGCGCCAAGCTGGTTACGCTGGGTGTGAAACTGCTCTTCGCTTCCGGCCTCCTTGTGTCGCTCGTAGTGGTTCTCCCAGATGTGCTCAATCTCGTAGGGACGCCGTCCTTCTTCGAGACCGAGATACTCTGCAGCGCGGTCCGGATTGCCATTCGCGCTTTCAACGAAAGCAGTCATTCGAGCTAGCAGGTAACGCACCTGCTTGCGGTTGTCGCCGCGGAGCTTGAAGGTGTTGATACCCGAGAAGTCATAGCCAAGTTGAGCCGCCTCCTCCCCCAGCAGCTTCGCCAGCTCTTCAAACGTCCCTGCCTCGCGCACGGATGGGACGAGCCGTATGATCTCCGGAAGCAGCTCGACGTTCTGGATCGGAGCGCTGTTAGCCATACGACGAGCAAGAACCAGATCAAGGAACCGAGCGACCAACTGAGCCTTCGAGATGAAGATGCCGTCATCGTCGTCCGGCCTCATGGCTGCCGTTAACAAGGTTAGCTGTGCGGTGAGGCCGTTATCGGCGTTGTAGCGGATCGCTTCTAGGGCCGGTATCCGCTCCGTCGTCGCCCGCTGAATGAGTGAATACCGTTTGGCGAACGGGACGAGGATGTCGGTGATGAACCAGCGGAACTGATCCGGCCGCGTCAGCCCGAGGAGTTCGGCGTGTTCGCGAACCCATTCGTGGAAAGATCCGTCGATCTTCTCGCGATCGGGCGTGTCCGGACCGACGTAGCGTGCCTGCAAGAGCGTCTTGATGAAGTCGCTCGGATGGGCCCCTGCGTTCGTCAAGCCGGATAGCATCTTCCGCCAGGCTTCGTTGAGCTCAGCGTGGTTTTGGCCCGCATGGGACAGCAGAAAGCCCTTGAGGAGGTCAAGCGGCGTCAGCCGTGCGCCCCTGTCGTTCATCGTTTCGAAGATCTCCCAGCCGTTATCCCGGTCGTGCGCCCGGATGTCCACGAGGCAGACCCTGTGCAGCAGCCAGTCGACGAAGAACGGCAGTGGCTCCCCGCGGAGCGTTGCAGGGAAATCTTCGGCAAGATCACACCCCCGTGACCACAGGTTCTTCACGGACAGCGACGCGTCCGCTGGCACCGTGAAGTCAGTCCGTCCCTTCAGGAGCGCTTCCATACACTCGTCCCGTTCCGGAACGTCTAGCGTGAAAGCACGCGTGCCGAACTGCCGGGATCGGATGAGGGGTTCGAGGTCCCGCGCGTCCTCCTCCAGCTCCTCGTTCACGCTGAGCAACCCTCGCAGATGTGTGAGGAGCAAGAGCAGGGACGTCAATCGCTGCTGGCCGTCAACCAGATACGTGCGATCGCTTTGGTACGTGACGATCGACCCGAGGAAGTAGGGACGGTAGGTCTGCACGTCTGCACGTTCGTGACCTGACTTCCACTGATCGAGGAACCGGTCAGTTAGGTCGTCGAGGAGTTCCTGCATATTACGGCGTGTCCAGGTGTACTCCCTCTGGTAGTACTCCAGTCCGTACCTGATGTTCTTGAAGAGCTGACCAACTGTCTGGCCCCGCCCGTCCACAAGTTGCGCATCCCCGCCGTCGTGCACATGCCCTCCCCTGCTCGGTCATAGACACCGGCTAGGAACCTTACGCCAGACCTCGGACATTCCGCCCCTTCTGAGCAGCAACCCTCCGTGGGGAGAGCGGCGACGCCAATACGGCTTTGCTCTGCCCGCCAAGAGTGGACGAGATACGCATCGCCAGCCTCACTCACGGTGGTTCACGCTTTGGGCTGGTCTTCTTGTTGCTGTCGGGGCCGGGTGCGACGTCCGGGCAGGCTGGTGGTTGTGGCCGCTGATCGTGATGCGGCGGGCCGGGGCAACTGCACCCCGCGCCCGCGGGGGTGGTCCCCGGGCGCCGGTCGCGGCGGACGCGTCACCCTGCTCCCCTCACCCGCGGGGGTGGTCCCATCGCATCCGGACTCGGGCGCTCGATCGGGACCTGCTCCCCGCGCCCGCGGGATGGCCCGCAAACCTCTCCTCGCTGGATTCCCCGGCCCGCCGTTGCGTACCACCTTGGACAACCCGGTCCGGACGTTATTTCCGCCGCTGCCGTATCCTCCCTGTGTGGCAACGGTCGATCGTGAATGGGCTTATAGGCTGGCGGGCGAGCTGCTGGAGGAGAGCCTGCCGCGTAGATGGGCGCATACGCAGGGAGTTGCGGCTCGTGCTCAGATGCTGTCGCCGCTGGCCGGTAGCAGCGCCGAGGTTTTGGAGTCCGCGGCCGTGCTGCACGACATCGGGTACGCGCCGGCGCTTGTCGATACCGGGTTTCATCCGCTTGATGCTGCGCGATACCTCCGGGACGCGCACGTGCTGGACGAGCGCGTCGTCCGGCTGGTGGCGAACCACACGTACGCGTTGCTGGAGGCCGAAGAACGCAGGCTCCAAGAGGAGTTGGCCGCCGAGTTCCCGCTTCTCGACGACCCGCTGCTCGTAGACGCACTCGTCTACTGCGATATGACCACGACGCCGGACGGCGTGCCGACCACGCTGCAGGAGCGGCTGGACGAGATTTTGGGGCGCTACGGGGAGGACAGTGTCGTGGGGCGTTTCATCCGCAGGGCGACGCCGTGCATCCACGCGAGCGTGGATCGGGTGCGGGCGGCTGCGGCCGAGGCCGGCGTCAGCCTGTGAGAAGGAGCGGTTATCCGAGGTAGGGGTGCGTGCCGTCCAGGCAGTGGCCGATCTGTTCGTGCATATGCGGGTGGATGTCGAGTGTGTGCAGGGCCGTGGATGTTCTCGACGACGTGTATCGGGCTGGAGTAGACGCCGACGAAGCCCGTGACCTCCGCGAGGACGCCGGTCTCCTCCTCGCTTTCACGCACCGCGCAGTGTGCCGAGCTCTCGCCGATGTCTCGGGGCTCCGCCGAGCAGGGCCCACTGGCCGGTATCGCGACATCGCTGCAGGAGGATGGTGCCTTCATCGTTGACCACGAGCAGGTTGTGGCGGGGATGAGGGTGTTGGCCTTGGGCCCCTGGGACGTCGTAGTACTCGGCCGTGCACGGTTGTCCGCACGGTTTGGAAACGATCGACCACTGCCACCACTGGCCATCAATTGCTCCAAAGGGGAGTAAGGCGTGCGACCGGGTCGGCTGGCTCCAGGAGCGTTGGTGTGGCGGTGTCTCCCCTTCTGTCGACAGGCCTGCCAAATCGGATAAATCACATGCATCCTCGCTCGGACTTTGAAGTTAGTCCCTGAGATGGTTCGGCTGCACCTTGCAGTTGGAACGAGAAGGCGCGATAGACGTAGATCTGTTCGTCGGTCGTGGCGAAATCTGTTCCTGAGGTGGTGTGGCTATGCGAATAGAAGGACCACGGAGGTCGCGCGGCCGTCGAGCCATTTGGGCGACCCTCGGGGTTTCCGCGACGTTGATCATGGTGGCGTGCAATTCAAATGGGCCAACTGGCCGCGGCAGCGGCTCCGCTACGGATGCGGGCCACACGCCGAGTCCAAGGGCGACAGCTTCGCCGTCATCTCTGTCCGCGGCGCGTGAGCAAGCAGCCGCAGCGTACATCGGCATGTGGCGGGGCATGGCAGAGGCGGGAACGACGTCGGACTGGCGGTCTCCGAGGCTGTCGAGGTACGCCACTGGTGATGCGCTGTTGACGATCTCGCGAGGCATGTATGCGGACCACCTCAATGGATTCGTTTACAAGGGAAGGCCGAAGAATTACCCGAAGGTGACTTCGATGGATCCTCCTGCGGATCCGAATACGGTGCTGATCTCCGACTGCGGGGACTCTACCCACTGGCTGAAGTATCGGGCCGATAGCGGCAAACTCGTTGACCATAAGCCCGGCGGGCGCCGGTCGATTACGGCCGAGGTCAAGCGACAGTCCGACGGCGAGTGGAAGGTTACACGCTTCGCTGTTGAGGAGGTCGGCTCGTGTTGAGGCGACCACCGGTCGCAGTGGGCCTGGCGCTGGCGGTAGTGATGGCAGGTGCGGGGCCGGCTCTGTCGGATGATTCGTGGGGTTCTGTCGACTGCACGCAGAACCCGCACCCGGGGTGCGACTTGGGTGCGGGAAGGGGCCCGCAGAAGAACAGCCCGGGCCGCGAAGGAGCTGGCGAATCGCCGCAACGGGGAGGCGGCGGAAAAGGTGACGGCAGCCGTCGCCGGGAGGAACCGGAGAGTTCCAATCCTGACTTCAATCGGTCTGATTGCTCCTATCGACGCAGCGACTACAAGCCGCCCGCGGACGCTCAAACGGTCTCCCACCACGGCCCCACGGTCGGCGGCATCCCGGTGGCTCAGCCAGCGGCGTTCCATGCCCATGCTCGGCGCCCGATGGTCGGGCCGATTGCGGAGCCGAAGCCCGGTGAAGACGGGGCCTGGTATGTGTACAAGTGCGATGCGGGCGGTACACGTGACGCGCTCTACCGGCCCCCGGTGTGGATTCCCGATGGGCCGCAGGCTGATGGCGGCCCCCCGGCAGCTCCGGCCGCGTTGGCAGAGCAGGCCCGCAGCCAGCTCCGATTGCCTTCACCGAAGATCAAGGCGAGCCCGGCGGACGAGCAGTTGGTGACCTTGCCCACGTGGCTGTGGCTGGAGCGCGACGCTTGGCGGAAGGTGACGGCGACGGCGTCGGTGCCGGGGGTGTCGGTGACCGCGGTGGCGCGGCCGACCTCCGTGGAGTGGTCGATGGGCGACGGCGGTTCGGAAGTATGTCATGGGCCTGGTACGCCCTACCGTTCGAGCGAGGCGTCCCGGCAGGATGCGAATCCTAGGAAGCCGTCACCGGATTGTGGATACACCTACCACTCCTCCTCGGCTGAGCAGCCGGATAACGCCTATCGGGTGTCGGCGACCATGCATTGGTCGGTGACCTGGTCCGGAGCTGGTGAATCCGGCGCCTTCCCAGGTTTGACGGCGACCTCGAATGCCTTGTTCCGCGTCACGGAAAGCCAGGCAGTCAACACTGACGACCAATGAGTCTGCCTCTCTCCTGGCGATCGGGGGAGGGCGATATCACCCACAACAGTTTTGTGATCACCGGGCTGCCCGGCTCGGTGGCCTGTGCCAGGAGGCGGTTGTTGATGAGCACGCGAACGTATCTCCCTCCGCAAGCCCCGCTCCCAGAGGGCAGAAATTCTGGACCGCGACGCCCAGAGGCGAAGGCGGAACCGTCCCGGCTAGTCGGCGGTCGGTGGCGACGCCGCGTGTCGTACCTCCCGCTGGGCGCGCTCTTGGTACTCGGCTGTTCGGCGGGCGGTGTAGTGATGGCCCTGAACCTGGGGCACCGGCAGGCAGCGCTGGCGTTAGCACACCCGGTCACGGTGGGACAGACGCTGATGGAACAAGACCTGCGGGAGGTGAACCTCGCCCGAGGCAGTGGGCTCGTAGCGATCTCCGCTGGATCGACCGACCAGGTCGTCGGGCGCCCGGTGGCTTACAGCATGCCCAGGGGGACGTTGCTGACGGAGTCGGTGCTCGGTGAGCGGCAGATCCCACCGCGAGGGAAGGCTGTGGTCGCCGTGGGGTTGAAGGAGGGGAGGTTTCCTTCGGCCCTGGAGCGGGGGAGCCGGGTTGCCGTGGTGCAGGTGACGGAACCCGGGGGAGACTCCACGAAGCCTCCGCTACCGAAGCCCTCGTCCCCAGTGTGGTACGCGACGGTGGTCGCGGTGTGGGGCAAGGAGCGCGGGCAGACGGCGGTCGTCTCCTTGCAACTCGGTGAGGACGAGGCGCGCGAGGTAGCGGCTCTTCCCTCGGACAGCGTCAGTGTGCTGCTGGTACGTGAGGAAGCGCTGTGACGCTCGTGGCCGTCTGCAGCCTGAAGGGTTCACCAGGGGTGACGACCACGTGCGTGGCGATGGGGGCCCGATGGCCGACCGGGGAGCGACCGGTGGTGGTGGAGTGTGATCCTGCCGGAGGCGATCTGCTGGCCCGATTCCGCCTGGCGCTGTCGCCGGGCTTGGTGAGCCTGGCCGCTGCAGCCCGCCGCTCTGCACATCCGGGCCTGGTGTGGCAGCACACCCAACGGCTCCCCGGCGGGCTCCCGGTTGTGGCCGGGCCTCTAGGCGCTGCACAGACACGAGCAGCGCTCGGCGAGATCAGCGACGCCCAGGCGTTGGTGTTGCGTCGGTCGGCCGACACGCCGGATACCGCGGTGATCGCCGACTGCGGACGACTTGATCCCGACTCCCCGGCCATGGCCGTCGTGCGGGCGGCAGACGTGATGCTGCTCCTGGCTCGAGCGCGTGATGACGCTCTGTCGCACGTCGCGGTGAGACTCGAGGAGGCAGCGCACTGGTCGCGGCGCCCGTGTTTCGTGCTAGTCGGTGACGGCTGTTCGACGGGGGAGGTCTCAAGGGCGCTGGGGATCGATGTCCTGGCGCATATCCCGGAGGACCCGAAAGGCGCTGGGGCCTGCGCGGGGCTGCCTTGCCGGCGTGCGACACCGACTCGTTCCGCTCTGGGGCAGGCCATCGTGGACATCGCCGCCTTGGTGTCCGCCCACGCCCGTTCCGAGCCCACTGCCTGGGGCGGCCATCGTCTGCCCTGGTTTGGAGCAGTAGCGCGGTTCAGCCCGCCGACGCGGCGGGTGAGGGCACCGATGCCTTCACCGAAAGGGGTACCTCCTGATGATGCAGCCCGGCGATGAGCAGGCTTCCTGGTCTACTCCGGCCGGGTCAGGCGACCCGCCGGGGGAGGAACAACGGAAACCGGGAGTGAGACTTCCAGGACCGGCAGATCTCGTCGGCGCCGGAGTGCCTGTGGATTCTCCTGTGGAACAACTGCGACGCAAGCTGCGTCGGGAGCTGTCTGCGCGACTGTCCGAGCAGATCCGAGCTGAGAAGCCGTTGCCCTATCGATCACGGTGATCACTGGTTCGAGTGCAGTGACTCGGTTGGGTGATCTCCAGCCGAAGCAGGCATGAAAGCAGGGCCTCCTGCCCAGCTCGGGATTGCTGAAGTCCTTCGAGCGTCAGGAGGCCCTGTGCCGCAGTCTTGCGTTCCGTTGTCCTCGTCGTCCAACTCGGTTGCTCGGTCGTGTGATTGCCTCGCGCACGTGTACGGCAATGCGGGGGATCGTTCGGACAGACGGCCTCGGTATCCGTCGGACATGACGGACGCCGAGTGGGCCGAGGTGCGGGGCTTGCTGCCGGTGCCGGGATGGCTGGAGGGCAGGGGCGGGCAGCCGGAGGGCTACTGTCACCGGCAGATGATCGACGCCATCCGCTACCTCGTGGCCGGCGGCATCACGTGGCGGGCGATGCCTGGCGATTTCCCCGCCTGGGACCGCGTCTACGCCTTCTGGCGGCGCTGGCGGGACAACGGCCTGATCAGCGAGTTCCACGACCGGCTGCGTGACCGGGTCCGCGAGGCCGGGGGACGGGACGCGGAGCCGACGGCCGCGGTCATCGACGCGCAGTCGGTGAAAGCCGCCGCGTCGGTGTAACCGCCAGCCGGGGCTTCGATGGCGGCAAGAAGGTCAACGGGCGCAAGCGGCACATCGTGGTCGACACTCGGGCTGCTGCTGGCCGTGATGGTCACGGCAGCGTCGGTCACCGACCGGGACGCGGGCCGGGTCCTGCTGGCCCGGCTGCGGCACAGGCATTGGCGCGTGGCCAGGGTGTGGGCCGACGGCGGTTACACCGGGCCGCTGGTCGACGTCGCCCGCAGCCTCTGGCAGATCGCGCTGACGGTGGTCAAACGCAGTGACGGTGCCTCCGGGTTCACCGTGCTGCCCAAGAGATGGCTGGTCGAGCGCACGTTCGCGTGGCTGATGCGCTCCCGCCGCCTGGCCCGCGACTACGAGAGCCGCACCGACAGCGCGGAGGCGATGATCTGGTGGTCGATGAGCATGGTCGCGAGCCGCCGCCTGGCCCGGCAGCCTCACTGAACCTGCCCGGCACCGTCTCGGCCAGCCAGCCCCGCGCGGCCAGGCGCTTGACCTTCGACCGCACCCCCTCGACTTTCGCCGGGACTACCGCCAGACCGAGTGCCGCAGCGAGCTGCCGACAGTCCACCGCCTCCCCGCCCTGGTCGGCCACGATGGCCATGATCCGCCGATAGTCCGGCGCCAGTACGCCGACGTCGAGTCCTTCCCTCCACACCGGCACCACCGAGCCGGGCACCGCACCCACGACCGGCCGCTCTCGCCCATCAGACACGGTCACCGGTGCATCCCCGCGGCCGCTCGGCTCCGCCAGGACCTGCCCGACCGTCTCACGAGCGATCACGAACCGCTCCAACGCGGCCTCCGCTTCCCGCAACTCGGCCTGAAGAACCTCCACCCGCTGCTGGGCAGCACGCTCGCGTTCCTCCAGCAACCCCATCACCGACGGCACACGGCACCTCCACCGAGGAGACAACACGACACGCCATCACTGCCGCACGAGAAACGGACTATGCCTGGCCAGCACAAACGCAGCAGTCACGCTCGGAAAGACAACGGCTTCTGATGAGGAAGCGGGCCGTCGAGAGGTTCCGGTGAGCGAGCGTCGCAGACAGGCGGAGGCGATCCTGGCCGATGCCGCTGAGGATCACACCCGGGTCCAGTTGGGCCGCGGTGGCAGTGTCGTACCGCCGGACACCGAAGCGCAGATCATGGCGCAAGTACTGGATGAAGTGTTCGGCATGGCAGGGCTGGAGCCGCTGCTGCGCAACCCGGAGATTGAGAACATCAACATCACCGGTGACCGGGTCTTTGTGCGCTACGCCGACGGCCGCCGTGAGCAACTGCCTGCCGTGACGGGGTCGGACACCGAGCTCATCGAGCTCATTCGCGATCTGGCCGCGCGCTCGGGAGTGGAGGAGCGCCGTTTCGACCGAGGGACGCCGGGAGTCAGTTTCCATTTGCCTGGTGGAGAGCGTGCCTTCGCCGTGATGGCGGTTACCACCCGCCCGTCCTTGTCGATCCGACGGCACCGCTTTCAGGAGGTCACGCTCGATGGGCTGCGTGAGCTGGGGACGGTCGACCAGGCATTGACATCTTTCCTCCGCGCTGTGGTCCGTGCCCGGAAGAACGTGTTGATCACCGGGGGGACGGTGATGGGGAAGACCACCATGCTGCGGGCCTTGGCCAACGAAATTCCTGCGTGGGAGAGGTTGATCACGATCGAGGACACCTTTGAGCTCGGCCTGGACGCCGACCGCGAGAGGCATCCGGATGTGGTCGCGATGCAGGCGCGCGAGGCCAACGTAGAGGGTCAAGGAGCCGTCACCCAGGCGGAACTGGTGCGGTGGGCGCTGCGGATGTCGCCGGATCGGGTCATCGTCGGCGAGGTTCGCGGACCTGAGGTGATCCCGATGTGCAACGCCATGAGTCAGGGCAACGACGGCTCCATGGGCACTCTTCACGCTTCCACCAGCCGCGGGGCCTTCACCAAACTGGCCGCCTACGCGGTCCAGGGCCCGGAGAAGCTCCCGCTGGAGGCGACGAATCTCCTGCTCGCCTCTGCCCTGCATTTTGTGGTCCACCTGGATAGGGGGCGAGACGGAGGCCGTGTGGTTGCCTCGGTCCGGGAAGTGGTCGACGCGGACGACAAACAGGTTGTGTCCAACGAAGTCTTCCGGCCCGGCCCGGATGGTCGAGCGGTGCCCGGGGCGCCCCTGCGCGCCGAGGTGGGGGGAGACCTTGCCGTCGCCGGGTTCGACGCAGGTCTGCTCAAGCGCCCGGAATGGGTATGGCGGTCATGAACGGCTATGTGGCCCTGCTGGGCCTGTGCGGACTCGGGGTGGGCATAGGCCTGATCGTGCTGGTGAGCGCCTGGCGCGGCAAGCGTACGCCCGGTGCCCGAATGTGGAGCTGGCGTAGCCGCCGCTTGGTGCGTCATCCATCGCGAACGCGGTGGTGGCTGGTCGCGGCCGGCGCGGCGGCAGTACTGGTCGGGGCCGTTACCGGCTGGGCGGCCGGGGCGCTGCTGGCCGCGATGGCCACTTGGAGCGTGCCTTACATCCTGGAAGCGACGAAGGCCGATCAGCAGCAAACAGCCCAGATCGAGGGCATAGCCGGGTGGACCGAGATGCTCCGCGACACCCTTGCTGCCGCAGCCGGCCTGGAGCAGACCATCATGGCCACCGCACACACCGCGCCCAAAGCCATCCGCCCCCACGTGCTGGGGCTGTCGGCCCGACTCGCCGGCGGAGAACGCCTGGCAGAAGGGCTGCGGCGGTTGCAGGCCGACCTGGACGATCCGACTGCCGATTTGGTGATCGCCGCGCTGACGCTCGCCTCACAGCACCAGGCACGTCAGCTGGCCCCCTTGCTGGGCGAGCTTGCGGCCACTGCGCGAGCGCAGGTCCAGATGCGCCAGCGGGTAGAGGCCAGCCGTGCCCGGATGCACACCACGGTTCGCGTAGTGGTGGCGACCACCCTGTTCTTCGCCGGGGGACTGGTCCTGCTCAACCCGGAGTTCCTGAGCCCGTACGACTCTGCCACCGGGCAGCTGGTGCTCCTGCTGGTCGGTGCGATCTTCACGGTTGGGTTCGTCTGGCTGCGTCGGATGGCCCGGATCGAGAAGCCTGAACGATTCCTCACTGAATCAGCACCACTGGGTGACGCCATCGAGTACGAAGGGGCGAGCCGGTGACAGGCCTCATCTTGCTGTCCGCCGGTGTGGGCGCGGGGCTGTGGGCGCTGGGGGTGTGGCTCATACCGCCCCGGCCGCCCCTGGACGAGCTCCTCACCCGCCTGCGCACCGAACCCGCCCCGCCTCCGGTCGCTCGTACCGGCCGTGGTGGGTGGGCACAGTGGCTCGGGCGGCCATTCGTCGGGGGCCTGCGGAGTCTGGGATTGCCCAATAGGCCGCTCATCAGAGATCTGGCGATCACGGAGCGTTCGGTCGAGGTCCACCTAGGCGAGAAGGCGGCCATGGCGCTGACCGGCCTTCTGCTGCCTGCTGTGGTCGAGTTACTACTGACCCTTGGCGGTCGCCCCCTTCCGTGGACCATGCCTCTGGCTGGGGCGCTTGCGTTCGCGGTGGGCGGCTTCCTCCTACCGGATGCCATGGTGCGCTCCGAAGCGGCCAAACGCAGGGCCGCCTTCCGCCACGCGCTCAGTGCCTTTCTGAACCTGGTCCACCTCCTGCTCGCAGGAGGCGCAGGGGTTGACGGGGCGCTCGCGGACGCGGCCAGGGTCGGGCACGGCTGGGCTTTCCAGCACCTGGGCCGGGCGCTGGACCTCGCCCGGCTCACCCGTACCTCCCCCTGGGCGACTCTGGGACAGCTCGGCGATGAGCTGGACATCAATGAACTGTCCGAACTCGCCGCCGCGCTCTCCTTGGCCGGCACCGAAGGCGCCAAAGTCCGCACCTCTCTCGCCGCCAAGGCCGCCGCGCTGCGTCACCAAGGAGGCAGCGAGGCCGAGGCCGAGGCGAACGCGGCCACCGAACGGATGACGTTGCCAGCGGCGCTCATGGCGGTCGGCTTCATCGTCTTCGTTTTCTACCCCGCCCTCACCCACGTCACCACCTCGCTGTGAACGCGAGGCCGAGAAGGAGCCCTGCTATGCCCTCGCTGCTGAACTCGATGCTGACGCGCGCCGCCACCCGGCTGCGCGAGCTGGCCCACGATGATCGCGGATACACCTCGGAGACCGTGATCTGGATCGCCGTCCTCTCCGCGCTCGCCTTGTCCGTCGGCGCGCTGATCGGTCCGGAGATAGTGGACGCGGCCCGTAACATACGGTTCAAGTAGGCCACCCGGATGACAGCAATCACGGCCTTGCGCCTACCTCGCCCCGTTGGCCTCTCACAAGGCCGCTTCCTGGGTAGACGTCGACTGTTCGAGCGGGGCCGGGACGATCGCGGGGCCGTTACCACCGAGATCGTGCTCGTTTTTCCGCTGTTGTTCACCCTGGTCCTGGTGATCGCGCAAGTCACCGTCTGGGCGCACGCCGCCCACATGACACAGGCCGCCGCCTCGTACGCCCTGTCCACCACCCGCGTGGAAAACGGCACCGCCCGATCCGGCAGGACCGACGCCCAACACCTCCTGGTCCAACTCGGCAACGGACCGCTGCAGGACGTGCGCATCGGCGTGACACGCGACACGAACAGCGCTTCGGTGCGTGTGGAAGGGACCGCCGCCAGCGTCGTGCCGTTCCTGCATCTGCCGGTCCACGCAGAAGCGGTCGGCCCGCTGGAGAAGTTCCAGCCCGCCGACCAGGCCGCGCCATGAACCGTCCTCCTGTACCTACCTCCTCGTCGAACCACCAGCGCGGGCTGGTGATGGCCCTCCGTAGTGACCAGGGGTTGGCGACGGCCGAACTCATCTTGATCATCCCGGTCCTGATCCTGGCGGTGTGGTTCCTCGTCTACTGCTCGCGGCTGCCCGACGCACAACTGCGCCTTGAGGACGCAGCTCATCAAGCCACCCGCGCTGCAAGCCAGGCTCGCAGCCACTCCACCGCTGCCCTTCGGGCCCGCTCGACAGCCGCCGCAGCACTGGACCAGGCAGGCATCGCCTGCCAGTCCCTCACTGTGGACACCCACGGCAATCTGCATTCCGGCTCGACGGTGGCCGTGACCCTCACCTGCACGGTCGGCCTGCACGACCTCGCCCTGCTCCAGCTTCCCGGTACAACCACGCTCCAGGCCCGCTTCGCCGTACCGGTCGATGTCTACCGCGGCAACGCTCCCGGCGGCGCCACAGCGACCTCCACCGACTCCGCGCAGGAGGCCCCGTGAGCCAAGAAGCCAGTCCTGTTGCCCGGGTACCTGGCCTGGCCGATGATCACGGACAGATCGTCGTATTCGTTGTCGTCATCACAGCGCTCGTCGTGCTGTTCGCCGGCTTAGAAGCCGTTGTCTTTCCGAGCGTGACTGCTGCGTTTGTGCTGGCCAGGCATAGTCCGTTTCTCGTGCGGCAGTGATGGCGTGTCGTGTTGTCTCCTCGGTGGAGGTGCCGTGTGCCGTCGGTGATGGGGTTGCTGGAGGAACGCGAGCGTGCTGCCCAGCAGCGGGTGGAGGTTCTTCAGGCCGAGTTGCGGGAAGCGGAGGCCGCGTTGGAGCGGTTCGTGATCGCTCGTGAGACGGTCGGGCAGGTCCTGGCGGAGCCGAGCGGCCGCGGGGATGCACCGGTGACCGTGTCTGATGGGCGAGAGCGGCCGGTCGTGGGTGCGGTGCCCGGCTCGGTGGTGCCGGTGTGGAGGGAAGGACTCGACGTCGGCGTACTGGCGCCGGACTATCGGCGGATCATGGCCATCGTGGCCGACCAGGGCGGGGAGGCGGTGGACTGTCGGCAGCTCGCTGCGGCACTCGGTCTGGCGGTAGTCCCGGCGAAAGTCGAGGGGGTGCGGTCGAAGGTCAAGCGCCTGGCCGCGCGGGGCTGGCTGGCCGAGACGGTGCCGGGCAGGTTCAGTGAGGCTGCCGGGCCAGGCGGCGGCTCATGACCATGCTCATCGACCACCAGATCATCGCCTCCGCGCTGTCGGTGCGGCTCTCGTAGTCGCGGGCCAGGCGGCGGGAGCGCATCAGCCACGCGAACGTGCGCTCGACCAGCCATCTCTTGGGCAGCACGGTGAACCCGGAGGCACCGTCACTGCGTTTGACCACCGTCAGCGCGATCTGCCAGAGGCTGCGGGCGACGTCGACCAGCGGCCCGGTGTAACCGCCGTCGGCCCACACCCTGGCCACGCGCCAATGCCTGTGCCGCAGCCGGGCCAGCAGGACCCGGCCCGCGTCCCGGTCGGTGACCGACGCTGCCGTGACCATCACGGCCAGCAGCAGCCCGAGTGTCGACCACGATGTGCCGCTTGCGCCCGTTGACCTTCTTGCCGCCATCGAAGCCCCGGCTGGCGGCCGGCACCGACGCGGCGGCTTTCACCGACTGCGCGTCGATGACCGCGGCCGTCGGCTCCGCGTCCCGTCCCCCGGCCTCGCGGACCCGGTCACGCAGCCGGTCGTGGAACTCGCTGATCAGGCCGTTGTCCCGCCAGCGCCGCCAGAAGGCGTAGACGCGGTCCCAGGCGGGGAAATCGCCAGGCATCGCCCGCCACGTGATGCCGCCGGCCACGAGGTAGCGGATGGCGTCGATCATCTGCCGGTGACAGTAGCCCTCCGGCTGCCCGCCCCTGCCCTCCAGCCATCCCGGCACCGGCAGCAAGCCCCGCACCTCGGCCCACTCGGCGTCCGTCATGTCCGACGGATACCGAGGCCGTCTGTCCGAACGATCCCCCGCATTGCCGTACACGTGCGCGAGGCAATCACACGACCGAGCAACCGAGTTGGACGACGAGGACAACGGAACGCAAGACTGCGGCACAGGGCCTCCTGACGCTCGAAGGACTTCAGCAATCCCGAGCTGGGCAGGAGGCCCTGCTTTCATGCCTGCTTCGGCTGGAGATCACCCAACCGAGTCACTGCACTCGAACCAGTGATCACCGTGATCGATAGGGCAACGGCTTCTTAGCCCTCGACGGCGGTTTGGCCCTCGCTGCGAAGATCCGTGCCTTGGGCAATGCACAGGAAGCCGCCCGCGCCGGTGCCCAGGCAATCGACGTGGACGCCTACCGGGCCGACGGCACGGTGCGCCTCCAACCTGATCAGGCTCGTGTTCTGGCCCACCGCTACCTTGCCACCAACGGTGACGCAGGCACCGTGACGGTCACCGATCAGACGGTGACAGTTGCCATCACCGTGCAACAGCCCACGCAACTGCTCCAAGTGGCCGGCCTCGACACGCTGACCGTGACCGGGGCCGGCACCGCCCGCCCTCGCCACGGCGTCGACACACCCGGACAGTGAGAGACGCGGATATGGCCCAACCTGATTGCCACCAGAGGCTGCGTCAGCTCGGCCGAGCAGTCCGTGCTCTGCTGGCCGCACTCCTTCTCCTGACCTTGGTGGTTGGCACCCCTTGGGGGCTGGTGCGCTTCATCGGCTGGCCGCTGCCGGATCATCTGGCCACTTGGAGCGAGGTCCAAGACCTGCTGCTCACGCCGCTGAGCACCTCCTTCCTCCTCAACAGCCTGGCGTGCTTGCTGTGGCCCACGTGGGCCGTCTTCGTCCTCGACGTTGCCCGCGCCACCCTCGACATCGCGCACACGATCGCGTGGCCGCAGATACGTCCGACGGATCCAATGCACGCCCTGGCCACCGCACTCGTGGGAACCATTGTCCTGACACTCGCCACCAGCCGATCCACCCTCCCGGGCACCCCCACCCAGGCCACTACCGTGGCCGACCACTCCGCGGCCACTCTCAGCTCGCCAGCACCGGCCCCACTGGTATCAAGCCCCAAGGCCCAGACCCCGCAGGTCGCGCCGGCCACGATCGTGGTACGTCCGCCACACGACGGCATCTACGACAGCCTGTGGCGCATCGCGGAGCGAGAACTAGGCGATGGACACCTGTGGCCGAAGATCTACATTCTCAACAAGAGCCATCCCCAGCCGGACGGACGAGCCTTGACCACGCCAGGACTCATTCGTCCTGGTTGGATTCTTCGCCTCCCCGACACGCCTCGACACCCCCGACCCGGCCACGACGACCACTCGCCCGCGAGCCCGGACCCTTCTCCCCGCCCCACCACGCCGGCGGCACCAAGCACTCAACCTGCTCCGTCCACGCCGCGACCCCCCTCACGCACCGCCAACGACCCCGCCCACCAAACCAATCCCGAGCCTGGGATTTCCTTGCCCACGGGGGCGTTCGTCAGCCTCGGCCTGGCTGCCTTGATCACCGCCGCCTGTCTCTCGGTGCGATGGCGTCGCCGCATGCACTACGACCCTGGCAGCGGCCGGCGTGACGACCTCGTCTTCACTCCCACCGTTCGCGCCCTCCGCGCCGCCAACGACCAAGCACGCCTCTTCACCGACACCCCAGACTTCACACACACCCCGTCTGCTGGCCCCACACACGAAGCCGCCTCAGGCGAACACCCCGTCTTGACTGCTCCGCCGAGGACAGAACGGGTTATCGCCACCAAAGACGGCCAAGCCCGCGCCCTCGATCTGGCACGCACCCGCGGCCTCGGGCTGGTCGGCCCCGGAGCCTTCGATGCCTTCCGTGCCCTGATCATCACATTGCTCGCCGAGCGACACAGCCCACGGCCAGCCACGGTCATCCTCATCCCCGCCCAGGACGTCCACCTGCTGGTCGGCGAGAACGCCCCACTGCAACCGCAACTCAGCCGACTGCACATCGTCGACAACCTGGATGCGGCGCTGGACAGGATGGAAGCCGAACTCCTCACCCGCGCCCGCCAAGACACCGCTACTACGAGCGACATCCCCCGCTCGGAAGAACTCGTGCTGGCGGCCACACCCGTCGCACATCTCCAGCGACGCCTGCAAGCCATCCTGGACAACGGCTCAAGCCTTGGCCTGGCCGGAGTACTCCTCGGACAGTGGCGCCCCGGAGAAACGGCCCGCATACGCTCAGACGGCACCGTTGCTGCAACCAGCGGGCCTCCGGCCAACTCTCTAGCGGAGGCACGGCTGTTCACCTTGCCATCTCCCGACAGCCAGGCCCTGCTCGGTCTGCTCAGCGAAGCTGACGCCCCTGCCCCACGCGCACAACGTTTGGCCCCGACCGAAACAGAAGTGCGTCCCCCACCAGAAGCAGATGGCGCCTCCCGGATGGAGTCCGCCCCTTCACCCTGCGGGCCAACAGACTCTCCTGCTTCCTTGTCGACGAACCCCCGCCGCACCGGCGACGCCCAGCCCAGCGACACTGGCCCACGGCCCGCGCCGAGGTCCGAACCGGGCAGCCATACATCCTCGCCTCCCGATCCGCATACTTCTCGGGAGACGAACTCACCGTTCCCCGAGCCGCCACGCGACACCGGCACACGCGATCAGCGATGGGCAGACGCGCCGCCTCACAACCCACCGAAACCCTCCGACGGGGGCGAACAGCAGAACCCCTCGCCAGCCAGCACTACGCGACCATACGTTCCGTTGATGATCAACGTCATCGGCCACCTCCGAACGACGTATCGCCGTGGCGACCACCATGAAGACATCACCAGCGCCTTCGCACCCCGGCAGCGCGAAGTCCTAGCCTTCCTTGCACTACATCCCGAGGGCGCGCGACGGGAAACCCTGACCTCCCTCCTGTGGCCGGAAGCCCCCGCTGACCGTCCGCACAACGCCCTCCATGCGACGCTGAGCCAACTTCGCCGGGCTCTGCGCACCGCAACCCACGGGACCCTCACTGATGTGATCGCTCGCCGCGACGACGGCGCTTACGCCCTCGATCGCGACCAGGTCAGCGTCGACCTATGGGAGGCAAACGACATCCTTGACGCCACTCGACCGCACCACAGCACCGAGCACCGACTCGTCGCCGTGCAACGTCTCGACGAGCTCTACCTCGGCGACCTCGCGGAAGGAGTGAACGGTGAGTGGATTGAAGCCCCCCGAGAGTCCCTACGCCGCGACGTGCTGGATGCCTACAGCGCACTGGCCCACACGATCGACGAGACCGACCCGGAGCAGGCCCTCGACCTGCTGGAGCGCGCCCGTACGCTCGACCGATACAACGAGGTCATCTACCAAGAAATCGCACGCCTCCAGGCGCGCCTTGGTCATCGTGAGGCCGTCACACGCACCCTCGCTCTGCTCACCACGACCCTCGCCGAACTCGGTGAACACCCCAGCCCGGAGACAGCATCGCTGTGCGAGTCCCTCCAACGCCCTCGTTCGACCCACCCCTCCCGCGACAAGACCAGCTGACGGCCGACCACTGCGGTACGTCCGTCAGATGCCGCACCAGCCCACCCAAGGCCCATCGTCCGGCTGACCGGCTGCGGCCGAGCCCGGTATCGAGCTGTGAAGGTGAGCGGTCACCCGAGATAGGGGTACGTCCCGGCCAGGTAGTGGCCGATCTGTTCATGCATGCTCGGGTGGATGTCGAGCGTGTGCAGGTCGTCCGGGTGAACCCACCGCACGCCGTCCGCTTCATCGTTGACCGTGGGCTCGCCGCTGACCGGGCGGCCGATGTACACGACCTCGAACTGTTGCCGGATCTCGCCGTCGGTGTACGCGACGATGTGCGCCGGGTTCGAGTAGACGCCCAGAAAGCCGGTGATCTCCGCGACGATTCCGGTCTCTTCCTGGCACTCGCGGACCGCACACTGGGCCGGGCTCTCGCCGATGTCCTGGGCACCGCCGGGCAGGGCCCACTGGCCGGTGTCGCGGCGTCGCTGGAGGAGAACGGCGCCTTCGTCGTCGACCACGAGCATGTTGCTGGCGGGGATGAGGGTGTTGGCCTTGGGGGCCTTGGGGTCGTGGTAGTACTCGGTCCTGCCCACGGTGGTTGCTACTCCTACTGGTCGGGCGTCCAAAGGCGCGCGGTCGTCCAGACGGCCTCGAAGCTGTCGCCGTACCGTTGGAACCACTCCCCACCATCTGTCTGGCGGAGCTGGAGAATCGGGTTGGCGCTGGCCGGCTGGCCCCAGATGTGGGGGTTGACCATGAGGTGGTCGTCGTATCGGAAGATCGAGTTGTACAGCGTGGTGTCGTGAAGGCGCACCTCGCAGCCCGGGTAACCGACGAGGTCACGGTAGTACGTGAGGGATGCCCTGATCTTGGCCGCGAGCGTGTCTCCGATGCCCTCCTCACGTCCCCGGATGCGGACCGCTTCCCCGTTCGGGTCGCCGAAGCACAGCCGCACGCGAACGCCTGCCTGCGCTCGTTCCTGGAGCATCCGCGCGATGTGCGGGTTCGTCTGTGCGAAGAAGGTACCCGAGAAGACGAGCACGTCGATTTGCTTCATCGCTCCCAGGAGGAGGGACAGCCACAGGTCGCGCGGGACGCTGGCTCGGTTGGGGTGGGTGTCGACGAGCTCCGTGCGGTCTGAACCCAGCCGCTGGGTCCCCTGCCCGTTCTCGGGCCAGAGGTATGCCTCGTCGACGCCCAGCAGGTTTGCCACCGTCCAGCGGTGCCGTCGGTGGGGCACTCGGCCACCAACCCACCGACTCGCAGTCTTGGGGTCCACGGCGCAGGCACTGGCCATTTCCTCAACGGTCAGGCGCCGTTGGACGAGCGCGGAACGCAGTCGCTCATTCACTCCGCAAAGCCAACCCGAGTGCGGCGGCGAATCGCAAGTGCGTTGGACGTGGCGCACGTGGTTGTGGCTGGAACTGTTCGTGTGCCTACGCTGACCCGGTGCCGCTGATCGTGCTGTGGGATATCGACCACACCCTCATTGAGAACTCCGGCGTCAGCAAGGAGATCTATGCCGCCGCCTTCGAGAGCGCTGCCAACCGTGCCGCGGTGTATCCGGCTCGTACCGAAGGCCGGACCGACCGGCTGATCCTAGGCGGGATGTTTCGGGATCACGGGCTGGAACTGCCAACATGGGAGCGGATCCTTACGGCGCTGGAGACCGCCGGCGCTGCACGGGAAGCGGAACTTGCCCGTCGCGGCCGCGATCTTCCTGGTGCCCGCGAGGCCCTGACGGCGGTGGCGGCGGAGCCCAAAATGATCTCCTCAGTCCTGACTGGCAACATCCAGGCGAATGCCCGGGTCAAGCTCAGGGCCTTCGGACTGGATGGGCTGCTCGACATGGGGTGCGGAGCCTATGGCGCAGACGCAGCTGATCGGGCTGACTTGGTCGACGTCGCTCGGAAGCGGGTCCATGCGGCTCATGGCATTCCGCTCGACACACCCACCGTCCTCATCGGGGACACCCCGCGTGACGTCGGCGCTGCTTTGAACTCCGGCGCGCACATCATCGCGGTGGCCTCCGGCGTACACAGCGCGGATGAACTGGGCCAAGCCGGAGCCGACACGGTTCTCGCCGACCTCACCGACGGCGCAGCACTGGTGCGTCACCTACGGGCGCTGGAACACGGCGCCGCCTGAAAACGTCCCGGGACGTCCGCCAAAAATCCCGGCGCGTAGTTCGCCGTCCTGCCGTGCAACGGCAATCTCTTGCGTGCCGTCGGCGGAGTTGCCCCCGCGCTCCGCCGACGAGCCATCCCACTCCGACCTTTGGATGGAGCACGCCCGTGACAGCACTACTCGGCGGACCAGCGAGCGCGACGTCCACATTCGCGGGCATAGAGCGACTCGCGCAGCGTTACCGGGTGCCTGTGGAAGACGCCCTGCTCATCGCGGTCAACCTCCACGGAATCAACGGGGAGGCCCCGCGTCACCGCGCGCGCTTGCAGGTTCGACTGGACAGCGCGCGCTCGGTGCCCTGGCAGCTCATCGTCCCGCTGAACGCCGAGGAGTCACCGTTCCGATTGGTGGAGGACGGGCAGTTGTTGCTGGGGGGTGTCCCGGTCGGCATCGTGGAGCGTGTCGATGCCGACGAGGCAGTCGGTGGCTACTTCCGCGACAACGGCACCGCTCTGACGCTCAACCCGAACGCACGCAGCCGTTGCGTCGGGTGTGCCTTCTGCCCCAACACGTTGGAGGCGGCAGCAGACCCGCGGCTGTCGGAGGAACAGGACCTACGGGAACTCCTCGCCGCGTTGGGGCAGCAACACCCGAGGCGGGACCTTACGGAGGTCCGTGAGGTCACCGTCTCAACGGGATGCTTCGAGCGGGAACCCGCGGCCATCGAACACCTGCGGGCCTTGCGCTCGGTGCTCGTCGAGTACGGCGTCGAAGCCCGTCTCGGCTTCCTCACCTCGGTGCTGCACACTCAGCAGGCATTCGAGGAGCTTGCCGACATAGGGCCCTTCGTGCTCCGGCTCACCGCGGAGTGCTTCACCCGCCGCGACCTGCTGCTGAAAGCCAGCAAGGCGGAGCTGACATCCACCTGGATGCCCGAGGTACTGAGGCGAGCGGTGGCCGCCGGCCACGGGAGTTCGTTCACGTACATCGTGGGACTGGATGACTTCGACGCCCTGCGCAGCGGTGTCGAGGCCCTCGCGCCCTACGTGACCGAGTTTCCCAACTTCCAGGTCTACCAGGCCCACAACCGCATCATGGCCGGCCTTCGCGCCTCAGGTGCCCAGGAACTGGAGTACTACCTGCAAGCCCGCACGGAGATCGAGAAGATCTTGAAACCGATGGGGCTACGCCCGGCGGCCTGGGAGTGCTATCGCCCGCTGTGGTACTTCACCTTCGCTGGCGAGACCCTGGTCGGCGCGTGATGGCGGGCAACGCTCCTCTGGCCGACGCCCTGTGGAGGGCCATCTGCTACGCCTCGGTGTGCCAACTCCATCTGCGGGACAACGTCACGCTCCGGCAGCCGCTGGCCGCAGAACACGTGAAGGAACAGCCGTCGGGCCACTGGGGAACCGTTCCCGGCGCCGCATGGGCGTTGTCCCACGTCGCCCTTGCTGCTGGGTATCTCGAACGGGACGTGGATCTGGTGCCGCTGCTCGGAGCTGGTCACGCCGGCGTCGTCCAGCTCTCTGCGGCCTGGGTGACGGGTGAGCTCGGCAAACTGCGCCCCAACTTCACGCCGGACGCTGATGGGCTGCGATGCCTGTCCCAGTCCTTCCCTGATGTCGAGGGCCTGGGCGCCGAAGTCACCCCGGCGCTTCCAGCGGGTTCCTTTCTCGGCGGACGTCTTGGCGGCTGTCTCCCGTTCGCCCAGGGGGCCGCGCTGGACGCCCCCGGCAGGGTTGTCGTTCCGGTGATCGGCGATGGAGAGTGCGAGACTCCCACGACTTCGGCCTCCTGGCTCGCGCACAGAACACCGGGCCGATCTGCCGTACTCCCTATTGTGCATGTGAACGGCTTCCGCATGGGTGGGCCATCCCTGCTCGGAGGGCTGGACGACAACGAACTCCGCTCGTACTTCGCCGGCAGATGGTCGACGCGGTGCGTTACCTGGTCGCGGGCGGCATCACCTGGCGGGCGATGCCCGCGGACTTCCCCGCGTGGGACCGCGTCTATGCCTTCTTCCGGCGCTGGCGCGACAAGGGCCTGACTGCCGAGTTCCACGACCGGCTGCGCGACCGGGTCCGCAAGGATGCGGGCCGGGACCCGGAGCCGACGGTCGGCATCATCGACGCGCAGTCCGTGAGGGGAGCCGCATCGGTGCCTGCCGCGACCAGGGGATTCGATGGCGGGAAGAAGGTCAACGGCCGTAAGCGGCACATCCTGGTGGACACTCTCGGACTGCTGCTGGCCGTGATGGTGACCGCGGCCTCGGTCACCGACCGGGACGCGGGCCAGACTCTGCTGGCCCGCCTGCACGAGCGGCACTGGCGTGTTACGCGGGTGTGGGCCGACGGCGGCTACACCGGGCGGCTCGTCGACTTCGCCCGCGAGGTCCTGCGCGTCGCGTTGACCGTGGTCAGACGCAGCGACGACTCCAGCGGTTTCACCGTGCTGCCCAAGAGGTGGCTGGTGGAGCGCACGTTCGCCTGGCTGATGCATTCACGCCGCCTGGCCCGCGACTACGAGACGCGCACCGACACCTCGGAAGCGGTGATCCGGTGGTCGATGAGCATGGTCATGAGCCGCCGGCTCGTGCGACGGGCACGCTGAACAGTCCCGGATCTTCCTCCGCCAGCCACCCCCGCGCGGTCAGGCGCTTCGCCTTCGACCGCACCCCTTCGACCTTCGCGGGGACGGGCTCCAGCCCGAGGGACACCGCGAGTTGACGGCAGTCCATCGCTCCCCTGCCGGTTCCGCCCCCATCTGCCAGGACATCCATGATCCGCTGGTAGTCCGGCGCGAGAACCGTCGGGGCGAGCCCTTCCCGCCAGTGCGGCACCACCGAACCGGGCACAGCCGCCGTGACCTGCACCGACTCTCCGCCGGCCACCGCGGCCGACGGCGCATCCGCGCCGCCGCGAGGCTCCGCCAGAACCTCGCCCACCGTCTCACGGGCGATCACGAACCGCTGCCACACAGCCTCGGCCTCCTGCAGTTCGGCCTGGAGAACCTCCACCCGCTCCCGAGCGGCGCGTTCCCGCTCCTCCAGCAACCCCATCACCGACGGCATCCCGGCACCTCCACCGAAGAGGACGACACGACACCTCGTCCCTGCCGCCGAAACACCCCACCTACACCTGACCAGCAGAAACGCACCCGTCACGCTCGGAAAGACAACGGCTTCTTAGGCAGAGCTGCTGGAGGCGGAGCTTGCAGGTCGGGTCGCACCGGCATAGTCGTCGCCTTCGTAGCGATAGGGTGCGATCTTGATTTTTTCGCCGAAGTTCGGTGCGTTGATCATCTTGCCGTCGCCGATGTAGAGACCGACGTGGTGAATGCCCCCATGAGGGTTGCCGTAGAAGACGAGGTCGCCAGACATCAGCGGCTGACCTTTGCCGACCTGGGGGCCGGTCCGGAACTGCTCTTCGGCTGTGCGCGACAGGGAAATGCCTGCGGCGGCGTAGGCAGCCTTGGTCAGTCCCGAGCAGTCGAATCCCGTATCCCCCTCTGCCGGGCCGTTGCCTCCCCATACGTATGGGAGTCCAAGCTGGCCTTGCGCGTAGTTGATCGCTTCGCGGGCGGAGGGATTTGCCTTCGCTGTGCCGCCGAGGCTTGAGGTGCTTTGGTAGTCCTGCGCCTGAGCGAGGACTTTCGAGACGTACCATTCGGCGGGGTTGTAGGTGAGGATCGCCTGGTGAAGGTTGCGTCCGTCTCGGGCGCCGGAGTCGCACAGGTAGGCGACTGCCGTGTAGATCGCGTCGCGTGGGTTGTACGGCGAGGGAGCTCGTGTTCCCCGCTGCGGTATCGGGTGCTTGGCGGTGGTCGCGTCGAAGGTCGGTCGAAGGAACTGCATCGGGCCCTCGGCTCCCTTGTTGTTGGAGCCACTGTGTACCCCCGGCAGGGTGGATCGGCCGTGGTCGGTCTCGACCTTGCCGATGGCGGCCGGCACCGACCAGTTCAGCCCGGGACAGGTTGTCGCCGCTTGTTGATAGAGCGCGAGATAGCTGGGCGGTATGTCGGCAAGGGCGGTGCGGTTGGGCTGGCTGCCGCCGCTACCGCCGAGGACCGACAGTGCGCTGCTTGCTCCCGCCGCGGCCAGAGTGATGACCAGGAGTATCGCTCCCAGGATTGCAGTGCCGATTTTGGCCATGGCTCACCTCTGGGCCGCGATGAATGATGAAGCCGGAGCTGTCGGCTCGGCATCTGAGGGGAGCCAAGGCGCCGGGGAGAGATCGGTGTGACGGTCGGGGGTGGTCACGCTGTCGAAGGTGGTTGTGGGGTGCTTGGAGCGGTGCCCTGTCGTGTGGCTGTGCAGGGCGCGCTGAGGAGCGGTTCTGTTGATCACGAAATGGTCACCGCCAGATCTGTAATGCGCAGAGGCCCTCGGGAGTGACTTGGGCCAGGCTGTGGGTGGCCGGTCGAATGGGCGTGGGCCCCAAGTGGGCTGGATGTCAGGTCGTGCGGCGAGGGTCGACCTGGGGAGAAGCATCTAGACCCTTATGGAGTGCCATGGCGCGTGACTTCGGCCGGGCGTTGCGGGAAGCGGCGGTTCGGATCTGCTTGGCCCGTCCCCGTACGGGGGGCGGGAGCTTTTCCGTGACTGCCGTGAAGGCGGGGGCTTCGGCTCCGTGGAGCACGGGGCGGACCGCGGCGTGGAAGACATCGAGGTTGGACAGGTCGTGTGCGGTCAGCCGCGGCTCTGTGTGGCGGGCCAGATGCCGGGCGTCCTCTGGACTGGCGTTGAAGATGATCTTTGTGCGGGCATTGGTGCTGATGCCCTCCTCCAGCTCTTTGGGGAGCTGGCGCAGGTACTGGTGGGCGAGCGTCATCGACAGCCGGTAGGCGCGGGCCTCGGCCAGCATGTCGCCCAGCGAGTAGGGCAGGTGGAGGAAGTTGTGCGCCTCATCGACGTAGAGAGAGGCGTCGTGTCGCTGGGTCTGGGGGATCCGGGCGCGAGCCGTGGCAGCCTGCCAAGTGCGGGCGACCATGATGGAACCGACCAGGTGCGCGGTCTCCGCGCCGAGGGCGTCCTGGGCGATGCGGACGAGGCAGATCCCGCCGTTGAGCGTGTCGTTCATGTCGACAGTGGAGGAACCGCCGGCGAGGGCCTGGCGGACGAACGGGCGCAGAAGAAAGCCGCGCAGTTTGTTCATCAGTGGGGCGGTGACCTGGGCGCGGGAGGGGGCGGACAGGTCCTGGTACCAGGTCCAGAAGCCTTTGAGGATCTCGTCGTCGAGCTGGCTGGTGGCCCGCCGCCGGAATGCGGTGTTCGACAGCAGTTTGGGCAGGTCGGTCAGGGTCGGGGTCCCGGGCTGGGCACGCAGGGTCAGGAGTGAGGCGCGCAGGATGTCGTCGGTGCGCGGTCCCCAAGAGGCGGCGTAGACGCGGGAGAAGATGGATACCAGGTTGTCGACGGTGCTTGGTCCGTCTGCTCCTTCCAGGGGGTTGAGTACAGGCGGGCGGGTCTTGCTGTCGGCGTCGAAGAGCACCACTTTCTCCCCGAGCTCGACTGGTAGCCGCTGGAGCAGGTCGCTGACCAGATCGCCCTTCGGGTCGATGACGACCACGCCGCGACTGGCTTCGGCGTCGGCGAGGACCATCCGTGCCATCAGCTCGCTCTTGCCCGAGCCGGTGGCGCCCAGGATGTGCAGGTGGTGCCGGGCATCGGGGACACGCAACCCGACTGGGCGCCGATGGCCGCTGTCGGTCAGCCCGATCGGCCGCACCGCCGCTCCCGCCGTCGCGACGCCGGGCGGGGGCGGCACGGCCTGTGCCCCGGCCCGCTGCAGGCCGGCGACCGTCTCGTCCCAGGGGAGGTGCGCCAGCGCGGCGAGCTCCGGGATCGACAGTAAGTCGCCCTTATTCAAACGTCGTTCGGCCAGGTGGGGTAGCGCGCGGCGGGCGTGCAGCCGGGTGCGGCGGTAGTAGTTGTGCTCGGTGAAGGCGGCGAATGCGGAGGCGATGGCGTGGCTCCGGCCGCGGGCTCGGTCTCGTACCTTCGCCTGGTCGTCGGCCGATGCATGGTCCAGAGCCGTGCTGGTGACCGCGTAGCGGATGCGGGTTTCGTAAGGGGCGCCGCGTTGCTTGGCCACGATCACGCGGTCCTCGGCGGCCATCTCCAGAGCAGTCTGCGGGTCGAGGGTCGTGGCGCCCTGCCGGGCACGTGGGCGGGGTCGAAGGCCGGGGGTGAGCAGGTCCAGCAGGCTGCTGATCGGCCGGGCCGACTGTCCAGCGCGCGCGTGCCGGGCTGCCCGGCGGGCCTTCTTCACCCGGTGGCCGGTCACCGGCCGGGCGAGCACCTGCACCACCGCCCGCTCCTGCGGCCCTAAGCCGGTCGGTGCACCGAGCAGAGCGCGCACCGGGTCGACGGGGAAATCGGTACGGATCGGCAGGGCCTCGCTGCGGGCCAGTCGCAGTTCGCCGGCGGCGGTGAGGAGTCGTTGCCCCGGCGGCGGTGCGATGGGCAGGGGTGCGGCGGCAGGGGTGGTTCGGGTGTGGGCGCCGGGCCAGGCGGACTCGATGGCCCGCTCGAGCATGCCCGGCGGGACCTGGCCGGGCACCCATACCTGCAGGCGCACGGTTTCCCGGTCGAAGAGGTACTCGAAAGCCAGGTGTGGCTGGCCGGTCAGCCACCGGCGCCAGGCCGGACGCAACAGACCCACCAGGTTCGCCCACAGCGCGGCTGCCCCTGCGGCGTCCACCATCGGCGGGGGCAGGATCTGAACGACACGCGCGTCAGCGGCGAGACGCCGACGGCAGCGACGGAGCCACCACCAGCGCCCCCAGACCAGCGTCACAGCAGTGGCCACCGCGGCAGGACCGGCAATCCATGCCCAGGCGAGCACCCACCTGTGGATGTGGGCCAGTACGGCGTGCATCGCGCCGGAAGGGTCGCGCAGGTAGTCCCCGATCGGGGAATCCGGCACCTCTGAGTCGGAAGAGGCGGCGAGGAACAACGGGGAGGGAAGGACGAGATCAGCGGGGCGATGCATGGCATGCGACCTTTCACGAGGAGGGAGTCAGGGGAGAGTTGCTGTCAGGCGGCGCGGTCTCGGTGCTGGGATGCACGCAGTTCCTCTGCGTTGTCCGGCTCTCCGGCCGGTTGCCAGTGATCAGCCGCAGACTGGGGCGTGCCCTCGATTGGTGATGGGCCTGGCGTTCGGCGTCGACCTCGGCCTGCCACGAGCGGAACGCTGCTGTTCGACCCGCACTGACCGGACTGTCCCCACGCCAGTTGGACGAGCTGACCCAGACCCTGGCCACGGACGGCGATACCAGATGCGGCCGCCCGCGCCGGCTCGCTTTCCCCGACCAGG
Source organism: Streptomyces sp. Rer75 (assembly GCF_013414305.1). Classification (NCBI taxonomy): domain Bacteria; kingdom Bacillati; phylum Actinomycetota; class Actinomycetes; order Kitasatosporales; family Streptomycetaceae; genus Streptomyces; species Streptomyces sp. Rer75. Next base: position 3,598,618 of record NZ_CP058693.1, on the reverse strand, counting down.
TTCTGGCCGCCGTGCTGTATCTGCGCATCAACCTGGCCGCGAACCCCTTGCCGTGCTCTTCGGCAGCAGCCGGGCCGCCATGCACCGCACCCTGCTAAAGATCAGGAGACTGCTCGAGGCGCACGGCAACAGCATCCCACTGGACATCGCCCCACCTGCCGCCCTCGCAACCCTCCAAGCCCGAGTCATCGCCCTGCACAACAGCCCCAACAGCAAGGCCATAAGGCTAGGTTGATGACCTGCAAGACCGTAGCAACGCAACGTGACTAAAGCCACTTGGTGTTACTTGCTGGTTCATCTGAACGCAGTGCGGGTCATGTGACAGAGTGCACAGGAGCTGCTCTAGGTGACCCATGGTGCGGGTGACCGATTGTGTGGCTTCATGGATTAGCGGGGGCGCGTTAGTGAGCCAGGATGAGCCGAAAGCCGGAATGTACCTGCGGCAACTCGGTATCAAGAATTTCCGGTCGTGCTATGAGATCGAGGTCGACTTCCAACCCGGCATCACGTTGCTCGTGGGTGAGAACAACTCCGGTAAGTCCAACGTCATCGAAGCGCTCCGGCTGGCCACTACACCATTGAACCGCCGGGCCACGCGCTGGTTCGATGAGGTCGACCTCTCCCACGGCCGCGAAGGCCACGAGGCTCAGTTCCGCGCAACGTACGACGAGCTGTCGACGGCTCAGCGTGCTCACTACATCACCGCACTCGACGTGGAATCGAACCAGGCCGCGTACACGACGATGTACAAGCGGGACATGGTCCGGCAGCAGATGCGTCCGACCGTGACCGCGGGTCCGGTGGATGGGCCAGACGCCGAGCCCGAAAAGCGCGAGCAGATCGCGCACGTCTACCTGGCGCCGCTTAGAGACGCGCAGCGCGAGCTGGACTCTTCGGACGGCAACCGGCTCCTACGGATCATCCGCTACCTCACCGAAGAAGACGAGCAGGAAGAGTTCCGAGCGCAGGCAAACGACTCGTTCACGGAGCTCAAGAAACATCCCGTCCTGACCGCCACGACCAAGGAGATCCAGGGCCACTTGGGGGAGCTGACCGACTCTGTCCGCGGGCAGACAGTTGAGGTCACATTCGCCGAGTATGAGCTGCATCGCCTGGCACGCAGCCTGCGGGTGAAGATGGCTGAGGCCGGCATCCGGCCAGCCGACCTCACCGAGTCGGGGCTGGGCTACGCCAACCTGCTGTTCATCGCGACGGTCATCCTGGAACTACGCAACGCCCAGCACATGGAGCTGACGCTCTTCCTCGTTGAGGAGCCCGAGGCTCACCTCCACCCGCAGCTCCAGGCCGTCCTGCTGGACTACCTTCGGGAACAGGCCGAAGCTTCCCTCAAGGACGACGCCCAAGGGCCGGCCGGACGCATCCAGGTCATCGCCAGCACCCACTCACCGAACCTGGCCAGTAGCGTCGGCATCGAGAACGTCGTGGCACTGCGCACGCGGGTGGACAAGGAGACCGTCCAGGACGAGGAGGGCGAGGAGAAGGAGATCCTGCGCCGGAAGACCCAGGCGCTCCCGCTGGCCAAGCTCGCCCTGACTGACAACGAGCGACGGAAAATCAACCAGTATCTCGATGCCACTCGGGCCGGCCTGCTCTTCGCCCGCCGGGTCATCCTCGTCGAAGGCATCGCTGAGGCGGTCTTGCTGCCAGTGATTGCCCGCCACTGCGTCTTCGGTGGTGAGGACAACACCAAACAGCGCCGGGACTTCCACAGCGTCACGATCATCAACGTCGGCAGTGTCGACTTCGCCCCGTACATCACGCTGCTGCTGTCGGAAGTCAACGGGTGCCGGCTGCTGGACAAGCTGACCGTCATCACCGACGGCGACCCGGACATCCCCAAGGAGAAGAAGACCGAGGAAGGGAAGTCCGAGGACGGCCAAGGCGAGTCCCAGGAGCCGACGGCCGCTACCCCAACGGGGAATGAGCCTGAAGCGGACGCTGAAGCTGGCGAGGACGAGCCGGAAGACGACGATGACGACACCGCGGTGAACAACCGTAAGGACCGGCTGACTTCCCACGCTGAGTCGATTGGGGCCGCCGAGCACCTCATCGTCGCTGAAGCTCCGCACACACTTGAGGCCGATCTCCTCGGGCCGGAGGTCAATGAGCCACTGCTCAGGGCAGCCTTCCTGAAGCAGAAGCCGAACTCCAAGAAGAAGTGGAAGGAGATCCTCGACAACGATCGGGGCGGTCCCTGGGGCTTTTACCTCAAGCTCCGCAAGCACAAGAAGTTCATCGGTAAGGGCGAGTTCGCGCACGACGTGGCCCTGGCAATCGCCAACGGAGGGAACTTCGAGGCCCCTCAGTACCTGGACGACGCCATCCGAGGCGTACTGGGGGACGTTTCAGGTGAGGCACGTTGAACGAGTTGAAGCTCACCGACGGCCAGCAGGCGCTCGTCGATGCCGAAGCCAGCCTTTTCACAGCAGCCTGTCCTGGGGCTGGCAAGACCCGTGCCATGGTCGCCCGCTTCCTCAAACGGACCGCCGAGGAACCCCGACGCGGAATCGCCCTGATCTCCTTCACCAACGCCGCGGTGGACGAGGTCCGACGTCGCTGCGGCAGTCAGGCGGAGGCCTTGCGGGCGCCCCACTTCGTGGGCACGTTCGACACCTTTATCCACCGATTCATCGTCACCCCGCTGTACGTGAAGGCCTACAACCGGAAACCGAACTACGTGCAGTCCTGGCAAGACGTGGCCAGTACGAGTTTTCGCCTGCGGGATATGGGGCGGACGAAGAATCTGGAGCTGAAGTGGTTCGACTTTGATCCAGATGGTCGGGCTCACCTCAACTTGAACCGAGTGCCGCAGGACTTCGGGGATGCTGGGGCGCACCGAATGTTGGCGCAGCGCAAGCAGGAAGCGGAAGCCAACGCTTCGCACATCTTTGGTCGGCTCCTCAGAGCCGGAACGATCACCTGTGAGGCGGCCCGCGTTTTGGCCGCATTTTGGCTCCACAGCGCCGAAGAGCGGGCCTTGCTTAAAGGGCTGCTTCCGGCTCGCTTCGCCGAGGTCATCGTGGACGAGGCTCAAGATTGCGGCCGGGAAGAGCTTCGTATCCTGGAGTTCCTTCGTGACTGCGGCGTCCGTGTGGTCATGGTCGGCGACGTCGACCAGTCGATCTACGAGTTCCGGAACGCGACACCTGCCGCCGTCCAGGAGTTCGCTGCCAGCTTGCCCGTCCAGCTCAAGCTCGAAGACAACTGGCGCAGCTCACCGGCCATCGTCGCCTTCAACAGCGGGCTGAGGTCTGGCCAACTCGTCGAGACAGCTCGCGGAGAGCACTCCATAGTGCAGACCCCGGTCCACCTGATCGAGTTCTCAGCGCTCGACCAGATCGTGCCGACAGCGCTGGACATCGCCGAGCAGTACAAGCTGGTCGCGGATGACCTCGTTGTCCTGTCGCATGCCGAGGCCCACGGGATGAAGGCGGCTGGAGCGGTCAGCCTGGATGGTGGCGGGAACAACCGGGTGCTGGCCATCGCAATCGCCGGTTCCAAACTCCGGTCACGGGAGACCGACCCCAAGACTCGCAAGAAAGTCGTCGACCAAGTCCAGCGGTCCATCCTGGCGGCGCTGACCGTGGGACGGCAAATGCAGTACCACAGCTTTGCCTCGGTTTGCGAAGAGGTCGGTGTCGATCCGCGGTGGCTGGAGGACTTCGCGGTACGACTGGCCCTGGGCCTCGACGCTGAAGGAAAGACCCGGGGTGACTTTGCTGCCTCGGTGCGCGACACCTTGAAGACGGCCGACTGGGGCAACATGTCGGCCCCGACCTCCAGCGACCTGGGCAACCTGTTCAAAGCGCCGTCCGAGGGGGCCTGGGCCGGCGTCGCCAGTTTCGGCAACAGCCCCTCGATCCGCTACTCCACGGTCCACGGCGTCAAGGGCATGGAGTTCCCTGGAGTCGTGCTCGTGTTGCCGGACAGGCTGCGGGTGAACCGCGTAACCGAGCGGACGGTCCTGGACGACTGGGAAGGCGACCACAACACCGAGGCTCGACGTGTCCTCTATGTCGCTGGCTCACGTGCCCAGCGGCTCCTCGTGTGCGCAGTTCACCAGAAGCACACCGCCCGAGTTGCCTCGATGCTCGATGCCAAGGGCGTTCCGAACATTACGGTGTAAATCGGGAATTTCTTGACTTGCTCGGGAGCTCGGCCACCGATCCGTGGGCATCCTCGGGTAGTGCCTGCCAAGCCCGTCCGCAGGGCCCGCCGGGCTTGACGCGGGTCTGCGAGTTCATCCACCGCGCCCGCGCCATACCCGGAATCGCCGCCTGAGCTGCCGCTCAAGGCTTCGGCGGCTTCCTGGCCAGCGAAGGATGAAGGCCCAGCAGCAGACGCGGCACTTCTTCCCACTTTCGGCGTTGGCTGGCCCACATACCCGGCGGCGGCTTCGGCCGTGCCCCTGAACACCGAGGTGAAGAAGTTCCGGCAGTCGATCGCATCAGTCAGCCGGAGTGTCGGGGCGGCCTTCAGTTTGGCAGATGCCTTCGGATCCCGGACGGCAGTCAGGGGCGGGAGGGCGTGCACGGTCGTATGGACATGGGTAACGTCGTGGCAGATTCGTAGCCACATCCCGATCACGTCAACCACGCGTGATGGGGATGCACCTGCACCGGGCTGCTGCCCTGGCCGCCTCACTGTCGCCATGCTTAACTCGGTCGGGGATCGAAACCTGCCCTCTTCAGCAGTGCGATCGTCTGAGCGGCGTCTGGTGTGGAGACCTCTCCACGCGCGGTCGACCGGCACTTCCACTGCGTCATCGCCGAGGCCAGGGAGGCCGGTCGAAACCGAGTCACCCACCTCGGTGAACGTCGCGCCCCACAGGGCCGTGGCCAGGTCTTGGGCGAACGCCTGTCAGGCGGCGACAGTCATGACTATGGAACCCCGATTGATCAAGGTCTCGGCATCAGGCCGTCCGCGGACTGGCAGTCGTCGACGGCGTCGTCGGACTCGAGGGTCAGGTACGTGTCCTCGGTCTCAGCGAGAGTGTCAGTTTCGGCGTATGTGGCGAGTTCGGCCGGGTCGGTCGTCACCAGGCGGTGCTCGGTGGGTGAGGCGATCGCCTCGAAGGCGACTCGTTGTGTTCCCGTGGAGAGCAGGCCCTGGCCCCGGTCGGCTGACAGCAGGAACTGCCGCTCACCTTCGGACAGGTCGAAAGTGGCCGCGATCTCGTTGATGGCCTGTGGCGCCTGGCGCAGCAGGATCTGGGTGGCGGCGTTGGCCACGACGGCCTTGCCGAGATCGGAGCCGAGGACATCGGCGCTGTCCTGGGTGGCGACCGTGAGCCCTGCCCAGCGTTTGCGGAAGGACTTGGCCATGCGGAACAGGAATTCCGCTCCGGCGGGCTCCTGCATCAGCAACCAGGCTTCATCGACGACCGCCAGCCGGGGGCGGCGCAGGGCCGGGTTGGACACCCGCTGCCAGACCGAGTCCAGGGTCAGTAGCGTGCCGATCGGTTTGAGCTCGTCGGCCAGGTCGCGCAGGGAGAAGGCGACGAGGTGGCCTTCGGGCCTGCTGGTGGTCGGGCCGTCGAACAGACCGGAGAAGGCGCCGCGCACGTACGGGTCCAGCCGGGCGGCCAGATCCTGCGTGGTGCGGTTCTTCGAGTGCTCCAGGACGGCTGCCAGATCGGCGAGCAGAGGGGCGGGGCGGGTCCAGGTCCGCGGGTCGGTGGTGATCCCCGCCCGCTGGTAGGTCGCGGTGATCGCCCGGTCCAGCACAGCCCGCTCCGCCGGCGTGAGCGTGTTGCTCAGTAGGACGCCGATGACGGTGTGCAGGAACAGGGCCCGGCGGAGGAGGGCGTCCTTGGGAGCGGTGCGCCGCCCGTCCGGGCGGGTGTGCAGGGGAAGGTCGAAGGGGTTGAGCCGCACGTTGTCGGCGCCGAGGTGGAGGTAGGTGCCGCCGACGGCCTGGGTGAGGCGGGCGTACTCGTCTTCCGGGTCGATGACGTGGATCTCGATGCCGCGGTAGAGCGAGCGCAGCAGTTCCAGTTTGACGAGGTAGGACTTGCCGGCGCCGGAGCGGCCGAGGATGACGGAGTTGTGGTTGTCCAGGGCGAAGCGGTCCCAGTGCACCAATCCCTGGGAGCCGATGTTGTACCCGTACAGCACCCCGGTGGGGGCGGCGACGGAGGTGGGGTCGGCTGGGGGGAGATCGGGGCTGGTGAAGGGGAAGGCCGCCGACAGCGCTGCGGTGTCGAAGGTACGTCGCATGCGTATCAGGTCCATGCCCATGGGCAGGCAGGTTGCCCAGCCTTGCAGGCTGCGGTAGCTGGTCGGTTTGGCGTCGAGCAGCAGGCTCGCTGCGAGAGAGCGGACTGCGGCGACCTCGTCGGCCAATTCCTCGGGGCCTGTTGCGTGCACGGTCAGATAGAGCCCAAGGCGGTAGAGCTTGCCTTCGCCACGGGCGACCCGGGAGGACAGCTCGTAGGCGTCCTCGGTGGCGGCTTCCACGTGCGGGTCGAGCAGTCGGCCTTTTTCCTCGCTGTAGCGGCGGCCGGACTCGAGCTTGGCGAGCTGCCGCTTGAGGCGGCTCGCGGCGGTGACCGGGTCGATCGGCTCGATGTGCACGCTGACGTCCACCCGGCCCGGGTAGGTCAGCAGGGGCTGCAGCCATCCGGGGTAGACCTCGCGGGGGAATCCGGTGACGGCGAAGGAAGCCACCTGATCCCCACCGACCTCCAGGTGCCGGGGACCGACGGCCAGCGCATCGGGGGTGAACGCCCCGGCATCCCTCGGCGCAGTGGACGCCTCCCGGCGCGAGGCACGCGAAGAGCCGGCACGCTTGCGGATCATCGTGGTTCCCTTCCTCCTGGCCTCTCGTCTTCTGTGTGGTGGTGGGTCTCCCGGCCGGACGTACCCGAGCGTTCGAAGACGCGCGGGGCCCCGTCGTCGGGTGCGGGGGCGGTGGTGATCACGTCGTCCGCTCCGGCGAGGTGCGAGGAGACCGGTACGAGGCTGTCTGGATTGCAGGCGGCGGCCAGCACCGCGGTGGCCTGCCCGGCATCCAGCGGGGTGACGACGATCCCGGACGGGCTCAGCAGGTCGACGGCCTCATCGAGCCGCTGCACCAGGCGGGCTTCCGCTGCTCGACGCGCCGCCTCCACCGAGGACTGCGCGGCATCTCGGAGCCGCCTGCGGTGAGTGAACGCCGCCAGTGGTGAGGGGCCGCCGAGCCCGTCGACCGCACGCTGTGCTCCCAGTGGTTCGCGCAGAACGAGCAGTACTTGGCGGCGCAGCAGATCACTCTGGGCGTCCAGCTGGGCCAGATAGTCGGCGTGTTCACGGGCGGCTTCCTCTAGCGCCGGGTGTGGCAGCGAGGGGGCCTGCTCGCGGAGCTCGCTGATCTGCCCTGTCAGGTCCAGGCGTTCGGTGCGCACCAGTACCTGGACCGGGGCGGTGAGGGAGTGCAGGTAGCGGCCGAATGCGGCCACCAGGGACTCTTGCTCGGTCGGGGTGCGCAAGGAGAAGTTGACGGTGGAGCACACTGCCAGTGCCGCGACGCCGTCCGTGCCGAGGTCGACCACGCCGGTCTCGGTGACGCCTTTGGCGGGAAGCGCCAGCGCGGCCGGAGCCGTGTCTCCCTTGGCGTTGAGGTCCTGTGGGTTGAGAGTGGCGCGGTCGGCCAGCCAGGCGGGGGCCGGGTGGATGCCTTCGGGGGCGGAGACCTGGTAGTGGGGGCTCATGCGCTGGCGGACGGCGGCCAGTGCCAGCCGGTCCAGTGAGATGCCGTCCCGCCGTCCCAGGACCAGCAGGACGGTGGCCACTGCGACGGGGACGGCCGGGACCGCGAATACGGCCAGTGGCAGCACGTCGCGGACGGCCGTCCAGGTGCCGTAGAGCACGATGCCGGTCACCGCCAGGATGAGCAGTTGGCGGGCGGTCAGGTTCGCCAGGACGGTGTCCTCACGGTCGACGTCGGCGGGGATGCGGACCGGCTGGGGCATCGCCGGTCACCTCCTTCAGTTCCTGCGCGGTCCTCGGTCGGGTGGCGAAGTGCGGTTGGGGGTGGGGGAGCTGAAGCGTGGCGGAGGGGGCGCACTGGTGCGTTTCCGCGGGGGAGGGGTGGCGGGGTCGGGCACTGGCGGGCGGAAGGTCACCGGTGCGGGTTGAGCACGGGTCCGTCGGGGCGGTGTGGGAGACGAATGGGCGGGTGGCTGGAACCGCGGTCGGCCCGGGGGTGTGGTGGGGTGGCCGGTTCGGGCGGGTGGGGGTGTGCCGGAGCCGGGTGCGCGGAAGGACGGGACGCCGGGTGGTGTCGTAGGCCGGGGCACGGACGTGGAGCGCGTGCCGGCTGCCTCGTCGGATGGGCTGGCGGGGGAGCGGAAGGTGGGCATGCCCGGTGGGCCGATCTGCGGAGCGAACTGCGGGGTTGCTCCGGGTACGGGTTCGCGGAACAGCGCCGGTCCGGGTGGGCGGCGGCGGATCACGGGCGAGCGGGCAGCCCGCGTGCTGGGGCGAGTGTGGGGCGTGCTGTTCCTGCTGATGCGGGACCGTGATGCCGCACCAGTGGTGCTGGTTGAGTTCATGCCGCGCAGTGCTCCGAAGGTTCGGGCGGCGATGTAGGTGCGCACCAGGCTCCCGGTGAAGGAACGCCGGTGGCTGCCGCGGAGAGATCCGAGAATCCAGAACGGGATCTTGAACAGGATGTACATCAGGGCCAGGGAGATGATGAGGTCGACCAGGCCTGACTTGTTGGGGCCGAGCAGGGTGAAGCCGTCGGGATCCAGGAACACTCGCAAGGCGGTGACCAGGGTCAGGGACTGGGCGAGTTGGATGAGGAGTAGGCCGGAGAAGCAGCGCCACCACCAGCGGGCGATGCCGTCGGTCTGCGGCAGGGCGTGGCACATCAAGGCCAGGGGTGCTCCGGCGACCATGATCATGGTCAGGGCGATGCGTACGGCGTAGGTGACGAGGAGGGCCACCAGCATCCCGGCGATGAACACCTGCATGAAGATGATGAAGATGCCGCCGTTGATAGAGCTGAGGATCAGGTTGCGCAGCGTTTTCGCGGCGCTGTTCTCGTCCACTCCCTCATCGAGCACGGCTCGGGACATGGCGTTGGCGATGGCGATGGCCTTATTGGCGACGAACAGCGACAGGGCCGCGGCCAGGAAGCCCAGGACGATGCGCGGGGCGATCTCCTTGATGGAGTAGTGGGTCTGGACGGACTGGTATGCCATCACCACAATCCCGGCGATCATGATGAGAATGCCGTAGCAGGCGAGCATGATGTGCCAGGAATCCGACCACAGCTCACCGATACGCGGCAGTTGGTCCAGGGTCGGGGTGGACAGCAGGGTTTTGCCGAGAAGGTCCAGCAACGGGTTGAGCGCCTTGGTGACCAGTCCCTTGAAGAAGATGGTGATGGCCGCGTTGATGCCGTCGACGATCCAGCCGGCGACACCGCCCGGATCGCCCCCATCGCCGTCGTCGCCGTCCGGTTCTTCGGTCGGCAGCGAACCGGAGCTGGCGCCGCTGCTGCTGGGCTGCGGAATGCAGTCCGACGGCGACGACCCGCCCGACGCAGAAGCGCACGGGCCCTTCTCCGTCGTCGAAGGCGCTGCGGTGGGAAGGTGAGGAACTCCTGGGGATGATCCCCAGGACGACGAACTCGGCGTCGGCCTGCTGGGCGTGGCTGAGGCGGTGTCGGAGGGGCCAGCGGAGGGTGCGTCGGGCACGGCCTGCGCACCCGAGGTCAGCAGCCAGCCGAACAGCACCGCGATGACCACCACCACGAAGCACGAAACCAGGGCCCGTATCCGGATCAGAGGCCGGTGGGGGCGCGCTCCGGAGGCTGTATGGAGCCCTCCGTGTCGGCGGGCCACGGATGCAGGAGGTAGTGGGGCGGTGGGCATCAGGCACCCACGATTCCTTTGAAGATCTCCACCACCAGCGGCGCCAAGGTGGCGAGCCCGTACCCATAGCCAGCGCTCTTGAACGAGGACTTGGCCTTCTCGACCTCGCCCGGATCGCCAGCGGCCACGATGTAGCGCACGCCGCCGACGGTGAGGAACAGGGTAGCTAGACCAGCCAAGATGCCCATGACCCAGTTACGAAGGTTGTCCAGGACCGTGTTGATCGACTTGGCCAGGGCCTGGACCTGTACCGGCTCGGCCTGCGCCGCTGAGGTCAGCAGGATCGACACCGCGATGACGAGGCTGACGATCAGCAGGAACCGCCCTGCCCACGTGGTCAGGCGTCGTGTGGAGTGTTGCCGATCACCGTGGTCGGCACGGGCTGCGCGGTCGCGTAGGCAGCGGCGCGACAGCGGTGATGTCAGGCGCATCGGGGCACCTCCGAACACTGTGCGGGGGATGCGGCGGGCGAACTCCCCCCGCAACTGAGAAGACCGGTCTCAGGCCGCGGATTGGACAGCGGATCCCGAGCTTTCTGAGCGGTGCCCGGCGCGGCATCCCCCGGCGAGTCGCTGACGGAGCGTGACGAACTTGCGCGGAGCTGTCGGGTAGGCCCGTTGGGGCCGGACAGCGCTGTGGCGGCAACCGGGTCGTTCGGGTCGGTGTCCTGGGCTTGATCGCGTAGGAAGTTGACCAGCCGACGCTCGGCGCGTTGGCGGGCCTTGTAGGCCGCGTCGGTCGTGGTCCGATTCGCGACCGCCCAGCTGGTGATGGAGGACTCGTCCAGTCGGGTCGCTCCGATCAGGTCGGCCTCGGTCCGGGTCAGGACCGACTGACTGACCGCCTGGGCGAGTACGAGATCCGGGTGCCCCCACGGGGGCCTGGGCGGAGAGGAATGGAAGCCGGAAGACACCGGCGTGGGGGCGTCCAGGGCTTCGGTCAGGGCGGCGTGCCCCGCGCGATAGGCCGCCCACCGCAGCCGCACGAGCACCCGCGGCCGGTCCAGATCGATGTCCGCCAAGGCGGACAGAAAGCCGGAGAGGACCTCCGCGTGAACGTCGAACGCGTCGCCGGGATACCGGGCCGCCAGCCACCGCGAGGTGCTTGCCAGCGCGGGCAGCGCCATCCCGGTGCACGCCAGAGTCCAGGTGGCGCCTTCGTCCCGGGAGCGCTGCACCAGGTGAGCCCACACGGCGTCGCGGGTGCGGCGGGGGCAGCGGCACCGCAGCATACGGCCCCGCAACTCGTTCAACGGCACGAGACGGTTGGGCAGACCGGGGAATTCCCGGCCGTCCACCGACAGGGGATCCGGCCCGGTCACCAGCCAGCTAAAGCACTGCCGAGCGGTGTCCAGCGGCGACTGCTGGGCTTGACGGCGATTCGAGCGATGGGCCTGACACATGCCAACCATGAGCGCCTTCCTTCACGCAAGGGACGGAAACGACGCATCAATGAATTCAGGCCGCCGACAAGAAACAGCCAAGAGAGCAACAAGGTGCTCACTCCTGTGCACCGTCGAAATTGCTAAAGAGGCCTGGACGGGATCCGAAGATGATCACCAGAGGTGGTGGGATGCGGGTTTCGTATGCCCGCCTTTAGTCGCCTTTCAGGCCGCTTTGACCTGCTGTTTTATGCGCTCAGCAGGTGTCCCCTAGTAGTGCCGCAAGCACGTGATGCCCAGCGCTCCGGGGCGCGCTCTCGGAGCGCAGGGGCTCGGGGTGGAAAATCCACCGAAGAAAATATGGAGCGCCGCCGAGGTGCCGCCCGTGGCCTCGTGAGGCACTGGATTTTCTGACCGTTGACATGCTGATGAAGAAACCCAAGAGAGCGTTCGGCCGAGGGTGCAACCTTGCGCGGGGGGGGGGAGTGAGTTCAGTCCAGCGGTGTCCAAAATCGGCCCGGATCCCGGTCTTTTCTGGTGTCCATGCAGCGCTACGGAACCCAGGAGAGTGGGTATGACACGCAACCGTCGAGGTATCAGGCCACGCCAAGACGCAGAGGGGCATCCCCAGCAGGGCCCCTCTGGTCGGCGGGACATCGGGGGCGCCCAGGCCGGTTCGTCCCGGAGCGCGCTGTGGGGGCGCTGGGCGCGCCCCGGGTCGGTCTGGCCCGTTGCACTGGAGCAGGGCCACTTAGAAGCAGACGCTCTCCCTGCGTGGCTTCTCGGAGCCATCGTCAAGATCGTCGCTCTCTACAGTGAACCGGGGCAGCGGGTACTGCTTCTGGTCTCGCCCACCCGCCATGGTGAGTCCACGGCCGAACCGGAACTCTCTCCGGGCCCGCCCGAGTCAGGATCCGGTCTGCTGACCGGACTGGCCGACGCAGCCCAGACCGCGGCCCGACTCGACCGTACCGTCCACGTGCGCACCACTCCGTCCTCTGGGAGCCCACAGTCCGGATCCGGACTCACCCACCAGTCGGGGTTCGGACTCCTCCCACAACTGCCCGACCCGACACCGACTCCCACCGACCCGCCTGCGGACCCGGACTCGACCGTGGTCGGTCCGGATCGCTACGACGTTGTGATCACATTCGTCGACCCACGTGACCCTGACTGGGCCGCCGACACCCCGTGGCATGAGCTTCTGATGCCAAGCGGGACCCTGGCATTCATCACCCACAGTGACCATCAACTGGGGCGTCTGATCGACCCCAGCAGCCTGCTGACGCACACCGCGCACCGCGCGGGGCTCATCGCCTTCGATCACATCGTGCTGCTGGAGATCCCGGTCCGCCGCGGCACCCTGACCACCCGTCGAGCCCGCGATCCGAAAACCTGGCCTTCGCCGGCCTCAAGCGATGGCGTGGGGACACGCCATGTCCGCGTTCACTCCGACCTGTACTTGTTCACGCGCCCCCGGACCGAGCCAGGCACCGAAGCTGAGGAGACGCGCTGATGACACACCGGTTCCCGCCGCTGTGCTGGATAGGTCCGCCGTTCTCGGTGTGGGCCACCGGACAGGACGACGGACGCATCCAGCTCGCACGAGGCCCCTACGGTTCGGCCACAACCCAGGACACGGCCCGCATCCCGCCGACCATCGCCGCCTACGCCATCGCCACCTATACCCGCCCCGGTGACACTGTGCTCGATCCCGACTGCGGCGCAGGCACCGTCCTCATTGAAGCCCTGCGCGCCGGACGACACGCCATCGGGATCACCGGCCACCATAAGTGGCGGTCCATCGCCCGTGCCAACGTCACGGCCGCCAAACGCGACGGCGCCGTGCCGGATGGAACGGTGCTCGACGGCCCTCCCGACGCCACCGCCGTGCGCCATGCGGGGCTGGCCAGCCACAGCGACCTGCTCCTCACCGCATGGCGTCCCCCTCTGCGCTCCCGCGCGCACGGGGCAGATGAGCTCGATTGGGGCACCGAGATGGCCGCTGAGGAGGGCACGGCCACGGATCGCCTCCATGTGCTGCTAGTCCAGTGTCATGCGATGCTGCGGCCCGGCGGCCACGTGATCATTGTGGTCCCGCGACGCCGCAGCCGCGATGCCCTGCTCGATCTGCCGGGGTATGTGGTGCGCGCTGGGCAGGCGGGCGGACTGATACCGGTGGAGCGGTGCGTCGCGCTGTTGGGCGAGCTGCGAGGCTCCCGGCTCGTAGCGCGCGCTTCAGCGGCCCAGCACCGCAGCGCCGCTCGCCACGAGCGAGCCCTCGGGCAGCCGATCATGCTGCCCGCCCACCAGGATGTGCTGATCTTCCAGACTCCCCGCCAGGCCGCTGCCGCAGCGCTGTCTCAGCCGCTGTCCGGGCCCAGCCTGCTTCACCGCCATGAGGGGGTGGCCCTCTCACGAGGGAGTGCCGCTGCGTGAATCTCCCGTACTACACCGACGATTCACTCACCCCCTATACGGGACGCGGTCGAGGTGCTGCGTGACCTCCCGGATGACTGCGCGGAGGACCGGGCTGTCCGCACGCCAGTTGGGCCGCTCCTACCTCGGAATCGAGCTCAACTCGGCCTTCCACGCCCTCGCCACAGCGCAACTACAGCGCATGCGCGACAACTTGCCGACACAGGAGATCCCGTCGATTAGCAACCGGAGGCGGTGTGAAAGCAATCGATTATTCCCTGCATGTTCGCCGACTGCTGTGTAACCACCCGGGGCCTCCTTTCTTGCCCGGCCGACGGTACGCTCTTAGGCCCGAAAATGGGCTTGAGCAGCTGCTTTCGTGCTGCGGACGGTGGCGGTCAAGGCAGTCCGTATACCAAATTCAAGATCACATATTGGTGGGACGGGGAAGGGCCAGCCGTGGCTGAGTGCACCGACCCGCGCGCCGAGCGCCCTGCCCTTCCCGCGCCCGCTGACTCTCCTCGAATGGTGTTCGAAATCCGCCACGTGGAGGGTTCAGAAGGAGAACAGCTGCGATTGGAACAGGCCCAAGCGATAAGGGAGGTGATGGAATGGGTAGCCCAGAAGCGATCCGAGTCTGGGCACAGAAACGCCGCATAGCGCACTCCGGAGAGGCGGCAGGTGCCTCTGACGTCAAACCACAGCTCATGCGCGTGGCATGGATGGGGCGTACTTCAAACCGCGACCTGCAGGACCCCACGCTGTCCCTGCCTCGTCAGCTGCGCAACTGCCAGCAGGTCCTGCCAGAAGATGCACTGATCGTCGTTCACTTTTACGACGTGGAATCCGGGCGTATGAGCCTCGCACAGCGTGGTCGAGGTCATGCTCACGAGCAATTCCAGATCCCGATCCCCCGGGACGGCAGCATCCAAGACTTGCTGGAAGAAGCAGAACGCTCGGATCGCCGGTTCGATGCAGTGATCTGCGAATCGGTGGAGCGAATCGCCCGTACCACCTACTTCGGCACCAAGATCGAGTACGAGCTCGAACAAGCCGGAGTGCCCCTGCTGGCCTCCGACGAGCCGATCCGGGCTGACGGCGGCGCCCGCAAGGGCAAGACCGCGACACAGGTTCTCACGCGCCGGGTCAAGCAAGGTGTGGCCGAGTGGTACGTCACCGAGATGTTGGAGAAGTCCTGGGCGGGCTTCGAGATCCACACCGAGCACGGCTATAACGTCGGCAAGCCCTGCTACGGCTACTGCGCCAGGCACGTGCCTCACCCCGTACCTGCCAAGCGGGCCAAGGGCGTCAAGAAAACGCTGCTGGAGCCGCATCCCTTTGAGGGCCCAGTCGTAGCCAAGATCTTCCTATGGAGGGTCGTAGAGCAGCTCGGGTACCAGACCATCGCTGACCGCCTCAACGAGGATTTGATCACTAACCCACCGCCCACTCCCATCCTGGTTGATACTGCGGTGGGGCGATGGACCCACTCCAACGTCCGAGACATCCTGACCAACCCCAAGTACACCGGACACATGGTGTGGAACCGTCGAGCGCGTAAGGGCGGCGGGAGAAACCGGCCGAACCCGGTGGAAGAGTGGGTGTGGTCTCCGGAGCCTGTCCACGAGGCTCTGGTGAGCCTGGAGGCGTTCGTTCAGGCTCAGCAAGTCGCCGAGCATCGTGAACGCTCACGCAGCACTCCAGGGACTAACAAGCATCCCCGGGCCCAGCGCACCTATCGGCTTCGAAGCTATCTCTTCTGTCCGCTGTGCGGCCGCCGCTTCTACGGCAAGACCTCCAAGGGCGTCAGCTACTACGTGTGTGCCCCGAAGAAGGCCAATCGCCCTGACGACCACCCACCCAGCATCTGGGTCAAGGAAGACACCATCCTCAACGGGCTGACTGACTTCTTGTCTACACACGTCTTCGGCCCGTACCGACATGAACTGCTCACAACGCACCTGACCACCCTCGATGCCGCCCAGCAGCAAGAACGTGCGCAGCGCATCGATAGCTTGCGCAAGGCCATCACCGAGACCGACACAAAACGGAAGCGCTTGATCCGCAGCCTGGAGAACATTGACGAGCCGAGTCAAGACCTCATCCAGGACATCAACGAGCGGCGCGCCGAGCTAGGGGCTCACCGTGACGATCTCCAGCAACAGCTCGATGAGCTTGAGGGTGAAGCCCATCAGGCACCGAACCCTGACCTGCTGGCCTGCCTGCCGATCTCACCCATCGATCTGGCCGGACTCCCCGACGCGATCTCCAGGCGTCTCTTCGAAGCACTCCGTCTGGAGATCTTCTACGACAGGGGCGCGAACGTCGTCTCGTATGCCGTCACCCTAACCGGTGAGACGGTCAAGGCTGTGGCTCGTACCGCTCAGGAGGCGGCTGCGGCCCCGGAGGACTACGCTTCCGCTTCCCGGAACGAGAAGGAGTGCGAGATGAAGACAGGACGTGCTGTCCCTCCTCGCCACCCTTCTGTGTGGCGCCCCCGGCAGGACTCGAACCTGCGGCCAAGCGCTTAGAAGGCGCCTGCTCTATCCACTGAGCTACGGGGGCCGGTGGTGGGCCTTGGAACTGCTGAGCCCCCGGGTGCCGACGGGCCCGCGGTGCGGCCGTGGTGCCGGTGGCCGGGCGCGGCGGATCCGTGACCTTGCCGGGGACAAGGATAGGGCTCCCTGCACCTCGCCCCGGTTGCTTCACCTCCGTGGCACGTTGTGGAGGTTCGGTGAAGCGGTCCGATAATCGCAGGCAGGTACGAAACTCGCATCGTTTTTCACGCCTCAAGCGGCGGGTGTTGTCTACTCGTTATGCCTGAGCCCCGCCCGTCACGCCTGCCTCGTGTCCGATCGGACCGGCCTCGTGTCCGATCTGAGGTGATCCGGGTGGGTCTCTTTGACGCGCACGAATGAGCATACGCTTCAAAAAGACATCAAAACCGGGCATTCTTCGCATGTGGCGATCTTGGACGTACGGCCCCGGCTGCTCGACGCGCTGACCGCACTGCGCGACCGCGTTGACGCCGCACGGTTTCCGCTCCCCCTTCCCGGCGCCGACCGCGCTCGCCGCAGCCGTGCCGAGTTGCTTGCTCAACTGGACGACTACCTCGTGCCCCGGTTGCGCGCCCCCGAAGCGCCTCTCCTGGCGGTGATCGGCGGATCGACCGGAGCCGGGAAGTCCACGCTGGTCAATTCCCTGGTCGGGCGGCGGGTGACGGAGGCCGGGGTGCTGCGGCCGACGACCCGTACGCCGGTGCTGGTCTGCCACCCCGACGATCACTCCTGGTTCGCCGGGAAGCGGGTGCTGCCGCAGCTCACCAGGGTGTGGGTCCCGGCCCAGGGAGACCGGGCGGAGGGGCCGTACGACGAGGAGGAACGGGCCCGCGAGGGCGAGGGGCCCGCCGCGCTGCGGATCGAGACCGATCCGGGGCTCGCCCGGGGCCTCGCGCTGCTCGACGCGCCCGACATCGACTCGCTCGTCGCCCGCAACCGCGATCTCGCCGCCGAGCTGATCTGCGCCGCCGACATCTGGGTGCTGGTCACCACGGCCACCCGGTACGCCGACGCCGTCCCCTGGCATCTGCTGCGGACCGCCAAGGAATACGACGTGACACTTGTCACGGTGCTCGACCGGGTGCCGCACCAGGTCGCCGCCGAGGTCTCCCGGCAGTACGCCGCGCTCCTTGACGAGGCCGGGCTCGGCGACGTGCCCCGCTTCACCATCCCCGAGCTGCCCGAGTCGGCGGGCGGCGGCAGCGGGCTGCTCCCGGCCACCGCCGTCGCCGCGCTGCGCGGCTGGCTCACCCAGCACGCCCAGGACCCGCAGGCCCGTAACGTCGCCGCCGCCCGCACCGCGGCCGGTGTCCTCGCCTCGCTCCAGGCCCGGATGCCCGCACTGGCCGGTGCGGCGGCCGCCCAGCACGCCGCGGCGGTGCGGCTGATCCAGCGGGTCGAGGGGGCGTACGCGGAGGCCGCCGAGCGGGTGCGGCGGGAGATCGCCGCGGGCGCGGCGCTCGCGGGCGGCGCGCTCACCCACTGGCACGGCCAGCCGCGCGACAGCACCCCCCAGGAGCTTCTCGCGGCGCTCACCGAATCCCTCGCCACCCTGCTGCGCAGCGCGGCGGCAGCCGCCGCCGACCGGATCGCCGAGGCGGGGAAGCGGGACCCGGCCGCACGGACCGGGCTCGCCCCGGCCGACGCGCGCGAGGCCGGGGAACGGATCGGCGTGGCCGTACGGCGCTGGCAGCGCTGCGTCGAGGAACTGGCCGAGGAGGAGACCCGCGCCCGGATCCCCGACGGCGGAGCCGACGCCTCCGACGAGGTCGCCGCCCTGCTGGTCGCCTCCCTGCTGGGAGGGCGGCGGGCCCGTAAGGCGGGCGAACGGCTCGCCGAGACGCTGGGCGCGCACCGCGCGCTGCGGCTGGGCGACCGCGGCGGGCGGCTGCTCGACGGCTGCGTCGCGCGCGTCCTGGAGACGGAGCGCGACCGGCGGCTGGCGCCCCTCGACGGCCTCGACGTGACCCCGGACCACCAGGTCCAGCTGATCGCCGCGCTGTCCCTACTACAGAAGGAGAGGTGACCGAAGGTGACGGCCACTGCTGCCGGTCTGGACGGCGGGGATGGGGGCGGGGGCGAGGCGGCTTCCGCGGAGGCGGTGCGGACGCGGCAGACCTGGGACGACGGGCTGATCGCCCGCCGCGCCGGGAGACGGGCCGCCCGCCGCGCCCCCCGGGAGACGTTCGGCACGGAGGCCCCGGCGGCGTGGACCGCCGCCGGGAGCGAGCCGCGGGAGGCGGGCGGGTCGGCCGGGTCGCAAGGGGCGTACGGGGCGGCCGGGGCGTACGCCTCGTACGGGTCCCGCGATGCGTCTGAGCCCGGCGAGCCGTCGTACGAGTCCTACGGCTCCCGCGACCCCTACAAGGCGTACGAGGCCTACGAGGCATACGCCTCGTACGAGCGGCCCTTCGGGCCCGGCGCCCGCAGCTTCGCCGCGGGCAGTCTGCGGCCGCGCCTGGACGCCCTGCGCCAGCTCGTGGGGCTGTCCCGCACCCGGCTGGACGGACGCACCCTCGCCGGGGCCGGGCGGGTCCTGGACGAGGCCGCCGCGCGCGGACGCCATCCGCTCGGGCACACCGTCGTCGCCCTCGCCGGAGCCACCGGAAGCGGTAAGTCGACACTCTTCAACGCCCTCGCCGGGGCGCCGCTCTCCGAGTGCGGGATCCGGCGGCCGACCACCGCCGCGCCGCTCTCCTGCGCCTGGACCGATCACGCCGACGGGCTGCTGGACCGGCTCGGCATCCCGCATGCGGACCGGCGCCGTCCGGCGTATCCGTACGATCCCGCGCTGCGCGGCCTCGTCCTGCTCGACCTGCCCGACCACGACTCGGCCGCCCCGGGCCACCGGGACCGGGTGGACCGGCTGCTGGGGCTGGTCGACGCGGTGGTGTGGGTGGTGGACCCCGAGAAGTACGCGGACGCGGTGCTGCACGAGCGCTATCTGCGGCCGCTCGCCGGTTATGCGGAGGTGACGTTCGTCGTCCTCAACCAGGTGGACCGGCTGCCGGGCGACGCCGCCGACCAGGTGCTGGACGATCTGCGGCGGCTGCTGGACGAGGACGGGCTGGCGCTCGGCGAACACGGGGAGCCGGGCGCGGCGGTGCTCGCCCTGTCCGCGCTCACCGGGGAGGGGGTCGGGGAGCTGCGGGAGATGCTGGGCGGGCTCGCGGCCGAATGCGGCGCGGCGGAGCGACGGCTCGCGGCGGACGTGGACGGCACGACGGCGCGGCTGCGGCCGCAGTACGTGGCGGACGGGGCACCCGCCGGGTTCACCGGCCGGGCGCGGGCGGAGTTCGAGGACCGGCTGGCGGAGGCGGCGGGCGCGGCGGCGACCGGGCAGGCCGCGGAGCGGGCCTGGCTGCGGGACGCGCGGAAGGCGTGCGGGACGCCGTGGGGGCGGCTGGCGCGGGGCGGCCGGAGGGCTGAGGACGAGCGGCCGGTCCCGGGGGCGCGGGCGAAGGCGGCGGCGATGGAGGCGGTCACGGCGCGGCCCGCGGTGGAGGAGGCCGTGCGCACGCTCGCCGACGAGGCCACGGCCGGGCTCCCCGGGCCCTGGGCCCAGGCGGTGCGGGAGGCGGCGGTGTGGGGCGGCCGGGGACTGCCGGAGGCGGTGGACGAGGCGGTGGCGGCCGCCCGGCGCGGACAACGCCTGACGCGGCCCGCGTGGTGGTCGGCGGTGGCGGCGGCCCAGGTGGTGCTGCTGGTGCTCCAGGTGGTGGGGGCGGTCTGGCTGGTGGGGGCCGTGGCGGGGCTGTTCGGCGGGCCGGGGTGGCTGCCCGCGGCGCTGGTGGCGGGCGGCGCGCTGGCCGGGACGGGGCTGGCGTGGGCGTGCGGGTTGGCGGCGCGGGGGCCCGCGCGGCGGTACGGACGGGCGGCTGAGGCACGGCTGCGGGACGCGGCGGTGGGCTGCGGACGGGCGCGGGTGCTGGCGCCGGTGGGGGCGGAGCTGGCGCGGTACCGGGAGGTGCGGGCGCAGTACGTGATCGCGGCGGGGGAGGGGTGAGAACGGGACCGGGCGGCGGTTCACCGGAACGAGCGAGCGGGTTGTCCACAGGCTGGGGGTTGTGCACAGGCTCCGGCGCGGGGATCGCATCGCGGGCAGCATGGGGGTCGGCGGTCCGGTGGGCCGCCGGGGGAGAGCGGGATCGCGGGAGAGCGGGGGAGCGCGGGCATGAACGAGACCTGGACGACGGTGGTGGGGAACGCCGCGACGCGGCCGGATTTCTGGGAGACGGCGGCCGGGGTCGCGGTGGCCCGGTTCCGGCTGGCGGCGACGGTGCGCCGCTGGGACCGGAAGAGCGAGGGGTGGGTGGACGCGTATACGAGCTTCTACACGGTCTGGACCTGGCGGACCCTCGCGGCGAACGTGGCCGCTTCGGTGTCGCTCGGCGAACCGCTGCTGGTCCATGGCACCTTGCGGGTGCGTGAGCGGGAGAAGGAGCGGGAGGGCGCGGGGGAGGGGGAGGGCGGGCCCAAGCGGTGGATCACCGCGGAGATCGACGCGGCGGCGGTCGGGCACGATCTCACGCGCGGCACCTCCGCCTTCCGGCGGGTCTCACAGGCCAAACCGCTTTTAAACGTACCGACCGGGGCAACACCCCGCTGACCAGGGGTGATTTATCGATAATCCCAGGTCATATGGGGTCTGTGGGGCAGATAACAATTCCGATTCGGATCGGTTGGCGTCAGGTCCAATCGGGGATCGTGCGGCTTTTCGCTCCCTAGGATCCCTGAGTGCCCAACGGGGGTTACTGAGTTTTGAGTTCGCTGGCGAGGCGCATCAACTGACTGGCGCTCGCCCGGAGGGGAAACCATGATTTCTGTGAAGAGGCGGGGTGCCGCTCGACTTGCGGCCGCCGTTCTGGCATCAGGGCTGGTAGCGGTGGGCGCGCTGGCCGGCGCCGGTGCCGCCGCCGCGGACGATGTGCCTCCGGGAAACGGTGGAGCCACGGCCACGCTGAGCGGCCTCAAGACCTTCGACAAGGCGGTCATCCACGACAAGGGTGACCAGGAGGTCGGCGCCGGTCTCTTCGAGATGGCGGTCGACAACGGCGGCAGCATCCAGACGTACTGCATCGACCTGCACAATCCGACGCAGAGCAAGGCGAAGTACGAAGAGAAGCCCTGGAGCCAGACCTCGCTGGCGAACAACCGCGAAGCGGGCAAGATCAACTGGATTCTCCAGAATTCCTATCCCCAGGTGAACGACCTCGCCGAACTCGCCTCGAAGGCGGGCTCCGGTGCCCTCACCGAGAAGACCGCGGCCGCCGGTACCCAGGTCGCCATCTGGCGCTTCTCCGACAAGGCGAAGGTCGACGCGGTCGACCCGGCGGCCGAGAAGCTCGCCGACTACCTGGAGGAGAACGCGCGGAACCTGGCCGAGCCCAAGGCCTCGCTGAGCCTCGACCCGCCGGCCGTCTCCGGCAAGGCCGGTGAGCGGCTCGGTCCGGTCACGGTCCGCACCAACGCCGAGAGCGTCACCCTCACCCCGGGCACCGAGGCCGCCGGATCCGGCGTCAAGCTCGTCGACAAGAGCGGCAAGACGATCACCAGCGCCGCCAACGGCGGCGAGGTCTACGTCGACGTGCCGTCCGACGCGGCCGACGGCTCCACCACGCTGACCGCCCAGGCCGCCACCAAGGTTCCGGTCGGCCGCGCGTTCTCCAGCGACACCAAGAGCCAGACGCAGATACTCGCCGGTTCCAGCGAGAGCACCGTCTCCGCCTCGGCCACCGCCCACTGGGTGGAGAAGGGCGCGGTCCCGGCCGTCACCGCCGAGAAGGACTGCGCCGAGGGCGGTGTGGACGTCACGGCGACCAACAAGGGCGACGAGGCGTTCACCTTCACGCTGCTGAACCAGAAGTACACGGTCGAGGCCGGTCAGTCGAAGACCGTCACCGTTCCGGTGAACGAGGACCAGAGCTACAAGTTCAGCGTCCGGGGCCCGAACGGATTCCAGAAGACCTTCTCCGGCGTCCTCGACTGCAAGACCGCGGGCAGCGGCAGCGGCGGCAGCGACACCCCCTCCTCCCAGGCGGGCCCGGCGTCGGCCGGCGGCACCGGCGGCGGCGAGGTCGCCAGCGGTGACACCACGGCCGTCGACGACACCGACGGCGGTGACCTCGCCGAGACCGGCAGCAGCAGCTCCACCCCGCTGATCGCGGGCATCGCCATCGCGCTCGTCGTGGTCGGCGGCGGCGCGATCTTCTTCGTCCGCACCAAGAAGGCCCCCTCGGGCGAGTGACCGCCCGGCGGGGTGACCGCCGACGACGGACGGTGAGGAAGGGCCGGGGCCTCGGCAGAATGCGGGGTTCCGGCCCTTCCTGCCGGGGCGGCCGCCCCGGACGGCGGAACAACTGGTTTCCGCCTCGGGCCTGCCGTACGGCAAGATGGGGTGGGGTGTCTCTGCCCTGGACGCGGCGGAGCCCGCATGCACCCATGCGGCGCGCCCGCACATCGATACCTACCAGATTGCCGGACGGTTTCTCTTGGCTGAGTTCATCTACACCATGCGCAAGGCGCGTAAGGCGCACGGCGACAAGGTGATCCTCGACGACGTCACGCTGAGCTTTTATCCCGGCGCGAAGATCGGTGTCGTGGGCCCCAATGGCGCCGGTAAGTCGACGGTGCTGAAGATCATGGCCGGGCTGGAGCAGCCGTCCAACGGTGACGCCTTCCTCTCGCCGGGCTACAGCGTCGGCATCCTGCTCCAGGAGCCTCCGCTGGACGAGTCCAAGACCGTGCTGGAGAACGTCCAGGACGGCGTGGCGGAGACCAAGGGCAAGCTCGACCGCTTCAACGAGATCGCCGAGCAGATGGCGACCGACTACAGCGACGAGCTGCTCGAGGAGATGGGCAAGCTCCAGGAGGAGCTGGACCACGCCAACGCATGGGACATGGACGCCCAGCTGGAGCAGGCCATGGACGCCCTGGGCTGCCCGCCCGGTGACGCGCCGGTCACCAACCTCTCCGGTGGTGAGAAGCGCCGCGTCGCGCTCTGCAAGCTGCTGCTGGAGGCCCCCGACCTGCTGCTCCTCGACGAGCCCACCAACCACCTGGACGCCGAGTCGGTCCAGTGGCTGGAGCAGCACCTCGCCAAGTACGCGGGCACCGTCGTGGCCATCACCCACGACCGGTACTTCCTGGACAACGTCGCCGAGTGGATCCTGGAGCTGGACCGCGGCCGCGCCATCGGCTACGAGGGCAACTACTCCACGTACCTGGAGAAGAAGCAGGCCCGCCTCAAGGTCGAGGGGCAGAAGGACGCCAAGCGCCAGAAGCGCCTCAAGGAAGAGCTGGAGTGGGTCCGCTCCAACGCCAAGGGGCGCCAGGCGAAGTCCAAGTCCCGGCTGACCCGTTACGAGGAGATGGCCGCCGAGGCCGAGAAGACCCGGAAGCTGGACTTCGAGGAGATCCAGATCCCGCCGGGCCCGCGCCTGGGCAACGTCGTGGTCGAGGTGGAGAACCTCTCCAAGGCGTTCGGCGAGAAGGTCCTCATCGACGACCTCTCGTTCACCCTGCCGCGCAACGGCATCGTCGGCGTCATCGGCCCCAACGGCGCCGGCAAGACCACGCTCTTCAAGATGATCCAGGGCCTGGAGACCGCCGACGCGGGCAAGATCAAGGTCGGCGACACCGTCAAGATCTCCTACGTCGACCAGAGCCGCGCCAACATCGACCCCAAGAAGACGCTGTGGGCGGTCGTCTCCGACGAGCTGGACTACATCAACGTCGGCCAGGTCGAAATGCCGTCCCGCGCCTACGTCTCCGCCTTCGGCTTCAAGGGCCCGGACCAGCAGAAGCCCGCCGGGGTGCTCTCCGGCGGTGAGCGCAACCGCCTCAACCTCGCGCTCACCCTCAAGCAGGGCGGCAACCTGCTGCTCCTCGACGAGCCGACCAACGACCTCGACGTCGAGACCCTGTCCTCCCTGGAGAACGCGCTGCTCGACTTCCCGGGCTGCGCCGTGGTCGTCTCCCACGACCGCTGGTTCCTCGACCGCGTCGCCACCCACATCCTGGCGTACGAGGGCGACTCCAAGTGGTTCTGGTTCGAGGGCAACTTCGAGTCGTACGAGAAGAACAAGATCGAGCGGCTCGGCCCGGACGCCGCCCGTCCGCACCGCGCCACCTACAAGAAGCTCACCCGGGGCTGAGGGGATGGCCCGGCACATCTACTCCTGCCCCCTGCGCTGGTTCGACATGGACGCGTTCGGCCATGTCAACAACGTGGTCTTCCTCCGCTATCTGGAGGAGGCGCGCGTCGACTTCATGTGGCGGCTGGCGCCGGGGAACGGGAGTGACGCGTTCACCGGCGGGGTGGTCGTGGCGCGGCACGAGATCGACTATCTGAAGCCCCTCGTCCACCGGCACACGCCGGTGACCATCGAGACCTGGGTGAAGGAGATCCGCGCCGCCTCCATCGACCTGTGCTACGAGGTCAAGGACGAGGAGACCGTGTACGTGCGGGCCGCCACCCGCATCGTCCCCTTCGACCTCGAAGCGGGCCGGCCGCGCCGCGTCACGTCCGAGGAGGAGAGCTTCCTGACCGACTACCTGGAGCCCGAGCCGGGCACCGGGGAGGCGGCCGGGAAGGGAGCCGGGAAGTCCGCCGAGGGGGCCGTCACCGTATGACGGCCTTCCAGCACGAGCTGCACTTCGCCGACGCCGGGGAGGCGGCCGACCTCGCCGCCTTCCTGGCCCGGCTGATCCACTACGACCGTGCCGCCGCCGTCCGCCTCCAGGCGGGCGGCGGGGTGCTGGCCGTCTTCGGCCGCCCGCCGTCCTTCGAGGTCCTGGCCATCCGTACGGCACGGCTGGAAGCCGTCGTCACCGCGGGCGCCACGGACGCCGGGGCGCCCGGCGGGCCGGGGGCGCTGGACACCACCGTCTCGGCCGGTCAGTTCGCCGACGCGCTGGACGCGGCGGGTTCCGGCACGACGACGGCGTCCGACGGGCTCACCGTCGCCGTTCCGGAGGCCGTCACCGGCCCGCCCTGGGCCGGGGTGCTGCCGCCGCGCGGCGGCTGGCGCCGGGTGCCGGGGCTGCCCGGCGCGGACGAGGTGCGCGCGGCGGTCGCGGCCGCGGTCGCCGAGTTCCGGGCCCGCGACGAGGCGCTCCCCGAGGAGCACCGTACGCGCGCCGAGCGCGACCGCATCGGCCACGAGATCTGGTCCCGCACCCTCGGGGACACCGGGCTGCCGCTGCGCGCCGTGCACGCCGCCCAGTCGCTGGGCTTCCTGCGCCCGGCGCGGGCGGGCGCGCCCGCCGCCACCGGCTTCCGCGGTGCCACCGCCCTCGCCCCGCAGGACGAGCCGCTCGGGCTGCTCGCCGCGGGCGGCTGGCTGCGGCTGCGCACCCCGTACGGCTCGATCGCGGTGCGTACGTCGGGGCTGTCCGGGCTGTCCGTGACGCCCGCCTAGGACGGTCTCGGCCCTGGGCGGCCTCAGCCCTCCGTGTTGACCATGGAGGCGGCCGCGTAGGTGAGGTAGTTCCACAGCTGGCGCTCCAGGTCGGGCGCCAGCTCCAGCTCGTCGACTGCGTCCCGCATGTGCTTCAGCCAGGCGTCATGGGCCGCCCGGTTCACGGTGAACGGCGCGTGGCGCATGCGCAGCCGCGGATGGCCGCGGTTGTCGCTGTAGGTGCGGGGCCCGCCCCAGTACTGCATGAGGAAGAGCACCAGCCGCTCTTCCGCCGGGCCCAGGTCGTCCTCGGGGTACATCGGCCGGAGCAGCGGGTCCTCCGCGACCCCCTGGTAGAAGCGTCGGACCAGGCGCCGGAAGGTCTGCTCGCCGCCGACCAGCTCGTAGAAGGTCTGCTCCTGAAGTGTGCCGCGCGGAATGTCTTTCACGCCTCCATGCTCTCAGACCACCCGGCCTAGGTAAGGGGGCGTAGGGGGTGCCTTGCCGGGCAGGCCGGGCTCCCGACGCCTGGCACGGCACCTCGCGGCCCCGCGCTCGTCGCGCGCAGCGCCGCTGCGCTCTCCTCACGCGGGTTGCGATGCTCCCCCAGCTACCGCTGGGAGGTGCCCCCTGCACCAGACGCCGCTCGCTGATCCGGCCTGACCGACAAGACACCCCCTAGGTGTGCTGTCCGGACAAGGGGCCCGCCCGGCGGACGGAGGTAGCGGGGCGGAGGCGCGCGCAGGACAGTGGAGGCATGGGCGGCGCGGGCGTGACGGAGACGGGCGGCGGGCGCGGACGGACGGGCGACCGGCCCGATCGTCACGCCGAGGCGGCCGCCGTGGCGCGGGCCGGGCTCGTCCGGGAGATGACGGCGGGCGGCGGGCTCACCGATCCGCGGTGGCGGGCGGCGTTCGAGGAGGTCCCGCGCCATCTGTTCGTGCCGTATTACTACGAGGCGGGCGTGGCGGGCGACGAGGGCGGGGCGGCGCTCACCACCCGGCTGTGGCGGGACGACCGGAACCCGCTGCGCCGGGCCCGCTGGCTGGCCGGGGCGTACGCCGACGCGCCCCTGGCGACGCGGGTGCGCGACGGCGAGCTGATCTCCTCCAGCAGCCAGCCGTCCCTGATGGCGCGGATGCTCGACGCGCTGCGGGTGCGGGACGGGGACCGGGTGCTGGAGATCGGCGCGGGCACTGGCTACAACGCGGCGCTGCTCGCCCATCGGCTCGGCGACGCCCGGGTGACGACCGTCGACCTCGACCCGGAGATCACCGAGGCCGCCCGCAGACATCTCGCCGCGGCCGGATTCCGCCCGGCCGTCATCACCGGTGACGGGGCGCGCGGCTGTCCCGCGCGTGCCCCCTACGACCGGATCATCGCGACGTGTGCCCTGCCGTCCGTGCCGTCCGCGTGGCTCGGGCAGTGCCGACCCGGGGCGCTGGTGCTGATGCCGCTGGCCACCGGGCTGATCGTGCTGCGGGTCCGCGACGCCCGGCATGCGGAGGGCCGCTTTCTGACCACCCCCGCGTACTTCGTCCCGCTGCGCGGCAGCGGGCCGCCGCGCCCCGTCCCCACGCACGGGCTGCCGTCGTGGCCGCTGCTGGACGACTCGTTCCGCTTTCTGCTGAACCTGGCCGCGGGACGGCTGGAGCCGGTCGAGGCGCTGGCGCTGTGGGAGCACGAGGGGCGCCCGGGGCGCGAGCGTTACGGGGTCACGGTGCGGGGCGAGCGCCAGTGGGCCTGGCTGGACGACGCGGAGGGCGCGTACGCCTGGCCGCTGGGCGCGGAACCCACCTGATGAGGCCCGGAGCCGCGGCCGGGCCGGGGCCGGGGCGGAACGCGCCCCGGCCCATGAGCCGAAGTCCTAGCTGCGGCGGACGGTGATCGTCGTCCAGGCGCCGACGTGCACCCGGTCGCCGTCCTGGAGCGGTATCGGCACATACGGCTGGATCGGCTCCTCGCCGCCGTTGATCGTCGTGCCGTTCGTCGAGTCCTGGTCGACGACCGCCCAGCCGCCGTCCGGCTGTTGGACGAGGACCGCGTGTTGGTGCGAGACGCCCGGGTCCTCGGGCGCGCGCCCGAGGTCGATGTCCGGCGCTTCGCCCGTGCTGTGACGGCGGCGGCCGATGGTGATCTGCTGGCCGCTGAGCGGCAGTTGCTGCTCGGGGGAGTACGCCGGGAGGTTCAGCCCGGCGGCCTCCGGGCCGCTGCGGTGCATCATCGCCGTGAAGTAGTCACGGTCCGGCGCGACGACCGCCGTCCAGTTCCCGGGCCCGGCCGGGGGCGGCGGCGTGTGCCCGCCGCCCTGTCCGTACGGGCCGGGCGGCGGGGGCGCGCCGGGGCCCGGGTACGCCTCGTTGCCGTACGACGGGGCCGGGGGCGCGGGCGGCTGCGGCGCCTGGGGGTAGCCGTACCCGTAACCCTGCTGCTGCGGCGGGGCCGGAGCAGGCGGTGGCGGCGGGGCGGCGCCCGCGGACGCCTGCGGCGGCGCCAGCGGCCAGTCGTCCTCCCCGCCGCCGAAGGCGGGGCCGGAGGGCTGGTGCGGCTCCGACGGGGACAGCGGCTCGGCCGGGCGGTTGATCTGGGACGGGCGCGAGGCCTGGTACTCGCCGCCGTGCGTCTGGTGCGGCGGCTGCTGGCCGTGCGGCGGCAGCGGCTGCCCCTGCGACGGCGGGCCCTGGTGGCCCAGCGGCGGCTGCCCGTGCGGCTGCGGCGGGCCGGGCGGCGGCGGGAAGCCGCCCTGTCCGGGCGGCGGCGGAGCGTACGAGGTGGGCTGCTGCGTCAGGAAGTTGTAGCGGCACTCCTCACAGAACGGCGCCTGCGCCTCACGCGGCGTACGGCACTGCGGGCACACCTCCGGCTGGTAGCCGCCGTCCGGCTGCGGCGGGGCCGGGTAGCCGTAACCGGAGGAGGGCGCGCCGGGCGGGGGCGGCGGGCCGCCCGGGACCTGGCCGCCGTAGCCGCCGGGGCCGGGCGCACCCGGGCCGCCCGGCATCGGAGGGGGCGGAGGGGGCGGCGGCATGTGGCCGGAGGGCATGGGTGTCCCCGACATCCGGTGGCCACACACCTCGCACCAGTCGTCGGCCGCCGATTGGTGGCCGTTAGGGCAGGTCGGCATGTCGGTGATCCCCCTCTTGTGCCGTTCTTGGCATTTCTGCCGTAACGTGATCTCTTCGTGCTACTTCTTGACGCGAACTGTCTTGGTGGAGCGTGTTTCGAGTGTCATCTCGTCCGCCTCCGCAACCTTCGCTTTCAGTCGCACAGTACCTGCCGCCGCGTCGACGACGTCCACCACCTTCGCAAGCAGTTTCGCCGTGTCCTTGTTCCCCGAAGCGTTCGCCAGCTGTACGGCCCTTCCCAGCTTGGCGGTCGCTCCTTCGACATCGCCGGACTTACGCGCATCCATGCCCTGTTGGATGACCTGTGCCATTTCGGCCTGGCCCGTGTAGTGCGCGACCTGCGGATTCATCGAGGTGGAGGCGGTCATGTCGGTCGTCCACACGGCCCGGACGAGCCCCTGGGACAGCGGGGTCGGAGGGCCTTGGCCGTCCGGCTGCGGCAGGACGAGGGAGACCCGGGCCGCGAGCATTTCCTGGCCGATTTCCGCCGCCGGTACCCGCAGACACACGTGATAATCGCGTGATTCGTCCCCCCATGACCCCGTCGGGTAGTCGCCGGAGCGCGGTCCGGCCTCGGCGCGCCGGCCGGTCAGATCCTCGACCGTGGGTGCGACCTGTTTCACAAACATCACCTCGGCGCCCACCGGGGTCCACAGCCGCAGATGGACGTCGGCGACCTCCTTCCGCATGGCCGTCGCCATCATCTGCGTGAAGTCCGCGGACAGTTCGGCCGGATTCGCCACGATATCGGCCGTTCCGAGCAGGGCGGAGGCGATCCCGGTGACCTCCTTGACCTCCCAGTCGGTGCCGACCCCGCGGGCATCGCAGGTGAAGCGGCCCGCGCAGGCGTCGAGCGCGGCCCGCAGGTCCTCCGGCGTCTCGTGCTCGTTGCGGCCGTCGGTGAGCAGGATGCCGTGCCGGATCGAGACATCCGCGGTGCCCAGCAGCCGGTCGGCGAGCCTCAGCCAGGTGCCGATCGCCGTGCCACCGGCCGCGCCGAGCCGCCGCAGCGCGTCCTTGGCCTCGGCGCGGGTGACCGGATCCGCGGTCGCCAGCCGCCCGTTGCCCGGGAAGACCTCGGCCGCCTTGTGGGTGCCCGCGATCACCGCGAAGGCGACTCCGTCGCGCACCGTGTCGATCGCGGCGGCGGTCGCGTCCCGGGCGTTGCGCATCTTCGTCGGCGGATAGTCCATGGAGCCGGAGCAGTCCACCATGATCACCACGGCGGCGTCGGCCGCGCCGCCGCCCGTGGCGTACCGGCCGGGGGCGGCGACGGGAGCGGGGATCGGCATCCCTCCGGTCGTCCCGCCGCCGGTCGAGGTGACCGTGACGATCGCGTTGACCTCACGGCCTCTCTCCGGGAGGTACTCGTTCTGATAGACGTCGACCGAGAACCGCGGCGCTTGGGACTTGGAGAAAATGGCCATCTGATCCGCTCCTTGGCGCTCCACAGGGACGTATGGGCATCGCGTCGTGCCGCGAGAGCGTGGGCGGAGTGATGGCGTCCGGCGCCGCCCCTCCGGGCCGGAGCCCGTCCCCCTCGGGCCGTCAG
Source organism: Streptomyces sp. Rer75 (assembly GCF_013414305.1). Classification (NCBI taxonomy): domain Bacteria; kingdom Bacillati; phylum Actinomycetota; class Actinomycetes; order Kitasatosporales; family Streptomycetaceae; genus Streptomyces; species Streptomyces sp. Rer75. Next base: position 3,568,303 of record NZ_CP058693.1, on the reverse strand, counting down.
GCGGATCCTGCCCCTCCCGGCGCGGCGGGGAACGGCACCACGGCCACTGTTACGTTGTCGTGGCCCCCGCCGTTGAGGGCGTGGCCCACCAGGACCCGCGCACTCTGGAGCGGCCTGCCCCGGGCGTCCGGCGGTACCGCGCGGGCCATCTCCTCCGCCGACTCGGCGTAGTTCCACAGCCCGTCGGTGCACACCACCACGACACCCGGCCGGTCCGGCTTGAACGAGGCCGTGTGCGGCTCCAGTTCGTAGGCGTCCGCGCCGAGCCAGCCGGTGATGGCGTGCGCCCGCTCGTCCGCGTACGCCTCGGCCTCCGACATCAGACCCGCCGCCACCATCTGGGCCGCCCACGAGTCGTCCTCGGTGAGCCGGGCGGGCCGGGTCGTCCGGTCGTCGGGCACCCAGTAGACGCGGCTGTCGCCGATCCAGCCGACGGTGAGCAGGTCGCCGGTGATCACGGCGCTGACGATGGTGCAGGCCGGAGCGTTCTGATGGCGCTGCTGGGGCTCCTCGTGCGGGCCCGGGGCGCCGGTCTCCAGGGCGAGCGCGGTGACCGCGTCGGCCGCGGCCACGATCGCCTCGTTCATGGCCTGCTGGGGGTGGGCGCCGCGGGGGAGCGCGGTCAGCAGCGACACCTCCGCCGCGTGGGCGGCCGCGGCCGACGCGTCGTCGGGCCGGGTGGCCGAGGAGACCCCGTCGCAGACCACCGCCACGACGGCCGGTGAGCCGTCCGGGAGGGCGGCGGTGGCCACGGAGAACGCGTCCTCGTTGCGGTGGTGGCGCAGCCCGCGGTCACTCGCCGCGGCGACGCCCGCCAACTCCCGCTCCATATGGTCGCGCTCACGTGCCTGGGCGTGCCCGCAGTGCTCGCAGTATCCGTCCCTGTCGATGGTGCCCTCCTGGCACGCGGCGCACCGGGGGCGGCTGCCGCCGCCGGGCAGCCGGGGGTCCGCCCCGGTGCCGGTGCCCGCGCTCGATGCCGTGCCTGTACTGGTGTGCGTCCGAGTGTGCGTGTCCGTGCCGGTGGGTGTACCGGCGGGGGTGGTCGGTGGGGTGCCGGGCGCTGCCGGGCCCGGCGGGGACGGGGCGTCGAGTGCCGCCGCGGTCCGCGGGTCGGTCACCGGGGGCGGTGCCGGGGCTGCCAGCCGGTAGTCCTCCGGCTCCTGCCGTGCGGACGGCACGACCGCCGACAAGTCGGCCCCGCACCCGCCACAGTAATTGTCTCCCGCCTCCAGCGGCTCTGCACAGGTTGGGCAGGCTGACAGCTGGGGCAGCTGTGGCATCTGCGACATCGATCACACCCACGTTTTGGGGCGGTAGCGGTTGGCCCGCTCCACCAGTTCGATCCTTTCCTCGCCGCGCTGTGCGAGCCTGGCGAGTACCCGGTACGAGCGCTCCAGTCCGAACCGCAGCCCGCGCTCGTCCAGGCTGCTGCCGAGCAGCGGCGGCCGGGTTCGGCCCGGCGGCGCGCCGCTGCTGCCGGACAGTACCCAATCCAGCGCACTGCCCAGGACTTCTGTGCACAGCCGCTCGCGCCGCACCGCGTCGAGGCCCAACTCCCCCAGCCGCTCCACCTGGAGGGCGGCCGCCGTCAGATCGGCCAACAGCGCTTCCCGCGCGGCACGCTGGCGCAGCCGGGCCCGCACCGCGGCGACCCGGGCCGCCGTGTAGTGGATCGACGACTCAGCAATCGACTCCAGCACCCGCACCGCGTCCGCCCGGTCCCCGGAGCACAGCCGGACCCGGGCCAGCCCGAAGGCGGCGCTCACGAAGCTCGGATCGGTCGCCCATACGAGCCGGTAGTACTCCGCCGCGTTGTCCAACTGGCCCAGCACCTCGGCGCAGACGCCGAGCGCCAGCTTCGGCGCGGGCTCCCCGGGGAACGCGTCGTAGACGGCGTCGAACGACAGCGCGGCCGTCTCGTGGTCGCCGGAGGCCAGCGCGTGCACCCCCCGGTACCAGACGATCCGCCAGTCGTCGCGGTACGCGGCCTCCAGACCGGTCAGCGCGACCCCCGCCTCCTGCGTCTGCCCCAGCTCCAGCAGGGCGCGCACCCGGCGCAGCCGCAGCTCGGGCGAGTCGACGGGCGCGGATTGCAGCGCCGCGCCGACCTCGGCGGGCGGGGCGGACAGCAGCCCGGCCAGGAAACCCGCGTTGGGATCGGAGGGGTCCACCAGCGGCACGGGCAGGGCGAGGGCGGTGGCCCGGGTGTCCAGCGGTGCGATGGCGGGCAGCGGCAGGGACAGCGGACCCTGCGGCGGTACGGGCGGGCCCTGCGGCGGCGCGGGCGGGCCCTGCGACGGTACGGGACCGCCCGTCGGCGCGCCCCGGTCCGTGGTCCGACCGCCCAGCAGGGACGGATCCTGGCCCTCCTCGGCGAACAAGACCGTGTCCACCACCCGGGTCTCCGGCCCGAAGAGGGTCGACAGCGCGGGCCGGGGCCGCCCGGTCTGGAGCGCCACGGCCTCCCGCAGCACCCCGGTCAGCTGGTCGGACATTTCCTGCGCGGAGGAGAACCGGCGCCCCGGGTCGGGGTCGGTGGCCCGCACCAGCAGCCGGTAGAACGACTCGTACCGCCGGAAGACCTCGATGTGCTCGGGGTCCGGGAGGCTGTCCACGAAGACGTTCGTATAGCCCTGGAAGTCGAAGGTGAGCACCGCGAGCGTGCGCGCCACCGTGTAGAGGTCGGAGGCGACCGAGGGCCCCTGCTCCGCGACCTCCGGGGCCTGGTAGCCCACCGTGCCGTAGATCGCGCTGTCCTCGTCGTCCACCCGCCGGACCGCGCCCATGTCGATGAGCTTGAGCTGGGCCTGCTGCTGTATGGCGTTGTCTACCTTGAAGTCGCAGTAGAGCAGGTTGCGGCTGTGCAGATGGCCGAGGGCCTCCAGCGCCTCGATCCCGTACGCGCACGCCTGCTCGACCGGCAGCGGATCGCGCCTGCCGTCCGGGGTGCGCCGCGCGTTGGCGATGTCCTTGAGGGACTTGCCGCCGACGTACTCCATGACGATGTAGCCGTCGAGACTGCCCGTGTTCTGGTCGAGGTGCTCGACGAAGTTGTAGATCCGGACGATGTTGGAGTGCTCGATCTCGGCGAGGAAACGGCGCTCGGACACGGCGGCCGCCAGCGCCTCCTCGTCACCGGTGTCCAGCAGGCCCTTGAGCACCACCCAGCGGTCCGACACCGCACGGTCGATGGCCAGATAGACCCAGCCGAGCCCGCCGTGCGCCAGACAGCCCGCCACCTCGTACTGCCCGTGCACGATGTCGCCGGGGCCGAGCTTCGGCACGAACGAATAGGGGTGACCGCACTTGGTGCAGAAGCCCTCGGTGCGGCCCGGCCGGTCGCCGCGGGCGCGGCCCACCGGCGCCCCGCAGTCGCCCTTGCTACAGAACCGCTTCCGCTCCGGCACCTCGGGGTTGGCCAGCACCGCCGTACGCGGATCGGGGCGCGGCACCTCCGGGACGCTGACCAGGCCCGCACCCAGCGCGTTCCGCCCCGAGGCGGTCGAGGACGAGCCGGAGCCGCGCACCGACACCGAACGCGAGGAGCGCCCGGAGGAGGAGCGGGAGAGCTGCCCGGACACCGAACGCCGGGACGACGACGAACGGGACGGCCGGGACGAGCGCGTCGAGCGGGACGACGAGCCATGGCCCCCGCCGCCCGCGACGCCGGTGGGCGGCGAACTCACCATGCCCTGCGGGGAGACCACCGGGGCCATCCCACAGGTGCCGCAGTACAGCTCGCCGCCGCCCACGTCCTCGTACGTCCCGCCGCACTCGCGCCGCTGGCAGGTGACGACGTCACTCATAGCGCTCCCCCTCGCTGCCGCGATCGGCGGCACCGTGACCGGCGGGATCCTGCTGCCGGGGCGCCAATGCCTCGGCAACCGCCCGCTGATAGCGCAGGACCGCCTGCTCGGCGGCGCGCAGATCGCACGGGGCGCTCCACAGCATCCGGCGCGCCACGTCGTACCGCTCCACCAGAAACGGGTCCTCCGCCATACCGTGCCGGGCGACCTTCGCCTTGTACGCGTCCAGCCGTCCGCGCAGCTCGGCGCGGACCGCGAGCGGTGCGGTCACCGCCGTCAACGACTCGCGGGCGCGCAGCAGTTCGTCGTCGGCCCGCTGCTCCAGGCTCTCCAACAGCGGGGAGAGCCGGTGCCACTGGGAACGCCGGCGGTAGTCGGCGGCCATGACCAGCTGCTCGTGCAGGGCGGTCGGCGGGCCGCTGACCGCGGGCACCTCGGACGCCGCGATCTTCGCCAGCACCTCACCGCGCGCCTGCCGGGCCTCGGCGAGGGTGCGATCGGCGCGGGACAGCACATCGCGCAGCCGCATCAGTCGCCGCTCCGCATCCTGCCGGACGTCCAGGACGGCCTCGATCTCGCGCCGTACGTCGTCCAGGGCGCGGGCGGCGCGGTCGTAGCGGACGGTGTCGGGACTGCCGCCGCCGGGCGCAGAACTCCCGGCGGCCGGTTTCCAGAAGGCGAGCGGATCGGAGACCACCTCGGCGCGCAGCGCGGTCAGCTCGGCGGTGATCTGCTCCAGATCGTCGCCCGAGGGGTGCTCCCCGGGCCGCACCCCGACCGAGTGGGCGAGCGAACGGGTGCGGTGCAGCTCGGCGGAGAGCATGTCGATCCGGGCGGGCAACGCGGACCACACGGCGTCGGCCGTGACGATGACGTCCAGCGCCTCGGCATACCAGCGGTTCATCCGGTCGACCAGCAGGTCCAGGCTCAACTGCTCGCTGAGCAGCGGCGTTCCGGTGAGCGTGGCGGTGCTGGGCAGGGTGATCCCGGGGCCGCGCAGCAGCTCGGTCAGCTCGGCCAGCTCGCCCGGGGTGGACCAGCGGTGCCGGGAGCGCACCTCGCGGGCGCGCCGGAGGGCGTCCGTGTACGCGTCGAAATAGCTCCACAGCAGCGAGATGGCCTGTTCGGTGGTGGCCCACCGCTCCTTGGTGACGCCCGTCAGCTCGGCGCCTTCGAGCAGCCTTCTGCCCGCGTGGTCCTGGAGGGCGAGCAGTGACGTCTCGATCGCCTCGTGCTCGGCGCCGAGCCTCGCCAGCGCACGGTCCACCTCTTCGCGGCCCATGGCCGGCCCCTCGGGTGTCCCCGCGGAGCCGGGGAAGGGTCCCGGGACCCCCATCGATCACCTCTCCGAGTCCGTATCCGTCAGGCGTGATCCGTCTGCTGCGACATCCCTACGCGTAGGAACCGGGCGCTAATCCTTGCCGGTCCGTGATCCTCGGCTCCTCGCCGGTCCTCAACTCCTCCTGCCCTCAGTCCATCTGCCCTCGGTTCCTCCGGTCCTCGGCGCCTCTGGTTCTTGGCCCCTCTGGTTCTTGGCCCCTTTAGTTCTTGGCCCCTCTAGTTCTGGTACAGGGGATCCGGAGGTGCCGGGTTCCGCTGTGTCCTGCCGAAATCCTCCGCGAGCCAGGTGCGGTAGGCGCGCTGCCAGGGGCTGTCGGCGCCGCCTTTGCGGTAGTCCTCCAGGACCTGGTTGACCCGGCGTACCAGGTCGTCGTCGTTCTTGTTCATCGCCACGCCGTACAGCTCATCGGTGAATCGTGGGCCGACCAGCTTGACGGAGGGGTCCTGGGCGGCCTGGCCCGCCGCCAGCGCGTTGTCCGTGATCACCGCGTCCACCTGACCCATCTGTAGCCTGACCAGGCAGTCCAGCTGGTTGGGAACGGGCGTGACCTTGATCGCGCCCAGCGCCTCGGCGCCTTTGTCCGGTTCGTCCAGCACGGCCTCGGCGGTCGAACCCTGGGCCGTGCAGACCCTCTTGCCGCGCAGGGTCGTGTTGTAGCCGGTGATGGACGAGTCGTCGGGGACCAGCACCTGCTGTCCGGCCTGGAAGTAGGCGGTGGAGAAGGCCACGTCCTTGATCCGGTCGCAGTTGATGGTCATCGTGCGCACCACGATGTCCACCTTGCCCTGCTGGAGGGCCTTGATGCGCTGACTGGTCGGAATGGTGCGGTAGATGACCGCGTTCGGATCGCCGAAGATGTCCTTGGCGATCGCGCGCACGAGGTCGATGTCGAACCCGGTCAGCTCACCGGTGGCCGGGTCGCGATAGCCCCAGCGGTAGCTGTTCTGGTCGACGCCCGCGATCAGCTTGCCGACCTTGTGCCCATGGATCTTCCGTTCCTTGATCCGCTTGATGGCCGGTCCGCTCGCGCTCGACGGCCGCAGGCTCGCCTCCGGCTTCTCGCAGTCCTCTGCCGCCGCCTCGGAACCGGCGCCCAGGGGGTGCGGGCCCGGGCGGGACCGCTGAGACGCCTGGGACTGCCGGGCGTCGCCCCCGCCGTCCACCAGTGCGGGCCCCACGATGGCCGTGGTCACCCCGAGGGCGCACACCACCCCGGCGAGGCCCGACCGCATCCGCGCCGATCGCAGTCGTGTCGATCGCGGCCGTGCCGGTCGTGTCCGCGTCGATCGCATGTCTCCGCCCCCCATCGCCGTCACCGGTACTCCGACAGCCTGCGGCCTATGCCCAGGACCGCGCCCGCCGCGCCCAGCACCGCCAGCACCCCGGCCCCGACCGCCATCCCGGTGAACGCCCCGCGCCCGCTGTCGGCGGCCTGCTGGAACTGCCGCTGCTCATGGCCCAGCGCCTTCGCCAGCTCGTCGTCCACCCGGTCGAAGGACTCGCCGGTGCTGTCCTTGGTGCCGATGACCTTCTCCAGCGCGTCCTTGTAGTCGCCCGCGTCATCGGCGCTACGGGCCGCCTTGTGACGGTCCTGCCAGGCGCGGACCGCCGTGGCGGCCGCCTCCACCGGCTCCCGGCCCCCGCCGTCGTCCGCGAGATCGTCCGCCCGGTCCAGCAGGCTGCCCTCGGCGGGGCGGTCGCCGGACCCGCCGCCGACGAGCCCGGCCATCCGGGAGGCGTAGCTGACCTCGTAGGCGTCCTTGCCCTTGTTGGCGCCGTCCTTGTCGACGACGACCGCGCCCCGCGCGACCAGCGTCAGGTTCTCGTCGGCGCGGGCCCGCAGCGAGGCGATCCGCGCCTCGTTGAGCACCCGCAGGGACTTCGCCCCGTGGTCGTCGGACTCGCTCAGGTCGGCGCGGGCGATGGCATGGCCGACCACCAGCCACACCAGCACCACCGTGGCGGCGGCGGACGCGCCCAGCAGCCCGTGGTTGAACACCCGGTTGGTCCGCAGGTAGTTGCGGCGCTGGGCCCAGCCCAGGGCGGCCAGCGCGACCACGCCCACCCCTATCGCCACCCATGGCCAGGACTTCGCGTCCCCGTAGTCGTCGCCGAGGCGGGCGGTCTCCGCCTCGTACAGCCGGTCGGCGGCGGGCAGCAGCCGGGTGCGCATCGTGTCGTTCGCATACCGCAGATACGCGCCACCCAGCGGCAGGCCCTGGCGGTTGTTGGCGCGCGCGGACTCGACCAGCCCCGTGTAGACCGGCAGCAGTTGGCTGATCTTCCGTATCTCGGCGCGTGCCGAGGCCGACCCCTCGGTGTTGGCCGCGGCCCGCACCAGCAGCTCGGACGCCGTGTCGATGTCCCGCTCATAGCGCTTGCGCACCGCGGCGGGCTCCTGGCCGCCCGCCAGGAAGCCGCTCGCCGCCGTGGTGTCCGCGTCGGCCAGCGAGCGGTAGATCCGCGCGGCGTCCGCGCTCAGCGGCTGGCTGTGCTCGGCCACCGCGTCGGCCGCGGTCTCCCGGTCGGAGACCTGCCAGGCCGTCACCGCCCCGAACGCCACCACCAGCGCGGCCAGCACGGCTCCGATGATCCGCAGCCGCCCGGGCTCGGTCGTGGCCGCGGTCCGCAACCGGTCCAGGCCCTCCCGCCACGCGGTCCGCGGCGGCGGGGCCGCAGGCGCGGGCGGCGGCGCTGGTCTGCCGGTGGTCGACAGAGATGACACAAGACCTCCCCCTTGGTCCGGACCCCACGGTCACTGTCCGCAGAAGTATGGACCGCGCCCCCCGGCAAGGTCACCGGTCTTGCCTGGATCTTGCTCGGACCGCGATCTTCCCTCCCCACTGTGTTTACGCTCGGGAGGGACTCCCGGTTCCCATTTCGTCACCGTGAGTTTCCGTGACGCCCGTTCGCACACGCTGCGTGGGCGCCCCCTCGCCCCCGTCGAAGTGCGCGCGCAGCCGGGCGTACGCCGCCGGTGGCGCGCCGGTGCGGTCCAGGCCGAGCAGCGCCGCCCCGAGCACGGGCGGGACCGTGACGACCCGGGGCGCGGCCTTCGGGGCGCGCTCGGCGAGGAGTTCGCGGACCCGGTCGTCCAGCTGCGGGTGCCGGGCCGCGAGCACCCCGCCGCCCAGGATCACCGGCGTCTCCTCGGCCAGCAGGTCCAGCCGGGTCAGCGCGACCGTGGCCATCGTGACCACCTCCTCCGCCTGGCGGTCGACGATCGCGCGCGCGACCTCGTCGCCGCCCGCGGCCACCGCGAAGAGTACCGGCGTCAGCGCGTAGCGGTGGGACGGCTCCAGCCGCCCCAGGTGGACGGCCTCGATCAGCTCGTACATCGTGGTCAGGCCGAAGTGCGCGGGGAGGGCGCGGGCCAGCTCGGTCGGCTCGCCCCGGCCGTCCTCCGCGCGCGCCGCCCACCACAGCGCCTCCTCCGACAGGAAGCCCCCGCCGCCCCAGTCGCCGGAGAGCCGCCCGATGGCGGGGAAGCGGGCGGTGCGCCCGCCGTGGCCCAGCCCGGCGCAGTTGATGCCCGCGCCGCAGACGACGGCGACGCCGGTCGGCTCGCCGTCGTCGGCGACCCCGGCCCGCAGCAGCGCGAAGATGTCGTTGGCGACCGTGACGGTGCCGCCCCAGCCGTGGCCGGTCAGCGCCTCCGTCAGCGCCTCCTCCTCGCTCGGCAGATCGGCGTTGGCCAGGCACGCGGAGACGTGCCCGACCCGCGGCGGACCGGAGCCCCCGGCCCGCCGCGCCGCCTCCTCCACCAGCCGCGCGAGCCCGCCGACGGCCCGCTCGGTGCCCACGACGGGCGGCCGGAAGCCGCCGCCGCGGGCCGTGCCGAGCACGGTTCCGTCCGGGCCGACCAGCGCGACGTCGGTCTTGCTGTTGCCCGCGTCGATCGCCAGCACGGGCGGCCCCGGTGCGGCGGAGGAGGGGGAGGCCGGTGCGGAACCGGCCGGTTCGGACTGCGTCAGGCCCACGCCAGGTGCTCCCGGTTGTGCGCGATCAGGTCGTCGGTCAGCTTCTCGGCGCAGTCGATCTGGCCGATGAGGGGGTGGGAGAGCAGCGCCTGGAAGACGCGCTCCCGCCCGCCCTTCAACGCTGCCTCCAGCGCCAGCTGTTCGTACGCCGTGACATGGGCGACCAACCCGGCGTACAGCGGCTCCAGGGGGCGTACCGGGAGTGGCTTCGCGCCCTGTGCATCCACGGCCGCCGGGACCTCGATCACCGCGTCGTCGGGCAGGAAGGGCAGGGTGCCGTCATTGAACGCGTTGACGATGCGCACCTCCCCGCTGTCGCGCAGCAGCGACGAGGTCAGATCGACCGCCGCCTCCGAGTAGAACGCGCCGCCGCGGCGGCTCAGCAGCTCCGGCTTCTCGTCCAGCGCCGGGTCGCCGTACATCTCCAGCAGCTCGCGCTCGATCGCCGCGACCTCCGCCGCCCGCGACGGCTTGGTGCGCAGCTCCCGTACGACGGCGTCGTGCTGGTAGTAGTAGCGCAGGTAGTACGACGGGACGACGCCCAGCCGGTCCACCAGGTCGCGCGGCATCCGCAGGTCGTCGGCGATCGCGTCGCCGTGCTCGGCGAGCAGCTTGGGCAGCACGTCCTCGCCGTCCGGGCCGCCGATGCGCACCGCCCGCTCCCAGGTGAGGTGGTTGAGGCCGACGTGCTCCAGCGTCACCTCCCCGGGCGCCACGCCCAGCAGCTTCGCGAACTTCCGCTGGAAGCCGATGGCGACGTTGCACAGGCCCACGGCCCGGTGCCCGGCCGTCAGCAGCGCCCGGGTCACGATGCCGACCGGGTTGGTGAAGTCCACGATCCACGCGTCCGGGTTGCGGCGGCGCACCCGCTCCGCGATGTCCAGCACGACCGGGACGGTCCGCAGCGCCTTGGCGAGCCCGCCCGCGCCGGTGGTCTCCTGGCCGACGCAACCGCACTCCAGCGGCCAGGTCTCGTCCTGGTTGCGCGCGGCCTGGCCGCCGACGCGCAGCTGGAGCAGCACCGCGTCGGCGCCGTCCACGCCCGCGTCCAGGTCGTCGGTCCAGGAGATCTTCCCCGGATGGCCCTGCTTGGCGAAGATCCGGCGGGCGAGCCCGCCGACCAGCTCCAGTCGGTCCGTGGCCGGGTCGACCAGCACCAGCTCCTCCATCGGGAGCACGTCCCGCAACCGGGCGAACCCGTCGATGAGTTCGGGGGTGTAGGTGGACCCGCCCCCCACGACTGCGAGTTTCAACCCTTGACTCCTGTCAGTGTGACGCCTTCCACGAAGGCTTTCTGGGCGAAGAAGAAGACGATGATGACGGGGGCCATGACCAGCAGTGTCGCGGCCATCGTCAGGTTCCAGTTGACGCTGTGCGCGCTCTTGAAGCTCTCCAGCCCGTAGCTGAGCGTCCAGGCGCCCGGGTTCTGCGCGGCGTAGATCTGCGGGCCGAAGTAGTCGTTCCAGCAGTAGAAGAACTGGAAGAGCGCGACGGCCGCGATGCCCGGCTTGGCCATCGGAACGATGATGCGCAGCAGGGTGCGGAACTCCCCGCAGCCGTCGACCCGCGCCGACTCCAGGTATTCCCGCGGAATCGTCAGCAGGAACTGGCGCAGCAGGAAGATGGAGTACGCGTCACCGAACGCCATCGGAATGATCAGGGGCCACAGCGAGCCCGACAGATGGAATTGCTGGGCCCAGACCAGATACATGGGCACCACGATGACCTGCGGCGGCAGCATCATCGTCGAAATGACCAGGATCATGGCGGTACGGCGGCCGCGGAAGCGGAACTTGGCGAGCGCGTACGCGACCGGAATGGACGAGCAGAGCGTGAACAGGGTGCCGAGCACCGCGTACATCAGCGAATTGCGCCACCAGTCGAGGAAACCAGGGGTCCGGAAGACCTCGGCGTAATTCGACCAGTGCCATTCGGTGGGCCACAGGGCGCCGCTCATCGCCTGGCTGTCGCTCATCACGGCGGTCAGGAAGACGAAGACGAACGGCAGCAGGAAGAAGAGCGCCGTGGCGACGGCGACGGTGTGGACGGCGATCCAGTGGAGCGCGGCGCGGCGGCGGGCGGCCGGGGCGGGGGAGCGCCGGGCGCGGGGACGGACGGGTGCGGAGGGCGCGGTGAGGGTGGTGGTTGCGGTCATGGCGGACGGGTCCTCTCAGTCCTCGGCCGACAGCAGGCCGGCGCGCCGGCGCATCAGCAGCGTCGTCACTGCCATCGCGATCGCGAAGAGCACGAGCGAGAGCACGCAGGCGGCCCCGGTGTTGAAGTTCTGGAAGCCGAGCGAGTAGACGAGCTGCGGCACGGTGAGGGTGGAGTGGTCGGGATAGCCGGGCTGGATGACCGAACCGGGCCCGATGCTGACACCGGAGGCGAGCTTTCCGGCCACCAGCGCCTGGGTGTAGTACTGCATGGTCTGGACGACGCCCGTCACGACCGCGAACATCACGATCGGGGTGATCGACGGCCAGGTCACATAGCGGAACTTGTGGAGCGCCCCGGCGCCGTCCAGGTCGGCCGCCTCGTACTGGTCCTTCGGCACGTCCAGCAGCGCCGCCATGAAGATGACCATGAGGTCGCCGATGCCCCACAGGGACAGCAGGACGAGCGAGGGCTTGGCCCACGTCGGGTCGTTGAACCAGTTGGGGGCGGAGATCCCGATCTGCCCGAGGATGTCGTTCACCGGGCCGGTGCCGGGATTGAGCAGGAAGACGAAGGCGACGGTGGCCGCCACCGGGGGAGCCAGATACGGCAGGTAGAACGCGGTGCGGAAGAAACCGACCCCGGACTTGACCTTGGTGACCAGAAGGCCGATGCCGAGGCCGAAGACGACCCGCAGCGCGACCATCACCACGACCAGCCAGAGCGTGTTCCACAGCGCCGGGCCGAACAGCGGCATCTGCTCGAACACGTACCGCCAGTTCCGCAGCCCCACGAAGGTCGGGGTCTCGATCTGGTTGTAGTGCATGAAGGAGAAATAGACGGTGGCGACCAGCGGATAGCCGAAGAAGACGGTGAAACCGACCAGCCAGGGGGAGAGGAAACCGAGGGTGCGCAACCGCTCGCGCACGGCCTTGCGGCGCAGGGCGGGGGAGTTCATCACTGTGGCCATGTCGCGCTCCGTCAGTTCTGAGCCTGGAGATTGTCGGCGTCGATTTCCTTGTCGAGTTCCTTCAGTCCCTTGTCCAGATCGGGTTCCTTGCCTTCTTCGACGCCATAGGAGAAGTCCTGGAGGGAGACCACGTACTGTCCGCCGTTGATCGAGGCGGGCAGGGCGGTGCTGTATCGGTTCTGCGCGATGTCCAGGAAGGCGCGGAAGGTGGGGTCGGGATCGAGCTTGGGGGAGGTGAGGGCGGCCTTGGTGGACGGCACGTTGTGGATGGCGTTGGCGAAGGAGACGACCTGGTTGGTGTCGGCGGTCAGGAACCTCACCAGTTCCCACGCCGCGTTCTGGTGTTTGCTGCTGTGCCCGATGCCGATCACCGTTCCGGTGAGATAGCCCCGGCCGTACGTCTCGGGCTGGTCGTCGGGTACCGGCAGGGGAGCGGTGCCCCACTTGAATGTGGCGCCCTTCATGAAGAGGCCGCGCCATTCGCCGTCCATGTGCATGGCCAGCTTGCCGGTGAGAAAGGCGTTCTGCGAGGACATCTCGTCGCCGAAGGAGGTACGGAACTTCTCCAGCGGGCCGTAGCCGCCCTGACTTTTCACCAGGTCCCGGGTGGTGGCGAAGAAGTCCTTGGCGGCGCTGCCCTTCGCCAGCCGCGCCTTTCCGTCCTTGTCGAAGTAGGTGGGACCCCACTGGGCGAAGAGGCGGTCCGGGCTGTTCTGGTAGAGCCGGAAGTTCGGCATGAAGCCGACCCGCTCATAACCGCCGTTCTTGGTGCGCTTGGTCAGCTTGACGGCGTCCCGCTTCAGCTCCGACATGGTGCGCGGCGGGCGGGAGATCCCGGCTTCCCGGAACGCGTCCTTGTTGTAGTACATGCCGTACGCGTCGGCCAGCAGCGGCAGCGCGCACTGGTCGCCGTCATAGCTGGTGTAGTCCAGCAGCGTCTTGGGGAAGACCTTGTTCTTGTCCAGTCCGGTCTTCTTCATGAACGGGTCGAGATCCGCCCACATCCCGGATGAGCAGTACTGTCCGACGTTGTTGGTGGTGAACGACGAGGCCACGTCCGGAGCGTCGTCCCCGCCGGCCCGCAGCGCCTGGTTCAAGGTGGCGTCGGTGACGTTGCCGGTGGTCTTCACCTTGATGTTGGGGTGGAGTTTCTCGAACCGGGCGATGCCGGCATCGATCGCCTTGACCTCGTTCTTCTCCGACCAGCCGTGCCAGAACTTCAGCGTGACGGGTTTGGTCGGATCGTCGGTCGCGCTGCCGGTGCTTGGATTGGCGCAACCGGCCAGCAGCAGGGCACCGGCGCCGAGCACCGAGGCGAGAACAGCCAGTCTTGGTGGCATGGCGGTACTTCCTTGCGGGGAATTCAGGCGGTATCGAAAACGGTGTTACGGGCATCGGCGACCGCCTGACGCAACGCGCCGATGAGTATCGGATCCCCCTCGATATCGCTGATCCGCAATTCCGGCCGGGGCAGGGCCAGCCCCGTCAGCTCGGTCTCGACCAGCTCGCGCAGCCGCTCCCCACCGGCCTGCGCGACCTCCCCCGACAGCACCACCAGCTCCGGGTCGACCACCGCGACGACGGAGGCGAGCCCGGTGGCCAGCCGCCGGGCCAGCTCGGTCAGCACCGCGTCGCCCGCCCCGGGGGTGCGCAGCGCGGCGGTGAGCGCCTTGGCGGCCGTGGGCGCCTCGATGCCGTGCTCCCCGGCCAGTTCTACGACGGCGGGGCTGCCGACCAGCTTCTGGAACCCGCCGCCCCCGTCCGGCGCGGCCGCGGCGTCCGGCCCGCCGCGGGCGAGCGGTGCCCCCGGCAGCGGCATGTAGCCGATCTCCCCGGCTCCGCCGGTGGCCCCGCGCAGGAGCGTGCCGCCGAGCACGATGGCCGCGCCGACCCCCTCGTCGGCCCAGACGAGGGCGAAGTCGTCGAAGTCCTGGGCGGTGCCGTGGTGCTGTTCGGCGACGGCCGCCAGATTGACGTCGTTCTCGATGACGATCGGGGTGTGCAGCACCTCGGCCAGCTCGTCCCGCAGCGCGCGCGACTGCCAGCCGGGCAGATGCGGTGCGTAGCGCAGGGTTCCGGTGCGCGGGTCGAGGGCGCCGGGGGTGCCGATGACGGTCCCGTGCAGGTCGGCCCGGTCGAGCCCGGCCGCGGCCAGGGCGCCGTCGACGGCCTCGGCCACCAGCTCCGCGGTGCGGCCGGTCAGGGACTCGTCGGTGGTGGGGGCGGTCACCCGGTGCTCGCCGACCACCTGGCCGGTGATGTCGGCGACGGCGGCGCTGATGCCCTCCTGGTCGACGGCGAGCGCCGCGACATGGGCGGCGGCCGGGTTGATCTCGTACAGCTGGGCGTTGGGCCCCGGCCGCCCGGTCACGTTGCCGGTCGGCCGGACCAGCCCGGCGGACTCCAGGCGGGTCAGCAGTTGCGAGGCGGTCGGCTTGGACAGCCCGGTCAGCTCCCCGAGCCGGGTCCGGGTGAGCGGGCCGTGCGCGGCCAGCAGGTCCAGCGCGGCCCGGTCGTTCATGGCGCGCAGGACCCGGGGGGTCCCGGGGGTGCCGTTGGGGGTGTTGCCGGGGGGTGGTGCGGCCATGGTGGTGCCCCGCCTCACTCTGTTAAGAAACTTTCCTATTGATGAAGAGGAAAGTAAGGCGCTTCCGGGGCGACGTCAATGGGGGGTGAGCGTCCGGATGTGGTGTCTTCTCGGCGAAGCCATAGCCATAGCCATAGCCATAGCCATAGCCATAGTCCTGGCATGGACAAGTCATCGCGGCGGGCGGCGGACGGCCCATCGGGTTCGCCAACCCGTCGCTGTACGGCCGGTACGGCACCGCCCCGTACCACGACGTGACCGACCATCCGCGGGGCGCCGGGGTCTCGCTCCCTTCAGCTGCCGCCCGCTCCCGTCACTTCGTGGGGGCGGGAGGGGACGCGGCTGGCGGCGGTGCGAGGGGGCTGGCCGCCACGGACTGCGGCGAGTCCGGGTTGGCCAGCGCGGACGGCGCGTTCATGCCCGCCGACCCGTCGGCCGCCTCGGTCGCCAGGTTCGCCTCGGGCGGGTGGCCGACCAGCTGGATGCCCGCCTCGTTCAGCGCCTTCTTGATCCGCCAGCGCAGCTCGCGCTCGACGCCGAGCGCCTTGCCCGGCATGGTCCGCGCCGACACCTGGACGACCATGGAGTCGAGGTAGACCGCGCTGAGCCCCAGCACCTCGATCGGCTCCCACAGCCGCTCGTTCCACGGCTCGTCCTTGCCCATGTCCACGCCGACCTGGTTGATCACCTCGCGGACCCGGTCCAGGTCCTCGTCGGCGCGGACCTGGACGTCCACCCCGGCCGTGGCCCAGCCCTGGCTGAGGTTGCCGATCCGCTTGACCTCGCCATTGCGGACGTACCAGATCTCCCCGTTGTCCCCGCGCAGCTTGGTGACCCGCAGGCCGACCTCGATCACCTCGCCGGAGGCCACCCCCGCGTCGATCGAGTCGCCCACCCCGTACTGGTCCTCAAGGATCATGAAGACGCCGGAAAGGAAGTCGGTGACCAGGTTGCGGGCGCCGAAACCGATCGCCACACCCGCCACACCGGCGCTCGCGAGCAGCGGCGCCAGGTTGATCTGGAGGGCGGAGAGGATCATCAGCCCCGCGGTTCCCATGATCGCGAACGAGGCGACCGAGCGCAGCACCGAGCCGATGGCCGCGGACCGCTGCCGCCGCCGTTCGACGTTGACCAGCAGCCCGCCGAGCGCGGTGCCGTTCACGGCCTGGGCCGTGCGGTTCATGCGCTCTATCAGCTTGGTGATCCCCCGCCGTACGACGGACCGGAGCACGAACGCGATCAGCAGGATCAGGGCTATGCGCAGCCCGACGCTGAGCCAGGTGGACCAGTTCTCCTCCACCCAGCCCGCGGCGTTGGTGGCGCTCCTGTGCGCATCGTCCAAGGTCGTCGGGGTCGTGGGACGAGGCGTCGAGTCAGCGGCCAGAGCAGCGGACCAGAACACAGCGGAAACCCTTCGGTGTACGGCATGCCCGCGCGGATGGGCGCACGCGCAATTCCTTCACACAGTAGCCGGGCGCGGGAAACCGCCGTTCCTGTGTTCGACAGCGCGCGAGCGCGCCCAGGGGGCGCACGAAAGCAGGCCCAACGGCCTCAGCTCGCGGTTTCCGCCGCCGCGCCTTCTTCCGGACGGCCGCAAGATCGGATCCGGGCCCGCCGGAGCCGTGATTCTTGCCACTCCACGAAGTTCTGAAGGCCCCGTGTGCAGTGTGTGCGGGCCGTATACGCCCGGTACGCGGAAATGCCTCTCAACCGTTAACCCGGTGATAGTGGCGTTCCGGCCAGGGTTCAGGGGAAACTGGGTGAGATCGTCCCGGCGCGAGCCACGCGCCGCCGGCGTACAAGGAGGCATCCGTGCCGCACGTCCTGGTCCTCAACGCGTCGTACGAGCCGCTCGGCGTCGTACCGCTCCGTCGCGCGCTCATTCTCGTCCTCAACGACAAGGCCATCAGCCTCGAGGACTCAGGCGCCCTGATGCACAGCGCAACCCGCGCGATCCCCGCTCCCAGCGTCGTCAGGCTGAAGCGCTTCGTGAGGGTGCCCTTTCGCGGGCCCGTCCCGCTCACCCGCCGCGCCCTGTTTGCCCGCGACGGCGGTAGATGCGCCTATTGCGGTGGCGTCGCAACCAGCGTCGATCACGTCATCCCGCGCAGCCGTGGCGGGCAGCACACCTGGGAAAACGTGGTCGCCGCCTGCCGCAGGTGCAACCACGTCAAAGCCGACCGGCACGTCGCCGAGATCGGCTGGCGGCTGCGTCATCAACCCGCGCCGCCGTCCGGCCTCGCCTGGCGCATCATCGGCACCGGCCATAGGGACCCGCGCTGGCTGCCATACCTGGAGGCATTCGGCGCGGACGACGCGATGGCCCGGATCGACGGCAGCAAAACTGCCTGAGACCCGGGCTGAAGCATTTTTGAGGCTCGCTTCGCCTCCGAGGTGCCCCTTCGCCAGATGAGCCGAAGGGGCACCTCGGTGCGGGCTAGCCGTTGCCCGGCTTCTTGCCCTTGGTCTCCTCCACCGCGTACGCCGCGACCGACCAGAGCGAGTAGCCGAAGCGGGTGCCGCGCTCGATGCCCTGGATCCGGACGAACCGGGTGTCCGGGGCGTCCAGCCCCACCATCTCCCGGCCGCCCTGGCCGTCGTTGACGGTCGCCGCCGTACGCCAGGTGCGTCCGTCGGCCGAGACCTGGACCCGGTAGCGCGAGGCGTACGCGTCCTGCCAGCGCAGATCGAGCCGCCCGACGTGGGCCGGGCGGGCCAGTTCGAGCTGGAGCCAGGCGCCGTCCTCGGCGGGGGAGGACCAGCGGGTCCCCGAGTCGCCGTCGATGGCCGCGGACGCCGGGAAATCGGGGGTCTCGTCGCCGGACGAGGTCGCCTTCGTGCCCTTCGCGCGGGCCAGGTCGGGGCCGCCGGTGCGCGGCAGGGCCCGGACGGTCAGCATGCGCTGCTCCGACCCGAAGCGGACCGGGACGGCGTACGTGCCCGGCTTGGTGTCCTCGTCGACCGAGATCTCGATCCGGGCCGTCGCCGTCGCCCCGCGCGGGGCCGTCACCCCCTCGGGGGCCCGGGCCGTGATGCCGTGCGGGGCGCGCAACGTGAGGTCGTCGTTCACATCGCCGGGGCGCAGGGAGGTCAGCTCGGCCCGGACGGTCGCGGACCGGCCGCCGACCTCGGCGTCCACCGATTGACGTGACAGCCGTAGCTCGGCGGCCGGGGTGTCGGCGAACCAGGGGGTGATCTCGTGCACGGTGGACGGGGTGGTGCCCGCCGCCCAGCTCAGCCGCACCGCGTCGGCGCGTATGCCCTTGCCGCCGACCTGGGTGAAGCCGTCGGCGGCCAGCGCGCCGAGCCTGCGCCAGCCCTCGCCCGGCACATGGGCCTCGACGGTGCCCGAGCCGTCCGCGGACCGCCCGGTGAGCGCGGAGACCGAGGCCAGCGGGCGGGTGCGGCCGAAGCGCACGGTGACCGGCTTGCCGGGGGAGGCCACCGTGGTGGTCGCCTTGCCGTCGGCGGCCGCGTGGTCGGCCTCGCGGGTGCGGAGCTTCTCCTTGCCCGACCGCTTCACGCCGGACCAGTCGTCCGCCTGGGCCAGCGCCTTCTTCAGGAAGGGGTCCAGCACGTCCTTGCCCACCGTGACCCGGCTGTCCGCGATCTTCTCGCGCAGTCCCTCGACCGCCAGCCGGGCGGTCCAGGCCCGGTCGCCGTCGCCGTGCGCCTGGGCGGTGAGCATGTCCACGGCCTGTACGCCCGCGTCGCCGTAGCGCCCGAGCTGGTCCAGCCAGGGCCGTACGTCGTCGCCCAGCGTCCCGGACAGCCGCGCGGGGGCGTCGCGCATCGTGGCGAACGCCGCGCGCAGCCGGTCCGCGGCCCGGTCCAGCCGCCCCACGTCCGTACGGCCGGCCGCCGACCAGAAGGCCTCGGTCAGGGGCCGCAGATACGCGGACTCGTCGCCTCCGAGCACCGAGGACGCGTCGTTCCCGGCGAGCGCGTGCAGCGCCGCGCGGGTCTTGTCGTCCGGCCCGGCGAGGTCATCGATGGCCGCCTGCCAGGACTCCTGGGGGCGGTAGCCGCGCGGGTTCCAGGCGAAGTCGGCCGCCGTGAACAGCGGGATGCGGGACGCGGTCGGCTGCTCCATGGCGTTGGCCAGCAGGGCGGCGGACTGGGTGGCCACGGCCGGGTCCCGGCCGGTGTAAGGGCCGAGGAAGATCCGGTCCTGGGCGTAGTCGTTGACCGGGTAGTTGTCCATGGTGACCAGCCGGTGGCCGAAGGCGGCCCGGGCGTCGGCCAGCTCACCGCCGGTGATCGTCCTGGGCACCACCCCGACGCCGGTCCAGGCCACCTCGACGGCGGTGTCGAGTTCGGCGGCCAGCGCGCGCCGGAACTCGGTGTCGCCGTCCTGGAAGTACTCGGTCGGCATCAGCGACAGCGGGGCCGCGTCCGGGTGCCGCCCGGCGAGGTGGCGGGCGACCGCGTTGGCCATCTTGGCCTGCGCCTTCGCTGCCGCCTCGGGACCGGAGCCGAAGGCGTCGGCGTCCTTGCCGCAGTGCCACTCGCTGTAGCTGACGTCCTGGAACTGGAGCTGGAAGGAGCGCACCCCCAGCGCCCACATGGCGTCGACCTTCTTCAGCAGCGCCTTCAGGTCGCTGTCGGAGGAGAAGCACATCTCCTGGCCGGGGGAGACCGCCCAGCCGAGGGTCACATGGTTGGCGCGGGCGCGGGTGGCCAGCTCGCGGAACTCCTCGCGCCGCTCCGCGGGGTACGGATCGCGCCAGCGGGCCTGGCGGTACGGGTCGTCGCCGGGCGCGTAGAGGTAGCGGTTCTGCTTGGTGCGGCCCATGAAGTCGAGCTGGGCCAGCCGGTCCCGCTGCGACCAGGGGGAGCCGTAGAAGCCCTCGGTGGTGCCGCGGACCGCCGTACCGGGCCAGTCGCGGACGGTGACCCCGGCGAAGGACTTGGTGTCCTGCCCGGTCCGCTGGACGAGCAGCTGGCGCAGCGTCTGGACGGCGTGGAAGAGGCCGTCCGGCCCGACCCCGTCCAGCGCGACCGTGGCGCGCCCGTCCACCCGGCCGCTGGCCAGCCGGTAGCCGCCGGACGGAAGATCCCCGCGCTCCGGCGCCCGCAGCGCCCGCAACGCGCTCTGTGCGCCCTTGCCTCCGGCGTGCACCACGAGCCCGCGCGCCGGGGGCTTGCCCTCCGGGGTGGCCTCGCTGACCGTACGCACCCCCGCGTCGTGCAGCAGGGCGCGCAGCGCGTCCAGCGCGTACGGATCGGCGTCGCCGTCCGCGATGAGCGTGGCTTCGCCGGATATCGCCACATCCGTCCCCTGTGTGCGCAGCGACTGGGGCCGCGGCCAGACGGGCGGCACGTCTCCGGTGCTGTTCCGGTCCGGTGTGGAGGCCCCGGGCGTGCCGGGATCCACGGGCGCGGCGCTCGCCCCCTGGGCGCCGCCGAGCAACCCGCCGATGACCGCGGCCGCCATGGCCGTCGCCCCCACTGCCCTCGGCCTCTTCCCCCGGAAGTGCACGGGCGTCTCCTCGATTCAGATAGCTGGCCCCGTCGTATCGGCCGCAAAAGGCGCCAATCGGCGACGAGCCCACCAGCACGCCGGTGAGGTGTCAACGCGCATGACCGAACTGTCGGCATTGCCGCAACCGCGGTGGTGCCGACGGATGTGCCCTCCCCGTGGGTCGCCCCCCTGCGCGCCGTCGTGTCGCCCCCGCAAGTCTGACGGATGAAGGCGGGCCCTGTCCGTAAGCTCTGTGTTCCCGACCCCTCCCGGCCGCGAAATCGCCTGTCCCGCGGGTGTGACGTACGGCACGTCCGGGTGTCGTTTACGTCTGCGGCCGGATTGAGTGGGTAGGGCTCGTCATTGACACACTGCCGACACCCCACGGAGGTCCGTGTGGCCGCGTCAGCTCTTCTCCCTACTGCCCTGTCCAAACCCGTGCCCGAAGCCGTGCGCGAGCCTGATCCGTTCGCCGGTGTCTCCGACCCCGACTGCGGACTGTGCGGACTGGACGGCTTCGGGTCCGGTGTCGCCACCGAGGCACCCCTCACCAGCGAACCCCCACTCGCCGACAACATCCCCCTGACCAGCGAGCCCCCGCTCGCCACCGAACGCCCCCTGACCAGTGAGCCGACCGCCGCCGGCACCGGCGCGGACGCAGCCATGGAGCCGATGGAGTACTGATGGGCAGAGCGCGGCTCGCCGAGCTGCACGGTGTCGCCACCTCTTACGAGCCCGCCCCGGGCCGCACCGTCCAGGTGCCCGAGGACACCGTCGTAGCCGTACTCGCCGCGCTGGGCGTGGACGCCTCCACCCCCCGATCAGTGAAAGACGCGCTGGACCGGCACGAACGCCGACAGCGCGACCGGCTGCTGCCCCCCTGCGTGGTCCTGCGCCCCGGCGGAACGCCGCGCCAGGCCCTGCCCGACGGCCTGGCCGAGGCCCTGCCCGACGGCACGGAGCTGCGCGTGCGCACCGAGGACGGCGCGCCACGCGGGTGGGGGCCTGCGGCCGCCGCGCGCCCGTTATTACCTCCGGGTACGGGGGCGCCCCTGGGCACGGACGCACCCCTGGGCACGGGTTCGCTCACGGACACGCCCTTACCCCTGGGTACGCACACCCTCACCGCGCGCGCCCCCGACGGCCGCACCGCCACCGCCGCCCTCATCGTGGCCCCCGACCGGATGCCGTCGCCCCCGGCCCGCAGCCACG
Organism: Streptomyces sp. Rer75; assembly: GCF_013414305.1. Lineage (NCBI taxonomy): Bacteria > Bacillati > Actinomycetota > Actinomycetes > Kitasatosporales > Streptomycetaceae > Streptomyces > Streptomyces sp. Rer75. The sequence continues at coordinate 3,546,785 of NZ_CP058693.1, read as the reverse complement.
GCTTCCTCGTCCAGCTCTACTCGCTGCTGTCCGCCCGCTCCTGGGGCATGGGCGACCTCGGCGACCTGGCCGACCTCGCCGCCTGGTCCGGGCGCGCCTTCGGTACGGGATTCATCCAGCTCAACCCGCTGCACTCGGCGGTACCCGGCACCCCCGCCGCCCCCACCGACCCCTCCCCCTACCGCCCCTCCTCGCGCCGCTTCCCCGACCCCGTCCACCTGCGGGTCGAGAACGTGCCCGAATACGCCCACCTCGGCGGCGCCGCCCGCGAGCGGGCCGACCGGCTGCTGGAGGCCGCGGCCGCGCTCCGTACGTCCGTCCTGCGCGACGGCGCCCTCATCGACCGGGACGCGGTCTGGGCCCTCAAGCGCGAAGCGCTGGAACTGGTGCGGGCCGTCCCCCTCAGCCTCGGCCGCCGCGCCGCCTACTGCGACTTCCTCGCCGAACGCGGCCAGGCCCTGGAGGACCACGCGCTGTGGTGCGCCCTCGCCGAGACGTACGGCACCGACTGGCGCAGCTGGCCCGACGGCCTGGCCGACCCGCACTCCACCCGCACCGCCCGCGCCCGCGGCGAGCACCTGGACCGCGCCGACTTCCACTCCTGGCTCGCCTGGCTCACCGACGACCAGCTCGCCGCCGCCCAGCGCGCGGCGCTCGACGCGGGCATGGGCATCGGGCTGGTGCACGACCTCGCCGTCGGGGTGCACCCCTCCGGCGCCGACGCCTGGGCCCTCCAGGACGTCTTCGCCTCCGGCATGTCCATCGGCGCGCCCCCGGACGCCTTCAACTCCCGCGGCCAGGACTGGGGCCTCCCGCCCTGGCGCCCCGACACCCTCGCCGCCACCGGCTACGCCCCCTACCGCGAGCTGCTGCGCGGCCTGCTGCGGCACGCGGGCGCGCTGCGCATCGACCATGTGATGGGCCTGTTCCGGCTGTGGTGGGTCCCGGAGGGCCGCCCGCCGACCGAGGGCACGTACGTGCGGTACGACGCGGACGCGATGCTCGGCGTGCTCGCCCTGGAGGCCCACCGGGCCGGGGCCGCCGTCATAGGGGAGGACCTGGGGACCGTCGAACCCGGCGTACGGGAGACCCTGGCCGGTCGGGGAGTGCTCGGGACGTCGGTGCTGTGGTTCGAGCGCGACTGGAACGGCGGCGGCGTGGCCCGTCCCCTCACTCCCGAGGAATGGCGCGCCGACTGCCTGGCCACCGCCACCACGCACGACCTCCCCAGCACCGCGGCCCGGCTCACGGGCGACCACGTCGCCCTGCGCCACCGCCTGGGCCTGCTCACCCGCCCGCTCGCCGCCGAGCGGGCCGCGGAGGCGGCCGACGTCGCCGAGTGGACGGAGCTGCTGGGACGGCTGGGCCTGCTGCCGGAGGGCCCGGGCGACGAGGAGGCCGCGATCAGGGCCGTCCACCGCTTCCTGCTGCGGACGCCCGCGCGGATGGTGGGCGTGTGGCTCCCGGACGCGGTGGGGGACCGGCGGCCGCAGAACCTGCCGGGTACGTGGGACCAGTACCCGAACTGGCGGTTGCCGATCGCCGACGCGGCGGGCAGGCCGATGACCCTGGAGGCCCTGGCGGCCTCGCCCCGCCTCCACGCCCTGATGGCAACCCTGCCCAAGGCCCCCTAGTAGCCCCGAACCGGGCCCTCGAGCGGGGCAAGCCCCCGGACCCCGCCCGGCGGCCGGCCCACGGTTTCGGGGAGGGGCGGGGTGGGGGATTGCTGTCATGGACACAACCGCATACCGGAGGGGACCCATGTCCGGACGACGACCCGCCCGAAGACTCCGCACCCTCGCCCTCGCCACCATGGCCGCCGCAGCGACACTGATACCCACGGGCGGCGCCGCCGCCCAGGACACCTGCGAGGCCCCCATCGCCGACGCATCACAGCACGTCATCGAGGTCTGCGACACCCCCGCCCGCATCCTCGACAAGGCCGTCCACACGGTCCCCACCCCCGGCCAGCTCGCCTGGCAGCAGCGGGAGGTCACCGCCTTCACCCACTTCGGCATGAACACCTTCACCAACCGCGAATGGGGCTCCGGCACCGAGGACGAGAAGCTGTTCGACCCCGCCGCGCTCGACTTCGACCAGTGGATGCGCACGTACAAGGCGGCCGGGGCCCGGCAGGTCATGCTGACCGCCAAGCACCACGACGGCTTCACGCTCTACCCCAGCCGCTACACGGACCACGACGTGGCCGCCAGCCCCTGGTGGACCCGCGGCCCCGGCGGCAAGAACCCGGACGGGGACGTGCTCGGGGCGTATGTGAAGGCGGCACGGGCGGCGGGGCTGAAGGTCGGGGTGTACCTGTCGCCCGCCGACGGGGCCGAGCTGCCGCACGCCTGGCACGCCCAGTGGGTGGAGCAGGTCAAGGAGAAGCAGGCGAACGGCGAGCAGTTGTCGCTGCCGGAGCGCATGGCGCTGGAGGACGCGGGCCGCGCGCCCGCGGGCGAGGGGCGGTACGGCAACGGCAGCACGCCCACCGAGCGCACCGTCCCCGCCCTCGTGCCCGGCGACGACCGCGCCGCCGACGTGGCCTCCGGCAAGCTGCCCAGCTTCCGCTTCACGGCCGACGACTACGACGCGTACTACCTCAACCAGATCTACGAGGTCCTCACCCAGTACGGCCCCGTCGACGAGTTCTGGCTGGACGGTGCGAACCCCTGGTCGGGCGCCGGGATCACGCAGAAGTACAACGTCACCAACTGGTTCCGGCTGATCCGCGCCCTCTCCCCGGACAGCGTCGTCTTCCAGGGCGCCCAGGGCGTGCGCTGGGTGGGCAACGAGAGCGGTGTCGCCCGCGAGACGGAGTGGTCGGTGACCCCGTCCGCCGTCGACCCCTGGACCGTGATCGGCGGAGGGCTGCCCAACGACTCGACCGACGCCGACATCGGCTCGCGCGCGAAGCTGACCGCCCCCGGTGTGAAGTACCTCCAGTGGTATCCGGCCGAGGCGGACGTCTCGCTGCGCCCCGGCTGGTTCCACCACCCCGCCGAGCGCCCCAAGACGGCCGCGCAGCTGATGTCGCTGTACGAGCGCAGCGTGGGCCGCAACGCCTCGCTGCTGCTCAACGTGCCGCCCGCGAAGAACGGCCGGATCGACGGCGCCGACGTCGCCTCGCTCACCGCCTTCGGCACGGCCGTGGCGAACACGTACGGCTCCGGCCTGCCGATCGGCGACGGGCCGGTGACGTTCGACCGGGTGCGGGTCGGCGAGGACATCCGGTACGGGCAGCGGGTCGAGGCGTTCACCGTGCAGGCGCGTACCGCGGGAACCTGGCGGGACATCGCCTCCGGCACCACCATCGGCGCGCGCCGCATCCTGGCGCTGCCCCAGGCCGTGACCGCCGACGCGGTGCGGGTGCGGGTCCAGGAGTCGCGTGCGACGCCGCGGCTGCTGTCGGTGACCGTCCACCGGGCGCAGAAACTCCAGGAAGGGCCTTAAAGGCCACCCCGCGCACGCGCCACCCACGGGCGTCCGATAGCTTGAGCGTGTGAGCAACAAGGTCAAAAAGAACGCCGTGCGCGCCGGTGCCGTCATCGCCGCGACGACGGCGATGCAGCTGATGTCGTCCCCCGCGTTCGCGCTCACCCGCGACGACGGTGACGACCCGGGTCCGGGCCTGAGCGTCGCCGAGACGCTGGGCCTCTTCGTCGTCGCCCCGATCCTCCTGTTCCTGGTGATCGCGGGCCTCGTCATGCTGGGAGACAAGAAGTCCGGTCAGCAGACCACCGACTGACGACGGGCGAACGAGAGACGAAAGCGCTGAACGGCGCTGCGAGGGCGCCCCTGGCCGAACAGGCCGGGGGCGCCCTCGTCGTATGTGGGCAACCTCTCCCGTATCCGCTCCTGTATCCGCGGCCGAAACGCGCGGGACCGGAGCGGTTTATTTTCGCTTTAACCTACGGTGTCGTAACCTACGGAGCCGTAGGTAATGCCCCTTGTACCCGTCCCCAGGAGCTTCGCAGTGACCCTCGCCCCCTCCAGCCGCAACGGTCAGGCCGTGTGGAGCGATACCCAGCTCCTGTACGCACTCGAAGAGGTCGTCGAGACCGAGCTGAACCGGCACCTGAAGGTCGCCAAGGAATGGATGCCCCACGAGTACGTGCCGTGGAGCGACGGCCGCAACTTCGACGGGGTGATGGGCGGCGAAGCCTGGGCCCCCGACCAGTCCAAGGTCAGCGATGTCGGCCGCATCGCGCTCGTGGTGAACCTCCTCACCGAGGACAACCTCCCCAGCTACCACCACGAGATCGCGACCCTCTTCGGCCGCGACGGCGCCTGGGGCACCTGGGTGCACCGCTGGACCGCGGAGGAGGGTCGGCACGGCATCGTCATGCGCGACTACCTGCTCACCAGCCGCGCCGTCGACCCGGTGCAGCTGGAGCGGTTCCGCATGACGCACATGGGTGAGGGCTTCGAGTCCGACAACAACCACAGCATGCTGCACACGGTGGCCTACGTCGCCTTCCAGGAGCTGGCCACCCGCATCTCGCACCGCAACACCGGCCACCACTCCGGCGACCCGGTCTGCGACCGGATGCTGGCGCGCATCGCCACCGATGAGAACCTGCACATGATCTTCTACCGGAACCTGCTGTCGAAGGCGTTCGAGCTGGCGCCGGACCAGACCATGTGCGCCGTCCGCGACGTCGTCGTCAACTTCCGCATGCCCGGCCACGGCATGCCCGGCTTCGAGCGCGCCGCCGCGCAGATAGCGATCGGCGGCATCTACAACCTGCGCATCCACCACGACGACGTCCTCCAGCCGGTGCTGCGCTTCCTCAAGGTGCTCCAGATCGGCGGGCTCGGCCCGGAGGGCCTCAAGGCGCAGGAGGAACTGGGCCTGTACATGGGCGGACTCGACGACCAGGCCACCAAGTTCGACGAGCGCCGCGAGGCGCTGCTGGCCCGGCGCAGGGCCCGTGCCGAACGGGATTGATCACTCTGGCACCATCGGGTGATGGTCGATCATCCTTCGCACGGGACGTCCGGCGCGGCACCCGAGGACACCCCCGGTGACCACCGTGACGTGGCAGCCGAGTTGCGGGCCGCGGCGGCGGCCGGGGAGTCGGGCGCCTACCGCTCGTACGCCGAACTCCTCACCGAGCGCGGGCAGTTGGACGAGGCCCTGCCCTGGTGGGCCAGGGCGGCCGACGCCGGTGACGCGGACGCCTCGCGCACCCTCGCGATATGCCACAAGGACCGCGGCGACTTCGCCGAGGCCGAACGGTGGTACCGCACCGCCGCCGACCGCGACGGCGGCTGCGCCTTCGGGCTCGCCCGGCTCCTCCAGGAGGCGGGCGACCCGGTCGGCGCCGAGGAGTGGTACGGGCGCGGCGCCGCGCTCGGCAGCGTCTCCTGTACGACCAACGGCGCCATGATGCTGGCCGCCCGGGGCGAGTGGAACACCGCCCTGGAGCGGCTGGCCGAGGCGTCCGCCGAGGGCGACGACGTCGCCACCCGCACCCGCAAGGTGATCGAGGACCTCCTCGACGAGCTGGCGGGCTGGCACGACGCCCTCGCCGCGGCGGAGGCCGCGGGCGACCCCGAGGCCGCGTACGAGGCGCTGCGGGCGCTCCTCGACCCCGACCGGCAGGGGATGTACGACACCTATCCGCACCTGGTCGCCGAAGCCGAGGCGCTGTACGCCCGCGCCGCCGCGGTCGGCAGCGTCAAGGCCCTGGTCGACCAGGCCATCTTCGTCTCCCGCGACGCCGCCCGCCGGGACGAGGCCCGCGCCCTGGTCGAGCGCGCCCATGAACTCGGCTACGACGGCGCCGCGTTCGTGCTCGGCGTCTGGGCCGAGGAACGCGGCGAGCTGCGGGCCGCGGAGACCTGGTACCGCACGGCCGACGACGCCGACGGCGGCCACTTCTGGGCCTGCTACAACCTGGGCGTGCTGTGCACCCGCCAGCGGCGGCTGGACGAGGCCGAGGAGTGGCTGCTGTCCACCGGCATCGACCCGGAGAACTGGGACCCGTTCTCGGAGAGCGAGGAACGGGTCATCAGAGCCCTGGAGGACGTCGCCGCCATCCGCGCCGACCCCGCGCGGCAGGGCTCCGCCCAGTGGCGCGACCGCCTCCCCGGGCTGCGCGCCCGCGCCCGGGACGGCGGGCCCGACGCCTGGTACGCCTACGCCGAGGCCCTCGACCACATCCACCGGCTCCCCGAGGCCGCCGAGTGGTACCGCAAGGCGGGCACCCCGCGCGCCCTCCTCGCCCTCGGCCGGATGCTGTACCGGTCGGGCGGCGCCAAGGGCACGCTCATGGTGCCGTACTACGAACCCGCCGCGGGCGAGGGCGACGCCTCCGCCGCGTACGACATCGGCCGCATCCACGACGAGGCCGGGGACCGGCGCACCGCCGAGATCTGGTTCCACCGCGCGGCCGGGCTCGGCCACGGGGGCGCCGCGTGGTGGCTCGGCTGGACCTCAGAGGAGCGCGGCGGCGATCCGCAGCAGGCCGAGCGCTGGTACGTCCGCGCCGCCCGCACCGGCCTCGTACCGCCCGCCTTCCTCGCGGGCCGCAGCATGGTCCGCCGCGGCGCCCACGCCGACGCCGTACCGCTGCTGCACACCGCCCACGACGGCGGCCACGCGGAGGCCGCGTACTGGCTGGCCAAGGCCGTGCGGGGGCTCGGCCGTCCGGAGGAGGCCGAGCGGTGGCTGCGTACGGCCGTCGAACGCCACCCCCAGGTCCTGCGCGACTACGGCCCCATGTCCCGCCAGGCCCTCCCCGACCCTCGCCGAGAACTGGCGGAAGTCCTCACGGAGCTGGGCCGCAACTAACCGGTTACGAAGCCCTGGCGGCCGTACGCGGGCTGAGCTTTCGTTGCCGTCCGCGGGGCGGTGGGTGGGCTGTGCCCACCCGTTCCGCCCCGCGGAACGACTGCCCACAACAGGGTCAGCCAGCCGCCGCGTCCGCCGCGCGGGCCTTGAGGGCGCGCTCGACACCCGCCCGCGACTCGGTCACCAGCCGCCGCAGCGCCGCACTGGGCTCGGCGGAGGCCAGCCACGCATCGGTGGCGTCCAGCGTCTCCTGGGACACCTGGAGCGCCGGGTACAGCCCCACCGCGATCTGCTGCGCCATCTCATGGCTGCGGCTGTTCCAGACGTCCTTGACCGCCGCGAAGTACTTCTCGGCGTAGGGGGCCAGCAGCTCCCGCTGATCGGTCTGGACGAACCCTCCGATCACGGCCTCCTGCACCGCGTTCGGCAGCTTGTCGCCCTCGACGACCGACGCCCACGCCTCCGCCTTGGCGGCCTCGGTCGGCCGCGCGGCCCGCGCGGTGGCGGCGTGCCGCTCACCGGCCGACGTCTTGTCGCGCTCCAGCTCGGCGGCGATCTCGGCCTCGTCGGCGCGCCCGGTGGCGGCGAGCCGCTCCACCAGCGCCCAGCGCAGCTCGGTGTCGACGGCCAGGCCCTCGATCGTCTCGCTGCCGTCGAGCAGCCCGGCGAGCAGGTCGAGCTGGGCGTCGGTGCGGGCCGTCGCGGCGAAGGCGCGGGCCCAGGCGAGCTGGTGGTCGCTGCCGGGGGCGGCGGCGCGCAGGTGCTCCAGCGTGGCGTCGGTCCACTGGGCGAGTCCGGTCTCACGCCAGTCGGGCGCGGCGTACAGCTCGAGCGCGAGCTTCACCTGGCGGTGCAGCGACTGCACCACGCCGATGTCCGACTCCTTGGCCACGCCGGACAGCACGAGCGCCAGGTAGTCGCGGGTGGCCAGTTCGCCGTCCCGGGTCATGTCCCAGGCGGAGGCCCAGGACAGGGCCCGCGGCAGGGACGCCTCGAAGTCGCCCAGGTGGTCGGTGACGACGGCCAGGGAGTCGGCGTCGAGCCGGACCTTGGCGTACGAGAGGTCGTCGTCGTTGAGCAGGATGACGGCGGACCGCTTCGTGCCGACCAGGCCGGGCACCTCGGTCAGCTCGCCGTCCACGTCCAGCTCGATCCGCTCGGAACGGACCAGCTTGCCGGTCGCGTCGAGGTCGTACATCCCGATCGCGATGCGGTGCGGCCGCAGCGTCGGCTCACCCTTGGCGCCGGTCGGCAGCGCGGGGGCCTCCTGCCGGATCGCGAAGGAGGTGATGGTGCCGGAGGCGTCCGTCGCGATCTCCGGGCGCAGCACGTTGATGCCCGCGGTCTCCAGCCACGCCTTCGACCAGGTCTTGAGGTCCCGTCCGCTGGTCTCCTCCAGCGCGCCGAGCAGATCGGTGAGCCGGGTGTTCTTGTAGGCGTGGCGCTTGAAGTACGCCTGCACGCCGCGGAAGAACTCGTCGATGCCGACGTACGCGACGAGCTGCTTGAGCACGCTCGCGCCCTTGGCGTACGTGATGCCGTCGAAGTTGACCAGGACGTCGTCCAGGTCGTTGATCTCGGCCATGATCGGGTGGGTGGACGGCAGCTGGTCCTGCCGGTAGGCCCAGGTCTTCATGGAGTTGGCGAAGGTGGTCCACGAGTGCGGCCACTTGCTGCCCGGCGCGTACGCCTGGCAGGCGATGGAGGTGTAGGTGGCGAACGACTCGTTCAGCCACAGGTCGTTCCACCACTCCATGGTGACCAGGTCGCCGAACCACATGTGGGCCAGCTCGTGGAGGATGGTCTCGGCGCGCACCTCGTACGCCGCGTCCGTCACCTTGGAGCGGAAGACGTACTGGTCGCGGATGGTGACCGCGCCCGCGTTCTCCATCGCGCCCGCGTTGAACTCCGGCACGAAGAGCTGGTCGTACTTGGCGAACGGGTACGCGTAGTCGAACTTCTCCTCGAACCAGTCGAAGCCCTGCCGCGTCACCGCGAAGATGGCGTCCGAGTCGAGGAACTCGGCGAGCGAGGGGCGGCAGTAGATGCCGAGCGGCACCGACCGGCCGTCGCCGCCGTCCCAGCTGCTGTGCACGCTGTGGTACGGGCCGACGATGAGCGCGGTGACGTACGTCGAGATGCGCGGCGTCGGCTCGAAGCGCCAGACGTTGTCCTTGGGCTCGGGCGTCGGCGAGTTGGAGATCACCGTCCAGCCCTCCGGCGCGGTCACGGTGAACTGGAAGGTGGCCTTCAGGTCCGGCTGCTCGAAGCTCGCGTACACCCGGCGGGCGTCCGGCACCTCGAACTGCGTGTAGAGGTACGCCTGCTGGTCGACCGGGTCGACGAAGCGGTGCAGCCCCTCACCGGTGTTGGTGTACGCGCAGTCGGCCACGACCCGCAGCTCGTTGCGCCCGGCCAGCAGCGACGGCAGCGCGATCCGCGAGTCCTGGAAGACCTCGGCGGGGTCCAGGGTGTCCCCGTTGAGGAGCACCTCGTGCACGGCGGGCGCCACCAGGTCGATGAACGAGGACGCACCCGCCTCGGCGGCGTCGAAGCGCACCGAGGTCACCGAGCGGTAGGTGCCGCCCTCCTGCGCGCCGCTCAGGTCCAGCTCGATCTCGTACGCGTCCACGGTCAGGAGGCGCGCTCGCTCTTGCGCTTCCTCCCGGGTGAGGTTGGTACCAGGCACGTCGGCTCTCTCCCGTTCGTCATGTGCGGTATGTGCGGTACGCCATGCGTCAGGCGGATTGCCATCCTCGCACGTCGGAGCCGGTCAGCGCCGGTACACCAGCTTGTCCACCAGCAGGAAGCGCAGGATGAACACCGCGACCAGGCTCACGGCCGTCGCGGGCAGCGGGGACAGGCCGAACGTGGAGACGAGCAACATCGTCAGCGGGATGAGGGCCACGAGGTCGGCGTTGCCGAGCAGCGCGAAACCGGTGAGCCGGGCGGCGCGCGTCCGCTCCGCCCGGTGGCGGTGGTGGAGCAGGGTGTCGACGAGGGCGAAGTTCCACAGCAGCCCGGCCTGGTTGGCGAGGATCTCGGCCGGTACGTAAGTCATCCCGGCCGGACCGGTGAGCAGCCACAGCACGGCCAGGTTGGGCAGGAAGCCGGAGGCGCCGATGAGGGCGAAGGCGAGCAGCCTGAGCCGGGCGTCGCCGCCGGCGCGCAGCTGGGCGAGGTGGCGCAGGAAGCGCATCCGCTCGCGGACGGTGGACTTGGACTCGCCCGCGTGGCGCTCGCCGAAGTCGAAGGGGACCTCGGCGACCCCGCGGGGCCGACAGCGCACGGCCAGCTCCAGCAGGATCTTGTAGCCCAGTGGCCGCAGCCCGCCGTCCTCCGCGCCCCGGGCGACGGCGTCCCGGCGGATCGCGAAGAAGCCGCTCATGGGGTCGGAGACACCGCGCAGGGCGCGCGGGAACAGCGCCTTGGCGGCCGTGGTGGAGGCGCGGGAGACCGCCTGCCGATAGCGCCCGGCCAGTCCCCAGCGGCTGCCCCCGGCCGCGTACCGGCTGGCGACGACCAGTTCGGCCCCTGAGCGGCGGCCCGCGGCGAGGAGCTCGGGCAGCAGCTCCGGCGGGTGCTGGAGGTCGGCGTCCATGACGACGACCCAGGGCGCGGCGGTGCGGGCGATGCCCTCGACGACTGCGCCGCCGAGGCCGCCGTCGGCGCGGGCGCCGACGTGCCCACCCCGGACGACTTCTTCTGCGCCGGGCACGTCCAACTGCCCGACGGCCGCGTCCTGGTGATGGGCGGCAACAAGGACTACGCGGCGCTCGACGGCAGCATCAGCTACAAGGGCCTCAAGACCAGTTACGTCTTCGACCCCGCGACCAACCGCTACACCCGCACCAACGACATGATCGCCGGACACTGGTACCCCTCGGCCACCGCCATGGGCAACGGCGACGTCACCTCCTTCGGCGGCCTCGACGAAACCGCCAACGGCACGGTCGTCAACGAGCGGTTCGACCACACCACCGGCGCCTGGAAGGGCTGCTGCGCGAAGCAGACCTGGAGCTTCTGGGGGCTGTACCCGGCGATGATCCTGCTCCAGGACGGCCGCCTCTTCTACACCGGCAGCCATGTCTTCGGCAACGGACTGCCCGGCACCGGCGCCTCCCTCTACGACTACGACCAGGGCACCATCACCGACGTACCGGGTCTGCGGCGCAAGGATGAGCGCGACGAGTCGATGAGCGTACTGCTGCCCCCGGCGCAGGATCAGCGGGTGCTCACCGTCGGCGGCGGCAACCACACCATCACCGAGAACGCCCATCGCCTCACCGACCTCAAGGACGGTGACCCGGGGTATGTTCCGGGCCCCGACCTCCCGCAGGGGCACTACGAGGACGGCACCGCGCAGAAGGGCGAGGAGGGCAAGGTCTACGTCTCCACCGTGATCCTGCCGGACGGCAAGGTCCTGGAGACCGGCGGCGCCCTGCACACCTACCGGGAGAAGCCGGTCTTCGAGGCCTCGCTGTTCAACCCCGCCTCGGGCGCCTTCGAACCCGGTCTGGCCACCGATCCGGTCCCGCGCACCTACCACTCCTCGTCGCTGCTGCTGCCCGACGGGCGGGTGCTGAGCGTCGGCGACAACCCCGGCGACGGCTCCTTCGACCGCCGGATCTCGCTCTACGAGCCGCCGTACCTCTTCCGCGGGGCCCGGCCGCGCATCACCTCGGTCGCCTCCGGGGAGTGGGCGTACGGCTCGGCCCAGCGCATCACCGTGGACCGGCCGGTGACCAAGGCGTCGCTGATCAGGCCCGCGGCCGTCACCCACTCCTCCGACCCCAACCAGCGCTACGTCGACCTGCCGATGACTGTGGGCAGCGACAACACCGTCGACCTCAACCTCACCAGCAACCCCAACCTCGCACCGCCCGGCTGGTACATGCTCTCCGTGGTGGGCGCCGACGGCGTTCCGTCGGCCTCCCGCTGGGTGCACATCGGCGGGGAGACGGCGGCCGAGGCGCACACCCAGCCGTTCGCCGACGATCTGTCCGCCGCGCCCCACGCGAAGAAGCAGCGGCGCGCCAAGGGGACGACCCTGGCCGAGGGGTACGACGGATGCGATCACACCTACGGCACGGGCGCCCAGTGTGTGCCGTGGACGTTCCCCCGGGGCGTGGCCGGGGCCGACCGGTGCGAGTGGCTGCTCACGCGGGGATACGGCGCCCTGAAGACCCACGGCCGTGACCGCCACCGGCTCGACCGCAACCGTGACGGCACGGCCTGCGGAAAGGGGGACTGACCCGGGAAACGCCGAGGGGGGAGCGGCCGCGGCCGCTCCCCCTCCGGGCAGGCGTGGGCGTCAGCTCAGGTCGGCCGCCACCAGCTCGGCGATCTGCACCGCGTTCAGCGCCGCACCCTTGCGCAGGTTGTCGTTGGACAGGAACAGCGCGAGACCGTTCTCGACCGTCTCGTCCACCCGGATCCGGCCCACGAAGCTCGGGTCCTGGCCCGCGGCCTGGAGCGGGGTCGGGATGTCGCTGAGGGCCACGCCCGGGGCGCCGGCCAGCAGCTCCACGGCGCGCTCCACGCTGATCGGACGCTCGAAGCGGGCGTTCACCTGGAGCGAGTGGCCGGTGAAGACCGGGACCCGGACGCAGGTGCCGGAGACCTTCAGGTCCGGGATCTCCAGGATCTTGCGGCTCTCGTTGCGGAGCTTCTGCTCCTCGTCGGTCTCCAGCCGGCCGTCCTCGACGATCTTCCCGGCCAGCGGGAGCACGTTGTAGGCGATCGGGCGGGCGTAGACCTCCGGCTCGGGGAGGTCGACCGCCGTACCGTCGTGGGTCAGCTCGGCCGCGCGCTCGGCGCCCTTGCGGAGCTGGTTGTCCAGCTCGGCGACGCCGGAGAGCCCGGAGCCGGAGACGGCCTGGTAGGTGGTGGCGACCAGGGCGGTCAGCCCCGCCTCCCGGTGCAGCGGGCGCAGCACCGGCATGGCGGCCATGGTGGTGCAGTTCGGGTTGGCGATGATGCCCTTGGGGCGCTGCACCGCCGCATGCGGGTTGACCTCGGAGACGACCAGCGGAACGTCGGGGTCCATGCGCCAGGCGGACGAGTTGTCGATCACGACCGGGCCCTGCGAGGCGACCTTCTCGGCCAGCGCGCGGGAGGTGGCGCCGCCCGCCGAGAACAGCACGATGTCCAGGCCGGAGTAGTCGGCCGTGGCCGCGTCCTCGACGGTGACCTCGGTGCCGCCCCAGGGGAGCGTGCGCCCTGCGGAACGGGCGGATGCGAACAGCCTCAGCTGGTCGGCGGGGAAGTCGCGCTCGGCGAGTATCCTCCGCATCACTCCGCCGACCTGGCCGGTCGCTCCGACAATTCCGATCCTCATATGAACCCTTTTCCTTGGTCGTGTCTCTCAGCGGCCCCTACCCTTCCGGCCAGTGTCTCAGGCATCGCCGTAACCCTTCCGTGACCAATGTCGCACTGGTCGGGATTCCCCGGGCTTCCCGCGCGAGTGAACACGAAGTGAGCGGAAGAATTCCTGTTCACGAGGGCGTGATGGCCGTTTTCTTCACGAAGATCGTCGTGAGGAGATCGGCGACCGGCGTTGCCACGTCGTTCACTCCCAGGCCATCCCCGATGCCAACGATCCGAGGTGAGGACAGCCGCCGCTGTCCACCCGCTTCGCGAATCACTCGGGGAGAGATCGCGCATGTCCCGCATACGGTCCGCCGCCTCCGCGGTCGCCGCGCTCGACCGTCGCACCTTTCTCACCGCCGCGGCAGCCACCGGCGCCACGGCAGGCCTCGGCATCGCCTTCGGGCCCGGCAGCGGATCGGCACGGGCCTCGCAGCCCGCCACGGCACGCACCGTGGGACGCAGGGTGGCCCAGGCGCCCGCCGCCCCCTCGAACGCCGGTACCACGCTGGAGACTTTCTCCGCGCCGATCACCGGCACCGAGGGCTACCGGCGCCTCGGCGACGGCCCGGCCTGGGACCGCCGGATACGCACCGACATCACCGGCGCCAAGGCGGGCCGGGAGGACCGGCGCACCGCCCTCGCCTCGTTCGTGCAGTTGACGGACATGCACCTTTCGGACGTTCAGCACCCGCTGCGCTACGAGTTCCTGCGCTCCGGGCGCACCGGCGCCTGGCGCCCCCACGAGGCGCTCACCGTCGTGGGCCTCGCCTCCCTCATCGAGCGGGTCAACGGGCTGCGCGGCGGCCCGGCCACCGGCGCCCCGCTCTCCTTCGTGATGACCACCGGCGACAACACCGACAACAACGCGAAGATCGAGCTGGACTGGTTCCTCACCGCCATGAACGGCGGCCGGATCACCCCCAACACCGGCGATCCGCGTCACTACGAGGGCGTGCAGAACAGCGGGCTCAAGGAGTTCTGGCACCCCGAGCAGGAGCTGCGCGACTCCGACAAGCAGCTCGGCTTCCCGCGCATCGAGGGCTTCCTCGACGCCGCCCTGCGCACCGTCAACAGCCCCGGGCTGCGGCTGCCGTGGTACTCGACCGTCGGCAACCACGACGATCTGGCGGGCGGCGTCTACTCGTTCGGCGCCGACTACCTCGCGGACATCGCGACCGGCAAGCGGAAGCTCCAGCTCATCCCGGGCGACGAGGCCGCGGCGATCTACAAGGGCCAGCGCAAGGGCGTCGACCCCAAGGGCGTCGACATGAAGGCAGTGGTGGAGGCGCACGCCAAGGAGATGCGCACGGTCACCCCGGACGAGCGCCGCGCGCCGTTCACCCAGCGGGAGTACCTCGCCGCGCACCTCGACCCGCTGGCCGCCGGGCCGGGCCCGGTCGGTCACGGCTACACCAAGGACAACCTCGAAGAGGGCACCCTCTACTACTCGTTCCGGATCTCCGAGAACGTCGTCGGCATCAGCCTGGACACCACCGACCCGGGCGGCCACTACACCGGCTCGATCGGCACCGCCCAGCTGAAGTGGCTGGAGAGGACGCTGAAGGAGCACAAGGACGACTACGTCATCGTCTACAGCCACCACTACAGCGACAGCATGAACAACATGAACGCCGACCCCTCCCGCCCCGGCGAGGCCCGGCACGGCGGCGACGAGGTGGTCTCCCTCTTCCAGAGCAACCCCCACGTGCTGGCCTGGATCAACGGCCACAGCCACCAGAACGAGATCACGCCGCACGACACCTTCTGGGAGATCACCACCGCCTCCCACGTCGACTTCCCCCAACTGGCCCGGGTCATCGAGGTCGTGGACAACCACGACGGCACGCTGTCCCTGTTCACCACGCTCATCGAGGCGGCCGCCCCGCGCCGCACCGACTTCGAGGACCTGTCGCAGACCGGACTCGCCGCGCTCTACCGCGAACTGGCCTTCAACGCGCCCGGCGCCAGCCAGACCCTCGCCGGTGACCCGGACGACCGCAACACCGAGCTGCTGCTGCGCAAGCCCTGAAGCCCCGACGGGGGGTTGAGGATCAGCGCGGCAGGAGCATCACATGGGGGGCCGGACCGCGGTCGGCCGACGCGATCAGCGCCGTACGGACCACCGCGGCCTGCTCCTTCAGGCCCTCCCGGAGCCGCTTGGGCGTGACGCGCACGACCGTGATGCCCATCCCCTCCAGATGCTCGCGCCGCCGGGCCTGGGCGGTGCCCGGGACCGGCCCGCCGTGGCGCGGTGCCCGGGCGTCGATCTCCAGCGCGACGCCCTGGTCCCGCCAGTACGCGTCCACCCCGCCGAGCGCGGGCCCGCCCGGCAGCCGCAGCTCGACGTTCCACAGCGGCTCGGGCAGGTCGTAGCCGCGCACCATGTCGTACAGCCGTCCCTCGGCGATGGCCCTCCCCTCGGCGAGCAGCGCGTCCACGGCGTCGACGACATGCGGCCGGGACAGCAGCCGGGCCCCGCTCAGCTCCGTGACCACGGCCGCGGCGTCGCAGTGCCCCCGGCGCACGGACTCGGTGAGCAGCGCGCGCACCGTCACCGCGTCGGAGAGCCGGGCGACCGCGTCGGCCAGCGCCCGGGCGACCGGGGCGATGGGCATCCCGGCGCGTTCCTGCGGCGACGGGAGGGGATGGGCGCGGACGAAGCGCACGAAGCCGGTGGAGCGCCGGGCGCGCGGCACGAGGACGTCGATGCGGTCGAGGGAGGCCAGCGGGGGAGCGGAGGAGAAGTGGTGCAGGGCGAGGGCCGCGAGCCCGGTGATCATCGCCCCGCCGTACGGGCCGTCCCCCGCTGATCCGTCACCGCCCGCGTGGCCGCGGCTCGCGGTGTACAGCAGCGCCGCGTACAGCCGCTCCTCGCCGGTCGGGGGGCCCGGGTGCAGCAGGTGCACGCCCGGCAGCATCCGCTGCCAGGGGCCCCCGGCCCGGCAGCGCTCGGCGGTCTGGGCCGCCGTCACGCCGTGGTCACGCAGCTGATGCGTCGTCAGGACCCGGCGGCGGGCGTCCGAGAGGTGGTGGAGGGGACGGGGGGACAGCGGTGTGTTGTGGTTCATGACCCCGCCATTCCCGCCCGCTTCACCCCGCTCACCGCTGTGACAGAACCGTCGACAAAACCGGACAACACCGCACTAAAGTACGGCAGTTCGAATGCCGAAAGGGCCCCCGCCGCGGTCGGTCATCCGGCGGCCCGCGCGTCGCACTCCTGCCCGCGCAGGGTCCGCGCGAGGTCGTCGCGGGACTCCAGCACCAGCCGGCGCAGCGCGGACGGCGCCTCCGGGTGGCCGGTCAGCCAGGCGTCTGTCGCCGCCAGGGTGGTGGCGTCGCCCTGCGTGGACGGGAACAGCCCGCGCACGATCGCCATGGCGATCTCGATCGACCGCTCCTGCCAGATGCGCTCGATCGCCTCGAAGTAGCGCGGCGCGTACGGGGTCAGCAGCTCGCGCTGGTTCGGCTGGTCGAAGCCCGCGATGGTGGCCTCCACCAGCGCGTTCGAGAGCCGGTCGGTGTCCACCACCGCCGCCCACGCCTCGGCCTTGACCGCGGCCGAGGGCCGGGCGGCCAGCGAACGCACCTGATGGCGCTTGCCGGACGCGGTGTCGTCACGGGACAGCTCCGCCGCGATCGCCTTCTCGTCGGCCTCTCCCTGCGCGGCGAGCGACGCCAGGAACGTCCAGCGCAGTTCCTGGTCCACATCGAGCCCGTCGATCCGCGCCGAGCCGTCCAGCAGCCCGCGCAGCATCCGCAGCTCGGTGTCGGCGGAGGCGACCTGGGCGAAGAACCGCGCCCAGGCGAGCTGGTGTCCGCTGCCCGGCGCGGCGAGCCGCAGCTCGCGCAGCGCGCCCTCGGCGATCCGGGCCCCGGCCTCCGCCCGGTGCCCGGGTGCGCTGTAGTGATGGAGGGCCGACTGCGCCCACGCCTGGACCATCTGGAGCACGCCGATGTCGGTCTCCGCCCCGGCGAACCGCTCCACCAGCGCGAGGTAGTCGCGGGCGGGCATCAGCCCGTCCCGGGTGAGGTTCCACAGCGCGGACCAGCACAGCGCGCGGGCGAGCGGGTCGCTCAGCTCGCCCAGGCGCTCGCGCAGGGTGTCCAGCGAGACCTCGTCGAAGCGGATCTTGCAGTAGGTGAGGTCCTCGTCGTTGACCAGGATCAGATCGGGCCGCTCCGCCCCGGTCAGCTCGGTGACGACCGTGCGGGGGCCGTCGACGTCCACCTCGGCGCGGGCGTACCGCACCAGCGCCCCGGCGCGCTCCCCGGCGGCCGCGTCCTTCCGGTACAGCCCGACCGCGACCCGGTGCGGGCGCAGTGAGGGATGAGTGTCGGACCCGGCCTCCTGGAGGACGGCCAGCTCGGTGATGTGCCCCTCGGCGTCATAGACGGCCTGCGGGGTCAGCACATTGACCCCCGCGGTCTCCAGCCAGGCCCGCGACCAGGCCGCCATGTCCCGGCCGGAGGTCTCGGTGAGCACCGCCAGCAGATCGGCCAGCCGGGTGTTGCCGTACGCATGCCGCTTGAAGTACCGGCGGGAGCCCTCCAGGAAGGCGTCCTGCCCGGCGTAGGCCACCAGCTGCTTGAGCACGGACGCGCCCTTGGCGTACGTGATCCCGTCGAAGTTGAGCTTGGCGTCCTCCAGGTCCCGGATGTCGGCCGTGACCGGATGGGTGGACGGCAGCTGGTCGGCCCGGTACGCCCAGGACTTGCGGCGGTTGGCGAAGGTGATCCAGCCGTCGGTGAAACGGGTCGCCCCGACCAGCGCGAAGGCCCCCATGAAGTCGGCGAACGACTCCTTGAGCCACAGGTCGTCCCACCACTCCATGGTGACGAGATCGCCGAACCACATGTGCGCCATCTCGTGCAGGATGATCGTCGCCCGTTGCTCGTACGACGCCTGGGTGACCTTGCCGCGGAAGACGAACTCCTCGCGGAAGGTCACGCACCCCGGGTTCTCCATCGCGCCGATGTTGTACTCCGGCACGAACGCCTGGTCGTACTTCCCGAAGGGGTACGGATAGTCGAAGTGGTCGTGGAAGAAGTCCAGGCCCTGCTTGGTGACGGTGAAGATGTCGTCCGCGTCGAAGTGCTTGGCGAGCCCCTTGCGGCACAGCGCGCCGAGCGGGATCTCCAGCACCGAGCCGTCCGGCTGGGTGCGGCGGTACCGGTCGCTCACGTAGTGGTACGGGCCCGCGACGACGGCCGTGATGTACGTCGAGATGGGCAGGGTCGGGGTGAAGCGGGTGGTCGCGGCCCCGTCACCGTCCCCGGACGGCTCGACGCCGGCGACCGTCCCGTTGCTCAGCACCGTCCAGCCCGCGGGGGCGGTCACCGAGAAGGTGAACGGCGCCTTCAGATCGGGCTGTTCGAAGTTGGCGAAGACGCGGCAGGCGTCGGCCGGCTCGTACTGGGTGTAGAGGTACACCTCGCCGTCCTCGGGGTCCACGAAGCGGTGCAGCCCCTCTCCCGTGCGGCTGTACGCGCACCGCGCGTCCACCACCAGCTCGTTTTCCCCAGCGAGCCCCTCCAGGGCGATCCGGGTCCCGTCGAAGACGGCCGCCGGGTCCAGCTCCCGCCCGTTGAGCTTCACCGCGACGACCTCCGGTGCCACCAGGTCCGCGAAGGACGCGGCCCCCGGCTCGGCGCAGCTGAAGCGCACGGTCGTCGTCGAGCGGAAGGTGCGCGGCCCCGGACCGGTATCCGCCCCGACCGCGGACCGCAGATCGAGGGCCACGTCGTACGCGTCCACCGACAGCAGCCTCGCCCGCTCGCGGGCCTCATCACGGGTCAGGTTCTCACCGGGCACGTAGCGGCTCCCCTCGTGTCCCTCTCGCCATTCGGACAGCGGGAATCATGTCACGCGGCACTGACGCTCGGCATCGGGGAATGGTCCCCGGGTCCGGCCACGTTGTCCGTAGGAGACAACTCTCGATACCTCTTTATCCGCGCCTGCCCGTCCGAGGAGAGACCGTGACCGAGACTGCCAAGACTCCCGCCGACTTCTGGTTCGATCCGCTGTGTCCGTGGGCCTGGATGACCTCGCGCTGGATGCTCGAGGTGGAAAAGGTCCGCCCGGTCGAGGTGCGCTGGCACGTGATGAGCCTCGCCGTGCTCAACGAGCCCAAGCTGGACGAGCTCCCCGAGCGGTACCAGGAGCTGATGAAGACCGCCTGGGGCCCGGTCCGGGTCTGCATAGCCGCCGAGCAGAAGCACGGCAGCGACGTCCTCGGCCCGCTCTACACCGCCCTCGGCACCCGCTTCCACAACCAGGGCCTGGAGAAGGACCGCGCGACGATCGTCGCCGCCCTGGAGGAGGCCGGGCTGCCCGCCGACCTCGCGGACGCGGCCGACTCCGACGCCTACGACACCGAGCTGCGCGCCTCCCACAAGGCGGGCATCGACCTGGTCGGCCAGGAGGTCGGCACCCCGGTCATCGCCGTCCCCGGCTCGGACGGCGAGCAGATCGCCTTCTTCGGCCCGGTCGTCACCCCGGCCCCCAAGGGCGACGCCGCCGCCCGGCTCTGGGACGGCACCCTGATGGTCGCCTCGATCCCCGGCTTCTACGAGATCAAGCGCACCCGCACGGTGGGCCCGATCTTCGACTGACCCGGACCGCCGCACCCCGATACGGCAGGGCCCCCGCGCGACTCGACCGCGCGGGGGCCCTGTTTTCCGCCTGCCCGTGAAGGTTGAGAAGGCGATCACGTGAGCAGGGGGCTTGTCACGGCGCCAGCAGCAGATTGTGGGCGCGCTCCTTCGCCGCCGTGTACCGGCGGGCGACATCCTGCCAGTTGACGACCTTCCACATGGCCTCGATGAAGTCCACCTTCTGGTTCTTGTACTGGAGGTAGAAGGCGTGCTCCCAGGCGTCGAAGACCAGGATCGGCACCGAGCCCTGCCCCACGTTCCCCTGGTGGTCGTACACCTGCTCCACCACCAGCCGCCCGCTCACCGGCTCGTACGCCAGCACACCCCACCCCGACCCCTGGGTGGTCGCGGCCGCCTTGGACAGCTGCGCCTTGAACCGGTCGAAGGACCCGAAGTGCTCGGCGATGGCATCGGCCAGCTCGCCCACCCCGTCCTTCTCCAGCGGCTCACCACCACCGTCACCGGTCATGTTGGTCCAGTAGATGCTGTGCAGGATGTGGCCCGACAAGTGGAAGGCCAGGTTCTTCTCCAGCCCGTTGATCGACCCCCACTGGTCCTTGTCCCGCGCCTCCGCGAGCTGCTCCAGCGTGTCGTTCGCGCCCTTCACGTACGTGGCGTGGTGCTTGTCGTGATGCA
Organism: Streptomyces sp. Rer75; assembly: GCF_013414305.1. Classification (NCBI taxonomy): domain Bacteria; kingdom Bacillati; phylum Actinomycetota; class Actinomycetes; order Kitasatosporales; family Streptomycetaceae; genus Streptomyces; species Streptomyces sp. Rer75. Next base: position 3,526,324 of record NZ_CP058693.1, on the reverse strand, counting down.
GCTCGATGATCTCGGGGCTGATGACCGGGGCCAGCGCCGAGTAGTCGTACGGAAGTTCAGGAAGTGTGTAGATGGCCATGCCAAGCCCTCCGGAGCCCGCTTATTGCAATTAGCTTGCAACTGCACGCTACCAGCAAGAGTCTTTCCCGCCAGTGGAGGCCCGAGGGTTGCGCCAAAAGACCGAGGCGGGGCGGGTCCTCGGACTGAGGACCCGCCCCGCCTCGGAAGCGGAGGAGATTGAGGGTCAGTGCCGCCCGGCCACCGCCCGCTGCCGCGCGTAGCCGATGAGGGCGAGCACCGCGGTCAGGCCGACCGTGAAGTACAGCTGGGTGCTGGTGTCGTCCTCGCGGAGCATCAGGAGCAGGACGGCGATGGTGGCGGCCAGGGCGACGTAGGTCAGGTACGGGAAGAGCCACATCTTGACCACCAGCTTCTCGGGGGCCTCGCGCTGGAGGCGGCGGCGCATCACGAGCTGGGAGACGGCGATGAAGGCCCAGACGACCAGCACCGCGGCGCCGACCATGTTGAGGAGCCACTTGAAGATGGTGTCCGGCCACCAGTAGCTGAGCAGCACCGCGACGAAGCCGAAGAAGGACGAGGCGAGCACGGTGAGGCGGGGGACGCCGCCGTAGACCCGGCCGAGGACGGCGGGGCCCTCGCCGCGGACGACGAGGGAGTAGGACATGCGGGAGGCGCCGTAGATGTTGGCGTTCATCGCGGAGAGCAGGGCGATCAGCACGATGACGTTCATGATGTTGCCGGCCGCGGGGATGTCGAGGTGGTCGAGGACCGCCACGTACGGGCCGTCCTTGACGACGGCCGCGTCGTTCCACGGGATGACCGTGACCACGACGATCATCGAGCCGACGTAGAAGAGGGCGATGCGCCACATCGCGGTGCGCACGGCGCCGGCGACGCTCTTGACCGGGTTCTCGGACTCGGCCGCCGCGATCGTCACCGTCTCCAGGCCGCCGTAGGCGAAGACGGAGGCCAGCAGGCCGACGACGAGGCCGTTCGCGCCGTTGGGCATGAAGCCGCCCTCGCCGGTGAGGTTGCTGCCGCCGGGGGCGTCGGTGCCGGGGAGGGCGCCCATGATGGCGAGGACGCCCAGGATGAGGAAGACGGTGATCGCGGCGATCTTCAGCGCGGCGAACCAGAACTCGAACTCGCCGAAGTTGCTGACGGCCGCGAGGTTGGTGCCGCAGAAGATCGCCATGAAGACGGCGACCCACATCCAGGAGTCGGTGCCAGGGAACCAGTGGACCATGATCCCGGCCGCGCCGATCGCCTCGGCGGCGATGCCCACGCACAGCAGCGTCCAGAACATCCAGCCGACGGTGAATCCGGCCCACGGCCCGATCGAGCGCTCGGCGTGCACGGAGAACGAACCGGAGGCCGGGTTGGCCGCCGACATCTCGCCGAGCATCCGCATCACGAGCATCACGAGCAGCCCGGAGAGCGCGTAGGCGAGGATGATCGAGGGCCCGGCGGCGGCGATTCCGGCACCGGAGCCGACGAACAGTCCGGCGCCGATGACCCCGCCCAGGGCGATCATCGACAGATGGCGCTGCTTGAGGCCGTGCGAGAGCGGTCGCGAGGCGTCCGCGCCCGCGTCGGTCGCCTTCGTGCCGCTCTGCGGCGCGGAGGACGCAGGTGTCGGGTTCATGGCTGGTCTCTGTCCCTTGTGTGAGGGGCGGGCGGATGCAAAACGCCCCCAGTGTGAGGTGTGCGTCCGATCAGGACAACATTGATGTCAAACTTTTCTGGATATCGGACATGATGGTCACGCTCCGTATCGCGCCAATCTGTGCACCAATCTGCCGAAGCCGCCAAGCCCGGGGCCCGGCCTTTGTGGCCATCCGATGGTGTGCGGCCGCTCCGCGCCGGGTTACCGTCGCGTAGTCCACCGCCTCCTGACCTCGGAGTTCCGCTGATGAGCACTGTTTCTGCCACCGCCTCGACCGGTACGGTCCTCGCCGACGCGGTCTTCCCCGCGCGGCGCGTTCTCGCCCGTGACACCGCGCTCGTCGTGGGCGGCGCCGTGCTCACCGGCCTCGCCGCGCAGATCTCGGTGCCCGTGCCCGGCTCGCCGGTGCCGGTGACCGGCCAGACGTTCGCCGCGCTGCTGGTGGGCACCTCGCTCGGGGCCCGCCGGGGCTTCCTGTCGCTCGCGCTGTACGCGCTGGCCGGGATGGCGGGCATGCCCTGGTTCGCCGAGGGCGACTCCGGCGCCGCCATGCCGTCCTTCGGGTATGTGCTGGGCATGCTGCTCGCCGCGACCGTGGTGGGCGCCCTGGCGCGGCGCGGCGGTGACCGGGGCGCGCTGCGCACCGTGGGCACCATGGCGGTCGGCTCCGCGATCATCTACGCGATCGGCGTTCCGTACCTCGCGCTGGCCACGGACATCTCCCTCGGTCAGGCGGTGGCCGCCGGTCTGACCCCGTTCCTGGTCGGGGACGCGCTGAAGGCCGCGCTGGCGATGGGCGCGCTGCCGGCCGCCTGGAAGCTGGTGGGCCGCCGCGGCTGAGCGTCACCCCTTTGGGAACGCGTCGGGCGGGCTGGTCCTCCAGCCCGCCCGACGCATATCCGGTACCGAGGGCTACGGGGCCACGGACTCGGACTCCTTGGAGGAGGTCTCGGCCGCGGCGACCGGCTTGGGCCCGGCGACCCGGTCCCGTACCAGCGCGAAGCCCACCACGAGCACCGCCGCCAGGGTGGACAGCAGCACCTGCTCGCGTCCGGCGTCGTCGGTGAGCATGTAGACCAGCACGAACGAGATCATCCCGATGGTCGCCCAGGTCAGATACGGGAAGCCCCACATCCGGACGACGAGCTTGTCCGGGCTCTCGCGCAGGATGATGCCGCGCATCCGCAGCTGGGTGAAGCAGATCACCAGCCAGACGAAGAGCGCGACCGCGCCGGAGGAGTTCAGCAGGAACTCGAAGACCGTGTCCGGCCACTGGTAGTTGAACCAGACCGCGACGAAGCCGAAGACGACCGAGCCGAGGATCGCGGCCTGCGGCACACCGCGCGCGGTGGTCTTCGCGAACGAGGCCGGCGCGTCACCGCGCTGCCCGAGCGAGAAGGCCATCCGGGAGGCGGTGTAGAGGCCGGAGTTGAGACAGGAGAGCACGGCGGTCAGCACGATGACGTTCATGACCTGACCGGCGTGCGGAATGCCGATCGACTCGAGCGCGGCGACGTACGACCCGTCCTTGGCGATCGACTTGGAGTCCCAGGGCAGCAGGGTGACCACGACGAAGATCGAGCCCAGGTAGAAGACCGCGATACGCCAGATCACGCTGTTGGTGGCCTTGGAGACGGCCCGCTCCGGGTCCTCGGACTCACCGGCGGCCAGGGTGACGATCTCGCTGCCCATGAAGGAGAAGACGACCAGCAGCACACCGGTGAGGATCGCGCCCGGACCGTTGGGCAGGAAGCCGCTGTGGTCGGTGAGGTGGGCCAGTCCCGCGCCCTCGTTCTCGGAGCCGGGCAGGAGGCCGAAGACCGCGAGCCCGCCGATGACGATGAAGGCGGCGATCGCGACGACCTTGATCCCGGCGAACCAGAACTCGAACTCACCGTAGGAGGAGACCGAGACCAGGTTGGCGGCGGTGAGCACGACCATCACGATCAGCGCCCAGCCCCACTGGGGTACGGCGGGCCACCACTCCTCCAGGATCTTGGCACCGGCGGTCGCCTCGACCGCCAGCACCACGACCCAGAAGAACCAGTAGAGCCAGCCGATCGAGAAGCCCGCCCAGCGGCCGAGCGCCCGGTCGGCATAGGCGGAGAAGGAGCCCGAGGTCGGGTTCGCGGCGGCCATCTCGCCCAGCATGCGCATCACGAGGACGACCATGAGGCCGACGAGTGCGTAGGAGACGAGGATGCCCGGTCCGGCCTTGGCGATGCCGGCGCTGGAGCCGACGAACAGCCCGGCGCCGATCACCCCGCCAATCGCGATCATGGACAGGTGGCGATTCTTGAGCCCGGCCTTCAGGCCGTCGGGGGAGGTCGCTGGTTGTGCGCTCATATGGCTCGATCCTTTGCTTCCGGAATAGGAGCGACGCCAGTGAATCTCAGGAGAACCGACAGGTGAACCTTCGATTTCAAATTGTTACTTGAGGTTTCCATGAGGTTCCTTGGTGTTGCGTGGTAATCACAGAGCGCCTACCCGGCTCGGCGGGAAAGACACGGCCATGCCACACTCAGGGCATGCGCGTGTACCTCGGCTCCGATCATGCCGGATACGAACTGAAGAACCACCTCGTGGAGTGGCTCCGGGCGGGCGGTCATGACCCCGTCGACTGCGGCCCGCACATCTACGACGCCCAGGACGACTACCCGCCGTTCTGCCTGCGCGCGGCCGAGCGGACCGCCGCCGACGCCGACAGCCTCGGCATCGTGATCGGCGGTTCCGGCAACGGCGAGCAGATCGCGGCGAACAAGGTCAAGGGCGTACGCGCCGCACTGGCCTGGAGCGAGCAGACCGCCGCCCTCGCGCGCGAGCACAACGACGCCAACGTGATCAGCATCGGCGGGCGCATGCACACCCAGGACGAGGCGACCAAGTTCGTCGAGATCTTCCTGGGCACCCCGTACTCGGGCGAGGAGCGGCACACCCGCCGCATCGCCATGCTCGCCGACTACGAGACCACCGGCGACCTGCCGCCCGTCCCGGCCCACCACCCCGCCGGCGACTGATGCCCGAAGGGCACACCATCCACCGACTGGCCGCCGACCACCTCGACCGGTTCGGCGGCCGGCCCGTTCGTGCCACCAGCCCCCAGGGCAAGTTCGCCGACGGGGCGGCCCTCGTGGACGGGCAGGTGCTCCAGCACGCCGAGGCGCACGGCAAGCACCTCTTCCTGGACTTCGCCGCCACCGGCTGGGTCCACGTCCACCTCGGGCTGTTCGGCAAGTACACCTTCGGCCCGGCCCCCGCCCCGCCGTCCACCGAGACCGTACGGCTGCGGCTGGCGGGCCCCGGGGGGTACGCGGACCTGCGCGGGCCGACCGCCTGCGCGCTGATCACCGAGCCCGAGAAACAGGCGATCCACGACCGCCTCGGGCCCGATCCGCTGCGCCCCGACGACGACGGCGGCGACGCCTGGACCCGGATCTCCCGCAGCCGGGTCAGCGTGGCCGCGCTGCTCATGGACCAGAAGGTGGTCTCGGGCGTGGGCAACGTCTACCGCGCCGAGGTGCTGTTCCGGCACGGCATCGACCCGTACCGCCCGGGCCGCGGGCTGGCCCGCGACGAATGGGACGCGATCTGGTCCGACCTCGCGGAGCTGATGCGCGAGGGCGTACGGAACAACCGGATCGACACGGTCCGCCCCGAGCACACCCCCGAGGCCATGGGCCGCCCCCCGCGCGTCGACGACCACGGCGGCGAGGTCTACGTCTACCGCCGGGCCGGGCAGCCCTGTCACGTCTGCGGCGGTGAGATCCGCACCGCCGGGCTCGCGGCCCGGAACCTGTTCTGGTGCCCCGCTTGCCAGCAGTCGTAGGGCGCGGCCGCCGACGCTCCGTCAGATGGGACCACCTGCCCGCCCGTCGTCCGGGGTCCCGATGGAGCGCTCGCATTCGGTCAACTCCCGCCGTACCGCGGATTTCTCCGGCGGACGGGGTACGACTCCGAAGGGGAGTGCCTGCTTTCCGTACCAATCATCCCAAACAGCCGATCGAGCGTCCCCGGCTCCGCGCTCATATCCCCATCCCCAGCAGCGGTTTCCCGTACACGCGCACGAATATCGCTTACGATTGCCCCCCTGGCTGGGTGGTTCAACGCGCCACGAATCGACGCGCGTCCGAACGGGTGGGTAGGGTCCCGATGCAATGACTGGCGGCGCGGACACTCCGATGGCCCGGATGCGCAAAGCTCTGCACCGGGCTCGCACAGGCGTGCGCAAAGCCGGAGTCGACTACTTCCGCGGCGAGGGCTCCGACCGGCTCGCCCTCACCCTGCTGCTCCTCGCCGTCCCCGCCATCGCCTGCGGCACCATCGCCACCCCCGACTGGTGCGCCCCCTCCGCCCTCGTCCTGCCGATCGTCGCGGGCGGACTGCTGCTGCGCCCCGCCAGCCTGCTCACCCTGTACGCGGCCGCCGCCACCGCCCTCATCGTGGAGTCCGCCGTCCTCGGCCCGTACACCGAGGAGGACACCTCCGCCCGGGTCACCCCCGGCACCATCCTCGTGGTCGCCGCCGTCGGCTTCTCCGGGCTGCTCATCGCCCAGTTCCGCAGCCGGGTCGGCGTGCCCTGGCGGCGCGGCGGCACCATGCTCTTCGACCTGCGCGAGCGCATCCGCGTCCAGAGCAAACTGCCCGCCCTGCCGCGTGGCTGGCACCGCGAGATGGCCCTCCGCCCGGCCGGCGGCCAGTCCTTCTCCGGCGACTTCGTGGTCGCCGCCCGCACCGGCAACGGCGGCCGCACCCTCGAAGTCGTCCTCACCGACGTCTCCGGCAAGGGCATGGACGCCGCCTCCCGCGCCCTCCTGCTCTCCGGCGCCTTCGGCGGCCTCCTCGGCTCGCTGCCCCCGCACGGCTTCCTCCCGGCCGCCAACGGCTATCTGCTGCGCCAGGACTGGGAAGAGGGCTTCGCGACCTCCGTCCACCTCGTACTCGACCTCGACAGCGGCGACTTCGAGCTGTTCTCGGCCGGTCATCTGCCCGCGCTCCAGCTCAGCGCGGGCACCGGCAAGTGGGAGGAGAAGTCCGCCGACGGCCCGCTGCTCGGCGTCTACGACGGCGCCCAGTTCGACCCCACCAAGGGCACCCTGCGCCCCGGTGACGTCCTGATGCTGTTCACCGACGGCCTCGTCGAGACCGCCGACCGCGACATCAGCGAGGGCATCGACCACCTGACGGGCGAGGCCGACCGCTACGTCGCCTCCGGCTTCCACGGCGCGGCCTGGCACCTGATCGAGACGGTCGCGAAGGACGTCAACGACGACCGGGCACTCCTGCTGATCTGCCGCCAGTAGGGCCGCCTTACCGGGGGTCAACCCCACCCCGGTACGGCGGCGGCGTACGACAGCGGCGCCCCCGGCACCGCACCCCGCCCCTGCCACCCACGCCATCTGCGCCGCCGGGCTCGACCGGCCGACCGCCGGGTCCGTCACGCCCGGCGGCACCGACATCACCGGACTGAGCGAGAACAAGTTCGCAGAACGTGCTGCTCCCGATGCGGCTCGCCGGCGCCCGCCCCGACCGCCACCGACCGTCACCGCCGCCGAGGTGCTCGGGCTGCTGCGGCACGCGGTGGACGCGCTCGGCGCGACCGTGGTGATGGTCACGCACGACCCGGTGGCCGCGAGCTACGCCGATCGGGTGCTGTTACTCACGGACGGCGCGATCGCCGACCGGCTCACCCGCGCCCCCGCGCACGAGATCGCCGACCGGATGCCCGTACTGGTACGGGACACGGCGAAGGGGCCGGGACCATGCGGTCCCGGCCCCTTCGGGCGATCTTCGAGCCGTCAGGCGGCCGTACGGTGACGGGCCTGCTCGGCGGGGTCCTTGCGGAAGGCCCACTTCATCTTCGGCTCCATCGCGAAGCGGAAGGCGCGCTGTACCGGCGGGGTGCACAGCACGGTGATGACGGTGGCGGCGACGACGGTGACGGTGATCTCACCCAGCGGCTTGTGCAGCCAGTCGATGTCGAACCAGCCCCAGAAGCGGGAGCCCTTGGCGAGGAAGCCGTGCAGCAGGTAGCCGTACAGCGTCCCGGCGCCGAGCACCGTGAACCACATGTGGCGCCGCGGCACCCAGGCGAAGAAGCACGCGGTGAGGACCATCGAGCAGCCGAACATGGCCAGGGTCATCACGGGGCCGGTCCACGCCGGGGCGGCCAGCTCCTGGACGCTGTCGCGGTGGTAGAACCAGGCCGAGTTCATCCGGGGCGCCGCCCAGTAGGCGAAGAGCAGGGCGCACGCGACGATCGGTACCGACGCCATCCGCATCTTCGGGCCCCGCATCCGCTGGAAGTGCTCGGGCTTCATGCACAGGCCGATGACGAAGAACGGCAGGAACTGGAGGACCCGCTGGAGGTCGAGGTCGTCGCCGATGTCGGGCGAGACGGACGCCAGAGTGGCGATCGCCAGCGAGAGCGGGACCGGCCAGCGCACCAGCTTCCAGATCGGCGTGGTCAGCCGCCACACGAACAGCGCGACCAGGAACCAGGTCAGGTACCAGGGGTCGAGCAGGCTGATCGGGTGGCCCGGGTCGTCGTCGGCCCAGCGCTTGAACAAGCTGTACGCGACCTCGAACAGCACGTACGGCACCGCGACCCCGGTGATGAGCCGCTTGAGCCGGTCCGGCCGCATGTCGAAGCTGCGGGAGAAGAAGCCGGAGATGATGATGAAAGCCGGCATGTGGAAGGTGTACACGGTCATGTACAGCGCTTCCGCGGAGCGGCTGGTGTCGGTGAGCGGCTCCCACGAGTGGGCCATCGCGACCAGCACGATCGCGAGGTACTTCGCGTTGTCGAAGAACGCGTCCCGCTGCTTCGGCTTCGGCCCGGCAGGGGCGCTGGCGGCGGGCGGAGTCGCCTGACGCCCTGCTTCTTCGCGCTGCGGTGTGGGGGGCGCCCCGGCCTCGGCCTCCCGGGCCGGGGGGAGCGGGGACCGCTGGGAACCGTGCGGGCGCAGGGAGTTGGTCACAGGCCCTCCCACCAGGAGCTGGGGGAAAGCACCCGGGACCGCACTGCGCGTGGGGGAGAGATGGCAGCGTGGAACATCTGAGGCACGATAGCGCCGAAACCTCTAATGCGTAAAACCTCGTCCAGGTCTTCCCCAGTAATACGGTTCACACTCCGGCCGATAGCTGACCGTTATCAAGTCGACATAGCGATCCGGTTGTTCGATATGAGGAACGAGACTGTCCGTTCTGTCGGGTTTCATCCCCCTTAAATGGTGCATATGCCCCCCGAGTATCTCCGGCGGAATGTCTGCTTCATGGAAATCGGAATTCCCATCCGGGATATGTGATCAGGTCGAAAATTGATCCGTGTGCGGTCTCTCACGTGACCTCTCGGATACCCCGCGGAATTGTGGGGAGCGTCACCCGTGTCCGCCCGTGTGAGGGATTCTTGACGGGGTACCACCAGGGTGGGTGTGGTGTGCGCCGACGCAGGTGATCACCTCACCCTGCTGCTGTGGAGCCGTAGTTGATGGCACGATGGTTGCAGCGGGGGTGTGCGAGGTCGCGTGCTTCCGGGGCCGGGTGAAGACATGAGCGACCGAGGAAGCGTGATCAGCTGTGGTCATTTCCCTGTCATTGGTGGTGCTGGTAGGGATCATCCTCGTACTGATGATCCGCGCCGGGAAGATGAAGGCGGGGCCGGCGCTCGTCGCCGCGCTCTTCGGCTTTTTGCTGGCCTCTTCCGACCTGGCACCCAACATCCAGGACTTCCTCGACTCGGTCGCCAGCTCCATCAGCGACATCAATCTCTGAATACGCCGACGGCCCGGCCCCGAGGGATCCCTCGGGGCCGGGCCGTCGTGCGTCGTGGAGCGGGCGACGGGAATCGAACCCGCGTAGCCAGTTTGGAAGACTGGGGCTCTACCATTGAGCTACGCCCGCACGCGCCGCGCGTCGCCCAGGTCTGATCACCTGGGCCGCGGCACGGGAAGCATCGTAGCGGGTCCGGGCCCTTTCCTGCACACCCTTGCCCACCGGTGGAATAACGGCAGCCGGGGCGTCCGCGGCCATGTACCCTACGTGTCGCACCGACGGGGTGTGGCGCAGCTTGGTAGCGCGTCCGCTTTGGGAGCGGAAGGTCGTCGGTTCGAATCCGGCCACCCCGACCATCCACAGGCGTCAAGATCGCGTTGTGGGCCGCGTCATGCTTGCGGTTACTATGCAAGCTGCGCGTCTGTGTCTTTCTTTACCGGGCGCGATCCGCTGCGAAGCATCAGTGCGAGGCAGCAGAACACCACACGTCAGCCCCAAGGAGACCGAACCGTGAAGAGCGCCGTGGAGAACCTGAACCCGACCCGGGTTCGGCTCACTGTCGAGGTGCCCTTCGAGGAGCTCAAGCCCAGCCTCGACGCGGCGTACAAGAAGATCAACCAGCAGGTCACGGTGCCTGGCTTCCGTAAGGGCAAGATTCCGGCCCGCATCATCGACCAGCGTTTCGGCCGCGGCGCGGTGCTGGAGGAGGCCGTCAACGACGCCCTCCCGAAGTTCTACACCGACGCGGTCAACGAAGGTGAGCTGAACCCGCTCGGGCAGCCCGAGGTCGACATCACGGAGCTCAAGGACAACGAGCTGCTGACGTTCACCGCCGAGGTGGACATCCGTCCGTCGATCGAGATCCCGGACTACTCCGGCATCGAGGTCACCGTCGACTCCGTCGAGGTCTCGGACGAGGACATCGACAAGTCGGTCGAGCAGCTGCGCGACCGCTTCGCCACCACCAGCCCCGTCGAGCGCGCCGCCGCCGAGGGCGACATCGTCGTGATCGACCTGGAGGCCAAGGTCGACGGCGAGGTGCTGGAGGACGGCGTCGCCGAGGGCGTCACCTACACCATCGGCTCCGGTGAGCTGCTCGACGGCATCGACGAGGCCGTGACCGGCCTGGAGGCCGGTGGCACCGCCACCTTCACCTCCGAGCTGAAGGGCGGCTCCGCGCAGGGCAAGGAGGCCGAGGTCTCCGTCAAGGTGAACGAGGTCAAGGCCCGGGAGCTGCCCGAGCTGGACGACGACTTCGCCCAGCTGGCCAGCGAGTTCGACACCCTCGAGGAGCTGCGCGAGGACAGCCGCAAGCGGCTGGAGCAGTCGAAGAAGTACGACCAGGCCACCCAGGCGCAGGAGAAGGTGCTGGACGCCCTCCTGGAGCTGGTCGAGGTGCCGATCCCCGAGAAGCTGCTCGAGGACGAGATCCAGACCCGGAAGCACAACCTGGAGCACCACCAGCTCGGCCAGATGGGCCTGAACCTGGAGTCCTACCTGGAGCTTCAGAGCAAGTCCGCCGAGGAGTTCGACGCCGAGCTCAAGGAGCAGGCCGAGAAGGGCATCCGGACCCAGTTCGTCCTCGACGAGCTGGTCAACAAGGAGAAGCTGTCCGTCGGCCAGGAGGAGCTCACCGAGCACCTGATGCGCCGTGCGCAGTCCTCCGGCATGAGCCCCGACCAGTTCGCCCAGCAGGTCGTCGAGGGCGGCCAGGTGCCGATGCTCGTGGGCGAGGTCGCCCGCGGCAAGGCGCTCGCGGTCGTGGTCGAGGCCGCCAAGGTCGTGGACGACAAGGGCGAGACCGTCGACCTGGACGACGAGGACGAGACCGCCGAGACGGTCGAGGCCGCCGCCGAGGGCGATGAGGCCGCCGAGGCGGACGCTGAGGCCCCCGAGGCCCCCGAGGCCGCCGCCGAGGCCGCTCCCGAGCAGGAGAAGGCGCAGGACAAGGCCGAGGGCTGATCCTGGCCGCTCCACAGCCCGTACGAACGGGCCCGAACGTCTGCACGCGTCCGGGCCCGTTCGTGTTCCGTGAGGTCCCCCGGGCCCGGTGGGCCCCGGACCCGCGGAACCTGCGCTCAGAGCGAACAGTTCCTGATGCGGGATGGCGCCCGCCGACCAGCGCGTTAGGGTCCGTAGATACGAGGGCAGGGAGTCTCGCAGGCCCGCCGGATCGCACCGGCCGGCCCGTCCCGAGCCCAGAAGAAGACGCTGAGACGGCCAGTCGCCGTCAGAGACGAGCAGGTGGATACGTGACGAATACGATGCCTTCCGCCGCCGGCGAGCCGACCGGCGGTGGCCTCGGCGACCAGGTCTACAACCGGCTGCTCGGTGAGCGGATCATCTTCCTCGGCCAGCCGGTCGACGACGAAATCGCCAACAAGATCACCGCGCAGCTGCTCCTGCTCGCCGCGGACCCGGACAAGGACATCAACCTCTACATCAACTCTCCGGGCGGCTCGATCTCGGCGGGCATGGCGATCTACGACACCATGCAGTTCATCCCGAACGACGTCGTCACCATCGCCATGGGCCTCGCCGCCTCGATGGGACAGTTCCTGCTGAGTGCGGGCACCCCCGGCAAGCGGTTCGCGCTGCCGAACGCCGAGATCCTGATCCACCAGCCGTCCGCGGGCCTGGCCGGTTCGGCCTCGGACATCAAGATCCACGCCGAGCGGCTGCTGCACACCAAGCGGCGGATGGCCGAGCTGACCGCGTTCCACACCGGTCAGACCGTTGAGCAGATCACCCGCGACTCCGACCGCGACCGCTGGTTCTCCGCCCAGGAGGCCAAGGAGTACGGCCTGGTCGACGACGTCATGGCCTCGGCCTCGGGCGTTCCGGGCGGGGGCGGCACCGGGGCCTGAGCCCCGCCGTCCCGTAGCCGACCTCCAGCCCTTTGATCGCCACAGGATGGTGAACACCCAGATGAACAACTTTCCCGGCAGCGGCCTCTACGACGGCCCGATGGCCGAATCGCGCTATGTCGTTCCGCGCTTCGTCGAGCGCACCTCCCAGGGTGTCCGGGAGTACGACCCGTATGCGAAGCTCTTCGAGGAGCGCGTGATCTTCCTGGGCGTCCAGATCGACGACGCCTCGGCCAACGACGTCATGGCGCAGCTCCTGTGCCTGGAGTCGATGGACCCGGACCGCGACATCTCGGTCTACATCAACTCGCCCGGCGGCTCGTTCACCGCGCTGACCGCCATTTACGACACGATGCAGTTCGTCAAGCCCGATATTCAGACGGTTTGCATGGGCCAGGCGGCGTCCGCCGCGGCCGTGCTGCTCGCCGCCGGTACCCCCGGCAAGCGGATGGCGCTGCCCAACGCACGTATCCTGATCCACCAGCCCTACAGTGAGACGGGGCGTGGTCAGGTCTCCGACCTGGAGATCGCGGCCAACGAGATCCTGCGGATGAGGTCGCAGCTGGAGGAGATGCTGGCCAAGCACTCCACCACGCCGATCGAGAAGATCCGTGACGACATCGAGCGGGACAAGATCCTGACCGCCGAGGAGTCGCTGGAATACGGTCTGGTCGACCAGATCGTCTCGACCCGTAAGACCTCGGTCGGCCTGGGCTGAAGCCCGGGCGACCCGGCGCCCCTTGGACCGAGTCGGTCCAAGGGGGGCCCGAACCGGGGGCCCGGCAAGGTACCGTCATAGAGGGCTGGGGGCCGGCCCCCGGAAACATCAAGCGGAAAGCTCGCAGCGCAAGCACCCGGTTCCGCGGAGCAAAGCGGATCCAAGGCGAAGGGGAAGCACCTCGTGGCACGCATCGGTGACGGCGGCGACCTGCTCAAGTGCTCGTTCTGCGGGAAGAGCCAGAAGCAGGTGAAGAAGCTCATCGCGGGCCCTGGTGTGTACATCTGCGATGAGTGCATCGATCTCTGCAACGAGATCATCGAGGAAGAGCTGGCCGAGACCTCCGAGGTGCGGTGGGAGGAACTCCCCAAGCCGCGGGAGATCTACGAGTTCCTCGAGGGCTACGTGGTCGGCCAGGAGGCCGCCAAGAAGGCCCTGTCCGTCGCGGTCTACAACCACTACAAGCGGGTCCAGGCCGGCGAGAACGGCAGCCACAGCAAGGACGACGGCATCGAGTTGGCGAAGTCCAACATCCTGCTGCTCGGTCCGACCGGCTCCGGGAAGACCCTGCTCGCGCAGACCCTCGCCCGGATGCTCAACGTTCCCTTCGCCATCGCCGACGCCACCGCGCTCACCGAGGCGGGCTACGTCGGCGAGGACGTGGAGAACATCCTCCTCAAGCTGATCCAGGCCGCCGACTACGACGTCAAGAAGGCCGAGACGGGCATCATCTACATCGATGAGATCGACAAGGTGGCCCGCAAGAGCGAGAACCCGTCGATCACCCGTGACGTCTCCGGCGAGGGCGTGCAGCAGGCGCTGCTGAAGATCCTCGAGGGCACCACGGCCTCCGTTCCGCCGCAGGGCGGCCGGAAACACCCGCACCAGGAATTCATCCAGATCGACACGACGAACGTGCTGTTCATCGTTGGCGGTGCCTTCGCCGGTCTGGAGAAGATCATCGAGTCGCGGGCCGGTGCCAAGGGCATCGGCTTCGGCGCCACGATCCGCTCCAAGCGCGAGATCGAGGCCAGCGACCAGTTCCAGGAGGTCATGCCGGAGGACCTGGTGAAGTTCGGGATGATCCCGGAGTTCATCGGCCGTCTCCCCGTCATCACCTCCGTCCACAACCTCGATCGCGAGGCGCTGCTCCAGATCCTGGTCGAGCCGCGGAACGCGCTCGTCAAGCAGTACCAGCGGCTGTTCGAACTCGACGGCGTGGAGCTGGACTTCGACCGCCCGGCTCTGGAGGCCATCGCCGACCAGGCGATCCTGCGCGGCACCGGCGCGAGGGGCTTGCGCGCCATCATCGAAGAGGTCCTGATGTCGGCGATGTACGAGGTGCCGTCCCGCAAGGACGTGGCCCGCGTCGTCATCACCGAGGACGTCGTCCACTCGAACGTCAACCCGACGCTGGTGCCCCGCTCGCGCGGCACCGAGCCGGGCGAGCGGCACGAGAAGAGCGCCTGAGCGCCGCGTAGAGCGCATAGAAGAGCCCCCGGGAGTCCGGGGGCTCTTCGTGTGCACTGGGGCGCCCGCAGGGCGTCCTGCGGGCGGTTCAAGCGGGTTTGCGGGTGTCCTCGTAGATGCCCGCGGTCACCTTCGCGAAGGCTTCCATGTCGACGTCGGACGCGGCGGTGTTCTCCGCGTTGACGTCCAGCACCATCGCCGCGTCCGTCTCCTCCGCCCACGCGCACGCCGGGGCGTAGATCCGGTCGTACATCTTCACGACTTCGCAGTCGATGGCGGGCCCGTCCGCGCCGTCCGGCCGGAATGTCTTGCGCTCCTCCTCGACGGTCGGGGAGCCCTCGCCGTCCTCGAACCCCTTGAACATCTGGTCCCGGACCGTGTCGGGGTTGTTGATCTCCCCGTACATGCCGGAGAACGCGAGCCCCGAGTTCTCGTCGTCGGCGCGCTTGTACTGGCCGAGGACGGAAGTCGCGCCCTCGGGCATGCTGCCCTGCACGCTGGTGCCCTCGTCCTTCAGCTCGTCGGTGCCCTTGGACAGGGTGTACGTGCCGTCGTCGAGCGTCTTGGGGGTGACGAGGCGCATCGGCTCGGGGCCGCTGTCGCCGCCGGACAGCACCATGGCCCCCGTGACGATCGCCCCCACCACCACGAGCCCCGCCGCCGACATCGCGATGATCTTCGTGCGATTGCGGCCCGGCGCGGGCCCGGGCGGCACCGGGTAGCCCGGCCACGCAGCCTGTCCATAGGGACCCGCCTGCTGCGGATAGCCGTACCCCGGCTGGGGTGCCTGCGGATAGCCGTAACCCGGGTTCTGGGCGTACGGGTTGGGCTCCGCGGACGGCTGCTGCCCCCCGCCGTACGGATTGGGCTGGGCGCCCCCGTACGGGCCGGGCCCGCCGCCGCCGTAGGGACCGGGCGGCGGCGGTGGCTGGTTGTGGCTCATGGGTGTAGGGGTATCCCTCCGGACGGTGGGCGGCGTATGGACGGGGGGCGGTGCGGAGCCGCTACTTGGGGATCTCGACGCGGACGTCCTTGCGGACCTTCGCGGTGATGTCCCCGGCCGTGTCGATCGACATGCCCCCACCGGAGATCACGGCGGCGGCGTCGGACACGATCACGAAGCCGACCGTGCTGTGGTCGCCCCACATGCAGATCGGAACGGTGAAGCCCTTGCTGCCCACCCCGCTCGCGCTGGAGCCGGACCCCGGGGTGAACTTGGCGTTCTGGCACTTGATGACGGCGTCGTCCGTCCCGGCGGGGGTCACCTTTTCGGGGCTGCCGACCAGTTCGGCCTTCCCGCCGCTGCTGTCGGTCGACGGGTCCTTGGTGGCCTCCTTCGCCATCTTCGCGAAGGCGCCGTCGACGACCGTCCCGGGGTCCTCCACCTCGCCCCAGACGCCCTTGAACTGCAACTGCTTCACGGACATCCCGGAGCCGGCCTTGTAGTTCGCGCCCGCGCCCTTCGGGTTCTGCACACCGAACTTCTCGAAGTCACTGGTGTCGCTGGAGGTCATCGAGTCGTCGCTGCCCGCCTGCTTGCTGTACTCGGTGGCGACCGTCTGCGGCGTGGTGAGCTTGTACCGCTTGCCGTCGTCGGCGACCTCGTTGCTGCCGCTGTCACTGCTGCTGAACACCATGACGCCGCCGATCACCGCGGCCACCGCGACCACCGCGCCGATGGCTATCGCCAGGCCCTTCTTCTTGGCGCCGCCCTGACCGGGGCCCGGCTGGTACGGCCCCGGCATGCCCGGCTGGCCGTACGGCTGCTGTCCGTAGGGCTGCTGACCGTACGGCGGCTGCTGCGGCTGGCCGTACGGGTTCGGGGGCTGACCGGGCTGGCCGGGCTGCTGCGGATGACCGTAGCCGGACTGCGGCGGCTGTCCGTACGGACCGGGCTGCTGGGGAGGCTGCTGCGGGTAGCCGTAGCCGGGCTGGCCGGCGGCACCGCCTTGTCCGTAAGGACCCGGCTGCTGGGGCTGCTGGCCGTAGGGGCCCGGCTGGTTGTAGCTCATGTTTTTCCCTCGTTAGGTTGTGCTCTTGTAGCTAGTTGTCGATTTCGACGCGTGCGTCCTCACGCACCTTGGCGGTCAGCCCCGCGGCGTCCTCCAGCGACATGCTGCCGCCGAGGACGGCCCCCGCCGGGTCCGCCATCACCGCGACGCCCAGGGTGCTCTTGTCGCCCCAGACGCACGCGGGTGCCTCCATGGATCCCTGATCCGACGTGAACTTCAGGGACTGGCACTTCATGACGTCCCCGTCGAAGCCGTCCGGCGAGAACTCCTGGGGGGTTCCCTTCGCCTGCGCGGTGCCGTTGTCCTGGAGCGCCTTGACGATGACCGCCAGGGCGAGGTCCGCGCCCCGCTTGGGGTCGGTCACCTCGCCCCAGACACCGGTGAACTTCAGCATCTCCTTGCCGTCGGTCTGGTAGTCGGCCGCCACCAGGTGCGGATCCTTGACCACCGGGACCTGCTGGAGGTCCTTCTTGCCCGCGGCCGACAGATCGCCGTCGTCCGTGCCGCTGCCCTGGCGCTGGTACTCCTCCGCGACCGTCTTCGGGGTCGTGAGCTTGTACGGGCCGCTGTCGCCGCCGAACAGCAGGAACCCGCCCGCCGTCAGCGCGCCCACGACCGCCAGCGCGCCCACCGCCATGCCGATGGTGCGGCCCTTGCCGCGGCCACCGGGCGCGGCGGGCGGCGTCGGCTGACCGCCGTAGAAGCCCTGCCCCGGCTGACCCGGCTGCCCCGGCTGCGGGGCCTGCGGGGGCTGCTGGGCGTAGGGGGTCGCCGGGGAGCCGTACGGGCCGCCGCCGTTGTACGGAGGGGGCGCCGCGTAGCCCCCGGGCTGTCCGGGCTGCGCCGGCTGCGGGTGACCGTAGCCGCTGGGCTGGGCATACGGATTCGGCACTGGCGGCTGGCCGGCGCCGTGAGGGCCCGGCTGTGCCCCGTAGGGACCGGGCTGCGGCGGCGGCTGCTGATAGCTCATCGTGCCTCTCCTAGATGCGGCATGACAGGTCCTGAACATCCTTCCCGACGCGCTCCGGCGGCGTTGCGGCGGGGCCGCAACGGGTTCGTAACGGAGTCCGGCGGCCCTTTAGACTGCGGGGGTGACCGAGAACTCTCAGCAGCGCCCCGACAGCGGGCCGAACAGCCACCCTGAACTGCCGACCCAGTACGCGCCGGCCGACGTAGAGGGGCAGCTGTACGAGCGCTGGGTAGAGCGCGGTTACTTCGAGGCGGACGCCAAGAGCGGCAAGGATCCGTACACGGTCGTCATTCCGCCGCCCAACGTGACCGGATCGCTCCACCTGGGCCATGCCTTCGAGCACACGCTCATCGACGCCCTCACCCGCCGGAAGCGGATGCAGGGCCACGAGACGCTGTGGCAGCATGGACCAAGGAGGGCCACTCCCGCCACGACCTGGGCCGCGAGGCGTTCGTCGAGCGCGTGTGGCAGTGGAAGAACGAGTCCGGCGGGCAGATTTCGGGCCAGATGCGGCGGCTGGGCGACGGCGTCGCCTGGAACCGCGAGCGGTTCACCATGGACGACGGGCTGTCCAGGGCCGTCCAGACCATCTTCAAGAAGCTCTACGACGATGAGCTGATCTACCGCGCCGAGCGCATCATCAACTGGTGCCCCCGCTGCCTCACGGCCATCTCCGACATCGAGGTGGAGTACCAGGACGACGACGGTGAGCTGGTCTCGATCCGGTACGGCGAGGGCGACACCGCGATCGTGGTCGCCACGACCCGCGCCGAGACGATGCTCGGCGACACCGCGGTCGCCGTCCACCCCGACGACGACCGCTACCGGCACATGGTCGGCACCGAGATCGAGCTGCCGCTCACCGGCCGCCGCATCCCGGTCGTCGCCGACGAGCACGTCGACCCGGAGTTCGGCACCGGTGCGGTCAAGGTCACCCCGGCCCACGACCCGAACGACTTCGAGATCGGGCAGCGCCACGGCCTGCCGAACCTCAGCGTCATGGACGAGCACGCGGTGATCACCGCGCACGGCCCCTTCCAGGGCCTGGACCGGCTGGAGGCGCGCAGCGCCATCGTCGGCGCCCTGCGCGCCGAGGGCCGGATCGTGGCCGAGAAGCGCCCGTACACCCACTCCGTGGGCCACTGCTCGCGCTGCAAGACCACGATCGAGCCGCGGCTGTCCATGCAGTGGTGGGTCAAGGTCGGCCCGCTGGCCAAGGAGGCGGGCGACGCCGTCCGCGACGGCCGGGTGAAGATCCACCCGGAGGACATGTCGAAGCGCTACTTCGACTGGGTCGACAACCTGCACGACTGGTGCATCTCGCGCCAGTTGTGGTGGGGCCACCGGATCCCGGTCTGGTACGGGCCGAACGGCGAGGTCGTCTGCGTCGGACCGGACGAGGAGCCGCCGAGCGGCGAGGGCTGGACGCAGGACAGTGACGTCCTGGACACATGGTTCTCCTCCGGCCTGTGGCCGTTCTCCACGCTCGGCTGGCCCGAGCAGACCGACAGCCTGGCCAAGTTCTATCCGAACTCGGTCCTGGTCACCGGCTACGACATCCTCTTCTTCTGGGTCGCCCGGATGATGATGTTCGGCCTGTACGCGATGGACGGCACCCCGCCGTTCCACACCATCGCCCTGCACGGGATGGTCCGTGACCAGTTCGGCAAGAAGATGTCCAAGTCCTTCGGGAACGCGGTCAATCCGCTGGACTGGATGGACGCCTACGGCTCCGACGCCGTCCGCTTCACCCTCGCCCGCGGCGCCAACCCCGGCGTGGACGTGCCGATCGGCGAGGACTGGGTCCAGGCGTCCCGTAACTTCGCCAACAAGATCTGGAACGCGACCCGCTTCGCGCTGATGAACGGCGCGACGGTCGAGGGCGAACTGCCCGCCCCCGAGCGGCTGTCGGCCACCGACCGCTGGATCCTGTCGCGGCTGAACGAGGTCGTCGCGGACGTCGACGCGTTCTACGACGACTACCAGTTCGCGAAGCTCTCGGACACGCTCTTCCACTTCGCCTGGGACGAGGTCTTCGACTGGTACGTCGAGCTGTCCAAGACCACCTTCCAGAAGGGCGGCGCGGAGGCCGACGCCTCGCGGCGCGTCCTCGGCGAGGTCCTCGACGTCACGCTGCGGCTGCTGCACCCGGTGGTCCCGTTCGTCACCGAGAAGCTGTGGACCGCGCTCACCGGTCAGGAGTCGGTCGTCATCGCCGACTGGCCGACGGACAGCGGCTTCCGCGACGAGGCCGCCGAGCGGGAGATCGAGAACCTTCAGCAGGTGGTCACCGAGGTCCGCCGGTTCCGCGCCGACCAGGGCCTCCAGCCCGGCCAGAAGGTCCCGGCCCGGCTCGAGCTGTCCGGCACCTCGCTCGCCGCGCACGAGGACGCGATGCGCTCCCTGCTGCGCCTCCAGCCGGCCGGGGAGGGCTTCACCGCCACCGCCTCGCTGCCGGTGGCGGGCGCGACCGTGGCCCTGGACCTGTCCGGCGTGATCGACGTGGAGGCCGAGCGCAAGCGGCTGGCCAAGGATCTCGCCGCGGCGGAGAAGGAGAAGGCGCAGACGACGGCCAAGCTGTCCAACGAAGGGTTCCTGGCCAAGGCGCCCGACCACGTGGTGGAGAAGATCCGCGTCCGGCAGACGACCGCCGAGGCCGACATCGCCAGGATCACCGCGCAGTTGGCGTCCCTGCCCCAGGGCTGACCCCGACCGGTGCCCGAGCGCCCCCGTCCTCCACGGCGGGGGCGCTCCGTACTTCGCGGCTCGGTGTGCGATGTCCCACAGTGGCCCCGGGGGAAGCCCATCCATGGGCTCGGTCGGGAACCCGTAGCCGCCTTCCGGGAGTTATCCACCCGTACGTCCCGGAAGGAGCTCCCCCCTCCCATGAACAAACCGCTGCGGCGCGCTTCGGTCTTCTCCCTGCTGCTCGTGCTGGTCCTGCTCGCCTGGGTCACCTATGTCCAGGTGGTGGAGGGCGGCGGCTTCCGGGACAACTCCCACAACGAACGCACGGCCATCAGTCAGTACGCGAACCCGCTGGGCAACATCATGGCCGGGGGCAAGCCCATCACCGGCTCCGCTGCCACCACCGGCGATCTGAAGTTCAAGCGGACCTATAAGGACGGGAAGGTCTACGCACCGGTCACCGGCTATGCCTCGCAGTCGTACGGCAGCAACCAGCTGGAGGCCCTCGACCGGTCCGTCCTCGACGGTTCCGACACCCGGCTGAAGAACCCCCTCGAGGCGCTCACCCGGGAGCCGTCCAAGCCGGGCGACGTGATGACCACGATCGACCCGGCCGTGCAGAAGGCCGCGTACAAGGGGCTGGGGAACAACACCGGCGCGGCCGTGGCGCTCGACCCGGAGACCGGCAAGGTGCTCGCCCTGGCCAGCACGCCCTCGTACGACCCGAGTGCCTTCTCCGGGTCCGGCACCTCGGACCAGAAGGCATGGCTGAAGCTGACGAAGGACAAGGATCAGCCGATGCTGAACCGGGCGCTGCGCCAGACGTATCCGCCGGGGTCGGCGTTCAAGCTGGTGGTCGCGGCGGCCGCCCTGGAGGACGGGCTGTACTCGTCGGTGGACGAGCCGACCAAGAGCCCGGACCCGTACCGGCTGCCGGGCACGGTCACCGACATGAAGAACGAGAACGCGTCGGCGCCCTGCAAGAACGCGACGATACGCACGGCCCTCCAGTACTCGTGCAATACGGTCTTCGCGAAGATGGCCGTGGACCTGGGCGAGTCCAAGCTGGGCGCCGAGGCCAAGAAGCTGGGCTTCGACGCCTCGGAGCTGGACATCCCGGTGCGCGCCGCGAAGAGCGTGTACCCGAGCGGGATGGACGACTCGCAGACGGCGCTGACCGGCATGGGCCAGTTCGACGTGACCGCGACCCCGCTCCAGATGGCGATGGTCTCCTCGGCGATCGCGAACGACGGCAAGCTGATGAAGCCGTACGAGGTGGACCGTACGACGGACGGGAACGCCAGCGCGCTGGACCGCACCGACCCGGAGACCTTCACCCGGGCGATGTCGGAGTCCACGTCGAAGGAGCTGCGGTCGGCGATGCAGACGGTCGTGCAGAAGGGCACGGGCACCAACGCGAAGATCCCCGGGGTCGCGGTCGGCGGCAAGACCGGCACGGCGCAGCACGGCGAGAACAACAGCGGTAATCCGTTCGCGTGGTTCGTGAGTTACGCGGATGACGGCAGCGGCCACAAGGTCGCGGTCGCGGTGGTGGTCGAGGACAGTGACGCACCGCGCGCGGACATCTCCGGTGGCGGCCTGGCCGGGCCGATCGCCAAGTCGATGATGTCCGCCGCCGTGGGCGGCGGGGCGGCCTCCTGAGGGCCGTCCTGAGGGGCCGTCCGGGCCGTCCTTGAGCGGCCGGTCCGGGACCGCGTGGGCGCTTCCTCGGCCTGTCAGGGGTCACTCGTAGACTGGTCCATGTGAGCGAGCGCCCCCAGAACGAACCGGACGAACAGAACGAACCGGATGAATTCGACGAGATCGTCGGAGCCGAGACCGACCGCGACCCCGATCTGGCGGTGATCGAGGCCGGCAGCCGCACGCTGCGCGCACAGTCCGGCCCGCCGGAGGGCGACGGCATTCCGGCCCGTCCCGCCGACCCCGAGGTGGACCGCGCGCTGCGCGAGGTGGAGGCGGAACTGGCCACGCGATGGGAGGAGACCAAGCTCGACCCCTCGCTGGTGCGCATCGAAGGGCTGCTGGACATCCTCGGCTCGCCGCACCGGGCCTATCCCTCGATCCACATCACCGGGACGAACGGCAAGACCAGCACCGCCCGCATGATCGAGGCGCTGCTGGGCTCCTTCGAGCTGCGCACCGGCCGCTATACCAGCCCGCACGTGCAGTCCATCACCGAGCGGATCAGCCTGGACGGGGCGCCGATCTCCGCCGAGCGGTTCATCGAGACCTACCAGGACATCGCGCCGTACATCGAGATGGTCGACGCCCAGCAGGAGTACCGGCTGTCGTTCTTCGAGGTGCTCACCGGCATGGCGTACGCGGCCTTCGCGGACGCGCCGGTGGACATCGCGGTCGTCGAGGTCGGCATGGGGGGCTCCTGGGACGCCACCAATGTGATCGACTCGGACGTCGCGGTGATCATGCCGATCTCCCTGGACCACACCGACCGGCTCGGCACCACTCCGGAGGAGATCGCGGCCGAGAAGTCCGGGATAGTGAAGCAGGACGCCACGGTGGTGCTCGCGCAGCAGCCCGTGGAGGCCGCGTCCGTGGTGCTCAAGCGCGCCGTCGAGGTGGATGCCACGGTGGCCCGCGAGGGCATGGAGTTCGGGGTGGTCTCCCGTGAGGTGGCGGTCGGCGGCCAGCTGCTGACGCTGCGCGGCCTCGGCGGCGAGTACCCCGAGATCTTCCTCCCGCTGCACGGCGCCCACCAGGCGCACAACGCGGCGGTGGCGCTGGCCGCCGTCGAGGCGTTCTTCGGCGTCGGCTCCCAGCACGCCCGGCCGCTCGACCTGGACACCATCCGTTCCGCCTTCGCCTCGGTCAGCTCGCCTGGTCGTATGGAGGTCGTGCGCCGCAGCCCGACCGTGGTGCTGGACGCCGCGCACAACCCCGGGGGCGCCCGGGCGGCGGCCGAGGCGGTCACCGAGGCGTTCGACTTCAGTCGGCTCATCGGTGTGGTCGGGGCCAGCGATGGCAAGGACGTTCGTGGGTTCTTGGAAGCATTTGAGCCGATTTTCGCCGAAATCGTGGTGACCCGTAATTCCAGCCATCGTGCGATGGACGCGGATGAGTTGGCCGGGCTCGCGGTCGAGGTGTTCGGTTCCGAGCGCGTGCAGGTCGAGCCCCGGCTGGACGACGCCCTGGAGGCCGCGATCACCCTTGCGGAGGAGGAAGGCGAATACGCTGGTGCGGGGGTGCTGGTCACCGGGTCGGTCATCACGGTCGGCGAGGCCCGGCTGCTTCTGGGAAAGGGCTGAAATGCGGACGCTGTGCGCCTCCACTCTGATCGGTGAGTTCTTCGTGATCGGCTTCGCCGGGCTGGTCGCGATGAAGGTGTCCGGCCTGTCGATGGGCACCGTGTGGACGGTCTGCGGCATCGCCATGGCACTGTGTGTACTGCTGTGCGGAATGCTGAGCCGTCCCGGCGCGGTGCAGATCGGCTGGGCCCTCCAGATCGGGCTGGTGCTGAGCGGCTTCGTCGTGACCACCATGTTCTTCCTCGGCGTGGTCTTCGCCGCGCTGTGGTGGGCCTCGGTCCACTTCGGCCGCAAGGTCGACCAGGCGAAGGAGCGGTTCGCCGCGGCCTCCGCCGCCTCGCCTGACGCTGCGTGACGTGGCCGACGATCACCCATGTAGCCTCAGCCGCACAGCTTCACCCGCATGCCAGTTCTTCCATGTCACTGCCAAAGGAGCCCGCACCGTGAGCCAGCGCACGCTCGTCCTTCTCAAGCCCGACGCCGTACGACGCGGACTGGTGGGCGAGATCCTCGGCCGGATCGAGCAGAAGGCGGGCTGGACGATCTCCGCCCTGGAGCTGCGCCGGCTGGGTCGTGAGCTGCTGGAGCAGCACTACGCCGAGCACGTCGGCAAGCCGTTCTACGAGCCCCTGGTCGAGTTCATGTCCTCCGGACCGGCCGTGGCGCTGGTCGTCGAGGGCGAGCGCGTGATCGAGGGCGTCCGGGCGCTGGCCGGCCCGACCGACCCGATCGCCGCGGCGCCCGGTTCCATCCGTGGCGATTTCGGCACCATCGTTCGGGAAAATCTGATCCATGCCTCGGACTCCGAAGAGTCGGCCGAGCGGGAAATCAAGATTTTCTTTCCCGGTCTCGCCTGATCCCACCTGATCTCGGCTTGATCTCACTCTGATCGATCATCAGCTGGTCACACCCCTGCTGACCTGGGGGCGGTCGAATTTCCCGACCGCCCCTTGGCATATGCGAGCCGATCGGGGGAACGCATCTCCGCGACACGACGTCACCATTAGAGGGGGCGGGCTCGTGTTCTGCTGACAATGGCGGAGGACCCCCGCAGCGTGTTCGCGCGGGCGTGACTACGATGAAGCTTCCGCGCTCGCAGCGCACCACATCCTGCCGACCTCAAGCAAGCAATCGCTCCAGCAGGGAAGGCCTGACGTATCCTCATGGGGAACAACATGTCGTTCATCGGCCGTGACATGGCTGTCGACCTCGGGACCGCCAACACGCTGGTGTACGTCAGGGGCCGCGGGATCGTCCTCAACGAGCCATCCGTCGTCGCCATCAACACCAACACCGGCGGAATTCTCGCCGTGGGCGCCGAGGCAAAGAAGATGATCGGCCGCACCCCTGGCAACATCGTCGCCGTGCGTCCGCTCAAGGACGGCGTTATCGCCGACTTCGAGATCACCGAGCGGATGCTTCGGTACTTCATTCTGAAGATCCATAAGCGCCGCTATCTGGCCCGGCCCCGGGTGGTCGTGTGCGTTCCGTCCGGAATCACCGGAGTCGAGCGCCGCGCCGTCATCGAGGCGTCCACTCAGGCGGGCGCCCGCCAGGTGCACATCATCGAAGAACCGATGGCCGCGGCCATCGGTTCCGGTCTCCCGGTCCACGAGGCCACCGGCAACATGGTGGTGGACATCGGCGGCGGCACCACGGAGGTCGCCGTCATCTCGCTCGGCGGCATCGTCACCGCCCAGTCCATCCGGGTGGCCGGCGACGAGCTGGACAACGCGATCATCCAGCACATCAAGAAGGAGTACAGCCTCCTCCTTGGCGAGCGCACCGCCGAGAACATCAAGATCACGATCGGCTCCGCGTTCGAGAGCGAGGAAGAGGAGCACACCGAGATCCGCGGCCGTGACCTGGTCAGCGGGCTCCCCAAGACCGTCGTGATCTCCGCCGCCGAGGTCCGCAAGGCCATGGAGGAGCCGGTCAACTCCATCGTCGACGCGGTCAAGACCACGCTCGACAAGTGCCCGCCGGAGCTGTCCGGCGACGTCATGGACCGCGGCATCGTGCTCACCGGCGGCGGCGCACTGCTCCGCGGCCTCGACGAGCGGCTGCGCCGCGAGACGGGCATGCCCATCCACATCGCCGAGGATCCGCTGGATTCGGTCGCGCTCGGCTCCGGCAAGTGCGTGGAGGAATTCGAGGCGCTCCAGCAGGTGCTGGACGCCCAGCCGCGCAGATGACAACCAGGCGGATCGGCCGTGCGGGCGGTGTGTCGCCCGTACGGCGCATCGGCGGATCCGCTGATATACAGGCATAAGGCTCCTTAAGGACCGGACGGCCACAACGAGATCGGGACCGGTCCGACTTCGACGAGGAAGGCACGTCGCCGCACGTGAGGGACACACGAGAGAGCCGGCTGCTCCTGGTGCTGCTGATCGCCATCGCGTTCGCACTGATCACGGTGGACATCCGCGGCGGCGAGGACTCGCCCCTCGACGGCGCCCGTCAGGCCGCCGCTTCCGCCTTCGGCCCGGTGGAGGACGGCGTCGCGAGCGCCGTCGATCCGGTCGGCAACGCCGTCGCCGCCGTCCGGGACTCCGACGCGCGGCACAACCGGATCAGTCAACTGGAGCAGGAGAACACCAGACTCAGGCAGCGGCTCGGCAGCGACGACCGCAACCGCGCCCGTTCCGTCGAACTCGACAAGCTGCGCCGGGTCGCGGGCACCGGCCAGTACGGCATCAAGGGCGCCGAAGTCATCGGCATCGGCGCCTCCCAGGGCTTCTCCTGGACCGTCACCCTCGACGTCGGCAGCGACGACGGCATCCAGCGCGACCAGACCGTCATCAACGGCGACGGACTCGTCGGCCGGGTCACCACGGTCGGCCCCTCCACCTCCACCGTGCTGCTCGCCATCGACCCCGACTTCACCGTCGGCACCCGGATGGAGAAGTCCAGCGAGCTGGGCTTCGCCACCGGACGCGGCGACCGCTCCCTGCACGTCCAGCTCCTCAACGGCAAGGCCAAGATCAAGAAGGGCGACCGGCTCGTCACCTTCGGCTCCCAGGCCGACAAGCCGTTCGTGCCCGGCGTCCCGGTCGGCAAGGTGGTCCGCGTCGACCCCACCGGCGGCGACCTCACCCGCACCCTCCAGGTGCGCCCCTACGTCCGCTTCAGCAGGCTGGACATCGTCGGCGTGGTCGTCCAGCCGCCGCGCTCCAACCCGCGCGACACCGTGCTGCCGCCCAAGCCCGCCAAACCCAAGCCGGCGCCCACGGTCACCGTCACGGCCACCCCCTCCGCCACCGCCACGAACCCGGCCGACAGGAGCTGACCGATGCTGCGCCTCAACCGTGTCCTCCTGTCCACCGTCCTCGTCGTCGTCGCCCTCGTCGTCCAGATCTGCGTCCTCGCCCGGCTGCAACTCCCCGGCGCCGTCCCCGACCTGCTGCTGCTCGTCGTCCTCGGCCTCGCGCTGGTCTACGGCCACACCAGCGGCGCCCTGGTCGGCTTCGGCGCCGGGCTGCTCGCCGACCTCGCCCCGCCCGCCGACCACGCCGCCGGGCGCTACGCCCTGGTGCTGTGCGTGGTCGGCTATCTGGCGGGGCTCGCCAAGCCCGAGAGCGGCCAGCTCCGGTCCGCCGCCGGGCCGATGGCGGTGGTCGTCGCGGCGGCCATCGGCGCCACGCTGCTGTACGCGGGGGTCGGCATCCTCGTCGGCGACGACGCGGCCCGCCATGTGGGCCTGGGCCAGCTGCTGTTCACGGCCGCCCTCTACGACCTGCTGCTGGCGCCCTTCACGGTGCCGCTGATCATGGGGCTGGCCAGACGCGGGGAGAACGACCGGATGGCCGACAGCACCGGCGGCACCGGCACCGAGGGCGGCACCCGCTGGATCACCTCGGCGGGCAGCGTCCGGGCCGGCCGGATGAGCCGGTTCCGTCGCCCCGGCCGGGCCGCCCGGCTCGGCGGCCAGGGAGGCGGCCTGCTGACGAAGGCGACGAAGCGGACCGGCCGCATCAAGGACGGCCGCATCAAGCTCAAGGGGGTCAAGCGCCTGTGAGCACCGCCCTCCCGCCGACCCCCGCCGCTCTTCCGCCGTCCCCCGCCGCCCTCCGGTCGCCCGCAGCCCTCCCGTCTCCCGCCTCCACCCTCAACGGAGCGCCATGAGCAATATCCCGGAGACCGGACGGACTCCCCGGGTCACCGTCCGCCTCGTCGCCATCCAGATCCTCGTCTTCTCGCTCCTGCTCACCCTCGGCGGACGTCTCTGGTACCTACAGATCCGCAACGGCGACGAATACACCGAAAAGGCCGCCAACAACCACGTCCAGCAGGTCGTCCACCCGGCCGTGCGCGGCTCGATACTGGACGCCCGCGGGGTGCCCCTCGCCGACAACGAGACCCGGCTCGTGGTCTCCGCCAGCCGCACCGCGCTGATGAAGGAGCCCGACGACGGCGAGGCCGTCCTCACCCGGCTCGCGGGCGTCCTCCGCATGAAGCCCAAGGACGTCAAGGACAAGGTCCGGCTGTGCGACGCCGAGACCCCGCAGCCCTGCTGGAACGGCTCCCCGTACCAGCCCATCCCGATCACCGACGAGGCCAGCGCCAAGCAGGCGCTCCAGATCCGCGAGCGCGAAGAGGACTTCCCCGGGATCAGCGCCGAGCCCACCGCCGTGCGCCGCTACGCCGCCCCCGCCGGTTCCAACGCCGCCCAGGTGCTCGGCTACCTCTCGCCGGTCACCGATGAGCAGATCAAGAAGGCCGAGCACACCAAGTCGCCGCTGCTCCGCTCCGACCAGGTCGGCTCCAACGGGCTGGAGAGCGAGTACGACAGCAAGCTGCGCGGCAAGGCCGGGGTGACCCGCTACGAGGTCGACAACCTCGGCCGCGTCATCGGCCAGCGGGAGAGCCAGCAGGCCCGGCCCGGTGACAACGTCGTCACCAGTCTCGACGCGCGCGTCCAGGCGGTCGCGGAGAAAGAGCTGGACCAGGCGATGAAGGACGCCCGCAAGCAGTACGACCGGAACACCGGCCGGAAGTACAAGGCGGACTCCGGCTCGGTCGTCGTCATGGAGGCCAAGACCGGCCGCGTGGTGGCGATGGCGTCCAACCCGGCCTACGACCCCAACGCCTGGGTCGGCGGCATCTCCGGCAAGGACTACAAGAAGCTCACCGGCAAGGACAGCAACTACCCGCTGCTGAACCGGGCGATCCAGGGCCAGGCGGCCCCCGGCTCGATCTTCAAGGTGATCCCGACGACCGCGGCGGTCAACGCCGGGTACGGCTTCGACGGGCCCTACGCCTGCACCAGCTCGTTCAACATCGGCGGCCAGGTCTTCAAGAACTTCGAGTCCGAGAACCACGGCGGGATCAGCCTCGGCCGCGCGCTGGAGGTCTCCTGCGACACCGTCTTCTACCGCCTCGCCTACGAGCAGTGGAAGAAGGACGGCGGCAACAAGCCCAAGAAGCACCCGGGGGACTGGTTCTACAAGACCGCCCATCAGTTCGGCCTCGGCAAGGAGACCGGCGTCGACCTCCCCAACGAGGTCAGCGGCCGGGTCCCGGACCGCCAGTGGAAGAAGGACTTCTGGAAGGCCAACAAGGACGCCTGGTGCAAGAACGGCAAGAAGGACGGGAACTACACCCAGCGGCTCTCCTACGAGAACTGCCTCGAAGGCATGAAGATGCGCGCCGGTGACTCCGTCAACTACTCGATCGGCCAGGGCGACACGCTCGTCACCCCGATCCAGATGGCCACCATCTACGCGGCGATCAGCAACGGCGGCACGCTCTACGACCCGACCGTCGGCAAGGCGATCGTCAGCCCGGACGGCAAGCACATCCAGGAGATCAAGCCCAAGTCCCACGGCAAGCTGCCGATGAAGGGCGACACCCACAAACGGATCGACCAGGCGCTCGCGGGCGTCGCCACCCGGGGCACCGCCGCCTGGCGGTTCCAGGGCTGGCCGCAGGACAAGATCCCGATGCACGCCAAGACCGGTACCGCGGAGGTCTACGGCAAGCAGACCACCTCGTGGTTCGCGACGTACACCAAGGACTACTCGGTCGTCATGACGATCTCGCAGGGCGGCACCGGCTCCGGCGCCTCGGGTCCGGCCGTACGCAAGATCTACAACGCGCTGTACGGGGTCGACGGCAAGGGCAAGATCAACGAGAAGAAGGCGCTGCTGCCCAAGCCGCAGGCCGACCTCCCCAAGATCTCCTCCGACGGCTCGATCGAGGCCCAGCCGGTGGGCAAGCCGTTCGCCCTGCTCGGTGACACCAGGCGGCGTGGAGGTGCGCAGCAGTGAGCGCGTCCACCCACGGCTACTCCGTCCCCCGCTTCACCCCCGAGCGCGGCACCTGGCGCAAGCTCATGGCGCGCGACTCGCTGCTGCGCCGCCTGGACTGGGTGCTGCTGCTCACCTGCCTCGCGCTGTCCGCGATCGGCACGGTGCTGGTGTACTCGGCGACCCGTAACCGCACCGAGCTGAACCAGGGCGATCCGTACTACTTCCTGGTCCGGCACGCCCTGAACACCGGCATCGGGCTGCTGCTCGCGATCGGCACCGTCTGGCTCGGCCACCGCACCCTGCGCGGCGCGGTGCCGGTGCTGTACGGGCTGTCCGTCATCCTCGTCCTCGCCGTCCTCACCCCTCTGGGCTCGACCATCAACGGCGCGCACGCGTGGATCGTGATCGGTGCCGGGTTCTCCCTCCAGCCCGGCGAGTTCGCCAAGATCACGATCATCCTGGGCATGGCGATGCTGCTGGCCGCGCGCGTCGACGCGGGCGACCGTCTCAGTCCCGACCACCGCACCGTCGTCCAGGCGCTCGGCCTGGCCGCGCTGCCCATCGCCATCGTGATGCTGATGCCGGACCTCGGCTCGGTGATGGTCATGGCGGTGATCGTGCTCGCGGTGCTCCTGTCCTCCGGCGCGTCCAACCGCTGGATCGCCGGGCTGATCACCACCGCGGTGATCGGCGCGCTGCTGATCTGGCAGCTGCACGTCCTCGACCAGTACCAGATCGACCGCTTCGCCGCCTTCGCCAACCCCGCCCTCGATCCGGCGGGCGTCGGCTACAACACCAACCAGGCGCGCATCGCCATCGGCTCGGGCGGGCTCACCGGCAAGGGGCTCTTCCACGGCACCCAGACCACCGGCCAGTTCGTGCCCGAGCAGCAGACGGACTTCGTCTTCACGGTCGCGGGGGAGGAGCTGGGCTTCCTCGGCGCGGGCCTGATCATCGTGCTGCTGGGCGTCGTCCTGTGGCGCGCCTGCCGGATCGCCCGGGGCACCACCGAGCTGTACGGGACGGTCGTCGCGGCCGGGATCATCGCCTGGTTCGCGTTCCAGTCGTTCGAGAACATCGGGATGACGCTGGGCATCATGCCGGTGGCCGGTCTGCCGCTGCCGTTCGTCTCGTACGGCGGTTCGTCGATGTTCGCCGTATGGATCGGGATCGGGCTGCTCCAGTCCATCAAGGTGCAACGACCCGTATCGGCCTGACCCGCTCTAGGGGCCTCCCGTCGAAGGCGCCGGGCGACTACATTCAGGCCATGGTGGACATGATGCGGGAGATCGAACGCAAGTACGAGACCACCGATGGTGACGCCGCGACCGGCGGCCTGCCCGAGCTGGCCGGGGTCGCCGGAATCGCGCAGGTGAGGGACCGGGGCGCCGTCACCCTCGACGCCACGTACTACGACACCCCCGGGCAGCGGCTCGCCGCCGACGGCATCACCCTCCGCCGCCGCACCGGGGGCGACGACGCCGGCTGGCACCTCAAGCTGCCGGTCGGCCCGGACGTACGGGACGAGATCCGCGCCCCGCTCTCGGACGCGCTGCCCGCGCACCTCGCGGGCCTCGTACGCTCCCGCACCCGCGGCACCGGCCTCGTGCCCCTCGTCCACCTGCTGTCGGAGCGGAACGTCCGGCACCTCGTGGACGGCGACGGCACGCTGCTCGCCGAGCTGTCCGCCGACACGGTCACCGCGCGCCGACTGGCCCCGGCCCCCAGTGACCCGGTGAGCTGGACCGAGGTCGAGGTGGAGCTGGCCGAGGGCGGCGACCCCGCGCTGCTCGACACCCTGGAGCCGCATCTGACGGACGCCGGGCTGCGCCGTGCCGACCTCCCCTCCAAG
Source organism: Streptomyces sp. Rer75 (assembly GCF_013414305.1). Classification (NCBI taxonomy): domain Bacteria; kingdom Bacillati; phylum Actinomycetota; class Actinomycetes; order Kitasatosporales; family Streptomycetaceae; genus Streptomyces; species Streptomyces sp. Rer75. The sequence continues at coordinate 3,494,755 of NZ_CP058693.1, read as the reverse complement.
CTCGCCCGCGCCCTGGCCGAAACCGGCCCGCGCGAGGGCGGACCGAAGAAGGGCGGTCGGAAGCCCGGCAAGAAGAAGGCCGGAAAGAAAGCCGCAGGGAAGAAGAAGGCCGAGGCCACCGCCGGTGACATCGTCCTGGATTACGTACGCCGCCAGATCACCGCGATCGTCACCCTCGACCCCGCCGTGCGCCTGGACACCCACGACTCCGTGCACCGCATGCGGGTCGCCACCCGTCGGCTGCGCAGCGCCTTCCGCTCGTACCGCAAGGTCCTGGACCGCGCCGTCACCGACCCCATCGGCGCCGAGCTGAAGTGGCTGGCCGCGGAGCTGGGCATCGACCGGGACCGCGAAGTGCTCACCGCGCGCATCGGCGAACGGCTCGCCGAGGTGCCCGTCGAACTGCGGCTCGGCCCCGTCGCCGCCCGGCTGGAGATCTGGTCGCACGCCCGCCGCACCGGTTCCCGCGACCGGCTGATCGGCGTCCTCGACGGCGAGCGCTATCTCGCGCTGCTCGACACCCTCGACGCCCTCCTGGCCGACCCGCCGCTGCGCCAGGCCGCCGCCCGCCCGGCCGCCGAGGTGATCCGCAAGGCCGTGCTGCGCGACTACGAACGCCTCGCGGACCGCCTGGAGCCGGTCCTGGACGCCCCCTCGGGACCCGAGCGCGACGTCGTCCTGCACGAGGCCCGCAAGGACGCCAAGCGCGCCCGCTACGCCGCCGAGGTCGCCCGCCCGGCGCTCGGCGCGCCCGCGAAGGCGTTCTCGGGGCTCATGACCGAGGTGCAGGAGCTGCTCGGCGACCACCAGGACAGCGTGGTCGCGCGGGAGGCGCTGCGCGAGCTGGCCGTCCAGGCGCACGCGGCGGGGGAGTCCACCTTCACCGTCGGCCTGCTCTACGGCCGCGAGGAGGCCCTCGCGGCCGCCCGCGAGCGCGAACTGCCGGGTCTGTGGGCCGAGGTCTCCCGCCGGGAGCACCGCTCGGCGCTGGAGAGCTGACCGCGTGGCGATCCGGCCCGGACGGGACCGGTACGCTTGAGGGTCACCCCTGTCCGCGCACGAAGGTTACTGATGTCTGTCGAGTCGGTCTTCCCACAGCTTGAGGCCCTGCTCCCCCATGTGCAGAAGCCGATCCAGTACGTGGGCGGCGAGCTCAACTCCACGGTCAAGCCGTGGGACTCCTGCGATGTCCGCTGGGCGCTCATGTACCCGGACGCCTACGAGGTGGGGCTGCCCAACCAGGGCGTCATGATCCTCTACGAGGTGCTCAACGAGCGCGAGGGCGTGCTCGCCGAGCGTACGTACAGCGTCTGGCCGGACCTCGAGGAGCTGATGCGCGAGCACGAGGTGCCGCAGTTCACCGTGGACGCGCACCGCCCGGTGTCCGCCTTCGACGTCTTCGGCGTCTCCTTCTCGACCGAGCTGGGCTACACCAACCTGCTCACCGCGCTCGACCTCGCCGGTATCCCGCTGGACGCCGCCGACCGCACCGTGGACCACCCGGTCGTGGTCGCGGGCGGCCACGCCGCGTTCAACCCGGAGCCGATCGCGGACTTCATCGACTGCGCGGTGATCGGCGACGGCGAGCAGGCCGTCCTGGAGATGACCGAGATCATCCGCGCCTGGAAGGCCGAGGGCCGTCCGGGCGGCCGCGACGAGCTGCTCTTCCGCCTCGCCCGCACCGGCAGCATCTACGTGCCGAAGTTCTACGACGTGGAGTACCTGGCCGACGGCCGGATCTCCCGCGTCGTGCCGAACCGCTCGGGCGTGCCGTGGCGCGTCTCCAAGCACACCGTCATGGACCTCGACGAGTGGCCGTACCCGAAGCAGCCGCTCGTGCCGCTCGCCGAGACCGTGCACGAGCGGATGTCGGTGGAGATCTTCCGCGGCTGTACCCGCGGCTGCCGCTTCTGCCAGGCGGGCATGATCACCCGCCCGGTGCGCGAGCGCTCCATCACGGGCATCGGCGAGATGGTCGACAAGGGCCTCAAGAACACCGGTTTCGAGGAGGTCGGCCTGCTGTCGCTCTCCTCCGCCGACCACACCGAGATCGGCGACATCGCCAAGGGCCTCGCCGACCGGTACGAGGAAGACAAGATCGGCCTGTCCCTCCCGTCGACCCGGGTGGACGCCTTCAACATCGACCTGGCCAACGAGCTGACCCGCAACGGCCGCCGCTCGGGCCTCACCTTCGCCCCCGAGGGCGGCTCCGAGCGCATCCGTAAGGTCATCAACAAGATGGTCTCGGAAGAGGACCTCATCCGTACGGTGTCCACCGCGTACGGCAACGGCTGGCGGCAGGTGAAGCTCTACTTCATGTGCGGTCTGCCGACCGAGACCGACGAGGACGTGCTCCAGATCGCCGAGATGGCGACCAAGGTGATCGCCAAGGGCCGTGAGGTGTCCGGCAAGAACGACATCCGCTGCACCGTCTCGATCGGCGGGTTCGTCCCCAAGCCGCACACCCCGTTCCAGTGGGCGCCGCAGCTCAGCGCCGAGGACACCGACGCCCGGCTGGAGAAGCTGCGCGAGCGGATTCGCGGCGACAAGAAGTACGGCCGCTCGATCGGCTTCCGCTACCACGATGGCAAGCCCGGCATCGTCGAGGGCCTGCTGTCGCGCGGCGACCGCCGGGTGGGCGCGGTCATCCGCGCCGTCTACGAGGACGGCGGCCGCTTCGACGGCTGGCGCGAGCACTTCTCCTACGACCGGTGGATGGAGTGCGCCGAGCGCACCCTGCCCGACTTCGGGCTGGACGTCGACTGGTACACCACCCGCGAGCGCACCTACGAGGAGGTCCTGCCCTGGGACCACCTCGACTCCGGTCTCGACAAGGACTGGCTGTGGGAGGACTGGCAGGACTCGCTCGACGAGACCGAGGTCGAGGACTGCCGCTGGACCCCGTGCTTCGACTGCGGCGTCTGCCCGCAGATGGACACGTCCATCCAGATCGGTCCCACCGGCCGCAAACTGCTGCCGCTGTCGGTCGTGAAGTGAGGGAGTGCCTCCCGGATCATGCCTGATCCGGGAGGCACCCCACCCCCTGGCCCTCGGGCAACCGGCCGGTCACAAAGTACGCTGGAAGGCGCACGGGCCCCACAGGCCCGTGCGCCGACAAGCGAAGAAGCACAAGGAGACAGACCCCTGGGCAAGCGACAGCCCGAAGGCCCGCCGCCCGCACCCGCGGTGCAGCGCATCCGTTTGCGTTACACCAAGCGCGGCCGCCTCCGGTTCACCAGCCACCGCGACTTCCAGCGCGCCTTCGAGCGGGCGCTGCGCCGCGCCGAGGTGCCCATGGCGTACTCGGCGGGCTTCACCCCGCACCCGAAGGTGTCGTACGCCAATGCCGCACCCACCGGCACCGGCAGTGAGGCCGAGTACCTGGAGATCCAGCTCACCGAGGCGCGGGACCCCGAGACGCTGCGGACGCTGCTCAACGAGTCGCTGCCCGCCGGGCTCGACATCACCGACGCCGTCGAGGCCCGCACCTCCGGACTCGCCGACCGGCTCCAGGCGTCCGTGTGGGAGATCCGGCTCGACCGGGTCGCCCCGGCGGAGGCCGAACGGGCCGTTGCGGCCTTCCTGGAGGCCGAGACCGTCGAGGTCGAGCGCCGGACGAAAAACGGCATGCGCACCTTCGACGCCCGCGCCGCGGTGGCCCGCCTGGAAGCGTCCGCAGGTCGGGGCGATAGGCCAGGCGACGGTGGCTGTGCGATACTGCGGCTGGTAGTACGGCATCTGACACCTGCCGTGCGACCCGACGACGTCCTGTCCGGTCTCCGCGCTACGGCCGACCTGGCGCCGCCGGTCCCCGCAGCGGTGACCAGGCTGGCGCAGGGGCTGCTCGATGAGGAGTCCGGCACGGTGACCGACCCGCTCGCGCCCGATCGCGAGGCAGTTCAGGCCGCCCCACCCACGGCCGCCGAGCTGACCGCCGCGATGGCGGCGCCGGAAGGTTCCGCGTAAGGACCGCCGTCGATGCGCCGCCCAGGCACTTGGGAGCCACCCGGGTCCGGCAGGCGCACTGACCAGGAGACTTTCGCCGGTCCCGGCCCCGAAAACCGGCCCGGCGAGCGATACGACAGCTCCCGTGCGGCGCCCGCGCCCCGGACGGCGGAACCCGCGCAGCGCGCGGGGCCCGGCCGGAAGCAGGCGCGGCGCCCGGGAGCGTGACGGGAGAACCGCCCGCATGCTCGAGCCCATTGAGCCGACCGAACCTATCCAGCCCCAGGCACAAGCCGCGCCGCGCGCCGTCGGCGCCGGGGATTCCACCTCGCCCAGCGACACCCTGCCGCCGCGCCGCCGCCGTGCGGCCTCCCGCCCCGCCGGTCCGCCGGTGGGTGCCGCGAGTGACGCCGAGGTGACCACGCCCGCCGTCCCGGCCATACCGGCCGAGTCGATCGCCGCCGGTGCCGCCGTGGCCGCCGCGGAGGCGTCCGCCGCCTCCACCGCCTCCGACGGTGACACCGTTTCCGCCGCTCCGCCCGCCCGTGCGCGCCGCCGGGCGACGCGCAGGACCGCCGCCCCGGCGGGTGCGCCGGAGGTCGCGGAGACCGTGGTTCCGGCGGAGGCCGCCCAGCGCACCGCCGCCGAGCCGGACGAGCCCGCCGAGGCTCCGGCCGCCGCGCCGGAGCCCGCCGCCGAGCCCGCTCCGCCCGCCCGTACGCGCCGCCGGGCCACCCGGAAGGCGACCGCCCCGGCCGGGGCGCCGCAGGCCGCCGAGACGGTGGTGGAGGAGCCCGCCGCCGCGGAACCGACCGAGGCCGCGGCCGCCGAGACCGAGGCCGCCGCCGAGCCCGCCCCGCCGGCCCGTGCGCGCCGCCGGGCCACGCGCAAGACCGCCGCTCCGGAGGGCGCCCCGCAGACGGAGCCCGCCGATGTGGACGCGTCGTCTACGGCGGCCGCTGGTGGCAGTGGCGACGAGGACACCGCCCCAGCCGCAGTCGCAGCCGACGCCCCGGCCGACGAGGCGCCCCGTGCCCGTACGCGCCGCCGGGCCGCCCGTAAGGCGACCGCCCCGGCCGGTGCGCCGGACGCCGTCGCCGACGAGCCGAGCGCCGAGGAGACCGCTCCCGCCGAGCCCGCGGCCGTCGAGGCCGAGGCCTCCGCGGAGGCCCCCGCCGAGGCCGCTCCGGCGCCGCGTGCCCGCCGCCGCGCGACCCGTAAGGCGACCGCCGCCGCGGCCGAGGCCGCCGCAGAGGACGCGACCCCCGAAGCCCCCGCCGCGGAGGAGGGCGCCGAGGAGGCGCCGCGCGCCCGTACCCGCCGCCGCGCCACGCGCAAGACGGCCGCCGCCGAGGAGCAGCCCGAGCCGCAGGCCGCCGCCGAGACCGCGGAGGCCGCCGAGCCCGAGGCCGAGCAGGAGCCCGCGCCGCGTGGCGGTCGCCGCCGGGCCGTGCGCCCGCCGACGGCGGTCTTCCAGGCGCCGGTCTTCACCGAGCCGGTCTTCCAGACCCCGGAGAGCGCCGCCGCCGAGGCCGCCGCCGCCCTGGAAGAGGCCGACGAGACCGAAGAGGCCGAGGAGCAGGAGAAGCCGGTGGCGGCCCCCGCCGCGGGCAGCCGCCGCCGTCGGCGCCGCCGCGGCGAGCCCGCCGAGGAGCAGCGCCCGGTGGAGGCCGAGGAGCCGGCCGCTGCCGCCGAGGACGCCGAGCAGGACGGCCGCCAGGCCGACCGCGAGCAGGGCGACGAGGAGTCGGGCGACCGCCCGGCCCGCCGCCGTCGCCGTGGCGGCCGTCGCCGCCGCCGGGGCGAGGCCGCCGACGCCGAGGGCGCCGAGGGCCGTTCCGAGGGCGAGGACGGCGCGGCCTACGAGGACGAGGCGCAGTCCGAGGGCGAGACCGGCGAGGAGCCGGGCGCCGAGGAGGAGACCGCCGAGGCCGGTGAGCCCGGCGGTGGCAGCTCCAGCAGCAGCCGTCGCCGTCGCCGTCGCCGCCGTCGCAGCGGGGACTCCGCCGAGGCGGAGTCGGGCGGTGACGACCCGGAGCGCACGGTCGTCAAGGTCCGGGAGCCGCGGGAGCGGCGTGCGAAGGACTCCGAGTCCAGCTCCGACGAGGTGCAGTCGATCAAGGGCTCGACGCGACTGGAGGCGAAGAAGCAGCGTCGCCGCGAGGGCCGCGAGCAGGGCCGCCGCCGGGTGCCGATCATCACCGAGGCCGAGTTCCTGGCCCGCCGCGAGGCGGTCGAGCGGGTGATGGTCGTCCGGCAGAACGGCGAGCGCACCCAGATCGGCGTGCTGGAGGACAACGTCCTCGTCGAGCACTTCGTCAACAAGGAGCAGGCCACCAGCTACGTCGGCAACGTCTACCTGGGCAAGGTCCAGAACGTGCTGCCGTCGATGGAGGCCGCCTTCGTCGACATCGGCAAGGGCCGCAACGCCGTGCTGTACGCGGGCGAGGTCAACTTCGAGGCGCTGGGGCTGTCCAACGGGCCGCGCCGCATCGAGACCGCCCTGAAGTCCGGGCAGTCCGTGCTCGTCCAGGTCACCAAGGACCCGATCGGCCACAAGGGCGCCCGGCTGACCAGCCAGGTCTCCCTGCCCGGCCGCTACCTGGTGTACGTGCCCGAGGGCTCCATGACGGGCATCAGCCGCAAGCTGCCCGACACCGAGCGCGCCCGGCTGAAGCAGATCCTCAAGAAGATCGTCCCCGAGGACGCGGGCGTGATCGTCCGCACCGCCGCGGAGGGCGCGAGCGAGGACGAGCTGGCCCGCGACGTCCAGCGGCTCCAGGCGCAGTGGGAAGAGATCAAGAAGAAGGCGAAGAGCGGCAACGCGCCGACGCTGCTCTACGGTGAGCCGGACATGACCGTCCGGGTCGTCCGCGACATCTTCAACGAGGACTTCTCCAAGGTCATCGTGAGCGGCGAGGACGCCTGGCAGACCATCCACGGCTATGTCTCGCACGTCGCGCCCGACCTCGTCGACCGGCTCCAGAAGTGGAACTCGGACGTCGACGTCTTCGCCACGTACCGGATCGACGAGCAGCTGATGAAGGCGCTGGACCGCAAGGTCTGGCTGCCCAGCGGCGGCTCCCTGGTGATCGACCGGACCGAGGCGATGGTCGTGGTCGACGTCAACACCGGCAAGTTCACCGGCCAGGGCGGCAACCTGGAGGAGACGGTCACCAGGAACAACCTGGAGGCGGCCGAGGAGATCGTGCGCCAGCTGCGGCTGCGCGACCTCGGCGGCATCATCGTGATCGACTTCATCGACATGGTGCTGGAGTCCAACCGGGACCTGGTGCTGCGGCGGCTGCTGGAGTGCCTGGGCCGGGACCGTACGAAGCACCAGGTGGCAGAGGTCACCTCGCTCGGCCTGGTGCAGATGACCCGTAAGCGGGTCGGCCAGGGCCTGCTGGAGTCGTTCTCCGAGTCCTGCGTCCACTGCAACGGCCGCGGCGTGATCGTCCACATGGACCAGCCGACGGTGGCCGGCGGCGGTGGCGGCGGCAAGCGCAAGAAGAAGAAGTCCGGCGGCCAGCAGGCGCCCGCGCCGGAGGAGACCACCGTGGTCGAGGCCGAGACGGTCGTCGAGGCCGCCGAGGAGATCGCGGCGGAGGTCGCGGAGCCGAAGGCGCTGCCTGAGCCGGTCTTCGCGGCCGACGAGGAGCTGTACAGTAGCGCCGCCGAGGCCGAGGCCGCCGCGGGCCGTGGGCGTACCCGGCGCCGGGCGACCCGCAAGGTGTCCGCCCCGGCGGGCGCCCCGAAGAGCGCCGAGCAGCCGGAGGCCGTGGTGGTCGTGGCGGACGAGCCGAAGCCGGAGGCGCCCGCCGAGGCGCCCGAGGCCGCCGCTCCCGCCGAAGCCGCTCCCGCCCCCGAGCCGGAGGCGGCGGCCGAGCCGGAGGCCGCTCCCGCGCCGCGTGCGCGCCGCCGGGCGACCCGTAAGGTGTCCGCCCCGGCGGGCTCGCCCACGGGCTCCGAGGACGCCGCCGTGGTGGTCGTCGGCGCTTCCGCCGGGGAGCCGAAGCCGGAGACGGCCGAGTCGGCGGCGTCCGCCGACGGTGAGGTCGCGGCGGAGGACAAGGCCGACGGGGAGGCCGCGGCCGACGGCGAGGCCAAGGCACCGGCGAAGAAGACGGCCCGTAAGACGGCCGCCAAGAAGGCGCCCGCGAAGAAGACGGCCGCCAAGAAGACCGCCGCGAAGAAGACCGCGTCCAAGACGACCGCGTCGCAGACGACCGCGGCCAAGAAGACGACCGCGAAGAAGACGACGGCGAAGAAGACGACCGCCAAGAAGACGGCGTCGAAGAAGACCGCGGCGGCGGAGCAGCAGACGCCGCAGTCGGTCTCGGCCGCCGCCGACGACTGAGCGGGACGCAGCGGCGACGGAGGGCACCTACGCACGTGCGTAGGTGCCCTCCGGGCTCTGGTAACCTTGACCCTCGGCGTCTTACGCCAAGCCCCTGAGCACATCCCTCCCGTCCGCGGGAGAGGCCGCTCGGCCGATGCTGAATCGCATGGTGCATCGCATCGAATCACTCGGTTGTCATGACCTTCGTGGGGTCATGTGGAGCGGCTGGCATCAGAGGTCCCGTTTACTAGCGAGAGAGTGAGAACCGCGTGTACGCAATTGTGCGCACCGGCGGCCGCCAGCAGAAGGTAGCCGTGGGCGATGTCATCGAGGTCGACCGCATTGGAACCAGCAAGGTCGGCGACACCGTCGAGCTCTCGACTCTGCTCGTTGTCGACGGCGATGCCGTCACCAGCGACCCGTGGGTCCTGGCCGGTGTGAAGGTTCACGCCGAGGTCGTCGACCACCACAAGGGTGCCAAGATCGACATCCTGAAGTACAAGAACAAGACCGGTTACCGTAAGCGGATCGGCCACCGCCAGCTGCACACCGCGCTGAAGATCACCGGCATCGACTCGGCTGCGAAGTAAGGGACTGAGGAGACATGGCACACAAGAAGGGCGCATCGTCCACTCGGAACGGTCGCGACTCCAACGCCCAGCGGCTCGGGGTCAAGCGCTTCGGCGGCCAGGCCGTCAACGCGGGTGAGATCCTGGTCCGCCAGCGCGGCACGCACTTCCACCCGGGCGCGGGCGTCGGCCGCGGCGGCGACGACACGCTGTTCGCGCTGGCCGCCGGTGCCGTGCAGTTCGGCACCCACCGTGGCCGCAAGGTCGTGAACATCGTTCCGGTCGCCGAGTAATCTCGGCCCCGGCACGACGCCACACACCTTTCCGAGGGCGGACCGCTCTTTCCCGTGACGGGGAAGCGGGTCCGCCCTCGGCGCGTTACGCAGGTTACGCACGTAACGACGACACACCGACCCCGTACGTATCTGGAGGCACCCGTCATGACCACCTTCGTGGACCGCGTCGAGCTGCACGTCGCCGCGGGTAACGGAGGCCACGGCTGCGCCTCCGTGCACCGCGAGAAGTTCAAGCCGCTCGGCGGCCCGGACGGCGGTAACGGTGGCCGGGGTGGCGATGTGATCCTGGTCGTCGACCAGTCGGTCACCACGCTGCTCGAGTACCACCACAGCCCGCACCGCAAGGCCACCAACGGCAAGCCCGGCGAGGGCGGCCACCGCTCCGGCAAGGACGGCAGCGACCTGGTCCTGCCGGTCCCGGACGGCACCGTCGTCCTCGACAAGCGGGGCAACGTGCTCGCCGACCTGATCGGCGAGGGCACCACCTACATCGCCGCCCAGGGCGGCCGCGGCGGCCTCGGCAACGCGGCCCTCGCCTCGGCCCGCCGCAAGGCGCCCGGCTTCGCGCTGCTGGGCGAGCCCGGCCACGCCGGGGACGTCGTCCTGGAGCTGAAGACCGTCGCGGACGTGGCCCTCGTCGGCTACCCCAGCGCCGGCAAGTCGTCGCTGATCTCGGTGCTCTCGGCCGCCAAGCCGAAGATCGCCGACTACCCCTTCACCACCCTGGTGCCCAACCTCGGCGTGGTGACGGCCGGTTCGACCGTCTACACCATCGCGGACGTGCCCGGCCTGATCCCGGGCGCCAGCCAGGGCAAGGGCCTCGGCCTGGAGTTCCTGCGCCACGTCGAGCGCTGCTCGGTGCTGGTGCACGTCCTGGACACCGCGGCCCTGGAGTCCGAGCGCGACCCGCTGACCGATCTCGACGTCATCGAGGCCGAACTCGCCGAGTACGGCGGTCTGGAGGACCGGCCCCGGCTCGTCGTCCTCAACAAGGTCGACATCCCCGACGGCAAGGACCTCGCCGACATCATCCGCCCGGACCTGGAGGCCCGCGGCTACCAGGTCTTCGAGGCGTCGGCCATCGCCCATCTCGGCCTCAAGGAGCTGTCGTTCGCCCTCGCGGACATCGTCGGGAAGGCGCGCGCGGCCAAGCCGAAGGAGGAGGCGACCAGGATCGTCATCCGCCCGAAGGCCGTGGACGACGCGGGCTTCAAGGTCGTCGCCGAGGACGGTTTCTACCGCGTCGTGGGCGAGAAGCCCGAACGCTGGGTCCACCAGACCGACTTCAACAACGACGAGGCCGTCGGCTATCTCGCCGACCGGCTGAACCGCCTCGGCGTCGAGGAGGAGCTGGTGAAGGCGGGCGCCCGCGCGGGCGACGAGGTCGTCATCGGCCCCGAGGACAACGCGGTCGTCTTCGACTGGGAGCCGACGCTGGCGGCGGGCGCCGAGATGCTGGGCCGCCGCGGTGAGGACCACCGCTTCGAGGCCCCCCGCCCGGCGGCGCAGCGGCGCCGCGACCGGGACGCGGAGCGGGACGGCGCGGACGAGGAGTACGAGTCGTTCAAGCCGTTCTAGGTCTTCTGGGCTCGTGACGGGCCGGGCAAGCCCCCGTCACGAGCCCTGGCGGCCCCTCTCGGCCGCGACGGACCTGCCGCACGGCAAAGGGCCCGGGAGCGATGCTCCCGGGCCCTTACGCGTGGCTTGCGGCGCCTCGGACGGTCTCGGTCCGCCTCAGACCGTCGCCGTCTCCTCCGGCTCCGACGGTCCGGCCTCCATCTCCGTCTCCTCGGCCGCGTCCCGGGCCTCCCGCTGCGACGGGATCTCGTCGGCCAGCCGCGTGGCCATCCGCGCCCGCCGCTCGTCGGCCTCGCGGCACAGCGTCTGCGCGGCCCGGTCGAAGCGCACCAGGGACGGCGGGTCGGACGGGCCGAGCAGGTGCACCTTCAGCTCGGCGCGGGCCGGGGCGAGGGTGTCCTTCTCGGGCTCCCGGACGGCCTCCAGCAGCTCCGGAACCTCCGACGCCTCGGGCGTGAGGATCGTGGCGGCGCGCACCGTCGGGAAGTTCGCCCGGAACTCCTCCTCGGTCAGCCCGCTGGTGTTCGCCACCGCGTACGGCTTCTCGCTCGTCAGGTAGTCCGAGACGACGCTCGACACATCGCTGATCAGCACGTCGGCCTGGTTGAAGCAGGTGAAGATGGCCGGGCGCGGCCCGGTGACGACCTGGTGCTCCCAGTCCGGCAGCGACGCCCAGTAGGCGCTCTCCCAGGCGGCGGTGGCCGCCGCCACACCCGCGGCGCGGTTGTCGTCCGGGGTGCCCTGGAGCTTCATGCGCTCGATCTCGTCCGCGCTGCGGCGGAAGGACGTGCTGGTGAGCTGGTTCAGCTCCTCGGCGCGCCGGGTCAGCTCGGTCGCGGCCTCGGCGGGCGGACGGGCCCCGCCGCGCTTGGCGTTCGCCTCGGCGATCATCGCCTTGATGCGGTCGTTGGCGCGCCCGGCCCGCCGGTCGACGGAGCCGGTCATCGGGTGCGGCTTGTACAGCAGGCGCACCTTGGGGTCGGCGAGGAGCTCGCGGACGATGTTCTCACCGGCCAGGATGACCGAGGTGTTGCCGGGGTTGCCGTCCCAGCCCTCCCAGGTCGGGGCGTACAGCACGGTGGTGTACTCACCGGTCGGGGCGCCCGCGTAGGGGCGGATCGGCGCCAGCTGCGGACGGCCGACCTCCACGACGTCCTTGTCCTCGACGCCGATGTCGGCGAGCTGGTAGCGGTCGCGCGCGGCCGGGCCCGCGACCCACACCTCGTCGTACGCCTTGGCGTACGGGTTGCAGCTGGAGAGCTTGTCGCTCTCGCCGTGGTTGATGAACGCGTGCTTGATCGAGGGGATGCGCAGCACCTGCGAGGTCTTGCCCGAGTTGGCCGGGTGCAGCAGCACCTTGAGCGTCGAGTGCTCGATGCGCATCAGGTGGGCGACCTTGGGGAGGCAGACGATCGGGATGTCCGTCGCGTCGATCTTCTGCACCATGAACCGCTCGCGCAGCACGATGATGGGGTTGCCCTCGAGTGAGGCGAGCGTGGAGAGCCACATGTTCGCCTGGTACGCGGAGCTGGTGCCGCCGGAGAAGTACATGCCCACGGTCGGCTGGTACTCGGCCAGCCACGTGTCGAGCCACTCCAGGGCCTTCGCCTCGTTCACCACCCGCTTGCGCGGCAGCAGCCAGGTGGCCAGGTGGACGGTTCCGGCGATGCCGATCAGCAGGGCGATGGAGAGGCCGACGGCTCCCCAGACAGCGTTCTTGGTGCCGGCCGTGAGCAGCAGTCCGGTGGTGGCCGGGGCGGCGAGCCGCAGGATCCGGCGGCCGTGCTGGCGGGAGAAGAACCGCGGCGGGGCCTCGCTCAGCCGCAGCGCGGACGCGTCGATGTTGCGCGTGACGAACGGCAACTGCCGGGTGCGGCGCACCATTATGGCGGCCGCCTGGCAGGCGAAGTGCACCACGTAGAACAGCAACAGTCCCACGGTCAGCGGTGCCTGCTCGTGCAGCGGATTGATTCCCTCGATCCGCAGCAGCCCGACCATGATGAGCATGTCGCGGAACAGCTGGCGCACCGTGATGTCGAAGCGGACCTTGCCCAACAGCGACAGCAGGCCGGGCTGCTTCTGCTGAAGGAAGAGATCGAGGGCGAGGCCGCACGCCGAGGCGGCAATGAACAGCGGTACGTTCGGGAGCACGGCGCCGACGAGCTGTGTGGTGAAGAACACCACCATGGCGAGCAGCGCCGTGAGCTGTACGACCCGGCGTGGGGCGAATCCGGCAGAGGGCACGGGATGGGCTCCTGGCGGGAGGGCGGTGGACGAGTGGGGGGACCCCTGACCGTATGCCGCCGTCTGGCTCGGTGACAATCCGCGCAGGTGCCAACCGCCCCGAAACGGGTTCAAACGATTCCACGGGGCCGCGTCGCCATCTCACGGTGATCTCTCCGCGATCTTCCTGAGACCTGAGACCCCGGGTGTCGGCCGCGGCGGTCGCGGCGTCGCGGCGGTCGCGGCGGCGAAATGGCCGGGCGGCCATGGGCCCGGCTCACGTAGATTGCCCCCTTGTCATGATGTGAGTGTGCAGGACACGCGCTTCCGCTTTCCGCAAGGGGCGCAGGTGCGCGTGAGAGCCGGGGACGAGCCCGGGATGAGCAGGGGAGAGGCGTGGCGAAGCAGGACGGGTCGGCGGTACGGGACGAGGTGGCCGCGGCCCGCAGGATCGTGGTCAAGGTCGGTTCGTCTTCCCTCACCACCGCGGCCGGAGGGCTGGACGCGGACCGGGTTGACGCGCTGGTGGACGTGCTCGCGAAGGTGCTCGACCGGGACGTGAGCGGGGCCGGGGACGGCAAGGAAATAGTCCTGGTCTCCTCCGGGGCCATCGCCGCCGGACTCGCCCCCCTGGGCCTGGAGCGGCGCCCCCGCGACCTCGCCCGCCAGCAGGCCGCCGCGAGCGTCGGACAGGGCCTGCTGGTGGCCCGCTACACCGCCTCCTTCGCGCGCTACGGGCGCCGGGTCGGCCAGGTGCTGCTCACCACGGACGACACCAGCCGTCGCGCCCACTACCGCAACGCCACCCGGACCCTGGACCAGCTGCTGGCCATGGGCGCCCTGCCGATCGTCAACGAGAACGACACCGTGGCCACCGACGAGATCCGGTTCGGGGACAACGACCGGCTCGCGGCCCTCGTCGCCCATCTCGTACGGGCCGATCTGCTGGTGCTGCTCTCCGATGTGGACGGGCTCTACGACGGCGACCCCAAGACCCCCGGCACCTCACGCATCGACGAGGTCAAGGGTCCCAAGGACCTCGCCGGGGTCACGATCGGCAGCGCGGGCCGCTCCGGGGTCGGCACCGGCGGCATGGTCACCAAGGTCGAGGCTGCCCGGATCGCCGCCGCGGCCGGGGTCCCCGTGGTGCTCACCTCCACCAGCCGGGCCGGGGACGCCCTGCTGGGCCGCCCCACCGGTACGTACTTCCACCGCACCGGCCGCCGCTCGGCCGACCGGCTGCTGTGGCTCGCCCACGCCTCGGAACCCCGCGGCGCGCTCACCCTGGACGACGGGGCGGTGCGGGCCGTCGTGGAGCGCCGCACCTCGCTGCTGCCGGCGGGGATCGAAGCGGTGGAGGGCGAGTTCACCGCCGGGGACCCGGTCGAGCTGCGCGACACCGAGGGCCGCGCGGTGGCCCGCGGGCTGGTGAACTTCGACGCCAAGGAGATCCCACGGCTGCTCGGCCGGTCGACCCGCGACCTCGCCCGCGAGCTGGGCCCCGCGTACGAGCGCGAGGTCGTGCACCGGGACGACCTGGTGGTCCTGCACCGTCATGGATGACGTTCCGCCGGGTCCCGACAGGGGCTGAGGCGCCCCGGAGGCGCACCGAGCCCCAAAAAAGGAGGGCTTACCTTCCGCAAAAACGCCCCGCGGCCGCGCGAGGACTGGTCAACTTTGTTCAACGGGGTCGCGCGGGCAGCGGGCCCGCGGTGGGAACGCGGCGGGTCCGGATCGGCACGCCGACCACGGCACCACCGCACCACAGTGCTCCGCCCGCGCGTGAGCGGAGCAGCGAGCTACAGGAGGCCGCCGGTGAGACGAGGGCGCCCGGGGGCGCCGCCCCGAGGGGCGGCGGAGCGCACCCTGACCAGTGTCGGGTTGAACGGTGTCGGCGCGAACGGCGCCGGGACGGGCGATGCCGGGACGGAGGACGCGACGGCGCAGGGCAAGCGACGCGTCGAGGTGTCCCGGCTGTGGCACATCACGCTGAGCGTCTCGGGTGCCGAGGCGCCGCTGCGGGAGGTCCGGCGCGCTCTGGAGCAGCTGGCCCATGACCATCCCTTCCTGCTGACCAGCCGCTACGCCAACGATCACGCCGAGATCCGTTACTGGGAAGAGGCGCGTGATCTGCACGACGCGGCGGCGGTGGCGCTGCGGCTGTGGGGTGAGCACCGTTCCACGGCCAAGCTGCCGCCATGGGAGATCGTGGGGCTCGAGGTCATCGACCGT
This sequence comes from Streptomyces sp. Rer75, assembly GCF_013414305.1. Lineage (NCBI taxonomy): Bacteria > Bacillati > Actinomycetota > Actinomycetes > Kitasatosporales > Streptomycetaceae > Streptomyces > Streptomyces sp. Rer75. The sequence continues at coordinate 3,479,570 of NZ_CP058693.1, read as the reverse complement.
GATACGTATCACCAGCGCATCGCGGAGGGATACGGGCCGCCACCGGCTTCCCCGGTGGGTGTGCATCCCTTCTGAGGGGACCTGCACGAAGGGGCGCGTGCCGCTTCGGGACCGCTTCGAGATGTGAGAAGACCATCTCGAAGAGCGGAATACCCATCGGGTCGCCGCGCTCGGCTCAGTAGGCTGCGTGCATGACCAGCGCACCCACGTCGCCGCTCACCGACCCCTGGCCGAAGTCCCCGGTGCTCCAGACCGCCTACCGGGCCCGCGCCGCGGCCGTCGACCTCGCCCCGCTGCCGCGTGCCCTCAAGGACGACGCGCTGCTGGCGATGGCCGACGCGCTGGAGGTGCGGACGAAGGAGATCGTCGAGGCCAACGCCACCGATGTGGAGCGGGCCCGGGAGGCGGGCACGAGCGAGGCGATCGTCGACCGGCTGACCCTCACCCCGGAGCGGGTGCGGGCCATCGCCTCCGATGTCCGCGACGTGGTCGCGCTGCCGGACCCGGTCGGCGAGGTGGTGCGCGGTTCGACGCTGCCCAACGGCATCGACCTGCGCCAGGTGCGCGTCCCGCTGGGCGTCGTCGGCATCATCTACGAGGCCCGCCCGAACGTCACCGTGGACGCCGCCGCGCTGTGCCTGAAGTCGGGCAACGCCGTCCTGCTGCGCGGCTCTTCGTCGGCCTACCACTCGAACAGCGCGCTGGTGAAGGTGTTGCGCGACGCCGTCGGGGGCGCCGGACTGCCCGCGGACGCCATTCAGTTGGTGCCGGGGGAGAGCCGGGAGTCGGTGCGCGAGCTGATGCGTGCCCGCGGCCTGGTGGACGTGCTGATTCCGCGCGGCGGTGCCTCGCTCATCCGTACGGTGGTCGAGGAGTCGACGGTTCCGGTCATCGAGACCGGCACCGGCAACTGCCATGTGTACGTGGACGCGCAGGCCGACCTCGACATGGCCGTGGACATCCTGGTGAACTCCAAGGCCCAGCGCCCCAGCGTGTGCAACGCGGCGGAGACGCTGCTGGTGCACCAGGACATCGCCGCGGAGTTCCTGCCGCGCGCCCTGGAGGCGCTGGCGGCGGCCGGTGTCACGGTGCACGCCGACGAGCGGGTGCAGGCGCTGGCCGAGGCCGAGGGGACGAAGGCCACGGTCGTCCCGGCGGCGATGGAGGACTGGGAGACCGAGTACCTGTCGTACGACATCGCCGCGGCGGTCGTGGACTCCCTGGAGGCCGCGGTGGCCCACATCGGCCTGTGGTCCTCCGGTCACACCGAGGCCATCGTCACGACGTCGCAGGCGGCCGCCCGCCGCTTCACCCAATTGGTGGACTCCACCACGGTCGCCGTGAACGCGTCCACGCGTTTCACGGACGGCAGCCAGTTCGGCTTCGGCGCCGAGATCGGCATCTCCACCCAGAAGCTCCACGCCCGGGGCCCGATGGGACTGCCCGAGCTGACGTCGACCAAGTACATCGTCACCGGCGACGGACACACCCGCTGAGCCACCCTTTCGGGGGATGGGCGAACCCCGAGGTCAACGGGTGGATCTTCCCTCGAATGCCATTTTGCCCTGCCCAAATTGACCCGTCCGGTCTACTCTGAATGGGTGCCGGACGACGTGGGGGGCAAGCCGTTCCCGGACGGCGACGAGCCCGACGAGCGCAGCCACGGAGAGGCGAACGACGAATTCGCCACCGTGGTATTCGACGAGGACTTCGTACGGTCCGCCGCCATCCATGAACCCACCGCCGTCGAGCGGATGCTGGCCGCCGCGCAGGCCCGTGCCGAGGCCGAGGCGTCCCGGCGCAGCAGGGCCGGGGTGTCCCCCGAGGACGAGCTGTTCGACGACGCGTACGGTCCGGAGGGTGAGTTCGGGGACGGCCCGTACGACGACTATGCCGACCCGGACGGCCGCTTCGGCCCCGGCCGGGAGCTGGACGGCGCCTACGGCCCGTACGGGCGCTACGGGAGCGCCGGGCGGCCCTACCGCGGCCATGCCCGCTGGCACCGCCCGGTGGCCTGGCTGCTGGCCGTCCTGATGGGCATCGGGGTGGTCGCGCTGGCCTTCACGGCGGTCTACCGCGGCACCTCGGGCAACCGGCAGGATCCGGCCCCACCACCCGCCACCAGCGGGGTCGACGGCACGCCCGCCGGACGGCCGGGCAGCGTGCCGTCCATGCCGTCCAGGGCTGCCGAGCGCGAGGCGCCGCCCGCCTCCGTCGTGCCGCGCACTCCGTGACGGCGTGTCCGTCACATCTCCCCGTAGCACGTCGCGCCCTATGCGGCGTTTCCTCCGTACTGTGCGTGAAGTTGTGGAGTACCACGGCGTTTACCGCTGCCCCCGGCGACCTACTCTTGAGGTATGACCGGGCGTGGAGACCCTCCCGAGGGGACACCCGAAGGCGTCCCGGGAGGTGGTGAGGACGAGTATCGCTCCGTCGTGTTCGACGAGTCCTTCGTTCGTGCTGCCCGGCTCCAGGAGTTCTCCGCCCAGGAGCGCATGGACGATCACTCCCGCGCGGTGCGCAGCCGCCACGCCTGGGCCCGTGCCGGGGCGTCGCGGCAGGCCGTCGTCCTCGTCCTGCTGATCGCCTTCGCCTTCGCCGCGGCCGTCTACATGGGCGTACGCCACCCCTACCAGGCCCCCGAGCCGCAGGCCGTCGAGCCGCTGCGCAGCAGCGTGGTGCCGCTCTCGCCGCGCGGTGAGGTGCCCGGCGGGCGGCCCGCGGAGCTGTTCCGGGAGAGCCCGGCCGCCCAGTTCCGCACCGGCGCCGAGGGGGTCACCCTGCCCGCCGTGCGGCGCACCCAGGGGTTCTCGGAGAGCCAGGTGATGACGGCGCTCACCACGGTCAAGGACTACGTGGTGAAGTCGACCCTCGACCCGGGCGTGCTCACCGGCGGCCCGGTGCAGTCGGTGCGGCTGCTGCTCGACCCCGCCCAGCAGATCCAGTTCGACCAGAGCCTCGAACACCCGGTCGACGACGGCCGCCATGCGGCCACCGGCTGGCTGACCCGCTTCAACCCGGCCGAGGTGACGCTGGCCAACGCCCCGGTGCGGGTGCGCGGCACGCTGACGGTCGTCGAGCGCACCCCCTCGACCCTGGAGGTCAGCGCCGACCACGTCTTCGTCTACGCGATCCAGCGGGCCCACGAGCGGGCCCCGGACCACGCCTCGCTGTACACGGTGCGCCGGGAGACCCGGTTCCGCTTCGACCGCGGCGATCTGCGCGACCACCGGGTGGAGCTGGTGCACAGCTCCGTGCTGGCGGGCCCGCAGGCGTGCGCCGCGAACGCCTCTGGCTATCTGCGGCCGCTGGTGGCCGGGCAGAGCGTCCGGAACGACTCCCCGATGGGCACCGACCCGTACGCCCCGGGCCGCACCCCGGTCTCGCTCTGCGGCGTGCTCTCCCCGGGCACGCAGCCCGGCCCGTAGACCTCAGGAGCGGGGCGGTTCGTCCCCGTCGGAACCCTCCCCGCCGTCCCGGCCTTCCCGGCCCTCCTGACCGTCCCGCGGGGGCGTGCCCTCGGTGGTGTCCCCGCCCGGCTTGCCGCCGGTGGCGAACCGGTCGCGCAGCTTGCTGCCCAGGTCCCCGGCGCCGCCCGCCACGTCCCGTACGAACGCGATCAGCGGGTCCTTGCTGGAGCGGACCGACTCCGCGTAGTGGCTCGCCGACTCCCGGAAGGAGTCGCCGACCGAGGTGTCCTTGTCCTCCTCGCGGCGCGGGTAGTGGCCGTCCATGAGCCGCTGGAAGTCCCGGCTCTCGGCCCACTTCTTCAGCTCGGCGGCGCGCACGGTGGTGAACGGGTGGCTGCGCGGCAGCATGTTCAGGATCTTGAGTACGGAGTCCCGCAGATCGCCGCTGTTCTCGTACTCCTCGGCCTGCTCCAGGAAGGCGTCCACGTTCATCTCGTGCAGATGGTGGCCGCCCGCGAGCTTCATCAGCCCGCGCATCGAGGCCCGCAGGTCCTGCCCGACCAGCAGCCCCGCCCGGTCCGCCGACAGCTCCGACTTGCGGAACCACTCGCGCAGCGCCGTCACCAGGGCCAGCACCGCCACATTGCCGAGCGGGATCCAGGCGACCTTCAGCGCGAGGTTGGTGAGGAACAGCAGTATCGTCCGGTAGACGGCGTGCCCGGACAGCGCGTGGCCCACCTCGTGGCCGATGACCGTCCGCATCTCCTGCTCGTCGAGCAGCTCGACCAGCCCGGTGGTCAGCACGATGATCGGCGCGTCCATGCCGATGCACATCGCGTTCGGCTTCGGGTCCTGGGTGACGTACATCGCCGGGACCTGTTCCAGGTCGAGGATGTAGCAGGCGTCCCGCAGCATGTCGTGGAGGTGGGCGAACTGCCGGTCGCTCACCCGCACCGAATCGGACAGGTACAGCAGCCGCAGACTGCGCTCGGGCAGCAGCCCGCTCAGCGCCTTGAAGACGGTGTCGAAGCCGGTCAGCTTGCGCAGCGCGACCAGCGCCGAGCGGTCGGCCGGATGCTCGTAAGCGCGCGAGGAAATGCCCGGAAAGCGCCGCCTCTCGCGGCTGGGCACATGCTCGCGTCCCTCTCCGGTGCCGCTCCCGTCGCCGCCGGTCCCGTGTGTGTGGCTGTCGCTCATTGGTCCCCCTCGTGCGGACTGTTTCGCCGGACTGCCTCGGTCGTGCCCGTCCCCCTGGCGGACCCCACCTTAGGCCCTGCACGGCGGGGGGCTAGCGTGGAGACATGCCCGATATGACTGGCCTCACCGCCGTGCTTGCCGCCACTCCCAAGGACCAGGGACCGGGAGCGCTGCTGCGCACCGTCATCGTCGTCGGCGTCGTGGGCTCCGTCCTGGTCGCGTGGTTCCTGCTGCGCGGGTACAAACAGGACTGAGAGCGGGCTCAAGGGCGGACTGAGAGCACGTCCGGAATCCGGCTCGCATACGATGTGGCGGACGTGACGTGACGCCGAGACCCGGATAGGTATCGCCTGCGATGAGCGCTTTCAGCACCGCACATGCCGCCCTGACCACCCTCGCGGCCGAGGGCGGTGAGCACCACACCGATACTCACCCGAGCATCAGCCCCTACATGACCGGCGGTGCGGCTCTCGTCATCCTGTTCCTGTTGCTGTGGATCACCACGCGCTTCAACCGGGACCGCTGAGCTAAGGCCGTTGCCTCTTCGGGACCCGGTTTCGAGCCGGGCCCAGTAGGGTCTGCACGCATGGAAGAGCAGAAGGGGCCGGCCAAGCGGCGGCTCGGTGTGATGGGCGGGACGTTCGACCCGATCCATCACGGTCACCTGGTCGCGGCGAGCGAGGTGGCGTCGCAGTTCCACCTGGACGAGGTCGTGTTCGTGCCGACCGGGCAGCCGTGGCAGAAGAGCCACAAAAAGGTTTCCCCGGCCGAGGACCGCTATCTGATGACGGTCATCGCGACCGCGTCGAATCCGCAGTTCTCGGTCAGCCGTATCGACATCGACCGCGGCGGCGCGACGTACACCACCGACACGCTCCGGGATCTGCGCGCGCTGAACGGTGACGCGGACCTGTTCTTCATCACCGGAGCGGACGCGCTCGCCCAGATCCTCACCTGGCGCGATGCCGAAGTGCTGTTCTCGCTCGCCCACTTCATCGGCGTGACGCGGCCCGGGCACATACTGGCCGACCCGGGGTTGCCGGAGGGCGGGGTGTCGCTGGTCGAGGTGCCGGCGCTGGCGATCTCGTCGTCGGACTGCCGGGCGCGTGTCGCACACGGCGAACCCGTCTGGTACCTGGTGCCGGACGGTGTGGTGCGGTACATCGACAAGCGAGAGCTGTACCGGCACGACTGCTGAAGGGGTACCGGTGAACGACGGACAGGACCCGTACGACCCGTACGCGCGGGATCCGTATGCCCAGGAGCCGCAGATCTACGGCTACGACGCCTATGGGCAGCCGGTGTACCAGCCGCAGGGGACGCAGCAGGGTTACGACCCGTCGTCGTACTACGGGCAGCAGCAGGGGCAGCAGGACGGCTACGGCTATGGGTACGACCCGTACGGCCAGGCACAGCAGGCCCAGCAGGCCCCGGCGCAGCATCCGCAGACGCAGCCGTACGACCCGTACTACGGACAGCAGCAGCCCTATCCGCAGCAGGAGCAGCAGGTCCAGCAGCCGGGGCAGTACGTCCAGCAGCAGGGGCAGCAGGGGCAGTACGTCCAGCAGGGCTACGACTACGCCGTGCCCGCCCAGCCCGCCGCGCCCGAGGAGGACGAGCCGAACCCGTACGAGGAGCTGGCCGAGCTGGACCGGCAGGAGCCGTCCTCCGGCGCCCCGGCCGCGGCCCCGGCTCCCGACGGGGGAGGGCCCCGGAAGCCCGGCGGCGCGGGGAAGTCCGGCCCGGACGGGGAGGGCGAGGAGTACCGCACCGAGCAGTTCTCCTTCGTCGAGGAGCCCGACGAGGACTCCGAAGACGTCATCGACTGGCTGAAGTTCGCCGAGACCCGCTCGGAGCGGCGTGACGAGCGCCGCCGCAAGGGCCGCAACCGGTTCGTCGCGCTCGTCGTGGTGCTGGTCCTGGCCGCGGTGGGCGGGGTCGGCTACCTCTGGTACGCGGGCAAGCTGCCCGGTCTCTCCGCCGACGGCGACGCCCAGGCGGCGGCCGGTGGCCAGCAGAAGCGGGACGTGATCGTCGTCCACCTGCGCGAGCTGAAGGGCGGCCGTACCTCCACCGCGCTGCTGGTGGACAACGAGACCACCAAGAAGGGCACCACCGTCCTGCTGCCGAACGCGCTGTCCGTCGCCACCGAGGACGGCGGCTCCACCACGCTCGGCAAGTCGGTGACCGACGAGGGCTCCGACGCCACCCGGGACTCCCTGTCCACCCTGCTGGGCTCGAAGATCCAGGGCACCTGGCGGCTGGACACGCCCTATCTGGAGAACCTCGTCGAGCTGGTCGGCGGCATCACCCTGGACACCGACACCACCGTCCCGTCCGCCCGGAAGGGCGAGAGCCCGCTGGTCAAGCGGGGCAAGGAGCAGGTGCTGAGCGGTCAGGCGGCTGTGGCGTACGCCACCTACCGGGCCCCGGGCGAGGCGCAGACCAAGCAGCTCGCGCGGTTCGGCCAGGTCATGGACGCCGCCCTGAAGAAGGTCTCCAGCGATACGGGCGGCGCCACCAAGACCGTCGAGCAGCTGGCGCAGATCCCCGATCCGTCGCTGTCCGAGCAGCAGCTCGGCGCCTCGCTGGCGCGGCTCGCCGGGCAGGCCAAGGGCGGCGACTACGACACGATGATGCTGCCGGTCCAGGGCGACGGCACGCTCAGCGCCCGGGCGACGGACCGGGTGGTCAAGGGCGTCCTCGGCGGCACGGTGAAGAACACCGACCCGGGCTCCGCGGCACGCGTGAGCGTGACCAGCGCAGGCGGGGGCCAGGACGCCTCAGGTGCCGCCCGGGTCGCGCTGGTCAACGGCGGTTTCACGGTCGTCGCCGCCACCGAGGGCGGCTCTCCGCAGCAGACCTCGCGGGTCACGTACACGGACGCCGGGCAGGCCGGACAGGCCAAGGAGGTCGCCAAGACCCTCGGGCTGCCCGCGACCTCGGTCACCAAGGGCAAGGGCGCCGCCAACGCGGACGTGACGGTGGTCCTCGGCGCGGACTACGACCCCCAGGGCTAGACCGCGCCCACGGGCGGCCTTGCGCCACGGGCGGCCTTGTGTCACGGGCGTCCTTGCGTCACGGGCGGCGGGGGAGCCGGAAGAGTCAGGAGAGTCACGGCGGTCACGGGGGAATGGCCGAGAGTCGTGACGGTGGGGCGTGAGACCCTTGGGGTGCCAGACCCTGAGGGTCCCCACCGACCGGAAAGCCTCGCCTGTGACCGCCACGGACCGCTCCATCGAGCTCATCAACGCCGCCGCCCAGGCGGCCGCCGACAAGCTCGCGCACGACATCATCGCGTACGACGTCAGCGACGTGCTCTCGATCACCGACGCCTTCCTGCTGGCCTCGGCGCCCAACGACCGCCAGGTGAAGTCGATCGTCGACGAGATCGAGGAGCGGCTGAACAAGGAGCTCGGCGCCAAGCCGGTCCGCCGCGAGGGCGACCGCGAGGCCCGCTGGGTGCTGCTGGACTACGTGGACGTCGTGGTGCACGTGCAGCACAGCGAGGAGCGGGTCTTCTACGCCCTGGAGCGGCTGTGGAAGGACTGCCCGCAGCTGGAGCTGCCCGCCGACGCCAAGGCCACCCGCGGCAAGGCGGAGGAGTACGCGCAGGCCCAGGGCCCGGACGGCGGTGCGGGCGGTGAGCTGAGCTGAACGGCACCATGAGCGGCCGCGGCCGCCGCATAGTCCTGTGGCGGCACGGCCAGACGGCCTGGAACATCGAGCGCCGTTTCCAGGGCTCCCTGGACATCGAGCTGACCGACACCGGCGTCGCGCAGGCACACCGCGCGGCCCGGCTGCTGGCCGGACTGCGGCCGGACGCGATCATCGCCTCCGACCTCAAGCGGGTCATGGCGACCGCCGCCGAGCTGGCGACCGTGACCGGGCTCACGGTCGACCACTACGCGGGGCTGCGGGAGACCTACGCCGGTGAGTGGCAGGGGCTCACGCACGAGGAGATCATCGAGCGGTTCGGCGATCAGTACGCGGCGTGGAAGCGCGGCGAGCCGGTGCGGCGCGGTGGCGGCGAGCTGGAGTCCGAGGTCGCCGACCGGGCGGCGCCGGTCGTGCTGGACGCCGCCGAGAAGCTGCCCGACGGCGGCACGCTCGTGGTGGTCAGCCACGGCGGCACGATCCGCACCACGATCGGGCGGCTGCTCGGCCTGGAGGCGCACACCTGGGAGGCGCTCGGCGGCCTCTCGAACTGCTGCTGGTCGGTGCTGGGCGAGGGCGCGCGCGGCTGGCGGCTGCTGGAGCACAACGCCGGTTCCCTCCCCGAGCCCGTCCTCGGCGACGACGACTAGCGGACCCTCCCGGCTCGATTTCCTTTTCCGGCTGGTCACCGGCTAAGCTCCTTCTTGTTCGAAGCGCAGCGGCGCGGAGAGCAGCGGGGCTATAGCTCAGTTGGTAGAGCGCCTGCATGGCATGCAGGAGGTCAGGAGTTCAATTCTCCTTAGCTCCACAGATGGCGGCGATCCCGTCTCCCGGTGAGGGAGGCGGGATCGCCGCTTTTGTGTGTCTTTGTGCGCGTTTGCGTGCGACGAATGGACGGCGGCCGATCTCGCGTCCGGCCGCCCCCTGTTGACGTCGGCTCAACTCAGCCTGTCGCCGGGGCGGCTGGGTTCGGTGCGATCTTCCTGGGTAGGTTGGACGACACCGCGCGAGTGCGTGAGCTCGGCGGAAGTGGCGGTGTGCGGGGCGCTTGTGAGTCTGGTGAGGCGTCTGTTGCATCTCCGCTGACCTGGGCGTCGCCCCGTGGCAGAATCGGACCGCCGGCGGGGGCGCAGGGCCGATAGTCCGATGGGGAGGGACGGGTGGGATGCCGACCAGCATCCTCGACGCGTTCGAGGACCTTTCCGAGACAGCTCGGGAGGGCATCGAATGCCCGTCCTGCGGCTCCGGCAACGTGGCTCAGGTACTCGGTGACAACGGCGGTGTTTCCTACGTGTGTACGGCCTGCGGCCACAGCTGGAGCTGAGTGACATGGGAGCACACAGCCGGAAATGTGACTGGTGCGGCGGTGGCACGCCCATCGTCCGCGACATGGAGCCGCTCAACTCCGACTATCAGTACTGGTGCGCGGAGTGCGCCCAGGCGCTGATCATCAAGGGCGACCCGATCGAGACGTACCGGGAGCTGGAGGGCGAGCCGATCTACGGTCGGCTCCTCGAAGAGCACTGCACGCTGAAGCGTTTCTACTCGTTCGCGACGGCGTGAGGGGCACTGGTCAGGGCCCCCGCGGCAATCGATTTGGCTAAAGCCCGGGGCGTCCGTGTAATGTAGGCGATGCCGCCGAGGGGAACCGGGCGGAACAGCAAGACCTGGGGCTATAGCTCAGTTGGTAGAGCGCCTGCATGGCATGCAGGAGGTCAGGAGTTCAATTCTCCTTAGCTCCACAATCCCAGGAGCGGGTCGTCCGATGCGGACGGCCCGCTTCTCCTTTCCCCACCCGCGTACTACCTCGATGCGGGTCCTCGGTGCCCTGCGGTAACCTGACCCCATGCGTGCCGTACGCCTTCTGCTTAGCGGGCCGCGCTGATCAGTACCGACCGCGATCATCTCCGGTCGGCATCGGCGCGGCGTCCCCTCCTGTGCGAGGGGCCTTTTTGTTTCACCGGACAAGAGGGAATCGGCCTGTACCGCGGGCAGAGACGACCAATGGAGCTTTGAGGATCATGAGCGAGACCAATGCCGCAGCCGAGGTGGCCGCGCCGCACCGCTACACGGCCGCGCTGGCCGCTGACATCGAGGCCCGCTGGCAGGACTTCTGGGACGCGAACGGCACGTATGACGCGCCCAACCCGGGCGGCGACCTGACCGGTGACGCCGATGTCGTCGCCCGGCCGAAGAAGTTCGTCATGGACATGTTCCCGTACCCCTCCGGGGCGGGGCTGCACGTGGGCCATCCGCTGGGCTACATCGCCACCGATGTGTACGCCCGCTACCACCGCATGACGGGCCACAACGTCCTGCACACCCTGGGCTTCGACGCCTTCGGCCTGCCCGCCGAGCAGTACGCGGTGCAGACCGGCACCCACCCCCGGGTCAGCACCGAGGCCAACATCGACAACATGCGGCGCCAGCTGCGCCGCCTCGGCCTGGGCCACGACCCGCGCCGCTCCTTCGCCACGATCGACCCGGACTACTACAAGTGGACCCAGTGGATCTTCCTGCGGATCTTCAATTCCTGGTACGACCCGGAGGCGAAGAAGGCGCGCCCGATCGACACCCTGGCCGCGCAGTTCGCCTCGGGTGAGCGCGCCACCCCCGACGGGCGCCCCTGGGACGGGCTGACCGAGGCCGAGCGCGCCGACGTCCTGGGCGAATACCGCCTGGCGTACGCCTCGGACGCGCCCGTCAACTGGTGCCCCGGCCTGGGCACCGTGCTGGCCAACGAAGAGGTCACCGCCGACGGCCGCTCCGAGCGCGGCAACTTCCCGGTCTTCAAGGCCAAGCTGCGCCAGTGGAACATGCGGATCACCGCCTACGCGGACCGGCTGCTGGACGACCTGGACGCGCTGGACTGGCCCGAGGCCATCAAGCTCCAGCAGCGCAACTGGATCGGCCGCAGCGAGGGCGCCCGGGTCGACTTCCCGGTGCAGGACCAGCCCGACGCGAAGATCACGGTCTTCACCACCCGCCAGGACACCCTGTTCGGCGCGACCTACATGGTGCTGGCGCCCGAGCACGACCTGGTCGACTCCATCGTCCCGGCCGCCTGGCCCGAAGGCACCCACGACGTGTGGACCGGCGGGCACGCCACCCCGGCCGCCGCCGTCGACGCGTACCGCAAGCAGGCCGCGGCCAAGTCGGACGTGGAGCGGCAGGCCGAGGCCAAGGACAAGACCGGCGTCTTCACCGGTGCGTACGCGGTCAACCCGGTCAGCGGCGACCGGGTGCCGGTCTTCATCGCCGACTACGTGCTGATGGGCTACGGCACCGGCGCGATCATGGCCGTTCCGGCGCACGACAGCCGTGACTTCGCCTTCGCCCGCGCCTTCGAGCTGCCCATGCGCTGCGTCGTCGAGCCCTCGGACGACCGTGGCACCGACCCGTCGACCTGGGACGACGCGTTCGCCTCGTACGACGCCAAGATCGTCAACTCGGCGGGTGAGGGCGTCTCCCTGGACGGCCTGGGCGTGACCGAGGCCAAGGCCCGGATCACCGAGTGGCTGGAGGCCCGCTCCATCGGCGAGGGCACCGTCAACTTCCGGCTACGCGACTGGCTGTTCAGCCGTCAGCGCTACTGGGGCGAGCCCTTCCCGATCGTCTACGACGAGGACGGCGTGGCCCACGCGCTGCCCGAGTCGATGCTGCCGCTGGAGCTGCCCGAGGTCGAGGACTACTCGCCGCGCACCTTCGACCCCGACGACGCCGACACCTCCCCGGAGACCCCGCTGTCCCGGAACGAGGAGTGGGTCAACGTGGTGCTGGACCTGGGCGACGGGCGCGGCCCGCGGCCGTTCCGCCGCGAGACCAACACCATGCCCAACTGGGCCGGCTCCTGCTGGTACGAGCTGCGCTACCTGGACCCGCACAACAGCGAGCAGCTGGTCGACCCCGGCACCGAGCGCTACTGGATGGGCCCGCGCGACGGCCAGCCGCACGGCGGCGTCGACCTGTACGTCGGCGGAGCCGAGCACGCCGTGCTGCACCTGCTGTACGCCCGCTTCTGGTCCAAGGTGCTGTTCGACCTGGGGCACGTCTCGTCGGCCGAGCCGTTCCACAAGCTGTACAACCAGGGCATGATCCAGGCGTACGTCTACCGGGACAGCCGCGGCATCGCCGTCCCGGCCGCCGAGGTCGAGGAGCGCGACGGGGCGTACTGGTACCAGGGCGAGAAGGTCACCCGTCTGCTGGGCAAGATGGGAAAGTCCCTGAAGAACGCCGTCACCCCGGACGAGATCTGCGCCGAGTACGGGGCCGACACGCTGCGCCTGTACGAGATGGCCATGGGCCCGCTGGACGTCTCGCGCCCCTGGGACACCCGCGCGGTCGTCGGCCAGTACCGGCTGCTCCAGCGGTTGTGGCGGAACGTCGTGGACGAGGCCACCGGCGAGGTCGCCGTCGTCGACGCGGAGCCCGACGAGGACACGCTGCGCGCCCTGCACAAGGCGATCGACGGGGTCCGCCAGGACATGGTGGGCCTGCGCTTCAACACCGCCATCGCCAAGATCACCGAGCTGAACAACCACGTCACCAAGGTGCGCGAGGTGCCGCGCTCGATCGCCGAGCGGCTGGTGCTGCTGATCGCGCCGCTGGCCCCGCACATCGCCGAGGAGCTGTGGCGCAAGCTGGGCCACGACGCGTCGGTCGTCCACGAGCCGTTCCCGGTCGCCGACCCGGCCTACGTCGTGGACGAGACGGTGACCTGCGTGGTCCAGGTCAAGGGCAAGGTCAAGGCCCGGCTGGAGGTCGCCCCGTCGGTCTCCGACGAGGAGCTGGAGGCGCAGGCCCTGGGCGACCCGGCGGTGGTCGCGGCGCTGAACGGCGCGGGCATCCGCAAGGTCATCGTGCGGGCGCCGAAGCTGGTGAACATCGTCCCGGCCTGACGGCTCGGGGTTACCCGTAAGGGCGGGCTGGGGGTTCGTCAGGAACCCCGGGCCCGCCCGGTCCGTTTACGCTGGGAGGACAGCTGCCACCGCGGTGACCGCCGCCCGAAGGAGCGCACATGGAAGCCATCTGGATCCTGTTGCTGCTTTTCGTCCTGTTCATCGTGACCGGCGCCTATGTCACGGTGCGGGTGGTCCGGACGGCCAAGCGCAGCCTCGACCGCACCGTGGACCAGGCCCGCCGCACGGTCGAGGACACCCGGCTCCGGGCCCGCCAGTTCTCCCGGCCGGGCGCGGCCGGTGAGCTGGCCGAGCTGCGGCTGTCGCTGCGCACGTCGATGTCCTCCACCGAGCAGGCCCTGCACGCGGTGGCGGGCCAAGACCGCTCCGTGGCGGAGTCGTTGAACCTGTTCCAGCGGCTCAGCGCGCACGGCCGCGAGCTGGACGACGACCTGAAGCGGCTGGAGCGGGAGCCCGACAAGACCCGCCTCGCGGCCCTGCTCCCCGAGCTGCGGGAGCGCACGGAGCGGATCACGCACTCCGCGGACTCCCTGCGCTGGGCGGTGCGGGAGCGGGCACAGCGGTTCGCCCACGACGAGCTGGACGCGCTGGGGCGCGAGATCGAGATGGAGGCGGGGGCGCTGCGGCACTGGACGGTGGAGGAGCCGCGCTCCGCGTCGGGCCCGCAGGCGGCGCCGAACCCCGCGGCGGGCTCGCGGGCAGCGTCGGAGCCCGCGTCGGGCTCGCGGGCGGCGGCGTCGGAGCCGGGGTCTGCGCCGGGGGCTGCGGCGGGCGAGCCCGCACCCCAACAGCGGGAACAGCCCTCACCGCCCTCCCTGGAGACCGCCCCCCGACCGCAGCCGCATTCCTGGCAGAAGTCCTGGCAGAAGCCATGGCAGGAGTCCTCCCGCCCCGAGAACACCGCCTGAACACGGGCTTACCGGTAGGGTCGGTGATCATCCAGTGGGGTCGCGCTGTCGGCCCGGGGCTTCCCCGGATAATCTCCCAGTCATGTCCCGCCATGTCGCGATCGTGACCGATTCAACGGCTTACCTGCCGCAGGAGGCGATGGAGCGGCATCGCATCACCGCCGTGCCGCTGACGGTGGTGCTCGGAGACCGCGCGCTGGAGGAAGGGACCGAGATCTCGGCCCTGTCGCTCGCGGAGGCCCTACAGAAGCGCAAGCCCGTGACCACGTCCCGGCCCAGCCCGGAGACCTTCGCGGACGCCTACCGCGCGGCCGCGGCCGAGGGCGCGACCGGCATCGTCTCGCTGCACCTGTCCGCCGAGATCTCCGGCACCTACGACGCGGCGGTGCTCGCCGCACAGGACGCGCCCGTACCGGTCCGGGTGGTGGACAGCGGCATGGTCGCGATGGCGCTCGGCTTCTGCGCACTGGCGGCGGCGGAGGCCGCGGAGGGCGGCGGCACGCTGGACGAGGCCGTCGCGGCGGCCCAGAAGCGGGCCGACCGCACCGCCGCCTACTTCTACGTCGACACCCTCGACTATCTGCGCCGCGGCGGCCGCATCGGCGCGGCGCAGGCCCTCCTCGGCTCCGCACTCGCGGTCAAACCGCTGCTCCAGCTCGACGAGGGCCGGATCGAACTGCGGGAGAAGGTCCGCACCGCCTCCAAGGCCATCGCCCGGCTGGAGGAGATCGTGGTGGAGCGGGCGGGCCAGAGCCCGGTGGACATCGCCGTCCAGCACCTCGCGGCGGGAGAGCGCGCGACGGCCCTCGCGGAGCGGCTGCGGGAGCGGGTCCCGGGGCTCGCGGAGCTGTACGTGAGCGAGGTGGGTGCGGTGATCGGGGCGCACACCGGACCGGGGCTGCTGGGCGCGGTGATTTCGCCGCGGTAGCGGACTCGTTCGGGTGACGGGGTTTTCCACAAACCGTGGGTTATCCCCGGGAATCGGTGCTGCTCAGCGGAATCGGGCGAAGGCGCCTACGGTCGGTCGGCATGAGGACACGATCACGCACCGTGACGACGCGACCGCCCCGCGGCCGCCACCGCCTGGCGGCGCCCCGCGCCGCCCCACCACCCCGCAGCGCCCGCGCGGCGGCCCTCTTCCCCACCCGCGGGGAAGGGCCCACCCACACCCCACCGATCCGAAGCCCGAATCGGCCACCCGCCCGAATTCCATGGGTGTCCCCCACGCCCGCTCCGGGCCCGCTGCCCGTCTCGGGCCAGGCGCCCGGTTCAGGGCCGGCGTCGGCCTCGGAGGGGATGCCTGCTCTGGGCGCGGCAGCTGCCCCGGGGAGGGAGTCCGCTTCGATGCCGCCCCACGCTCCGGTTCCGCCCTCCGCTGGGCTTGCGGTGCCTGCCTCGGGTCGGGTGCCACCTCCGGGCCGGGCGCCGGGCTCGGGGGCGGCGGTTTCGGGTGGGGTGTCTGACCTGGGGGCGGCGTTCGCGTCGAGGCGGGCGTCGTCTGCCCGGGGTGCGGTGCCTGCTGCGGTCCGGGTGCCCGCTGCTGGTCCGGTTCCCGCTTCGGGCTCGGCTCCCGCCCCGGGTTCGGCTCGGGCGTCGGGGTCGGCTCGGGCGTCGGGTGCGGCTCGGGCGTCGGGGTCGGTGGCCGTCTTGGGCCAGGCGCCCGGCTCAGGAGCGGCGTCGGTTCCGGATGGGATGCCCGCTCTGGGCGCGGTAGCTGCTCCGGGGAGGGAGTCCGTTTCGGAGCCGCCCCGCGCTCCGGTTCCGGTCTCCGCGCTGGACGCGGTGCCCGTTCCGGATCGGAGGTCTGCTCCCGGCCGGGGAACCGGCGCAGGGGCGGCGGCCGTCGGCTCGGTCGAAGACGGGGGCGCGCCCTCGGAGCAGGGGGCGGGCGGGGCCGCGGGGCGTCGCGTGCCGCGTTGGGCCGTGCCGGAAGCCGCGGACGAAGCGGTGGACGAGGCCGCGGACGAGACGGCCGACCCCGGCGGCAGCCAGACGCTGCGCCGCCGCGACCGGATGCGGCTGGCGTTGCGCGAACGCCTTCCGCTGTGGCTTCAGTTGCGCTGCGGCATGGAGTTACGGACCGTCGCCGCGCTGGCGGTCGCCCTCGTCGTCGCGGTGGCCTTCGCGGTCTACCACTTCTGGAGCGGCCGCCCGCAGACCGTACGGGCGCCCGAACCCGAACCCGCGCGTGCGGCAGCCGGGCCGACGGCCGGGGAGCGCGCGACCGTCGGCGCGGGCGGCCGGTCGGTCGTGGTCGATGTGACGGGCAAGGTCCGCCGCCCGGGGCTGCGGCAACTGCCGTCCGGGGCGAGGGTCGCCGACGCGATCAAGGCGGCGGGCGGGGCGCGCCCGGGCGCGGACACGAGCGGACTGAACCGGGCCCGGCCCCTGGTGGACGGTGAGCAGATCGTGGTCGGCGCCCCCGCGAAGCAGGCACCCGCAGGCGCCGCCCCCACCGGCCCGGCCCCCGCACCCGGTTCCGGCCCCGCACCAGGCGCACCGTCCGGCGGGACGATCAGCCTCAACTCGGCGACGGCGGAACAGCTCGACACCCTGCCGGGCGTCGGCCCGGTGCTGGCCCGGCACATCCTCGACTACCGCACCCAGCACGGCGGATTCCGCTCCCTCGATGAACTCCGTGAGGTCAACGGCATCGGCGACCGCCGGTTCGCCGATCTCCGCCCGCTGGTTCAGCCATGACATCCGTGCGGACGGCACGCCCCCGCGCCCCGGTGCACGCGGCCGCCGCCTCACCGCGCGGGGCGTCCGACCCCCGCCAGGAGGGCCCGGCGGACCTTCGTCTGGTGCCGCCCGCGCTGGCGGCCTGGGCCGCGGCGGCGATCGCCTTGAGCACCCCCGGCCGCACCGTGGCCGTGGTCTGCGCGGGTGCCTGCCTGGCGGCAGCCGTCCTGCTGTACGTGACCCGTCGGCGCCGGGCCGCGATGGGGCGGACCCAGCGGCGCACGGCGGGGGCGGTGGCGGCGGTCCTGCTGTGCGGGGCCACGGCGGGGGCGGTGGCCGCCCTGCACGCGGCAGACGTGCGGCGCGGACCGGTCCCGGCGCTGGCCGGGGAGTTCGCCGAGGCGACCGCCGAGGTGACGGTCACGGGGGATCCGAGGCTCAGCCGCCCCCGGGTGCGCGGGGCCGCGCTCGCGCCCGTGTCGGTGGTGGTCGAGGCGGAGGCCACCAGGATCACCGGGCCTGACGGCACGTCGACGAAGACCCGGGCCCCGGTGCTGGTGACGGTTCACCCGGAGGCCCGGCAGCGAGCGGCGTGGCTGCGGCTGCTGCCGTCCACGCGGCTGCGGGTGCACGGCCGCCTGGTGCCGCCGCTGCGCGACGGGGACCGGCTCGCGGCGGTGGTGCGCGGCGGTGGCGGTCCGCCGCGCGTCATCGGGGCGCCCAGCTCGGTCCAGCGGTTGGCGGGTCGGTTGCGTGCCGGGCTGCGTACCGCGACGGACGGGCTGTCCCCGGACGCGCGGGCGCTGCTGCCAGGGCTGGTCGTGGGGGACACCTCACGGGTCCCGCCGGACCTCGACGAGGCGTTCCGGGCCACGGACATGACGCATCTGCTGGCCGTCTCCGGCAGCAATCTCACGCTTCTGCTGGCGCTGCTGACGGGCCCTCCCCACCTCGCCGCGCGGGCCGAGCGGCGCGGGCTGGCCGCGGCGCTCGGCATGCGGCTCCGGACGACGGCCCTGCTCGGTGGCGCGCTCACGCTCGGCTTCGTGATCGTCTGCCGACCCGATCCCAGCGTGCTGCGGGCGGCGGCATGCGGGCTGATCACGCTGCTGGCCATCGGCACCGGGCGCCGCCGCTCCCTGCTCCCGGCCCTGGCCGCCGCGGTCCTCGCGCTGCTGCTGTACGACCCGTGGCTGGCCCGGAGCTATGGGTTCCTGCTCTCCGTCCTGGCCACCGGCGCGCTGCTCACCTTCGCACCCGGGTGGAGCGCCGCCCTGCGGCGCCGTGGGGTGCCGCCGCGACCGGCCGAGATGCTGGCGGCCGCCGCGGCGGCGCAGGCGGTGTGCGCGCCGGTGGTGGTGATGATGGCCGCGCGGGTGAGCCTGGTGGCGATCCCCTGCAATCTGTTCGCCGAGCTGGCGGTGGGGCCCGCCATGATCCTCGGCTCCGCCGCGCTCGCGGTGGCCCCGCTCGCGCTTCCGGTCGCCCGGTGGGTCGCCTGGCCCGCGGGCTGGCCCGCCGAGTGGATCGCCGGGGTGGCCCGCACCGGCGCGGGGCTTCCCGGTGCGGAGGCGGGCTGGCCGGGCGGCTGGCCCGGTGGGCTGCTGCTGGCGGCGGTCACCCTGGTCGCTGTCCTCCTGGGGCGCCGCCTGCTGCGGCACCGGTGGCTGTGGGCGGTCTGTGCGCTGCTCCTGCTGCTCGCGGTGGTGCGCCCGGCGCCGCTGACCCGGGTCATCACCGGTTGGCCGCCGCCCGGCTGGCGGGTCGTCGCCTGCGATGTGGGCCAGGGCGACGCCCTGGTCCTGGCCGCGGGTCCCGGCACGGCCGTCGTCGTGGACGCCGGTCCCGAGCCACGGGCCGTCGACCGCTGTCTGCGGACGCTGGGTGTGGTCCGCATCCCGCTGCTCGTCCTCACCCACTTCTTCTTAGGGCAGTTCAGATCTGTCTCATGAAGTACCCCCCCTGTTGGCGTCGGAGTGGTGTGCCTAGAGAACGCTCTGCTATCTCTCTGGTGAGAGTTGTCTCAAGGAGGGCATAGGGTGCAACTGTTCTTTTTATACTCAAAGTTGGCGCTGCGCTACTTGGAGAGCGAAGTGATCTCCGGTGAGGAAGTTGCAGCGCTGCTGGATGATCGGGCGCTTGCGGACGGGATGCCGATCTACCTCGATGACGAGACGATGATGCCCATCGAGCCGCACTGCTCGTGGGGTCGGAGCCTGTCGAACGACGAGTTGGCGAAGAGCACGAAGAAGGAGTACGGGCGGATCCTCTTCCGGTACTCCGATCATCAGGAACATCGAGGGCGAGATGTCCTCTCGGCCACCGAGTCCGACGTCAGGGCCTACAAGCGGGTTCGTACGGTGCTGCAGAGACGGCCGCTCCAGGACGCGGCATGGGGCAAGGAGTCTCAGCTCCTCGACCGGTTCTACAGCTACCTGAAGGACGACGTGGGGCTGGTGAAGCATCGGCCGGTGCGGGTTGGATCGCGGGGACGGAATCCGCTGGCGCCCAAGCTGAGGCAGCGGATGGACATCCGTCACCTCACCCTGGAGCAGTACCGGTACTTCCGCGACGTGGGTCTGGGCGGCCAGCTTCCGGACTCACGTGTGGATTCGTCGTTTCGGGGCTGGTCGCCGCACCGCAACCGAGCGGCGGCAGACCTGGCGCTGGGCACGGGGATGCGGTGGCAGGAGTGGGCGACGGTCCTGCTGCCCGAGCTGGGCATTGGGGTGGGGCACCCGGTCAGGGACGTGGAGTTCACCGTTCAGGCCTGCGCGAAGTACGGAAAGGCCCGCTCCATCTACGTTCCGGACGACTCGATGAAGGGGCTGGAGCCCTACCTGCTGCTGGAGCGGCCCGAGCAGGCTGCCACATCGGTGAAGCGCCTGGAGAAGCGGTACCGCGATCTGTTCGTCGTCTCCCGCATCGACCATGAATCGGGTCTCGTCTACGGGGTGTTGGACGGGGGCGAGCAGGTGCTCGCGATGTCCGCGATGGACCCGGAGCTGCGGCGGATCGCGGTGCACGAGACGGACGTGGGCCTGGAGGCGCTGGCGGTGTTCATCTGCCAGGGTGGCCTGATGCCCGGGGCTGACTCGTGGAAGCGCTACCGGCACGCCGCCTGGCGCCGCATGAGTGCGCTCGCCGGCGAGCGGACTGTGTTGCCGCGCAAGAGGTGGCGTTGGCACGACCTTCGCCACACCTACGCCCTGCAGATGCTCAACTACCTGGAGCGGCAGATGGACGGCGAGGAGCCGGACGCGGCTGCACGCCGCCGCCGGCACCGCTCCTACCTGTCGAGCCACATGCGGCTGAATCCACTATTGATCGTCAGCCGGAGACTCGGGCATTCCAACCCGGCCACCACGTACGAGTACCTTGAGTACACCGACGACCTGCTCAACGAGTTCGACGAGGCCTTCCGCGGCTGGGTCGGCGAGCTGGGCAGCGAGGCGACGTACGCCGAGATCGCCTCGCACGCCTTCCGTCTGGAGAAGCGGGGGGTGGCCGATGCCGCGCAGGGGTGAGTTCACCAGGGACTTCCCGGACGTCCCCGAGGTGCCGGATCCGGTGGCGGGCAAGGTCGGCGAGCGCGTGATCCGTACGTCGAGTGCGACGAGGCGCAACCTGACCAACCGCGTCCTGCCGAGTGTGTACACCTGCTCGCAGCTGGCAGCGGAGCTGGCCGACGAGTGGGTCGAGTATGTGGAGGCCGCCGGGCTGGCGGCCGGGACGGTGCAGTCCTATCAGCAGGCGATCGACAACCTGTGCACGTCGGTGGATGCTCAGCTGGGCGAGGACGCGGCCCGGGCCTCCCTGGGCAGAGATCAACCCGACCTGGCACGGGCCATGGCTACCTGGGAGAGGAAACTGCCGTCAGGGTTCGCCCCCAACTCCAACCGGCCCGCCATCCTGTCCGGCGCCGTACGGGTTCTGATCCGCAGACGGGTGGAACACCCGGAGCGGCCGGTCACTGAGCGCATGGCCGCGCTGGCCAAGGCTGGCAGCGGCGTCCCGATCGGCGAGAACGAAGAACTCGATGAGTTCTCCCGCGCGGAGAAGCAGGCCATGGTCCGTGCCGCCTGGGCAGCTGTGATCGCGATGGAGAAACGCCTGGAGACGGGCTGGCGTCTGGCCGCACAGGGCCGCCACCCGGGCGACGGATCGTGGATGTCCATCCCGGATCTGCTGTGGGGCCTTGCTCACGAGGCGGTCACACCCGCGCAGATCAGCGACGCCGTGGGTCCGGCACGGGGGTGGACCGAGGAACTGCGTGCGTGCATCCGCCGGCCGGACGGCAGCATGCCGGTGACCACGGCCCGCATCGAGCTGACCCGGCATCTGGTCGCCCAGCTGTGGCCGAGCACCCTCGACCTGCACGCCTTCCGGGTGCTGCTGATCGACGCCACCGCGCACCCGCCCGAGGAGGTCAGCAAACTCACCGAGGACGGCGTCGAGTTCACGCCCCGAGGAGTGCGGCTGACGCTGGTACGCAAGCGCGCGAAGCGCCGCTACTACCGCGCCTTCAAGGACACCTCGATCGAGATGGCGGACGTGATCGAGACCAAGGAATTTACCGACCGGCCCCGCCGCGAGCCCGGCGCGATCGTCAAGCGCCTGATGGCCGTGACCGAACGCGCACGGCAGCGGGCCGCCGACCCGGAGGGGAATCTGTTCGTTCGGGCGGCGGTGGACGTGGACCGTGAGCTGAAGTTCTGCGAGTGGAACCCCGAGGCCCCACTGGCCCGTTTCAGCAGGTGGCTGGAGGTCCACGGGGTCACCGTCGAGGGCAAGACCGACGTCAGGCGCCTGCGCAAGTCCGGCAAGGTGGAGAAGGTCGTCGCCTCCCGCGGCCACATCCACGAGGCCGCCGACGACCACTACGAGGAGACGTTCAAAGGCCACTACGCGCAGGGGACGACCCTGCGAGTGATCTCCGCCGAGGTGATCAACTCCGCCCAGGAGCACTGGTTCAGTAAGGCGCTCGAGGGGCCGACCGTGCTGTCTCAGGAGGCCGCACAGGTCGCCGAGGAGAGCACGCAGCTTCAGGCCCTCGGCCTGAGCGAGAAGGAGGCCGACGACCTGGTCCAGGGCGAGCTGGACATGGGCGTCACCCACTGCAAGAACCCCTATGACTCGCCGTTCAGCCCCGCCGGAGAGCTGTGCGCGGTCGCCCCGCTGCGCTGCCTGGAATGCCGCAACGCCTGGGTGCTGCCCAGTCAGCTTCCTCAACTTTTGCTGTTCAGCGACCACGTGGAGCGCCTCCGACAGCGGCTGGCCCCGCATCACTTCACCGCACTGTGGGGACAGTCCTACGTCAATCTGCAGGCGGTACTGCAGGACCGCACCGAGCAGGAGATCGCGCTGGCCCGCAAGCACATCGCCGAGGGCGGCATCGCCTTGTCCCTTCCGCTGGCCGCACACGTGGAGTTCGACGCATGAGTACACCCGCAGCCCGACCGCTGCCCGTCTCGATCTTCAAGGACGGCGAGCCGGTCATCCAGAGCCACTCCCTGCTTGGCGACGCCGACTCGCCGCTGTTCGGGCAGGTGGGCATCTGGGACTTCAACGGCGTGGTCCGCCGCAACGCCAACGTCCCCGAGTGCGGCTGGCGGGCCACGTTCAGCAACGGGTTGAACGATCCCGAGTGGAATCTCACGGCCCGGGAAACCTTCATGATCATGGCGAATCCGCGGCACGAGGCGTTGATCGACGCGGGTGTCCATCTCGCCCCCGAGCCTTTCGACGTGCAGACCGCCATCCGCCGGGTATCCGCGCTGCGCACCCTGGCCGGCTGGGCGGAGAAGCAGGGACTGCCGGCCCGGATGGGGACATGGCGCGATACGGATTTGCGCCGGTTCATCAAGTGGCTGCGGCAGAAGGGCCGCAAGCCCGGCACGTTGATGAACTACATCGTCGTCGCGAAGTTCCTCCACGAGATCGGCCCCGCCCTGGCCCTGGGCGGCCCAGCTGTGGACCCCTGGCACGGCATGAGTGCACGCAAGGCTGCCAAGTACGAGGTGACACACGACCTGTCCACCCCCACCATCGCACCAAAGGTATGGTTTCCGCTGGTCAGGGCGGCCTGGATCTATGTGCACACCTTCGCCCCCGACGTCCTGCGTGCTATGACCCGCTACCAGCAGCTTCGCGCGATCGCGAGGACCAGCACCGATCGGAGCGGCGAGGCGGACGAGGTGCTCGACGCCTGGCTCGCGGACCCCGGCAACCGGATCCCGCTGCACGATCCGGCCCACTCCGGGTCCTCCCTCGGCAAGAAGCACGAGGGCGTCAACTGGAACCTGCTGGCCCTGTTCATGGGGTTCAGCTCCTCCAAGGGATCCGGCCTGTTCACCGCAGCGCTGCCGTCCGGGATGCGCCGGCGTGAGAAGGTTCGGGCGGCCCTCGACGCCGGGCACCCCACGACGTCCGGCCTGATCCACGATCTGGTCGAGGTGACCCGGGCGGACGGTAGTGTCGGCCCCTGGCATCCCGGCCTTGATCCCAGGGCATTGACGCGCATGCTGGTCCGGCTCAGGGACGCCGCATTCTGCCTGGTCGCGGCACTGTCCATGATGCGCGACAGTGAGATCCACGAGATCAGGCGCGGTTCCGTCGTCCAGCACTACAACGCTCCGGCGATCAAGTCGCACCTGGACAAGGGACGAGCGGGCCGGCCGGGCAAGCACTGGTGGATCATCGAACCCGCTGCCGAGGCGATCACTCTGGCCGAGATCGTCTCGGTCCACGACGAACGCGTCTTCTCCCCGATGAAGAGGCCCGAGAGCACTGAGGTCGTTCACGGCGACCAGATGATCGACGCGTTCATCAACGAGGTGAACTCCGGCCGGGCCTGGTCGGGACTGGACGAGATCCCCGAAGGCCGGGTCCGCCCGCACATGTTCCGCCACACCATGGCCATGCTCACCGACCAGTTCCCCGGCTCCGAGATCGCCCTGGGGATCCAGCTCAAGCACGTCGCCGCACGGGCCTTGGCCAACCGCACCACCCAGTCGTATGCGGCCGCCGACACTCAGTGGGCCGAGCTGCTGGAAACCGCCCTGGAAGCCACCCGGTTCCGCCGCTTCAAGGACCTCTACGGCCAGTACAAGGACGGAAAACCGATTGGCTATGGTGCCGGCGCGGAACGGGTCAAGGAGGTGTTCGACGACATCATCGCCACCGTCAAGGCCAACGGCGGCGACGCCCGAGTCGAGGACGACCTGCTGCGCAAGGCCCGGATCACCATCCGGTTCGGCATGCTCAACAACTGTCTCTTCGATGAGGCGAACCCGCAGGGGGCCGTCTGCCGTGAGAACACTGTCATCCCCGAGGGGCACACCGGCCCGCTGGACTGGCGGTGCCGTCCCGACCGCTGCCACAACAGCATGATCGGCGTCGAGCACGTCCCCATCTACGACTCGCACAAGCGCACACAGCTCAAGTTGCTCGAAACCCGCCGCCTGCCTGCGGCCCGCAAGGCCGTCATCCACCGCGAGGTCGAGCGCGCTGACGCTGTCCTCGCCCAGGTCATGGAGGAGAACACGTGACTGGCCCCGCCGATCGGACCCTGACAGCTGACGGCGTCACCGAAGAGACCGCCAAAGCACTGCGCGCCGCGATGCAACGCCTGTTCGCGGGCAAACCCCAGCGAACCGACGGCCGGCTGACCAAGCAAAATCTGTGGCGGGAGGCAGGGGTGAGCCGGGCCACCATGAACCGGGCCCACACCGTCCTCGCCGAGTGGGACGCTCACCTCGCCCAGCATGGCAGTGCCACCCCCGGAGAAGCCCGCCGCGACGAGGAGATCTGCGAGCTCAAGCGCAAGCTCGCCGAGAAGACCCGGCAGTGCACCACGCTCCAGCGCCGCCTGGATGCCGCCGCCACCGCAATTGCCGCACTCCACCACGACAACACGCTGCTACGGCAGGAGGTCGCCGCCTCAGGCGGCAGAGTGATCCCCCTGCACCGCCCACGAGACCCCGCCGATGACGATTCCCACTGACTGCCACTGACCCGCAACTACCCGCTGGCGGCGCCGGGGCCGGCGGATACTACCGTCCCTCCATGGACACGCCAGCACCGCACCCTGACTCGGCATCTCCTGACCCTGACGACAGCGGCGAGTTGGTCGCAACCGTCCGCGTGAACGGCCACGTTGGCCCGGCGCCTGCGCCGTGCCTGCCACGTTCCAGCAGCGCCCGGTCGACGACGTGCGGCTGACTGCGTGCGCGACGAACTGGATCGGACGTGCACGACGTGCTGTACACGACCGTCGACGGCTACGTCTCCACCCTCGACGGCCTGGCCCAGCGGCTGGCCGTGCTCCTGGAGTTCTCCGGTCGAGCATCGCCACGAAC
Source organism: Streptomyces sp. Rer75 (assembly GCF_013414305.1). NCBI lineage: Bacteria > Bacillati > Actinomycetota > Actinomycetes > Kitasatosporales > Streptomycetaceae > Streptomyces > Streptomyces sp. Rer75. Next base: position 3,454,437 of record NZ_CP058693.1, on the reverse strand, counting down.
ACGGGTGACCTGCGAGTAAACGTACCGGACATGGCCGCGACGTTGAGGCGAGCCACTGGCAGGTCATCCGCACAGGGCAGAGTTAACACAGCCTCTCGAATGGCTCTTGTGTTCGATTAATGTGATGACTCAGAGCTCACGAGTCGGCATCGACTGTGGTCAACCCGTGGATTCGTCCACCGATGCGCCGTTAGAGTGCCCAAGTGATCAGAGAGCAGTGGAGCGGGGGCGAATGGGAGGCCTACTGCCGACGCCTCCTGTCGATGCGCTACGACTCGAACATTCAGTTCATTCCCGCCCGTGATGGCGGTGACGGCGGCCTGGAAGCATTTCGTTACGACGGAGTCGGCTACCAGTGCTATGTCCCGGAAGACGCCTTCACTCTGGAGTCTCAGACGACCTCCCAGAAGCGCAAGATCACAAAAGATCTTAAGCGTCTTTGTGACGATGTTGAGGGCACCTGTCGCCTCCTCGGTGATGTGCGTTTGCACACTTGGGTCCTTATGACCCCTGAGTTCGACAGCCGATCGCTCGTCGAGCATGCGCAGAAAAAGAAGAAGGACGTGTCAGCCATCGTGCCGCGCCCCAAGTGGTTGGCTGACGAATTCAAGGTTTTGGTCATTACTGATGAAGAATTCGCTTCCGAGCGTGCTCGCCTCGTCGGGCAAGTGGAGACGGAACTTCATCTCGATGTCCCTGATCCGGATGAGGCGCTGTGGAGTTTTGGCGAGGGAAATGAGATAGCAGACCGGGTCGCTACCAAGCTTTCGGTGGTGCCTTCTCTCGCCTCTGACTCCGATTGGCTTACCGACTACCGTGACGGGATGCTTCGGGTCTACTTTCGGGGGCAAGCCCAGATGGAGCGACTCAAGGTGGAGTACCCGCCGCTTTACGCGGCGGTAGAGCGAAGGCTTAAGTCTGTTCTGAACACCTTGACAATGACTGTTTCCGCCATGGAAAGCCCTGGCACCGAGGTAATTGAAACTCTGGTGCGCAGATTGACAGAGAGTCTTAAGAAAGACGCACCCGGTCTGTCCAATGTCCTCTGTGAAGAGATCGCTTGGCATGCAGTCTCTAGCTGGCTCATTCGCTGCCCGCTGCGCTTCAGGAGGGCCGCTTGATGTGGTCGACGCTTCCTGACAGCATCCCTCTAGAGTCCATTAACCAGGAAGAACAGTCGACGGATCTAGTCACGCTTAGGCAATTTCCGCATCGCAACCCTCTCACGCCCGTTGAGTTGCATCGTGTCCCTCTTCCGGTCCCCACGACGAGTCGGGCAGGGTGGCGGGTAACCGCTATCGTGCTCATCCTCGGGAGTTGCAGGGGCAACTCGGCCACTGTAGAGCAGTTGAACTGCCTTCTGTGGGCAATCAGCGATCGAGCCAGCAGTGAGCTGTTTCTATCAACATGGCGAAGTAGCGATCCGCAGAAGACTCCTCTCCGAAAGTTCTTCCCTCCCCTTGAAGATGCCCTCAAAATCGCCCACTCTGATGGGCTTGTCGAGCAAAAGGGGAAAGTGCGATACGGGCTAACATCGCTCGGGAAGAGGTACCTGTCGCTACTTAACTCCGATGAGGAACTACTAGAAGAAGAAAAGAGATTTCTGGCTCAACTAAGGCCGATTACAACCTCGGGAATGTGGGATAGGTTGGGGGTCGTCAAGGCGGCTAGTCGCGGGGAATCGGGGGCTTGAGTGTGAAAATTAGACTCGTCAGCGTAGAAATTTCTTCAAGGACCGAGCGCGGCATGTTGCGCTACGAGACGAACCTCTCGCCGGGTTTGAACGTGATCGCGGCCCCGAATAGCTTCGGCAAGTCCACACTGTTGCAGGGCGTAATTTATGCTCTAGGGCTTGAGGGGATGTTTTCCTCGAGCAGGAAGCCCCCGTTCGGTCCGGCGCTCTTGACGGTCGCAGATTGGCCGGATGGAACGCGTTCGTCGGTACGCGAATCGTGGGTATCGCTGACCATCGCAAATGAGCAGGGCGCTTACATGCGATGCAAGCGTTTCGTGCGCGGTGATGGTATTGACACATCGCTGATCATGACGTGGCGAGGAAACAGTCAGTCCGATCTCGACAGGGCAACCCGCGTCGATATGTTCGTTCGGCAGCCCGGGGCCGCCTTCCGGGAACTTGGCTTCCATAGAGTGCTGGCCGAATTCTTGGGATGGGATCTCCCTACCGTCCCGGGATTCAACTCGTCTGAAGTTTCGCTCTATCTCGAAGCTCTTTTCCCGTTGTTCTATGTAGAGCAGAAATCCGGGTGGTCCGGAGTGGCCCCCCGGATGCCCACGTACCTGGGAATCCGTGATGTATTGAAACGCTCCGTCGAATACGTCCTTGGGTTGTCTGCCTTGGAGCGACTCACTGCGCTGGCCGCGGTGAAAAGTGAGGAGGATGATGTCAAGAAGCGATGGCAGTCGGCGAGTGACCGTCTCGGTGACGCGGCAAAGAGCCTGAACTGCCGGATCTTCCTGCACCAAGACAGTCCAGTTACTCCTGCGCGTCGCCAACGCTGCGTTGTCGAAGTGATGGAGGGAGAGTCGTGGGTTCCACTGGAGCGACAGATTGACGTCTGGCGTCAGCGCCTGCGTGAGTTGGAACGTGTCGGCGTCGAGTCGGCTGGACAACACACGAATCAAGCCCGAGAAGAGCTGTCCGCTGCAGAAGCCTCCATTCGTGAAGTCGGCGGGAGGGTTCGGCTCATCGACGAACAACTGAACCTCTCGCGAACCGATTCTGACGCTCTCGCCACCCGCTTGGCTAGTCTCGATGCGGAACGGAACCGCCTTGCGGATCTTCGCAAACTCCGCGGTCTGGGTAGCACACTGGGTATCACGTCGGTGTCGAATGATGTTTGCCCGACCTGCGGTCAACTACTTGATGGGCGGGAAACCGCAACAGGAATCGCGGCTGACCTCGACCAAACCATCGCGGAGATCGAAGCGGAGAGGGAAACGGTTCGAGCGGCGACCCAAAGCTCTGAACGACGACGGGCAGGGCTCGAACGAAACCGAAGTTCTCTTCAAGCCGCACTGCACGGGGCTATGCGGCAAGCTAGAGCACTACGAGATGAACTAGCTGGTCCTTCAGCAGTCCCGAGCCGAGCGCAAGTCCAGCAGCAAATTCTCCTCACCTCCTCAATCGAGAGAGCGCAACGCCTGCTCGATCTGGCCGACGAAGCTAACGAGTACTTTGACGAACTGGCCGGTCGATGGCAAGACGTCCGTGACAGGCTGGCGGATCTGCGAGATGGAACACTTAGCCGGACGGATCAGCAGATCGTTTCAAGAATGAATTCGAGCTTCCAGGCGCAGGTTCGGGACTATGGGCTGCGCAGTGTCCCTCCTTCCGACTTGTCGATTGACGAATCAGCTCTCATTCCAGTGAATGATGGGGTGGAGCTCACGTTCGACCTGACGATGGGAATTAGCGCCTCGGACATGATTCGAACGAAGTGGGCGTATTACCTGTCTCTTTTCGAGGCGGCTACGTTCTCGTCAGGAAATCGACACGCAAAACTGCTGATGCTCGACGAACCCCGCCAACAGGAGACCGATCGCAGAAGTCTTGCCGCCTTCGTTAGGCGACTGGATGCGGCTGCAGCCAACGGGTGTCAGGTCATCTACGCCACTAGTGAGGATCGGCGAGATCTGGATGAAGTCCTCCACAATGTCCAAGTCGCGATGTTGCCAGCTCGTGGTCCTCACCTGCTTGCTCCGGTGTAAGGGTGAGGGCTGTTGTGGTGCCATTCCTATCCTTTAACGCCGCAAGGGCGGACGTTAAAGGATAGGCTCAACGCCTCCTCCAGTTAGGGAAATTCGCCGCACGCACAGGTGGTTCGGCTATGCCGTGGCGACTCCCCACGTTGCCGACGGAGCCCAGGCCGGCTTCCACCTGCTGCCTGAATTATCGATCGGTCCCAACCTCCGCCGCGTCGATGCCCTCACCGGCCACGTCACCCCCACTCACCTCGACACCGAGCGGCGGCTGTTGAACGAAGTCGCCAGACACTTCGGTGCCCGCCCCCAACGACGCCCTGCGCAATCGTCTAGGAGCCATCGCCGCCGCCCAGGCCGAGCTGGGACAGCTGCGGGCCGCTGAGCTGCGCTCCCAGGCTGCCCGCTCGCCAGCACCGCCCGCGCGGCCGACGGCGGCCGGCTCGTCGCCCAAAAGGTCACCGGCATCACCCCCGGCGAGTTACGGCAACCGGCCTCCGACAGTCAGGCGCCCTGACCGCCGACCTGCTGTCGTGTCCTGGTCCTCGAACACTTCGGCAAGTCCCTGCTGGCTGCGGCCGTCGAGCCATAGTCAAGAGTTTTGGATGGGGCCTTCCGGCGCGGTGATCTCGGCGGCCGCGAGCCGGGCGTTTTCGCGCACCTTCGAGGCGGTATTGGCGGACAACGGCGCGGCGGTAGCCCCAGTGTGCCAACATCAACGCATGGGCATCTTCGACTCCATCGCGCGTGGCCTCGGTAGCCTCCGCCCGCTGTCTGACGCGGAACTCGAAGACGAGCGCGAGGCGCTGCGACAGCGTTACGTATCTAGCGGGGATGTCGACGAGGCGTCGAAACTCTACGACGAACTGCACCACTACGACGAAGAGATGACGCGCCGTGCAAACGAGGCCTGTGCCCGCGAGAACCCGAACCCACCAGAGCCCAGGCATCGCGAGCACGGGTGGTACCTGCCGAACGACGACTAGATGTACTGACCGGGCACGTTGATCAATCGTGAGAATGGCGGCTGGTTGTCGCACGCGGTGTGGGGCCGGTGGTGGTTGTACTGGTGGAGCCAACCGGCCAGTGCGTCGCGTCGTTCTTGCTCGCTGGTGTAGCAGCGGGCGTAGGCCCAGCCATCGGCCATGGTGCGGTGGAAGCGCTCGACCTTCCCGTTCGTCTGCGGGCGGTAAGGGCGCGTGAACTTCGAGGTGATCGAAAGCGCTTCGCAGTTGTCGCGCCACAGGTACGAGCGGTACGCGCCGCCGTTGTCCGACAGGACCCTCTCAATGGTGACGCCACGGTCAGCGAACCAGTCGACAGCCCGGTGCAGGAAGCCGACGGCGGTGACGGCTGTTTCGTCGTCGTGGACCTCGGTGTAGGCGACGCGGGAGTGGTCGTCGATGACAGTGTGCACGAATGCGTATCCGACCTTCGGGCCGCCGTAGGCGTTGCGTGACTTGCTCTGCGTCGCGGCGCGGTGCTTCTCGCCTTGGTGGCGGCCGACGTGGCGCCAGCCGCCACCGTCGGGGATGTTCCCGAGTTTCTTCACGTCCACGTGCACCAGTGATCCCGGTTGGTCGTGCTCATACCGGCGGACGGGCTCACTGGTCTCACTGTCGACGTAGGCGAGTCGGTTCAGGCGGGCCGATCGCAGGATTTGATGCACTGTCGACGGGGCGATATTGAGTCTCGCAGCGAGCTGGACCGGCCCTTCCCGCAGACGTAGTCGCAGGCTGACGCACCTCTTCGTCACGGTCTTGGGTGTCTTGGCCGGAGAGCTCCGCGGTCGTGAGGATCGGTCCTGCATGGACTCGCCTGCGAGGTAGCGATCGACCCAGCGCTTCACGGTCGGCCAGGACACCTGGAAGCGGGCCGCGACTTCGCTGACTGGCCAGCCGTCGTCAGCGACGAGTCGAGCGACTTTCAGCCGGTGGCGCGGGGTGAGGGCCGCGTTCGAATGCGACATTTCTGAGCTCCTAGACAGGCTGAAAGGCCGGCCATGGTGTGTGGCCGGCCCTTCAGCTTGGAGATATGCGGGGAGGGATAGTGCAGGTCAGTCGACCGGGGAGACTCGGATGAGGTTGCCGTCAGGGTCCGTAATCACGAACGTGCGGCCGAAGACAGCATCATGCGGCTCCTGCACAACGTGGACCCCCTTCGAGGCCCACCTCTTGAAGATCTCGTCAATCGCCTCCGATGGCCCCGGCACCATGAGTCCGATCTCTGTCGTACGAGGGAGGCTCGGGACCGCGTGCTCGCTGTAGCCCGTCCACAGTGCGAACAGGACACCGGGGGCAGCTTCGAAGGCTACGTAGTGGGGACTGGTGAAGGTCGGTTCGATCTCGAACAGGTCGCTGTAGAAGGCGGTGGCGGCCTCGGCGTCGCGGACGCCGATCAGGAACAGGTTCGGTGCGGGCATGGAGTGCTCCTCAACTCGTTGATTACTCGGTCCAGCACCCAGCGGATCACCCAATCGCGACGGGACCTGTCACCTTTTCTGAGAACATGGGTAAGCATGAAGGCTTCAAGGCTCCTGCATCTCCTGCTGCTCCTGCAGACCCGTCAGCGGCTCACTACCACGGAGCTCGCCGCGCGTCTTGAGGTGTCCCGGCGGACTGTGCTGCGGGACGTCGAGGCGCTATCGACAGCGGGCGTGCCCGTCTATGCCGAACGTGGGCGGAACGGCGGGATCGTCCTGCTCCCCAGTGCACGGCTCAACGCATCCCATCTGGAACCACCAGAACTGGAGGCCCTATCCGTAGCCGGCTTGGACAGCGCACTACGTGAGCGAATGGGTCTAACTGCGGTGTGGGAGTCGGCCGAGCGCAAGATCGCCGCCCGCCAGGCTGCTACACCTGAGTCGCCGAGCCCGCTGCGGCTGGCTGACCTGGTGCTTGTCGACAGCACCGCGTGGTTTGCTGCCCCCGAGGCAGCGGTCGAAGTATCGGCTCTGGCCTCGACCCTGCGACACCGGCGACGCCTTCGAATCCTGTACCGGCGCAGCGCCGAGAGCCAGGCCTCGACACGGGTGGTCGACCCGTACGGGATCGTGGCGAAATCAGGTCGCTGGTATCTCGTCGCCGATGACCAGGGTGACAGCCGGCTGCTCGCTCTGGAACGACTATCGGCCTTCGAACAGTTAGACGCACCAGCTGTGCTCCAACCAGGCGAAAGCCTCCGCACCAGATGGGCCGTGTTGAAGAAACGCACCGAGGGGCAAGATCGCGTGAGCGTGACCATCCGCCTGCCGGAAAAGGGTCTCGACCTGGCGCGGCGCATCCTCGGCACCCGCATCCACCATGTCTCCGACGCGGGAAAAGGCTCGTGCGTCGTCGTCGTGCGCTACCCCGACATCGAGTCGGTGCGTCAGCTTCTTCAGTTCGGCGACCACATCGAGGTGCTCAACCCTGAGACGGCCCGCGCACGCATCAGTCAGCTCGCCAGGGACCTGGCTAACAGACACTCAACCCCCGCATCGTGATTGCCGATCAGGTCCCCTGTTCTCAATCAACGTGCCCGGTCAGTACAACTAGACGGGTGTCTTCAGGCGGTGAGTAGGCGTCATGCCGACACCAGACAATCCGTTGACCGACACACCTGCTTTCACCGCTTTCAGCCCGATTGCGGCTAAGCTGCGTATGCAGCGTTCAGGCGCTGATTTTTTGCAGCGTGGGCGGTGTCGGCGTGTGCATCCGTGTCGACATCGCCACGCTGCGGTACAAATCACGTCCATGTCGAGGACCACTCCCACTGCGCCCAAGCCGGCACGCGTGATCGCACGCAGGCGCAACGGCGCCCCGCGGCGAGTCGAGATCTCCGCTCAGGAGGTCGAGGCAGCCTTCCGGCTTCTGCAGCGTCTGCCCAGCCCTGAGGCCCGTCAACTGCGAGAGAAGTTCGAGGCCCTTCTGCGGCCCGTGTGCTTCTGGGCGTCGCCGCGCACGGGACGCCATTCCAACTACCCGGCATGGGGTCCGTGCGCAGTCTTCGTGAATGAGCCGAACCAGCGTTGCGTCGAGCACCAGTGGCCGCTGGCCGATGGCGTATCGGATCCCTTCCCGCAGCGGTGCACCGTGACGTTGGACGAGGAACTTGAAGACTCCAGGTGGGTGAAGTACTCCGGCGGGCTGCGCTGCCCGTTCAAGCGGCGTGCGGGAAGCGAACGGTGTGCACATCACGATCCGCGCGAGAGCGAACTGTGCGGCCGACCGGTGGGCGACGGTGCCACGTGTACGACCCCCGAGGGAGTCTTCGCATGCGACACCCACCGGTGGCTGAGTCTCGCGGACCTCAAGGACGAACTCGAAGAGCTACCGTTGACTACGGCATGCGGCTACTGCAATGCAGCCTCCGGTGAGAGCTGCACGAACAAGAACGGCCTGGCGGTCGCGTTCCACAAGAAGCGCGTCAACGCCCTCCAGGGCTCGCCGGAGTGTCAGGAACTGACCGACACGATCGAGTGGCTTCGCCTGTGAGCGGTTCAGCAGCGTTCCTGCCGTATGGACGGCTGCCGGAGCGGGGGCCTGCGTGAAGTGGCGCTGTGCGCCATCCTCCTGACAGGTGAACCGCACGGTCCCGACGTTCCGTCCCTCGAAAGAGACGGTCGCCGCAGGTGTGTTCTGGTTCTCTCTGCTGGCCGCCGTGCGCGAGAACGTGCTGGTCAACGGCATCCTGCTCCATGCTGCGGCGGATCTTGCCTGCTGGAGAAGCCGCCACGTTGAAGGTGCTTTGCTGTCGTTCGTCCCATTTCTTCGTGTTTCTCCGTGAGGGTTGAGATGGCCTCCGTACCCCCCAGTCCGTCGAGTCCCGCCGTTCGTGTGCTGCATCCCGCGTCTGGTTCCCGTGTTGATCTCGAGTCGGTGGATCCGCATGTGTTCTCCCGGCTGCTGGAGGCAGCGTGGGAGAACCGCCATGTGCCTGCCGGACTCGCCGCCGAGGCCGCGGCACGTGGCGGTTCCGGACGCCTCGGCATCAAGGATCTGCGCCTGCTGCTGATGCGGGCATCGTCGCTCCCGTCCGCCCAGGCGGCCGTCTCCGGTGCGTGGGCGATCGTCTCGGCGCGCCCCGAACTGGCCGCATCCGTGCTCCACGCCCACTGCCAGGACATCGGAATTCCGTCGGCGTTCGTGATGCGCGAGGTGTCCGGTTCGAACCCGCAGCTGTTCAGCGCTCAAGCCGGGTGGCGGCAGCCCGGTGCGAACGCCCACGGTGCTGTGGTGACGCGCCCCAGCCGCAAGGCCGCCCATCAGAGCGCGGCCGTGAGCCTGCTCGGACACCTCTGCGGAGCCGAGCCGGTCGAGCAGGACGGCACCCTGTCCGGGTGGGTGCCGGCCGGCCGCTTCTCATCCTCCTCGCCATCGACTCAGGCCCGGGACGTGTCCTTCCCGACTCGTCTGAAGGAGGCGCTGGACCGCCCCCAGATCGCGCCCGCGGAGGTGGCCGAGATCGTACTGCGGATCAACGCAGGAGAGCTGATCCCGCGCGACCTGCACGCCGTCCTGTTCACCGCCAGGGCAGCAGCATGGCAGCCCGCTCGCGAGGCGGCTCTGGCGGCGGCGCACGATCCCGCCGTCGCCGTGGCGGTGCTGACCCTGCACCAGTCACTGCGCTATGGGCCGACGCCGTCCTATGCGGAAGAGGTCCGCAAGAGCGATCCGCCGCTGTTCAGGATGCGCGCGATGTGCGTTGTCGACGGGGAGGAGGTCAGTGAGCTCGGTCCTTGGCGTAACAACAAGCGGCTGGCGCGTGGGACTGCCGCACTTCGGCTGTTGGCTCAGCTGGCTGGCCTTCCGGTACAGGCGCCGCTGCCGGTTCAGGCTGCGGGGCCGCGCCCGAAGGCGGGCAACGGGCCTGGGCCGGAGAGGGATCCGCAGGCACAGCTGAAGGTCCTGGCGGAGTCCGGTGAGATCGGTGACCTCGTCTTCACGAGTGCGCCCGGCATCACGGGGCTGGAGCCGTTGTTCGTGTGCGTGGCCGCGTGCGTGCACCGTGGTGAGCTGCTTAGCGTCACCGGGCGGGGGCTCGGCCGCGCTAGCACACGGCTGGCGGCCGCGCGTCATCTGCTGGAGAGTGTTCAGCGCGCGGTGAAGGCGGGCCGCGGTCTGCGCCTGGGCCGCATTCCGGTGCCCGAACTCGGCGGGAAGAACCCGTTGATGTTGCTGAACGAGCTCAAGCAGACGGGCAAGATCAGCAAGTTGAGCATCGAGGATCCCGCCAAGGACCCCGCCGGGTTCGCCGCACGGGTCACCTGCAAGGTTCACGCGGAGTGGCTGGAGACTGTCGGTCACGGGCCCAACAAGCGCGATGCGCAACGCCAGGCCGCTGAGGCGATGATCGAATTGCTGGCCACCCCTGTGGAGGGCCCCAGCCGTGAGGGCAGTGTTCCCGCTGCCCGGGAGCTGGCGGCCGCGGCGGCCGCTGGTGCGGGTATCGGTGCACACCGGAGTCCGGCCGGTCCCCTCGCTCGCCGCGATGAGGCGGCAGCCGCCGAGGACACGCTGGTCGAACTGCTGCAGCAGGGCCTGGAGATCACGCTCGACCTGCAGGACGGCGCGGGCCGTTTCCTGCTCTACTGCGTCAACGGGGCCCCGCTGGACGCCTCCTGCCACAAGCCGATCAGATGCTGCACTGCCGATCTCGTCCTGCCCGGCCAGGGCCTCGCGGTCGGCCCCCGGCCGGTCGAATGCTGGCAGGTACCCGTACGGCTGCTGGCCAACGCCATGGCCCGGACAGTCGACGGTGACCATCTCGCTCCGTCCGCGCGGCTGTGGCGTCAGGCGATCAGGCTGGGGCTGGCTGTGGTGGCCGACGGCCGGGTGTATCCGACGCTGGACAGCCATGGCGTCGATGTGTGGAGCCTGGGCCCGCTCAACGAGCGCGAACGCAACCACGCGCGGCAGTTGCGTCAAGCCATGGTGCCTTCCGCGCACTGCGGGGCGGCCACCGACACCCGGCCCTACCAGTTGTGGGCTCCGCGCGTCGCGGTCCGCGCCGGGCTCGACGCGGTCGCCGAAGGGATGCTGCGTGGTCCCGGCGCCTCGGCTGTCCTGGGCAGCACGCCCTTCGCCGCCCCCATTCCGCGCCAGCAGCGCAGTTCCGCTCTGCACCAGTGGGCCGACCGCGCCGAGGACGATCGCGCCGAGGTGCCGCCGGTGGATTTGAAGCTGTCCGTACACGCCCCGAAGAGCTCCAGCCCCGACGACACGGAACTGCTGTGGGCTGAGCTGCTGATCGCCCAGCCCACTGTGGACAACCGCCAGCAGCTGTCCCACCCGGCCGCCAAGGTCGCCGGAGACGAGGCCCTGGTGGGGCACATCCGCCGGCGGCTGCGGCGCATCGCCGAGGTATGGGAGCCGGCCGGACGGCTACTGGAGTGCCCGGTACCTGACCGGTTCACGCTGCTCGCCGGCGAGGCCGTCCTACTGCTGGGCGCCACACGGGACCAACTGGAGCGGGCCGGCCTGAGCGTGTACTGGGAGCAGCAGTGGACCAGCCTGCTGCGCACTCGCGTCGTGGTCGGGGCAACAGCCGATCCGTCCTCGGCCGTGCCGAGGCCGCGGTTCTCCCTCGACGACGTGCTGGACGGCCGGTGGCAGGTGTCACTGGGCGACGCCGACCTCTCCGATCAGGAGATGGACGACATCGGCAAGGCGGCACGGCCACTGGCCAAGGTGCGTGACCAGTGGGTGATGGTCGACGAAGACACCGCACGCCGTGCCGCCAACCGAAACATCGGCCCGATCCCCTCGGGCCAGGCCCTGCGCGCGTCCCTGACCGGGTCCATCGACGTCGACGGTCAGGCTGTGCCGTGCGAGCCGACTGCCTTTCTTGCCGGTCTCGTGGACTTTCTGCGCACCGGCTCGCACACTACACCCGTCCCCGAGCCGGAAACGTTGCAGGCAACCCTGCGCGACTACCAACAACTCGGCCTGGCCTGGTTGGCGAACACCACCGACGCCGGCTTCGGCGCGATGCTTGCCGACGACATGGGCCTGGGTAAAACGCTGACCGCTCTCGCACTGCACCTGCACCGCCGGGAAACCACCACCGCCGCCACCGGACCCACCCTGATCATCTGCCCGGCCTCTGTCGTCATCACCTGGGAACGCGAAGCCCACCGGTTCGCCCCGACCGTGCCGACCTTGCGCTACCTGGGAGCCGACCGCACCCTCGAAGACGCCACCGACCGCACAATCATCATCACCAGCTACGAAACGCTCCGCCGCGACATCGACCTGCTGGCCCTCATGTCCTTCGACCTCGTCGTCGCCGACGAAGCCCAGATGGTCAAGAACCACCGCACCGCCACCGCCCGCGCCCTGCGCCGCATCAAGACCAACGTCCGGGTCGCCCTGACCGGCACCCCGGTCGAGAACAACCTCACCGAGGCGTGGGCCCTCATGGACTGGCTCAACCCCGGGCTGTTCGGCACCGAGCGCGTCTTCCGCGACCAGTTCGCCCGCCCCATCGAGGACAACATCGCCGACAGTGAGCGCACCGCACGGCTGTCCGGCCTCATGAGCGCGTTCATGCTGCGCCGGCGCAAGAGCGACCCGGGCATCCTCACCGAGCTGCCGCCCAAGGACATCCGGCCGCGCGTCGTCAGCCTCACCCAGGAACAGATCAACCTCTACCAGCAGACCGCCGACGACACGTTCCAGGAGATCCGCGAAGCCCACGGAGTTCACCGCAAGGGCCTGCTGCTGGAGCTGTTCAACAAGCTGCAGCAGATCTGCAACTCGCCCGCCCAGTACCACAAAGACCCCTTGGAGGACGAGTACGACCCCGAGCAGGCGGCAGCCCGGTCCGGCAAGATCGGCGCACTCGAGGACCTGCTCCCCACCTTGACCGCGCCCGAGGAATCCACGCTGATCTTCACCCGGTACCGGTCCATGGCCAAGCTCCTCCTGCGGCACCTGCGCAGCCACGGCCACGACCCTCTCTATTACAGCGGCGACATCCCCTCCGTCCGCGAGCGCCAGCGCATCATCGACACCTTCCAGGCCCGCTCTGGCCAGCTCATGGTCATGACTGTCAAAGCCGGCGGCACCGGCCTCACCCTCACCCAGGCCAACCACGTCGTGCTCTTCGACCGCCCCTGGAACCCGGCCAAGGAGAGCCAGGCCATCGACCGCGCCCATCGCCTGGGCCAGCAGCGCACCGTCACGGTGCACCCGCTCATCACGGAGAACACCCTCGAGGACCGCGTCGACGAGCTCCTCAAGCACAAACGGGCCCTTGCCGACGCCGTCCTCGCCGACGGCTACTCCGCTCTCACTGAACTCACCGACGACCAGATCGTCGACCTGATCGCCCTGGGAGCACAGCGATGACCCTCAACACATGGGCCCGCACCTGGGAGACCCTCCTGCGCGCCGCCATCGGTGACGAGGCCCTCTGGCTCGCCGGCCACAACGACCTGACCGCAGGCGGCCTCACCCACCTCACCGTCGCCCCCGGCCGCGCCAGAGCCACGGCCACCGACCGTCACCGTGCAACACCAGCACACCCGACGATCACCTTGCCGGTCTTCACCGACGACCAGATCACCGCCTGGCAAGCAGCCTCACCCACCTGCGGCCACCTCCAAGCAGTACGCACTGGCAAGCTCCCCGACTGCCTGACAAACCCAGGCCACACCGGCGGTGTTCCCGCCCAGCCCGCGCCCGAAGAGATCACCTTCAGCTGCGACTGCGGAACCCCACCGTGCCGCCACATCGCCGCCCTCACCCACGCCGTCACCGCACGCCTGACCAGCCGCCCCACCGACTTCGCCACCCTGCGCGGGCTCCCCGAACACCCCGCGCAGCCCCCCGCCGCCAGCGCGGACCAGCCGGTCACCACCACCCGCACGACGCCCCGCGGAAAGATCCACATTCCCGCCCACCACGCATGGGCCTGGTACCGCGAATGCGCCGAACCACCTCTGCTGCCCACCTACACACCCGAACTGACCGACGAACCGGTACCCAGCCTCCCGGCCTCGACGGCTCCTCCCGCACCCGCACCTGAGCGAGAGCAGATCCACGCACTCATTAGCGACGCTGCATCACAGGCACGAGCACACCTACGGGACGCCACCCCGCTGCAGTGCGCACTGCACGAGGACGCAATCCGACTCGCCGCCGTAGTACCCGGCATCCGGCTTCCCGAGACAGCCGAACGCCTGGGCATCGACATCGCTGATCTGCGAGAACAAATCTCGGAGTACACACCCATCCGCGGTAGCACCAAACAAACCCTTAGCGTGTGATCTGCATCACGCTCTCCTGAGGATCTCTGATGTCTCACCGCTGCATCGACCCGACGACGGCCTTGTTCCGACGAGCTCCACATCACGCCTGAGTGCGCCGGACAGCCGTTGTCTCATGAGACATACGGATCGTGGAGAACATGATCACGCCGACCATGTGGCCGGGCTGTCCGGTGTGCTGCGCGGCCGCTCGGTGGGGGCGATCGAGACGACCGGCCTGGCGGAGCCGCCCGGCCAGGCCGCGGCCGTGTGGCGCGGGGCCGCGGCGGCGCGGGTGCCGGTGGTGACAGCCGGGCCGGGGGAGCGGCGCCGGTCGGGTCCGCTGTCCTGGGAGGTCCTGTGGCCCGCCCACGACACCCCGGCCGATGCCCCGGTGCAGGAGGGGCCGAACGACGCGAGTGTGACCCTTCTGGTCCGTACGGCGGGCCTCACCCTGCTGCTCCTCGGTGACCTGGAACCGCCCGCCCAGCAGGCGCTGCTGATGGCGCATCCGGCCCTGCCCCCGGTTGATGTGCTCAAGGTCGCCCACCATGGCTCGGCCTACCAGGACCCGCGGCTGATCCACCGGCTGCACCCGCGGATCGCCCTGATCTCCTGCGGCGCGGACAACCCGTACGGACATCCGTCGCCCCGCACCGTGGCGGCCCTGAGGGCCCGGGGCGCCGCCGTGCTGCGGACCGATCGGGACGGGCCGATCGCGGTGACCGGCCCGCGGCTGCGGGCGGTGGTCGCCGGGAGCAGGGGGCGACGGGGGCACCGGGGGCGGCGCGGCGGCCGAAGGCCATGGGGCGGTGGCGACCCCCAATTCGCCGTCCGAGCCGCACCCTGGGCGGGTACAGCACGATCTGGCTGGCCAGAGCGCTGCCCGAGGCGGGCGGCTGGTCTCCCCGGAGGCCCACCCCCGGTGCGCGGAGGTGGCGCGGGAAAAGTGGAGCGGGCGGGCTGGGCAAGGTTGTCGAGATCCGCACCGGCAAGGCGCTGGAGTCGCTGCCCCGGTTGGCCGAGGAGGGGGACGGCTGACCGGTAGTGGACGGAGGGGGCGGGCCAGGACGTGTCCGGGCGGTCAGTCGGTCTCCAGCCAGCCCTCGTACTCCTCGGCGAGGGCGTCCAGCGCGGCCGGGTCCAGCCGGGTGGCCGGGTCCTCGACGACCACCAGCCACTGGGCGTCCTCGGCGTCGTCCTCACCTGCCAGGGCATCGCGCACCAGCTGGGGCTCCTCCGCGACGCCGAAGCGCTCGGGCAGCGCCTCGGCCACCTCCTCCGCCGCGTCGCGGTCGGGGAGCACCAGCACATGCCGTACGCCGTTCAGTCCTCCATCGATCACCGGAACATTGTCGGCCATAGCGAAGACCGGGCTGTCAGCGGTCCGTGGGATGCTGGACCGCGATGGCCAGGAAGACGACGACCGACGACCCCCTCGCCCCGGTGACGCTCGCCGTGGGCCAGGAGGACCTGCTGCTCGACCGCGCCGTGCAGCAGGTCGTGGCGGCGGCCCGTGCCGCCGACCCCGACACCGATGTGCGCGACCTCACGCCCGACGCGCTCCAGCCCGGCACCCTCGCCGAGCTGACCAGCCCGTCGCTCTTCGCGGAGCGCAAGGTCGTGGTGGTGCGCAGCGCACAGGATCTTTCGGCCGACACGATCAAGGACGTGAAGGGCTATCTCGGCGCCCCCGCCGAGGAGATCACCCTGGTACTGCTGCACGCCGGGGGAGCCAAGGGCAAGGGGCTGCTCGACGCCGCACGCAAGGCCGGGGCGCGCGAGGTGGCGTGCCCGAAGATGACCAAGCCCGCCGACCGGCTGGCGTTCGTCCGGTCGGAGTTCCGCACCAGCGGCCGGTCCGCGACACCGGAGGCCTGTCAGGCGCTGGTGGACGCCATCGGAAGCGATCTGCGCGAGCTGGCCAGCGCGGTGTCCCAGCTCGCCGCGGATGTCGAGGGCACGATCGACGAGGCCGTCGTCGGCCGCTACTACACGGGCCGGGCCGAGGCGTCCAGCTTCACCGTCGCCGACCGTGCCGTCGAGGGGCGGGCGGCCGAGGCGCTGGAGGCGCTGCGCTGGGCGATGGCCACGGGCGTGGCTCCGGTGCTGATCACCAGCGCCCTGGCCCAGGGGGTCCGCGCCATCGGCAAGCTGGCCTCCGCCCCGCGCGGTGCCCGCCCCGGTGATCTGGCCCGTGAGCTGGGCATGCCGCCCTGGAAGATCGACCGGGTCCGGCAGCAGATGCGCGGCTGGTCGGCGGACGGGGTGTCGATCGCGCTGCGCGCGGTCGCCGAGGCCGACGCGGGCGTCAAGGGCGGTGGCGACGATCCGGAATACGCCCTGGAGAAGGCCGTCGTCACCATCGCCCGTGCCGCCCGCGCGGGCCGTTCCTAGACCTGCCCTGCCAGCTCAGATCCGGCCCTACTCCCTCATCTTCGCCAGGGTCGCCCGGGCGCTCTTTTCGAGCATCTCGGTGGCCTCGTCCGCCGTCATGGGGTCGTCGCTCGATGAGCTGGATACGTACTCCGACCACGTCGACTGGTAGGTCATCCAGCCCTCCCGCACGCCGAGGATCACATACGCCCCGGTGTCGCTGCTGCTGGTGCTCTGCTGGGTGACGACGTACGCCTCGTCGCCGAGGCCGTCCACCTCGTTCACCTTGTAGGTGTAGCTGGAGGTCCGCTGGTCCTCGTACTGCCGGTACTGGGCCTCGAACTCCGGCTCCGGGTTGGTCTTCCGGTGCAGACCGGCCGTCGTGGAGAGCCACTCCGAGGAGTAGTCGCTGCTGGACGCGCCGGTCGGCTCGAAGTCGATCTGGCAGGTCATCGAGTCCAGGGCCGGGTCCCGGGAGGCGCTGTGCCGCGGATTCGACGACGATCCGCTGGCGTCCTTCTGCTCGTATCCGGCGTCCTCGATGGCCTTGAGGTCGGTCGAGGCGCACAGATTGCGCGTGTAGGTGTAGCCCGCGAGGTCGGCCTCCGGCGCGCCGCCGAACCCTCCGGTCGCGAAGACCACGCCCGCCCAGACCGCCGAGGCGACGACGGCCCCGCCGAGCGCCCACAGCCAGCCCTTTCCGCCTCCGGCCCCGCCGCCGGGCGGGGGCGGGGCGGGCGCGGCGTACGGCCCGTACCCGCCGCCCATCTGCCCTCCGGGCCCTCCGGGCCCCGCGGGCCCGGGGACCGTAGGCACCCCCGGCATGGTCGGCTGCGCATACGCCGGGGCGTGCGGCGACGGGGCGGCGTGCGGCGGAGGCTGTGGCGGTTGCGGCGGCTGTCCGTAGGAGCCGGGCGGCGGCGCGCTCTGCTGAGACGGCGGCTGGGACTGAGCGTGCTGCTGTGGCGGGAGCGGCGGCTGAGGTGGCTGCGGCGGCCCGTACGGATTGGGTGTCTCCCCCGGTATCGACATGACGTGAACATACCCGAAGAAACGCCAAAAACCCCGCGCTGCGCAGGGAGGATCCGGAGGCAAGGCAGGGAGGAGCCGGAGGCGAGAGGGGGCCGGATGCACCGGGGTCCGGATGCACGGGGTCCGGACACAGCAATGCCCCCGGAGTGGGCCCGGGGGCATTGAACGTAGCGTGGCGTACTACGAAGGCTGTCCGTGGTCCGAGGTAGAGGGCTCGGACGTTCCCCACGGCGGGGTGGGGGCGAGGTGTCGCCCCGGTGGGTCACCCGTGCGGGTGGCCCGGAAGGGTCAGCCCTTGAGGCCGGCGATCTGCTGCGCGAGCGCCGACTTCTTGTTGGCGGCGTTGTTCTTGTGGAGCACGCCCTTGCTGACGGCCTTGTCGAGCTTGCGCGCGGCGGCGCGGGCGGCGGCGGTGGCCTTCTCGGCGTCACCGGCGGCCACGGCCTCGCGGGTCCGGCGGATGGCGGTCTTCAGCTCGGACTTGACGGCCTTGTTGCGCTGACGCGCCTTCTCGTTCGTCTTGTTCCGCTTGATCTGGGACTTGATGTTCGCCACGTAAAGAGCCTTCGCAGGTTCGTTGGTTTTTGCTGTCTGTCGTGCGCGTGTGTCCCGCGCGAGAGGGGCGCGTAAGACACAGTCGGCCAGATTACCAGCAGCGCTGGTGGCCTCCCAAACCCGGAAGCGGTTGCCGTTCATGGGACCATGGGGGAACTGAGAACACCGAGTCCCGCCTAGACACAGGACGCTGCGTGCCCGCGACCCCTACCAATGTGCCGGAGCCGAGCCGTACCGACCCGGCTCTGATCCGTAACTTCTGCATCATCGCGCACATCGACCACGGCAAGTCGACGCTTGCCGACCGCATGCTTCAGCTGACCGGCGTGGTCGAGCAGCGACAGATGCGCGCGCAGTACCTCGACCGCATGGACATCGAGCGCGAGCGCGGCATCACGATCAAGTCCCAGGCGGTCCGGCTGCCCTGGGCGCTCACCGAGGACCAGGCGAGCCCGAAGCCGGTCACTCATGTCCTCAACATGATCGACACCCCTGGCCACGTGGACTTCACCTATGAGGTCTCGCGTTCGCTGGCGGCCTGTGAGGGCTGCATCCTGCTGGTCGACGCGGCCCAGGGCATCGAGGCCCAGACCCTCGCCAACCTCTATCTGGCGATGGAACACGACCTCACGATCATCCCGGTCCTCAACAAGATCGACCTCCCGGCCGCCCAGCCCGAGAAGTACGCCGCCGAGCTGGCGCATCTGATCGGCTGCGACGTCTCCGACGTGCTCAAGGTCTCCGCCAAGACCGGCGAGGGCGTGGACGAGCTGCTGGACACCGTGGTGCGGCTGGTCCCGCCGCCGGTGGGGGTCAAGGACTCGCCCGCCCGCGCGATGATCTTCGACTCCGTCTATGACGCGTACCGCGGTGTCGTGACGTACGTGAAGGTCGTCGACGGCACGCTCAACAAGCGTGAGCGCATCAGGATGATGTCCACCGGCGCCGCCCACGAGCTGCTGGAGATCGGCACGAACTCACCCGAGATGACCGCCTCCGACGGGCTGTCCGTCGGCGAGGTGGGCTATCTGATCACCGGTGTGAAGGACGTCCGCCAGTCCAAGGTCGGCGACACGATCACCCAGTTCACCAAGGGCGCCGAGGAGCCGCTGGGCGGCTACAAGGACCCCAAGCCGATGGTGTTCTCGGGGCTGTATCCGCTGGACGGCTCGGACTATCCGGTGCTGCGCGAGGCCCTGGACAAGCTCCAGCTCAACGACGCCGCGCTGGTCTACGAGCCGGAGACCTCCGCCGCCCTCGGCTTCGGCTTCCGGGTCGGCTTCCTCGGGCTGCTGCACCTGGAGGTCATCCGTGAGCGCCTGGAGCGCGAGTTCAACCTCGACCTGATCGCCACCGCGCCCAACGTGATCTACCGGGTGGACATGGAGGACGGCGCCGTGCACACGGTGACCAACCCCAGCGAGTTCCCCGCGGGCAAGGTCGACAAGGTGCACGAGCCGGTCGTCCGGGCCACGATCCTCGCCCCCAGCGAGTTCATCGGCGCGATCATGGAGCTGTGCCAGAACCGCCGCGGCGTGCTGCTCGGCATGGACTACCTCTCCGAGGACCGGGTCGAGATCCGCTACACGCTTCCGCTCGCCGAGGTCGTCTTCGACTTCTTCGACCAGCTGAAGTCCAAGACCCGCGGTTATGCCTCGCTGGACTACGAGCCCACCGGCGAGCAGGCCTCCGACCTGGTCAAGGTCGACATCCTGCTGCACGGCGACAAGGTCGACGCGTTCTCCGCGATCACCCACAAGGACAAGGCGTACGCGTACGGCGTGCGGCTGGTCGCCAAGCTGCGCGAGCTGATCCCGCGGCAGAGCTTCGAGGTGCCGATCCAGGCCGCCATCGGCTCCCGGGTCATCGCCCGGGAGACCGTCCGGGCCATCCGCAAGGATGTCCTCGCCAAGTGCTACGGCGGTGACATCTCCCGTAAGCGGAAGCTGCTGGAGAAGCAGAAGGAAGGCAAGAAGCGGATGAAGATGGTCGGCAGCGTGGAGGTGCCGCAGGAGGCCTTCATCGCGGTGCTGTCCTCCGATGACGGAGGCGGCGGCGACGCCAAGGGGAAGAAGTAGTCGTAGGCGAACGGGCCCGGTGCGCAGTGAGCGCCGGGCCCGTTGTCGTGTGACGCTCGATGCATGAGGGAACCCCCGCGGTTCCTCATCGTTTGAACGCACCTCCCTATTTGAACGCACCTCCCTATTTGAACTACATGGCCCGGAACCCCTTACGCAGTACGGTTTCGGCCCTTACTCTGATCGCCACGCGAAGGTTACTCGCGAGTCACCAAGCACTGAGGCGGGACCCGGAGGATGCCGTGACCGACACCCAGAATCTGCTCGAGAACCGGCCGCCGTCCCTGGCGACGCACTTCCTCCAGCGCGTCGAGGCGACGCCGGACAAGGAGGCGTACCGCTATCCCGTGCCGCCCGCCTCCGGCCGGGGTCCCGACGAGTGGCGGCCGCTGACCTGGCGCGAAAGCGCGGATCGCGTCTTCGCCATCGCCGCCGGGCTGATCACCCTCGGCGTCCGCCCCGAGGAGCGGGTGGCGCTCGCCTCCTCGACCCGCGTCGAATGGATCCTCGGCGACCTCGGCGTGCTGTGCGCGGGCGCGGCGACCACCACGGTCTACCCGAGCACCAACGCCGAGGAGACCGCCTTCATCCTCGCCGACTCCGGCAGCCGGGTCCTGATCGCCGAGGACGGCGCCCAGCTGGCCAAGGTCCGCGAGAAGCGCGACGAGCTGCCCGACCTCGCCCATGTGGTGGTGATCGAGGCCGAGGACGCGACGCCCGCCGGGGACGACCCGGAGGGCTGGGTGCTCTCCCTCGCCGAGCTGGAGAAGCGCGGTGCGGCGCACCTGGACGAGCACCCCGACGCGGTACGGGAGCGTACGGACGCGCTGCGCGCCGATCAGCTGGCGACGCTCATCTACACCTCCGGCACCACCGGCCGCCCCAAGGGCGTACGGCTGGCGCATGACTCCTGGTCCTACATGGCGATCGCCATCGGTACCCAGGAGGGGCTGCTCTACCCGGACGACATGCAGTACCTGTGGCTGCCTCTCGCGCATGTCTTCGGCAAGGTGCTGACGGCGGGGCAGATCTACGTCGGACATACGACCGCGGTGGACGGCCGGGTCGACAAGATCATCGAGAATCTGCCGGTGGTCCGGCCGACCTATATGTGCGGCGTGCCGCGGATCTTCGAGAAGGTCTACAACGGGGTGGCGCAGAAGGCCCGCGAGGGCGGCGGCGCCAAGTACAAGATCTTCCAGTGGGCGGCCGGGGTCGCCCGCGACTACGCCAAGATCTCCCAGGACAACTTCCGCCGCACCGGCACCGCGTCCGTGCCGTTCGGCCTCAAGGCCCAGCACGCCGCCGCCGACAAGCTCGTCTACGCCAAGCTGCGCGAGGCGTTCGGCGGGCGGCTGCGCGCCGCCGTGTCCGGTTCGGCCGCGCTGGCCCCCGAGATCGGCTACTTCTTCGCGGGCGCCGGGATCAACATCCTGGAGGGGTACGGGCTCACCGAGTCCAGCGCCGCGAGCTTCCTCAACCCGCCGGACTACCGCACCGGTACGGTCGGCAAGGCATTCCCGGGCCTGGAGGTGCGGTTCGCCGACGACGGCGAGGTGCTGCTGCGCGGCCCCGGCATCATGCAGGGCTACCACGGGCTGCCCGAGCTGACCGCGCAGGTGCTGGAGTCCGACGGCTGGTTCCACACCGGCGACATCGGGGAGCTGTCGCCCGACGGCTATCTGCGGATCACCGACCGCAAGAAGGACCTGATCAAGACCTCGGGCGGGAAGTACGTCGCCCCGGCGGAGGTCGAGGGCCAGTTCAAGGCGGTGTGCCCGTTCGTCTCCAACATCCTGGTGCACGGCTCCGACCGCAACTACTGCACCGCGCTGATCGCCCTCGATGAACCGACCATCATGGGCTGGGCGCAGGAGCACGGCCTGGCGGGGAAGTCCTACGCCGAAGTCGTGGACACCGCAGCGGTGCGGGAGTTGATCGACGGCTATGTGCAGCGGCTCAACGAGGGGCTGCAACGGTGGCAGACGATCAAGAAGTTCCGGCTGCTGCCGCGTGATCTGGACGTGGAGCACGGCGAGCTGACGCCGAGTCTGAAGATGAAGCGTCCCGTGGTGGAACGCGAGTACAAGGCCCTGATCGAGGACATGTACGCCGGTACGCGCGAGGCCTGACGGCGGGGTCGGCGCCGGTCCCCGCCCGGCGCCGGCCCCCGCTTCCGGCACGACGTCACCCACCGCTCGACTCCGCGCCGAACCCCCGATGCGGCCGGGGGTTCTTTACCGGAACAGGCCCGGCGTACGCACGATTTTTCCCCTCAACACAGTTAACTTGCGTGACTCGGTGCATATAACGGCGGTCCGTCTGTCACTCTGTCCGTGCCGGATACGGCGCATATGACGGAGCTTCTCAGGAGCCGCACAGTGGGGACGTCATCTTCCACCCCGTCTGCATCCGCAGGCGGGGTGGCTCTGCCGGTCGGGGGAATCGGTCCCGTCCGTACCAGCGCCTCGGCCCGCGCGAGCCTGCCCGGCAGCCCGCTCGCGGCCTCCGCGGCACGCCGGTTCGTGCGCGCCGCGCTCGCCGAGTGGGTCGCGCTCGACGTACCGTCCGCCGACCGGATCACCGACCGGGTCGCGGACGAGGCCGTCCTGCTGGTGAGCGAGTTGGTCACCAACGCCGTGGTGCACGCGGGCACCGCGGTCGAAGTGTGCTGCGCGCTCGATGTGTCCAGCCACGAGGGCGAACCGCCCTCCCTCGTCGTGGAGGTGACCGACCACCACCCCAGCCGGGTGCTGCGCGGCGATCCGCCGGTCGACGCGGACGGCGCGGAGTGCGCCGGAGGCCACGGGCTGCGGCTCGTCGCCGAGATCGCCGAGGCGTGGGGGACGACGTACCGGCGGTTCAGCAAGACGGTGTGGTTCCAGGTGTCGGTCAGGGCCGCCGCCGACCCGGTGGTGCCCGAGGAGCCCCTGGCCGGGGACCTCGCGCCCCCGTGGGCCTCGCGCGGTACGGAGATCGTCGCCCCCGCGCCGCGCCGGGTGCCCGCCCGCCGCGCCGATCCGGAGTGGACCCGGCACGGCGCGCTGTCCTTCCTCGCCGAGGCGTCCGACCTGCTCGCCGGGCAGTTCGACGAGGAGATGGTCACCTCGCTCGCCGGACAGCTGCTGGTGCCCCGGCTCGCCGACTGGTGCGCGATCTGGCTCGACACCGGCGGCGGGCCGCCGCGGCTGGCCCGGGTCTGGCACGCCAGCGAGAGCCGCATGGAGGGGCTCAAACAGGTGCTGGAGAAGGAGCCGCCCCAGCTGCCCGCGACCGCGCGCGGCGGCGCGCTGGACTGGCCGTGGCCGGCCGACCCCGCGGCGTACGGGCCCGGGGGCGCGGCGCTCGCCTGCCGCCTGATCGCGGGCGGGCGCGCGCTGGGCACGCTGCTGCTGGGGCGGGCCGGGCTGGTGCGCATGCCGGACGAAGTCGTCGGCCTGATCGAGGACTTCGCGCGCCGCGTCGCGCTCGCCCTCGCCTCCGCCCGGCGCTACACGCGCCAGGCCACCATCAGCCGGGTGCTCCAGCGGGGGCTGCTGCCGTCCGGGATCGCCCGGATCCCCGGCGTGGAATCGGCCGTCGTGTACGAGCCGACCGGCGACATCTCGGCCGGGGGCGACTTCTACGACGTCTTCCCGGCCGGTGACGGGCGCTGGTGCTTCGTCCTCGGCGACGTCTGCGGAAACGGCCCCGAGGCGGCCGTGGTGACCGGCCTGGTGCGGCCCTGGCTGCGGCTGCTGGCCCGCGAGGGCTACGACGTGGGGGAGGTCCTCGACCGCCTCAACCAGCTGCTGGGCGAGGAGACCGTGGGGGAGGCCGTCGAGGCGGTCGAGGCGGCGGGCGGCGCCGACCCGGGCGGCGCGGGCCTGCCGCCGGGCGGCGGCCCGGCGCGGTTCCTCTCGCTGCTGTACGGGGAGCTGGTGCCGCTCGGGCAGGGCAGCGAGGGCGGGGTGCGGTGCACGCTGGCCAGCGCGGGCCATCCGCTGCCGCTGGTCCTCCAGCCCGATGGAACGGTTCGGACGGTCGCCGTGCCGCAGATACTCCTCGGCGTGGTGGAGGAGGCCGCGTACGAGAGTGAAACGTTCGATCTCGCGCCCGGCGAGACCCTGCTGTGCGTGACGGACGGGGTGACGGAGCACCGTTCCGGCAGCCGCCAGTTCGACGACGAGGACGGCCTCGCGTCGGTGCTCGCGGGCTGCGCGGGGCTCAGCGCCCGGGAGGTCGCGGAGCGGGTGCGGCGGGCGGTGGACGAGTTCGCCGTGGAGCCGCCGGACGACGACCTGGCGATGCTGGTGCTCAAGGCGCTGTAGAAGCCCGCCCCGCGGGCGGGGCGGGGCGCGCCGCGGGATGGCGGACAATGGGGCGTATGCCTTCCGTACTGCCCGACGGCGACCCCATGCCCCAGGACGGCGCGCTGCCCCCCGGCGCGCTGGCCGGGGCGGCGGGACGGCCGCTGGGGTTCTATCTGCACGTGCCCTACTGCGCCACCCGCTGCGGGTACTGCGACTTCAACACGTACACCGCCGCCGAGCTGCGCGGTTCCGGCGGGGCGCTCGCCTCCCGGGACAATTACGCCGAGCAGGTCGCGGAGGAGGTGCGGCTCGCGCGGAAGGTACTGGGGGACGATCCGCGGCCGGTCGAGACCGTGTTCGTCGGCGGCGGCACGCCGACCCTGCTGGCGGCCGCGGACCTCGGGCGGATGCTCGGGGCCATCCGTGACGAGTTCGGGCTGGCGGACGGGGCCGAGATCACGACCGAGGCCAATCCGGAGTCGGTCGATCCGCGCTATCTGGAGGCGCTGCGGGAGGCCGGGTTCAACCGGGTGTCGTTCGGGATGCAGAGCGCCCGGCAGCACGTCCTGAAGGTGCTGGACCGCACCCACACCCCCGGCCGCCCCGAGGCCTGCGTCGCGGAGGCACGGGCCGCCGGGTTCGATCATGTGAATCTGGACCTGATCTACGGGACCCCCGGCGAGAGCGACGACGACTGGCGGGCCTCCCTGGAGGCGGCGCTCGGCGCGGGCCCGGACCATGTGTCGGCGTACGCGCTGATCGTCGAGGAGGGCACCCAGCTGGCCCGCCGGATCCGGCGCGGCGAGGTGCCGATGACCGACGACGACGCCCACGCGGACCGGTATCTGATCGCCGAGGAGATGCTGTCGGCGGCGGGGTTCGCCTGGTACGAGGTCTCCAACTGGGCGACCTCGCCCCAGGGCCGGTGCCGCCACAACGAGCTGTACTGGCGCGGCGCCGACTGGTGGGGCGCCGGACCCGGCGCGCACAGCCACGTCGGCGGGGTGCGCTGGTGGAACGTCAAGCACCCCGGGGCGTACGCCCAGGCGCTCGGCGAGGGCCGCTCACCGGGCGCCGGGCGGGAGCTGCTGTCCGACGAGGAGCGCCGGGTCGAGCGGATCCTGCTGGAGCTGCGGCTGTCCGAGGGGTGCCCGCTGGAGCTGCTGCGCCCGGCCGGAGCGGCGGCCGCGGCGCGGGCGCTGGAGGACGGCCTGCTGGAGCCGGAGCCCTACGGGCAGGGCCGGGCCGTGCTCACCCTCAGGGGCCGCCTGCTGGCCGACGCGGTGGTGCGGGACGTGGTCGACTAGGTCGACTGGTCGGACGGGGGCGCCGTGACGAAGTCGATCAATTCCTCGACCCGCCCCAGCAGCTCCGGCCGCAGATCCTTGTAGGAGTGGACCGCGGTCAGGATCCGCTGCCACGCCGCGCCCGTGTTCTCCGGCCAGCCCAGCGCGCGGCAGACGCCCGTCTTCCAGTCCTGGCCGCGCGGCACCGTCGGCCAGGCCGGAATGCCGAGCGAGGACGGCTTCACGGCCTCCCACACGTCGATGAAGGGGTGCCCGACGACCAGGACGCTCTCGTCGGTGATCTGCTCGGCGATACGGGACTCCTTGGACCCGGCCACCAGGTGGTCCACCAGCACGCCGAGCCGGGCGTCCGGGCCGGGTGAGAAGTCGCGCACGATGGCGGGCAGGTCGTCGACGCCCGCCAGGTACTCCACGACGACGCCCTCGATGCGCAGGTCGTCGCCCCAGACCCGCTCCACCAGCTCCGCGTCGTGGCGGCCCTCCACGTAGATGCGCCCGGCGCGGGCGACCCGTGCCCGGGCGCCGGGGACGGCGAGCGACCCGGAGGCCGTGCGCTGCGGCGCGCCGGGGGCCGTCGCGCGCGGGCGCACGAGGGTGACGACGCGGCCCTCCAGGAGGAAGCCGCGCGGCTCCATGGGGAAGACGCGGTGCTTGCCGAAGCGGTCCTCCAGGGTGACCGTCGGCCCTTGCGCGGTCTTCTCGCAGCGGATCACGGCACCACAGAACCCCGTGGTGACCTCCTCGACCACGAGGTCCGGGTCCGCGGGCACCTCGGGGGCGGGCTGCTGCCGCTTCCAGGGCGGGGTCAGATCCGAGTCGTACTGTCGGCTGCTGCGCATCCGGATGACGATAGCGCGGCGGGTTAACGGGACACGCCGAAGCGGGCGGCCAGTTCGTCGCGTTGGTCACGTACGAAGGCCGCGTCCACGACCGACCCGTGCCCCGGCACGTACCGCGCGTCCTCGCCGCCGAGGGCGATCAGCCGGTCGAGGGCGGCGGGCCAGTGGGCGGGGATCGCGTCGGGTCCGGCCTGGGGCGGGCCCGACTCCTCGACCAGATCGCCGCAGAAGACCACCTCCGGCCGTCCCGGGACCAGAACGGCCAGGTCATGGGCGGTGTGCCCGGGGCCCACGTTCGCCAGCAGCACGGACCGGCCGCCCAGGTCGAGGGTGACCTCCCCGGAGACCGCGTGATGCGGCGGTACGAGGTGATCGGCGGCCTCGGCGGCGGCGCCGGGGGCCACCCCGTGCCGTACCGCGTCCTCGCGCAGCGCGTCCCGGTCGCGGCGCAGCAGGGCGTCCAGACCCGTGGCCCCGTACACCTCGCAGCCCGCGAAGGCGGCCGTGCCCAGGACATGGTCGAAGTGCGGATGGGTGAGCGCGATCCGGGTCGGCCGGCGGCCGGTCAGCCGGGTGATCTCGGCCCGCAGCGCCGCGCCCTCGCGCAGCGACGAGCCGGTGTCCACCACGAGGACGTCCGTATCGCCGACGACCACGCCGACCGTGCAGTCCCAGTCCGGCAGCCGTCGGCGGGCGACATCGGGCGCGAGCTGTTCCCACCCTGCCTCTTCCCAACACGTCTTCATACCGAGACGCTAGCTCCAACAGCGATAGCGTGACGTGTGGCCGGGGCGCCGGCGGGGGGCGGCTCTTGCCGTGGCCACCGCACCCCGCCGTACACTGGCTGAGGGGTTCTGGCACTCGTGACCATTGAGTGCCAGAAGGACGACCTGATGACACGGCTGGACTGGAGGTGCGCGGGGTGCTCAGCGAACGCAGACTCGAAGTGCTGCGTGCCATTGTCCAGGACTACGTGGGCACCGAGGAGCCGGTCGGCTCCAAGGCGCTCACCGAGCGGCACCGGCTGGGGGTCTCCCCGGCCACGGTGCGCAACGACATGGCGGCGCTGGAGGACGAGGGCTTCATCGCCCAGCCGCACACCAGCGCCGGGCGCATCCCCACGGACAAGGGCTACCGGCTCTTCGTGGACAGGCTGGCCGGAGTGAAGCCGCTGTCCGCTCCGGAGCGGCGCGCCATCCAGAACTTCCTCGACAGCGCCGTCGACCTCGACGACGTGGTGGGGCGCACCGTCCGGCTGCTGGCGCAGCTGACCCGGCAGGTCGCGGTGGTGCAGTACCCGTCGCTGACCCGTTCGACGGTGCGGCACGTGGAGCTGCTGCCGCTGGCCGTGGCCCGGGTGATGCTGGTGCTGATCACCGACACCGGGCGGGTCGAGCAGCGCATGGTGGACTGCCCGACTCCGATCAGCGACGACTCGCTGGCGGATCTGCGGGCCCGGCTCAACAGCCGGGTCGTGGGGCGGCGGTTCGCGGATGTGCCGCAATTGGTGCAGGATCTTCCGGAGTCCTTCGAGCAGGAGGACCGGGGGACGGTCTCGACCGTGCTGGCGACGTTGCTCGAAACGCTTGTCGAGGAGACCGAAGAGCGGCTGATGATCGGCGGCACCGCGAACCTCACGCGTTTCGTGCATGATTTCCCCCTGACGATCCGGCCCGTGCTGGAGGCACTTGAGGAGCAGGTCGTCCTCCTCAAGCTGCTCGGCGAGGCCAAAGACTCGGGTATGACCGTGCGCATCGGGCATGAGAATGCTCACGAGGGGCTGAATTCCACCTCGGTCGTCGCGGTCGGCTACGGTTCGGGCGACGAAGCCGTCGCCAAACTCGGCGTGGTCGGACCGACCCGCATGGACTACCCCGGAACGATGGGAGCGGTACGCGCAGTGGCACGTTACGTCGGACAGATCCTGGCGGAGTCGTAAGTGGCGACGGACTACTACGCAGTCCTGGGCGTGCAGCGCGATGCCTCGCAGGACGAGATCAAGAAGGCATTCCGCCGGCTCGCACGTGAGCTGCACCCGGACGTGAACCCGGATCCGAAGACCCAGGAGCGGTTCAAGGAGATCAACGCCGCTTACGAGGTGTTGTCGGATCCGCAGAAGAAGCAGGTCTACGACCTGGGCGGGGACCCGTCGGGTTCGGCCGCGGGCGGCGGCGCCGGTGGCTTCGGCGCGGGCTTCGGCAACTTCTCCGACATCATGGACGCCTTCTTCGGCACCGCCTCGCAGCGCGGACCGCGGTCCCGTACCCGGCGCGGCCAGGACGCCATGATCCGCCTCGACGTGGAGCTGAACGAGGCCGCGTTCGGCACCACCAAGGACATCCAGGTCGACACCGCGGTGGTGTGCACCACCTGTAGCGGTGAGGGCGCGGCGCCGGGCACCTCGGCGCAGACGTGCGACATGTGCCGCGGACGCGGTGAGGTCTCGCAGGTGACGCGGTCCTTCCTGGGCCAGGTCATGACCTCGCGGCCGTGCCCGCAGTGCCAGGGCTTCGGCACCGTGGTGCCGACCCCGTGCCCGGAGTGCGCGGGGGACGGGCGGATCCGCTCGCGGCGCACGCTGACCGTGAAGATCCCGGCCGGTGTGGACAACGGCACCCGCATCCAGCTCGCGGGCGAGGGCGAGGTCGGCCCGGGCGGCGGCCCGGCGGGCGACCTGTACGTGGAGATCCACGAGGTCCCGCACCCCGTCTTCCAGCGGCGCGGCGACGACATGCACTGCACGGTGACGATCCCGATGACCGCGGCGGCCCTCGGCACCAAGGTGCCGCTGGAGACGCTGGACGGCCTGGAGGAGATCGACATCCGGCCCGGCACCCAGTCCGGCCAGTCGGTCCCGCTGCACCAGCGCGGCGTCACCCATCTGCGCGGCGGCGGCCGGGGCGACCTGATCGTCCACGTCGAGGTGACGACCCCGACCAAGCTCGACCCGGAGCAGGAGGAGCTGCTGCGGCGGCTGTCCAAGCTGCGCGGCGAGGAGCGCCCGACCGGGGAGTTCAAGCCGGGGCAGCAGGGGCTGTTCTCGCGCCTGAAGGACGCGTTCAACGGACGGTAGGCGCCGCCGGTGAGCGCCTTCGGCGGACGCTGATCCGGTGACGGATCGCCGCGGAGGGCATGGCACCATGTGCCCATGTCCTCCGCGCTGACCGATCTCGCTCGGTACCCGATCGTGCAGGCTCCGATGGCGGGCGGGGCCTCCTGCCCGCAGCTCGCCGCCGCTGTCATCGAGGCCGGGGGCCTCGGCTTCCTCGCCGCCGGTTACAAGACGCCGGAGGCGATGTACGAGGAGATCAAGCAGCTGCGCGGGCTGACCGGCCGCCCCTTCGGCGTCAACCTGTTCATGCCGCAGGCGCCCAGCGACCCGGCCGCCGTCGCGGTCTACGCCGACCGCATCGCGGGCGAGGCATCCCGCTACCAGACCGCGCTCGGCGACCCGGAGTCCGGCTCCGACGACGCGTACGACGCCAAGCTGGCGATCCTGCTGAACGACCCGGTCCCGGTGGTCTCGTTCACCTTCGGCTGTCCCACCCGCGCCGTGCTGGACGCGTTCGCCCGGGTGGGCACCCGGACCGTCGTCACCGTGACCTCGCCGGTGGAGGCGGAGACCGCCCAGTGGGCGGGCGCCGACGCCGTCTGCGTCCAGGGCGTGGAGGCCGGTGGCCACCAGGGCGGCTTCCGCAACGACCCGGCCGACGACGCCCCCGGCGCCGTGCTCGGGCTGCTGTCGCTGGTCGCGCTGGTGCGCGAGACCGTGCAGATCCCGATCATCGCGGCGGGCGGGCTGATGCGCGGCTCGCAGATCGCCGCGGTGCTGGCTGCGGGCGCGGCCGCGGGGCAGCTGGGCACCGCGTTCCTGGTGTGCCCCGAGTCGGGGGCGAACGCCCTGCACAAGGCGGCCATGACCGATCCGCTGTTCGGCCGGACCGAGCTGACCCGGGCCTTCTCCGGCCGCCCGGCCCGCGGTCTGGTCAACCGGTTCATCCGCGACCACGGCCCGTACGCCCCGGCCGCCTACCCCCAGCTGCACCACCTCACCTCCGGGCTGCGCAAGGCGGCGGCCAAGGAGGGCGACCCGCAGGCCATGGCGCTGTGGGCCGGGCAGGGGCACCGGCTGGCGCGTGAACTGCCCGCCGCGCGGCTGGTGGAGACCTTGGCCGTCGAGCTGAACGCGACAGGGTCCGCGTACGGGTTCCACGACTCGCGAGGCGTGGTGTCGTGACCGCCCCGGTGTTCGTGGCCGACTCCCTCGCGGGAGCGGCCACCGGGGCCCGTATCGCGCTGGAGGGCCCCGAGGGGCGGCACGCGGTGGCGGTGAAGCGGCTGCGGGTCGGCGAGGCGGTGATCCTCACGGACGGCGCCGGTACGGGCGTATCGGGCACCGTGGCGGCCGTCGAGGGGAAGGACCGGCTGCTGGTCGAGGTCGACGGCGTACGCCACGAGGCGGCGCCGAGCCCGCGGATCACCGTCGTCCAGGCGCTGCCCAAGGGCGACCGCGGCGAGGTGGCCGTGGAGACCATGACCGAGACGGGCGTCGACGCGATCGTCCCGTGGACGGCCGCCCGCTGCATCACCCAGTGGAAGGGCGAGCGCGGGCAGAAGGCGCTCGGCAAGTGGCGGTCGACCGCGCGCGAGGCGGGCAAACAGTCCCGTCGGCTGACCTTCCCCGAGGTCGGGGACGCGTTGACGACCAAGGAGGTTGCTCGACTTCTCGCCGATGCCGACCTCGCGGCCGTGCTCCACGAGGAGGGCAGCGACCCCCTGGCGACGGCTCAACTGCCCCATGAGGGACATATCGTGCTCGTCGTGGGGCCCGAAGGGGGCGTCTCGCCGGAGGAGTTGGCGGCCTTCGCCGCGGCGGGCGCACGGCCGTACCGGCTGGGCCCGAGCGTCCTGCGCACCTCCACGGCGGGAACGGCCGCCGCCGCGCTGCTGTTGGGACGCACCGGCCGCTGGGGCTGACCCTCTTCGGGGAGCCGCGAGGTGGCCGACGATGGTCTTCCGGTTCGCCGTGCGTCATGGGAATCTGACCCCTATGGGGGTATTAAGCCATCATGTACGGCATGGAAGGCCGCTGCTGGCGGCCGTGGCCGCGGTCGCCGCGGCCGTCGCGGTGACGGGGTGTGAACCGAGGGACGGCGGGGTCACCGCGATCGCCGTCTCGATCACCACGGACAAGGTCTCCACCTCCGCCCTGGAGCGGGGCGGTATCGGGGTGCGCTGGCTGACCTGCAACGCGGATCTGAAGACCGGCCCCACCGCCGGGGCCTCGGCCTCCCGCGCCGGTGACTCGGGCACGACGGACGCCTCCGTGGACTGCCGGGGCAGGACCGAGGACGACAAGGCCATCGGGATCCGCGGCAAGGTCACCTATGTGCGGGAGAACCACTGCGTGCGCGGCGATCTGACCGGCACGGTCGAGGGCCACAAGGTCTTCCGGGCCGATGTGATCGGCGAATGCGACGGCGGCGACGACACCGGGAGCCCCACGGCGGAGCGCACCAGCCCCACGGCGGAGCGCACCCACCCCTGGGACGAGGCCACCACCCGTCACCCGTGGGACGAGAGGACCACCGAACCCGGGAAATAGCGTCCGCATAAGCTGTGGGCCATGTCGGACGAGTCACCGCTGATCCAGAGCCTGCGCACGGCCGTCGCCGCCGCCCCGGCCGATGTACCCCTGCGGCTGCACCTGGCGGGGTTGTTGCTGGACGGCGGGCGCGGGCAGGACGCGATATCCGAGGTCGCGGCGGCACTTCAGCGCGACCCCGGGAACGCCGAGGCGCAGGCCCTGATGGCGCGCGCCGTGGCGCCCCCGGCCCCGCCTGCCGCCTCGGCCCCTGCCGCCGCTCCGGCCCCTGCCGCTCCCGGGCCCGCGTCCGGAGACGGTTCGTACGATTGGCGGCGCGCCGAGGGCGAGTTGGCGGACGTCGTCCCACCGCGCTTCGTGGAGACCCCGGACGACCCCGGGGACTCCGAGCACCCCGAGCACCCCGACGAGGGTCCGCGGCCGCACAGGCCGCTGGCCGCCGACGGCTCCGACAACCCCGGTGAGACCTCCGCGTGGGAGGTGGAGCGCACCGGTGTGCGCCTGGCCGACATCGGCGGCATGGACGAGGTCAAGGAACGCCTCGACGCCGCCTTCCTCGCCCCCATGCGCAACCCCGAGCTGCGCAAGCTCTACGGCAAGAGCCTGCGCGGCGGGCTGCTGATGTACGGGCCGCCCGGCTGCGGCAAGACGTACATCGCGCGCGCCGTGGCCGGGGAGCTGGGCGCCCACTTCATGTCGGTCAGCATCAGCGACGTTCTCGACATGTGGATCGGCAATTCCGAACGGAACATGCGCGAGCTGTTCCAGACCGCCCGCCGCAGCGCGCCCTGCGTGCTCTTCCTGGACGAGCTGGACGCCCTCGGCGCCAAGCGCAGCCAGCTCCGCCACAGCGGGCTGCGCACCACCGTCAACCAGCTGCTCGCCGAGCTGGACGGGGTCGACGCGGAGGCCAACGAGGGGCTGTTCGTGCTCGCCGCCACCAACCACCCCTGGGACGTGGACGGCGCGCTGCGCCGCCCCGGCCGCCTCGACCGCACCCTGCTGGTGCTGCCGCCCGACCAGCCCGCGCGCGAGGCGATCCTCCGCCACCATCTGGCGGACCGCCCGATCGCGGGCGTCGACGTGCGCAAGCTGGCCAAGCGGACCGACGGCTTCTCCGGCGCGGACCTCAAGTACCTGTGCGAGACGGCGGCCGAGCGCGCCCTGATGGACTCCGTACGGACCGGACAGGCCCGGATGATCGGCCAGGACGATCTGCTGGCCGCACTGGGCCAGGTGCGGCCCTCGACCCGTCCGTGGTTCGACACCGCGCGCAATGTGGCCCAGTTCGCCAACGAGGGCGGCACGTACGACGATCTGCTGGCCTACCTCAAGAGCAAGCGCATGCTGTGAACGCCGCGAACGGGGACCGTACATGAGCGAGACAGGAACCGAGCATCCGCTGACCGCCCAGGCGGCCGCGCTGATCGAACTCGAACGGTTCGACCAGGCGAAGGAGCTGCTGGCCCGCCGCCTGGCCGGTGATCCGGACGACGTCCGGGCCTGGGCGCGGCTGGCCGTCTGCCACAACCACGCCGAAGACTTCGAGGACGCGCTGCACGCGACCCAGGAGGCGCTGCGCCGCGCCCCGGAGGACTTCAGCACGCACCGGATACGCTCGTACACCCTGCGCCGGCTCGGACGCTCGGACGAGTCGGTCGCCGCCGCCCGTGAAGCCATCCGCATCCTGCCGGACCACTGGGCGGGGTACGTGACGCTCTCCGAGGCGCTGATCGCGCAGCGTGAGTGGTCGCAGATGTACGAGGCGGCGGTGACCGCGGTGCGGCTCGGCCCGGAGGAGATCGAGACCCACCACGCCCTGTGGCGGGCGGCCCTGGTCACCGGACGGCAGGACGTGTGCGACCAGGCGGTGCGCGAGGTGCTGCGCATCGACCCGTCCAACGCCTGGGCGCTCCAGCAGCTCGCCACCCGTAAGGCGGCCGCGAAGGACGCCAAGCTTCCGGAGGTCGCCCAGGGCTACGCCCAGGCGCTGGCCGCCGCCCCGGGCAACGAGGGGCTGCGCAAGGGCCTGGAGGGGACGCTGTTCCGGATGGTGCGCGGCACCCGCTGGCTCGCCCTGCTGTGCCTGCTGATCGCCGTGCTGACCGCCAGGGTCTTCCCCACCGGGGACGATCCGACCGCGCTGCCCGCGCCCCTCGGCACGAGGCTCTACGCGCTCGCCCTGATGGGCGTCGTCTGGGCCCTGGGCGCCTGGCGCGCGTACCGCAAGCTGCCGCAGGGCGCCAAGCTGGGCGTCTGGTCGCTGGTGCGGCGGGAGTTCTGGGTGAAGCTCTCGCTGTACGAGGCGGTGTGGTGCACCCTGTGCGCGGTGCTGATCGTGATCGTCCCGTGGACGGACCGGGTGCTCCTCCAAGTGCTCACGCACGCGGGCTGGGTGCCCCCCTTGATCACCATCTGGTTCGAGCGGGCCGCGCTGAGGGAGGCCCGGTAGCATCCCGTGCGAAGGCGTTGATGATCCAGAAGTGCCGATGATCCAGCCGACGATCCGTAAGGAGCCACCGGTGGCGGGAGAACCGCAGGCCGACTGCCTGTTCTGCAAGATTGTCTCGGGGGAGGTGCCGGCGACCGTCGTCCGCGAGACGGACACCACCGTCGCGTTCCGCGACATCAACCCCCAGGCCCCGACGCATGTCCTGGTGATCCCCAAGGTGCACTATCCGGACGCCGTGTCCCTGGCGGCCGCCGAGCCGCGGATCGCCGCCGACGTGCTGGTCGAGACGGGTGCGGTCGCCGCCCACGAGAAGATCGACGGCACGGGCTACCGGGTCGTGTTCAACACGGGCTCGGGCGCCGGGCAGACCGTCTTCCACACGCATGCCCACGTCCTCGGCGGCCGCGGCCTCAACTGGCCCCCCGGGTAGTTCCGTTGTCCGCACGGGAACTGGTCGTCCTCGGCACCGCGAGCCAGGTGCCCACCCGGCACCGCAACCACAACGGCTATCTGCTGCGCTGGGACGGCGAGGGCATGCTGTTCGACCCCGGCGAGGGCACGCAGCGGCAGATGCTGCGCGCTGGGGTGGCCGCCCATGACATCAACCGGATCTGCGTCACCCACTTCCACGGGGACCACTCGCTGGGACTGGCCGGGGTCATCCAGCGGATCAACCTCGACCGCGTTCCCCATCCGGTGACCGCCCACTACCCGGCGAGTGGGCAGCGCTTCTTCGACCGGCTGCGGTACGCCACGGCCTACCGTGAGACGGTCCGGCTGACCCAGCGGCCGGTCAGCGGTGACGGCGAGGTGATCGCCCGTACTCCCGCGTACACCCTGGAGGCGGTCCGGCTCTCGCACCCGGTCGAGTCCTACGGCTACCGCCTCGTCGAGCCCGACGGCCGCCGGATGCTGCCGGAGCGGCTCGCGGCGCACGGGGTGCGCGGGCCCGAGATCGGGCGGCTCCAGCGGGAGGGCGCGATCGAGCGGGACGGGCGCACGGTCACGCTGGAGGAGGTCAGCGAGGCCCGGCGCGGCCAGCGGTTCGCGTTCATCATGGACACCCGGCTGTGCGAGGGCGCGCACGCGCTGGCGGAGGGCTGCGATCTGCTGGTGATCGAGTCGACGTTCCTGGACGAGGACGAGCCGCTGGCGACCGAGCACGGCCATCTGACGGCCGGGCAGGCGGCCCGGATCGCGGCCGGGGCGGGCGTACGCCACCTGGTGCTGACGCACTTCTCGCAGCGGTACGGCGACCCGGCCGAGTTCGAGCGCCAGGCGCGCGCGGCGGGCTTCGACGGGGAGCTGACCGTCGCCCAGGACCTGATGAGCGTGGCCGTGCCGAAGCGGCGCTAGACCGCCGTCCCGCCGCGGGACGGGTGCCATCAGGCACACTGGCCGCATCCGCCCCGGCGGCAGCGGAACGGAACGAAACACCGGAAACGGAACGAAGCACCAGCAGCACCAACAACACA
Organism: Streptomyces sp. Rer75; assembly: GCF_013414305.1. Classification (NCBI taxonomy): domain Bacteria; kingdom Bacillati; phylum Actinomycetota; class Actinomycetes; order Kitasatosporales; family Streptomycetaceae; genus Streptomyces; species Streptomyces sp. Rer75. The sequence continues at coordinate 3,418,475 of NZ_CP058693.1, read as the reverse complement.
ACGAAACCGGTAGCAACAGAACAGAACGGTCCGACCTGGGAGCACACGGTGACGACACACGACGGTGACCAGCCCTCGGCGAGCCGCCCCCTGCTCGATCCGCTGGCGGCCGTCCGCGGCCCCGGCGACCCCGGCTGTGACGTCTATCTCACCGGCACCGTCTTCCTCGACATCATCTTCACCGGCCTGGACTCCGCGCCCGTCCGCGGCACCGAGTCCTGGGCGCGCGGCATGGGTTCCAGCCCCGGCGGCGTCGCCAACATGGCCACCGCGCTGGCCCGGCTGGGGCTGCGCACCTCGCTCGCCGCCGCCTTCGGCGACGACCACTACGGCGACTACTGCCGGGACGCGCTGGAGCGCGGCGAGGGCATCGATCTGTCGCTGTCCCGCACCATCCCCGGCTGGCACTCCCCGGTGACCGTCTCCATGGCGTACGAGGGGGAGCGCACGATGGTCTCGCACGGCCACGAGGCGCCGCCGCCCGAGGAACCCGCGCCCAGCTGCCCGCCCCCGGCCCGGGCCGCCATCGCCTCCCTCGTCCCCGGCCGCCGGGAGGAGTGGGTCGCCGAGGCCGCCCGGCGCGGCAGCCGGATCTTCGCGGACGTCGGCTGGGACGACACCGGCCGCTGGGACCCGGCGGACCTCGCCGACCTGGAGCACTGCGAGGCGTTCCTGCCCAACGCGGCCGAGGCGATGTCCTACACCCGCACCGACTGCCCGCGGGTCGCCGCCCGCGCGCTCGCCGAGCGGGTGCCGCTCGCCGTGGTCACCCTGGGTGCGGAGGGGGCGTACGCGGTGGACGGCCGCACCGGCGAGACCGCCGAGGTGCCCGCGATCGCCGTGGAGGCCCTGGATCCGACGGGCGCCGGGGACGTGTTCGTCGCGGGCTTCGTCACCGGCACCCTCGCCGACTGGCCGCTCGCCGACCGGCTGGCGTTCGCCGGGCTGACCGCCGCGCTGTCCGTCCAGGAGTTCGGCGGTTCGCTCTCCGCGCCCGGCTGGTGCGAGATCGGTGCCTGGTGGCAGCACGCCCGCTCCTACGACGACCAGTCCCCGAGCGCGCTGCGCCGCTACGCCTTCCTGGACCGCCTGCTGCCCCCCGCCGCCCGCCCGAGCCTGCTGCGCCGGGCCGTCCCCACGATCGGCTTCCGCCGGGCGTGAACACCCGTGCCCGGTACCAGGCACGAAGCGTCTGCGGCCCGGTGTGACGAAGGGTACGGAGTAAAAGCGCTCGGGTCTTGTCGGTGGCCCGTCGTACCCTGGTATCTCAAGGTTGTCGAGCAGCGAGAACCCTTGTCACAGGAGGTAGGAGCAGGCCACAGAGCCGAGCCCATGACGCAACCAACCACAGCACCGCAGGCGCATGCGCAGTTCACGGTCCCGACCAAGCATCCGATGGTCATGGTCCTGGGGTCCGGGGATTCGCTGCTGCGTGTGATCGAAAAGGCGTTCCCGTCGACCGATATCCATGTCCGGGGCAATGAAGTCAGCGCGACCGGGGACCCTGAGGAAGTCGCCCTGGTCCAGCGTCTGTTCGATGAGATGATGCTGGTGCTCCGCACCGGTCAACCGATGACGGAGGACGCGGTGGAGCGCTCCATCTCCATGCTGCGCGCAGCCGAGAACGGTGAGGGCGAGGCGGCCGAGACGCCCGCCGAGGTGCTCACTCAGAACATTCTCTCCAACCGCGGCCGCACCATCCGCCCCAAGACGCTCAACCAGAAGCGCTATGTCGACGCGATAGACAAGCACACCGTCGTCTTCGGCATCGGCCCGGCCGGTACCGGCAAGACCTACCTGGCCATGGCCAAGGCGGTCCAGGCCCTCCAGTCCAAGCAGGTCAACCGGATCATCCTGACCCGGCCGGCGGTCGAGGCGGGGGAGCGGCTGGGCTTCCTGCCCGGCACGCTCTACGAGAAGATCGACCCGTATCTGCGGCCCCTGTACGACGCGCTGCACGACATGCTCGACCCCGACTCCATCCCGCGCCTGATGGCCGCGGGCACGATCGAGGTCGCCCCGCTGGCGTACATGCGCGGCCGGACGCTCAACGACGCGTTCATCATCCTCGACGAGGCGCAGAACACGAACCCCGAGCAGATGAAGATGTTCCTCACCCGGCTCGGCTTCGACTCGAAGATCGTGATCACGGGTGACGTCACCCAGGTCGACCTCCCGGGCGGGACCAAGAGCGGTCTGCGCCAGGTGCGGGAGATCCTGGAGGGCGTCGAAGACGTCCACTTCTCCCTGCTCACCAGTAAGGACGTGGTCCGGCACAAGCTGGTCGGCCGTATCGTCGACGCGTACGAGCAGTACGACAGCCGCAACGGGCTGTGACCACCCCGAAACCCGAGACCACCCGAGAAAAGACGAACCACCCCATGGCGATCGACGTCAACAACGAATCCGGCACGGACATCGACGAGCGCGCGATCCTGGACGTCGCCCGCTACGCACTGGCCCGGATGCGTATCCACCCGCTCTCCGAGCTGTCGCTGATCGTCGTCGACGCCGACGCCATGGAGCAGCTCCACATCCAGTGGATGGACCTGCCGGGGCCGACCGATGTCATGTCCTTCCCGATGGACGAGCTGCGGCCGCCCGCCAAGGAGGACGACGAGCCCCCGCAGGGCCTCCTCGGTGACATCGTGCTCTGCCCCGACGTGGCCAAGAAGCAGGGGGAGGAGGCGCCGACCGGGCACTCCATGGACGAGGAGCTCCAGCTGCTCACCGTCCACGGCGTCCTCCATCTCCTCGGCTACGACCACGAGGAGCCGGACGAGCGCGCCGAGATGTTCGGCCTCCAGGCGGCGATCATCGACGGCTGGCGGGCCGAGTACGGCCTGACCGGGCCCTCCCCGGCCCCCACCACGCGATGAACGGGCAGCTCCTCACGGCGACCGTCCTGCTGGTGGTGGTCGCCTGGCTGGCGGCCTGCGCCGAGGCGGGCCTCGCGCGCACCACCCGGTTCCGCGCGGAGGAAGCGGTGCGGAACGGGCGGCGGGGCAGCGCCAAGCTGATGCTGGTCGCCGAGGACCCCACCCGCTACCTCAACGTGGCGCTGCTGGTGCGCGTCGCGTGCGAGGTGGCGGCGGGTGCCGTCGTCACGTACGGCTGTCTGCACGCGTTCCCGGAGACGTGGAAGGCGCTGACCGTCGCGATCGGCGTGATGGTCCTGGTGTCGTACGTGGCGGTCGGCGTCTCGCCGCGCACCATCGGCGCGCAGCATCCGCTCAACACCGCGACCGTCGCCGCCTATGTGCTGCTCCCGCTGGCCCGGATCATGGGCCCCATCCCGCCGCTGCTGATCCTCCTCGGTAACGCGCTCACCCCCGGAAAGGGCTTCCGGAAGGGCCCGTTCGCCTCCGAGGCCGAGCTGCGCGCGCTGGTCGACCTCGCCGAGCAGGAGTCGCTCATCGAGGACGACGAGCGGCGCATGGTGCACTCCGTCTTCGAGCTGGGCGACACCCTGGTGCGCGAGGTGATGGTGCCGCGCACCGATCTGGTCGCCATCGAGCGCTTCAAGACCATCCGGCAGGCGCTCACCCTCGCGCTGCGCTCCGGCTTCTCCAGGATTCCGGTCACCGGGGAGAACGAGGACGACATCGTCGGGATCGTCTACCTCAAGGACCTGGTCCGTAAGACGCACATCAACCGGGAGTCCGAGTCCGAGCTGGTCTCCACCGCCATGCGGCCCGCCGCCTTCGTCCCCGACACCAAGAACGCGGGCGACCTGCTGCGCGAGATGCAGCAGGCGCGCAACCACGTGGCCGTGGTGATCGACGAGTACGGCGGCACCGCGGGCATCGTCACCATCGAGGACATCCTCGAGGAGATCGTCGGCGAGATCACCGACGAGTACGACCGCGAACTGCCGCCCGTGGAGGACCTCGGCGACGGCACCCACCGGGTCACCGCCCGGCTCGGCCTCGGCGACCTCGGCGAGCTGTACGGCACGGCCCTGGAGGACGAGGACGTCGAGACGGTGGGCGGGCTGCTCGCCAAGTCGCTGGGCCGGGTGCCGATCGCGGGCGCCACGGCCCAGGTCGACATCCCCGAAGGCGGCACCGACCCGGCCCTGAAGGCGCTGCGGCTGACCGCCGAATCCCCGGCGGGCCGCCGCAACCGCATCGTGACGGTGCTGGTGGAGCCGGTGCGGGAGACGGCGGCGGCCGAGTCGTAGGCGTAGGGCGTACGGGGGGGCGCCCCGTATCACGCCCGCGCGGGGAGGCGCACGGACGCGCGGGGTCGCGCTGCGCCATACGGATGCATTCACCCTCTGTGGTCTGGCCCATCTGGCGTAGGCAGCGGCTTACTTGCAGATACCGACCGGTGGGCCGCCCATACCCCTGTCGGGGGACAGTCGACTTGTCGTCCCGACGTAGGCAGGTCGGCCGTATGGGCACCCCCACGCAGGGAGAACACGGTCTCCGCGGGCTTGATCGCGGAGACCAGGGCGGTCCACCCCTCCCCATACCGCACCCCGGGAAGGGGCCGCTCCCATGGCTTCCTCGACCACCACGGTCACCTCCACCCCGAACCCCTCCGTCCCCGGCCAGACCGTCACCTACACCGCGACGGTCGACTCCGTTCCACCGGGCGCGTTCACCCCGACCGGCACGGTCACCTTCACCCTGGACGCCGGGGCGCCGGTGGTCGTCCCGGTCGACGCCAGTGGACAGGCCGTCTTCACCGACAGCTCCCTCGCCGTGGGCTCCCACACGGTGACGGCCACCTACAGCGGCGACGCCAACCTGGACCCGTCGACGGGCACCAGCATCCAGCAGGTCAACCAAGGGGCGACGACCACCTCCCTGACGGTCTCGCCCAACCCCGCGGTCTGCGGCGAAGCGGTGACCCTGACGGCGACCGTGGCGGCGGTCCCGCCCGCCTCGGGGGTCCCGACCGGCACGGTGACGTTCATCATCAGCGCCGACGGACCGGCCCTCACCGCGCCCCTCGACGCCACCGGCCAGGCGTCCGTCACGGTCGCCGATCTGGATGTGGGCCTCCACCTGGCGGTCGCGTTCTACGGCGGGGACACCGAGTTCGCCGCGTCCAACTCGGCCCTGGTCCCGGTGACGGTGAACCAGGCGACCTCGACCACCGCCTTCACCGCCACTCCCGACCCGTCGGTGTGCGGCCAGACGGTGACGCTGTGCGCGACGGTGACCGTGGACGAGCCGGGGACCTGTACGCCCACCGGGACGGTGACCTTCGCCGTTTCCGGCGGCCCGACGCTCACCGCGCCGCTCGACGCGACCGGCCAGGCCTGTGTGACGAGCGACGAACTGCCCGGTGGCACCAACTCGGTGACCGTCACCTACTCCGGCGACACCGGAGTCGCGGGCTCCTCGACCACCGGCTCGGTCACCGTCGACCAGGCCACGTCGACGGTGACGGTCTCGGCGACGCCGAACCCGTCCGTCTGCGGCGAGGCCGTCACCCTGTGCGCCCAGGTGACGGTGGCTTCGCCCAGCACCTGCGTCCCGACCGGTGACGTGACGTTCGTGATCACCGGCGGTCCGACGCTCACGGCGACCCTCGACGCCACCGGCCAGGCGTGCGTGACCACCACCGCCATCCCCGTGGGCACGCAGACCGTGACCGCCACCTACGCGGGCAACGCCGGGGTCGCTGGCTCCACGGGCACCACGAGCGTGACGGTGAATCAGGCGGCCTCGACCACCACCGTCACCGCCCCCGACCCCTCCGCCTGCGGCGAATCGGTGACCATCTGCGCCCAGGTGACGACCGTGCCGCCCGGCACCTGCGCCCCGACCGGCACGGTGACGTTCGTGATCTCGGGCGGTCCGACGCTGACGGGGGTGGTGGACGGCACCGGTCAGGCGTGCGTCACCACCAGCGCCGTCCCGGTCGGCACCCACACCGTGACCGCCACCTACTCCGGCGACACCGGCGTCGCGGCCTCCTCGGGCGTCGGGACGATCACCGTCAACCCGGGCACGTCCACGCTGACCGTCTCGGCGACGCCGAACCCGTCCGTCTGCGGCGAGGCGGTGACCATCTGCGCCCAGGTGACGGTGGATCCGCCCAGCACCTGCGTCCCGACCGGCGACGTGACGTTCGTGATCAGCGGCGGTCCGACGCTGACGGCGACCCTCGACGCCACCGGCCAGGCGTGCGTGACCACCACCGCCATCCCCGTGGGCACGCAGACCGTGACCGCCACCTACGCGGGCGACTCCGGCGTCGGGGGCTCGACGGGCACGGCCTCGGTGACGGTGAACCCGGCGTCGTCCACCACCACGGTCTCGGTCACGCCCTCCCCGTCGGTCTGCGGCGAGTCCGTCCTGCTGTGCGCCCAGGTGACCACCGTGGCGCCCGGCACCTGCACCCCGACCGGCACGGTGACCTTCGTGGTCTCGGGCGGCCCGACCCTCACGGCCACGGTCAACGCCAGCGGTCAGGCCTGTGTCTCCACCACCGCCATCCCGGTCGGCACCCACACGGTGACGGCGACCTACGGAGGAGGCGGCGGCGTCGCGCCCTCGACGGGCAGCGGCTCGGTCACCGTCAACCAGGCCGCCTCCACGACGGCGCTGACGATCTCGCCCAACCCGTCCGTGTGCAGCCAGCCGGTGACGCTCTGCGCCCAGGTCACGACCGTCGCGCCGGGCACCTGCACCCCGACCGGCACCGTCACGTTCGTGATCAGCGGCGGCCCGACCCTGACCGGAACGCTCAACGCCAGCGGTCAGGCCTGCGTCACCACCAGCGCGCTGGGCGTGGGAGCGCACACGGTCACGGCCACCTACGGGGGCAGCACGGGCGTCGCGGGCTCGACGGCCACCGGCACCGCCACGGTGAACACGGCCAGTACCACCACCACGATCACCTCCACCCCCAACCCCTCCGCCCCCGGCCAGACGGTGACCTTCACCGCCACCGTGGCCCCGGTGGCGCCCGCGACCGGCACCCCGACCGGCACCGTCACGTTCGTGATCAGCGGCGGTCCGACCCTCGTCGGAACGCTCAACGCGGCCGGGCAGACGACCGTGAGCACCAACGCGCTCACCGCCGGCTCCCACACGGTCACCGCCACCTACAGCGGCGACAGCTGCTACAACTCGTCGACCGCGTCGCTCACCCAGACCGTGGCGGGCTCGACGACCACCACCCTGACCGCCACCCCGGCCGTCATCCGGCTGCGGCTCAACGGCCAGCTCCTCATCCCCACCCTCAGCGCCACCCTCAAGGACCAGGCCAACAACCCCGTCCCCGGCCAGACGATCGTCTTCACGGCCAACACCGTGCTGGGACCGATCGCCCTGGGCAGCGCGGTCACCAACGCGTCCGGCACGGCGACGCTGACCAATGTCACCGTCCCGCCCGTGGTGCTGACCGCCAACACCTACACCGCCACCTTCGCAGGTGGCCCGGGCCTCAGCCCGGCCACGGCGTCGGCCTCGCTGACGTTCCAGCCGCTGCCGATCCTCCCGTAGCGGTTCCCGTCCGCCCGCGCCGGGCCGTCGCCACTGCGGCCCGGCGCGGGCTCACGCGTACAACCGGTGTCACGCCCGGTCAACGCCCGGCCAGCGCCCCGTCCTATGCTCATCCGTATGAGCGAAGCAGCGCAGCTGGACCCCGAAGACCGCAAGATCATCACGCTGGCCCGCTCCGCGCGCGCCCGCAACGGCGTCGCGGAGGGCGCCGCCGTACGCGACGAGACGGGCCGTACGTACGTCGCGGGCACCGTCGCCCTCGACTCGCTCCGGCTCAGCGCGGTGCGCACCGCCGTCGCGATGGCGGTCGCCAGCGGGGCGACGTCGCTGGAGGCCGCGGCCGTGGTGACCGAGGCGGAGACCGCCACCGACGAGGACCGCGCGGCCGTACGGGACCTGGGCGGAGCCGGGACCCCGATCCTGCTGGCGGGCACCGACGGCACCCTGCGCGCCTCGCTGCCCGTCTGAACCACCGGCCCGGAACGAAGCTGTGGACGGCTGGTCGGAGCGGTCCGGGGCATCGGGGAGAATGGTGGCCATGACTGCCGGTACCTACCCGTCCCCGACCGAGCAGCGGGAGACCCCGCACCGCTCGGGTTTCGCCTGCTTCGTCGGCCGCCCCAACGCGGGCAAGTCGACCCTGACCAACGCGCTGGTGGGGACGAAGGTCGCGATCACCTCCAACCGCCCGCAGACCACCCGGCACACCGTGCGCGGCATCGTGCACCGCCCCGACGCACAGCTGGTGCTCGTGGACACCCCCGGGCTGCACAAGCCGCGCACCCTGCTCGGCGAGCGGCTGAACGACGTCGTACGGACCACCTGGGCCGAGGTCGACGTCATCGGCTTCTGCCTGCCCGCCGACCAGAAGCTCGGTCCCGGCGACCGCTTCATCGCCGCCGAGCTGGCCGGGATCAAGAAGACGCCCAAGGTCGCGATCGTCACCAAGACCGACCTGGTCGAGTCCGAGCAACTGGCCCAGCAGCTCCTGGCCATCGACCGGCTCGGCAAGGAGCTGGGCATCGAGTGGGCCGAGATCGTCCCGGTCTCGGCCGTGGGTGCGGAAAAAATGGGGGCTGGACGCAGTCCCTCGTCTGAGGGTGGTGGTGGGAGAGGGGCCGGCCAGGTCGGCCTGCTGGCCGATCTGCTCGTCCCGCTGCTCCCCGAGGGCCCGACCCTCTACCCCGAGGGCGACCTGACCGACGAGCCGGAGCAGGTGATGGTCGCCGAGCTGATCCGCGAGGCGGCGCTGGAGGGCGTACGGGACGAGCTGCCGCACTCCATCGCGGTGGTCGTGGAGGAGATGCTGCCGCGCGAGGACCGCCCGGCGGACAAGCCGCTGCTGGACATCCACGCCAACCTGTTCATCGAGCGCCCCAGCCAGAAGGGCATCATCATCGGCCCGAAGGGCCGCCGCCTGAAGGACGTCGGCTCCAAGTCCCGCAAGCACATCGAAGCGCTGCTGGGGACCCCGGTCTTCCTCGACCTTCACGTCAAGGTCGCCAAGGACTGGCAGCGCGACCCGAAGCAGCTGCGTCGGCTGGGGTTCTGAGGCCGTCCCCGCGAGGCCGCCAGGGCGCTACGTGCCCTCCTTCAGGACCGTCCGCACCAGCTCGCGCTGGGCGTCGCTGAGGTGCGGGTCCGCGGCGTGGACCGTGCGGCCGTCCACCGTGATCTCGTAGTGGAAGCCGTCCGGGACGCCGCGCGTGGCCGCCGGGGCGCCGGACTCGACGGCCTGGTGGGCCAGGGCGGCCAGATGGGTGGCGTCGGGCCGACCGGCGGTGTCCAGATCGGCCCGGCGCTCGATTCCGGCGAATCCGCCGGAGCGGGTCACGGAGATACGCATAGGTCCATCAGTACCCGAGGGTGAGGCTCAGCGCGCGTCCAGGTCCGTGATCCCGACGCCTTCCCAGGCCTCCCGCACCGCGTCCCGCTCCTCGCCCTCGCCGAAACGGGCCCGGGCGGCGGCCACCGTGAGCCGGGCGAAGTCGTCGAACTGCGCGTCCGGGGACAGCTCGCCGCCCGTCAGCACGTCGTACCAGACCCGCCCCGCCTTCTCCCACGCCTTGCCGCCGAGTGCCGTGGCGGCCAGGTAGAACGCGTGGTTGGGGATGCCGGAGTTGATGTGGACGCCGCCGTTGTCGCGCGAGGTGCGCACGTAGTCGTCCATCGTGCCCGGCTGCGGGTCCTTGCCGAGGACGTCGTCGTCGTACGCCGTGCCGGGGGCCTTCAGCGAGCGCAGGGCCACCCCGGTGACCCGCTCCGCCAGCAGCCCGGCCCCGATCAGCCAGTCGGCCTCGTCGGCGCTCTGGCCCAGCGCGTGCTGCTTGACGAGCGAGCCGAAGACGTCGGACATCGACTCGTTGAGCGCCCCGGACTGGCCGAAGTACTCCAGGTTGGCGGTGTACTGGGTGACGCCGTGGGTCAGTTCGTGGGCCATGACGTCGATGGGGATGGTGAAGTCGAGGAAGATCTCGCCGTCCCCGTCGCCGAAGACCATCTGCTCGCCGTTCCAGAAGGCGTTGTTGTAGTCCTGGCTGTAGTGGACGCTCGCGTCCAGCGGCAGGCCCGCGTCGTCGATCGAGTGGCGGCCGTACACCTTGAGGAACAGCTCGAAGGTCGCGCCCAGCCCGTTGTAGGCCCGGGTCACCGACTCGTCCGAGGTCGCCGTGTCGCCCTCGCCGCGCACCTTCTTCCCCGGCAGCGCTTCCTGGTGCTGGGAGTCGTAGATCGTCCGCTTGGGCCGGTCGGAGGGCGCGCCCTCCAGGGTGGGGGCGGCGATCCCGCGGACGGTGGTGATCCGGCGGCGCGTGCGCTCCAGGGCGTCCCGCTCCAGGGTGCGGCGGGCGGGATCGGCGAGGGCGGAGTCCTCGTGCTGGGAGACCTTGTCGAGGACGTGCGGCGGCACGATCGTGCAGAAGACGCGGCGGCTGCGGGAGTTCGCGTTGACATCCATCCAGGCAATGTCGCACCGCGTCTACCGCTTGTCACGCCTTGCGGTCATGATTGATGAAATCGAGTGGTTGATGGCCATTCCTCCTTGCGGGATGCCGTGGTCCGCATAGTGATACGGGGCCACGCGCCGCGCGCGTCTCGGTTACGCTGCTGAGCATCATGCGTTTCGGGCTGCTTCTTCTTAGCTGCCGCGGCGAGGGCCTGTAGTCGTAGGCCGACCCCCTCCCCGCGGAGTTCGGTGTTGCGGTGATTACGCCCCGTCGGCCGCCCCATGGACTTACGTCCCAGCGGACACCACGAGCGGATCCCAGAGGAGCCCACGCATCATGAGCACGTCCGACAATCCCGGTCAGCGCGCCGTAGGCCGCCCCACCCCCATCACCGCCGCGACCGTCACCCAGAAGCCCTCGGGCATGCCGATCCACAAGTACGGCCCGTACGAGGCCGTCGACATCCCCGACCGCACCTGGCCCGACAACCGGATCACCGCCGCGCCGCGCTGGCTGTCCACCGACCTGCGGGACGGCAACCAGGCGCTGATCGACCCGATGTCCCCGGTGCGCAAGCGCGAGATGTTCGACCTGCTGGTCCGCATGGGATACAAGGAGATCGAGGTCGGCTTCCCCTCCTCCGGCCAGACCGACTTCGACTTCGTACGGTCGATCATCGAAGAGGGCGCGATCCCCGAGGACGTGACGATCTCCGTCCTCACCCAGGCCCGCGAAGAGCTGATCGAGCGCACCGTCGAGTCGCTGCGCGGCGCGCACAGGGCCACCGTGCACCTGTACAACGCCACCGCGCCCACCTTCCGCCGGGTCGTCTTCCGCGGCACCCGTGAGCAGGTCAAGCAGATCGCGGTGGACGGCACCCGGCTGGTGGTCGAGTACGCCGACAAGATCCTGGGTGACGACACGGTCTTCGGCTACCAGTACAGCCCCGAGATCTTCACCGACACCGAGCTGGACTTCGCGCTGGAGGTCTGCGAGGGCGTCATGGACGTCTGGCAGCCCGAGGCCGGCCGCGAGATCATCCTCAACCTGCCCGCGACCGTCGAGCGCTCCACGCCCTCCACCCACGCGGACCGGTTCGAGTGGATGTCGCGGAACCTGTCCCGCCGCGAGCACATCTGCCTGTCCGTCCACCCGCACAACGACCGCGGTACGGCCGTCGCCGCCGCCGAGCTGGCGATCATGGCCGGGGCGGACCGCATCGAGGGCTGCCTGTTCGGGCAGGGCGAGCGCACCGGCAACGTCGACCTGGTGACCCTGGGCATGAACCTGTTCTCCCAGGGCGTCGACCCGCAGATCGACTTCTCGCAGATCGACGAGATCCGCCGCACCGCCGAGTACTGCAACCAGATGCAGATCCACCCGCGCCACCCCTACGCGGGCGACCTGGTCTACACCGCCTTCTCCGGCTCCCACCAGGACGCCATCAAGAAGGGGTTCGAGGCGATGGAGGTCGGCGCGGCCGAGCAGGGCAAGACGGTCGACGACATCGAGTGGGCCGTGCCGTACCTGCCCATCGACCCCAAGGACGTCGGCCGCTCCTACGAGGCCGTCATCCGGGTCAACTCGCAGTCCGGCAAGGGCGGTATCGCCTATGTCCTGCGGAACGACCACAACCTGGATCTGCCGCGCCGCATGCAGATCGAGTTCTCCAAGACGATTCAGGCCAAGACCGACGCCGACGGCGGTGAGGTCACCCCGGCCCAGATCTGGGCGACCTTCCAGGACGAGTACCTGCCGACGGACGACAACCAGTGGGGCCGGATCGCGCTGCGCACCGCCCAGACCTCCACCACCAGCGAGGGCACCGACGCGCTCACCGTCGAGGCCGTCGTGGACGGCACCGAGACCGTCCTGACCGGCACCGGCAACGGCCCGCTGGCCGCCTTCTTCGACGCCCTGGGCGCCATCGGCATCGACGTACGGCTGCTGGACTACTCCGAGCACACCCTGAGCGAGGGCGCGGCCGCCCAGGCCGCCGCGTACATCGAATGCGCGATCGACGGGAAGGTGCTGTGGGGCGTCGGCGTCGACGCCAACATCGTGCGCGCCTCCCTCAAGGCCGTCGTCTCGGCGGTCAACCGCGCACGGCGGTGAACACCCGCTGATCCTGTCACCCACAAGGGGCCCCGTTCGCCGCACGAGGTGGGCGGGGCCTCGGGTTTGGCCTGTTGTCTCCGTTCGGGGTACTGACGGCGCATCATGGATGTGGCTAGCATCACGTCAACGCGGCAACGTGGCCGAAGCGTTATGGAGGTGTGACGTGGTGCACGCGCGAGCCCGCCGTGACCGGGACCTGTGTGTGGTAGGCGTCCGCACTCTATGGCGGACGGTCGGCGATGGTGAGTTCTTCTGCCCCGACTGCGGAGGTGACCGCAACTACCGCCGCCGCACCGGCCGCCGCCGCATCGTGGTGCTCGGCCTGCCACTGCTGCCCCGCGGACCGGTCGCGCCCGTCGTCGAATGCGCCGCCTGCGCGGCCCGGTTCGGCACCGAGGCCCTGGACCACCCCACCACCACCCGCTTCTCCGCGATGCTGCGCGACGCCGTGCACACCGTCGCCCTCGCGGTCCTCGCCGCGGGCGGCACCGAGGCCACGGCGGTGCGGCAGGTGGCGGTCGGCGCGGTGCGCGCCGCCGGATTCGCCGACTGCGACGAGGACCAGCTCCTCGCCCTCATCGAAGCCCTCGCCGCCGACACCGGCCGCCTCCCCGGCGCCGCCACCGGCGAGCGCGACGGCCTCGACCCCTGCGGTACGGCGCTCGCCATCGAACTGCACGAGGCCCTGGAACCCCTGGCCCCCCACCTCGCCCCCACCGGCCGCGAAGCGATCCTCCTCCAGGGCGCCCGCATCGCCGTAGCCGACGGCCCCTATCGCCCCGCCGAGCGCGCGGTCCTCGAAACCGTAGGCCGCGCCCTCATGATCTGCCCCGACGACACGGCCCGCCTCCTGGCCGCCACCCGGGCGGCGTTCTAGGGGGTGTCGTGCCGATCATGCCGGGCTCCCGACGCCAAGACACCCCCTAGCCGCTCCAGGCGAACGGCGCGAGCCGCTCGTCCAGGGGCGCCCGGGTCATGCGGTTGGCGAACGTGGACAGGGTGTACGCGCCCACGCCCAGCACGACTTCCAGTGCGTTGCGCCGGGTGAACCCCCGCTCGAGAAAGGCGTCGAACACCTCGTCCCGCACGGCCCCGGCGTCGTCCATCACGGCGAGCGTGAACCCCCGCAGGCATTCCAGTCGTTCGTCCTCAAGGGCGCGCTGCTCCCTGAGCGCGGCGATGAGTTCGCCGTCGGCGTCCAGTGCGGTGAGCTTTCCGGTGTGCATGGCGACGCACACATGGCAGGCGTTGCGCGTGGCGATGGTCATGATGACCACCTCGCGGGCCGGCGGATCCAGTGTGGCCGCCTCGAACAGCCCGCTGAGCCTCAGGAATCCGTCCAGCACCTCCGGCGCCTCGGCCAGCCGCCCGACCGGCGCCGGAAGGTAGCCGAGCCGCCGGGTGACCGCCTCCATGGATCTCCGCGCCCCGGGCGGCGCGGAGTCCGGGGTGTGGTCGGTGAACAGGTCGACGGGCATGGTGAATCCCCCCAGGTCTATTATCGACAACGTGGTTGTCGAAAAAGTAAACCAGGTTGTCGAGCTGGACAAGAGGTGTCGCCGCCATGGCTGACGAGACCCCCGGCTTCGAACTCCCCCTGCTGCTCTTCGCGGGCTTCCGCACCCTCATCGACCAGCTCCACGCCGAGCTGGCCCGCCAGGGCCACCCGGACGTGCGTCCGGCGTATGGCTTCGCCCTTCAGGCCATCGGGCGCGGCGGTGCCACCGCCAGCGAGCTCGGCCGCCTCCTCGGCGTCTCCAAGCAGGCCGCGGGCAAGACCGTCGACCGCCTGGTGGCCCTGGGGTACGCCGTGCGGGCCGACGACCCCGCCGACGCCCGTCGTAAGGTCATCCGGCTTACACCGCACGGCGTCGACGCCCTGGCCCGTTCGGCGGCCATTTTCGAGGAGCTGCGCGCCCAGTGGGCCACCGCCCTCGGTCCGGGCCGGTTGCGGGCCCTTGAGGCGGATCTGCGCGCCGTGGCTCCCCTCGCCGGGGTCCGGCTCGACGTGCCGGGCTGGTTCGGCGGCTGAGGGGCGTCAGCCCTCGTCCCGGGTGCCCCAACCCTTGCGGTATGCCGCCCAGTCCGCGTCCGTGGCGGCGAAGTCCACGTACAGCGCCACCCCGAACCGCTTCCGCAGGCGGTCCTCGCGGCCGAGGCCGAGGCGGGTGCCGCGGACGGCGGCGGTGACGGTCTCGGCCCAGGCGTGGTGGCCCCAGTTGTTGGTGTGGTAGCCGGGCAGGCCCATCAGGAGGTCCGTTCCCGGCGGGGTGGCCTCCAGGGCGAGTTCCGTCTGCTGGGCCACATAGCCGCCGTACAGGCTCTCCAGCGGCATCGACGTGTCGTACGACATGACCGCGATCTGGTCGACCCGCCGCGCCACCTGTCCGAAGAACGCCTGCGACCACCACTTGGGGTGGTTGAAGAAGAAGCCCGCCACCGAGTGCAGCGCGGGCAGTGGGTCGATCTGGTGGGCGGCGACCGAGAGCGGGGCGCGGCGGGCGCGGGTGAGGGCGCGCAGGTCGTCGAGGAGGGTCAGGTAGTCGCGGTCGCCGGAGTGCAGCGGCTCCAGGTCGAAGTGGACGCCGTCGAAGCCCGCGTCGAGCACCTGACGGGCGGAGCGCACCACATGGGCCCGGCTGCGCGGGTCGGTGAGCCGCAGCCCGGTAGGGCCCTCGGCGGCCAGGACGTCGCCGAGCCACGCCTGTACCCGTACGCCGGGCAGCTCGCGGTGGACGGCCTTCAGCAGCCACCCGGCGCGCGGGTAGCGCTTCGCGGACAGGGTGCCGTCGTGGTCCAGCGGGCCCGCGTGGACGTACAGGTCGCGGACGCCGGTGTCGCGTATCCGCCGGGCCAGGGTGGCGAGTTCGGCGTCGCCGTTGCGGCCGTCCACCCAGGCGTGGCCGAGCCACACCGCGTCCCGGTCCCGGGTGCGGGTGCCGGGCTCCGGATCGCCCGCGTAGTTCAGCCGCAGCGTGATCCCGGCGGCGAGCAGGGACAGCACCAGGCACCCCACCAGGGTCGCCACCACGCGCTTGGGCCACCTCAGCCGGGGATGCGACCAGCAGCGGACGACGGCGGAGCGGACCCGGCGGAGCCGGGTGCGAGTGGCGGCCAGGGCCTGGGATATCGGGGGTTTGGTCACGTACGGGAGAGTAGCGAGCGCCGTACGGACGCCGTCGGCCGTACGGCGCGGCTACCGCACCGAACCTGCCCCGCCGGGTCTACGACTTGTCGGTCGGGATCTCCTTGACCTCGGCCGTGGGCGCGTTCTTCTTGACCGACTCGACGCCTTTCTGGGCCGCGGACCTGGAGTCATAGGACTCGCCGACCGCGATGATCTCGCCGTTGCCCGCTTTCAGGCGGAAGCGGTGCTTGCCGCGCTTGTCCTCGTAGATCTCGAACTTGCCCGCCATGTGATGCCACCTCCACGGGTCGTCCCGGCCCCCTCGAACCACCGTAAATCCGGCCATACGTCCTCGCATCAGAGGCGCTCGGGCGCGGGCGCGCCGAACATCTCCCGGCACGGCTCCAGCCCCCGCACCTCGACGGGGACGGTGCGCCGCTCCTCCCAGGCCGCGCGGTCCAGCCGCAGTCGCTGGAGCGTCCGCTTCTCGCCCCGTACGGCGACCGTCTCCAGGCCGTCGGGGCGGTAGCCGAGGCGACGCGAGACGCCGAGCGAGCGCCCGTTCTCCATGAACGCGGCCGACGTCAGGCTGAGCGCCCCCAGTCCGGCGAACGCCAGATGCGCCACGGCCGCGCGCATCTCCGTGCCGAAGCCCTGCCCCTGGTGGGCGGTGCCCAGCCAGGAGCCGGTCTGCGCCTCCCGCGTCACCGCGAAGGCGGTCGCGGTGACGTCCTGCCGTCCGATCACCGTGCCCTCGTGCAGTACGGCGAGGCTCAGCGTCCAGTCCTCCGGCCGCCACTCGGCGATCGTGCGCAGGACGTGCTGGAACGTCGCACGGCTGCGTTCCTCCGGGGCCGCGTCGGACCACGCCACGCTGAACGGCATCTCCGCCGGGTCGTGCACCCCGCCCGCGGCGACGGCGGCCAGCTCGTCGGTCAGGGCGATGTCGGGAAGGCGCAGCTCAAGGCGTGGGGTGTGGAGGCGGAGCCCGTAGAGGGGCCAGTGATGGGGGTCCATGGCGAGAGGTTGCCGGAGCCGCGGAGGCCGCGTCGAGCCAATTACCGCCGCGGATGTCAATCAAGGTTGACGCCCGGCACGTGTCAACGTACATTGACGGCATGACCGAAGCAACGGATCTCGCCGCGCGCGCCGGCGACCGGGACCCCCGGGTCGGACTGCGCGCCGTCGCCGCGCTGCGCCGGCTGCTGGAGCAGCTGGAGGCCGTACAGGTGCGCAGCGCCCGCGCCAAGGGCTGGTCGTGGCAGGAGATCGCGGCCGAACTGGGCGTCAGCCGTCAGGCCGTTCACAAGAAGCACGGGAGGCGTTGATGTTCGAGAGGTTCACCACCAGTGCCCGCGAGGTCGTCCGCGGAGCCGTCCGGCAGGCGGACGAGACGGGCGGCGCCACGGTCGGCGAGCCCGAGCTGCTGCTCGCGCTCCTGGACCGTACGAACACCCCCGCCGCCCACGTCCTGACCACCCTGGGCGCCACCGCACGGCGCTCCTCGATCGAACGCGCGCTGGCCGACGTCCGCCGCCGTGGCGGCATCTCTCCCGCGGACGCGGAGGCGCTGGCGGGGCTCGGCATCGACGTGGACGCGGTCGTCTCCCGCGTGGAGGACGAGCACGGCGTCGGCGCCCTGGCCACCCCGCGCCGCCGTCGCCGCTCCCGCGGCCGTTTCGACCCCGAGGCCAAGTCGGTCCTCGAACGGTCGCTGCGGATCGCGCTCGGCCGCGGCGACAAGCACATCGGCGACGAACACCTCCTGCTCGCCCTCCTCGCCCGCCCCGGGGTCGCCGCGAACGTCCTCGCCGATCACGACGTGACGTACGTCCAGGCGGAACGGGCCCTCGCCACCCGCGCGCGCTCCGCGTAGCGACGCCGTTAGGGGCTCCGTACCGCACAAATGGGTTGCCCCGGGCTCGATCCGCCGCGCATCCTGTGCCGATGCTGATCCGACGAGAAACCCCCTCCGACCTCGCCGGCGTACGCGACGTCACGGCGGCAGCGTTCGGCAAGTCGGAGGCCGCGGTCCCGGTCGAGGTCACCCTCCTCGATGAACTCCGCACCTGCGACGCCTGGTTACCGGCCCTGTCGTTCGTCGCGGCCGATGACCGCGGCGATGTGATCGGCCATGTGGTGTGCACCCGGGGCCACGTCGGCCCCGACCTCGCCCTCGGGCTCGGGCCCCTCAGCGTCCACCCCGCCCACCAGCGCCGGGGCGTGGGCCTGGCGCTGATGCACGCGATCCTGGGCGCGGCGGACGCGTTCGGCGAGTCCCTGGTCGCGCTCCTCGGCAGCCCCGCGTACTACGGCCGCTTCGGCTTCCGCCCCGCGGCCGCGTACGGCATCACGGCCCCCGACCCGGCCTGGGGCGACTACTTCCAGGCCCGCCCCCTGACCGCGTATCAACCCACCCTCAAGGGCCCCTTCGCCTACGCCGAGCCGTTCGACCGCGTCTGATCCGCACGATCTGATCCCCACTATCTGATGCGCACGATCTGATCCGTGCTAGCCGACGGCACGGGCGAGATCCCACACCCGGATCTCCTCATCGCCCGCGCGGGTGATGGCGACCGGGGCGCCCGCCAGTTCGGTGACCGTCTCCAGATGGCCGGGGATCGGGTCGCCGAGCTGTTCGCCGCGCCCCAGGTCCCACACCCGGCTGGTGCCGTCGTTGCTGCCGGTCACCGCGATGGCGCGGCCCGCGATCCGTGCGGTTCCCATGGTGGAAATGCAGTCGGTGTGGCCGGTCAGCGGCGCTCCGACCGGCTCTCCGCTGTCGAGGTCCCACCGGTGGAGGGCGTTGCCGTCGCCCCCGGCCGCCACCACCGTGCGGCCGTCGGCCTCCACGGCCGCGAGCGCCCTGACGGCAGGCTTGATACCGGTCAGGGACGGTCCCAGCTGCTCGCCGCCGATCAGATCCCAGACCTGTACGAAATCGTCGTGGCCGCCGGTGACGGCGATGGGGCGACCGGCGAGGAGCCCGGCTCCCATGCCCCCGTTGTAGCTCGCGCTGAGCGCCGCGACGCGTTCGCCGCGCGTCAGGTCCCAGGCCCTCAGCTCGCCGTCCTCGGAGCTGCTGACGGCGAGCAGTCCCGGGCCGGTCGCCACCGTGGTGAGCGCCGTGACGCCGAGGCCGTGGCCGGTCAGCGTCTTGCCGATCTTCCGGCCGGTACGGAGGTCCCAGACGCGCACCGCTCCGCCCATCGTCTCCAGATCCGGGCCGGAGAGGTCGAACCGGCCACCGCCGGTGATGACCACGGGCCGACCGCCGAGGTGCGCCACCGTCAGCTCGGAGGCGATCTCGAACGAGTCCACGTCACACCGGGGCCTCAACTCGTCCTCGTCGAACTCGCCGTCCTCGAAACCCTCGTCGTCCTCGTCCCACTCGCCGACCTCGTAGTACCACTCGTCCTCGGGACCGGCGGCGTCGAGGTCCAAGGGGCGCTGGACACACTCCCCGTCGAGCAGGCCGCAGACCCACAGCGCCGCGTCCTCGTCGACGCTGACCGTGACGGGAACGCCGTCCAACTCCATGACGGGCGTGGTGTCGTGCCGGGCGTGGGTGTGGCCGTGGAAGCGGGTCATCATGCGGTGGTCAGTCATGGGCGGACCCTAACCGCGCCCACCGACAGGCCCGTTGGTGGCGGTGGACAAGGGGCTACCCCCACCCCTGGGCGGTGGCTCGCCGGATGGGCCGCGGGGTGTGCGTGGGGCGATCGTGGCGTCATGACCGACCACGAAGAGAACACGGTGAAACCACTCATGGAGCGCACGCTCGCCCGCCGTACGCTGCTGGCCGCCACGGCGGCAACCGGCACGGGAGTGGCGTGGGGGACCGCGGGGCGGGCCGCCGCGCACGGAGGGAAGCGGGGGGAGCGGGGAGTGGCGCAGGGGGCGGTGGACGCCGAGGTGGCGCGCCTGGAGCGCGAGCTGATCGCGCTGCGGCGGGACCTCCACCGGCACCCCGAGACGCCGGGGCAGGAGCGGCGCACCGCCGGTGTGGTGGCGCGGGAGCTGCGGGCGGCCGGGCTGACCGTTGCCACGGGGGTGGGCGGCCACGGCGTGGTCGGTGTCCTGCGGGGCGTACGTCCGGGGCGGACCGTGGCGTACCGGGCGGACATGGACGCGGTGCCGCCCAAGGACATCATCGGCGGCGGCCCGGCGGCGGCCCACCTCTGCGGGCACGACGTCCACACCACGGTGTCCCTGGGCGTCGCGCGGGTCCTGGCGCCCCTGCGCACGCGGCTGAGCGGCACGGTGGTGTTCGTCTTCCAGCCCGCCGAGGAAACCCTGTCCGGGGCCCGCGCGCTGATCGACGCGGGGGTGCTGGAGCGCACCGGCGTCGAGGAGATCCACGCCCTGCACTGCGGGCCGTTTCCCGTCGGCCGGTTCGCCGTGACGCCGGGCTACGGGCTGCCGGGCCAGGACAAGGCGGAGGTGACGCTCTCGGGGCCGGACGCGCCCGGGGACGCCGGGCGCCTGGCCGCCAAGATCGCCGCGCTCGCCACGGTGGCCCAGCCGCAGACCCCGGCCGACCTGGAACGGCTGATCGCCGACGCCCAGGTGCCGGGCGGGCCGCTGGCCCGCTTCCTGGCCGTCAGGGCCACCGCGCAGGGGGACACGGTGAGCGTGTCCTACCGCTGCTGGCCGGAGGAGCGGTACGCGGAGGTCCGCGCGGACATCCGACGACTGGCCGCCTCGTACCCGGGCGCCACGGTGAGCTTCCCCGCCGACCCGTTCCCCGCCATGGTCTGCCCCGAGCCCGACGGCCGCAGGCTCGCCCGCCACCTGCGCCGCACGGTCGGCCGGGACGCGGTGGTCGAGCTGCACGCCGCCTTCCCGCCCTTCAGTGGCGAGGACTTCGCCCTCTACCTGGACCGCGTCCCCGGTACGTACACCTTCCTCGGCGTCCGTGCCCCCGGCGCACCCGTCACCACCGCCTATCCGCACTTTCCCGACTTCGCCCCGGACGAGCGCGCCATCGGCCTCGGCGTACGGACGATGGCGGGCTGGCTCGCGGAGCGGACCTCGGCCGCTCAACGGGGGTAACCGGACCAGGCCCGCGCGTACCGTGGGGTAGCGGTCACCCGCGGTCGATGCGGCGCCCTGGGCGAGGCGAATGTGACCAGCGCCACCAGATCATCGCCCCCGCACCCGTCCCGTGGGGCTTTCGTTTCAACTCGCCCCGGAACGCGCGGCGGTCGGCCGCCCGGATACCCTCTTACGGGCGTCCGCGCCGCCCCTTCCCGCCCCCGTGGGTGGGCACCGTCACGGTGATGGGGGATCGGCGCCCGCGTGGCGGGTTTGTAGCGTCGTGCCATGGACGACTCGATCACCACCTCGCACAATCGTGTCCTCGCGCAGAGCGGTGCCGGGAACTGGATGTTCCTTCTGGAGGCAGCCCGGGACATGCGCACCACCGGGGCCCTCGCCCCCAGCGGCAGGGCGCTGGCCCATGCGCTGACCGAACCGGTGCGCGCACAGGCGGGGCGGCGGCTGAACGTCCTGGAGGCCGGTGCCGGTACCGGCTCGGTCACCCGCTCCCTCATCCCCCAGCTCCCGGCGGGCAGCCGCCTGGACATCGTCGAGGCCAATCCCCGCTTCACTGACCGGCTGCGCCACCTCGTCCGCACCCACCCGGTCCTGACCGGACAGTCCGGCCAGGCCCGGGTGCACCACGCCTACGTGGAGGAGCTGGACATAGGCCACCGTTACGACGCGATCATCTCGGGTCTGCCGTTCGCCAACTTCGACCCCCACCAGGTGGAAGCGATCATGGGCCGGTATCTGGAGCTGCTGCGCCCCGGCGGCCTGCTGACCTACTTCGCCTACCGCGGCACCCGGCAGGCCCGCACCCTGCTGTCCCTGGCCTCCCGCGCCCAGGCGCGGCGGCAGCGGGCCTCCGAAGAGGTGCTGGCCGACTACCAGCGCCACTACGCCACCGGCCGCAGCGCGGTGTGGGCCAACCTGCCCCCGGCCCACGTCTGGCAGCTCCAGCGCCCCGCGGAGAGGGGCCCGGGGGCGAGCCCGACGTCCGCCGGAGTCGCGGTCGCCGGGTGATCGCCCGCGCCGGACGCCGTTACGCCTCCGGCCGGCCCTCGCCCGGATCCGGCGCCGCCGGGTCCGTACCCAGCGCCGCCGGGTCCGCGCCCGTCTCGCCGAGCACCGCCGCGGCCACCCCGCGGCCGATCCGGGCGAGGCCCAGCAGCAGGTGGTCGCAGTCGATGCGCGCCGAACCCGCCTCCTCCGCCCGCTCCTCGGCCAGGGCCATGGCCTTGCGGGAGTACGGGGTCCAGGCGATCCGTTCGGCCGCCTGCGACGCGCCCATGCTCAGCCGGGCGCCGACGGCCCGGTGCACCTCGGCGGCGGACACCCCCGCCGCCGAGAGCAGCCGGGTGGCGCTGTTCTCCTCCGCGGTCAGCCCCCACAGCAGGTGCTCGGTCCCGATGTAGTTGTTGCGGTGCTGCACCGCGGCCCGCTTCACCTGCGTCATCGCCGCACGGAGGCCGTCGGTCATGTTCTCCGGCGCATAGCGCTTGTGGGGTGCGTGAAAGCGCTGCTGCACCGCCTGCCGGGTCACGCCGAGCGCCGTACCGATGTCGGTCCAGGAGCAGCCGTGCATCCGGCAGTGTTCGACGTAGTCCTCGACCAAGTCGTCCGCCAGTGCCTGGAGTTGCCCGGAGACTCCGGCCGCCACCGTCAGCAGGGCGAGCCAGTCGGGCTGTTCCTGGCCACCGGGGCGGTGCGCGGTGTCGCAGGTCCGGTCCACTTCCGCGATGAGATCGTCGAGATCTGGGAGCGTCATGAGGCAAGTACGCCTTGACAATTCCCAACTGTCAAGGCGTACTTGCCTCATGACGCTCACCGAACCGGAGCGGCGACTCCGGGAAGCGTTCGCGACCGGGGCCAAGGTCGACGTACGAGACGCCGCGACGGCGGACGAGCCGGAGGAGGACGGTTCCGGCTGGGGCCCCCGGCGCACCGTCCGGGCGGAGGTCATCCGTTCCCTGCTGCTCGGCGGCGCCGACACCCGGCCGGGCGAGACCCCGGTCGTCCACCTCGTCGGAGCCCGGGTGACGGGGCGGCTGAAGCTGGTCTTCTCGGAGGCGTGCTGTGTGCTGCGGCTGGAGAAGTGCTGGTTCGAGGAGCCGCCCCAGCTGTACGGGGCCACGCTGCACGTCACCGGCTTCGGCGGCTCGTATCTGCCCGGACTCGGGATCAACACCGCGACCGTCGCGGGCAACCTGGACCTGATGAAGACCCGCATCCGGGGCATGGTCAACCTGGCGGGCGCCCGTATCGACGGCAGTCTGCTCCTCCAGGGCGCGCGGCTGTCCAACCCCGGCGGGGTGGCCCTCGACGGCTCGCGGATGGACGTCGGCAGCGGCGTCGTCGGCCGGGAGGGGTTCCGTGCCGAGGGCGGGATACGGCTGCACGAGGCGCGGGTGGGGGAGGCGCTGCGCCTGGAGGGAGCGCACCTCCACCACCCCGGCGGCGACGCCCTGTGCGCCGAGAGCATCCAGGTCGGCTCCCGTATCGACTGCGGCGAGGGCTTCCGCGCCGAGGGCGCGGTCGTGCTGACGAGCGCCACCGCGGGCCGGGCCGTCAGCTTCCGGGGCGCCACGGTCCTGCACCCCACCGGGCACGCGGTGGACGCCCGGCACCTCCAGACCGGGGAACTGGACCTGCGGACCGCGCGGGCGGAGGGCACCGTCGATCTGCGCCACGGCCGCCTCGACGTATGGCACCTCCCGACCGGCACGTCTCCCGCCCCCGTCCACCTCGACGGGCTCACCTACCGGGCGCTGGAGCCGCACCTGCCCGTCGACCGCTGCCTGGCCCTCGTCACGCGCGACCCCGACGGATACCGCCCGCAGCCGTACCAGCAGCTCGCCGCCACCTACCAGACCATCGGCCACGACGACGACGCGCGCGCCGTCCTGCTGGCCAGGCAACGCCACCACCGCGCCACACAGCGCCCCCTCGGCCGGGTCTGGGGGCATCTCCTCGACGCGACGGTCGGCTACGGCTACCGCCCCTGGCTCGCCGGACTCTGGCTCACCGCCCTCACCCTGCTCGGCACGGCGGTCTTCCGCGCCGCGCACCCGAAACCGGTCAAGCCGGGGGAGGGCGCCCCGTTCAGCCCGCTCGTCTACACCCTCGACCTGCTGATCCCCATCGGCGGCCTGGGCCAGCGCAACGCCTGGTACTGGCCGTCCGACCCCGTCCAGTGGCTCGCCTACGCGCTGATCGCGGCGGGCTGGCTGCTGACGACGGCGGTCGTCGCGGGCGTCACGCGGGTGCTGAACCGCAGCTGAGGGGCGGGCCGTCCATCCATGACCGACGTGCGGCGGCGGCAGGGCCGCCGCGACATGCCGTAGTCGCCGCGGCCCTGCCGCGCCGTGGGCCGGTTCGACCACCTGTCCCGTTGAGGGACAATGAGGCGCATGAGTCTGTTCCGCGACGACGGCATCGTGCTGCGCACCCAGAAGTTGGGCGAAGCGGACCGGATCATCACCCTGCTCACCCGCAACCACGGCCGCGTCCGCGCCGTGGCCCGCGGGGTGCGCCGTACGAAGTCGAAGTTCGGCGCGCGCCTCGAACCGTTCTCCCATGTGGACGTGCAGTTCTTCGCCCGCGGCGGCGAGCTGATCGGCCGCGGGCTGCCGCTGTGCACGCAGAGCGAGACGATCGCTCCGTACGGTGGCGGAATCGTCACCGACTACGCCCGCTACACCGCCGGTACGGCGATGCTGGAGACGGCGGAGCGGTTCACCGACCACGAGGGCGAGCCCGCCGTGCAGCAGTATCTGCTCCTCGTCGGCGGGCTGCGTACCCTGGCCTCCGGGGAGCACGAGCCGCATCTCATCCTGGACGCGTTTCTGCTCCGCTCACTCGCCGTGAACGGCTACGCGCCCAGCTTCGACGACTGCGCGAAGTGCGGGATGCCCGGTCCGAACCGGTTCTTCTCGGTCGGCGCGGGCGGGGTCATCTGCGGAGAGTGCCGGGTGCCCGGAAGCGTCGTACCCTCTGCGGAGTCGCTGACGCTGCTGGGTGCGCTGCTGACCGGGGACTGGGAGACGGCGGACGCATGTGAGCTGCGCCATGCCCGGGAGGGCAGCGGGCTCGTCGCGGCGTACTTGCACTGGCACCTGGAGCGGGGCCTGAGATCGCTCCGGTACGTAGAGAAGTAGCACCAAGAACACACGGCACGAAGTATGCGAGGAGACGCGAAGCCATGGCACGACGCGGGATTCTGGGCCGACAGCGGCGCGAGTACCGGGCCCCGGACCCGCACCCGTCCGGCGTCCGCCCGCCGAAGATCCCCGGCGAGCTGGTGCCGAACCACGTGGCCTGCGTGATGGACGGGAACGGCCGCTGGGCCAAGGAGCGCGGGCTGCCGCGTACGGAGGGCCACAAGGTCGGCGAGGGCGTCGTCCTGGACGTCCTCAAGGGCTGCCTGGAGATCGGCGTCAAGAACCTCTCCCTCTACGCCTTCTCCACCGAGAACTGGAAGCGCTCGCCCGACGAGGTCCGCTTCCTCATGAACTTCAACCGTGACGTCATCCGCCGCCGCCGCGACGAGATGGACGAGCTGGGCATCCGCATCCGCTGGGCGGGCCGGATGCCGAAGCTGTGGAAGTCGGTGGCCCAGGAGCTCCAGGTCGCGCAGGAGCAGACCAAGGACAACGACGCCATGACGATGTACTTCTGCATGAACTACGGCGGCCGCGCCGAGATCGCCGACGCGGCGCAGGCGCTGGCGCGCGACGTCCAGGCGGGCAAGCTGGACCCGTCGAAGGTGAACGAGAAGACGCTCGCCAAGTACCTCTACTACCCCGACATGCCGGACGTGGACCTCTTCCTGCGCCCCTCCGGCGAGCAGCGCACGTCGAACTACCTGATCTGGCAGAGCGCCTACGCCGAGATGGTCTACCAGGACGTCCTGTGGCCGGACTTCGACCGCCGCGACCTGTGGCGCGCCTGCCTGGAGTACGCCTCCCGCGACCGCCGCTTCGGCGGGGCGATCCCGAACGAGGAGCAGCTGAAGAAGGACGGGCCGCAGCCGGCATGAGGGTCCTCCGGTAGGGCCGGGCCGGGGCCGCTCTGTTCAGCCCCTGGTCCGGCCGCTAGTGTGGCTGCCCAGTAGCGGGTCGATTTCGCTCCGTGTCGCGCGACAGGATGCCCTGTGGCTCTTCCCCCACCACGGACCACAAGGCCTGGCCGGAATGAGCACTGCTGTCGCACCAAGGACATCGAACATGCAATTCCCCCCGTCCGAGTTGGCATCCCTGGCCGTTGAGCCGCTGATGACCCGTGATTTCGAGACCCGGCCCGGGTCGGTCTACGCACGGTTGCGGGGGCGGTACGGGCCGGTGGCGCCCGTGGACCTGCACGGCGTCCCGGTGTGGCTGGTTCTTGGCTACCGCGAGGCGTGGGAGGTCCTGCGGGACGAGAGCAAGTGGAAGAAGAACGTCCAGCACTGGCGGTTGCTGCGTGAGGGCCTGGTGCCGTCCGACTGGCCGCTTCTGCCCGCCTATCAGGTCAGCCATCTGCTGCTGAGCGACGATCAGGAGCGCAAGACGACGCGCGCCGCCGTGGACGACGCGCTCGGTCCCTTCCAGGACGCTCGGGCGCCCCAGTCCTGGGATCTGCAAAAGGCCATCTCCCGGCACGCCGACGAGCTGATCACGTTCTTCGCGGACGGCAGCGACAGCGGATGGGTGGACCTGGGCGCACAGTTCGCGCGTCCGCTGCCGCTGATGGTCGTCAACCGGCTGTTCGGCTTCCCGGTCGACCAGGGTGACGACGTCTTCATGGACTCGTGGCGGATGGTGGACGGTGGCCCGGACGCCGCTGTGGCCGTCGGGCGGCTGGTGGCGGCGACGACCGAGCTGGCCGCATACAAGCGGGAGAACCCGGGCGACGACCTGACGACACGGCTGCTCGCCACCGACCCTCCACTGACGGTGGAACAGATCGGCCTCGAGCTGTACGCGATCCTCGTCATCGCGTCCGAGCTGGTCAGCCACGCCATCACCAACAGTGTGCTGGAAGTGCTGGACGGAGATGCCGGGACGCAGGCGGACCTCATGGCGGGCCCCACCGAAGAGCTGGTCAATCGCGTGCACATCGCCTCGCCCCCGTGGGTCAACCTCACCGCCCGCTACCCAGTGGCCGACACCGACCTGGGAGACTTCCGGCTCGCCGCGGGCGACATGGTCATACCCTCGATCGCCGCCGCGCACGGCGACCCGATGTTCACGACGACCAACAGCTATGAGAGGTCGGTCAGCTCGCGCGCCCATCTGGCCTGGGGCACGGGGCCGCACCAGTGCCCCGGGCGGGAACTCGCGGACATGATCGTGACCACGGCGGTGGGCAGGCTGTTCGAGCGGTGCGACTTCGAACTGGGGCTGCCCGCCGACCAGTTGCCGTGGCGCTCGTCGACGTACGTACGCGGCCTGAAGTCCTTCCCAGTCCGGTTCCGGATGCGCGCGCGGCAGGCCCCGGTGGCACCGTCCCCCGGGCTCCCCGTGCCCGCGCCCGCTCCGGTCCCTGGGCTGACCGCACCGGCTCCCGAGCCCGTGGCCGCGCCCGCCCAGCCGGCACGCCCCCGCTCCGCGCTCTGGCGGTTCCTGGCGAGCCTGCGCCGGGGGTAGGCGGGCGGCGCAGGCTTTACTTGCCGTAGAGCTCACATTGAACAGGCCATGATCACGCCCCCTCTAGGCTGGAGACTTTGCACCATGAAGGCCGGAGGGGGAGGCGTGGCATGGGTGATGGCCACGGCAAGGGCAAGGTCCTGGACATCAAGGTGGCGGACATCAAGTCCGTCTCACCGACGTTCCACCACCAGGCGGTCAAGCTGAGCGAGGCGCTGACCACGCTGATCAATACGCTCGACGGCTACGGCGAACCGTGGGGGGACGACAAGCCGGGCAAGGACTTCGCGAAGCACTACACGCCGAACCAGAAGCACATCGAGTCGGCGACCGGCGTCCTCGTCCTCGGCCTGACCAGCATCCACGAGGCGATGCAGGACATGGCCGACGGCCACGTGGACAACGACAAGCTGATCGAGGGCATGTTCACCAAGGCGAAGAACACGCCTGGCAAGGACGGCCACAAGTGAGCTTCGGAAGCGAGGTCGAGGAGAAGGCCAAGGCGCTTCTGCTGAAGCTCGGCATGTGGTGGCCGGACGCCAACTCCGGCACCCTGCGCCACGCGGCCGACGCCTGGCGCACCTTCGCCGACAGCGTGGACGACGTGCGCGCCGCGTCCAACAAGGCGGCCACGACCCTCATCCACAACAACAAGGGCGAGGCGATCGACGCCTTCGAGACCTTCTGGGCGCGCTACGCCAAGGGCAAGGACGAGGGTTGGCTGAGCAACCTCGCCAAGTCCGCCCGCAGCATGGCCAAGGCGTTGGACACCTTCGCCGACAAGGTCGATGAGGCGATCGAGGCGCTGTGGACGCAGATCAGCATCGATGCCGTGGCGATCGTCGGTGGCGGGCTGCTGACCCTGGTGAGCGGGGGCACGTCCGACGCGGTCGCCGCGGAGATCGTCGCGATGGCGGCGGGCCTCGGCGTCGCGGTCGAGGGGGCGGTGGCGGCCATCGCCGCGGAGATGCTGGTCGGTGCGGCCTTCACCAGCATTCTCTCGGTGACCGTGGATGTCGCCGTCGCGCAGCCCGTGCGGATCGCCCTGGGCCAGCAGAACGGCTTCAGCCTGGACGAGGTGAACGCCGCCGCCAAGGACGGCATGATCTACGGCGGCCTCTTCGGCGCCGGAGCGGGCGTGCTCAAGCCCGGCGTCCTCCCCAAGACCGGTGGCGTCCCCGGCCTGCTGAAGCCGCCCGGCATCCGCCCCAACCTCATCGAGAAGGGCCCCGCCGGCCGCCCCGCCAAGGCGACTCCGAAGGTCGGCGAACCCATCGACATCGCGACCGGCGCGATGCTCATGGAGCAGACCGACCTCACCCTCCCCGGCTCGCTGCCGCTGGTCTTCGAACGCACCCACCTCTCCTCCTACCGGGGCGGCACCAGCTTCGGCCCGACCTGGACCTGTCTGCTGGACGAGCGCATCCAACTCGACTCCGAGGGCGTCGTCTTCGCCGCGTCCGACGGCATGCGGCTGGTGTACCCGGTGCCGGAGCCCGACGTTCCCACCCTGCCGGAGAAGGGCGCCCGCTGGCCGCTGGAGTGGGACGGGAAACCGGACGGCGTCATGACCGTCACCGACCCGCAGACCGGCGTCGTCCGCACCTTCACCCGCCCGGCCCCGACGGAGGAGTCCGGCGCCGTCCACCTGTGGCTGGACGGCCTCCAGGACCGCAACGGCACCCGCATCGACATCGAACGCGCCCTGTCCGGCAACCCCCTGGCGATCCGCCCCTCCGGCGGCTACTACGTGGCCATCGACACCGACGAGCACCGGCGCGTCACCGCCCTGCGCCTGCTCGACGAGGCGCCCTCGATCTACGAACCCCACGGCCGCGACGGCTCCGGCACGGTCGTCATGCGCTACGCGTACGACGGGGCCGGAAACCTCGCCGAGGTCATCAACTCCAGCAACGAGCCCCTGCGCTTCACCTACGACGCCGAGGGCCGCGTCACCACCTGGACCGACCGCAACGGCACCTCGTTCACGTACGTCTACGGCGCGGACGGCCGGGTGATACGCACCGAGGGCAGCGACGGCGTCTACAACGGCACCCTCGAATACGACGACGCCGCGCGCACCACCAGCTACACCGACTCCCTCGGCCACCGCACCACCTACCGCTACAACACCGACGGCCAGGTGACCGAGGAGACCGACCCGCTCGGCCACACCACCCTCACCACGTGGAACCCCCGAGGCGACCGCCGCCTCTCGGTCACCGACCCCCTCGGCCACACCACCGGCTACGCCTACGACGAGGACGGCAACCTCACCGCCATCACCCTCCCCGACGGCAGCGAGGCCCGGGCGACGTACAACGACCTCTGCCTGCCCGTGGAGGTCACCGAACCGGGCGGCGCCACGTGGCGCCACGCCTACGACGAGGCGGGCAACCTCCTCACCACCACCGACCCGGCCGGTGCGGACACCCACTACGCGTACAACGACCACGGCCACCTCACGGCGGTGACCGACGCCCTGGACCACACCACCCACGTCACCTGCGACAAGACAGGCCTGCCAATTTCGGTGATGGACCCCCTGGGCCACACCACAACGGCCCGCCGCGACCGCTTCGGGCGTGTGGTGGAGGTGGCCGATCCCCTCGGCCACACCACCCGCATGCGCTGGACCACCGAGGGCAAGCCCGCCTGGCGTGAGGGACCCGACGGCGCGCGGGAGACCTGGACCTGGGACGGCGAAGGCAACCTCCGCAGCCACACCGACCCCGCGGGCAACACCACCCACCACACCGCCACCCACTTCGACGTCCCCGCGACCCGTACCGACCCGGACGGCGCCACGTACGCCTTCGCGTACGACACCGAGGTGCGGCTGACCCAGGTCACCAACCCCCAGGGCCTGACCTGGACGTACACGTACGACCCGGCGGGCCGCCTCACCGCCGAAACCGACTTCAACGGCCGCACCCTCACCTACACCCACGACGCGGCGGGCGGTCTGCGGACCCGCACCAACGGCGCAGGCGAAACCCTCCACTTCACCCGCGACGCGCTGGGCCGCACGGTCGAACAGCGGAACGAGGCAGGTGAGACCCTCACATATTCCTATGACGCCCTGGGTGGTCTGATCCACGCGGCCAATGCCGACGCGGAGGTCAGCATCGAGCGTGATGTCCTGGGACGTGTCCTGTCCGAAACGGTCAATGACCGCACCACCACGTACGCGTATGACGTCCTGGGCCGCCGCACCGAGCGTACGACCCCCTCCGGCCTGCGCTCCACTTGGACGTACGACGCCACAAGCCGTGCAACCGGCCTCGACAACGGCGCGGGCGCCCTGTCCTTCATGTACGACGCGGCTGGCCGTGAAATCGAACGCCACCTGGGCGACGGCGTATCCCTGACCCAGACCTGGGACAAGGCGGACCGCCTCACCACACAGACCCTCACCGGCCGCTCCGACGCCGCGGACCGCCTCCTCCAACACCGTTCGTACGCCTACCGCGCGGACGGCTATCTCACCGAGATCCGCGAACTCACCTCCGGCACCCGCCGCTTCGACCTCGACCCCCTCGGCCGGGTCACCGCCGTCCACGCCCACGGCTGGACCGAGACGTACGCGTACGACACGGCGGGCAACCTCACCCACGCCACCGCGCCCGCCCACGGCACCCCCGGCGACCGCGACTTCACCGGCACGATCCTCCACCGCGCCGGCCGCACCACCTACGAACACGACGCCCAGGGCCGCCTGACCCGCCGCACCCGCAAGCTCCTCAACGGCCAGACGCGCACCTGGACGTACACCTGGAACGCCGAAGACCGCCTCACCGACGCGACCACCCCCGACGGCGAGCACTGGCACTACACGTACGACCCCCTAGGCCGCCGCATATCCAAACACCGCCTCACCACCGACGGCACCGCGGCCGAAACCCTCCACTTCACCTGGGAAGACACCCGCCTGGCGGAACAGTCCACCCTGGACGGCACCCACACCACCTGGGACTACGCCCCAGGCACCCACCGCCCCCTCACCCAGACCAACCACCACACCCACCGCCCGGGCGAGTCCCTCATCACCCAATTCGCGGACGACACCCAGCCCCGCTTCCACGCCATCATCACCGACCTGGTCGGCACCCCCACCGAACTGGTCACCCCGGACGGCACCCTGGCCTGGCAGCAACGCACCACCCTCTGGGGCACCCCCCTCCCCGCCCCACCCGCCGCCCTGGACTGCCCGCTCCGCTTCCCCGGCCAATACGCCGACCCCGAAACCGGCCTGTACTACAACTACTTCCGCCACTACGATCCCGAGACAGCCCGGTACATAAGTCCTGATCCCCTTGGGCTGAGTCCGGCCCCCAATCATCACTCCTATGTGCGAAATCCCACGGCGTGGACTGACTCGTTGGGTCTTTCCTGCAAGAATCGTCCCAATCTAAGTGTTAACGAGAAGCAGTTCGGCAAAAAATGGGGGAAGCACGCACAGGATTATAGTCTCGACCCTGCCGATGCAAGCTCGAGGACGCAGTTCCGCGACCGGATGAACACAATCCATGCTGAACCTGACGAGGTTCGCCAGGGGCCGTGGAATCCGCAGCGTGGTGGCGGGGATGACTACCTTTTCTACCGAAAGGGCGAAGACCTGCTTGTGACCAAGGCTGATGGCGAATTCGTTACAATGTTCCCGCAGGATAAACCGAATGGGTGGTTTGAGGGGGCAAGTCGAATCCATGGAGAGGATTGAGGGTGCGGCCTGACACGCTGAAGGGGCGTACAGTTGTCGAGATTTATGGGATCTTCTTTATCTCGGAAGAGGGTATTCCGGATGCGATGCCAGAGGCGATTGAACTGATCTTTAGGGAATCTGATTCCTTGGTTTTCACTTCGGCAACCGACTGGACTCTTCGCGTCGAGAAGGGTACGTGGCCAGAAGTGCCGACGTGGTGCTATCCATCTGAGTCGTGGACCTATCGCGAGATTGATGCGATCCCTGGCGGGCCTTTCGGCAAGCTCTCCGAGATTGTAAGCCGCCGTAATGAGCACGGAGAACTCATCGGGGTTGACCTGGGCTTCGAAGGTGCAGGACATATCTTGATTCGCTCCGGAGAGCCATTCGTGGTCGAATTCCATCGAGAAGGTGATCGGTGACCCTGGAGCGTTTGGCGCGTTGGCGCTGGCTCGTGGGGCCTTGATGTCGACAAGGCGCGAAGAGCGTGACGCTGCGAATCGTGGGTGATCTGTACGACGGAGGAGCGCGCGCCGGGGATCTCACCGCGTGGGAACCTCTCCACTAGCGCGGTGCACTGGCCGACCTCATCCACGCGGTCCGTGACGAATCGAGTCCGAGGCGGCTGCGCGATCTGCCACCGCGTCAACCTAGGGGCTGGGAGTAATCGCTGCCCAAGCGTCTGGACTCGATGCCCGCGCTCCGAGGTCGGGGCGGTAATGTCCGGTCGCGGAAGCGTTGTGGGCTGATCCCGCGTGCGCGCTTGAAAGCGGTGCTGAGCGCGAAGGCGCTGCCATAACCGACCTGACGGGCTACGGAGTCAATCGTGGCGTCCGACGCCCTGAGAAGATCGGCGGCCAGGTCGATTCGCCACCCGGCGAGGTATGCCATTGGTGGCATACCAATGAGGTCGTTGAAGCGGCGGGTCAACGTCGCTCGGGACACCCCGGTCCGCCCGGCGAGCGCGGCCACCGTCCAGGGATGGCCCGGGTGGCCGTGTATGAGCCGCAGGACGGTGCCGACAACGGGATCCCCGTTGGCTCGGTACCAGGCCGGCGCTTCGGCATCGGGCCGGGAGAACCATGCGCGGAGGCTTGCGACCAGCAAGAGATCCAGAAATCGATCGAGCACGAGATCCTGGCCCGGCTCGTTTCGCACGGTCTCCTCAGCGAGGAGCGACACCAGCGCCGATTCGACGTGGGCGGCCCTGGGGATGACCAGAAGCGGCGGCAACGCGCTGAGCAGGTGCGTAGCGATCTCGCCCCGCCCCCGGTACTTGCCGATCAGCAGCACCGACGAACCGTCCGCGCCGTCGTCGCACGTTGGCATGCCGTTGACCCAGGTGCGCACACCCATGTCCGCGGCCTCGGGCAGCTCCGTGCCGGCTGAGGTGGTCCGTCGGGGGCCGGGCTGAATGACCACCTGGATCGGAGTGCGGGGGTCATCGGCGAAGGTAAACGCGTCCGGGCCACGCGTGATCGCGATATCGCCTGCGTCCAGTCGCACCGCATTGCCCGTGCTGGGCACAGCCCAGGGTGTCCCTCGCAGGATGGCCACTACGCTGAGCGGTGCCCTGTCCCGCACCTGCACCGACCAGGGTGGGTTCTGGACGGTCCGCAGGACGAATGCGCCCCTGGCCCTGACTCCGTCCAACAAGATCGACAAAGGGTCCACCGGCGCAGTGTAAGACGCACGATGATGGACCTGCGCGCCTCGATCATGGCCCTTAGCCCGTCATGCCGATGGACTGTGGAACATGACATCGACTGCGCCAACAACATTGGTCCTCGCGGGAACAGGCAAGACCGGACGCCGGGTCGTGTCCGGGCTCGTAGCGCGTGACGTGCCGGTACGGGTGGGCTCACGGCGTGCTGAGCCGCCGTTCGACTGGCACGACGACACCACCTGGGAACCTGCGCTGCGAGGCGTGGACGCGGCTTATGTGGCCTTCTATCCTGATGCGGCGTTCCCTGGCGCGGCCAGGATCGTGGGTTCCTTCGCAGACCTCGCGGTGGCTTGCGGCATCCGACACCTTGTCTTGCTTGCTGACCGCGGTGCTGCTGAGGCCGAGCGGTGCGAACAGGCGGTGCGGGAGTCGGGTGCGGAGTGGACTGTCGTGCGGGCGGGGTTCATCACGCAGAACTTCAGCGAGGCGTTCCTCGCAGAACTGGTCCGGGCCGGTGTGGTCGCACTTCCGGTCAGCGATGTAGCGGAACCGTTCACCGACGCAGAGGACATCGCGGATGTCGCCGTCGCGGCGCTGACCGAGAACGGTCATGCCGGCCAGATTCACGAAGTGACCGGACCACGACTGCTCACCTTCGCCGATGCCGTCGGCGAGATAGCGAGGGTGGCCCGCAGGGAGGTTCGTTATCTGCCGGTCACGCCCGGGCAATTCGTCTCATCGCTGACCGGACGAGGTGTGTCGACCGAGTACGCGACGCAACTGGCCAGCCTGATGGTTGAGGTCTTCGATGGCCGCAGAGCCGACGTGACCGACACCGTCGAGCGCATTCTCGGCCGACCACCCCACGACTTCGCGGAGTATGCCCGCAAGACCGCCGCTACCGGTGTATGGGATGCCCGTACTGAGTCCTCCGATGGAGCCTGACAAGACCAACAGCAAGGTCGGCAAGCTACTACGAGAGTTGATGTGAGCGGTATTCCCGTCGCTGAAGGGCCCCCGTGCGGGCGTACCGGCCCGGGGCTATCCCCACGACCCGCTTGAAGTGGCGCGTCAGGTGCGACTGGTCGTAGAGCCCGACCGCGGTTGCCACGTCGCCCGGGGGTTGGCCGTCGAGGAGGAGGCGGCGGGCGAGGTCGATGCGGCGGGAGGTCACGTACTGGTGCGGGGCGATGCCGAACGCGGTGCTGAAGGCGCGTACGAGGTGGGTGGGGTGGGCGTGGAGGAGGCGGGCGGCCTCTTCCAGGGTGGGGGCTTCGACGTAGCGTTCGTCGAGGAGGTCCCGCAGGTTCTGGGCGATGCCGCGGTCGGGCATCGCGGCGGCGGCGACGGCCGGTCCGGGGCGTAGGTGTTCGCGCAGGCGCTGGCTGATGAGGGCCAGGCGGCTTTCCGCCTCGAGTTCGTCTCCGGGGGTGGCCAGGGCGGCGTGCAGCTGTGCGATGCGTCGGCGCAGGAGGGGGTCGGTGAGGTCCGGGCCGTCGACTGCCGGACCGATGTAGCTCGCGTCCAGCTGGGTCATGTCGAGGTAGATCACCCGCTTGCGGAAGCCGTGGGCGGTGGCGGGGGAGCCGTTGTGCGGGACCTGCGGCGGCAGCAGGCTGACGGTGTCGTTCGGGGTGCCCCGCTCATGGCGGTCCAGGTCGTAGCGGACCGCGCCGTCGTCGACGATCAGCAGGGTCCAGGCGTCGTGGACGTGCATGGGGTACGCGTGCTCGGTGAAGTGGGCGTGGAAGACCTCGCTGACGCCCGGGACCGACGGGCGCCAGGCAGAGATTTCCTGTCGGGACGCCATGCAAAGAACGTACAAGACGACGAAGGTCCGCAGCCGTCAGTCTCGAAGCATGAGAACGAGTGAGGAGAACGGGGCGGAGAGCGCTCCCGTTCGGTTCGACACGAAGATCGCCGTACTGCTGCGTGACGATGTGGAGACCTGGCAGCGGCTGAATGTGACCGCGTTCCTCGTCAGCGGGCTTGGCACCACGGCGCCCGAGGTGATCGGCGAGCCGTACGCGGACGCCGACGGCACCGCGTATCTGCCGATGTTCCGTCAGCCCGTGCTGGTCTTCGAGGGGACGAAGGAGACGCTGACCACGGCGCACGGTCGTGCGCTGTCCCGCGCGCTGCCGAGGGCCGTGTTCACCTCGGATCTGTTCAGCACGGGCAACGACCGGGACAACCGGGCGGCCGTACGGGCGGTGGGCACCGACCAGCTCGACTTGGTGGGGCTGGCCGTCTACGGGCCGCGCAACGCGGTGGACAAGGTGCTCAAGGGTGCGCGGATGCATCACTGAGCAGGGCGGGGCCCGCCCCCGTCGCTAGCCTGGTGATCATGGAATTCGCGAGGGCTGCATGGGACCCGGAGCTGCATGGGTTCCGGGTCGATCCGACCGCCTATCTGGCGGAGCTGCCGCGGCTGCGGGCGGCTCTGCCGCCCGGGGCGTGGGCGTTCGCCTCCGACGAGGGGCACTACCGCCTCGGGAGCGGCACCAGGTGTGTGAAGGACCTGGGGCTGGCCGGGGTCGACATCCCCGGGGGCAAGGACAGCGGGCTGACGCTCACCTTCGTGCCGAGCAGGTGGAAGCACGACGCGGGTCTGCGCATCCGTTACACCGGCGTACGGCACTTTTCGATCACGTACGAGCACGCCATCGACTGGATGGAGACGGACACGGTCCTGCTCGACGAGATCCTTCCGCATGACGCCGGATGCAGCCATGAGATCGTCCTGACCGATGCGGTGATCGTCGTCCACTGCCGGGATCTGGCCGCCGTCTGGGGCGGCGTGTGATCCTGGCCGGGTGAATCTGGATGACCTGGTCCGGTTGCGGCGGGCGCGGGACCGGATGGACCGGGACTACGCGCAGCCGCTGGACGTGCCGGCGCTGGCGCGCGGGGCGCTGATGTCGACGGGGCACTTCGCGCGGAGCTTCCGGGAGGCCTTCGGGGAGACGCCGTACAGCTATCTGATGACGCGCAGGATCGAGCGGGCCAAGGCGTTGCTGCGGCGGGGGGATCTGTCGGTGACGGAGGTCTGCTTCGCGGTCGGGTGTACGTCGCTCGGATCGTTCAGCTCGCGGTTCACGGAGCTGGTGGGGGAGAGTCCGAGCGCGTACCGGGCGCGCGATCATGAGCACGGTGCGGA
Source organism: Streptomyces sp. Rer75 (assembly GCF_013414305.1). Classification (NCBI taxonomy): domain Bacteria; kingdom Bacillati; phylum Actinomycetota; class Actinomycetes; order Kitasatosporales; family Streptomycetaceae; genus Streptomyces; species Streptomyces sp. Rer75. The sequence goes on along the minus strand of NZ_CP058693.1, from coordinate 3,381,622 downwards.
GATTCCGGCGTGTGTCGCCAAGGTCTTTACCAGACCGGTCAGGAATGGAGAAGCGAAGCCCGCTTCCCGGCCTTAGCGTGACAGACATGAACAACAACATCACGCTTTCGACCTGCTTCATCGCCGTCGACGACCATGACAAGGCGCTCGCCTTCTACCGCGACATCCTGGGCCTGGAGGTGCGCCAGGACGTCGGCTTCGAGGGAATGCGCTGGGTGACCGTAGGCTCGCCGTCGCAGCCGGACGTCAACATCGTCCTCGAACCGCCCGCCGCGAATCCCAACGCCTCGCCCGCCGACAAGCAGGCCATGGCGGAACTGCTCGCCAAGGGCATGCTGCGCGGGGTCCTCTTCGCCACCGACGACGTCGACGCCACGTTCGAGCACATCCGGGCGGCGGGCGGCGAGGTGTTGCAGGAGCCGATCGACCAGCCGTACGGCGTGCGGGACTGCGCTTTCCGCGATCCGGCGGGGAACCTGCTGCGGTTCAACCAGCCGAAGCGCTAGCGGACAGCGGACAGCGGACAGCCGTCAGCCGGTCGCCGGGGCCGCGCAGTCGCCGCAGGTGCCGAAGATCTCGATCGTGTGGGCGACGTCCACGAAGCCGTGCTCGGCGGCGATCGCGTCGGCCCACTTCTCGACCGCCGGGCCCTCGACCTCGACCGCCTTGCCGCAGGAGCGGCAGACGAGGTGGTGGTGGTGCTCCTCGCTGTTGCAGCGGCGGTAGACGGCCTCGCCCTCGGTGGTGCGCAGGACGTCGACTTCGCCGGCGTCGGCGAGGGACTGGAGGGTGCGGTAGACGGTGGTCAGGCCGACCGAGTCGCCCCGGTGCTTGAGCATGTCGTGAAGCTCCTGCGCACTGCGGAACTCGTCCACCTCGTCCAGTGCCGCCGCCACCGCCGCGCGCTGCCTGGTGGACCGGCCGCGTACTGGGGGACCCGCGGTCGCCACAGTTGCCTCCTCAACCTCGCTTGCCCGTAGCGCTCTGTCTGCCGCTCTGTCTGCTTGGCCATTGTGCCAGCTAACGGATCCGCTACGGACTAGCTGTGGATGACTCCGTGCTACACGAGCACATCGTCCTTCATGGTGCACCGCCCCTCGGCCGCCGCGGCGGACCGCCCGGCGCGTTGTGTGGCGCGGCGTCTGGCCAGGGGCGCGGCGAGCGCGGTGATGACGGCGAAGACGCCGATGGCGAGGACGACGATGCTCGCGCCGGGCGGCACGTTCTTGTAGAAGGAGAAGACCGTGCCGGACAGGGTGACCACGACGCCGATGCCGACCGCCAGCGCCAGCGTCATCGCGAAGCCGCGGGTGGCCTGCTGGGCGGCGGCGACCGGGACCACCATGAGGGCGCTGACCAGCAGCAGGCCGACGACGCGCATGGCGACGGTGACGGTGACCGCCGCGGTGACGGCCAGCAGCAGGTTGAGCGTACGGACCGGCAGCCCGGTCACCCGGGCGAACTCCTCGTCCTGGCAGACCGCGAACAGCTGCCGCCGCAGCCCGAGCGTGATCAGTACGACGAAGGCGGCGAGCAGGCTGATCACGACCACGTCCTGCTGCGACACGGTGGTGATCGAGCCGAAGAGGTACGTGGTGAGGTTGGCGTTGGAGCCGGTCGGCGAGAGGTTGATCAGCAGGACGCCGCCCGCCATGCCGCCGTAGAAGAGCATCGCGAGCGCGAGGTCGCCGCGGGTCTTGCCGTACCAGCGGATCAGCTCCATCAGGACGGCGCCGAGGGCGGAGACGAGGATGGCGGTCCAGACCGGGTTGGTGCCGGTCAGGAAGCCGAGCGCGACCCCGGTGAGCGCGACGTGGCCGATGCCGTCGCCCATGATCGCCTGGCGGCGCTGGACGAGGTAGATGCCGACGGCGGGGGCGGTGATGCCGACGAGGACGGCGGCGAGCAGGGCCCGCTGCATAAAGGCGTAGTCGAGGACTTCCAGCATGTCAGGTCAGCAACCCTGTCCGGATCGGTTCGGCGTCGGGCGCCGCATGGGGATGGACGTGATCATGGCCGGGCAGCGCATGCTGGCCGACGGCCTTGGGCGGCGGGCCGTCGTGGACGACACAGCCGTCGCGGAGCACCACCGCGCGGTCGATCAGCGGTTCCAGCGGGCCCAGCTCATGGAGGACGAGGAGGACGGTGGTCCCCGCGGCGACCTGTTCGCGCAGCGTCCCGGCGAGGATCTCCTGGCTGGCCAGGTCGACCCCGGCCATCGGCTCGTCCATGATCAGCAGTTCGGGTTCACCGGCCAGCGCACGGGCGATCAGCACCCGCTGGTGCTGGCCGCCGGAGAGCGCGCCGACCGGGTCGCGGGCGCGGTCGGCCATGCCGACCAGCTCCAGGGCGCGGCGCACGGCCGCCCGGTCCGCCTTGCGCGGCGGCCCGAACCGGCGGCGGGCCAGCCGCCCGGCCGAGACGACCTCGCGGACGGTCGCGGGAACGCCGCTGGCCGCGGTCGTACGCTGCGGTACGTAGCCGACGCGGCCCCAGTCGCGGAAACGGCGGCCGGGGGTGCCGAACAGCGCCAGCTCGCCACCGGTCAGCGGCACCTGGCCGACGACGGCGCGTACGGCGGTCGACTTGCCCGAGCCGTTCGCGCCGAGCAGCGCGACGACCTCGCCGCGGCCCACGGCCAGGTCGACGCCGCGCAGGACCGGGCGCCCGCCGAGCGAGGCGGTGGCGCCGCGCAGGGATATGACCGGGTCGGCGTCGCCCGCGGTCGCGGCCTGCTCGGTCGCCGCCCCGCGCTTGCCCGCCGCCCCGGGCTGGGCCGACGCCGTCTCGCGTTCCGACGCCGGTTCGCCGGGCCGTGCGCTGCCGTCGGGTTCCTTGGCCATGGATTCCTCCGTCGTTTCGCGCGTATCGGGCGTATCGCGCGTCATCCCGCGCCGAGCGCCTTGCGCAGGGCCGTCAGGTTCGACCGCATGACCTCGAAGTAGTCGCGGCCCTTGGACTTGTCCCCGATCCCCTCGATGGGGTCGAGGACGTCCGTCTTCAGATGGAGATCGCCCGCCAGGGTCTTCGCCGTCTTGTCGCTCACCAGCGTCTCGAAGAAGACGGTGTTGACCTTGTCCTTCTTGGCGGTCGTGTGCAGCCCCCGCATCCGCGCCGGGCTCGGCTCGGATTCCGGGTCGAGCCCGGAGATGGCCTCCTGGCGCAGCCCGTAACGCTCGGAGAGGTAGCCGAACGCGGCGTGGGTGGTGATGAAGGTATCCGTGCTGCGGCCCTTCAATCCGCTCTTGAAGTCGTCATCGAGGGCGCCGAGCTGCTTCACCAGGGCGGCGGTGTTCTTCTTGTACGCGGCGGCGTGGTCCGGGTCCGCCTTCTGAAGCGCCTTGCCGACGCCCTCGGCGGCCTGGGCGTAGCGCACCGGGTCCAGCCAGATGTGCGGATCGGTGGCGGCGTCGCCCTCATGGGCCTTGTGCGCCTCGTGGCCGTGCCCGTGGCCTTCCTCGCCCTCCACCTCCGTCCCGTGGTCCTCCAGGGTGGTGTACGAGGCGGCGTCGGCGACGTGCTGCGGCTTGGCCTGGCCGATGGCCCGGTCGACGGACGGCTGGAGCCCCTTGAGGTAGACCACCAGGCCGGCCTCGCTGAGCTGGGCCGTCTGCCGGGGGCTTATCTCCAGGTCGTGCGGTTCGACGCCGGGCTTGGTCAGGGTGGAGACATGAACATGGTTCCCCCCGATGCGCTGGGCGAGGAACTGCATCGGATAGAACGACGCGACCACGTCGAGCTTGCCGTCCGTCCTTCCGTCCCCGGTGTCGGAGGAGCAGGCTGTGAGGGTGGTCAAGCCCATCGCGGCGGCCCCGACAAGGGCTGCTGCGGGGGAAAAGCGGCGTATGTTCATGACTCTCATTTTCAACAAAATTGGAAACGGTTGTCAACAAGGGTCTTGTTCTTGATCACTTCCGGTATCGATTTGATCCGGGGGGTGCCGCCGCCGGTAACCTGAAGCATTCGCTTCGCGTCCTCCAATGTCGTCATCAATGAAGAGAGCACCGTGGCCGCCGACAAGATCGACACCATCGTCAGCCTGAGCAAGCGCCGTGGCTTCGTCTATCCGTGCAGCGAGATCTACGGCGGCCAGCGCGCCGCCTGGGACTACGGACCGCTCGGCGTGGAGCTGAAGGAGAACATCAAGCGCCAGTGGTGGCGTTCCATGGTCACTTCGCGCGACGACGTCGTCGGACTCGACTCGTCCGTGATCCTCGCCCGTGAGGTCTGGGAGGCGTCCGGCCACGTCGCCACCTTCACGGACCCGCTGACCGAGTGCACCTCCTGCCACAAGCGGTTCCGCGCGGACCACCTGGAGGAGGCCTACGAGGCCAAGCACGGCAAGCTGCCCGAGAACGGCATGGCCGACCTCAACTGTCCGCACTGCGGCAACAAGGGCAGCTTCACCGAGCCCAAGCAGTTCTCCGGGCTGCTCTCCACCCACCTCGGCCCGACCCAGGACTCCGGCTCGGTCGCGTACCTGCGCCCCGAGACCGCCCAGGGCATCTTCACCAACTTCCTCGCCGTGCAGCAGACCTCGCGCCGCAAGCCGCCGTTCGGCATCGCGCAGGTCGGCAAGTCCTTCCGGAACGAGATCACGCCGGGCAACTTCATCTTCCGCACCCGTGAGTTCGAGCAGATGGAGATGGAGTTCTTCGTCAAGCCGGGTGAGGACGAGACCTGGCACGAGTACTGGATGGAGCAGCGCTACAACTGGTACCGGGACCTCGGCCTCCAGGAAGCCAACATCCGTTGGTTCGAGCACCCGAAGGAGAAGCTCTCCCACTACTCGAAGCGCACCGCCGACATCGAGTACCGCTTCAACTTCGGCGGCTCCGAGTGGGGTGAGCTGGAGGGCGTGGCCAACCGCACCGACTACGACCTCAAGGCGCACTCCGCGGCGTCCGGCCAGGACCTGTCGTACTTCGACCAGGAGGCCGGGGAGCGCTGGACCCCGTACGTCATCGAGCCGGCGGCGGGCGTCGGCCGCGCCATGCTGGCCTTCATGCTCGACGCGTACATCGAGGACGAGGCGCCCAACGCCAAGGGCAAGCTGGAGAAGCGCACCGTGATGCGGCTCGACCCGCGGCTCGCCCCGGTCAAGGTCGCGGTGCTGCCGCTGTCCCGCAACCCGCAGCTGTCCCCGAAGGCCAAGGGGCTCGCGGCGGACCTGCGCAAGCACTGGAACATCGAGTTCGACGACGCGGGCGCCATCGGCCGCCGCTACCGCCGCCAGGACGAGATCGGCACGCCCTTCTGCGTCACCGTCGACTTCGACACGCTCGACGACAACGCGGTGACCGTGCGCGAACGCGACACGATGAAGCAGGAGCGGGTCTCCCTCGACCAGATCCAGTCGTACCTGGGCGGCCGACTGATCGGCTGCTGACCAGCGCGTACGACAGGGCGCACAGCACGAGGACGGGCTTCGGCGCCGCGGATAGAATGCCGCGGCGCCGGAGCCCGTCGTCGGCTTGGCAGGTTCGGTTCGGCAGGGGTTCGGCAGGAACGGGGGTTCACCAACCATGCGAGGCGTGACGCACCACATCACCGCCATCAGCGAGGACGGCACCGTCTTCGAGGTCAGCTACGGCTACGGCCGGGGGCAGCGGCGGCTCCTCGGCTGCCTGCACTGTGACTGGCAGGAACAGATCACCTACGGCGGCGCCCGCCACAAGGGCCTCGACCACCTCGCCCAGGCCCACGGCGCCCTCGGCTCCCCTCGCATGACCGCCGACGCGGCCGCCCGCCGCCAAGCCCTGCTCATCATGTTCGCGTGCTTCGCGGTGGCCGCGGTGATGCTGTGGTGGGCGGCGTCCCAGGGCTGACCCGCAGGTCGCCCCGGGGCGGGGCGCCCGGACGGTGTCTACGCCCGCAGGCCGTTCAGCAGCAGGGTGAAGAGGTCGGCGAAGGCCAGTTCCGCGCCGGGGTCCGACCACTCTTCGGCATAGACCGGGTCGTGGAAGTGGGCCGTCGCGGACCACAGGGCCTGGGCCGTCTTGCGGGCGTTGGGCGTCTTGAACTCGCCGCTCGCGAGGCCGCTTTCGACGATCTTCGTGAGGTCGCCGACCATCGTTTCGATGTGCCGGGCGACGGTGCCGCTGTTCTCGTCGGCCAGGGACAGATAGGTGGCGAACAGCTCCGGATCGTCGCCCGCCTTGCGCCGCTTGGCGGCGAAGAGGGTGGCCAGCCACTCGCGCAGCCGCTCGGCCGCCGGGCCCTTGGCGCGGGCGATGGCGGACAGTTCGTCGTGTGCCTGGTCGAGCCACCGCTGGGTGACCGCCTCGCGCAGGGCCGCCTTGGTACGGAAGTGGCGGTAGACACTGCCGTGGCTGACCCCGAGCGCGCGAGCGACGTCCACGACCGTGGCCTTGGCCGGGCCGAAGCGGCGCAGCACGTCCTCGGTGGCTTCGAGGACGCGGTCGGGGGTCAGGGGTGTCTCGGGCGGCGGCATCGGGTCCCTTACTTCTTCTCGCTGTCGAGGAAGGTCATTTGCGCCTCCGGGTAGCGGTCGCCCGCGGCAGCGCCTTCTGGTACGACTTCCTCGATCGCGGCCAGGTCGTCGGCGTCGAGCGTAGCGCCCAGGGAGCCGAGCGCCTCCGTCAGCTGTGCACGTGTGCGGGAGCCGATCAACGGCACGATGGCCGTGGCGTGCTTGGGGCCCTGGGCGAGCACCCAGGCGATGGCGGTCTGCGCGACACTGATGCCCTTGTCGTCGGCGACCTTGCGCAGGGCCTCCACCAGGCCGAGGTTGTGGTCGACGTTCTCGTCGCCGAAGCGCGGGCTGAAGCTGCGGAAGTCGCCCTCGGCGAGCTTGCGGTCCCGGCTCCAGTGGCCGCTGATCAGCCCGCGGGAGAGCACGCCGTACGCGGTGATGCCGACGCCCAGCTCACGGCAGACCGGCAGGATCTCGTCCTCGATGCCGCGGGAGATCAGCGAGTACTCGATCTGGAGGTCGGAGATGGGGGCGACGGCGGCGGCCCGGCGTATGGTCTCCGCGCCCGCCTCGGACAGCCCGATGTTCCGTACGTACCCGGCCTCGACCAGCTCGGCGATGGCGCCCACGGTCTCCTCGATCGGGACGTCGGGGTCGACGCGGGCGATGCGGTAGACGTCGATGTGGTCGGTGCCGAGGCGCTGGAGCGAGTAGGCGGCGAAGTTCTTGACGGCGGCCGGGCGGCCGTCATAGCCGGACCAGCCGCCGTCGGGGCCGCGGAGGGCGCCGAACTTCACGCTGAGCAGGGCGTTTTCGCGGTGGGCGGCGGGGGCTGTGCGGAGGGCCTCGTTGATGAGCAGTTCGTTGTGGCCCATGGCGTAGAAGTCGCCGGTGTCCAGCAGGGTGACCCCGGCGTCGAGCGCCGCGTGGATGGTGGCGAGGGACTCGGCGCGGTCGGTGGGGCCGTACAGGGCGGACATGCCCATGCAGCCGAGGCCGATCGCGGAGACCTGGGGGCCGGTGGTGCCGAGTTGGCGCATCTGCATGGGGGTGCTCCTTGCGGGGACTCGGGGGTTCCATACGGGTGCGTTGGCAAGCGTGGCAGATGCGATGACAGATTTCAATATCTGTCATCGCCTACCCGTCATCGCCTGTCTGTCATCCCCTGGCTGTCATCGCCTGTCTGTCATCCTCTGGCTGTCATCGCCAGCCTGATGTCGCCCGCCTGATACCGCCCGCCTGATATCGCTCGGCTGTTATCGTCCGTCCGCTCTCCCCACCCCGTTCACGCCACCACGCGCGGCAGCCGCAGGCTCAGCAGCACCGTCAGCGCGACCGCCGCGAGCTGGGCCGCGAGCGTGATTACCAGCGCGTCGCCCATCCCCACCGACGGCGCCAGCGCGAGGAACAGCGTGCCGAGCGTGGCGACGCCCAGCGCCAGCGAGGACTGCTGGGTCGTGACCATCACGCCGCTGCCCACCCCGGCCCGCTCGTTCGGCACCTCGGACAGCACGATCCGGACCAGCACCGGCAGCTGGAGCCCCTGCCCGAATCCGGCCAGCGCGACGCCCGGCAGCAGCCCCGCCAGGGACAGGTCCGGCCAGTCACGCGCCACGGCCAGCATCAGCAGCCCGAGGCCCACGGCCTGGAGCAGCCCGCCGGCGGTCACCACGCGGCTGCCGTACCGGCCGACCAGACGCGGCCCCATGAGCGAGGCCACGAAGAAGGCGGCGGCCATCGGCGCCAGCGCCAGACCGGCCGCGACCGGCCCGTAGCGCAGGCCCTGTTGCAGGGCGACCGCGATGACGAACATGAAGCCGCCGAAGCCGATCGAGAACGGCATCAGCATCGGAAGTCCGCGCCGCAGCCCGCGCAGCGCGAACAGGCTCGGCGGCAGTAGGGGAGTGGTACCGGCCCGGTCGGCGCGGCGCTCGATCACGTAGAACGCCGTCGCCGCGAAGGGGAACACACCCAGCAGCAGCCAGGTCCACAGCGGCCAGCCCGCCGCCCGCCCCTCGGTCAGCGGCACCATCAGCGTGATCAGCGAGACGGCCAGCAGTACCGTGCCCGGCACGTCCACCGGCGCGGGCCGGTCCGAGCGGGTCTCGGGCACCGTACGCAGGGCCAGCACCAGGCCGATCAGCGCGACCGGGACGTTGACCAGGAAGACCGCGCGCCATCCGGTGCCCGCGATGTCCGCTGCCACCAGCACCCCGCCCAGGATCTGCCCCGCCACCATGGCGAGACCGGCCGTCGCGCCGTACATGCTGAGCGCGCGGGCGCGGCGCGAGCCGGTGGTGGAGGCGTGGATGGTGGCGAGCACCTGAGGCAGCATCAGCGCCGCCGCGGCGCCCTGCGCGACGCGCGCCGCGACCAGGCTCCACGCGTCCGGCGCGAGCCCACAGGCCAGCGAGGTCACCCCGAAGGCCGCCATTCCGGCGAGGAAGAGCCGTTGCCGCCCGAAGGAGTCGCCCAGCCGTCCGCCGAGGACGAGCAGCACCGCGTACGCCACCCCGTACCCCGCGACGATCAGTTCCAGGATGGCCGGGCCCGCGTCCAGGTCGCGGTCCATGGTGGGCAGGGCCACGTTGACGATGAAGAAGTCGATCAGAGGAAGCGCCGCCCCGAGCAGCAGGGTGAACAGCCCCGGGCCGCTCAGCGTCCCGCCGTGCGGTGTAGCGGCGGACGGTGTCGTGGTGGTGCCGCGGGCGGCTGAGGCGGCCGGGGCGGCGGTTCTGGCACGAATTTCTGTTTCGGTCACGCTTCAGACGATCGCGCCGCGCTCAGCCGGGTACCAGAGTGTCTTTATCCTGGTACAAGAAGTACCTGGCAACCGGCTGAGCCCTGGGGCACTCTGGAGCCATGACCATCACGGTGCAGGGTGCCACGGCCATCGGCGGGGCCGCGATCAGACGGACCGAGCTGGCGGCCTTTCTGCGCAGCCGCCGGGAGCGGATCACCCCCGAACAGGTGGGGCTGCCCCGCGGCCGCCGCCGGCGGACCCCCGGGCTGCGCCGCGAGGAGGTCGCCCAGCTCTCCACGGTGGGCGTCACCTGGTACACCTGGCTGGAGCAGGCCCGGGACATTCATGTGTCGGTGCAGGTCCTCGACGCCATCGCCCGCGCGCTGCTGCTGGACCGCAGCGAGCGCGCGCACCTCTTCGTACTCGCCGGGGAGATCGATCCGACCCCCGGGAGCGAGTGCTCCGGGGTGCCGCAGTCGCTCCAGGTGATGCTGGAGCAGCTGGAGCCGTTCCCGGCGTGCGTGCAGAACGCCCGGTTCGACCTCCTCGCGTACAACCGAACCTACCGGCTGCTGATGTGCGACCTGGACGCGCTGCCGCCGGAGGACCGCAACTGCATGTGGCTGGCCTTCACCAACGACGACTGGCGCGCGAGCCTGGTCGACCGGGACGAGACGATCCGGCTGATGGCCGCCAAGTTCCGCGCCGCGATGGCCGAACACGTCGCCGAGCCCGCCTGGAAGGCGCTGCTGAGGCGGCTGGAGGAGGCCTCACCGGAGTTCCGGGAGATCTGGGCGCGCCATGAGGTGCTGCGGCCCAGCGACAAGATCAAGGTCTTCCGGCAGTCGACGGTGGGCGTGCTGCGGCTGACCTCGACCAGTCTGTGGACCGGCCCCAACCAGGGGCCCAAGCTGCTCACCTACACCCCGGTGGACACCGAGACCCGTGAGCGCCTGGAGCAGCTTCACGCCCTCGCGCTCGAATTGGCCGAGGTTTGACCCGTCGGCCCGCCGTCACCGAACAGCGCGGCGGCGTGCCGGGTGGTGGCCAGCGCCCAGCGGCCGGTGGTCACGGCACCCAGCAGCAGGATGACGGCACCGCATCCGGCGATGATCCACCAGGCGGGCCGGGCGGCGTCCACGAACGCGGCGGCGGCCGCCGCCGACGCCTTGTGGCCCGGCGCCGCACCCGCCGCCCCGGCCGCCGCGCCCGCGGCCAGCACCGCGCCGATCACCGCGACCCCGAGCGACTGGCCCACCTGGCGGCTGGTGGAGGCGACGGCGGAGGCGACCCCGGCCTGTGAACGGGGCATCCCGGAGACCGCCGTATTGGTGATGGGCGCGTTGACCAGTCCGAATCCGATACCGAACAGCACATAGCCGGTCAGCAGCAGCACATTGCTGGACTCGGCGTCGAACACGGCGAACAGCACCCCGCTGGCTCCTATCGTCACCCCGGCCAGCAGCAGCGGCAGCCGGGGGCCGCCGTGGCCCACCAGCCGCCCGGACAGCGGTGCGCAGATGAAGCACATGAACGCCATCGGCAGCATCCACAGCCCGGCGTGCAGGGCGTCGAGCCCGCGGACGTCCTGGAGATAGAGCGTGTTCATGAAGAGGAAGCCGCCGAGCGCCGCGAACGCGCTCATCGCGATGACCGTCGCCCCGCTGAAGGGGGCGCTGTGGAAGAAGCGCACGTCGATCAGCGGTTCGGGACGCCGCCGCTCGTAGCGGATCAGCGCGACGAGCCCGACGACGGCGACCGCCGTGCAGACGGAGATCAGCGGCGAGTCCCAGCCGTGCCCCGGCGCCTCGATGATGGCGTACGTCAGGGAGCCGAGGACGGCGATGACCAGCAGCTGGCCGATGGGGTCGGGCCTGCGGGGCTTCGGAGCGCGCGACTCCGGCACGAAGCGGGCGGTGAGTACCACCGCCGCGAGCCCGACCGGAAGGTTTATCCAGAAGATCGAGCGCCAGCCGATCGACTCCACCAGCGCCCCGCCGACGATCGGCCCGGCGGCCATGCTGATGCCGACGACCCCGCCCCATACGCCGATCGCCCGCGCCCGCTCCCGGGGCTCGGTGAAGGTGTTGGTGATGATCGACATGGCCACGGGGTTGAGCATCGAACCGCCGACGGCCTGCACCATGCGGAAGCCGACCAGCGCCCCCAGGCTGGGCGCGACGCTGCACAGCGCCGAGCCGAGGGTGAAGATCACCAGCCCGGCCTGGAAGACGCGCTTGCGCCCCATCCGGTCGGCCGTCGACCCGGCGAGCATCAGCAGCGCGGCGAGGACGAGCGTGTACGCGTCGATCGTCCACTGCATTCCGGAGACCGAGGCGTTCAGATCGCTCCGCATCGAGGGCAGGGCGACGTTCAGCACGGTGTTGTCGAGGCTGACGATCAGCAGGCTCATGCAGCAGATCGCCAGCACGAGCATGCGCCGCCGAGGACTGAGCTCAGGCATGGTTGAACGCTACAACGATGTCGTGGATTACGGAGGGTACGAACCGCCCGGCCGATCCCCTGCGCGGGTGCGGGACAATGAGAGCTCCGGTCCCTACGAACCCTCGTACCCGCCCCCGAAGGAAGCCTCACCCCATGACCCAGACGCAGCTGAAGGTCGGCCCGCATACGGTCCAGCCACCGGTCGTGCTCGCACCGATGGCCGGGATCACCAACGCGCCGTTCCGCACCCTGTGCCGGGAGTTCAGCGGCGGCAAGGGGCTGTTCGTCAGCGAGATGATCACGACCCGGGCGCTGGTCGAGCGGGACGCCAAGACCATGCGGCTGATCCACTTCGACGGCACCGAGAAGCCGCGCTCCATCCAGCTGTACGGGGTCGACCCGGTGACCGTCGGCAAGGCCGTGCGGATGATCGTGGACGAGGACCTGGCCGACCACATCGACCTCAACTTCGGCTGCCCGGTGCCCAAGGTGACCCGCAAGGGCGGCGGCTCGGCGCTCCCGTACAAGCGGAACCTGCTGCGCGCGATCCTGCGCGAGGCCGTGACGGGCGCAGGCCCGCTGCCGGTGACCATGAAGATGCGCAAGGGCATCGACGACGACCACATCACCTACCTCGACGCGGGCCGGATCGCGGTCGAGGAGGGCGTGACCGCGATCGCGCTGCACGGCCGCACGGCGGCCCAGCACTACGGCGGCACGGCGGACTGGGACAGCATCGCGCGGCTGAAGGAGACCGTCCCGGAGATCCCGGTGCTGGGCAACGGCGACATCTGGTCCGCCGAGGACGCGGTGCGGATGATGGACCGGACCGGGTGCGACGGCGTGGTCGTCGGGCGCGGCTGCCTGGGGCGGCCGTGGCTCTTCGGCGACCTGGTGGAGGCGTTCGAACCGGGCGGCGGGGCCGGTTCCGCCCGGCCCACGCTGAAGGAGGTCGCCGCCGTGATGCGCCGCCACGCCGAGTTGCTCGCCGAGTGGCTGGAGGACGAGGAGCGCGGCGTGATCGACTTCCGTAAGCACGTCGCCTGGTACACCAAGGGCTTCTCGGTCGGCTCCGAGATGCGCAAGCGGCTCGCGATCACCTCGTCCTTGGCCGAACTGGACGACCTGCTGGCCGAGCTGGACCTGGACCAGGAGTGGCCGCCCGGCGCCGACGGCCCCCGCGGCCGCACCTCGGGCCGCAACCGGGTGGTGCTCCCGGACGGCTGGCTGGCGGACCCGTACGACTGCGCGGGCGTGACCGCGGACGCGGAGCTGGACACCTCGGGCGGCTGAGCGGTCAGGAGGACGAGCGGTCAGCAGGACGAGCCGTCAGGGGGACGAGCCGTCAGGGGGACGAGCCGTCAGGGGGACGAGCCGTCAAAGGGACGAGCCGACCGCCAGGTCCAGCGTCAGCGCCGCCGTCCAGCTGAAGTCCCGGGTGCCGCGCGCCTCCTCCGTGTACGGGTCGACGTACTCGGCGAACCCGGAGGCGGCGGCCACCTCCAGGGCCGCGGCCCGCAGCGCGTCCGCCTCGGGGACGGCGCCGTGCAGCCGCAGGCCGCGCTCCAGCAGCCAGTTGACGTTGAACCAGGCCGGGCCGCGCCAGTAGCGGGACGGGTCGAAGGCGGGGCCGCGCAGGTCGTAGCTGGGCACCAGGCGCACCGAGGTGCCCAGCCCGAAGTGCTCGCCCGCGGCGGTGCGGAGCAGCGCGTCGACCGTGGCCCGGGGCAGCTCCGGGACGAGCAGCGGCAGCAGGCCCGCCGCGCTCAGCTCGGGGATCAGGCCACCGCCCACCACATCGCGGCACAGGAACAGCCCGGCGGCCGGGTCCCACAGCCGGTCCAGCAGGGCGGCCGTCAGACGGGCCGCCCGGGCGTGGTGCGGGCGGGGGTCCGCGCCGACGCTCCGCGCGATCTCGGCCAGGGCGTGTTCGGAGGCGATCAGCAGCGCGTTGACGCCCGGGTCCTCGACCACGAAGGCGGGCGCGCCGGGGCGGTCCTCGTAGCCCCCGTCCCGGTAGCCCGCCGCGAGGCGCACGTACCGCCCGTAGTCCAGGTCCGTCGGGCGGTCGGTGGCCGCGCCGTGGTCGAGGTCGGCGCGGTGGAACGTCTCCGGCGGTACGGGTTCGACGCGGGCCAGCGGGGCGTCCCAGCAGGGGCTGTTGTCCATGCCCGGCTCCCAGGGGTGGACCACCGCCACCAGACCGCCGCCGCCCAGGTCGCGCCGGTCGGTCAGATAGCGGTGCCAGGCGGCGAGCCGGGGGTACGTACGGGCCAGGAAGCCGGACCGCACCGAGGCGCGCGGGTCGGCGCGGTGCACCAGCAGACAGGCGAGCGCGTGCACCGGCGGCTGGATGATCCCGGAGGTCGCGACGCCGGGCGGGGCGCCGGTGTTCCCCGTGGACGGCCGCCAGAAGTCGGGGCCCGGGAAGTAGGCGCCCGGCGGCACCGCCTGGTTGTAGACGATGTGGGGGATCCGTCCGTCGTCCCACTGGGCCGTGAGCAGGGTTTCCAGTTCCCGCTGGGCGCGGCGTACCGAAAGATGACGCGATCCGATCGCGATGAACGCCGAATCCCAGCTCCACTGGTGCGGATAGAGGCCGCGGGAGGGGACCGTGGAGGAGCCGGTCCAGTTCTCGTCGAGGACGCGCCGCGCGCCGGGCACCACCTGCGCGAGCGCGCGCCGGGCGCTGGTCACGGGGCCTCCTCATCATGGCGTGTGGGGGCACGATACCGGCCCTGCGACCGCCACTCACCTGCGAATCGCTCATCTGAGCAAGCACCCTCTCGTTGGTGTCCATAGAGTGAGACGAGGCACTCTGGAGGGGGGTGATTCTCGCCACTCTGATCAAGCCTTCGCTCAGATGAGCGGAAGCGGAGGGGTGGCTCGGCGGTCGTCCGCTGCGCTCACCTCCTCAATGCTTGGCACTCAGTGCCATGCTTCCGATGTTCGAGCCCTCGAGCCAGTGATAACACACAGTGATCAACCACCTGTCGGCCCTATGCGTGGCGTGTGCATGTGTTCGACTCTTGAAGGAGTGGCCCACGCCACTCCTTTTGCCGCTGCCCTTTCGAACACGTGGCAGGCGGGTGGTTACAGCCGAATGACGGTGGAGTGGACATACTCAGGAGCCTTCGATCTGGGTACGCTCCCCGCCGTCAGGGCAGCCGAGCCGAGGAGATCGAGTCCCGTGCCGGAAACACAAGATCAGCAGAAGTTCGTTTACGACTTCACCGAGGGCAACAAGGATCTCAAGGACCTGCTCGGCGGGAAGGGTGCGAACCTCGCCGAGATGACCAATCTCGGTCTCCCCGTGCCACCGGGATTCACCATCACCACCGAGGCGTGCAAGGTCTACCTCGACAGTGGTTCCGAGCCCACGGCCCTCCGCGACGAGGTGAGTGCGCACCTCGAAGCCCTCGAAGGGAAGATGGGGAAGGAGCTCGGCCAGGCCGACGACCCGCTCCTGGTATCCGTACGCTCCGGCGCGAAGTTCTCGATGCCCGGGATGATGGACACCGTCCTCAACATCGGCCTCTCCGACGAGTCCGTCGCAGGGCTCGCCGCGCAGGCGGGCGACGACCGGTTCGCCTGGGACTCCTACCGCCGCCTGATCCAGATGTTCGGCAAGACCGTGCTGGGCGTGAACGGCGACCTCTTCGAGGAGGCCATCGACGCGGCCAAGCAGGCCAAGGGCGTCACCGTCGACATCGACCTGGACGCCGCCGACCTCAAGAAACTGGTCGCCGAGTTCAAGACGATCGTCTCCCAGGAGACCGGCCGCAGCTTCCCGCAGGAGCCGCGCGAGCAGATGGACCTCGCCGTCCGGGCCGTGTTCGACTCCTGGAACGGCGACCGAGCCAAGCTCTACCGCCGCCAGGAGCGCATCCCTCACGACCTGGGCACCGCGGTCAACATCTGTTCCATGGTCTTCGGCAACCTCGGCCCCGACTCGGGCACCGGCGTCGCCTTCACCCGCGACCCGGCCAGCGGCCACCAGGGCGTCTACGGCGACTACCTCCAGAACGCCCAGGGCGAGGACGTCGTCGCGGGCATCCGCAACACCGTTCCGCTCGCGGACCTGGAGCAGATCGACAAGCGCTCGTACGACGAGCTGATGCAGATCATGGAAACGCTCGAGACGCACTACAAGGACCTGTGCGACATCGAGTTCACCATCGAGCGCGGCAAGCTGTGGATGCTCCAGACCCGGGTCGGCAAGCGCACCGCCGGTGCCGCCTTCCGGATCGCCACCCAGCTGGTCGACCAGGGCTTGATCGACGAGGCCGAGGCGCTGCGCCGGGTCAACGGCGCGCAGCTCGCGCAGCTGATGTTCCCGCGCTTCGACGAGGAGGCCGCGGCGAGCGACGCCGTACGGAAGATCGGGCGCGGCATCGCCGCCTCCCCGGGCGCCGCCGTCGGCAAGGCCGTCTTCGACTCGTACACCGCCGTCAAGTGGTCCCGCTCCGGTGAGAAGGTCATCCTCATCCGCCGCGAGACCAACCCCGACGACCTGGACGGCATGATCGCCGCCGAGGGCATCCTCACCTCCCGCGGCGGCAAGACCTCGCACGCCGCCGTCGTCGCCCGCGGCATGGGCAAGACCTGTGTGTGCGGCGCCGAGGACCTGGAGGTCGACACCAAGCGCCGCCGCATGACCGTACCGAGCGCGGACGGCAAGGACGACCTGGTCATCGAGGAGGGCGACGTCGTCTCGATCGACGGCTCCTCCGGCAAGGTCTACCTGGGCGAGGTCCCGGTCGTCCCGTCCCCGGTGGTCGAGTACTTCGAGGGCCGGATGCACGCGGGCGCCGACGACGCCGACGAACTGATCGGCGCCGTGCACCGGATCATGGCGTACGCGGACCGGGTCCGCCGCCTGCGGGTACGGGCCAACGCGGACAACGCCGAGGACGCCGCCCGCGCCCGCCGCTTCGGCGCCCAGGGCATCGGGCTGTGCCGCACCGAGCACATGTTCCTCGGTGAGCGCCGCGAGATGGTCGAGCGGCTGATCCTCGCCCACGGCGACGAGGAGCGCGACGCCGCGCTCGGCGAGCTGCTGCCGCTCCAGAAGAAGGACTTCGTGGAGCTGTTCGAGGCGATGGACGGGCTCCCCGTCACCGTCCGGCTGCTCGACCCGCCGCTGCACGAGTTCCTGCCCGACATCACCGAGCTGTCGGTGCGCGTCGCGCTCGCCGAGTCCCGCAAGGACCACAACGAGAACGACCTGCGGCTGCTCCAGGCCGTCCACCGGCTGCACGAGCAGAACCCGATGCTCGGCCTGCGCGGCGTACGCCTGGGCCTCGTCATCCCCGGCCTGTTCGCCATGCAGGTCCGGGCCATCGCCGAGGCCGCCGCCGCCCGCCGGAACGCCAAGGGCGACCCGCGCGCCGAGATCATGATTCCGCTCGTCGGCACCGTCCAGGAGCTGGAGATCGTCCGCGAGGAGGCCGAGCAGATCATCGCCGAGGTCGAGCGCGCCCACGGCGTGGACCTCAAGCTCGCCCTCGGCACCATGATCGAGCTGCCCCGGGCCGCGCTGACCGCCGCTCAGATCGCCGAGTCCGCCGACTTCTTCTCCTTCGGCACCAACGACCTCACCCAGACCGTGTGGGGCTTCTCCCGCGACGACGTCGAGGCCAGCTTTTTCACCGCGTACCTGGAGAAGGGCATCTTCGGCGTCAGCCCGTTCGAGACGATCGACAAGGACGGCGTCGGCTCCCTGGTCCGCGCCGCCGCCCAGGCCGGACGGGCCACCCGCCCGGACCTCAAGCTCGGCGTCTGCGGTGAGCACGGCGGCGACCCGGAGTCCGTCCACTTCTTCCACGAGGTGGGCCTGGACTACGTCTCCTGCTCCCCGTTCCGCATCCCCGTCGCCCGCCTGGAGTCGGGCCGCGCGGCGGCCAACGGCCGCTGACGGCGAGCCCGCGCCGATGACGGCGGCGAGCCCGAGCCGATAAGGCCACCGGGGCACCACAGCCGGGACACCCACCCTCACCCGGCAGCGACCCCGGCTCTCAAAGGGGGCGGCACCTTGTGCGGAGGTGCCGCCCCCTCTCACTCCCCCCACGGGAGCCGTTGCCGCCCGGCATCGGATCGGGCGGCAACAAGTGCCCTGTCGCCGTTGCGCACTCGTCACCCCCCACGGGAACGAGCAATACGGCCCAGAGCACCGCCTGTTGAATTACGGACGGACGTCGGTGGTGTTTCCCGGCGCGCCCGGTTTTCCCGAAGAACAGCTTTCCTCTTGGACGGGGCGTAGCGCTCCCCCTTTCACATCTGGCCAAAAGGGCGTGGTCACTGACCGTGCCAGCGTGCATACTCAACGGTGGTCGGGGGGCGGTCACCATGTCACTTGTGAGGGTCTGGTGCTACGTGTTCATTTCAGTGAACTCGATCTGGCCCGGCTGCGGATGGCAATCCGCCCGGACGCGCTCTGGGAGACCGTTTTAAGTTTCCACCGGTTGCGCGAGAACCGTGCGGAGACCGTATACGGGGAATGGCGCTCGGAGGCGCGTAACCGACTCAACGGCGAAGGGCGGCTGCTGGCTCCGCTCATTCCCTCGCGGGGCTATTTCCCCGACTTCCTGACGCCCGCCGAAGGCGTAATCGGGTGCGACGCCGCCATGGACGCGTTGCATGCGACGCCCGCCGAGCGGCTGCACGCCGAGATCGAGCGGCTGCCCTCGGCCCGGGCCCTGCCGGGCTGGATACGTGGGCTGGCGCAGGGCGAACGGCGGCCGCTGGACCGGCTGGTGACGGTGCTGCGCTCGTACCACGAGGCCGCCGTCGCCCCGTACTGGCCGCACATCCAGGCCCGCATCGAGGCCGACCGGGCGGCCCGCGGCCGGGCGATGCTGGACGGGGGCGCCGACGGGCTGCTGTCCTCGCTGCCGCCGACCATGCGCTGGCGCGCGCCCGTGCTGGAGGTGGACTACCCCGTCGACCGGGACCTGGAGCTGCGCGGCCGGGGGCTGTTGCTCCTGCCGTCGTTCTTCTGCCGCAGAACCCCGGTGACGTATCTCAATCCCGAGCTGACCCCGGTTCTCGTCTACCCCGTCGAACACGCCCGGAGCGGCACCCCGCCCCACCCGCGGGCCGGTGTCGCGCCCGCGGTCGCCGCGCCCGCCGCGCCGGGCGGGCAGACGCGTGTCCTCGGCAAGCTCGTCGGCCACACCCGCTCGGCGGTGCTGCTGGAGGTCGGCGGCGGCTGTACGACGAGTGAACTCGCCCGCCGGGTCGGCGTATCGCTCGCCTCCGCCAGCCAGCACGCGAGCGTGCTGCGCGAGGCGGGGCTCGTCCACACGCTGCGCCAGGGCGGCGCCGTCCTGCACACCCTCACCCCGCTGGGCGCCGCCCTGCTGCGCGGCGGCGGCCCGGCGGCCCCGCCGCGGGGTGCGGGGCGTCAGTCGTCGATGCCGGTGCGTTCGACGCCCGCGACGATGTAGCGCTGGAGGACGAGGAAGACGACCAGCAGCGGCACGATCGACACGGCGGCCGCCACGAACAGCTCGTGGAGGTTGACGCTCTGGGCGGTGGTGAACGTCGACAGCGCGACCTGGACCGTCCACGCCTCCCGGTCCTGGCCGATGACCAGCGGCCACAGGAAGGAGTTCCAGGCGCCGATGAAGACGATCGTGCCGACCGCCGCGAAGACCGGCCGCGCGTTCGGCACCACGACCTGCCAGTACGTACGCCAGTAGCCGAGCCCGTCCACCCGCGCCGCGTCCTCCAGCTCCCTCGGGAAGCCCAGGAAGTACTGGCGGAAGATGAACGCCGCGACCGCGCTGAACAGCGTCGGCACGACGAGACCGCGCAGCGTGGAGATCCAGCCGAGCGAGCTGACCAGCACGAAGCTCGGGACGAAGGTGACCGCGGCCGGGACCATGAGGGTGCCCAGGATCCAGTAGAAGACGGCGTCGGCGTAGCGGTACGGGATGCGGGCCAGCCCGTACCCGGCCAGCGACGCGAGCAGCACGGTGCCGAGGGTGGTGAGGACGGCGATCAGGGAGGAGTTGAGCAGCGCGTGCGCCATCGGCACGTTCGGGTCGTCGAACAGCTCGGTGACGTTCGACCAGTGCAGCTCGCCCGGGAAGATCGTCCAGCCGGGCGAGGTGATGTCCGCCTCGCTGGACAGGCCGTTGCGTACGAGGAGATAGAACGGGATCAGGAACAGCAGCGCGAGGGCGATCAGCAGGATGAGTCGCACCGCGCGTCCTGCCCTGACCAGGGCGTCCCGTACGTCGTGCGGGTTTTGACGAGGGCGCATCAGTCCTCCTTCCGGCCCAGGCCGAACCAGCGCGCCTGCACCACCGTCACCACCGCGATGATCAGCGCCAGGATCACCGCGCCCGCGCTGCCGAGGCCCAGGTTCTGCCCCTGCCCGAGCGCCGTGTAGTAGAGGTAGACCAGCGGCGGGCGGGCGTACGGCGGGTAGCCGCGCGAGTCGGCCAGCAGGTTGTAGAACTCGTCGAACGCCTGAAACGCGTTGATCACCAGCAGCAGCACCACCGCGACCGACGTCGCCCGCAGCTGCGGAAAGGTGATGTGCCGGAATACCTGCCACCCCGGCCGGGCCCCGTCCACGGCGGCCGCCTCGTACAGCCGCGGCGAGATGCGCTGGAGCCCGGCCAGGAACAGCACCATGTAGAAGCCCGCCTGGAGCCAGAGCCGCACGGTGACGATCACCAGCCAGTACCAGGGCGGATCGGTGGTCGACAGCCAGGCGATCTGATCGGCGCCGAACCAGCCCAGGACGGTGTTGGCCAGCCCGAACCGCACCCCGTTGAAGATCGACATCTTCCAGATCAGCGCCGCCACGACGTAACTGCACGCCACCGGCAGGAAGAACACCGACCGGAAGAACGCCTGCGCCCGGGGCAGTCGGTTCACCATCAGCGCGAGGGAGAGCGAGAGCACATAGGTCGCCGGGACGATGAAGGCCGTGAACACCAGGAACGTCACCAGGCTGCCGGTGAACGCGTCGTCGCGCAGCATCGCCGCGTAGTTGTCCAGCCCGACGAAGCGGGTCGGCGTGACCGTGTTGTGCGCGTCGAAGAAGCTGAGGTAGGCGCTCCAGGCGAGGGGGACGTACGTGAAGAGGGTCAGACCGAGGACGAAGGGGCCGACGAACACCCAGAACCAGAGCGTACGGTTCTGACGCCCCAGCAACTTGGCGGGCATCAGCTCTTCTTCTGCACGCGGCGCAGTTCCGCCGCGGTCTTACGGACCACCGACCGCAGCTCGCTCTCCGGGTTCGCGCCGCCCTTGATGATGCGGCTCAGCGCGTCCTGGTACGCGACCTTGCTCGCCGGCGTCCACAGCAGCGGCTCGGCGTGGCCGTGCTCGGTGGCGTACCGCACCGCTTCGCCCGCCGCGCCCTGCCGCAGTTTGGGGGCCTTCTGCGCGAGCGACATCCGGGCCGGGATGTGGAAGCCGTAGGTGAGCGCGAAGTCCTCCTGATACTCCGTCTTCTCCACCCACAGCCACTTGACGTACGCCTTCGCCAGCTCCTTGTGCTCGCTGCGTGCGCTCACCGCCGCGCCGTACGCCCCCACCGGCACCGCGGGCCGCCCCTGCGCGCCCTCCTGGGGGAACGGCAGCACCCCGAAGTCATCCCCCAGCGCCTTCTGCACCTGCGGCAGCGCCCACAGCCCCGACCACTGCATGGCCGTCAGCCCCTGGGTGAACGCGGCCGGATCCGACCAGTCCGACGGCGCGCCCAGCAGCAGCGACTTCTCCGCGTACAGCTGGCGCAGCTTGCCGAGCGCGCGGGCGGCCGCCGGGTCGTCGAAACCGACCTTTCCGTCCTCGGTGATCAGCTCCAGTCCGGCGGCGTTGAGCGGCGTGCCGCCGAGGACGCCGGGGCCGCCGTCGTTGCCAAGGAACAGCCCCTTGACGTTCTTCGTGGTCAGCTCCTTCGCCGCGTCGACCAGCGCGTCCAGGGTCCGGGGCGGCTCCACCCCGGCGTCCTTCAGCATGCTGGTGCGGTAGTAGAGCAGCTGCATGTCCACGACTTGCGGGATGGCCCAGACCTTGCCCTCGTACGTCTTGGGGGCGAGCACGGCCGGGTTGATGTCGTCCTTCGCCTCCTTGAGGAGGTCCGTCAGGTCGACCACCTGCCCGCCCTGGATCTGGTCCAGCGTCGGCCCGTTGACCTCGAAGACGTCCGGCCCGGACTTCGTCAGCAGCGCGGCGGCCGTCTGCTGGTCGTAGTTGCCCGGCCGCCACTGGACCTCGACGCGGGCGTCGTCGAAGTCGTCCGCGTACCGCTTCACCGCCTGCTCGGTGCCGGGCTCGCCGTACTGGTGGTACCACTGCGACAGCGTCGGCTTGCCGTTCCTGTCGTCCCCGCCCCGTCCGGTGTTGGATCCGCACCCTGCGCCCGTCGCCCCGGCCAGGGCGAGCCCGCCGCCGGTGCCGAGCAGTCTCCTACGGCTGATGGACATGTGACCGCGCCCCCTCGGTGCCTCGTCTCTGCGTCGCCGTATGAACAACGATCAACGATGGGGCTGGTTTGCGACAGATGGGTTGCGGCCGTATGTCAACTGCCGGTGCTGCTCTCGCCGTCGATCTCGTCGAAGACGCGCTGGGCGGTGGCGAACGCGGAGTTGGCCGCCGGGACGCCGCAGTAGATCGCGCTCTGCAACAGCACCTCGCCGATCTCGTCGCGCGTCAGGCCGTTGGTGAGCGCGGAGCGGATGTGCATCGCCAGCTCGGCGTCGTGGCCGTGTGCGATGAGCGCGGTGAGGGTGATGGCGCTGCGCATCCGGCGGTCCAGGCCGTCCCCGGTCCAGATCTCGCCCCACGCGTAGCGGGTGATGAAGTCCTGGAAGCGGGCGGTGAACGGGGTCGTACGGGCCACCGCGCGGTCCACGTGTGCGTCGCCGAGTACGGCGCGGCGGACGGCCATTCCGGCGGCGTGCCGGGTGGTGCCGTCGTGCGGTGCCGCTTCTGTGGCCGTGTTCGTGATGGTGTTCGCGAGGTGGGTGATGAGGGCCGAGGTGACTGCGTCTGGGCGCTCCGCCCCTGCGAGGTGTGCCGCGTGGGCGACCTCCACCAGGCTCGCGCCCGGGATCGCGTCCGCGATCTCGCGGGCGTGCGGGGGAGGGGTGGCCGGGTCGTCGCGGCCCGCCACGACCAGGGTGGGGGACGTGATGGACGGCAGCACGTCGCGTACGTCGTAGTCGGCGAGGACGTCGCAGCAGGCCGCGTACCCCGCGCGGTCGGTGTCGCGGAGATCCTGGAGCAGTGCGCGGCCGCGGGGGGTGTCGGCGAACTCGTGCGAGAACCAGAGGCCCGGGCGGCTCGCCACCATCGCTTCTGTGCCTTGTTCGCGTACGAGCTTCGCCCGCTCCCGCCAGACGGAGGGCTCGGCGAAGTGCGCCGAGGAGCACACGACGGCGAGGGATGAGACGCGGTCGGGGTGGTGCGCGGCGAGATACAGCCCGACGGCCCCGCCGATCGAGATGCCCGCGTAGGCGAAGCGGTCCCAGCCATGGGTGTCCGCGAGGCGCAGGACGAGGGCGGCGAGGTCGGCGATGGTGGCGCTGCCGTCGTTGGGGAGCAGCGTCGCCGGTGAGCCGCCGTGGCCCGGCAGGTCCCAGCGGAGGGTGCGGTGGGCGCGGGCGAGGGCGGGGAGTTGCGGCTCCCAGACGGCGAGGGACGTGCCGATGGAGGGGCCGAGGATGAGGGGCGGTGCGGTGGCTGGGCCGTCCAGAGTGGCGTTGAGTTCCTGGGTGTGGCGCACGGGGTTGCTCTCCGGGGATGGGGGCGGCTTAGGTGCGGGTGCGTGGGGTTTCGTCGCCGGGTGCGGGCCGGTGGGTGGGTTGTGCCCACCCGTTCCGCCCTGCGGAACGATTGCCCACAACCTGGGTTCCAGTCCCTCCGGGCGTAACCCCCAGCCCCTCCGGCGTTTGAGGAGCGGGGTCCAGGGGCGGAGCCCCGGCGGGGGTTTGGGGGCGGAGGCCCCATCCCGGGGGGCCGGGGGCTTGCCCCCGGTTTTGGGGAGGGGCGGGGTGGGGGCTACGCATGGCGGGTCAGGGCGCGGTCCGTCAGGGTCGGGGCCGCGCCCACGTAGGTGGTGGGGTCCATCAGTTCGCGTAGGTGGTCGGCGGGGAGGACATCCGCCAGCGCGTCCACCAGCGGCTTGCCCGCCCGCGCCGCCTCCGCCAGCAGTTCCTTCGCGCGGGCGCGGCCGACCACCGGGGCGAGCGCGGCGATGAGGCGCTCGCTGACGATCAGGCCGTCCGTCAGCTCCAGGTTCGCGGCCATGCGGTCGGGGAAGACCCGCAGGCCGGAGGCGAGTTCCGCGGCGTCCCGGGCGGCGCCGCCCGCGAGCCGCAGCAGGTCCCGCAGCGGCTGCCACTCCGCGTGCCACGCCCCGCCGGGGCGTTCGTCCTCGGCGGCGAGGGAGCCGAGCAGGGTGGCGGCGAGGCCGGGGGCCTGGCGGGCGGCGGAGGCGATGAGGGTGGCGCGCACGGGGTTGGACTTGTGCGGCATCGCGGAGGAGCCGCCGCCCGCGCCCTCCGCCACTTCGCCGATCTCCGTACGGGAGAGGACCAGCACATCGGCCGCCGTCTTGCCGAGCGCGCCGACGGCGAAGGCGAGCGCGGAGCCGAGGTCGGCGATGGGGGTGCGCAGGGTGTGCCACGGGAGGTCGGGTTCGGTGAGCCCGGTTTCCGCGGCGAAGCGGGCCAGCAGCGGGATTCCGTCGTCGAAGGCGGCCAGCGTGCCCGCGGCACCGCCCAGTTGGGCCACCGGGCGTACGGCGGCGAGCCGGGCCCGGGCGTCCAGCACCAGCGAACGCCAGCCCGCCGCCTTGAGGCCGAAGGTGGTGGGGACGGCGTGCTGGGTGAGGGTGCGGCCCGGCATGGGGGTGGCGCGGTGGGCGGCGGCGAGCCGCGCCAGCTCCGCCGCCGTACGGTCGAGGTCGGCGACGATCAGCGGCAGGGCGCGGGCCGCGACCAGCATGGTGGCGGTGTCCAGGATGTCCTGGCTGGTCGCGCCCCGGTGGACGTACGCCGCGGCGTCGCCGTCCGTACGGGCCACCGCCGCGGTGAGGTCGGCGACCAGCGGGATGACGGGGTTGCCGCCGGAGCGGGCCCGCCGGGCGAGGTCGCGCACGTCGTACAGCCCGGCGCGGGCCGCGTCCGTCACCACGGCCGCCGCGTCGGCCGGGGCCAGCGCCCGGGCGAGCGCGGCCTCGGCGTCGAGCATGGCCTGGAGGAACGCCGTATCGCCGGTGGCGTCCTCGACCGCCGACCCGGTTCGTACGGGGGTCAGCAGTCCGATGTCGTCCCGGCCGAGGGGGCTAGCTGAATTCAAGGAAAACCGTCTCTCCCTCTCCCTGGAGGCGGATGTCGAAGCGGTACGTCCCCGGCTGGGGCTCCGCCGTCGCCACCAGGGTCTCCCGGCGCGCCGGATCCAGCGCGGCGAGGAGCGGGTCGGCGGCGCCCCGCTGGACGTCCTCGGGGAAGTACAGGCGCGTGTAGAGGTGGTGCAGCAGCCCGCGGGCGTGGACGCACACGCTGATGTACGGGGTGGCGGGGGCGCCGGGCCGGAGCGTACGGGCCGTCCAGTGGCCGTCGGCGTCGGTGGCGATGCGGCCGAAGCCGGTGAAGTCGACGCCGTTGCGCCCGGCGAAGCCGCCGGTCACCGGGTCGCGGCGCATCGATCCTGGCGCGCCGGACAGCGAGCCGTCCGGGCCCGCCTGCCACAGCTCGACCAGGGCGTCCGGGACGGGCGCGCCCGCGCCGTCGAGGACCCGGCCGTGCACGGTGATGGCGTCGGGGTGGCCCGCGGGGGCGAGGTCGCCGCCGCCGGGGAAGGGGAGCGCGTACCCGTAGAAGGGGCCGACGGTGTGCGAGGGGGTGGGGGAGAGCTGGGTCATCAGCGGCCTTCCTCGATCCAGGTGGCCGACGGCCCGTCCAGCACGATGTCCCAGCGGTAGCCCAGCGACCATTCCGGCTGGGACAGCGCGTGGTCGTAGGTGGCCACGAGCCGCTGCCGCGCCGATTCGTCCGTCACGGACTGGAGGATCGGGTCGTAGACGAAGAGGGGGTCGCCGGGGAAGTACATCTGGGTGATGAGGCGCTGGGTGAACGCCGTACCGAAGAGGGAGAAGTGGAGGTGCGCGGGGCGCCACGCGTTCTCGTGGTTGCGCCAGGGATAGGCGCCGGGCTTGATGGTGGTGAAGCTGTACGAGCCGTCGTCGCCGGTCAGGGTCCGTCCGACGCCGGTGAAGTTGGGGTCGAGGGGCGCCGGGTGCTGGTCGCGCAGATGGGCGTAGCGCCCGGCCGCGTTGGCCTGCCACAGCTCGATGAGCTGGCCGCGCACCGGCCGTCCGCCGCTGTCCAGCAGCCGTCCGGAGACGGTGATCCGCTCGCCGAGCGGTTCGCCCTGGTGCTGGATGGTGAGGTCGTTGTCGACGTCGGTGATGTCGGTGTGGCCGAAGACGGGCGTGTGCAGTTCGACGGTCTCGGGGTCGCCCTGCACCGCGACCAGCGGCTGCTTGGGGTGGCGCAGCAGGCTGCTGCGGTACGGGGCGAAGTCGCGCGCCGGGTGGTCGGCGGCGGGGGCGCCGTCGGCGCGCGCCTTGTCGTACGCGGCGCGGCTGTCGGCGAGTTCGCGGTCGATGTCGGCTTGCGTGAGTGCCATGGGTGGGTGCGCCTTACCTTTCGAGTTCGCGTTACCGCTCGAGTACGAAGGGCTTACCGCTCGAGTACGAGGGCGATGCCCTGTCCGACGCCGATGCACAGGGATGCCACGCCGGTGCCCGAGCCCGCCGCGGCGAGCTGGTGGGCGACGGCTCCGGCGAGGCGGGCGCCGGAGGCGCCGAGCGGGTGGCCGATGGCGATGGCGCCGCCGCGCGGGTTGACCAGGGCGGGGTCGAGGCCGTCGTCCTGGGCGGACCATTCGGCGAGGCAGCCGAGCGACTGGGCGGCGAACGCCTCGTTCAGCTCCAGGGTGGTCAGGTCGGCGAATCCGCGGCCCGCCTTGGTGAGGGCGCGGCGTACGGCCTCGACGGGGCCGAGGCCGAAGTACTGCGGTTCGATGCCGGTGACGGCGGAGGCGCCGATGCGGGCTAGGGGCTCGCGCCCGGTGGCCTCGAGGCCCTCGTCGTCGACGAGGAGGAGGGCGGCGGCGCCGTCGTTGAGCGGGGAGGAGTTGCCCGCGGTGACCGTGCCGGTGTCCTGGGGCCGGAAGGCGGGCTTCAGCTTGGCCAGCGACTCCATCGAGGTGGTGTCGCGGATGGTTTCGTCGCGGAGGAGATCGGTGTCGGGGTAGGGCAGGACTTCGGCGTCGTACGCGCCGTCCTTCCACGCCCGCGCCGCCTTCTCGTGGCTGGCGAGCGCGAAGGCGTCCTGTGCTTCGCGGGTGATGCCGTGCTTGTCGGCGATCAGTTCGGCGCCCTCGCCGAGGGCGACGGTCCACTCGGGCGGCATGTCGGGGTTGGTCATGCGCCAGCCGAGGGTGGTGGAGTACATCTGCTGGTGCCCGGCGGGGAAGGCGCGTTCGGGCTTCTGTAGCACCCAGGGGGCGCGCGACATGGATTCCACGCCGCCCGCGAGCGCGATATGCGCGTCGCCGACGGCGATGGCGCGGGCCGCCTGGAGCACGGCCTCCAGGCCGGAGGCGCACAGCCGGTTGACGGTCGCGCCGGGCACGGTGACGGGGAGCCCGGCGAGCAGGGCGGCCATGCGGGCGACGTTGCGGTTGTCCTCGCCCGCGCCGTTGGCGTTGCCGAGGTAGACGTCGTCGATACGGGCCGGGTCGAGGCCGGGCGTACGGGCGAGGAGGCCGCGGACGACATGGGCGGCGAGGTCGTCGGGGCGCACGCCCGCGAGCGCGCCGCCGTAACGGCCGATGGGGGTGCGGACGGCGTCGACGATGTAGACGTCGCGCAGGGCGTTCATCGGGGCTCCTTCCCGGCGGCCTTGAGCGCGCGCAGCGCCGCCAGTTCGTCGGGGGTCGGCGGCTCGGTCGTGCCCACGGTGTCGGCGACGGTCAGCTCCCAGCCGGTGGCGGCCCGGACCTGCTCGACGGTGACGCCCGGGTGCAGCTCGGTCAGCACCAGTTCGGCGGTGGCCGGGTCGGGGCGCAGGATGCCGAGATCGGTGATGACGGCGACGGGGCCCGCGCCGGGCATGCCGAGCTTCGTACGGTCGCCGGGTCCGCTGCCGTGGCCCATGGTGGTCACGAAGTCGAGCTTCCGGACGAAGCTGCGGGTGGAGTGGCGCAGCACCATCAGCACCTGGCCGCAGTTGGAGGCGATCTCGGGGGCGCCGCCCGCGCCGGGGAGGCGGCCCTCGGGCTTGTCCGGGCCGCGGTCCACGATGGTGGTGTTGATGTTGGCGTAAGCGTCGACCTGGGCGGCGCCGAGGAAGCCGACGTCGATCCGGCCGCCCTGGAGCCAGTAGTTGAACATCTCGGGCACCGGGACCACGGAGTCGGCGGTCTCCGCGAGTTCGCCGTCGCCGATGGACAGCGGGAGGCGGGTCGGCTTGGAGCCGATGGTGCCGGACTCGTAGATGAGGACCAGGCCGGGGTTGACGGTGGCGCGGGCGAGGTTGGCGGCGGTGCTGGGGAGACCGATGCCGACGAAGCAGGTCTTCGCCCCGGCGAGCGCGCGGGCGGCGTTGACCTCCATCAGCTCGTCGCGGGTGAAGCCGGGGGTCTCGGTCATCGGGTGAGCGCCCCTTCGCTGGTACGCACGTTCTCCTCGATCCACTGGGTGAACGCCTCGCGGTCCCGGGCGATCGGGTCCCATGCCTGGTAGAAGGCGTTGTCGCGCACCGAGTACCCGGTGGCGTACGAGGGGTGCGCCCCGTCGGGGACGACCGACACCGCGTCGATCACCCAGGTGGGCAGGACGATCCCGCCCGGCCGTGGCTCCAGCTCCTCGACGATCTCCTCGACCGTCACCAGCACCCGCTCGGCGGCGAGCGCGGCCTCCTTCTGCACCCCGGTCAGGCCCCACAACTGCACGTTGCCCGCGCGGTCGGCCTGCTGGGCGTGGATCACGGTGACGTCCGGGTTGAGTGCGGCGACGGCGGCCAGCTCCTCGCCGGTGAAGGGGCAGGTGACGGTGGAGATGGTGTCCGTACGCGTCGGGATGTCGCTGCCGCGGTAGCCGCGCAGCACGGCGAACGGCAGCTTGGACGCCCCCGCCACATAGCGGTTGGCCATGCCCGCGTGGCTGTGCTCGTCCAGCTCCAGCGGCCGGGGCCAGCCGTTCTCGACGGCGTCGCGGAAGCGGTGCAGCGAGCCGACGCCGGGGTTTCCGCCCCAGGAGAAGACCAGCTTGCGGACCAGTCCGGCGCCGATGAGCTGGTCGTAGACGACGTCGGGAGTCATGCGGACGAGCGTGAGGTCGGTGATGCCCTGGCGGATGACCTCGTGCGCGGCGGCGTACGGGATCAGGTGGGTGAAACCCTCCATCGCGACGGTGTCCCCGTCGTGGACGAGGTCCGCCACGGCGTCGTGCAGGCTTCGAATCTCGGCCATCGTCACTCCGCGGTGATCGCACACGGTTTCGGAATGCTCAGTGTGCTGACTATTTTCTTGCCGTTTCCGAACGCTCCCATCGCTCGGTGCGCTCGTCAAGGGAGTCTAAGGCGAATGTCCCCTGCTCGACACGGGTGCTTCCACAGGGCAGAATCATTCAGTACACGAATCAAACGCTCCGACAGGGGAGATCAGGGCATGGGTGCGGTCGATCTCAACACTCACCCCGGGCATCTGGCCCGCCGCCTCCAGCAGGCGCACTCGCTCCTGTGGGGCGCGATGGTCTCCGAGGAGACGACCTCGCCGCAGTTCGCGGTGCTCAACGCGCTGATCGAGAAGCCGGACATCGACCAGCGCACCCTGAGCGAACACGTCCACCTGGACCGCTCCACCATCGCCGACGTGGTCGCCCGGCTCGGCCGCCGCGGGCTCCTGGAGCGGGTCCGCGATCCGCGCGACGGGCGCCGCAACGTCCTCAAGCTGACGGACGAGGGCGAGCGACTGCACCGGAAGCTGGTGACGCGGACGGCGCGGATGAACCGCGTGTTCCTGGCGCCGCTGGACGAGGACGAGCGGGAGCTGCTGCTGCGGCTGATCGGGCGGGTGGCGGACGCGGCGGAGGAGCTGCGGTCGTAGCGCCGACGCGTGTGCAGGGGTGAAACCCCGGGTCAGCCCTCCGTCGGGAGCGCGCCCAGACCGCCCGCCACCGTACGGGCCGCGCCCGCGAGCGAGGCCACGAACCTCGGCAGCCGCTCCGGCGTGAAGCGGACCGACGGGCCGCCGAAGGAGAGGGCCGCGACCACGTCGCCGCCCCGGCCGCGGACGGGGACGGCCACCGAGGACAGGCCCTCCTCGTGTTCGCCGTGGCTCACCGCGTACCCCTGACGGGCCGTCTCCGCCGCCCAGCGGCGCAGCGTCGCGGCGTGCGCCGGGCCGTGGGGGGAGCGGCGGGCGATCCGGTCCAGGAGGGAGTCGTCGGCGCCGAGGAGCAGGACCTTGGAGGGCCCGCCCGCCCACAGCGGCAGCTCGTCCCCGACCTGCACGATGTGGCGCAGCGCCTGCGGCCCCTCCTCCTGGGCTACGCAGACGCGGTGCACATCGCGCCGGACGTACAGATGCACCGTCTCCCGGTGCTCGGCGGCCAGGTCGCGCAGCGCCCGCCGGGCGGGGGCGGGCAGGCGCCAGCCCTGGTCCGCCATGCGGACCCAGCGCAGGAAGGTGGGCCCGGCGGTGTAGCGGCCGTGTTCGTCGAGCCAGAGCAGTCCGTTGAGGCGCAGGGTCTGGAGGATGCGCAGGACGGTCGTCTTCGGCAGCCCGCTGGCCTCGACGATCTCGCGGATGGACAGGGCGGGGCGGTGGTCGCTGAAGAGGCCGAGGATGTCGATGGCCCGCTGGACCGTCCTCATGCCGCCGTTGGCGCCGCCTCCGTCGCCCCCGCCGCTGCCGCCGGACCCCGCTTCCTCCGGCTCCGCGCCCTTGCCCATGCCGCCACTCCTCGCACCGGTCCGCCGGCTGGTCCACCGGCGGCCCCAGTATGGGCCCAGGTCCGCTGCGCGGACCAGTGGCTTCGGCTGCGGCACCGGTGTTCGGGCACGTCAGGGCGGTACCGGGGGTAGCGGCCCGCGTTACGCCGCGGATACTCGTCCGCAACCTCTTGTCGATGCTCAGCATACGTCCTATCGTCACCGTCACTCGGACCTCAGGGTCCATTCAGCGGACCAATGTCAGGAGTCACGGTGAAAGCAGCCGTTCTCACCGCACCCCGCCGCGTTCAGATCGCCGATGACTGGCCGGAGCCCGTATGCGGCCCCCACGATGTCCTCGTCCAGCTCGACGGCATGGGGATCTGCGGTTCCGACCTGGCCGTCTTCGACGGCGCGCGACAGGCCCCCGCCCTCCCCTGGGTGGTCGGCCACGAAGGCTTCGGCCGGATCGTCGCCGTCGGCGCCCAGGCCACCGCGGCGCCCGCCCCCGGGACCCGCGTCGTCATCGAGCCCAACTACGCCTGCCTCCAGTGCCCCGACTGCGCCCGCGGTCTCACCTCCGCCTGCGCCAAGCGCACCATCGTCGGCATGAACGCCCCCGGTCTCCTCGCCGAGCGCGTCGCCGTCCCCGCCCCCTTCGCCCACCCGGTCCCCGAATCCGCCCGCGCCGTCGACCTGGCCTGCGCCGAGCCGTACACGGTGGCCCGTACCGCCGTGCGCCGCGGGGGCGTCACCGCCGACGACAAGACCCTCGTCGTCGGCGCGGGCGCCCAGGGGCTGCTGCTCTGCCAGGCGCTGCTGGCCATCGGCGTCCGTCCGGCCGTCGTCGAACCCCATCCGCTGCGCCTGGCGCGCGCCGTGGAGCTGGGCGCCCGCGCCGCGGCCGACGGCGAGGGCGGGTTCGGGTACGTCTTCGAGTCGTCCGGCGTCGAGGCCGCCCTGCGCGCCGCGCTGGAGCGTACGGTGCCGGGCGCCACGTTCGTCCTGGTCGGGCTGGGCGCGGACCCGCTGCCGCTCACCCTGAACCAGCTCGTCCGCGCGCAGCTCACCCTCCGCGGCTCGCTCATCTACGACCACCCCGGCGACTTCACCGCCGCCCTGGCCGACATCGCCTCGGGCGCGGTGCGGCCCGGCGCCTCGATCGACGGGTGCTTCCCGCTGGAGCGTGCGCAGGAGGCGTTCGCCGGGGCCCGTGAACGCGCGGGCAAGACCTGGATCTCGCTCACTGCTGCCGACTGAACTCCCCTCCCCACGCCTCTCCCTGAGACGAAGGAGTCTCGCCATGAGCACCACCGGCACGCCCGCCCCCGCCGCACCCCCGCCCCTCGTCCCCGACTCCGCACGCCCGGCCGTCAGCCGGGCCCGCTACGGGCTGCTCACCTCCCTCTTCATCATCACCGCGATCAACTACCTGGACCGGACGAACCTTTCGGTCGCCCTCCCGCACATCAAGGACGACCTCCACCTCACCGCCACCCAGCAGGGCATCCTGCTCTCCTCCTTCGGCTGGGCCTATCTGCTGCTCCAGATCCCCACCGGCCGGCTCATCGACAAGGTCGGCGCCAAGCTGGCCTTCGGGTACGCCCTGGTCGGCTGGTCGCTCGCGACCGCCGCCGTGGTCCTCTCGCGCGGCTTCGGCTCGCTCGTCGGGATCCGGGTCGCGCTCGGCGCCTTCGAGGCACCGGCGTTCCCGTCCAACAACCGCCTGGTGGTCAACTGGTTCCCGGGCAGCGAGCGCGGCCGGGCCACCGCCACGTACACCGCCGGCGAGTACATCGGGCTCGCGGTCGCCGCGCCCGTCCTGTCCCTGCTCACCGTGCACTTCGGCTGGCACTCGGTGTTCCTGGTCACCGGGGCGGTCGGGCTGCTCTTCTCCGTCGTCTGGTTCCGCCGGGTGTACGACCGTCCCGAGCAGAGCCCGAAGGTCAGCGTCGAGGAACTGGCCCACATCCAGCAGCCCGACGAGCAGGAGTCGGCGGACGCGGCGGAGAAGGCATCCGAGGCGGAACTCTCCACCATGGGCGCCGATCTGCGGGTGCTGTTCACCA
The DNA here is from genome assembly GCF_013414305.1 of Streptomyces sp. Rer75. NCBI lineage: Bacteria > Bacillati > Actinomycetota > Actinomycetes > Kitasatosporales > Streptomycetaceae > Streptomyces > Streptomyces sp. Rer75. The sequence continues at coordinate 3,348,958 of NZ_CP058693.1, read as the reverse complement.
ACAAGCGGCTGTGGGGCATGTACATCGGCCAGTTCGCCAGCGCCTCCGTCCTCTTCTTCTTCCTCACCTGGTTCCCCAGCTATCTGGTGGAGGAGAAGGGGATGGGCGTCATCAAGGCCGGGTTCTGGGCCTCAGCGCCCTACCTCGCCGCGCTGGTCGGCACGCTGGCGGGCGGCGCCTGGTCGGACCGGATGCTGAACAACGGCCGATCCCGCACGGTCGCCCGCAAGCTTCCGGTGATGATCGGCTTCGTACTCGCCTCGATCATCGTGTGCGCGAACTTCACCGACTCCGCCCCGCTCGTCATCACCTTCATGTCGATCGCGTTCTTCGCCCAGGGGCTGATGCAGAACAGCTGGGCGCTGTTCGCGGACTCCGTCCCGCGGCGCCTCACCGGCACCGGCGGCGGCGTCTTCAACTTCATGGCCAACGCGGGCGGTGTGCTCACCCCGCTCGTCATCGGCTTCATCGTCGACGCGACCGGCTCGTTCGCCTGGGCGCTCGGCTACATCGGCATCGTCGTCGCCGTGGGGCTGCTGGCGTACGCGCTGCTCATCGACCGGGTGGAGCGCATCGAGGCCTGACCTCGCTGGTCCATTACACGGACCACATGGCCCACTCATCGGTCCACCGGCGTTACGATGGCCGGGTGACCGTGACCCCAGAACACCCCACCCCCGGCGACTGGTGGGTGACCGCGGACCAGTCGCTCACCCTCGTCGGCCACCACACCGACGCCGCCCACACCGCGCCCGATCTGCTCGCCACCCTGAGCCGGATCGGCGAGGCCCGCCGAGCCACCGACCACGCGCTCGGTGCCGCCGTCCACGCGCTGCTCGCCTCGGGCCGTACGTGGGACGAGATCGCGGACGCGCTCGGCCACCCGGATGCCGCGTCCGCCCGGCGGGCCACCGCCTCCGCCCTCGACGGCGCCCGCCAGGCGCTGACCCAGCGCCTGGGCTGACGGGCTCAGCGGGTCCCGATCACGACCGTCGCCTCCCGCTCCCCGCACACCGCCACCCGCGGGACCAGCCCATCGGCGGCGACGATGTCGAGCGCCCGCGACGCCTGCCGTTCACTCGTCTCGAACAGCAGGCTGCCGCCCGGCGCCAGCCACCCCGGCGCCCCGGCGGTCACCCGGCGCAGCACGTCGAGCCCGTCCGCGCCCCCGTCCAGCGCCACCCGCGCCTCATGGACCCGCGCCTCCGGCGGCAGCAGCCCGACCTCCTCGGTGGGGACGTACGGCACATTGGCCAGCAGCACATCGACCCGGCCGCGCAGCGCGGCGGGCAGCGGCTCGTACAGATCGCCCTCGTACACCGTGCCGCCCGCGCGCTCGACGTTACGGCGGGCGCAGCGCACCGCGGCCGGGTCGATGTCGGCCGCGTACCACTCGGCCCGGCCCCCCAACGCCGCCACCAGCGCGGCCCCCAACGCGCCCGAACCGCAGCACAGATCGACCACCACCGCGCCCGGCCGCGCCAGCCCGGCCGCTTGCTCCACCAGAAACTCCGTACGCCGACGCGGCACGAACACCCCGGCATCCACGGATATCCGCAGCCCCCGGAACTCCGCCCAGCCCAGCACGTGTTCCAGCGGAAGCCCGGCGGCCCGCCGGTCCACCATGGCGTCTGTTTCGGCGGCGGTGCGGGCCGCGGAGAGGATCAACCGCGCCTCGTCCTCGGCGAACACGCACCCGGCGGCGCGGAGTCTGGTGGCGACGGTGGAGAAGGTGATAAGTGAAGATGAAGCCGACATGGAAGCCTGGAAGCCTTTCGGAATCCCTGAGGGCGCTCCCGGCGGTCAGCTATCCCGTGTATCCCTGAGGCGAGAGCACCCAGCCTGAACTGGCGTTGATGGGTCTCACCTCCTCGGTGCGTACGGGTGACGGCCACATTACCCGATCAGCGTCCGCCGGGCCTCGTGGATCAGCCGCTGGGCGTCTGTCCCGAAGACGGCGGATTCGCGGAGGGCGTTCCAGGCGCGCAGGTAGAGGGCGATGCTGTCGGCGTCGTTGATCCAGAGTTCGGCGTGCCAGTCCTCGACGAGCACCAGCCGCTCGTCGTGGATCCAGAAGCCGTTCGATGGTTGGATCTTCAAGGGGGCGGCGAACGGGACGATACCCAGCTCTACCGTGTCCAGGCCGATGACGCTCATCAGTCGGTCGAGCTGGGCTGCGAGCACCGACGGCGGGCAGACGCGAGCGCGGAGCGCCCCCTCCCACATGATGATGTGGTACCGCTTGCGCGAGTCGTACAGCCCTTCCTGGCGCCGGAGCCGACCGCGTACCGCAGCCTCGGTGTCTCGTGGGGACTTGTGCAGGTCTGCGTTCTGGGTGAAGACGGCTCGTGCGTAGTCAGCCGTCTGAAGGATGCCCGTAACGACGCAGTTCTGCCAGGTACGCAGTGTGGTCGAGCGCTGGTGCTCGGCATTGATCGTGTCCTGAATGGGCTTGTGCCCGGCGGCCAGTTGGCGGCGCCATGACCGGATGTGGGATTCCAGTCCGTTGAACCGGGAGAGCAGTTCCTCGGCGGCTTCCGGCTGGTCGGTTGCCATGGCCCAGGCACGCAGGTCCTCGGCTGTCGCTGTCTGGCGGCCGTTCTCCAGCTTGTAGATCTTGGAGTGCGGCCACCCCAGTCGCTGGGCGAGTTGCGTGCCGGTGAGCCGACCTCCAGGGCATGACGCACGCAGCTCCCGAAGTCGCGCTCCTAGGGCCGCCCGTGCCTGTTGAAAGTCAGTGCTCACCGGTCACACGGTACTTGCAACCTACGTAGTCAGTCCCGCTGCGAACGTGTCGTACCGCACGGCGTAGTGCCATGCCGCGTCACGGACTTGGAGATACCGGTTGACCGCCACCGGCTCCGTGATCAGCTCCACGTTGAACAGGTTGTCGTCGTTTCCGTGGATGACGATCTCTCCGCTGTCCAAGTCCTCGTGTACGGCGGGGCAGCCCACAACGTCAGAACCCGTGCCGTTGAAGCGCAGTCGTCGCGCCATGATTACGTCCTTCCTCGTTGATCTGGACACCCAGAGCATGTCGCACCCATGGGTGCGCTCGGTATGCCTTCGCTGACCCTGCGTGAGATCAATCAAGAACATCCCCCTCAGATGCGAGAACATTCGAGAACATCGCATCGCGCTCCCCGGCCCCCTCTCCCTAATGTCCCGTTCACGCAGAAACGGCGGGAGAGGTGACCGATGAGAATCCGCGAGCAGGACATCGAAGCGGTGGGCGCCGAGGGCCACGCCGCGCCCAGGGCCGAGGCCCAGGCCGTGGCCGAATTGCTGCGTCAGGCATTGGCGCGCCTCGGCTTCACCCCTGACGTGCCGCACGGCGTCAAGGGCGGCGAGTTGTACTGGCCGACCGTGCGAGGCGAACTCACGGTGTCCGGCTATCCGTTGGTGGCCCTCGGCCGCATCCCCCTGGACAGCGCGAACCGGCTCGCGGATGTCCTGATGCGGCCGCGCTGGAGGAGCAGACGAAGAAGGCCGCCTCGGCATAGGCGGCGCAGACCCCCCGTACCGACCTGCCAGCCGCATCGGGATGATTCCCTCCTGTGCTGTCGGCGCGGGGACTCTCCTCACGCCGTCGTGCACGTGCACCCGTTCCGGCTGGGCTCGAGGCTCGGCTCCGGGTACGAGCTGCTGAAGGACGGGCCCAGGCGGCCCATCCACCCCGAGTTCACGTCCAGCAAGGTCGTCCCGCTGGAAGTGGCCCACTGGCTGCTGAAGCCGCCGTCGTTCATCCAGGGCACCTGGACGGACCCCACAGACGCGGCCGACTGGTTCGAGAAGCACGCGCACGCGCACATGGCGGGCTTCGTCCCGGAGGACGACCGTCATGAAACGCGGCTCAAGGACACGGCGGCCCGCGCGGTCGGCGCGATGAAGGCCGGGGAGGATGTCGTCGGGGGCTGGTACCTCACGGGGCAGCGGTTTCTCTCCGTCTGCCTGGTCGCGTGCGGTCCGCACCGTATGCGGCCCGAGATCCCCTGCCCGCGACGGCTCACGCCAGGGCCGCGTACCGCACGCCCGTGAGGTGTTCCGAGGCCGCCCACAGCTGGCGGGCCGCCTTGTCGCTGAGCGTCCACTTGGCGCGGGCCGAACGGGTGGGGGAGCCGGGGCGGAGGCCCTGGAGGGGCGGGCCGACGTAGTCGTCCTGCTGGACGTCGGGGGCGGTGGCCGCGTAGAGGGTGGGGAGCGCGCCGCGCTCCGGGGGCTGGGCGAAGAAGCGGTTGCCGATCTCCATGAACCGCTCGGTGCCCCGGCGGCCCTCCATCTTCGCCGCCGCCGTCTGGAGGTTGGTGGAGGCGTAGCCCGGGTGGGCGGCGGCTGCCACCAGGGGGGCGCCCGCGGTGCGCAGGCGGTGGGCCAGTTCGTGGGTGAAGAGGAGATTGGCGCTCTTGGAGCGGGCGTAGGCGGCCCAACGCCGGTATCTGCGCTGCATGGAGAGGTCGGCCGGATCGACCGTGCCCAGCAGGTGCATGAAACTGGACACGGTGACCACCCGGGCGCCCTGCCCGGCCTCCAGCAGCTTCGGCAGCAGCAGTCCCGTGAGCGCGAAGTGGCCGAGGTGGTTGACGCCGAACTGCATCTCGAAGCCGTCGGCGGTCCTGCGGTAGGGGAGGGCCATCACGCCCGCGTTGTTGATCAGCAGATCGAGCCGCTCGTCCGGGAGGTCGGCCGCGAAGGCCCGTACGGACGCGAGATCGGCCAGGTCCAGCGGCGCGAACCGCACCACCGCGCCCGGCGCCTCGGCCCGGATGCGCTCCTCGGCGTCCTTGCCGCGCCCCGCGTCCCGGCACGCCAGCACCACCCGGGCGCCGCGCCGGGCCAGTTCGCGGGCGGTGACGAAGCCGAGGCCGCTGTTGGCCCCGGTCACCACGGCGGTGCGGCCGGTCTGGTCGGGGATGTCGCTCGCGGTCCAGCCCTTCATCACGCACTCCTTCGCGGTCCGGGCTACGCGCCGGTAGCCGGCGCCTCTGGCGACAGCGTAAGCGCGCGGCCGCGAACGTGCGAGGTGCGCGAATCGGCACGCGCAGAAGGCCGGCGCTAGGCGGTGGCACCCGGTACGACGAGGCCGAGCTCGTAGGCGAGGATCACCGCCTGGGCCCGGTCGCGCAGCTCGAGTTTGCCGAAGAGCCGGTTGATGTGCGTCTTGACCGTGTGATCGGTGATGGTCAGGTGGGCGGCGATCTCGTCGTTGGACAGGCCCCGCGCGATCAGCATGAGCACTTCCGTCTCCCGCGCGGTGAGCCCGTCGACGTCGCGGACGGGCAGGGGCGTCGTGGCCCCGCGCTGCCGGACGAACTCGGCGATCAGGCGCTTCGTCACCTCGGGTGAGAGCAGGGCGCTGCCCTCGGCCACCGTCCGCACGGCGTGGAGCAGTTCCGGGAACGTGGCGTCCTTGAGGAGGAAACCGCTCGCGCCCGCGGTCAGCGCATCGTAAACGTATTCGTCCAGGCCGAACGTGGTCAGCATCAGCGCCTTGGTGGCCCCGCCGGAGGCGGCGAGGATCTCGCGGGCGGCCTCGATGCCGTTCATGCGGGGCATGCGGATGTCGAGGAGGGCCACGTCGGGGCGGTGCTCGGCGGCCGCGCGCACCGCCTGCACGCCGTCCTCGGCCTCCGCCACCACCTCGATGTCGTCCTGGGTGGCGAGCAGCCCCACGAAGCCGGTCCGGACCACGGCCTGGTCGTCCGCCACCAGCGCTTTGATCACCATGGCAGTTCCGCCTCCACGAGAAAGCCGCCGTCCGGACCCGCGCCCGCGACGAGCGTGCCGCCGAGCAGCGCGGCCCGCTCGCGCATGCCTTCGAGGCCGTGGCCGGTGTGCGCCCCGCGGTCCGGCCCGGGGCCCGGGCCGTCGTCGGCGACGCGCAGGGTCATGCCGCCGCCCCGGTACGCGAGGTGCACCACCGTACGGGCCCCGGGCGCGTGCCGCCGCGCGTTGGTCAGCGCCTCCTGGACGATGCGGTACGCCGAGAGTTCCCACGACGCGGGCTGTGGCACCCGTTCCCCGGTGACCCGCAGCTCCGCGGCCCCGCCCACCGCGCGGTGCTGCTCCAGCAGCTCGTCCAGGCCGTCGAGGGTGGGCTGCGGGCTGGTGGGCGCCCGTTCATCCTCCGGGCGGGTGCGCAGCACGCCGAGCAGGTGCCGCAGCTCCCCCATCGAGGCGCGCGCCGAGGAGGCGATGGCCTGGAAGCCCTCGCGGGCGCGCGGCGTCAGGTCCGGGATGGTGTACGTCGCGCTCTCGGCCTGCACCGCGATCATCGACACGGAGTGGGACACGACGTCGTGCAGCTCGCGGGCGATGGCCGCCCGCTCCGCCTCGGCGGCATGCCGCCGCTCCATGGCGATGACCCGTGCCTGGGCCGCGGCCCGTTCGCGCCGCGTCTCCTCCCGGGCGCGCACCGCGTCACCGGTGCTGACGGCGGCCAGGATCGCCACGGTGAGGACGAAGGCCTCCGCGAAGAGGCCGAGCGAGAGGGAACGCCGCCCCCAGGTGGCGATGTGCCACAGGTTGGCCAGGAGGGACAAGGCGGCGCCGGCGGCCACGAGGACGACGGGAGGCAGGACGCGATGCCGACCGAGGGTGTGGCAGGCGACGAGGCCGCTGATGGCCGCGACCACGTACAGGTCGCTCCCCGCGGCGAAACTCACCAGCACGGCGACGGCCGTGAGCAGCCCGACCGCGGGCCGCGACGCGCGCCACATCAGCGACGCGGCGGCCGTCATCACGCCGATGGCGATCACCCATGAGTGCGGTGGGACAAGGGCGAGTTCGGCGGCGGCGACGATGGCCAGCGCGGCGCCGCTGGCCCAGGAATAGGCGGGGGCCGTGAACCAGGCGGGTGGCCATGGCCTCGGGGACAGGGGCATGGCGCCATTCTTCCGGGCGCGGGGGCCCGTGCGCCTCGCCGTACAGGTTGATCTACCGGGCCGATGTCATGCCACGGTGTGACGCGGAGGTCCGGAGCCCGGTGTGACGCGGCGCCGTGGCGCTCGTCCCTAGCCTCGGGCGCCATGACGGACCAACGGGTGCCGCGCGCACCGCACTTGGAGATGCCATCCGGCGTCGGTACCGGGCGGCCCGGGGCAGGCACCCGTACCGGAGCGCTCGGCTGGGCCGCCTGCGCGCTCGTCGCCCTCGCCCTCGCGGCGGTGTCGGACCTCGCTCCGCACCGGGTGTGGGGGGTCACGGCGGCCTTCGGGTACGCGGTGGCGGCCCTGGTGGCGGGTCGGCGCCCGGCGGTTCGGTGCCTGGCGGGCCGCCACCGTGCGGCCGCGACAACGGCCGCCCTGGGCGCAGCGGTGCTGCCGCTCGCGGTCCTTGTGGTGGCCGACGCGGCCCAGCCGGAGACCGCCGTCGTGGAGCGCTCGGGCGCGTTGCTGCTCTCCACCGGCAGCCCCTATCTGCCGCAGTCCTCGGCGGTCGCCGACCACAACCCGTACCTGCCCGGGATGGCGGTGTTCGGCCTGCCGCACGCCCTCTTCGGCGACGGTCCGCTGACCGACCCACGCTGGTGGCTGGCGGCCGCGTTCGCCGTCTCCGTCGTGGCCGCCGGGCGGCTCGGAGTACCGCGGCGCCGTGTGCTGCCGTGGCTCGTCGCCTGTCCCCTCGTGGCGCTGCCGCTCGCTGTCGGCGGTGTCGACCTGCCGGTCGCCGGGCTGATGTGCCTGGGCCTGGTGCTGGCCGACCGGGGGCGCGCGGGCCGCGCGGGCCTGGCCCTCGGCGCAGCCGCGGCGCTGAAGTGGACGGCGTGGCCCGCGCTCCCCGTAGCTCTCGCGCTGCTGGCCGGACAGGCCCGCCGCGGCGACCGCATCCAGCCACGCCCGAGTCCGCCATCGTGGGCCCGGCCGGGTACGGAACAGCCCGCGTCAGGTGCCGCGAGGCCCGCGTCGCCCGTGCGGTGGTCTGCTGGACCCGTACGGTGGCCCGCGTCGCCCGTGCGGCGCTGCGGTGTCGCGGCCCTCGCCACCCTGCTGATCACCGTCGTGCCCGTACTCCTCGCCGGCCCCCGGGCCTTCGTCCGCGACACCGTCGTCTTCCCCCTCGGCCTCGCCGACGCACCCTCACCCGCCGCCAGCCCCTTCCCCGGCCACCTGCTGGCCGCGTACGTCCCGGGCGGGACGCTCGTCGCGGCGGCGCTCCTGGCCGTCGCCGCCGCCTCGCTGGCGGCGTCGCTGTGGATGCGGCCGCCCCCGACCCTCGCCTCCGCCGCGCGGCGCCTCGCCCTCGGACTCGGCCTCGCCATCGCGCTCATGCCCGCCACCCGCTTCGGCTACCTCGTCCACCCGCTGGTGCTCCTCGCCGCGCTCGCCTCCCGAAGGGCCGCCCGATGACCCGCACGCTCGTGATCACCAATGACTTCCCGCCGCGTCAGGGCGGCATCGAAACCTTCGTCCACGCGATGACCAGCCGCTTCCCGCCCGGCGCCGTCGTCGTCCACACCTCGTCCGAGGCCGGGGCGGCCGCGTACGACGCCATGCTGCCGTACCCCGTCGTACGCGACCCGGTCCGCATGCTGCTGCCCACCAGCCGCGTCGGCGCCCATGCGGTGGACCTCGCACGCCGCTTCCATTGCGACAGCGTGTGGTTCGGGGCCGCGGCCCCCCTGGGGCTGCTGGCGGGAAGGCTGCGGCGCGAGGCAGGGGTGCGGCGGATCGTCGCCACCACCCACGGGCACGAGGTGTGGTGGGCCCGTACGCCCGGAGCCCGCGGTTTGCTGCGCCGCGTCGGCGCGCACGCGGACACGGTCACGCACCTCGGCGAGAGCACGCGCGCACCCGTCGCCGCCGCGCTCGGGCCCCTCGCCGCCGCCCGGATGACCCGGCTCGCCCCCGGGGTCGACGCCTCCGTGTTCCGCCCCGGCCTCGACCCGCGCCCCGTGCGCGAGCGCTACGGCCTGGCGGACCGTCCGGTGGTCCTGTGCGCCGCACGGCTCGTGCCGCGGAAGGGCCAGGACACGCTGATACGGGCCCTGCCACTGGTGCGCCGCGCCGTCCCCGACGCCACGCTGCTCCTCGTCGGCGACGGCGGGCACGAACGTGCGCTGCGCCGTCTCGCGGCGGCGGAACAGGTGGCCGGTGCCGTGGTCTTCGCGGGAGGCAGGCCGCACACCGAGATGCCGTCCTGCTACGCCGCCGCCGATGTCTTCGCGATGCCCTGCCGCACCCGCAAGGGCGGCTTGGAGGTGGAGGGCCTCGGCATCGTCTTCCTGGAGGCGGCCGCGGCCGGACTGCCCGTCGTCGCCGGTGACTCGGGTGGCGCGCCGGACGCCGTGCGCGACGGCGAGACCGGGTACGTCGTGAACGGCCGCGCCCCACGCGCCGTCGCCGACCGGCTCATCCGCCTGCTCCGGGACCGGGCGACCGCCCGCGCCATGGGGGAGAAGGGCCGGTCATGGGTGCGCGACACGTGGGACTGGGACCGCTCGTACGACCGCCTGGCCCACCTGCTCGGGCACGACACCCCCTAGATCCCCGGATACACCAGATGCGGCTCCCCCTCCACCGCCAGCGTGCGGTGCCGCCCCTCGCCGAACAGTTCGCCGATCGCCATTCCCGGGAACTCGATCGGCTCCGTGCGGCCCTCCAGTGCCACCCGCACCCGCCACCGCTCCCCGTGATGCTCCGTCAGCACATCCGCCCACCGACGCGACGGCGCCTCCACCCCGCGCAGCGTCGGGCCGCCCTCCTGCCCGTACTCCCTGAACGCGTGGACGAAGGGAAGCTCCCGCAGGAGCCACGCCAGATGCGCCCACGCCGGGGAGGATGCCGCGGGCACCCCACCGGCCGTGTCGACGACGGCCCGCGCATCCGGCTCGGGTGCCTGGCGGAAGGTGAACGACCGGCCGACGGCGTCCAGGTGGGTCAGCTCCCTCCCCAGCGGGCCTCCCGTGAGCACCATGTCCGAGACCTGCTGGAAGAGGTCGGACACCGCCTCGTCCGGCTGCCCCTGATTGCCGGGAGCGGACTCCGGCTCGCCCAGGGGCTCGTACGAGGACACGTACCGGAAGATTCCCTTGCCCATGCCCGCCCGCCTTCCCGGTCTCCGCGCGCCAGAACCCATTGTCGGACCCATGGGGGAGGATCTCCCCATGACGCGATCGAACGGGGGAGGATCGATGACGGACGCGCGCGCGTGGGCCGCTCTGGACGACCGGTGGCTGGTGCACGCGCTGGCGGGGCTCATCGACGGCACGGGCCACTGGGACGCCGGGGCGCTCGGCGGCATCGAGCGGACCGGGGCCTATCTGCGCGGCGCGTGGGATCCGGCGGAGCCGGGGGAGGGGCCCGGGAAGGCCGGTGAGGGGTCCTGGACACGGTTCATCGGGCGGATCGGGGCCGTCGCGCTGCGGGCCGCCGTCGCGCCCACGCGGGACGAGCGGCGGCAGCGGCAGCTGGCGCTGCTGGAGATGTGGGCGGAGACCCCGTTCGCCGATCCGGCGGCCCGGCTGCGTACCGGAATCGTGGACACCGAGCGGGCGGCGGTGCGTGACGGGCGCGGGGCGGCCGTCAGGGTCGGGTGGGGCAGGGACCGGCGGTGCAAGTTCATCGATCTGCGCACCGGGGACGCGGAGCCGCCGAGCCTCGGGGAGATCGAGGAGGTCGCCGAGGTGCCGCGCGGCTGGGGCAGCGCGGAGCAGGTGCGGCGGCTGGTGGCGCTGGTGCGGGAGCGGGGGCCCGTGCCGTGGGACCGGCAGGCGGTGGACCTGCTCGGGGACGGTACGGGGCTGGGCCGGGCGGCGGCGTCGCTCGCGCTGTCCGGGATGGTCAGCTTGAGCTACCGCCCGACCCTCGACGCCGACGAGCGGGCGACGCTGCGGCTGAAGACGGCCGAAGCGGAGGCCGCGAACCGCGAGTTGGCGAGGATCGGCGCGGCGGAGCGGCTGGAACTGCTGGCGGACGTCCTGCCGGAGGACCCCGCCGACCTGTGGGAGCCGGGCGGGATGCGGCCGGTGGCCGAGCGGATCGCCGAGGCGTGGCGGGCGCGGTACGGGCGGCGGACCGTGGTGCCGGAGCCCACGCTGAGCGCGGTCGTCGAGAGGGGGTCCTCCCCGCTGTCCGCGGGCCGCTTCTGCGCAGCGCTCACCGACCCCGCCGGGGAGCCCACGCTCCGCACCGACCTCGACACCTGGCTCCGCAGGACCGACTACGGATGCACCGCGGCCGACGAGCGGTGGCAGATCGTGCGGTTCGGGGAGCTGCTGAGCGGCGCCGTCCCCAACCTCCCCTGGGCCTACGCCGAACTGCCCGCCGGTGACCCGGTCCGGGACGGGGTGCCCGGCTTCGTCGCGTTGCTGAAGGAGCGCCTGAACCACCCGGGGCTGCTGCTGGACGCGGGCTACTTCCGCCACGAGGGGGACGAACCGATCACGGAGCTGCGCGAGGTGTTCGGCGGGCGCCCGTACGCAGGTCCGGAGCGGCTGGACGTGGCCACGGTGGACGACGGGCTCACCGTGGGCGCCGAGGGCCTGATCAACCGCTGGGGGTACCGGGACAACACCCGTCTGTACTTCCGCCCGGCGCTCTACGGGGACGACGAGCGCTCCAAGCGGCTGGCGGCGGCGTCCGCGCCCGGGGTCGGCCGCAGTGAGCTGGAGGCCGTGGAGTGGCTGCGCGGCCCGGTCTGCGCCCGCATGGTCGACCGGATCGCCTCCGGGGCCCTGCCCGCGGGGCGGTACGAGGCGGATCCGGTGGTCTCGGCCCCCGGCGTGGTGGCGTCGGTGGCGGGGAAGTTGGGCCTCGACCAGGACCCGGCCGTCCTCTATCTCCAGCTGCTGGTCCTGCCCCGGCCGACCGACCGCGGCGTCCGCGCCTGGAACGGCTGGACGGCCGCCCGTCACCAGGAGGCCGCCGCCGCGCTCGTCGCCCGCGGGCTGGCGGTCGCGGACAAGCGGGCCCGGGCCGGGCGCCAGGTCTTCCTGCCCGGCGGCTGGGCGCCCGCGCCCAAGAAGTTCTACCAGCCGATCGAGGTGTGGAAGGCGGACCTCCACGGGCTGCGGCTGGGCTATCTCGGACGCGTGGAGGACACGCTTCCGCTGCCCACCCGCACGCTGCCCGAGCTGTTCGCGGAAGGCTGGGCACGGGTGGAGGCGGGGGAGGGGCCGAGCTGACCCTTACGCTCCGCCCACGGGCCCCCGCACACCGGCCACCGCACCCGCCCGCCCGCTACTTCACGCGCGCCTCGCACACCAGCCGCCGCCGGTGGTCCACCCGGCGCTCGGGCCCGGTCAGCGTCAGCGGGACGGTGTGGCGTACGTCGGCGTCGGCGCTGGAGGACGCCAACCGCAGCTCCAGCGCGCCCGGTTCCACGGTCCGGGTGCCGTCCCGGTCCACCGGGTACGCGGCGAGGTCGGCGTGGAAGGTGAAGTGCACCTCGGCCGACTCGCCCGGGCCGAGCGGCACCCGGGCGTAGCCGACGAGCCGCGCCACCGGGCGGGCGGTGCGGGCCACCGGGTCGTGCAGATACAGCTGCACCACCTCGGTCCCGGCCCGGTCGCCGGTGTTGCGCACGGTCAGCCGTACGGTCGTCTCGCCGTCGGTCGGCACCTCGGCGGCATCGGCCTCCGGCCGCTCCCAGGCGAACGAGGTGTACGTCAGCCCGTGGCCGAAGGGGAACAGCGGGGTCGGGTCGACGGTGCTGGCCTCGCCCCGGCGGCCGAGCGGAGGCTGGAGATACGTCCAGGGCTGGCCGCCGGGCGCGTACGGCACGCTCACCGGCAGCCGCCCGGACGGGCCGACGCGCCCGCTCAGCACCCCGGCCACCGCCGGGCCGCCCTCCTCGCCGGGGAAGAACGCCTGCACGGCGCCCGCCAGCAGCCCCGACCAGCGGCCGAGGGCGTACGGGCGGCCGGTGAGCAGCACGAGCACCACGGGCGTACCGGTGGCCAGCAGGGTGTCCAGCAACGCGCCCTGATCGCCGGGGAGTTCGAGGTCGGCGGCGTCGCACCCCTCGCCCGAGGTGCCGCGGCCGAAGAGCCCGGAGCGGTCGCCGAGCACGGCCACGCACACCTCGGCGTCCGCCGCCATCCGGGCCGCCTGCGCCAGTCGGCTTTCGGCGGTGAGCGCCGCCGCCCCCGCCGAGCCGGGCCCGGCCGGGGCGGTGGGCGCCGGGCCGGGCGGGGCGCACCCCTCGGCGTGGCTGATCCGGGCGTCGGGCAGCTCGGCGCGCAGCGCGGCGAGCAGCGTCGGCACCTCGACGCCCATGGGCAGGTCGGGGTGTTCGATGCCGACGTGGCGGGGGAAGGTGTAGCAGCCGAGCATGGCGGCGGGGTCGTCGGCGAGCGGTCCGACGACGGCGATGCGGGCGGTGGGCGCCAGCGGCAGCACGTCCCCGTCGTCGGCGAGCAGCACCACGGACTCCTCGGCCAGCTGCCGCGCGACGGCCCGCATCGCGGGCGGGTCGAAGTCGACGCTTTCGGGGGCCTCCGGCGACCAGTCCGGGTCCAGCAGCCCCAGTTCGCACTTCTGGGTGAGCACCCGGCGCAGCGCCCGGTCGACCAGCCGCTCCGGCACCTCCCCGGCCCGTACGGCGTCCCGCAGCGGGGTGCCGTAGCAGCGGACGGCGGGGAGTTCGACGTCCACGCCCGCCGCGAGGGCGAGCGCGGCGGCGCCCGCCGGGGAGTCGGCGACGCGGTGGGCCAGCTCCAGGAAGGAGACGCCGAAGTAGTCGGCGACGACGGTACCGGTGAAGCCCCACTGCTCCCGCAGCAGTTCGGTCAGCAGCCACGGGTTGGCGGCGGAGGGGACGCCGTCGAGGTCGTTGTAGGAGTGCATCACCGAGCGCGCCCCGCCGTCCCGCAGCGCCATCTCGAACGGCGGCAGGATCATCTCCGCCAGCTCCCGCGGGCCGATCGAGACCGGTGCGTGGTTGCGGGCGCCGCGCGAGGCCGAGTAGCCCGCGAAGTGCTTGAGCGTGGCGATGATCCCGGCGGATTCGAGGCCGCGGACGTACGCGGTGCCGACGGTCGCGACCAGATACGGGTCCTCGCCGATCGACTCCTCCGTACGCCCCCAGCGCGCGTCCCGCACCACGTCCAGCACGGGCGAGAGCCCCTGGTGGACGCCGACCGACCGCATCGAGCCGCCGATCAGCCCGGCGGCCCGCTCCACCAGCGCCGGGTCGAAGGACGCGCCCCAGGCGAGCGGGGTGGGGAAGACGGTGGCGCGCCAGGCGGTGAACCCGGTCAGGCACTCCTCGTGGACGAGCGCCGGGATCCCGAAGCGGTTCGCCGCGGTGATACGGGCCTGGGTGCGGGCGAGCGCGGCGGCGCCCTCGGCGGGGTCGACGGGGGCGGTGCCGAAGGGGCGGGTCAGCTGGCCGAGGCCGTGTGGGAGGAGGCCGTCGAGGTCCAGGGCCTCCGCCACCTCGTGCTGGAGCGGGGCGACGTCCTCGCCTTCCTCGCTCTCCGAACCCGGCCACACGCTGTACAGCTGGGCGAGCTTCTCCTCCAGCGTCATGAGGGAGAGCAGATCGTCCGCGCGGTCCTCGGCGGGGAGGGAGGTGTCCTGCCAGGGGTGAGGCATGAAGCTCCTTGTGGTGAGCGGCGTACCGGGGCGGCTGGTGTGCGGAATTATTTGCCGCCCACACCCATCAGACCGTTGATCAGCTGGCGCCGCGCGAACAGATACACGAGGAAGATCGGGAGGATGGACAGCACGACCGCGGTGAGCAGCGCCGGGGTGTCCACCCGGAACTCGCCGACGTAGTCGTACAGGCCCAGCGTCAGCAGCCGGTTGCTCTTGGACTGGGTGAGGATCAGCGGGAAGAGGAACCCGTTCCAGGCGTGCAGCGCGGACATCACCCCGACCGTGGAGATCCCGGACCGGGACAGCGGTACGACCAGCTGGAGCAGCACCCGGGTCGGGCTCGCGCCGTCCAGCGCCATCGACTCGTACATCTCCTCGTCGATGTCGCGCATCGTGCCCACCAGGATCAGCACGCTGACCGGGAGGGAGAACGCGGCCGTCGGCAGGATGACGGCGAGGAGGGTGTCGTACAGATGCAGCTTGGTGATGACCAGGTAGATCGGGATGATCACCGCTTGGGAGGGGATCGCGAGCCCGAGCAGGAAGATCTGGAAGATCCGTCGGGAGGTGCGGCTGCGGGTGCGGACGACGCTGTAGCCGACGGTCACCGACAGCACGATCACGAGCGCCGCGCAGACGGCCGTGACCAGCGCGGTGTTGAGGAGGTAGTGGAGGAAGCCGGAGGTGAGCACCCGCCGGTAGTTGGCCAGGGTGGGGTGGTCGGGCAGGGCCAGCGGGCCGTCGTCGATGTAGCCGTCGCGGGTCTGGAAGGTGGCCGCGACCAGCACGTACAGCGGCAGTCCGACGATGCCCAGCCAGATGAGGGAGCCGAGCCCGGCGGGATAGTTGCGGCGGGACAGACCCCGGCGGCGCTGGCGGGGGCGTGACGCCACCGGGGTCCTTTTCGGCGTATGGACGCCGTCTCGGGGGCGGCCGTGCAGGAGGTCGGTCACATCCCCTCCCGGGTGCTGCGCATCGCGGTGAAGCCGGTGAGCCGTACCAGCAGCAGGGAGACGGTGGTGGCGACGACCACCAGGATGGTCGCGGCGGCGCTCGCGTAGCCGAGGTCGAACGCCTTGAAGCCGTTGCTGTACATCAGATACGGCAGGATCTGGGTGTCGGTGCCGGGGCCGCCCTTGGTGAGGATCAGGACCGTGTCGAAGAAGGTCAGCGCGCCCACCACCATGATCACCGACGAGGTGACGATCGTGTTCCGCAGCTGCGGCAGGGTGATCGAGAAGAACTGGCGTACGGTGCCGGCGCCGTCGATCGCCGCCGCGTCGTAGAGCGAACGCGGAACGGCCCGGGCGCCGCCCTGGTAGATCAGCGTGTGCAGCGGGATGAACTGCCACGCGGTGACGAAGAGGACCGCGCCGAACGCGCCCGTGGAGCTGCCCAGCAGATCGCCGTCCTCGAACCCGAGGGCCGGGCCGATGTCGGCGATCAGCCCGAAGTTCGGGTCCAGCAGTGACTTCCACACCAGCGCGAGCGCCACGGACGACCCCAGCAGCGGCAGGAAGAAGATCGCCGACAGCACGGCCCGGTTGCGCTGGTGCCCCGCCGCCCAGACCCCGAGCAGCAGCGCCAGCGGGGTCTGCACCAGCCAGGTCAGCACGGTCAGGACGAGGCTGAGCCGGATGGCCTGATGGGTGTCGGGGTCGTCCCACAGCCGGGTCCAGTTGCTGAGGCCGGTCCACTGCGGGGTGCCGATGCCGTCCCAGTCGGTGAAGGCCAGCGCGACGACGAGGATCATGGGGGCGACGGCGAAGAAGACGAAGAACAGGGCGCCGGGCAGGGCCCAGGCGGCGCTCGGCCGCCCGACGCTCTTGTGCCGCGTGGCGCTCTTGTGCCGCGTGGCGGTATCCGCCATCACATGCCCTTCATGGCGTCGACGAACGCCGTCGGGCTCAGCTGGCCGTTGAACAGCTTCTGGACGTTGGTGTGCAGGGGCGGGGTGTACTTGGCGGGCAGCGCCTGGTCCCAGGAGAGCGTGAAGTCCGGGGCCTCCCGCACCATGTCGTACTGGAACTTCGCGTACGTGGGGTTCTCGTGCCCGTTCAGCAGCGAGGACGCGTCCGAGGTCGTGGGGACGTCGCCGTTGGCGATCAGCGCCTTGGCGTAGTCCTGCTTGGCCGCGAACTTCACGAAGTCGATCGCCGCCTGCTGCTTCTTGCCCTTCAGCTTTCCGCTGATCGACCAGTAGTTGGTCGGGTTGCCGACCACGTTCTTGGGGTCACCCGTGCCGCCGGGGACGGCCGGGAAGGTCGTCCAGCCGAGGCCCGACTTGGCGAACGCGGGCTGATTGGCCTTCTGGTTCGCGTACTCCCAGCTGCCCATCAGATGCATCGCGGCCTTGCCCTTGGCGAAGTACGTGGACGCGCCGTCCGCCGTGTAGTTGACCGACTTGTAGTTCTTGCCGAACGCGCCGCGGTCCACCAGGTCCTTGATGGTCCGCGCCGTCTTCAGCACCGCCGGGTCGCCCCAGGCGTCCTTGCCCTCGCTCTGGATCTTCTTGAAGACCCCGGCCCCGCCGAAGCGGTCCACCAGGTACTCCACCCACATCAGCTCGGTCCACGGGTCGGTACCGGCCACGACGAAGGGGGTGACGCCCTCGCTCTTGAACGTGCCGATGAGCTTGATGATGTCGTTCCAGGACTTCGGGGGCTGGGCGCCCGCCTTCTCGAACACGTCCTTGTTGTAGAAGAGGATCACCGGCTGCATTCCGCGCATCGGGATGCCGTAGTGCTTCCCCTCGATGCCGCCCGCGTCGAGGATCGAGGGGATGAACCCCTGCTTCAGCGACGGGTCCTTCTTCATCGCGGGCCCGAGGTCGAGCAGCATGTCCTTCTTCACGAACTCGCTGATGCTGCCGCCGCCCCAGTTGAAGAACACGTCTGGGGCGTTGGGCGTGCCCATGGAGGTGCGCAGCTTGTCCGAGTAGCCGTCGCCGGGCACCTGGGTGAGCTTGACCTTGATCTTCGAGGTCTTGTTGAACCGCTCGACGACCTGGCGCTGCACCTTGGTCGAGGGGTCCTGGTAGACCCAGACGCTGATGTTCCCCTCGCCCGACCCTCCGGGCCCACTGCTTCCGCAGCCGCTGAGCGTTCCCCCCACCACGAGCGCGGCTGCCGCCGCGAGGCCCGTCGCACGGAGGGATGACCTTGACCGAGGTATGCGCATCACGTGCCTTCCGGAAGTAGCCCGATAATTCTCGGAAGCGGTTGCGTGGACGGTATGGGGGGCCTGATGCGGTGTCAATACCTCGGACATGGAAAATCCAGCCCGTCCGGCGCTTGAGGACCGGGGTCCGGGGCGGAGCCCCGGGGTCGGGGAGGGGCGGGGTGGGGATCAAGCCCCGGTTGGTGGCGCGGTGCTGGCTCGGACCATCAGCTGGGTCGCGAGTTCCACGCGGGGGGAGTCGATCTCCTCGCCGCGCGCCTGCCGCAGCACCGTGCGGGCCGCCACCTTGCCCATGTCGGCCAGGGGTTGACGCACCGTCGTCAGGGGCGGGGCGGACCAGCTGACCTCGGGGAGGTCGTCGAAGCCGACCACGCTCACATCCTCCGGCACCCGCAGCCCCCGCCTCCGCAGGGCCTCGATCGCGCCCAGGGCCATCTGGTCGCTGGAGGCGAAGACGGCGGTCGGCGGGGTGGGGGAGGCCATGAGCTGGTCGCAGCCGTGGAAGCCGGATTCGTGGTAGAAGTCCCCCTGTGCGACGAGAGCTTGATCGAACGGAACACCCGCCGCCTCCAGGGCGGCCCGGTGTCCGTCCAGCCGCGCCCGGCTGCACAGCAGCCGGGGCGGGCCCGCGATGAAACCGATACGGCGGTGCCCCAGGCCCAGCAGGTGTTCGGTGGCGGCCAGGCCCCCGGCCCAGTTGGTGGCGCCGACCGTGGGCGCCGCGGGGGCGTCGAGGGCGGGGGAACCCGCCGGGTCGACGACCACGATGGGGACGTTCAGCCGCCGCAACTCGGCGTGGACCACCGGCTCCAGGACGGACGTCACCAGGATGACCCCGTCCGAGGCGCGGGCCCGCAGGTTCTTCATCCACTGCCGGGCCGAGCCCGCCCGCCCGTGGATGGCGGAGACGACCGTACCGATCCCGTCCTGGTGCGCGACCTCCTCCACACCGCGGATGATCTCCACGGCCCAGGGGCTGTCGAGGTCGTTGAAGACCAGGTCGACGAGGGCGGCGCGGTCGCCGGGGGCGGCCTGGCGGCGGCGGTAGCCGTGGAGGCGTAGCAGGTCCTCGACCCGGGCCCGGGTCTCGGGGGAGACGTCCGACCGTCCGTTGACGACCCGCGAGACCGTGGGCACGGACACGCCGGCCTCCTGGGCGATGGCGGTGATCGTCACCTTCGGCTTGGTGCCGCCGTCGGCGCCCGCGCTCTCCGTAGCCATTTCCGCCTCCTCCGTTGACGGGCATCGCGCCCGCCTCTAACTTTCCGGTCGCACCCTCGGAACCTTGCAGAAGTCTTCCGGAAAACCGGATCAGACGTGAAGAGAAGAGAGGGACACTCCCATGAAGCTCCAGCTCCTGAGCTTACGCAGAGCCCGCGCCGCCGCCTTGGTGGCCTCGGCGGCGGCACTCGCCGTCACCCTCGCCGCCCCGACCCAGGCGGCCGACGCCGCCAACCCCACGCTGCGCGAAGTCGCCGACCGCACCGGCCGCTTCGTCGGCACCGCCGTCAACGACGGCCGGCTCGGCGACGGCACCTACGCGAACATCGCCAAGAGCGAGTTCTCCAGCGTGACCGCCGAGAACGCCATGAAGTGGGGTTCGGTCGAGCCGAACCGGGGCCAGTTCAACTGGGCCGCCGCCGACCGTCTCGTCTCGTTCGCCCAGGCCAACCGTCAGAAGGTGTACGGGCACACCCTGGTCTGGCACAGCCAGATGCCGAACTGGCTGGCCAACGGCTCGTTCTCCAACGCCGAGCTGCGCTCCATCATGACCGGCCACGTCACCACCCAGGTCGCCCGCTACAAGGGCAAGGTCCAGCGCTGGGACGTGGTCAACGAGGCGTTCAACGAGAACGGCACCCTGCGCGCGTCCAAGTTCTACAGCCAGCTCGGACAGTCGTACATCGCCGACGCCTTCCGGGCCGCGCGCGCCGCCGACCCGAGCGCCAAGCTGTTCATCAACGACTACAACACCGAGGGCACGAACGCGAAGAGCAACGGCCTGTACAACCTGGTCAAGTCGCTGAAGTCGCAGGGCGTGCCGATCGACGGCGTCGGCTTCCAGAGCCACCTGATCGTGGGCCAGGTCCCGTCGACGATGAAGTCCAACCTCCAGCGCTTCGCCGACCTCGGCGTGGAGGTCGTGATCAGCGAGCTGGACATCCGGATGGCCACCCCCGCGGACGCCACCAAGCTCCAGCAGCAGGCAAGCGACTACAAGGCGGTGGCCCGGACCTGTCTGGCGATCGCCCGCTGCACCGGCATCACGGTGTGGGGGTTCGGCGACCGGGACTCCTGGGTGCCGGGCACCTTCCCGGGCCAGGGGGCGGCCAATCTGTACGACACCAACTACCAGCCGAAGCCCGCCTACAACGCCTTCCGTGACGGGCTCGCCGGGTCGTAGGCGTCCTAGGCGGCCACAGCCTCCTCCGTGCGCGTGGCGTACGCCTGGACGGTGACCGTCTCATCGTCCAGGCACCGCCCCGTCTCCAGGTCGAAGCGCTGCTTGAGCAGCGGCGAGGCCACGAACGGCCGTCCGTCCGCCGAGCCCAGCAGCCCTCGGGAGAGGACGTACGCGCCGGTGAAGGGATCGCGGTTGTCGATCGCGTACGGGCGGCCCGCCCGGTCCAGGAAGACCGCCACCTGCGTACCGTCCGGCAGCAGGGCGGCCACGCCGCGGCCCGGGATGAGGTCGGTGAGGTCGCAGATCGCGAACCACCGCTGGTCGATGAGGAGTTCCACGCGGAGGTCGATCCGCTCGGGCGCCATGGTCATCGGCTCGAAGTCCCTTCGAGAGTGCGTGCGGTACGGACGGGGATGGTGGGGCCGGACAGCAGCGTCAGGTCCGGCTTGACCTGGTCGCGCTCGGGGACGAAGGCGACCGTCGGGTCGGGCGATTCGGGCGCGTTGACGAAGGAGACGAAGCGCCGCAGCCGCTCGGGGTCGTTGATGGTCTCGGCCCATTCGTCGCGGTAGCCCGCCACGTGGTCGGCCATCAGCGCCTCCAGCTCGGCGCACAGCCCCAGCGAGTCGTGGACCACCACGTCCCGTACGTGGTCCAGGCCGCCCTCGATCCGCTCCAGCCAGGCCGAGGTGCGCTCCAGCCGGTCCGCGGTGCGGATGTAGAACATCAGGAAGCGGTCGATGAGCCGGATCAGCTCCTCGTCGTTCAGGTCCTGGGCGAGCAGGTCGGCGTGGCGCGGCTCGGCACCGCCGTTGCCGCCGACGTACAGGTTCCAGCCGTTGGAGGTGGCGATGATGCCGAAGTCCTTGCCGCGCGCCTCGGCGCATTCGCGGGCGCAGCCGGAGACGGCCGACTTCAGCTTGTGCGGGGAGCGCAGGCCCCGGTAGCGCAGCTCCAGGTCGATGGCCATGCGCACCGAGTCCTGGACGCCGTAGCGGCACCAGGTCTGGCCCACGCAGGACTTCACGGTGCGCAGCGCCTTGCCGTACGCGTGGCCGGACTCGAACCCGGCGTCCACCAGCTTGGACCAGATCACCGGGAGCTGGTCCACCCGGGCGCCGAACAGGTCGATCCGCTGACCGCCGGTGATCTTCGTGTAGAGGCCGAAGTCCCGGGCGATCTCGCCGATCACGATCAGCTTCTCGGGGGTGATCTCGCCGCCGGGGATGCGGGGCACGATCGAATACGACCCGTTGCGCTGGAGGTTGGCCAGGAAGTGGTCGTTGGTGTCCTGGAGGGCGGCCTGTTCGCCGTCCAGGACGTAGCCGCTGGCGCCCAGCGTCGGGGCGAGCGAGGCGATGATCGAGCCGACGGCCGGCTTGCACACCTCGCAGCCGTCGCCGCTGCGCGCCTCCTCGCGGCCGTGGCTGTCCAGCAGCTGCGCGTAGGTGGTGATGCGCAGGGTGCGGACGATCTCGTACAGCTCGGCGCGGGTGTACGCGAAGCAGCCGCACAGCCCCTTGTCGACGCTGATCCCGCTGGCCTCCAGCTCGTCGTTGACGAGCGTGGTGAGCGTCTTGACGCAGCTGCCGCAGCCGGTGCCCGCCTTGGTGCACTTCTTCACCTCGGGCACGGTGGTGCACTCGTGATCGGTGACCGCCGAGCGGATGGAGCCCTTGGTGACGTTGTGGCAGCTGCATATGACCGCCTCGTCGGGCAGCGCGGACGGGCCGAGCGCGGTGGGCGCGCCCAGCCCCGCGGGCAGCACCAGCTGCTCGGGCGCGACGGGCGGCACGGAACCGGTCAGCGGCCGCAGCATGCCGTACGAGTCGGCGTCGCCGACCAGCACCCCGCCGAGCAGTTCGCCGTCCGCGCCGATCACCAGCTTCTTGTAGACGCCGGCGCGGGAGTCGGAGTAGACGACGTCGAGACAGCCGTCGGCGGTGCCGTGGGCGTCGCCGAAGGACGCCACGTCCACGCCGAGCAGCTTGAGCTTGGTGGAGGTGTCGGCGCCGGTGAAGCCCTCGCAAGCAACCGCGGCGAGGTCGTCGGCGACGGTCTGCGCCATCTCGTACCCGGGCGCGACCAGCCCGTACACCCGCCCGTCGGCGGTCAGCGCGCATTCGCCGATCGCGTACACCGCCGGATCGCTGGTGCGGCACCGCTCGTCGACCGTGATGCCGCCGCGCTCGCCGACGTCCAGGCCGCAGTCCCGGGCCAGCTGGTCGCGGGGGCGCACCCCGGCCGAGAAGATCACCAGGTCGGTGTCGATGGACGAGCCGTCCGAGAGCGCCATGGCGGTCACCGCGCCCTTGGAGTCGGCGGTGATCTCCTTGCCGCCGACGCCGGTGTGCACGATCAGCCCCATGTCCTCGACGGTGCGGCGCAGCGCGGCGCCGCCGCCCTGGTCCACCTGGAGCGCCATCAGCCGGTCGTTGAACTCCACGATGTGCGTGGTCAGCCCGAGCCCCTTCAGCGCGCCCGCCGCCTCCAGGCCGAGCAGCCCGCCGCCGACCACGGTGCCGGTCGCCCGGTCCTTGGCGTACTCCTCGATCGCCAGCAGGTCCTCGACCGTGCGGTAGACGAAGCAGCCCTCGCTGTCCTTGCCGGGCACCGGCGGGACGAACGGGTACGAGCCGGTGGCCAGCACGAGCGTGTCGTACGTGACGGTGAGCCCAGAGCGCGCGGTGACCGTGCGCGCCTCCCGGTCGATGGTCTCGGCCGGGTCGCCCAGGTGCAGCTCGATGCCGTGCCGCTCCATGAAGCCGTCTTCGACCATGGACAGATCGTCCGGGGTCCGGCCGGAGAAGTACGAGGTCAGCTGCACCCGGTCGTATGCGGGCCGGGGCTCCTCGCACAGCACCACGACCCGGGCGCGGGTGGTCACGCCCCGGTCGGCCAGGGCCTCCAGGAAGCGCTGGCCGACCATCCCGTGCCCGACGAGCACGATCGTGGGGGCAGTCTCGGTCTTCGGTGCGCTCAACGTCATGCCAGGAAGCGTGCGGGAGTGCTGTTTCCCGACCGCATCACCATCGTTTCCCGGACGCAACGCTGCCCTCAGCGCGCCGCCCCGGTGACTGTGAGCCCCTACCCCAGGGTGATCGGCAGCTTCTGCGGGCTGTTGCCGACGAAGCTCCGGTGCGGCACGAGCTGATCGTCCGGAACGGCGAGGTCGAGGCCGGGGAAGCGGGTGAAGAGCCCCTCCAGCGCGATCACGGCCTCCATCCGGGCCAGCGGGGCGCCCAGACAGAAGTGTGCGCCGTGGCCGAAGGACAGATGGCGCGCCGCCCGGGTCACGACGAAGCGGTCCGCGTCCGGTCCGTACGCCCGCTCGTCGCGCCCGGCGGAGGTGTACGAGACCAGCACGGGCGCACCCTCCGGGATCACCGCGTCGCCGACGGGCAGGTCCCTGGTGGGGTAGCGGAACGGGAAGTAGCTGACCGGGCTGTCGTACCGCAGCGTCTCCTCGACCACGTCGTCCCAGGTCGCGGCCCCGGAGCGGACCAGCTCCAGCTGATCGCGGTGGTTGCACAGCGCCCGCACCGCGTTGGTGATCAGGTTGAGCGTGGTCTCGTGGCCCGCGATGATCGTCAGCATCAGGGTGCCGATCAGCTCCTCCTCGCTGAGCCGGTCCCCGTCCTCCGCGCGCGTCGCGATGAGCGCGCTGGTCAGGTCGTCGCCCGGGTCCTTCATCCGGGCCGCGGCCACCTGGCCGAGGATCGCCACCATCTCGCGGTTGGCCTCCGGGACCCGCTCGGGGGCGGTGCCGGTGGAGACGATCTCGTTGGACAGCTCGTGCAGCCGGTCCTGGTACGCCTCGTCGACGCCCAGGAGCTGGGAGATCACGCTCATCGGCAGCGGCAGCGCGAAGTGGCGGCGCAGATCCGCCACCCCGTCCGGGTCCGCGGCGGCCGCCTCGCCCAGCCGGTCCAGCAGCGTGCCGGTCAGCTCGTGCACGACCGGACGCAGCGCCTCCATGCGGCGCGGGGTGAACGCGCGCGTCACCAGCGACCGCAGCCGCTTGTGGTCGTCGCCGTCGGCGGTGGTCATGCCCCGCACGGTGGCGAAGGTGAGCATCGGCCAGCCCGGCGGAAGCTCCCCGTTCCGGAGGGCGGCGAAGTGGCAGGCGTTCTTGGCCACGTCGGGGTGGGTGAGGAAGCCCTTCAGCTCCTCGTGCCGGGTGACGGCGTACGCCGGTACGTCACCGGGCAGCAGGACCGGGACCGCGGCCCCGCGTGCGCGTAACCGGTCGTTGACCGCGTGCTGGTCGTCGGGGTCCAGCCGGTGCGGCGCGGGGCCGTCGTGCGGTACGGGGCCGTCGTGCGGGGCGGGGCAGCGGCCGTCGGTCATCTGCGGTCTCCTGGAGGCGTGTCGGGCGCGTCGGACGCATGGGACGCGGTGGGCCACTGGTGAAGCGGTGGCGGGGCCGGGGCGTCGGCGGCGAGCTGCGGCGCGGAGAACCGCACGGGCAGCCCGGCCAGCCCCTTGGACCAGGGCGAGGTGATCCACGGAAGCTGCTCCTCCGGCACCGCGATCTCCAGATCGGGCAGCCGGTGGCGGAGCGTGTCCACGGCGGTACGGGTGATCAGCCGGGCCGGATCCTGCGCCGGGCAGGTGTGCGGGCCCGCGCCGAACGCGAGGTGCGAGCGGTTGCCGACCACCGGGCGGCCGTCCTCCGGCAGCACCTCCGGATCGGCGTTCGCCCCGGCCAGCCCCAGGATCAGCATGTCCCCGGCGCGGATGTCCTGCCCGCCGAGGCGCAGATCGCGGGTGGCGTAGCGGCCGGGGAAGTTCTGCGTCGGCGGCTGGCGCCACAGCACCAGGTCGAGCGCGTCGTCCACGGTGAGATGGCCACGGGCCAGGGAGGAGCGGAACGCGGGATCGGTGAGCAGGATCTGCGTGGTGGAGGCGATCCAGTTCACGGTGGTCTGGTTCCCCGCGACGATGATCACCACCAGGTTGTGCAGCACCTCCTCGTCGCTCAGCCCGACCGGGTGCTCCAGCAGCCACGAGGTGAGGTCCGCGCCGGGCCGCTGCTTCTTCCAGGCGACCAGCTCCAGCAGGATGCGGCCCATCCGCTTGTTGGCGCCGGTGGCGGCCACGGTGGGGGCGACGATGGTGGAGATCGCGTCGACCAGCCGCGGCCCGCTCTCCTCGTCAAGACCCAGCAGCTCGGTGACCACCTGGAGCGGCAGGACGCGCGCGTACTGCGCCACCAGATCGGCCCGGTGCTGATCGGCGAACCCGGCGACCAGCCGCTCCGCGGTGGCCCGCACCGTACGGATCAGCTCGTGCCCGTTCACCCGGCCCAGCGCGTCGGCCACCGCCGAGCGCATCCGGCGGTGCTGCGCGCCGTCCGCGAACAGCAGCGCGGGCCGCCAGCCCACCAGCGGCATCAGCGGCGAATCGGCCGGTACCCGGCCGTCGCGCAGCGGGGTCCAGCGGCGCGGATCGTGCGAGAAGTACTGCTCGTCGCGGGTGAGATGGAGCAGCTCGCGGTGGCCGATGACGAGCCACGCCTCGATCCCGGGCGCGATCTCGACCGGCACCACATTGCCGTGGTCGCGGCGCATCCGTTCGTACAGCTCGGTCAGCGGCCCGTCCAGTGCCGTCCCGTGCAGCGGCACCCGCTCCGTCGCCGTCCCGGCGGAACCGGTGGCGCGCGCCGCCGTCACGCCGTCTCCGTGACGGTCTCGATGAGATGGCTCACCAGCGAGATCAGCGCCTTGACCGACGACTTGTGCTCGCGCGCGTCACAGATGACCAGCGGGGTGTGGGGGAGCAGATCGAGCGCCGAGCGCAGATCGTCCTCACTGTGCAGCACGCTGTCAGGGAAGGAGTTGACGGCCACCGAGAACGGTACGTCCAGGTCCTCCAGGTGGCCGATGGCGTCGAACGACGCCTCCAGGTCGCGGGTGTCGACCAGCGCGAGCGCGCCCAGGGCGCCGCGCGCCAGGTCCTTCCACGCGGGGAGGAAACGCTGCTGGCCGGGGGTGCCGAAGAGGTACAGGACCAACTCGCCGCCCAGCGTGATCCGCCCGAAGTCCAGCGCCACGGTGGTGGTGGACTTCGTCGGCCGCACCGGCGTGTCCAGCCGGGCGCCCGCCCGGCTCATGGTCGCCTCGGTGGACAGCGGCTTGATCTCCGACACCGTGCCGATCAGCGTGGTCTTGCCGACCCCCATCGGCCCGACGACCAGGATCTTCGCCGCGCCGGACACGCTGGGCTGCACGTACATGACCGTCGTGTCGTCCATGTCGTCCGCGCTGTCCGTGCCGTTCATGCCGTGGGTGTCATCCATGTCGTCGTCCACGCCGTCCGTGCCGTCGACGCCTTTCGCGCCGTCGACGCCGTTCGCGCCGTCCGTGCGGCCCGTGTCGGGCATCGAGATCTCAGAGCTTGCTTTCAAGCCCATCGAGCACCTTCCTCAGCAAGTCCATATCGGCGCGCTCGGCCACCCGGATGGGCGGGCGCGCCACGATGTGCCCCCAGTCGATGAGATCGGCGAGCAGCACCTGCACCACGGCGGGTGGCTGGCCGAGGTGAGCGGCGACCTCCGCCACCGACAGCAGCCCCTGACAGCAGCGGACGATCCGCCGGTACTCGGGCTGGAGGGCCGGGGGCAGCGCGCTTCCGGAGGACTTCACCAGCGTCTCCAGCGGCAGAGCATCCCGTGAGGAACCCGCGCGCCCCCGTGTGATCACGTATGGGCGCACCGCGGCCGTGGTGCGTTCCTCGCCGGGCTCGGTCATGGCGTGTTGATCTGCTCCCGTGGCCGACTGCTCAGATGGGCGCCGATTCTCGCCACCAGCACTTGCATCTGCTGGGCCACCAGGCCGACATCCGCCTCCGTGCCGGTGGCCACCCCCAGCGAGGCACCCTGCCCGGCCGAGGTGAACAGCACGAACCCGCCGTCCGATTCGATCATCAGCTGTCTCACCCCCGCCTCCTCGCCGAACAGCAGCGACACCGTGGACTGGCTGGTCACCGTCAGCGCCGCGCAGGCCGCGGCCAGCGACTCGGCCTCGGCGACGCCCAGTTCGGGGACCTCTCCCGTCAGTCCCTCGGCGGAGCCGTGTCCCATGCGCAGACCGTCCTCCGAGACGACGACGGCGTGCCGCACCCCCGGAATCTGGGTCAAGGGACGCAGCATCCATCCAACGTCGGGCAGCCTGGATATGGTTCCGGCCACTACCGGCCTCCTTCTCGGTCCTCTTCTCGATCCTCGTGGTCTTCCCGGTCCCGGCCCCGGTCGTGCTCCGGAACCCGCCCCCGGTCATGGCCCCCGGATCCGGCCGCGGCCTCCGTGGCCTCGGCCCGCCCGCGGCGGGTGCCGGACACCACGCTGGCGATGGAGGCCCGGGCGGCCTCGGGGGTCCAGGGGGAGGCATCCGCGGAGGTGTCCCCGGGTGCGGTGTCCCCGGGTGCGGTCCCGCCGGGCCCGGTGGCGTCCGTACGCGGGGCATGGCCGCCCGGAGAGCCGCCCGGGGCATTGCCGCCCGGGGCGTCGGTGGCCGGGGCGGCCGTACGGGGGTCCGTCCGCGGGGTCGTACGCCGCCGGTTGCGGCGCTGCGGAAGGCCGCCGCCCGCCGGGGCGGGGGTGCCCCCGGACGTGGCCGGGTCCCCGTCGGCGGCCGGGCCCGCGTCGGCGGGCTCCGCGGTCACCGGCCCCGGGTCGATGACCACCGGCTCGGCGTCCGCCTCCGGGGCGCCGTCCTGCGGCTCGGTCAGCAGCCGGTGCGGTACGAAGACCACGACCCGGGTCCCGCCGTACGCCGAGGCGGTGGACAGCTCGACGCCGAAGCCCAGCTCGCGCGACCAGCGCCCCACACAGGCGAGCCCCAGTCGTGGGACCGCTCCCAGTTGGGCCAGATCCAGACCCTCGCGCAGCTGCCCGGTGGCCTGTTCGAGGGCGTCCGGCGGCATTCCGAGCCCCGCGTCGTCGATCTCGATGACCGCGCCCGCCGCCACCTCCCGGACGGAGACGGCCACCTGGGTGCGGGAGGGGGAGAACACCGTGGCGTTCTCCAGCAGTTCGGCGACCGCGTGCATCAGCCCTTCGACGGCCGGTGCCACCGCGTACAGCGTCTGCCCGCCGTGCACCTCCACCCGCCCGAACTCCACGATCCGCGACTGGGCGCCGCGCACGCAGTCGAAGAGCGTCACCGGCCGGGTCTCCCGCCGCGCGGGCCAGATCCCGCACATCACCAGCAGCGTCTGCGCCTTGCGGGTCATCTGGGCGGCGGCGTGGTCGGCCTTCATCACCTCGGCCATCAGCCGCGCGTCGGCCACATGCTGCTCCAGGCCGTCGAGCACCTGCTGCTGGACGGTCGACATGGCGTGCATGTTCCGGGCCACGGACTCGAACGACGCCTGTACGGAGTCGCGCAGCATCCGCTCGCGGCGGGCCGCCTCGTCCAGCTCCTCCCGTACGGCCGCCAGCCGGGCGATCTCCTCGGCGCGCTCGGCGGCGCGCGTCCGTTCCCGCTCGGCGGTCGCGCGTTCCTGATCGGCGACGGCCCGTTCCCGCTCCACCGCCGCCCGGGCCCGGCTGACTGCGGTGCGCAGTCTGGAGGCCCACAGCAGCCCCAGGAGCAACACCAGCGCCAGAACGACGGACAAGGCCACGATGACGGCCACCGTCCCCGACAGCACCTTTGACACCTCCATCCGGGACACGGCCATGAACCGGGCAGATACTACTCATCAACTGATCAGTTGCGTCTGGTAGTTGCCAAACTCTCACCCGTGACGGATCACGCCTTCACAGCGGCCCAAACATGCGGTAAACGCAGCCGAACCCGGACCCGCCGGGCGGCCCGCCCGCCGGACCCCGACATAGGCTCCTGACCATGCCTGACATACCGCTGATGACGTTGCTCCTGCTCTGCCTGGCCGCCGGGGCGGCCGGCTGGATCGACGCCGTGGTGGGAGGCGGGGGACTGCTGCTGCTCCCCGCCCTGCTGGTCGGGCTGCCGGGCTTCCCGCCCACGTACGTCCTCGGCACCAACAAGGCGATCGCCATCTGCGGTACGACGGGCGCCGCCGTCACGTACACCCGCAAGGCCCCGGTGGACGTCCGGATCGCCGTACGCATCGGCATCGCGGCCGCCATCGGGTCCCTCGCCGGTGCCTCCCTCGCCTCCGGCATCGACAGTGCCGTGCTGCGCCCCCTCATCATGGTCGTCCTGCTGGCGGTCCTCGCGTTCGTCCTCCTCCGCCCCACCTTCGGCAGCGCGCCCGCCCTGACCGGCCCCCTCTCCCGCCACCGCGTCCTCGCCGCGGTGCTGGGCGTGGGCCTCGGCATCGGCTTCTACGACGGCCTGATCGGCCCGGGCACCGGCACCTTCCTGGTCATCGCCCTGGCCGCGACGCTGGGAATGGACCTGGTGACGTCTTCGGCCACCGCGAAGGTCGTCAACGTCTGCACGAACCTGGGCGCCCTGGTGACCTTCGGCTCCCAGGGCACGGTGCTGTGGGGCCTCGCCGCCCTCCTGGCCTGTTTCAACCTGGCGGGCGGCATGGTCGGCGCCCGGATGGCCCTGAAGCGGGGGAGCGGCTTCGTCCGCGGGGTGCTGGTCCTGGTCGTGGTCTCGCTGGTGGCCAAGCTCGGCTACGACCAGTGGCTGTCCTGAGCCGCGCCACGCGGTCGTCAGGTGAGCTATTTGGGACGGGCTCAGCGCCGCGGAGGCCGGTGAGGTCCTCGGACGCAGCGCGTCCGCGGCATGGGTGCGGCCGGGGAAGATGGACTCCCACAACGGCAAAAGGCAGCACAGGGAGCAGGGATGGCAACGGGGACACGGACCAACAGGGTCCCATCGTGGAACGGGCGGGTCGCGCAGGCCGTCAACCCGTGGACATCGGTGCGGCGCACGGTCGCGCTGGTGGTGTACGCGTGGGCCGCCGCGGCGGTCACCACCTGCGCCGCCTATCTGGCCGTGGGCATGGAGGCGGTCCCCATCTCGATCGGGGTGCTCCTCTGCCTCGCCTTCATCATGTTGCTGATCCTGCTCCACCGCGCCCTCTGGCTGGCCGTACTGTCCGCGGCGCCGGGGCTGTTCGTCCTCGTCGGGGCGGTCCAGTACGCGCCCGAAGCGGCCCTGGAGCGGCGCGGCGTGCGCGAGAGCGTGGTGATCGTGGCGGACAGCGCGGCCGGGACGTCCGGCAACAACCATCGCTACACCCTCCGCGGCACGGACGGAAAGGAACTGAAGGAGAAGCTGGGGTACGACGGTGACACCTGGGCTCCGAAGGTGGGCGACCGGCTGGACGTCATCCGTGACCCGGAGGGCGAGCTGCCGATGGAGCAAGCCGACGAGGTGGACGCCGAGGGCCGGTTGGGCGGTCTGATCGGCGGCACGGTGACGTGGACCCTGATGGCGGTGCTGGCCGGGCGGCGCGGTCATGTGCGTCGGCAACGGGGCATCGAGACGCCGGACCTCGGCTGATCGGTCGGGGAACACCACGCCGGCCGAGGGGGTTCATGGGGCATGGCTGTCATCCACAAAACGACCATGAAGCCCACCAAGCTGGAGCTTCTGGCACCCTGGCTCCCCCTCCAGCCCTGGTACCTCGGCGCGGGCCGCACGCCGGAGCTGTCCAGGGTCGGGGGCTTCCGGCTCGATGATCCGCGGGGCGAGGTGGGGATCGAGTTCATGGTGGTCCGGGACGATTCCGGGGACCGTCCCGTCCACTACCACCTGCCGCTCAGCTACCGCGGCGCCCCGCTCGACGGGGCCGAGCAGGGCCTCATCGGCACGTCGGAGCACGGGGTGCTGGGGCAGCGGTGGATCTACGACGGGGCCCATGACCCCGTCCTCGTCGCCCAACTGCTGGCGCTCCTTCAGGGCCGCGCCGAACCGCAGATGCAGAGCGAGTCCGACACCCCCGACCCCTCCGTCACGGTGGACAAGGCGGAAGTGACTCCGGCCGGGTCGTCCGGCGCACCGGAACCGGACGTCACCAACGGGCCCGACGGAACGCGCCTCGCGGTCGGGCCCCTGGCCCTCGGCGTGACGCGCGTCCTCCGGCCGGACGAGGACGGGTGGGCAGCAGCGGCCCTGGCCCACGTCAGCGCGGGCTGGCGGCTGCCGGACGGCGGCGAGGCCCGTGGCCGGTTCGCCGTGCTGAGCGACGCGGTGTCCCGAGCTTCCTGACGGCACGTCGGGGCGGAGTCCAAGAGATCCCATGAATGGGTGCCGAAGACGTGGATTCCGCCCCGCTTATTGACGTGTTCCCACCATAGATCCCACTTTTCCGTGGGCCCACTCCAGGAGTTCCGCACGTTTCCCACAGGGCACGGTTCCCACATCGGCTACCGGATCACCGTCTCCGACGGCCGCACCGTCGACGTGACCGGCCGGGACGTCCTGGTCGCCCAGATCAGGGCCAAGGGCATGCTGCGGGTCGTCGGCGGCCTGCGCCCGGCCACCGCGTACACCTTCTCGGTCGCCGCGGTGACCGCCACCGGCACCGGCCCGGCGGCCACCGCGTCCGTCACTACCCCGTCGGCGTAGCCCCGGCGCCGAACGGACCGCCGCTCCCGAACGCCGCATCGGCGAAGCGCTCGCCGATGCGGCGGTGGGTGGCCGCGTCCGGGTGGAGCTGGTCGGGCAGCGGCAGTTCGGCGAAGTCGGCCTCGCCGTAGAGGTCGCGTCCGTCGAGGTAGTGCAGCTGCGGGTCGTCGGCCGCCCGCTGCCGCACGATGCGGGCCAGCTCGTCCCGTATGACGGTGAGCGTCAGCTTCCCCGCGGCGCGCTCCGCGGGGTCGCCCCCGGCCCGGAACTGGAGCCTCCCCTCGCTGAGTCGGGAGAAGTCCGGTACGGCGGGGCCCGGCGTGTCCTCGTGGATCGGGCAGTACAGGGGGGAGACGACCAGCAGCGGAATGGTGGGGTGCCCCTCGCGAAGGGTGTCGAGGAAGCCGTGCACCGCCGGGGTGAAGGCGCGCAGCCGCATCAGATCGGCGTTGACCAGATTGATGCCGATCTTGACGCTGAGCAGATCCGCGGGGGTGTCCCGCATCGCGCGGGCGGTGAACGGGTCGAGCAGGGCGCCGCCGCCCAGGCCGAGGTTGATCAGCTCCACGCCGCCGCGCGAGGCGGCCAGCGCGGGCCACGTCGTGCTGGGGCTCTCGG
Source organism: Streptomyces sp. Rer75 (assembly GCF_013414305.1). NCBI lineage: Bacteria > Bacillati > Actinomycetota > Actinomycetes > Kitasatosporales > Streptomycetaceae > Streptomyces > Streptomyces sp. Rer75. Next base: position 3,316,703 of record NZ_CP058693.1, on the reverse strand, counting down.
CGTCGGAGCCGTGGCTGAGGGAACTGCCGTGGTGCAGCCACACCCTGCGGCCCCGGTCCGGCGCGGGCTCGACGGCGGCGTCCGTGCGCAGGGCGACCAGCTCGGTGATCTCGTTCCACGGCAGCCAGATCTCGACGTCCTTCATGCGGTCGGGCAACCCGGCGAACCGTACGGTGCCGACCGGACCGGGCTCGGTCTCAGCGGCGCCGATGGGCATGTCGACCGTCCGGACGTTGCCACCGGTCACGCTCGTCCGCCCGGCCAGGCGGCCGTCGACCAGCAGGTCGTACACACCGTCGGGGCGGGGCGGGGCGCCCCGGTAGGCCATCTTCGTGCGGAGCGCGTCCAGTTCGACGGCGGTGGCCCGGGTACGGAACGCCAGCCGTACGCCCGAGGGCTGCGCCTCGACCATCGCCAACTGCCCGTCGGCGCACTGCGCACGGGCCCGGGTGGGCAACCGGTGCGGCAGGAGGCCGTGCTCGGTGCGCTCCAGATCGAGTGCGCCGCGCAGGAGTTCCGCGGTGATGGGGGTGGTGGTCATCTCGGTCCGTTGTTGGGGTGCCATACCCTTCCTTCCTTTCGCCATAAGTGATTATGGAGATGCCTAATAGCTTTAGGCAAACGGATTTCGGGCGGGTGTCGGCCGCCAACCTCAAATCTCTCTCTGAACTGGCGTGATCACGGTTCGTGATCACATCGTTCGGACAAAACTGACGACAAGGAAGCAGTGGGGATGGAAGGGGGCATTCCGATGAGGGGTATTTTCCAACGCACCACCGATCCCGCACCGCAAACGCTGGATCTCTACGACGTCGCCTATCTGGCCGGCGCGCCGCAGCGCATGATGGAAGTCGCCCTCGTCGCGCTGCACGAGGGCGGCGTCATACGGATCCGCCTCTCGCGTGTGCGCGTCGTGGACGAACCGGCCGACCAGCCCGCCCACCCCGTCGAGCGCGCCGTCCTCGCCCTGTGCCGACGCCGCTCCCGGAGCACGATCTCCCTGCTCGGCGCGGTCGAGATCGGGCCCGAAGTGGAGGAAATCCACCGCCGCATGGTCTCCTCCGGCCTGATCACCCCCAGGCGCTGCCGCCTCACCCGCGCGGGCCGGCAGCACCTGGAGGCGGCCGAGCAGAGCGGGGCGTATCCCGCGTACGTCTTCGAGGGCCTCGCCGCGCTGCCGGACATTGCGCTGCGGTACCACATCGGCGAGGTGATGGAGCCGCCGCCCAGCCTCGGCCGCCGACTGATACGCCTGGGCGAGGCCCTCGACGGCTGGGAGTCGGACCGCGGCCACGACGGCGGCGGCCACTCCTGCGGTGGCGGTGGCGGTGGTGGCGGCAGCGACTGAAGTAGGCAGGGGTGCTCAGGTGTTCGGCGAAAGCGCCCTGACATGATCGGGGCGTGAAGGTCACGGGGAAACGATGGACACACCTCGCCCTGTACCTGGGGCTGGTGTGGGCGGCCGGGGCACTGGTGGTGCCGCGCGCCTACCGCATCGGCTTCGGTCACGGGCTCGGACTCGACGTCGACCGGCTGCCGGCGGTCGCGATCGGCGCGGCGGCCATGGTCAGCGTGCTCGCCGTCGGCGTGGCCCCGGTGGGCCACGTGGTGGCGCCGTGCCGCACGGCGGGCGGGCGGCTCGGCTGGGCCGTGACGGTGTTCCTCGGTGGCACGGTCGGGCTCGCGGCCGGGGTCGGTGCCTGGCACTCCGGTGCGCTGCACGTGGGCGGGCCCGCACAGCGCGCCGCGCTGTGCGGAGTGCCGTACGCGCTGGTGGCGGCGCTGTTCATCGCGGGCGTGACGGTCCGTCTGATCTCCGGTGTGGCGGTGCTCGGGGTGGTGGCGTACGGCACGGCCGTCACCCACAAGTCACAGCAGGAGAAGGAGATGCGGGGCCTGATGTCCGGCACCTCGCTGGCCCGTCAGGAGCTGCTGCTGCCCGACCCGCCCGCCGGGTACCGCGTGGACGAGGGCAACGGCGACCTGACCGCCGACGGCTTCCGGGTCCACTACCTCCCGTACGTCCCGGGCGCGGCGGGCGTCGCGCGGCCCGATGTGGCGTTCGCGGTGACCCGCGGCAGCGGGTCGCACGGCGACGGCATCACCGAGGTCACCCGGGAACTCGGCGGCGGGGCCGTCGAGTTCGTCCTGACGGCCCACCGCGACGGCGTACGGCTCACGGTGACCGCCCAGGGCACGACGGACCCGGCCGACCGGGACGAGCTGCGACGCATGCTGCGCACCGCACGCCCGGCGAGCGACGCCCAGGTGCTGCACGCGCTACGACGCCCCGCCGCCTGACCCGGCGTCCCCCTCCTCGACGGTCAGGCGGAGCAGCAGCGCCGCGGGGGAGTGGGGGAGCGTGACGGTGAGTTCGGCGCGGTCCGGCGCCCAGGCGGTCTCCGCGGCGGAGGCGGCCGGGTGGAGGTGTTCGATGCGGAGTGGGCGGCCCGCCGCGTGGGGGAGGGGCAGGGTCCGGGTCGGTGTCTCGTCGCCCCGGCGCCAGACCGTCACGTACGTCCGGCCGCCACCGGCACGCAGCCCCAGCGCCAGCCATGCGTCCGTCCACCCCGGCAGCCCCAGCGGCCAGAAGGGGACGGCCGAGGGCAGGTCGGGGCGCACCTGCCGGTACGCCGCCAGGGCGTCGCGTACGAGGTCCAATTGGGCCGGTGTCATCCGGTCGAGGTGGCCCGAGAGGTGGACGCGGCCCAGCAGCGCACCGGCCAGCGCGAAGCGGATCTCGTCGTCGGTGAAGCCGGGCTGCGGGTACGCCCACACCGCGCCCTGCTCCGGCGGCACCGCGGTCGGTGCGGCGGCGGCGATGGGCGGGTAGCGGAGCGGGTCCTGCTGGTCGCTGGTGGACTGGAGCTGGGTGAGGGCGAGCGAGGAGCCGTCCATGCGCAGGCCGCCCGAGGCGCAGTTCTCGATGACGAGCGCCGGGTGGCGGTCGAGCACGGCGGCCAGCCAGCGCTGATGGGCGCGGGCGTGGGCGAGCAGGCCCGCGCCGGGGGCGGCGTGGCCGTGTTCCGGATCCCAGTCCGTGCCCGGGGCGATGCTGATGTTGTAGTCGAGCTTGAGGTAGCCGACGCCCCAGTCGCCGACGAGGCGGTCGACGGTCGCGTCGAGGTGGCGGAGCGCGGCGGGGTGGCGCAGGTCGAGGTGGTGGCGGCCGTTCTCGGCGAGGCGTACGCCGTCGCGCTGGAAGAACGCGTCGTCCGGCAGGGCGGCGGCCACCGGGCTGCGGACGCCGACGACTTCGGGCTCCAGCCACAGCCCGGGGACCATGCCGAGGGAGCGGATGCGGTCGAGGACGAGCCGCAGCCCGCCGGGGAAACGGCGGGTGGACGGCTGCCAGGCGCCGACGCCGTCCCACCAGGCGCCGGTGTCGTCGTACCATCCGGCGTCGATGCAGAAGTACTCCGCCCCGGCCCGGGCGGCGGCGTCGATCAGGGGCAGCAGCCGCTCGGTGGTGGGGTCGCCCATCAGGGTGTTCATGTAGTCGTTGAACACGATGGGCAGCGCGGTGTGGTCGGGGTGCGGGCGCCGGACGGCCCGGCGGTACGCGGTGAGATGGGCCGTCGCCGCGTCGAAACCGCCCCGGTCGGCGAGCGCGAGGGCGACCGGGACAGTGGTGAACGACGCGCCGGGCGCCAGACGTTCGCGCCACTGGTGCTCGGCGTCGGTCGGGCCGCCGAGCGCGACGTACGTCCCGTGGGCCCGCTCCCCGGCCTCCCACCGCCACCCCACCGGCGACTCCACCTGCCAGAGCCAGGCCCGGCCGGTGGCGCGCTCGGTCAGGGCGCCCATCGGCAGATGGCCGTCGGTGGGCCAGCTGCCGACGCTGCCGAGGACGAGGGCGGCGCGGCTGTCGCGGCCGTGGGCGTGGCGCGACACGTCCACGATCCGGTCGCGCAGCGGTGCGGCGGCCCAACGGCACTCCGCCAGCCACTCGTTGTGCGCCCAGTGCACGTCGAGCGCGCCGGGGGAGGGGAGGCCGCCGAGGACGAGGCTGGGGACGGCCTGGACGACGAGCGGCTCCGTGCCCTCGTTCGTCAGCCGCACCTCGGAGCGCAGCACCGGCAGGCCGTCGGGGGAGGAGAGGCGGACCTCGGCGGTGAGGCCGGAGCCGGGGTCGTGGAGGTCGAGCGTCAACCGGTGCCAGCCGCCGCCGTTGTCGTGGTCGCCGCTGCCGCCGCCGCTGCCGTCGCCGTTGCCGCCGTCGCCGTCGTCCGTCTCGGTCCGGTGGCCGCGGTAGCGCAGCCGCGCGCCGAGCGCCGTCTCGATGCCGCGCTGCCCCGACCAGTCGCTGCCGTGGCCGAGCGCCAGCACCTCGACCACGGGGAGCGGGGCGGCGTCGGTCGGCGACGCGGTGTCGTGGGGTGGCGGGATGTCCGGCGACGCGGTGCCGTCCGGCGATGCGGTGCCGTCGGGTGACAGGGTGTCGTCCGGTGGCGGGGCGTCGTCCGGGGGGCCCAGCCGTACCAGCCGGAGCACCCCGTCCGGCCCGGTCGCGAACGCGGCCGCCAGCGCCGAATGGCCCCATGTGAACGTCTCCCGCACGCCACGCCCCTTCCACCCGCAACCGCTTGACGAGTCCCTTGACGGCCACTGTGTGACCGGTCACAATCCTGGCGTGCATGTGACCGGTCACACAAGAGGCGGCAAGCGGCCCGGCATCCGCGACGTCGCCACCGCCGCGGGCGTCTCGTACCAGACCGTCTCCCGGGTGATCAACGACCATCCGAGCGTCAAACCGGCCACCCGCGAACGCGTCCTCGCCGCGATCCAGACCCTTGGCTTCCGCCGCAGCGCCACCGCGCTCGCCCTGGCCAGCGGCCGGACCCGGTCGGTCACCGTGCTGACCGCGAACACCACCCACTACGGCTACGCCGCCACCCTCCAGGGCATCGAGGAGGCCGCCCGCGCCGCCGGTTATACCGTCGCCATCGGCGTCCTGGAGTCCGACACCGTCGCCGACGTGCGGGCCGAGGTGCGGCGGGCCGCCGACACCGGCGGCGGGCTGATCGTGATGGCGTACGACACCGCCGGGGTCCGGGCCCTGGCCGCCGTACCCGACGAACTCCCGGTCGTGGGCGTCGTCGAGACCCCGTCGCGGCCGCCCGCCGGGCACCGCCCCTGGGTGTGGACGGACGACCGCGAGGCGGCCCGCACCGCCACCCGCCACCTGCTGGACCTCGGCCACGAGACGGTGCACTACGTCGCCATCCCCTCCAGCACCCGCCGCACCGGCCAGCGCACCGCGGGCTGGCGGGACGCGCTGCGCGCCGCCGGGGCGCCGGAGCCGCACCCGCTGGCCGGAAGCTGGGATCCGGCCGGGGGTTACCAGGCGGGGCGGCGGCTGGCCCGCGACCCGTCCGTCACCGCGATCCTGTGCGGCAACGACGACCTCGCGCTCGGCGTGATCCGGGCGCTGCACGAGGCGGGCCGGTCGATCCCGGGCGAGGTGAGCGTGGCCGGTTTCGACGACGCCCCGCACTCCGCGTTCCTCACGCCCTCCCTGACGACCGTACGACTCGACTTCACGGGCCTGGGCCGGGCCGCCTTCGGCCGGTTGTACGGCCTGCTGGAGGAGGCCGAACCGGTCGCGCCGCGCCCCGTCTCCGTACCGCTGCTGATCGTCCGCGAAAGCTCCGGCCCACCGCCGGCCACGTTACCGCCGAACCCACCCTCGGAGGTCCCCCGCGCATGAGCAGGTCCAGCAGGCCCAGTAGGTCCAGCAGATCCGATCGGTCCGGCAGGTCCGGCCGGTCCGGCAGATACCGGATACGAACGGCCGCCACCGCCACCGCCCTCGCCGCCGCGCTCCTCGCGGCGGCCGTCCCCGCCGACGCCGACACCCCCGCCGACGCCGACACCCCCGCGCCCGCCCCGAAGGCGGCCCAGGCCCTCTCCGTCGACCTCGCCGCCCCCGAGGGCCCCGTCCTGCGCGGCGCCAACGGATCGCTGTACGGCCTCAGCGACGACGGCGTGCCGACCGACGCCGCCCTCGCGCCGCTGAAGCTCACCACCGTCACCCAGAAGCCGGAGGGCGGCGCCCAGCACCCGAACGGCGACGCCGTCACCGTCTCGAAGTCGTTCTTCCGCAACGGCGGCCGCGACGTCCTGGTGATGATGCAGGACATCTACGCGAAGTGGCCGTACGAGGACCTGGGCATCGAGGACTACCTCACCAAGGTCGACAAGGTCGTCCGCGACGTAGCCGACGCCCCCAACAGCGAGCACTTCGTCTACGTCCCGTTCAACGAGCCCGACCAGATCTGGTACAAGCTCGGCGTCGCCGACCAGGCCACGTACGAGAAGAACCGCGACCGCTTCTTCCGCGACTGGAAGACCGTCCACGACCGCATCCGCGCCATCGACCCGGACGCCCGCATCGCGGGCCCCAACGAGTCCTCGTACCACTCCCGTCTGATGGGCGACTTCCTGACCTGGGCGAAGAAGGAGAACGTGCTGCCCCAGGTCACCACCTGGCATGAGCTGGGGCCGGACTCCCTGCGCGACTTCCAGAGCCACTACGACGACTACCGCGCCCTGGAGAAGCGCGCGGGGATCACACCGCGCCCGATCAACATCGACGAGTACGCCAACCGCCGAGATCTGTCCGTCCCCGGCCAACTGGTCCAGTGGGTCTCGATGTTCGAGCGCAACAAGGTCTACGCCGACCAGGCGTACTGGGACGCCGCGGGCAACCTCTCCGGCAGCGTCGCCCAGTCCAACATCCCCAACGGCGCGTGGTGGTTCTTCCGCTGGTACGCCACCATGACCGGCCGGACCGTCAAGGTCACCCCGCCCACCCCCGACGCCGTCGACACCCTCCAGGGCCTCGCCTCCTACGACACCGCCAAGCGCCAGGCGCAGGTGCTGCTCGGCGGGGCGGCGGGCGACGCGAACGTGACGGTCGGCCACGTCGACCCGAAGGTGTTCGGCCGCCAGGTCACCGCCGCCGTCTCGGAGGCCGCCTGGTCCGGCTACGAGGGCGCGCACGCCGCACCCCGCACGCTCGCCCGGATGAAGCTGACGGTCCGGCCCGACGGGTCGGTGACGGTGCCGCTCACGGCGATGGAGCGGATGTCCGCGTACCGGATCGTGCTCACCCCGGCGGGCAGCGGCACCCCGCAGCCCGCGCAGGTGCCGTGGCACGCGGCGTACGAGGCGGAGGACGCGGCGATCACGGCGGGCAAGGTCTACACCCAGGGCACCGTCTCCAACGCCAACGGCTACGCCGCCTCCGGCACCCAGGACGTCGGCTCCCTCAACCAGGACACCAGTAAGGTCGCCTTCACCGTGGACGTCCCCCGCTCCGGGGACTACGACCTCTCCGTCCTCTACGGCAACCAGAGCGGCGGCCCGGCCACCCAGCGGCTCACGGTCGACGGCGGCGCGGCCCGCACCGTCACCTACCCCTCCACCGAGAACTGGACCTACCGCGGCCTCAAGTCCTTCCCCGTCCGGCTCTCCGCGGGCCGCCATGTGATCGCCCTGGCGCACGACACCGCCGAGGTGACCCTCGACCGCTTCGACCTCACGGCCGCCACGAAGCCCTCCGCCGCGTACGAGGCCACGCTCGCCGACACCACCGGCAGCCCGTCCTACGACTACGGCTCGGCCAGCGGCACCGGCACCGGTGCACTGGTCCTGGACGGCCGGGACAGCGCGGTCTTCGACGTCTACGCACCCCGCGAGGGCTACTACACGGTGACGCCGCGCGCGACCGGCGGCCCACTGAAGCTCACCGCGCACGGGGCGACCACGACGACCTCCCAGCGGCTCTACCTGACCGCGGGCAACAACCGCGTCACCGCCGCCCCGGCCGGAGCGGCACCCGTCCGGCTGCGCTCGCTGGACGTCACGGGCGCGGGCGGCGACACGGCGGGGGTGCGCGGCTACGAGGCGGAGAGCGCCGCCCTGTCCGGCACCGCCAAGCCCGAGTCCGGCGCGCACGCCTCGGGCGGCCGCTACGTCGGATGGCTCGGCAACGGCGCGTCCAACACCGCCACCCTCACCGTCCAGGCCCCGGCGGCGGGGCGCTACCTGATGGCGGTCCGCTACGCCAACAACGAGCGGCGCGACAACGGCCACGCGTACAACACCGACATCGTCTCGCGCGGCGCGGACATCACGGTCGGCCAGGGGAAGCCCCGGCGCGTGATGTTCAAGAACACCTGGGGCTGGGACGACTACTGGACCCTCGCCGTCCCCGTCGACCTCGCCAAGGGCGCCAACACCGTCACGTTCGCCAACCCGGGCGCGTACGCCCCCAACCTCGACCGGATCGACCTGGCCCCGGTCATCGGCTGATCGCTCCCGCGTGATGCGCCCCGGTGCGACGTGCACCGCACCGGGGCGTGATCCCCGCCCCGGCGTCAGCGCGGTACGACGCCGGGGCGGCGTACATCCGGGCGCGGCTTCAGGCGGTGGCCGCGTCCTCGGTGGGGGTGGGGCAGCCGACGGTGGCGGTCACGGCGGTCAGCAGCACCACCGAGTCCTCCAGCGCGAGCATCCCGTGCCGCTCCTGGGGAATGCGCTCCACCTGCCCGGCGATGAGATCCGTGCGCACCCCGCGCCCGGTCAGCCGCACATGACCGTGCAGCACGTGCAGACTGGCCGCCGGGGGAGCGTTGTGCTCGTCCAGCTGACAACCGGAGACCATCGCGATCACGCTCTGCCGCAGCGGCCCGTCGTGCAGGAACAGATGAGCGCTGCGCCCGTGCGGATCGGCCTTCGCCTGGTCCAGATGGTGGCGCGCGAGCGCGGTGAGGTCATCCATGAGTGCCCCTCGATCGGCCTGATCTGTTCCTCGCCGGGTTCCCTCAATCGTCACCGGCTAGCGTGATGCGCGCCAGTTCGCACCCCCGCGACACCCCGAGAGAGGCAGCCGTGGCCGACTACCTGACCGTCCTGACGACCACCGACACCCCTGAGAAGGCGGAGGCGCTGGCGCGCGGCGCCGTGGAGGCCCGGGTGGCGGCCTGCGCGCAGATCAGCCAGCCGGTGACCTCCGTCTACCGGTGGCAGGACACCATCGAGACCGCCGCCGAGTGGCAGGTGCTGTTCAAGACGACCGCCGCGCGGTACGAGGAGCTGGAGGCGCACCTCCGCGAGGCGCACGACTACGAGACGCCGGAAGTGATCGCGACGCCGATCACGCAGGGCAGCGAGGACTATCTGGCGTGGGTGGTGGCGGAAGCAACGATCGACTGACAGAAATCAAAATCTGTCAGCTGCTATCCGCTATCCGACACCCGCTATCCACTATCCGTCCGTTGCCAACGCATCGCTGATACCCCGCTCCCGGGGCCCCAGGAAGTGCGGGTCGGGCCGGAACGTGGCGTCGAGCACCGCCTTGCTCGCCGCCACGGTCTCCCGCAGCCCGCCGAAGCCCCACGTCGCGTCGTGCGGTTCGTCCACCGCGACCCCGTACGCGTCGATCCCCGCCGCCCCGCACAGCGCCACTGCCCGGCGGATATGGAACCCCTGGCTCACCAGCACCGCCCGGTGCACCCCGAAGACGCGCCGCGCCCGGCTGCACGAGTCCCAGGTGTCGAAGCCCGCGAAGTCGCTGACGATCCGCCGGTCCGGCACGCCCCGCTTCACCAGATAGGCACGCATCGCGTTCGGCTCGTCGTAGTCGTCCCGGCTGTTGTCCCCGGTGACCAGCAGCGCCCGTACCTTCCCGTCCCGGTACAGCGCGACGGCGGCGTCCAGCCGGTGCGCCAGATACGGCGACGGCTCCCCGTTCCACAGCCCGGCCCCGAACACCACCCCGACCGGCGCCGAGGGTACGTCCCCGGCCGCCGCCCGCACCCGCCCCTCCGTACTCAGCCGCAGCCAGGTCGCGGGCAACAGCGCCAGCACGCTGACGAGCACGGCGACCTGAAACGCCCGCCGCCACCCCCGCCGCGTCCGCGGCAACCTCCGCCGTGCCCACCCGAGCATGCCCGCCTCCCCTTGGCCCCACCAGCACCATCGCGCTGTGTGACGCGACCAAGGGGCGCGGCGGTTGCGCCGGGCTATTCGGCGGCGTCGTCCTCTTCGGACTCCTCGGGAACAATGAATTCGCTGGTGTCGAGATCGAAGCCGAATGGAGCCGGGATGGGCAGCGGCTTGCCGAAGGGAACGGTCGTCCGGGCCCGGTAGCCGTGGTCCGACGGGTCCCAGAAGGCGGTGATCTCCTCGGCCTGCATGTCGAGTACGAGATACACCGGCACAGGGCGGCCGTAGACCTCGAGCTTCTCCTGCCAGTCGACGTCACGCGTGGAGACCGACGTCAACTCGGCGACGAGGGACAGCGCATCGCCGTCGACATGGCGCGCGTTGCCGCGGAAGGCCGCCAGGTCCGCGACGTGCAGGTCCGGTCCGTAGGCGCGCTCGGAGGAGGCGAAGCTGAAGAGGAACGGGATGGTGTCCGCGTCATGCCCCTCGGGGACATGAGCCGCAAGCTGAAGGCGTAATGACCTCATCTGGAGCTTGTAGAACGGGCTCGACCACGGCGACACGAGGATCTTCCCCCTGATGAGCTCGGCCTTGAAGCCGTCCGGGGTGTCCAGTTCCTCCGTGGTCCGGAGCAGAGCGTCGAATCCCGTGGTCATCGGCCGCTCCAATATCGCGGTCACCGCATCCTCCATCTGCTACGGAGCGTACTCTCGGCCTCACCGTAGCGACGGGCGGCACCAGGTATCCGTTATCCGTTCGCATTACCTCGAACGAGCGATGTGCCCCATCCCGCATAGCCTTGGGGGGTCATCCCGTACCAGCGAAACCAGCAGGTGATCCCAGCCGTGCCGCCGCTCCCCAAAGCCGAACTCCACCTCCACATCGAGGGCACCCTGGAGCCCGACCTCGCCTTCGCGCTCGCCGAGCGCAACGGCGTCGAGCTGCCCTACGCCACCCAGGACGAGCTGCGCGCCGCGTACTCCTTCACCGACCTCCAGGACTTCCTGAACCTCTACTACGCGCTGATGGCGGTCCTGCGCACCGAGGACGACTTCGCCGACCTCGCCGACGCCTACCTCGCCCGCGCCCGCGAGCAGGGCGTCCGGCACGCCGAGATCTTCTTCGACCCGCAGGCGCACACCGCCCGCGGTGTCGACATCGGCACCGTCATCCGCGGCCTCACCCGCGCCCTCGACGCCGCTCCCCGGACCCACGGCATCACCACCCGCCTGATCATGTGCTTCCTGCGGGACGAGTCCGCCGAATCGGCCCTGGCCACCTTCGAATCGGCGCGCCCCTACCTCGACCGGATCACCGCCGTCGGCCTCGACTCGGCCGAGGTCGGCCACCCGCCGTCGAAGTTCCGCGAGGTGTACGCGCTGGCGCGGGAGGCCGGGCTGAAGTGCGTCGCGCACGCGGGCGAGGAGGGGCCGCCCGCGTACGTCTGGGAGGCGCTGGACATCCTCGGGGTGGACCGCGTCGACCACGGCGTCCGCTGCCTGGAGGACGACGCCCTCGTGGCCCGACTGGTCGCCGACCAGGTGCCGCTGACCGTCTGCCCGCTCTCCAACGTCCGCCTCCGCGTCGTCGACCGGCTCGCCGACCACCCCCTCCCCGCGATGCTGGACGCCGGCCTGCTGGTGACCGTCAACTCCGACGACCCCTCCTACTTCGGCGGCTACGCGGAGGACAACTTCACCGCCGTACGGGACGCCCTCGGGCTCGACCGGGCGGCGCTGCGCACCCTGGCCCGCAACTCCTTCCGGGCGTCCTTCCTGGACGAGGAGACGCGGGCGGCGTACCTGAAGGAACTCGACGCGTCTTGACCTCAACCTTGGTTCAACTTCTACGTTCGTCGCCATGGAGTTCTCACACAGCGACACCGAACTGATCCGCCAGCCCATCGGCTACTGGAGCTGGGCCGCCTCCAAGGCGGTCGTCACCTACATCCGCGAAGGGCTGTCGGAATTCGGCCTCAGCCAGCCCCAGTGGTGGACGTTGAACCAGGTCCACGACGGCGGTGAGGACGGCCGCACCCGCGCCGAGGTGCGCGCCGTCCTCCAGGGCTATCTGGACGTGGGCGCCGCCCTGGAGCCCGAGATCGACGCCCTCCTGGACCGCGGCCTGCTCACCGCCACCGCCACTGCCGCCGCCGAGCGCCTCCACCTGACCCCCGAGGGCCGCGCGCTGCGCGCCCGGGCGGCGGAACGCCAGGTGGGAATGCGGGCGCGCATCCACGACGGCATCCCCGACGAGGACTACGTCGCCACCCTCAAGGTCCTCCAGCGCATGATCCACAACACCGGCGGCGAGGCCTGGCACCACTGACCGTCACCTCATCCCGCCCCACACCGCACCGTGAAGTCGACGCAATCACCCGTCACGGGCGCGCAACGGGGGCGCAATATGCCCCTGCCACAGTCGCGTCATGACAGCGTTGCTCCGCCCCTTCCCCTCCGGCCGCCCCACCGGCGAGCGTCCCCCGACGCTGGTCGCCGTGGCGCACGGCAGCCGGGACCCGGCGGCGCTGCGCACCGTGACGGCGCTCGTGAACGCGGTCCGGGCCCTGCGGCCCGATGTGCCCGTACGGCTCGGGCACATCGAGCTGAACCGGCCGCTGCTCGAGGACACCCTCGCCGCGCTCCGCGGCGAGGCCGTCCTCGTACCGCTGCTGCTCGGCCGCGGCTACCACGTCAAGGAGGACCTTCCGGCGGCGGCCGCGCGGGCCGCCCACCTCACCACGCGCATCGCCGCACCGCTCGGCCCCCACCCGCTCCTCGCCGAGGCCCTGCACGCGCGCCTGAACGAGGCCGGCCGGCGGCTGCGAGCCCCGCACCGCCCCGGGGCCGTCGTCCTGGCCGCCGCCGGTTCCCGTGACCCCGACGCGGCCGTCGACGCCGCCGCCACCGCCACCCTGCTCGGCGCCCGGCTGGGCGGCGTGCCGGTCGTCCCGGCGTACGCCTCCGCCGCCGGCCCCACCGTGGCCGACGCCGTACGCGCCCTCGCCCCGCACCACCGTGACATCGTCGTGGCCTCGTACTTCACCGCTCCCGGCCGCTTCGCCACCCAGTGCGCGGACGCCGCCCCCGGCGTCGCGGCGGCCCCGCTCGGCGCCCACCCGGCCGTCGCCCGGCTGGTGCTCCACCGCTACGAACAGGCCCTCGCCTGTGCTCCGCTGTCGTACCGGGCGGTTACCGTCGGTGTATGAGCCGCAGAGCAGGTCGTACGACACGTCACACCACGAACCACACCACCGCACCACCGACGACCCCCGGCTATGACGCGGCGGACCTGGAGCGCTGGGTCCAGGAGCCGGACAAGCGGCCCGGCCGGACGGCGTTCCAGCGGGACCGGGCCCGGGTGCTGCACTCGGCCGCGCTGCGCCGGCTGGCCGGAAAGACGCAGGTCGTGCCCGCCGCCCCGGCCACCGACGCGGACCTCGGCGGCACCTCCCGCATTCCGGCCTGGGACGCCACGCCCCGTACGCGCCTGACCCACTCCCTCGAATGCGCCCAGGTGGGCCGGGAGCTGGGGGCCGCCCTCGGCTGCGATCCGGATCTGGTGGAGATGGCCTGCCTCGCCCATGACCTCGGCCACCCGCCCTTCGGCCACAACGGCGAACAGGCCCTCAACGAGGTGGCCCGCGACTGCGGCGGCTTCGAGGGGAACGCCCAGTCGCTGCGGCTGCTGGCCCGGCTCGAACCGAAGCGGTTCGTCCCCGACGAGGAGACCGGCGAACCGGTCAGCGTCGGCCTCAACCTCACCCGGGCGGCCCTGGACGCGGCCACCAAATACCCCTGGCCGCGCGGCGGTCACCCCCGCGACCCGGACTCGCCGAAGTTCGGGGTGTACGAGGACGACCTGCCGGTCTTCGCCTGGTTCCGGCGCGGCGCGCCGGACCAGCGGACCCCGTTCGAGGCCCAGGTCATGGACTGGGCCGACGACGTGGCGTATTCGGTGCACGACGTCGAGGACGGCCTGCACGCGGGCCATCTCGACCCGAACAGCCTGCTCGCCGAGCCCGAGCGGCGCGAGGTGTTCGCCGTCGCCGCCGCCCGTTACGCGCCGGGCGCCGAGGCGGAGGAGCTGGCCGAGGCGCTGGACCGGCTGCTCGACCAGGAGTGGTGGCCGCACGGCTACGACGGCACGTCCGTCGCCCAAGCCCGCCTCAAGGACGCCACGAGCCAGCTGATCGGCCGGTTCTGCCTCGCCGCCGAGTCCGCCACCCGGGCGGCGTACGGCACGGGCCGGTTCACCCGCTACCGCGCCGAGCTGGTGGTGCCGCGCCCGGCCCGGCTGGAGTGCGCGGTGCTCAAGGCGGTCGCCGACCGTTACGTCATCCAGCGCGCCGACCAGGAGCTGGTCCGCGCCGATCAGCGCGTCGTGATCGCCGAACTGGGCGAGGCGCTGATCGCCCGCGCCCCCGACGGGCTCGACCCGCAGTTCCGCGCCCTGTTCGACACGGCCGACGCGGCGGGCGACGAGGCGGGGCGGCTGCGCGCCATCGTGGACCAGATCGCGGCCCTGACGGACGCCTCGGCCCGCTCCCTCCACGCCCGCCTCACGGCCCCGCGCTCGGTGCGCCACGTATGACCGCACCTGACCGGAAGTGGCCACCCACGATCGCGTACGACCGCCACCGCTCCGGTATCGCGCCCCACCCGGCCCGTTCCCGCCACTCCGCGCGGCCCCCTTCCGCCGTCACGCTTGGTGCGGGAGGCTCCCACGAGGCTCCCCATGGCCAAAGCTCCGGCTGATGCGACTGGTCGACGCGACCGGGGTAAAAGCAAACGCAGAGGCACCGCCCGGCAGCGAGGAGGAAACAAGTGGTCGACGCACACCAGACGTTCGTCATCGTCGGAGGGGGGCTGGCCGGGGCGAAAGCCGCGGAAACCCTTCGGTCGGAGGGCTTCACCGGCCGGGTGATCCTGATCTGTGACGAGCGCGACCACCCCTATGAGCGTCCGCCGCTGTCCAAGGGCTTCCTCACCGGCAGCCAGGAGCGCGACAGCGTCTTCGTCCACGAGCCCGCCTGGTACGCGCAGGCCGACATCGAACTCCACCTCGGCCAGCCCGCCACCCACCTGGACCGCGACGCCAAGGCCGTGACCCTCGGCGACGGCACCCGGATCCACTACGACCGGCTGCTGCTGGCCACCGGCGCCGAGCCGCGCCGCCTCGACATCCCGGGCACCGGCCTGGTCGGTGTCCACCACCTGCGCCGCCTCGCCCACGCCGAGCGGCTCAAGGGCGTCCTCACCAGCCTCGGCCGCGACAACGGACAGCTGGTCATCGCGGGCGCGGGGTGGATCGGCCTGGAGGTCGCGGCCGCCGCCCGCGGCTACGGCGCCGAGGTGACCATCGTCGAGCCCGAGCCGACCCCGCTCCACTCCGTCCTCGGCCCCGAACTGGGCGCCCTCTTCGCCGACCTGCACAGCGAGCACGGCGTCCGCTTCCACTTCGGGGCCAGGCTCAGCGCGATCACCGGCCAGGACGGCATGGTGCTCGCCGCCCTCACCGACGACGGCGAGGAGCACCCCTGCCACAGCGTGCTCGCCGCCATCGGAGCCGCCCCGCGCACCGCCCTCGCCGAGGCCGCCGGGCTGGAGGTGGTGGACCGGGCGTCGGGCGGCGGCATCGCCGTCGACGCGGCGCTGCGCACCAGCGACCCGGACATCTTCGCGACCGGCGACGCCGCCTCCGCCCCGCTCGCCTTCCTCGACGGCACCCCGGTGCGCGGCGCCCTCCCGCCCGGCGCCCGGCTGCGCGTCGAGCACTGGGCGAACGCGCTGAACGGCGGCCCGGCCGCCGCCCGCGCCATGCTCGGCCAGGACGTCTCGTACGACCGGGTGCCGTACTTCTTCTCCGACCAGTACGACGTCGGGCTGGAGTACTCCGGCTACGCGCCGCCCGGCTCGTACGACCAGGTGCTGATCCGCGGCGACGTCGGCAAGCGGCAGTTCATCGCCTTCTGGCTGAGCGACGGCCGGCTGCTGGCGGGCATGAACGTGAACGTGTGGGACGTCACCGGGCCCATCCAGCAGCTCATCCGCAGCGGCGCCCAGCCCGACCCGGGCGCCCTCGCCGACCCGTCCGTCCCGCTCACCTCCCTGCTGCCGTAGCAGCAAGGCCCCGGGCCGGGGCCCGACCCGTGCCGGACATCGGTGTCGGACCCCGGCCGTAGAATTCACGCGTGGCAGGCCGGATCAACGATGACGACGTAAGGGCGGTGCGGGACGCGGTCCCGATCGACGCCGTCGTATCCGAATACCTCCAGCTGCGGAACGCGGGCGGTGGCAATCTCAAGGGGCTCTGCCCCTTCCACGACGAGAAGTCGCCGTCCTTCCAGATCAGCCCCAGCAAGGGGCTCTATTACTGCTTCGGCTGCCAGGAGGGCGGCGACACCGTCGACTTCGTCATGAAGATCGACCACCTGTCGTTCTCGGAGACGATCGAGCGGCTCGCCTCCCAGGCCGGGATCACCCTGCGGTACGAGCAGGGCAGCGCCACCCCCGGCCGCCAGCAGGGCGAGCGCACCCGCCTGGTCGAGGCGCACCGGGCGGCCGCGCAGTTCTACGTCGAGCAGCTGGACGGCCCCGAGGCGGAGATCGGCCGCACGTTCCTCGCCGAGCGCGGCTTCGACCAGGCCGCCGCCCAGCACTTCGGCGTCGGGTACAGCCCGGCCGGGTGGGACCACCTCGTCCGCTTCCTGCGCGGCCGCGGCTTCACCGACCGCGAGCTGATCCTCTCCGGCCTCGCCCAGGACGGCCGCCGCGGCCCCATCGACCGCTTCCGCGGCCGCCTGATGTGGCCCATCCGCGACATCACCGGCGAGGTCGTCGGCTTCGGCGCCCGCAAGCTGCGCGACGACGACAACGGCCCCAAGTACCTCAACACCCCCGAGACCCCGCTCTACAAGAAGTCCCACGTCCTCTACGGGATCGACCTCGCCAAGAAGGACATCGCCAAGACCAGCCGCGCCGTGGTCGTCGAGGGGTACACCGACGTCATGGCCTGCCATCTGGCCGGGGTCACCACCGCCATCGCCACCTGCGGTACCTCCTTCGGCGGCGACCACATCAAGATCCTGCGGCGGCTGCTGATGGACAACTCCGGCGCCGAGGTCGTCTTCACCTTCGACGGCGACGCGGCGGGCCAGAAGGCCGCCCTGCGCGCCTTCGAGGACGACCAGAAGTTCGCCGCCGAGACCTACATCGCGATCACCCCGGGCGGTATGGACCCCTGCGAGCTGCGGCTCGCGCACGGCGACGACGCGGTCGAGGCGCTGGTCGAGAGCCGCACCCAGCTCTTCGAGTTCGCCATCCGGCAGATCGTCGGCCGGCACAACCTCGACACGGCGGTGGGCCGCGCCGCCGCCCTGGACGAGGCCGCGCCCGTTGTCGCGGGCATCAAGAACAGCTCCATCCAGCACGAGTCGGCCGTCCATCTGGCCGGGCTGCTGGGCATCCTCGACACCCAGTTCGTCGTCCAGCGCGTCAGCCAGCTCGCCCGGTGGGCGCGGGACCGCGGCCGGGGCGGCGATCAGCGCCCCGACCAGCGCGGCCGCCCGCAGCACCGGGGCGCCGCCCCCGGCGGGCCCGGCCAGGCCCAGGGCCCGGCGGCCCCGCCCGGACCCCGCGGCCCCGCCCTGAACCTCCGCAGCCCGGCCCACCGCGTCGAGCGCGAGCTGCTGAAGCTGGCCCTCCAGCGCCCCGAGCTGGTCTCCCCGGCCTTCGACGCCTACGGGGAGGACGAGTTCACCGCCCCGCCCTACGCCGCCGTGCGCCGCGCCATCGAGGTCGCGGGCGGTGCGGAGGCCGCCGACGCCGACTACCTGCGCCGCGTCCGCGAGGCCGCCCCCGACGACACGGTCCGCGCGATGGTCACCGAGCTGGCCGTGGAGCCCCTCCACACCCGCCGCGAGGCGGACGAGGCGTACGCGGGCGAGCAGCTGGTGAGGGTCCGCCAGGCCGCCGTCAACCACCGCATCACCGAAGTGCAGGGCACCCTCCAGCGCCTGGGCCAGCGCGCCGACCCGGCCCATCTGGCCGCCGTCCAGAACGAGCTGTGGGTCCTCCAGCAGTACGCCCAGTCCCTCCAGACCCAGGGCGCCGCGGCGCTCTAGCTGGCTGTAGCCGCGCTGTGGCCGTGCCGTAGCCGTGTCGTATCCGGACGCCGCGGACGTCGCGTAACCGGGCGGTCACCGGCCGCTGTGTAAAAAGTGCCCGCACGCCCCTCGTGGCGGGCGTGTGTCGTACTCCACACTGGTTGCGGTGCCTGAGTCCTCGGAGCGCGGCGGTGTTGGCCGGGTAGGCCGGGATCCCCCGCAGATCCGCTCATGATGTACGGGACGGACGGCGGCGTGGCCGGCGCATCCGTACCCGATCGTTCTGCCGCCTCAGCAGCGATCACCCTGGAGGTCGCCCCCGTGCAGACCCAGACCCTCACCGACGCGGCCCCCGTGGCGCCGCCGAACCCCCTGGCACCGTCGGCCATGGAGCCACCGGAACCGCCCCCGCTGCCCGACGCGGCCCGTGCCCCTGAGCCCCCGGACGCCCCGGAACCGCCGGAGCCCCCCGAGCCGCCGGAGCCCCCGGACGCCGCCGACACCCGGCAGGCCGACACCGGGCCCACCGACCCGGACCCCGAGAGCGCAGACACCGAAGCAGACACCGAACCCGACGCCGAGGCCGACAGCGGCCCCGCCGAGCGCCCCGCACGCCCCGAGACCACCGGCCCCTCCTCCGACCTCTTCCGCCAATATCTGCGCGAAATCGGCCGGATTCCGCTCCTCTCCGCCGCCGAGGAGGTCGAGCTGGCCCGCCGGGTCGAGGCGGGGCTGTTCGCCGAGGAGAAGCTCGCCTCCGCCCCCGACCTCGACAGCCAACTCGCCCTCGACCTCGACCGGTTGGTCGTCCTGGGCCGGATGGCCAAGCGCCGGCTGATCGAGGCCAACCTGCGCCTCGTCGTCTCCGTCGCCAAGCGCTACGTGGGCCGCGGCCTGACGATGCTGGACCTCGTCCAGGAGGGCAATCTCGGCCTGATCCGAGCGGTCGAGAAGTTCGACTACGCCCGCGGGTACAAGTTCTCGACGTACGCGACCTGGTGGATCCGCCAGGCCATGTCCCGCGCCCTCGCCGACCAGGCGCGCACCATCCGGGTGCCGGTCCACGTCGTCGAACTGATCAACCGGGTCGTCCGCGTCCAGCGCCGGATGCTCCAGGAGCGCGGCTACGAACCCACCCCCGAGGAGGTCGCGATCCACCTCGACCTCACCCCGGAGCGGGTCAGCGAGGTGCTGCGCCTCGCCCAGGAACCGGTGTCGCTGCACGCGCCGGTCGGGGAGGAGGACGACGTGGCGCTCGGCGACCTCATCGAGGACGGCGACGCCGCCTCACCGGTCGAGTCCGCGGCGTTCCTGCTGCTCCGCGAGCACCTGGAGGCCGTGCTGTCGACGCTCGGCGAGCGCGAGCGCAAGGTCGTGCAGCTCCGGTACGGACTGGCCGACGGCCGCCCCCGCACGCTGGAGGAGATCGGCCGGATCTTCGGCGTGACCCGGGAACGCATCCGCCAGATCGAGTCCAAGACCCTCAACAAGCTCCGCGACCACGCCTTCGCCGACCAACTCCGCGGCTACCTCGACTAGCCCCGCTACGCCCGCTACGGCGGCCCCGCTACGCCCGCAACGGCTTGGGCCGCGCTACGGCTGCGCCTCGAACGCCCCCGGGTGCGTCTGCTCCCGTACCGCCACGTACTGCTGCCGCACCGCCTGCCCCACCGCCAGGTCGTCGCCCGGCTCGAACACCTGGCTGGCGGCCGCGGGCCAGCGCGGCGGCTCGTGCGGGGACAGCGTCCCCTGCGCGGCGCCCAGCGCCCACGCGGCCTGCCGGGCGGCGCCCAGCGCGGCGTAGTCGGCCGGCTGCGGCACCACGATCTGCGCGCCCAGCAGCGCGGGCGCGATCGCCCGTACCGCCTGGAGATCGGCCGCCGGGCCCAGCAGGAACACCCGCCGCACCCCGACCCCGCGCCCGCGCAGGATGTCGAGCGCGTCGCCGAGCCCGCACAGCATGCCCTCGAACGCGGCCCGCGCCAGATGCTCCGGCTTCATCGACTCGCGCCGCAGCCCGGTCAGCGTCCCGGCGGTGTGCGGCAGGTACGGGGTCCGCTCGCCCTCCAGGTACGGCAGCATCACCATCCCGTACGACCCGGGGGTGGACTTCAGCGCGAGCGCCGACAGCCCCTCCAGGTCCGTGCCCAGCAGCTCCGCCGTACCGCGCAGCGCCCGCACCGCGTTCAGCGTGTGCACGACGGGCAGATGCATCCCGGTGGCGTCGGCGTACGACAGGATCGTGCCGGTGTGGTCGGCCAGCGCCTCGTGGTGGATGGAGAAGACCGAACCCGAGGCCCCCAGCGAGATCACCGCGTCGCCGACCCCCACGCCGAGACCGAAGGCCGCGGCCATGGTCTCGCCCGTACCGGCCGATATCAGCAGCCCCTCCGGCGTCTGCCCCGCGGCCTGGGCCGGTCCGATGACCTCCGGCAGCCGCACCTGGTGCCCGAGCGCCAGCTCGACCAGATCCGGCCGCCAGGCGCCGGTCGCCGCCGACCAGTAGCCGGTGCCGGAGGCCGTACCGCGGTCCGTCGTACGCCGCAGCGGCCGCCCGAGCAGCTGCCACACCAGCCAGTCGTGCGGCTGGAGCACCTCGGCCACCCGGCGCGCCGCATCCGGCTCCGACCGCGCCATCCAGCGCAGCTTCGCCACCGACTGGGCGGCGGTCGGCACCGCGCCCACGGCCTGGGCCCACGCCGCACGCCCGCCCAGCGTCTCGATCAGATCGGCGGCCGCAGACTGCACCCGCCGGTCGTTGCCCATCTGCGCGGGGCGCACCAGCGCCCCGTTGCCGTCCAGCGCCAGCAGCCCGTGCTGCTGCGCCGACACGCCGATGGCCTGCACCCCCTCCAGCAGCCCGCCCTCGGCGGCCTCCCCGAGGGAGAGCAGCCACGCCTGCGGGTCCACGTCATTGGGCGATCCACCGGAGGACGGCGCCGGGTGCGGCGCGTACCCCTGCTTGAGTACGGCACCCGTATCCGTATCGCAGACGACGATCCGTGTGCTCTCGGACGAACTGTCCAACCCGGCGACTATCCCCATGGACCAGATCATGCCACCGCGGCGGCTAGGTGTTGCTGGTGCCCCAGTCGTCCTCCTCCGCCGCGGAACGCGACTCCCGCTGCGCGATCTTGTCCCGCAGCGGCCGCACCTTGCCGAGCGCCTTCGTGGCGGCCTCCCGGCCGCCCAGCGCGGCCGACTCG
This sequence comes from Streptomyces sp. Rer75, assembly GCF_013414305.1. Classification (NCBI taxonomy): domain Bacteria; kingdom Bacillati; phylum Actinomycetota; class Actinomycetes; order Kitasatosporales; family Streptomycetaceae; genus Streptomyces; species Streptomyces sp. Rer75. Next base: position 3,295,436 of record NZ_CP058693.1, on the reverse strand, counting down.
GCGGTGTTGCGGACGGCCGGGTTCTGCGCGAGCCGCTGCGCGCACGCACGCAGCTGCTCATACCGCTCGCGGCCGGCCCGCGTGCCGAACACGTAACCCACAGCCAAACCGGTCATGAACGTCAGCCGGTAGCGCATCGACCTGCCCTTCTGGTTGTCCTTCGCGTCGGACCCCGGAGTCGTGCCGCACGTCTACCCGCACGCGCCACAGATCACCCTCCGATCACCCGCGGCCATACCGATTGGCGGAGCACCCCCCTGCTTGCGCTAATGTATGTGTCGCAGCGAACGCACGCCCTCCGGGAACCCCGGACGGGGGCGCGGTCGAGGCACACGGAGCAATCCCCTGTAGCTCAATTGGCAGAGCAGCCGGCTGTTAACCGGCAGGTTACTGGTTCGAGTCCAGTCGGGGGAGCTCGGTCCCCTGTAGCTCAATTGGCAGAGCATTCGGCTGTTAACCGGAGGGTTACTGGTTCGAGTCCAGTCGGGGGAGCAGCACGGGAGAGGACCCCTGACGGGGTCCTTTTTCATGCCCTCAACCCCTGATCACGGGCCTCTTCACCCTTGATCCACGGCATGCGGGCGCCCAACATCGGCCCGCCGAAGCAACAGATCGTATGAGCGGCTATGCTGCGGCAGACGGCGCGCACAGATGTGCACGACGCGCCGTTACGGGGCGGTAGCTCAGCCGGTTAGAGCAGCGGACTCATAATCCGTCGGTCGAGGGTTCGAGTCCCTCCCGCCCCACCACCACGGTTTCCTCAGAGAACCGTTTCTACCTGCGAAAACGTGAGAACGGGGATCGCCACTCCAGCGTGGTGATCCCCGTTCATCCGTTCAGAGCATGATCCAGTGGACACACAGGGGACAGGAGACCGGATCAGGGGACATGGGGGCTCTCACGCCGCCCCTGGCGCCTGTTCGAGGCCCGGTGAGCGCGCCTTCCCCTGGTTGGCGGCAGGCCCTTCGGCAATGCCCAGTTGTCCAGGCCCGGGGATTCGGAGCGGGTGTCGTGAAGCGCGTGAGCGAGAAGTCCGCTCGCTGCTCCTCCGGGTACCGGTGGTTGAAGTTCTCCACCCGGACAAGCTCCAAGTCGTTCGCGGCGCAGTGATCGCGTATCCACTTCACGGCCGCGTTGGCGGCGTCGTCCTGGCCACGGCTGGCTAGGGCGATCATGCCGAGGAGATCAGAGTCGGGTCGGCTCTGCGCGCCAACGGCCCAGTTGTCACCTGACTGCCGTGCGCCGTGGGCGAAGTAGAGGGCGATGTCGTTCCGCCAGGCTGTCTCGGGGATCTCCAGCGGGGTGCGTACCTGGAAGGGGACGTCGCGGGGGACGACGGCCATGACCGACTCGGCCTCGGCCCGCATCATCTCGGGTAGCACGCTGGTGTAGGTGTCGGACGTGATCTCGCGCGAGGAGTGCCCCAGTTTCTCCTGGACCACCTTGATGTCGGTTCGCCCCGGCTTCCAGGTCGTGTCCGACGACACCGGAGACCTGCCCGGCTGGGTGTTCATCGCTCCCGACCCCGGCGCCAAGGCCCGCACCGGCTTTGCGGGCGGAGACCTCGGCTACCTCGCCGTCATGCGCTGGGCCGGATGGGGCGTCATCACCGAACGCCTCCCCGGCGGCCTGTACGCCGCCTGCCATCCCGACCATCGGTACAACCCCTTCCCCACCGCCACGACCTCCTGACCCGGCCGCCCGTGCCCGGCCGCACCCACGAGCTGGCCGGGCTGCTGGTCTGCGCCATCAACGAGGGCGAGGACCCGCAAGGGCTTCTCAACCTCGCCCGCGAAACCCGGGCCGAACGGCTGGCGCACACCACGCACTCGGACCCAACGACGCACTGACCCAATACTGCGGCCCCGACACACCAGTCGGGGCCGCCCCAAGCAGAGGCACCAAGCATGATCCTTCAAGAACTTGCCGACACAGGCGCACAGCAACCCTCCGCTACCTGCACCAATACGCCATGTCGTTCGCAGCCGAGCACGGCCTCGAACTAGTCGTGGTCGACCACGTCATGAAGCGCACGGGAGAAGTCCGCACCCTCTACCAGGACCTCACCCGGAAAGGCTCCCGGTCCCTGAAGATCCCTATACGGATGTCCAACGGAGCCCCCGGCACCCGCTCCTGCACTGTCCAGTTCAAAATCAAGGTCATCGGCGATGAGCTCAAGCTGCGCGGCGCCAGCGCACAGCACCCCGCCACAGTCGGCATCGGTATCACCCTGGACGAGATCGACCGGGCGACTGCCTGATGGGACCATGAGCCCTCCAACGACTGTCGACTACCACAAGCGTTACGCCGGTCTCGGGTGCTACGCCACGATCAAGGAGAACGGCCCGCACTTCTGGTAGGGCGACAGACCCTTTGGTGCGCTGGTTACGGCTAAGTAAAGGCTGTTCGGCTCGCCCTTCGGATGAAGAAGGCTGAGCCCATTTCGCCGGTAAGGCACTCCGCTGCACGCGGGTTCGCCTCGCTCACCTCGCCGTGGTCCTACGTGCACCGATGGCGGTTCTCTGCTGATGTACCCAGCCGGAGGTGCCTCGGTTGCTGGCAGGAGTGGTTGTCGCAGGTGTGGCAGACGGTGGGGCTGTCGTTGTCCCGTCCCAGACGGGGGATCACGCCGTGCGCGAGCTGGTAGCCGTACAGGTGGCCGGGCACTGTGCCCCGGCGCCTCCTCCCGGGGCGGGAGGCTGCTCGGAAGCTGGCGTGGCCCCGTACTGGAGATCCCGCCGAAGAAGAACCAGCAGCTGTTCGCGAAGAGGTGCGGTGGATCTTGGCCCAGTAGCGGGCCCGGACCGAGTCCTTGGCCAGCCAGCCAGCCCATTCCACTGTTGGAATGCGCACGGGTGTCGGCTCTCCGACCAGGGCGAGCTGTTCGTCAATGGTGACGGCCCCGGACCGGTTCACCGCAGTGAGCGGGAACAGACCGGGCCCGAGATCGTTCTCAGAGGGCATCGGCCGGGCCGTCCGACGTGCCGACCGGTGCCTGAGCGGGCGCTGAGGGTGGAGGGGAAGCCCCGCGGTCGGGCAGCTCGGTTTCGACGCATGCGGGGCCGTTCAGCACGGGACCGCAGGGTCTCGATGACCTCCTTGGCACGAGCAGCGGTAACAGGCTTCGCCTCGCGCTCCACGCCCTCCGGGTAGCGGCCATCTCGCGAGTCTTCGCCCGAAGCGCTTCGACGGCGCGAACCCTGCGCCGCAGCTCTGAGCGGCTGTCTGCTTTCACTCCAGTGGCTGGCCAGGGCTCCGGCGGATCAAAATCCAGGTGCGTATGAGCTGGTTCGCACTCGTATACTCGTGCGAGCTCATGGAGGGGGAGGTGGAGACAGTGAAGCTTGCTGAGGCACTGGCAGAACGTGCGGAGGCGACCCGCCGTGTAGAGCAGCTGCGAGCGCGCGTTGTCAGCAGTGCGCGGTACCAGGAAGGGGAGACACCCGCCGAGGATGCAGCTCAGCTGTTGGCTGAGGCCGGTGAGGTGCTGGACGCTCTGGAAACGTTGATCCGGCGGATCAACCGGACCAATGCCACCGTGGAGATGGGCCCGGAAGGCACGCTCACCGATGCCCTCGCACGCCGGGATGTCCTGCGGTTGCGTCACTCCGTGGTCACCGCAGCGGCGGACGCAGCGGCGGGTAAGGGCGAGCGGGGATACGGCCGGCAGCTTCGGTCCGAGCTGATGATGCTTTCCGCGCTTCCGGTCGCGGAACTGCGCGGTCAGGCGGATGTACTCGCCCGGGAGATCCGAGAGGTCGACGTGCGAATCCAGCGTACGAACTGGGAGGTCGATCTGCTGGACTGAGTGGTCCAGCAAGCTGGGGCGATGTGGAGCAGGTAGCAGCTTCGGAGGCGTGCACACACCGAGGGCTGGCGGTTTTCCAGCCCACTCCTGGCGCGTGAAGAGCAACGCGGGGGTTCGACTCCCCATCAACAGTGCAGCTCAGTACCGCGTACAGGTAAAGGTGCACATCGCACAGCACATCACCACGTGCAGATCCGAGGCGGCGAGGGCGGGTTCGGGGCTTTCCACATCGCAGCATCTTGGAGAACGACGATCGCTGACGGACACTGTATGGCGATCTTGGCGGCGCTCCTGCATCTATCGCGAACGAGACTTCCGCGAAAGCCAGGTCGTTTGAGAACGCCGGCCACCGGGGCCGGTCTGACAACCGCGCAGGTCAGCAGCCCCGCCAGACGCAGTGCGACAGGACAGCAGGTCGCGCCTGTACCTCGTTCGCGTTGAAACGTCGACGCCTGGAAGGCCAAACGGCCGCGCCGGGAACAGCCGTCCCGGCGGCACGGTTGCATCGGCTGAGGGACCGGCGCCGCACGGGCGGGGAACACGGAGACCACAAGGTCGTCCGCCCCACCAGGATCCGGGCCCCAGGATCGCGGTACGCCCGCCGCGCGCTTGGATCAAGTCGTATTTCTGCAGGAGGACTGTTTCATGGCTGACCGGCCCTTGACGCTCATGGCAGTGCACGCCCACCCCGACGACGAGGCCACCGGGACCGGAGGGGTCCTCGCGCGTTACGCGGCGGAGGGCATCCGGACGGTTCTCGTGACGTGTACCGACGGCGGTTGCGGTGACGGACCGGGGGGTGTCAAGCCGGGCGATCCCGGGCACGATCCGGCGGCCGTCGCCTTCATGCGCCGTCAAGAACTCAAGGCGAGCTGTGACGTCCTGAAGGTCAGCGATCTGGAGATGCTGGACTATGCCGACTCCGGGATGACGGGCTGGCCGAGCAACGACGCCCCCGGATCCTTCTGGCAGACCCCCGTGGAGGAAGGCGCGGCCCGACTCGCGGAACTCATGCGGCACTACCGACCCGATGTGGTCGTCACCTACGACGAGAACGGCTTCTACGGCCACCCCGACCACATCCAGGCCCACCGCATCACGATGGCGGCGCTGGAGATGACCACGCTGACACCGAAGGTGTACTGGACCACGATGCCCCACTCGATGATGCAGCGGTTCGGCGAGATCATGCGCGAGTTTCATGAGGACATGCCGGAGCCGGATCCTGCCGAGGCCGCCGCGATGGCCGAGATCGGCCTCCCCGACGATGAGATCACCACGTGGGTGGACACCACCGCATTCAGCGGTCAGAAGTTCGATGCGCTGGCCGCGCACGCCAGTCAGGGCGAGAACATCTTCTTCCTCAAGATGGGCAAGGAGAGGTTCGGCGAGTTGATGGGCATGGAGACCTACGTACGTGTCAAGGACGCCACCGGCGCCGCCGTACCCGAGAACGATCTCTTCGCCGGGCTGCGCTGATCCGCCCTGCCGACCGGGGCCCGGGAAAGCTCATCGGCCGCGCCGCGCGATCGAGCGGGTCACACACCAGGAGGCTTGTCCACGCGAGTTCCGCTCAGGCAGCCCGCGTCCAGGCCCTCGCCGACGGCTCGCCGCGTGCCCACACTGCCGACCCGAGACCGCGCTCGTCCCCAAACCACCTGTCAACCGCACAGGTGGGAGACCTGCGAGCTCCTGACTCGGAAGGTGCGCGACAGCCCAGGTCACGAGGGCGGTCTCCGACACCAACCGCGAGACCCTATAGCCGAGGTTGGTCTCCAGCAACGGTTCGAACAGCACGCTGTCATGAGTGTTCGCCGGCGAAAGCAGCGTGTGCAGCACGAGGCCGGTTGCGTCGGCGAGCAGGTGATACTTCGTGCCGGCCTTGCCTCGATCGGTGAGGTTGCGCCCGATCAGCTCGCCCCCCTTTTCGCGCGCACCGAGACGCTGTCGATGCAGCCGCGGGACCAGTCGATCAGCTCGGCCTCGGAGAGCTCGTTGAGTACGAGGCGGGGCAGGCGGTCCCAACCCCGGCGGCATGCCAGGCCCGCAGCCGTCGCCAGGCTGTGTGCCCAGAGCCGTAGCCGAGTTGAGGTGGCAGGTCGCGCCAGCGACAAGGGGTGTGCAGCACGAACACTGCCTTCTCACGCGGCCCGCTCATCGACTCGCGGACGCCCGCCTGGCCCTTTTGGCCCCGGTCGCGGTGGCAGCAGCGGCTCGATCAGATCCCAGAGCCGGTCCTCGACCACCCGCTGGGCCGCAGTCCTCGCCACGCTGGGGAAGCAGTGCTCACGGCGCTGCGAGTAGTCGTACCTGGCCCACGCACTGGCCGGGCCGACCGCGGGTGAGTCCGCTCGCCTCTCCCGGTCTTGTCCGTGCGCGCCCCCGAAGGCGTGAGGCACATGCCTCACCGCGCCGGACCGAGCGGGATCGAGGAGGACTCAGCAGGATCGAATGGGATGGAGATGTCCGGTTCTCCGGCAAAACCGCAGGTGAGATGGGTCACCGGTTGAGGTTCGAGTCCCACCCGCCCCACCACGCGCTACGCGGGCAGAATCCTTCTGGCCTGCGCATACGTCGGGGTGACGGCCGCGCACCTGCGCCACCTCGCAGAACACCAGGGCCCCTCCGCCACGACAGGACAGCGGCTGTCACGGCGGATCTGGCGATCGCTGACGCCACAGCGCCCCCGCCCGGGGGTGTGGCCGGGCGACCGTCTGGAGTAGTCATTCTGGGGCCCTGGCACCTCGTGCTCCCGGCCCCTCGGCGGCGACGATCGGCAGGGGCGGACCGACCACCGCCACAGCACATCAAGAGGGGGAATGCCCATGAGCGTGACAGGAATGGACGCGGATCTGGGGCGAAGACGTCCGCGGCCTGCCGCCGGTGGTCTGCTGGACGCGCGCGAAGCGCTGACCCGTGAGCTGGCCGACGTGCTGTTCACCTCGTTCGTCCGACGGGACCAGAGGGAGAAGGGCGAGCAGTACTTGCGTGGCCTGCTCAGGGCCCGTGGCCGCAAGTCCATCCGCAACGTCGCCGCCCATGTCGGTGGACCGGCCGCCGAACAGAGCCTGCACCACTTCATCTCCAGCTCTACCTGGGACTGGATGCCGGTGCGTGAGGCACTCGCCGCCCACCTGGAACAGGCCATCGCCCCACAGGCATGGGTGGTGCGGTCCATGCCGATCCTCAAGGCCGGCCACCAGTCCGTCGGAGTGGACCGCGTGTTCGACCCCTGCCTCGGGCACGCGTTCCGTGGCCAGCACGCCTTCGGGGTGTGGTACGCCAACGAGATGTTCAGCGTGCCTGTGCACTGGCGGCTGCATCTTCCGGAGACCTGGGTGCAGGACGACAACCGGCGGCGTCGAGCCGATATCCCGGAGGCCGTCGGCGAGGAGTCGGCGGAGGAGTGCGCCTCCGCTGCCGTCCTGATGGCGCTGACGTCCTGGCAGGTTCCGGTGCGGCCGGTGGTGCTCAACACGCACGTCACCCGGATCGCCGCCACCGTCGGACGTTTCACCCAGGCCGGAGTGCCCGTCATCGTCCGGGCCAGTGGCGCTTCCCCGGTCACGGTGCGCGACCCTGCCCTGCCCGGCTATGGCGCCGGACCGCTAGGCGCTCAGCAGATCCTCGCGGCGGTGCGCGGGCTCGGCCGCCGGGTCGAGTGGACCGACCCCGCGAGTCCCTCCCGCACCCGCTGCGACTCGGTCGCCGTCGCAGTCCGGGTGGGAGGCGCGGCCAGATCCGGACGGCCGGGCCGGGACGGCACCAGGGAGGGAGAGCTCATGCTGCTGGGAGAGTGGGAGAGCGGCAGCCATGTGCCCACGGCGATGTGGATCACCAACATGGCCTCTGTGCCGGTCGGCACGCTGCTGCGGATGACCAAGCTGGCCGGGCGGGCCCGCCGCGATCTGGAACAGGTCGGTGAACATGTCGGACTCAAGGACTTCGAAGGGCGCTCCTTCAGCGGCTGGCACCGCCACATCACCCTGGCCTCCGCCGCCCACGCGGTCGTGGCCCTCGCGGGCAGTGGCAGCGCGCCTCACCTGGCTGACTCGGCGTGAGCGCCTACCGCGTTCCTGCTCCTTCGCCGGTGTTGTCAGAGTGCCGGCGGATCGCGTCCCGGGCCCGCAGCAGGCGCAGCGCCAGCTGGAGCTCCAGGGCGTTCGCGGGCTTCTGCCAGTCCGGGCCCAGCAGTTCGGTAATGCGTTCCAGACGACGTGAGACGGTATTGGGGTGCACATGCAGGTGTCCGGCGGCTCGCATCGGGCTGCTGCCCGAGGTGAAGTACGCCTCCAACGTGGCCACGAGATGGGTGGAACGCTTGCGGTCGTAGTCGACCACCGCGCCCACCGTGGATGCGATGAATGCCTCGACATCATGGTCGTCGGACAGCAGCAGGCCGAGAAAGCCCAGATCGCGCGCCGCGGCCGTACCGCCCGTGCCACCCAGTGACACGAGCGCGTCCAGGCAGCGGCGGGCCTCCTGGTACACCTCGGCGACCGGGGCGAGCCCGGCGGCCGGGCCTGCTGCGCCGACGGTGACCGGATGCCCGAGGAAGCGGGAGAGCTCGTCGCCGACGGTCCGCGCTGCCGACGAGGCGTCGTTCCCGGGCAGCAGCAGGACCAGGCAGTCGCCGCGGACGGTCTTCAGCCCGTAGTGCCGGTAGGAATACGACGAGGCCCATACGGCGGCCTCGCCCTGTTTGGCCCCTTCCGGCCGTACGGCGAGCACGACGTGTCGCCCGTCGGGGTCGAGACCGAGCCGGCGCACCCGCTCGGTCATGCCGCGTGGCGGATGCGAGGTGGTGAGGAGGGCGTCCAGGCACTCGTCGCGAGCCGGGCCAGCGGCCGCACCGGCGCTGTGCCCGAACAACTGCACCAGCGCGGCCGTCTGGCCCGCGGCATACAGCAGCCGCCCGTCCTCGCTGGTGAGCGGGGACTCGCGCTGTAGCAGCAGGACGCCCGGGGCCGCGACGCCCGTGGTGACGTGGGTGGCCCACACCGTGTCCGTCACGGCGACCGGGGCGCCGGTGGCATGGGAGTCGGCGATGGCCTTGACCGTGCGGTCCGGGTCCAGCACGGGCAGATCGCCGGTGGCCGCCAGGGTGCGCCCGTCGGCACTCCGCAGCACCAGGACGCCGTCCAGTTCGGCGCCGGCAAGCTCGACGACATCGCGCAGGGCACCGCCTCCCAGCACCAGCCCGGTCAGCCGGGCCTGGAGTTCCGCCAGCCGCTCCATTCGGCCCAGGCGCTCGGCGAGACGGGCTCCGGCCGCTTCCGCGTCGGCCGCTCGGGCCTGGATGCGGCCCATCCGCCGGATCTCCTCGATGGCGAATGCCGAGAGCACGGCGAGCGAACGCAGCAGGCTGACGTCGTCGGGGGTGAAGTGCCGGACTTCCCGGTGAGCCCCGTACAGTGCCCCGAGCACCGTGCTGCCCTGGCTCATCGGTACGGCGAGGACTGCGTGCAGCCCTTCCGCACTGACCACCTCGTCGATCTTCCGCGAGTGCGGGAAGCGGTCGTCGGCGAGGTAGTCGGAGGTCCAGAACGGTGCTTGCTTCGTCTGCGCCCACTCGCCGAGGCCGAAGCCACTGTCAATCTCCAGACCGACACTGTTCGCGGTGGTCTCGCCGTCCGAGTTGCGCACGTACGAACCGCGGTCGGGCAGCCGCAGACTGACGTACGCCATGTCGAAGTTGAGCAGTCGGCGGGCGTGGCAGGTGATGGTGTCCAGCAGCTCGTCCAGGCCGTCGCGCAAGGCCATGTCCCGCGTGGCGTCGATGAGGGCCGCGAGCCCGGCCTCGCGCCGGCGCCGCTGTTCGGCCGACGCGTTGACGCCCCGGGCCAGCCGGACCGCCTGCTCCAGCTCGGCCAGTTGCTCGGGCGACATGCCCCGCCGCCGTGCGATGCGCTGGAGTTCCTCCAGCCGTGCGGGCGGCGCCTCCTGGGCGAGGAGCTCCAGGACGGTCAGTGCCGGGGAATCCGTCGGCGCGTCCTCAGTTGTCAACTGTGCCCCCCACACAAGAGACCGGAACAAGCCTCACGAGCCTAGGGAGGCGCATTTGCACTGGGCAAGCGGAATCCGGTCGCCCGGGTGGCCGAAGTGCGGTCCACAGTGTGGTCCGGTCCCCTGTGAGACGGCTGTGTGGTGTTCCCGGAGCACCTACCGAGAGGTAGGCCGTTCGGAAACGATGGCCGCGGGGGGAGCTGGGTGCAGGCATCCCCGTGTCCGCAAGGGGTGGGAATGCTGGAGTTGAAGAGTTACCTGAGGTCGTTGGAGCGTAGTAGACACGCTCTGACTCGTGAGGACAGGCCGAAGACCTTTGCGTTGGCCGGCCGGGAATGGGATCTGCTCGACGGCGTGTTCGCGCCGCCGTTCTCGGCGACTACCGAAGTGGCGCTGAAGATCCTCGGCCTCGTCGGGGACGGCGAGGAAAGGTTCCGGCGTCAAGGGTCCTTCCTGGAGGTGGGGTCCGGCACCGGCGTGATCGCGGTGTCCGCCGCACTGGCCGGCTGCCGGCGGGTTGTCGCCACCGACATCAGCTCGTCCGCCGTGGAGAACACGCGGATGAATGCCGAACGGCACATGGTCGCCGATCGCGTACGGGCCCTGGAGAGCGACGTGTTCTCCGCACTGGACCCCGGCGAGCGCTTCGACACGGTCTACTGGCACTCCAACTTCGTGCTGGCGCCGCCCGAGTACCGGTACATGACGGAGCACGAGGCGGCGTACGTCGATCCCGGATACCGGGCGCACCGTCGCTATCTGGCCGAGGCACCCCTGCTGCTGGCCGAGGGCGGGCGAGCGCTGCTTCAGTTCAGCGACCGCGGCGACCTCGACCGGCTCTACGAACTGGCCGCCGACTGCGGCCGAGAGCTGACCGTGCTGTGCCGGTACAGCTTCCTCGAGCGTACCGAGATCCTCGAGCACATCCTCCTCGAGATCACGGTCGCGGCCTGACTGGCGGCGATCCTGTCGGTGCTACAACCGCCCGCACACCAGGAGAGAGCATGACCACGAGCGGTGAACTCATCCTCCGGTTGCTGACCGCCGAGTCCGCCGGAGCCGCGCCCGGCGGCGGCATCACCGGTCTGTGCCGTGACGCCGAACACTGCGGTACGACAGCACCGAGCACCGGGTCCTGCTCGGTCCGGGTCCGTTCGCCGAGTTGTTCCCGGCGCTGCGTGAGGACCTCCTGCACATCGCGCTCGACCAGGTGTTTCCTGACTGATATCCCAGGTCACAGCTGGATTTGACGTACTTCTGCTCATGTGACGGAGTATTGGATTCCTGTTTGGCCGTGCTTTGTTGTGTAACGCACGATCATGACTTGCCGCATCGTGCGGAGTGACATCAGCCAAGGGGGAGCACGTTCGTGCATGTCGCCATCGACCCGACGGACCGAAAACCCGCCGTACCCGCTGTCGCAGCACCCGTCCGATCCGTGCCCGTTGTGACACTCCTCCCGTCCGACTCGCCGCGCGCCCGACGACTTGACGAGAGCCATGTCCGCAAACTCGCCGAGTCGGGGCAGGATTTCGAACCGATCGTGGTGCACCGACCCACCATGCGCGTCATCGACGGCACACACCGGCTGGCGGCCACCCGGTTGCGCGGACACCGCGAGATCGCGGTCCGATTCTTCGACGGCGACGAGGCTGACGCCTACGTCCTGTCCGTGCAGCTGAATGTCAGTCACGGCTTGCCGCTGACCCGTGCCGAGCGCCGGCAGGCGGCCATCCGCATCCTCGGCTTCCATCCGCACTGGTCCGACCGTGCCATCGCCGAACGTACCGGGCTGAGCGGCAAGACGGTCGGCAAGCTGCGTGGCAGTGCGAGTGCGGAAATTCCGCACTCGCACACCCGGGTCGGTCGTGACGGCACCGTGCGCCCGCTCAACAACGCCGAGGGCCGTCGGATCGCCGCCGCGCTGCTGACCGCCGCCCCCGAGACCTCCCTGCGCGAGCTGGCCCGTAGATCCGGCCTGTCCACGGCAACTGCCCGGGACGTACGGGACCGGCTCCGCCGTGGCCAGGACCCTGTCCCCGAACGGCAGCGTCAGGTCGTCCGGCCCGCCTCCCGTCGGCCTGACACCCCGCCGCGCGTACCGGGCCGCCCCGCCCTGCGGAAGTTGGCCCAGGACCCCTCGCTGACGGCTACCGAACCCGGTCGGCTGCTTCTGCGGGCCCTGTTCACAACCGAGCTGACGCCCGACCAGTGGCAGCGGATCGTCGCGGCCCTCCCCGAACACCGGGTCCCCCTCGTACGCACCCTGGCCGCACGCCGCGCCGCCGAGTGGAATGCTCTGGCCGACGCGCTCGCCCGGCCCGCGAAGAACGCGGCAGCCTGACCGCACCCCGCGGAAATAGCACGACTAAAAACCCGCCCCCTTTCCGGACGGGTTTTTAGTCGTGCCCGAATTTGTTCGTCATTCTTGATGCGCTTTGCGATGCGAACTCTTGTTCCCGTGTCGCTGATTCCTTGCTAGGTTATTCACTAGTTGCGATTCACGTCGAAGGGGAACCTGGTCATGCCTGAATTCGTAGACTTCTCGCAATTCTCCGAAGTGGTCGAGGTGCGCCGCCGCAACCGGGCGATCGTCGAACGGTACATGAGTACCAAGGGTGAGGACCGGCTCAAGCGGCACCTGATGTTCGCCGAGGACGGCAGCGGTGGTCTGTGGACGAACGACACAGGTCAGCCGATCATGACGCAGGGCCGTGACCGGCTCGGCGAGCACGCTGTCTGGTCCCTTAAGTGCTTCCCGGACTGGGAGTGGAAGAACGTCCAGATCTTCGAGACGCAGGACCCCGACTTCTTCTGGGTGGAGTGTGACGGCGAGGGGAAAATCATTTTCCCCGGCTATCCCGAGGGGTACTACAAGAACCACTTCCTCCATTCCTTCGAGTTCGAGAACGGAAAGATCAAGCGGCAGCGTGAGTTCATGAACCCGAATGAGCAGCTGCGTGCCCTCGGAATTCCCGTGCCCGCGGTGCGGCGTGAGGGAATACCCACCTGACCCCGACCCTCGTGAGCGGAGAACACATCATGGAGGAAGTCCTGCGCGGAATGGATACCCGCGCAGTTCTGCAACAGCCCGAATGGGGCGACGCGTCGCAGGTGCGGCGTGTGCGCGAGACCCTGGAGGCCCGACCCCCGCTCGTCCGCGCCGACGACATCTGTGCGCTGCGCTCCCTGCTGGCCCGGGTCGCCACGGGCAACGCCCTGGTCGTCCAGGCCGGTGACTGCGCGGAGGACGTGAACGAACACACCCCCGGTTACGTGGCCCGCAAGACGGCCGTCCTCGACCTGCTGGCCGGGGCCCTGCGCCTGGCCACCCACAAGCCGGTCGTCCGCATCGGGCGCATCGCGGGACAGTTCGCCAAACCGCGCTCCGAGCCGACCGAGGTGTGCGGTGGGGTCGAAATGCCCTCCTATCGAGGGGACATGGTCAACGGACCGGAGCCCGACCCGGAGAGCCGCCGACCCGACCCCCTGCGTATCCTGGCCGGCTTCATGGCCGCCCGCGACATCATCGAGCACCTCGGCTGGAAGGGACCCGCTGAGGGCACCGGCATCGAGGCCCCGGTGTGGACCAGCCATGAGGCGCTGCTCCTCGACTACGAAGTGCCCCTGCTGCGCCGCGACGAGGCCGGCCGGCTCTTCCTGAGCTCCACCCACCTGCCCTGGATCGGCGAGCGCACCCGGCAGATCGAGGGCGCCCACGTAGCCCTGCTGTCCCAGGTGGTCAACCCGGTGGCCTGCAAGGTCGGCCCCACCGTGACCTCCGACGAACTGCTCGCCCTGTGCGAACGCCTCGACCCCGCCCGCGAACCGGGGCGCCTCACACTCGTCGCCCGGATGGGCGCCGACGCCGTCGCCCACCGGCTGCCGCCGCTCGTCGAGGCCGTACGCGCCGCCGGCCACGTCGTCGGCTGGCTCACCGACCCGATGCACGGCAACACCGTCAAAGCTCCGTGCGGCACCAAGACCCGCATGGTCGACACCGTGGTGCGCGAGGTGCGCGCATTCCAACTGGCCGTCACCTCGGCAGGGGGTACGGCCGCGGGCGTTCACCTGGAGACCACCCCCGACGACGTCACCGAGTGCGCCTGGGACGAGGCGGGCCTGGCGCATGTCGGCGACAAATACACCAGCCGCTGCGACCCGCGCCTCAACCCGGCGCAGGCACTACGCGTCGTCTCGGCCTGGACCGGCTGACCACCTCCCATCGAACGCCCCATGACAGATCCAGCGACCCCCACGAACTGGAGACCAGGGCCATGACCGGCATTCCGTCCATCGACTCCTATCCGTTTCCGACCGCGGACGACCTGCCCCGCAACACCGCGCAGTGGACCCTCAGCCCCGACCGGGCGGTCCTGCTCGTCCACGACATGCAGCGCTACTTCCTCAAGCCCTTCCCGGACGCCGTACGAGGAGAACTCGTCCGCAACGCCGCCGCGGTGCGCCGCTGGGCTGCCGCGCACCGCGTGCCGGTTGCCTACACCGCGCAACCCGGCGGCATGAACGAGAAGGACCGCGGCCTGCTCAGGGACTTCTGGGGCCCGGGCATGCGCCCCCACCCGGACGACCGCGAAGTCGTCGAGGAGCTCGCGCCCGCCGCCGGGGACTGGCAGCTCATCAAGTGGCGCTACAGCGCCTTCTTCCGCTCCGACCTGCTCGAGCGTATGCAGGCCGCGGGCCGCGACCAGCTGATCCTTTGCGGGGTGTACGCGCACGTGGGTGTCCTGATGTCCGCCGTCGACGCGTACACGAACGACATCCAGACCTTCCTCGTCGCCGACGCCGTCGCCGACTTCTCCGCCGAGTACCACCGGCTGGCCCTGAGGTACGCGGCCGAACGCTGTGCCATGGTCGTCACCGCCAAGGAGGTCGTCGGATGACCCTCGCCTCCGCCGCGGACGACCTGCTCTCCCGGATCGTCCAGGGCGATGACCGGGGACCGTACGCCCTTCTCCACCGCCCCGAGACCGCCGGCCCCGGCCTGCTGGAGGTGCTGGTCGGCGAGGTGTCCGAGGCCGACTCGCTCGCCGCCCTCGCGCTGCCCGACGCGACCGACGGCACCGGAGCGCGGCACGACGTGCTGGCGATGGTGCCCTACCGCCAAGTCGCCGAACGCGGCTTCGCCGCCCCGGACGACGGTTCCCCGCTGATCGCGCTCACCGTCACCGGCCAGCAGACCGTGCGCCTCGCCGATGCCCTGACCCGCATCCCCGACCTACCGACTCCGCTGGCCGGGGGGCACTTCGACGTGGACGACGAGGCCTACGCCGATACCGTGCGCCGCATAGTCAAGGAGTCCATCGGCGAGGGCGAGGGCGCCAACTTCGTCATCAAGCGTTCCTTCGTCGCGGACATCGGCCAGTACGGCCCGCACAGCGCGCTCGCCTTCTTCCGACGGCTGCTGGAGCGGGAGAGCGGGGCGTACTGGACGTTCCTCGTACACACCGGTGGCCGTACGTTCGTCGGGGCCTCGCCCGAGCGGCACATCAGCGTGCATGACGGCGTCGCCGTGATGAACCCCGTGAGCGGTACCTACCGCTACCCGCCCACCGGCCCCCGCCTGCCCGAGGTCATGGAGTTTCTCGCCGACCGCAAGGAGACCGACGAGCTGTACATGGTCGTCGACGAGGAACTGAAGATGATGGCCCGCATCTGCCCCGAGGGCGGCCACGTCACCGGCCCGTACCTCAAGGAGATGGCGCGTCTGGCGCACACCGAGTACCTCATCGAGGGGCGAACCGACCGCGACGTGCGCGACGTTCTGCGCGAGACGCTGTTCGCGCCGACCGTCACCGGCAGCCCCCTTGAGAGCGCCTGTAGGGTCATCGCCCGTCACGAGCCCGCCGGCCGTGGCTACTACAGTGGCGTGGCCGCCCTCATCGGCCGCGACGCCCGCGGCGGACGTACCCTCGACTCGGCCATCCTCATCCGCACCGCCGACATCGATGCCACCGGTCGGGTTCGGATCGGCGTCGGCGCCACGCTCGTACGCCACTCGGACCCGGATGCCGAGGCGGCCGAGACCCGGGCCAAGGCCGCCGGGCTCATCGCGGCATTGGAGCCCACCTCCGACACCCGCCTGGCCTCCCACCCGAGCGTCCGGGCCGCGCTGGCCGGCCGCAACGACGGCATCGCCGACTTCTGGCTGCGTGCGAGTGGCGACCGTGCCCGGCCCCTGCCCGGCCTGGCCGGACGCCAGGTCCTGGTGGTCGACGCCGAGGACACCTTCACCTCGATGATCGCCCATCAACTCCGCTCCACCGGGCTCGAGGTGAGCGTGCGCCGCTTCGACGAGGAGTACTCCTTCGACGGGCACGATCTCATCGTCATGGGACCCGGCCCGGGCGACCCGGCCGAGACGGATCACCCCAAGATCGCCCACCTGCGCGGCGCGGTGGACACCCTCCTCGCCGAGCGGCGGCCCTTCCTCGCCGTGTGCCTCAGCCATCAGGTGCTCAGCCACAGGCTCGGCTTCCCGCTGCGCCGCCGGGACGTGCCCAATCAGGGCACACAGAAGGAGATCGATCTCTTCGGCGCCCGTGAACGGGTCGGCTTCTACAACACCTTCGCGGCCGTCGCCCACGACGACAAGGCCGAGGTCGACGGTGTCGGAGCTGTCGAGGTCAGCCGGGACACGGACACCGGCGAGGTGCACGCGCTGCGCGGCCCGCACTTCGCGTCGATGCAGTTCCACGCCGAGTCGGTGCTCACCCAGGACGGCCCCCGCATCGTCGCCACCGCGATCCGGGACGTCCTGTGCCCGTGACCGTGCCCACCCACCAGTACAAGGAGCGCGCCATGCACCGGTACGTCGTCGTGGACGCCTTCGCGACCGAACCCCTCCGGGGCAACCCCGTGGCCGTCTTCTTCGAGGCGGATGACCTGCCCGCCGAGCGCATGCAGGCGATCGCCCGTGAGACGAACCTGTCGGAGACTACCTTCGTCCTCACCCCGCAGGACGGCGGCGACGCCCGTATCCGCATCTTCACCCCGGTCAACGAACTCCCCTTCGCCGGGCACCCGCTGCTCGGCACCGCCATCGCCCTGGGCACCGAGAGCGGGAAGTCCACCCTGCGGCTGGAGACCTGGATGGGCACCATCCCCTTCGAGGTCGACCACGCCGACGGTCGCGCGGTCGCCACCCGGATGCGTCAGCCCGTGCCCACCTGGGAGCCCTTCGAGTACGCCGATGAACTCCTCGACGCGCTCGGCCTGAAGACGTCCACTCTGCCCGTGGAGATCTACCGCAATGGCCCCCGGCACGTCTTCGTCGGTCTGGAGAGCGTGGAGGAGTTGTCCGCGCTCGACCCGGACCACCGCGCCCTCGCCCGGTTCCCCGACATGGCCACCAACTGCTTCGCCGGCTCCGGAACCCAGTGGCGCAGCCGCATGTTCTCGCCCGCGTACGGCGTCGTCGAGGACGCGGCGACCGGATCCGCCGCCGGCCCCCTCGCCGTCCATCTGGCCCGCCACGGCCTCGTGGAATACGGGCGGCGCATCGAGATCCTCCAGGGTGTGGACATCGGCCGCCCCTCCCTGATGCTCGCCCGCGCCAAGGGCACCGGCGAGCAGGTCGCCGAGGTCGAGGTCGGCGGCAACGGTGCCGTGTTCGCCCACGGCACCTCGCAGGTGTGACGAGCCCAAGCCCGTTCCATCCTGCACCCTCCCTCACTCGCATCCTTACCCACACACGGAGGCAACCCACCCATGACCACGACCAGGTCGGAGACCCTCACCGGCACCGTCGACCTCCCCTTCCCCGAGTTCCACGCGCCGCCTGCCGACCCAGTACCGCTGGTACGCGCCTGGTTCGATGAGGCCGTGCGCCTCGGCGTGCGTGAGCCGCGGGCGCTGGCGCTCGCCACCGCCGGCGCCGACGGCCGCCCCTCGACCCGCATGGTCGCGCTGAACCGGATCGAGGACGACGGGTTCGTTTTCGCCACCCACATCGGCAGCCGCAAAGGCCGCGAGATGACCGCCAACCCCTGGGCATCCGGGGTGCTGTACTGGCGCGAGACCAGTCAGCAGCTCGTCGTCACCGGCGCGGTGGAGCGTCTCTCCGCCGCCGTCGCCGACGAACTCTGGTTCTCCCGCCCACCGTTCACCCACCCGATGTCGGTGGCGGCCCGGCAGAGCGAGGAACTTCACGACCTCGACGCGCTGCGCGCCGAGGTCGCACGGCTCGCCCAGCACGGAGACCCGCTGCCCCGGCCCGAGGGCTACGTGGGCTTTCTGCTGCGCTTCGACTCCCTGGAGTTCTGGGCCAACGGCGCGGACCGGCTGCACGAACGCCTGGTCTACGAGCGCTCCGGCGCCGGCTGGCGCGCCCGTCGGCTCCAGCCGTGAGCCGACCTGACATAGTTCCCCGTCGCTTGTGGCGGCCCCCGTGCGGGGCGCGCAGACTCACCCGTGCGACTTCCGGAAAACCGAATCCTCGCGGAAATGGAGAAGCCTCCGCGTTCGGGTCCGTGTGGCTGTCCAGGTGGGCCGGGGAATATCGCCGAAGACCAAGGAGATGCAGTGGCTGACGACCCCGAAAAGGTGGCGGCCGCCTATTTCAAGGCGTGGCGTTCGAAAGACTTCACCACCCTCCGTTTTCTGCTGGCCGACAAGGACTTCATGTACACCGGTCCGCTGGCCCGCCTCGATGACGCCGATGCCTGCCGGGATTCCCTGGCCCGCATGGCCCCCGTTACCACCGACGTCGTGATCCGCCGGACCTTCGTCGCCGGTGCCGACGTGACGACCTGGTTCGACCTGCACACCACGCTCGCCGCGCCCACCCCGGTGGCCAGCTGGATGCACGTCGAGAACGGCCGGATCAAGGACATACGAGCGGTCTACGACCCCCGGGCGCTGCTGGAGAAAGGAAACTTTTCATGACTGCCGCGCGTGAACGCGCCAAGACCCCTGAGGACCTGGCCCGGATCTGGGTCGAACTGGCGAATTCCGGGGATGCCGAAGGGCTCGCAGAATTGTATGAGCCCGACGCCGTCATGGCTTTTCCGATCGGCAACACCATCGTGGGCCGAAAAGCGATACGCGAGGCATTCGAGCAGATGCTGGCGATGCAGTCGCACTACGAGTTGGAGGAGTCGCTGCCGACCTTGCACCACGGCGACCTCGCCCTCACGTCGACGATCCCCGCCGACCACAGCGCCGGCCGCTACCAGGTGGCGCGACGCCAGCCCGACGGCACCTGGCTGCGCATCCTCCACTCCTCCGGCTACTTCGCCCGACCGGAAGGGCCCACCGCCGCATGAGCGAGACCACCCTGACCGCCGAGGCATACGCCACCGGTCTGCTCAACAAGGACCTGCCCACCGAGGTGAGCCGGCTGCGGCTGCTGGAGCAGACCTACGACCCCGGCACCTTCGCCCTCCTGGAGAAGCTGGACATCGACCCGAGCTGGCAATGCCTGGAGCTGGGAGCCGGCGCCGGTTCCGTCGCGTACTGGCTCGCCGACCGGGTGCCGTACGGCGGTGTGGTCGCCGCCGACCTCGACCCCCGGTTCATTGACGCCGACCACTCGCCGCAACTGTCCGTGCGGCGTATGGACCTCAATGAGGAGGACTTCGCACCCGGTTCGTTCGACCTGGTGCATGCCCGTGCGGTGTTCATGCACCTGCCGCGGCGTGAGGAAGTCCTCCAGCGCGCCGTGTCCTGGCTCAGGCCCGGCGGTCGGCTCGTTCTGGAGGATGTCTACTTCCTGCCGGCCGAGGACTCCCCGTATCCGGAGTGGCGGCAGGCGCAGCGGGCCTGGCTGACCGCTCTCGCCGCACAGGGCATCGACCTGGCGTGGGCCCGTCGTACCCCCTCACGGTTCGCGGCGGCCGGTCTCGAATCCGTCGGGGTGGCGGTGACGCCCGGGGGGCTCGGAATCGACGCCGTGCAGGACGAGTTGCTGCGTATCCGGCTGCTCCAGAGCGGCCACAGTCTCGTCGACGCCGGTCTGCTCACCGAGGCGCAGATCGACCGGGCCAGGACCCTGGTGGCCCACGTCCCGGCCCCCGACGTATCGACCTTCCTCTACTCCAGTTGGGGCCGCCGCCCTACGGCCGACCGAGCCGTGGGGCCGGGCCCTCGAGACATCGCATGATGTGAAAGGAAAACCGTGACACAGGCACAGAACACGACACACGGTCGTGCCCCCGCGTCCAGCACCGTCATCGCGTGGTTGGCGTTCGCAACCATGTTCGTCATCGGAACCGACACGTTCCTGGTCGCCCCGATGCTGCCCACGCTGGCCGACGAGTTCGACGTCTCCACCAGTACCTCCGGATGGATGGTCAGCGCCTACGCCCTCGGGTTCGCGCTGTTCGCCCTGGTGGCCGGCCCGTTGTCGGACGGACGCGACCGGCGGGGCGTGCTCCTGCTCGGCTTCGCCGGGTTCGCGGTGGCCACCGCGCTGTGCGGCGTGGCGCAGGGCCTGTGGACGATGATTCTCTTCCGCTTCCTGGCCGGCATGTTCGCGGCGCTGTGCACCCCGCAGATCTGGGCCTCCATCCCGGTCCTGGTGGCTCCCGAGGCGATCATGAAAACGATGGGCATCGCCGGGGCAGGCATGTCCATCTCGCAGGTCGTCGGTGTCCCGGTCGGCGGCTGGCTGGCGGCCTCCTCCTGGCACGTGCCGTTCTTCGTGGTCGCCGCCCTGTCGGGTGTCGCCTGGCTGCTGCTGTGGAAGGTTTTCCCATCCGTCCCATCGACCCGGGCACAGGGCGCGGCCACCGGCATCGTCGGGACGTACACCGAGCTGTTCAGGTCGAAGACCTTCACGTGGTACCTGCTGGCCTACCTCGTCTACCAGACCGGTGTGTTCGAGACCATCTCGTTCATCGGCTCCTGGCTGCACAAGGACTTCGACCTGGGCGTCAGCGCCGTCGGCGCCGCGATGATGGCGCTGGGCGTCGGCATGGCCATCACGTCCATCTTCGGTAACCGCCTCATCCGGAAGATCGGCGAACACCGCACGCTCGCCGTGGTGTTCACGGGGCTGATCGTCATCTACAGCGCGGTGCCGTTCGCCCCCAACCTGGGTCTGGCGATCGCCGGTCTCGCGGCCGGGTCTGCCGTCCTCGGCCTCGGCTACCCGATCTTCATGGCGATGCTGCTGGCGCAGACGACGGCCGCCCGCGGCACGGTGTCGTCGCTGTCGACGACCGCGCTGTACGCGGGTACGACGATCGGCGGCCTGGTCGGTGGTGTGCTGCTCACCGAGTTCGACGGCTTCAGGGGCGTTGCCGGGTTCACCGTGCTGGCGCTGGCCGTCTCAGCGGTGATCTTCGGGGCGGCAGGTGCCTTCCGAGCGCCGAAGCCGGCCGGGGCCACGGAGGGTGCGCCGACCGAGGCCGAGCCCACGGCGGCGTGACCTGACCACCGTACGAAGGGGTGGGTGCCGTGCCACCGGGCGGGTCCAGGATGTGGACCCGCCCGGTGGCACGGCACCATTGCTCGTCCGTATCGCGTTGCGAATCCCGTTTGCCGTACCCATATCCGTCTCGGCACGACCAAGGGGGAGGCCATGGCCGGCCACGATGAGCTGCTCGCCGACCTGGGCAGCACACTCTTCGCATCACTGCCGCGCAGCGACCAGCGCGGAATGGCCCTGACCTACGTCCGGGGTCTGCTCACCACCCGGGGGCGCAAGTCCTTCCGCAACATGGCGGCCTCACTGGGAGTGCCCCGGCTGGAGCAGCGCCTGCACCACTTCATCAGTTGCTCCACCTGGGACTGGGCGCCCCTGGCTCGCGCGGCGGCCGGCACGGTCATGCCGATGGCGCCGCCCGAAGGATGGGTGCTGCGCACACTGGTCACCCCACGGACGGGGGAGAGCACGGTCGGCGTCCACAAGCGCTTCTGCCCGGGTTACGGCCAGGTGCTCAACGCCCAGTACGCCGTGGGCCTGTGGGCCGCCTCCACAACCATGTGCTATCCGCTCGCCTGGCGGCTGCTGCTGCCGCCCGAATGGTTCCGGGACGAGGCGCGCCGAGCCCGTGCGTCGATCCCGGGGAACTGCACGCCCGAAACACCTGTGGTATGCGGCCTGAGTGCCTATCTCGACCTGCCGGACGCTCTGCGCGGGCGGCTGCCGATCGTGATGGACATGCGCGGTGTGGACATCCCCGCGGCGGTCCACCAACTGCGCGCGGTCCGGGTGCCGTTCCTGGTCAAGGCATACCGGGGGCTGCCTATGACGGTCGTCGATCCGGCACTGCCCCATGTCGCCGGACCGCAGTGGACGTACCAGATCATGGCGGCGGCGGAGGAGGCGGCGGGGAAGGCGGTGCCGACGGGCGGACCGGTGTGGGGCCCGGGGAACCAGGACGCGGCACGCGGCCTGGTCGCGGCCGTCCGAGTGCGCTTGCCGTTCCATCGGGACGGAGCGAGCGGTTCCGACGGCCACGGCGACCCGTACGACCTGTTGCTGTTGCGCACCTGCTGGGAGGACGGGCAACGCCCCGACGAGGTGTGGCTGACCAATATGCTCGACACCGATGCCACCGCCCTGTTGTCCTTGACAGCCCTCCCACACCGCGTCGACGACGCCATCGAGTACATCACCGCCCCCCTCGGCATCCGCGACTTCACCGGTCGTTCCTACGGCGGCTGGAATCGCCATGCCACGCTCACGTCGGTGGCGCACGCGATCGCGCTGTTGATGTCGGAAGTGGATGGCAAACGCCCCGGACCATGATCTGTCCGGGGCGAATCCTGGGCGAATGTTCCGTGACCACAGGGGGAGCGAATCTCAGATCTTGGGAATGTCCTCGCCGTCCGCGCGCTGCGTGGACCACAGGGAGTGCCCGTCGATCCAGTCGCTCGCAGCGGCGCGCCTGACCTGGGGACCTGCGCCGACGCTGCTCTGGCTGCGGGCGGCGGGGTCGCGTCGGTGTGTGACGGCCGGCCACGCTGTGCAACGGCGGTCGTCGGTCAGCCCGCAGATAGGATCATCGCGACCAGGCCGACGCCATCGTGACGCTCCTGCTCACGCGTTCCCCGCCTGCTGGTCGGCGGAGAACCGCCAACCTCCGCGATGCGGGCTCCGCAACATCTCCCGCAGGTAGGCTTGCCTGATCAGGCAAAGCGGCGGGGACGAGGCATGAGCGGGGTCGAGAAGACGCGGGGCGGCGGGGCTGAGCGGGCGACCTCGCGGGATGTCGCCCGACTCGCCGGGGTGTCGCACACGGCCGTGTCCTTCGTCTTCAACGGGCGTGCCCAGGGCAACCTCTCCGCCGAGACGCAGGAGAAGATCCGCAAGGCAGCCGCACAGCTCGGCTACCGGCCGAACGCGGTCGCCCGTGGCCTGCGCCGACGTCGTACCGCCGTGATCGGTCTGGTCACGGACGAGATCGCCACATCGCCGTTCGCCGGGCGGCTGCTGCGCGGGGCCATGGACATGGCGTGGAACAGTGAGCATCTGGTGCTCACCGTCGACTCCGGGCAGGACCCGGTCACCGAGGACGCGGCCGTCGCCGAACTGCTCGACCGGAGGGTCGACGGGATCATCTACGCCGCGCTGTCGCTGCGCCGCGCCCGAGTCCCGGAAGGGCTGCACCGCACGTTCGCCGTGCTCGCCAACTGTCTCCCCGAGGACGGCTCCCTCCCGGCCGTCATCCCCGCCGAGCGGGCCGGTGGCCGCAGCGCCGCGCGCGTCCTCCTCGACGCGGGCCACCGCCGGGTCGCCCTGGTGGGTGGTCTGGACGACATCGCGACCGCGGAGCGGCTGCGCGGCTTCCGGGACGCGCTGCGGGCGGTGGGGCTGACCGCCGAGAAGGACTGGCTCCTGCGGACGGGAGGGGAGATCTCCGCCGGGTACGAGGGAGCGTTGCGGTTGCTGGACCGTGTTCCCGCCGACCGGCGGCCCACGGGGATCGTCTGTTACAACGACCGGGTCGCCGCGGGCGTCCTCCATGCCGCCGCGCGCCTGGGCCTCGACGTGCCCGCCGATCTGTCCGTCGTCGGCTACGACGACCAGGAGCACATGGCTGCCTTCCTCAGCCCGCCCCTCACCACGGTCGCCCTGCCCCATCGCGCGATGGGAGAGATGGCCGGCCGCCTGCTCCTGGACGCCATCGACAGCGGGACCGCGCCGCCGGTCACCACCCGGCGGCTGGAGTGCCCCGTCGTCATGCGGGGATCGGTGGGACCAGCGCCCAGCCCGTGACCTCGACGTCCGTCCCCGACACGGTCAGCTCCGCGATGTCGTCGTCCCGTTGGTACACCCGTTCCGTGGCCATCGCCCGGTCGCCCGCGAACAGTTCCAGAAGGGAGCCGTCCACGAGGATCCGTACGGTGAGGGTCTCGCCCGGCGGGGTCGGCAGCACCAGGGGGGCCGTGCCGTCCGGGCGGGAGCGCGGCCAGGCCGTGCGGTCCAGGGTCACCGCGCCGGACGCCGGGTCGAGCCGCACGGTCAGTTCGGCTCCGGACGCGGCTCGCAGCAGACTCACGGTCGCCGCCGACCGGGCGGTCACCAGCAGGTCGTAAGAGAGGGGGAGCGGCCGGTGCGGTCCAGGTGCGGCCGTGAACGGGAGGGCCGCTCGAAGCAGTTCGAGCTCCGCGGCCGGTACGACCCGCAGCGTGCCGTCCTCATGGGTGTCCACCACGCGTGGTGCCGTGAGAACTCCGGACCAGCCCACGTGGTCCACCTCCTCGCGCGGGCGTGACTCCCAGGACCAGCCCCAGAGCAGAGCGCGGCCGGACTCCGTGTCCTGGAGGACGGCGGGGGCGTAGAAGTCACGACCGAGGTCCAGGAGCCCGCCCGTACCGGCCACGAACCTCACCCCACCGTCCCCTTCCTCCACCAGATGCCCCGTAAGGTACGCGGTGCTCAGCGGGTCGCCGTCCCACAGCGCCACCGCCAGCACCCAGTCACCCCCGGTGGTCTCCCACATCTGCGGGCACTCCCAGCCGATCGCCCGCGTACCGAAGGCGCGGGCCGCCGCCGCGTCTCGACCGTCCAGCAGGACCCCGGCGAAGCGCCACGCGTACAGGTCCTCACAGTCGTACACCAGGACGGACGGTGTGCCGTCGGCGTGGCCGGCACCCACCAGCGCCCAGCGGCGTCCGGCGAAGCGGAAGACGAACGGGTCCCGGAACATCGTCACGTCCAGGCCGGGTGGTGGGCCGAGGACCACCGGCACCGGCAGTTGCTTCCACTCCTGAAGGCCGTCGTCCTCGGCCACGGCGAGACAGATCGCGCTCAGGCCCTGATGGTGGTGGTCGATCCCGGAGTACACCGCTGTCGGCACACCACCGTCGTCCACCACGCAGCCGGACCAGCAGCCCGCCTCGTCCGGGCCGCCGGGCGTCGGCCGCAGGGCGATCCCGTGGTCGTCCCAGTGGGCGAGGTCGGCGCTGGAGGCGTGGCCCCAGTGGACGTTCGCATGGACGGGGGCGTCGGGGTTGTGCTGATAGAAGAGGTGGTGTCGACCGCCCCAGCGGAACGGCCCGTTCGGGTCGTTCATCCAGTTGGCCGGCGGACGGACCCGGAAGCGCGGGCTGTGGGCGTCGGCCGATCGGCTCACGGAACTCAACGATTGACTCCTGCGGAGGTGATGCCCTCGCGCAGAGGGCGCTGGCCGACGACGAACACGACGACGGCGGGAATCATGGAGAGGACGACTCCGGCGAGGACGACGGAGATCGAGCCGGTGCCGAGGTTGCCCTGGAGGGAGACCAGGCCCAGTGGCAGCGTGAGGTTCTCGGTGGAGGTTTCGAGGATCAGCGGCCGGAAGAACTCGTTCCAGTGGTAGTTGAAGGCCAGTACGCCGACGATGGCGAGACCGGGGGCCGCCAAGGGGGCGTACACGGACCGGAAGACGCGCCACGGGCCCGCGCCGTCGATCATCGCTGCCTCGCCCAGGTCCTTCGGCATGCCCAGGAAGTACTGGCGCATCAGGAAGGTGCCGAAGGCCGTCGGGAAGGCCGGGACGATGAGGCCGAGCAGGGTGTCGGTCAGACCCATCGCCCGCAGTTCCAGGAAAACCGGGACGATCGTGACCTGCAAGGGCACCATCATCGTGGCCAGGACCAGCGCGAACAGCGGTTTCTTGAAGCGGAATTCGAGGCGGGCGAAGGCATAACCCGCCAGGCCCGCGGTGATCATCTGACCGACCGCGATCAGCGCGGTCACCAAGGTGGAGTTCAGCGCGTACAGCCAGACGTCGATCTGGTCGAAGACCCCGCGGTAGGCGTCGACGGTGGGGTCCGCGGGGAAGATCTTCGGCGGCAGGTCGAACGACTCCGCCGGCGCGCGCAGTGACGTCGAGACCGTCCAGATGACCGGGCCGAGCGTCAACAGGGAGCACAGCGCCAGCCCGGCGATCCGGGCCCAGGGCGCCAGACCGTGCCGTACGCGCGACACGGCGGGGCTCGGGTGGGAACCCGACACAGGACCCGACACAGAACCCGAGAGGGAACTCGTACTCATCTGACTCACCCGGCTCACTGGTAGTGGACGTAACGCCGGCTGAGCCGGAACTGGAGTGCGGTAACCGCCATGATCAGGGCGAAGAGCAGGACGCCCACGGCGGACGCCTCGCCGAAGCGGAGCTGCTCGAAGGCCGTCTCGTAGATGACCATCACGACCGTGCGGGTGGAGTCGCCGGGACCACCGGCCGTGAGAACGTACGGCTGCTCGAAGACCTGGAGGGCGTTGATGATGCCGACCACGGACGCCACCAGCAGAGTGGGCGACAGCAGCGGCAGGGTGATGGCGAGGTGCTTGCGCACCCCGCTCGCGCCGTCCAGCGAAGCCGCCTCGTGCACCTCTTTCGGGATGTTGTTCAGGCCGCCGACGAACAGCAGGAACGAGAAGCCGAACTGCTGCCAGACGTACGCCAGGATTACGGCCGACATCGCCCCGTTCTCCGAGGTCAGCCAGGGGACCGAGGGGATACCGACCGTGCCCAGCAGCCAGTTCACAGGGCCGAAGTCCTGGTTGAACAGGTACTTCATCACCACCGAGATGGACGCGGCGGACAGCACCAGCGGGAAGAAGAACGCCGAACGGAACACGGATCGCAGCCATGTGGGCATCCGGCCGTTCACCGCGATCGCCAGCACGAGCGCGATCAGCAACTGAAGCGCGACCGCGAGCACCATGAAGACGAGCGTGTTACGGAAGGAGACGAGGACCGTCGAATCGGTCAGGATCCCACGGTAGTTGGCCACTCCGGCCCACCGCGGGTCCTCGATCACGTCCCATTGGAAGAGGCTGAGGACGACCGAGCCGACGATCGGTACGACCGTGAAGACGACGATGCCGACGACAGTGGGCGCGAGGAACAGTGCGGCGAGCAGGCGGGCGCCCCGGGTGCGGGCGGTGGTGGTCGTGGACTCGGACGCCTTACGGGCCTGACGGGTCCTGCGGGTACGGGTGGGCTCCGGTCGTACGGGCCTGATCTCGGTGTTCGTCACACTTCACGCTCCATGGCCTTCTCCAGGTCCCCCTGCAACCGGCGCAGCGCGGGGCGCACCGCGCCGGGGCTCGCAAGGGCGGTTCCGGTGTGCTTGATCAGCAGCTGCTCGACTTCATTGACCTGCGGCGGGGCCGGGATCGGGCCGGTGGTGGGGATCTTGTCGAGGGTGTCGTAGAAGACCTGCCAGTGGGCCGGGCCGG
Source organism: Streptomyces sp. Rer75 (assembly GCF_013414305.1). NCBI lineage: Bacteria > Bacillati > Actinomycetota > Actinomycetes > Kitasatosporales > Streptomycetaceae > Streptomyces > Streptomyces sp. Rer75. Next base: position 3,267,981 of record NZ_CP058693.1, on the reverse strand, counting down.
TCTCCTGGTAGCGGGCCTCGTCGACCATGGAGCGGCGGGCCGGAGTGGTCTGGTTGGCTGCGAAGAGCTGGGTCATCACGTCCTTGCGGACGGTGTACTTGATGAACTCCCAGGCCTCGTCCCGCATCTTCGACGTGCGCAGCAGCGCGTACCCGGCGGCGCCGAACTGGTGACGTCGCGTGCGCCGGCGCGGGAAGTACCGGACGTCGTAGTCGGTCGGCTTCATGCCCGCCTGGTGCAAGCCGCCCGCCCAGAAGCCGCCCGCGGGCGTGACACCGACGCGGCCGGTGGAGAACACGCCGACGAGGTTCCGGCCGTCGCCACCCTCCGGCCGGGTGCACAGGTCCTCCTGGATGAGGGAGGCGAGGTAGTCGTAGACCTCCGCGACGCGGTCGGAGTCGGCTTGGGGTGTCGTCCACCGGTAGCCGCCGCCCCGGCCGCGCCGCGCCGCCTCGGGATAGAAGGAGTTCCAGAGCCAGTCGCCCCCGGGGGCCTTGGACTCGGCGAGGAGGTTGGTGCCATTGGCGAAGAGCCAGGGGACCACTCCGCCCCACAGACGGTTGGTCCAGAAGTACGGGGTGAACCGGGCGCCGTTGCTGCGTTTCATCGCCCGCAGCAGCGCCGTGAAGTCGTCGCGGGTCCAGTCGTCGTCAGGGAGGTCGGCGCCCGCGCGTTCGAGGACCCGGTTGTTGACGTACATGTCGGCCGCGTTGAACTCGACCGGCAGCTGGTAGAGGCTCCCCTCGTACATCATTGACTCGACCAGCGAGGGATGGACGTCGGCGAAGTAGGTGCGCAGCTCGGCCGCGTCCCGCTTCGCCCACTCGTCCAGCGGTACGCCGAGCCGCCGGGCGAAGAGCTGCACGCCCTCGGTGGCGACGTACACGAGGTCGGGTGCCGTGCCCGCGGCGATCTGGGTGAGGATCTTGGAGAAGAAGTCCGACCAGTCGTAGGCCTGTACGGGGTTGATGCGGATCTTTATGTCGGGGTGGGCCTCGCGGAATCCGTCGCGCAGGGCGCGTTGTGCCTCGGGGTTGAAGGCGGAGCCCAGGGTGGCGATGACGAGCGAGCCGTCGTCTCGGCCGGGGATGTCGGCGGCGGTGAGGCGGTCCCAGCCGGCCGCGACACCGGCGAGAGCGGCGGCTCCGGCGCCGTATGCGCCGTAGCGCATCAGGGCCCGTCGGGAGAGGAACGAGTCGGTCATCGGCGAGCCTAACTCGAGTTAGCCGAAGTTTTGTTCCACGATGATGAGAACCCCGTTACGGCTCTGTCAAGGGATGTGTGCGGATGGGAAGTCACGTGAACGGACCGTGCGTGAAGGGTTGACCTTTAACGAGTTAGGTATACGGTTCCGGTCCACGAGAGCCGCGTCCCGACGACGGCGTCGGGGAAGGGAGCCGCACGATGCGTGGCATGAAGAGGAGTTCGCTGGGCCCGGGAGGGACTCCGTCCAGGCGGTCGCTGCTGACGGCCTCGGCCGTCGGCGCCGCCGGTGCTCTGCTGCCGGACCTCGCGGGACCGGCGGTGGCGGCGCCCCGCGAGGCGACGGACGCGTGCGCGGGCAGCTACCGCGCCGAGTACCACTTCACGGTCCCCGACCAGTGGATGAACGACCCGCAGCGCCCGATCTGGATCAACGGCGAGTACCACTACTACTACCTCTACAACCCCGACTACTCGACGGGCGGCACGACGGCCGGCACCGCCTGGCGCCTGGCCACCAGCACCGACCTCGTCTCCTTCACCGACCGAGGCGTCGCCGTGCCGAAGGACACGACCCCCAATGGCGATGTCTGGTCCGGCTCGGCGGTGGTCGACACGGACGACACGGCGGGCTTCGGCGCGGGCGCGGTGATCGTCATCGCCACCATGGCGCCCGACGACATCACCCAGGCGCAGTACCTGTACTACTCGACGGACGGCGGCCGCACCTTCACGAATCACGGCACCGCCCCGGTCCTCCCCAACCCCGGCGTACGGGATTTCCGCGATCCCAAGGTGATCCGCGACGAGGAGCGGGGCCGGTGGGTGATGGCGCTTGCCGAGAACGACAAAGTGGGCTTCTACCACTCCGCCGACCTCAAGGCGTGGACGTACGTCGGCGGCTTCATCAAGGGCGGCATCGGCGTCCTGGAGTGCCCCGACCTGTTCCGCATCAGGGCGGAGGACGGGACCTGGAAGTGGGTACTGGGCGTCAGCGCCAATGGCAAGGGCTCCGGGCTGCCGAGTACGTTCGCGTACTGGACGGGTTCCTTCGACGGCACGACCTTCACCGCCGACGCGTCAGATCCCCAGTGGCTGGACCACGGCTGGGACTGGTACGCGGCCGTCACCTTCGATAAACGGGACGCAAACGGGGTCCTGGACCCGGCCGCACGGTACGCGATCGGATGGATGAACCACTGGGACTACGCGAACACCACGCCCACGATCGAGTGCGACGGCTTCAACGGCACCGATTCGATCGTCCGCGAGGTGCGGCTGAAGCACGCGTCGTCGGGTACCTACTACCTGGCGTCCCAGCCGGTGGCGGCCCTGGACGACCATGTGGCGCGCACGGTGAACCTCGGCGACATCACGGTCGACGGCACGCGACTGCTCGACTACACGGGCACCGCGTACGAGCTGACCTGTGAGATCACCTGGGACCAACTGGTCGGCGCCGGACTCCAGTTGCGGCGGTCGTCGGACGGTGGGCGGCACATCGACGCGGGGATCTACGGCGACTACGCCTTCGTCAACCGCGGTTACACCGTCAGCCCCGACACCTCCGGCCGCTGGCAGGAGAGCCGGACGCCCTTCGACCCGTCTGCCCGCATGGTCCGCCTGCGTATCCTCGTCGACCGCACGTCCGTCGAGATGTTCGTCGGCGACGGCCGGTATGTGCACTCGACCGAGGCCTTCCCCGACCCATCCGACACAGCACTGGCGCTGTTCACGATCGACGGACAGGCGGTGTTCCGGAACACGGTGATCCGGGAGTTCACGGTCTGATGCGGCGTGAGGCGTTTGCCTCAGATCGGTGAGGCAAACGCGCGCCTGCCCGGCCGAGCCTCCGGCCCCCTTATGACCTGGCGTCAGAGATGACGGCGCGGAGTTGGAAGACGGCTTCGGCACTGGTAAGGCCCCAGCGATCGCCGGTGATGTCGAGGCGGTCGGCGATCAGGTGGCGGCAGCTTCTCCTGCGGCGCCGGTGGTGATCGGCCAGTCGGCGGCGGGGGGTGTCGAGTTCTGTGGGTGTCCACTGCTCGCGGCTCGCCGGTGGTGCAGGGGCCCGGCCGCGGGCCCGGTCCCCGGACGCAGGACAGGCGCGGGTACGTGAATGGCAGCGTTCGGCGCGGTGACGGTGGGGGCTCCCTTGGTTGTCCGCGTGCGGGCTGGGCTCGAGAGCCTCGCCGCGGCCGTCGCATCGGAACTCGAGCGAGGCCCGGTGGCGCTCATCGGCTATTCGGCCGGTGGTGCGCTCACCCATGCGGTCGCCCGGCGGCTCGAAGACGACGGCGGCGAGCTCGCGGGCGTCGCGATGATCGACACCTACTCCCCGGAAGAGCACGAACTCAACCGCCTCGTGCTCACCGACGCGCTGGGGCAGATCCTGTCCCGGGACAACGCACTGACCCCCGTCGACGACCACGGCCTGGTCTCCATGGGCGGCTACGTGCGGATATATCCCGAGCGCGAGGCCAAGTCGATCGCCGCGCCGACGCTGAATCTGCGGGCCACCGTGACGCTGAGCAGCTTCGGGGACGTCGACCCCGTCCCCGACTGGCAACACGGTGGACCGGCCGAGTACATCGAGGCAGATCACTTCTCGATCATCGAGGAACAGGTGGCAGAGACCGCCGCGCACCTCCGGCGCTGGCTCGATTCGCTCGGCGGCCATTGATATCCGAACCGTCAGATTCGAGGTACGAGGACACAAGACAGCCCTGGACAAGCCCGGTCGCCCGCGCGGCGTGCTCGGGCTTGTCCGCCTGCGCCGAGCATTCGACGACGTTCACGCGGTCCACCGCTAGCATGCCGGTGCCCGGCTTGAGGGTCCTGGCCTCTCGGAGCCGTCGAGGTCCCTCGACGGCTCCGAGAGGTCGACGGACACACCGGATGGCGAGAAGAACATTCGCCGTGGTCGACGTCGTCGAGATCTACGTTCATGGGTAGGCGGGCCGGTCCAAGAGCTGGTTCCCGGAGTTGGCCAGCCGAAGGCTGAACCAGGTGCGGTGGGCAGAGATCAAGCCGCACCGGGACTACGCCATGATGGTGCTGCCCGCCTCGCGGCACATGTTTGTCCGCCCGGTGGCACACATGGACCAGCACGTCTGGACCGCAGTGCACGCGGATGCGTTCCGCTTCTTCGGCGGTGTCCCGCGGCGTCTGGTGCCGGACAACCTGAAGACAGGGGTGGACAAGCCGGACCTCTACGACCCGCAGTCGTTTCCTGGGGGTCGACGTCGGCGATCACCTCGGGCGTCAACCACACAACCGTGCTGAACAAACTCCGTGAACGCGGCATCCCTGCCCGAGGCACCCACGGGCGACCCCGAGTCGAAGCAGGCGGTGCTCGATGACCAGGCGTGTAGCTATATGGGTCGCAGGACGCGGTGCGACAGCTCACTGAAGGCAGAAAATCCGCTCAGTCGCAATCCCCTCGGAGGTGAAATCCTTCAACTCGGAAATCCGCCAGAGGCACAAAACTATTCAGTCCGCAAATCCAGCAGAGGCATATAGTTCGCTCGGCCGCAACAGTTTTGACGAGGAACCCTAAGATTGACAGCGTTGTGGAGTTTGCTTATAGTCCCGTCGTTCAAGCTCCCGCCGATCGATATCCAAAGGTGTTCATGACTACGCCTCCAGCGTTGCCGAAGTCCAGGCAGCGGTTGATTCTTGCCGTTCTTATGGTGTGTTCGCTGCTGATTTGGCTGGACAACACCGTCCTCAGTATTCTCCTGGAGACCCTTGCCGACCCGGTCCGTGGACTGGGCGCCAGCCCGGCCGAGCTGCAATGGGCCACAGGCACATACACCCTGGTCTTCGCAACCTTGATGTTCACCGCTGGCGCACTGGGCGATAGCTTCGGCCACCGGAATGTGCTCGCAGTTGGCTTGGTGATCTTTGCCGCGGCCTCGTTCTGGGCTGCGTACGCAGGCGATGCAGGCCAGCTGATTGCCGCCCGGGCCGCGATGGGAGTCGGCGCCGCACTGATCATGCCTGCCAACTTCGCCATCCTGTTGTGGACCTTCACCGGCCCGGAGCGGGCAACCGCAATCGCCATTTCTTCGACATCCACCGGTGTCGGAATGGCAGCGGGCCCGGTGTTGGCGGGACTCCTGCTCAGCCATTTCTGGTGGGGGTCGGTCTTTCTCGTCAACGTCCCAATAGTCGTGCTGGCATTGGCTGGGATCGTCCTGTTGGTCCCCAATTTTCGCAGCCCTACCGTGCGGCCGCTGGACCCGGCTGGGATATTGCTGTCGATCAGCGGACTCGCGGCGTTGACCTACGGCCTGATTCGCGCGGGGCAGGTGGACGCCTGGAGTCGTTCGGACGTCTGGGCGCCGATCGCGGTCGGGCTTGTCCTGCTGGCCGCTTTCGTGCTCGTCGAATTGAGGGTCAAGGAACCAAGTTTCGATCCCCGGATGCTTGCGCAGCGGGTGTTCGGTGGTGGCAACGCGTCCATGGCGTTGCTGCTCTTTTCTGTGGCTGCCGTCACTTTCTACAACGCGTTCTACATGCAGGGTGCATTGGGCTACTCGCCGATGAAGGCCGGCTTGGCCAACGTTCCGACCGCGGTCGGCGCTGTCGTAGGGGCGCCCCTGGGCGCACGTCTGGTGAGCCGATGGTCGCTGCGCCCTGTCGCCGTGCCAGCGCTCACTGTGGCGGCGTTCAGCTTTGGCGCGGTCGGATTTCTCGATCTGCACACCCCACTCGTCTGGATCGAGATCCTGTTGTTGGTGCAGGGCTTTTCCGTCGGCATAGTGATGGCCCCGGTGACCGGAGCACTGATCAGCAGCCTGCCGCTGGAACGGTCCGGTGCCGGGTCGGCCGTCACCAACACGTCGCGGCAGGTCGGCAGTGTGATCGGGATTGCGGTGGGCGGCACGATCATGTCGATCGCATATCGAGGTGCGATCGAACCCTCGCTGAGCGATGTCCCGGAGGCGCTACAGGATAGCGCCCGGGTTTCCGCAGAACAGGCTCGGCATGTTGCCGCCACTCTCGACCGGCCCACTCTTGCGCAGGCTGCCGATCATGCGTTCATCCACGCTATGCACGTAGGCGCGGTCTGGATCATGGTCATCGCACTCTTCGCAGCAGCCGTGCTGCTGATGACCTTGCCTGCTGCCGGAAAGAAGAAGGGGCCGACACCGGAGCCGGACTACGAAGAGGCCCGCAGCTCCGAGTCTCGCTCCATCGCGTGACGGGCTGTTCGTGGCCGGATCTTCCCCCTTTTCCTGAGCGCGGCAAAACATCGCCGGCATGATCTCCAGCTGCCTGCCGTGGGCCGGACGGTGCGCTTGGCAGCAGCGGCAAACTTCACCAAGTAGGTCAAGGTTTATCTTTTATGGAGCTTTGGCTTATGGTGTGGCTCGAATTGAAGGAGACCCCTGTTGTCGAAAATCAATGATCCCGCTGTGCGTGCGGTCGAATCGGAGCAGGATTATGTGTCCTCCTTGTATGGGTTGCTCACCGAGCGGCTTTCCGAGGCGCGAGTAGAACGAGCGAGTGTGCTGAAGGCCCCGGCGGACAGCGCCGGTGAGGCATACGAGAGAGAAATCGCCGCCGAGCGTCTGGCCAAGGAAATCGGCCGGCTGGAGGGTGCCGAAAAGGGGCTGGTCTTCGGGCGCATCGACTGGACGGATGGCACGGCCCTGCGCATCGGGCGGATCGGACTGCACACGGAAGAGGATGACCTGCCTCTGCTCGTGGACTGGCGCGCGAACGCGGCGCGGCCCTTCTACGAGGCGACACCGGTCCACCCGATGGACCTGCGGCGGCGCCGGCACCTGCGCCTCGAGGAGCGCACGGTCATCTCGGTGAGCGACGAACTGCTGGACGGGACCGCCCCGACCGACGAGGACGTCGTGGGGGACGGCCCGTTGACCGAGGCTCTGTCGGCACGGCGTACGGGCAGGATGCACGCGGCCGTCGCGACGCTTCAGGCCGAGCAGGACGAGATCGTCCGCTCCGCCCACCGCGGGGTGACCGTGGTGCAGGGCGGGCCCGGCACCGGCAAGACGGTGGTCGCCCTGCACCGGGCGGCCTATGTGCTGTACGCGTTCCCGCGCGCCGCGGAGGAGGGCGTCCTGGTGGTGGGCCCGAACGCCCGGTTCCTCGACTACATCTCCCAGGTCCTTCCCTCGCTCGGAGAGAACGACGTCGTTCTGGCGACCTGCCGGGAACTGGCCGGAGTGTCCACGGACACGGTGGGCCCGTTCGATACGGCGCGTGTCAAGGGCAGCTCCGACCTCGCCGACGCCTTGGCCGGCCTGCTGCGCGTCCACCAAGCCCCCGCCGGTGACTTCACCGTGCGGGTCGGACAGGAACTGGTTCACCTCTCCGGCGAGGAAGTAGCCACGGCACGCGACACCGCCGTGTCAGCCGTACTGGGGCACAACCCCGCGCGCCAGGTGTTCAAAGAGCTCTTGGTCGACGCCGTCACCGACGCGATGCAACGAGACATGGGCGACATCCTGGAGCAGATCGACGCCGATGCCGAAAGGATGACGGGCATCAACCTCGACCGGTTCACGGGAGCCGCCCAGCGCCGTGCCGAAGGTGCGCCCGACTCAGGTCCGGTCCACGAGCTGGACCTGGACGCCATCCGAGCCGATCTCCTCGACGACGCCGACGTCGACCGAGCGGTCGAGGTGTTGTGGCCGCGGCTGGTACCCGGTGACCTCGTGAAGGCGCTCCTGACGAACGCCGACGCTCTCGCCGAGCGCCTGCCCCGCCTGACCGCGCAGGAGCGGTCCCTTCTGCTGCGCGGTCCGGACGACCCGTGGACCGATGCCGATGTGCCGTTGCTGGACGAGGCGGCGAGCCTGGTCGACGGCCCCCCCGAGCGGACGTACGGGCACGTCGTCGTCGACGAGGCGCAGGAACTGACCGCCATGCAGTGGCGGATGATCGTCCGCCGCTGCCCGGCAAGGGCGATGACGCTGGTGGGTGACTTCGCCCAGGCAGGCCCGGTCGCGACAGCGCGCGACTGGAAGGGAGCACTGAGCCCCCACGTCGGACCGCGGTTCAAACTGCACAACCTGACCGTCAGCTACCGCACAACGCAGGAGATTCTGGAGAGCGTCCGGGACCTGCTCACGCGGATCGCTCCGGACCAGCAGCCCACGCGGTCACTGCGCAGCGGTGAGAGCCCTCGCACCGTGACCACACCTCCGGACGGGCTGGTCACCGCCGTCGTTCAGGAACTCCGCGCCCAGAGCACCGCGCACCCGGGCGAGCTTCTGGGAGTGATCTGCGCGGACACCAGGGTGAGCGAGCTGACGGCCCAGGGCATCGCTCACCACGCACGCATCGTGCCGGCGTCCGAAGCACGCGGCCTGGAATTCGACGGGGTCGTCGTCGTGAACCCCGAGGAAATCATCACGACCCGCCCCGGTGGGGAAAGGGACTTGTACGTAGCCCTGACCCGGGCCACCAAGCGCCTCTGCACCATCACCGTCCAGCCCGCCTGACGGCTCGGCGCCCGCGTCGTCGCCGCGGGCGCACCCGGCATCACGCGGCCTGGTCCAAGCCGCCGACGTTCAGATCCCCTTCGCGCAGCAGGGTGAAGTCGACGTCGAGCTTCGGGTCGTACGCGTCGGGTTCGATGCCGAGTTCGTGCGTGCTGTAGTCGCCGAACCCAGCAGGTGTGCCAGGGGGAAGGCAGGCAGTTCTTGAGCAGGCCCTCGATGATGTAGACGGCCTCCCATACCCCGCACGGGATGAAGTGTGTGTACGGCGCGATGTAGGTGTCCATGGGGGTGCCGTCCGCCGCCACGGCGGTGCCGTCGCCCCCATGCCTGGGAGATGCCGAGACGGGCGTGCGCGTTGACCAGGGTGCCGGTTCGCCACGTACGACAGCTCATGCCCAGACACCCCGGGGATGTGCTTGGCCGCCTCGTACGGGCCCATGTTGGTGCCCTTGACGAAGGTGGTGAGCACGTAGCGGACGAACGGATCATCACGTTTCGGGTCGTTGCCCGAGGGCGGGCCGAAGCGTCGCACCAATCCACCCAGCACGCGGTGCGGGCCACGATCCCCATCAGGGTGCGCTCCGGCATCCGGGTTTGCCGCCGCGGCGGCGGACCGCAGTGTGTCCTCCAGCTGCCGGCGGAAGGACGCGGCATCGAAGCCGCTGGTTTCGCCCTCCTCGCACGGTCCGATTTCCACCAGGTAGTCGGCGAGCTTGTCCTGCACGTTCTCCCACGCGAGCAGCTGCTCGGACCAGTCCGCGTACTCCTCCGAGCCGACCACCGCGACGTCTCCGGTGCGCAGCTCCTCGGCGAGGTGGGTGAAGACCATCGCCACGAAGTGCTTGCGGACGAACCGTCCCGGCCGTGTCTTGTCGAGCACGGCCTTGCGCCAGTTCTGCGTGGCGAAGGAGATGCCGACGGTCTTGCCGTCCTCGCCGAGCGTGCTGATGTACTCGCCGCGGACAGCACCCGTCCGTCCTCGCATGTCGCGGTGAACTTCAGCTTCTCCGCGAGGTCGAACATCACCGACCGGTGCCGGCCGAGCTGCCCGTACAGCAGTACCTCCCAGAAGTTGCCGTGTTCAGTCCGGGAGTTCGGCCTGGCCGCGCTCGCGGCGGTGCGGGATGACGAGTCCGGTGCCCGGGTAGCCCCCGTCGGCGATCTCTTGGGGTCGGGCGTCTTGTTGCCCTTCTGTCCCGGCCGCACCTGGATTGCGGCGAATGCCTCGAACCATACTTTCCGCTTCTGTTCGAGGTCGTATTCTCCGGGCGGCTCTTTCGAGCTGCGTCGCCCGGTGCTTTTCTTTCGGCCTGGGAGGTCAACTCGAACTGTGCGCGTTCGCGTCGCCTTTACCGACTTCCTGGTCGGACTCATGGTTGGCCCGGACCGGCACGAATGGCTGCACCGATCGCGCGGGAACGTCCGGCGGGCCGCGGGCGAGCCATTCGGCGCGGTTCTCTGCTGGTGTGCCCAGCCGGAGGTGCCTTGGCTGCTGGCACGAGTGGTTGTCACAGGTGTGGCAGGCGGTGGGGCTGTCGTTGTCCCAGCCCAGACGAGGGATCACGCCGTGCGCGAGCTGGTAGCCGTAGAGGTGGCCGGGCACCGTGCCCCGGCGCGTCCTGCCGGGGCGGGAGGCTGCTCGGAAGCTGGCGCGGCCCCGTACTGGAGATTCCGCCGAAGAAGAACCAGCAGTCCGATTGCGAAGAGGTGCGGTGGACCGCCGACCAAGGCGAGTTGCCCTGGTCGCCAGGGGCACCTCCAACCGCGAGATCGCCCGCGAGCTCTTCATCGGCGAGGCCACCGTGAAGGCCCGCCTCACCCACCTGTACGCCAAATTGGGCGCGAACGACCGCGCGGCGGCGGTGGCGAAGGCGTACGAGCGGGGAGTCCTGGGGCGGGCCGGTCCCGGCACGGGCTGATCCCGGCCGCCGTGACCTCCGAGTCAGCGGGCGCTGCGCAGCGCCTGGACCGTACCGGCCAACTCCGGGGTGGCGCCCGCGGTGTTCAGCGCCGCGCTGAGGACCTCGGAGTAGGTGCCGCGCGCGTCGGCGTAGCGCTGCCTGCCGTCGTCGGTGATGACGGCGTAGACACCGCGCTTGTCGTCGGGGCACAGGTCCCGGAAGGCGAAGCCGGCCGAGAAGAGCCGACCGACCAGCCGGGTCACCGAGCTCTGCCCGAGGCCGATCTTGTCGGCGAGTTCCTGCATGCGCAGCTCGCCGTCCTTGGCCTGGACGAGGCATTCCAGGGCGCGGAACTCGGAGAGCCCCATTCCGTGCTTGCGCTGTAGGGCCTGGGTGAGCTGGTGCTCCACCTGCGCGTGCAAGGTGAGGATCCTGCCCCACATGGCCTGGTCGGACGAGGCGGCCGACGCATGGGAAGTCGTGGTCATGGGGCGGCTCCCTCTCAGGCGGTGCGTTGACAACAAGATACATGTGCATGCAAGCTTACTCCGCTTCAGCCCGCTCAATGGGCTCGCCTGCCCTCCAAGAACATGCACGTACAAGCAAATACATAGGCGGTGTCATCCTGCTCCGCCTGACTGCGGCCTGAGACAAGGACTACCCATGCACTGGCTCTACCTCGCCATCGCCGTCATCTTCGAAATCACCGTCGCCATCGCAGCAGGCAAGGCCGAGGGCTTCGCCAACCGCCGGTGGACTGTCGCAACCCTGCTCAGCGGTGCCATCGCGACCTACTTCCTCAGCAAGGCGCTGCTCACCTTCGACGTCGGCGTCGGCTACGCCCTGTGGACGTCCGTTGCCGGTATCGGCATCACCGTTCTCGGGGCGCTGCTCTTCGGTCAGCGCCTGAACTGGCGCAAGGCGATCGGCGTCGCCGTCGTCATCGCTGGGGTCGTCGGCCTCCAGCTCAGCGGTGTCGCCTGAGGGCTCCGCCACCACCTGATTCATCCAGCGAAAGGACTCACGGACATGTCCCACACCCATCGCAACTCGGCGCAATCCTGGCTCATGCTCCTCCTCGCCGGAGGGTTCGAGGTCGGCTACGCGCTCTCCGTCGGCGGCAGCCACGGCTTCACCCGTCTGACGTGGTCGCTGGTCGCTGTCGTGTTCTTCCTTCTGACGCTCTACGCGCTGAGCGTCGCACTGCGCACCATCGACGTCGGAATCGGCTACGCCGTCTGGGCGGGAATCGGCGCGGTCGGCGCGGCGCTCCTCGGGCCCGTCTTCTTCGACGAGACGCTCACCCCGGCCCGGGCCTTGTGGTTGGGCGTCATCATCGCCGGAGTGGTCTGGCTCAAGCTCGCCGACAGGCCGCAGAACCCCCAGGAGCCCGTGGACGGCCCGCAGGGCGTCCAGGGGGTCGCTGCCGGGTCGTAGGAAAACCCGCCGTGCATGACAGCAGGGCCTGACGCTACTCCTGGCCGACGTGGGTGATCTGGCTGTCGCCGAGGCGGTGCTGCACGTCCTGGAGGAGGCGGTGCAGGAGCGATGTGAGGTGGGCCTGCTCGTCGGGGGTCAGGCCGTCGATCAACTCGGACTCGCGGCCGAGCACCTGGTCGACGGTCGCCTCGACCAGCTCGTGGCCCGCCGGGGTCAGGGTGACCTCGACCGTACGGAGGCGGCCTGGGACGGGTTGGCGGGTGACCAGCCCCTCGCGTTCGGCGCGGGCGGTGCGTTGCGAGATGGCGCCCGCCGTGACCAGGGAGCGGCGGCTGAGCTCGCGGGTGCTGAGCGTGTACGGGGGGCCGCTGCGGCGCAGGACGCTCAGCAGGTCGAGGGTGGCGGCGTCCACCCCGGCCTGGGTGAGGACCCGGCGCCGGTCGTCGCCGAAGAGCTTGGCCAGTTGCCAGATCGGCGTGACGATCCGGATCGAGGAGACCGGGGTCCCGGGGCGCTCCCGCTCCCAGGCGGCGGCGATGTCCCGTGCGTGGTCGTGCTCGGTGTCGTCCACCGGCTGCTCGTCGTTGCCTCCCGCCCTGGGTTCGTTTGGCATGGCACCTCTCCTCAGATACGTTTAGGTCTAAATTTAGATCTGAACACGCGATCGGAGGCCAGTTTATGTCACGCAACATTCTGATCACCGGCGGCGGTACGGGTATCGGCCGCGCGGTCGCCCGGCACTTCGCCGAGCGCGGGGACCACGTGATCGTCACCGGTCGCCGCCCCGGCCCGCTCAAGGAGTTGGCGGACGAGACGGGCGTCCGCGCCGTGGTCTGCGATCACACGGAGCCCGGAGCCCTCATCGAGCTGCTGGCCGAGCTGCCCGACCGGCTCGACGTGCTGGTCAACAACGCGGGCGGCAACACCGACTTCGACGCCGACGGAAAGTCGGACCTCGCCTCCTATGCCCGCGATTTCCGCGCCAACCTCGACGCGAACCTCGTCAGCGCCGCGCTGACGACAAGGTGCGTGGACGAACGGCTCGCCTCCGGCGGCGCGGTCGTGCACATCGGGTCGATCGCTGCCGACCAGGGAGCCGGTGCCTACGGCGCCTCCAAGGCCGGACTCGCGGCATGGAACGTCGACTTGGCCGGTCAGCTCGGCCCGCGCGGAATCACCGCCAACGTGGTCTCGCCCGGCTACATCGCCGACACCGAGTTCTTCCGCGACCAGCTCACGGACGAACGCCGCGAGTGGCTGATCGCCTCCACCGCCACGGGCCGCCCGGGCTCGCCCGCGGACATCGCGGAAGCGGTGGCCTTCCTCGCCTCCCCGGCGGCCCGCCACATCACGGGCCAGGTGCTGAACGTGAACGGAGGCGCCTACAAGACGCGTTGACCAGACCCTGGCCGTGGCGTGTTCAATCGGCGGCTCACATCCCGGTGGAGCCGTCGATGCGCTCGCGCAGGAGATCGGCGTGGCCGTTGTGCCGTGCGTACTCGGCGATCATGTCCACCATGATCCTGCGCAGGGAGATCGGCTCGCCGGTGCTCTTGCGGATCCCCGTTTCATCCAGCGAGGCGGCAGCAGCCGTGATGTGTCGGGAGTGCTCGCATTCCGCCCGCCAGACGGCGAAGGCTTCGTCGACGTCACCGTCCAGGGTGTCGAAGTCCTGGTCGGGGTCGTCGTCAGTAGTCCGTCCTCGCCAGCGGAACGCTCGCGAGAGGCGATCGTCGACCGCCCGTTCGGACAGCCGTCCCAGCACCGCCCGTGAGCTCGAAGGTTGCCCGGTGCCAGTCCAGGACGGCGCTCAGGGTCTCCCTTTCGCCACCGACGCTGGGCGGGGTCGGGCGGGCGTCGTTGTCCCACCGCGGTGCGTAGTGCTCGGGGGCGGGTGTGTCGGTCATCGTCTGCCTTCCTGGCCGGGGACGGACGGATCGAGCCTGACAGGCACCACTGACATCGGGCCCGACCCCTGTGCGTTGTCGGCCCCGGCTGGGGGTCGGGATGGGCGAGTGCTGGCCCCAAAGGGGCCCGGTGACGCCGGGAAAAGCAGTTGCACGCGCCGCCCTCTCCTCGGCAGGGTGCGGTGGTGACCGGAACAGAGAGCGAACGCCCCGCCCCAGCCATCACGGAGATCCCGGTGGCGGACCAGGACGCCGGGCCCTACGGCATCGCGGCCGGTCCCGACCGTGCCCTGTGGCTCACCCTCGTGCACCGTGGTCGCATCGCGCGGCTCACCCTCGACGGCCAACTCCGCGAGTACCCCCTGGACTCGCCGACGTGCCGTCCTACGGTCATCGCCCCCGGGCCCGATGGCGACCTGTGGTTCACCCGGTACGAGGACCACCGGATCGGCCGCATCACCGTCAACGGCGAAGCGGAATCCTTTCGCGTGCCGACGCCTGACAGCGGCCCCTACGGCATCACCGCCGGTCCGGACGGTGCGGTGTGGTTCACGGAAATGAACACCGACCGGATCGGCCGTATCACCGACAACGGCGAGATCACCGAGTTCACCCTGCCCGTCGAGGGCGGCTTTCCCTCGGCGATCACCGCAGGCCCCGATGGCGCCCTGTGGTTCACCCTCAACCAGGCGAACGCCATCGGCCGCATCACCACCGACGGCGACACCGCCGTACACCCACTGCCCACGCCGGGCGCCGCACCCGTGGGCATCACCAGCGACGGCACCGCCGTGTGGTTCGTCGAGATCGCGGCGGGCCAGATCGGCAGGATCACGATGGACGGCCGCATCGAGGAGTTTCCGCTCCCCGATCGCGCCGCCAAGCCCCACGCCATCGTCGCGGTGTCCACCGGGGAGTGCTGGTTCACCGAGTGGGGAGCCAACCGCGTGGGTCACATCACCGCGAGCGGCGAGACAGCTGAGATCGCCCAGATCGCCGCGTACGACCTGCCGTCACCGTCTTCCGAACCGCACGGCATCACCCTGGGCCCCGACGGCGCCCTCTGGACGGCCCTCGAGACGGGAGGCGTGGCGCGGGTGGCACCGTAGCCCCGGCGACCGGCGACCGGCGACCGGCGACCGGCGACCGGCGACCGGTGACCGGCGGCCATGGGCCCGTGGGCTCAGAAGACGGCCTCAGGGGGTGGCCAAAGCGCGGTGGATACGGCCCATGGCGGTGGCGGCATCCACGGTGGCGGCTATCCGGACCGGAGGCCGTTGGTCGGGGATGCCGCCGTGGCTGATGGTGAACTTCCGTTCGTCGAGCAGCGTGGCGCCACGCGTGTGCCCCGCGAGCTCGACCATGACCTGGCGCTCCTCGTAGGTGGCCAAGGACTCGTCGACCATGATGGCGGCGGCGAGCGGATCGTGCAGGACACAGCCGACGGTGCCGCGGGCGCTGCTGTAGAGGGCAACGTAGGCGTCGAGTACGGAGGTTGCGAAGCGAGCCGCCGGGGTGTCCGCATCCGCGATCCGCTTCAGCCAGAGGTCGTCAGCCCATGCGTGTTCGGTCATGTCCAGCGGCACCATGGTCAGGTCGAACCCCGCGCGCAGCACCTCTTCCGCTGCCTCCGGATCATGAGCGGAGTTCGCCTCGGCCCAGGCGGTGACGTTCCCCGGGACATGGAAGGCGCCGCCCATGAGCACCACGCGGCGCAGGAGGCGAGGGAGGTTCGGCTCCGTTCGGAGGGCGAGGGCGATGTTGGTCAGCGGGGCCAGCGCGAGCAACGTCAGTTCGCCCGGGCGTTGTCTGGCCAGGCGCACGAGCTGTTCCGCCGCCGACTCCGGGCTGGTCCGGCGCGGTGACGTAGGACCGGCGCCGCCGCCGAGACCATCCTTGCCATGAACGAACTCGGATGTCTCCAAGGGCTGTTGAAGAGGCGTCGGATGCCCGACGGCAACCGGTATGTGGTCCAGGCCGACGACGTCGAGCACGCGTAACGCGTTGGCCGCCGCGGTGGCAGTGGGCACGTTGCCGTGCGCGGCCCCGATGGCGACGATCTCGACGTCCGGCTGGGCAGCCAGATACAAGATCGCCCAGGCGTCATCCACCCCGGGATCCGTATCGAGGACAACGGACAGACGCGGGGAAGCGGCGGGTGGCATGCGGTCTCCTCTTGAGGCCCTATGTTTTTGTGGACCAGCCGATGACTGGACTCTTCGCTCCCGCCACTGTTTCGTCATTCGTACAACATTGGAACACTTTCCCCGGTCAGCGCTCGCCACCGCGGGTCAGCGGCCGCCCCACTCCGCCCCACTCCGGGCCCCTCGCTCAACGGCACGCCAGAAGCCCGTACAGCAGCGGGATCCGCGGCTCCGGCAGCTGCCACCAGCCCGATGCGGTGCGCGTCATGTGGGGCCAGCGGGGCCAGGGCAGTTCAGTCGACTCGCGCAGCCGCCGGATGCTCAGACCCGCTCCGACCAGGGCGTTGATCACCTCGTCCAGCCCGTGCATCCACTCGTAGCTGTCGGTGGCGCCCTCGACGGCCGGGCCGTCCGTGTAGGTGTGCGTCGCGTCGCGGTGCACCGGGCCGCTGCCGCCCAAGTAGTCGTGCCGGAGCAGGAGTTCGGGTCCCTCTCCGGGGGCGGGCTTCGGGCCGAGTGCGTTGAGCAGCGGGTGGAACTCCGCGATGTACACGTGGCCGCCGGGACGCAGCAGCTCGGCGACGGTGCCCGCCCAGCGGTCCAGGTCGGGGAGGTAGCACAAGGAGCCCTTGCCGGTGTAGACGACGTCGAACCGCCGCCCGTCGAGGGCCTCCACGGCGTCGTACACATTGGCCCGTACGTACGTCACATCGACGCCCGCCCGCGCCGCGATGCCGGTCGCCGCCGCCACGGACGCCGCGGAGAAGTCGAGCCCGACGGTCCGCGCCCCGCGCTGCGCGAAGGCGATCGTCTCCGTGCCGAGGTGGCACTGGAGGTGCAGTACGTCGCGCCCGGCCAGCTCGCCGAGGTCGTCCCACTCCCACGGGGCGAACCAGCGGGACGGGTCGGGATCTTCGTCGACCCCGTAGAACCGGCTGGCGAGGTGGACGGGGGTCCGGGCGTCCCAGTTCGCCTGGTTGGCCTGCATCATCCGCTCGTACGCGTCGGTCATGGGCTCACTATGGCAGGCACCAATGGTGAGGAAAGCCGAAAGCCGCTCCTTCCCGGCCCTCAGCGCCTTACCCGGTGCGGCCGCGATACCCGGTGCGGCCGCGACTGCGCCTACGACCGGGGCGCGCGGGAGGCGAGGTCCAGCAGCTCGTCCACCGTCCACTGGTCGTATGCGTGCTCGCCGTACTTCGCGGCCAGGACGGTCCCGTCGGGGGCGATGAGGAAGTCCGCGGGGAGGCCGAGGCGGCCGTGCGGCTGACGCCGGGACGGGAGACCTTCGCGTCCGCGCACCAGCATCGCCGTACTGCGCAGGATCGCGCGCAGTACGTGGAGCCACGCCCGGGGGTCCAGCAGCGCGCGGGGCGCCGACTCGACGCCGAACTCCGCGTACAGGCGCTTGTCGGGGTCGGCGATCAGAGCGAACGGGAGCGCGTCCGCGTACGGCCGCAGTTCCCCGGCGGGGGAGTGGAAGACCGCGACCTCGCGCATGCCCGCCGCCTCGATCTCCGGATGCCGGACGGTCACCGAACGCAGGTGCAGATTGCAGACGGGGCAGCCCGCGAAGCGGCGGAACTGAAGGTGGGTGAGGCGCCCGTCGGGCGCGGGGACGGTGAGCGCGGGTCCGGTGACGGGGCTCAGCGCGCGGGTGGCGACCTGATCGCCGGGGCGCAGGATTCTGCGTTTCAGGGCCGTGCGGGGCTGGGACATGTGGTTCCCCCTTCGTAGGCGTATGCCGTACACCTACGAGCGTAAGCGTATGCCGTACGCTGTCAACCCTCATGCCACGACCCCGCTCCCTCACCCCCGGGCAGATCTCCGCCGCCGCGCTGACCGTCATCGACCGCGACGGACTCGCCGCGTTGTCGATGCGTACGGTCGCCAAGGAACTCGGCCTGAGCGCGATGGCTCTCTACCGGTACGTGCGCGACCGCGAGGAACTGGAGCGGCTCGTCGTGGAGCTCGTACTCGGCGCCGTCGACACCGAGCCGCCGCCCCCGGACGCGTCATGGCGTGCGCGCGTCGAGGTCATGGTGCGGCGCCTGCGCGACACCGTGGGCGCCCATCCGTCGGTCGTCCCGCTGACGCTCACCCACCGGCACCACTCTCCCGGCGTGCTGCGCTGGTCGGAGACGGTGCTCGCCATCCTCACCGAGGCGGGCTTCGCGGGCGAGCAACGGGTCATCGCGCTGCGCAGTCTGCTCGCCTACGTCATCGGGGCGATCCAGCTGGAACACCTCGGGCCCCTGTCCGGCGAGGGCACGGTCGCCGTCTCCGCCCTCCCGCCGGACGAGTTCCCGCACATGAGCGAAACCGCTCGGCACGCGCGGAACGTCAGCGCAGAGCAGGAGTTCATCGGCGGACTCACCGTGCTGCTGCGCGGTCTGCGTCCGGCGCCCGGACCTACCCGAGGGTGAGGTAGCGGGTGAGCATCGCGACGAGTTCGTTCTCGAGCCGGGTGGCGTCGATGGGGTCGGGCTCGGCGATGCCACGGCCGCTCCAGCCCCGGCTGATGCCGGACCCTCTGCGGCGACCACCATGGTGACGAACGGGCGCCAGCACCGCATGCGCGGAGACCATCCCGCCGAGGAGGGTGTCGGTAGGGCCACCCCATATCCGGTGTTCAGGCCCACCGACGACGAGCGTCTCGATCGGCAGGATTTATCTCGTCAGCAGATGAACCGACGAGGAATCCGCCACATAGAGAACCCGGGGGCAGCTCATGAACGAGACCTTTGCCAGACGCATCACCGGCATAGCAGGCATCTCCACAGCTGCCGCCATCATTGTCGAAGTGCCCCTGTACTTCATCTACTCGGGTCCGCCGCCGGACTCGAACGTCCTGGCCAGGCTGCTGATCGGGATTGTCGCGCTCGCGTTCCTGATCGTGTTCGTGACGGCCTTTCGTGAACTGGTCAAACGCGTGAGCCCCGCGTATGAGTGGGTGGGCTCGATGGCCTTTGCCACGGGAATGGTCTACGTGACGGTCACCCTGGTCTCCAGCGGCTTGGAGGCCGGCGCGGTCATCGCCGTCGACCACGCGATCGATCCGACCATCACGGTCAGCGGCACATACATCCTCTACGGGTCGATCTCCCGCCTCATGCTGGCCTTCTTCCTGGCCTCGGTGGGCTACGTCATCTCCCGCACGAACCTTCTCCCGAGGTGGACCAGCCGGTCGGCATACGTCCTGGCCGGGGTCAATCTGGCTTTCGTGCCGTCTCTGTTCTTCGGCAACACCCCCGCCAACTTCTACGCGGCGAACGGCTGGGGCACCACCGCCTTGATGGGCGCGATCTTCAGCTACTGGCTGCTGGCCGTGGGAATCTCCACCTACCGCAGCGCCACGCGCCCCACCCCGACCGGCTCTCCGGCCTTGGAGAACTGACACCACGCGGAAGGCGGCTGCGGTGTCCCGCCTCTTCGGCGGCAGGCAGCGTGGTCAGAGTGTCTCGCTGGACGGGCCTGGGGAGGGTGGGGCGGTGTTCGGGGTGAAAAAGGGCGGGCGGGGAAGACCGGGGCTTGGTACGGTCTCGGCATGAAGCGCGCTGGTATGACGACGACGCCGGAGAGAGTCCCGGCGCGCTGATCGATGTCTTGATCCGAAGCCCCGGGGCGAGTGCCCCGGGGCTTCTGCTTGTGGTGGCGCTCGTCTCGGCAGACGAGAGGGGAACGCCATGCATGACCACCGCAAGCTGGGCCGCGAGTTGGGGTTGTTCGACACCGATCCGCTGATTGGGGCGGGGCTGCCGTACTGGTTGCCTGATGGGGCGGCTGTTCGGGAGGCGTTGGAGGAGTACATCCGGGGGGAGGAGCGGCGGGCGGGGTATCGGCATGTGTATTCGCCGGTGCTCGGTAAGCGGGAGCTGTACGAGGTGTCGGGGCACTGGGCGCACTACCGCGACGACATGTTTCCGCCGATGGACGTGGGCGGTGAGGAGGTCGTGCTGCGGCCGAGTCTGTGTCCGCACCATGCGGTGATCTTCCGGTCGCGTTCGCATAGCTATCGCGAGCTGCCGCTGAGGATGGCGGAGTTGGGTGGGATGTACCGGGGCGAGCTGTCGGGGGTGCTCGGTGGGTTGACTCGGGTGCGGGCGATGCAGCTCAACGACGCGCACATCTTCTGTGCTCTCGAGCAGGTCGCGGGGGAGGTGGAGGGCGCGCTGGGCATGATTCGGCGGGCGTATGAGGCGATGGGGATCCGGGCGGTGCGGTATCGGCTTTCGTTGCCGGGGGACGGTGGGAAGTTCGTGGCGGGTTCTGAGGTGTGGGAGCGGTCGGTTGGGGTGTTGGGGGAGGTTCTTCGGCGGGTCGGGGTGCCGTACGAGGTGGGGGAGGGAGAGGCCGCGTTTTATGGGCCCAAGATCGATGTGCAGGTTGCCGATGGGGCCGGGCGGGAGTCGACTTTGTCGACTGTCCAGGTGGATTTCCACCAGCCGGAGCGGTTCGGTTTGCAGTACGTCGGGGCTGATGGTGCGAAGCACCGGCCGGTGATGGTTCATCGCAGCATCATCGGCAGTGTCGAGCGGGCTGTCGCCCAGCTCGTGGAGGTGTATGGGGGTGCGTTTCCGGGGTGGCTCGCGCCCGTGCAGGTGGTGGTTCTGCCGGTGTCCGAGGGGGAGGCGGGACATGCCGAGGTGTTTGTGGAGCGGTGTGTGGAGCAGGGGCTGCGGGCGCGGGTCGACGGGCCGGAGCGCGGGTCGCTGGGGGCTCGGGTCCGGGGCGCCCGGCTCGTGCCGTATCAGGTGGTGATCGGCGCGAAGGAAGCCGCCGAGGGGCACGTGGCGCTGCGGCTGCGGGGTGGGCGGCAGGTGGGGGTTATGGCTGCCGAGGAGGTGGTGAGGCGTATCAGTGGGGTTGTGGGGGCTCGTCGGGTTGAGCTGTGGTAGCGGCTACCCCTTAGCGGAACTCGTGGACCACGTGGATTTCGCCGACGATGTGGGCGTTGAACTCGTCGAGGTCTTCGGCCGGGACCCAGAGCTCGAGGATGGTCTTCCCGCCCGCCTGCTGAACGGGGTAGCGGGCCAGGAAGTCGGACTCGACCTCGAAGCGGGTGACGTAGCCCGCGCCGTCGTGCTTGACGTTCCAGTCCCTCGCGATCTTGATCGCGTAGTCCTCGTTGAGCACCGGGTAGAAGATCGGCTGCTCGGGGAGGCGGGGTGGCCAGGCGCGCCAGTTCAGTTCGCGGACCAGGTCCAGCTCCTTGGGGCCGGTGGGGCGCCAGAGGGTTGTGGTCGCGGGGCGGCTGGTCATGCGGGTCGCTTCCGGTGGGCGGGTGGTGTCGGGGAGTGATGGTAGCCGGGCGGGGCAGCGGCACGTGCTGGGGTGGGCGCGGCTCATCGACGCCGTCGTGCCGCTCGGGGGCGCGATCGCGGTGGGGTACGTCGCCACTGTGTGATCCCGAGGGGCGGCTGCCTGCTCCGGGACGTCCGGAGCAGGCAGCCGCCTGGCCGTCAGCCCTGTTGGACCGGGACGACTACCAGTTCGGCGATGTTCACGTGCGGCGGGGCCGCCACCGCGAAGGCGATCGCTTCCGCTACGTCCTCGGGGGTGAGGGGGTGGAGGGTGGTGCGCATGCGGGTGAGGGTTTGGCGCATGTCCCTGTCGTGCATTTCCTCGCCCAGTTCGGTGAGCGTGACGCCCGGCTCCACGTTCTTCACGCGCACGTCGCGCGGGCCGAGTTCGGCGCGCAGGTTGCGGGTCAGGTGGGCCACGGCGGCCTTGGTGGCGGCGTAGACGGACCAGTTGGGGTAGAGGACGTGCCCGGCCACGGAGCCTACGTGGACGAGGTCCGCGGGGCGGCCCTCGGCGGCGGTGGCGATGAGGTCGTCGGTGAAGGCGCGGGCGGTGTGCAGCAGGGCGCGCAGGTTGGTATCGAGCATGCGGTCCCATTCGTCCGTGGCCGCGGTCTCGAAGGGGGCGCCGAGCATCACGCCGGCGTTGGCCACGACCAGGTCGACGTGGCCGAGGGTGGAACGGATCGTGCGGGCGGCGGTGGCGAGGGCCTCGGGGGCGGTCAGGTCCACGGCCAGGGGGAGGACCGTGCCGGGGGCCGTGGGGCGCAGCTCGTCGGCCAGGGCCTTGAGGCGGTCTTCGCGGCGGCCCAGGAGGGCGACGTGTGCCCCGTCGGCCACCAGGCGGCGGGCGGTGGCGGCGCCGATTCCGCTGGTGGCGCCCGTGATCACCGCGGTTCGGTCGGACAAGGGGTGGTTTCGCGTGGTCATGGGGCCAGCGTTGCCGGGGGCCGGGGGTGGCTCCAGGCCGCGATCCACCTTGGCGGCGTCATCCTAGGAGGATTACGGCCACCTTCCGGCGCCCCCGACGGCGGCGCGGCGGCGTAGCGTCGAAGCCATGGACAGCGAGAACCTGCTCGGGCAGTTCCTGCGCGCCCGCCGTGAGCTGCTGCGGCCCGAGGACCTGGGGCTTCCCGCCGGTGCGCGGCGCCGGGTGGCCGGGCTGCGGCGGGAAGAGGTGGCGATGCTCGCCGGGGTGAGCACCGACTACTACGTACGGCTGGAGCAGGGCCGGGAGCGGCATCCGTCGGCGCAGGTGGTCGACGCGCTGGCCCGGGTGCTGGGGCTGGAGGAGGACGCGGTGGCCCATCTGCATCAGCTGGCGCGTCCCGTGCCCGCGGCGCGGCGCCGGAAGGGCGGGCGCGGTGAGCGGGTCAGCCCGGTGCTCTTGCGGATGATGGAGGGCTGGCACCGGACCCCGGCCGTGGTGCTGGGGCGCTGTCTGACCGTGCTCGCCCACAACGCCCTGGGCCGGGCCCTGTTCGAGGGCCACGCCCACAGCGGGGATCTGCTGCGGCTGGTGTTCCTCGATCCGGACGCCAAGGAGTTCTACCCGGACTGGGACCGGGTGGCCGTCAGCACCGTCGCCGGGCTGCGGGCGGCCGTCGGCACCGACTACGACGACCCCCAGCTGATCGAGGCGGTCGGCGAACTGTCGTTGCGCAGCGAGGAGTTCCGGCGGCTGTGGGCCCGCCATGACATCCGCCAGAAGGCGCACGAGACCAAGCGTTTCCGGCATCCCGTGGTCGGCGAGCTGACGCTGGACTACGAGTCGCTGACGGTGAACGGCGCCCCCGGCCAGCAGCTGGTCGTCTACCAGGCCGCCCCGGGCAGTCCCTCCGAACACGCGCTGTCGCTCCTCGGGAGTCTCACCGCCGGGGACGGCAGCCCCCAGGCATCGCAGCAAGAGCAGCAAGAGCAGCAAGATCAGAAAGGCTTTTTCGCATGAGCACCAACGACTCCGTATGGTTCATCACCGGCTGCTCCACCGGCCTCGGCCGTGCCCTCGCCATCGCCGTCCTCGAAGGTGGCGGGCGTGCCGTGGTCACCGCCCGTGATCCGTCGACGGTGGCCGATCTCGTCGCCCGGCACGGGGACCGTGCCCTGGCCCTCGCGCTCGACGTCACCGACACCGCCAGGGTCGCGGAGGCCGTCAAGGAGGGGGAGACGGCCTTCGGGCGCATCGACGTGCTGGTCAACAACGCCGGATACGGCTATCTCGCCGCCGTCGAGGAGGGCGAGGAGCATGAGGTCCGCGCCCTGTTCGACACCAACTTCTTCGGACTGGCCGAGGTCACCCGGGCCGTCCTGCCCGGTATGCGCGCCCGCCGCTCCGGCCACATCGTGAACGTCTCCTCGGTCGGCGGGCTGGCCGCCTTCGGCGCCACCGGCTACTACCACGCCACCAAGTTCGCCGTGGAGGGCCTCTCCGAGTCCCTGGCGGCCGAGGTCGCCCCGCTGGGCATCAAGGTGACGATCGTCGAGCCCGGTGGCTTCCGCACCAACTGGTCCGGGCCTTCGATGCGCCAGTCGGCGACCGTGCTCGACGACTACGCGGAGACCGCGGGCGCCCGGCGCGCGAGCACCCTGGCCACGTACGGCCGTCAGCCCGGCGATCCGGACCGCGCCGCCGAAGCGATCATCGGCGCGGTCCGGGCGGAGGAGCCGCCGCTGCGGCTGCTGCTGGGCAGGTCGGCGTACGACATCGCCACCGCCAGGCTGGACACCCTGCGGGCCGGGTTCGAGGGCTGGCGGGACGTCACCCTCGGCGCCGACTACGCGTGAAGAACCGCTTATTACCGAGGGGCGCTTCGGCGGGCCGTCACCGCTTCGACGAACTCCGCCGGCGGAAGGTAGGAGTGCGCGGTGACGTAGTGGTGGACCAGATTCGGGGCGATCAGCCACCTGCCGTTCTGGTCCACGACCCGCACTTCGGCATTCCCGAGGACGACTTCCTGGGTGCCGACGGTGATGCTCACCGGATATCCGGGGTCCTGCTGGTGCGGAAGTTGGCAGGGGAACAGGCCGCGCATGGCGTTACGGGAATCGTCCCGGCACAGCAGCGCCAGCGACTGGACGAATTCCGCCGGTGCCTCACCGCGCGGGAATTCGGAATCCTTCTCCAGCCAGCCGACGTTGACCGCCTCGACCCCGTGCGGGACCGTTCCGGGAGTGTATGCGTACGGGGAGCCGTCCTCGTACCGTGTCACAGCACCATTTCCTCTCTGAATACGTGAGGGGCTCAATCCATGAGGGATCGGCAAGCGGCCCAGTGTACGCGGCCCATGTTGGGCTGGAGCAGATGGGAAAGGGGTGTCGCTTTGTCCACGGTGACGGGCGTTCCCTCGATATTCAGGCCCTTGGGCGGGAAGAGGGTGTAATCCGGCAGATGTTCGCCGGGCCCGTAGACCCGTACCGGGGTGGGATTTCCGGTCTCGATCTGATTGCCCAGGAAGTCCGAGATGCTTTCCCCGTGCCTGCTGTAGAGGGCGACGCTCGTTCCCTCGGGCACGGTGGTCAGCACGCCGTGCTTGGCGGAGATGCCGCCGTGACCGCTGAGCACCACCTCGCCGTCGGCGCGGCTGTACGGGCCGGGGCTGGGCCCGAAGGTGCCCTGCGGGGGCTGTTCGTGGGGGAGCTTGGGGCACAGGCCCAGCGGGTCGATCGCCGCGTGCGGGTTGGGGACGTACGCGGCGGGGTTGGGGGCGGCCTCCAGGCCGAGCGGGTCCGGGGTGGCGTAGCGGGCCGTCTCCGGGTCGTAGTACCGGTGGTGGTTGTAGTGGAGGCCGGTCTCCGGGTCGTAGTACTGGCCGGGGAAGCGCAGCGGGGTGTACGCGGTGCTGTGCCGGGACCAGGTGGTGGTGCCCCACAGGGTGGCGCGGGTGCGCCAGGCGATCTCGCCGGATTCGTCGACGAGTTCGCTGGGGGTGCCCACCAGGTCGGTGACGATGCCGAAGAAGCGCTGGTCGATCTCGGCCTGGGTGGTGGCGTCGGTGATGCGCTCGGTCTGGGCCACCGGGCGCAGGCCCTCGTGGTCCCAGGTGAGGGTCACCGGGTCGGGCAGCCCGGGGGCGGCGGTGGTCTGCTCGACGAGGGTGTTGCCGTCCCAGGTGAAGTCCACCCGCTCCACGACGGAGACGCCGTCTTCGCCGAGGCGCAGCTTGGCGAGGCGGCGGCCGAGGGGGTCGTAGAGGTAGCGCCAGACGGTGCCGTCGGGGGTGGTGACGGAGGTCAGCCGGTCCTCGGCGTCCCAGGTGTAGCGCCAGGTGTCGGGCTTCTTGGAGAGCCGGTTCTTCTGGCGGAGGGTGACGCGGCCCGCCGCGTCGTGTTCGTAGCGGACCCGGCCCGCGCGGGCGATCCGGGTGCCCCGGTATTCGCGCGGGCCCGTCGCGTCGGCGCCGGGGAGCCGGTCGGGCCAGGAGGCGTGGGTCTGGTTGCCCGCCTCGTCGTACGCGTAGGTCTCGGTCCAGTTCTTGGCGTGGACGGCGGTGACGCGCCCGGCGGCGTCCACGTCGAAGTGGCGGGAGCCGCCGAGCCGGTCGTCGAGGCCGACCAGGTGGCCGTCGGCGCGGTAGGTGTAGGCGCGGTGCTGGAGGGGCCGGGCCGAGGGGCCGGTGACGGTCTGCTCGGCCAGTCGGCCCGCCGGGTCCCAGACCTGGGCGATGGTGAGGCCGTCGCCGACGTGGCGGCCGGTTTCGCGGCCGAGGGCGTCGCGGTCGAAGGCGAGGGTGTGGCCGCAGGTGGTCAGCGCGGTGCGGTTGCCCGCCGCGTCGTAGGTGAACGTGGACGTGGCGCCGGAGGGGGTGGTCCGCCCGGTGCGCCGCCCGAGCGCGTCGTAGGTGTGGGTGAGGGTGCGGCCGCCGACCAGCTCGGAGGTGAGGCGGCCCGCCGTGTCCCGCCGGAACACGGCCTCGCCGTCCGGCCCGAAGGCGGTGGCCAGCCGGCCGACCGGGTCGTAGGAGTAGGTGGTGACCTGGCCGGCGGCGTCCTTGCGGACGATCCGGCCGGTGGCGTCGCGCTCGAAGGAGACCGTCTGGCCGAGCGGGTTGGTACGGGAGACCAGCTTGCCGGAGGCGTCGTACGCGTACTCCAGGGTCCGGCCGTCGAAATCCGACTCGGAGAGCGGGCGGCCCGCCGGGTCGTAGGTGTAACTCCAGGTGAGGCCCTGCGGGTTGGTGACCTGGGTGAGGCGCAGTTCCTTGTCGTGGGTGAACTCGTAGCGGGCCCCGTCCGGGCCGGTCTGGGCGACCAGCTGGTCGAAGTGGGCGTACTCGAAGGAGGTCACCCCGCCGTTCGCGTCCACGTGGGCGGTGCAGTTGCCCTCGCCGTCGTAGGTCCAGCGCTGTTCGGCGCCGTCCGGGGCGGTGTGCCGGGCGAGCTTTCCCTCGGTCGTCCACTCCAGGCGGGTGGTCGCGCCGAGCGGGTCGACCACGGCGGTGGGGCGCCCGAAGGCGTCCCGGTGGTAGACGGTGACGGCGCCCAGCGGATCGGTGATCTCGACCGGCAGCCCGGCCGCGTCACAGCGCACCCGGGTGGTGTCCCCGAGCGGGTTGGTGATCGCGGAGAGATGGCCGCGCTCGTCGTAGGTGTGGTGGGTGGTGTGCCCGGTGGGGTCGGTGAGGGCGGTGGGGTTGCCGCGTTCGTCGTACTCGTGGCGCCAGATCGCGCCGTCCGCCTCGGCGATCTCCAGCGGAAGGCCGAGGTCGTTGTACGTGCAGGTCGACACGTACCCGGCGGCGTCGGTGACCCGGGTGCAACGGCCCTCCGCGTCGTACGCGTAACGGACGGTCCGGCCGAGCGGGTCGGTACGGGACAGCACCCTGCCGAAACGATCCTGCTCCGTCCGGACCGTATGGCCCGAGCCATCCGTCACGGCCACGATCTGGGACCGCTCGTTCACCACGTAGCGGCTGGTGTTCCCCTCCGCGGAGGTGACCGTGGTGACCCGGTGACCGGTGTGCGGGTCGGGCGCGCCGTAGTGGATGCGGGCCGCGAAGTGGCCCTCGGTGCCGCCCTCGGCGATCACCCGGTCGCGGTTGTCGTAGACGTAGTCGTAGGCGTGGCCGTTGGTGTCGGTCCACGCGATGATCCGGCGCTCGTCGTCGTAGGCGAACCGCATCGGGCGGCCGGAGGAGTTGCTGACCTCGGTGAGATCGCCCTCGGTGTAGCCGTACCGCACCAGCTCCTTGTCCGAGCCGTCCGGGGCGCCGCCCGCCAGGTGCAGGGCGGTGATCCGGCCGTCCCGCGTGGTCAGCTTCAGGTGGTAGCCGCCGTCGTGGACGATGGCCGCCGGGGCGCCGTCCGCGCCGTACTCGAACGTCAGCCGGTGCCCGTTGCGGTCGCTGATCTCCGCGATCGGCGCGTCGCCGTCGCCGCCGTCCGCCGGGCCGGTGAAGTACCGGACGCGGCCGGTGCCCGGCTCGGTGACCGTGAAGTCGCCCTCGGCGTTACGCTCCAGCGGCCAGCGCGGGCCCGCCTTCGGCAGCGTCGGCACCCCGGGCGCCGGATGCGGGTAGTCCAGCAGCAGCCCGTCCTGCTGGACGAAGACGACGCCCGCGGGACCGATCTCCAGCCGCTCATCGGCGGTGCACGCCCACGACGGGCCGAACCAGCGGCCCGCCCGGTAGCCGGACATCCCCTGCCGGGTGAACGCCAGCGGCATCACACCCGGCAGCGACACGTCCGTCTGCGGCAGATACATCCGGCCGGTGGCCAGGTCCACCGGGTCGGTGGGCCCGGGGGTCTTGGCGCCGTTCGGGATGGAGTGCGGCGTGTGGCCGTCCTTCGCCAGATGCGCGACTCCGGACTCCACCTTGCTCGCGGTTGTGGCGGTCTTGGCGGCGGTCGCCGCCCCCTTGGCCGCGCCGAGCCCCTTGGTGCCGATCAGCTCGGGGATGAGCCGTCCGATGCCCTCCGCCGGGTCCTTGGTGAAGGAGTCGTACATGCCCTTCAGCGCCCCGCCCGGGTTGTTGGCCATCTGGACCAGACCGGCCGCGGTGTTGTTGAGGTTGGTGACGTACTCGGCGGGGTGGGTGAGGTTGTACGGGTCGAGCGCGTTCACCTGGCGGGCGAAGTTCACGACGCCCGCCGTGCCCTTGATGATGCCGCCCGCCAGGTGCGAGGCGTCCAGCTTCAGCCCCTCGAAGCCGTCCGAGACCTGCTCGCCGTACGACGGCTTCGCGGGCGCCTCGTCACGGGCCGCCTCCACCGACTTCTTGGCCGCGTCGTGCGCCTCGTTGCGCTGCCGCCGGGCCTCTTTCAGGATGTCCTCCGCCGCCTTGATGCCCTCGGCGCCCGGGTCGTGGAACTCGCCGGGCTTGTCCGGCAGCGTGCTCGGATCGCGCTCGTCGGCGGGGAGGAGGTTGTACTTCATGGCGGCGGCGTTGTACGCGTCCACCTTGCTGTTGTGCGCCGAGCGGGCGTCGTCGGACGCCTTCTTCGCCGCCTTGTACTTGTCGATGGCCAGCTGCGCCTGCTGCTGTGCCCACTCGACCGTCCCGGCGAAGCGGCTCAGCGCGCCGCCCGCCTTCTCGCAGGCATCGGCGGCCTTGTACCACTTCTTCGGCTCGACCGAGACCCTGCTGTAGAAGGCGTTCGCGAACACGCCCTTCATCAGCTGGTCGGGGTCGACGCCCTTGAGGCCGCGGCCGACGTTGTTGAACGCCTTCGCGAAGTCGGTCAGGTGCTCGGCCGTGGACCGCAGCTTGTTGGGGTCGCCGTGGACCAGCTTCTTGGGGTCGTCGGTCTGGTCCAGCTGCCACTCGTCCACGTCGGCGCCGAGCGCGTTGGCGGCGGAGGCGCTCTTGTCGCGGACCCAGTCCGCGCCGCCCTCCCAGCCGGCGTCGTCCAGCCGGTCCGCGGTCCAGCTGCCCGCGCTCTCGATGCCGTCGCCGACGTCCTCGACCCGGTCCTCGACGAAGTCCTCGACCGGGTCCGGTACGAAGTCGCCGATCCCCATCAGTGGTCACCCCCGCCGGTGCCCTGACTCTGTTGCTGTTGCGCCTGGGCTTGGGCGCGTTCCTCCGGGGAGGGGCCGAACGTGTCGTCCACGGCCTGGTCGAACTGCTGGTCGTCGACCCCGGCGATGTCGTTCGCCAGACCGGTCTGGAAACCGCCGTACCCCTCGGTCATCAGGCTGCGGCCGGTGTCCTTCCAGGTCTGGCCCATCTCGGCGCCCGCCTGCTTCCAGGACTCGGCGCTGTAGTCGGGCGCGTCGGGCCTGAGGACATCGCCCCAGCTCTGCTTGGCGATCTCCTCCTCGGTGGCATGCGGATTGCCGGTGGGGGAGAGGGCGTTCACGGCCACCTTGAACGTGCCGCCCCAGTACTGGTCCTCCTCCCAGGACGCGCCCGCCGCGATCCCCAGCCGGTTGGCGATCTCGTTGGCGTCCTGGATCAGGGCCCGTACGCCCCACTCCCAGCGGTCGCAGAACCCCTCGAAAGCGTCGGCCAGACCGCCGCCACCGGCCTCCATCTTCGACATCGTCATGTCCTGGAAACCGCTGCCCTGGAGGGCGCCGGTCGAGCTGCCCACGTCCTTCAGCTCGCCGATCGCGCCGCGCAGGCCCTTGGTGATGAGGCCGACGGACTCCTGGGTGACCTTGAAGTCGGCGTTGCCTCCGCCTCCGCCGCCGCTCATCGGTTGGTCTCCGGGGTGGTGTCGGTGCCGGTGCCGGTGTTGGCGTTGGTCCGGGCTTCGGCTTCGGCCCGGATTTCAGCGGCCTCGGTTTCGGTGAGATCCACCGCCACCTCGTCCGGCACGATCCCCTTCACCGGCGGGAACATCATCGAGCCGTCCTCGTCGGCCACATCCAGCGCGACCCCCGCAGGACCGTCCATCGCGGGGACGAGCACATCCAGCAGCCGGGCGCCCAGTACGGTCGCGAACTCCCACTCCTCGCGCGCCGCGCCGCGGGCCTCGGCGAAGCGGGCCAGGGCGAATTCGTCCGTAAAGGCGTAGATCCAGTCGATTCCGCCGTACGTCGCCGTCATGAAGTCGTCGTCGGCCAGCGGGACCAGTACCGCGGTGCGCCGGAACTCGCCCACCATGGCGGTGGGATCGCCCGATCCGTCCCGGACTGCCGCTATATGTTCCACCAGCTCCACTGTGGACCCCCGTGTTCCGTTCCGATCGCGGTTACGGTAACGCAGGGGGCGGGGCGCCGGAACGGAGGAGGGGGTATCTCACAGGGACCGCGCGTCAGGCCCCTACTGTTCCGTCGACACCCTCGCGCAGGAAGTCGGCGTGGCCGTTGTGGCGGCCGTACTCCAGCAGTACGTGGGTCATGACCAGGCGCAGCGTCATGTCCTTGCCCCAGCGCTCGCTGTGCACGACGACGTCCAGCGACTCCGCCTCCCGCTCGATCCGGCGCGCGTGCTCCACCTCGCGCTGCCAGGCGGCGAACGCCTCGGTTCTCGTGGCCTTCGTCGCGTCGTACGCCACCTGGTAGTCGCGCTGGTCGGACCAGACGAGGGGGATGTCCTCGCGGTTCACGACGATGCGGAACCAGGTGCGTTCCACCTCGGCCATGTGGCGGACGAGGCCGAGCAGGGAGAGGGTCGAGGGTGGCATCGACTGCTGCCGTAGCTCCTCGTCGGAGAGGCCGTCACACTTCAGGGCGAGCGTGGCGCGGTGGAAGTCGAGGAAGCCGCGGAGGGTGTCGCGTTCCCCCGCGATGAGGGGTGGGCCTACGCGGTCGGTGGCCATGGCGGTGGGTCCCTCCGGGGGTGGTTGGGTGTTGGGTGTTTGGGACCACGATCAGTGGTCGGGGGCTTTGGGACAACCGATTTCGTGGGCTGGGGGGCTTTCCCCCACCCCGCCCCTTCCCGAAACCGGGGCTGCGCCCCGGACCCCGCTTCGGGGGCTCCGCCCCCGCACCCCCGCTCCTCAAACGCCGGAGGGGCTGGATGGTGCGGCTCAAGCGCCGGAGAGGCCGGGGACGTGCACACCTGGTTGTGGGCAATCGTTCCCGGGGGCGGAACGGGTGGGCACAACCCGTCCACCGGGCCGCGCCCGGCGCGAAACCCCGGGACCCACCACCCGACGGCCGCTGACCTGCGGGAGGGCTACCGGCAGGAATATCGGGGACCGGCGCGGGGTTACGGACGCATGGGTACGAGCACTGTGGAACTCACCAAGGACAACTTCGACGAGATCGTCTCCGGCAGCGACTTCGTCCTGATCGACTTCTGGGCCTCCTGGTGCGGCCCCTGCCGGATGTTCGCACCGGTTTACGAGAAGGCCGCGGAGCGCCACCAGGACCTGATCTTCGCGAAGGTCGACACCGAGGCGCAGCCCGAGCTGGCTGCCGCGTTCGACATCCAGTCGATCCCGACGCTGATGATCGTGCGGGACAACATCGCCGTTTTCGCCCAGCCCGGCGCGCTGCCCGAGCAGGGGTTGGAGGAGGTCATCGGGCAGGCCCGGGATCTCGACATGGACGCGGTCCGGGCCTCCGTCGCGACGCCCGCGAGCGATGGCTGACCTGGTGCTGATCCGGCACGGCGAGACGGAGTGGAGCCGGACCGGAAAGCACACCAGCTGGACCGACCTGCCGCTGACGGCGCGCGGGGAGGAGCAGGCGCGGGCGCTGCGTCCGCTGCTGGCGGGGCGCAAGATCGGGCTGACGCTGGTGAGCCCGCTCGGGCGGGCCGTGGATACGGCTCGCCTCGCCGGGCTCACCGATGTACGTACCGAGCCTGAGCTGCACGAATGGGAGTACGGGGGGTACGAGGGGGTCACCACCGCCGAGATCCACGAGACCCGCCCCGGCTGGGACCTGTGGACCGACGGGGTCGCCCCGGGCGACGCCGACCATCCCGGGGAGTCGCCCGGGCAGGTCGGGGCGCGGGTCGACCGGGTGCTGGCCAGGGTCGAGCCGGAGCTGCGGGCGGACGGCGGTGACGTCGTGCTGGTGGCGCACGGGCATGTGCTGCGGGTGCTGACCGCCCGCCGCCTCGGGCTGCCGCCGTCCGCGGGGGCGCTCTTCCGGCTGGAGACCGCGACCGTCAGTCGACTGGGAACCGAGCACGGGCGTCCGGTCGTCGTGGCGTGGAACGTAGGCTCGGAGCCGTAGGTCCCGTAAGTTCCGTACGAGTCCCGTACGAGTTCCGTACGCCACCGAGCAGAGGAAGCAGGGAACAGCGAGCATGGCTACGACGCGTACCGCGCACACCGTCTGGCAGGGCAATCTGGCCGAGGGCAAGGGGACGGTCACCTTCGACTCGTCGGGGATCGGCGAGCAGCCCGTTTCCTGGCCGTCGCGGGCCGAGCAGGCGAACGGGAAGACCAGCCCCGAGGAGCTGATCGCCGCCGCCCACTCCAGCTGCTTCTCCATGGCGCTGTCGCACGGCCTGACCCAGGCCGGTAACCCGCCCACCCAGCTCACCACCCAGGCCGAGGTGACCTTCCAGCCGGGCACCGGCATCACCGGGATCCACCTCACGGTGGAGGGCACGGTCGAGGGGCTGGACGAGGCCGGGTTCACGGCGGCCGCCGAGGACGCGAAGAAGAACTGCCCGGTGAGCCAGGCGCTCACCGGGACGGAGATCACGCTGACGGCGAAGCTGGCCTGACGTCCTCCACCCGCTGGAGCAGTCCCCAGGTGAACTCCGCCACGTAGTGGCGGAGTTCACCGCTTTTCGTGTCGGCCGGGGCGTCAAAGGCGAGCCGGGAGCGGGTCGGCGCCGAGCCCTCCATGGGCCGCGCGGGCGGGAAGGCGCGCGCCACGTCGTCCACCGTGCAGGACCAGGGGGCGAGGTCGGCGGCCGTGTGCAGGGTGGGCGCGGGTGCGCCGGGGGCGCGTACCAGCCACTCGTTCCACACCGCGCCGCCCGGCGCGGTCAGCACCTCGAACCGCAGGTCCGGCCACAGCGGGACCGGCCAGCTCAGCGCGTCACACGTCAGATCGCCGATCCGGCGCCGCGCGGTGGTCTCGGGCGGGCCCAGCACCGAGCGGTAGCGGGCGACGGCGGGGCGCCGCCGCGGCGAGCGCTGCATCGCCTGCCAGCGGCGGTTGGCCTCGCGCATCACGGCACGCCCGTGGCCCAGCTCGCGCAGCGCGTCCTCGACCATGCCGGGCTGGTGGTCGGCCATGCGGCGCAGCAGGACGAGGACGAACGGGAAGGGGGTGGGGAACGCGTCGGGTGCGGAGTCCATGGGTCCATCGTGGCGTACGAGCAGCGTCAAGGAGTGAGCCGCTTCGCCAGCCGTTCGTGTTCCTCGTCCGGGACCCGTTCCCCGGACGACGGCAGCAGTTGCGGGACGCCGTCCACGATCGGGTAGCGGCGGCGCAGCCGCGGGTTGTACAGGACGTCCTCGGGCAGCAGCAGGGTCAGCGGGCCCTTGTCGAGCGGGCAGGCCAGGATCTTCAGGATCGGGTCGTCGGGGGTCATCGTTCACTTCCTTCGAGTACGGCGTCGTGGCGGGGGAGGGCCAGCAGGACGCACACCGCCAGCGCCGTCCCGCCGAGCCGCAGCGCGAGCCGCCACGGCTCGTGGGGCAGTGGCTCGCCGAACGCGACCGTTCCGCACACCACCGTGAACACGCAGGTCACCGTCGTGCACACCGGCACGATGAGCGACGCGCGGCAGCGCTGGAGCGCGGTCTGCGACAGCACCAGGCCCGCCGCGCCGGTGAACAGCAGCAGATACGGATACGGGCCGCGCAACAGCGTGAGCGCCAGGGAGCCGAGGCCGTCCGTCGTCAGCAGCCCGGACACGCCCTTGATGGCGAGCGAGCTGACCCCGTACAGCAGCCCGACCGCCACCCCGTACTCCACACCGGTCGGCGGCCGTCTCCCGGGGCGGCGGGCGCGCCACTCGGTGGCGCCGTACAGCCACACCCCCGCCGCCAGGGACGGGACGCAGAGGGCGAGCAGCGTCCCGGTGGCGGCGGTGCGGCCGACGCCGCTGCCGCCGCCGTCGCTGCGCAGCGATGCCACCACCATCACCAGGGCGCACAGGATCAGCCCGATCCCGGCCCGTTCGCGGCCACTGGTCCGCTCGCCCAGCACCCGGGAGGAGAGCAGCAGGAGCAGCACCAGACCGGACACGAACAGGCCCTGTGCGGCCGCGATCGGCAACGTGCGGTACACCACCAGCTGGGCCGCGAACCCCGCCGCGAGCGCCGCCGAACCGGCCAGCCACAGCGGGCTCCCCAACAGCAGCCGCAGCAGCCGTGCGGGGCGGGTGGTGCTCAGCGGCGGCAGAGCGGACAGGGCGCGCTTCTCCAGTACGAAACCGGTGCTGTACGCCACGTTCGCGAGCAGCGCCGCCATCACGCCCCACCCCATGCGCCCTCCCTCCGCCGCGCGTGCACCAGCAGGATCGACGCCAGCGACGGCACCCGGCACACGGCCCGGTCCAGCGGCCGCAAGCCCCGCGGTACGCCGTGGAACGGCGCCCCCGTGAGGCGTACCACCTCGAAACCGGACGCGGTGAGGAAACCGCGCAGCGCCCGCGCCGTGTACAGCCGCAGATGGCCGACGACCTCGCGGCCGGGGCGGCCGTGGATGCCCCGCAGGCTGACCTCGGAGAACACCGGCTGCACCCCGGCCAGCAGCAGCCCGCGGTTGTACCAGGCCGCCAGGTTGGGCGTGGACAGCAGCAGATGGCCGCCGGGGCGCAGGACGCGGCGTATCTCGTCCAGTGCCGCGTCCGGGTCGACCAGGTGCTCGACCACCTCGCTGAACACGCACGCGTCGGCGCTCCCGTCGGCGAACGGCAGCCCGCCGTCGGTGAGTTCGCCCCGCACGACGGGCAGCCGTGGCGCCGCGCGGCGCAGCGCGTCCTGCGACCAGTCGACGCCGATGAGGCGGTGGCCGCGGAGGAAGGGGAGGGCGGTGGCGGCTGCGGTGCCGTCGCCGCAGCCGATGTCGAGGATGGTGGCGGCTGTGTCTCCGTCAGTACGGAGCGCGTGTGCGAGCATGCGCGCCTGGCGGCGGCTGCGGTCAGGGCCGGACGCCACGGGGACGGCCGGGTTCTCGTAGAAGTCCCGGAGCGCCGGGCTCATGCCGTGTTTCCTGGGTGTGCTTGCGCGGTGGCGGCCAGCGCGCGCTGGAAGAGGCCCGCGAGCCCCGCCCCCGCCGCGTCGTCCAGCAGCGCCCGCGACCAGCGCAGCGTCACATGCAGCCGCCCGCCGGTCGAGGCCGTCGTCACCGTCAGCCCGCGGGGCATACGGGCCGGGGCCGAGAACCATACGGCGGTGGCCCCGCCCGCCTCGCCGAAGTCCAGCGCGTACGGGATGCGGCCGATGTTGCTCAGCAGGGTCGTGGAGGTCCACGGCCCGGCCGCGCGCCGCAGCCCCCGCGTCACCGCCGCCCGCAGCCCGACGGGTACGGCGGGCACCGTGAGCAGTGTCCCCGCCACCCCCAACTGCGCCCCCGGCGCCGCCTTCAGCGCCCGGGTGCGGGCCGCGGTGCGGTGCAACAGCCGCGCCACCGCCGCCGGATCGGGCGTCTCCCGCGTCAGCAGCCGTACGTCCGCCCGCTCCTCGGGCCCGAAGCCGACCTCCACGAGCCGGGTGCCGTTGCCGATGGCCATCCCGGACGCGCCGCGCGGCCGGTCGTCCACGGGCATGGTGATCCGTACGGGGGCGGGCGCGCGGCCGTGCACCTCGTTCCAGCGGGCCGCCATCAGGCAGGTGGCGACGAGGAGTTGGTCGTTGACCGTGGGGCCGCCGGGTGCTCGGGGCGGTACGGGAAGCTCGGAGAGCAGCATGGCGTTCCCGGTGCGGGGCGTGCGGGTGTCCTTGGCGATCCGTACGGGCCGGGCGAGCCCCCGTGTGCCGGACCGGTCGGGCACGGCCGCGGCCACCGCGGGCGGCGGGACCGAGGTGGCCGGGGCGGTGTCGTCACCACCGCCGTACAGGGTGGCGGCCGTGGCCAGCACCCGCAGACAGGACGGCCCGTCGAGCGCGGTGTGGTTGACGGTGAGGACCAGCACACAGCCGGTACGGTCCGGCTCGGTCACCACCTCCAGCCGCACCGGAGGCGACGCCGTCAACGGCGGACACACCGCGAGCGCCCGCTCCCGCGCCAGGGCGAGGGCGTCGGCCGCGCACGGCGGGAAGCTCACCGGCTCGACGTCCGGCCCGTCGGTCACCTCCCACTCGTACCGCCGCCGCCACCACCGCCCGGGCGCCTCCCGCACCAGAATCCGCGGATGCCGCCGCAGGGCCTCGCGGAACGCCTCCCGCAACCGCCCGGGCTCGGGCCGCCCCGGGAGGTGCACCTCGATGTGCACGGTCTCGGGCTCGTCGTCCTGGAGACAGTGCCGGGAGATCTCATCGACGGTGGGAAAGGGGATCCGCCGCGGGGCGCCCTGCGCGGGCGATGCGGAGCCGCCACCGATGTCCCCGTAGAGCGCGGTCATCGGCCCCTGCCTTCCCCGGGGCCGGGCGGTGCCGGATCCCCCGGCGTCGTGTCCGCCGTGCCGGGCCTGGGACCGGTGGGCGTCGCGCCGTCGGGTGTACGCGGCGCGCGGGCGCCCGGGTGCGCTTCCGGAGGTGCCGTCGTCCCGTCACCGGTTGCGGCACCGGTTGCGGGTGGCGCGTGTTCGAGCGGCGGGGCGATGAGGGTTGGCGCGTCGTCGTCGGCCGCGTGGTGGGGCGGCGCGCCGGGGTCCGGGGGCGCCGGGGTGGCGGCGACGTGGCCGGTCGCGCGGGCCGGGATCGTCACCACCGCCGCCGTCAGGGCCAGGAGGGCCAGGGCCTGGGCCGTTCCGCTGAACGCGCCCTCGTTCGCCGCCGCCGGTTCGCCCGCGCCCGTGGCCGCCACCGCCGTTGCGGCGGCCATCGCCGTCAGGGCCGTCGGGGCGAGCCAGGCGGGGCGGTACCAGGCGAGGAGGGCCAGGGCGGGAACGGCCAGGGCCAGCCAGCCCGATACGGCGATCATGACTGCCGTCAGGGCTGCCGTGCCGAGCAGCCAGCCAGGTGCCGGCACCGGCGAAGGCGGGGCCTCGGGCTCGAGCTCGCGGCGGCGGGCGAACGCCAGGGCCGCCAGCACCAGCACCGCGGCCGCGCCGCCGATGAGGCCCGCGTGGTACGTCGTCGCGGGTTCGTACGTGAGCGTGACCGTGCCGCCCTGGCCCGCCGGGACGAGGAACGCCTGCTGCCAGCCGTCGATGCGCAGCGGGGTGAGGTCGCGGCCGTTCAGCGTGGCCTTCCAGCCGTCGTTGTGGTTCTCGTACGTCTGGAGGTAGACGGCCTGGCCGGGGGCGACCCTGACCGTTCTGCGGTCGCCCGACCAGTCCTTGGCCTGGACGGTACGGGTCTCCGACACGGCAGCGGCGGCGGGCTTGCCGCGGGTCAGTGTCACATCGGTCAGCGCCAGCGGGCCCGCGTCGCCCGCCTCGACCGTGTGGCGGCCGGTGTCCAGCCGCAGTTTGCTGCCCTTGGCTTCGTCACCGCACAGCTCGACCTTCACCGGACGACGTTCCGTCAGGTCCCGTACCCGCCCCGACGCCTTCGTGGCGTGCAGCGTGCCGTCCACCGCCAGCGCCGGGCCCTGGCCGCAGGGCAGCGAGAAACGGGCCGTTTCCGGGGGCGGGGTGGTGCGCAGCATGTTGCCCAGCTCGGGGAGGTAGACCTCGTTCAGGCCCACCGGGAGCTGCAACGCCTGCCCGGCGACGGGGTTGTGGAGGGTCAGCGGCGCGGTCTTGCTGATGGTGATGTCGAGCCGGTCGGTGGTGATGGCCGGGAAGCGGACCCAGCCGTTGGCGTCGACTCCGGCGGTGGCGGCGCCGTCGGGGGAGTTGATGAGCACTTCCTCGGGGCGGGTGGAGAGGCCGCCCGCCGCCGCGAGGACGAGTTCGCTGACGCGTTTCTTCCCCGGCCAGCGCAGGTGCAGGACGGGGGAGTCACCGGCGATCCACGCCGTCGTGATGTCGCCGTCGAGGAGGTTGCGGGCGCTGAGCGCGGTGCCGGTGCGGCTGGTGGAGTCGGCGGTGATCTCGACCCGGGGCCCCTTGGGGCCCACGCGGTCCAGCAGGGCGTCGAGCGCGCCACCGGGCACGGCGAGGGCCTGGCCCTCGATGGCGTACGTACCACCGCTCCCGGTGCGGAACTGGCGGTGCAGCCCGACCTCCGCCGACGCGGGGGAGAGGCCGCCCGGGTCGGCGGACCGGTGCAGCGAGACGACCTCGGCCGGGGCGTCGCTCCGCTCGGCGTCGGCCGGGAGCGACAGCAGCCGGGTGACCTGCACACCCGGCACGGACACCTCGGAGAACCCGGCCCCCGACAGGCCCGGCTTGGGCGTCTGCGAACCGGTGATCGTGATCTTCAGCCACTTCGCCGGGCCGGACGGGACCTTGACGGACTGTGCGGTGCCGTGCGGCTGGAGCGGGCTGTCCGCCGACCCGTTGTCGGTCTCGACGCGTACGGAGGTGGGCGCGGCGCGCATGCCGTCGCCGGGCAGCGGGGTCAGCTGGATGGAGTCCGGCAGGCGCAGGGTCTGCGCGAACTCGATGCGCAGCCACTGCCCCACCGGTTTGCCCGCGCTGCCCTCGGCCCACGCCGTGTCCGGGTTGCCGTCGAAGGCGCCGACGGGGTCGTACTGCGGCAGGTGGAACAGCCAGTTGCCGCTGCTGGAGGCGGTCACCGAGAGCGCTCCGCGCAGCGCGGCGGTCGTCTGGTGTGCGGTGCCCGTCGTCGGCAGGATCTGGCGCGGCTCGTCGCCCGGGTCCGTCAGGCTGCCGGACGGGTTCCGTTCGTCGGCGGTGTACGTGTACGAGGCGTTGGAGTTGACGAGCCCGAAGCGGGTGTCGGCGCGCCGCATGCCGTCGCCGACCGCCTGCAACGCGGGGGTGCCGGCGCCCGGGTGGCGGTCGCCGGTGAGGACGGTCGGCCGGTCGGCCAGCGAGGGGTCGGCGGAGAGCTGGAGCAGGGATTCCGGGCCGCCGCTGACGGCGGCCGTGGCGGACACCGGCTTGGCGGCCACCGCCCCCGGCCGCGCCACTCCCTCGGGCCGGTAGATCTCGACGGCCTGGCGCCGCGGGAACAGCCCCTGCACCTGCACCGGGGTGCCCGCCGCGATCCGGCCACCGGTCATGAGCGGCCCGAACCCGGCGGCCTTGCGGTAGCCGGAAGCCTCCAGGGTGCGGGCGACGGTCTGCGGCGGGACGTAGCCGATCTGGTCCGGGTCGAGGTCGTTGCGTACGACGACCTCGTGCAGCCCGGCCCGGGCGAGGAAGTCCCGCAGCCCCGGCACCTCGCCGCCGCTCAGCAGCGCCTGCTCGACGGCGTCCATCGCGCGCCGCGATCCGGCGGTGCCGAAGGGCACGAAGTCGCGTTGCGCCCAGCGGGATTCCGCGAGGACGTCGAGCGGCTGGTCGATGGGGCTGCCCCAGGTGTAGAGGCCGTGCGCGGTGGCGGGGACGACGAGGGCGCGGCTCCGGGCGGCGTGGTCGTCGAGCCAGTCGGCGGTCTTCTCCCAGTAGGCGGGCAGCGCGGTGAAGCGGCCCGGCTGGAGGACCGTCCCGTTGAGGTACGGCCAGGCGAGCCCGGGGAGGAGCAGCAGGGCCAGCACACCGGGGAGGAAACGGCGGCCTGGAATCCGGCGCCCGGCGGCCCCGACCGTCAGCACGTGCATGAGCCCGAGGGCGAGCGCCAGGGCGAGCCCGGTCTGGAACTTGTAGATGTTGCGGAACGGCCGCAGCCACCCGTCCAGCCACCCCTGCACCGTCTCGTGGAACGGCCCGCCGAGCGTCCCCCCGTACCCGGCGAGGGTGATCAGCGCGACGGACAGCACGACGAGCAGCAGCCACCGCCGCTCGGGCAGATCGCGCCGCGCGAGCCCGGCCAGGCCCAGTGCGGCGGCCAGCCCCGAGCCGAGGACGGCGACGACGGACGCGGCCACGGTCCAGCCGCCGGGCAGCCACGCCTCGCCGAAGTGCAGGTACGCCACCCAGTTGCCCGCGCCGCGCAGCGTCTCGGTGGCGGCCATGGTGGCGGTGGTGGTGTCGGCCTGCTCGATGTACGGCAGGAAGTTCTCGCCGTACACCCCGAGCAGCAGCAGCGGTACGACCCACCACAGCGTGGCCAGCAGCACCCCCGGAACCCACCACCCCAGCAGCGCCCACCGGCGCCGCCCGGCGGGGCGGCTGAGCAGGTACAGCGCGACCGGCAGCAGCGAGGCGAGCGTGGAGGCGGCGTTGACGCCGCCCATGCAGGGCACGAGCAGCGCGGAGCGGGCGGCGGCGATACGGGGGAGGCTCGCCGGGTTGGTGAGCGGCAGCACGACCCACGGCAGCAGCGCGCCGGGGAGGGCGGCCGCGGAGGTGGAGCCGACGACGATGGTGAACACCGGCCACAGCGCGTACCCGGCCGCGCCCAGCAGCCGGGTCGCGGGTGCCCCGACGCCCAGCCGCTCCGCCAGCCGCAGCGCACCCCAGAACGCCACCGTGACGATGAGGGACATCCACAGCCGCTCGGCGAACCACACCGGGATGTGGAGGAGGTGGGTGAGGGCGTAGTACGGCAGCATCGGGAACGCGTAGCCGACGTACTGGTCCGCGATCCCGCCGAACCCCGCCCGGTCGTGCCACAGCGAGCCGAGGTCGGCGAGGAAGCCGAACGGGTCGAGGACCACCGGCAGTTTGGTGTCGAACGTCATCTTGCCGGGCGAGGGCGCGAGGAACGCCACCAGGACGGCGGCCCAGAACCCGAACAGCCAGCGCCGTCCGCGCGGCCGTTCACCGGGGGCGGGCGGCGGCGGGGCGGCCGGGGTGCGCACCTGGGGCGGGGACGGGACGACCTGGGTCATGGCGACCGCCTAAGGATCAGGAGGAGGTTCCACGTCGCGACCTCCCGCAGCCCCGGCACCCGCGTGACCGCCTCGGTGAGGAACGGCCAGTAGCGGGAACGCGCCGAGACCACGGTCACGTCCGCGCGGCTGCGGACGTGGCGCAGGACGGGGCCGATGTGGAGGGGGAAGAGGTTTTCGCCGAGCGTGTGCTTGGCGGCCCGGCCGGTGCGGCGCCGGTAGCGGGCGCGGGCCCGCTCGGCGCCCAGATAGTGCCAGGGCGCCCACTCGTGGCCGCCCCAGGGGGAGAGCCAGTTGGTGTACGAGACGTAGATCAGCCCGCCGGGGCGGGTGACCCGCACCAGCTCGCTGAGGAAGGTGTACGGATCGGCCACGTGCTCCAGCACGTTGGAGGAGAACGCGATGTCCGCCACGCCGTCCGCGAGCGGCAGCAGATACCCGTCGGCGAGGACGGCCCCGGCGGGCGGACGTCCCCGGGAGTGCAGCTCACCGGTGTCCGGCTCGAAGAGGTGGGCCTGGGCGCCGTGGCGGCGGAACTCCTCGGTGAAGTGGCCGCTGCCGCCGCCCACGTCGACCACCACCCGCCCGCGCAGCGGCCCGGCGTACCGCGCCACCTGCTGTGCGGCGTCCCGGGCGAGGAGCCGGTAGCAGTGTTCGGGGTCGGTCTGTTCGCGCAGGAAGGCGCGGAAGAGGGCGACGGAGCGACGGATCGAGGGGTCCCGCACGGCCGCTCACCCCCAGGGTCTGAGCGACGACGACAACGGGACGGGCGGGACAGGTGGACCCGGTAGCTGCGGCGCCGACAGATACGCCTCGGCGGCGACGGCCCGGAAGCCCCGTACCGTCGCGCTCCACCGGAACCGCTCCGCGCGCAGCCGCGCCGCCCGGCCCAGCGCCTCGCGCCGCTCCGGGCCGAGCGCGAGCGCACACCAGGCGGCGGCGAACGAGCTCTCGCCACGCGCCAGGACGCCCGTCACCCCGTCGTCGACGGAGTCGCGCAGCCCGGGGATGTCGAAGCCGAGCGTCGGTGTGCCGCGGGTGGCCGCCTCCATCACCACCAGGCCCCACCCTTCGATCAGGGAGGGGTGCAGCAGCAGCCACGCCTGGCACAGCAGCCGGTGCTTCTCCTCCTCGGTGACATGGCCGGTGAAGGTGACACCGGGCCCGGCCATCGCCTCCAGCCGGGCCCGTTCGGGGCCGTCGCCGACGATGACGAGCCGCCCGCCGGTGACCGGGCGCACCCGCTCCCACAGCCGCAGCAGCAGGTCGACGCGCTTGTACTCGACCAGCCGCCCCATCGCGAGGAACAGCGGCTCACGGGAGGCGGGCAGCAGGGGGCCCGGTTCCTCGACCCCGTTGTGCACCACCCGGATCAGTGTCCGGTCGACGCCCAGGGAACGCAGCGCGGCTGCGGTGGAGTCGGAGACGGCCACCATGAGGTTGCCGCGGTGGGTGCCGGCGAGCGCCCAGTGTTCGAGGCGCCTGCCGAGCCGGGCGGCCGGTCCCCGGAAGCGCAGTTTCCACAGATCGGTGTGGACGTGGTTGACCAGGCACAGGGTGGGGCCGCGATGCCAGAGCGGGGCCAGGTAGGGCAGCCCGTTGCACACCTCGACCAGCAGATCGCAGGGGCCGACCCGGTGGGCGAGGGTGTGCGGGGTGCGCAGGAAGTGGCCCAGTTCGCCGAGGGCGCGCCCGTGGCCGCCCGCGGACACCACCTGGTAGCCGCGGGTGCCGGCGGGACCGCCGCACACCAGGGTGACCTGGTGGCCGTGGGCGGTCAGCCCCTCGGCGATCCGGTCCACCAGCAGCTCGGAGCCGCCGGCCGCCGGATTGCCGAGGTCGCGGCGGGCGAGGAAGACGATCCGGCGCGGGTCCGGCGTCGTGGCTTCGGACACGGCGGTGGTGTTCGGGGCCGTGGGGAATGTTCGTACGTGCTGGGGCATGGCAAGGTGCTCCAACTCGTCTCAGGGTGCGGAGACTTCGTGGGAAGACTGCGGCTTCGTAGGAAGACTGCGAGGGGGGAGACGTGCCGAACCGGGGGTGTGCGATGGGGTGATGCTCGTGGGGTGGTCAGTTTTCGCTTCCTCGTTCGCCCCGGCTACTCACCGGCGTGACAAATTGCCCGCCCCCGTCCGCTGACGCTTCATCACATCGCGCAGTATCACTCCACACGGCGCCTCCCCCGCACCACCAGCACCGCTCCCGCCACCGTCAGCACCGCCCCGGCGATCCCCGCGGCCAGCGGTGCCGTCTCGCCGACCAGCTTCAGCCTGCGGTTGTCGTCCCTGGCCAGCTTCACCTGGCCGCGCTGGGTGGCCTCGGTGAACGCCAGCCCCTCGCCGCGCAGCAGTGTCACCCGGTCCCGGTTGCCACCGGGCGCGCGCAGGGTGACCTTGGGCGAGATCCCGGCGTAGATGATCCGGCCGGTGCGGCGGTCGGCCACCAGCTCGATGCCGGTGTTGGCGTACCACTCCTCGGCCTGCACCTGGCCCTGCTTGCCCCGCCCGACCAGCCGCCCGGGCACCTGGCGGGTGCCGGTGCGGGTGGGCCGCACGGTGCCGGTGAAGCGGTAGCCCTCGTACCCCTGGATCTTCGCGGTACCGGCGAAGCGGAGCGGGACGGTGTCGCCCAGCGTGCTGTCCCACCAGCGGTACGTCTTCTTCTTCACATCGAACGGGAACTTCAGGTAGGCGTCCCCCTGGAAGGGCCCCGGCGACTCGCCGCAGCAGTGCACCGGCTCGTTGGTGCGGCGGTCGGTGACCCAGCGCTCGGTCTTCCACTGGAAGGCCCGGCGCGGATCCCGCAGCCGCAGG
The DNA here is from genome assembly GCF_013414305.1 of Streptomyces sp. Rer75. Lineage (NCBI taxonomy): Bacteria > Bacillati > Actinomycetota > Actinomycetes > Kitasatosporales > Streptomycetaceae > Streptomyces > Streptomyces sp. Rer75. The sequence goes on along the minus strand of NZ_CP058693.1, from coordinate 3,224,030 downwards.
GTGCGCGGGGTGTCGACCGTCGTCGACACGTCCCAGACGGCGCGCCCCGTGCGGTCGCTGTCGTGGACGTCGCCGAGCACCCGGCGGGTGATGGTCAGCCGCTGGTCCCGCACCTCCTTGACGTCGCCTGTGTCGAAGTAGCTGCCCGGGCCGGTGAACACCGTGGTCACGTCGGTGTCGATGGGTGTGCGTTTCGCCCGCGGTTCGACGTACCAGGCCAGCAGGGGCGCGAGGACGAGGAGGAAGACGCCGAGCCCGAGCGGGACCAGCGACAGCGGCCAGAAAACGGATGAAGTGGGTGATACCGAGCGGCGCATGGCAGGCACTCCGTCTCGATGCGGCCGGATATTACCGGCGAGTCTTAGGGCCGGGACCGTAAGCGCAGGGTTGACGGAGTGTCAATCCTCCTTCCATGCTGGTGAGTTGCCGGACCGGGCCGGTGCGCACGCCATACGGAAGGGGCTCACCGCGCCATGCCCAGACTGCTTGCCGCCGCCGTGACCTGCGTCCTCTCCGCCGCCCTCGCGGTCGGCGCGGCGCTCGGCATCGTCGCCCTGCTGGGCGTCACGCCCGAGCAGCCGAACGTCCCCCTCGTCACCTTCCCGACGTCCTCGGGCGCCTCCTCCGACACCGATGCCGGCGCCACCGCGACCCCGGCGGGGAAGCGATAAGGGCTCCGGGGATGGCGTCGCCGTTACGTTCGGCCTGGCGGGAGGTGCCCCGGTCGCGGGTGCGCCACTTCGCCCGGCTCGCCCTGGACGAGGTGCCGGTCCTCGCCGAGGACATCTTCCGCGAGATCCGCCGCGAATACCCCAACCTGGTCATCGTCCCGGACGAAAGTGGCGAGCCGGTGGCGCTGGTGGGCATCCGGCGCGCCCTCGAACACTTCGTCCAGTACGTGTCCGACGGCTCCGGCGGCCCCCGTGAACACCCCGAGGTCTTCCAGGAGTTCGGCCGCGGCCAGGTGCAGCACGGCCGCAGCCTCGACTCCCTCCAGGCCATGTACCGGCTCGGCGTACGGCTCGCCTGGCGCCGCCTCGCCGAGATCGGCCAGCAGGTCGAGATCCCCGCGCCCGCCATGTACGAACTCGCCGAGTCCGGCTTCGAGTACCTGGACGGGCTGGTCGCCGAGTCCATGCGCGGGTACGCCGAGGCCGCCGCGCGCCAGGCGGGGGAGCGGCTGCGGCTCCAGCGGCGGCTGCTCGACCTCCTCCTCACCGAACGCCCCCGCAAGAGCCCCGCCGACGCCGACGCCCTCGCCGAGCGGGCGGCCCGCATCGGCTGGCCGCTGCCCGAGCGGGTCGCCGTCGCCGTACTGCTGCGCCCCGCGCGCGAGGCGCTGGCCCCCGCCGTGGGCCGGGACGTCCTCCTCGACATGGAGTGCGAACAGCCGCGCATGGTGCTCCCCGACCCCGAGGAGGCGGGCCGCCCCGAGCTGCTGCGCCGCGCCACCGCCGGGTGGTCGGGCGCGGTCGGACCGCCCGTACCGCTCGCCGAGGCCGCCAAGTCGCTGCGCTGGGCGGAGGCCGCGGTCCGGCTCATGGAGCGGGGGCTGCTGCCCGCCGGGGAGGTGCTGCACTGCACCGAGCACACCGAGGCGCTGGTGCTGCTGCCCCCGGAGGAGCTGATCGACGCCCTGGCCCGCCGCCGTCTCGCCCCGCTCGCCGGATGCGGGCCCGCCCAGGGGCGCCGCCTCGCCGAGACGCTGCTGGCGTGGCTGGAGACGCGGGGCGGGGCGCCGGAGATCGCGGACCGGCTGGGGGTGCATCCGCAGACCGTGCGCTATCGGCTCCGGCAGATCAGGGAGCTGTGGGGCGACGAGGTCGAGGATCCGGACCGCCGCTTCGAACTGGAGCTGGTGCTGCGGGCGCAGCGGCTCCGCAGCGATCTGCTGCCGCCCGCGCCGTAGGGGGGCTTGTCGATCATGCCGGGCTCCCGACGCCTGGCGCGGCACCTCGCGGCACCCCCGTATCGTCATGGACCTCAGGGTCTTTGCCCGGCCATTGCCGGGAGAAGTGGCCTGCGCGTAACCTGTGTTCGCGATACCGGCCACCGGCCGGGATCTCGAACACTTGCCATCTGGACCAGAAGGGGTGGGCGAACCACATGGGACGCCTCGTGCCCGCGGTGACCCGGGCTCTGGACATTCTCGAACTGTTCCTCGACGGCGACGGTACGCTCTCCGCCCCCGAGATCACCCGCCGCCTCGGACTGCCCCGGACCACCGTCCATGAGCTGGTGACCACTCTGGCCGCCCGCTCCTATCTGGTCCACGTGCCCGACCAGCCCGGACGCTACCGGCTCGGCGTGCGCCCGTACCAGCTCGGCAGCCGGTACGCGGAACAGCTCGACCTGGCCGCCGAGGGCCAGCAGGTGGCCCGGAGCGTCGCCGAGACCTGTGACGAGACCGTCCATGTCGCCATTCTGGAGGGCACGGACGTCATCTACATCGCCAAGGTCGACTCCACCCACGCCGTGCGCATGGTCTCCGCCGCGGGCCGCAGGCTGCCCGCCCACTGCACCTCGGTCGGCAAGATGCTGCTCGCCTCCCTCCCGGAGGACGAGCTGACCGCCCGGTTCCCCGAGGACCGGCCGCTGGTCGCCATGACGGACAACAGCATCACCTCCGCGGCCGAGCTGCACCGCCACCTGGCCGCCGTGCGGGAGCGCGGCATCGCGGTCGAGCGGCAGGAGTCCAACCCCGATGTGAGCTGCGTGGCCGCGCCGGTGCGGGATTCGGCGGGCAAGGTGGTGGCGGCGCTGTCCATCTCGGTGCCGACGATCCGCTGGAGCGAGGAGCGCCGGGCGGAGCTGGAGGAACTGGCGGCCAAGGGCGCGGGCGAGCTGTCCGTCCGCCTGGGACACCGGAGGGGACGCGGCCTATGACCCGGCAGGGATGGGACGTGGCGGTCCGGGCGACCGCCGAGCTGGGCGAGGGCCCCACCTGGGACGCGACGGCCGGGCGGCTGATCTGGGTGGACATCCTCTCCGCCCGCGTCCACACCTACGACCCGGCCACCGGCCGGAGCACCACCCTGGCCACCGAGCAGCACGTCGGCGCGGCGAAGCCGCGGGCCGGCGGCGGGCTGGTGGTCAACCTGCGCGACGGTGTCGGGCTGTACGACTCCGCTGAGGGCTTCCGCTGGCTGGTCCGCAACCTCGTCCCCGGCCGCCGCGGCAACGACGCGGCCGTCGCCCCGGACGGTTCGCTGTGGGCGGGCACCATGCGCTACGACGAGGCGGCGGGCGGCGGCACGCTGTCCCGCATCGGCGCCGACGGCTCCGCGGCGGAGATCCTGCCGGACGTGGCGGTCAGCAACGGCACCGGCTGGAGCCCGGACGGCCGCCTCATGTACTACGTCGACTCCCCGACCCGGCGTATCGACGTCTTCGACGTGACGGGGGAGGGCGTCACCGGCCGCCGCCCCCTCGCCCACATCGAGGACGGCGCGGGCTTCCCGGACGGGCTGTGCGTGGACGCCGACGGGTGTGTATGGGTCGCCCTCTGGGACGGCGCCGCGATCCGCCGCTACACCCCTGACGGCACACTCGATCGGGTGATCCGGCTGCCCTTCCCCCGCCCCACCGCGTGTGCCTTCGGCGGGGCCGGGCTGAGCGATCTGTACGTGTCCTCGGCCCGGGTCGGCCTCGGCGCCGCGGCCCCGCCGCTGGCGGGGTCGGTGCTGGTCATCGCGGACGCGGGGCGGGGGCTGGCGCAGCCCGCCTTCGCGGGCTGAGCGGCGCGCCGGGCCGACGGCTCTCCCCACAGGATCCTCACCCTTCCCGCTCCCACGCCGTGTGCAGGTCACATAACCTGCCGGGCGAAATGAACGACGCGCACACGTCCCACCGAAGCCGAAAGCCCCGCCGCCGCGGCCGCCGCGCCCGCCGGGGGCGGGGGCGGCGGGTGCTGATCCTGGCTTCGGTGCTGGGCCCCGTCCTGGCCGCGGTCTTCGTGGCGGAACTGGCCACCGAGGGGTACTGGCGCGCACCGGCGCCGAAGCCGTCCCCGGAGCGGCCTGAGCGGCCGGAGGAGTCGGAGCGTCCGGTGGCGGGCCGTACGAATTCCGCCGAGCCGGGAGGTACGAGGGCGGCCACCCCATCCGAGCAGGCTGCCCACGACCCCACCCCGAGCGGGGACGACGCGCCCCCGTCCGACGCCCCGACCAAGCCGCCCCGGTCCCCGGGAACAACCCGGGCCCCCGCCCCGGCCCCCACGACGCACACACCCCCGCCGTCCCAGGCGGCCCCAACCCCCACTCCCACCCCGTCCCCGACATGCACCCGTTTCCTGTGGTGGTGCGCCTGAGCTTTCGCGGCTGTGTGCGGCCCGGCCATCCAGCCCCTCCGGGCGACTCACCCAGCTCCTCCGGCGTTTGAGGAGCGGGGTGCGGGGACGGAGCCCCGGCGGGGGTGCGGGGGCGGAGCCCCCGGTGCGGGGACGGCTACGCGCCCAGCATCCGTTGCAGCAGGTCCCGCAGCACCGTGCGCTCATCCGCCGACAACCCGGCCAGCGGCTCCCGCGCGAAGTCCAGCGAGCCGCGCAGCCGCTCGGCGGTCTGGCGGCCCGTCTCCGTCGCGGCGGCGAGCTTGACGCGCCGGTCGGCGGGGTCGAGGCGGCGCTCGGCGAGCCCGCGGGACTCCAGGCGGTCCACGATCCCGGTGACGTTCGACGGCTCGCACTTGAGCTGCTGCGCTATCCGCCGCATCGGCGTCGGCCCCCGGGAGAGCAGGCCCAGGACGCGGGCCTGGGCGCCGGTGAGGGCGTGCTTGGCGGCGGCTTCCTCGTACTCCTCGTGATAGCGGGCCACGATGGTGCCGATGAGCTCGACGACCTCGAGGGTCAGCGGGTCGATGCGGGACGTCATGCCCCTCAGGCTACCCGTTTACTTGACAACATGAAATATCCAGGCCCATGATTGTTTCAGGTAGTGAAGTAAGTATGAGGAGGCACCCCCATGTCCGCGATCCCCGCCACCGGCCGTGAATGGCACCTCGTCGCCCGCCCCCAGGGCTGGCCGAAGCCGGAGGACTTCGCGCTGGGCGAGGCCCCGGTGGCCGAGCCGGGCCCGGGCCAGGTGCTGGTCCGCAACCTGTACATGTCGGTGGACCCGTACATGCGCGGGCGGATGAACGACGTGAAGTCGTACGTACCGCCGTTCCAGCTGGACCAGCCGATGGAGGGCGGCGCGGTCGGCACGGTGATCGCCTCGAACGCGGACGGCATCGCGGTCGGCGACCACGTCCTGCACTTCGGCGGCTGGCGCGAGTACGCGGTGGTGGACGGCAAGCGCGCGGTGACGGTGGACCCGGAGGTCGCCCCGCTCACCACGTACCTCGGGGTGCTCGGGATGACGGGCCTCACCGCCTACGCGGGGCTGCTGGAGGTCGCGTCGTTCAAGGAGGGCGACGCGGTGTTCGTCTCCGGCGCGGCGGGCGCGGTCGGCAGTGAGGTCGGCCAGATCGCCAAGCTCAAGGGCGCCTCGCGGGTCATCGGCAGCGCGGGCTCGGACGAGAAGGTGCGGCTGCTGATCGACGAGTACGGTTTCGACGCGGCGTTCAACTACAAGAACGGCCCGGTCGCCGAGCAGCTGAAGGAGGCCGCCCCCGACGGCATCGACGTCTACTTCGACAACGTCGGCGGCGAGCACCTCGAAGCGGCCCTCAGCAGCCTCAAGGTGCACGGCCGCATCGCCACCTGCGGCATGATCTCGATTTACAACGAGACCGAGCCGCCCGCCGCCCCCCGCAACATGGCGCTGTTCATCGGCAAGCGGCTGCGCATGCAGGGCATGCTGGTCAACGACCACAACCACCTCCAGCCGCAGTTCTTCGAGGAGGTCGGCGCCTGGGTGCGGGAGGGCAAGCTGCGCTACCGCGAGACCGTCGTCAAGGGCGTGGACAACGCGGTGGAGGCCTTCCTCGGCATGCTCCGCGGCGAGAACATCGGCAAGATGATCGTCGCCCTCGACGACTGAGGCGACTGAGACGACCGAGACGACTGAGACGACTCGGACGACTGGCGCTCATGGGGTCTGCTCGGCGTCGGTGAACGCGGTGACCAGGCCATGGGGTGCGTCGTCGCCGAAGAGGTACTCGTGGAGTCGGGTGCCGTCGGAGGCGGCTTCGGCGCCGCGGGGGAACATGGCCTGCTCGTACTCGGTGAGGGCGGTTTCGACGTCGTCCGGGTGGGCGGCGATGGCCTTGCCGAGTTCGGCACCGTCGTACAGGGCCAGGTTGGCGCCCTCGCCGTTCGGGACCGAGAGGTGCGCGGCGTCGCCGAGCAGGGTCACGCCCGGCACCCGATCCCACCGGTGCCCGATCGGCAGGGCGTAGAGCGGGCGCAGGACCGGCGCGGTGTCGCTGTCGGTGATCAGCGAGGTCAGCTCCGGCGCCCAGCCGTCGAACTGCTCGGCGATCCGCGCGGCGGCCGCGGCGGCGTCGGTGAAGTCGGTGGCGGCGAACCAGTCCCGCGGCTCGGTGAGGGCCACGTAGGTGTGCAGGGTGTCGCCCCTCTCCCGGTGGGTCTGGATCCCCTTGCCCGGCGCGAGCGCGAGCATCGACCCGCCGCCGACCGCCTTCGCGGCGGCCGGGTGGCGGGTGTCGCTGTCGAACAGGTAGGTCTCGACGAACGACCTGCCCGTGTACGCGGGCGTGGCGGCGGAGAGCAGCGGGCGGACCCGTGACCACGCGCCGTCCGCGCCGACCAGCAGGCTCGTGACGACGGTGGTGCCGTCGGCGAAGGCCACCTCGTGGCGGCCCTCACCGAGGGCACGGGTACGGCTGACCTTGTGCCCCCACCGGACGGTGCCGGCCGGGAGCGAGTCGAGCAGGATCTGCCGCAGCTCGCCGCGCTGCACCTCGGGTCGTCCCCCGGTGCCGTCGTCGGGTGCGTCGAACAGGACGGTTCCGTCCCGGTCGAGGATCCGCATCGCCTGACGGCCCTCCAGGATGAGGCTGCGGAACTCGTCCATCAAGCCCGCCGCCTGCACGGCCAGTTGCCCATTGTAGTCGTGGATGTCGAGCATCCCGCCCTGCGCGCGCTCCGTCGGGGAGGTCTCCGCCTCGTAGACCGTGGCCGGGATGCCGTGGACGTGCAGGACCCGGGCGAGGGTCAGTCCGCCGAGCCCGGCGCCGATGATCGTGACATGAGGGGTCATGGTGAGTCCTTGCGTGTCGCACTGCTGCCGGGCGGGCGCCCGGCGGGATCACCGGAAACGTCCCAGGCCCCGCCGACAAGCCGCCGACACCGGTCGCCGGCCGCCGATATATGCCCGACACCAGGACACCCCCTACGGCAGGACCACCGTCGTCAGCGAGCGCGGCGGAAGGTCCACATCCAGCGTGCCGCCCCGCACCACGGCCCGGCCGACCCGGCTCAGCGAGTGCGTCTCGTCGGTGCGGTACACCTCGCCGCGTACGCCACCGCGTCCGCCGCTCACCGCGAAGTCCGTACGGACCGCCTCCCGGCCCGTGTTCAGGATCTCCAGCACCCGTCCCCCGTCCCGGTTCCGGAAGGCCGTCACCTTCACGCCGTCCGCCGCGGCCGCCCCGGCCGACGCCGCCACCCGCACCGCCCCGGGGCGTACGAAGCGGCTGTACGCGGCGAGTGCCCAGAGCCGCTTCGAGACGTGGTAGTCCGCGCCGTCGAGCTGGATCAGCCCCCGCGTCGCCCCCACCGAGGCGCCGAACCAGTACACGTACGCGCTCGCCCGCGCGTCCGCGAGCGTCGTGTGGATCGCCTCGGCGACGGCGAGGCCGTCGTAGCCGCTGCCGTCGTCCCACGCCTCGTTCCACGTCGTGCCGTTGGGGCTCCACTCGGACATCCAGGTGCGCCGCGTCGTCGGCAGCGGCTGGTCGGAGGGCGTGACGTACGGATGGCCGGTGTGCACGCCCACGTACCGTGACGCCTCCGGGTCCGCCTCGATCGCCGCACTGTACTCGGCCTGCTGGTCCCATCCGGCGGCGTCGCAGCACACCAGGTCGATCCCGGCGCGCCGGACCGCCGGGCCGATGGCCTTCACGGTCTCGGCCGCCTCCTTGGGCGTGAACTGCATGGAGGCGTAGGACGTGGCGAGATCCGGCTCGTTGGTGAAGCCGAGGTCGGTGATCCGGATGCCTTCCTGGCGGTAGAACTTCGCGTACTGCACGAGGTAGTTGGCGTAGGCGCGCCGCCACTCCGGCTTCAGGGTGCCGCCGTTCGCGTCCGTCCCGTTGGTCTTCATGTAGCCGGGCGCGCTCCAGGCGTCGGCGTAGAAGCGCTGCACGCCGTACCGTTTCGCCTCCTTGGCCAGCCACACTTGGCCGCCGTCCTTGCCGTCCCACTGATAACGCGGCGGGGCGTCCGGGCCGCCCGGGTCGGTGGGCTGGATGGACTTCATGTGGTCGTAGACCTCGTCCGAGGACGAGCCGATGCCGAGCCGCAGGATGCTGAGCCCCGCGCCGGTGCGCCGGTTCAGCAGCAGATCCAGCACCTCCCGCCGGTGCTCGGGGGTGAGCCCGCCCGCGCCCCGCATCAGATCGGCGCGCTGGAAGGCTTCCGAGAAACCGAAGCCATCGATCGGCTGGAGAGGTCTTCCGAAATCCGCGCCGGGGGTGGAAGGTTGCTCAGCGGCGGCGGACGGCATGGCCAGAGGGATCAGGGCGGCGGCGACTGCGCCGACGAGAGCGGTACGGACCGTCTTGATCACGAAAACTTCCCTTCCCAGGCTCCGAAAACTTCCGGAACGTTTCCGTAACGTCGGCCGCACGCTAGAGGCGGCCCCCAGCCCGGTCAAGAGAGAGCGCACGCCCAGCACGGTCCCCCCCACGCACGAGAGGAGAAACGCCGCATGACAACGCGTCACCGCACCAGATGGCTCGCCCTGCCCGCCGCACTCCTGCTCGCCCTGCTCCCGACCAGCGCCTCCGCCTACCCGAACCCGGGCCGGGTGACGGGTGACATCACCGTCCACGACCCGACGATGCTCCGCGCCGCCGACGGCACGTATCTGCTCTACTCCACCCACGGCGGGCTGGAGGCCCGCACCTCCACCGACCGGATCGCGTTCAGCCGCTCCGGGAACGCCTTCAACTCCCCGCCGTCCTGGTGGAAGACGTACTCCTCCGCCAACGATCCCTGGGCTCCGGACATCTCGTACCACGGCGGCAAGTACCTGATGTACTACGCGGTCTCGTCCTTCGGCTCCAGCACCTCCGCCATCGGCTTCGCCACCTCGCCCAGCGGCAAGGCGGGCACCTGGACCGACTACGGCATCGTCCACTCCACCACCGGCAGCAGCAACTACAACGCCATCGACCCCAACCTCTTCGTGGACGGCGACGGGAAGTGGTGGCTGTCCTTCGGCTCGTGGTGGTCGGGGCTGAAGATGATCCGCCTCGACCCCGCCACCGGCAAGCAGTACGCGGGCGACAAGACGGTCTACGGCATCGCCTCACGGCCCACCGGCACCAAGGCGGTCGAGGGGCCGTCCGTCATCAAGCGCAACGGGTACTACTACTTGTTCGCGTCCTACGACACCTGCTGCGCGGGCACCAGCTCCACGTACAAGATCAAGGTCGGCCGCGCCACCCAGCCCACCGGCCCGTACTACGACAAGAACGGGGTGGCCATGATGAACAACGGCGGCTCCCCGGTCCTGGAGTCCCACGGCCGCTACATCGGCCCCGGCGGGCAGTCGATCATGAGCGACAGCGACGGTGACCTGCTCGTCTACCACTACTACGACGGCCAGGCGGGCGGCACCGCCAAGCTCGGCGTCAACCTGCTGAGCTGGAGCGGCGGCTGGCCGACCGCGTACTGATGCGCGCGGGCGGGAGCCGTTGACGCGCAGGCGGCCAGCTCTTACCGTCACGTTCGGATATGCGACCCCTATCCGGCATATCGAACAGAACAGCAGAGAGGCGCCGCCATGCAGTCGACCGCCCCCGCCCGGTTCACCCTCGACCCCGCCTTCGCCGTCGGCGAGGTCGACGCCCGTCTCTTCGGCTCGTTCGTCGAACACCTCGGCCGCTGCGTCTACACCGGGATCTACGAGCCCGGCCACCCCGCCGCCGACGAGGCCGGGCTGCGCACCGACGTCCTCGATCTGATCCGTGAACTCGGGGTCACCGCCCTCCGCTACCCCGGCGGCAACTTCGTCTCCGGCTACAAGTGGGAGGACGGCACCGGCCCCGCCGAGGAGCGCCCCCGCCGCCTCGACCTCGCCTGGCGCTCGACCGAGACCAACCGCTTCGGGCTCTCCGAGTACATCGACTTCGTCCGCAAGGTCGGCGGCGAGCCCATGATGGCGCTCAACCTCGGCACGCGCGGCGTCGCCGAGGCCCTGGAGCTCCAGGAGTACGCCAACCACCCCTCCGGCACCGCCCTGTCCGACCGCCGCGTCGGCCACGGCGACAAGGAGCCGTACGGCATCCGGCTGTGGTGTCTGGGCAACGAGATGGACGGCCCCTGGCAGACCGGCCACAAGACCGCGGAGGAGTACGGACGGCTCGCCGCCGAGACCGCCCGCGCCATGCGGCAGATCGACCCGGACGTCGAACTCGTCGCCTGCGGCAGCTCCAACCAGGGCATGGCGACGTTCGCCGCCTGGGAGGCCACGGTCCTCCAGCACGCCTACGACCTGGTCGACTACATCTCCCTGCACGCCTACTACGAGGAGCGCGACGGCGACCGCGACTCCTTCCTCGCCTCCGCCGTCGACATGGAGTCCTTCATCGAGAACGTGATCGCGACCTGCGACCACGTGGGCGCCCGGCTGAAGTCGAAGAAGAAGATCAACCTCTCCTTCGACGAGTGGAACGTCTGGTACCAGGCCCGCTTCCACGCCGCCGAGCCGCCCAACTGGGACGAGGCGCCGCGGCTGCTGGAGGACAACTACTCCGTCACCGACGCCGTCGTCTTCGGCTCGCTCCTCATCGCGCTGCTGCGCCACGCCGACCGGGTGACGGTCGCCTGCCTCGCCCAACTCGTCAACGTCATCGCCCCGATCATGACCGAACCGGGCGGCCCGGCCTGGCGCCAGACCACCTTCTTCCCCTTCGCCCAGGCGTCGGCGTACGGCCGCGGCCGGGTGCTCCAGGTCGCCGTCGACAGCCCCGCGCACGAGACGGCGAGGTACGGCGAGGTGCCGCTGCTGCACGCCACGGCCGTGCGGAACGAGGAGACCGGCGCGGTCACCGTCTTCGCCGTCAACCGCGACCAGCACCGGCCGCTCCCGCTGGAGGTGGCGCTGCACGGGATGGCGCCCGCCCGGGTCGTCGAGCACAGCGTCCTCGCCGACGCCGACCCGGAGGCCCGCAACACCCTGGCCGACCCCGAGCGCGTCACCCCGCACCCGGGTGAGGGCACGGCGCTCGCGGACGGGGTGCTGACCGCCACGCTGGAGCCGATGTCCTGGAACGTGATCCGGCTGGGGTGATCCGGGTGGGGTGATCCGTTTGGGGTGATCCGTTTGGGGTGAGCGGGAAAGAATTTGTATAGTGCACTTATATGAGTACGGTGCACGCGCAACGGAACGAGGCACAGGGCAAGGTACGGGGGTGGCCATCGGCGGTCGGTCGTAGCTTCCGGGCCGCACTGACCATGGAACGCGTTCTCTCGGAGCCCGGCGCGATCGTACGGGCGGTCCTGGCGGTCATCGCCGCGGCGGTGTTCGGCGGGCTGACCGGCGATCCGCTGGCCTGGGTCATGATGTCCGTGGGCGCCTTCATCTGCGGCATCGGCACCCTGCTGGCGCCGGTCCGGCACCGGGCGGTGAACGCGTTCTGGCTCGGCGCGGGCTTCTCGCTCGCCGCCCTCGCCGGGGTCTGGCTGCACCAGGTCGGCTGGTACTTCCTGATCGCCCTCGCGGTCCTCGCGTACCTGGCCGGTCTGTGGCGGGCGCTGGGCGTGGCGCCCGGCATCCGCGCCTGCCTCGTCGTCATCGGCTGCATGATCACCGCCGATCTCGCCGCCACGGTCGAGGCGGGGCTGGTGATGGTGCGCTGGATGGCCACGGGCGCCGCCCTGACGCTCGCCGCCCAGCTGCTGCCCCCGTACGGGCGGCGCCACCCCGCGCAGCGCAAGGCGCTCGCCGCGCTCTACGCCTCGCTGGCGGCGTACGCGCGTACTGAGACCGAGGGGACCGTCGGCCACCCCGCCCCGGCGCCCTTCACCGCCGCCCGCAGGGCGCTCGATCTGCTGCCGCGCTTCGCCCGCCCCGGCGCGGCACCGCTCTACGGACTGCTCGTCGAGGCCGAACGCATCCGGCGCGCCCTGCTGCTCGCGGCCGACACCCCGAAGGCGCCCCACGCGGAGATCGCCGAAGCGCTCGACTCCGTGGCGCGCGCCCTGCGCAGCTCCCGCCGGGAGCCCCTCGCACCGCACGTCGGGCGGACGCTGGAGACCTGGCGCGGCCCGGTGGCCGAGGAGCTGCTGCCGTCACTGGACGAGGCCGGGCGGCTCGTCGCCCTCTGGGCCGACCGGGGGCAGCCCGGCGGCCCGGACCCCGTCCTGGCCCTGTTCCCCGCCGAACATCCCGCCCGCGCCGCCCTCCGGCGGCTGGGGTCGGCGGCGCGCCCCGGCGACCCGCTGTTCCCGCACGCCCTCCGCGTCGCCGTCGGCACCACGGCGGGCGAGGCGGCGGGCCGCGCCCTCGGCGACTTCTGGGGCCACGGCCTGCCCGGGCACGGCTTCTGGGCGGCGCTCACCACCATGCTGGTGCTGTTCCCCGACTACGGACACACCTTCGCCCGCGGCTGGGCCCGCCCCCTCGGCTCGATCCTCGGCGGCCTCGCCGCCTGGGCCGCCCTGCTGCCCGCCTGGTGGACGCCGGACCGGCTGGTCGTCGCCGCGGTGGTGCTCGCCGCGTGCGTCTTCCTCACCCTGCGCGTCGGCCAGTTGGTGCTGAACTTCTTCATCACCGCCTGGCTCGTCGTCCTCATCGCCCGCCTGGGCAAGGCCCCCGACCTCATCGCCTGGGGCCGTCCCGCGGACACCCTCCTCGGCGCGATGATCGGGCTCCTCGTCTTCCTCGTCCTCCCCACCTACCACCACGACCGGCTGTCCTCCCTGGTCGCCGCGTGGACGGACGTCCAGCGACGGCTGCTGAACGTGCTGGTCGGCGGGCTGACCGAGCCCGGCGTGGTGCGGTACGAGGACATCGACGCCCTGCGCTCCCGCAGCCGTCACACCCGCGAGCGCCTGGAAGCCGCGGTCGCCGCGCTCCGCCACGAACCGCGCGGCCACCGCGCCCGCTGGAACGCCGCCGAGATCGGTGCCGTCCAGCGCGCGATCGCGGACCTCAGCCGGTGCGCGTCACAGCTGTACACCGCGCAGCCGAGCCGCGAGGCCGACGCCGTGCCGGAAGCCGCCGAGATCGCGGCCCTCTTCGATACCCGGCTGACCGCCCTCGCGGACGCCCTCGACAGCGGCGCCCCGATCCCGGCCGCCACCGTACGGGCGTCCTTCGACGAGTCGGCCCGCCGCGGCGGCCTCACCGACCTCACCGATCACCGCTCCCCGGACGGCATCGCCCACGCCCGGGCCCGCGCCCTGACCCTCTGCCTGCGCACGGCCCTGGCCGTCGACACCTTCGCCACCGGGCTGTCCCTCAGGAGCCCTTCACCGGGTTGACGACCTGGCGAAAAAGCGAGCCCCGCCCGGGGGAGCCGGGCGGGGCGTGGTGTGGGGTACTGAGCGGTGGGGGACGCGTGTGGGGACGATGTGCGTGGGGACGTGGGTCGTGCGGCGTTACCGGTCAGGCGTCCGCGTCGATGCCCAGGGTGAGGGTGCCGCGATATCCGGCCGACGGGGTGCTGCCCAGCGCCGTCACGGCCATCAGCCCGGCGGCGGTGCCGCCGTTGCCGTAGATCCCGTCGGAGGAGAGCGGGGTGCGGGGGACGGTGTTGGTGGAGTACGGGGTCAGCTTGGCGACCCCCTGGGTGATCTTCTCGTCGAAGAAGAGCTGACCGGTGTGGATCTCGTTGCCGCCGGTGAACGAGCCGTCGGCGGTGAGGGTCACGCCCGTGTGCACCTTGATGTGGATGTGGATGCAGCGGCCGCGGTACCAGCCGGGGTAGATGCCCTTCAGCTTGGCCACGCCGTCGGTGCCGGTGAGCACGCCGCCGCGCAGGAACTTCCCGTTGTCCGGCTCGTCGTGGCCGTTGTTGCCGACGAAACCGGAGTACTCGCCGAGCGCGTCGCAGTACCAGATCTCCACGAGCGCCTTGTTGAGCGGTGCGCAGGTGTCCTTGTCGACGACGGGGAGGACCAGCTCCAGGGGTACGCCCTGCTTGTCCTCGCTGACGTCGGCCCGGACGAGGGCGTGGTCGAGGTAGTACGGGCCCTCGGTGAGCTGCTTGGTGAGGGTGCAGATCGCGTTGGCGGCGGGGACCGCGTCCGTGGCGCCGGTGGCGGCCGCCTCGGGGCGGGTGGCGGCCGTTCCGGCGCCGATTCCGATGGCCGCCGCGGCGGCGCTTCCGGCGATGAGTACTCTGCGTCGCCCGATGGGGGCGGGGGAGTCTGTCATGGGCATGGAAAGTAAGCCGGATTTCTGTGGGACGCCTGTCAGTTCGGCAAAGTCTCCGCGCGTCAACTCTTCTTATCGCCAACTCCCTTATGAGTCGGCGGTGTTGACACCACGAACAAGCGCTTACTAGCTTCTTCTGTGATGGCTGTCGTCTGCTGGGACGGTCCTGACCACACCGCGTCCGGGCAGCGCATTACGCCACCGTCAGAGCCGCACCTTTGACGATCTCCACCGGCCCCGGTGACCGACGTGCTTGCCGTGCGCTCCCGCAAGCGATTGCCCCTCCGGGTGGGGATCCTCCGACCGAGAGGGCTCCTTCATGAACTCCGCAGGTGACCACTTCACGACGGACACCACCACCGGACCCGGCACCGGCCACAACCGGCGGCGGCTGACGGCCATCGCCGCGGGCGTGGCCGCCACCCTCGCGCTCGGGGGCCTGTCCGCGGTCTCGGCGCAGGACGCGGACGCCGCCCCGCGCGTGGTGGGCGCAGCCGCCGCCGAGACCACCCCCATCGGCTTCGGGGCGGGCACCACCGGCGGCGGCAACGCCCCCGCCACCACCGTCACCACCCTCGCCGCCTTCCAGGCCGCCGTCGCCGGTGACAGCGCCAAGGTCGTCAAGGTGTCCGGTCTGCTCTCCCTCACCGGCCAGGTGGACATCGGCTCCAACACCACCGTGCTGGGCGTCGGTTCGGGCTCCGGATTCACGGGCGGGGGCCTGCGGCTGAAGGAGGCCACGAACGTCATCATCCGCAACCTCGCCATCAGCAAGCCGAGGAAGCCGTCCGACGGGGTGACGGTCCAGGAGTCCACCAGGGTGTGGATCGACCACAACACGTTCTCCGCCGACCGGGACCACGACAAGGACTATTACGACGGCCTGCTGGACATCAACCACGGCTCCGACAACATCACCGTCTCCTGGAACAAGTTCGCCGACCACTTCAAGGGCAGCCTGGTCGGGCACAGCGACAAGAACGCCAGTGAGGACACCGGACACCTCAAGGTGACCTACCACCACAACTGGTTCAGCAACGTCTACTCCCGCATCCCCAGCCTCCGCTTCGGCACCGGCCACTTCTACGACAACTACGTCCAGGGCGCGGACACCGCCGTCCACTCCCGGATGGGCGCGCAGATGCTGGTGGAGAACAACGTGTTCCGCGACACCAAGATCGCCGTGACGACCAGCCGGAGCAGCGACGTCGACGGCTACGCGGTGCTCCGCGGAAACGACCTGGGCGGCGGCGCCACCGAGATCTCCCAGGCCGGCACCTTCACCAAGCCGCCGTACGCGTACACGGCGGAACCGGCGTCGTCGGTGGTCGCCTCGGTGACCGCCCAAGCGGGCACCGGCAAGCTCTGACCTTCGCACCCCCCCCGAGAGGAACCCCCTTCGTGAGATTCATCGGACGCCTGGCCGTCGCGGCGGCCGCGGCCCTCGCCACCTGTGCGGGCACACTCGGCGCCACCACGCCCGCCGCGGCGGACACCAAAGCCGCCCCCGCCTCCGGCGCCGCCGTCCCCGCCTCCGGCTCGTTCAATGTCCTCACGTACAACGTGGCCGGACTTCCCGAGGGCCTGTCCTCCGGCCACCCCGAGAAGAACACCCCGCTGATCTCGCCCCGCCTGGGCGCGTACGACATCGTCAACGTCCAGGAGGACTTCAACTACCACGCCGCGCTCTACGCCGGTGACGACCACCCGTACCGCACCCCCACCAGCGGAGGCGCGGCCTTCGGCGACGGCCTCAACACCCTCTCCGACCTGCGTTACGACGACTTCGAGCGGGTCAAGTGGACCAAGTGCAACGGCACCGACTGCCTCACCCCCAAGGGCTTCTCCCTCGCCCGGGTGCGGCTCGCCGAAGGCGCGTACCTGGACCTCTACAACGTGCACACCAACGCGGGCACCACCGACGCCGACCTCGCCGCCCGCCGCGCCAACATCACCCAGCTCTCCGACTTCATCACCGCCAACTCGGCCGGAAACGCGGTGCTCGTCATGGGCGACACCAACACCCGCTACACCCGCGCCGCCGACAACATCCGCGACCTCGCCACCCGCAACGGCCTCACCGACGCCTGGGTGAACCTCGTCCGCGGCGGCTCGGCCCCGCCCGCCGGGTCCGACGCGCTCGTGTGCGACCCCGCGAACGTCACCAACGCCTGCGAGGTCGTCGACAAGGTCCTCTACCGCTCCGGCCCGCTCCTCTCCCTCACCGCCACCCGCTACAACAACGAGAACACCGACTTCCTCGACGCCGAGGGCAAGCCGCTGTCCGACCACTACCCCCACACCGTGGACTTCTCCTGGAAGGCGGCCGACACGCTCCGCGCCGGGGACCAGTTCGGCGGGCCGCACGGCACCGCCTTCAACGACGCCGACGACCTGCCCGCCACCCCCGCGCCCCGCACCCTCACCCTGCGCGGCGGCTCCCGTCTCGACGGCGTGTCCCTGACCCTGAACGGCGGCAAAACCCTTTCCCACGGCGGCAGCGGCGGCACCCCGGCCACCCTCACCCTCGGCTCCGGTGAACACCTCACCTCCGCCACCCTCAGCCGCGGCCAGAAGGACGGCCGCACCCGCCTCTTCTCCGCGGCCTTCACCACCGATAAGGGCCGCACCGTGTCGGCCGGAACCCCCACCTCCGACACCGCCACGTTCACCGCTCCCGACGGCTGGCAGATCGTGGGCTTCACCGGCCGCGCCGGCGACGAGATCGACAAGCTGGGCGTCATCTACGCGCCACGCTAGCCAAGTAGGCTTCCGCCCATGCGTGATCTTGGAGTGGGCATCGGCTATCTGGTGAAGGGCCAACGCTGGGTGGCCCAGCACGGCAGGTGGTGGGGGATCGGGATGATCCCGGCCCTCATCACCCTCGTCGGCTACGCGGCGGCCCTCGTCGTCCTCTTCTTCTGGACCGACGACGTCATCGCCTGGGCCACCCCCTTCGCCGACGACTGGTCCTCACCCTGGCTCGGCGTCTTCCGCGGCGCCCTCGCGATCCTCTTCGCCGCCGCCTGCCTCTTCCTCGCGGTGATCACGTTCACCGCGGTCACGCTCCTGGTAGGCCAGCCCTTCTACGAATCCCTCTCCGAGGAGGTCGACCGCTCCGAAGGCGGCGAGGTCCCCGAATCGGGCCTGTCGACCTGGCAGGAGGTGCGGATCGGCATCCGCGAGGCCATCGCCCTGCTCATCCGCGTCACCCTGTGGAGCGTGCTCTTCTTCGCGCTCGGCTTCATCCCGGTCGTCGGCCAGACCGTGATCCCCGCCCTCGCCCTCTGCGTGACCGGCTTCTTCCTCGCCGAGGAGCTGACCTCGGTCGCCCTGCTGCGCCGCGGCGTCCTGCTCAAGGAGCGCCGCCGCATGCTCCGCGGCCGCCGCCTCCTCACCGTCGGCTTCGGCCTTCCCCTCGCCGTGCTCTTCCTGCTCCCCCTGGTCTCGGTCTTCCTCATGCCGGGCGCCGTAGCGGGCGCGACCCTCCTCGTCCGCGACCTCACGGGAGAGGCCGACACCCCGCCCCAGGGCGACACCGCGGCGAACGCGCTGGGCGGGGCGTAACGGATCACCACGCCGCGTTCGAAGCGGGCCACCGCCCGGTCCGTGACGCCTCCGTCGTGGTGGCCCGCGACACGGACGGGCTGGTGGCGCTGCTGAGCGCCCACTTTCCCCGCCACGGTGGCGAGTACCTGTTCCTGCCGGGCCCCTGGCCCTGCTGCTGGCCGACCGGTGATGGCACGCCGGGCCGTCAGCGGGTCGCTACCACCGTGAGCACCGCGCGGACTTGGGCGGTGATGACCTCGCGGTTGTGGACGAAGTCCGGGTCGGTGATCTGACCGGTTGCCGGGTCGGTGTTGTCCGGGCCGAATTGCAGCACGGGGGTGTGGAGATGGCCGCCCGGGGCCTTCAGGCCGACGGCGTCGCGCAGCAGCGTGGCGCGGTAGGCGATCTCGTTGGAGAGGTAGTCGCCGCCACCGCCCGCGCGGGCCGTCGAGCCGGGGGTCGGGCCGTCGGGCCGGACCACCGGGGTGGTGGCGCCCGCCGGGATCTCGGTGACGGTGGTGTTGTCGTGCACGGGGAACGGCCCGGTGTGCGCGGCGACGATCGCGGCGTACGGGAGCGTGGTCGTCGTCCACTGGGGCTGCGGGGCGGGCGTGGGGACGCCGGGCGGGACGGGGACGGTCTCGGTGCGGGAGACGTTGGCGTTGTCGGGGTAGCCGCCGCGCCAGGCGCCGTTGGTGCGCTCGACGTCGAAGCGGCCCACCCGGCCCTGGCTTACGGTCATGAACGCGTCCACCCGGCGCGGGCCGGGGCGGAACACCGGCAGCAGGGTGCGCTCGACCGTGCCCTCGGCGAAGTCCGCCCAGCGGACGGGGAAGACGGCGGTTTCGACGCGGGCGGGGCCCTGGGGCGTACGGATCGTCGTGCCGTCCAGCGCGAGCGCCGCGGCCCCGGAGGGGTTGGAGCGGCGGACGTCGGCGTCCAGCTGGAACGGGTCGAAGCCGGTGACGACGATGCGCTTGGTGTGACGGCCCGCGGGGAGGTCGAGGGAGTCCTGGCCGCGGGAGCCGCGTTCCAAAGCGGTCAGCAGCTCGGCGCGGCGGGGCTCGCTCAGCGGGAAGTTCGGCCGCCACTCGCCGAGGGCGCGGGTCATGCCGAGCCGGGCCCAGTACAGCGGGCGGTCGTCGTCCCGGCTGAGGTCGCACCGGCGGGTCCCCGGCCCTGCGCCCGGGCCACCGCCCGGTGCCATAGCCGCCCGCCGTCCCGGCGTACGACGCGCTCGGCCTGCGCGGTGGACCGTACGTGCGCCAGATCCCGGGCGAAGTCCGGCGCCACGTCGTCGAAGCCGCTGCGGCGCAGGATCTCCTGGGGCGCGGCCTGGTCGAGGCGCCGCTCCTCCACGGTGGGGGTGTGGTCCCGGGCGGCCGCCGGGGTGGTCTGGGTCAGGGGGAGGGCGGCCAGGCTGAGGGCCAGGAGGGTGCGTATCGGTCGCATGCGGGGCCTCTCGGGAGGGGCGGAAACGACGAAACCTCCCGCTCCGCGCGGACGCGGGGCGGGAGGGAGCGGGAGAGCCGGGGCTCAGCGGGTCGAGAAGGAGTGCACCGTCGTGGAGCGGTAGGTGGCGCCGGGGCGGAGCACGGTGGTGGGGAAGGCGGGCTGGTTGGGGGAGTCCGGGAAGTGCTGGGTCTCCAGGCAGAAGCCGTCGCCCTGCCGGTAGACCTGGCCGGACGTTCCGGCGAAGGTGCCGGTCAGGAAGTTACCCGTGTAGAACTGCACGCCGGGCTCGGTCGTCGCGATCTTCATGACCCGGCCCGACTCCGGCTCGGTCACCGTCACGATGTGCTCGGGGCGGCGGGTGAGGCCCTTGTCGAGGGCGAAGTTGTGGTCGATGCCCTGCCCGTACAGCACCTGCTGGTGGGCCTCCCGGATGTCCCGGCCGATCTCCTTGGCGCGGCGGAAGTCGAACGGGGTCCCGGCGACCTTGGCCAGTTCGCCGGTTGGGATGAGGGTCTTGTCGACCGGGGTGTAGCGGGACGCGGCGATCTGGAGGCGGTGGTCGTAGATGGACCCCGAGCCCTCCCCGGCCAGGTTGTAGTAGGTGTGGTTGGTGAGGTTGACGACGGTGGCCTTGTCGGTGGTGGCCTCGTAGTCGATGCGGAAGTCGCCCGCCGCGGTCAGGGTGTAGTCGACGCGCACGGTGAGCGCGCCCGGGTAGCCCATCTCGCCGTCGGGGCTGACCCGGCGGAGGGTGAGGCCGACGTCGGCGCCCTTGCGGAAGGGGGCGACGGTCCAGACCCGCTTGTCGAAGCCCTTGTCGCCGCCGTGCAGGCTGTTGGGGCCGTCGTTGACGGGCAGCTGGTACTTCGTGCCGTCGAGGGTGAACGTACCGCGGGCGATGCGGTTGCCGTAGCGGCCGATGAGGGCGCCGAAGTACGGGCTGCTGGCGACGTACGAGTCCAGGTCGGCGAAGCCCAGCGACACGTTGGCCCGGCGGCCGTGGCGGTCGGGGATCTCCAGGGTCTGGACGACCCCTCCGTAGCTCAGCACACCCAGCCGGGTGCGGCCGTTCTCGATCGTCCAGCGGTCGACCTTCGTGCCGTCGGCCAGCGTGCCGAAGTGTTCCTTCACCGCGTGTTCCGTCACCGCGTGTCCCTCGCCCTTCCGGGTGGTGCCGGTGGTCGCGTACGCGGGGCCCGCGGCCGCCACTCCGGCGGCCGCCGCCGCGGCCGTGATCACCGTGCGTCTGCTCGTGGTCATGTGCGGCTCCATAGAAGTCGATGCGTCAGGGGGAGTGGGAGAGGCGGGCTACGAGCCGACCCGGCGCTTGTTCCAGACGTCGAAGCCGACGGCCGCCAGCAGGACCAGTCCCTTGATCACCTGCTGGTAGTCGGTGCCGATGCCCACCAGCGACATGCCGTTGTTGAGCACACCGAGCACCAGACCGCCGATGATGGCGCCCAGCACCGTGCCGACACCGCCACTGGCGGACGCGCCGCCGATGAACGCCGCGGCGATGGCCTCCAGTTCGAAGTTGAGGCCCGCGCTGGGGGTGGCGGAGCCGAGCCGGGCGGCGAAGACCATTCCGGCGAGCGCGGACAGCAGGCCCATGTTGACGAAGACCAGGAAGGTGACGCGCTTGTCCCGGACACCCGAGAGCTTGGCCGCGGGCTGGTTGCCGCCGAGCGCGTACACATGCCGCCCGATGACGGTGTTGCGCATCACGAAGCTGAAGATCACGAAGAGCACGGCCAGGATCAGCAGCCCGTACGGCGCGCCGTGCCAGCTGGACAGCGTCATGGTGAAGGCCATCACGGCGGCCACGATCGCGGCGCACTTGGTGAAGAACAGCCCGAGCGGGACCACCTCCAGCTCGTAGGCCGCGCGCTGCTGCCGGCCGCGCCACTCCTGCCAGACGACGGCCGCGCACACGATGAGGCCGAGCACCATCGTGGGGTTGTGGTACTGCGTGTACGGGCCCATCTCCGGGATGAAGCCGGTGCTCAGCTTCTCGAAGCCGTCGGGGAACGGCGACAGGGACTGCCCGTCGAGCAGGATCTGGGTGCCGCCGCGGAAGGCCAGCATTCCGGCGAGGGTGACGATGAAGGACGGAATCCCGATGTACGCGATCCAGAAGCCCTGCCAGGCCCCGGCCAGCGCGCCGATCAGCAGGCAGAGGACGACCGCGAGGCCCCAGGGCATGTCATGCTTGATCATCATCGCGCCGGCGGCCGCGCCGATGAAGGCGACGAGCGATCCGACCGACAGATCGATATGCCCCGCGATGATCACCATCATCATGCCGATGGCGAGAATGAGGATGTAGCCGTTCTGCTGCACCAGGCTGGTGACGTTCCCCGGACGCAGCAGGATGTTGTCCGACCAGATCTGGAAGATGACGATGATCAGGGCGAGCGCGACCAGCATCCCGTACTGCCGCATGTTGGTCCGCATGCCCTGGAGCAGCAGCGTCCCGAGGCTCTTGGAGCCCTCGGCCGGCGGTGGTGCCGGGCTCTCGGTCTTCTGGGTGGCCGTGCTCATCCTTCGTCTCCTCTGTCCCTTGTCATATGGCGCATCAGAACTTCCTGGGTCGCCTCGGCCCGGGGAACCTCCCCGGTCAGCCGACCGGCCGCCATCGTGTAGATCCGGTCGCACATCCCCAGCAGCTCGCCCAGCTCGGAGGAGATGAAGACGACGGCCTTGCCCTGCGCCGCCAGGTCGTTGATGACCGTGTAGATCTCGTACTTGGCCCCGACGTCGATCCCACGGGTGGGCTCGTCGAGGATGAGCACCTCGGGACCAGCGAAGATCCACTTGCTGAGGACGACCTTCTGCTGGTTGCCGCCGCTGAGCCGGCCGACCCGCTCGAAGACCGTCGGTGCCTTGATGTTCATGGTCTTGCGGAACCGCTCGGCGACCCGCGACTCCTCGTGCTCGTTGACCACGCCGCGGCGCGCCACCTTCGGGAGCGAGGAGAGCGAGACGTTGCGGCTGATGGTGTCCTCGAGGTTGAGGCCGTAGTGCTTGCGGTCCTCGGTGACGTACGCGATGCCGTGGTCGATGGCCTCCGGCACGGTACGGGTACGGACCTCCTGGCCGTCGCGGAGGACCCGGCCGCCCGCGTAGCGCCCGTACGTCCGGCCGAAGACGCTCATCGCCAGCTCGGTGCGGCCCGCGCCCATCAGCCCGGCGATGCCCACGATCTCGCCGCGCCGGACGTTCAGCGACACCCCGTCCACGACCTTGCGCTGCTGGTCGATGGGGTGGTGCACGGTCCAGTCCTCGATGGCCATGGCCACCTCGGCGGCGTCCTCCCCCTCGTACGGGGTGCGCTCGGGGAACCGGTGGTCGAGGTCGCGGCCGACCATGCCGCGGATGATGCGGTCCTCGGAGACCTCGGGGGCGGACTCGGGGGTCTCCCGGACCGACATGGTCTCGATGGACTGGCCGTCGCGCAGGATGGTGACGGAGTCGGCCACCCGGCGGATCTCGTTGAGCTTGTGCGAGATCAGGATGCAGGAGATGCCCTGCGCCTTGAACTCCAGGAGCAGATCGAGGAGTTTGCTGCTGTCCTCGTCGTTGAGCGCCGCGGTCGGCTCGTCCAGGATGAGCAGCTTCACCTCCTTGGAGAGCGCCTTGGCGATCTCCACGAGCTGCTGCTTGCCCACGCCGATGTCGGCGACCCGGGTCTGCGGCGAATCCGTCAGACCCACCCGCTTCAGCAGCGCGTTGGCGTGCTTGAGGGTTTCGTTCCAGCTGATCAGGCCGCGGGTGGCGTGTTCATTGCCGAGGAAGATGTTCTCGGCGATGGACAGGTACGGGATCAGCGCCAGTTCCTGGTGGATGATGACGATGCCGCGCTGCTCGCTCGCGCGGATGTCCTTGAAGGAGCAGGCCTCGCCGTCGAAGAGGATCTCGCCGTCGTAGGAGCCGTGCGGATGGACTCCGCTGACCACCTTCATCAGGGTCGACTTGCCCGCGCCGTTCTCCCCGCACAGGGCGTGGATCTCGCCCTCGCGCACGCGGAGATTGACATCGGAGAGCGCCTTCACACCGGGGAAGGTCTTGGTGATGGAGCGCAATTCGAGAATGGTGCTCATAGCTCGGATCCGCCCTACTTCAGCTGTGACGCGGTGTAGTAGCCCTCGTCCACCAGCACCTGGGTGTTGGACTTGTCGATGCTGACCGGCTTGAGCAGATAGGTCGGCACGACCTTCTCGCCGTTGTCGTACGACGTGGTGTCGTTCACCGGGGGCTTGCCGCCGGTCAGCTCCGCCTTGGCGATCTCCACGGTGGCCTTCGCCAGCTTGCGAAGGTCCTTGTAGATGGTCTGCGTCTGCTGTCCCCGGGCGATGGACTTCACGGAGGCGAGCTCCGCGTCCTGCCCCGTCACCACCGGGAACGGCTTGGCCTTCGTCCCGTAGCTGGCACTCTTGAGCGCCGAGAGGATGCCGATGGACATGCCGTCGTACGGCGAGAGCACGGCGTCGACATCGCTGCCGCTGTACGCCGCGTTGAGCAGGTCCTCCATGCGGTCCTGGGCGGCGCTTCCGCTCCACTTCTCGGTGTAGAGCTGGTTCAGCTTGGTCTGCTTGGAGCGGACGACCAGCTCGCCCTTGTCCATGTACGGCTTGAGCACGCTCATGGCGCCCTTGAAGAAGTACTGGGTGTTGTTGTCGTCCGACGACCCGGCGAACAGCTCGATGTTGAAGGGGCCCTTGCGGCCCTTGGCCAGCCCCAGCTTGTCGACGATGTACTGGCCCTGGAGCCTGCCGACCTTCTCGTTGTCGAAGGTCGCGTAGTAGTCGACATCCTTCGTGCCCAGGAGCAGCCGGTCGTAGGAGATCACCGGAATGTTGGCCTCTTTGGCCTGCTTCAGGACGTCGTTGAGCGCCCCGCCGTTGATCGGCGCGATCACCAGCAGCCGGTGCCCCTTGGTGATCATGTTTTCGAGCTGGGCCACCTGGGTGCGGACGTCGTCCTCGCCGAACTGCAAGTCGGTCTTGTAGCCCGCCGCCTTGAACTGCTTGGCCACGTTGCGGCCGTCGGTGATCCACCGCTCGGAGGACTTGGTCGGCATCGCGATGCCGATCGTCCCTCCCTTTTCCTTGCTCTTGTACCGACTGCCGCCGACCGCCTCCTGGCCACAGGCCGTGGCGGTCAGCGAGAGCGCGAGGAGGCCGGCGCCTATCGCCGCGACTCGTGCGCCTCTTACCGTACGCATGGTGATGGGGTCCTTCCCTGGGGCGTCATTGCTCAGGACTTCTGGGGTGCCGCGCCGGCGTCCGCGGTGGTGTCCGCGTCGGTGACGGGGAAGCGCCGCAGCGGCCCCGGCAGCCGGGAGCCCAGCGGCGACAGCCCGCCGTCCGCGCCCAGCCGGGCGAGCAGATCGAGCACGAGCCGGCCGCGGCGCACCCGCTCGCGCGCGCTGTTGAGCGCCACGTCCCGCAGTTGCGCGCCGTAGGGGTAGATCCCCGGAGACTTGCTGAGCCCGAACTTCAGATAGATGGGGGCGCCGCGGCGGATCAACTCGGCCGCGTCATAGAGCCGTACGTACCCCCCGAGGTCGTCCGGGGCCTCGATGTAGAAGTCCATCGGGGCGCGGGAGACCCGGCGGATCTCGGTGAGGTGTTCCAGCGTCAGGTCCGAGGGGATGTTGATCGAGTCGGCGCCCAGCCGCTCGTACACCGCGAACGAGGCCGGGTTGACCGGGCCGACCAGCGCGGACAGCTTGAAGGTGGTGTCCGCGGGCAGCTCACCGCGCGTCCGCAGCTGGTGCAGCAGCCACAGCACGCCCTCGTCGGCGACCAGCAGGCACTTCACGCCGAGCGAGGCGGCCCGCAGCGCGTCCTCCACGCATCCGGCGACCGCGTCGTGGCCGCGGGCCCGCAGGCCACCGCCGCCGGAGTCGGAACGGGTGGCGCCGCCGATGTCCCAGGTGCCGCGCGGCCCGGTGAACAGGCACAGCTCGGCGTTGCGCTCCGCGCAGGACTCCACCATCTCGGTGATCTCGGCGTCGGTGAGCATCCACACGCCGCTGCCCTGGCTGATCCGGTGGATCGGTACGTCGAGCCGCCCGGCCTCCTTGAACACGGTGGCCAGCGCCTCCGGGCCCTCGACGGACGGGATCTCGGTGCGCCAGGTGCCGCCGTCGGGGAAGGAGTGCGCGGAGGCGTCGGCGGGGTCGGGCGCGGGCGCCGCGTGGCCGAGCGGGGCGAGGGCGGCGTCGGCGGGACGGCGGGGGCCGGAGGGAAGGGCTGAGGCGGCGGTCGTCACGGTGCTCCTTGTATCGCCGTAAGGACTAGGTGAAGCCCTCGAATGTTGAGGATTGTCGGGGCCGGGGGCGCGGAAGACGGCCCCCGGCGGGGATACGGGAGGGGTCAGGCGGGCCGCAGCAGCACCTTGCCCACCTTCGGATCGCCGCTCCCCACCAGCTCGATGGCGGTGGCGAAGTCGATGAGCGGCAGTTCGTGCGTCACCAGCGGCAGCAGCGTCAGCAGGCCCGCGTCGAAGACCCGCACCGCGTGCGCCCACGCGTCCGGCGCGGCCCCGAACACGGTCTGCACCTCGATCTGCCGGACGACCAGGTCGGTCGGGTCGAGCCCGTCCGCCGTGCCCGCCGCCGGGATCCCGGTGAGCACCAGCCGGCCGCCGCGCCGCAGCAGGTCCGCGGAGGTACGGGCGGCGGGGGCGGACCCGGCGGTCTCGATGACGATGTCGAAGCCGCCCCGGACGTCCTCCAGCCGGTCGTTCGTCACGAACGACGTGGCGCCGAAGGACAGCGACAGCCGCTCCCGGTCCGGCCGGGTCCCGACCACCAGCAGCTCGGCGGGGGAGACGGCGGCCAGGAACTGCACGGCGATCATGCCGAGCGTCCCGGTGCCCACCACCGCGACCCGCTGCCCGGGCTGCGCGTTCGCCTTGAGCGCGGCGGCGGCGATGCACGCGGCGGGCTCCAGCAAAGCCGCCGCGGTCAGATCGGCGTCGTCGGACAGCGGGTGCAGCAGCCGGGCGGGCAGGGTCAGGGTGGTGGCCATCGCACCCGGCTGGGTGAAGCCGGTCTCCTCGTACCCCGCCGTGCACAGCGTGGTCTCCCCGGCGTGACAGCGGTCGCACACCTGGCAGTTGCGGAACCCCTCGCCGACGACCTTGCGGCCGACGAGCGCTTCGGGGACGCCCGCGCCGACCGCCTCGACCGTCCCGGACCACTCATGGCCGGGGGTGACGGGATACCGCACGTACCCCTCGGGCCGGTTGCCCTCGTACACCTCGCGGTCGCTGCCGCAGATCCCCGACGCGTGGACCCGCACCAGCGCGTCCCCGGGCCCGGGCGCGACCGGGGCGGTCTCGGCGAGGTGGAACGCGCCGGGGGCGTCGAGGACGAGCGCGGTCACTGCTGCCCGCCCTTCGGGTCCCGCTTCTCCCAGCCCTCGGCCCACAGGTCGAAACGGGCCTGCTGCTGGGGGAATTCGGCGGCCGCGTCGGTGTCCAGCTCCACGCCGAGGCCCGGCTCGTGGGACAGCTCGAAGTAGCCGTCCACGACCTGCGGCGCGCCCTTGACCACCTTCTTGATCTCCGCGTCGGCGAAGTCGTTGAAGTGCTCCAGGATCTTGAAGTTCGGGGTGCAGCCCGCGACCTGGAGCGACGCGGCGGTCAGCACCGAGCCGCCGACGTTGTGCGGCGCGATCAGTACGTAGTGGGTCTCGGCGGTCGCGGCGAGCTTACGCGTCTCGGAGATGCCGCCGAGGTGGCCGACGTCCGGCTGGATGATGTCGGCGGCCTGCGACTCGAACAGCTCGCGGAACTCGATCCGGTCGTGGATGCGCTCGCCCGTCGCGATCGGCAGGTTCGTCTTCTCCGCGACCTTCGCCAGCGCCTTCAGGTTCTCCGGCGGCACCGGCTCCTCCAGCCACGACGGCCGGAACCGCTCCAGCTCGCCCGCGATCCGCACGGCGGTCGACGGGCTGAACCGCCCGTGCATCTCCACCAGCAGCTCCGCGTCCGGCCCGATCGCGTCCCGCACCGCCTCGACCAGCGAGATCGAGTGCAGCGTCTCGGCGTGGTCCAGCTCGAAGTGGCCGGTGCCGAACGGGTCCAGCTTCAGGGCCCGGTAGCCGCGCTCGACCACCGTGGTGGCCGCCTTGTGGAACGCCTCGGGGGTGCGCTCGACCGTGTACCAGCCGTTCGCGTACGCCTTGACCTTGTCGGTCACCTTGCCGCCGAGCAGCTGCCAGACCGGCACGCCGAGCGCCTTGCCCTTGATGTCCCAGCAGGCCATCTCCACACAGGCGATGCCGGACATCACGATCTCGCCCGCGCGGCCGTAGTCGCCGTATTTCATCCGGCGCACCAGGTCCTCCACCGCGAACGGGTCCGACCCGGCGATGTGGTTCTTCTCGGCCTCGTGGAGATAGCCGAGGAGCGCATCGGTGTGGCCGAGCATGCGGGTCTCGCCGACGCCGGTGATGCCCTCATCGGTGTGGACCTGCACGTAGGTGAGATTGCGCCAGGGGGTGCCGACGACATGCGTGCTGATTCCGGTGATGCGCAAGGCTATGACCCTTCGCGATGTTCGATATTTCGTCACACGTTCGAAATCTTGGCGTGACGGTAATCACCGGGCGTCAGAGGTGTCAATGGTCCTGCGTCGAATGGTTATCGAAACGACTGCCGGGGCGGCGTCAACGGCGTGCACGATGCCCGTCACCCCCAGACCTCCCTGCCTCGGGCCATTCGGTGGACGCGGTCGTGTCGGTGCGGCGGCCGCGTACCGCCGGGCGGCAGGCTGCGCCGCTGACGGTGAAGGATCTTTCGAGAGAGGCGGTCAGATGAAGAGAGTACTGCGAACGGTCGTGCTGGGCGCGTGCGTTGCCTCAGCCGTCGCCTTCGGCGGCATCTACCCGGACAGGGGTGGCGACGCCACCCACACCACCCGGGCGCAGCAGGGCCCGGACCTGGGCGAGGTGTTCCGCGCCACCATCCGGGGCGGTTCGACCCAGAACAACGAGTGCGACGTCAGGTCCGCGGGGCTGGGATCCGCCACGGGCGAGAGCGGCGGCGGCAGCGGCAGCGGGGCCCCGATGCCCTTCCAAGGGAGCACCGGGTCGGACCATCAGTGCCGCAACACCCGCGGATAGCGGCATCCGTAACCGGTCGAGGTGAGCAGGAGCATCGTGGAACAGCCCACCAAGGCCCGTGCCGGGCGACCCGAGGGCGACGACGCCGGGCGGCATGCGACCGCCCGGGTGTGCGCGCCCCGGGCGCCCGTCCTGGAGGAACCGGGCGAGCCCGGACCGGCCTGGCCCCTCCCGTCCCTCGCCCTGCTGGCGGTGACCGCCGTCGTGCTGCTCGGCGCGGCGCTCTGGCACCTGGCCTTGGTGTTCCTGAGCATCGCGCCGCCAAGTCCGGTGCAGCGGAGGTACGCACACGCCATCGAGGCGCACGTGAATCCCGAATTCATCCAGGACTGGCAGCTGTTCGCGCCCCAGCCGCTCCAGGCGAACGTCCGCGTCGAAGCCCGGGTGCGGACCGCGGAGGGTTCCGGGGCGCGCCGTACGGGACGGTGGACGAGCCTCACGGCCCAGGACATCGCGGGCGTGCGGCACAGCCCGCTGCCGAGCCACGCGCACCAGAACCTGCTGCGCCGCGCCTGGGGCCTCTACCGGGACACCCACGACCAGCGGGAGGCGCCGACCGGCGCACGGGGCGTGCTGGCCGCCGAGTACCTCAAGCGGATCGCCCTGGGCCGCCTCGCGCATGACGCGCACGGCGCACGGATCACCGCACTCCAGGTGCGCAGCCGGGCCGTTCCCGTACCGCCCCCGCACTGGAGCGACCGCGCGCCCGTGCGGAACACCCCGCACCGCACCTTGCCCTGGTGGCCGGTGACGGACGACGACCACAGGGGACTGTGACGTGAACCGACTGGCCCCACGGCTGGCTCTGCTGGACCGGCTGACCCGGCTGATCACCTTCGCAAGCCGCCCCCACGCCTCGTACCAGGCCGCCCTGTTCCGCATCGGGCTCGGCGGCATCGCGGCCGCCTTCCTGCTCCGGGAGTGGCCGCACCGGCGGCTGCTGTACGGAGACCGCAGCCCCTGGTCGCCCGAGATGGCGGCCCAGGTCGTCGAGGAGGAGCACCGGTTCAGCGTGCTGCTGTGGTCCGGCGGCCACTGGTGGTTCGAACTCGTCTACCACGGCGCGATCGTGGCGTCCGTCCTGCTGATGCTGGGCTGGCGCACCCGGGCGACCTCGGTGGTGTTCCTGGTGGCCGTGCTCTCCATCGAGAGCCGGAACATCTATCTGGGCGACGCCGGGGACAACGCGATGCAGGTGATGGCCCTGTATCTGGCGTTCACCCGCTGCGGCGCGGTCTGGTCGCTCGACGCGCGCCGCCGCGCCCGGGCCCGGCGGCAGGGCAAGCCGGTGGACGACCGGGCCGGGGTGGCGATGTGGCAGGCGCTCGGGGTGCTGCTCCTGTGGGTGTCCGACGGCTTCCCGCACACCGCGTGGGCGGCGGTCCTGTGGACGTTCTGGGCGGCCCACGGCCTGTGGTACGCGGCGCACCGGTGGTCCCGGGGGCACCAGGCGCGCGAGCTGCTCGACGCGGTCACGGCGATGCTGCACAACTGCGCCATGCTGGTGATCGCGGTCCAGGTGTGCCTCATCTACGCGACGGCGGGCTGGTACAAGATCCAGGGAGCCTTGTGGCAGGAGGGCAGCGGGCTGCACTACGCCCTGCACCTCGACTACTTCATGCCGTGGCCCGCCCTCGGCGGGCTGATCGCCCACAGCATGCTCGCGGTCTATCTGCTGAGCTACGGGACGGTCATCGTGCAGGCGGCCTTCCCCTTCCTGATCGGCTACCGGCGGCTCAAGAACGTCCTGCTCGCGGCGATGATGCTGGAGCATCTGGCGATCGCCGTCGTCCTCGGCATCCCCTTCCTGTCCGCCATGATGATCGTCTCGGACGCGGTCTTCCTGCCCACGTCCTTCCTGCTCCTGCTGGGCACGCACTGCACCCGGTGGGCCCGGCGGATGGCCGGGGCGGCGGTCAACCGGCCGTCGCGGAAGCACCCGCCCAGCGGTATCGGACACGCCGCACGGGGGTGAGGTTCCCGCGGGCCGCCCCACGCGCCCGATAGCTGTACAGGGACTTCGTCCCCCACAGGGAATCCGCCCCCGCTCACGGAGGTACGCACCCCATGCGCAACCGTCGCCGCTTCCTCGGTGCCGTCACCGGCCTGCTCATCGCCGCTCCCCTCACCCCCGCCGCCCACGCGGCCCCGGCCCCCGCCCCCGCTCCCGCCCCCGGGTCCGCCGCCCCCGCCGGGATCCCCGGGATGCCGTCGATGGGGCGGCAGAGCCTGCCGCTGCCGTGGGGCAACAACGTCACCGTGAACCGCGTCGGCTACGTGAGCAGCGACGGCACCGTCGCCCTGTCGGGCACGTACCGCTGTCTGCGGGACGGAGCGGCCATCCCGCGCGCCGACATCCTCATCACGCTCACCCAGGGCCAGGTGCGGTACGGGATCGGGGGCGGCTCGGCGCTCTGCGACGGCCTGACCCACTCCTGGTCGGTGCAGGACGGCCCGGGCGTGCGCTTCGTGCCGGGCCCGGCGCTCGTGGAGAGCAGCCTGCTGAGGTTCGAGGCCGGCCAGCAGCTCGTTCCGCTTCCGCGGACCGCGGCCGTGGGGGAGCGCGCGATCACCCTGGAGGCGCGCGAGTTGTGAGACCCGCCCCCCGTCGCCGCGCATGAGCCCCTCCCCCACGGGGGATATCCCTTCTTTCCACCGCCTCTGTTCAGGGGCGGGCAGGAGAGGGGGAACGGGGACGATGGCGACGGGGGACCCACAGGACCGCATCCCGGCGTATCCGGGAGTCGAGCGCTTCGTCGAGGCGTTCGACAAGCTGGTCATCCAGCAGCGGCGCAGCCGCAGCAGGGTGCCGGTGGTGCTGCTGACGGAGGAGGGCGCCGGGCGGGCCGGCCGGAGGATCGTGGGAGGGCTGCGGTCGCGGCTGCGCGGCCGCAGCCAGGTGCTGGCGCCGCACGCGTACGTACCGGCGCTCCGGCCCGGCGCCGATCCGCCGCCGCTGGAGCTGTTCGAGCAGATCGCGCTCCAGCTCGCCGAGTCCATGCCGGTGGACACCGGGCAGCTGCGGCTGCCGGGCTACCGGCTGCTGCACTCGGTGGTCACGGCCCCGGCCATCGACGGGCCCATCGAGCACCGCCACCGCGATCTGCGCAACCACTGCTACGACGAGCACCGCCGTTGGTCGCGCACGGCCAACACGCTGTGGCGGATCGGCGGCCGGGACCACGCCAGCGGCGGCTCGGTCGTGGAGCTGCTGTGGAACTTCGTGGCCGGGCCGCTGTGCCAGACCCTGCCGCGCTGGCTGTTCGGCGCCCGGGCCAGCCGCCGGATGCTCGGCCGCGGCCGCCACCGCCGCTGGTACGCGGAGTGGGCGCGGCTCCAGCGCGGCACCCCGCCCACCGACTTCTTCCGCTCCGCGCTCGACCACGTCCCCGGCGGCGAGGGCAGCGACCCGGAGCGCCTGGACCGGGTGCTGATGCACGCGCTGCTCGCGGATCTGGACGGGGCGGTGCGCCGCCGCCGCTTCAACCCGTGGCGGATGCGCCGCACCACCCGGTTCGTGCTGCTCTTCGAGGAGGCCGGGGCGCTGGACTCGCGGGTGCAGCGCTTCCTGCGCGAACTGCGCTCCGCCGTCGAGGACCTGCGCTGTACGTCGGTGATCGCGATCGCGGCCGGGGCGCGCTCGCTGGCGTCCCGCATCCCCGACATCGAGGCGGCCGACCTGGCCCATGCGGGCGCCGAGCTGGAGCTGGTCGAGCGGCAGGGCATGCGCGCGGGCCAGCCCACCGGG
The DNA here is from genome assembly GCF_013414305.1 of Streptomyces sp. Rer75. Taxonomy (NCBI): domain Bacteria; kingdom Bacillati; phylum Actinomycetota; class Actinomycetes; order Kitasatosporales; family Streptomycetaceae; genus Streptomyces; species Streptomyces sp. Rer75. The sequence goes on along the minus strand of NZ_CP058693.1, from coordinate 3,191,631 downwards.
ATCGTGGTGCCGGTGAGCGAGGGGCCGGAGGACGACGAGCGGGCGTCGTACTGGCTCGGCCGCCGTCCCACCCTGGTCGCGCCCTCCCGCCGCTGGGGCCCGCGCACCGAGATCGCGGGCGCGGCGGTCGTCGCGCTGGTCGCGCTGGGGCTGGTGGCCGGCGGCCTCTACCGGCCGCTGTGGGGCGGGGGCGACGACAGCTGCGCGGGCCAGACCTTCCTGGGCAAGGACGGCCAGTGCGTCGGGGTGACGACGGGCAAGCAGCGGTTCGCCCAGGGCACCAACGAGCGGCAGGTCAGCGAGGTGCTGGAGCAGATCGACCGGCAGAACGGCGAGGTGGACGCCGCGATGAGCCGCCGCGAGGAGGCGTCGCCGCGCTATCGCACCGTGGTCTACATCGGCCCGTTCAGCGGCGGCGCGGGCGCCGACGACCCGGTGCGCGGCGGCACGCTGCCCGAGCTGCGCGGGATCGCGCTCGCCCAGGCCCATGTCAACGCCCTGGCGCTGACGTCGGACGACCGGGTTCCGGTGCGGGTGCTGGTGGCCAACGCGGGCCATCTCTTCGAGGACGCCCCGGCCGTCGCCGACTCCATCGTCCAACTGGCCCGGCGCGACCCGTCGATCGTCGGCGCCGTCGGCCTCGGCCAGAGCCGCGGCTCCACGTACTCCGCGATCCGCAAGCTGGACGCGGCGGGCATCCCCATGATCGGCACCTCCGGCACGGCCGACTCCCTGCTCTCCCAGGGCCCGCACTACTACCAGCTCGCGCCCGTCGACTCGCGCGCCGCCCAGGTCATGGCGGCCTTCGTCCGGGAGGCGGCGATGGTGACCCGGCCCGGCCGCGCCCCGGTGAAGGCGCGCCGGGTGATGCTGATCGCCGATCCGAAGGATCCGTACAGCTCCGGTCTCGCCCGCTCGTTCCGCACCGAATACCGGCAGGGCCCGGTCGAGACGCTGCTGCTGGGGACGGGCGGCGGCGCCACCGGACCGGCCGGGCGGTCGTACGACACGATGGAGGACTTCGCGGAGCGGGTGTGCCGGGTGGCGGGCGGGGGCGAGCCGACGGGCGTCGTATGGACGGCCCGCGGCAGCCAGTTCGTCACCTTCCTGTCCGAGTACAGCAGGATGGCCGACGGCTGCCCGACCGTCAGCGTGCTCGGCGGCGACGACGTCACCAACGCGCTGCTGCTGGGCCAGGATCCCTGGGCGATCTTCCAGGGGCTCAATCTGTACTACGTCTCGCACGGCGAGCCGTCGCGGGTCCGGGCGGAGAGCGCCCAGGCGTATCTGCGGGCGTACGACGCGCAGTACGGCCGCGAACGCGGGGTGCTGGCCCAGACCATGCGGCTCGACGGGCACTCCCCGCTGGCCTGGGACGCCCTGTGCTATCTGTCCCAGGCCATCGACGAGGCCTGGGTCGGCAGCGGGAAGCGGGACGGGCGGCTGGACCGGGCGCTGGTGCAGGCCGTGCTCTACCAGGGCCTGGGCAGCGGCGGTTTCAACGGGGCGACCGGCCGGATCGACGCCCACGGGGTGGCCGGGGGCGGGCGGCTGACCGCCGACAAGCTGGTCGCCATCCTGCACGGCGCGCCCGAGGGCGCGCCGCGGCCCGCGCTGCTGTGCGGGGCGGTGACGTCGACCGACATCCGGAAGAAGTGGGGGCCGGGGAAGCGGTACACCTGCCCGGTCCCCGTCGACTGACGCGCTATTCCGTTTCGCCTTCGTCTCCCGCTCCTTCGTCTCCCGCACCTTCGTCTCCCCGGCCCAGCAGGGAGACGAAGGTGCGGAAGAGGGCGGGCATGTCCACCGCGTCCGGGTCGTGCAGCCACTGGAACTGGAGCCCGTCCAGCACCGCGACCAGCAGCGGCGCGGCGGCCTCCGGGGTGAGCCCGCCGGGCAGCCGGTCGCCGAACTCGCCGCGCAGGGTGTCCGCCATGTCGGCGCGCACCCGCGCATAGCGGCGGCCGAACCAGTCGCGCGCGGGGTGGTCCTCGGTGACGCTCTCGCCCAGCAGCGCGGAGAAGGTCTGCACGATGCCGGGGCGCATCGCGTTGTACTCCACCAGGGAGGCGAGCAGTTCCAGCGGCCAGGTGCCGCCGCCGTCGCGCCGCGCGGCGCCGGTGTCCCACTGGTCGCGCTCGGCCAGCACGGCGATGAGCAGGGCGTCCTTGGTGGGGAAGTAGTGCAGCAGCCCTTGCTGGGTGAGCCCGGCGCGCTCGGCCACCGCGCTCAGGGTGGTGCCCCGGTAACCGCGCTCGGCGATGACGTCGAGGGCGCAGCGGACGATCTCCGCGCGCCGCTCCTGGCCGCGCCGGGTGGCGGTCGGGGAGCCGTCGTCCGTCGGCCTGTCCAGCCTGTCCATGGGAGTACCGTAGAACAGGTTTGGTAACGAAACAATAACGGTACCTACCTGAATACAGGTAAACGGGTCCACGATGGGCCCCGCCGATGGCGTGGAGAGCGTCCGGACCCGTTGAGGAGGCCGAGTCGTGGCAGATGCGATCAGTGCGGGCGTGAGCGGTGTCGTCGAAAAGGCGCTCGGCGCGCTCGATCTGGAGACCAAGGCCCGGCTGCTCGCCGGGCAGGACATGTGGTCCCTGCCCGCCGTCCCCGCCATCGGCCTGCGCTCCCTGGTGATGTCGGACGGCCCGATCGGCGTCCGGGGCGTGCGCTGGACCGCCGACGACCCCTCCATCGCCCTGCCCAGCCCCACCGCCCTCGCCGCCACCTGGGACCCGGCGCTGGCCCGCCGCGCGGGACGGCTGCTGGCCCAGGAGGCGCGCCGCAAGGGGGTGCACGTGCTGCTCGCCCCGACCGTCAATCTGCACCGATCGCCGCTGGGCGGCCGCCACTTCGAGGCGTACAGCGAGGATCCGTATCTCACCGGCGCGATCGGCACCGGCTATGTGCGCGGCGTCCAGGACGGCGGGGTGGGCACCACCGTCAAGCACTTCGTCGCCAACGACGCGGAGACCGAGCGCTTCACCGTCGACAACCGGGTGGGCGCGCGGGCGCTGCGCGAGCTGTATCTCGCGCCCTTCGAAGCCATCGTCAAAGACGCCCGCCCGTGGGGTGTCATGGCCGCCTACAACGGGGTCAACGGCGCCACGATGACCGAGCACCGCGCCCTCCAGCGGGGCGTGCTGCGCGGCGAGTGGGGGTTCGACGGCTTCATCGTCTCCGACTGGACGGCCGCCCGTGACACCGCCGGGGCGCTGGCGGGCGGGCTCGACGTCGCCATGCCCGGCCCGCAGACCGTCTACGGCGAGGCGCTGGCCGCCGCCGTGCGCGACGGCCTGGTGGCCGAGTCGGACGTCGACGACGCGGTGCGGCGAGTGCTGACCCTGGCCGCCCGGGTCGGCGCGCTGGACGGTGCGGAGCCCGCCGTCGCCCCCGCCGACCGGCCCGGGCCGATCGACGGCGACGCGCTCGCCCGCGAGATCGCCCGGCGGTCCTTCGTGCTGCTGCGCAACGAGACGGAGGCGTTGCCGCTCAGCCCCGGCGGGCCCTCCGGCATCCGGTCCCTGGCGCTCATCGGCGCCGCCGCGCGCGACGCCCGGGTGCTCGGCGGCGGCTCGGCGCTGGTCTTCCCCGACCATGTGGTCTCCCCGCTGGACGGGCTGCGCGCCGCGCTGCCCGCCGACGTCCGGCTGACCTACGCCGTGGGGGCCGACCCCACCGACGAACTCGCCCCCGCCGGGCAGGGCTTCGCGCTGAGCGCCGTCGTCCGGGCCGAGGACGGGCGGGTGCTGGGCGAGTCCCGGCTGCCCAGCGGCCAGGTGCAGTGGCTCGGCGACTTCCCCGAGGGGGTCGCGTACGAGGAGCTGCACACCGTCGAGGTCACCGGCACCTTCACCCCGCGCGAGAGCGGGGCGCACTCCTTCGGCACCCGGGGCCTGGGTGGCTTCCGGCTCGTCGTCGGCGGTGAGGTGCTCTTCGACGGGCACCAGGCGATGGACGAGACCGACGACCCGTTCGAGGCGTTCTTCGGCTCGCCCGTGCCGCGCGGGCAGGCGGAGCTGACCGCGGGCGAACCGGTCGAGGTCAGCCTCACCAGCACGGTCGCCAAGACGGCGGAGGCGAACTGGCAGGCCGTCTGCTTCAGCCTGGTGCACCGTGCCCCGGAGCGCGATCCGGAGGACCTGATCGAGGAGGCCGTCGCCGCGGCCACCGCCGCCGACACCGCCGTGGTCGTGGTCGCGACCACGGAGAGCGTCGAGAGCGAGGGCTTCGACCGTACGAACCTCCGGCTGCCGGGCCGCCAGGACGAACTGGTGCGCCGCGTCGCCGCCACCGGCACCCCGACCGTCGTGGTCGTCAACGCGGGCTCACCCGTGGAGATGCCGTGGCGTGAGGACGTCGCCGCGGTCCTCCTCAGCTGGTTCCCGGGCCAGGAAGCGGGCGCCGCCCTCGCGGACGTCCTCCTCGGCGTCGAGGAGCCGGGCGGCCGCCTCCCGACGACCTGGCCGGTCCGGCTGGCGGACGCGCCGGTGAGCCAGGTGGCCCCCAGCGAGGGTCAACTCTCCTACGACGAGGGCGTCTTCATCGGCTACCGGGCGTGGGAGCGGCAGGAGGGGGCCGCTCCGGCGTACTGGTTCGGGCACGGGCTCGGGTACACCGACTGGGCGTACGAGGCGGTGGACTTCACCCCCGCGGGCGATCCCACGGGGGACTCCGCGGACGACTCGGCGGGCGGGCTGGGCACGATCACGGTCCGGGTGCGGAACGTGGGCCCCCGGCCCGGCCGGGAGGTGGTCCAGCTCTATCTGGCCCCGCAGGCCGACGATTCCGTACTCGCCGCGGGGGACCGCCCCGCCCGGTGCCTGGCGGGCTTCGCGGCGGCGGAGGCGGGCCCGGGGGAGACGGCGGAGGTGGCGATCCCGGTGCGGCGCCGCGCGGCGGAGATCTGGGATGAGGAGGCGGACGCCTGGCGCCTGGTCCCCGGCGCGTACACGGCGGAGGCGGGCCGCAGCGTGGCTGACCTCCGCCTCACGGCACCGGTGGTGGTGTCCTGAGACGTCAGGGGCTGGTGATGCGGCGGTAGGCCATCGCAGCCAGCCGCTGCTGCCCCGCCTTGCTGGGGTGGAACCAGTCCCACTTGCTCAACTCGCGCTCCGTGAAGCGGTATTTGTGCACCGCGTCGTCGTAGCGGCACAGCGGGTCCTTCCCGCACACGTCCTTCAGCACCTGGTTGTAGTCGTCCACCTGCTCGTCCACCCGCTGCCGCCGCTCCGTCGACGCCGCGTCCATCGCGTCGGAGTCCTTCAGCATCGACGGGCAGATGCCCAGCTTCCAGATCTGCCGCCCCAGCACGTTCTTCCGCCCCTGCGACCACAGCCGCTTCAGATCCGGGACGCTCGCGACGTACACCTGCGTCTTCGGCACCTCGCGGCGCAGCCGGGTGAGGGCCGAGGTGAAGGTGGAGCGGAACTCGTCGGTGGGGGTCATGTCGTCGACCGAGTCCCGGCAGGCGTCATTGGAGCCGATCATCACGGTCACCAGCTGCGGCTTGCGCGTCGCGGCCGCCTCCATCTGGCCGGGCAGATCGGCCATCACCGCGCCGGTCTTGGCGTAGTTCCAGCTGCGCGCGCCCGAGCGCAGTCGCTGGGCCAGGCTGTCCACATCGGTGCCGGTGGACCAGGAGACCCGGGGGCAGTCGGAGAGCACCGAGCAGGCGTCGAAGCCGCGGGTGATGGAGTCGCCCAGGGAGGCGATGGAGCTGGGGCGGGTGTTCCACGCGGGCCCCTCGGCCTGCTTGCCGCCCCGGCTCGGCCCGCTCCGCGAGGGGTCGTCGGAGCTGCCGAAACAGCCCGCCGAACTCATGACCGCGGCCGTCGTGAGCAGGACGACACCGGTGCGCATCGACGCGGTGGTGCGCTGCTTCCGGCGTGGTGCGCTGGCCCGCATGGCTGTTCCCCCTCCGACTGTTGAGTGATATCTATCCGGGACCGACGGTACGTCACTCCTGTGGCCGGTCCGCGCGGTACGTTTTTCTTGTGGCAGTTGGGCAGCAGCCCAGCATCGGGAAGAGCATTGCGATACCGTCACATTACGTTGCGTCACATCCTGTCCCTTTTCTAGAGAATTCTGCCCGATAAATTTCACCGCAGGTAACCTCGGGACTGGTGCGAGGGTGATCATTAGGGCAGAATGACGTGTGCTGTCCCGGGCGTGACCGGTACGGGCACGAGGCCGCTGGGGAAGGCGCACCTCGAACCGCACAGGAGGCCCCGGTGACGACACGTGGAGTTCTGTATGTGCACTCCGCTCCGCGCGCGCTGTGCCCGCACGTCGAATGGGCCATCGCGGGCGTACTCGGTGTGCGCGTCACCCTCGACTGGATCAAACAGCCCGCCGCCAACGGCGCATGGCGCGCCGAGTTCTCCTGGCAGGGCGAGGTCGGCACGGCCTCCAAGCTGGCCTCCGCGCTGCGCGGCTGGCATCTGCTGCGCTTCGAGGTGACCGCCGAGCCCTGCGCCACCGCCGAGGGCGAGCGCTACAGCTCCACCCCCGAACTGGGCATCTTCCATGCCGTCACCGGCATGCACGGCGACATCCTGATCCCCGAGGACCGGCTGCGCGCCGCGCTGGCCCGCTCCGCCCGGGGCGAGGGCGATCTCCAGGCGGAGATCGCCAAGTTGCTCGGCAAGCCGTGGGACGACGAGCTGGAGCCGTTCCGCTACGCGGGTGAGGGTGCCCCCGTCCGCTGGCTGCACCAGGTCGTCTGACCGCCACGACACGACCTAGCGTGACGGCATGACCGAACAACTCCCGGCAGCAACCTCCGTCGCGGTCCTCGGCACCGGCATCATGGGCTCCGGCATGGCGCGCAATCTCGCCCGCGCCGGGCTCGACGTCCGGGCGTGGAACCGCACCCGCGCCAAGGCCGAACCGCTCAGCCCCGATGGCGTACGCGTCACCGACACCCCCGCACAGGCCGTGGACGGCGCCGACGTCGTCCTGACGATCCTGCACGACGGCCCGGCCGCCCTGGAGACGATGCGCCAGGCCGCCCCGGCACTGCGCCCCGGCACGGTGTGGGCCCAGGCCACCACCGCGGGCCTCGACGGGCTCGACACGCTCGCCGCGTTCGCCCGCGAGCGTGACCTGATCCTCCTCGACTCACCCGTCCTCGGCACCAAGCAGCCCGCCGAGAGCGGACAGCTCCTGGTCCTCGCCGCCGGTCCGTCCTCCGCCCGCACCGCCGTGCGGCCGGTCTTCGACGCGATCGGTAGCCGTACGGTCTGGGTCGGCGCATCCGGGGAGGAGGGCGCGGCCACCCGGCTCAAGCTCGTCGTCAACAGCTGGATCCTCGCCATCACCCACGGCACCGCCGAAGCGCTCGCCCTCGCCAAGGGGCTCGGCGTGGAGCCGCAGGGCTTCTTCGACGCCATCGCCGGCGGACCGCTGGACAACGGCTATCTGCACGCCAAGGCGGGCCAGTTGCTGAGCGGCAACCTCGAACCCAGCTTCGCGGCCAAGACCGCCGAGAAGGACGCCCGGCTGATCGTCGAGGCGGGGGAGCGGTCCGGCGTACGGCTGGACCTGGCGGCCGCGGGCGCGGAGCGGTTCCGGCGGGCCGTCGGGCAGGGCCACGGCGACGAGGACATGATCGCCTCGTACTTCGCCAGCTTCGACGGCGCGGACGGTGCGGACGGTGCGGACGGCACCGAAGGCACCCACGGCACCTAACCGACCCAGGGCTGATACACCGAAGGGCGTGCCCCCGGCCGGGGGCACGCCCTTCACTCGTTCGGCTGCCTCACACGGTGCGGAAAGCCAGCACCACGTTGTGGCCGCCGAAGCCGAACGAGTCGTTCAGCGCCACGATCGGGCCCTCGCCCGGCAGCGGCCGCGCCTCGCCGCGCACGACGTCCGCGTCCACCTCCGGGTCCAGCTCGTCGAGGTTGATCGTCGGCGGGGCGAGCCGGTGGTGCAGCGCGAGCACGCTGGCCACCGTCTCCACACCGCCGGTGCCGCCCAGCAGGTGTCCCGTCATGGACTTGGTGGCGGAGATCGCCATGTGGTCCACATCGTCGCCGAAGATCTTGCGCAGCGCCTTGATCTCGGCCACGTCGCCCTGCGGCGTCGAGGTCGCGTGCGCGTTGATGTGCGCGACCTCGGCGGGCTTCAGGTCGCTGCTCTCCAGCAGGTTCTGGAGCGCGTGCGCGATGCCGTTGCCGGACGGCTCCGGCTGGGTGATGTGGTGGGAGTCGGCCGAGATGCCCTGGCCGACGGCCTCCGCGTACACCCGGGCGCCGCGCGCGGCGGCGTGCTCCGCCGACTCCAGGACGATCACGCCCGAGCCCTCGCCCATCACGAAGCCGTTGCGGCTGACGTCGAAGGGACGCGAGGCGCCCTGCGGGTCGTCGTTGTTCTTGGACATCGCCATCATGTTGCCGAAGGCGACGATGGGCAGCGGGTGGATGGACGCCTCGGTGCCGCCCGCGACGACCACATCGGCACGGCCGCTGCGGATCATCTCGATGGCGTAGCCGATGGCCTCGGCGCCGGACGCGCACGCGCTGACCGGGGTGTGGACACCGGCCCGGGCGCCGACCTCCAGGCCGACGTTGGCCGCCGGGCCGTTGGGCATCAGCATCGGCACGGTGTGCGGGGAGACCTTGCGGACGCCCTTCTCGCGCAGCACGTCGTACTGGTCGAGCAGGGTGGTCACGCCGCCGATACCGGAGGCCACGACCGCGCCCAGCCGGTCCGGGTCGACCGACGGGTCCTCGCCGGCCTTGCCGGTGAAGCCCGCGTCGGCCCATGCCTCACGGGCCGCGATCAGCGCGAACTGCGCCGACCGGTCGAGCTTGCGCGCCTGCGGGCGCGGCAGGATGGTGCCCGGGTCCACCGCGATGCTCGCGGCGATCCGGACGGGCAGCTCGGCCGCCCAGTCCTGCTCCAGGTGGCTGATGCCGGAGCGACCGGCGATCAGTCCTTCCCAGGTCGATGAGGCGTCGCCACCCAGCGGCGTCGTGGCACCAACACCGGTGACGACCACGGTGTGATTGGTCGAGTTCACAGGAATTCTTCACTCCTACGTAGCAGGTGCTGGACCTCTGCCACCGCGTGGGTGGCGACAGACGCTCGGCTCAGCCCTGGTGCTTCAGGATGTAGTCGACGGCGTCGCCGACGGTCTTCAGGTTCTTGACGTCGTCGTCCGGGATCTTCACGTCGAAGCGCTCTTCGGCGGCGACGACGACCTCGACCATGGACAGCGAGTCGACGTCCAGGTCGTCGGTGAAGGACTTGTCCAGCGCGACGTCCTCGGCCGGGATACCGGCGATCTCGTTGACGATCTCGGCGAGACCTTCGAGGATCTGCTCCTGCGTGGCGGCCATTGCGGCGCTCCTTCTTCGGTGTGTTGCGGTGGGTGAGCAGCGCCCGACTCGTCCGGGGCTGCGTGGTTCTGGGCTAGAGAGCCTATGGGAGGGTAACGACCGTCGCTGCGTAGACGAGACCCGCCCCGAAGCCGATGACGAGCGCGGTGTCGCCGCTCTTCGCCTGCCCCGTCGCCAACAGCCGCTCCATGGCGAGCGGAATGGAGGCGGCGGAGGTGTTGCCGGTGGTCTCCACGTCACGGGCGACCGTGACGTGCTCCGGCAGCTTGAGGGTTTTGATCATCGAGTCGATGATCCGCATGTTGGCCTGGTGGGGGATGAACGCGTCCAGCTCGTCCGCGCTGATGCCCGCCTCGTCCAGGGCCTGCTGGGCGACCTTCGCCATCTCGTACACCGCCCAGCGGAAGACCGCCTGGCCCTCCTGGGTGATGGCGGGGAACTTGACGTTGCCCTCGCTGTCGAGCGGCAGCTTGGTCACGTCGCCGATGCGGAAGCCGTTCCACGGCACCGTCTGCGTGATGGTCTCGGACTTGTCGCCCTCCGAGCCCCAGACGGTCGGGCCGATCGCGGGCTCCTTGGACGGGCCGACGACCACGGCGCCCGCGCCGTCGCCGAACAGGAAGGCCGTCGCCCGGTCCTCCAGGTCGGTCAGGTCCGAGAGCCGCTCGACGCCGATGACCAGCACGTGCTCCGCCGAGCCATCGGTGACCATGCCCTTGGCGAGGGTCAGCCCGTAGCCGAAGCCCGCGCAGCCCGCGGAGATGTCGAACGCGGCGGGCTTGCCCGTGCCGAGCAGATGGGCGATCTCCGTGGCGACCGCCGGGGTCTGCTTGAAGTGCGAGACGGTCGAGATGACCACGGCGTCGATCTGCTCGGGCGTCAGCCCCGCGTCGGCGATGGCCTTCCCACCCGCCTCGACGGACATCTGGGCGACCGTCTCGTCCGGACCGGCCCAGTGGCGGGTGGCGATGCCCGAACGGCTGCGGATCCACTCGTCCGAGGAGTCGATGTGCTTGAGGATCTCCTCGTTCGGCACCACCCGGGTGGGGCGGTAGCCGCCGACGCCGAGAATGCGCGCGTACGGGGCGCCCTTGCTGGGCCTGATCTTCGCGGTCATGCTCTCGGAACTCCTATTCGGCTATACGGCCGGGGTGTCGGCGGCGGGTACGGCGTGCTCGGCGATCAGCGCGCGTGCCGCGTCGAGGTCGTCCGGAGTCTTGAGCGCCAGGGTCGCCACGCCCGGCAGGGCCCGCTTGGCGATACCGGTGAGCGTCCCGCCCGGAGCCACCTCGATCATCGCGGTGACGCCCAGCTTCTGGAACGTCTCCATGCACAGGTCCCAGCGGACCGGGTTGGACACCTGGGCGACCATGCGCTGGATCACCTCGGCGCCGGACGCCACGACCCCGCCGTCCCGGTTGGACACGTACGCGGTGCCCGGGTCGGCGATCGGCACGCCCGCGACCAGGTCCTCCAGCGTGGCCACCGCCGGGGCCATGTGGTCGGTGTGGAACGCGCCGGCCACCTTCAGGGGAACGACGCGGCGCACGCCCTCCGGCTTGTCCTCGGCCAGCGCCGCCAACTGCTCGGCGGTGCCCGCGGCGACGATCTGCCCGGCGCCGTTGACGTTGGCCGGGGTCAGCCCGAGCTTGTCGAGGTGAGCGACGACGGTCTCCTGCTCACCACCCAGTATGGCGGCCATGCCGGTCTCGGCGCGGCCCGCGGCCTCGGCCATGGCCAGACCGCGGCGGCGCACCAGGACCATGGCCGCCTCGTCGTTGAGTACACCGGTGGCCGCGGCGGCGGTGATCTCGCCCACGCTGTGGCCCGCGGCGGCGCCGACCACGTCCTGGACGCGGTGCGGGCCGTCGGCGAACAGCGCCTGGGCGGAGACGAGTCCGGCGGCCACCAGCAGCGGTTGGGCCACCGCGGTGTCGCGGATCGCCTCCTCATCGGCCTCGGTCCCGTAGTGGACCAGATCCAGGCCGGAGACGGCCGACCACCACCGCAGACGTTCGGTGACGCCGGGGAGGTCGAGCCAGGGGGTCAGGAAGCCGGGCTTTTGGGCGCCCTGGCCGGGAGCGACGAGTACGAGCACTCTCACACTCTCTCTTGTGGGTGGTCCCGCCCGCCCGTGAGGACAAGGACGAAGAACGGTCAAGGGAATTGTCGGGGTCCAACAAACAGCTACGGAAAGATGTCCCCGTCGGCAAGACGTCCGAGGATCAGGGCTATCCGTAGTGTGAACGCCGACCGCACGTCAGAAGGTGACCATCCGGTGACGTCGGTCACACGTCGTAGCCGGTAGCGCACGGTGTTGGGATGAACAAAAAGCATCCGGGCGGCGCCTTCGAGACTGCTCGCCTGCTCCAGGTACACACTCAGCGTTTCCAGCAGCGCCGAGCCCGCTTCCTCCAGCGGTCTGTAGATCTCCTCCACCAGCTGGGCACGGGCGGCCGGGTCCCCGGCCATCGCACGTTCCGGAAGAAGATCGTCCGCCAGCACCGGACGCGGGGCATCCGGCCAGGCCGTGCACGCCTTGAGACCGGCCGCGGCGGCCGCCGCCGAGCGGGTGGCCGCCAGCAGGTCCGACACCACGGGACCGGCTACCACCGGCCCCGAGGCGAACGGCCCGATCAGCGCCTTCGCCGCCTGGAGCGGATTGTCCGAACCGCCCGCCACCACCACCAGCCGGTTGCCGAGCACCCCGGTGAGCACCTGGAGCTTGGCGTGGCGGGAGGCCCGCCGGATCGCCTCCACGGTCAGCTCGCTGTCCCCGTCGGGCGCCGTGCCCAGCACCACGCACACGTGCTCGGGGGAGCTCCAGCCGAGCGCCGCCGCCCGGGACAGCGCGCCCTCGTCGGCCTCCCCGGACAGCACCGCGTTCACCACCAGCGACTCCAGCCGGGCGTCCCAGGCGCCCCGCGCCTCGGCGGCCTGCGCGTACACCTGGGCGGTGGCGAAGGCGATCTCCCGCGCGTACACCAGCAGCGCCTCGCGCAGCACCGCCTCGTCGCCCGGCGCGGCCACCTCGTCGATGGCCGACTCCATGACCTCGATGGTCGTACGGACCATCTCCACGGTCTGCCGCAGTGTGATCGCCCGGGTCAGCTCGCGCGGCGCCGTGCCGAACACATCGGTGCTGATCGCCTGGGGTGCCTCCGGGTGCCGGAACCACTCCGTGAAGGCCGCGATGCCCGCCTGCGCCACCAGACCGATCCACGAGCGGTTCTCCGGTGGCATCGCCCGGTACCACGGCAGCTGCTCGTCCATGCGCGCGATGGCGGCGGCGGCGAGCTTCCCGGACGACTTCTCCAGGCGTCGCAGGGTGGCACTGTGCGGATGCGGGGTGTTCGCGGCTGGTTCAGGCACGAGGACAAGACTGCCTTATCGGAGGGTGAACGCTGGGGGCGGGAGGCTACGCGCAGGTAGGGACGGGGGCGGGGACGGGCCGGTCCGGGGGCGCACTACCGTGGACCGGGTGATGTGGGTACAGCGGTCCGGTGCACGGTATCGGGGCGGGGACGGAGCGGGCGTCGAGACGCGCCACGCCTTTTCCTTCTCTGGACACTACGATCCGGACAACGTGCGGTTCGGGCTTCTCGTCGCCTGCAACGAGGAGCGCCTCGCCCCCGGCGCCGGCTTCGCGGAACACCCCCACCGCGACCTGGAGATCGTGACCTGGGTCGTCGATGGCGAACTCACCCACGAGGACTCCACCGGCCACCGGACCGTGGTCCGCCCCGGCGACGTCCAGCGGCTCAGCGCGGGTGGCGGCGTGCGCCACTCCGAGCGCAACGAGTCCGATGCGCCGCTGACCTTCGTCCAGATGTGGCTGGCCTCGGGCGCGGTCGGCGCCGAGCCGGAGTACGAGGTCGTCCGCGGCATCGCCGACGGCACCCCGTACGCCCTGGCCCGCGCCGAAGCGGTGCTCCACCTGCGACGGCTCACCGACGGCGAGCGCACCGCACTGCCGGACGCGCCGTGGGTGTACGCACACGTGGTGCGCGGTGAGGTGCGCGTGGGCGACGAAACCCTCGCGGCGGGCGACGCGGCCCGCGCCACGGACACCCGGGACCTGGAGGCGCGCGCGGTGGGGGCGGCGGAGCTGCTGGTGTGGGAGATGCGCGCGGAGCCGGTGTACGGCTAGCGCGGTAGGGCCGCCGGGTGCGCCCGGCACGGGCATGCCGGGCGCACCCGTAGCGTCCGCAGGGTTCAGCGGCCCAGCCAGCCCCCGTCGACCGGCAGCACGGTGCCCGAGACGTAGTCCGACGCCGGGCCGGCGAGGAACACCGTCGCCCCGGCGATGTCCTCGGGCCGCCCCCACCGGCCGGCCGGGATGCGCTCCAGGATCGCGCGCGAGCGCTCGCTGTCGTCGCGGAGCGCCTGGGTGTTGTCGGTGGCGATGTAGCCGGGGGCGATGGCGTTGACGCCGATCCCGTGCGGCGCCCATTCGTTGGCGAGCGCCTTGGTCAGCCCGGCGATGCCGGACTTCGCCGCCGCGTAGCCGGGGACGGTGATGCCGCCCTGGAAGCTCAGCAGGGACGCCGTGAAAATGATCTTTCCTCGGACGCCCTTCGCCAGCATGGCCCTCCCCACCTCGCGCGTCAGCACGAACTGGGCGTTCAGGTCGACCTCGATGACGTGGTCCCACAGCTCGTCCGGGTGCTCGGCGGCCGGGGTCCGCCGGATCGTCCCCGCGTTGTTCACCAGGATGTCCACGGGCCGCTCCAGGGCGGCGAGTTCCGCGCCGAGCGCGCGTACGGCCGCACGGTCGGCGAAGTCGACCCGGCGCGCGGTGAACGTGCGCCCGTGGGAACGGACGGCCGCCTCCACTGCGCTGCCCTCGGGTTCGAGCGTGGCGCTCACCCCGATCACGTCCGCCCCCGCCGCGGCGAGCGCCTCCGCCATCGCCTTGCCGATGCCGCGCTTGGCGCCGGTCACCACGGCGAGCTTGCCGGTCAGGTCGAAGGGGTTCCCGGTCATCACGCCACCTCCTGGCAGTCGACGAGGACCTTCATGGCCCTGCCCGCGGACAGCTGGTCGAACGCGTCCGCCACGCGCGCCAGCGGCACCGTGCCGGTGATGAGCCGGTCGGCCGGTACGACCCCGTCGGCCAGCATCGTCACGGCCGTCTCGAAGTCCCGCCGCTCGTAGACGCGCGCGCCCAGCACGGTCAGCTCGCGCCAGAAGACCTGCTTCAGGTCCACCGGCCGCGGCTGGGGGTGGATCGCGACGATGACCAGGCGGCCGCGCACCCGCGCGAGCGAGGTGGCGCCGAGCACGGCGGCTGCGGCCCCGGAGACCTCGAACACCACGTCCGCCCCCGCCCCCGCGGTCCACTCCGTGACCCGGGCGACGAGGTCGTCGGCGCCCGGGTCGAGCACGTCGAACCCGAGCCCGGCGACCATGGCCCGGCGCTCGGGGTCCACCTCCGCCACGACGACCTCGGCCCCGGCGTGCCGCGCCGCGACCGCGATCAGGACGCCGATGGGGCCGCCCCCGACGACCACGGCCTTCTCGCCCGGCCGGACGTCCGCGCGCCGCACGTCGTGGACGGACACGGCCACGGGCTCCACGAGCGCCGCCCGGTCGAGGGGGAGGGAGCCGGGCAGCCGGACCAGCACCTCCTGGGGGACGTTCCACCGGTTCTGGAGCGATCCCGGGGAGTCGATGCCGATGAAGTCCAGGTTCTGGCAGATGTGCTGGTGGCCCGCCGCGCAGGCCGGGCACGCGCCGCACCAGGCGAGCGGCATGACGGTGACCGGGTCGCCCACCGCCCAGCCCGTCACGCCCTCGCCGACGGCGGCGATCCGGCCGGACATCTCGTGGCCGATCACGGCCGGGAGCGTGACCCGTGCGTCCATGGCGCCGTGCAGGAGGTGCAGGTCCGTGCCGCAGATCCCGGTGTAGGCCACGTCCAGCTGGACCTGGCCGGGCGGTGGCGGGGCCACCGGGACCTCGGCGACGGCGATGGTGTGGTTGCCGACGTACCGTGCTGCGTGCATCCGTTGCGAGCCCTTCGATCGTGTCGTGTTCGCGTGGAGGTGGTCGTGCGCGTCAGGTGGAGCGTCCGGCCCAGTACGAGCCGTCGGGGAAGGCGTACTCGGCCAGCGAGGCGTCGTGCATCCGGGCGCTGTAGCCGGGCTGCGTGGGCAGCACGTACGCGCCGTCGCGGACGACGCAGGGGTCGGTGAAGTGCTCGTGGAGGTGGTCGACGAACTCCGTGACACGGCCGTCGAGGCTCCCCGAGACGGCCACGAAGTCGAACACCGACAGATGCTGGACGAGTTCGCACAGCCCTACGCCGCCCGCGTGCGGGCACACCGGTACGCCGAACTTCGCCGCCATGAACAGCACGGCGAGCACCTCGTTGACACTGCCGAGGCGGCACGCGTCCAGCTGGCAGTAGTCGATGGCCTCGGCCTGGAAGAGCTGCTTGAACAGCACCCGGTTCATGCCGTGTTCTCCGGTGGCCACCCCGATCGGGGCCACCGCCCGGCGCACCCGGGCATGTCCGAGGATGTCGTCGGGGCTGGTGGGCTCCTCGATCCACAGCGGCTTGAACTCGGCGAGCGCGCCGACCCAGTCGATGGCCTCGGGGACGTCCCAGACCTGGTTGGCGTCGATCATCAGCTCGGCGTCGTCGCCGATGACCTCCCGGGCGATGGCACACCGCCGCACGTCGTCCTCCAGGTTCCCGCCGACCTTCAGCTTGACGTGGCGGTATCCCGCGTCGACGGCCTCCTGGCACAGCGTCCGCAGTTTGTCGTCGGAGTAGCCGAGCCATCCGGCCGAGGTGGTGTACGACGGGTAGCCGGTCTGCTCCAGCCGCGCGATGCGCTCCTCGCGCGTACCGGCCTTGCGGGTGAGGAGGTCGATCGCCTCCTCGCGGGGCAGGACGTCGGACAGATAGCGCAGGTCTGCGGCGTCGACGAGTTCGGCGGGGGTCATCGTCGCCAGCATCTTCCACAGTGGGAGCCCGGCGCGTCGGGCGGCGAGGTCCCAGACCGCGTTCATGACCGCCGCGAGGGCGAGGTGCACCACGCCCTTCTCGGGGCCGAGCCACCGCAGCTGCGAGTCGGACTGGAGCTCGCGGTAGATGCCGCCGAGGTCGGAGGTGATGTCCTCGACGCCGCGCCCCAGGAGCGGACGGGCGCGCTGCTCGGCGGCGGCCACGCACAGGTCGTTGCCGCGGCCGATGGTGAACGTGAACCCGTATCCCGACAGCTCCGGGTCGTCGGTGCTCAGGACGACGTACGTCGCCGAGTAGTCGCCGTCCTTGTTCATCGCGTCGGATCCGTCGGCCGTCACCGAGGTGGGGAAGCGGACGTCGAGGACGTCCACGGCGGTGATCGCGGTCATCGTGCTCCCTGATGAGGTGGAGGGTGGGTGGTGGTGCGGTTATGGGGCCTTGACCCGCAGGGGCTGGACCCTGCCGAGCAGGACGAGGTAGTTGAGGGCCCCCAGCAGGGCCAGGCAGCCGATCACCGTCAGCGGGGCGACGAAGGAGCCGGTGTGGTCCACGAGCACCCCGACGAGGATGGGGGTCAGGATCCCGGCGAAGTTGGAGGCGAAGTTCTGGATGCCGCCGAGCATTCCCACATGCCGGGAGCTGGGCGCGATGTCGGCCGGGAGCGACCAGATGCCGGTGCCCGCGATCGTCAGGCTGGAGTACGCGACGGACAGCAGCACCAGCGCCATCCACGCCTCGGGCACCAGGGCGGCGAACATGATGACCGACCCGCCGGTCAGGCCCCCGACGATCGTGACCTTGCGGACCCGGTTGACGGTGTGCCCGCGCCGGACGGCCCGGTCCGCGGCGAGCCCGCCGAGCCAGCCGAACACGACGGCGCAGATGCCCGGCACCGCGCCGAAGAAGCCCAGCTGCAACAGGTCGAAGTCCCGCTCGGTGACGAGATAGCTGGGGAAGAAGGTGATGAAGAAGTAGATCACGCTGTTCAGGCAGAAGAAGCCGAACATCATGCTGAGCACGGCGCGGTACCGGAACAGTGACCGCCACGACAGGGCGGCCGCCGCCTCGTCGTCGTTCGCCGCCGCGCGCGCACCGCCGGACTCGATGTAGTCGGCCTCCGCCGCCGTACAGGACGGATGCTCCCGCGGACCGCGGTACACCCGCCACCACACCAGGGCCCACAGCAGCCCGACGCAGCCGATCACGATGAACACGGTGTGCCACGAGGTGACGGCCACGATCAGCGTCACGATCGGCAGCGCGATCACGGCGCCGACGCGCGAGCCGGAGTCCCAGACGCTGGTGGCGAACGCCCGCTCCCGTACCGGGAACCACGTGGCGACGACCTTCGCGGCCGTACTCGGTGCCGGGCTCTCCCCGGCGCCGAGCAGGAACCGGACCGTGATGAGGCTCCAGAAGCCTCTGGCCAGCGCGGTCGCCATGGTGAAGACCGACCAGCAGATGGCCGCGATCGTGAAGGAGCGCCGGGGGCCGACCTTGTCGACGTACCAGCCCGCCGCGAGCTGGAAGAAGTCGTAGGCCCAGAAGAACGCGGCGAAGACGAAGCCCTGCTGGGTGCTGGACAGGTGGAAGTCCTCGCCCATGAAGGGCAGCGCGACGCTCAGGCTGGACCGGTCGAGGTAGTTGATCGTCAGCCCGGCGAACGCCAGCCAGATGACGAACCAGCGCGTGCGGCCGACGGCTCCGGGCGGGCGTGCGGCCGCCGGCGGGGCGGCGGGTTGAACGCGAGGGGAAGTCATAGGACCGTCCTCCGACATCGACGCTGATGTGTATAGGGTCCGACGGATCTCTATAGACTTAGAGTGAATGCTATACGGAGTCAAGGGTTCCGTCGGATCGGGATGCGGACGGTGACCGGCTCCGACGGGGGAGAAACTCAGGGTTACGATCGCGAAGCAGACGTTTCCCCGCCCGGACTGACGAGGTGTGCGTGCCACCGAAGACCACGGCCAAGCCGTCGACGACCGAGGTTCACGCCCGGCTGCGCTCCTTGATCATCGGAGGGGAGATCCCGCCCGACACAAAGATCAACATCGTGGCTCTCGCGCGGGACCTGGGCGTCTCGCAGACGCCGGTGCGCGAGGCGCTCCAGCGCCTGGAGGGCGACAACCTGATCACGTACCAGCAGGGGCGCGGCTACAGCACGACGCCGCTGCTGGACCTGCCCGGTCTGCGCGCGCTGTTCGAGTTCCGCCTGCTGGTCGAGCCGTGGGCGGCGCGGGCGGCGGCGGTGGACCGGCTGACCAACCCGGGAGCCGCGCTCGGTCGGCAGCTGGACGACTTCGAGGGCCTGCTGGCCAGGCGGGCGAAGGGGGGCCCGGACCCGGACGTCAGGGACGTCCGTCAGGAGCTGGTGGCGCACGACGCCGCGTTCCACGCGGCCGTCATCACGGCGTCGGGCAATTCAGTGGTGGAGCAGGCGTACGGGCAGACCCACTGCCATCTGCACACCTTCCGGCTCTACCCCGAGGAGATCGACACGGCCAACACCGTCGTCGAGCACCGGCGGATCAGCGCGGCGATCGGCCGGTGCGAGCCGGGCGCGGCCGAGGAGGCCATGGCCGATCACCTCAGGAACTCGTTCGAGAGGTTCGCGAGGGCGTTCGGCGACCCTCATGCGGTGAGCGCTCCCCAGGTGCCGCCGCGGCGCTTCCTGGCCTGAGCGGCCAGGAAGGCACGGGGGTGTTTCCTCGCCGGGGCTACAGCTCCGCCAGCACCGCGTCGGTGAACGCGGGCCAGACCTCGATCGCCCACGGGCCGAACGCC
This sequence comes from Streptomyces sp. Rer75, assembly GCF_013414305.1. Lineage (NCBI taxonomy): Bacteria > Bacillati > Actinomycetota > Actinomycetes > Kitasatosporales > Streptomycetaceae > Streptomyces > Streptomyces sp. Rer75. Next base: position 3,172,521 of record NZ_CP058693.1, on the reverse strand, counting down.
CGGTCCGTGAGGGCGACGCACGCCGCCCGCGCCTCCGGGTCCACCCAGAGGAACGTGCCGGCCTGGCCGAAGTGCCCGAAGGTGCGGGGCGAGGACGACGCCCCCGTCCAGTGCGGCGACTTCCCGTCGCGAATCTCGAAGCCGAGCCCCCAGTCGTTCGGCTTCTGGTGCCCGTACCCCGGCAGCACCCCGGTCAGCCCCGGATGCACCACGGCCGTCGCCTCCGCCACCGTCTCGGCCGCCAGCAGCCGCGGGGCCTGGAGCTCGGCGCCGAAGCGCACCAGGTCGTCCACCGTCGAGACGGCGTCCTTGGCGGGCGAGCCGGTCAGCTCGGTCGCGGTCATGCCCAGCGGCTCCAGGACCGCCTGGCGCAGATACTCCCCGAAGGGGATGTCCGTCGCCTTGGCGATGTGATCGCCGAGCACCTCGAACCCGGCGTTGGAGTACAGCCGCCGGTTGCCGGGCGCGGCGACCGTCCGGTGCTCGTCGAAGGCGAGCCCCGAGGTGTGGGCGAGCAGATGGCGCACCGTGGCGCCCTCGGGCCCGGCCGCCTCGTCCAGCTCCACCGCGCCCTCCTCCACCGCGACCAGCGCCGCGTACGCGGCGAGCGGCTTGGTCACCGAGGCCAGCGGGAATCTGTGGCCCACCGGACCATGGGATCCGGCCACGGTGCCGTCCGCGCGTACGACGGCGGCCGCCGCCGTCGGGACCGGCCAGTTCTCGATCATCCGCAGGCTCTCCATGGGGCCCGAGCCTATCGTCGGCCAAGTTTCCACCAAATCCGCGCTTGCTCGGAGTGCACGCGAAGCTCCTGGCGTTGAGATCGTCGAGGGCTTCGCGCATCGGCGACGGCGAGAGGGTGAATCGGCATGACCCTGATGGAACAGGATCTGGAACAGGGCCTGGAGCAAGATCGGGAACAGGACCTGGAACAGGACCTGGAGCAGGACCTGGAGCAGGCTCCGGCGTTGGCCAGGCCGCGCGCGTGCGTGGGGCGCCGCCCGCACCCCCGGCCGACCGGCCAGGACCGGTACACGATCAGCGAGGTCGCCGAGCACACCGGGCTCACGGCGCACACCCTCCGCTGGTACGAGCGGATCGGCCTGATGCCGCACGTGGACCGCACCCACACCGGCCAGCGCCGCTTCACCAACCGCGACCTCGACTGGCTCGACCTCGTCGGCAAGCTGCGGCTGACCGGAATGCCGGTGGCGGACATGGTCCGCTACGCCGAGCTGGTACGGGAGGGCAAGCACACCTACGCCGAACGCGAGGAGCTGCTGACCGCGCACCGCGCGAAGGTCCGGGAACGGATCGCCGAGCTGGAGAGCACGCTCGCCGTCCTCGACTTCAAGATCAATGTCTACGCCAACGGCCGGGGTCTGCCGGAGGGAACGTAGTTCCACGGGGGTTCAGTAGGCGTCGTTGGCCGCGCCGCACACGCGGCGCCATACGCGGCGTCATACGAGGTCATGACGGCAGTCCTCCTCCTGTGCGGGGTGGCCGCAGCGCACCGACCCGAAGTCGCCGAGGACGATCCGCGCGAAGTTGCGCAACGAGTCCGTGCCCGGGGCGAAGTAGCCGGTGTGGCCGTCGGCGTGGTCGGCGGAGACGACGCGGGCGCCGAAGGCGGAGGCCGTGGGGTCCTCGCCGTGGCCCAGGCCCATGAAGTCGTAGCCGGTGACCCGTCGTATCCAGTCGGAGCCGTCCCGCGCCGCCCACACCCGGGCCTCGGTGCCCAGCTCCTCGGCGTCGTCCACGCCCATGCCGGGGCTGCCGAACGCCACCAGGTCGGACACCCGGGTGCGGTCCATCGCGGCCGCGGCCACCCCGCACACCACCGAACCGTAGCTGTGGCAGAACACGGCGGGCGGCGACTCGGCGGTCCCCGCCGTGGTCACCGCCAGCCCCGCCAGGAAGCGGTCCAGCCGCGGCGCGCCCGCCTTCGCCAGCCGACTGGTCGCCGCGTCCGGCCCGAGCCCGACCGGGGTGGTGTACCCCACCCACGCCACCACGGCCGTACGGGTCCCCGGCGCGTCCTGCGCCAGCTGCGCCCGCAGCGACGTCGCCATCCCGGCGGGGGCGCCGTAACGGTCGTGCGTACGGTCGAAGTTGGCCAGGTCGATGTCCGACCCCGGTACGACGACCGCCGTACGCTGCGCCGTCGCCAGGTCCCCGTACACCTCGGCGACCTGGCCGCGCCCGCGGGGATCGAAGGCCAGGATCTGCCGCCCGGGCGCGAGCAGCGCGTCGTACCGCTCGGCCAGCGCGCTGTCCGGGTCCGTCTTCCGCTCCGCGTCCCGCGCCGCCCGGACGGCCCGGGCGTTGGCCGCGTAACGCAACGCGAGCGGCACCCCGTCGAGGTTGCCCACGACCTCGGGGTGCCGGATGACCAGCGCCTGCCGCTGGGCGTGGCCGAGCCCGTCGAAGAACCGGGCGATGCGGGCGGGCGACGCGCTCTCCGGGTCAGGCAGTTCGCGCCCGCCCAGCGAGTGATCGGCCAGCCACTGCCCGGTCCCCGGCGGCGGCCCCGTGATGGCCTGCTCCTCGTGCGCCACGGTCCACCCGGCCGTCCCCGCCATGACGGTGATCGTGAGCGCCGCTGTGATCAGCCGTCGGGCGTAGTGCCTGGTGCGTAGCGTCTGGGACATGGCCGCGGTTTCCCTCTTCCGTTCGGTGGCGGAGGGAAACGTAAGGAGCGGACATGTGGCGGGGCGTCAACCCCCGGTGCCAAGTCGGATGTCATACCGGGGTAGGGGGTCCCCGAAAGAGATCCAGACGTCGGGCGGCAGGTCCGGCCGATGGGGCACCGGCCTGCGCTCCTCGGTCCACGCGTCCCCGGCGACTGCCGTGGCGACGCGGCGCCAGAAGCGGACCGCTGCCGTGTTCACGTCCTGGAAGGCGACTTCCCACGGGCCCGGGTGCCGGGCCATCACCTGCTGAACCGCGGACAGTCCGACCCCCGTCCGGCGCGCGCCCCGCACCACGAAGAAGGTGTTCAGCACGCGCTTCGGACCGGTCAGCCCCCGGACCAGGGCGAGACCGGCCGGGCGCGTGTCCATCGTCAGGAGGTACGCCGCCCAGTCGGCGTCGGCGAGCGCGGTGCGGGGCCGCTCGGCGAAGAATGTTCCGTCGGTGTCCGGCAGGATCTCGTCGTACTCCGACAGGTCATGGCGGAACATCAGCCACAGCCGCTCCACCAGGGAGCGGTCGGCGGTGGTTGCGGGGCGCACGGAGATCTCTGGCACAGGGCTCCTTTCAAGGCGGGACAGCTGCTGCGTGGTGGGTGTCCCGTAGCAGACTGTGGACCATGACTGACGCCTCTTCGACGACGCATCGTGTGCCCTACTACGCGCAGTGGGAGTCCGCGGACCTCGTACCCGAGTTCGTGACGGGTGCTCGGGCGTCGGCCGATGATCCGCTGTGGCAGAAGAGCGGGGCGGGGAACCGGGAGGAGTACGGGTTCTGGGCGTCGCGCATCTGCGGCATGGCCTGTCTGCGCATGGCTCTGGACCACTTCGGGCATCCTGTGCCGCCGTCGATTCCTCTGCTGCGCGACGCCCTTGAGGCGGGGGCGTACGTGCGGACCGGCGAGACCACCGTCAAGGGGCTGATCTACGCGCCGTTCGCCGACTGGGTCGTCCGGCGCTGGGGCCTGTACGCCCGGGCGCGGCCCGAGTTGGGGGCCGGGGACATCGAGGCCGAGGTGGCCCGGGGGCGGCTCGTGATGCTGTCGGTGCACCATTCGATCCGTACGCTCGACCCGGAGCCCCCGCTGCGGGGCGGGCATCTGGTGCTCGCGGTGGGCTGCGGGCCCAAGGGGGTCGTGCTGCACAATCCGTCGGGGTTCCCGGGGCATTCGCAGGAGTACCACCAGGTGCCCTGGGTGGATCTCGAACGATTCTTCGCCGGTCGCGGCGTCGTCCTGGGGAGCCGGGTGGGCTGACATCGCTGCCCGCTATCGGCTGCCCGGGGTCACCAGGCCCGATTCATAGGCGAAGATCACCGCTTGGGCGCGGTCGCGCAGGCCGAGTTTGGCAAGGACGCGGCCTATGTGGGTTTTGACCGTCTGTTCTGCGAGGACCAGCGACTCCGCTATCTCCTGGTTGGACAACCCGCGCGCGATCAGCTCCAGGACCTCCGTCTCCCGCGGGGTGAGGCCGCTGCGGCGCAGGAGGGAGCTGTTGCGGCGGGGGGCCGGGCGCTGGCGGGCGAATTCGGCGATCAGGCGGCGGGTGACGGAGGGGGCGAGGAGGGCCTCGCCCGCGGCGACGACGCGGACCGCCGAGATCAGGTCGGCCGGTGGGGCGTCCTTGAGGAGGAAGCCGCTGGCTCCGGCGCGCAGGGCCTCGTAGACGTAGTCGTCGACGTCGAAGGTGGTGAGCATGAGCACCTTCGGGCGGTGGGTGACGCCGCGGGGTGGTTCGAGGAGCTGGCGGGCGGCCTCCAGGCCGTCCATCTCGGGCATGCGGACGTCCATGAGGACGACGTCGGGGTGGGTGTTGCGGCTGACGTCCACCCCCTGGCGTCCGTCCGGGGCCTCGCCGACCACGTCGATGTCGCTCTGCGCGGCGAGCAGCGCGGCGAAGCCCGCCCGGACCATGGCCTGGTCGTCGACGATGATCACGCGGATGGTCATGGGTCCGTTTCTTCCAGGTCGATGAGGGGGAGCCGGGCCGCCACCCGGAAGCCGCCGTCCGGCAGCGGGCCGGTGTCGAGCGAGCCGCCGACGAGGCGGACGCGCTCGACCATCCCCACCAGACCGTGGCCGGTGCCGCTGGTCTCCAGGGGTGTGGCGGGGCCCTCGGCCGGGGGGCCGTTGACGATGAGGAGGGTCAGCCCGGAGCCGTCCTCGGCCGCCGAGACCGAGACGCGGGTGGCGGCGCCGGGGGCGTGGCGCACGACGTTGGCCAGCGCCTCCTGCACGATCCGGTACGCGGACAGGTCCACGGCCTGCGGCAGCGCGCCGAGTCCGGCCACCTCGTCGCCGAGGGACAGTTCGGTGGGTATCCCGGCCCGTACGGTCGCCTCGACCAGCTGCGGCACCTGGCGCAGCCCCGGCTGCGGGGTGCGCTCGCCGCGCGTCTCCTCGCTGCGCAGCACGCCCAGCAGCCGCCGCATCTCGGCGAGGGACTCGCGGGCGGTGGCGGCGATGGTGCCGAACTCCTGCTCCGCCTCGGGCGGCAGCCCGCCGATCCGGTACGGGGCGCTGTCCGCCTGCACGGTGATCACCGACATGTGGTGGGCGACGACGTCGTGCAGTTCGCGGGCTATGCGGGCGCGCTCCTCCAGCAGCGTGCGGTGGGCCCGCTCGGCCTCGCTGATGGTCTCCTGCTCGGCCAGCCGCCGCTGGACGTCGCCGCGCTCCCGCAGCGCGCCGCCGACCAGCAGCACCACCCCGCTGAGGACGAACAGCAGCACGTTGCTGCCGTCGCTCTTGGTCTGGAACGCCATGCCGAGGGCGAGCCCGGCGCCCCCGGTGACCAGCCACACCGCCACCAGGGTGCGGCGCGGCTCGCGCAGCGCGAGGGCGAGGAGGAGGAAGAGGTAGCCGATGATGGCGGGCGGCTGCCAGGGCCAGACGCGGTGCTGGGGGTCGGAGGCGCCCAGCACCACCAGCGCGGTCGTCACATCGGCGAGGATGACGATCCACCACGCCTGGAGGGGGCGGGTGACCGCCAGCAGCAGCGGCGTGCCCTGGGCCAGCCCGAGCAGCGTGGCGAGACCGCCGCTCACCCCGTAGTCCTCGGTGAGGAGATGGGCGGTGACCGGGACGAGGATCGCGGTGAGGATCATCGCGAGGGCGTACGGCACCTTCCGCCGCCAGGGCCGGGAGGACCGCGCGAGCAGCGGGGTCGCCGGATAGCTGGGCGTCACCAGGGCCCGGGCGAGGCCGCCCGCCTGCCGCCGGGCGGCCGCGGGCAGGCTCTCGTGCGCGGTGGACGCGGTGCCGGGGGAGAAACCGGCCGACGAGGCCGACGAGGCCGACGAGGGTGAGGACATGGTCGCCTCAGCGTAGGTTCGGCGTGCCTCGCGCACGTCATACCTGGGAGCCGACTTGTGGCTCATACCTGGGTAGGGGGCCCGGCCCGCCCCCTGCATCCCCCCTCCTGACACCCGGTGACGGACCCGCCTACAGCTCCGCCAGCAGCTCGGCCTTCTTCGTGCTGAACTCCTCGTCCGTCAGCAGCCCCGCCGTGTGCAGCTCGCCGAGGTGGCGGATGCGGTCGGCGATGTCGGCCGGGTCGCGGCGCGCCGGGGCCGGGGTGCGGGCGGGGGCGGGGGAGCCCTCGGCACACGGCGCGGGGGCGGACGCCCGTACGGCCTCCAGGACGGCGGCGGCGAACGGCAGGGACTCGTGGACCAGCCCGTACCCCATCCCGAACACCACGGCCGCCGGGTCATGGTCGGGGCGGCCCGCGGGGTGGTCCTCGGTGCCGCGCGGCACCAGTCGCAGATGGCCGTAGCCGCTCTTGGAGGTCGAGCCCTTGGAACCGGAGTTCTTGGCACCGGAACTCTTGGATCCCGTGCTCTTCCCCGCCTGGCCCTTCCCCGCCGGGCCCTTCGCGTCCGCTCCCGGCGCCTCCGGATCCTCCGCCGGTGCCGTGCCCGCCGCCTTCCCGGCCGCGCCGCCCGAGCCCCTGTTCTCGGGCGAGCGCCACTCCACCCCGGCCAGCTCGTCGATCCGGAACCGCTGGTCCCCGGCCTTCCACTTCGTGGAGGACGCGCCGGTCCAGAACCAGCGGAACGACACCGCCTTGCCGTCGAAGGACGCCTTGCCGTCGTACGCCTTGAAGGACAGCGGCGGCGCGGGCGCCGCCACCAGATGGGACTCGGCGGCGGTGTCCGTGTCGGGCCCGAGCGCGCCGCGTATCTCGTCGGCGTAGTACTCGGCGAGGGACGCGCGCTCGGCGGGCAGCACCAGGCGGTACGGGTCGTACCCCTCCCTGAGCTGCCCGTCGGCGACGTCCATCAGCGGATCGGCGCCGGGTCTGGGCACCGCGCGCAGCACCACCGTTCCGCGTTTACCGGGAGCGAGATCGACCGCGGACAGCGCTTCGTAGGGGATGTGGCGTTCGCCGAGCGCCTGGAGCAGCTTCGGCGTGCGGATCCCCCGTTCGAAGCGGATGAGCACGGAGTCGGTGTCGAACTCCCAGACGGTCTGAAAACCGGCCAGCACATCACCCATGCGGCTCATCGTATGCGGCGGTGGCCCGCCCGTCCCCCCTTGAGCGCTACGCGCGTCAAACGTCTTCCTCGCGGCCGGTGGGTGCTGTCCACGTGCTCACTACCCGCTTCTCGTGCGCTCATCCGCAGGTCAGCCCAGGTCAGCCGGGGTCAGCTCAGTCCGGTGGTGCACGCGGCGCCGTCCCCGCAGCTCACGGTCTTGACCCGGCCGACCCCGACCCGCGCGAAGTTGTCCAGGCTGGTGGTGCCGGGGGTGAAGTACCCGGCGTGTCCCTCGGCCCCGGCGGCGGACAGGACGCGGGCGCCGAAGCCGGAGGAGAGCGGGTCGGCGCCGTGGCCGAGGCCGCCGACCTCCAGGTGCGGGATGTCCTGGATCCAGTCGCCGGAGTCCCGCATCGCCCACACCCGGCGGTTGCTTCCCAGCTCGGAGGCGCGGTCGGCGCGCATGCCGGGGCTGCCCGCCACCGCGATGTCGGTGACCTTGGACGGCAGGTCGCGGGCGGCGACCCCGCACACGACCGAGCCGTAGCTGTGGCACATCAGCGAGACGCGAGCGGGCGTGGGCAGCGCGTTGACCAGCGCGCGCAGTCGCAGTGCGCCCTGGGCGGCGAGCTTGCCGGTGGCCGCGTCCATGCCGATACCGGCCGGGGAGGTGTAATCGGCCCAGGCGATCACGGCGGTCCTGGTGTCCGGGGCCTCGGTGCGCTCGTTGTGGTAGAGAGCGCGGGCCATGCCGACGGTGGCGGTGTACGGGCGGTCGGACTTCTGGAAGGTCAGGATGTTGGTGTCCACGCCGGGCACCACGACCGAGACGCGGCTGGCGTGGGCGAGGTCGCCGAAGACCTCTGCGGCCCGCCCGGGGCCCGAGGGATCGAACGAGAGGATCTGCCGCTTCCCGCTCAGCAGGTCCTCGTACCGGTGCATGCGCCGCCCGGCGTCATGGCGCCCCAGCGGGGTCAGCTCGCTGTTGTGCATGCGCCGCCGCTCGATGTCCCGGGCCTGGGTCAGCGCGATCCGGTTGGCGCGGTAGCGCAGCGCCGCCGGAGCGCCGTTGAGATTGCCGATGACCAGCGGGTAGCGGTGGACGAGCCGGTCGCGCTGCGCCTTGGTGAGCGAGTCCAGCCAGCGGCCGAGGAAGCGCGGCGACGCGTACGGGTCGGGCAGGGCGTGACCGTCGAGGGCGCCGTGGCGCCAGGCGTTGACCGACACGGAGAGCGGGTCCGAGTCTCCTCTGTGGCTCCGTATGGCCGTCCAGCCGGTGGTGGCGAGCAGGACGAACACCACCGCCAGGGCGAGCAGAGCGCGCCAAGCGGTGGAACCGGGAGAGGGAGAACCGAGCTCCGAGAAGGAAGTCACCGCGGGACACCCTAGGAGAAGCGCGCCCACAGGTGCCAAATACCGTGATGTGCATCACGTTTGAGAGCGTGGTTTTGACGGAAGCTTATGTCGGATTTGATGCATTTAGTGATGCTTGTCGGTTTTACTGCTCGGTGCGCCAGTTCTCGGCGAGGGCCGGACCCACATGGTCCAGGTGAAACGCGGTGATGTCCCGCAGGGCGTCCGTGGAGTCGTCGTCGCCCGCCCCCCACAGCTTCCCTGCGATCTGAATCACACCGCCGAACATCGCGGTCAGCAGCCGCGGCCGGGGATCCACCGATACGTCGAGGCCCTCGCGGCGGGCGATCTCCGAGGCGATCCGCTCCTCCAGCTCGGCGGTGCGGCGCAGATGGACGGCGAGCAGCGCCGGCGTCGACTCGATCACCCGGTACATCCGCATGTGGAGTTCGGCCGGAACCAACTGCTCGACGGAGTCCCCCATGGTGCTCCACGCGTCGAGCACCGCGCCCCGCAGGGCGGCCAGCGGGGCCTCGTGGGCGGGGCGCGCGCACAGGGCCGCGAAGAAGTGCGACTCCGCCGAGTCCTGGGTGGCGAAGGCCACTTGCTCCTTGTTGGCGAAGTAACGGAAGAAGGTGCGCTGCGAGACGTCCACCGACTCCGCGATCTCGTCCACCGTCGTGTGGTCGTACCCCTGACAGGTGAACAGATCCAGCGCCGAGCGCACCAGTGCGCTGCGGGTCCGCTGCTTCTTGCGTTCGCGCAGTCCGGTCGGTGGCGGTGCCACCGCCTCGTCCGCTGTCACCTCTCGTGCTCGCTTTCTGTCGCGTTTCGGCTGGCCACCCTACCTGTGGCCCACTCGACAGAGACCAGCTGATGAATCAGTTTGTCAATTGTCAGACGCTGACATTAGCCTCCGAGCATGACGTCTGAGACCACCGTCGCCGATACGGCGCCGGAACCTCCCATATCGGATCCCCCGAAGGGGCTGCGGGGTCATCCCTGGCTGACGCTCCTCACCGTCGCCATGGGTGTGACGATGGTCGCCCTCGACGGCACGATCGTCGCCATCGCGAACCCGGCCATCCAGAAGGACCTCGGCGCCTCGCTCGCCGACGTCCAATGGATCACCAACGGCTATCTGCTGGCCCTCGCGGTCGCGCTGATCACCGCGGGCAAACTCGGTGACCGCTTCGGCCACCGGCAGACCTTCCTCATCGGCGTCGTCGGCTTCGCCGCCTCCTCCGCCGCCATCGGCTTCTCCGGCGATGTGGCGCTCGTCGTGGGCTTCCGGGTGCTCCAGGGCCTGTGCGGAGCGCTGCTGATGCCCGCGGCGCTCGGCCTGCTGCGCGCCTCCTTCCCCGTCGAGAAACTCAACATGGCGATCGGCATCTGGGGCGCCGTGATCGGCGCCTCCACCGCCGCCGGACCCATCGTCGGCGGACTGCTCGTCGAGCACGTCAACTGGCAGTCCGTCTTCTTCATCAACCTGCCCGTGGGCGTCCTCGCCCTCGTCCTGGGCCTGATCATCCTCGTGGACCACCGGGCCAAGAACGCCCCGCGGTCCTTCGACCTCCCCGGCATCGTGCTGCTGTCCGGCGCGATGTTCTGCCTGATCTGGGCGCTCATCAATGCCACCGACTGGCAGTGGGGAAGCGCCAAGACGCTGGGGTTCCTCGGCCTCTCGGCCGCCCTCTTCCTCGCCTTCGTGCGCTGGGAGAAGCGGACGCGCGAACCGCTGCTGCCGATGTCCATCTTCCGCTCGGTGCCGCTGACCGCCGGGACGATCCTGATGGTGCTCATGGCCTTCGGCTTCATGGGCGGGCTGTTCTTCGTCACCTTCTACCTTCAGAACGTGCACGGCATGACCCCGGTCAACAGCGGTCTGCACCTGCTGCCGCTGACCGCCACCATGATCGTCTCCTCGCCGATCGCCGGAGCGCTGATCACCCGGTTCGGGGCGCGGGTGCCGCTGGTGGCCGCCATGACGCTGACCGCCGTCTCCATGTTCGGGCTCTCCCGGCTGGAGGTCGGCACCGGCACGGTCGAGATGTCCGTGTGGTTCGCCCTCCTCGGCTTCGGCCTCGGCCCCGTGATGGTCGGCGCCACCGAGGTCATCGTCGGCAACGCGCCCATCGAGCACGCCGGTGTCGCGGGCGGCCTCCAGCAGGCCGCCATGCAGGTCGGCGGCAGCCTCGGTACGGCCGTCCTCGGCGCGATCATGGCCGGGAAGGTGGACGACACCCTGCCCGACAAGTGGGCCAAGGCCGGACTGCCGCCCATGAAGCCGGAGCAGGCGGCCAAGGCGTCCGACGCCGTCGCGGTCGGCATCCCGCCGGCGCCCAAGAACACCCCGCCGGAGATCCTCGGGAAGATCACGAGCGTCACGCATGACACGTTCGTGTCGGGGATGGGGCTCGCCTTCGGTGTCGCCGCCGCCGTCTCGGTGGTCGCGGCGCTGGTCGCGGTGCTCACCAAGAGCGGTGACAACGCGGAAGCGGGCGGCGGGGGCGTGCACATCTGACCCCTCAGGGTCAAGCCCCCTATCCGGGTGGACCTTGATCGACCCCGTGGTGGGGACGGGAGTCGGCCGACAGGCTGGCTCCCGTTCGTATTTCCGGATGTTCCACACGGGGTGTGATCCACATGCGCAAGACCATCCTGGCCACGGCGACCCTCGCCCTGGCCTGTGCCCTGACCCCTGCCTCGGCCTCGGCCTCCGCCTCCGGCTCCGGCTCCGCCGGGGCGGCGGTGCCCGGGCCCCGGCTCGGCAGCTGTGCCACGGGGCAGCTGTGCCTCTGGCACAAGGCGGCGTTCACGGGGGCGCGCCAGGTCCACGAACTGGCCGACACCGACATCGAGAGCTGCGTCCCCCTGCCGAGGGGCGCCTCGGCCGCGTCCCTGGCCAACCGCACGGGGCGCCCGGTGACGGCGTACCAGAGCGCGGAGTGCGCCGAGACGGGCGAATTCCGCACCTACCCGACCGGCTCCTGGAGCCCCGAAACGGCCTACCAGGTACGGGCCTTCAAGATCTGGGAGCGGTGACCCGCGGGGCGGGGGGGGGCGGGGCGGGGCTTCTCCCCCGCCCCGCCCCTTCCCGAACCAGGGGCCCGCCCCTGGACCCCGGGCAGCCGGAGGCCTGGCGGGGCCGGGGTGCGTGCCGGTGCATGCGGCTCGGCCGGGCGGCGGTTTGTTCCCCGCCCCGCCCCTTCCCGAACCAGGGGCCCGCCCCTGGACCCCGGGCAGCCGGGGGCCTGGCGGGGCCGGGGTGCGTGCCGGTGCATGCGGCTCGGCCGGGCGGCGGTTTGTTCCCCACCCCGCCCCTTCCCGAACCAGGGGCCCGCCCCTGGACCCCGGGCAGCCGGGTGCGTGGCGGGTCGGGGTGCGTCCCGGTGCATGCGGCTCGGCCGGGGCCGCGGCTTCTGAACCAGGGCCCGCCCCTGGACCCCGGGCGGTCCCGGACCTCGTGGGGTCGGGGTGCGTGCCGGGGCGTGCGGCTCGGTGGGGCTGCGGTCTGTTCCCCGCCCCGCCCCTTCCCACCAGGGGCCCGCCCCTGGACCCCGGGCAGCCGGGGGCCTGGCGGGGCCGGGGCGCGTGCCGGGGCGTCCGGGCGGGGTGGGGCCGTGGTCGCAGGGCTGCCCCTAGACCCCGGGGGGTCCGTGGCGGCACGTCAGTCTGCGGGGCCCGGTCCAGGCCCCGGCGGTGCGGGGCGGTGCCGCTTCCGGGGCGGGCTCGGGTGCGCGCCCGGGGCCGGGCGGGGCACAAAGCGCGGGGTGGGGTCGGGTGTGCCGCACCCGGCGAGGGCGGGGCGGGGACCCGCGCCCGGGCCGGGTGCTTCCTGCCGAGGCAGGGCGCTCGGGTGCGAAGCCCGGCGGGCCGGGGTCAGCCCTGCGGACCTTGCCCGCCGGGGCGGCCCCGGCGCGCGGGGCCTGGCCACCGGCCTCGGGCCGGGCCGGGCACAAAGGCGCCAGGCGGGCACAAGAGCGCCGGGCGGGCACAAGAGCGCCGGGCGGGCTGGTCTGCCAGCTCGCCCGGCGCTTTCGTGCTGTCGCCGTCGCGTGACGGTTACGCGTCGCCGCCCGCGGGGCCCGGGTCGGCCGCGGCCACGTCCAGGAGCTGGTAGCGGTCGATGGCCTGCTTCAGGGCCGAGCGGTCGATCTTGCCCTCCTTCGCCAGCTCCGTCAGCACGCCCAGCACGATCGACTCGGCGTCGATGTGGAAGAAGCGCCGCGCCGCGCCGCGCGTGTCGGCGAAGCCGAAGCCGTCGGCGCCGAGCGACTGGTACGTGCCGGGCACCCAGCGGGCGATCTGGTCCGGGACGGCGCGCATCCAGTCGGAGACGGCGACCTTCGGGCCCTCCGCATCGCCGAGCTTGCGGGTGACGAAGGGGACGCGCTGCTCCTCCTCCGGGTGGAGCAGGTTGTGCTCCTCGGTCTCCACCGCGTCGCGGCGCAGCTCGTTCCAGGAGGTGGCGGACCAGACGTCGGCGCGGACGTCCCAGTCCTCGGCCAGCATCCGCTGGGCCTCCAGGGCCCACGGGACAGCGACGCCGGAGGCGAGGATCTGGGCCGGGTGGGTGCCGCTCTCGCCCTGCTTGAAGCGGTACAGGCCCTTGAGGATGCCCTCGCGGTCGACGTTCTCGGGCTCGGCCGGGTGCTTGATCGGCTCGTTGTAGACGGTGAGGTAGTAGAAGACGTCCTCACTGTTCTCGCCGTACATCCGGCGCAGACCGTCCTGCACGATGTGGGCGATCTCGAAGCCGAACGCCGGGTCGTACGCGACGACGGCCGGGTTGGTCGAGGCCAGCAGCTGGGAGTGGCCGTCCGCGTGCTGGAGGCCCTCACCGGTCAGGGTCGTACGGCCGGCGGTCGCGCCCAGGACGAAGCCGCGCGCGAGCTGGTCGGCCATCTGCCAGAACTGGTCACCCGTGCGCTGGAAGCCGAACATCGAGTAGAAGACGTAGACCGGGATCAGCGGCTCGCCGTGGGTGGCGTACGCCGAACCGGCCGCGATCAGCGAGGCCGTACAGCCCGCCTCGGAGATGCCGTCGTGCAGCATCTGCCCGGTCGGCGACTCCTTGTAGGCGAGCAGCAGCTCACGGTCGACGGACTCGTACTGCTGGCCCAGCGGGTTGTAGATCTTGGCCGACGGGAAGAGCGAGTCCATGCCGAAGGTGCGGTACTCGTCGGGCGCGATCGGCACGAAGCGCTTGCCGATCTCCTTGTCCCGCATGAGGTCCTTCAGCAGCCGCACGAAGGCCATGGTGGTGGCGATCTGCTGCTGGCCGGAGCCCTTCTTGACCGCCGCGTACGCCTTGTCGCCGGGGAGCTGGAGCGGCTTCGCGCGCACGACGCGGGTCGGCGCGTAGCCGCCCAGCGCCTTGCGGCGGTCGTGCATGTACTGGATCTCCTCGGAGTCCCGGCCCGGGTGGTAGTACGGCGGAACGCCGGACTCCAGCTCCTTGTCCGGGATCGGCAGGTGCAGCCGGTCGCGGAAGCCCTTGAGGTCGTCGACCGTCAGCTTCTTCATCTGGTGGGTCGCGTTGCGGCCCTCGAAGTTCGGGCCGAGCGTCCAGCCCTTGACGGTCTGGGCGAGGATCACGGTCGGCTGGCCCTTGTGGGCCTTGGCCGCCGCGTACGCCGCGTAGATCTTCTTGTGGTCGTGACCGCCGCGGCCCAGGTGCAGGATCTGGTCGTCGGTCATGTTCTCGACCATCGTGCGCAGCCGCTGGTCGTCACCGAAGAAGTGGTCGCGGATGTACGCGCCGGTCTCGGTGGCATACGTCTGGAACTGGCCGTCCGGCGTGGTGTTCAGCTTGTTGACCAGCAGGCCGTCCCGGTCCTGGGCGAGCAGCGGGTCCCAGGTGCGGTCCCACACCAGCTTGATCACGTTCCAGCCGGCGCCGCGGAACTGCGACTCCAGCTCCTGGATGATCTTGCCGTTGCCGCGCACCGGGCCGTCAAGGCGCTGGAGGTTGCAGTTGACGACGAAGGTGAGGTTGTCCAGGCCCTCGCGGGCGGCCAGGGAGAGCTGGCCCAGCGACTCGGGCTCGTCCATCTCGCCGTCGCCGAGGAACGCCCAGACGTGGGAGTCGGAGGTGTCGGCGATGCCGCGCGCCTCCATGTAGCGGTTCATCCGCGCCTGGAAGATCGCGCCGAGCGGGCCGAGGCCCATCGAGACGGTCGGGAACTCCCAGAAGTCCGGCATCGACCGCGGGTGCGGGTAGCTGGACAGCGCGTGACCGAGCTTGGACTTCTCCTGACGGAATCCGTCCAGGTGGTCCTCGGACAGCCGGTCGAGCAGGAAGGCGCGGGCGTAGATACCGGGGGAGGCGTGACCCTGGAAGAAGATCTGGTCGCCGCTGTCCTGGTCCTTGCCGCGGAAGAAGTGGTTGAAGCCCACGTCGTACAGCGAGGCGGACGAGGCGAAGGTGGCGATGTGGCCGCCGACGCCGATGCCCGGGCGCTGCGCACGGGAGACCATCACCGCCGCGTTCCAGCGGGTCGCGTTCAGGACCTTGCGCTCGATCTCCTCGTTGCCGGGGAAGAACGGCTCGTCCTTGGTGGCGATGGTGTTGACGTAGTCGGTGCTGCGCATCTCGGGCACGGCCACCCGCTTCTCGCGGGCGCGCTCGATCAGGCGAAGCATCAGGTAGCGGGCACGTTCCCGGCCTCGCTCATCGACGGCTGCGTCGAGCGAGTCGAGCCATTCCTGGGTTTCCTCGGGATCGAAGTCCGGGACCTGGCTGGGAAGGCCGCCAATGATGATCGGGTTGCGATCGGATCCGGAAGCCACGCTATTCCTTCGCTTTTCGGTCGTGCTGTGCACGCACATGGATTCGTGCTCTGCTGCTGTCGCGCCGGTCTCCATCGTGTACCTCGGGTACGGGATACGTCACCTCTACCGAGTGGTAACCAACACCTGGTGAGACGGGCGCTCACTGGGCCGGACGGTACCGGTCGGCGTGCGGTCGGCGTCGCGACGGCCAAATCGCAACCTTACGCCCACGTCCGGGGGCACCTGCGTACGGCCGTTCGGCTCCGGGCGGCGTAGGGTGTCGATACACACACGTAAGCTGGGCATAACGGAGCAATCCGGGCAGCCGCGCGCCGTTCCGTGCCGTTCCTCCATGATGGGAGTTGGGGCGACACGTCAACGTTTGGGCGGGATCGCTGGCCGGGTACTTGCGCGATCCGCCCGGCCCGTGTGGACTACGCCCCAATGCTTCGCGTACGCGCGCGGGGCGCTGACAGACTCGAAGAGTGAACGAAAGATGACAGGAGGCAATCCGTGAGCGCGACCGCGGACCACGCGGAGGAGCGGACCAACCCTGCCGCGAGGCTGGGTTTCCAGCCCGAACAGGTGGTCCAGGAGATCGGCTACGACGACGATGTCGACCAGGAGCTCCGCGAGGCCATCGAGGAGATCACCGGCCAGGAGCTCGTCGACGAGGAGTACGACGATGTGGCCGACGCCGTTGTGCTGTGGTTCCGGGAGGACGACGGCGATCTGACGGACGCGCTGGTGGACGCCATCCAGATGATCGACGACGGCGCACCGGTCTGGCTGCTGACGCCCAAGACCGGCCGTGACGGCTATGTCGAGCCGAGTGACATCAACGAGGCCGCGACCACCGCGGGCCTGTCCCAGACGAAGAGCTTCAACGCGGGCAAGGACTGGACCGGCAGCCGCCTGGTCACTCCGAAGGCCGCCCGTTCGGGCAAGCGCTGAGGCCGAAGGACCTACACAACCGAGCCCCCTGCCGTTCCCTTTCGGTGGGGGGCTCGGCGCGTAGGGTGGTCCGTGATCAGTCGACTGTGATGTGAAGGGATGGCTCCCATGGCCATAGAGGTCGGTACGAAGGCTCCGGACTTCGAGCTGAAGAATCAGCACGGCGAGTCGGTCCGGCTCTCCGACTTCCGCGGCGAGAAGAACGTCGTGCTGCTCTTCTACCCGTTCGCCTTCACCGGCGTGTGCACCGGCGAGCTGTGCGCGCTCCGCGACGAGCTGCCCACGTTCGTCAATGACGACGTGCAGCTGCTCGCGGTCTCGAATGACTCGCCCTTCAGCCTGCGGGTCTTCGCCGAGCAGGAGGGCCTGGAGTACCCGCTGCTGTCGGACTTCTGGCCGCACGGCGAGGCCAGCCGCGCCTACGGCGTCTTCGACGAGGAGAAGGGCTGCGCGGTGCGCGGCACCTTCGTGATCGACAAGGAGGGCGTGGTCCGCTGGACGGTCGTCAACGGCCTGCCCGACGCCCGGGACCTGAACGACTACGCCAAGGCGCTCGAAAGCCTGTGACGGGCAGCCCGAATCAGGCAGGTATGACGCCTGTATCGGGCGGGAACCGCTCACTAGGATCGACGCGTTGATCCTGGTGTGAAACCTCATGGAGATAGGGGCACACAGTGCTCCTGAAGAACCTTATTGGGAGGACTCGTGGGAGTCAGCCTCAGCAAGGG
The DNA here is from genome assembly GCF_013414305.1 of Streptomyces sp. Rer75. Lineage (NCBI taxonomy): Bacteria > Bacillati > Actinomycetota > Actinomycetes > Kitasatosporales > Streptomycetaceae > Streptomyces > Streptomyces sp. Rer75. The sequence goes on along the minus strand of NZ_CP058693.1, from coordinate 3,155,539 downwards.
CGGCAACGTCTCGCTGACCAAGGAAGCCCCTAACCTGACCGCGGTCGTCGTCGGTCTGGGCTGGGACGCCCGCACCACCACGGGCACCGACTTCGACCTCGACGCCAGTGCCCTGCTGACGAACACCGAAGGCAAGGTCGCCAACGACCAGAACTTCGTGTTCTTCAACAACCTCAAGAGCCCCGACGGCTCCGTCGAGCACACCGGTGACAACATCACCGGTGAGGGCGAGGGCGATGACGAGCAGATCAAGGTGAACCTGGCCGGTGTCCCGGCCGATGTCGCCAAGATCGTCTTCCCGGTGTCGATCTACGACGCCGAGACCCGTCAGCAGAGCTTCGGCCAGGTGCGGAACGCGTTCATCCGCGTGGTGAACCAGGCCGACGGCGTTGAGCTGGCCCGCTACGACCTCTCCGAGGACGCCTCCACCGAGACCGCCATGGTCTTCGGTGAGCTGTACCGGAACGGGGCGGAGTGGAAGTTCCGCGCCATCGGTCAGGGCTACGCCTCGGGCCTGCGTGGCATCGCGCAGGACTTCGGCGTCAACGTCTGAACCGGCCGTGGCGCCCGGCCGGGCCGTGAGTCGTCGGCCGGGCACGCCGCGGCGGCCACGTCCGGCGCCGCACCCCTGCACTCGACAGGCGGGAGTGCGGCGCCGGATGCGCGTCGCACCACGCATTACCCCGGGGAGGGACCTGATCATGGGCGTCACGCTCGCCAAGGGAGGCAATGTCTCCCTTTCCAAGGCCGCGCCGAATCTCACCCAGGTGCTCGTCGGCCTGGGCTGGGATGCGCGCTCCACCACCGGAGCACCGTTCGACCTCGACGCCAGCGCGCTGCTGTGCGAGTCGGGGCGGGTGCTCGGCGATGAGTACTTCGTCTTCTACAACAACCTCAAGAGCCCCGAGGGCTCGGTGGAGCACACCGGCGACAACCTCACCGGGGAGGGCGACGGCGACGACGAGTCGCTGCTGATCGACCTCTCCAAGGTCCCGGAGCGCGTGGACAAGATCGTCTTTCCGGTCTCGATCCATGACGCCGACGCCAGGCGCCAGACGTTCGGCCAGGTCAGCAACGCGTTCATCCGGGTGGTGAACCAGGCCGACGGTGTTGAGCTGGCCCGCTACGACCTCTCCGAGGACGCCTCCGGCGAGACCGCGATGATCTTCGGCGAGGTCTACCGGTACAACGGCGAATGGAAGTTCCGAGCGGTGGGACAGGGGTACGCGTCAGGACTCCGGGGCATCGCTCTAGACTTCGGGGTCAACGTTTCGTAAAGCCGCGTACAAGGCGCGGGGGAGACCGTTCGAAGAAGGATTGGGTTGCCAGTGCTCCTCAAAACCTTTGGTTGGTCGTTCGCCGTCACGGCGATCGGTCTGGCCTTGGCCGGCGTCCTCTGGGGGTGGAAGGGGCTCGCGATCGTCGGGATCCTCTCGATCCTGGAGATCTCGCTCTCATTCGACAACGCGGTCATCAACGCGGGCATCCTGCGGAAGATGAATGCCTTCTGGCAGAAGATCTTCCTGACCATCGGCATTCTCATCGCCGTCTTCGGCATGCGTCTGGTCTTCCCGGTGGTCATCGTCGCGATCACGGCGAAGCTGGGCCCGATCGAGGCCGTGAATCTCGCGATCAACGACAAGGACAAGTACGAACACCTGGTGACGGCCGCCCACCCGGCGATCGCGTCCTTCGGTGGGATGTTCCTGCTGATGATCTTCCTCGACTTCATCTTCGAGGACCGCGACATCCGCTGGCTGAACTGGCTGGAGAAGCCGCTGTCCAAGCTGGGCAAGCTGGAAACCTTCTCGGTCGTCGTCGCCCTGGCCGTGCTGCTGATCTCCGCCACCACCTTCGCCACCGACGTGGCGCACGGCGGCGGCGACAAGAGCTCGACCGTGCTGCTGTCCGGGGTCGCCGGTCTCCTGACGTACTTGATCGTCGGCGGTATCTCCGGCTTCTTCGAGAACAAGCTCGAAGAGGCCGATGAAGAGGACGGCGACGGCGAGGACGAGGCCGACGAGAAGAAGCCCGCCGAGGCCGCCCCGCCGGAGGGCGGCGGTGAGCGCGGCAGCCGCGGCGCCACGGGGGTCGGCCTGGCCGGCAAGGCCGCGTTCTTCATGTTCCTCTACCTCGAGGTCATCGACGCCTCGTTCTCCTTCGACGGCGTGATCGGCGCCTTCGCGATCACCAACGACATCTTCGAGATGGCTCTGGGTCTGGGTATCGGCGCGATGTACATCCGTTCGCTGACCGTCTACCTGGTCCGCCAGGGCACCCTGGACGACTACGTCTACCTGGAGCACGGCGCTCACTACGCGATCGGTGCGCTGGCCGCCATCCTGCTCGTCACCATCAAGTACGAGATCAACGAGGTCATCACCGGCCTGATCGGCGTCGCCCTCATCGGCGCCTCGTACTGGTCCTCGGTCGTCCGCAACCGCCGGGAGGCACACGGCGGCGGAGCCGGATCAGAGGAGAAAACGGAAGTCACGTCCGGAGTCTGACCTCCGGAGTGTGACGCACCGGCGTTTGAGGAACGCTCTCAGCGGGGCGGCCGAGGTCTTCCGACCTCCCGGCCGCCCCGCCGCAGTTGAGCAGCTTTGAGGCAGTGGGAGCCACGAAGGGTGGGGGTGCGCACGATGGCGTTCTGGAGTAACTGGGGGCGGTCCGCGTGGCGCGAGTTCGACAGCGGCGACGCGACCGGCGCGGTCGAGTTGACCAAGCGGAACTCGACGATCTCGCTGACCAAACAGGGTGCCGCCAGCGGCAACCTGCGGATCAACCTGTCCTGGCAGATGCGCACCTCGGACTTCAACAGCAAGGGGCCCAGCCTGCTGCGGCACCCGCTCCAGATGTTCAAGCCGCCGGTGGTGCAGGCCCAGGGGCCCGCCATGGTCAACGTCGACCTGGACCTGGCCGTCATGTACGAGCTGAAGAGCGGCGCCAAGGGCGTGGTCCAGCCACTCGGCGACTTCTTCGGCAACCTCAACGAGGCGCCGTACGTCAAGCTCAGCGGGGATGACCGGTTCGGCTCCGGCATGGGCGAGACGATCTACATCAATCTGGACCACAAGGACGACATCAAGCGTCTGCTCGTCTTCGTCTACATCTACGACGGCACCCCCGCCTTCGACCGTACGCACGGCATGGTCACGCTCTTCCCCAGCAGCGGTCCGCGGGTGGAGATCGCGCTCGACGAGCGGGCCCCGCAGGCCCGCTCCTGCGCCGTGGTCATGCTGGAGAACGTCAAGGGCGAGATCATCGTCCGCCGCGAGGTGAAGTACGTGTACGGCTTCCAGGCCGAGCTGGACCGGCTGTACGGGTGGGGCCTCCAGTGGGGCCGCGGCTACAAGTCGAAGGTGTAGCCGCGGCTACGAGCCGAAGGTGTGGCTGCCGCCACCGGTTGCGGTGCTAGCGGTTCTGGAACTGCGGCCCCTGCGGCGGCAGGGTGAAGTTCGGGTCCGGGAACGGCATCGGCAGCGGCGGCGGGGGCGGCGGATCGGTCCGCTGCACCTGCTGCGGATAGCCGTACGCGGGCGGCTGCGGGTATCCGTAGCTCGGCTGCTGCGGGTAGCCGTACCCGGGCTGCTGCGCCGGGGGCTGGGCGGGCGGCTGCGGATAGGCCGGTGCCGGGGCGTGCGCGGCGTGCGGCGGGGCCTGTGGCGGTACGGGGGGCTGCGGCGGCAGATAGTAGTCGCCGTCGCCCGTGGCGCCGGTCGGGGTGGCGCCCTGCCCGGCGGCGAGCGGCTGGGTCGCCTGCGGGTCCCAGGGGTCGGGCTGCGGCAGGGGCTGTGGCTGCGGCAGGGCGGCCGTCTCGGCCTGGCTCGGGGTCGGTGAGACGGGCGGGGAGGCGGGCGACGCGGAGAGCGGCTCGGGGGCGGCCTCCGGCTCCTCGGAGCCCTGTCCGGCGCCCCGGTCCCGGACCGCGTCCGCGCCCTCGCCGTCGTCCACCGAGATGCCGTACTCCGTGGCCAGCCCGACCAGCCCGGTCTCATAGCCCTGACCCAGCGCGCGGAACTTCCAGCTGTCCCCTCGCCGGTACAGCTCGCCGCAGATCAGCGCAGCCTCCTTGCCGGTCTCCGGCAGCACCGCGAAGATCGCCAGCGGCTCCTCGGAGGCCGATGGCGACGCGTCGTACAGCAGCAGGCTCAGATCCCGGACCTGCCCGAAGGTGCCGCCGTCGGCCGAGGCCGCCAGCACCACCCGGTGCACCTCCGACTCCAGCCCGGTCAGATCGGCCTCGATGGTGTCCGTCAGCCCCTCGGGCGCCCGCTTCTTGGGCAGGTGCCGGACCAGGCCCGAGGGGTGCCGTGGCTGGTTGTAGAAGACGAAGTCCTCGTCCGAGCGCACGCGGTCGTCCCCGCCCAGCAGCAGCGCCGAGGCGTCGACGTCCGGCACGTCCGTGCCGGGGGTCCAGCGCAGCACCGCGCGTATGGCCGTGGCGTCCAGCGGGATGTTCGATCCCTTCAGCATCGCGTGCGTCATGGCCGTAATCCTGCCCTCCCGCCCGGTGCCGGGACAACGCAGGGGGGCGTGGCAGTGCTGGTGGGATGTGGCAGGACGGGCATGCCGGATACCGGAGCGACGCACAGCAGTTACGTGATTTTCACGCCCTTGGGGAACTTTTGACCCGGGCCCGGACGTACGATAATCGGCCACCCGAGGGTCGTGTGGCCCGGGTGGGGATACCGGCAGTGCGGGGAGATAAATGCGGCATTTTGGACATCTGCCGGACGAGGTACGGACGCGCCTCTTCCACCAGCAGCCCGTTGAATTCTCGGTCGACTCACCGGCCCGGACCCTCGCCGTCGCGCTCGGCGCCACCCTCTACAGTCCCGCCACCCGGCCCGGCCTCGCCGAGGACATCGTCAAACAGGCAGGTCGGGGCGTTGTCTCCATGGTGCTGTGCCTGGAGGACTCGATCCACGACGCCGAGGTGCCGGGCGCCGAGGAGAACCTCGTGCGGCAGTTCGCCGCCCTCGCCGCGCGCGGTGGGGACACCGATCTGCCGCTGCTCTTCATCCGGGTCCGCACCCCCGAGCAGATCGTCGACCTCGTCCGGCGGCTCGGATCGGCCGTTCGGCTGCTGTCCGGATTCGTACTGCCCAAGTTCACCGAGGAACGCGGCGTTCCGTTCCTGGAGGCGCTGATAGCGGCCGAAAACCGCGAGGTGGCCGAGGTGTTGGGCGGTCGGCGGCTCTACGCGATGCCGGTCCTTGAGTCGCCTGAGCTGATGCACCGCGAAACCCGCACCGACACCCTTGCCGGGATCGGCCGGATCGTCGACAAATACCGGGAGCGGGTGCTGGCGCTGCGGCTCGGGGTGACCGACCTGTGCTCCGCGTACGGGCTGCGCCGGGCGCCCGACATGACCGCGTACGACGTCCAGCTCGTCGCCTCCGTCATCGGCGACGTGGTGAACATGCTGGGCCGGGCGGACGGCACCGGATTCACCGTCACCGGGCCGGTGTGGGAGTACTTCAAGCAGCACGAGCGCATGTTCAAGCCGCAGTTGCGGCTCAGCCCCTTCTCCGGGCGGGCCGAATCGCTGCGTGCCGCGCTCATCGAGCACGACATGGACGGGCTGCTGCGCGAGATCGAACTGGACCGGGCCAACGGGCTCCAGGGCAAGACCTGCATCCACCCCACCCATGTCGCCCCGGTGCACGCCCTGTCCGTCGTCAGCCACGAGGAGTTCAGCGACGCGGTGGACATCCTCGAACCCGAACGCTGCGGGGGCGGTGTGCTGCGCTCCGCGTACACCAACAAAATGAACGAGGTGAAACCGCACCGGGCCTGGGCCGAACGGACCTTGCAGCGCGCCGAGGTCTTCGGCGTCGCCCGGGAGGACGTGAGCTTCGTGGAACTGCTGGCCGCCGGCCTGCGGACCGCACGAACCGCATGAGGGAAAGCGAGGCAGACAGCGTGGTGTGGTCGGGACAGTGGGTCGCGGACCGGCTCGGCGTACGGCTCGACGGCGACGGGCAGTTGCCCGGGCTGCTCGGGCTCGCGCTGCGGCGCAACCCCAAGCGGGCGCATCTGCTCGTGTCGAACGTGCTGGGCAAACACGTCCCCCAGCGCCCCGCCGCCGTCCACGGCGCGGGCGTGGCGCTGGGGCAGGAGGTGCGTGCCCTGCTGGGCGACGCGTCGGCGGCCCGCGCCGTCGTCCTCGGCTACGCCGAGACGGCCACCGGCCTCGGCCACAGCGTCGCGGACGGCCTGGCCCTCGCCCCGTACCTGCACTCGACCCGCCGCCCGGTCGCGGGCGTGCCCACGGTGGGCGGCTTCGAGGAGGAGCACAGCCACGCCACGTCCCATCTGCTGCTCCCGGAAGACCCCCGGCTGCTGGCCACGGACGGTCCGCTGGTCCTGGTGGACGACGAGTTCTCGACCGGCCGCACCGTCCTCAACACCATCGCCGCCCTCCACCGCCGCTTCCCCCGCGACCGCTATGTGGTGGTCGCCCTGGTCGACATGCGCTCCCCCGAGGACCGCGCCCGCCTGGACGCCTTCGCGTCCGACCTGGGCGCCCGCGTGGACCTCGTCTCCGCCGCGACCGGCGCGGTCCACCTCCCGGACGACGTCCTGACCCGCGGCCGCGCCCTCGTGGCCGCCCACGACCCGGGCCCGCCGGGGGCGGGGGCGCCCGCCGCGACCCCAGCCGCCGCCCGGGTCGAGCTGGGCTGGCCCGAGGGCCTGCCGGACGGCGGGCGGCACGGCTTCACCCCCGCCCACCGCACCCGCCTGGAGACCGCGCTCCCGGCCATGGCGTCACGCCTCGCCGAGGCGCTGACCCCCGCGCCCGGTGCCGTGCCCCGCCGCGTCCTGGTGCTCGGCTTCGAGGAGCTGATGTACGCCCCGCTGCGGCTCGCCGGGGCGCTGGACGACGTACTCGACGGGGCCGAGGTGCGGTATTCGACCACCACCCGGTCGCCCGTGCTCGCCGTGGACGACCCCGGGTACGCGATCCGTACCGCGCTCACCTTCCCCGCCCATGACACCCCCGCCGACGGGCCCGGTCCGCGCTACGCCTACAACGTGGCGCCCGGCAACGACCCCGCGCGCCGCTTCGACGCGGTCGTCGCCGTCGTGGACTCGGCCGCCGACACCCCCGCGCTGCACGCCCCCGACGGGCTGCTCGCGCGGCTGGCCCCGCACACCGGCCGGCTGTTGCTGGCCGTCGTCCCCTCCCACGTACCGCCGCCCACTGTTCCCCCCACAGTCCCCGTCCCCGCTCCCGTCCCCGAACGACAGGCCCCCTCCATGCACCAACCGCCGCCCGAGCCCCTGCGCGGTCCCGCGTTCTCGTCCTACGCCCCCGACGAGGTCGGCTGGCTGCTCCAGGACTTCTCCCACGTCACCCTCGAAGCCCCCACCGAGGAGCGCGAGGAGGCGATCCAGAGCGGCGGGGCGCACTACGCCGAGTCGCTGCCCGTCGAGTACCAGCCCAGCGAGGCGTACCAGGAGCTGTTCCGGGCCGCGCTCGACACCTCCGCCGCCCGCATCGCCCGCGCCGTCGGCACCGTCACCGAGACCGTGCTCGCCGAGCGCTCCACCCGCCCCGTCCTCGTCTCGCTCGCCCGGGCCGGTACCCCCGTCGGCGTGCTGATGCGCCGCTGGGCGCGCCACGCCCACGGCCTCGACCTGCCGCACTACGCGGTCTCCATCGTGCGCGGCCGCGGCATCGACACCGCCGCGCTGCGCTGGCTGGCCGATCACCACGACCCGGCCGATGTCGTCTTCGTGGACGGCTGGACGGGCAAGGGCGCGATCACCCGCGAGCTGTCGGACGCCCTCGCCCCGTACCCGGACTTCGACCCGCGGATCGCCGTCCTCGCCGACCCGGGCCGCTGCGTGGACACCTACGGCACCCGCGACGACTTCCTCGTCCCCTCCGCGTGCCTCAACTCGACCGTCTCCGGGCTGATATCGCGCACCGTGCTCCGCTCCGACCTCGTCGGTCCGGACGACTTCCACGGCGCGAAGTTCTACCGCGAGCTGGCCGACGTGGACCTCTCCGGCGCCTTCCTCGACGCCATCACGGCCCGCTTCGAGGAGGTCGCCGACGACGTGGCGGCGGATGTGAAGGAGCTTGCCGCCGCCGACCGCACCCCGACCTGGGAGGGGTGGCGGGCCGTCGAGCGGATCAGCGAGGAGTACGGCATCCACGACGTCAACCTCGTCAAGCCGGGCGTCGGTGAGACCACGCGCGTGCTGCTGCGCCGCGTCCCCTGGAAGATCCTCGCCAAGCGGGGCGCGGGCGCGGACCTGGACCACGTACGGCTGCTCGCCGAGCAGCGCGGGGTGCCGGTCGAGGAGGCGGACGGCCTGCCGTACACCTGCGTGGGGCTGATCCACCCGCGCTACACACGCGGCGCCACGGGCGCGGACGGCAAGGCGGTGGCGGCGAGATGAACCTGTTGGCACACTCCGCGGAGGCGGCCCGATGACCGTTCTGGTGGCAAGCGATCTCGACCGCACGCTGATCTACTCGGCGGCGGCGCTCGGACTCGACATGCCCGACGCCGAGGCGCCCCGGCTGCTGTGCGTCGAGGTGTACCAGGGCAAGCCCCTGTCGTACCTGACGGAGGCCGCGGCCGGGCTGGTCGCGGAGCTGGGCCGTACCGCCGTCTTCGTACCGACGACCACCCGCACCCCCGAGCAGTACCGGCGGGTCCATCTCCCCGGCCCGCCCCCGCGCTTCGCGATCTGCGCGAACGGCGGCCATCTGCTGGTCGACGGCGAGTCCGACCCCGAGTGGCACGCGGGCGTGCGCGGCGCCCTGGCCGACGCGTGCGCCCCGCTGGAGGAGGTCCGCGCCCACCTCACCGCCACCGCCGACCCGGCCTGGCTGCTCAAGGAGCGGGTCGCGGAGGACCTGTTCGCGTACCTCGTCGTGGAGCGGAAGCTGCTGCCCGACGAGTACGTCAAGGAGCTGGCGGTGTGGGCTGAGCCGCGCGGCTGGACCGTCTCGCTCCAGGGCCGCAAGATCTACGCGGTTCCGAAGCCGCTCACCAAGAGCGCGGCCGTCGCCGAGGTCAAGCGCCGCAGCGGCGCGGACGAGGTGCTCACCGCGGGCGACTCGTTCCTCGACGCCGACCTGCTGGAGGCCGCCGACCACGCCTGGCGCCCCGGCCACGGCGAACTGGCCACCGCGGGCTGGACGGCACCGCAGGTCACGGCGGTCGAGGAGCAGGGCGTCGCGGCGGGCGAGGCGATCGCCCGCGCCCTGTCCGAACACGCCTCCCTGCACTGGGCGAAGGCCCGCCGCGAGGTCATCCGCGCCGTCTCCCGCGGCCGGGGCTGAGCAGCCTGGCGAGCCGGGCGGCGGCGAAGCCGAGCACCGCCAGCCCGGCGACCGCCAGCACGGCCTTGGAGTACACCGAGACGTAGTCCGTCACTTGGTGCCAGTTGTCGCCGAGCGCGTAACCGGCCAGCACGAAGACCGCGTTCCAGATCAGACTGCCGAGGGTGGTGAGGGCGAGGAAGACAGGGACCGGCATCCGCTCGATGCCGGCCGGTATCGAGATCATGCTGCGGAAGATCGGGATCATGCGGCCGAAGAAGACCGCCTTGGTGCCGTGCCGCTGGAACCACTGCTCGGTCCGGTCGATGTCCGTGGCCTTGACCAGCGGCAGCCGCGCGGCGAGCGCGCGGGTGCGGTCCCTGCCGAGCAGCGCGCCCACCCCGTACAGGGCGAGCGCGCCCACGACCGAACCGGCCGTGGTCCACAGCAGCGCGGCGTACAGGTTCATCCGCCCCTGCCCCGCCGCGAACCCAGCGAGCGGCAGGATCACCTCGCTGGGCAGCGGCGGGAACAGGTTCTCCAGTGCGATGGCGGCGCCCGCGCCCGGCGCCCCGAGGGCGTCCATGAGGCCGGTCGCCCAGTCGGCGATGCGATCAGTCATGCCACACAACGCTAGAAACGGCACGTCCGCCGGACCATGAGGCCGCCCGCCCGGTCGTGCGGGTCCGCACCGCAGCCAGAACCTGCGGAAATCCTCAGTGTGCGGGCGGGAGGCAGCGGCTAGCGTTGCGGCCCATGGGGACGTCCGTGGGGAAGTGGTTACGGCACGGGCTGCGACTGGTGGCCGGGCTGCTGATCGGCGCGGGCACCGCTCTCGCCGAGCTGCTGTACACCGTGGGCGCGGGGCTGGCCCTGCTGTGCGTGACCACCCGGCCGCGCGCCCGCATTCGCGTCCTACGCCCGCTGACGGCGGGCGCCCGGTGGCTCACCGAGGTGGAACGCCGCAGGCTGGCCCGCTTCCTCGACGCCGAGGTCACGCCTGAGTACGGCGGTGAGCAGGCGCTGCGCTACCTCGCCACGCGCTGGGCGCTGGGCCTGCTCGGCGGCGTGGTGCCGGCGCTGGCCGCGATCGGCGCAGGATTCGGCTCGCTGCTGCTGTGGGGAGTGCCGGTGCTCGGCGGCGACCACTGGTTCGACCTGGTCACGACCGGGTTCGGCGGCGTGGTCCTGTTCATCCTCGCGGCCCAGGGCATCGTGGCGGTCGCGGCCTGGGAGGGGCAGCTCGCCTGGCATCTGCTCGGCCCCAGCCCGCAGGACGCCCTGCACCACCGGATCGAGGAGCTGGCCGCCAGCCGCGCCGGGGTCGTGGACGCCGTGGACGAGGAGCGGCGGCGGATCGAACGTGATCTGCACGACGGGGTGCAGCAGCGGCTCGTCGCACTCGGGATGCTGCTGGGCCGGGCGCGCCGCAGCCAGGACCCGGAGCGGGCGCACGCCCTGCTCGTCCAGGCCCACGAGGAGAGCCGACACGCCCTCAGCGATCTGCGCGAGGTGGCATGGCGCGCCTACCCGGCCGCGCTGGACGAGGCCGGGCTGCGGGTGGCGCTGGAGGGGGTGGCCGAGCGGTCGGCGATCCCGGTCCGGCTGGAGTACGGGCTGGCGGCGGAGCCGGGTACGACGGTTCGTACGGTCGCGTACTTCGTCGTCTCCGAGGCGGTGACGAACGCGGTCAAGCACTCGGGCGCGTCCCGTATCGACATCGCGCTGACGCGTCGAACCCCGGGCGCCCGGCGCGAGGGCGCGGACATCCTCCTCGTACGGATCACCGATGACGGCACCGGAGGTGCCGACCCGGCGGGTGGCGGTCTGCTCGGGCTGGCACGCCGGGCCGCCGCGCTCGACGGCCGGCTCCGGGTGGTCAGCCCGCCCGGCGGCCCCACCACCATCACCGCGGAGCTGCCATGCCTGCCCCTTTGAGCGTCATCCTGGCCGACGACTCGACCCTGCTGCGCGAGGGCCTGGTGCGGCTGCTCGCCGACGAGGGCCACCAAGTGGTGACCGCGGTGGGCGACGGCACCGCGCTGATCGAGGCCGTGGACCGGAACCCGGGCGTGGACGCCGTCGTCGTGGACGTCCGCATGCCGCCCACCCACACCGACGAGGGGCTACGGGCCGCCTTGGAGATCCGGCGGCGCCACCCGGCGGTCGGCGTGCTGGTCCTGTCGCAGTACGTCGAGAGGCGGTACGCGACCGAGCTGCTGAGCGGCCCGGGCGAGGGCGTCGGCTACCTCCTCAAGGACCGGGTCGTCCAGGTCGACGAGTTTCTCGACGCCCTGGAGCGGGTCGCCGCGGGCCGCGCCGCGTTCGACCCCGAGGTCGTCCGTCGGCTGCTCTCCCGCAGCACCCACACCGACCCGCTGGCCCGGCTCACCTCGCGCGAGCGCGACGTACTCGACGCGATGGCCCAGGGCCACGCCAACGCCACGATCGCCGAGCGGCTGTACGTCTCGCGCAGCGCCGTGGAGAAGCACATCAACGCGATCTTCGACAAGCTCGAACTCCCCGGCAGCTCGGGATACTCTCGCCGAGTTCTGGCGGTACTGCGCTACCTGGGAAGCTGAACACGGAGCGGAGTGGACGAGAGGGAGGCCCCGTGGCCGAGAGCAAGAGCACCCCGATCACCGGCGAGCTGTACGGCTACATGCTGGCCCACAACCCGCCGCTCGACCCCGTGCAGCGCGAACTGGTCGACGTGACGCACGCGCGGCTGCCGGAGTACGCCGGGATGCAGTCCGCCGAGGAGCAGGGTCCGCTGCTGGCGTTCCTGGTCCGGCTGACCGGCGCCCGGCACATCGTCGAGGTCGGCACCTTCACCGGTTTCTCCGCGCTGTCGATGGCGCGGGCCCTGCCCGCCGACGGCACGCTGGTCGCCCTCGACGTATCGGACGAGTGGACCGCGTACGGGCGCGAGGCGTGGGCCAAGGCGGGCGTCGCCGACCGCATCGACCTGCGGATCGCGCCCGCCCTGGACTCCCTGCGCGCGATGCCCGCCGAGCCGCACATCGACCTCGCCTACCTCGACGCGGACAAGGGCAACTACATCCCGTACTGGGAGGAGCTGGTGCCGCGGCTGAACCCGGGCGGGCTGATCGTCGCGGACAACGTCTTCTACGGCGGGGCCGTCGTGGACCCGGCGGCCTCCGGTGGCGGTGCGGCGATCAAGGAGTTCAACGACCATGTGGCGGCCGATGACCGCATGGAGGCGGTCATGCTCACGATCGCCGACGGCCTGACCCTGGCTCGCCGCCGCTGATCTGCCGCGCGCGGCGGTGGCGGTGGGGGAGGTGCGGCCAGCGGCGCTTGGGGGAGTGGGTTTCCGCGTCCCCCGGCGCCCGGTCCAGCTTCCCCCACTTCCCGGGCGGCTGCCCGCTTTCCTGGGCCGCGCCTTCGGCCGTTCCTTCGGCCGTTCTCTCCGTCGTTCTCTCCGCCGTCTTCTCCGCCTCGCGGTCGACGGCCTCCTCGCCGCCCACGTGGTCCACCATGCTCCGCTGACCCGGCTGCTCCGGCCGCCCCGGCTGTCCGGGCTGCTCCGCGCCGCCCTCCGCGGCCCGCCGCCGGGCGGCCATGATCTCGCGCGCCCGGGCCTCGCGCCGGGCCTGCTCGGGGTGGCGGGAGATCCAGTACGGGTTGTCATGCGGCAGCTTGCTGCTGACCCGCCCGTACATCCCGAACCACATCAGCATCAGGCCCACCACAAAGCTGAACAGCACGTTCTGGAGCCGGAAGGCCAGGAAGTTGAAGCTGGTCTCCAGCAGCGCGAGATTGACGAACCCGCTCAGCAGGAAGAGCAGCCCGAGCACCATGTTGAGCGTCGAGGCGAAGTTGCCGCCGATGACCATGCCGACGAACAGCAGCACCCCGATGGCGATGGACAGCACGCTCAGCGCGCCGTTGGTGTTCAGCTCGGCGACGGTCGCGCCACCGGTGTCGAAGAACCCGATGTTGTCGGTCAGACCGAGGACCCCGAAGGCGACCAGGACCAGGCCCATCAGCCCCGCCCCGAGGCGATAGACCCTGCTCAGCCGGTGGTCCACCGGCAGATGCTCATCCAGCTTGGTGTGCCCGCCGATCCGCTCCGGAAAGTGCCGCGCGGTGCCCGCGGGGTGCGGACCGATGGGGGAGGGGCGGCCAGTAGCCATGTCGGCCTCCTTACCGGCGAGGCCGTACCCGCGGTGGGTACGCGGGGGTACGTGCCGTTTTACGCACCCCCGATGACGTACCTCCCAGGATCAGCCGCAGCACCCGCCACCGCAACATCCGCCCCCGCCACCGGCGGGCGGCGCGGGTGCCGAGGAGGAGGCGGCGCCACCGGTGACGGCGACGGTCGACAGCAGCTTCACCGTGTCGTCATGCCCTTCCGGGCACGAGGCGGGCGCGGAGGACTCGGCCATGGGCCGGTTCAGCTCGAAGGTGGTCCCGCAGGCGCGGCAGCGGTATTCGTAGCGAGGCATGTCAGGAGCATAACCAGCCCGAACGCCCCCAGAACCCCATTCCCGACACCCGGCCCACCCCGGCCATCCAGCTCAGCCCCGGCCCGTATCCGGCTCAGCCCCCGGCCCCCAGCTCATCCCGGATCTCCTGCACCACCCGGGCGACCGTCTGCCGGACCGCCTCCGTCTCCGTGAGGAAGTGCCACCAGTCCGGGTGCCGCCCCTCCAACCCCGCGATCGCCCGCTCCAGCCGCGCCACCGCGTCGTCCAGCGGGCGGGCGTGGCGCGGATCGGGGGTGCTGCGCCCGGCCATCGCCAGCCGCTGCGCGTCGCGGATCGCGAAACGGGTGCGCTCGATCTCCTTGTCCTGGTTGAACGACACCTCGTCCAGCCGCCGCAACCGGTCCCCGGCCGCCGACACCGCCTCGTCCGTGGTGTTCAGCAGCGCCCGTACCGTACCGAGCAGGGCCGTGGCGTCCGGCCAGCGCTGCTCCTCGCGCGCCGTCCGCGCCTCGCCGAGCTTCGCCTCCGCCTGCGCCACGTCCCGCGCCGCCTGCCCGGGCACCGACTGGAGATCCTGCCAGCAGGCCGCGCTGTAACGGCGGCGCAGCTCACTGAGCACCGGCTCCACCTGGGCGGCCCGGGTGGTGATCGCCTGGGCGCGGGTACGCAGCGACACCAGCCGCCGGTCTATCTCGGCCGCCCGCTCCGGCAGCCGCTCCGCCTCCCCGCGGACGGCCTCCGCCCGCCGCAGCACATCGTCCGCGCGCCGGATGGTCTCCTGCACGCCGTGCTGCCCGGCGCCCTGGTTCAGCTTGGTCAGCTCGGGCGACAGCGCCGCCAGCCGCGCCGCGAGATCGTCCGCCCGCAGCCCGGAGCCGCGCACCTCGTCCAGCGCGTTCGTGGCCGCCAGCAGCGCCTGCCGCGCCCGCTCCACCGCCGGCGCGAGCCGCGCGAGCTGCGTCTCGGCCTGCTGGAGCAGCGACCCCAGCCCCTGCCCGAACCGGTCCAGGTCCGCCTTGGTCCGCCGCAGCTCGTCCCGGGCCCGGGTCAGCTCCGTCCGCGCCCGCCCGGCCGCCGCCGCGTCCAGCCCGTCACGGTCGAGGTCATGCGCGTCCACGGCGGTGATGTAGTCGTGGCTGACCTGGTCGATCCGCTGCCCGAGCGCCGCGAAGTCGGCGGCGGCCCGGCGGGCGGCGGGGGAGTCGTCCACCGCCGTGATCGTCTCGATCGAGATCCGCAGATCCCGCTGCGCGGTGTCCAGCTCATAGAACGCGGCCGCCGCGGCATCCTTCGCCGCCTGCGCCTCCGCCCGCTGGCTCTCCCCGCGTCCCCCGAACCACCGCCGCGCAGGTGTCGCCGCCACTTACCTCTCCCATTGGATCGCCCGGGCCCGGATGTCATTCTCCCACCCACCAGGGACGAACACAGAGGTCGGTACGGTTCGCGTCTCCGGCTTTCTTCCCACCCCAACCGGATTGCGGCGCCGCCCCGCGAACAAGGTAGGCTGACAGCTCGCTCAGGGCGCATAGCTCAGCGGTAGAGCGCTGCCCTTACAAGGCAGATGTCGGCGGTTCGAACCCGTCTGCGCCCACCACCCCAAAGACCCCCGGCCGGTCCCGGCCGGGGGTCTTTGACATCTGCCGCTGACATCAACGACGACGGATGGTCGCGACCAGTTCGGCGTACTTCGGGTCGATCCGACGGTGCCACCGCCAGCGCTCGCACCGTGCCCGATCGCCACGACGACCGGCTGCGTACCGGCCGCGGGTGAACGGGACACCGTCCGCGTGGGTACAGTCGCGCCCTCGCGCGTTCCGTAATGTGGACGCCCCTGCCAGAATCCTCCTAGCTGGGTGTTCCCGGAGGGGCGGAGGGCATGTGGCACAGTCGGAAATCCCGGTGGCATGGATTGGCCTCGGGGGCATGCTTGCCGGAGCTGTTGCCACTGCGGCGGCGAGCAGGTTTATGGGGCGAGCAAGTATCAAGGCAGCCACCATCGCCGGGGTCGACTCACTGCAAGACGAGCTATCGAGGTTCACCGACCCTTTCGTGCAGGCGGGGGACCAGCTACGCCCTGCCGTGTCCGGGCGGACACCGTCGGGCGAATGGCATGACATAGCACCCACTTTGCCGCGCACGGCGCCAAAATGGTGCTTAATGGTCGACCAGCCGATCAAGCTACTGGAAATGCCGGGGATCATTCGTCGCCAGGCCGCAGGAGTGGATGCTGAGATCGTGTCACATCAGGCGATCTCCGCGCCCCGCCTTGCCCCTCACGTACATGCAGCTGCCCGCGACCTGCACCGTCAGATGCGAGAATTGATCAACGAGTTCGCGAGCGAGTTCAAAAGCCTGGTCAAGCGAGGTATGGGCGTGATGTAGCGCTTCGAACGAGAGGCGACTCCGCCTGACGTCTGCCGCTGCTCGACATCCCCTTCTGCTCGCTCGATCCGCTCAGGCGCCGCGCAAGCGCTGAGTGCGAAAACGATCTTCGAGTCGATGCGGGTCCTATTGGTGGCTTGCCGCGTGTCTGCTGGATGCGCTGCTTGGGTGCAGTGGCATCAGCTACTCGGCTTCGTGGCCGCAGTCGTACCCCTCACGTTGATTCCCGGCACGAGCTTCACTCTCGTCACGCAGCAGGTGATCGCGGGCTCGCGGTCCGATGGCGTGCGCGCCGCTTGTGGCTCGGCTTGCGGACTCCTGGTGCACGCAACGTGCGCCGCGATTGGCCTGTCGGCTTTGGTCATGTCGTCGGCTGAGGCGCTGACCGTGGTGAAGCTTCTGGGCGGCATCTATCTCATCTGGTTGGGCGTGACCACGTGGCGCTCGACGCGCCGAGGCGTTGAACCAACGACACGGCGGCGTTGGCGTCTGCCCTGGGCCCAGCTCGGGGGCTTTGGCCAGGGGCTGTGGTCCAACGTCCTCAACCCGAAAGCTGCGTCGGTCTATCTCACCCTGTTACCGCAGTTCCTGACGTCCAGCCGCCCCATCGCTCCCCAGATCGCGACGCTTGCCGTAGTGCATGTGGCTGTCGTCCTGGTGTGGTTGCTGTTCTGGACCTCTGTGGTCGCCGCCGCGCGCACAACGATCGACACACCTCGGTTCCGACGTGGCATGAGTCGCCTGGCGGGAACTGTGCTGATCACCCTGGGGATTCGAACCGCAATGGCGAGCTGAAGCTGCCAAGCGCTGAAGGCGACTCGATGGCATGGGCACGGTCGGTGTTGAAGACGCCCAGCATGGTCCGGCCGACGTTGGCGACCGCGTCGCCGGTGAACAGTACCCTCGGCCCGGGCAGGTGGAGCGCGATCGAGCCGTTCGTGTGCGCAGCTTCGACTTCCGCCGCGCAGTCGGCCGTCCCGGTGTCGATGAGGGTCAGCTCGTCGCCGTCCCGCCACAGGTAGGCGGCCCCCACGGGAAAGCGAAGCATGCGCAGGCTCGGTAGTACCTCGATGACCTCCATACGACGCAGCCTGTACGGCCGCCCGCACGGTCGTCCGGCCCTTCGCCGAGGGCTCAACGAGGACCACCACCGCCGACAAGGTGTCTGCTGCACGAGTCAGCTTGGCGGCGGGTGGTTCTGGGCAGATTGCTCTCTGCTCGGCGATGCGGCGTTTTGGAGCCGATCTCGCCCGAGAACGGATTCCATCCGCTGGGCCTTGAGTCAGGGGGAGAGACCATGAGCAGCAGCCATGACGGTGAAGGCGCGCTGACCCGCGCGCGTCCTGAGAATCTGGATCCGGGGGCGGTTATCGCGCAGTCGCTGGACAACCAGTGGGTCAGTGCGGACCTGACGCGAAAGATGATCGCGAAAGGCAAGTCCCTGCGGGATATCCAGGATCTCCGTAACGACCAAGTGCGGGCCGAGTATTTCCGCAGCCTCATCAATACCCGGCAGGTCGTTGTGAACAGGGTTTTCTTCTACAACAACCCTGCCGTGAGCCGTGATCTGGTAGACGGCGGAGAAGCCAGGAGGGCTCATCAGAAACTGCTGGCGGACAGCTCCTTGGTTCCCTTCTTACTCAGGGAGCGGGAGCCCACCGACCGCCCGCAAGGGGTGGATCTGGACGAGGACGCTTTCGATGCCTGGCGGGAAACCCTGGCGGAGATGCCCGCCACGGAGAAGGTCACCTGCGTCCGTCTGTCCTGGAACGACCAGGAGAACGCCAGGGACAGCAGGTCGGCTCTGATCAACCCGTTCGCCGCCCGGGTGCAGGGGCTGACCGCGAAGGACCTCCCGCTGCTCGCCTCTCAGGTGGGTGTGCCGAACGACAAGGTACCGGCGTTCGTGGAGCGGGTCGGCGAGGTGGTCGAGTTCAGCAACAGGCAGCGCATCCGCGACGCCGCGGTCACCCGGAACCTGCTGTACGAGAAGTTCGTGTGCGTAGACGGTTCGCCCGTCTCCGACGGCAGGTATGACGGCAGCAAGCCCTTCTCCGCCGAGGTCAAGCACCTGCTGGACCTCATCTACAACGTCAATCTCGCCGACGCCCTGGGCATGTACCCGCTGACTCCGACCGGAAGTCTGCGCCGGGTGGCGTTACAGGAGTGGCGGGACGTACGCGTGGCTTCGGCAGGCGCTACCGTTCGCGACCCCGAGCAGTTGGTGAAGTTTCTCCAGCGGCAGGCGTTCTCCACCGTTCAGGACCGTCTCACCCCTTCGGAAATCGACACGTTGGCCCTCGAAGACATCTGGTCGCTTCGGCAGAGCGGGCCGTGGCATCGCTACATGGAAGCGTTCAGTTCGCTGACGGCCGATCCCGCCGCCTTCCATGCCAATGTCGGGGACGTATTCGATCGCTACGTCCGGCTCAATTCCGAAATCGTCAGGCTTGTCGAGGCCCGTCGGGGTTCCAAGGCCGAGGCGAACAAGTGGTCGCCTGTCCTCGAAGTCGTCCTCACGGTCGGCGGGGCGGTATTCACTGCGCTGACCGGTGCCGAGGGGTGGTCCGTGGCAGCGAGCCTCGGAGCCACGTCGGTGGGGTCATTCGGTGGTTCCGTACAGATGGTCCTGCGTAATCGGGCGGCCGGGCAGCGGGAGCAGAAATTCGCCCGCGAGATCGCCTCCGTTCGGCTGGACAGCGAACGTGAGTGGAACGAGTTCCGCGATCTGGCCCGGCGGCTTCCGGGATACACGGAGGACCGCGCCGCTCCATCGGCCACCAGTTCGACCACCATCCAGGAGAACGACGATGTACTGGAGTACTGAAGCACCGTGAAGTCTCCCGACCCTTCCTACGAGGACCTGCGCCGGAAGCATCCGGAGATGTTCGTCAACGCGCCAGGCGGGATCGAGATCCTGCTCGACCCGGTCGATATCGAGGCGGCCCGGCGCAGCACCGGGTCCGATGAGCCGGTCGGTGTGGTGTACGCCGACCGGTTCATCACGGTCGTTCGCGACGCCGTTCGCTTCCCTGACGGCAGCCTGGGCCTGTATGTGAGGACGCTGCCCGCGGGAGGCGCCCCCGGGGTGGTGGTCCTGCCGCTGATCGGCACCGGCTCCGACATCGTCCTGGTCGAGCACTACCGGCATGCCACCCGGGCCTGGCACTTGGAGGCACCCCGCGGCATGGGGGAAGCGGGGGAGGGCGGACCGGCGAATGCGATCCGGGAGCTCGAGGAAGAGCTGGGCGTCCGGGCCGGGGAACTGATCTCGCTCGGCACGGTTCACGCCGACAGTGGACTACTCGGTGGCCACGCCGAGCTCTACGCGGCTCGCATTCCCGGAGTCGGGACGTTGGACAGGGCAGAGGGCATCCGGCGAGCCGTCGTGATGCCCTTCAGCCGGGCGGAAGAGCTGATCGGCCAGGGAGACATCACCGATGGTTTCACCATCGCGGTGGTCACCCGCGCCCGGCTGGCCGGTCTTTTCGCGAAAGGACCGGACGACGACACCCCGTGACGCAGGCGGGCCGTGCCTGCGGGGATGGCTGGACGGATGGACGGTGGGCGCGTGCCGGGGCCCATGGTGGAGGATGTGGCAGAGCCGTCGCGGGCCTGGTAGAGCTGTGGTGCCATCCCCATCAGCCGAGATCGAGGAGACCTGGAGTGACCCCCGAGCAGCTGCGGTCCTTTTGCGTGTCCTTCAACGCGGCTGCGGAGGAGTTCCCCTTCCCCCGCGTGCCGGAGGTCTCGGCCTTCAAGGTGTGCGGCAAGATCTTCGCGCTGACGACCCTGGACGCGCGTCCCCTCACGGTGAACCTGAAGTGCGATCCGGAGGCCGCGCTTCGGCTGCGCGGTGACCACCCGGGGCTGATCGTGCCCGGGTGGCACATGAACAAGCGCCACTGGAACACGGTGACGGTGGACGGCGACCTCCCGGACCAGCTGGTCCGGGAGCTGATCGAGGACTCCTACGATCTGGTGGTCGCGGGGCTGCCGAGGGCCGAGCGCCTTCGTCTCGACCGGTCCTGACCTGGGCACTGAGCCTTCAGGGCTTGGTCGACAGGTGAAAGCGCGCGATGCGTACCCTGTCCGCCGCGGACAGCGCCTCCTCGTGCGTCGGGTGGCGGTCGCGCGGGAAGCCGACGAACGGGTCCCGGATGGACCCAGGGCCGTTGCGTTGGACGAGTTCCTCCAGCAAGCGCGCCACCTGCTCGCGGTCCTCGACGGCCGTGGCCTCCGCGCGTACCTCCCGGCCGCGCAGCCGCAGACGTACGGTGCGACGGTTCCGGAAGTTGCTCATCCAGCCGGTCCGCGCGCCGAAGGCCCACACCTCGTCCGGGGCCGGGCGGTGGTAGGCCACCGGAATCGCGTAGGTGCGCCCGGACTTGGCGCCTTCGTAGGTGAGCAGCATGAGCCGACCGCTCACGAGCGGGTGCAGCCGGGACCGGAGCAGCGGCCGGACCACGCGGTTCGCGGCGTTGAAGAAGCGCTCCGGCGGATGCCATCGCGTACGAGCCATGGGTGACGGACTCCTCCTCGCCCTCGTCCCGTCGAACATCGTCTGCTCGTCAACCTAGGGGCGTGCTACCGGTGCTGACAATGCTTCAGGCGATCGGTCTGCTGTCGTCCAGCATGCGGCGCGTATAGGCCACGCAGCGCTCGAACAGCTCGTGCTGGGTGATCCGGGCCGCGCTGTTACGTCCCGCGCGCCCGGCGCCCGCGCGGGGGGCCGCTGCCCGCTCCGTTGAGCGGGATCAGGGACTCCAGGGTGGCGCCCCTGACCCAGGCGCCGAGGAGGTTGCGATGCAGGGCGAGGATGCCGTGCTTCACGGCCAGGGCCCGGGCCGCTCGCGTGAAGTCGGCCGTGGTGACGAAGGCCGCGACGTCCGCGCCGTGTTCGGCCTTCGCCGTGCCCAGGAACTTCTGCATGTCCCCGCTCGATACGGTGCGGTGCGCCGCGTAGTGCTTGCACTGGATCACCAGCCGACGGCCGTCCGGCATCAGGCCGGTGACGTCGGCGCCCAGGTCGCCCGACTTTCCGGAGACGACGACCTGGGTGCAGCCGTCGCGGCGGCACAGCTCCGCGACGTACAGCTCGAACCGCTGCCACGTCATGGCGTCGACCTCGGCCATGGAGCGCTCGCGCGCCTTGTTCTCCTCCTCGGCCTGCCAGGCGCGATGGTCGGCGACCGTCGTGCGGTGCGTCGTACGCAGCCACCAGACGGCGCCGCCGAGCAGCGCCACCAGGGTCGCTCCGACGACGTACGGCCACACCGTGGCCCAGGTCAGGGCCAGGACGAGCAGCAGCGCGGCGCCGGTGGGCCAGGCCCCGCGGCGTAATGGCCGCTTACGTCCTCGTCGTGTCGTCACCACGACCCTCTTCCCCTCGCGAGCCGGGGAAATTCCGGTGATGGCGACGCGCGTCGTTTCTAGGGTGAGCCTTGTGCTGTCCCGTCCCTCTTTCCTCACTGACGACGCGGTCGCGCGTGCGGTCGCCGCGCACTGGCTGCCCGAGGCCGCCGAGGCGGACTATCTGCCCTGGGGGTTCGGCGCGCACCACTGGCGGGTGGCCGGTGGTGGGACGACCCTGTTCGTGACGTTGGACCAGTTGGCGCCCCGGCACACCGCGGCGTCGCTGGAGGCCGCCTACGCGGGGGCCGCGGTGCTGGCGGGCACCGGGCTGGACGTGGTGTGCGCGCCGTTGCCCGCCCGGTCCGGGCGGTTCACCGTCGAGATCGGGGGCGGAATGCTCAGCGTGACACCGTGGCTGGAGGGGCGGACCCCGACGGAGGCGGAGGCGCGCGAGCCCGAACACCTGCGGGAAGTCCTTGCCGCGCTGGCCGCGCTGCACGGCGCCGCGTCGCCGGACGGTCTGCGGCGCTGGGCCCCGCGCGTCGGCCCCGGTTTCGCCGACGAGCTGCGGGCCCGCACCGCCGCCCGGCCCTGGACGTCCGGCCCGCTGGCGGAGGAGGCCCGCACCGCGATCGCCGACCACGGCGACGCGATCACGCGCTGGACGGGCCGGTACCACGAACTCGCGGACCTCGCCCTCGCGCACCAGGACTCCTGGGTGCCGGCCCACGGCGAGCCGCACCACGACAACCAGGTCGTGGACGCCCACGGGCTGAGGCTGGTCGACTGGGAGTCGCTGGCCCTCGCGCCGCGCGAGCGGGACTACGCCGACCTCCTCACCGCGGGCGCGGGCGACCGCCTGCACGCCGACCCCGCGATGGTCGAGCTGTTCGCGCTGGACTGGCGGCTGTCCGAGATCGACGAGTACGCCCGCTGGTTCGCCGCTCCTCACACCGGCAGCGATGACGACCACACCGCCCTGGAAGGGCTCCACGAAGAATTGTCAGCGGCCCGGTGAGGCAGGGGGCAGCCACACCTGCTGGCCCTCGGAGGTCACCGTCAGCTCGAACGCGTCGGCGCCCGGGCTTCCGGCGGCAACGAAGTCGTCGTATACGGCCGTGACTTCCTGCCACAGGTCGCGGGGGCCGTACCGCCACGTCTCCCGCGCGTTGACGGTGGCAGCCGATCCCTCCCGGTCGTGGAGCCACATCTGGTACGCACCGTCCTGTGTCCCATCGGCCATGACCACGCCCGGCAGCCGCGCGCCCGCGTAGAGGGCGAAGCCCAGGTCGGCCAGGGCGTCGAGGGGCAGTGAGCCGGGGGCGCCGCGGCGGCCGGTGCCGCTGTCCACGGTTTGATCGGGGCGGGATCACCCTTGTGCTTGCGAGTGGGAAGAGTGTGCCCGGCGGCGCTGGAGCTGTGCTTGATCGCGGTGGTGACCCGTCGGGGTGGGTTATCCACAGGCTCCCGCGGTTGTCGGTGGGGGGCCGTACCGTGATTCCTGTCCTTATTCACGCTGCTGGGCTGCGCGTGACTCGGATGCGGAAGGCCGGGCCCTACAGCACGGGTCCGGCCTTCGTCCGGTATGCATTCGGCCCGCACGGAAGCTCTGGTGCGGGGGCAGGGGGTGGGATAGCGTCGGCAGGCATGATTCCTGCACGGGTGCGGCCCGCGTACGGGGCCGATGAGCGGACGCAGTTGGTCGGCTGGCTGGACATGCAGCGGTCGGTCGTCCACTGGAAGTGTGAGGGGCTGTCCCCCGAGGATGCCCATCGGGCGGTGCTGCCCGGCTCGCCGCTGATGACGATGGCCGGTGTGGTGTCCCATATGCGGTGGGTCGAGCACCTCTGGTTCGAGATCGTCCTGATGGGGCGCGCGGCGGAGGGGCCGCGGTTCGAGGAGGGGGTCGAGGACGCGGACATGCGGGTGGCGGGGGTTCCGCTGGACCGGCTGCTCGCCGAGTACGAGCAGCAGTGCGCGGTGTCGGACGCGATCATCGCGGACCATGCGCTGGACGACGTCGGTCGGCACCCGACGCTGTCCGATGCCGCCGCCTCGGTGCGGTGGATCCTGTTCCACATGATCGAGGAGACCGCCCGGCACGCCGGTCACATGGACGCGATGCGGGAGCTGATCGACGGTGGGAGGGGGTACTACTGAGCGGCGGCGCGGAGGACGACTTCGTCATCCGGATCGGGGTGTACGCGACCGAGGGCGACCTCGCGCGGGTCGTCGGCGGGTTCCGTCGGCTGCTGGACGAGGGCCCGGAGGCGTACGAGCTGGCGGTGGCGGCGGATCAGGGGGAGCTGGGTGAGCTGTACGAGGAGCTGCCGCACCAGTGGCGGTGCCAGTATCCGGGTGCCGACCCGGGGGAGCGGCGGGTGTGGGAGATCCGGGTCGGGGTGCGGGCCGACCGTCCGCCGATGAATGAGGTGAGGGAGGCGCTGACCCGGGTTGTCTGCGCGGATCCCGGGCACGCCTCGCCCTGTCCTGTTCCCTGGGCGGCCGGTTACACGGCGGGCAGGTGGGACGTGTCGTTGTAGGAGACCAGGGAGACGGGGAAACCCGGGCGGTAGCGGAGGACGGTCAGGGCCGCGTTGTCGTGGTTGAGGCCCATCCAGCGCCAGGGTGGTGCGCCGAGCGCGGCCCGGACGAGCCAGCCGATGAGGAAGGTGTGGGTGACGACCAGTTCGTGGCGGTCCTCGGCGCCGGGTACCGGGCCGGTGAAGCGTTCCAGGGGGTGTCGTGTGGATCAGGCCGGATCAGCGAGCGGCGTCTGGTGCGGTAGCTCGCAAGTCGCGTGAGGAGAGCGCAGCGGCGCTGCGTGCGACGAGCGCGGGGCCGCGAGATGCCGTGCCAGGCGTCGGGAACCCGGCATGGTCCACACGACACCCTCGCGCCTCGTGGGCCAGCCGTGGGCCGTGGGCGCGCTCGTCCGCGGGGACGCGGTGGACGAAGTCGAGGAGCACGTCGGCGGCTTCGGGCGGGAGTTCGTCGCGCTCCGGCGTATGCGGGACGTAGTCCCCGGCGGGTTCGCAGGCGTGCGCGGGTACGTCGTTGAGCTGGGCGGCGATCAGGCGTGCCGTCTGGGCGGCGCGCGGGAGCGGGCTGTGGTGGATGGCGGTCAGCGGTACGTGCCGGAGTCGCTTGCCGAGCAGGACGGCCTGGCGGCGGCCGTCGTCCGTCAGCGCGCGCTCGTCCGGGGTCGCCTCGCCGTGCCGGGTCAGATAGAGGTGGCGGGTTGCCGTCGCGGTCATGGGTGGTCCGTCCCCCAGGGCTTCGTGGGCGCGTACGGACTGGTAGATGCCGTTCCTAACGGCCCGGTTCCGGCTCGTCCGGGGTCAGCCGCACCACGGTTTCGGCGAGTTGGACGCACACCTGCTCGATCTGCCGCCGCGTGTGGTCGCGCTCGGCGATGATCGCCGCGAGGAGGAGGGCGGTCAGCGTCGTGGAGCCGTTGAACGCCTGGAGGGTGACCATCCGCGTCAGCAGCGAGTGGCCCGCGAAGGGGCCGACGCCTTCGGCCGTGGCCTGGATCGCGAGGACGGTGACGATGAGCGAGCAGGGCGCGGCGCCGGGGAGCTGGAAGCGGAGAGCCGCCCAGATGAGGAAGGGGAAGACGAGGAAGAGCAGGCTGGCGGCCGAGCGGGTGGCCACCAGCATGACGCCCGCCGTTCCCAGCAGCAGCGCCGCCGCCTCCAGCCAGCGGTACGGGGTGACGCCGCGCGGGAGCCGGGCCCGGCGGGCGGCCAGCAGCAGGGGCGTGACGACCAGGACGCCCATCGCGTCCCCGGTCCACCAGACCGACCAGGTGGGCCAGAAGGCGCTCGCGGGGAGGGCGTCCGCGAGGACGAGGACGGCGGTGCCCAGCGTGGAGCTGATCAGCATTCCGGCCAGGGCGCCGAGGAAGACCAGGGCGAGGGCGTCCCGCAGCCGGTTCAGCTCCGTACGGAAGCCCGCCCGCCGCAGCAGCAGATACGCGCACAGCGGGGCCAGGGTGTTGCCCGCGACGATCGCGAGGACGGCGAGGGGCGCCGGGCCGATGGGGGCGTTGACCGCGAGGGCGCCGAGGGTGATCCCGGGCCAGCTGCGCGGGCCCAGCAGGAGCAGGCAGGCCAGCGCGATGCCGGTGGGCGGCCACAGCGGGGTCACCTGGCCGCGTACGAGTTCCTGAAGCAGACCGAGCTGGGCGCCCGCGTAGTAGACGGCGGCCACGGCGAGGGCCATGACGGCGGTGCGCAGGGCGGCGGTGCGCAGGGGCGTGGGCGCTTGGCTTCGGGTCCCGCCCTCGCCCCCGCCCTCGTCCCCGTCGCGCACCACAGCGGTCATGACACTACGGACGGCCCGTCGGGTACGGCCGGACACGCGGGCCGGTGCGGGCGGCCCGCCGTACGGAGGAGCCGCCGGGGTGGGCCGTATGGGTGACCCGTACGGGTGACGCCCGGCGCATATGCGCACCGGGCTTGCCCACTTCCGCGCGAGACGCCACCGTTGTCCACCAGCGGGCGCGCGCCGCGTGCCCGCATTCGACTGGGACCGGAGGTGCCATGGGACCGCTTGTTCCACCCCTCGTTCCACCGTATGAGACCGTCGGCGAAGGACCGCACCACGTCATCGCGGTGCACGGCTGGTTCTCGGACCGCGCCGCCTACGCCGCGATGCTGCCGCACATCGACCGGCGCGCCTTCACCTACGTACTGCCCGATCTGCGCGGCTACGGGGAGGCGCGTGACGTCCCCGGCGCGTACACCACCAGCGAGGCGGGCCGGGATCTGCTCGCGCTCGCCGACCATTTGGAGTGGGAGCGGTTCTCGCTGCTCGGGCACTCGATGGGCGGCGCCGTCGTCCAGCGCGTGCTGGCGGCGGCCCCGCACCGCGTCCAGCGGCTGGTCGGGGTGGCTCCCGTACCGGCGAGCGGGGTGCCGATGGAGGGCGAGCAGTGGGAGCTGTTCACGTCGGCCGCCGACCGGCCCGAGTGCCGACGGGCGATCATCGACCTCACCACGGGCGGCCGTCATCCGGACGCCTGGCTCGACCTGATGGTGCGGCATTCGCTGGAGCACAGCGATGCCAAGGCGTTCCGGGCGTGGCTGGACTCCTGGGCGCTGGAGGACTTCCACGAGGAGGTGGAGGGCTCCCAGCTGCCGGTGCGGGTGGTGGTCGGCGCCCACGATCCGGCGCTCACCGCGGAGGTGATGCGCCGGACGTGGCTGCGCTGGTACGCCAATGCCGACCTGGTCGAGCTGGCGTCGGCGGGGCACTACCCCGCCGACGAGACGCCGCTGGAACTCGTCCGGGCCGTGGAGGACTTCATAGCCGCTGGCGGGTAGTCCGTGCGGAGAGGGGCGCGGGTGGGCTGGGGGAGGACGAGGCGGAGGTGGAGGTGGACGGTGAGGCGGAGCGCGCGCGGTTGCGCTTCGCCTCGCTCCGCTGGTAGCGCGTCTCGCTCTTCCGGTACTGGGGCAGCAGGGTGTTGACGATGCGGTCCACGTAGCCGCGGGTCTCGTGGATGGTCGGGATGCCGCGCGCCCTGAGCACCGCGCCCGGTCCCGCGTTGTACGCGGCCAGGGCGAGCCGGGTCCGGTTGCCGGGGAGTTCGTCGATCACGCCGTACAGGTGGCACATGTAGTGCGCCTGGGAGGGGATCGCGTCCCGGGGCTCCCAGACGTCGGCCCTGCCGTCGCCGCTGCCGTCCCGCCCCCACTCCTTCCAGGTGTCCGGGGCGAACTGCGAGATGCCCTGGGCGTGTCCGGAGTCCGCGTCCGGCCGCCAGTTGCTCTCCGCGTGGATCTGTGCGGCCAGCAGCGGCACGCTCAGCGGCGAGCAGACCTTCGCCGCCCGCTCCACGATCGGACGCCGCGCGTCCGGGACGACGGGCAGCTCGGGCTCGGAGGGCGCCATGATCTGCCGTACGACGAGGACGGCGGCGACGACGAGCGCGAGGCCGGCGACGAACGCCGCGAACATCCCGGCCGCACGGCTCAGCATGCCGGGGCCGGTGCCGGGACCGGGACCGGGACCGGGGGGACGAAGTGACGCATGGGACGCATGAGTCGCATGGGGAGGACCGTAACCGCAATCGCAGGATGATCCGTAATCGGCCGCTGACCCTAGGGCGCCGGGACCGTGGCCACGGGGGCCGCGAGCTGTCCGGGCTCGTCCTCGGCCGGGCGCTTCATCACATAGGCCGCGCCCGCACCCGCGGCGAACAGCGCTAGGACCGACACCGCCGTGCCCAGCCAGCTGGCGCCGAGCCACTGGCCGCCGACGTAGCCGAGCGCCACGCCGTACGCGGCCCAGGCCAGACCGGCCACCACCGACCAGGGCAGGAACTCCGTCACCCGACGGTGTGCGGCGCCCGCGCTCAGGCTGACGACGGACCGTCCGGCGGGGGCGAAGCGGGCTATGACGACGAGCGGTCCGCCGCCGCGCACCAGCGCGGTGCCCAACTTCTCCTGGGCGGAGGTGAGTCGGCGGGATCGGGCGATGGCCCGGTCGAGCCGGTCGCTGCCGCGCCAGGCCAGCCGGTAGGCGACCATGTCGCCGAGGACGGAGGCGGTCGCGGCGCACAGCAGCAGCGCGAACATCGCGGGGAAGTCGGCCGCGTCGGCCTGGCGCACCACGCCGACCGGGTCGACGGTGGTGCCCGCGGCGGCGGTGGCGGCCGTGATGACGATGAAGCCGCTCGGCAGGACGGGCAGGAAGACGTCGAGTAGGACCGAAATTGCGATGACTGCGTAGATCCATGGGGTGTTGGTCAGCGACCCCAAATGTTCCAACAACGTTCTTCTC
Source organism: Streptomyces sp. Rer75 (assembly GCF_013414305.1). NCBI lineage: Bacteria > Bacillati > Actinomycetota > Actinomycetes > Kitasatosporales > Streptomycetaceae > Streptomyces > Streptomyces sp. Rer75. The sequence goes on along the minus strand of NZ_CP058693.1, from coordinate 3,127,267 downwards.
CCGATCCCGTTCCCCCGCCGCCGCGTCTCGTCCGCGCGGGGCGGGCGGGAGCGGCCTGTACAGCCATACAGCGTACGCCTGTGACCGTTGAGGATACCGGTAAGGGGTGACGATGCTGTTCGAATCACGCCATGCGGGACACGTGGCCCCGCATGGCGCGATTCACCGCACGTTCACGGTTCGGACTTTTGTGTCTCGCCGGTCAGACCGCGCTCGGCTGGCGCCGCGGTTCGGCCGCCGTCGCGGACGCGCGGGACGAGCCGAAGATCCGGTCCAGCGCCCAGGGGCCCGGGCCGGTGAAGACGATGAGGAAGAACGCCCAGCAGAACATGGCCGAGGCCTCGCCGCCGTTCTGGAGCGGCCACAGCTTCTCCGGCTGGTGCTCGTGGAAGTACGCGTAGGCCATCGAGCCCGAGCAGATGAACGCGGCGATGCGGGTGCCGAGGCCGAGCATCACCAGGGCGCCGCCGACGAGCTGGATGACCGCGGCGTACCAGCCGGGCCAGGTGCCCGCCTCGACGGTCTTGCCGGTGCCCATCACGCCGCCCATCCAGCCGAGCAGCGACGAGGCGCCGTGGCAGAAGAAGAGCAGGCCGACGACGATCCGGAAGAGGGAGAGAACGTACGGTCTGCCGGTTTCCAGCAGGCCGTCGAGTGAGCGGGGGGAGGTGTCGGGAGACATGAGGGGATTGCTCCTTGTTCCTGGGGACGGAGAAACAACGGGACCGACAGGTTAGGTTTCCCTCACCTTTTGTTGCAAGTTCAAGAACTGCCAATGTGGGGGCCCGGGAAGGGCCTTCGGGGCTGTACCCGGGGTCGCTCCTCAGAGCCCGGCGGCGCACATCGGCGCGGTTTTCCGGTGCGGCTCGGGCGTCGCCGCGAGGCGCAGCACCGCCCGCGCCACCGCGTCCGTGTCGCACAGGGTGACGGAGTTCACGCCGGGGCGCGCCCCCGCCGCGGTCACCCAGTGGACGCCCTCCGTCGGCACCCCGACCGCGAACCGGCGCGGATGCGGCCGCCCCTGCGCGTCCACGATCCGGAACGGGGCCGGGGTGACGTCCAGTCCGCCCGTCTCGTAGCCCTCCACCCGGTGTGGCCGGCACTGCCCGGAGCGCAGCAGTCCGCTCAGCAGCGCGTCGGCTGTGCGGCGCAGATCCGGCTCCGGAAGCCGTGCCTCGATCAGCGTCCGGGCGATCACCGGGGGGCCGGGAACGAGGGTCGAGCGGGCGGCGAAGCCCGGTTGACCTGACGACCCATCAGGTGTTTTGGCCGTGACGTCCAGACCTGGACCCAGGATGTCGAGCACCCCCGCGTCGATCAGTGCGGCCATCTCCTCGATCCGGCGGCGCGGCGGGCCGATCGACAGGAACGCGTTCAGCGGGGTGTACCAGCGGTCGAGATGGGCCCGGCGCGAGACCCCGGAGAGCCCGCCGTGGTCGACGATCAGCCGCACCTCGTTGCGGAGGTCGCGCAGGACGTCGAGCGCGGCCTTGACCGGACCGGCCACATTGCCGAGCCGGGCGTGGGCCGCGTCCGCGCGCGCGTACGTCAGCAGCCACCGCCGGAAGGCGTCACGCGTGGTGAAGTTTTGTTCGCGGTGGGGCTGGGAGATCGATTCCCAGCACCAGCGCCCGGTTGCCGGAATACCGAACGCCAGTAGAACGGCGGCCTCTTCGGGGGAGCCGTGGGAAGTGGCCAAAAAGTGACGCCGGAAGTGTGGTGGGGCGCCCGGGTCTTGGCGGGACAGCAGGGCTTCGTAGTAGACGGTTTCGGCCTCCTTGGCCACCAGCGGCCACACCTCCGCGCGGAAGTCCGGCGGATCGCCGGAGTCCGCCCGCTTGCGGAAGGTTTCGAGGACGTCCGGGGTCAGCAGCAGCGGGGTGTGACGGCCGTGCGCGCCCTTCGCGTTGTCGCCGCGGGCGTGGTACGGGATGCCGCGGCGCGAACCCGCGTACAGCCGTGGCTCGCGGCCCGAGGGGCGGTAGACCAGTCCGCCCGGGGCGCCGTCCGTCGCGGCGGCGTACGAACCGCCGCGGCCCTCGGTGAGCAGCGCCATGTGGTCGAAGAAGTTGAGGCCCAGGCCGCGGAGCAGCACGGGCTCACCGGGCTCTATGGACGACAAGTCGACATCGGCGGGGTTGGCGGGCGGGTAGTAGCGCAGCCCGTGTCGGGCCGCGTGGGCGCCGAGCCGCTCCTCCGTCTCGTCGGGGGTCCGGGGCAGATGGCCCTGGGCCAGAACGACGGCGCGCAGTCCACCGAGGCGCGTGCCGTCGTCGAGGGCCAGGGTCTGGGTGCCGTCCGGTGTCTCCTCCAGCCCGACGGCGCGGGCCGGGTGCGGGCGGACGGTGACGGTGCCGGGCGCGGTGCGGACGACCTCGGCGAACACCCACTCCAGGTAGTGGCCGTAGAGGGCGCGGCTCGGATAGTCGTCCGGGCCGAGGGAAGGGGCGGGGGCACCGTCGCCGGTGGTGGCCCATTCGTACAGGCTCGGCCCGGTGCGTATCGGTCCGTCGCATTCGACGCTGTCATCGGTGAACAGGGTCACCTGCGAGGCGACGGTGTTCATCAGCAACTCGCCCGGCTGTGCCGTCCGCCACACCCGCCCGGCGCCCGGCGGGGACGGGTCCACGATGTGCACGGTCAGCCCGGTTTCCGGTATCAGCTCCGGCGCGGAGGCACAGAGGCGCTCCAGCACGCTGGTGCCGCGGGGACCGGCCCCGACGATGGCTATGGCGTGGGGGTCTCCGGCCAAGGTGTTTCTCCCGGGGCAGATGTGACGCAGGATTTCGCCCATCATGCCGTTCGCCCGGCGGGTTTCCACCCGCGGGCCGGAACGTCCCCCTCCGTTGTGTTCCGTATCACTCCGACGGCACCCGCGCACGGCCGATCGGGTGCGTGCCGCCTGTCCTGTGGGGGATCCGCCCCTCCTCGGGGGAAGGGACGTCGTCATGGTGGTGTCGTCGTGGTGAGGGGGAAGCGCGCTCCGCTCGTCCGGGTGGCGGCTGGTGCCGCCGGGACCGCGGCGCTGTCCGCCACGCTGTCCGCCGCGCTGGGGTTCGCTCCGGCGCGTGACATCCCGCCCGCGGGCAAGGAGTGCTGGGCCACGCACTACGGGCCGATGCGCGCCGGTGCCCGCACGGCGAGCGGCCAGGTCTTCGACAACTCCAGGAACACCGCGGCGACCTCGCTGAGCCGCAGGCCCCAGGTGCCGTTCGGGACCCGGGTGAGGGTCACCAACGTCGCGAACGGCAGGTCCCTGACCGTGCGCATCACCGACCGCGGCGCCTTCGCCTGGACGCGGGCGGCGCCCAAGTGCCTCGACCTGACCGACCGGGCCTTCGCCCGCCTCGGCGGGGTCCTCGACCCGGACGTCGGTCACATCACCGTCCGGGAAAAGGTCCTCCGGGGTGTGAGGCGTCCCTAGGGCCAGGACGTCCGCAGCGGCGTGACCAGGTGGGGTTCCGGGGCCTGGACGGCCTGGTCGAGGCGCAGCTGCGCGGATCCGCCCCGGAGCGTCAGCGTCATCAGCTGGTTGCCGAACCAGGGGCCGCCCGTCTTGCGCCAGCTCAGCCGGGGCGCCGGGACGCGTCCGTGGCGGGTGAAGAAGCGGCCCAGCGCACGGCCCGCCCGGCTCCAGCCGAAGCGGAAGCCGAGGCGGATCGAGGCGTGGATGCTGTTGTGCACGGGGGAGCAGGTCAGCTGGCGGACCTCGCTGACCGGGCGGCGCGGCCAGCGGGACCAGTCCGGTTCGGCGATGTACGCGTGGTGGACGTCGCCCGACAGCACACTGATCGTGGCGGGCGCGTCGGCCCCCTCGCCGACCTCGGCGATCAGATCGGTCAGGGCGTCGAAGGACTCGGGGAAGGCGGCCCAGTGCTCCAAGTCGCCGCGCTGCCGCAGATCCTCGCCGATCCGCGCCCAGCGCGCCCCGCGCCGGCCGCCGCACACCGAGGCGTTCCACGCCTCCACGTCGTGCACGAAGTGCGGCAGCAGCCAGGGCAGGGAGGTGCCGATGAGGAGGTGGTCGTACGTCCCGGCCCCGTCCAGGGCCTGCTGCCGCACCCAGGCCAGCTCCTTGGGCTCCACCATCTCCCGCGCGCCCTCGCCCAGCACCCGGGCGCCGCGCGTGTCGACCATCAGCAGCCGCACCGGGCCGAAGTCGCGGCGGTAGCTCCACCGGGTGTACGCGGGGTCGGCGTCGGCCCGGGCGGCGAAGGCCCGCAGCGCCTCCGTACCGTCCTCGCTGTCCCGCACCGCCGCGTACAGGCCGTCGGCGGCGAGTTCGGCGGGGGAGAGGTTGCCCAGGTGCTGGTGCACCCAGTACGACATCAGGCCGCTCAGGATGCGCTCGCGCCACCACGGCGTGGTGCGCATCCGGTTCAGCCACGCCTCGCTGGTGTTCCAGTCGTCTATGACGTCGTGGTCGTCGAAGATCATGCAGCTGGGCACGGTGGACAGCAGCCACCGCACCTCGGGGTCGAGCCAGGACTCGTAGTACAGCCGCGTGTATTCCTCGTAGTCCGCGACCTGGTCGCCCGGCGGCTCCGACAGATCGCGGCGTTCGGCGATCCAGCGGCGGGTCTCGGCGGAGGTCTCGTCCGCGTACACCTGGTCGCCCAGCAGGACGAGCACATCGGGGCGCGGGGCCTCGGGCGAGGTGGCGAGGGTGTGCGCGAGGGTGTCCAGGGCGTCGGGTCCCACCGGGTCGTGCGAGGCGTCGGACGGCGGCGCGGCCCACCGGCAGGAGCCGAAGGCGACCCGCACGGGCCCCTGGCCACCGGACCCGGTGGCGGACACGTCGGGCGTGCTGCGGATCACGTCGGGCGTCCGGATCGTGGAATCCGGGAAGCGGGAGTCCGGCAGCGGCCACACCTGCTCCCCGTCCAGCAGCACCCGGTACGCCGTCTCGGCGCCCGGCCGCAGCCCGGTGACCGGGATCAGCGCGTAGTGATGTCCGGCGATCTGCCAGGTGCGGGCCGTGCCGCCCGCGCCGTCGGCGCAGCGCACCTCGGCGTCGCAGGGCCGGTCGGCCTCCACCCAGACGGTCGCGTCCGTCCCCGTCTCCCAGTCCACGTGCCGCAGCAGTGGTCCCAGGCGCAGCCCGGCCATCCGGCCCTCCTCCGTCGCTCAGCGTTCCGTACCGTACGCGTCGTACGGTACGGAACGTCGGAGGCGGCGTTACGGTTCCGCTGGGTGGTCAGCTGATCAGCAGCTGTTCAGGATGCCGCTCAGCGCGGACTTCTCCGCCGAGTCGACGTTGAGCTTGTAGGTGTGCTTCACCGAGACCCACATGCGCGCGTACATGCAGTGGTACGACTCCAGCGGCGGCAGCCACTCGGCCGGGTCCTTGTCGCCCTTGGCCTGGTTGACGTTGTCCGTCACGGCTATCAGCTGCGAGTGGGCAAGGTCGTTGGCGAGGGCCTGGCGCTGGGCGGTGGTCCAGCTGCTGGCGCCGGACTTCCACGCCTCGGAGAGCGCGATGACGTGGTCGATGTCCACGTCGGAGGCGGCGGTCCAGCTCTCGCCGTCGTACGCGGACTTCCAGGTGCCGCTGGTGGCCGCGCAGCTGGAGTTGGTCTGGACGTTGGTGCCGTCGCGCTTGAGGACCTCCTCGCGGGTGTTGCAGGAGCCGTTCTGGGTGATCCAGTGGGGGAACTTGTCCCGGCTGTAACCGTCGGACGACCCCTCGGCCTTGACCGTCAGCGCGGCCAGCTGGGTGCGGGCGGTGGCGGCGCTCGGCGGGGTGGGCGGGGCCGCCTCGGCGGACGGTCCGCTGAGCATCAGCGTGCCCAGCAGCCCGGCGAACCCGCCGAAGACGGCGGCGCGACGCGCGTAGACGCGCCGACGGTCGTGCATGTGCGACATGCGAACTCCCTAGGAGTGGGGGGTCGTTGGCCACGGCAACGCGGCCATCGTGGTGGCGCCGGGTGGACGTGGGGCAGGCGCCAGGTAACAGAGTGGCGACGCGGTCATGTCAACGCAAGGGGCTTCAGAAAGGAGACGGGGCCCGGGATGCGCTCCGGAGCCGCCGTCGCCCGCCCCGCCGGGGCCGCGTGCCCCGCCGCGTCACCCCCATCGCCGCTGGTGGTGCCCCCCGGGCGGCCGCGCGGGAGGCGTCCCGTAAGCTGGTCGGCAGCAGAAGGGGAGTAGCTCCTCGCCGGACCGTCGACATACTGCCCGCCCCTCGAGGTGCGGGCCGGCGCCCGGAGCGTACGAGGCGACTGCCGCATCAGGCGGGTCGCGTACGCCAGCGAGACCTTCGGCCGCAGTGTTCGACGCTGCCGTGCCGAAGCGACCCCATTCCCCGGGCCCCTCGGTGCGGCCCGACCCTATGAGGTATCCAGCCCGTGTTCAGCTTCACCGTCGCCGCCGTGGTCTTCGGCGTCGTCTTCCTCGCCGAGCTGCCCGACAAGACCGCCCTGGCCGGGCTGATGCTCGGCACCCGCTACCGCGCCTCGTACGTCTTCGCGGGCGTCGCCGCCGCCTTCGCCCTTCATGTCGGGATCGCCATCGCGGCGGGCAGTGTGCTCGGCCTGCTGCCGCAGCGGCTGCTCCAGACGGTCGTCGGCGTGCTCTTCCTCGGCGGCGCGGCGATGCTGCTGATGAAGAAGGACGAGGACGAGGAGGAGATCAGCAAGCCCGCCGACCAGTCCTTCTGGAAGGTCGCCGGGGCGGGCTTCACGCTGATCCTGGTCGCCGAGTTCGGTGATCTCACCCAGATCATGACCGCGAACCTCGCCGCCCGCTACGACGATCCGCTGTCGGTCGGCGTGGGCGCGGTGCTGGCCCTGTGGGCGGTCGCGGGGCTGGGCATCCTGGGCGGCCGCACCCTGATGAAGCACGTACCGCTGCGGCTGATCACGAAGGTCGCGGCGCTGGTGATGCTGGCGCTGGGCGGCTTCAGCCTGTACGAGGCGGTGGCGGCGTGAGCCGCTGAGCGCCTTGCGGCGCGTCGGGGTGTCGGGGCGCTCAGTCCGCGAGGTGCAGCCGCAGGCCGTCCTCGCCGGGCAGCGCCTCGACCCGCACCTGCGCCAGATCCCGTACGTGGGCGTCCGGTGCGTGGGCCGCGGCGCGCGGTCCGACGCCGACCACGCGCATCCCGGCCGCCCGGCCCGCCGCGATGCCGACCTCCGAGTCCTCGAAGACCACGCAGTCGTGCGGCGCGAAGCCCAGTTCGGCGGCGCCCTTCAGGAAGCCCTCCGGGTCCGGCTTGCTCGCCCCGACCCGCTCCGCCGTCACCAGGACGGCGGGCAGCGGCAGTCCGGCCGCCCCCATCCTGGCCCGGGCCAGGCCGTCGTCGGCGGAGGTGACGAGGGCGTGCGGCAGGCCGTCGAGCGCGGCCATGAAGGCGGGCGCGCCGGTGATCGGCACGACGCCGTCCAGGTCGGTGGTCTCCCGTTCGAGCATCCACCGGTTGTCGGCCAGGTTCTGTTCCACGGGCCGGTCCGGCAGCAGCGCCGCCATGGTGGCGTGTGCCTGGCGGCCGTGGACCACCCGGAGCACGGCGTCGGGATCCAGTCCCTGGTCGGTGGCCCAGATCCGCCAGTAGCGCTCGACCACGGCGTCCGAGTTCACCAGCGTGCCGTCCATGTCGAGCAGCAGGGCGCGGGCGGTGAGCGGCATGGGGACTCCAGGGCACGGCGGGAGGCGGACAGGGCGCGGGCAGGCCAAAGAGACACAAGTGGCTCCGCCCGCCGGTCAGGGAAAACGGGCGGAACCACTTTGTTCCTCCACGATACAAAGCGGTCCGCCCGTACGCCAGGGGCGGGGGGCGTCTTTCGACACGGCCCCCGATTTCTACGGCTCGTCGGTGCGGGATTCCAGGTCGAGGCGGGTGTTCTCGCCGTAGACCCCCTCCGGGTCCCCCTTGATGTCGTACCGGTCCTGGTACGCCGCGACGGCGTCCTTCACCGCGTCGTCGTACTCGCCGTCCGCGGTGCCGATGAACAGCAGCAGCTGGGTCAGCCGCTTCTGTAGCTCGGTGACCTCGGCCCCGCTGTCGCCCTCGCGCAGCACCGGCGGGCCGGTGGGCTCGGGGGTCTTCGAGGGTTCGGTGGACGGCGGCTTGGTCGGCTGCCGCGGCTTGTCCGGAGTGCTGGGCCTGTCCGGCTCCGCTGGGGAGGTCGGACGGGTCGTGGGCGGCGCCGTGGGCGTCCGGGGCGCCGGGGGCGTCGCGCGGTCCTGGTTCCGGCTCGCGCTCGGCGGCTTCGCGGGGGACTGCGAGGCGCTGGGCTTCTTGCTCGGCGTGGAGCGGCGGGACGGGGTGGCGCCCTCGTCCTCGGTCGGCGGCTCGTCCGGGACGCTGGTCTGCGTATCGCCGAGCGCGCTGTCGCTGCGCTTGCCGTTGCCGTCCTTGCTGCCGCCCAGCAGGCCGGTGGTGAACGCCAGCGTTCCGGCCACGACCACCGCGGCGGCCCCCGCGACCGCCGTGGCGACGGGCTTGCGGCGGTTCTTGCGGCGTCGGCCGCCGCCGCCATCGGCGCTGCTGACGGTCTCGCTGCCGGTCCCGCCGCCGTGCCCTTCACCCGTTAAGGCTCCCGTGACGGGTCCCGTGGTGGCTCCCCCGGCGGCTGTCCGGGCGGCGCTGTCGCGGCGGCCCGCCGCGGTGATGCGGTCGATCACCCGGGTGCGGTCGACGGGACCGCCGGGGGTGATGCGGTCGACCGGGGTGATGGGCGCGATGCGGTCGATCACCTGGGTCTCGTCGGCGGCGTCCCCCGCCGCGCCGGGCCGCGGCCCGGGCTCCTGGCCGTGCTGCGGTCCGGATTCCGCGGTGACGGGTTCCGCCGCGGCGGGTTCCGCTTCGCCCTTCGACTTACGGAAGAACTTCCCGACGTCGCGCGGGCGGGGTCCGCTCCCGCGCTCGCCGGAGAGCCTGAGATACGGACGGATGGCGCGCGGCTGGTCGTCGGCCCGTGGGGCGGCCGCCCGGGCGTCGGTCGTCTGGTCGTCGGTGGTCTGCGCACTGGTGTCGCCGGTCACGGGCCCGGTCGCCGGGCCCGTGGTGGTGGCGCGTGCGGCGCACGCACAGCTGGGTCGGCCGTTCGCTCGGAACGGTGCGTAGCAGTGCGGGCAGGAATCTGCCGTCACGAAATTTCCCTCCCTGTAATTCGCTGTGATTATGCGCATCTGATCGGCTTCCGCGCATGCGTTCGTCGTCAGGAGGGGTGCCGGGTGCGTCACGGACGAACCGGCCCGGCCGACCGTAACAGGGCATAAAGGGCGCGTTGGGGAGAGGATGGGAGGGCGAGCAGCCGAGGAGTCCGAGGAGTCGTCATGGCGCAGGACGCCGGCCGCCCGGCTCCGGTCCCGGACCCCGTGGTTCCGGGCCCCGAGGAGGGGCGGCCGAAGCGCACGGTCCTGGTGGCCATCGGCGCCCTGCTGCTCGGCATGCTGCTCGCGGCGCTCGACCAGACCATCGTCTCCACCGCGCTGCCGACCATCGTCAGCGACTTCGGCGGTCTCGACCACCTGTCCTGGGTGGTGACCGCGTATCTGCTCGCCTCCACCGCCGCCACCCCGCTGTGGGGCAAGCTCGGCGACCAGTACGGGCGCAAGAAGCTCTTCCAGGCCGCGATCGTCATCTTCCTGGCCGGCTCGGCGCTGTGCGGGCTCGCCCAGAGCATGGGGCAGCTGATCGCCTTCCGCGGGGTGCAGGGGCTGGGCGGCGGCGGGCTGATCGTGCTGTCGATGGCCATCGTCGGCGATATCGTCCCGCCCCGTGAACGCGGCCGCTACCAGGGGCTCTTCGGCGCCGTCTTCAGCTGCACCAGCGTGCTGGGGCCGCTGCTCGGCGGGCTCTTCGTCGACCATCTCAGCTGGCGCTGGGTGTTCTACATCAACCTGCCCGTCGGCGTCGTCGCGCTCCTCGTCATCGCCTCCGTGCTGCACATCCCGGTCGGCCGCACCCGCCACACCATCGACTACCTCGGCACCGGCCTCATCGCCGGGGTGGCCGCCGCCCTGGTGCTGATGGCCTCGCTCGGCGGCGTCAGCTTCGGCTGGGGGTCCTGGCAGATCCTCGGGCTCGGCGCGCTCGGTGCCGTCCTGCTGGTCGCCTTCGTCCACGTGGAGCGGCGGGCCGCCGAACCGGTGCTGCCGCTGAAGCTCTTCCACAGCCGCACCTTCACGCTCTGCGCCGTCATCGGCTTCGTCGTCGGCTTCGCGATGTTCGGCAGCCTGATCTACCTGCCGACCTTCCTCCAGGTCGTCCAGGGCGTCTCGCCGACCCTCTCCGGCGTCCACATGCTGCCGATGGTCCTCGGCATGCTGCTGTGCTCCACCGTCTCCGGCGAACTGGTCAGCCGCACCGGCCGCTACAAGGTCTTCCCGATCCTGGGCACCGCCGTGACCGGCATCGGGCTGCTGCTCCTGCACCAGCTGCGCGAGACCAGCGGGGTCGTCGAGACCAGCCTCTACTTCTTCGTCTTCGGCTGCGGGCTCGGACTGGTCATCCAGGTGCTGGTGCTGATCGTGCAGAACTCGGTGAGCTACCAGGACCTCGGCGTCGCCACCTCCGGCGCGACCTTCTTCCGCTCCATCGGCGCCTCCTTCGGCGTCTCCGTCTTCGGCTCGATCTTCGCGGGCAACCTCACCCCCAAGATCGCCGACGCGCTCGCCGGGCGGCCGCTGCCGCCGGGCGTCACCCCCGGCGGGCTCGCCGCCGACCCCCGCGCCCTCGGGCGGCTGCCACCGGGCGACCGGGCCGGGGTGGTGCACGCGTACGCCCTCTCCATCACCGACGTGTTCCTCTACGCGGTCCCGGTCGTGCTGCTCGCCTTCGTCCTCGCCTGGTTCCTGCGGGAGGAGCCGCTGCGCGCCAGCGTCACCGCGCCGGAGGGCGGCGAGATCCTGGCCAGCAACCCCGTCGAACGCTCCTCGTACGACGAATGCGCGCGGGCCCTGTCGCTGCTGGGCTGCCGCGAGGGCCGCCGGAAGATCTACGTCGACATCACCGGGCGCGCCGGGCTCGACCTGCTCCCGGCCGCCAGCTGGATGCTGTTGCGCATCCGCCACTACGGCTCCGTCGAGCCCGCCGTCCTGGCCGAGCGCTCGCCCGTACCGCTGCGGGCCATCCTCGGCGCGGCGCGCCAGATCGAGGAACGCGGGCTCGGCGTGCGGTACGGGCTCGACCTGGCCCTGACCCCCAAGGGCCGGGAGGTCGCGGACCGCCTCTTCCGGGCGCGCGAGGCGTCGCTGGCCGAGCTGCTGGGCGACTGGTGGTCACCGGACCGGCCGACGGATCTGGTCGAGCTGGTGGACGAGCTGACGCGGGAGATGTGCGGCTCGGACGCGGAGCGCCCCTGGCGCCGGGAGCCGCCCCCGTGAGCCGTACGGCGTTCCCGTGAGCCGTACGGCGTCCGTCACACGAGGTCCTTGGCCATCCACACCTCGGCGTACGGCCCCTCGCTGAACGCCGGTACGTCCCGGTAGCCGTGGCGTGCGTACAGCGCCCGCGCCTCGACCAGATCGCGCCGGGTGTCCAGCACGATCCGTACGACGCCCAGCTCGCGCGCGGCCGTTTCGATGGCGGCGAGCAGCGCGGCGCCCCCGCCGAGCCCGCGCTTGCCGGGGCGCAGGAACACCCGCTTCAGCTCCGCGGTGCGGCCGTCCTCGGTGCGGCCCTCTCCGGTTCGGCCGTGCCCGGTGTGGCCGTCCCGCCGCCGCAGCCCCGCGCACCCGGCCGGGGCGCCGTCGTGATGGGCCACCAGCAGCACCCCGTCCGGCGGGGCCAGGTCGTCGCTGGGCATCTCTCGCAGCGCTCGCTCGATCTCCTCGGGCGTCGCGTCGCGCCCATCGCGCAGCCGGTAGTAGCGGTCGGCCACGTCGGTCATGTACTCGCGCAGCAGCGTGACCGCGACCGGGTCGGTGACGGGCCGCGCGGCGACGGCCCAGGGTGACGGACCGGCGGCGTACGGCGCCTCGGGGGTACGGGGCATGGGCGGCATCCTGGCAGCCTCCGGTCAACCACCGCACCGGAATTTGGCGCAGTTTGAGTACGGGGGAGCGGGCTACCCGGCGTCGTAGAGCCCCCGAACAGGGGGGCACCTGCGGGAAGGCAGATGCAGACCATGTCAACTGGCGCGAGCATCATCGTGGTTGTCGCTGCGGTCGTCGTCGCGGCCGTGCTCGCCGCGGGCATCGTCGTACGTGTGCGTGGGGGCGGCGGGAAGAGTGCTCTGCGACGCCACTTCGGACCCGAGTACGACCTGAACGTCGCCGAGCACGCGGGCGACACCAAGGCGGCGGAGCGCGAACTCGGCGAACGGCTGCGGCGGTATCGGGACCTCAAGACCGAACCCCTCTCAGGAGAGCTGCGCGAGCGCTATCTGGCCGAATGGGTGGGCACCCAGGAGCAGTTCATCGAGTCCCCGGAGCGCGCGGTGGCCGGGGCGGACCAGCTGCTCGCCCGCCTCGCGCGGGACCGCGGCTATCCGTCCGACCGCTACGAGGAGCAGGTCGCGGCCCTGTCCGTGCACCACGCGGACTGTGTCCAGGGCTACCGGCAGATCCACGTCGCGGCCGCCCGCGCCCGTGAGGGCCGGGCCGACACCGAGGAGCTGCGCGAGGCCGTGGTGCACGCCCGGCCCTTCTTCGAGGAACTGGTGAAACCGCCCCACCACGCGCCCGACGGGCCCCAGGGGCACCACAGGCACCACAGGCACACCGGTAGGGCGGGCAGGAAGACCCACGCCTGGCACATCGGGAAGGCCGGTGCACGATGACGGACCACGGCCCCGAGCGGAACCTCGGCCTGGGGACGGACTACAGCCCCGGCCCCGAGCACACCAACGGCGACCGTCGGCACGGCCTGGAGAAGCACGAGGTGCCGCCTCCGGGCGGACCGATGGGCGGCGGCGGTGTGGAGCAGACGGCCACCCCGGACGGGCCCAGCTTCCCCGTCCTGCCGACGAGCGAGCACGACAAGCTGAACCAGCGTCTGCGGTACGCGGTCAGCAGCTTCGTGGACGCCCCGCGCGGCTCGGTGAAAGAGGCGGACGCCCTCCTCGAAGAGGTCTCCGCCCGGCTGGTCGACCTCCTCGCCGAACGCCGCCACACCCTCCGCGCCGCCTGGCACGAAGGCGCCGCGGGCACCGAGGAGACGGAGGAGCTGCGCCTGGCCATGCGCGGCTACCGCAACGTCCTGGAGCGGCTGCTCAGCGTCTGAGCCCTCCGTCTCCCCCCAGGGCCGCCGCCCGGACCTCGTTCCGGGTGGCGGCCTTTTCGTATGCGCGGGCGGCTGGCCTGCGATGATGCGGCGGTCAGCCACGACGTCGCGCCGGACGCACCGCCGGTTCCGGCCCCCGGGAGAGGAAGCCCGCCATGCCCCCGATAGACCTCCTGTCCGCCGAGACGTTCCCCGACAGCGTCAAGGGCCTCGCCGAGGTCCTGGCCGACGCCGTCGGCGACGGCGCGTCCATGGGATTCCTCGCCCCCTTCGACCACGAGGCCGCCGCCGCGTGGTGGCAGGCCCAGGCCCCGGCGGTGGCCGACGGCAGCCTGCTCGTCTGGGTGTGCCGCGACCCGGAGAGCGCGGGCGGCATCGTCGGCACCGTCAGCCTGGCCCTGGCCCGCAAGCCCAACGGACGGCACCGTGCCGAGGTCATCAAGCTGGCCGTGCACCGTGCCGCCCGCGGCCGGGGCCTGGCCCGGGCGCTGCTGGCCACCGCGGAGGCGGCCGCCCGCGCGGCGGGTGTCACGCTGCTGATGCTGGACACCGCGACCGGCAGCCAGGCCGAGCGCGTCTACCTGGCCGACGGCTGGACGCGCTACGGCATCGTCCCCGACTACGCCGCCGACCCGGGCGGCTCCCTGGAGGATTGCAGCTTCTTCTACAAGCAGCTGACGGAGGCGAGCGGCTGACGGGTCATTCGGCCGAGCGGCGCTGCTTGAACACCCACAGGCCCGCACCCGCGACGATCAGGACGCCGATGCTGATGCCGATCGCGGTGGCGGCGCCCGCGTTGCTGCTCTCCTCCTCGTCCGCCTTCTTCTCGGTCTTGCCGCTCTTGCCGCTCTTGCCGGACGCCTTGTCGGACGTCTTGTCCGCGGCGTCCCGGGACGGGGACGGGGAGGGGGACTTCGCCGGCTTGGCCCCGGCGGCCGCGGCCTTCAGTTCGAGGACCGGCGCGGGCTCCTCCGGCTCCGGGCCGTCGCCGGGCAGTTCGATCCAGCGCGAGACCTTGCCGTCGCTGTAGGTCTCGATGGTCTTGAACGCCAGCGACTTCGCGTCGGGCAGCTGCCGCACCTTGACCTTGTGGACGGCGTTCGTCCCCACGGCCAGCTTCGGCCCGCTGAGGGCGTAGCCGTCCTTTGTGGACTTCATCTTCCAGCCCTTGGGCGCCTCGTCCAGCGTGACGTCCCCCGGCGCGATGCCCTCGGGCAGCACCACGCGCACCTCCGTGAAGCCGCCGGACTCCGACTCGGCCTCGCCCGTGAACGTGAGGACGACGTCCTTGGCCAGCGCCTGGGCGTTGGAGGCCGTGACCTCCGCATGGGCGGACGCGGGCCCCGCGAAGGCGATCGTCGCGGCGATCGCGGCGGCGCTCACGGCACCGAGACGGCGCATCGTACGCACAGTTGACATTGGACAGACTCCTCAAAACAGATGACAGATAGTGAAATGTGTCAGCGGACAGCTGTCGGCGGATAGCTGTCACTGGACGGCTGTCAGCGGCTCGCCGTCAGCTGTCAGCCGTCAGTCGTCAGCCGCAGGACGGCACGGGAACGCCCCGCCCCGCCGCCGTGGGCTCCTCGGCCGCCCGCAACAGCGCGGTCATGTGCTCGCGGGCGCGGGACACCCGGGACCGCACGGTCCCCACGGGGCAGCCCGTGGCCGAGGCGGCGTCGGCGTACGGGAGCCCGAGGAGCTGGGTGAGGACGAACGCCTCGCGGCGCGGGGCGTCCAGCGTCGCCAGCAGTTCGAGCAGCGCCACGCCCTCCTCGAAGCCGGGCAGCCCGGCGGGCTGCGCCCGTTCGGCGACCGCGCGCCAGTCGGTCGTATCCGCGATACGCGGGCGGGCCGCCGCGGCGCGGTAGCGGTCGGCGACCGTACGGCGGGCGATCGACATCAGCCAGGTGCGGGCGCAGGAGCGCCCGGCGAACCGGGGCAGCCCGGCCAGTGCCCGCAGATACGTCTCCTGGGCCAGGTCGTCGGCGCCGTGCACATCGCCGCTCAGATGGACGACGAAGCGCCAGACGTCGAGATGGGTGGCGCGGATGAAGTGCTCGACCGCGTCCGCGTCGCCGTCGCGGGCGGCCAGCGCCCATGCGGTGATCTGCTGATCGCGATCCTGTACGAGGGCAGGGGTCATCGCCTGATGTCCTCCGGGAAGTCACGGGCTTCCGCCCGTCACCGGTCGCGACAGGCGGGTCAGATGCGCACGAGACCCTCTGGGGGACCTCTCCGGGCGACCACGTAGTGCAGCAGTGCCGCGCGCAGCGCCCGCCCCGCCCCCGGCCGCGCCGGAAGACGGCGGACCGGCAGCGGCAGGGCGTCCGCGCCCAGCAGCCGCAGGGCCAGGCGCAGCGGTACGAAGACGGCGGCCGCGAGCGTACGGCCCAGCCGGAACGCGGCGGCCTCGCCGCACCACAGCCACAGCCCGCACACCAGCGCGGCCAGCGCGTGGGCCAGCAGCATGCCGGGGGTGATGCCGTCCGCCGCCGACGTCATGTGCGCGTCGGCCATCCCGGCCATGCCCTTCATGCCGTGCATGCCGTCCATGCCGGGGCCGCCGCTCATGCCCCCGCCGCCGTGCGCGCCGTGTCGCATGGGTGTCTGTGTCATCGGCGCGGACTGCGAGAAGTGGAACAGCAGGTGCAGCGCGAGCTGCGCCCCCACCGTCGCCCCGGTCACGGACGCGCCCCCGCGCTGGCGCCCCGTCAGCCACCATGCCGCGGAGGCGGTGGCGAGGAACGCCGCGCCCAGCATCCACCCCGGCACGGACCCGCCGGACATCACCGCATGGCCCACCGCCGCCATCACCACGCACACCACCGCGAAGATCGCGGCACGCATGGTGCGGAGAGCTGGGCCGGGTGTCATGCCGGTCATCGTGTCACCCGCCTCGGTCGACGGTGTGAACTCGTCCCAAGTTGATAAAACGCGCACGCATGTGACGCAGGCCACAGAATCCCTCGGAACTCAACCCTCCTTCGCCCCGACTACTGGAGGAGCACGCCCCGCACCACCCCCGAGCCAGGAGGGCCGTCCATGTCCACCGACGAACACGTCGCCCCGGCCGACGACGCCGCTGACGCCGGCGCCGCCGTCGACGACGTGGCCGACCGGGACGCCCCCGCCCGCTCGGCCTGGTCCGTGCTGCGCCCCCTGGTGCTGCGGCTGCACTTCTACGCCGGTGTCCTCGTCGCCCCGTTCCTGCTGATCGCGGCCACCACGGGACTGCTGTACGCGGGCTCCTACCAGGCCGAGAAGCTCCTGTACGGCCATGAGCTGCGCGTCCCGGCCGGTGACACCAAGCTGCCCCTCTCCCGGCAGATCGACGCCGCCCGCAAGGCCCATCCGGAGGGCACGATCAGCGCGGTGCGCCCGTCGCCTGACGACACCGCCACCACCCGGGTCATGCTCTCCGGCGTGAACGGGGTCGCCGAGGGCCACACCCGCGCCGTCTTCGTCGACCCGTACACCGCGAAGGTGCGCGGCGCGCTGGAGCAGTACGGCAGCACCGGCGCGCTGCCGCTGCGCACCTGGAT
The DNA here is from genome assembly GCF_013414305.1 of Streptomyces sp. Rer75. NCBI lineage: Bacteria > Bacillati > Actinomycetota > Actinomycetes > Kitasatosporales > Streptomycetaceae > Streptomyces > Streptomyces sp. Rer75. The sequence continues at coordinate 3,110,554 of NZ_CP058693.1, read as the reverse complement.
CGACGAGTTCCACCGCGATCTGCACCTCGGTCAGAGCGGCCGCCTCTACAGCGAACTCGCCGCCAGCTGGCTGTGGGTGATCACCGGTGGCGGGCTGCTGCTGTGGTTCGCCCGCCGTCGCCGTAACCGCCGCGCCACCGCCGACTCCGCCGCCCCCACCGGCGGTCGCCGCCGCACCCTGGCCCTGCACGGCGGCCTCGGTGTCTGGGTGGCCGCGGGGCTGTTCTTCCTGTCCGCCACCGGGCTCACCTGGTCCACGTACGCCGGGGCGAACGTCACCGACCTGCGCGCCGCGGTCAACCAGTCCACCCCGGCCGTGGCCTCCGGGCTCACCGGCGAACACGCCGGTCACGGCGCCATGCCGGGGATGGACATGGGCGGTTCGGGCGGCGGGCACCAGACCACCGACGTCGGCTACGACACCGTGCTGCGGGCCGCCCGGGCGAAGGGCCTGGGCGACCCGGTGGAGATCGTGCCGCCGTCCGGCCCGAGCGCCGCGTACACGGTCAGCCAGATCCAGCGCAGCTGGCCGGAGAAGCAGGACGCGGTCGCCGTCGCCCCCGCCACCGGCGAGGTCACCGACACCGTGCGGTTCGCCGACTATCCGCTGCTGGCCAAGCTCAGCCGGTGGGGCATCGACCTGCACACCGGAATCCTCTTCGGCATCGTCAACCAACTCGCCCTCGCGGCCCTCGCCCTCTCTCTGATCCTGCTCATCGTGTGGGGCTACCGCATGTGGTGGCAGCGCGGCCGCACCGGCGCCTTCGGCCGCCCCCTCCCGCGCGGCGCCTGGCGGCAGGTGCCGGGATACGTCCTGGCCCCGCTGGCCGTCGGGGCCGCCGTGGTGGGCTACTACCTGCCGCTGCTGGGCATTCCGCTGGCCGCGTTCCTGGCCGTGGACATCGCGGCGGGCCGGATCGCCGCCTGGCGAGCGGCCCAGCGCGCCTAGCGGGCATAGCGCCTGCTCCCCGTTCGCCATGCGGACCGCGGTGAGCGAAGGGAAACGCCGACGCAACACGAAACATCGAGGAAACACGTCCGTGCGCAAGTGGAAACGACCGGACGTGAACCTTCCCTGATGGCCATCGAGCACCCGTCGATGCGCCATGCCGACTGGGAAGGTGACATATCGACATGCCGACCGGATTCGACGCCGGCGACACCGCCTGGCTGCTGGCGAGCACCGCGCTCGTGCTGCTCATGACGCCAGGGCTCGCCCTGTTCTACGGCGGCATGGTGCGGGCCAAGAGCGCGCTGAACATGCTGATGATGAGCTTCGTCTCCATCGCCGTCGTCACCGTGATCTGGCTGCTCGTCGGCTACAGCCTCGCGTTCGGCAAGGACCTCGGCGGCGCCGGGCTGCTCGGCGGCCTCGAGTACGCGGGGATGCGCGGGATCGGGCCGACGGACCTGACCGGGAGCGTGCCGACGCTGCTCCACGCCGCCTTCCAGCTGACCTTCGCGATCATCACGGCCGCACTGATCAGCGGGGCGATCGCGGACCGGGCCCGGTTCGGGGCGTGGGTGGCGTTCGTCGCGGTGTGGACGCTGTTCGTATACGTTCCGGTGGCGCACTGGGTGTTCGGGCCGGGCGGCTGGATCCTGGAGAAGCTCCAGGCGCTGGACTTCGCGGGCGGCACCGTCGTGGAGGTCAACTGCGGGGCCTCCGGGCTGGCGCTGGCGCTGCTGCTCGGGCCGCGGATCGGCTTCAAGAAGGAGGCCATGCGGCCGCACAACCTGCCGCTGGTGCTGCTCGGCGCCGGGCTGCTGTGGTTCGGCTGGTTCGGGTTCAACGCCGGGTCGGCGATGGGGGCGAACGGCCTGGCGGCCGCCGCGTTCGTCAACACCCAGGCGGCGGGCTGCACCGGGCTGCTGGGCTGGCTCGTGGTCGAGAAGGTCCGCGACGGCCACGCCACCACCCTCGGCGCCGCGTCCGGCGCGGTCGCCGGGCTGGTCGCGATCACCCCGTCGTGCGGTTCCGTGGGCGTCGCCGGGGCCCTGCTGATCGGGCTCGCGGCCGGGGTGCTCTGCTCGTACGCGGTGGGCTGGAAGTTCCGCTTCGGCTACGACGATTCGCTCGACGTCGTCGGCGTCCACCTGGTGGCCGGGATCGTCGGCACCGTGCTGATCGGCGTGTTCGCCACCTCCGCGATGACCGGCGGCCCCGCCGGGCTGCTGTCCGGCGGCGGCGTGGGACAGCTGGGCAAGCAGATCGTGGCGGTGCTGGCGGTGGGCGCGTACGCGTTCGTCATGACGTACGGCATCGGGAAGCTCATCGACCGGACCATGGGCTTCCGGGCGTCGGAGGAGGACGAGCGGTCCGGACTCGACCTCGCCGTCCACGCCGAGAGCGCCTATGATCACGGGGTTCTGGGCCACGGCGTGCCGCAGAACGCCGTCCACCGCCCGCCGCATCACCCGGACAGGACCCCCACCCCATGAAGCTGATCACGGCGATCGTCAAGCCGTTCAAGCTGGACGACGTGAAGACGGCGCTGCTGGAGATCGGTGTGCAGGGCCTCACCGTCACCGAGGCCAGCGGCTTCGGTCGGCAGCGCGGCCACACCGAGGTCTACCGCGGCGCCGAGTACCGCATCGACTTCGTGCCCAAGGCGCGCATCGAGGTGGTCGTGGAGGACGCCGAGGCCGACGCCGTCATGGACGCCATCGTGAACGCCGCCCGCACCGGGCGGATCGGCGACGGCAAGGTGTGGGCCGTCCCGGTGGACGACTTCGTGCGCGTCCGCACGGGGGAGCGGGGACCGGACGCGGTCTGACCCGCGCCCGTCCCCGCCCCGCCCGCGCGGGGCGTCACACCGCCGTCGTGGGACGGGGCACCGTGTCCGCCCACCGCGCCCCGGCGGCGATCGACTGCCGCCAGCCGCGCAGCACCTTGGGCGGCATGCCCACGGCCAGCACCCCGGTCAGCCGGTCCCCGCGGCGGTACGCGGCCAGGAACGGCCCCCCGTCCAGGGAGCCTTCGACCACGGCCACCTCCTCATGGCCGTGCAGATGGCCGTACGCCTGGATCCGCAGCCCGTACTGGTCCGACCAGAAGTACGGCACCGGCGCGAACGGACGCCGCGCCTCCGGCGCCGGGGCGAGCAGATTGCGGGCCGCTGCCGTGCCCTGCTCGGTGGCGTTCGTACGGTGCTCGATCCGCATCGCCGTGCCGAACAGCGGGTTGTGCCAGCACGCGACGTCCCCCGCGCCATACACACCGGGCGCGGCGGCGCTGAACTCGTCGCACTCCAGCCCGTTGCCCAGGGCGAGGCCGCTGCCCTCCAGCCACTCGGTGTTGGGCGCGGAACCGACCGCGACCAGCACCTCGTCCGCCGCGACCAGGCCGCCGTCCGCCAGCCGCACCCCGCCGCCGGTCACCTCGGCCACCGTGACCCCGGTGCGCAGGTCCACGCCGTGGTCGAGGTGCGCCCGCGACAGCACCCGGCCGACGTCCTCGCCGACAGCGGGCGCCAACGGCACCGGCGCCGGTTCCAGCAGCGTGACCTCCGCGCCCAGCCCGCGCGCGACGGCGGCGGCCTCGGCGCCGAGGAACCCGGCACCGACCACCACCAGCCGCGTCCCCACCGCCAGCCGGTCGCGCAGCGCCAGCGCGTCGTCCAGGGTGCGCAGCACATGGCAGCCCCGCTGATCGCCGGGCAGCCGCCGCGGCCGTACGCCGGTGGCGACGACCAGCCCGTCGTACGGCACCTCGGCCCCATCGGCGAGCGCGACCGTACGCCCGGCCGGGTCGATCCCGGTCGCGGCGACGCCGAGCCGCAGGTCGAGCCCGAGCGCGTCCAACTGGTCCCGGCCGCGCAGCGGCAGCCGTCCGGCGTCCCACCGCCCGTCGAGGATCTGCTTGGACAGCGGCGGCCGGTCGTACGGGGGGTGCGGTTCGTCGCCGACGAGGGTGACGGTGCCGTCGTACCCCTCCCGGCGCAGCGTCTCCACCGCCGCGAGCCCGGCGGCGGAGGCGCCGACCACGACGACGCGTCTCACCCTTCCTCCACCACCCGGATCGCCGCCGCCGGGCAGATCATCGCGGACTCCCTCACGTCGGCGTGGAGTTCGGCGCCGGGCTTCTCGTCCAGCAGCACGACCATCCCGTCCTCGTCCCGCTGGTCGAACACATCGGGTGCGATCATCACGCACTGTCCGGACGCGACACACTTGGGAACATCGACTTCCACTCGCATGGTGACTCCCTTGACTCCTTCGCTCACGCGTCCCAGGTGACGGGCAGCTCATAGACGCCGTACACCAGGCCGTCGTGCTTGTACGGCAGTTGGTCGGCGCCGGTGGCCAGCCGCAGGGTGGGGATGCGGCGGTAGAGCGTGCCGTACACGACCTGGAGCTCCACCCGGGCGAGCGGCTGGCCCAGGCACTGGTGGACGCCGAAGCCGAACGCCATGTGGCGGCGGGCGTCGCGGCCGATGTCCAGCCGGTCGGGCTCGGGGAACAGCTCCGGGTCCCGATTGCCGGTGCCGGTGTAGATGATGATGCCGTCCCCGGCACGGATGGTTGCGCCGCCGACCTCGATATCTTCCAGCGCGACCCGGCCCCGCCCGTTGTGCACGATGGTCAGGTAACGCAGCAGCTCCTCCACGGCCTTGGCGACCACCTTCGGGTCGTCGGTCCCCCGCAGGACGGCGAGCTGGTCGGGGTTCTCCAGCAGGGCGACCGTGCCGAGGGCGATCATGTTGGCGGTGGTCTCATGACCGGCGATCAGCAGCAGGACGCCCATGCTGGCGGCCTCGCGCCGGTTCAGCTCACCGCTCCTGACCCGGGTGGCCAGCTCGGAGAGCATGTCGTCGGCGGGCTCGGCGAGTTTGACCCCGATCAGCTCGTCCAGATAGTCCGTCAGCGCGTCGCTGGCACCGATCATGTCCTCGGCCGACGAGTGGCGGTTGATCATGAGCGAGCTCTTCTCCTGGAAGAACGCGTGGTCCTCGTACGGCACCCCGAGGAGCGTGCAGATCACCAGGGACGGCAGCGGCAGGGCGAGCGCGCTCACCAGATCGGCCGGGGCGGGCCCGGCCAGCATCGCGTCGATCAGCTCATCGGTGATCTTCTGGATGGAGGGCCGCAGCGCCTCGACCCGCTTGATGGCGAACGGGGCGGTGACCATGCGGCGGATCCGCGCGTGCTCGGGGTCGTCCATGGCGATGAAGGAACGGCGCCGTTCGGCGTTCTCGCGGAAGCCCGCGTTCGGGTGCGGAAAGCCGGGCAGCGTGGACTGGGAGCTGACGCGCGGGTCGGCGAGCAGGGCGCGCCCGTCGGCGTACCGCGTCACCAGCCACGGGGTGCTGCCGTCCCACAGCCGCACCTTCGCGACCGGCCGTTCGGCGTGCAGCGCCTGCGCGGCCGGGGGCGGGTCGAAGGGGCATCCGGCCGCCCGCGGCATCGGGTACGCCGGGATCGGCTCGTCGGAGTGGGGCGTGGTCTCTGCCAGCGTCTCGGTCATGATCTCTCCTCGGGTGGGGGATTCCGACGGGAGCGGAGCGTGAACCTGTGTGCACCGGGGACGTGATGACCAGCGAACCCCGCCGACCTGACACCGCCCGGTCAGTTGCCTGACGAAACGCTGACTGTGGGCAAGGCCACAGTGACCGTCGTACCGCGGTCGGGCGCGCTGCTCACGGCCACCTCGCCGCCGTGCAGGTCGACCACCCGCCGCACGATGGTCAGCCCGAGGCCGCCGCCACCGCTGCCTCCGCCGCTCGGTTCGCCGTTGCCGTCCTCCTGGTACGGCGTGGTCAGCCGGGCGATCGCCCGCGGGTCCATGCCCGGCCCCCGGTCGCTGACCGACAGTTCGACCCGCGGCTCCCCGCCGGGCCCGCTCACCGGGCCGCGCACGGCCACCGTCACCGGGGAACCGGCGGGGGTGTGCTGGAGCGCGTTGCCCAGCAGATTGCGGAGTGCGTGCCGCAGCAGCCGGGCATCGGCGACGAGCGTCGCCGGGCCGGAGTCCTCCCGGGCGATGGGGCGTTCGGGATCGAGCAGCCCCAGGTCCGCGACCGTCTCGTCGGCCACGTCCCGCAGATCCACCGGCTCCAGGTGCGGCGGCCGTTCCCAGGTGGCGTGCGCACGGGGGAACACCCGCTGGATCCCCTCGTACATGTGGTCGGCCTCGTCCTGGATCCGCCGCAGGGCGCGCACCATCAGCTCGGGGTCGTCGCTGAGCCCCTGGAGCGGGAGTTCGGCCCAGCCGCGGATCGTCGTCAGGGAGGTGCGCAGCTCGTGCAGCAGCACCTCCACCCGCTGCTGCCGCTCGTCCCCACGCAGATTGTCGTTCATACGGCGGTGAGCCGGCCGAGCCAGTAGCCGAAGCCACGGCGGGTGTGGATCAGCGCCGGTTCCGCCTCGTCGACCTTGTGCCGCAGCCGGGAGATCAGCTTCTCTATGGCGTTGTCCCCGTAGCTCCGGTGGTCCTTGAACCACAGGTGCTCGCCGATCTGCTCCTTGGACACCACCCGCCCGGCGTTGACCAGCAGATAACGCAACAGCCGGTACTCGGCCGGGGTGAGGTCCAGCGCGCGGCGGCCCCGCCGGGCCTGCCGGGTCGTATCGTCCAGCACCAGATCCGCGTACCGCGGCTCCTCCTCCCGCACCCCGCGCCGCCGCCCGCGCAGCAGCACCTGCACCCGGGCCAGCACCTCGGCGATCCGGAACGGCTTGGTGACGTAGTCGTTCGCGCCGATGCCCAGCCCCGTGACCAGCGAATCCAGCGAGTCGCGTGCGGTGAGGAAGAGAACGGGCGGATGGTCCTCGTCGGCCGCCACCAGCCGCCGGCACACGGTGAACCCGTCCAGATCGGGCAGCATCACATCCAGGATCACCAGATCCGGCCGCTCCCGCCCCACCCGGTCCAGCGCCTCACCCCCGGTGGCCGCGGTGCCGACCTGATAACCGGCCAGCTCCAGGGTGGTCGAGAGCAGTTCGGCGATCCTGGATTCGTCGTCCACGACCAGAATGCGCTGCCCGTCCCCGCGGGCGGGCACCGGCTTCTCGCTGACACTCCCGTACACGAGAAGACCCTAGTTGAACCCCCCACTCCACGGCACCGGTGCCCGGACCCCCACCGATGACTTCAGGACAGGGCCGCAGTCATCCCCCGTCCGGTGGCCCCTTGTCGGACCGGGCGGTCAGAATGGCGGGATGCGCCGCATTGTCGTCCTCGACGCCCCGTCCAACCTCGGCCTCCGGCCGCCGCGCGACGGGACCGTGCCCGGGTGTTACAAGCTGGCGGGGGCGCTGCGGGAGCAGCGGGTGGTGGAGCGGCTCGGGGCGGTCGAGGGCGGTGTCGTCGTGCCACCCCGCTATGACCGCGGTGACTGGCGCGAGGGCGACGGCGTGTTCAACGCGGGGGCCATCGCGGCGTACACCCGCAAGCTCGCCGACCGGGTCGAACACCACGTCCGGGCGGGGGACTTCCCGGTCGTGCTGGGCGGGGACTGTTCCATCCAGCTCGGCGCCTCGGTGGCGCTCCGCCGCATCGGGCGGTACGGGCTCGCCGTCATCGACGGCTCCTCGGACTTCCGGCACCCCGGGAACTCCGACCGGATCGGTGCCGCGGGCGGCGAAGAGCTGGCCCTCGCGACCGGCCGGGGCCAGGCGGACCTGACGGACATCGAGGGGCTCCGCCCCTACCTCAGGGACGAGGACGTCCAGCTCCTGGGGATCCGGGAGTGTGACACGGAGCGGGCCGAGCTGGCCGCGTTGAAGATCGCGAACATGACGGTCGAGGAGATCCGGAAGCGGGGCGCCGAGGAGGCGGCGGACACGGTCCTGCGGAGCCTCGAAGCGCCCGCGACCGAAGGCTTCTGGGTGCATCTCGACGCGGACGTGCTGGACCCGTCCGTCATGCCCGCCGTCGACAGCCCCGACCCCGGCGGGCTCCTGCCCGAGGAACTGGCCCCCCTGCTGCGGACCCTGGTGCGGTCGGAGCGCTGCGTGGGCCTCAACCTCACCATCTACGACCCCGACCTCGACCCCGACGGCTCCTGCGCGGCCCTCCTCGCCGATCTGCTGGAGACGGCCCTCACCCACGGCTGACCTCGCGATCAGCCGTGGGCGGGGCGGCCGCTTCAGCCCTGCTTCGGCGCGGCCTGCTGGACGACCTCGAAGGACCACAGCGTGGAGCCGGACGCGGCGGGCTTCTGCTGCGGGGCGTCCTCGCCGCCGCGCTGGTGGGCCGCCTTCATCGGGCCCTCCATCCACGCCTGGAAGTCCTCCTCGCTGCGCCAGCGCGTGTAGACGAGGTACTGGTCGGTGCCCTCGACCGGGCGCAGCAGCTCGAACCACTCGAAGCCGTCGGAGTTCTCCACGGTCCCGGCGCGGGAGGCGAAGCGCTTCTCCAGCACCTCGCGCTGCTCCTCGGGAACGGTCAGCACATTGATCTTGACGATGCTCATGGGCCCATCCTGCCTCATCCCCGACCGAGGGCGGTGTCTCCTGAGCGGCTCACGGCTGGGCGAGCAGAGGGTCGTAGGCCGTCGATCGTCGGCGGCCGGACATGAAGGACAGGAAGTCCCCGATGAAGGCGCCGCGCGTGTAGGTACGGTCGGTGCCGACGGTGTCGCGGTGGAACGCCGTCCGGAACAGCGTCCGGTATTCATCTGCGTCGATGTGCTGGTCGCCGTCCTTGTCCGTGGCGTCGAAGAGGACCTCGGCGACCTTGATCAGTGCGGGTCCGGCCAGGGAGGGAACGGCGGTGGCGTACTCGCGGGCGCTGACGCGGCCGTCACCGTCGGTGTCCAGTGCCGTCTGGAGTTCACGCCACCAGTCGGCGTAGGCGTTGTAGAGCCTTGTTTCCTCGGGCTCGTCCAGATCGAGGCGGGTGGACAGTTCGCGGGCCATGGCGGCGAGGTCCGGCCAGTCCAGGTACCCGTCGCCGGTCTGGTCGAGTACCTCGCAGAAGAACTCCTCCGCATTGCGTTCGGTGCCGACACGGGAGACGGGTTCCGGTTGCGTGGGGAGAGGCGTGATGAGCCGGATCAGGGCACCGGCCCGCCTCATTTTGTCGTGCAGGGCGGTGACCGCCCGAGCCCGCGGGTCGTCACTGTCGGGCGAGAAAGCCAGCAGGTCGGCGATGGCGTCAGCCCGGAACCAGCCGTTCGGCAGGAACCGGGTCAGACCGACGACCAGATAAGCCCCCTGCATCAGGGTCTGGGCACCGGGCATCTCGGGCAGCCCGGCACGTCGGCGGAAGGGCTCCGGGAGCGAGGCAACGGTGATCGCCCCGATGAGCGGGCCGACGACGGACCGGCCGGTGGCCCACAGCGTGGGCAGCCCGCCCAGCAGGGCCGGAGCGGGCAGATGGTCGAACAGCTTGTAGAGGATGATCCGCATCGCCTCGGTGTTCTCCAGCTCCTGTGCCACCACCTGGTCGTAGTAGGGCCAGAACTCGGAGAGGGTGGGCGGCAGGTGACCGGACTCGTCTCCCATGGCGGCCAGGTACGCCTGGAACTCGGCGTACAGCCTCTCCATGACGTGCTGCTCAAGAGGCTGTCCGCTCACTCGGCACATGGTCACGGTGCTCTCGAACATGGTCGCCACCACCCAGGCTCTTGCAGCGGGGTCCATCGCGCTGTAGGGCCGGCCCCGCGGGTCGATTCCGTTGAGCCGTGCGTGGAGGCGGTTCAGCCGTGCCGCCTCCCGGAGCCGTACCTGTTCGTCGTCACCTACCATGCGCTGCAAGCTGCGGAAGGTGTTGCGCAGCCGTCGCCACGGGTGGGCGACGAAAGTGGAGCTGTCGATCAGCGCGGCGCCGATCTGCGGGTGCGCGGCCTCCAGCACAGTCGCCCGGACCATGGCCAGCGCCCAGCGCGGATCGCCCACGAATTCCTGGAACTGCGAGCCCGCGCCGAACAACGGCTCCTGTCCGTCCGCCGCGCTCGGCCGTGAGGTACCGCCGTCGAACTCGGGCGCACCGTCCTGGGCGCTGTCGGGGTGTCCGCCGTCTGCGATGGTCACGCTCGGGAGTCTCCGTTCTGCTCGGGCGGCACGCCACCGAAGCGGCGATCGCGTTCCCGGTAGGTGTGCAGGCATTGGAGGAAGTGCGGCGCGCGGAAGTCAGGCCACAGCACTGTCGGGAAGACCCATTCCGCGTAGGCGACCTGCCAGAGCATGAAGTTGGAGATGCGCTGTTCCCCCGAGGTTCGGATGACCAGGTCCACATCGGGTGTGTCAGGGAAGGGCAGATGGGCGGCGAAACTCCGCTCGTTCACCGCCTCGGCCGACACACCCGCGCGGATCAGTGACCGCGCGGCCGCGACGATGTCCCCGCGCCCGCCGTGATCGAACGCGACGGTCAAGGTCATACCTCGGTTGTCGCCGGTCAGTGTCATCACGTCGGCGAAGTCGCGTGCCAGCGCCCGAGGGATCCTCGGGTCGCTCACCCCGAGGAAGCGGCAGCGGATCCCCCGCGCATGCAGCAGCGGCGCGTGCTTGCGCACCACCCCGCGCACCAACCGCATCAAATAGTCGACCTCGGAACTCGGACGGCTCCAGTTCTCGGTGGAGAAGGCGTACAGGCTCAGCCATTCCACGCCCGCGGCCCGGGCAGCCTCGATGACGTCGATCACGGTCGTCTCCGCCGCCCGATGACCTGACGTACGCGGCAGCGACCGCTGGGCCGCCCACCGACCGTTGCCGTCCATCACACATGCCACGTGACGTGGCACCCTGAGCGACCGGTCACCGTCAGCGAACCGCGACGCGGGAGTGGGATCGGCGAACGCATCGCCCGCGGTGTGCCCAATTACCACGCCAGCCCCCCGGCTTCCGACTCAACACGGCGATCGCACCCGAAGCAGAGTGCCAGCCCCCGAGCCCGAATGCCGCGCCAGAACCACACATTCACCCTTGGAACTGTTGCCCGAACCCATCGGCGTCGTTCGGTGACCGCCCCACGGCCTGCGAGCGCCCAGCGGTGCTGCGACGAGGTCGTGCACAACGGCGATGTCCCGGTGAAACGGCGCGCCCCCGCCCCGACTCGGGGCGGGGGCGGTCCGCGCCGGTCGGGGCAGGCGCCGTTCAGCGGTGCAGCCGCAGGCCGCGCGTCACCTTGTCCACCTGGCTGCGCGGGCCGTAGAGGGCGAGGCCGACCAGGTTGAGGTCGGGGGCCTCGACGGTGCGGACCGTGGCGCGGTTGTCGTCCTCGTTGTCCGTGCCGAACAGCTCCTCCGTGTAGAGGGCCGTCGGGAGGCCGCGGGTGAGGGCGCGGCTGTGGGCGCGGAAGAGGCCGGGGGCGTCGGCGGCGTAGACGAGGACCGGTTCGCGGAACATCGGGAGGTACGTGTTGCCCGAGGCGTCCTCGTACGGCTTGCCGACGATGTCGTCGGTGGCGTGGGAGAGCCCGCTGGAGAGGAAGGCCGTCACGTTCAGCTTCTGCCAGTCGGCGAGGTCGTCCCGGACGATGACGGCGATCTTGGTGTCGAATCGCATGCGGTCACCTTCGCCCCGGCCGTGAGGCCCCGTATTGAACGCTGGTGCGAGACGGCAGAATGGGGTGATGGGCGGAGGAGGAGCGGAGGGCGGCGGGGGTTCGGGGGACTGGGCGCGGTACTGGCGTGACCCGGAACGGTCCGTCGAGGCCATGCACGCGCACTTCTTCAGCCATCGTTTCCATCCGCACAGCCACGACACCTACTCCTTCGCCGTCACCGAGATCGGCGCCCAGCGCTTCCGCTGCCGGGGCGCGCTGCGCACCAGCGGGGCGGGGATGGTGATGGTGTTCAACCCGGACGACCCGCATGACGGGGAGGCGGCCGCCGAACTCGGCTACAAGTACCGCATCATGCACATCGGCCCGGATGTGATGCGCGACGTCCTGGCCGACGCGGGAGGCGGCGGGGACGGGCCGGTGCCGCTGCCGCTGTTCGACCAGCCCGTGCTGGACGACCCGGTCCTGGGGCGCGCCCTGTTGCGGCTGCACACCGCCCTGGTCGACGGCGCCGGTCCGCTGGTCCGCGACGAGCGGCTGACCGCGGCCGTCGGCGCGATGGTGCGGCGCAGCGCCACCCGCCCGGTGCGGGCCAGGGCGCTGCCGCCCGGGGGCGGCGGGCAGGCGTGGGCCGCGCGGCGGGCGCGGGCGCTGCTGGAGGAGGAGTACGCGACGGAGATCTCGGCGGAGCGGCTGGCGGAGGCGGCGGGGTGCAGCCGGTTCGCCCTGTACCGGGCGTTCCGGGCGGAGTACGGGATGGCGCCGAGCGACTTCCAGCGGCAGCTGCGGCTGCGTCAGGCGCGCGGGCTGCTGGTGGCGGGCCGTACGGCGGCGGAGGCGGCGGCCGCGGCGGGGTTCGCCGACCAAAGTCACTTCCACCGCTGGTTCGTTCGGTGCTTCGGGATCACCCCAGGAGCGTTTCAGCACGCCGCGGGTCCCGATTCGCTCCGTACGCCGCCGCCCTGATGAAATTGGCCGCGAACCGTACGGACTCCGTCTGTCTCAGGGCGTACAGACGCACTTCCGCCAAAGCCTGACAGGTTTCGGCCAACCGTGGGCGACTGTCAGGTGAAGGGGGCGTGTGGCGCGTCTGAGTAGTGGGCTCAGTAGGGTCGCAAACATTCCGAACAGGTAAAGAGGGCGAGTGGGGGAGCGGCAGGGCGTGGCGAACGTGGAGCGAAGCGGACTGCGGAGTACCCCGGGGCCGGGGCCGGGGCCGGGGGCGGGGCCGGGCTCCGGCGCCATCGGGGCACGGACGTCACGGACGATGATGGTGCTCGGCGCCCTCTGGCTGCTGGCCGGTCTGCTCGCGGCCCGGCAGGCGGCGGCGGTGCTGCGGCTGCCCCCGGACGAGCGGCTGACCGACCTGGAGACCTGGATCGGCGAGCAGGGCGTCCTCCATGTGGGGGGTTCGCTGTACGACGGGGACGCGTTCACCGGCACCCCGTTCTCCGGACTGGTGCTCAAGCCGCTGACCCGGGCCGCCGAACAGAGCCTGGGCGTCGCCTGGACGTTCGGCACCCTGCTGCTCGTCGTCGTCCTCGGGCTGGTCGCCGCGCGCGCCCTGCCGGGGCCGGTCTCCCGCCGCACCGCGCTGGTGGCCGCGCCGCTGGCGATCTGCCTGCTGACGCTGTCCCTTCCGGTCCGCAACACCTTCTCGCTCGGTCAGACCAGCATCATCCCGGTGCTGTTGGTCGTGCTCACCGTGCTGCCCCGCACCTCCGGCCGGCAGGCCGGCGTCCTCATCGGCGTGGCCGCCGCCCTCCAGCCCGCGCTGCTGCTGTTCGGCGTCGTCCTGTGGCTCCTGGGGCGGCGGCGTTCGGCCGCGCTGGCGGGCGCGACGTTCGCCGCGTGCACCGCGCTGGCCTGGGTCGCCATGCCGCGCGACTCCGCCTCGTACTGGGTCCACCACCTCGGCGGCGCCGGGCTCGGCGAGCGCGCCGACAGCCTGGCCAACCAGTCGTTGCACGGGCTGCTGCTGCGCATCGGTCTGGAGGGGCCGGTCGAGCTGGCGCTGCTCGCGGTCCTGGCGGTGGCGGTCGCGGTGGTCGGCCTGCGGCGCGCGGTGCGGTACGCGCGGGACGGGCAGCTGCTGCTGGCCGCGGCGATCACCGGCTGTGTGGCGCTGGCGGTTTCGCCCACCTCCTGGCAGTACCAGCAGCTGTGGATCCTGCTCGCGGTCGTCGGCCGGGTGGGCCGCCGGGCCGCGGACCGGCTGGTGTGGCCGGTGCTGGTGGTGCTGGTGATGACGCTGAGCCGTACGGCGCTGCTGCCCGACCTCAAGATCGCCGGACACATCGGCTACAACGCGCCGCTGCTGGCCGCGCTCGCCGCCGCCTGCCTGGTGCCGTTCGTCTCCCGGACCTCCCCGCAGTGGGACAGCCCGGAGCCGACGCCGGTCCAGGAGCCGCACCGCGGACGGTTCGCCTGGGTGCCGCTGCTGCGCTTCGTACGGCGGCCGCTGTCGCGCCCGAACCTGCTGCTGGAGCTGATGTTCATCCGCGTCGGCTACTTCGCGTACTCGTGGATCCGCGCGCACGCGCCCGACGAGCGCAGCGTCGCCGAGGGCCACGGCCATCAGGTGCTGTCCATCGAGAGCTTCCTGCACATCGACATCGAGCACTGGTTCAACCTGCTGGTCGCGGACACCCCGTGGCTGAGGGACGGCATGAACTGGTACTACAGCACCTTCCACTTCCTCATCCCGCTGTCCCTGCTGGGCTGGCTCTACCTGCGCCGCCCGGCGACCTACCGCTGGGCCCGCACCCCGCTCGCGTTCGCGACGCTGCTCGCACTGGTCGGCTTCTGGCTCTACCCGCTGGCCCCGCCGCGGCTGATGGGCCTCGGGTACGTCGACACGGCGCACGGCCCGCAGGACCTGGACAACCCGGACTTCGGCGCGCTCACCAAGCTGTCCAACCAGTACGCGGCCATGCCGTCGCTGCACGTGGGCTGGTCGCTGTGGTGCGGGGTGGTCATCGCGCTGGTGGCGCCGTACCTCTGGATGAAGATCCTCGGCATGCTGTACCCGCTGCTCACGGTCGCGGTGATCGTCGGCACGGCGAACCACTACGTGTTGGACGCGGTCGGCGGCGCGGCCGTCGTCGCGGCCGGATTCGGCCTTCAGTACGTGCTGCTCGGGGTCGGCAGGAAGCCCGCCGAGGAGGCGAACGGCTCGGTCACCGCGATGCTGTCGGCGGGTGCCCGGGGCGTACGGGAGCGCGCCCGGGCGCTGGTGCGGGGGCCGCGCGCCGGGGAGCCGGGGGAGACGTCCCAGGTGGCGGAGGTCCCCCATCCGAAGGAGGCCGCGGAACCGGCCGATGCCTCGCGTTGAAGGGTCCGGTGCACCGGTCTAGCGTGGGGAAAAGCGGTATAAACGCCAGGAAGTCTCGGGGGTCCCGACCAAGGAGGGATCTGAGGATGTCCCTGGTAACGGCGGCCGCCGCGGCGCTGGCCGCATCGATGACCGTCATCTCACCCGCGGCCGCCGCGCCGAGCGCCACGACCGATCCTTCGCCGAATCCCACGGCGTTCGTCCTGGAGCGGTTCCGGTCCGCCTCGGCGGCCCAGGGCGAGCGGGGTGCGGTGACGTACGACAGGGCGCTCGTGCCCACGACCGCCGTGGCGCTCGTCGCGGAGCTGCGGCTCCCGGGGAAGTGGCACGGCGAGATGCGCGACCGCGACATGCGTGACCAGGAGATGCGGGAGCACGGTGAACGGGGGAAGCACGGCACGCCGCCGCGCGGCACGTTCGTCTTCCTGGCCCTGCGCGGGGTCGAACCGGACCACCACTTCGGGATACACGTCCACACCAGGCCGTGCGGCGCCCAGCCCGACTCGTCCGGCCCGCACTACCAGAACGTGAAGGACCCGAAGCAGCCGTCCACCAACCCCAAGTACGCCAACGCGCGCAATGAGATGTGGCTCGACCTCACCACCGACAGCCGTGGCGACGCCCGCGCCAAGTCCCTGGTGAAGTGGCACTTCAGGGCCGGTGAGGCGCGCTCGGTGGTAATCCACGAGCATGGCACCGCCACGCACATGGGGCGGGCGGGCATGGCCGGGGACCGGGTGGCCTGCATCAACGTGCCGTTCAGATAGCGACGGTGGCTACGCGTAGCTCACCCGCAGCTCCTTGATGCCGTTCAGCCAGGCCGACCGCAGCCGCCGCGGCGCGCCGGTGAGGCGGATGCCGGGGAGGGTGTCCGCGATCGCGTTGAAGATCAGCCGGATCTCCAGTTCGGCGAGGCTCTTGCCGAGGCAGAAGTGCGGTCCGCCGCCGCCGAAGCCGAGGTGGGGGTTGGGGTCGCGGGTGATGTCGAAGACCTCGGGGCGGTCGAAGACCTCGGGGTCGTTGTTGGCGGAGGAGTAGAACACGCCGACGCGTTGGCCCGCCCGGATGGGCTGGCCGCCGAGCGTGGTGTCCTGGGTGGCGGTGCGCTGGAAGGACATCACGGGGGTGGCCCACCGGACGATCTCGTCGGGGGCGGTGGCGGGGCGTTCGCGCTTGAACAGCTCCCACTGCTCGGGGTGGGTGAGGAAGGCGTGCATGCCGTGGCTGATGGCGTTGCGGGTGGTCTCGTTGCCCGCGACGGCCAGCAGCAGGACGAAGAAGCCGAACTCGTCGGAGCCCAGGTTGCCCTGGTCCTCGGCGGCGACCAGGGCGCTGACGATGTCCTTCGCGGGGCACTGCTTGCGGTCGGAGGCCAGGTTCATGGCGTACGAGATCAGCTCCATGGCCGACTCGGCGCCGATCTCCTCGGTGATGGCCAGTTCCGGGTCGTCGTACGCGACCATCTTGTTGGACCAGTCGAAGATCTTGGACCGGTCCTGCTGGGGGATGCCGATCAGCTCGGCGATGGCCTGGAGGGGGAGTTCGCAGGCGATGTCGGTGACGAAGTCACCGGTGCCGCTCTCCTTGGCGCCGGCCACGATGCGTGTCGCGCGGTCGTGGAGGGCGTCCTCCAGGGAGCGGATCGCGCGCGGGGTGAAGCCGCGCTGGACGATCTGGCGGACCCGGGTGTGTTCGGGCGGGTCCATGTTGAGCATGATCAGCTTCTGGACCTCGATCTGGTCGCGCTGGATCTGCTCGTTGAAGCGGATGATCGCGGTGTTGCGGTGCGAGGAGAAGATCTCGGGCCGGGTCGAGACCTCCTTGACGTCGGCGTGCCGGGTGACGGCCCAGTAGCCGTCGTCCTCGAACCCGGCGATGCCGTGCCGCTGGGGGATCCATGACACGGGGGCCGTCTGCCGCAACTGGGCGAACTCGGGGAGTGGCACCCGGTGCTGATGGAGGTCGGGGTCGGTGAAGTCAAAGCCTTCGGGGAGCGCTGGGCAGGACATCGGCCCTCCATATCTGACGGCCTATCAGAAAGTGTCCAGAAGGTAGTAACGGGTTCTATAACTAGCAAGGGCCATGGCGGGCCTTCTTGGGGTGGACGCTCCAAGTCGCCCTGTGCACAACCCTTGCGCCGTCAGGTCGGGCCTCAGCAGACTGAGCGAGGAACTAGAACGCGTACTAGTTCTGGCGCGGGCGCTGCCGGGAGCCCCCGCGGACGCGATGGAGAAGAGGACGAGTCATGGCCGCGGAACCCGTCATCGTCGAAGCCGTACGCACCCCCATCGGAAAGCGTGGAGGCGCGCTGGCCAATCTCCACCCCGCCTATCTCCTGGGGGAAACCTACCGCGAACTCCTCGCCCGCACCGGCATCCAGCCCGACTGTGTCGAGCAGATCGTCGGCGGCACCGTAACCCACGCGGGAGAGCAGTCCATGAACCCCGCGCGCACCGCCTGGCTGGCCATGGGCCTTCCGTACGAAACGGCGGCGACCACCGTGGACTGCCAGTGCGGATCGTCCCAGCAGGCCAACCACATGGTGGCCACCATGGTCGCCACCGGCGTCATCGACATCGGCATCGGCTGCGGCGTCGAGGCCATGTCGCGGGTACCGCTCGGCAGCGGCTCCAAGCACGGGCCGGGCAAGCCGTTCCCCGACGAGTGGAACGTCGACCTCCCCAATCAGTTCGAGGCCGCCGAGCGGATCGCCCGGCGGCGCGGGCTCACCCGCCAAAACGTCGACTCCCTCGGCCTCCTCTCCCAGGAGCGCGCCGCCCGGGCCTGGGCCGAGGAGCGCTTCAAGCGCGAGACCTTCGCGGTGCAGGTGCCCACCACCGAGGACGAGCAGGCGGCCGGGGAGGGCATGTGGCGGGCCGTCGACCGGGACGAGGGGCTGCGCGACACCAGCATGGAGGCGCTCGGCGGGCTCAAGCCCATCATGCCGACCGCCGTGCACACGGCGGGCAACTCCTCCCAGATCTCGGACGGCGCCTGTGCGGTGCTGTGGGCGTCCAAGCGGATGGCCCGCGCGCTGAAGCTGCGCCCCCGCGCCCGGATCGTGGCCCAGGCCCTGGTCGGCACCGATCCGCACTACCACCTGGACGGCCCGGTCGACGCGACCCGGGCGGTGCTGGGGAAGGCCGGGATGACGCTCAAGGACATCGACGTGATCGAGATCAACGAGGCGTTCGCGTCGGTCGTGCTGTCCTGGGCCCAGGTCTTCGAACAGGACCTGGAGAAGGTGAACGTCAACGGCGGCGCCATCGCCCTCGGTCACCCCGTGGGGGCGACGGGAGCGCGGCTGATCACCACGGCGCTGCATGAACTGGAGCGGGCGGACAAGGAGTTCGCCCTGATCACGATGTGCGCGGGCGGGGCGCTGGCGACCGGGACGATCATCCAGCGGCTCTGACGCGCCGCCCCCGGCCCGAGGGCCGGGGGCGCTCCCGCGGTCGTGCGTCCGGGCGGGTGACCCGGTCACTTCGGGTCGCGGTTGAACGTCGAGGTCGACCAGAAGTAGCCGAGCACCGCGAGCCCCAGGCACCAGGCGACCGCGAGCCACCCGTTGCGGCCGATCTCGCTGCCGAGCAGCAGACCGCGCAGGGTCTCGATGGCGGGCGTGAACGGCTGGTACTCGGCGATCGGCCGGAGCCAGCCGGGCAGGGCGTCGACCGGGACGAAGGCGCTGGAGATCAGCGGCAGCAGGATCAGCGGCATCGCGTTGTTGCTGGCGGCCTCGGCGTTCGGGCTGACCAGGCCCATGCCGACCGCGATCCAGGTGAGCGCCAGGGCGAAGAGCACGAGCAGCCCGAACGCCGCGAGCCACTCCAGGACCCCGGCGTCCGTGGACCGGAAGCCGATGGCCACGGCGACGGCGCCCACGAGGACCACGCTCATGACCGACTGCAACACGCTGCCGACGACGTGCCCGACGAGCACCGAACCGCGGTGGATCGCCATCGTGCGGAAGCGGGCGATGATGCCCTCGGTCATGTCGGTGGAGACGGAGACCGCGGTCCCGATCACGGTGCTGCCGATGGTCATCAGCAGCAGGCCCGGAACGATGTACGCGATGTACTCGGTGCGGTCCGGACCGCCGCCGCCGATGCCCGCGCTCATCGTGTCGCCGAAGACGTAGACGAAGAGCAGCAGCAGCATGATCGGGGTGAGCAGCAGGTTCAGGGTGAGGGACGGATAGCGCCGGGCGTGCAGGAGGTTGCGGCGCAGCATCGTGGACGAGTCGCGTACGGCGAGGGAGATCCGGGTCGGGCGGGTGGGAGCCAGGGGTGCTCATCTGACGGCCTCCTTGGGCTGGTTGGGGACGTCGGCCCCGCCGGTGAGGGCGAAGAACACGTCGTCGAGGTCGGGGGTGTGCACGGTGAGGGCGTCGGCGTGCACGTCGGCGGCGTCCAGCCAGTCGAGGATGGAGCGCAGTTCGCGCTGGCTGCCGTCGCTGGGGATCTGGAGGGTGAGCGTCTGGTCGTCGTGCACGGCCTCGTGCAGCGCGCCCGCGGCCCGCTCGTACGCCGCGGGGTCCTCGAAGCGCAGCTGGACGTGTCCGCCGGGGATGAGCCGCTTCAGCTCCGCGGCGCTCCCTTCGGCGGCGATCTTGCCGTCGTTGAGCACGGCGATGCGGTCGGCCAACTCGTCGGCCTCGTCCAGGTACTGCGTGGTGAGGAAGACGGTGACGCCGTCGGAGACGAGCGCGCGGATGATCTGCCACATGTTGTGGCGGCTGCGGGGGTCGAGGCCGGTGGTGGGTTCGTCGAGGAAGATGATCCGCGGGTTGCCGACCAGGGTCATGGCGATGTCGAGGCGGCGCTTCATGCCGCCGGAGTAGGTGGCGGCCGGTTTCTTCGCGGCCTCGACCAGGTCGAAGCGCTCCAGCAGTTCGGCGGCGGTGCGTCGCCCCTCGCGCTTGGGCAGGTGGTGCAGGTCCGCCATGAGGAGCATGTTCTCCTCGCCGGTGATCAGCCCGTCGACGGCGGAGAACTGTCCGGTGACACCGATCGCGGCACGGACCGCCTGCGGGTCGGAGGCGATGTCGTGGCCCGCGACCCGGGCCTGGCCGCCGTCGGCGGTGATGAGGGTGGAGAGGATCTTGACGGCGGTGGTCTTCCCGGCGCCGTTCGGGCCGAGCAGGGAGAAGATCGTCCCTTCCGGGACGGCCAGGTCGACGCCGTCGAGGACGACCTTGTCGCCGTAGGACTTGCGCAGCTCGTTCGCCGCGATGGCCAGGTGGGTCATGTCCGGTGCTCCTCAGAGGCTGCGGGCGACGATGTCGCCGTAGGAGGTACTCGCGTGGATGTTCAGTCCGGCGTCGGCGCCTTCGGTGTTCTTGAGCGCGTTGCGAATCCGGCCGTAGGTGGTGCCGGCGTCCAGGGAGGCGGACACTCCGGGGGCGGCGCCGACCGACACGTCGCCGGACTGGGTGCGCAGCACGACCGTGCCGTGCACGGCCTCGGCGATCTGGATGTCGCCCTTCGCGGTGCTGATCTCCGCGGGGCCGCCCAGGCGGCCGATGGAGACGTCACCGGCGGAGGTGGTGAGGCGGACGCTCGCGGCCTCGTCGAGCTTGACGGAGCCGTGCGAGCCCTCGAAGGCGACGTCGCCGAGGCGTCCGACGCCGCGGAGTTCGGCGCTGGCCGCCTTCGCGTCGACCCGGGAACCGGCGGGCAGTTGGACGGTCACCTCGATGGAACCGGAGGGGCCGAAGTACTGGTTCTTCGCCGAGGCTTCGATCCGCAGGACGCCGTCGCCGTATTCGACGGTGGTCTGCTCCGCCATCTTCACGTCGCGGCCCTTCGAGCTGTCCGCGGGCAGGACCTCGACCGTGGTGTCGGTCCGGTCGGCGGCGATGAACCGGACGTGTCCGGCGGGGATGTCGAGGACGGTCGAGATGGCGGTGGGGGTGTCGAAGGTGTGCATCGTGCTCTCCTCTGCTCGTTGTTTCTGATGCCGGAAACGCTACGTTGCGTTTACTAATTCATCAACAGTCTTGTTGCGTCGCGTAGGCATTCATGCAGGTTAAAGCTAGAGAATCGGTGCAATGACGATGAAGGCTAATGCAACAACGATCATCTGTTCGTTGCAATGTTTTGAGGGTGAACGCTATGCTGGCGGCCTCGGGGAGCACGAGAGGAGATCGCGATGCCGGGAGGCAGGCTCACCCAGCAGGAACGTCAGCAGATCGCGCTGGGGCTGGCCGACGGCCTCGCCTACGCGGAGATCGCCAGACGTCTCGACCGCCCCACCTCGACCATCACGCGTGAGGTGATGCGGAACGGGGGCCCCACCGCCTACCGCGCCGACCTGGCCCACCGTGCCACCGAGCGCCGCGCCCAGCGGCGCAGGCAGGCCGCGCCCCGGGGGGCGCAGGTGCCCCCGCAGACCGACGGGCGCGACGCCGAGGCCGTGCGCGAGTACGAGGAGTTGTTCACCACCGCCCTCATGCAATCGGGCCTGCCCAAGATGATGGCCCGGGTGATGGTCTGCCTCTACACCGCCGACACGGGCAGCCTCACCGCGTCCGAACTCGTCCAGCGCCTCCAGGTCAGCCCGGCGACCATCTCCAAGACGATCGCGTTCCTGGAGGGTCAGACCCTCGTCCGCCGGGAGCGCGACGAACGCCGCCGCGAGCGGTACTTCGTCGACGACGACCTCTGGTACCAGTCGATGCTGTCCAGCGCCCGGGCCAACGCCCAGCTCGCCGAGACCGCACGGCAGGGCATCGGCGTCCTCGGTCGCGACAGCCCGGCCGCCGCCCGTCTGGAGAACGTCGCCCGCTTCCTCGACTTCGTCGGCGAGAGCATCACCCGCGCCGCGCAGCAGGCCCGCGACGTCCTCTACGCGGAAGCCGACACGACCGATCGGCGACGCTTCAAGTGATACTCAACTGGTATGCGAGGTTTGGCACATGAAAAGCCGTTAAGAAAAGCTAACCTCTGGGATGTCATCGGATTGGCCGCTTGAGGTGATTTATGCGTCATCACCTGTCATGTGGCTGGAGTCGAAGGGAAGCGACGACATGTCAGCTCGCCGAATGCTCACCGGTACGTTCCTGGGGCTGGGAGCCCTGCTCATGGTTTCGACCGCGGTCGCCCCGGCGGCCGGTGCCGCGCCCGTCCCCGTGACCACCCTCAACTGCGATGGTGATACCTATAAGTGCACGGCCGGGCTGCGGTTCGGTGACGGGAGGTGGTCCGCGGACTGGGGTGTGAACGTGTTCCACCAGAGCGCGGTCCGGAAGGCGTCCGCCCCGTCGGTGAAGGCGCCGGTCCCGGTGACGACCCTCAACTGTGACGGTGACACCTACAAGTGCACGGCCGGGCTGCGGTTCGGCGATGGCAGGTGGGTCGCGCAGTGGGACGCGAGGATCTTCCACCAGGCGGCGACGTCCGCCAAGGCGGTCAAGGCGGAGAAAGCCGTGAAGGCGCCACGGGGCGAGGCCGCGCCCGTACCGGTGACGGCCCTGAACTGTGACGGCGACACCGGGCTGTGCACCGCCAACCTCCAGTTCGGCGACGGCAGGTGGGCCGCCCAGTGGGGTGCCAGGATCTTCCACCAGTAAGCGGGCAGTGACGAGCGGGCCCGGTGCGTACCGCGCACCGGGCCCGCTTCGTCGTCTGTGGTCAGGTGCGCTCGAACGCCACCGGCGCCTCGAACGCCGCCCGGCGCGTGGCACGCCGCAGCGCCCTCAGGATCGGCCCGCCGAGGGTGAGGGTCAGCACCACCGTCACCACCGCGCGCGGCAGGTCCCAGCCGAGCGAGGTCGCCAGGCAGTACGCGACGAAGCGGGCCAGGTTGGCGCCGACCGGATCGCCCGGCACATAGCTGATCCCCGAGGACATCCCCTGCATCAGCGTCCAGCCCTGGAGGTTCATCGCCGTCCCGTACGCCACGGACGCGACCGCCCCGTACCCCGCGAGCAGCGCCACCTCGCGGCGGCCGCGCAGCCGCCCGGCGCCGGGCAGCAGCCCCGCGCCCAGCGCGACCCACCCCATCGCCAGCATCTGGTACGGCATCCAGGGCCCGACGCCGCCCGTGAGCAGCGCGGAGGCGAACATCGTCACCGCGCCCAGCACGAAGCCGAAACCGGGGCCGAGCACCCGCCCCGAGAGCACCATCAGGAAGAACATCGGCTCGATGCCCGCCGTGCCCGCGCCCAGCGGCCGCAGCGCCGCGCCCGCCGCCGCCAGCACCCCGATCATCGCGATGGCCTTCGCGTCCAGACCGGTGTCGGCGATCGTCGCCACGACCACCGCCAGCAGCAGCGGCAGCAGCGCGGCGAACAGCCAGGGCGCGTCGGCGGCGTGGGCGGCGACTCCGGAGTGGGCGGGTGCGAGGAGCGGCCAGGTGAACGCAGCGACGCCGATCGCGGAGACGAGGGCGAGGGCGACGACCGAGCGCGGCCCGAGCCGGACGGCCCGTATCCGGGACGAGGACCCGCGGTTCCCGGTCATCGCGCCCGCTCCAGCGCCTCGCGCACCTGCGGCACGGTCAGCCACGGCAGCGGCGCGAGGATCTTCGCGACCTGCGGGGCGAAGGCGGGGGAGGACATCACGACCTCCGCCGTCGGCCCGTCCGCGACCACCTCGCCGTCGGCCAGGATGACGACCCGGTGGGCGAGTTCGGCCGCCAGCTCCACGTCGTGGGTGGCCAGCACGATGGCATGGCCGTCCGCCGCCAGCCCGCGCAGCACCGTCGTCAGCCGTGCCTTCGCCGCGTAGTCCAGCCCGCGCGTCGGCTCGTCCAGCAGCAGGAGCGGCGGGCGGGCGGTGAGGATGACGGACAGCGCGAGGGCGAGCCGCTGCCCCTCGGACAGATCGCGCGGATGGGTGTCGTCCGCCACCTCGGGCAGCAGGTCCGTGACCAGCCTCCGGCAGGTGCCGGGTGCCGCCCCCGCGTCCTCGTCGGCGGCCGCGCACTCGGCCGCCACCGTGTCCGCGTACAGCAGATCGCGCGGCTCCTGCGGTACGAGGCCCACGTGGCGCAGGAGTTCGGCGGGGCGGGTGCGGTGCGGCGCGCTCCCGCCCGGACCGATACCGACCGTCCCGGCGGCCGGTTCGTGCATCCCGACGAGGGCGGCGAGGAGGGTCGACTTCCCGGCCCCGTTGCGGCCCATCAGCGCCACCGTCTCACCGGGCCGCACCGACAGGCTGACGCCGCGCAGCGCCTCGACGCGCCCGTGCCGTACGGACAGCCGCTCGACCTGCCCGGCGGGTGAGCCGTCGGGCGCTTCGTGCGGTGCGGGTGGTGCGAGTGGAGCCAGCCGCTCCCGCAGCGAACCCGCCTTGCGGCGTGCGTCCCGTACGGACAGGGGGACGGGGGCCGTCCACCCCGCGAGGCCGCCCAGCGCCACGACCGGCGGCTGCACGGGCGAGACCGGCATGATCTCGGCCGGTTCGCCGACGACGGGCGCCGCGCCCTGGGCGGGCAGCAGGATCACCTGGTCCGCGTACTGCACCACCCGCTCCAGCCGGTGTTCGGCCATCAGCACGGTCGTGCCCAGGTCGTGCACCAGCCGCTGCAACACGGCCAGCACCTCTTCCGCGGCGGCGGGGTCGAGCGCCGAGGTGGGCTCGTCCAGGACCAGCACCCGGGGGTGGGTGGTGAGCACCGACCCGATCGCGACCCGCTGCCGCTGCCCGCCGGAGAGCGTCGCGATGGGCCGGTCGCGCAGCTCGGCGAGGCCGAGGAGGTCGAGGGTCTCCTCGACGCGGCGGCGCATCGTGTCGGGCGGCAGGCCCAGCGACTCCATCCCGTAGGCGAGTTCGTCCTCGACGGTGTCGGTGACGAAATGGGCGAGGGGGTCCTGGCCCACGGTGCCGACGACATCGGCCAGTTCGCGGGGCTTGTGGGTACGGGTGTCCCGCCCCGCGACCGTGACCCGGCCGCGCAGGGTGCCCCCGCTGAAGTGCGGCACCAGCCCGGAGACGGCGCCCAGAAGTGTCGACTTGCCGACTCCGGAGGGGCCGACGAGCAGCGCCAGCTCGCCCTCCGGAACGGTGAGTTCCACCCCGTGGAGGGCGGGCCGGGCGGCGCCGTCGTAAGTGACGGACACCTGCTCGAAGCGGATCACTGCGTGACCTCCTCGGGGTTGCGGTCTCGTGCCGGGGCCGGGGCGGCGAACGCCGGGAGCAGGCCCAGCAGGACGCCCGCCGCCGGCCACAGCGGCAAGTCCGGTGCGGTGAGCGGAACGGCGGGCGGGTTCAGGGACTCCGGTGCGTACGAGGCGGCCCAGATCATCAGCGCCGCGACCGCCACCCCCGACCCCGACACCAGCCAGGCCCGCACGCCCCAGCGGTCCGGCCGGTAGCGGCTGCGGACCGACCGGCGCCCGCCCAGCCACAGCCCGCCCAGCGCGGCGGCGAGCCCGGCCAGCAGCAGCGGCAGCGCGTACGCCGCGCCCTGCGCCGCGAGCAGACCGTACGTACCGCAAGCGACGCCGAGCAGCCCGCCCAGGGTCAGCGCGGCCGTCGTACGGCGCACGGCGGGCGGGACCTGCGCGGTGCGGCCGTAACCGCGCGCGTCCATCGCCGCCGCGAGCGCCACCGACCGTTCCAACGCGCCCTCCAGCACCGGAAGCCCCACCTGGAGCAGCGCCTTCACCCCGCGGTCGGGGCGGCCGCGGAGCCTGCGCGCCGCGCGCAGCCGCTGGACGTCCGCCACCAGATGCGGTGCGAAGGTCATCGCCACGACCACCGCCACGCCCGCCTCGTACAGCGCGCCCGGCAGCGACTTGAGCAGCCGCGCCGGGCTGGCCAGCGCGTTCGCCGCGCCGACGCAGACCAGTAGCGTGGCCAGCTTCAGCCCCTCGTACAGCGCGAACACCAGCCCCTCGGCCGTGACCCGCCCCCCGATCCGCACCCCCTGCGCCCAGTCGGGCAGCGGCACTTCGGGCAGCGTGAACAGCACCCGGGTGCTGGGGATCGGCGAGCCGAAGAACAGCGCGAAGAGCAGCCGGATCACCAGCACGACCAGCCCGAGCTTCAGGAACGCGGCGTACGAGCGCGCCCACGGCGCGTCCGTGCGGCGCACGGCCACGACATAGCCCGCGACCGCGACGATCAGCCCGAGCAGGAGGGGATTGGTGGTGCGGGACGCGGCCGTGCCCAGCCCCAGCGCCCACAGCCACCACGCCCCGGCGTGCAGCGCGTCCCCACGGCGCGGGGCGGGAGTACGGCGCGGGCGCGGCCGGTTGGGGGCGGCGGTGCCGCGTCCCCGACCGACGGCGCGACCGATCGCGCGGGTGGCTCCCGCCGCCCCCGCCGCGTTCACGTCCGGCGGCGGCGTGTCTGCCACGCCGCCGCGGCGCCGAGGGCGACCACCACGGCCACGCCGCCGATCAGCCCGGCCGACGGGCCGCCGTCGCTCGCGTCATCGCCGTCCTTCCGCGCGGTGACCGCCTCACCACATCCCGACTTGGGGTAGCCCGCGATGGCGCAGAGCAGCGCGGAGGAGTTGTAGCGCAGCGGCTTCGCGACCGCCGCCAGCGCCTCCCCGGCCGTCGCGTCCTCGCCCACCCGCGCGCACGCGGTACGGGACGTGGGCGGCGTACGGCCGTCCGGCGCGTCCTGCGCGGTGCCGAAGTCGAGGACGACCGCGATCCGCTTCGTGCCGCCCTTGGCGGGCGTACCGTCCGCGTCGCAGACCGCGTCGAAGCGGGCCGCGCCGCGCGGCTCGGCGGCGTCCCGGGAGTCCTCGCTGACGGCGAAGCGGAAGCCGATCATGTCGCCGTCGTCGGGCCGGGCCGCGGAGGGGCCCTGCGCCGCGTACGTCCAGCCGCCGCCGTCGCCGCCCCGCTGCCAGAACGACCAGTAGCGGTACCCGTCGGCCTGCGCGGGCGCGGCACCGGCGAGCAGGGCCACGAGCGGCAGCACGAGGGCGAGCGACAGCCGGATCACCGAACGGCCGATCATCAAAGCTGCTGCCTCTTACGGCCGCTGAGCAGGAAACCGATGCCCATGCCCGCGACCGCGCAGCTGCCGACGATCCACCAGACGCTGCCCGACCCGCCGTCGTCGTCCTTCGCGCTCTTCTTCGAGGCCTGCGACTCCACGGGCTTCGGCCCGGTGGCGTTGAGCTGCTGTACGAGGTCGACGTCGCCGAAGTGCCGCGGGTCCCCACCGGCCGCGTGCGCCGCGAGCACCAGCTTGGCGAGCGCGCCCGGGTCGCCCTTCGCCCAGGCCGCCGCGCCGCTGTCCTTGCCCTGGAGCCACTGCAACGGCCTGGCCGCGGCCGCGCTGTGCTCACCCGCGGCCAGCGCCATGATCGCGTCGGCGGTGGCGCCGAAGTCGGGCTGGGCCTTGGCGGCGCCGGGCGTCGTGGACTTCAGGTGCATGCCGTTGTCGGACATGGTGGTGGAGAGGTAGGCGAGCGCGGCCTCGGAGGCGTCCTCCGGCGCACGGTCCGCGCCGCCGCCCTTCCCCTCGCACGCCAGCGGCTCGGGCTTCTTGCCGTCGTCCTTCCCCACCGGGTCGAAGGCGAAGCCCGAGCCCCGGGTGGCCAGCGCCGCGCTCACGGTGGCCAGATCGTTGGCGGCGGGCTTGCCCTTCCCGGAGGTGTACGCGAACGCCCCCCGCTGCCCCGCCTTCGCCGAACAGTCCAGCTGGAGCCCGAGCAGCGCGTCGTACGGCGTCTTGCCGCTCGCCGCGGACGCGACCTCCACCGGATCCATTCCGGCCGCGGCGAAGGCGCCGACCGCGACCGACGTGGAGTTGGCGTCGCTGGTGCCGCCGGGGTTCATGCCCCAGCCGCCGTCCTCGTTCTGGCTCCGCTTGAGCCAGCCGATGCCCTTCTCCACCGCCGACGAGCGGCCGCCCACCGCGGCCAGCGCCTGTATGGCGGCCCCGGTCGCGTCCGTGAACTCGCCCTTCTTCGGGTCGCACGCCTTCCCGGTGTCCGCCCGGTACGCGGCGAAGCCGCCGTCCGCGCACTGCTGCCCGGCGAGCCAGTCGACGGCCGACGCGGCCGGTTTCACCCCCACCGCGTCCTGGGCGAGCAGCGCGAGCGACTGCCGCCACACCCCGTCGAACTTGGGGTCCTTCGTGCCGTACAGCCCCTCCGGACGCTTGCCGTCATCGGCGGACGCGGCGGGAGCTGCGGTCGCGCACATGGCGGCGGAGATGGCCAGAGCCGCGACGCTGCGGCGTACGTTCATGGCTGGGGTGCCTCTCGATCAGGGGCGTAACGCAGCCGCGCACGGCCGCCCACCCGCGCGCGGACCACTCCGTCGCGCCGATGGCACCGGGCTCAGCTCCGCATCCCACGACGGTGCCGCCGCCGGACACCCGGACGGCGGGAGCCTCCTGCGTCGCGCCCGCCCAGGTGCTCCGGCTCACACGGCCCGGCGGGGCGCGTGCTCACGGTTGCGGGTCAGCGCCGGACTTCCACCGACTTCCCCTGATCGAACGCGGATGAAGTTCTCCCGCCCACTTTAACCGGACGCATCAACCCCCTGCGTGGCCGGATGCCCTCTGTTCATGGGGGAGTGAACGCCAATACGCTGTGCGACCTTCGCGTGCTGGGGGGCTCATGAACGGTCTCCGTACGGTCCTTGTCTGCCTTGTGATCGCGTGTGCCACGTTGGTGTCGCCATTGGTGTCGCCGGCCGCGGCCGTGACGCCGAGCTGGTCGGCGCTACCGGTGTCGACGGCGGCCCCGCCGGTGACCGTGTCCGATCTCGCCGCCCGCGGGCCGGGCGAGGCGTGGGCGACCGGGTACGAGCACGCCGCCGATGGACCGCGGCCGATGTTGTTCCGGTGGGACGGCACGGCGTGGAGCCGCGACACCACCTTCCCCGGCGCCGGTGAGCCGGGCTCGCTCGGCAAGGTGCGGTTCGTCGGCAAGGAGGTGTGGATCTTCCACCACCGCGCGGGCGCGGGGGAGATCCTGCGCCGGTCGGCGGGAGGGTGGAGTGCCGTCCCGCTGCCGCAGACCCTGCGGTCCTACCAGGACTTCACCGCCGTACCGGGTGCCGCGTGGGTGGTCGGTGAGGACGACACCGGGCTGAAGGTGTTGCACTACGACGGTTCCGGCTGGACCGCACAGCCCACCCCGGACGGTGTGCTGTACCTGATGGGGATCACCGCGCGTACCGCCGACGACGTCTGGGCCTGGGCGGACACCAGCACCGGGACCACCGTCCTGCGCTGGGACGGCACGGTGTGGCGGGACGCGAAGGTGTCGCTGCCGCCGAACAGCAACGTGCACACGATCATGCTCGAACCGTCCGGCCGGGTCACGATCGGCGGCGGCCAGTACACCGACGGCGTGGCCCGCACCTACCTGATGGCCTGGAACGGACACGCCTGGCGCACCACCTACCCACCGCTGGGCGACGCCTCCACCGAGGCCATGGTGCGCGGCCCGGACGGCGCGCTGTGGCTGCCGATGCGCAGCGACCGCGCGTTCCAGTCGAAGTACGCACGGGTGGACGGCTCCCGTACCACCTTCTCCTACGGCCCGGAGCGCACCAACGCGATCGACGTCAAACCACGTGCACTCGCGAAGGCCGGATTCTCACTGCTGTCCTTCGGGACCGTCGAGATCTACGGCTCGAAACCGAACCTGATGAGCGAACGGCTGGGAGGCTGACCATGGCACGCCGACTTGTCGTCGCGGCTCTCGCCGTCGCCCTGACCCTCGTGACCCTCATGAGCTCGGCCGCGGCGGACACCCTGTCCTGGCAACACGTTCCGGTCCCGGCACAGGCGCGCCCACAGGCCGGGCTGAACGAGGCCGTGGCGCTCGGGCCGGACCGGGCGTGGGCGGTGGGCGCCGACGCGGTCGGCCGCGAGGCGCCGGGCTTCCCGCTGGTGCTGCGCTGGGACGGAACCGCGTGGCAGCGCCAGAGTCTGCCCGGGATCGGCTGGCAGGGAGAGCTGCTGTCCATCGCCGCGACCTCACCGACCGCGGTCTGGGCGGTCGGCCGCGACGCGGCGGGCGGCGCCCGCCTGCTCCGCTTCGACGGCAGCGCCTGGAACGAGAGTCGGCCGCCGAGCGGTGTCGTGCTGACCAAGGTCGTCGCCGGTGGTGGTGAGACCTGGCTGATCGGTTCGCGGGACGGCGCGCAGGTATTGCTGCGCTGGGACGGGAGCGGCTGGCGGGACGTGCCGGTGCCGCCGGGAATCGTGTACGGCCTGCACATCCTGGCGGCCGACGACGTCTGGGCCGCGGGCGCCACCAACTCGGGTGCGGCCGTGTCGCACTGGAACGGGCAGGCGTGGCAGCAGACGATCGTGCACGGGTTCCCGCGGGCGGCCGTGGGGAGTGTGCTGGCGGTCTCGCCGACGGAGGTGTGGGCGGGTGGCACGTCAGGGTTCGTCGGCGGCCCGGCGGGCAAGCCGATCCCGCCCCTGCTGGTCCGCTGGGACGGGCAGGCGTGGAATCGGGTGACCGTGCCCGCCGACTTCGGCGGGATCACCTCACTGGCGCCCAACGCGTCCGGCGGGCTGGCCTGGGTCTCGGTGGCCCGCTCGCAGAAGTGGGGCCCGCCGGGCAGCTCTCCACCGCTCGTCCCCGGGCCGGATTTCCTTGCCTGGAACGGACAGTCGTTCACCGAGTACAGCGAACCGGCGGTGGCCGGGGAGGGCGACTCCCGGACGCTGGGGCTGGCGCCGGTGCCGGGCACGGCGACGGTGTGGTCGGTCGGCCGCGCCGACGGTCCCGAGGGCACCTTCGCCCCGCGTGTCCTGCGGTTCGGCTGAGACGACGAACGGGGCTCGGTGCGGCCCCTGCGATCAGTCGGTGAGGTCCACGCGCACGGTCAGCAGGTCGGTGCCGAGGGCGCGGACCGCGGTGCTGTTGTAGCGGGGGAGGGCCTTGAGGCGGGTGCGGGCGTCGCCCTCGGGGAGGGGGTGGGCGGTGCCGGTGTGCCAGGTGCCGTTGATGCGGACCCGGACCCTGGGGTCGGCCCGGATGTTCCGTACGTACTGCGACCGGTCGCCGAACTCCGAGACGAACCAGAACGCGTTGCCGACGCGGCGTCCGCCGACGGGGGTGCGCCGGGGCAGCCCGGAGGTCCGGCCGGTGGTTTCCAGGAGGGTCTGGAACGGGAGCCGGGACAGGATCGGGTTGCCGATGCGTCGTTGGAAGGACGTGACGACGCGGTGCTTGAGTTCGTGGTGGCGGGACATGCCGTGTGCGCTCCCTTTCGGTGGTGGGGCCATGGTGCACGGGAGTGGCCGACAGGCCCAAGGGCACGCGCCGGTCGGGGGACGGCGGGGGAAAAGGGGGTGCCGGGGGCCGGGGGTTTTGCTTGGGTGGCGGCATGGACGAATGGGGACTTCTGGAACGTTCCGGTGGGCCGGTGACGCGGGGGCGGCTGGCGGGGGATCTGCGGGCGCTGGGGGTGGGGGAGGGGATGCCGTCATGTTCCACACCGAGTTGTCCGCCCTCGGGTATGTGGCCGGCGGCCCGCAGACCGTGATCGGGGCGCTGCTGGACGTCGTGGGGGAGCGCGGCACGCTCATGGCCTACTGCGGGTGGAACGACGCCCTGCCGTACCACTTCGCCACGTGGCCCGCGGAGTGGCAGGAGGCCGTGCGCGCGGAGCACCCCGCGTACGATCCGGCGCTCGGCGAGGCGGATCACGCCAACGGCCGGTTGCCGGAGGCGTTGCGGCACTGGCCGGGGGCGGTGCGCAGCAGCCATCCGGACGTGAGCTTCGCCGCGGTCGGGGCGAGGGCCGAGTGGCTGGTGGCCGATCATCCGTGGGACCACCCGCACGGGCCCGGCAGCCCGCTGGCCCGGCTGGTCGAGGCGGGCGGCAGGGTGCTGCTGCTGGGGGCGCCGCTGGACGCGCTGACGATCCTGCACCACGCCGAGGCGGTGGCGGACGCGCCCGGCAAGCGGTTCGTCACGTACGAGCAGCCGGTGCTGGTGGACGGGCGGCGGGTGTGGCGGCGCTTCCGTGACATCGACACGGAGGACGAGGCGTACGACTACTCCTCCGTCGTCCCCGAGGGCACCTGGCCGTTCACGGTGATCGCGCGGGACGCGCTGGCCGCGGGCATCGGCACCCGGGGCCGGGTCGGGGCCGCCGAGTGTCATCTGTTCGGGGCGGCGGAGCTGGTGCGCTTCGGGGTGGGGTGGATCGAGCGGGAGCTGGGGCGGTGAGCCGGGGTCAGCGGGCCCGGTAGGCGACGGGGTCGGTGCCGGGGACGGGTTCGGCCCGGCCCAGGTCGACCAGGCGGCGGAGGTGGGCTTCGGCCTCCGACACGGCGATGTTGCGGGAGCCGTAGGGGATGTCGGGCCAGGGGCGGTTCCACTCCATGCGCTCGGCGAGCTGCCAGGGGGTGAGCGGGGTGGTGAGCAGGGCGCGGAGGTTCGCGAGGCGGGTCTCGTGGTGGTCGAGGAGGGCGCGGACGCGGACGGGGGCGTCGGTGAAGGCGTACTGGTGGGCGGGGAGGACTTCGGCCGGGTCGAGGGCGGCGACGCGCGTCAGGGAGTCGAGGTAGTCGCCGAGCGGGTCGGTGCGGGTGGCGTCGGCCGGGTCCTCGTACAGGCCGATGTGCGGGCTGATCTCGGGGAGGAGGTGGTCGCCGGAGAAGAGCCGGCCGTGGCCGCGGAGGGCCGCGGGGTGGGCCTCTTCGAGGTGGAGGCAGACGTGGCCGGGGGTGTGGCCGGGTGTCCAGATGGCGCGGAGCCGACGGCCGGGGAGGTCGAGGAGTTCGCCGGGGGCGATCTCGCGGTCGGGGAGGGCGGCGCGTTGGCCCGGGAGGCTCGGGCGCCCCGCGGCGCGGGCGGCGCGCAGCGGGGCGAGATGCTCCTCCGGGGCACCGGCCGCGGCCAGCTTTTCGGCGAGGTAGTCGAGCCAGAGCGTGGGTTCGGCCTCGCGGGTGCGGCGTACGACGTGGGCGTCGGCGCCGTGCATCGCGATCCACGCGCCCGAGGCCTCCCGCACCTGGCCGGAGAGCCCGTGGTGGTCGGGGTGGTGGTGGGTGACGAGGACGCCGTGGATCTCGGAGACGTCGGTGCCGCAGGCGGTGAGCCCGGCGGTGAGGGTGTCCCATGCGGTCGGGTCGTCCCAGCCGGTGTCGATGAGGACCGGTCCGCGGTCGGTGTCGAGGAGGTGGACGAGGGTGTGGCCGAGCGGGTTGTCCGGGATGGGGACGGGGATGCTCCACACCCCGCCGCCGTGGTCGGTGATGTCCGTCGCCTCTGGCACGGGGTTCCCCCTTCTCGCGAGTGCGGCCGGGCCGCGGCAGCGCATGCATTGCCCACTATAACTAGAACTGGTATCAGTTCTGATGCAGCGTCAGATTCGCGGTCAGATTCCTGAGTGCGCGGACGGTCTTCGGCAGGAGGCATCAGCGATGGGCGACCTCATCGAGCACGGGCAGCTCTTCATCGGCGGGGCGCTGGTCGATCCGGCCGGGGCGGAGACCATCGAGGTCGTCTCGCCGCATACGGAACAGGTCATCGGGCGGGTGCCGCACGCCTCACGGGCCGATGTGGACCGGGCGGTGGCGGCGGCGCGGCGGGCGTTCGACGAGGGGGAGTGGCCGCGTACGCCGCTGGAGGAACGGATCGCCGTCGTCACGCGGATCAAGGACGCGATCGCCGTACGGCACGAGGAGATCGCGAAGGTCATCAGCGCGCAGAACGGCTCGCCGTACTCCTGGAGCGTCCTCGCCCAGGCGCTCGGCGCGATGATGGTGTGGGACGCGGCGATCACGGTGGCGCGCGGCTTCACGTACGAGGAGCGGCGGGCCGGGGTGCTCGGGCCGCTGCTGGTGCGGCGGGAGCCGGTCGGGGTGGTGGCGGCCGTCGTGCCGTGGAACGTGCCGCAGTTCGTGGCGGGCGCCAAGCTGGCCCCGGCGCTGCTGGCGGGGTGTTCGGTGATCCTCAAGCCGTCGCCTGAGACACCGCTGGACGCGTATCTGCTGGCGGAGATCGCGACCGAGGCGGGGCTGCCGGAGGGCGTGCTGTCGATCCTTCCGGCGGACCGGGAGGTCAGCGAGTACCTGGTCGGGCACCCGGGGGTCGACAAGGTGTCGTTCACCGGCTCGGTACCGGCGGGCAAGCGCGTGATGGAGGTGGCCTCCCGCCAACTGACCCGGGTGACCCTGGAGTTGGGCGGCAAGTCGGCCGCGGTGATCCTGCCGGACGCGGACCTGGAGGCGGCGGTCGCGGGCATCGTGCCCAACGCGTGGATGAACAACGGCCAGGCGTGCGTCGCCCAGACCCGCATCCTCGCCCCGCGCAGCCACTACGACGAGCTGGCCGAACGCTTCGCGGCCGCCGCCTCGGCCCTGGTGGTCGGCGATCCGCTGGACCCGGCGACCCAGGTCGGCCCGCTGGTGGCGCAGCGGCAGCAGCGGCGCTCGCTGGACTACATCGCGCTCGGGCAGCGCGAGGGCGCCAAGGTGCTGACGGGCGGCGGCCGCCCCGCGGCCCAGGACACGGGGTGGTACGTGGAGCCGA
Source organism: Streptomyces sp. Rer75 (assembly GCF_013414305.1). NCBI lineage: Bacteria > Bacillati > Actinomycetota > Actinomycetes > Kitasatosporales > Streptomycetaceae > Streptomyces > Streptomyces sp. Rer75. The sequence continues at coordinate 3,076,337 of NZ_CP058693.1, read as the reverse complement.
CGCTGTTCGGGGACGTGGCCAATACGATGCGCATCGCCCGGGAGGAGATCTTCGGCCCGGTCATCTGCCTGCTGCCGTACGGGGACGAGGAGGAGGCGGCCCGGATCGCCGACGACTCCGACTACGGGCTGTCCGGCAGCGTCTGGACGGCGGACGTGGCACACGGCATCGACTTCGCGCGGCGCATCCGCACCGGCACGTACTCCGTGAACACCTTCAGCCTGGACATGCTCGGTCCGTTCGGCGGCTACAAGAACTCCGGCCTGGGGCGGGAGTTCGGCCCGGAGGGGCTGTCGGCCTACCTGGAGCACAAGATGATCCACCTGCCGCAGGGGTGGGACGGGGAGCAGGGCTGATGGGGGACCGCTGGCGGATCGAGGTCGACCGCGGCGTCTGCGTCGGCTCGGGATTCTGCGTGAGCAGCGCCCCCGGCGGATTCCGGCTGGACACGGCGCGTCAGTCGCATCCGGTGGAGCCGGAAGCGGACGTGTCCGAGGCGGTGCTCGTGGCGGCCGAGGGATGTCCGGTGGAGGCCATCGCGATCCGGCTGCTCGAAAGCGGTGAACAGGTCTTTCCGCCCGACGAGTAGGTGTCGCTCCCCCTCCGGGGAGGGGGAGCGAGGGGGCTGCGGGCGTTCGAGCGAGGCTCAAGTGGGGGCGCCTACGGTGGGGGTGAGGGAGTGGGGGCAGGCCGTCTCGCCGAGTGCGGGCTCCGCTCCATCGGTAGACGGCGATCCCTCACACGGCGTAGGACTTCCCCGGCCATCGTCCGCGCAGACCTCCACCATCCGCGCGACGACGATCAGACCCAGCCCTCACACCGGGAGATGCGGATGGCGTCCACCCGGTTGCGCGCCCCGGTCTTACGGGTGATCGCGGCCAGGTAGTTGCGTATCGTCCCGTTGGACAGGTGCAGGGTCCGGGCGATCTCCGCGATGGAGGCGCCGTCGGCCGCCAGCGACAGGACGCCCAACTCGCGCTCGGTCAGCGGGATCTCGGCCGCCTTGAGGAACCCGTAGCCCAGCGAGTCGTCGATGAACCGCTCCTGCTTCGCCACATGCCGGATGCCGTCCAGCAGCCGCTGGGGCGGGGCGTTCTTGTCGATGTACCCGAGGGCCCGGGCCTTGTGCGCGCGGCGCAGCTGTCCGGGGCGCCCGGCGTTGGCGAGCACGAGCAGGCCGGACTCGGGGCCGTTCTCCGCCGCCGGGGCCTCGGCCATGAGCTTGCCCAACTCGCCCTTGCGGGCGGCCTTGTCGGAGCCGGGGCAGTCCGTGTCGACCACGCAGACGTGTGGCTGTAAGGAGCGGGCTCTGCTACGCGCGTCACGCCATGCGGCGCAAGCCACCTCGAACTCAGGTTCGGCTTGTATCAGTGCGGCCAACGCGGACCGCAGCAGGTATGAATCATGTACCAGAAGAACCCGAATCACGGAGTTCTTCACCCCCTGTAGACGTTGTTCCGTAGCACGCCGTCGTCGCTCTGTCGCGCGCCGTTCATGAATACCGGGATTGCCCAGGGCGTGAACGCGAAATTTAAGCCAAAGGGGGGCGCGCAGGCGCACATCTTGCTGCCTCCGCGCGCCCTTGAGATACATCGTGCGCTGTGTGCGCCCCCATTGCGCCCATCGTGCGCCGGGCGCGTGCGCCCAGTGGCTGCCCCGGTGAGTGCGGGCAGCGGGCGCAGGCGGGAGGGATGGTGAGGGGCGGTCAGATGTGCTCGGTCGGTGCCGTCAGATCGATCAGTCGGCAGACCGTCTCGATGTCGATTTTGACCTGGGCGATCGAGGCCCGCCCCGACAGCCAGGTGATCAACGCCGAGTGCCAGGTGTGCTCGATGACCCGCACGGCGGACAGCTGCTCGGCCGTCGGCGGGCCCTCCAGGCCCATCGCGTCGAGGATGATCGCGGTGGTGAGCCGGGAGACCATGTCCACCTCGGGGCTCACTGAGCGGTCGGCGAAGGTGAGGGCCCGTACCATCGCGTCCGCCAGGTGGGGTTCGCGCTGGAGCGCGCGGAAGGCGCGCATCAGGGTCTGGGCGACCCGGGTGGCCGGGTCCTCCTCGGTCGGCGGGCGCTTGCGCAGTGTCTCGTGCATGTGCTGCAACTGGTCCTGCATGGTGGCGACCAGCAGGTGGACCTTGGACGGAAAGTAGCGGTAGAGGGTGCCGAGCGCCACGCTGGAGTGCTCGGCCACCTCGCGCATCTGGACCGCGTCGAAGCCGCCGCGGCTGGCCAGCCGGGCGCTGGCGTGCAGGATGCGCCGACGGCGCGCCTCCTGCCGCTCGGTCAGCTGCAAGGAGGCCGGCTTGACTTCTGCGGTCATTTGTCTCACTTCGGGTGCATAGTGTCTGCGCTGCGGTTGACAAACGGACACCGTGCATGATGGCAGGGTCGGCCTAGGGGCGCGAGTCAGTGAAACTCGTTCTAGGGTCGCGTGTCGCTTGAGCCCGCCGTCCGCCGTCTGTGCAGTTGAGGCAGGTGGTCACCCGGTGGTGCGTCACGCGCCGATCGCCGGTCGGTGAATGGGCGTTTGCCGGGCTCGCGTGGATATGGCCGCACCTCGGCCGGGGCTGTCGCGCGCAAGGGGCTACCGAGTGGTAGGAATCACCCGTCCCGGCGCCGGGGGCGACGGGTTCGCCAGGTATCTTCGAGACTTCGCGGGGGATCCGTTAGTGAAACTTGTTCTAGATAATCGTGAGCGGCTACGCTCCCGCTGAAGTGCATCAAGGAGGGGGCGCGAGTGACCGCAGAGGCCGCGCAGGAGACCGGAGTCGACCCGCTTCGGACGGCGCCCCCCACCGCCGCCGCGGAGGACCGGGCCCAGGGCGGCGACCGGCCGTTGCGCATCGCGCTGCTGAGCTACAAGGGGAACCCGTTCTGCGGAGGCCAGGGCGTCTACGTACGCCATCTCTCCCGCGAACTCGCCCGGCTCGGCCACACCGTCGAGGTGATCGGCGCCCAGCCGTACCCGGTCCTCGACGCCGAGGACGGCGTCACCCTCACCCGGCTGCCCAGCCTCGACCTCTACCGCCAGCCCGATCCGTTCCGCACGCCCAGGATCGAGGAGTACCGGGACTGGGTCGACGCGCTGGAGGTCGCCACCATGTGGACCGGCGGCTTCCCCGAACCGCTCACCTTCAGCCTGCGCGCCCGCCGCCATCTGGCCGCCCGGCGCGGTGCGTTCGACGTCGTCCACGACAACCAGACCCTCGGCTACGGGCTGCTGGGCATGGAGCGCACCGGCTTCCCGCTGGTGACCACCATCCACCACCCGATCACCGTGGACCGCCAGTTGGAGCTGGACGCCGCCGACGGCTGGAAGCGCCGCCTCTCCGTGCAGCGCTGGTACGGCTTCACGCGCATGCAGAAGCGGGTGGCCCGGCGGCTGCCCTCGGTGCTCACCGTCTCCGGCTCCTCGCGCCGGGAGATCGTCCAGCACCTCGGCGTCCGGCCGGGGCGCGTGCACGTCGTCCACATCGGCGCGGACACCGAACTGTTCGCGCCCGACCCCGCCGTGCCGGTGATCCCCGGGCGGATCGTGACCACCTCCAGCGCCGACGTACCGCTCAAGGGGCTGGTCCACCTGGTCGAGGCGCTCGCAAAGGTCCGTGCCGACAACCCGGCCGCCCACCTCGTGGTCGTCGGCAAGCGCCCCGAGGAGGGGCCGGTGGCCGCCGCCATGGCCCGCTACGGGCTCCAGGGCGCCGTCGAGTTCGTCAAGGGCATCAGCGACCCCGAGCTGGTCGACCTCATCCGCGGCGCCCAGATCGCCTGCGTGCCCTCGCTGTACGAGGGGTTCTCGCTGCCCGCCGCCGAGGCCATGGCCACCGGCACCCCGCTGGTCGCCACCACCGGCGGCGCGATACCCGAGGTGGCGGGCACGGACGGCGAGACCTGCCTCGCCGTGCCGCCCGGTGACGCGGGCGCGCTCGCCAGCGCCCTGAACCGGCTGCTCGCCGACGCCGCCTTGCGCAGGCGCCTCGGCGCCGCCGGACGGGAGCGGGTGCTGCGCCGCTTCACCTGGGAGCAGGCCGCCCGCGGCACCGTCGAGCACTACCGCGCGGCGATCGGCGCACAGGCCCGCGCCGCCCGGACCCGCGCCGTGCGCTGAGCGCCCCCACCTGGCTTCGACCCGACCCACGACCCCGCCGGACGAAAGCAGATCCCCGTGCTGACCGTCGATTTCTCCCGCTTCCCGCTCGCCGCAGGCGATCGCGTCCTCGATCTGGGCTGTGGCGCCGGACGCCATGCCTTCGAGTGCTACCGGCGCGGTGCGCGGGTCGTCGCGCTCGACCGCAACGGCGATGAGATACGCGAGGTCGCGAAGTGGTTCGCCGCCATGAAGGAGGCCGGTGAGGCGCCGGCCGGGGCCACCGCCACCGCCATGGAGGGCGACGCGCTGGCCCTGCCGTTCCCGGACGACAGCTTCGACGTCGTCATCATCTCCGAGGTGATGGAGCACATACCCGACGACAAGGGCGTGCTCGCCGAGATGGTGCGGGTGCTGCGCCCCGGCGGCCGGATCGCCGTCACCGTGCCGCGCTACGGGCCCGAGAAGGTGTGCTGGGCGCTGTCCGACGCGTACCACGAGGTGGAGGGCGGCCACATCCGCATCTACCGCGGCGACGAACTCCTGGAGCGGATGCGCGAGGCCGGACTGCGGCCGTACGGCACCCACCACGCGCACGGACTGCACAGCCCGTACTGGTGGCTGAAGTGCGCCTTCGGAGTGGACAACGACAAGGCGCTGCCGGTGCGCGCGTACCACAAGCTGCTGGTCTGGGACATCATGAAGAAGCCGCTGGCCACGCGGCTCGCCGAACAGGCGCTGAACCCGCTGATCGGCAAGAGCTTCGTGGCGTACGCGACCAAGCCCCACGCGCCGAGCGAGGACCAGGCGTGACGGCGCGCGGCCCGCGCCCCGGCCCCCGTACCGAACGGCTGACGCTGCCCGGCGTCCTCACCGCCGACGAGGCGCTGCGCACCGTCGGGGGCATCGCCGCCGTCCAGCGCGCGGACGGCGCCATCCCGTGGTTCCGCGGCCACCACCTCGACCCGTGGGACCACGTCGAGGCGGCCATGGCGCTGGACGCCGCGGGCGAGCACGAGCGCGCCGAGGCCGCGTACCGCTGGCTCGCCGCCCACCAGAACCCCGACGGCTCCTGGTACGCCGCCTACCCCGACACCCCGGCCGGGGTGGCCGCCGACGCCCCCACCGACCGCGGCCGCGAGACCAACTTCTGCGCGTACGTGGCCGTCGGCGTCTGGCACCACTACCTGGCCACCGGCGACGACACGTTCCTCGACCGGATGTGGCCGACCGTCGTCGCCGCCGTCGAATTCGTCCTGGGGCTCCAGCAGAGCGGCGGCCAGATCGGCTGGCGGCGCAAGGCCGACGGCACCGTCGACCCGGACGCCCTGCTCACCGGCTCCTCCTCCATCTACCAGGCCCTGCGCTGCGCGCTCGCCATCGCCGAACACCGCGAGGACCCGCAGCCGGACTGGGAGCTGTCGGCGGGGCTGCTCGGGCACGCGATACGCCACCACCCCGAGCGCTTCCTGGACAAGAACCGGTACTCGATGGACTGGTACTACCCGGTCCTCGCCGGTGCCCTCACCGGCCCCGCCGCCACCGCCCGCATCGAGGCGGGCTGGGACCGCTTCGTCGTCCCGGGCCTGGGCATCCGCTGCGTCTCGCCCAATCCCTGGGTCACCGGTGGCGAGAGCTGCGAACTCGCCCTGGCGCTGTGGGTGATGGGCGAGTCCGACCGCGCGGTGGAGATCCTGCGCTGGATCCAGCGGCGGCTGCGCGCGGACGACGGGATGTACTGGACGGGGTACGTCTACGAGGACGACGCCATCTGGCCCGAGGAGCGCACCACCTGGACCGCGGGCTCCCTGCTGCTGGCCGTGGCCGCGCTGGGCGGGGACGAGGCGACCACGGCCGTCTTCGGCGGTGAGCACCTGCCGCGGGGGCTGGACTCGGACTGCTGCGGCTAGGCGGCTGTACGGCGCTGTACGGCGCTGTACGGGGGCGTACGGGGCTGTGCCGGGCCTCAGCCGCGGCGGATGCGGCCCGCCACGGCGTGGCCGATGAACAGGTAGACCACCGCGGGCAGACCGTAGTTGAGGACCGTCCGCAGCCAGTCCGTGTCCATCGTGAACAGGTCGTGGGACCAGCCCGCGAGCCAGCCCGCCGCGTCGCGGACCACGGTCACGAGGTCGTTGGCGGGGTTGGCGTCCAGGAGGGCGAAGAGGATCCACAGGCCGAGGATCACGGCGGTGATGTCCGCGACGACCATCACGACGGTCGCCGCCTGGTTGTTTCCGTAGCGATAACTTCGGGACATGCCGAACGGGTTGCCCGGGTATGCGGCCCCAAACCACTCACGTGTTCAATTCCGCCAGCACCCGCAGCGTCTCCGGGTCCGGCGCGATCACCAGCAGGTCCGTCACCGGGCCCTTGCGCCACAGCTCCAGCCGTTCCGCGATGCGCCCGCGCGGGCCGATCAGGGACACCTCGTCGGCGAACGCGTCCGGCACCGCCGCGATCGCCTCGTCACGGCGGCCCGCGAGGAAGAGTTCCTGGACCCGGCGCGCCTCGTCCTCGTAGCCCATGCGGGCCATCAGATCGGCGTGGAAGTTGCGGGCCGCGTGGCCCATGCCGCCGATGTAGAAGCCGAGCATCGCCTTCACCGGCAGCAGCTCCTCCGCGATGTCGTCGCACACCCGCGCCTGGGCCATCGGCGCCACCATGAAGCCGTCGGGCGCCTCGGCGAGGGCCGCCTCGTACAGCGGGGTCCGCTGCGGCGACCAGTACAGCGGCAGCCAGCCGTCGGCGATGCGCACGGTCTGGGCGATGTTCTTGGGCCCCTCGGCGCCGAGCAGCACCGGGAGGTGGGGGCGGAGCGGGTGGACGATGGGCTTGAGCGGTTTGCCGAGGCCGGTGGCGTCCGGCCCGGCGTACGGATGCGCGTGATAGCGCCCGTCGAGCCGTACGGGCGCCTCGCGGCGCAGCACCTGCCGGATGACGTCGACGTACTCCCGGGTGGCGGTGAGCGGGCTCGTGGGGAACGGCCGTCCGTACCAGCCCTCCACGACCTGCGGCCCCGACAGGCCGAGCCCGAGCATCATGCGCCCGCCGGACAGGTGGTCGAGGGTGAGCGCCTGCATCGCGGTGGCGGTGGGGGTGCGCGCGGCCATCTGCGCGATCGCCGTGCCGAGCCTGATGCGGGAGGTGTGGGCGGCGATCCAGGTGAGCGGGGTGAAGGCGTCCGAGCCCCAGGACTCGGCGGTCCAGACGGAGTCGTAGCCCAGCTGCTCGGCCTGCCGGGCGAGTTCCAGATGGCGGGGGTCGGGGCCGCGGCCCCAGTAGCCGAGCGCCAGGCCGAGCCGCATGACAACCCCTCTCTGACGCCACGTCAGGACGTGTGCGCCTGGACTGTACGGCCCGGGTGCGCACATGGCAACGGCCCCTCGCCCCCGTGGAGGGGCGAGAGGCCGTGTCAGCTGTGCTGCGTGAGCCGTGCTGCCGTCAGCCGCGCTGGATGCCCGTGGTGTCCTGGAGGACGCCGCGGCGCCCGTCCTGGGTCTGCGCCACGAGCGCCTGACCGCGCTGCTCGACCGCCAGGTACCAGGTGCCGGGCGCCAGTTCGGCGATCGTGCTCGACGAACCGTCCTCGGCGTACAGCGGCCGGGCCACCGGCACCGCGAACCAGAACGGCGCGAAGTCGGAGCCGCCCGCCGCCTGGGCCTGGGCGGGCTGGCCGGCCGGGCCCGGCTGACCGCCGAAGGAGGGCTGACCCGGCTGGCCGCCCTGCGGCTGACCGGGCTGACCCGGCTGGGCGCCGCCCGGGCCCGGGTAGCCGTAGCCCGGCTGCGGGGCCTGCGCACCGTACGGCGACTGGGCGCCGTACGGGGACGGGGCCGCCGGGGCGGCCGCGGGCATCAGCGGCGCCTTGAGGGCCGGGACGCGCGGGGTCGCGATGACCGCCGCGGCGCTGGCGAGGGTGGCCACCAGCGCGAGGATGGCGCCGACACCCGGGCTGCCCTTGTCCGGCGTGACCATGAGCGACCACAGCGAGTCCCACGCGGCGACCACGACGAAGCCGGAGCCCCACTGGTCGAGGGTGAGCCCGCTGACCTTACGGCTCTCAGGCTGGAACCGCCCTGCGATGACCAGCCCCGCGCCGATCAGCCCGATCAGGAACACCGATGGAAGGACGACGAAGAGCGTCTCCGTGTCCCAGCCATTCGGCATGTCGATGTCGTCGCAGTACGGGCCGCCGTCACAATCGGCCGAGTAGAAGTCGAGGAAGGAGGCGATGAAGAGCAACACCGCTGCTCCGATCACCACGCCGTCGCCTCGAGTGAGCGCGCGGATGTTCAACGTGAGTCCTTAGTCGTTTTCTCGTATACGGAACGCTGCCGCCAGGCGCGGTTGGCGCGAAGGCGTCGGGGGTGGACCCATCGTACGGGGGAATCAAGCTGATGAGACCGGGGGTGGGGCATCGGTATCCCGGTCGTGACCTCGCGTTCGGTTGTTGGAGACTTAACCGTTCAAGAAGTCCGTAATGCCCTGCGCGATCCCGAGGGCCGCGCGCTCACGCCACTTCGGATCGGTCAGTTCCGCGGCGTCTTTCGAGTCGCGCATATTGCCGCACTCGATGAACACTTTCGGAACCGTGGAGAGATTGAGACCGCCGAGATCGCCGCGAACATTCAACCCGCTGCCGTCGCCGATGTAGTCGGCGGGCTCACTGCCGGTGGCATCCATGAATTCGCCGCGTACCCGTTCGCCGAGCCGCCGGGAGGGTGCGGCGATCTTCGAGGTGTCGGCGTCGCCGCCGCGCACGGACTTGGGCAGGATGACGTGGAATCCGCGATCCCCGGCGGGGGCGCCGTCCGCGTGGACGGATACCACGGCGTCGGCACGTGCGCTGTTCCCGATCCGCGCGCGCTCGTCCACGCACGGCCCGAACGCGCGGTCGCCGTCCTGCGTGAACTTCACCGTCGCGCCGCGCGCTTCGAGGAGGGTGCGGGCGCGGCGGGCGACGTCGAGCGTGAAGGACGCCTCGGAATAGCCCGCGTCGGTGGCCGTGCCGGTGGTGTCGCACTCCTTCTCGTCGGTGCCGATGTCGACGTGGCGGGCGATCTCGGCGGTGTGATCGCGGTTGTTCGGGTTGTGGCCGGGGTCGAGCACGACGACCTTGCCGGTGAGTGGTTTGTCGTCGCTTTTGTTTTTGGGCGAGGGCGACGATGACTGCGGAGGCTGCGCGGGCAGCGGCGAGGAGGTGGACGAGACGGTCGGCAGGGAGGATGCCGAGGATGCCGGTGCGCCGCCGCCGTTGTCGTCCTGCTGTCCCAGGTTGTCCCACAACAGCCAGCCGCCGAGGCCGAGGGGTGCCAGGGTGGCCAGCACGAGGGCGAGGGTGCCGCCGCGTCGGCGGCCGGAGGCGGAGAAGAAGCTGCCGTTGGACACGTCGGCGATGGTAGCGGCTGGGGGTCAGGGGGAGCCCGGCGTGATCGGCAGGACACCCCCTAAACGGGCGGGGTCGTCCCGGTGCGGCACAGCACGCGCAGCGAGCGGGTCGCGGACACCTCGGTGAACGCGCCGGAGGCGAGGGCGCGGCGGTAGATCCGGTACGGGGCCTGCCCGCCGTCGGCCGGGTCGGGGAACACGTCGTGGATGACGAGGAGCCCGTCGGGGGCGACGTGGGGTGCCCAGCCCTCGTAGTCGGCGGCCGCGTGCTCATCGGTGTGCCCGCCGTCGATGAACACCAGCCCCAGTGGCTTTCCCCAGACCGCGGCGACCTGCGGGGACCGCCCGACGGCGGCGATGACGTGGTCTTCGAGGCCCGCGGCGTGCAGGGTGCGCCGGAAGGTGGGCAGCGTGTCCATCCGGCCGACCTCGGGGTCGACGACGTCCGGATCGTGGTACTCCCAGCCGGGTTGCTGCTCCTCCGAGCCGCGGTGGTGATCCACGGTGATGGCGACGGTGCCGGCCTCGCGGGCGGCGGCGGCCAGCAGGATGGTGGAGCGGCCGCAGTACGTACCCACTTCGAGCAGCGGCAGACCGAGCCGGGTGGTGGCGTCGGTGGCGGCCGCGTAGAGGGCGAGCCCCTCGTCGGTGGGCATGAAGCCCTTGGCGCGCTCGAAGGCGTCGAGGACTGCGGTGGCAGGCTGGGTCACGGTCTCATCCTGCCGCACGGGTGCCGGGGTTTCGCCGCCGGGTGCGGTGTGGTTCTGGGCGTGGGGTGCCGGGGTTTCGTTGCCGGGTGCGAGCCGGTGGGTGGTGCGGCCCAGGCCGTCCCTGGTCGGGGTCTCGTTGCCGCGTGCGGGCCGGTGGCCGGTTTGTGCCCACCCGTTCCGCCCCGCGGAACGATTGCCCACAAACCGGTGGGTCCGGTAACCGCAAAGCCGGCGGTTCCGGTGCTGCGAACCGGTGGGGTTCGGTGTGCGGGAACCGGCGCATTCGGCGCTCGCGACGTGGCGCATCCGGTGCCCACAAACCGGTGGGTTTGGGGTCTGGGGCGGAGCTCCAGTTTCGGGAAGGGGCGGGGTGGGGAAGAACCTCGGCGCGCACCACACCTGACTACCCGTCAGATTGGAGCCCGCATGGGCATCGCCGTCACGGAAGACCAAGAGGAACTGGTGCGCGCGGTGCGGGGGTGGCTGGGGCGGACGGTGCCGCCGGAGGCGGTGCGGAAGGTGCTCGACGCCGCACCCGGTGGCGGCGGCAGGGCCGCGTACTGGCCCGGGCTGGCCGCGCAGGGGCTGCTCGGACCGCATCTGCCGGAGGAGTGGGGCGGAGGCGGCGGAGGGCTGGCGGACCTCGCCGTCGTCCTGGAGGAGACCGGGCGCGCCGCGCTGCCCGGGCCGTATCTGCCCACCGTGCTGGCCTCCGCCGTACTGCACCGGGCCGGGCGGGACGAACTGGTCGCGGGCCTCGCCGACGGCAGCCGCGCCGGTGCCGTCGCGTTCGGCGCCGGGTCGCTCACCGCCGCGCCCGGCCCGGACGGCGGGCTGGTCCTCGACGGATGCGCGCCGCCGGTCCTGGGCGCCGGGGACGCCGATGTGATCGTGCTCGCCGCGGCGCGCGGCGCGGAGACCGTGTGGCTGGCCGTCGACAGCGCGGCCCTCGCCCTCCGCGTCCACGACGGCGCCGACCCCACTCGCCCGACCGCCGAGGTACGCGCCTCCGGCGTGGCCGTCCCCGGCGGCCGGGTGCTGGACGTCGACTCCGCGCTCGTCACCGACCTGGCGTCCGTCCTGCTCGCCGCCGAGGCGTGCGGCACCGCGGGCTGGGCGCTGGAGACGGCGGTCGGGCACGCCCGGGTGCGGGAGCAGTTCGGGCGGCCGATCGGGCAGTTCCAGGCCGTGAAGCACCTGTGCGCCGACATGCTCGTCCGCGTCGAGCAGGCCCGCGCCCTCACCTGGGACGCGGCCAGGACGCAGGACGAGCCCCCCGCCGTACGCGGCCTCACCGCCTCGCTCGCCGCCGCCACCGCGCTCGACGCCGCGTACGGCTGCGCCAAGGACTGCATCCAGATCCTCGGCGGCCTCGGCTTCACCTGGGAACACGATGCCCACCTCCACCTCCGCCGCGCGACCGCGGCCCGCGCGCTGCTCGGCACCGGCGCACAGCACCGGCTGCGCGCCGCCCGCCTCGCAGCCTCCGGCGCCCGCCGCGAACTGCGGCTCGACCTGCCGCCCGAGGCGGAGCCCCACCGCCGCGAGGCCCGCGCCATCATCGCGGCGGTGCGCGGGCTGGACCCGGGCGCCGCGCGGCGCGCCCTCGCGCCCACCGGGTATGCGGCGCCGCATCTGCCGCCCCCGTACGGCCTCGGCGCGAGCCCGGTGCACCAGCTCGCCATCGAGCGCGAGCTGCGCGACGCGGGCGTGGCCCTCAGCGATCTGGGCGTCGCCACCTGGGTGGTGCCCTCGCTCATCGCGTACGGCACGGATGCCCAGCGCGAGCGCTTCCTGCTGCCGACGCTCCGCGGCGAACTCCGCTGGTGCCAGCTGTTCTCCGAGCCCGACGCCGGGTCCGACCTGGCCGCGCTGCGCACCCGGGCCGAGCGGACGGCGGAGGGCTGGTGGCGGGTCAGCGGGCAGAAGGTGTGGACGTCGGGGGCGCGTACGGCGGACTACGGCATCCTGCTGGCCCGTACGAACCCCACGGCACCCAAGCACAAGGGGCTCGGCTACTTCCTGGTCGACATGAAGCGGACGGCCGGGATCACCATCCGCCCGCTGCGGGAGATCACCGGAGAATCGCTCTTCAACGAGGTGTACTTGGACGACGCGCTGCTCCCGCCGGACGCGGTGGTGGGCGAGGTGGACGCGGGCTGGGCGGTCGCCCGCAACACCCTCGGCAACGAACGCGTCCACATGGCCGACCAGCTGACCTTCGACACCGGTCTGGAGGCGCTGATCGCACATGTCCCGGACACCGGACCGGAGCGCGAGCGCATCGGCGGGCTCATGGCCGAGGCCCACGCGCTCGCCTGCATCGGGCTGCGCACCACCCTGCGCCAGGTGTCCGGGGTGGAGCCGGGCGCGGGCGCGAGCGTCCGCAAGCTCGTCCAGACCGCCCATCAGCAGAAGGTCGCCGAACTCGCCCTGGAGCTGCTGGGTCCCGGTGGCGCGGTGCGCGAGGGCGCGGGGGAGCGGGCGCTGCACGGCTTCCTGATGTCGCGCTGTCTGACCATCGCGGGCGGTACGACCCAGGTGCAGCTGAACGTCGTCGCGGAACGGCTGCTCGGCCTGCCCCGCGACTGACACCGGTCACGGGTCCTAGGACCCGCCGCCGTCCGCAAATGCGCAGAAATGCCGATGCGTTGGGTCCGTGCACAATGCGAGCATCACCGCCATGTCCACCCCAACTCCCCCTCCGCCTGCCCTTCCCTCCGCCACCGCCTCCGCCCCCCGTCCGCCGCGCGCGTCGCCCCCGGCGTGGGCGGTGCTGCTGGCCGCCTGCGCCGGTCAGTTCGTCGTGGTCCTCGACATATCGGTGGTCAACGTCGCCCTGCCGTCCATCCGCACGGACCTGGGGCTCGGCGAGACCGCGCTGCAATGGGTGGTCAACGCCTACGCGCTGACCTTCGCCGGGTTCCTGCTGCTCGGCGGCCGCGCGGCCGACCTCTTCGGACGCAAGCGGGTCTTCCTCACCGGGCTCGGGCTGTTCACGGCCGCCAGCCTGGCCGGCGGCGTCGCCCAGCAGCCCTGGCAACTGGTCGCGGCGCGCGCCCTCCAGGGCCTCGGCGCGGCCGTGCTCTCACCGGCCACGCTCACCATCCTCACCACCGCCTTCCCGCACGGCGCGGCCCGCACCCGCGCCATCGGCACCTGGACGGCGGTCGGCGCGGGCGGGGGAGCGGCGGGCGGGCTGGTCGGCGGGGTGCTCACCGAGTACCTGTCCTGGCGCTGGGTGCTGCTGGTCAACGTGCCGGTGGGCGTGGTGGTGCTGGTGGCCGCGGTGGTGTGGCTGACCGAGGGCCGCTCCGGGGCGGCACGACGGCTCGACGTCCCCGGAGCGGTGCTGGTCACGGCGGGCGTCACCGCGCTCGCGTACGGCATCGTGCAGACCGAGCCGCACGGCTGGGGCGCCGCCGCCTCGCTCGGGCCGCTGCTCGCCGGGCTGGCGCTGCTCGCGGTGTTCGTGGCGGTCGAGGCGCGTACGGAGGAACCGCTGATGCCGCTGCGGCTGTTCCGCATCCGGGCGGTGTCGGCGGCGAACGCGGTGATGGTGGTGTGCGGCGGCGGCATGTTCGCCATGTGGTACTTCATGACGCTCTACTTGCAGAACGTGTTGCACTACAGCCCGGTCAAGGCCGGTCTCGCCTTCCTCCCGCACAGCTTGTCGATCGTCCTCGGCTCGAAGCTCGCACCCCGGCTGATGGCCCGGCTGGACGGAAAGCTGCTGGCGCTTGCGGGCGGTTCGCTGGCCGTCGTCGGCTACGCGTGGCAGAGCCGGATGGACGCGGACGGCACCTACGTCGGTACGGTGCTGGGCCCCGCGATCGTCATGTCGTTCGGGGCCGGGCTGATGATGACCCCGCTCGCCGCCTCCGCCACCTCCGGTGCGGCCCCGTCCGAGGCCGGGTTGGTGTCCGGGCTGGTCAACACCTCGCGGCAGATCGGCGGTGCGCTCGGCCTGACCGTGCTGGCGACGGTCGCGGCCGAGCGGATCACGGCCCGCGGCGGGGTTGGGCCGGAGGCGCTGGCCGCGGGTTACGGGCATGCGTTCGTCGTGGCCACGGGGATCATCGCGGCAGCCGTGGTGCTGATGGCCGTGGCCCTGCCGCGCACCCCGGCCACGGCCCGCGCGGACTAGGTACTCTGCGCCGGCTTCACGCCGGTGATGCGGTGGCGGTCAGGAACCCGCGCATGTACCCGGCCACGGTGTCCAGATGGCTTTCGAGCAGGAAGTGTCCGCCTCCGGGAACCAGGTGGATCTCCGCGTCCGGCAGGTCCCTCGCGAAGGCGCGTGCTCCGTCCGGGCCGAAGATCTCGTCGCCCGCGCCCCAGACCGCGAGGAGCGGAACTTGGCGTTCCCGGAAGTAGGCGTGCACCTGCGGGTAGAGCGGTGGATTGGTGGCGTAGTCGCGGAACAGGGCGAGCTGCACGAGGTCGTTGCCCGGCCGGTTGACCTCGCGGTGGTCGGCGGCCCAGGTGTCGGGGTCGACCAGCTCGGGTCGGTCCACTCCGTGCAGGTACTGCCAGCGGATGGCGTCGAGCGAGAGGGCGGCACGGACGGCGGGTTCGGTCTGGGGGCCCGGGTTCTCGCAGTACGCCCATACGGGCTTCCAGAAATCCGGTACGAAGCCGTCCTCGTAGGCGTTGCCGTTCTGCGTGATCACCGCGGTGATCGCGTCCGGGGTGCGCAGGGCCAGCCGCCAGCCGATGGGGGCGCCGTAGTCCTGGACGTACACGGCGTAGCGGGTGACGCCGAGCTGGGCCAGCAGGGCTTCGGTGACGTCGGTCAGGGCGTCGAAGGTGTAGGTGAACGCGTCCACGGGCGGGGCGTCGGAGTTGCCGAAGCCGAGGTGGTCGGGGGCGATGACGTGGAACCGGTCGGCCAGCGCCGGGATGAGGCGGCGGAACATGCGTGAACTGGACGGGAATCCGTGCAGGAGCACGAGTGTGGGCGCCTCGCGGGGTCCTGCCTCGCGGTAGAAGACGCGATGCCCCCGCACGGTCGCGTAGTGGTGGTGGATCTCAACCATGACTAACCCCTTCGAGGTCTTATGGTGGTTACGCTCGCGTTCAGTAGACCGCCCTTGGAGTAACCTGTCAAACGCCTTGATGGAGTTAGCTGGGAAGGTGATCGGCCCGTGCTGGACGACCAGGCCCTCATGCAGGCGCTGAACAGCACCCCTGTGGTGGATGGCCGACGTCAGGACCTGTGGCGTGACGACCATGAGGTGGACAGGTGGGCGCGGGAGCACGGGGGGCTCGGCGGTGACGAGGAGCGCCGGTGGCTGCGCACCGCCCGGGACGCGCTCCAGGCGGTGGAGTCGGATCCGTCGGCGTCGGCGGAGCCCCGGCTGCGCCGCGTCCTCGCGGGCGTTCGCAAAGTCCCGCAGCCCAGCGCGTCGGGCATCGAGTGGCAGGTGGAGATGCCACCGGAACGCAGGCTCGCGGTGGAACTCGTACTCGCGTGGGCGGACGTCAAGGAGCGCATGCCCGGCCGTCTGCGGCCGTGCGAGAACACCGAATGCCGCCTGTTCCTCTTGGACCGCAGCCGTGCCAACACCGCGCGGTGGTGCTCGATGAAGACCTGCGGGAACCGGCTCAAGGCCCGCCGGCACCAGGCTCGGGCACGGGAGGCCTCGCGCCCCGAGTAGCCGTTACAGCCGGCCGTTCTGGCGTGGGCGCCTTCCGTGGAGCTGACGAACTGTCAGCAGTCTTCCCCCGTCAGGGGGATTGGGCTATACATGGGTGCCATCGGCTAGAACGCGTTCTAAACGCGGCGCGGCCCTGCCGACCAGTGACGACCCCGGCGCGGCCGACGGTGCGGACGGGCGGGCCGGGGTCTTCCCGCCCCTCCCGCCAAGGAGCGCTGTCGCCCTATGCCCATCGACGCCACCGAGGCCGTCTCGGCCGAGCCCCGGACCACCGCCCTCGCCTGGGGACACAAGGACATCCAGCTCTACCACCTGGGCATCGGCGCCGGAATCCCGGCCACCGACCCCGATGAGCTGCGCTACACCCTGGAGAGCGAGCTGCACGTCCTGCCCAGCTTCGCCACCGTCGCGGGTGGCCGCATGGCGCTCGCCGGGGGGCTGAACGGCCCGGGGATCGACGTCGACCTCGCGTCCGTTTTGCACGGCGGCCAGACCGTCGAGGTGCACCGGCCGATCCCGGTGACCGGGGACGCCACCCAGACGTCCCGGGTCGCGGCGGTGTACGACAAGGGCAAGGCCGCGGTCATCGTGCTGCGCACCGA
This sequence comes from Streptomyces sp. Rer75, assembly GCF_013414305.1. Taxonomy (NCBI): domain Bacteria; kingdom Bacillati; phylum Actinomycetota; class Actinomycetes; order Kitasatosporales; family Streptomycetaceae; genus Streptomyces; species Streptomyces sp. Rer75. The sequence goes on along the minus strand of NZ_CP058693.1, from coordinate 3,059,887 downwards.
GGCGGCCGACGCGGACGGCCCGCTGTGGACCTGCGACAGCCGCATCTTCGTCCGCGGCGAGGGCGGCTTCGGCGGCGAGCGCGGCCCCTCCGAGCGGCTGGAGGCCCCCGCCCGCGAGCCCGACCGCACGGTGGAGCGGGCCATCCGGGAGGACCAGGCGCTGCTCTACCGGCTCTCCGGGGACTGGAACCCGTTGCACGCCGACCCCGGGTTCGCCAAGGTCGCGGGGTTCGAGAAGCCGATCCTGCACGGGCTGTGCTCGTACGGCATGGTCCTCAAGGCGGTCGTGGACACCGAGCTGGGCGGCGACGTCGCCCGGGTGGGCTCGTACACCACGCGCTTCGCCGGGGTGGTGTACCCGGGCGAGACCCTGCGCATCCGGATGTGGCGGGACGAGGGGCGCGTCCAGGTGACGGCGAGCGCCGTCGAGCGGGACGACGCGCCCGTCCTCGGCGACACGGTCGTCACCCACGCCTGACGTTGCGATCCGACACATCCGCATCTCTTGATCGCGCGATCCCAAGAGCCCTTGACCCCTTGATCCCTTGATCGAAGAGGAGCCGCTGTGCGCGCAGCCGTACTGCACGAGACGGGACAGGACAAGCTCGAAGTCCTCGACGACATCGAGGCGGTGGGCTTCGGCCCCGGCAAGGTCCGGCTGCGCATCAGGGCCACCGGGCTGTGCCACTCCGACCTCTCCGCGATGAGCGGCGTCCTGCCGCAGCCCGTGCCCTTCGTTCCCGGCCACGAGGGCGCGGGCGAGGTGGTGGAGGTCGGCGACGGGGTGACCGGGCTGAGCCCCGGTGACCGGGTGCTGGTGTGCTGGCTGCCCGCGTGCGGCGACTGCCCGTCCTGCAAACGGGGCCAGAGCCAGCTGTGTCTGTCCGGATTCATGAACGCCGGAACGCCCAACTTCAAACACGCGGGCGACGGTGCCGACCAGGTCTTCGGCATGGCCGGGACCGGGACCTTCGCCGAGGAGGTCGTCCTCCCGGCGCCCTGCGCCGTGCCGATCCCCGACGACGTCCCGTACGACATCGCCGCGCTCATCGGCTGCGGGGTGACCACCGGGCTCGGCGCGGCCCTCAACACGGCGCGGGTGGAGGCCGGTTCGTCGGTCGCCGTCATCGGCTGCGGCGGGGTGGGCATCAGCGTGGTGCAGGGCGCCCGGGCGGCGGGCGCGGCCCACATCGTCGCCGTCGACCCCGTCGCCTCGCGGCGCGAGGCGGCGCTGCGCTTCGGCGCCACCGAGGCGGTCGCCCCGGAGGGGCTCGACGACGCCAAGAACAGCGTCACGGCGGGCGAGGGCTTCGACTACGTCTTCGAGGTCGTCGGCAAGTCCGCCACCGCCCGCCGCGCGTACGAGACGACGCGGCGCGGCGGCACGCTGTGCGTCGTCGGGGCGGGCGCGGTGGACGACTTCCTCCAACTCAGCATGTTCGAGCTGTTCTTCGACGAGAAGCGGATCCTGCCGTCCCTGTACGGCGGGGGCGATGTGCTGCGCTCGTACGAACGGACCATCGCGCTGTGGCGCGCGGGCCGCATCGACCTCGCCGGGCTCATCACCCACCGGGTGCGGCTCGGCGAGATCAACGACGCGCTCGGCCAGATGCGGACGGGGGAGGCGCTGCGCACATGCATCGAGATCTGAAACGTCCCCTGGTGGGGAAGACCGCGATCGTCACCGGCGCCGGGCGCGGCCTCGGCCGCGCCGAGGCGCTGGAGCTGGGGCGACTGGGCGCCGCCGTCGTCGTCAACGACTACGGACAGGGCACGCGCGACGGCTCCGGCGAGGCGTCCGCCGGCCCCGCCGAGGAGGTGGCCGAGGAGATCCGCGCGGCGGGCGGCCGGGCCACGGCCCACGTGGGCGACGTGGCCGACTTCGACACCGCGCGCGGACTGGTGCGGCTCGCGGTCGACGCGTACGGCGCGCTGGACATCCTGGTCAACAACGCGGGCATCCTCCGCGACCGGATGGTCTTCTCGATGACCGAGGACGAATGGGACTCGGTCATCCGCGTCCACCTCAAGGGCCACTTCAACACCACCCGCTTCGCCGCCGCGCACTGGCGCGAACGCTCCAAGGCCGCCGGGGGCGGGCCGGTGCACGGCCGCATCGTGAACACCTCGTCCGAGGCGTTCCTCGCCGGATCTCCCGGCCAGCCCAACTACGCGGCCGCGAAGGGCGGCATCGTCGGCCTGACCCTCTCCACGGCGGGCGCACTCGCCAAGTACGGCGTGACGGCGAACGTCATCTGCCCGCGGGCGCGCACCCGCATGACCGAGGACGTCTTCCCGGACATCGACCTCGCGGAGGACCGCCCCGACCCGCTGTCCCCCGTGCATGTGGCCCCCCTGGTCGGCTACCTCGCCTCCCCGCAGGCGACGGCGGTGAACGGCCAGGTGTTCGTGGTCCACGGGGGCATGGTGGCGATCGTGGAACGGCCGCGGGTGGCCGCGAAGCTGGACGCGGCGGGCGACGTCTTCGGCTTCGGCGAGCTGGACGGCCTGCTCACGCCGTACTTCGACGAGCGGCGCGGGGAGGGGTTCGCGGCGCTGGAGGTGCTGAGCCTGAAGCGGGGGTGACGCGGCGGCGGGCGTGACGCAGCGGGCGTGAAACGGCCCACCCCTCCCTACCCCGTAGCCGTGAGCGTGTGCTGCGGGAAAGGGAGGGGTGGGGGATGTGCTCCCGACCGTCCTACGAGCTTACGAGGCGTTCTCGCTCGGACGGCGGTGGCGGCCGTGCGCCGGAGCCTGCGGCTCCTCGGACGCGGCCTGCTGCCCCCGGTGCTTGCCCTGGCCTGCGGCGGCATCGGCCTCGGCGGTGGCCACCTCTTGCGGGCGCGCCTGGGTCATGTCGGTTCGGGCTTCGGACATGTGGGAAGTCACCCCGGTAGATCGCTCCGTACTGTGCGAGGGGCCCGCCACAACGTCGATATGCGCCTGCCGAACCTGGCTGCGCAGCCCCAGCGACCGAGTCTAACCAGGGCGGTGATCGCGGACCCAGCGGGGTGGCCGGGGCTCCCGTGACCTGGCGAGAGGTGCCTGCTGGAGCGGTACGGGCCGCGGGGCGACCACGGTCAGCTCGGACTCCTGGCCGGTCTCCTGCTCGACCCCGGGCCAGCACCCCGTCCCCACCCACGGCTCCACCCCGGACTCCCCCCGCCCCCCGCCCGTGCCCGCACCGAAAGCGGCTTCCAGGCCCGCGCTCGCGCCCGTGTCACAGAAGCGCGCACCCGCCCCCGCGCTCAGGCTCGCGCCCGCGTCCGGGTCCGCACTCCCGCGCACGCGCGCGCCCGTACCGAATCTCGCGCCCGCGCCCCAGCCCGCACGCGGATCGGTGCCCAGGCTCGCGCTCGCACCGAAGCGCGCCCCCGGGGTCAGGCCCGCGCCCGCGCTCGCACCCGGGTCCGTGTCCAGGCTCGCGCCTGCACCGAAGCGCGCACCCGTGCCCAGGCCCGCGCTCGCATCCGCGCCCGCACTCTCCGCGCGCGGGCCTGCACCCGTGTCAGGGCCCGCGCCTGCGTCCGGGGCCGTGCCTTCGCGCACGCGCGCACCCGCGCTCGCGTCCGCACCCAGGTCCGTGTCCGCGCCCACGCGCGCACCCGTACCGAAGCTCGCGCCCGCGCCGAAGCGCGCACCCGTGTCCAGGCCCCCGCCTGGGTCCGTCCCCCCGCCCGGGCTTGTGTCCGCCCCCGCGCCCAGGCTCCTGCGTACGCCCGCGCCCAGGCTCGCGCCCGCACTGAAGCTCGCGCCCGCGCCCCAGTCCGCACGCGGATCCGTGCCCGCTCCCGCGCCAAGGCTCGCGCCCGCACGTACGCCGTGGCCCGCGCTCGCATGGGTGACCGCATCAGCCCCGGTGCCCTCGCCGCTCACCTTCCGCCACGGCGTGATCCCGGACACCTCCGCCCCGCGGGCAGGGGTGGCGGCGGGGCGGGGGACCCGCCGGATCACCCGAGGGGTCGCGGGTGATCCGGCGGACGCCCGCGGCGCCGTGGCCTCCGGCAGCCACACCCGCGCCAGCCCGCACGGCACCTGCCGCGTCGCGTACGGCAGCCACAGCTCGCCGTCCCGGCTCCACAGGCCGGACCCGGCCAGCCAGCCCTCCGGCGCCGAGAACTGGCGCAACCGCCGCTCGGACGGCCGCCATACGCCCACCCACGGCCGCCCGCCCGCCGCGGCGTCGATGCGGATGGCCACCGCGCACGCCTCCGGCGTCAGCATCTGCCCCGGCTGGATCGCGAAGGGGGTGGCCGTCGCCTGGGCGGGCGGGCGCAGACAGTCCGGGAAGCGGACCGGGAGGGTGCTGCCCAGGACGCACCACCCGAGCCGCTCGTCGCCGGGCGCGTCGGACCGTACGAGCAGCAGACCGCTGTCGGGGTCGGCGAGCAGCAGCCGGTCGTTGCTGCGCTCGGTGATCTGGAGCAGCGGGCTGGTCTCGCCGCCGCGCCCGAGGTCGACGACGATGGTCTTCGTACGGCCGTCCAGCTCGCGGTCGAGCGCGAGCAGCCGCCCCATGCGGTCCAGCCAGGCGCCGCCCGTGCAGCGGCCGGGCACCTCGGCCAGGTGCTGGAGCCCGCGGGCGCCGCCGTGGATCAGCCACACGGAGGTGGACCGCGGGCCGCGCCCCAGCGCGTACGCACAGGTGCCGCCGGGTGCGGGCGGCAGCAGCGAGACGTCGGCGCGGTCGATGCCGCCGAGCACCCGCTCGCCCGTCCCCGGGCCGGTGGGGTAGAGCAGCGAGAAGGCGTGGTGCCCGGCCACCCGGCGGTGGATCAGCACCTGCCCGTCGGAGAGCGGCAGCACTTCGCTGTCCGGCTCCTCGGGCTGGGCGCCCGGCAGCGGCACGGCGTACGGCTCGGGCCCGTCCAGCGTCCAGCGCTCGGGGAACCAGCAGCCGGTGTCGCCGCCGAGCGTGAGCCGCGCACCGTACGAACGGTCCGGGGTGATGGTGAAATCCGTGGACCTTTCTCGTGGCCGGGCGCTGACTCCCGTGGTGAGGGCGGCGTCGAAGGCACAGGCGGTCATCGTTCAGTCACCTCCGGCCACTGAACGTAGGTTTCGTACCCCCTCCCGGTGGCCGATAAGAGGTCGGCTCCACCCTTACGTGTGGCTGTTGACCGATTCGCCTGAGAGGTCGGGGATGAATGTGCTGTAAGTGGCCGCTCCGCAGTGCGATTAAAGTAAGGCGCGCCTAAGTGCCGCACGCCTCAGTGCCGCACGCCTCAGTGCCACATCCCTTCCGCACGCCCTTGGAGCACCAGATGTCCGTACGCCGCCGCGGCAGCGCCGCCCTCGCCATGGCCCTCGCCGGGGCCCTCTCCCTCGCCGCCTGCGGCGCGTCCGACAGTGGCAAGGACGGCGCCAAGGGGAACGGCGGCGGGGGCAAGTCCGTCGCGCAGGGCGGCAAGGACTTCGGCAAGGCCGCCGAGCAGACCGCCAAGATGGGCACCGACGCGAAGCCCGGCCAGTTCCCGCGCACCATCACCCAGGCCATGGGCAAGACGGAGATCAAGAGCAAGCCGAAGCGGGTCGTGGTGCTCGACGTCGGCGAGCTGGACAACGTCGTCTCGCTCGGCGTCAAGCCGGTCGGCTACGCGCCCTCCGAGGGCGACCAGGCCATCCCCGGCTACCTCAAGAAGGAAGCCGGGAACCCGAAGAACGTCGGCACCATCAACAACCTCAACCTGGAGGCCATCAACGCCCTCCGCCCCGATCTGATCCTCGGCAGCAAGCTGCGCGCCGAGCCGCTGTACGACGAGCTGAAGCAGATCGCCCCGACCGTCTTCTCCATCCGCCCCGGCTTCACCTGGAAGGAGAACTACCTCCTCAACGCGGCGGCCCTTGACCGCACCGCCGAGGCCAAGCGCAAGCTCGACGCGTACGAGACGAAGGCGAAGGAGCTGGGCGAGGACATCGGCCCGAAGAAGCCGACCGTCACCATGCTGCGCTTCATGCCGGAGTTCACCCGGCTCTACGCCAAGGCGTCCTTCATCGGCACGATCCTCCAGGACGTCGGCCTGCCCCGGCCCAAGAACCAGCAGGTCGACGACCTGGCCACGGAGATCGGCCCGGAGCGGATCAACGAGGCCGACGCCGACTGGATCTTCACCGGGGTCTACGGCGACCCCAAGGCCACCAAGCGCGACCAGGCGGAGTCCAACCCGCTGTGGAAGAAGCTCGAGGCGGTCAAGGCGGGCCACGCCAAGAACGTCAAGGACGAGACTTGGTACCTGGGCCTCGGCGTCACCGCCGCCGACCGGGTGCTGGACGACCTCCGCGGCTACCTGGTCCGCTGATCCCCCTTCAGGTCTGCCATGAAGCAGCGGTCGCGCTGAGTGAAGGCAGGGGCAAGGCTTCCCGGTGATCTGGGAGGTAGCCTTGCCCCGTGCCCGCTCTCACCGATGTCCTCGCCGCCCTCGACGCCCTCTGGCCGCCCGAGCGGGCGGAGCAGTGGGACGCCGTCGGGACGGTCTGCGGGGACCCCGATGCCCAGGTCAGCCGCGTCCTGTTCGCCGTCGACCCCGTCCAGGAGGTCGCCGACGAGGCGGTGGCGCTCGGCGCCGATCTGCTGATCACCCACCACCCGCTCTATCTGCGGGGCACGACCACGGTCGCCGCCTCCACCTTCAAGGGGCGGGTGGTGCACACCCTGATCAAGAACGACATCGCGCTGCACGTCGCGCACACCAACGCCGACCGCGCCGACCCGGGCGTCTCCGACGCCCTCGCCGGGGCGCTCGACCTGCGGCCCGTCCGCCCGCTGGTGCCGGACCCGGCCGACCCCACCGGACGCCAGGGGCTCGGCCGGATCTGCGAACTCGACCGCCCCGAGACGCTGGGCGAGTTCACCGAGCGCGCCGCCGCCCGGCTGCCCGCCACCGCGCAGGGCATCCGCGCCTCGGGCGACCCGGACCGTACGATCCGTACCGTCGCCGTCTGCGGTGGCTCCGGGGACGGCCTGTTCGCCGAGGCGCGCGCCGCAGGAGTCGACGCGTACCTCACTGCCGATCTGCGCCACCACCCGGCCTCCGAAGCGCGCGAGCACAGCGACCTCGCGCTGGTGGACGCCGCCCACTGGGCCACCGAATGGCCGTGGACCGAGCTGGCCGCGGCACAGCTCGACGAGGTCTCCGACCGGCACGGCTGGGACCTGCGCACCCATGTGTCCCGCAAGGTCACCGACCCCTGGACGGCCCACGCCGCGGCCGCCGCCCCGTTCCGGGCCTTCGCGCCCGACCCCGCCTCGGCCTCACCGGCTTGAGGCCCGCCTCTTCCGTCCCCTACGACCACCTCTGGAGCCCCCCGCTGAACGCCGCGCCCGCAGACCAGATCCGCCTGCTCGACGTCCAGGGCCTCGACGTACGGCTCTCGCAGCTGGCGCACAAGCGCCGGACGCTGCCCGAGCACGCCGAACTCGACACCCTGACCGCCGACCACACCCAGCTGCGTGACCTCCTCGTCGCCTCCCAGACCGAGGAGAGCGACACCGCCCGCGAGCAGACGAAGGCGGAGCAGGACGTGGACCAGGTGCGCCAGCGCGCCGCCCGCGACCAGAAGCGCCTGGACTCCGGGGCCGTCACCTCGCCCAAGGACCTGGAGAACCTCCAGCACGAGATCGCCTCCCTCGCCCGGCGCCAGAGCGACCTTGAGGACGTCGTCCTGGAGGTCATGGAGCGCCGCGAGGCCGCCCAGGAGCGGGCCACCGAGCTGGCCGGCCGGGTGGAGTCCCTCCAGGCCAAGATCAGCGACGCCACGGCGCGGCGCGACGCGGCGGCCGAGGAGATCGACACCGAGATCGCGACCGTCACCAAGGAGCGCGAGGTCATCGCCGGGACCATCCCCGCCGATCTGCTGAAGCTCTACGACAAGCTGCGCGAGCAGCAGGGCGGCGTCGGCGCCGCCCGGCTCTACCAGCGGCGCTGCGACGGCTGCCGCCAGGAGCTGGCCATCACCGAGCTGAACGAGGTCCGCTCGGCCCCCGCCGACGCCGTGGTGCGGTGCGAGAACTGCCGCCGGATCCTGGTCCGTACGCCCGAGTCGGGGCTGTAAGGCCGATGGCACGGCGTCGCTTCATCGTCGAGGCCGACGGCGGCTCCCGGGGCAACCCGGGGCCCGCCGGGTACGGCGCGGTCGTCCTGGACGCGGTGACCGGCGAACCGCTCGCCGAGGTCGCCGAGTACATCGGCACCGCGACCAACAACGTCGCCGAGTACAAGGGCCTGATCGCCGGTCTGCGGGCCGCCCACGCCCTCGACCCGGAGGCGGAGGTCCAGGTCCGGATGGACTCCAAGCTGGTCATCGAGCAGATGTCCGGCCGCTGGAAGATCAAGCACCCGGACATGCGGCCGCTCGCCGCCGAGGCCAAGGGACTCCTGCCGCCCGGCCAGGTGACGTACGGCTGGATCCCGCGCGAGAAGAACAAGCACGCGGACCGGCTCGCCAACGAGGCCATGGACGCGGGCAAGCGGGGTGAGCAGTGGCAGCCCAAGGTGCCGCCGGGCGGCACCCTCGCGGCGGCCGCCCCCGAGGCCCCCGCCGACGACGCCCTCGCCGAGCCCGCCGCCCCCGACGCCCCGTCGGCCGCGGTGGCCCCCGTCATGGGCTGGGGCTCCGCCGACCTGGGCGCGCCCACCACGTTCGTCCTCCTCCGGCACGGCGAGACGCCGCTCACCCCGGAGAAGCGCTTCTCCGGCAGCGGCGGCACCGACCCCGGCCTCTCCGACATCGGCCACCGCCAGGCCGAGCTGGTCGCGGCCTCCCTCGCCGCGCGCGGCACCATCCAGGCCATCGTCACCTCGCCCCTGAAGCGCTGCCGCGAGACCGCCGAGACGGTGGCCGCGCGCCTCGGCCTCGACGTCCGCGTCGACGAGGGGCTGCGCGAAACGGACTTCGGCGCCTGGGAGGGCCTGACCTTCGCCGAGGTGCGCGACCGCCACCCGGACGACCTCGACGCCTGGCTCGCCTCCTCCAAAACCGCCCCCACGGGCGGCGGCGAGTCCTTCGCCACGGTCGCCCGCCGCGTCGCCCTCTCCCGCGACAAGCTGATCGCCCGCTACGCGGGCCGCACGGTGCTCCTCGTCACCCACGTCACGCCGATCAAGACCCTGACCCGGCTGGCCCTCGGCGCCCCGCCGGAGTCCCTGTTCCGCATGGAACTCTCGGCGGCGTCCCTGTCGGCGGTGGCGTACTACGGCGACGGCAACGCCTCGCTGCGCCTCCTGAACGACACGTCCCACCTGCGGTAGGCGTCCGTCCCGCGCTTTACCGCAGGGCGGCCGCCTCCCGCGCCAGGGACTCCACGCGCGCCCAGTCGCCCGCCGCCACGGCGTCCGGCGGCAGCATCCATGTGCCGCCCACGCACCCCACGTTGGGGAGCGCGAGGTAGTCGGGGGCGCGGTGGGCGTTGACGCCGCCGGTGGGGCAGAAGCGGGCGTCCGGGAGCGGGGAGGCGAGGGCCTTGAGGTAGGCCGTACCGCCGGACGGCTCGGCCGGGAAGAACTTCATCTCGGTCACCCCGCGCTCCAGCAGCGCCACGACCTCGGACGTGGTCGAGACGCCCGGCAGCGACGGAAGCCCCGAATCCCGCATGGCGCCCAGCAGCCGGTCCGTCCAGCCCGGGCTGACCAGGAAGCGGGACCCGGCCGCGACGGCGGTGTCCACGTGGCCGGGCGTCAGCACCGTACCCGCGCCGACGATCGCCTCCGGCACCTCCGCCGCGATCGCCCGGATGGCGTCGGCGGCGGCCGGGGTACGGAAGGTGACCTCGATCGCGGGAAGCCCGCCCGCGACCAGGGCACGGGCCATCGGGACCGCGTCGGCCGCGTCGTCGATGACGACGACGGGGATGACGGGGGCGAGATCGAGTAGGGAGGGGGAGGGCGCGGTGTCAGTCACGGGACCATTCTGCGGGCGGGTGGCATGACCCGCAACGCGCGTTGCGGAGAATGCAATGACGCAGGGTGCGGGCGGTAGGCCGACCTCCGCACGGCGCCGCCCGCCCCCACGGCCCGGCCCGACGCGTCCGCACGCGTCGGCGGACCCTGCCGCATGCCCGGCGGCCGGGGCGCGGGCGGCGTTCGCCCGCACGCGCCACCGGTTCCCCAGCTCCGGCCGGGCCCGGGCTAAAGCTCCGTCACCACGACATCCAGCGCCCACGGCCGCCCCGCCCGCTCCGGAGCCGTCGCCTCCACCACGTACCCGAACCCTCGCAGCGCCTCCACCAGCTCCCCGGGGCCCTCCGGCTCGGCCCCGGACGTCAGCAGGTCGCGCACCATGCGGCCCTTGGTCGCCTTGTTGAAGTGGCTCACCACGGACCGCTTCTCCACCCCGTCCACGATCTTCGACTGGAGCACCCGCACCGTCGCCGTGCGCTCCGCGACCTCTCCCTTCGGCTTCCACGCCGTCGTGTACGCCGCCGACCGCAGGTCGAGGACCAGGCCGTTCCCGGCGGCCTCCGGGAGGACGGTGGCCATCGGCGTACGCCAGAAGGCGCCGAGCGCGCCGAGGCCCGGCAGCTTGACGCCCATCGAGCAGCGGTACGACGGGATGTGGTCATCGATCCGTACCGCGCCCCACAGGCCCGAGAAGACCAGCAGCGAGCGTTCGGCGCGCGCTCGGGCGGGGGCCGGGAGGGAGGCGAGGCCGAGCGCGTCGTACAGCACACCGGTGTAGATCTCCCCGGCGGGCCGTGTCCCGGCCGACCGGAGCGCCGCGTTCTTGGCGACCTCGCCGCGCAGCCCCGCGCTGAGCCCCAGCACCTCGGCCGCCTTCGTCTCGTCGCCCGAGCACAGCGTGACCAGCTCGTCCAGGACCCGGGCCCGTGCCTCGCCGAGGCCCGGGAGCGACAGCGATCCCAGGTCCAGCGGGGATCGGGAGCCTCCCGTGGCCTTTCCCTCGGACGGCGGCAGCAGGACGAGCACGGTCTCTCCTCGAAAGCTTCGGCGGTACGGCGCGGGGCGGCACCGGTCGTGCCACCCCAGCCCCGCAGCCTACGGCCTACGCACCCGCCTCCCGCAGCCACACCGTGGTGTCCGGCGGCAGCTCATCCGACAACGGCTCGCTGCTCAGGGCCACCTCGCCCACCGCGGGCAGCGGGACGGCGGCCGACGACAGGTTGGTGACGCTGTGCCAGCCGCCGGGGCGGCGGAAGTGCAGCACCCCGGCGCTCAGTTCCGCGACCGAGCCCTGCCACTCCACCGCCTCGTCCGTCCCCGCGCGCCGCAGCTCCCGCCGCAGCCGCAGCGCCTCCCGGTACAGCTCCAGCGTCGAACCGGCCCGCCCCTCCTGCGCCTCGACCGACAGCTCCCCGAACCCCTCCGGCTGCGGCAGCCACGCGCCGCCCGCGCCGAAGCCGTACGAGGGGCCGGTACGTGCCCACGGCAGCGGCACCCGGCAGCCGTCGCGGCCCTTGACCCGGTGGCCGCTGCGCTCCCAGGTCGGGTCCTGGAGCACGTCCACGGGCAGGTCGGCGACCTCCGGAAGTCCCAGTTCCTCGCCCTGGTAGAGGTACGACGAACCGGGCAGGGCCAGCATCAGCAGCGTCGCGGCACGGGCTCGCCGCAGCCCCAGCGCGAGGTCAGTCTCCGGTTCCCGGCCGTCGGCCAGCAGCCAGGCGTCCCGGCCCGCGCCCGTGAGATCGTCCGGCAGGGCGAGTCGGCTGCGGTGCCGGATCACATCGTGGTTGGAGAGGACCCAGGTGGCCGAGGCGCCCGCCTCCCGGGCGGCGGACAGCGCGCCGTCGATGACGGAGTGCAGGGCGGGGGCGTTGAGCGGGGCGTTGAGGAAGTCGAAGTTGAACGCCTGGCCCAGCTCTTCGGCGCGGGCGTACGACATCCGGCGGGAGTTGCGCACCCACGCCTCGGCGACCCCGATCCGCGGCGGGTCGTACTCGTCGAACACCGTGCGCCACTCGCGGAAGATCCCGTGCACCTCGTCCCGGTCCCACAGCGGATGGCTGCCGTCCTCCGGCAGGTCCTCCGGCTCGTAGCCGGGCACGTCGCCTATGTCGCGCAGCGGCTCGGCCAGGTCCTTGGCCAGCCCGTGCGCGACGTCCACCCGGAATCCGGCCACGCCCCGGTCGGACCAGAAGCGCAGCGTGGTGAGGAAGTCGGCGCGGACCTCCGGGTGGTCCCAGTTGAGGTCGGGCTGTTCGGGGGCGAAGAGGTGCAGGTACCACTGCCCGTCGGGCAGCCGGGTCCACGCGGGGCCGCCGAAGCACGAGACCCAGTCGGTGGGCGGCAGCCCGCCGCCCGGCCCCCGCCCCTCGCGGAACACGTACCGCTCGCGGGCCGGGGCGCCGGGGCCCGCGCGCAGGGCCTCCTGGAACCAGGCGTGGTCGTTCGAGGTGTGGTTGGGGACGATGTCCACCATCACCTTGAGCCCGAGCCGGTCCGCCTCCGCGACCAGCCGGTCGAAGTCGTCGAGGGTGCCGAGCCGCGGATCGACGTCGCGGTAGTCGGCCACGTCGTAGCCGCCGTCGGCGAGCGCGGACGGATAGAAGGGGCTCAGCCAGACGGCGTCCACGCCGAGGCCGGCGAGGTACGGCAACCGACCGGTGATGCCGGGCAGATCGCCGATGCCGTCGGCGTCGGAGTCGGCGAAGCTGCGGGGATAGATCTGATAGATGACGGCCTGCCGCCACCAGTCGCTGTTCACGCGGTCGTCGCTCACGGTGTCCTCGCCGTGGAAGGAGGGGGTCCAGCCGTCCAGGCAGTGTCCCCGGGCGCGGCGCGGTCTGTCGAGGGGGCAAGATCGCCCACCGGAGCCGCCCCGGCGTGCGCGCTTCTGTGACACGATCGAGTGAGGAAGGCCCTTTACGCCGGGTATCGACCCCCTCGGTACCTACGCTGGCGGCGAGACAGGGAAGAGGGTGGCATGAGCGCCATGGCACACGAACCGCTCACGCAGGACCACGACCACGTCCTGCTGGAGGGTTTCTTGGCCCTGGATACGCCGGAAGGCTTCCGGGCCGAGCTGATCGAGGGGGAAATCGTCGTGACCCCGCCGCCGGACGGGGACCACGAGAGCTACATCAACCTGATCCTGAAGCAGGTGATCAGGCAGTCCGCAACGGACATGGACTACTCCGGGAACAAGGGCCTCACCGTCCCCCGTGGCGGCTTGTGCGTACGGAACCATATGATTCCGGACGGCACATTCGCCCCCACCGAGCTGGACCTCTTCCGTGGGGCCGAGTCCTGGATGCCGTGCGACGGCGTGTCCATGGTCATCGAGGTCACCTCGACCAAACCGGACCGGGACCGCAAGGCCAAGCGCCACTGCTACGCCCGCGGCGGCATCCCCCTCTACCTCCTCGTCGACCGGGACAACAGCGACGTGACGCTCTTCAGCGACCCGGAGAACGGCGACTACCGCCAGCACGTCACGGTCCCCTTCGGCAAGCAGCTCGACCTGCCCGCTCCGTTCTCCTTCTCATTGGAGACGACCCGCTTCGTCTGAGCCGCCCCGTCCGGGCCGGTACCATGGTCACTACGGCGGACGAGCCGGCCGGGCGGTCGCGTCGGGGTCCTTCGGGGTCCCGCCGAGGAACGTCCGGGCTCCACACGGCAGGGTGGTGGGTAACGCCCACCCGGGGTGACCCGCGGGACAGTGCCACAGAAAACAGACCGCCGGGGCCGCAAGGCGCCCGGTAAGGGTGAAACGGTGGTGTAAGAGACCACCAGTGCCCAGGGTGACCTGGGCAGCTAGGTAAACCCCACCCGGAGCAAGGTCAAGAGGAGCCACCGCAAGGCGGCTCTGCGCGGATGATCGAGGGCTGCCCGCCCGAGTCCGCGGGTAGACCGCACGAGGCCGACGGCAACGTCGGCCCTAGATGGATGGCCGCCTCCCCGCGGGCCGCAAGGCCCACGGGAGACAGAACCCGGCGTACAGGCCGACTCGTCCGCCGCCACCTGCGGCTTTGCCTTGGAAAGGGCCTCTGATCTGCGACGGAGGCCCTTTCCGGTCTTTCACGGGCTTGCCGTCTTACGCGGCGGAAAGTCCCTGGGAAGTCCCTCGGACAGCACTGAAAGTCCCAGAAAAGTCCCTGGAGCGGAGGGGCGCGCCAGGCCTCTGGGCAGGGCGTTCCGGCTGCGCAGCCGATCGGCTCCGTACCGGACGAACTGCACGAACGCCCAGGCCGCGCCTGCACCAGGGCGCCGGCGAATTCGAGGCGGCCGCTATGGTGGCGAACTCGACGGCGACCACGTGGGCGACGGCGACGAGCGAGTCGGGGTTCTCCGCGTACTGGGGACGCAGCCGGGTGCGGGCCGCGTCATCGGGCTGGGTCGCCTTGATGACAAGCCGGGCCATCTTGAGGGCGAGCTCCCGGCCCTCTTAGGGCGTGGCGACGCACTGGCAGTGACCTGACCGCCGACCCCGGACACGCCCTACCTATTCTGTGCGGCGGCTCTCTGTCGAGGGGAGTGTGCTGTCGTCAGTCAGCAGCCGGAGGGCGCTATGCCTAATTCGGGCACGAACGCGGCGCCGAAATTGTCGGATAAGCGTCCCGAGCTTTGTACGGGAGATGCGTAAAACTCTGGTCCACCACCAGATAGCCGGAACGACCAAGACCAAGAGGATCAAGGCTACGACAAATCGCATGACTTCCGTGTGGGAAAACATGGCTCCTGCCTGGTTGAGAGGGCGTTCACCTGCCCTCGTCGACTCTGGCAGTAAGAACACCGAAAGCTGATGTGGTCCGAGGCGCGATGAGAGGTCCCGGTGCGCGGGGAACCAGGGGAGCGGCGAATCGAATCACGCCACACGGTGACATGGCGTGGCGGGGTGGCGGAGCAGCAGTATCGAAGTTTCGAACTCCGAGGAGAAGGTCAAGAGCTCGCAGCAGTCGCAGAACCGGACGCTCAATTGCCTGGAGCAGGCGCCCAAGAACCTCGACAAGATCCGATGCACCCAAGCCCAGTCTCCGCTGGATGGCGCCGAGGTTGCTATCACCCAAGATCAGCGACGAGGTGATTGCGGGGAGCGAGTTGTCCTTTTCCGAAGTCGACAGTAGGTCGACAGCGTTGCCTAGTCCGGCCAACTTCTCCTGGAACCCGCGGACCTGCTTCTGCGCATCGTGAAGAGCCGTCAACCGCCTGAACATGGCACTTGCTGTGCCACGGATAGGCGCTACGACTAGGAAGCGGTTGCACCGGCCCCGTTGGCTAAACAGTTCTGCGACCGCCAGACTTGCATGAGTCTTGCCG
This sequence comes from Streptomyces sp. Rer75, assembly GCF_013414305.1. NCBI lineage: Bacteria > Bacillati > Actinomycetota > Actinomycetes > Kitasatosporales > Streptomycetaceae > Streptomyces > Streptomyces sp. Rer75. Next base: position 3,044,678 of record NZ_CP058693.1, on the reverse strand, counting down.
ACGCCTAGAGGTGCTTCGATCACCAACGAGCTGTCGAGCCGGTCTAGGTGTGCTGTCCGGGGACGTTGGTGACGGGCGACGCGCCGTGAGTGGTGCTTGAACGAGGCGAGGGCCTCTGGTTTCGGTGTGGATTGCGACATCTGTACCGGCACGCAGGAGGCCCTCGTTGATCCACCGTAACGCCCCGCTGACTCCGACCGGCAGGCTGCGTCTGGCCCGGTGTGTCGTCGAGGACGGCTGGCCGCTGCGACGGGCGGCCGAACGGTTCCAGGTCAGCCACACCACCGCAGCCCGCTGGGCCGGACGCTATCGCCACCACGGGGCAGCGGGCCTGCACGACCGCTCCAGCCGCCCCCACCACTCACCCCGCCGGACACCCGCCGGTGTGGAGGAGCGGGTGCTGCGGATGCGCCGCGAACACCAGATCGGCCCACTGCGGCTGGCCGCCCGTTCTGGCGTCGCCGCCTCCACCACCCACCGCATCCTCCAACGCCACGGCCTGCCACCGCTGACCGTGTGCGACCGGGCCACCGGCGAACCCCTCCGCCGCTACGAACGCTCCCGACCGGGCGAACTGGTCCACATCGACGTCAAGAAGCTCGGCCGCATCCCCGACGGCGGCGGTCACAAAGTCCTGGGCCGCGTGGCCGGCCGCAAGAACAAGAGCGGGACCGGTTATGCCTTCCTGCACACCGCGCTGGATGACCACTCCCGCCTGGCCTACACCGAGAACCTGTCCGACGAGAAGGCGGCCACCTGCGCGGCCTTCCTACGACGAGCTGCCGCCTGGTTCGCCGCACGCGGCGTGACCGTCGAGCGGGTGCTGACCGACAACGCCTGGGCCTACAGCAAGAACACCTGGCGGCAGACCTGCCGTGACCTGGGCATCAGCCCTCGCTGGACCCGCCCCTGGCGACCGCAGACCAATAGGAAGGTCGAGCGCTTCCACCGCACCCTGCTGGAGGAGTGGGCCTACCAGCGGCCCTACACCTCAGAAAGCGAGCGTCAGGCAGCGTTTCCCGGCTGGCTGGACTGGTACAACTTCCACCGACCCCACACCGGAATCAGCGGCCACACCCCAGCCAGCCGCGTCACCAACCTCTCCGGACAGCACAACTAGATCGATCCGGCGGCCGATCTCCTCCACGGCCACTGTGTCGTGGTACGTGAACTCCCCCGCCACGCACACCACCCGCGGATTGCTCCAGTCCACGGCCCCGGCCGCCTCCGGACCGAGCCGGTCCGCGACCAGCCGCTCGAACTCGTGGTGATGATCCCGCAGCCACACCAGGTAGGACAGCGCCTGGCTGATGACGTTCTGATCCATCGAACGCTTGTACTCGATGACCACCGGGGTGCCGTTCTCATCGAGCCCCAGCGAATCCACCCGGCCTCGGTGCCGACCGGTCCGGTACTCCGTAGCCAGGAACCGGATGCCGAGCATCGCCTCCATGTTGGTCTCGATCAGCGACTGCAGCTCACGCTCCACCGCCACCGACGCACCCGGAATCTCCGTCGCCCGGCCATCTCTGACCCGGAAGACCTTCAGGTCGCCCATGCACTCCTCCCCGCTCCAGCGCGATCACTGCTGGGCGAGAATCGACACGGCTTCCCGTTTATTCCCCGGCGCGCGGCCGGACTGAGAGGGTGGTCCGTGAGTTGGTGTCCGTTTCCGAGTGAAGCTGGGGCAAGGTTTCTGGTCGCGGGGCCTTGGTCGGTTGCTGCTTCCTCGTCGCCGTCACGAATGTTGTCCGGGGGCGCTGCTCATTGGACGACGGTGCTGATGGTGCCGATGCCGCCTGCTCGCTGGTTGGCTGCTTCGGCTTCCTGGTAGGTGATGTACTGGCGGACGGTGCCGTCCGGCAGGGTCAGTTGGTAGATGACGACGGTTTGAGGAGTTCCTCCACCGCAGTTGCAGGCCATGTCCGGGTTCCTTCCCGTAGGTGATTTTTGTTTCTTGTGTCAGTCGAGCCACCGTGAGGCGATGCCGGCGAGGTAGGAGAGCGTCAGGGCGGTGGCCGGGGCGCGGAGCCATAGTGAGTCCCCCAGGGCCAGGGTGCTGCCGGTCGCGGCGGCGGCGACCCAGATGCTGGTGCACCAGCCGCAGGTGACGAGGTACGACGGTCTGGAGTCGTCACCGAAACGGTCGGCGATCCAGATCCGGAAGCCCGCGGCGAGCGTGTCCTTGGTGATGAACCTGGTGATGCGGCAGGTGGCGCCGAGAGCGAGCAGGAGTCCGCAAGGCTCATGAAAACCTCCTACGGTCACAGGTGCCTTACGCTGGGGTGCCGAATGCCGGGCTGTCCCCCGTACTTGCACTACGGGGGACAGCCCTTTTCTGCACGCGTTCATCCGAGGGCCACGGTCACAGCGGCGGGTTGCACATCCGCAGGGAGGCTGTCGAGGTGAGCGTGGTGCCGCCGACGACGGCAGTCGCCTGGTAGGTGGTGTTGATGATCTGCAGTGGAGTGAGGTTCACCGTGAGGGTGGCGGTGCCGGTCGCGTCGGTCGTCGCCGTCCCCACGGGCACGCCGCCCACGAGGAATTGCACAGGGATGCCTGCGGTCGCAGGCGTCACCGTGGCCTTCAGGGTGGTCGGGAAGAGGGTCGGGTTGGACAGGTTGATCCGCCAGCAGGCGGGGAGGGCCTGGAGCGCCCCCGGAGGTGTCGTCCCGGGCAGCACGACGACGGGGAGGGGCAGGGACGCTGCTCCGGTGCAGTTGCAGGCTGACCCCGCGGGCATTGCGGTGACCGTGGCGGTGGCTGTGGTGGCTCCGGCGGTGGGGAAGGTGACCGTTGCCGAGGCCAGGCCGGAAGCGTTGGTGGTGGCGGTCCCGAGCGTGCCACTCGGGCTGGTGAAGCTGACCGTGGCGCCACTGACCGGCACGCCGTTGCACAGCACCAGCGCCTGGAGAGTGGTGGGCCGACCCGCGGTGACCGTACCGGTCGGCGGGAAGAGCAGCACCGTGCAGACCCCCGGCGGCAGCACCACGACGGGGAGGGGCAGGGACGCTGCTCCGGTGCAGTTGCAGGCTGACCCCGCGGGCATGGCGGTGACCGTGGCGGTGGCTGTGGTGGCTCCGGCGGTGGGGAAGGTGACCGTTGCCGAGGCCAGGCCGGAAGCGTTGGTGGTGGCGGTCCCGAGCGTGCCACTCGGGCTGGTGAAGCTGACCGTGGCGCCACTGACCGGCACGCCGTTGCACAGCACCAGCGCCTGGAGAGTGGTGGGCCGACCCGCCGTGACCGGGCCCGTCGGCGGGAAGAGCAGCACCGTGCAGACTCCCGCAGGCAGCACCACGACGGGGAGGGGCAGGGACGCTGCTCCGGTGCAGTTGCAGGCTGACCCCGCGGGCATTGCGGTGACCGTGGCGGTGGCTGTGGTGGCTCCGGCGGTGGGGAAGGTGACCGTTGCCGAGGCCAGGCCGGAAGCGTTGGTGGTGGCGGTCCCGAGCGTGCCACTCGGGCTGGTGAAGCTGACCGTGGCGCCACTGACCGGCACGCCGTTGCACAGCACCAGCGCCTGGAGAGTGGTGGACTGACCCGCCGTGACCGGGCCCGTCGGCGGGAAGAGCAGCACCGTGCAGACCCCCGGCGGCAGCACCACGACGGGGAGGGGCAGGGACGCTGCTCCGGTGCAGTCGCAGGCGGTGCCGGCCGGAGTGGCGGTGACCGTGGCGGTGGCTGTGGTGGCTCCGGCGGTGGGGAAGGTGACCGTGGCCGAGGCCAGGCCGGAAGCGTTGGTGGTGGCGGTCCCGAGCGTGCCACTCGGAGTGGAGAAGCTGACCGTGGCGCCACTGACCGGCACGCCGTTGCACAGCACCAGCGCCTGGAGAGTGGTGGACTGACCCGCCGTGACCGGGCCCGTCGGCGGGAAGAGCAGCACCGTGCAGACTCCCGCAGGCAACACGACCACAGGGAGCGGAAGGGACGCTGCTCCGGTGCAGTCGCAGGCGGTGCCGGCCGGAGTGGCGGTGACCGTCCGGCGGTGGGGAAGGTGACCGTGGCCGAGGCCAGGCCGGAAGCGTTGGTGGTGGCGGTCCCGAGCGTGCCACTCGGAGTGGAGAAGCTGACCGTGGCGCCACTGACGGGCACGCCGTTGCACAACACCACGGCCTGGAGAGTGGTGGGCTGACCCGCGGTGACCGTACCGGTCGGCGGGAGGAGCTGCACCGTGCAGACTCCCGGCGGCAGCACCACGACAGGGAGCGGAAGGGACTCTGCTCCGGTGCAGTCGCAGGCTGACCCCGCGGGCATTGCGGTGACCGTGGCGGTGGCTGTGGTGGCTCCGGCGGTGGGGAAGGTGACCGTGGCCGAGGCCAGGCCGGAAGCGTTGGTGGTGGCGGTCCCGAGCGTGCCACTCGGGCTGGAGAAGCTGACCGTGGCGCCACTGACGGGCACACCGTTGCACAACACCACGGCCTGGAGAGTGGTGGGCTGACCCGCGGTGACCGTACCGGTCGGCGGGAAGAGCAGCACCGTGCAGACTCCCGGAGGCAGCACCACGACAGGGAGCGGAACGGACTCTGCTCCGGTGCAGTCGCAGGCTGACCCCGCGGGCATTGCGGTGACCGTGGCCGTGGCTGTGGTGGCCCCGGCAGTGGGGAAGGTGACCGTCGCCGAGGCCAGACCGGAGGCATCGGTCGTACCAGTGCCGAGCGTGCCACTCGGAGTGGCGAAACTGACCGTAGCGCCACTGACCGGCACACCGTTGCACAACACCACGGCCTGGAGAGTGGTGGGCTGACCCGCAGTGACCGGGCCCGTCGGCGGGAGGAGCTGCACCGTGCAGACCCCCGGCGGCAGCACCACGACAGGGAGGGGAACGGACTCTGCTCCGGTGCAGTCGCAGGCTGACCCCGCGGGCATTGCGGTGACCGTGGCCGTGGCTGTGGTGGCCCCGGCAGTGGGGAAGGTGACCGTCGCCGAGGCCAGACCGGAGGCATCGGTCGTACCAGTGCCGAGCGTGCCACTCGGAGTGGCGAAACTGACCGTAGCGCCACTGACCGGCACACCGTTGCACAACACCACGGCCTGGAGAGTGGTCGGCTGCCCCTCAGTGACCGGGCCCGTCGGCGGGAGGAGCTGCACCGTGCAGACTCCCGGCGGCAGCACCACGACAGGGAGCGGAACGGACGCTGATCCGGTGCACTCGCAGTCGGTGCCGGCCGGAGTGGCGGTGACCGTGGCGGTAGCCGTAGTGGCCCCGGCAGTGGGGAAGGTGACCGTCGCCGAGGCCAAACCGGAAGCATCGGTCGTACCAGTGCCCAGGGTGCCACTCGGGCTGGCGAAACTGACCGTGGCACCACTGACCGGCACACCGTTACACAACACCAGCGCCTGAAGAGTGGTGGGCTGTCCCTCAGTGACCGGGCCGGCCGGAGGCAGGAGCACCACCGTGCACAGGCTTGTGGTGACCGGGACGAAGGTGCACGCGGGGCAAGTCCCGGCAGCCGCTACGAAGGTGGCCGTCACCGACTGACCCGAGGTCAGCGGCACCCCGAGGTCGACCGGGGTCACGACGCCGTCGACTACGGGCGTCGACACCGTCGCTCCGCCGGGCAGCGTGTACTCGATCGTGCCGTCGAGCGAGGCAGGGTCACCGCCGCACGTCAGGGTTGTGCTGGCCTGCGTGGTCGAGCCCACGGTGGTCAGGGTGGTGGAGATCGTCCCGGGGGGTGCGGGGGTGACGGTGACCGGTACGACCTCGACGCCGGTGATGGTGGCGCCGCTGCTGTACACCACGGTGAGAATCTGGGAGCCGGATCCCACGGCTGTGAAGGTGACCGGAGGTGTGGTCCCGTCAGCGGCGACGGTCGCGGACTGGGTCTGGGCGTTGTAGGTGAAGGTGGCGGTGTCTCCGGCGCTGACCCCGGCAGGGGCAGAGGTGACTTGGGCCGTGAATGTGGTACACGCCTGGGGCGTGGGGGGAGTGATGGCGACTGGCATGATGCAGCCCCTTCGAGTCAGTGTGGCGCGGGGCTGCCACTCGCTGCCGGGGTGCCCAAGAGAACGGAACAGGAACGCAAAAACGATCTCCGTCCTGACCCCGACAGGGAGATGGGCACCCCACAGTCGATAGGACCAGTACAGCTACCGCCGGGATGATGCACCACACCGAGTACAGGAAATCACTCCTTTGGCCTAGCGCTCTGGCCGGGAAGGTACAGCGGTTGCCTCGTAATGCCGCCTCGGTGATGGGGCTGCCTACCCAGCAAAGGCGCTTCTCGCTACCGGTGCGGGCGCGGGCGCGTTCGCGGCGACTACATCGAGGAGAGGGATGTTGCCGTTGCACCAACCCGACTCCGCAACCGATGTTCCTGCCTCGGTCAGGCGGAAGCCGTCGTGCTGCACGGCTGCTTGGACGGACAGCACCCCGCCGGGGTAGAGCCCAGGCGGGGCGCCGCTCTGCGGATCGCAGGACGGGACTCAGCGCCGGGAAGTGTGCTCCGTACGGGTAGTTGTTGTGGTGCGCTCTTGTTGGCCAGGCGCTGGCGTGGGCACGGTGGTTAGGCATGGCAGCCCATCCCGGACCGGAAAGCCCCGCTGTGGAAGCCCAGCTCTTTCCGGTCCGGGTTGGGCGTATCACTGCTCTCTGGAGCCAGGTCAGTTACTCCTCCCAGCCCCCACATCCGCACACCGAGGCGCGATCTTGCGGTTCCCGTTTGCTTCTCTTCCGAGAGGGCGGTTCGTGATCCTTTGGTTGGTCTATCGTCGCCTGATGAGGCGCGGGCGGTGTAGGGGGCGGCGGTGTATCCGGCGGGGCCGGAGCCTATGGCGATGACCTCGCGCACAGGGGTGTCGGTCCGGCGGTTACTTCTCCTGCTGGGCATCGATCTCGGCGACCAGCTCATCGATACGGGCCTTGATCTCGTCGCGGATGGGGCGGACGGACTCCACGCCCTTGCCCGCGGGGTCTTCCAGAGCCCAGTCGAGGTACTTCTTGCCCGGGAAGATCGGGCAGGCATCGTCGCAGCCCATGGTGATGACGTAGTCGGACGCCTCCGGTATACGCGGGCGGTCTCGGGACTGAGCTCGAAATATGCCGGGTCCAGGGCTGAGGTTTTTGGCCCGTGACGGTGAGCCTCGGATCTGCAACGCACCTGGCGGTCGGCTGAGGAGATCGCCGAGCTGTTCGGCGTGAAACCGGCCCTGGATCGCAGCTGAGTCGTGGCGCTGGACAACGGGCGCTAGTAGGGCTCCGTTAGGTGTGTTTGCCGGTTGTGTTCGTCCGAGGCACGGTGGATGGATGGACATGCGGCAAGTGGAGGGTCTTCGGGCGGGAGTTGGCGGCGTTCGTGGCCGATGTGTTCGCATCGGTGCCGCGGCGGGACCAGCGGGCGAAGGGAGACTGTTACCTGCGGGGACTGATGCTGGACGGTCGGCGGAAGTCGACCCAGCCGATGGCGGAGCGGCTGCCGGACGGCAACGAGCAGAACCTGCAGCAGTTCGTGAACCAGTCGCCATGGGATCCGGTGCCGGTCCGGCGGCGGATCGCGGAGAGGATGGTGCCGCTGATCGGCCCGGACGCGTGGGCGGTCGACGATGTGTCGTTCCCCAAGGACGGCCGGATGTCGGTCGGACTCGGGCATCAGTACTGCGGGGCGCTGGGCAAACAGGCCAACTGCCAGGTCGCGGTGAGCGTGCATGCGGTCACCGACGCCGCGTCGTGCCCGCTGCAGTGGCGGCTGTTCCTGCCGAAGGAGTGGGCCCAGGACCCCGCACGGCGCCGTATTACAGGGGTGCCGGACCAGATCGGGCACCGGGAGAAGTGGCGGCTGGCGCCTGAGGTCCTGGACGAGCTGGCCGGGTGGGGGCTGGTGCCGCCGGTGGTGGTGGCCGACGCCGGCTACGGGCAGGACTCCGACTTCCGCCACGCGGTGGCCGAACGGCACATTCCCTGGGTGGTCGGCGCCCGTGGCGACCTGAGTGTCCAGCCGCATGAGGCGGCTCCCACCACCCCGGCCTGGTCGGGCAATGGCCGCTCGCCCCAGCCCCGCTGCCGGCAGCCGCCGGTAGCGGTGGCGGGCTGTCCGACCTGCCCAACGACACCCCCATCGCCGAACTGGTCCGCCTGGCAAAGATCCGCTGGCGCATCGAGTACGACTACCGGGAACTCAAGCACGGCCTGGGCCTGCCGCGTCGGGTGTCAGGCGGAGCAGCCCGCGAGGGCCGGGACGCAGTTGTTCGGATTGTTTCCGGTCACGTTCGCCGCGATCAGCGACACCGAACCGCCGTCGGTGAAGATGCCGCCGGCCTGGCCGCCGTTGGCCGTATTGCCGGTGATGTTGCTGCCGACAATTTGTGCGGTTCCCGCGTGATTGAAGAGTCCGGCGCCATTCAGGGTGGCGACGTTTCCGGACACCGTGGTGGACTGCAATTGCAGCGCGCTGCCGAAGTTCGCGATACCGGCGCCGTTATTTCCCGCCCTATTTCCGATGATGCGTCCGCGGTTGAAGGAAAAATTGCCGAGAGACGTCCAGATACCGCCGCCCTCAAAATTTTTGGCGCGGTTGGCCTCAATCGTCACGGCGTTCAGGACGGAGTTCCCGAAGTTCGCGATGGCGCCGCCGGTGCTGTCGGCAGTGTTGTCGGAGAACGTGCTGTTGTTGACGGTCAGCGAGGCCCCCGTACCGACGTGCATGCCACCGCCGTCCCCGGCGGTGTTGCCCGAGACGTGGCTCGAAAGGAGGGTGGCCGTGGCGCCCGGGCCGGCCTCGATGCCGCCGCCGATGCCGGTCGCGACGTTCGTGGTGACCGCGCTCTGGTACAGGACGAGGGCGCCCAGATCGAGGATTCCGGCCCCGTCCACCGCCTGGCCGCCCGAGAAGGTCACCCCGCTGACGGTGAGACGTCCGCCGGGCGCGATCTCCGCGATGCGGAAGTTCGGCGCTGAGGCGCTGCGTCTGATGGTCGATCCGGCGCCGGCGATGGTCACGTTCCCCGTGATGACCGGCAGCCCGTCGGCGCCGCCTGTGCCCGTCGCCGCCACCGAGGTGAGGGTGTACACGCACCCGGCGGCCAGAGTGACGGCCCCGCCGGAGGCCGCCTGGCCCACCGCGGTGACCAGCGCCGCCGCGTCCCCGCAGGGCACGGTGGCCCGGGGCGAGCCGTCATCGCCCGCCCTGGTCCGCCCTTCCTCGGCCGACGCCGGCGCGGAAGCGCCCCACGCCAAGAGCGCCAGCACCATGACGGGGATGGATCCGCGGATCGTAGTCACGAGTCGCACGAGGGTCTCCTTACATGTTCCTGGGCGTTCCTGGGTGTTCCTGGGGAGAGGAAGAGCAGCAGGTTCGGACTGTGCGGACAGGCGGCGTTCGGCATCCGTTCACGCAACGACAGGGCGCTCAGGACCTCGGCGGATGGGGCGGAGCAGCCCCTGTTGAACGACGAAACCGCGGTCAGCGCCCGGCGGCCGGATCACGACGGGTTGTAGGTGTAGGGGAGGGTGTTGCTGTTCCCTGCCGGGGTGTGCGCGACGACGTTCACCGTGCCGGGCGTCCCGGCGGGTGAGGTGGCGACGACCTGCGTGTCGGAGATCGCCGAGAACGAGGCCGGGACGCCACCGAAGGTGACCGCGTCGGTGTAGGTCAGGTTGCTGCCGCCCAGCACGACCGCGTCGCCCCCGGTGTCCGGGCCGTTGGAGGGGGTGAGGCTGGTCAGGACCGGTGCCCCGAGGTAGGTGTAGTAGGGGTTTCCGGGCTCCGTGGTGCTGGTACCGCCCGGCGTGGTGACGGTGACGACGACCGTTCCTGATCCCGCCGGGGCGGTGACGGTCAGTTGGTTGTCGGAGATCACGTTGATTCCGGTGGCCGGATTGCCGCCGAATTGGACGGCGCTGGTGAGCGTCAGATTGCTGCCGAAGATGGTGACGGTGTTGCCGCCGGTGTCCGGGCCGAGGTCCGGGGACAGATCCATGACGGTCGGTGCGGCGATGTAGAAGTACGGCAGCGGGTTACTGGTGCCGCCGGGCGTGGTGACCGTGACGTTGGCCGAGGGCGGGGGCCCGGCGGGCGCGCTGACGGTGATCTGCGTGGAGGTGTTGGTGAGGATGGTCGCCGAGTTGATCCCGAACTTGACCGAGGTCGCCCCGGAGAGGTTGGTGCCGTTGATGGTGACTGTATTGCCGCCGGAAGTCGGCCCCGCTGTCGGGCTCAGGCTGCTGATCGTGGGGGCCGGGGTGGCGACGTAGGTGTAGCTGAGGGCGTTGCTGGTACCGCTGGGAGTGGTGACGGTGACGCCCACCGTGCCACTGCCCGCAGGCGCGCTGACGGTGATCTGCGTAGCCGTATTGGTGAGGACTGTCGCCGGGTTGGGCCCAAAGAGCACCTGCGTAGCTCCGGAAAGATTGCTGCCGTTGATCGTCACGGTATTCCCACCAGAGGTGGAGCCCGAAGCCGGAGTGAGCGACGTAAGCACAGGAGCCGCAACCGTGGTGTAAGTGAAGAGGACATTCTGGGTGCTGGTCCCCGTCGGTCCCGTGACGGTGACCTTGACCGTGCCGGTTCCCGCGGGTGTCCTGGCCGTGATCTGCGTATCGCTCACGATGACCACATTGGTGGCCAGGTTGGGGCCGAACCTGGCCACGGTGGCGCCGGTGAAGCCGGAGCCGGTGATGGTCACGAGGGTGCCCCCCGCTGGTCCACCTTGAGTGGGGCTGACACTGGTCACTACGGGGGCCATGATGCTCGCTCTTTTCTTCCTTCTCGTTCCTCTTGGACGGGCCGCGCCCTGGCCAGCCGGTCGGCCAGGGCGCGGTGGGACGTCGCCGCCCGTACACGCCGACGCAGGCAGCGACTTGATGGTCGTGCCGTCGGCGCCCCGTTGATCCCGGAGGTCAGGTGATGGTGAAGGCCACGGCGTTGGAGGTGCCGCCGCAGGTGGTGACCGTGATGGTCCCGGCGCCGGCGGCGAGTCCGCCGGGCACGGTGGCGACGAGCTGGGTGTCGCTGATGGGTGTGAAGACCGCGGTGGCGGTGGCGGCGGCGCTGTCGGTGAAGGTGACGGTGTCGACGCCGATGAAGGAGGTTCCGGTGATGGTGACGTCGTCCCCGGCCGTGCCCGTCGCGGGAGCCACCGTGGTGATGGCGGGCGTGAGGTAGTAGTCGACCAGGGTGGTGCCCGACGCGCTCGTGCCGCCGGCCGTGGTGATCGTGACCGGCTCTGTCGACACGTCGGCGACCTGCCCCGGGTTGGGCGGGGCAGTGAAGGTCACCTGGTTGGTCTGCGTGGGAGTGACCGCGACGCTGCCGACGGCGCCCACCCCGACCTGTGTCCCGGTCAGGAAGTTGGTACCGAACAGCGTCGCCGCGCCACCCGTGGCGGCCGGCAGACAGGTGACGCTCAGGGCCGTGGTCGTCGGCGCGGCGATGACGAAGAAGGGCCGTGAGTTGCTGGTGGCGCCGGTATTGCTGCTCACGCTCACGGAGACCTGGCCGGAGCACGGTGCCGTGCTGGGCACGACAAAGGTGACCTGGGTGGCGGTGACGCCGGTCGGGGTGACCGACGTCGCCCCGAAGTTCACCCTGGTGGTGGTGGACAGAGCGGTGCCGTTGATCTGGACGGTGTCCCCGGGTTTGCCTTGGTTGGTGTTGGTCGTCGTGTCCACCAGCGAGGTGATGGCTGCCATGATCATTCTCCTTCGGTCGCATCGCTCTGGGCGGTGCGGAGAGCCATTGGATGGATGAACGCGCCCCACAGCCGCAAGGGACATTCCGGTGAGGCGGGAAGGGCTCGCGTGAAGACCCGATGCCCCGGTACTGGCACCTGGAGGCGGGTCGTCCAGTGGAAAGCGACTCGGCGCCATCACATGGGCACCGTCAATCGCACTCAGCTTGATTTAAGCGACCGAACGAAAGGAGCGGAAGGTGGAACAGGAAGCATGAGGAAGTTATATGCAGATACGGTTAAGCATCTCTTACGTCCGTCGCGCGCCGTCTATTCGGGTGATGGCGGGTCAAGACTGTTGAGTCCCGTCTCCGGCCGGTGTGTAACTGGTGACGCCGGTTCCGGTGGGCAGCCCGTCCTTCCTGGAAGCGGCAGATGAAACAGCCTGTCCGCCTGTCTGCCCACGCAGGCGGACAGGTTACGTGACATCGTGGTGCCGCGCTGGCCACGCGGCTTCAACCGGAGGGAAAGCCATAGACCTCCTGGAAGCGCTCCTAGTGGCCGACAAGGGGCGCCGGAACGCGATCTGGTGGGCGAACTGCTCTGCTGTCTGCGGTGTTTAAGAGTGACCGAAGGCCGGGAAATGCGTCGCGCCTAGGGTTCCCTACCTCTGCGCAGGAGGCAGGGTGGAGGGCCCTCCGGGCATCGTGCACACCGAACTCACGGACATCGGCGAGGAGTACCGGGCCTGGACCACCAGCTACCACACCACCATCGTCGCCACGCTGGCCGCTCTTCTGGACCGCAGCCCGCCACAGCAGGCGCCTCACAGTCCGCGGCTTCCGCGGTCTGCGGCCCGGTCGTGGCGGACCACTCCACGCCTGGCCGGGCGACACCGCCGCGCGGCGGTGTCGCCCGGGCTGTGCAGTTATCCTCCACGGTCCCGAACCGGGACTGCCGCCGCGGTAGCCGCGGGCATACGGAGCCCGCGCGGTAGGCGAACCCGGCCTGCCCGCCCGGCGCTCCGCTACTTCGCCGAGTTGCCCGCGGACGCGAGGGCTGACGCCTGACAGCTGGGAGGAATGGAAGTCGTCGGAGCGTTCGCCGCCGCTCTGCGCGCGCTCACCATCTCCTGCACCTCACCCGACCGGTTCCTCGCCGCTACGACGGCCGCCCTGAGTGCCCGACACCGTGCCCCGCAGGCCGTGCCGGGCATTCACCGGCTGTCCGGCCTCGGGCTGATTCCCGCCCCGGCGGGCCGCCGATCTCTCGTCGCCGCGGCCGCGCCCGGCACAAAGAGCCCCCGCCGGAATCCGCCACCGCACATCTGCACGGACCTGGAAGAAGTTCCACCTGAGCCTTCGTCCTCGGCCAGCAGAGCCAGGACGGCGTCTGCGGCTACCCTGCATGCGACTACAAGGGCCGGAGCAGGACCGCCTGTCCTGGATGCAGAGCATGGTCACCGCCCTGGCCACCGTGTAACGGAGAATCCCCACTCGCCGCGCGGGAGCCGAGCCCGGGCACCGGCGTTCCCAGCACCGGCTGACGCTCATGCCGCCCGAACCCCGCTCGGGCGGAGCGAGTCCGCCGATGAGTGGGTTGGGTGTGGTGGCAGCGTCACAGTCGTTGCGCTGGAAAGCCGCACCGGTCTCGTACACGTTGAGGCACTCGGACCCCGACATTGACATCACCGGTGGGCGCGATAGCGGCGAAAGGTTGATGCCGGTGACGGCGTCACAGTTGTTGTCCCGGAAACTTCCAACACCAGTGGGGGGACGCGCCGCCGGCCCCAATGATCACCATCGTGCTGGCGGCCTCGGCCAGGAGAGCTGCCTTCTTCCCGATGTTCATTTGATTCCTCCGATAAGCTCATTCCGTGGAAAACACAGACGATCTGACGCAACGCAAAAAGCCATAGAAGCAGAGGAGTTCGCGGAGACTTCATTCGCCCGGGCGCAGTTCAACGCTCAGCCTTACAGGCGCGAGCCCGTTTGTGCACTTAGTGCGGAGGTTACTCCGTACGGGTGATTTGTTGTGGCGTGGTCTTGTTGGCCCGCCGCTTGTATGGGGGGCTGTGTATAGGGCATGGCTGCCCATCCCGGTGCGGAAGAGTTACCGGCTGACTCCTGCCGAAAGCTCCCCGATGTGGATGACTTGGCTCTTTCCGGGCCGGGGTGGGCGTATGTCTGTCTCCCGTTCGGGCTTGGACTCCTCGTTCCGGTAGGTAGCCGCCCGGGAATCTGGATCTGCGGTCGTCGCCGCCGTCGCCCCGGGGGCGGTTCGCGTGAGGTGCGTTGCGCGGCCCGCGCGGCAGGCCGCAGGGAGGGCTGTCCGGGTGTGTTTCCAGCCCGGACAGCCTCCTGCCCGCAGGCGTCGAATCGGCTGACCTCACATACCGCCCTCTGAGATGGCCTTTGCATAGTCGGCCCGGCGTGAGGCGTTTACCGGCCGCAGAGCGGGCACCGGCCTGTTGCTCTGCTCCTGGTCTCCACCGGCAGGCCACGCTCCCGGATCCGTTTCAGGTGATATGTGACCGTCGACGTGCTCGACAGACCCACGTCCGCCAGCTCCCGCATCGTCGGTGGATCACCCCGCTCGATCATGAACTCGCGCGCCGCGCGGAGGATCCGTTCCTGCTGCTCAGACCTCACGGCCTCCCTCCGGAGTCAGCGGCCTCCCGTACCTGCCTGCGCAGCTCTACTCGGGCGGCAGGAGTCCCCCCGGCTGAGGCGTCGAAGAGCGGATGCCAGAACAACCGGGCCGACAGCGACAACAGCCGACGGCGCGCAGCTGTTGCGTCGACCGGACGGCTGGCCAACTCCTCGTAGACACGGGTCCGAGCACACTGCAGTTCGATGAGGCCCTGGGGGAAATCGAAGCTGGACACAGCAATGCGATAGGGAGTTCGAATTTCAAGGTGGGGCAGCCGCGCCGCAAAACCCGCCATCCAAGGCGCCTGGGCGTGCCGCTCGGTCAGCGTCTGACGCGGCTGCGTACGGCGAGGCCCGAAGAGGACGGGTTCGGCCAGGTCATTTCGGGGAGGGGCCGGAGACGTGACCTCCGGCCCCTCCGCCTGTGCCGCTGGGCGGCTGTGAGGCTTCTGGGCTTGTGATTAGCACCGCTGGGTGGGCGGAGGGCTGCCCAGGTCGAACTTCACGCTGGCGGTGTACACCCAGCCTTGCAGCTCGCGGGAGTAGTACCACCGGTTTCCGAAATCGTTGTCGGCGTAGCACGTGAAGACGTACAGGCCCGGGTATTTGACGCCCGAGCACTCTGCGTAGGGGCCGCTGCGGATCCAGCCCGGAGTGATGACCCGCGCGTGGGCGTTGCCCCACCCGTACTCGTCGGGATCCCAGTTGCAGCGAGCCGCTGCCGCTGCCACTTCCGTGCTGGGCGGCGTTGCCGCGGTGGCGGTGCCGGTGAGGTTGGCGAGAACTGCGGCGGAGGTAAGGGCGGCGGCCGTTAAGGCGCGACGTAGGTGCACAGCGTCTCCCTGTGTCCATAAACCAGACGGCGGATGTGAAGAACGGTAGGGAGGGAGAGAGAGCCTCGGCCTGTCATTCCGCGCAGGGTTCTTGGCGATTCGCGCAACGTTCGGACAGGAGGTCCCGGTAGTCCCGCGGCGGCATGCCGTAGGCAGTCCGGAAGAGGCGGCTGAAGTTTGCCGGGTCGGTGAAGCCCCAGCGTGCGGCGACGGCCTGGATGGGGCGTGTGCCGAGACGGGGGTCGGCCAGGTCCAGGCGGCAGCGTTCCAGGCGGCGGTGGCGTATCCAGGCCGCTGGCGAGGTGCCGTCCTCGGCGAACATCTGCTGCAGGCGGCGCAAGGAGACGTGGTGGGCGTCCGCGACCGCCCGGGGCGTCAGGGCCGGGTCGGCGAGATGCTCCTCGACGAACGCGAGGATCTCGACTCGCAGGGCGCTGCGGCGGGTGTCCGGGCTGAGCGACTCCTCGGCGTCGAGGCAGCGGGCGAGTACGGATGCCAGGAGATCCAGCGTGACCGAGGTGAGCGTGGGGACGTCAGCCGCAGCGATCTCGCCGGCGCGTCTGTTCAGGTCGGTCAGCCAGCGGGCGAAGATGCCGCCCATGCCGCGGCGTCCGTCGACCCGGGTGCCGAGCAGGTGCTGCACTGTCTTGTCCGGCAGTGGCATCAGCCTCCGGGGGAACTGCACCGTCACATGCGACCAGCCGCCCCGAACCGCGTGAACGTCTCCGTGGTAGGGGCGGCTGCTGTCCATAACCACCAGGTCACCGCTGCATAGCGCTGTATCGCGACCGGCCAGGGAGAGCGCTCCCTGCTGCTGCAGGAAGTAGTTGACCTGGTACGCCTCGGGATCGGACCGCCGGATCATCTGGGCGGTCCGGGTGATCTCCAGATGCGGGAAGGACATCGTGGAGACGGTAACCTCCCCCAGCTGCAGGCCTCGCATCCTGGCCAGGAAGTCGTCCTCAGCCTTGCTGCGCAGCCGGTTGGCCATGTGTGACTGGTCGGTGACGTCGGCGAAGAACTCGAACCGCTCCGGTGCCGCGACGACCTCTGTGCTGAACTCCGTCACCAGCATTCACAGCCCCCCGGCAGAACGGTTCCACGGCTCGAAGTGGCATGGGTACACCCACACCGTCTTCTTATACCTGAGTCGCATGATCAGCCATACACCTCTCCGCGTGATGATGTCCGAAAGCTCACCGAGAAGGCCGACGGGCGCGGCACGCAGAAGAGGCAGAAGAGCGTCGCCGGACCGCCCGAACCGTGCCTGCCCGCCCACCCGTGCAGGGCCCTGCGGAGCTGTTCCCGGGCGGGACACCCCCCGGCGGACGCCTGATCTTCCACGTCTTCGCCGCCCTGGCCGCGTTCATCCGCGAACTCACCGTCCAGGGAACCCGCGAGGGCCTGACCGCCGCCCGCTCCCGCCCGCGTCCTGGCCGAAGCCCACGAGAACGCCGATCCCGTGCAGATCACGAGAGGGTTCGGGCTGTCCTCCACCACTGCCGGGAACTACGTTCCCGCCCGCCCAGAGGAAGGGGGCAGCACCCGAAGGTAGGCGGACATGGAGTCGCATGACCTGCCGCCCTGGAGGGTCAAGGCTTCCCCGGACCCAGCCGTCGGGGCTGGGCTCAGTCGTGCGCGGGCTGGTTGGACAGGTGATGGTCGGCGAGACTGAGTGCTTCGTTCACGACGCGGCGCAGGTGGCCGTCGGCCAGAGTGTAGATCGGTTCCGGAGGGCTTGAAGGCGGCGTCACCAGATGCGGGCTCTTTGGTTCTGGTTCGATCGACGTGGCAGTCGTAGGCTGATTTGCCTGTTGGGAAGCAACCCTGCTTCCGAGGGCCGAGGCCAGGAAGCTGGACCGCGGTGAGCAGGTCGCCATCCTCAGTGCGCGCGAAGCTTGGCAGGACGCCGTTCCGCAGGTCGAGCCGGAAACGATTCGCCGTCGTCATTGCTACTGGGGCCGGTGGTGTCCTCACCACGCTGCACCGCCCAGCTGATCCCCCAGGCCGCCGCGACCAGGGGGCTGCCGCAGGTTGGACCACGCTGCCGCACCCCGCCAGAACGGTGCGAACCACGCCGCCGCCACCAGGGCCGCCGCTACTGCCCTCGGAGCTGGCGCACGTGCGGTCGAGTGCACTGACGCTCTCAGCTATCACAGCATGACGGCCGCGCCAAATCCTCGATTCTCTGGATGCTGATCCTGCTTGTCAGCAACAGTCCGTCGCGGCTTCTCCGCGCGAATGGCGGGCGGAAGGCATGCCCGCCTTCTTGGCGGCGTTCACCCTGGAGGCACATCGATGCGCAATGAACTGCAGCCCGTGATCGAGGCTGCCTTCTTGAATGTCCAGAACGCGGCAAAGTACATGGGCATCTCTGTGAACACCCTCTACGTCTGGCGCCATCGGAGGCAGGGGCCGCCGAGCTTCCGCATGGGGCCTGGTGGTCGGCTCATGTACCGACGGGATCTGCTGGATGCGTGGCTCGCCGAACAGCAGGAGGCGGATTCGCGGTCCAACGCGGCTCTCAATCCGCTGAACAAGAGGCCGCAGCAGCGTGGGCGCCGCCGCGCGGCCTGACACGCAATTGGATTTTCGGGAAGTTGGCAGCACCTGGAATTTCTTGCGCATGGGGGTCGTCTGTGTGTCTGATCCCGACGCACGTCGCGATGAGAGAGCTCCCACCAGGCAAGGAAGGAGTCACCTATGGCGGGCTACATCGAGGACCGATGGCTCAAGAAGCGGCCGAACAAGCCACCGTCGCGGACGCCAAAGCATGGCTGGCGGAAACGCAGACGGACGCGCGTCGGGGTGACTTTTTCGACTCGCGCGATGGGGCTATCACTCTAAGCGAGTACGTCGAGAAGAATTGGTGGCCGTCCCAGGTGCACCCGGCTCAGACGCTGGAGAGCATGGAATACCGAGTATGGGGGCAAGTGCTGCCGCACCTTGGGAAATTGGCTCTCAAGGAGATTGGTGTCGCAGAGCTACGAAAGTGGTCGGCCGACGTCAGCGTGAAGTCGGGTCGGGGACAGCGTACGTCGCCTGGGTGTACCTCAAAGCGATCATGCAGGCTGCGGTTGAGGACAAGCGTCTGTTGCGCAATCCGTGCAAGGGCAGCAGTTCGATCAAGCCACCGAAGAGGCCGGAGCGTAAGGCGCGCGCCTGGCAGCAGGATCGTGTGGACGCGGTTCGTAAGGAGCTGCCGGATCGGTATCGGATCGGGCTCGACCTCGGCGTGGGCTGTGGGCTCCGGCAGGGTGAGGCGTTCGCCTTCAGCCCCGACGATATCCGGGGCGACTTCGTACACGTCGAGCGGCAGATCCTCCGGTACAAATCGCAGCTCTACTTCGGGCCGCCGAAGGGTGGCGAGGAGCGCGACGTACCGCTGGCCCCGGCCCTGGCGGCAAGGATATGCGATCACCAGGAACGATTCGTTCCCATCGAGGTCACTCTGCCGTGGCTGGACCCAGAGGAGCCGGACCTGCTGCGGGAGCAGCGCCGAAAGGTAACGGTGTCGTTGCTGGTCTACTCGACCCGGCATGGGCCGATCAACCGGTCAACCTGGAACACCAAGACGTGGAAGCCCGCGCTTGCGGCGGCCGGAGTCATACCGCCGCTCCCGCAGCAGGGCGAGGGCGAGAAGGCCACCCGCGTGTGGGCGCCGAGCCGAGAGCACGGCTTCCACGTGCTCCGTCATACGTACGCGTCGGTCATGCTCGAAGCAGGCGAGTCGATCGTGTCGCTCGCGAAGTGGCTGGGGCACTCCGATACCGCCTTCACGCTCCGCACCTACACTCACTTCATGCCGCAGGCCGGAGCGCGCGGCCTCGCCGCCATCGAGTCCTGGTTGACGGACGCGGCGTAAAGTCCCTGAGATGTCCCAGGCGGCGCGTCTCAGTGCCAGGAGGCGGAAAAATAGCGGGTCAGAGCTTGATCGACCCTGGAGCGGGACAGAACCCGGCGTACAGGCCGACTCGTCCGCCGCCGTCTGCGACGTCAGGGTGCCACCTCTGCGGTGGCGAGCCGGTCCACCACCCCCTGGTAGTGGGTCAGGCCGTGGTCGACCCATTGTTGGGCGCTTTCGCGGGCCGTCCTGCCGTAGGTGCCCGGCCGGTCGCGCACGCCGTGGGCCAGCATGAGGTCGACGAGGTCGACGAGATGGTCACCGGAGAGTTCGCGCTCGTAGTAGCCGGTGGAGCCGAGCATGGCGTCCAGCGGGTGGTCGTACGGGGCGCCCGTGGTGAGCAGGAAGCGGACCTGGTTTCGCAGGATGCGCAACGAATCCTCGTAGCCGTAGGGCAGCTTGGAGACGAGTGAGTCCACGCGCGTGTGCGCGAGTTCGCGGCTGACGGCTCCCCGGTCCAGCAGCAGGCGCACCTGCCGCTCCGGGTACGGGTCCGAGCGGATGGCCAGGTCGAGCAGCGTCTGACCGGCGGTGTTGACGGCGTTGATGTCGGCGCCCGCGTCGAGCAGGGACCACAGGATGCTCCAGTGTTCCTCGCCGTCGACCCGGCGGGCGGTGGGGTGGGGGCGGCCCGGGCGGTCGGCGGCGGCGAACTGGGGAGCGTTACCGAAGGACGCCTGGGCGCGCGGATCGGCGCCCGCCGCCAGCAGCGCGCCGACGGCCGCGGGCGTGCGCGCCGCCACGGCATGGTGCAGCGGTGCCGTGCCGTACTCGTCGAGGGTGTTGACGTCGGCGCCCTCGCCGATCGCGGTACGCAGCGCGGCCAGGTCTCCGGCGGCGGCCCGCAGCAGGGCGCGGGCGGCCGGGTCCGGCGTGCCGCGGGGCGGGAGTTCGAGGATCGCGAACGCCACCTCCTGGTGCGGCGGGGCGGCGCTGGCCAGCATCACGAACCGCGCCCCGGGGAGCCGTGCCGTCACATGCCCCAGGTAGGGGTCCTTCTCGAACTCCTCGGTCAGGAAGTCCATCGGGCCGAGGACGCCGCAGAGCAACTGGGCCACGGAGCGGCGCCGCGGGTCGCGTATGCCCTGGAGTCGGGCGACCCACTCGTCCTTGCCCTCGGCCACCACATCCGCGCCGAAGTCGGCCGCCTCCTCCGCCCATTCCTCCTGGTCGAGTTCCGTCAGCGACTCCTCGTCGGGGAGTTCTTCGCCGAGGAGATCCAGCGCCTCGTAGACGGAGGGCGCGACACCGATGAGGGCGAAGGAAGCGCCGTCCTCGTCCTCGTCCTCCTCGTCCGTCTCCCCGGCATCGGCGGGGGCCGGGGCGCCGAAGAATTTCGCGAGGTCCGCGTCGTCGAAGCTCATCTCGTCGTAGTCGTACTGCACCACCGCGTAGCGCCCACCGGTCAACTGCTCCCGCAGCTCCCCCGACTCGGCCTCCACCAGGCACCGCAACAGCTCATCCAGATCCATGACCGGGATTCTCACAGGGGGGTGTGACAGCGACAGCCCCTGTGAGGTCGCGGCGGTACCAGGTCCGGGGCGCCGCGGGAAGTGGCGCGGCAGACGACCCTCTCCGCGCGCCGACCCGGAACGTGGCCGTCAGGGCGAGCGCGGTCAGTGTCACTCCGGCCCAGCTGAGCCAGGTCACCGCCGCGGTGAGCGGCATCCAGGCGGTCAGCAGCCCGACGGCGACCGCGGGTGCCCCGGAGCCCCAGTAGAACAGCAGATACAGGGCGGCCCCGATCCCGGCGCGCTGCCCGGCCGGGGTCCGCGCGTCGACCGCTCGCGCGGCGCCGCTGTAGGCGAGTCCGTGCCCGATACCGGCGAGGACCGCGGAGCCGAGCGTGGCGGGCAGCGAGGCGGCCCCGGTGGACGCGAGCAGCACCAGGCTCCCGGCGAGCGCGGCGAGTCCGTACCGCTGGGCGGCGTACGCGGTACGGCGTGCACCGGCGAGCTGGGCCAGCAGCGACCACACGAGGACGCTTCCCAACACCCCGCCGGCCAGGGCCGGATGGTCGCCGTGCGGGGTCTGTTCGAGCAGCGCGGGCAGGAGGGCGAGGTAGATGCCGACGACGGCCCAGGCGAGGAACCCGGTCAGCCCGGCGATGAGGAAGAGCGCCCGGAGGGCCGGTGGGATGTGCGGGCGGGTGGGGCGCCACCGGCGCCGCGCCCGCGCCCCTGCCCCGCCGGTGGTCATCGGTCCGGGCACGGTCCGGCGCAGCCGGTGCCACACCCATGCCAGCAGGGTCAGATGCAGCACGTACGGAGTGGTCAGCGTGCCCGGGACGTACTCGGCGAGCACGCCCGAGGCCACCGGCCCCAGGGCGGTGCCCGCCGCGAAGGCGAGACCCGCGAGCAGTGGTCCGGCGACGCGGGCCGTGGGGCTGCGGTGCCGGGCGATGAGCGCCTGCGCCGCTCCGGTCGCGGCGCCCAGGGCCAGCGCGTGGCCGACCCGCCCGGTGAAGAGCCAGACCGGGCTGTCGGCGAGGAGGAAGCAGCACGAGCCCGCGGCGGCGAGCAGCACGCTCAACCGCAGCACCGGCCGGTCGCCGACGAGGTCCGCCGCGGGTCCGCACAGCAGCAGCGCCGGTCCGCTGACCAGCGCGAACGTCGCAAAGAGCAGGGTCATCACCAGGTCGTCGTAGCCGAAGAGCCGCTGGTAGTCGGGATAGAGCGGGCTGGGGAGATAGGCGCCCGCCGTCAGCACCACCACCAGGAGTACGGTGGTCCGTACCGCCCGTTCCGCCCGTTCCGACTCAACTCTGTTCGCCCGCTGATCAGCCACGTCCGCCAGTGTGGAGCCGAGCGGGCGCGAAGAAAATCAAACGGTTCTGGGCCTTACCGTGCAAACTATTTGCATGATTGACTCTCGGCTCCGGATCCTCCAGATGGTCGCCGAGCACGGCACGGTGACCGCCGCGGCGCAGGCGCTGCACTACACGCCGTCCGCCGTCTCCTACCAACTGCGCCAGCTCGCCGCCGAGGTGGGAACGGACCTGGTGGTGCAGCAAGGCCGCGGCATCCGTCTGACGAACGCGGCCCGCATCCTGCTGCGCCACGCGGAGCGGCTCCAGGAACAGTGGGAGCGAGCACGGGCCGAGCTGGCCGCCGCCGGGACCGAGCCCACCGGGCAGGTCACCCTGTGCGGGTTCTCCACCGCGGCCAGCCGACTGCTGCCGCCCGCCGCAGCCGAGCTGCGCGACGCCCACCCCCACCTCACGGTGCGGATCATCGAGGCCGAACCCGACCGCTGCTTCGACCTGTTGCTGTCGGAAGAGGCCGACCTCGCGCTGCTCGTCGTCACCGCCGACTCCCCGCCCATGACCGACCAGCGCTTCGACCAGCGGCCGCTGCTGGACGACCCGCTGGACCTGGTCGTCCCCCGGGACCACCCGCTGACCCGGCGGCAGCGCGTCACGCTGGCCGACGCCGCGCGCGAACCGTGGATCGTGGGCAACCCGGGCACGACGTACCACCAGTTGGTGCTCGCCGCCTGCATGAGCGCGGGCTTCACGCCCCACATCGCCCACCACGCGGACGAGTGGGGCACCGGAACCGCCCTGGTCGCCCATGGCTTCGGCGTCATCCTCGTGCCGCGCCTGGCGCAGCTGAGCGAGGAGTCGCTGGTGGCGCGCATCCCGCTGCACGGTGAACCGGCCCCGGCCCGCCGCATCATGGCCGTCACCCGCCTCGGGGCCAGGGAGATACCCGTCCTCACCCACGCCGTCGAGACGATCACCGAGGCCGCCACGCGAGCCCTGTAAGCCGCCACCCAGGCGACCACTGGCCGGTTCCGGCCCGTATGGCCACCGGTGCCGTGGAGTGGCCGGTCAACGCGGCCCGCAATCCGCTGCTGCGGGCGCCCGACGGGAGCCAGGTGCACTAAACGACGGCCACTCGGACCTCCCCGGGCCGCTGTGCCACGGTGTCATCGACAAGAAGGGCGAGATCCACCTCGTCGGCAACGGCCGTGCCAACCACACGGGCCCCGGCGACAACGACGTCCTGAACGCGGTCATCAACGAGACCGAGCCGCCGTCCGACAACGAGGCCGACAAGGACGGCAACGCCCGCTTCTACGGCTTCGAATGCGTCAACCTCGGCGACGGCGAGGACCCGTGGCCGGAGGCACAGAAGGCGCCGACTTCTTCCGTAACGGCCGGGAGAGCAAGATCACCACGGCCATGGGGGAGCGTCTCGTGGCCGAGGGCTGCGACCACTACGAGGAGGGCCCCGGCCCGGAGTGGACGGGCGCCGACAAGAAGTCGTACGCGGCGTGGCAGCGGAAGCTGGGCTTCTCCGGCGATGACGCCGACGGCATCCCGGGCAAGAAGAGCTGGGACGAGCTGCGCGTACCACAGGACTAGCCATCCGGTGACACCCCCTTGGGCCTCGCGCCACGGCGCGAGGCCCTTCCCGTGCCCCCGGCCGATCAGTCGAGGCAGAACTCGTTGCCCTCGGGGTCGGCCATCACGAGGTGCCCGGTGAACAGCGGGGGAGCGGGCTCGTGGCGCTCCAGCCGGGTGGCGCCGCGGGAGACCAGCCGTTCGGCCTCCGCCTCCAGGGCCGCCATCCGCGCGTCCCCTTCGAGGCCGGGGGCGGCCCGTACGTCGAGGTGCACGCGGTTCTTGGCCCGCTTGCCCTCCGGCACCCGCTGGAAGAACAGCCGCGGCCCGGCGCCCTCCGGGTCGACCAGGGCCGAGGCGTCGTTGCGTCTCTCGGGCGGCACGCCCATCGCCTCCAGGGCCTGGTCCCACGAGTCGAAGCCCTCGGGCGCGTCCTGCACCCGGTAGGCCAGGGCCTCGGCCCAGAACGCGGCCAGCCCGGCCGGGTCGGCACAGTCGAAGGTGATCTGAACGTCGCGGGCCATCTCAGCTCGCCTCCCGTCGGGTCCGGTGGGTGTGCAGATGGAGATCGCGCAGCAGACACACCTCGGACAGATGGTGGATCATCTCGCGGTTGATGTGCAGCACGAGCGCCGCCATCGGATGGTCGGCGTACGGACCCTCCGCCGTCCCGCACGGGCGGGCGAGGCCGGATTCGCCGAGGGACTCCACCCCCGCCTGCCAGGTGGCGTACTCCGCGTCGAGCTGGGCCAGCGCCTCGGCCGCGGTCGCGGCGTACGCAAACGACTGGTAGTCGGTGGGCGTACGGCCGAAGTGCGCGGCGTTACGCATCGCCAGGACGCCGACGATCACGTGCCCGAGGCGCCAGGCGATCGTCGAGAACGGCGGCGGGTCGGGCTCCGGCATGGCGAAGTCGATGGTCATCGCGCCGGACCCGGCCTGCACCGGGGCGCTGCCGGTGCCGCGCGGGCGCACGTTCCAGCAGCCGGGCACCGGCTCCCAGAAGTACTCGTCGTCGGTGAGTCCGTCGAGACGGTCGCGCAGCTGGTACGTCCAGTGCCAGCCGATCTGGTCTCGCAGCAGGGTGTTCCACGTCTGGTCGGTCATGAGTGCAGCGTGGCGCAGATAGCGGACAGCTTCCTTCCGTGATCGGTGGAACGATGAGGACATGACCGTAGAGGGGACGACCGAACGGGTGCTGCGCCTGCTGGCGCTGCTCCAGCGCCGGGCGTCGTGGACCGCCAGCGAACTCTCCGCCGAGCTGGGCGTCACCGACCGCTCGGTGCGCCGCGACGTGGAGCGGCTGCGCGCGCTCGGCTACCCCGTCCACGCGACGGCGGGCGTCGGCGGCGGCTACCAGCTCGGCGCGGGCACCCGGCTGCCGCCGCTGCTCCTCGACGACGAGGAGGCGATCGCGACCGCGGTGTCCCTGCGGCTGGCGTCCGGCGGCACGGTCGCCGGGGCGGGCGAGGCCGCGCTGCGGGCGCTCGCCAAGCTCGACCAGGTGATGCCGCCCCGACTGCGGGCCGAGGTACGCGCGGTGCACGGCGCCACCGAGACCCTGGTCGGCCCCGGCGTCGAGATCGACGCGGAACTGCTGGTGACCCTCGCCCGGGCCTGCCGCGACGCGGTGCGGGTGCGGTTCCGCTACGCCGCCCGCGGCGGCGAGGAGCGCGAGCGCACGGTCGAGCCGGTACGGATGGTCACCACCGGCCGCCGCTGGTACCTGATGGCCTGGGACACCGACCGCGACGACTGGCGCACCTTCCGCCTGGACCGGATGCGCGAGGTGACGGCCACGACCTGGCGCTTCCGGCCGAGGGAGCACCCCGACCCGGTGGCCTATGTGCAGCAGTCGGTGACCGGGGCGCCGTACCGGTACGTCGCCCGGGTCCGGCTGCACGCCGCGCCCGCCCGCGTGCGCGAGCTGGTACCGCCCCAGGTGGGCCGCGTCGAGGACGACCGCGACGGCTGGTGCGTGCTCGTCGCGGGCGGCGACAACCTGGACTGGCTCGCCGTCCACGTGGCCCGCCTGGGCATCGAGGCGGAGATCCTGGACCCCCCGGAACTGCGAGAAGCCGCCGCCCGCCTGGCCCACCGCATAGCGTCGATGGCCGCGCCCAGCTGACGCCCCGACCCCCACGGCCGGGCCGCCCTCCTGCCGGACCGCGTCCGGCCCGCCCCCCCCGGCCTGGGAGCCGCGGCCCGGGGGGCCAAAAATGCGCTGCCGCCGCGAGGTGGCTGCGCTATCGTGGCGGCGTCCTGTTGTCTCCGATAGAGGTGGACGTTGCGCATCTGAGGTTCGCGATCATCGCGCGGTACGGCGTTGCCGTACGCGTGGATGCGACCTCGGTGCATGAGCCGTCCCTCACCCCGACAGGCCCCGCACCCCCGCCGCCCCTCCCGGCCCGGCCGCCGCGTGGTGCTCGCATACGACGCCCTTGTCCCAGCGCTGACGACTGCGAGAATCACCATGGCCGAAACCACCACGCCCGGCGCCGCCGTGACCTGCTCCAATCTCTCCTTCCAGTGGCCCGACGGCACCCCGCTCTTCGACGGGCTGTCCCTCAGTGTCGGCCGGGGCCGTACCGGGCTCGTCGGCACCAACGGCACCGGAAAGTCCACCCTGTTGCGGCTGCTGGCCGGTCAACTGCGCCCCGCCAGCGGGTCGGTGACCATCGGCGGCAGCCTCGCCTATCTGCCGCAGAACATCACCCTCGACACCGCGCTCCGCGTCGACCGGGCGCTGGGCATCGCCGAGCGGCGCGCCGCGCTGGGGGCCATCGAGGCCGGGGACGTCCGCCCGGAACACTTCGAGACGGTCGGCGACGACTGGGACGTCGAGGAACGGGCGCTGGCGACACTCGGCTCGCTCGGGCTCGGCGGTCTCGAACTCGACCGCACCGTGGGCGAGATGTCCGGCGGGGAGACCGTACTGCTGCGGCTGGCCGCGCTGCTGCTGGAGCGCCCCGACGTGCTGCTGCTCGACGAGCCGACCAACAACCTCGACCTGTTCGCGCGGCGCAGGCTCTACGAGGCCGTCGACTCCTGGCGCTCCGGAGTGCTGATCGTCGTCAGCCACGACCGCGACCTGCTGGAGCGGGTCGACCGCATCGCCGAGCTGCGGTCCGGGGAGGTGAGCTGGTACGGGGGCGGCTGGTCCGCGTACCAGGAGGCCCTGGCCGTCCAGCAGGAGGCGGCCGGGAGGGCGCTGCGGGCCGCCGAGGCGGACGTCCGCAAACAGAAGCGCGAAATGGAGGAGAACCAGATCAAGCTGGCCCGCCGGGAGCGGCGCGGCAAGAAGATGGAGGCCGAGCGGCGTGTCCCGCGCATCGTCGCGGGCAACCGCAAACGCGCCGCCCAGGAGTCGGCTGCCGGGCTCCGCGGGGTGCACGAGGACCGGCTGCGGGAGGCGCGCGAGCGGCGCGAGGAGGCCGCGGAGGCGGTCCGCGAGGACGCCGAGATCCGGGTGGACCTGCCCCACACCGCCGTCCCCGCGGGCCGCACCGTGCTGAGCCTGAGCGCGCTGCGGCCCCGCCACGGGCGGCTGCGCGGCGGCGACCTCCGGGTGCACGGCCCCGAACGCATCGCGCTGGTCGGCCGTAACGGGGCAGGGAAGACGACGCTCCTGCGCACCCTCGCCGGGGAGCTGGCCCCGCTGTCCGGGGAGGCCAGGGCGTTCGTACCGCTGCGGTTCCTGCCGCAGCGCCTGGACGTGCTGGACGACGGGCTGAGCGTCGCGGCGAACGTGTCCCGCAGGGCGCCCGGCGTCAGCGACAACCACATCCGCTCCCAGCTCGCCCGGTTCCTGTTCAAGGGGGCGCGCGCCGAACAGCCCGCGGGCACCCTCTCCGGCGGTGAGCGCTTCCGGGCCGCCCTCGCGGCCACCATGCTCGCCGCCCCGGCCCCGCAGCTGCTGATGCTGGACGAGCCCACCAACAACCTCGACCTGGCCAGTGTGCGCCAGCTGACCGGCGCGCTCGCGTCGTACCGGGGCGCGCTGCTGATCGCCGGTCACGACCTGCCGTTCCTCGCGTCGGTCGGCATCACCCGCTGGCTGCTCGTCGGCGAGGAGCTGCGGGAGACGTCCGCCGAGGAGGTGCATGCGCTGCTGGAGGAGTCGGAGCCGGACGAAGGGCCGCAAGACATCCCCTAGGTACCCTCGTTGCCGCGCAGCTCCTCCACCGCGGTGCGGGCGGCGGCGCCGATGACCGCGTCCGCGCGCGGCAGTCGGCTGTCGGCGCGCGCCGCCTGGGTGAACACCACGGCGGTGTACGCGCTGCCGTCGGCGAGTTCGACCACCCCGGCCTCGTGGCGCATCGACCCGAACGTCCCGGTCTTCCCCGACACCGTCACGTCGTCGTACGGAAACCCGGAGGCGAGCCGGTGCGTCCACGGCTGCCTGCCCATGACGTCGCGCATGAACGCGCAGGCGTCGGCGGAGGCCGCCCGGCCGGTCCAGATGGCCCGCAGCAGCCGGGCCATGTCCGCGGGCGTGGCGGAGGACTTGAGGAGGGGGCCGTAGACGGCGAGGGGAACGGTCGTGTCGTTGTCCGCGAGGCGCCGCATCGCCGCGCTCAGCGACTCGGCCCCGGTCTCCGCCATCAGCTGCGCGAACGTGGTGGCGACACCGCCGTGGATGCGGGTGTCCGGCATGTCGAGGTCCCGGCACACCTCGTCGACGGCCGCGGTGCCGACCCGGCGCAGCAGCACGTCGGCGGCGGTGTTGTCGGACACGCTCATCATGAGGGTGACCAGGTCGCGCAGGGAGACGGTGATGTCGTCGCGCAGGATGGAGATGCCGGTGGGGCCGGGTATCCGGTCCGACGGGCCGAGCGTCATCCGCTCGGACGGATCGAGCGTCCCGGCGTCCACGAGCCGCCAGAACGCGACCATCAGCGGCACCTTGTAGACGGAGCCCACCGGGACCGGTTCGTCGGGGTCGATCGCCACGCACGCCTCGGGGCGGCGCAGATCGGCCACGTGCAGCCAGCCGCGGACACCGGCGTCGGCGAACAGGCCGCGGATCGTGCGCTGCGCCCGGGCCTCCCACCCTTGGGGCCCGCTCATCGCGCCGCCCGTGCCGATGCCACGTCGAGGGACGCCGCCTGCAACGACAGGGCCTCCACCAGCAACCGTGCCGTCCGCTCGGTCTCCTCGCCGTCCGGCTGCCGGGAGTCCCACACCACCCGCAGCCGCAGGGGCAGCGGCGGGTCGACGGCCCGGGTGCGCTCGATGCCGTCGGCGGTCAGCGTGGGGTCGGCCGTGACCAGCACCGCCTGACCCGCCGCCACGAGGGCGAGCCCGGCGCGTTCGTCGGAGACCGTGACGGTCTCCACGCGCCGCCCGCGGCTGGCCAGGGTGTCGACGAACAGGTCGTACGCCGCCGGAGCCTCCTCCCGCGGGCGCACGGCCACGGGCAGCCGACGGCCGCCACGCCCTGCGGGGCCGCCACGCCCTGCGGGGCCGTCGGGGTCGTCGGTGGGCGAGAGCAGCCAGGTGGGGAAGAGCACCACCCGCCCGGCCGCCAGCCCGTGCAGCACCGCCGGGTGCTGCACCACCGCGATGTCGAGCCGCCCCGCCGCGGTCTCGGACAGCAGCGTGGCGGTCGGCGCCGTCACCACCGCGAGACGGCCGCGCTCCCCGGCCCGGACCGGCGCGGAGGCCACCGCCGCCGCGACCCGCGGGGGCACCTCGGGGGCCAGCCCGAGCCGCAGCCGCCGCCCGTCGGCCCGTTCGCGGGCCCCGGCCTCCCGCAGCTCCGCCAGCGCGGCCAGCGCGCGGCGGGCGTGCGGCAGCAGCAGGGCGCCCTCGTCGGTGAGGGCGACGCCCCGGGTGCGGTCGAAGAGGCGTACGCCCAGCAGCGCTTCCAGCCGGCGAAGCCCCTGCGACAGCGGTGGCTGGGTGATGCCCACGCGCTGCGCGGCGGCGCCGAAGTGCTGCTCCTCCGCCAGCGCGACAAAGATTTCCACGTGCCGTTCGGTCAGCAACGAGCCCCCCTGACATGCCCGGATATCCAAATGGAATCACGCGGAAGTCGAGAGTGTATTCGACATGGCGAACGGCCGCGGTCTTCACTGACGGCGTGCGACTCCGGCACGACTCCCGTCACACCACGAGAAACGAGGACCGCCCGTGCAGCACATCACCACACCCCCTGCCCCGTCCCGCCGCCGAGTGCTGGCCCTGGGCGCCGGTACGGCGCTGGCCGCCCTGGTGGCCGTACCGGGCACCGCGTCCGCCGCGTCCGCCGCGGACATCACCCGGCAACTGCGGGCACTCGAGGAGGAGTACGCGGCCAGGCTGGGCGTGTTCGCGTTCGACCCGGCCACGGCGGCGACGGTGGCGTACCGCGCCGGGGAGCGCTTCCCGATCTGCTCCGTGTTCAAGGCGCTCGCCGCCGCGGCGGTCCTGCGCGACCTCGACCGCGATGGCGAATTCCTCGCCAAGCGCGTCCACTACACCGAGGAGTTCGTCCGCAAGGCGGGCTTCGCCCCGGTCACGGGCAAGCCGGAGAACATCGCGGGCGGGCTGACCGTCGAGCAGCTGTGCGCCGCCGCCGTGAGCGAAAGCGACAACGCCGCCGGGAACCTGCTGCTCCAAGACCTGGGCGGGCCGACGGCCATCACCCGCTTCTGCCGTTCCCTCGGCGACGGGACGACCCGGCTCGACCGCTGGGAGCCGGAGCTGAACACGGCCGAGCCCTGGCGGGACACGGACACCACCAGCCCCGCCGCCATCGGGAAGACGTTCGCCCGCCTCGTCCTCGGCCGTGCGCTCACCCCCGAGGACCGCAAGCGGCTGACCGGGTGGCTGGTGGCGAACAACACCAACACCGAACGGTTCCGCAAGGGCCTGCCCGCCGACTGGGTCCTGGCGGACAAGACGGGCGGCGGCACCCAGTACGGGGTCGCCAATGACGTGGGCGTCGTCTGGCCGCCGGAGCGCACCCCGCTGGTGCTGTCGGTGCTCTCCACCAAGTACGACCCCGAGGGCCCGACGGACAACCCGCTGGTGGCCAGGGCCGCCGCCCTGGTGGCTGACGCGCTCGTCTGAGCCTGCGTGACGGCGCGTCAGATCACCGGCGGGCGGCCCAGCCTCGTCATCCGCCACACCGTGCGCCACCGCATGGGCCGCCGGGTGCCGCACGGGGTGCGGACGCCCTCCAGGAAGCCGCCCGCCCAGGCCCGCAGCCCGTCGAGGGCGCGGGTGCGGGCGAGGGTGAGGAGGGTCCACGTACCGAGGTAGACGGGGACCAGGGGCAGCGGAAGGTGGCGGCGGGCGAGCCAGACGCGGTTGCGCGCGGTCATCCGGTGGTAGACGGCGTGCCGGGCGGGGGAGGTGCGGGGGTGCTGGAGCAGCAGTTCGGGGGCGTACAGCACCTTCCATCCGGCGTCGAGCGCCCGCCAGGCGAGGTCGGTCTCCTCGTGGGTGAAGAAGAACTCGTCCGGCCAGCCGCCGATCCGCTCCAGCATCGGCACGGACAGGGCGTGTCCGCCGCCGAGGAAGGTGGTCACCTCGCCGCCGCGCATCGGGTCGCCCGCCCGGAGCCGGGGGACGTGGCGGCGCTGGGTCTCGCCGGTCTCGTCGGCGATGCGGAAGCTGACGATGCCCAGCCGTGGGTCGTCCGCGTACAGGTCGCGCACGGTACGGAACACATCGGCGTCCACGAGCAGCCCGTCGTCGTCGAGGTCGATGACGACGTCGACGTCGCCGAAGGCGCGCAGCCGCTGCCAGGCGACGTTGCGGCCGCCGGACACGCCGAGGTTCTCGTCCAGCTCGACCGCGGTCACCTCGTCCGGCATCTCGGGCAGCGGGGAGCCGTTGCCGACGACGACGATGCGGGTGGGCGGTACGTCCTGTTTCGCGACCGACTCCAGCAGGGCGGCCACCTCTCTGGGCCGGTTGCCCATGGTCAGGATGGCGACGCCCAGACGTGGTTCGGACACGGCGGAACTCCAGAGGGTTGGTTACGGTGAGGTGATCGTAACCAGACGACGAAGCGGCCTGTCGAAACACAGCGCATGTTCATCGACATACGCAAAAGCGGTCATTCGTCGAGTGCGGAGAGCGCATTCTTCGCAGCGCTGATCGCTCCGTCGCGGACCACCTTGGACGAGGGGGCCTTGTGGCTCTCGAAGTCGCCGCCGTTGTAGGTGGCCACGATGGTCGCGTTGTCCTTGCGGACGGTCACCACCGCCTCGCGCACCTGCTGGTCGTCGTCGCTGGTGAGCTTGTCGTTGACGGTCGCCTTGTCGCCGAGCCCTGACACCGGGTCGCCGGAGCCCGCGGGCGCCCGGCCGGTGATGTCGAAGCTTATGTCCAGCCAGCGGTAGTCGAAGCCGTCCAGGGCGTGCCAGGAGCAGCCGGAACGGCGGGTGAGGTCGCTGGACTTCAGCTCGTTTCCGCCGGTCTTCGCGCCCGGCACCAGCTTCTTGACCGTGGCGGCCGGGAGCGCGGTGCAGGCTTCGGCCGGCGGCCTGGAGTAGCGCCCCGCCGTGCTCGCGCCGCCTCCGCCCCCGTCCGGGGTGACCCCGGACCCGCCCCCCGTCGGTTCGGCGGCGGACGGGGTCGGGGAGGCGTCGGCCGCCTGGGGGCGCGTGTCGTCCGAGTCGCCGGAGCCGGAGGTGGTCATGGCCACGCCTGCGACGGCGAGGACGGCGACGGGCAGTATGCGGGCGACCAGGGTGAGCGGGAGAGAACGCAATGCGGTCTTCTTCGATCGTGGGCGGTCGGATCTGCGGTCGAGCTTGTGCCGATCTGGGGTCGATCTGCGGTCGAACTGTGTCGATCTGGGTCGGATCTATGGGCGGGGCTGATCTCTTGGGGTGAATTTCCGCTCGGTCACATTATTCGATCAAGCGGGGGGTTATCTACGATCGGTGACGACCCATTGCCCGTCAGCCGCGACCGATGTACGGCATCGCCGTCGCCAGTACCGTCGCGAACTGCACATTCGCCTCCAGGGGCAGCGAAGCCATATGCCGCACGGTACGTGCCACATCCGCCACGTCCATCACCGGCTCGGCCACCACCTCCCCGTTCGCCTGGAGTACACCGGCCCGCATCTGCCCGGTCATCTCCGTCTCCGCGTTGCCGATGTCGAGCTGTCCGCAGGCGATGGAGTACGCCCGCCCGTCCAGCGACAGCGACTTGGTGAGCCCCGTCAGCGCATGCTTGGTCGCCGTGTAGGCGATGCTGTGCGGGCGCGGGGCATGGGCGGAAATCGAGCCATTATTGATGATCCGTCCGCCCTGCGGATCCTGATCACGCATCAGCCGGAAGGCACCCTGTGCGCACAGGAAGGCACCCGTCAGATTGACGTCCACGACCGCCTGCCAGTCCTCGTGGCACAGGTCCTCCACCGGCACCCCGCGCGGGCCGAAGCTGCCCGCGTTGTTGAACAGCAGATCGAGGCGTCCGAAGCGGTCCCGTACGGTCGCGAAGAGCGCGTCCACCTGCTCGGGCCTGCTCACATCCGTCGGCACGGCGAGGACCGAGGGGCCGTCGCCCGCGCGCCGCGCCGTCTCCGCCAGGGTCTCCTCGCGGCGCCCCGCGAGCACCACCGACCAGCCCGACTCGTAGAGTTCGAGCGCCACCGCCCGGCCGATCCCGGAGCCCGCGCCCGTCACCACGGCGACCTTCGACACCACCGGCACACCATCGCTTCCGTTCATGGGGCGGCAGCGTACGCCACGTCACATCCCTGCTCCCGAAGGGTGTATGGCGGCAAACGTCCCATCCGGAAACGGACCTCACCGAGCCGACATGTGTGCGTCGTGTATAGGCAAGCGTGCGGCCTCCCCCTGACACTCCAATTCCTCTGACGCCACGAGCCAGGGGAGAGCACATGGCACACGCCGCACATCAGCAGGCGATACGAGCCGCGGCAGCACATCTGGGCCGCCGCCGCTTCCTCACCGTCACCGGAGCAGCCGCCGCACTGGCCTTCTCCACCAACCTGCCCAGCGCCCAGGCCGCGCAGGTACGTACGGACGCGCTCACCGAAAACCCCTTCACGCTCGGCGTGGCATCCGGCGATCCACTGCCCGACGCCGTCGTGCTGTGGACCAGACTCGCGCCCCGCGCCTACGAGCCGGGCAACGGACTGCCCGAGGAGGGCGCCGTCCGGGTCGAGTGGCAGATCGCCCGCGACGAGCACTTCCACCGGGTGGTCGGGCGCGGAACCGCCACCGCACACGCCGAGTTCAACTACACCGTGCACGTGGACGCCAAGGGGCTCGAACCCGACCGCGTCTACTGGTACCGCTTCCGGGCCGGCAAGTGGACCAGCCCCGTCGGCCGCACCCGCACCACCCCGTCGTACGGCGCCCGGGTCCGTGACATGCGCTTCGGCCTGGCGTCCTGCCAGGCGTACCACGACGGCTACTACACGGCCCTGAAGCACCTCGCGGCCGAGGACCTGGACGCCGTCTTCCACGTCGGCGACTACCAGTACGAGTACGCCGTCAGCGCGGTCGGCGGCGCCCGCAACTACACCGACCGCACCCTCCCCGCGCACTTCAACACCGAGACCATGACGCTCGGGGACTACCGGCTGCGCTACGCCCTCTACAAGTCCGACCCGGACCTCCAGGCCGCCCACGCCGCCTTCCCCTGGTTCGTCACCTGGGACGACCACGAGACCGAGAACAACTACGCGGACGACGTCGACGAGAACGGCAACCCGCCCGAGGAGTTCCTCATCCGCCGGGCCGCCGCCTACCGGGCGTACTGGGAGAACATGCCGCTGCGCATGCCGCAGCAGCCCGACGGCCCCGACATGCGGCTCTACCGGCGCTTCCACTACGGCCGGCTCGCCCAGTTCGACATCCTCGACACCCGCCAGTACCGCTCCAACCAGGCGTACGGCGACGGCTGGCAGTACCCCGGACCCGAGTCCGAGGACCCCTCCCGCACCCTCACCGGCGCCACCCAGGAGCGCTGGCTCCTGGACGGCTTCCGGCGCTCCACCGCCACCTGGAACGTCCTCCCGCAGCAGGTCACCTTCTCGCAGCGGAAGAACACCACCGCCGACCGCTCCAAGCTCTCCATGGACTCCTGGGACGGCTACCCCGCCTCCCGCTCCCGTGTCCTGGACGGCGTGCAGCAGGCGGGCATCGACAACCTCATCGTCCTGACCGGCGACGTCCACGTCCACTACGCGTTCGACATCAAGAAGGACTACAACAACCCGTCGTCCCAGACCCTGGGCGTCGAGTTCGTCGGCACGTCGGTCACCAGCGGAAAGGACGGCGCCGACAAACCGGCCAACTGGTCCACCTACATGGCCGCCAACCCGCACATGAAGTTCTACAACGGCCGCCGCGGCTATGTGACGGTCACGCTGGACGGCGATCAGGCGCGGGCCGACTACAAGACGGTCTCCGCGGTCACGACCCCGGGCGCACCGCTCACCACGGCGGCGTCGTTCGTCAGCGAAGCCGGAAACCCCGGGCTTCAGCAGGTCTGACCGGTGAGAGCCCGCGGCGCCCCAACCGGCGCCGCGGGCTCAGCCTAGCCCTCGCCCGGATAGCGGACGCCGATCTTCGATCGGGCCGTGTCCAGGGTGCGCATCACCGCCAGGGTGCCCGACAGGGGGACGAGGGGGGATTCGCGCTCGCCCGTGCGCAGGCAGCGCATCACCTCGGCCGCCTCGCGCTGGTACGCGCGCAGGCCGTCCGGTGCCGTGAACTCCTCCGGGGCGTGGCCCGGGCGGTGCAGGACGAAGTGGTCGGGGTGGAAGAAGCCGCGCGGGAACTCGATGCGGCCCGCGGAGCCCGTCACCGCCGCCGACCTGGGCGTATCGGCGGTGAGGGAACAGCTGAGGAGGGCCACCGCGCCGCTGTCCCAGCCCAGCAGCAGACCCGTGTTCACGTCCACGCCCTCCGGGGACAGCTCGGCGCGGGCCTGGACGTCCGACGGCTCGCCCAGCAGGAGGTGGGCGAAGGACACCGGGTACACGCCGAGGTCGAGCAGGGCGCCGCCGCCCTGGGCCGGGTCGCGCAGGCGGTGGGCGGGGTCGATGGGGCCGGGGAGGCCGAAGTCGGCGTGGACCGCGCGGACCTCGCCGATCGCGCCGTCCCGGACGAGGGCGGTCATGCGCCGGACGACCGGATCGCAGTACGTCCACATCGCCTCCATCAGGAAGCGGTCGTGGGTCCGGGCGAGGCCGACCAGCTCGTCCGCCTCGCGTGCGTTCAGGGTGAACGCCTTCTCGCACAGCACCGCGCGGCCCGCCTCCAGGCAGAGGCCGGCGGCGGCGCGGTGGGCCGCGTGCGGGGTAGCGACGTATATCACGTCGAGTTCGTCGTCGGCGGCCAGCTCGGCCCAGCTGCCGTAGGAGCGGGGTATCCCGAACCGTTCCGCGAACCGCTTCGCCGCCTCCCGGCTGCGCGATCCCACCGCCATGACCTGCGCGTCTTCCAGCTCCAGCAGATCTGCCGTGAACGACGCGGCGATCCCGCCGGTCGCCAGGATCCCCCACCGCACGGGCTCGCGCTTCGGTCCGGACATCCTCACCCCTGGCTTATTCGGTCGTGAGCACTCCAATTCAGCTGAGAGCATAGACAACGATTCAACGACTCATGGAAGGCAAGCATGCAGCAGCCCGGCCTCACGGCCGCCGCTCCCGACCGGGCCCACAGACCCGACACTTCTTCTCCATCCCCCTCCTCCTCCGCCGCGCCCCAGGCCACCGCGTCCCTGACCGCACAGCGCCGCGCGAGCCTCCTGGTCACCTTCGTCCTCGGCGGGCTCACCGCTCTCCCCGCCCTCTCGATGGACATGTACCTCCCGGCCCTGCCGGAGGTCACCGACGCGCTCCACAGCTCCGCCGCCAGCGCCCAGCTCACCCTCACCGCCTGTCTGATGGGCATGGCGCTCGGCCAGCTCGTCGTCGGCCCGATGAGCGACAAGTGGGGCCGCCGCCGTCCCCTCCTCATCGGCATGGTGATCTACGTCATCGCCACCGCCATCTGCGCCTTCGCGCCCACCGCCGGGACGCTCATCGGCTTCCGGCTGCTCCAGGGGCTCGCCGGGTCGGCCGGGATCGTGATCGCCCGTGCCGTCGTCCGCGATCTGTACGACGGCATCGCGATGGCCCGCTTCTTCTCCACCCTGATGCTGATCTCCGGTGTCGCGCCCATCGCCGCGCCCGTGATCGGCGGCCAGATCCTGCGCTTCACCGACTGGCGCGGCGTCTTCGTCGTCCTGACGGTGATCGGCGCCCTGCTCACCCTCGTCGTCTGGCGCTTCCTGCGCGAGACCCTGCCCCCGGAGCGCCGCCACGACGGCGGGCTCGGTGAGACGCTGCGGACCGTGCGCGGGCTGCTCGCCGACCGCGTCTTCACCGGCTACATGCTCGCGGGCAGCTTCGCCTTCGCGGCCCTCTTCGCCTATGTCTCCGGTTCGTCCTTCGTCGTCCAGGAGATCTACGGCGCCTCGCCGCAGACCTTCAGCCTGCTGTTCGGGCTCAACTCGATCGGCCTCATCGGCATGGGCCAGGTCAACGGCCGGATCCTCGTCGGCCGCGTCAGCATGGACAAGGTGCTCGGCGTGGGGCTGACGACGATCGCCCTCGCGGCGACCGCGCTGCTGGCCCTGTCCGCCGGGGTCTTCGGCGACGTCGGTCTGGTGCCGGTCGCGGCCTGCCTGTTCGTGCTGATGTCGTCGATGGGCCTGGCCATGCCGAACACCAACGCCCAGGCGCTGATGCGCACCCCGCACGCCGCCGGTTCCGCGTCCGCGCTGCTCGGCACCTCCACCTTCCTGCTCGGGGCCGTCGCCTCGCCGCTGGTGGGGATCGCGGGCGAGACCACGGCCGTGCCGATGGCCGTCGTCCAGCTGGTGTGCGCGCTGGCCGCCATGGGCTGCTTCGTGGGACTCTGCCGCCCGTGGCAGCGACGCACCAAGCAGAGCGTGACGGTGGCCTGACCCGCCTTCTGCGCACCGTGGAGGCGCTCCCCGAGCGGGAGCGCCCCTGGTGCGCGGGCGCGGTGGTGACCGCCGGGACGGGCGCCGGGCCCCTGGCGGAGGGCGCCTTCGGCTGGGCGGTGCGGTACGCCGCGTACGACCGCGAGCTGCCGCGCGCGCGGTGGGTCCCGACGCACGCCGATACGGTCTTCGACCTCGCCTCGCTGACGAAGCTGTTCACCGCGATCGTGGCGGTGGGCGCGCTGGAGCGCGGTGAGATCGAGCTGGACGCCCCGGTCGCCTCGTACGCCCCCGAGTGCACGGCCGCCGCCGACCACGGCATCACGGTGCGGCAACTGCTCACCCACCGGTCCGGCCTGATCCCCGAGCTGCCCCTTTACGAGTACCAAGGGGACGAGGCGCGCTGGGCGCGGCTGTACGCCGAACCGCCCGCCACCCCACCCGGCACCGCCCGCCGCTACTCCGACCTCAACCTGCTGCTGATGCAGCGGGTGCTGGAGCGGGCGACCGGCGGCTCGCTGGCCGACCTCGTCCACGACCGCGTCACCGGCCCGCTGGCCATGGCGTCCACCCGCTTCCGCCCGCCCCACGCCTGGCTGCCGCGCATCGCCGCGACCGAGGACCAGCGGCGCCCCTGGGGCAAGCTCGACCGGGGCATGCTGCGGGGCGTGGTGCACGACGAGAACGCGTACGCGCTCGGCGGCGTCGCGGGCCACGCCGGGCTCTTCTCGACCGCGGCCGACCTGGCGACGCTGTGCCGCGCGCTGCTGGCGGGCGGTGGGCCGGTGCTCTCGCCCGCCTCCGTGGACCTGATGCTGGCCGCGCCCGGGCTGGGCTTCGAGGTCGACCAGCCGTGGTTCATGGGCGAGTTGGCGGGCCGCGGCGCGGCCGGGCACACCGGCTTCACGGGCACCAGCCTGGTGCTGGACCGCTCCCGGGACTGCTACCTGATCCTGCTGGCCACCACGGTCCACCCCCGCCGCCGCCCGGGAGACAGCGCACCCCGCGCGGCGGCGGCCACCGCCCTGGCCCGCGCCCTGGGCTGAATCACCCTTCCCCGGGCGGCGGCCAGGTGTCGCCCCAGGCGGTGTCGCGGGCGGCGCGGTAGAGGGGGCCGTGGCGCTTGGTGAGGGTGCGGCGGGTGAGGCCCTCGTCGGGGGTGCACAGGTCCAGGAGGACCTGGCCCTTGCGGGTCTGGGGGTGGCGGGTGACGCGGGACGCGGGCGCCTCATCCGCGGACGGGGCCGGGGC
The DNA here is from genome assembly GCF_013414305.1 of Streptomyces sp. Rer75. Taxonomy (NCBI): domain Bacteria; kingdom Bacillati; phylum Actinomycetota; class Actinomycetes; order Kitasatosporales; family Streptomycetaceae; genus Streptomyces; species Streptomyces sp. Rer75. The sequence continues at coordinate 3,006,152 of NZ_CP058693.1, read as the reverse complement.
GGGGAAGCGGGTCGCCGCGACGTACGCGAACTTCTCGTCCTCGTGCCCCAGCGAGCCCCCCTTCACCTGGCGGTGCAGCGACGAGCGGCTCACCCGGGCCGCGAAGTGACACCAGTCGGCGCCCGGTTCGATGGGGCAGGCGGCGCTGTGCGGGCAGGGGGCCAGGACGTGGAGGCCCGCCGCCACGAGCTGGTCGCGGGCCTCGCGGACGCGCAGATAGCCGTCGGGGGTGCCGGGTTCGACGAGGACCACCGCCTGGGCCGTCCGGGCCGCCTCGCCGACGACCGCGCGGCGGTCGGACGGGGTGAGTTCGCCGAGGACGTAGGAGACGGTGACGAGATCCGTCGTGTCGGGGAGGGCGAGGTCCGCGGTGAGGGCCCGGCGCTGCCAGTGGGCGTCGCGCAGCGGGGCGGCGGGGGACTGCCGGGTCAGCTCGCGGCCGAGGGCGAGGGCGGGTTCGGCCCAGTCCAGGACGGTGGTGCTGTGGGCCCCGTCCGGCCACGCGGCGGCCACGGCCCAGCTCGCCGCGCCCGTGCCGCCGCCGATGTCGAGGTGCGTGGCGGGCGCCCACTCGGGGGCGCGCTCGCGGAGGGCGTCGAGGGCGGCGCGTACGGCCTCGAACGTCGCGGGCATCCGGTACGCGGCGTACGCGGCGACATCGGAGCGGTCGCGCAGCACGGGCGCGTCGGTCGGGGTGCGGCCCCGGTAGTTGGCGATCAGCCGGTCGACCGCCTGGGCCGCCTGGCGGGGCGGCAGTCCGTCGAGGAGCCCGGAGAGTGCGGTGCGCAGCGTCTCGGCGGTGGGGGCGGCGTGCGGGGCGTGCATTCCGTGAATTCTACGGGGTGGGCGGGTTCCCGGGTGCTAGGTCTGACCCGCTGGGGCACCTCCGGCGCTCGGGTGCTTGGTGCTGTCGGCGAGAGAGCCGAAGGGGCGCGACGGTGTCGAAAGGGAGAGCGCGCGGAGACTCCGAGGAACGAGGAGTCGAGCACGGTCGACCGTCGACACCGGCTGAGGCGCCCCGGAGGCGAACGAGCCTCAAAAGGGGGGCGCTACATTGACCGGCATGGCCGGAAAAGCAGTTCCCAACGCGACCCGCCGCAGTGAGCGTTCGCACCGCGCGATCCTCGACGCCGCACTCGAACTCGTCGCCGAAGTGGGCTATCCCAAACTCACGATCGAGGCCATCGCCGCCCGCGCCGGGGTCGGCAAGCAGACGATCTACCGATGGTGGCCCTCCAAGGCGGCCGTCCTGCTGGACGCCTTCGTCGCCCTCGGCGAGCGGGCCGCGCAGGAGGCGGAGGGGCCGGAGAGCGGGGAGCCGTACGCGTTCCCGGACACCGGCGACCTGGAGGCCGACCTCAAGTTCGTGCTGCGCGCGACGGTGGACGAGCTGCTGTCGCCCACATACGACCTGCCCTACCGGGCGCTGGCCGCCGAGGGCATCGTGAACCCGGAGATCGCCGCGGAGTTCGTGAGCCGGGTCATGGAGCCGTCGGTCCAGCTCTACGTCGAGCGGCTGCGCGCCGCCCAGCGGGCCGGACAGGTCGCGGCGGACCTCGATCCGCGGGTCGCCCTGGAGCTGGTGACGGGCCCGATCACCGCCCGCTGGCTGCTGCGGACGCTGCCGCTCACGCATGCGTACGCGGACGCCGTGGTCGAGATGGCACTGCGCGGCCTCAGCCCCCGCTGAGCGGCCTCAGCCCCCGCCGACCCGGCCGAGGGCCCGCACCGGGGTGGTGATCATCAGGCTCGGCGCGTCGGTGATGATCCCGTCGCACCCCAGCCGCACCATCCGGTCGCGCTGCCCGGGGGTGTTGACGGTGTGCGCCCACACATGGGGCACGCCGGAGGCGACGGCCCGCCGTATGTCCGCGTCCCGGGCCCGGTAGTCGACGTCCAGCAGGTCCACGACCCCGCGCCACTCGCCCGGGCGGTCGTGGCGCATCTGCCGGGCGGACCGCCACAGCTGGGCCAGCAGCCCCATCCGGTGGGCCTCGCGGGCGACGTCCGGGTGGTTGGAGTTCACGTAGACCGAGCGGGTCAGGCCCCGGTCGCGGATCATGCGGGCCAGCTCGGGCAGCCCGGCCGGGTCCTTCGTCTCGACCATGAGCGTGGTGCGGCCGCCGAGCCGGTCCAGCGCCTCGGCCACCGTGGGCGGCCGCTCGGGCTTCCAGGCACCGCGCAGGGCGGGGGCGGGGCGGAGGCGTACGGTGCGCCACTGGGCGGCGGTCAGGGCGTTCACGGGCCCGGCCTGGGACGTCGTACGGTCCAGCGTCGCGTCGTGCATGACGACGAGCGTGCCGTCGCGCAGGGAGCGGATGTCGAAGTCGAGGACCTGCGCGTCCTTGCGGGTCAGGGCGGTGGTCAGCCCGGTCATGCTGTTCTCGGGCACTTCGAGGGCGCCGCCGCGGTGGGCCGTGTAGATGATCCGCGGGGGTGCGGGGACGGCGGCGGGCTGATCGCCGAGGAGCCGTTCCGGCAGGTGTGCGGCCGGGTGTGCGGTGCGGGAGGTGGCCGGACGGGCGGTGGGATACGCCAGGACGGCCGCCGGTATGGAAAGGGTGAGGACCGCCACACCGGTCAGAAAATACCTGGTGATCATAAAGCGAACGCTAGGGGTGCTCGTTCGGTTATGTCCTGATATCGGCACCCGGACGTGGGTCCCCGCGTCACCCCGGATGCGGACACCGGTCACCTCGGGAGCAGGATGGTGGCAGCATTGATCGGGTACCGGCGGTACCGCCGGTCGCGGCGGTGAAGCGAGGCGATAGATGGAACGCAAGAGCAGGTTCACCCAGTGGCTGCGCCGGTCGAGAAGCGCGACGGGCGGCGATACCGGCTCGGGGGCGGGCGCCGCGGGCGCCCGCGAGGACCTGCTCATGGCCGCGGCCGCCGCCGGATTCCCGCTCGCGCCCGCCGCGTACCCCTCCGGCTACGGCTGTTCCTGCGACCGCATCGGCTGTCCGACCCCCGCCCGGCACCCCGTCTCCTTCGCCTGGGCGACCCAGGCGTCGGCCGACCCGGAGAAGGTCACCCGGTGGCTGCGCGCCGATCCGCAGGCCAACTTCATCACCGCCACCGGCCTCGTCCACGATGTGCTCGACGTCCCCGTCGAGGCGGGGCGGCAGGCCCTGGAGCGGCTGGGGGCCTCGGACGTCGAGGTCGGACCGGTCGCGACGAGCGGCGCCGATCTTCGGCAGGGGCGGATGCTGTTCTTCACGGCGACGCGCGGTACGCCGGAGGACGAGGACGAGTGGTGGCCGTGCGAGCTGGACTGCCACCCCGAGACGATGGACGAGCACCCGGGGCTGCGGTGGCACTGCCGTGGCAGCTATGTGCTCGTGCCGCCTGCCCGGTTGCCGGGGGATGGGCGGGTGGCGTGGCTCCTCGGGCCGGAGCGGCCGCTGCCGGATCCGCTGACGCTGCTGGAGGCGTTGACCGATGCGTGCCGCTTCGCTGCCGCGGAGGAGGACGAGGAGCATGAGGCTGCGGCTTGGCCTATAGGGCGGTAGCGGCTTTCTGGGGTTGCGGTTTCGTTGCCGGGTGCGGGTCGGTGGTGGGGTTGTGCCCACCCGTTCCTCCCCGCGGAACGATTGCCCACAACCCTCCTATTCGCCCTTGGCTCCCGTTACGCCCTCCAGGCGGTTCAGGAAGACCACCTTCGGGTCGGCCGCGTCCTTCGCCGGGACGCGGACGGCCGACTCGGCGACCCGGGTCAGCGTCACCGCCCGCTTCGCCTCGCCCGTCATCAGCGCCTTGACCTGCGGGTCCGGGTTGGGCCGGAAGCCCTTCGCCATGGTCTGCTTCTGGCGGTGGTGCGAGGTGAAGAAGACCACCGCGCCGCCGTCCTCCGTCCGCAGGCCCACCGGGGCCTCGGCGCCGCCCCCGGCCGCCGGGGTGTCGATGTACTGCGTCCAGAACTTCGGCGTCTTCTTGAACTTGTCCCGCGAGTCCCGGATCCCCGACGTCGCCGAACCGTCCGCGAACGTGTCGCCCTTGCCCGTCATCAGGTAGTCGGCGTAGTCGCTGCTCAGCTTGTCCGGCCGGACGGCGAGCCGGGGCGCCGGACCCGCGGCCTTGACCGGCTTGGCCCAGCCGTCCTTGTCGGTCGCGAAGGCCGGTACCTCGTCCTGGCTGAGGATCGACAGATACGCGGCCTTCCACGGGTCATCGGCGCCCTGCCGGGTGAAGACGACCAGCCACCGGTTGGAGTCCCGGTTGCTGTCGGTGTCCGCCACGAAGAACTTCGGCCACCCGATCTGCCGGGGGATGTGGAAGGTCGCGTCGGACAGCTTCAGCGGCGGGTAGTTCGGGTTGCCCTGCGGGGAGTTGGCGTGCTGGGCCTTCAGGTCGGCCCTGCTGATGGCCTCCAGCGGGCCGGTCTCCACCTCGCTCGCCACGGACGGATCCAGCTCGCGGTACGCCTTGTTGTACGTGGCGGTGAAGTCCTTGAGCGCTTCGGCGGCCTCAGCCTTGTCCACCGACGGGATGTTCTCCCGCTCGCCGTGCACCGTCATGCACCCCGTCAGCGTCATCCCCAGCGCCAGCACCGCCGCTGCGCTCGGAAGGACGGACGGCCGGCGGGGTGACCTGCGTGTCATGGGGCTGCGGCTCCTTCGGGGCTGCGTTGGACGGCGCCACCCTACCCGGGGCGAAGAAGAAGGTCAGCGTGGGGACCAGATACAGCAGCCACACTGTGACCTGGAGCCACGTGGGGTTCGGCTGGAAGTTGAAGACGCCCTTGAGCAGGGTGCCGTACCAGGTGTCCGGCGCGATCGTGGCGCTGATGTCGAACGCCTGGGAGTGCAGCCCCGGAAGCCAGTTCGCCTCCTGGAGGTCGTGGAAGCCGTACGCGAGGACGCCCGCCGCCACCACGACCAGCATGCCGCCCGTCCAGGTGAAGAACTTCGCCAGGTTGATCCGTACCGCGCCGCGGTAGAACAGCCAGCCCAGCGCCACCGCGGTGACCAGGCCCAGGGCCACCCCGATCAGCGGGTCCGCCGAGCCGTCGTTGCTCGCCCGCACCGCGGCCCACACGAACAGCGCGGTCTCCAGGCCCTCCCGGCCCACCGCCAGGAACGCCGTGGCCACCAGCGCGCCGGTGCCCATGGCGAGCGCCGCGTCCAGACGGCCGTGCAGCTCGTGCTTGAGGTGGCGGGCGGTGCGCCGCATCCAGAACACCATCCAGGTCACCAGGCCGACCGCGATGATGGACAGCGAGCCGCCCAGCGCCTCCTGCGCCTCGAACGTCAGCTCCTGCGAGCCGAATGTCAGTGCCGCGCCGAAGGACAGGGCCAGCACGACCGCCGCGCCGATGCCCAGCCACACCGGGCGCAGCGCGTCCCGGCGGTCGGTCTTGACCAGGTAGGCGACCAGGATGCACACGATCAGGCTGGCTTCGAGCCCTTCGCGCAGCCCGATCAGGTAGTTGCCGAACACGGGGTTCGCCTTCCTCTCGTTCTCGGTCCGGTCAGGTGAACAGCGCCCGGCCCCACCAGTCGTCCGCGTCCCGGACGCCCGGCGGGATGGCGAACAGCGCCGAACCCACGTGCTGGATGTACTCGTTGAGCGCGTCGGTGCGCGCCAGGCGCCGCTGGAGCGGTACGAAGCCCTCGCGCACGTCGTGCTGGTACGCGAGGAAGAACAGCCCCGCGTCCAGCCGCCCCAGACCGTCCGTGCCGTCGGTGAAGGAGTAGCCGCGGCGCAGGATGCGGACGCCGCCGTTGGAGTCCGGGTGGGCGAGGCGGACGTGCGCGTCGGGCAGCATCGCCTTGAGGTTGGGCGCATCGCGCTCGTGCTGCTTGCCGTACGGCGCGCCCTCGCCCTTGTCCCGCCCGAACACGTCCTCCTGCTCCTTGAGCGAGGTGCGGTCCCAGGTCTCGATGTGCATGCGGATGCGGCGCGCCACCAGGTACGAGCCGCCCGCCAGCCAGGCCGGGCCCGCCTTCTCGCTCACCCACACGTGCTTGGCCAGGGCGGCGGCGTCGGTGCCGGAGATGTTCCGGGTGCCGTCCTTGAAGCCCATCATGTTGCGCGGCGTCTGCGCGTCCGGGGTCGTGGAGGACGTCTTGCCGAAGCCCAGCTGCGACCAGCGGACGGCGACCTTGCCCATGCCGATGCGGGCCAGGTTGCGGATCGCGTGCACGGCCACCTGCGGGTCGTCGGCACACGCCTGCACGCACAGGTCGCCGTCGCTGCGGGCCGCGTCGAGGTCGTCGCCGGGGAAGACGGGCAGGTCGATCAGCGCCTCGGGCCGCCGCCCCGCGATCCCGAACCGGTCCTTGCCCTTCTTGTCCTTGAAGAGGGTGGGGCCGACCCCGAAGGTGAGGGTGAGCCGGGACGGCTTGAGTCCCAGCGCCTCCCCGGTGTCGTCCGGCGGCGCCTCGACGAGGTCGCTGACCGCGCCGTCGCCGACCGCGTGCCCCTGCGTCATCCGGGCCGCCGCCTTCGTCCACTCCTTGAGCAGGTCGATCAGCTCGGCGCGGTCGTCGGTGGTGACGTCGAAGGCCGCGAAGTGCAGCCGGTCCTGGACGGCGGTGGCGATGCCCGCCTGGTGCGCCCCGTGGAAGGGGACGGCGCCGCCGCTGTCGCCCACCGGCCGGGCGTCGTCGCCGGTGCCGGTGAGCGCGGCGGCCGTGCCCCCGGCGGCCGCGGCGCCGAGCGCGAGCCCGGCACCGCCCCAGCCGATCAGGGCGCGGCGCGAGGGGGAGGTCGTGGCCTCGTCGGTCATGACCCGTCCCTCACTTCGAGACGACGGCGGCGGCGAGCTTGGACAGCGGCTCGGCCAGCGCGTTGACCGCGTCCGACAGCTCCTTGCGCTCGCTCTCCGAGACGGTGTCGTACGAGACGAAGCCGTCGCCCTCGCGGTACTCGTCCAGCAGCTTCTTCACCGCGGCGAACTGCTTGTCCAGGTCCTTGGCGAGGGCCGGGTCGCGCTTCCCGGCCACGGGCTTGAGCAGCTGGTACGAGGTCTCGGCGCCCTCGACGTTGGCCTCGAAGTCCACCAGGTCGGTGTGGCTGTAGCGCTCCTCCTCGCCGGTGACCTTGCCGGTCTGCACCTCGTCCAGCAGCTCCTTGGCGCCGTTCGCCATGCCGGTGGGGGTGATCTCGGCCGTGCCGACCCGCTTCTGCCAGTCCTTCAGGTCCTTGATCAGCCGGTCGGCGAGATCATGGTCGGCCTTGGTGATCTTCTTCGTCTGCCACAGCGACTTCTCCAGCCGGTGCCAGCCGGTCCACTTCTGGCCCTTCTCCAGCCCGTCCTCGCGCACATCGACCTTCGGGTCGATGTCGCCGAAGGACTCGGCGACCGGCTCGGTGCGCTCCCAGCCGATGCGGGAGGGCGCGTACGCCTTCTTGGCGGCCTCCAGATCGTCCTTCTTGACCGCGTCGGCGAACGCCTGGGCCTTCGGCAGCGTCTCGTCGGCCTGCTTCTGCGCGTACGCGCGGTACGCGGCCACCGCCTTGTCCAGCCGCGGATCCCGCTCGGCCGCCGCGCCCTTACCGGTCGCGGACACCTTCTGGCGGATGCCGTGGCCCTTCATCCCGGGCTTGCAGGCGATCTCGTACGAACCGGTCTTCACCTCGGCGTTGATCACGGCCTTGGTGCCGGGCCCGATGTTCTCCCGCTCGGTGACGATCCGGTCGCCGGGGGCGTAGACGTAGACCTCGGTGACCTTGGCGCCCTTGTTCTCCACCGCGAGCTTCACGTGTCCGGCCGGGAACGACTTCTTGGAGACCTTGCACGCACTGTCCGACGCGGTGACCTGCACGGCGTCGGAGTCCTTGGCGTCGGACTTCTTGGCGCAGCCTGCGACGGCGGTGACCGTCGCCAGCGCCGATATCGCGGCGACGAGGGAGGTGCGGGCGGCTCTCATACGGGCTCCAGACACGGCTCGGGACATAGCGGGCCTATCGGGGCAAGATTGGTCATTGCTCCGATAAGGCGAACCTAACTTAACTGAGCCTTGCCTGCGTGGCGCCCGGGTAATTCCAAGAATCTCTTTGCACATGGCAAATATTCGGCCAACTGGCCGGTCTGCGTTATGAGGACGTTATAGGGACGTGACGTCCCGGCGAGGCAACACGATCAGCTCCCCGGTGCGGGGATGGGGGACCACCTCCACCGGCTGCCGGTAGACCCGGGACAGCAGGGCGGCGTCGAACACCTCCTCCGGCGCCCCGTCCGCCCCGATCCGGCCCTCGTGCAGGACGGCGGCCCGGTCCGCGTGCGCGGCCGCCAGCGACAGGTCGTGCAGCACCACCACGACCGCGTCCCCCGCGGCGGCGCGGTCCCGGCAGACCCTCAGGACCAGCTCCTGGTGGCGCAGATCCAGGGCGGCGGTCGGCTCGTCGAGCAGCAGCAGCCGGGTGTGCTGGGCCAGGACCCGGGCGAGCGCGACCCGGGCCCGCTCGCCGCCGGAGAGCGCGAGGAACGGCCGCGCGGCGAACCCCGCCACCTCCACCCGGGCCATCGCCGCCGCCACCGCCTCCTCGTCCTCGTCCTCCGCTGCGGTGCCCGCCCAGGGCGCCCGGCCCATCGTCACGACCTCCCGGACCGTGAAGGGAAAGGCGAGGGCGGGGTCCTGGGGAAGCACGGCACGGCGCAGCGCCAGCTCGCCCGGCGCCCAGGCGCCCACCGGGCGGCCGTCGACGCGGACCGCGCCGGAGGCGGCGGGCAGATCGGCCGCGAGCGCGGCGAGCAGCGTGGATTTGCCCGCCCCATTGGGCCCCACGAGCGCCAGCGCGCCGCCTTCGACGGCCAACTCCGCTTCCGGGGCAAGGACCTCGACCTCGCGCTCAGCGGAGTGACCGTACGGATTGCGGACGGGCGCGGGACCCTGGCGGCCGATGTGGCCGACCGGGGCTCGACGCACCGGACCGTCCCGCTGGCCACCTTCCCCGCCGCCCGGCTGCGCCCCACGAACGGGCTGCTCACCCTGGCCGACGCCCCGGCCACGCTCACCGCGCGCGGCGCCCGGGCGTTCGGCGGTCTCTACCGGGCGGGCACGGCCATGGACCCGGTCTCGCTCGCCGTCCCCGTGGCCGCCTTCGTCCTGCCGCGCCGCCGCCGCACGAACGCCACTGAAGTCACTGAAGCCACTGAACGCGACTGAACGCCACTGCATGCCGCTGACCGCCGCCCCGACATCCGTGGGCGGCGCCACCGCCAAGGAGGCACCCGGACCATGACCGTCACCCCGCCCGCACCCCGCAGACGCGCCCCGCGCGCCCTGCTCGCGCTCGCCACAGCCGTCGCCGCCGGTGTGGCGCTCGGCGCCACCTTCGCGGCCCTCCCCGCGCAGGCCGCGACGGCCGACGCACCCGGGCTGGAACTGAAGGACGGAACCCTGGAGTGGGGTGTGAAGGAGGGGTTCCGTAAATATGTGACGGGCCCGATAGCCCACGGCACGATCGAGGTCGCGGACGGCGCCCGACAGGCCCCCGACAACGGCCCGTTCACCTTCACCGACGGCACGGGCACGTACGACACCTCGACCCATGCCGTCGCCACCACCTTCAAGGGCAGCGTCCGCTTCACCGGCCACGGCGGCGCGCTCGACCTCACCCTCGGCGACCTCAAGGTGCGTACCGAGGGCACCTCGGGTGAGATCACCGCCGATGTCACCGCGTCCGGCAGGACCAGCGACGATGTCGCCCTCGCCACCCTCGATCTGTCCAAGGTGACCCCGGGGAGCGGCGACGGCGGCCGGATGACCTTCGCGAACATCCCGACGAAGCTGACCGCCGACGGCGCCAAGGCGTTCAACGACATGTACCAGGAGAGGCAGCCGCTGGACCCCGCCACGCTCGCCGTGACACCGGGCGGCGCGCCCCAGCCGACGCCGCCGACCCCGCCCGCCACCCCGACCGCCTCGAACACCCCGACCGCGACGCCCGAACCGCCCTCGGCCACCCCGCCCAGCCGCACGTCCTCCGCCCCGGCCGCAACGCCCACCTCCGCTCCCGCTCCCGGGATCGTGGACGGCAACCTCGACTGGGGCGTGAAGAAGTCCTTCCGCGACTACGTCACCGGCCGATCGCGAAGGGCGAGATCACCCTCTCCGGCGGCGCGGCCGAGCAGGGCACCACCGGCTATCGCTTCCCCAACGCCCAGGGCACGTACGACGCCGAAGGCGGCTCCCTCGACGCGTCGTTCGACGGCGCGATCCGCTTCACCGGCCACGGGGGCTCGCTGGACCTGAAGTTCAGCGACCTGGGCATCGAGGTCGACGGCGCCAAGGGCGCGCTGATGGCCGACGTATCGGCCAAGGACCGGGACACGGGCAAGGTCACCGAGAGCGACGACGTCCGGGTGGCCGACCTCACCACGGGCGCCCTCGACCCCAAGGGCGACGTCATCACCCTCACCGACGCCCCGGCCGCCCCGAGGGCCGACGGCGCCAAGGCCTTCGGCGGCTTCTACGCGGCGGGCGACGCCCTCGACCCGGTCACCGTCGCCGTCTCCCTGGACGAGGACGCCACCCTCCCCGACGGCTCGCCCTCCGGCGGCACGACCGGCGGCGGCACGACGAGCGGCGGCACGACCGGCGGCAGCACGACGGGCGGCGGCACGACCGGCGGTACGGGCTCCCTCGCCACCACCGGCGCGGACATCCCCGCCCGGGAGATGCTGGGCGGCGCCGCCGCGCTGGGCGCCGTGGGCGCGGCGACCGTCCTCGCCGCCACCCGCCGCCGCGGCGAAAACTGACCCGCCCGCTCCTTCGGCCCCGCGCGGCACCGGGCGCGGGGCCGAAGCGGCACCGCTCAGGCGCTGAGCGGGAAGCGGCGGCCCAGGTCGCCGAGGATCGCGGTGTTGAGGTTGTACGCGTGCTTGCACTCGTCGACCACGCGCTGCTTCTCCAGGTCGTCCACCGGCAGGGCGTCCAGGAGGGCGCGGTAGTCGCGCTTGAAGGCGGCCGGGTTGGGGATCGACTCGAAGACGTAGAACCGCACCCCGTCGCCCTTGCGGTCGAAGCCCCACGTCTTCTCGGCCATCCCGCGGACGATCTGGCCGCCGGAGAGGTCGCCCATGTAGCGGGTGTAGTGGTGGGCGACCAGCCCGGCGGGCCAGTCCCGTACGCAACTCTCGATCCGGGCCGCGTACTCCGCCGTGGCGGGCAGCGGCTCCAGGCCGGAGCGCCAGCGCGGGCCGCCGAGGTGGGCCAGGTCGCGCTCCAGCTCCTCCGTACGGGCCAGGTCGAGCCGTACGAACGGGCCCGCCACCGGGTCCTCGGCGAGGTGGCCGGGGGTCGACTCCAGGGCCCGGTAGACGAACCAGAGCTGCTCCGTGTACTGCCGGTACGCGTCCACGCCCAGCCGCCCGCCGAGCAGGTCCCCCATGAAGGCCGACCCGGCGACCTGGGTGTGCTGCTCGTGCGAGGCGGCGCGGAGGAGCGCGGAGAAGGGCGTGGGCGTGGCGTCCAAGACGGCCTCCGGGGTAGGTTAGGGCGACCTAACTTCACCCTTTCCCGACGGCCTGTCGGCAAAACCTCCGGTTCAGGGAAGCGTCAGGATCTCCGCCCCGGTGTCCGTCACCACCAGCGTGTGCTCGAACTGAGCCGTCCGCTTGCGGTCCTTGGTGACGACCGTCCAGCCGTCCTCCCACATGTCGTACTCGTACGTGCCGAGCGTCAGCATCGGCTCGATCGTGAACGTCATGCCCGGCTTGATCTCCGTCGTGTGGTGCGGGCTGTCGTAGTGCGGCACGATCAGGCCGGAGTGGAACGACGTATTGACGCCGTGGCCGGTGAAGTCACGGACCACGCCGTAGCCGAAGCGCTTGGCGTACGACTCGATGACCCGGCCGATGATGTTGATCTTCCGGCCCGGCTTGACGGCCTTGATCGCGCGGTTGAGCGACTCCCGCGTCCGCTCCACCAGCAGCCGCGACTCCTCGTCCACGTCGCCGCACAGGTAGGTGGCGTTGTTGTCGCCGTGCACGCCGTGGATGAAGGCCGTGACGTCGAGGTTCACGATGTCGCCGTCGCGCAGGACGGTGGTGTCCGGGATGCCGTGGCAGATGACCTCGTTGACCGAGGAGCACAGCGACTTCGGGAAGCCCCGGTAGCCGAGGGTCGACGGATACGCGCCGTGGTCGCACATGTACTCGTGCGCGACCCGGTCCAGCTCGTCCGTCGTCACCCCCGGCGCGATCAGCTTCGCGGCCTCCTCCATCGCCCGCGCGGCGATCCGCCCCGCGATCCGCATCCGCTCGATCGTTTCGGCGTCCTGCACCTCGGGCCCCTCATACGGTGCGGGGCCCTCCTTCCCGACGTACTCGGGCCGCGGGATCGAGGCGGGGACGGGGCGGGTGGGGGAGATGGCCCCCGGAACAAGGAGTGACTGGCCAGACATATCAGCGAGTGTATCGGCGCCGGATCGGGCACCATGGCCGCGAGGAAGACCACGGCGTGAGGTATCGAGACGGAGGCCGGGATGGCGCTGTTCAGGAAGGGTCCCGTCGGAAAGCCGGGCGAGTGGTACTACTGCGTCAAGCACCACAAGGTCGAAGAGGGCCCGGAATGCCGGGCGGCCGACCGCCTGGGCCCCTACGGCACCCCGGAAGAGGCCGCCCGCGCCCTCGAAACGGCGCAGGAGCGGAACGCCCAGTGGCAGAACGACCCCCGCTGGCAGGACGACGCCCCAGACGACGGCGCCTCCCGGGGCGGCACGACCTAGCAGACCGTTGCCTGGGTGGCGGCGCGGGTCAGTTTCGGGTGGCTGAGGACGTCGGTGCTGTCGACGAACTGGTCGACGGTGCCGATCTCGGCAGGGAGCTGATGGCCGGGTCGGTGACCGGCTCGCGCACCATGAACACGTCCACCGGATCCTCGGTCTCCAGGACGAAGCCCTGCCGTTCGTACAGCCGCCGGGCCGGACTGCCCTGGAGCACGTTCAGCCGGACCAGGGTGCCGTCGCGGTCGCACTGCTCCAGGAGTCCGCGCAGCACGGCCGTGCCGATGCCGCTTCCCTGGAGGTGCGGGGCCAGGTAGAAGTGCTCCAGCCAGTGGGCGTCCTCGGCCGGGCGCAGTGACACGCAGCCGGCGAACGCGCCGCTCACCTCGATCACCCAGGTGTGCGCGGGAGCGAACCCGTTCCGCAGGCGCTGCCGCACGCGCTGCTCGTCGTAGCGCCCGAGCCGCTCCAGATCCGCCCGCAGCACCACGGCCCGCAGCTCGGCCACCGCCTCGACGTCCGCCATCGACGCCGGTCGAATCCCCCAGTCCGCCATGATCGTCAGACTACTGGTGGGGCGCGGCCGCGCGGACGGCCCTCGCGTGGTCGTCCGTGCGTGCGTCGTACGCCATCAGGCGGGGGAGTGCCACGGCCAGGAGGGCGACCGACGCCACGCAGGCCAGCCCGCCCGACCAGACCGCGGCCCGGGCGCCCGTGAGACCGGCCGTGGTGCCCGCGCGGACCTGGCCAAGTTGGGGGCCGGTGGCGTACGAGAGCAGTTCGATGCCCGCCAGGCGGCCCCGGAGCTTGTCGGGGATCGTCTGGTTCCAGATCGTGGCGCGGAACAGTCCGCTCACCATGTCGCCGCCGCCCGCCACCGCCAGGCACAGCAGCACCAGCCAGACGTTCGACAGCCACCCCGCGGCGGCCATCGCCAGCCCCCAGACCGCCGCACCCAGGACCACCATCCGGCCGTGGCGGTGGATGCGGGACGTCCAGCCGCTGGTCGCGCTGACCGCCACCGAGCCGACCGAGCCCGCCGCGTACATCAGGCCGAGCGCCCAGGGGGCGTCCAGGTCGTCGGCGAGGAAGGGGAAGATCGCGTTCGGGAAGGCGAAGAACATCGCGGCCATGTCCACCGCGTACGTCCCCAGCAGCTCCTTGCGCCGCCAGGCGTACCGCGCGCCCTCGCCGATCGCCCGCAGCGACGGCGGATCGGCGTCGTGGGCGGGCGGGGCCGGGGTGAGGCCGAGCGAGAGGAGGAGGGAGGCGATGAAGGTCAGCAGGTCGAGGCCGTAGGCCAGCGGCAGGCCCGCGTACGCGACGACCACACCGGCGAGCGAGGGGCCCGCGATGGCCGACAGCTGCCAGCGCATCGAGTTCAGCGCGGCCGCGGCGGTGAGCTGGTCGTGCGGGACGATACGGGCCACGACCGCGTCGATGGCCGGGCGCTGGAGCCCCATCAACGCGCTGGTCAGCGCGGCGACGACGTACAGCGGCCACAGCATGGGGTCCGGCAGCAGGCTGTTGACCAGCAGCAGGACGGAGAGCAGCCCGAGCCCGGCCTCCGTGGCGAGGATCAGCTTCCGGCGTTCGACCGCGTCGGCGAGCGCCCCGCCGTACAGGCCGAAGACGATCAGCGGAACCAGCTCCACCGCCCCGATCGCCCCCACCGCCACCGCGGAGCCGGTCAGCTCCTTGATCTGGAGCGGCAGCGCCACCATCGTCAGGAAGCTGCCGAAGGCGGTCACCAGGCCCGCCGTCCACATGAGGCGGAAGTCCCGGGAGGAGCGCCAGGGCGCGAGGTCCGGCAGCAACGCGCGGGTACGCCTCCGCGGGGGTTCTGGCGGGGTTCGGCCGTCTTCGGCGGTCACGGTCACGAGTGCACATGCTCCGGCCGCGCCGACGCCCACGGCAACCGAATTACGCCCCGCTGACGGGGCCTTGCCCTTGCCACGGTGCGGTGGTCGTCCGGGCTTGGGGCTGTCGCAGGGGCACGGCGGAGCCCCTGGCCGCGCTCACCAGCCCGGTGGGGGTGGGGACGTCAGTTGGTCGGCCAGCCGGGCCAGGCGGTCGCGGATGCGGCGGCGGCCGGGGCGGGGCGGGAGGGTGTTCTCCCCGGCGGCCGCGCTGACCAGGTGTTGGACCGTGTCGAGGTCGAGGTCGGCGCCCTCGGGGGCGGACAGCGCGTCGTGGGCCAGGGCGTGCAGTTCGGGGTCGCCGCCGTCGAGGGCGAGGACGGTGGCGCCGCCGCGGCGGGCGTCGTTGACGCGTTCCAGCAGCCCGGCGCCCGGGTCGCCGGGGGTGACGACGAGGAGGGTCTCGCCGCGTCCCGCCGCCTCCAGGCGGCCCAGGCCGACCGCCAGGTGGGCCGGGACCGCGCGGCCCGGCGGGACCCGGTGGCGGACCAGGGTGGGGGACAGTTCGGGCAGTCCGGACCAGGCGGCCTCGTCGTCGAGGTGGGCGGCCAGATGCCAGGGTTCGTACTCGGCGCTGCCCACGAGCAGCAGCCCGCCCTCGCGCGAGCCGATCGAGGCCCGCAGGGAGCCCGCGAAGCGGCGGGTGGACTGCAACCACTCGGTTCCGGCGAGCACTTCGCGCAGCAGCGCGACCCGTACGGCGTCCATGGCACCCGGATCCTGCCGGGGCCGGGGACCGGCCGTTGGGGAAATGGGGGGCACTCACCCCTTTGAGGGCATTCGCGGCGCGTCGCGGCGACAACTGTTCATTGTGCCGTCTCTTGACGCTCTGTGAGGCAAACCCTATGGTCGCCGGACACAAGGGACGTCCTACGTCCCATTTTTCTGGCTGAGCACTCGATCGATTGCAACGGCGCATCGGGAGGGTCTGCATGGCACGCCCGTACGAGGTTTCGGTCCCGTTCCGGGCCGGGGCCGGGGGATACGCGAGCTACCGGATTCCGGCGGTGGTGGTGACGCGCGCCGGGACGCTGCTGGCCTTCGCCGAGGGGCGGGTGGGGTCGTCCGCCGATCACGGGGACATCGACCTGGTGCTGAAGCGGTCCGCCGACGGGGGCCGGACCTGGGGCGCGCTCCAGGTCGTCGCCCGGAACGGCAACGGAACGGCGGGGAATCCCGCGCCCGTCGTGCTGGAGGACGGCGCGCACGCGGGCCGGGTCGTGCTGGTGCACGTCCGCAGCGCCGCCGCCGCGACCGAGGACCGGATCCGCCGCGGTGAGGTGTCCGCGGAGGACGGGCGGCGGGTGTGGCTGACGTACAGCGACGACGACGGCGTGAGCTGGAGCGCGGCCCGCGAGATCACCGTGCAGACGAAGCGCCCCGAGTGGCGCTGGTACGCCACCACCCCGGGGCATGCGCTGCGGCTACGCCTCGGCGACCACGCGGGCCGGATCGTCGTACCGGCCAACCACTCCCTCCCGCCGACGGTCCCCGGCGACGTCGGCACCGAGGGCCGGTACAACGGCGGGCACGACCTGCTGAGCGACGACGACGGCGAGACCTGGCGGATCGGGTACGTGGACGACAACCCGGACGGCTACATCAACGTCAACGAGACGACCGCCGCCGAACTGCCCGACGGCCGGGTCTACTTCAACACCCGCAACGACGCGACCGCGCCCGGCACCCGCGCCGACGCCTACTCGTACGACGGCGGCGCGACCCTGGCCACCCCCTTCCGGCCGCAGGCCGGGCTGGTGACGCCCGTCGTCGAGGGGTGCGTTCTGCACCTCGGTGAGCCGGATCTCCTGCTGTACTCCGGGCCCGCCGCGCCCGGTTTCCGGGCCCTGATGACGGTGCGGGCGAGCCGCGACGGCGGGGTCACCTGGCAGCCGGTGCACACCGTCGACGGGCTGCCCGCCGCCTACTCCGACCTGGTCAGGATCGATCAGGACACGGTCGGACTGCTCTACGAGACCGGCGACTTCAGCGCCTACTCGACCATCACATTCCGGCGCGTTCCGGTGGAGGAGCTGGTATGAGCAAGCCAGAGATGCAGGGGATGCAGGGGATCCAGGGCCCGCGACGGCGTGCCGTCCTCGGCGGTGCGGCCGCCGCGGCGGCCGGATTAACCCTCGCCGGATGCGGCGGGGACGACGGCGGGGGCGACGAGCCCAAGGGCCGTAAGAAGGGCGAGAAGATCACCCTGACCTTCTGGTCCTGGGTGCCGGGCATCGACAAGCCCGTGAACCTGTGGAACAGCAAGAACCCCGAGGTCCGGGTCAAGGTCGAGAAGGTGTCGGCGGTCGAGGGCGCCCAGTACGCGAAGATGCACGCCGCGATCAAGGCGGGCAACCCGCCGGACCTCGGCCAGATCGAGTACCCGGTGGTGCCCAGCTTCCTGATCGACAACGGGCTGCTCGACCTCACCCGGCACGGGATCGACCGGTACAAGGACAAGTTCGTCGGCTGGCAGTGGCAGCAGTCGGTGTTCGGCAAGGGCGTCTACGCCGTACCGCAGGCGTCCGGGCCGATGGGCCTGTTCCTCCGTCAGGACCTGTTCGAGAAGTGGGGCGTCGAGCCGCCCGCGACCTGGGACGCGTACGAGGCGGCGGCCAGGGCGATACGGAAGAAGGGCGCCTGGATCGAGACGTTCTCGGCGACCAACGGCAACCGCTTCGCGGGCCTCGCCTGGCAGGCCGGGGCGCGCTGGTTCGGCGCCGAGGGCGACACCTGGACCGTCTCGATCGACGACGAGCCGACCCGTAAGGTCGCCGACTACTGGGACGCGCTGGTCAAGCAGAAGCTGATCAAGACCATCCCGGACCGGCAGAACGCCTGGTACAAGGACGTCCAGACCGGCGCGATGGCCTCCTGGCTCGGCGCCAGCTGGGGCGACGCGCTGCTCGTCGGCAACGCCCCCAGGACCGCCGGGAAGTGGCGGGTCGTCCCCATGCCGCAGTGGAAGCGGGGCGAGGCGGCGTACGCCAACTGGGGCGGCTCCACGACCGCCGTCTTCGCCAAGACCAAGTACCCGAAGGACGCGCTGGACTTCGCGATCTGGCTCAACACCGACCCCGAGTCGATCAAGCTGCTGATCGAGAACGGCTACGGCACCCCCGGCGCCAAGCGGGGGTACGCCACCTCCGACCTCGACGTCCACAAGGACTTCTTCGGCGGCCAGGCGTACAGCAAGGTGTTCGACGACGCGAGCAAGGGCGTGGACACCAGCTGGAAGTGGGGCCCGGCCACCGACACCCTCTACCAGCGGCTCGGCGACGCCTTCACGGCGGCCATCGGCGACGGGTCGTCGTTCCGGTCCGTGCTGAAGAAGGTGCAGCGGGACACGATCAGCGACCTCAAGGAAAAGGGCCTCAAGGCGGAGGCCGGATGACGGGCCGTACGCCGGCCGGGACGACGGGGCGGGCGCCGGGCCGGATGCGGCGCATGACCCGCGCCGAGGCGCGCGGCGCGCGGGCGGCGGCCGGTTTCCTGCTGCCGTTCCTCGCGCTGTTCCTCCTCTGCTTCATCGCCCCCATCGGCTTCGCGCTCTACGAGAGCCTGCTGAAGGTCGAGCGCACCGGGCCGCTCGGCCTCGGCGGGGAGACGAAGGACGTCTGGGCGGGCCTGTCCAACTACGCCCACGCCCTCCAGGACGAGCACTTCACCGCCGGATTCGGGCGGGTGCTGCTCTTCGGCGCGGTCCAGATCCCGGTGATGATCGCCTTCGCGACCGCGCTCGCGCTGCTGCTGGAGGCGGCGTCCGCGCGCTGGGTCGGCTTCTTCCGCACCGCCTTCTTCCTGCCGTACGGGGTGCCCGGGGTGATCGCCTCGATCCTGTGGGGCTTCCTCTACGTACCGGGGATCAGCCCGCTGGTGGAGATGGCGCACTCGGCGGGCTGGGACGTCGACTTCCTGGGCCGCTCCACCGTGCTGTGGTCCATCGCCAACATCGTCACCTGGCAGTTCACCGGCTACAACATGCTGGTGCTGATCGCCCAGCTCAAGGCCGTGCCGGGGGAGCTGTACGAGGCGGCGAAGATCGACGGCGCGAGTGCCTGGCAGATCGCCCTGCACATCAAGCTCCCCCTGATCAGGCCCGCGCTCGTCCTCACCACGGTCTTCAGCCTCATCGGCACCCTCCAGCTCTTCGCCGAGCCCAAGGTGCTCAAACCGCTCACCAACTCGATCGACTCCGGCTACACCCCCAACCTGGCCGCCTACAACGAGGCGTTCACCAGCAACAACCAGCACATCGCCGCGGCCGAGGCGGTGCTGCTCGCGCTCGTCGCGTGCGTGCTGTCCTTCGGCTTCCTGCGGCTGGTGGGCGGGCGCGGGAGGGGCGGGGAGGACCGGTGAGTGAGGAGAGCCGCCCGGGCGCCGCCCGGACTCCGCTGCGGTACCGCATCATCACCGTCTCGCTGCTCACCGTCGCCGCCGTCTACTTCCTCACCCCCGTCTACTGGCTCGTCGTCTCCTCGACCAAGTCCAGCAGCGACCTCTTCGGCACCTTCGGCTTCTGGTTCCACGCCCCGGATCCCCTCGGCCGTCTGCACCAGGTGCTGACGTACGACGACGGCATCTACGCACGGTGGTTCGCCAACAGCCTGATGTACGCCGGTGTCGGCGCCCTCGCCGCCACCCTGCTGTCGGCCGCCGCCGGGTACGCCCTCGCCAAGTTCCGCTTCCCCGGGCGGGAGGGGATCTTCAACGTCATCCTGGCCGGGGTCCTCATCCCCGGGACCGCGCTCGCCCTGCCCCTCTATCTCCTCTTCAGCCGCATCGGCCTGGCCAACACCTACTGGGCCGTCCTGATCCCCAGCGTCGTCAGCCCCTTCGGCGTCTACCTCTGCCGGATCTACGCGGCCGCCGCCGTCCCCGACTCGCTGATGGAGGCGGCGCGGATCGACGGGGCGGGCGAGGCGCGGACCTTCTTCACGGTGGGGCTGCGGCTGATGACCCCGGCCCTGGTCACCGTCTTCCTGTTCCAGTTCGTGCACATCTGGAACAACTTCTTTCTGCCGCTGGTCATGCTCTCCGACTCCGACCTCTATCCGATCCAGCTCGGCCTGACCTCCTGGACGGGGTACGCGGACCGGCAGCCGGAGCTGTACCAGTACACGGTCGGCGGCGCCTTCCTGTCCGTACTGCCGCTGATGGTGCTGATGGGCGTCCTCCAGCGGTACTGGCGCACGGGGCTGACGGAGGGGAGCGTGAAGGCATGACGTGGGCGTGACAGTATCGCTGTCATGACTACTCCTGACGGCACGCCCGCCACGAACGAAGCCCCCGCCAAGAAGGCCCCCGCCAAGGACCCATGGGACCTCCCGGACGTCTCCGGCCTGGTCGTCGGCGTGCTCGGCGGCACCGGCGACCAGGGCCGCGGCCTCGCCTACCGGCTGGCCCGGGCCGGGCAGAAGGTGATCATCGGCTCGCGCGCTGCCGAGCGCGCACAGACCGCGGCCGAGGAACTGGGCGGCGCGGAGCTGGGCATCGAGGGCGCGGACAACGCCGAGTGCTCGCGGCGCAGCGACATCGTGATCGTCGCGGTCCCGTGGGAGGGCCACGGCAAGACGCTGGAGTCGCTGCGGGAGGAGCTGAGCGGCAAGCTCGTCATCGACTGCGTCAACCCGCTGGGCTTCGACAAGAAGGGCGCGTTCGCGCTGAAGCCGGAGGAGGGCAGCGCCGCCGAACAGGCCGCGGCCCTGCTCCCGGACTCCCGGGTCACCGCCGCCTTCCACCATCTGTCGGCCGTGCTGCTCCAGGACCCGGAGATCGCGGAGATCGACACGGACGTGATGGTGCTGGGCGAGTCCCGCGCGGACACCGATCTGGTGCAGGCCCTGGCCGCCCGCATCCCCGGCATGCGGGGCGTCTTCGCGGGCCGCCTGCGCAACGCCCACCAGGTCGAGTCCCTGGTGGCCAACCTGATCTCGGTCAACCGCCGCTACAAGGCCCACGCGGGCCTGCGCGTCACGGACGTCTGAGCCGGACGCCCGATACGGACGTCCGAGCCGGACGCCCGAGGGCGACCCGTACGCCCCGGCGGGGCATGGGCGACAATGTCGGAAGCCTCACCCCCGACAGGACCCCCACCAGGAGCCACCCCCATGCCCCGCCTCGCCCTCTACGCCCTCCTCGTCTGCGCCCTCACCGTCGCCGCGGCCGTCGTCTCCTTCGCGCGGGGCAGCTGGCTCGGCGTCGTCTGGGTCCTGCTCGCCGGGATCTCGTCCAACATGGCCTGGTTCTACGTCCGCAGGGCCAAGGCCGAGCGGGACGCCGAGCGCGAGGCGACGGGCGCTACGAGCTGAGCCCGGGGAACTGCGGCTCGCCCTGCCAGAAGCGGAAGAACTCCTGGCCGAAGTAGGTGTCGAACTGCGACACCCCCAGCCCGCGCATGATCGCGTCGACCGCGTCGAAGAAGACCTGGTTGACCTCGGGGATCCACAGGATGCCGAAGACCGCGAGCAGCCCGAACGGCGCGTACGGCTCGACCTGCCGCCGGATGCCGTGGGACAGCCACGGCTCGATCACGCCGTAGCCGTCCAGCCCCGGCACCGGCAGGGAGTTCAGGATCGCGGCGGTGACCTGGAGCAGCGCCAGGAACGCGAGCGCGAAGCGGAAGACCACCGGCACCTGGTCCGCGTTGCCGAGCCAGAACGGGGCGGTGAGCGCGGCGGCGAACAGCACGTTCGTCAGCGGTCCTGCGGCGGATATCAGGCTGTGCCGCCAGCGGCCCTGGATCCGGTGCCGCTCGATGAAGACCGCCCCGCCCGGCAGCCCGATCCCGCCCATGATCACGAAGATCACGGGCAGCACGATGCTCAGCGCCACATGCGTGTACTTCAGCGGGTTGAGGGTGAGGTAGCCCTTCGCGCCGATCGACAGATCACCGCCGTGCAGTGCGGTGCGGGCGTGCGCGTACTCGTGCAGACACAGCGAGACGACCCAGCCGGAGACCACGAAGAGGAAGACGGCGAAGCCGGGGCTGGCCGAGTAGTCCGTCCACACCGCCCACGCGGACACGACCATGATCGCGACCAGGCCGAGAAAGACGGGGCTGATCCGCCGCTCACGGCGGCTGATGGCGGTGGTCATGCGCGAGGTTTCTCCGTCCGGTACCTGATCGTGGTGCGTCGTACGGTGCCCCGCTCGACTCCCGGAAAACGTCGGATGGGGGGCCGGGAGTTCCAGGCACCGCAACCGGCCGGTAAGTGGACGGGCGCGCTCCGGGAGTGGGTGAACGGTGAGGCGTGGCCGTCGACAACAATGGGGCCGTGCGCTACGCCATCCTCGGCACCACCCAGGCCCACCGCGACGACGGCACCCCCGTCGACCTCGGCGGCGCACGGCTGCGCGCCCTGCTGACCGCGCTCGCCCTGACCCCGGGGCGGCTGCGGACGAACGGCGCGCTCATCGCCGAGGTCTGGGACACCGATCCGCCCGTCGACGAGAACGGCGCGCTCCAGGCCCTCGTCGGGCGGCTGCGGCGGGCCGTCGGCAAGGCGGCGATCGCGTCGGGGCCCGGCGGCTACCGGCTGTGCGCCGAGCCCGACGACGTCGATCTGCACCGCTTCGAGCGGCTCGCGGAGGAGGGCGCCCGCGCCCTCGCCGACGGCGACCCGGCCAAGGCCGCCGCCCGCTACGACGACGCCCTCGCCCTGTGGCGCGGCCCGGCGCTCACCGACCTCCCCGACGGGATGGCCGCGGCCGCCCGCGCCGAGGCCCAGCGGATGGACGCGCGGCGCGGCCGCATCGCCGCCGCGCTCGCCCTCGGCAACGCCGCCCAGACCCTCCCCGCGCTCGCCGAGCTGTGCGACGCGCACCCGCTGGACGAGCCGCTGCACGCGCTGCGCATCCGCGCCCTGCGGGACACCGGCCGCCCCGCGGAGGCGCTGGCCGCGTACGAGGCGATCCGGGTGGAGATCGCCGACCGGCTGGGCGCGGACCCGGGCCCCGAGCTGCGCGCCCTGCACGCGGAGCTGCTGGCGCCGGAGCGCCCGAATCCCCCCGAGCCGCCCGGGGCGCCGCTGCCCCAGCGCCCCGAGCGCCCCGAGCGCCCGGAGCGCCGCGGCGGCAATCTGCGCGCCCGGCTCACCAGCTTCGTCGGCCGGGAGACCGATCTGGCGGCGCTGCGCACCGATCTGTCCGCGCACCGGCTGGTCACCCTCCTCGGGCCCGGCGGCGCCGGGAAGACCCGGCTGTCGCAGGAGGCCGCCGAGTCGGTCGCCGACGCCTGGCCGGACGGGGTGTGGCTGGCCGAGCTGGCCCCCGTGGACGACCCGGAGACCGTGCCCGAGACGGTGCTGACCGCGCTCGGCGCGCGCGAGACCGTCATCCGCGGCAGCGCCGCCGAGGGGCTGCGTGCCGCGGCCGACCCGACCGCCCACGATCCGCTCGCGCGGCTCGTGGAGCACTGCGAGCCGCGCCGGATGCTGATCGTGCTCGACAACTGCGAGCACCTGGTCGATGCCGCGGCCCGTCTCGCCGATTCGCTGCTGGCCCGCTGCCCCGGTGTCACCGTCCTGGCCACCAGCCGCGAACCGCTCGCCGTCCCCGGTGAGCTGGTGCGCCCGGTGGAGCCGCTGCCGGACCCGGTGGCGCTCCGGCTGTTCCAGGAGCGGGGCGCGGCGGCCCGACCCGGCTTCCGCACCGACGACGATCCGGCGGCGTGCGCCGAGATCTGCCGCCGCCTGGACGGCCTGCCGCTGGCCGTCGAACTGGCCGCCGCCCGGCTGCGGCTGCTCACCCCGCGGCAGATCGCCGACCGCCTGGACGACCGCTTCCGCCTGCTGACCAGCGGCAGCCGCACCGTGCTGCCCCGCCAGCAGACGCTGCGGGCCGTGGTCGACTGGTCCTGGGACCTCCTCGACGCGCGGGAGCGCACCGTCCTCGCCCGCCTCTCGGTCTTCGCGGGCGGCTGCGGCCTCCCGGCGGCCGAAGAGGTCTGCGGCGATCCGGACGGCCGCGGTCCGGTCGACCCCCGGGACGTCGCCGCGCTGCTCGGGTCCCTGGTCGACAAGTCGCTGGTGGTCGCCGCGCCGGGAGCGACAGGCGCGGACGGCGAGATGCGGTACCGGCTGCTGGAGACCGTCGCCGAGTACGCGGCGGAGCGGCTGGACGAGACGGGGGAGCGGGCGGTGGTCGAACGGCGGCACCTGGTCGCGTACCGGGAGCTGGCCCGTACCGCCGACCCGCACTTGCGCGGCCGCGAACAGCGCGTCTGGCTGCCCCGGCTGGAGACCGAGCACGAGAACCTGCGCACCGCGCTGCGCCGTGCCGTCGCGGCGGGCGACGAGCAGGAGGCGCTGTGCCTGGTGCTGTCGCTCGGCTGGTTCTGGAACCTGCGCGGCCACCGCGGCGACGGACGCCACTGGTCGACGGCCGCGGCGCGGCTGGGCCCCAACCCGTTCGAGCCGCCCGTCGCCCCCGCGCCCCCGCTGTACACGAGCTGCACGGCCGCCCCGCCGCCGATGGAGCCCGAGGTGCTGGAGGAGGCCCGGCGCGGGGTGCGGCTGTTCGCGCTGGCCAACCTCGAAGGCAACATGAGGGCCATGGACGACGACGAGTTCCGGCAGGAGATGCGGGGCATCGTCGAGGCCTACCGCCCGGGGCTGCCGCAGAACTGCCGGGTCCCCGGCGTCATGTGGTTCTTCGCGGTGCTGCTGACGGGCGACCTCGCCCTGATGCGGGAGGTCGTGGACGAGTCGGTGCGCACCAGCCGGAAGCTGGGCTACACCTGGGAGCTGGCCTTCACCCTCCAGATGCGGGCCAAGGTGATGACCCAGCGCGGCGGCGATCCCGGGGAGCAGGCGCGCCGGGACGCCGACGAGAGCCTGGAGCTGTTCATCCAGCTCGGTGACGCCTGGGGCGTGGCCGAGGCGCTGTCCGGGCGCGGCGAGACCCTGGAGCTGATCGGCGACGGCCGGGCCGCGGCCGACGACTACCGGGCGGCGATCCGCTACGCCGAGGAGCTGGACGCGCATGCCCAGGTCTCGCTGCTCAGGGCCCGGCTGGCGGGGCTGTACGTCGAGCTCGGGGACGAGACGGAGGCGGTGGAGGGCGAGCGGGTCCTGCGCGAGGTGCTGGCGGAGCCGGCGCAGGCGGGTGCCGAGGCCGCGTCGTACGTCCGGATGCACCTGGCCCACCGGTGCGGCCTCACGGGCCGGGTTCCCGAGGCCCGGGAGCATCTGACGGTGCTGCACGAGGAGTTCGCCAGCCGGGCGCTCGATCTGTTCCAGGGCCTGGTCGAGGGGATGATGGCCTGGCTGGACCTGATCGAGGGGCAGCCCGGGGAGGCGCTCGCCCGGATCAGGGGGGCGCTGTCGAAGACCGGTGACTTCATGTCCCAGGTGGTCGCCCCGCAGGTGCCGGTGGTCCAGCTGATGACCGCCGCGCGGGCGCTGGCCGCCCTCGGCGGCGCGGAGCGGGCCGCGCTCGCGGCACGGCTGTTCGGCACGTACGACGTGCTGCGGCCAGGCATCCAGCGGATTCCCGTCCCCGAGCGGGAGGACCGGAAGGCGGGCGAGGCGGCGGTGCGGGCCTGGCTGGACGACGGGAGTTACGAGCGGGCGTACGCGGAGGGCGGTGGCCTCACCGTGCAGGAGGCCGCCGCCCTCGTCGAAACCACTGCCTGAACCCTTCGCTCAGGTCTTGGTGCGGAACTTCCGCACCGCCAGCGGCGCCGTGATCACCGTGATGGCCACCGCCCACACCAGGGCGACGGTCACCGGATGGGCGAGCGGGCCGTGGCCGCTGGTCAGCGACCGTGCGGCGTCGGCGAGCTGGGAGAGCGGGTTGTACTTGGTGAAGGACTGGAGCCAGTCCGGCATGGTGTTGGTCGGCGCGAAGATCGACGAGCCGAACTGGAGCGGCATGATCGCCAGGAAGCCGATGCCCTGCACCGCCTGCGGTGTCTTCAGCGACAGCCCCAGCAGCATGAAGATCCAGGTCAGCGAGGAGCCGAAGGCCAGGGCCAGGACCACCGCGACCGCCAGCTCGGCCGGGCCGGTCTTCAGCTCGAAGCCCATGATGAAGCCCATGATCAGCAGGATGACGGTGGACACCAGCATCCGCCCGGTCTCCACGATCAGCTTGGCGATCAGCACCGAGGAGCGGGCGATCGGCATCGTACGGAAGCGGTCCATCACCCCCTTCCGGAAGTCGTCGTTGACGCCGGTGCCGACCGACATGGCGATGTTGAGCCCGCCCATCGCCATCATCCCGGGGATGAAGTAGTTGACGTACGCGCCGCGGTCGCCGCCCGACACCGCGCCGCCGAACACGTAGGTGAACAGCAGCGAGAAGACGATCGGCATCAGCAGGGCGTCGAACATCGACTCCGGGTCCTGCTTGATCTGGAGGGCGTTGCGGCGCACCAGCGCGCCGATGTGCCGGAGATTGGCCCGCAGCCCGATCCGCCCCTCGTCGGGCAGGTCTTTGGCGGACGCGGTCATCGTTGCCGCACTCATGCTGTGTCCCTTTCGTTCGCCCCGCCGCGGAAGCGGCTGATGTCACTGCCGCCCGCTCGGCGCAGAGGCGCGGCTATCGTCTTCGAGTGCGGTCCGGCGGCCTCGCGTGCGTCGCTCACGCCGCAACCTCCTCAAGGGCCTTGTCGTTCGTGGTGTCCTCGGGGGTCGAGGTCTTCTGGCCGGTGATGGCCAGGAACACCTCGTCCAGGCTGGGGAGATGGGTGTCGATCCCGGCGATCGCGAAGTTGCGCTCGCCGAGCAGCCCGATCACCGCGGTCAGTTGCTCGTCGCTGACGATCGGCACGTTGACCAGGCCCTCCTCCACGTCCGCGGTCGCGCCGCCGACGCCGTCGAGCCCGGCCTGCGCGATGGCGCCGACCATGCGGTTCAGCTCACCGGGGTCGGAGGGGCGAATCTGGAGGGTGCGCCCGCCGACCTTGGCCTTCAGCTCGTTCACCCGGCCCTCGGCGATGATCTTGCCGCGGTCGATGACCGTGAGGTCGTGCGCCAGCTGCTCGGCCTCCTCCATGTACTGGGTGGTCAGCAGCACCGTGGAGCCGTCGGCGACCATGCGCTTGACCTCGTCCCACACCTCGTTGCGGGTGCGCGGGTCCAGCCCGGTCGTCGGCTCGTCCAGATAGAGCACCGCGGGGCGGCCGATCATGGAGGCCGCCAGGTCCAGCCGGCGGCGCATACCGCCGGAGTAGGTGGCCGCGGCCCGCTTCGCGGCGTCCGTCAGCGAGAACCGCTCCAGCATGGCGTCCGCGCGCGAGCGGGCTTCCTTGCGGGACAGATCGAGCAGCCGCCCGATCATGTACAGGTTCTCCCAGCCGGAGAGCTTCTCGTCGACCGAGGCGTACTGCCCGGTCAGACCGATCGTGCGGCGCAACTGCCTCGGCTGCCGCACCACGTCGTACCCCGCCACGACGGCGGTGCCGGCGTCCGGCACCAGCAGGGTGGACAGACAGCGGACGAGGGTGGTCTTCCCGGCACCGTTGGGGCCGAGCACACCGAGGACGGTGCCTTCCGGCACGTCCAGATCCACCCCGTCGACCGCCTTGGTGTCGCCGAAGTGCTTGACCAGCCCCCGTACTTCGACGGCGTTGCCGTCCCTGATCTTGTGTTCCTGTCGCGTCATGGAGTAAGCGTGACACCCGCCGCCGACAGATCACCGACAAGCAGCAGACAGCCCGCCGACGGGGGACGGTCGGCGGGCTGTCGATGTACCGCGATGGCTCTGTGTCCCAGTGGAACGGGTGCTCAGTGGAAGGAGTGCTCCTCGGCCGGGTACGCCCCGCCGACGACGTCCTCGGCGAAGGCGCGGGCCGCGCCGCCCAGCACCTCCCGCAGCTGTGCGTACTGCTTGACGAAGCGCGGCACCCGGCCGCCGGTCAGGCCCGCCATGTCCGTCCACACCAGCACCTGGGCGTCGCACTCGACGCCCGCGCCGATGCCGATGGTCGGGATGTGCAGCGAGCGGGTGACCTCGGCGGCCAGCTCGGCCGGGACCAGCTCCAGGACGACGGCGAAGGCGCCCGCGTCCTGGACGGCCTTGGCGTCGCGCAGCAGTTGCTGGGCGGCCTCCTCGCCGCGCCCCTGCACCCGGTAGCCGCCGTACGCGTTGACGGACTGCGGGGTGAGGCCGACGTGCGCCATGACCGGGATGCCGGACCGGACGAGCAGGTCGATCTGGTGGGCGGAGCGCTCGCCGCCCTCCAGCTTGACCGCGCCCACCCCGGCCTCCTTGATCAGCCGGGTGGCGTTGCGCAGTGCCTGGACCGCGCCCTCCTGGTACGACCCGAAGGGCAGGTCGCCGACGACGAGGGCGCGCTTGGTGCCGCGTACGACGGCGGCGGACAGCAGGGCGACCTCGTCCATCGTGACGGGCACGGTGGACTCGTAGCCCAGATGACAGTTGCCCATCGAGTCGCCGACCAGGATGACGGGGATGCCCGCCTCGTCGAAGACGGAGGCGGTCATCGCGTCATACGCGGTGAGCATGGGCCACTTCTCGCCGCGCTCCTTGGCGGCGGCGATGTCACGGACGGTGATGCGGCGGGATGTCGTCCCCCCGTACAGCGCCTTCGACGGTTGCCCTTCCGGATTTTGTGGCTTGCGCGCAGGGCTGACGTGCGTCATTACGACGGCTCCTGTTCGTCATCTCGAGGCGCCCTGACGGCGTCCCCGGACCACCCCCATGCTGGCACGCCTCCCGACGGGGCGAAAGTGGGGCGCTGGCCACGATGGGCACGCGGTGAGCCTTCGGTGAGCACGCGGCGAGCACCCGGTGCGCACGCGGCGAGCCGAGGACAATCGCGCACGGATGGACATTCGATGGACAAAGGCTCGCAAAGTCTTTCCCATACGAGACGGGACCGTATCGAAACGGTCTTAGCCTGGGCCGCATGGCAGCAGCACCCTCCGGCGAGGCGATCCACCGCAGACGGTGGGCGATCCTGGTCGTCCTCATGATCAGCGTCCTGGTCGTCGTCCTGGACAACTCGATACTCAACGTGGCGATGAAGACCATCGCCACCCCGGAGCCCACCGGTCTCGGCGCCACCCAGAGCCAGCTGGAGTGGGCCATCAACGCCTACACGCTGGTCTTCGCGGGGCTGCTGTTCACCGCCGGGCTCCTCGGCGACCGGCTCGGCCGCAAGAAGGTGCTGCTCGGCGGCATGGCCGTGTTCGGCATCGGCTCGGTGCTCGCCGCCTTCTCCGGCTCGCCCGGGGAGCTGATCGGCTTCCGGGCGCTGATGGGCCTGGGCGCGGCCTTCGTGATGCCCGCCACTCTGGCCATCCTGGTCAACGTCTTCGAGCGCGAGGAGCAGGCGAAGGCCATCGGCATCTGGGTCGCCGCGGTCGGCCTCGCCATCGCCATCGGGCCGATCACCGGCGGTCTGCTGCTGGAGCACTTCTGGTGGGGCTCGGTCTTCTTCGTCAACGTCCCGGTCGTCGCCGCCGGGATCGTCGCGATGGTGCTGCTCGTCCCCGACTCCCGGGACCCGGCGCCCGGACGGCTGGACCCGCTGGGCGTGCTGCTGTCCGTGGTCGGGCTGGTGCTGCTGGTGTACGGCATCATCAAGGGCGGCCAGCTCGCCGACTTCACCGACCCCCAGGTGCTGGGCACGGTCGGCGCCGGGCTCGTCGTCCTGGGCCTGTTCGTCTGGCACGAGAAGCGCAGCGACCATCCGGCCATCGACATCAACTACTTCCGGAACCCCGCCTTCTCGGCCGCCATCGCCGCCGTCGCGCTGGTCTTCTTCGCGCTCATGGGCGTGACCTTCTTCATGGTCTTCTACATCCAGAGCGTGCGCGGCTTCAGCGCCCTGGACTCCGGGCTGCTGCTCCTGCCGCTGGCCGTTGCGCAGCTGCTGTTCGCGCCGCGCGCCCGGCTGGTCGTGGAGCGGTTCGGTGCCCGCGCGGTGTGCACGGTCGGCATGCTGCTGGTGGCCGCCACCATGGCCGGGTTCCTGCTGCTGGAGACCGACTCGCCGCTGTGGGTGCTGGAGGTGCTCTTCTTCTTCCAGGGCGCGGGGATGGCGCACATCATGCCCCCGGTCACCACCGCGATCATGCAGGCGCTGCCGCGCGAGAAGGCCGGTTCCGGTTCGGCCCTGAACAACACCTTCCGGCAGGTGGGCGGCGCGCTCGGGGTCGCCGTCCTCGGCTCGGTGCTCTCCGCCACGTACCGCGAGGGCATCCAGGACACCCTCGCCGCCGTCCCCGGGCTGCCCGCCTCCGTACGGCACTCGGCGGGCGAGTCCATCGAGGCCACCGTCGCCCTCGCCGAGCGCATGGGGCCCTCGGGGCAGGCGCTGCTGGGCCCCGCGCACGACTCCTTCATCCACGCGATGCACCTCACCGCGCTCGGCTCGTCCGGGGTCGCCCTCTTCGGCGCGCTGGTCGTGGCGGCCTTCCTGCCCGGCAAGGACGCGGACGGTGGCGCCCCCGGCAGCGGGCAGCAGCGGGAGAAGGCCGGGGCGGGGGCCGACCGATGACCGCGCCGCACACCGAAGCCCGGGCCGACGCGGCATCCGGCCCGGCTGGGCCCTCGGCGCGCGGGCGGCCGCGCAGCGCCGCCACCGACGCCGCGATCATCGAGGCCGCGCTGCGGCTGCTGGAGGAGGGCTCATCCGTCGGCGCGCTGTCCATCGAGGGGATCGCGCGCGCGGCGGGGGTGGGCAAGGCCACCGTCTACCGCCGCTGGCCGGGCAAGGACGCGCTGATGCTGGACGTCCTGCGGTCGCTGGAGGAGCCGGGCCCCCGACCGGCCGGGGTCTCGGTCCGCGACGACCTCGTCACCATCCTGGAGTTCATGCGGCGGCGCGGGCTGGCCAAGCGCAACTCCGCCCTGATGCGCAGCATCCTGGCCCAGATGCACGCCCACCGGGAGCTGTGGCGGGCGTACGACGAGAACGTCATCGAGGTCCGCAGGGAACTGCTGCGGTCGGTGCTGCGCCGGGGCGTCGCGAGCGGTGAGATCCGGGCGGACATCGATCCCGAGCTGCTGGCCGACCTGTTCACCGGGCCGATGCTGTCGCGCGCGATCCTGCACGAGTGGCGGGAGTTGCCGGAGGGGCTGGCCGAACGGATCGTGGACACCGTTCTGGAGGGGGTCTCGGCACACGGCTGAGACGGCGTGTGCGAGCGTATGACGGACGGCACGTCCCGATGCCTTTGTGCCTGTTGCGTCACAACCGCCCCCGTTGTCGCGGGAACCGGAACCCCTGCGTACCGCCCGGGCGTCCACCGGGCAGGGACGCCCGGTGGGGGCGTCGGGAATGCCCTGGTCATCGCCTAGGGTCGTGAGCGATAGGCGGGCAGCGGCAAGTGAGGGACGGACAACGCATGGTGCAGGCGTACACGCAGGAGACGGGACAGTCCGGGGACGCACCCCAGTGGACCGACTCCCGGTTCGGTCGCCTGCGCGACCGGCTCCGGCGCAGCCGCGGAATCTGGCGGCGCGGTCTGGTGCTCGCGGTGTTCGCGGTCCTGCTCACGCTGATCATGGTCTTCCACGCCGACATCCCCAACCGCGTCGGCAACCTCGGCAGCCTGCTGGAGACCTTCCTGCCCTGGCTGGGGGTGTTCCTCCCGCTGCTGCTGGTGCTCGGCCTGGTGCGGCGGTCGGCGATCGCCCTGCTGGCGCTGGTGCTGCCGGTCACCGTCTGGCTGAACCTGTTCGGCGGGCTGATGTTCTCCGACAAGTCCGGCGGCGACGGCGACCTGACCGTCGTCACCCACAACGTCAACGCCGACAACTCCGACCCGGTGACCACCGCGAAGGACGTGGCCGCCTCGGGCGCGCAGGTGGTGGCGCTGGAGGAGCTGACCACCAAGGCCGTGCCGACGTACGCGAAGGCGCTGAAGAGCACCTACCGCTACCACGCCGTGCAGGGCACGGTCGGGGTGTGGAGCAAGTACCCGCTGTCCGGGACCAAGCCGGTCGACATCAAGATGGGCTGGACCCGGGCGCTGCGCACCACCGTCACCGCGCCGGGCGGTGAGGTCGCCGTCTACGTCGCCCATCTCCCGTCCGTGCGCGTGAAGTTCAACGCGGGCTTCACCGCCGGGCAGCGCGACGCGAGCGCCGACGCGCTGGGCGAGGCCATCCGCGACGAGCCGCTGGACAAGGTGGTCCTGCTCGGCGACCTGAACGGCACGATGAACGACCGTTCGCTGGCCTCCGTCACCTCGCAGATGCGCTCCGCGCAGGGCGCCGCGGGCGACGGCTTCGGCTTCAGCTGGCCCGCCTCGTTCCCGATGGCCCGCATCGACCAGATCATGGTGCGCGGGGTGAACCCGGTCTCGGCCTGGACTCTTCAGCAGACCGGCAGCGACCACCTTCCGGTAGCGGCGTCGGTCACTCTCTGAGCCTGCCAATCGAAGATCTAACAAGCTGTTCACCTTGAGGATGGTGCTCAGGAAATAAAGCGCGTGAGAGACTTTGTTCCGGTAGAGAACATACGCACGATCGCACGATGCTCCTTCCTTACCGCTTGTGAAAGGTCTCTCATGCCCCTGGCACTGCTCGCTCTCGCGATCTCTGCCTTCGGTATCGGCACCACAGAATTCGTGATGATGGGCCTGCTGCCCAACGTCGCCGACGATCTGGGCACCTCGGTGCCGACCGCTGGCTACCTCGTCTCCGCCTACGCCATCGGCGTCGTCATCGGCGCCCCGCTGCTCACCGCCCTCGGTGCGCGCATCCCGCGCAAACGCATGCTCGTCCTGCTGATGGCGCTCTTCACGGTCGGCAACCTCGCCTCCGCGCTCGCCCCCTCGTTCGGGCTGCTGCTCGCCGGGCGGGTGCTCGCCGGGCTGCCGCACGGCGCGTTCTTCGGTGTCGGCGCGGTGGTCGCCTCCCGGCTGGTGAGCGAGGAGAGGCAGGCCCGCGCGGTCGCCACCATGTTCCTGGGCCTGACGATCGCCAACATCGTCGGCGTCCCGGTGGGCACCGCGCTCGGCCAGGGTCTGGGCTGGCGCGCCACCTTCCTGGTCGTCACCGGCATCGGCGTCCTGGCCATGGCCTCGCTCGCCCGGCTCGTCCCGCAGGTGCCGCAGGACCAGCACGGCGGCCTCGCCCACGAGCTGCGCGCCCTCGGCAACCGGCAGGTGCTGCTCGGGCTGCTCACCGCGGTCTTCGGCTTCGCCGGCGTCTTCGCCGTCTACAGCTACCTGGCCTCGATGGTGACCGAGGTCACCGGCTTCGCCGAGTCCTCCGTCACGATCGTGCTCGCCCTCTTCGGCATCGGCATGACCCTGGGCGCGCTGGTCGCGGGGCCGCTCACCGACCGCGCGCTGCGGCCCACGCTGTACGGGTCGCTGACGGCGCTGGCCGTGATGCTGGTGGTGTTCAACTTCACCGTGCACATCAAGTGGGCGGCGCTGGTCTCGGTCGTCCTGCTCGGCGCGGTGGGCTTCATGACCACCACCCCGCTCCAGATGCTCGTCATGAACAAGGCGAAGCACGCCCCGACCCTCGCCTCCGCCTCCAACCACTCCGCCTTCAACCTCGCCAACGCCGGCGGGGCCTGGGTCGGCGGCGTCGCCATCTCCGCCGGCTGGGGCTGGACCTCCCCGACCCTGGTCGGCGCGGTGCTCGCGGTGGTCGGCCTGGCGATAGCGGCGACGGCGGGCCTGCTGGACCGCGGGTCCTCGGAGAAGTCCCGGGTCGTCGCGGGCAGCGACTCGGTGCCCACGCTGTCCGAGGTGCGCTGACCGCTCCGTACGTACGCAGACGCGCCCCCGCCGTTGTGGCGGGGGCGCGTTCGTGTCGACGGCTTTACGGCACCGTCAGCACGATCTTCCCCCGGACATGGCCCGCGGCGCTCACCTCATGCGCCTTCGCCGCGTCCGCCAGCGGGAACACCTCGTGCAGCGGCACCCGGAACCGGCCCTCGGCGGCCAGTCGCGCCGCCACCGCGAGCCCCTCGTAGCCGGGCGCGTCCCCGCTGCGGGCCCAGGTCAGATGGACGCCGTGCTCATGCGCGCCGATATCGGCCACCGACACCACCCGCTTCGCGTCCCCCGCGAGGGCGACGAGATCCGGCAGCGAGCCCGAGCCCGCCGCGTCCAGCACCGCGTCGACACCGCCGGGCGCCAGCGCCGCGACCCGTTCCCCGAGGCCGGGGCCGTAGGTGGTGGGCGTCGCCCCGAGCCCGGCGAGGAACGCGTGGTTCGCCTCCCGGGCCGTACCGATCACGGTGGCCCCCCGGGCGGCCGCCAGCTGGACCGCCACCGTGCCGACGCCCCCGGCCGCGCCCTCGACCAGCAGCGTCTTCCCCTCGCCGACGTCCAGCAGCCGCAGGGCGCGGGTCGCGGTCTCCACATTGCCGCCCGCCCCGGCCGCCTCCTCCCAGCTCAGCGCGTCCGGCTTGGCCGCCCAGGCGACCAGCACGGCGAACTCGGCCGCCGCGCCCCCGAAGTTCTCGAAGTCGACCACCCCGAACACCGCGTCCCCGACCGCGACGCCGTCGACGCCCTCCCCGACCTCGTCCACGACCCCCGAGGCGTCGATCCCGGGGATGTGCGGCCAGTCGAGCCGCACCTCGATCGGCAGCGCCCCCGAACGCAGCTTCCAGTCCGCCGGGGTGACCCCGACGGCCCGTACCGCGATACGGATCTCGCCGGGCCCTGCGTGCGGCTCCTCGGCCTCCCCGACGGTGAGCACCTCCGGCGGGCCCTGCTCGGAATACTGCAAAGCGAACATTCCGGTACCTCTCGCTCGACTGCGGCCGACGCTAACAGCGAATCGGAACAGGGCGTCCGTTTGCGCCTAAAGTGAGAGAGCATGACCGACGAACCGTCTCGGAAGCGCGCCGACGCCCGGCGCAACCGCCAGCTCATCACCGAGGCCGCCCGCGCCGCCTTCGCCGCCCACGGGCTCGATGTGCCGATGCGCGCCATCGCCCGCCGCGCCGGAGTGGGACCCGCGACGCTCTACCGCCACTTCCCCACCAAAGAGGCGCTCATCGCCGAAACCTTCGCCGTCCAGATGGGTCGGTGCGTCGCGACCCTCGACGCCGCCCTCGACGATCCCGACCCCTGGCGCGGCTTCTGCGCCGTCATCGAGAAGGTCTGCGACACGCAGGCCGTGGACCGCGGCTTCACCGCCACCCTCCTCGACTCGATGACCACCGACTACGCGCGCGTCCGCGACCACAACGCGCGCCGCTTCGCCGAGCTGACGCGGCGCGCCCAGCGGAGCGGACAGCTGCGCCCCGACTTCGTACCGGGCGACCTCAAGCTGCTGATCCTGGCCAACGGGGGCCTCGACGCGGAGCCCCCGGCCGCCGCGCGCGCCGCCTCCCGCCGCCTGGTGGCCCTGCTGCTCCAGTCCCTCCGCGCCCACCCGGCCGACCCGCCCGCGCCCCTGCCGCCGCCCGCGCCGCTTGACTTTCCCATTGATGTGAGGCTTTAGCGTCCCGGGCATGATCACCACATCCCCCCTGGGACGCACCGTCCGGGGCTCCGGCCCCGGGCTCCTCCTCGCCCACGGCGCCACCGGCTCCATCGACGGCAACTACGGCCCCCTGCTGGACGGCCTGGCCGCCCACCACCGCGTCGTCGGCCCCGACTACCCCGGCTCGGGCCGCACCCCGCGCGCGACCGGCCCCCTGGACCTGGACGGGCTCGCCGACGCGCTCGTCGCCACCGCCGTCGACGAGGGCCTGGACACCTTCGCCATCGCCGGTTACTCCCTGGGCACCCCGCTCGCCGTCCGCGCGGCCACCCGCCACCCCTCCCGGGTCACCGCCCTCGTCCTCACCGCCGCCTTCGCGCACCCGAGCGCGCGGATGCGGCTCCTGCTGGACGACTGGCTGCGGCTGCTGCGCGCCGACGACGGCCACGAGGCGGTGGCCCGCTGGGCGGCGCTGCTCGGCGCCGGAGCGCCCTACCTGGACCGGATGCCCTCCGACGAACTGGCCGCCACGATCGCCGCGTCCCGCGACTCCATCCCGCCGGGCGCGGTCGACCAGGTACTCCTGGGCACCCGGGCCGACGTCCGCGCGGACCTGCCCCACGTGGCGGTCCCCACCCTGGTGATCTCCACGACCCACGACGCGATGGTCACCCCGCACCACCACCACGAGGTCGCCTCGGGCATCCCCGACGCGAAGCTGGCCGAACTCCCCACCGGCCACCTCCCCTTCGTGGAGGCCCCGTCGCAGTGGCTGACCCTGATACGCGACTTCCTGGCCGCCACCGCGTAGCCCCGTCAGCGACCCCGGGTGTTGAGGCGGGCGGCCTGCCGCGTCAGGTAGTCGCGCTCGGCGAGGTTGGGCGCGGTGTGGGCCGCCTCGGCGTACAGCCGCGCCGCCGTCGCCAGGTCGCCGTCGCGCTCATGGAGGTACGCCGCCACCGCGGCACGGCGGGGCAACGAGTCGTCGTCCAGCGCGGCGAGCGCCGCCAGCCCGGCGCGCGGTCCGTCGGCCTCCCCGACGGCCACCGCGCGGTTCAGCCGGACGACCGGGCTGTCGGTCAGCCGCACCAGCTCGTCGTACCACTCCACGATCTGCACCCAGTCGGTCTCCTCGGCCGTGGGCGCGTCGGCGTGGAGTGCCGCGATGGCGGCCTGGGCCTGGAACTCGCCCAGCCGGTCGCGGGCGAGCGCCGCTTGGAGGATCTCCACGCCCTCGGCGATCGAGCGGGTATCCCACCGGCCGCGGTCCTGCTCGGCGAGCGGCACCAGGCTGCCGTCGGGCGCGGTCCGGGTGGCGCGCCGGGCGTGGTGGAGCAGCATGAGCGCGAGCAGCCCCGCCACCTCGGGGTGGTCGACCCGGGCCGCGAGCTGCCGGGTGAGCCGGATGGCCTCGGCGGCGAGGTCGACATCGCCGGAGTAGCCCTCGTTGAAGACCAGGTAGAGGACGCGCAGCACGGTGGCGACATCGCCGGGCTGGTCGAACCGCACGCCGGAGACCGTGCGCTTGGCACGGCTGATGCGCTGCGCCATGGTCGCCTCGGGCACCAGATAGGCCCGGGCGATCTGGCGGGTGGTCAGCCCGCCGACGGCGCGCAGCGTGAGCGCGACCGCGGAGGACGGCGTCAGCGACGGGTGGGCGCACAGGAAGTAGAGCTGGAGCGTGTCGTCCACCGCGGGCGCGGGCCCGGGCGCCGGTTCCTCGTCGACGCGGTCCTCCCGCCGACGGCGGGCGGTGTCCGCGCGGGTGGCGTCGAGGAACTTGCGCCAGGCCACGGTGACCAGCCAGCCCTTCGGGTCCCGCGGCTGGTCGTCCGGCCACGTACGGACCGCCTCGACCAGCGCGTCCTGTACGGCGTCCTCGGCCGCCGCGAAGTCGGCTCCGCGGCGGACGAGGATCGTGAGAACGCTCGGGGTGAGGCTGCGGAGCAGTGCCTCATCCATGGACGTGGCACTCCGGAATGGTGGGCGGCGCGGTCAGGAACGGCCGCACCTCCAGCCACTCGTGGATCGGCTTCCCGCCCGCGCCCGGGGCGGCCGACAGTTCCCCGGCGAGTTCGACGGCCCGCTCGTAGCTGTCGACGTCGATCACCATCCACCCGGCGATCAGGTCCTTGGTCTCGGCGAACGGGCCGTCGGTGACCGGCGGGCGCCCCTCACCGTCGTACCGGACCCACGTCCCCTCGGGGGCGAGCGCCTGACCGTCGACGAACTCGCCCGTCTTCTCCAGCCGGGCCGCGAAGTCGTTCATGTACGCGATGTGCGCCGAGACCTCCTCCGGCGCCCACTGGGCCATGGGTACGTCGTTGACCGCCGCCGGGGCGCCGCGGTAGTGCTTGAGCAGCAAGTACTTGGCCATGATGGTTCTCCTCGGTGCTGGTGCGACCCATTGTGGTCGCCTTCACCCCGAGGACGGAGCCGGTCACGGGTTCTCGACATGGCCGCCGGAATTAATTTTCAGCCGCGTTCGCGCCAGCGGTTGGTGATCGGCAGGCGGCGGTCCTTGCCGAAGCCCTTGGCGGAGATCTTCGTCCCCGGCGGGTACTGGCGCCGCTTGTACTCCGCGGTGTCGACCAGCCGCAGGATCCGCGTCACCAGCTCATCGTCGTAGCCCGCCGCGACGATCTCCTGACGGCCCTGGTCGCGGTCCACGTACAGCTCCAGGATCCGGTCGAGCACGTCGTAGTCCGGGAGGGAGTCCGTGTCGACCTGGCCCGGGCGCAGCTCGGCGCTCGGCGGCTTGGTGATGGAGTTCTCGGGGATGGGCGGGGTCTGGCCCCGCTCCTCCGCGGCGCGGTTGCGCCACTTCGCCAGCCGGAAGATGGAGGTCTTGTAGACGTCCTTGATGGGGCCGTACGCGCCCACGGAGTCCCCGTACAGCGTCGAGTACCCGCACGCCAGCTCGGACTTGTTGCCCGGGGCGAGGACGATGTGGCCCTCCTGGTTGGAGATCGCCATCAGCATCGTGCCCCGCAGCCGCGACTGGAGGTTCTCCTCGGCGAGCCCGGTGAGGTGCAGCGACCCCATGTAGGCGTCGAACATCGGGGCGATCGGTACGGTGCGGAAGTTGAGCCCGGTGCGCCGCGCCAGCTCCGTCGCGTCGCCGATCGAGTGCTCGGAGGAGTAGCGGGACGGCATGGCCACGCCGTAGACGTTCTGCGCGCCCACCGCGTCGCACGCGATCGCCGCGACGAGGGCGGAGTCGATGCCGCCGGAGAGCCCGATCAGCACACTGCGGAATCCGTTCTTCGCGACATACGCCCGCAGCCCCACCACCAGCGCGGTGTAGATCTCCTCGTCGTCGCCGAGCCGCTCCGCCTCGCCGCCCGCGAGGCCCGGCTCCGGGTCGTAGGCCGGGAGGGGGGCGGCGGAGAGGGTGCGGTGGTCGATGCGCAGCCCGTCGTCCACGACGCCCTCCGGGACCGCGTCCGGGTCGGCGGCGGGCAGGTCGAGGTCGACCACGACGCACCCCTCGGCGAACTGCGGGGCGCGGGCGATCACTTCGCCGTCGCGGTCGACGATGATCGAGTCGCCGTCGAAGACCAGCTCGTCCTGGCCGCCGATCATCGCCAGGTACGCGGTGGTGCAGCCCGCCTCCTGGGCGCGCTTGCGGACCAGGTCCAGCCGGGTGTCGTCCTTCTCGCGCTCGTACGGCGAGGCGTTGATCGACACCAGCAGCCCGGCCCCGGCGGAGTGGGCGGCGGGCACCCGGCCGCCGTCCTGCCACAGGTCCTCGCAGATGGCGAGCGCGACGTCGATGCCGTGGACGCGGACGACGGGCATGGTGTCGCCGGGCACGAAGTAGCGGAACTCGTCGAAGACGCCGTAGTTCGGCAGATGGTGCTTGGCGAAGGTGAGCACGATCGAGCCGCGGTGCAGCACGGCGGCGGCGTTCTGCGGGGAGCCGGCCGGCTGGCCGTACCGCCGGGCCCGCTCGCTGCGGTCGAGATAGCCGACGATCACCGGCAGCTCGCCGAGGCCCTCGGCGTCCAGCCGCTCGGCCAGCGCGCGCAGCGCGGTGCGCGACGCCTCGACGAAGGAGGAGCGCAGCGCGAGGTCCTCGACGGGGTACCCGGTCAGCGCCATCTCGGGGAACGCCACCAGATGGGCGCCCTGCTCGGCGGAGTGCCGGGTCCAGTGGACTATCGACTCGGCGTTTCCGGCGAGGTCGCCGACGGTCGAGTCGATCTGGTTCAGAGCGAGGCGAAGTTGAGGCACGGCGCCCAGTGTAATCGTCTGTCTGACGCGATAGCCGGTGCGTGTCCGAGGTCTCCTCGCCCGGGCCGGACCCGGCCCCGGTCGCGGTTACTTTTGGTAACCAAGGATGGTCATCATCCCCGATTCCGAGTGGTAGACGTTGTGGCAGTGGACCATCCACAGCCCCGGATTGTCCGCGTCGAAGTCGACGCTCACCTTCCGGTGCGGCAGCAGGATCGTGGTGTCCTTGCGCGGTCCGCCGTCCGGCAGCTGGTAGGTGTGGCCGTGCACATGCACCGGGTGCCACATCGGGGTGCCGTTGATGAAGGTCAGCCGCACCCGCTCGCCCGCGCGCACCGGATAGCGCTGCGTCGGGTCGTACGGTCTGCCGTTGATCGCCCAGTCGAACTTCCGCATCGAGCCCGTGAGCCGCAGCCTGAGCGTGCGGTCCGGCGGGCGCGGCTCCAGCCGTACCGATTCCGCGGCCTTCAGCTGGGCCGCCCGGATCAGCTTGCCGTCCAGCTCCTTGGGGCGCTTGAACTTCCTGGACTTCTTGCCGCTCGTGTGGAGCACGGCCAGCGTGGACCGCTTCTTGCCCTCGGCGAGGGCGGCGAGCGGGAACACCCCGCTCTTCGCGGTCACCAGCACGTCGTACCGCTCGCCCATGCCCAGCAGCAGCGCGTCGGTGGTGGTGTGCTGCACGGGGTAGCCGTCGGTGTGGGTCACGGT
Source organism: Streptomyces sp. Rer75 (assembly GCF_013414305.1). Lineage (NCBI taxonomy): Bacteria > Bacillati > Actinomycetota > Actinomycetes > Kitasatosporales > Streptomycetaceae > Streptomyces > Streptomyces sp. Rer75. The sequence continues at coordinate 2,966,235 of NZ_CP058693.1, read as the reverse complement.
CATCTTGTGGCCGCCGAGCGCCACCCGGAAGGCGGTGTCGCCACCCGCGTTGATGATCCGGATCCGGATGCGGTCGCCGCGCTTGGCCCGGAAGACCTGCGGGGAGTCGGGGGTGCGCCCGTTGATGAGGTAGTACGGGTACGTGACGTGGCCCGCCTCGCCGCCCAGCAGCTCGCTCGTGGCAACGGCCAGTGGGCGGGACAGGGCCAAGGGGGCGGGGGAGGGGGGCGGTGCGCCGCCGTGCCGGGACATCAGCGGCATGCCGCTCGCGCCCGTCTCCATGCCGTGGGCCATGGTCCGGCCGCCGTTCAGCTGCCGCAGCACCTTGTCCGGGGTGCGGCCACCCACCCCGTCGAGCCAGTCGTCGAGGACGACGATCCACTCCTTGTCGTACGTCAGCGGCTCCTTCGGGTCCTCGACGATCAGCGGCGCGTACAGCCCCCGGTCGAGCTGGACGCCGGTGTGGGGGTGGACCCAGTACGTGCCGGGGTTGACCGCCGTGAAGCGGTAGTCGAAGGCCGCGCCGGTCTTGATCGGCGGCTGGGTGATGCCCGGGACGCCGTCCATGTCGTTGCGCAGCCGGATGCCGTGCCAGTGCAGCGTGGTGGGCTGCGGCAGCTGGTTGACCAGGGTGAGGGCGAGGGTCTCGCCCGCGGTGACCCGGAGCGCCTGGCCGGGCACCTGGTCCTCGTACGCCCAGGACTTCACCTTGCGGGCGCCGAGGTCCAGCGTGGTGGCGGTGGCGGTGAGCCGGACCCGCCGGACCGGTCCGGGCCCCCGCCGGTGTTCCCGGTCCCGGACCTCCGGGCCGTGCGGGGAGATGTACTCCGACGGGGGCGCCGCGGCCGGTCCCGCGTGCCCGTCCAGCCCCGAGTTGTCCATTCCGTATTCGCCGCCCGAGGGACTACAGGCGCCGAGCAGACCGCCGCCCGCGACGGCGATTCCCGCGCCGAGCACGGCGCGGCGAGAGGGTTCGTGCATGAGTGAGCACCCCAATGCTGGTGGGAGATGTGCGCATGAGCGGCCGGCGCGTCCGCCGCGTCCCTCGCTCCCCTTATCGGGGCGGGACGCGGCGGACGCGCCGCTCTATGCGCTGCACCAGCAGCCGGTGGTGTTCGCGCACCGCCGTCTCCCCGGTCTCATTCTCTGATGATCATGACTATATGACAGCTTACCCCCAAGGGGTATCAAAAGGGGTATCTCGGAACCGGAGGCGGCCTTGAGTCGCCGAACGCACGGGTCCGGAAGCGGGCCGCATGAAAGTACGATGCACACATCGTGTCGGAGCGCGAGGAGCGGGTCCGGGCGGGTCCGAAACCTCGCCGAAACCCCGCCGCGTGATACTGGGGCCGTCGAGGTGCCCCGCGCCCGCTGAAAGAGCCGTTTGACCTGCAAGGATAGGGGACCATGGATAAGCAGCAGGAGTTCGTGCTCCGTACCCTGGAAGAGCGCGACATCCGGTTCGTGCGGCTGTGGTTCACCGACGTCCTCGGCTTCCTCAAGTCCGTGGCCGTCGCACCCGCGGAGCTGGAGGGCGCCTTCGACGAGGGCATCGGCTTCGATGGCTCCGCGATCGAGGGCTTCGCCCGGGTCTACGAGTCCGACATGATCGCCAAGCCGGACCCCGGCACCTTCCAGATCCTGCCCTGGCGCGCCGAGGCCCCCGGGACCGCCCGGATGTTCTGCGACATCCTGATGCCGGACGGCTCCCCCTCCTTCGCCGATCCGCGCTACGTGCTCAAGCGCATCCTCGCCAAGACCTCCGACCTCGGCTTCACCTTCTACACCCACCCCGAGATCGAGTTCTTCCTGCTCAAGCAGAAGCCGATGGACGGCACCCGCCCGGTGCCCGCCGACTCCTCCGGCTACTTCGACCACACCCCGCAGAACATCGGCATGGACTTCCGCCGCCAGGCCATCACCATGCTCGAATCGATGGGCATCTCGGTCGAGTTCTCGCACCACGAGGGCGCCCCCGGCCAGCAGGAGATCGACCTGCGCTACGCCGACGCGCTCTCCACCGCCGACAACATCATGACCTTCCGCCTGGTCATGAAGCAGGTCGCGCTGGAGCAGGGCGTGCAGGCCACCTTCATGCCGAAGCCGTTCTCCGAATACCCCGGCTCGGGCATGCACACCCACCTCTCCCTCTTCGAGGGCGACCGCAACGCGTTCTACGAGTCGGGCGCCGAGTTCCAGCTCTCCAAGGTCGGCCGCTCCTTCATCGCCGGGCTGCTCCGTCACGCCGGGGAGATCTCCGCCGTGACCAACCAGTGGGTCAACTCGTACAAGCGCATCTGGGGCGGCTCCCAGCGCACCGCGGGCGCGGGCGGCGAGGCCCCCTCGTACATCTGCTGGGGCCACAACAACCGCTCCGCCCTCGTCCGGGTCCCCCTCTACAAGCCCGGCAAGACCGGCTCCACCCGCGTCGAGGTCCGCTCCCTGGACTCCGGCGCCAACCCCTACCTCGCCTACGCCGTCCTGCTGGCCGCCGGCCTCAAGGGCATCGAGGGCGGCTACGAACTCCCGGCCGGTGCCGACGACGACGTCTGGGCGCTGTCCGACGCCGAGCGCCGCTCGCTCGGCATCGAGCCGCTGCCGCAGAACCTCGGCGAGGCCATCACGCTCATGGAGCGCAGCGAACTGGTCGCCGAGACGCTCGGCGAGCACGTCTTCGACTTCTTCCTGCGGAACAAGAAGCAGGAGTGGGAGGAGTACCGCTCCGAGGTGACCCCCTTCGAGCTGCGCAAGAGCCTGCCGGTGCTGTGAGCCCCTGCCCCGGCCCTTACCCCGTCCCGGCCCCGCTCCGGCCCGCTCAGCGGGCGCGGGGCGGGCCGGTGCTTCCGCGGATGACGAGGGCGGGGTCGAGGATGATGTCCCGGTCGACGGTGCGCCCCTCGTCGAGTCGCTCGACGGCTGCCTGGACGGCGAGCCGGGCCACCTCGGCGGCGTCCTGGCGCACGGACGTGAGGTCGATGAAGGACAGCTGGGCGAGCTGGCTGTCGTCGTAGCCGACGATGGACACGTCCGTCGGCACGGTGAGACCGGCGCGCAGGAACGTGTTGAGCACGCCGTGGGCGCAGCGGTCGTTGCCCGCGATGATCGCGGTGGGAAGCTCGCCCTGCTGGAGGAGTTCCCGGGCCGCCCGGGCGCCGGACTCCTCGGTGTAGTCGCCGGGGAGGATCCGGATGTGCTCGGCGAGCCCGTGGCGCCGCATCGCGGTGCGGTATCCGCGCCGCCGCTCGTCGGCGGCGGGCATCGCGCCGCCGTCGATGTGGGCGATGGCGCGGTGGCCGAGCCCGGTGAGGTGGTCGACGGCCTGGCGTATCCCCTTGCTGTTGGCGGTCCGGACGACGTCCACACCGGCCGCCCTCGTGCACGGGTTGATCTCGATGAGGGGCGTGTGGCCCGCGACCGTGACCAGGTTCTGCGGGCTGGACTCGGCGCCGATGATGATGATCGCCTCGCTGCGCAGGCCGAGCAGCTGCTCCACGGCCTGACGCTCGTCGCGGGTGGCGACCATGGCGCTGAGCGCGAGGTGGTAGCCGTGCTTCTCTGCGGCGGGGTAGAGGGCCTCGACGATGCCCACGTCGTACGGGTGGCGCATGGTGAAGAGCACGCCCAGCTGGCGGCTGCGCGTGCGGCGCAGCAGCTGGGCGGCGGTGTCGGGGCGGTACCCCAGCTCCTCGGCCGCCTGGAACACGCGCTGGCGGGTCAGGGAACTCGCGCCGGGCTGGTTGCGGAACACCAGGGACACGAGGGCCTGTGAGACTCCGACGCGTGCCGCGACGTCGGACATCGTGGGGCGTTTGGGGCGAACGGGTGCCGCTGCGGGCTCGCCCGGTCCGCCGGTGCCCCCTGGGTCTCGCATGCGCGCCTCCCGCGTTCAGGTATTGACATGCCTCACACCGCGGCTCATAGTACCGGGGAACTAGTACGTATTAGTAGTACGAACAAGCGCCCAGCAGTTCGTCACACACGACGGGCGGGCGCTGTCGGCAGCGGCTGAACCATGCCCGCACCCACCCGGCACGGGGACAACCGCACCCGTCGAGGCCACCCCGCCACCGCTGTTGCCCCACGGCCGGACGACCCGTGGAACGCACGGTCCCCACCCCAACACGGCCCGCCGTCAACACGGCCCGCCCGCCATTCGGCCCCCGCCCTGAACCCGGTCCCCCCGCGCCCTCACTGAGGAGACACGAGCATGGACATTGGACTGATGACCGACAGCGTCTCGGCGCTGACCACGAAAGAAACGCTGGACCTCGCCGCCGACCTGGGGCTCGACACCGTCGAATTCGCCACCGGCAACTGGTCCGCCGCGCCGCATGTCGACCTCGACCGCCTGCTCTCCGACGAGGCCGCCCGTGCCGAACTGAGCGCGGCGGTGAGCGGGCGGGGGCTGCGTATCTCGGCGCTCAACGCCAACGGCAATCCGCTCCACCCGGTCACCGGCGCCGAGCAGGACCGCGTCGTCCACGGCACGATCCGCCTCGCCGGTCTGCTCGGCGTGGACACGGTCGTCTGCATGTCCGGGCTCCCGGCCGCACCGGGCGACAGCACCCCCAACTGGATCACCACCTGCTGGCCGCCGGAGAACACCGAAATGCTGGAACGCCAGTGGGAGGCCGCCGTTCCGTACTGGCGGCAGCTCGTCGGCTTCGCGCGGGACCACGGTGTGCGGCTGGCCCTGGAAATGCACGCCCACCAGCTCGTCTACAACGCCCCGACCCTGCTGCGCCTGCGCGAGGCGGTCGGCCCCGTCGTCGGCGCCAACATGGACCCCAGCCATCTGATGTGGATGGGCGCCGATCCGATCCGCAGCGTCCAGGCGCTCGGCGACGCCATCTACCACGTGCACGCCAAGGACACCCGGCTCGAAGCCGAGCGGCAGGGGCTGACGTCCCGGCTGGAGACCCTGCCGTTCCACCGCGTCGACGACCGGTCCTGGAACTACGTCACCCTCGGCGACGGCCACCCCGGCGGCACCGACTTCTGGTCCGCGTTCATCACCGCACTCCGCGCGGCCGGTTACGCGGGAACGCTGAGCATCGAGCACGAAGACCTCGCCCGCACCCCCACCGACGGAGTCCGCCGGTCGGTCGACCTGCTGCGCGCCGCGCTCACCGGCGGGCCGGCCGCGGCGGCGCGGTAGCCCGGCGGAGCCGGACCCCTTACGTCCCCCTCCTTACGTCCTCACGTCCCCCTCACGAATGCTCGAAGAGGAGCCACAGGCATGACCAGGACCAGCCCAAGCCCCGCCTCCCACGGACTGCCTCCGGACGCACCGGGACCCCACTCGCGCCGCCTGGGCCTGGTCTCCGTCATCGTGACCTTCGGCGGCCTGCTGTTCGGTTACGACACCGGCGTGATCAACGGTGCTCTCGAACCGCTCACCGCCGATCTCGGTCTGACCGCGTTCACCGAGGGAGTGGTCGTCAGCATCCTGGTCTTCGGTGCCGCCTTCGGCGCCATGATCGGCGGAGCCCTGTCCGACCGGTACGGCCGCCGCCACAACATCCTCATGCTGGCCCTGGTGTTCGTGCTCGGCACCCTGGGCTGCGTCCTGTCGCCGAACTGGCAGATCCTCGCCCTGTTCCGGTTCATCCTCGGGCTCGCCGTGGGCGGCGCCTCGGCGACCGTGCCGGTCTACCTGGCCGAGATCGCCCCGGTCGAACGCCGCGGCAGCATCGTCACCCGCAACGAGGTGATGATCGTGAGCGGCCAGTTCGCCGCGTTCGTCATCAACGCGCTCATCTTCAACATCTGGGGCGAGAGCGACGGCGTCTGGCGGATCATGCTCCTGGTCGCCGTCCTGCCCGCGATCGGGCTGTTCATCGGCATGCTGCGGCTGCCCGAGAGCCCGCGCTGGCTGGTCGCCCAGGGCCGGGACGACGAGGCCCTCGCGGTCCTGTCCCAGGTCCGTACCGCCGAGCGCGCCCAAGCCGAGATGGCCGAGGTCCACCGGCTCGCCGAGGAGGAGCGGGCCGCCAAGACCGCCGGTGCGGTGGACCTCGGGGTGCGCTGGGTCCGTCTGCTCATCCTGATCGGGGCCGGGCTGGGCATCTGTCAGCAGTTCACCGGCATCAACTCCGTCATGTACTACGGCACCCAGCTCCTCGGCGACGCCGGGTTCTCGGGCGACTCGGCCATCATCGCGAACACCCTGAACGGCGCCTTCAGCGTCATCGGCATCACCGTGGGCCTGTCGGTCATCAACAAGATCAAGCGGCGCACCATGCTGCTCGGCGGCTTCGCCCTGACCACGACGTTCCACCTGCTGGTCGGCCTCTCCGCGATGCTGATGCCCGACGGCAGCGCGAAGGCCTGGTTCATCCTCGTGTTCGTCGTGCTCTTCGTCTTCTCCATGCAGGCCACCATCGGCCCGCTGGTCTGGCTCATCCTCTCCGAGATGTTCCCGCTGAAGATCCGCAGCATGGCCATCGGCATCAGCATCTTCGTCCTGTGGATGGCGAACGCCCTGGTCGCCCTCGGCTTCCCGCCCGTGGTGAAGGCCATGGGCATCTCGAACACCTTCCTCGCCTTCGCCGCCTTCGGCGTGCTGGCCCTCGCGTTCATCGGGAAGTGCGTCCCCGAGACCAAGGACCGCTCGCTGGAGGAGCTGGAGGACGACTTCCGCGCGCGCTACTCCTGATCCGCCCCCTTGTGAGAGAAGGGTTCACCCATCATGACCGTCATGACTGCCGTCGCCGAGGGCCGCGAAGGAGACCAGGCGCTGGCCGCGGGCATCACCGAAGCCCGGCTGCTGGTCACCGATCTGGTGGTCGTCAACCTGCGCCTGTCGGCGCTGGACCACTCCGGTCTGCCGGAAGACGTCACGATCACGCTCGTCGAACGCAGCGGCCCCGGCGACCGGGACCCCGTCGACGCCGTCCTCGACGAGATCGAGGCCCGCCCCGGCATCGACCGGCTCGTCATCGGCATCCGCCGCCGCTCCCCGGTGGGCAAGGCCCTGCTGGGCAGCGTCAGCCAGCGGCTGCTGTTGCAGAGCCCCGTCCCCGTCATCGCCGTCAAGCCCCCGGCCGCCCAGTCCCCGTGAACCAGGGGGGGCGGCGGGCGGTTCGGTTGCCGAACTGCCGTCCCCCAGCGGCACCCCGCGCGACGCGCCCTTCGGCGGCGGGGCGTCAGTCCTCGTAGTCGTAGAACAGCCGCTCCACCACGGCCCGCGCACGGCGCGTCGTGCGGCGGTAGTCGTCGAGCATCTCGCCGACGTGTCCCGGGCCGTAGCCCAAGTAGCGGCCCACCGCGGCCAGTTCGCGCGAGTCGCTGGGGAAGGTGTCGCCCGGGCGGCCGCGGACCAGCATCACGCCGTTGCGGACCCGGGTGGCCAGCACCCAGGCCTCGTCCAGGGTCTGGGCGTCCTCGGTGCTGATCAGGTCGGCCGCGTGCGCCGCGGCCAGGGCCCGGCGGGTGCGGGTGGTGCGCAGCCCCGGCTCCGCCCAGCCGTGGCGCATCTGGAGCAGCTGAACCGTCCACTCCACATCGCTGAGACCGCCGCGGCCCAGCTTGGCGTGGGTGGTCGGGTCGGCGCCGCGGGGCAGGCGCTCGGACTCCATCCGGGCCTTGAGACGGCGGATCTCGCGGATGGCGTCCTCGCCCAGCCCCTCGGCCGGATACCGCAGCGGGTCGATCAGCTCGATGAAGCGCGCCCCGAGGTCCGGGTCGCCCGCGACCGGTTCGGCGCGCAGCAGGGCCTGGCTCTCCCAGACCAGCGACCAGCGCCGGTAGTACGCGGCGTACGAGGCGAGGGTGCGCACCAGCGGGCCGGACTTGCCCTCCGGGCGCAGATCGGCGTCGATGAGCAGCGGCGGATCGGCGGTGGGCAGTTGGAGCAGCCGCCGCATCTCGTTGGCCACGGCGAACGCGGCGCGCGAGGCCTCCTGTTCGTCGGCGCCGTCGCGCGGCTCGTGGACGAACAGCACGTCCGCGTCCGAGCCGTAGCTCAGCTCATGGCCGCCGAACCTGCCCAGGCCGATCACGGCGAAGCGGGTGGGCAGCTCGTCGCCCCAGGTGTCGCGGACCGCGGCGCGCAGCGCGCCCGCGATGGTCGCCGCGTTGAGGTCGGAGACGGCGTCGCCGACCAAGTCGGCCAGCGTGGCCGGGTCCGTCGGCTCCTCCTCGGCCGGTGCCGCATGGGCGGCGGGACGGGCCGGAACGTGGGGCTCCGAGTCGCGCAGCGCACGGGGCACCTCGGGCGCCTTCGACGGTACGGCGGGCGGCGTGGCCTTGGTGGCGCCGGTGCGCGTCTCCTCGCCGCCCGGCGGCGGCCAGCTCACGGTGGGCCGTACCGACCCGTTGGCCAGCCGCGCGCTCTCGATCACATCCGCCGCCGCCGTACGGAACAGCTCGCGACGCCGCACCCCGCGCGCCGCGGCCACCGCCTGCTCGGCGCCGTCCGCGCGGCCCACCGCGGCCAGCACCTCCTGCTCCAGATGCTCCCGCCCGCGCGGTCGCAGCCCGCCCGGGTCGCCGAGCAGGGCGACCGCCTCCGGGGCGCGCAGCAGCAGATCGGGGGCGAGGCGCCCGGCCGAGAGCACCCGCGCCAGATTCTCCGCGGCCGCGCCCTCGTCCCGCAGCAGCCGCAGATACCAGGGCGTCTTGCCCAGCGCGTCGGAGACCTTGCGGAAGCCCAGCAGCCCGGCGTCCGGGTCTGCGGAATCGGCGAACCAGCCCAGCAGCACGGGCAGCAGCGTACGCTGAATGGCTGCTTTCCGGGACACACCGGACGCCAAAGCCTCCAAATGACGTAGGGCGCTGGACGGATCTGCGTAGCCCAGTGCCTCGAGCCGCTGCCCCGCCGCCTTGGGACTGAGCCGGGCCTCGCCCGGTTCCAGCTGGGCGACCGCGTCCAGCAGCGGCCGGTAGAACAGCTTCTCGTGCAGCCGCCGCACCTCGCGCGCGTGCCGCCGCCACGCCGTCCCCAGCTCGGCCACCGGCTCCGTACGGAAGCCCAGCGACCGGCCCAGCCGCCGCAGATCCGCCTCGTCCTCCGGCACCAGATGGGTGCGGCGCAGCCGGTACAGCTGGATCCGGTGCTCCATGGAGCGCAGGAAGCGGTACGCCTCGTCCAGCGCGGCCGCGTCCGAGCGCCCCACGTAGCCGCCCGCGGCCAGCGCGGCGAGCGCATCCAGGGTGGTGCCGCTGCGCAGCGACTCATCGGTCCGCCCGTGCACCAACTGGAGCATCTGCACGGCGAATTCGACGTCCCTGAGGCCGCCAGGACCCAGCTTCAGCTCCCGGTCGATCTCGGCGACCGGGATGTTCTCGACGACCCGGCGGCGCATCTGCTGCACATCGGGAACGAAGTTCTCGCGCTCGGCCGCCTGCCAGACCAGCGGCGCCACCGCGTCCACGTACGCCTGCCCGAGCGCACCGTCGCCCGCCACCGGCCGGGCCTTCAGCAGCGCCTGGAACTCCCACGTCTTGGCCCACCGCTGGTAGTAGGCCAGATGGCTGGAGAGCGTCCGCACCAGCGGGCCGTTGCGCCCCTCCGGCCGGAGATTGGCGTCCACCGGCCAGATCGTGCCCTCGATGGTCACGTCCGAGCAGATCCGCATCAGCCGCGCGGCCAGCCGGGTGGCCGCCTGCACGGCCTTGCCCTCCTCCACCCCGTCCACGGACTCCGCCACGAAGATCACGTCGACGTCCGAGACGTAGTTCAGCTCGCGCCCGCCGCACTTCCCCATCCCGATCACCGCCAGCCGGCACGCCGCGGCGTCCTCGGGTTGCTCCTCGGCCGCGATCTCCAGCGCCGCCCGCAGCGTCGCCGTCGCCAGATCCGCCAGCTCGGCCGCCGCCTGCGTGACATCGGTGGTCCCGCACACATCACGGGCCGCGATCGCCAGCAGCGCCCGGCGGTACGCCACGCGCAGCGCGTCCGGCCGCGGCATCCCCGCCCCCGGCCCGCCCCAGATCCCCTCGGCCAGCGCCTGCTCGAACTCGGGCGTCGTCGGATGCAGATCCGCGGGCTCGTACGTCACCAGCGCATGCCAGGCCTGCGGATGCCGGGCCAGATGATCACCCAGCGCCTCGGACGCCCCGAGCACCCCCAGCAGCCGGTCCCGCAGCGGCTTCGCGGTGACCAGCGTGTCCAGCAGCGCCTGCCGCGACCCCGCCTCGTCCCCGTCCCCGGCCTCCTCGGGCAGCGCCTCCACCAGCCGCACGAGCCCGAGCAGCGCCAGATCCGGATCGGCGGTCCCGCCGAGCGCGTCCAGCAGCACGGAGTCGGCCCGCACGCCCGCCACCTCGGGCGAGTCCAGCAGCCGCTGAGCGGCGGAGGGGTCGGTGAAGCCGTGCCGGAGCAGCCGGGTGAAGGTGCTGCTCCTGCGTCCCTGCGGTACGGCCATGCGCGCCGCCTCCGTCCCGTGTCTCCGTCCCACGCCCTGCCGTGATCAAGGCCCGCTGCCGAGCCTAAGCGACGGGGACCGCGAAGCGGCAGGTCCCGGGGGAGTGGGGCGCCTCGGTCCCTGCTCGAACCCGGCGGAGGTGAGGACACCGGCCGCGTGCAGATCGCCAGGCTCGGCGCAGCGCCTCGTCGAGGTGCCCGTCAGGCGGTGACGAACCGCGCGCCCGGTTCGCCGTGCAGGCGGCCCGGGGGGAGCCTGCGGCCGTAGGCGACCAGGAGCAGGTCCTGGGCGGTGCCGGTCAGGGGGGTGCCGGTGCCGTAGGACCAGTCGAGGTCGTCGGCGCGGAGCTGGACGCCGGTGAGGTCGGCGCCGAAGAACTTCAGGGTCCGGGCGTCGACCGTGGCCAGGAGGGCGCGTACGCGGTCCTCGGGGACCCGGCGGTCCAGGCCCAGCGCGACCGTGATGTCCAGGCCGTGGATCACGTCGTGGCCCAGCGCCGCCGTGAGGCCGCCGACCGGGGGCTTCCAGGGGTGGTGGGCGTTCTCGCGGAGGTACGCGGCGAGTTGGGCCGTGGAGGCGGTGGCCGCGTCCTTGCGGGCGAGGCGGTCGGTCATGCGGTGCAGGCCGCCGCGTGCCTTGAGGAGTTCGAGCAGGGTCCGGGGCAGCGGGTAGCGGAACCCCTGTGACATATGGGCCGCGACCTCCCGCACCCGCCACCCCGCGCACAGCGAGGGGGTGTCCCACTGTGCGGGGGTCAGGTCGTCCAACAGGTCGGCCAGCTCGCGGCGTTCGGCCGCGATCGCGTCCTTGATGTTCCCCGTTGTCTCCATGTGTTCCAGGGTGCCGGGGTGTGCGGTCATAGGTCCAACAGCTGGTTGTTCTGGATGTCAGAAGGGGTGGTTATGGCTGGGTCTTCGCGCGCGGGAGCAGTTTCCGGACCCACGGCCAGGCCACGATCAGCAGGATCACCGCGTACACGGTCACGGCGAAGGGCGTGTTGACCAGGCCCGTGAGGCTGCCGTCGCTGATCTGGAGCGCGCGCCGCAGCTGGAGTTCCGCGCCGGGGCCGAGGATGACGCCGATGACGGCGGGCAGCACGGGGAGGCCGTAGCGGCGCATGAGCAGGCCCAGCAGGCCGATGATGAGCAGGATGACCAGGTCCAGCGGCTCGCCGCCGACCGCGTACGCGCCGACCGCCGCGAAGAAGAGGATGCCCGCGTACAGGTAGGGGCGGGGAATCTTCAGCAGTTTGGCCCAGACCGGGGCCAGCGGCAGGTTGAGGACGATCAGCAGGCCCATGGCGATGAAGAGCGAGGCGATCAGCCCCCAGACGAGGTCCGGTTCGCGCTCGAAGAGCAGCGGGCCGGGCTGGATGCCGTACTGCTGGAACGCGGCGAGCATCACCGCGGCGACGGCGGTGGTGGGCAGGCCGAGCGTGAGCATGGAGACGAGCGTGCCCGCGGCGGACGCGGAGGCCGCCGACTCGGGGCCCGCGACGCCCTCGATGGCGCCCTTGCCGAACTCGTCGCGGTGCTTGGAGAGCCGCTTCTCCGTCACGTAGGAGAGGAAGGTGGGGATCTCGGCGCCGCCCGCGGGGATGGCGCCGAAGGGGAAACCGATCGCGGGGCCGCGCAGCCAGGGGCGCCAGGTGCGGCGCAGTTCGGCCTTGCCGAGCCAGGGGCGGCCGACGGGGATGGGCTGGTCGGGGCGGGTACGCAGGTGCAGCGCCACCCACAGCGCCTCGCCGATGGCGAAGAGCCCGACGGCGACGATCACGACATCGATGCCGTCGGCGAGCTGGAGCGAACCGAAGGTGAGCCGCTGCTGTCCGGTGAGCCGGTCCAGGCCGACGAGGCCGAGGGTGAGGCCGATGAGGAGGGAGGCGAAGCCGCGGATGCGGGAGCTGCCGAGGACGGAGGTCACGGCGACGAACGCCAGCACCATGATGGCGAAGTAGTCGGGGGCGCCGATGTCGACGGCGAGGTCGGCGACGGTCGGGGCGAGGAAGACCAGCAGGACCGTGCCGATCATGCCGCCCGCGAAGTGCCCGATGGCGGCCGCGGCGAGGGCCTGCGCGCCGCGCCCGGACTTGGCCATGGGGTGGCCTTCCATGGCGGCGACCACGGCCGCCGTCTCGCCCGGGGTGTTGAGCAGGATGGACGTGGTGGAGCCGCCGAACATGCCGCCGTAGTAGATGCCGGCGAACATGATGAACGCGGCCGTGGGGTCCAGCCCGTACGTGACGGGCAGCAGCAGCGCGACCGCCATGGCCGGGCCGATGCCGGGCAGGACGCCGATCGCGGTGCCGAGCAGCACGCCGACGGCCGCCCACAGCAGGTTGATGGGGGAGAGGGCGGTGCCGAAGCCGTCGAGGAGGGAGTTCAGGGAATCCATCGGTCAGAGCACCCCCATGAGCGGCCCGCCGGGCAGCGGAACCGAGAGCAGCCGGTCGAAGACGAAGAACGTGACCACGGACAGGACGGCCGCGACGATCGGGTCACGCGAGAAGGAGCGGCTGCCGAGCGCGTACGCGGAGCCCCAGAAGAGCAGCGCGCCGGAGATCGGGAAGCCGAGGGGCTGGATGAGGACGGCGTTGCCGAGGAAGACCCCGGCGAGGAGGAGCACGGTGCGCCAGTCGCCGGGCGCGCTCAGGTCGATGTCCTCGCCGCCCTCGGCCTCGCCGCGGCCGCCGCGCAGGACGTCGACGGCGAGGAGGACGGCGACCAGGAGGAGCCCGGCGCCGACGACGACGGGCACGGTCTTGGGACCGACCGGACCGCGCTGCGCGAAGCTCGCGTCCATGGTGAGGGCGTCGGTGAGGACGAGGACGCCGAGGACCAGCAGCAGCGCGCAGACGCCGAGTTCGGAGCGGCCGCGCAGGCGTTCCGCGAGGCCGGAGGGCGGCGTGGGCGCGGCGGCGGACGTGGGGTCGGGGGCGGGAGTCACAGGCCCAGCTCCTTCAGCACGGTGTCCACGCGCTTGTCCTGCGCGTCCAGGAAGCGCCCGAAGTCCTTGCCCGTCAGGTAGGCGTCGGTCCACTGGTTGCGCTTGACGGCGTCCTTCCACTCCTGGGAGGCGTGCAGCTTGGCGATCAGGCCGGTGAGCTTGTCGCGTTCGCTGTCGCTCAGGCCGGGCGGGGCGACGATGCCGCGCCAGTTGGTGAACGTCACGTCCAGCCCGGACTCCTTGAGCGTCGGCGCGTCGAGCCCCTTCGGCCGCTCGGCGCTGGTGACGGCGAGCACCCGCAGATCGCCGGACTTGATCTGGTCGAGGTATTCGCCGATGCCGGAGACGCCGAAGGCGACCTTGCCGCCGAGGACGGAGGCCAGCAGCTCGCCGCCCCCGTCGTACGCGATGTAGTTGACGGTCTTCGGGGCGATCCCGGCGGCCTTGGCCATGAGCATGGGGGCCATGTGGTCCGGTCCGCCGGGCGAGGAGCCGCCGCCCACCGGGAGGGCGTGCGGCTTCTTGCGCCAGTCCGCGAGGAGTTGGTCGAAGGTCCGGTACTTGGAGTTCTTGGCGACGACCACGATGTCCGGCTCCTCGGTGAGCCGGGCTATGGGGGTGGTGTCGGCGAGTGAGGAGGGCGCGTGGTTGGTGTGGACGGCGCCGACGACACCCAGCCCCATCGACATCGCGAGCTTGCCGTTGCCGCGCTCGGCCACCAGCTGGCTCAGCCCGACCGTGCCGCCGGCGCCGGGGAGGTTGAAGACCTCGATGTTGTTGGCGAGGTCGGCGTCCTCGGCGCTCTTGGCGGCCGTACGGGCGGTGATGTCGTAGCCGCCGCCGGGAGTGTTGGGCACCATGAAGCGCAGGCCCGGAATGTGGGTGCCGCCCGCGGAGCCGTCCCCGGAGCTGAGCAGTGGCGGCGCGAGGAGGACGAGCAGGGCCGCCGAGAGCACGGCGAGCGGGGTACGCAGGGCAGGACGCAGCGGCAGGCTCGGACGCTGTCGCACCTGGTGACACCACCTTTCGGGCTTGCCTGTGAGGTGGGCCACATGTTGCCTATGGGTTACCGGGCTGTCTCGCTTCCGGTAGTAAAGGACGTTGTGGTCGTTGAGTTCGCGGCGTGATCGCGGGCCTGTTCGCGGGAAAGGGGCCGGCGGGTGACGACAGTGCTGGTCGTCGAGGACGACTTCATGGTGGCCAAGCTGCACAGCCGCTTCGTGGCCGCCACGGAGGGCTTCACGGTCGCCGGGGTCGCGCACACCGGGGCCGAGGCGCTGCGCGCCGCCGAGGACCTCCGTCCCGACCTGGTGCTCCTCGACATCTATCTGCCGGACATGGACGGCATCAGCGTGCTGCGCGAGTTGCGCGCGAAGGCGGAGGACGGCGGCCATCATGTGGACGCCCTGTTCGTGACCGCCGCCAAGGACGCGCACGTGGTGCGCGAGGCGCTGCGCGCGGGGGCGCTGCACTACCTCATCAAGCCGTTCGACCGGGCCGCGCTTCAGGACCAGTTGCGGCACGCGGCGGCCCTGCGCGCCCGCCTCGACGCGCTCGGCGAGGCGCGCCAGGAGGACGTGGACCAGATCTTCGGCGGGCGCCCGCGCGCCTCCCGCGAGCTGCCGAAGGGGCTGGCCCCGCACACCGCCGACCTCGTCGAGCGGACCCTGCGGGCCCACGCCGACGGGTTGTCCGCCGCGGAATGCGCCGAGGCGGGCGCCTTTTCGCGGGTGAGCGCGCGCCGCTACCTGGAGTACTTCGCCGATACGGGCCAGGCCGAGGTCACCCTGCGCTACGGCGGCACGGGCCGCCCCGAGCACCGCTACCGCTGGATCGCCTGATGTCCGTACATGGGGGGCGCGTTCGCCGGGTATAGCGGGGGAAGGGCGAGCCACGGGGGGCACGATGGGGAGCGGCCTGTACAACCTCGATCGCGTCATGGACACGCTGGCTCCGGCGCTGCTCGGGATGCCGCCGGGCGGCGGACCGTGGGAGAAGCGGCGGTTCCCGGCGGGCGAGCCCGTGGTGGAGGTCGTCGGCGGCCGGGCCACCGGCAAGACGGCGCTGCTGGACGCCCTGTACGACGGTTACCACGCAGCCGTGCCCACGGCCCGGGTGGATCTGGCGGACGCCCCGTACTCGGCCGACGACCAGGGCGACCGCGACCGGCTGGACACCGCGCACGCGTCGCCGGTGACCAATCTGCTCTTCACCGTCTCCCACCAGCTCGGCTACGAGCGCGACGGCACCAGGCACACGCTGACCTTCCCACGGCTCTCGCCCGCGCTGCTGGTGATCAGCGCCTGGCGTCCCGAGGCCCGGGACCGCGACGAGGTGCAGCCGCCCGATCTGGTGGCGGCAGAGGAGGAGTTGGGGGAGCTCCTCGCCCAGCGGAACCCCGACGCGCAGGCGCGCAAGGTGGTCATCGGGCGGTGGCTGAACGCGCTGGGCGGGGTCGTGGCGGGGCTGCTGCCCGGGGTGCCGGGGCTCCAGGAGGTGCTGAGCGCGGCCACCGACACCCTCCTCGCCCGGGGCGACGACGGCCGGCACGGCTCGTCGTGGTGGCACTCCCATCTGGACCGTATCGACGGTGACACCACGCAGCGGTTGTTCGCGCTGGTCCGGAAGTTCCGCAGAGGGGGAGCGGACCGGGCCGAGGTGGAGGCCGATCTGATCGCCGCCCTGCTGGCGGACATCGACGGCGCGTACGGCTTCTTGAAGCGCCGGACCCAGCATCCGTCGCTGATCCTGCTGGACAACGTGGACGAGGCGCTGCGCGAGCGCTTCCTCGATCCGTTCGTCGCGCGCTACGCGCGGGACAGCCGGGAGTGGCGCGGGCGCGGGCGCATCATGCTCCCCGTCGTCTTCGCCACCTCGCTCGGGGACGGCTCCGCCGCCCACGCCCTCACCACCGACGCGCCCCCGTGGACGAAACCGGACCGGTGCCCGCCGGAGGCGTGGCTGCTGCGGCTCGGCATCCCCCGGGTCGGCGAGGCGGAGATCCGTACGATGCTCGACGACGCCGTCACGTACCCGCCGTCGCTGCCCACTGTGATCGCCCGGCTGAGCGGCGGGCGCACGGGCGACGCCCTGGCGCTCGCCGGGGCGGCGACGGCACGGCTGCGCGAGTCCGGCCCCTTCGCCCTCGATCAGCTGCTGTCGCTCCCGTCGCCCGGCACGGCCGAACCCGTGGGCGCCCGGCTGGTGGCGCGGCTGCTGCCCGACGGGGGCGTACGGGAGGAGGTGCTGCGGATCGCGCCCGCGCTGGACGCGGAGGCCGCGGCGCGGCTGCTGCGGGCCGACCGGGCGGCGCTGCCCGGCCTCAGCCCCGATCTGCGCGTCAGACGGCTGCGGGACGCCACCCTGGAGCGGCCGCACTGGGACCACCGGCCCTGGCCGGTGCCGCACCCCGGGAAGCCGCCGCTGATCACCGACCGGGCGCTGCGCGCGCTCCTGCTGCACGGCTTGAGAACCGGGGCCGACGAGGCGTCCTGGACCAGCCTGCACGCCGTGGCGGCCGCCCGCTACAACGACGGCGACGTGCGGTCCCGCGACTCGGACCGGCACGATCCGCGCTATCTGCACCACGCGCTCGCCCAGGGCCGCATCGACACCCTGGTGGTGCGGGCGATGCACCACCGGTATCTGCACCGCGCCCCCGCCGAGTGGCTGAGCGATCTCAACCTCATCGCGGCCGCGCCCCCGGCATGGGCCGGTTTCGCCCCCGAGGATCCGCCGGACGAGACGACGCCCACGGATGACGTGCCCGTCTGCGCGTCCTGCGAGTCCGGTGCCGATCGGCGCGTCCACGCCGCGATCCGGCGGCTGCTGGCCCTCGTATGGCGGCTGTCCGCGCCGCTGTCGGCGGTGCCGTCGGGCCACCGGGACACCGACTTGGTGCAGGTGCGGACCGCGCTGGAGGCGCTGTGCACCGAGTACGGCAACAGCCCGCGCCGCGAGCGGGCGTACAACGCGTACGTCGACGCCATCGCGGACGGCGGCTGGATCGACGCCCTGGTCAGCGGGGTGCAGGCCCCTGATCTTCCAGTCAAGGGAAGTAGCCGATGACTCATGCCCTGACCCGTCCCCTCAGAGCCATCCGGAACTGGCACTCCGCCCTTCCGCCGATCCGCCGGGTCCTGAACTGGGCCCTGGTGGGGCTGGTCGTGGGCGGTCTCGTGGCGGTGGGCGTCGTCACGCTGACGCCCGACCGCTCGTGCGGCGCCGGGGTCGACAAGCGCGCGGACGACGACGAGTGCACGGGCGTCACCGACGGCGGCTACTCCTTCATGGCCGAACTGGGCCCGGTGTCGGACCGGATCAAGGCCGAGAACACGAAGGTCACCAAGAGCGGCAAGGCGTACGCCACCATCGCGCTGATGATCCCCATGACGTTCAGAGAGGACGACGTGGCGGAGCGGGCCCAGGTGGTACGGGAGGTCCAGGGCGCCTATCTGGCCCAGTACCGGGCGAACCACGAGAGCGGCGACGAACCGGCGATCCGGCTGGTACTCGCCAACCCCGGCCGTGACATGACCCGTTGGAAGGAGGTGTCGGACCAGCTCGCCGGGATGGCGCAGTCGGGGAAGGACCGGCTGCGCGCGGTCTTCGGGTTCAACCTCAGCGTCACCCGCACCGAGCAGACCATCGCCTATCTGACCAGGGAGAAGGGCATCGCGGTGGTCGGCGGGCCGATCACCGCGGACGATCTGGGCAACGACCGTGAGAATCCCCGGAGATACCCGGGCCTGGCGAAGGTCGTGCCGTCCAACCGCGACCAGGCGCGGGCGCTCACCCACCATCTGAAGGTGAAGCCGCGGGACACCTTCCTGGTGGAGGACACCCACGCGGACGACCTCTACGCGAGGTCGCTGCGCGCCGCCTTCCGTGCGGAGACGCGGGGAACTCCCTATTCCGAGCAGTACGACTCGTCGAAGGCCATCCCGAACGACTTCGTCCAGATGGTCAACAACCTCTGTGACTCCCGGGCCACCACGGTCTACTTCTCCGGCCGCCCGCCCGCGCTCGCCCAGTTGATCAGGGCCCTGGGCAAACGCGGGTGCGCGGACCAGCACTACCGCGTGGTCACGGTCTCGGGCGCGTCGACGCTGGCGTACGACCCCACGATGGACTGGGACGCCTTCTCCTACGGCGACGGGCTGACCGTCGAGTACGCGACCATCACCCACGAGAGCGCCTGGACCACCGGCAACCCGCCCGCGACGGGCGGTTCGGCCGCCGACTTCCGGGCCCTCAGCAAGCTCGTCGGCGGTGGGGACAAGGCGTCCGCGGTCGGCGACATCGGCCCGACCGGGCTCGCCGACGGCCGGACGATCACCACCTACGACTCCGCGACGACGGCCATCGCGGGCATCCGCAACCGCACCACCACCAAGGGGCAGGTGCCGGACCTGGACTCCATCGCGGCGGCGTGGCCGCGGCTGCACGGGGACCAGATGGTGCGCGGGGCGAGCGGCTGGATCTGCCTCAACGGCTATGGCACGCCGTACGACAAGGCGGTGGCCATCGTGCGGCTGTCGCCCAGGAAGGGCCGGCACATCGAGTTCGGGAAGCTCGCCTGGCCGGACGGCGACCCGCCCGCCGAACAGTGCACGGCCGCACCGGACTGAGCCGAGGGGCTTTACGGCGCGCGCAGATAGTTGTAGACCGTGGCGCGGGAGACGCCGAGGAGTTCGGTGACGACCTGCACCGAGTGCTTGACCTGGAGGAAGCCACGGGTCTGGAGGGAGCGGACGAGTTCCTTCTTGGCGGCGGAGCCCAGGCCGCGCGGGGTGTGGCCGCGGGCCGCGGCGAACTCCTCGACGACGGTGCGCAGCTCGGTGACGGTACGGGCCCTCAGACTCTCGATGAGGGGCTGTTCCTGATCGTCGGTGCGGACCAGGTTGTTGAGGCTGCGGGCGACGCTGGCGAAGAGGGAGACGTCCAGGTTGAGGCAGATGGCGGCGACGTAGGTGCCCGCGCTGTTCTTGATGCCGATGGAGGTGCTCTTCGCCGGGCGGCCGTCGGGGAAGCGGTTGGCGTAGTTCTGGACGATGCCGGGGAAGCCGGGGTCCTCGATGCGGGCGAGGCCGAGTTCGGTGGCCGGGTCGCCGACCGACCGGCCGGAGAGATTGGATTCGATGGCCCGGATGGCCTGGTCGGGGCGGCGCAGATCGTGCAGCACCACCTCGCACAGGCCGGGGAACATCCGGCCGATGGCGGTGACGATCTTCTCGGCCTCGCGCAGCAGCAGTTCGTCCTCGGCGCTGCCGCGGGGCTCCTCGTCGGCCGTTTCCGTCATCGCGGCTCACCGCCCTCCGGGGTGGACTCCGGGCCGAACAGGGCGCCCATCGCCGTCGCCGCCTTCAGCCCCGAGCCGGTCAGCAGGACGACGGTGGTCTCCCCGGGGCGGATCGCGCCGCGGGCCCGGAAGACGTCGATCGCCGCGGCCGCGGTCGCGCTGGTCGGCTCGGCGTACAGCCCCATCGCGGCCAGCCTGCGGACCGCGGCGACGATGGCGTCCTCGGGGACGGCGGCCATGTCGCCGTCCGAGCGGCGGATCGCGCTCACCACCTCCGGCAGCCGGACGGGTTCGCGGATGGCCGTGCCCTCGGCGACGGTGGGGGAGAAGGCGGGGGCGGCCGTCTCGCCGTGGAACGCGGCGTGGATGGGGGCGCAGTTGGCGGGCTGGGCGACCAGCAGCCGTGGCCGCCGGGCGATCTGGCCCGCGGCGAGCAGCTCGCCGAAGCCGAGGTCGCAGCCGAGCACGGTGGACCCGGCACCGGCCACCGTCACCACGGCGTCGGGGGCGGTGAAGCCGAGGTCCTCCCACAGCTCGTACGCGAGGGTCTTGGTCCCCTGGAGGAAGAAGGGGTGCCAGTTGTGGCTCGCGTAGTACGTGGTGGCCGACTGGCGCAGCGCCTCGGCGGCGGTGGCGTCCCGGTCGCCGGGCACCAGCCGGACGTCGGCGCCGTACGCCCGGCTCTGGAGGACCTTGGCCGGGGACGTCGACTCCGGGGCGAGGATCCGGGCCCGGATCCCGGCGGCGGCGCAGTACGCGGCGACGGAGGCGCCACCGTTGCCGGAGCTGTCCTCGATGACCTCGCGGACGCCGCGCTGCGCCAGCAGGGAGATCATCACGCTGGTGCCGCGGTCCTTGAAGCTGCCGGTCGGGCTGAACCACTCCAGCTTGAAGCGCACCCGACCCTCGCCCCAGTCCTTCTCGACCAGCGGCGTGCATCCTTCACCCAAGGACACCGGGGCGTCGATGCGCACCGGGAGGGCCGCTCGGTAGCGCCACAGCGACCGGGCCCCGGTGTCCACCTGCGCGGGGGTGATGCCGGGCAGTGCGGAGACGGTGAGCGGCGCGCCGTCGTCGCCGCACCAGCGCGGCTCGTCGATCGGATACGAGGCGCCGGAGCGCTCGTCGACGTAATGTGGTTCAGCTCGCACCTTGGACATTCTGTGTAGTTGTATAACCACCGTCAAGGTCCCGGTAGGCGACTCACGTCGGGAACAAGCCGGGCTCAAGGCGCGCTCAAGCGGGCGCGACGTGCGCGAACAGCCGTTCCACCACCACCGCCACCCCGTCCTCGTCGTTGCGCGGCGCCACCTCGTCGGCCAGCGCGATCAGGTCCGGATGCGCGTTGCCCATCGCGACCCCGTACCCCGCCCAGCCCAGTAGCGGGATGTCGTTCGGCATGTCGCCGAAGGCGATCGTGTCCGCGGGGGTGAACCCCATCCGCTCCGCGGCCAGCTCCAGCCCCACCGCCTTGGTGATCCCCGCGGGCAGCACCTCGATCATGCCCTTCTCCGAGTGCGTCACCGACACCTCGCCCGCACCCGCCCGTGCCGCGGCCGCCGCGACCCGGTCGTCGGCCACCGCCCGGTGGCGCATCAGCACCTTCTCGATCGGCTGCGCCCACAGCGCCTCCCGGTCCACCATCGCGTCCCAGCCCGGCCGCCGCCCGTCGGCGAACCCGGCCGTGACCACGAAGCGGTTCTCCGGCGCGGCGGTCACCACGGCCAGCTCCAGCGGGCCCGCGGCCAGCGCCTCCTCGGTGCGCGCCACCACCGACCGGGCCAGGTCGCGGTCGAGCGCGGCCGAGACCAGCAGCCGGTCCGCGGTCGCGTCGTACAGCTGCGCGCCCTGCCCGCACACCGCGAGCCCCCGGTAGCCGATCGCCACCAGGAACTCCCGGCAGGACGCGGCCGGGCGGCCGGTGACGACCAGATGCCGCGCCCCGGCGCGGCCCGCTGCGGCCAGCGCGGCACGGGTGCGCGGCGAGACCGTCAGATCGCCGCGCAGCAGGGTGCCGTCGAGGTCGGTGGCCACCAGCCGGAAGGGCGGACCGGCGGCCCGGGGGCGGGGGAGTAAGGCTCCGGGGGCAGGAGTGGCCGAAGTGGCGGGAGTGGCAGATGTGGCTTCGGGGATGTACACGGTGCATCAGAATGGCGGGTCGGCCGGGGCCGATCAAACCGTGCAGGCAGGCACCGAAAGGCGTCAGGCCGGGCGCAGCTCGCCCTCGGGCGCCCGCCGCAGCCCGGTCACCTGCTTCGGCAGCCGGTACGGCAGCGCCCCGTACCAGGCGTACGACAGCCCGAAGCCGAAGGACAGGCAGATGATGCCGCCGACCGCGTCCATCCAGAAGTGGTTCGCCGTCGCGACGATCACCAGCAGCGTCGCCGTCGGGTACAGCAGGCCCAGTACCCGCACCCACACCGGGCGGGCCAGGGTGGCGATGGTGAGGCCGCACCACAGCGACCAGCCGATGTGCATCGAGGGCATCGCCGCGTACTGGTTGGACATGTTGGCCAGGTTCCCCGAGGCCATCGAGCCCCAGGTGTGGTGCACCACGACCGTGTCGATGAAGTGCCCGCCGTGCATGAGCCGGGGCGGGGCCAGCGGGAAGAGGTAGTAGCCGAGCAGGGCCACGCCGGTGGTCGCGAAGAGGGCCAGCCGGATGGCGGCGTAGCGGCCCGGGTGCCAGTGGTAGAGCCACACCAGCACGCTGAGCGTCACGATGAAGTGCAGCGTGGCGTAGTAGTAGTTCATGCCGACGATGAGCCAGTTGATCGAGTCGATCGCATGGTTGACGCCCCGTTCGAAGGCCATCCCGAGCCGGTGCTCCCAGTCCCAGATCCAGCCCGCGTTGCGCAGCGCCTCGGCGCGCTGCTCCGGAACGGCGTTGCGGATTAAGGAGTACGTCCAGTAGCTGACCGCGATCAGGACGATCTCGAACCAGAGCCGGGGCCGCCGCGGCGTCCGCAGCCGGTCCATCGCGGTCCGAGAAGTCGCTTCACCCATAGGGCAACAGTCTGCCAGAGATGTCCGATACGGGGTGGGCTTATGTCCCGTTACGGACGGGCGCCGTGCGCCGAGGCGGTGGACCCGCGGACCACCAGTTCGGGCAGGAAGACGAACTCGCTGGGCGGCGCCGGGGTGCCGCCGATCTCCTCCAGCAGCGCCCGCACCGCCGCCTGCCCCATCGACTGAACCGGTTTGCGGATGGTGGTCAGCGGCGGGTCGGTGAAGGCGATCAGCGGGGAGTCGTCGAAGCCGACCACCGAGACGTCCTGAGGGACCCGCAGCTCCCGCCGCCGGGCCGCGCGTATGGCGCCCAGCGCCATCATGTCGCTCGCGCACACCACCGCCGTACAGCCCCGGTCGATCAGCGCGCCCGCCGCGGCCTGACCACCCTCCAGGGTGTACAGCGAATGCTGGATCAGTTCCTCGGACTCCTCGGGCGCCACCCCCAGCCGGTCCCGCATCGCGTGCTGGAAGCCCTCGATCTTCCGCAGCACGGGCACGAACCGCTTGGGCCCGAGCGCGAGCCCGATCCGGGTGTGTCCGAGGGAGACCAGATGCGTGACGGCCAGCAGCATCGCCGCCCGGTCGTCGGGGGAGATGAACGGCGCCCGCACCTTCGGCGAGAAGCCGTCCACCAGCACGAACGGCACGCCCTGGCCGCGCAGCTGGTCATAGCGCTGCATATCGGCCGAGGTGTCCGCGTGCAGCCCGGAGACGAAGATGATCCCGGCCACGCCGCGGTCCACCAGCATCTCGGTCAGCTCGTCCTCGGTCGAGCCGCCGGGGGTCTGGGTGGCCAGCACCGGGGTGTAGCCCTGCCGGGTCAGCGCTTGCCCGATCACCTGGGCGAGCGCGGGAAATATTGGGTTCTCCAGCTCGGGCGTGATCAGTCCCACCAGCCCCGCGCTGCGCTGCCGCAGCCGCACCGGCCGCTCGTAGCCGAGGACGTCCAGGGCGGCGAGGACGGACTCGCGGGTGGCCGACGCCACCCCCGGCCTGCCGTTGAGGACGCGGCTGACGGTGGCTTCGCTGACCCCCGCCTGGGCTGCGATGTCGGCAAGCCGTGCGGTCATGGAGTGGGACCTTACCGGTCGCATGTCAGATTGCCCACCACACGCAGGATTCGGCGGGAATGCGCACCGTACCGGCGTCGTACGCCAGCGGCGCGGAGGACAGCAGCGCACGCCCCGGCCGCGGCAGCCGGACCTCCTCCCCGAGGGTGTTGAGCGTGCAGACGAGGCCCGGGCGCGACAGCGCGAGCACCCCCGCCGGGGCCCCCAGCCAGCTCATCGGCCCGTCGCCCAGGCCCGGCAGCTCCCGGCGCAGCGCGAGCGCGGCGCGGTACAGCTCCAGGGTGGATTCCGGGTCGCCGGTCTGCGCCTCCACGGAGGCGTCCGCCCAGCCGTCGGGCTGGGGCAGCCAGCTGCCGCCCGGCCCGAAGCCGTACGACGGGCCCGAACGCGACCAGGGGAGCGGCACCCGGCAGCCGTCGCGCCGGCCCTCCTGACCGTCCTGGCCGTCCTGCCCGTCGGCGGAGGTACGGAAGAACGCCGGGTCCTGGCGGGCCTCGTCCGGCAGGTCGACGACCTCGGGAAGGCCCAGCTCCTCGCCCTGGTACAGATACGCCGAACCCGGCAGCGCCAGGGTGAGCAGGGCCGCGGCCCGGGCCCGCCGCAGACCCTGCCCGGGCCCGTCGTCGGCGTACCGGGTGGTGTGCCGGACGACGTCGTGGTTGGAGAGCACCCAGGTGGTGGGGGCGCCGACCGAGGCGGTGGCGGCCAGCGACTCGTCGATCACCTCGCGCATCGCGGCCGCGTCCCACGGGCACTTGAGGAACTGGAAGTTGAACGCCTGGTGCAGCTCGTCCGGGCGTACGTACAGGGCGAGCCGCTCGGCGCTGGGCGCCCAGGCCTCGGCGACGCCGATCCGCATCCCCGGGTAGGAGTCCAGCAGCCGCCGCCAGCCGCGGTGGATCTCGTGCACCCCGTCCTGGTCGAAGAACGGCAGCACCTGCGAGCCGATCAGCTTGGCCTGTTCGGTGCGGCCGATGTCGGGCAGCCCGGGGGCCTTGACCATGCCGTGTGCGACGTCGATACGGAAGCCGTCCACGCCCAGGTCCAGCCAGAAGCGCAGTACGGAGTCGAACTCCTCGCGGACCTCCGGACAGTCCCAGTTGAGGTCGGGCTGCTCGGGCGCGAACAGGTGGAGATACCACTCGCCCGGGGTGCCGTCCGGGCCGGTGGTACGGGTCCAGGCCGGGCCGCCGAAGACGGACTCCCAGTCGTTCGGCGGCAGTTCGCCGTCCGCGCCCCGGCCGGGACGGAAGTGGTACCGCTCGCGGGCCGCCCCCCGAGGCCGGTCCGCGAGCGCGTCGAGAAACCACGGATGGCGGTCCGAGGTGTGGTTCGGGACGACGTCGACGATCACCCGCAGCCCCAGCTCATGGGCGGTGCGCACCAGGTCGTCGGCGTCCTGGAGGGTGCCGAAGAGCGGATCGACGGCGCGGTAGTCCGCCACGTCGTAGCCCCCGTCGGCCTGCGGCGAGGCGTAGAACGGCGTCAGCCAGACGGCGTCCACCCCGAGCCGGGCCAGGTGCGGCAGCCGCTCGCGCGCGCCGCGCAGATCCCCGATGCCGTCGCCGTCGCTGTCGGCGAAGGACCGGACGTACACCTGGTAGATGACGGCGTCCCGCCACCAGGCGGTCCCCTCGGGGGATCGGGCCGGCTCGGCCTGGAGGGAGGTCGTGAGCTCCTGGGTCATGCCGGTGAACGTAACAGCTCTGCAATGTCTTGCGGAAGAGCTTGCAGGGGTGGGTGGCGCCCAAAAGGCGCACTACGGGGCCGTATGGCGCCCTGTCAAGCGCCTGGGCGGCTACCGCAGGGACACGCGGGAGTAACGATCCGGTCCGCTTGCAGAAAGCTACCGCAAGTTTTTTCCGGGGGTCTTTCCGGGGCTCCGTGGCGCTGTTACGTTCCTGCGCAATCCGGCGGCCGCCATGGCGCCGCCGGTCGGCTCGGGGAGGGGTTCAGATGCGACATGGCATTGCGGCCACCGCGCTCGTCGCGGTCATCGCGCTCACGGGGACCGCATGCGGCGGTGGCGACGGCGACGGCGGCGGAAAGGGATCCGACGGCAGGATCTCCGGCACCGTGACCTACTGGGACACCTCGAACGAGGCCGAGAAGGGCACGTACGAGCAGCTCGCCCGCGGCTTTCAGAAGAAGTACCCGGACGTGAAGGTGAACTACGTCAACGTCCCGTTCGGCGAGGCGCTGGCCAAGTTCAAGAACGCCGCCGGTTCCGGCGGCTCCGGCGCGCCCGACGTGCTGCGCGCCGAGGTGGCCTGGACCCAGGACCTCGCCAACATCGGCTACCTCGCCAAGCTGGACGGCACCAAGGCCCTCGCCGGCCAGTCCGACTATCTGCCCAAGGCGGCCGCCGGGACGAAGTTCAAGGGCGCGACGTACGGCGTACCGCAGGTCATCGACACCCTCGGCCTCTTCTACAACAAGAAGATGCTGAAGGAGGCCGGGGTGGCGCCGCCCACCAGCTGGGCCGGGCTGAAGGCCGCCGCGAAGAAGATCAAGCAGAAGACCGGCAAGACCGGGCTCTATCTGCGCGGCGACGACGCCTACTGGTACCTGCCCTTCCTCTACGGCGAGGGCGGCGATCTGCTCGACACCGGCGCGAAGAAGGTCACCGTCGACGACGCGCCCGGCGTCAAGGCGTTCGCCGCCGCCCGCGACCTGGTCGTCTCCGGCGCGGCGGAGACCGACGCCACCGACGGCTGGGACACCATGCAGCACGCCATCAAGAACGGCGACGTGGCGATGACCGTCAACGGGCCGTGGGCGATCGAGGACACCCTCGCCGGAAAGGCGTTCAAGGACCCGTCCAACCTCGGCGTGGTCCCCGTCCCGGCGGGCAGCGGCGGCCAGGGCGCCCCGCAGGGCGGCCACAACCTCACCGTCTACGCGGGCTCGAAGAACCTCGACGCCTCCTACGCCTTCGCCCGCTACATGAGCTCGGCCGAGGTGCAGGCGAAGACCACCGAGAAGCTGAGCCTGCTGCCCACCCGCACCTCCGTCTACCGGAACGAGACGGTCGCGGCCAACCCCAACGTGAAGTTCTTCAAGGCCGCCGTCGACAAGGCCGTCGAGCGCCCGTGGATCCCCGAGGGCAACAGCCTCTTCCAGGCGATCCTGGTCCAGTACCCGAAGGTGCTCACCGGCAAGGCGTCGCCGAAGGAGGCCGCCGGGGCGGTCGGGGACGAATACCGGAAGCTCCTCAAGGGCGACTGGAAGTAGGGCCGGTGACGATGGCTGTCGACATCGGCCGCACGGCGAAACCGCCCGGCCGCATCCGCACCGCGCTGGCCCGCCACTGGTACGCCTGGGCCATGGTCGCGCCCGTCGTGATCGTGATCGCACTGATCATCGGCTATCCGCTGGGCCGCGGCGTCTACCTCTCCCTCACCGACGCCGACGAGAGCAACGTCGAGCGCACCATCGGGATCAACCACATCCCCGCCACCTACCGCTTCACCGGACTCGACAACCTCACCGCGATCCTGAAGGACCAGGTCTTCCTGGACCGGCTCCTGTGGACCGTGACCTGGACCGTCGCCTGCGTCACCGTCACCTTCGCGCTCGGCCTCGGCCTCGCCGTGCTGCTGAACCGCCGCTTCGCCGGGCGCGCCGTCTACCGCTCGCTGCTGATCCTGCCCTGGGCGGTGCCCGCCTTCGTCTCCGTCTTCGCCTGGCGGCTGCTCTACAACGAGAAGAACGGCATCCTCAACAAGCTGCTCGACGGCGGCGGCATCGACGCCGTGCCCTGGCTGAACGACCCCACCCTCGCCAAGATCTCGGTGATCGCGGTCAACGTCTGGCTCGGGGTGCCGTTCATGCTGGTCGCCCTGCTCGGCGGGCTCCAGTCCATCCCCGGCGAGCGGTACGAGGCCGCCGAGATGGACGGCGCGAACCCGTGGCAGCGGTTCCGCCACATCACCCTGCCCGGGCTGCGGCCGGTCTCCGCCACCGTGGTCCTGCTCTCCACCATCTGGACCTTCAACATGTTCCCGGTGATCTACCTGCTCACCCGGGGCGGGCCCGGTGACGCCACGGAGATCCTGGTGACGTACGCGTACCGGCTCTCGTTCGTCAACAGCCCGCGCGACTACGCGGGCGCCTCCGCCTGGGGCGTCCTCATCCTGCTCATCCTCCTGCTCTTCGCGGTGGTCTACCGCCGGGCGCTGCGCAAACAGGGAGAGGTGTGGTGACCATGCGCGACCGGCGACGCGGCCCGCTCGCCTCGATCGGGCTGCACACGACCCTGATCCTCGCCTCGGCCATCGCGGTCTTCCCGCCGCTGTGGCTGCTGGTGACCTCGTTCAAGCCCAAGGGTGAGGCGTTCAGCACCGAGGTGATCAAGGACCCGACGCTGCGGAACTACACCCATGTCCTGGGCGACACGGAGTTCCTGACCTGGTTCGGCAACTCGCTGCTGATCGTCGGCGTCACCACCGTGCTGGGCGTGTTCGTCGCGGCCACCACCGGCTACGCCGTCAGCCGCTTCCGCTTCCCCGGCATGCGGCCGCTGATGTGGCTGCTGCTGATCACCCAGATGTTTCCGGTGGCCGTCCTCATCGTGCCGCTCTACACCATCATGTCGACGCTCGGCTGGCTCAACCAGCCGATCTCGCTCATCGTCACCTATCTGACGGTGGCCGTGCCGTTCTGCGCCTGGATGATGAAGGGCTACTTCGACACCATCCCGGCCGAGATCGACGAGTCGGGGCGGGTCGACGGGCTGACCCCCTTCGGCGCCTTCTGGCGGCTGGTCGTCCCGCTCGCCAAGCCGGGCATCGCGGTCACCGCCTTCTACACCTTCATCACCGCATGGGCCGAAGTCGCCTACGCGTCCGCCTTCATGACGGGCGAGGAGAACCTGACGCTCGCCGCGGGCCTCCAGACCTTCGTCAACCAGTACACCTCCGACTGGGGCGCGATGACCGCCGCCGCAGTCATGATCGCCACCCCGGCGGCGCTGGTGTTCGCCTGGGTGCAGCGCCATCTGGTGACGGGGCTGACGGCCGGAGCGACCAAGTCATAACGAGACCCCACCACGGTACGAGACTCCCCCCACGGAGGAACGATGACCGGCACCCGTACGTCTCTCGCCACCGTGCTCGCCCTCGCGGCGGGCGCGACGGCGCTCGTCGCCGCGTCCCCGCGGACCGCACAGGCGACACCGCCCGGAACCAAGGACGTCACCGCCGAACTCTTCGAGTGGACGTACGCCTCCGTCGCCAAGGAGTGCACCAGCACCCTGGGCCCCGCCGGATACGGCTATGTGGAGGTGTCCCCGGCCACCGAGCACATCCAGGGCGGCCAGTGGTGGACGTCCTACCAGCCCGTCAGCTACAAGATCGCCGGGCGGCTCGGTGACCGCACCGCCTTCAAGAACATGATCGACACCTGTCACGCCGCGGGCGTCAAGGTCGTCGCCGACGCCGTCATCAACCACATGTCCGCCGGATCCGGATCCGGTACCGGCGGCTCCTCGTACACCAAGTACACCTACCCCGGGATCTACCAGTCCCAGGACATGGACGACTGCACCTCGCAGATCAGCAACTACCAGGACCGCTGGAACGTGCAGCACTGCGAGCTGGTGGGTCTCGCGGACCTGGACACCGGTGAGCCGTACGTCCGCACCCGGCTCGCGCAGTACCTCAACGACCTGCTCTCGCTCGGAGTGGACGGCTTCCGCATCGACGCTGCCAAGCACATCCCGGCGGACGACCTGGCCGCCATCAAGGGCCAGTTGAGCGACCCCGGCGTCTACTGGAAACAGGAGGTCATCTACGGCGAGGGCGAGGCGGTCTCCCCGACGGAGTACCTGCGCAACGGCGATGTGCAGGAGTTCCGCTACGGCCGTGACCTCAAGCGGGTCTTCCAGAACGAGAAGCTGGCGTATCTGAAGAACTTCGGCGAGGGCTGGGGCTATATGGCGAGCGGCCAGTCCGGTGTCTTCGTCGACAACTGGGACACCGAGCGCAACGGCTCCACCCTCAGCTACCGAGACGGTGCCTCCTACACCCTGGCCAACGTCTTCATGCTGGCCTGGCCCTATGGCTCCCCGGACGTCCACTCCGGCTACGAGTTCAGTGACAACGACGCCGGTCCGCCAGGTGGCGGCACGGTCGGCGCCTGCTACCAGGACGGCTGGAAGTGCCAGCACAAGTGGCCCGAGATCATGAGCATGGTCGCCCTCCGCACCACGGCCCGGGGCACGTCGGTGACCAACTGGTGGGACAACGGCAACAACGCCATCGCCTTCGGACGCGGCGACAAGGCGTACGTGGCCATCAACCACGAAAGCGGCTCCCTGACCCGGACCTTCCAGACCTCGCTCCCGGCGGGCGGCTACTGCGACGTACAGAGCGGCACGTCCGTCACGGTCGACTCCTCGGGCCGGTTCACCGCCACGCTGGGCGCGAACACGGCGGTGGCGCTGCACGTGGGCGCGCGTGACTGTGGATCGGCCAAGGAGTCGTGAGGGTGACCCTTCTTCGCGTGGCCGCCGCGCTCGCCACCCTGGCGTTGGGCGCGGCGGCCCTGCCCTCCGTGTCGGGGACCGCCCGGGCCGCGGTGCCCGCCGCCGAGGCGCGGGCCCCCGCCA
The DNA here is from genome assembly GCF_013414305.1 of Streptomyces sp. Rer75. NCBI lineage: Bacteria > Bacillati > Actinomycetota > Actinomycetes > Kitasatosporales > Streptomycetaceae > Streptomyces > Streptomyces sp. Rer75. The sequence goes on along the minus strand of NZ_CP058693.1, from coordinate 2,935,926 downwards.
CCGCCGAGGCGCAGTGGATCGACCGCGCCACCGTCGTCTGGAAGGTCGAGCACACCGCCGCGACCGCCGAGGAGCTGAGCTCCTCGGACGGCGGCACCCTGCGGCTGACCCCGGCCTCCCTGACCGACGCCCAGAAGGCGGCCTACCCCCACCTGGCCGACCGCCCGGCCTTTTCCCTCGACCCGCGCGACCGCGGCAAGGTCGCCACGGCGCTGCGCGGGCCCCTCGCCGCCGTGCAGCGCGCCGCCGACGGCCACGTACTGCACCGCACCGGGGTGCAGATCCCCGGCGTCCTGGACGACCTCTACGCCGACCGGGCGCGCCGGGCCCGGCTCGGCCCGGTCTTCCACGGGGGCCGTCCCACCCTGTCCGTGTGGGCGCCGACCGCCCGGAGCGTCTCGCTCGACCTGGACGGGCGCACCGTCGCCATGCGGCGGGACGCCCGCAGCGGGGTGTGGAGCGTGACCGGCGCCTCCGACTGGCGGGACAAGCCCTATCGCTACCGGGTCCGGGTCTGGGCGCCGAGCGTCGGGAGAACCGTCACCAACGAGGTCACCGACCCCTACGCGACGGCCCTGACCGCCGACTCCGCCCGCAGCCTGGTCACCGACCTGGCCGATCCCCGGCTCGCACCTGCCGGCTGGGCGGCGCTGAAGAAGCCCGAGGCCGTCCCGCCGCGCGACGCCCGCATCCAGGAGCTGCACATCCGCGACTTCTCCATCGCGGACCGCACCAGCGCCCACCCCGGCCAGTACCTCGCCTTCACCGACCAGGACTCGGACGGGATGCGGCACCTGCGGCGGCTGGCCCGGTCGGGCACCTCGTACGTCCATCTCCTGCCCGCCTTCGACTTCGGCACCGTCCCGGAGCGGCGGTCCGACCAGGCCCGGCCCGGCTGCGATCTGGCCGCCCTGCCCGCCGACTCCGACCAGCAGCAGAAGTGCGTGGCCGAGACGGCCGACAGGGACGGCTACAACTGGGGCTACGACCCGCTGCACCACACCGTGCCGGAGGGGTCTTACGCGAGCGAGCCGGACGGCCCTGCGCGCATCCGCGAGTTCCGGCACATGGTGCAGGGCCTGGCACGGGCCGGGCTGCGCACCGTGATGGACGTGGTCTACAACCACACCGTGGCCGCCGGTCAGGATGGCAAGTCGGTCCTCGACCGGATCGTGCCCGGCTACTATCAGCGGCTGCTGGACGACGGCAGCGTGGCCACCTCCACCTGCTGCCCCGGCACCGCGCCCGAGCACGCGATGATGGGCAAGCTCGTGGTGGACTCCATCGTCACCTGGGCCAAGCAGTACAAGGTCGACGGTTTCCGCTTCGACCTCATGGGCCACCACCCCAAGGCCAACATCCTGGCCGTACGCAAGGCCCTCGACGCGCTGACCCCCGCCAAGGACGGGGTGGACGGCACGTCGATCATCCTCTACGGCGAGGGCTGGAACTTCGGCGAGGCGGCCGACGACGCCCGCTTCGTCCAGGCCACCCAGCGCCACATGGCCGGCACCGGCATCTCCACCTTCAGCGACCGGGCGCGGGACGCGGTGCGCGGCGGCGGGCCGTTCGACGAGGACCCCCGCGTCCAGGGCTTTGCCTCGGGCCTGTTCACCGACCCCAACGACTCGCCGGCCAACGGCGGTCGGGACGAGCAGCGGGCCCGGCTGCTGCACGCCCAGGACCTGATCAAGGTCGGGCTCTCCGGCAACCTCGCCGACTACACCTTCACCGACACCGGCGGACGCCGGGTCAAGGGCTCCGAGGTCGACTACAACGGCTCCCCGGCCGGCTACGCCGCCGCCCCCGGCGACGCGCTCGCCTACGCCGACGCCCACGACAACGAGACCCTCTACGACGCGCTCGCCTACAAGCTGCCCGCCACCACCCCGGCCGCCGACCGGGCCCGGGCGCAGGTCCTGGCCCTGGCCACCGCCACCCTCTCCCAGGGCCCGGCACTCAGCCAGGCCGGCACCGAGCTGCTGCGCTCCAAGTCGCTGGACCGCAACTCCTACGACAGCGGCGACTGGTTCAACGCCGTCCATTGGGATTGCGCGTCCGGCAACGGCTTCGGGCGGGGGCTGCCCCCGGCGGCGGACAACCAGTCCACGTGGCCCTATGCCACACCCCTGTTGACCAACCCCGCGGCGCGCCCCGGCTGCCCCGAGATCACGGGCGCCTCGGGGGCCTACCGGGATCTGCTGCGGATCCGCACGACCGAGAAGGCGTTCAGCCAGGCCACGGCGGAAGGGGTGCAGGACGCGCTGTCCTTCCCGCTGTCCGGGACCGGGGAGACACCGGGTGTCATCACCATGCGGCTCGATCGGCTCGTCGTGGTCTTCAACGCCACCCCGTCCCGGCAGTCGCAAGCCGTCCCCGCCCTGACCGGGGCCCCGTACGTCCTCCACCCGATCCAGGCGCACGGTTCCGACGCAACGGTGAAGACGTCCACGTACGACCGCGCGACCGGCACCTTCACCGTGCCCGGCCGCACGGTCGCCGTCTACGCGGCCGAAGCCGCGGCAGCCGGACGCTAACGCAGGGCGTCCAGCCGGGTACCGTTCGTCAGGCGGCCCTTGAGGGTGGCGTGGGCGCCGGGCTTGGCGCGGAGGGTCAGGGCGCGGCCGTGGGAGCGGCCCCGGACGCCGCCGCTCGCCACGATCCCGGTGACCTGGCGGCTGCCCGCGGCCAGCAGGAACCAGCGGCCGGACCGCGCCTTCCACAGCACGCCCGCCAGGACGCGCGGTGCGCGCGGCCCGCACACGGGGGAGCCGTCCGCCGTGGCGGCGACCGCGCCCGCCGCGCCCCGGCGCGTGGTCCACGGCTGGAACTGGGCCAGCACCCGGCTGCCCCTGCCCCGCCAGGTCTCGGCCCGGGTGCACAGCCACGCCGCCCGGCCGCCCCGCTCGGGCAGCCGCTGGACCCCGAACCGCCAGATGTTCACCGACCGCACCCCGCGCCCCGTCATCAGCGGCAGCCGGCAGGCCGTCCGCTCCCAGCTCAGCAGGGCATCCCGGCCCGCCACATCGCGCGGTCCGCCGCGCGACGTGGCCCCGGGGCCGCCGTACGTCAGCCGGGCCGGGGCCAGTTCGCCCAGGTCCGCCACCAGCCGCGAGCCGAACTGCACCGCGGGCCAGCCCCGGCACGGGCGCAGCCGCGGCACGGTGCGCACCGGGTCGGTCACCCCGTCGGTGGTCAGCCGCACCGGGCGCGGCCGCCCGGCGGGCCGCAGGAGGTCCCGTACGGAGGCCCGGCGCACCCAGGGGGCGGTCAGATAGCGGACGTTGCCGTCGGTGCGGCCCAGCACCAGCGCGGTCGAGGCGGCCGCGTCCGCCGCGTCGAGGCGGGCGAGGTCCAGCGCCACCGTGCCGCCCTCACTGCCCTCCGCGTACCGGGCGATCCGCAGCCCGTCGTACAGCAGTACCACCGCCGCCTGGTCCACCACGCCCGCGTACAGCAGCTGCGGCGGCCCGGACGGCGGCCCCGACTGCGTACCCGCCGTCGCCGACACCCGCACCGAACGCCCCGGCCGCGCCCAGACCGCCAGCGCGCGGCGCAGCAGCGCGGTGTCGCCGAGCCGGTCGCCGCGGGCGGGCCAGGACGAGAAGTCGGCGCGGGTCGCGGTGCGCCACGCGTAGGGCTCGGCACGCGTCAACCGCTCGGGGTCCAGGGCCCGTTCGGAGGACGGGTTACGGGCGTACGACGGCGCCGCCGCACCGCCGCGCCCCCAGCCCTCGCCCGGCATCCCCAGCAGCGACCCGCACACCACCAGCGCCACCACGGCCACCAGCAGCGCCCGCAGATGCTGGCGGCGGCGCATCAGATCGGTGGGGCGCGCCTGGAGCGAACACGGGTCGAACTCGGCCGACTCCAGCAGCGAACCGTCGTCCCGGCTGCCCGCGGGCTCCGGCACCTCGTCCGCCTCGTCGAGCGCGTCCCGCGCGTCCGCCACGCCCGCGGCGTTCAGCAGCGCCCGTACCTCGCGGTCGTCGAGGCGCTCCAGCTCGCGCAGCACGTACGCGGCCCGGCCGGGGCCCGACAGCTCGGACAGCGCCTTGTCCAGGGCGAGTTCATCGGCCCCGCCGGACCGGGGGAACAGTCGCAGCCCCCACACCAGGGGCAGCGGCGCCGACAGCATCCACGGGCGCCGCGGCCGCGCGGCCCGCAGCGCGGAGCGCAGCACGCGCAGCCGCACATAGGCGTACCCCGCGTCGCCCGCCGTCCCCTTGGTGCCGCGCTGCCACGGCAGCTCGACCTCCTGGGTGTCGGGCCTGGCCTGGTTGCGCGGCAGGGCGCGCTGCGCCAGCGCGTGCGCGGCCAGGACGCGCCGGGTGCGGCCCATTCCGGGCGGCAGGATGAGGTACGCGAGCCGCACCAGCCGCGGATAGTGCTCGACGATGGCGGCCTCGGCCTGCTCGACGTCGATCGGGCCCGCGGTGTCGGCATCGGTGTCGGCAGGGTCATCGTCGGGGGTGGCTGTCGCCTGCTGCTGCTCCACGTGGCGTAAACGAGCGGCGGCGGGCGGAGGTCACAAAGCGGGCGGCTCCGCCCCCGGAAGCGGGGCCCGGGGCGGAGCCGATGGTTCCGAAAAGGTCAGCTCACGCGCCAGCCGCTGAACTCGACCGTGCCGCGTGCCCCGCTGCCGCCGTTCGCCGCGCTCATGAACAGCCCGGCGTCCTGCGCGGACGCGGCGCCCGGCACGGTCACCGTCGCCACCTTGCGCCAGTTCGCGCCGTCGTCGGTCGACAGCTCGCCGGTGTACGAGGTGGCGGAGGCGCGCGTCAGCCGCAGCAGCACCGGCGCCTTCACGCCCGTGATCCGCTGGTAGGTGTCGAGCGTGCCGTCGCCGTTCGAGTCGTACGACAGCACGACCCCGTTGGCGGGCGTGACCGACAGGTTCAGGAACCCGGGCGAGCCCGCCGTGCCCAGCGCGTTGCGGACGACGATCCCGGCGCGCGCCCAGGGCCCGGTGGTGGCCTGCGCGTCCACCCTCACCGTCACCGCCCCGCCGGACCGCAGCGCGCCCGCCCGGTACGCCGCGCCGAACTCCGCGGTGGCCTTCCACAGGTCCTGGCCCGCCCCGTCGATCGCGAACCGCCCGCCCAGCTGCCCGAAGGCCGCACCGTTGTTGGTGACGGTCTTCCAGCCGTCGGCCAGGGGGCCCGCCACCCACAGGGTGCCCGTGTGCACCGCCCGCACCCGGTCCTCGCCGCGCGGCCCGTACCGCACGGCGAGTTCGTACGGGAAGGGCTTGAGCGGATCGTCCAGAGGCTCGTCGGGCGCGGTGGCCCGCCAGCGGACCTCGCCGCTGCCCGCCGCGGGCACCGACGGCAGCGAGGTGGGGCCCTGCGGCGCGGGGTCGAGGCCGGTCACGGACAGGTCGAAGTCGACGCGACCGGTGGCCCGCAGCCCGTTGACGTTGCGCAGGGTCGCGGTGATGACCCCGGCGCCGCCCGGCGGCAGCGTCCCCGGCTCCGTGGCGACGGTCAACGTCCCCTGGTACGGGGCCTTGGCCAGCGCCTCGTGCACCCGGCTCGCCGTGCGCCACGCGTCCGCCACCGGCCGCACCGGATAGCTCTTCCGCTCCCGCGTCCACGGCTCCTCGACCGTGTACCAGTCGAACGTGCGCGGCGCGCGGCCTTCAGCGAGCGCGTCCTCCAGCTCGTCCAGGTAGGTCTGCCACTGGGGCAGGTGGAAGTCGCCGATGAGGCCGTTCCAGTCGCGGTTGGCGTAGTTGGCGAGCTTGCCGGGGTCCGCGGCGCCCCGGTCCGCCCAGGTGGTGATCAGGGCGCGCGCGGCGAACTCCAGCTGGGCGGACTCCCCCTCGCCCGAGGCCATCCGCTTGGCGTCCTCCAGCCAGGGGCCGAGGAGCAGGAGCCGGTGGGTGCCGGTGACGTCGTCGCTCAGCCGCATCAGCTTGAGCCACAGCCGGGACAGCGCCCGGAAGGTGTCCAGGTCCTTGCGGGCGTACGCGTCCGCAAGCTGCGGAATCAGCTGCCAGGAGCGGTTGGCGAGCGCCTGCCGCGCCGTGTCGGCGAGGTCGTAGCGGTACGCGTCGCTGTCGCGCAGCCCGGCCCGCACCCCCAGCAGCGCCGCCAGGGCCGCGTCGAAGCGGGCGGGGTCGAAGGCGGGGGTGTGGGTGGCGTAGTAGGTGCCGGAGCGGGCGGTGAGGGAGGGCCGGGAGGCGAAGACGGAGTCGTGCGGGCGGCCGTCCTTGCTGCTGATCTGGTACGCGGTGTCGCGCAGCGCCGCGAACGCCTCCCGCGCCTTCGCGTCCCGCGCGCCGTAGCGGACGTCGGCGTAGCCACGGAACCACGCGTCCCGGTCCACCGCCTCGTCCCGCCACGCCAACTCGCTGAACAGCTCGTACGCCGCCGGATCGCGCTCGACCGCCTCCGGCATGTACGCCGTGCCGATCAGCTTGCTGCCCGGCTTGTCCCGCCAGACGGTGAACCGCTCGGTCCACATGTGGGTCTTGGCACCGATGGTCGTACGGCCGCCGAAGTTGGGGATCGTGCCGAACGCGTACGGCACCGAACCCCAGTCCTTCTCCCGGTCGGTGATCGTGTCCAGGTCCGACAGGCCGTCCACGACCAGCATGTGGTCGTGGTCGACCGCGTCCAGCAGGTCGCGCCGGGGGTTGGCCTGCCAGCCCAGGATCACCCAGATGGCGCCGGGGCGGGCCCTCTGGAGCGCGGTCTCGACGGCGCGCGCGGCGTCCGGCACCGGGACGTCACCGGCGTTGCCGCCCTCGTGCAGCAGGTCCATCTTGAACAGGTCGGCCTCGCCGAACAGTTCGTGCTGGTGGCGGTAGAAGGCCGCGGCCACCTCGTGGAACGCGTCGGTGCGCGGGTCGAGCCAGTCGGGCCGCCGGAGCCCGTTCCAGTCGCCCTGCGGCACGGTGCGCGCCCCCGGGTTGCGGTCGGCGAAGCCGTCGGGGACGGTGCCGAAGTAGCCGGGGAAGACGGGCCGCATGCCCAGCTCCCGCAGCCGGTCGGCGATGCGCCGCCCCAGGTCGGTCCGCTTCTCCAGCAGCGCCGTGGACACCGGGCCGCCGTACTCGCTCATGTTCTGCATCAGGAACCACGGCTGGTGGGCCGGGGTGGGCAGCCAGGCGCGCAGCTCCGCGTCCGTATAGCCGAAGTCCTGGAGCAGCCGGTGGTAGACGACCTCCTGGCCCGCGGTGACCAGCAGCTCGTTGCTGCCGTGCAGGGCCGCGACGTCGATCAGGTGCTCCCAGCGGTCCCAGCCGGCGAACGGGGCGGTGTAGCCGTCGTGGGTGTCGTTGAACGCGAAGCGGTGCGGCAGCGCCGTCGACCGCTCCACGGTGCCGTGCGGCGCGGGCAGCTTCTTCGGCAGCTCCAGCTGATCGCCCGCCCAGGTGATCTGGGCGTGGCAGGTGTACTTGAGGTACCAGTGGACGCCGGTGAGCAGCACCGCGGGGCTCGTCCCGGCCACGGTGACGCGTCCCGTCGACCCCGTGACCTCGAACCGCTCCTTCTTCCCCTCGCCCCCGGGGAGCGCCACCAGCCGGAACTGCTCGGCGTGGTCGGGGAGCAGCCGCCGCAGCGCGGCGCGCGCGGGGGCGGTGGAGAAGGCGGTCACGGCGGTGTCCTGTGCGGTGTCGTCCTGTGGTGGCCGTGGCGTGTGGGCCAGCGCGGGGGAGTGGGCCCCTAACGCGGCCCCGGCCCCGAGTGCTCCGGCGGTTCCGATCAGCGTGCGTCTGCTCAGGTCGCTCATGCGCCCCCCAACGGACAACGGCCAACGGTTGTGGTGCGCAGGGCACTTAACCAGCGATGCGGGGCGGGAGCAATGGGGCGCGCGCGCCGGGGGAAGGCCCCGTTATCGCCCGTTCGTCTCCGCCCGTCCCCGGTCCAGGTACGCCAGCACGGCCAGCACCCGCCGGTTGTCGTCGTCGGACTGCGGCAGGCCGAGCTTCCCGAAGATGTTGGAGGTGTGCTTGGCGACGGCCCGCTCGGTCACCACCAGCTGCGCGGCGATCGCCGCGTTCGACCGGCCCTGCGCCATCAGCTCCATCACCTCGCGCTCCCGCGGCGTCAGATGCCCCATCGGCCGGTCCTGCGAGCGCCGGGTCAGCAGCTGCGAGATGACCTGCGGGTCCATCGCCGTACCGCCCTCGGCGACCCGTCGCACCGCGTCGATGAACTGGTCCGCGTCGAAGACCCGGTCCTTGAGCAGATAGCCGATGCCGCCGCTCCCGTCGGCCAGCAGCTCGCGCGCGTACAACTGCTCCACGTGCTGCGACAGCACCAGCACCGGCAGCCCCGGCCGCTCCCGCCGCGCCGCCAGCGCGCACTGGAGGCCCTCGTCGCTGAACGACGGGGGCAGCCGTACGTCCACCACGGCCACGTCCGGCTTCAGCTCCGCCAGCGCCCGCGTCAGCTCCGGCCCGCTCTCGACGGCGGCCGCGATCTCGAAATCGTAGGCCTCCAGCATCCGTACCAACCCGTCCCTGAGCAGGAACAGATCCTCGGCAACGACTACGCGCACGGCAGGCTCCATGACGTCATCGGGCCCGGAACGGACTGCCGGGCCGAATGCGTCGAATGTACCGTCGTCCCGCCCCCGCCGGGGCTCGGTCGCCGGGCTTTAGACCGTCGGTCGCGGGGCGACCGGGGCGCAGGGGATCTCCATCGTCACCATGGTGGGGCCGCCGGGCGGGCTGCTGACGGCGAGGACGCCGTCGAAGGTGCCCAGCCGCCGTTCGATGCCGCTGAGGCCGCCGCCCTGCGCGATGCGGGCGCCGCCGTTGCCGTTGTCGGTGACCGCGATGCGCAGCATCCCGGCCTCGTGGTGGATGTCGAGCCACATGCGCGCGGCGCCGGAGTGCTTGGCCGCGTTGGTGAGGACCTCGCTGATGGCGAAGTACGCGGCCGCCTCGACCGGTTCCGCGAACCGGCCCGGAACCTCCACCTCCACCTCCACCGGGACCGTCATCCGCAGGGCGAGGGCGCGCACCGCGTCGCCCAGGCCGCGTTCGGCCAGCACCGGCGGGTGGATGCCGCGGACCAGATCGCGCAGTTCGGCCAGGGCCTCGGCGGAGTTGGTGCGGGCCGCGGCGAGGAGTTCCTTGGCCTTGGCCGGGTCCTTCTCGATGAGCGCCTCGATGGTGCCCAGGCTCATGCCCATGGCGACGAGCCGGGCCTGTGCGCCGTCGTGCAGATCGCGCTCGATGCGGCGCAGCTCGGCGGCGGAGGTGTCCACCGCGTCGGTCCGGGTCTCGGTGAGCCGCTCGACGCGCGCGGCGAGGGTCATCTGCGGGGTTGGGGAGAGGAAGGCGCGGGCCAGCAGGAAGTGGGTGCGCAGCAGCAGGGGCGAGACGAACAGGCCCAGGGCGATGAGGCCGAGGCCGGTCAGGGCGGCGAGGTTCGCGGTGCCCTGCGAGGTCACGGGGACGAACGCGTACCAGTAGGTGCCGCCCGCGTCGACGATCGGCTCCCAGACCCCGGCGGCCAGGACCGAGCCCTCGACCCCGTACGGCGGGAAGACGAACGCCAGCAGCGCGATCACGTACCCGGCCGTCATGTCGACCTGGAGCCAGAGCAGGTCGCGCCAGGTCGCCGGGTCCTTCAGCAGGAAGGTGCACAGCTCCACCTGACCGGTGACCCCGGAGCGCCGGTCGTGGGGGAGCGGACGGTACGGCATGCGGATCTGGACGCCGGACCACTTCGCCGCCAGTAACCGGCGCTGATTGGCGTGGCGACGCAGCACGCCCACCATCGCCGGGGTGGTGAAGACCCCCAGGCCCAGCGGGATGAAGGCGATGGACAGGATGGTGAGTACGGAGACGACGATCGACACGAGCGCGAGAACGGATACCCCGAGCCCCCGTACACAGGCCGACAGTCGCTTGCGGACCTTCATCCCACGCCCTCCAGGGTTCTTCAGCTGTGCGGTGCGGCTTCCTGCCCCTCCGATGTCCTCAGTCTGCTGGACGCCGCATGATCGGTCACGGGGGCCGCGCCCCGCCCGGGGGTACACCTAACACCACCCCCCGCCCTCGCCCTATGGCTCGGGGGTTCGGGGGCTGCCCGGCTGGGGCGGGAACGCGCCTTTTTCTAGCGTCGAGGACATGACCGATCCGGTCCGTATCCCGTACACATCCCCAGTGGGAGAGACGCCATGAGCACAACGAGGCGAGGCCTGGCCGTGCGGCTCGGCGGGTGGAGCACCCGCCACCGCAAGTCCGCGATCATCGGATGGCTGCTGTTCGTGGTGGTCGTCGCCGTCGTCGGTGGCATGTCCGGCTCCCGGCAGATGACCAATTCCGAGAACGGCGCGGGCGACTCCGCACGCGCCCAGAAGGTTCTCGAGGACGCCGGGCTCACCACCCCGGCCGGCGAGATGGTGATGCTGCGCAGCACGGACCCGGACGGCTGGCGGGCCGCGGCCCGCGACCTGACCGCCCGGCTGGAGAAGACCGGGGAGACCGCGCGGATCCAGCCGCCGGTGCGCTCGGCCAGCGGCCGCGAGGGGCTGGTCGCCTTCCAGCTGAAGGGCGATCCCGACACCGCGGGGGAGCGGGTGAAGCCCGTCCTCGACGCGGTCGCGGCGACCGAGTCCGCACACCGCGGGATCACCGCCCATGAGTTCGGCGACGCGACCGCGCAGCACGAGCTGGACGGGATGCTGAAGGACGACTTCAAGAAGGCCGAGTTCACGGCCGTACCCCTGGCGCTGGGCATCCTGCTGGTGGTCTTCGGGGCGCTGGTCGCGGCCCTGCTGCCGGTGCTGCTCGGGGTGACCGCCTGCATCGGCACCTTCGGGCTGCTGGCCCTGGTCAGCCACAAGCTGCCGCTGTACGACTCCACCAACTCGGTGATGTTCCTGGTCGGGCTCGCCGTCGGCGTCGACTACTGCCTGTTCTACCTGCGGCGCGAGCGGGACGAGCGGGCCGCGGGCCGGGACCCGGAGACCGCGCTGCGCATCGCGGCGGAGACCAGCGGCCGGGCGGTGCTGGTCTCGGGGATCACGGTCATGCTGGCGATGTCGGGCATGTTCCTGTCCGGGCTGATGCTCTTCCAGGGCTTCGCGGTCGCCACCCTGCTGGTCGTCCTGATGGCCATGCTGGGATCGGTGACGGTCCTGCCCGCCACGCTGTCCTGGCTCGGCGACCGGGTCGACAAGGGACGGGTGCCGCTGCTGAACCGCCGCCGCGAGAAGGGCGCCCATGCGAGCGGCGGGATCTCCGGCACGCTCATGAAGCCCGTCCTGGCCAGGCCCAAGCTGTTCGCCGCCGTGTCGGGCGCCCTGCTGCTGGTGATGTGCGCCCCCGCGCTCGGGATGAAGACCGAAAACCTCGGCATGGAGGACCAGTTCGGCTCGGACGCCCCGCTGACGGTGGCGTACAAGGAGATCACCGGAGCGTTCCCGGGCGGCCCGGCCCCGGCCGAGGTGGTGGTGCGGGCCGACGACATCTCCTCGCCCCGCTTCGGCGCGGCCGTCACCGACTTCAAGCGGCAGCTGGCCGACTCCGGCCGGTTCGGCAAGGCCGTCGAGGTCGAGCTGCACGCCGAGCAGGGGGTGGCCCGCATCGAGGTGCCGCTCGCGGGGAACGGCGAGAACGCGACGTCACAGCGCGCGCTGGACACCCTGCGCGACGACCTGGTGCCGGACATCCTCGGCCCGGTCTCCGACACGGCGTACGTGGGCGGCGAACTCGCCGAGAACCGCGACTTCACCGACCAGCTGAAGACCGACATCGCACCGGTCTTCGTCTTCATCGCCGCGGTGACCTTCCTGCTGATGCTGGTGTGCTTCCGCTCGCTGCCGATCGCGATCGTGTCGATCCTGCTCAACCTGCTGTCGGTGGGCGCCGCGTACGGCACCATGACCGCCGTCTTCCAGCACGGCTGGGGCGCGGAACTGCTGGGCATGGAGCCGGCCGGGGCGATCGAGTCGTGGATGCCGCTGTTCGTCCTCGTCATCCTCTTCGGGCTGTCGATGGACTACCACGTCTTCGTGGTCTCGCGGATCCGTGAGGCCCACGACCGGGGCCTGACGACGCGCGAGGCGATCCGCGAGGGCATCCGCACGACGGCGGGCTCCGTCACCGGGGCGGCCACCATCATGGTCGCGGTGTTCTCGGTGCTGGCGCTGCTGCGGATGCAGGACATGCAGCAGATGGGCGTCGGGCTCGCGGTCGCGGTGCTGGTGGACGCCACCCTCGTACGGATGCTGCTGCTGCCCTCGGCGATGGCGCTGCTGGGCGAGCGCACCTGGTACCTGCCGCGCGCGCTGCGGTGGCTGCCGAACGTCAGCCATGGCGAGGCTCCGACCCCCGCGGAGTCCCGCCCGCTGGTGGGCGCCGATCGCTGAGGAGCGGCGCCCGCCGAGGAGCGCCGTACGGGCCGAGTCGCGGCCCGTACGGCGCTCCTTGCCGCGCTACGCGCTCGGCACGTACTTGTAGCCCACGCGCCGCACCGTCACGATCGACCCGCGGTGCTCCGCGCCCAACTTGCGGCGCAGCCGGGCGACATGGACGTCCACGGTCCGGCCGTCGCCGACGTGTCCGTACCCCCACACCGTCGTCACCAGCTGATCGCGGGTGTGCACCCGGTGCGGATGGGCGACGAGATGGGCCAGCAGCTCGAACTCCAGGTACGTGAGGTCGAGCGGACGCCCCGCGACCCGCACGGTCCGCTGCTCCGGGTCGATCCGCACCGGGCCCTCGTCGGTGGGGAGCGGCGCGGCGGCGGGCGATGCGACGGACGCCGCGGGCGTGGCGGGCGCCGGGGGCGTGGCGGGTGCGGTCCCCTGGCGCTCCTGCTGGTCGGCCGGGACCAGCACCAGGTAGCCGATCATCGGCGGCTGTCCGGGGAGGGCGGGGACGGTGTGCGGGGGAGCGGGCAGCCAGGTGGCGCCGGGGTGCAGCAAGTCGTCGACGGGGGGCACCTCGTCCCGGGCGACGGCTCGTAGCCGCTGTCGGCCGGCGAGCGGAGGCCGCCCGGGCGCCGTGGCGGCGGGGGAGGTGGACGCGGAGGCGGAGAGGGTACGGACGTTCGTCATGGGAGTCAGCTCTTTCGCGCTGAGGGGCGTCGGTGGACGTCAATGCGCGCGGGCTGGGCCGAGGGGGCTCGGAACGGGGAAATGGCGCCCCTGAACCGGGCGGGGATGCCGAGCGGCCGGGTGGGGCGGCGTCAGCAGCCGAGCGAGCGGGCCCGCGCAACGGATGCGCGGCAACACTCGCGGTCGAAGTGGTGCGCCTGCCGGGACGGCCAGAACGGCTCCAGGTCGAGACGACCCGTCGCGGCGTTGATGAGGCTGACCATGCCCCCTATTGAAGCAGAAGAACGGCCCGGGGCGCTCGGGCCCCGGGCAGGGTGCGACGCTGCCCACTCACCTCGCACTCCCGATGAGGCCCCGCCCATGCCGCCCGCCCCCCGCGGATTCGGGGCGGACCGGAAGACAGCGGCCTCAAACAGACATCTACCTATAAAGCAAGGCGAGGCGCACAATGGTGGTGCGGTGGTGTTACCGCACTGCGCGGTCAGACTTGCATGGAACGAAGGAGGCGAGTCGTATGGCCGACGTCTCACGTACCCGAGGTGATCTCAAGGGCCACCCCGACGTGTCCGAGATGCGTGAGCGCTTCGCTCGCATGATGGACGCGCGGGACGTTGTCTTCCTCGACGGACCGGTGCTGTTGGCCGGTCTGTACTTCGCCATCTCCCCCTGGGTGGTGCACTTCTCGAGCACCAGCCCCGACCTCATGGTCAACAACGTCATCCTCGGCCTGGCCATCGCCCTGCTGGGCATCGGCCTCACATCGGCGCCGAGGAGGATGTACAGCCTGTGCTGGGCCATGTCCGCGATCGGTGTATGGATGATCATTTCTCCCTGGATCGTCGCCAGGGGGCCGGATGCCGGAATGATCTGGAACAACGTGCTCATCGGCGCCCTCACCTGCCTGTTCGGCCTGATCGCCGCCGGCGTGGTGATGCGGAAGGGACGGGAGACCTGACCGAGACCTGAACGACACGCAACCAGCTACGAGGCACACAAGCACAACGGACAAGGCCACCGGCCGCACGCCCCCGAGGGGTGTGCGGCCGGTGGTGCGCTAGGGTCTGTTGCGAAAGTGGATCTTGTTCGTTGATGATCACTTCCTGTGGGACGTGGGGATCTGACGAACGGCCAGTGGGCCCGGCTTGAGCCTCTGCTGCCGACGGGCATCAAGCCGGGGCGGCCGCAGGTGTGGACGCGGAGGCAGCTGATAGACGGCATACGGTGGCGGACCCGGACCGGTGCTCCCTGGCGGGACGTGCCCGAACGTTATGGGCCGTGGGACCGGGTCTATGACCTGTTCCGGCGCTGGCAGCGGGACGGCACCTGGGCAAGGATCCTCACCCAGCTCCAGGCCGAGGCGGACGCGAAGGGCCTGATCACCTGGGAGGTCAACGTCGACTCCACCGTCTGCCGGGCTCATCAGCACGCCGCGGGAGCGGCGAAAAAGGGGACCTCCAGAAGGAACCGCCCGGCGGGATCTTCGTCGAGCCGGCCGACCACGGCCTCGGACGCTCCCGCGGCGGACTGACCAGCAAAATCCACCTTGCAGTCGAGCAGGGGCAGAAGCCCTTGTCCCTCGTGATCACGGCCGGGCAGCGGGGCGACTCCCCGCAGTTCGAAGCGGTCCTGGAAGCCATCCGGGTTCCGAGGCTGGGGCTCGGCAGGCCGCGCAAGCGCCCGGACCGGGTGCGGGCCGACAAGGCGTACGATTCCCGCGGCAATCGCTCCTACCTGCGCAGACGCGGGATCAAAGCCACCATTGCGGTTCCGGCGGACCGAGTCCGCAACCGCCTCAAGCGTGGATCGCGTGGCGGGCGGCCGCCGAAGTTCGACAAGGACGACTACAAGCAACGGCACGCGGTCGAGTGCGGGATCAACCGGCTCAAGCGGCACCGGGCCGTTGCCACTCGGTACGACAAACTCGCCGTCCGCTACGAAGCGACAGTGCTGGTCGCAGCCATCAACGAGTGGCTGTGACCAGCACTTTCACAACAGGCCCTAGTCCGCAAAGTCGCGTCGGGTCAGCCGATCGGCTCCGGCATCGGGACCACATCGTAGGAGCACTCGATGAGGTCGCCGGTGGCCGGATCGCCCAGCTCCACCCGCCAGCGGTCGGCGAACTGGTCGACACCCTCCGTCATTGGGATCGTCCCGGAGATCAGCACCGTGCCCGGCACCAGGTCGCCGCGCTCGCGCAGCACCTCGACCCAGTACGCGGGCGGCAGCAGCTCGGCCAGGGTGCCGCTCTGCACCTCGGTCTCCGTGCCGTCATGGGTGACCCAGGCCCGCAGCGTCAGATCATCCAGCCGCGCGTCCACATCCGCGAGGCGCCAGGCGCGGGCGGCGAGCACATCGGGGCCCGCGTTCTTGCTCCAGGCCACGCCGTGCACCTCCAGCTCCCGGTCGGTGTGGTCGCAGGCGGCGGTCAGCAGCAGCTCCCCGCCCTCGGCCACGATCAGCGCCCACTCCGCCTCGCCCGAGGTGCGGCCGTGCTGGACGCTGACCCGGCCGGTCTGCTGGGCGAGGTAGGGGGAGATGGGGTAGAGGGCGGGCGTCACGCTGGGCGCGGGGACGCCCAGCTCGGCCAGTTCGGCGACATGGGCGGCCACGTCCTCCTGGCTGCGTCCGGCGTAGCCCGCGTTGAGCACCTGGACGACCTCCACCTGCCGGGTGGAGCCGTCGGGGAGTTCGAAGGTCAGGGCGGGCGTGGGGGACTGCGGGGGCTGCGTCGGCTGCGTCGTCATGGGGGTGTGCACTCCATATCGCGAGGAACTTCCCTCAAGGGGGTTGCGCATACGCTCGGTATACAACAAGTATGCCGGAAGCCGTGCATCACGCAACCACCCCTCACGCACCCACCCCTCACACACCCTCTGAATACGCACATCACCCCGAGGACGGACCATGCAGCGCACCTCCAAGGCCGCACCAGAGCCCCGGGCCGACGGACCGGCGGTCCGCCGCGCCTTCGTCGCCAGCCTCACCGGCACCGCCCTGGAGTGGTACGACTTCGCCGTCTACTCCGCCGCCGCGGCGCTGGTCTTCGGCGACCTCTTCTTCCCCTCCGAGGACCCGTTCACCGGCACCCTCCTGGCGTTCTCCACCTACGCCGTCGGCTATGTCTCCCGCCCGCTGGGCGGCTTCGTCTTCGGGCGGCTCGGAGACGTCATCGGCCGGAAGAAGGTGCTCATCGCGACCCTGGTCCTCATCGGCGTCGCGACCCTGCTGATCGGGCTGCTGCCCACCTACGCCACCGTCGGCGTCGCGGCCCCCGCCGCCCTGGTGCTGCTGCGCTTCGCCCAGGGCGTCGGCGTGGGCGGCGAGTGGGGCGGTGCGGTGCTGCTGTCCAGCGAGTACGGCGATCCCCGGCGGCGCGGCTTCTTCGCCTCGGCCGCGCAGGTCGGGCCGCCCGCGGGCAATCTCCTCGCCAACGGCGTGCTTGCGGGGCTGGGCGCCGCGCTGACGGAGGACCAGTTCCTGTCCTGGGGCTGGCGGGTGGCGTTCCTGCTCTCCGGTGTGCTGGTGGTGTTCGGGCTGTGGATCCGCGCCAAGCTGGAGGAGACCCCGGTCTTCAAGGCCATGGAGGCCGCGCAGGAGCGCTCCGAGGCGCCGGTGCGCGAGGTGTTCACCGCCCAGCCCCGGGCGCTGACCGCGGCGATCCTCTGCCGGATCGCCCCCGACGTGCTGTACGCGATGTTCACCGTCTTCGTGCTCACCTACGCCACCGGGGAACTGGGCATGTCGCGCGGCTCCGCGCTGACCGCCGTCCTCATCGGCTCCTCCCTCCAGATCTTCCTGATCCCGCTGGCCGGAGCGCTCTCCGACCGCGTCAACCGGCGGTGGCTGTACGGGGTCTCCGCCGTGGCCGCGGGCGTCTGGCCCTTCCTCTTCTTCCCGCTGGTCGCGGGCGGCAGCTGGGCGCTGCTCACCCTCGGTGTCGTCGGCGCGCTGGTGATCCACTCGCTGATGTACGGGCCGCAGGCGGCCTTCATCGCCGAGCAGTTCTCCCCGCGGCTGCGCTACACGGGCTCCTCCCTCGCGTACACCCTGGCCGGAGTCGTCGGCGGGGCGGTCGCGCCGCTGCTGTTCACGACGCTGCTCGGGACGTACCACGCCTGGCAGCCGCTGGCGCTCTACATCGCGCTCACGGCGGTGGCCACGGTCGCCGGGCTGTGGCTGGGCCGGGACGCCGCGCCCGCCCAGGACGAGGAGCCGGACGCAGTGGCCGCCCCGCGGCAGTCGTCCGCCGCGACCGGCTGACGCACCACCCCCGGTACGGGCAGCCGTGCCCCGACCGGGGCATCATCGCCACGTCACCCACCGCGCCGACCAGGGAGGGCAACACACCCCATGCGCATCGCACTGAGCCAGATCACCACCGGCCCGGACCCGAAGGAGAACCTCGCCACCCTGCGCGAGCAGGCCCTGCGCGCGGCGGCGGACGGCGCCCGGATCGTCGTCTTCCCGGAGGCCGCCATGGCGTGCTTCGGCACCAAGCTGGGACCGCTCGCCGAACCGCTGGACGGCCCGTGGGCCACCGAGGTCCGGCGGATCGCGCGGGACGCCGGGCTCGTGGTCGTGGCGGGCATGTTCACCCCGGCCCCCGACGGGCGGGTCACCAACACCCTGCTGGCCACCGGCCCCGGAGTCGAGGCCGCGTACGACAAGATCCACCTGTACGACGCCTTCGGCTTCGCCGAGTCCAAGACCGTGGCCCCCGGCTCGGAGGTGGTGACCTTCGAGCTGGACGGGGTCCGGATCGGCCTCGCCACCTGCTACGACGTACGGTTCCCCGAGCTGTTCCGGGCGCACGCCGACGCGGGCGCGGTGCTGTCGCTGCTGCCCGCTTCCTGGGGCGCGGGCCCCGGCAAGCGCGAGCAGTGGGAGCTGCTGACGCGGGCGCGGGCGCTGGACGCCACCGTATGGCTGGCCGCCGTGGGACAGGCCGACCCGGCGGCGAGCGGCGCCGAGGTTCCGTCGACGAGCGCCCCCACCGGCATCGGGTACAGCGCCCTCGTCGGCCCCGACGGGACCGTACGCGAGCGGCTGGAGGCGGCGCCGGGGCTGCTGGTGGCGGACGTCGCCACCGAGGAGGTCGCCGCGGTGCGGCGCACGGTGTCCGTCCTGGCCAACCGCAGGCTTGGCACCCGCGCATGAGCCGGCGGGCCAAGCCTGAGCTGGAATTCCACCGTCCCTCGGGCGCCTGGCAGGTGCCCGAGGGGGCGGCCCCGGGCGTCCGGGAGCAGACCCTCGCCGCGGACGGGAGCGGTGCGCACCGCACGGCGCTCGTCCGGTGGGAGCCGGGCACGGACACCTCGCGGTCCGGAGTCGTCCGCCATGACTTCTGGGAGGAGGTCTACCTGCTCGAGGGCGACATGCGCGACCTGACGCTGGGGCGGACCTTCTCGCGGGGGTACTACGCATGCCGCCCGCCGGGCATGCCCCACGGCCCGTGGATCTCCGACGACGGGGTGACGATGCTGGTGATCACCTACCCGGCGGCCGACGGGGGCTGAGTGGGCCCGGCGGGCTCAGCCCGCCAGGAGCACCTTGAGCGTCGACTCCAGATGGCCGCTGATCGCGGCGCGTGCCGCCTCCGGGTCGCCGGAGGCCACCGCGTCCAGGATCGCCTGGTGTTCGGCGAGCACCGCCTCCTGGCGGCCGGTCCGGTTGTACAGCGCCACCACCCCGGCCCGGATCTGGCGGCTGCGCAGCCCGTCGTAGTGCCGGCCCAGGAGTTCGTTGCCCACCGACGCGACCATGGTCGCGTGGAAGAGGTGGTCCACGGCGATGAACTCCTTGGCGTGCTCGGGCCCGCTGAGCCCGCGCTGCCGCTCCAGCAGCTCCGTCAGCTCCTCGACCGGCACCTTCCGCTGCTCGATGGCCTGTTCGGCGGCGTAGCGCTCGACGATCCCGCGCAGCTCCATCAGTTCGGTGATCTCCCGGCCGGACAGCGGCGCGATGTGCGCACCCCGCTTGGGCACCAACTGCACCAGGTCCTCGGCCGCGAGCAGCAGCAGCGCCTCGCGGATGGGGGTCCGGGAGATGCCGATCCGGTCGGCGATCTCCTGTTCGGTGAGGAACCGGCCCTGCATGTCGGGATCGGTCAGCACGGTCTCCTTGAGGAACGCGTACGCCTTTTCTCGTCCGGACTGCACTGGGCCCATGCCTCCTCGCATACCACTCGTATACGAAAATTATCACGGCGGAAGGTCCCGGAGCCCGCGGTTCAGGAGCCGCTCCCGCGGTCAGGAGCCGCTCCCGCGGTCAGGAGCCGCTGACGAGGACGACCTTGCCGGTGACCGTGCCGGACTCCGCCAGCCGCATCGCCCGCGCGGCCTCGGCCAGCGGGATCCGGGCGGCCACCTGGGCGGTGAACTCACCGCTCGCGAGCAGCGCGAGGACCTGGCCCAGATCCTCGCGCACCCGCGCCTGGTAGGCGGCGCGGCGCCGTCTGCCCGCCCACAGGTTGTAGAAGTGCGCCTTCCGGCCGTTGGGCAGCAGGTTCCACAGCGTGAGCCGGGCGAGCAGCTTGAGGACCGGCACCCGGGACGAGCCGGGCACGTCCCGGGTGGCCGCCGTGCCGTACGAGACGAGCGTGCCGCCGCGGGCCAGCAGCCGGAACGAGTCCACGATGCCCTCGCCGCCGACGTGGTCGAACACCGCGTCCACCCCGCCGGGCGCCAGCTCGCGCACCCGCGCGGCCAGATCCGGGTCGCGGTAGTCGACGGGGGTGGCGCCCAGTGCCCGCACCGCGTCGTGGTGGCGGGGCGACGCGGTGCCGATGACCGCGATTCCGGCGCGGCGGGCGAGCTGGACCAGGGTGGAGCCCACCCCGCCGTTGGCCCCGTGGACCAGCACGGTCATCCCGGCGCGGGCCCCGGCCACCCGGTGCAGCATCTGCCAGGCCGTGATCCCGTTGACCACCACCGTCTCGGCCTCGGCGGCGCCCACCCCGTCCGGCACGGCGACCAGGTCGCCCGCGTCGGCCAGTACGTGGCTGGCCCATCCGCCGACCTTGGTCAGCACGGCGAACCGGCGGCCGCGCAGCCCCGGATCCACCCCCGCGCCCGTCTCGGCGACCGTGCCCACCAGGTCGTACCCGGGCACGAAGGGGAACGGCGGCTGGTCGTAGTACTTGCCGCGGCGCATCTGCTGCTCGGCGAACGAGACCCCGGACGCCTCGACGGCCACCAGGACCTGACCGGGGCCGGGCTCGGGCACCGGGCGGGTGCGGAGCTGGAGCCCCTCCGGGTCCACCCGGCCGGGCAGGACGACTTCGGTGAGCGAGATGAGCGACATGGCGGGACTCCGTCTTCTCGTGGGATGCTAGTGAGGTCTTCTAGCGACAGCGAGAGCTTCTAACGAAAGAATGAGGCTATTGGGCTCGATGTGTCAAGCCCGGGGCGCGCGCCGATGGCCACAGCAGGGCGTGAGCGGCTCGCACGGCGCACACTGGAAGCACGCCCACCGGTGACCGGAGGTCGCGATGGAGTCCGCCGCCGAATTCGACGTCGTCGTGGAGATCCCCGAGGGGTCCCGCAACAAGTACGAGATGGACCACGAGGCCGGGCGCATCCGGCTGGACCGGATGCTGTTCACCGCCACCAAATACCCGGCCGATTACGGCTACATCGACCACACCCTCGGCCGCGACGGCGACCCGCTCGACGCCCTGGTCACCGTCGGCGAGCCCACCTTCCCGGGCTGTGTGATCCTGTGCCGGGCCATCGGCATGTACTGCATGCGCGACGAGAAGGGCCCGGACGAGAAGATCCTGTGCGTGCCCGCCCACGATCCGCGCTACGTGGACGTCCAGGACATCGACGACGTGCCGGAGTTCGACCGCATGGAGATCACGCACTTCTTCGACGTCTACAAGGACCTCGAACCCGGCAAGTCCGTCGAGGGATCCCACTGGGAGGGCCGCGACCAGGCGTACGCCGAGATCGCCGCCTCCCGCGCCCGCGCGGGCTGAGACCTGGGCTGAGATCTACGCGGTCCCGCCGCGGTGAGATCTACGCGGTCCCGCCGCGGCGCGGAGCGGGCACCCCGCGGTCGTTCTGGAGCTCCCACAACTCCCGGAACAGGCCCGGCGATCGGGTCAGCTCCTCGAACGTGCCCTGCTGGATCACCCGGCCGCGGTCCAGCACCACGATGCGGTCGGCCACCGCGACGTTCGCCAGCCGGTGCGTGACCAGGACGACCGCGCGGTCCCGCGCCATCCGCCGCAGCCCGGCGAAGATCCGGTGCTCGGCGCGCGCGTCGAGGGCGCTGGTCGGCTCGTCCATCACCAGCAGCCCGGCGGGCCGGTGGAACGCGCGGGCCAGCGCGATCCGTTGCCACTGCCCGCCGGACAGCTCCACCCCGCCCCACCACTGCCGGGCCAGCAGCGTGTCCAGCCCGCTGCGCAGCCCGTCGACCACCTCGTGCGCCCCGGAGCCGACCGCCGCCGCCCGCACCGCCTCGTCCCCGCCGTGCGGCTGCCCGAGGGTGATGTTGTCGCGCGCGGACAGCGGCCAGTGGGCGTAGTCCTGCGGCACGACGGCGGTGTGCCGCCACATCGCCTGCGGGTCCAGCTCAGCGGTGCTCGCACCGTCCCAGGTCACCGCGCCCCCGGTGGGCAGGTACAGCCCCGTCAGCAGCTTGCTCAGGGTGGTCTTGCCGGAGCCGTTCTCCCCGACCAGCGCCAGCACTTCGCCGCGCCGCACCTCCAGGCTCACCCCGGCGAGCGCCGGAGCCTCCGACTCCGGGTAGGCGTACGTCAGCCCCTCCGCCCGGATCACTTGCGGTACGTCCGGCACCCGGCTGCCGCGCCGCATCCGGTGCCCGCCCGCCTCCTCGATGAACTCCGCCCAGTCGTCCAGGTACAGCCCCGTACGGAACAGCCGCGTCCCGTACCCGACCATCCCCTGGAGCGACGAGCCCACCGTCCGCAGCGCGAACACCGCGGTCCCCGCCGAGGCCACCGACATCTGCCCGGACCCCAGCAGCAGCGCCAGCGACGCCCACACAAGACCCGACGCGAAACCCCCGGCCAACGCCCCCGCCACCGCGTACCGCGCGCCCCGGTGCACCGCCTTGTCCGTCGCGGCGTCCACCCGCGCGCCGATCGCCCGGTACCGCTCCAGGAGGAACGACGCCATGGTGCCCGAGCGCAGTTGGTCGGCGATGTCCTTGTCCACCATGTACCAGCGCAGCAGACCGAGCGTGCGCCGGTCCGCGCTCATCGCCCGGCTTGTCTCGTACTGCACCCGCGCGCCCTTCATCCCCGCGATCCCCTGCGGCAGCGCGGCCAGCAGCAACAGCGGCAACAGCGCCGGATGCAGCACGGTCACCACCCCGGCCGCCGCGACCAGCGAGGCCAGACACGCCATCAACTGCTGCGACTCGACGATCAGATCCTGCGCGACCTCGGCACCCCGGTCCGCCGCGTCCCACTTGTCGTTGAACCCGGGGTTGTCGTACGCGGCCAGCTCCGCGTTGATCGCCGCGTCCAGCATCTGCGTCTCGGCCTCCCGCGAGATCCGCGGCGACAGCCTGCTGGAGATGTTCGACACCGCGATCCCCAGCAGCGCCCGCAGCCCCGCCGCCCCGGCCAGCACCGCGATCGACGGCAGCGCCTCGCGCAGCCGCTCGCCGATGTTCCCGGACGAGATGAGCGCCGTGATGGTGCCGGTGGTCGCCAGCAGCCCGAACGCCTCGAAGAACCCCGCGAGCGCCTGGCACAGCAGCAGCGTCACGACCGCCCTGCGGTCCACCCGCCACGCCAACCCCAGGGAGCGGCGCACCAGTTGCGGCAGTCGGCGGGCCATGGCCCGGGTGGTGATCGTCTCCAGGGCCACCGGCGTGGGCGGCCGGAACCGCAACTCCTCACCGGCCCCGGCCGGTTGTCCTGCCGGTTGCCCGGCGGCCTGCGACGCTGCCACGGATCCCCCTGACGATGCGGTCCAGCACGGCGGTGCCGGTCACCTTGCCGCAAAGCGGGTGGGGCCGCAGGCGTACGGCGGAGGTCCACACGATCGTGGAAGGGCCGCGTCACGCATCGCCCCCCTCCGTCCCCGTCGCCCCCTCCGTCAACCCTGACCATCGTCAAGGTCGCGCCCTGCCGTTCGGCCCGGGTCCCCGGCGTCGGCCGCTCCTACGTTCGGGGCCATGCCAACGCACACTCACCACACCGCCCGGCTCCTGGGGGCCGCGGCGCTGCTCGCCGCGGGCGCCGCGGCGGTCGTCCTGCTCTCCCCGGGCGGGCTGGGGGACCCCGGCCCCGTCGAGGTCGGACACGGAGCCTCCGCGTCCGCGTACCGCGCGCTCACCGGAGCGGTGGCCGGTGCCCCCATGGCGCTGCTGGAAGCGGCGAGCGAGGGCACCGTGGCCGTCCTCGGGCTGCTGCTGGCCGTCCTGGGGTGGACGGCGCTGCGCCGCGGGGACGCGCGCGGCATCGCCGGGACCGCCGTGGTCGGCCTGGGCACCGTGGCCGCGTACGCGCTCAGCGAGGCCCTGAAGCTGGTGGTGGACGAGGAACGGCCCTGCCGCGCGGTGCGCGGAGCCGCGGCGATCGCCCACTGCCCCGCGGCGGGGGACTGGTCGTTCCCCAGCAACCACGCCACCCTGGCCGCCGCCCTCGCGATCGGCCTGTCCGTCCTGCGGCCGCGCTGGGCCGCCCTGACCCTCCCGACGGCAGCGGCGGCTGCGCTGCTGCGCGTCCTGGTCGGGGTGCACTATCCGCACGACGTGCTCGCCGGGGCGATCCTGGGCGGTTGCGTCGTCGCGGCCGCGCTGCTCGCGCTGGAGCCGCTCGCCGTACGCCTGACGTCAGTGGTGCTCGGGCGGTGGCGGCGGCGGTACGACACCGGCCTCGTGCGCCACGACGGCGGCCGCGGCCCGGTTGTCCACCCCCAGCCGGGCCAGGATGGAGCTGACGTGCGCCTTGACCGTCCCCTCCACCACATGGAGCCGACGCGCGATCTGCCCGTTCGACAGCCCGCCGCCGAGGAAGGCCAGCACTTCGCGCTCCCGGGCGGTGAGCGCCGCGACCCGCTCCCGGGCCGCGCCGCGCCGCCCGGCCAGGGCACCGGCGCCGCCCGCCGCGAGATGCGCGACCACCCGGGCGGCGACCTTCGGTGACAGATAGGCGGCACCGTCGGCCACCGCGCGGACCCCCGCGATCAGCTCCTCGGGCTCACCCGACTTGATCAGGAAACCGGCGGCGCCACCGCCGAGCGCCCGCAGGATGTAGTCGTCCTCCCCGAACGTCGTCAGCATGATCACCCCGGTCTCCGGCACCGTCCTGCGGATCTCCTCCGCCGCCTCGATACCGCCCATCACCGGCATCCGGATGTCGAGCACGGCGACCTGCGGGCGGTGCCGCCGCACCAGCTCCACGGCGTCCCGGCCGTCGGCCGCCTCCGCCACGACGTCGATGGCCGGATCGGTGGTCAGGACGGCGCGTACGCCCGCGCGGATCATCGCCTCGTCGTCGGCGACCAGCACCCGGATCACCGGCACCCCAGCGGGCTCGGGCCGCTCACGGCGTGAGGGCATCGCGCGCCACCAGAACGTCCCCGCGGAAGCACAGCCGGTACGCGTCGCCGGAACGGTCGTCGAAACGATCCGCCGTCATCGCGTAGTACTCGCATCTGATGCCCCGTCCCTCCGGTTCGGCGGCCGAGGGGTGATGCGCCAGCTGACGGTCCGGCAGCACCCGCTCCACCTCGGAGCGATCCTGCCCCACCCGCAGCCGGGCGAAGTCACCCGGGTCCAGCACCGCGCGCGACGCCGTCACCCGGTCCCACCCCATCAGCGCGGCGCTCAGGCCCGCACCGGTCACCAGCGGCACCATGACCGCCGCGACCAGCACCCGCCGCACCCGGTGCCGCGCCCGCCGGTGCTCCTGGCGGACCGGCGGAGCGGTCGGCTCCGGAGGCGTGTGCGGAAGCCGGGCCTCGACGGCGAAGCCGCCGCCCCGGGAGCCCTGGGAGCCCTGGGAGCCCCGGGAGTCCTGGGAGTCCCGAAGGTCCTGGGAGACCTGGGGGCCGTGCGTAAACGAGCCCCCGGCCCGCCGTACGCGCTCCTCGAGCCCGCTGAGCCCACGCCCGCCGCCCTGCGTACGGGGCCCCGTCGCACCGGTCGCCGGGTTCTCCACCCGGACGACCGTCTCCTCCTCCCCGTACGCCACCCGCACGGTCACCGCCGCGCCGGGCGCGTGCTTGGCGGCGTTGGTCAGCGCCTCCTGGACGACGCGGTACGCGGCCCGCTCCACCTGCGGCGGCTGCCCCGTATCCGCCCCCTCGGCGCGGAGTTCGACGTCCAGCCCGGCGGCGGCCGCCTCGTCCACGAGCCGCGCGATGCCACCAGGGGACTCCTCCTCGCGCAGCACCCCGATCACCTCGCCGAGCCGGTCCACCGCGACCGCCGCCCGCGCCCTGATCTCCTGCGCGGTCCGCCGATGACGGTCCTCCAGCCCGGGCGCCAGCTTCAGCGCCCCCGCCGACAGCGCGATCAGGCTGAGGTCGTGCCCGAGGACGTCGTGCATGTCCTGCGCGATCCGGGCCCGCTCCCGCAGCCTGGCCCGCTCGGCGATCAACCACCGCTCGCGCTCCGCCTGTTCGGCCCGCTCCCAGCCCGCCCGTACCAGCTCCGCGTACTGCCGCCGGAAACGTCCCGCGAACCACGGCACCATCACGCCGCACACCACCACCCCCACGAACCGGCTCCCCAGCCCGAGCAGTGACGGCACCACCGCCGCCGAGACGACCCCCGCCGAGACCACCCCCACGAACACCACCACCGCGGCGCCCGTCCGCCCGCGCCCCCGGCCCACCCCGTACGCGGCCACCGCGGTCGGCACCACCCACCACAGGCTCAGCACGCTCAACCCGGCCCCCACGGCCGCCCCCGCCACCGGCAGTCGGCCCCGCCCCACGCCCCGCGCAATCGTCATCACCGGCCAGACGCTACGGAACCCCGGGCCTGCCGGACACTGCCGAAAGTCCACCTTGGGCCGGGTGAACAGCATCCGCGCGGTGCGCACCGATCAGGAAACCCGCGCTCGACGGTACGCGCGGCGCACACGGCGCGAGCCGCTGAGCGCTGCGCCGTTCAGGGCAATTCACCCCCACGTACCTGGCGTTGTGCCACCACCCGCGCGCCTACTGGTGCTACAGACCGGTGGGTTCCACATCTGCCGGGGGACGGTGACGCGGGCAGGGCCCGGCGTCGATCGCCGTAAGTGTGCACCCCCTGGCCTCCGATGCGCCGCCGCGCCCCGACCAGGCGCCGGCCTGGCGACCAACGGCCCACCACCTCACCTCACTTGGAGGGCCCATCATGGCTACCCCCACCATCACCCTGGTGACGGTCACGCCGAACCCGTCGACGTTCGGGCAGTCGGTCACGCTCACCGCCACCGTGATCCCGCTCGGCGTCGGAACCCCCACCGGCACCGTCACCTTCACCATCACCGGCGGCCCCACCCTGACGGGAACCCTGTCGGGCGGCACGACCTCGGTCACCGCCACCGGGCTCAGCGTCGGCATCCACCCCGTCGTCGCCGTCTACAGCGGCGACACCAACTTCCTCTCCTCCACCAGCGCCAACCTCATCGCGGTCGTCCAGGCCGCGACGACGACCTCGGTGGTGTCCAGCCCGGACCCGTCGACGCTCGGTGAGTCGGTGACGTTCACGGCCACGGTCACGCCGGTCGGGGGCGGCGGAGGCTCCCCGACCGGGACGATGACCTTCGTCATCGGCGGCTCGGGCGGCGGCACGTTCATCCAGCCCGTGACGGCCGGCGTGGCGACACTGACGCTCACCACCCTGGGCGTCGGCACCCACCCCGTGGTCGCCATCTACGGCGGCGACACCAGCTTCCTGCCGTCCTCCGGCGTCGACACCCACACGGTGGACCCCGCCGCCTAGCCGCTCACCCCGCCCGGCCCGACCAGCACTGAGCCCCGCCACCACCCGAGGGGCAGTGGCGGGGCTCAGTCACTCGTCTACCGGTCCCCGGCCTCCGGCGAGGCCTCGTGGCCCTCAGATTCCGTTCCGTCGCGCAACGCGCGTCGGATCCGCCGCAAAGCCCGTATGGTCTGCGGGACCTTGTCCAGCACGTCGTTGATCTGGGTGAGGAGAAGGGTGACGAGCCCGCAGGAGGCGAGGACGATCAGCGTCACGTCGTCCCAGTTCATGAGCATCCGAGGGCGCCCCGGGCGCAGAGCCAGTCCAGGGCGTCCGCGCCCAGCTGGTCGGGTGCTTCGTGCAGCGCGGCCTCCACCGCCGTGAGGTCGGCCAGGGCTTCCGGCGCGTCGGAGCGGTCCAGCGCGGCGAGACGTTCCATGGCCGAGGCGACGGCGGCGGGCCAGCCTGGCATGCCGAAGTGGGCAGAGGCCTTGGCCGCGGCCGAAGCGGCTCTGTGCAGCACACCGGCCCGCCAGCCCTGTTCCCGCATGACCTTCGAGGTGTACCAGACCCGGTCGTCGAGGTGCTGAACGAACTCGTCCGTGGGCTCGCCGCTGGTACTCAGCGTGAAGCGCGAGCCACCGGCCCACGGAAGGTCCACGTCCGACGCGACGGTCTGAAAGGCGAGCAGCGCCTCGGAGCCGTCCTCCCTGGAGGCGATGAACGCCGCGCGGGCCCTGCGATACAGATCGACACTCTGCGCGAACATCTCCCCGTCGCTCGGCCCTCCGTCGGCCGCGTGAATCTCTTCGAGCGGGCCGTCGCGCCAAGCGTCGGCGACCAGGCCGACCGCTGCCGCGCTGACGAGAAGCTCCGGGTCGTCCGCATCGATGCCGAAGTACTCCAGGACGGTCACGAGTTGCTCGGCCATGTCGGGCACAGTCGTCTCCTGTGCAGCACCGTGCGTCATGCTCTTCTGCCCGTACGACGGGACGGGGTCCTCGTGCTCGATGACGATGCCGTGCTGAGCCAGGTCCTCGAAGATGGTGTCCGGCCCGCAGTCGATGTGGGAGCTGTCGTGCCGACCGGAGCAGCCCTCCGGACACTCGAACTCCTCGCACAACTCCGGCTCCGCGGGCATGGACTCGTTGATCAAGTGATAGGCGAGCCTGTTCGCCACCGCTGCTCTCGCCGAGATCATCTCCAAGGTGAGCCGGAATTCGTCGTCCCTGAGCGACGTGTCATCGGGGTCCGCGGAGGCGGGCGGCTCGGGGGCGTCCTCCGTGACCCAGGCGTGTGCCGACTCCAGTGAGACGAGGAGCCAGGCGATCCGCAGGGGTTCGAGGGCCCCGTCCTCGGCGAGACGGGTGACGGCTTCGGCGGCCTGGCGCACACTCCCGAGACCGGCCAGATGCCGTTCCAGTGTCCGCGCCCACGCGGCCGATTCCGCCTGGGCGCGCTCGGCGTCCTGGGCGAGCGCGGCGTCACGCGACCGGCGTGCCCGCGCCACCAGACGCTTGAGGCAGGGGCGGCACCCGAACAGACCGGACGTCTCGGTCGGGCCGAGCGGTACGGGCAAGCGATCGGCGAAGGGCTCGTCGCAGAGGCAGCAGTCCAGGCCGTCCGTGTGACGCGACGTGGGGACGGTTGGCAATGCGGCGCGGATCGTGGCATAGGCGTAAGCAGGGATGTGCATGCGTGGGCAACTCCTCGGAAGAAGGCGCCGACCCCCATCGGCGCCGAGTTCCATGCTCCTCGCCGTCAGCGAGGGCGAGTCACTGTCTGACGGGAAGGCCCGGGAACTTGGCGAAAGCTGACACGCCGCTGGCCTGCGATTCCTATGATGTTGGCAAAACTTGACACCGGGTTCCGGAAGGCGGGTTGCCACACAGTGATCGCTTCGTCATCCCCTCAACCGAGTAGCGCGCACGGCGAGTTGGTCGACGCCTTCCAGGAACTGCACCGGGCGGCGGGCAGGCTGAGCCCGCGGAAGGTGAGCGCACTCATCAAGGACCGGGATGATCTCCCGGGAAAGATCAGCCACGAGGGCGTCCGGACCGCCCTCCAAGGGCTGCGCGTGCCGCGTTGGGAGAACGTGCACACCATCGTCGCGGTACTGGCCGAGCGATGCAGCCCGCCCCGGGATCCCGTGGCGGAGGTGGCCAGGTTTCTGCCGCTGTGGCGTGCCATCGGCGAGGGCGAGTCCGGCGCAATGAAGTCGGCGCGGGAACTCGACCTCGGCGGATGGGGAGGCGAGGACGGTCAGTGGACGGCCGAACTGGTCGCCGGCACGCTGCTCAATCCGTACAACGCCATCCAGATCCATCCCTCGCTCGCGACTCCGCACGAGCCCCTGATGTCGGAGGACGACTGGGTGCGTGTGGGCGTGCGACTCATCGAGGAGTCCGGCGCCGAGTTCGCCCTGCGCGCACTGCTGCGCGTCCTGAAGGGCGACTATGTGGGTGCCGAGAGCGGTGCGCCCTTCGGCTACGAGAACCCGGGCTTCGAGACCACCGAGGCCTTCGAGGTGTTCCGGTACGGCTGCCAGGAGATCCTGCGGCGGCTGCGGTCCGAACCCAACCTCCTCCAAGACTCGATCCGCGCGATGCGCGCCGACGTGACGATGAGCCGCGACGAACGTGCGGAGATGCTACGAGCCGAGTCGGACATGGGCCTCATGCGGGAGGTCATGACGGTGACGCCGGACACCTGGAACGACGTCTCCGAGGAGGCACACCACATGGTGTTCGGGTACCTCATCCAGAACATCAGAACTGTTGGCCGTGCCGACCTGCCCCCGGCCGAGCGGTTCCGGATCACCTGGCGCGTGCCGGAGCCGCGGGCGGAGTGACCGGTATCTCGCCACGCGGCCCGAGCGGGGCACAACAGATGCACTCGTGACTGACGCGGACATCGGCGCGGGCGGGGGTCCGGCGGGGCCTCCGCAGACGCCTCGAAACGCACCCCGACTAGGCTGTCGGCGCATGGACCCGATCTTCCGGCTCCCGCCCAATTCCCCGCTGGCCGTGACCGTTTCCGACGACTGGGGCCTGATCCCTTTGCGCGTCCCGGCCGGTTGGAACGTCATCTACAACCAACTGTCGGCCCGACGCCTGCCGGATGGAAGGGTCGAGGCCAACGACTCCGAGGACCTGTACTGGGCGCGTACGGCACCACCGCCGTGGCTGACCGCGGAGGAGGTGGCGGAGGTTGGCGGCCTGCGGGCTCGGGAGATCAACATAGACGCCGGCTGGTACGACGGCTGCGGCTTCCGCGTCGTCGTCCTCGACCCCGACTGGGACCATGAGCGGGCCTCCTGCACCACTCCCGACCTCGACGAGTTCGTCGCCACCCTGGAGGCGTGGATGTGGGTGATCACCCAGCGAGGGAAGTTCCCCGAGTCGTGAGGCCGTCCGAGAACGACCGAACAGCCGACGAGGGCCGCCACCCGTATCAGGGATGGCGACCCTCGCTGCCGCTCTAAGGGCGGGCCGATCTTTCCGTGGCCCGGTGCGCTGGCACGCCCAGTTCTTTAGACGTCGAAGTACAGCTCGAACTCGTGCGGGTGCGGACGCAGCTGGAGCGGCGCGATCTCGTTGGTGCGCTTGTAGTCGATCCACGTCTCGATCAGGTCGGAGGTGAAGACACCGCCCTGGAGGAGGAACTCGTGGTCGGACTCGAGCGCGTCGAGGACGGCCGGGAGGGAGGTCGGGACCTGGGGGACGCCCGCGTGCTCCTCGGGGGCCAGCTCGTAGAGGTCCTTGTCGATCGGCTCGGCCGGCTCGATCTTGTTCTTGACGCCGTCCAGGCCCGCGAGCAGGAGCGCGGAGAAGGCCAGGTACGGGTTGCCGGAGGAGTCCGGGGCGCGGAACTCGACGCGCTTGGCCTTCGGGTTGGAGCCCGTGATCGGGATGCGCATCGCGGCCGAGCGGTTACGCTGCGAGTACACCAGGTTGACCGGCGCCTCGAAGCCCGGGACCAAGCGGTGGTAGGAGTTCACCGTCGGGTTGGTGAAGGCCAGCAGCGACGGGGCGTGCTTGAGGATGCCGCCGATGTAGTAGCGGGCGGTGTCCGAGAGGCCCGCGTAGCCCTGCTCGTCGTAGAACAGCGGGGAGCCGCCCTGCCACAGCGACTGGTGGACGTGCATGCCCGAGCCGTTGTCGCCGAAGATCGGCTTCGGCATGAAGGTCGCGGTCTTGCCGTTCTTCCACGCCACGTTCTTGACGATGTACTTGAACAGCATCAGGTCGTCGGCCGCGGCCAGCAGCGTGTTGAACTTGTAGTTGATCTCGGCCTGGCCGGCGGTGCCCACCTCGTGGTGCTGGCGCTCGACCTGGAGGCCGGCGCGGTCCAGCTCGAGGCTGATCTCGGCGCGCAGGTCGGCGAAGTGGTCGACCGGCGGGGTCGGGAAGTAGCCGCCCTTGTACCGGACCTTGTAGCCGCGGTTGTCCTCCAGCGCACCGGTGTTCCAGGCGCCCGCCTCGGAGTCGATGTGGTAGAAGGCCTCGTTCGCCTTGGTCTCGAAGCGCACGCTGTCGAAGACGTAGAACTCGGCCTCGGGGCCGAAGTACGCGGTGTCCGCGATGCCGGTGGAGGCGAGGTAGGCCTCGGCCTTCTTGGCGATGTTGCGCGGGTCGCGGCTGTACTGCTCGCCCGTGATCGGGTCGTGGATAAAGAAGTTGATGTTGAGCGTCTTGTCGCGGCGGAACGGGTCGACACGGGCCGTCGACAGGTCGGCACGCAGCGCCATGTCCGACTCGTGGATCGCCTGGAAACCGCGGATCGACGAGCCGTCGAAGGCCAGCTCCTCGTGCGGGTCGAACGCCTCCGCCGGTACGGTGAAGTGCTGCATGACGCCGGGAAGGTCACAGAACCGGACGTCGACGAACTTGACGTCCTCGTCCGAGATGAACTTCCGAGCGTCGTCGGCGTTCTGGAACATCCAACTCCTCCTAGCCCGGCCGCGGGGGGACGGGGATTTGTTCGGTCGCGCGGTCCGTGTGCATGGCGCGCTGCCGCCGACGATAAGCAGACGGGATTTCCCGGGCATGACCCGTTTGTTTCACCCAGGTTAACCGGGTCAGGGGCCGTTACGGGCGTATGCGGGCCGTCGCAGTACCGTATGGAGCGTGGACAAGAGGCAAGCAATCGGATCCTGGCTTTCCGGCCCCCGCGCGGCCGCCGAGGAGATGGGCGTCGACCTGGGCTACCGCGGCCAGGGGCTGGGGCTGCCCGAGAGCGGACCGGGCGCGATCGCACCGCTCGGGCGCCGCCTCGGGGCGCTCTTCATCGACTGGGGCCTGTGCGTGCTCGTCTCGTACGCGCTGCTGGCGGGCCGCAATCCGCAGGCCGCCGGGAACTGGGCGCTGCTCGTCTTCCTCGTACTCAGCCTGCTGACCGTGGGCACCGTCGGCGCGACCCCCGGCAAGCTGCTGCTCAAGCTGCGGGTGATCGGCGAGGGCGGGGCGCGGCTCAGCCTGCCGCGGGCGGTGCTGCGCAGCGTGCTGCTCGTGCTCGTCATCCCCGCGGTCGTCTTCGACCGCGACACCCGCGGACTGCACGACCGGCTCTCCCGGGCCGTGCAGATCCGCGTCTAGAGCACGGATTGCACACGGATTGCATACGAAAGGCGGCCCGGGACTTCCTGTCCCGGGCCGCCTTCGTTACGTGGAGTCTCGGCGTACGGCCGCTCAGCGGCCCTTCGGCATGCGCATGCCCTTGGGCATCGGGCCCTTC
Source organism: Streptomyces sp. Rer75 (assembly GCF_013414305.1). Taxonomy (NCBI): domain Bacteria; kingdom Bacillati; phylum Actinomycetota; class Actinomycetes; order Kitasatosporales; family Streptomycetaceae; genus Streptomyces; species Streptomyces sp. Rer75. The sequence continues at coordinate 2,903,262 of NZ_CP058693.1, read as the reverse complement.
GGGATCGGCATGTTGCTCATGAGGTCACCCAGCGCCCGCAGCCGCTCGTTCACGACCGTCACCTGCGCGCCCGGCAGCACCCGCGGCAGCTTCAGCAGCGTGGTGCGGAGCTTCTTGATCGGCACCTGGCCCTCGTCGGTGCCGACGATCACATCGTGCACCGGGACGTCCGACACGATGCGGGCCATGCGCTTCTTCTCGGCGGCCAGCATGCCCTTGAGCCGGTTCGGGTTGCCCTCGCCGACGAGCACGATGCCCGCCTTGCCGACGGCCCGGTGGATGACGTCCTGGTTGCGGTTCATCGCCACCGCCGGGGTCACCGACCAGCCGCGGCCCACGTTCTCCAGAACGGCGGCCGCCGCGCCCGGCTGGCCCTCCATCTGTCCGAACGCCGCCCGCTCGGCGCGGCGGCCGAAAATGATCGCCATCGCGAGGAAGGCCAGGACGAAGCCCAGGATGCCCAGGAAGACGGGGTGACCGATCAGGAAGCCGATGCCGAGGAGGACACCGAAGGTGATGATCCCCACGCCGGCGACGACAAGGCCGACCTTGGAGTCGACCCGTTTGGTCATCTTGTAGGTCAGGGCGATCTGCTTCAGTCGCCCGGGGTTCTCGGATGTTTCCTTCCTCGCCATAAGGCGAAGTTTACGTGGCCTGGGAAGCCCCGGTGGACACGGCCTCCAGTACGTGCTGGGCCTCGGTCCGGTCCTTGGCGCGGCGACGGTCCTCAAGGACAGCGGTCCAGGCGTTGCGCCGGGCTGTGCGCTGGCCACCGCGCAGCAGCAGTCCCTCCAGGGCGAGCAGCGCGTCGGTCACGGACGGGCGTACGGGCGCAGCCGGCATGGGTACCCCTCGGGAGCGGCGGATTATCACGAACGCACGCAGCTATGAGCGGTGCGTGGTTTTATCGTTACCCAATGGTGTTACCAGTGTGTGACCGGTCGGTCAAACACCGGTGAAGCCTTGGATCGGGCTGCTACTACGGCTGTGAACTGCGGTTTTGCAAAAGCGCCGAGTGGCCGGTGTGCCCGTCCTCACACAGCGTGTTGCTCACACCGACGCTCGTCCCGACGGTTGCGGCGACGGGTGCGAACGGCAAAGGGCGGCGTGAACCAGCTGGTTCACGCCGCCCTTTGCCGTATCGGTGTCGTATCGGTGTCACACCGCCTGCGCCGTGTTCGCCCGCTGGTCGATGGCCTGCTGGTACAGGCGCCCCGCGCGGTACGACGAGCGGACGAGGGGGCCGGACATGACACCGGCGTAGCCGATCTCGTCCGCCTCCTCCTTCAGCTCCACGAACTCCTGCGGCTTCACCCAGCGCTCCACCGGGTGGTGCCGCGCGGAGGGGCGCAGGTACTGGGTGATGGTGATCAGCTCGCAGCCCGCGTCGTACAGGTCCTGGAGCGCCTGGCTGATCTCCTCGCGCTCCTCGCCCATGCCCAGGATCAGGTTGGACTTGGTGACGAGCCCCGCCTCGCGGGCCTTGGTGATGACCTCCAGCGACCGCTCGTAGCGGAAGCCGGGGCGGATGCGCTTGAAGATCCGCGGGACGGTCTCGACGTTGTGCGCGAGCACCTCGGGGCGGGACGAGAAGACCTCGGCGAGCTGGTCGGGGTCCGCGTTGAAGTCCGGGATCAGCAGCTCGACGCCGGTGTCCGGCATGAGGGAGTGGATCTGCCGCACGGTCTCCGCGTACAGCCAGGCCCCGCCGTCCTCCAGGTCGTCGCGGGCGACGCCGGTGATCGTCGCGTACCGCAGCTCCATCGTCTGTACGGATTCGGCCACCCGGCGCGGCTCGTCGCGGTCCAGCGGCTGCGGCTTGCCGGTGTCGATCTGGCAGAAGTCACAGCGCCGGGTGCACTGGTCGCCGCCGATGAGGAACGTGGCCTCGCGGTCCTCCCAGCATTCGAAGATGTTGGGACAGCCCGCCTCCTGGCACACCGTGTGCAGGCCCTCCCGCTTCACCAGGCCGTGCAGCTCGGTGTACTCGGGGCCCATCTTCGCCCGCGTTTTGATCCACTCGGGCTTGCGCTCGATGGGGGTCTGGCTGTTCCGGACCTCCAGACGCAGCATCTTGCGTCCGTCGGGTGCGACTGCGGACACGTCCGGCACTCCTCTTTGCTTGGCGAGTCTGGGTGGCGCGGCTTTCGAATCGTCGGCGGTCACCAGGGTACGCCCGTCATTCGTACGGATTTACGTCCAGGGCAACCGGTGAGGTCGGGGGCCGCATTCCCCCGGGCCCTGCCTACACGGCGCGGGGCAGCGGGACGGAGGACTCCACGACCGCCCGCAGGTGCTTCTCGACCACCGGGGTCACCTCGGCGACCGTCACGTCCCGGCCCAGCTCCGCCGACAGCGACGTCACGCCCGCGTCCCGGATGCCGCACGGCACGATCCGGTCGTACGAGGTGTTGTCCGGATTGCAGTTGAACGAGAAGCCGTGCATGGTCACGCCCTTGGCGACCCGCACACCGATCGCGCCGAGCTTGCGGTCCTCGCGGCGCTGCCCGGCGTTGGACGGGGCGTACTCCGGGCCGTTCAGCCGCGGGTCGAACTCCTCGTCCTCCACCCGCGGGTCGAAGTCCAGCGTCAGCCCGCCGAGCGCCGGGCGCCGGTCCACCGGGTCGCCCAGCACCCACACCCCGCTGCGGCCCTCCACGCGGGTGGCCGCCACGCCGAAGTCGGCGCAGGTCAGCAGCATGGCCTCCTCCAGCCGCCGGACGTGCGCGACGACGTCCACCGGGCGCGGCAGCTTGAGGATCGGATAGCCCACCAGCTGGCCGGGGCCATGCCAGGTGATCTTGCCGCCGCGGTCCACGTCCACCACCGGGGTGCCGTCGAGGGGGCGCTCGTTGTCGGCCGTGCGCCGCCCCGCCGTGTAGACGGCCTGGTGCTCGAGCAGCAGACAGGTGTCCGGGATCTCGTCCGCGAAGCGGGCCGCGTGTACCCGGCGCTGCTCCTGCCACGCCTCCCGGTATTCGACGGCGTCCGCCCCGAACCCCAGATGGACGTAGCGCAGTCGCGTCTGCGAAGCAGGGGGCGTCTCCGGGGACGTTGCGGTCACGGCAAGCTCCTCTTCGGACCTCGTAACAGTTGGCAGTGCCTCCGCCACTGTACGACCGCGCGCTTTCGGACCCCTATCCGGCTCGTTCTCACACGATCGGATGAAAGGAGTCCGACGAGCGCGATCAGCCCGCTACAGCCAGTTAAATTCACGCCGTTCCAGAGAGCGAATCAGGGAGACCGGCAGGCTGATGACGGAACGACCCCCGCAGCGCATCCCCAATCGTCAGCTCGCCGCGCTGATTTCCGAGGCAGGCTTCTCCAATGCCGGGCTGGCCCGGCGGGTGGACCAGCTCGGCATCGAACACGGCCTCGATCTGCGGTACGACAAGACGTCGGTGACCCGCTGGCTGCGCGGCCAGCAGCCGCGCGGCACCACCCCCGCGCTGATCGCCGAGGTCTTCACCCGGCGGCTGGGCCGCCGGCTGACCGCCCAGGACCTGGGCCTTGACGCCTGTGCGCCGGTCTACGCGGGGCTGGAGTTCGCCGCCACCCCGCAGGAGGCGGTGGACATCGTCAGCGGGCTGTGGCGGAAGGACTCCGGCAGCCATGCGGAGCTGCGGAAGATCGCCTTCACCCCGGCCGGGCTCGTCGTCCCCAGCCGGGACTGGCTGATCGGACGGCCCGACGACCGGGTGGCGCGCGGTGAGCCCGCGGCCGCCGGTGGCCCGACCGTCCCCGCCCAGGGCGGCCGGGGCGCCGCCGCGGGCCGGGCGGCCGCGGTCGACCGGCCCGCTCCCGACCGTGCGGCCCCCGCCGGACGGGCACCGGTGCCCCGGCAGCGGCAGGCGGACCGGGTCCAGCGCGGGCCCGGCCACCGGGTGACCCCGGGCGACATCGCGGCGCTGCGCTCGGTCAGCGAGCTGTTCCGCACGCTGGACCAGACGTACGGCGGCGGCCACGCCCGGCAGGCCCTGGTGCGCTACCTGGAGCACGAGGGCGAGCCGATGCTGCGCGGCACGTACGGCGAGACGACGGGGCGGCGGCTGTTCGGAGCCGTCGCGGACCTGACCCGGCTGGCCGGGTGGACGTCGTACGACATCGCCGCGCACGGCCTGGCCCAGCGGTATTTCGTCCAGGCGCTGCGGCTCGCCCAGGCCGCCGGGGACCGGCCGTACGGCAGCTATGTGCTGGTGACCATGAGCCGCCAGGCCGTCTATCTGGGCCACGGCCGGGAGGCCGTCCAGCTCGCCAGGGTGGCCCAGCAGGGCGTGGGCGGCGGCGCCCCGCCGGTGCTCCAGTCCCTGCTGCACGCGGTCGAGGCGCGCGGGCACGCGGTGCTGGGCGAGGTGCGGGCCTGCACCGCCTCGCTCGCCCGCGCCGAACGGGCGCTGGAGACGTCGCGGCCGGGCGACGACGTGCCGTACTGGGCGCGGACCTTCGACGAGGCGCAGCTGGCCGACGAGTTCGGCCACAGCCACCGGGACCTCCAGCAGTACCGGGCCGCCGCCCAGCACGCGGAGCGCTCCCTGCGGCTGCGCGGCGCCGGGTTCGCCCGCAGCCGCCTCTTCAGCCGGGTGGTGCTGGCCACGGCCCGGCTGGGCCTCGGCGAGCTGGAGCAGGCGTGCGCGCTGGGCGCGGAGGCGGCGCAGCAGGCGTCCGAGATGCGGTCGGCGCGGGCGCTGGACTACGTACGCGACTTCGAACGCCGCCTGGAGCCGTACCGGGACGCGGCCCCGGTCCGCGGCTACCGCGAACGGGTCGCGGCACTGGGCTAGCCCGCACCGTTGCGTCGGGTCGGCCCGCGGCGTCAGGGGGTACCTCCCGGCGGTGGCTGGGGGCGCGTGCCAGGCGTCGCGGGTCCGACGCGGCTTGCGGACACCCCTAGCCCGCGGCGACCCCGAACGTGTGGGCCAGGCCCGCCGTGCCCTTCTCCGTCACATCGACCACCCGGCGCCGCGTTCCCCGGCGGATCCAGTCCAGCTCGAAGAGCCGGTCGGTGAGGGCGGCGCCCAGGGCGCCCGCCAGGTGGTGGCGCTGTTCGGTCCAGTCCACGCAGTAGCGGATCAGGGGGCGGCGGCCGTGGAGCTGGTCCGCGTCCACGCCGAACGCGGCCAGCTCGGCCCGCCCCCGGTCGGTCAGCCGGTACGGGGTGTCGTTGCCGGGGGCGGACAGCCGGTCGCGTGCGGCCGTCTCCGGGTGGTGTCGTCCGTCGCCGCCGGTCAGCACGCCGCGTTCCAGCAGGGCGCCCATCAGCGCCACGCCCAGGCCGCCCGCGACGTGGTCGTAGCAGGTGCGGGCCCGGCGCAGGGCGTTGGCGTGGGTGGACGCCCGCAGCGACGTGACCGGCAGCGGCGGCGCGATCCTGGCCAGCGCCTCGATGGCCTCGCCGACGGCGGGGCCGGTCAGCCGGTAGTAGCGGTGCCGCCCCTGCCGTTCGACGCGTACGACACCGGCCTCCAGCAGCTTCGCCAGATGCCCGCTCACCGTGGAGGCGCTCACCCCCGCCTCCGTGGCCAGCACGCTCGCGGGCAGCGCCCGCCCCTCCGCGAGCGCCAGCAGGATCCGGGCGCGGGAGGCGTCCGCGAGGGCGGTGGCGGCGCGGGCGATGTCCGCGTCACGGGCGGGAGAGGTGGGAGAGGCGGGGGAGGCGGCCATGGGTTCAGCGTAGGCCGCGGTCGCTTCGGTGCCGGGCGAAGTGTGGGCGTGCCCCCGGGCCGTATGGCGGTGCCCGGGGCCGCTCAGGACGCCGCCCCGAACACCTCCTCCGCCTCGGCGATCGCCCGCGCCAGGACTTCCGGCTCGGGCCGCAGCCCGGCCGTGATCGTGTCGAGGCGGCCCAGGCCCGCCCGCCGCAGGAGCCGCTTTTCGTTGGTGACCCACTCGCCGCGCGCCGCCAGCACCGCGTGGCCAGTCTGCATGGCGGCGGTGGCCAGCGCGCCAGCGACCTCGGTGGCCTGGCCGCGCCGGGCGTACGAGCCCTTGGCGTACGCGAGCGTCAGGGCGGCCCGGTCGCGCCAGAACGGGGGTGCAGCCGCGCGCAGTGCCTCCGGGTACGCGGGGCGGGGCAGGGTGCCGCGGAGCACCTGGTTGACGGCGAGTTCGGCGACGACCAGATAGCTGGGGATGCCCGCGAGGTGGAACATGAGCGGTTCCCAGTGGAAGCGGCCCCGCCGGGCCTCGGCGAGTTCGTGGTCGACGACGTCGAGGTCGCGGTAGTGGACATCGACGTGGCGGCCGTCGATGGTGAGCCAGGCGCCCCCGTTGAAGACGCCCCCGCCCCAGGCGCCGACCTCGGAGACCTCGCCCTCCCAGCCCGCCGCGCGGCCGACCGCGCGCAGTTCGGCCGGGTCGAAGTCGCCCCGGTAGTAGAGGGCCAGGTCCCAGTCGCTGTCCGGGGCGTGGGTCGCTTGAGCGCGCGAGCCGCCAAGGGTGACGGCGTGCACGCCGGGCAGGGCGGCGAGCCGGTCGGCGGCGTGGTCGAGGAAGGTGTCGTCGGTCATGAGGTGACGGCTTTTCACGGGCGTATAAAACAGAGGTCGGCGGCACCCTGTCAATGTCGTTTATTCATCGAGCGTGGACCGCTCGGGCGCGCCTTACATCGAAGGATGTACGTCGTTCCGGTACCTGGGAAGGAAATACCTGTACACCTGTCATATCCCGCTCCCGCGACCTTGGTTGGGGGATATACGGTTCCCGTGTCCCCCTCCGCAGAGCTGAGGAATGGTGATGAGGGCATGGGCTTGGCAATCGGCATGATTTCGGTGGGGATCGGCTCCGTCGTCATGAACGCCAAGGGGAAGGATTACGTCTTCCTGGCGTGGGCCGCGGATTTTCAGCCGGCGCTGGGAATACTGCTGGCCGGGGCAGGCTGTCTGCTCGGTGTGACGCAGGGGATAAAGGCGCTCAAGAAGTGATGCGCAAGCACACCGTGGCCATATCGGAATCCTGTCCCGCGGGAATTGCTCTACGCCTCCGATCGCGTCGTCGATGCGGGCGGAATCAGGCCGCCGCCGCGGGGACCGCCGGGGTGTCGGAGCCGGGGGTGGCGCCGAAGTCCTGGAGCACCGCGCGGGCGGCGCGGCGGCCGGAGACGAGGGCGCCCTGCACGGTGCTGGCGTCGCGGTGGTCGCCGCATACGTACAGCCCCGACAGCAGCCGCACCGGGCGCCGCAGGTCGTGGGGCGCGGGCATGGCGGGTACGGCGTGCGGGTCGTGGTGGGCGGCCAGCAGCTCCCAGTCGGTGGTGGAGGTGCCGTAGACGGTGGCGAGCTGGGCCCTGGCCTGCCGGTCGAGTTCGGCGGTCGGCAGGCCCGCGGCGGCGCCCAGCACGGTGGAGGTGATCAGCACCCGGCCGCCCGGCGCGCGCGAGGGGTCGACCTCGCTCGCGACCGTGGTGTGGGCGACGGGGCCCTGGCCGCCTGCCGCGAGGATCAGCGCGGGTTCGCGCAGCGGCGGCTGGTCGGCGGTGTGGTGCAGCACGGTGACCGGGTGGAAGGCGGGCAGTCGCAGCCCGGGGAGGAGTTCGGCGGCGTCGTGCGCCCCGGTGGCCACCAGCACCGCCCGGCAGCGGAACTCGCCGTGTCCGGCGGTGGTCACGGTGGTGGTGGCGGCCGAGGTGGCCCGTACGCCGGTGCGGACGGTCCCCGGCGGCAGCGTGGCGGCCAGCAGTTCGGGGACGGTGGCGGCGCCGCCCGCCGGAAGGCACAGCCTGCCGCGGGCGTAGCCGCGCAGCACCAGGTCGGCGCAGCGGCTGGAGGTGTTCAGGCCCGGGTCGCTCAGCAGCGAGACGAGGAGCGGGCGCAGCACGCTCTCGACGGTGCGAGCGGGAAGGCCCCGCCCCGCCAGGGTCTCGTGGACCGGCCGGTCGGGGCGGGCGAGGAGGCGGTCCGCGGGCAGGGCGGCGAGCCTGCCGAGCGCGGCACCGAGTCGGGCCTGATCGAGTCCGCCGCCCAGGGGCGCGCGGGCAGCGCTCGCGAGAGCGCGCGCCGTGGTGAGTGCGCCCCTTGTGCTCCGGGAACCGCTCCGGGAGCCGCGGGGGGTGCCGATCCGCTGCGTACGGCCGTCGCCGTGCACCAGCACCCCCTGGGAGAAGGGGCGCAGGGCGAGGGTGTCGAGTCCCGGGGTGTGCCGCAGCTCGGGGAAGGAGGTGTTCACCAGCTGCCCGGTGCGGTCCAGCCGGAAGCCGTCGACGGTATCGGTGGTCATGCGGCCGCCGACCCGGGGCGCGGCCTCCAGGACGGTGACCTCCATCCCCGCGCCGGTCAGCAACTGGGCGGCGGCCAGCCCCGCGAGTCCGGCTCCCACGATGACGACGTCCGTGCGGTGCGCGCTGGTGAGCACGTTCCCTCCCCGGGGTCGGGATGGAGCGGATTGGAACGGTCACGACGGTAAGGGCAAAAACGGTCGATGACAGACGCGCATCGACCGAGCACGGGCGCACAACGGTCGCACGCCGATCGGGTTCGGCCGTTCCGTTTCGGGACGTCCCGTTCCCCTACGACACGTCCCGTTCCCCTGCGACCCGTCAGCGCCGCCCTCCCACCGCCGCCTTCAGGGCCTCCTCGATATGCGGGTAGGTGAAGGAGAAGCCGGAGTCCAGGAGCTTGCGGGGGAGGGCCCGGACGCTGCCGAGGATGTCGGTGGACATCTCGCCCAGGGCGATCCGCAGCGCCGGGGCGGGCACGTGGAGGAGCGTCGGACGGCGCAGCACCCGGCCCATGGCCTCGGTGATCTCACGGTTGGTCACGGGGGAGGGGGCGGTGAGGTTGACGGGGCCGCTGAGGTCCGCCGTGTCCAGGATGTGGCGCAGCGCGGCGATGTGGTCGTGCAGGGCGATGAAGCTCCAGTACTGCCGACCGCTGCCCATCCGCCCCCCGAGGCCCGCCTTGAACAGCGGGAAGAGCCGCCCCCACGCGCCGCCCTCGGGTGCGATCACCAGACCGCTGCGGATGAACACCGTGCGCACCTCCGCCTCCTGCGCCGCGGCGGTCGCCTCCTCCCAGTCCTGGCAGAGGTCCGGGAGGAAACCGTGCCCGGGGGGCGCGCTCTCATCGACCGCGCGCTCCCCCGTGTCCCCGTAGAACCCCACCGCGCTTCCGCTGACCAGCACCCGCGGCGGGGTGTCCAGGGAGGCCACGGCCTCGGCGATGGCGGCCGTGCCCAGCACCCGGCTGTCCCGCAGCTCCTTCTTGTACGCATCGGTCCAGCGGTGCTCGCCGATGCCCGCGCCCGCGAGGTGGACGACGGCCTCACACCCCGTCAGCCCGGCGGTGTCGACCCACTGCCGGTGCGGATCCCACTCGACTTCCGCCTCCTCGCGGGGAGTTCGCCGCACCAGCCGCACGACCTGGTGGCCGTCCCGGCGCAGGGAGTGGACGAGGGCCGTCCCGATGAGCCCGGTGGAACCGGTGACCGCGATGCGCATGGCCCCATCCTGCCCCCGATCTTGCGGGGGATGTCGGACGTCGAGGAGCGCGTGGCAGAGTGACAAGCATGTCCGAGCCCTCTGCCCCGACTCACCCGTCCGCCGTGCCCGCGCCGCTGATCCGCCGCGCCGTGCTCGACGACGAACAGGAGCTGGTCGCTCTGGAGCGCCGCACCTGGTCGACGCTGCACTCCGTGCTGCCGGCCCCGGAGCCGCCGTACGACGCCTTCTTCACCCACCGCAACCGCCCCGTCCACAACATGGTGGCCGAGCTGGACGGGCGCCCCGTCGGATTCGTGCGGCTCGTCCCGCCGACGCAGCTGGCCAGCAACGCGCACGTCCGCCAGATACAGGGGCTCGCCGTGGACCCGCGGGTGCGCGGCCGGGGCGTGGCGCGGGCGCTGCTGCGCGCGGCGTACGAGGAGGCGCTGCGGCAGGGCGCGAGCCGGATCACCCTGCGGGTGCTCGGCCACAACCTCCCGGCGCGGCGGCTGTACGAGTCGGAGGGGTTCGTGGTGGAGGGCGTCCTGCGGGGGGAGTTCCTGCTGGACGGCGCGTACGTGGACGATGTGCTGATGGCGCGCCCCCTCACCAACGGCGCCCTCACCGACGGCCCCCTCACCGACGGCGCTGCCTGACGTCAGTCGCGGAAGCGCTCCCAGAGCCGGGGGTACCGCGCCGCCAGCGCCTCGTCGTCCTCGAAGTCGATCGTTGCGCCGACCGGCTCGTCCGGCCGCTCGGGGATCCCCAGGTCCGGCAGCACCGCGCCGGTGAGCTGCTCGTACGCCTCGTCCGCCGCGAACCCCAGGTCCTCGCAGTCGCCGTCCACCTGCTCGTCGAAGTCCTCCAGCAGCTCGGCCAGCGCGTCCGGGTCGTGCAGCGCGCCCTCGAAGACGTCCCGGCCTTGGCCGATCAGCCAGTAGCGGAACGCCTCGAAGGCGTCCTCGCTGACGCCGCCCAGCAGCACCCAGGCGGCGCCCCACAGATCCCAGCGGTACGCCCGGTTGGCGCGGGCCTCGAAGTGCCGGGCGAAGTCCAGCACGGAGTCCGGGTCGAGCTGTGACAGCTGCTCGACGAGCAGGTCGGACTGGTCCTCGGGGTCGCCCTCGGCAGCCTCCCGAGCGCTGTCGACCAGCCCCCAGAACTCCGTCTCGTCCATCATCACGGGACCAGCATCGGCCCTCGCGCCCACCCCCGCACGCGGAGCGACCCAGATGCGGCCCTCTTGTTATATGCGACATAACGTGTCGGGTTTCCTTGCGATCGTCGAACGCGTCACTGAGGACGGCTCCACGGAGAGGACACACATACGTGAGCACACAGGGCACGCGGGACGCACAGGGGCCACTGGCGGGCAAGGTCGCACTCGTCGCGGGCGCCACGCGCGGCGCGGGCCGGGCCATGGCCGTCGAGCTGGGCGCGGCGGGCGCCACCGTCTACGCGACGGGGCGCACCACCCGGGACCGGGTCAGCGAGGTCGGGCGGCCGACGGAGACCATCGAGGAGACCGCGGAACTGATCACGGCGGCGGGCGGCACGGGCATCGCGGTGCCGACCGACCACCTGGAGCGGGAGCAGGTACAGGCGCTCATCGAGCGCATCGACCGCGAGCAGGGGCGGCTGGACGTCCTGGTCAACGACGTATGGGGCGGTGAGCACCTGATCGTGTTCGGCAAGAAGACCTGGGAGAACGACCTGGACGGGGGTCTGCGGATGCTCCGGCTCGGCGTCGAGACCCACCTGATCACCAGCTATTACGCGCTGCCGCTGCTGATCCGGAACCCGGGCGGCCTGGTGGTCGAGATCACCGACGGCAACGAGGAGTTCAACAAGACCTACCGGGAGAACCTCTTCTTCGACCTCACCAAGAACGCCCCCATCCGCACCGCCTTCGGGCTGGCCCAGGAGCTGAAGGAGTTCGACGGCACGGCGGTGTGCGTCTCCCCGGGCTTCCTGCGCTCCGAACAGATGCTGGACCACTTCGGGGTGACCGAGGAGAACTGGCGGGACGCGCTGGAGAAGGAGCCGCACTTCGCCATCGCCGAGACGCCGCACTTCGTCGGGCGGGCGGTCGCCGCGCTCGCCGCCGACCCGGACCGGGCGCGCTGGAACGGGAAGTCCGTGTTCAGCGGGGACCTCGCCAAGGTCTACGGCTTCACCGACCTCGACGGCTCCCGACCGGACGCCTTCGGGTACTTCCGTGACGTCGTCTTCGGCGGCAAGGAGGGCACGGCCGCCGACTACCGGTAGCTACGTGTAGAGGTCTCCCATCCGCCGTGCCGCCGCCGCGAACCGCTCCCGCAGTTCCGGAGGCGCCAGCACCTCCGCCTCCGGGCCCAGGGGGAGGAGCTGGGCGTACGCGACCTCGGCGGACTCCACGGGCAGGGTCACGGTGATCCGCCCCTGCTCGTCCGGCTCCCCGGCGGACCGTACAGCCTCCTCGGCCGCCGTACGGTCCGTGACGTACGGCAGGCTGCGGGCGCCCTCCGGGGTGAGGCGCAGGGTGACCTCCTCGCGGAGGATCGAGCGCGCGAACTGCGCCGCCCGCTCCTCCCAGAAGGCGGGCAGGTCGAACGTCTCGTCGCGCCGGAACCGGTCCTCGCCGGGCGCGGGCCCGACCGCGGCGAGACGGTCCACCCGGTAGACCCGGAAGTCGCCGTGCGGGCCGTCGGCGCGGGCCGCCAGATACCAGACGCCCGCCTTGAGGACGAGCCCGTACGGCTCCAGCTCCCGTTCCACCTCCGTGTCCCGGCGGCGGTAGCGGACCGCGAGCCGCCGGTCGTCCCACACCGCGTCGGCGACGTCCGGCAGCAGCGAGGGCGTCTGCGGCTCCTGCCACCACCCCGGGGCGTCGAGGTGGAAGCGCTGGGCCACCGTGTGGGAGGCGTCGCGCAGCTCGGGGAGCAGCGCGGCGGAAACCTTCAGCCGGGCGGCGGAGGCGGCGTCGGCGAGCCCCATCTCGCGCAGCGCGGACGGCACGCCGGACAGGAACAGCGCCTCGGCCTCGGTGCGGCCGAGGCCGGTCAGCCGGGTGCGGTAGCCGCCGATGAGCCGGTAGCCACCGGCCCGGCCGCGGTCCGCGTACACCGGGACCCCGGCCTCGGAGAGCGCGGCGGCGTCCCGCGTCACCGTGCGCTCCGAAACCTCCAGCTCACGCGCCAGCTCGGCCCCCGTCATCGAGGGCCGAGCCTGGAGCAGGAGCACCATCTTGATCAGCCGCGCGGCACGCACCGCCCCATCATGCCGTGACGGGGCGGTGCCGCGGGGTCAGATGCCGTAGCGCTCGGCGGCCTCCTTGGGGGCCGTGCTCTTGACCACGCCCTGCTTGGCGAGCCGGGCCAGCGCGGTGACCACGATCGACGGGACGTCCACGCCGAAGTGGCGGCGGGCCGCCTCGCGGGTGTCGGAGAGGCCGAAGCCGTCGGTGCCGAGCGAGTACCAGTCCTGCTCGACCCACTGGCTGATCTGGTCCGGTACCGCCCGCATCCAGTCGCTGACCGCGAGGACCGGGCCCGGTGCGCCTGCCAGGGCACGGGTGACGTACGGGACCCGGTCTTCGCCGTTGAGCTGCGCCGCGTCACAGGACAGGGCATCGCGGCGCAGCTCGCTCCAGGAGGTGGCGGACCACACGTCGGCGGCCACGCCCCAGTCGTCGGCGAGCAGTTTCTGGGCCTCCAGCACCCAGTGGATGGCGGTGCCGGAGGCGAGGAGCTGGATACGGGGGGCGTCGGCGGCGGGCGCCTCGGCCTCCTGGAAGCGGTACAGCCCCTTGACGATGCCTTCCTCGACGCCGTCGCGCTGCGGCATCGGGGGCTGCACCTTGGTCTCGTTGTAGACCGTGAGGTAGTAGAAGACGTCCTCGGCCTGCGGGCCGTACATCCGCCGCAGCCCGTCCCGCACGATGACGCCGACCTCGTACGCGAACGCCGGGTCGTAGGCGAGCGCCGCCGGGTTGGTGGAGGCGATCAGGTGCGAGTGGCCGTCGGCGTGCTGGAGGCCCTCACCGGTCATGGTGGTCCGGCCCGCGGTGGCGCCGATCAGGAAGCCGCGGCCGAGCTGGTCGGCGAACGCCCACATCTGGTCGGCGGTGCGCTGCCAGCCGAACATCGAGTAGAAGATGTAGAAGGGGATCATCGGCTCGCCGTGCGTCGCGTACGACGTGGCGGCGGCGGTGAAGTCGGCCATCGAACCGGCCTCGGTGATCCCCTCATTGAGGATCTGACCGTTCTCGGCTTCCTTGTAGTACAGGAGCTGATCGCGGTCGACCGGGTCGTAGGTCTGGCCGAGCGGGGAGTAGATCCCGGCGGTCGGGAAGAGCGACTCCATGCCGAAGGTACGGGCCTCGTCGGGCACGATCGGCACCCAGCGGTGGCCGGTCTCCTTGTCCCGCATCAGGTCCTTGACCAGGCGCACGAAGGCCATGGTCGTGGCGATCTCCTGGCTGCCGGAGCCCTTGGCCAGGGTCTCGAACGGCTTGGCCGCGGGCTCGGGCAGGGCCACCGGGTGGACCTTGCGGGCCGGGGCGGGGCCGCCGAGCGCGGCACGGCGCTCCTGGAGGTAGCGGACCTCGGGGGAGTCCGGGCCGGGGTGGGCGTACGGAACGAGGCTGTCGTCCAGCTTGCTGTCCGGGATGGGCAGCTCCAGGAGGTCGCGCATGGCGCGGAACTCCTTGCCGGTCAGCTTCTTCATCTGGTGGTTCGCGTTGCGCGACTCGAAGGTGGGGCCGAGCGTGTACCCCTTGACGGTCTGGGCGAGGACGACCGTCGGGGCGCCCTTGTGCTCCACGGCCGCGCGGTAGGCCGCGTACACCTTGCGCGGCTCGTGGCCCGCGCGGGAGGTGTGGAAACACTCGGCCAGCTTGGCGTCGGACAGCGACTTCGCCAGCTCCGCGAGGGCCGGGTCGGAGCCGAAGAAGTGCTCGCGGATGTAGGCGGCGTCGCGGGTCGCGTACGTCTGGAACTGGCCGTCGGGGACCTCGCGCAGGCGGCGCGCCAGCGCACCGGAGGCGTCCCGGGCGAACAGCTCGTCCCAGGCGGAGCCCCACAGCGACTTGACGACGTTCCACCCGGCGGCGCGGAACTGGGCCTCCAGCTCCTGCACGATCTTGAAGTTGGCGCGCACCGGGCCGTCGAGGCGCTGGAGGTTGCAGTTGATGACGAACGTGAGGTTGTCCAGGCCCTCACGCCCGGCGAGGGCGAGGGCGGCGGTCGACTCCGGCTCGTCCATCTCGCCGTCGCCGAGGAAGGCCCATACGTGGGAGTCGGCGGTGTCCTTGATGCCGCGGGCGGCCAGGTAGCGGTTGAAGCGGGCCTGGTAGATCGCGGAGATGGGGCCGATGCCCATCGAGACGGTGGGGAACTCCCACAGCCACGGCATCCGGCGCGGGTGCGGATACGAGGGCAGGCCGTCGCCGCCCGCCTCACGGCGGAAGTTGTCGAGGTGCTGCTCGGTCAGCCGGCCGTCGAGGAAGGCGCGGGCGTAGATGCCGGGGGAGGCGTGGCCCTGGATGTAGAGCTGGTCGCCGCTGCCGTCGGCCTCCTTGCCGCGGAAGAAGTGCTGGAAGCCGGTCTCGTAGAGCCAGGCGGCGGAGGCGAAGGTGGCGATGTGGCCGCCGAGGCCGTCCGTGCTGCCGCGGGTGACCATCGCCGCCGCGTTCCACCGGTTCCAGGCGGTGATCCGGCGCTCCATGGCCTCGTCACCGGGGAACGCGGGCTCCGCGGCGGTCGGGATGGTGTTGACGTAGTCCGACTCCAGCAGCGGCGGCAGCGACAGCCCGGTGTCCTCGGCGCGCTCCAGGGTGCGGCGCATCAGGTACGAGGCGCGGTGCGGTCCGGCGGCCTGGGTGACGGCAGCGAGCGAGGCGCCCCACTCGGCGGTCTCCTCGGGGTCCCGGTCGGGGAACTGGTCGAGCGCACTCGGCTGCGTGCTTGCGAGATCGGTCATGCGGTCGACTGTAAGTTCTGATCGATGATCGATCAAAGTAGGTGAAGGGAAAAACTTGTCCGTACGCCGAAATTGGCATTCCGTGCCTCGAAATCAGGCACGCGGTGCACAGCCGAGCACATGGGCCTTGACCAATTCACCCACCCGCGGATCCCGTCGCCGGAACGCGTCCACCACCGCCTGGTGCTCCTCGGCGTACGACTGCTGAACGGTGCCCAGCCAGCGGATCGACAGCGTCGTCCAGATCTCGATGCCCAGCGACTCCCAGGTGTGCAGCAGCACGCTGTTGCCCGATGCCCGCACCAACTCCCGGTGGAAGGCCACGGTGTGCCGCACCTGGGCCTCGCCGTCGGCCCTGCGGTCCGCCTCGTACAGCGCCCGCACCTCGGGCTCCAGCGCCGAGGTGTCCTCGGCCAGCCGGGGCGCCGCCAGTTCGGCGGCGATCTGCTCCAGACCGGCCCGCACCGGATAGATCTCCTCCAGGTCGGCCGCGGTCAGATTCCGCACCCGGACGCCCTTGTTCGGAGCCGACTCGATCAGCCGCAGCGTCTCCAGCTCGCGCAGCGCCTCCCGTACGGGCGTCTGGCTCACCTCCAGCTCCGTCGCGATGCGCCGCTCCACGATGCGCTCGCCCGGCTTCCACCGCCCGCTGACGATGCCCTCCACGATGTGCTCGCGGATCTGCTCGCGCAGCGAGTGGACGACGGGCGGGATCATAGGGAGCGCTCCTTCGGAACCAGCGGTGAACGGAAGTCATTATCCAGGCAGCGGAAGCATCGCGGTCCGCAGCCGGAAAGACACGAACCGCAAAGACTCGAAAAAGGGCCGCGCCCCGCACGGAAGCCCGTGCGGGGCGCGGCCGTCTGCCGGAGGGGGCTCAGAGACCGAGCTCGACCTCGAACTCGCCGGCCTCCAGGATCTCCTTGACCGCGGTCAGGTAGCGGGCCGCGTCGGCACCGTCCACCAGGCGGTGGTCGTAGGAGAGCGCCACGTACGTCATGTCGCGCACCGCGATGGTCTCGCCCAGCTCCGGGTGGTCGATGACCACCGGGCGCTTGACGGTCGCGCCGATGCCCAGGATGGCGACCTGGTTCGGGGGCACGATGATCGTGTCGAACAGCGCACCGCGCGAGCCGGTGTTGCTGATCGTGAAGGTGGCACCGGACATGTCGTCCGGGGTGATCTTGTTGGAGCGGACCTTGCCCGCGAGCTCCGCCGTCTTCTTGGCGATGCCCGCGATGTTCAGGTCGCCCGCGCCCTTGATGACCGGGGTCATCAGGCCCTTCTCGGCGTCCACCGCGATGCCGACGTTCTCGACGTCGAAGTACGTGATGGTGTCGTCGTCGTTGATCCGGGCGTTGACGGCCGGGTGGCCCTTCAGCGCCTGGACGGCGGCCTTCACGAAGAACGGCATCGGCGAGAGCTTGACGCCCTCACGCTGCGCGAACCCCTCCTTGGCCTGGGCGCGCAGCCGCATGACCTTGGTGACGTCCACCTCGACCACGCTGGTCAGCTGGGCCTGGCCGTGCAGCGCCTTCATCATGTTGTCGCCGATGACCTTGCGCATCCGCGGCATCTTGATGGTCTGGCCGCGCAGCGGGGAGACCTCCTGCTTGGCCTTCGGCGCGGCGGCGGCCGGAACCGGCGCCTGGGTCTGGGCCGCGGCCTTGGCGGCCTCGGCGGCGGCGATGACGTCCTGCTTGCGGATGCGGCCGCCGACGCCGGTGCCCTTGACGGTGCCCAGGTCCACGCCGTTCTCCGCGGCGAGCTTGCGCACCAGCGGGGTCACGTACGCGCCCTCGGCCTCGGGGGAGGCCGGAGCCGGGATGGACGGTGCCTTGGCGGCCGGGGCCGGGGCGGGCGCCGCCGGAGCCGGAGCCGGAGCCGGGGCCGGGGTGGGCTCCGGAGCGGGGGCGGGCGCCGGGGCCTCCTCCTTGACCGGCTCGGGAGCCGGGGCGGGGGCGGCCGGGGCCTCGGCGGGCGCGGCGGCCGGAGCGGCACCCGCGGCGCCGATCACGGCGAGCTTGGCGCCGACCTCGGCGGTCTCGTCCTCGCCGACCAGGATCTCCAGCAGGGTGCCCGCGGTCGGGGCCGGGATCTCGGTGTCGACCTTGTCGGTGGAGACCTCGAGCAGCGGCTCGTCGGCCTCGACCGACTCGCCGACCTCCTTGAGCCAGCGCGTGACGGTGCCCTCGGTGACGCTCTCGCCGAGCGCCGGGAGGACCACATCGGTGCCCTCGGCGCCACCCGACGGGGCGGCGGCGGGGGCCGGGGCCTCGGCCGCGGGGGCCGGGGCGGGCTCGGGCTGGGCCGCCGGAGCGGGCTCGGCGGCCGGGGCGGGGGCCTCGGCCGGGGCGCCCTCGCCGTCGTCGATGACGGCCAGCTCGGCGCCGACCTCGACCGTCTCGTCCTCGGCCACCGTGATGGACGTCAGCACACCGGCGCTGGGCGCCGGGATCTCGGTGTCGACCTTGTCGGTCGAGACCTCGAGCAGCGGCTCGTCGGCCTCGACGCGCTCACCTTCGGCCTTGAGCCAGCGGGTGACGGTGCCCTCGGTCACGCTCTCGCCGAGCGCCGGCAGGGTTACGGATACCGCCATGGTGTTCGGTTGCTCCTTAACGATCTGTGCGGAATGGGTCGCGCGCTCGGACTACTAGTCGTGGGAGTGCAGCGGCTTGCCGGCAAGCGCCAGGTGGGCCTCGCCGAGCGCCTCGTTCTGGGTGGGGTGGGCGTGGACGAGCTGCGCGACCTCGGCCGGCAGCGCCTCCCAGTTGTAGATCAGCTGGGCTTCGCCGACCTGCTCACCCATGCGGTCACCGACCATGTGGACGCCGACGACAGCACCGTCGCGGACCTGGACGAGCTTGATCTCGCCCGCGGTCTTGAGGATCTTGCTCTTGCCGTTGCCCGCGAGGTTGTACTTCAGGGCGACGACCTTGTCCGCACCGTACAGCTCCTTGGCCTTGGCCTCGGTGATGCCGACGGAGGCGACCTCGGGGTGGCAGTACGTCACCCGGGGCACGCCGTCGTAGTCGATCGGAACGGGGTTCTGGCCGGCCAGCCGCTCGGCCACCAGCATGCCCTCGGCGAAGCCGACGTGGGCGAGCTGGAGCGTCGGGACCAGGTCACCGACGGCCGAGACGGTCGGCACGTTGGTCTGCATGTACTCGTCGACGAGGACGAAGCCGCGGTCCATGGCGACCCCGGCCTCCTCGTAGCCCAGGCCCTGGGAGACCGGGCCGCGGCCGACGGCCACCAGCAGCACCTCGGCCTCGAAGGTCTTGCCGTTCTCCAGCGAGACCTTGACGCCGTCGGCGGTGTACTCGACGCCCGAGAAGCGCGAGCCCAGGGAGAAGTTGATGCCGCGCTTGCGGAAGGCGCGCTCCAGCAGCTTGGAGCTGTTCTCGTCCTCGACCGGGACGAGGTGGGGAAGCGCCTCGACGATGGTGACGTCGGCCCCGAAGGACTTCCACGCGGAGGCGAACTCGACGCCGATGACGCCGCCGCCCAGCACGATCGCGGACTTCGGAACCCGGTCCAGGACCAGCGCGTGGTCCGAGGAGATGACGCGGTTGCCGTCGATCTCCAGGCCGGGGAGGGACTTCGGCACCGAACCGGTGGCGAGCAGGATGTGGCGGCCGGTGTAGCGCTCGCCGTTCACATCGACGGAGGTCGGCGAGGACAGCCGGCCCTCGCCCGTCACATAGGTGACCTTGCGGGACGCGATCAGACCCTGGAGACCCTTGTACAGGCCCGTGATCACGCCGTCCTTGTACTTGTGCACACCATCGATGTCGATGCCCTCGAAGGTGGTCTTCACGCCGAATTCCGAGCCCTCGCGAGCCTGGTCGGCGAGTTCACCGGCGTGCAGCAGGGCCTTCGTGGGGATGCAGCCGCGGTGCAGGCAGGTGCCGCCCAGCTTGTCCTTCTCGATCAGGGCGACGTCCAGACCCAGCTGCGCCGCGCGCAGGGCAGCGGCGTAACCGCCGCTACCGCCTCCGAGGATCACTAGGTCGAAAACGGTGCTGGCGTCGTTCGCCACGTCACGTCCTCCATGCATGGGTGCGCCGGGCCGGCCGTGGGTGGCCGGGCGGCGGCGGTTGTTCGGCCGCTTCTTGCTCGCAGCCCTGGTGTGGGGGCCCTGTCCTGCCGGGCAACATCTTCGCACTTGTTGACGGGAGGCGGGACGCGGGGCCGCTGTGTGAGATATCTCTGGACCCGGGTCCAGGGGTTACTCGGCAGTACCCGGTAAGGGGTTTCCCCGTCAGCCTAGATCCCCGTCGGCGGTGCGCTCCGCCAGCCGCACCAGGGTGCGGACCGCGGAGCCCGTGCCGCCCTTGGGGGTGTAGCCGAACGGACCGGACTCGTTGAAGGCCGGACCCGCGATGTCCAGGTGACCCCAGGCGATCCCGTCCTCCACGAACTCCTTCAGGAAGATACCGGCCACCAGACCGCCACCCATGCGCTCGCCCACGTTCGCCAGATCGGCGACCGGGGACTCGATGCTCTTGCGAAGAGCGACCGGCAGCGGCATCGGCCAGGACGCCTCGCCCACCTCGTCCGCGATCTCGTGCAGCGCGGTGCGGAACGCGTCGTCGTTCGACATGATCCCGAACGTGCGGTTGCCCAGCGCCACGACCATCGCCCCGGTCAGCGTCGCCACGTCCACGATCGCGTCCGGCTTCTCCTCGCACGCGCGGGTGAGCGCGTCGGCGAGCACCAGCCGGCCCTCGGCGTCCGTGTTCAGCACCTCGACGGTCTTGCCGCTGTACATCGACAGCACATCGCCGGGGCGGGTCGCCGAACCCGACGGCATGTTCTCCGCCAGCGCCAGCCAGCCGGTGACGTTGACCCGCAGCCCCAGCTTGGCCGCCGCGACCACCGCGGCGAACACCGCGGCCGCGCCGCTCATGTCGCACTTCATGGTCTCGTTGTGACCGGCCGGCTTCAGCGAGATGCCGCCCGAGTCGTAGGTGATGCCCTTGCCGACCAGCGCGAGCGTCTTCTCCGCCTTGGGGTGGGTGTACGCGATCCGCACCAGCCGCGGCGGGGCGTCCGAGCCCTGGCCCACGCCCAGGATGCCGCCGTAGCCGCCCTTGGTGAGGGCCTTCTCGTCCAGCACCTCCGTCTTCAGACCGTGCTCCTTGGCCGCGGTCACGACGGCCGCCGCGAACGAGGCCGGGTCGAGCACGTTCGACGGGGCGTTGATCAGGTCGCGGGCCCGGTTGACCTCGGCGACCAGCGCCGTGGCGCGCTCGGCCGCCGCCTTGTGCGCCTTGTCGCGCGGCTTGGCGCCGAGCAGGGCCACCTCGGCGAGCGGACCGTTGTTCTTCTTGTCCTTGTCGCCCTTGGCGTCCTTGCCGTTCTTCGCGCCGTTGCTGTTGCCCTTGTCGTACGCGTACGCACCGAGCAGCGCACCCTCGGCGACCGCGGCGGCGTCCGCCGCGTCCTCGACCGGCAGCGCGAACGCGCCCTTCTTCGACCCCGCCAGCGCCCGGGCGGCCGCGCCCGCGGCGCGGCGCAGCGCCTCGGCGTCGAAGCCGTCGCCCTTCGCCGGGGCCTCGCCCAGGCCGACCGCCAGCACGACCGGGGCCTTGAGCCCGGACGCGGAGGGCAGCTTGGTCACCTCACCCTCGGCGCCCGTCGCGCCGAGCGTCTCCAGAACGGTGGCGAGCTTCCCGCCGAACGCCTTGTCCACGGCCTCGGCGCCCGGGGCGACGACCGGGCCCTTGGGCCCCTTCGCCACGCCGACGACGACGGCATCCGCGCGCAGCGACGCGGCGGAGGAGGTGCTGAGAGTCAGTGCAGTCACAGTGGTCGGGTCCCTCTTCCGGTTCCGGTGGTTCCGGCCGACGTCTTGGGTGGTCGGCCGTGCGGCCCAGCTTATTCCGAGGCGCGGTGCGCCTCCCGAGCCCATGATCCGTGACCCGGGGCCCATGTGTGCCCCATGACCTCAGCCGAAGGTGATCACCAGCAGGGTCGCCGTGGCGGCGGTTTCCGCGAGGGCGCCGAAGACGTCCCCCGTCACCCCGTCGAAACGGCGCACACAGTGGCGCGACAGCAGATCGGCGGCCGCGAGCCCGGCCAGCGCCGCCAGGCCGTACATCGGCATGGCGTACACATCGACCAGCGCGCCCGCGCCCGCGCAAGCCACGACGGCCAGCGCGGCCGCACCGACCGCCGCCCGCGGCGGCACCACCCCCGCGACCGCGGCGCCCAGCCCCTCCGGCCGGGCCGCGGGCATCCCCTGGCGGGCCGCGAGCGTGAGGGCGCACCGGGCGACGAGCCCCGCCGCGGCGGCGGCCACCGCGCCGCGCGTCCAGCTCTCCCCGTACAGCTCCGCCAGCGCCGCGACCTGCGCGAGCAGCACGAACAGCAGGGTGATGACACCGAACGGGCCGATGTCCGACCGCTTCATGATCCGCAGCGCCTCGTCCGCGGGCTTGCCGCTGCCGAGGCCGTCCGCGGTGTCCGCGAGACCGTCGAGGTGGAGGCCGCGGGTCAGTACGGCGGGTACGGCGGCGGTGGCGACCGCCGCGAGCAGCGGACCGGCGCCCAGGAACAGCAGCACACCGCCCACCGCGGCCGCGCACAGCCCGACCGTCAGCCCGACCGGCAGGGCGCACAGCATGCCCACGCGCGCCGCCTCACGATCCCAGCGCGCCACCCGTACGGGCAGCGCCGTGAGCGTGCCGAAGGCGAAGCGGAGGCCGTCGTCCAGGGAGGCGCGCGGGGGATGCGCCGGACGCGGCGGTATCTCCGGGTCCGGGTCCGGCGGTATCACCGGGTCCGGGTCCGGCGGCATCTCCGGGTCCGGGTCCGGCTGGCGGTCGGGGGACTGCTCCGGCGTGGTGTCCATCGCGCCGCAGGGTATCGCGCGACCCTGACGGGCCATGGGCCATTGGTGGGAACGCAACATCGTGGAGCCAGGCAAGCTGCCGCTGCTCCTCGCGCTGTGATCACGCGCACCGTCACCCGGCTGATCAAGGCGGGCAAGGGCCCGTTTCCATGACGTCAAGGGCAAGCTGCGGATCGCGGTGATCGGGGTGCTGGTGGCGATCGTCGGCGCCGTACGGCTGGCGCGCCCCGGATCGCCGTGGGCCCGCCACGTCTACCGCCGACTGGATCGGCGGCTTCTCCGAACCGACCTGAGGACTCGTCAGGCGTCCTCTGGTTCCTCGGCCTGTGCCCGCTCGGGGAGTTCCCCCGCGAGCGCCGCGGCCGCCTGGACCAGCGGCAGCGCCAGCAGCGCCCCCGCGCCCTCGCCCACCGTGACGCCCTGGTCGAGCAGCGGGGTGAGCGCGATCCGGTCGAGCGCCTTCTCCTGCGCCGGTTCGCCGCTGGCCTGGCCCGCCAGCCACCAGTCCGGCGCCCGGAACGCCACCCGCTGCGCGACCAGGGCACACGCCGCCGAGACGACGCCGTCCAGGATCACGGGGGTGCGGCGCACCGCGCTCTGGAGCAGAAACCCGGTGATCGCGGTGAGGTCCGCGCCGCCGACCGTGGCCAGCAGCTGGAGCTGGTCCCCGAGGACCGGGCGGGCCCGGCGCAGCCCGTCGCGGATCGCCGCGCACTTGCGCATCCACGCCAGATCGTCGATCCCGGCCCCGCCGCGCCCGGTCACCACGGACGCGTCCGTGCCGCACAGCGCGGCGGTCAGCGTGGCCGCGGCCGTGGTGCCGCCCACGCTGAGGTCGCCGAGCACCACCAGGTCCGTACCCGCGTCGGCCTCCTCGTCGGCGATGGCCATACCGGTACGGAACGCCTGCTCGGCCTCCTCGGCCGTCAGCGCGTCCTCGATGTCGAGCCGCCCCGAACCGCGGCGCACCCGGTGCCGGGTGACCTCGCCGGGCAACGCGTCGGGGTCGCAGTCCAGCGCCATGTCGACGACGCGGACGGGCACCCCGAAGCGGCGGGCCAGCACGGCGACGCTGCTCTCGCCGTCGATCACGGCGCGGACGAGCCGGTGGGCGCTGCCTGCGGGGCGGGCGGAGACGCCGAGTTCCGCGATGCCGTGGTCGCCCGCGAACAGCACCACCCGGGGCCGCTCGATGGGCTTCACCGGCACCTGCTGCTGGGCGGCGGCCAGCCACTCACCCAGCTCGTCCAGCCGCCCGAGCGCGCCGGGCGGCGGCACCAGCCGCTCCCGCCGCTCCTCGGCGTCACGTCGTATGCCCCCGTCGGGGCGCTCGATCAGGTCGACGAAGTCATCGAGATTCAGGCCGCTGCTCACGGCCCGAACCCTACCGGCCCCCCACAGTTGAAACCCCGCCCCCCAACGATCCCCCGCCCCAGCCGTTCTCCACCGCCTCTTCCGAAACCGGGGGACACCCCGGCCCCCAACAGCCCCGCCGCACGCCTACCTCAGCCCCGAGGCCCGGGGCCGCGGCGGAGTTGCCCCGCCCAGCCCCCTGGGAAGGGGGCACACTCCAGCCCCTCCGGCGATTGAGGAGCGGGGGCCAGGGGCGGAGCCCCGGCGGGGGCGGGGGTGTCCCCCGTTTCGGGAAGGGGCGGGTGGGGGAAAGTCCGGCTCAGCCACGCAGCGGCAGGGCCTGCCCCGCCACCACCAGCAGCACCTGCTCGCACTCGCCCGCGAACCCCGCGTTCAGCCGCCCCAGTTCGTCGCGGAAGCGACGCCCCGCGGCCGTCGCGGGCACCACCCCGGCGCCGACCTCGTTGCTGACGGCCACCACCGTCCGCTGCGTCGCCCGCACGGCCGCGACGAGGGCGGTGACGCGTTCGTGGAGGGCGCGTTCGCCGCCGTGGGCCCACTTCTCGTCGTCCCAGGCCCCGACCGAGTCCATCGCGTCGGTGAGCCACAGCGCCAGACAGTCGATCAGCAGCGGGGCGCCGTCGTCCGCCAGCAGCGGCACCAGGTCGCAGGTCTCGGCGGTACGCCACGAGCCGGGACGGCGGTCGCGGTGGGCGGCGATGCGGGCGGCCCACTCCCGGTCGCCGTCCCGGGTGCCGCCTGTGGCCACGTACAGCACGTCGGGGAAGGCGGCCAGCCGCCGTTCCGCTTCGAGCGACTTGCCGGAGCGCGCCCCGCCCAGCACCAGGGTGCGCCGCGGCAGGTCCGGCACCTCGTGGTATTCGCCGACGATCAGCGTGCTGCCGTCCGGTACGGTCCGCGCGCCCGCCGTGGCGAGTCGGCGGTGCAACTCGGCGCCGGGGGGCACGGTGTGGTCGAGGTGGACGGCCACGACGTCGGTGGTGGGCCCCACGCCGCCGGACGCCCGGAGCCGGGCGAGCGCGTCGGGGCGGCCGAGTACGTCGAGCACGACCATGTCGTACGGCTCGGCGACGGGGCCGGACAGCCCGGAGGGGGCACCGCCCGGCGGCAGGTACAGCAGGCGGGTGCCGTCGGGCCCGGCCACCTCGTACCCGGTGCCGGGCGAGTCCAGCGCCACCGCCCGCACCCGGTGCCCGCTGATCAGGGACAGTTCGCGCCCGTCCGGGACCCGCCCCGGCGCCGGGAGCCCGGCCGGGAACTCGACGGCGGGGCCCGCGTGCGGATGGGACAGCAGCACCTGCCGCACCCCGACCAGCGAGTAACCGGCCCGCGCCGCCGCGAAGGCGGCGCCCGGGGTGAGGTCGAGGAGCAGTGCGCCGTCGATCAGGAGTGCCGTCGCCGCCCGCGCCTCGTCGCCGACGGCGGTCGCGCAGGCCGCGCAGGGACAGCCGTGGCGCGGCAGTCCGTCGGGGGCCCCGGTGCCCAGAAGAGTGAGTTCCACGCCACGATCGTCTCGCGTCCCCGCGGGCCGGGCGCGCCGGGTCACCCTCCGCGGAGACGTACGGATCCGTTCGGAGCCGTACGGAGTGATCAGTCGCCTAGGCTGCGGGCAGACATCACGTGTCGACCGGTGGGATGGAGGAGGCGGACATGGCCTGGACGTGGCGGTTCGAGAAGTCCGACGGGACGGAGACGGCGCCCGCGGTGCAGCCCGAGGAGTTCCCGACCCAGGGGGACGCGGAGTCGTGGATCGGTGAGGAGTGGAGGGCGCTCCTGGAGGGCGGGGCGGAACAGGTCACGCTCTTCGAGGACGGGTCGAAGATCTACGGCCCGATGAGCCTGCGGGCGGAGTAGCCGGAGTAGCCGGAGCCGAGCCGAGTCAGGGGGGCGGGGGCACCGCCCCCCTTCTCTTCGGCCCTTCAGCCGCGCACCCCGCACAGGTGCAGCAGCGCCGCCACCGCGCGGTACGGGTCGGTGCGTCCGGCCCGCTCCTCGGCGGCGAACAGCCGGTCCCACTCGGGGGACGGCGGGGGCTCGGCGGTGTCGGGGGCCTGGTCGGTGAAGACCCGCACCCCGTACCAGGCGTGCAGGGGCGCCCCGATCGCGGTGAGCGTGGTGGTCAGCTCCTCGCGCCGGTCGGCGCGGACCTGGAGCCCGAGGCGGTTGGTGTACGTGGGGGAGTCGAAGGAGCCGAGCGCGGCATCCCAGTCCCCGGCGAGCCCCGGCCGCATCGCGAGCGCGTCGGCGTTGCGCACCAGGAGCGAGAGCAGTCCGCCGGGGGCGAGGACCCGGGCCAGACCGGCGAGCAGCGGGTCCGGCTCGTCCGTGTACATGAGTACGCCGTGGCAGAGCACCACGTCGAAGGCGCCGGGAAGGAACGTCGCGCCGGTCTCCCGGCCGTCGCCCTCCAGCAGTTTCACCCGCTGCCGGATGCCCTCGGGCTCGTCGGCCAGCGCGGTACGGACCGCCTCCAGCATCGCCGGATCGGATTCGAGGCCGGTCACCTTATGGCCCGCGCGGGCTAATCGCAGTGCCTGGGTGCCCTGGCCGAGGCCGACGTCGAGGACCTTCAGCCGCTGGTCGAACCGGAACCGCGAGGTGATCTGCTCATCGAGCTGATGGGCGACCAGGGCCTGCCGGACCGTGTTCCGTAAGCCTCCGAGGCCGCCGAGCCAGCCCGCCGCTCCTCCGGCGAAGCCCGTTCTGCCGCTCAGGGCCGCTCTCCGCGCTTGACCTGCGGCTTGGGCAGGCGCAGCCGGCGCATCTGGAGGGTGCGCATGAGGGCGTACGCGACGGCGCCCCGCAGGTTCTCGTCCGGGAACTTCTGGCGCAGCTGACGCTTGAGCTGGAAGGAGATCACGAACGAGTTCAGGACGATCAGCACGATGACGACCATCCACAGCAGCAGCACATAGCTCTGCATGGCGCCCGCCTGGATCATGCTGAGCACCATGATCAGCACGGCGAGCGGCAGGAAGAACTCGGCGATGACGAACCGCGAGTCCACGAAGTCACGGGCGAACCGGCGCACCGGGCCCTTGTCGCGGGCCGGGAGGTAGCGCTCGTCGCCACCGGCCAGCGCCTCGCGCTGGCGCGCCAGGTCGGAGCGGCGGGCCTCCTTCTGCCGCTTGGCGGCTTCCTTGCGCGTGGTCGGCGTATTCGCCAGGCTGCGGCGCTGTGACTGGGCCACGCTGCGCTTGGGCGTGGGGCGGCCCTTGGGCGCCTGCGGGTCTCGGGGCTGCTGCGGCTGGTCCGCGGTCACCTTGGCGGTGGCGGCCTGCTCATCCTTGGAACGGCTTCGGAACACAAAGCCCAAGAGTACGGGTTCACCGGTGTGGGCCCCAGCGTCAGGGGCAAAGAACCGGAAACCGCAGTGGCCGGGCTCCTCCCTGCGCCGGAGGCGCCCGGACCGCGATCGTCCTGTGGGAGGAGCGCGGGACGGGCGGAACAGTGCGGTAATGGAAGCAGGGCCCGTAGGCTGGGTCTGTTGGGTGTGCCGGTGTCACAAGTCCGTCAGAAGGGGGCGCGCGAGGCCCATGAGCGGTGTCATGAAGCGTATGGGGATGCTCTTCCGCGCGAAGGCCAACAAGGCCCTGGACCGGGCCGAGGACCCGCGCGAGACCCTTGACTACTCGTACCAGAAGCAGCTGGAGCTGCTCCAGAAGGTCCGGCGCGGCGTGGCCGACGTGGCCACTTCCCGTAAGCGCCTGGAGCTTCAGCTGAACCAGCTGCAAGGCCAGTCCGCCAAGCTGGAGGACCAGGGCCGCAAGGCGCTCGCGCTCGGCCGGGAGGACCTGGCGCGCGAGGCGCTGTCCCGTCGTGCCGCGCTCCAGCAGCAGGTCACCGACCTGGAGACGCAGCACCAGACGCTCCAGGGCGAGGAGGAGAAGCTCACCCTGGCCGCGCAGCGGCTCCAGGCCAAGGTGGACGCGTTCCGCACCCGCAAGGAGACCATCAAGGCCACCTACACCGCGGCCCAGGCGCAGACCCGGATCGGCGAGGCGTTCTCCGGCATCTCCGAGGAGATGGGCGACGTCGGCATGGCGATCCAGCGCGCCGAGGACAAGACCGCGCAGCTCCAGGCCCGCGCGGGCGCGATCGACGAGCTGCTGGCCTCCGGCGCGCTCGACGACCAGTCCGGGATGGCCAAGGACGACATCGCGGCCGAGCTGGACCGGATCTCCGGCGGCACGGACGTGGAGCTCGAGCTTCAGAAGATGAAGGCCGAGCTGGCCGGTGGCGGCTCGCAGCAGGCGATCGAGGGCGGCAGCCAGGACCAGTCGCAGCAGTCGCAGAACCAGCACAAGTTCGACAAGCAGTAGCCGCCGCCCCTGACCGGGCGAGGTCTGTCGACGTCCCAAGGAGGTCGTCATGATCGTACGGATCATGGGGGAGGGACAGGTGCGGGTGGACGACAGCCACCTGCCCGGACTCAACAAGCTGGACGACGATCTGCTCGCCGAAATCGAAAGCGGCGACCACGACGGCTTCCGGCGCACGCTCGGGGCGCTCCTCGACGCGGTGCGCTCGGCGGGCGAGCCGCTGCCCGCTGACGCGCTGGAGCCCTCGGGGCTGATCCTGCCCGCCCCCGAGGCGACGCTCGAGGAAGTCAAGGCGATGCTCAAGGACGACGGCCTCATCCCGGGCTGAGCACCGTGCCCGCAGATCGTGCGTCGTCCCAGGTCACAGCCCAGGTCGCGGCGGATTCCGGCGATGCCGCTGAGGGGCCGGGGGCGGGACGCCGCCGGAGCGGTCCGGCGCGGCGTTTACCGTTGGATCCCGTGACTCCCCTCGCCG
The DNA here is from genome assembly GCF_013414305.1 of Streptomyces sp. Rer75. Taxonomy (NCBI): domain Bacteria; kingdom Bacillati; phylum Actinomycetota; class Actinomycetes; order Kitasatosporales; family Streptomycetaceae; genus Streptomyces; species Streptomyces sp. Rer75. The sequence continues at coordinate 2,874,859 of NZ_CP058693.1, read as the reverse complement.
TCGGGCCGGGCCTGGCCCGTCCGCACCGCTGGCTGGCCGCCCATCCACGAGCCCTGGACACCCTCGTGGCCGTCGGCTGCCTCGCCCTGATCCTCATCGGCGCGGTGTCCAACCCGCATCTGCGCGACCACCAGCACGTCGGTGTCTTCTTCGGGCTGCTGGCCACCCTCTCCTCGGCGTCGCTCGTGCTGCGCCGCGAGCTGCCGCGCGCGGTGCTCGCGTTCACCTGCGCGATCAGCGTCATCGAGATCGTCACCAACGACGAGGGGCCGCCGCGCACCTCGATCGTGTTCGGGGTCGTGGTCGCGCTGTACACCGTCGCCGCCCGCACCGACCGCTCCACCACCTGGCGGATCGGCGCCGTCACGGCCGTGCTGCTCACCGGCACCGGGATGCTGTTCGGGCTCACCCCCTGGTACGCGCAGGAGAACTGGGGCATCTTCGCCTGGACCGGGCTCGCCGCCGCCGTGGGCGACGCCGTCCGCAGCCGCCGCGCCTTCATCGCCGCGATCGAGGAGCGGGCCGAGCGCGCCGAGCGCACCCGCGAGGAGGAGGCCCGGCGCCGGGTCGCCGAGGAGCGGCTGCGGATCGCCCGCGAGCTGCACGACGTCGTCGCGCACCACATCGCGCTGGTCAACGTGCAGGCCGGGGTCGCCTCGCACGTCATGGACAACCGCCCGGACCAGGCCAAGGAGGCGCTCGCGCACGTACGGCAGGCCAGCCGTTCGGCGCTGGACGAGCTGCGCGCCACCGTCGGCCTGCTGCGGCAGTACGGCGACCCGGCCGCGCCCACCGAGCCCGCGCCGGGCCTCGGCGTCCTGGACCAGCTGGTGGACGGCTTCGTACGGGCCGGGATGCGGATCCAGGTCGAGGAGCAGCCGCAGGGCGGCCTCGGGACGCTCGCCGGTTCGGTGGACCTCACCGCGTACCGGGTCGTCCAGGAGGCGCTGACCAATGTGCACAAGCACGCCGGGCCCGAGGTCAAGGCCGAGGTCCGTATCGTCCGCACGCACAGCGCCCTGGAGATCACGGTGTCGGACGACGGCGTCGGCACCCCGTCCGAGGACGTCGGCGGCGGGCACGGGCTGCTGGGGATGCGGGAACGGGTCTCCGCGCTGCGCGGCACCTGCGAGGCGGGACCCCGCCCCGAGGGCGGCTTCCGGGTACGGGCGACACTTCCGCTCCAGGCCCGCAGGGGAGGGGAGTCATGACGATCAAGGTGCTGCTCGCCGATGACCAGACGCTGCTGCGCAGCGCGTTCCGGGTGCTGGTCGACTCGGAGCCCGACATGGAGGTGGTGGGGGAGGCGTCCGACGGCGCGGAGGCGGTCGAGATCGTGCGGGCCAAGGGCGCCGACGTGGTGCTGATGGACATCCGCATGCCCGGTACGGACGGACTCGCCGCCACCCGCATGATCAGCGAGGATCCGCGGCTCGCGGACGTCCGGGTGGTCATGCTGACCACGTTCGAGGTCGACGAGTACGTGGTGGACTCGCTGCGGGCGGGGGCGAGCGGCTTCCTCGGCAAGGGCGCCGAACCCGGCGAGCTCCTCTCCGCCATCCGCATCGCGGCCGCGGGCGAGGCGCTGCTGTCCCCGGTCGCCACCAAGGGCCTGATCGCCCGCTTCCTGGCCCAGGGCGTCCCGGGCTCCGGCGACGCCGCGTACGACGCCTCCCGGCTGGACGCCCTCACGGGCCGTGAGCGCGAGGTGCTGGTCCAGGTCGCGGGCGGCCACTCCAACGACGAGATCGCCGGCCGTCTGGAGGTCAGCCCGCTGACCGTGAAGACGCACGTCAACCGGGCGATGGCGAAGCTGGGCGCCCGGGACCGGGCCCAGCTGGTGGTCATCGCGTACGAAACGGGCCTGGTCCGCCCGGGGGCTTGAGGCCCCCGGGCGGGGCCGGGCGAGGGGCTACGGGAGCGCCAGCATCCGTTCCAGGGCGGCCTTCGCGTGGGCCTCGGTCTCCGGGTCCACCTGGATGCGGTTCACGACCTTGCCCGCGACCAGCGACTCCAGGGCCCACACCAGGTGCGGCAGGTCGATCCGGTTCATGGTCGAGCAGAAGCACACCGTCTTGTCGAGGAAGACGATCTCCTTGCCCTCCCCGGCGAATCGGTTCGCCAGCCGCCGGACGAGGTTCAGCTCGGTGCCGATGGCCCACTTGCTGCCCGCCGGGGCGGCTTCGAGGGTCTTGATGATGTACTCGGTCGAGCCGACGAGGTCGGCCGCCGCGACCACCTCGTGCTTGCACTCGGGGTGCACCAGCACGTTGACGCCGGGTATGCGCTCGCGGACGTCGCGCACGGACTCCAGCGAGAAGCGGCCGTGCACCGAGCAGTGGCCGCGCCACAGGATCATCTTGGCGGCGCGCAGCTGCTCGGCGGTCAGCCCGCCGCCGGGCTTGTGCGGGTTGTAGACGACGCAGTCCTCCAGCGACATGCCCATGTCCCGCACCGCGGTGTTGCGGCCCAGGTGCTGGTCCGGCAGGAACAGCACCTTGTCGCCCTGCTGGAAGGCCCAGTCCAGGGCGCGGCGGGCGTTGGAGGAGGTGCAGATCGTGCCGCCGTGGCGGCCGGTGAAGGCCTTGATGTCGGCGGACGAGTTCATGTACGACACCGGCACCGTCGTCCCGGCGACGCCCGCCTCGGTCAGCACGTCCCAGCACTCGGCGACCTGCTCGGCGGTGGCCATGTCGGCCATCGAGCAGCCCGCCGCCAGGTCGGGGAGGACCACCTGCTGGCTGTCGCCGGTCAGGATGTCGGCGGATTCCGCCATGAAGTGCACACCGCAGAAGACGATGTATTCGGCGTCCGGCCGGGCGGCCGCGTCACGGGCGAGCTTGAAGGAGTCACCGGTGACATCGGCGAATTCGATGACCTCGTCGCGCTGGTAGTGGTGGCCGAGCACGAAGACCTTGTCGCCGAGCTTCTCCTTGGCCGCGCGGGCGCGGGCCACCAGATCCGGATCGGAGGGCGCGGGGAGGTCGCCGGGGCACTCCACACCACGTTCGCTCCTCGGGTCGGCGTCACGGCCGAGGAGGAGCAGCGCGAGCGGGCTCGGCTGGACGTCGAGGGGCTGGGCGGTGGTCACAACACGCACCCTTCTTTCTTCACTCGGAACCCTAATCGTCAATTTGACGCTATCTATCATAACCGCTTCACGTCATGTTGACGATGGGCATCGCGTCGATGTGACGCATTACGGTCCACGGGCCCCGTGTGCGAGCATGAAGGCCAGGAACATGCGCTGGGCCCGGAATGAATCCGGGGCGCCGTTGGTTGGTTCCGACGGCAAGCAGTCCGTACGACCCGGGAGAGAAGCAGATGACCGTTCAGGACGAGACCACCGCGAGCGAGGGCATCATCCTGTCCGACGCCGCCGCGTCGAAGGTCAAGAGCCTGCTGGAGCAGGAGGGCCGCGAGGATCTCGCGCTGCGCGTCGCCGTCCAGCCCGGTGGCTGCTCCGGCCTGCGCTACCAGCTCTTCTTCGACGAGCGCTCGCTCGACGGCGACGTCGTCAAGGACTTCGACGGCGTCAAGGTCGTGACCGACCGGATGAGCGCCCCGTACCTGGGCGGTGCCTCGATCGACTTCGTCGACACCATCGAGAAGCAGGGCTTCACGATCGACAACCCGAACGCCACGGGCTCCTGCGCCTGCGGCGACTCCTTCAGCTGAGCCCTCGGCGACAGGCACACGGAGGCGGCGGGTCCATCCGGACCCGCCGCCTCCGGCGCTTTGTGCCCCCGGGCCGCCCCGGTTACTTCTTCTGGGCCGGGACCTTGTCGCCCGTGGCCTTGTCGACCACCTCGCGGCCGTCCAGCGGCTTGTCGAGCGTGATCTTCTTCGTCATCTCCTTGGCCATGAGGATGCACGCCTGGCCCGGACGCTTCGGCTTGCTCTTGACCTCGACCGTGACCTTCTTCGACGTCTCGTCGGCGGAGACCGAGTAGGTGTCGCACACGCCGCCCCAGAAGCGCAGCGTCAGGGTCTTCCCGTCCGCGCTGTACGAGGTGATGTCGTCGGCCTTGGAGCCGCGGCCCGGCGTGCCCGGCTCACTGTGCTTCTTGCCCTGGCCCGGGGTCTTGCCGCCGGTGTCGGCGCGGGTGTCCGCCTTCTTCTTGATGAACTCCGGCTTCACCGCCGGGTAGGGGAGGGTCGCCGAGACGCCGTTGGCCCCGGTCGGCTCGGTCTTGAAGATCCACGACGGCACCAGGGCCCGCTGCCCGGCCACGGAGTGCGAGGCCAGCCCGAAGGTCACCGACTTCACGGTCACCTTCCCGGACCCGGTCCCGCCGCTCTTGGGGGCCGTGGCGTTGAGCTTCTTCAGCGCCTGCTCCGCGCTGATCAGCGGATAGCTGTCGTCCTCCTCGGGCGTCGACAGCGCGCCGTTCCCGCCGGTCAGCTGACCGTCCGCACCCACCTGGAGGCTGGTCGTCCAGCCCTGGGTGGGCAGCTTGTCCAGCACCGGGTCCGCGTTCACCATGCGCACGGCGCCGTAGCGGCCGCTCGCGTCGAGCTTCGCGTTCGTCAGCCCGAGCGCCTTGAGCACCGGCTCGGCCGTGCGCTTGGCCTTCTCCTCGGACACGGCCTTGTCGTCACCGCCGCTCTTGTCGGTGCCGCTCTTCTTCTCGCCGTCGCGGTAGGTCGGGCAGGACGTGCTGTCGGCCTTCGGCCCCGCGCCCGGCGGGTGCACACAGGTGCCGCCGCCCGGCGTCCCGAAGCGGGAGTACGACCAGCTGCCCGGGCCCTTCTGGCTCACCCGCAGCACCGGGCCCTGGCCGTCCTTCGTGCCCCCGACCTTCCAGTTGCCGTGTTCGGCGCGGGGGCTGCCGGAGACGTCCAGCGCCTTCGCCAGCCGCGCCACGTCGGCCTTGGTGACCTTGGCGTCGGTGCGGTAGACGGGTGCCTCGTCGGGCCCGTCCGGCAGCTTTCCGTCGACCTCATAGCGGCCGCTGCCGTTCGGATCGGGCTCGCCGACCGCGATCCCCTCGTGCCCCGCCGGGGCGGCGTACGCGTCCAGTGCGAGGGGCTGGGGGGATCCGTCACGGCCCGCCGAGCCCGCGCCCTGGGAGCCGCCGCCCGCCGCGGTCGAGGCCCAGTAGGCGCCGCCGCCACCGGCGACCAGCACCGCTGCCGCCACCGATACGACGGCCAGCCGGGAACGCCGACGCGGCTGCGGATGGTCGTCGTCGGGGGGCTGCGGGGTGTCGGTCTCCTCGGTGCTCACCGTTTCACTCCTTCGGCTCCGCTCACGTTGTCCCTGGCCCTCGCGAGGGGGTTGCCGGTGTGACGGGGTGAAGGGGCGGCTGGTTCCTTCCCCTGGTTCCGAAGCTTTTCGGCCGCCGTGCTCAGCCGCCGCCGTCAGTCGCCGTAGTCGGACATGCCGCCGACCAGATCGGCGGACGCGGCGGGAACCGTGATCCCGCGGATGCGCGACGGGGACACGGGCGCGGCGGGAGGCGCTACGGTGACCACCGGGACCGCCCAGTGCGGCGCCATCCGCGCGCCGTAGCCGCGCAGTTCGGCCAGGGCCTCGGGCTCTATCGCCCCGGCGGCGTCCTGGGTGGGGGTGACGTGCTGCGGCATGGGGCCTCCCGGTCCGAGGGGCCCGTACGGGCACGAGCCCCGCCATCTCTGCACCGTATGCCCTACTACCGGGTAGTTCCTCCCGTTCGTAAGCGGCCCGGGAAGCCGATAGCGTGAAGCGTCCGATTTCGCCGCCGCCCCGAAACAGGAGCAGCTCTCGTGCGTATCGCCGTCACCGGCTCCATCGCCACCGACCATCTGATGACCTTCCCCGGACGCTTCGCCGATCAGCTGGTCGCCGACCAGTTGCACACGGTCTCCCTCTCCTTCCTGGTCGACACCCTCGAAGTCCGCCGGGGCGGGGTCGCCCCGAACATCTGCTTCGGCATGGGGATGCTCGGGCTGCGCCCGATCCTGGTCGGCGCGGCCGGCGAGGACTTCGCCGAATACCGTGCCTGGCTGGACCGGCACGGTGTGGACACCCAGTCCGTCCGGATCTCCGGGGTGCGGCACACCGCCCGCTTCGTCTGCACCACGGACGAGGACCACAACCAGATCGCCTCCTTCTACACCGGCGCGATGAGCGAGGCCCGCCAGATCGAGCTCCAGCCGATCGCCGACCGGGCCGGCGGTCTCGACCTGGTGCTCATCGGCGCGGACGACCCGGAGGCGATGGTCCGCCACACCGAGGAGTGCCGCTCGCGCGGCATCCCGTTCGCCGCCGACCCCTCGCAGCAGCTCGCCCGCATGGACGGCGAGGACATCCGGGTGCTGGTGGGCGGCGCGCAGTACCTCTTCACCAACGAGTACGAGGCCGCGCTGATCGAGACCAAGACCGGCTGGACCTCGGAGCAGATCCTCTCCAAGGTCGGCACCCGCATCACCACGCTGGGTGCCCAGGGCGTCCGGATCGAGCGCGAGGGCGAGGAGCCGATCGTCGTCGGCTGCGCCGAGGAGGAGCAGAAGGCCGATCCGACGGGCGTCGGCGACGCCTTCCGCGCGGGCTTCCTCTCGGGCCTGTCCTGGAACCTCTCGCTGGAGCGCGCCGCCCAAGTGGGCTGCATGCTCGCGACGCTCGTCATCGAGACGGTCGGCACGCAGGAGTACGAGCTGCGCCGCGGCCACTTCATGGAGCGCTTCGCCAAGGCTTACGGCCCCGAGGCGGCGGCCGAGATCGGCGACCACCTGGCCTGACGGCACGGCACGGCACGCGGCGGCGGGGCCGGGGGAACGTTCCTCCGGCCCCGCCGCCGTATCCGCTTCACGCCCGGCGGCGCACCCGGTACGCCGTGCCGCGCTCGGCGGGGCGCTCACCCTCGTACGTCTGCCCGCGCATCTCGCACCACGCCGGGATGTCCAGCCGTGCCGCCTCGTCGTCGGACAGCACGGTCACCACCTCGCCCACCGGTACGTCGCCGATGACCTTGGCCAGTTCGATCACCGGAATCGGGCACCGCTTGCCCAGCGAATCGACGACCAGGCCAGGAGTCTCGGAAGCAGCCTCCGCGGCAGCGGCACCGGCCGCCTCCGGGGCGCCCAGCCGCTCGCGGACCCCGGCCACCACGCCCGGCAGCACCTCGAGGAACCGTTCCACGTCCGTCCCCGCGGTCCCGCGCGGGAGCGAGACGCGGATGTTGCCCTCGGACAGCACCCCCATGGCCCGCAGTACGTGGCTGGGGACCAGCGTGCTCGACGTGCACGACGACCCGGACGAGACCGAGAACTCCGCCCGGTCCAGCTCGTGCAGCAGCGCCTCTCCGTCGACATAGAGACACGAGAAGGTGACCAGATGCGGCAGCCGCCGCTCCGGGTCGCCGACCACCTCCACGTCCGGCACCAGCTCCGGCACCCGGGCCCGGATACGGTCCACCAGCCCCCGCAGCCGCTCCGCCTCCTCGGCGGCCTCGGCCCGTACGGCGCGCAGCGAGGCGGCGGCCGCGACGATGGCCGGGAGGTTCTCGAAGCCCGGGGCGCGGCCCGCCTCCCGCTCGTCCACCGGGGCCGGACGGAACCGCGTGCCCTTGCGCACCGCGAGGAGTCCGACCCCCGACGGGCCGCCCCACTTGTGGGCGCTCGCGGTGAGCAGCGACCAGCGGCCCTGCACCGGGCCCCAGCCCAGCGACTGGGCCGCGTCCACCAGCAGCGGTACGCCGTCCGCCGCGCAGGCCTCCGCCGCCTCGGCCACCGGCTGCACGGTGCCGACCTCGTGGTTGGCGGACTGGAGGCAGGCCAGCGCGATGTCGTCGGGCGCCTCGCGCAGGGCCGCCGCGTAACGCTCGGGCGCGACCCGTCCCGTACGGTCCACCGGGACCTCGGCGACCGTGCCGCCGGACGCCTCGTGCGCCGCCGCGGCCTGGAACACCGCGGAGTGCTCCACGGCGGAGACGATCAGCCGCCGCCCGGCCCGCCGGCGCCCGGCGAGCGCTCCGGCGATGCCGTCGTGCAGGGCGCGGGTCCCCGAGGGGGTGAAGGCCAGCTCGTCCGGGCGGCAGCCCACGGCCTCGGCGGCCGTCTCCCGCGCGGCGTCCAGCAGCAGCCGGGCGCGCCGCCCCTCGCGGTAGAGCCGGGCCGGGTCGGCCCACCCCTCGTCGAGGGCGGCGAGCAGCGCCTGCCGGGCCACGGGGTGCAGAGGTGCGGACGAGGCCGCGTCGAAATAGGGCACATAAGGAACGCTAGCCGCTGTGCCCGGCGCACGGCTCATGGCAAGAACCCGACGCCCGGCTCATGACAAAAACGCGGACGTGCCACGCACGGGCGTACGGCGTGCCGACGCGCGGCATCACACGAACGGGGCGGTGCCCGCACCACCTTTACCCCGGCTGTTCCCCGGCCACACCCCGCACCGCCCGCGGGCCCGGAAAACGCTGGCGGAGCAGGTCATTCCGTTGGGATTCCCCGGTGTTCCGGCGGCGACGCCACCCCTTCGGGGAGGGGTCCGGCGCGTTGGGCACCCTCCCCGCGCAGCGCCAAATGGCGTCCAGTAGGGTTTGGTCCGCATAAACATCCAAACCCCTGCCCGCACCGGGCCGGCGACCGACCAGATGACGGCCGCGGCCGACCGCGCGGGCGAGACTCTCGGGAAGGCGCTACGTGAGTCCCAACGGCTCCGACCGCTCGTCGCGGCGCCCGGTGCGGCGGAAGCTGCTGCAGGCGCTGTCCGCGGGCTTGGTCCTGGCGACCGCCACCGGTTGCACATCCAAGGACTTCCCCCGCCTCGGATTGCCCACCCCGGCTACAGAGGAGGCGCCGCGGATCCTCTCCCTGTGGCAGGGCTCGTGGGCAGCAGCGCTCGCCGTGGGCGTGCTGGTCTGGGGCCTGATCCTGTGGTCGGTCGTCCTCCACCGCAGGGCCAGGACCAGGATCGAGGTCCCGGTACAGGTCCGGTACAACATGCCCCTCGAGGCACTGTTCACCGTGGTCCCGATCATCATCGTCTCGGTGCTGTTCTACTTCACCGCGCGCGATGAGAACGCCCTCCTCAAGACCTCCAAGAAGCCCGATCACGTGGTCAACGTCGTTGGCTACCAGTGGAGCTGGGGCTTCAACTACATGGAGAACGTCGACGGGAACGCGGCCAGCCCCAAGGCGACGCCGAAGGAGGTGTCGTCCATCCCCGACAAGATGCTCGACACCGCTCCCAAGGGCGCCGAGGGCGTCTACGAGGCCGGCACCCCCGGTGATCGGAATCCGCAGAACGGCAACCCGGGCCCGACCCTGTGGCTGCCCAAGGGTGAGTCCGTCGAGTTCATCCTGACCTCCCGCGATGTCATCCACTCGTTCTGGGTGGTCCCCTTCCTGATGAAGATGGACGTCATCCCGGGCCACACCAACCGGTTCGAGGTCACCCCGAACCGCGAGGGCACCTTCAAGGGCAAGTGCGCCGAGCTGTGCGGTGTCGACCACTCCCGCATGCTCTTCAACGTCAAGGTCGTTTCCCCGGAGCGCTACCAGCAGCACCTGAAGGACCTGGCGAAGAAGGGCCAGACGGGATACATCCCGGCGGGCATTGCGCAGACGGACCCCGCCAAGAACGCGGAGACCAAGACACAGTGAGCATCCTCAACGAACCCCAGGGTGCCGACGCAACCGCCTCGTACGAGGATGAGTTGCCGGTGCGCCGCAAGCAGCCCGGCAATGTCGTCGTCAAGTGGCTGACCACCACGGACCACAAGACGATCGGCACGCTCTACCTGGTCACGTCGTTCGCGTTCTTCTGCATCGGCGGACTGATGGCGCTCTTCATGCGCGCCGAGCTGGCCCGTCCGGGCACGCAGATCATGTCGAACGAGCAGTTCAACCAGGCGTTCACCATGCATGGCACGATCATGCTGCTGATGTTCGCCACCCCGCTGTTCGCGGGCTTCACGAACTGGATCATGCCGCTCCAGATCGGCGCGCCCGACGTGGCGTTCCCGCGGCTGAACATGTTCGCGTACTGGCTGTACCTCTTCGGCTCGCTCATCGCGGTGGGCGGCTTCCTGACCCCGCAGGGCGCGGCCGACTTCGGCTGGTTCGCGTACTCGCCGCTGTCGGACGCGGTCCGCTCGCCGGGCGTCGGCGCCGACATGTGGATCATGGGTCTGGCCTTCTCCGGCTTCGGCACGATCCTCGGTGCGGTCAACTTCATCACCACGATCATCTGCATGCGCGCTCCCGGCATGACGATGTTCCGCATGCCGATCTTCACCTGGAACGTGCTGCTGACCGCCGTCCTGGTGCTGCTCGCCTTCCCGGTGCTGGCCGCCGCGCTGTTCGCCCTGGAGGCGGACCGTAAATTCGGGGCGCATGTCTTCGACGCGGCCAATGGCGGGGCGTTGTTGTGGCAACACCTCTTCTGGTTCTTCGGACACCCAGAGGTGTACATCATCGCGCTGCCGTTCTTCGGGATCATCTCCGAGGTCATCCCGGTCTTCTCGCGCAAGCCGATGTTCGGTTACTTCACCCTGGTCGCCGCGACGATCTCCATCGCGGGTCTGTCCGTGACCGTGTGGGCACACCACATGTACGTCACCGGCGGGGTGCTACTGCCGTTCTTCTCCTTCATGACGTTCCTGATCGCGGTCCCGACCGGTATCAAGTTCTTCAACTGGATCGGCACGATGTGGAAGGGCTCGCTGAGCTTCGAGACCCCGATGCTCTGGGCGATCGGCTTCCTCATCACCTTCACCTTCGGTGGTCTCACCGGCGTCATCCTGGCGTCGCCGCCGATGGACTTCCACGTCTCCGACTCGTACTTCGTGGTGGCCCACTTCCACTACGTGGTCTTCGGCACCGTGGTCTTCGCGATGTTCTCCGGCTTCCACTTCTGGTGGCCGAAGATGACCGGCAAGATGCTGGACGAGAAGCTCGGCAAGATCACCTTCTGGACGCTGTTCATCGGCTTCCACGGCACCTTCCTGGTGCAGCACTGGCTGGGTGCCGAGGGCATGCCGCGCCGGTACGCCGACTACCTGGCGGCCGACGGCTTCACCGCGCTGAACACGATCTCCACGATCAGCTCGTTCCTGCTCGGCCTGTCGATACTGCCGTTCCTCTACAACGTCTGGAAGACGGCCAAGTACGGCAAGAAGATCGAGGTCGACGACCCGTGGGGCTACGGCCGCTCGCTGGAGTGGGCGACCTCCTGCCCGCCGCCGCGGCACAACTTCCTCACCCTGCCGCGGATCCGTTCCGAATCCCCGGCATTCGACCTGCACCACCCCGAGATCGCGGCGCTCGACCAGCTCGAGCACCAGGGTGCGGCCGACCAGGACAAGGCCCTCGCGGGTGGTAAGGAGGCCGACAAGTGAAGGTCCAAGGCCGGATGTTCATCTGGCTCGCCGTCTTCATCCTGGTGATGGCGATCGTCTACGGCGTGTGGTCGAAGGAGCCCGCCGGTACCACGGCGCTGTTCCTCGCCTTCGGGCTGAGCATCATGATCGGCTTCTACCTGGCGTTCACCGCGCGCCGGGTGGATGTCGGAGCGCAGGACAACAAGGACGCGGACGTCGCGGACGACGCCGGTGAGCTGGGCTTCTTCTCCCCGCACAGCTGGCAGCCGCTGTCCCTGGCCGTCGGTGGCGCCCTGGCCTTCATGGGTGTCGTCTTCGGCTGGTGGCTGCTGTTCTTCTCCGCCCCGATCATCATGGTCGGCCTCTTCGGGTGGGTCTTCGAGTACTACCGCGGCGAGAACCAGAACCAGTAGCTGTTCCCGAACGGGGCCCGACACCACTCAGGTGCCGGGCCCCATTCGTGTGCCGGTACCCGGATGCCACGCTCGGCGCGCCGTCCGCCGCGGGCGTCCATAGCGTGAGCGCATGAACCACACACCTCGATCTCCTCGAACCCGGGCGGTGCTCTCCAGTGCCCTGCTGGTGGCGTCGCTGATAGCGGGTCTCAGCGGATGCGGGGGCCCCTCCTCGGACCCGCTGTCCGCCAAGCCGTACGACGCCGCCGACCAGATCTCCTTCAGCGGTGAGAGCGGCGCGCGCGACGCCGATCCGGACCGGCCGCTCCAAGTGACCGCCAAGGGCGACGACGGCCGGATCACGGACGTCACCGCCACCGACGCGGCGGGCCGGTACGTACGGGGCGAACTGACGCCGGACGGCAGCCGGTGGCGCTCCACCGTGCCGCTGGCGGCGGGCGCCCACTACACGCTGCGGGTGTCCACGGAGGACTCGGGCGGCGCGCCGGGCCGCCGTACGATCGACTTCACCACCAGCTCCAAGCGCAAGCTGCTGAAGGTCACCTTCGGGCCGAAGTCGGGCGAGTACGGGGTGGGCCAGCCGGTCACCGCCAAGCTGAGCCGCCCGGTGAAGGACCCCTCGGCCCGGGCCGTGGTCGAGCGGGGCCTGAAGGTCGACTCGGAGCCCGCGGTGGACGGCGTCTGGCACTGGGTGAACAGCAAGGAGCTGCACTACCGCCCGGCCGAGTACTGGCCCGCGCACGCCACCGTCAAGGTCCGCTCCAACCTCAAGGGCATCAGGGTCGGCGGCGGGCTCTACGGCGGTGACGCCAAGCCGCTGCGGATCACCACCGGCGACCGGATCGAGGCCCTGACCGACTCCGGGACCCACCAGATGACGGTGCGGCGCAACGGGCAGGTGATCCGGACCATCCCGATCACGACCGGTATGCCCGGGTTCGACACCCGTAACGGCACCAAGGTGATCCTCGCCAAGGAGTCGGCGGTGCGGATGACGGGCGCCAGCATCGGCCTCGGCGCCGGTTCCTACGATCTGATGGTCTACTGGGCCGCCCGGGTCACCCAGAGTGGTGAATACGTCCACGCCGCGCCCTGGTCCACGGGCTCGCAGGGGTACGCCAACGTCAGCCACGGCTGCACCGGCATGTCCACCGAGAACGCCCGGTGGTTCTTCAACACCGTGCACCTCGGCGACCTCGTCACGGTCGTCAACAGCAACGGGGACGACATGGCCGCGTTCGGCAACGGCTACGGCGACTGGAACATGGCCTGGACCGACTGGCGTCAGGGCAGCGCCCTCGCCGCCGGTCAGCGGGACGGCAGCACCCCGGCCGACTCGGCCCGGCTCCGCCCCATGGCATGACCGCGTGACACCGCACCGAGTGCGGTCAGGCGCCCACCGCGAGCCGCTTGCGGAGCAGCCCGGCCAGCGCGTCCGTCAGGGCCACCGGGTCCACCGGATGCGTCACCGCGGCCTCCGCGCGGCTCCAGGTGGCCAGCCAGGCGTCCTGCGGGCGGCCGATGAGCAGCACCACCGGCGGGCACTGGAAGATCTCGTCCTTGATCTGCCGGCAGACGCCCATTCCGCCCGCGGGCGCCGTCTCGCCGTCGAGCACGCAGACGTCGATCCCGCCGTCCTCCAGCGCCTCCAGGACGGCCGGGAGCGTCGCGCACTCCACGAACTCCACCGGAGGCAGATCGGCGGCGGGCCGGCGACCGGTCGCGAGCCGCACCTGTTCGCGGGTGTTCGCGTCGTCGCTGTAGACCAGCACCGTGGCGGTCGGCCGCATCGTTTCCTCCGCATCAGCCAAGGGGACTACCGGGCTCCTGCGGCGGATGTTACTCCCGTACAGCCTTCCGGAGGAGGGGGCGAACCGATCTCTCCCTCCTTCGAGGGATCGCCCGGAACAGCCGCGACGAGCAGCATCGATGCCCTTGACACCGTCCTGGACACTCCGAACGGCACCCCCGGGAGTGAGGGCCGGATAAGCGACCGACATAATGTCGGTCGTGGCGACAGCAACGACAGTAGAAACCGGGCACGCGCACCCGTCGGTCAACCGGCCGAACCTCACCAGCGTCGGAACCATCATCTGGTTGAGTTCCGAGCTGATGTTCTTCGCGGCCCTCTTCGCGATGTACTTCACCCTGCGATCGGTGACCGGAGCCGAGCACTGGAAGGAAATGGCGTCCGCGCTGAACTTCCCGTTCTCGGCGACGAACACCACGATCCTCGTGCTCTCCTCCCTCACCTGCCAGCTCGGTGTCTTCGCTGCCGAGCGTGGCGACGTGAGGAAGCTGCGCTCCTGGTTCGTGATCACCTTCATCATGGGCGCGATCTTCATCGGCGGTCAGATCTTCGAGTACACCGAGCTGGTCAAGAAGGACGGGCTTTCGCTCTCCTCCGACCCGTACGGCTCGGTGTTCTACCTGACCACCGGTTTCCACGGACTGCACGTGACGGGCGGACTCATCGCCTTCCTGCTGGTCCTGGGGAGGACGTACGCGGCCAAGAGGTTCACCCACCAGCAGGCGACGGCGGCCATCGTCGTGTCCTACTACTGGCACTTCGTCGATGTCGTCTGGATCGGCCTCTTCGCCACGATCTACATGATCAAGTAAGCCGGTCACCGCGACCGGAAGCACGTCCTTAAAGCATCGACGCAGAAGATCCTGACACCGGGGTAATCCGTGAAAAAGCTCTCCGCACGACGGCGCCATCCGCTGGCTGCGCTCGTCGTCCTACTCTTCGCGCTGGCGGTCACTGGGGGGCTGTACGCCGCGTTCTCGCCGAGCGAGGCGAAGGCCGATGACAGCTCCGCCCAGTCCCTCGCCATCGAGGAGGGCAAGAAGCTCTATTCCGTCGGCTGCGCCAGCTGCCACGGTACGGGCGGTCAGGGGACCACTGACGGCCCGAGTCTGGTAGGCGTCGGCTCGGCCGCCGTCGACTTCCAGGTCGGTACCGGCCGGATGCCCGCCCAGCAGCCGGGCGCCCAGGTGCCGAAGAAGAAGAAGGTCTACACGGACGCCGAGACCGAGCAGCTGGCCGCGTACATCTCCTCGCTCGGCGCCGGGCCGGTGACGCCCACCAAGAGCCAGTACAGCACCGACGGCGCGGATGTCGCGAAGGGCGGAGAGCTCTTCCGTACGAACTGCGCGCAGTGCCACAACTTCGCCGGCAAGGGTGGTGCCCTCACCAACGGCAAGTACGCGCCGTCCCTCGAGGGCGTGAGCAAGAAGCATCTGTACGAGGCCATGCAGACCGGCCCGCAGAACATGCCCTCCTTCCCCGACACCGTGATGCCGGAGAAGAACAAGCAGGACATCATCGCGTACCTCGACACGGTCAACAGCGACAAGTCCAAGACCCCCGGTGGCCTGGAGCTCGGCGGGCTGGGCCCGGTCAGTGAGGGCCTCTTCGCCTGGGTCTTCGGCATGGGCGCGCTGATCGTCCTCACCATCTGGGTCGCCGCCCGGACCGCAAAGGCCAAGAAGTCATGAGTAGCCACGAGATTTCAGAAGCAGAAGAGAAGCTGCCCGCGGAGCGGGCGGAGGGCGGCGCGACCGTAGTCGCGGAAGACCCGTTCGCCGACCCGGGGCTGCCCCCGCACGAGCACCGTCAGCAGGACATCGACGAGCGGGCCGCCCAGCGGTCCGAGCGCACCGTCGCCCTGATGTTCACGGTCTCGATGCTGGCGACGATCGCCTTCATCGCCTCCTACGTGGCGCTGCCGGTCGACAAGTACATCTACGTCTTCCCGATCGGCCACATCAGCGCGCTGAACTTCGCGCTGGGCGTCACCCTCGGCATCGCGCTGTTCTGCATCGGCGCCGGTGCGGTCCACTGGGCCCGCACCCTGATGTCCGACGTGGAGATCGCCGACGAGCGCCACGCCATCGAGGCCAGCCCCGAGGTCAAGGCCAAGGTCCTCGACGACTTCCGGGCGGGTGCCAAGGAGTCCGGCTTCGGCCGCCGCAAGCTCGCCCGCAACACCCTCTTCGGCGCGCTCGCCCTGGTGCCGCTCTCCGGCGTCGTGCTGCTGCGCGACCTCGGCCCGATGCCGGGCACCAAGCTCCGGCACACCAGCTGGGGCAAGGGCAAGCGGCTCATGAACTACAACACCATGCAGCCGCTGCGGCCCGAGGACATCTCCGTGGGCTCCCTCACCTTCGCCATGCCCGAGGGCATGACCGAGGAGGACCACGACTTCCAGACCGAGATCGCCAAGGCCGCCCTGATGCTGGTCCGGCTCCAGCCGGAGAACATCAAGGACAAGCGCGAGCTGGACTGGTCGCACGAGGGCATCGTCGCCTTCTCGAAGATCTGCACCCACGTCGGCTGCCCGATCAACCTGTACGAGCAGCAGACCCACCACGTCCTGTGCCCCTGCCACCAGTCGACGTTCGACCTCTCCGACGGTGGCCGAGTGATCTTCGGTCCGGCCGGTCACGCACTGCCCCAGCTGCGGATCAGGGCCAATGACCAGGGGTACCTCGAAGCCATGGGCGACTTCTCGGAGCCCGTCGGTCCTGCTTACTGGGAGCGCGGATGAGTACTGCAACAGACACGGGCACGCCGCGGCGCGGCAAAGCGCCCGCGGGCGAGCGCGTCGCCGACTGGGCCGACGGCCGGCTGGGCATCTACAGCCTGGCCCGGGCCAACATGCGCAAGATCTTCCCGGACCACTGGTCCTTCATGCTGGGCGAGGTCGCGCTCTACAGCTTCATCATCATCATCCTCACGGGTGTGTACCTGACGCTGTTCTTCCACCCCAGCATGGAAGAGGTCGTGTACCACGGCCCGTACGTCCCGATGCAGGGCGTCCGGATGTCCGAGGCGTTCGCCTCGACGCTCGACATCAGCTTCGAGGTGCGCGGCGGTCTGCTGATCCGGCAGATCCACCACTGGGCCGCGCTGGTCTTCCTCTGCGCGATGTTCGTGCACATGATGCGCGTCTTCTTCACCGGCGCGTTCCGCAAGCCGCGTGAGATCAACTGGCTGTTCGGCTTCCTGCTGTTCTTCCTCGGCATGCTGACCGGCTTCACCGGCTACTCGCTCCCCGACGACCTGCTCTCCGGCACCGGTCTGCGGTTCATCGAGGGCGTGTTCCTGTCGATCCCGGTCGTCGGCACCTATATCTCGATGTTCGTGTTCGGCGGCGAGTTCCCGGGCATGGATCTCATCCCGAGGCTCTACCCGGTCCACGTCCTGCTGCTGCCGGGCATCATGCTCGGCCTGCTGGTGGCGCACCTGATCCTGGTCTTCTACCACAAGCACACGCAGTACCCCGGGGCCGGAAAGACCAACAAGAACGTCGTCGGCATGCCCCTGCTGCCGGTCTACATGGCCAAGGCGGGCGGCTTCTTCTTCCTGGTGTTCGGCGTCATCGCCGTCATCTCCGCGATCGCCACGATCAACCCGATCTGGACCATCGGCCCCTACCGGCCCGACCAGGTCTCCACCGGCGCCCAGCCCGACTGGTACATGGGCTTCGCCGAGGGTCTGGTCCGTGTGATGCCCGGCTGGGAGATCACCGCCTGGGGCCACACGCTCGTCCTGGGCGTGTTCATCCCGATCGTGCTCTTCCCGCTGGTCCTCTTCGCGATCGGCCTCTACCCCTTCATCGAGGGCTGGATCACCGGCGACAAGCGCGAGCACCACATCCTGGACCGCCCGCGCAACGCCCCGACCCGTACGGCCTTCGGTGTCGCCTGGCTGACCGCGTACTTCGTGATGCTGGTCGGTGGTGGCAACGACCTGTGGGCCACCCACTTCCAGCTGTCGATCAACTCGATCACCTGGTTCGTGCGGATCGGCTTCTTCGTCGGCCCGGTCCTCGCGTTCATCGCCACCAAGCGGATCTGCCTCGGCCTCCAGCGCCGCGACAAGGAGAAGGTGCTGCACGGTCGCGAGACCGGCATCATCAAGCGCCTGCCGCACGGTGAGTTCATCGAGGTGCACGAGCCGCTCACGCAGGAGCAGCTGCACGTGCTCACCCAGCACGAGCAGCCGAAGGCGTACGAGATCGGCCCCGAGGTCGACGAGAACGGCGTCCGCCGCAAGGTCACGGCGTCGCAGAAGCTGCGGGCCAGGCTGTCCAAGACGTACTACGGCAAGGACGCCTTCATCCCGAAGCCGACTTCCGAGGAGTACAAGGAGATCACCAGCGGCCACGGCCACCACTGATCTCTTCCGTCGTCTGACGCCACCGACCGGGGCCCCGGCCCGGACCTCACGGTCCGGACCGGGGCCCCGGTCGTGGTTATGAACGTCCTCCGCGCCGATAGGCTTGGGCTGATCGAGCGCTGATCGAGCCATGAGACATTTCAGGAGCGGACCATGGACGTTGTGACCCCAGCCGGAGGCGACAGCACCGCGACGGCCCGCACCTGGCCGGACGTGCTCAGCTCCCTCCTCGGTGGCCAGGACCTCAGCGCCGACGACACCGCCTGGGCCATGGACCGCATCATGCGCGGCGAGGCCACCGACGCCCAGATCGCCGGGTTCGCGGTCGCGCTGCGGGCCAAGGGCGAGACCGTCGCCGAGCTGTCCGGCCTCGTCCGTGCCATGTACGGGCACGCCAAGACGATCGAGGTGCCCGGGCCGACCGTCGACATCGTTGGCACGGGCGGCGACCGCGCCAAGACCGTCAACATCTCGACCATGTCCGCTCTGGTGGCGGCCGGTGCGGGCGCGCGCGTGGTCAAGCACGGCAACCGCGCCTCGTCCTCCGCGAGCGGGGCCTCCGACGTCCTGGAGAAGCTCGGCGTCAACCTGGACCTGAGCCCGGCGCGGGTGGCCGAGATCGCCGAGGAAGCGGGCATCACCATGTGCTTCGCGGTCAAGTTCCACCCGTCGCTGCGACACGTCGCGGCGGCCCGCCGCGAGCTGGGCATCGCCACCCCGTTCAACTTCCTCGGCCCGCTCACCAACCCGGCCCGGGTCCGCTGCCAGGTCACGGGCGTCGCCGACGCCCGGATGGCGCCGATCATGGCCGGGGTGCTGGCCGAGCGCGGCTCCTCGGCGCTGGTCTTCCGGGGCGACGACGGCCTGGACGAGCTGACCGTCACCGCGACCTCCCAGGTGTGGGTGGTGCGGGACGGCACGGTCCGCCGGGAGACCTTCGACCCGCGCGACATCGGCTTCGACCTGGCCCCGGTGGAGGCGCTGCGCGGCGCCGACGCCTCGCACAACGCGGACGTGGCCCGCCGCCTTCTGGCCGGCGAGACGGGCCCGGTCCGGGACGCGGTCCTGCTGAACACCGCCGCGGCTCTGGCGACCCTGGACTGGGACCGCGAGCCCTCCGACACCCCGCTGACGGCCCGCATCGCGGCGGGCGTCACCCGAGCCGCCGAGTCGATCGACTCGGGCGCGGCGAGGGAGTCCCTGGAACGGTGGGTGCGGGCGAGCAACGCGTAGCGGGCGCGCGGGGTTTCGTCGCCGGGTGCGGCCCGGTGGCCGGGTTGTGCCCACCCGTTCCGCCCTGCGGAACGATTGCCCACAACCAGGTAGACCTGCCCAGCCCTCGCCCCGGCGCCCTGGCCCTGTACACCCCCGTCCCTTGGGGCTACACCCCCGACCCTCTGGGCGTACCCCCGTCCCTCCGGGCGTACAAACCAGCCCTTCCGGGCGTACAACCCAGCCCCTCCGGCGTTTGAGGAGCGGGGGTGCAGGGGGCGGAGCCCCCGCAGCGGGGTCCAGGGGCGGAGCCCCGGCGGGGGGCCGGGGGTATCCCCCGGTTTCGGGAAGGGGCGGGGTGGGGGATCGTCCAGCATGCGGACGCGCGGTGGCCACCGCGGAGCGGCATGGCATAATCCCCCCAGGTCACGAGCGACAGCGACTTCGGCCCCGGCCCGCTGTCCGGCAACCCTCCGTCCGTGGCGGGGTGCCCCGGGTGATGACCAGGCCGCACGCAGCGAGGCGTGCGGCAAGCGCGGACCCCTCGCACTAGGGGTCCTGGTGGTCGAGGGAGTTCTTCCGTGACGCAGCGAATGCGCTAGGGCCGTAGCGCCCCGTTTTCCCCCAGCTCCGCGCGGAGCCCACCGTGCACCGTGCGTTGAGCGAGTTTCCGCATGCTCGCAAACCCATCGGGAGAATTCGCCATGTCCGCATGCCCTTCTGCTGTCGAGACCTCCGCCCCGCTCGCCGTCCTCGGCAGTGATGTCACCGTGCCCCTGGTCACCGGCGGTGAGGTGACCTACGCCGCGCTCGACTACGCGGCCAGCGCGCCCGCCCTGCGGCGGGTGTGGGACGACGTCGCCGCGTACGCCCCGTACTACGGGAGCGTCCACCGCGGGGCGGGTTATCTGTCGCAGTTGTCGACGGATCTGTTCGAGACGAGCCGCAGGGACGTCGCGGCGTTTCTGGGGTGCCGGGAGGACGACCAGGTGGTCTTCACCCGCTCGACCACCGACTCGCTCAACCTGCTGGCCGCCGCGCTGCCCACCGGCGCGGAGGTGTTCGTGTTCGAGACCGAGCACCACGCCTCGCTGCTGCCGTGGGAGCAGCGGGAGGACACCCGGGTGACCTGCCTGAGCGCGCCGCGCTCGCCGCGGGAGGCCGTGGAGACGCTGGAGAAGGCGCTGGCGGGGCGGGACGGGGGCCCGGCGCTGGTGTGCGTGACGGGTGCGTCGAATGTGACGGGCGAGCTGTGGCCGGTGCGGGAGCTGGCCGCGGCGGCGCATGCGCGGGGCGCCCGTATCGTGCTGGACGCCGCGCAGCTGGCCCCGCACCACCCGGTGGACATCGCGGAGGCGGACGTGGACTGGGTGGCGTTCTCGGGGCACAAGCTGTACGCGCCGTTCGGGGCGGGCGTCCTGGCGGGCCGGGCCGACTGGCTGCGCGAGGCGCGGCCGTACCTGGCGGGCGGCGGCGCGAGCCGCAAGGTCGCGCGGCGGGACGACGGCGGGGTGGAGGTCGAGTGGCACACCACCGCGGCGCGGCACGAGGCCGGTTCGCCGAACGTGATCGGGGTGTACGCGATCGCCTCGGCGTGCAAGGCGCTGTCCGAGGCCGGGTTCGACGGCCTGGTGGCGCGGGAGCGGCAGCTGATCGCGAAGGTGCGGGAGGGGCTGGCGGAGGTGCCCCAGGTACGGCTGCTGTCGCTGTTCGGCGACGACGCGCCGCGCGTGGGTGTGCTGTCGTTCGTGGTGGAGGGCTGGAACAGCTCGCACTTCGCGGCGGCGCTGTCCGCGGAGTACGGGATCGGCGTACGGGACGGGCTGTTCTGCGCGCATCCGCTGGTGCGGACCCTGCTGGGCAGCGAGCCCGGCGACCCGGGGGAGTGCGGCGCGCCCGAGGCCGCCCCGGGGGAGCGCTCCCTGAACGCGATCCGCGTCAGCTTCGGCGCGGGCACTCCGGACGAGCACGTGGAGCGCTTCGTCCGGGCGGTGAAGGAGCTGGTCCGGGACGGCGCGAAGTGGGACTACCGCACGGAGGACGGCCGCTGCGTCCCCGCCCGCTAGTCAGCTGTCGAGGCCGATGGCGAAGGCGGCTTCCAGGTCGTGCTGGGAGTAGGTGCGGAACGCGATGTGGGTCTCGGTGGAGGCCACGCCGGGGACCTTGGAGATCTGGCCCGGGATGATGTCCGCGAGGTCGTCGTGCTGGGCCACCCGCACCATGGCGATCAGATCGTGCGCCCCGGTGACCGAGTAGACCTCGCTCACGCCCTCGATCGCGGCGATCTTCTCGGCGATCTCCGGGATCCGGTCCACGCTGGTCTTGATGAGCACGATCGAAGTGATCACGGCTGGCTTTCTCCCTCGCTGGCCCTGGCTGCGCCGCCCACTCTATCCGGCCGCCCGAAGCGGGCCCACGCGTAGAGAAATCCCAGGGTGAAGCCCACGAGATGGGCGAGGTAGGCCACTCCGGGGCGGGCGTCGGCCTGGCGGGCGGCGAGCCATTGGAGGGTGACCCAGAAGATCAGTACGGCCCAGGCGGGGAAGCGCAGCGGGAGGAAGAACAGGAACGGGAACAGGCTGGTCACCCGGGCGCGCGGAAAGAGCCATAAAAAGGCGCCGAGGACGCCGGAAATGGCACCGGAGGCGCCGACCAGCGTCTGCGGCGAGGAGGCGTGGGCGGCTGCGTAGCCGAGGAGCGCGAGATAGCCGGTGACGAGGTAGAAGAGCGCGAAGTGCATACGCCCCATGCGCTCCTCGGTCATCGCCCCGAAGACGTAGAGGAACAGCATGTTGCCGAGGAGATGCAGCCAGTTGCCGTGGACGAAGAGCGCGGTCAGCGGGGTCAGCGGCTCGGCGGGGGTGCCGCTCCACAGGGCGCTGGGGACGACTCCCCAGCGCTCGAAGTACGAGGTCTGTGCCTGGAGGAGGTCCCCGCCGGAGCCGTAGCGGGGGTCGAGCCCGGAGGCCGGTCCGAGGACGAAGATCAGGCAGCAGGTGACGATGAGGGCGTACGTCATCACGGGACGGCCGGACCCCGCCGACTTCTCGATCATGGGCAGATCATCGCGTACCCGGCACAACCTGCACAGAGCGCCTCGCCGCCGCCCGGGGGCGGGGTACGGGCCCGACAACGCCCAGGGCTCAGGCCGTAGGGTTACAGGACGCCGATGAGCCCGAGTAGCGAGGACCCGACACCATGGCCGTTCCCACGCCGACAGCCGAGACCCGCTGGCGCTGCACGCTGTGCGGCAACCTCACCCGTTTCGATGTGACGCGCTCGACGAAGGCGGTCGAGTTCATCCACCTGGACCTGGCGGGGGAGCCTCGGGTCGAGGAGTGCGATGTGGTCAGTGAGACCATTGAGTCAGTGCGTTGTCGCTGGTGCAACGCGGTCGACCAGATCGAGCTGGTGGACCGTCCAAGTGCGAACGCGAGGGCCTGAGACACGGAGCGAGGAGAAGGTGGTGGACCGGACCGGCGGCCGCGAGGCGGCCGGTGACGCCGAGGGCGTCACCGAGGCGCTGGACCGCCCCCTGCCGGAAGGGGTGCGGCGGCGCGTGGTGGCGCTGGTCGCGGATGCGTTCGGTGGTCTGACGGTCACCGAACTGCCACCCCAGCTGCGGCAGTACGCCCGTTTCACCCCGAACCGGCGCGCCAAGTTCGCGGGCAACGCGATGGCCGCCGCGGTGGAGAGCGACCCCGTCTTCCGGCAGCGGATCGGGCAGCGGCTGCGCGAGACCCAGACGGAGCTGACCGAGGCCATCGAGGGCGGT
Source organism: Streptomyces sp. Rer75 (assembly GCF_013414305.1). Taxonomy (NCBI): domain Bacteria; kingdom Bacillati; phylum Actinomycetota; class Actinomycetes; order Kitasatosporales; family Streptomycetaceae; genus Streptomyces; species Streptomyces sp. Rer75. The sequence goes on along the minus strand of NZ_CP058693.1, from coordinate 2,851,969 downwards.
TCGCCGCCCGCGGCCGCGGATCCGGTGGACGTCGCGGCGGTGGCGTACGTGCTGCGCCCCGTGGGTTGGGTGAAGCTCGTCGAGGCGGCGGGCGAGGAGGCCCAGCGGGCGTCGGCCGAGCGGGCGGGCGAGGAGGCCGAACGCGAGCTTCAGCGGCTGCGCGAGGAACTGGCGGCCGCCCGCTCGGCGGCGCGCAAGGAAACCGACCGGGTCCGCGCCGAGCTGGACGCGGCCCGCAAGGAGACGGACGCGGTGCAGCGCAAGCTGCGCAGCGCGCAGAGCGATGTGAAGCGCGGGGCGGCGGCGCTGCGCAAGGTCGAGGGCGAGCTGGAGACCGTGCGGTCGGAGGCCGCGTCGCGGCAGGCGGCCGCCGACGGTGAGGCGCGGCGGCTGCGGGCCCGGCTGGCGGAGGCGGAGTCGGCGCTGGAGGCGAGCCGGCGGGCGGTGCGCGAGGGCCGCAGCGTGGAGGACATGCGGCTGCGGCTGCTGCTGGACACGGTGCTGGACGCGGCCCAGGGGCTGCGCCGCGAACTGGCGCTGCCGCCCGCGTCGATGCACCCGGCGGACACGGTGGACGCGGTCGAGCCGGGGAAGATGACGCCGAAGGACATAGCGACCAGGGCGCTGTCGGAGATGGATCCGGCGCTGCTGGACCAGTTGCTTGCGCTGCCGCAGGCGCACCTGGTGGTGGACGGCTACAACGTCACCAAGACCGGCTATCCGACGATGCCGTTGGAGAAGCAGCGGCTGCGGCTGCTGGGCGGGCTCGCGGTGCTCGCGGCGCAGACGGGCGCGGAGATGACGTGTGTCTTCGACGGGGCGGAGCTGGCCGCTCCGGTGCTGCTGGCGCCGCCGCGCGGGGTCCGGGTGCTGTTCAGCAAGCCCGGGGTGACGGCGGACGAGCTGATCCGGCAGCTGGTGCGGGCCGAGCCGCCGGGCCGTCCGGTGGTCGTGGTGTCGACCGACCGCGAGGTCGCGGACGGGGTCGCACGCGCCGGAGCGCGCCCCGTGGCATCCGCCCTGTTGCTGAAGCGACTTGCGCGCACCTGACGGGTGCTAAGCATCAGCACAGTGTCAATTGACCGTCACTGCCCGTGCGATGTTTGTAAAAGATGCGTCCGTAGCCAATTTTTTTGTCGTCGGGATTTGAACGGATCACGGCAGGGTCACTAATGTCGGCTCGAACCTTCGCGCGGTTGATCACCCATCCGGGGTGACAGCGGGGGTACCGCCGAGTCCGCGGCGTATCCGTGGAGCCCGGGGTCGCACCTCAACCCCTGGTAGGCGGCCGGAGGAAGAAGGAGCTCGCCTTCGTGGCGTCCCACCGTCGACCCAAGCAGCCGAGCCGCACTCGGGTATCCGTACTCACGGCGACCGCCGCAGCCGCCGTCGCGCTCACGTCCCAGGCCGCCCAGGCCGCCCCGAAGCAGGACAAGAAGGACGTCAAGGAGCAGGTCGACAAGCTCTACGAAGAGGCGGAGCAGGCGACCGAGAAGTACAACGGCGCCAAGGAGAAGCAGGAGAAGCTGGAGAGCCAGGTCGGCGACCTCCAGGACAACGTGGCGCGCGGCCAGCAGGACCTGAACAAGCTGCGCGACGGCCTGGGTTCGATGGCCACCGCCCAGTACCGCACCGGCGGTATCGACCCCTCCGTACAGCTGATCCTCTCCTCCGACCCGGATACCTACCTCGACAAGGCGTCCACCCTCGACCAGGTGAGCGGCAAGCAGGCCGAGTCCCTGCGGAAGATCGCCGACAAGCAGCGCACGCTCAAGCAGCAGCGCGAGGAGGCGTCCACCAAGCTCCAGGACCTGGCGGACACCCGGAAGGCCCTGGGCGAGAAGAAGAAGGAGATCCAGGGCAAGCTCACCAAGGCCCGCAACCTCCTCAACACCCTCACCGAGCAGGAGCGCGCCAAGCTCGCGGAGGAGGAGCGGGAGCGCGCCAACCGCGCCAGCAGCCGGGTCGACCTGGGCAGCGACGTGCCCGACTCGCAGCGTGCCGCCGCGGCGCTGGCCGCCGCCAAGACCAAGATCGGCTCGCCGTACGTCTGGGGCGCCACCGGCCCGTCCTCCTTCGACTGCTCCGGCCTCACCGGCTGGGCGTACCAGCAGGCCGGGGTCCAGCTGCCGCGCATCTCCCAGGACCAGGCCAACGCCGGTACGCAGATCGGCCGCGGCGAGCTGAAGCCCGGCGACCTGGTGATGTTCTACAGCGACCTGCACCACATAGGTCTGTACGCGGGCAACGGGCAGGTGCTGCACGCCCCCAAGCCCGGGGCCAATGTGCGCTACGAGTCGATGGACAACATGCCGTTCCAGTTTGGCGTGAGGGTCTGACGACGTCCGTTCGGGCGAATCGGGACAACTCCCCACGACTCCCGCCCCGTCGGTGACCTGCGGTCTCCGGCGGGGCATCAGTTTGTGTGCCCGCGATCGGCTTTGGACCCCGGGTGGTCACGCCGCTACTGTCTGCGCGCAGTTCCTCACCGACTCCGCGGAAGGGAGTGCGGCTCCCCATGGCGTCCTCTCGCCGCTTCTCGAAGCCCGGGCCCGTCCGGGCCACCGTCGTCTGGACCGCCGCCTCTGCGGCCGCCGCCACCGGCGCCGCGCTGGCCGCCCCGGCCCTGGCCGAGCCCCACGACACCACGGCGGGCCACCCCTCGGCCCGGACCGCGGCAGACCGGATGGCCGCCGACCGGCCCGCGGCCGACCAGATCGACCGGCTCTACGAGCAGGCGGAGCGGGCCACCGAGCGCTACAACGCGGCCGACACCCGCGCCCACCGGCTGCGCAGGGAGACGGACCGCCTCCAGGACCGCGCGGCCCGCGGCCAGGAGCGGGTCAACCGGATGCGGGTGGCGCTCGGCGCGATCGCGGGCGGGCAGTACCGCACCGGCGGTTTCGACCCGGGCCTCGCCCTCCTCCTCTCCTCCGACCCGGCCCACTACCTTGACCGGGCCGCCATGCTGGACCGCATCACCAGCCGTCAGGCCGGTCAGCTGCGGATCCTGGCCCGTGCCCAGCGCACCCTGCGGCAGCAGCGCGCGGAGGCCGCCGACCGGCTGCTGAAGCTGGAGCGCAGCCGCCTGGCCGTCGCCCGCCACAAGCGCGAGGTGCAGCGCAAGCTGGCCACCGCGCGACGGCTGCTGGGCGCGCTGCGGCCGGGGGAGTGGGAGGCGTACGCACGCGCCTCGCGCGACGGGGACGGACACGGGGCGCACGCCGTGCCGGGCGCGCCCCCCGGTACCGCGCACGCAACACCCGGTCCGCCGCCGTCCTCGCCGCGCGCCGCCGCGGCGTTCGGCGCGGCGCGGGCCGCGGTCGGCCTGCCGTACGCCTGGGGCCAGGCCGGGCCCACCGCCTTCGACTGCTCCGGGCTGACCCAATGGGCCTACCGCCGGGCCGGGGTGGCGATCCCGCGCACCTCCCAGGCCCAGGCGCACACCGGACAGTCGGTGCCGCTGTCCCAGGCCCGCCCCGGCGACCTGGTCGTCTACCGCTCCGACGCCGGGCACGTCGCCATGTACGCCGGGGGCGGGCGGGTGATCCACGCGCCCTACCCCGGCGCGGCGGTCCGCTACGACCCCGTCGGCATGATGCCGATCTTTTCCGTCACGCGCGTCTGAAGCACGGCGGCGGCTCGTACGATCTATGGCGTGACGGGTCGGTGGAGATCGGGGCGATGGCGGACGGCACTCTGTCTGCCGGTGGTGTGGGCGCTGCCGCTGGCCGCGCTCACCGCGTGCGGCACGACCGTTCCGCCCGACGACCCCGCGGGGCGCGACGGGCGCGCCGTGCAGCGCATGCTCGACCGGCGCGCCGCGGCGGTACGCGGCCGGGACGCGGCCGCCTTCCTCGCCACCGTCGACCGCGGCTCGGCCGGTTACCGGGCCGAGCAGCGGCGGGTGTTCCGCCGCCTGTCCGCCGTACCGCTGCGCTCCTGGACGTACCGGCTGGTGCACACCGGCGGCTTCCGGCCCGCGGAGGGCACCGGCCGCCGCCTCGCCGCCCAGGTCGAACTCCGCTACCGGCTCGCCGGATACGACACCGCCCCCGTCGTCGCCCCCCAGTACCTGACGCTCGCGCAGCGCGACGGGCGGTGGTTCATCGCCGACGACGACGGCCGGGTCGACGGCAAACGCGGCGTCGACCAGCTCTGGGACCAGGGCCGGGTCGACGTCGTCCGCGGCAAGCACAGCCTCGTCCTCGGCGTCGGCCAGAACCGCAGGCTGCTGCGCGGCGTCGCCGCCACCGCCGACCGGGCCGTGCCCGCCCTCGACCGGGTCTGGCCCGGCTCCTGGGCCGGGCGCGTCGTCGTCGAGGTGCCCGCCTCGCTGGACCGGATGGCCGCCCTGCTGGGCGCCTCCGCGAGCGGCTACCGGGGCATCGCGGCCGTCACCACCGGCGAGGTCGGCGGCGCGAGCGACTCCTCACCGGCCGACCGCGTGATCGTCAACCCCGATGCGTACCGGGCGCTCGGTGACTTCGGCCGCCAGGTCGTGGTCACCCATGAGACGGCCCACGTCGCCACGCGTGCCGCCACCACCGCCTCCACACCGCTGTGGCTCTCCGAGGGCTTCGCCGACTGGACCGGCTACCGCACCCCCGGGCGCACCCCGCGCCAAGTCGCCCCCGAACTCTCCGAGTCCGTCGCCTCCGGCCGCCTCCCGAAGGCCCTCCCGCCCGACGAGTCCTTCCGCTTCGGCAGCCGCCCCGACCGGCTCTCCGAGGCTTACGAACAGGGCTGGCTGGCCTGCCGCATGATCGCCGACCGCTGGGGTGCGGGGAAGCTGGTCGCCCTGTACCGCGCGGTGGGCGCGGCTCCGCGGCGCGAGGGCGCGGTGGAGGCGGGCCTGCGCGATGTGCTGAACGTCAGCCTGACGGACTTCACGGCCGAGTGGCGCAAGTACGTGGCCGGAGTCCTGGGTTAGCCCCGGGTTAGCCCCCACCCCGCCCCTCCCCGAAACCGGGGCTCTGCCCCGGACCCCCCGTACCGGGGCCGGTCCCGGGGCTGGGCGCGGCTCCGCCGGGTGGCGCCTGGGGCTTCGTTGCCGGGTGCGGGCCGGTGGCCGGGTTGTGCCCACCCGTTCCGCCCTGCGGAACGATTGCCCACAACCAGTTACACCCCAGAGCGGGGGTGCAGGGGCGAGCCCTCCGGCGTTTTGCAGGGGCGGGGGGCCGGGCGGAGCCCCGGGGTCGGGGAGGGGCGGGGTGGGGGACGAGGCACCGCGCCGCGCCCACCCGGTACTGTCGGCCACGATGGACAAGACCCTGCTCGTGACGAACGACTTCCCGCCCCGCCCCGGCGGCATCCAGGCGTTCCTGCACAACATCGCCCTCCGCCTCGACCCGGAGCGAATCGTCGTCTACGCCTCCACCTGGAAGCGCGGAGCAGAGGGCAAGGAGGCCACCGCCCGGTTCGACGCCGAGCAGCCGTTCCCCGTCATCCGCGACCGTACGACGATGCTGCTGCCCACCCCCCGCGTCACCCGCCGCGCCACCGAGCTGCTGCGCGAGCACGGCTGCGGCTCGGTGTGGTTCGGGGCCGCGGCGCCGCTGGGGCTGATGGCCCCGGCGCTGCGCAAGGCGGGGGCCGAGCGGGCGGTGGCGACGACGCACGGGCACGAGGCGGCCTGGGCCCAGCTCCCCGCCTCCCGCGCGCTGCTGCGCCGGATCGGCGAGGGTACGGACACGATCACCTACCTCGGCGAGTACACCCGCTCCCGCATCGCGGAAGCCCTCACGCCCGAGGCGGCCGCCCGCATGGTGCAACTGCCGCCCGGGGTGGACGAGAAGACGTTCCACCCCGGCTCGGGCGGGGACGAGATCCGGGCCCGGCTGGGGCTCGCGGAGCGGCCGGTCGTGGTGTGCGTATCGCGGCTGGTGCCGCGCAAGGGGCAGGACACGCTGATCGAGGCGATGCCGCACATCCTGAAGCGGGTGCCGGACGCGGTGCTGCTGATCGTGGGCGGTGGGCCGTACGAGAGGGATCTGCGGCGGCTCGCGGAGACGACGGGCGTGGCCGAATCCGTACGCTTCACCGGCCCGGTGCCCTGGGAGGAGCTGCCCGCCCACTACGGCGCGGGCGACGTCTTCGCCATGCCGTGCCGTACGCGGCGGGGCGGGCTGGACGTCGAGGGCCTGGGCATCGTCTACCTGGAGGCGTCCGCGACCGGGCTTCCGGTGGTCGCCGGGGACTCCGGCGGCGCACCGGACGCGGTGCTGGAGGGCGAGACCGGGTGGGTGGTGCCGGGCGGCTCCGCGGAGCAGAGCGCGGAGCGGATCGTGGCCCTGCTGGAGGACGAGGCGCTGCGCCGCCGGATGGGCGAGCGGGGCCGCGCCTGGGTCGAGGAGCGCTGGCGCTGGGATCTGCTGGCGGACCGGCTGCGTTCGCTGCTCTGACGACGAAGGGCCGAGGGAAGCCCCGGGCCCAGACGACGAAGGGCCCGGGGAAGCCCCGGGCCCTGTCCGAGAGAAGCAGCGCGGGCTCAGCCCCCGTACAGCGCCTCGATCTCCGTCGCGAAGTCCTTCGCCACCACGTTCCGCTTGAGCTTCAGCGAGGGCGTCACATGCCCCGAGTCCTCGGTGAACTGCTGCGTCAGGACCCGGAACTTCCGCACCGACTCCGCCTTCGAGACCGCCGCGTTGCCGTCGTCCACCGCCGTCTGGATCTCGGCCAGCAGATCGGCGTCCTCGCGCAGTTCGGCCGCCGTCGCACCGTCCGGTTTGCCGTGTTCGGCGGCCCAGCGGGGCAGGAACTCCTCGTCCAGGGTGATCAGCGCGCCCACGAACGGGCGGCCGTCGCCGACGACCATGCACTCGGCGACCAGGGCGTGCGCCCGGATGCGGTCCTCGATCACAGCGGGGGCGACGTTCTTGCCGCCCGCGGTGATGATGATCTCCTTCTTGCGGCCGGTGATGGTGAGGTAGCCGTCCTCGTCGAGGGTGCCGACGTCCCCGGTGTGGAACCAGCCGTCGGCCAGCGCCTCCGCCGTCGCCGCCTCGTTGTTCCAGTACTCCGTGAACAGATGGTCCCCGTGCAGCATCACCTCGCCGTCGTCGGCGATGCGGACCACCGTGCCCGGCATCGGCTGGCCGACCGAGCCGATCTTCTGCCGGTCCCACGGGTTGAAGGTGGTGGCCGCGCAGGACTCGGTCAGGCCGTACCCCTCCAGCACCGTGAAGCCGATGCCCCGGTAGAAGTGGCCGAGCCGCTCGCCCAGCGGGGCGCCGCCGGAGATGGCGTGGGTGGCGCGGCCGCCGAGCGCGGCGCGCAGCTTGCTGAAGACCAGCCGGTCGAAGACCCTGTGCTTGAGCCGGAGTCCGAAGGACGGCCCGGCCGGGGTGTCCAGCGCCTTGCTGTAGGCGATGGCGGCGTCGACGGCCTTGTCGAAGATCTTTCCCTTGCCCTCGGCCTGGGCCTTGGCCCGCGCCGAGTTGTAGACCTTCTCGAAGACGCGCGGGACGCCCAGCACCAAGGTCGGCCGGAACGCGGCGAGTTCATCGGTGAGCGTCTTGATGTCCGAAACGTGCCCGAGTTTGATCGGCGCCAGGACCGCGCAAATCTCCACCAACCGCCCGAAGACATGCGCCTCCGGGAGGAAGAGCAGCACGGAGGAGTCACCGGTGGCGAAGATGGGTTTGAGCCGCGCCACCGCGTTGCCGCATTCGGCGAAGAAGCTGCGGTGCGACAGGACACAGCCCTTGGGGCGGCCGGTGGTGCCCGAGGTGTAGACGATGGTGGCGGGGGAGTCCGCGTTGGCGAGCGAGGAGCGCTCGTCCACCGTCTCGTCCTTGACGTCCGAACCCAGCGTCCCCAGCGTCCCGATCGCGTCGTCCTCGATCTGCCAGACGTGCTTCAGCTCGGGCAGGGTGTCCCGCACGGACTCCACGGCCGCCTCGTGCACACCGGTCTCGACGAGGACCGCGACCGCGCCCGAGTCGCTGAGGATCCACTGCACCTGCTCCGGTGAACTCGTCTCGTACACCGGCACGGTGATGGCGCCCGCGCTCCAGATGGCGAAGTCCAGCAGCGTCCACTCGTAGCGGGTGCGCGACATCAGGCCGACCCGGTCGCCCGCCGACACCCCGGCCGCGATCAGGCCCTTGGCGGCGGCGCGCACCTCGGCCAGGAAGTCCGCCGCGGTGACGTCCTCCCACCGGCCGTCGACCTTGCGGCCGACCACCGCGACATCCGGGTGCTGCGCCGCGTTGCGTTGGATGAGGTCCGTCAGATTGCCGTCGGCCGGAACCTCGTACAGGGCCGGAAGGCTGAACTCGCGCAAGACTGCTGCTCCTCGTGGGCGCCGGCGCCGCTACAGGGCAATGGGGGGTGCTGGACTGCCCGGACGTTACCCATCGGTATGGCTGTGGGATAGGGGTTTCCGTACAGATGTTTTATGCGTCACACACCGCCCTCATGCTGCCCGCAGACTAGTCGACCGCCACCGGGGCCCGGAAGGAACCGCAGGTGGACGCGGGTCACTGCGAACGGAACACCTTACGGACGGATGGTCACAGGTCTTAGGGTGACACGCATGCGAGTCCACGTGGTGAGTGACGTGCACGGGAACAGTCAGGATCTGGGGAAGGCGGGAGACGGGGCCGACGCCCTGATCTGCCTCGGCGACCTCGTCCTCTTCCTGGACTACGCAGACCACTCCCGCGGCATCTTCCCCGACCTCTTCGGCGTCGAGAACGCCCACCGCCTGGTCGAACTCCGCACCGCCCGCCGCTTCGAGGAGGCCCGCGAACTGGGCAACCGGCTGTGGGACGGGATGGACCGCCACGCGGCCATCGAGTCCGCCGTACGCAGGCAATACGCCGAGCTGTTCGCCGCCTTCCCCGCCCCGACGTACGCCACCTACGGCAATGTCGACATACCGGCGCTCTGGCCTGAATACGCCGAACCCGGCACCACGATCCTCGACGGCGAGCGGGTCGAGATCGGCGGTCTCGTCTTCGGCTTCGTCGGCGGGGGCTTGCGCACCCCGATGCGCACCCCGTACGAGATCGACGACGAGGCGTACGCCGAGAAGATCGCGGCGCTCGGCGGCCGCGGCGAGGTGGACGTGCTGTGCACCCACATCCCGCCCGAGGTGCCGGACCTCTGCTACGACACCGTCGCCCGCCGCTTCGAGCGCGGCAGCGAGGCGCTGCTGGACGCGATCCACACCCTCCGGCCCCGCTATTCGCTTTTCGGCCATGTCCACCAGCCGCTCGCCCGCCGCATGCGGATCGGCGCCACCGAATGCGTCAACGTCGGACACTTCGCCTCCTCCGGGACCCCCTGGACCCTGGAGTGGTGACCCACCCGCGATAGCCTTCACCGGCAGACACCCCATGCGGCGGACCGGTACGGAGGAGCCACGGCGATGGCGGAACACACCAGCTCGAGCATCACGATCGAGGCGGCCCCGGCCGACGTGATGGAAGTGATCGCCGACTTCGACCGTTACCCGGAGTGGTCCGGTGAGGTGAAGGAGGCCGACATCCTCACCAAGGACGGGCAGGGGCGCGGCGAGCAGGTACGGATGGTGCTCGACGCCGGGGCCATCAAGGACGACTACACGCTCCAGTACACCTGGAGCGGCGACCAGGTCAGCTGGTCCCTGCTCAAGTCCCAGATGCTGCGCACCCTCGACGGCTCCTACCGGCTGGCCCCGCTGGACGGCGGCAAGAGCACCGAGGTGACGTACCAGCTCACCGTCGACGTGAAGATCCCCATGCTCGGCATGATCAAGCGCAAGGCCGAGAAGGTCATCATCGACCGGGCGCTCGCGGGCCTGAAGAAGCGCGTCGAGGCAGCGTAGCCGCCCATCGGCGCGCGGCCGCCATCGGGCGGGGCGCGGGCCGGTGGCGGGGTACGCTCCGGCGGGGGCGGCCACCGGGAGCCGCGCCGCACACCCACGTACCACCCTGCCGGAGGCTCTCTTCATGCGTACGGTCCTCGTCACCGGTACGGGCGGCGCGGGCCGCACCACCGTGGCCGCCGCGACCGCCCTCGCCGCCGCCCGCGAGGGACAGCGCACCCTGCTGCTCACCGCGGACCGGGACGGCACGCCCGAGGCACTGCTCGGCATCGGCCCGCTGCGCGGCGCGCCCGGGCGCAGCGCCGACCGGCTGCCGTGGTCCGTACCCGTCGCGCTGATCCCCGGGCTGTGGGCGGCCCGGGTCGTGACCGAGGAGTGGTTCCGCGACGAGCTGACCGTCCTCCAGGACCGCGGCCGCGGCATGCTCGACATGCTGGGCTCGACCCCGCTGGACGGCGAGGAGCTGACCGCGCTCCCCGGCGTGGAGTCGGTCGCGCTGCTGCGGGCGCTGCGCGCCGCGCAGACCGCCCCGCCCGGCACCGGCTGGGACGTCCTCGTGGTCGACCTGCCGCCCGCGCCGGAGACCGTCGCCCTGCTCGCCCTGCCCGAACAGCTGCGCCGCTATCTGCGGCGGCTGCTGCCCGCCGAGCGGCAGGCGGCCCGCGCGCTGCGGCCGATGCTGGCGCAGCTGGCCGGGATGCCGATGCCCGCGCAGAAGCTGTACGAGACCGCCGAGCGCTGGGAGCGCGAGCTGGCCGCCGTCCAGGGCGTCCTGGAGTCGGAGGCCACGACCGTACGGGTGGTGGTGGAGCCCGGGCCGCTCGCCGACCGCGCGCTGCGCACCGCCCGCGCCGGGCTCGCGCTGCACGGCTGCCGCGTGGAGTCGGTCGTCGCCAACCGGCTGCTGCCCACCGGCACCCCCGACCCGTGGCTCGGGGCGCTCTCCGGGCAGCAGCAGGCCGCGCTGAAGGAGCTGTACGAGCAGTGGGCGCCGGCCGTGCCGGTCCGCGAGCTGCCGCATCTGGGCCGCGATCCGCAGGGCCTCGGGGACGCCACCGATGCCGCCGACACCGCCGACAGTGGCCCCGGTGACGCCCCCGGGGTGGTCTCCGGGGTGGTGGTCTCCGGCGGGGGCGGCGGGCCCCGACCGGCCGCCGGGCTGGGCGCGCTGGCCGGTCCCGTCGGGGCGCCCGACCCGCGGCCGGACCGCCCCGCGGCCGACCCGTGGACCGTCGAGGACCGGCTGGCCGACGAGGGGGTGCTGCTGTGGCGGCTGCCGCTTCCCGGTGCCTCCCGGGACGGGCTGGGCCTGGTCCGGCGCGGCGACGAACTGATCGTCACGGTCGGACCGTTCCACCGTGTGCTGCCGCTGCCGTCCGCGCTGCGCCGCTGCACGGTCTCCGGGGCCGGGCTGCGCGACGGCCATCTCCAGGTCCGCTTCACCCCGGACCCCGACCTGTGGCCGAAGCGGCCCTGACCTCCCGTACGCCCCTCCGCGGGCTCTGACCGAGGCCCGTCGTTCCGGTAACGTCGAGAGCAAGTCCGGTTGAACGAACGAACCGGACAGCCAGCCTCCCCGCCGCAGGAGTTCGCCATGAGCGATGCCACCGAGCGCCCCGCCGACAGCCCCGGCACCGACGTACCGGTCACCGAGATCGACCCCGACGCCTGGGAGCGCGCCTGCGCCGAGGACCTGGCCGCCGAGAAGGAACGGCGGCGGGCCCGGGAGGGCGGCGCGGGCCGTGAGGAGCCGGGCAGCGCCGCGGAGGAGCTGCGCAAGCTGGCCGACGCCGTCGCGGAGAAGCTGGCCGGGCTCCAGACCCCGCTCGCCGGTACGGCGGTGGAGGGGGCCGTACAACAGTTGATCGCAGGGGCGAAGGCGGCCGTTGAGCCGGTCATAGAGCGCAATCCCGACGTATTCGAGCATCTCGCCAGCGCCGGAAGCGAACTGCTCGCCGCCTATCGCGCCGCCGTGACGGGCCAGGAGGAGCGTTGGACCCGGAGTGGCGACGACGGGGGCGCGTCTCCCGGAGACGAAGGTCAGAGTTCGAGTAGTGAACACATCGACCTCGATTGAGCACTACCTCCGGTACCGTTAGCCGTGGCGGGGTTCGACCAAATAACTGAGGGACTCATGGGACTCACCATCGGCGTCGACATCGGCGGCACGAAGATCGCGGCTGGCGTGGTCGACGAAGAGGGCTCGATTCTCGAAACGAGCAAGGTATCGACCCCGCCGACCCCCGAGGGAGTCGTCGACGCCATCGCGGACGCGGTGCGCAAGGTCAGCGCCGGGCATGACGTCGAGGCGGTCGGTATCGGCGCGGCCGGTTACGTGGACGACAAGCGCGCCACGGTGCTCTTCGCGCCCAACATCAACTGGCGGCACGAGGCGCTGAAGGACAAGGTCGAGCAGCGCGTCGGCCTGCCCGTCGTCGTCGAGAACGACGCGAACGCGGCCGCGTGGGGCGAGTACCGGTTCGGCGCCGGGGCGGGCCACGACGACGTCGTGTGCATCACGCTCGGCACCGGCCTCGGCGGCGGCATCATCATCGGCGGCAAGCTGCACCGCGGCCGCTTCGGCGTCGCGGCCGAGTTCGGCCACATAAGGGTCGTCCCCGACGGTCTGCTGTGCGGCTGCGGCAGCCAGGGCTGCTGGGAGCAGTACGCCTCCGGCCGCGCCCTGGTGCGTTACGCCAAGCAGCGCGCCGCCGCCACCCCGGAGAACGCCGAGGTCCTGCTCGGCCTCGGCGACGGCACCGCCGAGAACATCCAGGGCAAGCACATCAGCGACGCCGCCCGCCAGGGCGACCCGGTCGCCATCGACTCCTTCCGCGAGCTGGCCCGCTGGGCCGGGGCCGGGCTCGCCGACCTCGCCTCGCTCTTCGACCCCTCGGCGTTCATCGTCGGCGGCGGGGTCTCCGACGAGGGCGATCTCGTCCTGGAGCCGATCCGCAAGTCGTTCCGCCGCTGGCTGGTCGGCAACCAGTGGCGGCCGCACGCCCAGGTGCTGGCCGCCCAGCTCGGCGGCAAGGCCGGGCTGGTCGGCGCGGCCGACCTCGCCCGCCAGGGCTGACGGCCAGAGGGGGGACCGTGGTGCTCGCGGATCTGCCCGCCTCCACCACCGGCCCGGACGCGGCCGTGGTGCGGGTGCTCAGCTACAACATCCGCTCACTGCGCGACGACCGCGAGGCGCTTGCCCGGGTGATCCGGGCCTGCGCCCCCGATGTGGTCTGCGTCCAGGAGGCGCCGCGCTTCTTCCGCTGGCGCAAGGCCGTCGCCCGGCTGGCCCGCGAGACCGGCCTCGTCTACGCCACGGGCGGGGCCACCGCCACCGGCCCCATGATCCTCACCTCGCTGCGCGCCCAGGTCGAGCGGGCCGAGGACATCCTGCTGCCCCGCGTCCCCGGCCTGCACCGGCGTGGCTTCGCCACCGCCGTACTGCGCTTCGGCGGCGGCCACCGGGACGATGACGGTATTCGCCTCGGCGTCGTCAGCTGCCATCTGAGCCTGGCCGCGGCCGAGCGCTACGACCAGGCCGGGATGCTGCTGGACCGGGTCGCCGCGCTCGACGTGCCGTACGCCGTCGCCGCCGGGGACATCAACGAGCAGCCCGACGGCCGCGCCTTCCGCCGCATCGCCGGGACGCTGCGGGACGGCTGGGCCACCGAGCCGTGGGGGAGCGAGGCCACCTTCGACCCGGGTGATCCGCGCCGCCGCATCGACGCGGTGTTCGCGTCCGACGGCATCGAGATCATCGGCTGTGGGGTGCCGTCCGGGCTGCCCGGTGTCGGCGACGCCGATCTGCGGGCGGCCACGGACCACCTTCCGGTCCTGGCCGCGCTCCGGCTGCCCCGCGTGGCCGCGGCGTCCGCGTAGGACCGCCGAGCCTTCCGCTGGACGGAAGCGTCAGACGACGGCGCCGCGCCCCGGGTCGTCGTCCTCCTCGTCGTCGCTGTCCTGCATCCGCATCACCAGCGTGACGAAGCCGCCCAGGAAGCCGCCGACGCCCAGCGTCGTGATCCACCAGGTCAGCTCCACCTGGAACAGCACCACGCCGAGCAGCAGCAGCGGCCCGCCCAGCACGCCCAGCCAGGCGAACCGGGACGTGGTGTCGGACTCGGGGAGCGGCGGCGGCTCGGGCGGGACGAAGTGGCCCTCGTCGGTCTCGTCGAAGTCCTCCTCGGAGGACTCCGCGGCATCCCAGTCGCGCGGGCCCACGCCCGGCGCGAACACGATGAAGCTGCCGACGGGCTTGTCGCCCTTGTCGGCCGCATCGTCCGGGTCACCCTTGTCGGCCTGGTCGCTTTTGTCGGGCTTGGTGAGGGTGTCCGGGGGCGTCGCGCTCCTGCGGTCGTCCTCGACGTCGGGGTCGAAGTCGTCCTCGAAACGGCCCTCGAACCGGTCGTCCAGCCCGTCGTCCAGCTCGGCCAGCGGGTCGTCGCGGCGGTCGTCGCGCCGGTCCTCGCGGTGGGCGTCCTCGCGGCCCCACTTCTCGGTCAGGTTCTCGGCGACGGGCCACCGCTCCGCACCCGGCGGGTCCGGCGGCTCCTCCCCGTACGCGGCGACGATCGCCGCGAAGGCGGCGTCGTCGTCCCGGCGCGCCCCCGCCTCATTCTCGTTCGAATCGCGCTCAGCCACTGGCCGCCGCCCCCTCCTTCCCGCCGACGTCCCCGGGATGCGCCCCGGTGTCCTCTCCCATACCCGCGGTCAGCCGGGTGATGAACGTGTCCGTCTCCTCGAAGATGAACTCGGCGTCGTAGTCCAGCGTCGCCACGTGGTAGCTGCGCTCCAACCGCCGCTCGGTGACGTCCCGGGACGAGACCTGGCTCAGGATGCGCTCGGAGTCGGCGGGCGGCACCACGTGGTCCTGCGGGCTGTGCATCACCAGCAGCGGCTGGGTCACCTGTGGCAGTTCGGCGTCGACCACCCGGTAGAAGCGGCGCATCGAGTGCACGGCGTGCAGCGGCATCCGGTCGTATCCCGATTCCTGGGAACCCGGCTTGGCGATGTCGCTCACGATCCCCTTGACGGAGGGCACCAGATGACGCAGCACCGGAAGGGCCACGGCCAGCGGATCGTGGATCCGGTTGGCCGGGTTCACGACGGCGACGCCGCTGATCTCCGCGCCGTGCTGGGCGGCCAGCCGCAGCGCGAGCGCGCCGCCCATCGACAGCCCGCAGACGAAGACCCGGGAGCACCGCTCGCGCAGCGCCCGCAGCTCCCGGTCGACCTCGGCGTACCAGTCCTGCCACCCGGTGACGGCGAGATCCTGCCAGCGGGTCCCGTGGCCGGGGAGCAGCGGAAGCGCGACGGTGTGTCCGCGCCGGGCGAGGTGCTCGGCCCAGGGACGCACCGACTGCGGCGAACCGGTGAAGCCGTGACAGACGAGGACGCCGATCTCTCCGCCGTCGTGGCGGAACGGCTCGGCTCCGGGGAGGAGCGGCACCACGGATCTCCGTTCGGTGGTGAAGCGGTCAACGGGACCTCAGCGTACGCGGCGCGCCCCACCGGGGGTAGGCAGGTTAAGGTCTCCTCGTCGGATACAGGAGGTTCTCGGTTGTTCTACGGTGCAATGAAGCTGTCGGTGGGTGGGACGTTGAAGCTCGCCTTCCGGCCCTGGGTGGAGGGACTGGAGAACGTCCCCGACGAGGGGCCGGCCATCCTCGCGAGCAACCACCTCTCCTTCTCCGACTCCTTCTTCCTGCCCGCGATGCTCGACCGGAAGGTCACCTTCATCGCCAAGCAGGAGTACTTCACCACTCCGGGGATCAAGGGCAGGCTGACCGCGGCGTTCTTCAAGGGCGTCGGCCAGCTGCCGGTGGACCGCTCGGGCAGCCGGGGCGCGGGCGAGGCCGCGATCAAGGCCGGGATCGAGGTCATCAAGCGCGGTGAGCTGTTCGGCATCTACCCGGAGGGCACGCGCTCGCCGGACGGCCGCCTCTACCGCGGCAAGCCCGGCGGTCTGGCGCGGGTCGCGCTGGCGACGGGCGCGCCGGTGATCCCGGTCGCGATGATCGACACCGAGAAGATCCAGCCGCCGGGCAAGGTGATGCCCAAGCTGATGCGCCCCGGCATCAAGATCGGCAAGCCGCTGGACTTCAGCCGCTACCACGGCATGGACGGCGACCGCTTCATCCTGCGCTCGGTGACCGACGAGGTCATGTACGAGATCATGAAGCTGTCCGGCCAGGAGTACGTCGACATCTACGCGACCGCGGCCAAGCGGCAGATCGCGGACGCGGAGGCGGCCCGTAAGAAGGCCGAGAAGGCCGAGAAGGCCGAGAAGGCCGAGAAGGCCGCCGAAAAGGGCACGGACAAGAGCACGGACGCCGAGAACACGGACGCCGAGAGCACGGACAAGGACAAGACCGGGGCGTAACGTCGCGCCGGGCCCGGGGGTGGGGGGAAGTTGGCGCTACAGCCCAAGCGCGAGCGTGTCGTACGCATGTCCGTGGAGCAGCCGCTGTGGCATGCGCTGACCGCCTACCGGGTGCTCACGCTGATCTACGCGCTCTGTCTCTTCGTCTACTCCTTCCACGACTACGACCGTCCGCTGGGCGCCGCCGCCTATATGGCGGTGCTGACCGTGTGGACGGCGCTGACCTTCCGCATGGTCTCCTCGGCCGAGCGCTGCACCCGGCGCTTCCTGATCGGCGATTTGGCGGTGGCGATCACCGGCATCCTGCTCACCCCGCTGGTCGACACCCACGACCGCATCGCGGAGGGCACGCCCACGCTGCCCTCCATATGGACGGCGGGCGCGGTCCTCGGCTTCGCCATCAAGGGCGGCTGGCGGTGGGCCGCGTGGGCGTCGACCGTGGTGTGCGCGGCCAACATCATCGAGCGCGGCGGGTTCGCCCAGGACACCGTCCACATGCTGATGCTGGTGTGGGTGGCGAGCGTGGCCATCGGGTACGTCGTGGAGGTCGCCCGCGCCAGTGAACGCACCCTGGCCCGCGCGCTGCGCATCGAGGCGGCGACCCGCGAACGCGAGCGGCTGGCCCGCGACATCCACGACAGCGTGCTCCAGGTGCTGGCCATGGTGCAGCGGCGGGGCGCCGCGATCGGCGGCGAGGCGGCCGAACTGGGCAGGATGGCGGGGGAGCAGGAGATCGCGCTGCGCTCGCTGGTGGCCACCGGTCTGGTCACCCCGCCGCGCGCCGCGCCCGACGACCGCCACGACCTTGACGACGCCACGGACCCGGCATCGCCGCCCGATCCCGTTCCCGCCTGCGCCGACGCCCTGCCGGAGGACGCCGCCGAACCCTGCGATCTGCGGGCCCTGATCGCCCCGCACGCCGGATCCCAGGTCACCTTCTCCGAACCCGGCGCCCCGGTGGTCCTCCCGGCCGCCGCGGCGGGGGAGTTGGCGGCCGCTGTCGGTGCCGCGCTGGACAATGTGCGGGTGCACGCGGGCGACGGCGCCCGGGCCTGGATCCTGCTGGAGGACGAGCCGAACGCGGTGATGGTCACCGTACGGGACGACGGGCCCGGCATCCCCGAGGGCAGGCTCGCCGACGCCGAGCGGGAAGGGCGGCTCGGCGTCGCCCTGTCGATCCGGGGGCGGCTGCGCGACCTCGGCGGCACCGCCGAGTGGATCTCGGCGCCGGGCCAGGGCACCGAGGTGGAGCTGACGGTTCCGAAACCCGCGCTGAACGCGAAGGACCGGACATGAAGGGAACGACAGCACGATGACCGACGACGTCCGGGAAGCCGAGCGGCCGGTGACGGTGATGGTGGTGGACGACCACCCGATGTGGCGCGACGCCGTCGCCCGCGATCTGTCCGAGGCCGGGTTCGACGTGGTGGCCACCGCCGGGGACGGCCCGCAGGCGGTCCGCCGGGCCAAGGCCGCCGAGCCCGATGTCCTGGTGCTCGACCTCAACCTGCCCGGGCTGCCCGGCGTCGAGGTCTGCAAGGAGGTCGTCGCCGCCCACCCCAAGCTGCGGGTGCTGGTGCTCTCCGCGAGCGGTGAGCACGCGGACGTCCTGGAGGCGGTCAAGTCCGGCGCCACCGGCTATCTGGTGAAGTCGGCCAGTACGGAAGAGCTGATCGACGCGGTGCGCCGCACCGCCGTCGGCGACGCCGTGTTCACCCCGGGCCTCGCGGGTCTGGTGCTCGGCGAGTACCGGCGGCTGGCGAGCGAGCCCGCCCCCGCCACCGCCGACCAGCCGGTCGCCCCGCAGCTCACCGAGCGGGAGACGGAGGTGCTGCGGCTGGTGGCCAAGGGGCTCTCGTACAAGCAGATCGCCGAGCGTCTGGTGATCTCGCACCGCACCGTGCAGAACCACGTCCAGAACACGCTGGGCAAGCTCCAGCTGCACAACCGGGTGGAGCTGGTGCGGTACGCCATCGAGGCGGGGCTGGACGACGCCTGAGCCCCGTCCGCCGCCCTGCCGCTCGAACGGGTGAACTTCCCTCCCAACTCCCTTGGTGAACACAGGAATCGCTTTTCGCCCCATCCCCTGTGACCTGGATCACCGTTAGCGTGGCCCTCGTATCGGGCCCAATCTCGGGATTTCAGCGGCAGAAGGGATGAAAAGGATGCGGGTCGGAGTGCTGACCGGCGGCGGTGACTGCCCCGGTCTCAACGCGGTCATCCGCGCCGTCGTGCGCAAGGGTGTACAGGAATACGGCTACGACTTCGTCGGCTTCCGGGACGGCTGGCGCGGTCCCCTCCAGAACGACACCGTTCCCCTCGACATCCGCGCGGTACGCGGCATCCTGCCGCGCGGCGGCACCATCCTCGGCTCGTCCCGCACCAACCCCTTCAACAGCGAGGACGGCATCCGCCGGGTCAAGGAGGGCCTGGCCAAGCAGGAGGTCGACGCGCTCATCGCCATCGGCGGCGAGGACACCCTCGGCGTCGCCTCCCGGCTCTCCGGCGACTACGGCATCGCCTGCGTCGGCGTCCCCAAAACCATCGACAACGACCTCTCCGCCACGGACTACACCTTCGGCTTCGACACCGCGGTGAACATCGCCACGGAGGCCATCGACCGCCTCCACACCACCGCCGAATCCCATATGCGGGTCCTGGTCGTCGAGGTGATGGGCCGCCACGCGGGCTGGATCGCCCTCCACGCCGGACTCGCCGGCGGCGCCAACGTCATCCTCATCCCCGAGCAGCGCTTCGACCTCGACCGCATCTGCGCCTGGGTCGAATCCCGCTTCAAGATCCGCTACGCGCCCATCGTGGTCGTCGCGGAGGGGGCGATGCCGAAGGACGGCGATGCCGTCCTCAAGGACGAGTCCCTGGACTCCTTCGGCCACGTCCGGCTCTCCGGTATCGGGGAGTGGCTGGCCAAGGAGATCGAGCGGCGCACGGGCAAGGAGGCCCGTACGACCGTCCTCGGCCACGTGCAGCGCGGCGGCACCCCCAGCGCCTTCGACCGGTGGCTCGCCACCCGTTTCGGTCTGCACGCGATCGATGCCGTGCGGGACGGGGACTTCGGCACGATGGTCGCCCTGCGCGGCACGGACATCGTCCGCGTCCCCCTGGCCGAGGCGACGGCCCGCCTCAAGACGGTGGACCCGTCGCTGTACGCGGAGGCGGAGGTCTTCTTCGGCTGACCCCGCTGCTCCCGCCGGGGCGCCGCCCCGGCGGGAGGACCCGCTCGCGGCCGCTGGTAAAATACAGACCGTTTAGTCTCTTTTTCATTCCGGGACGGTCTGGCACGGAGGGCGCTTGTGGCGCAGCAGGAGCGGGCCATTCGGACGCGGCGTGCGATTCTGGTCGCCGCGGCCGAGGTCTTCGACGAGCTCGGGTACGAGGCGGCGACGATCTCCGACGTACTGAAGGGGTCGGGGGTCACCAAGGGCGCCTTCTACTTCCACTTCACGTCGAAGGAGGAGCTGGCCCAGGCGATCCTCGCGGAGCAGGTCTCGCTGCTCCCGCCCGTCCCGGAGCAGGAGGTGAAGCTCCAGGAGTCGGTGGACGAGGCGCTGTTGCTGTCCCATCTGCTCAAGAAGGGCACCGGAGACCCCATCGTCCGGGGCAGCATACGCCTCACCGTGGACCAGGGGTCGCCCAAGGATCACCTCAACCGGCGGGTGCCGATGCAGGCGTGGACCGAGCGCACGCGGTCCCTCTTCGGCGAGGCCAAGCTGAGGGGCGAGATACTGCCCCATGTCGAGGTCGCCCCGCTCGCGGAACTGTTCGTCGGTGCCTTCACCGGTCTCCAGGTCTTCTCGCGGATCATGACCGGGCGGGCGGACCTGGCCGAGCGGGTGGCCGACCTCTACCGGCACCTGATGCCGTCCATCGCCGTGCCCGGGGTCCTGGTCCGCATGGACTTCTCCCCGGAGCGGGGGCCGCGGGTGTACGAAGCCGCCATGCGCCGACGGGAGTCGGGGCGGTGAACGCGGGGGAGTGACCCGAAGCGGGGCCGGTGGGCCCCGCTTTTCTGGGAGGTAGAAAAAAACCAGGATGCTGGTATGTTTTCTGGGTGTCGGCCGAGCCCGCCGTTGGGCTCACCACATCCCGAGGGGTTGGAAATGGATCGTCATCCGCGTCGCTGGCTCATTCTCATCGTGTTATGTCTCAGTACGCTTGTGCTGGTCATCGACAACATGGTCCTCACCGTGGCGATACCGACGATCGCCGAGGACCTCAAGGCCGGTGCCCAGGACCTCCAGTGGATCCTCGATTCGTACATGCTGGTCTTCGCCGGCTTGCTGCTGACCGCCGGAAGCCTCTCCGACAAGTTCGGCCGCCGGAAGGTGATGATCATCGGGCTCGCGCTGTTCGGCGCGGCCTCGGTGGTGGCGATGGAGGCCACCACGCCCGGCGCCCTGATTCTGGGCCGGGTCCTGATGGGCCTCGGCGGCGCGCTGGTGATGCCGAGCACGCTGTCCATCCTCATCACCGTCTTCGATGACGCCGAGCGGCCGAAGGCGATCGCCGCCTGGAGCGCGGTCGCGATGGTCGGTCTGGTCGGCGGTCCGGTCCTGGGCGGCCTTCTCCTCGCCCACTTCTGGTGGGG
This sequence comes from Streptomyces sp. Rer75, assembly GCF_013414305.1. Classification (NCBI taxonomy): domain Bacteria; kingdom Bacillati; phylum Actinomycetota; class Actinomycetes; order Kitasatosporales; family Streptomycetaceae; genus Streptomyces; species Streptomyces sp. Rer75. Next base: position 2,831,167 of record NZ_CP058693.1, on the reverse strand, counting down.
CGTCGTGTTCCTGATCAACATCCCCATCGCGGTCCTGGCGATCATCGCGGCGCTCGCCCTGATGCCCGAGTCCAAGGGACCGTGGCGCAAGGCCGACCCGCTCGGCATGGTCCTCTCCATGGTCGGCATGACCGCCCTGATCTGGACCATCATCGAGTTCCCCAAGGGCGGCCTGGCCCACCTGGGCACGCAGGTCTCGCTCGCCGTCACCGTCGTCAGCCTGGTCGCCTTCGCCGTCTGGGAGACCCGCTCCGCGTCCCCGATGATCCCGCTGTCGCTGTTCCGCGACCGCGTCTTCACCGGGGCCAGCTTCTCGCTGGTCCTGCTGACGCTCGCCAACGGCGGTCTGATGCTGGTGCTGACCCAGTACCTCCAGTTCGTCCTCGGCTACAGCGCCACCGAGACCGGTCTCGCCTTCACCCCGCTGGCCGTCGCCACCCTCGCGTTCAACAGCATCAGTGCCGCCCTGCTCGCCAAGACCGGAAATCGGCTCATGGCGGTGGTGGGCCTGCTGGTCATCGCCTCCGGTTTCGGGCTGCTGTCGCAGATGACCACGGACAGCGGCTGGGGAGTGCCTGCGGCGGCGATGTGTCTGATGGGGGCGGGCAGCGGTCTGGCGATGCCGGCGGCGATGGCGGCCATGATGGGCGCCATCCCGGACGAGCACGCCGGGGTGGGCTCCGCGCTCAACGACACCGTTCAGCAGGCCGGTGCCGCGCTCGGCGTCGCCGTCCTCGGTGCCGTCCTCTCCAGCACCTTCACCCGTCACATGCCGAGCGGTGCCCCGGAGGCCGCTCGCCACTCCATCGGCGACGCGCTCGCCGTGGCCGCCTCCACCGGGGACAAGCCCCTGGTCGCCGCCACGCACGAGGCGTTCACCAGCGCGATGTCGGCGAGCTTCGTGGCCGGAGCCGCCGGTGTCGTGGCCGCCGCCATCCTCGCGGTCTTCCTGATGCGGCCCCCCAAGGGCCCGGCCCCGACGCCGAAGCCGCAGCCCGGTGAAGCGGCACAGGACACGCCGGACCGGCTCGCCGGAGCGAGCAGCTGACACCCCGCCCGGCGGACGCGAACGCCCGTGCCCTCCCGAGGGCACGGGCGTCGCCCTCGCGGGGGCGCACTGCCGGGGGTACACCCCAGCCCCTCCGGCGTTTGAGGAGCGGGGGTGCAGGGGGCGGAGCCCCCGCAGCGGGCCCAGGGGCGGACGTGCCCCACTTCCAGCCCCTCCGGCGATTGAGGAGCGGGGTCCGGGGCGGAGCCCCGGTTCGGGAAGGGGGGGTGGGGAACTACACGCGCACCGCAGCGAGCAGCTCCGCCACCACCACCGCCCCGTCCAACGACAACACCGACTCCGGGTGGAACTGAACGCCCGCAAAGCCAGGCCCGCGCAGCGCATGCACCTCCCCGGTCGACGGCGAACGGCTCAACTCCACCCGGTGCATCGCCAACTCCGCCTCCACCCCCTCATCGCACCGCGCAGCAAACGTGTTGTAGAACCCCACCGTCTCCTCCCGCCCGAAGAAGTCGATCCGCTCCTGCGCCCCCTGAAACGGCACATCCTTCCGCACGATCTCCAACCCCAGCTCCGCCGCGATCAGCTCGTGCCCCAGGCACACACCCAGCAGCCCGTGCCGGTGCCCGGCGACCAACTCCGCCGTCAGCCCCCGCAGGAACCGCATCTTGGGGTCCGCCGCGTCACCAGGATCCCCCGGCCCGGGGCCGAGCACGACCGGCCCGTCGTGCGTCAGGGCGGCCTCCCGGACGCCCGGCTCGTCGTATCGCCGCACCGTCACCGTCAGCCCCGCCGTCCGCAGCAGATGCGCCAGCATCGACGTGAACGTGTCCTCGGCGTCGATCACCAGCGCATGCCCGGACAGCAGCTGCTCGGCGGCCTGCATCCGCAGCCAGAACGGCGCCAGGTCGGCCCGCCGCGCGTCCAGCGCCGCCCGCACGCGCGGGTCGTCCGCGAGCCGGGGCCGCAAGCCGGTAGCGGACCGTACGGGCGCCTCCCGCACGCCGAGCGCGGTCAGCACCCCGGCCGCCTTGGCGTGCGTCTCGGCGACCTCACCCCGCGGGTCGGAGTGGCGCACCAGCGTCGCCCCGACCGGCACCCGCAGCGCACCATGGCCGTCGATGTCGGCGGTGCGGATGAGGATCGGCGAGTCGAGGGTCTGCGCGCCGCCGCCGTCCCGCCCGATGAGCGCGAGCGCGCCCGCGTAGTACCCGCGGCCCCCTGGCTCGTACCGCTCGATCACGCGGCACGCGTTCTGTACGGGCGACCCGGTGACGGTCGCCGCGAACATCGTCTCCCGCAGCACCTCCCGCACGTCCAGCGAGGAGCGGCCCCGCAGCTCGTACTCGGTGTGCGCGAGGTGCGCCATCTCCTTGAGCCGCGGCCCGACCACGACGCCGCCCATGTCGCCGACGGTGCACATCATCTTCAGCTCCTCGTCCACGACCATGGACAGCTCCTCCACCTCCTTGGGGTCGTGCAGGAACTCCAGCAGCCCGTCCACCGACGCCCCGCCCTCCGGATAGCGGTACGTCCCGCTGATCGGGTTCATGACGACCGTCCCGCCGGACATCCGTACGTGCACCTCGGGGCTGGCCCCGACCAGCGTCCGCCCGCCGCCCAGCCGTACGACGTACGTCCAGTACGCGCCCCGCTCACCGGCGAGCAGCCGCCGGAAGAGCGCGAGCGCGTCGGTACTCGCGAAGCCTGGAATCTCGCCCTCGAAGGTCCGTCGGATCACGAAATTGGCACCCTCCCCGGTGCCGATCTCGTCCTCGATGACCCGGCTCACGATCTCCGCGTACGCGTCGTCCCCGACGTCGAAGCGCCCGCCCTCGACCCGCACGTCATGCGCGGGCAGCGCGTCCAGCAGCTCGGCGAGCGGCAGCGCGTACGTGGTCTCGGGCCGCAGGACGACCAGCGGCGTCCCGTCGTCCCGTACGTCGAACCCGCGCTCCCGGATCTGCCGGAACGGCACCAGCGCGAGCGCGTCGCTCACCGGCCCGCCGCCCTCCGGCGCCCCGGTCGGCAGCGGGATATCGGTCAGCCGCTCCACCTCACCGGCCGGGCCGATGAGCACCTCGACGGTGTCGGGGGCATGTCCTGGGGTGCGGCGGTGCAGCAGACCGAAGGGCGGGCAGTCGTCGGCGAGCAGCCGGGCGACGACGGCGTAAGCGTCTGCGTTGTGCATGGCGGGTTCCTTCCGGAGAGGAGGAACGACCCGCGGAAACGCCGAAGGCCGCCCCTCGGGCGGCCTTCGCGTGTGTCTGTGGGTGCGCGCGATTCAGTGGGCCGCCGGATGAGCGGTCCACCACCAGGTCATGGTCAGTCGCGCGAACATGGTCAGGACTTTACATCAGTTCCACGGGTTCGCAGGCTGGTCATTGATCGCCGCCCAGAAGCGGGTGCCGTCCGGGACGTAGCCGTACGCCCAGAAGGACCAGCCACCGCTGGCCTCCAGGTTGGCGCCGTACCGGCCGTCGTGGAACTCGGCCATCCGCCAGTCCGCGCCGTAGTACTGCGCACAGATGGCATCCGCCGTCGCCCGGCTGGTCAGCGTCTTGCCCAGCACGGGCGGCGTCGCCGCCACGGTGCCGCGGGCCCAGCCCGCGTAGAAGTCCGGCGTGATCCCGCTCGGCACCGCGCTGCCGTTCACTCTCAGGCACAGCATGGGGAGCGTCGCGGTGGCGACGGTGTCGCCGTAGTACGGATCGGTCGTGGAGTCGGCGCCCACCCGGACCGTGCCGTCGCCCTTGGCGAGCACGGTCCACGTCATCCCGGACGGGATGGCCGACGAGTCCGCCTGGGCGGGTGTGGCGTTGAGCGACATCAGTACGAGCGAGGCGGCGGCCGCGAAGGCGGCGGCACCGCGGCGGAGCAACTTCCTCATGGGGCACTCCTTCGGATGGCGTCGTACGTCTGGCCCGGTCGGGCCGGTCACCCGGACAGCGTCCGAGGAGCGCACGGTTCCATCGCGGTTTCTTCACGGCATGGCCGTAAGTGGTCCCAGGAAGCCCGAATAGCCGCTCTTGCGCGGGGAGTGGGATGCGGGCGGGGTCTGAAGGTGGCCACCCCGGGCGCCGGGGCTGTCGGTGGGGGCCGTTAAGTTACAGGGCCCGCGCGTCGGTCTGATGCGCGGTCATCGCCATGCTCATCAACGGGGAGAACCGCTCTGTCCACGTCAGCACCGCCGCCCAGCGGCCACAGCCCTTCCTACCCGGCGCAGCAGCCGTACCCGTACGGTCAGCCCTACCCGGGCACGCCTGCTCCGCCGCCTCCGCCCCGGCGCGGCTTCTTCAGCCGCTTCAACCTCAAGACCAAGATCCAGATGATCGCCGGTGTCCTGGTAGCGATCTTCTGCGGTGTCTGGTACGGGGTGCTGGGCAACGACACCCCCGACACCGGCCCGGCCAACACGGACAGCACCAGCGCGTCCTCCGCCGACGTCGGTGACTGCCTCCAGAACAAGGGCTCCGAGAGCGACCCGGACCTCACCATCGTGGACTGCGGTGGCGCCACCGCGGACTACAAGGTGAAGCAGCGTGAGGTGATGGACTACAGCTGCGATCCGCAGTACGCGACGTACCAGCTGACGCGGAACGGCAGGCCGCAGTTCACCTTGTGCATGGAGCGCATCAGCAAGTGACGCGGTGTCCGTGACCGCCGCCCGTGTGTGGGGTGGCGGTCACGGTCGTTCAGAGGGTGCCGTTGGCGGCTGCGGTGACGAAGTCGCCGAAGGCGGTGGGGGAGAGGAGCAGGACGGGCCCGTCGGGGTTCTTGGAGTCACGCACGGCGACCCGGCCGGGTATCCCGGCGACCTCCACGCATTGGCTGCCGCCGATGTCTCCGCTGTAGCTCGACTTGCGCCACGCGGCGCCGTCGAGAGGGGCGGCCTCCACGCAATTGCCTATGTCGCTGCTGTGGCTGGATTTGCGCCACGTAGCGCCGCCCAGAGGGGCGCACTCCACGCATTCGCCTTGGTCGGCGCTGTAGCTGGACTTGCGCCACCGTACGGCTATCGAAACAGGGTCATTGCCCATAGCGGTCCTCCATCACGCGAGCGATCAGGCTGGCCGAGTCCTTGATGGACAGCGCGGCGGCCTGGAGGTGAGCGTAACGGAGCGTGCGGTCGGTGACGTCCTCCGGATTGGCGGTCAAGTGGCCCACTTCGTAATCCTCGCTGAAGGCGAGGTCCGGGCTATTGCGGAAGCGGAAGAGGCTGAACGCGCCTAGAAGTCCGGCGTGCGCGCCAGCGGCGAAGGGCAGCACCTGGATGTGCACCGACCGGTGGTCGCGGAACTCCAACAGATGGGCCAGTTGGTTTCGCATGATCTCCCGGCTGCCGACGATCTGATGCAGCGCGGACTCGCCGAGAACCACCCAGATCAGCGCCGGGTTCTGCCGTTCCAGGATCAGTTGACGATCCAATCGGTTCGCCAGCCGGGCGTCGAGGCTGTCCTTGTGGAGGACGCCCAGTACCTCCCGTGCGTACTCCTTGGTCTGGAGACGACCGTGCACCACTGATGGCTCGAAGAAGTACGCCTGCGTGGCCTCCGCCTCCAAGTCGGCGATTTCCTGGGCCTGTAGCGGTACCTGGAAGCACAACGCCATCTCCAGCAGCCGCAACAACGCCCCGCCGGTGCCCAACGTGTCGTCGAGCTGCATCGTGAACCGCCGCGTGGGGATCTTCCGAGCCGTCTCGTACTGACCGATGAGCGAACCCGTGCAATAGACCTTCCCGCCCAACTGATCCTGCGTGAGCCCGGCGGCCTCGCGATATCGGCGTAGCTCCGCGCCAAGGTGATGCATCGGAGACGTAGTCGGGTCCAACTTTCGGATGTTCGGCATGACAGCCCCCCAACAACCAGCACGTTGTGTTCGTGAGGTAGCCCACAGTAATCGTCCGGATCCACCCTTGTGGCGTGAACGAAGACATTGCGTACCCGCCGCCCCACTACCACCTGACCTTCACCACGCTGTCCGCGCACGCGGCCCGCCACATCCGACGTATCGTCCGTACGTTCCTCGTCATGTGGGACATGCCGCATCTCGATGAAGCCGCCGGGCTGGCCGTGACCGAGCTGCTGGCGAACGTGATCAAGCACGTGCCCGGCGGGAGCTGCACCGTGCTGCTGCTCGCGCAGGAGGGGAAGCTGCGGGTCGAGGTCGGCGACGCCTCGTCCGTCGTGCCCGTCAGGCGCGCGGCGGGGCCGTGGGACGAGAACGGGCGGGGGCTGGCGATGGTGGAGCTGGTCACGGACGCGTGGGGCGTGGAGCGGAACACGGGGCGACCGGGGAAGAAGGTGTGGTTCGAGCTCAAAGCATGAGGCGGGGCGTCTCACACCGTGGGCGGCGGGCTGGGCACGGATGAAGACCCCGTACCCTTGTCCGGGTGACCGTGAACGCTGAATCCCACGCCGGTGGCAACACCTGGCAGTCCCTTCCCGCGGCGCAGCAGCCTGACTGGCCGGACCAAGAGGCTCTGCGCGATGTCATCGCTGAGCTCGAGGCCTATCCGCCGCTCGTCTTCGCGGGCGAGTGCGACCAGCTGCGGCACCGCCTGGGGGCCGTGGCCCGGGGTGAGGCGTTTCTGCTCCAGGGCGGTGACTGCGCCGAGGCCTTCGACGGGGTGGGCGCCGACCAGATCCGTAACAAGCTGAAGACGCTCCTCCAGATGGGCGCCGTGCTGACCTACGCCGGGTCCGTCCCGGTGGTGAAGGTCGGCCGGATCGCCGGGCAGTACAGCAAGCCGCGCTCGAAGCCGACCGAGACCCGCGACGGGGTGACCCTGCCGACGTACCGCGGCGACTCCGTCAACGGCTTCGAGTTCACGGAGGAGGCGCGGATCCCGGATCCGCAGCGGCTGAAGCGGATGTACCAGGCGTCGGCCTCGACGCTGAACCTGGTCCGCGCCTTCACCACCGGCGGCTACGCCGATCTGCGGCAGGTGCACGCCTGGAACCAGGACTTCGTGAAGTCGTCCCCCTCGGGGCAGCGCTACGAGGCGCTGGCGCGCGAGATCGACCGGGCGCTGAACTTCATGAACGCCTGCGGGGTGGACCCGGAGGAGTTCAAGACCGTCGAGTTCTTCTCGTCGCACGAGGCGCTGATCCTGGACTACGAGTCGGCGATGACCCGTACCGACTCGCGGACGGGCGACCTGTACGACGTGTCCGGCCACATGGTGTGGATCGGTGAGCGCACCCGGCAGCTGGACGGGGCGCACATCGAGTTCGCGTCGAAGGTCCGTAACCCGGTGGGCGTGAAGCTGGGGCCGACGACCACGCCCGAAGAGGCGCTGACGCTGATCGACAAGATCGACCCGGACCGGGAGCCGGGCCGCCTCACCTTCATCACGCGGATGGGCGCGGACAAGGTCCGCGACAAGCTGCCGCACCTGGTGGAGAAGGTGACCGCGTCCGGTGCGCAGGTCGCGTGGGTCTGCGACCCGATGCACGGCAACACCTTCGAGGCCGCGTCGGGCCACAAGACGCGCCGTTTCGACGATGTGCTGGACGAGGTCAAGGGCTTCTTCGAGGTCCACAAGGAGCTGGGCACCCACCCGGGTGGCATCCACGTGGAGCTGACCGGTGACGACGTCACGGAGTGCGTGGGCGGCGGCGACGAGATTTTCGTCGACGATCTGCACCAGCGGTACGAGACGGCCTGCGACCCGCGGCTGAACCGCAGCCAGTCGCTTGACCTGGCATTCCTCGTCGCGGAGATGTACCGGGACCAGTAGGGCCAAAAAGATCGTTTACGCAGGTGGGGCGCGGATCACATCGATCCGCGCCCCTCGGCGTTGTAAGGCTCCGGCTTGATGGGTAAGGTAAGGGTAACCTCACTGATCAACGCTGGAGAGTCTGCCCGTGTACGTCTGCTCATGCTTCGGGATCACCGAGAAGCAGGTGCGCGAGCACGCGGCTACGGGCGCGTGCACACCGCGCCAGATCGCCGGTGCCTGCAAGGCGGGCACGGACTGCGGTTCCTGCGTGCGCAAGATCCAGGCGCTGCTGGGCCGGGGCGCGTGCCCGCGCCGCGACGCGCCGCTTGAGCCCGTCGCGCTGTCTGCCGCGGCGGCCGAGGCCGAGGTCGAGGCAGTCGAAGCCGCCTAGCCTGTTGCCCTAGGAGTCGCCGCCCGGCTGCTCGATCTGCTGGGCGATGTAGAGCGCCTCACCGAGCTTCTCGATCAGATCGAGCTGGGTGTCGAGGTAGTCGATGTGCTCCTCCTCGTCGGCGAGGATGCTCTCGAAGATGTTGGCCGAGGTGATGTCGCCCTTGGACCGCATCAGCTCGATGCCGCGCTTGAGGCGGTCGATGGCCTCCAGCTCCACCTGACGGTCGGCCTGGAACATCTCGGTGACCGTCTGGCCCACCCGCACATGGAAGAGCCGCTGGTAATTGGGGAGACCATCCAGAAGGAGGATGCGGTCGGTGAGCATCTCCGCGTGCTTCATCTCATCGAACGACTCCGACCGGGTGTATGCGGCCAGTCGTGTCCAGCCATTGTTGTCCTGCATCTTCGAATGCAGAAAGTACTGATTGATGGCTGTCAGCTCGCCGGTCAGCTGCTCGTTGAGGAATTCCAGAACCTCGGGGTCGCCCTGCATCGAAGGGGCTCCTTCCCATCAGAAGGGGGAATGCCAGATTCCGGCATCGTTGCATCGGCGCAGCTCGGGCGTCCAGCAAGGGCACGCTTAGTGCGAGTTGCCCCGGCACCGCATGCCCTGGTCCCGACCACCCCCGGCGGTCTGAGAGCATGGAGTCCATGGGTCAGTCGGAGCACCGCGAGGGAGAGCTTGCGCAGCTGCCCCCGGGTCAGCGACTCCAGCGAGGGTGGCCGGTTACGCACTACGGGCCGGTCCCGAAATTCCGGCCGGACCGCTGGGAGTTCCGCGTGTTCGGCGCGACGGCGGACGGGGAGAAGCACTGCTGGACGCATGAGGAGTTCTCCGCCCTTCCGTACTCGACGGTCGTCGCAGATCTGCACTGCGTCACCAAGTTCTCCATGCTGGGCGCGGAATGGGGTGGCGTCGCGGCGAGCGAGATCATCAAGCTCGCGCCGCCGGCGCCCGACGTCACGCACGTCATGGTGTGGGCGGAGTACGGGTTCAGCTCGAATCTGCGGCTGACGGACTTCATGACCGAGGCGACCATGTTCGCCACCCACAAGGACGGCGAGCTGCTGACCGCCGAGCACGGCTTCCCGCTGCGGCTGATCGTCCCGCACCTCTACGCGTGGAAGGGCCCGAAGTGGGTCCGCGGCGTCGAATACATGACCGCCGACCGGCGCGGCTTCTGGGAAGAGCGCGGCTACCACAACATCGGCGACCCCTGGAGCGAGCAGCGCTACACGTACCAGGAGGAGCCGGGGGACGGGCCCGAGCTGTAGGGGCCGCCGCCCAGCTCAGTTGGTGCGGCTGGACCAGCCCTCGGGGAGGGCGCCGGGCGCCGTCGCGATGACCGACTCGTCGTCCGCGCCGACGTGCTCGAACAGGGTGATCCTGGCGAACTCGGGCACGACGTACACCGGGTACGTCGGGCCCTGGTCGCGGTAGGCGCGCATCGCGTCGAGGTGGTCGTTCTGGTAGCAGACGGTGCGTTCGCCGTGCTCCTCGACCCAGTGCGGGAAGAAGATCACGCCGTGCAGGCGGCGCTTGCGCGGCATGACGTTCACCGAGACGGAGGTGCCGGTGGGCTCGTTCCAGGAGATCTTGAAGCTGTCGTCGTCCAGCTGGACCAGATCGACGCGCTGGTCCTTGACCCAGCGGCCGCCGACCATGCCGGAGTGGATGCGGTAGTCGATGGTGTGGTCGTTCTTCACGTACATCTCGTACTGCCAGCCGTTGGCGTACGTGTAGATGAAGCGGTGGCCGACGATCCCGGAGAGGTCCTGCGGGGGGACGGGGTTCGCGACGGTGGTCATGGTCTGCCTCCTCGGAGTGGGGCTGGGGTCGGCTGACCATTCAATTTTGCAACAAAACTGTTTTGTGTCAAAACTGTGAGCCCCGGCAGAATGGCTCCATGGACACCGCGACCGAGTTCGGCCGACTCCTCGGCCCCCTGCGCAGGGCCGTCCTGCGCACCCGCCACACCGCAGGGCTCCCCGAGCTTCCCGAGGCCCAGATCGAGCTGCTGCGGGTGCTCGCCGAGGGTGACGCGACCCCGCGCGAGGTCGCGGCGCGGCTGCGGGTCGCGCCGTCCACCGTCAGCAACCTGGTCCGTGCGATGACCGCCGCCGGTCTGGTCGAGCGCATCCCCTCCACCGTCGACCTGCGCACCGTCCGGCTCGCCGCCTCGCCGAAGGCGCTGGAGATGCTCGACACCTACGACCGCACCAGCACGGCCGCCCTGCGCCGGGCGCTGGACGGCCTCGAACCGTCGAGCCGTGAGGCGCTGGAGCGCGCGCTGCCCGCGCTCGACGATCTGCTCGCCGCGCTGGAGGCGGGTGGCTGACTGCTCGTCGGGCCGGTTTTAGTGGTACTGGTGCACCACTGCGTGGCCCTTCCCCTTCCCGATCATCCACTTGTTGACCGGGGTGGTCAGGACGAAGGCGACCGCGAAGGCGAGGGCCAGGCTCAGCCAGAACAGGGCGTCGGAGAGGGTTGCGTCCATCGCGCCCGGGAACAGCAGCAGCGTGCCGTTGTCCACCAGCTCCATCACGGCGATCGACACGGTGTCCGCCGCCAGGGCGACCCGTAGCGCGCTGCGCAGGCCGAGCCCGGCGCGGAGGACGCCGCGCATCGTGAAGGCGTAGCCGAAGACGAAGGCGAGCACGATCGCCAGGGCCATGGTGGGTGCGTCGTGCCAGGCCAGTGCCGTGCCGATGGCCATACCCAGGACCTCGCCGATGGCACAGCCGGTGAGGCAGTGCGCGGTGGCCTGGGCGGCCATGGGCCAACTGGCGGGGGTCTTGCCGTGGCTGTGGCCGTGTTCGCCGTGCGCGTGGTGCGTGTGGTGCTCCATGCGATCCATGTCGGATGCCCCCAGGGGGTAGTAGCGATCCTTCGGCAAAAGGAACGCTATACCCCTAGGGGGTATTCCTCAATAGTGTGGGTCGATGTTCTTCCAGCCGGCTTTCCAGCGGGTCTTCCAGCCGGTCTTTTAGCCGTCCCGCAGCGCCTTGAGCCGGGCGATGTCCGCCGCGTGCCCCTCGATCCCATCGGCCCCGCCCGGCGTCTCGACCACCAGCGGCACCCCTTCCGTGGCCGGATGCGTGAACAGCTCCCGGAACGGCTCCTCACCGATGTGCCCGGCGCCGATGTTCTCGTGCCGGTCCTTGTGCGCGCCGACCACGTCCTTGGAGTCGTTCGCGTGGATCAGCTTCAGCCGCCCCTTGCCGGTGACGTCCACCAGCTCGTCGAGCGTCTGCTTCATCCCGCCGGGCGCGGCCAGGTCGTGGCCCGCGGCGAAGACATGGCAGGTGTCGAGGCAGACGCCGAGCTTGGGGTGCCGGTCCAGCGCCTCGAAGTACGGGCCGAGATCCTCGACCAGCGCGCACAGGGACGTCCCCTGCCCCGCCGTCGGCTCCAGGAGGAGCGGCGGGTCGTCGTCATGCGTCAGCTCGTCCAGCAACGGCAGCACCCGCTCCCGCACCTGCGCGATAGCCGTCCCCCGCGCCCGCCCACCGGTCGCCGACCCGGTGTGCACGACGACCCCGAGCGCCCCGATCTCCCGGCCGCGGCGGAGCGAATGCCGCAGCGAATCGACGGAGCGGTCGGCGGTGGCCTCGGTGTGCGACCCGAAGTTGATCAGGTACGGGGCATGGATGTACACCGGCACCGACTGCTCGGCACAGGCCGTACGGAACGCCTCGTCCTGCGCCGGAGTGCCGGGCGGCGTGGCCCAGCCACGCGGATTGGCGACGAAGACCTGCACGGCCTCGGCGCCGATGTCCCGCGCGTGCGGAAGGCCGGTGGAGGCGAGGCCACCGGCGACGCGGATGTGCCCGCCGATGGGATTGCGGCTGCGGTTCGTACTCACCCCTCCAGCATCCCAGCCGACGGCGACCGGTCCGGCCCTGGCCTCAAGCCAAGGGGGTCAGGAGTGGCCAGGGTCGCGGAAACACCGGGAGTACACGGCGAACGAGATGATCGGGTCGTCGCCTTCGTCCCGCTTCCTCCAGGTGGCATCCATCTGGACGTGTGTCTTGGTGTGCACAGCCAGAATTCTCCGATTTCGATTCTTGCTGGCGTCCGGGCCGTCCTTCACGACTTTCCACCCCTGGTGCGGCAATTGGGTCGCAAGGTTATTCATACCCTTCTCAAGGGTCTTGTTGTCCACGTCGTAAATAGACCAGGGGTGTCGAACAACGCGATACTTTTTCGTGTTGTCGTCACCCACGTCGCAGGAGCTGGCCATCGGGGCAAGGTCGGTCACCTTTCCCTTGATTTTCAGCGCCTCAAGCAGCCTGCTGGAGAGTGTGCCGACTTCCTCTTCTACTGCTCCACTTTTGCGAACTTGTGGCTCGTAATCCAGTCCGCTCGACTTTTCATCCATCGAGGAACACCCCACCGTCAGCATCAGGGCGCTCGACAGCGCCAGGCTTGCGTAAAATTTCCTTCCACACGGCAGAGTCACTCGGGCGCCTCCTGCTTCAGTCGAACTTCGTCGTACTCGCCCACGATGACGCCAGCTTGATTTGTCAGGCTGTCTGTGGCCTGGCCGTCCTTGTAATTCCAGTAGCCACCATGACCTTCGGTGTCCGTCGTCATGATATTGCCGCCGAAATCGGCATCCGTGGGAACGATCCCGTCCGCGCCAAGTCCGGCCCTCCCGCCCCAGCTCGGTACGGTGTCGTCCGGGGAGGCCATCGCCCAGAAATGCTTGGGGTCGAGGTCCATGTCGCCGGGCGACTTTGCCTGCACGCCAGGGCTGGCTACCGTCATCACGTCATCCACCGGCAGAGGATTGCCAGCCCGGCCCTCGTGGTAGGGAGGGTCGACCTTGGCGGCGTCACCTATGACCGTAGTGCCGTAACTGTGGCCCATCAGCGTGCTGTGGCCCTTTTCTCCCGTGGCCGTCTCGTGTGCCGCCGCATTGCCGTCGAGAAACTGTCGGAGGCGGGGAGCGCCTTCAGCCGCTTGCTCATCGGACATGGCTTCGGGTAGCCAATCGTGTTGGAATACGGGTTCCGCTGAGCGCGGCGAGTTGTAGTCGAACCACGTGATCGTCGACACGGAATCATTGGGGCGCAGAGTAGAACTCTCCCGCCACAATGTCTCGCTCTTATCCAGTTCGTCTTCGATATTGGTCTGGTCCGTCAAAGACCCCGGTACATACGTTGCGGTGTGGTCGGCGGTGTCCGGGTTGCCGTTGGCGATGATGACCTTTCCGTCGCTATTCGCAAAGGGGTCGAATCCGAGAAGATATGCCTCGGGAAGGTTCTTCGTTCCCGTCCTCTCGAAGCGCCTCTCGATGTTGTCCATACCGGCCAATGCTTTGTCCAGCTGCTTGGCTCGATCCTCGTATTTGTGGTGCCAGGCGAGCCATTCATCGGTGTACACCGCCTCGGCCTTGGGACCGAGGTACTTGAATTTCGTCGGCTCCGAAGGGATCGCGTTCCGCTCCGTCTGGTACTGGGCGCGTGCCTCGCTCAGTACGGTGCGGTTCGCCTCGTCACGCACTTCGGCGGGAAGTCCGTCCGTGTTGCCCAAGCCGGCTGGATCCACGGCGAGCAGGGCGTTCTGTTGATCTTTGGACAGCCCCTTCCACCACTTGGCGGTCAACGCCGGATCGCCGTTCTTGGGCCGGTCCCTGATGGCGTCCAGATAGTCCTTCGCGCCCGTGCGAACGCCCCTGGTGTCCTTCTTGGCGTCAATCCAGTCGTCGTTCGAGACCGTCAGATCGTCATCGGCCTTCAGCGCCCTCAGCTTCGGAGCCCACAGCTCGTCGGCCTCCGTCGCCTCCTGGATCGCCTGGGCGATGCTGTTGGCGCACTCCAACGCCCGAGCATGGTTCGGGTTGGGATCGAAGTTGGCTGCCTGCCGTGCAACGGACTTGGCCGTCTCCGACGAATCACCGGCATCTGTGAGCGGACCCTTCGACGAAGCCTTGGCGATGCCGGAGACCTTTCCGCCCTCCGGAATCTTGCCGTCCTCGCCCTTCTCGCCCCCTGCCGGATAGCTCACCGAGCCATCCGCGTTCACGGTGAGCTTCTGCTCATGTGCATCCGCCACAGCGGAGTCGAGGCGGGTCTTCGCCGCCCGGAAGTCACTCGCCATGGCGTTCAGTGCCGTACTGGCGAGACCACACTCAACCTGGATGTAATGGAAGTTCTGCCCTAATGCCCGCAGCTGAGTGAGGGCTGCCGAAGCGGCCTCGCCCTCGAGGGCCGCCTGCATCTTGCCGGCGATGCGCCGCTCGACACTCTCCCTGGCGTGGTCGGCCATGTTACTGACGGACTGATAACCGTTCGCGGCGTCCTCGAACTCCGACGGCTTGAGGGACTTGAGAGTCTCGTAATCCACTGCCCCGTGTCACCTGCCCCGGCTCTCGCCGCCGACTGGCTTCGTGTCCTTGTAGCGGCCGTCCAGCTGATCGAAGGCGTGCTTGGTGGCTTCGTCATTCTTGTAGTGATCATCGCCGGCCTTCTCGAGCCGGTCCTGAAGAGTGCCGCACTTACCGCTCACACCCTTCAGGTAGCGCGTCCAGGAGTGGTAGAGCTCCCGCTGGGCCGCCCCGCTCTTGGTCTGCCCACCGGTCTTGCTGCCCGCGCCGAGGCCCTTCTGCTCCTCCTCCAGCTTCGTGAGGGCGGTCTTGATGTTCCCCCGAAGCTTGCCGATATCCCTGCCCGCTGTCGTCCAGACGTTCCTGTCGGATTTCAGCTTTCCCGAGCCGCCTTGCGCCCAGGCGGGCTTGCTGTCGGCGCTCGCGAGGTTCATCCCGGTGCCACCGGATGCCTCGCCTTTCAAACGTGCCCACTCCGCATCGAACGTCGACATGTGCGCTCTCTCCCCTGCCGCATCACACGACTCACAGTGATCGAATGATCATCCTAGGGAGGCGGGCAGGGCGCCTTCATGAGTACGCATACTCAGTCGCCCCGACCCGCGCGCAGGGGCGGGCGGGGGTTAGAAGACGCCGCCCTTTACCGTGATCGTGATCTCGCTGCCCTTCGGCGCCTTGTCGCCGCCCGACACCGACTGGTCCTTCACCGTGTCGCCCGGGAACAGCAGCGGCTTGTCGACGTTCACGGTGAAGCCCGCCGCCTCCAGTTCCCGCTTCGCGTCGTCGATGTTGTCGCCCTCGACGTCCGGGACCTCGATCATCTGCTGGCCCTTGGAGAGGGTGAGGGTGATCGTGTCGCCCTTGGCGCCCTGGTTGCCGGACGGGGACTGTTCGGCGATCGTGCCGCGGTCCTCCTCCGAGAACACCCGGCGCTCGGCGAACTTGACCTTGAAGCCCGCCTCGCGCAGCTCGGACCGGGCGTCGGCCGGGTCGTCGCCGATGACGTCCGGGATGTCGAGCTGCTCGCCCCTGCTGACCACGATGTTCACGGGCGTGTCGGGGCGGCGGACGGCGTCCGGGCCGGGGGTGGTGGCGAGGACGGAGTCCTGCGGGGTCTCGGTGCTGAAGCGGCGGGTCACGGTGCCCACCGTCAGCCCCGCGTCGGCGATCTTCTGCTTGGCCTCGGTGAGGGGGCGGCCGACGACGTTGGGCACCTCGGCCCGCGGCGGCCCCTGGGAGACGTGGATGGTGACGGTGCCGGTGGAGCGGATGCGTTCGCCGACGCCGGGCTTGGTGCTGATGACCTTGTTCTTGTCGACGACGTCGCTGTAGTCCTGGACGACCTTCACGTCCAGACCGGCGTTGCGCAGCTTCTGCTCCGCGTCCGGGCGGGTCATCTTCAGCACGGACGGCACATTGGTGAACTGCCCGGCGCTGATGTACCAGACCCCGGCGCCGATGCCGAGCGCCAGCAGCACGGCGGCGACGATCGTCACCACTCCGCGGCGCGGCAGGCGGCGGCGCGGCCGCGGCTCGGGCGGGTCCGGGGGGAGTTCCAGGCGGCTGGTGTGGTTCACCTCGTCCGGTGCCGCGGCGGCCCCGGCGGGGCGCGGGATCACCGTCGTACGGTCTTCGGAGCCGCCGCCGAGCGCCTCCTCGTGGGCCTGTGGCGGTATGGCGTCGAGCTGGGCGTCGGTGAGGGCGGCCCGTGCCGTCCGCACCTGGCCGAGGAGTTCGACGGCGTCCGAGGGGCGCAGCGCCACATCGCGCGCGGTGGCGGAGGCGACCAGTCCGTCCAGCTCCGGCGCGACCTCGGGCGCGGCGGCGGACGGCGGCGGGACGTCCTCGTGCAGGTGTTGGTAGAGGACCTGCGCCGGGGTGCTGCCGCCGTGCGGCTTGGAGCCGGTGAGCATCTCGTACAGGACGACGCCGCACGCGTAGACGTCGGCGCGGGTGTCGGCCGTACCGTGCTCGATCTGCTCGGGCGCGAGGTAGGACACGGTGCCCAGGACGGATCCTGTGGACGCGCTGGTGTTGGTGTCCACGGCCCTGACCAGGCCGAAGTCGGCGACCTTGACCCGGCCGTCGTCGCCGATCAGGACGTTCTCCGGCTTCATGTCGCGGTGGACGAAGCCCGCGCGGTGGGCGGCGCCGAGCGCGGCGAGCACCGGTTCCAGGATGTCCAGCGCGGCACGGGGCTGGAGGGCGCCGCGCTCGCGCAGCACGTCGCGCAGGGTGCACCCGGCGACGTACTCCATGGCCAGGTAGACGTGCGCACCGTCGGTCCCCTGGTCGTAGACGCCGACCACGTTGGCGTGCGCGAGTCTGGCGACGGACTTGGCCTCGCGGATGAAGCGGTCCACGAAGGCGGCGTCCGAGGCGAGGCTCTGGTGCATCACCTTCAGGGCGAGGACGCGGTCGAGCCGCGTGTCGACGGCCCGGTAGACCGTCGCCATCCCGCCCACGGCGATGCGCGCCTCAACGCGGTAGCGGCCGTCGAGCACCTGCCCGACGAGGGGGTCCTGGAGCGTCGTATCCACGAGAGTGCAGTCTACGAGCCGTCACCGCCGCGTCGGGCCGCCCGCCCCATGTCCGGTGCGTACTGCGACACAACGGTGACCTGTGCCTCAGTTGTGCGAGGCCGCGGCCAGGGCGGTCAGCTCCTCCAGGGCGGAGGTCCAGGCCAGGACGGCGTACTCGGCGTGCTTGGCCTTGGCCCCGTCCGGGAGGTCGAGCGCGCGGATGCCGGTCTCGGCGAGGCGGAGGCGGGTGCCCGCGCCCTCCGGGGAGAGCGTGAATTCGACCACGGTGGACTGGCCGGGGCCGAGCGGGTCGCGGTCCGGGGCGTGGGCCAGCCGGAAGCGGAAGAGGGCGTCGGGGACCGCGCGCTCGACCCGGCCGTGGAACTCCCCGTGCTCGTCCCAGCGGAAGCGGACGGTGCCGCCGGGACGCGGGTCGATCTCGCAGCCGCCGGGGGCGTACCAGGTGCGGATGTGCTCCGGCGTGGTCAGCACCCGCCAGACACGGTCGATGGGGGCGGGTACGTACGCCTCGCGCTCGATCCGGTCGGCCACGGTCACGGCTGTCGGCTCCCTCACGGCGACCACCTCCGCTTCCACGGTAGGCCGCCCCGTACGGCTGCGTTACGCGAACGCGGGCTGCTCCTCCGTTACGCGAACGCGGGCCGCTCCGGCGTTACGCGAACGCGGGCCGCTCCGGGTCGAGGGCGGCCAGGCCCTCGGCCGGGGACGACGCCTCGGCGAAGTGGCGGCGGGGGATGCGGCCCGCCCGGTGCGCCAGCCGCCCCGCGGCGACCGCGTGCCGCATCGCCCCGGCCATCAGCACCGGCTCCTGGGCGCGCGTCACGGCCGAGGCCAGCATGACGGCCGCGCACCCCAGCTCCATGGCGAGCGCCGCGTCGGACGCCGTGCCCGCGCCCGCGTCGAGGATCACCGGGACCCCGGCGCGCTCGGTGATCAGCTGGAAGTTGTGCGGGTTGCGGATGCCGAGGCCGGAGCCGATCGGCGAGCCCAGCGGCATGATCGCGGCGCAGCCGACGTCCTCCAGCTTCCGGGCCAGCACCGGGTCGTCGTTGGTGTACGGCAGGACCGTGAAGCCGTCGTCCACCAGGGTCTCGGCGGCGTCCAGCGTCTCGATGGGGTCGGGGAGCAGGGTGCGCTCGTCGGCGACGACCTCCAGCTTCACCCAGTCGGTGCCCAGCGCCTCGCGGGCGAGCCGGGCGGTCAGCACGGCCTCCCCGGCGGTGAAGCAGCCCGCGGTGTTGGGCAGCGGGCGGATGCCGTGCCGGTTCAGTACGGACAGCACCGAGCCCTGCACCGTGGGGTCCAGGCGGCGCATCGCGACCGTGGTCAGCTCGGTGCCGGAGGCGATCAGCGAGCGCTCCAGGACGTCCAGGCTGGGCGCGCCGCCGGTCCCCATGATCAGGCGGGAGCCGAAGGTCGTACCGGCGATGGTGAGGGGATCGGCGCCGGTGAGGACCTCATCCAGCGTCGTGGGGTGCGTCATGGGGGTTCAGCCTCCTTGGACCGCGGTGAGGACCTCGACGCGATCGCCGTCGCCGAGCGGGGTCGCGGGCCACTGGCCGCGCGGGACGACCGTCTCGTTGACGGCCGCGGCGACGCCCGAGGGCGCCTGGGTGAGGGTCGCGACGACCCCGTCGAGGGTGGTGCCGTCGGGCAGCTCGCGGGGCTCGCCGTTCACGGTCACGGTCATGCGGTGTGCTCCTGTACTGCTGCTGTGGGGAGAGGCGGGGTCGCCGCGAAGCGCCGCGGGGAGAACGGCCGCGCCTCGGGCGGCAGTTCGCCGCCGTAAAGCGCTTCGGCCATGACGTCGCCGGTGATCGGGGTGAGCAGGACGCCGTTGCGGTAGTGGCCGGTGGCCAGCTGGAGGCCCGGCAGCTCGGTCGGGCCGAGCAGCGGGGCGTTGTCGGGGGAGCCGGGGCGCAGCCCGGCCAGGGTCTCGACGAGCGGCAGTTCGGTGATGCCGGGCACCAGCTCGTGCGCGTCGCGCAGCAGCTCGTACACCCCGCCCGCGGTGACCGTGGTGTCCCAGCCCAGCTCCTCCGTGGTCGCGCCGACGACCAGCTCGCCGTTCTCGCGCGGGACGAGGTAGACGTGCCCGCCGCGCACCACGGCCCGCACGGTCCGCGACAGGAAGGGCGCGTACGCGCCGGGCACCGACAGCCGCAGGACCTGGCCCTTGACGGGGCGCACGGGCGGCAGGACCTCCTCGGGCACGCCGGGGAGCCGCCCGCTGAGGCTGCCCGCGGCCAGCACGGTCTGTTCGGCGGTCAGCCGCGTGCGCGCACCGTCGGCCAGCTCGGCCCCGGCGGCGCGGTCGCCGTCGCCGTTCAGCAGCAGCCGCTCGGCGCGGACGCGGTGGAGGGCCACCCCGGCGCGTTCGCACGCCGCCAGCAGCGCCGCCGCCAGCCGCCGCGGGTCGACCTGGTGATCGCCGTCGACCCGCAGGCCCCCGCGCACGCCCGGCGCGAGCATCGGCTCCAGGCGCCTGCATTCGCGCCCCGTGAGCCACTGTGCGTCCAGTCCCAGCCGCTGCTGGAAGTCGTGCAGCTCGCGCAGATGGGCCCGGTCGTCCGCGTCGAGCGCGACCGAGAGCGTCCCGCAGGTACGGAAGGCCAGGTCATGGCCGCTCGCCTGCTCCAGCTCCGCCACGAACGACGGATAGCGGCGCGCCGAGGCCAGGTTCAGCCCGAGCAGGGTCTGCTCGCCGTAGTGCAGCTCGGTGACGGCCGCCAGCATCCCGGCCGCGACCTGGGCGGCCCCGCCGCCGGGCGCCGGGTCGACGACGGCGGTGCGCAGGCCCCGCTGGGCCGCCCGCCAGGCCGTGACCAGGCCGATGATGCCGCCGCCGATGACGAGGACGTCGTACGGCGCGGTGCTGCCTCGGGGTGCTTCGTGTGGGGTGTGGGGTGGTGTGTGCATGGGCTGGTCGCCCCCTCCCTTCGCCGGCATGACCCGGATCAGGTTCGTACGGTCGGAGGCCGCGCCAGCCTCCCTCTCAGCCCGGTGCGACCGGGCTCCCGCGAGTGCTCTGTCCCGCCACCCTAGTACGCGCCCCGAATCGCCCGGAAGGGAGCGTCCCGGGCGGTGCCGGGCACGAGGCCCCGCGCCCCCGGTACGACGGGCCGTCACGACGGGCCGTCCGGCCCGTCGGGCTGTGCCCGAGATCTCGCCGTGCGCTCTCCGGTCCGCCCCACCTGCCGCAATACAGTGATCGTGTGAGCGATGAGACGACGAAGACGATGGCGTCCTCGGCGGGTGGCGGCGGACAGCGGGTGGTGATCGTCGGCGCGGGCATGGCGGGGGTGCAGACCGCCGTCGCGCTGCGGGAGCAGGGCTGGACCGGGGAGATCCTGCTGCTCGGAGCCGAGCCCCATCAGCCGTACGACCGGCCGCCGCTGTCCAAGGCCGTGCTGCTCGGCAAGGCCGAAGGGTCCGCGTTCGACGTGGACTTCGCCGCGCTCGGCATCGGGCTGCGCCTCGGCGTCCCGGTGACCGGGCTGGACACGGACGGGCGGACGGTCGAGACCGGGTCCGGCCCGATCCCGTACGACGTCCTGGTGATCGCCACCGGCGCCGAACCGGTCGCCCTGCCCGGCAGCGAGGGCGTCCCCGGCGTCCACCTGCTGCGCACCCTGGACGACGCCGAACGGCTGCGCCCGGTGCTCGCCGCGCAGCAGGAGATCGTGGTGATCGGGGCGGGCTGGATCGGCGCGGAGTTCGCGACCGCGGCCCGCGAGGCGGGCTGCACGGTGACGGTCGTCGAGGCCGCGGACCGGCCGCTGGCGGGCGCCCTCCCGGCGGAGGTCGCCGCCCACATGACCCGCTGGTACGCGGACTACGGCGCCACCCTGGTCACCGGCGCCCGGGTCACCGCCCTCGACCAAAACGGGCTCCAGCTCGGCGACGGCACCCGGCTGCGGGCCGGTGCGGTGGTCGTCGGCATCGGCGCCCGGCCCGCGACCGGCTGGCTGGCCGGTTCGGGCGTCGAACTCGCCGAGGACCGGTCCATCGCCGCCGACGAGGGGCTGCGCACCTCGGCGCCCGACGTGTACGCCGTCGGCGACTGCGCGTCCTTCCCGTCCACCCGCTACGGCACCCGGCTGCTGGTGCACCACTGGGACAACGCGCTCCAGGGGCCGCGGACGGTCGCCGCCAATGTGGTCGGCAGCCGGACCGCGCGCTTCCCCGGCCAGGTCTACGACCCGGTGCCGTACTTCTGGTCCGAGCAGTTCGGGCGGTTCGTGCAGTACGCCGGACACCACTCGGACGCCGACGAACTGGTCTGGCGGGGCGACCCGGACGGCGCCGCCTGGTCGGTGTGCTGGCTGCGGGACGGGGCCCTGGTCGCCCTGCTGGCGGTCGGCCGTCCGCGCGATCTGGCCCAGGGCCGCAAGCTGATCGAACGCGGCGCCCGGCTGGACCGGACCCGGGCCACGGATCCGTCGGTGCCGCTGAAGTCCGCCGTTCTGTGACCCGCCGGTACCCCCGGTGATCAGGGGTGCGGGGCCCGGCAGGACCGTGCGGGCCCCCGTCCCCGGCAGCCCGCACGGCGGACGCCCGGCTACCCACTGTCAGTCCCAGATGGCAGGCTTGTTCCGTGACCGAGATTGACGCAAAGATCGATGCTCTCGTCCCCGCCTGGCTCACTCTCCCCGACGTCGCCGACCGGCTGGGCGTCGAGGTGACCCGCGTGAGGCAGTTGGTCAAGGAGGGCCAGCTGATCGCGGTGCGCCGTGGCGAGAACCGGGTGCTCCAGGTGCCCGAGGACTTCATCGGTGACGGCAAGGTCGTCAAGGGCCTCGTGGGGACCTTGACACTGCTCAAGGACGACGGCTTCAGCGACGAGGAGATGCTGGAGTGGCTCTTCACCCCTGACCCGAGCCTGCCGGGCACCCCGGCCCAGGCGCTGCGCGAGAATCGCGGCACGGAAGTGAAGCGGCGCGCGCAGGCGCTCGCCGTCTGACGTCGCCCGCCGTTCTCCGCACCACTTCCGATCCACTTCAGAACCACTTCTGAAACTCAGAACCACTTCTGAACCACCAGGCGTACGGGCGGGGGCCGACCCTGCCCGTACGCCGCACGATCCGGGGGGAAACCCACCCATGACCGCACGCGAGCAGCTGGCCGACGCCCGCCTCTACCTGTGCACCGACGCGCGCAAGCGCCAGGGCGACCTGCCGGAGTTCCTGGACGCCGTGCTGGCGGCCGGGGTGGACATCGTCCAGCTGCGGGAGAAGGGCATGGAGGCCGCCGAGGAGCTGGACCACCTCGCCGTCTTCGCCGACGCCTGCCGCCGCCACGGCAAGCTGCTCGCCGTCAACGACCGGGCGGACGTCGCCCATGCCGCCGGTGCCGGCGTGCTCCACCTGGGCCAGGGCGACCTGCCCGTCCCGGCGGCCCGCGCCATCCTCGGCGACGGCCCGCTGATCGGGCGCTCCACGCACGCGGAGGCCGAGGTGGACGCGGCCCTCGCCGAGCCCGGCGTGGACTACTTCTGCACCGGCCCCTGCTGGCCCACCCCCACCAAGCCGGGCCGCCACGCCCCCGGCCTCTCCCTGGTCCGTCACGCGGCCGCCCGGCGCCCGGCCCGGCCCTGGTTCGCGATCGGCGGTATCGACGCGTCGAACCTGGACCAGGTGCTGGAGGCGGGAGCGCGCCGGATCGTCGTGGTGCGGGCCATCACCGAGGCCGAGGACCCGGCGGCGGCCACGGAATCCCTGGCGAAGCGCGTGCGAGCAGCAGGTGTCTAGCGGGTGTCCGGGTTGAGCCCGGCTCGATCATCCTGTCCGCATTGCGGACAAGAGCCTGGCAAAACCCCCATAATCACGTTGCCGGGTGGGCGCCGACCACCCTGCTGGCTAACCTTCCCGTATGGCCCTAGGCACCGCTTCCACCAGGACTGATCGAGCCCTTACCGTGCGTGATCTGCTTGCGTCGGGCGAGCAGTCGTATTCCTTTGAATTCTTCGCCCCCAAAACGGACAAGGGGCAGCACACACTGTGGAACGCCATCCGCCGACTGGAGGCTGTCTCACCGACCTTCGTCTCCGTGACGTACGGCGCGGGCGGCTCCTCCCGTGAGGGCACCGTCCGCGCCACCGAGCAGATCGCGACCGACACCACCCTGACCCCCGTCGCCCACCTGACCGCGGTCAACCACTCCCTCGCCGACCTGCGCAACATCATCGGCCAGTACGCCGACGCCGGGATCCGGAACATGCTCGCCCTGCGCGGCGACCCGCCCGGCGACCCCATGGGCGAGTGGGTCAGACACCCCGACGGCATCACCTACGCCGCCGAGCTGGTCCGCCTGATCAAGGAGTCGGGCGACTTCTGTGTCGGCGTCGCCGCCTTCCCCGAGATGCACCCGCGCTCGACGGACTGGGACACCGACATCCGGCACTTCGTCGACAAGTGCCGCGCGGGCGCCGACTTCGCGATCACCCAGATGTTCTTCTACCCGGAGGACTATCTGCGGCTGCGCGACCGGGTCGCGGCCTCGGGCTGTACGACACCGATCATCCCTGAGATCATGCCGGTCACGAACGTCAGGCAGATCGAGCGGTTCGCGCAGCTCAGCAACGCCGCCTTCCCGCCGGAGCTGGCCGAACGCATCCTGGCGGTCAAGGACGACGCGGCGGCTGTACGCTCGATCGGGATCGACTACGCGACGGAGCTGTGCGCGCGGTTGATGGCCGAGGAGATCCCCGGGCTTCATTTCATTACCCTGAACCACTCCACGGCGACGCTGGAAATCTACAAGAATCTGGGACTGCACCAGCGGTCCTGATGACGGCGGCCAAGGGGCAGCCGCACTGAGAGGGGCGGGCATGGGCTGGACGGTCCTCTACATCGCTTTCGGCGTCGTGGCGCTGTGGCTGTTGGGAGAGGTACTCCTTCAGTACAAGGCGCGGCTGCGCTGGCGGCTGCTGGCCTTCGTCGGCTTTCTGGGCGTGGTCGTGGGGGTGCTGATCCCCTCGGTGGTGGTGATCGCGATCGGCGCGATCGCCTTCGCGATCGGCCAGACCTACGTCACGCTCTCCTTCCGCCGCGGCTTCGAGATGGGCTGGGCGCTGGAGGGCATCCCCGGGGTGCCGGGGCTCGGCCGGGGGCGCGAGCGCGCCCCCGGGCGGGAGGACCCGGAGCCCGAGCCGATGCTCCAGGTCTCGGATCTGGAGGACGTCCCGGTCTCGCGGCCCGAGCCGCCCACCTACCGGCCGGAGCCGATGCCGGACGACACCAGCGAGTACGGCGTCTACGAGGACCCGTCCCCGTTCACCCCCGCCTCCGGCGCCTACGCGGACCCGAACGCCGGGTACAGCGCGTACGAGACGTACGCCGGGTACGGCACGCAGGACGGCCAGGGGGCTCAGGGCGTTCCGGGTGTTCAGGACCAGGGCTACGGCGACGTGGGCTACGGCCAGCAGCAGGACGTGTACGCGGACGCCGCGCAGTACGGCTACCAGGACCAGGCGTACGCGGCCTACGGCCAGGACCCGTACGCCAATGCCTACGACCAGCAGTCCTACGGCCAGCAGCAGCCGTACGCGCAAGCGCAGTACCCCGACCCGTACGCGGGCTACCAGCAGGACCCGTACGCCGCCGGTGGGTACGGCGGCGACCACTACGCGGCGGACGCCTCGTACGGCTCCCCGCAGAGTTACGCCCCGGGCGCCGACGCGATGGAGCCGGGCGGCTCCTGGGTCCCGCAGCAGCGCGAGGGCGACACCCCGCCCGCCCAGCAGGACCAGCCGCCGTACCCCTACCAGCAGCAGGGCGGCTTCCAGCCGGGGTACGACGAGCAGTACCGCTTCTGACACACACCTTCACGCACGCCGGTCCCGGCCCGCTCCTGACGCGGGCCGGGACCGGCGTTGCTCATTGTGAGCCGCGCCAGTCCTGCCCCTCGACGATCAGGCCCGCCACCAGCGCACCCGACATCCCGGCGTGGGCCAGCCCGCCGCCCGGGTGGGACCAGCCGCCCGCCAGATAGAGGCCCGGGAGCCGGGTGAGGTTGGCCGGACGCAGATACCGGCCCTCGGCACCGGCCAGCGCCGGGCCCGGCACGGAGCCGCCCGCGACACCGGTGTCGGCGGCGATGTCACAGGGGGTGCGGACCTCGCGCCACAGGATCCGGTCCCGCAGCCCCGGTATCGCCGCCTCCGCGGCCGTGATCAGCCGGTCCGCGCCCCGCGCGGCGGCCTCCCCGTCGGTCCAGTCGACCGGTCCGTGCGGGGCGACGACCGCGCTGAGGGTGACGGCCTCGTGGTCGTCGTCGGGGCGGATCGCGGGATCGTCCGGGCGCAGGACGGTCACCGTGGGGCGCGGACAGGGCTCGCGCAGGTCCCCGTCACCCTCCGCGCCGAAGACGGCGGTCAGCTCCGCCTCCCGGTCCGGGGCGTGCACCACGGTCCGGTGCACCGCGTCGTCGGGGCGGCCGCCGCGCAGCGCCAGGAAGACCGTGAGGCGGCCGGGCGGACCGCCGCCGGGCCCCGGCTCGGGCGTGACGTCCTCGCCCTCCCGCCAGGGCTCCTGGCCGCCGAGCAGGGCGGGCAGCAGCGCCGGGTCGATGCCCGCGACCACCGCGTCCGCCTCGGTGACCGTGCCGTCGGCCAGCTCGATGCCCGCCGCCCGGCCGTCCTTCTCGACGATGCCGGTGACCTCCGCCTCGAAGCAGAACTCCACCTTCCGCTTGCCGCAGCGCTCGTACAGCGCGTCGGCGAGCGCCCGCATCCCGCCGCCGACGTACCAGGTGCCGAAAGTCTGCTCCACATAGGGCAGCACGGTGGCGCTCGCGGGGGCGGTGCGCGGGTCCAGGCCGTGCGCGAGCGCATGGCTCTCCAGCAGGGCGGCGGCCCGCGGATCCGCCAGCTCCCGCCGCGCCACCTCGGCCAGGGTGGGCACCCGCGAACGGCCGCCGCGCGCGAAGAGCCCGCCGAACCAGCCGCGCCGCGCGGGGACGGCGGCCGGATACGGATCGCTGCCCAGCCCCCGCCAGTCGGTGTGCAGCGGCTCCTCGAGCAGGGGTCTGCGGGTGGCGTCCCACACCTCCCGCGCCCGGTTGACCAGATCGCTCCAGCGCTCGCCCGCGCCCGCGCCGAAGGCGCCGTCCAGCGCCTGGAGCACCCCGGCGCGGGAGGCGTTGGGCAGCGCCACGTCCGTGCCGTCGGCGAAGAGGTGCCGCACCGCCGGGTCGACCTGGGTGAGCCGGACGGTCTGCTCCAGGGTCTCCTTGCCGGTCTTCACGAACAGGTCCCGGTAGACCGCGGGCAGCCGCAGCAGCCCCGGGCCCGTGTCGAAGCGGAAGCCGTCCCGCTCGAACAGCCCGACCCCGCCGCCATGGGTCCGCCCGCGCTCGTACACCACCACCCGGTGGCCCGCGACGGCCAGCCGGGCGGCGGCCGCCATGGCGCCCATCCCAGCGCCGATCACCGCAATCCGTGCCATGCCAGTGACTTTATCCGGCCCCACCGACAGCCCCGCGCTCGTCCCCAGGCGCGCGCTGGGCCTGCGCGCGGGGGACTGAGTACCCGTACCTAGTCGGCGAGATGAGTAGGCGCGCGGATGGGCGGCCACCCCCGCAGACGGGAGAGTGGAGCACACGGAAGGACGCGGACCGGACCGCCGACACGGGGCGGCGGAACGGCACGGCGGCCTTCCGGACGGGGGAGCCGCCGGGGAATACGCCCCGGGGGCTCTCACGGGGGAAAACGGGGGAAGTACGGGGGAAACGGGGGAAGTACGGGGGGAGGCGCTGTTCCGAGACGGGTCGATGGGGGTCGAACCGTTCCGGAACAGCGCCTTCTGTTTCGTGCGGGCGACCGTCCCGCGGCAGCTGTCGCAGGGACCTCAGCTGTCGCAGGACGTCGTCAGCCCGAAGCCGGAGCCTCCTTGACCAGGGCTCCGCCCACCCGCCCCTGCAACAGCCGGGACAGGGCGGCGTGGACGTCCTCCAGCGACCGCTCCGGCTGGTAGGACTGCCAGTCGAGCGCGGCCACCAGCACCATCCCGAACAGCGCCGAGGCGGTCAGCGGGATGTCGATGTCGTCGCTCAGCTCCCGCGCCGCCACCCCGGCCCGCAGCTCGGCCTCGATCACCGCTATGGCCTGCTGCCTGACCATCATCAGCGTCGACTGCCAGGCCCGGTTGGTGCGCCACAGCTCGGCCACGTACAGCTGGGTCAGCGCCGGATAGCGGGAGATGAAGTCCAGCCCGGCCCGGACCATGGCGTCCAGCGCGTCCACATGGCTGCCGCCGCGCTCGGCGTTCTCGTCGGCGGCGTTCTGGAGCGAGGCGGTCAGCAGCTCGACGCCGTGCCGCAGCAGCTCCTCGAAGAGCACGGTCTTCGACGCGAAGTTGTAGTACACCGTGCCCTTGGCCACCCCCGCCCGCTCGGCGATCTCGTCCACGGTGGTGGAGGAGAAGCCCTGTTCGGCGATGAGGGTGACCGCTGCCTCGAAGAGTTTCTGCCGGGTGCCCTGGCGGCGCGTGCTGCTGCTGTCCATGGCGCCGATTCTGCCCGCTGCCGGAGTGGTCCCGCTCACAGGGCGCCCACAGGCATGGCGCCAACCGGTCCGGTGCTCACAGCGACAGCTGGGGGTGCAGCCGGTCGACCGACCATACCTGCCTGCGCCGCGCCGACCACGCGGTGAGCGCGAGCGCGGCCGCGCCGAAGCCGAGCAGCACCCCGCACGCGACCCACACCGGACCGAGCCCGCCGCCCGTGATGAGCCGCCGCAGCCCGTCCACGACGTAGCTCATCGGCAGGAAGGGGTGGATGGCGTTGAAGAACCGGGGGCTGGTCTGCACCGGATAGGTGCCGCCCGCCGAGGTCAGCTGGAGCATCAGCAGCGCCAGGACGAGGATCCGCCCGGCCGGTCCGAAGCGGGCGTTCAGCCATTGCACGATCGCCGCGAAACAGGCGGCCACCAGCACCAGGAAGCCGACCGTGCCCGCGGCCCGCACCATCCGGAGCCCCACCGCCCAGTGCAGCACGGCCATCAGCGCCACCGTCTGGAGCGCGCCGATCGCGGCGACCGGCAGCCATCCGGCGAGCGCGACGCGCCAGGAGGAGGCCCCGGCGGCGACCGCCCGGGCATTGAGCGGCGGGATCAGCATGTAGGCCACCATCGCGCCGACCCACAGGGACAGCGGGATGAAGTACGGGGCGAAACCGGTGCCGTAGTTGGGTGCTTTGTGCAGCGCCTGGTTGACGAGCTGGACGGGGTCCGCCATCACCCCCGTACGGGCGTCCCGGTCGTGCTTGTCGTAGTCGGGGATCTTCGCGGCGCCGTCGTGCAGCCCGCCGGAGAGCGTGCCGGAGCCGTCGGCCAGCTTGACCAGACCGCCCTTCAGGGAGGTCGACCCGGTGCGCAGCTTCCCGACGCCGCTGTCGAGGGTGGACGCCGCGCCGTGGGCGGTGGTCAGCCCGGTGTGCAGCTTGCCCGCGCCCTTGGCCACCTTGTGCGCCCCGGAGTTGAGGGCGTTGACCTTCTTGACCGCGGCGTCGAGGTCGGTGCCCAGGTGCGGGGCCTTGTCGGCGAGCAGGAGCGCCTTGTCGTGCAGGTCGTTCAAGTCGTCCGCGAGGGTGTCGAGTTGCCCGGTGTTGTCCTTGACGAGCTTGTTGACGTCCTCGGCCACATCGGCGGCGCGGTCGGCCGCCTGTACGGCCTTCTTCAGCGCCGGGCAGTCGGGGGCGGTGGCCACCGGCCCCTCGCAGCGGGTCCGGTAGTCGGCGGCGAGGTCGTCGGACGCCGAGCGGGCGTCGGCGGCGGCGGTGGAGGCCGCGTCGGGGAGGTCGTCCAGGTTGTCGGACGCCCGCTGGGAGGCGTCCGCGACCAGCCGGGAGACGTCGCCGATCTCCTTGCCGTGCTTCTTGAGGAACGGACCGGCCTCGTCCGATACGTCGTTCACCGTGTCGGACAGCGCCTGGGTGCCGTCGGCGACCCCGCCCGCGCCCGTGTCCAGCGTCCCGGCGCCCTTGTTGAGCTTGCTCAGCCCGGACTTCAGGCCGTGGCTGCCCTTCTTCGCCGTGCCCAGGCCCTTGGCGAGGTCACCCGCGGCCGTCCTGGCCTTGCCGATGCCCCGGCCCAGCTCGTCGGCGCCCTTGGCGGCCTTCTCGGTGCGGCCGTGGATGTCCGCGAAGGAGACGAAGATGTTGTCGTAGAAGCCCCGGGACGCCTTGGTGGAGGCCGCCGCGCGCACCTCGGAGAAGACGCTGCGGGAGATCTGGCCGACGATGTAGTTGTTGGCGTCGTTGGTGCGCACCTTGAGGGCGCCGGTCTCCGGGCTCGCGCCGGAGCTGGAGGCGATCCGCTTGCTGAAGTCCTCGGGCACGGTCAGCGACAGGTAGTACCTGCCGTTCTCGACGCCCTCGCGCGCCTCGGCGGCGCTGGTGCGGTGCCAGTCGAAGCTCTTGCCGCTGCCGAGCAGCCGGTCGGTGAGGTCGTCGCCCGCGGTGAGGTGCTTGCCCTTCACGGTGGCGCCGCTGTCGGAGTTGACGAGCGCCACGGGGATCTTGTCGAGCTTGCCGTACGGATCCCAGAAGGACCACAGATAGAGCGCGCCGTACAGCAGGGGCAGCAGGAGCAGGGCGGCGAGCGCCGCCCGGGGCAGCTTCCCCCTGCCGAACCGCTTCAGCTCAAGCGCGGCCAGTTTCGGCGAGCGCATCCGCCGCCCCCTCCTCGTCGTCATGGTTGTCGTCGGGCGTGCCGGCGGCGGTCGAGACCACCACGGCGCCCTCGGGGGCCTGGCTGCACACCGCGAGGACCGTGGTGCCGCCCTCCGCGATCCCGCGCAGCAGCGCCCAGGCCCGCTCGCGCTCGGCGTCCGATAGCTTCAGGTCGGTGTCGTCCAGGGCCAGCAGCTGTGGCCGGGAGATCAGCGCGAGCGCCATCGACAGCCGCAGCGCCTCCAGCCGCTCCAGGTCCCGTACGGCCGTACGCGGCCCCTTGGGCAGCGCCTCCAGGTCGAGTCCGGCCTCCGTGAGGGCCCCCTCGATCGCGGCCCGGGAGGCGGCGGCGCGCTCCCGGCGCGGCCGCAATAGCCCGCGCGGCGAGTCCCCGAACCGGCGCTGGAGCAGGGCCCGCTCGCGCAGATGCTCGGCGACCGTCAGCGCCGGGTCGAGTTCGCTGACGCCGGGCACGTGGGCGAGCGCGCTGATCCGGCGTATCCGGCGCATCTCCTGGGGGACCCGGAAGCCGCCGACGGCGGCCTCCCCGGCGGTGGGGCGCATCCGTCCGGTGAGCGTGAGCAGCAGACAGGTGCGCCCGGAGCCCGAAGGCCCCTCGACCGCGATCAGCGCGCCGGGGTCCGCGGTGACGCCGACATCGCGATACGCCCAGCCGTGTGAGCCCTTGACGCCGAGTCCGTCGGCCGTCACCGCCGCTCCGGCGACCCCGTCCGGGGTGCCCGTCACGAGAACCACTCCCTGTGTGCATCGGCTGTGTGAATCATCAACTTTTTGAACTGACCAGTCAGTTCAATTCAGTATGAGGGATCGCGAATAGGGCATCCGGACGGGGGCGGATCCAGCGGTGCCCCGGAGGTGGTCCAGAAGTGGCCCAGAGGCGGCCCAGAGGTGAAAGGAGCAGGTCAGGGCCGATTGTCAGTGGTGTGCCCCACGATGGCCACATACGGCGGTCGCTCCGTCACACGACCCGGCCGCCACGCGACGACAGGAGGTTCGTCATGGCCAGTACCGCCGCAGAGCGCCGGCACCGTGCCGCCGCCCCTGCCCCTTCGTTGACCGGCCCCGCGAGCGACGTCCACCCCGTTCTGCGCCGCTCCGCGGCCCCGCCCGCCGCGCTGGACCTGCTCACCCAGGCCCACCAGGGGCTGGAGGAGGCCGCCGTGCTGGAGACCGCGAACGAGCGATTTGCCACCGCGCATCTGGCGGCCCTGCGCACGGCCGCCGCCGTGCTCGCCGTACGGGGCCGCCCCGAGACCACGGCCCGGCGCCGCGCCCGGATCCGCAGCACCTGGGAAGTGCTCCCGGAGGTCGCCCCCGAACTGGCCGAGTGGAGCGCCCTGTTCGCCTCCGGCGCCGAGCGCCGGGCCCGCGCCGAGGCCGGGATACAGGGCGCGGCCAGCTGCCGCGACGCGGACGATCTGCTGCGCGCCGCCGCCATGTTCCTGCGGCTGGTCGAGCGGATGCTGGTGCTCCAGCCCGCGCTGCCCCGGCAGGCCCCGCCGACGGACACCCCGCCGACGGACGGCGAGCCGGGCCGCTGACCACCGCTGGAACCACCGCGGGACCGGCCCGGGCTCCGGAGGCAATAGGCTGGGAGCGACGTCAGTAACCCGTCGTCGCCGCCCCGCGCGGTGACGGCACCGCGCCGAGGAGCCACCCGCCGTGTCAGACCCGCAGCGCCCCCGTGCGTCCCTCCGTACCGCCGTGGTGTGGGAGGTCCTGAAAGACGCCCTGGAACGGCGGGCCAAGGCCGCGGGCGGGGAGGTGGCGGCAGCCGAGGGGACCGGTAGCGGGGCCGCGCACGGGACGCTCGACGTGCTCGACACCGGGGGCGGCAGCGGCAACTTCGCCGTGCCGGTCGCCCGGCTCGGCCACCGCGTCACGGTCGTCGACCCCAGCCCGAACGCGCTGTTCGCGCTGGAGCGGCGGGCCGCCGAGGCCGGGGTCGCCGACCGGGTGCGCGGCGTCCAGGGCGATGCCCACGGCCTGTTCGACGTGGCCGAGCGCGGCGGCTACGACGTGGTCCTGTGCCACGGCGTGCTGGAGTACGTCGACGACCCCGCCGAGGGCCTGCGGAACGCGGCGGACGCGCTGCGCCCGGCGGGCACCCTCAGCGTGCTCGCCGCGGGGCTCGGCGGTGCCGTGCTCGCCCGCGCCCTGGCCGGACACTTCACCGAGGCCCGGCAAGCGCTTACCGGGCCGGACGGCCGCTGGGGCGAGGGCGACCCCATGCCGCGCCGCTTCACCGCCGACCAGCTCTCCGAGCTGGTGGCCGAGGCCGGGCTGGAGATCGCCGCGGTGCACGGCGTACGGGTCTTCGCCGACCTGGTGCCCGGAGTGCTGGTCGACACCGAGCCCGGCGCCCTCGACGCGCTCCTGCGGCTGGAGGAGGCCGCCGCCGAGCTGCCCGCCTTCCACTCCGTCGCCACCCAGCTGCACGTCCTCGCCGAGCGGGACTGACGGCCCCGCCGTTCCCGCCCCCGTTCCGTGACGGATGGCGCAGGTGGAGTAGGCCACAGGGCACCCGCTCGGCCGTCCGGCCCCGTATGATCGGGGTACACCGTCCGGCATGGCGAATCGGCGGGAGGGGAATGGACGTCTCAGCGTCAACTTTCGTCACACACGTAACGGTGGGCGAATTGGCGCTGAGGGGCGGGTTTCACGGGGGCGATTCCCTGCCTATCCTGAAAGGGTCGCACCCCGGTCGCCCCCCGCGACCGACGAGTAGGAGGACTCCGTGCCGCTCTCGGAGCACGAGCAGCGCATGCTCGAGCAAATGGAGCGAGCGTTGTACGCCGAAGATCCCAAGTTCGCGACAACGCTTGAGGGAAGCGGCCTGCGCACGTACACCCGGCGACGGGTCTACCAGGCGGTCGCGGGTTTTCTGGTCGGCATCGCGCTCCTGATGGTCGGAGTGATCGTTCCGCAGATCTGGATCAGCGTGGTGGGCTTCCTCATCATGCTGGGGTGTGCGGTGCTCGCCGTGACGGGCTGGCGCAAGGCGCCCAAGCCTGGTGAGGCGCAGCGGGCGGGTGGGGCCGGACCGCCCCGCCGTCAGGGCCGCCAGCGCCGTTCCATGATGGACCGGATCGAGGAGCGGTGGCAGCGCCGCCGCGACGAGCAGGGCCACTGACCACCGGGACCCCTGGCCGGAGTGGGGCCACCGGCTGAGAACGCATGGGTGAGGGGCGGTCGCCACGGGCGACCGCCCTCACCCATGTCCGCCCCGCCGGTGCCCCGATGCGGACCGCCCGCCCCCCGGCCTCGCCCAAGGCATCGCGCCCGGCCTTTCATGGCGGGCCGTCTCCGGCCTTTCATCGACGGTCGCGCCTGGCCTTCCACCGGGGCTCGAACCGCCGACATCTGCCTTGTAAGGGCGGCGCTCTACCGCTGAGCTATGCGCCCTGAGCGAGCTGTCAGCCGGGCCGTCCCTGGCCCTTCCCCCACGGGGCGCGCCCGCTCTTCGCCGGGCGGTCGCACCGGGTCATTCACCGGTGGGCCGCACCCTGGCCTTGTATCGGCGAGGGCGCCTGGCCCTTCGTCCGTGGGCCGCAACTCGGCCTTTCACCGGTGGCCCCGGCCGTTCACCCACGGGCCGCGCCCGGCCCTTCGCCGGGGCGGTCTTGCCGCCCCGGCGAAGGGCCCGGGGCCCGCCTCAGCCGCGCTCTCCGCGCGGGGCGCGGAGCTGGGCCGCCCAGCGGGCCCACCGTGGGGCTCCCCAGCGGTCGACCAGGGCGGACCAGCGTCGGCCGCCTGCCCACACCAGCTGGACCGCCGAGCGCGGGGCCAGCAGGGCTCGCAGACGCTCCCGGCGCCCGGCGCCGGCCTGGAGACCGGCCAGGACCGCCCGCACGTCGTCGGCGACCCCGGCGACCGGGCGCGGGTGCGGCGCGTACAGCACCTGCTCGACCGCCGCGGCCACCCGCTCGCCCGCCCGGCGCGCCTCGTCGTCCAGCTTGGTGAGCCGCACGATCCGGGCCACGGCCTTGCGCGAGGTCTGGGAGTCGTCCGGCAGGACGCCGAAGTCCCAGGCACTGTCGACCAGTTCGTGCCAGGCCGCCAGGATCCGGTCGGCGGCGTCCCGTTCGGTGCGCCCGCCGGAGCCGTCCAGTCTGCGGGCCCGGACCCGCCGCCGCCACAGCATGGGCAGCAGCGGCACCACGAGCACCAGCAGCGACAGCGAACTCCAGCTGGTGACCGTGGACACCGACAACCCGCCGCCCGAGGAGCCGTCACCGGGCTGAGGGACCG
Source organism: Streptomyces sp. Rer75 (assembly GCF_013414305.1). Taxonomy (NCBI): domain Bacteria; kingdom Bacillati; phylum Actinomycetota; class Actinomycetes; order Kitasatosporales; family Streptomycetaceae; genus Streptomyces; species Streptomyces sp. Rer75. The sequence goes on along the minus strand of NZ_CP058693.1, from coordinate 2,797,225 downwards.
CGGCCGCGTCGCAGCCGCCCTCCTTCCGCAGTTCCGGTGCGCAGCTCTCCGAGGCGGACGGTGCGGCCGTCGGCTCGGAGCTGGTGCTCGGCTGGGCCGACGGCTCGTCGGGGACCTCGCCCGACGGCGTCTGCTCCATCGTGTAGTCGGGCTGGGTGCCGCGGCTCGGGGTGGGCTCGAAGCGGGTCCAGCCGACGCCCTCGAAGTACAGCTCGGGCCAGGCGTGTGCGTCCTTCAGCCCGACCGACACCGAACCGTCCGCCTGCGAGGTGCCGGGCGTGAACCCGACGGCCACCCGCGCCGGTATGCCCAGCGTCCGGGCCATCGCCGCCATGGAGAAGGAGAAGTGGACGCAGAAGCCCGCCTTCTGCCTGAGGAACTTCGCGATCGCGGTCGAACCGCTGCCGGACTGCACCTCGGTGTCGTACCGGAAGCCCCCGTTCACCGCGAACCAGTCCTGGAGCTTGACCGCCTTCTGGTACGCGTTGGACGCGCCCGAGGTCACCTCGCGCGCGGTCCGGGAGACCACGGGCGGCAGCGAGTCAGGCACCTCGGTGTACTCGCGCAGCAGCCGCGGGTTCGGAGGCGGGGCGGAGGCCAGCTGGTCGGCGGTCGGCTCCACCATCAGGCTGGTGACCCGGTAGCGGGCGCCGCGGGTGGTCTGGCCGCGGTCGCCGACCAGCGTGCGGCCCTCGGGTTCGTACCGCCAGCGCCCGTCGATCTGCACCTTGTCGGCCGGGTAGGGGAGCGGCAGCCAGTTCTGCGCGTACCACTCGGCGGCCGAGATGGTGGTGTCCACGGAGGTGGTCCGGACCGCCGGGCCGAGACCGGTCGGCGCCGGCAGTCGGCTCGGCACGTCGGTGACGTGCCGCTCCGACGACTTCCACGAGGCGCCGTCGAACTTGTCGAGCGCCACGATCCGCAGATACATGTCCTGGGTGGTCTGCGAGGAGGTGCGGTACCGCAGCACCTCCCTGTTCTCCGGCTGGTTCAGGCTGTCCTGGAGCGACACCAGCGGGTTCACCGCCGAGATGGTGCCGCCGCCGCTGCCCGGCCCGCCACCGCTGCCCTGCCGGTTCAGCAGCCCGCCGTCCAGGGACGGCAGCACGGCGGGCACCGCGACCGCGATGCCCAGCGCCAGCACGCCGATCCGGTGGCCTGCCCGGACCGGGGCCGACGCCGGGCCGCCCCCGGCCGCGGCCAGCCCCGAGGTCGGCATGCCCGGCGCGCGCGGGGCGCCGCCGCTGAAGACGCGGCCCCACTGGGAGAGCCGGTCCCGGCCCTCGGCCAGGAGCAGCAGCAGATAGCCGGCCGCCGCCACCAGGAACCACACCCAGTCGCTTCCGTCGTCCGACAGGCCCGCCGCGACCGAGTACAGCGCCAGCAGCGGCAGCCCGGCGGGGGCCGCGCTGCGGTAGGTCACCGCGAGCGCGTCGACCACCAGCCCTATCAGCAGCACCCCGCCGACCAGCAGCAGCCGGATGCCGTCGGTGACCGGCGCCGGGGTCGCGTACTGCCCGACGTCGCTGGTGCCCTCGCGCAGCAGCAGCGCGAACTCATGGAGGGCCTCCGGGCTCGGCAGCACCCCGGCGATCGCCTGCCCGGGCGCGAAGACGGCCGTGAGCAGCAGCAGCATCACCACGGCCTGCCCCGCCACCGTCAGCGGACGGGCCAGCGGCACCCGGCGGGCGGCCACGCCCGCGGTGCTCTGGACCGCCAGCAGCAGGACGGCCTGGAGCAGCCAGCCGGCCGGATTCACCAGCGGCAGCAGCGCGCACGCGGCCGCGGCCGTGGCCAACGCCGCGCAGATCGCCAGCCGAACGCTCCCACTCATCCCCAGCTCCCTGTCATGCCGCCGACGACCCGAGGTCCGGTGTCGGCCCGAGTGGCGCCCTGCCCGTCGGCCTGCCGCCACAGCTCCGCCAGCGAGGCGCCCGGGGCGACCGGCAGCGCCGTCCACCCCGCCTCGCGCAGTCGGCGCAGCGCGTCCTCCAGCTCTCCCGGATCGGCCGGTTCCACGCCCCGCGACCAGGCATGGCCGTCCATGACGAACGCCACCGCCGCCGTGGCGCGGTGCCGCATCCGCCCGACGAGCGCGGCCTGCTCCTCGTCCAGATCGCCCAGGAAGGCCACCAGCAGGCCCTCGCCCCCGCCGCCCAGCACGTCGTACGCGAGGGAGAGCCCGTCCTCGTCGGAGTGGTCCACCACCGCGAGGGTGTCCAGCATCAGCCCGGCCGTCTCCGCGGAGTCATGCGTGGAACCGGCGAATCCGCCCCCGCCGTCCGGGCCGGGCACCGAGCTTCCGGTGTCGGTCAGCAGCCGGACCGCATAGCCGCGCTCCAGCAGGTGCACCGAGGCCGAGGCCGCGCCGCACACGGCCCACTCGAAGGGGGAGTCGGGCCCCGCGCCCTCGTAGGCGATGCCGCGGGTGTCCAGCAGCACCGTGCAGTGGGCGCGCTGCGGCTGCTCCTCCCGGCGCACCATCAGCTCTCCGTAGCGCGCGGTGGACCGCCAGTGCACCCGGCGCAGGTCGTCGCCGTGGCGATAGCCGCGCGGGATCACATCGTCCTCACCGGCCAGGGCGAGCGAGCGGTGCCGCCCGTCCCCGTACCCCGCGGCCTCGCCGGTCAGCCGCACCGCGGGCAGCGGCTCGACCCGGGGCACCACGGTGAGCGTGTCGTAGGCGCTGAAGGCGCGGGTCAGCTCGCACATCCCGAACGGGTCGTTCAGCCGCAGCTGGAGCGGGCCCAGCGGATAGCGGCCGCGCAGATCGGAGCGGACCCGGTAGGACACCTCGCGGCGGCCGCCCGGCTCCACCCGGTCCAGGACGAAGCGGGGACGCGGCCCCAGCACGTACGGCACCCGGTCCTGGAGCATGAGCAGCCCGGTGGGCAGCCGCGAGACGTTGTCCATCCGCAGGTGCACCCGGGCCTCGGAGCCCGCCGGGACCCGCGCGGGCGCGAGCCGCCGGCTGCCCGCCACCCGGTACCGGGTGCGGTAGACCACGGCCACGCACACCAGGGGCAGCGCCGCCAGCAGCAGCCCCACCCGCAGCAGATCGGCCTGGCCCAGCACATAGCTGCACACCGCGGCGGCGACCCCGGCGGCCAGGAAGGAACGGCCGCGGGTGGTCAGCCCGGCCAGCGCCGCCCGGATCGTGCCCCGGTCCTCTCCGCTTCCGGCGCCCCCGGGGCCCGTGCCCGTCCCCCCTGTGGTCATCACAGCCTCCGTGCGCCCGGCTGCTGCCCGTAGTCGACCGGGGGCATGGGAGGCACCGGGGGCACCGGTCCGCCGCTCCGCTGCGACGAGGTGGGCAGCGGGGTGTGCTGGAGGATGTCGCCGACGACCTGCTCCGCGGTGCGCCGGTTCAGCTGGGCCTGGGCGGTGGGCAGCAGGCGGTGGGCCAGCACGGGGACGGCGAGCGACTGCACGTCGTCGGGGAGGGCGAAGTCCCGCCCGGCCAGCGCGGCCGACGCCTTGGCGGCCCGCAGCAGGTGCAGGGTGGCCCTGGGGGAGGCGCCGAGCCGCAGATCGGGGTGGTTGCGGGTGGCGGACACCAGGTCCACCGCATACCGCCGGATGGCCTCGGCGACGTGCACCGAGCGCACCGCCTCGACCAGCTTGACGATCTCGTGGGCGTGCGCGACCGGCTGCATGTCGTCCAGCGGGGAGACCCCGCCGTGCACGTCCAGCATCTCCAGCTCCGCCTGCGGGCTGGGGTAGCCGATGGAGACGCGCGCCATGAAGCGGTCGCGCTGCGCCTCGGGCAGCGGATACGTGCCCTCCATCTCGACCGGGTTCTGGGTGGCCACCACCATGAAGGGGCCGGGCAGTTCGTAGCTCTTCCCGTCGATGGTGACCTGGCGCTCTTCCATCGATTCAAGGAGCGCGGACTGGGTCTTGGGGGAGGCGCGGTTGATCTCGTCGCCGATGACGATCTGGGCGAAGATCGCACCCGGCTTGAATTCGAATTCCTTGCGCTGCTGGTCGTAGATGCTCACCCCGGTGATGTCCGACGGCAGCAGGTCGGGGGTGAACTGGATACGGCGCACCGAGCAGTCGATGGACCGCGCGAGTGCCTTGGCGAGCATGGTCTTGCCGACGCCCGGGACATCCTCGATCAGCAGATGCCCCTCGGCGAGCAGTACGGTCAGCGAAAGCCGTACGACCTCGGGCTTGCCCTCGATCACACCCTCCACCGACCGGCGGACCCGCTCCGCTGTGGTGGTCAGATCGCTGAGGCTCGCTCGTTCGTCATAGGTCGTCACCCGGCCCTCCTCGGCCCGTTCTCAGGGCCGACTGTCCATCAGGGACGGACCGGCCCACCGCAAACGCTGTCACCGGCCCCCGCGGGGTTGCGGGGGACGATGTCATCTACGCATTCTTGCGGTCTTCGCCGTCTCGCGTCACTCGGCTGTGGATAACCCGGGGTTATTTGTCACGCTTGTACGAGTTCGAGGCGAAAATCTCCTCAGCTGCGCGGCTCGACCTCGCGCAGCAGGCCGGTCTTCACATCGAAGATGAAGCCCCGCACATCGTCGCGGTGCAGCAGGAACGGCGAGGTGCGGACGCGCTCCATCGACTGGCGCACATCGGCGTCCAGGTCCTTGAACGCCTCGACCGCCCACGACGGCCGCTGGCCCACTTCCTCCTCCAGCTCGTGCCGGAAGTCCTCGGTGAGGTTCAGCAGGCCGCAGCCCGTGTGGTGGATCAGCACGACGCTGCGGGTGCCCAGCGCGCGCTGGCTGATGGTCAGGGAGCGGATGATGTCGTCGGTGACCACACCGCCCGCGTTGCGGATGGTGTGGCAGTCGCCCAGCTCCAGGCCGAGCGCCTCGTGCAGATCGAGGCGTGCGTCCATGCAGGCGACGATGGCCACGCGCTGCACGGGGCGCGCGTCCATGCCGGGGTCGGTGAAGTTGGCGGCGTACTGGCGGTTGGCCTCGACGAGGCGGTCGGTGACCGAACCGGCGGTGCCGGCGGCGCTGTCGGAGGACTGGGGCAACGGCTGCGACGCTGATATCGACATGGCTATGACCCTAAGTCCACCAGGGGATTTTGTCTTTTCTTTAGGTTACGCAAACGAGGGCATCAGGTGCTCTGAAGGGGTGATTGTGAGCCACTCCACACCCCTGTGCGCCCCTTCCCAGCCCGTTCGGACGGAACAGTTCCGCTCCCGTCCACTCCGTCGGCGGGGCGCGCTGGCCGGTTGGTTGACCGAAGGGACGAGTGGACTAAAGTGGCGCGAAGTGGGAGGCGTGACGCTCCCCTTGGATCCTGGAAATTTCGCGTGAGCGCGGTGCGTACGTACCCCTCGGCCTCCTCCCGCTCCGGTCGCCTGACGTCACTTCCCCGGCGCCAGTCGGCCGCTTCCCCTTCAGAGCGGGTGGGGACCCGGCGGTGCGTACCCGCCACGCCCGACCCTCAGAAGGGCGCACGAGCAGCGCAATGAGCAGCAACGCTCTCCACGTTCCCGTCATGCTTCAGCGCTGCCTGGACATGCTGGCCCCCGCCCTCGCCGAACCCGGCGCGGTGGTGGTCGACTGCACGCTCGGCCTCGGGGGGCACAGCGAGGCGCTGCTGAGCAGCTTCCCCGCCGCCCGGCTCGTCGCACTCGACCGCGACCCGGACGCGCTCCGGCTGGCCGGTGAGCGGCTGGCCCCCTACGGCGACCGGGCGACCCTGGTGCACGCCGTCTACGACGAGCTGCCCGAGGTCCTGGACCGGCTCGGGGTGCCGCGCGTCCAGGGCGTCCTGTTCGACCTCGGCGTCTCCTCCATGCAGCTGGACGAGGCCGGGCGCGGCTTCGCCTACGCGCAGGACGCCCCGCTGGACATGCGGATGGACCAGTCGACGGGCATCAGCGCCGCCGAGGTGCTGAACACCTACCCGCCCGGTGACCTGGTGCGCATCCTGCGGACGTACGGCGAGGAGAAGTTCGCCAAGAAGATCGTGGACGCGGTGGTCCGGGAGCGCGCCAAGGAGCCGTTCAGCAACAGCGCCCGGCTCGTCGAGCTGATCCGCGAGGCCCTGCCGCAGGCCGCCAAGCGCACCGGCGGCAACCCCGCCAAGCGCACCTTCCAGGCGCTGCGCATCGAGGTCAACGGCGAGCTGGCCGTGCTGGAGCGGGCCGTTCCGGCGGCCGTGGCGGCGCTCGCGGTGGGCGGGCGGATCGCCGTGCTGTCGTACCACTCGCTGGAGGACCGGCTGGTCAAGCACGTGCTGGCGGCCGGTGCCGCCAACACCGCGCCGCCCGGCCTGCCGGTCGTCCCGGAGCGCTATCAGCCCCGGCTCAAGCTGCTCACCCGCGGCGCCGAGCTGCCCACCGAGGAGGAGATCGCCGAGAACCGCCGCGCCGCCCCGGCCCGGTTCCGGGGCGCGGAGCGCATCCGCGAGGACGCGCTGTGAACCGGGCGCCGGGACCGGCCGTACCGGGCGCGGCCACGGCCAGGCGGGCGCCCTTCGTGCTGCTCGTCGTGGTCCTGCTCGGCTCCGGCCTGATCGCGCTGCTGCTGCTGAACTCCTCGCTCAACCAGGGGTCGTTCGAGCTGAGCAAGCTGGAGAAGCAGACCGACGAGCTGAGTGACGAGCGCCAGTCGCTCCAGCAGGAGGTCGACCAGCTCTCCGCCCCCGGCGCGCTGGAGCAGCGCGCCCAGGAGCTGGGCATGGTGCCCGGCGGCAGCCCGGCGTTCCTCAACCCGGACGGCACGGTGGCGGGGGTGCCCGCACCGGCCACCGGGCAGCCCTCGGTGGCGCACGCCCCCGGCCCGCTGCCCCCGCTCGTGCTCGACCCCACCCCGGCGCCGACCCCGTCGGCCTCCGCCGCGGCGGAGGCCCCGGCCCCGGCCGTCCTGCCGTCGGCGAGCCCGCTGACCCCGGCGGCCGGCACCGGCGCCCCGACCACCCCGGCCCCTGGCAGGTGACACGGTGACGCGACCCCAGGACCCCCGCCGACGGGTGCCCGGCCCGGCGGCGCCGCGCGGCGACCGCGACCGCCGCCCGCGCCAGGGGGCGCAGCGCCGCCCCGGCGAGCGCGGCCCGCGCCCCGGCGCGCAGCGCGGCGGGCGCCCCGGGGGCGCTCCGGCGCAGCTGCGGCTGGGCAGCCCGCGCCCCCGGCTGCGGCTGATCAGCCTCGGCCTCACCCTCGTGATGCTGGCCTTCGTCGTACGGCTGCTCCAGGTACAGGCCGTGGACGCCTCCGCGTACGCCGCCAAGGCCAACGTCAACCGCTACATCCCGGTGAAGCTGTCCGCGGAGCGCGGGTCCATCACCGACCGCGACGGCGTCAACCTGGCCACCACGGTGGACGCGTACGACATCACGGCCGCCCCCGATCTGCTCACCCCGCGCAACGCCGAGATGAAGGACGCGCCCCGTCAGGCGGCCGCCCTCCTCGCGCCGATCCTCGGCAAGAACGAGGCGGACCTGGAGAAGAAGCTCACCGACAACCCGAAGTCGCAGTACGTCGTGCTGGCCCGGCAGCAGACCCCGCAGGTCTGGAACCAGATCAAGGACCTGAAGAACAACCTGGACGACGCTGCGGCCAAGGGCAAGGGCACCAACGTCCTCGCCGGCGTCAACCGGGAGTCGCACAGCAAGCGGGTCTACCCGGGCGGCGACCTCGCCGCCGGGATCCTGGGCTTCGTGGGCGCCGACGGGCGCGGCGCCGCGGGGATCGAGCAGCAGCTGAACAAGAAGCTCGCGGGCAAGGACGGCAAGCGCGTCTACGCCCAGTCCGGCGGCCACCAGGTGCCCACCGGGGACGTCAGCGAGAAGCCCGCGGTGCCCGGCAGCGACGTCGAGCTGACGATCGACCGCGACATCCAGTGGGCCGCCCAGAGCGCCATCTCCGACCAGGTGGAGAAGTCGCAGGCGGACCGCGGCTACGTCGTCGTCCAGGACACCCGCACCGGTCGGCTGCTGGCCATGGCCAACGCCCCCGGCTTCGACCCCAACGACATCTCCACCGCGGACGCCGACGCCCTCGGCAACGCCGCCGTCTCCGACGCGTACGAGCCGGGCAGCGTCAGCAAGCTGATGTCGATGGCCGCCGTCCTCCAGGAGGGCGCCGCCCGCTGGAACACCCAGGTGGAGGTCCCGAACCGGCTGCCGCGCGCGGGCCGCGCCTTCGCCGACGACATCGACCACCCCACCTGGTACCTCACGCTCAACGGGGTGCTCGCCAAGTCCAGCAACATCGGCACCATCCTCGCCACCGAGCAGCTGGGCAAGACCGAGAAGCAGAAGAACCGGATCCTCTACTCCTACTTGCGGCAGTTCGGCATCGGGCAGCCCACCGGGCTCGGCCTCCCCGGCGAGACCCCGGGCATCCTGGCCAAGCCGCAGGACTGGAGCCCCACCCAGGGCTACACCATCCCCTTCGGCCAGGGCCTGTCGCTCAACGCCGTCCAGGCGGCCTCCGTCTACTCCACCATCGCCAACGGCGGCCAGCGCATCGCCCCCAGCCTGGTGCGCGGCACCAGGGGCCCCGGCGGCGACTTCACCCCCGCGCCCGCGCCCAAGAAGACCCGCGTGGTGAGCCCCAAGACCGCGAAGACGCTCGCCGAGATGCTCGAATCGGTCGTGGACAACCAGGAGGGCACCGGCACCAAGGCGAAGATCCCCGGCTATCTGGTGGCGGGCAAGACCGGCACCTCCAACCGCGTGGACCCGAAGACCGGCCGTTACCACGGATACACCGCTTCGTTCGCCGGTTTCGCACCAGCGGACAAACCGCGCCTCACGGTCTACTGTGCGGTGCAGAATCCGACCAGGGGCAGTTATTTCGGCGGGCAGGTCTGCGGTCCGGTGTACAAGAAGGTCATGGAGTTCGCGCTCAAGTCGCTCCAGGTCCCGCCGACCGGGGAGCAGCCCAAGCGGCTTCCCGTGAGCTACAGCCCGGGCCAGTGAGCGGGTCCAGCCGTGACGACGATCACGCCGGAGCCCGGGAACCGGGGCCCGGTGCGCCGCTGCTCCGACGCCGGATTTCGCGGCGGAGCGGGTGGGCCGGGTACGCTCACCGCCGTGCCCCAAGCTGATCAGTCTCAAACCCCTCAGAAGGACGTTTCTGTGGAATACCCGGGAGCGCCCCGCCCTCTCCAGGTCCGGCCCGTCCCGCTCGCGGAGCTGGCGGACCAGCTGGGCGTCGATGCCTCCGGCGTCCCGGCTGAGGCCGCGGTCACCGGGATCACCCATGACTCGCGCGCCGTGCGCCCGGGCGACGTGTACGCCGCGCTGTCCGGCGCCCGGCTGCACGGCGCGGACTTCGCCGCCCAGGCCGCCGACCTCGGCGCGGCCGCCGTGCTGACCGACCCGGACGGGGCCGAGCGCGCCGCCGCCACCGGGCTGCCGGTCCTGGTCGTGGACAACCCGCGCGGCCGGATGGGCGCGCTGGCCGCCACGATCTACGACGAGCCGGGCCACAGCCTGCTCCAGATCGGCATCACCGGCACCTCCGGCAAGACCACCACCGCGTACCTCGTCGACGGCGGGCTCAGGGCCGCCGCGGAGAAGGCCGGAGGCGGTCCCACGGGGCTCATCGGCACCGTCGAGATGCGCATCGGCGACGACCGCATCAAGTCCGAGCGCACCACCCCCGAGGCCACCGACCTCCAGGCGCTGTTCGCGGTGATGCGCGAACGCGACGTCCACTCGGTCGTCATGGAGGTCTCCAGTCACGCCCTGGTCCTCGGCCGCGTCGACGGCTGCGTCTTCGACGTCGCCGTCTTCAACAACCTCTCCCCGGAGCACATGGAGTTCCACTCGGGGATGGAGGACTACTTCCAGGCCAAGGCCCAGCTGTTCACCAAGGCCCGCAGCCGGGCCGGAGTGATCAACTACGACGACGAGTACGGCCGTCGGCTCATCGAGGAGTCCGAGGTCCCGGTCACCACCTTCTCCGCCGAGGGCCACCCCGACGCCCACTGGCGCGCCGCCGACGTCGAGGTCGGCCCGCTCGGCTCGACCTTCACCGCGATCGGCCCGAACGGCGAGACGGTACGGGCCGCCGCCCCCATCGCGGGCCCGTTCAACGTCGCCAACGCGCTCGCCGCCCTCGTCGCGCTCGCCGTCGCCGGGATCGACCCGCAGACGGCCGCGGACGGCATCGGCGCCGTCCCCGGCGTGCCCGGCCGGCTGGAGCGCATCGACGTGGGCCAGCCGTACCTCGCGGTGGTCGACTACGCCCACAAGACCGACGCCGTGGAGTCGGTGCTGCGCGCCCTGCGCAAGGTCACCGACGGCAAGCTGCACGCCGTCCTCGGCTGCGGCGGCGACCGCGACCGGCTCAAGCGCGGCCCGATGGGCTCCGCGGTGGCCCGGTATGCCGACACGGCCGTACTGACCTCCGACAACCCGCGCTCCGAGGACCCGCTCGCCATCCTCGCCGCGATGCTCGCGGGCGCCGCCGAGGTGCCCTCGCACGAGCGCGGCGACGTCCTGGTCGAGGAGGACCGGGAGAACGCCATCGCCGCCGCCGTCGCCCGCGCGGAACCCGGCGACACCGTGATCGTCGCGGGCAAGGGCCATGAGCAGGGCCAGGACATCGCCGGGGTGATTCGCGCCTTCGACGACCGCCAGGTCCTGCGGGAAGCCATCGAGCTCAGCGAGCGAGCCAAGGGGCGCGGTCCGCAACGCCCCGAGGCGAGCGAACCGCACGGGCACACACCTCAAGACAACCAGGGATGACAGACCGCCATGCGCGCACCAGCCCCCTCCAGGCAGCTCTCCCGCACGGCCGGAGGTGATCAGTGATCCCACTGTCCCTCACCGAGATCACCGGCCTCGTCGGTGGGCAGCCGCACGACATACCGGACCCTGACCTGAAGGTCACAGGACCCGTCGTGATCGACTCCCGCGAGGTGCGGCCCGGGAGCCTGTTCGCCGCGCTCCCCGGCGAGCGCGTGGACGGCCACGACTACGCGCGCGGCGCGGTCGAGGCGGGCGCGGTGGCGGTCCTGGCCACCCGCCCGGTCTCCACACCGGACGCCCCGGTTCCGACGATCGTCGTCCCCGACGCCGTCGCCGCCATGGGCGCGCTCGCCCGCGCCGTCGTCGAGCGGCTGGGCACCACCGTGGTCGCGCTCACCGGCTCCGCCGGGAAGACCAGCACCAAGGACCTCATCGCCCAGCTGCTCCAGCGGCACGGCCCGACCGTATGGACGCACGGCTCGTTCAACAACGAGATCGGGCTGCCGCTGACCGCGCTGCGCGCCGATGCGGCGACCCAGCACCTGGTGCTGGAGATGGGCGCCCGAGGCAAGGGGCACATCCGTTATCTGACGGACCTCACCCCGCCCCGCATCGGGCTCGTCCTCAACGTCGGCACCGCGCACATCGGGGAGTTCGGCGGCCGCGAGCAGATCGCCGAGGCCAAGGGCGAACTGGTCGAGTCGCTGCCCCCCGCCGAGGACGGCGGGGTGGCGCTGCTCAACGCCGACGACCCCCTGGTGCGCGCCATGGCGTCCCGTACGAAGGCCCGTACCGTCCTGTTCGGCGAGGCCGGGGACGCCCACGTGCGTGCCTCGAATGTCCGGCTTGCCGACGGTGGCCGCCCCGCCTTCACGCTTCACACCCCTACCGGGTGCGGTGACGTGACCATGCGCCTGTACGGTGAGCACCACGTGTCGAACGCGCTCGCCGCGGCCGCCGTCGCCCATGAGACGGGCATGTCCGTCGACGAGATCGCCGTGGCGCTCTCCGAAGCGGGGCAGCTCTCCCGCTGGCGGATGGAGGTCACCGAGCGCTCGGACGGCGTGACGGTCGTCAATGACGCCTACAACGCGAACCCCGAGTCCATGCGAGCCGCGCTGCGCGCGCTGGCCGCGATGGGCGCCGCAACACCGGGGCGTCGCACGTGGGCGGTGCTGGGCCCGATGGCCGAGCTGGGCGATGAGTCACTGGCCGAGCACGACGCGGTCGGACGGCTGGCCGTCCGGCTCAACGTCAGCAAGCTCGTGGCGGTCGGCGGCCAGGAGGCCGCGTGGCTGGACATGGGCGCCAAGAACGAGGGTTCGTGGGGTGAGGAGTCGGTGCACGTGTCCGACGTGCGGGCAGCGGTCGATCTGCTGCGGAGCGAGCTGCGACCGGGGGATGTCGTGTTGGTGAAGGCATCCAGGTCGGTCGGCCTGGAGCAACTCGCGCAGGCGTTGCTCGAGGGTGAGGTCGCCGGGCGATGACCATGGGGCAGACCCTCCTCGCCGGTGGCCTCGCCGCGGGAGAAGAACACGTAGGCGCCATGAGGCAGATCCTCTTCTCCGGGGCCATCGGTCTCTTTCTGACCCTGATCGGCACTCCGCTGCTGATCAAGCTGCTCGCCCGCAAGGGCTACGGCCAGTACATCCGGGACGACGGCCCGCGGACGCACGGCAGCAAGAAGGGCACGCCCACCATGGGCGGCATCTCCTTCATCCTGGCCACGCTGATCGCCTACGCGGTGACGAAGGTGATCACGGGCAGCCAGCCGACCTTCTCCGGTGTGCTGGTGCTCTTCCTGTTCGCGGGCATGGGCCTGGTCGGCTTCCTCGACGACTACATCAAGATCGTCAAGCAGCGCAGCCTGGGCCTGCGGGCCAAGGCCAAGATGGCCGGTCAGCTGATCGTCGGTGTCGCCTTCGCGATCCTCGCGCTGAACTTCGCCGACGCCCGCCAGCAGACCCCGGCCTCCGACCGGCTCTCCTTCGTCCAGGACTTCGGCTGGTCCTTCGGCCCGGTGATCTTCGCGATCTGGGCGCTGTTCATGATCCTCGCGATGTCGAACGGCGTGAACCTCACCGACGGCCTGGACGGCCTGGCCACCGGCGCCTCCGTGATGGTCTTCGGCGCCTACACCTTCATCGGCGTCTGGCAGTACCAGGAGTCCTGCGCCAACGCGCAGACCCTCACCAACCCCTCGTCCTGCTTCGAGGTGCGCGACCCGCTCGACCTCGCCGTCGTCGCCTCCGCGCTGATGGGCGCCTGCTTCGGCTTCCTGTGGTGGAACACCTCGCCCGCCAAGATCTTCATGGGGGACACCGGCTCGCTCGCGCTCGGCGGCGGGCTCGCGGGGCTCGCCATCTGCTCCCGTACGGAGCTGCTGATGGCCGTCCTCGGCGGTCTGTTCGTCCTGATCACCCTGTCCGTGGTCATCCAGGTCGGCTCGTTCCGGCTCACCGGGCGCCGGGTCTTCCGGATGGCACCACTCCAGCACCACTTCGAACTCAAAGGCTGGAGCGAAGTCCTGGTGGTGGTCCGGTTCTGGATCATCCAGGGCATGTGCGTGATCGTCGGACTCGGCATCTTCTACGCGGGCTGGCGGGCTTCGTGACCATCGACGTCACCGACCTCGCCGGACGGCATGTCACCGTCGCCGGACTCGGCGTCTCCGGGGTCCCCGCAGCGCGTGCGCTGCGGGGCCTCGGGGCCACGGTGACCGTCGTCAACGGAAGCGACGGAGAGCCCCAGCGCGCCCAGGCGGCCGAACTGGAGCCGCTCGGCATCACGGTCCGGCTCGGCGACGGGGACACACTCCCCGAGGGCACCGAGCTGATCGTCACCACGCCCGGCTGGAAGCCCAGCAGCCCGCTCTTCCTGGCCGCCGAGAAGGCGGGCGTCCCGGTGTGGGGCGACGTGGAGCTGGCCTGGCGGCTGCGCGGCCCGGACTCCGCGCCGTGGCTCGCGGTCACCGGCACCAACGGCAAGACCACCACCGTGCGCATGCTGGCGTCCATCCTGGAGGCGGCCGGACTGCGCACCGCCGCCGTCGGCAACATCGGCGTCTCGCTCCTGGACATCGTGCTGGGCGATACGCCGTACGACGTGCTCGCCGTCGAGCTGTCCAGCTACCAGCTGCACTGGGCGCCCTCGCTGCGCGCCCACTCCGGCGCGGTGCTCAACCTCGCCCCCGACCACCTCGACTGGCACGGCTCCATGGCGGCGTACGCGGCCGACAAGGGCCGGATCTACGAGGGCAACCAGGTCGCCTGCGTCTACAACGCCGCCGACCCCGCCACCGAGGACCTGGTCCGGGCCGCCGACGTCGAGGAGGGCTGCCGGGCGATCGGCTTCACCCTCGGCACCCCCGGACCCTCCCAGCTCGGTGTCGTCGAGAACATCCTGGTCGACCGGGCCTTCGTCGCCAACCGGCAGAAGAGCGCCCAGGAGCTGGCCGAGGTCGCCGACGTCAACCCGCCCGCGCCGCACAACATCGCCAACGCGCTCGCCGCCGCGGCCCTGGCCCGCGCCTACGGCGTGCCGCCCCAGGCCGTACGGGACGGGCTGCGCGCCTTCCGCCCGGACCCGCACCGGGTGGAGCACGTCGCGGACGTCGAGGGCGTGGCGTACGTGGACGACTCCAAGGCGACCAACACCCACGCCGCCGAGGCGTCGTTGGGCGCGTACGAGCACATCGTGTGGGTCGCCGGCGGGCTCGCCAAGGGCGCCACCTTCGACGAGCTGGTGCTTGGCGCCGCCCCGCGGCTGCGCGGCGTGGTGCTGATCGGCGCCGACCGCGCCCTGATCCGGGAAGCGCTCGCGCGACACGCAGCGGATGTCCCGGTCGTGGACCTCGACCGGACCGACACTGGGGCGATGGCGGCGGCTGTCCGGGAAGCGGCCCGGCTCGCCCGGCCGGGCGATACCGTCCTTCTGGCCCCGGCCTGCGCCTCGATGGACATGTTCACCAACTACAACAAGCGGGGCGACGCCTTCGCCGCGGCGGTTCACGACCTGGCCCCGGGCCCGGTCACGGACGAGCAGTAGCCCGCCGGTCCCCCGCGAGGACCACCGCTCGCGCGGAGAACCTGGAGGGGATTCGACATGACGCCTGACCAGCCCGCCGCGCCGCGGTCCCGGCAGGCCGGAGCAGCCACCGGCCGCCCCGGGCCGCGGGCGGGCGGCGCCGCGCGGCCCCGGCCCGCGGCCCGGGGCGGGGAGCGGTCCGCGGCGCCCGCCCGGCCGCAGGGCGGCCGTGGCAAGGCCCCGGCCGCGATCCCCGGGGAAATGGGCAAGGCGGACAAGGGCAGGACGGGCAGGGCCAGGGCGGACAAGGCCAGGGCCGACGAGGCCGCGGCGGCCAGGGCCGCAGCCGGGAAGGGCCGCCCGAGCCCGCCGAGGGCCCCCCGCCGCCCGGTGATCCGCACACCGCGCCGTCCCTCCAAGGGCAGCCTGCTGGACGCCCTGCGGGGCACACAGCAGCGCGCCAAGAAGGCCTGGGACCGACCGCTCACCGCGTACTACCTGATCCTCGGCGGCGCCGCGCTGATCACCGTGCTGGGTCTGGTGATGGTCTACTCGGCCTCCCAGATCAAGGCGCTCCAGTCGGGCCTCGCGCCCTCGTACTTCTTCCGCAAACAGCTCTTCGCGGCGGTGCTCGGCGCCGCGCTGATGCTGCTGGCCGTGCGCATGCCGATCAAGCTGCACCGCGCCTTCGCCTATCCGCTGCTGGCCGCCTCGGTCTTTCTGATGTGCCTGGTCCAGGTGCCGGGGATAGGGATTTCGGTCAACGGCAACCAGAACTGGATCTCCTTCGGCGGCCCGTTCATGCTCCAGCCGAGCGAGTTCGGCAAGCTCGCGCTCGTCCTGTGGGGCGCCGACCTGCTCGCCCGCAAGCAGGACAAGCGGCTGCTCACGCAGTGGAAGCACCTTCTGGTGCCGCTCGTCCCGGCGGCGGCCCTGCTGCTCGGGATGATCATGCTGGGCGGCGACATGGGCACCGCGATCATTCTCTCGGCGATTCTTTTCGGCCTGCTTTGGCTGGCGGGCGCCCCCACCCGGCTCTTCGTGGGCGTGCTCGCCTTCGCCGGGGCGATCGGCGTCCTGCTGATCAAGTCCAGCGCCAACCGGATGTCCCGGCTCGCCTGCATCGGCGCCACCGAGCCCGGAGCCAACGATCAGTGCTGGCAGGCGGTGCATGGGATCTATGCTCTGGCCAACGGCGGATGGTTCGGCTCCGGACTCGGTGCATCCATGGAAAAATGGGGTGAACTCCCCGAACCGCACACCGACTTCATCTTCGCCATTACCGGGGAGGAACTCGGCCTGGCGGGGACGCTGTCGGTGCTCGTCCTCTTCGCGGCTCTAGGCTATGCGGGTATCCGCGTGGCCGGACGCACGGAGGACCCCTTCGTGAGGTACGCCGCGGGAGGCGTGACCACCTGGATCACGGCCCAGGCCGTGATCAACATCGGTGCGGTGCTCGGTCTGCTGCCGATCGCCGGGGTTCCGCTCCCGCTGTTCTCCTACGGAGGGTCCGCCCTGCTGCCGACCATGTTCGCCGTAGGTCTGCTGATCGCCTTCGCACGGGCCGAGCCCGCTGCACGGGCGGCGCTGGCCATGCGGCAGCCTGCTTTGCGGAAGAAGCTGGCTCGGGTGAGACGGAAGACGATGAGACGGCGCGTCAAGGAACGGCCGTCCGGAGAGCGGTGAATTTCGGTGCATGTCGTACTCGCCGGTGGGGGGACCGCCGGCCACATCGAGCCCGCGCTCGCCCTCGCGGACGCCCTGCGAAGGCAGGATCCGACCGTGGGGATCACGGCGCTCGGCACGGAGCGCGGGCTGGAGACCCGGCTCGTGCCAGAGCGCGGCTATGAACTCGGGCTGATCCCGGCCGTCCCGCTGCCACGCAAACCCACCCCCGAGCTGATCACCGTCCCCGGGCGGCTGCGCGGCACCATCAAGGCCGCCGAGCAGATCCTGGAGCGCACCAAGGCCGACTGCGTGGTCGGCTTCGGCGGCTATGTGGCCCTGCCCGGCTATCTGGCCGCCAAGCGGCTGGGCGTGCCGATCATCGTCCACGAGGCCAACGCCCGGCCCGGTCTCGCCAACAAGATCGGCTCCCGTTACGCCACGTCCGTCGGGGTCTCCACCCCGGACAGCAAGCTCCGCGGCGCCCGCTACGTGGGCATCCCGCTGCGCCGCTCCATCGCGACCCTCGACCGGGCGGCGGTCCGCCCCGAGGCGCGCGCGGCCTTCGGTCTCGACCCCAACCTGCCGACGCTGCTGGTCTCCGGCGGCTCGCAGGGTGCGCGCCGGCTGAACGAGGTGGTCCAGCGGGTCGCGCCGTTCCTCCAGCGGGCCGGAATCCAGGTCCTGCACGCGGTCGGCCCGAAAAACGAACTGCCGCATGTGGACAACATGCCCGGAATGCCGCCCTATATCCCGGTACCGTACGTGGACCGGATGGACCTCGCGTACGCCGCGGCCGACATGATGCTCTGCCGCGCGGGCGCGATGACCGTCGCCGAGCTGTCCGCCGTCGGGCTCCCGGCCGCCTACGTCCCGCTGCCCATCGGCAACGGCGAGCAGCGGCTCAACGCCCAGCCGTTGGTCAAGGCGGGCGGCGGGCTGCTGGTCGACGACGCCGAACTGACGCCCGAATGGGTGCAGAGCAATGTGCTCCCGGTGCTCGGCGACCCGCACCGGCTGTACGAGATGTCGCGGCGCGCCGCCGAGTTCGGCCGCCGGGACGCCGACGAGCTGCTGGTCGGCATGGTGTACGAGGCAATCGCGGCACGCCGCCAGGCGTGAGAAGGCAGGGAGCGTGGCCGGACCGACGACCGCCGAGAGCGGCCCCCGCAGGGCGTCGCCGTCCGGCCCGCCCCCGCGCGTCTTCGCGGCGCGGCGCAGGTTCCGCCTGCCCCGCCGCCGCACCCTGGTGATCGCCGCCGTGGTCGCGGCCCTGCTGGGCGGCGGGACCGGCTGGCTGCTGTACGGGTCGAGCTGGCTGCGGGCCGAGCGGGTGACGGTCACCGGCGAGGACGTGCTCACCCCGGGCGAGGTCCGCGAGGCCGCGGAGGTTCCGCTGGACACCCCCCTGGCCGCCGTGGACACCGGTGCGATCGGGCAGCGGCTGCGCGACCGGCTGCCGCGGATAGCGAAAGTGGACGTATCCCGGTCATGGCCGCACACCATCAGTCTTGATGTGACGGAACGCAAGGCCGAAGTGATTGTCGAAGAGGGCGGGAAGTTCCGCGAAGTGGACGCCGATGGCGTGCGGTTCTCCCGTGTGGCCAAGCGGCCGAAGGGCGTTCCGCTGCTCGAAATGGAGCCGGACCGGTCGCCGAGTTCACGCCATTTCGGCCCGGCGCGGCTGCGCCGCGAGGCCGTCCGGGTGGTCGCCGGGCTCCCCGCGAAGGTCCGTGCGGACATGCGCTCGGTCCGGGTCCGCTCGTACGACTCGATCACTCTGGAGCTGACCCGGAGCCGTACGGTTGCGTGGGGGAGCGATGAGCGCGGAGCCGCGAAGGCGAAGGCGCTCACGGCGCTCATGAAAGCGCGGCCCGACGCCGGTCACTTCGACGTCAGCGCGCCGAGCGCGCCCGCGGTGTCCCGCAGTTGACGGGGATACCAGCAGGCCAGCACCCTGGTTGGCTAGCCCACTGGGTGATCACATAGGGTGAAAAGAAAAGCGGGAGGTTCGGCGTGTTCATTGAACGCGCGCCACTTGTCGACTTAGTGTCCTGTTCCGAAGACTCCGGGAAACAGAGGCACTGGTAACCCTAAACTTCAGCGTTAGGGTTGGGGTCGGCAATCGGAACCGTCCCATTCGGCATCAGTCGGCGCACCGCGACAACAGCGGGGTGACGACACGTAACTCGAGGCGAGAGGCCTTCGACGTGGCAGCACCGCAGAACTACCTCGCAGTCATCAAGGTCGTCGGCATCGGCGGCGGTGGCGTGAATGCCATCAACCGGATGATCGAGGTCGGGCTCAAGGGCGTCGAGTTCATCGCGATCAACACCGATGCGCAGGCCCTGCTGATGAGTGACGCGGACGTCAAGCTCGACGTCGGCCGCGAGCTCACCCGTGGACTGGGCGCCGGCGCCAACCCCGATGTCGGCCGCAAGGCCGCCGAGGACCACCGCGAGGAGATCGAGGAGGTCCTCAAGGGGGCCGACATGGTCTTCGTGACCGCGGGCGAGGGCGGCGGCA
The DNA here is from genome assembly GCF_013414305.1 of Streptomyces sp. Rer75. Classification (NCBI taxonomy): domain Bacteria; kingdom Bacillati; phylum Actinomycetota; class Actinomycetes; order Kitasatosporales; family Streptomycetaceae; genus Streptomyces; species Streptomyces sp. Rer75. Next base: position 2,778,319 of record NZ_CP058693.1, on the reverse strand, counting down.
CCGGCACCGGCGGCGCGCCCGTCGTCGCCAACATCGCCCGGTCGCTGGGCGCACTGACGATCGGTGTGGTCACCCGTCCGTTCACCTTCGAGGGCCGCCGCCGCGCCAATCAGGCCGAGGACGGCATCGCGGGTCTGCGCGACGAGGTCGACACCCTCATCGTCATTCCGAACGACCGGCTCCTGTCGATTTCCGACCGTCAGGTGAGCGTGCTCGACGCGTTCAAGTCGGCGGACCAGGTGCTGCTGTCGGGTGTTCAGGGCATCACCGACCTCATCACCACCCCCGGCCTGATCAACCTCGACTTCGCGGACGTCAAGTCCGTGATGTCCGAGGCGGGCTCGGCGCTCATGGGCATCGGCTCGGCGCGCGGTGACGACCGCGCGGTGGCCGCCGCCGAGATGGCGATCTCCTCGCCGCTGCTGGAGGCGTCGATCGACGGCGCCCGGGGCGTGCTGCTGTCCATCTCGGGCGGCTCCGACCTCGGTCTGTTCGAGATCAACGAGGCCGCCCAACTGGTGAGCGAGGCCGCCCACCCCGAGGCCAACATCATCTTCGGCGCGGTGATCGACGACGCGCTCGGCGACGAGGTCCGGGTCACCGTCATCGCGGCGGGCTTCGACGGCGGCCAGCCGCCCGCGAAGAACCAGAACCGCGACAAGGTGCTGGGCTCGTACAACGGCGGCCGCGAGGAGAGCGCCGGCAGCCAGCCTCCCCGTCAGTCCGCCCCGGAGGCCGGCCGCCCGTCCTTCGGCGGCCTCGGCAGCGTCACTCCGCGTGAGGAGGAGCCCGCCCCGGCGGAGCCCGCTCCGGTCGCCGAGGTCCCGCCGCCGCCCCCGGTGTCCACCCCGCAGGTCCCGCCGGCCCGTCCCTACCAGGACAGCCAGGCCGAGGAGCTGGACGTGCCGGACTTCCTGAAGTGAGCCCGCTGCCATGGCTCCACGGCGACCCTGAAGCGATCCCGCAGTGATAGCGCAACAGCACGACGCGAGCGGCGCGCACTTCGCCTTCACCGACCGGTGGGGCGGGGTGAGCGCCGCTCCGTATGACGAGCTCAACCTCGGCGGGGCGGTCGGCGACGACCCCCAGGCCGTACGGACCAACCGCGAACTGGCGGCCAAGGCGCTGGGCCTGGACCCGTCGTCCGTCGTCTGGATGAACCAGGTGCACGGCCGGGACGTGGCCGTGGTCGAGGGCCCCTGGACGACCGGTGAGATCCCGGCCGTGGACGCGGTGGTGACGTCGCATCGGGGGCTCGCCCTCGCCGTCCTCACCGCCGACTGCACCCCGGTGCTGCTGGCCGACCCGGTCGCCGGTGTCGCCGGTGCCGCGCACGCGGGACGGCCCGGGCTGGTCGCCGGGGTGGTCCCGGCGGTGGTCGAGGCGATGACGGCTCAGGGCGCCGACCCGGCCCGGATCGTGGCCCGAACCGGACCCTCCGTTTGCGGCCGGTGCTACGAGGTCCCCGCGGCGATGCGCGCCGAGGTCGCCGGGACGGTGCCCGAGTCCTGGGCCGAGACCAACTGGGGCACCCCTGCGGTGGACGTGGCGGCCGGAGTGCGGGCCCAACTCGCCCGCGCCGGTGTGGAGATGGATGGAGAATCTCACATCTGCACGCTGGAATCGGCGGACCACTTCTCGTACCGGCGCGACCGCACGACGGGGCGGCTCGCGAGCTATGTCTGGTTGGACGGCTGAGCTGTGACGGATCGCAAGACGGAACTGGCCGCGAACCTGGCACGGGTGGAGGAACGTATCTCTGCCGCCTGCGCCGCCGCCGGTCGCAAACGCGAAGAGGTGACCCTGATCGTGGTCACCAAGACGTATCCGGCGAGCGACGTCCGTTTGCTCGCGGAACTCGGCGTCCGGCACGTCGCGGAGAACCGCGATCAGGAGGCCGCTCCCAAAGCTGCGGAATGCGCTGATCTGCCGCTGATCTGGCATTTTGTTGGGCAATTGCAGACCAATAAGGTGCGTTCTGTATCTAGTTATGCCGATGTGGTGCAATCGGTTGATCGCAGGCGATTGGTCGACGCGCTCTCGGGTGCGGCCGTGGGGGCCGCGCGCGAGCTGGGTGTCCTGATTCAAGTGGCGCTCGACGTGGACTCCGGGGAGCGGGGGCAGCGGGGCGGCGTCGGTCCGGACGGAGTGGGCTCGCTGGCCGAGGCCGTGGAGGCGGCCGACGGTCTGCGGCTCGACGGCCTGATGACCGTGGCGCCGCTGGCCGGTCCCTACGCGGACCGGCCGCGGGCGGCCTTCGACCGGCTGATGGAAATCTCATCCGGCCTGCGCGTGGCTCATCCGGCTGCGAACATGGTCTCGGCGGGAATGAGCTCAGATCTGGAAGAAGCGGTTGCGGCGGGAGCGACACATGTGCGCGTCGGCACCGCGGTACTCGGAGTCCGCCCCAGGCTCCGGTAACGTCGCGAAGAAGTCGGACCACAGCAGAAAATATGGTCATTCCCGTCAAAAGACGGGCAGGCCACGTGGATCCAAGGCATCCGGTGGCGGAGCCGATCCACCACAGAGCGGAGGACGCAGAGAATGGCCGGCGCGATGCGCAAGATGGCGGTCTACCTCGGCCTCGTGGAGGACGATGGTTACGACGGCCGGGGGTTCGACCCCGACGACGAATTCGAGCCCGAGCCGGAGCCCGAGCGGGAGCGTCGGCGCCATTCGGCAGTGGAGACCGAACCGCGGCCGGAAAGGGGCGAATCTGTGCGAGTCGTCCACCCCCCCGCACAGCGTGAACCGGCTCCGCTTGTGACGGAAAGCAGACAACCCGCGCGAATTGCCCCCGTGGCGTCTATCACACCTGAACGTCAGAACTTGGAGAAGAACGCACCGGTGATCATGCCCAAGGTTGTGTCCGAGCGGGAGCCGTACCGCATCACCACACTGCACCCCCGGACCTACAACGAGGCCCGTACTATCGGGGAACACTTCCGTGAGGGCACCCCGGTGATCATGAATCTGACGGAGATGGACGACACCGACGCGAAGCGACTTGTCGACTTTGCCGCCGGACTCGTCTTCGGTCTCCATGGGAGCATTGAGCGAGTGACGCAGAAGGTGTTCCTGTTGTCTCCTGCTAACGTCGATGTCACGGCGGAGGACAAGGCCCGTATCGCAGAGGGCGGGTTCTTCAACCAGAGCTGAGACGCAACACGGCAACACCGAGTCATCCGAGGCCGCAAGGCCGCGTACGAAACAGGGGAGAGGGACGCGCGAGATGAGCATCGCACTACAGGTGATCTACATCGCGCTGTACTGCTTCCTGATCGTGCTGATCTTCCGGCTGGTGATGGACTATGTCTTCCAGTTCGCACGCTCGTGGCAACCCGGTAGGGCGATGGTGGTCATCCTCGAGGCCACCTACACTGTGACCGATCCGCCACTCAAGCTGCTGCGGCGGGTCATCCCGCCGTTGCGTCTCGGGGGTGTGGCGCTCGACCTGTCCTTCTTCGTGCTGATGATCATCGTCTGGATCCTGATCACCGTCGTGAGCAATTTTGCGAGCAGGGTGTGAACGATACGGTCTTGCCGATTGCCGACGACTACGTTGAGGTGAAGTAGAGATGCCGTTGACCCCCGAGGACGTGCGGAACAAGCAGTTCACGACCGTCCGCCTCCGAGAAGGCTATGACGAGGACGAGGTCGATGCCTTCCTCGACGAGGTCGAAGCCGAACTGACCCGGCTGCTGCGGGAGAACGAGGACCTGCGCGCCAAGCTGGCCGCAGCCACGCGGGCCGCCGCACAGAGTCAGCAGCAGCAAGGCATGCGCAAACCTCCGGAACAGCAGGAGCGACCCGGCGCCCCTGTTCCCGCCGCCATATCCGGACCGCCGCAGCAGGGTCAGCCCGGCCCGCCGCAACAGCAGCAGCAACAGCAGCAACAGCAGCAGCAGATGGGCGGCCCGCCCCAGCTTCCGGGCGGCGCCCCGCAGCTGCCGGCCGGTCCGATGGGCCAGAACGGCCCCGGCCCGATGGGCCAGGGCGGTCCCGGTGGCCCCGGCGGGCCTGGTGGTCCCGGCGGTCCCGGTCCGATGGGCCAGAACGGCCCCATGGGTCCCGGCGGGCCCATGGGTGGCCCGATGGGCGGCCCCGGTGGTCCCGGCGGCCCGCAGCTGCCGCAGCCGGGTCAGGGCCCGGGCGGCGACAGCGCCGCGCGCGTGCTCTCGCTCGCGCAGCAGACCGCCGACCAGGCGATCGCGGAGGCCCGTTCCGAGGCCAACAAGATCGTCGGCGAGGCCCGCAGCCGTGCCGAGGGCCTGGAGCGTGACGCCCGCGCCAAGGCGGACGCGCTGGAGCGGGACGCGCAGGAGAAGCACCGTGTCGCGATGGGCTCCCTGGAGTCCGCTCGTGCCACGCTCGAGCGCAAGGTCGAAGACCTGCGCGGCTTCGAACGCGAGTACCGCACGCGGCTGAAGTCGTACCTGGAGAGCCAGCTGCGCCAGCTGGAGAACCAGTCCGACGACTCGCTGGCCCCGCCGCGGACCCCGGCGACCGCGTCGCTGCCGCCGTCCCCCTCGATGAGCGGGTCCATGGCTTCCTCGGGTGCCGGCTCGATGGGTGGCCACACGATGGGCGGCAACCAGTCGATGGGCGGCGGCCACAACCAGAACGGCGGCGCGCCGTCGTACGGTGGCCAGCAGCAGATGTCCCCCGCGATGACCCAGCCGATGGCACCGGTGCGGCCGCAGAGTCCGCAGCCGATGCAGCAGGCGCCCAGCCCGATGCGGGGCTTCCTCATCGACGAGGACGACAACTGACGCGTAGCGCGTCAGCGCGTCGTCTCGGCAATCACGAGGGCCGGGCCCGGGAGCGTGAAGCTCCCGGGCCCGGCCCTTTGCCGTGCGGGGGCGTCTTTCCCCTACCCGCCCCTCCCCGACCCCGGGGGCTCCGCCCCCGGACCCCCGGTCCTCAAACGCCGGACGGGCTGGAGTGCGGGCCCGTTGGGGCGCGGGTGCTGCTCTCCGGTTCCCGGGGTGCAGGTGCGGATGGGGGCTGCGTCCCGGGGCCCTGGTCCTCATGCGCCGGACTGGGTGTTCGTAAACGGGGCTCCGCCCTGCGGCGGCCGGGGTTGCCGTGCGGGGGCTGGTCCCGGATCGCGGGCCCCAACCGCCGCGGCTATGCCCGGTCTCGGTGCCCGGGCCCCATGCCCGTCGCCGCCGAGGGGCCGCGCGGTGTGCCGGTCGCGGCGCCCGGGCGGGCGTGCCGGAACCGGGGCCCGGGGCGGAGCTCCGGTTCTGGGGAGGGGTGGGTGGGGGCGAACTCCCTGCTGGGGGTTCGCCCCCCTCGGACGCCCCCAACCGCCGTGGCTTTGCCCGGTCTCGGTGCCCGGGCGGGCGTGCCGCAACCGGGGTCCGGGGCGGAGCCCCGGTTGCGGGGAGGGGCGGGTGGGGGACAAGCCCCGCCCGCGCGTTACGCCTTGCGGAGGCGGAACGTGAGGCCCAGGGCGCTGTCCTCGAAGGGGGTGCCGTAGGCGGCGTCGGCCTCGCCGGAGGCGAAGTCCGTGGCGAGGACCTCGTCCGCGATCAGCCCCGCGTGGTCCGTGAGGGCCTGGCGGAGTTCCTCGTCGGGCGACTCCCAGCGCAGGGCGATCCGGTCCGCGACGTCCAGCCCGCTGTTCTTACGGGCCTCCTGGATCAGCCGGATGGCGTCCCGGGCCAGGCCCGCGCGCCGCAGCTCCGGGGTGATCTCCAGGTCGAGGGCGACCGTGGCGCCGGAGTCCGAGGCGACGGACCAGCCCTCCCGCGGGGTCTCGGTGATGATGACCTCGTCGGGGGAGAGGGTGACCGTCTCGCCGTCCACCACGACCGACGCGTTCCCCTCGCGCAGCGCGACCGACAGCGCGGCCGCGTCGGCTTCCGCGATGGCCTTGGCTACCGGCTGGGTGCCCTTGCCGAAGCGCTTGCCCAGGGCACGGAAGTTGGCCTTGGCGGTGGTGTCGACCAGCGAGCCGCCGACCTCGTTCAGCGCGGCGAGCGAGGTGACGTTGAGCTCCTCCTCGATCTGGGCGCGCAGCTCGGGGCCCAGCTTCTCGAAGCCGGACGCGGCGACCAGCGCCCGCGACAGCGGCTGGCGGGTCTTCACGCCGGACTCGGCACGGGTGGCCCGGCCCAGCTCCACCAGGCGCCGTACGAGCGCCATCTGCGCCGACAGGGCCGGGTCGATCATGGCCTGGTCGGCCTCCGGCCACGAGGTCAGGTGGACGGAGTCGGGGGCGTCCGGGGACACGGGGACGACCAGGTCCTGCCAGACCCGCTCGGTGATGAACGGGACCAGCGGGGCCATCAGCCGGGTGACGGTCTCGATGACCTCGTGGAGGGTGCGCAGCGCGGCCGCGTCGCCCTGCCAGAAGCGGCGGCGCGAGCGGCGCACGTACCAGTTGGACAGGTCGTCCACGAACGCCGACAGCAGCCGTCCGGCGCGCTGGGTGTCGTATGCCTCCATGGCCTGGGTGACCTGCTCGGTGAGCGTGCCCAGTTCGCCCAGCAGCCAGCGGTCCAGCATGGGGCGCTCGGCCCGGGCCGGGTCGGCGGCGGACGGCGCCCAGCCCGTGGTGCGGGCGTACAGGGCCTGGAAGGCGACCGTGTTCCAGTAGGTGAGCAGCGTCTTGCGCACGACCTCCTGGATGGTGCCGTGGCCCACCCGGCGGGCGGCCCACGGCGAACCGCCCGCGGCCATGAACCAGCGCACGGCGTCGGCGCCGTGCTGGTCCATGAGCGGGATCGGCTGAAGGATGTTGCCCAGGTGCTTGGACATCTTCCGGCCGTCCTCGGCCAGGATGTGACCGAGGCAGACCACGTTTTCATAGCTCGACCGATCGAAGACGAGCGTGCCGACCGCCATCAGCGTGTAGAACCAGCCGCGGGTCTGGTCGATGGCCTCGCAGATGAACTGCGCCGGGTAGCGCTTCTCGAAGAGCTCCTTGTTGCGGTACGGGTAGCCCCACTGCGCGAACGGCATCGAACCCGAGTCGTACCAGGCGTCGATGACCTCCGGCACCCGCACGGCCTCCAGCGAGCAGCCGTCGGCGGGGCAGGCGAAGGTGACCTCGTCGATGTACGGGCGGTGCGGGTCGAGCCCGGTCTGGTCGGTGCCGGTCAGCTCGGACAGCTCGGTGAGCGAGCCGACACAGGTCAGGTGGTTCTCCTCACAGCGCCAGATGGGCAGCGGGGTGCCCCAGTAGCGGTTGCGGGAGAGCGCCCAGTCGATGTTGTTGTTGAGCCAGTCGCCGAAGCGGCCGTGCTTGACCGAGTCCGGGAACCAGTTGGTCTTCTCGTTCTCCCGCAGCAGCGCGTCCTTGACCGCGGTGGTGCGGATGTACCAGGACGGCTGGGGGTAGTAGATCAGCGGGGTGTGGCAGCGCCAGCAGTGCGGGTAGCTGTGCTCGTACGCCAGGTGCTTGAACAGCAGCCCGCGCTCGTCCATGTCGCGGACCAGCGCCTCGTCGGCCTTCTTGAAGAACTGGCCGCCGACCAGGTCCAGCTCCTCCTCGAAGGTGCCGTCCGTGCGGATCGGGTTGACGATCGGCACGCCGTAGGCGCGGCTGCTCTTGAAGTCCTCCTCACCGTAGGGCGCCTGGTGGACCAGCCCGGTGCCGTCCTCGGTGGTGACGTAGTCGGCGTTGACGACGAAGTGCGCGTCGGGGATCTCGACCAGCTCGAAGGGGCGCTGGTACGTCCAGCGCTCCATCTCCGCACCGGTGAAGCTCTGGCCCGTGGTCGTCCATCCCTCGCCCAGCGCCTGCTCGACCAGCGACTCGGCGACGACCAGCTTCTCGTTGCCGTCCGTGGCGACCACATAGGTCACCTCGGGGTGGGCGGCGACGGTGAGGTTGGCGACCAGCGAGAACGGGGTGGTCGTCCAGGCCAGCAGGGACGCCTCGCCCGCCAGCGGGCCGGAGGTCAGCGGGAAGCGTACGTAGACCGAGGCGTCGACGACGGTCTCGTAGCCCTGCGCCAGCTCGTGGTCGGACAGCCCGGTGCCGCAGCGCGGACACCAGGGGGCGACCCGGTGGTCCTGGACCAGCAGGCCCTTGGTGAAGATCTCCTTGAGCGACCACCACACCGACTCGACGTACTCGGGGTCCATCGTGCGGTAGGCGTCGTCCAGGTCGACCCAGTAGCCCATGCGCTGGGTCAGGTCGGCGAAGGCGTCGGTGTGCCGGGTCACCGACTCCCGGCACTTGGCGTTGAACTCGGCGATGCCGAACGCCTCGATGTCCTTCTTGCCGCTGAAGCCCATCTCCTTCTCGACCGCCAGCTCCACCGGCAGGCCGTGGCAGTCCCAGCCCGCCTTGCGGGCGACGTGGTAGCCGCGCATGGTGCGGAAGCGGGGGAAGACGTCCTTGAAGACGCGGGCCTCGATGTGGTGGGCGCCCGGCATGCCGTTCGCGGTCGGCGGGCCCTCGTAGAAGACCCACTCCGGCCGGCCCTCGGACTGTTCGAGGGTACGGGCGAAGATCTTGTTCTCCCGCCAGAAGTCGAGCACGGCGTGCTCGAGGGCGGGCAGGTCGACCTGGGCGGGCACCTGGCGGTACTGCGTCATCGGAACACGTCCTCCGGCGGATACGTCTCGTCGTTTCCGTCGGAGGGACGAGAGCCGTCAGCGCTCCCGCGGTACCACCCTCCTTGGCCGCGAGCAGTGCGCTCCCGGCCCCCTCATTAGGGTCGCGATGCCGGTTCTACTGGCCCTGTGCGGGTGTTCTTCCGGCGGCTCCGGGGTGATCCTTCGCGTCGCGCTCGCCCCCGGGCTCACACCGTCCCCGGGTCGCTCGTGGCCGCCTACGACGCTACTCGTCCCCATCCACGCCTTTCGCTGCGCCCAGTGTACGGGGCCGGACGGACCGCGGCCGACCGCTTTTCGCCGCTGCGCCGACTGGGGTATGGGCCGGACCCGAGATGACCCGAATGCCGATACGCCGGGTGCTTCAGTCCGGGAGTCGTCGTACGTCACTCTCCGGTACCGGTTCCCGGCCGGATTACCGGGCTGCGGGCGGGGCACAACGGTGGAGACCGGGTTGTCGTACGGGCAAGCCGGGCGAATCGGGCGGCGTGCCCCGTTGCCGCGTGCCCGGAGTCGATTTATCGTTCCGGAACGATTCGCGAGCAAGATCACAATATGTGAAGGGGCCGCGGCCATGGTGGCGAGGAAGACCGCCGTGCAGAAGAGCACGGCGAAGGCGACGAAGGCCGCGTCCGCGAAGAAGAGCGCCTCGGCCGGCAAGGCCACATCGGCCGCCGCGCAGGACGAGCAGGCCACGAAGGTCACGAAGAAGGCGGCCGCCAGGACGACGGCCGCCAAGAAGAGCGCGGCCAAGAAGACCAGCAAGACCACGAAGACCACGGTCAAGAAGGCCACGGCCAAGAAGACCGCGTCGGCCGCACCGGCCAAGAAGGCGGTGCCCGCGAAGAAGACGGGAGCCAGGAAAGTGGTTGCGAAGAAGACCCCGGGCGGCGCGCCGACCGCCAAGCAGGCCGCGCCGTCGTTCCCGCCGTCCGGCGTGCCCAAGGCCCGGGTGGCGGGCGGGCCCGTGGACCCCGCTGAGCTGGCCGTACGCCCCGGTGAGGACCCCTGGTCGGCGGAGGAGGTGGACGAGGCGCGCACCGAACTGCTGACCGAGGCCGGGCGGCTGCGCACCGAGATCCTGGCCTCCGAGCAGGCGATCACCGGGCTGATGCGCGACTCCGGCGACGGCGCGGGCGACGACCAGGCCGACACCGGGACCAAGAACATCACGCGCGAGCACGAGATGGCCCTCGCCGGCAATGCCCGCGAGATGCTGTTGCAGACCGAGCGCGCCCTGGAGCGGCTGGACGCCGGGACGTACGGCCTGTGCGAGAACTGCGGGAACGCGATCGGCAAGGCCCGGATGCAGGCGTTCTCGCGCGCCACGCTGTGTGTCGAGTGCAAACAGCGTCAGGAGCGCCGCTGACCGTCCGCACGCCTGTGCCGTACCCTCGTTTGAGCCAGGGGGAGACTGGCCCGGACGATGAGGGACACACGTTGACAGAGGCGGAGCAGGCCATCGGTACGCCAGACGCGGGGAAGGCCGAGGAGGGCGCCGGGACCAGCGCCGCCGGTGCCGCGTCCGGGGCCGGGAAGAAGCGGCGGATCGGAGTGCTGATCGCGGTCGCCGCGTTCGCGTACCTCCTGGATCTGGGCAGCAAGCTGGCCGTGGTCGCGAAGCTGGAGCACCACGCTCCGGTCGAGGTGATCGGCACCTGGCTCCAGCTGGAGGTGATCCGCAACCGCGGCGCCGCCTTCGGCATGGGCGAGGCGATGACCATCGTCTTCACGGTGATCGCGGCCGCGGTGATCGTGGTCATCGCGCGGCTGGCCCGCAAGCTCTACAGCCTGCCGTGGGCCATCGCGCTCGGCATGCTCCTCGGCGGCGCCTTCGGCAACCTCACCGACCGGGTCTTCCGGGCGCCCGGCGATCTTCAGGGCGCGGTCGTGGACTTCATCGCGCCCGCCCACTTCGCGGTCTTCAACCTCGCCGACTCGGCGATCGTGTGCGGCGGCGTCCTGATCGTGATCCTGTCGTTCCGCGGTCTGGACCCGGACGGCACGGTCCACAAGGACTGACGCCCGGCTGTCGCGGGGCCGGTATCCGACGGGCGTACGAACCGGTCCGCGCGGTCCGTCATACTCGACGGGTGAGTACGATTCCCGAGATCCGCACCCTGCCCGTACCCGACGGACTGGAGGGCGAGCGCGTCGACGCCGCGATCGCCCGCATGTTCGGCTTCTCGCGGACCAAGGCGGCCGAGCTGGCCGCCGCCGGGAAGGTACAGGTCGACGGCAGCGTCGCCGGAAAGTCCGACCGGGTCTCCGGCGGGGCCTGGCTCGAGGTCGAGATGCCGCAGGCCGCGCCGCCGGTCCAGATCGTCGCCGAGCCCGTCGAGGGCATGGAGATCGTCCATGACGACGACGACATCGTGGTCATCGCCAAGCCGGTCGGCGTCGCCGCCCACCCCAGCCCAGGCTGGACCGGCACGACCGTGATCGGCGGGCTCGCGGCCGCGGGCTTCCGCATCGCCACCTCGGGCGCCGCCGAGCGCCAGGGCATCGTCCACCGGCTGGACGTGGGCACCTCCGGGCTGATGGTCGTCGCCAAGTCCGAGCGCGCGTACACCCTGCTCAAGCAGCAGTTCCGGGAGCGGACGGTCGAAAAGCGCTACCACGCGCTGGTCCAGGGCCACCCCGATCCGCTCAGCGGCACCATCGACGCGCCGATCGGGCGTCATCCCCAGCACGACTACAAGTGGGCCGTCACCGCGGACGGCAAGCCGAGCGTCACCCACTACGACCTCATCGAGGCCTTCCGCGCCGCCAGCCTCCTCGACATCAAGCTGGAGACCGGGCGCACCCACCAGATCCGGGTGCACATGTCGGCCCACCGCCATCCGTGCGTCGGCGACCTCACCTACGGGGCCGACCCCACGCTCGCCAAGCGGCTGAAGCTGACCCGGCAGTGGCTGCACGCGATGCGGCTGGGCTTCGAGCACCCGTCCGACGGCAGCTGGATCGAGTTCGAGAGCCCCTACCCGGACGATCTTCAGCGGGCGCTGGACATCGTGCGGGCGGAGAGCGCGTGAGCCTGCCGTACGCGATCGAGGTGGTGACCGACGGCGACCTCACGGACTGCCATGCCGTGCGACGCGAGGTCTTCGTGGTCGAGCAGGGGATCTCCGAGGAGGAGGAGATGGACGCGTACGACGTGCACGCCGTCCACCTCCTGGCCTCCTCGGCGGGCCGCCCCGTGGGCACGGTCCGCTTCCTCCACGGCGCGGCCGCCGACAAGAAGTACGGCCAAGCCGGGGTGAACGGCGCCACCACCGCCGCCCTCGGCCGCCTCGCCGTGACTCCCGCGGCCCGCGGCACGGGCCTGGGCGCCGCGCTGGTCCGGGCCGTCGAGGCGGAGGCGGGGCGGCGCGGGCTGTCCCAGGTCTACCTGGAGGCGCAGACCCACGCGCTCGCGTTCTACGAGCGGCTTGGCTACGAGGCGTTCGGGCCCGAGTTCGACGAGGGCAGCGGCATTCCGCACCGCGCGATGCGGCGCTCCCTGCCGGGGGCTTAGCCCCCACCCCGCCCCTTCCCGAACCCGGGGCTGCGCCCCGGACCCCAGCCCCGACCCCACCGGGGGCTCCGCCCCTGGGCCCCCGCATGGTGCCTGGGGCTTCGCCCCGGCCCCACGGAGCGGGCGGGGGAGCCCGGCACGATCCGCGCGCTACCCCTAGGGGGTGTCCGCAAAGTCCCGTCGGGCCCACGACGCCTGGCACGCACGCTCGCTGCGTTGTCGGGCGCGTCCGAGTAGGCCCGCCCCCAGACTCCGTCCGGGAGGTGCCCCCGCGAGGACGACCCTCCGCCTTGCGATCGCACGCTCCCCCAGCTACCGCTGGGAGGTGCCCCCTGACGCCGCGGGCTGATCCAACGCGACTTTGCGGACACCCCCTAGCCCTTGCGGAAGCCGTTGTCGAAGCGGGCGAAGTGGTCCTCGTGCCCGGGGGCGGGATGCGTGGGTGCCGGGGCGGGCACCTGGGCCTGCACCGCGGGCGCGGTCGCGATCCGCGGCAGCGCGTACGGATGCTCCTCCCGCAGCCACGTGATCATCCGCTCCCGGATATCGCACCGCACCGTCCACGCGTCGTCGGAGTCCCGCGCGGTCACCAGCGCCCGCACCACGATGGTGCTCGGGCTGGTGTCGGTGACGACCAGGCTCCAGTCCCGGCCGTCCCAGGCCGGGGACTCCTGCACGATCTCGCGCAGCTTCGTCCGCATCTCCTCGATCGGGGCGTGGTGGTCGAGGTGGAAGAGGACCGTGCCGGTCTTCTGGGTGCCGCCGCGCGACCAGTTCTCGAACGGCTGGCTGGTGAAGTACGACACCGGCATGGTGATCCGGCGCTCGTCCCAGGTCCGCACGGACAGGAAGGTCAGGGTGATCTCCTCGACCGTGCCCCATTCGCCGTTGACCACCACCGTGTCGCCTATGCGCACCATGTCGCCGAAGGCGATCTGGAGACCGGCGAAGAGGTTGCCCAGCGTCGACTGGGCGGCGACACCGGCGACGATGCCCAGGATTCCGGCGGACGCCAGCATGGACGTCCCGACGGCGCGCATCGCGGGGAAGGTCAGCAGCATCGCCGACGCCGCCACCACCCCGACCACCGCGGCCACCACCCGCTGGATCAGCGTGACCTGGGTGCGCACCCGCCGCACCCGCGCCGCGTCGTGCGCGCTGGCGGCGTAGCGGGAGTACGAGGACTCCACGATGGCGCCGGAGCCGCGGATCACCAGCCACGCGGTCGCCGCGATCAGCACCAGGGTGAGCAGTCGGCCGATCGCCGTCTGGTGCGCGGTGATGGCCTCCGCGTCGACCGTCTCGTACGAGCCGCGCAGCAGCGCCGTGCACACCGTCACCTGGAGGGGCAGCCGGCAGCCGCGCAGCAGGTCCCACAGCGGGGTCTCCGGGTGCCGGGCGTCGATCCGCCGCAGCAGCCAGTCGGCCCCCCAGCCGATGAACACGGTGATGGCGAGGGAGCCGCCGATGACGATGACCGGACGCAGCACGTCCTCCATGAAGATTTTCCTCGTCCTTCCGCCGGAGGTTTCGGGTTCCGCCTTCCCGGGCCGTACCTGGCACGATGGGCGAAGCGCGTTCCACCCACTAGGAAGTGACCACTGTGACCCGTTCCCCGATCCTGCTCCTCCATTCCATGTACGGCCTGCGGCCCGCGGTGCACGCGGCCGCGGACCGGCTGCGCGCCGCGGGGCACGAGGTGCACGTACCCGATCTGTACGAGGGGCGGACGGCGGACACCGCCGAGGAGGGCATGGCCCTCAAGGAGGAGATCGGCGGGGACGAGCTGCTGAAGCGGGCGGTGCGGGCCGCGGCGCCCGTCTCGGACCGCGGTCTGGTCTACGCGGGCTTCTCGCTCGGCGGCTCGATCGCGCAGAACCTGGCGCTGGCCGACGACAAGGCGCGCGGGCTGCTCCTGCTGCACGGGACGTCGGACATCGCCGACGACACCACGACCGACGAGCTGCCGGTGCAGCTGCACGTCGCCGACCCCGACCCGTTCGAGCCGCACGACTGGCTGAACGCCTGGTACCTGCGGATGGGGCGGGCCGGGGCCGATGTGGAGGTCTTCCGCTATCCGGGGGCCGGGCACCTGTACACCGACCCGGAGCTGCCGGACTACGACGAGCAGGCCGCCGAGGCCACCTGGCGGGTGGCGCTCGGCTTCCTCGACGAGGTGGGGTAGGACTTTCAGGCCACCGGCTTGTCGGCGCGCTCGACGCGCTGGGTGCCGGAGCGGGTGCGGTAGGACCGGGTCCAGGACGCGGTGGCGTGCGGATCGGCCTTGTCGGAGACGGCGTAGTAGTCCATCTGGGCGCGCTCGGCGGTGACGTCGAGCACGCCGTAGCCGTGGGCGTCCATGTCCAGCCACTTCACATGGCGGTTGGCGGCGCGGAGCGCGGCGGCCGCGGCCAGGGAGATGGTGTGCGCCGGTACGTGGAGCAGATCGTCCAGGTTGTCGGAGCTCACCGAGGTGACCACGAACTCGGTCGCGGCCGAGTCGGAGAGCGGATAGGTAGCGGCCTTCACCGGGACGTCGTTGGCCCAGGCCATGTGGATGTCGCCGGTGAGGAAGACCGTGTTGCCGATGGCGTTCCCGGTGAGGTGGGCGAGCAGCTCGCGCCGGTCGTCGGTGTAGCCGTCCCACTGGTCGGTGTTGATCGCCAGGCCCTCCTTGGGCAGCCCGAGGAGTTCGGCCAGCGGGGCGAGCACCTCGGCGGGGAGCGCGCCGAAGGCGACCGGCGAGATCATCACCGAGTTGCCCACCAGCCGCCAGGTGGTGTCCGAGCCGGAGAGCCCGGACTTGAGCCAGTCGAGCTGGGCGCGCCCGGTGACCGTGCGCTCCGGGTCGTCCACCGCGCCGCTGCCCACGCCCACCTGCTCGGAGCGGAACGAGCGCAGGTCGAGCAGGTGGAGGTCGGCGAGGGTGCCGTAGCGCAGCCGCCGGTAGGTGGTGCCCTCGGTGGAGGGGCGCACCGGCATCCACTCGAAGTACGCCTGCTTGGCGGCGGCGATCCGTGCCGCCCAGGCGCCCTCGGTGCCGGGGGTGTGGTTCTCGGCCCCGCCCGACCAGGCGTCGTTGGCGAACTCGTGGTCGTCCCAGATGGCGATCATCGGCACCGCGGCGTGCAGCGCCTGGAGATCGGCGTCGGTCTTGTATCTGCCGTGCCGGGTGCGGTAGTCGGCGAGCGTGACGATCTCGTGGGTGGGGGCGTGCTGCCGGACGACGTTCTTCTGCTCGGGGTATTCGCCGCTCTGGTACTCGTAGATGTAGTCGCCCAGGTGCAGGACCGCGTCCAGGTCGGTGCGGGCCGCGAGATGGCGGTACGGGGAGAACCAGCCCGCTTCCCAGTTGGCGCAGGAGACCACGCCGAAGCGGATCCCGGGGGCCGCGGCGTCGGCCGCCGGTGCGGTGCGGGTGCGCCCCACGGGGGAGTACGCGCCGCCGTCGGCGCGGAAGCGGTAGAAGTAGCCGGTGGCCGGGCGCAGCCCGCGCACATCGGCCTTGACGGTGTGGTCGGCCGAGGCGGTGGTCTTGGCGGTGCCGTGCGCGACGACCGTACGGAACTCCCGGTCCGTGGCGACCTCCCAGCCGATCTCGACGGCCGGGCCGAGCCCCGAACCGGGCACGGCGTCCGGGGTGGGGGTGACGCGCGTCCACAGCAGGACGCCGTCGGGCAGCGGATCGCCGGAGGCGACGCCGTGCAGGAAGGCGGGTCCGGTGGCGGCGTGGGCGGCCGTCTGGGCGGCCAGCGGCAGCAGGGCGGCGGTGGCCGCTACGGCCGTGACGGCGCTGCGGCGGGATATGTGGTTTTTGGCGTCGGTCACGGCCGACGAGATTACTGGCAAGTAGCCCCGAACGGCAGGGCTTCCGGGGGAAGTTCGCCCATGCGTCGCCGCGGGGTCACCGCCGGGTCGGCGGGCGTGCCCCCGGGGTGTCCACCCGGGGACACGCCCGCGCGGACCGGGCGGTGTCGGTCCCGGCGCTGCGCGGCGGTTACTTCTTGAGGTTCTGCTGGACGAGCGGGGTGAACTGGTCCGGCGTCATCGGCGGGTTGCCGCCGGTCTCCAGCGTCTTGCCGTTGAGCTTGAAGGCCGGGGTGCCGGTGACGCCCTTGGCCTTGTCGAAGGACGCCGACATGGCCAGCGCCCACCGGTCGTACGTGCCCTTCTTCACGGCCTTCTCGAAGGCCGCGTTGTTCTTGAGCTCCTTGACCTGCTGGGCGACGTCGAGCAGCTTCTGGTCATCGGCGAAGGCGTCGTCGGTCTCCGCGGGGTGGTTCTTCGGGGAGTACAGCGCCGCCTTGTAGTCCAGGAAGGCCTGCGGGCTCACGTTGAGCGCCGCGCCGAGCGCGCTCAGGGCGTTCTTCGAGCCGGCGCCGGGCATCTGCTTGTTGTCGTCGAGGAAGGTGCCCATCGTGAACTGCGCCTTGTAGGTGCCGTCCTTGATGTCCTTGAGCACGGTCGGCCCGGTGAACTTCTCGAACTGGGCGCAGACCGGGCAGCGCATGTCCTCGTAGACGTGGAGGGTGTTCTTGGCCTTCTTGTCACCGATGACGACCGTGGTGCCCTGGGCACCGCTGGTGTTGGCGGGCTTCGCCATCGTCTTCTTCTCGGCCGCCGTCCGCCACTTCTGGTTGACGTCGTCGGTGTTCATGTTGGTGACGGCGTAGCCGATGCCGCCCGCTATCGCGAGGACCGCGAGGACCGCGCCGCCCACGAACAGCTGGCGGCGCATCCGCTCCTTCTTGGCCTGGCGCTCACGCTCGGCGCGCAGCCGCTCGCGCGCGGCCTGCTTGTTCTGGCGGCTATTGCGGTTGCTCATGATTGATCGATCTCCGTCGTTCTACGTCGGTCTGTAGTGCGTACGTGGAAGAGAAACGCTGTGCTCAGGCGGCGACTGAGCAGGGCGGTCCACGTCGTACGACGGAGTGCACCAGAAGGGGGAGCGCGGGGGCCAAACGCGCCGGGCGTATCGGCAGCACGGCCGGGGTCCGCGGCCGCAGGGCCGAGGTGACCACGGCGACGGCCAGCAGCAGCGGCCGGAAGGCGAAACCGGCGAGGGCGCCCAGCAGCCGCCCGAGGGCGGCCTCACCGCGGCGCAGCCAGGCCGAGGCGATCAGCCCGATGGCCACGTGGACGGCGAGCAGCAGCCAGGGCGTGGCGGAGCTGACGGCGGCGGACAGGGGAGTGCCGCCCCCCGGATGGGTGATCCCGGCCAGCGGGGTGCCCACGTCACCGCTGCCGCAGAGCAGGTCGACGCCCAGGGAGCGCAGGGGCCCGGCCACGGGGCCGCCGGACTGGCCGTAACAGGCGTCCTGGCCCGTGGTGAAGATCGTGTCGGCGGCCAGTTCCAGCGGGACCAGCAGGGCGGCGATGCCCCAGAAGCTCCGCTCCCGGCCCGCGAGGGCGTAGGCGAGGGCGAAGACGGCCACCGCGAGCACCGCGACCGTGGACAGCGGCAGCGGGACGCGGGAGAGCAGCACATGGGACGCCGAGGACAGGGTGACGCACAGCGCCGTGAAGAGCGCTGCGCGCAGGGCCCTCAGCTGGGGCCCGGTGCCGCCCGTTCCGGCGGTGCCGCCCATGCCGTCCATAAGGTCGGATTGTGCCACGTTCGCCTGTAGGAGTGACATCAAGAGGGGCCATCGGGACCGCGGGGTGTCCCCTGGGGGCCACCCCGCGGAGGGCTCACAGCCCCGGGATGCGGCCGTTGCGGAAGAGGTCCACGAAGATCTGGTGGTCGGTGCGTGCCTGGGCGCCGTAGGTGTGGGCGAAGTCCACCAGCAGCTCCGCGAAGCCGTCCTCGTCGGCGGCGATCACCGCGTCGATGGCGCGCTCGGTGGAGAACGGCACCAGCGAGTGACCGCTCTGGTCGTCGGCGGCGGCGTGCATGGTGGCCGTGGCCCGCCCGAGGTCCGCGATGACCGCCGCGATCTCGGCCGGGTCGTCGATGTCGCCCCAGTCCAGGTCCACCGCGTACGGCGACACCTCGGCGACCAGCTGCCCGGCCCCGTCCAGCTCGGTCCAGCCCAGCCACGGGTCGGCGTGCGCCTGGAGGGCGCGCTGCGAGATCACCGTGCGGTGGCCCTCGTGGTGGAAGTACGCGCGCACCTGCTCGTCGGTGATGTGCCGGGAGACCGCCGGGGTCTGCGCCTGCTTCATGTAGATCACCACATCGTTCTCCAGGGCGTCGCTGTTGCCCTCCAGGAGGATGTTGTACGAGGGCAGCCCGGCGCTGCCGATGCCGATGCCCCGGCGGCCCACGACGTCCTTGACGCGGTAGGAGTCCGGACGCGCGAGACTGGACTCGGGAAGCGTTTCCAGATAGCCGTCGAAGGCGGCCAGCACCTTGTAGCGGGTCGCGGCGTCCAGCTCGATGGAGCCGCCGCCCGCCGAGAAGCGGCGCTCGAAGTCGCGGATCTCGGTCATCGAGTCGAGCAGCCCGAAGCGGGTCAGCGAGCGGGCGACGCGCAGCGCGTCCAGCAGCGGGCCCTCGGCGGTCTCCAGCGTGAAGGGCGGCACCTCGTCGTTCTTGGCGCCGGTGGCCAGGGCGTGGATCCGCTCGCGGTAGGCGGCGGCGTAGATGCGCACCAGCTCGGTGATCTTCTCGTCGCTGAGCGCCTTGGTGTAGCCGATGAGCGCGACGGAGGCGGCGAAGCGCTTGAGGTCCCAGGTGAAGGGGCCGACGTAGGCCTCGTCGAAGTCGTTCACATTGAAGACCAGGCGCCCGTTGGCGTCCATGTAGCTGCCGAAGTTCTCGGCGTGGAGGTCACCGTGGATCCACACCCGGCTGGTGCGGTCGTCCAGGTACGGCCCGCCGGCCCGCTCGCGCTCCACGTCGGAGTAGAACAGGCAGGCCGTGCCGCGGTAGAAGGCGAACGCCGAGGCGGCCATCTTCCGGAATTTCACCCGGAAGGCGGCGGGGTCGGCGGCGAGCAGCTCGCCGAAGGCGGTGTCGAAGACGGCGAGGATGTGCTCGCCGCGCTGTTCCGCCTGGGTCTGCTGGGTCGACATCGCGGAGCGCCTCCTGGGGCATGGGGATTACGGCGTGGTGACTCATACGACAGGGTGTTTTTCGTCCCGTGCGACATACGTTCCGACGCATGCGACGGGACGGAGGATCCCGAGAGGATCAACGCCTGAGGCTACTCGCCCGTGCCCGTCCGCTGTCAGTCCGGAGGGGTAACCTTCGGTCCTGTCCCACCCAGCTGTCATCGACCGTTCGCCGGAGGTCTGCCACCGTGACCAAGCCGCCCTTCACGCACCTGCATGTCCACACCCAGTACTCGCTGCTGGACGGTGCGGCGCGGCTCAAGGACATGTTCAACGCCTGCAACGAGATGGGCATGACGCACATCGCCATGACCGACCATGGCAACCTGCACGGTGCGTATGACTTCTACCAGCAGGCGACGGCCGCCGGGGTCACCCCGATCATCGGCATCGAGGCGTATGTCGCGCCGGAGTCGCGGCGCTACAAGCGACGGGTCCAGTGGGGCCAGCCGCACCAGAAGCGCGATGACGTCTCGGGTTCCGGTGGTTATACCCACAAGACCATCTGGGCGTCGAACAAGACCGGTCTGCACAACCTCTTCCGGCTCTCCTCCGACGCCTATATGGAGGGCTACTTCGTCAAGTGGCCCCGGATGGACAAGGAGACCATCGCCCAGTGGTCCGAAGGGCTGATCGCCTCCACCGGCTGCCCCTCCGGTGAGCTCCAGACCCGGCTGCGGCTCGGCCAGTTCGACGAGGCCCTGAAGGCCGCCTCCGAATACCAGGACATCTTCGGCAAGGACCGTTATTTCCTGGAGCTGATGGACCACGGCATCGAGATCGAGCGCCGGGTCCGGGACGGGCTGCTGGAGATCGGCAAGAAGCTGGGCATCCCGCCGCTGGTCACCAACGACTCGCACTACACCTACTCCCGCGAGTCCGTGGCGCACGACGCGCTGCTGTGCATCCAGACCGGCAAGAACCTCTCCGACCCGGACCGCTTCCGCTTCGACGGCACCGGCTACTACCTGAAGTCCACCGAGGAGATGTACGCCATCGACTCCTCGGACGCCTGGCAGGAGGGCTGCCGCAACACCCTCCTGGTCGCCGAGCAGATCGACAACACCGGCTGGTTCGAGAAGCGCGACCTGATGCCGCGCTTCGACGTGCCCGAGGGGTACACCGAGGTCACCTGGTTCCAGGAGGAGGTCCGCAAGGGGATGGCCCAGCGCTTCCCCGGCGGCGTTCCCGAGGACCGGCAGAAGCTCGCCGAGTACGAGATGGACGTCATCATCCAGATGGGGTTCCCGGGCTACTTCCTCGTGGTCGCCGACTTCATCATGTGGGCCAAGAACAACGGCATCGCGGTGGGCCCGGGCCGAGGCTCGGCGGCCGGTTCGATCGTCTCGTACGCCCTGGGCATCACCGACCTCGACCCGGTCGAGCACGGGCTGATCTTCGAGCGGTTCCTCAACCCCGAGCGCGTCTCCATGCCCGATGTCGACATCGACTTCGACGAGCGCCGGCGCGGTGAGGTCATCCGGTACGTGACGGAGAAGTACGGCGCCGACAAGGTCGCCCAGATCGGTACGTACGGCACGATTAAGGCCAAGAACGCGATCAAGGACTCGGCCCGTGTGCTGGGCTACCCGTACGCGATGGGCGACCGCATCACCAAGGCCATGCCCGCCGACGTCCTCGGCAAGGGCATCCCGCTGTCCGGCATCACCGACGAGAAGCACCCCCGCTACAGCGAGGCGGGCGAGGTGCGCGGGATGTACGAGAACGAGCCGGACGTGAAGAAGGTCATCGACACCGCGCGCGGTATCGAAGGCCTGGTCCGGCAGATGGGCGTGCACGCCGCGGGCGTGATCATGTCCAGCGAGACGGTGACCGACCACGTCCCGGTGTTCTCGCCGAAGAACGACGGCCAGGTCGTGACCCAGTGGGACTACCCGACCTGTGAGTCGCTGGGCCTGCTGAAGATGGACTTCCTCGGCCTGCGCAACCTCACCATCATGGACGACGCGGTCAAGATGGTCCGCGCCAACAAGGGCGTCGACCTCAAGATGCTCGACCTGTCGCTGGACGACCCCAAGACCTTCGAACTGCTCTGCCGCGGCGACACCCTCGGCGTCTTCCAGTTCGACGGCGGCCCCATGCGCTCCCTGCTGCGCATGATGAAGCCCGACCACTTCGAGGACATTTCCGCCGTCTCGGCCCTCTACCGGCCGGGCCCGATGGGCATGAACTCGCACATCAACTACGCCCTGCGGAAGAACGGCCAGCAGGAGATCACCCCGATCCACCCCGAGCTGGAGGAGCCGCTCAAGGAGGTCCTGGGCATCACCTATGGCCTCATCGTGTACCAGGAGCAGGTGCAGAAGGCCGCCCAGGTGCTCGCGGGGTACTCGCTCGGACAGGCCGACCTGCTGCGCCGTGCGATGGGCAAGAAGAAGCAGGAGGTCCTGGACAAGGAGTTCGTGCCCTTCCAGAAGGGCTGCCGGGAGCGCGGCTACTCCGACGAGGCCATCCAGGCGGTGTGGGACGTGCTGGTCCCGTTCGCCGGATACGCGTTCAACAAGGCGCACTCCTCCGCGTACGGCCTGGTCACCTACTGGACCGCGTACCTCAAGGCCAACTACCCCGCCGAGTACATGGCGGCGCTGCTGACCTCGGTCCGTGACGACAAGGACAAGTCGGCGGTCTACCTCAACGAGTGCCGCCGCATGGGCATCAAGGTGCTCACGCCGAACGTCAACGAGTCCGAGGCCAACTTCACCGCCCAGGGTGACGACGTGATCCTCTTCGGCCTGACGGCGGTCCGCAACGTCGGTCAGAACGTGGTGGACGCGATCATCCGCGGTCGCAAGTCCAAGGGGAAGTACAGCTCGTTCCCCGACTACCTGGACAAGGTCGAGGCGGTCGTCTGCAACAAGCGCACCACGGAATCGCTCATCAAGGCGGGCGCCTTCGACGAGATGGGCCACACCCGCAAGGGCCTCACCGCGCACTACGAAACGATGATCGACAACGTGGTGGCGGTGAAGCGCAAGGAGGCCGAGGGGCAGTTCGACCTCTTCGGCGGCATGGGCGGCGAGAGCGGCGACGGGGAGGCGCCGGGCTTCGGGCTCGACATCGAGTTCTCCGACGTCGAGTGGGACAAGGCGTATCTGCTCGCCCAGGAGCGCGAGATGCTCGGCCTCTACGTCTCCGACCACCCGCTCTTCGGCATCGAGCACGTCCTCAACGACAAGGCGGACGCCGCCATCTCCCAGCTCACCGGCGGTGAGCACGCGGACGGCGCGATCGTCACCATCGGCGGCATCATCTCCGGCCTCCAGCGCAAGATGACCAAGCAGGGCAACGCCTGGGCCATCGCGACCGTCGAGGACCTGGCCGGGTCCATCGAGTGCATGTTCTTCCCGGCCACGTATCAGCTGGTCTCCACCCAGCTCATCGAGGACGCCGTCGTCTTCGTCAAGGGCCGCCTCGACAAGCGCGAGGACGTTCCGCGGCTGGTCGCCATGGAGCTGATGGTCCCCGACCTGTCCGAGGCGGGCGCCAACGCCCCCGTGACGATCACCATTCCGACCGTCAAGGTCACCCCGCCGCTGGTCGAGAAGCTGGGCGAGGTGCTGACCCACCACCGCGGTTCGACCGAGGTGCGGATCAAGCTGCAAGGGGCGCGCAAGACCACCGTGCTGCGGCTCGAC
Organism: Streptomyces sp. Rer75; assembly: GCF_013414305.1. Taxonomy (NCBI): domain Bacteria; kingdom Bacillati; phylum Actinomycetota; class Actinomycetes; order Kitasatosporales; family Streptomycetaceae; genus Streptomyces; species Streptomyces sp. Rer75. Next base: position 2,755,516 of record NZ_CP058693.1, on the reverse strand, counting down.
CGGCACCGGGTCACCCCCGACCCGGCGCTCTTCGGCGACCTCAAGGTGCTGCTGGGAGCCTCCTGCCTGGCAGGCTGAGCACCAGGCCATGAACAGTTGAGGGGCGCGCCCGGCAGCCGGGCGCGCCCCTCAACGGGTTCTGGACGGCGGGTCAGTTGTGGCCGAAACTCTTCTGGCGGCCCTTGCGCGCCGTCGAGGGGGTGCCCTCCGGCGGCATCTGCGGGGACTGCGCCTCCATCGAGGACTGCTGCGACTGGTCGGCCTGACCGCGGTTCTGCTGTTGCTGCTGCTTGCGATCGCGGTTCTTGTTCTTACCCATGGTGGTGTGCCTCCAGTTGGGATCAGCCCCCGGGAAGAACAGTGACACGCCTTGGTGACCCGTGCATTTCGGGCAATTACCGTGAGTGAGAAGGGCGCTCTTGCCGAGGAGGCCGTATCCGCCACGCCGGTGATCCAGTTCGGACTGATAACCCCCGTACGGTCGGGCAGACTCGAAGGGAGGACCAAGAGGACCGAGAGATCCGGGGCACGGCTGTGTCGGGGGGCGACCGACGACTGGACTTCAGGAAAGAGGGTGGAACGTGGACCGCTGCGTCGTCCTGGTGGACGCCGGCTATCTGCTGGGCGCCGCCGCGAGCCTGCTGGCCGGGGAGCCCGCCCGCTCCCGCATCTCCGTCGACCACGCGACCCTGATCCAGGGCCTGCGGGAGCGCGCCGAGGCCGAGACCGAGCGCCCGCTGCTGCGCATCTACTGGTTCGACGGCGCCCCCGACCGCGTACCGCAGCCCGAGCACCGGCGGCTGCGCGTGATGCCCCGCGTCACCGTCCGGCTCGGCGCGCTCACCCGCAGCGACGGCCGCTGGGCGCAGAAGGGCGTGGACGCCGCCATGCACGCCGAGCTGACCGAGCTGGCCCGCAACCGCGCCTGCTCCGACATCGTGCTCGTCACCGGCGACGGCGACCTGCTGCCCGGGCTGATGTCCGCCAAGGAACACGGCGTCGCCGTCCACCTGTGGGCCGTCCAGGCCGCCGACGGCGACTACAACCAGTCCGAGGACCTGGTCGCCGAGGCCGACGAGCGGCGCGTCCTGGACCGGGCGTGGATCACCGGCGCGGTGCGCGCCAAGGAGCTTCCCGGGCCCTGCGCCCCCACCACCGAGCCGCGCCCCGAGATCGCCGCCATCCTCGCCGCCCCGCTGCCGGAGACCGCCGCCGCGGCAGCCGCGGCGGCAGCGGCCGAATCGCCCGGCACGCACAACGGCACGGCGCGCCCCGCCGCGGGTGCCCCGGGCGCCGCCCCCGCCGCGGCCGGGCCGGACGCCCGGACGGCGCCCGGCCCGGACCCCGCCGCCACGCCGGACGCCACGGCCGCGGGCGGGGCCAAGGGCGTGCCGACCCCGAAGGACCTCGCGGGCCTGGGCCGCGGGCCCGGCAGCCCCGCCGCATCGCACCCGGCCCCCAGCGCCACCCTCCGCTGGTCCTCCGACAAGGGCTGGGTCGACCGCGGCCCGGGCTCCGGAGTGGGCGAGCCGCCGGAGACCGCCAATCTGCCCATGCTGGCCCAGCTCACCAGCGCCGAGCAGCGCTGGGCCGACCGCGAGGAGGACATCACCGCGGTCAGCGGCGACCCGTTCGAGGTCGGCCAGGTCTTCGCCCGCCGCTGGACCGAGCGGCTCTCCGACGCGGGCCACCTCCACCAGCTGTCGACGGAGTACCCGCGCATCCCGCACCGCATCGACGGCGAGCTGCTGCGCTACGCCGCCCGCTTCGGCCTGCTCGCCCACAAGGACGACCAGATCGACGAGCACGACCGCTATGCGATCCGGGCCGGGTTCTGGCGCGAGATCGACGTCCGCACCGCCGCCGAGCACGCCCCCGCGGGAGAGTAGGCCGGGCCCCCCGCGGACGGCACCGGGTGTTTGGGCGCGTACCCTCATAGCTCGTGAGGACGGGCGCGAAACAGGCGACGGCAGGCGATGTGGTGTGCACCGTGCGCGGCCTGGTCAAGACCTATCCCGCGGCGCGTGGCCGCCGCGGTGCGCCCGCCACGCCCGCGGTGCGGGCCAGCGACGGCATCGACCTGGACGTGGCGCGCGGTGAGGTGTTCGGGCTGCTCGGGCCCAACGGCGCCGGGAAGTCGACCCTCGTACGCCAGCTCACCGGCCTGCTGCGGCCCGACGAGGGCCAGGTCCGGGTGCTCGGCCACGACCTCGTACGCCACCCCGAGCGCGCCTCCCGCCTCCTCGGCTACCTGGGCCAGGACTCCACCGCGCTGGACGAGCTGACCGTCGCGCTCGCCGCCGAGACCACCGCGCGGCTGCGCGGGCTCGACGCGCGCGCCGCCCGTGCCGAGCGGGACGCGGTGATCGAGGAGCTGGGACTCGCCGGGCTCGCCGGGCGGCCGCTCAAGAAGCTCTCCGGCGGCCAGCGCCGACTGGCCTGCGTCGCCGCCGCCCTGGTGGGGGAGCGGCCGCTGCTGGTGCTGGACGAGCCGACCACGGGGATGGACCCGGTGGCGCGGCGCGCCGTCTGGGCCGCCGTGGACCGGCGGCGGGCCGAGCGCGGGGTGACCGTGCTGCTCGTGACGCACAACGTCATCGAGGCCGAGACCGTGCTCGACCGGGTCGCGGTGCTCGACCGGGGCCGGGTCATCGCCTGCGACACCCCCGCCGGGCTCAAGGCGATGGTCGCGGACGAGGTGCGGGTGGACCTGGTGTGGCGCGCCGAGGCGCCGCTGCACATCCCCGGGGTCGCCGCGCTGCGGGACGCCGCGCACGCCTCCGGGCGGCGTTGGACGCTGCGGCTGCCCCCGGACGCGGCGCGCGCCGCGATCGCCACAGTGACCGGCGGGCCCGCCTTCGCCGCGCTGGACGACTTCACCCTCGCCACGCCCAGCCTGGAGGACGTGTACGTGGCGCTGGGCGGCCGTACGGACGGCGCGGAGGGGCTGGTGAAGACATGAGGGACCGTATGAGGGGACGGCATGCGGTGAACGCGACCGTGATCATGTCCGTAACCAAGCCCGTGACCAAGCCAGACGGAAGAGGAGCAGCGCAGACGTGAGTGTCGTGCCCGCGCAGGCCATGCCCGGCATGCCGAAGGCCGGTGCGCCGGTCGAGGAGGCCGGTGGCGCCGTGCCCCGGCCAGCCGGCGCCGCCCCCGCCCCGCTCGTGGCCCCGGCGCCGCTCGCGGCCTCCGCGCGGCTGCTGCCCGCGCTGGTCGCGGTCTACCGGGCGCAGCTGTCGCGGGCGCGGGTGGCCCGGATCCCGCTGCTGTTCGTGGCGACGTTCCAGTCCGTCGGGATCATGGTCCTGATGCGCGGCGTGGTGGACGAGGGCGGCAGCGCGGCGCGGTCCGTGGTGGCCGGGTCGAGCGTGCTCGTCGTGGCCTTCGTGGCGCTCAATCTGCTCGCGCAGTACTTCGGCCAGCTCCGCGCGAGCGGCGGGCTCGACCACTACGCGACGCTGCCGGTGCCGCCCGCCGCGGTGGTGCTCGGCGCGGCCGCCGCGTACGCCTCCTTCACCGTGCCGGGGACGGCCGTCACCGCGGTCGTCGGCAGCGCGCTGTTCCAGCTGCCGATGGGCCACCTGTGGGTGCTCGCCGCGGTGATCCCGCTCTCCGGCGCCGCGCTCGCGGGGCTGGGCGCGGCCCTCGGGCTGCTCGCGCCGCGCCAGGAACTGGCCACGCTGCTGGGGCAGTTGGGGATGTCGGCCGCGCTGCTGCTGGGGGTGCTGCCCGCCGACCGGATGCCGGAGGTAGTGTCGTACGCGCGTGATCTGCTGCCGTCGACGTACGGTGTGGAGGCCCTGGCCCGGTCCTTCGACGGCCAGCCCGACTGGCTGGCGGTCTGCGCCGACCTCGGGGTGTGCGCGGGGGTGGCCGTGGTGTCGCTTGCCGCCGCGACCTGGGCCTATCGCCGGGCAGCCGTGCGGTGACGCGCCGCAGCGGACGTCCCGCCGACCGAAGTACGCCGTCCACCTGGCACGATGACGGAGTGACCGCACCGTTGACGCCACATGAACAGCCCTCGCCGCACGACGACGCCGAGCACGGGCAGCCCGCACCGGGCGAACCGGCCGCGCAGGGTCCGCAGGGGCATCCCGATCCGTATCCCGCCGAGGAGTCCGAGCACGCCGAGCACTCCGAACCGGGGGAGGAGCTGCGGGCCGAGCTGGTACAGGCGTCCGTGGCGGCGATCGCGGTGGCGGTCGCGGGCGTGCTGCTCGGGCTGCTCTGGCTGTGGCTGGCGCCCCGGGTGTCGCTGATCTCGGACGGCAAGGCCGTCTATCTGAAGGACACCGAGGGTGAGAACGCGATCGGCGCGGACGGGGTGTTCGTGCTGGCCGCCCTGGCCTTCGGCCTCGTCTCGGCGGGGCTGACCTTCCTGTTCTGCCGCCGCGGCGGGGTCGCCCTGGTGGTCGGGCTGGCGATCGGCGGCGTCCTCGGCTCGGTGATCGCCTGGCGGCTGGGCGTCTGGCTCGGGCCGTCCACGGACGTCGTGACGCACGCCCGGCAGGTCGGCAAGGGCGTCGCGTTCGACGCCCCGCTGAAGCTGAACGCGAAGGGCGCGCTGCTGACGTGGTCGGTGGCCGCGATGGTCGTGCACCTGGCCCTGACCGGTCTCTTCGGCCCCCGCGACGAGGAGCCGGAGACCTACTACCAGACCACGACCGCCGCGTAAGCGACAGCGGCAGCGGCAACTCCGCCGCCAGCGGGGTGTCCCCCTACGGCGTGTCGAACCGCGCGATCGGTGCCACCACCGCGTCCGTCAGTGACGCCAGGTCCTTCGGGGACAGCTCGACCTCCAGGCCGCGGCGGCCCGCCGAGACGCAGACCGTCTCATGGTCGTCGGCGGAGGCGTCCAGCGCGGTCGGCAGGCGCTTGCGCTGGCCGAGCGGGGAGATGCCGCCGCGGACGTAGCCCGTGGTGCGCTCGGCCGCCGCCGGGTCCGCCATGGTGGCGCGCTTGCCGCCGACCGCGGCGGCGAGCGCCTTGAGGTCGAGCGAGGCCGATACGGGCACGATGGCGACCGTGAGGCGGTCGTCGACGCTCGCGATGAGGGTCTTGAACACCCGGCCCGGATCCACGCCCAGCGCCTGCGCGGCCTCCTCGCCGTACGAGGGGGCGGCGGGGTCGTGGTCGTAGGAGCGCACGGTGAAGGCCGTGCCCGCCGCGGTGAGGGCGGTGGTGGCGGGAGTTCCGGTGCTTCCGGAGGAGTTCTTCTTGGTCTTCTTCGCCATGTCCGATGCGTGCAGTTGAGGTGGCGTCAGTTGGGGCTGGTGGGGCGGCGGGTCAGGTCGACGGCGGGCAGCGACGGGAGCTTACCGATGACCGCGCTCTCGGAGCGCAGCATTTTCAGCTCCTCGGCCAGCCGGCTCGCCGTATCGGGCGCCTGGAGCAGCCGCTGCTTGGCCGGGGTGTCGAGCACGGCGGCGGCCGCGACCAGGTAGGAGAGCACCGAGGGCTCGCCCGGCAGGTCCTGTTCGGTGGCGAGGGTGCGCTCCCGGGCGCCCGCGAGCCGCTTCTGGTAGGTGCGGAACGCCCGTACCACCCCGGAGGCCAGCGCTCCGGCGCCGTCGCCCGGCTCCTCCTCCAGCTCGTTGACCTCGCCCACCAGATAGGGGCCCGTGGAGTCCACGGACAGCAGCTCGAAGCGGGTGGTGCCGGTGGCCAGCACCTCGAAGGTGCCGTCCTCCTGCTCCCGGATGGTGGCCGCGTCCGCGACACAGCCCACCCCGTAGAACGACTTGGCCGGGTCCGGGCCGAAGCCCGCCGCCGGGCCCCGGTCGGGGGCGGGCGCCGACTCCGGGAGGCCGATCGCACTGGGCGCGACCTCGTGACCGTCCCTGATGGCGATCACTCCGAACCGGCGCGGGGCGTCCTCGGGAAGCGCCGAAAGATCGCGCATCAGGGAGCGGTACCGCTGTTCGAAGACGTTCAGGGGCATGACGAGCCCCGGGAACAGCACCGTGTTCAGCGGGAAGAGCGGAAGGCGCGCGGAGGTCACGGGGCGTAAGCCTAATGGCCCCACGCGCGTCTCTTCACTGGCGGCGGCCGGAGCCGGTCACTGGCGGCGCAGCAGCCGGGACGCACCGGCCGCGACGGTGGTGGCCAGTACCCAGCCGAGCAGGATCATCACGATGGACGCCCACTGGACCGCGCCCGCGGGTTTCCAGTAGCCGTCCTGGCCCAGGTTGATGACCGGGATCAGCAGATCGAGCGTATAGAGCGAGGCGTTCCAGTACGGCGTTTCCCCCGGTTTGATGGCGTCCGGTCTGTTGCGCGCGAAGAACACCGAGCCGACGGCCCACAGCACCGCCATCCACACCGCGGCCCGGCCGGGCCGGTAGCCGTAGGCCACGGTCCAGTCCTGGAGGTAGCCCCACATCTTCCCGGCGAGCGGCAGCGTTTCGCGCCGCCGCCGCTGCTTGGCGAGCAGCACCTCGCGCGCGTCGGCGTCCTCGCCGCTGGCCCGCATCGTGTTGGCGAGCATCTCGTACGGCTCGGGCGCGTACTCGGGGGTCGCGGCGGCCACCCACTCCAGCCGCCGGGACAGCGGGAAGTGACCGCGCGGGATCAGGTTCTCGTAGGAGAAGCCCGCCATGGTCAGCCCGCCGGGGCCGGGCCAGCTCACCGACTTGTCGACCAGGTTGACCACCTTGGCGCCGGACAGGATCACCCGGCCGCGCTGCGGCCGCTCGCCCAGGAACCGCAGCTCGGGCGTCTGCACCCGGCGCAGCGACAGCTCCTGGTCGTTCTCCATGACGAAGCGGGCCTGGTCGAAGTCGATGGCGTCGCCGATCCGCCCGTCGTCCAGCCGGATCCCGCCCTCGCATTCGAAGCGCTGGATGCGGGTGCCGCGGGTCGGCGTGCTGGTGGTGCCGTACGGGGGTGTCGAACCGCTGGAGTAGGTGCTGACCCCGCCCGCGGTGAGGTAGAGGCTGCGCTCGACGGTCAGCTGCGGCGCGTTCAGCGCCCGTCGCCCGTACGGATTGCGCAGCCGACTGCCGCGCAGGCTGAGCGACACGCCGATCTGGGCGCCGCGCAGACTGATCTCGCCGTACGACTCGATCATGTCGGCCTGGAAGTCCTGGGCCACGGTCAGCCCGTCGGCCGTGATCGACATGCCGCGGCGGTCGCGGCGCACGATCAGCTGGTTCAGCAGTAAATCGGTGCCGATGTGGGCGTCGGTGAGCCGGATGCCGTGGTCGACCACGCAGCGCGGCAGATGCAGATCTCCCTCGGTGCTCAGCCGCGCCGCCTCCAGCCGGGGGAGCGAGCAGCCCACCAGGCGGAGGGTGGTGAAGTTCGACTCGGGGAGCAGCACCTCCCGCTCGAAGCGGCAGTTCTTCAGCTCCACGTACGGGTCGATGCTGCCGCCGGCCAGGTCGAGGGTGCCGGTGATGTGCACCCCGTTGAGCTTGAGCGCGGCCACCCGGCCCGGCTGGGCGGGCGGCCCGTCGAGCAGCAGCAGGGCGACGACACGCGCGCGCACACTGCGCTCCGGGCCCCAGGCGTACGGGCCGGAGGGGTCGTTCCGCTGGGGGTGGGAGGTGCGCAGATCGTGCGTACTGCCGTTGCGGAACGCCTGCCACATGCCCCACTCGGCGGTGGTCAGGTCCAGTCCCGGGGGAGGATCGCCGTCGTGTGGCTCGGTCACAGCCGTGTGCCTCCTGTCCTCCGTACCCCCGTACGGATCCCCATTCCCGCTGAGTAACCGCTTGAACGCCAACGGTCAGGATCAACTTAGGGGGTCCGTATCACTCACTGATACGGGGGGCGGGGCGTCGGAGCACGTCTGAGACAATTGATCGCGTGATCTCCCGTATCGATCTGCGCGGCGCCGCCTTCCCCGAGGGCGGGATCGACCGCGACCTGCTGCCCCGTGCCGAGCTGGACGTCGAGGCCGCCCTGGAGAAGGTGCGGCCCATCTGCGACGACGTGCGCCATCGCGGCACCGCTGCACTGATCGAGTACGCGCATCGCTTCGACGGCGTGACCATGGAGCGGGTGCGGGTGCCCGCCGAGGCCCTCACCCGCGCCCTGGAGGAGCTGGACCCGGCCGTGCGCGCGGCCCTGGAGGAGTCCATCCGGCGGGCCCGGCTGGTCCACCGGGAGCAGCGGCGCGCCGACCACACCACGCAGGTCGTGCCGGGCGGCACGGTCACCGAGCGCTGGGTGCCCGTCGAGCGCGTCGGGCTGTACGCACCGGGCGGGCGGTCCGTCTACCCGTCGTCCGTGGTGATGAACGTGGTGCCCGCGCAGGAGGCCGGGGTCGCCTCGATGGCCGTCGCCTCCCCGCCGCAGGCCGAGTTCGGCGGGCTGCCGCACCCCACCATCCTGGCGGCCTGCGCGCTGCTCGGCGTCGACGAGGTGTACGCGGCGGGCGGCGCCCAGGCGGTCGCCATGTTCGCGTACGGCACCGAGGAGTGCCGTCCGGCCTCCATGGTCACCGGGCCCGGCAACATCTGGGTCGCCGCCGCCAAGCGGCTGCTCAAGGGCCGTATCGGCATCGACGCCGAGGCCGGGCCGACCGAGATCGCGATCCTCGCCGACGCCACCGCCGACCCGGTGCACGTCGCCGCGGACCTGATCAGCCAGGCCGAGCACGACCCGCTGGCCGCCTCGGTGCTGGTCACCGACTCCGAGGAACTGGCCGCGACGGTCGAGAAGGAGCTGGAGACCCAGGTCGCGGCCACCAAGCACGTCGAGGACCGCATCGCCCCCGCGCTGGCCGGGCGGCAGTCCGGCATCGTGCTGGTCGACGGCCTCGAACAGGGCCTCGCGGTGGTCGACGCGTACGCCGCCGAGCACCTGGAGATCCAGACCGAGGACGCGGCGGCGGTCGCGGCCCGGGTGCGCAACGCCGGGGCGATCTTCGTCGGCCCGTACGCACCGGTGTCGCTCGGCGACTACGCGGCGGGCTCGAACCACGTCCTGCCCACCGGCGGCTGCGCCTGCCACTCCTCCGGCCTGTCGGTGCAGTCCTTCCTGCGCGGCATCCACGTCGTGGACTACACCCGCGAGGCGCTGGCCGAGGTCGCGGGCCACGTGGTGACGCTCGCCGACGCGGAGGATCTGCCCGCGCACGGCGCGGCGGTGAAGGCACGGTTCGACTGGAAGGTACCTGGGAGCAAGTGACCGGGATCGACGATCTCCCCATCCGGGACGAGCTGCGCGGCAAGTCCCCGTACGGCGCGCCGCAGCTGGACGTCCCCGTGCGGCTGAACACCAACGAGAACCCGTATCCGCTGCCCGAGCCGCTGGTGGAGCGGATCGCGGAGCGGGTCGCCGAGGCGGCCCGCCAGCTCAACCGCTACCCGGACCGGGACGCGGTCGAGCTGCGCACCGAGCTGGCCCGCTACCTCACCCGTACGGCGGGTCTCGCCGTGGGCCCCGAGCAGGTGTGGGCGGCCAACGGCTCCAACGAGGTGCTCCAGCAGCTGCTCCAGACCTTCGGCGGCCCCGGGCGCACCGCGATCGGCTTCGAGCCCTCGTACTCGATGCACGCGCTGATCTCGCGCGGCACCGGCACCGGCTGGATCTCCGGCCCGCGGAACGACGACTTCACCATCGATGTCGAGGCCGCCCGCCGGGCGATCGCCGAGCGCAAGCCCGACGTCGTCTTCATCACCTCGCCGAACAACCCGACCGGCACCGCCGTCGAGGCCGACACGGTGCTCGCGCTGTACGAGGCGGCGCAGGCCGCCAAGCCGTCGCTGGTGGTGGTGGACGAGGCGTACGCCGAGTTCAGCCACCGCCCGTCGCTGCTGCCGCTGATCGAGGGCCGGCCGCATCTGGTGCTCTCCCGGACGATGTCCAAGGCGTTCGGCGCCGCCGGGCTGCGGCTCGGCTACCTGGCCGCCGACCCCGCCGTGGTCGACGCCGTCCAGCTGGTGCGGCTGCCGTACCACCTGTCCGCCGTCACCCAGGCCACTGCGCTGGCCGCCCTGGAGCACACCGATACGCTGCTCGGGTACGTCGACGCGCTCAAGACCGAGCGCGACCGGCTGGTGCGGGAGCTGCGCGCCATTGGCTGCGACGTGACCGACTCGGACGCCAACTTCGTCCAGTTCGGACGCTTCGAGGACGCCCATGCGGCCTGGCAGACCCTGCTGGACCACGGCGTCCTGGTCCGGGACAACGGCGTACCGGGCCGGCTGCGGGTCACCGCGGGCACCCCGACCGAGAACGACGCGTTCCTCGACGCGGTTCGCGAGCTGATGAAGGAGAAGAGCGCATGACCCGCGTGGGACGCGTGGAGCGCACGACCAAGGAGACCTCGGTCGTCGTCGAGATCGACCTCGACGGCACCGGCCAGGTCGATGTGTCGACAGGTGTCGGCTTCTACGACCACATGCTCGACCAGCTCGGCCGCCACGGCCTCTTCGACCTCACGGTCAAGACCGAGGGTGATCTGCACATCGACACCCACCACACGATCGAGGACACCGCCCTCGCGCTCGGTGCCGCCTTCAAGCAGGCGCTCGGCGACAAGATGGGCATCTACCGCTTCGGCAACTGCACCGTGCCGCTCGACGAGTCGCTGGCCCAGGTGACCGTCGACCTCTCCGGCCGCCCGTACCTCGTGCACACCGAGCCGGAGAACATCGCGCCGATGATCGGCACCTACGACACCACGATGACGCGGCACATCCTGGAGTCCTTCGTCGCCCAGGCGCAGGTCGCCCTGCACGTCCACGTGCCCTACGGGCGCAACGCGCACCACATCGTGGAGTGCCAGTTCAAGGCGCTCGCCCGGGCGCTGCGGTACGCGAGCGAGCGCGACCCGCGCGCCGCCGGAATCCTCCCCTCCACGAAGGGCGCCCTCTGAATGAACGGGCTGTCGACCGTTTTCATCCTGCTCGGGCTGTTCCTTCTCGGCGGAGTCATCTCCTTCGCCAAGCAGGGGCTGCCCAAGGGCGTGATCGTCCTGCTGGGAGTGGGCGCCACGATGTCGCTGCTGGCCGGGATCCTGCGGCTGGAGGTCTGGAATTGAGCAGCTCCGCTGGTAACGGTGCGAAGAAGATCATCGTCTTCGACTACGGCTTCGGTAACGTCCGCTCCGCCGAACGGGCCCTCGCCCACGTCGGCGCGGACGTCGAGATCAGCCGCGACTACGACAAGGCCATGGCCGCCGACGGCCTCCTCGTCCCCGGCGTCGGCGCCTTCGGCGCCTGCATGAAGGGGCTGCGCGAGGCGCGCGGCGACTGGATCGTGGGCCGCCGGCTGGCCGGCGGCCGCCCGGTCATGGGCATCTGCGTCGGCATGCAGATCCTCTTCGGCCGCGGCATCGAGCACGGCGTCGAGGCCGAGGGCCTGGACGAATGGCCCGGCACCGTCGAACCGCTGCGCGCCCCCGTCGTCCCCCACATGGGCTGGAACACGGTCACCGCGCCCGGCGACTCGCGGCTCTTCGCGGGACTGGACAAGGAGGAGCGCTACTACTTCGTGCACTCCTACGCCGTCCGCACCTGGGAGCTGGAGGTCGCCAACCCGCACATGCCCGGCCCCAAGGTCAGCTGGACGACGCACGGCGAGCCGTTCGTGGCCGCCGTGGAGAACGGCCCGCTGTGGGCCACCCAGTTCCACCCCGAGAAGTCCGGCGACGCCGGGGCCCGCCTGCTGCGCAACTGGCTCGACACGCTCTGACCGGCCCGCCCCGCCCGTACCCGCCCGCCCCGTACGCACCGTAAGGTTCCCGCATGCCAACGCACCGCCTCGAACTCCTCCCCGCCGTCGACGTCCGCGACGGCCAGGCCGTCCGCCTCGTCCATGGCGAGTCCGGCTCCGAGACGTCGTACGGCGACCCGATGGAGGCCGCCCTCGCCTGGCAGCGGGCCGGCGCCGAGTGGCTGCACCTGGTGGACCTCGACGCCGCCTTCGGCACTGGCGACAACCGCGAGCAGATCGCCCAGGTGGCCCGCGCCATGGACCTCAAGGTCGAGCTGTCCGGCGGCATCCGCGACGACGCCTCGCTGACCGCGGCCCTCGCCACCGGTTGCACCCGCGTCAACCTCGGCACCGCCGCCCTGGAGACCCCCGAGTGGGTGGCCAAGGTCATCGCCGAGCACGGCGACAAGATCGCCGTCGGCCTCGACGTCCGCGGCACCACCCTGCGCGGCCGCGGCTGGACCCGCGACGGCGGCGACCTGTACGAAACCCTCGCCCGCCTCGACTCCGAGGGCTGCGCCCGCTACGTCGTCACCGACATCGCCAAGGACGGCACCCTCCAGGGCCCCAACCTGGAGCTGCTGCGCAACGTGTGCGCCGCCACCGACAAGCCCGTCGTCGCCTCCGGCGGCGTTTCCTCGCTCGACGACCTGCGCGCCCTTGCGACCCTGGTACCGGAAGGTGTCGAGGGCGCCATCGTGGGCAAGGCGCTCTACGCCAAGGCATTCACCTTGGAAGAGGCGTTGGAGGCGGTATCCGCATGACCTCACCCGAAAGCTCGGCCGAGAAGACCCCGCGGCGCGTGCAGACCGGCAGCCCCTGGGAGGAGAGCATCGGCTTCGCCCGGGCCGTCGCGGCCGGGGACCTGGTGATCGTCTCCGGGACCATGCCGCTCGCGGACCGCGGCGTACTGGAGGGCGAGGGCGACCCGTACGAGCAGACGCACGCCGCCTTCGGCCACGCCCTGGACGCGCTGAAGGAGTTCGGCCTGGGCGTCGAATCCGTCATCCGCACCCGCATGTACCTCACCCACGCCCGCGACGTGGACGAGGCGGGCCGCGCCCACAAGGAGATCTTCGACGCCGTACGCCCGGCCGCGACCCTCGTCGTGGTGTCCGGCTTCGTCGACTCGCGCGTGCTGGTGGAAGTCGAACTGGAAGCATTCCGAGGAGCCCGAGCGTCATGACCCTGGCGGTCCGAGTCATCCCCTGCCTGGACGTGGACAACGGCCGGGTCGTCAAGGGCGTCAACTTCCAGAACCTGCGGGACGCCGGTGACCCCGTCGAAATGGCCCGGATCTACGGCCGGGAGGGCGCCGACGAGCTGACCTTCCTCGACATCACCGCCTCCTCCGGCGACCGCGAGACCACCTACGACGTGGTGCGCCGCACCGCCGAGCAGGTCTTCATCCCGCTGACCGTGGGCGGCGGCGTCCGCACCACCGAGGACGTCGACAAGCTGCTGCGCGCCGGAGCCGACAAGGTCGGCGTCAACACCGCCGCCATCGCCCGGCCCGAGCTGATCCGCGAGATCGCCGAGCGGTTCGGCAGCCAGGTGCTGGTCCTGTCGGTCGACGCCCGCCGTTGCCCTTCCGGAGCGGAAACGGAATCCGGCTACGAGGTCACCACCCACGGCGGCCGCCGCGGCACCGGCATCGACGCCGTGGAGTGGGCCCACCGCGCGGCCGAGCTGGGCGCCGGGGAGATCCTGCTCAACTCGATGGACGCGGACGGCACCAAGGACGGCTACGACACCGCGATGATCGAAGCGGTGCGCAAGCACGTCACCATCCCCGTCATCGCCAGCGGCGGCGCGGGCAAGCTCGCCGACTTCCCCCCGGCGGTCGAGGCGGGCGCGGACGCGGTGCTGGCCGCCTCCGTCTTCCACTTCGGCGACCTGCGCATCAGCGAGGTCAAGGGCGCGCTGCGGGACGCGGGGCACCCGGTCCGCTGAGGTACACGCGCACGGCGGGGGATCACCGGACGGAGATCCCCCGCTTCATGCTCTGATCACTTGGTGGCGGGCCGCTCGCGGTAGTGGTCGACGATCCCGTGCTTCAGAAGGGCGTACTCCGCCAGGACGTCGCCCTTCTTGCCCGCCGCGAAGTCCTTCGTCCGGTATTCGCGCTCACCGAGGTAGGCGAGGCTGTCCCGGTCAAAGATCCACTCGTTCGCGACCCACGTCCGCTTGTCGACGCGGGCGATGCCGAACCCGTGGCGGCCCGCCGCGTCCACCGCGTCCTCCTGCCGCGTCACCCCGGGGATCTTCGCGGCGGCCTTGTACAGCGCTGCGGCGTTCTCCGGCGGCATCACGTCGCCCAGCAACCGACCGATCTGCTCGAAGACGGCCTGCGCCTTCTCCTGGCCGTCCTCCGCTTCGGTCATCCGGTACAGCTCCTTGAGCAGGACGTCCGGGTCGGTCGGCAGGGACGCCAGCCACTGGTACGTGGGGCGGTCGATGCCCGCGGGAGACCCTCCCAATTCGTACATCGGGGCGTAGCCCTCGTCATCGTGCGTCTCGCCGATCTTGTGGATTCGCTTCACCTGCTGTGACTTCCAGACCTCGTGCTCGCCCCGCGGGTCCAGCTTGGAGGCGCCGTCCTCCGTCATCTCGGCCCCGGCCCCGACGCTCTTGACGTAGACGAACTGATCCTGGCGCACCGGCCGGACGTCCGACTTCGCCGCGGTGCCCGCGAGCCGGTCGAGCAGGACGGTGGCGGTCTCGTGGGGCCGGGCGGAGGCGTCGCCGGACGCACCGCCGCCCCCGGTGAAGGTGACGGCCAGCGCCCCGGCCAGCGCCAGCGCCGCGGCGGGCATCAGCACAGCCGGGCGCAGCAGCCGCGGCCGGGCCTTCGGGGCGGCAGCGTTCTTCTGGTGGTCGGCGGTGTCATCGATCAGCTGCATCAAACGGTCCTTGTGGTGGAGGTACGGAGCGGAGGGCACGTCCCGCTCTCCCGGTACGGGAGGAAGCAGCCGGGCGAGTTCCTCGCACGCGGTGTCCTCGTACGCGGCGTCCTCGCGCTCGGGCCTCATCGGGCGTCCTCCTGAAACTCCTGAAACGGCAGGGCCGCGAACGCGGCCTCGCGCTGTACCTCTCCGTGACGATGCGGCGGTTCCGTCTTTTCCCGCTTTTTCTTCTTTTCTTCCATGAGCCGCTGATCGGCGAGCTTGCGCAGCCGGGCGCGGGCCCGGGACAGCCGCGACCGCACCGTCCCCACTGGAATCCCCATCGCCTCGGCCGCCTGCGCGTAGTCCAGCCCCGACCACACGCACAGCGCCAACACCTCCTGCTCCCCGCGCCGCAGACGGCCGTACACCTCGCGCACGGCGGCCAGTTGGCGGGCGTCGTCGATCCGGCCCGCGGCCTCCTCCGCGAAGTCCGCCACCGGTGCGGGCGCGGGACGCCGGGCCAGAAACGCCAGCCGCCGCCCGAGGCCCCGATTGGCGTTGCGCGCCTTGTTCGTCGCCACGCCCAGCAGCCACGGCTTCAACGACCCGTCGCCCGGCTCCAGTTGCTCCCGGCCGCGCCAGGCGTCGAGGAACGTGTCCCCCATCACCTCCTCGGCCGCCGACCAGTCGCCGGTCAGCCGGAAGGCATGGTTGTAGACGGCGCGCGCGTGCTCTTCGTAGAGCTGCGCGAACGCCTCGCGGTCACCCGCCCGTATCCGCTCGCGCAGACCCTCAGTCATGTCGTTTCCACCTCACACCCGTGCCTCTCCGCACGCGGTGGGCGGTTCCCGTGACCTGCGCCACACGGTCACGGGCCGTTCTGCGCCCGGCTATTCGGCCGGGGCCGACGCCGCGTCGATCACCTCGTCCAGGACCTCCCGGGAGCGGATCAGGTCGGCGATCATCCGGTTGATGCGGTCCCGCTCCACGGTGAGGTCGGCGACCAGCCGCCCGCCCGCGATCCGGGACGGGCCGCCGTCCGAGTCCCGCATGCAGGGGAGCAGCTCGGCGATCTTCTCGCTGCACAGCCCCGCGGCGAACAGCTCCTGGATGCGGATCACCCGGTCCACCGCGCCCTCGGCGTACTCGCGATGGCCGCCCGGGGTGCGCTCGGCGTCCATCAGCCCCTGCTTCTCGTAATAGCGCAGCGAGCGCTCGCTGACGCCGGTGCGCCGAGCCAGTTCGCCGATCCGCATTCCCCACCTCGCACGCCGGTCCGGGCTTGAATCTGACACCAATGAGAACTTCTACGGTACCGGCATGACGAACGCACCAGCGATCACTTCCCTGTTCGAATCGGCCCGCCTCGGCGCACTGCACCTGCCCAACCGCCTGGTCATGGCGCCGATGACCCGTAACCGCGCCGCCGCCGACGGCGTACCGCTGCCGATCATGGACACCTACTACGCACAGCGCGCATCCGCCGGACTGATCGTCGCCGAGGCCGCCACGCCCAACGCCGTCGGGCAGACCTACCCCAACATCACCGCGATCCACAACGACGCCCATGTCGCCGGCTGGCGGCGCGTCACCGACGCGGTCCACGCCGCGGGCGGCCGCCCGATGTTCCTTCAGCTCCAGCACGGCGGCCGGATCGGCCACCCCGACACCAGCGGACTGACCCCGCTCGCGCCCTCCCCGGTTCCGCTCCCCGAGACCATCTTCACCCCGGGCGGCCACCAGGAGGCCGTCGTCCCGCGCGAGATGACCACCGACGACATCCGCGCCACCATCGCCGACTTCGCCACCGCCGCCCGCAACGCCCTCGACGCGGGCTTCGCCGGGGTGGAGGTGCACTCCGCCAACGGCTACCTCCTCCACCAGTTCCTCGCCCGGAACACCAACCGCCGCGCCGACGCCTACGGCGGCCCGGCGAGCGGCCGCGTCCGCTTCGTGGCCGAGACGGTCCGTGCCGTCGCCGACGCGATCGGCCCCGAGCGGGTGGGCGTACGGATCTCCCCCCACTCCACCGTCAACGGCATCGAGGAGGGCGACACCGAGCTCGTCTACCCCGCGCTCATCGAGGCGCTGGCGGACATCGCCCCGGCCTATGTGCACATCGTCCGCGCCGAACCGGACGACCCCGTCTTCCGAGAGATCCGCACCACATGGCCGGGCACGCTGATCGCCAACCCCCACCTGCCCGGTGCCGCGATCCCCGCCGACGGCGGCCTCCACCAGGCGGAACGCCTCCTGTCCGCCGGAGCCGACCTGATCGCCCTCGGCCGCCCCTTCCTGGCCAACCCCGACCTGGTGCACCGCCTGCGCACCGGCGCCCCGCTCAATCCGATCCGCGACGCGTACCTGATGTACGTGGGCGGCGAGACCGGCTACACCGACTACCCCACGCTGACCGTCGGCTCGTGACGGACGGGGAAGTTGACCGAGTTGGCGATGAAGCACGTCCGGTGGGCATCGCCATGCGCCGAGCGTGCCCGCTCCAGCATCGCCGCGTCCGCGACGGTGACCACCGGCCGCAGCACCACCTCGGTGAACCGCCCGCTGTGCCCGGCCTCCGGATTCCATTGCTCCGGGGAGTCGCCCGTGATCCCGAACGCGGGGCGGGCGTGCCTCGATGCCACCATTTTGGCCGACGACCGGCCGTGCGCCGGGACGTGTGATCAGGGCGTGAATGCGGAGCGGAACCGCTCCAGGGCGGCGTCGGAATCGTCGCGGGCCCAGGATTCGAGGCCCACGACGCCGGTGTAGCCGAGGTCGTGGAGGGCGGTGGCGATGGCGGGGTAGTGGATTTCGCCGGTGCCCGGTTCGCAGCGGCCGGGGACGTCCGCCACCTGGATCTCGCCGATGTACGGCAGGGCCCGGCCGAGGAGGTCGATGAGGTTTCCCTCGCCGATCTGGGCGTGGTAGAGGTCCAGGTTCAGCCGTAGGTGCGGGCTGTCGACGGCGCGTGTCAGGGCGAGGGTGTCGGCGGCGCGGGCGAAGGGGGTGCCCGGGTGGTCGACGGCGAGGTTGAGGTTTTCGAGGGTGAAGACGCGGTCCGCTTCCTCGCCGAGGGCCGCGACGCGACGGAGGGTGTCGGCGGCGGTCAGCCACATCGCGGGGGTGACGGTCTCGACGGGGCGGACGGGCAGCCCCTTGCCGTCCAGGCCGGTGCCGTGCAGGTTCAGGCGCGGGCAGTCCAATCGCGCGGCCACGTCGAGGGACGTGCGGGCCGAGGCGAGCAGGGCGTCGATGCCGTCGGGGTCGGTGAGGTCGCCGGTGAGGTAGCCGGTCATGGAGGAGAACGTGGCGCCGGTGGCGGCGAGGGCGTCGATGTCCTTGGCGGACCAGTCCCAGATCTCGACCTGGAAGCCCTGGTCGGCGATGCGCCGGACCCGTTCGGTGAAGGGCAGGTCGAGGTAGAGCATTTCGGCGCTGGCGGCGAGGGTGAAGGGGGTCATACGGCGCTCACCTCGGCCGTTACATCGGCGAGGTCCACGGGGGCCGCGGTCTCGACGCTGCGGATGGCGGCCAGGGCGATGGACAGCGCCCGGCGGGCGTCGTGCCCGGTGACCGGGGGCGGCGTACGGTGGCGGATCGCGTCGGCGAACGCGGTCAGCTCCGCGAGGTAGGCCGGGCGCAGGAGGTCCGTATCGCGCCGGGCGGTGTCGGCGTGCAGGCCGTCGGGGCCGTAGTAGGTCATGTCGGTGCTGCGGCCGCTTCCGGCGGTGACCATGCCGCCGGAGCCGAAGACCTCGGCGCGTACGTCGTAGCCGTACAGGGCGGAGAAGGACGCCTCGGCGGTGGCGATGGCGCCGTTGTCGAAACGGATCGTCACCACGGCGGTGTCGAGGTGCCCGTCCGTCTTGGCGTCGGGGCGGATCAGGGCGTCGGCGGTGGCGTGGACGCGGGCCGGGGCGGCGCCGGGGTTGAGCCAGCACAGGGTGTCGAAGTCATGGATGAGGGTTTCGAGGAAGATCGTCCACTGCGGGATACGGGCCGGATCGGCGGTGAACGGGCCCGGGTCGCGGGTGAGGGAGCGCAGCAGCTGCGGGGTGCCGGTCCGGCCGTCGTCGACCGCGGCGCGGGCGGCGGCGAAACCGGGGGCGAACCGGCGGTTGAACCCCACCTGGAGGACGACGCCCGCCTCGCTCGCGGCGGCGATGGCGCGGTCGGCGTCCTCCAGGGTCACCGCCATCGGCTTCTCCACGAAGACGTGCTTTCCGGCGGCGGCCGCCGCCACGACCAGGTCGGTGTGGGCCCGGGCGGGGGCGGTGATCAGCACCCCGTCGATGTCGTCCCGGCCGAGGACGGCGCCGGGGTCGGTGGTGGCGTACGGGGCGCCGAGGGAGGCCGCGAGGCGTTCGGCGGCGCCGGGCACCGGATCGGCGACGGCGGCCAGGGTGGCGCCGGGGACGTGCCGGGCCACGAGCCCGGCGTGGCTGCTGCCGATGCGGCCCGCGCCGATCGTGGCCAGTCGCACGGTGTCGGTGACGGTCATCTGCGGATCTCCCCTGGGGCCTAGTACCGTGGAGAACTAGTACGTTCTAGTGACGTGAGGACGGTAGAGCGAGAACGGGGAGCCGGTCAAGAGATCGATATGCTCGGACGCGGGTCGGCCGGGGCATCGGGCATGGTCATCGACGGTCGGCGGCCAAGGCGGCGTTTCGGCAGGCAGGAGTGACGGGAGTGACCGAGGAGGCGGGCGGCACGCGGACGACCATGGCCGACGTCGCACGGGCCGCCGGTATCTCCACCGCGCTGGTCTCGATCGTGATGCGCGGCGTGCCGGGAGCCAGCGAGGCCACTCGCAAGCGCGTCCTGAAGATCGCCGACGAGATGGGGTACGTCCCCGACCAGCGCGCCCGCAAGCTGCGCCAGAGCAGCTCACGGCTGCTCGGCGTCACCTTCGAACTCCAGCAGCCCTTCCACGGCGACCTCGTGGAGCAGATCTACGCCGCCGCGGCCCGCCGCGGCTACGACGTGACGCTCAGCGCCGTGGCGCCCAGCCGCGAGGAGTCCACCGCGGTCGGCGCCCTGCTGCGCGAGCGCTGCGAGGCGGCCATCCTGCTGGGCAGCCGGCTCGGTACGGAGGAGCTGACCCGGCTGGCCCGCCGGGGGCCGACGCTGCTGGTCGCCCGGCACGCCGACGTCCCGGGCGTGGGCGTCGTACGCGGCGACGACAAGGCCGGGGTCGCCCTCGCCGTCGACCACCTCGCCGCCCTCGGGCACCGGCACATCGCACACATCGACGGGGCCGGGGCGCCCGGAAGCTCCGACCGCCGCCTCGGCTTCCTGGAGGCCATGGGGCGGCACGGGCTCCAGGACTCGGCCGAGGTGCTGGCCGGTGGGCTCACCGAGTCCGCGGGGGCGCAGGGTATGCGCTACCTGCTGGCCCGCGAGACCCCGCCCACGGCGGTCGTCGCCTTCAACGACCGCTGCGCCACGGGCGTGCTGGACGTCCTCGGGCGGGAGGGCCGCGCGGTTCCCGGGGAGATCTCGGTGGTCGGGTACGACGACTCGCGGCTGGCCAAGTTCCCGCATGTGCAGATGACGACGGTGTCGCAGGACGCCGCCCGGCTCGCGGAGGCCGCGGTGAGCGGGGCGCTGGACCTCGTCGCGGGCCGGGAGGCGTCCGAGAGCGTGTTCGCGCCCCATCTGGTGGAGCGGGCCACCACCGGCCCGGCCCCCGGGCCTCCCGACACCCCCTAGAACGTACTAGCCGCCCGGCTGGAGCGGCGGGTCCTCGATGTCCTGGCGGATGAGCCACTGGACGAACGTCCGCCCCTCCGGGGACATATGGGCCTCGCCCTCGCGCTGGAGCAGATAGTGGGCCTGGCGCAGCGGCACCAGACGGTCGTGGAGGACCACGAGACGGCCGTCGCGGACGGCGGTGCGCGCGAAGCGTTCGGGAACGAGGGCGCAGTGCAGCCCGGACGTGGCGAACTGGGTCGCCGCCACCGTGGTGTCGAGCGTGATGGTCCCCTCCGCGCCCCGCGACGGCGGCGGCGTGTGCGGGAACAGCCGCTGCCACAGGTCGTCGTAGCCGATGACGTGCACCCGCGGCCGCTGCTCCAGGTCGGCGGGCCCGGTCAGCGGGCCGTACGCCTCCAGGTGGGCGGGGGAGCCGACCACCACGGCCTGGTCCTCGTGCAGCAGATCGGCGGTGAACCCGGTCCAGCGGCCGTTGCCGTGACGGATCTCCAGATCCACCTCGTGCGGCGGGACCTCGTTGGCCCAGATCGCGGTCACCACCCGCAGGTCGATGTGCGGGTAGTCGTCGTGGAAGTCCTGGAGCCGGGGCACCAGCCAGGTCATGGCGTACGACACCTGCACCCGCACGGTCAGCCGCCCGCGCCCGGCCGGACCGAACAGCCCGGTGGTGCCCGCCGACAGATCGTCGAACGCGCCCCGGACGGTGGGCAGATACGCCTGCCCCATCGGGGTCAGCCGGATGCTGCGCGCCTGGCGCTCGAACAGGGAGATCCCCAGGTGTGCCTCCAGCACCCGGATGCGCTGGCTGACCGCCGAGGCCGACAGGCCCAGCTCATCGGCGGCCGCCGCGATGCTGCCGAGCCGGGCGGTCGCCTCGTAGGCCAGCAGACCGGGCAGCGGAGGGAGGGGCGTACGCACGGTCGGCGACGCTACGCGGGGCCCGTTCGGCCGGGCAAGGGCGAGCAACACATTTCGGGGGTCTCAGGCCCCTGTTGACAGGTTTGACGTGTACTTCTCGCCGCTCGGAGACTGTCGGCATGGCCTACCTCCTCCTTCTGGCCGCCATCACCGCCGAATTGATCGGCACCAGTCTCCTCAAATCCACCGCGGGCTTCTCCCGCCCCGGGCCCGCCCTGGCCTGTCTCGCCTCCTACGCGGTGGCGTGCTTCATGCTGGCGCGGGCGATCCACGACGGGATGCAGGTCGGCGTGGGGTACGCGCTGTGGTCGGGCCTCGGCACGGCCCTCATCGTGGTGATCGGTCTGCTCTTCCTGGGCGAACCGCTCACCGCGGTGAAGGCGCTGGGCGTGGCCCTGGTGATCGGCGGCGTCATCACCCTCAACCTCGGCAGCGCGCAATGACGCCGCTGACGCCGTCGACACCGCTGACGCCGTAGCGTCAGACGCCGAGCGTGGCGTCCAGCGCCGCGGCCACCGCCTCCTTGTCGCCCTCCAATTCGACCCGGGCCGCCTTCTGCCGCCCGTACAGGAACAGCGCCAGCTCACCGGGCTCGCCGGTGACCGTGACCACCGGGACGCCGCGGTGGGCGACCGCCGTACGCCCGTCGGGGCGGCGCAGCACCAGCCCGACCGGGGACTTGCGGCCGAACACCCGCGCGACCCGCTCGGTGCGGGACCACAGCGCGTCGGCGAAGACCGGGTCGATCTCGCGCGGCGTCCAGTCCGGGCGGGCGCGGCGGACGTCCTCGGCGTGGACGTAGAACTCGACGGTGTTGGCCGCCTCGTCCACCTGCTTCATCGCGAAGGGCGACATCCGCGGCGGGCCGGTGCGGAAGAGCTGCACCAGCTCCTCGTACGGCTTCGCGGCGAACTCGGCCTGCACCCGGGTCAGCCGCTGGGCCAGCGGCTTGATCACCAGGCCGCCGGCCGCGTCGGCGCGGCGCTCGCGCACCACCAGATGGGCCGCCAGATCGCGGGTGGTCCAGCCCTCGCACAGCGTCGGGGCGTCGGGGCCCGCGTTCTCCAAGAGATCGGCGAGGAGCAGGCGTTCGCGCTTCGCGTGAGTGGACATACCGCCCACCCTACGGCCGACGCCCGCCGCCCGCCATGAGAAGCGCTCCCCCCGGGCCCGGGGTGCTACTCGGGTATCGGCGCGCGCAGCTTGGCGCCGTCCTTGCCCGTGCTCACCGTCAGCGCGCACGAGACCCGGTCCTTGCGGTGCTCCGTGTACGTGCCCAGGGCCGGGTAGAACGCGTAGTAGTAGTACTCCCGGCCGTCGTTCGGGACGCTCTTCAGTCGCTTCTCCGCGTCCGTCGCGCACAGCGAGAGCGCCTTGCGCTGGATCGCCCGCTCGGAGGAGAAGTCCCCGGTCAGCGTCTCGTTGGTGATCACCTCGCCGTCGTGCGCGCGGTCGCACGAGCGCTTCTCGACCTTCGTCACGCTGCTGTCCATCGCCGGGTGGTCGAAGCAGGTGCCCGGCTTGAGCACGACATACGGCATCCTGCGGCCGGTCGGGGAGGACTCCGAGGCGTCCGGGGACGGGGCGGCCTGGTCGTCCCCGCCGCCCAGCGGTGCACCCTGGCCCGGGTCCTCCGTACCGGCCGGAGCGGACGCGTCGCCCGACGGCGAGGAGAGGGGGCGGTTCGAGGCGGACTGCGGGGCGTCGGCCGCCTTGTCGCCGCCGTCGTCGTCCTGTGAGCCGAAGAAGGCCACGCCCGCGACCACCGCCAGGCCCACCGCCACGCCGGTCACGATCGCCGCGGCCCTGGAGCGCGGCGGCGGCGGACCACCCGGCGGCGGGGGAGGCGGGGGCGGTCCGAAGCCACTGCGGAGCGCGGGCGGACCGGGCTGTCCTGACGGGGCCGGATCGACGGGCGGCCCGAAGCCCCCCTGCGGTGACTGCTGTGACTGCTGTGGTTCCTGCTGCGGCTGCGGCGGTGGACCAAACCCCCCGCCGTTTCCAGGCCGGTTGTGGTCATGCGACGGCGACGGAAACGTCATGCCCGAAGCATGCCCCATCACCCCCGTGGAGCGACCATCGGGCCCGGCCATTTCGGCAGGCGATCGGCAGGCGAGAGGATCACCCGCCGGGACGTGCAGAATGGTCGCATGACCGGCTCCGATCGTCCCTCCGCCCTCGACCCGGCCATCGCCGCCCGCCTCAAGCGCGGCGCCGACGGTCTCGTCCCCGCCATCGCCCAGCAGTACGACACCGGCGAGGTGCTGATGCTCGGCTGGATGGACGACGAGGCGCTGCACCGCACCCTCACCACCGGCCGCTGCACCTACTGGAGCCGCAGCCGCCGGGAGTACTGGGTCAAGGGCGACACCTCGGGCCACACCCAGCAGGTCAAGTCCGTCGCGCTCGACTGCGACGGCGACACCGTGCTCGTCAAGGTCGACCAGGTCGGCGCCGCCTGCCACACCGGCGACCGCACCTGCTTCGACGCCGACGTCCTCCCCCTGGGCCAGTAGCCCCCTTCGGACCGAAGACCGCCCACTAGGCTCCCCAGCCATGACCCAGGACGCTGCCACGATGGACCTCGAGACCTTCCGCAAGCTGGCGGCCGACCGCCGTGTCATCCCCGTCACCCGCAAGCTGCTCGCGGACGGCGACACCCCGGTGGGCCTCTACCGCAAACTCGCCGCCGAGCGCCCCGGCACCTTCCTGCTGGAGTCCGCCGAGAACGGCCGCTCCTGGTCCCGCTACTCCTTCGTCGGCGTCCGCAGCGCCGCCACCCTCACCGAGCGCGACGGCCGCACCCACTGGCTGGGCACCCCGCCCGTCGGCGTCCCCACCGAGGGCGACCCGCTCGCCGCCCTGCGCGCCACGGTCGAGACCCTGCACACCCCGCGTGACCTGGGCGGTCTCGTCCATCTGCCGCCCTTCACCGGCGGCATGGTCGGCTACCTCGGCTACGACGTCGTCCGCCGCCTGGAGAAGATCGGCGAGCACGGGCGCGACGATCTGCGGCTCCCCGAGCTGACCATGCTGCTCACCTCGGACCTCGCCGTCCTCGACCACTGGGACGGCACCGTGCTGCTGATCGCCAACGCGATCAACCACAACGACCTCGACACCGGCGTGGACGAGGCGTACGCGGACGCCGTGGCCCGGCTCGACGCGATGGCCGCCGACCTCGTACGACCCGTCCCCACCGACCCCACCGCGCTGCCGCCCTCCGAGGTGCCCGACTACACCGCGCTGTGGGGCGGTCCGGACTTCATGACGGCCGTGGACGACATCAAGGAGCGCATCCGCGCGGGCGAGGCGTTCCAGGTCGTCCCCTCGCAGCGCTTCGAGACGCCCTGCTCGGCCAGCGCGCTCGACGTCTACCGGGTCCTGCGGGCCACCAACCCCAGCCCGTACATGTACCTCTTCCGCTTCGACGGCTTCGATGTGGTGGGCTCCAGCCCCGAGGCCCTGGTCAAGGTCGAGGACGGCAGCGCCATGCTGCACCCCATCGCGGGCACCCGGCACCGCGGCGCCACCCCGCAGGAGGACGCCGCCCTCGCCGAGGAGCTGATGGCCGACCCCAAGGAGCGGGCCGAGCACCTGATGCTGGTCGACCTCGGCCGCAACGACCTGGGGCGGGTCTGCGAGCCCGGCAGCGTCGAGGTGGTCGACTTCATGTCGGTCGAGCGCTACAGCCACGTCATGCACATCGTCTCCACCGTCACCGGCAAGCTCGCGGAGGGGCGCACCGCGTTCGACGTCCTCACCGCCTGCTTCCCCGCGGGCACCCTCTCCGGCGCCCCCAAGCCGCGCGCGATGCAGATCATCGAGGAGCTGGAGCCGAGCCGCCGCGGGCTGTACGGCGGCTGCGTCGGCTACCTCGACTTCGCGGGCGACTCCGACACCGCCATCGCCATCCGCACCGCGCTGCTGCGCGACGGCACGGCCTACGTCCAGGCGGGCGCCGGTGTCGTCGCCGACTCCGACCCGGTGGCCGAGGACGCGGAGTGCCGCAACAAGGCGGCGGCGGTGCTGCGCGCGGTCCACGCGGCCAACCGCCTGGGGCGTTAGGCAGTCCCGCGCAGCCCACGGGCGGGCGGGTGTTCGGCGTGGGGGATAGTGGTAGGCGTGAGTGCAGCAGCCGTACCCCCGCCCCGGGCCGAGAACGAGCCCTCCGCCCCCGCCGAGCGCGGCCGCCGAGCGGCGCGCGGCAGCCTCGCCGTCGCGCTGCTGTGCGGTGCGCTCGGCGCGGCGCTCGTCCTGCTCGCCACCAGCCGCAAGTGGGCCGAGGGCACGGCCAGCGTCGCCCAGGGCTCCCTGCCGCAGAGCGCCAACGGCGATGACATCACCGGGCTGCCCGGCGCCCTCGCCGTCGTGGGCCTCGCCGCGCTCGTGGCCGTCTTCGCCGTACGCCGCGTCGGCCGCATCGTCGTCTCCCTCCTCCTCGCCCTCACCGGTACGGGCATCGTCATCAGCGCCGCGCTCGGCGCCACCGACAAGGCGGCGCTCAAGGAGAAGGCGTCCAAGGTGACCGGCGTGGAGGGCAGCGCCATCCACGACGTGTCGTACACGCCCTGGCCGTGGGTCGCCCTGGCGGGTGGTGTGCTGCTGCTGCTCGCGGGCGTGCTGGCGCTGGCGTACGGGCGCCACTGGCCCGCCATGTCCGGGCGGTACGAGCGGGCCGGTGCGGAGGGCCGGGGGCCGCGGCGCCGTACCTCCGCGGCCCCGGACACCGACCGCCCCGAGGAGCTGTGGAAGGCCCTGGACCGGGGTGAGGACCCGACGGTTTCGCGGTAGTCGCCGGGGAAGCGCGGGGGGAGGCACCCCCGCTCAAGGGCGCTTGCGGCATCGGGGACAATGGCGTGGGAGCTTCGCCCCGCGCGCCCGGACCAGGCCCGGACCAGGCGCTGTGTAGAGCTACGAGGAGAATTCATGTCCAACGCCCACGGGCACACCCCGGCCGCCTGGACCGGTGTCATCATCGCCTTCATCGGCTTCTGCGTCGCCGGAGCGTTCACCGTGCTGGCCAACCCGCTCGGCTTCTGGGCGGGCATCGTCATCGCTCTCCTCGGCGGTGTCGTCACGATGGCCATGCGCGCGGCCGGGCTCGGCGCCCCGAAGGCCAAGCCGCTGCGGATGGTGGGCGAGAAGCAGGTGCAGACCCAGGAGTGAGCCGAGGCGCGGCGCGGGGCCGGTGCCGACGGTTCGTACGGGTGATCCGTACGGATCATCGGGCACGGCCCTGAGCTGCGCCTTCGTCGTTACCCGGGGAGACTCGGGCGTGTGGTCCTGTCTCCCGCGGCGCGTCGGCTCCTCGCTCCCCTCGGCGTGCTCACCGGTGTCGTCGCCGCCTTCGCGTACGTCGGCGCCGTCGATCCCCATCAGCCCGGCCACTACCCCGTCTGCCCGCTGTTCCGGCTGACCGGCCTCTACTGCCCGGGGTGCGGCGGGCTGCGCAGCGCCCACGCCCTGGCGCACGGCGAGCTGCTGCGGGCGCTGGGGGACAACGCCCTGGTCGTGGTGTGCGGCGGCGTGTTCTGCGTGGGGTGGGTGGTGTGGTGCGTCCGGGTTCTCGGATGGCGGCACCGCCGAGGGGCGTGGGCCTGGCAGACGTGGCACGCCTGGGTGATCGGAGGCGCCGTCCTCGCCTTCACCCTCATCCGGAATTTCCCCTTCGGGGGACTACTGGCACCCTGACCGTTGTTGTGTATGACGTCGTGTACGACCACCTGGTGGGACGCGGCGTCAACCGGATGCGGGACCTCGGTCCTTTGACAGCTACCATCGCATTCGACCAGAAGCTCCATCCCCGTCCCGGAAGGGGGCCGCTCGCGTGAGTGTGCTCGACGAGATCATCGACGGTGTCCGTGCCGACCTCGCGGAGCGGCAGGCGCGCGTCACCCTCGACGAGCTCAAGGAGCGGGCGGCCAAGGCCCAGCCGGCGAAGGACGGCGTGGCGGCGCTCAAGGGCGACAGCGTCAAGGTGATCTGCGAGGTCAAGCGGTCCAGCCCGTCCAAGGGCGCGCTCGCCGCGATCGCCGACCCGGCCGCGCTCGCCGCCGACTACGAGGCGGGTGGCGCGTCGCTCATCAGCGTGCTCACCGAGCAGCGGCGCTTCGGCGGATCGCTGGCCGACCTGGAGGCCGTGCGGGCCAAGGTCGACATCCCGGTGCTGCGGAAGGACTTCATCGTCACCTCCTACCAGCTGTGGGAGGCGCGGGCGTACGGCGCCGACGTGGTGCTGCTGATCGTGGCCGCGCTGCCGCAGGAGGCGCTGGTCTCGCTGATCGAGCGGGCCGAGTCGATCGGGCTGACCCCGCTGGTCGAGGTGCACGACGAGGAAGAGGTCGAGCGGGCCGTGGCCGCCGGGGCGCGGCTGATCGGCGTCAACGCGCGGAACCTGAAGACGCTCGAGGTGGACCGGGGGAACTTCGCGCGGGTCGCGCCGGAGATCCCGGACCACATCGTCAAGATCGCGGAATCGGGTGTGCGCGGACCGCACGACCTGATCGCCTACGCGAACGACGGCGCGGACGCGGTGCTGGTGGGGGAGTCCCTGGTGACGGGGCGCGACCCCAAGGGCGCGGTCGCCGATCTGGTGGCGGCCGGTGCGCATCCGGCGCTGCGGCACGGGCGGGACTGAGCGGATCATGGAGGTGTACGCGCGCCTGGCGCGGGGGTGCCGCCCCCGGGGTTGCCGCGCACCCGCCCGGCGGGTGCGGGGGCGTCGCGTGCGCTATCACATCGGGTGCGAGCCGGGGCAGGTCAACGGGCGCCGATGGCGTTGACGGTGGCGGGTTGTCACTGGGTGCGCTGGGGTTCGTTGCCGGTGCGCTGACGGTGCGTTTCCGGGTGCGGGGCCGTGGCCTCCGGGGCAGGGCCCTGGACCGTATATGTACGGCGCCGCCGCCCGGAAGCGCGGGGTGAGCCGGAAGTCCACGGCGCCACACATACACGGCAGCGTCCAGGACCCCACCCCTGCGACCCCGTCCCCTCCTGTCTCGTCGGCGGCTGTCCGCCGGTGGGCCGGTTCGTCGTTTCCCTCAAGACTTGCGGAGTGCTTCCATGTCCTCTGATTTCTTCATTCCGGACCCCGAGGGTCAGGTCCCCAGTACCGAGGGGTATTTCGGTGCGTTCGGCGGCAAGTTCATCCCCGAGGCGCTCGTCGCCGCGGTCGATGAGGTCGCCGCGGAGTACGACAAGGCCAAGGCCGATCCCGCCTTTGCGGCCGAGCTCGAGGATCTGCTGGTCAACTACACGGGGCGGCCGAGCGCCCTGACCGAGGTGCCGCGGTTCGCTGAGCACGCCGGGGGTGCGCGGATCTTCCTGAAGCGGGAGGACCTGAACCACACCGGATCGCACAAGATCAACAACGTGCTGGGGCAGGCCCTGCTCACCAAGCGCATGGGCAAGACCCGGGTCATCGCCGAGACCGGCGCGGGCCAGCACGGGGTGGCGACGGCCACGGCGTGTGCGCTGTTCGGCCTCGAGTGCACCATCTACATGGGCGAGGTCGACACCGAGCGGCAGGCGCTCAACGTGGCGCGGATGCGGATGCTGGGCGCCGAGGTCATCGCCGTGAAGTCCGGCAGCAGGACGCTGAAGGACGCGATCAACGAGGCGTTCCGCGACTGGGTCGCCAATGTGGACCGTACGCACTACCTGTTCGGCACGGTCGCCGGGCCGCATCCGTTCCCGGCGCTGGTGCGGGACTTCCACCGGGTGATCGGCGTGGAGGCGCGGCGGCAGATCCTGGAGCGGACCGGGCGGCTGCCGGACGCGGTGGCGGCGTGCGTGGGCGGCGGGTCGAACGCGATCGGGCTGTTCCACGCGTTCCTGCCCGACGAGAGCGTGCGGATCGTGGGCTTCGAGCCCGCGGGGCACGGGGTGGACTCCGGCGAGCATGCCGCGACGTTGAGCCAGGGTGAGCCCGGGATTCTGCACGGGTCGCGCTCGTATGTGCTCCAGGACGAGGACGGGCAGATCACCGAGCCGTACTCGATCTCGGCCGGTCTTGACTACCCCGGGGTCGGTCCCGAGCACGCGTATCTGAAGGACGTCGGGCGGGCCGAGTACCGGGCCGTCACGGACGACGAGGCGATGCAGGCGCTGCGGCTGCTGTCGCAGAGCGAGGGGATCATCCCGGCGATCGAGAGCGCGCACGCGCTGGCCGGGGCGCTGGATCTCGGGCGGGAGCTGGGCGAGGGCGCTGTCATCGTCGTCAACCTGTCCGGGCGCGGCGACAAGGACATGGACACCGCGGCGCGGTATTTCGGGCTGTACGACGAGGGAGCGAAGTGATGGCCGGGAACCTGGAGCTGCTGGGGTCCGTCCTGGCCAAGGCCAAGGACGAGGGGCGCTCGGCGCTCGTCGGATATCTGCCCGCCGGTTTTCCGTCGATCGACGGCGGCGTCGCGGCGATGACCGCGATGATCGAGGGCGGCTGCGATGTGGTCGAGGTCGGGCTGCCGCACAGCGATCCGGTCCTCGACGGGCCGGTGATCCAGACCGCGGATGACATCGCCCTGCGGGGCGGGGTCCGGATTCGCGATGTGATCCGTACGGTCGGCGAGGTGCACGCGGCGACGGGTGCGCCGATCCTGTGTATGACCTACTGGAACCCCGTCGACCGCTACGGCGTCGAGCGGTTCGCCGCGGACCTGGCCGCGGTGGGCGGCGCCGGGTGCATCCTGCCGGACCTGCCGGTCGAGGAGTCCGAGGTGTGGCGGAAGGCCGCCGAGCAGCACGGGCTGGCGACGGTGTTCGTGGTCGCGCCGAGCAGCCGGGACGAGCGGCTGGCGAAGATCACGGCGGCGGGCAGCGGTTTCGTCTACGCCGCGTCCCTGATGGGCGTCACCGGAACGAGGGAATCGGTGGGACAGGAGGCGCGCGAGCTGGTCGCGCGCACCCGTGCGACCACCGCGCTGCCGGTGTGTGTGGGGCTCGGGGTGTCGAACCCCGCGCAGGCCGCCGAGGTCGCCGCGTTCGCGGACGGGGTCATCGTGGGCTCGGCCTTCGTGAAGCGGTTGCTGGACGCGGAGAGCCCGGAGGCCGGGCTGGACGGCGTGCGCCGGCTCGCGGGTGAGCTGGCGGAGGGCGTCAGGGTCGCGCGCTAGAAGACACCCCCTGGTCCCTCGTTCGAGGGAATACGGGGCGGAGGGGCTGAGCGGTGCCCCTCCGCCTCGTTAGGCGAGGGCGTGAGCCAGAAAAACCGTGAGGGAAAGCGCAGCGCCCGGGAGCGACTGCAAGAACAGCGCGAGAAGGACAAGGCGCGCGGCAAGCGAAAGCGGACGCTCGGCATGGTCGGGGCGGTGATCGCCGTCCTCGCGGTGGCCGGCGGTGTGGGCGTGTTCGCGACCAAGGCGAACCAGGACTCGGGGAAGTCGGGCAGCTCCGCCGAGCCGCCGCGGGGCGCGGTGGGCAAGGGCGATCTGGTCGTTCCGACCGGGAAGCGCGGCGCTCCGGCCACGTTGACCGTGTACGAGGACTTCCGCTGCCCGGGCTGCAAGCAGTTCGAGGACGTCTTCCACAAGACCGTGAACCAGCTGGCGGACCGCGGCCGGATGCGGGTGGAGTACCACCTCGTCGCCATCATCGACGGCAACCTGGGCGGCACCGGCTCGGTGCGCGCGGCGAACGCCGCCGCGTGTGCCCAGGACGCGGGGAAGTTCCGGGCGTACCACGACGTGCTGTACCGGCATCAGCCGCAGGAGACCCGGGACGCGTACGCGAAGAACGCCAGGCTGATCCGGCTGGCGGACAAGGTCCCTGGGCTGAACACGGCGGCGTTCCGGAAGTGCGTCGAGGACGGTCGGCACGACGGGTGGGTCAGGAAGTCCCACGCGGACTTCAACCGTTCCGGTTTCGCCTCGACCCCGACCGTATTGCTCGACGGGAAGTCGATTTACGGTCCGGACACCCCGCTGTCGCCCAACAAGCTGAAGCGCATGGTCGCCGCGGCGGCGAGGGGCTGAGACCTGTTATCCACACGTTGTGCCGGGCAGGTTGCCGCATTGACCGCCCGGCACGGTAGCGTCGACCCTGTCATGGAACTCGCTTACATTCCCAGCCCGTCTTCCGGCGTGATCTACCTCGGTCCGATCCCGCTGCGCGGCTACGCGTTCTGCATCATCATCGGCGTTTTCGTCGCCGTCTGGCTCGGTGGGCGGCGCTGGGTCGCCCGCGGCGGCCAGGTCGGCACCGTTGCCGACATCGCCGTGTGGGCGGTGCCCTTCGGACTGGTGGGAGGGCGGCTCTACCACGTCATCACCGACTACCAGCTGTACTTCACGGACGGCAAGAACTGGGTCGACGCCTTCAAGATCTGGCAGGGCGGCCTGGGAATCTGGGGAGCCGTGGCGCTGGGCGCGCTGGGGGCCTGGATCGGCTGCCGCCGCCGGGGGATCCCGCTCCCGGCGTACGCGGACGCCATCGCTCCCGGGATCGCCTTGGCCCAGGCGATCGGCCGCTGGGGAAACTGGTTCAACCAGGAGCTGTACGGCAAGGCGACCACCCTGCCGTGGGCGCTGAAGATCGACGCCGACCCGGACACCGGGCGCGTCGCCGGCACGTACCACCCGACGTTCCTCTACGAGTCGCTGTGGTGCATCGGCGTGGCGCTGCTGGTGATCTGGGCGGACCGCCGCTTCACGCTGGGCCATGGCCGGGCGTTCGCCCTCTACGTGGCCGCGTACACCGTAGGCCGCTTCTGGATCGAGTATCTGCGGGTGGACGACGCCCACCACATCCTGGGCCTGCGGCTCAACGACTGGACGTCCATCGTCGTCTTCCTGGGCGCGGTGGCGTACCTGGTGATCTCCGCGAAGAAGGCCCCGGGCCGGGAAGCGGTCGTCGAGCCCGCGGCGGTGGAAGACGGTGCGGCCGAGGAGGACGCCCCGGCCGAGAAGGGCGCGGAGGCCAAGGCGCCCGCCGAGGCGAAGGCTCCCGCGGAGGCGAAGTCTCCCGCCGAGCCGGAGGCCACCAAGAAGCCCTGACGCCTGCGCCAAGAGGCCGCCGAACCCCTCGGGTTTCGGCGGCCTTTTTACGTTTCCGCAGGTCAGAGCGGTAAGTTCGGCCTTCCTTGCTGGCGGGACAGGGGATCTCGTGTCTACCTTCGAGCTATTGGGGTGCGGGCGGCAGGTCCGCGCCCGCGAAGGGAGCACGACAGCACATGTCCGTCATCGACACCATCCAGTCACCGCATATCGCACACCGCGACAACCACACGCACCGCGATGTGAACGGCGGCTGGCTGCGCCCGGCCGTCTTCGGGGCCATGGACGGGCTGGTCTCCAACCTGGCGCTGATGACCGGCGTCGCGGGCGGGGCCGTCGACCGGCAGACCATCGTGATCACCGGGCTGGCGGGGCTCGCCGCCGGTGCGTTCTCGATGGCGGCCGGTGAGTACACCTCCGTCGCCTCCCAGCGCGAGCTGGTCGAGGCCGAGCTGGAGGTCGAGCGGCGGGAGCTGCGCAAGCATCCGGCGGACGAGATGGCGGAGCTGGCGGCGCTGTACGAGTCGCGGGGCGTGAAGCCGAAGCTGGCCCGCGAGGTGGCCGCGCAGCTGTCGAAGGATCCGGAGCAGGCGCTGGAGATACACGCCCGCGAGGAGCTGGGCATCGACCCGGATGATCTGCCGTCGCCGCTGGTCGCCGCGGTGTCGTCGTTCGGCTCGTTCGCGCTGGGCGCCCTGCTGCCGGTGCTGCCGTATCTGCTGGGCGCGGTGGCGCTCTGGCCTGCGGTGCTGCTGGCGCTGCTCGGGCTGTTCGCCTGCGGCGCGGTGGTGGCCCGGGTGACGGGCCGGCCGTGGTGGTTCAGCGGGCTGCGGCAGCTCGCGCTGGGCGGGGCGGCGGCGGGTGTGACCTATGCCCTGGGCACGTTCTTCGGTACGGCCGTAGGCTGACCTCTCACCGGCCTCTCATACGAGTAATCGCATCATTACGCTGTTACTCGACGGTTTCGATCCGTTTACCAGCGGGCATAAAGCCGAAGCGCTCGGGCAGTGTGGCCCGTCTCGCGCCGGGGCGACGGTGGTCGTTTCAGTCCCCATCGCCCGACTCACCCCGTGCAGGGGTGTCCGCATGGTGAAACGGAATATCCACTTCCCGAGAACCGACTCATCATGTAACCTGCACGAAATTCTCGCGGAGGGCCAACGTCGTCCCTCGGCACACGCAAAATGCCATGACGACGACGGGAGAGCCGATGCGTTCCGCATCCCACCCCGCCCGCCAGGGGATGTACGATCCGCGCAATGAGCACGACGCCTGTGGCGTCGGCTTTGTGGCGACCCTCACCGGCGAGGCCAGCCACGAGCTCGTTGAGCAGGCTCTCACCGTGCTACGGAACCTGGAGCACCGTGGGGCCACCGGCTCCGAGCCCGACTCGGGTGACGGCGCGGGCATCCTCGTGCAGGTTCCGGACGCCTTCTTGCGGGACGTGACCGACTTCGATCTTCCCGAGGCCGGTTCGTACGCCGTGGGTATCGGGTTCCTGCCCGAGACGGCGGGTGACGAGGCCGCGGAGTACATCGAGCGGATCGCCGCCGAAGAGGAGCTGACCGTCCTCGGCTGGCGTGAGGTGCCGGTCGCGCCCGAGCTGCTGGGCAACGGCGCGCGCACCACCATGCCCGCCTTCCGCCAGCTCTTCGTCGCGGACGGCACCAGCAGCGGGCTGGCCCTGGACCGCAAGGCGTTCGTGCTGCGCAAGCGCGCCGAGCGCGAGGCGGACGTGTACTTCCCGTCGCTGTCCTCCCGCACCCTGGTGTACAAGGGCATGCTGACCACCGGTCAGCTGGAGCCGTTCTTCCCGGATCTGTCCGACCGCCGTTTCGCCACGGCCATCGCGCTGGTCCACTCCCGGTTCTCCACGAACACCTTCCCGAGCTGGCCGCTGGCCCACCCGTACCGCTTCGTCGCCCACAACGGTGAGATCAACACCGTCCAGGGTAACCGCAACTGGATGCGGGCACGCGAATCCCAGCTGGTCAGCGACCTGTTCGGGGAGAAGGGCCTGGACCGGATCTTCCCGCTCTGCACCCCGGACGCCTCCGACTCCGCGACCTTCGACGAGGTCCTGGAGCTGCTGCACCTCGGCGGCCGCTCGCTGCCGCACTCGGTGCTGATGATGGTCCCCGAGGCGTGGGAGAACCACCCCTCGATGGACCCGGCCCGGCGCGCCTTCTACCAGTACCACTCCACGATGATGGAGCCCTGGGACGGCCCGGCCTGTGTCACCTTCACCGACGGCACCCAGGTCGGCGCCGTGCTGGACCGCAACGGTCTGCGGCCGGGGCGCTACTGGGTCACCGACGACGGGCTGGTCGTGCTGTCGTCCGAGGTCGGCGTCCTGGACATCGACCCGGCCAAGGTGGTCCGCAAGGGCCGGCTCCAGCCGGGCCGGATGTTCCTGGTGGACACCGCCGAGCACCGGATCATCGAGGACGACGAGATCAAGGCCGAGCTGGCCACCGAGCAGCCGTACGGCGACTGGCTGGAGGCCGGGCTGATCGACCTGGCGGACCTTCCCGAGCGCGAGCACATCGTGCACACCCACGCCTCCGTCACCCGCCGCCAGCAGACCTTCGGCTACACCGAGGAGGAGCTGCGGGTCCTCCTCGCGCCGATGGCCAAGGCCGGTGCCGAGCCGATCGGCTCGATGGGCACGGACTCGCCGATCGCCGCCCTCTCCGAGCGGCCGCGGCTGCTGTTCGACTACTTCACCCAGCTGTTCGCGCAGGTCACCAACCCGCCGCTGGACGCGATCCGCGAGGAGCTGGTCACCTCGCTGATCTCCTCGCTGGGCCCGCAGGGCAATCTGCTGGAGCCGACCGCGGCCTCCTGCCGCAGCGTCACCCTGCCCTTCCCGGTGATCGACAACGATGAGCTGGCCAAGCTCATCCACATCAACGCCGACGGCGACATGCCGGGCCTGAAGGCCGCCAACCTCTCCGGTCTCTACCGGGTCAGCGGTGGCGGTGACGCGCTCGCCGCGCGGCTGGCCGAGATCTGCGCCGAGGCGGACGCCGCCATCGAGGACGGCGCCCGGCTGATCGTGCTCTCCGACCGGCACTCGGACGCCGAGCACGCGCCGATCCCCTCGCTGCTGCTCACCTCCGCCGTGCACCACCACCTCATCCGCACCAAGCAGCGCACCCAGGTGGGGCTGCTGGTCGAGGCGGGCGACGTGCGCGAGGTGCACCATGTCGCGCTGCTCATCGGCTACGGTGCCGCGGCCGTCAACCCGTACCTGGCGATGGAGTCGGTCGAGGACCTGGTCCGGGCCGGAACGTTCCTGCCGGGGATGGAGGCCGAGACCGCGATCAAGAACCTGATCAAGGCGCTCGGCAAGGGCGTCCTGAAGGTGATGTCCAAGATGGGCATCTCCACCGTGGCCTCCTACCGCGGCGCCCAGGTCTTCGAGGCCGTCGGCCTGGACGAGTCCTTCGTGGACGCCTACTTCCACGGCACCACCACCAAGATCGGCGGCGCGGGCCTGGACATCGTCGCCAAGGAGGTCGCCGCCCGGCACGCCAAGGCGTACCCGGCCAGCGGCATCCCCTCCGCGCACCGCGCGCTGGACATCGGCGGCGAGTACCAGTGGCGCCGCGAGGGCGAGCCGCACCTGTTCGACCCGGAGACGGTCTTCCGGCTCCAGCACTCGACCCGCGCACGCCGCTACGACATCTTCAAGAAGTACACCGAGCGGGTGAACGAGCAGTCCGAGCGGCTGATGACGCTG
The DNA here is from genome assembly GCF_013414305.1 of Streptomyces sp. Rer75. Classification (NCBI taxonomy): domain Bacteria; kingdom Bacillati; phylum Actinomycetota; class Actinomycetes; order Kitasatosporales; family Streptomycetaceae; genus Streptomyces; species Streptomyces sp. Rer75. The sequence goes on along the minus strand of NZ_CP058693.1, from coordinate 2,719,586 downwards.
CGCGGCCTGTTCTCCTTCAAGGACGGCGACCGGCCCTCGATCCCGATCGAGGAGGTCGAGCCGGTCAGCGAGATCGTCAAGCGGTTCTCGACGGGTGCCATGTCGTACGGCTCCATCTCCCAGGAGGCGCACGAGACCCTGGCCATCGCCATGAACCAGCTGGGCGGCAAGTCCAACACCGGTGAGGGCGGCGAGGACTCGGAGCGGCTGCACGACCCGACGCGGCGCTCCTCCATCAAGCAGGTCGCCTCCGGCCGCTTCGGCGTGACCAGCGAATACCTGGTCAACTCCGATGACATCCAGATCAAGATGGCGCAGGGCGCCAAGCCCGGCGAGGGCGGCCAGCTGCCCGGCCACAAGGTGTACCCGTGGGTGGCGAAGACCCGGCACTCGACGCCCGGCGTCGGCCTGATCTCCCCGCCGCCGCACCACGACATCTACTCCATCGAGGACCTCGCCCAGCTGATCCACGACCTGAAGAACGCCAACCCGAAGGCGCGCATTCACGTCAAGCTGGTCTCCGAGGTCGGCGTCGGCACCGTCGCCGCGGGCGTCTCCAAGGCGCACGCCGACGTGGTGCTGATCTCCGGCCACGACGGCGGCACCGGCGCCTCGCCGCTCACCTCGCTCAAGCACGCGGGCGGCCCCTGGGAGCTGGGCCTCGCCGAGACCCAGCAGACGCTGCTGCTCAACGGGCTGCGCGACCGCATCGTCGTGCAGACCGACGGCCAGCTGAAGACCGGCCGCGACGTGGTGATCGCCGCGCTGCTCGGCGCCGAGGAGTTCGGCTTCGCGACCGCGCCGCTGGTCGTCTCCGGCTGCGTGATGATGCGCGTGTGCCACCTGGACACCTGCCCGGTCGGCATCGCCACCCAGAACCCGGTGCTGCGCGAGCGCTACAACGGCCAGGCCGAGTTCGTGGTGAACTTCTTCCAGTTCATCGCCGAGGAGGTCCGCGAGCTCCTCGCCGAGCTGGGCTTCCGCACGCTGGACGAGGCCATCGGCCACGCCGAGCTGCTGGACACCAGCCAGGCCGTGCAGCACTGGAAGGCCCAGGGCCTGGACCTCGGCCCGCTGCTGTACGTCCCCGAGCTGCCCGACGGCGCCGTCCGCCACCAGGTGGTCGAGCAGGACCACGGCCTGGCGAAGGCGCTGGACAACGAGCTGATCAAGCTCGCGGCGGACGCGCTGAACGCGGACTCCGCCGAGGCCGCCCAGCCGGTCCGCGCCCAGGTCGCGATCCGCAACATCAACCGGACCGTCGGCACCATGCTCGGCCACGAGGTGACGCGGAAGTTCGGCGGCGCGGGTCTGCCGGACGACACCATCGACATCACCTTCACCGGCTCGGCCGGCCAGTCCTTCGGCGCGTTCGCGCCCCGCGGCGTCACGCTGCGGCTGGAGGGCGACGCCAACGACTACGTCGGCAAGGGCCTGTCCGGCGGCCGCGTGATCGTCCGCCCGGACCGGGGCGCCGACCACCTCGCCGAGTACTCGACCATCGCGGGCAACACCCTCGCGTACGGCGCGACCGGCGGCGAGATGTATCTGCGCGGCAAGGTCGGCGAGCGGTTCTGCGTCCGCAACTCGGGCGCGACCGTGGTCTCCGAGGGCGTGGGCGACCACGGCTGCGAGTACATGACCGGCGGTCGGGCCGTCGTCCTCGGCCCGACCGGGCGCAACTTCGCGGCCGGGATGTCCGGTGGCATCGCGTACGTCATCGACCTCGACCGGGACAACGTCAACGGCGCTCTCCTCGACGCCGTCGGTGAGCTGGACGACACCGACAAGCAGTGGCTGCACGACGCTGTGCGCCGCCACCAGGAGGAGACCGGCTCCACCGTCGCGGCCGCGCTGCTCGACGACTGGGACTGCGCCCTCGCCCGCTTCAGCAAGATCATCCCCGCTACGTACCAGGCCGTGCTCGCCGCCAAGGACGCCGCCGAGCGAGCCGGACTCTCCGAGTCCGAGACCCACGAGAAGATGATGGAGGCGGCGACCAATGGCTGACCCCAAGGGCTTCCTGACCACCGACCGCGAGGTGGCCAAGACCCGTCCGGTGGAGGAGCGGGTCAAGGACTGGAACGAGGTCTACGTCCCCGGCTCGCTGCTGCCGATCATCAGCAAGCAGGCCAGCCGGTGCATGGACTGCGGCATCCCGTTCTGCCACAACGGCTGTCCGCTCGGAAACCTCATCCCCGAGTGGAACGACTACGCCTACCGCGAGGACTGGCGGGAGGCCAGCGAGCGGCTGCACGCGACCAACAACTTCCCGGAGTTCACCGGGCGGCTGTGCCCCGCCCCGTGTGAGTCCGCGTGTGTCCTCGGCATCAACCAGCCCGCGGTGACCATCAAGAACGTCGAGGTCACCATCATCGACAAGGCGTGGGACGCGGGCGACGTCACCCCGCAGCCCCCCGAGCGGCTCAGCGGCAAGACCGTCGCCGTCATCGGCTCGGGCCCGGCGGGGCTCGCCGCCGCCCAGCAGCTGACCCGCGCCGGACACACGGTCGCCGTGTACGAGCGGGCCGACCGCATCGGCGGGCTGCTGCGCTACGGCATCCCCGAGTTCAAGATGGAGAAGCGCCACATCAACCGCCGCATCGAGCAGATGCGCGCGGAGGGCACCAAGTTCCGCACCGAGACGGAGATCGGGCGCGACATCGACGCCGCCAAGCTGCGCAAGCGGTACGACGCGGTCGTCATCGCGGCCGGTGCCACCACCTCCCGCGACCTGAAGGTCCCGGGCCGCGAGCTGAACGGCATCCACTACGCGATGGAGTACCTGCCGCTCGCCAACAAGGTGCAGGAGGGCGACCTGACGACGCCCCCCATCACCGCCGAGGGCAAGCACGTCGTGGTGATCGGCGGCGGTGACACCGGCGCCGACTGCGTCGGCACCGCCCACCGGCAGGGCGCCGCCTCCGTCACCCAGCTGGAGATCATGCCCAAGCCGGGCGAGGAGCGCTCGGCGGGCCAGCCCTGGCCCACCTTCCCGATGCTCTACAAGGTCACCTCGGCGCACGAGGAGGGCGGCGAGCGGGTCTACTCCGTCTCCACCACCCACTTCGAGGGCGACGAGGACGGCAACGTCCAGTGGCTGCACCTGATCGAGGTGGAGTTCAAGGACGGCAAGCTGGAGCAGAAGCCGGGCACCGAGCGGAAGATCCCGGCCCAGCTGGTCACCCTGGCCATGGGCTTCACCGGCACCGACCGGGAGAACGGCCTCGTCGAGCAGTTCGGCCTGGAGCTGGACGAGCGCGGCAACGTCGCGCGCGACGCCGACTTCGCCACCAACGTGGACGGCGTCTTCGTCGCCGGTGACGCGGGCCGCGGCCAGTCGCTGATCGTCTGGGCCATCGCCGAGGGCCGCTCCGCGGCGCGCGGCGTGGACCGCTACCTGGCCGGGGCCAGCGCCCTGCCCGCCCCGATCCGCCCCACCGACCGGGCCCTCATGGTCTGACCTCCATGGACTGACGGTCCTCAAGTCTCCGCCCGTACAACGGCGTACGGACCGGCCGCGCGGCGCCTTCCCCCAACCCGACCGGGGGCGGGCGCCGCGTGGCGTTCGCCGCCCACCGCGACCTCTACGCGCCCGGGCGGATCGTCACGGTGAACGACCCGCCCGGGCAGCCGCTGGACGACACCCCCGCAGGAGCGGGTGAAGCGCGAGGCGCTGGCGCGGTACTTCCACCGATGCGCCGCCAGGGACGTCACCGGCATGCGCATCGTGCTGTACGCGCGCCCCGGGTGCTGCTGCCGCTCACCCTTCGGGGGAGTCCTCCACCAGCCGGGCGGGGAAGCCGCCGGTGGCGACCGGGCCCCAGCGCTCGGGCGTGACCCGGATCAGCGACTTGCCCTGCTTGCGCATGGCCGAGCGGTACTCGTCCCAGTCCGGGTGCTCACCGGCGATGTTGCGGTAGTACTCGACCAGCGGTTCGACCGAGTCGGGGGTGTCGATGACCTCGGCGGTGCCGTCGATCTGCACCCACGGGCCGTTCCACTCGTCGGACAGCACGATCAGGCTGACGGCCGCGTCGCGCTTGGCGTTGCGGACCTTGGCGCGCTCGGGGTAGGTGGACATGACGATACGGCCCGAGTCGTCGACGCCGCAGGTCAGCGGGGACGCCTGCGGGGAACCGTCGGACCGGCGGGTCATCAGGATGGCGCGGTGCCGCGGGCGGACGAACTCCAGCAGCTCGTCCAGGGCGACACGGGTGTTGGTGGCGATGGAGGGGCTCATGCACGCGAGGGTACGACGTGGAGTGCGCTCGAACGTCGCCCCGGCCCCTCAGGGTCCCGTCAGGTGTCGCACTCCAGGTGCGTACGGCACAGTCCGCAGCGCGCCCGCAGCCTGCCGCGCACCGGGAGCCGGATGCGCTGGCGGCAGGTAGGGCAGGGGAACGACACGCTGAACGGCGGGCCGACCTCGAAGACGTAGTCGCCCCCGGTGGGGGAGGGGTGGCCGGACTGCGCCGAACGGCGGTCCTTGGCGTAGCGGCGGCGTCCGGTCCAGCCGGCCGCGGCGAGCGGCGGCTGCCGTTCGTCGCGCAGCGCCAGCTCCACCCCCTTGGCGTACGCCTCGTACGCCTGCGGGCTGGTGAACCAGGGGGACGGGTCCTCGTCGAAGAGCCGGGCCCGCTTGGCGAGGACGTAGCCGAACTCCTCCGGCGTCAGATAGCCCAGCTTCTGGCTGGTGACCGCGTCCTGGCGGTACGCGTCGAGCAGCAGCCAGCCGGTGCCGAGGTAGGCGGCGGTGGTGTCGGTGAGGACCTCGTTGTCGCGGGTGCCGGGGAAGGCCAGATCGAGCCGGTGCAGATACACATGGGTGACCTCGTGGGCGAGGGCCGCCCCGATGTCGCGGCGGTGGGTCTTGAAGCGGGAGTTCAGCTCGATGAAGTACTCCGGCCCGGCGGCCAGCTCCACGTTCCCCGCGTGCCGCATCTCGCGGAAGCTCACGATCATCCGGGCGTCCGGCAGCCGCATGTGCTGCACCATCACCCGGGCCACCCGCTGGACGCCCAGATGCAGGTCGTCCTGGTCGGAGAAGGCCACGTCGCCGGGGACCACGCTGAGCCCGAAGGTGTCCACCGTGTCGCGCGACAGCCGCCGGTAGAGCGCGGTGAGCGAGGCCCGGACCATGTCCAGGTGCGGATAGCCGTGTTCGATGTCGCTGCCCGGTGCCGCCACGTGCCCACTGTACGGGCGGCCGGGTGCGGTGGCGCGGAGGCCGCGCGGGGCCGGGGCGGCGGTGCGCGGCTGATGGGGTGGGTGCGTAGCTGACGGGGCGTCGACTTGGCCGGAAAGCAACCCTTGTCAGGCTGTTCGCGGACTTCACATAATCACAGGGCATACGCAGGCCTTGTCATTTGACGTGGGCCTGACATTTTTGCGCAACCCCCCACGAAAGGACTTCCGTTGCGAAACGCACTGAAGCACCTGAAGAGATCCGCGGCCCTCGGCGCGGTCGCCCTCGCCGCGTTCAGCCTCATGCCGGGCACCGCGACAGCCCAGCCCACCGGCCCCGAGCCCAGCCCCTCCGTCGTCGGCGGCACCCGCGCCGCCCAGGGTGAATTCCCCTTCATGGTCCGCCTCTCCATGGGCTGTGGCGGCGCGCTCTACTCCCCGACCCTCGTGCTCACCGCCGCCCACTGTGTGAACGGCAGCGGCGCCAACACCTCCATCACCGCCACCGCGGGCGTCGTCGACCTCCAGAGCTCCAGCGCCACCAAGGTCAAGTCCACCCGGGTGCTCCAGGCCCCCGGCTACAACGGCACCGGCAAGGACTGGGCCCTCATCAAGCTCGCCCAGCCCATCAACCAGCCCACCCTGAAGATCGCCGAGACCACGGCGTACAACAAGGGCGACTTCACCGTCGCCGGGTGGGGCGCCGCCACCGAAGGCGGCAGCCAGCAGCGCTACCTGCTCAAGGCCACCGTGCCGTTCGTCGACGACGCCACCTGCAAGTCGGCGTACGGCGAACTCGTCGCCGGTGAGGAGATCTGCGCCGGAAAGATGGCCACCGGCGGCGTCGACACCTGCCAGGGCGACTCCGGCGGCCCGATGTTCCGCAAGGACGACGCCGGGCAGTGGATCCAGGTCGGCATCGTCAGCTGGGGCGAGGGCTGCGCCCGGCCCGGCAAGCCCGGTGTCTACACCGAGGTGAGCACCTTCGCCCAGAACATCAAGACCGCGGCGGCCCAGCTCGGCGGCTGACCCCCGGCACATAGACCACGGCAGGAACGGGACCCGGCGCGGCAGTGCGCGCCGGGTCCGCGTCACGCCGTGCCAGGCGTCGGGAGCCCGGCATGATCGGCGAGACACCCCCTGGCGAATGCGGAAAATCCCCGCGCCGAAGGGAACCCCGTCTCGCGTTTCCGGCTCCTCCACGGTGGAGGCGCTGCTACCGGGGGCAGACCTCCCCGAGCGGCCGCCCCGTCCCCTTCACAACCCCCCACCGGGGGCGGGGCGGTCCCGGAGCCGAGGCCGCGGCCCCGCTGGCATAGGGTCGGGGGCCATGACGCATCGCGAGACCGACCCCGCCGACCGTCCCGGCCAGCCGGACCCGACCAGCACGACCCACGAGGCCGACGACGCCGTACGCGCGGAGCTGGCCCGGCTGCGCGAGAGCATCGACAACATCGACGCGGCCGTGGTCCACATGCTCGCCGAGCGCTTCAAGTGCACCCAGCAGGTCGGTCACCTCAAGGCCGCCCACAAGCTTCCCCCGGCCGACCCCGCCCGCGAGGCCCGCCAGATCACCCGGCTGCGCGAACTGGCGGAAAGCGCCAAACTCGATCCCGCTTTCGCCGAGAAGCTGCTCAACTTCATCATCGCCGAGGTCATCCGGCATCACGAGACGATCGCGCGCTCCTGAGCCCGCCGCGGCCCCCGCCCGCCGGGCGTACGGCACGGGCGCACAACCGGTGGTGCGCCCCCACGTACGCCCGCGCCCGGCAGACTCCGAACTCCCGTGTGCCGCCTACCGCGGGTAGGGCAGCATGTCCCCATGTCCGTACTGACGCGCGAGGACGCGCAGATCCGAGCCCGCCTCATCGAGGTCCACCGCTACACGATCGACCTCGACCTCACCCGCGGTGACGAACACTTCGGCTCCACCACGACCATCCGCTTCAGCGCCCGCGAGGACGGCGCGGACACCTTCGTGGAGCTGAGCCCCGCCGCCCTGCACCGGGCGGTGCTCGACGGACACGACCTCGCGCTCGACCCCGCCGAGGTCATCGCCGACGGCAGGATTCCGCTCACCGGCCTCGCCGAGGGCGAGCACGAGCTGCGCGTCGAGACGGACATGACGTACTCGCACACCGGCGAGGGCATGCACCGCTTCACCGACCCCGCCGACGGCGAGACCTACCTCTACGCCACGTGCGCCATGTCCGACGCCCCCCGCGTCTACGCGGCCTTCGACCAGCCCGACCTGAAGGCCGTCTTCGACGTCCGCGTCACCGCCCCGCCGCAGTGGACCGTCCTCGGCAACGGCATCGCCACCCGCGACGGCGACCCCGCGGACGGCCGCTGGCGGATCGCCCCCACCCCGCCCATCAGCACGTACCTGGTCGCGCTGGCCGCGGGCCCGTACCACTCCGTGCACACCGAGCACGCCGGACTGCCCTTCGGACTGCACGTCCGCCGCTCGCTCGCCCCCCACCTCGAAGCCGACGCCGACGAACTCCTCGACCTCACCCGGCGCTGCTTCGACCGCTACCACGAGATCTTCGACGAGCCGTACCCCTTCGACTCCTACGACCAGGCATTCGTCCCCGAATTCAACTTCGGCGCCATGGAGAACCCCGGCCTCGTCACCTTCCGCGACGAATTCGTCTTCCGCTCCGCCGTCACCGACGCCGAGCGCCAGACCCGCGCCATGGTCATCGCCCACGAGATGGCCCACATGTGGTTCGGCAACCTCGTCACCATGACCTGGTGGGACGACCTCTGGCTCAACGAGTCCTTCGCCGAGTACATGGGCTTCCAGATCCTCACCGAGACCACCCGCTACACCGACACCTGGGCCGACTTCGGCATCCGCCACAAGACCTGGGGCTACGACGCCGACCAGCGCCCCTCCACCCACCCCGTCGCCCCCGCACCCGAACTCGTCCCCGACACCGCCGCCGCCCGCCTCAACATCGACGGCATCTCCTACGCCAAGGGCGCCTCCGCGCTGCGCCAGCTCGTCACCTGGCTCGGCGAAAAGGACTTCCTCCGCGGCATCAACGAACACTTCACCCGGCACCGCTTCGGCAACGCCACCCTCGCCGACTTCCTCGACTCCCTCGCCCGCTCCACCGACCGCGACGTCCACGCCTGGGCCGACGCCTGGCTGCGCACCACCGGAGTGGACACCCTCACCCCCGCCATCACCACGGACGGCGGCCACTGGCACCTGGAGATCCGCCACGAGGGAGCCGCCGAACCGGCCCACCGCCGCCCCCACCGCATCGCGATCGGCCTTTACGACCACGAACCCGCCGCCCCGCACCAACTCGTGCTGCGCAAGCGCGTCGAGGCCGAACTCAACGGCACCGACCCCGCCGCCCACCTCTCCTTCACCGGCCCCCGCCCCGACCTGCTCCTCCTCAACGACGGCGACCTGACCTACACCAAGGTCCGCCTCGACCCCCGCTCCTGGAAGGCCGCCGTACGCTCCCTCTCCGGCCTCCCCGACACCGTCAGCCGCGCCACCCTCTGGAACGCCGCCCGCGACATGGTGCGCGACGGCGACCTCCCGGCCGCCGACTACCTCGACGCCGCCCGCACCCACCTCCCGCACGAGACCGACATAGCGATCGTGCAGGGCGTCCTCGCCTTCGCCCGCACCCAGATCGCCGACCGCTACGTCCCCGCCGACCAGCGGCCCGCCGCCCTCAACACCATCGCCGCCACCTGCCGCGACCTGCTGCGCCGCACCGAGGACGGCTCCGGGCCCGGGCTGCGGCTGTCCGCCGTACGCACCTACATCGCCAGCGCCACCGCCCCCGCCGAGCTGACCGACTGGCTCGACGGCGACACCGTACCCGGCGGCCCCGCCCTCGACCCCGAACTGCGCTGGCAGATCCTCGGACGGCTCGCCGTCCTCGGCGCCGCGGGCCCCGCCGACATCGACGCCGAACTCGCCCGCGACTCCAGCGCCACCGGACAGGAGGGCGCCGCCCGCTGCCGCGCCGCACTCCCCGACCCGGACGCCAAACGGGCCGCCTGGGACGCCCTGTTCGGTGACAGCCCCGCCCTTCCGGCTCTCTCCAATTACCTCGTCACCGCGACCGCCACCGGCTTCTGGCAGCCCGAACACCACGACCTGCTCACCGAGTACGTACCGCGTTTCTTCACCGACGCCGCCGCCACCGCCGCCCGCCGCGGCCCCGCCATCGCCGAGGCCATCGCCCGCTCCGGCTTCCCGACGACGGTGGACGCGACGACCCTGCGGCTCGGCGAGGAGTGCCTCACCGCCCCCGACCTCCTCCCCGCCCTGCGCCGCCACCTCGAAGACCAGCTCGACGACCTGCGGCGCGCCCTGCGGGTGCGGAGCGAACCCGCGCACTAGGCTTCGGCTACTTCGGGTCCGGAACCGCGCCCGCCAGATCAACCCGCACCGTGCACCCGTACCACGTACGGGTGCACTTCGGGCCGAGCCCGGCCGATCCGCTTGCGGGCCAAGTAGCTTGAGGCCCATGCCCGCTTCCGGCACCGCCCGCCTCCTCGCCGGGGGGAGCGAGGGACCAGGCGCGCTTCGCCCGATGCTCGACATCGTCCTCGACGCCCTCACCCACGGCGCCGCCGACCGCGGCGGGCCGCTCCCCGCCGGAGGACCCGGCGCCGTGGCCCACCGCACACACGGCGCGGCCCGGCCCTCCCTCCCCGACCACGGTGAAGGGCCGCACCACGCCCTGCGCACCCTCGTGACCGCCCTCACCGCGGGTGCCGCCGACCCGGCCGACCCGCACTGCGCCGCCCATCTGCACTGCCCGCCGCTCGCCGTCGCGGCCGCCGCCGACCTCGCCGTCTCCGCGCTCAACCCATCCCTCGACTCCTGGGACCAGGCCCCCGCCGCCGCCGAGTTGGAGGCGCTGACCTGCCGCGCCCTCGCCGAGCTGGTGCACCCGCACGGCCCCGCGCCCGACGCCCTCGTCACCACCGGCGGCACCGAATCCAACCAGCTCGCCCTGCTGCTTGCCCGCGAAGCCGCCCACGGCGCGCCCCTCCGTATCGTCTGCGGCGCCAACGCCCACCACAGCGTCCACCGCGCCGCCTGGCTGCTCGGCCTGCACCCGCCGCACACCCTCCCCACCCCCACCGGCGTCCTCGACCCGGCCCGCGTCCACGACGCCCTCCGCGACGCCGAACAGGCACAACCCGACCGCCCCACCCTGCTCGTCGCCACCGCGGGCACCACCGACACCGGGGCCATCGACCCCCTCCCGCACCTCGCCGACCTCTGCGACGGCCACGGGGCGACGCTCCACATCGACGCCGCCTACGGCGGGCCGCTCCTGTTCAGCGACACCCTGAACAAGCGGCTCGACGGACTCGACCGCGCCCACACCGTCGCCCTCGACCTGCACAAACTCGGCTGGCAACCGGCCGCCGCCGGTCTGCTCGCCGTACCCGACACCACCGCCCTCGCCCCCCTCGGCCACCGCGCCGACTACCTCAACGCCCACGACGACACCGACGCCGGGCTCCCCGACCTGCTCGGCCGCTCCCTCCGCACCACCCGCCGCGCCGACATCCTCAAGATCGCCGTCACCCTGCGCGCCCTCGGCCGCCACGGCCTCGGCGACCTCGTCGACCAGGTCTGCGCCCACGCGCACGCCCTCGCCGACCTCATCCAGGCCCGCCCCGCCCTGGAGCTGTACGCCCGCCCCACCCTCTCGACCGTCCTCTTCCGCCCCAAGGGAGCCGGACCGGACGCCGTCGCCGCGCTGCGCCGCAGCCTCCTGCACCGCGGCACCGCCGTCCTCGGCCGCGCCGCCACCCCCGAGGGGCTGTGGCTCAAGGCCACCCTCCTCAACCCGCACATCCAGCCCGGCGATCTGCGCCGGCTGCTCGACCTCGTGGAAGGCACGACCACCCCATGAGCACCGCACAACCCCCACCCCGGCGTCCGCCCCCGAACCCGACCCCACCACCCCGGACGAGCCCCTTGACCTCGTGGGCATCGGCATCGGCCCGTTCAACCTCTCCCTCGCCGCCCTCGCCCACGGCGTCCCCACCCTGCGCACCGCCTTCTACGAACAGCGCCCCGCCTTCCACTGGCACCCCGGGCTCCTCATCGACGGCGCCACCGTCCAGGTCCCCTTCCTCGCCGACCTGGTCACCCTCGCCGACCCCGCCAGCCCCTGGAGCTTCCTCAGCTACCTCAAGGCCCGCGAACGGCTCTTCCCCTTCTACGTCGCCGAGCGCTTCCACATCGAGCGCACCGAATACGACGCCTACTGCCGCTGGGTCAGCGAACAGCTCCCCGGCCTCCACTTCGGCCACCGGATCGACGCCGTCCGCTGGGACCACGACCACGAGCTGTTCGAAATCGACTTCAGCAGGCTCGGCCCCGACGGCGAAGCCGTGTCCCCCGGCCGCGCCCACGCCCGCCACCTCGTCCTCGGCGTCGGCACCGAACCCCACGTCCCGGAAACCCTGCGCCCCCTCGCCGACGCCCCCAACGTCCCCGTCCTCCACTCCGCCGACTACCTGGAACACCGCGAACGGCTGCTGAGCACCGGCCACATCACCGTCGTCGGCTCCGGCCAGTCCGGCGCCGAGGTCTTCCTCGACCTGCTGCGCAACCGGCCCCTCGGCGCCGAGGGGCTGCACTGGCTCGCCCGTACGCCGTCCTTCGCGCCCATGGAGTACAGCAAGCTCGGCCTGGAGCAGTTCAGCCCCGACTACACCCGCTACTTCCACGCCCTCCCCGAGGTCGTCCGCGACCAGCTCCTCCCCGGGCAGTGGCAGCTCTACAAGGGCATCGCCCAGGAGACCATCACTGCCATCCACCACGAGCTGTACCGCCGCGCCCAGCACGGCGGCGGCTGGCCGGGCGCCGTCCTCACCCCCGGCGTCACCGTCCGCACCGCGGGCCGTATCGCCGCCGCCCGGCTCGAACTCCACTTGGAGCACGTCCAGCAGGGCACCCGCACCCGCCACACCACCGAGGCCGTCGTCCTCGCCACCGGCTACCGCGAACGCCGCGTCGACACCCTGCTCGCCGCCCTCGACCCCTACATCCGGCGCGACTCGTCGGAACGGCCCCGCGTCGACGACCGGCACCGGCTGGTCCTCGACCCCCTCGTCAAGGGCTCCGTGCACGTCCAGAACGCGGAGCGGCACACCCACGGCGTCGGCACCCCCGACCTCGGGCTGGCCGCCTGGCGCTCCGCCGTCATCCTCAACTCGCTCAGCGCCGAACCGGTCTACCCCCTGCCGTCCCGCACCGCCTTCACCACCTTCGGACTCCAGCCCTCCCGGCCGGGCGACGCCGCCCCGCAGCGGCCCGCCGCCCCGTCGGCGCCGGTCGCCCGGGGCAGCGGACGCATGCACCTCCCCGACCAGCGCACCGGCCGGACCCCCACCCGGACCTGAGCGCCAGTCCTCGGCCCGTCCTTAAAACACCGGCGTGCCGTCGCGCGTCAGCTTCCAGTCCACCGACGCGAACCCGGCCCCGTCGATCGTCCCCTTCGCCTTCACCCACGCGATGATCGTGTTGCGGATCTCCTCGGAGTTGGCCCACACCTGCTGGGCGGCGGCCACATGAGGGAAGTTGCCCCCGCCGCTCGCCCGGTAGTTGTTCACCGCCAGCACGAACCGCGCCCCGTCCTCGACCGGCTTGCCGTCGAAGCGCAGCGCGGCGATCCGCGAACCCACCGGCTTCGCGATGTCGATCTCGTACGTCAGACCGCTCACCGCGTCGTAGTTGTAGTCGGGGGTGCCGTCGGCGTTGGTCAGCTTCGACGGGTCCACGTCACCGCCCGCCGGGGTCCGTACGTAGTACCGCGCCGAGAACTCCAGGTAGTCCTTGACCTGGGCGCCCGTCAGCACCCGTGCCTCCAGCGTGTTCTCGAACGGATACAACCCCGCCACCTGCCGGATCGTGACCTCCCCGGCCGGGATCCGCGCCGTCCGCGAGAAGCACGACGCCTGCGACAGCACCGGCAGCTCCGCGTGCTCCGTGCCCGCCAGCGCCGCCTTCACCGTCTCCGTCTGCACATGGTTGATGAAGTCGATGATCGGCGCGTCCTTGTACGGCGCCTCCGTGGCCGTCATCGCCGCCGTGGAGGCTCCGATCACCTGGTTGACGTACCCGACGACCTTCTTGTGCTCATCGCCGAGCAGCTCCACGATCCGCGGATCCTCCGCCACCGAGGCCGAGTTCAGCACCTTCGCCGACACCGACTCCACCTGCCAGCGGCCGCGCGCCCACTCCAGCCCGATGTCGAAGCGCGTCAGCCGCTGACCCCACTTCAGCGGTTCGGACAGCACGACCTCCCGGCCCGTCTCCTTGTTCACCACCCGGCGCTCGGCCATCTCCACATGGGCGTGGCCGACCAGGATCGCGTCGATGCCCGCCACCCGCTCGGCCACCAGCGCCGCCGCGTTCTCCACATACGGCAGTTGGTCGCCGTAGCTGGACGTCCCGCTGGTGCCCGAATGCGCCGAGACGAGCACCACGTCCGCGCCCATCGAACGCAGCCGCGGCACCCACTTCGCCGCCTGCTCCTCCAGCCCCGGGAACGTCATCTTCCCCTGCACATGGGCCTTGTCCCAGATCGCGATCCCCGGGTTCGTCAGCCCCAGCACCGCCACCTTCACGCCGCGGCCGCAGGGCGTGCGCAGCCGCGTCATCCAGTACGGCGGGAACGCGGGCCGCAGCGACGTGGCGTCCAGCGCGTTCGCGCCCAGCAGCGGAAAGTCGCACTGCTCCTCGAACTTCCGCAGCACCGGGATGCCGTAGTTGAACTCATGGTTGCCGAGCGCCGCCGCGTCGTAGCCGATGAGGTTCATCGCCTGCGCCATCGGGTGCACCGGGCCGCCCTTGCCGGTGATCGGGTCGACCTTGGCGTAGTAGTACGACAGCTGGGTGCCCTGGATGGTGTCGCCCGCGTCGATCAGCAGCGTGTTGCGCCGCCCCTTCTCCTTGCGGACCTGCTCGACCAGGGTCGAGATCTTCGCGAGGCCGACGTCGTTGTGCGCCGCGTCGTCGAACTCGGCGTCCGTGAAGTAGTCCCAGTTGAAGACGTTGCCGTGCAGATCAGTGGTGCCCATGACGGTGAACTCGTACCGCTCGCCGCGTCCGTGGCCGTGCGCGTCCGCCGGAGCGGTGGCCGCGGCCGAGGCGAGCGCGACCCCCGCGCTGGTGGCCGCGGTGCGGCCCAGAAACGTCCGACGGTTGAGCGGCATGGCTGAACTCCCCTGGGATACCTGCGAAATGGGCACAACGCGCGTAGATTCTGGCGTAGCCGTGCCGTTCCGCAACACCCCCGACAGGTTGCGATCAGAGCACGCCGAGCGCCCGGCACAGGGCAGGATCAAGCCACGTCCACGAGCCCCGAACAGGAGCCCCCCATGGATCGGCACGTCCCGTACGGCACCCCCGACACCCCGCGCGTCGCGGTCCTCGGCGAGGCAACGCTGGAGGTCGACCCCGAGATCGCCCGCCTCTCCGTCACCGTCAGCGCGCGCGGCGCCGACCGGCGCGCCGCACTGGACGACCTCACCCGCCGCAACCAGCGGGCGCTGGACCTGGTGAAGTCCTACGGCGAGGCGATCGAGAAGCTGGAGACCGGCGCCTTCGCGATCAACCCGGAGCTGGCCAGGGGCCGCCAGGAGCGGGTACGGGCCTACCACGGCCGGGTGCACCTCGCCGTGACCGTCACCGACTTCACCGCCCTGGGCGAACTCACCACCCGCCTCGCCGACCTCGAACTGACCCGGGTCGACGGCCCCTGGTGGGGGCTGCGCCCCGACTCACCCGTCCACGGCCGGGCCCGGCAGCAGGCGGTGCGGGAGGCCGTGCAGCGCGCCCGCGAGTACGCGGGGGCGCTGGGCGCCGGGCTCGTCGCCCTGGTCGAGCTGTCCGACCTGGGCGCGGAGGGGGAGACGGGCCCGCCGATGCCGGTGGCGGTGGCGGCCCCGCGTCACCGCTCCGCCCGTCCCGGCGCGGAGGACGCGGTCGCGCTCGATCTGGAACCCGAACGCCAGACCGTATACGCGCACGTCACGGCGCGCTTTACGATCACCCGCCCGGAGCTGTGAAACGACCGGGTGCGGCGGCCCGTGTACCGGCCCCGAATCGCTCATCGGAGCACCCCTATGCACGTTTCATTAGTTGTCGATAACCCGCCATGCAAAGGCCATGGGGGAGTGGCTGCTTTCCGGTTCTTTACCCGTGAGTAAGTCATAGGCTCGGCAGCATGCGCCGAGCAAAAATCGTCTGTACTTTGGGACCCGCCACCGACTCGTACGAGCAGATCAAGGCGCTCGTCGAAGCCGGAATGGACGTGGCCCGCTTCAACCTCAGCCACGGCACCTATGCCGAGCACGAGGAGCGTTATCGGCGAGTCCGCAAGGCCTCGCTGGAAACCGGCCGCAGCGTCGGTATCCTCGCCGACCTTCAAGGTCCGAAGATTCGACTCGGCCGCTTCCGCGAGGGGCCCGTACTCCTTGAACGCGGAGACGAGTTCACCATCACCGTCGAGCCGATCGAAGGCGACCGCTTCCGCTGCGGCACCACCTACGAGGGGCTCGCCGCCGACGTCAACAAGGGCGAGCGCATCCTCGTGGACGACGGCCGCGTCACCCTCGAGGTCGTCGACGTCGACGGGCCGCGGGTGCACACGATCGTCATCGAAGGCGGAATGATCTCCGACCACAAGGGCCTCAACCTGCCCGGCGTGGCCGTCTCCGTCCCCGCCCTCTCCAAGAAGGACATCGAGGACCTGCGCTGGGCGCTGCGCACCGGGGCCGACATCATCGCCCTGTCCTTCGTCCGCAACGGGGACGACGTCGTGGACGTGCACCGGGTGATGCAGGAAGAGGACTGCCGGCTCCCCGTCATCGCCAAGATCGAGAAGCCGCAGGCGGTCGAGAACCTGGAGAAGATCGTTGACGCCTTCGACGGCATCATGGTCGCCCGCGGCGACCTCGGCGTCGAGATGCCGCTGGAGCAGGTGCCGATCGTCCAGAAGCGCGCGATCAAGCTGGCGAAGCGGAACGCGAAGCCGGTGATCGTCGCGACCCAGATGCTCGACTCGATGATCGACAACTCCCGCCCCACCCGCGCGGAGGCCTCCGACGTCGCCAACGCCGTCATCGACGGCACGGACGCGGTGATGCTCTCCGGCGAGACCAGCGTCGGCAAATACCCGATCGCCACGGTCCGGACCATGGGCCGCATCGTCGCCGCCGCCGAGGAAGACATCCTCGCCAAGGGCCTCCCCCCGCTCACCGAGCGCAACAAGCCCCGCACCCAGGGCGGCGCGGTCGCCCGCGCGGCGGCCGAAATGGGCGACTTCCTCGGCGCCAAGTTCCTGGTCGCCTTCACCCAGTCCGGCGACACCGTCCGCCGCCTCTCCCGCTACCGCTCCCCGATCCCCCTGCTGGCCTTCACCCCGGACCCCAACACCCGCTCCCAGCTCAACCTCACCTGGGGCGTCGAAACCTTCCTCGGCCCGACGGTCGACTCCACGGACGAGATGGTCCGCCAGGTCGACGAGGAACTGCTGCGGCTGGGCCGCTGCCGGCGGGGCGACCTCGTCGTCATCACCGCAGGCTCCCCACCCGGAGTCTCCGGCTCCACCAACCTGGTCCGCGTCCACCACATCGGCGCCGACGACCTCCGCTAGCCCTTGCGCCGCCTTCCTGGGCCGAAGTGCCGACGTCAGTACTTCGGCCCGACGTGCGCATCCATGAGCGCGACGGAGTCGCGGCGCGCGACGGAGATGTTCCACGCGTTGGTCTGCCGCCAGGCGACCCCGAGCTGGTCGAGCGTGTCGGTGTACATCTTCCGGATGTCGTCGGACCGGTTGGTGAAGAAGTACCTCGGGTACTCATAGCGCTTGCGCGCACCGGCGACGATCTTCGTAGTCCAGTTGGTGATCCGGCAACCGTCGGAGTGCACCAGCCCTCGGACGAGCTCCCAGGGGTGGGTGGCAACGATCTCCCGTTGCCACGTCTCCAGGGCGATCGGCCGCTCATGCTTCTTGCCCGGCCCATGTTGGGGGAACAGACACGGCCAGTGCTTGCTGTAGCCGGTCACCATGACGTAACCCTGCCGCTGGACGCGGCAGACGCTGTTGCGGGGATGCACGGCGCGCATCGCCCCCGCACAGGCGTCGATGAGCCCTGGCCAGGCATCCGCACAAGCGATGCGCAGGAAAAACAGGCCCTTTCACAGAGGGCTGACGCAGCCGTCGCCGAGGTAGAGGCCCAGTAGATACGTATATGCGGCGGTGTCCGCCGGGGCTCGGGGCTCCGGGGCACATCGCGTGCAATCAGCGGTACGGGCGACGGGCTCCAGTCGGGTCTGCCAATTGCGGATTGCCCACCGGGATATCCCCGTTTGCTTGCTCACGGAGTTCACGCTGCGGCCCTGTTGCACGAGAGCCAGGGCACGTTTTCGCGTTTCGACGTCGTACACGACCACGAGCTTGGCCGGAGAACGCCCGCCTGTTACTCGTTCGAAAAGGCGTTCACTTCATCGAGTGAAAGCTTCTGATTCCCCAGTGACCTTGGAATCGAAGGAAAAGTGCCCCGGGTCGGACTCGAACCGACACTGTATGGGTTTTGAATCCATTGCCTGCTGCCAAATTGGGCTACCGGGGCCAACGGATCGAAGGTCATCGGCGACCCGCTGCGCGTCTACCTTACCGCAGCTCGGTAGGCTCGTGGTGCCCCCACCTGTAGAGGAAACCGAGGAGCACAGTGAGCACCGCTGACGCCCCCGACGCGCAGTCGCACGTCCCGCCGCAGACAACCCGCGTCGTCATCGCCGAGGACGAGGCCCTCATCCGCCTCGACCTGAAGGAGATGCTCGAAGAAGAGGGGTACTCCGTCGTCGGCGAGGCGGGAGACGGCGAGACGGCCGTCGCGCTCGCTCGGGAACACCGGCCCGACCTCGTCATCCTCGATGTGAAGATGCCCGTCCTCGACGGGATTTCCGCCGCCGAGCGGATCGCGGGCGACCGCATCGCGCCCGTCCTCATGCTGACCGCGTTCTCGCAGCGCGAACTGGTCGACCGGGCCCGGGACGCCGGGGCGATGGCGTATCTCGTGAAGCCGTTCAGCAAGAGCGACGTGGTGCCCGCCATCGAGATGGCCGTCTCCCGCTTCACCGAGCTGAAGACGCTGGAGCAGGAGGTCGCCGACCTCTCCCAGCGGCTGGAGACCCGCAAGCTGGTGGACCGGGCCAAGAGCGTGTTGCAGACGGAGTACGGGCTGACGGAACCGGCCGCGTTCCGCTGGATCCAGAAGACCTCGATGGACCGGCGCCTGTCGATGCAGCAGGTGGCCGAGGCGGTCATCGAGGACGCGGCGGAGAAGAAGGCCAAGGAGCAGTGATCAGGGGCTGACGCGGTGATCGGGGAGGCCGATCACCGCGTCAGTACCCCTCAGTCCTCGCCGAGGTACGCCTTCCGCACGGACTCGTCGTGCAGCAGCGCCTCCCCGGTCCCGGACAGCACGATCTTGCCGATCTCCATCACATGGCCGTGATCGGCGAGGGACAGGGCGGCCTGGGCGTTCTGTTCGACCAGCAGGATCGTGGTGCCCTGCGCCTTCAGTTCGGCGATGGTCTGCATGATCTTCTGCATCATGATGGGCGAGAGCCCCATCGAGGGTTCGTCGAGCATCAGCAGCTTGGGGCGGGACATCAGGGCGCGGCCCATGGCGAGCATCTGCTGTTCGCCGCCGGAGAGGGTGCCGGCCGCCTGGGTGCGGCGTTCGCCGAGGATGGGGAAGAGGTCGTACACCTTCCGTATGTCCGCGGCGATCCCGTCGGCGTCCTTGCGGAGAAACGCTCCGAGCTGGAGGTTCTCGGCGATCGTGAGCCGGGGGAAGATGCGCCGTCCCTCGGGGGAGTGGGCCAGGCCCAGGGCGACGATCTTGTGCGCAGGGACGCCGCTCAGCGGTTTGCCGTTGAAGCGGATGGCGCCGCCGAGCGGGGTCAGCAGGCCGGAGAGGGTGCGCAGGGTGGTCGTCTTGCCCGCGCCGTTGGTGCCGATGAGGGTGACGACCTGGCCGGCCTCGACGCTGAACGAGATCCCTTTGACGGCCTCGATCTTGCCGTAGGCGACCCTGAGGTCCTCGACTTCGAGCAGTGCGGTCACTGTCCGTCCTCCGTACGTGCGTGGGTGGCTCGCCCGGCGGCCTGGTCCTCGGCCGCCTCGACCGCCGCGGCCTCCTCGGCGCCGGGGGCGCCCTCGAAGGGGGTGCCGAGGTAGGCGGCGATGACGCGTTCGTCGCTCTGGACGACGTCGGAGGAGCCCTCGACGAGCTTCTCGCCCTGGACGAGCACGGCGACCCGGTCGCACAGGTTGAAGATGAACCGCATGTCGTGCTCGATGACGAGGACGGCGGTGCCCGTGTCGCGGATGGCGAAGACGAGTTCTTCGGTGGCCCGGGTCTCCTGGGGGTTCATGCCCGCGGTCGGCTCATCGAGGAGCAGGAGCCCGGGGTCGCTGGCCAGGGCGCGGGCGATCTCCAGCTTGCGCTGTTCGCCGTAGGCGAGGTTGCGGGAGAGGTGGTCGGCCTTGGCGGCGAGGCCGGTGAACTCCAGGAGTTCCATGGCCCGTGCCTTGGAGGCGGCTTCGGCGCGTTTGAAGCCGGGGCCGCGCAGGAGGGCGGACCACAGTCCTTCCTTGGTGCGGGTGTGCCGGCCGACCAGGACGTTCTCCAGGACGGTCATGTTGGCGAAGAGGCGGATGTTCTGGAAGGTGCGGGCGATGCCTGCCTGGGTGACCAGATGGGGTTTCGGTGGCAGGACGGTGCCCCGGTAGGCGACGCGCCCCTCGGTGGGGACGTAGAGGCCGGTGAGGCAGTTGAAGAAGGTGGTCTTGCCCGCGCCGTTGGGGCCGATGAGGCCGACGATCTCGCCGGGGTGGACGTCGAGGTCGACGGAGCGTACGGCGGTGAGTCCGCCGAAGCGCATCGTGACGCCGGTGGCGGTGAGCACGGGGGCGGCCTTCGCGACGGTGGTCGTGGTCATGTCTGTCATGCCTCCGCCTTGGTGACGCCGACGGTGCTGCCGCTGAGGGCGGCCTGGTCGGGCACGTCGAGCTGTCCCGTCTCGTGGTATTCGAGCTGCTGCCGCCGGTTGGGAATGATCCCTTCGGGGCGGAAGCGCATCAGCAGGATGAGCGCGATGCCGAAGGCGAGGAGCTGGTAGTCCTGGAGGAATTCCAGCTTCTCGGGGATGAGGAAGAGCAGGGCCGCGCCGAGCAGGGGGCCGCCGATGGTGCCCATGCCGCCGAGGATGACGGCGGCGAGCAGGAACGTGGAGTTCGGCGGGACGGGCCCGGCGAAGACGTACTGCTCGGGGACGACGGTGGTCTGGACGTGGGCCCAGATGGTGCCGGCGACTCCGGCGAGGGTGGCGCCGAGGGCGAAGGCGATGAGCTTGACGCGGAAGCCGTTGATGCCCATGGCGGTGGCGGCGGTCTCGTCCTCGCGGATGGCCACCCAGGCGCGGCCGATGCGGGAGTTTCCGGCCCGGCTGAAGATGAGGACGACGATGACGGTGACGAGCAGCATCAGCAGGTAGTAGTTGCTGTTGGAGTCGAGGGTGAGCCCGGCGAAGCTGTGCTCGTCGTCGAAGTTGAAGCCGAAGATCTCCAGCGGCGGGATGTTGGGGACGCCGTTGGGGCCGTTGGTGACGGAGGGCCCGGAGGTGCCGTCGAGGTTGCTGACGGCGATGCGGAAGATCTCGCCGAAGCCGAGGGTGACGATGGCGAGGTAGTCGCCGCGCAGCCGCAGCGTGGGGGCGCCGATGACGACGCCGAAGACGAGGGAGGCCAGGGCTCCGGTGAGCATGGCGGCCCAGAACGGGAAGGTGACGTGGATGGTGGAGGCGGCGGTTCCGGAGACCAGGGCGGCGGTGTAGGCGCCGACGCCGAGGAAGGCGACGTAGCCGAGGTCGAGGAGTCCGGCGAGTCCGACGACGATGTTCAGGCCGAGCGCGACGGTCGCGAAGATGGCGATGTTGACGCCGAGTTCGGTGTAGCTGGCCTTGTCCTGGGTGAAGGGGAAGACCAGCGCGGTCACCAGGGCCGCCACCAGGGTGAGGGAGCGGTAGGTGCTGGTGAGCCCGCTGAGCCGGGTGATGAGCCCGGCCTTGAGGAGTGCTGCGGCGGCGAAGCACAGCGCGATGAGGTAGCCGATGAAGGGCTCGGGGTTGTCCTCGTCGGTCTGGATGCCGTAGTTGACGACGTAGAGGCCGAGGGCGAAGACGGCCGCGATGATGAGGATGTCCGCCCAGGAGGGGAGCTGCCGGGGGCGGCAGATGGGCCGGGTGTCGTCCGGGAGCAGGAACGCGGTGGCGACGGGTACGGCGGTGGCGACGGCGGCGACCCAGCCGCCCGGTTCCAGGTTGACCAGGCCGCCTTGGTCGACGGCGATGGCGATGAGGGTGAACCAGGTGGTGGCGAAGGCGCCGAGGGCCAGCAGCCGCAGGGCCGCGGTGGCGCCCGCCGGGGTGAGCCAGCGCAAGCCCCGGACGTCCAGGGCGGCGACCGCGAACAGCAGGGTGGCCAGGCCCAGGGCGAGGGTGAGGACCTGGAGTCCGCCGGGGTAGCCGTAGACGGTGAGGTCGCCGGGGAAGTCGGAGGTCCAGGTCCAGGCGAGGAAGGTGGAGGCGACGGTGGCGAGGCCGCCGGCCGCGGTGAGCGCCCGGAGCAGGGTGGTGCGCGGGGCCGGGGTGTCGGCGCCGGGTGCCTTGCTGATGTGGGTGGTCATCGGTTCACTCCCTCACGCCCGGTCCGCTACGCGTTCGCCGAGCAGCCCCTGGGGCCTGACCAGCAGGACGAGGATGAGCAGGGTGAAGGCCCAGACGTCCTTCCAGGCCCCGCCGCCGAGCTGATCCATTCCGGGGATGTCCTGGATGTATTTGATGGCCAGGGCCTCGGCGATGCCGAGGACGACGCCGCCGAGCATGGCGCCGTAGATGTTGCCGATGCCGCCGAGCACGGCCGCGGTGAAGGCCTTGAGCCCGGCGATGAAGCCCATCTCGAAGTTGATCTGGCCGTACTTGAGCCCGTGGGAGAGGGCGGCGACGGCGGCGAACGCACCGCCGATGGCGAAGGCCATCACGATGATGCGGTCGGTGTTGATGCCCATCAGCTTGGCGGTGTCGGGGTCCTGCGCGGTGGCCTGCATGGCGCGCCCGGCCCGGCTCTTGGAGACGAACAGCCCCAGGGCGAGCATGCACAGCGGGGCGGCTATCAGCAGGAACGCGTCGCCGCGCTGGATGTGCAGACTGTCGCTGATCTGATACGAGCTGCCCTCGAACTGGGGGAAGCTGCGGGCCTTCTTGGCGTCGGGGTAGAACGCCCAGACGGCCTGCTGGAGCGCGATGGACAGACCGATCGCGGTGATCAGAGGGGCCAGCCGGGGGCCGCCGCGCAGGGGCCGGTAGGCGAAGCGCTCGGCGGCCGTGGCGATGGCGACCGAGGCGAGGATGCCGCCGATGAGCATGAGCGGCAGGGCCAGCGCCAGCGCGGTGCCGCTGGGCAGCCAGAGGTAGATGGTGAGGGCGCCGAAGCCCCCGATCATGAAGATCTCGCCGTGGGCGAAGTTGATGAGCTGGACGATGCCGTAGACCATGGTGTACCCGATGGCGATCAAGCCGTAGAGGGCGCCGAGGGTCAGGCCGTTGACCAGCGTTTGCGGCAGTTCGTGCACCGCAGGGCCTCCGATGAGCGTGTCGGATATGACGCCGCGCGAGGGCGCTGGTGTGCGCCCTCGCGCGGTTGCGTTGCATGGGTGGGCGGGGGGTGTTGCCCCGGGGTCAGTCCTTGAAGGTCTCGCTCTTCACGTCCTTCCAGGCGCCGTTCTTCACCTGGTAGACGGTCAGCTGCTTGTTGGTGGTGTCTCCGTACTGGTCGAAGGAGACCTTGCCGGTCACGCCGTCGAAGGAGACCTTGTTCAGCGCCTCGGTGATCTTGGCGCGGGCGTCGTCGGGGAGCTTGCCGTCGTTGTCGGCGACGACCGCCTTGACGGCCTGGATGATGGCCCAGGCGGCGTCGTAGGAGTAGCCGCCGTACGCCCCGTACGGGTCCGGGTACTTCTGGCCCGCGTAGTTCTTGACGAACGTCTTGGCGGAGGGGAGGTCTTCGACGGGGTAGCCGACGGAGGTCGCGAGGTCGCCGTCGTTGTTGGTGCCGGACGCCTTGATGAACGCGGGGTCGTAGATGCCGTCGCCGCCCATCACCGGGACCTGCGCACCGGCCTGCTTGATCTGGTCGGACAGCAGGCCGCCCTCGGGGTACTGGCCGCCGAAGTAGACGGAGTCGGCGCCGGATGACCTGACCTTGCCCGCGATGCCGGAGAAGTCGGTCTCCTTGACGGTGAGGTGGTCGGTGCCGACGACCGTGCCGCCGAGGCGCTTGAACTCCTGGGCGAAGATCTTGGCGAGCCCGGCGCCATAGGTCTGCTTGTCGTCGATGACGAAGACCTTCCGCTTCTTCGCGTCCTTGTAGTAGTACTGCGCGGCGAAGCGGCCCTGGATGATGTCGGTGGTCGCGGTGCGGAAGTACGTCTTGAAGGGCCGGGACTTCTTGCCCGAGGCCCAGGCGTCGCCCTGGCTCAGCGCCGGGTTGGTGTTGGCTGGGGAGACCTCGGCCAGGTCCGCCTTGGCGAAGACGCCCTGCATGGACTGGGCGACGCCGGAGTTCAGCGGGCCGACCGTGCCGAGGATGGCGTCCTCGTCCACCATCGACGTGGCGTTCTGCTTGCCGGAGGACGGCACCGCCTGGTCGTCATAGGACTTGATCTTGAAGGTGACGCCCGGGACCTCGTTCTGCTTGTTGGCCACCTTGGTGGCGAGGTCGACGGAGTTCTTGATGCCCTGGCCGAGTGCCGACAGCGAGCCGGTGAGCGGGGCGTCGACGCCGATGACGACGGTGGTCTTCTTGTTCTTGTCCCCGCTGTCGGTCTGGCCGCGCGAACCGCAGGCGCTGAGGGTGAGGGCTCCCGCGGTGATCGCGGTCGTCAGGATGAGCAAGGAGCGCTGTCGCACGAAGAATCCTTTCCCTGGCCCGGCCGCCCCTCTGGATGGGGCGCCGTGTCCGCGCCGGTGGACCTGTTACAGCCGTTCGGGCGCTGGCGAACACCCGACGGGTGTCGTGACTGGCTGTGAATGTAAGCGTGGGACGCGTCAGGTGGCAGAGGTGCAGCCCATGATGTGACTGTCTTGTTATGACACAGGTCACGTTCCTGTCTCGGTGTAGCGGAACGGAAGGGATGAAGTGGGTGTTTACGGACAATCCATGAGGTCCGGATAGTGAGAAGGTGCAGTTCCGCTAAGGAGTCGAGGGAAGTTGCGAACGAAGTGTGGAGGCGTGTGCTCGTGGTCGCGGAGCGAGGTCATCATCCATGACGTCACGGCACGCAAGCGTCCGATCTTGTATTGCGAACGCATTACGTAGTGTTACAACCGGGGCGAGTGATTCCAGCCCGTGCGTGAACGGTGTGCGGGCCGGCGCGCGGCCCGGCGCGCACGCAGAAGCGGCGCCCCGGATCCGGGGGCGCCGCTTCTCGTGGCCGAGGTGGGGCGTTAGGCCCTGTCCGGCGAAGATCCGCCGGACAGGGCCTACGGCTTCGGCAGGCCCTCCGCCTCGCGCAGCAGACAGGTCAGCCGGGCGGTGCACACCCGGCGGTCCTGCTCGTCGCTGATGACGATCTCGTACGTGGCGGTCGAGCGCCCCCGGTGGACGGGCGTGGCGACGCCGGTGACCAGGCCGGAGCGCACCCCGCGGTGGTGGGTGCAGTTGAGGTCGACGCCGACCGCGATCCGGCCGCTGCCGCCGTGCAGCATCGAGCCCACCGAGCCGAGGGTCTCGGCCAGCACGGCGGAGGCGCCGCCGTGCAGCAGCCCGTACGGCTGGGTGTTGCCCTCGACGGGCATGGTGCCCACGACCCGCTCCGCGGAGGCTTCGAGGATCTGCACGCCCATGCGGGTGCCGAGATGGCCGGCGGAGAACAGCGCGAGGAGGTCGACG
This sequence comes from Streptomyces sp. Rer75, assembly GCF_013414305.1. NCBI lineage: Bacteria > Bacillati > Actinomycetota > Actinomycetes > Kitasatosporales > Streptomycetaceae > Streptomyces > Streptomyces sp. Rer75. The sequence continues at coordinate 2,694,363 of NZ_CP058693.1, read as the reverse complement.
CCGAGTGCCGCGTACTCGTCGATGACCTCTTGCGGGAACTTCACGCTGGCCTGCTCGCCCATCGGACCGGCTCCGTTCGTCGTGCTGCTGGTGGCCACCTTCTTATCAGGAGCGCTGAGCGGACGCTTAGACGGGGTTGGTGGGTTCCAGCCGGATCACCACGGACTTGCTGGCCGGGGTGTTGCTGGTGTCGGCGGTGGAGTCCAGCGGGACCAGGACGTTGGTCTCCGGGTAGTACGAGGCGGCGCAGCCGCGGGTGGTGGGGTAGTGGACCACCCGGAACCCGGCGGCGCGCCGCTCGGTGCCGTCCGTCCACTCGCTGACCAGGTCGGCGTACGCGCCGTCGGCGAGCCCCCGCTCGCGGGCGTCCTCGGGGTGGATGAGCACCACCCGGCGGCCGTTCTTGATGCCGCGGTAGCGGTCGTCGAGGCCGTAGATGGTGGTGTTGTACTGGTCGTGCGAGCGCAGGGTCTGGAGCAGCAGCCGGCCTTCGGGGGCCTTCGGGTACTCGACCGGGGCGGCGGTGAAGTTGGCCTTGCCGGTGGCGGTCGGGAAGCTGCGGCTGTCGCGCGGGGCGTGCGGCAGGGCGAACCCGGACGGGTTGCTCACCTTGGCGTTGAAGTCCTCGAAGCCGGGGATGACGGCCGCGATGCGGTCACGGATCGTGGCGTAGTCGCGCTCGAACTCCGCCCAGGGGGTGGCGCTTTCCGGGCCGAGCACCCGCCGGGCCAGTCGGCAGACGATGGCCGGTTCGGAGAGGAGGTGCGGGCTCGCGGGCTCCAGCCTGCCGCGCGAGGCGTGCACCATCCCCATCGAGTCCTCGACGGTGACGAACTGCGGCCCGCCGTCCTGGATGTCCCGGTCCGAGCGGCCGAGGGTGGGCAGGATCAGGGCGCGGGTGCCGGTGACCACGTGCGAGCGGTTGAGCTTGGTGGAGACGTGGACGGTCAGCCGGGCGGCGCGCATGGCGGCCTCGGTGACGTCGGTGTCGGGGGAGGCGGCCACGAAGTTGCCGCCCATGGCGAAGAAGACCTTGGCCTGTCCGTCGCGCATCGCGCGGATGGCGCGGACGACGTCGAAGCCGTGCTCGCGCGGCGGGGCGAAGCCGAACTCCTTCTCCAGGGCGTCCAGGAAGGCGGGGGCGGGCCGCTCGAAGATGCCCATGGTGCGGTCGCCCTGCACATTGCTGTGGCCGCGCACGGGGCACACCCCGGCGCCGGGGCGGCCGACGTTGCCGCGCAGCAGCAGGAAGTTCACGACTTCCCGGATGGTGGGCACCGAGTGCTTGTGCTGGGTCAGGCCCATCGCCCAGCAGACGATGGTGCGCTTCGAGGCGAGGACCATGCGCAGCGCGCGCTCGATGTCGGCCCGCTCCAGGCCGGTGGCGCTCAGCGTCTCGTCCCAGTCGGCGGCGCGGGCGGCGGTGGCGAACTCCTCGAAGCCGTGGGTGTGCTCGCGGATGAAGTCCTCGTCGATGACGGCTTCGTCCGTGCCGGAGGCGTTGTCGGAAGCCTCCAGGATCAGCTTGTTGAGGAGGCGGAAGAGGGCCTGGTCGCCGCCGATCCGGATCTGGAGGAAGAGGTCGGTGAGCGAGGTGCCGCCGCCCGCGAGCCCGCGGGCGTTCTGCGGGTTCTTGAACCGCTCCAGGCCCGCCTCGGGCAGCGGGTTGATGGAGATGATCTTCGCGCCGTTGCCCTTCGCCTTCTCCAGGGCGGAGAGCATGCGCGGATGGTTGGTGCCCGGGTTCTGCCCGGCGACGATGATCAGGTCGGCCTTGTGGAGATCCTCCAGCAGCACGCTGCCCTTGCCGACGCCCAGGGTCTCGGTCAGCGCGGAGCCCGAGGACTCGTGGCACATGTTGGAGCAGTCGGGCAGGTTGTTGGTGCCGAATTCGCGGGCGAAGAGCTGGTAGAGGAACGCGGCCTCGTTGCTGGTGCGGCCGGAGGTGTAGAAGACGGCCTCGTCGGGGGAGTCCAGCGCGTGCAGTTCGTCGGCGATGATGTCGAACGCGCGGTCCCAGCTGACCGGCTCGTAGGCTTCGGCGCCTTCGTCCAGGTACATGGGCTGGGTGAGCCTGCCCTGCTGGCCGAGCCAGTAGCCGCTGCGGGTGGCGAGGTCGGCCACCGGGTGGGCGGCGAAGAAGTCGGGGGTGACCCGGCGCAGGGTCGCCTCCTCGGCGACGGCCTTCGCGCCGTTCTCGCAGAACTCGGCCGCGTGCCGCTTGTCGCCCTCGGGCCAGGCGCAGCCGGGGCAGTCGAAGCCCTTCTTCTGGTTGACCCGCATGAGGGTGAGGGCGGTGCGGCGGATTCCCATCTGCTGATGGGCGATGCGCAGCGAGTGACCGACCGCGGGGAGCCCGGCGGCGGCGTGTTTGGGGGGTGCGACCTCGGGCGCGTCCTGTACTGGATCGCCTGCGGGCGGCTTGGCTGCCATGTCGCTCCCCTTTTTCGACTCGACTTGTCGGCTTCGACATCGGCTCGGTTGTCCCCCATCGATCCTTTCATGAGTCATGGACTTTGGGACCACCCGGTGCGGGGGGCCGGGGTGGGAGGCGGGAGGCGTTGTCGGTGGGGCGTGGCAGGATCGGGGGCGTGGCAGAGAAAGCATCGAAGAAGACCGCAGCGCCCGAGCCCGACCGCACGGGGGACCGTCCCCGCCTGCTCCTGCTGGACGGGCATTCCCTGGCATACCGGGCGTTCTTCGCGCTGCCGGCGGAAAATTTCAGCACGACCTCCGGCCAGACGACCAACGCGATCTACGGCTTCACCTCGATGCTGGCGAACACGCTCCGTGATGAGCAGCCCACGCACCTGGCGGTGGCGTTCGACGTCTCGCGCAAGACCTGGCGCTCCGAGCAGTTCGCGGAGTACAAGGCGAACCGCTCCAAGAGCCCCGACGAGTTCAAGGGGCAGGTCGAGCTGATCGGCGAGCTGCTGGACACGATGAACGTCACCCGCTTCGCGGTGGACGGCTTCGAGGCGGACGACGTGATCGCCACCCTTGCCACCCAGGCCGAGGCCGAGGGCTTCGAGGTCCTGATCGTCACCGGTGACCGCGATTCGTTCCAGCTGGTCAGCGATCATGTCACGGTGCTCTATCCGACCAAGGGCGTCTCCGAGCTGACCCGGTTCACCCCCGAGAAGGTCCACGAGAAGTACGGGCTCACCCCGCGCCAGTACCCCGACTTCGCGGCGCTGCGCGGCGACCCGTCGGACAACCTGCCCGGCATCCCGGGCGTCGGCGAGAAGACCGCCGCGAAGTGGATCAACCAGTTCGGGTCGTTCCAGGATCTGGTGGAGCGGGTCGACGAGGTCAAGGGCAAGGTCGGCGAGAAGCTGCGCGACCACCTGGAGTCCGTCAAGCTCAACCGGCAGCTGACCGAGCTGGTCAGGGACGTGGAGCTGGGCGTCGGCCCCGATGGCCTCAAGCGCGTTCCGTACGACCGGGCAGCGCTGGCCGTGATCCTGGACGCGCTGGAGTTCCGCCACCAGAACTTCCGCGACCGGATCCTGGCCGTCGACCCGGGCGCGGCCGACGAGGAGCCCGCCGCCGCGGAGCCCGGCGTCGAGGTCGACGGGGTGACGCTGAGCGCGGGCGAGCTGGCGCCCTGGCTGGCCGACCGCGGCGCCGAACCGCTGGGCCTGGCCACCGTGGACACCTGGGCGCTGGGCAGCGGCAGCGTCAGCGAGGTCGCGCTGGCCACCGCGGGCGGGCCCGCGGTCTGCTTCGACCCGGCGGAGCTGGACGAGGCCGACGAGCGGGCCTTCGCCGCCTGGATCGCCGACCCGGACCGGCCGAAGGTGCTGCACAACGCCAAGGGCACCATGCGGGTCTTCGCCGAGCACGGCTGGTCCGTCGCGGGCGTCTCCATGGACACCGCGCTCTCCGCCTATCTGGTCAAGCCGGGCCGCCGTTCCTTCGAGCTGGACGCCCTGTCGGTCGAGTACCTGGGCCGTGAGCTGTCCCCGGCGGCGGCCGCGGACAGCGGGCAGCTCGCCTTCGGCGCCGATGAACAGGCCGAGCAGGACGCCCTGATGATCAAGGCGCGTACGGTCCTCGACCTCGGCGAGGCGTTCCGGGGCCGTCTGGAGGAGGTCGGCGCGGCCGGGCTGCTGAGCGATGTGGAGCTGCCCACCTCCGAGCTGCTGGCCCGGCTGGAGCGCTCCGGCATCGCCGCCGACCGTGACTGGCTGGACCGCATGGAGCAGCAGTTCGCGGGAGCCGTCCAGCAGGCGGTGAAGGAGGCGCACGCCGCGGTGGGCCACGAGTTCAACCTCGGCTCGCCCAAGCAGCTCCAGGAGGTGCTCTTCGGCGAGCTGGGCCTGCCCAAGACCAAGAAGACCAAGACCGGGTACACGACGGACGCCGACGCGCTCGCCTGGCTGGCCGGGCAGACCGACCACGAACTCCCGGTGATCATGCTGCGCCACCGGGAGCAGGCCCGGCTGCGCTCCACCGTGGAGGGGCTGATCAAGACGATCTCCCCCGGTGGCCGCATCCACACCACCTTCAACCAGACGGTGGCGGCGACCGGCCGGCTGTCCTCGACCGACCCCAATCTCCAGAACATCCCGGTGCGCACGGACGAGGGCCGGGCGATCCGGCGCGGCTTCGTCGTCGGTGAGGGCTTCGAATCCCTGATGACCGCCGACTACAGCCAGATCGAGCTGCGCGTGATGGCCCATCTCTCCGAGGACGAGGGTCTGATCGAGGCGTTCACCTCCGGTGAGGACCTGCACACCACGGTCGCCTCCCAGGTGTTCGGCGTCGCCAAGTCCGAGGTCGACCCGGAGATGCGGCGCAAGATCAAGGCCATGTCGTACGGCCTGGCGTACGGGCTCTCGGCGTTCGGCCTCTCCCAGCAGCTGGGCATCGGCGCGGACGAGGCCCGGCGGCTGATGGAGAACTTCTTCGAGCGGTTCGGCGGCGTCCGCGACTATCTCCAGCGGGTCGTGGAGGAGGCGCGCGCCATCGGCTACACGGAGACCATGCTCGGCCGCCGCCGCTACCTCCCCGATCTCACCAGCGACAACCGCCAGCGCCGCGAGATGGCCGAGCGGATGGCGCTCAACGCGCCGATCCAGGGCACCGCCGCTGACATCGTCAAGATCGCGATGCTGAAGGTGGACGCCGCGTTGACGGCAGGCGAACTCTCGTCGCGGATGCTGCTCCAGGTGCACGACGAAATCGTGCTGGAGATCGCGCCGGGGGAGCGGGAGCGGGTCGAGGAGCTGGTGCGGCGCGAGATGGCCGGTGCCTTCCAACTGCGCGCTCCGCTGGACGTGTCGGTGGGTGTCGGCGCCGACTGGGAGTCGGCCGCGCACTGAGCGGGCGCCCGGTGGAATCGGCGGAACCGGCCAAGTCCTGACTCCACAATGGCCGCTGACGGGCGGTAGGCAGCGGTAGTCGCGGGCCCTAAGTTGTCGTAGTGTCACCAGGGTTGACGCGCGGGGGAGCGCACTGTGTTCGACGGGAGGGACACACGGATGGCACCGCTTATCGGCCGACGTCTGCGTAAGGGGGCGGCCACGACGGCGGTGGCGGCGGCCGCGATGGCCGCCCTCACCGCATCCCAGGCGCCCGGGTTCGCCGCGCAGGAGCACGCAGACCGTGACCACCGGGACCGGGACCGGGCCAGTGGGGCGCAGCCCTCGCCCGATACGCCCATCGACGGCGGCTCCTCGTACCACACCGATCTGCCGCCCCTGACCAAGCCGGACAAGCCGGGCTCCTCGATCGACCTGCCGGGGTTCCCGGGCAGCAGCACCAAGGCCGAGGCGGGCATCCCGGCGAGCGTCCTCGCCGCGTACAAGAAGGCGGAGGCGGCGCTCAGGGAGTCCAAGCCCGGCTGCAATCTGCCGTGGCAGCTGCTGGCCGCGATCGGCAAGGTCGAGTCCGGCCAGGCCCGCGGCGGCAACGTGGACGACAAGGGGACGACCGTCAGTCCCATCCTCGGACCGGCCCTCAACGGCAACGGCTTCGCCCTGATCAAGGACACCGACGGCGGCGAGTTCGACGGGGACACCACCCACGACCGGGCCGTCGGGCCGATGCAGTTCATCCCGTCCACTTGGGCGAACTGGAGCGAGGACGGCAACGGAGACGGCCGCTCGGACCCCAACAACATCTACGACGCGGCGCTCGCCGCCGGTTACTACTTGTGCGCCAACGACCGTGATCTGTCCGTCCAGAAGGACATCAACGCGGCGATCCTCGGCTACAACCACTCGCAGGAGTATCTGAACACCGTCCTGTCGTGGTTCGAGTACTACAAGAGCGGTACCCACGAGGTTCCCGACGGCACCGGAGTGCTGCCCTCGGAGCGGAGCGACCCGCCCGGCAACGGCTCCAAGACGGGCTCCAAGGAATCCGGCAAGGAATCCGGCAAGGGGTCCGACAAGGAAAAGGGCAAGGGCAACGGCGGTGCGCGCACCCTGCCCAAGCCCGAGGACGGCCGCGGCGGCTCCACGTCCCCCTCGCCGAGCCCGAAGCCGGGCGAAGGCGGGACGCAGACGCCCGGTCAGGACCTCCCCACCCCGCCGACCACGCCGCCCACCACCCCCGCGCCCAAGCCCACCGGCACCGCCAAGCTGACCGCGGTCGGCGCCAAGCAGCTCACCGCCACCGCCGGTGAGACGTTCACCGGCTCCCCCAAGGTCCGCGCGGTGGACGCCGCGGGCAAGCCGGTGGCGGCGGCGCGCGTGAAGTACGAGATCCGTGGTGAGACGAGCGCCCGCTTCCTCGGCCTCGTCCGTTCCGTCACCGTGCTCACCGGTCTCGACGGCACCGCCACCGCCCCCAAGTTGCTCGCGGGCGAGCAGCCCGGCTCGTTCACCCTGCGCGCCACGGCCGTCGGGCGCGAGAAGGTGTCTCCGGTCGACTTCGCCGCGACCGTCAAGCCCCGCCCTGTCCCGCAGGCCGACGCGCTGGCCCGCCTCGGTGACGGCGTCCTCAAGACCGGGACCGGTGGCGCCTTCGCCGATCTCCTCACCGTCAAGGCGACCAACAAGGGCAAGGTCGCGGCGGGCGTCCCGGTCACCGCGACCATGATCACGGACGCCAAGAAGCCCCAGGTGAACGACAAGGGTCCGTACTTCCTGGACGCCAAGGGCAAGCCGGTCCGCACCCTGACCGGGCTGAAGACCAACGCCCTCGGACAGCTGACGCTTCCGAAGATCCTCACCGACGAGCACGCGGGCACCTATCTGCTCCGCCTCACCACGGCCGACGGCGCCGTCCTCGACGTCGAGCTGACCGTCACCAAGGCCGCCGCCCCCTAGCGGCCGCCGCACCGGGCACACCGCGCGCCGCCCCCGAGCCCCCACCGGGCCCGGGGGCGGCGCGTTCGCGTTGAGCCCTTCGTGTTCTCATCTGCGCCGCCCGTTGCTACGGTGCCCAGCCCCGGCTGTAACTGACGCCCTGTCAGTTGTCGTACCGCAATCACGGGAGGCCCGCATGCGCGCCCTCGCCGCCGCCGCGATCGGACTCGCCGCCGCCCTCGCCCTCGTCTTCACGGTGACGGCCATCGGCGCCCCCGGCGGCACCACCTCCCCCGAGCCGCTGCTCACCACCGTCCCCGAGCACCCCTGAGGGAGGGACGCCCCGCCATGCGCCGCAAAGCCAGCCTGGTGCTGCTCGCCTTCGCCGTCTTCTTCGCCGCCCTCGCGCCGCTGGTGCGCTGGTACGCGTTCCCCCGGCTCGCCAAGATCCCGCCCAGCGAGTACCAGACGGCCGTCCTGGAGGCCCGCCCCGCCACCCTGCTCGACTACGCCACCATGAAGCCCCGGAAGGTTTCCAAGGTCAGCATCGTGCAGACCCTGCGCGGCAACGTGGGCGCGGCCGAGAAGGTCGGGAAGGAGACCGGGCGCGACGTCGTCGTCTGGGACGCCCTGTCGTACATCGCCGGGCCCGACGGCAAGATGGTCTCCCGGATCCCCGAGCGCTACGTCTTCGACGCCCACTCCCAGGACCCGGTGCACGCGGGCGGCGAGCACGTCGACGGCGACGCCGTGCGCCGCGAGGGCATCGCGTACAAGTGGCCCTTCCTCACCGAGAAGCGCGACTACCGCTACTTCGACGCCCAGACCCGCACCTCCGCGCCCATCCACTACAAGGGCACCCGGAACTTCCGCGGTCTGACGGTGTACTACTTCGAGCAGACCATCCCGTGGACCAAGGTCCCGCTGCCCAAGACCATGCCGGTCGACGGCGTCACCCCCGAGACCGTCCGCAAGGCCGGAACCTCCCGCTGGTACACCACCAAGCGCATGTTCTGGGTCGAACCCACCACCGGCGCGCCCGTCAACGGGCAGGAGATCCACCGCGAGGAACTGCGCGGCGGCACCCTGCTGGGCGGCCGGGAGCGGGTGACCGTCTTCTCGGGCCACGTGAAGATGCGCGAGGACTACATCGCCCACACGGTGAAGATGGTCTCCTCCCAGCGGCAGCTGGTCCTGGCCTTCACCACGTATCTGCCCTGGGGCTTCGGGGTGCTGGGGGCCGGACTGCTCGCGGTCGCGCTGCTGCTGGAGGAGCGCGGCCGTCGCCCGGGGGCGCCTCCGCGGCGCTCGCGGCGACGGCTCGTCAACCTCCGTCCCCGCGTTCCCTCCTGATAGTGACGCCGGTAGTGATCTCGGTAGTCGGCTGGCTAGCATGCGCTCCATGCCGGGTATCACGATCGAGTTCACCGAGCAGGAACTGGCGGAGCTGCGCGCCGAGGCGAAGGAGAAGGGCGTGGCCATCAAGCGCCTCGCCCACGACATACTGACCGAGGACGTCGTGCGGCGGCGTCAGAAGCAGCGCTTCGTCGAGGGTGCCGTGCGCTTCGCCCTGGGCTACAAGGCCGAGTTCGAGCGGGAGTTCCCGGAAGGGTTGCGTTGATCCTGTACGTCGACGCCGGCTGGGTGCTCAACGTGCAGGTCGACGTCTCCCCGGTGAACACCCCCGTGCGTGACTGGGGCGCACTGCACTGCATGAGCGAACGGCACCGCTACGAACGGTTCGCGGGGGAGCCGTACTACGAGGAGGCCGCGGCGCGCGCCGCGACCTTCCTCCACACCTCGCTGATCCTGGAACCGTTCTCCGACTACAACGCGGTCATCGGCGCGGCCTGCGCCCAGATGTACCTGGAGGAGTCCGGCGAGGCGATCGCCCCGCCGCCCGGCGCCATGGTGGGGCTCATCCGCGACATACGGGACAACCGGCTCCGCCTGAGCGAGACCGCCCGGCGGCTGCGCGCCTGGGCCGTATAGACCCGGTGCGACTCGCGCCGTTCAGCGGCGGGCGTTGGTGCGCCGCGTCGGCTCGGCCGTCGTCGGGTCCTCCGGCCACGGATGCTTGGGGTAACGGCCGCGCAGCTCGGCCCGTACGGAGCGGTAGCCGTCCCGCCAGAACGACGCCAGGTCGGCCGTGACCGCCGCCGGACGCCCCGCCGGTGACAGCAGATGCACCAGCAGCGGCACCCGCCCGCCCGCGATCCGCGGCGACTCCTGCCAGCCGAACAGCTCCTGGAGCTTCGCCGCCAGCACCGGCTGTCCGTCCCCGTCCCCGTAGTCCACCCGCACCCGCGAGCCGCTCGGCACCTCGATCCGCTCCGGCGCCAGCTCCTCGAAGCGCGCCGCGTGGCCCGTCGCCCACGGCAGCAGCCGGGCCAGGGCCTGACCGGCGTCCACCCGCTCCAGATCCGCCCGCCGCCGGGCCCGGCCCAGCTCCACGCCCAGCCACGCGTCCGGGTCCGCCAGCAGCGCCGCCTCCGATACGTCCGGCCAGGGCGCCCCCAGCTCCCGGTGCAGGAACGCCATCCGCTGCCGCACCGCCGTGGCCTGCGCGGACCAGCGCAGTAGCCCCGTCCCCTCGCGGCGCAGCCCCTCCAGCAGCGCCGCGTGCACGAGCGCCGGGTCGGGCGCGGCCAGCGGCCGGGCCACCAGCTCGATCGCCCCGAGCCGGGACACCCGCCGGGCGACGACGTCCCCGTCGGCCCAGTGCACCTCCTCGCCGTCCGACCCCAGCGCCGCGGCCGCCGTACGGGCCGTCTCCTCGTCGGTGACGGCGGCGAGGCGCACCCGCGCCGACGCGGCGGCGACGGGCCGGTCCGCGACCGCCACGGCCAGCCACGGCGCACCGCCCAGCCGCGACCCGTCGCCCAGCTCGGCCCCGGTCCCGGCCGCCATGAGATACGACCGCCCGCCCCGCACCCGCGCCACCCGCTCGGGAAACGCCAGCGCGACGACGAGCCCGGCGACGGCGTCATCGGATCGCGCCGGGCTGTCCTGTCCCGGAAGCCCGGACGCCCTGCTTCGCGCACCGCGGCTGCCGGTGCCCCGGCCGCCACCCGGCCCGGTGCCCGGAGTCGGCCCGTCCGGCCGTCCGGCGGACGCGGTGCCGGCGCCCACCGACTCGCCCCCGCTGGGCGCATCGGGTGCGGCGCCCGCGCCGGGACCGGGCCCCGGCTGTGCGGTACCGGCGTCCGCACGCTCGGCCTTCGCGGGCGGCGCGGTGGCGGCGGGCATCGCCGCCGACGGTCCGCCGCGCGGTCCGCCGGTGGCGGCATCCGTCCGCGGGCCGCCCGCGTCCCCCGTCACCGCGCGCTCCAGGCGGCGGGCCTCCTGGCGCCAGCGGGGCGCGTACGGGTCTCCCGCGCGGCGGGCGGTGCGCCAGGCGGCGGCCAGGTCGTCGCCGTACTCCCGCGGTGGCTCCTCGCTCAGCAGGGCCACCACCTCGGCCGCCCGGCGGGCGCCGACCTCGGGGGCGCCGTCGATGAGGGCGCGGGCGAGGCGGGGGTGGAGGCCGAGGCGGGACATGCGGCGGCCGCGCTCGGTGGCGCGCCCGGCCGCGTCGACGGCGCCGATCGCGGTCAGCACCTCCCGCGCGGCGGTCATGGCCCCACCGGGCGGTGGGTCGAGCAGGGCGAGGCCGGACGCGTCCGGGTCGCCCCAGCACGCCGCCTGGAGGGCGAAGGCCGTCAGGTCGGCCTCGGCGATCTCCGGCGACGGGAAGCGCGGCAGCCGGGCGTCCTCGGCCTCCGGCCAGCAGCGGTAGACCGTCCCCGGCGCCTCGCGCCCGGCCCGGCCCGCGCGCTGCCGGGCCGCGGCCCGCGAGGCCCGTACGGTCGTCAGGGCGCTCAGGCCCCGCGCGTGGTCCATGCGCGGCTCGCGGGCGAGGCCGCTGTCGACGACGATCCGTACGCCCGGCACGGTCAGGCTGGACTCGGCGACCGAGGTCGCCAGCACCACCCGCCGCCGACCGCCGTCCGCGCCCGCGAGCACGGCCTCCTGCACGGCGGCGGGGGCGCGCCCGTGGACCTGGAGGACGTCCGCGTCGGCGCCGCCCAGCAGCCCCGCCACCCGGCCGATCTCGCCGACGCCGGGCAGGAAGCACAGGACGTCACCGGACCGTTCGCGCAGTGCGCGCCGCACCACGTCCGCGACGTGTTCGAGCAGGGCCGGGTCCACGCGCATCCCATGCGGTGGGCGTACGGGGCGTACGGGCGGCGCCCACACCGCCTCGACGGGGTGCGACACGCCCGGGGCCGAGACGACCGGCGCGGGCTGCCCGTCGCCCGCGCCGTCATCGCCGCCGTCGCCGCCCAGCAGCCGCGCCCACCCCTCCGCGTCGGTCGTCGCCGACGCGGCGATCAGCCGCAGCTCCGGGCGCAGCGTGGCCTGGACGTCCAGCAGGAAGGCGGCCGCCGTGTCCGCGTCCAGGTGCCGTTCATGGCATTCGTCCAGCACGACGGCGTCGACTCCGGCCAGCTCCTGGTCCCGTTGCAGCCGCTGCACCAGCACACCGGTGGTCACCACCTCGACCACGGTGCGCGGCCCGGCCTGCCGCTCCCCGCGCACGGTGAAGCCGACGCGTTCGCCGGTCCGCTCGCCGAGCAGCCACGCCATGCGCCGCGCGGCGGCCCGCGCCGCGATCCGGCGCGGCTCGGCCACCAGGACACGACGAACCGGTGAGCCGTCGCCGTCCAGCAGTCCGGCCAGGACGAGCGGCACGAGGGTGGTCTTGCCGGTCCCGGGCGGTGCGCACAGCACCGCCGACCCCCGCCGGTCGAGCGCGCGCAGCAGCTCGGGGACGGCTTCGCGGACGGGGAGCTGGTCGAGGACGTCCGTACGCATGGCCGGTGGTCCCCCCGCTCAGTCCCGCTCGCAGACAAAGACGGCCGTGCCCGGGATGAGGCCGCCACGCAGCGGGGACCAGCCGCCCCACTCCTGACGGTTCCAGGCGGGCCATTCCGGTTCCACGAGGTCGATCAGCCGGAAGCCCCCGGCCACGACGTCCCGTACCCGGTCACCGAGGGTCCGGTGGTGTTCCACATAGACGGCACGGCCCGCGTCGTCCTGTTCCACATAGGGGGTGCGGTCGAAGTACGAGCCGGAGATGCTCAGCCCCTCGGGCCCCGGCTCGTCCGGGAACGCCCACCGCACCGGATGCGTCACCGAGAACACCCACCGGCCGCCCGGCCGGAGCACCCGGTGCACCTCGCGCATCACCCGGACCGGCTCCGCCACGAAGGGCACCGCCCCGTACGCGGAGCAGGCGAGGTCGAACGCGCCGTCCCGGAAGGGGAGCGCGGTCGCGTCGGCCTGGACCAGCGCGATTCCGGACGGGCCGGGGGCGGCCGCCTCCGCGTCGATCCGCTGGGCGTGCCGCAGCTGCCGGTGGGAGATGTCGAACGCCACGGGGCGGGCCCCGCGCGCCGCGAGCCAGCGCGAGCACTGCGCCGCGCCCGCGCCCACCTCCAGCACGTCGCGCCCCTTCAGTAGGTCCGCGGGCCCGAGCAGCCCGGCCTCCGCCTCGTCCAGCCCCTCCGGGCCCCAGATGAACCGGTCGTCGCCGAGGAAGGCGCCGTGCTCCTCCTGGTACTCGTCCGCGTTGCGGTCCCACCAGCCGCGGCTGGCCCGGCTGCTCTCGGTGTCGTCGGCGAGCCGGCGGGTGGCGGTGGGCTCGAAGGCTTCGGGGGCCTCGTCGAGGGCTTCAAGGGCACTCTCGGGGGCCCTGAAGGCACCGCTGGGCTTGTGTTCTTGGACCATCGGGCGCGTCGTCGTACTCTCTGTATCGACCTGTGGCTGCGGGGCGCGGCAACAAACCGCGTCGCAGCAGTGACCTGCAAATTGCCGGGTTAGGGGCGTTAGGCCCCACGTGCGCTCTTCGTGCATTGACCATGCCCGGCCGCCCCCGTATGCTACAAGTTGCGCTGCGGGCCTGCGCGACTCAGACGGAGCAGGCCGCGCTCGCATCTGTTGTATGTCCCCTCGGTTGTCGAGGCGCTTTCGGTCTCTGGAAAGATTCGGAAAGGTTCACGCCTCACAGGCTGTCCGGCTTCGGCGGTGCGATAAGGGTCCTCGGCGTAGCAGTACCTACGACTCAATGTCCGTACCGGAGCCCTTTCCCACATGACGAGCAGCACCGAGGCAACCCGCACCACCCCGCAGGTGGCGGTCAACGACATCGGTTCCGAGGAAGCCTTCCTCGCCGCGATCGACGAGACGATCAAGTACTTCAACGACGGCGACATCGTCGACGGCGTCATCGTGAAGGTCGACCGGGACGAGGTCCTGCTCGACATTGGTTACAAGACCGAAGGCGTCATCCCTTCCCGCGAGCTTTCGATCAAGCACGACGTCGACCCGAACGAGGTCGTGGCCGTCGGCGATGAGATCGAAGCCCTGGTTCTCCAGAAGGAGGACAAGGAAGGCCGCCTGATCCTCTCGAAGAAGCGCGCCCAGTACGAGCGTGCCTGGGGCACCATCGAGAAGATCAAGGAAGAGGACGGGATCGTCACCGGTACCGTCATCGAGGTCGTCAAGGGTGGTCTCATCCTCGACATCGGCCTCCGCGGCTTCCTTCCCGCCTCCCTGGTCGAGATGCGCCGCGTCCGCGACCTCCAGCCCTACGTGGGCAAGGAGCTCGAGGCGAAGATCATCGAGCTGGACAAGAACCGCAACAACGTGGTCCTGTCCCGCCGCGCCTGGCTGGAGCAGACCCAGAGCGAGGTCCGTCAGACCTTCCTCACCACCCTCCAGAAGGGCCAGGTGCGCTCCGGCGTCGTCTCCTCCATCGTCAACTTCGGTGCCTTCGTGGACCTGGGCGGCGTGGACGGTCTGGTCCACGTCTCCGAGCTGTCCTGGAAGCACATCGACCACCCGTCCGAGGTTGTCGAGGTCGGCCAGGAGGTCACGGTCGAGGTCCTGGACGTCGACATGGACCGCGAGCGCGTCTCCCTGTCGCTCAAGGCGACCCAGGAAGACCCGTGGCAGCAGTTCGCCCGGACCCACCAGATCGGTCAGGTCGTCCCGGGTAAGGTCACCAAGCTCGTTCCGTTCGGTGCGTTCGTCCGCGTCGACGAGGGCATCGAGGGCCTGGTCCACATCTCCGAGCTGGCCGAGCGCCACGTGGAGATCCCGGAGCAGGTCGTCCAGGTCAACGACGAGATCTTCGTCAAGGTCATCGACATCGACCTCGAGCGCCGCCGCATCAGCCTCTCGCTGAAGCAGGCCAACGAGGCCTTCGGTGCCGACCCGTCCGCGGTCGAGTTCGACCCGACCCTGTACGGCATGGCCGCGTCCTACGACGACCAGGGCAACTACATCTACCCCGAGGGCTTCGACCCCGAGGCCAACGACTGGCTCGAGGGCTACGAGAAGCAGCGCGAGGAGTGGGAGCGTCAGTACGCCGACGCGCAGACCCGCTTCGAGCAGCACCAGGCCCAGGTCATCAAGTCCCGCGAGGCCGACGAGCAGGCCGCTGCCGAGGCCGGCAGCGCTGCCCCGGCGCCCGGCGGGCAGGCTTCCGGCGGCGGTTCGTACTCCTCGGAGTCGGCCGACAACTCCGGCGCCCTGGCGTCGGACGAGGCGCTGGCCGCGCTCCGCGAGAAGCTGGCCGGTGGCCAGAGCTGAATCGCTGCGCCGCTGATCTGAGCGTCGGCGGCACCGGCTGAACGAGTGTGAGGCCCGTTCCCCTTCGGGGGAGCGGGCCTCACGCATGTTCCGGCGCATGTTCCGGCGCCACGCATGTCTCGGGGCGCAGACGGCCATGATGCGCACAGGAGTTGGGACCGGGGCCGGGAATGCGCCCGCCCCCGTGTGGTGTTTTCGCGTACGGAACACAAGGAGGAGCGGTCACAGTGCTTGATCCGCAGGATTTGTACGCGTGGGAACCGAGTGGGCTCGCCGAAGTCGACGCGATAGCCTCCCGGGATTCGGCCGGGCTGGTGCTGCTCTACCACTTCGACGGCTACATCGACGCCGGTGAGACCGGTGACCAGATCGTGGAGCGGCTGCTCGACGGGCTGCCGCGGCAGGTCGTCGCACGCTTCGACCACGACCGGCTCGTCGACTACCGGGCCCGGCGCCCCCTGCTCACCTTCCAGCGCGACCGCTGGACGGCCTACGAGACCCCGGCGATCGAACTCCACCTGGTGCGGGACGCGACCGCGGCGCCCTTCCTGCTGCTCTGCGGGCCCGAACCCGACGTGGAGTGGGAGCGTTTCGCGGCCGCGGTGCGGCAGATCATCGAGCGGCTCGGCGTGCGGCTCGCGGTGAACTTCCACGGCATCCCGATGGGCGTTCCGCACACCCGGCCGGTGGGCCTCACCCCGCACGGCAACCGCACCGACCTGATGCCCGGCCACCGCGGCTACTTCGACGAGGCCCAGGTGCCCGGCAGCGCCGAGTCGCTCATCGAGTACCGGCTCGGCGAGGCGGGCCATGACGTCCTCGGCGTCGCCGCCCACGTCCCCCACTATCTGGCCCGATCCGCCTACCCCGACGCGGCGCTCACCGCGCTGGAGGCGGTCACCGCGGCCACCGGCCTGGTGCTGCCGGGCGCGGCGCATGCGCTGCGCAACGAGGCGCTGAAGACGCAGGAGGAGATCGAGCGGCAGGTCTCGGAGGGGGACGACGAGCTGGTCGCGCTCGTACGGGGTCTTGAGCACCAGTACGACGCGGTGGCCGGGGCCGACAGCCGCGGCAACCTGGTCGCGGAACCGGCCGAGCTGCCGTCGGCGGACGAGCTGGGCGCCGAGTTCGAACGCTTCCTGGCCGAGCGGGAGGGCGAGGGCGGTGCCTGAGCGGCGGCCCCTCCAGCGGGGCCCCGTGCCCATATAGCGGGACCCGTGCTCGTATAGCGGGGGCCCGTGCTCGTATAGCGTGGGCCCCATGCTGAAGCTGGGGCTCACGGGCGGAATCGGCGCGGGCAAGAGCGAAGTCTCGCGGATCTTGGTCTCTTACGGCGCGGTGCTGATCGACTCCGATCGGATCGCCCGTGAGGTGGTCGAGCCGGGCACCCCCGGCCTCGCCGCCGTCGTCGCCGAGTTCGGGCCCGGGGTGCTGACCGCCGACGGCCGGCTCGACCGGCCCAAGCTCGGCGGCATCGTCTTCAACGACCCCGAGCGGCTGCGCGCCCTGAACGCCATCGTCCACCCCCTGGTCCGCGACCGCTCCGCCGAACTCCAGGCGGACGCCGGGCCGGAGGCGGTGGTCGTCCACGACGTCCCGCTGCTCGCCGAGAACGGCCTGGGGTCCCTGTACGACCTGGTGCTGGTCGTCGACGCCACGCCCGAGACCCAGCTCGACCGGCTGGTCCGGCTGCGCGGCATGACCGAGGACGAGGCGCGGGCCCGGATGGCGGCCCAGGCGACCCGCGAGGAGCGGCTGGCCGTCGCCGATGTCGTGATCGACAACGACGGCCCGCTGGAGGAGCTGGAGCCGCGGGTCCGCAAGGTCTGGACGGAGCTGGTGGAACGGGCCGCCGCCACGGACTGAGGCGACGGGCCGCGCTTGCGGGGCGGGCATGTTCGCGGAGCGGGCGTGTTCGCGGGGCGGGCATGCTTGCGGGGCGGACCGAGGGGGAATGTGGCGCACCAGGTGGTTGTTGTGGTGCCCGTAACGACGATCATCGCCGAGGGAACACCCAGGGACACCACCGAGGGATCACCGCACACGGGGCCAACGATCACGCAAGCCCGGGGAAGGAAGCGGCTGTGCCCGAGCCCACGCCCGAGACCCATGTCATCGACTACCGCGCCGCGGAGCAGCTGCTCGCCGCCCGAGATCCGCGAGGCGCCGTCAAGCTGCTCGACTCGGTCATCACCGCCCACCCCGAGAACACCGCGGCCCGGCTGCTGCGGGCCCGCGCGTTCTTCGGCGCGGCCCAGCTCCGTGCCGCGGAACTGGAATTCCACATCGTGCTGGAGCGCGAGCCGGACAACGCGTTCGCCCACTTCGCCCTCGCCCGTACGCTGGAGCGCGCCTCCCGCCGGGCCGAGGCCATCCGCCACTTCCGCCTCGCCGCGGCGCTCGATCCGCGCCCGGACTTCGTGGAGGCGGCGCGGTTCGGCGAGCAGGGCTGAGCCGCGCCGACCCAGGGGGGCGGTGCCGTCAGCGCCGCCGCCCCCTGACCGGCGCGTACGGCGGTACGTCCCGCCCCGGCTGGTAGTGCGGCCCCTGCCGGATGTGCCGGATGACCAGGGCCAGGTCGATCAGGGTGATCGCGGCGAGCGCCGCGCAGGCGGCCGCCCAGCCCGGCCTGTCCGCCAGTGCGAAGGCCACCGTGCCGCCGACGGTCCACAGCAGCCCCCAGACGGCGAGCCACAGCCGCATCCGCAGCGGGCTGCGGGCATGCGCGGGCTCATCGCCCGTACGGATGAATCGCATCGACATCGCAGCGCATCTCCCGCCCACCCCCTTGCGTCTCCCTCTTCGACGCTACCGCGCCGGGGTCTGTCGGTGTGGTCTGCGATCATGTGCTGAGCACACGGGAGCTGTGCAGCCAGCCGCGCAGGAACAGGAGTCGCACGTGATCCAGCAGTCATGGGACGAATCGGCCGCCCGGCGGGCCCGCATCCGCGGCTGTCTGCTGGCCGGTGCGATCGGTGACGCGATCGGCAACCCGATCGAGTTCCGCTCCCTGTCGGGGATCCGTGAGGCGTACGGCCGGGCGGGCGTCACCGGCTTCGTCCCGGACGACAGCGGCGTCGCGGGCCGGATCACCGACGACACCCAGATGACCCTGTTCACGGCCGAGGGGCTGATCCGGGCCCACGCCCTCGCCTCCGCCGAGGGCGTCGGGGGCGCCGTGATCGCCGTCATCCGCCGGGCGTACCTGCGCTGGCTCGACACCCAGAACTTTCCCGAGCCGCCGCGCCAGCGGACCCCGGAGGACATCGGCCGCTCCGGCTGGCTGCGCACCCATCCGTGGCTGTACGCCCGCCGCGCGCCCGGCAACGCGTGCCTCTCCGGCCTCCTCGAAGGCCACACCCCCGCCGTGGACGCCCCCCTCTACGGCGGCCCGGGCCCGGTGAACGGCGGCTCCAAGGGCTGCGGCACCGTGATGCGGTCGGCCCCGTTCGGCCTCACCGGTCTGCCCGCCCGCGACTGCTTCGAACTCGCTGCCCGCTGCGCCCAGATCACCCATGGCCATCCGACCGGCTACCTCGCGGCGGGCGCCCTGGCCGCGATCGTCGCCAACCTCCTCGAAGGCGACTCCCTGGAGGGCGCGGTCCTGCGCACCCTGGAGATCCTGCGCGCCTTCCCACGGCACGAGGAGACCGCCACCGCCCTGCGCCGCGCGATCGACCTGGCGGCCGGGGGCGACCCCACCGCGGAGAAGGTCGAGTCGCTCGGCGGTGGGTGGATCGCCGAGGAAGCGCTGGCCATCGGGGTCTACGCGGCCCTGGCGGGCCCCAGCGTCCCGGCGGCGCTGCTGCTGTCCGTCAACCACTCGGGCGACAGCGACTCGACCGGCTCGATCTGCGGCAACCTGCTGGGCGCCCACCACGGCGACCTGCGCCTGCCGCCGTCCTGGCTGGCGCAGGTGGAGGGCCGCGGCACGATAGCCGAGCTGGCCGATGACTTCGCCTCCGTATTCCACCCGTCCGCCCAGCCGTACGACGCCGCGGTCTTCCCCCAGGACCGCTACCCGCTGAACTGACCACCCGCTGAACCCCGCTGAACTGACTACCTGCTCAACTGGCCGCTCCGGTCACCGCGGAGGCGGCGTGGGAGCTTGCGGAGGGCGGGGAAGCGGTCGCGCTTCTCGCGGGTGCTGCGGTCCAGTTCTTCCATGAGGCGCCGGGAGCGCTGCTCCATGTCCAGTTCGGCGAGGATGCGGTCGACCTCGGCGAGCAGGGCACCCTGGAGCTGCCATTGGTCCGGGTGCCCCTGGACGCGGCGGAGGAGGAGGTGGGCGGCCTCGTCGCGGCTGGTGTGGGCCCGGGACAGCTCGGTGGCCAGGTGGGATTCGGCCTCCTCGGCGTTGGCGCTGATCGAGCTGGTGACCAGGACGGCGAAGCTTTCGACGGCGGCGGCGGTGTAGCGGAAGAGGTCCTCCAGCGCCTCGGCCACGTCGGCGGGGAAGAGGGGTTCGTCCGTGCGCTTCTTGGCGAGGTCGGTGAGGGTGCGGGTGAGGACGCGCAGGACGACCGTGCAGATCTCCAGGGTGTCCAGGCCGGTGCGCAGCACCACCCGGTGCAGCAGGCCCTCCTTGACCCGGGGGTTGAGGCGGACGCTGTCCTCGGCCTGCCGGAGGGCGGCGTCGACCTGGGAGATGTCGTGGTCGAGGCGGCGGGCCTCGTGGAGGCGGGCGGCGGCGCGTTCGACCGGGGTGGGGCTGCCCAGCTCCTCGGCCATGTGCAGCAGGAGCTGACGCATCCGGCGGGCCAGGTCCACGATGGACTCGCCCGCGGTGTGCACCCAGACGGGCGGCGCGAACAGGAAGTTGAAGGCCAGTCCGACGACGGCCCCGATCAGGGTCTCCAGCACCCGGGACCAGGCGGTGGTGGTCACCTGGCTCACGCCGAGGACGAGCATGGCGCTGATCGCCACCTCCGGGACGAACTCGCTCACCCGTGCGAAATGACCGGCCGTCAGCGAGGCGAGGATGATCAGACCCAGGCTCCACCAGGTCAGCCCGACCAGGATGGAGAAGGTAATGGCGAGCAGGACGCCCACCACCACGGCGTTCACCCGTCGGATGCCGGTGGTGAGGGTCGCGAAGAGGGTCACCTGCACCACGAGCAGCGCGGTGAGCGGGGCGGTCAGCGGGGCCGCTTCGGTGCTCAGCTGGAGGGCGACGACGTAGGAGATGGTCGCGGCCGCCGCGGAACGCAGGGTCTGGACGACGACGGGGGCTTTGCGGCGCTTGACGAGGTCCGCCACCGGGTCGAGGACATCAGGCACATGCTTGTCCCTTCCCGCTGCGTGAGCGACGGGTACCGCGCCGCCGCCCGGCCACCTCGGACGGGCTAACGTGTCGGGCGTGATCAGGCCATTCAAGGGGACCGAAGACGACGAGGCGCTGCCCGGGAGCACCGGACCCACCGCCACCGTCGAAGCCGCGCCGCGCCAGGTCGGGCGGGTACGGACCGAGTACGCACCGGATCCGGACGGGGACCCCGATCCGGGCGAGATCGTCTGGACGTGGGTTCCGTACGAGGAGAACGACGGCCGCGGCAAGGACCGGCCGGTGCTGGTCGTCGCGCGTGAGCGCGGCGGCACGCTGCTGGCCGTACAGCTGTCGAGCAAGCGGCACGACGGCGACCACGAGTGGGTGGCGATCGGCGCCGGGCCGTGGGACCGGGCCGGGCGGGACTCCTGGGTCGACCTGGACCGTGTCCTGCGGGTGTATCCGGATGGCATGCGGCGCGAGGCGTGTGCGCTGGACCGGCCGCGCTTCGACCTGGTCGTGATGCGGCTGCGGCAGCGGTACGGCTGGCGCTGAGCCCCCGCGGCGGGCGGATGGTCAGGCGTCGGCGAGCGCCAGCAGCTTGGTGACCGTGTTCCAGTTGCGGGCGGTGGCCGTCACCCCGAGCCGGGGGTTGGTGAGCTTCGCGGCCAGCTTGGAACGGCCGAGCCCGCCCGGCAGGTGGAGGTAGATCTCGCGCCCGACGAGCCGGAACTCGTCGGGCGCGTACGCGGCTGTGTTCAGAGCGTTCAGCGCGTCCAGCGCCGAGGTGTCGGTGGGCACGTCCGACAGGAAGACCACGTGCAGGGTCTTGGGTTCGGCCACGGCGGCGGGGTACGGGTTGGCGGCGACGACGGCGGCCAGCTCGTCGCGGGTCCGCACCATCACGGGGACGGAGAAGCCCAGGTCGGCGGCGAAGGCGTCCTCCAGCGTGCGGGCGGTGCGCTCGGGCGGGTCGCCGGGGTCGGCGAAGACGATGTTGCCGCTCTGGAGGTGGACGGTGACACCCTCGAAGCCCAGCTCGGCCATCAGCGCGCGCTGCCGCGCCATCGGGAACTTCCTGCCGCTGCCCACATTGATGCCGCGCAGCAGCGCTACCTGGGATGCCATGGCCGGATCTCCTGACGTGACGCCTGCGGGGAGCGTACCCGCAGCGCGCCAGGAGGGGCACGGCATCATGGGGTGGGTGCGGCTCGAAGCGATCACCTGGGAACGGCTGACCGACGCGACCGCCGACCGCATCGCCGGAATGACGGCGGCGGACGGCGGCCCCTGGCTCAGGGTGGCGGTCGACGGCGCCCCCGCGGCGCGCCCCGGGGAGCTGGCCCGGGACCTGGCGGAGGCGCTGCGGATACGCGGGCGCCCGGTGCTCGTGGTCGCGGCGGCGGGGTTCCTGCGGCCCGCGTCGCTGCGCTACGAGTACGGGAAGCGGGACGCCGACGCGTACTACGACCGCTGGCTGGACACCGGAGCCCTGTGGCGCGAGGTCTTCACCCCGCTGGAGCCGGGACCGGGCGGCACCGGGCGGGTGCTGCCCGACCTGTGGGACCCGGCGACCGACCGGGCCACCCGCAGCCCTTACACAGAACTGCCGCCGGGCGGGGTGCTGCTGCTGCACGGCGCGCTGCTGCTGGGGCACTGGTTCCCGTTCGACCTGTCGGTGCATCTGTGGCTGACGCAGGCCGCCCTCGCCCGCCGCACCGAGGAGGACCAGCGCTGGACGCTGCCCGCCTTCGCGCGGTACGAGGACGAGGTGCGGCCCGTCGAGAGCGCGGACGTCGTGGTGCGGGCGGACGACCCCCGGCACCCGGCGTGGCACCGCCCGGAACCGTAGGGCCGCCTGGGGGGACCGGTCCTGGGTCCGTTCCGGGGATGGCCGGGGATTTCCTGGGGTTCCCTGAGGCCGTCCGTCCGCGTCCGCGCGCTACTTCTTCTGCGGGCACTCCTTCCACGCGAAGTGGTAGGTGGTGCTCACGTCGCCGTCCGTCGAGTCCATGGTGATGAAGCTCGTCGTGTCCGTGGTGTTCGACGATCCGGCGTTGACCCGCAGTTCGGTGTTGATGTTGAAGTTCCGCAGCTCACCACAGGGGGACCAGACCACGGTGGCGATGTCGGCCGTGTCGGTGACCTGCCAGTTGTCGTCGTAGGAGCCGCTGAAGTCATGCGTGCTCGACGTCGTCTGCGACTGGCCCTGGAAGTAGTACGAGGCCTTCTCGGTGGCGGAGGCGCCCTTTTCCAGGTGGGCGTAGCCCCGGTAGTCGACGCTGGCGATGGCGTAGGAGAAGCCCTGCGGCACGTGCGTGACCAGATTCAGCTGGCAGTTCTTCCTGAAGTCGGTCGGCTTGGAGCCCTTGCCCACCTGGGCGAGGTAATTGCTGTAGGTGACCGTGAACGCGGTGTTGTCGGGGGAGACGGCCACCGCCGCCGTTCCGGCCGGACAGCCCGAGCCGTTGACGGTCGCGACCTTGATCACGATCTTGTCGGGTGGCACGGTGTCGAACGGGGGTTGCGCGTATGCCTGGGAGGTGAGCGTCGAGGCGAATAACGCCGCGACCACGCCGCCTGCGTACAGAACACCGGGCATGATTCTCCATTCGATGGTGGATTTACCCGCTCTGCTGGAGGGGCCCGCCCCGCTGGAAGGGCTAGGGGCATTCCTTCCAGGCCAGGTGGTAAATGGTGTTGGCTCCGCCGTCCGTCGAGTCCATGGCCATGAAGCTGGTGGTGCCGGCCGCGGAGGTGCCCGCGCTTACCCGCAGTTCGGTGTTGATGTTGAAGTTGCGGTCCTGGCCGCACGGCGCCCATACCAGCGCGCTGTATTCCGTGCTGTCGGTGGTCTGCCAGTTGTCGTTGTACGGACCGCTGAACTCATGGGTGCGCGATGCCGTGTCCGACGACCCCTGGAAGTAGTAACTCGCCTTCTCGGTGCCCTTCGCGCCCTTTTGCAGGGAGCCGTAGCCGCGGTAGTCGACCTGGGCGATGGCGTAGGTGAACCCCTGCGGCACGTGAACGCCCAAGTTGAGCTGGCAGTTCTTACGGATGTCGGTGGGGTTCGAGCTGGGGCCGACCTGAGCGAGATAGTCGCTGTAGGTCACGGTGAATGCCGTGTTGTCACTGGCCACGGCCACCGCTGCGGTCCCTTTCGGGCAGCCCGAGCCGTTCACGGTATTGACGCTGATCTGGATCTTCTCCGGCGGTACATCGGGGGTCGAGGAAACACCCTGGGCGGAAAAGGCAGAGGCGAATAACGCCGCGGCCGCGCCGCCGGCGAGCAGAACACCGGACATGGCTCTCCAATTCGATCATCGGGGGACGTGGTTGAGCCGTGAAGGAACGCGTACGTCTTTCGAGCGTGAGCGGGAAGAGCGGAAGAACGAAAGAGCGTTACCGCGTACCTGAATGTGCTTGCGTAGCATTCTCGCTGGGTGGGGCCCGCGAGCGCTCTTAAGGTAAGGGCGGAACGGGTCCATGACAAGATGGCGGTGGTTTTCCGCGGCAAGATATTTTCGACCCCGGTAACCGGAGAACCCTTCCGGTCAGAAAAGCGGTTGCGGAAGTACCCCTTCCAGGGCCAGCAGGGTCCGCTTGGTCTCCAGCCCGCCGCCGAAGCCGCCTATGCCGCCGCCGCTCTCCACGACGCGATGGCAGGGAACCACCACCGGCAGCGGATTGCTGCCCATGGCCACGCCGACCGCGCGGGCGGCGTCCGGCTCGCCGACGCGGCGGGCGAGGTCCTGGTAGCCGACGACCGTGCCGTACGGAACGTGGGCGGCCAGCTCGCGCAGCACCCGGCGGTTGAAGCCGGTGGACAGGGACCAGTCCAGCGGCAGGGTGAACGCCCGCGTCTTCTCGGCGAAGTAGCTCTCCAGCTGCCGTATCGCCTCGGTCAGATGCGCACCGGGCTCGGGCGCGGGGCCGGTGCCGAGGCGGCGGGTGAGCCGGTCGACGGCCCCGGCCGCCGTCTTCGGGTCGGCGTGGAAGACCACGTTGACCAGCCCCTGGCCGGTGGCCGCGAGCAGCAGGGGACCGATGGGCGTGTCGGACACCGCCCAGGACCAGTCCTGGGGCTCCTGCCGCTCGGACTGCCGCTCCGGCTGCCGCTGCTCTTTCGTCACACCTTCAGCGTAGGCGGGGGGCCCGACAGCCCCCGTCACAAGCTGCTGTCAGCCGCCGTCAGCGGATGTCGTCCAGCGCCTCCCGCACCACATCGGGCTTGTTGGTGATGATCCCGTCCACCCCCATCCGCGCGACCTTGACCGCGTTCGGGCCGTCGTTCACCGTCCAGGTGTAGACCTCCAGCGGACGGCCGTGGGCACCGCGTACCGCCTGGATCTCCTTCACGTACGCGGCGTCGATCGTCGTGTGGTTCGGGTTGACCTGGTCGGCGAACTCCGCGTACCGCGGCAGATCGGCGACGGGCGGGGTGCCCAGGAAACCGGTCTTGACGTCCCGCCGCAGCTTGTGGACCGCTTGGACGCAGTCGGCGCTGAAGCTCTGCACGATCAGCCGCTTGAGGTGCTTGCGGTCGAGCCAGCCCTCCCGGCGCAGCTCGCGCAGCGTCTGCCGCTCGATGCCCGGGTACAGTTCCGGCGCCTTGATCTCCATCAGCAGCTTCTGGTGGTTGTCCGAAACCCGATCCAGGTACTCCTCCAGGGTCGGCACCGGCTCGCCCGCGAACTCCGACCCGAACCAGCTCCCGGCGTCAAGTTTCTCGATCTCGTCCAGGGTGAAGTCGGAGATCTTCCAGGGGGCGCGGTCCGGGAAGACCTCCTCGACGTCGGTGGTCCGGTTCAGGGTGGTGTCGTGCATGATGATCAGCTCCCCGTCCCGGGTGCGCTGCACATCGTTCTCCACCCAGTCGATGCCCAGGTCATCGGCGGCGTCGACGGCGGCCAGCGTGTTCTCGGGGGCGTAGGCGGAGGCGCCCCGGTGCGCCACCGTGACGGGGTGGTGGTGCGATGCGCCGGCTGCGGCCTGCGCCGCCGTGGGGAGGAAGAGCGCCGAGACACCCAGGAGAGCGCCGGATAACGCGGCGGCGGGGCGGATCTGCATACGGACTCCTCGCGTCGTCTGACTCGTGGACGGCCGAAGCGTGCCAGACCAGCCGTACCGGAGGACAGTCACAGAAAAGCCGTACATTGATCCATCCCGTACCCCTCCCGGAGCGGCCGCGGGAGCGGGAGGCCCGGCCGTTGTCAGTGGCGAGTCGTACGGTGGGTCTCATGCGGCCCGTGACTCAGATCGAACGCAAGGTGGCGCCCTTCGAGGTCGTCAGCCCGTACACGCCCAGCGGCGACCAGCCCACGGCCATCGCCGACCTCGACCGGCGCATCCGCGGCGGTGAGAAGGACGTCGTGCTGCTCGGCGCGACCGGCACCGGCAAGTCCGCGACCACCGCGTGGATGATCGAGAAGCTTCAGCGGCCCACGCTCGTCATGGCGCCGAACAAGACGCTGGCGGCCCAGCTCGCCAACGAGTTCCGCGAGCTGCTGCCGAACAACGCGGTCGAGTACTTCGTCTCGTACTACGACTACTACCAGCCCGAGGCGTACGTACCGCAGTCGGACACCTACATCGAGAAGGACTCCTCGATCAACGAGGAGGTCGAGCGGCTGCGCCACTCCGCGACGAACTCGCTGCTCACCCGGCGCGATGTGGTCGTGGTGGCCTCCGTCTCCTGCATCTACGGCCTGGGCACCCCGCAGGAGTACGTGGACCGCATGGTGCCGCTCAAGGTCGGCGAGGAGATCGACCGCGACCAGCTGCTGCGCCGCTTCGTGGACATCCAGTACGCGCGCAACGACATGGCGTTCACCCGGGGCACCTTCCGGGTCCGCGGCGACACCATCGAGATCTTCCCGGTCTACGAGGAGCTGGCGGTCCGGATCGAGATGTTCGGCGACGAGATCGAGGCGCTGTCGACGCTCCACCCGCTCACCGGCGAGGTGATCAGCGACGACCAGGAGCTGTATGTGTTCCCGGCCAGCCACTATGTGGCCGGACCCGAGCGCATGGAGAAGGCCATCGCCGGGATCGAGGCCGAGCTGGAGCAGACCCTGGCCCGGCTGGAGAAGCAGGGCAAGCTGCTGGAGGCCCAGCGGCTGCGGATGCGCACCACGTACGACATCGAGATGATGCGGCAGATCGGCACCTGCTCCGGCATCGAGAACTACTCGCTGCACATCGACGGCCGGGAGAGCGGCTCCCCGCCGCACACCCTGCTCGACTACTTCCCGGAGGACTTCCTCCTGGTCATCGACGAGTCGCATGTCACCGTGCCGCAGATCGGCGCGATGTACGAGGGCGACGCGTCCCGGAAGCGCACGCTGATCGAGCACGGCTTCCGGCTGCCCTCCGCGCTCGACAACCGCCCGCTGAAGTGGGAGGAGTTCCTCGAGCGGGTCGGTCAGACCGTCTATCTCTCCGCGACCCCCGGGACGTACGAGATGTCCCGCGGCGACGGCTTCGTGGAGCAGATCATCCGGCCGACCGGCCTGGTCGACCCCGAGGTCGTGGTCAAGCCCACCGACGGCCAGATCGACGATCTGATCCATGAGATCCGCACCCGCACCGAGAAGGACGAGCGGGTCCTCGTCACCACCCTCACCAAGAAGATGGCCGAGGACCTGACCGACTACATGCTCGAACTGGGCATCCAGGTGCGCTATCTGCACAGCGACGTGGACACCCTGCGCCGGGTGGAGCTGCTGCGCGAGCTGCGCGCGGGCGAGTTCGACGTCCTGGTCGGCATCAACCTGCTGCGGGAGGGCCTCGACCTGCCCGAAGTCTCGCTGGTCGCCATCCTCGACGCGGACAAGGAGGGCTTCCTGCGCTCCGGCACGTCCCTGATCCAGACCATCGGCCGCGCCGCCCGTAACGTCTCGGGCCAGGTGCACATGTACGCCGACAAGGTCACCCCGGCGATGGAGAAGGCCATCGACGAGACCAACCGCCGCCGGGAGAAGCAGATCGCGTTCAACGAGAAGAACGGGATCGACCCGCAGCCCCTCCGCAAGAAGATCGGCGACATCGTGGCGACCCTCGCGCGCGAGGAGATCGACACCAAGGAGCTGCTGGAAACCGGCTACCGCAAGTCGGCGGACCAGGGCAAGGGAGCGGGCAAGGGGCAGGCGAAGGCGCCGGTGCCCGCCCTGGCGTCCCACAAGGCGGGCGGCAAGGGGGCGAAGGACGGCGAGCTGACCGACCGTCCGGCCGCCGAACTGGCCGAGCTGATCGAGGAGATGACCGACCGGATGAAGGCCGCGGCGGCGGAGCTCCAGTTCGAGGTCGCGGCCCGGCTGCGGGACGAGGTCGGGGAGCTGAAGAAGGAGCTGCGGCAGATGAGGGAGGCCGGGCTCTCCTGACCCCTGGGGCGGTTGGGGTTCCGCCGTGGTCGCGCTGTCGTTCCGCCGTGGTCCCGCTGTGTTGCAAGACCGACACAAAAGCCCGCTCGCCTGGCCGGAGTGCTGGTAGGCGTGCATAGGGTTTTCGGGAGGGCCGTGCACACGGCGCGGCCGTGGCCGTGCCGCGGCGGTGGCCACGGGGAAACCGAGAGACGAGAGTAGGGACAGCGCGTGACGGTCAACATGTCCAAGGGACAGGCCATCAGCCTGCAGAAGGCCGACGGGGGCACCCTGACCGCGGTGCGGATGGGACTGGGCTGGCAGGCGGCGCCCCGCCGCGGACTGTTCGGTTCCCGTACCCGTGAGATCGACCTCGACGCGTCGGCGGTGCTCTTCGCCGACAAGCAGCCGACCGACGTCGTGTTCTTCCGCCACCTGGTGAGCGACGACGGCTCGGTGCGCCACACCGGCGACAACCTGGTCGGCGGCGCCGGTCAGGGCGGTGACGACGAGGCGATCCTGGTCGACCTCCAGCGGGTGCCGGTGCACATCGACCAGATCATCTTCACGGTGAACTCCTTCACCGGCCAGACCTTCGCCGAGGTGCAGAACGCGTTCTGCCGACTGGTCGACGAGACCAACGGCCAGGAGCTGGCCCGCTACACCCTCACCGGTGGCGGCCAGTACACCGCGCAGATCATGGCCCTCGTGCAGCGCGAGGGCAGCGCCTGGCAGATGAAGGCCGTGGGCGAGCCCGCCAACGGCCGTACCTTCCAGGACCTGATGCCGCACATCGTGCCGCACCTGTAAGCGGAAGCGGTTGTCCCGTCGGCCCGGTGGTGCGTCTGCCCGCCGGGCCGACGCGCTCATGCGGCACCGTCCGCACACCACCACGGCGCCGACTACGCGGCACCACGCACCACCACGCACCACCACGCACACAACGGAACACAACGAGGGGACGCACGATGACGGCCGAGCTGGTCCGGGGGCAGAACCACCCGCTGCCCCAGACCCGTTTGGAGATCCGGATCTCGGCGGGTAATCCGATCGTGGCCGGGGCGACACTCGGCGATGAGCAGGGCACGGTGCGGGGCGTCGAGTGGGTCGCGCACCCCGCCTCGCCCCAGCTGCCCGGCATCGAAGTGTCCAAACAGGCGGCGGCCGCCCATCGGCTCGCCGTCGACCTCGACGCGCTGCCCGAGGGCGTCCACCGGGTGCATGTGCTGCTCGCCCTGGTGAGCGGGGCCGGCGGCCCGGTCCGGTTCGGCGCCATGGCCGCGCCGTCCGTCGCCGTCACCGGCCTCGACGGCACCGAGGTGGCCGGTTACACCATCACCGACCTGGACGCGGAGTCCGCGGTGGTCGCCCTGGAGCTGTACCGCAGGCAGGGCGCCTGGAAGGTGCGCGCGGTGGGCCAGGGGTACGCGGGCGGGCTGGCCGAGATGCTGCGGGACCAGGGGCTGCCCCAGGCCACCGAGCTGGCCGCCGAGATCAACGACGCGGTGGCGCGCGGCATGGCCCGCTCGGTGGCCCAGCCCCCGCCGCGTGCTGCCGGGGGCGACGGCCGGGTGCGTACGGCCACGGCGGGCACCGGGGCCGCGCCGGACGCCCCCGCCCCGGCCCAGCCGCAGACCCAGGCGGGGTCACAGTCCCAGACCCAGGCGGGGTCTCAGTCCCCGACCCAGGCGGGGGCTCAGCCGTCCTCCGCGGGGGACACCTCCCCGGGCGGGCCGATCAACTACCAGCACCCCGGGCGCCGCACCGCCGCTCCGCCCACGCCCCCGCCCGCCGCGCCGCCCGCCCCGCCCGGACAGCCCGCGCGGCCCGTCGCGGGCGACGCCTCCGGCTGGACCATGGACGAGCGGCTCTACAACCAGGTCTGGGGCATGTTCGAGGACCTGGCCCGCACCACCGCCGCCTATCGCAGCGCCGTCGACTTCGCCGAATCCCGGATGGAACAGGAGCTGGACAAGGTCCTCTCCGACCCGCGCACCCGGGTCGGCCCCGCGGCCGACACCGCCCGCGCGCAGGCACGCGCCAAGCAGGCCGGACTGGTCGAGCAGGCCCGGACCGCCCTCGACCGCGACCTGGCGCAGCTGACCGCCGAGGCCGAGGTCGTCGAGCCCGCGCTGCCGCCCGCGTACGCCCGCTGGGACAGCCCGGTCTGGCAGGGCTATCAGGTGCCGATGGAGGTCCCGATGGCGCTGCGCCTGGGCGATCTGCACCTTCCGGAGCGCACCGGGCTGCGCATCCCCATGCTGGTGCGGCTGCCGCTGGAGCGCGGTCTGTGGGTCGACGCGGGGCGCACCGGCTCCGCCCACGGCGCCCTGCTGGACTCCGCCGAGCTGCGCAGGCTGGCCGCCGAGACGGCGGTGGCGCACGCCGCGCGGCTGCTGGCGGTGTATCCGGTGGACGAGTTCTCGCTGCATGTGATCGACCCGGCGGGCTCGGCCGCGGCCTCGCTGGCCCCGCTGGTGTCGTCCGGTGCGCTGCGTGAGCCGCCGGTGGCCGGGGCGGCCGGGGTGTCCTCGGTGCTCGCCGCGCTGACCCGGCGCGTCGACCTGGTGCAGATGGCGATACGCAGCGGGGCCACCGACGCGCTGCCGCCGGATCTGGACCTCGCCCAGCAGCTGCTGATCGTCCACGACTTCCCGCACGGCTTCGACGACCGGGCCGTCACGCAGCTGCGCTACCTCGCGGACGAGGGGCCCTCGGTCGGGGTGCATCTGATGATGGTCGCCGACCGCGAGGACGCGCAGGCGTACGGGCCGGTGCTGGACCCGCTGTGGCGCTCGCTGCTGCGGATCACCCCGGTCGCCGACGATCACCTCGCCGACCCCTGGGTCGGCCACGCCTGGACGTACGAGCCGCCGCTCGTCCCAGCGGGCAGCCAGGTGCTCCAGCAGGTGCTGGGGCAGGTGGCGCGGGCCCGGCAGGCGTACGGACGCTGACCCGGAGATCATTACTCGTCAATACCCCCTATGAGCAGGGTATTTGCCTTTTTCTTTACTCTTTCATGGGGCTTCCTGTACTCTTCTTTACGCGGAGGGGAGTACTCCTTAAGCGGTGTTCCCGTCACCACGGATCGCGCCCGTGCACCTTGAGTCGGGTCGGGCGCGGTCCCGGGGCACCGGTCCGTGGCGCGAGCCCGGGCGGAAGAGACCTCCGGCAGCGACGACGCTGAAATTGCCGTACGAATGCCGGAGGATCCGTGGACGTTTCCGTGGCCATGTGGGGGCTGACGATTGTCGGTCTCTGTGCCCTCATCGCCGTCGACTTCTTCATAGGCGGCCGCAAACCGCATGAGGTCTCCCTCAAGGAGGCCGGTATCTGGACGACCGTCTGGATCGTCCTCGCCGGGCTCTTCGGGCTCGGGCTGTTGGTCTTCGCGGGCGGCCAGCCCTCCGGCGAGTTCTTCGCGGGCTTCATCACCGAGAAGTCGCTCAGCGTCGACAACCTCTTCGTCTTCGTCCTGATCATGGCGAAGTTCGCGGTGCCCACGATCTACCAGCAGCGGGTGCTGATGGTGGGCGTGCTGATCGCGCTCGTGCTGCGCGCGGTCTTCATCGCCGCGGGTGCCGCGATCATCTCGACCTTCGCCTGGGTCTTCTACATCTTCGGCGCCTTCCTCATCTGGACGGCCTGGAAGCTCATCCAGGAGGCGCGCTCGGGCGAGGAGGACGAGGAGTACGAGGAGAACCGCCTGCTCAAGGCGGTCGAGAAGCGCGTCCCCTCCACCGACCAGTACCACGGCACCAAGCTGTTCATCATGGAGAACGGCAAGCGGCTGATGACGCCGATGCTGATCGTCATGCTGGCGATCGGCACCACGGACGTCCTCTTCGCGCTGGACTCCATACCCGCGATCTTCGGCCTGACCCAGGACCCGTACATCGTGTTCACCGCCAACGCCTTCGCGCTGATGGGTCTGCGCCAGCTGTACTTCCTGATCGGCGGGCTGCTCAAGAAGCTGGTCCACCTGTCGTACGGGCTGTCGGTCATCCTCGGCTTCATCGGCGTCAAGCTGGTGCTGCACGCGCTGCACGAGTCCGGGGTGCACGTCCCGCAGATCTCCATACCGGTGTCGCTGGGTGTGATCTGCGCGGTGCTCGCGGTCACGACGATCACGAGCCTCTACGCCTCGAAGAAGCAGGCCCTGGCGGAGGCGGGGACCGGGGAGGGCGGGACCCGGGACAGGGACAGCGCCGACGTCTGACGCCTGTCCGTGCGGGCGGCCCGCCCTCTACGGCGGCCGCCCGTACGACCCGGGGCTCAGGCAGTGGCCTCCCCGGCCTCCAAGGGCCGCACGGCCGACCGTCCGCTTGTCGGACGGTCGGCCGTCGGGCGTGTATCCGGCAGCAGGGCGAAGCAGCCCAGGCTGGTCACGGCGAACAGGGTGCCGTGGCCGCGCAGCCCAGCAGGCACAGGGGCCGGGGCGCTACCAGCCGCGCTCGCGCCATTCGGCGAGGTGCGGGCGCTCGGCGCCGAGGCTGGTGTCGTCGCCGTGACCGGGGTAGACCCAGGTCTCGTCCGGGAGCCGGTCGAAGAGCTTGGTCTCGACGTCGTTGATCAGGCTCTCGAACGCCTCGGGGTCCTTCCAGGTGTTGCCGACGCCGCCCGGGAACAGGCAGTCGCCGGTGAACACGTGCGGATGGCCCTGCGGGTCGTCGTAGACCAGGGCGATGCTGCCCGGGGTGTGGCCCACCAGATGGCGGGCGGTCAGCTCGACCCGGCCGACCCGGACCGTGTCGCCGTCCTCGACCTGCACGTCGGTGGGGACCGGGATGCCCTCGGCGTCGTACCGGCCCGCCAGGGTGCGGGCGCCGGTGGCGTCCACCACCTCGCGCAGCGCGTTCCAGTGGTCCTGGTGGCGGTGGGTGGTGACGACGGACGCGATGCCGCTCTCGCCGATCAGTGACAGCAGGGTCTGCGGGTCGGCGGCCGCGTCGATCAGCAGCTGCTCGTCGGTGGCCCGGCAGCGCAGCAGATACGCGTTGTTGTTCATGGGGCCGACCGCGACCTTCGAGATCATCAGATCGGGCAGTTCGTGTACGTCCGCCGGTCCGCCGACCGTCACAACTCCGCTGTAGGTCATGGCCTCAGCCTAGTCCCGGAAAGCCGGGCGGCGTGGGGTCGGGGGCGAGGTGGGGGCAGGGGAATACCAGGGGCGTGATGCGCCTTTTATCCATTAGCGCCTGCCACACGATCGGGTGAACCGGGCACGCGGGCCCCGCAAATCGAATGTGCGTGCTATAGGCTCGGTGTGCTGCATCCTTAAGACATCGCCGTGGCGCCCCCATACCCTGGGTCGGGGGCTTCGCTCCGCTCCGTCCTGCCCGTCGGGAGGGACCCGGGAGCGGGCCCGGCGCACCCACCTCTCCTCAAGAAAGGTGCCGACCGGCGTGGCCGACCGTCTCATCGTCCGTGGCGCTCGCGAGCACAATCTCAAGAACGTCTCGCTCGACCTCCCGCGTGACTCCCTCATCGTCTTCACCGGACTGTCCGGGTCGGGCAAGTCGTCCCTCGCGTTCGACACGATCTTCGCCGAGGGGCAGCGCCGCTACGTCGAGTCGCTCTCCTCCTACGCGCGGCAGTTCCTGGGCCAGATGGACAAGCCCGATGTGGACTTCATCGAGGGCCTGTCCCCGGCGGTGTCGATCGACCAGAAGTCGACGTCCCGCAACCCGCGCTCGACCGTCGGCACCATCACCGAGGTCTATGACTACCTCCGGCTGCTGTTCGCCCGCATCGGCAAGCCGCACTGCCCGGAGTGCAGCCGCCCGATCGCCCGCCAGTCG
Organism: Streptomyces sp. Rer75; assembly: GCF_013414305.1. Lineage (NCBI taxonomy): Bacteria > Bacillati > Actinomycetota > Actinomycetes > Kitasatosporales > Streptomycetaceae > Streptomyces > Streptomyces sp. Rer75. The sequence continues at coordinate 2,661,038 of NZ_CP058693.1, read as the reverse complement.
CCGCAGGCGATCGTGGACCGGGTGCTGGAGCTGCCCGAGGGCAGCCGCTTCCAGGTGCTCTCGCCGCTCGTGCGCGAGCGCAAGGGGGAGTTCGTCGACCTCTTCTCCGATCTCCAGACCAAGGGCTACAGCCGGGCCCGGGTGGACGGCGCGACGATCCACCTGTCCGACCCGCCGAAGCTGAAGAAGCAGGAGAAGCACACCATCGAGGTGGTCGTGGACCGCCTCACCGTCAAGGACAGCGCCAAGCGGCGGCTGACCGACTCGGTGGAGACCGCGCTCGGCCTCTCCGGCGGCATGATCATCCTGGACTTCGTGGATCTGGACGAGGACGATCCGCAGCGCGAGCGGATGTTCTCCGAGCACCTCTACTGCCCGTACGACGACCTGTCCTTCGAGGAGCTGGAGCCGCGCTCCTTCTCCTTCAACTCGCCTTTCGGCGCCTGCCCGGACTGCACCGGGATCGGCACCCGGATGGAGGTCGACCCGGAGCTGATCGTTCCGGACGAGGAGAAGTCGCTGGACGAGGGCGCCATCCACCCCTGGTCCCACGGCCACACCAAGGACTACTTCGGCCGACTGGTCGGCGCGCTGGCCGACGCCCTCGGCTTCCGTACGGACATCCCCTGGGCGGGGCTGCCGCAGCGCGCCAAGAAGGCGCTGCTGAACGGTCACCGCACTCAGATCGAGGTCCGCTACCGCAATCGGTACGGCCGCCAGCGGGCGTACACCACCGCGTTCGAGGGCGCGGTGCCCTTCGTCAAGCGGCGTCACACGGAGGCGGAGAGCGACGCCAGCCGGGAGCGGTTCGAGGGCTATATGCGCGAGGTGCCCTGCCCCACCTGTGAGGGCACCCGCCTCAAGCCGATCGTCCTCGCGGTCACCGTGCAGGAGCGGTCCATCGCGGACGTCTCCGCGATGTCGATCAGCGAATGCGCCGAGTTCCTGCGGAACATGGAGCTGACCGCCCGCGAGAAGACCATCGCCGAGCGCGTCCTCAAGGAGGTCAACGAGCGGCTGCGGTTCCTGGTCGACGTCGGCCTGGACTATCTCTCGCTCAACCGGGCGGCGGGCACGCTCTCCGGCGGTGAGGCCCAGCGCATCCGGCTGGCCACCCAGATCGGCTCCGGTCTGGTGGGCGTGCTGTACGTGCTGGACGAGCCGTCGATCGGTCTGCACCAGCGCGACAACCACCGGCTGATCGAGACGCTGGTGCGGCTGCGCGACCTCGGCAACACGCTGATCGTCGTGGAGCACGACGAGGACACCATCAAGACCTCGGACTGGGTGGTGGACATCGGCCCGGGCGCGGGCGAGCACGGCGGCAAGGTCGTGCACAGCGGGCCGCTGAGCGAGCTGCTGGTCAACGAGGAGTCGGCGACCGGCCACTATCTGTCGGGCAAGAAGGTCATCCCGCTGCCGCGGATCCGGCGTCCCATGGACCCGGAGCGGCAGCTGACGGTGCACGGCGCCCGGGAGAACAACCTCCAGGACATCGACGTGTCCTTCCCGCTCGGCGTGCTCACCGCCGTCACCGGCGTCTCCGGATCCGGGAAGTCCACGCTGGTCAACGACATCCTCTACACCCATCTGGCCCGCGAGCTGAACGGGGCGAAGACCGTCCCCGGGCGGCACACCCGGGTCGCCGGTGACGATCTGGTCGACAAGGTCGTCCACGTCGACCAGTCGCCCATCGGCCGTACGCCGCGGTCCAACCCGGCCACGTACACCGGGGTGTTCGACCATGTGCGCAAGCTGTTCGCCGAGACGATGGAGGCGAAGGTGCGCGGCTACATGCCCGGGCGCTTCTCCTTCAACGTCAAGGGCGGTCGCTGCGAGAACTGCTCCGGTGACGGCACGATCAAGATCGAGATGAACTTCCTGCCGGATGTGTATGTGCCGTGCGAGGTCTGCCACGGCGCGCGCTACAACCGGGAGACGCTGGAGGTGCACTACAAGGGCAAGTCCATCGCCGAGGTGCTGGACATGCCCATCGAGGAGGCGCTGGACTTCTTCGAGGCGGTGCCGACGATCGCCCGCCATCTGCGCACCCTCAACGAGGTCGGCCTGGGGTATGTGCGGCTCGGCCAGCCCGCGCCCACCCTCTCCGGCGGTGAGGCACAGCGCGTCAAGCTGGCGAGCGAGCTACAGAAGCGGTCCACCGGGCGGACGGTCTATGTGCTGGACGAGCCGACCACCGGTCTGCACTTCGAGGACATCAACAAGCTGATCAATGTGCTGTCCGGACTGGTCGACAAGGGCAACTCGGTGATCGTCATCGAGCACAACCTCGATGTGATCAAGACGGCGGACTGGGTCGTCGACATGGGCCCCGAGGGCGGCAGCGGCGGTGGTCTGGTCATCGCCGAGGGCACCCCGGAAGAGGTGGCCTCGGTTCCGGCCAGCCACACCGGAAAGTTCCTGCGGGACATGCTGGGCGACCGGGTGAGCGACGCGACCGTGCCCGCGGCCCGCACGGGCGGCACGACGAAGAAGGCCACCGCCAAGAAGGCCCCGGCCAAGGCGGCGGCCAACAAGACTGCGGCGAAGAAGTCCACCGCGAACACGACCGCGGTGAAGAAGGCCGCGGCGAAGAAGACCGCCACCAAGAAGGCGGCGGCCAAGTCCACGGCCGCCTCGAAGCGGACAGCCGCCAAGTAGGCCGCGGAACCCTTCGTGCGGTGCGCCGCGCCCGGTCCGGGCGCGGCGCACCCGCGGGCTGACGCGCCGCGTGCGCTTATCGGCTTACGCCAGGTCGGCGGCGTACGGCGGCTCGGCGCCCGCCCGGGAGCAGGTGATCGCGGCGGCCCGGGCGGCGAAGCCCAGGACGTCCCGCCAGGCCGCCTCGCCCAGCTTGGCCAGTGCGGGTGCCGACAGCGCGTCATGGGCGGCCAATCGGTGCAGCAGCGCGGCGTTCACGGTGTCACCCGCGCCGATGGTGTCCACGATCTCCACCCGCTCTCCGGGCACGGCCCAGCGGGATCCGTCCTGGCACAGCACGCTCAGCCCGTCCCCGCCGTGGGTGCAGACCACGGCCCCCGGTCCGGCCGCCGCCCACTCCCGTATCGCCGCCTCGACCGCCGCGTCGGACTCCGCCGGGGCGTCCCCGGAACCGGCCAGCCAGCGCGCGTCCTCGATCGACAGCTTGAGCAGCCCGACGTACGGCAGCCAGCCGCGGAAGCGGGCCCGGTAGGCGTCGGCGTCGGGGATGAGCCCGGTGCGGATGTTGGGGTCGAGCGCGGTGAAGACGCCGCGCCCGGCCTCGCGCCGCAGCAGCGCCTCGTACGCGCTCGCGCCCGGCTCCAGCACCAGCGAACAGGTCCCCAGCGACAGCGCGGTGGTCCCCTCGGGCAGGGCCGGGGGCAGCGCGAAGAGCCGGTCCGCGGTGCCCTCCACATAGAAGCCGAAGCCCGCCGACCCGTCGGCGCCGATCGACGCGACGGCGAGGGTGGTGGGCTCCGGGCCGCGCTGCACCAGGGCGGTATCCACCCCGTCCTTCCGCAGCCGGGACAGCAGCGCCTCGCCGAAGCCGTCCGTGGAGACCCGTGAGCAGAACGCGGTCGGCACGCCGAGCCGCCCCAGCGCCATCGCGGTGTTGTAGGGGCCACCGCCGCGCGCCGGACGCAGCGCGGGCAGCTCGTCGCCCGTCGCGGCGGGGGCCGCGCGATCGGGCACGAGATCGATCAGGGCTTCTCCGGCGACGACGATCACGAGACGGGGTCCTTTCCTGGGAGCGGCGGGCGATCGGGGGATGGGGGAGCGGGCGCGGGTTCGGGAGCGCAGCCGCAGGACGTGCGGTGGACGAAGGCGCAGGGCAGCCGCACGGTACGCGGCGGCCGCCCGGGACGCTCCAGCCGGTCCAGGAGCAGCCGGACCGCGGTGCTGCCGATCTCCCGGCTGGGCTGGGAGATCGCGGTGAGCCCGGGGGAGAAGACATCGGCCCAGGAGAAGTCGTCGAAGCAGACGAGCGCCAGATCGCCCGGTACGGTGCGGCCCGCCGCCCGCAGGGCGCGCAGCGCGCCGATCGTCATCGCGTTGTTGGCGGTGATGATCGCGGTGGGCGGCTCGGCGGAGGCCAGCAGCCGGTGGGTGGCGTCCTCCGCGCCCCGCGCCTCGGAGTGGCCGTCCGCCAGCAGCCCGGGGTCGAACGGCAGTCCGCTGTGGTCCAGTCCGGTGCGGTAACCGGCGATCCGCTCGGCGGTGGTGCTCAGCCCCGGCAGGCCCGCGACCAGGCCGATGCGGGTGTGGCCCAGCTCGGCGAGGTGGCGCACCAGCTGTTCGAGGTGGAACGCGTTCTCGGCGCCGACCTGGTCGTACGGATGGTCGTGTCCGTCGCCGATCAGCCGGTCGAGGAAGACGCACGGGACCCCGCTCCGGGTCAGATAGCCGATCAGCGCGGAGGGCTCGGCGGACGGCGCGACGATCACTCCGTCCACCCGCCGCTCATGGAGCAGCTGGACGACCTTCCGCTCGTGGGCCGGGTCGTCGTGCGGATCGGCGATCAGCAGGCTGTAGCCGTGTTCGAGGGCGCTGGATTCGACGCCCTGGAGGATCTCGGTGAAGTACGGATTGCTGATCGCCGAGACGGCCAGCCCGATCGAGCGGGTGCGGGCGGTGACCAGGGAGCGGGCCAGCGTGTTGGGGGTGTAGCCGAGGGCGTCGATGGCGTCCAGGACGGCCTGGCGGGTGTCCGGGCGCACCCGGCGGGTCTCGTTGAGGACGTGCGAGACCGTGGCCACGGAAACGCCCGCGCGCCGGGCCACGTCGACCATGGTCGCCATCCGCCCGCCCCTCTCCTCGGTGTGCTGTCTTCTCGGTGCGCTGCGGGAACGTGGGGGAACGTATCGCATCGGCGACCGCGCGTAAACGCTTGCGCAAACGTTTACGTCCGCCCCGGGCCGCCCCGGGCCGACCCGGAGCCGCCGGTGGGCGGACCGATCCGTACCGGTATCGTCGTAGAGCAGCCCCCAGCTCGTACCGCCATGCCCCGTGGAGCCCCCATGACCAGCCAGCCCGCCTCCCGTAGAACCGTGCTGTGCGGAGCGGCACTGGCCGGAGCCGCCGGGCTCGGGGCGGCGGCCTGCGGTCCGGAGGGATCGGGCAAGAAGGCGTCCCCGACCCCCACCGCCCCCGTCGACCTCGGCCCGGCCGACGCCGTCCCGGCCGGGGGCGCGAAGCTCTACCGCGAGGACCGGGTGGTCGTCTCCCGGACCGCCGAGGACCGGTACACGGCGTTCAGCGCGGTCTGCACCCACCGGGGCTGCGTCGTGGACGCCGTCGAGAACGGAAAGATCAGCTGCCCCTGCCACGGCAGCGTCTTCGACGCCCGCACCGGCAAGGTCCTCCAGGGCCCCGCCGTCTCCCCGCTGCCGTCCGTGCCCGTCAGGACGAAGGGCGGAAAGCTCGTCGCGGGCCCGGACGCCTGATCCGCCTGAACTGTCACCGCCCGCCAGTAGGGTGGTGACCATGGCCGACCCGAGCAGCTACCGCCCCAAGCCGGGACAGATCCCCGAGTCGCCGGGGGTCTACAAGTTCCGTGATGAGCACGGCCGGGTGATCTACGTCGGAAAGGCGAAGAGCCTGCGCCAGCGGCTCTCCTCGTACTTCCAGGACCTGGCGAACCTTCACCCGCGCACCCGGACCATGGTCACCACGGCCGCCGCGGTCGAGTGGACCGTGGTGTCGACCGAGGTCGAGGCGCTACAGCTCGAGTATTCGTGGATCAAGGAGTTCGATCCCCGGTTCAACGTCAAGTACCGGGACGACAAGAGCTATCCGTCGCTCGCGGTGACCCTCAACGAGGAGTTCCCCCGGGTCCAGGTCATGCGCGGCCCCAAGAAGAAGGGCGTGCGCTACTTCGGTCCGTACGCGCACGCCTGGGCGATCCGCGAGACCGTCGACCTGATGCTGCGGGTGTTCCCCGTGCGCACCTGCTCGGCCGGGGTGTTCAAGCGCTCCGCCCAGATCGGCCGCCCCTGTCTGCTCGGCTACATCGGCAAGTGCTCCGCCCCCTGCGTCGGCCGGGTCAGCGCCGAGGAGCACCGCGAACTCGCCGACGAGTTCTGCGACTTCATGGCGGGCCGCACCGGCACCTACATCCGCCGCCTCGAACAGCAGATGCAGCAGGCCGCGGAGGAGATGGAATACGAGAAGGCCGCCCGGCTGCGCGACGACATAGGGGCGCTCAAGCGCGCCATGGAGAAGAACGCGGTCGTCCTCGCCGACGCGACCGACGCCGACCTGATAGCGGTCGCCGAGGACGAGCTGGAGGCCGCCGTCCAGATCTTCCACGTCCGCGGCGGGCGGGTGCGCGGCCAGCGCGGCTGGGTCACCGACAAGGTCGAGGCCGTCGACACCGCCGACCTGGTCGAGCACGCCCTCCAGCAGTTGTACGGGGAGGAGCGGGGCGACGCCGTGCCCAAGGAGGTCCTGGTGCCCGCCGTACCGGACCCGGCCGAGCCGGTCACCCAGTGGCTCAGCGAGCGCCGGGGCTCCCGGGTCGATCTGCGCATCCCGCAGCGCGGCGACAAGAAGGACCTGATGACGACCGTCCAGCGCAACGCCCAGCAGGCGCTGGCGCTGCACAAGACGAAGCGCGCCTCCGACCTCACCACCCGCTCCCGGGCCCTGGAGGAGATCGCCGAGGCGCTCGGGCTGGACTCGGCGCCGCTGCGCATCGAGTGCTTCGACATCTCCCATCTCCAGGGCGATGACGTGGTGGCGTCCATGGTGGTCTTCGAGGACGGGCTGGCGCGGAAGAGCGAGTACCGCCGCTTCCAGATCAAAGGTCGTGTCGGAGACGCGCAAATTTGGCACGGCGCCGGGCAGGACGACGTCCGTTCCATGCACGAGGTCGTCAGCCGCCGCTTCCGCCGCTATCTCCAGGAGAAGCAGAAGTCGGGGGAGTGGGAGGAGAGCGCCGAGCCCGGCGAGACCGCCGCTGGAGCCGAGGAAGCTGAGCTCGCCGGCACCCCCCTGGACGACGACGGCAGGCCCAAGCGGTTCGCGTACCCGCCGCAGCTCGTCGTGGTCGACGGCGGACAGCCGCAGGTCGCCGCCGCCAAGCGGGCGCTGGACGAGCTGGGCGTCGACGACGTGGCCGTCTGCGGGCTCGCCAAGCGGCTCGAAGAGGTCTGGCTGCCCGACGAGGACGACCCGGTGGTGCTGCCCCGCAGCAGCGAGGGGCTGTATCTGCTCCAGCGGGTCCGCGACGAGGCCCACCGGTTCGCCATCACCTACCAGCGCAGCAAGCGGGCCAAGTCGATGAAGGCCGGGCCGCTGGACGCCGTACCGGGCCTCGGCGACAGCCGCAAGCAGGCCCTGCTCAAGCACTTCGGCTCCGTCAAGCGGCTGCGTGCCGCCACGGTCGAGCAGATCTGCGAGGTGCCGGGCGTCGGCCGGAAGACGGCCGAGACGGTGGCGGCGGCGCTCACCGGAGCGGCTCCGGCCGCACCCGCCGTGAACACCTCCACAGGAGAGATCATTGAGGACGAGGCCGCATCGTCGGCGCCGTCCGGGAACCGGGGGACGAGATCATGACCGAGCACGAGATCCACGGAGACGGAGCGCAGGTGAATACGGGCACGACGGGAGAGTCCGCCGAGGCGGCGGCAGCCATTCCCGAGCTGGTGATCATCTCTGGAATGTCCGGCGCGGGCCGCAGCACCGCCGCCAAATGTCTGGAGGACCTCGGCTGGTTCGTGGTGGACAATCTGCCGCCCGCGCTGATCCCCACCATGGTGGACCTCGGCGCCCGCTCCCAGGGCAATGTGGCGCGCATCGCCGTGGTGGTGGACGTCCGCGGCCGCCGCTTCTTCGACAACCTCCGCGAGTCCCTCGCGGACCTGGCCGCCAAGAACGTCAAGCGGCGCGTGCTGTTCCTTGAGGCGTCCGACGAGGCCCTGGTGCGCCGCTTCGAGTCCGTGCGCCGCCCCCACCCGCTCCAGGGCGACGGGCGGATCGTGGACGGCATCGCGGCCGAGCGCGATCTGCTGCGCGAGCTGCGCGGTGACGCCGATCTGGTGATCGACACCTCCAGCCTCAACGTGCACGAGCTGCGCGCCAAGATGGACGCCCAGTTCGCCGGTGAGGAGGAGCCGGAGCTGCGCGCCACCGTGATGTCCTTCGGCTACAAGTACGGCCTGCCGGTCGACGCCGATCTGGTGGTGGACTGCCGCTTCCTGCCCAATCCGCACTGGGTTCCCGAGCTGCGCCCCTTCACCGGGCTCAACGAGGAGGTGTCCGGCTACGTCTTCAACCAGCCCGGCGCCAAGGAGTTCCTGGACCGCTATGCCGAGCTGCTCCAGCTGATCGCCGCGGGCTACCGCCGCGAGGGCAAGCGCTATGTGACGATCGCGGTCGGCTGTACGGGTGGTAAGCACCGCAGCGTCGCGATGTCCGAGCGGCTGGCCGCCCGGCTCGGCGCCGAAGGGGTCGAAACCGTCATCGTCCACCGTGACATGGGGCGCGAGTGACGATCCGTAACGGGCGGCTGCGGCGGCTCGTCGGGGCCCGTACGGGCCGCAGCGCGCAGCCCAAGGTGGTCGCGCTCGGCGGCGGCATGGGCCTGTCCGCGTCGCTCGCCGCGCTGCGCCGGATCACCGGTGATCTGACCGCCGTGGTCACGGTGGCCGACGACGGCGGCTCCAGCGGGCGGCTCCGCGACGAGCTCGGGGTGCTGCCGCCCGGCGATCTGCGCAAGGCGCTGGCGGCCCTGTGCGGGGACGACGACTGGGGCCAGACGTGGGCCCGGGTCATCCAGCACCGCTTCATCAGCGAGGGCGAGCTGCACGGCCACGCGGTCGGCAATGTGCTGATCGTCGCCCTGTGGGAGCAGCTGGGCGACCATGTGGCCGCGCTCGACCTGGTCGGCAAGCTGCTGGGCGCGCACGGCCGGGTGCTGCCGATGTCGGCGGTGCCGCTGGAGCTCCAGGCGTACGTCAAGGGCCATGACCCGGCCCGCCCGGACGAGGTGTCGACGGTCGCCGGGCAGGCCACCGTCGCCCTCACCCCCGGCGAGGTGCAGTCGGTCCACCTGGTGCCGAACGACCCGCCGGCGGTGCCCGAGGCGGTCGAGGCGGTCATGGACGCCGACTGGGTGGTGCTGGGCCCCGGCTCGTGGTTCTCCTCCGTGATCCCGCACCTCCTGGTGCCCGATCTGCTGCGCGCCCTCACCGACACCAAGGCCCGGCGGGTGCTCTCGCTGAATCTGGCGCCGCAGCCGGGTGAAACCGATGGCTTCTCCCCGCAGCGTCATTTGGAGGTTTTGGCCCGACACGCCCCTAAACTCGCCTTCGACGTGGTGCTGGCCGACGAGGCCGCCGTTCCCGACCAGAGCAGTCTGTGCGATGCCGCGAAGCGACTGGGCGGCACGGTCGAGCTGGCGCCGGTAGCCGCGACCGACGGTTCCCCGAAGCATGACCCGGAGCTTCTGGCGGCCGCGTACGACCGTATTTTTCGGATGCATGGAAGGATCGGCCCATGGCGATGACGGCAGCGGTGAAGGATGAAATCTCCCGGCTCCCCGTCACCCGCACCTGCTGCCGGAAAGCGGAGGTCTCGGCGATCCTGCGGTTCGCGGGCGGCCTGCACCTGGTGAGCGGGCGCATCGTGATCGAGGCGGAGCTGGATACGGGCATCGCGGCCCGCAGGGTCCGCAAGGACATCCTGGAGATCTTCGGGCACTCCTCCGATCTGGTGGTGATGGCCCCCGGAGGGCTGCGCCGCGGCAGTCGGTACGTGGTGCGGGTGGTGGCGGGCGGTGATCAGCTGGCCCGCCAGACCGGCCTGGTCGACGGCCGCGGCCGGCCGATCCGCGGGCTGCCGCCGCAGGTCGTCTCCGGCGCCACCTGTGACGCCGAGGCCGCCTGGCGCGGGGCGTTCCTCGCCCACGGCTCGCTCACCGAGCCCGGCCGCTCGTCCTCCCTGGAGGTGACCTGCCCCGGCCCGGAAGCCGCGCTGGCGCTGGTCGGCGCCGCCCGTCGGCTCCAGATCGCGGCGAAGGCGCGCGAGGTGCGCGGGGTGGACCGGGTGGTCGTCCGGGACGGTGATGCCATCGGCGCGCTGTTGACGCGGCTGGGGGCGCACGAGTCGGTGCTCGCCTGGGAGGAGCGGCGGATGCGCCGCGAGGTGCGGGCGACCGCCAACCGGCTGGCCAACTTCGACGACGCCAACCTGCGCCGCTCGGCCCGGGCCGCCGTCGCCGCGGGCGCCCGGGTGCAGCGCGCGCTGGAGATCCTGGGCGAGGAGGTGCCCGAGCACCTGGCCGCGGCCGGGCGGCTGCGCATGGAGCACAAGCAGGCGTCCCTGGAGGAGCTGGGCGCGCTCGCCGACCCGCCGCTGACCAAGGACGCCGTCGCGGGCCGTATCCGCAGGCTGCTCGCCATGGCCGACAAGCGGGCCCAGGACCTGGGCATTCCGGGTACGGAGTCGAGCCTGACCGACGAGATGGCCGAGGGCATGGTCGGCTGACCGCCCATCGCGTCCCGCGCCCCCGGTTCCCCGTGTGGACCCGGGGGCGCGGTGCGTCCGGGGCCGTACGGGGAGCCGGGTGGTCACACCATCGGATCATCGCCGCGAGCCGCTGTTGACATGGCCATGTGCCGACATGAGGCTTATGCGTCGGTGCACCCACACGTCGGAACGACAGTCAGGGGGGCTCATGAAGACACGCAAGGCCGGATGGAGACGCACGGCGAGAGCGGTCGGCTCGGCCGCGGCACTGGCTTCCTTACTCCTCACCGGACTGGCCGCCACACCCGCGGCCCACGCACAACCCGCGGCCGACACCGCGGGCGAGGCACTCACCGTATGGACCGCCCAGGTCACCCGGGCCCAGATCCCGCTGCTCCTGAGGGCGGGCGTGGACGGCACGGAACTCGGCACGCAGGTGCCCGAGAAGGGCGCGGGACCGGTCGAGCTGTATCTGACCCGCACTCAGGCCGCCGCGCTGCGCGGCCAGGGCGTGGCGCTCACCGAGAAGAAGCTCTCGCAGCGGACCCTGGGCCGCGTGAAGGCCGCGGGCGACGGCGTCTTCCGCCCGTACAGCGGCGACGGCGGGCTCCGGCAGGAGATCGTCGAGACCGGACAGACGCATCCCGGTCTCACCAAGGTGATCAGCATCGGCAAGACCACCCAGGGCAAGGACATCCTCGCGCTCAAGCTCACCAAGGGCGCCGCGAAGAGCCGCGACGGCAGCAAGCCGTCGGTGCTGTACATGTCCAACCAGCACGCCCGTGAGTGGATCACCCCGGAGATGACCCGGCGGCTGATGCACTACTACCTGGACAACTACGGCAAGGACGACCGCGTCACCAGGATCGTGGACCGCACCGAGCTGTGGTTCGTGCTCTCCGCCAACCCGGACGGGTACGACTACACGCATCAGAGCCCGGCCAACCGCCAATGGCGCAAGACCCTGCGGGACAACAACGGCGACGGCAAGATCGCCCCGGGCGACGGCGTCGACCCCAACCGCAACTTCCCCTACAAGTGGGGCTACGACAACGAGGGGTCCTCCGCCGACCCGGCAGGCGAGACCTACCGCGGCCCCGCCCCCGGCTCCGAGCCCGAGACCAAGGCGCTGGACCGCTTCGAGAAGCGCATCGGCTTCGCCTACGGCATCAACTACCACTCGGCCGCCGAACTGCTGCTCTACGGCGTCGGCTGGCAGGTCGCCACGCCGACCCCCGACGACGTGCTGTACAAGGCGCTCGCGGGCACCCCCGAGCACTCCGCGATCCCCGGCTACCACCCGCAGGTGTCCTCGGAGCTGTACACCACCAACGGCGAGGCCGACGGCCACGCGGCCAACGTCAACGGGATGATGATGTTCACCCCGGAGATGTCGACCTGTCAGACCGCCTCCACCATCGACCCGAACGACGCCTGGCAGCCGCGCGACTGCGCGTCCGTCTTCACCTTCCCGGACGACGAGAAGCTGATCCAGCAGGAGTTCGCCAAGAACATCCCCTTCGCGCTCTCCGTCGCCGAGACAGCCCGGCACCCCGACCAGCCGTCGTCATCGGTCGGCATGACCGCGCCCGACTTCACCCCGGACGCCTTCACCACCTCCTACGCCCGCGGCGCCGCCCAGGACGTCTCCGTCACCGCCCGCAAGAGCGTCCGCGCCAAGACGCTCGCCTACCGGTTGAACGGCGGGCGCACCCACACCGCCTCCCTGCGGCCCTGGAAGGGCGGCGAGACCTACGGCGGCGAGGACAACATCCACTTCGACCAGTACCGGGCCGCGGTCAGGGGCGCGGACCCCGGCGACACCGTGGAGGTGTGGTTCACCGGCCGTACGGAGGACGGCGAGCGGACCGCGAGCGAGCCGTTCACCTACACCGTCGCCGAGCGGCCCCGCGCCGACACGCTGGTGATCGCCGAGGAGGGCGGCGACTCCCCGGCCCTGCACCTCGCCGCGTACACCGACGCGCTCGCCCGGAACGGCCGCAAGGCCGCCGTCTGGGACGTGGCCACCCAGGGGGCGCCGTCCGCGCTCGGGGTGCTCGGTCACTTCAGGACGGTGCTCTGGTACACCGGCGCCCAGAAGCCCGGCGGCGCCACCCTGCTCGCCGTGCGCGACTACCTCAACGAGGGCGGCAAGCTGATCACCACCGGTGAGCAGGCGGGTGGCAGCTCCGTGGTGGGCCCGGCCGACACCGACGACTTCAGCCAGTACTACCTGGGCGCCGACGGCCGCCTCACGATGCAGTCGCCGCCCGAGTACCAGGGCGGCGGGGCGCTCGACGGCACCTCCGCGACGCTCGGCGACGCGCCCGGCAACCCCCTGGACGCCGCGGGCGCGTACACCGTCACCTCCGATGTGCTGCCGCCGGAGGACTTCCCGCAGTTCCGCAGCGCGGGCGCGGGCGCGTACTCCGGCGCACGCACCCCGTACCAGCCCTACGAAGGCGAGTGGATGGCCGCCGCCGTCCACCGGAACAGCTCCTGGACGCGGCTGTCCCGCACCGTCGACCTGACCGGGGTGAGCGCCGAGGACGAGCCGAGCCTGACCTTCCGGCTCAGCTACGACACCGAGCCCGGCTACGACCATGTGATCGCCGAGGCGCACACCGTCGGCGAGGACGACTGGACCACGCTCCCGGACGCGGGCGGCGCCAGCTCGGACCGGGTCCCGGCCGAGTGCGAGGCGGGCTTCCTGCTGACCGCCCACCCGTTCCTGAAGCGCTATCTGACGGCCACCGACGATGGCTGCCGCGCCGAGGGCGGCACGGGCGCCTGGAACAGCTTCACGGGCTCCTCGGGCGGCTGGAAGCCGGTCACCCTGGATCTGAGCCGCTACGCGGGCGAGAAGGTCGAACTGGCCCTCTCGTACGTCACCGATTCGAGCGTCGGCGGCCGCGGCGCCTTCGTCGACGGCACCGCGCTCGTCACCGGCGGCGACACGCGGGACGCCGAGGGCTTCGAAACGGCGCTCGGCCCCTGGTCGGTACCGGGGCCGCCGGAGGGCAGCCCCGCGAACGCGGCGGACTGGACGCGCTCGAAGGAGCTGTTCCGCACCGCGGCCGCGGTCACCACCCGGGACACCGTGCTGCTCGGCTTCGGCCTGGAACACGTACGGGACGCCGCCCAGCGGGCGTCGCTCGTGGGGAGCGCGCTGCGTGCGCTGCGCCGTTGACAGAGTGTGACGAATCGTGACTGAATCGGCGGCCCATGCCCCTTTCCGGTGGTCATGGGCCGCCGACGCCAATGTCACGGACGTTCCGTGATAGCGGTAGGGTCGGAGGCGGTCGGGGATTCCCAAACAGCTCGCCGGCGTCCAGACCGGCACACCAACGAGGAGATCGGTTCGTGACGATCCGCGTAGGCATCAACGGCTTTGGCCGCATCGGTCGCAACTACTTCCGCGCGCTCCTGGAGCAGGGCGCGGACATCGAGATCGTCGGTGTCAACGACCTGACCGACAATGCCACCCTGGTGCACCTGCTGAAGTACGACTCCATCCTCGGACGGCTGAAGCACGAGGTCAGCCACACCGAGGACACCATCACGGTGGGCAACCAGACCTTCAAGACCATGGCCGAGCGCGACCCGGCCGCCCTTCCGTGGGGAGAGCTGGGAGCCGACATCGTCGTCGAGTCCACCGGCATCTTCACCAAGCGTGACGACGCGGCCAAGCACCTGGCCGCAGGCGCCAAGAAGGTCCTGATCTCCGCGCCCGCCAAGGACGAGGACATCACGATCGTGATGGGCGTCAACCAGGACAAGTACGACGCGTCCCAGCACGACGTCATCTCCAACGCCTCCTGCACCACCAACTGTGTGGCGCCGATGGCCAAGGTTCTCGACGAGAACTTCGGCATCGTCAAGGGCATGATGACGACGGTCCACGCGTACACCAACGACCAGCGCATCCTTGACTTCCCGCACAAGGACCTGCGCCGCGCCCGCGCCGCCGCGGAGAACATCATCCCGACCTCCACCGGCGCCGCCAAGGCCACCGCCCTGGTCCTGCCGCAGCTCAAGGGCAAGCTGGACGGCATCGCGATGCGCGTCCCGGTCCCGACCGGCTCGGTCACCGACCTGGTCCTGGAGCTGGACCGCGAGGTCACCAAGGACGAGATCAACACCGCCTTCCAGAAGGCCGCCGAGGGGCAGCTCAAGGGGGTCCTGGAGTACACCGAGGACCCGATCGTCTCCTCGGACATCGTCAACTGGCCGGCGTCCTGCACCTTCGACTCCTCCCTGACCATGGTCCAGGGCAAGCAGGTCAAGGTCGTCGGCTGGTACGACAACGAGTGGGGCTACTCCAACCGCCTCGTCGACCTGACCGTCTACGTCGGCGGCCGGCTCTGACCCTGCCGCGATGAGCGAGAACGGGGCCCGCTACGGCACACGTCGTAACGGGCCCCGTGCCATGAACAAGGAGTCACTCTGTGAAGACGATTGACGATCTCCAGGTCGACGGGAAGCGGGTCTTCGTCCGCGCCGACCTCAACGTCCCGCTCGACGGCGAGACGATCACCGACGACGGCCGGATCCGCGCCGCCGTGCCGACCATCTCCGCGCTCCTGGACGCGGGCGCCAAGGTGGTCGTCGCCTCGCACCTCGGCCGCCCCAAGGGCGCGCCCGACCCGCAGTTCTCGCTCGCCCCGGTCGCCAAGCGGCTCGGCGAACTCCTCGGCAAGCAGGTCGCGTTCGCGACCGACACCGTGGACGACAGCGCCCGGGCCACCGTCGCGGGGCTCGCCGCGGGCGAGGTCGCGCTGCTGGAGAACCTGCGCTTCAATGCCGGTGAGACCAGCAAGGACGACGCCGAGCGCGGCGCCTTCGCGGACCGGCTCGCCGCCCTCGCCGACCTCTACGTGGGCGACGGCTTCGGCGCGGTGCACCGCAAGCACGCCTCCGTGTACGACCTCCCGGCGCGGCTGCCGCACGCCGCGGGCGGGCTGATCGCCACCGAGGTCAGCGTCCTGAAGAAGCTCACCGAGGACGTCCAGCGGCCGTACGCGGTGGTCCTCGGCGGCGCCAAGGTCTCCGACAAGCTCGGCGTCATCGACCACCTGCTGGAGAAGGCCGACCGCATCCTGATCGGCGGCGGCATGGCGTACACCTTCCTCAAGGCCCAGGGCCACGAGGTCGGCAAGTCGCTGCTCCAGGAGGACCAGGTCCCGGCCGTCCAGGAGTACCTGCGGCGGGCGCAGGAGCGCGGCGTGGAGTTCGTGCTGCCCGTCGACGTCCTCGCGGCGGACGGGTTCCCGGACCTGAAGACCAAGGCCCCGGCGCATCCGCAGGTCGTCCCCGCGGACGCCATCCCGGCCGACCTGGAGGGGTTGGACATCGGTCCGGACACCCGCAAGCTGTACGCCTCGAAGCTCGCCGACACGGCCACCGTCTTCTGGAACGGCCCGATGGGCGTCTTCGAGCACCCCGACTACGCCGACGGCACCAAGGCCGTGGCCCAGGCGCTCCTCGACAGCCCCGCCTTCACCGTGGTGGGCGGCGGCGACTCCGCCGCGGCCGTCCGCATCCTGGGCTTCGACGAATCCGCTTTCGGCCATATCTCGACCGGCGGCGGAGCGAGCCTCGAATACCTCGAGGGCAAGACGCTCCCCGGCCTCGCCGCACTGGAGGACTGAACACCGTGAGTGACCGCACCCCGCTGATGGCGGGCAACTGGAAGATGAACCTCAACCACCTCGAGGCCATCGCCCACGTCCAGAAGCTCGCCTTCGCGCTCGCCGAAAAGGACTACGAGGCCGTCGAGGTCGCGGTTCTGCCGCCCTTCACCGATCTGCGGTCGGTGCAGACCCTGGTCGACGGCGACAAGCTGAAGATCAAGTACGGCGCCCAGGACATCTCCGCGCACGACTCCGGCGCGTACACCGGCGAGATCTCCGGTCCGATGCTCTCCAAGCTGAAGTGCACCTATGTGGCCATCGGCCACTCGGAGCGCCGCCAGTACCACGCGGAGACCGACGAGATCTGCAACGGCAAGGTCAAGGCGGCCTTCCGTAACGACCTCACCCCCATCCTGTGCGTGGGCGAGGGCCTGGACATCCGCAAGGCGGGCCAGCAGGTGGCGTACACCCTCGCGCAGCTGGACGGCGCCCTCAATGACGTCCCGGCCGAGCAGGCCGAGACCATCGTGATCGCGTACGAGCCGGTCTGGGCGATCGGCACCGGCGAGGTCGCCACCCCCGAGGACGCCCAGGAGGTCTGCGGGGCCATCCGCGGCCGGCTGGCCGAGCTGTACAGCCAGGAGCTGGCCGACAAGGTCCGGATCCAGTACGGCGGCTCGGTGAAGTCCGGGAACGTGGCGGCGATCATGGCGCAGCCGGATGTGGACGGCGCCCTGATCGGCGGCGCCGCGCTGGACGCGGACGAATTCGTCAAGATCGTTCGATTCCGCGACCAGTGAGTAGGCCCTGAGCCGGGCCTCGTCGTACTCTGTCGGGGGTCGTGGTGGCGCATTTCGCGCCTCCCCGGCCCCCGTCTCCCGTAAGAAACCGTCCGTAACGAGCCCGAGAGAGTTGGTCCAGCCGTGATCATGGGGTTTTCGATCGCCCTCATCATCTTGAGCCTTTTGATGATGATGCTGGTGCTCATGCACAAGGGGAAGGGCGGGGGTCTGTCCGACATGTTCGGTGGCGGAATGCAGTCCTCCGTCGGTGGCTCTTCGGTCGCTGAGCGCAACCTGGACCGCATCACCATCGTGGTCGGGTTGCTGTGGTTCGTCGTCATCGTCGTGCTCGGCCTGTTGATGAAGCTCGACTGACGTTCGACCGAAGCGCGGTCGGGGCCCGATTCCGGCCCGATAACTGACGTACCGTCGTCAGTGCGGCGGATTCGCGGCCTATCATGGGGTGGCGTCCTCAAGGGCGGGTGTAACTCCTCTCGATGGACGCGCGTTGGGCCTTACGTAGTCTGGGGCGCCGGGCAGCGGGGCCGCCATTCGATGCTTCGCGGCACCATCACGCAGGGAGTTACGACCGTGGCAAGTGGCAACGCGATCCGTGGAAGTCGGGTCGGAGCGGGGCCGATGGGAGAAGCCGAGCGAGGCGAATCGGCGCCGCGCCTGCGCATCTCCTTCTGGTGCTCGAACGGGCACGAGACCGTGCCGAGCTTTGCCAGCGACGCGCAGATCCCGGACACGTGGGACTGCCCCCGCTGTGGCTTCCCGGCCGGCAAGGACCGGGACAACCCGCCGGACCCGCCCCGCACCGAGCCGTACAAGACGCACCTCGCCTACGTGCGGGAGCGGCGCAGCGACGCCGACGGCGAGGCGATCCTCGCCGAGGCGCTCGCCAAGCTCCGCGGCGAGATCTGAGCAGAGCCCAGCGACAGCGCGCGACGACGGCCCGGCCGGGCACCCCTGACGGGGGTGCGCGGCCGGGCCGTTGTCAGTGCCGCGGGCTACCGTCAATTAGGTTGGTGGACAACGGGGGCCAGGCACCGATGAGAAGTGGGCTGATGTCCGAGATGAACGCAGAAGGCCGCACCAGGCTCGATCAGCTGCCGGAGTGGAGCGCACTGGCCGAGCACCGCAAGGCGCTGGGCGACGCGCATCTGCGCGAGCTGTTCGCGAACGACCCGGAGCGCGCGAGCAGGTTCACGCTCCAGGTCGGCGATCTCCATGTCGACTACTCCAAGAACCTGGTGACGGACGAGACGCTGCGGTTGCTGCGCGAGCTGGCGTCGGCGACCGGCGTGACCGCCCTGCGGGACGCGATGTTCCGCGGTCATAAGATCAACACCACCGAGAACCGCGCGGTGCTGCACACCGCGCTGCGCGCGCCCCGCTCGGCGGTCATCACGGTGGACGGCGAGGACGTCGTCCCCGAGGTGCACGCGGTCCTCACCAAGATGAGCGTGTTCGCCGACCGGATCCGGGCCCGGGACTGGCACGGCCACACCGGCATGCCCATCAAGAACATCGTCAACATCGGCATCGGGGGCTCCGACCTGGGCCCGGCGATGGCGTACGAGGCGCTGCGCGCCTACACCGACCGCGAGCTGGTGTTCCGCTTCGTCTCCAATGTGGACGGCGCCGATCTCCATGAGGCGGTGCGCGACCTGGACCCGGCGGAGACGCTGTTCATCGTCGCCTCCAAGACCTTCACCACTATCGAGACCATCACCAACGCCGTCTCCGCCCGCGAGTGGCTGCTGAGCGGGCTCGGGGCCGGTGACGAGGCCGTCGCGAAGCACTTCGTGGCGGTGTCGACCGCCGCGGAGAAGGTCGCCGAGTTCGGCATCAACACGGACAACATGTTCGAGTTCTGGGACTGGGTCGGCGGCCGGTATTCGTACGACTCGGCGATCGGCCTGTCCCTGATGGTCGCCATCGGCCCGGACTGCTTCCGCGAGATGCTGGCCGGGTTCCACCTCGTGGACGAGCACTTCACCACCGCCCCGCCGGAGCAGAACGTACCGCTGCTGCTCGGCCTGCTGGGCGTCTGGTACGGCGACTTCCACGACGCCCAGGCGCACGCCGTCCTGCCCTACAGCCACTACCTGTCCAAGTTCACCGCCTACCTCCAGCAGCTGGACATGGAGTCCAACGGCAAGTCGGTGGACCGGGAGGGCGAGCCGGTCCGCTGGCAGACCGGCCCGGTGGTCTGGGGCACCCCCGGCACCAACGGCCAGCACGCCTACTACCAGCTGCTCCACCAGGGCACCAAGCTGATCCCGGCCGATCTGATCGGCTTCGCCAAGCCGGTGGATGACCTGCGGCCCGGGCTGGTGGCCCAGCACGATCTGCTGATGGCCAACCTCTTCGCCCAGGGGCAGGCGCTGGCCTTCGGCAAGACGCCGGAAGAGGTCGCCGCCGAGGGCGTGCCCCCGGAGCTGGTGCCGCACAAGACCTTCCAGGGCAACCGCCCCACCACCACCATCCTGGCCGCCGAGCTGAGCCCGGCGGTGCTCGGCCAGCTGATCGCGCTCTACGAGCACAAGGTGTTCGTGCAGGGCGCCATCTGGAACATCGACTCCTTCGACCAGTGGGGCGTCGAGCTGGGCAAGGTGCTCGCCAAGCGGGTCGAGCCCGCGCTGACCGAGGGCGCCGAGGTGCCGGGGCTCGACGCCTCCACGGCCCGCCTCGTCGCCACGTACCGCTCGCTGCGCGGCCGCTGAGACGCCCCGAGCAGCAGCGACGCCCCGAACAGCAGCGATCCCCCGTGCGCACGCAGGCGCACGGGGGATCGCTGGGTGAAGGAGCCTTATGGCGAGGCCGGTGGGTACAGCTCGCGCGGTAGACCGCTCGCCGCCGCCCGGTCCAGCAGCCACAGGGTGCGACTGCGGCCGTACGCGCCCGCCGCCGGGGCCTGGATCTCCCCGGCCCCCGACAGGGCGATGGTCACCGCCTTCGCCTTGTCCTCACCGGCGGCCAGCAGCCACACCTCCCGGGCCGCGCGGATCGCGGGCAGCGTCAGCGAGACCCGGGTGGGCGGCGGCTTGGGCGCGCCGCGCACCGCGACCACCGTCCGCTCGGTCTCCCGGACGCCCGGCAGCTCGGGGAAGAGCGAGGCCACATGGGTGTCCGGCCCGACGCCCAGCAGAGCTACGTCGAAGGACGGCGCCGCGCCGTGGTTCTCCGGCCGCGCGGCGCGGCCCAGCTCGATGCCGTACGCCTCCGCGGCGGCCTCCACGTCGCCGCCGTGCGGACCGTCGGACGCGGGCATCGGGTGCACCCGCGCCGGGTCCAGGTCGACCGCGTCCAGCAGCGCCTCCCGGGCCTGGGTGACGTTCCGGTCGGGGTGGCCGTCGGGCAGGAACCGCTCGTCGCCCCACCACAGGTCCAGCCGCGACCAGTCCACCGCGTCGCGCGCGGGGGACGCGGCGAGGGCGGACAGCAGGCCGTTGCCGTTGCGGCCGCCGGTCAGGACGACGGAGGCGGAGCCCCGGGCGGCCTGGGCGTCCACGATCTTCGTGATCAGCCGGGCCGCGGCCGCCTGGGCCATCAGCTCCTTGTCGCGGTGGACGACGACCTGCGGAGCGCTCACTTCTCCGCCTTTCCGTTGCCCTTTCCCTCGGCCTTTCCGCCCGGCTTCAGGTCCGAGGGCTTCGGAGCCGGAGGGGACGAAGGGGCTGAAGGAGCCGCCGGTGGCTGGGCCGGGGCCTGCGGCGGGGCAGGGGTGTTCGTCGGGGACGGAGCCGAGCCCGGGTCGCGCGTCGGCAGCGGCGGCCGGGGCGGGGCCGGGGGCGCGGGCGCCTCGGCGGTCGCGGTGCCGCCACCATTGGCTGCCGCGGCGGGCGCCGGGTTGTGCCGGGCCGCACCGCCGCCGTTCAGCTTGTTCACGCCGAACTTCACCGAGATCGCGTACATCTCGTCCGGGTCCAGCCGCCGCAGCTCCTCGGCGATCAGCTCCGACATCTCCCGCCGCTGGAGCGCGACGTGCCGGTCCGGCTGGCCCGGCATCGCCAGCTCGGCCAGCGCACCGTCGGCCCGGTCCAGGCAGATCACGCCGTCGGCCGTCTCCAGCCGCACCGCGGTCAGCCCCGGGCCCTCGGAGATCTGCCGGTCGACCGGGACCCGCAGCCGCTCGGCGAGCCACAGCGCGAGCAGTTCGCTGCTCGGGTTGTACGCCTCGCCCTCGACGACCGCGGAGGTGATCTTCGAGTGCTTCTGGTCCAGGGCTGCCGCCAGCACACTGCGCCACGGGGTGATCCGGGTCCACGCCAGGTCGGTGTCGCCCGGGGTGTACGTCTCGGCCCGCAGGCCCAGCGTGGCGACCGGGTCCTCGGTGGCCTGGGCGTCGGTGATGCGGCGCTGGGCCAGCTGCCCCAGCAGGTCCTTGGCGGGGTGCTCCGGGGCGTCCTCGGGCCACCACACCACGACCGGGGCGTCCGGCAGCAGCAGCGGCAGGACCACCGAGTAGGCGTGGTTGGCGAGTTCGCCGTGGAGCCGAAGCAGGACCGTCTCACCGGTGCCGGTCTCGCCGCCGACCCGGACCTCGGCGTCCATCCGGGCCATCTTGCGGTCGCGCGGCGAGCGGCCCGGCCGCTTGATGACGACCAGGATGCGCGAGGGGTGTTCCTTGGATGCCTCGCTCGCGGCCTTCAGCGCGTCGTAGTGGTTGCCCTCGTCGGTGACGATGACGAGGGTGAGCACCATGCCCACGGCCGGGGTGCCGGTGGCCCGGCGCGCCTGGACCAGAGCGGAGTTGATCCGGCTGGACGTGGTGTCCGTGAGATCGATGTTCATGGCCGCCGCCAGCTCCGTCCGTCTCGTGCGAGCATCTCGTCCGCGGCCTTCGGCCCCCAGGTACCGGCCGTGTACTGCTCGGGCTTCCCGTGCTTGTCCCAGTACTCCTCGATCGGGTCGAGGATCCGCCAGGACTCCTCCACCTCCTGGTGGCGCGGGAAGAGGTTCGCGTCGCCCAGCAGGACGTCGAGCAGCAGCCGCTCGTACGCCTCGGGGCTGGACTCGGTGAAGGACTCGCCGTACTGGAAGTCCATCGTCACATCGCGGATCTCCATGGAGGTGCCGGGCACCTTGGAGCCGAACCGGATGGTGACGCCCTCGTCCGGCTGCACCCGGATGACCAGGGCGTTCTGCCCCAGCTCCTGGGTGTCGGTGGCATCGAAGGGGGAGTGCGGGGCGCGCTGGAAGACCACGGCGATCTCGGTGACCCGGCGCCCCAGCCGCTTGCCGGTGC
This sequence comes from Streptomyces sp. Rer75, assembly GCF_013414305.1. NCBI lineage: Bacteria > Bacillati > Actinomycetota > Actinomycetes > Kitasatosporales > Streptomycetaceae > Streptomyces > Streptomyces sp. Rer75. The sequence goes on along the minus strand of NZ_CP058693.1, from coordinate 2,638,914 downwards.
GCAGGTAGAAGGGGACGCCCGCCCAGCGGCGGTTGTCGATCTCCAGCTTGACCGCGGCGTAGGTGTCGGTATTCGACTCCGGGTCGATGCCGTCCTCTTCGAGGTAGCCGCGCACCTCCTCGCCGCCCTGCCAGCCGTGTGCGTACTGGCCGCGCACGGTGTGCTTGCCCAGTTCACGCGGCAGCTTGACGGCGTTGAGCACCTTCAGCTTCTCGGTGACCAGCGCCTTGGCGTCGAAGGAGGCGGGCTCCTCCATGGCGGTCAGGGCGAGCAGCTGGAGCAGGTGGTTCTGGATGACGTCCCGGGCGGCGCCGATGCCGTCGTAGTAGCCCGCGCGGCCGCCGATGCCGATGTCCTCGGCCATGGTGATCTGTACGTGGTCGACGTACGAACGGTTCCACAGCGGCTCGAACATGGTGTTGGCGAAGCGCAGCGCCAGGATGTTCTGGACTGTCTCCTTGCCCAGGTAGTGGTCGATCCGGAAGACATCGCTGGGCCGGAAGACCTCGTGGACGACCTGGTTCAGCTCCTGGGCGCTCTCCAGGTCGTGGCCGAAGGGCTTCTCGATGACGGCGCGCCGCCAGGAGTGGTTCTGCCCGTCGGACAGCCCGTGCTTCTTGAGCTGCTGCACCACGTTGGGGAAGAACTTGGGCGGCACCGAGAGGTAGAAGGCGAAGTTGCCGCCGGTGCCGCGGGCCTTGTCCAGCTCCTCTATGGTCGCCCGCAGCTTCTCGAACGCCTCGTCGTCGGAGAACTCCCCGGGTACGAAGCGGAATCCCTCGGCGAGCTGCTGCCAGACCTCTTCGCGGAACGGGGTCCGCGCGTGTTCCTTCACGGCGTCGTGGACGACCTGGGCGAAGTCCTCGTGCTCCCAGTCGCGGCGGGCGAAGCCGACGAGCGAGAAGCCCGGCGGCAGCAGGCCGCGGTTGGCCAGGTCGTAGACGGCGGGCATCAGCTTCTTGCGGGACAAGTCACCGGTGACCCCGAAGATGACCAGGCCGGACGGCCCCGCGATGCGCGGGAGCCGCCGGTCCTTCGGGTCACGCAGCGGATTGCTGCTGATGGTCAAGGTGTTCACGCCTCCGACGGTGCGAGGCGGTTCAGCTCCGCCTCGGTGGACTTCAGCAGGTCGTTCCAGGACGCCTCGAACTTCTCGACGCCCTCGTCCTCCAGAAGCTGTACGACCTCGTCGTACGAGATGCCGATCGAGGCCAGCGCCTCGATGTCGGCCTTGGCCTGCTCGTAGGCACCGGCCACGGTGTTGCCCTTGATCTCGCCGTGGTCGCCGACCGCGTCGAGGGTGGCTTCCGGCATCGTGTTCACGGTGCCCGGGGCGACCAGATCGTCGACGTACAGGGTGTCCTTGTAGGCCGGGTCCTTGACGCCGGTCGAGGCCCACAGCGGGCGCTGCCGGTTGGCGTTCGCCCGGTCCAGGGCGGCCCAGCGCTCGGAGCCGAAGACCTCCTCGTACGCCTGGAAGGCGAGGCGGGCGTTGGCCAGGGCGGCCTTGCCGCGCAGCGCCTTGGCCTCGTCGGTGCCGAGCTTGTCGATGCGCTTGTCGATCTCGGTGTCCACCCGGGACACGAAGAAGGACGCCACCGAGTGGATCTTGGAGATGTCGAGGCCGGCGGCCTTCGCCTTCTCCAGACCGGCCAGGTAGGCGTCCATGACCGCGCGGTAGCGCTCCAGGGAGAAGATCAGCGTGACGTTGACGCTGATGCCCAGGCCGATCACCTCGGTGATCGCCGGGAGTCCCGCCTGGGTGGCCGGGATCTTGATGAAGGTGTTCGGGCGGTCCACCAGCCAGGCCAGCTGCTTGGCCTCGGCGATGGTGGCGGCCGTGTTGTGGGCCAGCCGCGGGTCGACCTCGATGGAGACCCGGCCGTCCTGACCGCCGGTCGCGTCGTGGACCGGGCGCAGGATGTCGGCGGCGTCCCGGACGTCCGCGGTGGTGATCATCCGGACGGCTTCCTCGACGGTGACCTTGCGGGCCGCGAGATCGGTGAGCTGCTGCTCGTAACCGTCGCCGCCGGAGATCGCCTTCTGGAAGATCGACGGGTTGGTGGTGACGCCGACGACGTGCTGCTGGTCGATCAGTTCGGCGAGATTGCCGGAGGTGATCCGCTTCCGGGAGAGGTCGTCGAGCCAGATCGCGACGCCTTCGTCGGCCAGCCGCTTGAGTGCGTCTGTCATGGGGTGTGTCTCCTGTTGCTCGTCGCTGTTCAAGTCGGATGCGGGCTCACTGCCCGGCGGCGTCCAGGGACTCGCGGGCGGCGGTGACCACGGCGTCGGCCGTCAGGCCGAACTCCCGGTAGAGCACCTTGTAGTCGGCGGAGGCGCCGAAGTGCTCCAGCGAGACGATGCGGCCCGCCTCGCCGACGTAGCGGTACCAGGTCAGACCGATACCGGCCTCGACGGCCACGCGCGCCTTCACGGACGGCGGCAGCACGCTGTCGCGGTACCCCTTGTCCTGCTCCTCGAACCACTCGATCGAGGGCATCGAGACGACGCGGGTCGGCACACCGGCGGCCTGGAGCTGCTCGCGCGCCTCGACGGCGAGCTGGACCTCGGAGCCGGTGCCGATCAGGATCACCTGCGGCTGGCCGCCCTCGGCCTCGAACAGGACGTAACCGCCCTTGGCGGCGTTCTCGTCGGCCTCGTACGTCGGCACGTTCTGCCGGGTGAGCGCGAGGCCGTGCGGGGCAGGGTTGGCGCCGTGGCGGCGGGTGATCTCGCGCCAGGCGATGGCGGTCTCGTTGGCGTCGGCCGGGCGGACGATGTTCAGGCCCGGGATGGCGCGCAGCGCGGACAGGTGCTCGACCGGCTGGTGGGTGGGGCCGTCCTCGCCGAGGCCGATGGAGTCGTGCGTCCACACGTAGGTGACCGGCAGCTTCATCAGCGCGGCCAGCCGCACGGCCGGGCGCATGTAGTCGGAGAAGACGAGGAACGTACCGCCGTAGACACGGGTGTTGCCGTGCAGCGCGATGCCGTTCATGGTCGAGCCCATGGCGTGCTCGCGGATGCCGAAGTGGATCGTCCGCCCGTACGGGTCGGCCTCCGGCAGCGGGTTGTCCTTGGGGAGGAAGGACGAGGACGCGTCGATGGTGGTGTTGTTGGAACCGGCGAGGTCGGCCGAGCCGCCCCACAGCTCCGGGAGCACCCCGCCGAGCGCCTTGAGCACCTGGCCGGACGCCTTGCGGGTGGCGACGTCCTTGCCCGCCTCGAAGACGGGCAGCGCGCTCTCCCAGCCCTCCGGCAGCTCACCGGCGGTGATGCGGTCGAACTCGGCGGCGCGCGCGGGGTTGTTGTTGCGCCACTCCTGGAGCTTCTTGTCCCAGGCGGCGTGCGCCTCGCGGCCGCGGTCGACCAGCCCGCGGGCGTGGTTGATCACCTCGGTGTCGACCTGGAAGTGCTGCTCGGGGTCGAAGCCCAGGACCCGCTTGGTGGCGGCGACTTCGTCGGCGCCGAGCGCGGAGCCGTGGGACGCCTCGGTGTTCTGCGCGTTCGGCGCGGGCCAGGCGATGATCGTGCGGGCGGCGATGATCGAGGGGCGCTCGGTCTCGTCCTGCGCCGCCTTGAGCGCCGCGTACAGCTGCTCGATGTCGAAGTCGCCGCTGGCCGCCTGCTCGATGCGCTGGACGTGCCAGCCGTACGCCTCGTACCGCTTCAGTACGTCCTCGGACAGCGCGGTGGCGGTGTCACCCTCGATGGAGATGTGGTTGTCGTCGTACAGCGCGACGATGTTGCCCAGCTTCTGGTGTCCGGCCAGCGAGGACGCCTCGGCGGAGATGCCCTCCTCCAGGTCGCCGTCGGAGACGATCGCCCAGATGGTGTGGTCGAACGGGGAGGCGCCCTCGGGCGCCTCCGGGTCGAAAAGACCGCGCTCGTAGCGGGCGGCCATCGCCATGCCCACCGCGTTCGCGATGCCCTGGCCGAGCGGCCCGGTGGTGGTCTCCACACCGGTGGTGTGGCCGTACTCCGGGTGGCCCGGGGTGAGGCTGCCCCAGGTGCGGAAGGACTTCAGGTCCTCCAGCTCCAGGCCGAAGCCCGCCAGGTAGAGCTGGACGTAGAGAGTGAGGCTGGTGTGCCCGGGGGAGAGGACGAACCGGTCACGGCCCGCCCAGTCCGCGTCGGAGGGGTCGTGCCGCATGAGCTTCTGGAAGAGAAGGTACGCGGCGGGCGCGAGACTCATGGCCGTGCCAGGGTGGCCGTTACCGACCTTCTGTACGGAGTCCATGGCCAGGACGCGGGCGGTGTCCACGGCCCGCTGGTCCAGATCGGTCCATTCGAGGTCTGTGGTAGTCGGCTTGGTGCTCACCCTGAGTCAGGGCTCCTCTCCACAATGTCGCTGTCCGGTGACCGTGTGCACACCGGCGAGGTCGAGCCTACCCCTGTAAGAACGGTCATCTTTTCGAGTTCCACTCAACGCCATACGAAACGAATCTCAAGGTCGTGGCATTCCCTCGGAGTTCTCTCCGAGAGCCATGGAATACAGCGTTCCGGACGTTGTACGGGGCGTCCGCGCAGGTCTTCGAGGGGCATCAACACGACCCGACCCCGGCGGCAGGCGGCGTATCCGCTACGTCTAGAGTGGCGTGGTACGCGCAAGTCTTTACCGGGGTTTCATCTCCGGTGCTTGCTGGTTCTTGCTTCCACCAGGGGTGTGCGTGACGGCCGTCGAATCCCGTCCTGCGGGGGTGCTCGAAACGAGCGAATCGAGCCTCGGGCAGCGGCTTCCCGGCCGCCGGCCGTTCGGGGCCCGGGTCAAGGCGTTCGTGACGCTGACCAAGCCGCGCGTCATCGAGCTGCTGCTGATGACCACGGTGCCGGTCATGTTCCTGGCCGCCCAGGGCGTGCCGGACCTGTGGCTGGTCCTCGCGACCTGCGTCGGCGGCTATCTGTCCGCCGGTGGCGCCGCCGCGTTCAACATGTACTACGACCGCGACATCGACGCGATGATGGACCGCACGTCGCAGCGTCCAGTGGTCACCGGCATGGTCTCGCCGCGCGAGTGCCTGGTCTTCGCTTTCTCGCTCGCCGTCGTGTCCACGGCCTGGTTCTGGTTTCTGGTCAACCCGCTGTCCTCGATGCTGGCCCTCGGTGCGCTGGTCTTCTACGTCGTCGTCTACACGATGTTGCTCAAGCGGCGTACCTCGCAGAACATCGTCTGGGGCGGAATCGCGGGCTGTATGCCGGTGCTCATCGGATGGTCGTCGGTCACCAATGAGGTCTCCTGGGCCGCGGTGATCCTCTTCCTTGTCATCTTCTTCTGGACGCCGCCGCACTACTGGCCGCTGTCGATGAAGGTCAAGGAGGACTACGAGCGGGCGAGCGTGCCGATGCTGCCCGTCATCGCGGGCAACAAGGCGGTCGCCCGGCAGATCGTCCTCTACAGCTGGCTCATGGTCGGCGTCTCGCTGCTGCTGTGGCCGCTCGGCTACACCGGCTGGTTCTACCCGGTGGCGGCGACCGTGCTGGGCGCGTTCTGGCTCAAGGAGGCGCACGGGCTCCAGGCGCGCGCCCGGGCCGAGGTCACCGGCGCGAAGCTCAAGGAGATGCGGCTGTTCCACTGGTCCATCACCTATGTCTCGCTGCTCTTCGTCGCCGTCGCCGTGGACCCCTTCCTGCGGTGATCCCCTTCCGGGCGTAATTACCGGCGGGTAGCATCGGTGGTATGGCAGATACCACGCAGGCGTCCCCGAAGGACGAGAAGCGGGCCCAGCGACTCGCCCACCAGATCACGGCCTTCGCCAAGAGCCACGGCGGCAGCGCCGAGGGCCAGCTCGCCCACATCGGGCGCGGCACCGTCCGGATCGCCCTGGTGGGCGCCAACGGCGAGTGGGGCACCCTGGTCGCCCCCTCCCAGGAGACGGCCCGCCGCGCGGTGGAGATCGCCGGGCTCGCGCTCCAGGACGACTTCGACGGCGACCTCGCGGCGAAGGTCCGTACGGGCCCGTACGAATGGAAGCGGATGGCCGGTATCCAACTGGGCGGCCCCCGCAACACCTGAACCGCCGGAGTCTCCCCCGCCGGACCGGCACAATGGGGCCGCGCCCGCATACGGCCGGTCCGCCGGTCCGCCGGACCCCGACCGGCGACACCTCGTGCGGCATCCGGGCGTTAAGCCCTGCGATGCCGGAGGGCGAGGAGGCGGCGGCGATGGACGAGGCGACGGGTTCCCCGGAGACCCTGGGGCCTTGCAAACACGCCCCAGAGCCCGCTACCGGCTCGGTGCCCCGGGACGGACCGGGCGTGGAGCTGCCGCCGCTGGTCGATCAGCACGGCCACGGCATCGTCCACGGCGAGCTGGGCCTCGGCTCGTTCGAGACGCATCTGGCCACCGCCGCGGGATCGGGCCCGGCCCCGGCGGGGACCACGTACTTCGACAGCTGGACCGGGCTCGCCGTACGCCGCTGGTGCCCGCCGCTGCTGGGCATGGAGCCGCACTGCACGCCCGTGCGCTATCTCGCCCGCCGCCGCGAGCTGGGCGCCTACCGCGCCGCCCGGCTGCTGCTGCGCGGCGCGGGCATCGGCACCTTTCTGCTGGAGTCGGGCACCCCCAGCGACCTCACCTCCCCCGCCGAGCTGGCGGCGGCCGCCGAGGGCCGGGTCCATGAGGTCGTACGGCTCGAACCGCTGGCCGAGCAGGTCGCGGACACCTCGGGGACGGTCGACTCGTTCATGGGCAACACCGCCGAGGCCCTGTACGCCGCCGCCCAGCACGCCACCGCCTTCGCGCTGGGCATCACCTTCTGCGACGAGACCCCGCCCGACCCGCGCGAGGTGCGGCGCGCGGCGGCCCGAAGGCTCTCCGCGCGCCCGGTCCGCAACCGGGCGCCCGACCCCGTGCTCGCCCAGCACCTGATGTGGAGCGCCGTGGCGACCGGGCTGCCGGTGCAGCTGCACTGCGCCGATCCACAGCCGCTCATCGGCTTCTTACGCGCCACCGCCGGGTTCGGCACCGACCTGGTGCTGCTGCCCGACCGGCCGCACCACCGCCGCGCGGCCCAGCTCGCCGCCGTCTTCCCGCACGTCTACGCGGACGCGGGGCCGCGGCCCGCGGAGACGCTGGGCGAGGCGCCGTTCGGCAAGCTGCTGTTCTCCACCGGCGCCCGAGCGCTGCCCGAGCTGTATGTGACCGCTGCCCGGCTGTTCGGGCAGGCCATGGACCGGCTGGCGGCCGAGTGGGTCGCCGACGGCATCTGCACGAGGGCGGAGGCCCGGCGGATCGCCGGGCTGGTCGCGGCCGGGACGGCGCGCCGGGTCTACCGGCTGGACGCGGCGGGCTCGGGCTCCGGGTCGGTGTCCGCCGGGGTCTCCGGCTGAATGGTCTCGTGGTCGTCCGTGGGGCCGTGCTCCGGGACGGCGGCGAGCGCGGGGCGCTCGCGCTGTGCGAAGAACACCCGCAGGACCGCGATCCACACCAGGCAGGACCCGAACATGTGGACGCCGACGATCACCTCGGGCAGGCCCGTGGCGTACTGCACGTACCCGATCACGCCCTGGAGGAGCAGCACGCCCAGCAGGTCGAGCACCGTACGGCGCACGGCCGCCGGGGCCTGCACGGCGCGCAGCACGAACCACAGGGCGACGGTGAGGCCCAGCACGATGTAGACGAAGTCCACGTGCAGCTGGGTGATCTCCTGCCAGTCCAGCGGGATCCGGTGCACCTCGCGGGCGTCACCGGCGTGCGGGCCGGAGCCGGTGACCACGGTGCCGAGCAGGATCAGCGTCAGGGTCGCGCCGACCAGCAGCCAGGTCAGCTGGCGCACCGGCCGGACCACCAGGTCGCGCGGCGCGCCGTCGCCCTCGCGGGAGCGCTGCCAGACCACCATCGCGACCGTGAGGAGTGCGGTGGCCAGCAGGAAGTGCGAGCTGACGATGTACGGGTTCAGGCCGGTCAGGACGATGATGCCGCCGATGACGGCGTTGCTCATGATCAGCCAGAACTGGACCCAGCCCAGCCGGGTGAGGGAGCGGCGCACCGGCTGACGGGCCCGGGCGGCAATGATCAGCAGGCCGACGAACGCGCACAGCACGTACGTCAGCATGCGGTTGCCGAACTCGATGGCGCCGTGGATGCCCATGTCGGCGGTGGGTGTCAGGCTCCCGGAGGTGCACCTCGGCCAGGTGTCACAGCCCAGCCCGGACTCGGTCAGCCGCACCGCGCCCCCGGTGACGACGATGACCACGGCCATCACCACGGTGGCGAGCGCGGCGCGCTCCACGAAGCGCGCGGAGGGCTGCCAGCGCCGGGCGATCAGCTCGAACGGATTCAGCGAATTCGGCACGGAGCCATCGTAGGACGGAGCTTGTGCAGCTTTTCACGAGGGTCCCGGTTACCGGGGGACACGAGGTTCACGTACCCGGGGAAGCCCCTCGCTCCGCGCGGATCAGCGGATCACTCCCAGCGGAAGAACCGCGCCGCCGCCCCGAGCCCCAGCACCGCCCACACGGCCAGGATCGCCAGGTCCCGCCAGGGCATTCCGGCGCCGTCCTGGAGGACGTCCCGCAGCCCGCCGGAGAGCGCCGAGATCGGCAGCAGCTCCAGGACGCCCCGTACGGCGCCCGGGAACTTGTCCAGTGAGACGATCACCCCGCCGCCCACGAGCAGCAGCAGGAAGACCAGGTTGGCGGCGGCAAGGGTCGCCTCGGCCTTCAGGGTGCCCGCCATCAGCAGTCCGAGCCCGGAGAACGCGGCGGTGCCGAGGACCAGCAGCAGCACCACGGCGAGCGGGTCGCCGTGCGGCGACCAGCCCAGCGCGAAGGCGATCGCCGTCAGCAGCACGATCTGGAGGACCTCGGTGACCAGCACCGCGCACGTCTTGGCGGCCATCAGCGCCCAGCGGGGCAGCGGGGAGACGGCGAGCCGCTTGAGCACGCCGTACCGCCGCTCGAAGCCGGTGGCGATGGCCTGTCCGGTGAAGGCGGTGGACAGGACGGCGAGCGCCAGCACGCCGGGCGCGAGGAAGTCGACGGCGTTCCCGGGGACGCCGGTGGCGCCCGTGTCAACGATATCGACGCTGCTGAAGAGCACCAGGACGAGGGACGGGATGACGACGGTCAGCAGCAGCTGCTCGCCGTTGCGCAGCAGCATCCGGGTCTCCAGCGCGGCCTGCGCGCGGATCATCCGCAGCAGCGGTGCCGCCCCCGGCTTGGGGAGATAGGTGCCTGTGGCGGTCACGCGCGCAGCTCCTTACCGGTCAGCTCCAGGAAGACGTCCTCCAGGGTGTGCCGCTCGACCGAGATGCGGTCGGGCATGACGCCGTTCTGTGCGCACCAGGAGGTGACGGTGGCCAGCATCTGCGGGTTGACCTTGCCGGTGACCCGGTAGCCGCCGGGGGTCAGCTCGGCGGCCGTGCTGTCGACGGGCAGCGCCTTGAGCAGCGAGGCCAGGTCGAGCGCGGGGCGGCCGGTGAAGCGCAGGGTGTTCTCGGCGCCGCCGCGGCACAGCTCCTCGGGGGTGCCGTGGGCGATCACCTTGCCGCCGTCGATGATGGCGACGTGGTCGGCGAGCTGTTCGGCCTCGTCCATGTAGTGCGTGGTCAGCACGACGGTCACGCCGTCGCGGCGCAGATCGCGGACGAGGTCCCAGGTGGCGCGGCGGGCCTGCGGGTCGAGTCCGGCGGTGGGCTCGTCGAGGAAGACCAGTTCGGGGCGGCCGACGACGGCCATGGCGAGCGCGAGCCGCTGCTGCTGGCCGCCGGAGAGCCGCCGGTAGGTCGTACGGCCGCAGGAGCCGAGGCCGAGCCGGTCGATGAGGTCGGGGACGTCCAGGGGATGGGCGTGGAGGGAGGCGGTGTGGCGCAGCATCTCTTCTGCGCGCGCCCCGGAATAAACCCCTCCGGACTGGAGCATGACGCCCACCCGCGGCCGCAGCGCCGCCGCGTCGGCGACCGGGTCGAGGCCGAATATGCGGACCGTCCCGGCGTCGGGGCGGCGATATCCCTCGCAGGTCTCGACGGTGGTGGTCTTGCCGGCGCCGTTGGGGCCGAGGACGGCGCTCACGGTGCCGCGGCCGACGGACAGGTCGAGCCCGTCGACGGCGGTCTTCGAGCCGTACCGTTTGACCAGGCCGACGACGCCGACCGCGGGCTCTTCTCGCATGTCCGGCAGTGTACGAACGGCGGGTGGGGCCGTGGGCGGCAGGGCCGGAACGCATCTCCCGCGCACGGCCCGCGAGACCCCTTCCGACGAGCCGGGCAGCCGCATCGTCGCAGGTCACACTTAGGTACACCTAAGTGACGCACTCCACCGGAAGCTCCCTCCGTTCTCGCTTGTACCTTGCCGAAGAATTACGCAACAATGGCGTTGTGAAATACGCGAGCGAGGCTCCCGAGGGACGCGCGGCCGAGTCGGCCGCGCGGTCCGGCGTGCCTGCCGTGACCGCTCCGGAGGAGCAGCACGGCACCCGGAACCGGGTTGCCCGCTCCATCCTCGACCACGGCCCGTCCACCGCCGCCGAGCTCGCCCTGCGGCTGGAGCTGACCCAGGCGGCCGTGCGGCGCCACCTCGACACCCTCGTCGCCGACGGCGTCGTCGAGCCCCGCGAGAAGAGGGTGTACGGGGCGCGGCGGCGCGGCCGCCCGGCCAAGGCGTTCGCCCTGACGGACTGCGGCCGTGACGCCTTCGACCAGGCCTATGACGATCTCGCCGTCGACGCCCTGCGCTGGATCGAGCAGAGCGCGGGCGGCGGCGAGAAGGGCCGGGCCGCCGTCGCGGCGTTCGCCCGCGCCAGGCTCGCCGCCCAGGCCGAGGGATACCGCGGCGCCGTCGAGGCGGCCGCCCCCGGGCGGCGTACCGAAGCCCTGGCGGGCGCACTGTCCGCGGACGGGTACGCTGCTACGGCGCGCAGCGCGCCGGTCGGCGAACAGCTCTGCCAGCACCACTGCCCGGTCGCCCACGCAGCCGAGCGATATCCGCAGCTGTGTGAGGCGGAGACCGAGGTCTTCTCCCAGCTGCTCGGGACTCATGTCCAGCGTCTGGCCACCATCGCCCATGGCGACGGGGTGTGCACGACGTTCATTCCGAAGACCGGACACCAGGCCGGACAGACCGACACCGCGGTCGAGAAGACCGACCACCGCATCACCAAGACCACCACAGCATCTGCCAGCACGGCCGGGAGGAACCCCGAATGACTCTCCCCACGGAGACTGCTCACCCCGAGCTTGAGGGTCTGGGCAACTACGAGTACGGCTGGGCCGACTCCGACGTGGCCGGCGCCTCTGCCAAGCGCGGCCTCTCCGAGGAGGTCGTCCGCGACATCTCGGCGAAGAAGTCCGAGCCGGAGTGGATGCTCAAGCTCCGCCTCAAGGGCCTGAAGCTCTTCGACAAGAAGCCCATGCCCACCTGGGGCTCGGACCTGTCGGGCATCGACTTCGACAACATCAAGTACTTCGTCCGCTCCACCGAGCAGCAGGCCGCCTCCTGGGAGGACCTGCCCGAGGACATCAAGAACACGTACGACAAGCTGGGCATCCCGGAGGCCGAGAAGCAGCGCCTCGTCGCGGGTGTCGCGGCCCAGTACGAGTCCGAGGTCGTCTACCACCAGATCCGCGAGGACCTGGAGCAGCAGGGCGTCCTCTTCCTGGACACCGACACCGCGCTCAGGGAGCACCCGGAGCTCTTCAAGGAGTACTTCGGCACGGTGATCCCGGCGGGCGACAACAAGTTCGCCTCGCTGAACACGGCGGTGTGGTCCGGCGGCTCGTTCATCTACGTGCCCAAGGGCGTCCACGTGGACATCCCGCTCCAGGCGTACTTCCGGATCAACACCGAGAACATGGGCCAGTTCGAGCGGACGCTGATCATCGTCGACGAGGACGCCTACGTCCACTACGTCGAGGGCTGCACCGCGCCGATCTACAAGTCGGACTCGCTGCACTCCGCGGTCGTCGAGATCATCGTCAAGAAGGGCGGCCGCTGCCGCTACACGACCATTCAGAACTGGTCGAACAACGTGTACAACCTGGTCACCAAGCGCGCCGTGGCGTACGAGGGCGCGACCATGGAGTGGGTCGACGGAAACCTCGGCTCCAAGGTGACCATGAAGTACCCGGCCGTCTACCTGATGGGCGAGCACGCCAAGGGCGAGACGCTGTCCATCGCCTTCGCGGGCGAGGGCCAGCACCAGGACGCCGGCGCCAAGATGGTGCACATGGCGCCCCGCACCTCCTCGAACATCGTCTCCAAGTCGGTGGCCCGGGGTGGTGGCCGCACCTCCTACCGCGGTCTCATCGAGATCGGCGAGGGCGCGGAGGGCTCCAAGTCCAACGTGCTGTGCGACGCCCTGCTGGTCGACACCGTCTCGCGCTCGGACACCTACCCGTACGTGGACGTCCGCGAGGACGACGTGTCCATGGGGCACGAGGCGACCGTCTCGAAGGTCAGCGATGACCAGCTCTTCTACCTCATGAGCCGCGGTCTGTCCGAGGACGAGGCCATGGCGATGATCGTGCGCGGCTTCGTCGAGCCGATCGCGCGCGAGCTGCCCATGGAGTACGCGCTGGAGCTCAACCGGCTGATCGAGCTGCAGATGGAGGGCGCGGTCGGCTGACGCCGCCGCCCTTCCCGCCCCGCCATCGGGGCACCCCCGTGTAAGCCCCAGAAGGCAGAAAGCGAGCAGTACGACAGCCATGGCTGAAACCATTCCGGCCGGATCCACCACGGACGGCGTCATCCAGGTGGGGCAGCAGCCCATCGACGCGCGGGTGAGCGCCCCCGCGTCGTACGACGTGGCCGACTTCCCCGTGCCCCACGGGCGCGAGGAGGACTGGCGGTTCACGCCGCTGGAGCGGCTGCGCGGCCTCCACGACGGCACCGCCGTCGCCGACGGCGGCGTCAAGGTCGAGGTGTCCGCCCCCGAGGGCGTCACCGTCGAGACCGTGGGCCGTGACGACGCCCGCCTGGGCAAGGCCGGCAAGCCGGTGGACCGGGTGGCGGCCCAGGCGTACAGCTCCTTCGAGAAGGCCTCGGTCGTCTCCGTGCCCAAGGAGAAGGTGCTCACCGAGCCGGTGCGGATCGCCGTGCACGGCGAGGGCGGCACCGCCTTCGGCCACCAGGTGATCGAGGTCGGCGCCTTCGCCGAGGCCGTCGTCGTCATCGACCACACCGGTGACGCGACGCTCGCCGCCAACATCGAGTACCTGATCGGCGACGGCGCCAAGCTCACCGTCGTCTCCGTCCAGGACTGGGACGACACGGCCGTCCACGCCGGTCAGCACACCGCGCTGGTCGGCCGGGACGCCACCTTCAAGTCCGTGGTCGTCACCTTCGGCGGCGACCTGGTCCGGCTGCACCCGCGCGTCGTCTACGGCGCTCCGGGCGGTGAGGCCGAGCTGTACGGCCTGTACTTCACCGACAACGGCCAGCACCAGGAGCACCGGCTCTTCATCGACCACGACACCCCGCACTGCCGCAGCAACGTGGCCTACAAGGGCGCGCTGCAAGGCAAGGACGCGCACGCGGTCTGGATCGGCGATGTGCTGATCCGCGCCGCGGCCGAGGGCACGGACACCTACGAGCTGAACCGGAACCTGGTCCTCACCGACGGCGCCCGCGTCGACTCGGTGCCGAACCTGGAGATCGAGACCGGCGAGATCGTCGGTGCCGGTCACGCGAGCGCGACCGGCCGCTTCGAGGACGAGCAGCTGTTCTACCTGATGGCCCGCGGCATCCCGGCCGACGAGGCCCGTCGTCTGGTCGTCCGCGGCTTCTTCGCCGAGCTGGTCCAGCAGATCGGGCTGCCCGAGCTGGAGGAGCGCCTCATCGCCAAGATCGAGGCCGAGCTGGAGGCGTCCGTATGACCGAAACCTTCGTCCGCGCCTGTGCGCTGACCGAGCTCGAAGAGGACGCCCCCAAGCGCGTCGAGCTCGACGGCGTACCGGTCGCGCTGGTGCGCACCGAGGGCGAGGTGTTCGCGGTCAACGACATCTGCTCGCACGCGAACGTCTCGCTGTCCGAGGGCGAGGTGGAGGACTGCCAGATCGAGTGCTGGCTGCACGGCTCCAGCTTCGACCTGCGCACCGGCAAGCCGTCCGGCCTTCCCGCGACGCGCCCCGTCCCCGTATACCCCGTAAAGATCGAAGGGGACGACGTGCTCGTCTCCGTCACCCAGGAGTCCTGAGGCACCCATGGCAACGCTTGAGATTCACGACCTGCACGTCTCCGTCGAGGCCGAGGGCGGCCCCCGCGAGATTCTGCGCGGCGTCGACCTGACCGTGAAGCAGGGCGAGACGCACGCCATCATGGGCCCCAACGGCTCCGGCAAGTCCACCCTGGCGTACTCGCTCGCCGGTCACCCGAAGTACAAGATCACCGGCGGCACCGTCACCCTCGACGGCGAGGACGTGCTGGAGATGTCCGTCGACGAGCGGGCCCGCGCCGGTGTCTTCCTCGCCATGCAGTACCCGGTCGAGGTGCCCGGCGTCTCCGTCTCCAACTTCCTGCGCACCTCCGCGACCGCGATCCGCGGCGAGGCGCCGAAGCTGCGCACCTGGGTGAAGGAGGTCAAGGAGGCCATGCAGCGCCTCTCGATCGACCCGTCCTTCGCCGAGCGGAACGTCAACGAGGGCTTCTCCGGCGGTGAGAAGAAGCGCCACGAGATCCTCCAGCTGGAGCTGCTGAAGCCGGCCATCGCGATCCTCGACGAGACCGACTCCGGTCTCGACGTCGACGCCCTGCGCGTCGTCTCCGAGGGCGTCAACCGCGTCCGCGAGTCCGGCCAGGTCGGCACCCTGCTGATCACCCACTACACGCGCATCCTGCGCTACATCAAGCCCGACCACGTCCACGTGTTCGCCGCGGGCCGGATCGCCGAGTCCGGCGGCCCGGAGCTGGCCGACAAGCTGGAGGAAGAGGGCTACGAGGAGTACGTGAAGGGAGGCGTCTCCGAGTGACACAGCTGCCGGGCCTCCTCGACACCGAGGCGATCCGCAAGGACTTCCCGATCCTGGACCGCACGGTCCACGACGGCAAGAAGCTCGTCTACCTGGACAACGCGGCGACCTCGCAGAAGCCGCGCCAGGTCCTGGACGCGCTGAACAGCTATTACGAGCGTTCGAACGCCAATGTGCACCGTGGCGTCCATCTGCTCGCGGAGGAGGCCACGGCGCTGTACGAGGGCGCCCGGGACAAGGTCGCCACCTTCATCAACGCTCCCAGCCGCGACGAGGTGATCTTCACCAAGAACGCGTCGGAGTCGCTGAACCTGGTCGCCAACATGCTCGGCTGGGCCGATGAGCCCTACCGGGTGGACCAGGACACCGAGATCGTCATCACGGAGATGGAGCACCACTCCAACATCGTTCCGTGGCAGCTGCTCTCGCAGCGCACCGGCGCGAAGCTGAAGTGGTTCGGCCTCACCGAGGACGGCCGTCTCGACCTGTCCGAGATCGAGCAGGTCATCACGGAGAAGACCAAGGTCGTCTCCTTCGTGCTGGTCTCCAACATCCTGGGCACGGTCAACCCGGTCGAGGCGATCGTCCGCCGCGCGCAGGACGTCGGCGCCCTCGTCGTCATCGACGCCTCCCAGGCCGCCCCGCACATGCTGCTGGACGTCCAGGCGCTCCAGGCCGACTTCGTGGCCTTCACCGGCCACAAGATGTGCGGCCCGACCGGCATCGGTGTGCTGTGGGGCCGCCAGGAGCTGCTGGAGGATCTGCCTCCGTTCCTCGGCGGCGGCGAGATGATCGAGACCGTCTCGATGAACTCCTCCACCTACGCCCCGGCGCCGCACAAGTTCGAGGCCGGTACGCCCCCGATCGCCCAGGCCGTCGGCCTCGGCGCGGCCGTGGACTATCTGGCCTCGGTCGGCATGGACAACATCAACCGCCATGAGCACGCCCTGACCCACTACGCGGTCGGCAGGCTCCTGGAGGTGCCCGACCTGCGCATCATCGGCCCCACCACGGCCGAGGAGCGCGGCGCGACGATCTCCTTCACGCTCGGCGACATCCACCCGCACGATGTGGGCCAGGTCCTCGACGAGCAGGGCATCGCCGTCCGGGTGGGCCACCACTGTGCGCGTCCGGTGTGCCTGCGGTACGGAATTCCTGCGACCACGCGAGCGTCGTTCTATCTGTACTCCACGCCGGCCGAGGTGGATGCCTTGGTCGACGGGCTGGAGCACGTACGGAACTTCTTCGGCTAGGGGATGCCACGTGAAGCTGGATTCGATGTACCAGGACGTCATCCTGGACCACTACAAGCACCCCCACGGTCGGGGGCTCAGGGACGGCGACGCCGAGGTACACCACGTCAATCCCACCTGCGGTGACGAGATCACCCTCCGGGTACGGCTTGACGGCGAGACGATCGAGGACGTGAGCTACGAGGGCCAGGGCTGTTCCATCAGCCAGGCGAGCGCGTCCGTGCTCAACGACCTGCTGGTGGGCAAGGAGCTGAGCGAGGCTCGCAGGATCCAGACGACGTTTCTGGAGCTGATGCAGTCCAAGGGCCAGCTGGAGCCGGACGACGCGATGGAAGAGGTGCTGGAGGACGCGGTCGCGTTCGCCGGTGTCTCCAAGTACCCGGCCCGGGTCAAGTGCGCGCTGCTGAGCTGGATGGCATGGAAGGACGCCACCGCTCAGGCCCTGGGTGAAGGCGCTGAAGGGAAGACCGCATGACTGAGAACGTGGAAACGACCACCAAGCCCGCGAGCGAGGAAGAGGTCCGCGAGGCCCTCTACGACGTGGTCGACCCCGAGTTGGGCATCGACGTGGTCAACCTCGGCCTCGTCTACGGCATTCACGTCGACGAGAGCAACATCGCCACCATCGACATGACGCTCACCTCCGCGGCTTGTCCGCTGACCGACGTCATCGAGGACCAGGCGAAGTCGGCGGCCGACGGCATCGTCAACGAACTGCGGATCAACTGGGTCTGGATGCCGCCGTGGGGTCCCGACAAGATCACCGACGACGGCCGTGAGCAGCTGAGGGCGCTCGGCTTCAACGTCTGAGGGTCTCCGTCGAGGTTGTGCGAAGCGGCCCCCGCGCACAGGCGCGGGGGCCGCTTCGTGTGTTCCGGGTCCTTTTATGTGTACACCTGTACGCATCGTTGTGTACGATCGTACGCATGGGATACCTGACGCTCTCCGGTGCGATCCTCGCCGAGGTCCTGGCGACCACCTCGATGAAGTACAGCGACGGCTTCAGCAAGCTCTGGCCCTCGGTCGCCACCGCCCTCGGCTACGGGATCGCCTTCGTCCTGCTCGCCCAGACGCTCAAGACGATCTCCGTCGGTACCGCGTACGCCGTCTGGGCCGGGGCCGGGACCGCCGTCATCGCCGCGATCGGAATGGTGTTCCTCGGCGAGGCGGTGACCGCCGCGCGGGTGATAGGGGTGCTGCTGGTGATCGCCGGGGTCGTCGTGCTGAACCTCGGCGGGGCCCACTGATGGGGCGCCGCTACGACCCCGAGCGACGGCAGCGGATCATCGACGCCGCGATCACGGTGGTGGGCGAGCGGGGGATCAGCGGGCTGAGCCACCGGGCCGTGGCCGCCGAGGCGGACGTACCGCTCGGATCGACCACGTACCACTTCGCGACGCTGGACGATCTGCTGGTCGCCGCGCTCGAGCAGGTCAACACCGAGTGTCTGGCCGATGTGGAGCGCATCGAGCGCGACGCACCGCCCGGGATGCCGCTCGCGGACCAGATGGCGTGGCTGATGGAGCAGATGCTGACGGGCGACCGTAAGCGGCTGGAGCTGGAATACGAGCTGTATCTCGTCGGCCTGCGCCGCGCGACGGTGCGGCCGATCGCCGCCGCGTTCCTCGACCGGATGGCCGCGCTACTGGAGCGGCGCACCGGCGATGTGGACGTCGCGCGGGCCGTGAACGCCCTGTTCGACGGGATGCTGTTGCAGATCCTGCTGACCGGGCGGGAATTCGACCGGGAGGAGGCGCGGGCGGCGTTCGCCCGCGTGACCGGCTGAAGGTGCCATGCCCCTGTCTGCTCCCTGGGACCGGTTAGCCTCCGGGGCCCGCCTCCGGTTAGCGTGCTGACCATGACCGATGCAGCCACCACCACCCGCACCACCGGCGCCGTCGCCGCCGGGCTCGCCACCCTCACCGAGGACGGCACCGTTCTGGACACCTGGTTCCCGGCCCCCGAGCTGGCCGACGCGCCCGGCCCGGCCGGGACCGAGCGGCTCGACGCCGAGCGCACCGCCCAGCTCCTGGGCGAGACCGCCCTCAAGGCGCTCGGCCCGGACCCGCGCCGTGGCGTCGAGATCGTCGCCGTCCGCACGGTCATCGCCTCGATCGACGACAAGCCGCTCGATGCGCATGACGTGTACCTGCGGCTGCACCTCCTCAGCCACCGGCTGGTCAAGCCGCACGGGCTGAGCCTGGACGGCCAGTTCGGCCTGCTCGCCAACGTCGCCTGGACCTCGCTCGGCCCCGTCGCCGCCGACCAGGTCGAGCGCGCCCGGCTCGCCGCCCGCGCCGAGGGTCTGCACCTGTCGGTGACCAGCGTCGACAAGTTCCCGCGGATGACGGACTACGTCGTTCCGGCCGGTGTCCGCATCGGTGACGCCGACCGCGTACGGCTCGGCGCGCACCTCGCCGCCGGGACCACCGTCATGCACGAGGGCTTCGTCAACTTCAACGCGGGCACGCTGGGCACCTCCATGGTCGAGGGCCGCATCAGCGCGGGCGTCGTCGTCGGCGACGGCTCCGACATCGGCGGCGGCGCGTCGATCATGGGCACGCTGTCCGGTGGCGGCAAGCAGACCATCACCATCGGCGAGCGCTGCCTGCTGGGCGCCGAGGCGGGCCTCGGCATCTCCCTCGGCGACGACTGCGTCGTCGAGGCGGGCCTGTACGTGACGGCGGGCACCCGGGTGACCCTCCCGGACGGCAAGATCGCCAAGGCCCTCGAGCTGTCCGGCGCCACGAACCTCCTCTTCCGCCGCAACTCCACGACCGGCGCGGTCGAGGTCCTGCCGCGCACGGGGTCGTGGGGCGGGCTCAACGAGGCGCTGCACAGCCACAACTGACCGGCTTCGGGGGCTGCGCCCCCGGCCCCCGCTCCCGGGCGGCCTCGCCCGGGAGCGGTGCCTGCGGCGTTGCACGGCCAGGGCTGATCACGGCGTGCCGGGGGTGGGGGATTCCCCCACCCCGCCCCTTCCCGAAACCGGGGCTGCGCCCCCGGACCCCGCTTTGGGCGATCCCCGGGTGGGCCACCCGGGCGCACCGCCTCGTGGGGCGGGCTCAACGAGGCGCTGCACAGCCACAACTGATCCGCTTTGGCGGTCAGGTTGCCGTTGCGTAGGTGGCGGCCAGTTCGGCCGTTACGGTTGCGTCCGCACCGAAGAGGGGCGGGCGCACCGTTCCGCCGGGGCGGCCCAGGGTGCTCAGGAGTGCCTTGGCGGTTACCGCGCCGGGGAGGTGGGACATCATCGCGTCGATGAGCGGGGTCAGCGCGAGATGGCGGCGGGCGGCCTCTTCGGGGTCGCCCGCGTCGTACGCCTCCAGAACGCCCCGCACCTCGCGCGGCGCCACGTTCGCGACCGTGCTGATGCAGCCGACCGCGCCGATCGCCCTGAGCGGCAGGTTCAACTCGTCGCAGCCGGAGTAGTAGGCGAGCCCGGTGGCGGCCATCGTCCGCGCCGACTTCATCAGGTCGTACGCGCAGTCCTTCACCCCGGTCACGCGGGGGTGTTCCGCGAGGCGGCACAGGGTGTCGTACGAGAGCGCGACGCCGGTGCGGAAGGGGATGTCGTACAGCGTGACCGGGATGCCGACCGCGTCGGCGACCATGCGGAAGTGCGCCTCGACGGCCTCCTGCGGTGGGCGGCTGTAGTACGGGGTGACCACCAGCAGCCCGTGCGCGCCCGCCTTCTCGGCGGCCCGCGCGAGCGCGACGGCATGGCCCGTGTCGTTGCTGCCCACCCCCGCCACGATCCGCGCCCGGTCCCCGACGGCTTCTGCCACGGCCTGGATGACCGCCGTCTTCTCGGCGTCGGTGGTCGTCGGCGACTCCCCGGTGGTCCCGCCCAGCACGAGCCCGTCGCAGCCGCCCTCGTCGACGAGGGCGGCTGCGAGGTGTTGGGTGCCGGGGAGGTCGAGGTCGCCGTCCCGGGTGAAGGGGGTGACCATGGCGCAGGCGAGGTGGGAGCTGGGCATGACGGAAGTGTCGTGCGGCGGGATGCCGTAGGTCCACTTAAATCTTCTTGGGGTGGGTGTGTAGGGCTGCTACGGGGTTGGGGGGGTGGGTGTTACTTTCCCCCGCCCCGCCCCTTCCCGAAACGGGGGACACCCCCGCCCCCGACACCTCCGCCCCGGCGGCGGGCCGGGGTCCGCCCGCCCGGGTCCGGGCAGGCCGCGCTGGCCTGGACCGCGGGGCAGGTGGTCCGGGGGCCGGGGGTGTCCCGCGGTTTCGGGGAGGGGCGGGGTGGGGGAACAACCGCGGAGCCGCGGTCAGGGGCGGATGCGGACGATTTGGGGGTCGTGGTCGCTGGACTGGTCGGCGAACTCCGCGTTGATGTGGACGATGTCGTAGTCCGGGCCGCGCAGCGCCCGGCTGGTCAGGATGTGGTCCAGCACCTGCGAGTTGCCGTTGTAGACGTACCCGTACCGCTCACCCCGCGGCAGGCTCGTCACCAGGTCCGTCAGGACGCCGCCCTTGGTGAGGGCGGACAGCGCCGGGGAGAACTGGTAGTCGTTGAGGTCGCCCGCGACGACCACCGCCGCCTTCGGGTCGGCGGCCAGCAGGGACTTCACGAAGGTGTTGACCGCCGTGGCCTGGCCCGTGCGCTGGGTTTCGGAGGACCGCGCGGGAGGCTGGACGCGGGCGTCGAGGCCCTGGTCGCCGCCCTTGGAGTTGAAGTGGTTCGCGACCACGAACACCGGGCGGCCCCGGAAGGCGAACTGCCCGACCAGCGGCTTGCGGCTGGCCTTCCACACGTCGCTGCCCGGCTCGATACGGCCGGGGGAGGCCGACAGGGCCGCCTTGCCGCCGTCCTGAACGACCTTCACCGGCGTTGTCGCGTCGCCGCCCGGGGTGTCGGTGAAGGAGACCCGCTTCGGGTTGTACAGGAAGGCGACCCGGATGTTGCCGCCCGGCTCGCCGCCGTCCTGGTCGTCGGCCGGGTTGATCTGCCGCCACTCATACGCCGGGCCTCCGGCGGCCGCGATGGCGTCGGTCAGCTTCCTCAGGGTGGCGTCGGTGCTCACGACCCCGTCGTTGGTGGCGCCGTTGTCGTCCTGGACTTCCTCCAGGGCGACGATGTCGGGCGAGGCGAGGTTGTCGACCAGGCCGGACGCGAGGCGGTCGAACTTCGACTGCGCGGTCTTGGGGGAGAGGTTCTCGACGTTGTAGGTGGCGACCGACAGCTCGCCGGACTTCTGCTTGCGGGTGCGCTCCCGCGTCAGCCCGCGGTCGTCCAGGGTGCCCAGCGCGCCGGCGGCGATCGTGTAGCCGCCGAAGTTGTCGTAGTCCAGCGGTCCGGCCGTCGTCCCGGTCAGCTTGTCGCCGACGTCGGCCACGGGGAAGGGGTGTTCGGCGTAGGGGAGGAGGGAGGCGACCTTGAGGCGGCCCGCGTTCGGGTCGCGGTACGTGTCGTAGAGGGCGCCGCCGCGCGCGGTGCGCTTGTGGCGCGGTTCGGCGGTGACCCACAGCTCCTTGTACGGGGTGGTCGCGCCGACCACGGGCGCGTCGGCGACCGAGACCCGCATGCCCTCCAGTGACTCGTACCGGTCCAGGGCGTACGAGCGGGGCCGCAGCGTCCGGCCCTCCAGGGAGCCGTCGGGGGCGTACCGGTCGGGGACGGTGGACGGGTTGAGGCGGAAGGCGGCGGGCAGCTCACCCGACTGCGATTGGACCGTCCAGCTCGCCTTGGAGATCTCGGTCAGGGACTGGAGACCGGCCGAGGCCCCGCCCGGGTAGTACTCGGCTACCGTGCCGCTGACCAGGACCGCGTCCCCGACGGTGACGGTCGGGGTGGTGGAGCCGGTGAAGACGAAGATCGCCTCGCTGGTGGCCTGGTCGGCGTCCGGCCGGGGGTCCTGGATCCAGAAGCCGCGCGACGAGCCGAAGGAGCGCACCGCCGTGACCGTGCCGGGTACGTCGGTCACCTGCTTCCCGGCCAGCGGGGATATTCGGGTGCTGCCCTGGATGTCGTGGATGCGGGCCGTCTCGGCGGACGCCGACGCGAAGGCGGACGACGGGCCGACGAGCAGCCCTGCCGCGACAGCGGTGACGGTGACGGCGACGGATGTGCGCCGGGCGCGTGGGGACATGGTGGTGGCCTCCGGTGCGGAGTGAACAGAGGGACAGGGTGGCCTCTACGCGCGTCAATCTCTTGTCTCCGTACGACAGTTGTCAAGAGTGGTCAGGTGTACGGCCCCGGACCAGCGGATGAACAGACACACGAACGGCTGGGGGAACGCGGCGGGCGGCCACATCGGGACGAAACTGCCCCCGCGTTCCGTCTACGCTGGGGGGTCGGGCCGTGCGCCCCGTGCCCTCCGTACCGCCATCCGCCGAGGAGACTTCCGCATATGCCAGAAGACCGCCCCACCATGCCGCCCGTGCGGCTCCGCAGCGAAGCGGAACTCGCCCGGGACGCGCTCGCCGCGCCGCTTCTCGCCCGCGCGGTACGGCTCGCCCGCTGGGCCGAGCCCGGAAAGCCGGTGGCGTCGGGGGGCGTGCTGTCGGCGGATGATCTGCGGGCGGCGGTGGAGCTGCTGGACCTCGCGGCGGACGAGGACGGGGCCGAGCACGCCGCCCAGGCGTGGCAGCTGGCCGTCGACACCGGGCTGGTCGCGATCCAGGAGTCGCAGGAGTCCCAGGAGTCCGCGGCGGACGACTCCGCAGAGGGCTCGGCGGACGACGCAGAGGACGACGACACCGCGGCCGACGGCGAGCGTGAGCCCGCCGCCACCGCGACCAGCGGCGAGGAGCTCCAGCTGATCACGGGCGGCAGCCCGCAGGACGTCCTCGACATCTGGCTCGACGGCTTCGAGACCGTCCTCGCCGACGCCGCCGCGCCCGACCTCGGTGACCTCGTGGACCAGATCAGCGAGGGCGGCGAGATCGACCTCGACTCGATCGACTGGAACCCGGAGGAGGAGGCCGAGTTCCTGGACGGGATCCTCGGCAACCTCTACCTGCTCACCGCCATGGACGAGGAGGCGGCCGTCGGCTCGGTGCCGCTGCCCGCGCTCGTCGCCTCCATGGTCGTCCCCGACGACATGGACGAGCCCACCGACGACATCCTCGAAGAGGTGTCGGAGGCGATGGTGCGGCTGGACGACCAGTTCCGGCTGCTCGCCCCGACCGGCCTGATCGACTACCAGCCGGTGGACGAGGCGCTGATCGAGGAGGTCGACGGCGAGGTCCGGCTCCACGAGTCCGAGGCGGCGCGGGAGCAGGCGGCGCAGGACGAGGAGGAGGACGTCTCCCGCTACGGCATGGTCCGCCTCACTCCCCTCGGTGTCTACGCCATCCGCTCCCGCATGCTCGACGCGGGCATCGACGCCCCGGTCGTCGGCGACCTGGCCGACAAGGGCGCGGACGTCCTGCTGGACACCCTCCCCGCCCACCCCGAGTCCGCCGCCCACGCCGAGGCCGAGCTGTGGCTGGGCCGCCGTACGCCGGACGGGGCCGCCCGGGAGCTCCTGGCCGCCGCCCGCGGTGACGACGAGGGCGCCCCGCTGCGCCGCCTCACCTGCCAGCAGACGCTGTCGCTGGTCGGCGACGCGGCCGAGCCCGCGCTGCGGGAGGTGCTGGACGACCGCCACCTGGGCGGGCTGGCCCGGGTGTGGCTGGCCGAGCACGGCGCCAGGGACGTCCCGGAGCCGTCGGAGAGCATGGTCTTCTGGCTGACGGTGGATACCCTGGCCGCGCAGCTCGCCACGGAGGACGACTCCGAGGAGCTGCGGGACCTGGTGCGCGGGCTGGTCGACCAGTCCGGCGGGTTCTTCGAGTCGGCCTGGCGGGTGGACCACCCGGCGACGGCCGACGTGCTGGAGGCGATGGGGCGGCTGCACCCGGACAAGAAGGCCGCGAAGGAGGCCCGGAAGGCCGCCTTCAAGGCCCGCTCCCGGGCGTAACGGCGGGGCGGTAGCGGCAGCGGATAACGAACAGCGAGACATCGACGGGCCCGTTTGGTCCGTCGATGTCTCATTCCGTTCAACTGCTGTTCGGTCTGGGGCGAAAATCTATCCGCGCAGTGCGCAGCCGCGCGCAGCATGGCGTCCTCAGCCAGGCCCTCGCCGCTCAGGAGAAAAAGATGCCCCTCACCCGAAGAGACTTCGCGAAGCGCTCCGCGTACACCGGGGCCGGGTTCGCCCTCGTCGGCAGCGCCGGTGTGCTCGGCACCGCGCCCGGCGCCCTGGCGTCGGAAGACACCGGCACCGCCGCGGAGCACGGTGGCGACGGCGCCGCACGGCTCGGCTACGGTCCGCTCGTCGCCGACCCCAAGGGCATCCTCGCCCTGCCCGAGGGCTTCACGTACCGGATCATCACCCGCACCGGTGAGACGACGCTGGAGTCCGGCGAGTCCACCCCGTCCAACCACGACGGCACCGCCACCTTCGAGGGCCCCCGCGGCGCGACGCTGCTCGTCAACAACCACGAGCTGGCCGGTCCCCGCAAGGACTGGCCGCACCCCGTCCCCCTGATCGACGGCCTGGTCTACGACCCGGCGGCGTCCGGCGGCTGCACCGTGGTCGAGGTCGCCAAGCACGGCGACCATGTCTCCGAGTGGGTGGGCATCGCGGGCACCGCCACCAACTGCGCGGGCGGGCGCACCCCGTGGGGCACCTGGCTGACCTGCGAGGAGACCGAGGACAAGGCCGGTCAGAACGGCATGACCAAGGATCACGGCTACGTCTTCGAGGTCGACCCGCAGGACCGCAAGGCGAACCGCAACCCCAAGCCGATCAAGGCACTGGGCCGGTACGCGCACGAGGCAGTCGTCGTCGACCCCAAGCGCGGCCACCTCTACCTCACCGAGGACGCCTCCGGCCCGAACGGTCTCCTCTACCGCTGGGTCCCGCCGCACGGCTTCGAGCACGGCCGCGGCCAGCTGCGCACCCTCAAGGACGACGCGGGCGTGCTCCAGGCGCCCAAGTGCTACGACTCGGGTGGCCACTTCGTGGACGACCTGTCCCGCGCCACCAAGACCGGCACGGTCTACGGCGTGGACTGGGAGACGGTGCTGGACCGCGACGCCAAGTCGGTCTCCGTCCGGAAGCAGTTCAAGGACGGCGAGATCACCCGGGCGCGCAAGCTGGAGGGCATGTGGTGGGCCGACGGGGGCGCGTACATCGTCTCCTCGTACGCCCGTGAGGAGAGCCCGGTCCAGCACGACGGCCAGGTCTGGTTCTACGACCCCAAGCGCCGCACCCTCACCCTCAAGGTGCTGCTGGGCGTCAACCCGGACCCGTCGAAGGACGGCGCGTTCGACGGCCCGGACAACATCACCGTCTCGCCGTACGGCGGTCTGGTGATCGCCGAGGACGGCGAGGGCATCCAGCACCTGTTCGGGGCGACGGACGACGGCCGTACGTACCCGATCGCGCGCAACGACCTGAACATCGGCTCGGCGGAGGAGCCTGAGTTCAGCGAGTTCACCGGCGTGGTCTTCTCGCCCGACGGGGGGACCCTGTACGCCAACATCCAGGACCCGGGCATCATGCTGGCGATCACCGGCCCCTGGCGCCGCCAGCGCTGAGGCGGGGAATCCTGCGGGCGCGTGGTGCGCTGACATGAGGGTGACCTCACGTCTGCGCACCATCCCCTTCTCCATCCTGGACCGCTCCCGCACCCGGCAGGGGCGGGAGCGGTCCGAGGCGCTGCGCGACACCGTACGGTTCGCGCAGCAGGCCGAGGCTCTGGGTTTCCACCGCTTCTGGGTCTCGGAACACCACAGCGTCCCCGGCGTCGCCGGGTCGGCGCCCACCGTGCTGGCGGCCGCCGTCGCGTCGGCGACGGCCCGCATCCGGGTCGGCACCGGCGGCGTGATGCTGCCGAACCACCGGCCGCTGGTGGTGGCGGAGCAGTTCGGGGTGCTGGCCTCCCTCTTCCCCGGCCGCATCGACATGGGGCTCGGCCGCTCGGTCGGCTTCACCGACGGCATCCGCCGGGCGTTGGGCGCCGAGAAGGACGCCGCGCAGGACTTCGGCGCGCAACTGGCCGAGCTGCTGGGCTGGTTCACCGGCGAGCAGCGTACGTACCCCCAGGTCCACGCCCACCCCGCGGAGGGCCTGACCCTGCCCGCCTTCGTCCTGGCGACGGGCGCGGGCGCGGACGTGGCGGCCGAGGCCGGATTGGGACTGGTCATCGGCGATCTCCGCGGCCGGGACCGCATGCTGCGCGCGATCGACCGCTACCGGGCGGGCTTCCGGCCCTCCGCGTGGTCGTCCGCGCCGTACGTCGTCGTATCGGGCAACGTGGCCGTCGCCGACACGACGGCCGAAGCGCGCCGCCTCCTCACCCCCGAGGCCTGGGCGATGGCCCACTCCCGCACCCGCGGCAGCTTCCCCCCGCTCACCCCGCCGGAGGAGATCGCCACCCTGGACATGACGGAGAAGGAGCGCGGCTTCTACGAGGAGGGGCTGAGCGGTCAGCTGTACGGCACGGAGGACGAGGTGGCCGCCGCGCTCGACGAGCTGATCGGGCGCAGCGGTGCGGACGAGGTACTGGTGACGACCAGTACGTACGACCGCGACGCCCTGCTCGACTCCTACCGGCGCCTGGCCCGGGTGGCGGACCTGGCAGGGAGCCCGGTGTCCGCCTAGGGGTGTCTTGCCCGGAGAACCCGGGGGGAGATCTTTTCGGGGGTGCCGGGTTCGTTTACGCTGTCGCTCGCTCGAACAATGGGCGGTAGTCCAACGGGGGTGAGGTCGGCATGTCCCGACAACTGGGCTGGCCGACCGCGCCGCCACCACCTCGCCCACTGGGCCATGGTGATCCCGCCGAGACCGGTCCGTACCGGTTGGAGGGGGTTCTCGGGGCGGGCGGAATGGGCCGCGTCTACCTGGGGCGTACGCCCGCCGGAAGCGCGGTGGCGGTCAAGGTGGTGCACCGCGAGTACGCGGGCGACGCGTCGTTCCGCAAGCGGTTCGAGCAGGAGGTGGCCGCGGCCCGGCGGGTGCAGGGTCTCTATACGGTGCCCGTGGTCGACGCGGATCTCCAGGCCGATGAGCCGTGGCTGGCCACGGCCTACGTTCCCGGCCCGTCGCTCCAGCAGGCGGTGGCCGACGGGGAGCCGTTGTCGGTTGACGCGACGCTGGGGCTGACCGCCAGGGTGGCCGAAGCCTTGCAGTCCATCCACGCGGCCGGTGTGATCCACCGCGACCTGAAGCCGTCCAACATCATCCTCACCGGTGACGGGCCCAAGGTCATCGACTTCGGTATCGCCCGGGCGGCGGACGTCACGTCGGTGACCGCCACCGGGATGCGTACCGGTACGCCGGCCTATATGGCGCCCGAATACATCAGGGGGCAGAGCGTCACCGAGGCCGGTGATGTGTTCGCCCTCGGGGGCGTCGCCCACTTCGCCGCCACCGGACGGCTCCCCTTCGGCGGCGGCGCCGACCACGGTGTGATCTACCGCGTCCTGGAACACGCCCCCGACCTCGACGGCTGCCCCGAGCCCGTCCGGGGCATCGCCGCCCGCTGCCTGGAGAAGGACCCGGCGAAGCGGCCGACCCCGGCCGAGGTCATCGAGCTGTGCCGAAGGGTGTCCGAGGCGGGAGCCGCCGACGCGGCGGAAATCGCCGACGCCCACACGCGTACCGCCGTGTCGCTGTCAGGGTCCGAGCCCGTGACACCCGGCGCCCCGGGCTCACCCAACGCCCCGGGCACGCCCGACGCCGTGACACGTACCGCACGGTCGCCGCGCGGTTCCGGGCCCGCCGTCCCCGTACCGCCGCCCGCTCCGGCCGTGGACGACCCGGCACGGGGGACACCGTCGGGGGCGGACACCTCGGCGAACCCGCCGGTCCCGGGCCCCCTCACCGCCCCCGCCGCGGGGCTGCCCCTCGTGCTCAGCGGAATCGGGATCTTCGTCCTCGCCATCATCCTGATCGCCGTCTACCTCCCCGACTCCGCCCCTGACCGCGGTCCCGACTACCCCTATCGCTCGTATCTGCCCACCACCTCCATCGGCCCCACCGGGAAGTCCAGGGAGGCCCAAGGCATGGCGTTCAGCCCGGACGGCAAGACACTCGCCACCGGCAGCGACGAGGGCAAGGTGCG
Source organism: Streptomyces sp. Rer75 (assembly GCF_013414305.1). Classification (NCBI taxonomy): domain Bacteria; kingdom Bacillati; phylum Actinomycetota; class Actinomycetes; order Kitasatosporales; family Streptomycetaceae; genus Streptomyces; species Streptomyces sp. Rer75. Next base: position 2,610,698 of record NZ_CP058693.1, on the reverse strand, counting down.
ACTGTGGGATGTCGCCAGCCGCAAACCCAAAGCCACCTTCATCCAACGTGACAGCGTCGGCAATGGCGGGTTCGCGAACCGCAGCGTGGCGTTCAGCCCCAACGGCAAGCTCCTCGCCGCCACCAATATGACCGGCTGGGTGACCCTGTGGGACGTGGCCACGCACCGGCAGATCCGCTTCCTCCACAGCGGCGGCGAAAGCGTGGCCTTCAGCCCGGACGGCAAGCTGTTCGCCACTGGCAGTGAGGGCGACGCGGTGTTCCTGTGGGACACCAACGGCCGCGGGGACGAGCCAGTCGCCTACTTCGACCCCGGCACGACCGTCAGGGATGTGGCCTTCAGCCCGGACGGCCGGACGTTGGCGTCGGCGGGCGACGACTCGGGCAGCAATCTCACCCCGAAGCACGCGGCGCTGCTGTGGGACGTGGCGGGCCGTGACCCGGAGCCGTACGGCCAAGGCGATCCACGTGCCACCCTTTCCACGGTCCAAGGAGTCTTGAGCGTGGCGTTCAGTCCGGACGGCAAGACGCTCGCCACCGGCGGCTCCGACGACGACGTGCGGCTGTGGGACGTGGCCGCCGGCCGCCGCACGGCCACCCTCAGCGACTACTACCAGGCGGTGGTCGAGGACTTGGCGTTCAGTCCGGACGGCAAGACGCTCGCCGCCCCCGGCGGAAATGGGCTGATGCTGTGGAACGTGGCCGACCGCAAGCCGCGTGCCATCCTGTCGACCGGCGCACAGGGGGCGGACAACGCGATCCAGGACGTGGCCTTCAGCCCGGACGGCCGCCTCGTCGCGGGCAACGACAGCAAGTCCCGCACGGTACGGCTGTGGAAAACCCCCAAGTGAACGGTTGAGCTCAGTCGGCCGACACCTTCTCCCACACCGAGACATGCCGGGGACTGTCGTTGGTGAACGGCTCCCGCGCCCACCCCTCCCACCGGTCGCGCAGCCGCATCCCGGCGAGCCGGGCCATCAGGTCCAGCTCCGCGGGCCATACGTACCGGAAGGGGAACGGCGTGTACGTGGCCCGGCCGTCCTCCGCGATCTCCAAGTGGTGCGAACTCATCTCCTGGGTGGCGACGTCGTACGTGTCGAACCCCCAGCGCGTGGCGCCGACGCGGAACGGCACGACGTGCTGCCCCGGGGGCAGCTTCCGCAGCTCCGGGATCGTCACCTCGATGACGAAGCAGCCGCCGGGGGCGAGGTGCCGCGCGACGTTGCGGAAGCACGCCACCTGGGCGTCCTGCGTCGTCAGATTCATGATCGTGTTGAAGACGAGGTACGCGACGGAGAACGTGCCGTCTGCTCGGGCGGTGGCGAAGTCGCCGATCGTCACCCCGATCGCGTCCCCGCCCGGCTTGTCGCGCAGCCGGGCCACCATCGCCCGGGACAGCTCGATCCCATGGACCGGAACCCCGCGGGCCGCCAGCGGCAGCGCGATACGCCCCGTTCCGATGCCCAGCTCCAAGGCCCGCCCGTCCCCGGCGAGCCCCGCCAGCACGTCGACCACCGGGCCCACGACACCCGGCTCGAACATCTCCGCCGCCGACTCGTCGTACGTCGCCGCGACGCGCCCTCCGAAGTGCCCGTCCTCGTCGTCATCGCTCATGGCCGGGACGGTACTGCGGGGGCGTACTTGATCGCGCCCCATTTTCGGCCCCGCCCCGCCCCGGCGGCGGTTGTTTCCCCCACCCTGCCCCTCCCCGAAACCGGGGGATACCCCCGGCCCCCCGCTGCGCCCGAGGCTGCGTGCGCCCTCTGGCGCGGTCGCGGGGCCCGGGTTGCTCCCCCGGGTCGGGGACAGGGGGCGGACGAGGGGCCCGCCGGGCGCGGGCCCCGGCCCGCTCAGCGCGGAGCTGCCGGGGGCCGGGGTGGGGAACGAAGCGCGCCCGGGGTCAGAGGGCCTTGCCTGCGGGCTTCGCCATGCCCCGCACCGTGCGCGAGTCGACGTACTCGCCCATCGCCGTCATCTCCCACTCGCCCGAGAACTGCTTGATCAGCTTCGCCATCATCACGCCCGTCCGCGGCTCGGCGTGGGTGATGTCGAAGCGGACCAGTTCCTCGTTCGTCTGGGCGTCGACCAGGCGGCAGTACGCCTTGGCCACGTCCGTGAACTTCTGGCCGGAGAAGGAGTTGACCGTGAAGACGAGGCCCGTGACCTCCGGGGGGAGGCCGCCCAGGTGGACGGTGATGGTTTCGTCGTCGCCGCCGCCCTCACCGGTGAGGTTGTCGCCGGAGTGCTGGATCGCGCCGTTGAGGATGGCCAGCTTGCCGAAGAAGCACGCGTCGATCTTCTTGCGGTCGACGCCGAAGGCGATCACGGAGGCGTCGAGGTCGATGTCCGCGCCGCGGAAGGCGGGCTCCCAGCCGAGGCCCATCTTGACCGACGACAGCACCGGCTGACCGCCCTTGACCAGGGAGACGGTCTGGTTCTTCTGGAGGCTCACCCGGCCCTTGTCCAGGTTGATCTTCCCCGTGGAGGGCGGGGCGCTGGGCATGGGGGGCGGGGGGACCGCTGCCGCCGGGCCGGTGGGCGGGGGCGCTTGGGTGACCGGGGGAGCGGTCGGTGCGGCCGGGGCGGCCGGGGCGGCGGGTTCTTCCACCGTTACGCCGAAGTCCGTCGCGATGCCCGCCAAGCCGTTCGCATAGCCCTGCCCCACGGCCCGCACCTTCCAGCCCCCGCCCCGCCGGTACACCTCGACGACCACGAGCGCGGTCTCCGTCCCCAGCTGGGGCGGGGTGAACGTGGCGATCACGGCGCCGTCGTCCGCCCCGCGGACGGTCGCGGTCGGTTCGGTGCCCGCGAAGGTGGCGCCGGGGGCGTCCAGGCTCGCGGTCACCACGATCTTGTCGATGTCGGGGGGAACGGCGGCGGTGTCGACGGTGATCGCGTCACCACCGCCCCCGGCCCCGGCGCGGTGGGTCACGCCGGGGCCGGTGGGCTGGTTGTAGAACACGAAGTCGTCGTCGGAGCGCACCTTGCCGTCGGTGGTGAGCAGCAGGCCCGAGACGTCGAGCCGCACGGGCGCGGTGACGTCCACCGCCACGCGCGCGACGGTGAGGGGGAGGTTCGAGCCGGGAGTCATAGCGGTCATGCCCGGGGTAACGAACGTCCCCCTTTTACGGTTCCTTGACCTGCCCAGCCACCCAGCTCGCGATGAGCGTGCGCCGCGCGCTCACTTCGGGTCGCGGTTGAACTGCGCCGTCGACCATCGGTAGCCGAGGGCGGTCAGGCCGACGCACCAGGCGATCGCGAGCCACCCGTTGTGGCCGATCTCGGTGCCGAGCAGCAGGCCGCGCAGGGTCTCGATGGCCGGGGTGAACGGCTGGTACTCGGCGATCGGCTGGAACCAGCCCGGCATCGTGTCGGCCGGGATGAAGGCGCTCGAGATGAGCGGGAGGAGGATCAGCGGCATCGCGCTGTTGCTGGCTGCCTCGGCGTTCGGGCTGGCCATACCAATGCCGACCGCGATCCAGGTGAACGCCAGGGCGAACAGCACGAGCAGCCCGAACGCCGCCAGCCACTCCAGGGCCGTGGCGTCCGTGGACCGGAAACCGATGGCCACGGCGACGGCACCGACGAGGACCACGCTGGCGATGCACTGGAGCACGCTGCCGACGACGTGCCCGATGATCATGGAGCCGCGGTGGATCGCCATCGTACGGAAGCGGGCGATGAGGCCCTCGCTCATGTCCATGGAGATGTACACCGCGGCCCCGACCACGGTGCTGCCGATGGTCATCATCAGAATGCCCGGGACGATGTAGGCGATGTACTCGGAGCGGTCGGCGCCACCGCCGCCGATGCCCGCGCTCATCACGTCGCCGAAGATGTAGACGAAGAGCAGCAGCATCATGATCGGCGTGAGCAGCAGGTTCAGCGTTGCGGACGGGTAGCGCAGCGCGTGCAGCAGGTTGCGGCGCAGCATCGTGTTCGAGTCGCGGACGGCGAGGGGGATCCGGGCCGGGCGGGCGGGAGCCAGGGGAGCGCTCATCGGACGTGCTCCTTGGGCTGGTTGGGGACGTCGGCCCCGCCGGTGAGGGCGAAGAACACGTCGTCGAGGTCGGGGGTGTGCACGGTCAGCTCGTCCGCCTCGACGCCGGCCGTGTCCAGCCAGTCGAGGATGGAGCGCAGCTCGCGCTGGCTGCCGTCGCTGGGGATTCGCAGCGACAGCGTCTCGTCGTCCCGGGTCACCTCACGCAGCGCGGAGGCGGCCGACTGATACGCGGACGGGTCGGTGAAGCGGAGCCGCACGTGCCCGCCGGGGATGAGCCGCTTCAGCTCCGCGGCGCTCCCTTCGGCGGCGATCTTGCCGTCGTTGAGCACGGCGATGCGGTCGGCCAACTCGTCGGCCTCGTCCAGGTACTGCGTGGTGAGGAAGACGGTGACCCCGTCGGAGACCAGCCCGCGGATGACGCCCCACATGGTGTGGCGGGAGCGCGGGTCGAGGCCGGTGGTGGGTTCGTCGAGGAAGATGATCCGCGGGTCGCCGACCAGGGTCATGGCGATGTCGAGGCGGCGCTTCATGCCGCCGGAGTAGGCGGAGGCGGGCTTCTTCGCGGCCTCGACCAGGTCGAAGCGCTCCAGCAGCTCGGCGGCGACCCGCCGCCCCTCGCGCTTGGACAGGTGGTGCAGGTCCGCCATGAGGAGCATGTTCTCCTCGCCGGTGATCAGCCCGTCGACGGCGGAGAACTGCCCGGTGACACCGATCGCGGCGCGCACGGACTGCGGGTCGGAGGCGACGTCGTGGCCCGCGACCCGGGCCTGGCCGCCGTCGGCGGTGATGAGGGTGGAGAGGATCTTGACGGCGGTGGTCTTGCCCGCGCCGTTCGGCCCGAGCAGCGCGAACACGGACCCGGCCGGGATGTGCAGATCGATGCCGTCGAGGACGGTCTTGTCGCCGTACGACTTGCGGAGGCCGACGGTGGAGATGGCGGCGACCGACGACGGGTGACTGTTGCGCTTACTGGATGTGGGCATGACAGATGAAGGCATGGAGCCCTCCCGTTCGAAGGCCGAAGTGACTGGGGGTGTTGCCGTGCCGTGCCGGGCGCGGACGGCGGCGAATGCCGCCGTCCGGCGCCGTGACGGTGTCAGGTGCCGCAGCCGGGCGAGGTCGTGCGCGCGGCTACTGGGGCGCCTCGGCCTCGTTCTCCTCGGCGCGCGCGATGTCGTCGGTCAGCTGCTTCCGCGCGCGAGGGGGGACGTAGCCGCCCTCCGTGTAGTTCCGGGCGAACGCCTCGACGAACTCCACCGGGTCTTCCCCGACGACCTCGCTGATCGGCGTTCCGTCCGCCGCGGCCTGCTCGAACAGGTCGGCGAGGTCTTCGAACATCGACGCACTGCTGTCGCCGTCGGTCGGCACGAAGTGCATCAGGTACCGCTCGATCGCTCCGACCGCCGTGCGGTGGTTCTCGGGGAGCTCCTTGACACGCGCCTTGTACGCCTTCCAGCGCTTCTTGGGCCCGATCACCTTCGAGATGAAGCCGGTCTTTTCGCCATCGGACATGGTTACTTGCCCCCTTCGCGGAGCTGTTCCAGTCGTTCTGTGAGGAAGCTCCACGTCCTCCAGAACTCTTCGAGGTACTCCTGTCCCCGAGCGTTGAGGGAGTGCACCTTGCGCGGCGGCCCCTTCTCGGAGGGGACCTTCTCCACGTCGACGAGGCCGCGCTTCTCGATCCTGACGAGCAGCGCGTAGATGGTCCCTTCGGCGATGTCGGAGAAACCCTGCTCCCGCAGCCGTGCCGTGATCTCGTAGCCGTAGGCGGGCCGTCCGGACAGGGTCGCGAGGATGATGCCCTCCAGCGTGCCCTTGAGCATCTCCGTCTCCAGCTTGGTCATGGAACACCTCCCCTCTGCGCTAGTCAGTCTGTTGAGTACCGGTACACAGTAACGCTGACTACCGGTACTTAGCAAGACGGAATAGCGGGGCTGTATTCGCTGCCCGGCGCGGGCCGGTGGGCGGGTTGTGCCCACCTGTCCCTCCCCCCAGCTACCGCTGGGAGGTTCCCCTCGGCGGAACGATTGCCCACAACCCGGGGGCCGGGGTGTCCCCGGTTTCGGGAAGGGGCGGGGTAGGGGAGAAGTGCCCCGCCCAGGAGAACTGGTGTCGGTGGGGCCCGTGATGATGGCCCGTATGACGAACGCGCTGCATGCCCTCGCCCACGCCCACCTCCCCGCGGATCTGGCCCGCCGCTGGACGGGCCTGCTGCGCCCCGCGGCCCACCTCCGGAAGGCGGAGGCGGGCGATCCGGTCGTCGGGCAGCTCGGCGGGCTGCCCCGGCTGCCCGCGGACGTGGCGTGGCCGGTGTGGGAGGGCAAGGGCCCGCTGCGCTTCGTGGCGGCGGTCGACTGCGCCGCGCTGCCCACGGGCGAGTTGGACGTACCGCTGCCGACGGAGGGGCGGTTGGCCTTCTTCTACTACGGCGACGAGGACGACGACGCCCTGGTCGACACCGCCGACCCCGGCACCTGGGCCGGAGCCCGCGTGCTCCATCTGCCGCCCGGCTCGGACAGCGAGCCCGAACGCCCCGCCCCGGCCGGGCTCACTCCGTATCCGGCGGTGCCGTTGACCGCGCGCATGGGCCCGAGCGCCCCCGACACCGAATCGCCCGTCCTCGACGGCATGGAGCTTCCGGACGCGTTCGAGAGGGCTCTGTGGGAGTACGAGAGCGGCACCGCGCATCAGATCGGCGGCCATGCGCAGTCGGTCCAGGGCGCCGTGGAGATCGTGGTGGCGCACGGTGCGCTGGGTGGGGGCGTGGCGTGGGAGGGCCCCCGGATCGAGGAGGAGGCGCGGCGCTGGGTGCTGCTGGCCCAGTTCGACTCCGACGAGGACGCCGATCTGATGTGGGGTGACGAGGGTGTCCTGTACTGGCTGATCCGCCCCGAGGACCTCGCCGCGGGCCGTTTCGACCGGGCCATGTTCACCTGGCAGTGCTGCTGACTCCGGGCGTGAACGCGGGGCCGAAGTGGCGGCTGGGTGCGGCGGGGCTCACCGGCCGACGCGCACGGGACACTCGGCGGCGGTGTCGTCCGGCCGTGCCGACCGCTCCGGTCGCGCCGACCGCCCCGGGCGCCGGTTCGCCGCCGCCACCCCCAGCACGCACACGGCCATCCCCACCAGCGCCAGCACCCCCGGCGCCTCGCCGAACATCGCGTACGCCCACACCGAGGTCGTCGGCGGCGTGAGGTAGATCAGCGCGGAGGTGCGGGTGACGCCGCTGTGCCGCACGCTCAGCCAGTAGAAGCCGTAGCCGCCCACCGTGGAGAGTGCGACGGTCCATGCCACGGCGAACCAGAACCCGCCGCCGGACGGCGGCGCCGCGTGCCCGCCGACCAGGGCGACCCCGGCGAAGAGCGCCGCACTGGTCAGGCAGTGCAGCGGTATCGCGTCCATCGGCGAAAGCGGCGCCCGCGCCCGCCGCTCCAGGAAGCTCGCCGCCAGCAGGGCCGCCATGGCCGCGAACGGGAGCCCGTACGCCCAGGGCGTCACGGCCGACGTCCCGTACAGGTCGCCCTGTACGACGAGGGCGACGCCGCCCAGCCCGATCGCGAGCCCCGTCCACTGCCGGGCGGTCACCGTCTCGCCTAGCAGTCGCCCGGCCAGGGCACCGGCGGCCAGCGGTTGCAGGGCGGCGATCAGCGCGGCGGTCCCGGACGGTACGCCGAGCCCGACCGCCCACACGATCCCGCCCAGGTACCCGCCCTGCGACAGCGCGCCGATGACGGCCTGCTCGCCCACTGCGCGAAGGGATAGTCGGCGTCGCCGGAAGAGCATCCAGCCGCCGCCCAGCAGAACGGCCGCCGCGATGAAGCGCCACATCAGCAGCGTGTCGGCGGGGGCCTCGCGGGTGCCGAGTTCGGCGCCGATGAAGCCGGAGCTCCACATCACGACGAGGCCGACGGACGTGATCGCGGTGATGGGCATGAAGAGCCTCCCCGGGCTACTGGGTATACCGGTCTGTTTAGTCGCTCACGTACTAGACTAAACAGATCGGTATACCCGTCAAGTCACGTCGGGAGGGATCACGCCCCATGGAGACGCTCACCCCCGCCGCCCGCCGCGTCCTGGACGCCGCCGCCGAGCTGTTCTACGGGCAGGGGATCAACGCGGTCGGCGTGGATCTGATCGCCAAGCACGCCGGAGTCACCAAGAAGACGCTGTACGAGCGCTTCGGCAGCAAGGAAGCGCTGGTCGCCGCGTATCTGCGCGAGCGCGACGAGCGGTGGCGGGTCTGGCTGACCGCCGAAGTCGACAAGTCGCCCCGGCAGGACCCGCCGGGCCGCATCCTCGCCACGTTCGACGCCCTCGGCGTCTGGATGCACCGCGAGAACCCGCGCGGCTGCGGCTTCGTCAACGCCGCCGCCGAGCTGCCGGACACCGGCCATCCGGCCCGCCAGGTGATCAGCGACCAGAAGCGCTGGCTGCGGGACTATCTGCGGGGCCTGTCCGAGGACGCGGGCGCCGCGGACCCCGACGCCCTCGCCGACGAACTCCTCATGCTCCACGAGGGTGCGACCGTCCTGTACGGCCTGTCGGCCCTCCCCGACCCGGTCGGTACGGCGCGCGGGATGGCGCTACGAGCGCTGAAGCAGGCCGGGATCTGAGCCCTCGCGCTCCGGCGCGGTCATTTGCGGGATCAGCAAATATCTTTGTCAATCCCGTTTCCTTCGAGGGACCGTGGCGGCATGACAAACACCTATGAAGTGTTGGTGATCGGTGGCGGTGCGGCGGGTCTGTCTGCGGCCCTCGTCCTGGGTCGGGCCCGGCGCCGCACCTTGGTTGTCGACGCGGGCGAGCCGCGCAACGCGCCCGCCGCGCACATGCAGGGCTATCTGTCCCGGGATGGGATGCCGCCCGCAGAGTTCCTGGAGATCGGCCGCAAGGAGATCGCGCGGTACGGCGTCGAGCTGGTCAGGGACACGGCCGTGGACATCACCCGCGACTTCACGGTGACTCTGGCGAGCGGACGGACCGTTCAGGGCCGACGTCTCGTCGTCGCCACCGGCCTCAAGGATGTGCTCCCGGACGTGCCCGGCGTGACCGAGCGCTTCGGCAAGGACGTCCTGCACTGTCCGTACTGTCACGGCTGGGAGGTCCGCGACCAGGCTTTCGGCGTGCTCGCCACGACTCCGCTCAGCGTGCACCAAGCGCTGATGGTGTCCCAATGGTCGAAGGACGTGACCTTCTTCCTGCACACAGTCGAGCAGGACGAGCTGCCGGACGACGATCTGCGCAGGCTGGCCGCGGCCGGTGTCGATGTGGTGCCGGGCGAGGTCGACGGGCTGGTGGTGGCCGACGACCGGCTCACCGCCGTGCGGCTGAAGGACGGCACGACGTTCGCGCGCGAGGTCGTGTTCACCGCGCCCACGGCCGTCCCGCAGACGGATCTGCTCGCACGGCTGGGCGCCGAACTGCACGAGACCCCGTTCGGCTCGTACCCCGTGGTCGATCCAACGGGCCAGACGACCGTGCCCGGTGTGTGGGCTGTGGGCAACGCCATGGGCTTCGCCGAGCAGGTCGTGAACGCGGCGGCCGGCGGCTACCGGGCCGGGTCCACGATCAACGGGGATCTGCTGATGAGCGACCTCAACGCGGCCATCCAGGCGTAGCCCCGTCGTCTTGGTTCAACCGATGACGGGGCGGGCCGAACGCGGTGGCGAACCTGGTCGGTCTGGGCGTGTGGACCTTCAACCGGTACCGGGCGGGCGGGGCGGCGGACGGCCGCGAAGGGCTGAGGGGTCACGCGCTGTCCGCGTCCGCCGCCGGGGTCGGGCTGGGAGCGGACGCGGACTCCATCGCCTCCACGAAGTGGCGCACCGTCTCCGCGTCACACTCCCCGCGCACCGTTATGGACCGGCCGTTGGCGCTGATGATGACCGCGGGCGCGGTCGGACGCGCGGCACGCCACGCGGCGTACGACAGCCCGAGGTTCAGCGCGCCGAGCCCCTGACTGACCACCAGATCGATGATCTCCAGCTTCCCGCGCGAGGGGCTCGGGATCATGTTCAGATCGGCATGCGCACGAACGTCCGTGTCCTGCCGCAGCCACCGGTACAGGTCGTGGATCGCGAGATCCCCGTCATCCGCCTCGGCGCTGATCTCCACGCGCAGGGCGGCTTGCATCCGCTGTTCCATGGTCGCCCACCATAGGGCTGGGCGCCCCGTATTTTGTTGCGATCTCAGCCCAAACGGTCTTCCCGGGCCCACCGTTGGGCCGTGGCCCAACCGCCCACCGCTCCGCGAACTGCGACACGAGGAACAGTCCGCGCCCCGTCTCCGCCTCCGGCGCCGCCGTGGTGAGCGCGGGCTGCCGCTCGCCACGGGTGTCCGACACCTCGATACGGATCGGGCCGGAGGCGTCGAGCGGTGCGGTGAGGCGTACGTGGAAGTCCCGCCCGGGGACGCGTCCGTGACGCACCGCATTCGCGCACAGCTCGCTGGCGATCAGCGTGGTGATCTCGTTGGGGCTGGAATCGTACGGATACCCCCACGCGGCCAGCCGGTGCGATACGAGCCGCCGAGCGAGCCGCGCACCGCGCGGTGTCGAGGTGAAGCGCATGGCGAACTCTCCGGGTACGGCGGGGATTTGCCCCTTGGCCGTACCCCGTGAGGGGGGATTTTCGGTCGTCATGGCAACGAGCGTGGGGGAGCTGTGCCTAGCCTGACCAGTAAGCGCGCTTGTACGGACAGTGTCTGTCGGACACGCGAGGCGCGGTGGGCAGGGGTGGTGACCCATGGCTGGTTCAGACAACTCGTCGGCGTTCACGAGGGGGTTCGGTAGGCAGCTGAAGCTGTTCCGGGAGAAGGCGGGGCTCACGCAGGGGGAATTGGGGGCACGCGTCGGGTACAGCGCGGATCAGATCGCGTCGGTGGAATGTGGGCGCCGCATCCCCAAGCCGGAACTGATCGACAAGGTGGACGAGGTGCTGGCCGCCGGGGGAGTCCTCAAGGCGCAGAAGGAACAGGCCGCGCTGGCGCGGTACCCGGCGTTCTTCCAAGATGCGGCGGAGATCGAAGCGGAAGCGGCAGAGCTGTATTCGTACGAGACCCAAGTGTTCATGGGGCTGTTGCAGACGAAAGACTACGCGCGAGCGGTGCTGGGCATGCGCCGCCCCTTGCTGGACGAGGAGCTGATCGAGCAGCGGGTCGCCGCGCGGCTGGAGCGCCAGGCCATCTTCAACGTCAAGCCCGCACCGATCATGGGCTTCGTCATGGAGGAGGCCATTCTGCGGCGCCCCTATGGCGGGAAGCAGGTTCTGCGCGGACAGTTGGAACATCTGCTCCTCCTCGGGGAGAAGCGCAATGTGGAACTCCAGGTCATGCCAACGGACCTTGAGGACCACGCTGGAGTCGCTGGTCCATGCATCCTGATGGTCCCCAAGGGGGGTGCGCAGATCGCGTACTTTGAAGGTCAGGGGCACAGCACCCTGCTCACTGACCGGGAAGAGGTCCGCGTTATCGCAGCTCGGTATGGAATTATCCGGGCCCAGGCTCTCACCCCACGGGAGTCGCTGGACCTTATCGAGAAGGTGCTGGGAGAGCTATGAAGAGGGGCATAAGCGAGTTGAATTGGTTCAAGAGCAGCTACAGCGACAGCGAGGGCGGCGCGTGCGTCGAGGTCGCCATGGAGTGGCGTAAGAGCAGCTACAGCGGCGGCGAAGGCGGCCAGTGTGTAGAGGTCGCCGCTTGCCCCAACACCATCCACGTCCGTGACAGCAAGGTCACCGAGGGCCCGATGCTGACGTTCCCGGCCACCGCGTGGGACGCCTTCGTAGGGTTCGCCACGAACGCCTGATTGAACAGTCCAGCCTGTTCAGTCCAAACTGGACAGGCTGGACTGAAGAAATTACCGTGAGGGTATGGCAGAGACCCCTCGCGGCATGTCCGCGTCCTCCGTGCAGGCCGCGCACGAGATCCGCGTCGTCGTGGGCCGCCTGCGGCGGCGGTTCCGGGAGTCGTACGACACGGAAGGGCTCACTCCGACCCAGACGTCCGTGCTCAGCAGGCTCAGAAGGGACGGGCCCTCCTCGGCCAGTGCGCTGGCCGCCGCCGAGCGCGTACGCCCGCAGTCCATGGCGATGACCCTCGGCGCGCTCGATGAGCGGGGTCTCATCGAGCGACGGCCTGATCCGGATGACCGGCGGCGGCAGTTGATCTCGGTGAGCGAGGCGGGCCGGGCGTTCCTGGAGGACAAGCAGCGCGCGGGCGAGGAGTGGCTGTCCCAGGCCCTGGAATCCGGCTTCACCGAGGACGAACGGCAGGCCATCATCAGTTCGCTGGCCCTGCTGGACCGGCTCAGCGACGCATGATCACACGGCTGATACGACGTACCACCAAGCCCCAGGCGCACGGCGGTTTCGACCGCCGGTTGCTCGCGCCGATGATGCTGGGGTCGATCCTCAACCCGGTCAACTCCTCCATCGTCTCCGTGTCGTTGGTGCCGATCGGCGCGGCCTTCGGCGCTCCGCCGTCGCAGACGGCCTGGCTGGTGTCGGCGCTGTACCTGGCCACCGCGATAGGACAGCCGGTCGTAGGGCGACTTATCGACCTCTACGGGCCGCGCCGCCTCTTCCTGCTCGGGTCCGCGCTGACGGGACTGTCGGGACTGATCGGCGTACTGGCCCCGAACCTGGCGACGCTGATTGTCGCGCGGGTGGTGCTCGGGTTCGGGACCTGCGCGGGCTATCCGGCCTCGATGTACCTCATCCGCAGCGAGGGCAGGCGTACGGGCAGGGAGAGCCCGGCCGGAGTGCTGACCGCGCTCGCCGTCGCCAATCAGACCGTGGCGGTCATCGGCCCGTCCCTGGGCGGGCTGTTGATCGGGCTGGGTGGCTGGCGTACGACGTTCGCCGTCAACCTCCCGCTGGCCGCCGCCGGTCTGATCCTCGGCTTCCTCCGTCTGCCGAAGACCCACCCGCGCCGGGAGCGCGAAGGGGCTGCCGGACTGGACCTTCCCGGCATGGCGCTGTTTGCCGCGATGCTGGTCTCGCTGCTGCTGTTCCTGATGGAGCCGGGGGCCGAGCGCTGGTATCTGCCGGTGCTGATGGTGGTGGCGGCGGCCGGGTTCGCGGTGCGTGAGCTGCGGGTGGCGGAGCCGTTCATCGATCTGCGGGTGCTCGGCGGCAACGTACCGCTGCTGCTCACGTACGCCCGTATGCTCCTCGTCGCCGTCGTGTCGTACGTCCTGCTGTACGGGTACACCCAGTGGCTCCAGGAGGGGCGGGGGCTGTCGGCGACGCAGGCGGGGCTCGCGCAACTGCCGCTGTTCCTGGCGGGGATCGCGGTGTCCACCGCCACCGGTAAGCGGGCCCAGGTGCGCGGCAAGCTGCTGGTCGGCGCGGTCGGGCAGATCGCCGTCTGCCTTCTGGTGCTCACGCTTCAGCCGGACAGCCCGGTGTGGCTGCTGATCGTCATCGCGGTCGTCAGCGGCGTACCGCAGGGGCTGAACAATCTGGCTTTGCAGAACGCGGTGTACCACCAGGCCGACCCGGAGCGGATGGGGTCTTCGGCCGGTCTGCTGCGCACCTTCCTCTACCTCGGCGCGATGGTTGCCTCAGGCGCCAACGGCGTCTTCTTCGGCGCCCGCGCGGACACCGGCGGGCTGCATGGGCTGGCGTGGTTCATGCTCGCCATCGCCGGTCTGTTTCTGGCGATCACGGTCGCGGACCGCTCGCTGAGCCGCGTCGGCTCGTCCTCTGCTTCCTGACGGTCCTGACGAAAGACGCAACCGCCATGTCGAACCGGAGGGTGGGCGGTCGGCTGACCGGGCGGCGCTACGCTGCTGTGCCGTGCAGGAGACGCGCCTCGACACGGATCGGATCCGGGCGGCCCGCCGGGTCATCGACCCGATTTTTCTCGACACTCCGCTGTACCGCTGCGAGGCGTTGGAGCCCGGCCTCGGGTGCGCGGTGAGCATCAAGCTCGAAACGGCGAACCCGGTCCGCAGCTTCAAGGCCCGCGGCACGGAGGTCGTCGCGAGCGCGCTCGCCGACAGTGGGGCGCGAGCCGTGGTGTGCGCCAGTGCGGGCAATCTCGGTCAAGCCCTGGCGTGGTCCGGTCGCGACCGGGCGCTCGACGTGACCGTCGTGGCATCCCGCTTCGCGACCGTGGCCAAGCTTGATCGCATCCGCGCGTTGGGCGCCAGGTTGGAACTGGTGGACGGCGATCACGAGATGGCGCGTGAGCGGGCGGCGGCCCTCGCGCGGCACGACGGAATCCGGCTGGTCGAAGACAGTCTGGACATCGAGACCTGCGAGGGCGCGGCGACCATCGGCCTGGAGCTGGTGGCCACCGCGCCGTCGTTCGACACCGTCCTGGTCGCCCTCGGCGGCGGGGCGCTGGCCACCGGCGTGGGGCATGTGGTGAGGGCCCTGGCGCCCGATGTCGAGGTGATCTGCGTCCAGCCGCTGGGCGCACCGGCGATGACGCGCTCGTGGCGCGGGCGGCGCGTCGTCACCACCGACTCGACCGACACCATCGCCGACGGCGTGGCCGGTCGGCGTCCCATCCCGGCCGTCCTGGACGACCTCCTCCTCGTCGCTGACGACGCCGTGCTGGTCCAGGAGGCGTCGATCATCGCCGGTATGCGGATGCTCCTGGACCACGCCGGTCTCGTCGTCGAACCGTCGGCCGCGCTCGGCATCGCGGCGATCCTCGAAGACCGTGACCGCTTCGCGGGACGGCACGTCGTCACCATCGTGTGCGGCAGCAACGTCGACGTGGACGCCTACCGCCGCTGGGTCGGTGCGGCCTAGGGCGCGTATCGGGTCGTGATCAATGAGCGGGACGGGCGGGCAGTGGCGGGAGGTGCCCGCCGAGTTCGGTGCCTGGTCGACTGTCCACAACCGTTTCCGGCAGTGGCGCGGTGTCGGCCTGCGGGCTCAGGCGAGGGCGGCGACGAGCAGGGTGAAGGCGGCGATGATGACGGCGACGCGGACGTAGTGGAAGCGGTCCCAGCGGTTCATCTGCTGCTTCCAGTCGGCGGGCCGATTCTCGGGGGTCCATGTCTTGCCCCGGTTGTTGATCGGGACGAGCAGCAGGAGCGACATGATCACGCTGAGGATCAGCAGCGCGCCGGCGGTGACGACGAGGTCGGCGCCGTCGTGGTGCCATCCGGCGATGGCCCAGACCGCGACGAGGACGAGCGAGCCGATGTACCAGACCGGCATCACGGCGCCGAGCATCCGGCCCCCGTGGGCGCGGCCGAGTTGGTCACTGTCCTCGGGGAGTGCGTTGAGGATCGGGTTGATGACGAAGGCGACGGAGAACTCCACCCCCACCATCAGGCCGACGACCACGGTGGTGACGACCTCAAGTGCAGTGAGCATGATGACCCTCCTGGGGTCTAGCGATGCTAGATGATGAGGCAACACTAGACCTACTGCCGCTCGCCTGTCTAGCGGTGATAGAATCGAATCATGTCGGTACAGGAACGCAAGGAGCGCGAACGGGCGAGTCGTGAGCGCCTCATCGTGGCGACGGCCCGCGAACTCGCCGAGCAGCAGGGGTGGGACGCGGTCACCACGCGTCGGCTCGCCGAGCGCATCGAGTACAGCCAGCCCGTCCTCTACAGCCACTTCCGCGGCAAGCGCGAGATCATCGGCGCCGTCGCCCTCGAGGGCGCCGCCGAGATGGCCGCGGCACTGCGGGCCGCGGTCTCCGCCGCGGACGGACCGCGCGCCCGGGTCACCGCCCTCGCCCGCGCCTACCTCGACTTCGCCGAGTCCAACCCTGCGGTCTACGACGCCATGTTCCTGCTCGACGGCGGCCTGGTGTTCGCGAAGGAGGACACTCCGGAGCCGTTGAAGGACGCCTTCGCCGCCCTGCTGGAGAGTCTCGGCGAGGTTGCCGGGGACGGCGTCCACCCGGGGCTTTTCACCGAGGTGTTCTGGGCGGCCCTGCATGGCCTTGCGACCCTGGCCCGGGCGGGACGACAGCCGCCGGAGGACACTGAGCGGAGGACGGAGCTGCTGGTGGACCGGCTCGCCATGATCTGACGCACCGTCCCGGCGGGCACGCAGCCGGGGCCCTCGGGCCCGGCTGCGTGCCCGCGGCATCGCTTCCGGTCACGCGCGCTCACACGGCGCAGCCACAGATCGCCGGGTCCCGTACCCCGGCGGGGCACCCGCCTCGGAAGCTGCCGTGCCAGGCGTCGGGAGCCCGGCGTGATCGGCAAGGCACCCCCTAGCGCACCGGTCCGCACCAGGAGGTCTGGCCCGCGCTGTTGTACAGGCACGCCTGTGCGTGCAGGTTCTTGACCGACAGCGTGGAGTGCTTGGCGAAGTTCGTCATCTTGTACGCGCCCGCCGCCTTGGCCGCGACCTTCTTCGAGGCGTGGTGCCAGGCTCCGCCGCTGTAGTAGTCGTAGCTGACCCGCACCAGTACGCCTCGGTTGTCCGACGAGGCGTCGAAGGCGTATCCGCGGATGCCCACCTTGCCGCCGGTCCAGTCGACGCGGATCTCGCCGGACCCGGCCTCCAAGCCGCCCCTCAGATACAGGTCACTCTTCCAGAAGTGCTGCCCCGCGTACGCCCCGTTCGCCCAGTGCGCGGCGGCGCTCGCGGGTGAGGCGCTGATGGCCCCTAACGTGCCGACGGCGACGACGGTGGCGAGCGCGCGCCCGATCATCCTGCTCTTGCGGTTCATCCGTTCCCCCTTGGTCGTTGCGGACGTTCCACGGGGGAGGATGCGGCCCGCGCCCGGATGAGTTCCGTCCATTTGCGGTGGATATGGGAAGTTCCTGAGCGTGTCGGCCCGCCTCCCCTGTTCGACGCCGACACCCGGCACCGGGTCAGTGTGGGAGGAGGATGGGCGGCATGACCATGGTGAAGGACATCGATGTCCGCGGTATGCAGCACTGCGAGACGACGGCGCTGGGCGTGCTGCTGCGGCATGAGGGCCTCGACTTGTCCGAGCCCATGCTGTTCGGGCTCGGCTCCGGGCTGTCCTTCATCTACTGGGACAGCAAAAGCATGGGCTTTCCCTTCCTGGGAGGCCGGGTCAAACCGTTCGAGCTGACCAGGAACCTGGCCGCCGTGCTCGGGCTCGAGCTGCTGGTCGGGGAGACCACCTCCCCGCGCAAGGCGTGGCAGAACGTGGCGGCACCCATCGACGCCGGTCGGCCGGTCGGCCTTCAGCTCGACAGCTACCACCTGGACTACTTCAGCACCAAGGTGCACTTCGGCGGGCACGTCGTGGCCATGTACGGCTACGACGAACAGGACGCCTACCTGGTGGACACCGCCCCGCAGGGCGGAGCCGTCTCGACCAGCCTCGCCGCCCTGGCCAGGGCCAGGGCCGAGCGCGGCCCCATGACCGCCAAGCACCGCTCGTTCACCATCACGGCGCCCGGCAGCCCGACGTCACCGCAGGACCGGATCATCCCCGCGATCAAGACCTGTGCCGACGCCTTCCTGAACCCGCCCATCGCGAACCTGGGCCACCGGGGCATCGAGAAGACCGCCAAGCAGGTGCCGAAGTGGCTACAGCGCAGCGACGATCCGCGGGAGGACCTGCCACGGGCCGCCGACCTGATGGAGAGGGCCGGCACCGGCGGTGCGCTGTTCCGCAATCTCTACCGGGACTTCCTCGCCGAGTGCGCCCAGCTGATCGACAGCAGCCACCTGCGCACCGGCCACAGCCGGTATGCCGAGGCCGCCACCCTCTGGACACAGGTGGCCGCGCTCATCGCGACGGCAGGCGAATCCGGCGACGCGAAGCCCCTCACGCAGGCCGCCTCCATCCTCCATGAGCTCTCGCGCGTCGAACGCGAGGCGATGCAGGCACTCAGCAAGCTTTAAGGGAGCACCCTAGGCCGCCAGTTGGCGCAGGGCTTCCGTGGTTGCGGCGTCCGCCGGATGGTAGGTCCAGATCTTGTGGCCCCCGCTGCCCGGTAGTTCGAGGGTGTGCTGGTCGAGGTGGAGAGGTCCGACTCGCGGGTGTCGGAGCCGTTTGTGGTCCATCGCCTTCTCGTAGACGTGGTGTTCGGCCCAGGCGGTGCTGAAGTCCTCGCTGTGTGCGGCCAGTTCGTCCACCAAGCCCGCCAGGCCGTCCGCGTCCGCCTCGGAACCGGTATGGGCCGGGCCGGTCTGTGCGCGCAGGGCCGCCACCATACAACGGGCGAGGTCGGGCCACTCGGTGAAGAACGTCCGGGCCTGAGGCGCGCAGAAGACCATGCGTGCGTAGTTGTCCCGGGGATCCAGGCCCTCGTGGAGAAGGTCGCCGAGAGCGTTGTCGCCGACGATGTCGAGACGCCGGTTCACCAGCAGGGCGGGCACCGTCACCGTGCTGAGCAGCCGGTACACGGACTCCAGCCGTTCCCTGCCCATGCCGGGCTGTGCCCGGTCCGGGCGGCCGTCCCCGGCGTCGTTCATCCCCGCCCCGCTCTCGGCGAGTCCGCGCAGATAGCGCGCCGCCGCGGAGTCCAGCAACAGCGCTTCGCGCAGGCCCTCCAGCACCGTGCGTGACGGTCGCCGTTCCCTGCCCTGTTCGAGACGTACGTAGTAGTCGGTGCTGACCCCGGCCAGCAGCGCCACCTCGTCCCGGCGCAGCCCCGGCACCTGGCGCTTCGCCCCGGACACCAGGCGGTGCTGTTCGGGGCGCACCTGCTCGCGGCGGGCGCGCAGGAATCCCGCCAGCGGCCCGCGGTCCTCGGTACGGCTGCTCGACACCTCCATGCCACCAGCGTACGGATGCGCAGGACCGGGGAACCGTATGCCCGCACCGGCCCGCCCGGGGGTGGGTGCGGCGCTCCTACCCGTGCGTCGTGCCAGGTGCATAGCGTGCCCACACACGACGGAACGCGAGAGAACGAGAGAAAGAAGACAGACGATGTTCGTTGTCACCGGCGCCAGCGGCCGTACGGGCCGGGCCGCGGCGGCGCACCTGCTCGCGCACGGGCACCCCGTACGGGCCGTCGGCCGTTCGGCGCGGCGGCTGGCCGACCTCGCCGAGCGGGGCGCCGAGGTGTGGGAGGCCGAGCAGACCGACGCCGCCGCACTGGCGGACGCCTTCCACGGCGCGGAAGGCGTCTACGCGGTGATCCAGCCCAACTACATTCCCGACCATCCTGACTTCGCCGCCTTCCAGGACGCGGTGGCGGCCTCCCTGACCAGGGCCATCACCGTGTCCGGGGTGACCCGCGTCGTCGGGCTCAGCAGCTGGGGCGCCCAGCACGCCGAGGGCACAGGGCCGGTCGCGGGGCTCCACCGTTTCGAACAGCTCCTGTCGGCCACCCCCGGGGTCGACATACTGTGGCTGCGGGCGGGTTATTTCATGGAGAACCTGCTGGACCACGCGGACGCTGCGAGGGAGCACCGCCGTATCAGCGGTCCCCTCGCCCCCGATCTTCCGCTGCCGTTCGTCACCACCCGGGACATCGGAACAAGGGCCGCCGAGGAGCTGGTCACCGGCGCCTTCAGCGGTACGGAGGTGCTGGAGCTCCAGGGCGAGCGAGATGTGAGCATGAGGGAGGCCACGGAGGTGATCGCGAATGCCGTGGGTGCGGACGACCTCGTGTACGAGCAGCTCGACCTCGAAACCTTCCGTGCGGAGCTGCGCAGGAACGGCGTCTCCCTCAACGTCGAGCGGATGATGGCCGAGGTCGGCACGTCCCTCAACTCCCAGCACACGCGGATGCGGCAGCCCCGTACCGCCCGTACCTCAACCCCCACCTCCATCGAGAACTTCGTCGAGGAGGAGTTCGCTCCCCGGTACGCGGACGTCCACCCGCTTCCTGCCGCCTAGTCCTCGGCGGCGTCGGGGGCGGCGTCGGCGTCGGCGGTGTCGTTGAGGAGTGCCGTGGTGATCCGTTCCAGGGACGCGGTGAGGCGGCTGCGGTCGTCGGCCGTCACGGGGGCGACGTAGTAGCGCTCCACGATGCGGGCGTGGACGTCCACCGCGTGCACGAACGTCTTCTCGCCCTCCGCGGTCGCCTCGACCAGCGTGACCCGGCGGTCGTCGGGCGACGGTACGCGGCGGACCAGGCCCGCTTCCTCCATGCGGTCGATCAGCCGCGTGACCCCGCCGCTGGTCAGGATGAGGTCCTGGGCCAGGGCGCGCTGGGAGACCTGCTCCTCGGGGTCCTTGCACAGCCGGATCAGCACCTCGAACATCACGTGGCTGATCCCGGACTCCGCCCGCATGGCTGCGTTGATGCGCTGTTCCAGGTGGGTCGCCGCCCTCAGCAGCAGGCCGAACTCGTGGACGAGGGGCCCGCGGGCCGCCTCCGCGGCGGTGCGTTTCCGTGCCCCCATGGTGTGTCTGCCTTCCCGTATGGATCTTGCGGGCAGTCTAGTGCCGCGTAAGTCACTGACTCGTCAATTGCTGACTAGTCAGCAATATGGTTACCCTGCTGCTCATGGACACCGCCACCTCGACCCCCACGGTCTCGACCCCGCCCGCGCCTCCAGCGCCCCCTCGTGCGCTGCGGCTGCTCATCGTCCTGGGGGCGCTGTCGGCGTTCGGTCCGCTGTCGCTGGACATGTACCTGCCCGCGCTGCCCGCTCTCGCGCGGGATTTCGCCGTCCCGGACGCGGCCGTTCAGCTGACCCTGACCAGCTGCCTCATCGGGCTCGCCGTCGGGCAGCTGATCGCCGGGCCGCTCAGCGACCGGTGGGGGCGGAGGGTGCCGCTCCTGATCGGCCTCGCCGGGTACCTCGTGGCGTCCGTGCTGTGCGCCGTCGCGCCGAACGTCACCGCCCTGACCGGGCTGCGCGCCGTCCAGGGCATAGCGGGGGCGGCGGGGATCGTGATCAGCCGGGCCATCGTCCGCGACCTCTACGAGGGCACCGCCGCCGCTCGCTTCTTCTCGCTCCTCATGCTGGTCAACGGCCTGGCGCCGATCCTCGCCCCGGTCGTCGGCGGTCAGCTGCTGCGCTTCACGTCCTGGCGCGGGGTCTTCCTCGTCCTCGCCGTCATCGGCGCGCTCCTGCTCGCGGCCACCGTGGTCGTCGTGGGGGAGACCCTGCCGTCCGCGCGGCGGCGCCGGGGCGGGCTCGGGCAGACGGTCCGCAGCTTCGGGGTGCTGCTGCGCGACCCGGGCTTCCTGCGGCCCGCCCTCGCGGGCGGTTTCGCGTTCGCCGCGATGTTCGCGTACATCTCGGCGTCGTCCTTCGTGCTCCAGAAGACGTACGGCCTGGACCCGCAGCAGTTCAGCATCGTCTTCGCCGTCAACGCGCTGGGCATCGCCCTGCTCGGTCAGGGCAACGCCCGGCTGCTGCGCCGCCGTTCGCCGTCCGCGCTGCTCCGGGCCGGGCTCGCGCTGTGCGCGGCCGGTGGCGGCGCACTGCTGCTGTCCGTGCTCGCCGACCTCGGCGTGGCCGCCGTACTCGGCTCGCTCTTCGCGTTGGTCTCCAGCATCGGCCTGATCATGCCGAACTCCACGGCGCTGTCGATGTCCGGACACCCCGAGATGGCCGGTACCGCGTCCGCGCTGCTGGGCCTGCTCCAGTACGCGCTGGGCGGCGTCGCCGCGCCGCTGACGGGACTCGGCGGCAACGGGGCGGCGCTGCCGATGGCCCTGGCCATCGCCGCCAGCGCGGCGGGCGCCGTCGTCGTGCACCTGTGGCCCGTACGGCGCGAAACCACCGCCTGACGCGTATGGCGCACCGGCGCTGTGTCACCGGCGCTGTGTCACCGGCGCCGTGTCACCGGCTCGGCGGTGCGAGTCGGAGCGCCTTGCGGACGCCCGGGCTCAGTGCCACGTCGTTGTCCCGCGCGGGGACTGCCGTGCCGTCATCGACCGTGTACCAGCCCTGAGTGGTGTTCACCAGGAAGTAGCTTCCGTCATCGCCCTTTTCGAGCAGGAGGACGTACTCCTTCCCGGCGGTGAGGTCGGCGGTCTCGGGCCCGGAACCGGGGGTCGTGTAGGACACCTGGATGGCATCGCCCGACGGCTCGCCCTTGGCGGTCGCCATCACCTTCGCCGTGGCCACCGTCGTGGGGATGTCGTCGACGGTCTCCTCGCGTCCGGCGCCGAGCCGCGCCCGTACGATCACGGTCGCCGCGCCTTCCAGCCTGGCCGTGCTGCCGAAGTAGGGCTCATCGGCCATGGCACCGCCGCCCGGGCTCGCCGGGTCGGTGCTCGGGTTGGCCGGGTCGTTCTGGAGGCTGAAGAAGGTGACGCCGCCGATGGCGACGGCGGCCCCGCCGGCCACGGCGGCCATCAGGAAGCCCCGCCGGGGCGACCGGCGAGCGGGCGCGGGGGCGGTGGCGCCACCGGGGCCGACCAGCGCGGCCAGTTCGTCGGCGGCGCGCGCCGACAGGCCCTCGTGTGCCGCGTCCGGGACCGGGTTGGCGTTCTTGAGCAGAGGCTTTACGCGCATCACGCGGACTCCTCGGGCCGATCGTAAACATGACGGAACGCTTTGCGGGCTCGGTGCAGCCGGACCCATACCGCAGACGTACTGCACCCGAGGACTTCACCGGCTTCCGTGGCGCTGAGTCCGTCCCAGTAGCTCAGCAGCAGGACCTCGCGGTGAGCGGCCGGAAGCCGGTCGAGGGCGTCGAGCACCGCGTAGTCCTGGCCCGACGCCGGGGCGCGGCCCAGCGCGTCGGCGATGGTGTGGTGCAGCTCCGTCAGGCGTGCCACGGAGCGGTAGTGGTTGCTCAGCAGGTTGCGCGCGGTGACGAAAAGCCAGCCTGTCCCCACGTCCTGACCGGCCGTCATGCGCTCCCACGCGGTACGGAAGACCTCGGCGGTCAGTTCCTCCGCCGCTCCTCGGTCGCCCGATCGCCGGTGCACAAAGGCGCACACCCGCGGATGGTCGCGGACGTACAGGGCCGTGAACCGCGCGGCGCGGTCACGGTCGCTCCGCGTCTTCAAGGTCTCCACACCCGCTATATGTCGTGGACCCGGCGCATCCTTACCGATCGGTTCCAAGACTTTTCCCGTCAGCGACGGCCGAGGGCGTCGGTCAGGCGGTGGAGGGCCGGGTTGGGGCTGTCCGGGCTCCAGCAGGCGTGGAGGGTGACGGAGTGGGCGTCGGCGGCGGCCAGTTCGCGGTAGCGGACGCCGTGCACGCCCATGGTCATGATCGAGCGCGGGATCAGCGCGCACCCCAGGCCCGCGCGGACCAGCGCGAGCATGGTCGGCACCTGGGAGGTGAGCTGGCTGACGGCGTAGCGGTCCACGCCGATCATGGCGGCGCAGATGTCGTGCAGATAGCGCGAGCCCTCGGGGCTGTAGCCGATGTAGTTGTTGGTCACTTCGGAGAGGAGGACGGGCGCGGTGCCCTCGGCGAGGGGGTGGGTGGCGGGGACCGCGAGGACCAGGTCCTCCGAGTGGATCAGGACCGACGCGTACCCCTCGGGGATCGGCGGCCGGACGAGGCCCAGGTCGATCCGTAGGTCGCCGAGCGCGGTGAACTGCTCCGGGCTGACCATCTCGGACAGCTCGACCGCGACGTTGGGGATGCGGCGTTTCACCAGGTCGAGGACGTCGGCGAGGATCGCGTACGCCCCGATCGAGGTGAAGCCGAGGCGCAGGGTGCCGGTGTGGCCCTCGGCGGCGTGGCGGGTGGCGACGGGCGCGGCGTCGAGCAGCGCGAGGACCCTCCGGCAGTGTTCGAGGAGCACCTGCCCCGCCGCGGTGATGCGGGCGCCGCGGCCGGTCCGCTCGAAGAGGACGACGTCGAGGGACCGTTCCAGGGCCTGGATCTGCCGGGTCAGCGGGGGCTGGGTCATGTTGAGCCGCTTGGCGGCCCGTCCGAAGTGCTGTTCCTCCGCTACGGCGACGAAGCCGCGCAGCTGTTGCAGCGAAAGGTCCATGCCGTCAAGGTATCGCGCAATGCGAAATCGGGCTTGGACGCGCATAACGCCACGTCCTACCGTCAGGACACCAGCGCACAGCCGTCCGCCTCCGAGGAGCCAGGTTGTCCAGCATCGCTGTTGCCATGACCCCCCAACGCGCCGCCGACGTCTGCGGCCCCGACGCCCGCCGCCTGATCGAGACCCGTTACGAGACGACGACCTGGGCCGGGGACCGGCTCACCGCCGACGGCGTGGCGGCGCTGGCCGCCGACTGCGACGTCCTGCTGACCAGCTGGGGCACCCCGCACCTGGACGCGTCGATCTGGGCCGACGGGCGCGGGCCCAAGGTGGTCGCGCACGCGGCCGGGTCGGTGAAGAAGCTCATCGACCGGGAGGTGCTCGACCAGGGCGTCGCCGTGTTCTCCGCGGCGGGCCGCATCGCCTGGTCCGTGGGCGAATACTGCCTCGCCGCGATGCTCACCCTGGCCCGCCGACTGCCCCGGTTCGACGCCGCCGTGCGCGGCGGGGGCTGGAAGCAGACGGGGTTCCGGGGCGGCGAACTCGCGGGCCGCCCGGTGGGCATCCTCGGCGCCAGCTCCACCGCGCGCACCCTGATCACGCTGCTCAGGCCGTTCGGGTGTGACGTGGTGGTGTACGACCCGTACCTGGGCGAGGAGCGGGCCGCCGCGCTGGGTGTGCGGACGGCCGGTCTTGAGGAGACGCTGCGCTGCCCGTTCGTCTCGCTCCACGTACCCGACCTGCCGGAGACGCGGGGGCTGGTGGGCCGCGCGCTCATCGAGCAGATGCCGGACCACACCATCGTCGTCAACTCCTCGCGCGGCCCGGCCATCGACCAGGTCGCTCTGCTGGAACACGTCCTCGCGGGCAGGCTGCTCGCCGCGCTGGACGTCTTCGACCCCGAACCGCCCGTCCTCGACGCCGCCGTGCTGGGCTGCCCGGACCTGCTGTTGTCCCCGCACATCGCGGGGGACACGGTGGACGGGCACCTGGCGCTCGCCGGATATGTGCTCGCCGATGTCGCCGACTGGCTCGACAAGGGCGTCCGCGGACCCGGCTTCGTGGACCCCGCCGTGTGGCCGACGGCCGCCTGAGCCCGTTGGGAGAAGTGCACATGTCGCGTATCACGGCGGTCGAGGTCTTCCCCGTGGCCGTCCCCTTCGCCCGGCGGTTCGTGCTCGGCAGCGGAGCCGTCGGCACGCCGGACCAGGCCGCACCGGACCAGGCAGGCTCGGTGATCTTCGTACGGCTGACCACCGAGGACGGCGTGGTCGGCTGGGGCGAGCAGCGGGCCCTGCCCAGCTGGAGCTACGAGACCGCCGAGACGATGGCCGTGATCATCAAGCGGCACCTGACCCCGATCCTGCTCGAACTCACCCCCTTCGACGTGGAGTTGTTCCACAGCCGGGCGAACCGGCGGCTCAGCCCCGCCGTCTCCAACGGCTTTCCGTTCGCCCGCGCCGCCGTGGACATCGCCATGCACGACGCGGCGGGCAAGCTGGTCGGGCTGCCGGTCCACGCCCTGCTGGGCGGCGCGACGCGGGACGACATCCCGCTCTGCTCGGCCATCGGCGTGGGGAAGCCGTCCGCGGTGCGCGAGCATGCCCGGCTGTCGTCGGACTACGCCGCGTACAAGGTGAAGATCGGTGGGGACCTCGCCGCCGACGCCGCGGCCGTGGGCGCCGTCGCGGAGGTCGCGGCGGGCAAGCCGCTGTGGCTCGACGCCAACCAGTCGTACCGGCCCGCCGCGCTGAAGCGGCTGCTGGACGCCGTACGCGACGTACCGGGCATCGCGTGCGTCGAGCAGCCCGTGCCCAGCACGGACACCCTCGCCCTGCACCGGCTGCGCGGCATGATCGACCTCCCGGTGGCCATCGACGAGGGCAGCTTCACCGCCCAGGATCTGGCGCGGGCGATGCGGCTGGACGCCGCCGATCTCGTCGTCATCAAGATCTGCAAGGCGGGCGGCATCCGCAACGCCCTCAAGAGCGCCCATGTCGCCCAGGCGGGCGGCCTGGAGGTGCTGGCCAGCGGGCTGACCGACTGCGGTATCGGCTTCGCGGCGGCCCTGCACCTGTTCAGCCAGCTGGAGCTGGCGCTGCCCGCCGAGCTGAACGGGCCCGAACTCCTGTCGGATCTCTATGTCGACAAACTGGAGATCGTCTCCGCCACCGCCACCGCGATCGTCCCCACCGGCCCCGGGCTCGGGGTCGAGGTGGACGAGGAACGGATTCGCGCCGAGTCCCTGGACCTGGCCTTCGCCTGACACACCGTTGATCCAGCGAGGAGACGACGATGTCTTCTTCCCCCTGTTCCCGCCGCTCTCTCCTCAAGCTGGCCGCCGCCGCATCAGCCGCGCCTTCGAGCTGGTCCCGCTCGGCGGCTACCTGGTCAACACCGTCATCTTCGCGGGCGGGACGACGCTCCTGGAAACGGTCACGGCGGCGCTCGCCGCGTACGCCTTCGCCCGGCTCAGGTTCCCCGGCCGCAGCGTGCTCTTCGGCATCTACCTCGCCACGCTGATGATCCCGACGCAGGTCACGCTCATCCCGCAGTTCATCCTGGTGGCCAAGGCGCACGGCGTGGACACGTGGGCGGGGATGATCCTGCCGCACGCCTTCACCGCGCTCGGGGTGTTCCTGCTCCGGCAGTTCTTCCTCAGCATCCCCCGGGACTACGAGGAGGCGGCATTTCCAACAGCGACTCCACGCGGACGGCGTCGGTCGGCCTCCAGGTGTTCCAGTCCGCCAACGGCACCCAGTGGAACCTGTTGCTGATGGCGGCCACCATCACCACCGTGCCGCTGATCGTGATCTTCTTCCTCACCCAGCGGTGGTTCGTGCGCGGCATCACCATGAGCGGACTCGGAGGCCGCTGAACCCATGACATTCCTGTGGTCCGTCTTCACCAAGCCGTGGTCCCGGCTGCCCGGCGACGAGCTGGGCAAGCTCGTCGCGGGGCTGGGCTTCTCCGGCGCCGAGGTACCCGTCCGGGACAGCGCCCATGTCACTCCGGCGGAGGCGGAACGGCTGCTGCCCGTCTTCGCCGCGCAGCTGAGGGCCGAGGGGGTGGAGGTGATCAGCGTCGCGAGTGACCTCGGCGAGCCCGTCTTCGCGGCCTGCGGTGCGGCGGGCGTGCCGATGATCCGCGTCATGGCCGAACTCGGCCCCGACGGTTACGCCGCCTCCGTACGCCGCGTACGGCAGCGCCTGGAAGCCGCCGCGCCGCTGGCGGAGCGGTACGGCGTACGGGTCGGGGTGCAGCCGCACCACGGGCGCTTCGTCTCGTCGGCGCTCGGGGTGCTGGACCTGCTCGACGGGCTGCCGGTGGAGCACTTCCAGGTGGTGTGGGACGCCGCGCACGACGCGCTGGCGGGCGACGACCCACGGGTGACGCTGCCGCTGGTGGCGGGGCGGCTGGGGATCGTCAACCTGAAGAACGCCCTGTACGTCGCTGCTGATCCGGTAGATGGATCGGTCGGCGGCAACTGGAAGCCATGGTTCGTACCGGGCCGGGAGGGCCTGTCCAACTGGTCCGTGATTCTGGGGCAGTTGGCGGAGTTGGGCTACGCGGGTCCCGTATGCCTGTCCGGCCAGTACTCCGACCCGAGCGTCCCGGTCGAGGAGCGGTTGGTGGCGGATCTCGCGGCGGCGCGCGCCGCCTGACACGGCGTACCGTACGGGGCGTTGTCCCGAACGTTGTTGTCCCGAGCGTCGTTGTTCCGCGCGTCCGACGAGTGAGCAGGAGAGCGCATTGGCCACCACAGCCCCGCAGGGCGTCCCCGTCCCATCGCTCGACCCGGCCGCCGTCGAGCGGTGGCGCACCTCCTCCGGAGCGGTGGTCGACCTGCTGACCCAGGCACGCGAACTCGGCGGGGTCAGCGCCGTACGGCTCGGCCCGCGCCCCACGGTGCTGGTCACCGACCCGGACGCGGTACGGCACGTCCTCGCCCTGCACCCCGACCGCTACGTCAAGCGCTCCCACCGGGCGCGCGTGCTCGTCGGGGACGGGGTGCTCTCGGCCTCGGGGGAGCCGTGGAAGCGTCAACGCCGCCTGCTCCAGGCCCAGTTCACCGGAGCGGGCATCCGCCGCTACGAGCAGCGCATCGCCGCCGCCGCACGCCGCGCCGCCGACCGCTGGGCGGCTGCCGCCCGGACCGGCACCCCGACCGACGTCCGCGAGGACATGCGCTTCTTCGCCCTCGACACCATCTGGCGCTCCCTCACCGGCCACCCCCTCGACGAGACCACCAACCGCGAACTCGCCGCCGTCGAGGCGGTCGGGGCCGCCCTCCCGGCGACGCCCTCCGCATCGACCGACCTGGACGCGCTGCGCGCCACCGTGGCCGCCGACCTCGCGCGCATCGACGCCGTCGCCGAGCACGCGATCGCGGCCGCCCGCCGGGGAGAGGCGGGGCCGGAGGGCCCCGGCCTGCTGCGCGTCCTGGTGGAGGCGGGGGAGACCCGTCCCGAATACACCGACCAGCTCATCCGCGACGAGCTGGTCACGCTGCTGGCCGCCGGACACGAGACCACCGCCACCACCCTGGCCTGGCTGTACCTGCTGCTCGACCGCCACCCCGAAGCCCGCCGCTGGGCCCTCGACGCGGGCCCCGCGGACTCACCCGAGCGCGAAACCGCCCTCCGGGCCCTCGCCTCCGAGACCCTGCGGCTCTACCCCTCGGCGTGGCTGCTGCCGCGTCACGCCACCGAGGACGACACCCTCGCCGGGTACCGCGTCGAGGCGGGCACCGACATCTTCGTCTGCCCCTACCTCACCCACCGCGACCCGGCCCTGTGGCCCGACCCCGAGCGGTTCGACCCCTCGCGGTTCGCCGAGGCGGAGGAGGACCGCCGCGCCGTGCCCCATGGGGCGTACTACCCCTTCGGCCTCGGCGCCCGCGCCTGCCTGGGCGCGCAGTTCGCGATGCGCGAGATGGTCGAGCTGCTGAAGCACCTGCTGCCCGCCTTCGTCCCCGCGTTCCAGGCCACCCCGACGTCGACCGTCTTCGGCTTCACGGTCCGCCCGGACGGCGAGATGCCCGCCACGATCACCATGCCTTAGGCGGTCGTAAATGGCGGCGCGAGAATCATGGAATCGGCTTGACCCTCACGTTGCGTGAGGCTGAAAGGTGGGGTGCATGAGCGACTACTACAACGCGTTCGAGATGAGCCCCGTGCCCGCCCCCGGCCCGGATGCGGTTCCGCCGGAGCCGTTCCGAGGCATCTATGGAATGCCCGCGTTCGTGACGATCCCCACGAGCGATCTGGCGGAGTCGATGGACTTCTGGATTCGTGGGCTCGGGTTCTTCGAGCTGTTCAGCATCCCCGGCAGCGTTGTGCACCTGCGCCGGTGGGCGTTCCAGGACGTACTCCTCGTCCCGGCGGAGAGCGTTCCGGAGCAGACACCAGCGGTGAGCTTCAGTTTCGCGTGCGTGCTCAGCCAGGTCGATTCCGTTGTCGAGTCCTGTCGTGCGGTGCGCCCGGACTCGGTCGACGGTCCACGGGACACTCCCTGGAACACCCGCGATGTGGCGGTGACCACCCCCGAGAACGCACGCATCGTTTTCACTGCGGCGAAGCCCTTTGATCCGGCCAGTCAGGAGGCGCGGAACCTTGAAGCAGTCGGGATCACCCCACCGGACGTCGGTCGCGACGACAATGGGGAGCATGCCTGATGCCGCTGACGCCGATGGCCTGACCGTCGGTCAGGTCTCGGCGCGTCTGGGCGTGACAGTCCGCGCGCTGCACCACTGGGATGAGATCGGGCTGGCGCGACCGTCGCTGCGCACGGCTGCCGGATACCGGCTCTACACCGCCGGTGATCTGGAACGCCTGCACCGCATCGTGGTCTACCGTGAGCTCGGTCTCGGCCTGGACAGGATCCAGGCCATCTTGGACGACTCGACCGCGGACGTGCCCGGCGCGTTGCGCGCGCAGCGCACCCAGGTTGCTGAACGGATCGACCGTCTCCAGCAGCTCGGCGCCGGACTGGATCGGATGATCGACGCCCACGAGCGCGGCCTGCTGCTGACCGTCGAGCAGCAGGCCGCGATCTTCGGCCCCCAGTGGAACCCGGACTGGCCCGCCCAGGCCCGTCAGCGCTACGGAGACACGGCGCAATGGCAGCAGTACGCCGAACGCTCGGCCTCTCGCGGTCCGGAGGAATGGCAGGCCATCGCCGACGCGATGGCCGGCCTCGAGCGCGCCCTCGGGGATGCGATGGACGCCGGCGTCACACCTGGTAGCCCGGAAGCGAACCAACTCGTCGAGTGGCACCGCGAAGTTTTTGCTTCGTACTTTCCCCTCACCAGGCAGATGCAGATCTGTCTCGGCCGCATGTATGAGGCCGATCCGGGATTTGCTGCCCACTACGACGGCATCCGCGACGGACTTGCCACGTGGTTCCGTCGCATCGTCGACGCCAGCGCGCGCGCCCATGGCATCGACCCCGACACCGCGACCTGGCAATAGAGCGCGGTCCACCTTGAGCCCTTTGACCACCCGCCGCTCGGCGACCACCTGTTGTGAGGCCATTAGAATGTACCGCAGAGTCGATTATTTGACACCACCCGGTCGGTTCGACGTACGGTCTGGTCGTTCCAATCGCGAGGGGGATGACTGTGATCGCTCTGCTGCTGGCTCTGGGCAGCTCACTCGCCTACGGCTGCGCCGACTTCCTCGGCGGCCTGGGCGCCCGTAAGGCCCACGTACTGCGCACCGTGATGATCGCGGCCCCGGCGAGTCTCGTCATCGAGCTGCTGCTGTGGCCGTTGCTCGGCGCCTCGTTCAGCCCCGGCGCCCTCGGCTGGGGCGCCGCGTCGGGCGTCGCCTCGGCCGCCGTGTTCGCCCTGCTCTACCGCACCCTGGCGATCGGCCCCATGAACGTGCTCTCGCCGCTGACCGCCCTCGTCTCCGCCGCGCTGCCCGTCGCCGTCGGCCTGCTCCAGGGCGAACACCTGGGCGCCGCCGGGCTGGTGGGCCTGCCGCTCGCCCTGCTGGCGGTGGTCCTGGTCAGCGCCGGTCACGGCGCGGGCGCGGCGCGCCCCTCCCGTACGGCCCTGCTGCTGGCCTTCGGCGCGGGCGCCGCCATCGCCCTCCAGCTCGTCTTCCTGCACCAGGCGCCGTCCGACAGCGGTGTGGCCCCGCTGCTCGTGGGCCGGGCGGTCTCCTCGGCCGTCACCCTGACCGCGGCCGGGCTGCTGCGCCGCAAACTGGGCCCCGAACGGCCCGCGTACGCCATGTCGGCGACCGCGGGCATGCTCGACTCCCTGGCGAACCTCCTCTTCCTGCTCGCCTCCCGCAGCGGCGACCTCGCCGTCGTCGCCGTGATCACCGCCCTCTACCCGGCCGGTACGGTCCTCCTCGCCCGCGGCGTCCTCGCCGAACGCATCCACCGCGGCCAACTCGTCGGCCTGGGCGCCGCCGCCGTGGCCGTCAGCCTCCTGGCCCTGACCTGAACCCCTTGGTGTGACACCGCGCCCTCGGGCGGCTCAGTGCGGCCAGATCGGGGGGTTGGTGCAGAACGCGCCGCCCAGGTTGGCCTGGTCGGGGTTGGCCGGGTCGAGTTCGCCGTGTTCGGCGATGAGCTTCGCGGCGTACGGCTCCGAGTCGTCCTGCGGGTCGTAGCCCAGCGCCCGGGCGGAGGACAGGTCCCACCACAGGCGGGTGTTGTTCGAGCTGCCGTACACGACGGTGTAGCCGACGTCCTCGGCGGTGAGGGCCGCGTGCAGGAGGCGGGCGCCGTCGGCCGGGCTCATCCAGATCGACAGCATCCGGACGTTCGTCGGCTCGGGGAAGCAGGAGCCGATGCGGATGGCGACGGACTCGATGCCGTACTTGTCCCAGTAGTACGAGCCCAGGTCCTCGCCGAAGGACTTCGAGATGCCGTAGTAGGTGTCCGGGCGGCGTGGGGTGTCGATCGGGATCAGCGGGGCGTCGTCGCCGGCGGGGCGGGGCGTGAAGCCCACCGCGTGGTTGCTGGACGCGAAGACGATCCGGCGGACGCCCGCCTCGCGGGCCGCCTCGTAGAGGTTGTACGTGCCCTGGATGTTGGCGGCGAGGATCTTCTCGAACGGGGCTTCCAGGGAGATGCCCGCCAGGTGGATGATCGCGTCGACGCCCTCCACGGCCCGCCGCAGCGCGTCCTTGTCGGCGAGGTCGGCGATGATCGCGTCCGGGGCGTCGGGGATGGGGGCGACGTCGAACAGGCGCAGCTCGTAACCGTACGGGGGCAGCAGCTCGCGCATCAGGGTGCCCATGCCGCCGGCGGCGCCGGTGAGGAGGATGGTGCGGGGAGCGGGCGCGGACATGGGCGGATCTCCTCCGGGTGGGCGCGGGCGCGGGCGCCGGGTGGCGCTGGTTGGGCGTATATGTGCATCTCGTTCAGATGCATGGACAACGTAGGGATTGTGGGTGGGGGCGTCAAGGGTGATCGATGCGTGCGTCGACCCTTGACCGGTGCGCGACGGCTGCCTTACGGTGAGCGCGTTCATGAATATAGATGCCGGTCAGAAACGTGCACGCGACAGGGAGAGCCCGTGACCACAGCCCCCTCAGCCTCGGCATCGCTCGCCGAGCGCCTCGACGGACTGCTGTTCTTCCCCGTGACCGCCTATGGGCCCGATGGCGCCCTGGACCTTGCCGTGTACCGCACCCATGTGCGCCGGGGCATCGAGGCGGGCGCGGGGGCCGTTTTCGCGTGCTGCGGGACGGGGGAGTTCCACGCGCTGACCCCCGAGGAATTCCACGACTGCGTCACCGTGGCGGTGGAAGAGGCCGCGGCGGTCGAGGCCGCGGGCGGGGTGCGGGTGCCGGTCGTCGCGGGCGCCGGATACGGGACGGCGCTCGCCATCCAGTACGCCAAGCTCGCGGAGCGGGCGGGGGCCGACGGGCTGCTCGCCATGCCGCCGTATCTGGTGGTGGCGGATCAGGAGGGGCTGGTCCGGCATTACACCGCGTTGGCGGGGGCGACGGGGCTGGACGTCATCGTTTATCAGCGCGACAACGCCGTCTTCGCGCCGGAGACCGTGGCGCGGCTCGCGCAGGTGCCCGGGATCATCGGGCTGAAGGACGGGCTCGGCGATCTGGACCTGATGCAGCGGATCGTGAGCGCGGTGCGGGAGGCCGGAGCGGAGGAAGGGTTCCGGTACTTCAACGGGCTGCCCACCGCCGAGCTGACCGGGCTGGCGTACCGGGCGATCGGGGTGACGCTCTACTCGTCCGCCGTCTTCTGCTTCGTACCGGAAGTCGCGCTCGCGTTCCACCGGGCGTTGATGGCCGGTGAGGACGACGTCGTCAACCGGCTGCTGGACGGCTTCTTCCGGCCGCTCGTCGAACTGCGGAACCAGGGGCGGGGATACGCCGTATCCCTGGTGAAGGCCGGGGTGCGGCTGCGCGGTCTGGACGTGGGCGAGGTGCGGGCGCCGCTGAGCGAGCCGAGCCCGGAGCATGTGAAGGCGCTGACCGAGCTGATCGAGCGGGGCTTGGAGCTGGTGGGGGAGGGTGGTGTGAGGTGAAGTCCTCCGCCTTTGTGTACCCGTGGGACGTGGTGGGCGACCCGGACGCGGCGGCACGCATCGCCGACCTGGGCGTCCAGCAGGTCACCCTGGCCTCCGCGTACCACTCGACGCGGGCCCTGACCCCCAGGCATCCGCAGCACCGGATCGTGACGGCGCGGCATGCGGCGGTGCTGTACCCGGTGGACGAGGGCCGGTGGGCCGGGCGTGCGCTGCGGCCCTACGAGCAGACGTGGGTCGCCGGGGCCGATCCCTTCGGGGAGGCCGCGGAGGCGTTGGCCGGGGCTGGGCTGGAGGTGCACGCGTGGGTCGTGCTCGCCCATAACTCCCGGCTGGGGGACGAGCATCCGGAGATCTCCGTGCGGAACGTGTACGGGGATCGCTATCCGTGGGCGCCGTGCATCGGGCGGCCCGAGGTACGGGAGTACCTGGTCGACCTGGCGGCGGAGGCGGCGGTCCGGCCGGGGGCTTCTGGGGTCGAGCTGGAGTCGTGCGGGTGGTACGGGCTCGCCCATCTGCACGCCCACGACAAGATCGGGGGAGTGGGGCTGGGGGAGGAGGCGCAGTATCTGATGTCGCTGTGCTTCTGCGAGTGCTGTTGCGCGGGGTACGAGGGGCTGGGGGCGTCCGCGGAGGAGCTGCGGGCCGCTGTGCGGGGCGCCTTGGAGCCGGTGTGGGCGGGGGGTGCGCCTGGGGTGTTGAGCGCGGATGTGGCGGGCGTCTTCGCGGCGTGGCGGGACGGCGTGGCGAGCGGGTTGCAGCGGGACGCGGTGGCGGCGGTGCGGGCTGCGGCGCCTGGTCCCGGTTTTCAGGTGCTGCTGCATGCGGTGCCCTGGCGGCGGGCGGTGGGCGCCAACGTGGGCGTCGATCCGGCGGATGTGCTGGCACATGCGGATGGGGTGGTGTTGCCCTGTACGGGCGACGCGGCGGTCCGCGCCGCGGTGCTTCCGCCGTTTGTTCCGCACCGGGGAGATCCGCACCGGGGGGAGGGGACGGTGCTTGCCGCGAACTTCACGGTGGTGGCGGGGATGGGGGGTCGGCCGTCCTCGCTGGTGGATGATGCTGTGCACGCGGTGGAGTTGGGCGCGGATGAGATTCGGCTGTATCACGCGGGGTTGGCGTCGGATGGGGATTTGGCGGAGGTGCGGAAGGCGCTGGGGCGCCTGGGGTGACCTTTCCCCACCCCGCCCCTTCCCAGAACCGGGGCTCCGCCCCGGGCCCCGTTTGGGGGCTCCGCCCCCAAACCCCCGCCGGGGCTCCGCCCCGGGCCCCCGCTCCTCAATCGCCGGAGGGACTGGGAGGTGGGGCGTCTCCGCCCTCAAACCGCCGCTCCTCAATCGCCGGAGGGGCTGGATGGTCCGCGCATGGTGATGACCAGCTTGCCCGTGGTGCGGCCCGTCTCCCCCAGGGCGTGGGCCCGGGCGCCTTCGGCGAGGGGGAAGGTTTCGGAGACGTGGGCGCGGAGCCTGCCCCGGTCGACGAGCCCGGCGACGGCGCGCATCCCGGCCTGGTAGCAGGGCCCGGCGCTTCCGCGAGGAGACCGGCCTGGGCCCCGGCCGGTGGCTGACCCAGCAGCGGCTGCGGCGGGCGCGGCACCTGCTGGAGTCCAGCGACCTCCCGGTCGAACGGGTCGCCCACGAGGTCGGCTTCGCCACCGCCACCTCGCTGCGGCGCCACCTGGCGGCGGAGGCGGGAGTCGCCCCGTCGGCATACCGGCGCACCTTCCGCGCCTCGGGTCCGGTCGGGGGCGGCGTCGGGGAAGCGTCCGGACCTGGGGGCTGACAGGCTTCGTCGTAGGTTTCAGGGCGAAGGGTGTCGGCGCAATCGGGCGTTGCGGGCGAGGAGTTGTATATGGACGGGCAGGATACGGCCAAGCGGCTGCGGGCGATCGGTGATGAGCTGTCGGACCGCTTCTACGAGCGGGCCGACGTCGTGCGGACGTTGCTGGTCACGCTGCTGGCCGGGCAGCACTCACTGGTGCTCGGCCCGCCCGGGACGGCGAAGTCCGAGATGGCCCGGGAGCTTACGGGGCGGGTCGAGGGGGCGGCGTACTGGGAGATCCTGCTGTCGAAGTTCACCGCGCCGACGCGGATGTTCGGTCCCATCGACGTCGCCGCGCTCGCCCGGGGCGAGTACCGCCAGGTGTACGACGGGCGCGCCACGACCGCGCACATCGCGTTCATCGACGAGATCTTCAAGTGCTCCACGGCCGCGCTCAACGAGACACTGGGTTACCTCAACGAGCGGATCTACCACCCCGAGAGCGGCGGCGAGCCCATCCGTTGTCCGCTGATCGGGGCCATCACGGCGAGCAACGAGTTGCCCGGTGGGGAGGATACGGCCGCGATCTACGACCGGCTGCTGGTGCGGATCGAGGTCGGGTATCTGGCGGACCCGTCCAACTTCGCCGCGCTCGTGCGGTCCGCCGTCGGCCGCCCGGCGGAACCGGCGCGGACCACGGTCGAGCTGGCCGCGTTGCAGCACGCCGTGGCCGAAGACGTCCCGGCCGTGGACGTACCGGACGCGATCGTGGACGCCGTGTGCACGCTGCGGGCCGCGCTGCGGCGCAAGGAACTCGTCGCCTCCGACCGCCGCTGGCGGCAGGCGGTGGGGCTGCTCCAGGCGTCCGCGTACCTCGACGGCCGCGCGGAGGTCGGCGAGGCCGATCTGTCGGTGCTGATGCACGTGCTGTGGGATTCGCCCGCGCAGCGCCCGACCGTCGAGCGCGAGGTGCTGCACCTGGTCAACCCCGACGCCAAGGAGGCGCTCGACCTGGCCGACGCCATCGAGGAGCTGGAGGCCCAGCTCGACGCCATGGCCGGGCAGTCCCGCGAGGCGCTGAGCGAGTGGGTCATCAAGAAGGCCCACAATCAGCTCGCCATGGCGGGGAAGCGGCTGGAGAAGCTGCGCGAGGACGCGGCGAGGGCCGGGCGTTCCACCGCCGCCATCGACCGGGTCACCGGTCGCCAGCGTGCCGTCCGCGCCCGCGTCCTCACCGAGGCGCTCGGCATGGACGCGAACATGGTGCAGGCCCAGCCGTGAGCAGTCTCGACGAGCTGGCGCACCGGGGCGGGACGTGGCTGGCCCGGTCCGCCGCCGCTCCCCGGCGGCACACCGCGGCCGTGGTCGCGGACCGGTTCGACCGCGTCACCTGGCGCGATACGTACGAGCAGTCGGCCGGGCTGCGCGAGGTCGCCGAGGAGCTGAACGAGCGGTACGACTACGCCACGGACCTGCTGATTGATGTGTTCCTCGCCGCGTACAAGGTCGGCCCGCGGTTGCGGGAGCCGGAGGAGATGGACCCCTCGCGGCTGGTCAACCACCAGATCATCACCGCGCTGGTGGAGTCACGGCAGTTCGCCGAGCTGCACCGGGAGACGGCCGGTGACCCCTACGCCGCCGCCATGGCCGTACTCGCCCAGGCCGCCGCGCTGCGCGGGATGCTGGAACGCTTGCGGGGGGCCCAGGAGCGGGGTGAGCGGGCGGGGAAGGCCCAGCGGGAGGCCGAGGGCGCGGCGGGTCTGGTGGGCGAGGCGCTTCGGCGGGCCGTGGACGAGGGCGATGAGGGCGGTGCCGTGCCCGACGCGGCCGCCGACGCCGTACGACGGGCCATCGAGGACGCCGAAGCCGCCGAGGCCGCGGCGCGGCAGGCCGCCGACGGTGCCGCGCAGGCCCTCGCCGCGGCGGTCCCCGGCATCCGCGCCGCCGCGCGGAACGCGGCCGCGCAGGCCGCCGAGGGCGCCCGGGAGGAGGGCGCGCTGATGCGGGCGTGGGGCGTCGGCCCCGGCGAGCTGGAACGGATGCCGTTCGACCAGCGCGCCCGGCTCGCCGAACGGCTGGGCACCGGCCGTCTCGCCCGGTGGGCCGAACTGATCGGCCGCTTCCGGCAGATGGCCGTCGGTGAGCGCGCCCGCAAGGTGGAGAACGCCACCGGGGAACTGGTCGGCGTCACGCTCGGCAACGACCTCTCCCGCGTCATCCCCTCCGAACTGGCCAACCTCGGACTGCCCGAGCTGCGCGCGGTGTTCGCCGCGCGCTACGCCGCCGGGGAGCTGATGCTGTACGACAGCCAGGGAGAGCAGACCACCGGCCAGGGCGCCATCATCGCGTGCGTGGACACCTCGCACTCCATGTACGAGGCGGGGCCCGGCGGAGTCACGCGCGAGGCGTGGGCCAAGGCGTGCGCCCTGGCGCTGCTGGATCAGGCCCGTGCGGCGGGGCGTGACTTCGTGGGGATTTTGTTCGCCGCCGCCGACAAGGTGCAGGTATTCCGCTTCCCGGCCGAGCAGCCTGCGGGGATTGACCGGGTCGTCGACTTCGCGGAGACCTTTCTTGGCGGCGGGACCAGTTATCAGGCGCCGTTGTCGGTGGCGTGTGAGGTGCTGGGGGAGGAGTTCAACGATGCCGCGCGCAGGCGCGGTGACATCGTGATGATCACCGATGACGAGTGCGGGGTCACGGAGGAGTGGATGCGGGGGTGGAACGACGCGAAGCGGTTGCTGGGGTTCCGGGTTTTTGGGGTGGCGGTGGGTGCGGCTCGGGCTGCCGAGGCGGGGTCGGTGCTGGAGGCGTTGTGCGACAACCTTCGGGGGGTTGAGGACCTTGGGGATGTGCATGGTGCGGCGGATCTGTTCCGCGTGATCTAGGGCGGGGTGGCCTTTCCCCACCCCGCCCCTTCCCGAAACCGGGGCTCCGCCCCGGACCCCGCTCCTCAATCGCCGGAGGGGCTAGTTGTGCCCGGAGGGGCTGGGGTGCGCTCGGAGGGGCTGGGGTGCGCTCGGAGGGGCTGGGGTGCGCCCGGTGGGGCTGGGGTGCGCCCGGTGGGGCTGGGGTTGAGCCCAGAGGGGCTGGCGTGTGGGGCTCCGCCCCTGGCCCCGCCCGTCGGGCGCCGGAGGGCTGGGGTTAGGGCGTCTCCGCCCTGGGCCGTGTTCCTTAAGCACCGGAGGGCCTGGTGGTTGCGCCCGGAAGGGCTGGGGATGCGTCCTGCACGCCGGAGGCGTCGGGGGCTGGGTCCGGAAGGGATGGGGTATCGACGGGCTAGGTTGTGGGCAATCGTTCCGCTGGGCGGAACGGGTGGCCACAACCCGGCCACTCAGCCGCACCCGCCCGCGAAACCGTTAGTGGCACCCCCATGAAGCGCACCCCGTCACAGCTGGCGCAAGTGGTCGCGTAGGGCGCGGGCCACCTGGGACATCAGCGCCTCCGCGCCCGGCTGGAGCGCGGCCGGGACCTCGGACTCCGTCAGGGCCGCCACGGCGAAGGACTGGCCGTCGGCGTGCTCGACCACGCCCACCTCGTGGCGGAGGTTCAGCAGGGTGCCGGTCTTCGAGGACCACTTCGTGGCGTCCGAGCTGAAGTCCGGGGCGAGGCGGTGCCGCAAGACGTTGTGGGCCATCAGCTCGCGTACCCGCTCGGCCACCTCGGGGTGGATCTTCGACGGGGTCCACAGGGCCTGGAGCAGGTCGACGTACGAGCGTGCGCTGCCCGTGTTGGCGCGGGTCGTGTCGAGCTGCGGGACCCGGTGGCCGCGGCCACCCGTGCCCGCGCCGATGGCGAGGGCGTGGGCCAGGTCGACCTGGGCGGCGTCGAAGCGTTCCACGGGGGTGTCGGACAGCTCACCCATCGTGTGCCTGACGGTGATGTCGCGCAGCCCCAGCTCGTGGAGCAGGTCGGCGACCCGGGCAGGCGGGGTGAGGCCGAACAGCACGTCGGCGGCCGTTCCGTCGCTCAGGCAGGTGCTCAGGTACAGCAGGTCGTCGACGGCGACCCGCGCCGGGTGGCGGAAACGGCTCAGCCCGGTGGGGCCGGGTGTGGTGATCCGGCCGGGGTGTACGTCGAGCATCGTCGCCCCGTCCAGCTCGCCCCGCCGGATGCGTTCCACCGTGGCCAGCGCGAGCGGGACCTTGACCAGGGAGGCCGACGGGAGCTGGGTGTCGGGGTCGATGCCCAGTTCCTCTCCCGTGTGCAGGTCCCGCACGAGGAAGCAGCCGCGCAGGCCGCCGTCGTGCAACTGCCGCCGCAGGTCGTGGAGCAGGGCTTCGGTGTTCACCATCCAGATTCCGTTCCGGCGCCCAGGCAACGGGCCATGGCCCCGCCCAGGCGCGCTTCGATGTGCTGGGGGCTGCCTTCCGCGGTGGCGAGGGCGTACCCCCGGCCGAGGGGCAGTTCGCCGACGGGCCGCCAGTGCAGGCCGAGTTCCGCGGCCTGCGCGGGGGAGCACAGCAGCACGTCGTGCGTACCGAAGACCTCCGCCACGGCCGTGGTCAGGTCGGTCGCGGCGACGAGCTGGGCGGGCCGCAGGCCGACCGCGTCGCGCAGCCGGGTCAGCGGATCGCGGATGTGCGGTACGTCGTCCTCCGGCTGGATCCAGACGCGCCGGGCCGGGCCGGAGGAGGCGCGTCCGACGCGCAGCGTCTCCAGGTAGACGCGCTTCACGCCGGGGTCCACGGCACCGGCGAGCCCGAGCGGTACGCGCCACGCCGCGTCGTCCGGCACCACCGCGAGCAGGGCGGCCCGCACCTGCTCGGCGTGGAGGAGTTCCCGCCGCTGTGCCGGTGCCGCGACGCGGAGGTCCAGCGTGACGCCGAGCCCCCGCGCCTCGGCGACGAGCCGGGCGAGACCGGCCGTGGTGCAGATGCCGGGCACGGCGAGCCGCCACGGCTTGCGCTTGACGGCTTCGGCCTCGTGCAGCAGCACATCCGCCGCCTGGACGAGCTGCCGGGCCGTCGGCAGCATGTCGCGGCCGAACGGAGTGAGTACGGCCCGCCGCGACGTGCGCTCGAACAGCGGCTCACCGAAGCGTTCCTCCAGGGCGGCGACGCGACGGCTGGCCACCGACTGGGACATCCGGGCGGCGGCCGCCCCGACGGTGAAACTGCCGTGCTCGCTCACGCTGACGAACGCACGGCATGCCCCCACGAGATCCACAGCTCGCAACCCTATGCCAGGTCTGCGTTATGCCGAATCCGCATGAAGTGGCGCGTGAGCGTATTGGACCGCATGAGTGCCCGATGGCGAAGGTGTTCCCAACTCACCGGCCAACTCACCGGCTAAACGCCGGCCCTTGGAGGCTGAACCATGCGCTACACCCGTGCCCGCCGCACCGCCCTCGGTGCGCTCGCCGCGCTCGCTCTCGTCCCGCTCGTGGCCTGCGGCCAGAACAACGCCACGGCCTCATCGCCTACGGCCTCGTCGCCCGCCGCCTCGTCATCCGCGCCCGCCACCACGAAGCCGTACACCGGCGAACTGAAGGCCCTGGAGCGCGAGTTCGACGCACGGCTCGGGCTCTACGCCATCGACACCGGCACCGGGCGCGAGGTGGCGTACCGGGACGGTGAGCGCTTCGGCTTCCACTCCACGTTCAAGGCGCTCGCCGCCGGAGCCGTGCTGCGCAAGTACTCCCTGAACGGAATGAACAAGCTGATCACGTACTCCCGTGACGACCTGGTCGACAACTCGCCCATCACCGAGAAGCACGTCGACACCGGGATGACCCTGCGCGAGCTGTGCGACGCCGCCGTCCGCTACAGCGACAACACCGCGGCCAACCTGCTGTTCGACGCGATCGGCGGGCCCAAGGCGCTCGAACGCGAGGTCAGGAGGG
The DNA here is from genome assembly GCF_013414305.1 of Streptomyces sp. Rer75. Taxonomy (NCBI): domain Bacteria; kingdom Bacillati; phylum Actinomycetota; class Actinomycetes; order Kitasatosporales; family Streptomycetaceae; genus Streptomyces; species Streptomyces sp. Rer75. The sequence continues at coordinate 2,569,800 of NZ_CP058693.1, read as the reverse complement.
TCGGGGACGACGTCACCCGGATGGAGCGCATCGAGCCCGAGCTGAGCAAGTGGGTTCCGGGCGACACGCGGGACACCACCACGCCGCGTGCGCTCGCCAAGGACCTGCGCGCCTTCGCCCTCGGCGACGACGTCCTCCGCAAGCCCGAACGCGCCCAGCTCACGACGTGGCTGAGGACCAACACCACCGGGGACGCCCTCATCAGGGCCGGGGTGCCCAAGGGGTGGGTGGTCGGCGACAAGACCGGAAGCGGCTTCTTCTACGGCGCCCGCAACGACATCGCCGTGGTGTGGCGCCCGGACGCCGCGCCCATCGTCATGGCGGTCCTGACCAACCGCGGCGAGAAGGACGACGTACACGACGACAAGCTGATCGCGGAGGCGGCCTCCGTGGTCGCGGACACGCTGTCGTAGGCCGGGGCGGGGTGCCACGCGCGTACCACGCGGCTACCACTCCCGCCCGGTGCACTGGGCGGTGCGGACGGACGGAAGTTCCTCCGACGCAGAGAGCGAGGGAGTACGCATGCGCATCCAACGTCTCGTCGCCACCGCCGCGGTGCTCGCGGCCGGGCTGGGCGGAGCGATCGTCTCGGCCCCGACCGCCACGGCGGCGTCGGGCCCGGCCCAGGCGGCGGTGACCCAGACCGACGTCACGCCGAAGTCCTGCCCGCCCCAAGCGCCGCCGCCGGACGCCGGGCCTCAGTTCCGGTGCCTGTCGTGGTACCCGACGGAGGCGGAGTGCAACGCGGGCGTCATCGAGTACATCACGCACACCCCGTCGAACGGCGGATACTGCCAGCCCGCCCCCGATGGCTGGTGGGGCTTCATCCACCCGGGCCCCTGATACCCGGGCACCTGACCCCCGGGCGCCTGATACCCGGGCACCTGGTACCCGGGTCCCCGAAAGCCTGGTTCACACCGCAGGTCCCCGCGAGCGCGCGTCTCAGCCGCGCTCGTGGGGACCTCGTCGTATCAGCCCGGATTCGCGCAGCACCCGCTCCGCCGTCTCCGCGAGCCCGCTCGTCGCCGGGACCACGGTTTCGGCGCCGCCCGGCAGCAGGTCCAGCGGGCGGTACCAGTCGCGCAGCTCGGCCTCGCCGTACTCGGCCGCCTGCGGCTTCGTGGCGTGGCGGCGCACCGTCTCGGCGAACGGCACGTCGAGGTAGTACGCATGGGTGCGGCCCCGGTGGTCGGCCCGCAGGGCGTCGAGCATCGCGCCGTAGCGGGCCGCGGACAGGATGCCCTCGACCACCACGTGGTAGCCGTGGTCGAGGGCGTAGCGGGCGACCGTGTCGATGAGGCCGATGTTCGCGCCGTCCGGGACGTCCCGCTCCCGCAGGATGTCCCGCCGCAGCGTGTCCTGGCCGACCAGCGCGAGGCCCCGACCGTAGCGGGCGCGCAGCTCAGCGGCGACGGAGGACTTGCCGGAGGCGGAGTTGCCGCGGAGGAGGATCAGCCGTGTCGTCGGGGAGCCCATTAGCACCTCGATGACGTTACAGGCACCGGAAGTTGAAGTTTCGTCAGTACCGTTGACGAATCCATGGGGCCGCCCTAACTTCATCGCGTCGTACTTCGTACGTCATATATGAGACGCGATACGTGAGATCTGAGAGCCACCATGGACATCGCCCCCAGCCCGATTCCCTCCCGTACTCAGTACGTGCTGGAAGCGGTCAAGCACGCCATCCTGACGGGACGGCTGCGGCCGGGGCAGCCGCTTGTCGAGACCGAGCTGGCCGCGCAGTTCGGGGTGTCGAAGACGCCGGTGCGGGAGGCGCTGAAGACCCTGGCGGGCCGGGGTCTGGTGGTCATGAGCGAGTACAAGGGCGCGACCGTCCGTACGGTCGACACCGCCATGGCGCGGGCCGTATACGACGTACGGCTGCTGCTGGAGCCCGAGGCGCTGCGGCGGACCGTCACCGCGCGGGCGAGCCTGGCGGCGGCGGGGGCCGCGCTGGAGCGTTCGGACGCGGCGGCCGACCCGGCGGACCGGTCGCTGGCCAACCGGGACTTCCACCGCTCGCTCTACCTCCCCTGCGGCAACCCGCTGCTGACCCGGATGCTCGACGAGCTGCGCGACCAGGCGGCGCTGGTGTCGGCCGTCGCCTGGCAGGCGGTGCCGTCGTGGGAGCGGGAGGCGCGGGAGCACCGGGAGATCCTGGCCCGCGCGCACGACGGGGACGCCGACGGGGCCGCCCGCGCGCTGCACCACCACATCTCGTCCTTCGTCCAGCGGGCCTTTCCCGACCCGGACACCACCGCGAACAGCACCGCCAACACGAACTAGCCCGAACACGAACCAGCTCGAACACGAACCAGCTCGAACACGATCCAGAGAGGGTCCGTATGGACTTCACACCGCTGAGAACCGCGCTCGCTGACGTCGTGGCGATCCCGGTGACCCCGTACGACGCCACGGGCGCCGTCGACCGGGCCACCTACCGCGCCCTGCTGCGCAGGCTTCTCGACGGCGGCGTACGGGCCGTCACCCCGAACGGCAACACGGGGGAGTTCTACGCCCTCACCCTCGAGGAGCGCCGGCTGTGCACCGAGCTGAGCGTCGAGGAGGCGGGCGGCCGGGCCGCCGTGCTGGTCGGGGTCGGGCAGGACGTGGCGACGGCGGTGGACGCCGCGCGGCACGCGCGGGAGGCCGGGGCGCAGATGGTGATGGTGCACCAGCCGGTGCACCCGTACGTGTCGCAGGACGGCTGGGTCGACTACCACCGCGAGATCGCGGAGGCGGTTCCGGAGCTGGGCGTGGTGCCGTATCTGCGCAACCCGCTGATCGAGGGCGCGGCGCTGGCGGGTCTCGGCGAGGCATGCCCGAACGTGATCGGCGTGAAGTACGCGGTCCCCGACGCGGCCCGCTTCGCGGCGTTCGCGCGGGACGCGGGCCTCGACCGGTTCGTCTGGGTGGCCGGGCTCGCCGAGCTGTACGCGCCCTCGTACTGGGCCGTCGGCGCCACCGGCTTCACCTCCGGCCTGGTCAACGTCGCCCCGAAGGTGTCGCTGGACATGCTGGGCGCGCTGCGCGCCGGGGACTACGCGGCCGCGATGAAGGTGTGGGAGCAGATCCGGCCGTTCGAGGATCTGCGGGCCGCCCGGCAGTCGGCCAACAACGTGACCGTGGTGAAGGAGGCGCTGGCCGCGCTCGACCTGTGCCGCCGCGACGTCCGCCCGCCCAGCCGACTGCTGCCGGAGCCGCAGCGGGCGGAGGTCGCCGCGCTGATAGAGGGATGGGCCCTATGAGCGACGCTGCGAGCCGTCCGCGCAGAAGACCGGAGGAGCTGCGCAGCCACCAGTGGTACGGCACCGAGGGGTTACGGACCTTCAGCCACCGGGCCCGCACCCGCCAGCTCGGCTATCTGCCCGAGGAACACCTCGGCAAGCCCGTCATCGCGATCCTCAACACCTGGAGCGACATCAACCCCTGCCACGTCCACCTGCGCGACCGCGCCCAGGCGGTCAAGCGCGGGGTCTGGCAGGCGGGCGGCTTCCCCCTCGAATTCCCGGTCTCCACGCTGTCGGAGACCTTCCAGAAGCCGACTCCGATGCTGTACCGGAACCTGCTGTCCATGGAGACCGAGGAACTGCTCCGTTCGTACCCGGTGGACGGCGCCGTGCTGATGGGCGGCTGCGACAAGTCCACCCCGGCGCTGCTCATGGGCGCCGCCACCGCCGATCTGCCGACCGTCTTCGTGCCCGCCGGGCCGATGCTGCCGGGGCACTGGCGCAACGAGGTGCTGGGCTCGGGCACCGACATGTGGAAGTACTGGGACGACAAGCGCGCCGGGCTCATCGGCGACAGCGAGATCGCCGAGCTGGAGCGCGGCATCGCCCGCTCGCCCGGCCACTGCATGACCATGGGCACCGCCTCCACGCTGACGGCCGCCGCGGAGGCGCTGGGCGTGACCCTGCCGGGCGCCTCGTCCATCCCGGCCGTCGACTCCGGGCACGAACGGATGGCCGCGGCCTCCGGGATGCGCATCGTCGAGCTGGTGTGGCAGGACCTGCGGCTCTCGGAGATCCTCACCCGGGACGCGTACGAGGACGCGGTCACCACCGTGCTCGCGCTCGGCGGCTCCACCAACGCCGTCATCCACCTCATCGCCATGGCCGGGCGCTCGGGGGTGCGGCTCACCCTGGACGACTTCGACCGGATCGCCCGTACGGTGCCCGTCCTCGCCAACCTGCGGCCCGGCGGCCAGTACCTGATGGAGGACTTCCACTTCGCCGGGGGACTGCCGGGCTTTCTCTCCCGGCTCACCGACCGGCTGCATCTGGACCGGCCCACCGCCGCCCACGCCACCCTGCGCGAACAGCTCGACGGCGCCCTCGTGCACAACCCGGACGTCATCCGGCCGCGCGACAACCCCCTCGCCGAGGAGGGAGGGGTGGCGGTGCTGCGCGGCAACCTGTGCCCGGACGGCGCGGTCATCAAGCACATCGCCGCCGATCAGCATCTGCTCGAGCACACCGGGCCCGCCGTCGTCTTCGACGACTACAAGACGATGCAGGCCACCATCAACGACCCCGCGCTCGGCATCACCGAGGACACCGTGCTGGTGCTGCGCAACGCCGGTCCGCTCGGCGGGCCCGGCATGCCCGAGTACGGGATGCTGCCCATCCCCGACCACCTGCTGAAGAAGGGGGTGCGGGACATGGTGCGGATCTCCGACGCCCGGATGAGCGGCACCAGTTACGGCGCCTGCGCGCTGCACATCGCGCCCGAGTCGTACATCGGCGGACCGCTCGCCCTCGTCCGCGACGGCGACCTGATCACGCTCGACGTGGCGGCGCGGGTGCTGCGGCTGGAGGTGGACGACGCCGAGCTGGAACGGCGCCGGGCGGCGTGGACGGCCCCGCCGCCCCGCTACGAGCGCGGCTACGGGGCGCTCTACCAGGAGCACATGACCCAGGCCGACACCGGCTGCGACTTCCGCTTCCTGGCCCGGGACGGTGCGGTGCCGGAACCGTACGCGGGCTGAGCCCGCAGCCTGATCGAAAAAATTTTTGCACGGTATTTCGAACGTCGTACGGAAAGCGCTTCCTCGCACACGAATCGCCGCAGTAAGCGCTTCCCCCTGAGAACGGAGAAGCAGTCATGGCCAACGCCGTGGCGAAACAACCCCGGGTCGCTCCCCGCGGCAGCCGGCGGCGTACGGGAGCGACACCACGCCGCCTCCCGTACCTGCTGATCGCCCCCGCCGGGCTGCTGATGCTGGGCTTCATCGCCTATCCGATGCTCAGCGTCCTCTACTACAGCCTTCAGAACTACAACGTCACCAAGCCCTGGCGGAACGGCTACGCGGGCTTCGAGAACTTCACCCGCATCTTCACCGACGACCCGCAGTTCTGGGACGCGCTGGCCTTCAGCGGCAAATGGGTCGTCACCGAGGTGCTGCTCCAGCTCGTCCTCGGCGTCGCGCTCGCCCTGCTGGTCAACCAGACCTTCATCGGACGCGGCATCGCCCGCGCCCTGGTCTTCTCGCCCTGGGCCGTCTCCGGGGTGCTGACCACCACCATCTGGATGCTGCTGTACAACCCGTCGACCGGCATCAGCCGCTATCTCGCGGACGCCGGGATCGGCACGTACGGCACCTCCGTGCTCTCCGACACCGGCACCGTCTTCTGGGCCGCCGTCCTCGCCGAACTCTGGCGCGGCGTCCCCTTCTTCGCCATCCTCATCCTCGCCGACCTCCAGTCCATCCCCAAGGACCTGTACGAGGCGGCCTCGGTCGACGGCGCCGGGCGGGCGCGGCAGTTCTTCCACATCACACTGCCGCACCTGAAGGACGCCATCGTGCTGTCGACGCTGCTGCGCGGGGTGTGGGAGTTCAACAACGTCGACCTGCTCTACACCCTCACCGGCGGCGGTCCGGCCGGGCAGACCACCACGCTGCCGCTGTACGTCGCCAACACCGGGATCAACGGCCACGACTTCGGCTACGCCTCCGCGCTGACCACCGTCGCCTTCGTGATCCTCCTCTTCTGCTCGATCCTCTATCTGCGCCTGAGCAAGTTCGGAGGCGACACCAAGTGAGAGCCGCACCCGCACCCGCGCTCGCGGAGCAGGGCGCCGACCCGGCCGCGACCGCACCCGCAGCCCCCGTCCCGCCCGCCGGCTCCGGCAAGCGGCGCGGACGCTCGGTCGACGACGGCGTACCGCGCTGGCAGATCTACGCGCCGCTGGGCCTGTACCTGCTGTTCACCCTCGTCCCCTTCTACTGGATGCTGCTCTTCGCGCTCCGCCCCGCGGGCTCCACCTCGCTGGTGCCGTGGCCGGTCACCGGGGAGCACTTCGCGAAGGTCTGGAACGAGCGCGCCTTCGGGACCTTCTTCCAGAACAGCATGATCGTCGGCGTTGCGTCGCTGCTGATGACGACCGTGGTCGCGCTCGCGGGGGGCTATGCGCTCGCCCGCTTCGACTTCCGCATCAAGAAGGGCTTCATGCTGGCCCTGCTCGCGTCGCAGTTCATCCCGGGCGCGCTGATGCTCGTACCGCTCTTCGAGATCTTCAAGAACCTCCAGATGATCAACTCGCTGGGGAGTGTGATCATCGCGGAGACCGTCTTCCAACTGCCCCTGTCCATCATCCTCATCAGCGGCTTCATCAGGAACGTGCCGGTCTCCCTGGAGGAACAGGCCTGGGTCGACGGCTGCGGGCGGCTGCGGGCCTTCGGCGCGGTGGTGCTGCCGCTGCTGCGGCCCGGCCTGATCGCGGTCGGCTCCTTCGCCTTCGTGCACAGCTGGAACCACTTCCTGTTCGCGCTGATGTTCCTCAGCTCGCAGGACATGCAGACCATCCCGGTCGGCCTCAACACCCTCATCGGCGCCGACAGCGTCGACCTGGGCGCCCTCGCGGCGGGCGGAGTGATCGCGGCGGTGCCGGTCGTCATCGTCTTCGCCTTCATCCAGAAGTGGCTGATCACCGGCTTCAGCGCGGGCGCCGTCAAGGGCTGAGCACCCGTCAGTCAGTACGCGGACAAGGAGGTCCGACCATGCGCACGACGCACCCCCCAGGGCCTGGGGCTGCCGAGGGATACACACCCATACCCATCGTCCTCGCGGGCGCGCGGGGACACGGCCGCTGGCACCTGGAGAACATCCGGCGGCTGGCGGGGGAGGGGCTGGTGCGGCTCGCCGGGGTGTGCGAACTCCGGCCGCTCGACGCCGAGGAGCTGGGGGACGGCTTCGGCGAACCCGGGTCCGGGTCCGAGCCCGTGCAGTCCGGCGACCTCGGTGCGCTGGTGGCCCGTACCGGCGCCCGGATCGCCGTCATCTGCACCCCGATCCACACCCACGCCGACCTCGCCCTCACCGCCGCCGCGCAGGGTGCGCACCTGCTCCTGGAGAAGCCGCCCACGCCCTCCTACGCCGAGTTCACCCGGCTGAGCGATGGGCTCGCGGACCTCGAGGCCGCCTGCCAGATCGGCTTCCAATCCCTCGGCTCCCACGCCCTGCCCGCCATCCGGAAGCTCATCGCCGACGGCGCCATCGGGGCCGTACGGGGCATCGGCGCCGCCGGGGCGTGGTCGCGCGACGAGACGTACTACACCCGCGCGCCCTGGGCCGGGCACCGCACCCTGGACGGCCGCGATGTCATCGACGGCGTCCTCACCAACCCCCTCGCCCACGCCGTCGCCACCGCCCTGCGCATCGACGGCGCCGACCGCGCCGACGACGTCACCGCCCTGGAACTGGAGTTGTACCGGGCCAACGACATCGAGGCCGACGACACCTCCTGCCTGCGCATCCGGACCCGCTGGGGCACCACGATCACCGCCGCCGTCACCCTGTGCGCGGAAGAGCCCGGCGAGCCGTACGTCGTCGTCCACGGCGACCGGGGCCGCATCACCTTCTGGTACAAGCAGGACCGGGTCCGGGTCGAGCGCGCGGGAGCGCCCCCCGAGACCACCCACTACGCGCGCACCGACCTGCTGGAGAACCTGGCGGTCCACGTGCGCGACGGCACCGAACTGCTCGTCCCACCGGACCGCACCGGCGCGTTCATGCGCGTCGTCGAGGCGGTCCGCACCGCCCCCGCACCGGTCCCGCTGCCCCCCGACGCCTGGCGCACCGAACCCGGTGCGGCGGGCGCGTCGGCGGGCGCGAAGCGGCGCGTCGTCACCGGCATCGACCAGCTGGTCACCGCCGGGGCCGAGCGCCTCGCTCTGTACTCCGAACTGCGCGCCCCCTGGGCCGCACCCCCCGCGGAGGTCCCGCACCCATGAACCCCACCTTCACCAACCGTCCCCCCTGCACCGTGCTGCGCCACGAGAACCGGCCCGTCGGTACGTACGTCCACCGGCCGCAGCTCGCCGGGACGCTCGCCCCCCGCCCGTACCTGCACCCGGTGCGGACCCTCGGCGGCATCACCGTCACCGATGTGCGCACCGCCGACCACCCCGCCCAGCTGGGCGTGTCCATGGCCGTACCGGACGTCGCCGGGCGGAACTTCGGGGGCGGCCCGAGCCCCGTCACCACCTACGGCAGCCAGCGCCACCTGGGCTGGCTGCTGCGCGACCCGGACGGATTCGTGGAGGAGCTGTCCTGGACCGCGGGCGGACGGCAACTGCTGCTGGAACGGCGCACGGTCGCGGTGCGGCCGCTGTCGGCGGGGTGCTGGGCGCTGGACTTCACCACGGCGCTCACCAATGTGACCGGGCAGGACATTTCAGGGTCCGGCGGAGGCTTCTTCTGGAGCGCGCCACGTCGCCCGCAGCCGCCGCGGGTCTTCAGCGCGGGCGGCGACGAGGGCGAGGCCGCCGTGCACGGGCGGCCCGCGGACTGGGTGGCGCTGGCCGCCGAGGACTGGACGCTGGTCTTCGCCGGGGCGACCGGCGACACCCGGTCCGCCCCCTGGCACGTCCGCACCGGTGAGCACCCCGGCGTCGGCTCGGCCCTCGCCACCCGCGAACGGCCGCTGACCATCGCCCCCGCCGACACCGTGACCCGGCGCATCGTCACCGCGGTCGCGGACGGCTGCCTGGAGCGGGACGAGGCGGCGCGGATCGCGGGACAGCTGTCGGACAAGGGGGCCGCCGTATGAGCGGACCTGTCTGGCGTGCCGATCTCGGCGACGGTACGTACCGCAACCCCATCCTCAACGCCGACTGGTCCGACCCCGACGTCGTCCGCGTCGGCGACGACTACTACCTCACCGCCTCCAGCTTCGGACGCGCCCCCGGACTGCCCATCCTGCACTCCCGGGACCTCGTCAACTGGAGCATCCTCGGGCATGCGGTGGAACGGCTCGAACCCGCCGACGCCTTCGCCCTCCCGCGCCACGACTGCGGCGTCTGGGCGCCCAGCATCCGCCACCACGACGGCCGCTTCTGGATCTTCTGGGGCGACCCGGACGCGGGCGTTTACCAGATCAACGCCCGCGATCCGCACGGGCCGTGGAGCGCCCCGCACCTGATCAAGCCGGGCAAGGGCCTGATCGACCCCTGCCCGCTGTGGGACGAACACGGCAACGCCTACCTCGTCCACGCCTGGGCCAAGTCCCGCTCCGGCGTCAACAACCGGCTCACCGGACACCGCATGAGCCCGGACGGGCGGGAACTCCTCGACGAGGGCCGCGTCATCGTGGACGGGGACACCATCCCCGGGTGGTTCACCCTCGAAGGCCCCAAGCTCCACCGGCGCGACGGCTGGTTCTGGATCCTCGCCCCGGCCGGTGGCGTCGAGACCGGCTGGCAGGGCGCCTTCCGCTCGCGGGACTTCTTCGGCCCGTACGAGGAACGGACGATCCTCGCCCAGGGCCGCACCGACGTCAACGGCCCGCACCAGGGCGCCTGGGTCACCACCCCGGCCGGTGAGGACTGGTTCCTGCACTTCCAGCAGCGCGGCGCGTACGGGCGCGTGGTGCACCTCCAGCCGATGGAATGGGACGACGCGGGCTGGCCGGTGGTCGGCGACGACGGCGAGCCGGTGGCCTGGTACCGCAAGCCGAAGGGGCCCGCCGCCGAGCCGTGCGCCCCCGCCGTGGACGACGACTTCCCCGACGGCCGGTACGGCCCCCAGTGGTCCTGGACCGCCAACCCGGCGGCGGGCTGGACGACCGCCCACGACGGCCCCGGCCTCTGGCTCACCTGCCACCGCCACGACGCGGCGGACGACCTGCGCAGACTCCCCAACGCCCTGGTGCAACGGCTCCCCGCCGAGTCCCTGACGGCGACCGTCGACCTGGCGCTCCACAGCGAAGTGGTGGGCGCCAAGGCGGGGTTGGCGGTGCTGGGCGACGCGTTCGGCTGGATCGGCCTGGAGCGGGCTGCGGACGGCGTCCGCCTGGTCCACCGCTTCGCCAGCGTCACCACCGAGCGCGAACGCGACGCGGAACACCCCCGCCCGGCCCCCGCCGCCCGGGCCCGCCTCCGCATCGAGGTCACCCCGGGCGCCCGCTGCCGCTTCTCCGCCGACACCGGCGACGGCTTCCGCCCCTCGGGCCCGGTCTTCGCCGCCACGCCGTGGCGCTGGGTGGGCGCCCTGCTGTCCCTGTTCGCCACGGCCCCGCCGGGCGAGGGCGCGGCGGGCCACGCGGACTTCAGGGGCTTCCACGCGACGAAGGGACCCGAGTGATGGCCCTTTCCCCAACCCCGCCCCTCCCCGAAACCGGGAGCTGCGCCCCGGCCCCCACCCCGGACGGCGCCGGGGCTGCGCCCCTGGCCTCTGCCCGGGCGGCGGCATGGTGCCCGGGTTGTGGGCAGGCGTTCCGCGGGGCGGAACGGGTGGGCACAACCCGGCCCGCGCTTGGCCACGCACCCTGGCCAGGATGGCGCTCACCCTGGCGGCCACCGGCCCGCAGGGGCCCGTCCCGCGGGTGGCACTCGGGCCGCAGGCGGCCACGCGGCGCTGCCGCGATGGCGCTTGGGCTGGTGGTCGCCGGGGTGCTCGTCGTTCTCGGGGGCGCGCCCAGCGCCAGCGCAACCGCACACCGGCAAACCCTGCGCGTCGCCGCCGACGGCTCCGGCGACTTCCGTACCGTCCAGGCCGCCATCGACGCCGTACCGTCCGGCAACGACAAGCCCATCACCCTCGCCATCGCCCCCGGCACCTACCGCGAACAGGTCCGCATCCCGGCCGACAAGCCCCACCTCACCCTCCTCGGCACCGGCCGGCACCGCGCGGACACGACCATCGTCCACGACACCCCCGCCGAGTACGGCGGGTCCACCGGCAGTGCCACCGTCCTCATCGCGGCGAGCGATGTCACGGCCCGCCGTCTCACCTTCGTCAACGACTTCGACGAGGCGGCCCACGACCTGAAGGGCGAGCAGGCGCTGGCCATGAAGACGACCGGTGACCGGATCGTCTTCCGGGACACGGCGTTCAAGGGCAATCAGGACACCCTGATGACGGACAGCCCGAAGCTGACGACGAACAGCCGGGTGTACATCCGGGACGCGTACATCGAGGGCGACGTCGACTTCATCTACGGCCGTGCCACCACCGTCATCGAGCGCTCCACCATCAAGGCACTCACCCGCGGCAGCGCCACCAACAACGGCTACATCACCGCCGCGAGCACCTGGAAGGACAACCCCTACGGCTTCCTGATCACCCGCAGTCGCATCGTCAGCGACGCGCCCGATCAGACCTTCCACCTCGGGCGGCCGTGGCACCCCGGCGGGGAGCCGGACGCGATCGCCCAGGTGCTCATCCGCGACACGTACCTCCCCGCTGCGGTCAAGTCCGCCCCCTGGACGGACATGAGCGGATTCCCGTGGCAGGAGGCCCGCTTCACCGAGTACCGCAACACCGGACCGGGCGCGGCAGGGCCGGAGGGCCCCGCCGCGACACGGCCGCAGATGAACGAGGCCGACGCCGCGGACCACGAGGTCGCCGACTACCTCGCCGGGACGGATGGCTGGGCACCTCAACACCACACCAGGAGATGCGCTTCATGAGCAGAGCAAGAGCCACCCGCACCGCCGCGGCCGTCGCCGCCGTCCTCAGCCTCGCGCTCACCGCCACCGCATGCGGCGACGATGGGTCGTCCACCGGGGAGGAGGGGTCGGGCAAGGGCACCATCACGTTCTGGGACAACAACGGCGGTCCCCGGACGAAGGTCTGGAAGAAGATCATCGCCGAGTTCGAGGCCAAGAACCCTGACATCAAGGTCAAGTACGTTCCGATTCCGATCACGAACGTGCAGTCGAAGTACGACACCGCCATCCAGAGCGGCGGCGACAGCCTCCCCGACGTCGGCGGCGTCGGCACCGCGTACCTGGCGAACCTCGCCGCCCAGGGCGCCCTGGACCCGGTCACCGACCGGATCGAGGACAGCCCCCTCAAGGGCAAGCTGATCAAGAACATGGTGGACAGCGTCCGCGCGGCGGGCGGGGACGAGAAGGAGCTGTTCTCCGTCCCGACCTCGGCCAACCAGGGCACCCTCTGGTACCGCACCGACCTGTTCAAGTCGGCGCAACTGCCCGCCCCGACGACCTGGGACGCCTTCTACAAGGCCGCCGAGGAGCTGACCGACAAGGGCAAGAACAAGTTCGGCTTCACCCTGCGCGGCGGCGCGGGCTCGATCGCCCAGGCGCTGGACATGATGTACGCCCAGTCGGGGATCTCCTCCTTCTGGGACGGCGACAAGACGACGCTCAACGACCCCAAGAACGTCGAGGCGCTGGAGAAGTACGTCGCCCTCTTCAAGAAGGTCACCCCGTCCGCCGACCTGAACAACGACTTCGCCAAGATGGTCGCCCAGTTCGACCAGGGCGACATCGGCATGCTCCAGCACAACCTCGGCAGTTACGTCGACCACCTGAAGCAGCTCGGCAAGGACAAGATCGCGGGCATACCGCTGCCGCCGTCCGAGGACGGGTCGGCCCGCACGATCGTCTCCAACCCGGTCGACGGCCTCGGCCTCTTCAAGGCGAGCAAGAACAAGGCCGCCGCCTGGAAGTTCATCGAGTTCGCGGCCTCCCCGGAGATGAACAGCCTCTGGAACGAGGACGTCGGCGCGATCCCCGCCAACGTCGGCGCCGCCGACGACGCCTGGATCAGCAAGGCCCCGCCGACCAAGGCCGCGCTGGAGTCGCTGAACGACCCGCAGACGAAGGTCGTCCAGCTGCCGTACTACCTCCCGGACTGGAACAACATCAGCAAGGCCGACAACGAGCCCAGCTTCCAGAAGGTGCTGCTCGGCCAGATGACCGCCAAGGCCTTCTGCGACAAGGTCGCGGACGAGCTGAACACGGCCCAGGCCGACTGGAAGAAGCACCAGTAGGGCTCCTGATCCGGCGTACGGGGCGGCCGCACCGCACCGGTGGCCGCCCCGTACGCCCCTTACGGAAGGCTTTCGCTCCGCCATGGCCCTGACCCGAAGACACGCCGCCGCGTCCCTCGCCGCGCTGCCCCTCGCCGCGCTGCCCCTCGCCCTCGCCGCCCCCGGCACGGCAGCCGCCGCGACAGCCCGCCGCCGCACCACCGTCTACCTCGCGGGCGACTCCACCGCCGCCACCAAGCAGCCCACCGCCGCGCCCGAGGCCGGCTGGGGCATGGCCCTGCCGTTCTTCCTGGCCGACGACCGCTTCACGGTCGCCAACCACGCCGTCAACGGCCGCAGTTCCAAGAGCTTCTACGACGAGGGGCGGCTCGCCCCCATCCTGGCCGCCCTCCGCCCCGGCGACCTCCTCCTCGTCCAGTTCGGCCACAACGACGAGAAGATCGAGGACCCGGCGCGCGGCACCGATCCGCAGACCACGTATCCGCAGTATCTGCGGCTCTACCTCGACGGCGCGCGCGAGCGCGGCGCGCACCCCGTGCTGCTGACCTCCGTGGAGCGCCGCACGTTCGACGCGGCGGGCAACGCCCAGCCCACGCACGGCGCGTACCCCGACGCCGTACGCCACCTCGCCCGCGCCGAGCGGGTGCCGCTCCTCGACATCCAGGCATCCAGCATCGCGCTGTGGCAGCGCCTCGGGCCCGAGGCCACCCAGGACTACTTCAACTGGCTGGAGCCGGGGGAGTCGCCCAACTACCCGGCCGGGCTCCAGGACAACACCCACTTCCAGCCGCACGGCGCGATCGAGGTGGCCCGGCTCGTCGCGCGCGAGCTGGCGGCCCGGCGGGTGCTGCGGCCGCACGACCTGCGGCGGCTCAACGCCGCGATCCCGGACAGCTGGATCACCTGGTAGTTCACCTCTCACCTCCCCCTTTCCTTGTTCTCAGGAGCCGTCATGTTCAGACGTCATGCCCGCGTGGCCGCCGTGCTCGGCTGCGCCGCCCTCGCCCTCGGCGTGGCCCAGGGCCCGTCGGCCGCCGCCGCCCAGGAGGCCGGGGGCGCCCGGGGCGCCCTCCCGGCCGGTGACGGCTGGGCCTCCGCCGACGGCGGCACGACCGGCGGCGCCAAGGCCGACAAGGCGCACACCTTCACGGTCACCAACCGGGCCGAGCTGGTGAAGGCCCTCGGCGACGGCGACGCGACCCCGAGGCTGATCCGCGTCAAGGGAACGATCGACGCCAACACCGACGACGCCGGAAAGCCGCTCTCCTGCGCCGACTACGCGACCGACGGCTACTCCCTGGACGCGTACCTGACGGCCTACGACCCCGCCACCTGGGGCAAGGCCGCGCCGTCCGGCCCCCAGGAGGACGCCCGCGCCGCGTCCGCCGCCCGGCAGTACGAGCGCGTCGAGCTGAAGGTGGGCTCCAACACGACCATCCTCGGCGTCGGCCGGAACGCCAGGCTGCTGGGGGCCAGCCTCCAGATCCGGGGCGTGGACAACGTCATCGTCCGCAACGTCACCTTCGAGGACGCCTTCGACTGCTTCCCCGCCTGGGACCCCACCGACGGCGACGACGGCAACTGGAACTCCGAGTACGACAACCTGGTGGTGTACGGCTCCACCCACGTCTGGGTCGACCACAACACGTTCACCGACGGCCGCCGCCCCGACAGCGCCCAGCCCAGCTACTTCGGCCGCCTCTACCAGCAGCACGACGGGGAGCTGGACGTGGTGCGCGGCGCCGACCTCGTCACCGCCTCCTGGAACGTGTTCGCCGACCACGACAAGACGCTGATGATCGGCAACAGCGACAGCGCGGGCGCCACGGACCGCGGCAAGCTCCGCGTCACGCTCCATCACAACCTCTTCAAGAACATCGTGGAGCGCGCGCCGCGGGTGCGGTTCGGCAAGGTCGACGCGTACAACAACCACTTCGTGGCGCCCCGAAGCGGCTACGCGTACAGCTGGGGCATCGGCGTCGAGTCCCAGCTCTACGCCGAGGCCAACGCCTTCACGGTGCCCGCCTCCGTCGACCCGGCGACGATCATCAAGAAGTGGAAGGGCACGGCGCTGACCGCGAAGAACAACCACCTCGGCGGCAAGGCGGCCGACCTCCTCGCCCTCCACAACGCGGGCGTCCCCGACGAGCAACTGGGCGGCGACGCGGGCTGGACCCCGACGCTGCGCACGCGCGTCGACGCACCGCGCGCGGTGCCGGGCATCGTCGGCAAGGACGCGGGCGCGGGCCGCTTCTGACGTCCGGTCGGCCCCATGAGCGGGGGAGGCCGGGCGTCAACTGGCCCCGCCCGGCCTTCCCTTCCGCCGTCTTCCGACGTTTTCTGCTGTCGCGACGTGTTGGTCAACTTCAATTGGACTGCCGGGCAATGCTGGTCGCAGAATGATCAAGAGTCGCCATGCTCTATCGCTGGACGATCGCGATTCCGTAATCTGAGAATCCTCGATACGGCGGCAACCTAATCTGGATCGGCGGCAACTACGCCATGGAGCGGGTCGTCCAGGATCCCACGGCCCGCTCTCTCGACGCAGAACAGGAGTTGCCATGAGAGTGAGGCGAAGCCGCGGCCGCCACCGCCGTCGCAAGGACCGCACGCTGCCGCTCGGCAGCGCGGTGATCGTGGCATCGGCCGTAGCCGGGGTGTACCTGACCGCCTCCCCCGATGGCGCGAGCGCCGTCCCCACCACCGTCTACGTGGCGCCCGGCGGCAGCGACAGCCAGACGGGCACGCTGGCATCTCCGTACCGCACGCTGGAGAGGGCCTTCGCCGTGGCGAAGCCCGGTACCACCATCGAGGTGCGCGGCGGTACGTACTACCCGTCCCGGACCCTGCGCAGCTCCGTGAGCGGCACCGCCGGGGACCGCGTCCATCTGCGGCCGTACCAGGGCGAGAAGGTCAGGGTCGACGGCTCCCGGCTCCGCGACGGCGCCTCCCTGCTCTCCCTCAGCGCCGACTACTGGACCGTCTCCGGCCTCGAACTGCGCAACGCCCCCGGCGGCGGCCTCGTCTGCACCTCCTGCTCGCGCGGCGTCTTCAACAACCTCACCACGCACGGCAACGGCGACACCGGGTTCACCCTCCGCGGCGACAACACCGACGGCAACCTCATCCGGAACCTGGACTCCTACGGCAACCACGACGACGCCACCGGCGGCAAGAGAGCCGATGGCATCGCGATCACCCATGGCTCCGGCTCCGGCAACGTGATCACCGGCTCCCGCCTCTTCGACAACAGCGACGACGGCCTCGACCTGTGGATGTGGGCGAGCCCCGTCTCCATCGACCACTCCTGGGCCTGGGGCAACGGCATCAACCGCTGGGGCATCCCTGACTTCGAGGGCGACGGCAGCGGATTCCAGCTCGGTGCCGACACCGGCTCCGCCCCCACCCCCGCCCATGTCGTCCGGGCGTCCGCCGCCTGGAAGAACTCCAAGAGCGGCTTCGCCGCCGGCGGCAACACGGGCGCCCTCCGGCTGCTGCGCACCACCGCCTACGCCAACGAGGGCCAGGGCTACTCCTTCCCCGACTCCCGCGTCCTGCTCCAGCAGAACCTCGCCGTCGCCAACGGCCGCGGCCAGGCCGACACCGGCGAGTCCGCGGTCTCCCGCGGCAACAACTGGAAGCCGGACGCCTCGATCACCCCGCCCTTCGTGACCACCGACCCGGGCACGGCCTACGAGGCCCGACGCCAGGACGGCTCGCTGCCCGTGACCAGCTTCCTCGTCGTCGCAGGCGCGACGGAGGTCGGCTCGACCATGAACTGACCGGCGGGCGGCGGGTGTTTCCCCACCCCGCCCCTTCCCGAACCATGGGCTCCGCCCCTGGACCCCGCCCGGCCCCGCGAACAGGCCGGGCCGCCAGGTGTGCTGGTCAGGGGCTACTGGTGGCCCATGATGGGGCGGGGGCGGTACGGGGACTCCAGGCGGGTTGTCTCTTCCTCCGTGAGGGGCAGGTCCACCGCCGCCACCGCGTCCTCCAGGTGGGACAGCTTCGTGGCGCCGACGATCGGCGCGGTCACGGCGGGGCGGCTCAGCAGCCAGGCCAGGGCGACCTGGGCGGGGGAGACGCCGCGCTCCCCGGCGACCTCGCGCACCGCGTCGACGATGTCGAAGTCGGCGTCCGCGTACCACCGCTCGACCAGGGGGTCGTTGGCGGCGCGGGTGGTGGGGCCGGTGCGGTCGCGGTCGCGGGTTCCGGCCAGCAGGCCGCGGGCGAGCGGGCTCCACGGGATGACGCCGACGCCCTGGTCGAGGCAGAGCGGGTTCATCTCCCGCTCCTCCTCCCGGTACAGCAGGTTGTAGTGGTTCTGCATGGAGACGAACCGTGTCCAGCCGTGGGTGTCGGCGGTGTGCTGGGCCTTCGCGAACTGCCACGCGTACATCGAGGACGCGCCGATGTAGCGGGCCTTCCCGGCGCGCACCACGTCGTGCAGCGCCTCCATCGTCTCCTCGATCGGCGTCTCGTGGTCGTAGCGGTGGATCTGGTACAGGTCCACGTGGTCGGTGCCCAGCCGCCGCAGCGAGGCGTCGATCCCGGCCAGGATGTGCTTGCGGGACAGGCCCCGGTCGTTGGGGCCCGGGCCCATCGGGTTGTAGACCTTGGTGGCCAGCACGTAGTCGTCGCGGTGCGGGAAGCACTCGGCCAGCAGCTCGCCGGTGATCTCCTCGCTGCGGCCGACCGCGTACATGTCGGCGGTGTCGAAGAACGTCACCCCGCTCTCCACCGCCCGCCGCACGATCGGCCGGGACGCGTCGATGTCCAGCTGCCACGCCCGGTACGAGGGGTCGCCGTAGCTCATCATGCCCAGGCAGATCCGCGACACCTTGATCCCCGAGGTGCCCAGTCGTGCGTACTCCATGGCGGTCTCCTCTCACGGCATTGGCCATGGCTTTGGCCGGTCACAGGAGACCACCCCGGGAGGCGGATGTCAGCCCTGTCTCAGCCCGGAGTGACGAAACCGCACTCGTATGCCGCGATCACCGCCTGGGTGCGGTCCCGGACGCCGAGCTTGCCGAGGACCGCGGCGACATGGGTCTTGACGGTTGCCGGGCCGACCGTGAGCCGGGTGGCGATCTCGGCGTTCGACAGCCCGGCGGCCATCAGCCGCAGCACGTCGGCTTCCCGCTCGGAGAGCCGGTCACGCAGGGCGCGGGCCGCGTGGCGGTCGCCCGCCGCGGCGTGTTCGGCGGCCAGGGCGCGTACGGCGGCCGGGAACAGCAGCGAGTCGCTGCGCGCCACCAGCCGCACCGCCTGCACGAGGTCGTCCGCGCGGGCCCGTTTGAGCAGGAAGCCGCTGGCTCCGGCGCGCAGCGCGTCGTACACGTACGCGTCGTTCTCGAAGGTGGTCACCACGATGATGCGCGGCGGCTCCGGCACGGTCCGCAGGATCTGCTCGGTGGCGCGGATGCCGTCGATGTCCGGCATCCGGACGTCCATCAGCACGATGTCCGGGCGCAGTTCGCGGACCAGCGGGACGGCCTCGGCGCCGCTGCCCGCCTCGCCCACCACCTCCAGGTCCGGTTCGCAGGACAGGATCGCGCGCAGCGCGGTGCGGACCATCCGCTCGTCGTCGGCCAGCACGATGCGCAGGGGCGGCGGCGCGGTCACCGGGCGGCCCCCAGGGGGAGCCGGACCGTCAGCCGCCACCGGCCGTCCACGGTGTCCCAGGCGCAGCTGCCGCGCAGCAGCGCCGCGCGCTCGGCGATGCCGCGCAGGCCGCGGCCGCCGCCGGTGCGGCGGGCGCGGGCGGCGGCCCCGCTCACCGGGTTCTCCACGCGGATCTCCAACTCGCTGCCGCATCTGGTCATCCGCACCCGCACCGGCACCGGTCCGGCGTGGCGCAGGGCGTTGCTCAGCCCCTCCTGCACGATGCGGTACGCCTCGCGGGAGACGACCGGCGGCAGACCGCCCGGTGGGGGCCCGTCGAGGTCGACGGTGACGCCCGCGGCGCGGGTACGGGCCAGCAGCCCGTCCAGGTCGGCGAGGGTGGGGGAGGGCGCGGCCGGGCCCGTCCCGGCCCCCTCGGACTCCTCGCGCAACAGGCCCAGCACGCTGTCGAGTTCGGCCACGGCCCCGCGCGTCGTCTCCTCGATCGCCTCCAGTGCCTCCCGGGCGAAGCCCGGATCGGCGTCCAGGACCCTGCGGGCGGCGCTCGCCTGGAGCGTCACCGCGCTGAGCGCGTGCCCGACGGAGTCGTGCAGCTCGCGGGCGAGGCGGTTGCGGGAGGCGAGCCGGGCGGCCCGCTCCTCGGCGGCGGCCAGCCGGTCGGCGGGGGCGGGCCCGAGGAGCGCGGGCGCACAGCGGGCCAGCAGCGCCCCGGCGCCCAGGGCGACCACGGCCACCCCCGCCAGCAGCAGCGCCCCGGCGGCGGGCGCCAGCACGGCGCGGCCCCCGTCGAAGGCGCCCGGCCAGCCCAGGTCCGCCCCGTACGAGGTCCCCGCCACTGGCAGCGCCATCAGCAGCACCGCGGCGGGCGGCACGGCGAGGGTGACCCCGCTGACCACCCCGCCGACCGCCAGGTGCAGCGCGTACCAGAGGGCGGTGCGCTGGCGGGCGTCCCAGGACGCGGCGGGCCCGGCGGCGAGTTCGGCGGACTCCGGCAGCCCGCACAGCGCCCGCGCGGCCGTGGCCTCCAGCGGGCGTACGAGGGGGAAGAGCGCGGTCAGCGCGGCGAGCGGGAGGGCCGCGGCGAAGGCGAGCAGCTGCCAGGGGAGGGAGGTGAGGAGGTCGTCGCTGCGGACCACCGACCCGAGGATGACCGTGGTGAGGAGGAAGTACGGCATCAACAGCGCGCCGCCGAGCACCAGATGGACCCAGCGCAGCAGGGCTCGTCGCCCGAGGACCGCGCGGGTCCACCGTCGCCAGGGGATGGTGGTCACAGGGGCCGCAGCTCCAGCGTGCGCGGGGAAACCGGGGCTCCGGACGCCTGCGCGCTCCGCTCGCCGAAGAAGTACGCGCCGGCCGTGAGGACCAGCAAGCCCACGATCATCTGCACAGCGTAGGTCATGGTCATCACCGCGCTCGGCGCCTTGGCACTGTCCCCCGAGGTCAGACCGGTCAGCATGAGCCAGCCGCCCCAGCAGGCCAGCGCCCCCGACCCGATCCAGGCCAGGCCCAGCGGGACGCCGAGCCGGAGGCGGTGGCCGGAGCGGAAGGCGAGCGTCAGCGCACCGGCGACGGTGGCGAGCGCGAAGACGACGTACATCGCCTCCAGGACGTAGAAGTCGCTCGTCCGCTCCGCGGCCCGCGCCGCGGACAGCCCGGCCGTCGAACCGCCCGCCCACAGCGCATGGGTCGCGGCGGGCAGCACGGCGAGCACCGTGGCGACCACGGCGGTGAGGCGCTGGGCGCCGCGGGTGGGGCTGTCGACCGGCAGATCGGCGATCCGGCCGCGCCACAGATGGCCCCACCGGTCACGGGCGTACAGCACGAAGAGGGCGCCGAGGGCGAGGCCCTGCACGATGAACCCGCCGTAGACGAGGCCGAAGACCCAGTCGGCGAGGAACCGGCTGTCGTCGTCGGCCGTGCCCACCCCGGTGCCGCGGCCGAGCGCCTTGATGATCAGCTGGGCAGGGAAGCCGGTCATGATCGGCGCGAGCAGCCCGCAGGCGCACCACACGGGCAGCGCCAGCAGCCAGGCCGGGACCCGCCTGCCCCAGGGGCGGGTGAGGAGGAGGGCGAGGACGACGACGGCGGCGTCCATGAGGACGGAGAGCCCGTTGAAGGCGAGCATGACGGGGCGTTCCTCGGGGCGGCGCAGATCGCTTCCCTCGGGGATGCCGACGTAACTCCCCGCGATCCAGGCGACCTTGAGGGCGATGTAGGGGAGGCAGGCGAGGATGGCGACGGCGCGCAGCGCCCGGCGGGGAGCGGTGGTGGCGTGGGGCTGTGTCATGTACACCAGCCTTGCGGAGCCTCCGGCTCCGCACCTCGCCCTGTCCGACGATCCGCCTCCGCCGTGCGGCGGAGGCCGCCGTCCTCCCCGTCCTCCCCACGACCCTGAGAGCCGCCGTCCTCCCCGCGACCCGCGGTCTTCGGATCAGAGGCGGCGCGTGGCGAGCGTGAGGCGGTCGCGGGCGTCGAACAGCGCGTCCTTGATCATCTGCTCATGGGCCCCGGTCAGCCGGGCCACCGGCACCGAGCAGCTGATGGCGTCCCGGGACGGGGTGCGGTAGGGGATGGCGATGCCGAAGCAGCGCAGGCCCAGGGTGTTCTCCTCGCGGTCCACCGCGTACCCCTGCTCGCGGATCAGGTGCAGCTCCTCGATCAGCTTCTCGCGGTCGGTGATCGTGTGCTCGGTGAGCGGGCTCAGCGTCTCCGGCAGCAGCTTGCGCACCTGCTCGTCGGTGTACGTGGCCAGCAGCGCCTTGCCCAGCGAGGTGGAGTGGGCCGGGAGGCGGCGGCCGACGCGGGTGAAGGGGCGCAGGTAGTGCTGCGACTGGCGGGTGGCGAGGTAGACCACGTTGGTGCCGTCGAGCCGCGCGAGGTGGATGGTCTCGGTGGTGTCGTCCGAGAGCCGGTCCAGGGTGGGCCGGGCCGCGGCCACGACCTCGTCGCCGTCGATGTAGGACGTGCCGACGAGCAGCGCCCGCACCCCGATGCCGTACCGGGTGCCGGTCGCGTCCGTCTCCACCCAGCCCAGCTCGACCAGGGTGCGCAGCAGCATGTACAGGCTCGACTTGGGGTAGCCCACGGCCTCCTGCACGGAGGCCAGGCTGTGCATCCCGGGCCGTCCGGCGAAGAACTCCAGCAGTTCGACCGTGCGGACCGCCGATTTGACCTGGGCCCCGCCCGTCTCGGCAGCTGTCATCGCCTTGACCCCTCTGTTCGACCAGCCATAGAGTCCCGATGGAATTCATCAACCGGGACAGCGTTCAACATATCGAACAACAGTCGATGTGCGAGACGCAAGCAGCGGTAACACAGCAGGAGGAATCCGCGGTGTCAGCACCAGTGTGGAGCGTCGACCCCCGAACCGGAAAGCAGCGCGAGCAGGTAGCGGTCGAAGCCACGGCGGAGGAGGTCGACAAGGTGGTGCGGGCGGCCGACGCCGCGCGCGGCGCCCTGGCCGACCGTACGGTGCGCGCCGCCTTCCTGCGCACCGCCGCCGATCTGCTCGACGAGGCCCGTGACACGCTGGTCGAGGCCGCCGACGCCGAGACCGCGCTCGGCCCGGCCCGGCTCACCGGCGAGCTGGCCCGCACCAGCTACCAGCTCCGCTCCTTCGCGACGATCGTGGACGAGGGCGCCTTCCTCGACGTCCACGTCGACCACGCCGACGCCACCCAGACCCCGCCGTGGCCCGATCTGCGCCGCTACAAGCTGCCGCTCGGCGTCGTCGCCGTCTACGCCGCCAGCAACTTCCCGCTGGCCTTCTCCGTACCCGGCGGCGACACCGCCAGCGCCCTCGCCGCGGGCTGCCCGGTCGTCGTCAAGGCCCACCCCGACCACCCCGCGACCTCCGAGGTGGCCGCCTCCGCGCTGCGCCGGGCCGCCGAGCGGGTCGGGCTGCCCGCCGACGTGATCTCCGTGGTGCACGGCTTCGACGCGGGCCTCGAACTCATCAAGCACCCGCTGATCGCCGCCGCGGGCTTCACCGGCTCGATCCGCGGCGGCCGCGCCCTGTACGACGCCGCGGCCGCCCGGCCGGTGCCGATCCCCTTCCACGGCGAACTGGGCAGCCTCAACCCGGTCGTGGTCACCGAGGCCGCCGCCGCCGAGCGCGGCGAGCAGATCGGCTCCGGGCTCAGCGGCTCGATGACGCTGGGCGTGGGCCAGTTCTGCACCAAGCCCGGCTTCGTGCTGGCGCCCGCGGGCGCCGCCGGGGACGCGCTGGTCAAGTCGCTCACCGAGGCCGTCAGCAACACCGACGCCGGGGTGCTGCTCGACCACCGCATGCGGGACAACTTCGTGGCCGGGGTCAAGGAGCGCGCCGAGCTGGCGGACGTCGAGGCCCCGGTGACCCCCGGCTCCGGCGGCGAGCACAGCGTCAGCCCCGGCTTCCTCACCGTCCCGGCCCGGCGCCTCGCCGAGCAGGGCCCGCACGATGTGCTGCTGGAGGAGTGCTTCGGCCCGGTGACCGTCGTCGCCCGGTACGAGAACGACGCCGAGATCTCCGCCGTCCTCGGCCGCCTCCAGGGCAACCTGACCGCCACCGTCCAGATCTCCGCCGCCGAGGCCGAGGGCACCGAGGGCCGGGCCGGTGAGCTGATCGCCGAGCTGACCCCGCTCGCGGGCCGGGTCCTGGTCAACGGCTGGCCGACCGGTGTCGCCGTCGCCCCCGCCCAGCATCACGGCGGCCCGTACCCGGCGACGACCTCCACCTCCACCTCGGTCGGCGGCACCGCGGTCGAGCGCTGGCTGCGGCCGGTCAGCTACCAGGACACCCCGCCCGCGCTGCTCCCGCCGGAGCTGCGCGACGACAACCCGCTCGGGCTGCCCCGCCGGGTGAACGGCATCCGGGAACAGCAGGGCTGACACCCCCGGTGACGGCACGGCCGTCGGGCGCGCGGACCTGACCCGCCCGCCCGGCGGCCGTCTCGCGTTCCGGGCGTGCCGCGTTCCGGTAGCGGGAATCAGCGCAGGTCAGTGGGGATGCGTAAGCATCCGTGGCGGGGACCCTACAGAGATGTGCGATGGACGCCGGGGTGGGCCCGTCTCATAGTGGATGGACATGGAGAGCCTGGCGGGCGCCGAGTTCGCGCCACAGACGACGTATCTCAACACCGCCTCCAGCGGTCTGATCCCCGCACGCTCCGTCGCCGCCATGAAGGCGGCCCTCGACGACGCGGCCGCCGGGGGCCCGTACGCCGACGTGGCCTTCGAGGCGGTCGAGGAGACCCGCGCCGCCTACGCCCGGCTGGTCGGCGTACCGGCACGGCGCGTCGCGGCGGGCGCCTCGGTCGCCGTATACGCCGGACTGATCGCCACCTCGCTGCCGTCCGGCGCCGAAGTCCTCACCGCCGAGGGCGACTTCAGCTCCCTGGTCAACCCGTTCGCCGTACGCCGCGACCTCACGCTCCGCATCGCGCCGCTGGAGGAGCTGGCGGAGGCGGTACGGCCGGACACCGCGCTCGTCGCGGTGAGCGCCGTCCAGTCGGCGGACGGCCGGATCGCCGACCTCGACGCGATCCGGGACGCCGCCAGGGCACACGGAGCGCGCACCCTGGTGGACTTCAGTCAGGCCGCCGGATGGCTGCCGGTGAGCGCGGCGGACGCCGACTTCACCGTGTCCATCGGCTTCAAGTGGCTGCTGTGTCCGCGCGGCACCGCCTTCCTCACCGTGCCCGAGGACCTGGGCGGTCTGACCCCGGTCTTCGCGGGCTGGGTCGCGGGGGAGAAGCCGTGGGACAGCTGCTACGGGCCGGTGGCCGAATTGGCCCGTTCGGCGCGGCGCTACGACGAGAGCCCGAGCCTGTTCTCGTACGTCGCGGCCCGGCACTCGCTCGCCCTGCTCCATGAGCTGGGCACCGAGGCCGTCCGCGCCCACGACCGCGCGCTCGCCGACCGCTTCCGCGCCGGGATCACCGCCCTGGGGCACTCCTGCCTGCCCGCCCCGGGGTCGGCGATCGTCTCCGTACCGGGGCTCGGCGAGGCCGCGCCCCGGCTGGCCAAGGCGGACGTACAGGTCTCGGCGCGGGCCGGGAACCTGCGCGCCGCCTTCCACCTCTACAACACGCCCGCCGACGTGGACCGCCTGCTGGAAGCACTGGGGGACGGTGCGTAGCGGACAGCGCGGATGGCCAGGGGGAGGGCGTGTGCCGCCCTCCCCCTGGCCACCCACGGTCAACGGGACCTGTGGTTCACCGCACCGGCGTGAAGTCCCGCGCCCCGATGAATTCCGGCCGCCGCACGGGCGCCGCGAACGGCTCCACCGCCGTGTTCTCCACGCTGTTGAACACGATGAAGACGTTGCTGCGCGAGTAGGGCGTGATGTTGTCGCCCGAGCCGTGCATGCAGTTGCAGTCGAACCAGGTCGCCGAACCGGGCTTGCCGGTGAACAGCTTGATGCCGTGCTTGTCGGCGAAGCCGCTGAGCGCCTCGTCGGACGGAATCCCGGCGTCCTGCATCTGGAGGGACTTCTTGTAGTTGTCCTTCGGTGTCTGGCCCGCGCAGCCGAGGAACGTGCGGTGCGACCCCGGCATGATCATGAGGCCGCCGTTGGTGTCGTAGTTCTCGGTCAGGGCGAGCGAGAGCGACACGGTCCGCATGTTCGGCAGCCCGTCCTCGGCGTGCCAGGTCTCGAAGTCCGAGTGCCAGTAGAAGCCCGAGGCCCCGAAACCCGGCTTGACGTTGATCCGGCTCTGGTGGACGTAGACGTCCGAACCGAGGATCTGCCGTGCGCGACCCACCACACGCGGGTCGCGCACCAGGTTGGCGAAGACCTCGCTGATCCGGTGCACCTCGAACACCGACCGTACGTCCTGCGACTTCGGCTCGATGATCGAGCGCTCGTCGGCGCGCACGTCCGGGTCGACGATCAGCCGGTCCAGCTCGGCGCGGTAGACCGCGACCTCGTCCGGAGTGATGAGCTGATCGATCGCCAGAAAGCCATCGCGATCGAAATCGCTCAGCTCGGACGCTTGCAGAGGACCCTCGGCCCCGGGCTCGGACCACACGACGGGGTCCACGCGGGGCGTGGCCACCTCGATAGGGCCGCGGGTCGGGTACAGGTCAGTGACCGTGGTCATCGGATCATGCCTCCTCGGTCTCGGTGATCAGGGGGTATACCCCGTTCTCATCATGGTCCTCCCGTCCGGTGATCGGCGGGTTGAAGACACAAACGCACCGAAAGTCCTTTTTGATGCGCATCGTGTGCTTCTCGTGTCCGTCCAGCAGGTACATGGTGCCGGGCGTGATGATGTGCTTCTCGCCGTTCTCGTCGTTGGTGAGCTCGGCCTCGCCCTCGACGCAGAGGACCGCCTCGATGTGGTTGGCGTACCACATCGAGGTCTCGGTGCCCGCGTAGAGCGTGGTCTCGTGCAGCGAGAAGCCGACCCGCTCCCGCGCGAGCACGATGCGCTTGCTCTCCCACGTACCCGACTTGGCCTTTACATGCCTTTCGGTGCCCTCGATGTCCTTGAAGGATCGGACGATCACGGTGAGTCGCTACCTTTCTGCTGTTCCGTTACTTGATGTTTCAAGCGGTCTCGCGGACCGCCCGGGCGAGGATCCGCAGACCCTCGTCCAGCTCTTCGGGCGTCATCGTCAGCGCCGGCAGCAGCTTGACGACCTCGCTCTCCGGGCCGGAGGTCTCGACCAGCAGGCCGAGCTCGAAGGCGCGCTTGCAGACGGCCGAGGCGCGCGGCTTGTCCTCGAACTCCATGCCCCAGACCAGGCCACGGCCGCGGTAGGAGATTCCGGACTGCTCCTCGCAGATGGCGCGGAGCCCCTGCTCGACCTGCTCACCGCGGGCCAGGGTCTGCTTCTCCATCTGGCCGTCGGCCCAGTAGGTGTCCAGGGTCGCGGCGGCGGTCACGAACGCGGGGTTGTTGCCACGGAACGTTCCGTTGTGCTCACCAGGCTCCCAGATGTCCAGCTCCGGCTTGAAGAGGGTGAGCGCCAGCGGCAGGCCGTAACCGCTGATCGACTTGGACACCGTGACGATGTCCGGGGTGATGCCCGCCTCCTCGAAGGAGAAGAAGGCACCGGTGCGGCCGCAGCCCATCTGGATGTCGTCGACGATCAGCAGCATGTCCTGGCGTTCGCACAGGTCGGCCAGCGCGCGCAGCCACTCGGCGCGGGCGACGTTGATGCCGCCCTCGCCCTGCACGGTCTCGACGATCACGGCGGCGGGCTTGTTGAGGCCGGAACCCTGGTCCTCGAGCAGCCGTGCCGTGGACCAGCGGATACCGGCGCGTGGACCAGCGGGATACCGGCGCCGGCCCGCTTGAAGGCGTTGCCGGTGACGGCGAGCGAGCCGAGCGACATGCCGTGGAAGGCGTTGGTGAACGAGACGATCGACTCGCGCCCCTTGACCTTACGGGCGAGCTTCAGCGCGGCCTCGACCGCGTTGGTGCCCGTCGGGCCCGGGAACATGACCTTGTACGGCAGGTCACGCGGGCGCAGGATGTTGTTCTGGAACGACTCCAGGAACGCGCGCTTGGCCGTGGTCGACATGTCGAGACCGTGCGTGACGCCGTCACGCTCGATGTAGTCGATCAGCGCCCGTTTCAGTACCGGGTTGTTGTGGCCGTAGTTGAGTGACCCGGCTCCGGCGAAGAAGTCGAGGTAGGTGTGGCCGTCCTCGTCGTACATGTGGCTGCCCTGCGCGCGGTCGAAGACGGCAGGCCAACCGCGGCAGTAGCTGCGCACCTCCGACTCCAGGGCCTCGAAGACGCTCAGGGCGGGCGGGGTGATGGTCACAGCATTCTCCTGAGAGATGAGTGCGAGGGGTGAGGGGGTGAGGGCGTGCGCCCTCGGGGTGTACGGGGGGTCGCTGTACGGGGGATCGGGGGCAGAAATCGGGGATGACCTCGGGTGCCGTTGCCCCGGGCTCAGCCGCGGTCCGCGAGCGGGCCGATGCGGTAGAGCACCTCGGGCTCGTGCCCTCCGTCGGGGAACAGCCCGCCGTCGAAGAGCACCTCGTGCTCGACGGGCGCGCCGTGCCGCTCTGCGAAGGACGTGAACAGCCGGTTCGACGCGGTGTTGTCCGGGGTGATCGTGGTCTCGATGCCCCGGATGCCCGTCGCGGCGACGCGCGCGGTCAGCCCGTCCAGCAGGGTGGCTGCCAGTCCGCGACCGCGCCACGCCTGATCGACGGCGACCTGCCAGACCACCAGGGTCTCGGGCCGGTCGGGGCGGATGTAGCCGGTGATGAAGCCGACCGGTCCGCCCTCGGCGTCGCGCGCCACCACGGAGGTGGCGGCGAAGTCGCGGCACCACAACAGGTAGCTGTAGGAGGAGTTGAGGTCCAGAGTCTTGGAGTCGCGGGCGATTCGCCAGATCGCGGCTCCGTCCTCGACGCGTGGTGTGTCGAGGGTCAGCCCCTCTGGCAAATCAAATTCGCTACGGGCGCCTACTCGGTCTGCTTGTGCGGCGGTCATGCAAATTCAATTTACCCAGCAGGATCTAAAAATGCATCGAGGAGAGGGGTTACGTAGACGGGGGTCGATGTGGTAACACGCGAGTGCGCGCGTACGCGCGGCAGATCGCTGAAAAGCGCTATTTTGTGGGGGAGTTAGCGGGTCGAAACGGTCGACGTGTGGAGTGTGTCACATGTGCGTAACGGGGGCGTGATGGCATCGAATTACCGTGTCCTGGGCCACTAAAAAAAGTGCGTTTAGAGATCGGAAGAGGGGGAAGACGAGATGGGAAGATGTACATGAAAAACGCCCCGAATTTGTCTTCCGGTCTTCCGGAATTCATTCCGCCGGGCTTGGCGCATCGCTTCTCGCGTGGAACTCGCGACCGCTTGCACGGAACTCACCGCCGAACTCACCGAAAGTCACCGCGGACGGCGAATGCGCCGGAGGGCCCGTTGCCGGAGGCAGAGTAGCGGTCCCGTCCGGCGTCCCGGCTGCCCTCGGCATGGTTGTACTGCCCCGCGAAGACATGGCGCCCGGCCGGCACCGTGGCCCCCTTCCGGAGCGTCCAGCGGTACACCAGCACCCCGTCCTCGGAGCGCACCGAGACGGCCAGGTCGTCCGCGGGCAGGGTGCTCCAGGATCCCGTGGTGTGCACCCCGCCGTTCTCGGCGACCCGCAGCTCCACCGTCAGCGACGTCAGCGGCTCGCTGTTGGTGAGCGTGATGTCACTCTGCGCCCAGTACGGGTTGGAATTTGGGTTGATCGCCCCCCGCGAACGCACCGCCGGATCGGCGAGATGGTTTGGACCGACCGAGGTGGGAAAGGCGCTCGGCGTGTGCCGACCAGCCCCGTCCCCCGTGCCGCCGCCCGGCCGTCGCGCCGTGTCGCCGCCCTCGCCCGCGGGCGGCCCGGCCGGTTCGCTCGACGTCCGTACCGTCTGCGGCCCGTCGGCGGTGTCGGTGGTCACCACCGCGATCCCGGCGGCCGCGACCGCCGCGGCCAGCCCCGCCGCCGGGCCCACGACCCGGGTCCACTGCCGGGCGGGGACCCGGCGGACGCTCCGCCGCTCGCCCGCCGCCATGCCCGCGGTGACCCGGGCCAGCATCCGGGCCCGGTCCGGCTGGTGCGCCTCGGCGGCCTCGCGCAGCTCGGCGGCGACATCGCGCCGGTCGTCGCGATGGTCGATCATCAACCGTTCCCTCCTGGGTGCCCGGCATGACCCACACGGCCGGGGCGGAGCCCCCGTACCGTCTCCTGCGCGGACGGCGCCGACGGCGGGGCCTGCGCCTGCGTGCCCGCCGCGGGCCGCTCGGTTTCGTCGTCGGGCGGGCCGAGCAGCCGCTCCAGCTCGGCGATGCCACGGGAGGTCTGGCTCTTGACCGTGCCCACCGAGATGCCGAGCGTACGGGCCGTGTCCCGCTCCGAGAGGTCGAACGCGTGCCGCAGCACCACGCACGCCCGCTTCCGGAACGGCAGCCTCACCAGCGCGGCCTGCACGTCCACCATCGCGGACACATCCGGATCGTCCACCCGGTCCGAGCGCTCCGACGAGAAGAGCGCCACCCGCCGCCGCTCGCGCACCAGACTGCGGATCCGGGACCGGGCCAGGTTGGCGACCACGCCCCGGGCGTACGCGGCCGGATGCTCGGCGACCCGCACCCGGTCCCACCGGTGCCAGACCGCGACCAGGGCGTCGGCCGCCAGGTCGTCCGCACCGTCGGAACTGCCCAGCAGCAAGTGGGCGAGGCGGGCCAACTCGGCATGGTGCCGCTCGAAGAACTCCCGGAACTCCGCCTGCGCGTCGGCCGCGGGTAAGCCATCCGCCGGTGAGTCGGCTGCCTGTAAGCCAGACGTCGGTGTGGTGGCCGCGGCGGCCGGGCCATCGGTAGGAGCGCTCACGCGGGCCTCCTCACTGTCCCTGCTGTCCCTCGTCCGGTGGGTTGCGTGAGCGTAGCAGCGCTCCCCGTGTTGTACGAGTGGAGCCCTTCCGCTTCCCGGGAATTGGCCGGTCAGCGGTCGGCCGCCGTCTCGTACAGTGCGTGACATGAGGGAGAGCGCGGTGCTGCACATCAAGGGGCGGATCCTGGTCGGCCCGGAGGACGGGGACGCCGGTGGCGTCCGGGACGAGGTGTGGGTGATCGACGGAAAGATCACCTTCGACCGGCCGACCGGGACCCGGGATGTCCGGCGGCTGGACGGCTGGGTGCTGCCGGGGCTCGTCGACGCCCACTGCCACGTCGGCCTGGACGCCCACGGCGCGGTGGACGACGCGACGAGCGAGAAGCAGGCACTCACCGAACGCGACGCCGGGGCGCTGCTGCTGCGCGACGCCGGATCGCCGTCCGACACCCGCTGGGTCGACGACCGCGAGGACCTGCCACGCATCATCCGGGCCGGTCGCCACATCGCCCGCACCAAGCGCTACATCCGCAACTACGCGCACGAGATCGAACCGGAGGACCTGGTCGCCTACGTGGCGGCCGAGGCGCGCCGCGGCGACGGCTGGGTCAAGCTCGTCGGCGACTGGATCGACCGGGACAGCGGCGACCTGTCCGCCTGCTGGCCGCGCGGGGCGGTCGAGGCGGCCATCGCCGAGGCCCACCGGCTCGGGGCGCGGGTCACGGCGCACTGCTTCGCCGAAGAGACGCTCGCCCCGCTGGTCGAGGCCGGGATCGACTGCATCGAGCACGCCACCGGGCTGACCGAGGACACCATCCCGCTGTTCGCCGAGCGCGGCGTCGCCATCGTCCCGACCCTCGTCAACATCGCCACCTTCCCGCGGCTCGCAGAGGGCGGCGAGGCCAAGTTCCCCCGCTGGGCCGACCACATGCGACGGCTGCACGCGCGGCGCTACGACACGGTGCGCGCCGCCTGGGACGCGGGCATCCCCGTCTACACCGGCACCGACGCGGGCGGTTCGCTCGCGCACGGGCTGGTCGGCCAGGAGGTCGCCGAGCTGGTCAAGGCGGGCATCCCGGTGCGGGACGCGCTGTCGGCGGCCACCTGGGGCGCCCGGACCTGGCTGGGACGGCCGGGGATCACCGAGGGCGCCCCCGCCGACCTCGTGGTGTACGAGGCCGATCCGCGCGCCGACGTACGGGTGCTGACGGCACCGCGGTGGGTGGTGCTGCGGGGCCGGGTGTTCTGAGCGGGACCCGGGAGCCCAGGGAGACGTGGCCATCGAACGCTTCGGCGAACAACACCCTTTGGGATGAACGGACTTCATGTGTCTGCCTGTTTACCCTCGGTGCGCAAATATGGCGTGGTCGAGGCCGTCGGCGCCCGTGGAGTCCCCCGCGGCAGGTGCCGGCGGCTCCATGTCTCCTGTGGGGGTCAACTCACGTGTCCTTTTCACGCAATACCTTCTTCGGCATGCCCGCCCGCCGTGTGGCGGCCGTCTCCGCCGCCACCGCCGTCTCCGTCCTGGGCGTCCTGCCCGCGGGCACGGCGCACGCCCGGACCGGCGACACCACCGCCACCGGCAAGGCCGGCGCGGCCGTCCTCCGTACCGACCTGAGCGTCTCGCTCCTCAACAAGACCGTCACCGCACCGCTGGTGACCTCGCTGAACGAAGTGAAGGCGCCGCAGACCGCCAGCAAGACCGCGCTCAGCGCGACCGTGGCCGGCGTCAACGGCGACCGTCCCTTCAGCGTGCTGCGCGCCGACGTGGCCACCGCCCGCGCCGTCACGGAGAAGTCCCGGTCCCAGGGCTACTCCAACCTCGTCAACGCCAAGGTGAACGTGCCGGGGCTGCTGGCGGTGCCGCTCCTCACCGTGGAGCAGGTCACCTCGAAGGCCGTGTGCGCGGCCGGAAAGAAGCCGACCGCCGACTCCAACGTGCTCGGCACCGTCAGTGTGCTCGGCAAGAAGGTCACCCTGACCGCGGGCGCCTCCACCAAGGTCGACGTGCCCTCGCTCGGCCAGGTGAGCCTGGATCTGTCGCGCACCTCGACCACCTCGCGCACCGCGGCGGCCACCGCGCTGTCGCTGAAGGTCTCGGTGAACCCGCTCAAGCTCAACGTCTCCGAGGTCGAGGGCCAGGTCACCCTGGCCCACGCGACCTGTGAGGCGCCCGGCGCCCCCGCCAAGGAGGAGGAGCCGGAGGTCGTCAACCAGACCAAGCCGGAGCCCAAGCCGGAACACCTCGCCGAGACCGGCGGCAGCTCGGCCACCCCGTACCTGGTGGCGGGCGGCGCCGTGCTGCTCGCCGCGGGTGGCGGCGCGGTGTTCATGGCCCGCCGCCGGCGGGCCGCCGGAACGCGCGGTGATGCGTAAGCACGACCCCACCTAGCAGCCGACGCCGGCGGTCGACCCACCCCGACCTCCGGCGTCGGCCAGGGCCTGCCCGGTGCGATTCCACCCGCCCGGGCAGGCCCCCAGACGGCGGTGTCCTGTGGGGCTCAGCCGTCCTGGAGGGCCTTGGCCAGGGCGATCACGAAGCGGTCGGTCGTATCGCGGTCGCGGACGGCCAGCCGCAGCCACTCCGGGCCCAGGCCCGGGAAGGTGTCGCCGCGGCGCACCGCGAAGCCGAGTTCGCGGAGGCGGGTGCGTATCGCCGCCGCGTCCGGCAGCCGGATCAGCAGGAACGGACCGGCCGCCGGACCGCACACCCGCAGCCCGGCCCCGGCGAACTCGCCCAGCCGCTCGGCCAGATAGGCGCGGTCGGCGGCGGACCGCTCGGCGGCCCGCGCCGCCTCGGCCAGCGCGTCGGGCGCACAGCACGCCTCCGCCGCCGCCAGGGCGGGGGTGGACACCGGCCACAGCGGCTGCACCCGCTCCAGCGCGGCGATGATCCCGGGGTCCGCCAGCACGTACCCAATGCGCAGTCCGGCCAGCCCCCAGGTCTTGGTGAGGCTGCGCAGCACGACCAGCCCCGGCACATCCGTGCGGGAGGCGAGCGACGCGGGCTCGCCCGGCACGGCGTCCATGAACGCCTCGTCCACCACCAGCGTCCGCCCGGGCCGGGCCAGTTCGGCGAGCGTGGCGGCCGGGTGCAGCACGGAGGTGGGGTTGGTGGGGTTGCCGACGACCACCAGATCGGCGTCGTCCGGCACCGCCGCCGGGTCCAGCCGGAAGCCGTCCCGCTCGTCGAGCAGCACCCGCTCCACCGTGTGCCCGGCGTCCCGCAACGCGGCCTCCGGCTCGGTGAACTGAGGGTGCACCACCACCGGGCGCCGGGCCGGAAGGGCGCGGGCGATCAGTACGAACGCCTCCGCGGCCCCGGCCGTCAGCAGCACCCGTCCCTCGGGCACGCCGTGGCACGCGGCCACCGCGGCGCGCGCCGCCCGCCCGTCGGGGTAGGCGGCCAGCCCGTCGAGGGACGCGGCGACGCGGTCCTTGAGCCAGCGCGGCGGCGTACCGGCCCGGACGTTGACCGCGAGGTCCGTCAGCCCCGCGTCGGCGCCGCGTACCTCCGCGTCCCCGTGATGCCGCAGATCGAACCCGGGGACCGCACCGTCGGCGGGCGTCTCGGCGGCCGGTATCTCAGCGGACATCGGCGTGGATGTCCGGGTGGGAGTGGGCATGGGCCGCCTCCGCTTCGAGCTGCGCCCGCTCGGGCACCCCGGCCACCTCCTCGTAGCGCTCCATGACCAGCTCCGCCAACTCCACGGTCGGGCCGATGACATCGGCGGACACCACCTCGGCATCCGGATACGCGAGCTGCCAGCCCTCCGCCTGCTGCCGCACCCGCTCCAGCACGTCGCCGCCGAACAGGAAATACGGCAGCACCACGATCCGCTGTGCCCCGAGCCGCACACAGCGGTCCAGACCCGAGGGCACGTCCGGCGCGGCGAGCGAGGCGAACGCCGTCTCGACGCCCGCGAAACCGCGGCCCTCCCACAGGAGCCGGGCGGCCCGGTGCACCTCGGCGTTGCCCTCCGGCAGCGGGGACCCGTCGCCCACCAGCAGCACCGTCGTCCGCGCCCGGTCCGAGGGGGAGCGCCGCCCGCCGCCCAGCGCCTCGTCCAGCCGCCGCTCCAGCACCCGCAGCAGCCGGGGGTCCGGGCCCAGCGGGCGGCCGAAGACGAACGAGGCGTCCGCGTGCCGCTCCGCCTCCT
This sequence comes from Streptomyces sp. Rer75, assembly GCF_013414305.1. Taxonomy (NCBI): domain Bacteria; kingdom Bacillati; phylum Actinomycetota; class Actinomycetes; order Kitasatosporales; family Streptomycetaceae; genus Streptomyces; species Streptomyces sp. Rer75. Next base: position 2,535,458 of record NZ_CP058693.1, on the reverse strand, counting down.
GGGCCAGCGCGGCGGCGACCCCGTCTCTCGGATGCTCCACCGGGATCAGGCTGAGGGGCACGACGGCGAAACGCGTCACGCCCTCTCCGACGAGGCGGGCCACCGCATCGGACAGCGGGGGCGCGCCCGGCCCGGTGAGGCCGCCCGCCACGGGCAGATCCGGGTGCTGCGCGCCCAACTCCCGTACGAAGTCCTGGAAGGCGCCGGCGCGCCTCTCGTCTCGGGTGCCGATGCCTGCGATGAGCAGCGCGGGCGGGGTCGTCACGAAGTCTCCTTGGTGCAGGGTGAAACGGGTCTCACGGTGCAAAGCGCAGTCTCGCCCCGAGACGTTACTGAGCGCCGTCGGGACACGCCACGGCAGGTCTTCGGCCGTTTTCAGAGTGGCCGTTTCGAGAATGGCCGTTTCCAGAGTGGCCGTCTTGAGGCGGGCTGTCCCGCGGGCCACGGCGGGCGATCGCACAGGTGGCTCTCGACGGCCTGCCCCCACCCGGCTCCGACACCCGCTTGGCGACGAGCAGTTCGCCCCCCGGCCCGGCGGCCAGCAGCGCGGCCGCCTCGGCCACACCGGGCGTCCCCACGGCGCTGAGGGCCGCCTTGGACGGGTTCGGCACCTCGACGGCGGCCAGCATCTTCGCCCCGTACCCACGCAGCGGCACCCCGAACCGCTCGGCCGCGGCCAGCAGTCCGGGCTCATCGGCCTTGGCCTCGACCGTCGCCAACTCGGCGACGCCGCCGGGCGCGAGGCCCGCCGCGGCGAGGGCCGCCGCCACCAGCCCGGTCACCTCGCCCACGGACACCCCTCGCCCCGCGCCGACGCCGACCACCAGATCCGGCTGCTGTGGATGGCGCACCTCAGGTCACCGCCCCGGTCACCCGGTGGTGGGCACACATCCGGCCACGAACCGGGCCGCCACACCGGGCACCGCCGCCCAGTGCACATGGAGATACGAGGCATGCACGTTTCCCGGTGCGAACCCTTCGGTGCGGCGCTGCGGATGGACGAGCCCCCAGGCGGGCGTCTGCCCGGCCTCCGGCTCGACGGTGGTGCGGTGGAACTCATGGCCCCGCACCCGGGTCCCCGCGGCGGCGAGGGACGTGTCGGAAATGGCCACGGCCTCACGGTAGCCCAGCGTCAGCCGATCCGACATATGTGCCTCGGCGTCCACCACTCCGCACATCGGGCGCCCGTCCAGCGAGCGCGCCAGATACAGCAGCCCGGCGCACTCGGCGGCGATGGGCGCACCCGTCGCCGCCAGCTTGGCGACCTCGGTGCGCAGCGGCTCGTTCGCGGACAGCTCCGGTGCGTACACCTCCGGGAAGCCGCCACCGATCACCAGCCCGCCGGTCCCGTCGGGGAGGCGCTCGTCCCGCAGCGGGTCGAACGGCACGACCCGCGCGCCCGCGGCGGTGAGCAGCTCCGTGTGCTCCGCGTAGGAGAAGGTGAACGCGGCCCCGCCCGCCACGGCGACCACCGGCCGCCGGTCCTCCGGCAGGGGGCTCTCCGCGGCGGCCTCCGCCGCCGGGCCCAGTTCCGCCACCGGATCCCACACCGGGCCGGACAGGGGAGGCGCGCTGCCCGCCAGCGCCATCAGCCCGTCGAGATCGCACCCCTCCCGCACCCACGCGGCCAGCGCCGCGACCGAATCCGTGGCCTCCGTGCGCCGCTCGGCCACCGGCACCAGACCGAGGTGACGGCTCGGCGTCCCGACCTCGCGCATCCGGCGCAGCGCGCCGAACACCGGCACCCCGGCGCCCTCCAGCGCCTCCCTCAGCATCGCCTCGTGCCGGTCGGACGCCACCTTGTTGAGGATCACCCCCGCGACCCGCACCTCCGGGTCCCAGGAGGCGAAGCCGTGCACCAGCGCCGCCACCGAACGCGACTGCGAGGACGCGTCCACCACCAGCACCACCGGCGCCCGCAGCACCTTGGCCACCTGTGCCGTCGACGCCAGCTCGCCCTGCCCGGCCGCCCCGTCGAACAGCCCCATCACGCCCTCGACCAGGGCCAGATCGCAGCCCGCCGCCCCGTGCAGGAACAGCGGGGCGATCCGGTCCGGACCACACAGATAGGCGTCCAGGTTCCGCCCCGGCCGCCCGGCCCCGCCACCGGGCGCGCGGCCACCAGGCGCGCGGCCACCAGCCACCCCGCCACCCGTCGCCCGGCCGCCACCGGCGGACGAGACGGCCAGCGCGTGATAGCCAGGATCGATGTAGTCCGGGCCCACCTTGTGCGGGGACACGTCGAGACCGCGCTGCGCGAAGGCGGCCATCAGCCCCGCGGTGACGGTCGTCTTGCCGCTGCCGGAGGCGGGCGCGGCGACGACCAGTCTGGGAACTCTCACCACTCGATGCCCCGCTGGCCCTTCTGACCGGCGTCCATCGGGTGCTTGACCTTGGACATGTCGGTGACGAGGTCGGCGAAGTCCACCAGCGGCGCCGGGGCGTTCCGCCCCGTGATAACGACGTGCTGGGTACCCGGCCGGTCGCGCAGGACCGACACCACTTCCTCAGGATCCACCCAGCCCCAGTGCATGGGATACGCGAACTCGTCCAGCACATAGAGCCGGTATGTCTCCGCCGCGAGATCGCGCTTGACCTGCTCCCAGCCCTCGCGTGCGGCCTCCTCGCTGGAAGCCATGTCGCGCTGGACCCACGACCAGCCCTCGCCCATCTTGTGCCATGCGACGGTCCCCCCTTCGCCCGAGTCGCCGAGGACGCGCAGCGCACGCTCCTCGCCGACCTTCCATTTCGCGCTCTTTACAAACTGGAATACACCGACCGGCCAGTTTTGGTTCCACGCCCGCAGCGCCAGACCGAACGCGGCCGTCGACTTGCCCTTCCCCACGCCCGTGTGCACGAGCACGAGCGGCCGGTTGCGGCGCTGGCGGGTGGTCAGCCCGTCGTCGGGGACGACGGTCGGTTGTCCTTGCGGCATCAGGCTGCCCTCCGTGAGTTCTGTACCGTCCGTACATCGCGGACCAGCGCCGTGACGCTGTCCGCGCGCAGTTCGTCCAGGGTGACCGGGGTGCCCCGCAGATCGCGGGCGAGCGCGCCCGCCAGGCCCAGCCGCACCGGCCCCGACTCGCAGTCGACCACCACCGAGGCGACCCCGTCGCCCGCGAGCAGCCGCGCCGCGCGCCCGGCCCGCTCCACCGGCGTGGACCCGTCGGACACCGCGGCCTTCTTCGACTCGGTGGCCCGCCCGTCGGTCACCACGACCAGCAGCGGACGGCGCGAGGGGTCCCGCAGCCGCTCCACCCGCAGCACCTCGCGGGCCTTCAACAGCCCCGCCGCGAGCGGGGTGCGGCCGCCGGTCGGCAGCTGTTCCAGCCGGGCGGCGGCCGCGTCCACCGACGAGGTGGGCGGCAGCGCCAGCTCCGCGCCGGACCCCCGGAAGGTGACCAGGCCGACCTTGTCCCGCCGCTGATAGGCGTCCAGCAGCAGCGACAGCACCGCGCCCTTGATCGCGCCCATGCGCTTGCGGGCGGCCATCGACCCCGACGCGTCCACGACGAACAGCACGAGATTGCCCTCCCGGCCCTCGCGCACCGCCTCCCGCAGATCGTCCCGGCGCACCAGCAGCCCCGGGCCGCGCCGCCCGCGGGTGTGCTGATGGGGGGCGGCGGCCCGTACCGTCGCCGCCAGGTGCAGCGAGGTCAGCGTGCCCTGGGGGCGGCGCGCACCGGCGGTGCGGCCGTGCGCGGTGCGGGCCCGCGACCGCCGCCCGGCCGCGCCTTCGCCGAGCCCCGGCACGTCCAGCCGCCGGGTGCGGAACGGCTCCGCGGCGCCCACGGCGGCCCGTTCACCGCCGCCGCCACCGGCCCCGCCGTCCGCCTCGGACTCCGCGGGCGCGGCGTCGGCGGACGACTCGGGTTCGGGCGACCGCTGCTCGGGGATGGACGGCTCGGGCCCGCCGGGCGGCGGCGCCTGCTCCTGCCCGCCGTCCTGCGGGCGGCCACCGCCGGGTCCGTCGGGGGCGTCCCCGCCGTCGGACCCTCCGCCCCCGCCCGGCCCGTCGGGGTCGTCGGGGTCGTCATCCGGGGCATCGCCCGGACCAGAGGGTTCCGGCTCGGGCTCCGGCTCCTCGTCCTCGAACTGCCGCAGCACCTCGTCCAGCTTGTCCTCGTCCAGCCCCGGCGCGTCGAACGGCGCCCGCCGCCGCCGGTGGGGGAGCGACAGGAGCGCGGCCTGCCGTACGTCCTCGGTCCGCACGTCCGTCCGGCCCGCCCAGGCGGCCAGCGCCGTCGCCGTACGCGCCGTCACGATGTCCGCGCGCATCCCGTCCACCTCGAACGCCGCGCACACCGCCGCGATCTGCCGCAGCGCGCGGTCGCCCAGCCGGACGGCGGGCAGCAGGGCGCGCGCCGCCGCTATGCGGTCCCGCAGCTCGCCCTCCTCGCGCGCCCAGCGCGCGGCGAACCCGGCCGGGTCCTCGTCGTACGCCAGCCTCCGGCGCACCACCTCGACCCGCTCCTCGGTGTCCCGCGACGCCGTGACCTCGACGGTGAGCCCGAAGCGGTCCAGCAGCTGCGGCCGCAGCTCGCCCTCCTCCGGGTTCATGGTGCCCACCAGCAGGAAGCGCGCGGCGTGCCGTACGGAGACGCCCTCGCGCTCCACATAGGAGGCGCCCATGGCGGCCGCGTCGAGCAGCAGGTCGATCAGGTGGTCGTGCAGCAGGTTGACCTCGTCGACGTACAGCACCCCGCGGTGCGCGTCCGCGAGCAGCCCCGGCTCGAACGCCTTGACCCCGTCCGACAGCGCCCGCTCGATGTCCAGCGACCCGACGAGGCGGTCCTCGGACGCGCCGACCGGCAGCTCCACCATCCGCGCGGGGCGCGCGTCCCCTGGGGCGGTCTCGTGCGGCCCGTCGGGGCAGCCCGGGTCGGGCGCGGCCGGATCGCACGAGAAGCGGCAGCCGGGGACGACGTCGACCGGCGGCAGCAGTGTGGACAGCGCGCGCACGGCCGTCGACTTGGCCGTGCCCTTCTCGCCGCGCACCAGCACCCCGCCCACGGCGGGCGAGACGGCGTTGAGGAGCAGGGCGAGCCGCATGTCGTCCATTCCGACGACCGCGGTGAACGGGTAGGCAGCGGTGGTCATGCTTCGGTACCTCCTACGGTGCGTGCGCGGTCGGTGCGTGTGGGCTCGCGTCGTGTGCTCAAGCCATTCCTCCCGGCGCCCCGGGCGGCACGAAGGGCAGTTCGTCCGGTACGCCGCCCTCGATGAGCCTCAGCAGCGCGTCCGTGTCCGCGTGCTCCTCGATCAGATCGCCCAGCCGGTCCAACTGCTCCTCGCGCAGCTCCCCGAAGCGGGTGTCAGGCGCGGGCACGAACGCCCGGCCCGCCGCCTCCGCGACCCGCCGCAGGAAGGCGCGGCGGAAGCCGTCGCTCTCCAGCGAGCCGTGCCAGTGCGTGCCCCACACCGGGCCCACCCGGCAGCCGTCCAGGAAGGGTTCGTCGCCCCCGTGGAGCAGTTCGGCGACGCCGTGGTGGATCTCGTAGCCCACCACCCGTTCGCCCAGCGCCTCGCCCACCGGCCGGGCCAGGGTCTTGTCGGCCGCGAAGCGGACCCGTACGGGCAGCAGTCCGAGGCCCTCGACCGTCCCGGCCTTCGACTCGACCTCGTCCTCGATTGCGTAGCCCAGCGCCTGGAAGCCGCCGCAGATCCCGAGCACCGGCCGCCCCTCCGCGGCCCGCCGCGCGATCGCGTCGGCGAGACCGCGCTCGCGCAGCCACTCCAGCGCCTTCACGGTGCCCCGGGTGCCCGGCAGCACCACCAGATCGGCGTCGGCCAGCTCCTCCGGGCGGTCCACGAAGCGCACGATCACGCCCGGCTCGGCGGCCAGCGCGTCCACGTCGGTGAAGTTGGACATCAGCGGTACGGCGGCCACCGCGACCCGCAGCACGTCCGCGCCGTGCGGCGGTGCGACGACGCTCTCGCGCACCGTGCCGCGCAGCGAGACGCGCAGCCCGTCCTCCTCGTCGATGCCGAGGCCGTGCGCGTACGGCAGCACACCGACGGTCGGCCGTCCGGTGAGGTCGCGCAGCATGTCCAGCCCGGGTTCCAGCAGGCTCACATCGCCGCGGAACTTGTTCACCACATAGGCGGCGATGTGCCGCTGGTCCTCGCGGGACAGCAGCGCGGTCGTGCCGAAGAAGGACGCGAAGACGCCGCCGCGGTCGATGTCCCCGACCACGACGACCGGCAGCCCCGCGGCCCGGGCAAGACCGAGGTTGACGATGTCGGTGCGGCGCAGATTGATCTCGGCCGGGCTGCCCGCGCCCTCGCAGATCACCGCGTCATGCGTGCGCCGCAGCTCGCTCAGGCACTCGGTGACGGTCTCCAGCAGCCCTTCGCGCCGCCGCTCCGAGTGCAGCCTTTCCTCGGGGGACGACCCCCCAGACCCCCCGTAATACCCGCGCGCGCTCATCTCGCCCACCGGCTTGCCGAGCAGCACCACCTGGCTGCTGCGGTCGCTGCCCGGCTTCAGCAGGACCGGGTTCATCAGGGCGCTCGGTTCGACGCGCGCGGCGGCGGCCTGCATCGCCTGGGCCCGCCCGATCTCGGCGCCGTCCCGGGTGACGAAGGAGTTGAGCGACATGTTCTGCGCCTTGAACGGGGCGACCCGGAGCCCTTTGCGCGCCAGCCAGCGGCATATGCCCGCCGTGACGACGCTCTTCCCGGCGTCCGAGGTCGTTCCCGCGATGAGCAGTCCGCCCCCCAGGGTCATCGATTCACCCTTTCCTGATCGGCTCCGGAGCCCCGACCGGCTCCGGAACGAGCCACGACGGTGGTGAGCAGAGCGAGCGCCGACACCCGCCGCGAGAGGAGGATCGCCCGCGGAATGTCGGCCGCCGTCACGGGACGGCCGCCCGGGTTCAGCACCGGGCGGTGCTCGACCCGGCCCGCGTACGCCAGCGTGCCGCCCAGCCGGACCCCCAGCGCGCCCGCGAACGCCGCCTCCACCGGGCCCGCGTTGGGGCTCGGGTGGCGTCCGCCGTCGTCGCGCCAGGCGCGCCACGCGCCGCGCGGATCGGGCCCGGCGAGGGCGGCCAGGGCGGCGGTGAGCCGGGCGCCGGGCCAGCCCGCGACGTCGTCCAGCCGGGCCGCGGCCCAGCCGAACCGGCTGTAGCGGGCCGACTTGTGGCCCACCATGGCGTCCAGGGTGTTGACGGCGCGGAAGCCGACGAGCCCCGGCACCCCGGCCACGGCCCCCCACACGAGCGCGCCCACGACCGCGTCCGAGGTGTTCTCGGCCACCGACTCGACGACCGCCCGCGCGATCTGCTGTGCGTCCAGCGCCTGCGGATCGCGTCCGCACAGATGCGGCAGCCGCTCCCGCGCGGCGTCGACGTCCCCGGCGGCCAGCGCGTCACCGATGACCCGGGCCTCCCGCACCAGCGAGGTGCCGCCCAGTACGGCCCAGGTGGTGGCGGCGGTCAGCGCGGCATCGGCCGTCCGGCGTCGGCCCGCGAAGCCGCGTACGGTACGCGCCAGCAGCGCGGCACCGGCGGCCGCGCCGCCCGCGCACAGCGCGGTGTGCAGGGCCCCGGAACCGCGGTGATCGCGCCACAGCCGCCGCTCGACGGCCGCGGCGGCCCGCCCGAACGCGGCCACCGGATGGCCGCGGCGCGGATCGCCCGCGGCGAGGTCGCCGAGGAAGCCGAGTGCGGCGCCGCACGCGTACGAGGCGTGGTCGGCACGCATCCTTCAGACCGCCGTCATGCCTCTGCGGCGAGGACCGCCGCCGAGCATGCGGACAGGAGGAGCTGACGGCGTGGCAGTGCCGGGCATGGCGGTATGTCCTCACTCAGGGTCCGCGCCCTGGCTCGACGTGACCGGCGGTGAGAGTCTCCTGGCTCCCGGATCCGCGGCTCTCCCGGTCTTCCAGCCCTCCTGGCGTACGGACGGCCGTGACCCCTTGCGGTGAGGGGAGAGCGCTCCCCGGTGACAGTGGCGGGACCGCGCCGGATTCTCACCGGCTTCCTCTCCTGCCGCCGTTTGGCTCGGGAAGTCCACCATGGGGCGCGAATGGCCGTCAACTCGCATTTGACCTGCGATGCCAGAGTGTGCCGAGATCCACAGGCGCCCGCGCGGGAACGACCGCGGGGCGGTGGGCGCCGAACAGCGCCCACCGCCCCGCGGCTTGAGTGGCCTCCGTTGGTTTCAGGCCACGATCAGATAGATGCCGTACGCCACGACCGCGGCGCACAGCGCGAAACAGGCGTACGCGCCGGTGCGCGCAACCGCGGAAGCGCCGCCCGCGGCGGCCTGGGGCTGCGGCTGAGCCGTACGGGAGGTGCCGATGATGCCCAGGGTGAAGACCCCTACGACGCCGACCGTCACCGCGAGGCTGACGCCGAAGACCTGGCCGAGGGCCGCCCAGTCGATGTGCATTGCGTGTGCTCCCTGTCAGCTGGTGGAACCGGTTCCCGCGGTGGCGGGGGTCGGGGCGGATTCGGACGAGGCGTCCTCGGCGGACGTCGAGCCCGAGGCGTTCGAGGCGTCTGCGGCATCCGTGCCATCGGTGCCATCGGCAGCGGATGCGGTCTTTCCGGCGGGCGGCGGGGCGACCGACCGCACGGCGGCGGTGACGACACCGACCGGCTCGGCGGACTCCGCACCCAGCTCGTTGACGTTGCTGGCGTCCACCGGCTTGCGGCGCGACAGCATCCAGATGACGCCGCAGCCCAGCACCGCGAGGACGGCGACCGCGGTGATGCCCCCGTTGCCCTGGCCGGCCAGCAGCGCCGCACCGGCGGCCACCAGACCGGCGGCCGGGAGGGTCAGCGCCCACGCGGCGACCATGCGGCCCGCGGTCGACCAGCGCACCACACCGCCCTTGCGGCCGACGCCCGCACCCATGACGGCGCCCGAGCAGACCTGCGTGGTGGACAGCGCGAAGCCGATGTGGGACGAGGCCAGGATGACGGTCGCGGCGCCGGTCTGGGCGGCGAAGCCCTGCGGCGGCTGGATGTCGGTGATGCCCTTGCCCATGGTGCGGATGATGCGCCAGCCGCCCAGGTAGGTGCCGAGCGCGATGGCGAGACCCGCGGAGACGATCACCCACATGGGCGGGTCGGAGTCGGGGGCGATGACGCCGCCGGTGACCAGCGCGAGGGTGATGACGCCCATCGTCTTCTGGGCGTCGTTGGTGCCGTGGGCCAGGGAGACCAGCGCGGCCGAGGCGATCTGACCGGCGCGGTAGCCCTTCGCGGTGTCCTCCGCGGCCCGGTTGTTGGCCAGCCGGTAGGTGAGCCGGGTGGCGGCCACCGTGGCGATGCCCGCCACGACCGGCGCGGCCACGGCCGGGATGAGGACCTTCATGACGATCGCGTCGCCGTTGACCCCGTCCATGCCGACGGAGACCACGGTGGCGCCGATGAGGCCGCCGAAGAGGGCGTGCGATGAGCTGGACGGGAGACCGGCCAGCCAGGTCACCAGGTTCCAGAGGATCGCGCCGACGAGCCCCGCGAAGATCACTTCGGGCTGGATGCCGGAGCCCTCGTCGATGATTCCGCCGGAGATGGTCTTGGCGACCTCCACGGAGAGGAAGGCGCCGACGAGGTTGAGGACTGCCGACATCGCCACCGCGACCCGGGGACCGAGCGCTCCGGTGGAGATGGTGGTGGCCATGGCGTTGGCCGTGTCGTGGAAGCCGTTCGTGAAGTCGAACACCAAGGCCGTGACGATCACGATCCCGATGAGAAGCGTGATGTGTTCCATACACCCGGTCAATCAGTTCGGAGGGCGGTCAGTGCACGGTGAACGTAAGGAAACTGGGTGAACGGAAGATGAACTGAGGCGGGCTTCATGGTGACACGGGCGCGCGAGTGTGAGAACGGCTGGTTTTCGACCGTACTTCCTTTCGTCACACGGCATTTGACGCCCGTACATCGAGCCGGCGTAACCGCACCGCGCCGGCGCCCGTGTGGAAGGATCGCGCCCGGAGGTGAGGGCCCGTGACGGAGCCGCGATCGGCACGACGGCCACAGCCGAGGCTGACCCAGCCCCTGCGGCAGGCGTGGACGCAGGTGGTGCGGACGGCCCGCAGAACCACCGCCGACGGGCTCGTCGTCGGCACCTCGGGCAATGTGTCGGCCCGGATCGGCGACACCGTCCTGGTGACCCCGAGCGGCGTCCCCTACGACCGGCTCGGCCCGCGTGACGTGGTCGGCGTGGACCTCGATGGCCGACAGGTGCTGGGCACGCTCGCGCCCACCAGCGAGCTGCCCATGCACCTCGCCGTCTACCGTCACACGGAAGACGCCGCGGCCATCGTCCACACCCACGCCGTTCACGCCACCGCCGTCTCCACGCTGGTCGACGAACTCCCCGCGATCCACTACATGACCGCCGCCCTCGGCGGGCCGGTCCGGGTCGCCGACTACGCGCTCTACGGCACCGATGAATTGGCCGAAAACATGCTGTCCGCGCTGCGCGACCGCTCCGGCTGTCTGCTGCGCAACCACGGGACCGTCGTATACGGCGCGACGCTGGACCAGGCCTACGACCGCACCGCCCAGCTCGAATGGATGTGCCAGGTCTGGCTGGCCGCGGCCGCCGTCCCCGGGCGCACCCCCACCCTTCTCCCGCCCGCCGAACTGGACCGCGCCGCGGCCAAGCTGGGCGGCTACGGCCAGCCGCGCGACGGCGGTACGGAGGGCGGTGCCCCGGGCGTCCCGAAATAGCCCCTTCCGCTGGCCGCCGCGCGGCCGCCCGCCCACACTGGGAGGGATGCGTGTGCGGACAACGGCGGTCGCTGCCGCCACCACTCTGCTCGGTGTCGGCGCGGCCGCGGTGGCGGCGGGCCGGTACGTCACCGACGCTGCGCTCAGACCGGCCCCCGACCGGCCGCTGCCGAACGAGCCGCCGCTCACGGTGCACGCCATGGACGACGACGGGCGGATCACCCTCACCCGTTCGCTCGCCTCGCTGCGCCCCGGCACCTACGGCCTTGTCGGCCGGGCCTGCCACGCCGTCGTCGGCCCGGTGGACGAGGACGTTGCGCACCCCGCCGACTGCGTCGTACGCCGCCTGGAACGGGTGACGCACGGCACCCTCGACACGGGCACCCGGGTGCGGCTCACCCCGCAGGTGCACATCGGCAACCCGAGGGACGCGCTCGGCATCGAACACGCCGATGTCGACATTCCCGGCGAACTCGGTCCGCTGCCCGCCTGGTTCCTGCCCGGCGAGCGCACCACCTGGGTGATCACCACCCATGGCCTCGGCACCACCCGGGAACACCCCATGGTCGTCATGCCGATGCTGCACCGGATGCGGATCCCGGTGCTCGACCTCGCGTACCGCGGCGACCCCGGCGCCCCGCGCCCGCCCGACGGCATCAGCCACCTCGGCGAGACGGAGTGGCGCGACCTCGACGCCGCCATCCGCTACGCGGTCCGCTACGGGGCGGAGAGCATCGTCCTGCACGGCTGGTCCACCGGCGCCTCGATGGCCCTGCGCGCGGCCGCCAACTCCGCACTGCGGCACCGGCTCAGCGGCATCGTCCTGGACTCCCCGGTGCTCGACTGGCGCGCCACCCTGCGCGCCCTCGCCACGGCGCGCCGCATCCCCGCCGCCCTGCTCCCGCTCGCCGTACGGGCCGCGGAAGGGCGCACCGGGCTCCACGACGGCAAGCTGGCGGAGGCGGCCGACCCCGAGAGCCTGCCGGTGCCCACCCTCATCGTGCACGGCCCCGGCGACACCCTCGCGCCCTGGGACGCCTCCCGTGAACTCGCCGCCGCCCGGCCCGAGCTGGTCACCCTTCATCCGGTCCGGCACGCCCCGCACGCCGCCATGTGGAACGCCGACCCCCGCGGGTACGAGGAGGCGCTGCGCCGCTTCCTCACGCCCCTCATCTAGGGGGTGTCGTGCCGATCATGCAGGGCTCGCGACGCCTGGCACGGCACCTCGCGACGCCTGGCACGGCACCTCGCGGCGCCGCGCTCGTCGCACGCGGCGCCGCTGCGCTCTCCTCACGCGGGTTGCGATGTACCGCACCAGACGCCGCTCGCTGATCCAGCCCGATCGACAAGACACCCCCTAGCGCCACGGGCGGTCCCGGCTACCCATCGGAATCCGGCCGCGGCGACCGCCGGACGGGTGCCGATTGGGCTTTCGGGCCGTCAACGGCGAGACTGCTTCTGTGACGTCCCGTACTCCGCGCGACTCCCGGCTCCGACTCGTCCGCCAGCGGCCGATGGCCACCGCCCCGCGGCCCGCGCCGAACCGCTCCCGGCCGGCGCCACGCCCGCCAGAGGGCACGCCGCCCCGGCCGGAATTGGCCCGGCAGGCCCGTGCGGGGCTTGCCGGGGCCGTGGAGGTGGCGCGCTGGGCCGCGGCCGAGGACGACTCGCTCGGGGCCCTCTCCGACGAGGCCGCCGCCCGTGCCGCCGCGACGCTAGGGCGCAGCCCCGAGGAGGTGCGCGCCGACTGGGACCGGGCCCGGCTCGTCGGGCTCGTCGATCTGCACGGCGGCACCGCGCGCCCCGGCTGGCGGCTCCAGGCATGGGACCGCGACGACAGCGCGGTGCTGCGCGGCTGGGTCGCGCTGCTCGACGCCTGGTCGCTGGCCAGCCCCGCGCCGGAGACCGCCGAGCCCACGGCCGTCGCCGAGGTGGTCGAGGCCGTACCGCAGCTGCTCTCGCTGCTCCAGCTGTCCGCGGGCCCGGTGCAGATCTCCACGCTGCTGGACATGCTGCGCAAGCGGGTCGCGGAGCTGCGCACCGAGCGCTGCGAGGTGCCGTACGGGGTGGCCGCGCCGGGAGACGCCAACGACCCCGCCGCGACCCCGGACCCGGCCGACCACGCGGCCGCCCCCGGGGAGCGGGCGGAGGGCGCCGAGGAGGACGACGAGGCGCTGGAGGGCCTGCTCGGCTGGGCCCTGGACGCGCTCGCCTCGGTCGGGGCGCTCACCGTCCTCGAAGGCGACGCCGTCCTCACCGCGCTCGGCAACTGGGCGGTGTGGGTCAAGCTGGAGCAGATCTGCGTGGCCGCCCAGAGCCCCGCCGGGAACATCGAGCACCCCGCCGCCGACATGCTGCGCGGCTGCGCGGGCCTCACCCCCGGGCCCGCCCGCGCCGAATACCGGGCCTGGCTCGCCGCCCGCCCGGTCGGCAGCGCCATCACCGAACTCCTGGACGCCGCGCGCGGCGACGACGCGCTGCTGCGCGGGCTCGCGTTCGAGGCGCTGCGGGTCGCCGGGGCGCCCGCCGAACCCGCGGTGCGGGCCGTCGTGGACGAATCGTGCCTGCGGCCGTACGCGCTGCTGTGGCTCGCCGAGCACGAGGGCGCCGACCCCGAGGACGCGCTGGACGTGCTCACCCGCGAGGAGGCCACCTGGCTGTGGGTGGACACCGCCGCGGCCATCTCCGACCACGGCGAGAGCCCGCTGCTGGTGCGCCACCTGGAGTCGGCGGTGCAGGGCACGGTGCCCGCGCTGCTGGCGGAGGTGCGGGCCGTCGGCCACCCCCGTACGGTGCAGGTGCTGGTGGCGCTGGCCGCCGCCCACCCCGACCCGGCCCTCGCCAAGGCGGTGCGCCGGGCGGCCTTCCAGGTCCACACGGGCGGCGTCTGAGGGGCCTTTCGGCAGGCGGGGGAGCGGCCCGGCGGGAGGCGGGGAGCTTCCGGACCCCAGGGAAAAAACCGGTTGCCCGCCCCGCTAAACTAGCCGCATGGCAATTCTCCTCGTGCATTAGACGGCGTCGGCCCCGCCCGCTGGTCTGTCCCGTCCGCCGTCCACCCTGCCCAGGAGTAATTCCCGTGATCACCGCATCCGGCGTCGAGCTGCGTGCCGGCGCCCGTGTTCTGATCGAGTCCGCTTCCTTCCGCATCGCCAAGGGCGACCGCATCGGCCTCGTCGGCCGCAACGGCGCCGGGAAGACCACCCTCACCAAGTGCCTGGCGGGCGAGGGCATCCCGGCCGGCGGCAGCATCACCCGCTCCGGCCAGGTCGGCTATCTGCCGCAGGACCCGCGCACCGGCGACCTCGACGTCCTCGCGCGCGACCGCATCCTCTCCGCCCGCGACCTCGACTCCGTGCTGCGCAAGATGCGCGAGAACGAGGACCGCATGGCCAACGGCAAGGGCGCCACCCGCGAGCGCGCGATGAAGAAGTACGAGCGCCTGGAGACGGAGTTCCTGACCAAGGGCGGCTACGCGGCCGAGGCGGAGGCCGCGACCATCGCGGCCAGCCTGGGCCTGCCGGACCGGGTGCTCGGCCAGCCGCTGCACACCCTCTCCGGCGGTCAGCGGCGCCGCGTCGAGCTGGCCCGGATCCTGTTCTCGGACTCCGACGTCCTGCTGCTGGACGAGCCGACGAACCACCTCGACGCCGACTCCATCATCTGGCTGCGCGACTACCTGAAGACGTACAGCGGCGGCTTCATCGTCATCTCCCATGACGTCGACCTCATGGAGACGGTCGTCAACAAGGTCTTCTACCTGGACGCCAACCGCTCGCAGATCGACATCTACAACATGAGCTGGAAGCTCTACCAGGCCCAGCGCGAGGCCGACGAGAAGCGCCGCAAGCGCGAGCGTGCCAACGCCGAGAAGAAGGCCGCCGCGCTCAACTCGCAGGCCGACAAGATGCGCGCCAAGGCCACCAAGACGGTCGCCGCGCAGAACATGGCCCGGCGGGCCGAGAAGCTGCTGTCCGGCCTGGAGGAGGTGCGGCAGTCCGACAAGGTCGCCAAGCTGCGCTTCCCGGACCCGGCCCCGTGCGGCAAGACCCCGCTGACCGCCGCGGGCCTGTCGAAGTCGTACGGCTCCCTGGAGATCTTCACCGATGTCGACCTGGCCGTCGACAAGGGCTCCCGGGTCGTCATCCTGGGCCTCAACGGCGCGGGCAAGACCACCCTGCTGCGGCTGCTGGCCGGGGTCGAGAAGCCGGACACCGGCCAGGTGTCGCCCGGCCACGGGCTGAAGCTCGGCTACTACGCGCAGGAGCACGAGACGCTCGACCCGGACCGCACCGTCCTGGAGAACATGCGCTCGGCCGCGCCCGACCTCGACCTGGTCGACATCCGCAAAACGCTCGGCTCGTTCCTGTTCTCCGGCGACGACGTGGACAAGCCCGCCGGAGTGCTCTCCGGCGGTGAGAAGACCCGGCTCGCGCTGGCCACCCTGGTCGTCTCCTCGGCCAACGTCCTGCTGCTCGACGAGCCCACCAACAACCTCGACCCGGCCAGCCGCGAGGAGATCCTCGGCGCGCTGCGCACCTTCACCGGTGCGGTGGTGCTGGTGACCCACGACGAGGGCGCGGTGGACGCCCTCCAGCCGGAGCGGATCATTCTGCTGCCGGACGGGGTCGAGGACCTGTGGGGCGAGGACTACGCGGATCTGGTCGCGCTGGCCTGACCGATCTGGTCGCGCCGGCCTGGCCTCCGGGCGTCGTCCGGCCCGTCTGCTCCCGGCCGGCCGTCTGAGCCTCTGATCCCCTGTCCCCTGGCCTCGTAGATCATTCGGCCTAGGCGTGATCCGTCATCTGAGTGAGAACGGCTGGTATCGCGGCGCGCCGCCCGCGACCGGCGCACGGCACGTGCCGCGCGCCGGTCGCTCTCCGTCCAACCTCTGGCACATAGGTCCTGACCTGCCCTTTCTTCGCGGATCAAGAAAGACTGACAGGGCGTAAGCCGCCGGAATCCTGGATTCCGAAGGCTCGTATGGCGTCATTTCTCGGAATCCTTCCTCCACAGGTCTTGCCGAATGGGTGGCCAGGAAGCCGCCTAGGGGTGATCATGAGAGTCCAGAGCGCACTTCCCATGAGGAGGCACGGGTGGCCGAGACTCTGAAGAAGGGCAGCCGGGTGACCGGCGCCGCGCGCGAAAAGCTCGCGGCAGACCTGAAGAAGAAGTACGACTCCGGTGCGAGCATCCGGGCGCTGGCCGAGGAGACCGGCCGTTCCTACGGATTCGTCCACCGGATGCTCAGCGAATCAGGAGTGTCCCTACGTGGTCGCGGTGGCGCGACGCGAGGCAAGAAGGCCGCATCGGCCTGATCGCGCGTCTCGCGTCCGCGGTTCGTCACCGGAAGCAGGTGTGGACAGTGCCACCCGGTTGATCGTCCGTTCGACCGGGTGGTTACTGTGCAGTCACTTGTACTGACTGCGGCCGACCGGAGGCTTCCTGTGACCCTGCTCGACAAGGACGGCGTATCGCTCATCGTCGATGACGCGGTCGCCACGGTGACCCTGACCAATCCGGCCAAGCGCAACGCCCAGTCGCCCGCGTTGTGGCGGGCGCTGGCCGAGGCGGGGTCACTGCTGCCCGGCAGCGTGCGGGTGGTGGTGCTGCGCGCCGAGGGCGTGTCCTTCTCGGCAGGGCTTGACCGGCAGGCGTTCACCCCCGAGGGGTTCGACGGCGAGCCGTCCTTCCCGGAGATGGCCCGCCGCCCGGACGCCGAGCTGGACGGGATCATCGCCGCCTACCAGGACGCGTTCACCTGGTGGCGGCGCAACGACATCGTGTCCATCGCCGCCGTGCAGGGCCATGCGATCGGGGCGGGCTTTCAGCTCGCCCTCGCCTGTGACCTGCGGGTGTGCGCGGAGGACGCGCAGTTCGCGATGCGCGAGACCAGCCTCGGGCTGGTGCCCGACCTGACCGGCACCCATCCGCTGGTCGGACTCGTGGGGTACGCCCGGGCGCTGGAGATCTGCGCGACCGGGCGCTCCGTCCATGCCGAGGAGGCCGAGCGCACCGGTCTCGCCAACCTCGTGGTGCCCGCCGCTGAGCTGGACGGCGCGGTCCGGGACCTGGCCGCGGCCCTGCTCGCCGCCCCCCGCGACGCGGTGGTCGAGACCAAGGCGCTGCTGCGGGGCGCGGCGGACCGTACGTACGACGAGCAGCGCGCCGCCGAGCGCGCCGCCCAGGCCCGCCGCATCCGCGACCTCGCCGGTGTGGCCGACTAGCGCACGGGCTCAGGCGTCCTCGAAGGTCAGCACCGGCTTGATCGTGGTGCCCGCCGTCATGTCCGCCGCCGCCTCCTCGATCCGGGCGAACGGATAGGTCCGGATCAGTTGGTCCACCGGCAGCCGGCCCTGCTGGTGGAGGGCGACCATCAGCGGGATCAGCTGTTCCGGTTCGCTGTCGCCGAGTGTGACGCCGGTGATGCGGCGGCCCGGAAGCATGCCGTTGACGTCGACCGCGACCTCGGTGCCCATGGGCGGTGCCCCGATGACCGCGACCTCGCCCCGGGGCGCGAGGGCGTCGATCGCGGTGCGGAGGACGCCGGGGTGGCCCGTGGTCTCCAGGGCGCAGTCGATGCCGAGGCCGTCCGTCAGCTCGACCAGGGCGGCCGCGGTGTCCTCCTCCGCGGCGTCGACGACGGTCGTGGCGCCCAGCTTCCGGGCCAGCGCCAGCCGCGGGGCGAGCCGGTCGACGGCGATCACCTGCCGGACCGGGCCGAGCGCGGCGGCCATCAGGGCGGCGAGCCCGACCGCGCCGGTGCCGAAGACGGCGATCGTGCTGCCGGGCCGGGGCCGCAGGACGTTCAGGACGGCGCCGACCCCGGTCTGGATGCCGCAGCCGAACGGGGCGAGGGTGGTCAGGGGGATGTCCGCCGGGACCCGGACCACGCTGCGTTCGTCCACCAGCGCGTGCGTCGCGAAGGACGACTGGCCGAAGAAGTGGCCGCCGAGCCCGTTGCTTTCCGGATCGCCGCCGCGCCGCAGGGTCGCGGTGCCGTCGCCGCGGGCGCCTCCGAGGAGGTTGAGCGGGAGCCAGGAGGCGCAGTAGGCGGGATGGCCGCCGCGGCAGGTGCCGCACGTACCGCACGAGGTGAAGGTCAGGACGACATGGTCGCCCGGCCGCACCCGGCCGACCCATGACCCGACCCGCTCCACGACGCCCGCGCCCTCATGGCCGAGGACGCCGGGGAGGGGGAAGGGCAGATGGCCGTCGCGCACGGTCAGATCGGTGTGGCAGACCCCGGCGGCGGCCAGCCGGACCACGACCTCGTCCGGCCGGGGCTCGTCCAGGGTGATCCGCTCCAGGGAGAAGGGGGCGCCGGGCTTGTTCACCACGGCGGCGAGGGTTTCGGTCATCGTGGGGACTCCCTGGTCAGAACGGGTAGCGCGCGGTGTCGCCGCGCAGGGTCAGCCACTGCGTCTCGGTGAAGGCGTCGAGATTGGCCCGGGCGCCGCCCACCCGGCCGAAGCCGGATGCGGCGAGGCCGCCGAAGGGCGCGTTCGGATCGTCGTTGACGGTCTGGTCGTTGATGTGGACCATCCCGCTGGGAATCCGCTCGGCCAGCGCGAGCCCGCGTGCCGTGTCGGCGGTGAGGATGCCCAGGCTCAGGCCGTACGGGGAGTCGGCGGCGAGCGCCGCGGCCTCGTCGTCGTCACGATACGGACGTACGCACGCGACCGGGCCGAACACCTCCTCGTCCCAGGCGGGGACGGACGGGCCGCAGTCGGCCAGCACCGTGGGCCGGTAGAACCGCCCCCGGTGGGTGCCGCCGGTGACCACCCGGGCGCCCGCGGCCACGCTGCGCTCGACGATGTCCACGACATGGCCGAGCTGCCGGTCGTCGATGAGCGGCCCGAGGGCGACCGGCTCGCGGAAGGGGTCGCCGACGGTGAGCTGCTCGGCCTTCTTGGCGAGCAGGCCGAGGTACTCCTCGTACCGCGACTCATGCACCAGATGGCGGCCGACCGCCATGCAGATCTGCCCCTGGTGGAGGAAGTTCCCCCAGGCCCCGCAGGACGCGGCGGCCTCCATGTCCGCGTCGTCCAGCACGATCAGGGCGCTGTTGCCGCCCAGCTCCAGATGGGCCCGGGTCAGCTGCTCGGAGGCCAGCGCGCCGACCGCGCGGCCCGCGGCGGTGGAGCCGGTGAACGACACGACCCGCACCGCAGGGTCGCGGACGATCGCCGCGCCGACGTCCGCGCCGCCCGGCAGGCAGTGCAGCAGCCCCGCGGGCAGCCCGGCCTCCTCGAAGACGCGGGCGAGCACCACCCCGCCGGACACCGGGGTGCGCGGATCGGGCTTGAGGAGGACGGCGTTGCCGAGCGCGAGCGCCGGGGCGATGGAGCGGATGGACAGGATCAGCGGGAAGTTGAACGGCGAGATCACGCCGACCACCCCGACCGGGATCCGGCGCGCCATGCTCAGACGCGGCTGCGTCGAGGGCAGCAGCTCACCGGTGGGCGCCGCGGGCAGGGCGGCGGCTTCCTCGCATTCGGCGGCGGCGACCGCCACCTCCAGGGCGGCCTTCGCCCGCGACGATCCGGCCTCCCGCACGATCCAGTCGGCGATCTCGTCGGCGTGGCTCCGGAAGGCGTCGGCCGCGCGCCGCAGGGCCGCGGCCCGCTCGGGGAAGGGGGCCGCGGCCCAGGCGCGCCCCGCGGCCGCCGCGGTGCGGGCCGCGGGGGCGACGTCCGCCTCGGTGGCCCGGCCGACGGAGCCGAGGTGCTGCCCGGTCGCGGGCTCGGTGATGTCGATGGTGCCGGGCCGGGCCGGGAGGTCCCAGCCGCCGGTGAAGATCCTGTCCGCCCAGTCGGCGGTGGAGAGCAGGCTCATCGCGGACTCCTCAATGCTCAGGAATCCTGATGATGCTCCTCGGAGAAGGGTGCGACAAGGCCCGGGACGTACACATTTCAAGAACTTTGCGCACGAGCGCCCGCAGGCCACAGGCTCACGGCGCCCGCATCAGCTCCTGCGCCGACGTCGGCACCGCCTCCAGCACCAGCACCGCGAGATCGTCGTCGATCGGCTCGGTGCCGAAGTCATGGGCGGCCAGCCGCACCCGCTCCGCGATGGCCTTGGCGCCGAGCCCCGCACAGCCGCGCAGGATCTCGGCCAGGCCGTCGTCGTCGTCCAACTGCCGGTTGCCGTCCCGCCGCTCGGTCACCCCGTCGGTCACGCACAGCAGCGTCTCGCCCGGCGCCAGGTCCAGGGAGTCGGCGTGAAAGTCGGGCTCGTCGTCGATGCCCAGCAGCATCTGCGGGAGCGCCGCGGGCGCCACCTCCCCGTCGGTGCTCAGCCGCAGCGGCAGCGGATGCCCGGCGCTGGCCAGGACGCAGTGCGCACCGCCCGAGTCCGGGTCGGGCTCCAGCTCCCCGTAGAGCAGGCTGAGGAAGCGCGACCGGGCCTGATCGCCGCCCAGGGCCGTGGCCTCCGCCTCCTCCTCCACCAGGGCCTGGTTGAGCCGGGTGAGCACCGATTTCACGCCGTGGCCCTCGCGGGCCAGCAGCCGCACCAGATGGCGGGCGAGACCGGTGACCGACATCGCCTCCGGGTCGCTGCCGCAGACGTCGCCGAGCAGGAAGCACCAGCGGCGGCCGCCCATCGGGAACAGGTCGTAGAAGTCGCCGCCGACCGTCTGGCCCTCGCCGTGCGGTTCGTAGACGATCGCGGTGTCCACGCCCGGGATGTGGGCCAGCGAGACCGGCAGCTGGCGGCGCTGGAGCGCCCGGCTGATGGTGGCCTGCTGGGTGTACTGCCGGGCGGTGGCCACGGCCTGGGCGATCCGCCGCGCCAGGTCGTCTGAGAGCCGCACCACGCCCTCGGTCATCTGCGTCACCCCCGCGCGGCCGAGCAGCAGCACGCCGTAGCCGCGGCCGCGGGCGATGAGCGGGAAGGTCAGCGCGGAGCCGCCGGTGCCGGAGGGTGCGGCGGCCTCGGGCCAGGGCCGGGGGGTGCCGGGGGCGCCGAGCCCGGCCGGTGGCGGGTCGCGCTCCAGGGTGGCGCGGAGCGCCTCGATGCGGCGCTCGTCGTTGTGCCAGACCCGGCGCAGCTCCAGTCGGCCGCTCTCGGAGTTCAGCCATACGGCGCACCAGTCGGCCAGCCGGGGCACCAGCAGCTGCCCGGCGAGGGAGGCGACCATGTTCTCGTCCAGCTGGCCGGTGAGCAGCTCGCTGGCCTCGGCGAGGAACGACGACCCGCCGCGGTCGACCCATTCGGCCGTCCGGTCGCGGCGCCCCTGCGGCGGGGCCGGGGTGCGGCGCGCGGCGGCGAGCGGAGCGCGGTCCGGGGCCTCGGCGGGTGCGGAGTCGACCCGGGCCGACGCGGTCTCGGTGTCCAGGCGGAACCACACGGACTTGCGGGTGCGGTGGTACGTCACGCCCCAGGACTCGGCGAGCGCGCCGATCAGCTGGAGGCCGCGGCCCCGGCCGTGGCGCTGGCTGTCGGGCCCGCCCAGCACCACGCTGGCGGGGTGCAGATCGGCCACCTCGATGACGATGCCCGGGTGGTCCGGCGGCTCGGCATCGGCGGGGGTGTCGGCGGGAGCGTCATCGGAATCCTCCGGTCCGTTCCCGGCCCGGAGACGGCAGGTGACCTCGACCCGGGTGCCCGCGTGCAGCACGGCATTGGTGACCAGCTCGCTCACCAGCAGCACCGCGTCCTCGGTCACCCGCGTGCCGACCGCGCCGGGCCCGAGGATTTCGGTCGCGGACTTCCCCGCGAGGGTGGTGCGGACGAAGGAGCGCGCAGCCCCTGGTGCGCGCACGCTTCCGGGGAGCGTGGTCCGGGCGACGGACTCGCGCGAGAGGGGAAGCAAAGCTCCCACGTGCGGCTCCTGGGCAATTCGGGCGGATTGGGCCATCTAGGTGCCATATTATGACAGACGTAGGGATATCTAATGATCTTTTAAAGGGACGGCGCCATGGCACGCGACCCGAATCCCGCGGAGTGCACTGCCGAGCTGAGGTCGCTGCTGGCGGCGATGAACGCCTTGTGCGACGGCGACTTCACCGTGCGTATGGACGGCACGGGCGAGGGCGTGCTCGGCGAAATGGCCGGGACGTTCAACCAACTGGTGGCACGCAACGCCCACCTGGCCTCCGAGCTCCAGCGGGTCCGCCGCGAGGTGGTACGTCAGGGGCGCCTCGACGAGCGGATCACCGCCAGTCCCGGTCAGGGCGGGTGGGCGGCCAGCGTGGACGACGCCAATCAGCTGGTGGACGCGCTGACCGGCCCCGTGTCCAACGCCACCCGGGTGCTGGACGCCATCGCCGAGGGCGATCTGACCCGGCGGGTCGACCTGCACGACGGCAAGCGTCAGCTGCGCGGCGATCTGCGGCGGCTGGCCCGCGGCGTGAACCGTACGGTCGATCAGCTGTCGCTGTTCACCGGCGAGCTGACCAGGGTGGCCCGCGAGGTCGGCACCGAAGGACGCCTCGGCGGCCGGGCGAAGGTCCAGGGGCTGTCCGGGGACTGGCGCGAGGTGACCGAGGCCGTCAACACCATGGCCTCCCGGCTGACCAGCCAGGTCCGTGACATCGCCGTGGTGACCACGGCCGTGGCCCGCGGCGACCTCACCCAGCAGGTGACCGTCGAGGCCACCGGTGAGCTGCTGGAACTGAAGCTGACCGTGAACACCATGGTCGATCAGCTGCGCGCGTTCGCCGACGAGGTGACCCGGGTGGCCCGTGAGGTCGGCACCGAGGGCGAACTCGGCGGCCGGGCCCAGGTCCGGGGCGTGTCCGGGGTGTGGAAGGACCTGACGGACAACGTCAACTTCATGGCGTCCAACCTGACCAGCCAGGTCCGCAACATCGCCCAGGTGACCACGGCCGTCGCCACCGGTGACCTCTCACAGAAGATCACCGTCGACGCCCGTGGCGAGATCCTCCAGCTCAAGAACACCGTCAACACCATGGTCGACCAGCTGTCGGCGTTCGCCGACGAGGTCACCAGGGTGGCCCGCGAAGTGGGCACCGAGGGCCGGCTGGGCGGCCGGGCCCAGGTCCGCGGCGTGTCCGGGGTGTGGAAGGACCTCACCCAGAACGTCAACTTCATGGCGGACAACCTGACCAGTCAGGTCCGCAACATCGCCCAGGTCGCCACCGCGGTCGCCGAGGGAGACCTCAGCAAGACGATCGGCGTGGAGGCCAAGGGCGAGATCCTGGAGCTGAAGTCGACGATCAACACCATGGTGGACCGGCTGTCGTCCTTCGCGGACGAGGTGACCCGGGTGGCACGCGAGGTCGGCACCGAAGGAAACCTCGGCGGCCAGGCCCAGGTCCGCGGCGTGTCCGGGGTGTGGAAGGACCTGACCGAGAACGTCAACTTCATGGCGCTGAACCTGACCACCCAGGTCCGCAACATCGCCCAGGTGACCACGGCAGTCGCCGACGGCGACCTGTCCAAGCAGATCACCGTGGACGCCCGGGGCGAGATCCTGGAGGTCAAGGAGACCGTCAACACCATGGTCCAGCAGCTCCGGGCGTTCGCCGACGAGGTGACCCGGGTGGCCCGCGAGGTGGGCACCGAAGGCCAGCTCGGCGGCCGGGCCCAGGTCCGGGGCGTGTCCGGGGTGTGGAAGGACCTGACGGACAACGTCAACTTCATGGCGTCCAACCTGACCAGCCAGGTCCGCAACATCGCCCAGGTCGCCACCGCGGTCGCCCAGGGCGACCTGTCCAAGAAGATCGACGTGGACGCCCGGGGCGAGATCCTGGAGCTGAAGACGACCATCAACACGATGGTCGACACGCTCTCCTCGTTCTCCTCCGAGGTCACCCGCGTCGCCCGCGAGGTCGGCAGCGAGGGCCAGCTCGGCGGCCAGGCCCGGGTCGAGGGCGTCTACGGCACCTGGAAGCGGCTGACCACCAGCGTCAACGATCTCGCCCTCAACCTCACCACCCAGGTGCGGGCCATCGCCGAGGTCGCCTCCGCCGTCGCCAAGGGCGACATGTCCGGGTCCATCTCGGTCGAGGCGCAGGGCGAGGTCGCGGAACTGAAGAACAACGTCAACCTCATGGTGGCCAACCTGCGCGAGACCACCCGCGCCAAGGACTGGCTGGAATCCAACCTGGCCCGCATCGCCTCCCTGATGCAGGGCCACCGCGATCTGGTCGAGGTCGCCGACCTGATCCTGCGCGAGCTGGCCCCGCTGGTGAACGCCCAGTTCGGAGCGTTCTTCCTCGGCCAGCCCGGCGCCGGACCGGGTGAGGGCATGAAACTGATCGCCGGATACGGCACCGAGCAGAACAACGGCCCGCTTCCGGCCAGCGGCGCCGGCGGCCGCGGACTGGTCGCCCAGGCCGCCATGGAGAAGAAGCGGATCCTGATCAACAACGTCCCGCCCGACTACATCACCATCAACTCCGGACTCGGCGCCGCGCTCCCCACCAGCGTCGTCATCCTGCCGATCCTGTACGAGGACCAGGTGCTCGGCGTCATCGAACTGGCCTCCTTCAGCCGGTTCAGCGAAGTCCACCTCGCCTTCATCGACCAGTTCGTCAACACCATCGGCGTCTCGATCAACACCATCATCGCCAACGCCCGCACCGAGTCGCTGCTGTCCGAATCCCAGCGGCTCACCACCGAGCTGCGGCAGCGCTCCAACGAGCTCCAGCGCTCCAATGCGGAGCTGGAGGAGAAGGCCGCGCTGCTGGCCACCGCCTCCCAGTACAAGTCCGAGTTCCTGGCCAACATGTCGCACGAGCTGCGCACCCCGCTCAACTCGCTGCTGATCCTGGCCCGGCTGCTCGCCGACAACACCGACCAGCGGCTGTCCCCGCAGGAGGTGCAGTTCGCCACCACCATCCACCGCTCCGGCTCCGACCTGCTCCAGCTGATCAACGACATCCTCGACCTGTCGAAGATCGAGGCCGGGCGGATGGACGTCCGCCCGAAGAAGCTGCCGCTGATGAAGCTGCTCGACTACGTGCACGCCACCTTCCGGCCGCTCGCCATCGACCGCGGCCTGTCGTTCGAGATCGCCGTCGGCGAGGACGTACCGCGCGAGCTGTACTCCGACGAGCAGCGGATCCAGCAGATCCTGCGCAACCTGCTCTCCAACGCCCTGAAGTTCACCTCCTCGGGCGGGGTGAAGCTGCGCGTGGAGCGGGCGGTCGGCACGGAGTTCCAGGAGGAGACGCTGCGCGACGCGGACGCGGTCGTCGCGTTCTCCGTCAAGGACACCGGCATCGGCATCGCGCCCGAGAAGCTGCCCGTGATCTTCGAGGCGTTCCAGCAGTCCGACGGCACCACCAGCCGCAAATACGGCGGCACCGGCCTCGGCCTGTCCATCAGCCGGGAGATCGCCGGGATGCTGGGCGGCCGGATCATCGCCGAGAGCGAGCAGGGCGTCGGCTCCTGCTTCACGTTCTACGTCCCCGCGCACTACGCCGGAGTCGTCCCGCCGCCCGATGTCTCGGACCCCCGGGCCACCGGCGCCACCGTCCCGGCGGCGCTGCCCACCACGAACGAATCGCTACCGGACACCGCAGACCACGCGCCCAGCGGCGTGTTCAGCGACCAGAGCGGCGTGACCGGCGACCGCGGCTCCCTGGAGAACCTGCTGGCCCCCCAGGACCGCGGCGGCGCCGAGGACGAGGGGCGGACGGACGCCCCCCGGCTCCAGGAGTGGCAGTGCGGCCGCCCCGGCCGGGTACTGACCGGCCGCCGCATCCTCATCGTCGACGACGACATCCGCAACGTCTTCGCGCTCACCCATGTGCTGGGCCGGGTCGGCATGACCGTGAAGTACGCGGAGAACGGCCGCGAGGGGCTGGACGTCCTGCACCGCAACCCGGATGTGTCCCTGGTGCTGATGGACGTGATGATGCCGGAGATGGACGGCTACGAGACGATCCGGGCCATCCGCGGCACGCCCCGGCTCGCCGATCTGCCGATCATCGCCCTGACCGCCAAGGCCATGCCCGGCGACCGCGAGAAGGCGCTCGAAAGCGGCGCCAACGGCTATGTCCCCAAGCCGGTGGACGTCGACCGGCTGATGTCCACGGTCTGCGACCTGCTCGACCCCGTGCCCGGACCGGTCCCGGGAGAACCGGTGGAGGGTGCGGAGACCGTTGACGACGGCGGCGCGCCCGGGGACGGGACCGGCGGCGAGCGCGGGGACGCGACCGGAGACGTGACCGGCGACGAGACCCGTGAAGAGACCGGCCCGGACGCGGAGACGCGCCCGCCGAGGCCGAGACAGGGGGAGTCATGAGCGCCGCCGCACCCGACCGTGCCGGAATACTGATCGTCGACGACATGGAAGAGAACCTGATCGCGCTGGAAGCCGTCCTGGGCCCGCTCGATCAGCGCCTCGTCCGCGCCCGCTCC
The DNA here is from genome assembly GCF_013414305.1 of Streptomyces sp. Rer75. Classification (NCBI taxonomy): domain Bacteria; kingdom Bacillati; phylum Actinomycetota; class Actinomycetes; order Kitasatosporales; family Streptomycetaceae; genus Streptomyces; species Streptomyces sp. Rer75. The sequence goes on along the minus strand of NZ_CP058693.1, from coordinate 2,509,431 downwards.
GGTGAGGAGGCGCTGAAGGCCATGCTCCGGCAGGACTTCGCCGTCGTGCTGCTCGACGTCCTGATGCCCGGCATGGACGGCTTCGAGACCGCCGCCAACATGAAGCGCCTCGACCAGACCAAGGACGTCCCGATCATCCTGCTGACCGGCACCGACGCCGAGTCGGACTATCCCTACCGGGGCTACGCCATCGGCGCCGCCGACTTCCTCACCAAACCCATCGACCCCTGGCTGCTGCGGACCAAGGTCAACGTCTTCCTGGACCTCCACCGCAAGAACCTCCAGCTCGCCGCCCAGGCCGAACAGCTGCGCCGGCAGCTGGCCGGTGAACCGGCCCCCTCGGACGAGCGGCTGGAGCGGGTGTCCGCACAGCTCGCCCGCACCGCGGAGGTGCTGCACGAGGGCGGCGGGGGCGGTGAGGCGGTGGCCGGGCTGGCCGAGTGCGTCACCGAGCTGACCCGCACCGTGGAGGACCTGCGGGCCGCCCGTCGGGCCTACCAGGGTCAATGACCCTGCGGCGGCGCGTCCGACATCGCCCGGGTGCAGTCGATCAGCGCATGGCGCAGCTCCCCGCGCCGGTCCTCGGTCAGCCCGCCGAGCATCCGCTCCTCCAGCAGCCGCACCTGCTCGTCGTAGCTGCGCAGCGCCTCGCGCCCCCGGTCGCTGAGGCTGATGAGCAGCACCCGGCGGTTGGCCGGGTCCCGGCGGCGCTCGATGAACCCCCGCTCCTCCAGCGTCTGGACCATCTCGTGCATCGTCTGCGGCTTGACGAACGAGCGCCGGGCGAGCTGGGCCGACGACAGCCCGTCCCGGCGCTCCAGGACGGTCAGCGCCGTGTACTGGAGCGTGGTCAGGCCGAGCGGGCGCAGCAGCGCGTCCAGATGGGCCCGTATCGCCTGTTCCAGCCGTTTCACCAGGTAGAGCGTGCCGACCTGGTCCAGTTGCGCGGAGTCGGACTGCTCGGAAGTGGTCATTCGGCCATCTTGCCCGACCGGAGGCCGGGGACGGCGTCCGGCCGTTGCTCCGCCCATTGACACCCGACCTCCCGGAGTGCTCCACTCACCATCAGAATCAGGAACCCTGATGATACTCGTGGAAGGAACCGAAGCCCATGGAGCTGACGGGGAAGACCGCCCTGGTCACCGGAGCGGGGCGCGGCCTCGGCCTCGCCTACGCCCGCGCCCTGGCCCGGGCGGGGGCCCGCGTGGTCGTCAACGACGCCGACGCAGCCACCGCAGAACAGGCGGTCAAGGTCATCACCGACGAGGGCGGTACGGCGGTCGCCGCGCCCGGGGCGGTCGGCACCAGCGAGGTCGCCGACGCGCTCGTGGACCGCGCGGTCGAGGCGTTCGGACGGCTGGACGTGCTCGTCACCAACGCGGGCATCCTGCGCGACCGGGTGCTGTGGAAGATGACCGACGAGGACTTCGACGCGGTCGTCGGCGTCCACCTCAAGGGCACCTTCACCTGCGCCCGCGCCGCCGTCCGGCACATGCGCGAGCGCGGCGGGGGCGGCCGTCTGATCCTCATCGGCTCACCCGCGGGACAGCGCGGCAACTTCGGGCAGACCAACTACTCCGCCGCCAAGGCGGGCATCGTCGGCATGACCCGCACCTGGTCGATGGAGTGCGCCAAGGCCGGGATCGGCGTCAACGCGGTGATCCCCGTCGCCGCGACCGCCATGACCGCGACCATCCCCGCCTTCGCGCCGTACGTCGAGGCGTACGAGGAGCGCGGCGAGCCGCTGCCCGGCTGGCTGCGGCAGGGCGAGGGCTTCGGCACCGCCGACGACGTCGCCGGGCTCGTGGTCTTCCTCGCCTCGGACGCCGCCGACGGCATCACCGGGCAGGCCATCGGCGTCGGCGGCGACCGGCTGACCCTGTGGACCCACCCCGAGGAGACTTCCGCGGTCTACCGCGAGGGCGGCTGGGACGCGGACGCCATCGCGGGCGTCTGGGGTACGTCGCTGGGGCGGCACCCGGAGGGCGTCGGCATCCCCGCGCCCGTCGAGCCGGAGAGCCTGAAGGGTACGGAGGGGGCCGGGCGGTGAACCTCGACGACCTCGTCGCCATCGACGTCCACACCCACGCCGAGGTCTCGGCCGACGGTCACTCCTCGCTGAGCGGCGAACTGGCCGAGGCATCCGCCGCGTACTTCAAGACCCATGGCGCCCGGCAGCCCACCATCCCCGAGCTGGCCGCCCACTACCGCGAACGCCGCATCGCCGCCGTCGTCTTCACGGTGGACGCGGAGAGCGCCACCGGCCATCCGCCGATCAGCAACGAGGAGGTCGCCGCCTCCTGCGCCGAACACGCCGACGTCCTCATCCCGTTCGCCAGCGTCGACCCGTGGAAGGGCCGGGCGGCGGTGCGGGCGGCCCGGCGACTGGTCGAGGGCCACGGGGTGCGCGGCTTCAAGTTCCATCCCTCCCTCCAGGCGTTCCACCCGAACGACCCGCGGTTCTATCCGCTGTACGAGGCCATCGAGGAGCTGGGGGTGCCCGCGCTCTTCCACACCGGGCAGACCGGGATCGGCGCGGGCGTGCCCGGGGGCGGCGGCATCCGGCTGAAGTACTCCAACCCGATGGACGTGGACGACGTCGCCGTGGACTTCCCGAATCTGCCGATCATCCTGGCCCATCCGTCGTTCCCCTGGCAGGACGAGGCGCTGGCCGTCGCCACGCACAAGCCGAACGTGTACATCGACCTGTCCGGCTGGTCGCCCAAGTACTTCCCGCCGCAGCTGGTCCGCTACGCCAATTCGCTGCTCAAGCGCAAGGTTCTCTTCGGCTCCGACTACCCGGTGATCGACCCGGACCGGTGGCTGGCCGACTTCGACCGACTCGATATCAAGCCCGAGGTTCGGCCGCTGATCCTCAAGGACAACGCGGCGCGGCTGCTCGGCCTCACGAAGGAGTGAGCGGGAGATGATGCTCGAGCAGCAGGGGACCGGCATCGGATCGTGGCCGCGGCGGCGGGCCCGTAAGACCCCCGGGCGGATCGCGATCGTCCACGGCGACGACACCCAGACCTACCGGGAGCTGGACGAGACCGTCACCCGGTACGCCCGGGCCCTGCGGGCGCGGGGGATCGGGCGCGGCGACCGCGTCGCCTACCTCGGCCCCAACCACCCCTCGTTCCTCCACGCGCTGTTCGCCACCTGCGCGGTGGGTGCCGTCTTCGTCCCGCTCAACACCCGGCTCGCCGCGCCCGAACTGGCCTACATGCTGAGCGACTCCGGTGCGCGGCTGCTCCTCCACGACCCGCGCTGCGCGGAGACCGCCGCGGAGGCGGGTCCGGGCATCGCGGTGGCGGTGGACGACCTGGTGGACGGGGACGGGGACGGGGGCGACCGGGCGGACGAGGTCATGGCCGACGACGACCCGTGCATGATCATGTATACGTCCGGCACCACCGGCCGGCCCAAGGGCGCCGTCCTCAGCCACGCGAACATCACCTGGAACAGCCTCAACGTCCTGGTCGACACCGATCTGGCCTCGGACGAGATCACCCTCGTCACCGCGCCCCTCTTCCACACCGCCGCGCTCAACATGACCTGTCTGCCGACCCTGCTCAAGGGCGGACGCGTGGTGATAGAGCCCGGCTTCGACGCGGAACGGATGCTCGACCTGATCGAGGGCCAGGGCGTGACCTGCCTGTTCGGCGTCCCCACCATGTTCGCGGCGGTCGCGGAGTCGCCGCGCTGGGAGACGGCCGACCTGTCGAGCGTCCGCATCCTGATGTGTGGCGGTTCCCCCGTCCCCACGGCGCTGATCGAGGTCTATCTGCGGCGCGGCCTCTCCTTCATCCAGGGGTACGGGATGACCGAGGCGTCCCCCGGGACGCTGCTGCTCGACCGTGAGATGAGCGCCGTCAAGGCGGGCTCCGCGGGCGTACCGCACTTCTTCACCGACGTCCGCCTGGTCCGGTCGGACCTGACGGGCGAGGTGGCTCCCGGCGAGCCCGGCGAGATCCTGGTGCACGGCCCCCATGTGATGCGCGGCTACTACGGCCTGCCGGAGGCGACCGCGGAAGCGCTGCTGGAGGGCGGGTGGTTCCGCTCCGGGGACGTGGGGGTGCGGGACGAGGACGGCTATGTGTTCATCGTGGACCGCGTCAAAGACATGATCATCTCGGGCGGTGAGAACGTCTATCCGGCCGAGGTCGAGAACGCGCTGTACGACCACCCCGACGTCGTCGAATGCGCCGTGATCGGCATGCCGGACGCCCGGTGGGGCGAGGTCGGCAAGGCCGTCGTGGTCCTCCGGGCCGGAGCCGCCACCGAGCCGCAGGACCTGCTCGACCACCTCGCGGGCCGCCTCGCGAAGTACAAGGTGCCGAAGGCGGTCGAGTTCCGGACCGCGCTGCCGCGCACCGCCAGCGGAAAGATCCGCAAGTCCGCCCTGCGCTGACGATACGCAACCCCATGAACGGAGACCCTGCATGCCCACGACCGTGAACAGCTTCGACGAGCTGAAGCAGCTGGCGGGACAGCACCTCGGCCACAGCCGGTGGCACCAGATCGAGCAGGACCGGATCGACACCTTCGCCGACGCCACCGGCGACCACCAGTGGATCCACGTCGACCCCGAGCGGGCCAAGGACGGCCCCTTCGGCGGCACCATCGCCCACGGCTATCTCACCCTGTCCCTGCTGATCCCGCTGTGGAGCGAGATCCTCGAACTGGGCGGCGTCCGGATGGCCGTCAACTACGGCCTCAACAAGGTGCGGTTCCCGGCGCCGGTCCCGGTCGGCGCCAGGATCAGGGCCGGGGCGACGCTTGTCTCCGTCGAGGAACTCGGCGACGGCGGCGCCCAGGCCGTCATCGACCTGGTGGTGGAACGGGACGGCGGCGACAAGCCGTGCTGTGTCGCCCAGGCGGTCCACCGCTACCACTGGTGACGGTCAGCCGCCGTCGTCCACGGCGGTGACGAGGACGGCCACCGTCGCCGGGGGCGGCGCGGTGGCCGCGACCGCCCCGCGCACCGCGCGGGCCACGTCCAGGGCGCGGTGGCCCGGAGCGACGGCCAGCTCGACGCGGACGTGCGGCCCCTCGATCCGTACGGCCTGATGGCTCAGCACCGGAGCGAGCCGGGCCACCCCGGGCACGGCGGTGACCGCGGCGGCGACGGCCGAGCCGTCGTCCGGCTCATTCGCCCGCCGGGGCGGCTCCTCGGCGGGCGGGCGCCCCGGAACCTCCTCCAGTACGTCCGTCACCCGCAGGTCCACCGCGCCCACCGCCAGCCCCAGCCGCTCCGCCGCCGCGCCCAGCAGGGCTCCGCGCAGCCGGTCCGCCGTCTCCGGCAGCGGCCGGTCCACCGTCGCCGCGCACTCCGCCTCGACCCGCAGCGGCCCCGGCGGCAGCGCGCTCGGCGGGGCCGGGACCGCGGGCGGCACGGCGGCCTCCGGTTCGGCCAGGGCGATACGGAGCGCCCCGAGCCGTACGCCGGGCACGGCGTCGGCCGCCCGGCGCAGCACGGCGTCCGCCGCGCGCTCGGTCAGCCAGGCCCCGTCCTCCGGCCCGCCCAGGGGGAGAAGACGGCCGAGCCGCAGCTGCTGCCGCACGGCTTGTGCGAGCCGGTCCGTGGCCATGGCGCCATCCCTTCGGCGTGTGGGTTCCCTAAATGATGCATAGTGCGAGCATTACGGACGAAGCACCTTTAGTGTGGCAAGTAGGGCAAATAGAAAAGGAAGGGGTGATTGGTGATGTCCGAGACCGCGCCACGGAACCGGCCCCAGACCCCCGTCGCGGAGCCGTCCGCCGGTACGCCGAAGACCTTCGGAGCCGGCGTCGACCCGGGATCGCGTGGCCGTACCACCATCGCCGACGGCGTGGTCGAAAAGATCGCCGGAATGGCCGCCCGCGACGTGGTCGGCGTCCACACCATGGGCAGCGGTATCGCCCGCACCTTCGGGGTCGTCCGCGACCGGGTGCCCGGCGGCGGCAGGTCTGTCGCCCGCGGGGTGAAGGCCGAGGTGGGCGAGGTGCAGACGGCCCTCGACCTGGAGATCGTGGTGGACTACGGCGTCTCGATCGCCGACGTCGCCCGGGCCGTGCGGGAGAACGTGATCACGGCGGTCGAGCGGATGACCGGCCTCGAGGTGGTCGAGGTCAACATCGCGGTCAGCGATGTGAAGTTGCCGGATGAGGAAGAGGAATCGCCGGAGCCCAGGCTTCAGTAGCCGCAGTAGCGGCTGCGCGGCGGCTCCGGTCGGCTCCAGCAGGGGAGCACACGATGAATATGGCCCTGATCGGGGTGATCGCAGGGATGGCACTGGGTTTCGCCGGATACTTCGGTGGTTTCGGGGCCTTTCTGCTGGTGGCGGCGTTGGGCGCCGTCGGGTTCTTCGCGGGCCGGTTCCTGGACGGTGACCTGGAAGCGGGCGACTTCTTCCGCACCCGCGACCGTGGTGAACGGCGGCGGTGAGCGTGAGCGAACCGGGCGAGCGGGGCGCGACGCGCATCGCGGACCGCGTCGTCGCGAAGATCGCCTCGCGGGCGGCGCGGGAAGTGCTCAACAGTAGGCCCGGGCTGCTGCCGCACGCGGCCGTCGCGGTCCGCGCGGGCGCCGCGCGCGTCCGGGTCGCCGTCGAACTGGGCTATCCGTCCGACATCGGCGCGCAGTGCGCGGCGGTACGGCGCCATGTGACGACGCGGGTCGGCGAACTGACGGGCATGGAGGTGCCGGACGTGGCGGTGACCGTGGAACGGCTGCACTCACCGCAGCTGGACCGGGGGAACGTCCGATGAACGGTTCCGGCCGCCACGGCCGCTTCTGGTCCGCCCGGCGCGTACCCGCCGGGCTGACCGCCCTGGTGCTGCTCGGCGCGCTCGGCCTGCTCCTGTACGACGTCGTCTCCGAACGCACCGGCCACCCCGTGATGGAGTGGCGGCGCTGGCTCGCCGAACAGCTCGCCACGCGTCCCCTCCACGACGGCTGGATCGTGGGCATCGCGGTGGCCCTGATCGTGATCGGCGCGTGGATGGTGGCCCTGGCCCTGACCCCGGGCCTGCGGGGGCTCCTGCCGATGGGCGAGGGCGAGAACGATGCCCACGCCATCCGGGCCGGAATCGACCGCACCGCCGTCCGTCTGGTGCTCCGCGACCGGGCGATGGCGGTGCCCGGCGTACGCGCCGTACGGGTCGATGTCGGCCGCCGCCGGATCACAGCCCGCGCCCAGGCGCACTTCCGCGACCTCGACGAGGTACGGGCCGACCTGCTGGCCGCGCTCGGAGACGGCATCCGGCAACTCGGGCTCGCCCGGCGGCCGGGCCTGTCCGTCCGCGTACGGCGACCGGCGAGGTGATCGGGCGCCATGCGGATCGTGAACCGGACGCTGCTGGGGGTACTGGGCTTGGCCCTGGCGGGCGCGGGCGCGGCGGTCCTCCTCGCCGGACGGCGCTCCCCCAACTCCGTCCTGCTGACCCGCGCGGACCGGGTGCGCTGGCGCGCCGAGGACTGGTGGTGGCCCGGCGTCATCGCGGCACTGAGCGTGCTGGTCCTGCTCGCGCTGTGGTGGGCCCTGGCCCAACTGCGGCGCCGCCGCCTGGACGACGTACTGGTCCCGCTGGACGACGGCACCGGCGCCCGCCTGCGCGGCCGCGCCCTCGAAGCCGCGCTGAGGGCCGACGCGGAGTCCCTGTCCGGCGTCGCCCACGCCCACGTCCACCTCCACGGCCGCCGCACCGCGCCGAGGGCGCGGGTGGGCCTGGTCCTGGACGCGAGGGCGGAACCGGTGGCCACGCTGCGCCGCCTGGAGTCGGAAACCCTGACCCAAGCCCGCACCTCAGCGGGCCTGCCCCACCTACCGGCGGAGGTCCGCCTACGGGGCGAACACCACAAGGCGGAGCGAGCGCGGTAGGTGCGCCTGTGGTTGGTCCTGGGTGCCGGGTGCGGGGCCTCCGGGGCAGGGTCCTGGACTCGTATATTTTTGGCGCCGGTGCCCGGAGACGTGGGGTGGGCCGGAAATGGGCGCCACAAATATACGGAACGTCCAGGCCCCCACCCCTGCGCCCCCGCCCCCTCCCGTCGACTGGCGGCTCCCCGCCGGTGGCCCCGGCCCCGATCCGGTTCCCTGTTCGCCCGATGGCTGGGGCCCCTGCCTCCTCCCAGCCGTCGGAACGTGGCTCCGGCGGGGAGCCGCCATGCGGCGGAGGGGCGGGGTCGCAGGGGTGGGGTTCCGGACGCTGACGTGTATTTGTGGCGCCGTGGACTTCCGGCCCACCCCACGTTCCACGGCAGCGGCGCCGTAAATATACGGTCCGGGGCCCCGCCCCGGAGGCCCCGCCCCGGCACCTCCCACCGGACCAACCGCGCCCCCACCCCGTTCCGGGTTAGCAAAATCCAGGCCCCTCCGGCAATCAAGGAGCGCGCGGCCCAGGGGCGGTGACGCCGCACCCTCAGCCCCTCCGGCAATTGAGGAGCGCGCGGTGCAGGGGCGGTGATGCCCCACTCCCAGCCCCTCCGGCGTTTGAGGAGCGGGGTTCAGGGGCGGAGCCCCGGCGGGGGTGTGGGGGCGGAGCCCCCACCCGGGTCCGGGGCGGAGCCCCGGGTCGGGTAGGGGCGGGGTGCGGGAAGACCCCCGCCTCACCAGCCGTGGAGCGCGCCCCCGTCCACCGGGAGCATCAGCCCGGTGAGGTAGGACGCCGCAGGGGAGAGGAGGAACGCGGCGGCCTTGCCGAACTCGTCAGGCGTCCCGTACCGCCGCAGCGGAATCAGCGCGGAGTTCCGCTCGCGGGCGGCGTCCGCATCGCCGGAGAGCCCGTCCAGCTCCCGCACCCGGTCGGTGTCGACGCGGGCCGGGAGGAGGCCCACGACGCGGACGCCGCGGGGGCCGAGCTCCAGCGAGAGGTTCTTGGCGAAGCCCGCGAGCCCGGGGCGCAGGCCGTTGGAGACGGTGAGGCCGGGAACGGGCTCGTGGACGGAGCCGGAGAGGACGAAGCCGATCACCCCGCCGGGGGTGAGTTCGGCGGCGGCGGCCCGGGCGAGCCGCACGGCGCCGAGGAAGACCGAGTCGAAGGCGGCCTGCCACTGGGCGTCGGTGATGTCGGCGGTGGGCCCGGCGGGCGGCCCGCCGACGCTGATGAGGATGCCGTCGAAGCGGCCGAACCGTTCGCGGGCGGTGGCGATGAGGCGTTCGGCGGCGTCGGGGTCGGCGTTGTCGGCGGCGACGCCGACCACGTCCGGGCCGAGGTCGGCGGCGGCCGCGGCGGCGGTGTCGGCGTCGCGGCCGGTGATGACGGCCTTGGCGCCGTCGGCGACCAGCTCCGCCGCGGCGGCGCGGCCGAGCCCACGGGTGGCTCCGGTGACGATGTACACGCGGTCTTTGAGTCCAAGATCCATGGGTTCAGTCTGCCTGGGCGGGGGCCGAAAGGGTGAGGGCGGTCCCCACCAGACCGATGTGGCTGAAGGCTTGCGGGAAGTTGCCGAGCAGCCGGCCGGCCCCGGGGTCGTACTCCTCGGCGAGGAGGCCGACGTCGTTGCGCAGGGACAGCAGCCGGTCGAACAGGGCGGAAGCGGCACCGCGGCGGCCGCTGAGGTGGAGGGCGTCGGCGAGCCAGAAGGAGCAGGCGAGGAAGGCGCCCTCGCTGCCGGGGAGGCCGTCGGCGGTGTCGTCGGTGGAGTAGCGGCGGATCACGCCGTCGTGGCTGAGTTCGCGGCGGACCGCGTCGATGGTGCCGATGACGCGGGGGTCGTCGGCGGGGAGGAAGCCGACGCGGGGGATGAGGAGGGTGGCGGCGTCGAGCGCGGTGGAGCCGTAGGACTGGGTGAAGGTGGCGCGGGAGGCGTCGTAGCCCTTGTCGCAGACCTCGCGGTGGACCGCGTCCCGCATGGCGCGCCACCGGTCGGCGTTGCCGTTCAGCTCGGGGTGGGCCTCGATGGTGCGGACGGCGCGGTCGGCGGCGACCCAGGCCATGACCTTGGAGTGGACGAAGTGGCGGCGGGGCCCGCGGACCTCCCACAGCCCTTCGTCGGGGTCCTGCCAGGCGGATTCGAGGAAGTCCATGAGGGCGCTCTGGATCTTCCAGGCGTGCGGCTCGGGCGCCATGCCGTGGGCGCGGGCGAGGTGGAAGGTGTCGAGGACCTCGCCGTAGACGTCGTGCTGGCGCTGGGCGACGGCGCCGTTGCCGACCCGGACGGGGGCGGAGTGGCCGTATCCCTCCAGCCACGGCAGCTCGTGTTCGGGGAGGCGCCGCTCGCCGCCGAGCCCGTACATGATCTGGAGTTCGGCGGGGTCGCCCGCGATCGCGCGGAGCAGCCAGTCGCGCCAGGAGGCGGCCTCTTCGCGGTAGCCGGCGGAGAGGAGGGCGTTCAGGGTGAGGGTGGAGTCGCGCAGCCAGCAGTAGCGGTAGTCCCAGTTGCGCACCCCGCCGAGCCGCTCGGGCAGCGAGGTGGTGGGGGCGGCGACGATGCCGCCGGTGGGGGCGTAGGTGAGCGCCTTGAGGGTGATGAGGGAGCGGACGACGGCGTCCCGGTAGGGGCCCCGGTAGCGGCAGCGGGCGGCCCAGGCGCGCCAGTCGTCCAGGCTGGACCGCAGGGTCTCGTACGGGTCGACCAGGCGGGGCCGGGGTTCGTGGGAGGGGTGCCAGGTGAGGACGAAGGCGACCCGGTCTCCGGCGGAGACGGTGAACTCGGAGCGGGTGCTGAAGTCCTTGCCGTAGGTGTGCACCTCGGGTTCGGAGCGCAGCCATACGGAGTCGGGTCCGGCGACGGCGATGCGGTGGCCGTCGGTGCGCCGCACCCAGGGGATGACGTGCCCGTAGTCGAAGCGCAGCCGCAGGACGCCCGCCATCTCGACGCTGCCGGAGACGCCCTCCACGATGCGGATGACGTCGGGCGCCCGGTCGCGCTGCGGCATGAAGTCGATGACGTTGACGGTGCCGGTGCCGGTCTCCCAGACGGACTCCAGGACGAGGGAGTCGTCGAGGTAGGCGCGGCGGGTGCAGGCACCGGCACCCTTGGGGGCCAGCCGCCAGTGGCCGTTGTCGTCGTCGCCGAGGAGGGCGGCGAAGCAGGCGGCGGAGTCGAAGCGGGGCAGGCACAGCCAGTCGATCGAGCCGTCGCGGCCGACGAGTGCCGCCGTCTGCTGGTCCCCGATGAGCGCGTAGTCGTCGATGTCCTGTGCCACGTCCGGGCGTCTTCCCGGAGAGCGGGAGAACTAGTCCGCGTGCGCGGCGGCGGGGGTCTTCGGCTCGGCGGTCCCGGCGGCCGCCTTGGCGGCCTCGGCCGCCTGGTCGCGGCGCTCGCGGCGGGCCAGGACGAACCAGCCGACGGGCACTCCGGCGGAGAACAGCCACCACTGGACCGCGTACGCCATATGGGGGCCGATGTCGTCGTGCTCCGGCTCCGGCACCGGCTCGGGCTGCTTGGCGCCCTTGGGGGAGGACGAGGTCAGCTCGATGTAGCCGCCCTGGAGGGGGCGGCCGAGTGCCTTGGCCTGATGCTCGCTGTTGATCAGCATGACCTGGCGCGGCGGCAGCCCCTGCTTGTCCTTGATGCCGCTGTCCGCGCTGGTCTCGTCGGCCTTGAGGCGGCCGGTGACGGTGACCTTGCCGCTGGGGGCGGCGGGGACCTCGGGGAACTTGGTGAGGTCGGCCCCGGCGGGGATCCAGCCCCGGTTGACCAGGACGGCCCGCTTGCCCTCGATCAGCGGGGTGAGGACGAAGTAGCCGATGCTCTGCTCGTCGGAGCCGGTGCGCTGGCGGACGACGACCTCATGGGCCGTGTCGTACGTCCCGGTGGCGGTCACCGTGCGGAAGGTGTCATCGCGGGGGACGGCGCGGCCGGGGGCGGTGAGCTTGTCGACCGGCACGGCGGGGGCGCCGAGGTTGTTCCCGATCAGCTGGTTCTGCGCGACCTTGGCCTCGTGGCGGTGCAGCTGCCAGAAGCCCAGCCTGATCATGGTGGGGATCAGTGCGAGCCCGATCAGGGTGAGGATCACCCACTGCCGGGTCAACAGGAAGCGGTACACGTCCTTGACACTACTCGGCGTGGATTGTCCCCCGGCCACGGGGGGCACCGGACGACAATCCACGCATCCGGACCGGACTCAGACGTGGTCGACGATGCCCTCCTTCCCCTCCGCGCGGGAGCAGTGGGCGCCGCAGTAGTAATGGCCGTCCACCTCCACCCCCTGGCCGATGATCTGGCACCGGCAGTGCTCGCAGATGGGCGCCATGCGGTGGATGGCGCAGGAGAAGCAGTCGAAGACGTGCACATTGCCTTGGGCGTGCACCTCGAACGTCATGTTGTAGTCGTTTCCGCAGACCTCACAGCGTGCCATGCGCCACAGCGTGCGGGCCCGGGCGGTGACGGGCGAGCGGTGGGCGGGCGCGTCGCGTGGGTTTCACCTGATTGTCGGCTCGGCAGGGGTGACGTCGAGCAGCAGCTGTGTGAAGGCGGCCTCGTCGACGATGGGCGTTCCGAAGGAGCGGGCCTTGACCGTCTTGGAGGTGGCCGCGTCCGGATCGTTGGTGACCAGCAGGCTGGTGAGCCGGGACACGCTGGTCGCCACGTGCAGCCCCGCCTCGATCGCCCGGTCCTCCAGCAGCTCCCGGTCGACCGAGGTGTCCCCGGAGAACGCCACCCGCATGCCCTGGGTCAGCAGCCCGCCCGGCTGGTAGCGCCCCGGGTTGGGGTAGGGGCAGGCGGGGCGCTTGCGGCTGGGACGCCAGCTCTGCTGCCGGTACGAGCGCTGGGCGCCGATCCCGCGGGACGGCGGGTCCGACCATTCGGTGAGCGGCTGACAGGCCAGCAGGGGCAGCCGCACCCCGGCCTCGGCGGCCCGGTGGAGGCTCGGCCGGAAGGTCTCGGCGAGCACGCGCGCGTCGTCCAGCGCGTGGTGGGCCCGCTCCTGGACGACCCCGTAGTGCGCGGCCAGGGTCTCCAGCTTGTGGTTGGCCAGCGGCAGCCCCAGCTCCTTGGAGAGGGCGATGGTGCACAGCCGCTGACGCACCGGCGCCTCGGTCTTCGACCGGGCGAACTCGCGGGCGATCATCGACCAGTCGAAGGCGGCGTTGTGCGCGACCAGGACGCGGCCGTCGAGGCGCTCGGCGAACGCGGCGGCGATGTCCGGGAAGAGCGGGGCGTCGGCCAGCGTCTCCCGGGTGAGGCCGTGGATCCACACGGGGCCGGGATCGCGCTGCGGGTTGACCAGCGTGTACCAGCGGTCCTGCACCGCGCCCCGGGCGTCGAGCTGATAGACCGCCGCGGAGACGATCCGGTCGTCGCGGGCGAGACCGGTGGTCTCGACGTCGACCACCGCATACCCCTGCGGATAGGCCTCCGGCCACGAGGGTGTTGACGCGGTTCGCGGTGCGGCTGCCGTGGGGTCTTCGAGCATGGTCCATGAGGATACGGGCCGGCTCCGACACTCCGGGCCGCCGGGCCCGTGTGGGCACGTGCCGTCAGCCGACCGGCCCGGGCTCGTTGTTGACATCACGTCTATCATACTTGTTGGTAACTGCCTCTGGCGGTGGGGTGAAACCGGTTCTATGTTGCCGGTATGCCGCATTTGCCCAACGCCGTGCTGTGGTCGATACCCGCCTTCGTGCTGCTCGCCGTCGTGGAGATGGTGAGTTACCGCTTGCACCCCGACGAGGACGCCGCCGGATACGCGGCCAAGGACGCCGCGACCAGCGTCACCATGGGGCTCGGCAGCCTCGTCTTCGACCTGGTGTGGAAGATCCCGATCGTGGCGGTCTACACCGCCGTGTACGAACTCACCCCGCTGCGCGTCCCGGTGGAGTGGTGGACGCTGCCGCTGATGCTGCTCGCGCAGGACTTCTTCTACTACTGGTCGCACCGCGGGCACCATGTGATCCGCATCCTGTGGGCCTGTCATGTGGTGCACCACTCCAGCCGCAAGTTCAACTTCACCACCGCGTTGCGGCAGCCGTGGACCACCTGGACCGTGTGGCCGTTCTACGTACCGATGGTCGCGCTCGGCGTGCACCCGGCCGCGGTCGCGTTCTGCTCGTCGGTGAACCTCGTCTACCAGTTCTGGATCCACACCGAGCGGATCGGCACCCTGCCGCGCCCGATCGAGTTCGTCTTCAACACCCCGTCGCACCACCGCGTCCACCACGCCTCCCAAGGGGGCTATCTGGACCGCAACTTCGGCGGGATCCTCATCGTCTGGGACCGGCTCTTCCGGTCGTTCGTCCCCGAAACGGAAGCCCCGGTCTTCGGGCTCACCAAGAACATCGACACCTACAACCCGCTGCGCGTGGCCACCCATGAGTACGCGGCCATCGCCCGGGACATCGCGGCGGCCCGCGACTGGCGCGAGCGGGCCGGGCGGGTCTTCCGCGGCCCGGGCTGGGCGCCCGCGGCGCCGCCCGACGCGGCGGGTGCGGCGGAGCGGGAGCCGGAGCGCGCCGTATGAGCGCCGCGCGCGCCCTCGCCGGACTCTTCGCGCTGCTGGCCGCCACGCATCTGGGCGCGCTGCTCGCGGACGCCACCACGCTCGTCCATCTGACGAAGCCCGCCCTGATGCCGGTCATCGCGGCGCACGTCCTGCTGCGCGGCGGGCCGCGCCCGCTGGTGGCGGCGCTGCTGTGCGGCTGCGGCGGGGACGTGCTGCTGCAACTCGGCGGTGAGACCGCCTTCCTGGCCGGAATGGGCTGCTTCGCGGCCGGGCACCTGAGCTACCTCACCCTGTTCGCGCGGTCCGGGCGGCGCCGTACGGGGCCGTGGGTGGCGGCCGGGTACGGGGCGGTGTGGCTCGGCAGCACGGCCGCGCTGTGGCCAGGTCTGGACGCGGGGCTGCGCGTCCCGGTCGCCGCGTACAGCCTGCTGCTGACGACGATGGCGCTGGGCGCGCTGCGGGCGGGCCCGTGGACCGGGCTCGGCGGGGCGCTGTTCCTGCTCTCCGACGGCCTGATCGCGGCCGGTCTCGCGGACTGGCCGCAGCTGCCCGTACCGCAGTTCTGGATCATGGCCACCTATTGCGCCGCGCAGTACCTGCTGACCGCCGGACTGCTGCGCCGGACGGCCCGCGAAGCACCGCTCAGGGCGCTTCCGGCAGCCGCCTGAGCCGGACGATCCGGGCCGGGTCGGAGGGCACCGGGAACACGCACGGGCCGCCGGGCGGAAGTGCTGCCCGGCGGCCCGTACATCCTGTCAGCGCGTCACTTCTTGACCGCGTCCAGGGCGTCCACGAGCCCGGCCCCGTAGAAGCCGTTGTAGCCCTTGCCGCCCTCGCACACCGCGTCGATCTTGCCGTCGCCGTCGATGTCGTACGACGTCGGGCAGGCGGTGTCGTCGGCCTGGGCCTTCAGGAGGGCCTTCACCATTGCGGCGGAGGCCCGCGGGTGGGTGCTCTTGATGAGCGCCGCGACGCCCGCCGCGTGCGGGGAGGCCATCGAGGTGCCCGCCATGTAGCCGTACTTGCCGCCCGGGAGCGTGTTGTAGATCCGGCCGTCCTGGGCCGGGGGAGCGGGCTTCTGGTAGACGGTGCTGTCGCCGCCGGGGGCCGCGACGTCGATGACGCCGAGCCCGTGGTTGGAGAACGACGACTTGAGCCCCTTGGCGCCCGTCGAGGCGGTGGTGACGACGCCCGGCAGCTGGGTCGGGATGTCCAGGCAGGTGCTGGGGTCTATGACCCGCTCACCGGGGGTGGTGTCGTTCGGGCTGGAGGTGTCGGTGATCTTGTCGGAGGTGAGGTCGTAGTTCTCGTTGCCCGCCGCCGCCACGTTGACCACGCCCTTGCGCTCGGCGTACGACGAGGCCCGGCGCACCGCGTCGACCAGGGCCTTCTGGTCCGGGTCTCCGGTGCAGTTGAAGTACCACGGGTCGGTGTAATAGCTGTTGTTGGTGACGTCGACACCGTGCTCGGCGGCCCACATGAAGCCGCAGACGACGGCCTCGGTGTAGAAGAACCCGGCGGTCGTGGACACCTTGATGCCGGACACCTTGACGCCCGGGGCGACCCCGGTGACGCCGATGCCGTTCTTCGCGGCGGCGATCTCGCCCGCGACGTGCGTGCCGTGCGGGCTCTCCTCGGCGCTGGGCCGCCAGGCGCCGTCGGCCGTGTCCGGCTTTCCGGACACGCAGTTGACCGAGGCCTTGCGGTCGAAGTTGGGCGCGAGGTCGGGGTGGGTGTCGTCCACGCCGGTGTCGATGACCGCGACCGTCACCTTGCGGCTGCCGAGGGTCTTCTCATGGGCCTTGTCCGCCTTGATGGCGGGCAGGTCCCACTGGAGCGGCTCCAGCGGGTCCTGACCGGCCTTGGCACGGGCCGCGACCGCCTTGCGCTCCTTCTCGCTCAGCAGCTTCGGGGTGCCGACGTCGCCGGTGGACTGGGCGGGCAGCGGCGCGGTGCGGGTGGCACCGGCGGAGGCGACGCCGCGGACCGTACGGAGGGTCTTGGCGAAGTCGGGGTTCGCCGAGTGGGCGACGATGACGCCGATCCGGTCGTACGAGGTGACGACCGTGCCGCCGGCCTGCTTGATCGCCTTCTCGATCCGCGAGCTGTCGCGGTGGCCCGGGCGGACGTTGACGACGTAGCTGAGCGACGGGCCGTCGTCGGCGGTCGCGGCCGGGGCGGCGGGGGCGGGGTTGTCCTGCCCGATCGCGCCCGCCGTGGTCGGCAGGAACGCCAGCGCGCCGGTGAGCGCTAAGGCGGCGGGTATGGCGACGGCCCGCGGCGTCAGCCCCCGCGATCCGGAAGACTTCTTTCGCGCAGTGGAACCTGTCCCGGGTCTGGGGGCATCCGATCTCAGCTGAGCCATGGGGTCTCCACCTCATCCGTAACGACCGCCGCAGCGCGGATGCGCGTGGGCGGGTACATGACGAGCGAAGCTATCGCTGATCATCGCCGGGTATCAATACATTCCGGAAGAAAGCCCGCCACAGCGCCCGGATCCAAACGTTCCTCCGAATCTCTCTCCGTCTTTCAACCACCAGACCCTGTTGTGGACCTCACTCCCGATTTACGATGCGTGATCCGGATCACCGTCGCCGTCGTACGTCCCCGTCGGACCCACTCACCAGGAGAGACCGTGGATACCGCACCGGCCAGCGATCGTCCCGACGATCAGCGGCAGCAACATCGCCCCCCGTACGACGAGGTGCAGGCGAGCCCCGAATTCGGCGAACTGCGCACCGCACACCGCTCGTTCGCCTTCCCGCTGACCATCGCGTTCGTCAGCTGGTACCTGCTCTACGTCCTGCTGTCCAACTACGCGGGCGGCTTCATGGGCACCAAGCTCATCGGCAACATCAACGTCGCCCTGGTGTTCGGCCTCGCCCAGTTCCTGACCACCTTCCTCATCGCCTGGTGGTACTCCCGGCACGCCGCCGCCAAGCTCGATCCGCGCGCGGAGGCCATCAAGGCCCGTCTGGGGGATAGCTCATGAGCGACTACGTGCTTGCGGCCGAGAGCGCGTCGGACAACCGTCCGCTGATCATCACGCTCTTCACGGTCTTCGTCGTGGCGACCCTGGCCATCACCGTCTGGGCGGGCCGGCAGACCAAGGACGCCAACGACTTCTACGCAGGTGGCAGACAGTTCTCCGGCTTCCAGAACGGGCTCGCCATCTCCGGCGACTACATGTCCGCCGCGTCCTTCCTCGGCATCGCCGGGGCCATCGCGCTCTCCGGCTACGACGGCTTCCTGTACTCCATCGGCTTCCTCGTCGCCTGGCTGGTCGCCCTGCTCCTGGTCGCCGAACCGCTGCGCAACTCCGGCCGCTACACGATGGGCGACGTACTCGCCTACCGGATGCGCCAGCGCCCGGTGCGCACCGCCGCGGGCGTCTCCACCATCGTCGTGTCGATCTTCTACCTGCTGGCCCAGATGGCGGGCGCGGGCGTCCTCGTCTCGCTGCTGCTGGGCATCACCAGCGAGGCCGGGAAGATCCTCATCGTCGTGCTGGTCGGCGTGGTGATGATGCTCTACGTCACCATCGGCGGCATGAAGGGCACCACCTGGGTGCAGATGGTCAAGGCCGTCCTGCTCATCGCGGGAACGCTGCTGATCACTTTCCTGGTGCTGCTCAAGTTCAACTTCAACGTCTCCGAACTGCTGGGCGAGGCGGCCAAGAACAGCGGCATGGGCAGTGCGTTCCTGGAGCCGGGCCTGAAGTACGGGGTCAACGCCACCTCCAAGCTCGACTTCCTCTCGCTCGGCATCGCGCTGGTCCTCGGCACCGCCGGACTGCCGCACATCCTCATCCGCTTCTACACCGTCCCCACCGCCCAGGCCGCCCGTAAGTCGGTCAACTGGGCGATCGGCATCATCGGCGGCTTCTACCTGATGACGATCGCGCTGGGCTTCGGCGCGGCGGCCCTGCTGGACCACGACGCGATCATCGCCTCCAACAAGTCCGGCAACACCGCGGCGCCCCTGCTCGCCGAGGAGATCGGCGGCGGCGCGGACTCCACCGGCGGCGCGATCCTGCTCGCGGTGATCTCCGCGGTGGCGTTCGCCACCATCCTCGCCGTGGTCGCCGGGCTCACCCTCGCCTCCTCGTCGTCCTTCGCCCACGACCTGTACGCCAACGTGATCCGCAAGGGCCAGGCGACCCAGAAGGAGGAGATCGGGGCCGCCCGCTGGGCCACCGTCGGCATCGGAACCGTCGCCGTCGTCCTCGGGGTCTTCGCCCGAGATCTCAACGTCGCGGGGCTCGTCGCCCTCGCCTTCGCGGTCGCCGCCTCCGCCAATCTGCCGACCATCCTCTACAGCCTGTTCTGGAAACGTTTCACCACCCAGGGCGCCCTCTGGTCGATCTACGGCGGACTCATCTCCTCCGTCTTCCTGGTGCTCTTCTCGCCCGTCGTCTCCGGCAAGCCGACCTCGATGTTCCCGGACATCGACTTCCACTGGTTCCCGCTGGAGAACCCCGGCCTGATCTCCATCCCGCTGGGCTTCCTGCTGGGCTGGCTGGGCACGATCGTCTCCAAGGAGGAGCCGGACAAGGCCAAGTACGCCGAACTGGAGGTCCGCTCGCTCACCGGACACGGCGCCCACTGACGCCCCGGCGGCCCCTCGATGTCACTGCCTTCGCGTACGGTGCGGGACAATTGATCGCAGCGCACGCAAGCGAACCGTGAGGGGCCGCCGACATGCTGATCGACACCTATGGTCGAGTCGCCACCGACCTGCGTGTCTCCCTGACCGACCGGTGCAACCTGCGGTGCACCTACTGCATGCCGGAAGAGGGACTCCAGTGGCTCGCCAAACCGGATCTGCTCACCGACGACGAGATCGTCCGGCTGATCCGGATCGCCGTCACCGACCTCGGCGTCACCGAGGTCCGCTTCACCGGCGGTGAGCCGCTGCTGCGGCCCGGCCTCGTCTCCATCGTCGAGCGCTGTGCCGCCCTCACCCCGCGGCCCGAGATGTCCCTGACCACCAACGGCATCGGCCTGGAGCGCACCGCCGCCGCCCTGCGCGACGCCGGTCTGGACCGGGTCAACGTCTCGCTCGACACCCTGCGCCCCGACGTCTTCCAGACCATGACCCGCCGCAAGCGCCACGGCGACGTGATGCGCGGCCTCGCCGCCGCGCACTCCGCCGGGCTCACCCCGGTCAAGGTCAACGCCGTGCTGATGCCCGGACTCAACGACGACGAGGCCCCCGACCTTCTCGCCTGGGCCCTGGACAGCGGCTACGAGCTGCGCTTCATCGAGCAGATGCCGCTCGACGCCCAGCACGGCTGGCAGCGCGAGGGCATGATCACCGCCGGGGACATCCTGGAGAGCCTGCGCACCCGCTTCACGCTCACCGCGGAGGGCGAGGACGAGCGCGGTTCCGCCCCCGCCGAGCGCTGGCTGGTCGACGGCGGCCCGGCCCGCGTCGGCGTCATCGCCTCCGTCACCCGCCCCTTCTGCCGCGCCTGCGACCGCACCCGGCTCACCGCCGACGGACAGGTGCGCACCTGCCTGTTCGCACGCGAGGAGTCCGACCTGCGGGGCGCGCTGCGCTCCGGGGCGCCGGACGAGGAGGTCGCCCGGCTGTGGCGGCAGGCGATGTGGGGGAAGAAGGCGGGGTCCGGGCTGGACGACCCGTCGTTCCTCCAGCCGGACCGCCCGATGTCAGCGATCGGCGGCTGACCACCGGCGACCGCGGACGGATCACCGGCGTCCGCGGTCGATCACCGGCGTCCGCGGTCGATCACCGGCCTCCGCGGCCGGATCACTGGTTTTCGGCGGCCGACCACTCCTCCAGGGACACGACGTCCTTCAGGAAGCCGCGCATGCCCAGGAACTTCGACAGATGCTCGCGGTGCTCCTCGCACGCCAGCCAGGTCTTCCGCCGTTCCGGGGTGTGGATCTTGGGGTTGTTCCAGGCCAGCACCCAGACGGCGGGGGCGCGGCAGCCCTTGGCGGAGCAGATCGGGGTGTCGGTCTCGGTGGCGGTGTCGAGGATGTTCACACCGCAGATGCTACGGAAACCGGCGCGGACATGACGACGCCGGGCAGCCACGGGGGGAGCCGCCCGGCGTCGGTCCGTCGCTCCGACGGGGGATGCGGAGCGCGTACGAAGTATGTCACGAGGGATAGGGCGCGGTGCACCGGAACAGCATGATTGATCTGAGGTTTTCCTGAGCTTACGGAAACGCGGCAGGTCAGCCGTGTCCCCCGCGTCCATCCTCGCTGGTATGTGCGGCATCTTCCGGACCGGATTCCGCCGCTGCCGAATGCGGCGCCGCATGCGGTGCCGAAGGCGGTTCCGCATCCGATGGTGTCTCGTCCCGGCCGGGGTTGAGCATCGGGCGCAGCGGCGTCGAGACGAAGGTCGTGGGGAGCGAAGGGGCGTTCTCCCGGCCCGCGTTCGCGATCACCACCGCCACATAGGGCAGCAGCACACCCAGCACCAGGGCAACGATGGCCACATGGCGCTCGACGTTCCACAACACGGCCGCCAGCACGACCGCCACCGTCCGCACCGACATCGAGATCACATAGCGCCGCTGCCGGCCGCGCACGTCCTCGGCCAGCCCCTGACGGGCCCCGGTGATCCGGAAGACCTCGGTCTCGCTGTGCTTCCGCATCACGTTCCACCACCTGGTCCCCGAGCAGGTACCCCCCGCTCCGATACGTACTCAACGTTACGCCGCGCCCCCATACGGTTCGAGACCGGGGCACCCCGATGGGTGGCGACGGCCGTACGCCACGGCGCGTACGGGACGCTTCGACATGCGCCGTAGCGAAAACGGTCGAACACTGGGAGGAAACGCGCATCCCCCGCCGCGTCAGGAGGCGACATGAACTGGCTGTGGGCGATTGTCGTAGGAGTCATTCTCGGTGTGATCGCCAGGGCGATCCTGCCGGGCAAGCAAGACATCCCGCTGTGGCTGACCTGCATTTACGGCATCCTCGGAGCCATCGTCGGCAATGCGGTGGCCGGGTGGATCGGGGTCAGGCACACCGGCGGATTCGACTGGATCCGGCATCTGCTCCAGCTGGCCGGGGCCATCGTGATCGTCGCGCTCGGCACCCCGCTGTGGCAGACGATCCGCCACGGCGGCAGGAGAGAACGGGCCTGAGCGGGGTCTAGGGGCAAGGCACCCCTAGGGCCGGGAGCGCACCGCGGAAGCCGCGGCGGCCGGCGCGCATGGTGGAAGCGCACCGGCCGCCGCTCTGTCCGGGATGTGAGCCGGGATGCGAGGGGTCACACGCCCTGGAGCTGGGCGATCTTCCGTCCGGCCTTGAGGTAGACCCCGCCGGAGGCCGGGGTGAGCCCGGCGTCCGCCAGCACCTCCGCGACCACCTCGGCCAGCGGCCGTACCGCCTGGGCCTCGGCGAGCACGATCGCCTTCTGACCGTCCTCGGCCTCCACGACCAGCCGCAGGCCGTTCTGCTTGGCGACCCGGCGGGCCGCCGACGCGCTCGGCTGGAACTCCAGGACCTTGCTCAGCACGGTCGCGATGGTCTCGCCGCCGTGCTCCGCGGCGTCGACCACCGGCAGCGTCCCGACGTCGGTGAAGCTCTTCTTGGAGAACTGCGCGATGAAGCCCGCGCGCGCCTTCATCGCCGCCTCGACGCCGTACAGCGCCGCCACGACCTCACCCGCCAGCACCTTCTTGAGGTCCATCGGGTGCAGCGACTTGGTCTCCAGCCGGGTGGTCGCGGCGGCGATCTCCGCGTCCGTCCACTCCGTCCACGCCTCCAGGTACGGCTTCATCAACCGGTCCGGGATCGACATGATCTTGCCGAAGACATCGTCGGCGGGCGCGCTGAGCGCCACGTAGTTGCCCTTGGACTTCGACATCTTGGCGCCGGTGCCGTCCGTGCCCTCGATCAGCGGCATGGTGACGACCAGCTGCGGCTGCTGCCCGCGCAGCTCCATCAGCTTGCGGCCCATCTGAAGATTCAGCAGCTGATCGGCGCCGCCCAGCTCCACGTCGCTCTCCAGCGCCACCGAGTCCAGGCCCTGCGCGATCGGGTACAGCAGCTCGGACATGGTCAGCCCGGACCCCGCGGCCAGCCGGTTGCGGAAGTCCTCGCGCTGGAGCAGCTGCGACACCGGCACCTGGGCGAGCAGCCCCAGCAACTCCGGGAAGGTGTACGGCGACAGCCACTCGCTGTTCTGCCGGAAGCTGACCTTCTCGAAGTCGAAGAACGGCCGGACCTGCTCCTGGTAGCCCGCGAGGTTCCGCGCGATGTCGTCGTCGGTGAGCGGCGGGCGCTCGGCCGTACGCCCCGACGGGTCGCCGATCTTGGCCGTGAAGTCACCGATCAGCAGCGTGACGTCGTGCCCCATCCGCTGGAAGCGGTTGAGGACGATCATCGGCACGGTGTGGCCGAGGTGCACATCGGCGGCCGTCGGGTCGATGCCCAGCTTGATGGCGAGGCCCTGGCCAGCGGACCGGCGCTCCTCGATCCGCTCGGCCAGCTCCTTGATCCCCGGCAGGACCTCGACCGAACGGGAGGCGATCAGCTCGGCCTGCTCCTGGGCCGACAGGTCGCTCAGATCGAGGGAGCGCCGCGCGGACGTCTCGACGAGCAGTTGCTCGACGGTCTTGTCGGAGGAGAGGTCCTGGTCGAGCAGCTCGCGGGCGCGGGCGACGGATGCGCCGAGGCGTGTCATGGGGATCCTGGTGAGAGTGGGGAGCGGACGGATGGGCGGGGACCAGTCTATTCGCCGGTCCCGCACGGCCGGACTCAATATCGTCCGGCCGGGCCCACACCCCCTTGCTGTCTCACACCCCCTGCTGCCTCACACCCCCTTGCTGACCGAGCTCATGTTGAAGTCCGGGATCCGCAGCGCGGGCATCGCGGCCCGGGTGAAGTAGTCGCCCCACTCGCGCGGCAGGGTCGGCTCGGTGCGCCCCGCCTCGGCGGCGCGGGACAGCAGGCTCACCGGCGACTCGTTGAACCGGAAGTTGTTCACCTCGCCGACCACCTCGCCGCCCTCCACCAGATACACCCCGTCCCGGGTCAGCCCGGTCAGCAGCAGGGTGGCCGGATCGACCTCGCGGATGTACCACAGACAGGTCAGCAGCAGGCCCCGCTCGGTCGAGGCGACCATCTCCTCCAGCGAGCGGGTGCCGCCCGCGTCCAGGATCAGGTTGTCGATCCCCGGGGCCAGGGGCAGCCCGGTCAGCCCCGCCGAGTGCCGGGTGGTGACCAGGTGCTTCAGCACCCCGTCCCGGATCCAGTCGGTGGCGGGCAGCGGCAGCCCGTTGTCGAACACCGACGCGTCGTCCCCGGAGGAGTGCGCGATCACGAACGGCGCCGCCTCGAGACCCGGCTCGTGCGGGTCGCTGCGCAGCGTCAGCGGCAGCTCCGACAGCGTGTCCCCGACCCGGGTGCCGCCGCCCGGCTTGCTGAAGACCGTACGGCCCTCCGCGGCGTCCCGGGCCGACGAGGACCACAGCTGGTAGATCAGCAGATCGGCGACGGCGGTCGGGGGCAGCAGCGTCTCGTAGCGGCCCGCCGGGAGCTCGACCTTCCGCTCGGCCCAGCGCAGCCGCCGGGCCAGCTCGGTGTCGATCGCGGCCGGGTCCACGTCCGTGAAGTCCCGGGTCGCCCGCCCGGCCCAGGCCGAGCGCGTCATGTCCGGCGACTTGGCGTTCAGCTCCAGCGTGCCGCTCGGCTGGTCGTGGCGCAGCCGCAGCCCGCCGGAGGTGCCCAGGTAGCTGGTGGTCACCTCATGGCTGGCGAACCCGTACAGCTCCCGGCCGCCCGCGCGGGCCGCGGCGAACGCCTCGCCGAGGGCGGGCGCGAACGCCGCGAACACCTCCGAGGAGGTCTCGGCGGGGGAGTCGGCGAAGCCGGGGGAGGCGGGCCGGGTCTCGACCAGCGGCTGGGCGTCCTCGGCCGGGCCCGCTTCCCGCGCGGCCGCCTCGGCGGCCCGTACCAGCGGCTCCAGCTCCTCGGCGGTCACGGCCGACCGGGACACCACCCCGGAGGCGGTGCCCTCCGCGCCGTCCACCGTGGCCACCACGGTCAGGGTGCGGCCGCGGGTGACGCCGTTGGTGGTCAGCGCGTTGCCCGCCCAGCGGAGGTTGGCGGTCGACGTCTCGTTCGCGATCACCACACAGCCGTCCGCGCGGGACAGCTCCAGGGTGCGCTCCACGATTTCGTGCGGCTTCACGCTCATGCTCCCGCCTCCTGGGTGGTGTTGAGGATGTTCACGCCGCGGAAGAGCGCGGACGGGCAGCCGTGCGACACCGACGCGACCTGGCCGGGCTGGGCCTTGCCGCAGTTGAAGGCGCCGCCCAGGACGTACGTCTGCGGCCCGCCGACCGCCGTCATCGAGCCCCAGAAGTCGGTGGTGGTCGCCTGGTACGCGAAGTCCCGCACCTGCCCGGCCAGCTCCCCGTTCCGGATGCGGTACGCCCGCTGCGCCGTGAACTGGAAGTTGTAGCGCTGCATATCGATCGACCATGAGCGGTCGCCGACCAGATAGAGCCCGTTCTCGACATCGCCGATGAGCCCGTCCGTGGCCGGGCCGTCGGGGTCGGGCCGCAGCGACACGTTCGCCATCCGTTGCACCGGCACATGCCCCGGCGAATCGGCGTACGCACACCCGTTGGACCGACCCAGGCCGGTCAACCGGGCGATCCTGCGGTCCAGTTGATACCCCACCAGCCTGCCGTCCTTCACCAGGTCCCAGGACTGCGCGGCCACGCCCTCGTCGTCGTACCCGATCGTGGCCAGTCCGTGTTCGGCGGTCCGGTCGCCGGTGACGTTCATGATCTCCGAGCCGTACCGCAGGCTGCCCAGCTGGTCGAAGGTGGCGAACGACGTCCCCGCGTACGCCGCCTCGTACCCCAGCGCCCGGTCCAGCTCGGTCGCGTGGCCGATCGACTCATGGATCGTCAGCCACAGATTGGACGGATCGATCACCAGGTCGTACGAGCCCGCCTCGACCGACGGCGCCGCCATCTTCTCAGCCAGCAGCCCGGGCAGTTCGGCCAGCTCCGCGTCCCAGTCCCAGCTACCGGTCCCGCCCCCGGTGAGGTACTCCCAGCCGCGGCCGACCGGCGGGGCCAGCGTGCGCATCGAGTCGAACTCGCCGCTCGCCGGATCCACCGCCACCGCGGTCAGCTGCGGATGCAGCCGCACCCGCTGCTGGGTGGTCGTGGTGCCCGCCGTGTCCGCGTAGAACTTGTTCTCATGGACGGTCAGCAGCGACGCGTCCGCATGCGCCACCCCGTCCGCCGCCAGCAGCCGCGAACTCCACTCGGCCAGCAGCCCGGTCTTGTCCGTGTCCGGCACCTCGAACGGATCGATCTCGTACGACGACACCCACGTCCTGTCGGCGTGCACCGGCTCGTCCGCCAGCTCCACCTTCTCGTCCGATCCGGCCGCCTCGATCACCTTGGCCGACAGCTTCGCCATCGCCACCGCTTGCGAGGCCACCCGCGCCGCCGCGTCCATCGACAGATCCACCCCGGAGGCGAACCCCCAGCTCCCCCCGTGCACCACCCGCACCGCGTACCCCAGGTCCGTGATGTCGGACGACCCCGCGACCCGGGCGTCCCGCAGCCGCCACGAGGCGCTGCGCACCCGCTCGAACCGGAAGTCCGCATGCTCGGCCCCCAACGCCCGCGCCCGCGCCAGCGCCGCGTCGGCGAGCGCGTGCAACGGCAGCGCGAGGAAGGACGGATCGATCTCGTGCGACACGGGCGACCCCTTCGTCGATGTATGTCCGACCGCAGTGAACCATGCCGGTACGACACCGGGGGTGTCCATCGCGTTACCCGGCGGAGGCGGCGGTGAGCCATCAGGCGGATCGGGGCCAGTCCTCCATGGTCCCGTGGTCGCGCGCCGCGTCCTCCAGCGCCCGTATCCCGAGGTCGACCAGCGGGTTGTGCCGACTGCCCCGGCGCACACAGGTGAGGATCCGCCGCGTCGGCATCTTCTCGCTCGACACCGGAACCCGCGCCACCGCCCCGCCCGCCGGGCCCTCGGCCAGCCGCGGGATCAGCGAGACGCCCAGCCCGTTCCCGACCAGCGACCAGACCGCCGGCCACTGGGTGGCGGCGTGCACGATCCGCGGCGAGAACCCGGCCGACGCGCACAGCACCCGCACCCGCTGGGCGTGGTCGCAGGTGCCCGGGTCGGCGACGATCCAGTCCTCGGCCGCCGCGTCCTCCAGCCGCACCGACCCCACCCGCGCCAGCGGGTGGTCGGCGGGCACCAGCAGGAAGTACGGCTCCTCCAGCAGGGGGCTCTGCTCGAACCGCGCGTCATCCGGCTGCGGCCCGCCCTCGATGGGCTCCACGAGCGCGAGATCCACCTCGCCCGCCACCAGCAGGTCCATGCTCTCCACGGTGTCGCGCTCGCGCACCTGCACCAGGAGGTCGGGGTGGCTGTGCCGCAGCCGCCCGGCCGCGGGGGCGATCAGGCCGCTGATCGCGGTGGTGAAGCCCGCGATGCGCAGCGGCCCGGTCATGCCCGCCCGGTACGACTCCAGCTCCGCCTGCGCCTCCTCCCACCGGGCCAGCAGCGCGTCGGCGTGGTCGATCAGCAGGAGCGCGGCCGGGGTCAGCCGGACGCCGCGGCCCTGCGGCTCCAGGAGCGGCACCTTGAGCTCGCGCGCCAGCTCGCGCACATGGTGGGAGACCGCCGACGGGGTGAGGTGCAGGGCCTCGGCGGCCGCGGTGACCGTGCCCTGCTGGTGCACCATGCGGAGCATGTGAAGCCGACGCAGGTCAATCATGAAACTATCTTGCACACACCACCCGCAAAACGTGCAATGGACCGCAACGGTCGCCCAGGGTCATCCTGCTGCCATGTGCACCGACACGAGCACCATCGTTTCCCGGCACACCACCAGCGAGGGCGTCGTGGTCTGGAGCCGCTGCGGCTGCGGACGGCTTCGGATGCTCCTGGTCCCGTACGGCATCGACGGCAAGGCACTCGCCGCGGGCGGACACGGCACCCGGCACCCCCGCCGCGGTCGGGCGACATGACGTCCACACCCCGTATCACTCGCCTCACAGCCCTCTGGACCCTCATCGGCCTGGTGCTGCTGACCCTCAACCTGCGGGCGGCCATCACCGGCATACCCCCGGTCCTGGGCCAACTCCAGGACACCTTCGGGCTCACCGGCGTCGAGGCCGGGGTGCTCGCCACCCTGCCGGAGCTGTGCCTCGGCATCTTCTCCGCGCTCACCCCCGTGCTCGCCCGCCGCATCGGCGCCCAGGCGGCGATCACCGTGGCGCTCGTCGTGCTCACCGCCGGGCTCCTGCTGCGCGTGGTCCCCGCCCAGGCGGCGCTGTTCACCGGCACCGTGCTGGCCGGAGCCGGGATCGCCACGGGCAACGTGCTGGTGCCCGCGGTCATCAAACGC
This sequence comes from Streptomyces sp. Rer75, assembly GCF_013414305.1. Lineage (NCBI taxonomy): Bacteria > Bacillati > Actinomycetota > Actinomycetes > Kitasatosporales > Streptomycetaceae > Streptomyces > Streptomyces sp. Rer75. The sequence goes on along the minus strand of NZ_CP058693.1, from coordinate 2,481,676 downwards.
GCGTTCCCCCGCCACGTGGGCCCGCTCACCGGCCTGGCGATGATGCTGATGTCCGTCAGCGGCGCCGCCGCGGCGGGCCTGGCCGTCCCCCTGGACCACACGGGCGGCTGGCGGCTGGCTCTCGCCGCGTGGGCGGCCCCGTCCCTGATCGCGGCCCTGGTCTGGTGCCCGCTCGCCCTCCGCGGGCGGAAGCAGCCGCCGGAACGGATGCCCGCCCGCGCGGAGAAGGGAGCGCTGCTGCGCTCGCCGCTGGCGTGGTCCCTCACGGTCTTCATGGGCATGACGTCGCTGATGTTCTACACGCTGACGGCGTGGCTCCCTCAGATGATGCGCGACCACGGGTACGCGCCCGCCACCGCCGGGATGATGAACTCGGTCATCATCATCATCGGAATCCCCCTCGGCTTCGTCGTCCCCGTCGTCGCCGCCCGCCTGCGCGACCAACGCCCGCTCGTCCTCGGGGTCGTCACCCTGATGGCGATCGGACTCGGCGGCCTGCTCCTGGCTCCCCAGGCCGGATGGGTCTGGGTCGCGGTCTTCGGGGTCGCCACGGGCAGCGCGTTCCCGATCGCCCTCACCCTCCTCAACCTGCGCTCACCCACGGCCGCGGTCACGGCACGCCTCTCGGGCATGGCCCAGTCCGGCGGATACCTCCTCGCGGCCACGGGCCCGCTGACCTTCGGCGTGCTGCACAGCGTCACCGGCGGCTGGGAGCCGTCGATCGGCCTGCTGCTCCTGCTGGTGGTGCCCGAGCTGATCTGCGGCCTCCTGGCCGCCCGCCCCGGCCTCGTAACGCCGATCCCCCCACGGCCGGAGGACCCCACGGAGCACCCCACCGCCCCCGCGAACACCCCCGCCCCGCCCGCGCGGTGACCGTGCCGACTACGCGAGGGGCGGCTGGCGTTCGGCTGCTCGGCTGAGGCTGTCCTCGATGCGGGCCAGGGCGCGGATCGTGGCTTCCTGTTCCTCCTCGGCCAGGCCGTCGACGGTGCTTTCCTCGAGGTCCGCCCATACCTGTTCGACTTCCTTGCGCAGGGCGAGGCTGGCGGCCGTGGGTTCGATGATGGTGGCGCGCTTGTCGGATTCGCTGGGGCGGCGACGGACGAAGCCCGCGTGTTCCAGGCGCTTGACCGTGCGGGTCATGGTGGCCGCGTCCGATCCGAGGAGGCGTACGAGGTCGGTCTGGCGCTGCGGGCCGAGGTCCCAGAGCTGCATCATGACGAGCTCCTGCCCGGGGTGCAGTCCCACGCGGCGCAGGAGCTGTCCGGCGAGCATCCGGTGCAGGCGGGCCACGCGGAAGATCGCGTGGTTCATGGCTCCCGCCCGGATCGAGGGCGGCATCGGCGGGCGGGCCATGTCCGCGGCGGAGCAGTCCGCGGGTGATGCGGCGCCGGGATCGTTCGACACGTCCTTCATGACCCTCTCGCAGTGATGATTGCCTGGGCAGGGACATTCTATCGCCGCCCTTGCCGCCGCCTGGGAGGGGGTGTCAGGTGCTCAAGCAGGCGCAATGGGTGACGTGCATCACAGTCTTCGAGGAATCGATCCGCGCATTTACTTGTTCGGACAGGCAATGGCATCGTGTGGTGCCGCGCACCCCAGCCGAACAGGAGCCTGATCATGACAACGGCCTTCGCCCCCTACAACCTCGGCGGCATCCCCCTGTCCAGCCGCATCGTGATGGCGCCCATGACCCGCAGCCGTGCGTACGGTCCCGGGCAGAGCGCCACCGAGCTGATGGCGACCTACTACGCGCAGCGGGCGGGTGCCGGGCTGATCGTCACCGAGGGCACGCAGCCTTCGGTGGTCGGACAGGGGTATCCGGACACCCCCGGCATCCACTCCGCCGAGCAGATCGCGGCCTGGCGCAAGGTCACCGACGCCGTGCACGCCGAGGGCGGCAGGATCTTCCTCCAGCTGATGCACACCGGCCGGGTCGGGCACCCGAGCCTGATGGGGCTCACTCCGGTCGGCGCCTCCGCGGTCGCGGCCCAGGGCCAGGTCTATACGCACGACGGTCCGCAGGACTTCGTCACGCCGCACGAGCTGACCGAGACGGAGATCGCGGAAACCGTCGCCGACTTCGCCGCCGCCGCGCGCAACGCCGTAGAGGCGGGCTTCGACGGCGTGGAGCTGCACGGCGCCAACGGCTACCTGATCCACCAGTTCCTCGCGCCCAACTCCAACCGGCGCACCGACGCCTGGGGCGGCAGCCCCGAGCGGCGGATCCGCTTCGCCGTCGAGACCGCGCGGGCCGTGGCCGAGGCCATCGGCGGGGACCGGGTCGGCCTCCGCATCTCGCCTGGCAACCCCTTCAACGACATCGACGAGAGCGACCGGGCGGACGTTGAGGCCACCTACACCGCCCTGGTGGACGCGCTCGCCCCGCTCGGCCTGGCCTACCTCCACCAGATGGAGGCTCCCGAGATCCGCGACCTGACCGTGCGGCTGCGCAAGGCGTGGCCGAGCACCTTCGTCCTCAACCCCTCTACCGGTACGGAGCCCACCGGCCCCGACGCGCTGGCCCTCATCGAGGACGGCACCGCCGACCTGATCGCCTACGGGGCGCTCTACCTCGCCAACCCCGACCTCCCCGTCCGTCTCGCCGCGGGCGGCCCCTTCAACGCTCCGGACCGCGCCACCTCCTTCGGCGGCGACCACCGTGGCTACACCGACTACCCCGCCCTCGGCTGAACCGGAGACGCACCATGAGCTTCACGACCCGCCCCGGCACATACGGGGCACGGCAGCCCGGAGCCGCGGTTCGCTGGCTGAACAAGGTGACCATGCGCCAGATCGTCCGCAAAGGCGGCGGTGAGATGCTCGGCGGCCTGGACGCGCTCGTTCTGACCACGGTCGGCAAGAAGAGCGGTGAGCCCCGTAAATCCCCGGTGTGCTGGTTCCCCGGGGAGGACGGAAGCTGGCTGATCGTGGCCTCGGCCAACGGAGCCGCGAAGAACCCGGCCTGGTACTACAACCTCGCCGCTCACCCCGACCAGGCAGCCATCACCCTCGGCGGCCGGACCGTGCCCGTCGTCGCCGAACAGCTGCACGGCGAAGAGCGCGAACGCGCCTGGCGCGGGATCGCCGACGCGTCGGCACGCTTCGGTCAGTACCAGCAGAAGACCGATCGCGAACTGCCCGTCATCCGCCTCACCCCGAGGCTCACCGAATGAAGCGCACCTCCGGGTGGGCGGGGGAGGGGCCGTCCAGCAGATCCTGCGGGCGGCCCCGCAGGTGCTGGTCGAAGAACGCCGCGAGGTAGGCGCGCTGGGCGGCGACGCTGCCCTCGGGGTCCACGGTGCCGATGTAGTCCTCACGGAGCTGGGCCGGGATGTCCAGGGCCTCGTCCAGGGCGGGCACGAACGACTGGGCGTCGGTGTAGCTGAAGTGGCGGGCCCGCTCCAGGCTCAGATCGCGCTTCCAGCCGGTAGAGCGGTCCCAGAAGGATTGCCAGGAGGGCTTGTTCAAGTGAGTCTGGTCCGCCTTGCCCATGAGCATGAACGGGCGGTCCAGCCCTTCCAGGGCCACGGGGAGGAATTCGGTCGCGCTGTACTGAAGCGTGCCGTCCATGTTGATCCCCGCGTCGATCCGGGGGTCTACGCGCATGGTCTCCGCCGCGGTGACCCCTCCGCCCGAATGGCCGTACATGCCTGTCCGCTTCAGGTCGAGCGCCCCGCCCAGGCCGTGCGGCAGGGGGCGCCCCTCGGCGTCGGGGTTGCGGCCGTCCCGTAAGGCAGCGAGTTGGTCGAGGACGAAGCGGGTGTCGCGTACCCGGGTGTCGATCGCCTTCTTGGTCTTCCCGGGCGTGCCCGCATCCTTCGCCAGTTCGACCCGGCCGTCCGGGAACTCCACCGGAGAGGTCTCATAGGTGTGGTCCATGGTGACCACCACATAGCCACGGCTCGCGAGTTCCATGGCCATCGAGGTGCCCAGCGAGCGGGGCATACCCAGGCCCGGTGAGTACAGCACGACCGGCCGTCTGCCGCGGCTGTCGGCCGGGGCTCCCGAGGCCGCGTCAGTACGGATCGCGGCCCAGTCCACCTCGCCGGGGCGCGCCAGGCCGTACGAGCCCGACTCGTCCAGGTGGCGCGCGGCCCCGGGCCGCAGATACGGCTGGCGGGGATACCCGTGCGTCGTACGCGCCGGGTACCAGACGCTGACCATCAGCTCCCGGTCCCTTCCCGAGACCCAGGGGTCGGGCCGGTCGCGGTCGACGAGATGCAGCTCCGTGCTCCCGACCGGGTGCCGGCCGGTCGGCTCGGGCAGCTCGAACCGGACGGCTTCCTGCACTGTGGAGGACGACGGCGCGGGGGCGGCGGAGGCGGCCGCACCGGTGGTGAGGGCGAGGGCGAGGCCCGCCGCGATGGCTAAAACTCTGTCGATGCGCATGAGGGCCAATCTGGCTCCGCGCCCCGCACCGGGACATCCGGCGGCAGGAGGAGCCGACCCCGGCATGCCACTGAGGGTTCCTCCTGAGGGTTTCTGTAGGAAGTCGACAGGGTCGGCCACACGCCCCTGTGCGCGCTCGATTCTCCGAACCCATCCGTAGCCCGGTAGTTTTTCCGCACGAGGGTCGACACACGTACGGACACAGCGTGGGGTCGAGCACGACATCTACAAGAGAGGGTGGTCCCTTGAGCCGCTCGGTTCTCGTCACCGGAGGCAACCGCGGCATCGGCCTCGCCATCGCCCGGGCCTTCGCCGACGCAGGCGACAAGGTCGCCATCACCTATCGGTCCGGTGAGCCGCCGGCCGGCTTTCTCGCGGTGAAGTGCGACATCACCGAGCCCGAGCAGGTCGAGCAGGCGTACAAGGAGATCGAGGAGAAGCACGGCGCGGTCGAGGTTCTGGTGGCCAACGCCGGGGTCACCCGTGACCAGCTGCTGATGCGCATGTCGGAGGAGGACTTCGCCTCCGTCCTCGACACCAACCTCACCGGTACGTTCCGCATGGTCAAGCGGGCCAACCGGGGCATGCTGCGGGCCCGTAAGGGGCGTGTGGTGCTGATCTCGTCGGTGGTCGGGCTCATGGGCTCCGCCGGGCAGGCGAACTACGCGGCGTCCAAGGCGGGCCTGGTGGGCTTCGCCCGTTCGCTCGCCCGGGAGCTGGGCTCGCGGAACATCACCGTCAACGTGGTCGCGCCCGGTTTCGTCGACACGGACATGACGCGCGCGCTCAGCGACGAGCAGCGCGAGAACATCGTCAAGCAGGTGCCGGTCGCGCGCTACGCGCAGCCCGAGGAGATCGCCGCCTCGGTCCGCTTCCTGGCCTCCGACGAGGCCGCGTACATCACTGGAGCCGTCATCCCTGTCGACGGCGGATTGGGCATGGGTCACTGAACGTCATGAGTGGAATTCTCGCCGGTAAGCGCATCCTCGTCACGGGCGTCATCACCGAGTCCTCGATCGCCTTCCACGCCGCGAAGCTCGCCCAGGAGGAGGGCGCCGAGGTCATCCTGACCGGCTTCGGCCGGGTCTCCCTCGTCGAGCGGATCGCCAAGCGGCTGCCCAAGCCCGCCCCGGTCATCGAGCTGGACGTGCAGAACCAGGAGCACCTCGACGGGCTCGCCGACAAGGTGCGCGAGCACCTGGGGGAGGGCGTCGACCTCGACGGTGTCGTGCACTCCATCGCCTTCGGCCCGCAGGGCGCGTTCAACTTCCTGGAGGGCAGCTGGGAGGACGTCGGCACCGCCGTGCACGTCTCGGCGTACTCCCTCAAGGCGCTCACGATGGCCTGCCTGCCGGTCATGCCGCGCGGCGGTTCCATCGTCGGCCTGACCTTCGACGCCCAGTTCGCGTGGCCGAAGTACGACTGGATGGGCGTGGCCAAGGCCGCCCTGGAGTCGACCAGCCGCTACCTCGCCCGCGACCTGGGCGAGAAGAACGTGCGCTGCAACCTGGTCTCGGCCGGGCCCATCAAGTCCATGGCCGCGAAGTCCATCCCGGGCTTCGAGGAGCTGGCGGACGTCTGGAACCACCGGGCCCCGATCGGCTGGGACCTGACCGACCCGGAGCCCGCGGGCCGCGGTGTCGTCGCCCTGCTGTCCGACTGGTTCCCGCGCACCACCGGCGAGATCGTGCACGTCGACGGCGGCGTGCACATGATGGGCGCCTGAGCACCGTGCACATGATGGGCGCCTGAGCACCCGGACGCGTCGATACGGCCGCCGTCCCGCCCCGCGCGAAAGCGGGGCAGGGGCGGCGGCCGTTCGCATGGCGGCCCTCACCCGTTCGGACCAGCGGGCGGGCGGGCGGGTGGCGCCGCACGCAGGGTGGAGACACGACACGACAAGGCACGACTCGCGGAGCGACAGCCCGGCGGAGGAGGTCCTGCCATGCGTACGCCCCGTCGCTTCGCGGTCGCCTCGCTGATCGTCGCCGCGGTCGGGTGCGTCCTCGCCGCCTCCGACTCCGTCGCGTCCGTCGCATCCGTCGCGTCCGCCCCACAGGAGCGCCCCCGGCCGCGCGAGGCCGCCTGTTCCGCGTCGGTGCGCGGCTCGCACGCCACCGCCAGCTGCTTCAACCCCTACCCCGACGCCGACCGGGTGCAGCTGCACGTCGAATGCGCCCGCTGGTGGGACCCGGACATGGACAGCCGCCGGGTGGAGGTGGGCCCGGCGCAGCACGTGGAGCTGGACGAGCGCTGCTGGAAGGAGATCCGCAGGGCGTGGGTCACCCACCGCCGCTGACCGGGATGAGCGCGCTCAGTCGGCCTCGGGCCCGAGGCGGCAGGCGAACGGGTGGGTGCTCGCCTCGGCCGCCGCCCGTTCCCCGTCCCGCTGCCGGATGGCCTCCACCAGCCGCGCGTGGTCCACGTACGCCTCGGGGCTCATGTCGTCGGCGACGTCGGCGCGCAGGAAGTCCCGTACGACCGCTCCCAGGTCCGCGTAGAGCGCCGCCAGTACGTCGTTGTGGGCGGCGGCCACGATCGCCATGTGGAGCGTCGCGTCCGCCTCCACGAACGCGTCCGCGTCACCGGACTCCCAGGCCCGCTCGCGCCGGTCCAGCTGTGCGTCGATCTGCTTGACGTCCTGTTCGGTACGGCGCTCCGCGGCCAGCTGCGCGGCCTTCGTCTCCAGGGCGCTGCGCAGCTCGGCCACGTGCCGCGGGTCGGCGCTCGCGAAGCGGCGGTGCATGACCCCGGCCAGCTCGCTGGTCGCGAGGACGTACGTGCCCGAGCCCTGCCGGATGTCCAGCAGGCCGTTGTGCGCCAGCGCGCGCACCGCCTCGCGCACGGTGTTGCGCGCCACCCCGAGCTGCTCGACCAGTTCGGGCTCGGTCGGGATCCGCGATCCCACCGGCCATTCGCCCGAGGTGATCTGGGCGCGCAGCTGCGCGATCACCTGGTCGGCGAGGGCGGAGCGCTGGGTCGACGTCAGCGGCATGACTCTCCTGTGCCTGGGGCTGCTGTTGCTGAGAAACGGGCCGTTCCATAACGAGCCGTTCCATGATGCCGTCTGGTTGTCACCCGGCGGTTACATATCGACTGGACAGGCATTCATCCCATGATTCTATGATGGTCGGCATGTCCAACGACGACCTCGCGACGCTCGACCCCGCGGCCCCCGCCCAACGGGACCACGAACCGCGCCCCGCGCCCTCGCCGTGGCGCCGCCGCATCGTGGTCGTCGGCCTGCTGCTGGCCGCGCTCAACCTGCGCCCCGCCGTCACCAGCCTCGGCCCGCTCCTGAAGGAGGTCCGCGACGACCTCGGCATGAGCGGGACCATCGCCGGACTGCTCACCTCGATGCCCGCGGCCTGCTTCGCCGTCTTCGGCATCACCGCGCCCCGGCTGGCCCGCCGCTTCGGCCCCGGAGCCGTCGTCTGCACCGGTCTCGTGGCCATCGCCACGGGCCTGGCGCTGCGCCCGTTCGCGGGCGGGACCGTGGCCTTCCTGTGCGCCAGCGCGCTCGGCCTGGCCGGGATCGCGGTCAGCAACATCCTGATGCCGGTGATCGTCAAGGGCTGGTTCCCGGACCGGGTGGGCTCGATGACCGGCCTCTACTCCATGGGGCTGTCGCTGGGCACGGCCAGCGCCGCCGCCGCCACGGTGCCCATGACCGACGCGCTGGGCGGCAGCTGGCGGGCCGGGCTCGGGGTGTGGGCGGTGCTCGCCGGGGTCGCGATGGTGCCCTGGCTGTTCCTCGCCCGCGACCGTACGCACCGCCGCCCCCAGCGACCGCTGGGAGATGCCCCCTCCGAGCAACCGGCCACACCGGAGCCCGCATCCGACCGGCCCGCCTCCGACCAGCCCGCGTCCGGCGCTGCGGGCACCCGGATCACCCGGAGCCCCACCGCCTGGGCGATGGCCGTCTTCTTCGGCCTCCAGTCCACCGCCGCGTACATCACCATGGGCTGGATGCCGCAGATCTTCCGCGACGCGGGGGTCTCCGCCTCCACCTCCGGGGTGCTGCTCGCGGTCATCATGGCCATGGGCGTCCCGCTGGCCTTCGTCCTGCCCCGGGTGGCGGCCCGGCTGCGCAACCAGGGCGTGCTGGCCGTGGTCCTCGGCGTCTGCGGGCTCATCGGCTACGCCGGGCTGTGGCTGGCCCCGGCGGGCGGCGCCTGGGTGTGGGCCGTCCTGCTCGGCGTCGCCAACTGCGCCTTCCCGCTCGCCCTCACGATGATCAGCATGCGGGCCAGGACCAGCGCGGGCGTGGTCCGGCTCTCCGCCTTCGCCCAGAGCACCGGCTATCTGCTGTCCATCCCGGGCCCGCTGCTGGTCGGCACGCTGTACCAGCACAGCGGCGGCTGGGGGCCTCCGCTCGCGCTGATGGCCGGGCTGATGGTGCCGCAGATCGTGACGGGCCTGCTGGCCGGGCGTGACCGCACCCTGGAAGACGAGATCTGACCGCCGGGTGGGACACTGACCGCATGCCAGTGCTCGATGAGAACCCGCCGGACGGCCAGAAGAAGCTCCTCCTCATCCTGGGCGTGATGCTCGGGATCACGGTGGTCATCGGCGTGATCGCCACCATCGTCTCCCCCTGACGCCCCCCGCCCCCGCACCGGGGGGAGGGGGCCAGCACCACCATCCCCTAGGGGGCCAGGGTCAGGGGGAACTGGGTGGATCACCGGATGGGAACCGGCCCGCCCGCTCCGTACCGTCGAACCATCCGAAGCAGCGTGGTTCCCCGACCGGAGGCGATCCCCATGTCCGCCCGCACCCCCACCCGGCCCGCGAACCCGGCGGACGGTGGCATGGACGTCCGGCTGCCGTGGTGGGCCCTCGCGCTGCCCACCCTCGCCTTCGCGGTGCTGCTGCTCCTGCTCACCGGGCCGTCCGACGCGCAGGCCGCCAGCGGCTCCGGCGCCCTCGCGCAGTTCCTGGAGCTGGTGCGCCAGACCCTCGGCCACCTGGGAGCGTGACCGAGCGTGCGCGGGGGCACCCTCCGGTGCGCGGGGGCACTCGCTTTGTGCGCTCACTTTGGTGAGCACCGTTTCAACACCCTGCGCCTCGCCAGCCGTTTCATGCGAAGCTGGGACGCATGAGCGTCGATGTGCCCCGCAGGATTGTCATTCTCCGACACGCCAAGGCCGACTGGCCCGAGGTGGCAGACCATGAGCGGCCGCTCGCGGAGCGCGGCCGCAAGGACGCCCCACTCGCCGGGCGCCGGCTCACCGAAGCCGGTCTGGTCCCCGAACTGACCCTCTGCTCCACGGCCGTGCGTACCCGGGAGACCTGGAAGCTCGTGGTCCACGAGCTGCCCCAGCGCCCCAAGACGGTCTACGAGGAGCGGCTGTACGACGCCTCACTCGGCGAACTGATCGCGGTTCTCAACGAGACGTCCGACGACATCACCGACCTGCTGGTGGTCGGCCACAACCCCGGGGTGCACGCCCTCGCCGACGCCCTCGCGGGCCAGGCCGCGGAGGGCACCCGGGAGCGGATGGCCCGCACCGGCTTCCCCACCTCCGCGATCGCGGTGGTGAGCTTCAACGGCTCGTGGAAGTCGGTCGAGCATGGCGTGGGCCGCCTCGACGACTTCTGGGCGCCGCACGAGTAAAACCCGCCGCCGTATTGCCCTACGTTCCGCCGCCGTACCGTTCCGCCCGCCTCGGCAGCGAGGCGGGCGGAACCGGGAGTGGTCAGCCGGGGGCCCGGCGGGGTGGTCAGTCCTCTTCGTGCGCGTCCGCGGCCTCGACCTCTTCGCGGGTCACGCCCAGCAGATACAGCACGGTGTCCAGGAACGGCACGTTCACCGCGGTGTGCGCGGCCTCCCGTACGACCGGCTTGGCGTTGAAGGCGACCCCGAGCCCGGCCGCGTTCAGCATGTCCAGGTCATTCGCCCCGTCGCCGATCGCGACGGTCTGCACCAGCGGCACCCCCGCCTCGGCCGCGAAGCGCCGTAGCAGCCGGGCCTTGCCCGCCCGGTCGACCACCTCGCCGATCACGCGCCCGGTGAGCTTGCCGTCCACGACCTCCAGGGTGTTGGCGGAGGCGAAGTCCAGCCCCAGCCGCTCCTGGAGATCATCGGTGACCTGGGTGAAGCCGCCGGAGACCACCCCCACCTGGTAGCCCAGGCGCTTGAGGGTACGGATCAGGGTGCGGGCGCCGGGCGTCAGCCGGACCTCCGCGCGCACCTTCTCCACCACCGACTCGTCGATCCCCGCCAGCAGCGCGACCCGCGCGTGCAGCGACTGCTCGAAGTCCAGCTCACCGCGCATCGCCCGGGCCGTGACCTCGGCGACCTCGGCCTCGCAGCCCGCGTGGGCCGCGAACAGCTCGATCACCTCGTCCTGGATCAGCGTGGAGTCGACGTCCATGACCACCAGCCGCTGCGCCCGGCGCTGGAGCCCCGACGCCACGACCGCCACGTCGACCCCGATGTCGGCCGCCTCGGTGGCCAGCGCGGTGCGCAGCGGCTCCGTCTCGGCGCCGGACACCTCGAAGTCCACGGCCGTCACCGGATACTTCGCGAGCCGGAAAATACGGTCGATGTTGCCGCCGGTGCCGGTGATACGGGAGGCGATCGCGGCCACCGCCTCGGCGGTCAGCGGATGCCCCAGCACGGTGACGTGCGACCGGCCGGTGCCGCGCGGACGGTTGTCGCCCCGGCCCGAGATGATCTCGGCCTGCATCCGCTGCGACTCGGCCCAGCTGTGCACGGTGGCCCGCAGCTCCCCCTCCGCCCCGTCGCCCTTCGGGGCCGTGACCAGCACGCACAGCACGATGCGGCCCCGGGTGACGACCTGCTCTATGTCGACTATGTCCACGCCGTATGCGGCGAGGGTGTCGCAGAGCCCGGCGGTGAGGCCGGGACGGTCCTTGCCGAAGATCTTGACAAGGAGGGTGGGATCGCCGTCGGCCGGGACGGCGGTGGCAGGAGGAATCTGCGATGCGCTCATGGTCTTACCACCGTATCCGGCCACCGCAGCCCGGCGCGCGGCAGCCCGCGTCGTGGACGGCCAGGTGGTGGGGAACGTTCATCTGCCGGACGCCACCGCGTCACCGCCGGTCCGTACCCCGACGCCGGTCGTGATCGACCCGCTCGAAGCGAGTTGCCCGGATCATCCGTGGTCGGTCCCATCCGTCTGCGCTTATCGCTTTCCGGGGGGTTTTACGGAGGGGGCAACGTGCCCGAGATGCCATCTTGTCAAAACCCGACTTCCGGTTAAGCGACTGAGCCTGAAATAGTTCCTCACGATGTTCGCCATCCCTAGACTCCCTGTGCAGGGGGTAGCTCGGGGGACAACTAGTGGGGCATGGAGTGCCGGAACTCGTACTGGAATTGAACGGACGGACCTGGACGCTTGATCCATCCAGGTCATACAGCGTGGGGCGTGACCCACAGGGCGACATGGTGCTGGACGACGCCAGAGTCTCCTGGCGGCATGCCACGGTGCGCTGGGGCGGGCGCAGTTGGATCATTGAAGATCACGGCAGCACCAACGGCACTTATGTGCAAGGCCAGCGAATCCAACAGACGGAAATCGGTCCGGGTGCGGCCGTGCATCTCGGCAACGCCACCGATGGTCCCCGCCTGAACGTTTCGGGGGCGGGCGCCGGGGCGGGCGCGGGTGCCGCCGCGTACAGCCCGCAGGGGGCCATGGGCGCTCCTCAGCAGGCACAGCAGCAGCCCCAGCAGGCACAGCAACAGGCGCAGCAGTACCAGCAGCCCCCGCAGCAGCCGTATCAGCAGCAGCCCGGCGCGGGCTGGCCGCAGCAGGGCCAGCAGCCCCAGGGGTGGCAGCAGCCCCCGCAGCAGCAGCCGTTCGTACCGCAGCAGCAGAACCCGCGCGACCACCACGCGCAGAACGGCCACGGCGGCGGGCCCGGCGGCTCCGCCGAGGCGCGGACCGGCCAGGGCGACCGCAGCCCGACCACGTTCCACCAGCTGGACGCGGGCCGGGTGATGCGCATCGGTCGTGCGCTGGAGAACGAGCTGGTCGTCTCCGACCTCCAGGTCTCCCGCCACCACGCCGAGTTCCGGGCGCTGCCCGACGGCCGCTTCGAGATCCGCGACCTCGGCAGCCACAACGGTACGTACGTCAACGGTCAGCCGGTCCGTCAGCAGGTGATCGGCCCGAACGACACCGTCGGCGTCGGCCACTCCACCTTCCGGCTGGTCGGCGACCGGCTCGAGGAGTTCGTCGACACCGGTGACGTCTCCTTCTCGGCCCGCCACCTCACCGTCACCGTCGACGGCGGCAAGCAGATCCTCAAGGACGTCTCCTTCGGCGTTCCCGAGAAGTCGCTGATCGCGGTCATCGGCCCGTCCGGCTCCGGCAAGTCCACGCTGCTGAAGGCGCTCACCGGCTACCGTCCGGCCAACGAGGGCGACGTCCTCTACGACAACCGGAACCTGTACAAGCAGTTCGCCGAGCTGCGCCAGCGCATCGGTCTGGTCCCGCAGGACGACATCCTGCACAAGGAGCTGACCGTCCAGAAGGCGCTCCGGTACGCCGCCAAGCTCCGCTTCCCGGGCGACACCGCGACCGCCGAGCGCGAGGCCCGGATCGACGAGGTGCTGCGCGAGCTGAAGCTCGACATCCACCGCGACAAGAAGGTCACCGCGCTCTCCGGCGGTCAGCGCAAGCGGGTCTCGGTCGCGCTGGAGCTGCTCACCAAGCCGTCGCTGATCTTCCTGGACGAGCCGACCTCCGGTCTCGACCCGGGCATGGACCGCGACGTCATGCAGCTGCTGCGCGGCCTCGCCGACGACGGCCGCACCGTCCTGGTGGTCACCCACTCGGTCGCCGAGCTGGCGCTGTGCGACAAGCTGCTGGTGATGGCGCCGGGCGGTGCGGTGGCCTACTTCGGCCCGCCGAACGAGGCGCTCAACTTCTTCGGCTACGACAGCTGGGCGGACGTCTTCTCCGCGTTCGAGAACTACCGCGACTACGACTGGTCCGGCCGCTGGCGCGGTTCGCAGCACTACCAGATGTACGCCGCGGACATCGACGCCGTCGCCCCGCAGTCCGTCGACGTGCAGGCGCCGCCCGCGCGGATGCAGAAGTCGCAGAGCTGGGGCTCCCAGCTGTGGACGCTGATACGCCGCTACGTCTCGGTCATCGCCTCCGACCGCGGCTTCATGGCGCTGATGGTGATCCTGCCCGCCGTGCTCGGCGCGGTCAGTACCGTGATCCCGTCGGACTTCGGCTTCACCAGAGCGCCGAAGGGCCAGTTCAACCAGGACTCGGGCACGATCACCCTGATTCTCGTGGTCGGCATGTGCTTCTCGGGCGCGGCCAATTCCGTACGAGAACTGATCAAGGAACGGGTGATCTACGAACGGGAACGGGCCGTCGGCCTGTCCCGCTCCGCCTATCTGATGTCCAAGGTGATCGTGCTCGGCGTGATCACCGCCTTCCAGGGCGTGATCATCAGCGCCATCGGTTTCTCGACCCGTGAGCTGCCCGAGGAAGCGCTGATCCTGCCGCCGGCCGTCGAGATGTGCGTGGCCATCATCGCGATCGGCTTCACCTCGATGATGGTGGGCCTGGTGATCTCCTCGCTGGTGAAGACCGCCGAGAAGACCATGCCGCTGCTGGTCATGTTCGCGATCATCCAGGTCGTCTTCACCGGCATCCTGTTCAAGATCTACGGATCGCCGGGCATCGAGCAGTTCGCGTATCTGATGCCCGCCCGCTGGGCGGTCGGCGCCGTCGGCGCGACGCTGGACCTGGGCCCCGGCCCCGGCCATCTGATGGCGCCGTGGGACCGCAAGAAGCCGCTGGACACCGACCCGCTGTGGGAGCACACCACGACCCAGTGGGCCATCGACATGGGCATCCTGCTGGCGCTTGCCATCATCTGCGCGTTCGCGGTGGCGCGGCTGCTGCGCCGCCATGAGCCGGAGGTCATGCGCAAGTAGCGGAACGGCTCGCAGCACAGCCCGAAGGGCGGCGGCACCCCTCGCACACAGGGGGTGCCGCCGCCCTTCGGCGTGTGAACGCCGGGCTTAGTACGGGCCGTTGACGTTGTCGATGGAGCCGTACCGGTCGGCGGCGTAGTTGCACGCGGCGACGATGTTGGCGACCGGGTCGTACTGGTCGAAGGGCGTGCCCTTGACGTGGTACGCCTGGAAGGTCGGCAGGATGACCTGGAGCAGGCCCTTGGACGGAACACCGTTCTGGGCGTTGATGTCCCAGTTGTTGATGGCCCGCGGGTTACCGCCGGACTCCCGGATGATGTTCTTGTGGATGCCGTTGTAGGTACCCGGGATCCCGTGCTTCTTCATGATGTCGAGGGATTCCCGGATCCAGCCGTCGAGGTTGTTCGGGTAGGTCTTCTTGGCGGCGGCGAGCTTGGCGCGCGCGGCGGCACGGCTCGCGGCCTCCTTGGCGGCGCGCTCCTTGGCGGCCTGCGCCGCGGCGGCCTTCTTGGCGGCCGCTTCGGCGGCGGCCTTCTTCGCGGCGGCCGCTTCCGCGGCCTTCTTCTGCGCGGCCTCGGCCTGCGCCTGCTTGCTGGTAAGGGCGGCCTGCTTCAGCAGAACCTCCTGCTGGGCCTTGCTGTCGACCTTCTGCGAGGTGAAGGCGACCGGCTTGGCCGGCAGGTCCTTGGCCGTCGTTTTGGCATCGGCGTTGCCACCGGGGACGAGCGCGAAGGCTACGGCGGCAGCGCTGGCCGCGGCGATGCCGGCGGCGGAGTACTTGGTCTTCTTGTTCAGGCGGTTGTAGCCGGAGATGCTGAGCAGGGGCATGGCGGAGTAGACCTCTTCCAATCGCTATGTGTCGCAGGCCAAATCGGCGCCTTGTGCGCCGTGTCTGGATCTACGGCGCCGTGCGACTGGGGGAAATTCTTAGCGGCCGCAAAATGCTGTGGCAAAGGCGTGACATACGATGCTGCTTAGTGGATAAGTATGTTTTCCTTGCCCGGGAGGACGGGCGTCGTCCCCGCTCATCCCGGGTCAAAACATCCACTAACCGAGTTCGTAAGTGACGTGGATCCTGTGTCAGGGGTCACATTGCAGAGTCTTTAATATTGCGAGGTGTGCCCGAGCAAATGCGGAGTGTGGTCGAATTTCCGGCCCTTGTAACAGCCCCTTCCGGAGCTGCTCCTGCTTCCCCCGACCTAGGTCTCGGGCTACGTCTCGGGTCGCAATGAAGCACTGCTGAAAGGCCTATACGCACCCTGTCGCGGCGCCGGTACGGTGAAGCCCATGACCAAAGGACCGGGTGGTGGAGCCGGGGCGGGGCTGGCCTGGGTGAGCAGTGCGCTCCTCGCGATGAGCAGGCATCTGGAAGTCCGGGATGTCCTAAAGACCATCGTTGTGTCCGCCCGTGAGCTGCTAGATGCGGAGTACTCGGCGCTGGGGGTTCCGGACGACCACGGGGGTTTTGCCCAGTTCGTAGTAGATGGCGTCAGTGATGAGCAGTGGAAGGCCATCGGGCCGCTGCCCCGCCAGCACGGGATCCTGGCCGCGATGCTCAAGGACGCCACCCCGCAGCGGCTGGCCGATGTCCGGCGGGATCCGCGATTCGAGGGCTGGCCTCCGGAACATCCGGATATGTCTGACTTTATTGGACTTCCCATTGCGGATGGGGAGGAAGTCCTCGGCGCGCTCTTCCTGGCCAACAAGCGCTGCGCGAAACCGGAGGGCGGCTGCGGCTTCACCGCCGAGGACGAGGAGCTGCTGGCCATCCTCGCCCAGCACGCGGCCATCGCCCTCACCAACGCCCGGCTCTACGAGCGCAGCCGCGAGCTGACCATCGCGGGGGAGCGCGCCCGGCTCGCCCATGAGCTGCACGACGCCGTCTCCCAGAAGCTCTTCTCGCTGCGGCTGACCGCCCAGGCGGCCGCCGCGCTCGTGGACCGCGACCCGGTCCGCGCCAAGGACGAGCTGCACCAGGTCACGGCCCTCGCCGCCGAGGCCGCCGACGAGCTGCGCTCCGCCGTCGTGGAGCTGCGCCCCGCCGCGCTCGACGAGGACGGCCTGGTCGCCACGCTGCGCACCCAGGTGCAGGTCCTGGACCGGGCCCACACCGCCCGGGTCACCTTCGAGGCCCTCGGCGTACGGGCGCTGCCCGCCGCCCAGGAGGAGGCGCTGCTGCGGGTCGCCCAGGAGGCCCTGCACAACGCGCTGCGCCACGCCGACGCCCGCCAGGTCGACGTCACCCTCTCCCGGCACGGCCAGGGCGCCCTGCTGCGGGTGAGCGACGACGGCGGCGGCTTCGACCCCTCGGCGGTGCGCCGGGCGGGGCGGCACCTGGGGCTGGTGTCGATGCGCGACCGGGCGAGCGGCGTCGGCGGCGGACTGACCGTGGAGTCGGCGCCCGGCAAGGGAACCGTGATCGAGATGGAGGTGCCCGGTGGGTGAGCGACGGGACGGAGCGGCGATCCGGGTGCTGCTCGTCGACGACCACCAGGTGGTGCGGCGCGGCCTGCGGACCTTCCTGGAGGTCCAGGACGACATCGACGTGGTCGGCGAGGGCTCGGACGGGGAGGAGGGCATCGCCCGGGCCGAGGAGCTGCGCCCCGACATCGTCCTGATGGACGTCAAGATGCCCGGCATCGACGGCATCGAGGCGCTGCGCAAGCTGCGTGACCTGGACAACCCGGCCCGGGTGCTGGTCGTGACGAGTTTCACCGAGAAGCGCACCGTGGTCCCCGCCCTGCGCGCGGGCGCCGCCGGTTACGTCTACAAGGACGTGGACCCCGACGCCCTCGCGAGCGCCATACGGTCCGTCCACGCCGGGCATGTGGTGCTCCAGCCCGAGGTGGCCGACGCGCTGCTCTCCCAGGACGAGGTGGGCGGCGGCCAGGGGCGCGGGGGCTCCCTCACCGACCGGGAGCGGGAAGTGCTGGGGCTGATCGCGGACGGCCGGTCGAACCGGGAGATCGCACGCAGGCTCGTACTGTCCGAAAAGACCGTAAAGACACATGTGTCCAACATTCTTATGAAGTTGGACCTGGCCGACCGCACTCAGGCCGCACTCTGGGCGGTACGCCATGGAATCGGAGCATGAACAGCGTTTCTCCGTGCAATCACACCAACGTGTGTAGGTCACCCGAACAGCGCAACTCCGCCCGCCCCCGCCCGTTCTTCACGGCGTACTGCGGCGATTCGCCGCAGCGACGCGTTATGGACGAAGGGTCTTGAGAAGTGAAGAACATCAAGAGGATCGCTGCCATCACCATCGCGGCCGGCGGTCTTGCCGTCGTCGGTGCGGGTGTCGCCTCCGCCCAGGACGGTCCCATGGCCGACGGTGGGGCGACGACGTCCCCGGGCGTCGTCTCGGGCAACAACGCCCAGGTGCCCGTCCATGTGCCGGTGGGTGTCTGCGGCAACACCATCTCGGTCATCGGGACCATGAACCCGGGCTTCTGCGACTGATCCCTCCCCTCGGAGCAGAGGCACCGCGCACCACCCCGGCCGGCCCCGGAGGCATCGCCTCCGGGGCCGGCCCCATGCGTCCCGGGCATGCGCCAGGGGCGTCAGAACCCGCCCCGCTCCAGCTCCTCCACATACGCGTTGTACGCCGCCACCTGCGCCCGCCGCGCGGTGCGCTCCACCGGACGCAGCGCCTCCGCCCGGGCCGCGATCTCCGACGCGCTCACCGCCCCGCCGTGATCCTTGCCGTCCCCGCCCGGCGCGTACGCGATGGCGATCAGCGCGCCCACCCGCTGCGCCAGCTCCAGCACCCGCAGCGCCCGCGGCGGATAGCCCGGCGCCAGCACCTCGCGCCCCCGCTCGGCCCGCGCCCGGTACGCCTCCAGGGCCGCCTGGGCGGCCGGACCGGCCCCGGCCACGTTCAGCCGGGACAGCACCTCGGTCGCCTCCCGCAGCGCCTCGGCCAGCTCCCGCTCGGCCTCGCCGAGCGACGGCACATCCGCCGGGGGAGCCTCCCGCACCGGCAGGCAATGCCACATCACCTCGATGTGCTGGTCGCCCTCGGGCCCCACCGCCGACACCTCGGGCACCAGGCCCAGCGCCACCCCCGTGGCCAGCACCGCCTCGCCCGCGTCGAGCGCCTTCTGGTTGAACTCCGGAGGCCCGCTCAGCCCCAGCGGATGTCCCGCTATCGGCAGCGCCACCCGCAGCCCCTTGGCCCCGAGCGCTCTCAGCCGCCCCAGCGCCAGCGTCAGTCCGACCGGCCCGGACTCGCCGGGCAGCTCCGCAACCCGGTGCGACGCGTCCTCCCCGGCGATCCGGTGCGCGGCGTCGTCCGGGGGGACAAGTCCGGCGAGAAGGGCATTTCCCCAGGCTGCGAGGCGCCCTGAACGTGGTTCATCGAGCATGGAACCAGCCTAAGGACTGGCACCGACAATGCGTGGCGTAGGTTTTCCTCTGGGGGCTGCGCCCACAGGCGCACGCGACACTCGAGACTGCAATGGGAGACAACGCGCTCATGAGCGAGGTTCTGGAGCTGGTGGACGTATCCGTGGTCCGCGACGGTCGGGCTCTGGTGGACGACGTCTCCTGGTCGATCAAAGAAGGGGAGCGCTGGGTGATCCTCGGCCCCAACGGCGCCGGGAAGACCACCCTGCTCAACCTCGCGTCGAGCTACCTCTTCCCGAGTGCCGGGTCCGCCCGGATCCTCGGCGAGCAGCTCGGCGCCGTGGACGTCTTCGAGCTGCGCCCGCGCATCGGCATGGCGGGCATCGCCATGGCCGACAAGCTGCCGCGCAGCCAGACCGTCCTCCAGACCGTGCTCACCGCCGCGTACGGCATGACGGCGCACTGGCAGGAGAACTACGACCAGGTCGACGAGACCCGGGCCCGGGCCTTCCTCGACCGGCTCGGCATGAACGCATACCTCGACCGCAAGTTCGGCACCCTCTCCGAGGGTGAGCGCAAGCGCACCCTCATCGCCCGCGCGATGATGACCGACCCCGAACTGCTGCTCCTCGACGAGCCGGCGGCAGGGCTCGACCTCGGGGGCCGCGAGGACCTCGTACGCCGCCTCGGACGGCTCGCCCGCGACCCGTACGCGCCGTCGATGATCATGGTGACACATCACGTCGAGGAAATCCCCCCGGGCTTCACCCACGTCCTGATGATCCGTCAGGGCAAGGTGCTCACCGCCGGGCCCATCGACATGGAGCTGACCTCCCGTAACCTCTCGCGCTGCTTCGGGCTCCCGCTGCTCGTCGAGCGCAACGGTGACCGCTGGACCGCCCAGGGCCTGCCGCTGACCTGAAACCGCCCTCCGATGGCCTGAACCCCCGCCCCGAACACGGCGCATACGACCGGCACCCCGAACTGCGCCCTGTTCCCCGACGGACCATGAGAACTACCATGACCTTGTGGATCCGTGGGTGTGGTGGCTGATCGCCGCCGTAGGACTGGGCATTCCGCTCGTGCTGACCGCGATGCCCGAATTCGGGATGGTCGCGGTCGGCGCGGTCGCCGGTGCGATCACCGACGCGCTCGGCGGCGGTGTCGTGCTCCAGGTCATCGTCTTCTGCGCCGTCTCGGTCGCGCTGGTCGCCGTCGTCCGCCCGATGGCGGTGCGCAGCCGACAGCAGCAACCCGGGCTGCGCAGCGGCGTCGAGGCGCTGAAAGGCCGGCAGGCCGTCGTCCTCGAACGGGTCGACGACAGCGGCGGCGGCCGCATCAAGCTGGCCGGTGAGATCTGGTCCGCCCGTTCGCTCGACCCCGACCAGACCTATGAACCGGGCCAGCAGGTCGACGTCGTCGAGATCGACGGCGCCACCGCCGTCGTCATGTAGACGTCGTAGTACCAAGAGCTGAGCCCTACCCCGCTCAGCTGCGGAGTCGGCCGTCGATCTGACAGACTCCACCCACAAGACCGGACCTGATCATCCCGATCATCCAGAAGCACGCATGAAGGGCACGGGGAGCCGCTGTGGAACCGATCATCATCGTCCTGATCATCCTGGTGGTGCTCGTCTTCATCGCACTGATCAAGACGATCCAGGTCATCCCGCAGGCCAGTGCCGCCATCGTGGAACGCTTCGGCCGCTATACGCGCACCCTCAACGCGGGCCTCAACATCGTCGTCCCGTTCATCGACTCGATCCGCAACCGCGTCGATCTCCGCGAACAGGTCGTCCCGTTCCCGCCGCAGCCGGTGATCACCCAGGACAACCTGGTCGTGAACATCGACACCGTCATCTACTACCAGGTGACCGACGCCCGGGCCGCCACCTACGAGGTCGCCAGCTACATCCAGGCGATCGAGCAGCTGACCGTCACCACCCTGCGGAACATCATCGGCGGCATGGACCTGGAGCGCACCCTGACCTCCCGTGAGGAGATCAACGCGGCGCTGCGCGGCGTCCTCGACGAGGCCACCGGCAAGTGGGGCATCCGCGTCAACCGCGTCGAGCTGAAGGCCATCGAGCCGCCGACCTCCATCCAGGACTCGATGGAGAAGCAGATGCGCGCCGACCGTGACAAGCGCGCCGCGATCCTCCAGGCCGAAGGTGTCCGGCAGTCCGAGATCCTCCGCGCCGAGGGTGAGAAGCAGTCCTCGATCCTGCGGGCCGAGGGTGAGGCCAAGGCCGCCGCGCTGCGCGCCGAGGGCGAGGCCCAGGCGATCCGTACGGTCTTCGAGTCCATCCACGCCGGAGACCCGGACCAGAAGCTGCTCTCCTACCAGTACCTCCAGATGCTGCCGAAGATCGCCGAGGGCGACGCCAACAAGCTCTGGATCGTGCCCAGCGAGATCGGCGACGCCCTCAAGGGCCTCGGCGGGGCCATCGGCAACTTCGGCCCGATGACCGGCGGGAACGGCGGCGGCGCCGCCCCGGCCGCCCCGACGGGCACCGGCAAGGAGGCCGCCCCGCGCCGCGAGCAGCCGAGGATCGACTGACCTCACAACCATTGAAGGGCCGGTACCCCGCGGGGTACCGGCCCTTCAACCGTTCCCGGCCGGGACCGGGCTCAGGCGGAGGCGGGCAGCGCCAGCCACTCCGGCAGCCCGTCCCGCTCGGCCGCCCCCAGCGCCAGCAGCAGCGCGTCCGAAGGCGTCGGCTCGAACGGCGAGTTGAGCAGCCGCATCCCCGCCTGCTCCGGAGTCCGGTCCGCCTTGCGGTGGTTGTCCTCCGCGCAGGACGCCACGGTGTTCAGCCAGGTGTCCCCGCCGCCGCGCGACCGCGGCACCACGTGGTCCACGGTCGTCGCCCGCCGCCCGCAGTACGCGCACCGGTGCTGATCCCGCACCAGCACCCCGCGCCGCGACCACGGAGCACGTCTTCGGAACGGCACCCGTACGTAACGGCACAGCCGGATCACCCGCGGCACCGGCAGATCGACCTCCGCGGCGCGCACCCGCAGTCCGGGATGGGCGCGTTCGACGACGGCCTTCTCCTGGAGGACCAGCACCACCGCACGCCGCAGCGTCACCGTCGACAGCGGCTCGAAGCTCGCGTTCAGAACCAGCGTCTCGCGCATCCCGACCACCTCCCGCATCCCGGCCACGCCCGCCTCTCCGTGGCGGGCGGGCCGGGATCAACTCTGGCCGGGAGGACGGCCGGGGACAACGCAATTTCGCGGCGTCAGCCCGCCGCCGGAACCTCGTACTCGCCGATCAGATGCGCCCGGCCCAGCGTGTGGAACCGCAGGTTGAAGCCGACCACCGCGGGCGACGCGTCGGCATCCGGGCCCAGCTTCTCGGTGTCCACCGCGTACACCGTGAACACATAGCGGTGCGGCCCGTCCCCGGGCGGCGGCGCGGCCCCGCCGAAGTCCCGGGTGCCGAAGTCGTTACGGGCGTGCACGGCGCCCTCGGGAAGCCCCGCGAAGTCACCGCTGCCCGCTCCGGTCGGCAGCTCCGTCACAGTCGCCGGAATGTCGAACAGCACCCAGTGCCAGAACCCGCTGCCGGTCGGCGCGTCCGGGTCGAAGCAGGTGACGGCGAAGCTCTTCGTCCCCTCCGGGAAACCCTCCCAGCGGAGCTGCGGCGAGGTGTTCCCCTCCGCGTACACCTGGGCGGACGGCAGCGTGCCGCCCGCCTCCACCCCGTCGCTCACCACGGTGAACGAGGGCACCGGCGGATGGAAGTCATGGGGGAGCGGACGCCGGTTCTGATCGGACACGTCGAAAACCTCCTGATGATCGCGGTTGATCAGCTGTCCGGCCAGCCTAACGAGACCCGGCCGCCGAGGGCTGGCACCATGGCGCCCATGACCGGCCCGACCCCCGTCCTCCCCCTGCACCTCGACGGCGTGTCCGACAAGGACGGCTTCCTTGCGCGCTGCGCCCGGGACCTGCGCTTCCCCGAGTGGTACGGGCACAACTGGGACGCACTCGCCGACTGCCTCACCGATCTCTCCTGGTGGGGCGAGGGCGCCGAGCCCAGCGGCTATCTGCTGCGGGTCCGGGGCTGGAACGGGTTCCGCGACGCGGCACCCGAGGCCGCGGCGATCGCGGCGGACATCCTCAGCGACGCCGTGACGTACTGGTCCGCCCACGGCACGCCGCTGACCATCTGGTACGACGACGGCCCGGACGACGCATAGCGCGACACGCGCGCGGGGCGCGCACCGGACGCATCCGGCGCACGCCCCGCGGGGACGTCGTGTGGGGGTCGGAACCGGCGAAGGCTCAGAACCAGTTGCGCTTGCCGCCGACCTCGGCGAGCCACTGGTTCAGATACGCGGTCCAGTCCGTCTCCTGGTAGGAGTCCAGGCCGACCGTGAAGGACCGGTACGAGTCGCTGCCCGAGCTGAACAGGCCCGGCTTCTTGTCCATCTCCAGGACGACGTCCATCTCGCGGTCGTCCGCGACGAAGGACAGCTCGACCTGGTTGAGCCCCCGGTACTGCTGCGGCGCGTGGAACTCGATCTCCTGGTAGAAGGGCAGCTTCTGGCGCGTCCCGCGGATGTGCCCCTTCTCCAAGTCGGCGTTCTTGAACCGGAAACCGAGCGCACCGAACGCGTCCAGGATCGCCTGCTGGGCGGGGAGCGGATGCACATTGACCGGGTCGAGGTCGCCCGAGTCCACCGCACGCGCGATCGCCAGCTCCGTCGTCACGCCCACGTTCATCCCGGTCAGATGATGCCCCAGGAACGTCGTGACCGGAGTCTCCCAGGGGATCTCCAGACCGAACTGCACCGCGTGCACCGCACCCGGCTGCACCTCGAACGCGCCGCCCAGCTGCTGCCGGGTGAACTCGATGTCCTGCTTGTGCTCCTGGTCGTCCCTCTCCACCTCGACCCGGGCTTGAAGGCCGACGGAGAGCCCCTCGATCTGCTGCGCGACGGAGCCCCCCTGGATCCGGACCTCGCCCTGCACGACGCCACCCGGGAGGACGTTCTCCTCGGTCAGCACCGTCTCCACCGAGGCGCCACCGGCACCCAAACTCGCGAGCAGCTTCTTGAAGCCCATGTTCTCCCTCTCAAAGACGCATTCGCGCCGACGCTTTCGCGCCATGACTCGATCGCATCGATCGCTGTTGAACAGTAGATACGCGGAACAGCCGCGAGCGGTTCCGCAGCTCATAGCCTTGCAGCGCACCGGCCCCGCTCCAACCACCGGCACCTATCGGTTCCACTACGCTCGGACCGCGTGACTGACGGAGCCGAAGTGACCGATGGACCCGACCGCGCGCCGCTGGCCCGAACCTTCTTCGACCGCCCGGTCCTGGAGGTCGCCCCGGACCTGCTCGGCCGCACCCTCGTCCGCCGCACCCCCGACGGCCCGATCGCGCTGCGCCTGACCGAGGTCGAGGCGTACGCGGGCCTTGCCGATCCCGGCTCGCACGCCTACCGCGGCCGCACCGAGCGCAACGCCGTGATGTTCGGCCCCCCGGGGCATGCGTATGTCTACTTCACCTACGGCATGTGGCATTGCCTCAACCTGGTCTGCGGACCGGAGGGCTCCCCGAGCGGGGTACTGCTGCGCGCGGGGGAGGTGCTGTACGGACACGAGCACGCCCATGAGCGTCGGCCCAAGGCGCGCAACGACCATGAACTGGCCAAGGGACCCGCCCGGCTGGCCACGGCACTCGGTGTCGACCGCCGGCTGGACGGCACCGATGTGTGCGCGGGCCCGCAGGCCCCGCTGGAGATACTCACCGGCTGCCCCGCCCGGCCCGAACAGGTGCTCAGCGGACCCCGCACGGGAGTCGGCGGCGAGGGAGCCACTCATCCGTGGCGCTTCTGGATCGAGGGCGACCCCTCGGTCAGCCCGTACCGGGCGCACACCCCGAGGCGCCGCGGTCCGACGCGCCGTCAGGTGGAAACTTGACTCCGGTCGGCCGGGGGCCTAACGTAGCCCGAGCCGCTTGAGACGGGCAGCGCTGTCGGCACGACCATCAGGTCGGGTCCCAGCAGCCCCAGGTGGCCAACCACTACTGACACTTCCCCAACAGGGTCCTATTTCGCTGCGCGAAATCATGCCCTGGGGCTCCGATTAGGAGCTGAGCGGGAAATTCGCTAAAGTGGTGGACACGCCGGAAGGCGCGAAACACCCCGCTCCAACAGGGGGCCGGAAACGGAATTCGGACCGGAAACGGAACGGAAAACGGATCTGGTAAGGTTGGAAACACGAAAGGCCGAAAGGCCGGAGGGAAGAGCCCGGAGAAACCGGTGATACGGTTTCAAAGGAAGCGTCCGTTCCTTGAGAACTCAACAGCGTGCCAAAAGTCAACGCCAGATATGTTGATACCCCGTCCGCATCATCGATGTGGTCGAGGTTCCTTTGAAGAAAACACACAGCGAGGACGCTGTGAACCATCGGATTATTCCTCCGGTGGTTCCGCTCTCGTGGTGTTCACCAGGATTACCTGGAAGCATTCACGGAGAGTTTGATCCTGGCTCAGGACGAACGCTGGCGGCGTGCTTAACACATGCAAGTCGAACGATGAACCCGCTTCGGTGGGGGATTAGTGGCGAACGGGTGAGTAACACGTGGGCAATCTGCCCTGCACTCTGGGACAAGCCCTGGAAACGGGGTCTAATACCGGATACGACACACGACCGCATGGTCTGTGTGTGGAAAGCTCCGGCGGTGCAGGATGAGCCCGCGGCCTATCAGCTTGTTGGTGGGGTGATGGCCTACCAAGGCGACGACGGGTAGTACCTGAGAGGGCGACCGGCCACACTGGGACTGAGACACGGCCCAGACTCCTACGGGAGGCAGCAGTGGGGAATATTGCACAATGGGCGCAAGCCTGATGCAGCGACGCCGCGTGAGGGATGACGGCCTTCGGGTTGTAAACCTCTTTCAGCAGGGAAGAAGCGAAAGTGACGGTACCTGCAGAAGAAGCGCCGGCTAACTACGTGCCAGCAGCCGCGGTAATACGTAGGGCGCAAGCGTTGTCCGGAATTATTGGGCGTAAAGAGCTCGTAGGCGGCTTGTCGCGTCGGATGTGAAAGCCCGGGGCTTAACCCCGGGTCTGCATTCGATACGGGCAGGCTAGAGTTCGGTAGGGGAGATCGGAATTCCTGGTGTAGCGGTGAAATGCGCAGATATCAGGAGGAACACCGGTGGCGAAGGCGGATCTCTGGGCCGATACTGACGCTGAGGAGCGAAAGCGTGGGGAGCGAACAGGATTAGATACCCTGGTAGTCCACGCCGTAAACGTTGGGAACTAGGTGTGGGCGACATTCCACGTTGTCCGTGCCGCAGCTAACGCATTAAGTTCCCCGCCTGGGGAGTACGGCCGCAAGGCTAAAACTCAAAGGAATTGACGGGGGCCCGCACAAGCGGCGGAGCATGTGGCTTAATTCGACGCAACGCGAAGAACCTTACCAAGGCTTGACATACACCGGAAACGTCTGGAGACAGGCGCCCCCTTGTGGTCGGTGTACAGGTGGTGCATGGCTGTCGTCAGCTCGTGTCGTGAGATGTTGGGTTAAGTCCCGCAACGAGCGCAACCCTTGTTCTGTGTTGCCAGCATGCCCTTCGGGGTGATGGGGACTCACAGGAGACTGCCGGGGTCAACTCGGAGGAAGGTGGGGACGACGTCAAGTCATCATGCCCCTTATGTCTTGGGCTGCACACGTGCTACAATGGCCGGTACAATGAGCTGCGAAGCCGTGAGGTGGAGCGAATCTCAAAAAGCCGGTCTCAGTTCGGATTGGGGTCTGCAACTCGACCCCATGAAGTCGGAGTCGCTAGTAATCGCAGATCAGCATTGCTGCGGTGAATACGTTCCCGGGCCTTGTACACACCGCCCGTCACGTCACGAAAGTCGGTAACACCCGAAGCCGGTGGCCCAACCCCTTGTGGGAGGGAATCGTCGAAGGTGGGACTGGCGATTGGGACGAAGTCGTAACAAGGTAGCCGTACCGGAAGGTGCGGCTGGATCACCTCCTTTCTAAGGAGCACATAGCCGACTGCGAGCGAATGACTTGCACGGTTGCTCATGGGTGGAACGTTGACTACTCGGCACCTCTCGTGGTTCTTCCTGCTAGTACTGCCTTTGGGCGTGGAACACAGGGTGGAAGTAAGAGAGTTGTCGGGCACGCTGTTGGGTGTCTGAGGGAATGACCCCTCGGAGGCCGGAGTCCACGAAGTCTGTGGGCGACTGGTCGTTGTTTGAGAACTGCACAGTGGACGCGAGCATCTGTGGCCAAGTTTTTAAGGGCGCACGGTGGATGCCTTGGCACCAGGAACCGATGAAGGACGTGGGAGGCCGCGATAGGCCCCGGGGAGCTGTCAACCGAGCTTTGATCCGGGGGTGTCCGAATGGGGAAACCCGGCAGTCGTCATGGGCTGTCACCCGCTGCTGAACACATAGGCAGTGTGGAGGGAACGCGGGGAAGTGAAACATCTCAGTACCCGCAGGAAGAGAAAACAACCGTGATTCCGGGAGTAGTGGCGAGCGAAACTGGATGAGGCTAAACCGTATGTGTGTGATACCCGGCAGGGGTTGCGCATGCGGGGTTGTGGGAGTGTGCTGGATCGGTCTGCCGACCGGTCGGAGAGTCAGAAACCGTATGGATAGGCGAAGGGCATGCGAAAGGCCCGGCGTAGAGGGTAAGACCCCCGTAGCTGAAATCTGTACGGCTCTCTTGCGTATTTCCCAAGTAGCACGGGGCCCGAGAAATCCCGTGTGAATCTGGCGGGACCACCCGCTAAGCCTAAATATTCCCTGGTGACCGATAGCGGATAGTACCGTGAGGGAATGGTGAAAAGTACCGCGGGAGCGGAGTGAAATAGTACCTGAAACCGTGTGCCTACAAGCCGTGGGAGCGTCGCGCAGAGACTTGTCTCTGCGTCGTGACTGCGTGCCTTTTGAAGAATGAGCCTGCGAGTTTGCGGTGTGTTGCGAGGTTAACCCGTGTGGGGAAGCCGTAGCGAAAGCGAGTCCGAATAGGGCGGTTTAGTAGCGCGCTCAAGACCCGAAGCGGAGTGATCTAGCCATGGGCAGGTTGAAGCGGAGGTAAGACTTCGTGGAGGACCGAACCCACCAGGGTTGAAAACCTGGGGGATGACCTGTGGTTAGGGGTGAAAGGCCAATCAAACTCCGTGATAGCTGGTTCTCCCCGAAATGCATTTAGGTGCAGCGTCGTGTGTTTCTTACTGGAGGTAGAGCACTGGATAGGCGATGGGCCCTACCGGGTTACTGACCTTAGCCAAACTCCGAATGCCGGTAAGTGAGAGCGCGG
Source organism: Streptomyces sp. Rer75 (assembly GCF_013414305.1). NCBI lineage: Bacteria > Bacillati > Actinomycetota > Actinomycetes > Kitasatosporales > Streptomycetaceae > Streptomyces > Streptomyces sp. Rer75. The sequence continues at coordinate 2,453,704 of NZ_CP058693.1, read as the reverse complement.
CAGTGAGACTGTGGGGGATAAGCTCCATGGTCGAGAGAAACAGCCCAGAGCATCGACTAAGGCCCCTAAGCGTATGCTAAGTGGGAAAGGATGTGGAGTCGCAGAGACAACCAGGAGGTTGGCTTAGAAGCAGCCATCCTTGAAAGAGTGCGTAATAGCTCACTGGTCAAGTGATTCCGCGCCGACAATGTAGCGGGGCTCAAGCGTACCGCCGAAGTCGTGTCACTGCAGCAATACCTCCAACGAGGGCTGTGGTGGGTAGGGGAGCGTCGTGTGCCGGGTGAAGCAGCGCCGGAAGGTAGTTGTGGACGGTTCACGAGTGAGAATGCAGGCATGAGTAGCGATACACACGTGGGAAACGTGTGCGCCGATTGACTAAGGGTTCCTGGGTCAAGCTGATCTGCCCAGGGTAAGTCGGGACCTAAGGCGAGGCCGACAGGCGTAGTCGATGGACAACCGGTTGATATTCCGGTACCCGCTTTGAAGCGCCAATATCGAATCCTCTGATGCTAAGGCCGTGAAGCCGCCCTGATCTCTTCGGAGTTGAGGGGAGTGGTGGAGCCGCTGATCCAAGGTGGTAGTAGGTAAGTGATGGGGTGACGCAGGAAGGTAGTCCAGCCCGGGCGGTGGTTGTCCCGGGGTAAGGGTGTAGCCCGAGGAGTAGGTAAATCCGTTCCTCGTTAAGGGTGAGACCTGATGCCGAGCCGATTGTGGTGAAGTGGATGATCCTATGCTGTCGAGAAAAGCCTCTAGCGAGTTTCATGGCGGCCCGTACCCTAAACCGACTCAGGTGGTCAGGTAGAGAATACCGAGGCGTTCGGGTGAACTATGGTTAAGGAACTCGGCAAAATGCCCCCGTAACTTCGGGAGAAGGGGGGCCATTGCTGGTGATCACTCTTGCAGTGTGAGCTGGTGGTGGCCGCAGAGACCAGCGAAGCGACTGTTTACTAAAAACACAGGTCCGTGCGAAGCCGTAAGGCGATGTATACGGACTGACGCCTGCCCGGTGCTGGAACGTTAAGGGGACCGGTTAGCTCCATTTCGGTGGGGCGAAGCTGAGAACTTAAGCGCCAGTAAACGGCGGTGGTAACTATAACCATCCTAAGGTAGCGAAATTCCTTGTCGGGTAAGTTCCGACCTGCACGAATGGCGTAACGACTTCTCGACTGTCTCAACCATAGGCCCGGTGAAATTGCATTACGAGTAAAGATGCTCGTTTCGCGCAGCAGGACGGAAAGACCCGGACCTTTACTACAGCTTGATATTGGTGTTCGGTTCGGCTTGTGTAGGATAGGTGGGAGACTGTGAAATCATGACGCCAGTCATGGTGGAGTCATTGTTGAAATACCACTCTGGTCGTGCTGGATGTCTAACCTGGGTCCGTGATCCGGATCAGGGACAGTGTCTGGTGGGTAGTTTAACTGGGGCGGTTGCCTCCTAAAGGGTAACGGAGGCGCCCAAAGGTTCCCTCAGCCTGGTTGGCAATCAGGTGTTGAGTGTAAGTGCACAAGGGAGCTTGACTGTGAGACCGACGGGTCGAGCAGGGACGAAAGTCGGGACTAGTGATCCGGCGGTGGCTTGTGGAAGCGCCGTCGCTCAACGGATAAAAGGTACCCCGGGGATAACAGGCTGATCTTCCCCAAGAGTCCATATCGACGGGATGGTTTGGCACCTCGATGTCGGCTCGTCGCATCCTGGGGCTGGAGTCGGTCCCAAGGGTTGGGCTGTTCGCCCATTAAAGCGGTACGCGAGCTGGGTTTAGAACGTCGTGAGACAGTTCGGTCCCTATCCGCTGTGCGCGTAGGAGTCTTGAGAAGGGCTGTCCCTAGTACGAGAGGACCGGGACGGACGAACCTCTGGTGTGCCAGTTGTCCTGCCAAGGGCATGGCTGGTTGGCTACGTTCGGGAGGGATAACCGCTGAAAGCATCTAAGCGGGAAGCCTGCTTCGAGATGAGGGCTCCCACCCACTTGATGGGGTAAGGCTCCCAGTAGACGACTGGGTTGATAGGCCAGATATGGAAGCCGGGTGACCGGTGGAGTTGACTGGTACTAATAGGCCGAGGGCTTGTCCTCAGTTGCTCGCGTCCACTGTGTGGTTCCCGGGTTGCGAACAGTCGCACCGGTGAATCAGTTCCACTTACTTAATTGAAGAGTGTGCTTGTTCGCTAGAACCCGATAGGGTTTCGGTGGTCACAGCGTTAGGGAAACGCCCGGTTACATTCCGAACCCGGAAGCTAAGCCTTTCAGCGCCGATGGTACTGCAGGGGGGACCCTGTGGGAGAGTAGGACGCCGCCGAACAATCTTTGGAGGACCCCCGGTCCCAGCGTTCATGCTGGGACCAGGGGTCCTTTTTGTTTTGACCTGAAGACAGGAGTCACGTAAATGCCCACCAACTCTTCCGACGACCGGGGGGACCGCGAGCCGCGGCGCCGGGACGGCGGCGACCGGAGGGATTTCCGCGACTCCGGACCGCGTCGTGACCGCGATCGTGACCAGGACCGTGGTGGCTTCCGTCGTGACGACCGGCCTCGTGGGCCGCGTCGCGACGACGACCGCGGTGGACGCCCCGGCGGTGGCTACGGCCGCCGCGATGATCGGCGTGACGACCGTCGGGACGACCGGCGTGATGACCGGCGTGACGATCGCCCGCGTGGTCCGCGCCGGGACGACCGCGACGGTGGCTTCCGTCAGGGTGGGTTCCGTCGTGACGAGCGTCGCGACGATCGCCGGGATGACCGGCGTGACGACCGCGGTGGGTTCCGCAGGGACGACCGCCGCGACGACCGTGGTGGGTTCAGGCGTGACGACCGTCGGGACGACCGGCGTGACGATCGGCCGCGTGGGCCGCGTCGCGACGACGACCGTGGCGGACGTCCCGGCGGTGGCTACGGGCGCCGTGACGACCGCGGTGACCGGCCGCGCGGTGGCTCCGATCGCCGGGATGACCGGCCCCCGTTCCGTCGCGATGACCGCCGGGATGACCGGCGCGACGACCGTCGGGATGATCGGCGTGATGACCGCGGTGGGTTCCGGCGCGACGACCGCCGTGACGACCGCGGTGGGTTCCGCCAGGATGACCGCCGTGGTGACCGTGGTGACCGCCGTGACGACCGTGGCGGGTTCCGTCGCGACGACCGGCGTGATGACCGCGGTGGGTTCAAGCGTGACGACCGTCGCGATGATCGGCGTGACGATCGCGGTGGGTTCCGCCGTGATGATCGGCGCGACGACCGTGGTGGGTTCCGTCAGGATGACCGTCGTGGTGAGCGGCGTGATGACCGTGGTGGGTTCCGTCGCGACGACCGGCGCGATGATCGCCGGGATGACCGTGGTGGGTTCCGCCGGGACGACCGTCGTGACGACCGGCCCCGTGGGCCGCGTCGCGACGACCGTGACGGCGGCGGCTACCGCGGCGGTCGGGACGACCGGGGTTCTCGGCGTCCGTACGGCGGTGGCCAGGGGCGCGGCCGGGACGACCGGTCCGGGGGCTACGGCCGTCGCGACCGCGACGAGCGCGGACGGGACCGCGACCGCGAGCCGATCAAGCGGCTGCCGATCCCCGAGGACGTGACCGGCGATGAGATCGACAAGGACGTACGGCAGGAGCTGCTGAGCCTGCCGAAGACCCTCGCCGAGGACGTCGCCAAGAACCTCGTCATGGTCGCCAAGCTGCTGGACGAGGAGCCGGAGCGGGCGTACCAGTACTCGCGCGTCGCGCTGCGGCTCGCTTCCCGCGTCGCCGCCGTCCGCGAGGCGGCGGGGTTCGCGTCGTACGCCGTCGCGAAGTACTCGGAGGCGCTGGCGGAGTTCCGTGCCGCGCGCCGTATGACGGGCAACAACGACCTGTGGCCGGTGATGGCCGACTGCGAGCGCGGCATGGGCCGTCCCGAGCGGGCGCTGGCCATGGCCGGTGAGCCCGAGGTGCAGAAGCTGGACCGGGCCGGGCAGGTCGAGATGCGCCTGGTGGCTGCGGGCGCCCGGCGCGACATGGGCCAGGCCGACGCCGCCGTCGTCACCCTTCAGAGCCCGGAGCTGGCCTCGAACTCCGTCCAGCCGTGGACCGCCCGGCTGCGGTACGCCTACGCCGACGCGCTGCTGGCCGTCGGCCGTGAGGACGAGGCGCGGGAGTGGTTCGCGAAGGCGCTGGAGGCGGACCAGGGCGGCACCACGGACGCCTCCGACCGGCTCGCGGAGCTGGATGGTGTCGAGTTCGTGGACGCGCTCGACGCCGATGAGGTCGCCGACGCCGGTGAGGTCGTCGAGGTCGCGAACGTCGAGGCCGAGGTCGAGGCCGACGACGTTGCCGAGGAGGCCGCGGACACCGCGGAGGCCGAGGCCACGGACGACGACGCCGAGGACACCGCGGACAGCGAGAACAGCGAGCGCAACGACGCCAGCTGATGCCTGAGGGCGGAACCCCGACCACCACCCCCGGCCGGGGCTCCGCCCTCTTTGTCGTCCTGTGGGCTCAGCCCAGGGTCAGGCTGCGCAGCACCAGCCCGGTGGCGGGCTTCGGCCCGAAGGACGTCGACTTGCGCGGCATGGCGACCCCCTGCCGCGCCAGCTCGTGGACGACCTCCTCGGGCACCGGATGCATCAGCACCGCCGTGCCGCCGTGCCGCTCCGCCTGCTCGACGGCCGCTTCCGCATTGTGGATGTAGCCGATGTGCTCGGCGCTGTCCGGGATCTGCCAGAGGTGGTCCAGGAGCAGTGAGTGCAGGACTGTCGCGTCCAGTGCCCGCCAGGCCTCCGGCCGTCCCTCGGGGACCGTACGGGCCAGCAGCCCGGGGTCGGGCCGGTCGAGCAGGTGGAATCCGCCGTCGCCCGCGAGCAGGAACGCGTTCTGCCCGTCCGGTGCGGCGGCCGCCTCCGCGAGGGCGTCCAGGGCGCGGGGCAGCGGGCCGTCGACCGTCCGTACCCGGAAGGCGGTACGTGCCGTGGCGAGCGCCTCGGCCACCGGGAGGTGGCGCAGCAGCCGGTGGATGGCCCGGACCCGGAGCGGGTAGCGGGCGGTGTCCACGAGGAGGACGAGGCCGAAGTCCCAGGGCCCGGGCTCGGTCCGCTCCTCGCGCAGCCGCAGATAGGTGGCCCAGCGGTGGTGGCCGTCGGCGATGAGGGCCTGGTGGTTGCGCAGATCGGCGGCGATGGCGACCAGGTCGGCCGGGTCGGTGACCCGCCACAGATGGTGGTCGAAGCCGTCTTCGGTGGTGGTGGAGAGCAACGGCTCGTGCCGGATGGTGCGTTCGATGACCGCGGCGGCACCGCCCTCCGCATCACCGCCGTTGCCGCGGTAGGCGAGCAGCAGGGGTTCGAGGTTGGCGGCGGTGGCGCGCATCAGGTCGGCGCGGTCCTCGACGATGTGCGGCATGACCTCCTCGTGCGGGAGGACGACGCCCTCCTCGCGCGGGCTCAGCCGCAGGGCGCCGATCAGCCCGCGCTGGAGGATGTGGCTGTCGCGCTGTTCGTAGACGTACAGGGCCGGTTCGGGGTCGGGCGCGAGGATGCCGTCGGCCTGCCAGCGGCGCAGCGTGTCCGCGGCCTGCCGGTGGCGGTCGGCGGGGGTGCCGGCCTGCGGGAGGATGAGCCGGACGATGTTGTGAGGGTCGGCGGTCTCGAGTTCGCGGAGACCGTCGGGGCGTACGACCACGTCGTAGGGAGGTGAGGTGACGGCGGCGAGACTGCCGACCCGTTCCGCGACGTAGCGCAGCCCCCGGAAGGGGGTGAGCTGGAGACCTTGCCCGCCAGGCCCTGAAGTGCTCATTAGAGAATGTTATGCCCCGGTCGGCGATGCGCCATGATCGGGGGGAGAACGCATGGATCTGCGAGGAGAGTGTCCCCCCATGAACCAGACCGTCCGGATCGCGCCCGAGGGCAGCCAGCGGTCGCTGAACGAGGCGTACGACACCGCGCTGCTGGACCTCGACGGGGTGGTGTACGCGGGTGGCGAGGCCATCACGTACGCCGTGGAGTCGCTCGGCACCGCGCGGGACGGCGGGATGCGGCTGGCGTATGTGACCAACAACGCGCTGCGCACGCCGCAGGCCGTCGCCGAGCATCTGACCCGGCTCGGGGTGCCCGCCGGGGCCGAGGACGTGATCACCTCGGCGCAGGCCGTCGCCCGGCTGATCTCCGAGCAGCTGCCGCAGGCCGCGCGGGTACTGGTGATCGGCGGCGAGGGGCTGCGGGTGGCGCTGCGCGAGCGCGGGTTGCTGCCGGTGGAGTCCGCCGACGACGACCCGGCGGCGGTGGTCCAGGGGTACGGCGGGCCGGACATGCCGTGGGCGCGGCTGATGGAGGCGGGCTACGCGGTGGCGCGCGGGGTGCCGTGGTACGCGTCCAACACGGACCTGACGATTCCGAGCGGCCGCGGGATCGCGCCGGGCAACGGCGCGGGCGTGGAGGTCGTACGGATCGTGACGGGCCAGGACCCGCAGGTCGCGGGGAAGCCGCTGCCGCCGATGCACCGCGAGACGATCCTGCGGACCGGGGCCCGGCGGCCGTTGGTGGTGGGGGACCGGCTGGACACCGATATCGAGGGGGCGTACGCGGGCGGGGTCGACTCGCTCCTCGTGCTGACCGGGGTGACGACCCCGGCGCAGCTGCTGGCCGCGGAGCCCAAGCACCGTCCCGCCTATGTGGACCGCGACTTGCGGGGGCTGCTCACGCCCCAGCCGGTCGTCGAGCCGTCCGACGGCGGCTTCCGGTGCGGCGGTTGGACGGCGCGGGTGGGCGACGGCGCGCTGCTGCTGGAGGGGGACGGCGATGAGCCGCTGGACGGGCTGCGGGCACTGTGCGCGGCGGCCTGGAACGAGGCGGGGGAGGGTGTGAGCGGCGCGGACGCGGGGAAGGCATTGGCTCGGCTGGGGCTGTGACCCCGCTGGGGGCTGTGACCCCGCTGGGGGGTGTGACCCGGCTCGGGCTCGACCCGGCCGGGGTGGTGAGCGAACCCCGCCAGGGGGCGTGACGAGGCCGGGGCCTGGGGTGATGTGGCCGGGGCGGGGGACCCGTCCGGGTGTCGCATGCACGGCTTAGGGTAACCTAACCTAAGTCTTGATCGGCCGTGCTGTGAGGTGGAGTTCCGCGTGACCCTGGTCAGTCCGGCGAAAGCCGGACCCGAGACAGCGACCGATACGGCGGCCCCGCCACCCCGCCGGCACACCGCACGCCGAGCGGCCGGGCTCGTCGTCTCCCTCTGCGCGCTGGTGGCCGTCGCGGCCGCCAGCATCGCGATCGGCGCCAAGCCGATCGCGCTCGGGGACGTCTGGCACGGGCTGACCCACTACACCAGCAGCGACACCGATGTGGTGATCAAGGACGTACGGCTGCCGCGCACCCTCCTCGGGCTGCTCGTCGGCGTCGGCCTCGGGCTCGCGGGCGCGGTCATCCAGGCCCTCACCCGTAACCCGCTCGCCGACCCCGGGCTGTTGGGGCTGAACGCGGGCGCGTCCGCCTCCGTCGTCTCGGCGATCAGCTTTCTCGGCGTCACCTCCCTGACCGGCTATGTGTGGTTCGCCTTCCTCGGCACCGCTGTCGCCTCCGTGCTGGTGTACGCGCTCGGCGGCAGCCGGGGCGCCACGCCGGTGCGGCTCGCGCTCGCCGGTACGGCCGTGTACGCGGCGCTCTACGGCTACATCAACGCCGTACAGCTGCTGGACAGCGCGGCGCTCGACAAGATGCGCTTCTGGACGGTCGGTTCGCTCGCCTCCGCCAATATGACCGTGGTCCGGCAGGTGGCCCCGTTCCTCCTGGTCGGCGCGGTGCTGGCGCTGCTGCTCGGCCGTTCGCTGAACGCGGTGGCGCTCGGCGACGACACCGCGCGCGCCCTCGGCACCAACCTGGTCCGCACCCGGGCGATGTCCATGCTGGCCGTCACCCTGCTGTGCGGGGCCGCGACCGCCGCCTGCGGGCCGATCGCGTTCGTGGGGCTGATGGTTCCGCACCTGGTCCGGGCGCTCACCGGACCCGATGTGCGGTGGACGCTGCCGTACGCCGCCGTGCTGTCGCCCGTCCTGCTGCTGGGCTCCGACGTGATCGGGCGGGTCCTCGCCCGGCCCGCCGAACTCCAGGTCGGCGTCGTCACCTCGCTCGTCGGCGGGCCCGTCTTCCTCTACCTCGTACGCCGCCGAAGGATGGCCCAACTGTGAACGCGAGCAAGCGCACCACGCCCAGGACGAGCGGAGTCACGCTGCGCACCGGCGGCCTCTCGCTGCGCCTGGACGTCCGCGGCGCGGTCGTGGGGCTGCTGCTGCTCGCCGTGGCGCTGGCGATGAGCGTGGTCCTGATCGGCACCGGCGACTTCCCCATGGCCCCCGCCGATGTGCTCAATACCCTGGCCGGGAACGGCACCATGGCCCAGGACTTCATCGTCCACGACCTGCGGCTGCCGCGCGTCCTGGTCGGGCTGCTGGTCGGCGCGGCGCTCGGGCTGGCCGGGGCGGTCTTCCAGTCCATCTCCCGCAATCCGCTGGGCAGTCCGGACGTGATCGGCTTCGGGCAGGGGTCGGCGGCCGGGGCGCTCACCGTGATCGTCCTCTTCCAGGGCAACCCGACCGAGGTCGCCGCCGGTGCGATCCTTGGCGGTCTGCTGACCGGGGTCGGGGTCTACGTGCTGGCCTGGCGGCGGGGCGTCCACGGCTACCGGCTGGTGCTGGTCGGCATCGGCGCCACCGCGATGCTCGCCGCCGTCAACGGCTATCTGCTCACCAAGGCCGACCTCCCCGACGCCACCCGCGCGGTGGTGTGGCTGACCGGCTCGCTCAACGGGCGCGACTGGAACCAGGTCTGGCCGCTGGCCTGCGTGTGCGCGGTCCTCCTGCCCCTGGTCCTCGGGCAGGCGCGGGGCCTGCGGATGCTGGAAATGGGCGACGACAGCGCGTACGCCCTCGGGGTGCGGGTCGAACGGACCCGGCTGGTGCTGATGTTCGCGGGCGTCCTGCTGACCGCCTCCGCCACGGCCGCTGCCGGGCCCGTCTCCTTCGTGGCGCTCGTCGCCCCGCAACTGGCCCGCAGGCTCACCCGTTCGGCCGGTCCCAACCTGCTCCCCGCGGCCTGGATGGGCGCGGCCCTGCTGGTCACCGCCGACTGGTCCGCGCAGCGGGCCTTCGGCGCCGACCAGCTGCCGGTCGGGGCGCTGACCGCGATGCTGGGCGGCGGCTATCTGGTGTGGCTGCTGGTGACCGAGCGCAAGGCGGGGCGGATATGACGGAACGCATGCGGGCGGGCGACGAGGGCCGCAGGAGCGGCAAGGGCCGTACGAGCGGCGAGAGCGACAAGGGCTACAACGGCTACAAGGGCTACAGGGAAAAGGACACCGGGCAGACCGTGGCTTCCAGCAGCAACAGCACCAGCGACAAGACGACGGACCGGCAGCGGCTCACCGCCGAGGGGCTGACCCTCGCGTACGACCGGCGCACCGTCGCCGAGAACCTGTCGGTCACCATTCCCGACCACTCCTTCACGGTGATCGTCGGGCCCAACGCCTGCGGCAAGTCCACCCTGCTGCGCGCCCTGTCCCGGATGCTCAAGCCGACGGCGGGGTCGGTGCTGCTGGACGGCGAGGTGATCGGTTCGCTGCCCGCCAAGAAGGTCGCCCGCACCCTCGGCCTGCTGCCGCAGTCGTCCATCGCCCCGGACGGGATCACCGTCGCCGACCTCGTCGCCCGTGGCCGCTACCCGCACCAGGGGCTGCTGCGGCAGTGGTCGGAGACGGACGAGCGGATCGTTCAGGAGTCGATGGCGGCGACCGGCGTGGCGGAGCTGGGGGATCGCTTCGTCGACGAACTGTCCGGCGGGCAGCGCCAGCGGGTGTGGATCGCCATGGCCATCGCCCAGCAGACCCCGCTGCTGCTCCTGGACGAGCCCACGACGTACCTGGACATCCAGCACCAGATCGACGTCCTCGACCTGTGCGCCCAGCTCCACGAGGAGCAGGGCCGCACCCTCGTCGCGGTGCTGCACGACCTGAACCACGCCGCCCGCTACGCCACGCATCTGATCGCGATGCGGGGCGGCGAGATCGTCGCGGAGGGCGCGCCGGGGGACATCGTCACGGCGGAGCTGGTGGAGCGGGTCTTCGGGCTGCGCTGCCAGGTCATCGACGACCCGGAGACGGGGACGCCGCTGGTCATACCGGCCGCCCGCCAGTCCCGTAAGGCCGCGGATGCGGCGGATGAGCCGCTGGCCGCCGCGGCGACGGAGTCCTGAGGGCCGCGGCCCGTACGCGACGCTAGAGCAGCTTCCGCAGCCGCAGCAGGTCGAGCAGCCCGGCCTCCAGTTTGACCCGGCCGCTGCCCCAGGCCCGGGCGAAGTGCAGCTCGCCGTCGACCAGGGCCACCAGGTCGTCGCCGGACATGGTCAGCCGGATCTGGGCGCGTTCCGCCGGGGGGCCGGGCGCGGTCGTCACGTCCTCGATGCGGCTCTCCGCGAGACGGCCCATGAAGGTCGTGTCGAGGTCGGTGATCCAGCAGCTCACGGAGCGATCGAGCGCGGCGGCGCTGCGGAGGTCCCCGTTCGCGCCCGCGAGGTTCTCCGCCAGTTTGTCGAGTGCGTCACGGCACTGTTCCAAGGTGGCCATCGCCGACGACGGTACCCCAGGTCGCGCCCCGTCGGGACGAGCCCTCTTCGCGGTAGCGTCGGGGGCATGAGTGAGCCGATGCCGGGCGTGCGGCCCGGGCCTGAGCAGGAGCCGGGGGCGGACGAGCCGGGCGCGGAGGCGGCCGGGGAGCCGGACCCGGGGCCTGCTCAGGCGGTCCCCGGGCCCTCCGAGGCGCCGGTGGAGGCCGCCGGGGAGGTGCCTGGGGAGGCGGCCGAGGGGGCTCCCAGGGAGGCGCCGCCCGGGCCCGCCGATCCGGCTCCGCTCGGTGTCGGCCGTACGCCCACCGGCGTCCCCGACGTCGACGCCCGGCTCGACCGGCTGGCCGACGCGGACGACCTCCCGGTGAGCAGCCATCTGGAGGTGTACGAGGATGTGCACCGGGGCCTGCGCGACACGCTGACGGCACTCGACCGGCGGCCCGGACCTCCGGCCCCGCCCGCCGCCCCCTCCCCGTAAGACCCCATACGGCCGACCCCAGGAGCTGAACCACCCGTGGCAGTGACCCGCCCACGACGCGTACGACTCGACGCGGAGCTGGTGCGCCGCAAGCTGGCCCGTTCGCGCGAGCACGCGAGCCAGCTGATCGCGGCGGGCCGTGTGACCGTCGGCGGGGCCACCGCGACCAAGGCCGCGACGCAGGTCGAGACCAGTGCCGCGGTCGTCGTGATCAAGGACGACAGCGATCCGGACTATGTCTCGCGCGGCGGCCACAAGCTCGCGGGCGCGCTGTACGCCTTCAGCGAGGAGTACCGCGAGGGGGCGGGGCGGACCACGGACCCCACCCCGGTCTCCGGTTCCGGGCTGACCGTCGCAGGCCGCCGGGCGCTGGACGCGGGCGCCTCCACCGGCGGTTTCACCGACGTCCTGCTGCGCGCGGGCGCCGCCCACGTCGTCGCCGCGGACGTCGGTTATGGGCAACTTGCGTGGTCTTTGCAAAGTGATGAACGCGTGACCGTTCTTGACCGTACGAACGTACGCGAGCTGACGCCGGAGCAGATGGGAGGCGAGCCCGTGGACCTTGTCGTCGGGGATCTCTCCTTCATTCCGCTCGGGCTGGTGTTGCCCGCCCTGGTGCGCTGCACCGCGCCCGACGCCGATCTGGTGCTGATGGTCAAGCCACAGTTCGAGGTCGGCAAGGAACGGCTCGGCAGCGGTGGTGTCGTCCGCAGCGCCGAGCTGCGTGCCGAGGCGGTGCGGACGGTGGCTCATCAGGCGGCGGACCTGGGGCTGGGCGTACTCGGCGTGACCGCCAGCCCGCTGCCGGGGCCGTCGGGGAACGTCGAGTACTTTTTGTGGATGCGCGCCGGGGCGCCGGCACTGGACCCGGACGATGTTGACCGTGCAGTGGCGGAGGGGCCCAGTTGACCACTTCAGAACCAGCGGCGAAGGCGGAGTCGGCGGCGGAGACGGGGGACAAGCCGACGACCGAGGCGACAGCCGACCGTACCGTCTTCCTGCTTGCGCACACCGGCCGCCCGGCGGCCATCCGCAGTGCGGAACTCGTCGTCCAGGGGCTGCTGCGCAGCGGCATCGGGGTGCGGGTGCTCGCCGCGGAGGCCGCGGACCTGCCGCTGCCGCCCGCCGTCGAACTGGTCGACGCGGGCCGTGACGTACTCGATGGCTGTGAACTGCTGGTGGTGCTCGGCGGGGACGGGACGCTGCTGCGCGGCGCGGAGTTCTCGCGCATCTCCGGCGTGCCGATGCTCGGCGTCAACCTGGGCCGGGTCGGCTTCCTGGCCGAGGCCGAGCGGGACGACCTGGACAAGGTCGTGGACCGGGTGGTGAGCCGCCAGTACGAGGTCGAGGAGCGCATGACCATCGATGTGCTGGTCCGCAACGACGGGCACATCGTGCACACCGACTGGGCGCTGAACGAGGCGTCGGTCGAGAAGGCGGCGCGCGAGCGGCTGCTGGAGGTCGTCACCGAGGTCGACGGCCGCCCGGTCTCCCGCTTCGGCGGCGACGGCGTGGTGTGCGCGACCCCGACCGGCTCGACGGCGTACGCCTTCTCGGCCGGTGGCCCCGTGGTGTGGCCCGAGGTCGAGGCGCTGCTGATGGTCCCGATCAGCGCGCACGCCCTGTTCGCGAAGCCGCTGGTGACGACGCCGGAGTCGGTGCTCGCGGTCGAGGTGCAGCCGCAGACCCCGCACGGGGTGCTGTGGTGCGACGGGCGGCGCACCGTGGAGCTGCCCGCCGGGGCGCGGGTGGAGGTGCGCAGGGGAGCGGTGCCGGTCCGGCTGGCCCGGCTGCACCACGCGTCGTTCACCGACCGGCTGGTGGCGAAGTTCGCGCTGCCGGTGGCGGGCTGGCGCGGGGCGCCGCACTAGCCGTCCGTGCGCCGCACCAGCCGCCCGTGCGCCACACGCCGTCCGTGTGGCGCACGGGGGCGACGGCGGCGGCATAGGGAAACCCTTTCGAGGGGGTACATCCGGTACGCCCCCGGCGTTGGTGAGGGGGAGGTGACCGGGCAATCCCGCGTTCACCCTGGGTAGGGGTGGGGCCGTCCCCAGGGGTGGCCGTCGCGAGGTGGCCGGTAAACCTCGTATGGTCTTGCACGTGCTGGAGGAGATGCGGATACGTGCCCTGGGTGTCATCGACGATGCCGTGGTCGAGCTGTCACCCGGCTTCACCGCGGTAACCGGCGAGACCGGCGCGGGCAAGACCATGGTCGTCACCAGTCTCGGACTGCTGCTCGGCGGCCGCGCCGACGCCGCCCTGGTGCGCATCGGCGCCAAGGCGGCGGTCGTCGAGGGCCGGATCACGGTCGACGCCCGCTCGCCCGTCGCCGTACGGGCCGAGGAGGCGGGTGCCGAACTCGACGACGGGGCGCTGCTGATCAGTCGTACCCTCTCGGCCGAAGGGCGGTCCCGCGCCCATGTAGGTGGCCGGTCTGTGCCTGTGGGGCTGCTCGGGGAGCTGGCCGACGACCTGGTGGCCGTCCACGGCCAGACCGACCAGCAGGGCCTGATGCGGCCCGCCCGGCAGCGCCAGGCGCTCGACCGGTACGCGGGAGCCGCCGTCGCCGGGCCGCTGGAGAAGTACGCGGGCGCCTACCGGCGGCTGCGCGCCGTCGCCGCCGAACTGGACGAGCTGACCACTCGGGCGCGCGAGCGGGAACAGGAGGCCGACCTGCTGCGCTTCGGCCTGGAGGAGGTCGCCGCCGCCGAGCCGCGGGCGGGCGAGGACGACGAACTCGCCGCCGAGGCCGAGCGGCTGGGCCACGCCGAGGCCCTCGCGTCCGCCGCCGCCCTCGCGCACACCGCCCTCGCGGGCAACCCGGAGGACCCCGAGGGCGTGGACGCCGCCACCCTCGTCGGTGGCGCGCACCGCGCCCTGGAGGCGGTCCGCTCCCACGACCCCGCCCTCGCCGGGCTCGCCGACCGCATCGGCGAGGTGGGCATCCTGCTGTCCGACGTGGCCGGTGAACTGGCCGGGTACGCCGACGATCTGGACGCCGACCCGCTGCGGCTCGCCGCCGTCGAGGAGCGCCGCGCCGCGCTGGCCCAGCTGACCCGCAAGTACGGCGAGAACATCAGCGACGTGCTGGCCTGGGCCGAGCAGGGCGCCGCCCGGCTCGCCGAACTGGACGGCGACGACGACCGCATCGGCGAGCTGACCGCCGAACGTGACGCCCTCCGCGCCGACCTGGGCGGGCTGGCCCAGGCGCTCACCGACGCCCGTACGGAGGCCGCTGCGCGCTTCGCCGACGCCGTCACCGAGGAGCTGGCCTCCCTCGCGATGCCGCACGCCCGGGTGACGTTCGCGATCCGTCAGACCGAGGCCGCGGACGAGGCGTCCGGCGTCGAGGTCGGCGGGCGCGCGGTGGCGTACGGTCCGCACGGCGCCGACGAGGTCGAGCTGCTGCTCGCCCCCCACCCCGGCGCCCCGCCCCGCCCCATCGCCAAGGGCGCCTCGGGCGGTGAGCTGTCCCGGGTGATGCTCGCGGTCGAGGTCGTCTTCGCGGGCTCCGACCCCGTACCGACGTATCTCTTCGACGAGGTGGACGCGGGCGTCGGCGGCAAGGCCGCGGTCGAGGTCGGCCGCCGGCTGGCCCGGCTCGCCCGCTCCGCCCAGGTGGTGGTCGTCACCCACCTGCCCCAGGTCGCGGCCTTCGCGGACCGGCACCTGGTGGTGGAGAAGACGAACGACGGGGCGGTGACGCGCAGCGGCGTGAAGGCCATGGAGGGCGAGGACCGGGTCCGGGAGCTGTCCCGGATGCTGGCGGGCCAGGAGGACTCGGAGCTGGCCCGGGCCCACGCGGAGGAGCTGCTGGAGGCTGCCCGCACGGGCCGCTGACCGGGGGGCCTTTCCCCACCCCGCCCCTTCCCGAACCGGGCGCCGCCCGGCCCCGCCGGGGCTCCGCCCCTGGCCCCCCGCCCACGGGCCCGCCGTGGCTTGCCCCCTCCCGGGCTCTCGCCCCGACTCGCCGGGTCCCCCATCCCCGGGCTTGGTCTCCGGGCCCTGCCGGGGCTTGGCCTCAGCCCCCAGCCCGGGTGCGAGTGTTGCCGGGGGCGCGCCGGGGGCCTGGGCAAGCTGCCGGATTGGGGAGGGGGAATGCCATCGAGGTCACCCATATGGGTGGTGCTGCGGACGTACGGGCGAGCGCTAGGCGGGTGTGGCATGGGAACGTTGCGGCGAGCGCACCGCGAAGGCTGGCATTCTTGGCGGAGCAAAGAGCAGCGCAGCAACCGCACCTCCGACACCGCCCCAGGAGCTCCGCCCGAGTGAGCAGTACCGTGAGCAACACACCGGTCCCGCCGCACGGGCAGCCGTCGCTGCACGCCGTTCAGGTGCTGGGCGAGGGCAGTTCGGGCAGCGGGGTGCATGTGCGGTCGCTGTCGGCCGGGCTGGTGGCGCGGGGGCTGCGGGTGACCGTGTGCGGGCCCTGGAGCGCCCAGCAGGGGTACGGCTTCACGGAGGCGGGCGCCCGGTTCGCGCCGCTCGACGGCCGTACGGACGCCGGGAGCATCGCGTCGATCCGTACGGCGTCCGTCGGCGCGGGGCTGGTGCACGCGCACGGCCTGTGGCCCGGTCTGCTGGCCGCGCTCGCGCTGCGCGGCCGGGGGGTCCCGCTCGTCGTCACCTGGCACACCAAGCGGGAGGCCGAGGGGCCGCGGGGCCGCGTCGTGCGGATGATGGAGCGGCGGGTGGCACGTGCCGCCTCGGTGGTGCTGGGCGTGTCCTCGGACCTGGTGGACCGGGCCCGTGACCGTGGGGCGCGCGACGCCCGGCTCGCGCCGGTCGCGGTGCCCGCGCCGCGCCCCGCGCCCGAGACGGGCGACGGTGCCCGCCAGAAGGCGCGCGCGGAACTGGGCGCGGTGGAGCGGGCCCTGCTGCTCGCGGTCGGCCGTCTGGACGCCGCCACGGGCCACGGCGCGCTGCTGGACGCGGCGCGCCGCTGGCGCACCTTGGACCCGCCGCCGCTGCTGGCGATCGCGGGGGAGGGGCCGGACCGTGCGGTGTTGCAGCGCCGGATCGACGCCGAGGGCCTCCCGGTGCGGCTGCTCGGCCGCCGGGACGACGTACCGGAGTTGCTGGCGGTCGCCGATGTCTGCGTGCTGTCCAGCCGCTGGGAGGCGCGCTCGCTGCTGGCCCAGGAGGCGCTGCACGCGGGGGTTCCGCTGGTCGCCACGGCGGTGGGCGGGGTGCCCGAACTGGTGGGGGACGCCGCCGAACTCGTCCCGTACGGCGACCCCGACGCCCTGGCCGACGCGGTGATCCGGCTGCTGGGCGACCCCGGGCGGCGCGCGGAGCTGACCGCGGCGGGGCGGACGCGGACCGTGGAGTGGCCGACGGAGGACGACACGGTGGCCCATGTCCTCAGCGTCTACGACGAATTGGTGCAGACCTTTCTGCGCGCAGGGGGTTGACGCCCCCGGTCGCCGATCGGCAGGGTGCTGCGCGGTGGACCGAGAGAGCGCTCTCTGACGGCGCGCGCCTTTCCTCGTGTCGCTTTTCCTGTCATGTCCCGGCAACCCCCACTACGCCGAGGAGTGCATTGTCATGATCACACGCAGAATGCTGCTGAGTGGAATCGCCGCTTCCGCCGCTGCCGCGGGCACCGGGCTCATGCTCGGCAGCAGGGCGCAGGCCCTGACGAGTCAGGCCCTGACGAGTGCCGAAACGCTTCCCCTCACGGTCGCCAACAAGACCGGCCAGTTCGGCAACGCGTCGATATGGCTCTACATCGTCGGCAACGCCGACAACCAGCAGGTCCGCGTCACCCCCGACGGCACCCTCGCCCCCGTCGCGCTCTCCGACAACGGCGCCGACGGCTTCGCCGACTACGCCATCCCGCTAGCCGGAAACGGCGACACGAAGCTGACGCTGCCCCGGATGTCCGGCCGGATCTATGTCGCGCTGGGCGCCAAGCTCAAGTTCAAGGTGGTGACGGACGGGGCGGGCAAGGCCGCGCTCCAGTACCCGGCGGGCTGGGTGTCCGGCGACCCGAACTACCAGGTCATGCACGACTGCGCGGAGTTCACCTTCAACGCCTCCGGCATGTTCTGCAACACCACCATGGTCGACATGTTCAGCGTCCCGCTCGCCATCCGTCTCACCGGCGCCAAGGACCAGACGACCGGCACCCTCAAGGACGGCGCCCGCGCCAAGGTCTTCTCCGACCTCCGCGCGGTCGAGGCGTTCGAGCCGCTGGTCATCGGGGACGACCTGCGGGTCGTCGCGCCCGGCCACGGCCTGGGCGCGGGGCTGTTCCCGCAGGACTACTTCGCGTCCTACATCGACCGCGTCTGGGACGCCTACGCCTCGAAGGACCTCAAGGTCACCACCAACGCGGGCACCTTCACCGGCCGCGTCAGCGGCGGCAGGCTCTCCTTCACCGGCCCCGCACCGGTCGCCTTCGACAAGCCGTCCACCAAGGACGTGCTGTTCTGCGACGGCGCCCTGGCCGCGCCCAACGACGGTACGACGGGGCCGGTCGCGGCCATTCTCGGCGCGGGCTTCAACCGCACCACGCTGCACGACACCGCCGCCCAGCCGACGACCGACCCGGCCGCCTTCTACGGTGAGCAGATCACCCACCACTACGCCAAGGCGATGCACGCGGCGACGGCCGACGGCAAGGCGTACGGCTTCGCCTTCGACGACGTGGCCGACTTCGCGTCGTACATCCAGGACACCGCCCCGACCGGGATCACCCTCACCCTGACCCCGTTCTAGGGCCACGGTTCCTCACCGCACATGGCGGCGGGCCTGGAGGGCCACCCCCAGGGCGAGCACCGTCTGGGGGTCCTCCAGGTCGGTGCCGAGCAGCCGGGCGATCCGGGCCAGCCGGTCGTACAGCGTCTGGCGGTTGAGGTGCAGTGCGCGGGCCGTCTCCGCCTTGCGGCCCGCGTGCCGCAGATACGCCTCCAGCGTCGGCACCAGCGGCGGACGGGCGTCGCGGTCATGGGCGAGCAGCGGACCGATCACCCGGTCGACGAACGCGGCCAGGTCCCCGTGCTCCCGCAGTCGCCACAGCAACAGGTCGACATCCAGGCTGCGCACGTCGTACCAGTCCCGGTCCGCCAGCCCGTGCGCCGCGTGCGCCGCCTCCGCCGCGTGCCGCAACTCGCCGCCGACCGCGTCCCACCCGGCCGCGAGCCCGGCGATCACCACGGGCGGGTGCGCCCCGGCGGGACGGTCGGGCCAGGCCCGCTCCACCCCCGCCCGCAGGGCCGCCGCGACGCGCATCGCCACCGCGCCGCGGTCCGCCGCGGTCCGCAACCCTGCCAGCAGCGGCACCCGGCCCTCCGGCAGCCGTACGCCCAGCAGCACCGGCACGCCCACCGCCGCCAGCTCCTCCCGCAGCGCGTGGGCCAGCGCCGCCCAGCCCTCCGCGCCGCCGCCACCGGCGGTCCCGACGGCCCCGGCCCCGCTTCCGCTCCCGCTCAGCGGATGCGGGTCCTCCGCGAGCCGCATCACCATCGGCAGCAGCGGGCCGTCACCGGAGGGCCGGAAGCCCAGCACCCGCGCCTGCGCGGGCGCGTCCGACGGTTCGACGCGCCCCTCCGCGAGATCGGTGAGGAAGTCGCCCCGGCCGCGCGCCGCCAGCTCCTCCTCCTGACGTGCCCGCAGCAGCACCACCGCCAGCAGATCCGCGGTCCGCTCGGCGGCGATGCGGTGGACCGGGCCGAGCGGCGCGGCCACCGGCAGCACGGTCAGCCGGGCCCGTACCGCGCCGGGGCCCTGGCCGCCGCCCGGCACGTCGGCCAGCACACTGCCCGCCGTCGGCTCGGACGGCCGCCGGTCCGGCCGGTCCGCGTGGCGGGCCCGCAGCCCCTCCCACGCCTGGAGCGGATCGGTGGCGCCGGGGCGTACGCCCGCGGGTCCGGCCGCGTACAGCAGCCGGCCGTCGGGGGTCTCCAGGAACACGGGATTGCCCGCGAACTCCGCGAAGTTCCGCAGGATCTCCGGCACCCCGCCGCCCCGCAGCAGCACCTCGGTGCCCTGGCGGTGCACGACGTCGGCCTGCTGGAGCAGGGCGTAGTGCTCGTTGACGATCTCGGTGTGGATCTCCTCGGTGACCGCCACGAACGGCACCTCGCGATGCAGCTGCACCAGCGGCAGCCCGCACGAGCGCGCCGCGTCGACCACCGCCACCGGGAGCGTACGGAACCGCGGCCCCAGCTCCACCACCAGCGCCGCGATCCCCCGCTCGGCCAGCCGCCGGACGAAGGCGCGCTGCTCGGCGGGGCGGGGGCCGACGCCGAGACCGGTGGTCAGCAGCAGCTCGCCGCCCTTGAGCAGGGCGGCGATGTTCGGCGCCTCACCCGCGTGCACCCAGCGCACCGGCCGGTCCAGCAACTCGCCCCCGGTCACCACCTCGGGGAGCCCACGGCGCAGGGCGGGCAGGTCCAGCGCCCGCGCCACGGTGATCGTTCCTTGTGTGTCCATCCGGCTCCGGCTCGTCGATTGCGCTCAGAGGTGCCCCGGGCCACGCCCGCGAGCGCCTCACTGCCAGGCGTCCCGCAGCCGCCGCGCGATGTCGATGTCCCGCTTCAGCGCGCTGAACCGGGGCGGTTCGCGGGAGGCATCCAGGACGACGACGTGCATCTGCGCGGGGCCGGTGTGACGGCAGCCGCGTCAGCCGCCGTACGCGCCGGAGGCGGTCAGCCGCAGGGCGGTGTCGATCAGCGGGACATGGCTGAACGCCTGCGGGAAGTTGCCCACCTGGCGCTGGAGGTGCGCGTCCCACTCCTCGGCCAGCAGGCCCAGGTCGTTGCGGAGGGCGAGCAGCTTCTCGAAGAGCCTGCGGGCCTCGTCCACCCGGCCGATCATCGCCAGGTCGTCGGCGAGCCAGAACGAGCAGGCGAGGAAGGCGCCTTCGTCGCCCTCCAGGCCGTCCACGCCCGCGTCCTCGCCCGCGGTCGGGTAGCGCATCACGAAGCCGTCGGAGGTGGACAGCTCGCGCTGGATCGCCTCGATGGTGCCGATGACCCGCTTGTCGTCCGGCGGCAGGAAGCCCATCTGCGGGATGAGCAGCAGGGAGGCGTCCAGCTCCTTGGAGCCGTAGGACTGGGTGAAGGTGTTGCGCTCGGCGTCGTACCCCTTCTCGCACACGTCCCGGTGGATCTCGTCGCGCAGATCCCGCCAGCGGTCCAACGGGCCGTCCACGTCGCCCGATTCGATGAGCTTGACGGTGCGGTCGACGGCGACCCAGGCCATCACCTTGGAGTGCACGAAGTGCCGGCGCGGGCCGCGCACCTCCCAGATGCCCTCGTCGGGCTCGTCCCAGTGCTCCTCCAGGTAGCGGATCAGCTTGAGCTGGAGCACGCTCGCGTAGTCGTTGCGCGCCAGGCCCGTCATATGGGCCAGGTGCAGCGCCTCGGTGACCTCGCCGTAGACGTCCAGCTGGAGCTGGCCCGCCGCGCCGTTGCCGACCCGGACCGGCTGGGAGTTCTCGTAGCCGGGCAGCCAGGTCAGCTCGGCCTCGGACAGCTCGCGCTCACCCGCGATGCCGTACATGATCTGGAGGTTCTCCGGGTCGCCCGCGACCGCGCGCAGCAGCCATTCGCGCCAGGCGCGCGCCTCCTCGCGGTAGCCGGTGCGCAGCAGGGAGGACAGGGTGATCGCCGCGTCCCGCAGCCAGGTGAAGCGGTAGTCCCAGTTCCGTACGCCGCCGATGTCCTCGGGCAGCGAGGTGGTGGGCGCCGCGACGATGCCGCCGGTGGGGGCGTAGGTGAGCGCCTTGAGCGTGATCAGCGAGCGGACGACCGCGTCCCGGTAGGGGCCGTGGTACGTGCAGTGCTCGACCCACTCCCGCCAGAACGCCTCGGTCGCCTCCAGCGCGGCCTCCGGCTCGGGCAGGGCGGGCGGCTCCTTGTGCGAGGGCTGCCAGCTGATGGTGAAGGCGATCCGGTCGCCGGGGGCGACGGTGAAGTCGGCGTAGGTGGTGAGGTCCTTGCCGAAGGTGTCGACCTCGGTGTCCAGCCACACCGAGTCGGGGCCGGCGACGGCGACCGTCCGCGAGTCCACCTTGTGCACCCACGGCACGACCCAGCCGTACGAGAAGCGCATCCGCAGGGCGGAGCGCACCGGCACCCGGCCGCTGACCCCTTCGACGATCCGCACCAGCTGGGGGACGCCGTCCCGCGGCGGCATGAAGTCGATCACGCGGACCGTGCCGCGCGGGGTGTCCCACTCCGACTCCAGGACGAGCGAGTCGCCCCGGTAGCGGCGGCGGTCGGCGACCGGCGGCTCGCTTCCGGCGGCGTGCGCGGGACCCAGCCGCCAGAACCCGTGCTCCTCGGTGCCGAGCAGACCGGCGAAGACGGCATGGGAGTCGAAACGCGGCAGGCACAGCCAGTCGACCGTCCCGTCCTTACAGACGAGGGCGGCGGTCTGCATATCCCCGATGAGTGCGTAGTCCTCGATACGCCCGGCCACGTGCTTCCCCTATTCGAACGGCCGCATTGCCCCTGCGGGGGTGCTTACGGTCTCCGGAAATATTGGACGAGCTCTTGTTCCGGGGGCGAGCTGGTGGTGCCGTGCCGGGGCTCGTAGCGTTTCGTCCGAGCAGGATACGACGCAGGACAGTGATCCGCTTGAGCCCGTCCATATCGTGGCTCGCGTCACGACCGCCGATCGGGTGGCGGGATCACCGGTGGGTGTCCGTCCGTGTCGAGCGGTCGCGTACGGGCGGTGGCTGTCGCGATACGCGAGGTGACGCGGGGCGACGCAGGGCGACGCGGGGTGCGGACGATACGCGTTCTGTTGTCATGACAGCGTACGGTGCGGCGGAGGTGCGGCGGGCCGTGCCACGCGGACGGGCTCCAGCGGCCGCCCCGGGGCACTGATACCCTGGTAGCCCGTGGAGCGGCGGGCACAAAACCCCCGAACCTCAGCGACGGCACCCCCGCGACAGCGGGGCCGCAGCCGGACCGCACCCTCACGACGCGACCACGGGAGCCCCCTTTTGGCCATTGCCGCTAAGCCCATGACGACCAAGCACCTCTTCGTCACCGGGGGTGTCGCTTCCTCACTCGGCAAGGGCCTGACCGCCTCCAGCCTCGGTGCGCTGCTCAAGGCGCGGGGTCTGCGGGTCACCATGCAGAAGCTCGACCCGTACCTGAACGTCGACCCGGGCACCATGAACCCGTTCCAGCACGGTGAGGTGTTCGTCACCAACGACGGCGCCGAGACCGACCTGGACATCGGCCACTACGAGCGGTTCCTCGACGTCGATCTCGACGGCTCCGCCAACGTGACCACCGGCCAGGTCTACTCCAGCGTGATCGCCAAGGAGCGGCGTGGTGAGTACCTGGGCGACACGGTGCAGGTCATCCCGCACATCACCAACGAGATCAAGCACCGCATCCGGCGCATGGCCACCGATGACGTGGACGTCGTCATCACCGAGGTCGGGGGCACCGTCGGCGACATCGAGTCGCTGCCCTTCCTGGAGGCCGTCCGCCAGGTCCGCCACGAGGTCGGCCGGGACAACGTCTTCGTGGTGCACATCTCCCTGCTGCCGTACATCGGCCCGTCCGGCGAGCTGAAGACCAAGCCCACCCAGCACTCGGTCGCCGCCCTGCGCAACATCGGTATCCAGCCGGACGCCATCGTGCTGCGCGCCGACCGCGAGGTCCCCACCTCCATCAAGCGCAAGATCTCGCTGATGTGCGACGTGGACGACGCCGCGGTGGTCGCCGCCATCGACGCCAAGTCGATCTACGACATCCCGAAGGTGCTGCACTCCGAGGGGCTGGACGCCTATGTCGTCCGCAAGCTGGACCTGCCCTTCCGCGACGTGGACTGGACCCAGTGGGACGACCTGCTGAAGCGGGTCCACCAGCCCGACCACGAGGTCACGGTCGCGCTCGTCGGCAAGTACATCGACCTGCCCGACGCCTACCTGTCCGTCACCGAGGCGCTGCGTGCGGGCGGTTTCGCCAACAACGCCCGAGTGAAGATCAAGTGGGTCACGTCCGACGACTGCAAGACCGCCGCCGGTGCCCGGCAGCAGCTGGCGGACTGCGACGCGGTCTGCATCCCCGGCGGCTTCGGCGACCGCGGCGTCATCGGCAAGGTCGGCGCGATCACCTACGCCCGCGAGAACAAGATCCCGCTGCTGGGCCTGTGCCTCGGCCTCCAGTGCATCGTCATCGAGGCCGCGCGGAACCTGGCGGGCATCTCCGGCGCCAACTCCACCGAGTTCGAACCGGCCGCCACCGACCCGGTGATCTCCACCATGGCCGAGCAGCTGGACATCGTCGCAGGCGAGGGCGACATGGGCGGCACCATGCGGCTGGGCATGTACCCGGCCAAGCTCGCCGAGGGCTCGATCGTCCGCGAGGTCTACGACGACCAGCCGTACGTCGAGGAGCGCCACCGCCACCGCTACGAGGTCAACAACTCCTACCGCGGTGAGCTGGAGAAGAAGGCCGGACTGGTCTTCTCCGGAACCTCCCCCGACAACAAGCTGGTCGAGTACGTCGAGTTCCCGCGCGAGGTCCACCCCTACCTCGTCGGCACCCAGGCCCACCCCGAGCTGCGCTCCCGGCCGACCCGCCCGCACCCGCTCTTCGCGGGTCTGGTGAAGGCGGCAGTCGAGCGACAGACCGCTGGTCAGGGCAAGGCCGCCGGGGCCTGACCGATACGGTTGACGGGGGCGCCGGCCGCTCCGGGCGGCCCGCCGCCCCCGGTCAACCGCATGCGGAAAGGACGCTGAGGCAGAGCAATGGGCATCCAGGACACCCCCGAGGAGTGGCGGACCATCGCCACCGCCACGCCGTTCACCGGCAACAAGACGAGCGTGCGCACCGACGAGGTCGTCATGCCCGACGGCACCACCGTCAATCGCGACTACCAGGTCCACCCCGGCTCCGTCGCCGTCCTGGCCCTCGACGACACCGACCGCGTCATCGTGCTGCGCCAGTACCGCCACCCGGTCCGCCAGCGGCTCTGGGAGATCCCGGCCGGTCTCCTCGACATCCCCGGCGAGAACCCGCTCCACGCCGCGCAGCGCGAGCTGTACGAGGAGGCGCACGTCAAGGCCGAGGACTGGCGCGTGCTGGCCGACGTCTACACCACGCCCGGCGGCTGCGACGAGGCCGTACGGGTCTTCCTCGCGCGGGAGATCTCGGCGGCGGACGGGGAGCGGTACGAGGTCTCCGAGGAGGAGGCCGACATGGAGCTGGCCCGGGTGCCGCTGGACGAGCTGGTACGCGCCGTACTGGCCGGTGACCTGCACAACAACTGCCTCGCGGTGGGCGTCCTGGCCCTCCACGCCGCGCTGGCAGGCGACGGCGTGGAGGCCCTGCGCGAAGCAGACGCCCCCTGGCCGGCCCGCCCCTTCGAGCCGTAACCCCACCGAACCGGGGGAGAGCCGCGCAGCCGGGCCCGCGCCCCGGGCCGCGCGCGCCGCCCCTGTGCGGGGCCGCGCTTTCGCTCCGTCCCCGTCGGGCCCACGCGCTGGGCCGTGGTGTCCGCCCCGACCGGGCGCGCGCTTCCGGCCGGTCCCGCCGGGTCCGCGTCCCGGGCCGTGCCTGCCCCGTACGGGGCGCGCTCCTGCCCTGGGCCCGCGGGGCCCGAGCGCCGGGCCGTGCTGTTCGCCCTGTGCGGGCCCGCGGGTCCGCGCCCGTTCCCGCCGGGCTCGCGTCCCGGGCCGTGTGTCTCGCGCCTGTGCGGCCGCGCGCTCCCACCCTGTACCCGCCGGGCCCGCGGCCCGGGCCGTGCGCCTCGCCCTAGTTCAGGGCGCGCTTCCGAACCGTTCCCGCCGGGCGCGGGCGGCGCTTGTTGTTTCCGCTCCGGGCGATCCGTCGGTGTCGGGGGCCAGGGGCGGAGCCCCCTCGGTTCGGGGAGGGGCGGGGTGGGGGACAAACCGGGTCGCCCGACCCGTCGCACCATCCGATGGGGTGATTTTCGGTCCGCGTCACCGGCCCGGAGTGCCCGGGACCTGACGCGGAGTGAACTACGCTCGTATGAACCCTGACCGCAGCCGCGGCGGGCTCGTATGCGCAGGTGGACGGGAGTGGGGCCCGTGGCGGAGCAGGCGGTCGACACCGACGGGGAGCCCCTGGGCGAACCCGCGGACGGGGATGCGGACGGAGTGCCTCCGGCGCGCGGCGCAGTCGACGGCGGGGTGTGGAGCGGCGCGACGCGCGCGGTGCTGTTCGCGGCCGCCGCCACCGTGGGCCGGGGGTTCGCGGGCCGCCGTCGGGAGCTGCTCGCGCTGCGGGCCGACATCGACCGCGCGGGGCTCGACACGATCGCGGGCCGCAAGGCCGCCCGCAGCCGGGTGCTGCTCATCGCGGGGCGCCCCGGCTGGGGCCGTACCGCACTGGCCGAGGAGCTGGCCCGGCGGCTGGCGGACGACTATCCCGACGGGGTGCTCCAGGCCCGGCTGATGACGTCCTCCGGTGACCCCGTCCCCACCGAGCGCACCGCCCGCGACCTGCTGGTCAGGCTCGGCGTGACCGCCCCGCCCGGCGCGGACGAGGACGAGCTGGGCGAGATGCTCCGCGGCGCCCTCGACGGCAAGCGGATCCTGCTGCTGCTCGACGACGTGGCGGGTGCCGAGCAGGTGGACGCGCTGCTGCCGGACGAGCCCGACTGCCTGGTGGTCGCGGTCTCGCGGGGCCCGCTGACCGGCGTTCCGGACGTCCGCCCGTGCACCGTCGGCGGGCTGGACGTGAGCGCGGCGGTGGGGCTGCTGGCGCAGTACACCGGGCCGACCCGGATCACCTGTGACCCGGTGGCCGCGCAGACCCTGGTCGAGGAGTGCGCCGGTCAGCCCGCGGCGCTCGTGCTCGTCGGCGGCTGGCTCGCCGCCCGGCCCGAGGCGTCGGTGTCCGACGTCATCGAGCGGCTGCGCGAACTGCCGCC
The DNA here is from genome assembly GCF_013414305.1 of Streptomyces sp. Rer75. Lineage (NCBI taxonomy): Bacteria > Bacillati > Actinomycetota > Actinomycetes > Kitasatosporales > Streptomycetaceae > Streptomyces > Streptomyces sp. Rer75. Next base: position 2,427,781 of record NZ_CP058693.1, on the reverse strand, counting down.
GACCGACGGGGACGTGGACCGCGGTGCCCGCCCGCTGGCCCGCGCCTTCCGGCTGGCGTACGGCTCGCTGCCCCCGGCCGCCGCCCGGATGCTGCGGCTGCTGGCGCTCGCGCCCGCCGGGTCGGCCGACGCGCACACCGCGTCCGCGCTGGCCGGATGCTCGGTGGCGGACGGCCAGGCGGCGCTGGAGGGCTTCGCCGGGTACGGGATGCTGCGGCCGCGCGAGGAGGGCCGGTACGAGCTGCCCGGCTGCCTCGACCCGCTGCTGCGCGCGCTGCTGGAGGCGACGGAGCGCCCGGCGGAGGTGGAGCTGGCCCGGGCGCGGATGCTGGAGCGCACCGTACGGCAGCTGCACGCCTGCCGGCTGGCCGCCGAGCCGGCGGGCTCCCCGGCGCGCAAGAAGCTGGCGGCGCTGCCGACGTCGCTGCGCTTTCCGTCGGCGGAGGCGGCGCGGGAGTGGCTGGAGAGCCGGATGCCCGCGCTGGTCGAGGCCGCCCGGGTGGCCGTCGAGGCCGGTGAGGTCGACACCCTGGCCCGGCGGCTGGTGGCCGCGCTGACCCACGCGCTGACCGCGCACCGGGGCGCCGAGGGCGCGGCGCCCGAACTGTACGGGCTCCACCAGCTGGTGCTGGACGTGGCGCGGCGCCGCGATCTGCCGGTGGAGCGGGCGGCGGCGCTGCTGAACCTGGGCGATCTGGACGCGGGCGCGGGCCGGATCGACGCCGCGCTCGCCCGCTACAAGGGCGCGCTGGAGGCGGCCCGCGCGGCGGGCGATCCGTATACGACCGGGCGGGCCCTGGAGTCCATCGGCGGGACGTACCAGGAGCTGGAGGACTGGAACCGCGCCGCCGACTGGTACGGCCGCGCCCTGGAACTGCGGCTGAGCCGCCGCGACCTGGCCGCCGAGGCCCGGCTGTACGCCCGTCTGGGCACGGTCCGCGGCTACGCGGGCCGCTGGGCCGAGGCGCTGCGCGACTGGCGCGCCGCCGCGGCCGCCTGCCGCCGGGCCGGGGACCCGGAGGGGTACGCGCGGGCACTGAGCGGCACGGCGAAGGCCCAGGAGAAGACGGGGCGGTCGAAGGAGGCGCTGCGCACATGGTCGGAGGCGGCCGCGGCGGCGCGGCGGGCGGACGAGTGGAGCAGGTCACAGCGCGGGGAGGGGACATGACGCCGGAGGGCCGCGAACCCCGGGGATGAAGGGAGATCGCGAGTCGACCTACGAAATCAGTGGTGGTCTCGCGAAAGATTGAAGCAATGCAAGGCTAGACAGTGAGACGTCCTTCATTACACTGGCTGTACCGCGATCGCAGCGGTGGTTTCCGGCATGCGGATCTCATCCGTTTTGCCTGTCTATGGCCGGTTCCGGCCGGTCTATGACCGGTTGTGACCGGTCAAGCCCTTAGTTCCCCCCATATCAAGGACCGTGATCGACGTGAAGGTCGGTATCCCCCGCGAGGTCAAGAACAACGAGTTCCGTGTGGCCATCACCCCCGCCGGCGTGCACGAGCTGGTGCGCAACGGCCACGAGGTCTTCGTGGAGCAGAGCGCCGGTCTGGGCTCCTCCATCACCGATGAGGAGTACGTCGCCGCCGGCGCCGGGATCCTTGCCACCGCCGACGAGGTCTGGGCCACCGCCGACCTGCTGCTGAAGGTCAAGGAGCCGATCGCGGAGGAGTACCACCGGCTGCGCAAGGACCAGACGCTCTTCACCTACCTCCACCTCGCCGCGTCCCGCGCCTGCACCGACGCGCTGCTGGAGTCGGGCACCACCGCCATCGCGTACGAGACCGTCGAGGCCCCGAACCGCGCGCTGCCGCTGCTCGCCCCGATGTCCGAGGTCGCGGGCCGGATCGCGCCGCAGGTCGGCGCGTACCACCTGATGCGCTCGGCCGGCGGCCGCGGCGCGCTGCCCGGCGGCGTGCCCGGCGTGGCCGCGGCCCGCGCGGTCGTCATCGGCGGCGGCGTCTCCGGCTGGAACGCCGCGCAGATCGCCATTGGCATGGGCTTCCACGTGACCCTGCTCGACAAGGACATCAACAAGCTGCGCGAGGCCGACCGGATCTTCGGCAACAAGGTGCAGACCATCGCCTCCAACGCCTACGAGCTGGAGAAGGCGGTCCTCGAGGCCGACCTCGTCATCGGCGCGGTCCTCATCCCCGGTGCCAAGGCGCCCAAGCTGGTCACCAACGAGCTGGTGTCCCGCATGAAGCCGGGAAGTGTCCTTGTCGACATCGCCATCGATCAGGGCGGCTGCTTCGAGGACTCCCGTCCCACCACTCACGCCGAGCCGACCTTCACGGTCCACAACTCGGTCTTCTACTGCGTCGCCAACATGCCGGGCGCGGTGCCCAACACCTCCACCCACGCGCTCACCAACGCGACGCTCCCGTACATCGTCGAGCTGGCCAACCGCGGCTGGCGCGAGGCGCTGCGCCGGGACGCCGCGCTGGCCAAGGGGCTCAACACCCACGAGGGCCAGGTCGTCTACGGGCCGGTCGCCGAGGCCCACGGACTGCCCTCCGTCGAACTGACCTCGCTGATCGGCTGAGGCCGCGCAGCCAGTCAACTCCGGGCGACGGCAGGTCAACGCGAGCCGTCAACATCAGGTCAACACCGAGCATCCGGCCGGGTCTTGTCGAGCGACGGGACCCGGCCGCGGGTGTGTCCGGAACGCCCCGGATCAGGCCCGGCTCGGGCTTCGGTCAACTAGCCCTGAATGTAACTATCCAGACGCTTTGGGGGGTGGTGAAATCTCCGCGCCGACCCTCATACGCCCTTGACATCGGGGTGTTCGATTGCCGACACATCGTGCCGTGTCCGGTGGATTGTGTTGCTGAGGACCGCCGACACGCCATAGAGTCGCCAACCGTCGGCATGGTGTCACGCTGACCTATCGAGAAATTTCCTGGTCACCAAGGAGGTAGGACGACTTGTGAATGAGTCGACATTTTCTCCCGGGGGTGGTCAACCAGGATCGGCTGCGCGGGGCCAGGGTCCCTCGGGGCTCGAGGCTGTCGGCTCCGTCGCTGTCCGTACCTTCGCAACCCACCAGAGCGTGACGAGCATGACCACAGCCCACCAGAGCCACAGCATGGACGGCCATCACGTGAACGCCATGGCCGGCGACCAGGGGGGCAACGAACCCGCCCGCTTCGCCGACTACGACGACCTGCCCGACGGGCACTTCTACGACCCGGACGCCGAGTACGAGCCCGATCCCGAATACGCGGCCACCCTCGCCCCCGACGCGGCCCGCCAGCGACGCGAGCGCATCGGTCCCACCGGTCGGCCGCTGCCGTACTTCCCGATCCCGGGGCCGCTGACCGACCACGGCCCCGCGAAGATCATCGCGATGTGCAACCAGAAGGGCGGGGTCGGCAAGACCACCTCCACCATCAACCTGGGCGCGGCCCTCGCCGAATACGGACGCCGGGTCCTGCTCGTCGACTTCGACCCGCAGGGCGCGCTGTCGGTCGGCCTCGGCGTCAACCCCATGGAGCTGGACCTCACCGTCTACAACCTGCTCATGGAGCGGGGCATGTCGGCCGACGAGGTGTTGCTGAAGACGGCCGTGCCCAACATGGACCTGCTGCCCAGCAATATCGACTTGTCGGCCGCCGAGGTGCAGCTCGTCAGCGAGGTGGCCCGCGAGTCCACACTCCAGCGGGCGCTCAAGCCGCTGATGGCGGACTACGACTACATCGTCATCGACTGCCAGCCCTCGCTCGGCCTGCTCACCGTCAACGCGCTCACCGCGGCGCACAAGGTGATCGTGCCGCTGGAGTGCGAGTTCTTCGCGCTGCGCGGTGTGGCGTTGCTCACGGAGACCATCGAGAAGGTCCAGGAGCGGCTCAACCCCGACCTGGAGCTCGACGGCATCCTCGCCACGATGTACGACTCGCGCACCGTGCACAGCCGTGAGGTCCTCGCCCGCGTGGTCGAGGCGTTCGACAATCACGTCTACCACACGGTCATCGGCCGTACGGTCCGCTTCCCGGAGACCACGGTCGCCGGTGAGCCGATCACCACGTACGCGTCCAACTCCGTCGGTGCCGCCGCCTATCGCCAGCTCGCCAGGGAGGTGCTCGCCCGGTGTCACGCCGAGTGAGTCTGCCGGGAGCCGACGAACTGTTCCGCACCACCGGAGGGATGGGGCTCCAGTCCTCCTCGCCCGCGTCCGGCCGCCGCCAGGCGAACGGCGAGGCCCCACGGGTCCCCGCCCCCGCCAACGAGTCCGACCCGGGCGGCGGCGAGGCGGCGCCGGGCGGCGCACCGGCCGAAGGCGGCGAGCAGTCCGGCGCCGCCGAGCACAGCGGCCGGGAGACCACGCCCCAGGACGCGGGCGGCGGACGCCCCGCCGCGGCGGCCGCGGCCGGGACCGGGCCGGGGCCCGGGGAGCGGCCCGCCAAGGGCCGTCAGGCGCCCGACGGCACCTCCCCACCCGCCCAGGGCGGCCCCGCCCGCCGCCGCGCCCGCGCGGCCAACCGGCGCCCCAGCGGGCGCGAGCGCCACGACGAGAAGATCACGGTCTACGTCTCCGCCGAGGAGCTGATGGACCTCGAACACGCGCGACTGGTGCTCCGCGGCGAACACGGACTCGCGGTCGACCGCGGCCGGATCGTCCGCGAGGCGGTCGCGGTCGTCCTCGCCGACCTCGAGTCGCGCGGCGACGCGAGCATTCTGGTGCGCCGCCTGCGCGGCCGCTGACCGGGCCGGGCGATAGCCTGCCCGGATCGCGGGCTGACCGCCCGGCCCCAGGGGTGCCTTGTGGATCATGCCGGGCCCCCGACGTCTGGCACGGCACCTCGCGGCCCCGCGCTCGTCGCACGCAGTGCCGCTGCGCTCTCCTCACGCGGGTTGCGAGCCTCCCCCAGCTACCGCTGGAGGTGCCCCCTGCACCAGACGGCCGCTCGCTGATCCGGCCTGATCCACAAGGCACCCCCTAGCACCCTGGACCGCGATGCCGACCAACGACCCGCACGACCCCCCGCCCCGCCGCCGCCCCCTGGGCCGAGGCCCCGGCACCACCCCGCCCCCCACGGCGGCGGAAACTGCCACGGACCCCGGCCCGGCGCCCGGCAGCCCCGACGCCGCCCACCAGCCGAGGACAGAGCCCGCGCCGGGCGATGGGCCGTCCGAGGCGGCCCCGTCGACGCGGTCCGCCGGGGAGTCCGAGCCCGCGCACGAGCGGGCCCAGGGTGAGGACGGGGCGGACGAGGACGCCGCCCGGGGCCACGGCGCGCCGCCCGACGGCGGTACGGAGCCTTCCGTCGATGGTGACGGTGACGGCGAGCCCAGGGCGGACGGCGAGGGCGCCCAGGACGACGAAGCGGCCGCAGACGGCGAGGCAGCCCAAGACGGCGAAGGCGTCCGAGACGGCAAGGGCGCCCAAGACCACGAAGGTGCCGAGGACGGCAACGGCACCTTCACCGTTCGGCTCGACAACTTCGAGGGGCCCTTCGATCTGCTCCTCCAGCTGATCTCCAAGCACAAGCTGGACGTCACCGAGGTCGCCCTCTCCAAGGTCACCGACGAGTTCATGGCGCACATCCGGGCCATGGGGCCGGACTGGGACCTCGACCAGACGACCGAGTTCCTCGTGGTCGCGGCGACCCTGCTGGATCTCAAGGCGGCCCGGTTGCTGCCCGCCGCCGAGGTGGAGGACGAGGCGGACCTGGCGCTGCTGGAGGCGCGGGACCTGCTGTTCGCGCGGCTGCTCCAGTACCGCGCGTACAAGCAGATCGCGGACATCTTCCACGACCGGCTGACCGAGGAGGCCCGCCGCTACCCCCGCACGGTCGGGCTGGAGCCGCACCACGCCGATCTGCTGCCCGACGTCGTCATCCGTGTCGGCCCGGAGGGGTTCGCGAAGCTGGCCGTGAAGGCGATGCAGGCCAAGCCCAAGCCGCAGGTGTACGTCGACCACATCCACGCCCCGCTGGTGAGCGTGCGGGAGCAGGCGGAGGTGGTGGTGGGGCGGCTGCGGGAGCTGGGGGAGGCCAGTTTCGCCGCGCTCACCGAGGACGCGCCGGACGTGCTCACCGTCGTGGCCCGCTTCCTGGCGCTGCTGGAGCTGTACCGGGAGCGCGCGGTCCTGCTCGACCAGTCGGAGGCGCTGGGGTCGCTCCTGGTGCGTTGGACGGGCGGCGCGGAGGACGGGCAGAGGCCGCTGGTCACCGATGAGTTCGACCAGGAGGCGCAGCCGCAGAAGGCACAGGCACAGAAGGCGCAGGCACAGGAGGTACGGACATGAGCGAGCCGGTCACCGAGACCGAGGCGGAGCCCTCGGAGGTCGCGGCGCTCGATCTCAAGCCCGCGCTGGAAGCCGTCCTCATGGTCGTGGACGAACCCGCCACCGAAGAGCACCTCGCCAAGGTGCTGGACCGCCCGCGCCGCGCGATCGCGGGGGCGCTGCGGGAGCTGGCGGACGAGTACACGGCGCAGGGCCGCGGCTTCGAGCTGCGGCTGGTCGCGGGCGGCTGGCGGTACTACACCCGGCCCGCGTACGCCGCGGCCGTCGAGGGCTTCGTTCTGGACGGCCAGCACGCCCGGCTCACCCAGGCCGCTTTGGAAACCCTCGCGGTGGTCGCGTACCGTCAGCCGGTCAGCCGTTCCCGCGTCTCCGCCGTCCGCGGCGTCAACTGCGATGGCGTGATGCGCACCCTCCTCCAGCGCGGACTGGTGGAGGAGGCGGGCACGGAACCCGAAACAGGTGCGATCCTGTACAGGACGACGAACTACTTCCTGGAGCGGATGGGTCTGCGCGGCCTGGACGAGCTTCCCGAGCTGGCACCGTTCCTCCCCGAGGTGGACGCGGTCGAGGGCGAGTCCCAGGAGGGCGTGCCCTCGTTCGACCCGGACGCACCGGACACAGACGTAACACACGCACACGTAGACGCAGACGACAGCAGCCACTCTCAGACGGAAACTTGATGCGAAGCAGCGGCAGGAACAGCAGGGGCAGCGGTAGCGGCGGCAGCGGCAGCAGCGGCGGCAAGAACTACCGGGGGGCCGGGAACGGGCGCGACGACAAGCAGAAGCGCACCGGTCGCCCCCGCCCCGAGGAGCGCCGTTACGACGCGGGCGCCCCGAAGCAGAGCGGCGGCGGCCCCCGGGGCGGCGCGGCCAAGAGCGGTGCCCCCAAGGGCGTCGGCGGCCGCGGCCGGAAGCCGAACGCCCCGGCCCGCCCGCGCGAGTACGAGGCCCAGATAGAGGAGCGGAACCGGGCCCGCCACAACAAGCCGCAGACCAAGCTGCCCAAGACCTTCGGCGAGCAGGACGGCGAGCGGCTCCAGAAGGTCCTGGCCCGCGCGGGCATGGGGTCGCGCCGGTCCTGCGAGGACCTGATCGACCAGGCCCGGGTCGAGGTCAACGGCAAGATCGTCACCGAGCAGGGGCTGCGCGTCGACCCGGAGAAGGACGAGATCAAGGTCGACGGGCTGACCGTCGCCACCCAGTCGTACCTGTTCTTCGCGCTGAACAAGCCCGCCGGTGTGGTCTCCACCATGGAGGACCCGGACGGCCGCCAGTGCCTGGGCGACTACGTCACGAACCGCGAGACCCGGCTCTTCCACGTCGGCCGCCTCGACACCGAGACCGAGGGCATCATCCTGCTCACCAACCACGGCGAGCTGGCCCACCGCCTCACCCACCCCCGCTACGGCGTGAAGAAGACCTACCTCGCCGCCATCCAGGGCCCCCTGCCCCGCGACCTCGGCAAGCAGCTCAAGAACGGCATCGAGCTGGAGGACGGCTACGCCCGCGCGGACCACTTCAAGGTGGTCCAGAACACCGGCAAGAACTACCTCGTCGAGGTCAGCCTCCACGAGGGCCGCAAGCACATCGTCCGCCGCATGCTCTCCGAGGCCGGTTTCCCGGTCGAAAAGCTGGTCCGCACCGCCTTCGGCCCCATCGCCCTCGGCGACCAGAAGTCCGGCTGGCTCCGCCGCCTCACCAACACCGAGGTCGGCATGCTGATGCGCGAGGTGGACCTCTGAGCCTCCCCGCGGACGCGTGAGGGGCGCGGGGGTGGGCTGGTTAGGCTGGGCGGGGACACTGGGGACGCGTACGGCGTGGAGACACGCGTGGGACGCGGTACGGGCAGAGCAGGCGCAGGGAGCACAGACGTGGCGGTACGAGCGGTCCGCGGGGCGGTTCAGCTGGAGCGGGACGAAGCGGGGCACATGCAGGAGCAGGTCTCCGAGCTGTTGACCGCCATCCTGGAGCGCAACAGCCTGGTGCCGGACGATCTGATCAGCGTCTGGTTCACGGCCACGCCCGATCTGCACAGCGACTTCCCCGCGGTGGCCGCGCGCAAGCTGGGGATCACCGATGTGCCGCTGATCTGTGCGCAGGAGCTGGACATCGCCGGGGCCATGCCGCGGGTCGTCCGGATACTCGCGCATGTCGAGACCGACCTCGCCAAGACCGACGTCGCCCATGTGTACCTCGGCGCCGCGGCGGCCCTCCGCAAGGACATCGCCCAGTGAGAACAGCCCTCGTCATCGGTACCGGACTGATCGGTACCTCCGCCGCGCTCACCCTCGCGGGCCGCGGCATCCACGTGCACCTCGCCGACCACGACGCGGACGCGGCGCGGACCGCGGAGGCGCTCGGGGCCGGTACGCAGAAGGAGCCGGACGGGCCCGTGGACCTGGCGATCGTCGCCGTGCCGCCCGCGCACGTGGCGCGGACGGTGGCCGATGTGCTGCGCCGGGGTGTGGCGCGGGCGGTGCTGGACGTGGCCAGCGTCAAGGGCGGGCCGCGCCGGGAGCTGGAGGAGCTGGGCTGCGACCTGACCCGGTACATCGGTACGCATCCGATGGCCGGGCGGGAGCGCTCGGGGCCGCTGGCGGCCACCGCGGACCTGTTCGAGGGGCGGCCGTGGGTGCTCACACCCGGCGCCGACACCGACACCGAAGTGCTCAATCTCGCACTGGAACTGGTCGCGCTGTGTCGCGCCGTGCCCGTGGTGATGGACGCCGATGCGCACGACCGGGCCGTGGCGCTCGTCTCGCACACCCCGCATCTGCTCTCCAGCATGGTCGCGGCGCGGCTGCGGGACGCCGACGAGACCGCGGTGCGGCTGTGCGGCCAGGGGATCCGCGACGTGACCCGGATCGCGGCCTCCGACCCCGCGATGTGGATCGACATCCTGTCGGCCAACCCCGGCCCGGTCGCGGACGTGCTCGCCGCGGTCGCCGCCGACCTGGACGAGACGGTGCGGGCGCTGCGCGCGCTCCAGTCGGCCGACGACGCCAAGCGCGGCGGGGGAGCGGCCGGGATCGAGGACGTGCTGCGCCGCGGCAACGCCGGGCGCGAGCGGGTGCCGGGCAAGCACGGCGCCGCCTCGGCCGTCTATGAGACCGTGACGGTCCTCATCGGCGACCAGCCGGGCGAGCTGGCCCGGATCTTCGCCGACGCGGGCCGGGCGGGCGTCAACATCGAGGACGTGCGGATCGAGCACGCCACCGGCCAGCAGGCGGGCCTGATCCAGCTGATGGTGGAGCCCGCCGCAGCCCCCGGTCTGACCAAGGCCCTGCGCGAGCGGGGCTGGTCCATCCGGCAGTGACCGGGAGCCCCGGATGAGCCAGTAACCTTGTCCGGGGCTCTCACCAAGCTCCGTTCGAACCAGCCCCGTGCATACGAAAGGTGTCTGTCACCGTGGAAACCGCCGCCCGGACCGCCCCGGCAGCAGTGATTGTCGCGATCGACGGCCCCGCAGGCACGGGCAAGTCCAGTACCTCCAAGGCCGTCGCGGCCAAGCTCGGCCTCGGCTACCTCGACACCGGCGCCCAGTACCGGGCGATCACCTGGTGGATGGTGAACAACGGCATCGACGTCGAGGACGCCGTCGCCGTGGCCGACGCCGCCCGCAAGCCGGTCATCGTCTCCGGCACTGATCCGGCCGCCCCGACCATCACCGTCGACGGCACCGACGTCTCGGCGCCGATCCGCACCCAGGAGGTCACCTCCCGGGTCAGCGCGGTCAGCGCGGTTCCCGAGGTGCGCCAGGTGATCACCGAGCTCCAGCGGACGATCGCCACCGAGGCGCCGCGCGGCATGGTGGTCGAGGGCCGGGACATCGGCACCACCGTGCTCCCGGACGCCGACCTCAAGATCTTCCTCACCGCCTCCGCCGAGGCGCGGGCCGCCCGCCGCAGCGGTGAGCTGAAGGGCAAGGAGGCCTCCGACCTGGCCGCCACCCAGGCGGCGCTCGCCAAGCGGGACGCCGCCGACTCGGGCCGCAAGGCGTCGCCGCTGGCGAAGGCGGACGACGCGGTCGAGGTGGACACCACCGACCTCACCCTCGACCAGGTCATCGAGTGCGTGGTCACGCTGGTCGAGGAGAAGCGGGCCGCCGCATGACCGCCACCGCCGACGCCGCACTGCCGAGCGCGGCCGGTGCCGCGGTGGGGCGCGGGATCGGCATCGGCCTGATGTACGGGCTGTGGCGGCCGCGGGTGCTGGGCGCGTGGCGGATCCCGTCCGCCGGCCCCGTCATCCTGGCCGGGAACCACTCCCACAACGTCGACGGCCCGATGCTGATCGGTACCTCGCCCCGGCCGCTGCACTTCCTGGTCAAGAAGGAGGCGTTCACCGGTCCGCTGGACCCGTTCCTGCGCTCCATCGGCCAGCTGAAGGTGGACCGGGAGAGCGCCGACCGCACCGCGATCACCCATGCGCTGGGCGTGCTCAAGCGCGGCGGGATGCTGGGGATCTTCCCCGAGGGCACCCGCGGCGAGGGCGACTTCGCGTCGCTGCGCTCGGGGCTCGCGTACTTCGCCGTACGGTCCGGCGCACCGATCGTGCCGGTGGCCGTGCTCGGCACCGGCGAGCAGCGGCGGGCCGACGGGCGGGCCCGGGCGCTGCCGAGGCTGCGCAGCCGGATCGACGTGGTCTTCGGCGACCCGTTCCAGGCGGGGGACGGCAGCGGCCGACGGACCAGGGCGGCGCTGGACGAGGCGACCGTGCTCATCCAGAAGCGTCTGGGCGAGCACCTGGGGAGCGCCAGGCGGCTCACGGGCCGCCACAACGAGACATAGACCCGCGCGCCCATGAGGGCGCGCGGCACTGAGGGACGACGAGGACATCACTTCATGAACGACCAGATCCACAGCGGCGGCGACGAACACGGAGAGCTGGGCGACGCCGAGTACGCGGAGTTCATGGAGCTCGCCGCGCAGGAGGGCTTCGACCTGGAACAGGTCGAGGGCGACCTCGCCGCGGCGGGGCACGGCCCGCTGCCGGTGCTCGCCGTCGTCGGCCGCCCGAACGTCGGCAAGTCGACCCTGGTGAACCGGGTCATCGGCCGCCGCGAGGCGGTCGTCGAGGACAAGCCGGGCGTCACCCGTGACCGGGTCACCTACGAGGCCGAGTGGTCCGGCCGCCGCTTCAAGGTGGTCGACACCGGCGGCTGGGAACAGGACGTGCTCGGCATCGACGCGTCCGTGGCCGCCCAGGCCGAGTTCGCCATCGAGGCCGCCGACGCGGTGGTCTTCGTGGTGGACGCCACGGTCGGCTCGACCGACACCGACGAGGCCGTGGTCAAGCTGCTGCGCCGGGCCGGGAAGCCGGTCGTGCTGTGCGCCAACAAGGTCGACGGCCCGAGCGGCGAGGCGGACGCGGCGATGCTGTGGTCCCTCGGCCTCGGCGAGCCCCACCCGGTCTCCGCCCTGCACGGCCGCGGCACCGGCGACATGCTCGACGCGGTGCTGGAGGCGCTGCCCGAGGCCCCGGCCCAGACCTTCGGGGCCACGGTCGGCGGCCCGCGCCGCATCGCGCTCATCGGCCGCCCGAACGTCGGCAAGTCCTCGCTGCTCAACAAGGTGGCGGGCGAGGAGCGGGTGGTCGTCAACGAGGTCGCGGGCACCACCCGCGACCCGGTGGACGAGCTGATCGAACTCGGCGGGATCACCTGGAAGTTCGTGGACACCGCCGGTATCCGCCGCCGCGTCCACCTCCAGGAGGGCGCCGACTACTACGCCTCGCTGCGCACCGCGGCCGCCGTGGAGAAGGCCGAGGTCGCGGTCGTCCTCATCGACACCAGCGAGCCCATCAGCGTCCAGGACCAGCGGATCATCACGATGGCCGTGGAGGCCGGGCGCGCACTGGTCATCGCGTACAACAAGTGGGACACCCTCGACGAGGAGCGCCGCTACTACCTGGAGCGGGAGATCGAGACCGAGCTGGGGCAGATCCAGTGGGCGCCCCGGGTCAATGTCTCGGCCCGCACCGGCCGCCACATGGAGAAGCTCGTCCCGGCGATCGAGACGGCGCTGGCGGGCTGGGAGACCCGGGTGCCGACCGGGCGGCTGAACTCGTTCCTCGGCGAGATCGTCGCCTCCCACCCGCACCCGATCCGCGGCGGCAAGCAGCCCCGCATCCTGTTCGGCACCCAGGCCGGAACCCGGCCGCCGCGGTTCGTCCTCTTCGCCTCGGGCTTCCTGGAGGCGGGCTACCGCCGCTTCATCGAGCGGCGGCTGCGCGAGGAGTTCGGCTTCGAGGGCACCCCGATCCAGATCTCGGTGCGGGTGCGCGAGAAGCGCGGCCGCAAGAAGTAAGCCCCTCGCGGCCGCGCGGGGCGCCACCCGTCGGGTGGCGCCTCAGTACCGCCCGTCGCGCTGGCCGGGTGGCAGCGCGGGAAGGTACGTGCGGTAGTACAGCCCGCCGGTGTCCCAGGCCCCGCCGTGGCCGCCACTGGTCAGTCCGCGGGGCTGGCCGATGGCGCTGAACGCGACGAACCCCAGATCCTCCTCGTCCGACCGGTCGCCGGGCAGCGCCCGGAACAGCCGCCGGTACTCCGCGTACAGCGCGTCGTAGATCGGCGTCGCGGAGTGCCGCCACGGGTCGGGCGACGCCTCCAGCGCCGGGCGCATGGCCGGGATGTGGGCGTACGAGGGGGAGCGGTAGGGGAGGTCGTATCCGTGCACGTATGTGCCAACGACCAGGCCGCCCGGGGGATGCGGCATAGGCGGCGAATGGGCCGCTTGGGTCAGGCAGCGGCAGCCCGGAACGGGGTGGGTCACCGGATCAGGTGCCCGCGAGCGGCATCGAGGCGCCGACCAGCGCGCCGTGCGCCGCGGCCCGGTCCAGGGCGGCGCGCAGCTGGTCCTCCCGCGGCTGGGTGCCGATCGTGCCCGCCGCCGCCGCGTACACCAGGACCTGCTGGGAGCGGCCCACCGCGCTGCGCCAGCCCTCGCTGAGCGGCATCGGGCTGTGCGCCTGCCACCAGGCCACCGGGGAGCCGCCGCCCGCCGCGGGCATCAGCACCGCGTGCAGCTGCCCCATGGCGAGCAGTACCGACCAGCCGGGGATGGCCACCGGCGGCCGGCCGAGGTCGACCACGGGCAGGAAGCCCTGCTCGGTGAGGAGCGGCAGGAAGTCGTCGCCGTGCCCGGTCGCGCCGGGCCGGGTGATCGGCCCGGTCGGCTCGACGACCAGCGCCGGGCGCTGCTCCCCGCCCACCAGCACCACCCCGCTGGTGACGCCGAGCACCGCCTGCTGCGGCGGTGGGGCGGAGTAGGCGTGGGCGGCGGGGGCGGGCTGCGCGGGCGGCGGCGGCTCGGCCCCGTACGGCGAGGATTCCTCGGCGGTGATGGACCGGACCGCACCGGCCAGCTGCTCCTCGGAGACCGGGACGACCTGGGAGGGAACGCAGGTGGCGTGCGCGAACGCGAGCACGGCGGTCTCCTGCCCCACGAACAGCACCGTGCTGGTGCGCTCCTGGTCGGAGTTGCCGGGGGTGCGGCAGGACGTGCAGTCGTAGGCGCCCGGGGCGTTGTCACCGGCGAGCAGCCGGTCGGCTTCTTCGTCGCCGATCTCGGCGCGTACGTCATCGCTGACGTCGAGCATGCGCGGCACGGGTGGCTCCTCGGTCTTGGTCCGTGGGCCGGGCGGTCCCCGGCTCATACGTAGACAACGGCCATCCACGGCGGGGGTCACGCGGCCTGAAGCCCGCCGCACCTCTGATGCGTCAGTTCCCTCGGAAGTTCCCCGAATTGGCTACCGATTTCCTATCTGTTGAGGAACAAGACAGTGATGGAACCCAACCCGACAACCCCTTTCGGGGTCTTACCTCGTGGTAGGCGGACGAGACACCCCGTCCGCACAAAAACGGTGGGATACGGGACGGATGCACATCTCATTCCTGATTCACAACGCGTACGGGATCGGCGGGACGATCCGGACCACGTACAACCTTGCCCGTACCCTGGGCGAGCAACACGACGTGGAGATCGTCTCGGTGTTCCGCCACCGGGATCAGCCGATCTTCGACCCCGGTCCGAACGTGCGGATCAGCCATCTCGTCGACATCCGTAAGAACAGCCCCGGTTACGAGGGCGACGACCCCGCGTACACGCGGCCCGCGAAGGTCTTCCCGGTCACCGAGGGCCGGTACAAGCAGTACAGCGAGCTGACCGACCGCCGGATCGGCGAGCATCTGCGGCGGCTCCGGGCCGACGTGGTGGTCGGCACCCGCCCGGGCCTCAATGTGCACATCGCCAGGGAGGCGCGCCGCGGCCCGGTCCGGGTCGGCCAGGAGCATCTGACGCTCAGTACCCACTCCAAGGGGCTGAAGCGCACCCTGCGCGGCTTCTACCCCCGGCTGGACGCGGTGACGACCGTGACCGAGGCCGACGCCCGGGACTACCGCGCCGAGATGCGGCTGCCGGGCGTACGGATCGAGTCCGTGCCCAACAGCGTCCCCGAGCCCGGTCTGGAACCGGCCGACGGCACCGGCAAATGGGTCGTCGCGGCGGGCCGGCTCGCCCCGGTGAAACGGTACGACCTGCTGATACGGGCGTTCGCCAAGGTCAGCGCGGCCCGCCCGGACTGGCGGCTGCGGATCTACGGCGGAGGCGAGCAGCGCGCCAAGCTGCGCGCCCTCATCGACAAGCTCGGCCTCTACAACCACGTCTTCCTCATGGGCCCCGCCAACCCCCTGGACCCCGAGTGGGCCAAGGGCTCGATAGCGGCCGTCACCTCCAGCCTGGAGTCGTTCGGCATGACCATCGTGGAGGCGATGCGCTGCGGCCTCCCGGTGGTTGCCACCGACTGCCCGCACGGCCCGGCCGAGATCATCGACAACGGCGTGGACGGCCGCCTCGTCCCGACCGGGGACACCGACGCGATCGCCACCGCGCTGCTGGACCTCATCAACAACGACGAACTGCGGCAGCAGATGGGCCAGGCGGCCCTGAAGGACTCCGCCCGCTTCGACCCGTCCCGGGTGGCCGGCCGCTACGAGAGCCTCTTCGCCGACCTGTCGGCGCGCGGCGGGCTGCGCGGCTCGCTGCACCGGGCCCGCGGTTCACTGGTCGGCGGGGCGATGGCGACGACCGAGGCGATGCGAAGGGTGCGAATGGCATGAGCGGAACCGGGAGCGCGACAGCGAGAGCGGCCGAGCGCATGGAGCCCATGGAGCCCATGGAAGGGGACAGCATGAGTGAAGCCACCGAGACTGCCGCGACACGCGCCGACTGCGTCGCGGACTCCGCCGGTGGACTCACCTTCCACATCTCCGACTGGGTCCGCCCGGAGCCGGGGAGCTACGACGACTGGAGCGGGGCGCTGGTGCTGATGCGGCGCGGCGCCGGGCCCGCCGACGACGGCGAGGTCCGGCTGCCGCTCGGCCCCACCGCCGACGGCCGGTTGCAGGCCGCGCTGCCCGGCACCGTCGCCCTGCCCGAGGGCCGCTGGGACGTGTTCGTGGCGTACGGGGAGCAGGAGCCGCGGCGGCTCGTCCCCGGCTTGCACGATCTGCGCTCGCTGGTCGACCGCAGGCCCGGCCCCAGCACCTCGCCGCTGTCCGTCCGCATCCCCTACGCCACCAAGCACGGCAACCTCAGCCTGCGCACCTGGCGCCGGGTGCCGCACGCCGAGGCCGGGGAGATCCGGCTGGAGGACGGCGCGATGGCGGTCAGCGGGCGGCTGTACCGGGTGGAGCACCCGGCCGGCTGGCTGGACGGCGCGGTGGCCGAGGCCCGTTGCCGCCGGGACCGGACCCTGGTGTGCACGGCGCCGGTGACGGGGGACGGCGCCACGTTCTCCTTCACCCTCGACTACGCGCGGCTCGCGGAGCGCTGGGGCGGCGGCGCGGACCTGTGGGACCTGTGGCTGCGCCCGGCGGACGGGACGGCGGCCCCGGTGCGGCTCGCCCGGATACTCGACGACGTCGCGGACAAGAAGGAGATCTTCACCTACCCGGCGCGGACGGTCGACGCCCCGCACGGCACCGCCGCGGTCCGTCCGTACTACACCGTCGACAACGATCTGTCGGTGAGGGTCGCCGACCCGGACTGAGCGCCTCCGCTCACCGCGGGCCGTCGGCGACCGCCCTTGAATGCCCTTGAGTGCCCTTGAGGACATACTCCGTCCTCAGGGGCTGGCAGACTCGGCCCCATGTTGGAGACCTCGGCCCGGCTGCTCCGTCTGCTCTCCCTGCTCCAGGCCCACCGCGAGTGGTCCGGCGCGGACCTCGCCGACCGGCTCGGCGTCACCCCGCGCACGGTGCGCCGCGACATCGACCGGCTGCGCGAGCTGGGCTACCCCGTGCACTCCGCCCCCGGCACGGCGGGCGGCTACCGGCTCTCCGCGGGCGCCCAGCTGCCGCCGCTGCTGCTGGACGACGAGGAGGCGGTGGCCGTCGCGGTCGGGCTGCGCCAGGCCACGGGCGGCGTCGAGGGCATCGAGGAGACCTCCGTACGCGCCCTCGCCAAACTGGAACAGGTGCTGCCGGACCGGCTGCGCCGCCGGGTGAGCGCGCTGAGCTCGTTCACCGTGCCGATGCCCGGCGCGGTCCAGGGCCCCGGGGCGGACCCGGCGGTCCTGATCGAGCTGGCGAGCGCCTGCCGGGACGCTCAAGCGCTGCGCTTCACCTACCGCGACCACGGCGGTGCGGTCACCCGCCGCACCGCGGAACCGCTCCGCCTCGTCGCGGCCCGGCGCAGGTGGTACCTGGTCGCCTGGGACGTGGACCGGGACGACTGGCGTACGTACCGGGTCGACCGCATCACCCCCACCCCGCCGCACGGCCCCCGCTTCACCCCGCGCCGCCCGCCCGCCGACGATCTCGCGGCGTATGTCGCCCGGGGCGTGTCGGGCGCCGTCTACCGCGAGCAGGCGACCGTCCTGCTGCGGGTGCCCGTCGAGCGGGCGGCGCAGCGCATCTCGCCCGCGGCGGGGGTGCTGGAGGCCGTCGACGAGCACAGCTGTCTGCTGCACACCGGTGCCCATGGCCTCGATGTCCTGGTGGTCCACATCGTGCTGGCCGGTTTCGACTTCGAGGTGCGCGAACCGGTCGAACTCATCGAGCACATCCGCGAGATCAGGGACCGTCTGGACCGCGCTCTGGGCGGCCGTGCTCCGGGCTGATCGTCCCTCGGCTGCCCTTCAGCTGCTGGTCCCGCTCCTGCTCGACCATGGCCACCTCGGGATGGTGCAGATCGAAGGCGGGCGACTCGCTGCGCACCCGCGGCAGGGTCAGGAAGTTGTGGCGGGGCGGCGGGCAGGACGTCGCCCACTCCAGCGAGCGGCCGAACCCCCAGGGGTCGTCCACCTCGACCTTCGTGCCGTACCGGGCCGTCTTCCAGAGGTTGTAGAGGAACGGCAGCGTCGAGATCCCCAGCAGGAAGGCGCCGATCGTGGAGACCATGTTCAGCGCCGTGAAGCCGTCCGCCGCCAGATAGTCGGCGTAGCGGCGCGGCATCCCCTCCGCGCCCAGCCAGTGCTGCACCAGGAACGTGAGGTGGAAGCCGACGAACAGCGTCCAGAAGTGGATCCGGGCCAGCCGCTCGTCCAGCAGCTTCCCGGTGAACTTGGGCCACCAGAAGTAGAAGCCCGCGAACATCGCGAACACCACGGTCCCGAAGACCACGTAGTGGAAGTGGCCCACGACGAAGTACGTGTCCGTGACGTGGAAGTCCAGCGGGGGCGAGGCCAGGATGACGCCGGTCAGCCCGCCGAACAGGAAGCTCACCATGAAGCCGACCGCCCACAGCATGGGCGCCTCGAAGGACAGCGAGCCGCCCTGCATGGTGCCGATCCAGTTGAAGAACTTCACCCCGGTCGGCACCGCGATCAGAAAGGACAGCAGCGAGAAGAAGGGCAGCAGCACCGCCCCGGTGGCGAACATGTGGTGCGCCCAGACCACCATCGACAGGGCGGTGATGCCCATCGTCGCGCCGATCAGCGTCAGATAACCGAAGATGGGCTTGCGCGAGAAGACCGGGACGATCTCGGTGATGATGCCGAAGAACGGCAGCGCGATGATGTAGACCTCGGGATGGCCGAAGAACCAGAACAGGTGCTGCCACAGCAGCGCCCCGCCGTATGCCGCGTCGAACACCATCGCCCCGAACCGCCGGTCCGCCTCCAGCACCAGCAGCGCCGCCGCGAGCACCGGGAACGCCATCAGGATGAGGACCGAGGTGAAGAGGGTGTTCCAGGTGAAGATCGGCATCCGGAACATCGTCATCCCCGGGGCGCGCATCGTGATGATGGTCGTCACGAAGTTCACCGCGCCGAGGATGGTGCCGAAACCGGAGAGCGCCAGCCCCATGATCCACATGTCGGCGCCGATGCCGGGGGAGCGGACCATGCTGTTCAGCGGGGCGTACGCGGTCCAGCCGAAGTCCGCGCCGCCCCCGGGCACCATGAGGCCGGCGACCACGATCAGCCCGCCGAACAGATACAGCCAGTACGACAGCATGTTCAGGCGCGGGAAGGCGACATCGGGCGCGCCGATCTGGAGCGGCATGATCTCGTTGGCGAACCCGGCGAAGGCGGGCGTCGCGAACAGCAGCAGCATGATCGTGCCGTGCAGGGTGAACGCCTGGTTGTAGGCCTCCTGGGAGAGGATCTGGATCCCGGGCCGGGCCAGTTCGGCCCGCATCACCAGCGCCAGCACGCCGCCCACCAGGAAGAAGCCGAACGAGGAGATCAGATAGAGATGGCCGATCTTCTTGTGGTCGGTGGTGGTCAGCCAGTCGGCCAGCACCCGGCCCCGGCGCGCCAGCCGTCCCCGTCCGGCCGGTCCGGCCGCGGGACGCGCGGTGTCTGTCACCATCGGGGCTCCCTGGGGCTGTCGCTGGGGTCGGCTCCGGCCCATGATCGCCCGCTTTGTGGTGATCCGCGAGGCTATGTCCCGGGTGTCACTGTCCCGGGTGTCTCTCTCAGGGCGGCGTCACTCTCTCGGGGGCAGCAGCGGGCCGAGCGGCCCGAGGTCGAGGTTGAGGTCGGACTCCTTGATTCCGTAGCGCTCGCACAGCGTCCCCATGCGGTCCTCCAGCAGCATCAGGGTCTGCCCGATCCGCTCCTCCTGGTCCTCCGTCAGGTCCCCCTGGTCCACCCGGCGCAGCGCCTGCCGCTCCATCAGCTGCCGCAGCAGCTCGACGACGGTCAGCACCAGCTTCATCAGATCGCGCTCGACGGTGTCCTGGTCCAGCTCCAGCTTCCGGCTCACGGTTCCTCCGGTCCTCGCGGTTCTTGCGGCTCGTCCCAGGGGGAGGGCACGTTCTCGTTCACCGAGCTGATGAGCGCGCGCAGATCGATGCGTACGAGATCCACGTCGGCGATGCGCAGGGTCACGTCGCCGGTGATGACCACGCCGCCCGCGAGCAGCCGGTCCAGCAGGTCCACCAGGGCGATCTGCCGGTGGGCGAGCGTCGTGGTCACGGTTCGGCCCGTCCGTTGCCCTCGGCGGCGACGAAGGAGTACGGCGCCCACGGGCCGGTCAGCTCCAGCCGCAGCGCCGCCTCGAGCCCGGCCAGCTCGCCCACCCGCTCCGCGAACGCCTCGCTCTCCTCGTGCGGGATCAGATACGCCGCGTTGAGCACATTGCGGTCCGCCTCCCCGGACAGCCGGACGTCCTGCGGCGGATGCAGCCGGGCGCCCTCGGCGAGCGCGGCGAGCGTCTCGTGCACCCGGCGCGCGCCCTCCTCCGTGCGCACGTAAGCCTGCTCGGAGGCGCGCCGCTGGGCGCCGCGGCGGCGCAGATAGTCGCGGCCCGAGGAGGCGGCCGAGGGCTCGGCGGACGGCTCCTCGGCCGGGGCGGGCGCCGCGTACACCTTGACGCCCCACTCCACCCGGCCCTCCAGCCGGTCCAGCGCCGTCGCGAACCGGTCCCGGCCGGAGGCGAGCAGCCGCCGCAGCCCCTCCTCACCGCGACAGACGGTGGCCATCCGGACCGGGATGACGCACGTGTCCGCCCCGGCCGTGTCGACCACCTGCTGATGGGCGCGGGCGACGCCCTCCAGCCACGTCAGGTCCTCCAGCCGCTCGCGCAGCGGCCCCTCGTCGAAGTCGGCGGCCGGTACGGGGCCCGCCAGCACGGCGAGCCCCAGATGGCGGACGGCGCGGACCTGTTCGCCCGCGACCCCGCGCACCCGCTCCAGGGCGGCGTGCGGGGTGTCGGCCTCGCGGACGACGGCGTACGCGTACTCCAGCGTTCCGGTCGCGGGGGTCGGGTCGGTCGCGGTGGTCGCTTCGGCCGCCGCGGTTGCCGCGGTCGCTCCGGTCGTGTCCGTCGGGTCGGTCACGTTGGTCGCGTCGGTCATCCGGCCGCCTCCTCGCTCGTGCCGTTCTCCACCGGGGCGCGGCGGGCGCGCGACGACAGCGACGGGTCGTGCTCCCACCAGTCGATGCCCATCTCCTTGGCCTTGTCGACGGAGGCCACGATGAGCCGCAGCTTGATCGTGAGGAGTTCGATGTCGAGCAGATTGATACGGATGTCGCCCGCGATGACCACGCCCTTGTCGAGCACCCGCTCCAGGATGTCGGCGAGATTGGCCGAATCACCACGGGTGGCGAGCCCGGACGGACCGGGTGCACCGTAGGCCGCCGACGACCCGTACGACGCCGACGGGGAGCCGTACGCGGTGGTCACAGGGTCCCGTTCGCCCATTGCTGCGCCTCCTCCAGCCGGTCGAGCAGCACGTCCTCCTGCCGCTCGAACTCCGCCTCGTCGATCTCCCCGTCCTCCAGCCGCGTCTCCAGTGCGATCAGTTCGCGCTGGATCGCGGCCGGGTCGTAGTACTCGCGCTCCGCCGCGGCGAGCACCTGTCTCAGCACCCAGCCGATCAGCAGCATCAGGATTCGACGAAGCTGTAGGGCGGCAGCGGGCCGTTGACCCGCAGCTTGATCCAGGGGTGGGTGTTCTCCAGGTCGGCGACCGCCTCCATCAGCGGTTCGGCGCCGTCCTTGGCCAGCAGCATCGACAGGCTCAGGAACCAGCCGCCGCCCTCCGGGCCGGGGCGCGCCGCCTCGGTGGTGGGGGCCAGCGCCTCCTCCACGATCCGCGCGTCGCGCACCTCACGGGCCCGTACCGCGTTCGCCACCAGTTCGCCGAAGCGCATCCGCTCCTCGTAGGTGCCGCCGCCCGCGGCCCGGTTGGCCTCGGCCATCAGCCGCAACTCAGGTTCCTCGGAGAGCACTTGGTGGAGCACCGCGTCCTCGTCGTGCACCGCCTTGACGTTGTACTCCACCCGGTGGGCCAGCCGCTGGAGCTGGTCCTCGTAGCGGTCGGCGTGCCGGGTCAGCACCGTGCGGACGTCCTCGTCGCTGGCGGAGACCGAGCCGAAGCGCATCGGCAGCACCGAGCGCTTGTCGCTCACCTCGGTCAGCACGTGCTGATGGGCCAGCAGGTCGCGGCGCCGGGGCTTCAGCTCCGGTGGGCAGTCGCTGACGATCGCGGCCAGCTCGCCCTCGTTGAGCGCGCGGACCGGCAGCGGTGGATCGCCGATGCCGAGCAGGGTGTCGCCGAGGTCCGGGAGGGTGCCGCGGGCGATCCCGTACACATAGGTGCTCATCAGCTCTCCTCGCTCTTCCTCGACGCGGACTGCGTGGACTTGCGCGCCGCCGGGCGCCGGGAGCGGGTGCGGGCGGGCGCTTCCTCTGGCTCGGGCTCCTCGTCGCCCCGCAGGGCCTCGGCCACCGAATGGGCGGCCTTGGAGACGGTCTCACCGGCGCCGCTGAGCGCGCCCTTGGTCTTGCTGCGGGCGGCTCCCTCGGTGGCGCCGTCGAGGATCTCGGGGATGCCGGGGGACTTGTTCGGCCCGGCCTCCAGGTCGAGGCGGTTGCACGCCTCGGCGAACCGGAGGTAAGTGTCGACGCTCGCCACCACGACCCGGATGTCGATCTTGAGGATCTCGATGCCGACCAGGGAGACGCGGATGAACGCGTCGATCACCAGGCCGCGGTCGAGGATGAGTTCCAGGACGTCGTAGAGGCCGCTGGTGCCGCCCCCGCCCCTGCTCTGCTGTGCCGGAACAACCGTGGTCATGTCGTGTGTGTCCTCTCGTGTCCGGCCGGGCCGGCCGTTCCCCCTGCCGGTCAGCCGCGGTCACTTCGCCCGCGCTCGTAACGGCGGATGCGGCGGTAGCCGGTGAGCTGGCCGTCCGCGTCGAGAGTCACCTCGTACAGGGCCATCAGGCTCATCGTCTCCGGCACCCGGGCCAGCTCCACCACCTCGACGTCCAGGACCCAGCCCTCGTCGGTCTGCTCCAGGCGGGGCATCGACTCGGGGTACAGGCCCGTCAGTTCGGCGAGCTGTTCCCGGGCGGATCGCAGGAGCGCCAGTGGGCTCGGGCCACTGGTCGCCGTCTTCTTGCGGGTTCCATCGGATGTGTCTGTCATGTTCGCCTCGGTGGCGCCGGGTACCGCGGTCCCGGCGGGGTAAACCTCGGGGTTCGAATTCCCCGATTTGTGTCGGAATTGTGCGCTCCGGATCCCGGGTGCCCGATCGGCGATGGCATATTCCTGCGGCCGTTGAATTCCTCGAGGGGCATGTCATGGGCGGCCTCGCGCCTATACCAGAACCCTGCCTTTGACAGGGGATATCGACGAAAACTCTCCGTCATCCTTGGGGCGTCAACACGCGGCTCGTAAGAGTGACAAAGTCGATGACAAACCCGGGCGTGTTTTCTGTGACACAAGTGTGACGAATGGCGGACGTGGGCCGCATGAGGCGTTGTCGGTGTGCTCCACAGCACGCCGGAACATGTTCTTTTCCTGCCTGCCCTACCCGTTCCGCTACGCCTACGGTGGCTGCCATGGGACCTGTACCGAACCTTCCGGCCGAACCCGACGACGACCTCGACAGCTATGTGGGGCTCGACGCCCGGACCGCCGAAGACGTGGCGCGCGAGCGGGGCTGGACCACCGTGCGGGCGCTTCCGCCGGGCGCGATCATCACGATGGAGTACCTGTACGGCCGCATCAACTTCGAGGTCGCCGACGACGCCGTACGGCGCTGCTGGCGCGGCTGACGGCCCGCCGTCGCCGACACCGCGGGACCGACGGGCCCACGGGCATGACGAAGGCCCCGGAAGCTCCCTCAGGAGCCTCCGGGGCCTTCGCCCGCGCATCTGCTCGCCGCCGCACCGCGGGCCGCGGGGGTGTGCGTACCGGCCCGCGGTGCGGCGGGGCGGCTAGCCGCCGGTGGCCGTGGTGCGCCCGCGCCCGGCCGACGGGCCGAACGGGGTCGTGGTGCGCGGCACGCGGTCGGCGTGCGGCGGACGGCGGCTGCCGACCGGGGTGACCGGGGTGCGCTCGGAGCGGACCGTGTGCTGCCGCCCCGCGTGGTGCGGCCGCGCCTCGGGCACCCGCCCGGTGGCACCCGGGCGGCCGACCACGCTCACCGGCTCGCGGACCGGGGGCTCGTCGTCGCGCGCGGTGCGCGGTGTGGCCAGGGCGGGGCCGGGAGCCGGCCGCGCGGGCGGCACGGGCACCGACGCCCGGCCGTCGCGGATCCGCCGGTACAGGCCCAGCAGCAGCACCTCGGCACGGGCCATCGCCGGCTCCAGCCACGGCAGGGCCAGCAGGACCAGCACTCCGGCGGCCCAGCCGAGCACCACGTCGCTCAGCCAGTGGGTGCCGAGGTAGACGGTCGTCATGCCGACGCCGAAGGCGAAGCCCGCGGCGATCAGCGAGGCGATCCTGCGGGCCAGGGGAGTGGTCGCCAGATAGGCCAGCACACCCCAGGTGACCACCGCGTTCGCGGTGTGACCCGAAGGAAATATATCGCCGGTGCGCCACATCTCATTGGCGCCGACGCTCGTCGCGTAGTGCGGACCGAGTCGGCCGAAGCCGATTTTCACCGCGCCCACGGTGGCGTTCAGCAGCAGCAGCGAGGTGCCCAGCACCAGCCCCGGGCGCAGGGTGCGCTGCTTGTAGCAGCACCACCCCAGCCAGGCGGCGACCGCCACCGCGGTGGGCCCGCGCTGGCCCATCACGACGAAGTAGTCCAGGAACATGTGGAACTCCGGCCACTGCTTGTAGGGCCGGAAGAGCATGACCTGCCAGTCGAACCTCACCAGCCACGAGGTGGTGAGCACGCCGATCACGGTCGCGGCATAGACCGCGAGGGTGGTTCCGAGCAGCCAGAAGCGTGTTCGGGTCATCCGCGGTCGCGCGGGATCGCGCCGCGCGAGATCGGTAGGTCGCTCCTCCTTGAGGAGCTTGTCTTCGGTACGCACCTAATCGACGTTACATTGCGTGACAGGGGGGTTCAGTCGATCAGGTCGCTTTGTGATGACGATGTGATGTGGGGTGCGTCTCGTCGGGCTGCTTTTGGCCGCCCCTTTCCGAGGAATGCACGAGGCCCCGGCGCATTTGTGCGCTGGCCTTCCTATCAGCGAAGAGCGATCTCTTTATGGAATTCTTACAGGGGTGTTTATCGGCGATTGGCCGTGGCGTTCCTCACTGTTTCCCGGTGCGTCGCCGGGGCGACGGACGGGCTCCCGCCGCCGCCGTCCGGCGGGCCGCCGGACGGCCGGACCGGGTGGCCGGATCACGGCGGTCCCGAGCCGTGCAACCACCATGCCCCGTACGCCGCGGAGGCCAGCCCCACCGAGCCCAGGATCAGCGCGGTGCGCGCCGGACGCAGCCGGGCCAGGGCGATCGCGAGCGGGATCAGCACCGGGAACGCGGGTATGAGCAGCCGCGGCTTCGAGCCGAAGTACCCCTTGGCGGCCAGCGCGAGGACGAGCACCGCGCCGCCGTACACCAGCAGCGGCAGCGGCTGGCTCTGCCGTATGCAGGACACATACAGCCAGAGCAGCGCGGCCATGGCGAGGAGCAGCGCGATTCCGGCCACGAACGGCGGATGCACCAACAGCCCGCCGATGAAGGCCGCGAAGGCCAGCCCGCCGTCGAACCCGTTCCCCCAGCCGTTCTGGACGTCGAAGTAGCCGGTGAGGCTGTCGGTCCGCACCGCCACCCAGGTCACATAGCCCAGCCAGCCCAGCGGCGCGATCGCCAGCCCGGCCGTCACGCGCCAATGCGTACGCAGCGCTTGGCGCCACCGCCCACCGGGCAGCAGCTCCACCGCCGCCGTGATCCACACCGCGGCGACGACCGCCGCGCCCACCGGCCGGGTGAGCCCCGCGAGCGCCGCGAGGACCCCCGCCCACACCCAGCGCCGGGTCAGCACCGCATACACCGACCAGGCGGCCAGCGCCGTGAAGAGCGACTCCGAATACGCCATCGACTGCACGATCCCGACCGGCAGCACGCCCCACAGCACCGCCAGCGTGATCCCCACCCGGCGCCCGTACACCAGATCGCCGACCGCGAAGATCCCCCACGCGGCCAGCAGCGACGTGACCGAACTCACGGCCAGCCCCGCGTCCGGCACGCTCAGCGGCGTCACGGCCGATATGCCGCGCTCCAGCCAGGGGAGCAACGGGAAGAACGCCAGGTTGGAGTGGACCGACCCATCGGCCAGATGGATCGTGTAGCCGTATCCCTCCTCGGCGATGCGGGAGTACCAGAGCGAGTCCCAGCGGGCCGAGAGGAGCTGGTGCGCACTCTTGCCCGCAGCCGCCCCCCAGACCGCGAGAACCACGAGGCCGAGCACGCGCGTCCCGGCATACAGCAGCAGCGCCGGGGCGGCCCGGCGCAGCGCGGCGAGCGCCACGCCGCCCGGCCGCCCGGCGCCGGGCGGCGCGGTATCGGCTTGGGCAAGATCAGTCACGGCGACGATTATCGAGGATGTTTCCGGGGCCCGCCCGGGCCTGTGGATAACCGGCGGACGAACAGCCGACGGACGGAGGGAGGACGGCCGAGGGCCGACCGGCGGCCTGTCGGCGTACGGGGGACGGACGGGAGACGGACCGGAGACGGACAGGGCGCAAAGGGGAACTGTGGAACGTACTCCACCGTCCTGGCCTGCGGCGATGCCCATAACATGACCTGCGGCACACGCCTCGCGCGGCGACTCGCGTACCCTGACCTCTCCACTCGTGCCATCGCCGCCGGGCCGCCGCACGTCCCTACGAAGTGACGTTCGGCCCGTCCCGGCGCGACGCGAGCGCAAGACCAGGGAGGTGCGTACATGTCCGGGACGACCACGGCCCGCACTCGGCGGACGGCGGCCGTTCCCCGGCAATGGCTCGGTACCGAGGCGGGCGGCGGCGCGAACCGCTGGATCGTGCTCCTCGTGCTCTGCGTCAGCCTGCTGCTCGTCGCCGTGGACGCGACCGTGCTGCACGTCGCGGTTCCGGCCGTGACCGAGGACCTGCGGCCCGGCGCGATCGAGCTGCTGTGGATCGTCGACGCGTACCCCCTGGTCTGTGCCTCGCTGCTGATCCTCTTCGGCACCCTCGGCGACCGGGTCGGCCGCCGCCGGGTGCTGCTGCTCGGCTACGCGTTCTTCGGCGCCGCCTCGGCGCTCGCCGCCTTCGCCGCCACCCCACAGATCCTCATCGTGGCCCGCGCCCTGCTGGGCGTCGGCGGCGCGATGATCATGCCCGCGACGCTGTCGATCCTGCGGCAGGTCTTCCCGGACCGCCGGGAGCGGGCCCTGGCCATCGGCATCTGGAGCGCGGTCGCGGCGGTCGGCGCGGCGGTCGGCCCGCTGCTCGGCGGCTTCCTGGTCGAGAACTTCTGGTGGGGCTCGGTCTTCCTGGTCAACCTCCCGCTGATGGCCGTGGCGCTGCCCGTCGGCCGCTGGCTGCTGCCGGAGTCCACCGGCGACCGGAACGGCCCCTGGGACGTGCTGGGCGCGCTCATGGCCGCCGGCGGGCTGTTCTGCCTCGTCTTCGGCGTGAAGCGGATGGGCAGCGGCGCGGGGCTCCTGGACGCCCTCACCGCCACCCCGGTGCTGATCGGGCTGGTGGTGCTGGTGCTCTTCGTCCGCCGCCAGCGGCGCCGTACGCATCCGCTGGTCGACCTCAAGCTGTTCGCCCGGCCCGCCTTCTCGATCTCCGTCGGCTGCATCGTGGTCGCCCTGCTCGCGCTCGTCGGCCTGGAGCTGATAGCCGCGCAGTACCTTCAGCTCGTCCTCGGGCTCACCCCGCTGGAGACCGGGCTGAGGCTGCTGCCCCTCACCTTCGCCGCCATGGCCGCCGGGCTCGTCGGCTCCCGGATGCTCCAGCGGCTCGGCCCCCGCATGATGGTGGGGCTCGGCTTCGTGCTCACCGCCGCCGGTGTCCTGTCGCTCATCACCATGGGCCAGTCCGACCAGCCCGCGGTGCTCGTGGGCGGCTTCCTCGTCCTCGGCTTCGGCCTGGAGACCACGCTGTTCAGCGCGTACGAGTCCATGCTCAACGAGGCATCCGCCAAGTCGGCGGGCGGCGCCGCCGCCATCGGCGAGACGTCCTACCAGCTCGGCGCCGGTATCGGCATAGCCCTCCTGGGCAGCGTCATGAACGCCGCCTACAAGCCGGGCGTCTCCTCCGTGACCGGGGTGCCCGGCAAGGCCAGCGCCGAGGCGAGCCAGTCGCTGGGCGTGGCGTACGAGGTCTCCGCCCAGCTCGGCGGGAAGTCCGGGGCCGCGCTGATGGCCGCGGCCCGCGCGTCCTTCGTCCACGGACTCCATGTGACGCTCGCGGTCAGCGCCGGTCTGCTGCTGATGGGCGCGCTGGCCGCGCTGCGGCTGCCGAAGACCATGGAGTGCGGGCCCGCCGACGAGGACGACACGGACGGCACGTGTCCCGCCGGGGCCGCGGACGCTCCCTGCACCGCGGACGACCCGGATGCAGCGGAGATCGTGGACACCCCGCCGCGCCGCGACCCGGCCGCCGTCGTCGGCGCCGAGTCCCGGAGCTGACCTCCGGTCCCCGACTGATCCACACGGTCTGGACGGCAGGCGTTACCCGGTCGTAGCGTCAGCGGCCGGAAAAGCCACACCGAACCGGAGGTCGCTACCCATGTCCGCTGGCACCCTGCCGCCGTTCGACCCCGACGACCCGCTGGGCATCGACGACCTGCTGGAGCCGGAGGACCTGGCGGTACGGACCACCGTGCGGCAGTGGGCCGCCGACCGCGTCCTGCCCCACATCGCCGACTGGTACGAGCGCGGCGAACTGCCCGGCATCCGCGAACTGACCCGCGAACTCGGCTCCCTCGGCGCGCTCGGCATGTCCCTCACCGGCTACGGCTGCGCGGGCGCCAGCGCCGTCCAGTACGGGCTGGCCTGTCTGGAGCTGGAGGCCGCCGACTCCGGCATCCGCTCCCTGGTCTCGGTGCAGGGCTCGCTCGCCATGTACGCCATCCACCGCTTCGGTTCCGAGGAGCAGAAGCAGCAGTGGCTACCGCGGATGGCCTCCGGCGAGGTCATCGGCTGCTTCGGGCTCACCGAACCGGACCATGGCTCCGACCCGGCCGGTATGCGCACGTACGCCAAGCGGGACGGCACGGACTGGGTGCTGACCGGCCGTAAGATGTGGATCACCAATGGCTCGGTGGCCGGGGTCGCGGTGGTGTGGGCCCGCACCGACGAGGGCATCCGCGGCTTCGCCGTCCCCACCGATACACCCGGCTTCTCCGCCCCCGAGATCAAGCACAAGTGGTCGCTGCGCGCCTCGGTCACCAGCGAACTCGTCCTGGACGAGGTGCGGCTGCCCGCCGATGCCGTACTGCCCGAGGTCACCGGGCTGCGCGGACCGCTGAGCTGTCTGAGCCACGCCCGCTACGGCATCATCTGGGGCGCGCTGGGCGCGGCGCGCGCGTCCTTCACGTCGGCGCTGGAGTACGCCCGCACCCGGGAGCAGTTCGGGCGGCCCATCGGGGGCTTCCAGCTCACCCAGGCCAAGCTCGCCGACATGGCGGTGGAACTGCACAAGGGCGTGCTGCTCGCCCACCATCTGGGGCGGCGGATGGACGCGGGGCGGCTGCGGCCGGAGCAGGTCAGCTTCGGCAAGCTGAACAATGTGCGCGAGGCGATCGAGATCTGCCGCACGGCCCGGACCATCCTGGGCGCCAACGGGATCTCCCTGGAGTACCCGGTGATGCGGCACGCGACGAATCTGGAATCGGTGCTCACCTACGAGGGCACCGTCGAAATGCACCAACTGGTGCTCGGCAAGGCGCTCACCGGTCTGGATGCCTTCCGGTGAGCGGCCTCGGCGAGTGAGCCGAAGGGGCGCGCCGCTGTCGAAAGGGAGAGCGCGCGGAGACTCCGAGGAACGAGGAGTCGAGCACGGTCGACCGTCGACAGGGGCTGAGGCGCCCCGGAGGTGAACCGAGCCCCAAAAAAGGGGACCTAGCTCTGGTTGAAGAAGCCGCCGATTCCGCGGCTGGGCTCCCCGCTGACGATCTGGTAGTCGGCGGGGGTGAGGAGGAAGACGCGGTTGGCGACGCGCTCGATGGAGCCGCGGAGCCCGAACGTCAGTCCGGCGGCGAAATCCACCACGCGCTTGGCATCGGCGGGCTCCATCGTCGTCAGGTTGACGATGACCGGAATGCCCTCCCGGAACATCTCACCGATTCCACGGGCGTCCCGGAACCCGTCCGGGGTGACCGTCGCGATCCGCGTGCCCTGGTCCTGCGCGGCCTGGTCGGCCACCCGCACCCGCGGGTCGGTCACCCAGGAGTCGCCGGGCTCGGGTCCCTCGGCGTAGTCGTCGTCGTAGTAGCGCTCGTCATCGCTGTCGTCGACGAGGCCAAGCCAAGCGCTCGCCTTGCGCACCGATCCCATGGACGCCTCCTCTCCTCTTAACGGTGTGTACTGTCCGCCCCTCTATGGTCGTCCATGATGCGGATGATGTGCCACGTGGATTGCGGCCGCACAGCGGATTTGTGACGTTACCGGTGCACAACGTTTGGCGCCATATCAGGGTTGCACCTGATGAAGGGGGCTGACGGAACGCTGGGTAGACTCCGCAGGCCGGACGGGTGACACCGGGGACGTACGGGTGAACGGGGACAGTTTTGTTTGGCATTATCCGGCCTTGTCGGCACCGGCTGTCGCAAAACCTGCGGACGGAATGGATGGCGCATCTGTGCGGGTTGTGCCTCGCGCTGCGCGGTGAGCACGGTCAGTTCGCCCGCGTCGCCACCAACTACGACGGGCTGGTCATATCGGTTCTGGTGGAGGCTCAGGCCGGTCGCTCCGACGGCTGGCGGCGCACCGCGGGGCCGTGTCCGCTGCGCGGGATGCGCACCGCGTCGGTGGCGCAGGGGGAGGGCGCGCGGCTCGCGGCGACCGTCTCGCTGGTGCTGGCCTCCGCGAAGGTACGGGACCATGTGGCGGACGGTGACGGGGCGTTGGCCCGCCGTCCGGTCGCCGCGGCCGCCCGCCGGGTGGCCGGGCGGTGGGACCGGGCGGGCGCCCGCAGCGGTGCCGAGATCGGCTTCGACACGGCCCTGCTGCTGGACGCGGTCGGGCGGCAGCAGGAGATCGAGGAGCTGGCGGGGGCCGGTACCTCGCTGCTGACGGTCACGGAGCCGACCGAGACCGCGACCGCCGCGGCCTTCGGTCACACCGCCGTCCTGGCCGGGAAGCCCGGCAACCGGGCGCCGCTGGAGGAGGCCGGACGGCTCTTCGGCAGGCTCGCGCATCTGCTGGACGCGGTCGAGGACCTGGTCGAGGACGCCGAGACGGGTGCCTGGAACCCGATCACGGCCACCGGCGCGGACCTCGCCGAGGTGCGCCGGCTGTGCGACGACGCGGCGCACGGGGTGCGGCTGGCGCTCGAGGACGTCGACTTCGCCTGCAAGCGGTCCGGCAGGCTCGCCCATGTGCTGCTGGCGCACGAGCTGCCGCGCGCGGTGGACCGGGCGTTCGGCACCACCTCCTGTACGCACACCGGGCACACCGGGCAGACCGCGGACGCCCCGGCGTCGTCCCAGGGCGCGCCGCCGCCGCAGTCGCCGTGGATCACCCCGCAGGGGCCCGACGCCCCGGACGGACCCGGCGGGACGCCGCCCGAGCCGCCGGACCGGGGCAGGCGGCGCGGGCTGATAGCCGGGTGCGCGGTGTGGGCCGGGCTCTTCTGCACCTGCCAGGTGTGCTGCCGGGACCCGTACCACGACCCGTGGTCGGGAGAGCCGCGCGAGGGCTGGTGC
Source organism: Streptomyces sp. Rer75 (assembly GCF_013414305.1). Lineage (NCBI taxonomy): Bacteria > Bacillati > Actinomycetota > Actinomycetes > Kitasatosporales > Streptomycetaceae > Streptomyces > Streptomyces sp. Rer75. The sequence continues at coordinate 2,396,491 of NZ_CP058693.1, read as the reverse complement.
CAGAAGTGCAGTGACTGCTCGGACTGTTGTGATTGCTGCGGTAACTGCTGTGATGGTTGCGAGTGCTGTAGCAACTGCTGTGACGGTTGTGACTGCGGCTGCGATTGCGGCTGCTAGTCGACGCCCCGAAACAGGACGCCCCCGAAACAGGTCGTGCGAGGGGAGGGGTGAAACGCTGAAGCGTGTGTGAAGGCGCGTGACGACGCGGACGTAACGGCCACACCGGAAAGGACCGGCGGGCAGGCGAAGCCTCAAGAGCCCAGGGGCAGCGGAGGCGGGCGGTGTCAGCCCGAACAGGACGACGACCACACCCGACCGAAGTCGATGTGGTCGCGCGTGACCAGTCGCTGCCATGAGTACATGGGGCAAGTGGAGCAGCCTTCCGCTTCCGCGTCAACCGCGGTGAGACGCGCCGCTCACAGTTCGGACAGCCTTGACAACGGGCCGTGGGGACGCCTTAGCCTCGGCGTCACGCCGTGCTGAGGGGCTCGGCTTTTCGTGTGTGCAGGCAATGCGTGTGTTCACTTACGAACTCACGGAGCCTTCGCATGTCCGCCACCCCGGACCCCGCTTCCCCATCACCGCACGCCGTCGTCATCGTCGGCGCGGGCCCGCGCGCCGCCGGGCTCGTCGAGCGGATCGCCGCCAACGCGCCGGAACTGTACGGCGACGGAGCCCCGTTCACCCTGCACCTGGTCGACCCGCATCCGCCCGGCGGCGGCCGCGTCTGGCGCCCCGACCAGTCCCCGCTGCTGTGGATGAACTCCATGGCCGAGGACGTCACCATGTTCACCGACGAGTCGGTGGAACGGGACGGCCCGGTCCGCCCCGGCCCCTCCCTCGCCGAGTGGGCCGACCGCGTCCGCCGCGGGGCGCTGCCCGCCGGTGAACTGGCCGCCCTGCCGCCCGAGGTCGTCGCCGAGGCCACGTCGCTGACCGGCCGGAGCTTCGCCACCCGGCGGCTGAACAGCGCCTATCTGCGCTGGGTGTACGAGCGGTCGGTGGCCGCCCTGCCGCCCGGGGTCACCGTCCAGGAGCACCCGTACCGCGCCGTACGGGTCACCGGACCGCCCGACGGACGCCAGCGGGTGTGGCTGGAAGGGCGCGCCGAACCGCTCGTCGCCGACGCCGTGGTCCTCGCCCTCGGCCATCTCGACGCCGAGCCCGACCCCGAGCAGCGGGCGCTGTCCGCCTTCGCCGCCGAGCACCAGCTCGCGCATCTGCCGCCCGAGTTCACCGCCGACAGCGATCTGAGCCGGTTGCGGCCCGGTGAGCCGGTCATCGTCCGCGGCTTCGGCCTCGCCTTCGTCGATCTGATGGTGCTGCTCACCGAGGGACGCGGGGGACGGTACGACCGCGGGCCCGCCGGGGAGCCGGTCTACCGGCCCTCCGGGCGTGAACCCGTGCTGTACGTCGGCTCGCGCCGCGGCGTCCCGTACCACGCCAAGATCGGCTACCAGCTGTCCGGCGAACGGCCGCCCGTACCCCGCTTCTTCGGCCCCGCCCAGGTCGAGGCGTTGCTGCGGCGCCCCACACCGCCCGACTTCCGGCGCGACATCCGGCCGCTGATCGACAAGGAACTCGGATTCGCCCACTACCACCGGCTGTTCACCGTCCACCCGGACCGCACGGCCACCGACTGGTCCGACTTCGAGGAGCGGTACGCCGCCTGCCCGCCCGGCAGCGCCGAACTGTACGCCCTGGTGGCCGCCGCCGTCCCCGATCCGGCCGACCGGCTCGACCTCGACGCCCTCGACCATCCGCTCGACGGGCTGCGCTTCCCCGGTCATGACGCCCTCCAGGAGGGGCTGCGCGGCTACATCGAGGCGGATCTCGCCCGCCGCCACGACCCCGCGCACAGCACCGACCTGGCCGTCTTCCTCGCCCTGCTCTCCGTCTACGGCCAGCTCACCCGGCTCGGGGACCTCGGCGACGGCGGCTGGTGGCACGGCTTCTTCAGCTATCTCGCCTCCGGTCCGCCCGGTCCGCGCCTGGAACAGCTCCTCGCGCTCTCCCGCGCCGGGGTCGTCCGCTTCCTCGGCGCCGGGATGACCGTGACCGCCGACCCGGAGCGCGGGGTGTTCCGGGCGGGCGGCGCGAGCGTCCCCGGGAGTCAGGTCGAGGCCCGCGCCCTGGTCGAGGCCCGGCTGCCGGAGCCGACCGTGGCCCGCTCCCGCGACGCGCTGCTGCGCGCCCTCCACCGGGACGGCGCGGCCGCCACCCCCGCGGGGCTGCTCGCCGTCAGCCCGGACGACGCCCGGATCCTGGACCGGGCCGGACGCCCCCACCCGCGCCGCTTCGCGCTCGGCCCGCACACCGACGGCCGCTCCTCCGGTGCCTTCGCCCGGCCCCGTACCAACGCCCCCGCGTTCCGGCAGAACGACGCGACCTCCCGCGCCCTGCTGCTCAGCCTGCGCGACCTGTCCTGTCGCGCCTCGCTCGCCGTCTGAGCCGTACCCCGCCCGAAAACCCCGCTTCCCTTGAAGGACACCCGTGTCTCTGACCTCTGATCCACCCATCAAAAAAGCGCCCGAACGGGCCGCTCCCGAGGACTACTCCGCGCTGAAGGTGGTCCCCGTACGCAACCCGTGGCGCTGGGTCGCCGTCGCCGTGACGGCCGTCCTGGTCGCCCAGTTCGCGCACGGCCTGATCACCAACCCCGGCTGGGAATGGGAGGTCTTCGCCGACTTCTTCGCCACCGAGACGATCCTCAAGGCCGTCTGGATCACCCTCCAGCTGACGTTCTACGGCACCGCGCTCGGCTTCGCCCTCGGCATCGTGCTCGCCTTCATGCGGCTGTCCAGGAGCCCGTTCCTGAAGTCGGTCGCCTTCACCTACATCTGGGCGTTCCGCTCGATCCCGCTCATCGTCCAGCTGCTCTTCTGGTTCAACCTCACCTATCTCTACAAGCGGCTCGACTTCGGCATCCCGTTCGGGCCCGGCTTCTTCTCCTTCGACACCGCCGGACTCGTCGGCGCGATGAGCGCGGCCGTCCTCGGACTCGCCCTGCACCAGGCGGCGTACGCGGCCGAGATCGTGCGCGGCGGCGTCCTCGCCGTCGACACCGGACAACTGGAGGCGGCCGCCGCCCTCGGCATCCCCCGGCTGCGGCAGCTGCGCCGCATCGTGCTGCCGCAGGCGATGCGCTCGATCCTGCCGAACGCAGCCAACGAGGTCATCTCCCTCTTCAAGGGCACCTCGATCGTCTCCGTCATGGCGATCGGCGAACTCTTCTACCAGGTGCAGGTCGTCTACGGGCGCAACGGCCGGGTCGTGCCGCTCCTGATGGTCGCGACCGTCTGGTACATCATCCTGACCACGCTGCTCTCGATCGCCCAGACTTTCGTCGAGCGCCACTTCTCCCGGGGAGCCACCCGATGACCGCCATGGTCGACATCCGTTCCGTCCACAAGAGTTTCGGGTCGCTTCAGGTGCTGCGCGGCATCGACCTGGAGGTGCGCACCGGAGAGGTGGCCGTCGTCCTCGGCCCGTCCGGCTCCGGCAAGTCCACGCTGCTGCGCACCATCAACCACCTGGAGAAGGTCGACAGCGGCTGGATCAGCGTCGCCGGTTCGCTGGTCGGCTACCGCAGGCGCAACGACAAGCTGTACGAGCTGCGCGAGCGCGACATCCTCAAGCAGCGCACCCGGATCGGCTTCGTCTTCCAGAACTTCAACCTCTTCCCGCACCTCACCGTGCTGGAAAACATCATCGAGGCCCCGGTGTCCGCCCTGCGCCGCCCCAGGAAGCAGGCGGTGGAGACCGCGGAGCGGCTGCTCGCCCGGGTCGGGCTCGGGGACAAGGCGTCCGCGTACCCCCGGCAGCTCTCCGGCGGGCAGCAGCAGCGGGTGGCCATCGCCCGCGCGCTCGCCCTGGAGCCCGAGCTGCTGCTGTTCGACGAGCCGACCTCTGCCCTCGACCCCGAGCTGGTCGGTGAGGTCCTCGACGTCATCAAGGACCTGGCCGACCAGGGCACCACGATGATCGTCGTCACCCATGAGATCGGCTTCGCCCGCGAGGTCGCCGACACCGTCGTCTTCATGGACGAGGGCCGGATCGTCGAGCAGGGGACGCCCTCCGAGGTCCTCGACCATCCCCGGCACGAACGCACCAAGGCGTTCCTCTCCAAGGTCCTGTGAACCACCCCATGCACACCTCCATGCACTCAAGGAGCACCCCCGTGACCACCCGCCGCACCCTCCTCGCCGCCCTCGCCACCGTCCCCGCCACCGCCCTGCTCGGCGCCTGCGGCGACGGCGACGCCCAGCAGACGGTGGGCGCCGGCGGCAAGAAGGGCGCCGGTTTCAACGTCAGCCCGCGGCAGCACCGGATCAGAGGCAAGAAGGCCGACGCGATCGCGGCCAAGGTGCCCGAGGCGATCCGCCGCCGCGGCACGCTGCGCCTCGGCGGCAGCGCCGACGCCTCGCCGCCGCTCGGCTTCTACGCGACCGACGACAAGACCCGGATCGGCGTCGAGATCGACCTCGCCACCCTGGTCGCCGACACCCTCGGGCTCGAGGTCGCCTTCGAGGCGGTCTCCTGGGAGAACCTCTTCGTCGGCCTGGACAGCTCCAAGTTCGACGCCGTCTTCTCCAACGTCACCGTCACCGAGGAGCGCAAGGAGAAGTACGACTTCGCGACCTACCGGCTGGACAACCTCGCCTTCGAGGCCAAGAAGGGCGCCTCGTGGCGGATCAAGGGCCCGAAGGACGTCGCGGGCAAGACGATCTCGGTCTCCTCCGGCACCAACCAGGAGAAGATCCTCGTCGACTGGAGCAAGGAGAACGAGAAGGCGGGCCGCAAGCCCGTGGACATCAAGTACTTCCAGAAGGACACCGACTACTACCTCGCCCTCCAGTCCGGGCGCATCGACGCCTACCTCGGCCCCCACCCCACCGCCGCCTACCACGTCGCCTCGGCCGGGCAGACCCGGATCGTCGGCACGCTCTCCGGCGGCGGCGACCTGGTACAGGGCAAGATCGCGGCCACCACCAAGAAGGGCAGCGGGCTGGTCGACGCGTACGCCGCCGCCATCGACCACATCATCCAGGACGGTTCGTACGCCCGGGTCCTGAAGCGCTGGGGGCTCGCCAGCGAGGCCGTGAAGAAGTCCGAGATCAACCCGCGCGGCCTGCCCACGAGCTGACCGGCTCCCCGACCGAGGAAGGGCCCCACACCCATGGCCACACCGACCGGCCCCCTGCATCTGGCCGCCGCCATCGACGGCGTCGGCCAGTACGAGGCGCCGTACTACATCGAGCTGGCGCGCCTCGCCGAGGGCGGCACGCTCGACTTCGTCACCCTGGACGACACGTTCGGCCCGCCGGGGGACGGGCAGGGCAGGCTCGACGCGCTCGCCGTCCTCGCGCGCGTCGCGCCCGCCACCGAGCGGATCGGCCTGGTGCCGACCGTCACCACCACCCACACCGAGCCGTTCCACGTCTCGTCCGCCGTGGCCACCCTGGACTGGGTGAGCCGCGGCCGGGCGGGCTGGACCGTCGAGGTGTCGGCCACCGAGGCGGAGGCGCGGCTGGTCGGCCGCCGCCCCGCCGCCCCCGCCGCCGAACTCTGGGCGGAGGCGGGCGAGGTGGCCGACGTATCCGCCCGGCTGTGGGACAGCTGGGAGGACGACGCGGAGATCCGCGACACCGCCACCGGCCGCTTCGTCGACCGCGACAAGCTGCACTACGTCGACTACGAGGGCACCGCCTTCCGGGTGCGCGGCCCGGCCATCGTGCCCCGCCCGCCCCAGGGCCACCCGGTGGTCGCCGTCGCCGCCACCGACCCGGTGACCTGGGACACCGCGGCCCGCCACGCCGACGTGGCCTGCGTACGGGCGACCGACGCGGGGGCGGCGGGCCGGATCCGGGACGAACTGCGGCGCCGCGCGGCGGCGTACGGCCGGGACCCGGGCGCGCTCACCGTGCTCGCCGCCCTCGCGGTGGACCTGGGCGACGGCGAAGGCGCCGTCGAACCCGCCCCCGCCCAGGGCCCGCTGACCGCCCCGGACGGGCTGACCGCCCGGGACGGTGCCCCGCCGCTGTACCGCGGGGGACCGGTCGACCTCGCGGACCTGATCGCCGGATGGCAGGACGCCGGTGCCGTGGACGGCTTCCACATCACCCCCGTCGTCCCGCGCCGCGACCTGGAGCGCTTCGTCAACGGCACGGTCGCGCTGCTCCAGCACCGCGGGCTGTTCCGCACCTTCTATCCCGGTACGACGCTCCGCGAGCACCTGGGGCGGCCGCGCCCGGCCAACCGCTACACCCGCGCGAGGGAGGCAGCCCTGTGAACGACCGACAGCAGCCCCGGCAGATCCATCTGGCCGCGCACTTCCCCGGCGTCAACAACACGACGGTGTGGGCCGATCCGCGGTCCGGCAGTCAGATCGACTTCAGCTCCTTCGACCATCTGGCGCGCACCGCCGAGCGCGGTCTGTTCGACTTCTTCTTCCTCGCCGAGGGACTGCGGCTGCGGGAGCACGGCGGCCGCATCCACGACCTCGACGTGGTGGGCAGGCCCGAGTCGCTCACCGTGCTGAACGCGCTCGCCGCCGTCACCGACCGGCTGGGCCTGGCCGCCACCGTCAACGCGACCTTCAACGAGCCGTACGAACTCGCCCGCCGCCTCGCCTCCCTCGACCACCTCAGCGGGGGCCGCGCCGCCTGGAACGTCGTCACCTCCTCCGACGCGTTCACCGGCGAGAACTTCCGGCGCGGCGGCTACCTCGACCGGGCCGACCGCTACACCCGGGCCGCCGAGTTCGTCGCCACCGCGCGCGAGTTGTGGGACTCCTGGCCGGAGGGCGGTGCGCCGCGCCCGTTCGCGCACCGGGGCGAGCAGTTCGACATCGAGGGGCGGTTCGGCGTACCGCGCTCCCCGCAGGGTCATCCGGTGGTGATCCAGGCCGGGGACTCCGACGAGGGCCGGGAGTTCGCGGCCTCCGCCGCCGACATCATCTTCACCCGGCACGGCGGCCTGGAGGCGGGCCGCGCCTTCTACGCCGACGTCAAGCGGCGGCTGGCGGCGTACGGCCGGGCGCCCGGGGATCTGAAGATCATGCCCGGCGTCACCTTCGTCCTCGGCGACACCGCGGCCGAGGCCCAGGAGAGGGCCGCCGAGATCCGGCGGCAGCAGGTCTCACCGCAGACCGCGATCCTCACCCTGGAACAGGTCTGGGGGGTGGACCTGTCCGGATACGACCCGGACGGTCCCCTTCCGGACATCGACCCGGACCCCGGCTCCCAGCTCGTCCAGGGCCGGGTGCGGCACGCCGATCCGCTGGCGCTCGCGGCCAAGTGGCGGGCGCTGTCGGAGGAGAAGGGGCTCTCCATCCGGCAGACCGTCATCGAGACGACCGGGCGGCAGTCGTTCATCGGCACCCCGGAGGCGGTTGCCGGGGAGATGGCGCGTTTCGTACGGGACGAGGCCGCTGATGGCTTCATCCTGGTGCCGCATCTGACCCCCGGCGGGCTCGACGAGTTCGTGGACCGGGTGGTTCCGCTGCTCCAGGAACGGGGCGTCTTCCGCACCGCGTACACGGGCCGCACCCTCCGCGACCATCTGGGGCTTTCCCGCCCGGGCGCCCCGGAATAGGCGGTACCGGAGGCGGCCGTACGGGGGCGGGGCCAGGGGGCCGGGCACGGAGTGGAACCCGGCGGCCACAGCGCTCGTCTCACCGGGTGCCCGAGGGAAGGGCGCACTGCCCCGGCGGCCGAAAGGCGCCGGGGCCATGTGGCGTGTGCCCGGTGGGTTTCCGAATTGTCCTCTTGCCCTTTGCGGTCGTGGCCGCGAATACTTCCGGCAGCGCTTGTCAGGAGCACGTCGGGAATTTCCGTCCGGTGTGCTCGCTGACTGCGCCTCACGGGCCTGCCCACCCAAGCAGACCCCCGATTCCCTCGGAGGAAGAGTTGAGGATCAAGCGCATTACCCCCCACGGCTCCCGGGCGAGACGCATCGCACTCCTCGCCGCCACCTCGGCCCTGGTGGCCGGGACGGCGCTCGTCGCCCCCGCCGCCTACGCGGGGAACGACGCGGCCCGCACCTTCACCGCGGCCGAGGCCAAGGCGGCGGGCGACGCCGTCCTGGACGCCGATGTCGCGGGCACCGCCTGGTATGTCAACAAGGCGACCAACAGCCTGGTCGTCACCGCTGACAGCACCGTCTCCCAGAGCGAGATAGCCAAGATCAAGGACGCGGCGGGCGCCAACGCCGACGCGATCGAGGTCAAGCGCACCCCCGGCAAGATCAGCAAGCTGATCTCCGGCGGTGACGCGATCTACGCGAGTAGCTGGCGCTGCTCGCTCGGCTTCAACGTGCGCAACAGCAGCGGGGCGAACTACCTCGTCACCGCCGGCCACTGCACCGACGGTGCGGGCACCTGGTGGTCGAACTCCGGCAAGACCACCACCGTCGGCCCGACGTCCGGCTCCAGCTTCCCGACCAACGACTACGGTCTGGTCCGGTACAGCGGCTCCGCCACCCCCGAGGGGACCGTCGGCAGCCAGGACATCACCCGGGCCGCCAACCCGACCGTCGGCCAGACGGTCACCCGGCGCGGCAGCACCACCGGCACCCACAGCGGCCGGGTCACCGCGCTGAACGCCACCGTCAACTACGGCGGCGGCGACATCGTGTACGGCATGATCCAGACCACCGTCTGCGCCGAGCCCGGCGACAGCGGCGGCCCCCTGTACTCCGGTTCCACCGCCCTCGGCCTCACCTCCGGCGGCAGCGGCAACTGCTCCTCCGGCGGCACCACGTTCTTCCAGCCGGTCGTCGAGGCGCTGAACGCGTACGGCGTGAGCGTCTACTAAGAGGACTACGAGAGGACGCGGTCGGCGCACCGATCGACGCACGCCCCCGCCCGGGCCCTCCGGGCGGGGGTTTCCGGTTTTCCGCAGGTCTCCCAGGCCGGGCGGAGCGGGACTATCGTGGACATCGGTACCCCGGGTGGGGCATCGTTCGCGATACGGACGGCAGGTGGCCGTGATGCTCGATGCACTCGTGACAGTGGTGGTGATCCTGGCCTGTGCCGGTGTCGTCTGCGCCATGGCGGCGGCCCGCGTGGTCAAGCAGTACGAGCGGGGGGTGGTCTTCCGGCTCGGAAGGCTCCGCTCGGATATCCGGGGGCCCGGCTTCACCATGATCGCTCCGGTCTTCGACCGGCTCCGCAAGGTGAACATGCAGATCGTGACGATGCCCGTGCCCGCCCAGGAGGGCATCACCCGCGACAACGTGACCGTCCGGGTCGACGCGGTCGTCTACTTCAAGGTCGTGGACCCGGCCGAGGCGATCGTCGCGGTCGAGGACTACCGCTTCGCGGTCTCCCAGATGGCCCAGACCTCGCTGCGTTCGATCATCGGCAAGAGCGATCTGGACGATCTGCTCTCCAACCGGGAGAAGCTCAACCAGGGGCTGGAGCTGATGATCGACAGCCCGGCCGTCGGCTGGGGCGTCCACATCGACCGCGTCGAGATCAAGGACGTGTCGCTGCCGGAGACCATGAAGCGGTCGATGGCCCGCCAGGCGGAGGCCGACCGGGAGCGCCGGGCCCGGGTGATCAACGCGGACGCGGAGCTCCAGGCGTCGAAGAAGCTCGCCGAGGCCGCCGCGCAGATGTCCGAGACCCCGTCCGCCCTCCAGCTGCGGCTGCTCCAGACGGTGATGGCGGTCGCCGCCGAGAAGAACTCCACGCTGGTCCTGCCCATCCCGGTGGAGCTGCTGCGCTTCCTGGAGCGGGGCCAGCAGCCCCCGGAGGTGGCCCGAGTGGACGGCGGCGGCGCCAAGGAACCGGTGTCCGCCGGGCAGGAGGCGGTCCCGCCCGCTCCGGCCGTCCCCAGGCTGACGGAGCGCGAACCGGAGCATGAACCGGAGCGTGTCGTGGAGCGGTGACCCGCGCATAAAAACCCCGTGCCCGCGTGCCCGTTCGAGGCGCGCGGGCACCGTCATGTCCTGATATGAGGATCTACGCTCCATAAATTTCACGCAGATGACGTGAACGCGGTCTTGTGCGCCCCCGGCCGCGCTGGGAATACTCGGCGGCGCAATTTGGCATGGACGCGCTCCCTCACGGGCAGGCGCGCCCCGTGCCGTACGCCCTCCGGGCCGGGCACCCCACTGCCGACGGCCCAACCCCCCACTGGAGGACCGAGAGTTGAAGCACCGCCGCATACCCAAGCGCCGTGCCGTCATAGCCGGGGCCGGAGCCATGGCTCTGGCCGCCGCCGCCCTCACCTTGCAGAACGCCAACGCCGCCCCCGCCGAGCCGCAGCCCCACACGCTGTCGGTGAACTCCGCGGGCAAGCTCGCGAACACCCTCACGTCGGCGCTCAAGACTGACGCCGCCGGTACGTACTACGACGCCAAGGCCAAGAAGCTCGTGGTCAACGTGGTGAACAAGGCCGCTGCCGAGCGGGTCCGCGACGCGGGCGCCGAGGCCAAGGTGGTCGAGCACACGCTGGCCCAGCTGAAGCAGGCGCGCGCCACCCTGAAGGACAAGGCGACCATTCCCGGCACCTCGTGGTCGGTCGACCCCAGAGCCAACAAGGTCGTCGTCACCGCGGACAGCAGCGTCAAGGGCAGCCGGATGGCCACGCTCAACAAGGTCGCCAAGAGCCTGGGCGACAAGGTCGAGGTGAAGCGCTCGGCCGGTAAGTTCTCCACCTTCCTCGCGGGCGGCGACGCCATCTGGGGCGGTGGCGGGCGTTGCTCGCTGGGGTTCAACGTGGTCAAGGACGGCCAGCCGTACTTCCTGACGGCCGGTCACTGCACCGAGTCCATCAAGAGCTGGTCCGACTCGCAGGGCGGTGACGAGATCGGGGCCAACGAGGGCAGCGACTTCCCCGGCAACGACTACGGCCTGGTCAAGTACACCAAGGACGTCGCGCACCCGAGCGAGGTGAACCTCTACAACGGCGACAGCCAGGCCATCTCCAAGGCCGGTGAGGCCACCGTCGGCCAGAAGGTGACCCGCAGCGGCTCCACCACCCAGGTGCACGACGGCGAGGTCACCGGCCTGGACGCCACCGTCAACTACCAGGAGGGCTCGGTCAGCGGGCTCATCCAGACCAACGTCTGCGCCGAGCCCGGCGACAGCGGCGGCGCGCTCTTCGCGGGCGACACGGCGCTCGGTCTGACCTCCGGCGGCAGCGGTGACTGCTCCTCGGGTGGCGAGACGTTCTTCCAGCCGGTGCCGGAGGCCCTGGAGGCGTACGGCGCCAAGATCGGCTGACGCGCCGACAGCTCGCGACAGCTGTAGCCCGGCAGATCTCTCGCGGCACGCGCCCGCGCAGGGACAGGCCCCCGGACACCCGTGGACGGTGTCCGGGGGCCTTCGCTTCGCTCAGCCCCGCTCGGAACGTGCGGACCTCAGAACTCGTAGAGCTGGGTCACGGCCGCGTTCTTGAGGCAGTTGTTGGCGAAGGTGTGCTCGTACGACACCCGCTGACCGTCCCAGATGCCCTCCGCGGTGACGGTCACCGGCCGCCATTCCTTGGTGCACATCCGGCCGGACTCGGTCGCCTCGGTCAGCGTGGAGAACTCGCCGTTCACGGCGCGCAGTTCGGCGCAGGCTCGGGCGGGCGCCGGGTGGGTACCCGTGGGGGTGGGCTGACAGCTCAGCGTCACCGCCCGCTGTACGGCCACCGAGGACGCGTCGTCGGGTCCGTAGCCGACGGTGAGGACCAGCGCGGAGGGCGGGTACAGGCTCTTCGGCGTCGCGGGCTCGGCGTGTGCCGTGCCGCTCACCCCCAGTCCGAGCGCGGCACTCATGGCCAGCGCGGCTCCGAGGCCACCGATCGCCCCTGTCGTCTTCCGCATATCGAACACTCCCTTGCTCGTGCTTGCAGATACCGGACGGAGTTCTACGCCCCACGCATCGGGAACGCACGTTGATCGAGCACTTCCGGTCGCTACAAGTAGCCATTCGGTGGCTCATTGTCGCGCGTGCACGGTGTGGCCCTGGGGAACGCCGCGTGTCGACCGGGTGCGGGCAGATGTGCGGGCCGGGGGAGTGCGATCGGTGCGCCGTCCTGTCGAACGACAGTTCAGCGCCACTCAAATCGATTCAAGCGCGCTCGATTGAGGGGCGGTCCGGGGGTGTCGGTGCGTGAGTGACGCCAGGGCGAGAATCTGCCAGGGCAAGCCGACCGTAACGGGACGAGTCAGTCGAGTCCGTCGCTGAGCGGACCGGTGTGGCGGCCCCAGCCGTACGCGCGGTCGGCCCGCAGCCGCACCACCAGGCGGCGGTCCGCCACCATCGCGGCGCGGAACTCCTCCCAGTCCGGGTGGTCGCCCTGGATGGCCCGGTAGACCTCGACCAGCTCGTCGGCGGTGGCGTCGTGGGGGTCGGTCGTCACCGGTGTCAGCTCGGCGGTGCCCTCGGCCACCAGATAGGAGAAGCGGTCGCCGCTGGTGACGTAGAAGCTCGCGCGCGGATCGCGGCGCAGGTTGCGGGTCTTGGCGCGGTCGTCGGTGACCGAGATGCGGATGAGGTGCTCGGCCGGGTCGTAGCTGTAGGCGACGTTGGACAGCTGGGGGCGGCCGTCGCGCTTGAGGGTGACGAGCGCGCCGGTGCGCTGTTCCCGCAGCAGGTCGAGCAGGGTCGGCTCCGTCATGGTGATCAGCATACGGGCGCCGATGGCTGATTTCCCGGGATGCGACACGCGGAATGAAGGGAGGATTTGCGTGCTTATGGTGTATATGGAAGCGCTGCGAGGGGCGGCCGGTACCCGTTCGACGTCGCTCGCACGCTTGTTCGAGAATGGGGTTAAGGTGGGGGCCGGGGAGGACGAGCAGAGCAGGATCGGCCAGGGGGTGTGACCAGCAGGAGGTGCGGATGCCAGGCTTCACGCATCTGCACACCGCCTCCGGGTTCTCCATGCGGTACGGCGCCGCGCACCCGGAGCGGCTGGCGGCGCGCGCCGCCGAGCGCGGCATGGACGCCATCGCGCTGACCGACCGCGACAGCCTCGCCGGAGCGGTGCGGTTCGCCCGGGCGAGTGAGGCCGCGGGGGTCAGGCCGCTCTTCGGGGTGGATCTGGCCGTCCAGGCGGAACCCCCGGACCCCGGGCGCACGGCCCGGCGGCGCACGCCGGTGCGCGGCGGGGCATTCATCGACGAGTCCGCGCCCCGGGCGGTCTTCCTCGCCCGGGACGGCGCGGCCGGCTGGGCCGCGCTGTGCGGGCTGGTCTCCGCCGCCCACGCCGGGCTCGGCCACCCCGGCTCCGCCCGTGCCAACGGCGACGGACCGCCCCTGCTGCACTGGAGCGATCTGCTGAGCGCCCCCGGGGCGCTCGCCCCGGTGACCGCGCTCCTCGGCCCGGACTCCGACGTCGGCCGCGCCCTGGCCGCCGGACGCCCCGACCGGGCCGCACGGCTGCTCGCCCCCTGGCGCGAACTGTTCGGCGACGCACTGCGTCTTGAGGCCGTATGGCACGGCCGCTCCGGCACCGGGCCCGGCTCGTTGCGGCTGGCCGCCCGTACCGTCGGCTTCGCCGCCGACCAGGGCGTCCGGGCCGTCCTCAGCAACGCCGTCCGCTACGCCGACCCCGGCGAGGGCCCCGTCGCCGACGTCCTGGACGCCGCCCGCAGGCTCGTCCCCATCGACCCGCGCAACCCCGCCTCGCTCGACAGCGGGGAACGCTGGCTCAAGGGCCCGCGCGACATGGCGCGCGCCGCCGAACGGATCGCGGAGGCAGCCGGGCAGCGGCGGGACGGCGCGCACCGGCTGCTGGAGGAGACGGCGCGCACCGCCGCCGCGTGCCTGGTCGACCCCGAGGACCACATCGGCCTCGGCACCGTCCACTTCCCCGAACCGCGCCTGGTCGGGGCGGGGCGGCGGAGCGCCGAGCGGGTGCTGCGGTCGCGCTGCGCCGCCGCCATGGTGCTGCGGGGCTACGACCGCGACCGGGCGCGCTGGGAGCGTCTCGAGGACGAGCTGCGCACCATCGAACGGCTCGGCTTCGCCTCGTACTTCCTCACCGTCGCCCGGGTCGTGGACGACACCCGGGCGCTCGGGGTGCGGGTGGCCGCCCGCGGCTCCGGCGCGGGCTCCTTCGTCAACCATCTGCTCGGCGTCGCCCACGCCGACCCCGTGGCCTGCGGTCTGCTGATGGAGCGCTTCCTGTCGGTGCGGCGGGCCGCGCTGCCCGACATCGACATCGACGTGGAGTCGGCGCGCCGCCTCGACGTCTACCGCGCGATCTTCGACCGCTTCGGGGCGGAGCGGGTCGCGACCGTCTCGATGCCCGAGACCTACCGGGTGCGGCACGCCGTACGGGACGTGGGCGCGGCCCTCGGCATGGACCCGGCCGAGGTGGACCGGCTCGCCAAGTCCTTCCCGCACATCCGCGCCCGCGACGCGCGCGCGGCGCTCGCCGAACTGCCGGAACTGAAGGAACTGCGAGAGGCGACGGCAGAGCAGGATCGTTTCGGCAAGCTCTGGGAGCTGGTCGAGGCGCTCGACGGCCTGCCCCGCGGCATCGCCATGCACCCCTGCGGGGTGCTGCTCTCGGACGCCGGGCTGCTCGCCCGTACCCCCATCGTGCCGACCAGCGGCGAGGGCTTCCCCATGTCGCAGTTCGACAAGGACGACGTCGAGGAGCTGGGGCTGCTCAAGCTCGACGTCCTCGGTGTGCGCATGCAGTCCGCGATGGCGCACGCGGTCGCCGAGATCCGGCGGGCCACCGGGCAGACCGTGGACCTCGACGACCCCGCGCAGGTCCGGCCCGGCGACCCGGCGACGTACGACCTGATCCGCTCGACCGAGACCCTCGGCTGCTTCCAGATCGAGTCGCCCGGCCAGCGCGATCTCCTCGGACGGCTCCAGCCCGACTCCTTCCACGACCTCGTGGTCGACATATCGCTCTTCCGGCCGGGCCCGGTCGCCGCCGACATGGTGCGCCCCTTCATCGACGCCCGGCACGGCCGCCACCCCGCCCGCTATCCGCATCCGGACCTGGAGGACGCGCTGCGCGAGACCTACGGGGTCGTCGTCTTCCACGAGCAGATCATCAAGATCCTGTCGATCATGACCGGATGCGAACGGGATCTCGCCGACGAGGCGCGCCGCGCCCTGTCCGACCCCGAACGGCAGGGCCGGGTGCGGGCCTGGTTCCACGCCGAGGCGGGCCGGCGGGGGTACTCGGCGGAGGTGCTGGGCCGTACCTGGGAGATCGTCGAGGCGTTCGGTTCGTACGGCTTCTGCAAGGCGCACGCGGTGGCCTTCGCGGTCCCCACGTACCAGTCCGCCTGGCTCAAGGCGCACCATCCGGCGGCCTTCTACGCGGGACTGCTCACCCACGACCCCGGGATGTACCCGAAGCGGCTGCTGCTGGCGGACGCGCGGCGGCGGGGCGTGCCGATCCTTCCGCTCGATGTGAACCGGTCGGGCTCCGACTATCGGATCGAACTGGTGTCCGGGATTTCTGGGGGCGGCGATATGGGCGTCCGGCTGGCGCTGAGCGACGTCCACGGCATCAGCGAGGCCGAGACGCGGCGGATCGCCGCAGGTCAGCCCTACTCCTCGCTCCAGGACCTGTGGCTGCGCGCCCACCCCGGGCGGCCCGTCGCCGAACGGCTGGCCCAGGTCGGGGCGTTGGACGCGTTCGGTGCGGGCCGCCGCGACCTGCTGCTGCACATCGCCGAGTTGCACCGGCAGCGCGCCGGGACCCATGACGAGGGTCAGCTGCCGCTGGCCGAAACCGGCCCGCCCGCCCCCGCCGGGCTGCCCGACCTCGACGACGGCGAACGCCTCGGCGCCGAGCTGGGCATCCTCGGCATGGACGTCTCCCGCCATCTGATGGCCGACCACCGGGCCTTCCTGGACGAGCTGGGCGCGATGCCCGCGAAGCGGCTGCGGTCGGTCCGGCACGGGGAGACGGTGCTCGTCGCGGGCGCCAAGGCCGCCACCCAGACCCCGCCGATCCGCTCCGGCCGCCGGGTCATCTTCACCACCCTGGACGACGGCACGGGCCTGGTCGACTGCGCCTTCTTCGACGACAGCCACGCCGCCTGCGCGCACACCGTCTTCCACTCCTGGCTGCTGCTGGTGCGCGGCGTCGTCCAGCGCCGCGGCCCGCGCAGCCTCAGCGTCGTCGGCTCGGCCGTCTGGAACCTCGCCGAACTGGCCCGGCTGCGCAGCGAAGGCGGCCTGGAAGCGGTCGCCGCCGAGCTGGCGGGCGCGGGCGCGGGTGCGGACGCGGACTCGGATGGGGCCGACTCCGGCCGCCGCATCCAGCTGTCCACCGGCTACGCCATGCACCCCTGGGCCGACCTCCGGCCCGCGGGGGACCAGTCCGCGACCGGCCGCAAGCTGTGGCACTCGAGCCCGGGGAGCGCGGGATGAGCACGAAACCGACCGGCGAACCCCCGCCCCCGACGGACGCCGTCACCCCGGCCGGGGGCGACCCCCATGTGCTGTACGTACGGTTCCAGGCCGACGCCCCGCTCGCCGAGGACGTCTATCAGGGGCTGCTCGCGCTGCTCGGCGAGGTGACGCCCGTCGTGGAGGCGCTGCCGCCCGATGCCGCGCTCGCCGATGTCCGTGGTGCGCTGCGGTACTTCGGGCGGGACGCGGCGGGGCTCGCGGAGATCGTACGGGTACGGGCGCTGGCCCGGTACGGCGTCGACTGCACCGTGGGCGTCGCCGCCAACCCCATGCTCGCCCGCATGGCCGCCCACGACGCCCCGCCGAACACGCCCGGCGCCGTCCGTACCGTCCCCGGCGACCCCGACGCCGTCGCCGGTTTCCTGGCCCGCAAGCCGCCCATCGCCCTGCCCGGCGTGGGCGCCGCGACCGCCAGGGCCCTGTGTGCGTACGGGCTCGACAGCACCGAGCGCATCGCCGCCGCGCCGCTGTCCACGTTGCAGCGGATCCTCGGCGCGGCGACCGCGCGCCGGGTGCACGCCTGGGCGCACGGCATCGACCCCGCGCCCGTCACCCCGAACGCCCCCGCCCGCGCCGTGGGTGCCGAGCACCGCTTCGACCGCGATGAGCTGGACCCGGACCGGCGGCGCCGGGCGCTGCTGACGCTCGCCGACGGGCTCGGCATCCGGCTGCGGACGAGCGGGCAGATCGCGGCCCGGCTCAGTCTCACCGTCCGGTACGCCGACCGCTCCTCGACGACCCGCTCCCGGACCCTGACCGAGCCGACCGCCCACACCCCGGTGCTGACCGCCGCCGCGTACGCGCTGCACGACGCGCTCGGGCTCCAGCGGGCCCGGGTGCGGTCCGTCGCGCTGCGGGCCGAGGGGCTGATGAGCGCCGAACTCGCCTCCCACCAGCTGTCCTTCGACGCCGCGGACGACAAGGCCCGCCGGGCGGAGGCCGCCGCCGACCGGGCGCGGGCCCGCTTCGGCGTGTCCGCGGTCCGGCCCGCCGGGTTCCTGGGGACCGGATTCCTGGACGTCGCGTAAGGGCTGCGTGAACCTTTCTTCACCGGCCGATGGCTGGAAGTCTTCGCTACCCACGCGTAATTTGATCCCCGCACCACACGTTTGTGATCCGGGTCACAGGGTGCGCCGTCAGTGCAACTCCACCCCCACCGCGAGGAGTTCATGTGATGCTGCCCTGGAGGAACATCCGCACCTTACTGCCCGCCCTGACCCTGGCGGTCGCGGCGGCGACCGCGGCCCCCGCCGCCGCGGCCGCCCAGTCGTCGCAGACCACCGACAGCGGCTGGAACGACTACTCCTGCAAGCCCTCCGCCCAGCACCCCCGGCCCGTCGTCCTCGTCCACGGCACCCTCGGCAACTCCGTCGACAACTGGCTCGGCCTCGCCCCGTACCTGGTCGACCGCGGCTACTGCGTCTTCTCCCTCGACTACGGCCAACTCCCCGGCGTGCCCTTCTTCCACGGGCTCGGCCCCGTCGACCGGTCCGCCGGCCAGCTGTCGTCGTACGTCGACCGGGTGCTCGCCGCCACCGGAGCCGCCGAGGTCGACATGGTCGGCCACTCCCAGGGCGGGATGATGCCCCGCTACTACCTGAAGTTCCTGGGCGGCGCGGCCAAGGTGAACGCCCTGGTGGGCCTCGCCCCGTCCAACCACGGCACGACCCTGTCCGGGCTGACGAAGCTGCTGGACTTCTTCCCGGGCCTCGACGACGCCGTCGCCAAGGCGGCCCCGGGGCTGATGGACCAGGTGGCCGGGTCGGACTTCCTGAACCGGCTGAACGCGGGCGGCGACACCGTGCCCGGGGTGCGCTACACCGTCATCGCCACCCGGTACGACGAGGTGGTCACGCCGTACCGCAGCCAGTTCCTGACCGGCCCGGACGTCAAGAACGTCGTGCTCCAGGACCTGTGCGCCTCCGACCTGTCCGAGCACCTGACCATCGGGATGACCGACGGCCTCGCCTTCCACGAGGCCGCCAACGCCCTCGACCCGGCGCACGCCACCCCGACGACCTGCGCCTCGGACGACTGACGCGGGGGGTCGATTCGGGCCCTCCGGCGCATCACCATGGGCCGCATGACCGGATTCGCGTCGTTCCTCGGGCTGTGTCTGCTGATCACGATCACGCCCGGCCTGGACACCGCCGTGGTGATCCGCAGCGCGCTGCGCGGCGGGCGTGCGGCCGGGTTGCGGACCGCGCTCGGCTGCGCGGCCGGGCTGTTCGTGCACGCGGCCGCGGTCGCCTTCGGCCTGGCGGAACTGCTGCTGCGCAGCGACGCGGCCTTCGAGGCGGTCAAGCTGGCGGGCGCCCTGGTGCTGGTCCTCCTCGGCGGGCGCTCGCTGTGGTCCGCCTGGCGGTCGCCCGGCGCCGCCGCCCCCGGCCCCGACTCCGCGCCCGCCGGGGAGCGTTCCGCGGCGCCGCGCGGCGGCAACCCCTTCACCGAAGGGCTGCTGACCAACCTCACCAACCCGAAGGCGACGCTGTTCTTCGTGGCGGCCCTGCCCCAGTTCGTCCCCGCGGACCGCGCGGCCCAGGCAGTGCCGATCGCCCTGGGCCTGGCGGCGGTCGCCGTGCTGTTCCAGTTCGCCGGGCTCGGCCTCACCGCCTGGGCCGTCCACCGTCTCCGCCATCTCCTCCGTTCCCGCCGGGTGCGGCGGGCTCAGGACACCCTGCTGGGGGCCGCCCTGATCGGTCTCGGGGTGCGGGTGGCGACGGAGTAGCCCGCACGGGCTATGCGGCTTATGCGGCTTATTCCGAGATCAGCTCGACCTCGATGTTGCCCTTCGTCGCCTTCGAGTACGGGCACACCTGGTGCGCCTGCTCGACCAGCTTGCGGCCGGTCTCGTTCTCCAGGTCGCCCGGCAGCTCGACGCGCAGCGTCACCTTGAGGGCGAAGCCACCGTCCGACTCGTCCTTGCCGATGCCGACCTCGGCGGTGACGGAGATGTCCTTGGTGTCCACCTTCGCCTGGCGGCCGACGAGGCCGAGCGCGCTCGCGAAGCAGGCGGCGTAGCCCGCGGCGAACAGCTGCTCCGGGTTGGTGCCCTGACCGTCGCCGCCGAGGGCGGGCGGCATGGCGAGGGGCAGGTCGAGCCGGCCGTCGGAGCTGACGGCGCGTCCGTCGCGGCCGTTCGCCGTGGCCACCGCGGTGTAGAGCGCATCCATGAAGACCAATCCCTTTCGAGTCCCGGTGGCCGGGGGAGTCCGGCCGGGGTCCGGCAGTGGCCCAAGTAGAGCACACAATTAAATTGTGCACAACTAAGAGGTACGCTGGTCATATGTCATCTCAGTCCGACCCGCTTCCCGCGCCGAGCGGAGCCGTCACGGCGGACGATCCGCTCCGGCTCGACCTCCAGCTCTGCTTCGCCCTGCACGCCGCCTCGCGCGCGTTCGGCGGCATCTACCGACGGGTGCTGCGCGACACGGAGCTGACGTACCCGCAGTACCTGGCGCTGCTGGTGCTGTGGGAGCACGGCGAGATGCCGGTCAAGCAGCTGGGCGAGTTCCTGCGGCTGGACTCGGGCACCCTCTCGCCGCTGCTCAAGCGCATGCAGTCGGCCGGACTCGTCACGCGCGAGCGCAGCGCGCACGACGAGCGCTCGGTGACGGTCCGGCTGACGGCGGAGGGCGAGGCGCTCAAGGAGCAGGCCCGCGAGGTCCCCCTGAAGGTGATCCGGTCGACCGGCCTGGACCACGAGGAGCTGGCCGATCTGCGGTCACGGGTGCAGCGGCTGACGGCGGCGCTCGA
Source organism: Streptomyces sp. Rer75 (assembly GCF_013414305.1). NCBI lineage: Bacteria > Bacillati > Actinomycetota > Actinomycetes > Kitasatosporales > Streptomycetaceae > Streptomyces > Streptomyces sp. Rer75. The sequence continues at coordinate 2,376,345 of NZ_CP058693.1, read as the reverse complement.
CGCGGCACTGGCCGACGAGGAGGACTGAGCGTCCTCCCCGCCGGAGCCGTCAGGCGGGCTTGACGGCCGCCAGGACGCGCATACCGCGCGCCCCCGGCGCGTCGTGCACCACCTCGAGACCCGCTTCCCGGCACCGGTCGGCGAGCCAATCGGCGGCGATCCGCAGCTTCGGATACGCACCGGTGCGCAAGCGCCAGCCCTCGGATGTGCGGACGTGCAGCAGATCGTGGACCAGCGCGGTGTCTTCGTCGCGGTACTCGAGGAAGCAGGTGAGGATGCGGTCCGCGTCGCTCCGTACCGGAAGGAAGCGGTCCGTGCCCTCCAGCGGCCGGGTCAGGTCGCGGTACGTGAAGACCAGCCGACCGCCGGGTGCGAGCGCGTGGCCGGCGGCCGCGACAAGGGCGGGTACATCGTCCTTGGCGGGCAGATGGGTCAGGGTGTCGCCCATGCACACGATCGCGGCCACGCCGCCCGGGGCGGTGATCCGGGGCAGCGCGGTGCGGATGTCCTCCCGGACGGGACGTATCGACGTTCCGGGGAAGTCGGCGGCGGCCGCGGTGAGTTCGTCCAGCAGGGCCTGACTGGTGTCCACCGCGGCGATGTGGAAGAAGCCGAGTGACGCGAGGGCCAGCGTCTGGGCGCCGGGTCCGCATCCGAGGTCGACGGCGCGAGCGCGACCGGGGCCCGGGACCACGCCCAGCTCACGCAGCAGTACGGCCTGCTGCTCGGCTGCCGCCACGAGATCACCCCCGGTCATCCAGGTGTAGTGGGCGGCCAGCAGCCGCTCGTAGTGGGTCTCGGCGGATGTGCCGACGGCCGTGGTCATACGGGGTTCTCCTCGGAGTCGGCGCCGGCGGCCGAGCCGGGGACGCGGGCGCGCCGGAACGTCTGGAAGCACAGGGCCGCGGCCGCCAGGGCCAGCGGTATCAGCAGCAGGACGCCGGAGAGGACGAGGACGGTCGCGGTGATCGCCGCGCTGCCGACAGCCGACCACCACAGGGGCGTACGGCGCGGCAGCAGCATCAGCGCCGCCAGTAGCCCGGCCAGGGTGACCGCGGCCAGGCATGTGGAGGTCGCGCGCATCAGTCCGTCGAGCCCCGCCGCGCCGCCCGCCGCCAACGCCCCGACCGCCACGCATCCGGCGGCGAGCACGGCCAGGCTGCGCCGCGGCACCTCGCCGGGGGCACCGCCCCGGGCCAGCCACCGGGGCGCGGCACCGTCGCGGGCGAGGGCGGCACCGAGTCGGGCGGCGCCCGCGACATAGGAGTTGACGGCGCCGAAGGTGAGGAACAGCGCCGCGACGGCGGCCACCGCGCGCGCCGCGCCGCCCACGCTGCGGGTCAGCAGCGCGGTCAGCGGGGTATCGGTGGCCGCGGCGGCGGGGCCGAGCGCGCCGACCGTCACGATCGCGAGCCCCAGGTACAGCACGCTGACCACCGCGAGCGTGAGCGCGGTGACGCGCGGCAGATCGCGCCGCGGATCGGCGAATTCGGCGGACAGATGGCTGGCCGCCTCCCACCCCGCGAACGCGAAGAAGAGCACCCCCGCCGCCGAGCCGACCGAGCCCCAGCCGCCCGGCATGAACGGCGTGAAGTGCGCGGCGCGCACCTGTGGCGCCGCCGCGGATGCGGCCGCCAGCAGCAGCGCCGTCAGCAGCCCGACCAGCAGCAACTGCACCCGGCTGGACAGCCGCAGCCCGCGGCAGTTGGCGGCGAGAGCGACCGCCAGGACCAGCGCGGCGACGGCCGCCGTCCCCGTGTGGCTCCAGCCCGCGGCGGCCGCGGCGTACTGCCCGCCGATCCACGCGGCCGCGACCACCCCGACCGGTACGGTCCCGTAGAACCACCACCCCACGACCGCCGCCGCACGTGGTCCGACGGCACGGTGGACGTACGTGGCCACCCCGCCGCCGTCCGGGAACCGGGCGCCGAGCGCCGCGAAGCACGCGGCGACCGGCACGCTCGTCACCAGCAGGGCGGTCCACGCCAGAACTGAGGCGGGCCCGGCGGCCGCGGCCGCGAGCGCGGGCAGCGCGAGCACCCCGGGCCCGAGGACGGCGCCCGCGTACAGGGCGGTGCCGCCCCCGGTGCCGAGGCGGCGGGGCGAGGTGAGGGGCGGTCGCGGAGGAGCGGACGGTTTGGTCCCTTGTGCGGTCATGCCGAGGAAAGCTAGCTGGTCAGACGGGCATTCGGTGAGATCGCCGAAGGAAATTCGGCGAGCCTGGAATCATGCTCGCCATGGACGAACTTGATACGGCGATCGTCCGCGAACTCCAGCGCGATGCACGCCAGACCAACCGCGAACTCGCCCGCACCCTCGGCATCGCCCCCTCCACCTGCCTGGAGCGGGTCCGGGGGCTGCGCAACCGCGGCGTGATCACCGGCTATCGGGCGACGGTCGACCTGCGCGCCCTGGGCCGCCCGGTCCAGGCCCTTCTCGCGGTCCGGATCCGGCCGTTGAGCCGGGAGGTCATCGAGGGGTTCAAGGCGTACCTGATCACGCTGCCCGAGGTGCTGTCGGTGTTCGTGGTCGCGGGCGGCGACGACTTCCTGGTCCACGTGTCGGTGGCTGATGTGGACCGGCTGCACGCCTTCCTGATGGACCGTGTCTCGGGCCGCAAGGAGGTCGTGGACTTCCGCAGTTCGATCATCTATCAGCATGTGGCGGGCGATGTGATCACCGAGCTGTGATCCCCGAGCTGTGATCACCGGACTCGATCACCGCACCGGGGTCACCGGGCCGGGGTGATACTGGAGTGTTCGGTTCCGGGGGGTGCCGTCACCATTCCCCGGGACCGGCCACCGGCCGTCTCCGGGACCCACCGCACATGCCGAGAATGATTGAGTGGTGTCGGATGCGTGGAAGGTGTCAGACATGACCGGAACTCACCCCCGCGCGGGCGCCGATACGGCCCGCAAGTCCGCCATCGAGCTGGTCGAGACCTTCCTCGACCCCGGCAGCCGGCGCAGCTGGGACCAGCCGGTCGAGATCACCACGACCGACCCCGACTACCGGGCCGACCTGGAGCGGGCCCGCGAGCGCACCGGGCTCGACGAGTCGGTGATCACCGGCGAGGGGCGCATCGAAGGGCGCCGGGTCGCCTATGTGGCCTGCGAATTCCGCTTCCTGGCGGGCTCGATCGGGGTCGCGGCGGGGGAGCGGCTGGTCCGCGCCGTCGAGCGCGCCACGGCGGAACGGCTCCCGCTGCTGGCCGCCCCGGCGTCGGGCGGGACCCGGATGCAGGAGGGCACGGTCGCCTTCCTCCAGATGGTGAAGGTGGCGGCGGCGATAACCGACCACAAGGCCGCGGGCCTGCCGTACCTGGTGCACGTACGCCACCCCACCACCGGCGGCGTCCTCGCCTCCTGGGGCTCCCTGGGCCACGTCACCGCCGCCGAACCGGGCGCCCTCATCGGCTTCATGGGCCCGCGGGTGCACGAGGCCCTGTACGGCGAGGAGTTCCCGGCGGGCGTGCAGGTCGCCGAGAACCTGATGAACCACGGCCTGATCGACGCGGTGCTCCCGACCAGCCGCCTCGCGGAGGTCGCGGCGCGGGTGCTGCGGGTCCTGTGTGGCGACCAGGACGCACCGGCTGGTGTCGGTTTTCGGTCAGGCGCCGAGGCCGGTGCCGCCGAGCCCGCCGAGCCCGCCGAGCCCGCCGCGTCCGCCGCGTCCGGCGAGTCCGGCGAGTCCTTCGAGCCCGTCGAGCCCGGCGACGCAGCGGGGCGCGGGGGTGCGGGGGCCACGGCGGTCGGGCCCTCGGCCGAGGAGTCGATCCGGGCCTCGCGGCGGGAGGACCGGCCCGGGGTGCGGGATCTGCTGCGGGTCGCCGCGGAGGACGTGAGCCCGCTCAGCGGGACCGGCGCCGGGGAGCACGACCCCGGGCTGCTGCTCGCCCTCGCGCGGGTCGGCGGGGTGCCCTGTGTGGTGCTCGGGCACAACCGGCGCGGGCGCCGCGGCAGTGAGCGCGCGTCGGCCGAGGGCCAGCCGCTGGGGCCCGCCGGGCTGCGTACCGCGCGGCGCGGGATGCGCATCGCGGCCGAGCTGGGGCTGCCGCTGCTCACCGTCATCGACACCGCAGGCGCGGCGCTCAGCCGGGAGGCCGAGGAAGGCGGGCTGGCGGGGGAGATCGCCCGCTGTCTCGCGGACATGGTCACGCTGCCCGCGCCCACCCTCTGTCTGCTGCTCGGCCAGGGCGCGGGCGGGGCCGCGCTCGCGCTGCTGCCCGCCGACCGGGTCGTGGCCGCGCGGCACGCCTGGCTGTCGCCGCTGCCGCCCGAGGGCGCGTCCGCCATCCTCCACCGGACCACGGAGCGGGCGTACGAGGTCGCCGACCGGCAAGGGGTGCGCTCCGCCGACCTGCTGGCCGACGGCATCGTCGACCGCGTCGTGGAGGAGGGCGAGGAGGGTGAAGGGGAGGGGTTCCTCGGGCGCCTCGGGCGCATCCTCGGCGCCGAACTCGCCGCCCTCCGTGCCCAGGACCCCGAGGAGCGGCTCGCCGCCCGCCGGGCCCGGCACCGCCGTATCGGGGTGCCGAGTTGACGGCGTAACAGGGCCAAACGGGCGCACCAGTCAGCCGAATTGGCAGTCTTAGGCATGCCTAACCTAATCTCGGCTCGTGAACGAGAATGATCTCGACACGGCACCCCGGCCGTTCTCCACCCCTGCCCCTGCCCACCCCGCGCCCATCCACCTTCTCGCCCTCAATCCGACCGACTCCGTCACCGAAGGCTTCCTCCCCGCCGCCGCCCGCCTCGGCCTCGCCGTCACCCTCCTCACCGACCAGCCCGAGGCGCACGAGCGCGCGTACGCCCGCCATGCGGACCGCGGCGGACAGCTCCCCGCCACGCTCGACGTCGCCCCCTGCGACGTACGGGACTTCCGCGAGGTCATCAGCCGGATCGCCGCCGCCCCCGACGGCCGACGCCCCCGCGCCGTCTTCACCAACAGCGACCACCTCCAGACCCAGGCCGCCCTCGCCGCCGCCTACTTCGACCTCCCCGGCAAGGACTGGCGCGCCGCCCTCCGCACCAAGAACAAGGCCGAGCTGCGCCGCGCCCTCGCCGCCGCCGGTGCCGACACGATCTGGTCCACCGAACTCGGCACCGGCGACGACCCGTCCACCCTCGCCGACCTCGACGCGCCCTTCCCCTGCGTCGTCAAGCCGCGCGAGGGCGTGGCCAGCGAGGACGTCGTCCTCGTCGCCGACGCGGCCGAACTCGTCCGCAGCTGCCGCGACATACGCGCCCACCGGCCCGACGCGGCGCTGGTGATCGAGGAATATCTGCACGGCGAACTGCGCACCCTCGAAACCCTCGGCGACGGCCGCACCCTCCACGTCCTCGGCGCCTTCCGCACCGACGTCTCCCCGCCCCCGCACTTCATCGAGGAACGGCTGCACCTCCTGCCCGCCCCGCCCCCGCAGCCCCACACCGGCCAGGTGCTGGCCCAACTCCGGGCGCTGGGAGTAGGATTCGGCGCTTGCCACACCGAATACGTCGTCCAGGGCGACCGGGCCCGCCTCATCGAGGTGAACTACCGTGCCATCGGCGACCAATGCGACCTGGTGCTCGCCGAACTCCTCGGCATCCCGCTCTTCGAGCACATCCTCCGCACCCACCTCGGCGAACCGCTCCCGGCCGACCTCGGCGCCCGCACGGACGGCCGGGTCCGCATGGAGTACGTCATGGCCGACCGCCCCGGCCGCCTCGTCGCCGCCCCGGCGGCGGCCGTGACCGAACGCGACGGCGTACGGCTCGACTACCGCCCGCTGCGCGAGATCGGCGAGGAACACCCCCTCTACCGCACCAACCGCGACTTCCTCGGCGTCCTGCGCGCGACCGGCACCGACCAGGCGCGGATCGACACGGCCGTGACGGAGTTCCTGGCGGCCCACCGGTGGGAGATCGCGTCATGAGCCGCGCGGAAGGGGAGGAGGCCGAGGAGGAACTTCTCGGCCGGGTGCTCGACACCCTGCTCCGTGAGGACGCGTACCAGCTGCGCAGCCGCGCCCGCACCGTACGCCGCACCGACGGCGACTGGCTGCGCATCGCGCTGAGGGAGGGCGGAACCGTGCTGCTGCCGGTGGAGCCGGAAGGCTTCCAGTGCGAAATCCGCGCCCGCCGCCCGGTACGCCTCGAATGCGAGCCGCCGCCCTCGGCCGGGAGCCCCGGCCCCGGGTCCGCCCGCGCCGGGCGGCCCGGCGGGCACGCCGCCGCGTCGGGTGGCGCGGGTGCCGGTGGGTGCGATGCGGGGGATGGCGGTGGCGCGCCCGCGCGGGCGGACCGTGCCGGTCCGCGCCCCGTCGCGGCGGGCCCGGACGGGGCGACGCGTGCGGCCGAGCCGGGCCCGGGCCGCGCCGACGGCGGTACCGGCGAGGGCCGCGCGGCGCATGCCGGCGGCCCAGGGCCCGGCGCGGTGCCCGGAACCGGTGGCGGGGCCGTCGAGTTGCGGGGGCTCGACGCCGTCCTCGCGCGGTTGCGGGGGGCCGTGGCGCCTGAGGACCAGGCGCTGTACGACGCCTTCGTGGGGGAATGCCATCGCGCGCTGGACGCCAAGCGGCTGCACGACCGCATCCGGCCCGGTGTCGTCCGGGGGCTGGCCGCGCGGTACGGGGAGGCCGGGCGGTGGGCCGGGATGGGCGGGGGCGTCGCGTACGACACGCTGGCCGCCTTCCGTGACCATCCCGTCTACCCCACCAGCCGCGGCCGGTCCGTGTTCGGCGAGGACGCCCTGCGCGCCCACGCGCCCGAGTTCGCGCCCGGCTTCGCGCTGCGCTGGCTCGTGCTGCCGCGCGCGGCGGTCGGCGGCGATCCGGGGCGGCTGCCCCCGTGGTGGCCGCGGCCCGGGGAGCTGGGGCTGCCCGGGGGGCTCGACGCCGACCATGTCGCGTTGCCCGTGCATCCGCTCACCGTCGGCCGCCCCCTCGACGCCGCCCTCGACGCGACCGGGCTGCGCGGGCGGGCGCGGCTCGCCGAGCGGCCGTGGCTGGACGTACGGCCCACGCTGTCCATGCGGACCGTCGCCGTCGCCGACGATCCGCTCACCCACCTCAAGCTGCCGCTCACCACCGCCACCCTGGGGCTGCGCAACCGGCGGACCGTCAAGCCGGGCACACTTCTCGACGGCGAGGTGGCGCAGCGGCTGACGGAGGCGGTGATCGCGCGCGAGCCGCGGTTCGCGGACACCGTGCTGCTCGCCGACGAGACGACCCATCTGCACGCCGGGCACGAGCTGTTGGCCACGCTGGTCCGCCGCTATCCGCCGGGTCTGGAGAACGCGCAGGTCGTGCCGTTGGCCGGGCTGCTGGCCCGGACCCCGGACGGCAGGCTCGTGGTGGACGCGCTCGCCGAGCGGCACTACGGCGGGGACCTGTTCGCCCTGCTCGACGCGTACCTCACCCTCCTCTTCGACTTCCACACCACCCTCTTCGCCTACGGCATCGCCCTGGAGTCGCATCAGCAGAACACCTCCCTCGTCTTCGACGACACCGGCGGCCCGGCCACCCCACGGTTGCGGCTGCTCATCAAGGACCACGACGGGCCGCGCGTCCACGCGATCCGGCTCGCCGCGATGATCGGCGGGGCCGACGCCGCGGATCTGTGCGGGTTCGACGACCGCCGCATCCTGACGGGCGGCGACGGCCCGGTGGCGGACGTGTTCACCACCATCACCGTCCATCTGTGCGCCGCCGCGCTCGCCTTCGAGCTGGCCGCCCTCGGCCGCGCGCCCCTGGACGTCCTGCTGCGGCAGCTGCGCGCCCGGCTCACCGAGGCCGTCGAACGGACCGGCGCGGTGTACCCGGGGGCGGCCGCCGCCGTGCTGCGCGCCCGGGTGCTGGACGCGGACCGGCTGCCGGTCAAGGCGATGGTGACCGCGGGCACGCTGTTCACCAAGGCCCGGTCGGGCGCCGCCGACGTCAACAAGCACTACGTGACCGGGCCCAACTACCTTCTGCGGGGGCGCGGCAGATGACGGCCGCGACCTCCTTACCCCTCCACAACTCTCCTCTCCGCACCCGCTGGAGCCGCTCCATGCCAACGACCTCCTCGCCCTCTTCCGCGGTCTCGCCCGCCGCGTCGGTCTCGCCCGCCACGGCGCTGGTCTCCGCCGACCACGCGACCGCCCACACCCTGCTCAACTGTCTGCTGCGCGAGGTGTCGGGTCCGGAACACCAGACCGTCGTGGCCGACGACGGCGGGCTGCGGCTGCGGCTGCCCCGCAGCGGGGTGCTGCTGCGGGTGGGGCTGCGCCGCACGTCGCTGATCGGCGCGCACCGGTTCACCGGACCGGTCAGCGAACAGCGCGACGGCATCTGGGCCGAGGTCTCCTGGCGCGGTCTGGCCGAGCGCATCCAGCGGGAACTCCAGCTGCGCACGGGGGTCCGCAACGACGAGTTCCTGGCGCAGGTCGCCTCCAGCCACGCGGGCATGACGGCCGCCCTCCAGGAGCGCGAGAAGGCCACGGGGAACCCCGCCCGTGACGCCTATCTGGCCTCCGAGCAGTCCCTGTTCTTCGGCCACCGCTTCCACCCCACCCCCAAGGCCCGCACCGGAAGCCCCGACTCCTGGGCGCTGTTCGCGCCCGAGGCCGGGGCCCGCTTCCCGCTGCACCACCTCGCGGTGCGCAGGGAGTACGTACGGGAGGAGGCCGCGTACGCCGGGGCGCTGGCGCCGCTGGACCGCCAGCGGCCGGTCCCCGACGGCTACCGGCTGCTGCCCGCCCACCCCTGGCAGTACGCCATGCTCCGCGAGCACCGGGTGCTGCGGGCGGCGCTCGACGGCGGCGACATCCTCGACCTGGGGCCCGGCGGCCCGGACTTCGCGCCGACCGCCTCGGTCCGCACGCTCTACGACGGCCGGGACTTCCTCAAGTTCAGCCTGAACGTGCGCATCACCAACTGCCTCCGCAAGAACGCCGACTACGAGCTGTCCGGCGCCGTCGCCCTCACCCGGCTGCTGGAGCCGGTCGCCGCCGACCTCGCCGCCCGCTTCCCCGGCGCCGACCTGCTGCGCGAACCCGGCTACCGCACGCTCGACCTCGACGACCGCCACCTCTCCGAGGGGTTCGGCGTGATCGTCCGCGAGGGGCTGGACGTCCGGCTGCGGCCGGGGCTGACCGGGCTGCTGGCGGCGGCCGTCGCCGACGAGTACCCGACGAGCGGCGCCCAGCTCTCCCACCTCCTCGGCGGCACCGGGCCCGAGCACGCGCTCGCCTGGTGGCAGGCGTATCTCGACCTCCTCGTACCGCCGATCCTGGCCGCCTACTTCGACCACGGCGTGGTCCTCGAACCCCACCTCCAGAACGTGGTCATCGGCGTGGACGCCACCGGCACCCCGCGCCAGGTGCTCTTCCGCGACCTGGAGGGCACCAAGCTGGTGTCCGGCCACCACGCCGCCGCGCTCGCGGCGCTGCCCGAGGCGGTGGCCCGCCCCATGACGTACGGGCGCGAGCGCGGCTGGGACCGGGTGGTGTACTGCCTGCTGGTCAACCACCTCGCCGAGATGGTCGCCGCCCTCGCCGACCGTCACCCCCGGCTGGAGCCCGACCTGTGGTCGGCGGTCCGCCGCGTCCTGTGGACACGCTCCGCGGCCCACGACGACCCGCCCGCGCTGCGCGCCCTGGTGGCGGGCGTGCCGCTGCCCGCCAAGGCCAACCTGCTGACCCGCTGGGGCCGCAAGGCCGACCGGGACGCCGGTTACGTCCGTATCGCCAGCCCGCTCGCCTCCGACCTGCTGTCCGAGGCGGCCCGCGTCATCGCCCCCGGGAGCGCCCGTTGAATACCTCGTTCCTCACCGCACCGGCCGCCGCGCTCGCCGGGACGCTCGCCGGGGACGGCCTCCCCGCGTACGTCTACGACCTCACCGCCCTCGACGCCCACGCCCGGGAGATACGGGACGCGCTCCCTCGCCACGTCGAGCTGTACTACGCGGCGAAGGCCAACCCGGAGCCGCCGGTCCTGCGCGCGCTCGCCCCGTACGTCACCGGCTACGAGGTCGCCTCGGGCGGCGAGCTGGCGCACGTCCGCGAGGCCGTCCCCGAACGGCCCCTCGCGTTCGGGGGACCGGGCAAGACGGAGACGGAGCTGCGGCGGGTGCTGGAGCTGGGGGTGGAACGGTTCCATGTGGAGAGCGAGCACGAACTGCGGCTGCTGTCCACGCTCACCGAGGGCCGCCCCGTGGACGTCCTGCTCCGCGTCAACCTCCCCCTGACCGACGAGGCGCTGGGCGGCGCGGCGCTCGCCATGGGCGGCCGCCCCAGCCCCTTCGGCCTCGACCCCGACCGGGTGGAGCGGTGCCTGCCGCTCCTCACCCCGGACGGCCCGCTCCGGCTGCGCGGCATCCACGCCCACCTCGCGAGCGGCCTCGACGCCCCGGCCCAGACCGCCGTGGCCGCGCGGATCGCCGACTGGACGCGCGAGCTGTCCGACCGCCACGGCCTGGGCCTCACCGAGGTCAACGTGGGCGGCGGCATGGGCGTGGACTACGCCCGCCCCGACACCCGCTTCGACTGGAAGGCGTACGGCGAGGGCCTGGCCGAGGTCGCCGACCGCAACCCCGGCCTGACCCTGCGGATCGAGCCGGGCCGGGCGCTGACCGCGTACTGCGGCTGGTACGTCACGGAGGTGCTGGACCTCAAGCACAGCCGCGGCGAGGCGTTCGCGGTCCTCCGCGGCGGCACCCACCACCTGCGCACCCCGGCCGCCAAACAGCACGACCACCCCTTCCAGGTGCTCCCCGCCGCCTCCTGGCCCCACCCCTGGCCGCGCCCCGCCGCCCGCGGCGAACCGGTCACCCTGGTCGGCCAGCTGTGCACCCCCAAGGACGTCCTGGCCCGCGGCGTCCCGGTCGCGGAGCTGCGCGCCGGGGACCGCGTCGCCTTCGCGATGGCGGGCGCGTACGCCTGGAACATCTCGCACCACGACTTCCTCATGCACCCGGAGCCGGGCTTCCACTACCTCGGGGAATGACCGGGGCTTCGGCCGTCAGCGCGGGGCGGGGCCCGTGCTGTGGCGGACGACCAGCTCGGTGGGGATGGTCACGCGGACGCCGGGCTCCGGCGAGCGGTCGAGCTGGTCGAGCATCAGGGTCAGACAGCGGCGGCCGATCTCGGTGAAGTCGGTGCGGACGGTGGTGAGCGGCGGGAGCAAATGGGCGGCTTCGGGGATGTCGTCGTAGCCGACCACGCTGACGTCCTCGGGGACCCGGAGGCCCGCCTCGTGGAGGGCGCGCAGGACACCGACGGCCATCTGGTCGTTGGAGACGAACAGCGCGGTGAGACCGGGCTGCCGGGCGATGCGGCGGCCCAGGTCGTAGCCGGAGTCCGCGCTCCAGTCGCCCAGCAGCGGCTCGTGGACCTCGGCTCCCGCGGCCGTCAGCGCGGCGCGCCAGCCGTCGACGCGGGCCTCGGCGGCGATCCAGCCGGTGGGGCCCGCGATGTGGCGGACGGTGCGGTGGCCGAGGCCGAGGAGGTGTGCGGTGGCCTGGTGGGCGCCGGAGGCGGAGTCGCCCGCGACGACCGGGATGTGCGCGCCGAAGCTCTTGTCCAGGGTGACCATGGGGACACCGTGATCCGCCTCGACCAGGGCCTGGCCGACCGAGCGTTGCGGCGCGATGGCGATGATGCCGTCCGCGCCCTGGCCGAGCAGGCGGTCCACCGCGCCGGTGACGGCGGCCTGGTCGGCGGCGGTGAGGGCGATCGTACTGACGAGGTAACCGGCCGCCTGCGCGGCCTCGTTGATCCCGGCGAGCGTGGCCGCCGGGCCGAAGCGGGCCGCGTCGAAGGAGATCACGCCGAGGGTGCGGCTGCGCCCGCTGGCCAGGGTGCGGGCGCTGGCGGTGGGGCGGTAGCCCAGCTCGCGCATGGCGGCGCGGACGCGTTCGCGGGTTTCGGCGCGGACCCGGGGGTGGTCGTTGAGGACGCGGGAGACGGTCTGGTCGGAGACGCCCGCGAGCCGGGCGACGTCCGCCATGACCACCTTGCCGCCGGTGGTGGGGCGGCGGCGTCGGGTGGGGGCGCGGTGTGGCTCCGCCATGCGGTCGTGGCTCCTTCGAGGGGGTGCCGGCCCCGGGTGCGGGGTGTGGCCCTGCGCCCAGGGGGTGTCTTGTCGATCAGGCCGGCTCAGCGAGCGGCGTCTGGTGCGGTGCATCGCAAGTCGCGTGAGGAGAGCGCAGCGGCGCTGCGTGCGACGAGCGCGGCGCCGCGAGGTGCCGTGCCAGGCGTCGGGAGCCCGGCGTGATCGGCACGACACCCCCTAGGGTTCCGGGGTCAGTCCTCCGGGGTCCAGCCCAGGTCCGGTGCGTCGGTGAGGTGGGCCACCCGGGTCGTCGCCGACTGTAGCTCCAGCAGGGTCAGCTCGTTCTCGCCCGCCTTCAGCACCGGCCACGGCACGTACAGCCGCCGCTGCGGGCCGCGCGACCAGTAGCGGCCCAGGTTGAAGCCGTTGACCCAGGCCACGCCCTTGGTCCAGCCCGGCAGCGCGAGATACGCGTCGGCGGGGGTCTCCACGGTGAACGTGCCGCGGTGGAAGCCCGGGCCCGCGACCGGGGTGTCGGTGGTGCGGAAGGGGAGCTCGGGAAGCCGGTCCAGGGGGAGGCGGTGGCAGGTCCAGTTCTCCAGCGGCTCCCCGTCGAGCGTGACCGGGCCGGTGATGCCCTTGGGGTCGCCGATGCGGACGCCGTAGTTGGCGCGGCCCATGTTCTCGACCAGGACGTCCAGCCGGGCGCCGTATTCGGGGCTGCGCACATGGATGCTGTGCTCGTGGCGTTCGCGTTCCACGACACCGGCCGGGGCGCCGTTCACGAATACCTGCGCCCGGTCGCCGACCCCGCCCGTGAAGTGCAGGACGTGGTCGCCGATGACGGGCAGCTCGGTGCCGTAGAGGACGAAGCCGTAGGACTGGCCGAGCGCCTCCATGGTGGGCGGGTCGGTGAAGTGCTCCGCCGGGGCCAGGAATTCGGCGCTGACCAGGGCGTTCGCCGAGGCGGTCAGACGGACCTCGGTCGGCGGCAGCTTGGGCGACGGCTCCGGAATGGGTTCGTCCGGTACGTCCGTGTGGCGGGCGAGGACATCGCGGAACGCCGCGTACTTGGGGCCCGGGTCGCCGCATTCGGTGAGCACCGCGTCGTAGTCGTAGGAGGTGACGGTCGGCGCATAGGCGTGATCGTGGTTCGCGCCGCTGGTGAAGGCGAAGTTGGTGCCCCCATGGAACATGTAGAGGTTCACCGACGCCCCCGCCGACAGCAGCGCGTCCAGGTCGGCGGCCGCGTCGTCCGCCGCCCGCACATGGTGCGGCTCGCCCCAGTGGTCGAACCAGCCGATCCAGAACTCGGCGCACATCAGCGGCCCGCTCTCCTGATGGGCGCGCAGCACCTCCAGCGCGTCGCCGACCCGGCTGCCGAAGGTGCCGGTGGAGAGCACCCCGGGCAGGCTTCCGGCCGCCAGCATGGCCTTGTCGGCCTGGTCGCAGGTGAACAGCAGCTCCTCGACGCCGCGCTTGCGCAGGGCGTCGGCCAGATGGGCGAGGTAGGCGGCGTCGTCGCCGTAGGCGCCGTACTCGTTCTCCACCTGGACCGCGATGACCGGGCCGCCGGCCGCCGCCATGTACGGGGCGAGCGGCGGCAGCAGCAGATCGAGGTACGCGTCCACGGCGCCGGTGAACCGCGGATCGCTGCTGCGCTGCCGGATGTTCGGATCGGCGGTCAGCCAGGAGGGCAGCCCGCCGCCCTCCCACTCGGCGCAGATGTACGGGCCGGGGCGCAGCAGCACGGACAGCCCCTCGGCCCGGGCGAGTTCCAGGAAGCGGGGGAGGTCGAGCAGCCCGTCGAGGTCCAGCGGGCCGTCCGGCGTGGGCTGGTGCAGATTCCACGGGACGTACGTCTCGACCGTGTTGAGCCCCAGCAGCCGCGCCTTGCGCAGCCGGTCGGCCCACTGGTCGGGGTGGGTGCGGAAGTAGTGGAAGCCGCCGGAGAGGATCCGGAAGGGCTTGCCGTGGAGGAGGAAGCCGTCATTGGTGAGCGTCAGGGCGGGCATGGGCCGAAGTCCTTTCGACCGCACGGGCGGGAGCGGGTGCGGTAGTGATGGTGTGCGTAGGGGATACGGACGAGGACGTGGCGCGGATCAGCCAGACGGTGGTGATCAGGCAGACGGCCGAGACGGCGCCCAGGACGAGCGGTACGGCACGGATGCCCGCCAGCTCGATCGCCTTGCCGAGCACGGGCCCCGCGGCCACCCCGCCGATCATCGACGCGGCGATCACCAGCGCCCCGGCCCGGCGGGCGCGCGGCGCGGCCCGGCCCAGCCAGGGCAGACCGGTCGGGAAGATCGGCGCGATGAACAGGCCGACGCCCGCGTACGCGTACGGGGCCAGGGCCGGGATCGCGGCGAGCAGCAGACAGACGGTCATGCCCGCACAGCTGACCGCGATGATCGCCGGGGCGGACCAGCGCAGCGCGAGCGGGGCGACCAGGAAGCGGCCGACGGTCATCATCAGCCAGTACACGGAGGTCGCGGACGCGGCGGCGGTCGCGCCGTACCCCACGGTCTCCAGATGCGTGGGCTCCCAGCCCCCGACCCCGGCCTCGACGCCGACGTGGAGGACGTAGAGCAGCACGAACGCGCCCAGGACGGTGACGAGGCTGCGGTTGCGGGCTTTGTCGGTGGTCTCCGGCTCCGCGCCGCCGCGCGGCGGCGCCTGGTCCCGCACCCCGGTCAGGCACAGCACCAGCGGCAGCGTGAGCACGGCGAACCCCAGGAACACCAGCGTGTAGTGCTCCGCTCCGACCAGGCCGATGAGGGCCGGGCCGAGGATCGCGCCGATGCCGAAGTGGGCGTTGAGGATGTTGAGCATGGCGGCGCTGCGCCGCCCGAAGCCGACCGCGAACATCTGGTTGAGCCCGTAGTCGATGCCGCCGAAGCCGAGCCCCGCGAGCAGCGCCAGGCCCAGGGCGAGCGGCCAGTCGGGGGCGAGCGCGAACCCGGCCGCGCCGCCCGCCATGAGCAGATACGAAGAGCCGAGCAGCGTGCGGTTGCCGATCCGGCCGAAGAGCCGGTCGAAGCCGAGGACGCCCGCGACGCCGCCGACGAAGTGCGCGCTCAAGGCCAGCCCGGCGGCCGAGGGCGACAGCCCGTGGGCGTCGCGGAAGGCGGGGATCGACGGGCCGTAGAGGGCCTGGAGTGCGCCGATGAGGATGAACCCGACGCAGGACGCGACCACCGCGGCGCGGCTGAACAGCGGTGAGTGTGAGGGGGGATCGGGATTCTGGCCTACGTGCTTGTCCACGTTGTCCACGACGGGAGTGTTACCGCTAACATTTCTGCCGTCAAGACACCCGACGTCGACGCTTCGGGCTCCGTTACCCCCCGCCCCACCCCACGACGAGATCCACGACGTACGGCTCGGTGAGCACCCCGTCCGGGAACAGCGCGAGCAGCTCCGCCCGCTCCGCGTCCAGCACCGCCCCGGCCTCCCCGGCGTCCATCACCGCCAGATAGGAGTGGCTGCCGAGCGAGCGCACCTGGTCCTCGACCGTGATGGTCCGCGACCAGCGCACCCTGCGGTCCGTCGTCCGCACCCCGAACGGCGCGAGCCGCCCGGCCACGGTGCTCGGGAAACCCGGCGGCCGATAGGCCGGGCAGCGCTCGGCGAGCCGCTCCTCCTGCCGCGCCACCCAGGGGACGTCGAGGTCCGGCAGGTTCCACCACATCGCCAGCGCCCCGCCGGGACGCAGCACCCGCAGCGCCTCGGGGACGGAGCGCCGCGGATCGGTCCAGTGCCAGGACTGGGCGTACGCGATGAGGTCCGCGGCCCCGTCGCGGAACGGCAGGGCGTCGGCGTCGCCCCGCACGAGCCGGACGTCCGGCGCGGAGGCGCGCAGCTGCGCCGCCATGCCCGCGCCCGGCTCCACGGCGGTGACGCGCGCGCCGCGGTCGGCCAGCAGCCGCGTGGCGATGCCCGTGCCCGCCCCCACGTCCAGCACCTCCGCCCCGGCCAGCGGCCGGCCCGTGACCTCCTCCACCGCCTCGAACAGGGCGGGCGGATACCCGGGCCGGGCGGCCGCGTACTGCGCGGCGACGGCGTTGAACGACGAGGCGAGGGCGGCGTGCGGCGTCGAGGACATGCCCCATCATCGCCCGCGCGCCGGGCGTTGTCAGCGGGGTGTTCCGGGCCGGGGGCATTGTCGGTGGGGAGTGCGACGATGCGCCGCATGGGTGCTGAGGGATCGATGACCGGACACGGGACCGCCGACTACTGGGACGCCGCCGCGGCCGGGTTCGACGACGAGCCGGATCACGGGCTGCGCGATCCGGCCGTGCGGGAGGCATGGGCGGCCCGGCTGCGGCAGTGGCTGCCCGGGCGGCCCTGCGACGTGCTCGACCTCGGCTGCGGCACGGGCAGCCTGGCCCGCCTCGCGGCCGAGCAGGGCCACCGGGTGACGGGCGTCGACCGGTCGCCGCGGATGGCCGAGCGCGCCCGCGCCAAGCTCGCCGGGACGGACGCCACCGTGCTCGTCGGGGACGCGGCGGCACCGCCGGTCGAGGAGGGCGGCTTCGACGTCGTCCTGGCGCGCCATCTGCTGTGGCTGCTGCCCGGCCAGGAGGCCGTGCTGCGGCGCTGGGCGCGGCTGCTGCGGCCGGGCGGGGCGCTGGTGCTGGTCGAGGGGCGGTGGGGCGAGTCGGATCCGGTCGGGCTGACGGCCGGTGACCTGGTGCGCATGGTCGAGCCGCTGGCGTCCCGTACGTACGTCGAACAGCTGGCGGCGGACGCGGCGCTGTGGGGGCGGCCGGTGCGCGACGAGCGCTATGTGCTGCGCGCGGACCTCGCCCCGCCCCGGCGGCACGCCGAGATCGTCGACGTCCATCTGCTGCTGCGGCGCGGCGGCCGGATCCTGCTCGCGCGCCGCGCGGGCACGGGGTACGCGGACGGGCTGCTGCACGCGCCGTCCGGCCATGTGGAGGACGGCGAGGACGTACGGACCGCGGTGATCCGCGAGGCGGCCGAGGAGATCGGCATCCGGCTCACCCCGGACGAGGTGCGGGTGGCGCTCGTCATGCAGCACAAGTCGCCCACGGGATCGGCCCGTACGGGCTGGTTCTTCGAGGCGGAGCTGACGGACGGCGCGGGGGAGCCGGTGAACCGGGAGCCGGACAAGTGCTCCGAGATCGGTTGGTTCGCGCTGGACGCCCTGCCGGAGGACATGGTGGCGTACTGCCGGGCGGGCGTGGAGGCGTACCGGGCCGGGGAGCGGTTCGCCGTGCACTGGCACGAGCCGGGGGACGGCATCGCGTTCGCCCCGGACGGTCCGGACCGGCTGGTGGTGCTGGAGGCGTCGGGATGACGGCCGACCCGCGTCAGTGGCCCAGCTCGCGTACGTAACGCCGCTCCAGGGTGGCCACGGCGTAGCCGAGCCCCGCGTTGATCGCCAGCATCGGGCCGTTCTCGCTGTCGTTGCCCGTGAACGCCTCGGCACACCCCGCCGCGCGCGCCCGGTGCAGCGAATGGGTCTTGGCCAGCTTCGCCAGGCCCCGTCCGCGGTGGGCGCGCAGCGTGACCGGTGTACCCGGCCCGCCTCCGAATTTCCGGCCCACCGCCTAGCGGCACACAATGGGTGCGACAAAGCCCGCACCCCACGCAGTACGCACCCCAGGAGCACCACGTGGCCTTGCAGATCACCGTCGACCCCGACGCGGCGACCGCCCCCTTCGAGCAGATCCGCGCGCAGATCGCCGAGCAGGCCCGCTCCGGGCACCTCCCCGTGGGCTACAAGCTGCCCACCGTGCGCGGCTTCGCCGAGGAGCTGGGCCTGGCGGCGAACACCGTCGCCAAGGCGTACCGCGCGCTGGAGTCGGACGGCGTGATCGAGACCCGCGGGCGCCACGGCACGTTCGTCGCGGCGGCCGGTGACGCCGCCGGACGCCAGGCCGCCGAGGCGGCGCAGACCTACGCCCAGCGGGCCCGGCGGCTCGGCCTGGACCGCGCGGCCGCCCTCGCCACCGTCGAGGACGCGCTGCGGGCGGCGTACGGTGAGTGATCCGAAACGATAGGGGGAGTCGATGACCACCAGCCGTATCGCCCTGGTCCGGCGGCCGAGCCCGCGGCTCGCGGAGGGGCTCGTCACGCACATCGACCGCAAGCCGGTCGACGCCGCGCTCGCGCTGCGGCAGTGGGAGGCGTACGTCGCCGCCCTGGAGACGCACGGCTGGGAGACGGTGGAGGCCGATCCGGTCGACGCGTGCCCGGACGGGGTCTTCGTCGAGGACACGATGGTCGTTTACCGGAACGTCGCGCTGATCTCGCGACCCGGAGCCGAGTCCCGCCGCCCCGAGACCGCCGCCGCCGAGGCGGCCGTGACGGCGCTCGGCTGTTCGGTCAACCGGGTGCGGGAGCCGGGGACGCTCGAGGGCGGCGATGTGCTGAAGATCGGCGACACGGTGTACGTGGGGCGCGGCGGCCGGACGAACGGCGAGGGGGTGCGTCAGCTGCGCGCCGCCTTCGAGCCGTTGGGGGCGCGCGTGGTGGCCGTACCGGTCAGCAAGGTGCTGCACCTGAAGTCGGCGGTCACGGCGCTGCCGGACGGCACCGTGATCGGGTATCCGCCGCTGGTCGACGACCCGGCCGCCTTTCCGCGCTTCCTGCCGGTGCCCGAGGAGTCGGGCGCGCATGTGGTGCTGCTGGGCGGCGGCAGGCTGCTGATGGCGGCGAGCGCGCCGCGCAGCGCGGCGCTCTTCGCCGACCTCGGATATACGCCGGTGCCGGTGGACATCGGCGAGTTCGAGAAGATGGAGGGCTGCGTGACCTGCCTGTCGGTGCGGCTGCGGGAGCTGTACGTCTAGGACGCGGGACGGGCTTACAGGTACAGCCCCGCGTCCGTCTCGCCCGGCTGGATGGGGACCGAGGCGGGGCGGGTGCCGCGGCGGAGGGCGAACAGCTCCGCGAGCGTCGCGCCGTCCCGGCCGATGCCCTCCTCCGTGCCGAGCCAGTTGACCGCCTCCGTACGGTTCAGCTTGCCGACCTCGATGCGGGCGAGGCAGCGGCCGGGGCGGACCACCGCCGGGTGCAGCCGCTCCAGGTCCTCGTTGGTGGTCACCCCGACCAGGACGTTGCGCCCCTGGCCCAGCAGACCGTCCGTCAGGTTGAGCAGCCGGGACAGCGCCTGGCCCGCGGTGTGCTTGGCCTCGCCGCGGATCAGCTCGTCGCAGTCCTCCAGGAGCAGCAGCCGCCAGCGGCCCTTGGCCGAGCCGTCGTCCTCGCCGATGGCGATGTCCATCAGATAGCCGACGTCGGTGAACAGCCGCTCCGGGTCCAGGACGCAGTCCACCTGGCACCAGTCGCGCCAGGAGCGGGCGAGGGTGCGCAGCGCTGAGGTCTTGCCGGTGCCGGGCGGGCCGTGCAGCAGCAGGAGGCGGCCCGCGATGTCGTCCGGGGTGACCTTCATCAGCCCGTCCATGGCGTCGGCGACCGGCGCGGTGTAGTTGTCGCGGATCTCCTCCCAGGTCCCGGCCGCGATCTGGCGGGTGGTGCGGTGCGGGCCGCGGCGCGGCGAGACGTACCAGAAGCCCATCGACACGTTCTCCGGCTGGGGCTCGGGCTCGTCCTCGGCGCCGTCGACCGCCTGCCGCAGCACCGTTTCGGCGAGGTCGTCCCGGACCGCGGTCACGGTCACGTCCGCGCCCCGGTTCCACCGGGACACCAGCAGGGTCCAGCCGTCGCCCTCGGCGAGCGTGGCGCTGCGGTCGTCGTCGCGTGCCGCGCGCAGCACGGTCGCGGCGGGCGGCAGCAGAGTGGCGCCCGACTTCACCCGGTCGACGGAGTGGCTGCGGGCATACGGCTGCTCTCCGGTCGCGAAACGGCCGAGAAAGAGTGCGTCGACGACATCCGACGGCGAATCGCTGTCATCGACGTTCAGCCGGATCGGAAGGGACTGTTCGGCGGGTGTAGCGGGCAGGGTCTGCCTCCTGAGCGAGCGGTCCGGTGCGGCGGTCGGCGCACCCTGCCCCATGATCCAGCACGAGGGGCGTCGGCGCACCGGGGTTTACGGCCGTTTACCGAGCTGTTCCGAAGAAGCCCACCGGAATGGGGGCGTTCAGGGATACTCTTACCCTTTGTAGGACGTCAAGGACGGGAACGGGGCGGGGCGCGGGTGGGATCACGGGTAGGAATGCCGGTGGGGTCGCGGGCGGGGTTACCGGGAGCGCGGCGGTGGCGGATCACCGCACTGCTCGCCGTCGGCATGGGCACGCTGGCCCTGCTGCTGACCACGTGCACGAGCTGGCCGGGGGATGGCACGGGGCGGCCGGGGGCGTCGGCGTCGGCCCGTGAGCGAGCGGCGTCGGCCGGTCTCGGCTGGGGCTTCACCCACACCCAGTACAGCGCCGACCGCGGCACCGACAGCGGCAGGAAGGCCGCCGAGTCGCTGCTGTCGGGCCGTCCGATGCCGCAGAACCAGCACATCATGGGGTGGGGCGCGGGCAACCCCGAGCCGTCCCCGGGCCGCTACGACTTCGCGGACCTGGACCGGCGCGTCGCCCTGATGCGCAAGACCGGCACCGAGCCCGTGCTCACCCTGTGCTGTGCGCCCGACTGGATGAAGGGCGGCACCCCGGGGGACACGGACTGGTCGCAGGAGGCCCTGGAGACCGCGCCGACCCCCGACCACTACAAGGACTTCGCGAAGCTCGCCGGGAAGGTCGCCGAGCGCTACCCCGAGGTGCGGCACTTCATCGTCTGGAACGAGTTCAAGGGTTTCTACGACGACAGCAAGAACCGCTGGAACTACGAGGGCTACACCAAGCTCTACAACCTCGTCTACGACGAGCTGAAGAAGCGGAACCCGAAGAACCTGGTCGGCGGCCCGTACGTCGTCGCCGACAGCGACCCGCCCGGCGCGGCGGGCGGCGACGACACGGTGTCCGGCCCCTGGGGCACGCTCGACCGGCGCTCCGTCGACGCGATCACGTACTGGAACGAGCACAAGGCGGGCGCCGACTTCGTCGTGGTCGACGGCTCCAGCTACACCCGCGAGGGCGACCGGCTGATCCCGGACGCGTTCAACGCCACGCAGAAGTTCCAGGACGTCACCCGCTGGCTCGACGAGACCACGAAGCTGCCGGTGTGGTGGGCCGAGTGGTACGTGGAACCGGCCGCCGACACGAGCAGGGCCGGCGCCCGCGGCCGCTGGAGCGAGGCGCACCGCGTCGCGGTGCAGGCCACCGCGCTGACCCGGCTGGCCCGCGGCGGCGCCGCGACCGCCTTCTACTGGAACCCGGAGACGACGGACTCCGACTGCCCCGGCTGTCTGTGGCGCCCCACCGAACTGGACGACGGCGGCAGCGCGCTGCCCATGATGGAGCTGCTGAGCCGCTTCGGCCGCGAGTTCCCGCCGGGCACCCGCTTCCGCTCGGTGGACATCGCCGCCGACGACCGGACCCATGTGCAGGTCCTCGCCGACGACGACGCGACGCTGGTGGTCAACACCCTGGCCCGGCCGATCAAGGCGAAGGTCGACGGGCGGTCGTTCGCCATGGACGCGTACGAGGTGCGCTGGCTCAAGCGCTGACGCCATGGGCAGCGCCGATGCCATGGGCGGCGTGCTCACCGGTGTCGACCTCCTCCTCACGCCTCCTCATGCCTCCTCATGCCTTCTCATGACAGCGTCAGGAACCGCTGCACCAGCGACGCCAGCACCACCAGCAGCAGCGGCAGCGCGAACCAGTACGACGCCTGGAGCCACCGCAGCCGCCGTACGCTCGGCCGCACCGCCACCCGCACCACCTCGCGCGCCGCGAGCAGCACCATCAGCACCACCGCTGCCAGCGCGCCGGTCACCGACCACGGCGTCCAGGTGATCTGCGGCCCGGCCGGGCCCGGCTTCGGCTCCGGCACCGCCCCGCGCGGCGGCGACGCCAGCTCGTACAGCGACGCGTCGTCGTTCGACAGCACCCGGCGCAGTTCGGGGCGCTGGTCCAGGGAGCGCAGCAGCCGCTCCTGCCAGCGCGCCCCGTAACCGCCGTCCAACTGGAGCGAGACGGACTGGCCGCGGCCCACCATCAGATACGAGTGCGGCCCGGCGTCGCGCAGCGCCGTCACCAGCCCGCCCACCAGCACCGGGTCGCGCGGGGCGAGGGTCGGCTCGTACGCGACCCGCTCCATGTCCCGCGCGCCCCACGGCATCGCGGGGGTGACGTTGTTGACGGGGTCGTCGCTCATCCACAGCACCCGCACGGTCGGCTTGTCGTGCGCGTAGAGGTACTCCATGGCCGCGACCTCGCCGGGCCGCACCCGCTCGAACGCCTCATTGCCCCAGCGGGCGACCAGGAAGCCGGACATCAGCGTCAGGCCCGCCACCAGGGCCGCGACCGGCGCCAGGCCCCGGCGGTCCGGCCGCACCCGCGGGAAGATCGCCAGCGCCCCGAGCACGCAGGCGCCCGGCAGCGCGAACATGAAGACGCGCAGCGCCATTTCGCCGCCGTAACTCTGCATGCCGAAGCCCAGGAACGGCACGAAGGTCAGCACCAGCAGCGCCCGCTCGGTGAAGCCCGCCGCGCGCCGCCGCAGCACCCCCCAGCAGGCGCACGCCAACACCCCGCCGGCCAGCGCCACCCGCACGTACAGCACCAGCTTGTGCACGCTGCTGCCGCCCTCGATCCGGCCGGAGACGGACGACGACACATTGCCGCCGACCCCGCCGACCCCGCCGAACAGCTCGTCCCAGTGGCCCGACCAGTACGGCTCCGCCAGGAAGCCGATCCAGACGACCACCATCACCCCGCACAGCAGCGGCAGCCCGTACAGATCGGAACGCCGCACCAGGACCAGCGCGGTCACCACGCCGAGCATCACGAAGGGGGTCAGCTGATGCGCCGCCACCGACGCCGCGAACAGCGCGATCAGCAGCCCGAGCAGCGCCGCGCGCTGACCGCGCGTCGCCTCCGCCACCTCCGCCTCACCGGGCCTGCGCCTGCCGCCCAGCACCCGCGGTTCGCGGAACCACACCAGCAGCACGGCGACGAACACCAGGTAGAAGAGGTACGTGAACCCCTGCGGCGAGAAGTAGTCCTGGCCCACCCAGCCGCTCAGGGCGAACAGCCACACCGCCGTCCACTTGGCCCGCCAGCTCGCCCGCAGCGCGCGCATCAGCACCATCAGGGGGGCGAGGTAGAGCAACTGGATGACCGTCGGCCACCAGCGCAGCAGCGCGGAGAAATCCCGTACGCCGCACGCCTCGGCGAGGAACGCGGCCCCCGCGAAGAAGCCCGGCCAGCTCCAGCGCGCGTCGAGATCGGGCACGGCGTCGCCGGTCCGGCCGATGTGGTCCAGGAACCCCAGGTGCTGCCACGCGGTCGCGAACCGCGGATGGGCCTCCAGCACGGCGGGCACGGCGTGCAGGGACACGACGGTGGCCAGCAGGGCGACGGTGAGCAGCGCACGGCGCTGCCGCCCGAGCGCGAGCGCACCGGCGAACACGGCGACCAGCAGTGCCGCCCCCAGCAGCGTCGGCCCGGGCAGTACGGAGACCAGTCCGAGCCCGCCCATCCGGTCCAGGGCGGCGGCGTCCAGGCCGAGCAGCGGCAGCCAGTAGAGGCCGAGACCGGCGGCCAGGACCGCCCAGAGGACGGCCACGCCGGTGTGCGGCCGCGTCCTGCCCGTATCGCGCGGTGCCTCCGACGCGGCGGGCGCGGCAGAAGCAGCGGGCGCGGAGGGTGCGGCGGGTGCGGCGGGTGGGGGCGCGTCGGGCTGCGGGCCGTACCGGGCGTCGGGGCGGCGCTCCGGATGGTCGAAGTCCATGCGGACGCCCAGCACCAGCGTGTCCGCGTCGAGCGCCGCGCGCAGCGCCCAGCGGGTGCCGTAACGGGCGTCGTGCGTGCCACGGGGACGCTTGGCGCGACGGTCGCCGTCCACCGCCAGATCCGCCAGATCGCCGTCGGGCGCGGTGCCGCGCTCCAGCGGCGGGGGAGGGCCGGGCGGAGGCGGAATCCTCGCCGGATCCGAAGCGGCGGCGGAAGCCGGGGCCGCGGGCTGCGCCGTGACCACCCGGTACAGCTTCACCGACGCGATCGAGGCGATCACCGCCAGGCTGGAGATCTCCGCGACGCCCGCGCCCACCAGCCCCATCCGCGGCAGCAGCAGCAACGTCAGCCCCAGCACCAGCACGCACAACAGCCCCTGGAGATACGCCAGCCCCGAGGTGCGGCTCTGCGCCCGCAGCACCGCGAAGTACACCTCGATGACCACCCGCAGCGCCGCCCCCACCGCGAACCAGCGCAGCAGCGACGCGGCCGCGTCCGCGTAGCCCGCCCCGAACACGCCCAGGATCTGCGGGGCGAAGACGAACAGCCCGAGACAGACCGGCAGCATGATGCGCGCCATCCGGCGCAGCGCCGCCCGGCAGTTCTCGGCGAGCCGGGCCGGGTCGTGCGAGCCCTCGACGGTCAGCGACGCGCCCATGTTGATGGCGAGCAGATTGACCGTGCCGCCGATGGTGGTGGTGATGTAGAAGTACGCGTTGTCGGCCGCGCTGACCTGCGAGGCGACGATGACCGGCACCGCGTACACCACGGCCAGCGAGAACAGCGACCCGGTGTAGTCCCCGGCCAGGAAGCGGCCCATCTCCCGGTACGACGCGGGCCGCGCCCGGCCCTCCGTCGTCTTCACATGCCGCGGCACAAGACGCCGGAAGACCAGCCAGCCCAGCGGCAGCACGGACAGTGCGATGGAGACCACCCACGACACGAACACCCCGGCGGTCGGGATCGTGGCGGCGAGCGCGACGAGCAGCAGCAGCTTCGCCGCCAGGAACACCGTATTGCCCACCGGCACCCAGAACGCGCTGCGCAGCCCGGTGAGCACCCCGTCCTGGAGGGTCAGCAGCGACCAGGCGACGACCGCCACGACGAAGCCGATGCCGTGCACCGGGCCGTGCAGAAAGCGGTACGAGGGGCCCCAGAGGTCCAGCGTGAGCAGGAAGACCACGGCGGCGCACGCCACGACCACCGAACTGCCCGCGTAGGTGCCACCCACCAGCCGTCCCGTCGTCCGCCCGGCGACCGGGATGAACCGGGCCAGGGCGCCGGTCAGCGTCACCGCGGTGAGCCCCGCGAGGAGCTTCATCGCGGCGATGGCCGCCGAACCCTGGCCGACCGCGTCGTCCGCGTAGTAGCGGGCCGCGGCCAGCCAGAAGCCGAGGCCGAGGACGGCCGAGATGCCCGTGTTGAGCATCAGCGCATAGGCATTGCGGAACAGCTGGCTGCCGCCGCCGGGGCCGGTCGGCGGCGGCTGCTCCGCGGCCGGCCGCGCCTCGGCGACGGCCTCGGCCCGGGTGGTCGTGTCGGACACGGGCTCAGTGCACCTTCCCTAGAAGCTGACGTGATCTGCGGACGAGGGCATAGCCCTTGGTGAGCGCCCGGTCCCCGGCGAAGGCGCGGCCGACGGCCCGGCCGTGGACCAGCCGCGCGAACTCCTCGATGCGCGTGGTGCGGACGATCGTCATCCGCCGCAGCGCGTACGGGCCCTGGCGGCGGTCCGCCAACGCGTTGCCCACCGCGAGCGACACCCCGAACCCGGCCTCCCGCACCACCTGCCGGACCCGGCGGTCGGAGTAGCCGTAGGGATAGGCGAACGACACCGGCGGACGGCCCAGTTCGGCCTCGAGGATGTCCCGGCAGCGCACCACCTCGAAGCGGAGCCGCTCGTCGCCGAGCTGATCGAGCTGCGGATGGGTGTGGCTGTGCCCGCCGATCTCCATCCCGGCCGCGGCGAGTTCGCGCACCTGCCCCCAGTCGAGCATCACGTCGAGCGCGCCGTCCGTCTCGTACCGGCCGCGCAGCCACCCCGTCGAGGCGAACAGGGTGGCCGCGAAGCCGTGCCGGTCGAGGACGGGGAGGGCGTGGCGGTGCACGCCCTCGTAGCCGTCGTCGAAGGTGATCAGCACGGGGTTCGACGGCAGTGCATCGCCCCCGCGCCAGGCGTCGGCGAGCCGCGCGCAGGTCACCGGGGTGAAGCCGGACGCGCCGAGCAGCTCCATCTGCTCGGCGAACGCCCCCGGTGAGACGGACAGCGCGTGCGTCGCCCGCGCCGGGGTGTGGGCCACGGCGTGGTACATCAATATCGGCACCGGCCTTGTCGTCACGGGGAGCCTCCCCCGTCGGTGCCGGACGCCGGAGGCCCCGGCACCGCCGCGATCGTGAAGCGGGCACCGCCCGCCCGGCGGGCCCGGGCGGTGCCGATCAGATAGCCGCCCGCCGCGGCCGACACACCGGCCACGATCGCGCCCGCGCGCCCGGCCCCGCCCGCCCGGCCGAGCAGGGCGTCCCGCAGCCCCCGGGCAACGCCCGCGGGCAGCACGCGCGTGGTGTAGCGGCGCTCGGTCGCCAGCCCGGCCTGGGCCCCCACACTGCGGGCGACCAGGGCCTTCGACAGCCCCTCGGCATACGCCCGGCTGCGGAAGTAGGCGAACCGCTCCCGCGCCGCGGGCACCTTGTGGTGGATCACCGCGCGGTCGTCGATCAGCAGCACCGCGTCCGGCCGGGCGCGCGCCAGCCGGATGCACAGCTCGGTCTCCTCGCAGCCCAGCGGCCGCTTGTCGGCGTCCCGCCCGATGCCGCTCGCGAACCCGCCCACCGCGTCGAACGCCTCCCTGCGGAACGAGGCGTTCCCGCCGAGCACGTTGCGCACCCGGACCCGGCCGGGCGGCAGCCCCCGGTACGTACACCCCACGACCCAGTCGAACTCCTCCGGGAACCAGGCCGGGCGGCGCCGGGACGCCCACACCGGTTCGGTGCGCCCGCCGACCGCCAGCACCCGCGGGTCCGCGTACCCGTCGGCGAAGTGGCGCAGCCAGTCCCGCTCGGCGACCGCGTCGTCGTCGAGGAAGGCGATCACCTCGCCGGTGGACGCGGCGATGCCGGTGTTACGGCCCGCGGACAGGCCGCGGGGGCCCGCGTTGGCGAGCACCCGCACCCCCTCACCGGACTCGCCGGACTCGCCGGACTCGCCGGAATCGGCCGCATCGGCGCACCCGTAGTGGTCCCGGAGCCGCCGCAGCAGCGCCGGGTTGTGGTCCACCACGAGCAGCGTCTCCTCGGCGGGCCACGACTGGTCGCGCACCGAGGCCACCGCGGCGAGGATGTCGTCCCAGCGGTCCTCGGTGTAGACGCAGATCACCACCGAGATCCGCGGCTGCGGTCGGGCGAGGGTCAAGACACCTCCCCTCGGACCGCCGCGGGCGCCACGGCCGGGCGGCGGGGCCGCCGGACGCCGCGCTCGGCCAGGATCACCCTCAGCACCCGCAGCCCGTCGCGGACGGCCCGCAGATTGCTGGCGCCGTGGATGCGCTCGTACTCATGGCTGGGGATCTCCTGGACCCGCAGCCCGGCCTTGACCACCCGGATGTTCATCAGCGTCTCCACCTCGAACCCGGCGCAGTCCAGCGCGATCTCGTCCAGGCAGTGGCGCCAGAATGCGTTGTAGCCGTAGCACAGGTCGGTGTAGCGGGCGCCGAACTTGCGGTTGACGATCGCGGTGAGCGCGCGGTTGCCGAGCTTGCGGATCGGCGTCATGTCGTCCGTGCCGCCCCCGTTGGCGAAGCGCGACCCCTTCGCGAAGTCGGCTCCCGACACCAGCGCGGACACATAGCTGACGATCTCGGACCCGTCGGCGGAGCCGTCCGCGTCCACCATCACCACGATCTCGCCGGTGCAGGCGGCGAATCCGGTGATGAGCGCGTTTCCCTTGCCCTTGCCGCGCTGCGACACGACTTTCACGTCCGGCCGGAGTTCACGGGCCACCCGGACCGTGTCGTCCGTGGAATTGCCGTCCACCAGGACGACTTCATGGATCCAGTCCGGAAGGGTTTTGAAGACGTACGGAAGATTCTCGGCCTCGTTCATCGCCGGAATCACGACGCTCACCGGCGGCGCGATCGCGAGATGTGAGGAGATGGGCCGGTATCGAGATGATCCGGCGGCCGGTGCGATATCGGACGTGGCCGGTCGCACAAAAGACGTCATGACGATGGTTCCCTCTCGTCCGGTGGACCACCGCCCCCGCGGCGGTCCTTTGGTGTATCCGGTTCGAAAGGGGGGTTCTCATCCGCGCATGACGGCATGAACTCTCGTGCACACCGTGCGGAACGGATGAGCTGGCTGTTACTGGCCTCGCGGCACGCGCCCCGGCCCGCCCCCAACAACGGGCAGGAAAAACCGGACGCGGCACCCCCCTACCGCGCCCCGCACGGAATCCATCGCGGCGCTCGAGCCCTCCCCTTGAGCCGCGTTGAATGATGGTCCGATGCGGGTTGAGTAACGACGGTATTCACGCTCATAACTCTGTTGAGCCTCTTGACCCTAGGGCAAGACGGCGGTGCCGACACCTCTTTCTGAAATGTTGACCTTCATTTGCCTTCCCCATTCTTCCCGGCCGCCCGCACACTCCCCATGCGTTTCAGCAGCCGGTCGGCCGGTCCGAAAAGCTCCGGCCGGGAAAGCACCGTGTTGCGCAGCGCCCGCACCGGCGCACGCCGTGCCCGATGCCCCAGCGCCACCGGGTGGCGGCGCATCACCCACCCCTCCGACACGCTGAGATCGCGTGTCTTCAGGGAGTCCTTGTATTCCTTCTCGCCGCGCCCGAGATCCAGATAGTCCACACCCTCGGCGGCGGCTCCCTCCGCCATCCGCAGGTGCAGCACCAGACCGGGCGAGAACTTGGCGAAGTCCGTGTCGTACGCCGGGAACCAGCACGCCATGACGCGCTCCGAACGCAGCCCGAAGTGCGCGGCGATCGGCCGCCCGTCCGCGTACAGCACCGACAGCACTCCCGCGAACGATGCCCCCCGGGTGTGGAACAGCTGCCGCACCAGCCGGATGATCCACGGATGGGCGAAGCGGTCGCTCCGCCCGGTCCTGCGGTACTGCGCGGACTTCCACCCCATGAGCGTGCGCAGCACGGCCGGATCACGCTCGTCGTGGACGTAGGACACCTCGCCGACGTCCCGGCCCAGCTTGCGCGCCTTGGCCAGCGTCGTCCGCGTGAACTTCGGTGAGCGGGCGCGCAGTTGGGCGAGATATGCCTCGTAGCCGCGGTCCACGTCGATCACGGGGGAGTCGTACGTCCCCCGCGCCGCCACCTCGAACGGCTTCTGGCCCTCCACCAGGTGGTCGAACTCCCACACCGCCAGCCCGCACGCCTGTAACAGCTCGCGCGCGTCCCACTGGAACCCCGGCCGGTGCACCAGCCCCTGCGCGTCCGACAGTCCGAGGCCGATCGCCCGGCCCACCCCGAACCGGGTCCGCTGGAACGGGAAGAAGGCCACCGGCTCGCCCTCCTCGCGCACCACCGCGATCCGCACCCCGCCTCGGCAGCGGCCGAGCGCGAGAGCGAACTCGGGTGACAGAAAGGGATTCGCCAGTTGCGGCGCGCCCAGCAGCGGCGCCTGGGCCTGCATGGCCGTCCAGACCGCCCGGTCCGCGGCGGTCAGCTCGCCCGGCCGGTACACACGGATCTCCACAGGTCAGCAGCCCCCGCCGCTTTTCTGAGGCTCGGCGAGCCCCCGGCCCGGGCGCCGGGCCTGCGTGAGGAGTGCCGGGGCCAGCATCAGCAGGCTCAGCAGTCCCACCGCGGCCACTCCGCCGCGCACCGACCAGACGTGCAGCGCGAGCATCGCCTGCGCCACCAGCAGATCGAGGGCGAGCGCGCCCGCCACCCCCAGCACGATGCGGGCCGCCGTGTCGAGCCCGCGCAGGGCGCTGCCCAGCGCCGCGGCGGGCGCCGCCACGAGGAAGAACAGGGTGAACGGCGCGCGCAGCGGCGAGTCGAAGTCCGCCAGCGTGAGCGCGGCGCCGGTGGCCGCGATGCCGACGGCCGCCCCCGCGGCCACCGGCAGCAGTTCGGCGCGTGCCGATCTCTTGTCAGTGTTCGTCTGCATTGGCGACTTTGCCCCCCGAAGCGCCGGATGCCGGGCTTCAATGTCGCGCAGCGCGCCAAGGCCCGTCAAGACGGGAAAAGTGTGCGAAGACGTCATGCGAGAGCGCGGGGTTGAGCGCCCACCAAGGGTTTTGCGCACCCGCGCGCCAGGCGCGCGCCGGGGATTGCGTGCAGGATTCACCCTTTTGAGTGATCGAAAGATTTTGGCCACTTCCATGCATAGATCATGATTTTCGGCGGCATGACATAGCCATGTCACGGCGCCGATATATGCACGGTGGCGTGATTGACGGTTTCGAACGCGATTGCCCCGCTATGGGGGTGATTGCGCCTCATATCGGCACAGGAGTGATCCTTCTAGGGAGATTCGAATGAAACTGTCCAGACTCACGGCGACCTTAGGCGCGTTCGTCGTCGGCGCCGTCCTCGCCCTCACCGGGGCCGGTGCCGCCCACGCCGCCGGGCAGAGCGCCGGCCCCGCCTATGTGGCGCTCGGTGACTCCTACTCGTCCGGCGTCGGCGCGGGCAGCTACGACAGTGCCAGCGGTGCCTGCAAGCGCAGCACCAAGGCGTACCCCGCGCTCTGGGCCGCCGCCCACTCCCCCTCCAGCTTCGCCTTCACCGCCTGCTCGGGCGCCAAGACCGGCGACGTGCTCAGCAGCCAGCTCGGACCGCTCAACTCCACCACCGGCCTCGTCAGCATCAGCGTCGGCGGCAACGACGCCGGGTTCGCGAGCGTCATGACCACCTGTGCGCTGTCGGGCGAGAGCGGCTGCCTCAACGCCGTGGCCAACGCCCGTACGTACGCCCAGAACACCCTGCCCGGCAAGCTCGACCAGGTGTACGACGCCATCAGCGCCAAGGCCCCGTCCGCCCAGGTCGTCGTCCTCGGCTACCCGCGCTTCTACAAGCTGAACGGCTCCTGCTTCCTGGGCCTCAGCGAGGCTTCGCGCGCTGCCATCAACAACGCCGCCGACCTCCTCAACTCCGTCACCGCCAAGCGCGCCGCCGACCACGGCTTCGCCTTCGGCGACGTCACCCCGACCTTCACCGGCCACGAGATCTGCTCCGGCAGCGCCTGGCTGAACAGCGTCACCTTCCCCATCGAGGAGTCCTACCACCCGACCGCCGCCGGTCAGTCCGGTGGCTACCTCCCCGTGTTCACCGCGGCTGCCTGAACGGCTCCGTCCCCCGAGGTGCCCACGTAGAGGAGGAGGCCCCGTCCGTCGGGGCCTCCTCGCACGTCGTGGCGAAGCCGACGCGCGAGGACGTGACGGATGCGATGCCCTTCGGGCCCTTCGCCTCCACGGCGATCCAGTCCTCGTGGCGGGCTCCCGCCTGATACGACAGCTCGGTGTGGCGCACCGTCCGCGCCGTGCCGCCCTCGCCGAAGTGGGCCGACTTCCAGCCGCCGTCCGACACGCGGCCGCTGCCGGTGATCCAGCGGTACTGGACCGTCGCGGGGGCGTGGTTCACGGAGAGGGCCGCCGTGAAGGACGGCGCCTCGCCGGACGGGGGCGGGCAGGCGCCCTCGTAGTCGTCGCGCTCGGCCTTGATGACGACGGTGATGGTGAGGGCGGGTGAGGTGGTCGCGGCCGTGCTCGCGGGACGGCCGTTGTCGTCCCCGCCGTCCTTGGGGTCCTTGGTGGCGTCCGTACGGTGCGTGCCGGTGGCGGTCGTCGTGCCGCCGGTGCCGCCGCTGTTGTCGTCCTGGCCGCCCTCGTTCAGCAGCGCCCAGGTCAGCCCGCACAGCGCCAGCACGCCCAGCACCGCCCCGGCCGCGATCGCGGCCACCGCCCGCCGGGGATGCTCCGGCGGCGGCTGATCGCCCGCGGGGGCGGGGGTGGCCGGATGGCCGCCGCCCGGCGGCGCGGGATCTGTCGGTGTCGTCGGGGTCATCGGGGTCGTCGGGGTCGCGTTCGTGTGGCGCGGTACGTCGCCGGGGGCGCCGCCCGCGGCCACCAGCCGCAGCAGCCGCTCCGCCTCCGCGGCCGACGTCCGCTGGCGCGGATCCTTGTGCAGCAGCCCCTCCAGTACGGGCCTCAGCGGCCCGGCCCAGCGGGGCGGCGGTAACGCCGCGTCCACCACGGCCCGTAACGTCGACAGCGGCGTGTCATGCCGGAACGGCGAGAAGCCCTCCACCGCCGCGTACAGCATCACGCCCAGCGACCACAGATCCGCCTCCGGGCCCGGCGGTTGGCCGAGCGCCCGTTCCGGGGCGAGGAACTCCGGCGAACCGACCAGCTCCCCGGTCAGCGTCAGCGCCGCGTCACCCTCGACCACGGCGATCCCGAAGTCGGAGAGCACCACATGGCCGTCGTTCGCGATCAGTACGTTTCCGGGCTTGACGTCGCGGTGGAGGACGCCCACCGCGTGCGCGGCCCGCAGCGCCGCCAGCACCTCGGCGCCCACGAACGCGGCGCGCGCGGGCGGCACCGAACCCTCCGCCTCCAGCACATCCGCGAAGGACAGCCCGCGCACCAGCTCCATGACGATCCACGGGCGGCCGCCCTCCATCGCCACGTCGTACACCGTGACCACATTGCGGTGCGAGACGCGCGCCGCCGCCCGGCCCTCGCGCTCCAGCCGGGCGTACAGCCGGTCGATGTCGCGGTCGCCGAGCCCGGACGGGGCCCGCACCTCCTTGATGGCGACGTCGCGGCCCAGCGCCTCGTCGTACGCCCGCCACACCACGCCCATGCCGCCGCGGCCCAGCTCGCCGAGGAGGCGGTAACGCCCCCCGGCCAGCCGCTCGTCCCGGCGGCCGAAACCCTCTTCGCTCATGGCCGAGTCCTCCCCCCAACCGAGCAATTCGGGCTGAATGTACCTCAACCGAGCGTTGTTGCCGCCCCCCTGAGCACCAATCCGCAGCCGAGCACGAGCACGACGGCGGCCGTCCCGAACGGCGACGCGCGGTGCAGCACGCCCAGGAGCTTGTGGCCCCGGCCCGCCCGTTCCCGGCGGGCCATGAGCCGCTCGGCGGCCTCCTGGCCCACGCGTACCGCGGTGAACCCGGCCGCCGTGAGGGTCAGCGCCAGCCCGAGCCCGTACGCCACCACCAGCACGATCCCGAACCACGCCTGCCCGAGCGCCGCGGCGCCGACCAGCACGACGACGGCGGAAGGGCTGGGGACCATCCCGCCCGCGAAGCCCATGAGGAGGGTGCCGCGGAGGGTGGGGCGGATTTCGTGGGTGTGGGTGTGGCCGTCTCCGTGGTCGTGGGTGTGCGTGTGCGTGTGCCCGTGCGGGTGCCCATGGTCGTGGCTGTGTCCGTGCTCATGGTCGTGGTCGTGGTGGTGCTGGTGTTGGTGTGCCTTCACATGGCGGTGCCTGCGGACCGCCTTGCGCAGCAGCCCCGCGCCCGCCAGCGCGACCAGCACCCCGCTCGCGATGCCCAGCCAGGAGATCACCGAGGGCGCGGCCGCCGAACCCGCCGTGACCAGCAGCCCCAGGGCGAACACCCCCATCGTGTGGGTGACCGTCACCGACGCGCCCAGCGTCAGCACATCGCGCAGCGCGCTGCGCCCGCCCGCCGCGGCGGCCGCCGCCATCATCGTCTTGCCATGGCCCGGGGCGAGCGCGTGCATCGCGCCCAGCATGACCGCGATGCCGAAGGCGGTGAGCGCGAAGCCGAAGGTGATGTCGTGCCGCGCCACCATCGAGGTGAGCGCCTGCGTCCAACGGTCCGCGCCGCGCGGCAGCACCGACGAACCCACCGCGTCGTCCCGGTCGGACGCCGGGGTGGCCGCGGCGAGCGCCGGACCGCCCGGCTCGACCCGGAGGGTGGCGGTGCGCTGGTCGAGCGGCGAGGAGAGCTGGCCCTTGGGGTAGCGGGTCAGCCGGTGGGAGACCGAACGGGTGGGCGCGGTCGAGTCGGTGAGCGTCATCCGGTCGCCCTGGGCCGACAGTTCGCGCCAGCCGGGGCCGGTGCCGACGTCGTGGGGGCGGTAGCCGATGGCCGCCTTCTGCGCGTGCGCCAGGCCCGCCGTCAGCCGGCAGTCCACGCGCAGCGTCGGCAGCCCGGCCTGACCGGGCCGGTTGCGGGCCGCGCTGCGCTGCACGCGGACGTCGGTCTTACGGCCGTCCACGGTCAGGCGCGCCTCCTCCGCGGCGGTCGCGCAACGGGTGTCCGCCCAGGCGGACAGCTCGCTCCGGGAGAGCGCGTCGTCGCCGTTCTTGTCGATCTGTGCCTTCGCCTGCGCGGACGGGATCTCGGCCAGGTCCTCGACGTGGTCGACGCGGACGGCGTCCTGCGTGATGACGAGGCCGTCGTAGCGGTTGACGGTGAAGTTGCCGAGGGGGTGCGCCTCGGCGCTCCCGGCGGGCAACAAGACCGGCGCCACGGCCCCCAGGAGCACCCCGGCGGCGATGACCCGCCGCCGGACCCGCCGCCGAGCGGCCACGTCGCGGGGGTGCCCGGACGCCTTCCCCCACCCCGCCCCTACCCGAACCCTAGGCTCCGCCCCGGACCCCGCCACGGGCCCGGCCCCGGGAACGGTCATGGGCTGCGCCGGGCGTTCTGCCTCGGGTCCGGACGTGGGCTCTGCCCTGGACTCTGCCGTGGGCGCCGCCGTGAACCCGGTCGTGGGCTTCGCCCGGAGCTGCGCCGGGTGCTCCGTCTCAGAGCTGGCCGCGGGCTCCGTGCCGGGGGTGGGGCGCGTTGCGTCGGGTTCGGTCGCCATCCAGCCCGTCCGGCGATTGAGGACCGGGGTCCGGGGCGGAGGCCCGGTTCGGGGAGGGGCGGGGTGGGGAAAGGTCATCGCGCACCGTCCAGCTGCTTCAGGGCCGCCTTCGCGTCGCGCGCGCCCGTCGGGGAGAAGCCCGGGTTGAGGTCGAGGGCCGCGGCGAGGTGGTCGCGGGCGGACTCGTCGTCGCCGAGGGACTTCTCGATCATGCCTCGGTGGTAGAGGAAGGCCGCGTTGCGGTAGCCCGGTTCGGCGGCGCGCTTGGCGGCGGTGAGGGCCTCGCGGTCCTTGCCGTTGCGGTGCAGGGCCCAGGCCAGGGCGTCGGCGGTGTGCACGGTGTGCCGTCGGTCCCATTCGGCGCGGGCCGCCTTCAGGGCCTCCTTGACGTCGCCGTGGTCGGCCGCGACGAGGGCGCTGTCGAGGTCGGTGGCCACGCCGTTCGCGCGGGCCAGGGTGATCCAGGTGTCGACCACCGCGTACTGCTGCTTGGCCTTCTTGGCGTCGCCCCGCGCCTCGTACGCCTCGCCCAGCGCCGCCAGCTGGGCGGGCAGCGGGGACCTCCGTACGACCTCTTCGAGGTCGCGTACGGCGGCCCCGAGGCGGCCCTCGGCGGCTGCCGTGCGGCCGCGGTACTCCAGGGCCGGGAGGTAGCCGGGCGCGGCGCGCAGGGCGGTGCGGAAGGCGCTCCGCGCGGCGTCGTACCGGCCCTGGCCGAAGGCGAGTTGGCCGAGCGAGGTGGCGACGTAGGCGATGTCGCTGGGCGAGGTCGCGGACTCCCGCGCGCGTTCCAGGACCTCGCGCGCCCCCTTCGGATCGCCGCGCAGCTCCTTGACGTAGGCGAGCCGGGTGAAGACGGGGATGCCGGGCCGCACCGAGTCGGCGTGCTCGGCGGCGGTGGACGCGTCCTTGTAGCGGCCCAGCTCCACCAGGGCGTCGATCCGGACGGCCATGGCCGACTGGCTGTAGGAGTTGATCTTCAGCGCCTTGTCGGCGTCCCGCAGCGCGCTCGTGAAGTCGTGCCGGGCGGCGGCGAGGGAGGCGCGCCCGGCGAGCGCCTCGTCGTTGTCGCGCGGCTGGGCGGCGAGCGAGCGGGCGAAGGTCTTCTCCGCCTGCGGATAGCGGGTGGGGTCGCCGGTGGTGCGGGCCTGTTCGATGTAGGCCGCACCGAGACCGGACCAGCCGGAGGCGTCCTTCGGCTGGGCGCGCAGATGCTTCTGGAGGGCGCTGATCCGTCCGGCGAGGCCGTCGGCCGAGACCTGCTGGAGCGACGCCGGAGCCCCGGCGGCGCGCAGCGACACCGGTCCGGCGGGCTGGTCGGCGGGGGTTCCACTGAGTACGGACGAGGCGGCGGTCAGACCCACCGCGAGGGTGCAGACGACGGCCGCCGTGCGGACCGTGCGGGGGAGGGGTGGCCGGAGAGCCATGGGTGACAGCTGCCTTTCGCCGTAACAGGCATAACAGGGGAGAGGGGGCGCGGTCCCGCACGAAGGGGAGCGTGCGAGGGCGGGACCGCGCCCGCGGGGTGGTGCGAGAGGAGACGGGCTCTGGTCAGTGCCTGCGTGCGCGGGCGGGACGGCGCGACTTGCGCAACCAGAGGAGCCCGAGGCCCACCAGCAGGACGGCGCCGCCGCCACCCGCCGCGGACCCGGCGAGCAGCATGGTGTCCTCCGAGGAGCCGCCGATGCCCGAGCCGCCTTCCAGCAGGGACGAACCGGCGCTCTTGGAAACGGCCTTGGCGTCCGAACCGGAGCTGGGCAGCGCGAGGAACGGGAAGGCGCCGTAGAACTCCTGGTCGTTCTTGTCGACCGCGTCGCCCAGGTCGTTCTTCTTGCCGAGGAGTTCGCCCTCCACGGCCTGGAGCGAGATGTCGAGCACGTCGTCGAGCGGCCGCCGTCCGTTGGGGAACCCGGCGTTGTCACCGTCGAGCACGCCGAGCCGCTTGGGGTTCTTGGCGGGCTTGATGGAGGTGTTGAGCCGCAGCATCTCGGAGGGGCGGACGCGCGGCGGCTGGTTGAGCTTGGGCACGCCGGTCAGGAAGACCTGCACGAGGTCGTCACGCGGGGTGTCCGGGGCCTCGATCTTGTAGATCTGCTCGATCAGCTTGGGCAGTTCGGGTTCGGTGACGGACTTCAGGAACTGGCCGTCGTCCCACGGGGCCGAGGCGTTGAACTTGTCCTTGTCCTTGCGCGGCAGGACCACCTCGTTGACCAGCGGGTTGCCGAGCCGGGAGACCTGGGCCCAGTCGCCGTCCGCGCTCCTGCGGTGGACGGTGGACCACACGCCGATCACCGGCTGGTCGTCGGACTCGGTGAGCGCCTTGGTCGGCACCTGGAGGGCCAGGGACTGGACGTTGTACCCCTTGAGGGTGTCGTTGCCCACCTCGGACATGTCGCCGCCGTAGAGCAGGTCGAAGACCCGCAGATCGGCGAAGAACGGGTCGTCGGCCTGACCGGCGAAGCTGGTCGAGCCGCCGCTGTAGCCGATCTTCTGGACCGCCTGGTCGCGGAGCTTCTTGTAGTCGGGCATGGACGCCTTGCCGACGTTCGACGGGGCGACCGGCAGGTCGTCGGCGAGCTTGGCCCGGGCGACGGCCCGCTGGTTCTTGAGCTTGATGACCTCGAGGTCGTAGCTCTGGGTGAAGTTCAGGTCCGGGTCGTCGAGCGATTCGACCGGGCCCGTGTTGTAGAGGAACGTGTCCCCGTTCTTCACATGGTCCTCGAACGTCCAGCGGAAGAGCAGATCGCCCTGGCCGTCGCCGTCGTTGTCGACGTGCAGGTCGTACCGGGCGTCCGTGCCGAACTTGTAGAAGTTCGGGCCGCCGGCCGGGTCCTGGAACGGCAGGAAGTTCGTGACCAGGGTGGTCGTGTCCGACTTGTCGGGGCTTTGGAACGCGTACACGTCCGTCGCGTCGTACTGCGGCTGCCCCGAGATCAGTGGCGCCTCCCGGTGGCTGGAGGCTGCCGCGGTCTGCGGCTGTAGCGCCGCGACGCCGGCGGCCGTGAGCGCGCCCGCGGCCAGCGAGCAGCAGACGAGCCCGGCCAAGCTCCTGGTGAATGCGGTCATCGTGTCGGTCCTTCGCACCTTGCCGGATGTTCCTTCATGCGGCTATTCGGGGCGGAGGGCCGAATGGCTTGGCGCGTTCCGTAATTTGTCACGAATGGCAAAGGGGCTCTCACCGGGGCCGATCTTCACTGTATGGGCGTCAACACCCTTGACGTGGTGGTGAATCAGGAACCTGGGATGCGCAGGTGACGGCTCGGGGAGGTAGGGTTACTCTGCCCGGGGCGGGTGCCCTCGAACGGGTGGGGAGTGACATGGAGCAGATAACAGTACGTAGCAGGCCCCGAGTGCCTGCCATTCATTGCGGGAGCGGAGCGTCCAGCGCGCGCCTCGACCGCCATCTCGCGGTGCTGGGCGGCCCGGCCGTCCCGGAGCGGGAGGCCGAGGGCGCGACGGTGCTGATGCAGGAGCTGATCGCACGCGATCACGCGCGCGCGAAGAACAACCGGGGTGCCCGGGTGTCGCTGTTCGCGCCGCTGCGCCGGCTGCGGCGCTCGCTGTTCGGCAGCCACGCCTGACCCACCGCGTCCGACCGCCCCGCCAGGCGCGTCACACCCGCGCGCGACGGCATCCGCATCCCGGGTAGGCAGGAGGCACCGGCCCGCTCCAGCCGGTGCTCCGTGCTGTGAGTTCACGCTGTGAGGCACGGCACACCACCGGCCTCCCGGGATGCGTGCCGTCGCGCCCCGTCGTGTAGCAGTGGGTCAACGCGCGGGTCACAGCAGCGCGAACTGACCCTCCGGCCCCTCCTCCTGGTGGTCCAGCACCGACGCCGGGCGGCGGGCCCCGGCGGCCACCGGCAGCACCCCCGCGGCGCGCAGCTCCTCCGGGCCCACCACCGGCCCTCCGGCCACCCGGTCGGCCAGCGCCTCCCGGGCCGGGCGCAGCTCGGCCAGCAGCGCCAGCACGGTGATCAGCTCCAGCAGCTCCGACGTCCAGGCCCGCGGCCATCCGGCCGGTGCGCCGACCGCCTCCAGCGTTCCCGGCTCGGCCTGCGCCGTACGCCGCTCGAACCACGCCTCCAGCACCCGCACCCCGCCCGCGTGGCACTCCCACGCTGTCCGCGGTACGGGGGAGATGCGCCCCGAGCCCAGATGCAGGGCCGCCTCGTCCGGGTCGTAACCGATCGTGTCCGGCAGCCCGCGCTCGGGCAGCGCGGCGCGCACGTACGGGCGCTGGCCGCCCGGCATGCGCGGGCGCTCACCACTGTGCGCCCCGCGCGTGTGCAGCCACAGCGCACGGCGGCCCAGCTCCACGCCCGTCTCCCAGGTCTCGGGGTCGGCGGTCAGCGGTACGGCGCACGGCGCGCCCCGGTGCGCGGCGGCGGCCCAGGCGAGGAAGTCCTCGGCGGCGACCGGATGGCCGAGCCGCTCACCGAGGTGGGCCAGCAGCCCCGGCGCGAGGTTGGGCTCGTGTCCGCCGGGGCGGCGGTAGAGGGGGCGGATCAGCCCGGGGCGCCCGGCGGGGGAGTGGCCGTCCGGCAGCAGCGCCGAGAAGGTGAGCACCGGGTCGGGGTCGGGCCCGCCCGCCTCCACCACATGGATCTGCCGGTCGTCCGCGACCCGCCACAGCTCGGGGCGGGCGGCGTCGAGCACGCGGTGATCCGGTATCAGCCACTGCTGGTCGAACGGCCCGTGTGTGATCCGTACCGGCTCCGGACACGGCCCGTCCTCGCGGGCCAGCCGGGCGGTCGAGGTGGCCTGGCCGGGCAGCTGCGGTACGGAGGTGTGCAGCGTACGGGCGCGGCTCGGCCGGAACAGCGCCGCCCGCTCGGCCTCGTCCCCGGCGCCCACCAGCCGCGCCCAGCGGGCCCGCAGCGCCCCCGCGTCCGGCCCCGCGACCCAGCCCCGCCCGAACCGCGGCGGCCGCACGGACCAGGGCATGAGATCCGCCAGCAGCGATGCGTCTCGGGTTGCCGTCACCCTGCCGCCTTTCACCCGGCACGTACTCGGTCAGCCCGGGCATCGTAGCTGTGTCTTCGGGGCTCGGTTCGCCTCCGGGGCGCCTCAGCCCCTGTCGACGGTCGACCGTGCTCGGCCCTTCGGCTCACTCGCCGTGACCGCGGTGGTCAGTCGGCGTCCACCGTCACCGAGAACGAGAAGCGGTCGCCGCGGTAGTGGATGCGGGCGACGTCGACCACGCGGCCCGCCTCGTCGTACGTCACCCCCGTGTAGTGGAGGATCGGGCTGAGCAGCGGGATCTGGAGGAGGCGGGCGGTCTCGGGATCGGCCAGGCGCGCTTCCACGGTGTCGGTGATGCGGCTGATCCGCACCCCCACCGCGTCCCGCAGCACCTTCGTCATCGGCCAGCGCGCCAGGTCCGCGAGGTCGATGCGGGCGGCCAGTTCGGGGCGGACCAGGTTCTCGGCCCAGTTGGTGGGCTCGTCGCCGTGCTCGTCCCGGCGCAGCCGGCGGTAGGAGGCGGCCTCCTCCAGGCCGGGGAAGTACCCCGCGAGCTCCGCCGGGACCGGCGCCGGGCCGTGCTCCAGCACCGTGGTCCGCTCGCCGGACTGCTGGGCCACGATCGCGTCCACCGAGCCCAGCAGCCGCACCGGTGTGCCGCGCCGCGCGCTCGGCTCGATGAAGGTGCCGCGCCGCCGGTGGCGGCTGATCAGGCCCTCCGACTCCAGCTCCTTCAGCGCCTGCCGCATGGTGAGGACGCTGACGCCGTAGTGCTCGGCGAGCCGGTCCTCGGTCGGCAGCCGCAGCGGCTCGTCGGGCCCGCGGCCGAGTATGGAGGCGCGCAGCGACTGCGAGACCTGGTACCAGAGCGGGAGCTTGCGGTTGAGGGCGAGGGAGTCGGGGGCGAAGGTGGTCACAACGCGGCTCTCCGGTCACGGGAACTCAGGCGACGGCCGTTCACGGGCACTCGGGCCCGGTCAGGCGCGGAAGTGGCGCTCCAGACCCTCCCACACCGCGTCGTAAGCCCTCTGGAGCCGGTCGGACTCCATCGCCTGCCGGGTGGCCGTGACCGGCCAGCGCGTCTCGAACATGAAGGCCAGCCCGTCGTCCAGCTTCCGGGGCGTCAGCTCGGCCGCGCTGGCCGCCTCGAAGGTGTCGTGGTCGGGGCCGTGCGCCGACATCATGTTGTGCAGCGAGCCGCCGCCGGGGACGAAGCCGCCCGGACCGGCCGTCTTGGCGTCGTACGCGCCCTCGATCAGGCCCATGTACTCGCTCATCACGTTGCGGTGGAAGTACGGCGGCCGGAAGGTGTCCTCGCCGACCAGCCAGCGCGGCGCGAAGACCACGAAGTCGACGCCCGCGAGCCCGGGGGTGTCGGACGGCGAGGTGAGCACCGTGAAGATGGACGGGTCGGGGTGGTCGTAGCTGATGGTGCCCATGACGTTGAAACGGCGCAGATCGTATACGTACGGCACGTGGTTGCCGTGCCAGGCGACGACGTCGAGGGGGGAGTGGTCGTACGTCGCGGCCCATAGGTTGCCGCAGAACTTGTTGACCACCTCCACCGGGCGCTCCACGTCCTCGTACGCCGCGACGGGGGCCAGGAAGTCGCGGGCGTTGGCCAGCCCGTTGGCGCCGATCGGGCCGAGGTCGGGGAGGACGAAGGGGCGGCCGTAGTTCTCGCAGACGTAGCCGCGGACGCAGGCGTCGAGCGGCTCGACCCGGAAGCGCACCCCGCGCGGGATGAGCGCGACATGGCCCGGCTCGGCGCGCAGCAGCCCCAGCTCGGTGTGGAGCAGCAGCCCGCCGCGCTCGGGGACGATCAGCAGCTCGCCGTCCGCGTCGCTGAAGACCCGGTCGGTCATGGGCGCGTCGGCGACGTAGAGGTGGATGGCCATGCCGGTGCGCTGGGTGGCGTCCCCGTTGCCGCCCAGCGTCCACAGGCCGGACAGCCAGTCGGTGGGCCCGGCGGGCTCCGGCAGCGGGTCCCAGCGCAGCCGGTTGGGGTCCGGGGCGGAGTCGGTGAAGGGGGCGCCGCTCAGGGTGCCGTTGTCGATGCGGACGAACGGCGGGTGCGCGGCCGAGGGACGGATGCGGTACAGCCAGGAGCGGCGGTTGTGGGCGCGCGGCTCGGTGAAGGCGGTGCCGCTCAGCTGCTCCGCGTACAGCCCGAGCGGGGCGCGCTGGGGCGAGTTGCGGCCGACGGGCAGTGCGCCGGGGACTGCCTCGCTGCTGTGCTCGTTGCCGAACCCGGAGGCGTAGGCCAGCCCTTCGGCGGTCTTGCGCGCTCGCTCGATCCCCGTGCCCTCGCCCATGGCGTGCTCCCGACGCTCCGACGAATCCTCTGTCCGACGATAGGAATCGAAGAGGGCTTACGTCAATGATCGGGCAGGATGGTGGCGTGCCCATACCGCCTCTCCGCCGCCCACCGGTCCAGCGCCGCAGCGCCGAACGCCTCGGCCGGATCCTCGACGCCTGCGCCGAGCTGCTCGACGAGATGAGCTATGAGCAGCTGAGCACCCGCGCGGTAGCCGAGCGCGCCCAGGTGCCCATCGGCTCCGTCTACCGCTTCTTCTCCAACAAACGGGCGATGGCCGAGGCCCTGGCCCACCGCAACCTCGACGAGTACGCCGCGCGCATCACCCGGCGGCTGGCCGGGGCCGGGGCGGACGGGAGCGACTGGCGTGCCGCGATGGACATCGTCGTGGACGAATACCTGGAGATGAAGCGCGGCGCGCCCGGCTTCGCGCTCGTCGAGTTCGGCATGCCGGTTCCGGCGACCGGCCTGCCCGACCAGCCCAACCACCTGGTGGCCGACCGCCTCCGCGCCCTCCTCGCCGAACCGCTGGGCATCGACGGCACCGCCGAGGCCGACGAGCGCCTGCGGGTCGCGTTCCTGCTCGCGGTCGAGACGGCGGACGCGCTGCTGCGGCTCGCCTTCCGGGTGGACCCGGAGGGGGACCCGGCGGTCGTGGCCGAGACGAAGGAGCTGCTGCGGGCGTATCTGGCGCGCGTGCTCGATTAACAGCGCGCAATGAACAGCGCGCGCTGAACAGGCGCGACGGACAGCGCGCGATGAACGGCCCGCGCGAGCGGTACCCCGGCGGCATACCGGCCGGTATGGTAAGGCGCCGTCGCAGCCGTACCGTCCCCGGGAGGGACCGATGAGCCGTACCGCCCTGCGTATCTGCCCGCTCTGCGAGGCCACCTGTGGGCTCACCCTGACCATCGAGGACGGCACGGTCACCCGGGCGCGCGGCGATGCCGAGGACGTCTTCAGCCGGGGGTTCATCTGCCCCAAGGGCGCCTCGTTCGGGGAGCTGGACGGCGACCCCGACCGGCTGCGGGGGCCCCTCGTGCGACGGGACGGGCAGCTCCGGGAGGCGTCGTGGGAGGAGGCGTTCGCCGCCGTCGCGGAGGGGTTCGGGGAGGTCCTCCGGAGCCACGGACCGCAGTCCACCGGTGTCGTCCTCGGCAACCCCACGGTCCACACCGTGGCCGGGGCGCTCTTCGCGCCGGTGCTGCTCGGCACCCTGCGCACCCGCAACGTCTTCACCGCGAGCACCCTCGACCAGATGCCCAAGCACGTCTCCAGCGGGCTGATGTACGGGGACGCCTTCGCCATCCCGGTGCCCGATCTGGACCGTACGGACCACCTCCTCATGATCGGCGCCAACCCCCTGGACTC
Organism: Streptomyces sp. Rer75; assembly: GCF_013414305.1. Lineage (NCBI taxonomy): Bacteria > Bacillati > Actinomycetota > Actinomycetes > Kitasatosporales > Streptomycetaceae > Streptomyces > Streptomyces sp. Rer75. Next base: position 2,333,097 of record NZ_CP058693.1, on the reverse strand, counting down.
CAACGGCAGCCTCTGTACCGCCCCCGACTTCCCCGGCCGCCTGCGCGCCCTGCGGCGGCGCGGCGGCAAGCTGGTGGTGATCGATCCGCGGCGTACCCGCACCGCCAAGCTGGCCGACCGTCATGTGGCGATCCGGCCCGGCACGGACGCGCTGCTGCTGTTCGCCATGGTGTCGGTGCTGTTCGACGAGGGGCTGGTGGCCCCCGGGGCACTCGGCGCGCACCTCAGCGGCATCGAGGAGGTCAAGGGCCTGGCCGCGGGCTTCACCCCGGAGGCCGTGGCCGAGGCGTGTGACGTACCCGCGGAGGAGATCCGCGGCCTCGCCCGCGAATTCGCCGCCGCGCCCCGGGCCGTGGCGTACGGGCGCGTCGGTTCCAGCACGGTCGAGTTCGGCACGCTCACCAGCTGGCTGGTCGACGTCCTGGGCGCCCTCACCGGGAATCTCGACCGGCCCGGCGGCATGATGTTCCCGCTCTCCGCGACCGGCGGGTGGAAGCGCCCGGCGGCGCCCGGGAAGGGGTTCGCGCTCGGCCGCTGGCACAGCAGGGTCAGCGGCCACCCCGAGGCGAAGGGCGAGCTGCCCGCCGTCGCGCTCGCCGAGGAGATCGAGACGGAGGGCGAGGGGCGGATACGGGCGCTGCTGGCGGTCGCGGGGAACCCCGTGCTGTCCGCGCCGGACGGCGACCGGCTCGACCGGGCCCTGGCCGGGCTCGACTTCATGGTCAGCGTCGACCCGTACCTCAACGAGACCTCACGCCACGCCCATGTCGTGCTGCCGCCGCCCCCGCCCAGCCAGAGCCCGCACTTCGATTACGCCTTCAACGGCTTCGCCGTCCGCAACCAGGTCCGCTACACCCGCCCCGCGATCCCGCTCGACCCGGACCGGATGTGCGAGACCGAGATCCTGGCCCGGCTGGTGCTGTGTCTGAGCGGGCAGCACGGCGCCGACCCGGCGACCGTGGACGACATGGTGATCGGCACGACGCTCGGCAAGGCCGTCGCCGATCCCACCGCGCCGGTGTACGGGCGCGACGCCGCCGAACTCGCCGCCGGGCTGACCGGGCTCACCGGCGCCGAACGGCGGCTGGACATGATGCTGCGCCTCGGCCCGTACGGCGAGGGCTTCGGTGCCGACCCCGACGGGCTCACCCTGGAGAAGGTGCTCGCCCATCCGCACGGCATCGACCTCGGACCGCTGAGCCCCCGCATCCCCGGGCTGCTGAAGACCCGCAGCGGCACGGTGGAGCTGTGCCCGGAGCCGATCGCCGCCGATGTGGGGCGGCTGCGCGGGGCGCTGGCCGCGCGGCCCGACGAGCTGCTCCTGGTCGGCCGCCGCCATCTGCGCTCCAACAACAGCTGGATGCACAACGTCCCGGCGCTGATGGGCGGCAGCAACCGCTGCACGCTCCAGGTGCACCCGGACGACGCGGCGCGGCTCGGGCTGGCCGACGGCGGGCTCGCCCGGGTCACCGGCGACGGGGGCGCACTGGAGGTGCCGGTGGAGGTGACGGACGCGGTGCGCACCGGGGTGGTGAGCCTGCCGCACGGCTGGGGCCATGCCCGCCCCGGCACCCGGCTCGCGGTCGCGGGGGCCGATCCGGGGGTCAACGTCAATCAGCTCATCGACCGCTCCCGGCTGGATCCGCTCTCGGGAACGGCGGTGCTCAACGGGTGCCCGGTGCGGGTGACGGCCCTTCCGCTCACCGTGACCATGGCCGCCCAAGGGGATTGACCTGGGGTTTTGCGCTTATTGCTCACGCGTCAAGACCTTGTTAACGCGAAGTTGCGCCACCTAGCGTCGCCTCGACCGCCAAATCTGGGGGAGTTCAAAGGCGAACGTGAGGTAGCCACATGCTGACAATCCTCGGTTTCGTCATGATCGCTACATTCCTTGTTTTGATCATGACGAAGAAGATGTCCCCGATGGGGGCACTGGTGCTCATCCCGGCGCTGTTCTGCGTCCTTGTCGGGAAGGGGGCGCACCTCGGTGATTACGTCATCGATGGCATCGGGGAGCTGGCACCCACCGCCGCGATGCTGTTCTTCGCGATCATCTACTTCGGGGTGATGATCGACGTCGGTCTCTTCGACCCGATCGTCCGCGTCATCCTGCGGTTCTGCAAGGCGGACCCGATGCGGATAGTGGTCGGCACCGCGGTGCTCGCGGCGATCGTCTCGCTCGACGGCGACGGTTCCACCACCTTCATGATCACGGTGTCGGCGATGGTGCCGCTCTACCGGAAGCTGAAGATGAGCCTGGTCGTGATGACCGGTGTCGCCGCCATGGCCAACGGTGTCATGAACACGCTCCCCTGGGGCGGTCCCACCGCCCGCGCCGCCGCCGCGCTCAAGGTCGACGCGAGCGACATCTTCGTCCCGATGATCCCCGCCCTCGCGGTCGGTCTGCTCTTCGTCTTCGCCCTCTCGTACGGCCTCGGACTGCGCGAGCGCAAGCGCCTCGGTGTGCTGACCCTCGACGAGGTCACCGCGGGCGACCCGGAGACGGTGCTCGTGGGGGCCGGCGGCGGCAGCGGCAAGGGCATCAGCCTGGGCAAGCAGGGCAAGCGCACCGGCGGCGCCGGCGGCGGTACGGACGCGGAGGCCCCCGCGGGCGGCCCGGCGGCGAGCGGCCCGGCCGAGGACGACGACGAGTTCAAGGGCCTCGACCCGAACCGCGCCACCCTGCGTCCCAAGCTCTACTGGTTCAACGCGGCGCTCACCGTCGCCCTGCTGGCCCTGATGATCACCGAGACGCTGGACATCCCCGTCCTCTTCCTGCTGGCCGCCGCCATCGCGCTCACGGTCAACTTCCCGCGCATGGCCGACCAGAAGGCCCGGGTCGCCGCTCACGCCGAGAACGTCGTCAACGTCTCCGGCATGGTCTTCGCCGCCGCCGTCTTCACCGGTGTCCTGACCGGCACCGGCATGGTCGAGAACATGGCCCGCTGGGTCGTCGACGGCGTCCCCGACGCCATGGGTCCGCAGATGGGCCTGATCACCGGTCTGCTGTCGATCCCGTTCACCTACTTCATGTCCAACGACGGCTTCTACTTCGGCATCGTGCCGATCCTCGCCGAGGCGGGCCACACCCACGGCGTCTCCGCACTGGAGATTGCCCGCGCCTCGCTCGTCGGCCAGGCGCTGCACATGTCGAGCCCGCTGGTCCCCGCCGTCTATGTGCTCGTCGGCATGGCCAAGGTCGAATTCGGCGACCACACCCGCTTCACGGTCAAATGGGCGGTGCTCACGTCCCTGGTGGTGCTGGCCGCCGGACTCGCGTTCGGCATCATCTGACCCGTGACGACTTCGGAGCCCGGTAGGGGCTGGCTGCTGCGCCTGGTCATCGCCTTCTCCTTCGCACAGGGGGCGGTGAGCATGGCGAGACCGGCCGTCTCCTACCGGGCTCTCGCGCTGGGCGCCGACGCCCGCGCGGTCGGCGTGATCGCGGGCATCTACGCGCTGCTGCCGCTGTTCGCCGCCGTACCGCTGGGGCGGCGCACCGACCACGGCCGGTGCGCCCCGCTGCTGCCGATCGGGGTCGTGCTCATCGCCGCCGGATGCGGGCTCAGCGGCACCGCGGGCTCACTGCCCGAAATGGCCGCGTGGAGCGGGGTGATGGGGCTGGGCCATCTGTCCTTCGTCATCGGTGCCCAGTCCATCGTCGCCCGGCAGAGCGCCCCCGCCGACCAGGACCGCAACTTCGGCCACTTCACCGTCGGCGCCTCGCTCGGCCAGCTCATCGGGCCGATCGCCGCCGGACAGCTCGTCTCCGGCCACGACGGCGCGCTGGCCCGCACCAGCGCCGCCGCGCTCTTCGTCGCCGCCGCCGTCGCGGCCTGTTCGGTCACCTCGCTGTGGCGGATCGAGCACCGCCCGGCGGAGGGGCTGCTGAAGAAGACTGCCGACGCGTCCCCCTCCCGGCGGGTGCCGGTGTTCGGCATCCTGCGCACCCGCGGGGTCGCCTCCGGCATCTTCATCAGCCTCGCCGTGCTCTCCGCCACCGACATCCTCACCGCCTACCTGCCCGTCGTCGGCGAACAGCGCGCCATCTCGCCCGCCGTCGTCGGCCTGCTGCTCAGCCTGCGCGCCGCCGCCACCGTCGCCTGCCGCCTGGTGATGACCCCGATGATCCGGCTGATGGGCCGGACCGTGCTGATGGCCGTCAGCTGTCTGGGCGCCGGGCTGCTGTGCGCGGCCGTCGCCCTGCCGCTGCCCGCCTGGGCACTCGGCGTGTTGCTCGCCGCGCTCGGCTTCTGCCTCGGCGTCGGCCAGCCGCTGTCCATGTCCACGGTCGTCCAGGCCGCGCCCGACGAGGCGCGCAGCACCGCCCTCGCGCTGCGGCTCACCGGCAACCGCCTCGGCCAGGTCGCCGCGCCCGCCTCGGCCGGACTGCTCGCCGGACTCGCGGGCACCGCCGCCCCCTTCGTCATGCTCGGCGTGCTGCTGCTGCTCGGCTCGGCGGCGATAGCCGTACGGCCCCTGAGGCGTGCCGCGGACACGGCGGTCCCTCCGGCCGTTCCGGAGGCGCGCAAACCCCCGCGCGCGGCTGAGGAGGAGCGGAGCGCGGTTTCGGGGAGGTGCGGGCCGGGGGAGGAAACATCGGCCCGCACCGACCCCGAGGAGCCCCCACCATGACCCGCGCCGCCGTCCTCCCCGCCCTCGGCACGCCGCTCAGCGTCCAGGACATCGAGATCCCCGACCCCGGACCGGCACAGGTGCGGGTGCGGCTCGCCGCGGCCGGGGTGTGCCACTCGGACCTGTCGCTGTCCGACGGAACGCTCCGCCAGCCCGTCCCCGCCGTCCTCGGCCACGAGGGCTCGGGCACCGTGACGGCGGTCGGCGACGGCGTGACGGGGATCGCCCCGGGCGACGCCGTCATCCTCAACTGGGCCCCGTCCTGCGGGAGATGCCACTACTGCGGGCTCGGCGAGCCCTGGCTGTGCGCCAAGGCCGGGGACGCCGCGGCGCTGCCGTACGCCACGCTCACCGCCGACGGCAGCGCGCTGTACCCGGGGCTGGGCACGGCCGCGTTCGCCGAGGAGACCGTCGTACCGGCGCACGCCGTGCTCCCGCTGCCGGACGGCGTACCGCTCACCGACGGCGCCCTGCTGGGGTGCGCGGTGCTCACCGGGTACGGCGCCGTCCACCACAGCGCCCAGATACGGCCCGGCGAGTCCGTCGCCGTCTTCGGCCTCGGCGGGGTCGGCTTGGCCGTGCTCCAGGCGGCGCGCCTCGCGGGCGCCGGGACGATCGTCGCGGTGGACGTATCACCGGCGAAGGAGGAACTGGCCCGCGCGGCGGGCGCGACCGAGTTCGTCCTCACCGGCACCGGCGACGGCACCGGCGACGCCGGCCCGGCCAAGCGGATCCGCGCGCTCACCGGCGGCCACGGCGCCGACGTCGCCATCGAATGCGTCGGCCGCGCCGACACCATCCGCGCCGCCTGGTCCGCCACCCGCCGCGGCGGCCGGACGACCGTCGTCGGCATCGGCGGCAAGGACCAGCAGGTCACCTTCTCGGCGCTGGAGCTGTTCTACTTCGGCCGCACCCTCTCCGGCTGCGTCTACGGCAACAGCGACCCCGCCCGCGACCTCCCCGTCCTCGCCGAGCACATCCGCGCGGGACGGCTCGACCCGTCGGCCCTGGTGACCGAGCGCATCGGCCTGGACGGCATCCCGGCGGCCTTCGACGCGATGCTCGCGGGACGCGGAGGGCGGGCCCTCGTCGTCTTCTAGGGGTGTCTAGGCGTCTTTTGGGTGTTCTCTAGGCGTGTTCGTCCGCCACCATGGCCAGCCACGGGCGGTACGCCTTCCCGAACGGTTCGGCGCCACCCCCGACCGCGTCCATCAGCCACCGCCCCGCCGCCTCGGCCTGCGCGATGACGTCCGCCGGATACCCGTACCGCACCTGGTGCTCCGCGAACTCGTCCTCGTCCACCAGCAGCGTCGCCCCGTCGGCCCGCTTCCGGAGCACGTCCAGATCCAGGTCGACCATGGTGACCTCGTCCGGGGAGACCCACTCCACCGGAGTGGTGATGTCGCAGTACACCTCGGTCGAGCGGGGCGGCGCGTTGAACACAGCGGTCCACCACGTCCCGCGCGGGAAGAGGATCACATGCGCGCACTCGATGGGCACCTCGGGGCCGTCCCCCTTGCGCATCACCGAGTCGGCGGGCAGCCCCAGCCACACCCCGTGCTCGTCCTCCCCCAGCCTGCGCATACGCAGGTTCCAGTGCAGAGTGCCGTCGTACTTCCGGTAGTTGACCTGGACCTGAGATGACATGCGGGGGATCCTAACGTGCGCCTCGGAGACGTGTCCTAAGCGCTTGCTCACCCTCCGTGTAGGGTGTCCGCCATGGACGTGGAGCGGAAGAACGCCGGGGGCCGGGCCGAGGCGTGGGGAGACATTACGCCGGACGCGGCCCGACGGCTGGTGAGCGCCGCCGTGCACGCCTTCGCCGAGCGGGGCTATCACGCCACCACCACGCGGGACATCGCCGGGCGCGCCGGGATGAGTCCGGCCGCCCTCTACATCCACTACAAGACCAAGGAAGAGCTGCTCTACCAGATCAGCAAGGTCGGCCACCGGCTCGCGCTGGACATCCTGGAGGAGGCGCGGGACGGGGAAGGGGCCCCCGCCGAGCGGCTGGCCACCGCGGTGCGGGGCTTCGTGCGGTGGCACGCCGAGCACCACATGACCGCGCGCGTGGTGCAGTACGAGCTGGGCGCGCTCGGGGAGGAGCACCACGCCGAGGTCATCGCCATGCGCCGGGCCACGGACGCGGCGGTGCGCTCGATCATCGAGGACGGGGTGCGGGCGGGCGCCTTCGACGTGCCGGATGTGCGGGGCACCACGGTCGCGGTGCTGTCGCTGTGCATCGATGTCGCCCGCTGGTTCAACGCGCGGGGGCGCAGCACCCCCGACGAGGTCGGTGACCTCTACGCCGGGCTGGTGCTGCGCATGGTCGGCGCGGAAGGCGCGGGCTCCTAGAGGCTCCTAGAGGTGTCTAGAGGTCCCTGGAGGCGCCTGGAGGTTCCTGGAGGCGCCTACAGGTAGAAGCGGGACACCGTTTCCGCGACGCAGGCCGGTTTGGCGCCGCCCTCGCTCTCGACGGTGACCGTGAGCGTCACCTGGATTCCGTCCTTCACCTCGGCCACCTCCGCGATGCGGCCCGTGGCGCGCAGGCGGGAGCCGACCGGGACGGGGGAGGGGAAGCGGACCTTGTTCGAGCCGTAGTTGACGCCCATCCGTACGCCCTCGACGCGCAGCAGCTGCGGGCTGAAGTGCGGCAGCAGGGACAGCGTCAGATAGCCGTGCGCGATGGTCGTGCCGAAGGGCCCGGCGGCGGCCTTCTCGGGGTCGACGTGGATCCACTGGTGGTCGCCGGTCGCCTCGGCGAACAGGTCGATCCGCTTCTGGTCGATCTCCAGCCAGTCGCTGGGGCCGAGTTCCTCGCCGACCGCGGCGCGCAGTTCCTCGGGCGAGGTGAAGATCCTGGGCTCTGCCATGTGTGCTGCCTCCCGGGCGACTCGCGATGCGGCTAAGCGACTGCTCAGCATGCTCGGGTGACCTGGCTCCTGTCAACGTTCCCGGCCACCCGCCATCCGCATGGCCTCGGCGTTCGGGGCGCCCCCTCGGCTTTCGGGGCGCGCCCGCCGGGCACCGGCGAGCGCGCCCCCGGTCCGGGGCCGGGCGGCCTCAGGCCGCCGCGTACCGCGTCACCGTCGCGCGGGCGGCGCGCCGGGAGGCCGTCAGTGCCTCGGTGGTGAGCAGCGGAACCGGCACCACGATGCCGCAGTCCTCGCAGACCGGTCCGGCCGCGGGATAGCGGTCCAGGTCCTCCCGCCAGACCAGCCGTTCCTGGGCGCAGACCGGGCAGGCCGATCCCGGGCCCGCCTCCATGGCCACGATCAGCCGCCGCAGGACGTCGGCGAGGCGGCCGTCGGGATGGGTCGAGGGAGATTCGCACGGCATGATGTCGCAGCCGCCCCAGGTGTGCAGGTGCCAGTCGTCGACGGCACTGGGCTGACGGATGCCGTGGTGTTTCTCCAGCCTGCGCCGGGCGGCGAAGTCCGCCTCGTACGCGAGCCACAGGGTGCGGGCCTCCTCGAGTTCTTCGAGTGCCGTGATCAAACGTGTGGGTTCAGGCTGACGGTCCTCCGGGGTGATCCCGGTCCTGGTGCACAGATGGTGCCAGGTCGCCCGGTGCCCGTACGGCGCGAACCGTTCCAGGCATTTGCGCAGCGAGGTGCGCCGGGCGGTGACGTGTCTGCGTGGATTGCGAACCTCTCGTGCGAGTGCTCTGAAACCGGCCACTTCTTACCACCTCCGCGTTGTGCGGACCCGACTCGTTGTCGAATGGACGTAACGCAGCGCGATCCGGATCCATCGTGTTTCCAGAAAGTCGCGGAGCAATCGCCGGAAGGAAGTTGACGGCCGCTCATCTTCCGGCGTTGTTGTACCGCCGGTAACCTCCCCCTCAACTGCATCCGGGAGGAGCGGATATGCGTTTCAGAACCGGCAAGCTCACCCGTGTCGCCGTCGCCGCGGCCGCGGTATTGGCGCTCGGCGCCACGTTCGCGGCCCCACTGCCGCAAGAGGCCCAGGCGGCGCCCGCCGCCCCGGCCGCCACCGACTACTGCGGCGGACAGTGCTCCGACATCCTGCCGCCCGGCGCGACCGGCAACGCGACACTGGCCGACATCCTCGCCAACCGGGTGTTCGGCACCCGCCCCGCGCACAGCGCCGACCAGCTCGGCCCGTACAACGACCTGGCCCAGGGCTATCCCACGCTCACCGACGACAAGCTGAACACCTTCTTCAACGACTCGTCGTTCGGGGTCCCGGCGGACCAGGTCGAGTCGGTCACCAAGCCCCGCGACGACGTCACGATCACCCGGGACAAGAAGACCGGCGTCCCGCATATCCAGGGCACCACCCGCGAGGGCACCGAGTTCGGCGCCGGATACGCCGCCGCCCAGGACCGGCTGTGGCTGATGGATCTCTTCCGTCATGTGGGACGCGGCGAGCTGACCTCCTTCGCCGGGGGCGCCGCATCCAACCAGGGCCTGGAACAAGACTTCTTCCGCCAGGCGCCGTATACCGAGGCCGACTATCAGGCGCAGATCGACTACATCCTGGCCACCGGCGGCGAGCGCGGAAAGCAAGCGCTGGCCGATGCCCAGGCGTACGTCGACGGCATCAACGCCTACGCCAAGAAGGCGAAGGACGGCCGTTACTTCCCCGGCGAGTACGTGCTCACCGGGCACATCGACGCGATCACCAACGCCGGTGAGATCCAGCCGTTCAAGCTCACCGACCTGATAGCCCTGGCCTCCGTCGTCGGCGCGCTCTTCGGCAACGGCGGGGGCGGCGAGGTGGAGGGCGCGCTGTCGCTGCTCGCCGCCCAGCAGAAGTACGGCCTCGAAGAGGGCACCAAGGTGTGGGAGTCCTTCCGGCAGCGCAACGACCCCGAGGCCGTGCTGACCGTCCGCGACGGCGCCTTCCCGTACGCGGACAAGCCCGTCACGGCCAAGGGCACCGCTCTGCCCGACCCCGGCTCCGTCAGCGCCGAACAGCTCGTGTACGACCGCGAGGGCAGCGCCACCCCGGCCAAGGCCAAGGCCCGCACCACGGTCAAGGCGCCCGCGAAGCTCGACAAGCTGCGCGGCATCTACGACGACGGGGTGCTGCCCCGCGATCTGTTCAGCCGCAAGAAGGGCATGTCCAACGCGCTCGTCGTCTCCGGCAAGTACACCGCCAGCGGCCACCCGGTCGCCGTCTTCGGCCCGCAGACCGGCTACTTCGCCCCGCAGCTGCTGATGCTCCAGGAGCTCCAGGGCCCCGGGATCAGCGCCCGCGGCGCCTCCTTCGCGGGCGTCGGCATGTACGTCCAGCTCGGGCGCGGCCAGGACTACGCGTGGAGCGCCACCACCTCCGCCCAGGACGTCACCGACACCTACGCGGTCGAGCTGTGCTCACCGGACGGCTCCGCCCCGTCCAAGGACTCGACGTACTACCGCTACCACGGCGACTGCCTGCCCATGGACAAGCTGGAGCGGCGCAACGCCTGGAAGCCCACGGTCGCCGACTCCACCGCCGCGGGCTCCTACCGGATGCAGGTGTACCGCACCAAGTACGGGCTCGTCACCCATCGCGCCACGGTCGGCGGCAAACCGGTCGCCTACACCTCGCTGCGCGCCACCTACCGCCACGAGGCCGACTCGATCATCGGCTTCCAGATGCTCAACGATCCGGGCTACGTGACCGACGCGAAGTCCTTCCAGAACGCCGCCCAGCACATCAACTACACCTTCAACTGGTTCTACGCCGACTCCCGGCAGGCCGCCTACTACAACAGCGGACTCAACATGCGGCGCGCCGACGGCGTCGACCCGTCGCTGCCCGTCAAGGCCGACCAGGCGTACGAGTGGCGGGACTTCGACCCGGCGCACAACACCGCCGCGTACACCCCGCCCGCCGAACACCCCCAGTCCATCGACCAGGACTACTACATCAGCTGGAACAACAAGCTCGCCAAGGACTACAGCGCGGCGGGCTTCGGCAACGGCTCCGTGCACCGCGGCGACCTCCTCGACGACCGGGTGCGCGCCCTGGTCACGAAGGGCGGGGTGACCCGCGCCGCGCTCACCCGGGCGATGGCCGAGGCCGCCGTCACCGATCTGCGCGGCGAGGACGTGCTGCCGGAGCTGCTGAAGGTGCTGCGCAGCAAGCCGATCGACGACCCGGCGCTCGCCACCGCCGTACAGCGGCTGGAGTCCTGGCAGGCGGCGGGCTCACAGCGCCGCGAGACCAGCGGCGGATCGAAAACCTACGGTCACGCGGACGCCGTGCGCATCATGGACGCGTGGTGGCCGCTGCTGGTCGAGGCCGAGTTCAAGCCGGGTCTTGGCGGCGAGCTGTACGACGCGCTGCGCACCAACCTGAGCGTGGACGAAGCGCCCTCGGCGGGCCACGGGCCGACCGGTTCGCACGCCGGGTCGTCCTTCCAGTACGGCTGGTGGTCTTACGTCGACAAGGACCTGCGCGCGGTGCTCGGCGAGGACGTCAAGGGGCCGCTCGCCAAGCGGTACTGCGGCGGCGGCGAGCTGAGCGCCTGCCGTGACGCCCTGCTGAGCAGCCTCAAGCAGGCCGCCGCCAAGCCCGCCACCGAGGTCTATCCCGGCGACGACAACTGCGCGGCGGGCGACCAGTGGTGCGCGGACTCCATCATCCAGCGCACGGTCGGCGGACTGACCCACGACAAGATCAGCTGGCAGAACCGGCCCACCTTCCAGCAAGTGGTGGAGTTCGCACGCCACCGCTGAGCGCGCAGTTCCGGTATTTCTCGTTGTTTCCGTCGTGAATTCCGGAATATCCCTGCCGGGCCCGGCAGGGAAATGCGCTGCACTATGCTCGGAAACGTCAGGGCGCGTTTTCTTGTACGCTGGGACAGCATGGAACTCCGCACCGGAGACCGGTGTCTGCTGGGCGCGAGCAGTAGCTGCTCGACACGATGAACCGGAACTTCGGCACCCTGTGCGGAGAACCGCTCGTCCTCAAACGCGGCCGCAGCCGGAATGTGCTCTTCACCGCCACCGGCGAGAGCCTCGCCGAACTCGCCCGCGGCACGCTGCGCGGATGGCAGGAGGAACTGCGCGACTGCCGCCGCCGGCTCGGCGGCCGGCTGGCCGTCGGCTCCACCCGCTACACCCTCGGCTTTCTGCTGAATGCCGTGGAACTGGTCACCGCGGACTTCGAGAGCCGCGGCGTCGAGCTGAAGGTCGAGCACGTCCGCACCAGGGACCTGCTCGACCGGCTCGGCTCCAAGGAACTCGACCTGGTCTGCGGCAGCGTCCTGGCCGACGGCAGCCGGAACCGCGGGCTCGACGGCTTCGAGGTGATGGAGTGGCGGCGCAGCGGCCTGTCCCTGGTCACCAACCTCGGCGCCGACGAACTGCCCGGCCCTTCCGTCGCGGTGAGCGCCCTGCCCGGGGTGCCGCTCGCGGTCTCCGCCGACGGCCTCATCCCCGGCTTCCTGCGCGGCTGGTTCGGCGGCCGCTACCGCCAGGAGCTGCACATCGCCGCCGAGATCGACACGGTGCAGTACGGCCTCGAACTGCTCTCCTCCGGCGTGCTGCGCGGCGCGGTGCTCGTCACCCAGGGGATCGGCGACGCGGTGGCCGACGGGCGGCTGCGGACCGGCGCCGGGCTGCGCACGCTGGAGCTGGCCGATGACATCGCGCCGGAACTGGACGTGCTCGTGGGGGTCTTCGTACGGGCCGGGGAGCGTGCCGCCCAGGACGACGACCACCCGCTCAACGTGCTGTGGAACGCCCTCGCGGGGGAGAACGCCCGCTGGCGCCGCGTCATCGGCGACCAGCGCCCCGGGGGCCCGCGCGCCCGGTAGAGCCCGGGCCCGCTCCGCCGGTGAGTCCGGCCCGCGAGTCCCGCCCGTACGACCGTGAGTCCGTCCCCGCGGTCGGCGCGACGTCATCCGCCGGTCAGCCCCGCGCCCTCTTCCCTTCAACATACCGACTGGTTAGTCTGCCGGTGCGGCCGGGCCGATCCGGGCCGACGGCCGCGCCGCATCCGAGGAGCGTCTCAATCGTGGATACCGTGCGTGGAGCGCGAGTTGTCGTCACCGGGGCGGGAGGCGGCATCGGCGCCGCCCTGGCCCGCCGCTTCGCCGCCGAGGGCGCCCGGGTCGTGGTCAACGACCTCGACGCGGCCGGGGCGGAGGCCGTCGCCGCCGAGATCGGCGGCACCGCCGTCCCCGGTGACGCCTCCGGGGTGGTGCCCGCCGCCCGCGATGCGCTCGGCGGCGGCATCGACATCTTCTGCGCCAACGCGGGCGTCGGCCACGGCGGCGGCCCCGAGGCCGACGAGGCGCTGTGGGCCGAGGCCTGGGACGTCAACGTGATGGCCCACGTCCGGGCCGCCCGCGCGCTGCTGCCCGACTGGCTGGAGCGCGGCGAGGGCCGTTTCGTCTCCACCGTGTCCGCCGCCGGGCTGCTCACCATGGTCGGCTCGGCACCGTACAGCGTCTCCAAGCACGCGGCGCTCGCCTTCGCCGAATGGCTTTTCGCCACCTACCGCCACCGCGGCGTCCAGGTGCACGCCGTGTGCCCGCAGGGCGTGCGCACCAACATGCTGGAGGACAGCGGAACCGCCGGAGACCTGGTGCTCCTGCCCACCGCGATCGAACCGGAAGAGGTCGCCGACGCCGTGCTGAAGGGCATCGCCGAGAATCGGTTCCTGATTCTGCCGCACCCCGAGGTGGCCGGGTACTACGCCACCCGCGCCACCGACACCGAGCGGTGGCTGCGGGGCATGAACCGCGTGCAGCGCACCCTGGAAGAGACCGAAGAGAGGCCACCGCGATGACGTCGTACCAGGACCAGCCCTGGCTCGCCCGGCTCACCGAGAAGCAGCGCGAGCCGATCACCCCCCGGCCGAGCGTGCTGCACGCCTTCCGGGAGGCCGTGCGCGACGCCCCGGACCACCCCGCGATCGCCTACTTCGACGGCCGGGTCAGCTACCGGGAGCTGGACGAGCTGTCGGACGGGCTGGCGGGCCACCTCGCCGCGCGCGGCTTCGCCCCCGGCGACCGGCTCGCGATCATGCTCCAGAACACCCCGCACTTCGTGATCGCGCTGCTCGGCGCGTGGAAGGCGGGCGCGGCCGTGGTCCCCGTCAACCCCATGTACAAGGGCGGCGAACTCACCCACATCCTGACCGACGCCGAGGTCACCGCCCTGGTGTGCGCCCGCACCGGCTGGGAGGCGTACATACGGGAGACGGCCGCGGACACCCCGGTGCGCATCGCGCTCACCGCCGACGCGTACGACTTCCAGACCCGGAACGACGAGCGGGTGCTGCGCGACGAGCGCATCCCGGTCCCCGAGGACACCGACGACCTCCTCGCTGCCGCCCGCGCCGGTGCCCGGCCGCCCGCCGTCCCCGAGCCCGCGCCCGGCGACACCGCGCTGATCAGCTATACGTCGGGGACCAGCGGCACCCCCAAGGGCGCCATCAACACCCATGGCAACGTCTCCTACAACGCCGACCGGCAGCACCTCCTCCACGAGCTGCCCCCGGGCTCGGCGATCTTCGCGCTGGCGCCGCTGTTCCACATCACCGGCATGGTCTGCGAGCTGGGCGCGAGCCTCGCCGGGGCCGGGACGCTCGCGCTGGCGTACCGCTTCGAGACCGGTGTCGTCCTGGACGCGTTCGCCGAACACCGCCCCGCGTACACCGTCGGCCCCTCCACCGCCTTCATGGCGCTGATGGCCCATCCGCAGGCGACCCGCGACCACTTCTCGTCCTTCCGGATCATCTCCTCCGGCGGCGCCCCGCTGCCGCCCGCGCTGGTCGAGCGGTTCGAGTCGGCCCTCGGCCCGTATCTGCACAACGGCTACGGGCTCACCGAGTGCACCGCCCCCTGCGCCAGCGTCCCGCCCGGTGTGCGGGCCCCCGTCGACCCGGTCTCCGGCACCCTGGCGGTCGGCGTGCCCGGCGCGGACACCGTCGTACGGATCGCCGGGGACGACGGGAAGGACGTGCCGTTCGGCGAGCCCGGCGAGATCGTGGTGAGCGGCCCCATGGTCGTCCCCGGCTACTGGCGCCGCCCCGACGCCACCGAGGCCGGTATGCCCGGGGGCGAACTGCGCACCGGGGACATCGGCTTCATGGACGAGGACGGCTGGCTGTACGTCGTCGACCGCAAGAAGGACATGATCAACGCCTCCGGGTTCAAGGTGTGGCCGCGCGAGGTCGAGGACGTGCTCTACACTCACCCAGCCGTCCGCGAGGCGGCCGTCGTCGGCAAGCCGCACCCCTACCGGGGCGAAACGGTCAAGGCGTACGTGAGTCTGCGGCCCGGGGCCGAGGTCACGCCGGACGAGCTGGCCGCCTATTGCGCGGACCGGCTCGCCGCGTACAAGTACCCGCGGGAGGTCGACATCCTGCCCGACCTTCCGAAGACGACCAGTGGCAAGATCCTCCGACGAGAACTGCGAGGATGAGAACGGAAGAGAAGCGGGTGGCGACCATGGCCAGAACGACGAACGGCGACGGACAGCCGGTGCCGCGGCGGCTGCTGGCCGCTGCCACCCGCCTCTTCGCGGAGCGCGGGTTCGACCGGACGTCCGTCCAGGAGATCGTCGAGGCGGCGGGGGTCACCAAGGGCGCGCTGTACCACTACTTCGGCTCCAAGGACGATCTGCTCCACGAGATCTACGGCCGGGTGCTCCGCCTCCAGCAGGAACGGCTCGACGCCTTCGCGGACGCGGACGCTCCCGTAGAGCAGCGGCTGCGGGGCGCGGCGGCCGACGTCGTCGTGACCACCATCGAGAACCTCGACGACACCACGATCTTCTTCCGGTCGATGCACCATCTGAGCCCGGAGAAGTACAAGCAGGTACGGGCCGAGCGGCGCCGCTACCACGAGCGGTTCCGCGCGCTCGTCGAGGAGGGCCAGCGGACCGGGGTGTTCAGCGCCGACACCCCGGCGGACCTGGTGGTCGACTACCACTTCGGCTCCGTCCACCACCTGGGCACCTGGTACCGCCCCGGCGGCTCCCTCGCCCCCCAGCAGGTGGCCGACCACCTGGCCGACCTCCTGTTGCGAGCGCTACGGCCATAAAGTGTCAAGCGCCGGACGGGCTGGATTTTCCAGCCCGTCCGGCGCTTGAGGACCGGGGTCCGGGGCGGAGCCCCGGTTACAGGTATCGCTTCAGCTCGCGCCGCGCCAGCGACCGCTGATGCACCTCGTCCGGGCCATCGGCCAGCCGCAGCGTACGGGCCGCCGCCCACAGCTCGGCCAGCGGGAAGTCCTGGCTGACCCCGCCCGCGCCATGCAGCTGCACCGCCTGGTCCAGGATCCCCACCACCGTCCGCGGCGTGGCGATCTTGATGGCCTGGATCTCGGTGTGCGCCTCCCGGTTGCCGACCGTGTCCATCATCCAGGCCGTCTTCAGCACCAGCAGCCGCAGCTGCTCGACCGCCACCCGGGCATCCGCGATCCACTCGTGGACCTGCCCCTGCTGGGCGAGCGCCTTGCCGAACGCCTGCCGGGCCACCGCCCGGCGGCACATCAGCTCGATGCCCCGCTCGGCCATGCCGATCAGCCGCATGCAGTGGTGGATGCGGCCGGGGCCCAGCCGGGCCTGGGCGATGGCGAAGCCGCCGCCCTCCTCGCCGATGAGGTTCGCGGCGGGGACCCGGGCCCGGTCGAAGACGACCTCGGCGTGGCCGCCGTGGTAGTGGTCCTCGTAGCCGTACACCGTCATCGCCCGCCGCACCTCGACCCCGGGCGTATCGCGCGGCACCAGCACCATCGACTGCTGGCGGCGCACGTCCGCGCCCTCGGGGTCGGTCTTGCCCATCACGATGAAGATCTTGCAGTCGGGGTTCATGGCCCCGGAGATGTACCACTTGCGCCCGGTGATGACGTAGTCGTCGCCGTCCCGCTCGATCCGGGTCTCGATATTGGTCGCGTCGGACGAGGCCACCTCCGGCTCGGTCATCGCGAAGGCCGACCGGATCTCGCCCGCGAGCAGCGGCTCCAGCCACTGCTTGCGCTGCTGCTCGCTGCCGAACTGGGCGAGCACCTCCATGTTGCCGGTGTCCGGCGCGGCGCAGTTGAGGGCGGTGGGGGCGAGCTGGGGGCTGCGGCCGGTGATCTCGGCGAGCGGGGCGTACTGGAGGTTGGTCAGCCCGGCGCCGTACGCGGAGTCGGGCAGGAACAGGTTCCACAGCCCTTGCTTGCGGGCCTCGGCCTTCAGCTCGTCCACGACGGCCGGGGTGTCCCAGGGCGAACCGAGCTTGGCGCGCTGCTCGGCCGCGATCGCCTCGGCCGGGTAGACGTGCTCGTCCATGAAGGTCAGCAGCTTGGCGCGGAGTTCTTCGGTGCGGGCGTCGAATGCGAAGTCCATGAGGTGTCTCAGCTCTCCTGGAGGGTGGTGAGGCCGTTGTGGATGAAGCCCGGGACGATCGCGCCGATGCGGTCGAAGCCCGCGCCCAGGGTCTGTCCGAGGGTGAAGCGGTAGTGGATGCCCTCCAAGATCACCGCGAGCTTGAAGTAGGCGAAGGCGGTGTACCAGGCGATGCCGCTCACGTCCCGGCCCGAGCCCTCCGCGTACCGCTGGACCAGTTCGTCCGTCCCCGGGTGGCCGGGGGCGCCCTGGGTGGAGGAGATGGGCGCGTCGTCGAGGGTGGGATGTTCGCTGTACATCACGATCAGGCCGAGGTCGGTCAGCGGATCGCCGAGCGTGGACATTTCCCAGTCGAGGATCGCCTTGATCCGGTCGTCGGTGCCCACGAGGACGTTGTCCAGGCGGTAGTCGCCGTGCACCACGGTGGGCGCGGGGGAGGCGGGCAGCGCCTTGGCGAGCCGGGCGTGCAGCTCGTCGATGCCCGGCAGCTCACGGCTGCGCGAGGCCTCCAGCTGCTTGCCCCAGCGCCGCAACTGCCGCTCCAGGAAGCCCTCCGGCCGCCCGAAGTCGCCGAGCCCGACCCCGGCAGGATCGACGGAGTGCAGCGCGACGAGCGTGTCCACCAGGGACAGCACCACGCCCCGGGTGCGCTCCGGCCCGATGGCGGCCAGCTGCTCGGCCGTACGGTACGGAGTGCCCTCCACGAACTCCATGACGTAGAACGGCGCCCCGACCACCGCGTCGTCCTCGCACAGCAGCACCGGCTCCGGCACCGGCACGCTGGTCGGATGCAGCGCGCTGATCACCCGGTGCTCGCGCCGCATGTCATGGGCGGTGGCCAGCACATGCCCCAGCGGCGGGCGGCGGACCACCCAGCGGGAGGTGCCGTCGGTGACCGCGTAGGTGAGATTCGACCGGCCGCCCTCGATCAGCTCCGCACTCAGCTCGCCGCCCACCAGCCCCGGCCGTTCGCGGTCGAGATGGGCGCGGAGCCGCGTCAGGTCGAGTCCTGGCGGATTGGCTGCGTTCATCGGGTCTCTTCTTCCCTGGGAGGCGGGCGGACGGTTCATTGCCTGTCGCTCATTCCATGTCCACCTCATGATGCCGACCAGTCGGTATGTAGTCCAGTGTCCGGCCGTCACCGGTTGCCTCCCGCCGCCGCTCGGCGCGCTCCTGGGCCTCGACGACCGCGTCGCCGTGCTCGATGCCCCAGGAGCCCAGCGCCTCGAGCGGGCCCAGCAGGGTCCGGCCCAGGGCCGTCAGCGCGTACTCGACGCGCGGCGGCGCCTCCGCGTACCGGTGGCGCTCCACCAGCCCGTCGTCCTCCAGACGGCGCAGCGTCTCGTTGAGCACCTTGGCGCTGATGCCGCCGATCGCCGCGCGCAGCTCGCCGGGGCGGCGCGGACCCTCGCGCAGCCCGAAGAGCACCACGGCGGTCCAGGTGCCGGTCAGCAGGTCGAAGCCGATCCGGGCCCGGCAGTCGGCGATGAACCGGCCGGTGGGCGAGGGGTGCGGGGGTGTCGTCGTCACTCAAGCCTCCTGGTGGCGGGCGTCCGTACCGGCCTAGCGGATCCGTTGGGCACCTCGGGGTGTGCAACGGAGTTCCTGGTGTCCTCATCCAGCAGGCGGCACACGCCGCTTCGGATACGACGAGGAGGCCGCGCGATGCGGATCGGAGTGCTGGGCACGGGAACCATGGCCGAGGGGCTGGCGGGGCAGTGGGCGCGGGCGGGCCACACGCTGTTCATCGGAGGCCGCACCCCCGCCAACGCACGGGCGCTGGCGGAACGGATCGGCCACGGCGCACGGGCCGGATCGCTGCGCGAGGCCGCCGGGTTCGGGGAGGCGACGCTGCTCGCCGTCGCGTACGAAGGGGTGTCGGCCACCCTGGAGGCGGCGGGCGCGGGGGAGGGGACGCTGAGCGGCCGGGCGCTGATCGACTGCACCAACGCCATCGTCCCCGGCCGGTTCGTCCTCGCCACCGACGGCGGCCCGGGAATGGCCGAGCGCATCGCCGCGCGGGCGGTGGGGGCGCACGGTGGTGAAGGGCTTCAACCTGTGCGCGGACTCGGTGTGGCGGATGACCCCGCCGGTCTTCGCGGACGGCCCGCTCGCGGTGCCGCTGTGCGGGGACGACGAGGGCGCGCTGGAGGCCGTACGGACCCTCGTACGTGACATGGGCTGCGTACCGCTGGACGGGGGCCGCCTGGAGCGGGCCCGCCACCTGGAGTCGACGGCCGCGTTCCTGCTCGGCTTCTGGTTCGCGGGGGCGGAGCCGCGGGCCGCGCTGCCCCCGGCGGCGGCCCAGGTCCCGCACCGCGCCGCCGACTGAACCCACCCGGACTGGATTTGCGGTGCCGGTTCCCGAGCAGGAGCGTCGTAGGGGATGCGCAACCGTTACTGCGCCCCCGTTACTGCGCCACCGTCACAAGGAACCGCAAGGAGCAGCCACCATGAAGGCCATCAGCTACCGCCGCTACGGCGGCCCCGAGGTCCTCGAATTCGGCGAGGTCCGGGACCCCAAGGTCGGGCCCGACTCGGTGCTGGTCAGGGTCAAGGCCGCCGCCGTGAACCCCGTCGACTGGAAGGCGCAGGCGGGCTATCTCGACCCCGTCCTGGACGCCGTCTTCCCGGTCATCCCGGGCTGGGACGTCGCCGGGGTGGTGGAGCAGACCGGACCGGCGGTGACCGGGTTCCAGCCCGGGGACGAGGTGATCGGGTACGTACGCGAGGACTTCCTCTCCCGCGGCACCTGCGCCGAGTACGTGGCCGCGCCGCTGCGCACGCTCGCCCGCAAGCCGCGGAACCTCTCCTTCGAGCAGGCCGCGGGCATCCCGCTGGCGGGGCTGACGGCCTACCAGACGCTGGTCGGCGCGCTGCGGGTCGGCGAGGGGGACACGGTGCTGGTGCACGCGGCCGCCGGGGGCGTCGGCTCGATGGCGGTGCAGCTGGCCCGGCACCTGGGCGCCCGCGTCATCGGGACCGCCGGTGAGCACAACCACGACTATCTGCGGTCGCTGGGCGCCGAGCCGACCGTGTACGGGGAGGGGCTGGCCGAGCGGGTGCGGGCGCTCGCCCCCGACGGGGTGCAGGCCGCGTTCGACCTGGTCGGCGGCGACGCCCTCACCGCCTCCACGGAGGTGCTGGCGCCCGGCGGCAGGCTGGCGTCCATCGCCGACCCCGCGGTCCTCGGCCTCGGCGGCGCTTATGTCTTCGTCCGCCCCGACCCCGACGACCTCCAGGACCTGACCGACCTCGCCGAGCGCGGCGCGCTGGGGGTCGAGGTGTCGGCGACGTACCCGCTGGAGCGGACGGCGGAGGCGCAGCAGCGCAACGCGGAGGGCCACACCCGCGGCAAGATCGTCATCACGGTCGACTGACCGAGCCCCAGAAAATCAGCGCAGCATCGCCGCGCCGCACACCGCCGCGCCCATCACGCAGCCCACGGCGGCCACCGCCGCGCGCGGGGACAGCAGGGGCGGGCGCGGGGCGTGCAGGTGGCGGACGCGGCGGTGGGCCACGGCCACGAAGGTCAGCCAGGACAGGACGACCAGCGACAGGGCGAGCACCGGGAGCGGGCCGCCGCCCGCGTGCAGGGTCTGCCGCCCGGCGAGCGAGGCGGCCACGGCGCAGGCCAGCGTCGTACGCCGCCACGCCAGCCGGGTGCGCTCCGGCTGGAGCCCGGGGTCCCGCACCGGCTCGGTCACCCGCCCCACCCCACGGCGACGACGAGCACCATCAGCAGCGCGACCACCCCGACGGCCAGCCCCAGCATCACCGGGAAGCGCGACACCGGCAGGTCCTCGCCGCGCCGCATGGCCCGCTCGCAGCGGATCCAGTGGTTGATGGCGCGCAGGGCGCACACCGCGCCGCCCGCGAGCAGGGTGAGCGCGAGGGCCAGCCGGAGCACCCGCCCGGTGTCCGGCAGGAACTGGTCGACCGCGAAACCGCCGCCCACCAGGGCCATCGCGGTGCGCAGCCAGGCGAGGAAGGTGCGCTCGTTGGCGAGCGAGAAGCGGTAGTCGGGGGTGTCGCCCTCCTCGCGGAGCCGTTCGGGCGCGAACCACAGCCGGATGCCCGCCACGGCGTCCGCGAGTCTGCCTGCGGTCACGGGGTGGGCCTCTCGCGGCGCCACTCCTGGAGCCGCCGGTACGCCTCCGCGCCGTCCGGCACCCACTCCCACTCGGTGAGTCGCCGTTCCAGCTCGTCGTCGGTGAGGAAGGCGTGCCAGGCGATCTCGTCGGCCTGCGGTGCGACGGGGAGGTCGCAGCGGACCTCGTAGACCCGGGACCACCAGGTGTGTTCCGGCGTGTCGAAGAGGAAGGAGAACAGCGGTACGGGCGCGGGGAGCCCCTGGACGCCCAGCTCCTCCTCCGCCTCCCGCATAGCCGCCTCGTCGTAGCTCTCGCCCGCCGCGACGACCCCGCCGACGAACATGTCGTACAGCGAGGGGAAGACCAGCTTCCGGTCGGTGCGGCGGTGGACGAAGACGCGGCCCTCGGCGTCGCGCACGAGGACGAAGGCGCAGCGGTGGCGCAGCCGGTGTGCCGTGGCGTCACCGCGACGGGCCTGGCTGATCACCCGGTCCTGCTCGTCCACGATGTCCAGCAGTTCGTCGGCGGAAAGCGGCTCCTGATCAGGCATACGGCCATACAAGCAGATGGCGCCGCGGTCAGCGCGAGGGGCCACCGCCGTAGGGGCCACCGCCGTAGGGGCCACCGCCGTAGGGGCCGCCGCCGTAGGGGCCGCCCTGTCCGCCGTGGCCGCCGTACGGGCCGGATCCGCCGCCCTGGCCGTACGGTCCGCCGCCGCCCTGGCCGTACGGACCGGATCCGCCGGGGTAGCCGTTGCCGTTCCCCTGACCGTTCCCCCAGCCGCCCTGGCCCTGTCCCTGGCCCTGACCGGCGCCGCCCTGGCCGTCGGCCTGCCGTTCCGCCTGTCGCCGGGCCTGCTCACCGGCCCACTGCCGCCACTCCTCGGCCCGCTCCCGCCACCTCTCGGCCGCCTCGGACCAGCCGGGCCCGGGCTGCTGACCGGAGGACGGGGTGCGCTGCTCGGCGGCGGGGGCGGCCGGGGCCTGGGTGGCGGGCTGCGCGGCGGGCGCCGGGGCCGCGGGCTCGGTCGTGCGCGAACCGCGCAGCGGCTCGTCGCCGACGGCCGAATCGCCGAACGCGGCGGCCTTCGGCTCGGGCTCGTCGGGGGCGGTGGGGGAGCTGTCGTGCCCCGGGGCGGCCTGCGCCTGGCGCGCGTCCTTGCCCATGAGCATGAAGAGCGCGGTGGCCGCGCCGGTGGCCGACAGCAGGATCGCCCCGGCGGCCGCCTTGCGCCGCGGGTCGATGCCCCGGCGGCGGGCGCGGGCGTGCCGGGGGCCGATGACCTCGCCCTGGAGGATGTGCGGGGTGACGGCGTCACCCGCCTCGATGGGCTGGGGGCCGGGGGTGACAAGTGTCGGATTCACGATGCGCTTGTCCGCCGGGTACGGCGGCCCGGGTTGCTCAACGGAGCGGTCAGCCATGGTCGTTGATGATGCCGGTTTGGCTGAACCGTGTCCAATAGTGATGAGGGATTGTTCCGTTTTGCTGCACAAGAGAGCTATAGCCTGAGGATGACGGTGTCCGGAAAGCGCTCTCACCCCCGCTTCCGGACCAGTTGACGACGTACTGGCCGGTAGGCAGGATCGCACCCGACGACACCGTCGACCGGCTGACGAGGACGGGATACCACCAACCATGGCGTACGACGCGGATGTGATCGTGGTCGGGGCGGGCCTGGCGGGCCTCGCGGCCACCGCCGAGCTGGCCGACGCGGGCCGCAAGGTCATCCTGCTCGACCAGGAGCCCGAGCAGTCGCTCGGCGGCCAGGCCCACTGGTCCTTCGGCGGCCTCTTCCTCGTCGACTCGCCCGAACAGCGCCGGCTGCGCATCCGCGACAGCCGCGAACTCGCCTGGCAGGACTGGCTGGGCACGGCCGGGTTCGACCGTGACGAGGACCACTGGCCGCGCCGCTGGGCCGAGGCGTACGTGGACTTCGCGGCGGGCGAGAAGCGGTCCTGGCTGCACGCCCAGGGGCTGCGGCTGTTCCCCCTCGTCGGCTGGGCCGAGCGCGGCGGCTACGACGCGACCGGGCACGGCAACTCCGTACCCCGCTTCCACATCACCTGGGGCACCGGACCCGGCGTCGTCGCCCCCTTCGAGCGCCGGGTGCGCGCCGCGGCCGCCCGCGGCCTGGTCGACCTGCGGTTCCGGCACCGGGTCACCGGGCTCTCGCGCAGCGCGGGCGCCGTCGACACCGTCACCGGCGAGGTGCTGGAGCCGAGCCGCGCCGAGCGGGGCACGGCCAGCAGCCGCGAGGTGACCGGTTCCTTCGAGCTGCGCGCCCAAGCCGTGATCATCACCTCCGGCGGCATCGGCGGCAACCACGACCTCGTACGCGCCAACTGGCCCGAGCGGCTGGGCTCCCCGCCCGAGCGGATGATCTCCGGTGTCCCCGCGCACGTGGACGGCAAGATGCTCGGCGTCGCGGAGGCCGCGGGCGGCCACCTCATCAACCGCGACCGGATGTGGCACTACACCGAGGGCATCGAGAACTGGAACCCGATCTGGCCCCGGCACGGCATCCGCATCCTGCCCGGCCCCTCGTCGCTCTGGTTCGACGCCCGCGGCAGGCGGCTGCCGGTCCCGCTCTTCCCCGGCTTCGACACCCTCGGCACCCTCGAACACATCATGCGGACCGGATACGACTACACCTGGTTCGTCCTCACGAGGAAGATCATCGAGAAGGAGTTCGCGCTCTCCGGCTCCGAGCAGAACCCGGACCTCACCGGCAAGAGCGTCCGCGATGTGCTGGGGCGCGGGCGGGCCGGGGCGCCGGGACCGGTCCAGGCGTTCATGGACCACGGCGCCGACTTCATCGTCGAACGCTCGCTGCCCCCCCTCGTACGGCGGATGAACGCCCTCACCAAGGACCCGCTCATCGACGAGGCCGAGCTGCGCCGCGAGATCGTGGCCCGGGACCGCGAGATCGCCAACCCCTACACCAAGGACCTCCAGGTCACCGCCCTGCGCGGGACCCGCAAGTACATCGCCGACCGCCTCATCCGCACCGCCGCCCCGCACCGCATCCTCGACCCCAAGGCGGGCCCGCTGATCGCCGTGCGGCTGAACATCCTCACCCGCAAGACCCTGGGCGGGCTGGAGACGGACCTGTCGTCGCGGGTACTGACGGAGGGCGGGGAGCCGCTGCCCGGCGTCTACGCGGCCGGTGAGGCAGCGGGGTTCGGCGGCGGTGGCGTGCACGGCTACCGGTCACTGGAGGGCACCTTCCTGGGCGGCTGCCTCTTCTCGGGGCGGACGGCGGGGCGCGCGGCGGCCAGGGCGGTGTCGTAGTTTCCAGCAGTTCCCGGGCGCGTTCAGTTCTGACGGAAGTCTGACGAAAAGCCACAGACGATGGCGCGCCACGCCCCCCGGTGGTCTCATCAGCACATGGACGCAACCCCCGGCGACGACGAGCACGGCGATGGCCGCGGCGCACCGGTCGGCCGCCGCATCCTGCTCGGCATGCTCGGCCTCGGCGCCGCCGGGATGGCCGTCGCGCCCTGGGCGCAGCGCGGGCTGGAGAGCGCGCTCGGCGCGGTGGCCGACAAGGACCCCACCGGGGTGACCGGGCTGCTGCCCAACGGCGGCGGGTTCCGGTACTGACCTCCGTACCGCCTCACCTCCGTACCGGCTCGCCGACACTCCGCAGGCCCGGCTCGTCCGGGACGTCCAGTGCGTCACCGGGTGGCGGGTGCCGAAGACGCCGTTCGAGGGGGTGCGGCTGTCCACGCTGCTGGACGCCGCCGGGGTGAGCCCGCGCGCCAAGGCGGTCCGGTTCACCTGTTTCGACGGCGCGTACTCCGAGAGCCTCACCCTCGACCAGGCGCGCCGCCCCGACGTCCTGGTGGCGCTGCGGATGCAGGACAAGCCGCTGGGCCATGCGCACGGCGGCCCGGTCCGGCTCTATGTCGCGCCCATGTACTTCTACAAGTCGGCGAAGTGGCTCTCCGGCATCACCGTCACCGACGAGGTGCGCCCCGGCTACTGGGAGGACCGCGGGTACGACGTGGACGCCTGGGTCGGCGAGTCGAACGGACGCGACGATGCCCCCACTGTCTGAGACCGCCGCGGCCCCGGCCGCCACCGCGCGCCGGGTGCGCCGCTTCACGCCCGCCGAGCGCTGGATCCACCGCACGACGGCCGCCCTGGTGGGCGTGTGCGTGGTGAGCGCGGCCTGTCTGTACGTACCCGCCCTGGCCCAACTCGTGGGCCGCCGCGCCCTCGTGGTCACCGTCCACGAGTGGACCGGCATCCTGACGCCCGTCCCGGCCCTCGCCGGTCTCGCCTCGCGCGCGTTCCGGGCCGATCTGGGCCGCCTCAACCGCTTCGGACCGCACGACCGCCGCTGGCTGCGGGCCGCGCTGCGCCGCGACCACAGCCGTGCGGAGCGCCCGGCGGGGAAGTTCAACGCGGGCCAGAAGGTGTACGCCGCCTGGACCGCGGGCGCGATGCTGGTGATGGCGGCCACCGGGTCGCTGATGTGGTTCACCGGGCTGGCCCCGCTGATGTGGCGCACCGGCGCCACGTTCGTCCACGACTGGCTGGCGCTGGCCGTCGGCATCGTGGTGATCGGGCACATCGGGAAGGCGCTCGCCGATCCGGAGGCGCGGCGCGGGATGCGCACCGGGCGGGTCGACCCGGAGTGGGCGGCCCGCGAGCATCCGCTGTGGCGCACGGAGGACGCCGACCACCACGACGCCGACCACGGACGCGACGTCCACTGAACCGACGGCACGCAGTGCCATGATGCGTCGCATGCGCGAGAAAGATCCAAAAAAGTCGGTTATGCGGCGATTGGTGACGGTCGCCGCATGCGGTGTGGTGGCGATGGTGGTGCCGCTGAGCGGATGTCAGCTGTCCGACCCCCCACCGCGGCGGGGCGGGCTCTGGGTGAACCCGGACGGCCCGGCCGCCCGCCATGTCCGTGAGCGGGAGGAGGAAGGGAAGAACGGCAGCAAGCACGAGGACAAGAGCAGGGACGCGGCGCTGATCGCCCGGATCGCCCGGCAGCCGGTCGCCGAATGGCTCGGCCCGCAGCCCCCTCGCGAACGGGTGCGCTTCATCACCGAATCCGCGGCCCGGACCGGCACCACCCCGGTGCTGGTCGCCTACAACATCCCGTACCGGGACTGCGGCGGGTACTCGGCGGGCGGCGCGGCGAACGGCGCGGTCTACCGGAGGTGGATCGAGCAGGTCGCGCTCGGCATCGGCGACCGGAAGGCGATCGTCGTGCTGGAGCCCGACGCGGTGGCGCAGGTCGTCGACGGCTGTGTGCCCCGCCGCATGGTCGGCCCCCGGCTGACGCTGCTGCGCGACGCGGTCGCCGCGTTCGCCGCACTGCCCCGCGTACGGGTGTACCTGGACGCCGGGAACGCGGGCTGGATCAAGAACCCCGCCCGGCTGATGGTCCCGCTGCTCAAGAGCGGCATCGCGCAGGCGGACGGCTTCTCCCTGAACGTCTCCAACTTCCAGCCCACCGGCCGCACCAAGCGGTACGGCCACCGGCTGTCCAGGGCGGTCGGCGGAGCGCACTTCGTCATCGACACCAGCCGCAACGGCAACGGCCCGCTGCGGCGCCGCGGCGCGGCCCGGCACGGGGCCCGGTCGGCGGAGGCCTGGTGCAACCCGCCGGGGCGGGCGCTGGGGGAGCCGCCGAGCACCCACACCGGGGACCGGCTGGTGGACGCGTATCTGTGGATCAAGCGGCCCGGCGAATCCGACGGGACGTGCAACGGCGGGCCCCCGGCGGGCCACTGGTGGCCCGAGTACGCGCTCGGGCTGGCCCGGAACGCACACGGCCCGGGCCACCGTCACCCACATGGCCCGGGCCGCCGCTGAGGCGTCCGGTATCAAAGCCCGCCCGGCGTCACAGGGCGCACACCGCGTCCGGGTCCTTCGCCGGGGCGCACGGGCCCTGGCTGTCCGCACGCGCGGTCGGTACGGCCGGCGCCGCCACCGGGCGGCGCCGGCCCCGCACCACCCCGCCGTACCAGACGACCACCGGCGCCAGGCACAGCGCGAGCGCGAGGACGGCCCACGTCCGCATCGCCGCGTGGGTGTGCCCCAGGAAGAACGAGGCCGCGAGCGAGGTGCCGAAGAGCCCTCCCCACAGCAGGTGGATGCGGAACGTGGAGAGCCGGTCCGGGCTGGACGAATCGCCCTTGGGCGTGACCACGAACCGGCTCTTGCGCCGCAGCACCGCGTCGAACAGCGACTTGACGTAGATCGGCGCGGACAGGGCGGAGAGCAGCATCCCGGCGAGTCCGCCCGACC
Organism: Streptomyces sp. Rer75; assembly: GCF_013414305.1. Classification (NCBI taxonomy): domain Bacteria; kingdom Bacillati; phylum Actinomycetota; class Actinomycetes; order Kitasatosporales; family Streptomycetaceae; genus Streptomyces; species Streptomyces sp. Rer75. The sequence goes on along the minus strand of NZ_CP058693.1, from coordinate 2,305,793 downwards.
CCTCGGGCTCGTGCGGGGAGACGTTGTGGCGGCGGTTCCAGATGTACAGCCCGATCTGGAGCATGGCGGCGTCGCTGTAGAGCATCATCCACAGCTCGGCCGGGATGTGGAGCCCGGCCGCGCCCAGCATCAGGAACAGCGTGCAGGACAGCGCCGAGAGCACCCAGTTGACCGCGGTCATCGGGTAGTACGTGATCAGTAGCGTGTAGTTGAGCAGCTTGCCGGGCGACAGCGTGAACGGCGCCTTCCAGAACTGCTTGAGCACCGTCTCGTAGGTGCCCCGGCTCCACCGCATCTGCTGGGTGAAGAAGTCCGTCCAGGAGCTGGGTCCCTCGCCGACCGCGAGCACGTCCGGGGTGTACACCGAGCGCCACTTCTTGCCGGTGGCCGGGTTGCGGTGGCGGTGCAGCTCGAAGCCGGTGGCCATGTCCTCGGTGATCGAGTCGTACAGCCCGCCGATGCTGCGCAGCGCGCTGATCCGCACCGCGTTGTTGGTGCCCACGAACATCGGGCTGCCGTACGCGTTCCCGGCCCGCTGGATCAGCGCGTGGAACAGGAACTGCTGGCTTTCGGCGGCCTTGGTGACGGCGGTGTCGTAGTTCCCGTACACCTGCGGTCCCACCACGAAGGACACATTCGGATCGCGGAAGTAACCCAGCATGCGCTCCAGGAAGTTGGGCAGCGGCACATGGTCGGTGTCCACGCACGCCATGAATTCATAAGCGTCCCCGTGCGCGTCCAGCCAGGCGTTGTAATTCCCGTGCTTCGTCTTCGCCCGGAAAGCGCCCTTCGGCTGGTTCCACTTCTCGACTCCCTTGCGGGAGAAGTGCCGTACGCCCAGCCGCGCGCACAGCTCCTTGACCTCCGCGTCGTCCCCCTCGTCCAGCAGCCAGACGTCCAGCGTCCCCTGGTGCCGGATGCGCACCGCGCCCTCCAGCGTGGCCCGGACCATCGCGATCGGCTCCTTGCCGGGCACGAAACTCGTCAGGAACGCCACCCGGGTGCCGTGCTCGGCGGTCACCGGCACCGGATCCCGGGCCACCAGCGTCGCGTGCGCGTTGGAGATGACCGTGACCAGCCGGAACGTCTCGATCAGCGCGATCGAGACCAGCATCGCGACATCCGCCGCGGTCTCCCACGCCGTCACATGGGTGCGCGCCGCCCAGTGGTCCGGCCGCAGCAGCCAGAACAGCAGCAGCGCCGAGCACACCGGCGCCCCGCACAGCAGCAGCGCCGCCCGGAACCGGTGCGGCTCCTGCGCCAGCAGGCTGCGGCTGCGCACCCGGTACGGGCGGTCGGCGGGCGGCTCCGTCAGCGGGCCCGCCAGCTCGCTGTACCGCTTGTACTCGTACACCGCGGCCGGGCGCGGGTGCACGGCATCCGGGGCGGGGCGCGCATGCGGGGGTGCGGCGGCGTGCCCGGCGGTGCGCGCGGCGGCGGGGGCGACTCCACGACGCGGATCTCGTGCGTTTCTCGAATCTCTGACGGGGGTCTGTGCAGACATGGGCGCTCCCGCGGGCTGTCTGGAAACCGGATGACGCGCCGCGATGACCCGAACGGACCACATTCGTCATGTCATCGCGCGAGATGAGAAGGTAACAATCGGATGTGGCGGTATTGCGCACATCGGATTTTCGGCGCGCCTTTGGTGATAGGCCGTGAAAGCGCCACCCTGACGGCCCATCAGCGCGCGTCTTACGTGATTTACATCCCGCCCTCTGGCAAGGTCGGGGATCGCGTGAAAAGAAGCGAATCAACGAATCCGCGGCTGCACAACGGAGGATGGGGCGGGGTCGCCCGATGAGAGTTCTGCACATCATCTCCCGCCTCGGCGCGGGCGGCGCCGAACAGCAACTGCGGCTGCTGCTGCGCCATGTGCCGGTGCGCTGCGACGTGGTTGCCCTCGCCGCACCGGGCAGAACCGCCCACGGCATCCGCGCCGACGGCATCCCGGTCACCCATCTGCCCCTGGACGGCCGCGCGGGCGAGCTGCGGGCGCTGCCCGCCCTGGTGCGCACCATCCGCTCCGGCGGCTACGACGTGGTGCACACCCACCTCTACCGGGCCTGCGTCCTGGGCCGGATCGCCGCCCGGCTGGCGGGCGTACGGGCCGTGATCGCCACCGAACACGCCCTGGGCGCGCGCAGCGTGGACGGCCACCCCCTCAGCCCCGCCGTCCGCGCCCGCTATCTGGCCGCCGAACGGCTGGGCTCGGCGACCGTCGCCGTCTCGGCCGCCGTCGCCGACCGGCTGCGCGACTGGGGCGTGCCCAACCACCGCATCCATCTGGTGCCCAACGGCATCGACGCCCGCCACTTCCGCTTCGCCCCCGCCGCCCGCACCGCCGCCCGCGCCCGCCTGGCCATCCCCGACCACGCCTTCGTCGTCGGAGCGGTCGGACGGCTGGTGGCGGCCAAGCGGTTCGAGGTGGCGGTGCGGGCCGTCGCCGCCGTACCCGGGGCCCGGCTGCTGCTGGTCGGCGAGGGGCCCGAGCGCCCCGCCCTGGAGGACCTGGCCGCCCGGCTCGGCGCGGCCGACCGGATCCGGCTGCTGGGGGAGCGGGACGGGGCCGTGGCCCCGCCCGACGACCGGCCCGCCGGGCTGCCCGGGCTGCTGGCCGCCATGGACGTCCTGGTCGCGCCGTCCGCCGAGGAGGCGTTCGGGCTCGCCGCGCTGGAAGCCCTCGCGGCCGGGCTGCCCGTGCTGTACACCGTCTGCCCGGCCCTCGACGAACTCCCCGCGGGCGCCGCCCCCGCCGCCCGCCGCGTCGCCCCCGGCCCGGCCGCCCTCGCCGACGCGCTCCGCCGCCAACTGGCCGCGGGCCCGCGGCGGTACCCGGTGCCGGACGCGGTCGAGCGGTACGACATCGCCCGCGGCGTCCGCCGCCTCATGGACCTCTACGACCGCGCCACCACCTGCGGCCCGGACGGCTGTCTGCGGGGCCCCGCGGCGGGGATGCGGACGGTGCGCGGTGGGGAGCGCGGCGCGCCCACGGGGTGAGCCGGCGTCTCCGTACGGGCAGCCGGTCAGCGCGCGGTTTTCGCGGAACCACGGGCGCGGTGCTCCCGCGGGCTGACGCCGCGTTCGCGCTTGAACGCCGCGGACAGCGCGAACGCGCTGCCGTACCCCACCTGCCGGGCCACCGCCGTCAGCGTCGCCTCCTGCTCGCGCAGCAGATCGGCCGCGAGAGCCAGCCGCCACCCGGTCAGATACGCCATCGGCGGCTCGCCCACCAGCGCGGTGAAGCGGCGGGCCAGCGCCGCCCGCGAGACGCCCGCCTTCGCGGCCAGCCCCGCCACCGTCCACGGATGCGCCGGGTTGTTCTGGAGCAGCCGCAGCGCCCGGCCCACCACTGGATCGCCCAGCGCCTGGTACCAGGCCGGGGCTTGCGCCTCCGGCCGGGCGAACCAGGCCCGCAGCACGGCGATCAGCAGCAGGTCCAGCAGCCGGTCCAGCACCGCAGACTGCCCCGCCTCGTCCCTGACGATCTCCTCGCCGAGCCAGGGCATCAGCGGGCAGTCCCACACCTCGCCGTCCAGCACCAGCAGCGGCGGCAGCGCGTCCAGCAGCCGCCCGCTGATCTCCCCGTCCAGCGGATAGGTGCCGATGAGCAGCGTCGTCGAGCCGTCCGCGTGGTTGCCCAGGTGCGCACGCCCAGCGCCATCGCCTCGGCCAGGTCCCGGCCGTCCGCCGTCCGGCACTCCTCGCCCGGCAGGATCCACGCCTGGGGCGGGGTGTCCGGGGAGTCCGCCACCGTGTACGGATCCGGGCCGCGCACGACCGCCACGTCCCCCGGGCCCAGCCGCCGCGGTTCACCGGCGTCGGGCACCACCCACGCCTCGCCGCGCGCCATCGTCATCACACACAGCGGGGCCCGGTCCTCGATCCGCACCGACCACGGCGGCTCCATCACGGCCCGCAGCAGAAACGCCTCCCGGGCCCGCGGTCCGTCCAGCAGGTTCGCCAGCGCGTCCATGCCGCACATCGTAGACGCACGCTTATGCGGGCGAGCCTCTCGGCCATGGATCGTCTCACCACGGCCCAGTTGACTGTCCGTATGACCACGACGCAGCACACGACGACGCAGCAGACGCAGCACACGACGACGCTGGTGCTCGGCGGCACCGGCAAGACCGGCCGCCGGATCGCCGAGCGGCTGACCGCCGCCGGACGGCCGGTCCGGATCGGCTCCCGCGGCGGCGAGCCGCCCTTCGACTGGGAGGACCGCACCACCTGGGCGCCCGCGCTGCACGGCACCGGCGCCGCGTACCTCGCGTACTACCCCGACATCGCCGACCCGGGCGCCGCCGACACCCTCCGGGCCTTCGCCGAACAGGCCGTCCGCGGCGGGACCCGGCGGCTGGTGCTGCTCTCCGCGCGCGGCATGGAGGCGACGCTGCCCGCCGAGCGGGCCGTGGCGGTGGACGGCGCCGAGTGGACCGTCATCCGGGCGAGCTGGTTCTTCCAGAACTTCAGCGAGGGCATCCTGCGGGACGGGGTGCTCGGCGGCGAGATCGCCTTCCCCGCCGGGGACGTCAAGGAGCCCTTCATCGACGCCGACGACATCGCGGAGGTCGCGGTCGCGGCGCTGACCGGCGACGGGCCCGCGGGGCGGATCCACGACCTCACCGGCCCGCGGCTGCTGACCTTCGCCGAGGTGGCCGCGGAGATCGCCCGGGCGAGCGGCCGCGCGGTGCGCTACGTGCCGGTCTCCGCGGCGGAATACGGGGCGCTGCTGAGCGGCTACGGGCTCTCCGGCGACCTCGTGGCCTTCCTGACCGAGCTGTTCGGCGCGCTCCTGGACGGCCGCAACGCGCGGGTGACGGACGGCGTCCACCGCGCCCTCGGCCGCGAGCCGCGTGACATCGCCGACGTCGCGCGCGAGGCGGCCGCGGACGGCGCCTGGGCCTGATCAGGGGTCAGGGATCAGGGATCAGGGGGGGGCAGGGGGCAGGGATCAGGAATCGGACAGCAGCTTGTCGAGGGTGATCGGCAGATCGCGCACCCGCACACCCGTCGCATGGTGCACCGCGTTGGCGATGGCCGCCGCCGTGCCGACGATGCACACCTCGCCGAGGCCCTTGGCGCCCATCACATTGGTGTGCGGGTCCGTCTCGTCCAGCCAGTGCGCCTCGACCGCGTGCACATCGGCGTTGGCGGCGATGTGGTACTGGGCGAAGTCCTGGTTGACCACATGGCCGAACCGCGGGTCCAGCACGCTGTGTTCGTACAGCGCCATCGACATGCCCTGCGTCATGCCGCCCAGCAGCTGCGACCGCGCGGTCCTTGGGTTGATGACCCGGCCCACGTCGAACATCCCGAGCAGCCGCGGCACCCGGACCTCCCCGGTGTCCGCGTCCACCCGGACCTCGGCGAACTGCGCCCCGAAGCTGTGCATCGCATACCGCTCGGCGTCGGTGTTCGCGGGCATGTCGGCGGTGACCTCGAGGCCGTCCGGCGGAACCACGTCGCCGTGCTCGGTCTCCAGGAGCGTCCGCGCCTGTCGGGCGGCCTCCGCGATCGACGAGCCCCAGCTGTTGATGCCGGAGGAGAAACCGGCGGGGGAGGCGTTCGGCAGGGTGGTGTCCCCGATGCGCAGCTCCACCCGCTCGACCGGCACGCCCAGCGCGTCCGCGGCGATCTGGGTGAGCGCCGTCCAGGTGCCGGTGCCCAGGTCGGCGGCGGCGATCAGCACCGTGCAGTGCCCGTCCGGCGCGACCCGGACCGTCGCCGCGTTCCCCGGGAGGCGCGGCGAGGGGTACGTGGACGCGGCCACCCCGGTCCCGATCAGCCACCGCCCCATGCGGCGCGCCCGGGGCGTCGGATCGCGCCGCTCCCATCCGGCGCGGCGGGCGCCCTCGCGCAGACAGGCCACCAGATGGCGGCTGGAGAACGGCAGTCCGGACTCGGGGTGGACGTCCGGCTCGTTGCGGATGCGGAACTCCACCGGGTCCATGCCGCACGCGATGGCCATCTCGTCCATCGCCGACTCCAGCGCGAACATGCCCTGCGCCTCGCCCGGCGCCCGCATGATCGTCGGCACCGGGATGTCCAGCGGGGCCAGCCGGTGGGTGGTGCGCCGGTGCGGGGCGGCGTACATCAGCCGGGTGCACACGGCGGTCTGGTCGGCGTACCCCTTGGCCCGGGCGGTCTGCTCGACCACGTCATGGGTGACGGCGGTCAGGCGGCCGTCGGCGTCCGCGCCGAGCCGGATCCGCTGGATCGACGCCGGGCGGAAGCCCACCAGCGCGAACATCTGCTGACGCGTCAGCGTGAACTTGACCGGCCGGCGCACGGTCCGCGACGCCATCGCGGCGAGCACCGCGTACGCGTGCGGGTACACCTTCGACCCGAAGCCGCCGCCGACGTGCGGGGACACCACCCGCACCCGGCCCGGCTGGAGCCCCAGGGTGGCGGCGATCAGGTTGCGGCTCATCGTCGCGCCCTGCGTGGAGCAGTACACGAGCAGCTCGCCGTCGGTCCAGGTGACCACGGCGGTGTGCGGCTCCATCGGGTTGTTGTGGTACATCGGCGTGGTGTACGTGGCGTCCAGCACGGTGTGCGCGGCGGCCAGCACCGGGTCGGCGTCGCCGAGGACGCTGTCGGCGGGGGAGCCGTCCTGGAGTTCGCCGCCGCCCTGCCCGAACTGGGCCGCGTCCCTAGGCTTGTAGAGGTCGTCGCGGTCCTCGCGCAACGCCGTGTCGGGCGGGCGCTGCGCGTAGCCGAACCGCACCAGGCCCGCCGCGTACCGGGCCGCCTCCGGGGTCTCCGCGACCACCGCGCCGGTGAACTGCCCGCGCCAGGCCACCTCGTCGGACTGGAGCACCGCCAGCTCCGGATCGTCCGGAATGGTCAGCCGCGGCGCGGTGAGATGGGTGAGGACGGCCAGCACCCCGGGCGCCGCCTCCGCGGCGGCGGTGTCCACCCCGGTGATCCGCCCGGCGGCGATGGTGGACTGGAGCGGATGGAGATAGGCGGGGTGCTCGACGGGCCACTCGAAGGCGTAGGTGGCGGTGCCGGTGACCTTCAGCGCGCCGTCGACCCGGCGCAGCGGCGCGCCGACCGCCCGCGGCCGCTCCCTGACCTCGCTCATCGGGCGACCTCCAGCACATCGAGCAGCGTGGCGACGACGGTGTTGCGGGCGAGCGCCATCTTGAAGGCGTTGCCCGGCAGCGGCTCCGCCTGCGCCAGTTCGGCCGAGGCCGCGTCCCGGAAGCTGTCCCAGGTCGCGGGCGCACCGCGCAGCGACTCCTCGGCCTTCCACGCCCGCCACGGCTTGTGCGCCACTCCGCCCAGCGCGATGCGGACGTCCCGTACGGTCCCGCCGTCCCCGACGTCCAGCGCGGCGGCGACCGACACCAGCGCGAAGGCGTACGAGGCGCGGTCGCGCACCTTGCGGTAGCGGGAGGTGGCGGTGAAGTCGGGCGGCGGCAGCTCCACGGCCGTGATCAGCTCCCCACGCCGCAGCACCGTGTCCCGCTCGGGGGTGTCGCCGGGCAGCCGGTGCAGCTCGGTCAGCGGGATGCGCAGCTCGCCGTCCGGGCTGTCGGCCCCGTGGACGCACACGGTCGCGTCGAGCGCCGCCAGCGCGACCGCCATGTCGGAGGGGTGGGTGGCCACACAGGACGGCGAGGCGCCGAGGATCGCCATGTCGCGCTGATAGCCCTCCAGCGCCGAACACCCCGACCCCGGCTCGCGCTTGTTGCACGGGGTGGTCACGTTCTGGAAGTACGCGCAGCGGGTGCGCTGCAACAGGTTCCCGCCGGTGGTGGCGAGGTTGCGCAACTGGCCCGAGGCGCCCGACAGCACGGCCTGCGACAGCACCGGATAGCGCCGCCGGATCCGCCGGTCGGCGGCCAGATCGCTGTTGGGGACGGCGGCGCCGATGCGCAGCGACCCGTCCGGCAGCTCCTCGATCCGGTCCGAGGTGAGCCGCCGTACGTCGATCAGCACCTCGGGGGTCGCCACTTCGAGGCGCATCAGGTCCACCAGGTTGGTGCCACCGGCCAGATACGCCGCCTCCGGCTCCTCGGCCAGCGCGGTCACGGCGGCCGCCACGGTGTCGGCGTGTTCGTAGCGGAAGGGCTTCATCGGCGCGCCCCCTCGTCCCGGTGTGCGACATCGGCGATGGCCGGGACGATGTTGGCGTACGCGGCGCAGCGGCACAGGTTGCCGCTCATGCGCTCGGCGATCTCCTCGTCGTCCAGCACCACATCGGCGGCGTTCGGATCCTTGGCCACGGCGCTCGGCCAGCCCGCCGCCGCCTCGCGCAGCATGCCCACCGCCGAGCAGATCTGGCCGGGGGTGCAGTAGCCGCACTGGAACGCGTCATGGGCGATGAACGAGCGCTGGAGCGGATGCAGCCCGTCGCCCTCCCCGTCCCCGCCCGCGCCGTTCACCAGGCCCGCGGCCGTGACGACGTCGGCGCCCTGGTGTGCCACCGCCAGCGCCAGACAGGCCAGGGCGCGGCGGCCGTCGAGCAGGATGGTGCAGGCGCCGCACTGGCCGTGGTCACAGCCCTTCTTGGGGCTGGTGTTCCCCAGCCGCTCGCGGAGGGCGTCCAACAGCGTCGTACGGGTGTCGACGGTGAGCCGGTGGTCCGTACCGTCCACCCGGAGCGTGATCTCCACGTCCATGCTTCACATCATCGGACATATGTGCCCTGATCGCCTGTTCTCGCCTCAGTGCCTCCGGAGCGCCGACGGTGCGGCAGGCCCGCCGCGTCGTCGGCGCCACCGGCTCCGCACGCCGCTCAGGACCGCTCGGCGCCGCCGTCGACGGACGACAGCACACCGTCCAGATGCGGCAGGTAGTGGTCCATCCGCTCCCGCTTGGTCAGCAGGTAGGGCAGGTTCTCCTCGCACGGCTGGATCAGCAGCGGAACCTGCTCGCTGATCTTGATGCCGTGGCGCAGCAGCGCCTCCCGCTTGCGCGGGTTGTTGGAGAGCAGCCGTATGGAGCGCACCCCGAGGTCGTGCAGCATCTCCGCCGCCACCTGGTAGTCGCGGGCGTCGTCCGGGAGGCCGAGCGCGAGGTTGGCCTCGACCGTGTCCAGGCCCTCCGCCTGGAGCTGCATCGCCTGGAGCTTGGCCAGCAGGCCGATGCCCCGGCCCTCGTGGCCGCGGAGGTAGACGAGGATGCCCCGCCCCTCGCTCACGATGGCGCGCAGCGCCGCGGACAGTTGGTCGCCGCATTCGCAGTGCCGGGAACCGAAGGCGTCTCCGGTCAGGCACTCGGAATGCACGCGCGTCAGTGCGTCCTCGCCCTTGATGTCGCCGTAAACCAGCGCGATCTGTTCATCTCCGCGATTGTGGTCCTGGTAGCCGTAGGCGAGGAAATCGCCGTGCACGGTGGACAGCCGGAGATTCACCACTCGTTCGACATCCGATCGACGAGCGCTGTCGACCAACACGCTATCACTTGCTGTCATGTTGCAACCCTATCTGGTAAACGCCGGGTGGCGTAGGGGAAAATGGCAAAGTCGGCCGGGTGATTGGCCGCGCATCCCGTAACGCGAAGAACGAAAGGCCCGTAGCACATGAGTGATTCGGAAACGCCGGACCAGTGGGCCTCGGGGCTCCTGCCGCCGACGACCACGGAGGAGGTGCGGGCCCTGCGGACCGGTGTCGCCGTCCTGCCCATCGGCAGCTTCGAGCAACACGGCGCCCATCTCCCGCTGGTGACGGACACGGTCATCGCCTGCACCATCGCCCGGGAGATCGCCGCGGCGTATCCGGTCCAACTCCTCCCGCCCGTCACGGTTTCCTGCTCGCACGAGCACGCGGACTGGCCGGGCACCGTCTCCATATCCGCCGCGACCCTGTACTCCGTGGTGCGCGACATCGCCGGATCGCTCCGCCGCTCCGGTGTCGGTTCGCTGATTCTGGTGAACGGACACGGCGGAAATTACGTCCTGCGCAACATTGTTCAGGAATCCGCCGGCACCGGTACCCGCATGGCGCTTTTCCCGGGCTCGGCCGACTGGGACACGGCCCGCACCAGGGCCGGTGTCCAAACCCCGTCGTACAGCGATATGCACGGGGGAGAAGTGGAGACCTCCATCCTGTTGCATGCCCATCCCGAACTCGTCCGTCCCGGTTATGAAACCTCCGATTGTCTCGCCGACGACCGGAAGCATCTGCTGACCCTCGGCATGGCCGAGTACACCGAGTCCGGTGTCATCGGCCGCCCTTCCCTGGCATCCGCCGGTAAGGGAAAGGAACTTCTCGCCGCACTCACCGAATCCTTCGCCGAGTACCTTTCCGTGGTCGGCGGCTCTCCGGTCGGCGAGCGGGTCGGCGAGCGACAGGAAACGGAGACGCGATGACGACGCTGGACACGGCACAGGCCTGGGAGCGCCTGCGCTCCATACGGACCGTGGCCGACGCCCGGGCCGCCGGGCTGGTGCGCGGCTCGGGCGGCGCGGTGCGCTGGCGCGAGGACGCCACCCCGGAGGCGGACGAACTCGCCGACCGCTATCTGCCGCTCTGCCTCGCCGGGCCGCGGCTGACGATCGCCCAGCTCGGCCAGAGCCTCGACGGTTTCATCGCGACCCGCACCGGCGACGCCGACTACGTCACCGGCGAGGAGGACCGGTGCCATCTGCACCGGCTGCGCGCCCTCACCGACGCCGTGGTGGTCGGGGCCGGGACCGCCCTCGCGGACGACCCCCAGCTCACCGTGCGCGCCTGCTCCGGACCGCATCCGGTGCGCGTCATCCTCGATCCGCACCGCCGGGTACCTCCGCATCGCCGGGTCTTCACCGACGGCTCAGCGCCGACCCTGTGGGTGGTGGGAGCGGACACCGGCGACGGGCGGACGGCGCCGGACGGCGTTGACGTACTGACCCTGCCGGACCGTGCCGCGTTCACGCCGCAGCGCCTGGTGGAGGCGCTTGCGGCGCGCGGACTCGGCCGGGTGCTGATCGAGGGTGGCGGCGTCACGGTGTCGCGCTTTCTTCATGACGGCGCGCTGCACCGCCTGTACGTCACCGTGGCACCGGTTCTGCTCGGCGACGGCATCCCGGGGCTGCGCTTCGACGGCACCCCCGTCATGCGCGACGCGCTCAGGCCCCGGACCCGCCGGGCCCACCTCGGCGAGGACACCCTCTTCGAGCTCGACCTGGGGACGCCGCAGCCGGACGGCCCACTGCCCGACCAGCACACCCAGACCGGGCAGGCTCGCGGCGAAGGTGAGCACCCCGTACACGACCGCGACCGTCAGCCCCTGGGCGGCGCCCAGGCCCGCGGAGCCGAAGGCCCACGCTGTGACGCCCTCGCGGGGACCCCAGCCGCCGACGTTCAGCGGCAGCGCCATGGCGAGCAGGGCCAGCACCATGATGGGCACCAGCTCGACCGCCGGGGCGGTTGATCCCGCTGCCCGCGCGGCCAGCAGGAACATCCCGAGATAGCCCGCCAGCACCACCGCGGACGAGAGCACGACCCCCGGCCAGCTCGCGCGGGCCAGCAGCCCGAGCCGCGCCTCGGTGAGCGCGGCGCGCAGCGCCCGGCGCCCCCGCGAGGTGCCGGGCCTGCGGCGCAGCCGTACGACGGCCACGGCCCCGAGCCCGCACACCGCGAGCAGCGCGGGTGCGGCGCCGGGCGTCGTGGCCACGGCGTGCAGCACCCGTCCGCCCTCGGACAGGGCGAGGGCGGGGTGGGCGAACAGCAGCGCCACGCCGACCATCACCAGCACCACCTGACCCGCGGTCCGCTCCAGCACCACGGCGCGCACGCCCCGGGCGACATCGCCCTCGGTGCGCCCGTGCCGTACCGCGCGGTGCACATCGCCGAGGACGCCGCCGGGCAGCGCCGCGTTGAGGAACTGGGAGCAGTAGTAGTCGCCGACCGCCTGCACCAGGGGCAGCCGGATGCGCAGCGCCCGCGCCACCACGCACCAGCGCCAGGCGCTGAACACCGTGGTCAGCAGGCCCAGTCCGAGGGCGGCCAGCAGGGTGACCCCGTCGATGCGGCGCAAGCCCTCCACGAAGGCGCCGGTGCCCATCTGCCACAGCAGCACCGCGATGATGGCCGCTCCGGCGAGGGTGCCCAGCCGGGCCCGGATCGTCGCGCTCATGACACTCCGCCCGTCGGCCCGGGGCTCACAGGGCGCGGCAGGGCGAGCAGGTCGTCGTGGTGCACCACCACCCGCAGCTCGCCCGCCGTGCACTCCGCCAGCCGCCGCCGCAGATACGTCTCCGCACGCGGCTCCAGCTCCGGCCGGTGCTCCACCGCCGCGCCCACCCAGCCCCGCAGCCACTCCGCCGCGAGCGCGGACTCCCCGCCGCCCAGTAGCCAGGGGCTGGCGTGCGTCCGTACCGTCGCACCATGCCGGGCGAACGCCTCGGAGGCCACCGCGACCGCGTCCGGCCCGAGCAGACCGGAGCGGCGCTGATGGGCGTTGAACGCCTCCGCGATCTCCGCGTCCAGCGGGTCCTCCGGGGCCAGTTCGACCCGCCCCGCCACCGACAGCGCCAGCAGCACCGGACAACCGGCCCCGGCACAGGCCGCGGCGAGCCCCTCTATCTCCTCGGCGGTGAGCACGTCCAGCAGCGCGGAGGCCGTCACCAGTGACGCACCCGCCAGATCGTCCGCGGTCAGCGAGCCCAGGTCACCGCGGCGCGTGCGCACCGTGACCGGGCTGCCGTCGGCGGCCGCACGCGGCGCCCGCTCGGCGGCCAGCTCCAGCAGACCCGGATCGTGGTCGTGCAGCACCCACTCCTGCGGGCCGTCCAGCCGGGGCGCCAGCCACCGGCCCAGCGAACCGGTGCCGCAGCCCAGGTCATGGATCACGCGTACGGAGCGTCCGGCCGTCTCCGCGAGACGGGCCCGCAAGGGCTCCAGCAGTTCGGCCGCGCGGGCGGCGGCGTCCGCGCCCTCGCGCAACTCCAGCCACTCGGGCGCGTATTGAGGCGTATCGGTGGTGGTCACGCGGCCCTCCGGGGTTCGCGGCGAAGTCGTTCCAGCGCACCGGCCAGGTCCGACGCGGTCGTGTGCCAGCCGTCCAGCGCGGTGCGCCGGCCACGGGCGGCCGTGATCAGCCGGCGGCGTACATCGGGATCGCCCAGCCAGCGGCGCAGCGCCGCCGTGAGCGCGGCCGGGTCGTCCGGGGCCACGAGCAGGCCCGGCACGCTGCCCTCGGGCGCGTGCCCGAGCGCCTCCGGAACCCCGCCCACGGCGGTGGCCAGCACCGGAACGCCGTGCGCCAGCGCCTCGGTCACCACCATCCCGTACGTCTCGGCGTACGAGGCGAGCACCAGCAGATCGGCACCGGCGAAGCTCGCCTCCAGCTCCGCGCCGCGGCGCGGGCCGGTGAGCCGCACCCGGTCGCCGAGCCCGGACGCCTCGATCAGCTCGCGCAGCCGCTCCACGTAGCCGGGGTCCTGGCCGAGACCGCCGACGCACTCCAGCGTCCACGGCAGATCGGCGACCTCGGCCAGCGCCTCCACCAGCCGGTGCTGCCCCTTGCGCGGGGTCACCGAGGCGACGCACAGCAGCCGGGTGCCCTCGTCCGTGCCGGACGCCTGCGGCGCCACATCGGCACCGGGCGCGGCCACATGGACCCGGCCCGGGGCCAGCCCGTGGTGCGCGACGAGCCGACGGGCCGCCCAGCCGCTGGTGGCCACCACCGCGGGCATCGCGCGCAGCGTCTTGCGCTCCAGCGCGTCCAAGTCCGCCGCCCGGCCCGGGGCGAGCCCCGTCTCCTCACCCAGCGGCAGATGCACCAGCACCCCGGGCCGCAGCCGTTCCGCCTCGGGAACGACCAGGTAGGGGACGGCGCAGGCCACGAGGCCGTCGAGGAGCACGATGCTGCCGTCCGCCAGCTCCGCCAGGAGCCGGGCCAGTTCGGCGCGCGCCGCGGGCCCCGGCTGCGGCCAGCTGCCCGCGATCGTGTGCTCGTGGACGTCCCAGCCGATGCCGGGCAGCTCCCGGCAGATCCGCCGGTCGTACGTATTGCCGCCGCTCGGCGTGGCCGGGTCGTCCACCCCGCCGGGCATGACGACGTGCACTTCGCGCACCGGCGGCGGGACGGCACCGCTGCCGAGGCCCAGCAGGCTCCCGGGACTGTCGAGGTGCGCGGTCACAGGTCACGCTCGTAACTCGCCCAGGCGACATGCGATTCGTGCAGGGTCACCTTGATCCCGGCCAGGCCGCGCGCGCCCTCGCCGAGCGCACCGGCGTGCACCCGCTCCGCGAGCCGGTCGGCGATGACCTTGGCCAGGAACTCGGTGGAGGTGTTGATCCCCTTGAAGGCGGGCTCGTCATCGAGGTTCCGGTAGTTGAGGTCGCCGACCACCGCGCTCAGTTCCCGGGTGGCCAGTCCGATGTCGACGACGATGTTGTCGTCGTCCAGCGCGGCGCGCCGGAAGGTGGCGTCCACCAGAAACGTGGCGCCGTGCAGACGCTGCGCGGGTCCGAAGACCTCTCCGCTGAAGCTGTGGGCGACCATCAGGTGATCGCGGACGGTGATGCTGAACAACGGCCCTCCCGGTCCGGCGGCACATCTCGGCTTCTAGTACGGCCGATGCCTTCCCCGTGTTCAGCCGCAGCTCAGCCTTGTTCAGACGGCTTTGCGCGCCGCGCCCCGGGCGCCTCAGTACCGCACCCGGTGGCACAGCCCCGGCAGCTCACCGGCGGCGATCCGGGCCATCACCCCCGGCAGCTCCTCGAACGCGCATTCCCCGGTGACCAGCGCGTCCAGCGCGGGGTCGGCGAGCAACTCCAGCGCGAGCGCCAGCCGGTCCGCATAGCCGCGGCGGCCGCCCCGGACCGGGGACACCGTCCCCACCTGACTGCTGCGCACGGTCAGCCGACGGGAGTGGAACGCCTCGCCCAGCGGCACGCTGATCCGACGGTCGCCGTACCAGCTCAGCTCGATGACCGTGCCCTCCGGGGCGAGGAGTTCCAGGGAGCGCGCGAGACCCGCCTCGCTCGCGCTGGCGTGCACCACGAGATCCCGCTCGCCCTCGGCTTCCTCCGGCAGCGCGAAGTCCACGCCGAGCGCCTTGGCGAGCGCCGCGCGCGCCGGGTCGGCGTCCACCAACTGGACCCGTACGGCCGGATAGCGGGCCAGCAGCGCGGCGACCGACGCCCCGACCATCCCCGCCCCGATCACCGTGATCCGGTCGCCGAGCAGCGGCGCCGCGTCCCACAGGGCGTTCACCGCGGTCTCCACCGTCCCGGCCAGCACCGCCCGCTCGGCGGGCACGCCCTCCGGTACGGGCGTCACGGCGCTCGCCGGGACCACGTACCGCGTCTGATGCGGGAACAGACAGAAGACCGTACGGCCCACCAGCTCCCGCGGCCCCTCCTCGACCACCCCCACATTGAGGTAGCCGTACTTCACCGGCCCGGGGAAGTCGCCCTCCTGGAACGGCGCACGCATCGCGCCGTACTGGCTCTCCGGCACCCCGCCCCGGAACACCAGCGCCTCCGTGCCGCGGCTCACACCGGAGCACAGCGTGCGCACCACCACCTCACCCTCGGCGGGCTCGGGCAGCACCACATCCCGTATCCCGCCGTGACCGGGGGAGTTGAGCCAGAAAGCACGGGCGACGCGCTCCATCTGCGTCCTCTCTGTAGGAATCGAGCAGAAACTCTGCGCTGAAACAACGGGCCGCGCATCGCGCTGAACAAACGGGAGACGCGCCACGTACGGGACATCATCAAGCCGCGCACACGCTACGCGGCGCCAATCGACACTGTCACACAGCCGGAGGGGTGCCCGGTGGCCCTGAACCACACACACAACGCGAGGCTGTTGCGGCAGGAGACAGCGGCGGGAGCGGGCGTACAGATCCTCCTGCTCACGCTTCTGGGCGCCTCGCTCGACCTGGGGCCCGCGGGCTGGCTCACCGGCCTCGCCTTCGCGGCCGTCTCCTGGGCCGTGCTGACCCGCGCCGTCTCCCGCTCCTGGCTGTCCTCCTTCGGGGCCGCCAACCGCGTCACCCTGGCCCGGGCCACCCTCGTCGGGGGCGTGACCGCGCTGGTCGCCGACTCCTTCACGAGCCCGCCCCGGGTCGCGGTCCTCACCGCGCTCACCGCGGTGGCCCTGATCCTCGACGCGGTCGACGGCCAGGTGGCCCGCCGCACCGGAACCTCCTCGACCCTGGGCGCACGGTTCGACATGGAGGTCGACGCCATCCTCATCCTGGTGCTCAGCGTCTACGTCGCCACCGCACTGGGCCCCTGGGTGCTGCTGATCGGCGCCATGCGCTACGCCTTCGTCGCGGCCGCCCGCTTCCTCCCCTGGATGAACGCGCCGCTCCCGCACAGCATGGCCCGCAAGACGGTGGCCGCCCTCCAGGGCGTCGCCCTCCTCGTGGCCGCCACCGGTCTCCTCCCGGCCCCCGCGAACCTCGCGGTCGTGCTGCTGGCCCTGACCTCGTTGATCTGGTCCTTCGCCCGGGACATCGCGTGGCTGTGGAGCACCGGAAAGGCCACCCGCGCCGAGGCGCGGACGGGACCCGACCGCCCCGTCGCCCGCGTCGCACGCCTCGCCCGCCCGGTGCCCCGCGTAGTCCACGACGAGCCGGTCCCCGCGCGCAGCGCGTAAGCGCCCTCCCGGCGCTCCCGATTCAGCGCGTCCTCACTCCTGTGACCAGCGGGCGACGCGCACCTGCTCGGGCCGCTGCGGGCGAGGCCACGTGGCGATTCGCCCGTGGGGAACGCCGTGGAGGCGGGCCATGAGCACGGCGGCGTCGTCGTGCCGGCCGCCGGGGTGCTGTCGCCCCAGGAGTGCGTCGCACGCTTCCTCCAGCGACAGGTGGGGGGTGGTGAGGCTGCGGCGCACGGCGGACAGCCCCTCCTCGATGTCCTCCTCGCGGGTCTCCACCAGACCGTCGGTACACATCAGGAGAAGGCTGCCGGGGTCGACGGACAGCTCGAATGTGTCGATGGCGGGGCTTCCCACACCGATCGGCGCGCTGACGGGCACCTGGAGCAGTTCATCCTTGCCGTCCGGGCTCACCAGGATGGGTGGAAGGTGCCCGGCGCTGGAGAAGGTGGCCCGGCGGGTGAGGGGGTCATAGATGCCATACAGACACGTGGCCAGGATGGTCTGGTCGAGCCCTTGGGCGAACTGGTCGAGGCGGAGCAACAACTGCGCGGGGGGAAGGTCCAGGGTGGCGAGGGTTTTGACGGCGGTGCGCAGTTGGCCCATCGCCACGGCCGCATGCAATCCATGACCTGCCACATCACCGATGACCAGGCCGACCCGGTGGCCGGGCAGCCGGATGGCGTCCAGCCAGTCGCCGCCCACCTGCGTGGTGCGGCTGTACGGGTGGTACCGGTAGGCGATTTCCACCCCTGGCAGATGGGGCGGCAGCATGGGCAGGAGACTGCGCCGCAACACGGCTGAGGTTCTTGCCTGGTGGTGGTAGAGGCGGGCGTTGTGCAGGGACAGGGCCGCCCGCTCGGCCATCTCCTGGCAGGCGGCCAGGTCCGCCGGGAGGAACGCGGGGCGCCCTGGTTTGCGTCCGAAGACCAGGAAGCCAAGGACCGAATCCCGCACGGTCAGCGGCACCAGCATGACGGAGGAGTCAGTGAGCACCGACCGGGCTGACGGGCTGTCGAGTTCCGCCGGCAGCTTCCGCAGGATGTCCCGGTCGACCCGGGGAATGAGGACCGGCTCGATGAGTGCGAGAAACCGGGCCATTGCCGTGCCGGATGGGTAGGCGAAGGTCTGCCCCGCCTGGAGTCCCTCCCCGTGCCCCGGGTCGTCATGGTGGACGGCGGCCACGCGGTGCATCACCGAGGCGGCGCCCGGATTCCGTGCGGTGGAGTCGTCTTCCGATGCGGTCACATGATCGTGGAGATGAACCGAAGCGAAGTCGGCGAACCCCGGAACAGCCGAGGCGGCCAGGAGGCGAGCCGCGTGGCCGAGGTTCAACGTGGTGCCGATGTCCCTGATCGCCCGTTGAAGGAAGGCCAGCCTGGCCGTCTCGCCCTCCATGTGTGCGTCGGCCGTATCGTGCCGGTCGGGGACGATGCGGTTCGGAACACTTTGTGGTGCCTGCAACTAGGCCCCCTTGACGTGGTGTCGGGCAGCGGTGGCGCCCATGTGACGACGAGGAGCACGGCGACCGACGCGCCATCCACAAAGGGCCCGGATCGTCCGACAAGACCGTATCGCCTGAATCGCTCCACGGTGGTCACTCAAAGGAGTGGTCTGGCGGGGAGTGAGATGACGCATGCCTCGCCGCCGGGTCCGGCAGCGCAGGTCTGCATCATGCCGGGGCCCGACGCCGGGCTGTCCCCCGTACTTGCACTACGGGGGACAGCCCTTGCCGGATGGGTGGCGTTGCGGGCGGTGCCGGCAGGGGTGGCGGTGGCTGTGGTGGCTCCGCGGCGCTCTCTCGTCCGTGGCGAGGAGGACCCGCTTCACGGCCCACTGAGGGTGCGGCAGGCAATGCGCGCTGTCAGGCGTCGGGCCGCCAGTCGAACGGGAAGTGCTTGCTGGACCCGCCACGGTACTCGCGGGAGAAGTCAAAGCCCTCGGCGTGGTCCGCGCTCACCACACCCCATGTCGCAACCTGGCCGGGCCCCACCTCCGCCCCCGGGGCGTTGATCAACTGCACCCGGCGCCTGGGGTCCGAGGTGGGGCCGGTCAGTGCCGTGGCGCCCACGCTCACCTGGTCGGACACGGCCGCGCGCCAGTATGCAAGATCCGGCGCGGCATCAAAGTGAATCGGGGCGTATCGCACGTCGCGCACTTCGCTGATCAGTGAACCGAACGTGCCCGGCCATCCCCCGGCGTTGCCGCGGAAGATCTTCTCCAGGGCGTCCCGCTGTGCGGGCGTCCCCTTCGCGTCGATGTAGAACATCGCCGTCATCGTGGCGTCAGGGTCGTCCACCCACATGTTTCCGGCGAACTCGCCGAGCGCCACGACGCCCAGGCCGTCCAGGCGTACATCCCCGAAGTGCCCTTCATGGATCTGCCATACGAGCGTGAACAGGCAGGCGCCGTTTGTCGGAGCCTGCGCGAAGGTGCAAGGGCAGGGCATCGAGCAGCTGCATACGTCGAACCACTCGCCCTTGAGGTGCCAGTTCGTCTCGCTCATCACGGTTCCCCTTCCCTGTATACCCCCTGGGGGTATCTCTGCGGCAAGAGGTTATCCTGCCGCCGCGACTGTGTCAAATACCCCCAGGGGGTATTTGACACAGTCGCGGCAGCCGACGAGGGCGGCCAAGGCCCGTTTCCGGAAGGCCATCAGCCGCAGGTCAGGTCGTCGTCTCGATCTTCACCGGCAACCCCGGCGATCACTGACCGTGATGGCCTGGAGGAGGGTGAGGTTGCCGCGGCACCGCCCGCTACGGCTGCCTGTCACCGTTCGGAGAAGCCGCCCTGGCGGCACCCCTGGGCGGCTACCCCGTGCGCTGCTCCGGCCTGGGGTACGTCGTCATATGCGTGCCACCTCTTCCCGCAGCGCCCGCCCTGACGCCCGCTCGGCGCCCGGCCCAGCAGCCTCACGGCCCCGCCCAGGTAGCCCCGGGGAGGCCGGGGGCACGCCAGATCTCACCCACCGCAGTTCCTCAGCCCCGTGGCACAGCTCCAGCTCCACGCACTTGAGACGTTCAGGCCGCGCTCAGGTGTCGGGTCACCTGCCCAGAAATGCAGAAGACCCCTGATGGACAGGGGTCTTAGCTGGTGTCCGAGGGGGGACTTGAACCCCCACGCCCGATAAAGGGCACTAGCACCTCAAGCTAGCGCGTCTGCCATTCCGCCACCCGGACCAGGTGTCTGCCGTCCCGGCCCGCGGCCGTTCCGACGTGGAAAACCATAGCAAACATCAGAGCGTGCTCGATCACGCGGACGGCCCCCTGGACGGCGGCGGACGGTGGGTCGCCGCTGTGTGACGGGGGCATGACGGCGGTATTGCGGCCTTGGGCTGCGGCGTCGGGAGGTGGAGGATGGCGGAGTGACCCCGCGGTGGGCCGGTCCGGGTGGACCTGGCCCGGGGGCAGGGAACGATGAGGAGGCAGCGTGAGTGAGTCGCAATCGGGCGGGACGAAAGCCGGAACGGTCAGAGGCGAGGACGAGGTCGTCGATCTGTGCCGCGATCTGATCCGGATCGACACCAGTAACTACGGCCCCGATCACTCCGGCCCCGGCGAGCGGGCTGCCGCCGAGTACGTCGCCGAGAAGCTCGCCGAGGTGGGGCTCGAACCGCAGATCTTCGAATCCCGCAAGGGCCGGGCCTCGACGGTGGCGCGCATCGAGGGCGAGGACCCGTCCCGGCCCGCGCTGCTCATCCACGGGCACACCGATGTCGTACCGGCCAACGCCGAGGACTGGACCATTCACCCCTTCTCCGGCGAGATCGTCGACGACTGCGTCTGGGGCCGGGGCGCGGTCGACATGAAGGACATGGACGCCATGACGCTCGCGGTCGTCCGCGAGCGGCTGCGCACCGGCCGCAAGCCTCCGCGCGACATCGTGCTCGCCTTCCTCGCCGACGAGGAGGCGGGTGGCGTGTTCGGGGCGCGGCACCTGGTCAACCATCACCCGGAGCTGTTCGAGGGCGTGACGGAGGCGATCGGCGAGGTCGGCGGCTTCTCGTTCACCGTCAACGAGGACCTGCGGCTGTATCTGATCGAGACCGCCCAGAAGGGCATGCACTGGATGCGGCTCACGGTGGACGGCACCGCGGGCCACGGCTCGATGACCAACAGCGACAACGCCATCACCGAGCTGGCGGAGGCGGTCGGGCGGCTCGGGCGGCACAAGTTCCCGATCCGGGTGACCAAGACCGTACGGTCCTTCCTGGACGAGCTGTCCGACGCGCTCGGCACCCCGCTCGACCCGGAGAACATGGACGAGACGCTGGCCAAGCTCGGCGGCATCGCGAAGCTCATCGGGGCGACGCTCCAGAACACCGCCGCGCCGACCATGCTGGGCGCCGGGTACAAGGTCAACGTGATTCCCGGGCAGGCGACGGCCCACGTCGACGGCCGCTTCCTGCCGGGTCTGGAGGACGAGTTCCTGGCCGACCTCGACCGCATCCTCGGCCCGCGGGTCAAGCGCGAGGACGTGCACGCGGACAAGGCCCTGGAGACGAGTTTCGACGGGGCGCTGGTCGATGCCATGCAGTCGGCGCTCAAGGCCGAGGACCCGATCGCGCGCGCCGTGCCGTACTGCCTCTCCGGCGGCACGGACGCCAAGTCCTTCGACGACCTCGGCATCCGCTGCTTCGGCTTCGCGCCGCTGAAGCTGCCCCCGGAGCTGGACTTCGCCGGGATGTTCCACGGCGTGGACGAGCGGGTTCCGGTGGACGGTCTGAAGTTCGGCGTGCGGGTCCTCGACCGGTTCCTGGACGCGTGCTGAGGGGTGCCTGAATGGCCTAATCGATCACACATACTGAATGCATCACAAAGGGTGAATGCTGTCGTAGCTTGATAGCTTGATTGCTCCCTCCTCGTTACATGGGGTGTGCGGCTCGTGACCGGGCCGCGAAGCCGAAGAGGGGGCGGGACGATGAACCCCGGCCTTCGGCGACTACCGCATCGATCACGTGACGTTGAGTCACGGTCCACCGGAACGTGATCCCGGCGGTCCGGGAATGCGCGCGACGCGCACTCCCGGACCGTCCGGGCATGGGGGTGCGGGCGACACCGCCCGCACGCGTTCCGGCCGGGCCACCGGCAGGGGAGCGAAAAGTTATGCGACAGGTTGCGAAAAAGGGCCTGATCACCGTAGCGGCGGCGAGCGGCATGCTGGCCGTGACCGGAGGCTACGCACACGCGGACTCGGGGGCGAACGGCGGCGCCGGGAACTCGCCCGGCGCCGTGTCGGGCAACAACATCCAGGTGCCGGTGCACGTGCCGGTGAACCTGTGCGGAAACACCGTGAACGTCCTCGGGTTCCTCAATGACGCCCGGTGCGGCGGCGGTGCTCAGCAGGGATCCGGCAGCTCGTCCAACTCGGGCAGCTCGTCCAGCGGCTCCCAGGCGGGGAGCTCCTCCGCCCAGGGCAGCACCCAGACCTCCCCGGGGGTCGGCTCGGGCAACAACATCCAGGCCCCGGTGCACGTTCCGGTCACCGTGTGCGGGAACAGCATCGGTGTGATCGCGGCCGGGAACAGCAGTGGGGGCGACTGCGACGGTGTGGTCGACGCCGTACCGGAGAACCCGGACAACCCCGGGAACCCTGGCAACCCGGGGAACCCTGGGAACCCCGGCAACCCCGGTACTCCGGGCAACCCTGGGAACCCCGGCAACCCTGGTAACCCGGGGAACCCCGGTAACCCGGGTGAGCCCGGCACCCCGGGGAACCCCGGTAACCCGGGCCAGCCCGGCACCCCCGGCAACCCCGGTCAGCCGAACAATCCGGGAGATGACACCCCCGGCAACAACGGCAACAACGGTGACAACGGCAACGGGCCCGGGGCGCACGCCGCCGACCCGGCCGCGAACCTCGGCGGTTCCCACCTCACGGGCAACGAGCAGCTCGCCCACACCGGTGCCGGACCGGTGGAACTGGCCATTCCGGCCGCTGCGGGCATGCTGCTCGCGGGCACGGTGCTCTACCGTCGGGCGCGCGTCGCGCGGCGCTGACCTCGCCCACACCGTCTGACCTGGTCTGATCCCGTTGGATCACGGCGGGCCCCGCCTCGTGCGGGGCCCGCTGTGCGTCACCAGGTGGCGCGGAGCTGGCGGATGATTCGACGCCGCAGCCGCACTCTTCGGCTGCCGTCGGGGTTGAGTCTCAGTCGATCCAACTCCCAGTGTCCGTATTCGGCATGGTCCGTGAGCAGGCGGGTAGCGGCGTTGCGGGACACCCCGCGTGGCACATACACGTCGCAGAATTCGTATTCCGGCATCGCATCTATTGTGCGGGAACTGCCCTGGTACGGATAGCGTCTGCACTATGTCTGATGCTGCGCAGCCATCCGCTGCCGAGGTACGCGCCGCCGCTGAAGCGGTGAAAGCCGCACTGGACCGTCACCTCGACGCCGTCGAGCGCCGGTCGGGGGAAGGCGACCCGGCCGTCTACGCCGCATTCAACGAACTGGCGGCGGCAGCCGAGGTCTACGACGAGCTGCTCTATGACACCTACGACGAGGTCACGCCCTTCGAAATCCCGGGCGACGACAGCCTGCCCGCCTATGCGGGCCCGGACGAACCCAGTGCGCTCAGCGTGCTGATCCGCCGGGACTACGCGGTCGTCGAACCGCAGCGGCTGCTGTCGCAGGCCCAGCGCATCGTCGACCTGGACCCGGACCTCGACACCGGAGGCGGCCGCCTGGGCGGTGGGACGGCCGGTGCCGGGGAAAGCGTCCATGCCGCCCTCGGCGTCGTGTTCGGCGAGTTCGAGCCGGACGAGATCGCCTCCCGGCACAAGGAGTTCGGCCTGGAGGAGGGCGACTCGACCCTCTGGGTCTCGGCCCTCGAAGAGCCCGCCGAACCGGGCGAGTGGCTGTCCGCCCCGTTCGACCAGGCCGACCCCGAGCAGATCGTGTGCCGCTTCGACGTCAGCTCGGTCTTCGACGAGGAGCTGGACGACGAGGACGATCTCGAGGTGCTGGGCCCGGGGAGCTGAACCCGGCAGCACCGCCGCACCCCGGGCCCTCCGGCCGCACCCCCGCGGCCGCAGGGCCCGTCTCGCCCGTCATCCCGTGGGCGGGGCCTGGGTCTGGAGCAGGGACCGCAGGCGCGTGGTGCGGTCCTTGAACGGGATCTCCGCGACCGCCCGTGGCAGCGCCGCCTCCGCGCCCTGCACCACGGACAGATGCCGCTCGCCCCGGCCGAAGGCGGTGTAGACCCAGGCCCGGGTCAGCCCGGCCGCCGCGTCCCCCGGCAGCACCACGACCGCGGCGGGCCAGCGCATCCCGGCCGCCTGATGGGCGGTGAGGGCCCAGCCGTGCCGCACCAGGTCGCCGACCTGCTCACGGGGCACCACCACCGGCGCACCCGCGCAGTCCAGCCGCAGCCCCTCGGCGTCCGCCGACACCACGGTGCCCGGGAGGGCACGGCCCGGCGCCGGGGTGTACGCCACGCGGTCGCCCGGGTCGAAACCGGCGAACCGGCCGGGGCCGGGGTTCAGCCGCTCCTTCAGCGCGGCGTTGAGGGCACGCGTCCCCGCCGCGCCACCATGGCCGGGCGTGATCACCTGGGTCTGCTCCGACGGCACGCCGATCGCGCGCGGCACCGAGTCCGCGACCAGCTGAACGGTGCGGTGCACGGCCTCGCCCGGGTCGCGCACGGGGACGATCACGACCTCCTTGCCCGGCGCCTCCACCTGGTTCAGCTCGCCGATGCCGATGCCCGAGACCAGCTCGCCGATCGGTCCCGGGTCGGGCGTACGGGAGACCACCTGCGGGCAGCGGCGGGCCGCCACCAGATCCGCGAAGACCCGGCCGGGCCCGGCCGACCACAGCACGCCCGGGTCCCCGCTCAGCACCAGCCGGGCGCCGTCCGGCAGGGACTCGACGAGCATGGCCGCCGTCTCCACGTCCAGCTGGGGCGCGTCCAGCACGGCGATCAGATCCAGCGCCAGCGCGCCGTCCTCGTCGCGCCCCGGCCCCTCGCCGCCGGAGAGCAGCCCGGCGACGGTGACGGCCGCCTCGGCGCCGACCTCGGCGGCCAGCCGCTGCCTGCCGTCCTCGCTGTGCGCGGCGGCGCACACCCGCAGCCCCATGGACCGCGCGGCGGAGACCAGCGCGGCCGGTTCGGCGCGGGCCGCCTCGCCACCGCTGTGCGTGACCAGGCCGTGCGCCGCGACGGTACGGATCAGCTCGGCGGCGGAAGGGGACGGCGCGGCGCTGGCGGCCGCCTCCCAGTCCGGCGCGTCGTCCTTGTGCGCGTCGGCGAACGTCGTGATCAGCCGGGCGAAACCGTCCGCCAGGCTTTCCTCCGCGAGCGCGTAGCGGTCGAGCCCCAGCAGCACCCGGACCGGCTGCTCGGCGTCCTCGTCGTCGGGTGCGGAGGGTGCGGCGGGTGCGGGCGGCCGGGCGCCCGCGGGCGCCTCCAGGGCGTCCTGGAAGACCAGCACCCCGCCGCCCGCGATGGCCGCCCGCAGCGCCTCGTCCGGGTCCGGCACGGACACCTTGGCGAGCGCGGCGCGCAGCGCGGAGGACTCCAGCGCGGTGTGCCCTTCGAGGGCGGCGCGCTCCAGCAGCCAGCCGGTGAGCGCCTGCGAGCGGCGCTCGTCGCCCGGCCCGCACTCCGGCCCCAGCAGGGCGCGGGCGAACCCATCGGCCTGATCGGGGCGCACCCCGGGGACGGCGAGCAGCTGCCACGGGTCCTCGCGCAGCGCCTCGGCGGCACGCTCGCCGAGCGTCTCGGCGACCGATACGGCCAGCGCCTCGGGCGCCCCGCCCGCCGCCAGCACCTCGCGGACTCCGGCCACTCCCGCCGCAGCGGGACGCGCCGGTGGCGCGACGGGAGCGGGAGCGGCGGCACGGGCCGGTTCCCGCGCGGGCGCGGCGGCCGGTTGCGGCCGGGCGGGGGCCGGTCGGGGCTCGTTGAAGAACGACGCCGCCGACCGCTCGCCACTCTCCACGGCCCGCACGGCAGCAGCCAACGCCTCGGCCGCCGCCGATCGCCCACCCTTGCCGCCACCACCGGCCGGTGTCTGCGCGGCCGGGTCACCGGCCGACCCCGCCGTGCCCCCGGCCTCGGCGCGAGCCCCCGCCCCGGGAGCGCCGGATGCGGGGGCGTCCGCCGCAGCCGGGTGCTCCGGTGCGGCGGCGCCGGTCCCGGTCGGCTCGGCATCGGCATCGGCCCCGGCCCCGGCCCCGGGCTCGGGCTCGGCCTCGGCGTGCGCGTCGGTCGCGGAGCTGTCGGCCTCCGGTCCGGGGGCGGCGCTCCCGGAGCTGGGTCGCCCATGCTCTGCCGTAGCGCGCTCCGCGGCGTCCCCGTCGGGGGCGGGGTGCCCGGGGCCCTCCGGGGCAGCGGCTGATGCCGGTGCCTCCGGCGGACCGGCATCGCCGGGGGCCTGCCCGGCCCCGGGCTGGTGCGAGTCTGCCGCGGCACCCGTCGTGGCCGGTGGGTCGGCCTCGCCGCCGCCCGGCTGGGCCGCCGCTGATGCGGCGGCGTCGGGGGCAGGGGCAGCGTCCCGATCCGGCCCCGGCGCGGTAGCGTCGGGCGCCGACGGCGCCGCGGGGGTGGCGGGCGCGGCGCGGTCCGCGCTCGCGTCGGTGGCCTCCTCGGGCGGGGGGTCGCCGGCGAGGTGGTCGGTCGTCACAGCGTGCTCCAGTCCTGATCGGGATAGCGGTGCACGGGCGCCGACACATCGTCGAGCGCCTGGCAGATCTCGTCCGGAAGACTAAGGGCCTCCACCGACAGCGCCGCGCGCAACTGCTGGGCGTTGCGCGCGCCGACGATGGGCGCGGTCACGCCCGGGCGGTCGCGCACCCAGGCGAGGGCGACGTGCAGGGCGCTGGTGGCCAGGCCGTCGGCGGCTATGGCGACGGCGTCGACGATCCGGCTCGCCTCCTCGTCGAGGTACGGGGCGACGAAGGCGGCGAGCTCGGAGGCGCCGCGGGAGTCGGAGGGCGTCATGTGGCGGTACTTTCCGGTGAGTACGCCACGCCCCAGCGGCGAGGAGGGCAGCAGCCCGATGCCGAGGTCGAGGGCGGCCGGGAGCACCTCGCGCTCGATGCCGCGCTGGAGCAGCGAGTACTCCATCTGGGTGCTGGCGAGCCGGGTGTGGGCACCGGAGGAGGCCAGCTGCCAGGTGGCGGCCTTGGCGAGCTGCCAGCCGCAGAAGTTGGACACGCCGACATACCGCGCCCGCCCGCTGCTCACCGCTATGTCGAGCGCCTGGAGGGTCTCCTCGAGCGGGGTGACGGGGTCGAAGGCGTGCACCTGCCACAGGTCGACGTGGTCCGTGCCGAGCCGCTCCAGCGAGGCGTCCAGGGCCGCCAGGAGATGGCCGCGGGAGCCGTCGAAGCGGCGGTCCGGGTCGGGAACGCTGCCCGCCTTGGTGGCGATCTGGAGATCGCGCCGCGGCACCAGCCCCTCCAACAGCCGCCCCAGCAGATACTCCGCCTCCCCGTCCGCGTACACATCGGCGGTGTCGACCAGGGTCCCGCCCGCCTCCCAGAACGCCTTCAGCTGGTCCGCCGCTTCGTGTTCGCCGGTGTCCCGCCCCCAGGTGAGCGTGCCGAGCCCGAGCCGGGATACGCGCAGGCCGGTGCGGCCCAGGTGCCTTAGCTCCATGTACGTCGCTCCATGAACATCGAGATTACTGGCCGGAAAGCGGACCGTGTCAGCCTGTGGATAACCCACCCTCAGCCCCTGGTGGATCACCCGGCGAGCCACCCCCGGCCTACCCCGGACCCACCCCTGACGTACCGGGGTTCCGCGCGCTAGAGTCCCCGGAACAGCGACGTTACTGATCAGTAAGAGGTGTGGCATGGGTATGCGGCTCGGAATCAACCTCGGCTACTGGGGCGCCGGGATGGACGCGGACAACCTCGCGGTGGCGCGCGAGGCCGACCGGCTCGGCTACTCGGTCTGCTGGGCCGCGGAGGCGTACGGATCGGATGCCGCCACCGTGCTGTCGTGGGTCGCCGCGCAGACCGAGCACATCGACGTCGGCTCCGCGATCTTCCAGATCCCGGCCCGTACGCCCGCGATGACGGCGATGACCGCCGCCACCCTCGACTCCCTCTCCGGCGGCCGGTTCCGCCTCGGCCTCGGCGTCTCGGGGCCGCAGGTCTCGGAGGGCTGGTACGGCGTGCGGTTCGACAAGCCGCTGGCCCGCACCCGCGAGTACGTGGACATCATCCGCAAGGCGATGTCGCGCGAGCGGCTGACCCACGAGGGCGCGAACTGGACCCTGCCGCTGCCCGGCGGCCCCGGCAAGCCCCTCAAGCTGACCGTGCACCCGGTGCGCGAGTACATCCCGCTCTACATCGCGGCCATCGGCCCGAAGAACCTGGAGCAGACCGGCGAGATCGCCGACGGCGCCCTGGTCATCTTCTTCGCCCCCGAGCACGCCGAGGCCACCACCCTCGGCTCGCTGCGCGCGGGCCGGGAGAAGGCGGGCAAGACCCTCGACGGCTTCGACCTGGTGCCCACCGTCCCGCTCGCGGTGGGCGAGGACGTCCGCGGCCTCGCCGACCAGTTCCGCCCGTACACCGCGCTCTACGTGGGCGGCATGGGCAGCGCCAAGCAGAACTTCTACAACAAGCTCGCGCAGCGCATGGGGTACGAGAAGGAGGCCGCCGAGATCCAGGAGAAGTACCTGGCCGGGGACAAGGAGGGCGCTGCCGCCGCCATCCCCCACGAGCTGATCGACTCCACCACGCTGCTCGGCCCGGTCGAGCGCATCGCCGACCGGATGAAGGCGTACGCCGAGGCCGGTGTCACCACCCTGTCGCTCACCCCCGCGGGCTTCACCCTGGAGGAGCGGGTGGCCGGGCTGCGGGCGGGTGTCGAGGCGCTGGAGCGCGCCGGGCTCGCGTAGCGGACAAGCGGGGCGTAGGCGTAGGCGCGGAGGTTTCTACGGCCGTGGTGGGGGCTCGGGGGTCTTCCCCGCCACGGCCGTCACCGAGCACAACGCCTCCGGTGCCGCGGGGTTACGCGCACGGCGGGCCCCTCCGTATTCGCTCGTGATTCCCTCGTACGGATGAGCCGGACGCCCCACCTGTTGCCACTTCCAATACCCGGCATTTGACTCTTTTCAGTGCGGTGCGCGCGTGCCGTGCCCGGAGGTGGCAGTGATGCTCTCGGCGAAAAGCGTCTTCCAGGAGATCCTCGGAAACGACGAGTCGTTCCGGCTGTTCTGCTCCATCGCCGCCAGCGGCGAGGCGCAGGGCGGCTGGGAGAACGGCCGCATCGCCGCGCTCGTGCCCGACAGCCGGCGCGACCTCGCACCAAAGATCACCCGCCATGGCGCGGACGAGGACAAGCACGGCCGGATCTTCAACGCCCTGCTCCGCAAGCGCGGCCTGGAGCCGGTGGAGGTGCCGCGCGAGACGGACTACACGATGCTGCTGGAGGCCCGCGGCGTCGGGCTCGCCCACGAGAAGCTGCGCCGCGACGAGCCGCTCACCGAGCACGACATCGTCATCTATCTCGCCCACAGCCGGGTCACCGAGCAGCGTGCCGCCGCGCAGATGGCCATGTTGCGCGGCTGCTTCGGCGACCACCCGGAGGTCGGCCGGGCGGTCACGATGATCGCCAAGGACGAGGAGAGCCACCTCGCCTACTGCCACGAGGAGTTGCTGCGGCTGGCCGCCGCCGGGTACGGCCGGACCATCCAGCGGGCGCTGCGGGAGTGCGCGCTCGTCGAAATGGAGGTCCACCGGTGCGTCAGCCTCGGCGTGATGACGCACATGGGGCGCATCCTCGGCTGGTCGAAGGGGAAGTCCGCGGTGCTGACGGCGGGCATCAAGGCCGGGTACGGGTACGAGCGGCTGGGCGGCTGGCGCCGCATGGTGACGCTGCGGATGCCCGAGCGGCGGGACGCGCTGGGGGACGCGGAGACGGCCACCCCCGAGGAGCCCGAGTTCGCGTGACCCCCGCCCGTACGGCGGCGTACGGCCCGCTCCACGGCTCGTTGTACGGCCCGTTCCACAGCCTGTTCCACGGCCCGGTCAGAGCCAGCCGCGGCGCTTGAACATGCGGTACAGCAGCGCGATCACTCCGGCCATCAACCCCACCACGGCCGGATAGCCCCACGGCTGGCGCAGCTCCCACATGTAGCGGAAGTTCATGCCGTAGATACCGGCGATCAGCGTCGGCACCGCCGCCATCGCCGCCCACGCCGAGATCTTCCGCATGTCGTCGTTCTGCCGCACCCCCATCTGCGCCAGATGGGCCGAGAGGATGTCCGACAGCAGCCGGTCGAGGCCCTCCACGTGCTCGTTCACCCGGGTCAGATGGTCATGGACGTCGCGGAAGAACGGCCGCGACCCCTCGTGGACGAACGGCACCCCGGCGCCCGCGAGGCGGGTCATCGGCTCCGCCAACGGGACCGTCGCGCGGCGGAATTCGAGCACCTCGCGCTTGAAGGCGTAGATCCGGCCCGCCGTGTTCTGGCCCCCGCTGCCGTCCGGCGCGAAGACCGTGGTCTCCAGCTCGTCCAGGTCCTCGTGGAGGGCGTCCGCGACGTCCAGGTAGTGGTCCACGACCGCGTCGGCGACCGCGTACATCACCGCCGTCGGCCCGTGCGCCAGCACCTCGGGGGTGTCCTCCAGCCGCTCGCGCACCGCGCTCAGCGGATTGGCCTCGCCGTGCCGCACGGTCACCACGAAGGAGTCACCGACGAACACCATCAGCTCACCGGCGGTGACGGTGCCCGCCTTCTCCTCGTACCGGACCGGCTTGAGCACCAGGAACAGCGAGTCGTCGTAGACCTCCAGCTTGGGCCGCTGGTGCGCGGTCAGCGCGTCCTCCACCGCCAGTGGGTGCAGCCCGAACTCGCTGGTGACCAGCGCGAACTCCTTCTCCGTCGGCTCGTGCAGCCCGATCCAGAGGAAGGAGTCCCCGGCCGCGCGCGCCTGGTCGAGGGCGTCGGAGAAGTCGGCGGGGCCCTCGGTGCGGCACCCGTCCCGGTAGATGGCACAATCCACGATCACGCGGGGCATTGTGCCTCGCCCGGGTAAGAAGCGCACAGGTGGGGGAAGCGCACAAGAGGGGCACACACCCTCCCTGAGCGGGCCCGGAAGGGTCGTAGGCTGGCAGGCATGCCCACGCTGATCCTCGTCCGGCACGGCCGGTCCACCGCGAACACGGCCGGCGTCCTCGCGGGCTGGACGCCCGGTGTCGCCCTCGACGAGCGCGGCACCGCCCAGGCCGCGGAGCTGCCCGGGCGGCTGGCCCGGCTGCCGCTCGCCGCCGCCGTCACCAGCCCGCTCCAGCGCTGTCAGGAGACCCTCGCGCCGCTGCTCGCCGCCCGCCCCGACCTGCCGACGCACACCGAGGAACGGATCGGGGAGTGCCACTACGGCGACTGGTCGGGCCGCAAACTCGCCGAGCTGGCCGATGAACCGCTGATGAACATCGTCCAGCAGCACCCGTCCGCCGCCGCCTTCCCCGGGGGCGAGTCCATGCGCGCCATGCAGGCACGCGCGGTCGACGCCGTGCGCGACTGGAACGCCCGGATCGAGGGGGAGTACGGCGCCGACGCGACGTATCTGATGTGCTCGCACGGCGACATCATCAAGGCGATCGTCGCGGACGCCCTCGGCCTCCACCTCGACCTCTTCCAGCGGATCTCCGTCGAGCCCTGCTCGGTCACCGCGATCCGCTACACCCCCACCCGGCCCTTCGTCGTACGGCTGGGGGACACCGGCGACTTCGCGGGACTCGCGCCCCGGGAGGACGCCTCCGCCGAGCGCGGCGGGGACGCGGCGGTGGGCGGCGACACGGGGGCACCATGATCTCCGGGCGCAGTAGGGTGGTCCCGCGGCGCGGCCGCGCCGCGGCAGCCGCGACCGGGCGGCCGTGACGCCCGGCAGCCCCGCCGGAACCACCAGCCCCACCAGCCAACCAGCCGACCAGTCGACGCAAATGGAGCAGGACGTTGTCCCGTCAGGTGTTCCTCTATGACCCGCCGGACCGATTCGTCGCCGGTACGGTCGGGCTGCCGGGCCGCCGTACCTTCTTCCTCCAGGCGTCCGCGGGTGGCCGGACCACCAGCGTGGCACTGGAGAAGACCCAGGTCGCGGCGCTCGCCGAGCGGATAGACGAGCTGCTCGACGAGGTGGTGCGGCGCACCGGCGGCAACGCCCCGGTACCGGCCGTCGCACCTTCCGAACTCAGCGACACCGCGCCCCTCGACGCCCCCGTGGAAGAGGAATTCCGCGTCGGCACCATGGCCCTCGCCTGGGACGGCGAGGAACAGCGCATGATCGTGGAGGCGCAGGCGCTCGTCGAGCTGGAAGCCGAGTCCGAGGAGGACCTCGCCGAGGCCGAGGAACGGCTCCTCCAGGACGACGTGAACGGGCCGCCCATGCTGCGGGTCCGGCTCACCGGCACCCAGGCGCGGGCCTTCGCCAAGCGGGCGCTGGACGTCGTCAACGCCGGTAGGCCGCCCTGCCCGCTGTGCAGCCTGCCGCTCGACCCGGAAGGACACGTATGTCCGCGCCAGAACGGATACCGCCGCGAAGCCTGACGCCCCCCGAGCCGTCCGAGCTGCTGGCCCTGGGCGAGCTGACGGTGCGCGGCCAGGTCCGGGAGGCGTCCAACGCGGTGCTCTACTGCACGGTCGAGTACGAGGGCCACAGCGCCCCGTGCGTCTACAAGCCGGTGGCCGGGGAGCGGCCGCTGTGGGACTTCCCCGACGGCACGCTCGCCCAGCGCGAGGTCGCGGCGTACGAGATCTCCGAGGCGACCGGGTGGGGACTGGTCCCGCCCACCGTGCTGCGCGACGGGCCGTACGGGCAGGGCATGTGCCAGCTCTGGGTCGAGGTGGCCACCGGCGACGGTGAGGCCGCGGGCGACGCCTCCGACGGGACCGACGGCTCCGACGGGTCCGAGCTGCTCGCGCTCGTCGAGGGCGACGAGCCGGGCCCGGGCTGGAAGGCGGTCGGCTTCGCCGAGGTGGGGGAGGGCCGCACCGCGCTGCTGGTGCACGCCGACGACGTACGGCTGCGGCGGCTGGCCGTACTCGACGCGGTGATCAACAACGGCGACCGCAAGGGCGGCCATCTGCTGCCCGCCGCGGGGGGCCGACTCTATGCGATTGATCACGGTGTGACCTTCAACGCCGAGGACAAGCTGCGCACCCTGCTGTGGGGATGGGCCGGGGAACCGCTGCCGGACGACGTGCTGGAGGTGCTGCGCGGGCTGGCGGAGCAGCTCGCCGACGACGGCCCGCTGTGCGCCCGGCTGGCGAAGCTGATCACCGGCGCCGAGATCGAGGCGCTGCGGGACCGCGTGGCGGCGCTGGTGCGGACCGGGGTGCACCCCGCGCCCAGCGGCCAGTGGCCCGCCATTCCGTGGCCGCCGGTCTGACCGAGCCCGCCGATGTGAGGCCCGCCGGTCCGAGGTGAAGGCTGCCGGGCGGCGACGAAGCAGTTCACGGGCGAATACGCAAGACCGCCTATCCGGCCAACAAACGGTCAGCAGGCCCGGTCCGGTTCGTATCCGGAACTGGCATCCGGTTACGCTCATTGCATGTATGCCTGGCCCGCTTCCGAGGTTCCCGCCCTGCCTGGCAGTGGCCGCGACCTGAGGATTCACGACACCGCGACCGGGGGACCGATCACCCTCACCCCCGGCCCCGTCGCCCGCATCTACGTCTGCGGCATCACGCCGTACGACGCGACCCACATGGGTCACGCGGCGACCTACAACGCGTTCGACCTCGTTCAGCGCGTGTGGCTCGACACCAAGCGCCAGGTCCACTACGTGCAGAACGTCACCGACATCGACGATCCGCTGCTGGAGCGGGCCGTGGCGAACGGCGACGACTGGACGGCCCTCGCCGAGCGCGAGACCGCCCTCTTCCGCGAGGACATGACGGCCCTGCGGATGCTGCCCCCGCGCCACTACATCGGTGCCGTCGAGTCCATACCGGGGATCGTGCCGCTCGTGGAGCGGCTGCGGGACGCGGGCGCGGCGTACGAGGTCGAGGGCGACATCTACTTCTCCGTGGAGTCCGACCCCGCCTTCGGCTCGGTCAGCCGCCTCGACGCCGAGGCCATGCGGCTGCTGTCCGCCGAGCGCGGCGGCGACCCGGAGCGCCCGGGCAAGAAGAACCCGCTGGACCCGATGTTGTGGGTGGCCGCCCGTGAGGGCGAGCCGAGTTGGGACGGCGGTTCGCTCGGCCCCGGCCGCCCCGGCTGGCACATCGAGTGCGTGGCCATCGCCCTCGACCACCTCGGCATGGGCTTCGACGTGCAGGGCGGCGGCTCCGATCTCGCCTTCCCGCACCACGAGATGGGCGCCTCGCACGCCCAGGTCCTCACCGGCGAGCGGCCGTTCGCGCAGTCGTACGTGCACGCCGGGATGGTCGGGCTGCACGGCGAGAAGATGTCCAAGTCCAAGGGCAATCTGGTCTTCGTCTCCGCGCTGCGGCGCGACGGCATCGACCCGGCCGCCATCCGGCTCGCCCTGCTGGCCCACCACTACCGCTCCGACTGGGAGTGGACCGACGGCGTCCTGCGGGACGCCGAGGCCCGGCTCGCCCGCTGGCGCGCAGCCGTCTCCCGGCCGGACGGCCCGTCGGCGGACGCGCTGGTGGAGGAGATGCGCGAGGCGCTGGCGAACGACCTCGACTCCCCGGCAGCCCTCGCGGCCGTCGACCGGTGGGCCGCCGCCCAGTCCTCGACCGGCGGCGAGGACGAGGGCGCCCCGGGCCTGGTGTCACGAGCGGTGGACGCCCTCCTGGGCGTAGCCCTGTAGGGAGGCCCGACCCCGCCCCTCCCCAGACCCCAGGGGCTCCGCCCCTGGACCCGGCCGGGAGTTGGCCATGTTGTGGGCAAGCGTTCCGCAGGGCGGAACGCAGGGCGGAACGGGTGGGCACAACGCGGCCACCGGCCCGCACCCGGCAACGAAACACCAGGGGGCACCGCCCGCTCCGCACACCGCCGGGCGGACCGAAGGAATCGGTCCGCCCGGCGGTGCGGGTCACCGGGGCTCAGCCCTGGTCGTCCGGGCGCTCCTCCGCGTCGCTGCTCCCGGTCTCCTCCGCGGCCCCGCCGGACTCACTGCTCCCGGAGCCGGATCCGGATCCGTCACCGCCGCCCTCGTCGTCCTTCGCGGACGGCTTCCGCGGTCGGGCGTGGCCGCTTCCGGGGTCCCGCAGATACGGGGCGTCGGCGATGCCCCCGGTGCCCGTCTCCGTCGCATGACCGCCCGGCGCGCCCGGTGAGCCGTCGCGCCGCCGCAGATAGCGCTCGAATTCCCGCGCGATCGCCTCGCCCGACGCCTCCGGCAGCTCCGCCGTGTCCCGGGCCTCCTCCAGCGACTGGACGTACTCGGCGACCTCGCTGTCCTCCGAGGCGAGTTGGTCCACGCCCAGCTGCCAGGCGCGCGCGTCCTCGGTCAGCTCGCCGAGCGGGATGCGGACGCCGATCAGGTCCTCGAGGCGGTTCAGCAGGGCCAGGGTCGCCTTCGGGTTCGGCGGCTGGGAGACGTAGTGCGGGACGGCCGCCCACAGGCTCACCGCGGGGACACCGGCGTGGGTGCAGGCCTCCTGGAGGATGCCGACGATGCCGGTCGGCCCCTCGTAGCGGGTCTCCTCGAGGTCGAGGCTGCGGGCCAGGTCCGGGTCGGAGGTGACACCGCTGACGGGCACCGGCCGGGTGTGCGGGGTGTCGCCGAGCAGTGCTCCGAGGACGACGACCATCTCGACGCCCAACTCATGGGCGTAGCCGAGGATCTCGTTGCAGAACGACCGCCACCGCATGCTCGGCTCGATACCGCGCACCAGCACCAGGTCGCGGGTCTTCTCGCCGCCCTCCGCGCGGACCACGGAGAGCCGTGTCGTCGGCCAGGTGATCTTGCGGACCCCGTTGTCCAGCGCGACGGTGGGCCGGTTCACCTGGAAGTCGTAGTAGTCCTCGGCGTCGAGAGAGGCGAAGACCTCGCCCTTCCACTCCCGGTCCAGGTGCCCGACCGCGGTGGAGGCGGCGTCTCCGGCGTCGTTCCAGCCCTCGAAGGCACAGATCATGACCGGGTCGATCAGCTCGGGAACCCCCTCAAGCTCGATCACCCAGCGCCTCCTTCCGACCGGGGCGGACGGGTTGGTACCGCCTCCGGCGACAGTTCTTTTGCGTGCGCCCCAAGCCTACGGCTTCAAGGGGCCCCCGCCGCAGCCCCCGTAGGGAAACCCATCCTCATTCATCCGACCTGTCTCCCGAAAGTTGCGGCACACCCCTGGACGAGACCCCCATGTCAGCGCTATACATCGGATCATCGCTAAAGGTCCGATGTTCTATCGCGCGTCGTTCAGGGAGCCCCCATTGAGTTTGCGCCCGACCGTCACCGAGCTCGAGGTCCATGACATCCGGTTTCCCACCTCGGAGCAGCTCGACGGCTCGGACGCGATGAATCCGGACCCCGACTACTCCGCTGCCTATGTGGTGCTCCGTACGGACGCCGATCACACCACCGATGACGCCACCGGTGACATCGGCGATGACATCAGCGGCGCCGAAGGGCACGGCTTCGTCTTCACCATCGGCCGCGGCAACGACGTGACCGCCGCCGCCATCCGCTCCCTGCGCCCCCAGGTCGTCGGCCGCCCCGCCCCGCTCACCGCGGCCGCACTGGCCGAGCTCTACCGCGACCTCACCCACGATTCCCAGCTGCGCTGGCTCGGCCCGGAGAAGGGCGTCATGCATATGGCGGCCGGTGCGGTGGTGAACGCCGCCTGGGACCTCGCCGCCCGGCAGGCCGGAAAGCCGCTGTGGCAGTTCCTGGCCGACATGTCGCCCGAGGAGCTGGCCGACCTCGTCGACTACCGCTACCTCAGCGATGCCCTCACCCGCGACGAGGCCCTGGCCATCCTGCGCGCCGCCGAGCCCGGCCGCGCCGAGCGCGCCGCGCTGCTGCGCGAGCGCGGCTACCCCGCCTACACCACCTCGGCGGGCTGGCTCGGCTACTCCGACGAGAAAATGATCAAGCTGGCGCAGGAGGCGGTCGCCGAGGGCTTCGACCAGATCAAGCTCAAGGTCGGCGGCGATCTCGACGAGGACCTCAGACGGATGCGGCTGGCCCGCGAGGCGGTCGGCCCGGACATCCGGATAGCCGTCGACGCCAACCAGCGCTGGGACGTCGCGGAGGCGCTGCGCTGGATGCGCGCCCTGGCGCCGTACGACCCGCACTGGATCGAGGAGCCGACCAGCCCGGACGACGTCCTCGGCCACGCCGCCATCCGCGCCGGACAGCCGGTCAAGGTCGCCACCGGTGAACACGTCGCCAACCGCGTCGTCTTCAAACAGCTTCTTCAGGCCGAAGCCGTCGACTTCGTGCAGATCGACGCCGCGCGCGTCGCCGGG
The DNA here is from genome assembly GCF_013414305.1 of Streptomyces sp. Rer75. NCBI lineage: Bacteria > Bacillati > Actinomycetota > Actinomycetes > Kitasatosporales > Streptomycetaceae > Streptomyces > Streptomyces sp. Rer75. The sequence continues at coordinate 2,268,892 of NZ_CP058693.1, read as the reverse complement.
GTCAACGAGAACCTGGCGATCCTGCTGCTCGCCGCCAAGCACGGGGTGCCGGTGTGCCCGCACGCGGGCGGCGTGGGCCTGTGCGAACTGGTGCAGCACCTGGCCATGTTCGACTTCGTGGCCGTCTCGGGCAGCTGGGACGACCGGGTCATCGAGTACGTCGACCACCTCCACGAACACTTCGCCGATCCGGCCGTCGTCGAAGCGGGCCGGTACCGCGCACCGGCCGCCCCGGGCTTCTCCGCCCAGATGCTTCCCGAGTCGATCGCCGCCTACCGCTATCCGGACGGGCCCGAATGGCAGGCCCGGAACGCCGCACCGCAGTCCGCAGCACCGCTCAACGCCGCACCGCAGAACGCCGCACCGCAGTCCGCACGACAGGAGGAGACCTCTTGAGCCCCACCGGCGACTTCGAAGGGCTGGCCGCGCTCGTCACCGGCGGCGCCTCGGGCATCGGCGCCGCCATCGCGGCCACGCTGCGCGACCGGGGCGCACGGGTCGCCGTGCTCGACCGGGACCCGACGGGCGCCCCGTCCGGCACCCTGCCGGTCAAGACCGACGTCACCTCCGACGAGGGCGTACGGACCGCGGTGGAGGCGGTGGTGGCCGAATTCGGCGCCCTGCACACCGTCGTCGGCAATGCGGGCATCGGCGCGATCGGCACCGTCGAGGACAACTCCGACGACGAGTGGCACCGGCTGCTGGACGTCAACGTGCTGGGTCTGGTGCGCACCGCGCGGGCCGCGCTGCCGCATCTGCGCGCCGCCGCGGCCGACCGGCCCGGAGCCGTCTCCATCACCCACACCTGCTCGATCGCCGCCACCGCAGGACTGCCGCAGCGCGCCGCGTACAGCGCAAGCAAGGGCGCGGTGCTGTCGCTGACCCTCGCCATGGCCGCCGACCACGTACGCGAGGGCATCCGCGTCAACTGCGTCAACCCCGGCACCGTCGACACCCCGTGGGTGGGGCGGCTGCTCGGCCAGGCCGCCGACCCGGCCGCCGAGCGGGCCGCCCTGGAGGCCCGGCAGCCGACCGGGCGGCTGGTGTCCGCCGAGGAGGTCGCCGCGGCCGTCGCGTATCTGGCGAGCCCCGCCGCCGCGGCCGTCACCGGCACCGCGCTGGCCGTCGACGGCGGGATGCAGGGGCTGCGTCTGCGCCCCGCCACCTGAGCCCGGCGCCGCACCGCCACACCCGCGCCCGCACCCCATACCGCACGCTGCAAACCCCGTACCGCGCGCCCCGCACCATCGCACCCCGCACCACGCACGTCGCACAACTCGACCTAGGACGGGACTCGATGACGAGACTCCGCACCACCGGAGCCGCGGCCTGCGCCGTGCTGCTCGCCGTCGCCGGGCTGGCCGGCTGCAACCGTGAGAGCAACGGCGCCGGCGGCGGCAAGGTGGGCATCGACATGCCGCGCACCGACACCGACTTCTGGAACTCCTACCAGCAGTATCTGGAGAAGGGCATCGACAAGGGCACGGTCTCCGCGCTCCCCCTGTCCAACTCGCAGAACGACATCTCCAAGCTCGTCTCCAACGTCCAGGCGTTCACCGACCAGGGGGCCAAGGCGATCGTCATGGCCCCCCAGGACACCGGGGCCGTCTCCTCCACCCTGGAGCAGCTGGAGGAGAAGAAGATCCCCGTCATCAGCGTGGACACCCGCCCCGACTCCGGCAAGATCTACATGGTGGTGCGCGCCGACAACCGGGCGTACGGCACCAAGGCGTGCGAATACCTCGGCGAACAGCTGGGCGGCAAGGGCCGGGTCGCCGAACTCCAGGGCGACCTCAGCTCCATCAACGGCCGCGACCGGTCGCAGGCGTTCGCCTCGTGCATGAAGAAGAAGTACCCCGGCATCAAGGTGCACGAGCTGCCCACCGACTGGAAGGGCGACGTCGCCTCCGCGAAGCTCCAGAGCCTGCTCGCCCAGCACCGCAAGCTCGACGGCATCTACATGCAGGCCGGTGGCGCCTTCCTCCAGTCCACCCTGGCGCTGCTGGAGCAGAAGAAGCTGCTCAAGCCCGCGGGCTCGGCGGGGCACATCACGATCATCTCCAACGACGGCATACCGGAGGAGCTGGACGCGATCCGCGCCGGGAAGATCGACGCCACCCTCTCCCAGCCCGCGGACCTCTACGCCAAGTGGGCCCTGAACTACGCCAAGGCGGCGCTGGACGGCAAGACGTTCAAACCCGGCCCGACCGATCACGGCTCGGAGATCGTCAAGATCGAGAACGGTCTGGAGGACCAGCTTCCGGCGCCACTGGTCACCAAGGAGAACGTCGACGACCCGAAGCTGTGGGCCAACCAGCTCGAAAAGAAGTAGCGATGGCAGAGGCAGCGGCAGAGGCAGCACAGCCCCCCGTGGTCCGGGCGGAGGGCATCGTCAAACGCTTCGGACCGACCGTCGCCCTGGACCACGCCCACCTGGCCGTGCGCCCGGGGGAGGCGCACGCCCTCGTCGGACGGAACGGGGCGGGCAAGTCCACGCTGGTGTCCGTCCTCACCGGCATGGAACGCCCGGACGAGGGCGAGGTGACCTTCTCCGGTGAACCCGCCCCCGGCTACGGCGACACCGCGGCCTGGCAGCGCCGGGTCGCCTGCGTCTACCAGAAGTCGATGGTGGTCCCGCACCTGACGGTCGCCGAGAACCTGTACCTGGGCCGCTTCCAGGGCACCGGGCGCATCCGGTGGCGGGCGCTGCGCGAGGACGCCCGGGCGCTGCTGGGGGAGTACGGGGTGGACGTGGACCCCCAGACCCGGGCCAAGGACCTCGGCGTCGAACAGCGGCAGTTCGTGGAGATCGCCCGCGCCCTGTCCTTCGGCGCCCGGCTGATCATCCTCGACGAGCCCACCGCCCAGCTCGACGCGGGCGGCATCGACCGGCTCTTCACCAAGCTGCTCGAACTGCGCAGGCAGGGCGTCGCCTTCCTGTTCATCTCGCACCACCTCCAGGAGGTCTACGACCTCTGCGACACCGTCACCGTCTTCCGCGACGCCCGGCACGTGCTGACCGCCCCGGTCGCCGACCTGCCCAAGGAGGACCTGGTCGCGGCGATGACGGGCGACGGCGAAGGGGCCCCCGAGGGCGACTCCCGGGCTGCCGTCCGCGCCCCCGTCACCGTGCGCGAGGCCGACCCGGGCGGCGAGCCGGTGCTGCGCACCGAAGGGCTCACCCTGGAGGACGAGTTCGCGCCGCTGGACCTGGTGGTGCGGCCGGGCGAGGTGCTGGGCCTGGCCGGGGCGACCGCCAGCGGCAACACGGCGATCGGCGAGACCCTGGTGGGCCTGCGCAAGCCGGGCGGCGGCCGGGTCTCCGTACGGGGCAGGCCGGTACGCCCCGGCAGCGTGCCGCACGCCATCGACGCGGGCATCGGCTACGTCCCGGAGGACCGCCACGACCAGGGTCTCGTCCTGGGCCGCAGCGTCGCCGAGAACGCCACGCTGACCGTCACCGACCAGCTCGGGCCGTACGGCACGGTGCTGCCCTCCCGGACCCGCGCGTTCGCCCAGCGCATGATCACCTCGCTCGACATCAAGACCGCGGGACCGTCGCAGCCCGTCTCGGGCCTGTCCGGCGGCAATCAGCAGAAGGTCGTCATCGCCCGGGCGCTGGCACGCGAACCGAGCGTGCTGGTCGCGATCCGGCCGACCGCCGGGGTGGACGTGAAGTCCAAGGACGCCCTGCTCGGCGTCGTACGGGACGTCGCGGCGGCCGGGAGCGGCGCGCTGATCGTCTCCGACGAGCTGGACGACCTCCGGGTCTGCGACCGGGTCCTGGCCTTCTTCCACGGGCGGGTCGTCGCCGAGTTCGGCAGCGGCTGGAGCGACCGCCAGCTGGTCGCCGCGATGGAAGGCATGACGGAACCGGGCACGACAGGCGCGACCAGTACACCCAGCACGGACGGACGGCCACCGGCCGGGGAGACCGCACGGGAGGACCGCACGGGCACGGCCGAGGCCGCGGAGGGGCCCGAAGCCGTCCGCGGATCGACATCGCGCGCTGGCGCGATCTGTCCCTGGTCCCGGTGATCTTCGTGCTGGGCGTGATCGGCTTCATCGTCTCGCCCGCCTTCCTCACTGAGGACAACCTGATCGGCGTCGTCCAGCAGTCCACCGAGCTGGGGCTGCTGGTGCTGGGCGAGGCGCTGATCCTGATCAGCGGCCGGATGGACCTCTCCCTGGAGTCCACCATCGCCGTGGCGCCCGTGATCGCCCTCTGGCTGGTGCTGCCCTCGCACGGCGCGCGCTTCGAAGGGCTCGGGCTGTTGCCCGTATGGACGGCCATTCCGCTGTGCCTGGCGGTCGGCGCCCTGATCGGCGCGGCCAACGGCTTCCTGATGCTCAAGCTGCGCGTCAACGGCTTCATCGCGACCCTGGGCATGCTCACCATGCTGCGCGGACTCCAGGTCGGCATCGCCGAGGGCCAGTCCATCGTCAACGTCCCCGAGTCGTTCCGCTACCTCGGCAAGGCCGACTGGCTGGGCGCGCCCGCCGCCGTGTGGCTGTGCCTCGGCCTGTACGCGCTCGGCGGCCTCGCGCTCGGCTATCTGCGGCACGGCCGCGCCCTGTACGCGATCGGCGGCAACCCCGAGGCGGCGCGCGCCGCCGGTATCCGCGTCGACCGCATCACCTGGATCGTGCTCGCCGTCGGCGGCCTGCTGGCCGCCTTCGCCGGAATCCTCTACACCGGCCACTACGGCTCGGTCGCCGCGACCCAGGGCAACGGCTGGATCTTCCAGGTGTTCGCCGCCGCGGTCATCGGCGGCATCAGCCTCAAGGGCGGCCGCGGCACGCTCTTCGGAGCCCTCACGGGTGTGCTTACGCTGCAATTGGTCGTCAATGTGATGACCCTCGGCGGCGTTCCGCCACTGTGGAACCAGTTCATCAACGGCTCCATCATCATCGTCGCGCTGATCATCTCCCGCTACGCGAGCGGCGAGAAGCAGGACTGAGACCCAGAAACCGAGACGCAGTACCGAGCGAACAGGAACAGAGGCGAGGAATCATGGCGCAGGTACCGCGCGGACCGCGCGAACTGGGGCGCTCGGGCGTCCACGTACCACCCCTCGGGCTCGGCTGCGCCCCGCTGGCCAATCTGTACGCCGCGGTGCCCGAGGAACGTGCCCTGGCGACCGTCCACACCGCCCTGGACCTCGGCTGCACCTACCTCGACACCGCCCCGCACTACGGCGTCGGGCTGTCCGAGGAGCGGCTGGGCCGCGCGCTCGCCGGGCGCGACCGCGGCTCGTACACGCTCTCCACCAAGGTGGGGCGGCGGCTGCGGGACCGGACGCCCGGCGAACCCGCCCAGCCGGACGGGTTCGCGGACACCCCCGACCGCGTCCGCGAGTGGGACTTCACCCGGGACGGCATCCGCGCCACCCTGGAGTCCTCCCTGGAACGCCTCGGGGTCGAGGCCCTCGACATCGTCTACCTCCACGATCCGGAAAACCACATCCGCGAGGTGTACGAGACGGCCTTCCCCGCGCTCGCCGAACTGCGCGACCAGAAGCTCGTCCGGGCCATCGGCTTCGGCATGAACTACAGCGACATCCTCGCCCGCTTCGTCGCCGACCTCGATGTCGACGTCGTCCTGTGCGCCGGGCGCTGGACCCTGCTGGAGCGCACCGCCTACGACGACCTGCTGCCGGTGTGCGAGCGGCGCGGCACCTCCGTGGTGGTCGGCGGCGTCTACAACTCCGGGCTGCTCGCCGACCCCCGCCCCGGCGCCCGCTACAACTACGAGGAGGCACCCCCCGAGATCGCCGAGCGGGCCCGGCGGCTCGCCGCCGTCTGCGCCGAGTTCGGGGTGCCGCTGCGGGCCGCCGCCCTGCGCTTCCCGTTCGGCCACCCGGCCGTGGCCACGGCGGTCATCGGCGCCGCCGGACCGGACGAAGTGCGGGACAACGCCGAGATGTTCGGCTACGACATTCCCGACGAGCTGTGGCACGCGCTGGTCGGGCGCGGGCTGCTCGACGACGACATCCCGCTGCCGCTCTGACGGCCCGACCCCGAGGAACTTCCGTGCCGCTGAGCCGAATCGACGCCCACCACCACCTGTGGGACCTGTCCCGCAGGCCGCAGCCGTGGATGGACGGCCCCTGGGCCGACCCCATCGCCCGCACCGTCACCACTGCGGACCTGCTGCCGCACCTGGACGCCCACGGGATCGGCGCCACCGTCGTCATCCAGTCCAGCTCCTCGTACGACGAGACGCGCGAACTCCTCGCCCTGGCGGGCGCCTCGGACCGGATCGCGGGCGTCGTCGGCTGGGCCGACCTCACCGACCCCGAGCTGCCCGCGGTCCTCGCCGCCCTGGCCGCGGGCCCCGGCGGCGACCGGCTGGTGGGGCTGCGGCACCAGGTGCAGGACGAGCCGGACCCCGACTGGCTGGGGCGCGCCGACGTACGGCGCGGCCTCGCCGACGCGGCCGACGCGGGGCTCGTCTACGACCTGCTCGTCACCCCGCGCGAGCTGCCCGCCGCGATCGCCGCGGTGCGGGAGCTGCCGGGGGTGCGCTTCGTCCTCGACCACGCGGCCAAGCCGCCGATCGCGAGCGGCGAGCGCGACCCGTGGACCGGCCTTCTGACGCGACTGGCCGCCCTGCCGAACGTCGACTGCAAGCTGTCGGGGCTGGTGACCGAGGCCGACTGGGAGACCTGGAAGCCGGAGCAGGTGCTGCCGTACGCCCGGCACGTACTGGAGGCGTTCGGCCCGGAGCGGGTGCTGTTCGGTTCGGACTGGCCGGTGTGCGAACTGGCCGCGACGTACGCGGATGTCGTGACCCTGGCGGACCGTGCGACGGCCGGACTGACCGAAGCCGAACGCGCGTCGGTCTTCGGCACCAACGCGGCCCGCACGTACGCCCTGGGAACCTAGCGAGAGCCCCCGGACACGCGTCTCCGCCCCGGCCCCCGCGACCTCCGGCTGGGGCCCTGGGCCCGGAGCCCCCAGCGCGGCCGGTCTTCGGCCTCGGCCGGGGGCCCGGGACGGACGTGCCCCACACCCAGCCCCTCCGGCGTTTGAGGAGCGGGGTCCGGGGCGGAGCCCCGGGTTCGGGAAGGGGCGGGGTGGGGGAAGACGCCCCGCCCGTCACAGCGTCGACCGCAGCCACTGCTCCACACTCGCCACGTGCACCGTCGCCCACGACCGCGCCGCCTCCGCATCCCGATCCCGCAGCGCCTCCAGAATCGCCCGGTGCTCATGGAGCGTGCGGCTGACCGCGTCCTCCTGCGTGAGACCGCGCCAGACGCGGGCGCGGGTCGTGGGGCCGGAGAGCCCGTCCAGGAGGGAGCAGAGCACCGAGTTGCCCGACGCGTGGACGATGCCCCGGTGGAATTCGAGGTCGCAGGCGACCAGCTCCTCCACCGAGGGCGCCTCGCCCAGCGCGTCCAGCTGGGCGCCGAGCGCATCCAGTTCGGCGTCGCTGATCCGGCTACACGCCTGCGCCGTGGCCGCGGGCTCCAGGATGCGGCGCACCGCCAGGAACTCCAGCACGGTGTCGTCCCGGTGGAAGTCCACGACGAAGCTCAGCGCCTCCAGCAGCAGCTGGGGGTCGAGGCTGGTGACGTACGTACCGTCGCCCTGCCGCACGTCGAGGATGCGGATCAGGGACAGCGCGCGGACGGCCTCGCGCAGCGAATTGCGGGACAGGCCCAGATCCGCGGCCAGCTCGCTCTCCTTGGGAAGCCGGTCACCCGGGCGCAGCGCACCCGAGACGATCATGCCCTTGATTTTTTCGATCGCCTCGTCGGTGACCGCCATGATGGACCTCCGGGTCAAACATCCGATGTATGGGTCCATTATGACGCGCGCGGACCGGCGGCGTCTTCCGGGGACGCCGCCGGTCCGTTTCGGTCCTCTGTCGAGCCGCTGTCGGCCGCCGCCGACGGGGCTCAGAAGGTGGGGTTCAGAAGGTGGGGCTCAGAAGGTGAAGGGGCCCGGGGACTGGGCCGTGGTGGCGGTGCAGTTGACCGTGATCAGGCCGAAGACCACCAGCTTCAGCGACTTGGCCTCCAGCACGTCACCCGCGGCCACGGTGCCCTTGAGCGGGCCGGTGGTCACATCGGCGCCGGTCTTGATGGCCGGGTTGGCGTTGCCGGTGAACGTCGTGGTGCCGGAGCCGTTCTTCGACAGCGTCAGGGTGGAGCTGACCGCGCCCGCCGGAATGTCGATCGGCGCTTTGACGGCCGCCGAGGACAGGGTGATGGTCGCGGCGGTGCCGCTCTGCGTGGCTGTGAGCGTCGCCAGACCGGAACCGTAGGTTCCGCAGTCGGCCGTCAGGGTCGCGGTGGTCGGGGTGACCGCGACCGCGCTCGGCGCCAGCGCGAGCGCGCCGGCGGCCAGTGCTGCTGTTCCCATTGCCGTGCCGATCCCGAGCTTGATGCGTCTCATGGGGACTGCCTTCCGGAGTGGGGGAAGTGAGCGGTGGGCTTGTGGGGGGTGCGCCCGCGCTGAGGTGACCTGACTGTCCGTCATGCGTGGACGGAAAGCTATTGATGCGCGCGGCGCCGAAGAAGGCAAGAGTGATTCCGCAACTTTTTAACTGGCGAGTAAGGTCGCGTCCCGCCCACAGCCCCGACCACGCCCCCGCACAGACCGACGGCCGGGCGAGAAGGAACGTCTTCTCACCCGGCCGTCAGCAGAAGCGTCAGCCGCGCTTGGCCAGCAGCTCCTCGACCCGGCCGCGGATGGCGTCGTCGTCCAGGCCGCGGATCGTCAGCGTGGTGCGGCGGCGCAGCACGTCGTCCGCGGTCTGCGCCCACTCGTGGTCACGGGCGTAGACGACCTGGGCCCAGATCTCCGGGGCGTCCGGGTGGATCCGCTCGGCGAGCGCCGCGTCGCCGCTCGCCAGCCGCGCGATGTCGAAGGAGAGCGAACCGTAGTGGGTCGCCAGGTGGCGCGCGGTGTCCGCGGCCATGCGCGGGCCGGGCGTACCGCCGTCCACCAGCAGCCGGTGGGCGACCGCGTGCGGATTGGCGAGGCCCGGCAGCGGCATGTGCTTGGGCAGCTGCTTGACCGGCTCCATGTCGTCCGCGAGCGGACGGCCCGGCAGCTCGGCGAGCTTGCTCATCACGGTGCGGCCGATGTGGCGGAAGGTGGTCCACTTGCCGCCGGCTATGGAGAGCATGCCGCCCTTGCCCTCGGTGACGACCGTCTCCCGCTTGGCCTTGGCGGTGTCGCCGGGGCCGCCGGGTAGCACCCGCAGCCCCGCGAACGCGTAGGTGATCAGGTCGCGGGAGAGCTGCTGGTCGCGGATGGAGAACGCGGCCTCGTCCAGGATCTGCGTGGTGTCCGCGTCGTTGACCGCGACATCGGCCGGGTCGCCCTCGTACGGCTCGTCGGTGGTGCCGAGCAGCAGCATGTCCTCCCAGGGGAGGGCGAAGGTGATGCGGTACTTGTCGATGGGCGTCGCCAGCGCTGCCCGCCACGGGGAGGTGCGCTTGAGGACCAGGTGGGCGCCCTTGGAGAGTCGGATGGACGGCGCCGCGTTCGGGTCCTCCATCCGCCGCAGGTGGTCCACCCAAGGACCGGTGGCGTTGAGCACCAGCCGGGCGTTGACGCCGAACTCGGTGCCGTCGGTGCGGTCCCTCAGCTCCGCGCCGGTGACCCGGCCGTCCGTCTTGCGCAGCCCGGTGACCTCGGCGTGGTTGAGGACGGTGGCGCCCGCGTCGACCGCGGCCCGGACCGTCATCAGGGCCATGCGGCTGTCGTTCATCTGCCCGTCGCCGTACACGGCGACCGCCCGCAGCCCCTCGGTGCGCAGCTCCGGCACGTCCCGCGCGGCCTTCTCGGCGTTGATCACATGGCCGACGCCGTCGCGGAACGCGGAGAGCGCCGAGTACGCGAAGACGCCCGCGCCCAGCTTGGCCGCGCCGTGCGGGCCGCCCTTGTAGACCGGCAGGTAGAAGGTGAGCGGGTTGGACAGGTGCGGCGCGACGCTGCGCGAGACGGCGCGCCGCTCGAAGTGGTTCTCGGCGACGAGCTTGACCGCGCCGGTCTGGAGGTAGCGCAGGCCGCCGTGAAGCAGCTTGGAGGAGGCGGAGGAGGTGGCGCCGGCGAAGTCACCGGCGTCCACCATGGCCACCCGCAGTCCGGACTGCGCGGCGTGCCAGGCAGTGGTGATGCCCAGGATGCCGCCGCCGATCACCAGGAGGTCGTACGAAGCCTTGGACAGCTGTTCCCGGGTTTCGGCGCGGGTCGGGTGCGAACCGGCAGCCGGGCGCGTCCCGAGGGAAGGAACGCTCTGCAGGGGGGTCATTGAGATTACTCCTCGTCCTCGATCCAGCCCATGGTCCGCTGCACGGCCTTGAGCCAGTTCTTGTACTCGCGGTCCCGTACGTCCGCGTCCATACGGGGGGTCCACTCGGCGGCCCGGCGCCAGTTGGCGCGCAGGGCGTCGGTGTCCGGCCAGAAGCCGACGGCCAGGCCGGCGGCGTAGGCGGCGCCGAGGCAGGTGGTCTCGGCCACCATCGGGCGCACCACGGGTGCGTCGAGGGCGTCCGAGAGGGTCTGCATCAGCAGGTTGTTGGAGGTCATTCCGCCGTCGACCTTGAGCGCGGTCAGCTCGACGCCGGAGTCCTTGGTCATCGCGTCGACGATCTCGCGGGTCTGCCAGGCGGTCGCCTCCAGCACGGCCCGCGCGATGTGCGCCTTGGTGACGTAACGCGTCAGGCCCGCGATCACGCCGCGCGCGTCGTCGCGCCAGTACGGGGCGAACAGACCGGAGAACGCGGGCACGAAGTACGCGCCGCCATTGTCGTCCACCGAGCTGGCCAGGGTCTCGATCTCGGCGGCGCTGTTGATCAGCCCCATCTGGTCGCGCATCCACTGCACCAGCGAACCGGTGACCGCGATGGAGCCCTCCAGGGCGTACACCGGCTTCTGGTCGCCGATCCGGTAACCGACGGTGGTCAGCAGGCCGTTGTAGGAGTTGACCGGCTTGTCGGCGGTGTTCATCAGCAGGAAGGTGCCGGTGCCGTACGTCGACTTGGCCTCGCCCTCGGCGAAACAGGTCTGGCCGAACAGGGCCGCCTGCTGGTCGCCGAGCGCGGAGGCGACGGGCACGCCCTGGAGGATGCCGTCGGCGGTGCGCCCGTACACCTCGGCGGAGGAGCGGATCTTCGGCAGCACGGCGGCCGGGATCTCCATCGACGTCAGGATCTTCGGGTCCCAGTCGAGGGTGTGCAGGTTCATCAGCATGGTGCGGGAGGCGTTGGTGACGTCGGTGACGTGCACGCCGCCGTTGACCCCGCCGGTCAGGTTCCAGATGACCCAGGAGTCCATGGTGCCGAAGAGGATGTCGCCCGACTCGGCGCGCTCGCGCAGCCCCTCGACGTTGTCGAGCAGCCAGCGGATCTTGGGTCCGGCGAAGTAGGACGCCAGCGGGAGGCCCGTCTCGCGGCGGAACCGGTCCTGGCCGACGTTGCGGCCCAGCTCCCGGCAGAGCGCGTCGGTCCGGGTGTCCTGCCAGACCAGCGCGTTGTGCACCGGCTCGCCGGTGTTCTTGTCCCACAGCAGGGTGGTCTCGCGCTGGTTGGTGATGCCGATCGCCTTGACGTCGGCGGAGGTGATCTCGGCCTTGGTGATCGCGCCGGTCACGACCTCCTGCACGTTCTGCCAGATCTCGGTCGCATTGTGTTCGACCCAGCCCGGCTTGGGGAAAATCTGTTCGTGCTCCTTCTGGTCGACCGAGACGATGCGCCCGTCCCGGTCGAAGACGATGCAGCGGCTGGACGTGGTGCCCTGGTCGATGGCGGCGATGAACGGACCGTGTCCGTGGGAGGAGGCGCTCGTGGTGTGGGTGTCGGTCATGGTGGGTTGCTCTCCTGCGAGTCCGATGGGGTGGGGGCTAGGCGAAGGCGATCTCGTAGATGCCGCCGGCGATGGCTCCACCGAGGAGCGGGCCGACGACGGGGATCCAGGCGTAGCCCCAGTCCGACCCGCCCTTGTTGGGCAGCGGCAGGAGGGCGTGCACGATGCGCGGGCCCAGGTCACGTACCGGGTTGATGGCGTAGCCGGTCGGGCCGCCGAGCGAGAGGCCGATGCCGACCACGACCAGGGCGGTGATCAGGACGCCGATCACGCCCAGCCCCTTGCCGTCGCCGTTCAGGCCCTGGGTGAGGATGGCGAGGACCAGCACGACGGTGGCGATGATCTCGGTGAGCACGTTCTGAGCGGTGTTCCGGATCTCCGGGCCGGTGGAGAAGATCCCCAGCACCGGGCCCGCGGCGCCCGCCTGAGCGGCGTCGGCCTTCTTCGTGTCCTGGGCGCCCGGGCCGCCGACCACCTCGCGGTCGGTGAGGTGCGCCCGGAAGTGGCCCACGTACGCGAACCACACCAGGACCGCGCCGATCATGGCGCCGAGGATCTGCCCGAGGAAGTAGATCGGTACGTGGCCCCACTCGGTGCCGCCCGAGATCGCGAGACCGAGCGTCACCGCCGGGTTGAGGTGCGCGCCGGAGAGCGGCGCCGAAATGTACGCGCCCGTGAGGACGGCGAAGCCCCACCCGAAGGTGATGGCCAGCCATCCCGCGTCGAACGCCTTGGATCGCTTCAAGAGAACGCCTGCGACGACACCACAGCCGAGCAGGGTGAGTACGGCGGTACCGATGGTCTCGCCGATGAAGATGTCGGAGCTGGACACCCGCGACTCCTTTGTCCTTCGTCCAGGGGAAGGCGAACCCCCGGTCCCGCCGGGGATCCGCGCCCTCATGGGAGGGCGTTGGTCGGCCCGCGGCGAGTCCACCATAGCGAATATTGTCGTCAGGTGTTCGACAATGCCGACCGATGAACGGCAGTTTTCTTCACGGCGAAGACCCCGTCAAGGGTCGTGTGGAGGAAAACTCGGGAGGATGTGAAACCGTGATGAATGACCATAGACCTGGCCAAAGGTCCTGGTCAGGACGGGCGATCAGGCTCCCGGTCCAGGTCGGGCGCGCTCCGGGCCGGGGCAGGGCAGGGGCCGGGCAGGGGCCGGACCGGGGGCCTCCGGGAGGGGCCGCGGTCAGAACCGTCCGGCGCCCAGGTCGCGGGAGACCGCCCGCGCGCAGTCCCGTACGGCGGCGATCAGCTCGGAGCGCAGCTCCCCGTCATCGCACACCCGCTCCACCGCGCCCGTGATCCCCACCGCCCCCACCGGCAGCCGCCGCCGGTCGTGCACCGGGGCCGCGACCGACGCGACGCCCTCCCACGTCTCCTCCACGTCCGAGCCCCAGCCGCGCGCCCGGGTGAGCGCCAGGACGCCCTCGAACGCGTCCGTCTCGGTCACCGTGCGCTTGGTGAACGGCTTCCGGTCGCCCTCGGCCGCCTCGCTGTGCGCCACCGGGTCGTACGCGGACAGCACCTTGCCCAGCGCGGTGGAGTGCAGCGGCTGCATGGCGCCGACCTCCAGCACCTGACGGCTGTCGTCCGGCCGGAAGACATGGTGGACGATGAGCACGCCCTGCTGGTGCAGCACGCCGAGGTAGACGCTCTCGCCGCTGGAGCGCGCCAGGTCGTCCGTCCACACCAGGGCGCGGGCGCGCAGCTCATGGACGTCCAGATAGCTGTTGCCCAGCCGCAGCAGCTCGGCGCCCAGCTGGTAGCGGCCCGAGTTCTCGTCCTGTTCCACGAACCCCTCCTGCTGGAGGGTGCGCAGGATGCCGTGGGCGGTCCCCTTGGCGAGCCCGAGGGTGGAGGCGATGTCGGACAGTCCCAGCCGGCGCTCGCCGCCGGCGAGCAGGCGTAGCATCGCGGCAGCCCGCTCCAACGACTGGATGTTCCGTGCCATCGCCAACCTCCTGACTGCGGTTCGACAATGCTGAACACTATCGGTCCATGCCGACTCCGCGGTACACACAGCCAAACGTAAACGATCACCAGTCCGCGGCGGCCGACCGGAGGATGTGAGTCCGGCTGATGGGACGGCCCCCTGCCCTCTTGCCCCCGGCAGCTAGGCTGGCCTGGTGCGCCCTTGCCAAGTGAGGGCGCAAAGCCGACAGCCGTCGCACTCCAGGGAGCACATCCATGGCCTCGCACACGTCATCGTCCGCATCCGCCGCCCGAATCGACGCCCTCCGCGAGGCACTGGCCTCCCGCGTAGTCGTCGCCGACGGTGCGATGGGCACGATGCTCCAGGCGCAGGACCCCAGTCTCGACGACTTCCAGCAGCTCGAAGGCTGCAACGAGATCCTCAACATCACCCGCCCCGACATCGTCCGCTCGGTCCACGAGGCGTACTTCGCGGTCGGCGTGGACTGTGTCGAGACGAACACCTTCGGCGCCAACCACGCGGCGCTGGGCGAGTACGACATCCCCGAGCGGGTCTACGAGCTGTCCGAGGCGGGCGTCCGGATCGCCCGCGAGGTGGCCGACGAGTTCGCCGCCGACGGCCGCCACCGCTGGGTGCTCGGCTCGATGGGCCCCGGAACCAAGCTCCCCACCCTCGGCCACGCCCCGTACACCACGCTGCGCGACGCCTACCAGCAGAACGCCGAAGGCATGATCGCCGGTGGTGCGGACGCCCTCCTGGTCGAGACCACCCAGGACCTGCTCCAGACCAAGGCCGCGATCCTCGGCGCCCGCCGCGCCCTGGACGCCACCGGCGCGGGCCTCCCCATCATCTGCTCGGTCACCGTCGAGACCACCGGCACCATGCTGCTGGGCTCCGAGATCGGCGCGGCGCTGACCGCCCTGGAACCGCTCGGCATCGACATGATCGGCCTCAACTGCGCCACCGGCCCGGCCGAGATGAGCGAGCACCTGCGCTACCTCGCCCGCCACTCGCGCGTGCCCCTGTCCTGCATGCCCAACGCGGGCCTGCCGGTGCTCGGCAAGGACGGCGCCCACTACCCGCTCACCCCGGCCGAGCTGGCCGACGCCCAGGAGACCTTCGTCCGCGAGTACGGCATGTCGCTGGTCGGCGGCTGCTGCGGCACCACGCCCGAGCACCTGCGCCAGGTCGTCGAGCGGGTCCGCGACCTGACCCCGACCACGCGCGAGCCGCGCCCCGAGCCGGGCGCCGCCTCGCTGTACCAGACGGTGCCGTTCCGTCAGGACACCTCGTACCTGGCCATCGGCGAGCGGACGAACGCCAACGGGTCCAAGAAGTTCCGCGAGGCCATGCTGGACGGCCGCTGGGACGACTGCGTGGAGATGGCCCGCGAGCAGATCCGCGAGGGCGCCCACCTGCTCGACCTGTGCGTCGACTACGTCGGCCGCGATGGCGTCGCCGACATGCAGGAGCTGGCCGGCCGCTTCGCCACCGCCTCCACGCTGCCCATCGTGCTGGACTCCACCGAGGTGGACGTCATCCAGGCCGGGCTGGAGAAGCTGGGCGGCCGCGCGGTCATCAACTCGGTCAACTACGAGGACGGCGACGGCCCCGAGTCCCGCTTCGCCAAGGTCACCCAGCTCGCCCGCGAGCACGGCGCCGCGCTGATCGCGCTGACCATCGACGAGGAGGGCCAGGCGCGCACGCCGGAGAAGAAGGTCGAGATCGCCCAGCGGATCATCGCCGACCTCACCGGCAACTGGGGCATCCACGAGTCCGACATCCTCATCGACACCCTGACCTTCACCATCTGCACCGGCCAGGAGGAGTCCCGCAAGGACGGCATCGCCACCATCGAGGCGATCCGCGAGCTCAAGCGCCGCCACCCGGACGTGCAGACCACGCTCGGCCTGTCGAACATCTCCTTCGGCCTCAACCCGGCCGCCCGCATCCTGCTCAACTCCGTCTTCCTGGACGAGTGCGTCAAGGCCGGGCTGGACTCGGCGATCGTCCACGCGAGCAAGATCCTGCCGATCGCGCGGTTCGACGACGAGCAGGTCACCACGGCCCTCGACCTCATCTACGACCGCCGCGCCGAGGGCTACGACCCGCTCCAGAAGCTGATGGCGCTCTTCGAGGGCGCCACCGCCAAGTCCCTCAAGGCGGGCAAGGCCGAGGAACTGGCCGCCCTGCCGCTGGACGAGCGCCTCCAGCGGCGCATCATCGACGGCGAGCGCAACGGCCTGGAGGCCGACCTCGACGAGGCGCTCCAGGAGCGCCCGGCGCTGGAGATCGTCAACGAGACGCTGCTGGCGGGCATGAAGGTCGTCGGCGAACTGTTCGGCTCCGGCCAGATGCAGCTGCCGTTCGTCCTCCAGTCCGCCGAGGTGATGAAGACCGCGGTGGCCCACCTGGAGCCGCACATGGAGAAGTCCGACGACGAGGGCAAGGGCACCATCGTGCTGGCCACCGTCCGCGGCGACGTCCATGACATCGGCAAGAACCTCGTGGACATCATCCTGTCCAACAACGGCTACAACGTGGTCAACCTGGGCATCAAGCAGCCGGTCTCCGCGATCCTGGACGCCGCCCAGGAGCACCGCGCCGACGTCATCGGCATGTCCGGCCTGCTGGTGAAGTCCACGGTGATCATGAAGGAGAACCTGGAGGAGCTGAACCAGCGCAGCCTGGCCGCCGACTACCCCGTCATCCTCGGCGGCGCCGCCCTCACCCGCGCCTACGTCGAACAGGACCTCCACGAGATCTACGAGGGCGAGGTCCGCTACGCCCGCGACGCCTTCGAGGGTCTGCGCCTCATGGACGCCCTCATCGCCGTCAAGCGCGGCGTGCCCGGCGCGGAGCTGCCCGCCCTCAAGCAGCGCCGGGTGCCCAAGCGGGACGCGGCCCTGAGCGACCCGGAGCCGGAGGGCCCGTCGCGCTCCGACGTCGCCACCGACAACCCGGTGCCCACCCCGCCCTTCTGGGGCACCCGCGTCGTCAAGGGCATCCAGCAGGTCGACTACGCCTCCTGGCTGGACGAGGGCGCGCTGTTCAAGGGCCAGTGGGGGCTCAAGGAGGCCCGCACCGGCGACGGACCGAGCTACGCGGAACTGGTGGAGTCCGAGGGCCGCCCGCGGCTGCGCGGCTGGCTGGACAAGCTGCGTACGGAGAACCTGCTGGAAGCCGCCGTGGTCTACGGCTACTTCCCCTGCGTCTCCAAGGGCGACGACCTCGTCCTGCTCAACGAGGACGGCAGCGAGCGCACCCGCTTCACCTTCCCGCGCCAGCGCCGGGGCCGCCGGCTGTGCCTGGCGGACTTCTTCCGGCCCGAGGAGTCCGGCGAGACCGATGTGGTCGGCCTCCAGGTCGTCACCGTCGGCTCGAGGATCGGCGAGGCGACCGCGGACCTGTTCGCCGCCGACTCCTACCGCGACTACCTGGAGCTGCACGGGCTGTCCGTGCAGCTCGCCGAGGCGCTCGCCGAGTACTGGCACGCCCGGGTCCGGTCCGAGCTCGGCTTCGCGGGGGAGGACCCCGGCGACATCGAGGACATGTTCGCGCTGAAGTACCGCGGCGCACGCTTCTCGCTCGGCTACGGCGCCTGCCCCGACCTGGAGGACCGGGCGAAGATCGCCGAACTGCTGGAGCCGGAGCGGATCGGGGTGAAGCTCTCCGAGGAGTTCCAGCTGCACCCCGAGCAGTCGACCGACGCGATCGTCATCCATCACCCGGAGGCGAAGTACTTCAACGCCCGGTAACCGGCGGGCGCCCGACAGGAGGCGCCGCGACGCGACGCGTCGTAGACTGGTCGATCCGGTAGAGGCCGGTCGTCTTCCACATCGTGGAAGGGGGCCGGCCTTCGTGCCCCGTATCCGGAGGTGTTTGGATGACCAGCAGCATCCCCGCCGTCGCCACCCGTACGGCCGAAGGCTCCGCCCTCCAGGCGGTCCTGCTCGACATGGACGGCACCCTGGTGGACACCGAGGACATCTGGTGGGACGCGGAAGTGTCGATCTTCGCCGAGCTGGGCCATGCCCTCGCCGAGGAGTACCGCCAAGTGGTGGTCGGCGGCCCGATGGCCCGCAGCGCCTCGTTCCTCATCGAGGCCACCGGCGCCGACATCGCGCTCGCCGAGCTGACCGGCCTGCTGAACAGCCGCTTCACCGAGCTGCTCGACGGCACCGTGCCCATGCTGCCCGGCGCGCGCCGGCTGCTCACCGAGCTGGGCGCGCACGGGGTGCCGACCGCCCTGGTCTCCGCCTCGCACCGCCGGGTGATGGACCGGCTGCTGCGGTCGATCGGCCCGGAGAACTTCGCGCTGACGGTCGCGGGCGACGAGATCGGCCGCACCAAACCGCACCCCGACCCGTATCTGTTCGCCGCCGCGGGGCTGGCCGCCGACCCGGCGCGGTGCGTGGTCATCGAGGACACCGCGACCGGGGTACGGGCCGCCGAGGCGGCCGGGTGCCGGGTGCTGGCGGTGCCCTCCCTCGTGCCGATCGAGCCCGCGGCGGGCCGTACGGTCATCGGATCGCTGGAAGAAGTCGATCTTCCATTTCTGCGCGGACTCGTCACAGGAATGCACTGATCGCGCACTGAGCGTATGTCTGTAAATTGCAGACTGAATAACGCGCTCCCCATTTTTGTGTGGCGGCACCGGCATTCCGGGCGTGATGTTTATCACTGCATATGCCGTCGACAGATCGGGTGGGTATCTGCTGCGCGTCCTGTTTGGTGCGATGTGGGTGCGCCCTTGTGTCCGGATTGATGACATGCCGTACGAAACGCGACCGCGTTCGGATATCGGGCGGACCTTTCTCGTTATCGGTGCGTGATATCGCCTCAACTTCGTTGTGTCTGAGCATGGCTGGCGCCTCGGACTAATCTCGTCGCGAGTGGTTGATCGATCGCAGGGAGACTCCCGACAATGAAGCGCAAGTCGCTCGCGCTGCCGGCCGTGGCGGGCCTACTGACGTCAGCGCTCACCGCATGCGGTGGCCCCGACGGCTCGGGCGCTGACGACGGCGCCATCGTCCTGGGGAGTACCGACCGGATCGAGGCATCCAAGGCGGCGCCCGCCCCGCTGGACCCCGCCCAGGCGTACGACTTCGCCTCCTGGAGCGTCCTCCACAACACCTTCCAGACGCTGATGCGGCTGCCCCGCTCCGGGACCGAGCCGATACCCGACGCCGCGCAGAAGTGCGGCTTCCAGGACCGGCAGAGCGAGCAGTACCGCTGCACCCTGCGCAGCGGGCTGAAGTTCTCCGACGGCCACGCGCTCACCTCCGAGGACGTCAAGTTCTCCCTCGACCGGATGCTGCGCATCAAGGACCGCAACGGCCCGGTCTCCCTGCTCTCCAACGTCGACAAGGTGGAGACCCCGACCTCCCGCGAGGTCGTCATCCACCTCCGCGCGCCCGACGCGACCTTCCCGTCCAAGCTCACCACCCCGGCCGCGGCCATCCTGGACAGCGAGTCCTACCGGGGGAACGCGCTGCGCAAGGGCTTCAGCCTCGTCGGCTCTGGCCCGTACCAGGCGAAGACCGAGGTACGGGACGACCGGCTGGTGAAGGTGCGCTTCACCCGGAACCCGAACTACCAGGGCGATGTGAAGCCGGACAACGACAAGGTCGAGATGCGGTTCTTCGACTCCGCACCGGCCATGGAGAAGGCGCTGACCAAGGGCGACATCGACGTGGTGCACCGCGGCTTCTCGCCCGGCCAGATCGACGAGCTCAACAAGGGCGAGGTCGAGGGCGTCCGGCTCTTCGAGTCCTCCGGCCAGGGCATCCGCTACCTCGTCTTCGACACCGACGCCCCGGTGGTCGGAACCAAGGCCGTACGGCAGGCCATCGCCCACCTGGTGGACCGGCAGGCGCTGGTGCGCGACGTCTACAAGCGGACCGCCGAGCCCCTCTACTCGCTGATCCCGAGCAACGTCACCTCGCACACCAACTCGTTCTACAACGAGTACGGCGACCCCGACCCCGGCGCGGCCCGCACCGCCCTGCGCGACGCCGGGGTCAGCACCCCGGTGAAGCTGACCCTGACGTACACGACCGACCACTACGGTCCGGAGACCGCCCAGGAGTTCAAGGAGCTCCAGAGCCAGCTCAACCGCAGCGGCCTCTTCAAGGTCAAGATCAAGGGCGTCCGCTGGACCGAGTTCCGCCCCAACCTCCCCAAGCGCGCGTACGCCGCCTACGGCATGGGGTGGCTGCCGGACTTCCCGGACCCGGACAACTACATCGCGCCCTTCCTGACCAAGGACAACTTCCTCAACTCGCCCTACCGCGACAGCACCGTGCAGGGCGAGCTGATCCCGCGGACCCGGCAGGAGAGCCAGCGGACCCGCGCGGCCGGAGACTTCCAGACCATCCAGAACACCGTCGCCGACGATGTTCCCTATCTGCCTCTGTGGCAGGGGAACACCTATGTGGCGGCCCGAGAGAACATCACCGGGGCCGAATACGCATTCGACTCCTCGACCATGCTTCAGCTCTGGGAGCTGGGCCGAGGAGCCGGCAGCTGACGCAACGCCAGACGGGGGCCGGACAACGAGACGACGAAACTGTGAGGAAACCACCCGTGAGGAAACGTGACCAGTGGCTGGCAGCTCCCCTTGGAGCGGGACTTGCCGCCGCCCTGCTCACCGGCTGTGGGAGCGAGGACGGGGACACCGCGGGCAGCGGTGAGCACGTCGTCATGGGAATGTCGGACGAGGTGCTGGCAACCGACCCGGCATCCGGCTACGACCCGGGCTCCTGGCTGTTGTTCAACAACGTGTTCCAGTCACTGCTGAGCTTCCCCAAGGGCGGCACCACCCCGCAGCCGGAGGCGGCGGAGAAGTGCGGCTTCAAGGACAACTCCAGCCAGGTCTTCACCTGCACCCTGCGGAACGACCTGAAGTTCTCCAACGGACATCCGCTGACCTCCGAGGACGTCAAGTTCTCGTTCGAGCGCACCATGCGGATCAACGACGAGAACGGCCCGGCGGTGATGCTCGCCAGCATCGGGAACATCAAGACCCCGGACGAGCGGACCGTCGTCTTCAACCTGAAGACCCCGGACGCCACCTTCCCGCAGAAGATCGCCTCCGGCGCCGGGTCCATCGTGGACCACAGCGAATACCCGGCCGACAAGCTGCGCACCGACAACAAGGCGATCGGCTCCGGCGTCTACAAGCTGGACTCCTTCAGCAAGAAGGAGGCGGACTTCTCGGTCAACGGCCAGTACAAGGGCCCCGCCGAGGCCCAGAACACCGGCATGACCCTGAAGTTCTTCCAGGGCCGCCAGCAGCAGCTGAAGGACGCCGTCCAGAACGGCGACGTGGACCTGGCCTACCGCGGGCTGGCCATGAAGGACCTGGCCGACCTCCAGGCCGAGTCCCTCAGCGGCGGCAAGAACCTCAACGTCGTCGAGGGCACCGGCGCCGAGGTCCAGCACCTGGTCTTCAACATGAAGGACCCGGTCGCCGGGAAACTCGGCGTGCGCAAGGCCATGGCGTACCTCCTCGACCGCTCCACCCTGGTCCGGGACGTCTACAAGCGCACCGCCGAGCCGCTGTACTCCGTCGTCCCCGCCGGCATCACCGGCCACAACACGGCCTTCTTCGACAAGTACGGCGACCGGCCGCAGCCCGAGAAGGCCGAACAGGCGCTGCGCGACGAGGGCATCACCGACAAGGTCAAGCTCACCCTGTGGGGCACCCCGATCCGCTACGGCCCCGGCACCGTCCCGGGCCTGCACGAGATCGCCAAGCAGCTCAACGCCAGCGGGCTGTTCGACGTCGACGTGAAGAGCACCGACGTCGCCACCTACGAGAAGGGCGTGGCCGCGGGCGACTACCCCGTCTACGTCAAGGGCTGGGTGCCCGACTACCCCGACCCGGACAACTTCGTCGCCCCGTTCTTCGGCGCCGACAACGTCCTGGCCAACCACTACACCCAGGCGCAGCTCACCGGGCAGCTCATCCCGGCCACCGCCGGCCAGCCCAGCCGCGCGGCCACAGTCGGCGACTTCCAGAAGATACAGAACCTGGTCGCCGACGACGTGCCGATGCTGCCGCTGTGGCAGGGCAAGCAGTACGCGGTGGCCCAGGAGTCCATCTCCGGGCTCCAGTGGACCCTGGACGCCTCGACGGTCTTCCGCTTCTGGGAGATCAAGAAGTCCCCCACGGACTGACGCCCGGCCCCGCCCCGGCGCGCGCCTGATGCCTACTGCGCGCCGGGGCGGACCAGCCCGCTCTCGTACGCGTAGACCGCGGCCTGCACCCGGTCCCGCAGCCCCAGCTTGGTCAGCACATGACCCACATGCGTCTTGACCGTCGTCTCGCTCACGAACAGATCCGCCGCGATCTCCGCGTTCGACAGCCCCCGGGCCACCAGCTTCAACACCTCGACCTCGCGCTCGGTGAGCGTGTGCAGGGTGTCCGGCACCGGCTCCTCACCCGACGGCAGATGCCCCGCGTACTTGTCGAGCAGCCGACGCGTGATGCTCGGCGCCAGCATCGCCTCGCCCGCCGCCACCACCCGGATGGCCTGCACCAGCTCGGTGGCCGGCGCGTCCTTGAGCAGAAAGCCGCTGGCCCCCGCGCGCAGCGCCTCCACCACGTACTCGTCGAGATCGAAGGTGGTCAGCACCAGCACCTTCGCCGGGCCGTCCCGCCCGGGACCGGTGATCTGCCGGGTCGCCTCCACCCCGTCCATCCGCGGCATCCGGATATCCATCAGCACCACGTCGGGCTGGAGCGCCCGCACCTGGTCGAGGGCCTGAAGCCCGTCCCCCGCCTCGCCGACGACCGCCAGATCCTGCTCCGCCTCCAGGATCATCCGGAA
The DNA here is from genome assembly GCF_013414305.1 of Streptomyces sp. Rer75. NCBI lineage: Bacteria > Bacillati > Actinomycetota > Actinomycetes > Kitasatosporales > Streptomycetaceae > Streptomyces > Streptomyces sp. Rer75. The sequence goes on along the minus strand of NZ_CP058693.1, from coordinate 2,246,293 downwards.
TCCGGTGCGCAGCAGCGGTTGATCATCGACCAGTAGGACGCGGATCGCCACGGGATCTCCTTCGCTAGACCGCGTCCATTCTGCCGGAGCCGTCACCCCCGGAGGGAGCGGGGGACAGAGCCGGGGACTGGGCCGGGACCACGGGCAGCGGATACGCCGGGGGAGTGCCACCGAATTCCGGACAGTGCGCCTGGTGATCGCACCAGCCGCACAGCTTGGTCCGGCGCGGCAGGAAGTCCCCCGACTCCGTCGCCAGCCGGATCGCCTCCCACAGCGCCAGCACCTTGCGCTCCACCCCGAGTAGATCCCGCTCCTCCGGGTCGTACGTCAGCACATCGCCGCTGCCCAGGTAGACCAGCTGGAGCCGGCGCGGCACCGTGCCGCGCAGCCGCCACAGCACCAGCGCGTAGAACTTCATCTGGAACAGCGCCTCGCCCGCGTAACTCGGCCCGGGTGCCTTCCCCGTCTTGTAGTCGACGATCCGCACGTCCCCGGTCGGCGCGATGTCCACCCGGTCGATGATCCCGCGCAGCGTCAGCCCCGACTCCAGCGCGGTCTCCACGAACAGCTCCCGCTCGGCGGGCTCCAGCCGGGTCGGGTCCTCCAGCGAGAACCACCCCTCCACCAGCTTCTGCGCCCCCGCCAGCCACTCGGCCAGCCGCTCCGGGGACTCCGCCCCGTCCTCCTCCCGGAACAGCTCCGCCAGCTCCGGCTTGGCCGCCACCAGCCGCTCCCACTCGCCCGGCACCATCGCCCGCGCGCGCGGCGCGGTGCGCTCCGCCGCGGGCGCGTCGAACAGCCGCTCCAGCACCGCGTGCACCACCGTGCCGCGCGTCGCGGCCGCGCTCGGCTTCTCCGGCAGTTTGTCGATCACCCGGAAGCGGTACAGCAAGGGGCACCGCATGAAGTCGGCCGCGCGGGACGGCGAGAGCGACGCGGCGCGGCCGGACTGCGGTGCCCCGTCCGCCTGTTCGGGCTGCCCTGAGGTGATTCCCATGGCGAAGACCCTACGACCCGCCACCGACAGCCGGACGCATACCATCGACGTCCGAGCCCCTCGCACTGCATGATCGTGGGGACCGTATCAAAAGAGGGTGCGACGGACGCATCCGACGAGGGGACACCGTGGACAACAGCGGGCAGCGGCAGTCCGGCGACGGGGGATCGGACCGCACGACCGAGCCCGAGGCGGACAAGCCGCGCCGCCCACGCGAGGCGGGCGGCGGCATCCTGATGGGGCGCCCCTTCGGCGTACCCGTCTACGTCTCGCCCAGCTGGTTCCTCGTGGCCGCCCTCATCACCTGGGTCTTCGGCGGTCAGCTGGAGCGGGTGCTGCCGGAGCTGGGTGCCACCCGCTACCTGGTGTCGCTCTTCTTCGCGGTCGCCTTCTACGCCTCCGTCCTGGTGCACGAGCTGGCACACACCGTGGCCGCCCTGCGCTTCAAGCTGCCGGTGCGCCGGATCCAGCTCCAGTTCTTCGGCGGCGTCTCGGAGATCGAGAAGGAGTCCGAGACCCCCGGCCGGGAGTTCGTCCTCGCCTTCGTCGGACCGCTGCTCTCCCTGGTCCTCTCCGGGGTCTTCTACCTCGGCATGCTGGTCGTGGAGCCCGACACGGTGCCCGGGGTGCTGCTCGCCGGACTGATGATCTCCAACCTCATCGTGGCCGCCTTCAACCTGCTGCCCGGCCTCCCCCTGGACGGCGGGCGGATGCTGCGCGCCGTCGTCTGGAAGATCAGCGGCAAGCCCATGGCCGGCACCGTCGCCGCCGCCTGGACCGGCCGGGCCCTCGCCGTCGCCGTCCTGGTGGGGCTGCCGCTGCTCACCCAGGCGGGCGGCCTCGGCGGGGAGCCCAAGGACTTCGGCAGCGTCGACTCGCTCACCGACGCGCTGCTCGCCGCCATACTGGCCGCGATCATCTGGACCGGCGCCGGCAACAGCCTGCGCATGGCCCGGCTCCGGGAGCGCCTGCCGGACCTGCGCGCCCGCAACCTCACCCGGCGCGCCGTGCCCGTCGCCGCCGACACCCCCCTGTCCGAGGCGCTGCGGCGGGCCAACGAGGCGGGGGCGCGCGCCCTGGTCGTGGTGGACGGCCACGGCGCCCCGACCGCCGTGGTGCGGGAGGCGGCCATCGTCGGGGTCCCCGAGCACCGGCGCCCCTGGGTCGCGGTCAGCGGCCTCGCCCAGGACATCAAGGACGGCATGCGGGTCTCCGCCGAGCTGACCGGCGAGGAGCTGCTGGACACCCTGCGCGCCACCCCCGCGACCGAGTACCTGGTGGTGGAGGAGACGGGCGAGATCTACGGCGTGCTCTCCACGGCCGACGTCGAGCGCGCCTTCGTCAACGCCATGGCGCGCACCCCGACTGCCTGATGTGAGGCTCGCCCGCCCGGGCCCCCGGGCCCCTGACGCGGCTGCCCCCGGGCGCCCGTGAGGCCCGCCGTCCCGGGCAGGCTCCCGCTCCCGGTAGGCTGTTCACATGTCCGAACCGACCGGTGCCGCCCGCCGTCGCGGGCCCTTCCAGGTCGGGGACCAGGTCCAGCTCACCGACCCCAAGGGACGCCACTACACGTTCACGCTCGAAGCCGGGAAGAACTTCCACACCCACAAGGGATCCTTCCCCCATGACGAGCTGATCGGCGCCCCCGAGGGAACTGTCGTGCGCACCACGGGAAACGTCGCGTACCTCGCGCTGCGTCCCCTGCTCCCCGACTACGTCCTGTCCATGCCACGCGGTGCCGCCGTGGTCTACCCCAAGGACGCGGGGCAGATCCTGGCGATGGCCGACATCTTCCCCGGCGCACGCGTCGTCGAGGCGGGCGTCGGCTCCGGCTCGCTCTCCACCTTCCTGCTGCGGGCCATCGGCGACCAGGGCATGCTGCACTCCTACGAGCGCCGGGCCGACTTCGCCGAGATCGCCTCCCAGAACGTCGAGCGCTACTTCGGCGCCCCGCACCCCGCCTGGCGGCTGACCGTCGGCGACCTCCAGGACAACCTGTCCGACACCGACGTCGACCGCGTCATCCTCGACATGCTCGCCCCCTGGGAATGCCTGGAAGCGGTGTCCAAGGCGCTCGTGCCCGGCGGCATCCTGTGCGCCTACGTCGCCACCACCACCCAGCTGGCCCGCACCGTGGAATCCATCCGCGAGCACGGCACCTTCAACGAGCCGTCCGCCTGGGAGACCATGGTCCGCACCTGGCACGTCGAGGGCCTCGCGGTACGCCCCGACCACCGCATGATCGGCCACACCGGCTTCCTCCTCACCGCCCGCCGCCTCGCCGACGGCGTGGAACCGCCGCTCCGCCGCCGCCGGCCCGCCAAGGGCGCGTACGGCGACGACTACCCGGGCTACGGCAGCGGGAAGGACACCGCCACCCCGGAGCGCAAGCGCGGCGCCTCCGGCGGCCAGGACGCGACCGACCGCGGCTGAACCTCGTCAACCACTCGGCGCGGCCACCGACTTCCCCCGTGCGGGGCGGTGGCCGCGCCGGTGTGAGATGTGGCACGATGCGGAGCACCCCCTCCGCCGCAGCCATCTCATGGAGTCGTCCCGCGTGCAGTCTCTGGGCCCGGATCTCGCGCACACCCGCCCCCGCCTCGTGCACTGGATCGCGACCGCGGCCGCCGTGGCCGCCGTCGTCGCCGGAGCGTCGGCCTTCCAGCCCGCCGACGCCAAGGCCACCCCGGCCCCCACCACCCTCTCCGCGCCCCGCACCGGCGGCCTGCCCGCCGCACAGGCCCCCGACCCGCGCGCCGCGCACTACCCGATGGACTGCGGCCGGGCCCGGCCCGGCGTGGTGGACCGCGCCTCGGGAGACCTCGACGGCGACGGGCGGCCGGAAACCGTCGCCGTGGTGCGCTGCGAGACCGCGGCCGGCAACCCGCCCAGTGGCCTCTACGTGCTCGCGCAGCCGACCGGCCAGGGCGCGGCCCCCCGGATCGTGGCGACCTTCGTCGATCCGAAGGAGGGGATGAGTGTCCAGGATTTCGCGGTGCGCGGAACGAAGGTTTCGGCCACTTTGCTGGGCTACTCGTCCACGAAGGTCCCGCGGTGCTGCCCCGACCTCCAGCGCAAGGTCAACTGGCAGTGGAAGGACGGCGAGTTCGTCCTGAAGGCGCTGCCCGTGCCGGGGAGTGTCTGACCGGTCACGCGGCGTTCCCCGGCGGGCGCGCCCGCACGCTACTCGGCGTCCGGGCCGTACACCTCGACCTTGTCCGCGGCACGCCGCACATGGATGCAGTCGCCCGGGCACTCCTTGGCGGAATCCACGACCTCGGTGAGCAGCGGCAGCGGCACCTTGGTCGTCGCGCCCTTGTCCTGGAGAAGCTCGTCGTCGGCGCTCTTGACGTAGGCTAGACCGTCGATGTCGAGTTCGAAGACCTCGGGCGCGTACTGGGCACAGATCCCATCCCCCGTGCACAGGTCCTGGTCAATCCAGACTTCAAGATCGCCGAGCTCCTCGTTCCGCACGGTGCGTCGCCTGCCGTTCCCTCGATACGCGATTCAACATTGACTAAATATCGCCAGCCCTGGCGGGTGTTGACCGGGTCGACGATACAACCGCTCGCTTTCCGATGTTGTTGGGTGGGTATTCACCTGGCGTGAGGGAGTGCGCAAGGGTGAAGATCGGACACACGCCGACCGGGTTTGTGATCTAGGGGTTTCAACCCGCACCGGCCCAGGTAGGGTCAGGAAGCGTCCAGCTCCCCTTGGAGGAGGTGAGGACCGTGGCAGCCCACGACGACGACATCAACCGCGGCATCCGGCCGGGGCGGGGGTCTGACGACCCCGCCGGTCAGGTTGCCTATCTCGAGCAGGAAATCGCCGTCCTGCGCCGCAAGCTCGCCGACTCTCCGCGTCACACGAGGATTCTCGAAGAGCGGATCGTCGAGCTGCAGACCAATCTGGCGGGAGTGTCCGCCCAGAACGAGCGGCTCGCGAACACCCTCCGTGAGGCCCGCGACCAGATCGTGGCCCTCAAGGAGGAGGTCGACCGGCTCGCCCAGCCGCCGGCCGGTTTCGGTGCCTTTCTGCAGGCGAACGAGGACGGCACAGCCGACATCTTCACCGGAGGCCGTAAACTCCGCGTGAATGTCAGCCCGAGCGTCGAGCTCGATGACCTCCGGCGAGGCCAGGAGGTCATGCTCAACGAGGCGCTCAACGTGGTCGAGGCCATGGAGTTCGAGCGCGCCGGGGACATCGTCACCCTCAAGGAGGTCCTTGAGGACGGCGAGCGGGCCCTGGTCATCGGGCACACCGACGAGGAGCGCGTGGTGCGGCTCGCCGAGCCGCTGCTGGAAACCACCATCCGCCCCGGTGACGCCCTGCTGCTGGAACCCCGGTCCGGCTACGTCTACGAGGTCGTGCCGAAGAGCGAGGTCGAGGAACTCGTCCTCGAAGAGGTTCCGGACATCGACTACACCAAGATCGGCGGCCTGGGAAACCAGATCGAGCTGATCCGGGACGCGGTCGAGCTTCCGTACCTCTACCCCGACCTGTTCAAGGAGCACGAACTGCGGCCGCCCAAGGGCGTGCTGCTGTACGGCCCGCCCGGCTGCGGCAAGACGCTGATCGCGAAGGCCGTCGCCAACTCCCTTGCCAAGAAGGTCGCCGAAGTCACCGGCAAGCCCGCGGGGAAGAGCTTCTTCCTCAACATCAAGGGCCCCGAGCTGCTGAACAAGTACGTCGGTGAGACCGAGCGGCACATCCGGCTGGTCTTCCAGCGCGCCCGGGAGAAGGCCAGCGAGGGCACGCCGGTCATCGTCTTCTTCGACGAGATGGACTCCCTGTTCCGCACCCGCGGCTCCGGAGTCAGCTCGGACGTGGAGAACACCATCGTCCCGCAGCTGCTCTCCGAGATCGACGGTGTCGAGGGCCTGGAGAACGTCATCGTCATCGGCGCCTCGAACCGCGAGGACATGATCGACCCGGCCATCCTGCGCCCCGGCCGTCTCGACGTGAAGATCAAGATCGAGCGTCCGGACGCGGAGGCCGCCAAGGACATCTTCTCGAAGTACCTGACCGCCACCCTGCCGGTTCACGCGGACGACCTCGCCGAGCACGGCGGGTCCCCCAAGGCCGCCATCGCCGGCATGATTCAGTCGGTCGTCGAGCAGATGTACGCGGAATCCGAGGAGAACCGCTTCCTGGAGGTCACCTACGCCAATGGTGACAAGGAAGTCCTCTACTTCAAGGACTTCAACTCCGGCGCCATGATCCAGAACATTGTGGACCGGGCCAAGAAGATGGCCATCAAGGCATTCCTCGACCACAACCAGAAGGGCCTTCGGGTCTCCCATCTGCTCGCCGCCTGTGTTGACGAGTTCAAGGAGAACGAGGACCTGCCGAACACCACGAACCCGGACGACTGGGCCCGCATCTCCGGTAAGAAGGGTGAGCGGATCGTCTTCATCCGCACCCTGGTCACCGGAAAGCAGGGCGCAGACACGGGACGCTCCATCGACACGGTGGCCAACACCGGTCAGTACCTGTAACACCGCTGTCCGGCTGCGGATGTCCTGGACGGGGCATCCGCAGCCGGATGCGCTTTTCGGACGGCATTCATCGTATGAGTCCTACGAGCCCCACCGGAGCAATGACTGTCATGATCTCCGCAGCACCGCACAGCCGTATCCGGCTCGCCGGTACCGCCGCGGCCCCGCGGCGCGGCGGCTCGGGGGCCGGTTGCGGACCGGAAGCGCAGCGGTACTTGAGCGCCGGCCCCGGCCTGGGGCCGCGCCGGGCAAGGAGGGCCGCATGACCGTACGGCGCGTAATGGGAATCGAGACGGAGTACGGGATCTCCGTCCCGGGACACCCGAACGCCAATGCCATGCTCACCTCATCCCAGGTCGTCAACGCCTACGCGGCGGCGATGCACCGGGCGCGCCGCGCCCGCTGGGACTTCGAGGAGGAGAACCCGCTGCGGGACGCCCGCGGCTTCGACCTCGCACGTGAGTCCGCGGACGCCAGCCAGCTCACGGACGAGGACATCGGCCTGGCCAACGTCATCCTCACCAACGGTGCGCGGCTCTACGTCGACCACGCGCACCCCGAGTACTCCGCGCCCGAGGTCACCAACCCGCGGGACGCCGTGCTCTGGGACAAGGCGGGCGAGCGCATCATGGCCGAGGCCGCCATGCGCGCCGCCGAGCTGCCCGGCGCCCAGCCCATCCACCTGTACAAGAACAACACCGACAACAAGGGCGCGTCCTACGGCACGCACGAGAACTACCTGATGAAGCGGGAGACCCCCTTCTCGGACATCGTGCGCCACCTGACGCCGTTCTTCGTCTCACGCCAGGTCGTCACGGGCGCCGGGCGCGTCGGCATCGGCCAGGACGGGCACGAGCACGGCTTCCAGATCAGTCAGCGGGCCGACTACTTCGAGGTCGAGGTGGGTCTGGAGACCACCCTCAAGCGACCCATCATCAACACCCGCGACGAGCCGCACGCCGACGCCGAGAAGTACCGCCGGCTCCATGTGATCATCGGCGACGCCAACCTCTCCGAGCTGTCGACCTACCTCAAGCTCGGCACCACCGCACTGGTGCTGTCGATGATCGAGGACGGCTTCATCGCCGTGGACCTGGCCGTCGACCAGCCGGTCCGCACGCTGCACCAGGTCTCGCACGACCCGACGCTCCAGCGTCTGATCACGCTGCGCAGCGGCCGTACGCTGACCGCCGTACAACTCCAGATGGAGTACTTCGAGCTGGCCCGCAAGTACGTCGAGGACCGCTTCGGCGCGGACGCCGACGACCAGACCCGGGACGTGCTGACCCGCTGGGAGGACGTGCTCAACCGGCTGGAGCGCGATCCGATGTCCCTGTCCGGCGAGCTGGACTGGGTGGCCAAGCGCGAGCTGCTGGAGGGCTACCGCAGGCGCGACAGCCTGGAGTGGGACGCCGCCCGGCTCCACCTGGTGGACCTCCAGTACGCCGACGTACGGCCCGAGAAGGGCCTGTACAACCGGCTGGCGGCGCGCGGCAAGATGAAGCGGCTGCTGGACGACTCCGACGTGGCACGGGCCCAGAACAAGCCCCCGGAGGACACCCGCGCCTACTTCCGCGGCCGCTGCCTGGAGCAGTACGCGGACGACGTGGCCGCGGCCTCCTGGGACTCGGTGATCTTCGACCTCCCGGGTCGTGACTCTCTGCAACGGGTCCCCACGCTGGAGCCCCTCCGGGGCACCCGCAACCACGTCAAGGAACTACTGGACCGCTGCCGCACGGCCGAGGACCTGGTGCGGGTGCTGTCCGGAGGCTGAAATGGCCTCCGACCGGGAATCATCGTGGTGGCCTCCGCGCGTTGTAGCGAGTGGGAGGCCGATGTCGGACCCTGCTTGTAGGGTCTGATCTTGAGACCGATCGAATCAGCGGGCGAACCGAGCGGGGTGAGGGACATGGCGACCAAGGACACCGGCGGCGGTCAGCAGAAGGCGTCGCGCCAGACCGAGGAGGTCGAGGAGCAGGCGCAGGACGCACAGGCCGCGGAGGATCTCAAGGAGCGGCAGGAAAAGCTCTCCGACGACGTCGATTCCGTTCTCGATGAAATCGACGATGTGCTCGAAGAGAATGCCGAGGATTTCGTGCGAAGCTTCGTTCAAAAGGGCGGACAATAGGCCGTATCGGATACGGTCCAGTGACGTCGAAAAGGTGCTCCCGGTGTCGTCGGACGCTTTCGCGAGAAGCGTTCGCGCGCAATAAGTCGATGCGAGACGGACTTCAGGCTTATTGCCGGGAGTGCACCAAGGAGTATTACTTGGAGCGCCGGGAGGCGGCGGGGCTCGATGTGCACCGCAAGGGTCATGTCCCTCCCGGCCACAAGTACTGTCGCGGATGCCGGGAAGTCAGGCCGCACAGCGAATGGCATCGGAAGCTCGGCGCTCCGGACGGCCTCGCGAGCCGGTGCAAGACGTGCCGGGCGAAGGACGGCAGGGCAGGTCACCTGAAGCGTCAGTACGGCCTGACGGAAGCGGAGCGTGATGAGCTCGTCGCCTCACAAGCGGGCGCTTGCGCGATCTGCCTGGACGCTCCCGCAGCGCATGTGGATCACGACCACGGGACGGGTAGGGTCCGTGGCGTACTCTGCTTCAGCTGCAATGCGGCATTGGGGCAGTTCAAGGACCGAGCGGATGCCATACGGCGTGCCGCCGCATATCTGGAAGGAAACGTGTGGAAGCCAACACTCGTAGCACCGGGCGTCTACCAGCTGCCTTCCTGACGCCGGGCTCATCCTCCTTCATGGACTTCCTCGGGACGCATCAGCCCGAGCTGCTTCCGGGGAACCGCCCGCTTCCTCCGGTGCAGGGTGCCATCGAGGCACCGCATGGCACGACGATCGTGGCGGCGACGTTCGCAGGCGGGGTCGCGCTCGCCGGTGACCGCCGCGCGACCATGGGGAACGTCATCGCGCAGCGCGACATCGAGAAGGTCTTCCCGGCGGACGAGTACTCGGCCGTCGGCATCGCGGGCACGGCCGGTATCGCCGTGGAGATGGTCAAGCTCTTCCAGTTGGAGCTGGAGCACTTCGAGAAGGTCGAGGGCACCGTCCTCTCGCTGGAGGGCAAGGCCAACCGGCTGTCGACCATGATCCGCGGCAATCTCGGCATGGCGATGCAGGGTCTGGCCGTCGTCCCGCTGTTCGCGGGCTATGACGTGGACCGGGAGAAGGGCCGCATCTTCTCCTACGACGTGACCGGCGGGCGCTCGGAGGAGCGCGGCTTCGCGGCCACCGGGTCTGGCTCGACGTTCGCTCGCGGTGCGCTCAAGAAGCTCTACCGCGAGGACCTGACGGAGGAGCAGGCCGCCACCGCCGTGATCCAGGCGCTGTACGACGCAGCGGACGACGACTCGGCGACCGGCGGACCCGATCTGGCCCGGCGTATCTATCCCATCGTCACGGTCATCACCGAGGACGGTTTCAAGAAGTTCACCGAGGACGAGGTGGCGGAGATCGTCCGCGCAGTCCACGAGCGGCGGCTCGAAGAGCCGGACGGCCCGCGCGCCGCCCTGCTCTGAGGGGACGGTTGACCCGGAATGCATTCGCCAATGACAGAAAGGGACGGATAGCCGGTGACGACCCCGTTCTATGTATCGCCCCAGCAGGCCATGGCCGACCGCGCGGAATACGCCCGCAAGGGCATCGCGCGCGGCCGCAGCGTGGTTGTGCTTCAGTTTTCCGACGGCATCCTCTTCGTCGCCGAGAACCCGTCCCGCGCCCTGCACAAGGTCAGCGAGATCTATGACCGCATCGCCTTCGCGGCGGTCGGCAAGTACAACGAATTCGAGAATCTGCGCATCGGCGGCGTCCGCTACGCCGATCTGCGTGGCTATACCTATGACCGCGACGATGTCACGGCCCGGGGCCTTGCCAACGTCTACGCGCAGACGCTGGGCACGATCTTCTCCAGCGCCGCCGAGAAGCCGTACGAGGTCGAGCTGATCGTCGCCGAGACCGGGGAAAGCCCCGCCGACGACCAGATCTACCGGCTGCCGCACGACGGCTCCATCGTGGACGAGCACGGCTCGGTCGCCGTCGGTGGCAACGCCGACCAGATCAGCAGCTACCTCGACCAGCGCCACCGGGACGGCATGACGCTGGCCGAGGCCCTCAAGCTGGCCGTCGACTCGCTGGCCCGGGACAACAACGGCGGCGAGCGCAGCCTCACCGCCGAGCAGCTGGAGGTCGCGGTCCTGGACCGCAAGCGGCCTCAGGCCCGGAAGTTCAAGCGCATCCTGGGCGGTCAGCTGGCCCGTCTCCTGGAGGGTTCCGGCGCCGCGTCGGAGTCCGGCGAGGGCACGGAGGAGTCCGCGTCGGAGTCCGGCGAGTCCGGCGAGTCGTCGGAGAGCGCCGAGTAGGCACCGTTCCATCGTGATGAGCCCCGGCCGATCAGCGGCCGGGGCTCAGGCGTCGGCGCCTCATCCGCCCACAGGTGGGGGAAGGGCGCTGGAGGCCCGTACGACCAGCTCCACGGGCAGCGTCGTGTCCCCGGCGGGTTTCCCGTCCAGGGCCGCCATCAGCGCCCGCATCCCCTCTGCCCCGACCGCCTGCGCGGGCAGCCGTACGGTGGTCAGCTCCGGCTCGACCGCCGTGGCCAGCGCCAGGTCGTCGACGCCGGTGACCGACACGTCCTCCGGCACCCGCAGCCCCAGCCGCCGGGCGGCCTTGCACGCGCCCGCGGCGAGGATGTCGTCGTCGCACATCAGCGCCGTGGGCCGGGGCCCCGGGCCGCCGAGCGCCCGTAGCGCCGCCCGCCGCCCCTCCTCGACGCTCAGCGCCGCGTGTTCGGTGTGCAGCACGGTGCCGGGCACCGCGTGCACCGCCCCGGCCAGGGCCCGGGCGCGCACCTGGAACGTCCAGGAGTCGACCGCCGCCGCCACATGGACGATCCGGTGGTGTCCCAGGCCCAGCAGATGTTCGGCGGCCTGTCGCATGCCGTCGCCGATGTCCAGGTTGACGGTGGAGGCGGCGGCCGGGTCGTCGGGGTCGCTGTCGAGCATGACCAGCGGCAGCCCGCCCCCGCGCACCGCGGCCAGCGCGTCGGCGGCCATCGAGGAGGCGATCACGCCGTCCAGTGAGGCCCGCGCCGAGTCGAAGGGGTCCCGGGCGGGGCCGACGCCCTCGGGGGAGGGGTAGAGCACCACGCCGAAGCCGTGGTCGGCGGCGACGCGGGCGGCGCCGGTGTAGACGTGCGCGAAGAACTCGTTGGTGAGGGCCGGGACGACGAGCAGTACGGTCCGGGTGCGGCCGAGCCGCAGGCTGCGCGCCGCCAGGTTCGGCCGGTAGCCCAGTTCGCGCGCCGCGGCCCGTACGGCGTCCGCGGTGCGCTCCGAGACCCGTCCGCGCCACTTGTCGCCGAGCACGAGGGAGACGGTCGCCTGGGACACTCCGGCGCGCCGCGCCACGTCCCGGCTGGTGACCCGTGCCGCGGCCGCGGACGGTCCGGTCCCGTGTGCCACTTCGCCTCCGCTGTGTCCGGTCCTGTACCTGTGTTCGCCCGCCACGGGTGGACCCGGGGCAGGCCGCCATGGTACGTATAACGACGCGTCGTTATACGTAAAACTTGATCGATCACCCACCAGTACATGACCCACGAGGAGGGGCAGCCATGGCAGCCGGTTACGGGGAACTGTTGCGCACACGCCACGCGGCACGGCTGCTCACCGGCACGCTGATCGGGCGGCTGCCGAACGCCACCGCCCCGCTCGCCGTGGTGCTCTTCGCCCGCGCCGAGGGCGGAAGCTACGCGCTCGCCGGGGCGCTCTCGGCCGTCTACGGGGTGGCCAACGCCGTCGGACAGCCGCTGCTGGGCCGGGCGGTGGACCGCTGGGGACAGCCGCGGGTGATGCTCCCGGCCGCCGTGGTGTCCGCGCTCGGGATGGCGCTGTTCGCCGTCGTGGGCCTCGATCCGCTGCCGGTGGCGTACGCCGCGATGCTCGTCGCGGGCCTGTTCACGCCCCCGCTGGAGGGCGGGCTGAGGGCCCTGTGGCCGGACGTCCTGCGCCGCTCCGACCAGGTGCACGCGGCGTACGCGCTGGACGCCGTGGCCCAGGAGGTGATGTTCGCCGTCGGCCCGCTGCTGGTCACCCTCCTGGTCGCCGGATGGTCCACGGCGGCCGCGCTGCTGGTCATCAACGCGGCCGGGGTCCTGGGCGCGCTGTCCGTCGTGGTGTCGCCGCCGTCCCGGCGGTGGCGCTCCGCGCCGCGCGAGGCGCACTGGCTGGGCGCGCTGCGTTCGTCCGGGATGCTGGTGCTGCTCGGCTCGTTCTTCTTCGTCGGGATCGCGCTCGGCGCGATCCAGGTGGCTGCCGTCGCGTACGCCGACGAGCACGGCGGCGGTCTGGTCTCCAGCTATCTGCTCTCCGCGCTCGGCGTGGGCGCGCTGGTCGGCGGCGTGGTCTACGGCGCCCGCCCGTGGGCCGGCCCGCCCGAGCGGCGGCTGCGGCTGCTGGTGGCCGCCCTGGCGGTCGGCTATGTGCCGCTGGTGCTGGTGCCGGGCGTTGCCGCGATGACGGCCCTGGCGGGTGTGGCGGGGGTGTTCCTGGCCCCGGCGCTCGCGTGCGCCTTCGTGGTCATCGACCGGCACGCCCCGGCCGGTACGGTCACCGAGGCGTTCTCGTGGCTCGTGACCACCTTCGTGGTGGGCAGCTCGGCCGGTGCGGCCGCGGCCGGTCCCGCCGTGGAGCTGGGCGGTACGGGCCTCGGTTTCGCCGTCCCGGGGGCCGCCGGAGCGGCCGCGCTGGTGGTCCTGCTGGCGGCCCGGAGGTACCTGGGGGAGGCTCCGCGGCGAACGCCGGATGGAGTCCGTCAGGAAAATGATCGCAGCCATGCCGCCGAACCCGGTTTCAGAGCAGGCCATCAGGCGTAATGTTCAGGCATGGACCGCCGCATTTTCGGGCTGGAGAACGAGTACGGCGTCACGTGCACATTCAGGGGACAGCGCCGGTTGTCTCCTGACGAAGTGGCGCGGTACCTCTTCCGCCGTGTCGTCTCGTGGGGCCGTAGCAGCAATGTCTTCCTGCGCAACGGCGCCCGCCTCTATCTCGACGTGGGCTCGCACCCGGAATATGCCACACCCGAGTGCGACAACGTGACCGAGCTGGTCACCCACGACAAGTCCGGCGAGCGCATTCTCGAGGGTCTGCTCGTCGACGCCGAGCGCCGCCTGCACGAGGAGGGAATCGCGGGCGACGTCTATCTCTTCAAGAACAACACCGACTCGGCCGGCAACTCCTACGGCTGCCACGAGAACTATCTGGTGGCCCGGCACGGGGAGTTCTCCCGGCTCGCCGACATTCTCATCCCGTTCCTGGTGACGCGGCAGCTGCTGTGCGGGGCGGGCAAGGTGCTCCAGACCCCGCGTGGCGCGGTCTACTGCGTCAGCCAGCGCGCCGAGCACATCTGGGAGGGTGTCAGTTCGGCGACGACCCGCTCCCGGCCGATCATCAACACCCGCGACGAGCCGCACGCCGATGCCGAGCGCTACCGGCGGCTGCACGTCATCGTGGGCGACTCCAACATGTCCGAGACCACGATGCTGCTCAAGGTCGGCGCCACCGACCTGGTGCTCCGCATGATCGAGGCGGGCACCGTGATGCGCGACCTGACCCTGGAGAACCCTATCCGGGCGATCCGCGAGGTCAGCCACGACATCACCGGGCAGCGCAAGGTGCGGCTGGCCAGCGGGCGCGAGGCGTCCGCCCTGGAGGTGCAGCAGGAGTACTACGAGAAGGCCGTCGACTTCTGTGAGCGCCGGGGTATCCGCACCGGCACCGTCGAGCGGGTGCTGGAGCTGTGGGGCCGCACCCTGGAGGCGATCCGTACCGAGGAGCTGGACCGGATCGCCACCGAGATCGACTGGGTGATGAAGTACAAGCTCATCGAGCGGTACCGCGCGAAGAACAACATCACGATGTCCCATCCGCGGATCGCCCAGATGGACCTCGCCTATCACGACATCCACCGCCGCCGGGGCCTGTACTACCTGCTGGAGAAGCGCGGTCAGGCGGCCCGGGTGTGCAACGACCTGAAGATTTTCGAGGGCAAGTCGGTGCCCCCGCAGACGACCCGCGCCCGGCTGCGCGGGGACTTCATCCGCCGTGCCCAGGAGCAGCGCCGCGACTTCACCGTGGACTGGGTGCACCTCAAGCTCAATGACCAGGCGCAGCGCACGGTGCTGTGCAAGGACCCGTTCCGTTCGGTCGATGACCGGGTGGAGAAACTCATCGCCGGTATGTAGGCCGCTGCCTGAGTCGGCGTACGGCTTATGTGTGACGCGGGCCCCGTGCGTTTCTCGGACGGGGCCCGTGTCACGCCGTAAAGTGGCGCGCATTGGCCATCGCAAGATCTACCTAAACGAGGACTCCGTGCGCCGACGCTCCGTACTCCTTGCCGTGCCCGCGGGCCTGCTCACGCTCGCGGGCTGCGGTGACGACCAGTCAGGATCCGACAAGGCCAAGCCCTCCCAGGAGCCGACCGGGCAGTCGCCCTCACCGGCCCCCACGGGGAAGATCGTGAGCGGGCCGGTGCCGGAGATCACCGGCGGCAAGAAGTTCGGTGAGAAGCCGAAGGTCGCCAAGGGCAGCGGGAAGCCGTCTTCCGACCTCGCGGTCAAGACGGTGATCAAGGGGAACGGGGCGAAGACGGCCAAGGGCGACTACGTCCAGGTGAACTACCTCGCCCAGATCTGGAACACCGGCAAGGTCGTGGACGACACCTACGACAAGAAGCAGACGGCCGCCTTCCCCGTGGGCAAGGGCCAGGTGCTGCCGGGCTGGGACCAGGGGCTGGTGGGCCGCTCCGTCGGGAGCCGGCTGGAGCTGGCCGTTCCGCCGGCGTACGCGTACGGCAAGCAGGGCCAGCCGCAGGCGGGCATCAAGGGCACGGACACCCTGGTGTTCGTCATCGACATCGAGGGCGCCTTCAACGCCAAGAGCTCCGCCAAGGGCAAGAAGGTGGCGCAGAGCAACTTCGACCTGCCCAAGGTGTCCGACAACACCGACGGCAAGGCCCCCACCATCACCGTCCCCAAGAAGGACGCGCCGAAGAAGCTCGTCTCCGAGTACGTCATCGAGGGCGACGGCCCCGAGGCCACGGCGAAGGACGCGCTGCTGGTGCAGTACAAGGGCGTGCTGTGGGACGGCGGCAAGGAGTTCGACTCCACCTACAAGCGCGGCGAGCTGGCCCAGTTCTCCCTCCAGCAGGTCGTCAAGGGCTGGTCGCAGGGGCTGACGGGCAAGAAGGCCGGGAGCCGGGTGCTGATCGTCGTACCGCCGGACCTCGGCTACGGGAAGAAGGCCCAGAAGGGCATCCCCGCCAACTCCACCCTGGTCTTCACCGTCGACATCCTGGCCGTTCTGTAGCTCGGCCGTTCTGTAGGGTGTGCGGGTTGCCCACAACGTAACGAGGAGCAATTTCGTGAGCATCGACAAGCCCGAGGTCGACTTCCCGGGCGGCGAGCCGCCGGCGGACCTGGACATCAAGGACATCTGGGAGGGCGACGGGCCCGCCGCCAAGGCCGGCGACAACATCGCCGTCCACTACGTCGGCGTGGCCTTCTCCACCGGCGAGGAGTTCGACGCGAGCTACAACCGCGGCACCCCGCTGCGCATCCAGCTCGGTGTCGGCCAGGTCATCTCCGGCTGGGACCAGGGCCTCCAGGGCATGAAGGTCGGCGGACGCCGCCAGCTGATCATCCCGCCGCACCTGGCCTACGGTGACCGTGGCGCCGGCGGCGGCCGGATCAAGCCGGGCGAGTCGCTGATCTTCGTGTGTGACCTGGTCTCCGTCTGAGACCTCCCGCGGAGCTTTGAAAGCCAGAGCCGAGGTCTTCCCGCCGGTGGGCGGGGGCCTCGGCTTTTGCGGTGCGTGCCCGGAGCGGTACGGTCACGGTCGTAAGGTCAAGAAGAAAGGGCGTCGATGGCGATTGCCAAGGCCGAGCGGCTGATGAATCTGGCGCTGTGCCTGCTGGGAACCCGGCGTCCGCTGACCAAACGGGAGTTGCGGGGCTCCATAGAGGCGTACCTGGAGGGGACGAGCGGGTCCACCGCCGCGGGTGACGAGGCGTTCAACCGCATGTTCGAGCGCGACAAGGACGATCTGCGCGAACTCGGCCTGGTCATCGAGACGGTGGAGGGCCTCGACGGCGAAGTCGGCTACCTCGCCCGCCGGGACAGCAACCGCCTCCCCCCGATCACGCTGGACGCCGAGGAGGCCGCCGCGCTCGGCCTCGCCGCCAAGGTCTGGCAGCAGGCCCGGCTCGCGGGCGCCGCGAGCGGCGCGCTCCAGAAGCTGCGCGCCGCCGGGATGCCGGTCGCCGAGGACCCGTACGACACCCAGCCGCAGAGCGCGCTCCAGCCGCACATCCCGGTCCACGAGGCCGCGTTCGAGCCGCTGATGCTGGCCTGCCGCGACCGCCGCCCGGTCGTCTTCGACTACCGCAAGTCCAACGCCGCCCGCCCCGAACAGCGCCAGGTCGAGCCGTGGACGCTGGAGTGCTGGCGCGGCCACTGGTACCTCGCCGGGTGGGACCGAGGGCGGTCCGCCGAGCGCGTCTTCCGGCTCTCGCGGATCACCGGCCGGGTGCGGCTGCGCTCGGGCGCGTACACCGCCGAGGTGCCCGACCACTCCACCGTGCGGGAGACCGTGGAGTCCTGGGCGGGGGAGACCGCGACCGGTACCGCCCGGATCAGGGTGCGGGCCGGGCACGGCTATCCGCTGCGGGCGAGGGCGCTCACCACCCGCACCGGGGACGACGGCTGGGACGAGCTGGAGATCCCGTACGGGCACGGACTGGACGCCTGGCTCGTGGAATTCGGCCCGGAGGTGGTCGTGCTGGCGCCCGACGAGCTGCGGGCGGACGTCGTCGAGCGGCTGCGCGCCGTGGCCAAGGGCTGAGGGGACGGAACGACTTCATCATGGCCGGAAACGCCATTGACCAGACCCGCCGGATGCTGTCCCTGGTGACGTATCTGCGGGAACGCCCCGGCGCCCGCGTCGCCGAGGTCGCCCGCGCCTTCGGCATCAGCGAGGACGAGCTGATCGCCGACCTCGACGTGCTGCCGCTGTGCGGCACCAGCTTCCGCGGCGGCGACCTGCTGGACATCGACACCGACGGCGAGCGCATCTGGTGGCACAACCCCGACGATGTCGCCGAGCCGCTGCGGCTGGCCGCCGACGAGGCCACCGCGCTGCTGGTCGCCGCGCGTGCCGTCGCGACCCTGCCCGGGCTGCGCGAGAGCGACCGGGAGGCGCTGCTGCGGGCCACCGCCAAGCTGGAGGCCGCGGCGGGGGAGGTGGCGGGCGCCAGTTCCCGGCTCTCGGTCACCTTCGAGTCCGAGGGCGGCGTCTTCGCCGACGTCGACCGGGCCATCTCCGAGCGCCGCAGGCTGTGGCTGCGCTACTACTCGCCCGCGCGTGACGAGGTCACCGAGCGCGAGGTCGACCCGATCCGGCTGTTCGCCGTCGGCCACACCTATGTGGAGGCCTGGTGCCGGCTGTCGGAGGCGCGCCGCACCTTCCGGCTCGACCGGGTCGTGGAGATCAAGCTGCTGGACGAGGCGTCCGACCCGCCGCCCATCGAGCTGCGCGACCTCTCCGATCCGTCGACCGGGCTGGTGCAGACCGGCGCCGAGGACCCCGAGGTGGTCGTCGAGACCGGCCCGGGCGGGCGCTGGGTCGCCGAGTACTACCCGCATGACAGCGCGGAGGAGCTGCCCGACGGGGGCTTGCGGATCACGCTGCGCGCCCCTGACCCCGGCTCGCTGCGGCGGTTGGCGCTGCGGCTCGGCAGGGACGGCCGGATCGTCGCGCCGCAGGGGCTCGCGGACAGCGCTCGGGACGCGGCGCGGCAAGCGCTTGCGGCCTACGGTGAGTGAAGCTTGCGGTGAGTGAAGGGACGCACACAGTGACCGCTGGGGGGAATCCCACCTCGGTGATCTTCAAGGCAGCCTGTCCGGAGTGCCGGGGCCGGTTCGAGCTGGCCGCCGGTGCGCTGCGGCTGGCGATCGGGGCCAGTGACCGCACCACCTTCTACTCCTTCACCTGCCCCGACTGCGGCAGCGCGGTGCGCAAGCCCGCGGGGGAGCGGATCGTGGAACTGCTCACCGGCGGCGGGGTGCGCACCCTGCGGCTGCACTCGACTGTCTGACGGCGGGCCGACCGCCGCGGTCCGACCGCCACCGTCTGATCACCACGATGCGGTCACCACGGCGCCACCGTCCGGCCGCCCCGGCGGCCCCGATAGGCTCGCCCCATGCTCTGGCCGATGCTCGCCCTCACCCTCGCCTTCTGCGGAATCGCCGTCCTCGCCGTGCTCTCCGTACGGGTCTACACCGAGGTGCGCAGACTGGCCCGGCAGGTGTCGGACAGCTCAGCGCGGATCAGCCGCGCCGCCGACGACCTGGAGCGGGCCACCGGGCCGCTGAGTGCGCAGGTGGGGGCGGTGCGCCGGGACGAGGGCGCCGCCCAGGGCCACTGATCGGCGGCGCTCTGCTGCATCACAGGGAAGCGGGGTACGCTGGCTGGTCGTGGCCCTGGAAACGAGGCGGAGGGCCGCAACCAGGCGTCTGCATGGGGATTGCCCTGCATTTACCCCTGCGCGCTACGATCGCTGACAGCACGGCTGCCGGACTCCTGTCCGAACGGTCGGCAGCCCCACCCCCCAGCCGCCCCGGTGAGAAGGTAGACGAATATGTTCGGAAAGCTCGGCGCTACCGAGATCATCCTCATCCTGATCGTCGTTCTGCTGCTGTTCGGTGCGAAGAAGCTCCCCGACATGGCGCGCTCGCTGGGTAAGTCGGCCCGCATCCTCAAGAGCGAGGCCAAGGCGATGAAGTCGGAGGGCAAGCAGGACGAGAACGCCCCGGCCGACCCGCCGAACCCCGGCCAGGACCAGGGCGCGCACCGCACCATCCAGGCTGCCCCGGGCGATGTCTCCAGCTCCCGTCCGGTGGCCGAACCGAGCGACACCACCAAGCGCTGACCCGGGGCCACTTGAAGGCGGCATCGATGGACGCCGCCGTCTGACGCACGAGATGAGGACGTGGGTTGCTCAAGTCTGCCCGCAAGAAGGAGAAGGACCCCGAGGGGCGGATGCCCCTCGCGGACCACCTGCGCGAGTTGCGCAACCGGCTGGTGAAATCGGTCCTGGCGATCTGCGTGATCACGATCGTCGCGATGTTCTTCTACAAGAACATCGTCGATTTCCTGATGAAGCCGGTCCTGGATTCGGTCGGCTGCCCCGGGGTCCGGCTGTCCCAGCTCAACACCGACGACGCCAGCAAGAACAACTGCGCGTACTTCACCGTGAACGGTCTGCTGTCGCCGTTCACGATCATGCTGAAGGTCTCCTTCACCACCGGCGTGGTCCTCGCCACCCCGGTGTGGCTGTACCAGCTGTGGGCGTTCCTCGCGCCCGGTCTGCACCGCAACGAGAAGAAGTACTCGCTCTTCTTCGTCGGCCTCGGCGTGCCGCTGTTCGTCGGCGGCGCCTTCTTCGCGTACAAGATCCTGCCGACCAGCGCCAAGGTCCTCCTCGACTTCACGCCCGGCGGGGCCAGCAACCTCCTCCCGCTGGACGACTTCCTCGATCTGCTCACCCGCATGATCGTCGTCTTCGGGCTGGCGTTCGAGCTGCCGCTGCTGTTGATCCTGCTGAACTTCACCGGCATCCTCAGCGGGCGCCGGATGTTCGGCTGGTGGCGGGCCATGATCATGGGCATCACGGTCTTCGGCGCGGTGGCCACCCCCAGCACCGACCCGATCGGCATGTTCGCCCTGGCCGGACCGGTCACCGTGCTCTACTTCGGCGCGGTCGCCGTCGCCATGGTCAACGACCGGCGCAGGGCACGGCGCCGGGCCGCCGACCCCGACTTCGGCCTGAGCGACGACGAGGCGTCGAGCCTGGATCTGACGCCGGAGGCCATCGAGGAGACCGAGCGCGTCTCCGCGGGCGAGCTGCCCCCCGGCGACGACCCCGCGCGGCGCAACGGCTACGACGACGTCACGTAAGGGGCCCGCGGACGGATGACCGGGGCACGCCCAGGCGGGCCCCGATCCCCATCCCGCCGTAAAGATCGCGTGCGTTGTCGGAGGTGGCCGGTAGTCTCGTACATACGATGACCGACGAGCTATCTCCCGCCGAGCGCTATGTGGCGGCCCGCCTCCGGGCCGCCGAGCAGGCCACCGCGCTGGCCCCCTTCCGCGAGATGTACGCCTTCGCGCTGGACCCGTTCCAGATCGAGGCGTGTCAGGCCCTCGAGGCCGGGAAGGGCGTGCTGGTCGCCGCCCCCACCGGCTCGGGCAAGACCATCGTGGGCGAGTTCGCCGTCCACCTGGCGCTCACCCAGGGCCGCAAGTGCTTCTACACCACGCCCATCAAGGCGTTGTCGAACCAGAAGTACGCCGACCTCGTCAAGCGCTACGGCGCCGACAAGGTCGGCCTGCTCACCGGGGACAACAGCGTCAATTCCGAGGCTCCGGTGGTCGTCATGACCACCGAGGTGCTGCGCAACATGCTGTATGCGGGCTCGCAGTCGCTGCTCGGCCTCGGCTATGTGGTGATGGACGAGGTGCACTACCTCTCCGACCGCTTCCGCGGCGCCGTCTGGGAAGAGGTCATCATCCACCTCCCCGAGTCGGTGACCCTCGTATCACTGTCCGCGACGGTGTCCAACGCCGAGGAGTTCGGCGACTGGCTGGACACCGTGCGCGGTGACACCGAGGTGATCGTCTCCGAGCACCGCCCGGTGCCGCTGTGGCAGCACGTGCTGGCGGGGCGCCGGATGTACGACCTCTTCGAGGAGAAGAGCGGCCGGGACGGCGACCAGTCCGGCCGTCGCGAGGTCAATCCCGACCTCGTCCGGCTGGCCCGGATGGAGAACAGCCGCCCCGCCTTCGGCCGCGACAAGCGCCGGGGGCGGAACAACATGCGGGAGGCCGACCGGGAGCGCGAGCGCCGCCAGCGCAGCCGGATCTGGACCCCGGGCAGAGCGGAGGTCATCGACCGGCTCGACGCCGAGGGGCTGTTGCCCGCCATCACGTTCATCTTCAGCCGGGCGGGGTGCGAATCGGCCGTCCAGCAGTGTCTGTACGCGGGGCTGCGGCTCAACGACGACGCGGCGCGCGCCCAGGTGCGGGCGATAGTCGAGGAGCGCACCGCCGGCATCCCCGACGAAGACCTCCATGTGCTGGGGTATTTCGAATGGCTGGAGGGCCTGGAGCGGGGCATCGCGGCCCACCACGCCGGGATGCTGCCCACCTTCAAGGAGGTCGTGGAGGAGCTGTTCGTCCGCGGCCTGGTCAAGGCGGTGTTCGCGACCGAGACCCTGGCGCTGGGCATCAACATGCCCGCCCGCTCGGTGGTGTTGGAGAAGCTCGTCAAGTGGAACGGGGAGCAGCACGCCGACATCACCCCCGGTGAGTACACCCAGTTGACCGGGCGGGCCGGGCGGCGCGGCATCGACGTCGAGGGCCATGCGGTCGTGCTGTGGCAGCGCGCCATGGACCCGGCCGCCCTCGCGGGCCTGGCCGGCACGCGCACGTATCCGCTGCGCTCGTCCTTCAAGCCCTCGTACAACATGGCGGTCAACCTGGTCTCCCAGTTCGGCCGGCACCGTTCGCGGGAGCTGCTGGAGACCTCGTTCGCCCAGTTCCAGGCGGACAAGGCGGTCGTCGGCATCTCCCGTCAGGTGCAGCGCAACGAGGAGGGGTTGGAGGGCTACCGCGCCTCCATGACCTGCCACCTCGGCGACTTCGACGAGTACGCGCGGCTGCGCCGCGAGCTGAAGGATCGCGAGACCGAGATCGCCCGGCAGGGCGCCGCGCAGCGCCGCGCGGCCGCCGCGGTGGCGCTGGAGAAGCTCCGCCCGGGGGATGTCATCCATGTGCCCACCGGCAAGTTCGCCGGACTCGCCCTGGTGCTGGACCCGGGGCTGGCCGCCGGGCGGTCCAACGGCCACCGCGGCTTCGAGCACCACGACGGGCCGCGCCCGCTGGTGCTCACCGCCGAGCGCCAGGTCAAGCGGCTGGCGTCGATCGACTTCCCGGTGCCGGTCGAGCCGCTGGACCGGATGCGGATCCCGAAGTCGTTCAACCCGCGCAGCCCGCAGTCCCGCCGGGACCTGGCGTCCGCGCTGCGCACCAAGGCCGGTCACCACGATGTGCGGCGGCACCGCAAGGAGCGCTCGCGGGCGGCCGACGACACCGAGATCGCCCGGCTGCGCGCCGCCATCCGCGCCCACCCGTGCCACGGTTGCTCCGACCGCGAGGACCACGCCCGCTGGGGCGAGCGCTATCACCGCCTGCTGCGCGACACCCGCCAGCTGGAGCGGCGCATCGAGGGGCGGACGAACACCATCGCCCGCACCTTCGACCGGATCTGCGCGCTGCTGTCCGAACTGGACTATCTGCGCGGTGACGAGGTCACGGACGTCGGCAAGCGGCTGGCCCGGCTCTACGGCGAGCTGGACCTGCTGGCCAGCGAATGCCTGCGGGACGGCGTGTGGGAGGGGCTGAAGCCCGCCGAGCTGGCGGCGTGTGCCTCGGCGCTGGTGTACGAGTCCCGGGCGGCGGACGACGCGCTGCCGCCCAAGCTCCCCACCGGCGCCGCCAAGGAGGCGCTGGGGGAGATGGTCCGTATCTGGGGCCGGCTGGACGCCCTGGAGGAGGAGCACAAGATCAACCAGGCCGAGGGGGTCGGCCAGCGCGAACCGGATCTGGGCTTCGCCTGGGCCGCCTACCGCTGGGCGTCCGGCCATGGGCTGGACGAGCTGCTGCGGGAAGTGGACATGCCCGCCGGTGACTTCGTGCGCTGGTGCAAGCAGCTGATCGACGTGCTGGGCCAGATCGCGGCGGCCGCCCCGGACGGCAGCGTGGCGCGTAACGCCCGCAAGGCGGTCGACGGGCTGCTGCGCGGGGTCGTGGCGTACTCCTCCGTCGGCTGAGGCCCTGAGGCCCTACGGCCCTGGGACCGGCCCTGCGGGGCCGGGGTCACGACGGGTCGTAGGTGAACGGCAGGGCGTTGCTGTTCCCGGCCGGGGTGTGGGCGACGACGCTCACCACCCCGGGCGGCCCGCCCGGGGTGGTGGCGACGACCTGGGTGTCCGAGATCGCGGCGAACGAGGCCGGGACGCCGCCGAAGGTCACCGAGTCGGTGTAGGTGAGGTTGCTGCCGACGAGCACGATCGACTCGCTCCCGGTGTCCAGGCCGTTCGGCGGGTTGAGGCTGGTGAGGACCGGGGCGCCGAGATACGTGTAGTGCGGGTTCCCGCTCCCGGTCGAGCTGGTGCCGCCGGGGGTGGTGACGGTGACCTGGACCGTGCCGGACCCGGCCGGGGCGGTGACGGTCAGCTGGCTGTCGGAGATCACGTTGATGGCGGTGGCCGGGCTTCCGCCGAAGGCGACGGCGCTGGTGAGGGTCAGATTGCTGCCGAAGACGGTGACGGTGTTGCCTCCGGTGGCCGGGCCGAGGTGGGTGGAGAGATCGTTGACGACCGGCGCGGTGATGTAGGAGTACGGCAGCGGGTTGCTGGTGCCGCCCGGCGTGGTGACGGTGACGTTGACCGCGGACGGCGGCCCTGCGGGCGCGGTGACGGTGATCTGGGTGGCGGCGTTGGTGAGGATGGCCGCCGCGTTGATCCCGAACATGACCGAGGTCGCCCCGGAGAGATTGGTGCCGGTGATCGTGACCGTGTTGCCGCCGGAGGGGGGACCCGAGGCCGGGCTGAGCGAGGTGAGAACGGGGGCCGCGACGGTGGTGTAGGTGAAGAACACGTTCTGGGTGCTGGTCCCCGACGGCCCGGTGACCGTGACCTTGACCGTGCCGGTCCCCGCGGGCGTCCTGGCCGTGATCTGCGTGCTGCTCACGACGGCCACGTTCGTGGCCAGGCTGGAGCCGAACCTCACCGCGGTGGCGCCGGTGAAGCCGGAGCCGGTGATGGTGACGGGGGTGCCTCCCGCCGGGGTGCCCTGGGCGGGGCTGACGCTGGTCACTATGGGGGCCATGACGCGGTTCTCCTTCTCGTACCTCGACGGCAGCGCCCTGGCCGGCGGCTGTCGGCCAGGGCGTGAGGGGGCGTCGTGCCGGTCATGCCGGGCTCCCGACGCCTGCTGATCCGGCCTGACCGACAAGACACCCCCTGGGGCGACTGCGCGGTGACGCTGTCGGAGCTCGGTCGTCGCCGGCGTCAGGTGATGGTGAACGCCTGGGCGTTGGAGTCCCCGCCACAGGTGCTGACCGTGATGGTCCCGGCGCCGGTGGCGAGCCCGCCCGGCACGGTGGCGACGAGCTGGGTGTCGCTGAAGGGCGTGAAGACCGCGGTGGCGGTGGCGGCGGCACTGTCGGTGAAGGTGACGGTGTCGACGCCGATGAAGGACGTTCCGTTGATGGTGACGTCGTCCCCGGCCGTGCCCGTCGCGGGCACCACGGAGGTGATGGCCGGCGTGAGGTAGTAGTCGACCAGGGTAGTGCCCGAGGTGCTGGTGCCGCCGGCCGTGGTGATGGTCACCGGCTGGGTCGACACGGCGGCGACCTGCCCCGGGTTGGCCGGTGCGGTGAAGGTGACCTGGTTGGTCTGGGTGGGGGTGACCGCGACGCTGCCGACGGTGCCCACGGCGACCTGAGTGCCGGTCAGGAAGTTGGTGCCGAACAGCGTCGCCGCGCCACCGGTGGCGGCCGACAGACAGGTGACGCTCAGCCCGGTGGTCGTCGGCGTGGCGATGACGAAGAACGGCAGGGCGTTGCTGGTGGCGCCGGTGTTGCTGGTCACGCTGACGGCGACCTGGCCGGAGCACGGCGCCGTGCTGGGCACGACGAAGGTGACCTGGGTGGCGGTGACGCCCGTCGGGGTGACGGCCGTCGACCCGAAGTTCACGCGGGTGGTGGTGGCCATCGCGGTGCCGTTGATCTGGACGGTGTCCCCGGGTTTGCCTTGGTTGGTGGTGGTGGTCGTGTCCACCACGGAGGTGATGGTTGCCATGATCCTTCTCCTTCGATGGAGCCGCTGCGCCGGGAGGCGCGGAGAGCAGGCCGATGGCTGACGCGCTCCGCGACCGCGGAGGACGTCCCGGTGCGCGGGAACGGCTGGTGAAAGACCCGTGGCCTCGGGGCCGGCGCCTGGGGGCGGGTCTTCGGGATGAAGCGACTCGGCGCCGTGTGCGAGGGGCGCCGTCCATCTCGCTGCTTCCGATTTAAGCCATCGGGTGAAGGGGCCGGAAGGTGGAACTGGAGCAACCGGGAATTCATGTGTAAGTAGGGTTAAAACCTGTTAACGGATTTTCTCTGCCGTCGTACGCCCCCACTTGACGACCGCCGAAGGTCCCCGAAAGCACAACGGGCGGGCGGACGGTCCCAGCCGTCCACCCGCCCGCGTACGCGCGTGTGTGTGCGGTGTGCCCTACGCGGCCGCCTCCTTGGGCGCCTGGGCCTCCTGCTCGGCCTCCACCTGCTGGTTCCACTCCCGCTTCGACGCCTGCCAGCCGTCCTCGTTGTGGCCGCGCCGCCAGTAGCCGGAGATGGAGAGCCACTCGCGCGGCACCTCGCGCTCCAGCCGCAGATAGCGGCGGATCTCCTTCACGAAGCCCGCCTCGCCGTGTACGAAGGCATGCACCTGCCCGGCCGGGAAGTCCAGCCCGCGGACGGCCGCCACCAGCGCCTCGCCGACCGGCGCGGCGCCCCGGTGCAGCCATACCACCTCGGCCCCGTCCGGGACGGCCAGTTTGTGCTCCTCTTCCGGTCCCTCGACCTCGATGAAGGCGTGCACGACGGGCCTGCCCGCGCCCTGGGGCCGGTGGGCCAGCCGCTCCAGCGCGGCGGCGATCGCGGGCAGCGCGCTCTCGTCACCGGCGAGCAGGTGCCAGTCGGCGTCCTCGTGCGGGGCGTAGGCGCCGCCCGGCCCCTGGAAGTAGATCTCCTGGCCGGGCCGCGCGCGTGCCGCCCACGGTCCGGCCAGGCCCTCGTCGCCGTGGACCACGAAGTCGATCGTCAACTCGCGGGCCGCCGGGTCCCAGGCCCGCACCGTGTACGTACGGGTGACCGGCCACTGCTCGCGCGGGAGTTCCTCGCGGATCCGCTCCAGGTCGAACGGCTCGGGATACGCCACGCCCTCGGCGGGGAACAGCAGCTTGACGTAGTGGTCGGTCCATTCACCGGCGCTGAAGTCGACGAGACCGTCGCCACCGAGCACCACCCGCACCATGTGGGGGGTCAGCCGGTCGGTGCGTACTACCTGCGCCCGGTGGGGCCGCGGACGTTTACGGGCAGGACGGTCTGCCATGGCGGGCTCCTTGATCGGCGATGGTTAGGTTAAGCTAACCTAACACCTTATCCCTCAAGGGTGGAGAGCACCCGCCGCAAGGATCCACCCAGTCCCCAGCGCTCCGCGAGCGCGTCCACCGCCCGCGGGTCGCGCGGCGTCCGCGGCACGGCGGCGTCGAACGGCGGCAGCGGGACGTCCGAGGCGACCCGGACGACCTTGGGGGCGACCGCGAGATACGGCCGCGCCTCGTCCAGCCGCTTGCGCTGCGCAGGGGTCAGCTTGGAGCCGGGGTCGTCGACCGCGGCCATGATCCCGGCCAGATCGCCATGGGCCGCCAGCAGCTTGGCGGCGGTCTTCTCGCCGACCCCGGGAACGCCCGGCAGGCCGTCGCTCGGGTCGCCCCGCAGCAGCGCCAGATCCGCGTATCCGCTGCCGTCCACCCCGTACTTCTCGCGCAGCAGCGCCTCGTCCACCAGTTGGAGCGTGCCGACGCCCTTGACCGGGTACAGCACCCGCGCCCGGCGCTCGTCGCTGACCAGCTGGAAGAGGTCGCGGTCGCCGGTGACGATGTCGACCGGGCCGGTCGCGCGCCCGGCGAGCGTGCCGATCACGTCGTCCGCCTCGTAGCCCGCCGAGCCCACCCGGGCGATGCCGATCGCGTCCAGCACCGCGTCGATCACCGGGACCTGCGGGGAGAGGGTGTCCGGAACCTCCTCCTCGTCGACCGCGGTCGCCTCCGGCGCCTCCTCGGCGACCCGGTGCGCCTTGTACGTGGGGATCAGCTCGACCCGCCAGGCGGGCCGCCAGTCGAAGTCCATACAGGCCACCAGATCGTCCGGCCGGTGGTCCTGGACCAGCCGGGCGATGAAATCCAGCAGCCCGCGCACGGCGTTCACCGGAGTGCCGTCGGGGGCCTTGACCGAATCAGGCACCCCGAAATAGGCGCGGAAGTACAGAGAAGCGGTGTCGAGAAGCATCAGGCGTCGGGTCACATCTCGATAATGCCGTACGCCGGTGACACTGCCGGACTGGGAATGTGAGCTGGGTCACCGTATGGTTTACGCCATAAGGACAGGGGCAGGCGCGCCCCCGGAGCGAGGCCCTTGCGTGATTCAACTATTGCGTAGGGCATGCGGTCCCGGTGCCGTGCTGTTCCACGACCTGCCGGCGGGGGTGGCGGGTCGTTTTTTGGTGCGATATGAGAGGTATATGTGTCCAAACTGCGAGCCGAACACCTGTACAAGGTGTTCGGCAGAAGACCCGATGAGGCGGTAGCCGATCTCGAGGGCGGTGCGGACCGCGAGAAACTGCGGGCGGAAGGCACGACGGCTGCGGTCATCGACGCCTCCTTCGCGGTCGAGGCGGGCCAGACATTTGTCGTCATGGGTCTGTCCGGATCCGGGAAGTCCACGCTGCTGCGCATGCTGAACGGGCTGCTGGAGCCGACCGCCGGACGCGTCCTCTTCGACGACGACGACCTCACCGCGCTCAGCCCGCGCGATCTGCGCCAGGTGCGCTCCCACAAGATCAGCATGGTCTTCCAGCACTTCGCGCTCTTCCCGCACCGCACGGTGCTGGAGAACGCCGGGTACGGCCTGGAGGTCCAGGGCATACCGGGCGAGGAGCGTGTGCGGCGCGCCACCGAGGCCCTGGAGATGGTCGGTCTGGCCGGCTGGGAGAAGTCCTGGCCCGACGAGCTGTCCGGCGGTATGCAGCAGCGCGTCGGCCTCGCCCGCGCCCTGGCCACGGACGCCGACGTGCTGCTGATGGACGAGTCCTTCAGCGCGCTCGACCCGCTGATCCGCCGCGATATGCAGGATCAGCTGGTCCAGCTCCAGAAGCGGCTCAAGAAGACCATCGTCTTCATCACCCACGACCTCAACGAGGCCATGCGCCTCGGCGACCGTATCGCCGTCATGCGTGACGGCCAAATCGTCCAGATCGGCACCGCCGAGGACATCCTGGTCACCCCGGCCAACGACTACGTCGCCTCCTTCACCCAGGACGTCGACCGGTCCCGGGTGCTCACCGCCGGGGCGATCATGTCGGACCCGGCCGAGGTGCTGGGCACCACCGCCGACGACGGCACGCCGCTGCGCACCGAGCAGGACGTGCTGGACGCCGCCCCCGCCACCGTCGGCACCGACACCCCGATCGCCGAGCTGTTCACCCCCTGCTCGCGCAGCGGCACCGCGGTCGCGGTGACCAACGGTGACGGCACCCTCGTCGGTGTCGTCGCCCGCGCCCGGCTGCTCGCCGTCCTCGGCGACGGGGACACCGGTGGCGACGGCGCGACACCGCCGTCACCCGGCGGCGGGGACGCGCCCGAGTCCGCGAAGAAGGTGATCACCGGTGCCTAGGCTCGAACTCGGCGACTGGATCAATTCCGGCGTCAACTGGCTCCGTGACAACCTGAGCTGGCTCTTCGACTTCATCTCCTCCGTCGTGCAGGGCATGTACGACGGGGTGAACTCGGTGCTCAGCGCGCCCGAGCCGCTGCTGTTCGCGGGCATCCTCGCGGTGCTCGCCTGGTGGCTGCGCGGGCTGCTGCCCGCCGTCCTCGCCTTCCTCGGCTTCGCGCTCATCGATTCGATCGAGCTGTGGGGCGAGGCGATGAACACCCTCGCACTGGTGCTGGTCGCCGGTGTGATCACCATCGTGTTCGCGGTGCCGCTGGGCATCTGGGCCTCCCGCAACCGCGCCGTCAGCGCGGCGATCCGCCCGGTGCTGGACTTCATGCAGACGATGCCCGCCTTCGTCTACCTGATCCCCGGCATCTTCTTCTTCGGCCTCGGGGTCGTCCCCGGTGTCGTCGCGACCGTCATCTTCTCGATGCCCCCGGGCGTCCGCATGACGGAGCTGGGCATCCGCCAGGTCGACGCCGAGCTGGTCGAGGCGGCCGACGCCTTCGGCACCCATCCGCGCCGCACCCTGCTGCGCGTCCAGCTGCCGCTGGCCCTGCCCACCATCATGGCGGGCATCAACCAGGTGATCATGCTGGCGCTGTCCATGGTCGTCATCGCGGGCATGGTCGGCGCCGAGGGCCTGGGGTCCACGGTCTTCCAGGCGATCAGCTCCGTCGACGTGGCCATGGGCTTCGAGGGCGGCATCGCGGTGGTCATCCTGGCCATGTACCTGGACCGGATGACCAGCGCGCTCAATCAGCGCGTCTCCCCGCTGGCCCGCCGCGCGCTGGCCAAGGAGAGGGCCAAGGCGCTCACCGGTTCGCGGGTGCTGCACTGGCGGCCCGCGACCTCGGTCGCCATGGTCGGCGTGGTCGCCCTGGCGCTGGTCGCCGGCGGCATGAAGATGTTCGCCGACGACGACACCGGCCCCGCCGTCTCCGCCAACGTCGGCAAGGGCCAGTCGGTCAACCTCGGCTACATCAACTGGGACGAGGGCATCGCCTCCACCTTCCTGTGGAAGGAGCTGCTGGAGGAGCGCGGCTTCAAGCCCAAGGTGCAGTCGTACGACGTCGGCGCCCTGTGGACCGGCATGGCCGCGGGCAACATCGACATGCAGACCGACGCCTGGCTCCCGGCCACCCACGCCACGTACTGGTCCAAGTACAAGGACAAGCTGGAGAACCTCGGCTCCTGGTACGACAAGACCTCCCTGGAGGTCGCGGTCCCCTCGTACGTCAAGGGCGTGAAGTCCCTCGACGACCTCAAGTCCAAGTCCAGCACCTTCCAGAAGAAGATCATCGGCATCGAGCCCGGCGCCGGTGAGATGAAGCTGATGCAGGACAAGGTCATGCCGGGGTACGGCCTGAACAAGGACTACCAGCTGGTCAAGGGCTCCACCGCGGCGATGCTCTCCCAGCTGGAGCGCTCCTACGCCAAGAAGGAGCCGATCGCGGTCACCCTGTGGTCCCCGCACTGGGCGTACGACAAGTACAAGCTCACCAAGCTGAAGGACCCCAAGGGCGCCTTCGGCAAGGGCGACCACATCGACACGATTGCGCGCAAGGGCTTCTCGAAGAAGAACCCGCAGATCGCCAAGTGGATGAAGAACTTCAAGCTGAGCGAGAAGCAGCTCACCAGCCTGGAGTCGGCCATCCAGGACGCCGGTAAGGGCAAGGAGCAGGAGGGCGTGCGCGCCTGGATGAAGGACAACCCGGGGATCGCGAGCAAGCTCGCCCCGGTGCCCGGCGGCGCCGACCAGAAGGGCAAGGACGCGGGCGCCGCGCCGAAGATCGGCTACTTCCCGTGGGACGAGGACATCGCGACCACGTACCTGTGGAAGAACGTCCTGGAGAAGCGCGGCTACAAGCCGTCGATCAAGCAGTACGACGTCGGCTCGATGTTCACCGGGATGAGCACCGGGCAGATCGACGTCGAGTTCGACGGCTGGTTGCCGGTCGCGCAGAAACAGTACTGGGACAGATACAAGAAGAACCTCGTCGATGTCGGGTCGTGGTACGACAAGACCTCTCTCGAGATCGCCGTGCCGTCGTACGTCAAGGACGTGAAGTCCCTGGCCGACCTCAAGGGGAAGTCCGACCTCTTCAAGGGCAAGATCGTCGGCATCGAACCGGGCACCGGCGAGATGAAGATCCTCAAGAGCAAGGTCCTGAAGGCGTACGGCCTGGACAAGGAGTACAAGGTCTCCGACGGTTCCTCCCCGGCGATGCTGGCGGAGCTGGAGCGCTCGTACGCCAAGAAGGAACCGGTGGCCGTCGTCCTGTGGACCCCGCACTGGGCGTACAGCAAGTACAAGCTCACCAAGCTCGCGGACCCGCAGAAGGCCTTCGGGGCCAACAACCAGCTCCACACGCTCGCCCACAAGTCCTTCCCGAAGAAGTTCCCCGAGTTCAACGGGTGGCTGAAGAAGTGGCACATGACGGAGAAGGAGCTGGCGACGCTGGAGCAGGCCGTGCAGGACGCGGGCAAGGGCAACGAGGAGGAGGGCGTCCAGAAGTGGATCGACGCCCACCCCGGCATCGTCGACAAGATGGCGCCGGTCACCCCCTGACCCCCGTCGCCCCGCTGTAACACCATCCGCCGCCGCGGTCCGGAGCCCCATCGCTCCGGCCCGCGGCGGCGGCCGTTCGCGGGGGCCCGCGCCGTACCGTGGGGCGATGAGTACTCGTGCCCGCGTACGGAGCGTGGTGTCCCTCGTGCCCTCGCTCACCGAGTCCGTCGCCGCCACCGCGCCCGGCCTGCTGACCGGGGTGACCGACTGGTGCAGCCATCCGCCGGGGCTGAGCGCGGAGCGCGTCGGCGGCACCAAGAACCCCGACACCGCCCGCATCGCGGCCCTCTCCCCGGACCTCGTCCTCGCCAACGAGGAGGAGAACCGCGCCCCCGACCTCGCCGCGCTGCGCGCCGCCGGGCTGGAGGTGATGGTGACCGAGGTACGGACGCTGGAGCAGGCGTTCGCCGAGCTGGACCGGGTCCTGGTGCGCGGCTGCGGGCTACCGCGGCCCGGCTGGCTGGACGAGGCCGAGGCCGCCTGGGCGGACGTCCGGGCCGTCCGGGCCGCCGGGCCGGAGCGGCGGGCCGTGGTTCCCGTGTGGCGGCGGCCGTGGATGGTGCTGGGCCGGGACACCTTCGCCGGGGACCTGCTGGCCCGGCTGGGCGTACGGCATCTCTACGCGGAGCACCCCGAGCGCTACCCCCGCATCCCGATCGACGAGCTGACGGGGTGCGGCGCGGAGCTGGTGGTGCTGCCGGACGAGCCGTACCTCTTCACGGCCGACGACGGGCCCGAGGCGTTCCCCGGACTGCCCGCCGCGCTCGTCAGCGGCCGCCATCTGACCTGGTACGGCCCCTCGCTGGCGGAGGCGCCCGCCGTGCTGGGCGCGGCCCTGGAGGCGGCTCGGTGAGGACCGGGCTCAGGGGGAGGCGTCGGGAGCCCGGCATGCTCGGCAAGACACCCCCCTAGGGCGCGAGCAGGGTGCCGCGCGCCAGGCCGAGCGCCGTGCGCGCCGCGACCAGCCCCCACGCCGCCACCAGGGCGGCGTACAGCCCCGCCGCGAGCCAGCCAAGCGCGTGCAGACCGGTGTGCCGGGCCAGTGCCGCCGCCCCCGTGACACACGTGCCCACCGGAAAGGTGAACCCCCACCAGGTCATCGCGAACGGCATCCCGCGCCGCACCGTCCGCACCACCAGCGCCCCCGCCGACGCCAGCCACAGCAGCGCGAACCCCATCACGGGCACCCCGTACGCCACCGAGGCGAACCGGACGGCGGCCTCCGGCACCCCGGGCGTGTACGCCGCGGCGTCGGCCAGCCCGCCCGCGGCCGTCGTGGACTGCCCGAGCGGGCCCAGCACGAGGAACAGCGCGGGCGTCAGCGCCGCCGGGAGCGGACCGTGGCGGACCAGCCGGTCGAAGATCAGCGGCAGCATCAGGAACGTCCCCAGCAGGCTCGCCCCGGCCAGCGCCACGCACCCCAGCAGCAGCGCCTCCCGCCCCTGCCCGGGCGGCAGATGCGGCACCAGCGCCGGACCGGTCGCCGCCGACACCATCGGCGCCACCACGGGCAGCAGCCACACCGGGGACGCGTCCCCGGGGCCGATCCGGTGCGTGACGACCATCAGGGCCGGGATCCCGGCCGCCGTCAGCAGGGCGGTGAGCGTTCCGGCCGCCCACAGGGCCGCGTCCACGGCCACCGCCGCCCGTACGCCGATCACCTGCGCCCCCACCGACAGCGTCGCCGCGCCGACCGCCGACAGCGCCATGGGGAGGCAGCCGTGGAAGGGCGCGACCGCCGGGTCGAGCAGATCGGCGCGGGCCCGGTCGCGATGGCGCGCCCAGTGCGCCGCGCGGGCGGCCAGCACGGCGCAGAGCATCAGCGCCGACAGCCCCCACACCACCCGGCACACGCCGCTCAGCCCCGGGACGCGCACCGGCAACCCGGCGCCCGCGGTGGCCACGATGGCGGTGCCCATCACCGTGGCGTACCAGTTCGGGCCGAGGCCGCGTACGGACGGCCGGGGCGGGTG
Organism: Streptomyces sp. Rer75; assembly: GCF_013414305.1. NCBI lineage: Bacteria > Bacillati > Actinomycetota > Actinomycetes > Kitasatosporales > Streptomycetaceae > Streptomyces > Streptomyces sp. Rer75. Next base: position 2,212,587 of record NZ_CP058693.1, on the reverse strand, counting down.
ATTCCGGACGGCGGCGGGGAGGGGCGGGGCGGGCGCGGCAGTGACCATGAACGCACCTTCGCCCGGTGCCGCGCCTCCCACCAGGCCCGTCTTCTCTATGAGGGCATAAGCTGACGTTATGAGCGAGCAGCGCCGGAAGCGCCCCACACCCGGCGACGACGGCCCGGCGCACCCCACCCCCCTCGCGTACCGCGTCCCCGACCTCGGCGCGCTGGAGCTGCTGCTCGCCGTCGCCCGGCTCGGCAGCCTCGGCCGCGCCGCCCGGGAGCTGGGCATCACCCAGCCCGCCGCGAGCAGCCGGATCAGGGCGATGGAACGGCGGCTGGGCGTCGCGCTCGTGGACCGCTCGCCGCGCGGCTCCCGGCTCACCGCGCCCGGGGCGCTCGTCACGGACTGGGCGCGGCGCGTGGTGGAGGCGGCCGAGGCGTTCGACGCGGGCGTCCACGCGCTGCGCGACCGCCGCGACTCCCGGCTGAGGGTCGCCGCCAGCATGACGATCGCCGAGTATCTGCTGCCCGGCTGGCTGATCGCCCTGCGCGCCCTGCGCCCCGACACCGCCGTCTCGCTGCTCGCCGGGAACACGGCGGCCGTCGCCGGGCGGCTGCTGGACGGCGAGGCGGACATCGGCTTCGTCGAGGGCCTGGACACCCCGAACGGTCTGGACGGCGCGGTCATCGGCCACGACCGCCTGACGGTGGTCACCGCTCCCGGCCACCCCTGGGCCCGCCGCCGCACCCCGCCCGACGCCGCCGAACTGGCCGCCACACCGCTCATCCTCCGCGAACGCGGCTCCGGCACCCGGCAGGTGCTGGACGCCGCGCTCGCCGCCCACGGCGGCTTGGCCGCGCCCCTGCTGGAGCTGGCCTCCACGACCGCCGTCAAGGCGGCCGCGGTGAGCGGGGCGGGCCCCGCGGTGCTCAGCCGCCTGGCCGTCGGCGAGGAGCTGGCGGCCCGCCGCCTGGTGGAGATCGCGGTCCAGGACATCCCCCTCCGGCGCGACCTGCGCGCCGTCTGGCCGTCCGGCCCCCACCCCACAGGACCGGCCCGCGACCTGCTCGGCCTGACGCGACCGGGCCCGGCTCCCACCGTCTGAGCCGGGCCCGGCGCTGCCTTTCGGATGTCCGTCGACGGTTTCCGATGCCCGTCAACGGTTCAGACGGCCGTCAGATGTGCCGTCAGATGTGCAGGTCGCAGCACCCGTCGCGCCGCAACTGCCGCCCGACCTCCAGCCAGTGCTCCGCCGACCGCCCGTGCGCCGCACGGGCACCGGCGGGCGCCGGGAACGCCTCGACCAGCTGCCGCTGCTCGAACGGCACCCCGCCCCGCAGCACCGACACCGTCCGTACCATCGAGTCGAAGTCGGTGAAGGGATCGCCGTCCACGACCGTCAGGTCCGCCAGCTTGCCGACCTCCAGGGTGCCCAGATCCCGGTCGGCGCCGAACGCCCGCGCCGGGAGAACGGTCACCGTGCGCAGCGCCTCCGCGGGCGACATCCCGAATCGGTGCAACGCCCGCAGCCCCACGTGCAGATGGAGCCCCACCGGTGCCAGCGGCTGGTCCGTGCCCAGGGCGACCACTCCGCCACCGGCCAGGATCCGCCGGTATATGGCGATCTCGGCGCGCAGGGTGGCCAGCTGGGCGTCGGTCGGCGGCGCTCCGGCCAGCTGCCGCACCAGGGCGGTGTCCCACGGCGGCATCAGCCGGGTGACGCGCTCGTCCTCGGCCAGCGAGGGGTCCGTGCCGACGAGCGGCTGGGCGGCGAACGGCGTGGCGATCAGCCGGAAGTCGGAGGCCGTGTAGATCTCCGTCACATCCTGCTCGGCGCGCCCCGTCCCCGTCGTCACATGCCCGAACTCCAGCCGCTGCGTCGCCTGGAGATGGGTCGTCAGGTCCTGGCCGAGCTGTATGCCGGGGGTGCACAGATGGCTGCCGGAGCGCACCCCGAGCCGGTCGTGCGCGAAGCGGGCGGCCTCCTCCATGATCCATCCGGGGGCGCGGACGTACGTCTTGACGAAGTCCCAGTCGAGGGCCGCGGCGCGGTCCAGCGAGCGCCGCAGTCCTTCCCGGGTGCGGTGCGCGCGGCCCATGCTGTACGCCACCCGCGGCCCGTCCAGCAGCTCTCCGGTGGCCAGCAGCCGCGGCCCGGCCAGCGCGCCCGCCGCGACGGCCTCCCGCAGCCGCGCCTGCTCGTAGGCGAAGCCGCCGAACGAGACGGCGGTGGTGATGCCGTACGCGAGCTGGAGCGCGGTCTGGCGGCCGCCGTAGGTGTACTGCCAGGGGTGGGTGTGGGCGTCCCACAGCCCGGGGACGACGGTGTGGGACGAGGCGTCGACACGGCGCTTCGCGGGCCGCCCGCCGCGGTGCGCCTCGACGGCGGCGATCCGCCCGCCGCGCACCACGATGTCGACGTCCTCGCGGACCGTGCCGCCGCCGCCCGTACCGTCCCAGAACCTCCCGGCGCGCACCACGGTGTCGGCCGGGCGCGGGCGCCGGTGGTCGAGCGGGACGCGCACCGTACGGACGTCACCGCTCGCGACGTCCAGCAGCCGCAGCCTGCCCGCCGACAGATACAGGATGCTGCCCGAGTCCGCGGACCAGGACGGATGGTCGGCCGCCTCGTCGGTCAGCCGGCGCGGGTCGCCGTCCGGGCTGCCGTCCTGCCGGACCGGCAGCAGCCACAGGGCGGACTCGGCGACGACCGCCATGTGGCGGCCGTCCGGGGACCAGACGGGGCCGGAGTCATAGCGGTCGGTCAGGGAGGTGTGCGGCGCGACGGCGTGCAGTTTCGCGGTGCCGCTGCTGGTGTCGACGACCCGGATGAGGTTGTAGCCCTCGCGGAATCTCTGGTTCAGCCGGTTGCGGTCGCACAGCGCGACATAGCGGCCGTCCGGCGACCAGGTCGGGCGGCCGGGCAGCCCGCCCGCCCCGAGCGGCGCGGCCAGCACCCGTTCCGTACCGGCGTCGAGGTCCCGTACGACGAGGTTTCCCGACATGTCGATACTGGCGAGCCGTTTGCCGTCGGGGGAGAGCGCGGGGTGCACCCGGCCGCCGGAGGCGAGCACCTTCTCCTCGCCGGAGGCCAGGTCCCGGCGGCGCACCGCGAGCAGCCCGTCCCGGTCGTCGGCGTACACCAGGGCGCGCCCGTCGCGCGTCCAGGTGGGGGCGAGCAGATACCGGGTGGCGTCCGCCCGGACGACCCGGCGCGGGGCGCGGCCGCCCGAGACGTCCGCGATCCAGAGGGAGTTGAGGGCGGCGAAGGCCACCTCGCGGCCGTCGGGCGACAGCGCGGGCAGATGCAGTCCGCGCACCGGGCGCGCCCCGCCGCCCTCGAAGTCGTACCGCTTGACGGGGTACCGGGGCCGGTCGACCGGCAGGGTGGCGGCGAACGGGATCTCCTCGCCCTTGGCCGGTGCGTCGGGGCGTACCAGCCGGAACCGCCCGTTCACCGTCAGCAGCAGCTCCTCGCGCGAGACCCACCGCGGCGGCACCGGCTGCACATCGCCCTCGACCGCGACCGCCGTGCCGTCCACGACCAGCGTGCAGGACGCGTCGGGGGCGACGGTGGTGCGCAGATAGGCGAGCTTGCCGCCCGCCGACACGGACGGCGTCATCACCTGGGCGCCCGTGGTCGCGTCGGTGCGCTCGACGGTCACCGGCCCGGTGCCGTCCGCCCGTACGGAGGCCACCGTACGGGCGTCCAGCGCGGTCGCGCCGGGCACGCCGCGCACGAACAGCACGCGCTCGCCGTCCGGGGACCAGGTGGGGTCGAAGTCCTCCCAGGCGCCGCCCTGGAGCGGCCCGTCCTGGCCGGGGAGCCCGGTCAGCCGGGTCAGCTCGCCGCCGGCGACGTCCAGCACCCACACCCGGTACGGGCTCCCCGCCACCGGATCGCCGCCGCGCTCGGAGGCGAAGGCGATCCGGGTGCCGTCGGGCGACCAGGCCGGTCCGCGGTCGTCCCACGGCCCGTCCGTGCGCTGCCGCAGATCGGAACCGTCGGGGCGCAGCGTCCAGATGTGGAAGCCGCCGCCCCGGTACGCGCACACGGCCAGCAGCTTCCCGTCGGGGGAGTGGACCGGACGGGTGGGCTCCAGATCGGGCGGGGTGAGCGCGACGGCGTCGCCACCCTTGCGGGGGACGGACCACAGCACGTTCTGGACCTCGGCGATCAGCCGGTCGCCGGAGGGGGAGAGGGACGCGGCGCCGTTGGTGGCCGCCGTGAAGGAGAGCGAGACCCGCCGCGCCTCCGCCCGGGCCGCGGCCTGGGCCACCGCCTCGGCGGGCAGCGCGGCGGTGCCGGCGGCGACGGCGGTGCCCGCGGCGGCCGCCTGGAGAAAGCGCCGTCGGGAGAAGGGGGACGGGGCCCCGTCCGATGCCTCGTCAGGTGCTTCGTATGTATCCAACGATCCTCCTGGTACAGGGAGTTGCACGGTTCAGGAGTTGCAGGTGGTACGGAAAGCGCTTGATCGTTACACACCGCCCGTGCTCCCGGTCAACACCTCGTCAGCACCTTGTCGGCGCTGCGTCAACACCGGCCCGTACCGGCGACAACCACCCGCCGGCACCGGCAACAACGCCCGTCCATGGCCTTGGCTTGGCGGCCCGGCGAAGGGAGAGTGGGATTCCGCCCTCGTCACGAGGGCGCCATCCCCAACGGCCCAGGAGACGAGAGCGCATGCCAGCAGGCGGCATCACCCACCGCACGGACCACCTGACCGCCCCGGACGGCGTGCGCGTCGCGACGTACACCTGGCAGCCGGAGTCGAGCCCCGCGCGAGCGATCGTCCAGATCGCCCACGGCGCCGCCGAACACGCCCGGCGCTACGACCGCTTCGCCCGCTTCCTGGCCGGCCACGGCTACGCGGTCGTCGCCTCCGACCACCGCGGCCACGGGGCGACCGCCGAGTCCACCGGCGGCCTCGGGGTCGTCGGTGAGGACGGCGACGGCTGGCGGGCCATCGTCGCGGACCTGCGCGCCATCGGCGACCGCGCCCGCGCCGACCACCCCGGAGTGCCGCTGATCCTGCTCGGCCACAGCATGGGCTCCATGCTGGCCCGCGACTGCGCCCAGGAGTACGGCGGGGAGCTGGCCGGGCTCATCCTCTCCGGCACCTTCCGCTCACTGCCGGGCGCGGAGATCGAGGACGCGATGGCGGCCATCGAGCGGGAGGTCGCGGAACGCGGCCGTACGGCCCTGTCCACCTTCGTCCCCACGCTCTTCGCCTCGTTCAACGACCCGTACGAGTTCGGGACGGGCTTCGAATGGCTCTCCCGGGACCAGGCCGAGGTCGCCGCCTACGCAGCCGACGAGCACTGCGGCTTCCCCTTCAGCGCCGGACTCTCGCTGGACTGGCTGCGCGCCGTCCGCAAGATCAACGACCCGCGCAACCAGTCCCGCATCCCGGCCGCGCTCCCCGTCCACCTGGCGGTGGGCACCGAGGACCCCTGCAACCAGCGGATGACCCTGGTCTACGAACTCCTGGAGGACTTCCGCTACGGCGGCACCCGGGAGCTGAGCTGGAAGGGATACCAGGGCGCCCGGCACGAGATCCTCAACGAGACCAACCGCGACGAGGTGCAGCAGGACCTCCTGGACTGGCTCGACAAACACCTCTGAGCCGGGCCGCCGGTCACCGCCGCCCGGTCCTCAAAAATCCGGCGATGCGCTCACGCAACGACACCGGATCGAGCCCCTGCCCCGCCAGATGCTCCTCCATCGTCCCGTAGCGCCGCAGCTCGCGCCGGGCGATACCGAGCCCGAGCACCCGGTGCGGAACGTCGGCGAGGGCGTCGTTCGCGGCCGCCGTCGACGTACCCGCGAGGTACGGCTCCACGAGTACGACGTCCGTAGCGGCGGCGGCCGCACCGGTGGCGGACCGTAGCGCGCGCCCGTCGAAGGGGCGCACGGTGGTGGCGTACAGCACGGTCACGTCCAGCCCCTCGCCCTCCTCGACGGCCGAGAGCACGCCGTCGAGCATCGGCCCGACCGCGACCACCACCCCGTCGCGCCCCTCCCGCACGGTCAGGAACCGCCCCGGGGCGATGGGCCGCGGCGCCGCGTTGGCGTGCGCCGACAGCCGTACGTACACCGAGTCGTCCCCGGCCGCGGCCGCGTCCCGCAGCAGCGCCTCGGCCTCGTCGGGGTGGCCGGGGACGTGCACCGTCCAGCCGTCGAGGGTGTCCATCAGAGCGACGTCACCGGGCGCCATATGGGTGAAGCCGCCCGCGGGCCAGTCGTACGACCCCGCCGCGCTCACCAGCACCCCGCCCACCCCTTGGTGCCCGAAGTCCAGCTTCACCTGCTCGAAGGGCCGCTCGACCAGAAAGCTGGCGAAGGTGTGCAGGATCGGTCGCATCCCGGTCAGCGCCAGTCCACCGCCCACGCCGACGAGCAACTGCTCCCGGATACCGACGTTGATCACCCGGTCGGGGTGGGCGCGCAGGGCGTCGGCGAAGCCGTCCTTGCCGATCTCCGCCAGGACGACCGCCAGCCGGGGGTCGTCGTCGAGGAGACGGGAGGCGGTGGAGGCGAAGCGCTCACGCATGGTGTCCACGAAAAAATCCCCTTAACGAATAAGCCGAAAAGCCGAAAGGTACGGAAACACGCAGAACGGGCCTCACGCCCCCTTGCCCTCGACCCGGGCGACGACGGCGCGCGGCCGCCCCGGATGCGGTGCGGTGAAGGCGTCGTACAGCGCGTCGTGGTCCCGCCCGTCGACCGTCGCCGTGGACCAGCCCGCGGCCTCGAACCGGGAGGCGATGCCGCCCGGGCGGCCATAGGTGGCGGAGGCGTTGTCGACGACGAGTGTGTGCAGCCGCTCCAGCCCGGCGGCGCCCGCGTACGCGATCGCCTCGTGGTTGCTCCCCTCGTCCAGCTCGGCGTCGCCGATCAGCACCCACACCGCGGGCCCGCCGTCCCCGTCGAGCCCCTGTGCCCGCAGGCCCAGCGCCGTCCCCACCCCCAGCGGCAGCCCGTGCCCGAGCGAACCACTGCTGATCTCGGCCCCCGGCACCAGCACCCGGTCCGGATGGTGGCCGAGCGGCGAGTCGTACGAGCCGAACCCCGGCAGCAGCGAGTCGGCGAAGAACCCCTTGGCCGCGAGCACGGCGTAGTACGCCATGGGCCCGTGCCCCTTGGACAGCAGAAACCGGTCCCGCCCCGGATCGTCCACGGTCTCCGGCGAGACGCGCAGCACGCGGTCGTACAGCACCCAGAGCGCGTCGAGCGTGGAGGTGGCGGCTGGCCCATGCTTCTCGTCGCCGGTCATCAGGCTCATCAGCCGCGGAAGGTCGGTGTAGGTCGAGGTCATACGGAGAGCCTGCAACTTCAAGTCGACTTGAAGTCAAGCGCTAGCATCGCGCCCATGACCTCGTCCTCCGATCGCCTCACCATCGGCGAGCTGGCCGCCCGCAGCGGCCTCGCCACCTCGGCCCTGCGCTACTACGAGGAACTCGGCCTGATCCACTCCGAACGCACCGTCGGCCGCCAGCGCCGCTACCCCCGCGCCACCCTCCGCCGCGTCGCCTTCATCCGGGCCGCCCAGCACGTCGGCCTCACCCTCGACGAGGCCGCCGCGGCCCTCGCCCGCCTCCCCGCCGACCGCGCCCCCACGGCCACTCAGTGGAACGCCGTCGCCCGTACCTGGACCCACCGCATCGACCAGCGCATCGCCGACCTGGAACGCCTGAAGCAAAAGCTCACCGGCTGCATCGGCTGCGGCTGCCTCTCCCTGCGCAAATGCGCCCTCTACAACCCCTCCGACACCGCCTCCACCCACGGCCCCGGCGCCCGCTACCTCCTCGGCGACACCCCGCCACCCCCCGAAAACACCCCGTAACCCCGGGTCGCCCCGAGCCCTCGCCCAGGGGTGGAGGCGAGCACCCCCTGAAGTGCGGTATTGTTCTTCATGCGCGCCCGGCAAGGGGAAAGCCCAAGCCGGACAAGCACCGGGACGTGGCGCAGTTTGGTAGCGCACTTGACTGGGGGTCAAGGGGTCGCAGGTTCAAATCCTGTCGTCCCGACCAGCGTTTTCGCAGGTCGGAGGCCGTTTCCGCGGGTAGCGGAAGCGGCCTTTGTCGTGTCTGGGCAGGGAGCGATGGGGAGCCCTCTGGGAGCCCTCGTGCTCCCAACTCGCGGACGTGTCAACGGTGTCCGATTCGTCCGTCACCCGATCCGGTAGACCTACGGCGCCATACTGAGCCCCTGTGTGCCGTCGTCAACCGTAGGCCCCTGAGGTCACCCCATCGATCCGGATGCTCTCTGCATCGAGAGGCATAAGAACCCCTTGTCGGCTCCCGACCCTCTTTCGGGGTGGGAGCACGGCGCCGTGCTCCCCATGCGACAGGAAGAGCGGGGGAGCGGGGACCGTGTGCCGCTCGAAAAGTCATCGCCGCAGGTGAGCGGGATGCAGTCAGTTCGCTGGGATCATGTCCTGCGTGATTGCGTCCTTGCTGTACAAGGGGACCGGAAGCTGCTCACTGTTCCATCGGTGCTCCTGCGTCGCGGGACGGCGAAGGAGACGGAACTGCTGGTGCTGCGGCACGAGAACGCGGTCCTGCGTCGCCAGTTGCCCGGATCGGTCCGTTATGAGCCCGCCGACCGGTTCTGGTTCGCCGCCCTGTCCGGGCTGATACCCCAGCGCCGCTGGCTCAAGATCTTCCCTGTCGCCCCCGGCGCCCTGCTTGCCTGGCACCGCAGGTTCATCGCCGTGAAATGGGATTACACCGCGCGCCGGGGCACCGGTCGCCCACCCACCCCGGCAGCGATCAAGAAGCTCGTCCTGCGCCTGGCCAGGGAGAATCCGACGTGGGGGCACCGGAGGATCCAAGGTGAGCTGGCTCGACTCGGGCGCGTCCTGATCACGGGAGAGCGCCACCTACGCCTCGTCGTCAGTAAGTACACAGAGCACTACAACGAACACCGGCCACACCGATCCCTCGGACAACGAACGCCGGACCTACTCACCGAGCCCGAACCACCCACCCCCACCGACAACACTCGAGTCCTTCGACGCGATCGACTCGGCGGCCTCATCCACCAATATGCGCAGGTCGCATACGGTGACACCGTTTCCGGCACCCGCAGGTTTCGGAGACGCTCGGCGACCAGGATGCGGACCTGCGACGGTTGGCGAAGGAACTGACCGGGGCTTTGCGGGACGTGCTCCGCGTTGCGACCAGCCACGGTCACCTCTTGGCGGCGAGCGAACCTCACCGTTGCTGAAGCGGCGGCCGAAAACGGCGCCTGCCTACGACGACCTCCCACTCCACCACAACAGGGAGAGGAGCCCGTCACCCGCCCGGAGTCCTCTCCCCGTCGCGTCATGTCAGCCGCGATCGATACTGTGAGTGCCGAATATTACATCCGCCCTGGTCAGGTGTCGGGTGCTGGTAGCGGTCTCATAGGTTCGAAACCTGGGTAGTTGCGTTGTTCGGTGGGGCGCGATGCGCCGCGTCGAAGCTGATCCATGTGCCACTTGACCGCTTCCGTGTACGGCGTCGTACGGAGCTTGACGGCGTGGCAGATCGGCGACGTGGCCGGTGAGGGGCGGTGGCAGTCGGTGTTTCGATGATCGATGTTGCTGCTCACAAATAGTGTGCCAAGCAGTGCATGTCGAGGGGTATATTGTCAATGTGACAGCAATCCGATACGGTCGGCACCATGCGTGATGATTCCTGGGCGCCGCCGTCCGTTCTGCTCACAGTTGACCTTGTAATCCTGACGTTGCGTGAGGGGCGGCTGTGTGTCCTGCTCGTGGAGCGGGGCAAGGAACCCTTCGCTGGCATGCAGGCGCTGCCCGGCGGCTTCCTCAACCACGCCGGTGAGGCGATCCCGGAGGCCGCTCGCCGCGAGCTGGGCGAGGAGACCGCTGTTGATGCCCGGCAGTTTCATCTGGAGCAGTTGGCCACCTATGGGGATCCAGGGCGTGATCCGCGTGGGCGGGTCGTCTCGGTTGCGCATCTGGCGATCGCACCGCGCCTTCCTGAGCCGGTCGCGGGAACGGATGCCGCGAATGCCTCATGGATTCCGACGGACACGGTCCTTTCCGGGCAGGTGAAGCTTGCTTTCGATCACGATCGGATAGTGACGGACGGAATTGAACGTGCCCGTACGAAACTCGAGTTCTCCGCACTGGCCACGGCGTTCTGTGGAGACCTTTTCACCATCGCCGAGTTGCGGCAGGTGTACGAGGCGGTGTGGGGCGTCACGCTCGACACCCGGAATTTCTACCGGAAGATCCAGGCCGTGGACGGGTTCATCGTTCCGGCCGGGACGGGACGCAGGACCACGGTGGGGCGCCCCGCACGTCTGTTCCGCGCGGGACCGACCACGGTGCTCTCGCCTCCGCTGGTCCGGCCCGCGCCAGCACCGGCGGGACAGCAGGTGGATGAACAAACAGAGGAACACGCAAAGGAATGAGAATACATGTCAAATGACCTGGTGGTGATTCTCGCTGCCCTCAATCTCGAATACGAGGCCGTGCACAGGAAACTGGCCGATCCACAGGTGACCGTACACAAGAGCGGCACGCGGTTCGAGGTCGGTACCGTGCCGGGCACCTCGTGCCGTGTGGCACTCGGCCTGACGAGCAAGGGGAACCATTCGGCCGCAGTGCTGGCGGAGCGCGCGATCGAGCACTTCTCTCCGGCAGCCGTACTGTTCGTCGGTGTCGCCGGGGGCATGCGGAGCTCGATCGCGCTGGGCGACGTGGTGATGGCCACCCATGTGTACGCCTACCACGGCGCGACCAGCGAGGACGACGGACTCAAGGCGCGGCCCCGGGTGTGGGAGGCGCCGCACGGCACCATCCAGCTCGGCCAGCATCTGGCCCGGATGACGGACCGGGTCGGCCACGCATCGGAGAACGGGGAAGTGCCGCGGGTGCACTTCGGCCCGATAGCCGCCGGTGAGGTCCTGCAGAACTCGCGGAACTCCGCCGAGGCCGCATGGCTCCGGCAGCACTACAACGACGCGTTCGCGATCGACATGGAAGCCGCCGGCGTGGCACAGGCCGGCCATCTCAGCAGTCTGCCGGTCGGCATCGTCCGCGGCATCAGTGACCGGGCGGACGGCACGAAGAACGGTGCGGAGGACCGCGAGTGGCAGCCACGCGCCGCGGCGAACGCGGCGGCTTTCGCGGTACGGCTGGCTTCAGAACTGATCAAGGAAGCGGAACTGGCAGAGAAAGCGGAAGAAGAGGAGCGGACCGTCATGGCCCAGAAAGACAGAACTGGCAGGGGCAGCGGAAGCGTCGTCAACACGGCCTTTTCCAGCACGGTGGGATTCATGGCCGGAGAGGTCACCGGCAGCACCATCCACGTCGGCGGGGCAACTCCGAAGGCGTCCACCCCGACGGAACTGGTCGCGGAGCTGGACCACTTCCGTGACCACCTGACACGACACCACGCCAACGGGACCCTCGACGCGGACACTCTCCACGAGGCACAGGGCGAACTGAGCATCGCGAGGCGCGCAGCGGAGAAGTGCACCGCGAACGCCCCGGCGTATCCGAAGAAGGCAGCTATGGCGCTCAGGAAGTTGCGCGGCCTGCTCGCCGACCACCCGGAACTGGCCGCCGGTCTCGCGTCCCTGATCGCGGCGGCGGGTGACCCGGTATGACCGAGGGCTTTCCCTCCACGCACAACGAGGCGCACGATTCCTTCGTCGGCTTCCAGGCCTCGGACGTACACGACTCCACCATCAACATCGTCCCGCCGGACGCTTCGCCCCAGAAGAAGTACGAGGTCGGGGTCCGCTGTCTGGAAGAAGGCTTGCCCGGCCGGGCGCGGGAACTGATCTGGGACGCGATCACCCACAACCACGACGGCCCGCAGATCCGCTTCCACTGGACGCTCGCCATGCTCAGCAAACGCGCCCACCACGACCTCAGCGCCGAGGAGCGCCGTCAGCTGGACCGGACGCGGGACGTCATGCAGGGCTACGCCGAGGACAAGGACTGGAAACCCGGTCTGCAGGTCGTCTTCGATCTGCTGGCATTGCCCGGCAAGGCTGACAGTGAGACCGCCGCCGTGCTGAAGCGGCTGAGGGATCTGGCACCGCCCCAGCGTGACCTGATCGTCCACCACCTCGACCTCGTGCTCACCAGCCGGACAAAAGCCACCCTGTGGGCCGAGATCTGTGAGCTCGCCAAGGCCGGGCAGTTCCGTGGTGACCGTTCCCGGCGGGTCCGGTACTACTTCGAGCCCGATCCCATCGGGGCACGGACCCGGCCTCCCGAGGAGAGCACCGCCTTCCGTTACCGTCCTCGCCTGGCGGCCTGGACCGGTCTGTTCGTCGTCGCCGCGGGATTCCTCGGGATCTCGGCAGTGATCGCGGAGCCGCTGACCGCGATCGTCGAGCTGCTGATCGCGCTCGGCACCGGATTCCTCGCCGCCCGGTTCGGCCAGCGATGGTGGCACAACAAGCACCGGCTGCAGGCCAAGGAGCAGGAGCTGGACCAAGCGTCGAACCAGGAGCCGGTACCGGATCCGGCCGCCCCCTCCCCCGCACCCGCGGGCGGCGGAGCCCCCGCCGCGGACGGGTTCACCAGCCGCGTCCGCAAGTCCTTCGAGCACTACTTCGGCAAATACGTGCCGCACGGGTTCGACCATCCCGAGTGGCTCGCCCACACCGCTGGCATCCGCGCCGTTCTGGCCGCCGAGGTCGCGTTCCTCTACCGGGAAAGCAGAATCAGCGTCGACCGGGTCAACTGGCTCATCCGCTACCTGGCCCGGGACGCCAAGGACCGCCATCACAACGGCGCGCTGTTCGCCCACCGGCAGCGGTACCGGACTCCGGTGACGACGAAACTCGCCTGCGGGCTCGCCCTGGCCGTGCTGGGCGTCACGTCCCTGGCCATCACTGTCACCGCCGCGACAGGTTCGGCGGGTGCGTTCCACGGCCTCCTCACCTTCGCCGTGTTCTTCGGCACCATCGGGAGCGGGCGCCGGGCAGCTTCGGTGTGGCTGGACATACGCAGCGAGGAACAGCGGCTCGTCGAGGAGACGCAGGAGTACCACCGGCGGATGTACGCCCGTGAGGAGGAGTTCCAGCGCTGGAAGGAGCGACTGGAAGCCATCCGGCCCTCCGACGCCGAGATGGAGGCGTGGCTCAGCCACGACAAGGTCCTTTTCACCGCCGATGTGCTCCGTCACCACCAGCTCACCTGGTACGACATCATCGCCCACACGATCCTGACGACACCGGCACGCCCCTACAGACGAGCACGGCGCCGAGGCGGCCCCTGGCGCTACTCCCGATACACCCTCCGGCTGTTCCTGGCCACACGGAACGGTATCCGTGAGATCAGCACCGAAGTCGACTTCGCCCGCGCTACTCGCCCGGGCGAACAACGCACCAACTACCGCTTCAACGCCTTCTCCTCCGTACAGGTCACTGAGGACGACCGCATCGGCTACGAGATGGCGCTGCTCCTCTCCAACGGCCCCGCCAGAACCATCCGGATTAAGGACGCCGACAGCCACCAACTCGAACCGTACGAGAACGCCCGGGACCTCTCGCAGAACAACCTCGACGCGGCCGGCTTCGCCCATACGTTCCGCCTCCTGGAGGGCATCGCCGCCGACGGGAAGGCATGGATCGAGCGGAACAACGCCGACAGTCCACCGCCCGCGGACAGCACCGACTGAGTCCTCCCGGACCGGATCCGGAGGCCGACCGTCCAGGGAACTGTCGAGAGCACGGCAGCTCCCTGAAGGTCCAGGCACCACGGGCCGAGTACGGGTACCACCGAGCCACCCCTGCCAAGGTGTTGGGATACGAGGGTGACAGCCAGTCATGACCGCCAGTAACAGGAAACGGAGCACCAGCGCCGTACTCCTTGCCGAGTACGCACAGATCAAGGAAGAGCAGCGTGCACGTATCGGCTTCAGGGACAACCTGCTGTACGTGACTCTTGCGGCCGTGACCGCCGTCGCGGCCGTCGCCGCGCAGACGGACTACCCACAGCTGATCCTGGCCCTTCCGGTGGTGTGTCTTGTGCTCGGATGGACGCACCTGGTCAACGACGAGAAAATCTCAGCCATCGGGCGCTACGTCCGCACCGAGCTCGCGTCCCGACTCGCAGAGGCCACAAACGTGGAGGAACCGCTGTTCGGCTGGGAGACCTACCATCGCAGCGATGCCAGACGGGTCTCGCGCAAGACCACACAGACAGTCGTCGATCTGGTGGCCTTCCTCGTCACTCCCTTTGCCGCACTCATCACCTTCTGGTGCCACAACACGGATAGCGCCCCTCTGGTCGCGGTCTCCATCCTGGAAGCCGCCGGACTCGTCGTCCTGGGTGTGCGGTTCCTGCAATACGCCGAGAGGTGAGATGCTGCCCGACGCCACGGACTGAAAACTCTTTCTGAGGCGTTCCGGGGTTGATGGAGGCTCGGCACTCGTCTTGATCACTGATATGCGTCTGCTGGCTCGATTGTGCGGTTCTACAAGTCGATCTTCATTCTTTCGGGCGGAGAGTCCAGTATCTCTGCGCAGGGGAAGGGCCGTCGGGGCACGCCGATGGTGAGCAGCAATGAGCCCGGAGCAGGTTCGCCGGCGAAGACGGCGTCGAACGCGGCGGTGAACTTGCTGTCCCGGTCCCGGATGAGGAACCGGAAGCATCCAGCCCTGTCTCCGAGGTGCATGAGCAGGTTGCGGGCGAGCTGAGTGACCCATGCGCCGCTCGGGTGAGCGGTGACACCCAGGACGTGGACGCGCCGGGTGGCAATCTCCATGACGAAGAAGACATAGAGATGTCTGAGGAAAACGGCCTCCACGTGCATCAAGTCACAGGCGAGCAGCGTGTGGGCCTGGGAGTGCAGGAAGGAGCGCCAGGTCTGCTGGGAGGCGCGTCGCGGTGCGGGCGGCAGGCCGAAGCGGCGCAGGACGCGGCGGATCGTGGCGGCGGCAACCCGATGACCGAGCCGCCGCAGCTCGCCTTGGATCCTGACATATCCCCAGGTGGGGTTCTCTCGCGCTAGGCGCTGGATGAGCGCGACTGTCTCTTCCGGTAACGGTGGCCGACCGGGCCTGGCTGGTGCCTGTCGCCATTTCCAGCGCACCAGACGGCGGCGCCAGGTCAGCAGGGTGCCCGGGGTGACCAACCGATGGCGGCGCAAGGCGGATGGCAGGTGCCGGGCGAGAGCGGAGAGCACGGCACGGTCAGCCCATGAAAGCCGCGGCCGCTCGATCTGTCGGCGCAGCACGAGGAGGCAGCCCAGCAGGGGCAGAAGATCAGGTAACGCAGTCGCAGACCCACGATCACTGATCATGCCCATACGTGGGCGATCACAAAGCTTCAGGTCAACCACCGTGCGTCAATAAAGACACCCTTCAACCCGCAAGGGTGGCTTACCAGCCGACTCGAAGACAACGTCACCTGGATGAACAGAGCCACGCCAGGCCGCGGCCCCGGCAAACGCCCGCAACTTCTACACCCTCACGGCCGAGGGCTACCGCGCCGCTCGGTACGAAACACAACACCGCACCAGGGCCTGAAGAATCCGACAGATCATCCGAACAAACCCCAACAAGAAGCCTGGACAACACCGAATAGAGATGTCGTTGCCCAAATGCCTTGTAATCAACTTGTCGTTCGGACCAACCGCTAATGAGCGGCGAGGATCTCCTCAAGAACGACCGACGCATCCGCCGGGAGGCCGTCGCCATCGCGAACCGCTCCGGCGCAGACGACCAGGGCCTTCCAGAGTGCCCAGCCTTGTCCACGCTCCCAGGTCGCCTCGTCTACCGCTAGCCGATCGCGGAACGCGGCGCGGCTCTTGCCGGTCAGCATCGTCCAGGCGATCGACAGATCGCAGGCCGGGTCTCCGACTCCGCAGGTGCCGAAGTCGATGACAGCCGCGAGCGCACCGTCCTTCACCAGAAGGTTCCCCGAGGCCATGTCACCGTGGAACCAGGCTGGCTTACCATCCCATGAGGCTCGCAACGCCCGTTCCCAGATCTCCTCGGCGGCCTCGATCCGGATCAGGCCGCCCAACGTCTCCAGGGCTGCCCGGGCCCACCCGTCGTAGGTCGTCAGTGGTCCGCCTCGGAACCAATTGTGCAGTCCCGGGCCCGGTCCACCTGTCGGGTCGATCCGCTGCAGAGACACGAGGAACTCCGCAAGGTTGATGGCGAACGCCGTCTTGTCCCCGACGGCGGCACGGGCCGCAGGCTCGCCACCGATCCACCGATAGACCGACCAGCTGTGCGGAAAGCTCTCATCGGGCACGCCTCTGGCCAGCGGAACCGGGACCTCCAACGGCAACGCGGGTGCGAGCACCGGCAGCCACCGGTGCTCCTTCTCCACCGCCAGCGCGTACTCCTCGGCAGTCGGTAGCCGCACCAGCATCTCGTCACCGAGGCGAAAGGTGCAGTTGTCCCAACCCTGCGCATCGACCGGCCGAACCTCAAGGTCGGACCACTGCGGGAACTGCGCGGCGATCAACCTGCCCGCCACCGCGGCGCCGACTGGTTTCCGGTCCGGCAACGGTAAAACCTCGGGCGTCTCGTTCATCGAAGGCGACCGTACGACGCCCCATCGGATCACCACAAGCGATTTCCGATCGTCCCGAACTCAGTCCGGGATGTCCGTCCCCCGGCCCCAGCGGCTCGAAGCAATGCACCCCAGCCGCTGCCCCGCCAAACGCCGCACCTACTACACCTTCACAGCCGAGGGCCACCGAGCCGCCCGGCGCGAAACCCAACACCGCACCACCGCCTGAGAAGTCCGACAGATTTATCGGACGAATCCTCGACAAGATGCCTGGACAGCACCCCAAAAACGCCAGGTCACGTTCCCACCGACCGACAAGTCAAATCGGAACCTACACTCGGCCCGAGACACTGAACGAGCGGGCGGCCCCGGCTCACACCCGGCCTGGCGCTCACCGAGCTTCCCCACTCAGTTGGCGACTTGATCAAGTGGGGGACGAGTAGACCTGGTCGTTTTCCGGAATCCCCATTAACTCGAGCGACGGAGCCGACGACTGCCAGTCCGGGTGCATGCCTCCTACCAGGGCGGATGACATTCTCGGCAGACGCAGCGTCGAGACCGCGCTCGACATGACCGACCACAAAGCGGCGCTCGCTCGGCCGTGCCCGGAGTGCTCCGGCGAGCTGGTCATCGAGCCCGGGGCGGGAAACGGCCGACGGTGTGGTGCTCGGACTGCGGGCGTACCTGGCACGAGCCAGAGCCCGCCGCGGCCTGACGGCGGCCGGGCTCGACGCGTGAGGCGCGCTGCCCTGGCCTACCGCCTAGGTGGCACGGACAGAGGAACCGCTTTCGGTTGCCCGTCCCATTGGGCCAACAGCTTTACCGGAATGGGCTTCCCACTCGCTCCTGGCATGCGCAATCCGTGGCTGTCATCGGGCGGGATAGTCACGCCCGATGATGGCCAAGTGAAGGCATACGGCAGATCCCGCCCCAAGAAGCGGACGTTTTGAGCGACGGCGTCACCGGCGTTGCGGACCCGATATCGATCGCCTTTCACGTGTTCCACCACCAGCCTGACCTTAGGCGCGGCAGCCCGCCGCCGCTCCTCCGCCTCCTCGCGCTGAAGCGCGAGCGAGTCTTCCGCAGCGACGGCTGAGCGCTCCGCCGCATCCGACGAGCGCTGAGCCTCTCTGGCCGAATCCTTCGCGGCGTCAGCGGACCGCTTGCCCAACACGTAGCTGACCGCCACCCCGACCACCGAAAAGAACAGTGCTACCCACGCGGGCACATCCCCCATGTCCATGGGCGGACGATAAGGGATCCCCCCCCAAGCACAGGGGTCACCACCAGGTCCGGTCCGCCGCTACGCCACTCGATCAGCTCCGGATCGTCGAGCCGGGCGTCCTCCGGGGCGCCGGCGCGTCGCAGGAACTCCAGCAGATGAGTTGGCCCGTGCGCGAGGCCGACGATCTCGCCCCGGATCGTGACCCGCCGACCACCGCTGGGCGACGGCGGGTGCACGATGACGGGCGGGCGCTCGGTCATGTGTCCAGCGTGCGCCGGTGACCAGGCCGGCGCATCCCAGAGTCTCAGCGTCAGGCGGGGCGGACTGGGCCGAAGTACGCAGGCGACAGGAACAGAGCCTCGAACGCCTTTGAGCCGCGCCGCTGGCGTAACCACTCGCACAGGGGCGTCAACAGCCCTGTGATCATGGCCGTGAGTACGGTGGCGTGCAGGTCCTCCGCCTCGTCGCGGCCGACCTCGGCGAGGAACCTCTCGTACTTCGCATCAATGACCCGCTCGAAGCCGCCCAGGGACTTCAGGAATGTCTCCGCGGCCGCGCTCAGCGCCGCCGCGGCGCACACATCGGTACGGGCCAGGTCGTCGGTGTCCGCCACGGTCAGGCGTCCGGTGATGTCCCGGAACGCGTACCGGTGGATGGCGTCGACCGGCTCGGTGACGCCGTACTGCCGGGCCGCGGCCCGTGCGATGGTCCGGGCCGCGCGGTCGCACGCGCCCTCCATCCTGCGAGACGGACGTCGGAGGCTGACAGCGGTCCCGGCCCACCGGTCGCGGTGACTCGGGCCGTGACGAGCCTGCTAACTCGTTCCGGTTCGCTGCCCTGTTCGGGCTGATACGTCGACGCTACGGGCGTGCGGCCTTGCGTTGTCCGGCAACCGCGCGGTCGCGCACCTTCGTGGCTGCCGCGGTATGCGGGTGGGTGCCGCCGAAGGTACTCTCGCAGGCTCGTACGGCGTCATCGCCGAGGTGCCGCACGTCGTCCCATGTGAGCTTCTCCGGTCGAGCGGTGGTGACCGTTCGCCCCAGCCACTTCACCACGATCGCTGGGAACATCCCGACGCCTCGCATCTGCGGTGTATCCCCCCGTTGGAGAGAGGTGACGATGTCCGCCGTCACTTCGGCATGCGCCAGGCGTATGAGCGCGTCGTCCTCAGGGCTGTCTCGGTCGAGTCGTAGCTGGGCGAGGTGGGGGAGGACATCGTGAACCAGTCCGAGCGCCTCTTCCCACCGACGTTGGCGCACTACAGCCTTCGCGCGGTGCATCTGAGCGACCATACGGCCCGGATGGTGCGCGCCCTGTGTTCTCCACAGAAGCCCTACGGCAGCGTGCAGTAGCCGCTCGCTTTGCTCGTAACGCCGCATGTCGTAGAGGGTGTTGCCCATCGCGTGCTGTACTTCGGCCATGAAGCCCAGCACGTCGCACTGCACCGGGGAGAGTTCTCTGGTGAACGGACCGCTCGCGTTCTCCCTGAGGATGTCCCTCGTACTGGGGCCGGTTCGCCCGGCCAGCGACAGCCCGTGTGCGTGGGCATCCTTCTCCGCCCGAGCCAGGACCTGTCGGAGCACTGCCTCAGCTTCGGGGAAGTCGCCGCAGCCCCTGCGTAGTTGGCCGAGCGCCAGGTCGTCCTTCAGATCGCCTCGCCCGGTCTTGACGATCTGGACCGCGAGCGGCAACCCCTCCTCGTACGCGCCCAGAGCCAAATAAGCGTCCCGCACCCGGCGCGCGGCCGCGACGGCTCGTGTCGGATTGTGGCTGTCGCGCCACAGCAGTGCCATCGCGTGCGGCGTGAGCAGGCGTAAGGTGGAGCCATCCGGAACCACCGTCACCGCGTGATCCAGAAGAGCGGCGGCATACGCGCACACCTGGGCGTGTTCATGGGACATTTCGCGTGCGGTCTCCGCCTGCGTGGCTGCGTCTCTGCTGACGCAGGGCACGGCGGGTGCGCCGGGTTGTCCGGACGCCGTGACGGAACGGACGGTGAAGTGGCTGAGATCAGCTGATACGCGATCCGCGGAGAGGTCCGGTATGCCGACCGAGGCGATGGCTGCGGGGGACAGCACGTACAGAGGCAGCGGCGCGTCCGCGAGGCAGGACAACAGGTGCCGTACCGATAGGGGCGAGCCCTTCCGCGGGGTGCTAAGGGCGCCCTCTCGCTGTGACGGAGGTACTCCATCCGATGAGGTGAGGGAGGCGGTAGCCGTCGTTGGAGACGCCGGTAGCTGACGGATGACGGCGACGGCGGCCGCCGCGGCGTGGGCAGCCGCCCGTGGCTGGTGTTCGGCATCGGCGTCCGGATACTTGTTGCCGTCGGCCTTGTCGCTGATGCCGCGTATGGTCAGCGCGTCGATGTGACCGATCTGGGCGGCGTGTGCCATTCCCGCGCTTTCCATCTCGATTGCCGCGACGTCGTTGTAGTGCGTATGCACTTGTCGACGCAGTGCGGAGGCAGAGGAGTTGAGCACTACGTCCCCGGCTGCGATGGGCTTGAAGTACACCTGTGGTCCCCGCTGCCCTTCGGCGTTCCCCGAGGCCGGCTCCGGCCGCCACGACGCCGAACGCAGGGCGAGACGGGCGGTCTGCAGCAGCGCGTGGGAGCCGGCCCAGCCCTCCGGGCGAGCCATGAACCCTTCGGGGGTGTCCTTGCCTCCGTGGATGGCGTGGACCCGGGTGGCGATCACGACATCGCCGAGCTCCACGTCGTCTTTGAGCGCGCCGGCGACACCGACGAACAGCAGCGCGCCGGGGGAGAAGAGCTGGCGGGCCTGCTCGGTGACGACGGCAGCCGGACGATTGCCTTCCCCGAGCTCCGCCAGCGCCACCTGCCAGGGTGTCCCGTCCAAATCGCCCACTTCGAAGACCGTTCCGGTCTGATGGCGAACCACGTCACAGCCGGTCAGGTACTGGCGCACCGACTGGTATTCCAGACCCAGTGCCGTAAGGATCACCACTGTGCTGCGCAATCGCGTCGCCCCGGTCATCCAGGTATCTACGCCCATCAGTACTGTATAGCCCTCTCCCGGCGGGGGCGTTCGGGCGGGGCTCGCGCGACCACCGGAGCGATGGCGCCTCTTCCCGGCGATGAGCTGCCTGCCTCGACCGGGGCACCGGCTGCCGGATCCACGCGCCCGTCCGTGCCGACGGACGGTCTCGCACCCTCCTGGCCACCGGGAACCCTGTACGTGCCAAAAGCCTCATCCGTGCTGCGCGCACCCTGTGGGTGCCGAATATTACATCCGCCCTGGTCAGGTGCCGGGTGTTCTTGAGGGGCTGGTAGCGGTCTCATAGGTTTCGAAACCTGCATAGTTGCGTTGTTCGGTGGCTCGCGATGCACCGCGTCGAAGTTGCTCCATGTGCCACTTGACCGCTTCCGCCTACGGCGTCGTACAGACCTTGACGGCGCGGCAGATCCGCGAGAGTCTTAAAGTAGAGCATAGAGGGAGAATTGCCGCGCGACTGGGGGTCAAGGGGTCGCAGGTTCAAATCCTGTCGTCCCGACCAGCGTTTTCGCAGGTCGGAGGCCGTTTCCGCGGGTAGCGGGAGCGGCCTTAACCGTTTCCGGGCTGGGAGCAATGGGGAGCCCTCGTGCTCCCAACTCGCGGACGTGTCAACGGTGCCCGATTTGCCCGTCACCCGATCCGGTAGACCTACAGCGTCGTACCGCGCCCCTGCATGCCGTCGTCAACCGTAGGCCCCTGAAGTCACCCCATCGATCCGGATGCTCTCTGCATCGAGAGGCATAAGAACCCCTTGTCGGCTCTCGACCTCCTTTCAGGGTGGGAGCACGGAGTCGCGCTCCCCATGCGACAGGGATGGGGGGACTGTCGGTGATGTCGCTGAGTCGGTTTTCGCAGGCAGGTCGCACGCGGGCGTCCTGGTCGTTGCGAGCGACCTGCGTCAAGGCGAGGCAAAGCCCCTTGGCGTCCGCCGGCAGATAGGTCACTCCCAGGGCGCGAGTGCCGTATCCGGCTCTGGAGCTCCACCACCTCCCCAAAGACAGGCTGCGGCACCTTCTGCTGCTGGTCCGGCCCGACACGGTGTTGCGCTGGCACCGTGAACTGCTCAGGCGACGCCATGCCGCGACCTGCCTACCCAGACGACGTGGACGCCCACGCACCATCCGGTCGGTCCGCGCCCTCGTCCTGCACCTGGCCAGAGAGAATGCCTCGTGGGGATATCGCCGGATCCACGGCGAACTCGCAGCCCTGGGGATCAAAGTCGCTGCCTCCACCGTCTGGGAGTCTCAATGCCGAAGTCAAGCCGCTCGCGTCATCGGTGGGGCAGGGGTGAAGACCCGGTTGTCGCGTAGGAGTGCCCACAACACGCTCGCTCGTCGGCGGGCCAGGGCGATGACGGCCTGGACGTGCTTGCAACCCTCACCTCGCTTCTTGAGGTAGAAGTCCCGGTTCGGCCCCTCACGAGTGACGCTGACCTGCGCGGACATGTAGAACACCCGTCGCAGGCGTCGGCTGTAGCGCTTGGGCCGGTGCAGATTGCCACTCCGGACCGCGCGCCGACGCACCGGTCGCCCACCCACCCGGCAGCGATCAAGAAGCTCGTTGTGCGGCTGGCGAGGGAGAATCCGAGGTGGGGGCACCGGCGGATCCAAGGGGACCTAGCCCCAATGCCGGTGACTTAGCGGCGCGCGCGAGCCTTTGACCTGCGGCGATGTCCTCACTGGCGGGGTCTGGAAGGCTGCAAAGTCACCGGCATTGGACCTTGTAGGTGCCAAGAACTACGTCCGTGCTGGTCACGCAGCATGTCGGTACTCGTGCAGGAGGCCGCTGAGGCGATCGCGTCGATGGACGTGGAGATGGGTGAGTTGGTCGGGGACGGTGATCGGTTCGGGTAGGGGGTGGAGTGGTGCGGCGCTTGCGAGAGTGCGGTGAGGTCTGTGCTCGTTGTAGAACGCCTCGTACTCGCGCAGTGCGTGGAGGAGATGGCGTTGGTTCCAGATGAGGGTGCGGTCGAGGAGTTCGGTTCGGCATGACCGCACCCAACGCTCCGTGATCGCGTTCATGCGCGGCATCCGGACGCCGGTCTGGACGACCGCGATACCCTCGGCTTGTAGGACAGTGTCGAAGGATGTCGGGTATCGAACGTCCCGGTCCCGGATCAAGAACTTCACTTTGGTGCCTGCGTCTTGGAGATCCATGGCCATGTTGCGGGCGAGCTGGGTGACCCAGGTGGCGGTGGGATGTGCCGTCGCGCCGAGGATCCGCACGCGGCGGGTGGCGTGCTCGATCACCGCGAGGACGTAGAGCGTCGCTCCATTGAGAGTCTTGGTCTTGAAGAAGTCGGCGGCGAGGATGGCTTGGGCCCGGGAGCGCAGGAAAGTCGCCCAGGTGGTGTGGTCGCGTTCGGGCGCTGGTTCTATGCCGTGCTCCTTGAGGATGTTCCACACGGTACCGGCGGCGACCTTGATGCCGAGGGAGGCGAGTTCGCCGTGGATACGCCGGTAGCCCCAGCTGGAATTTTCTCGTGCCAGCCGTAACACCAGGGCGCGGATGGAACGAACCGTGCGAGGTCGTCCCGGGCGCTTGGGGCGGGATGCCTTCGCGTGGCGGCGGCGCAGCAGGTCACGGTGCCAGCGCAGCACCGTGTCGGGAGTGACGATCAGCGGTAGGGCGAAGATGTATCCGGGGAAGGGGGCGGAGCAGAGCGGCCAGCAGCGCGCGGTCTGGCCAGGTGAGCTTCGGTTTGTCGGTCTGTCGCTGCAGCACGGTGAGTTGGTGGCGTAGGGCCAGGATCTCGGCGTCTTTGTCGTGCTCATTCCGCGGCAGGAGCCGTATCAAGGTGAACACGTTCGTCAAGGTCAGGTAGAGCAGTCGCAGCGGCACTCCACCATGCTGGTGGGGGAGAGGCTGGGTCGGCAACGAGGTTGGCGGGTCCACCGCAGCGCTCGCCCGTCATGACCAGATCGGATGAGGTTTTTGGCCCCTACAACGCCGCACCGGTCCAATCTGGCGCGAGTTCCTCTCTACGCAGGCGACCGGCCTGATCGCCTGCGACTTCCTCCACATCGACACCATCAGCCTGCAACGTCTCTGCGCCCTGGTCTTTCTCGAGCACCGCACCCGGCGCCTGCACATCGCCGGCGTCACCGCACACCCGATCGCGGCCTGGGCCACCCGGCAAGCCCGCAACCTCGCCACCGACCGCGGTGAGCGCCAGCCTCGCGAGAGCGCCTGTTCTGGCGACTTCGCCGGTCGACCTCCGGTACACCGCGCGCACCACCTGCCACCAGGGCGGATGACCTTTACGGCAAGCGCAGGTTGCAGCGGCCGGGCGTTCGCGGTGTCCTGGAGGGCGTCGGCCGCTGACCGCATCATCGGCCGCCTCGGGCCGTCGCTCGCGCTCCGGCCCCGCACGCGGTTCCGCCATTCCGCCGTGGTGATCGTCGGCGGCATCCTGGCCGGCACCGGCCCGGCGCACTGGCACTCGCACCGGCAAGGGCCGGCTCGCGTCCGGAAGAGCGTTCCGGCCTCCGGCGGAGATCGGTCTTGGGGCGGGGTGGCGGGTGTGCCATGGTGATCGCATGACGTGGAACGGTGAGGAGTACCAGGCCCGGTTCGACCGCATCGCCGTCGAGGGAGGGGATGTCCATGGTGAAGCCGCGCTGGTCCGTTCCTTCGCCCCGTCCACGGTCCTCGACGCGGGCTGTGGCACCGGGCGCGTGGCCATCGAGCTGGCCCGCCACGGGATCGCCGTGACGGGCGTGGACGTCGACGAGTCGATGCTCGCCACCGCCCGGCGCCGGGCGCCGGGGATCAGCTGGTACCAGCGTGACCTGGTGGCCCTCGACCTCGGGCAGTTGTTCGACGTTGTGGTGATGGCGGGCAACGTCCCCCTGTTCACCCCGCCGGGAACGGAACCGGCCCTGGTGGCCGGGGTGGCCGGTCACGTCCGTCCGGCTGGGCGCTTGGTCGCCGGGTTCTCCCTGAACCGCGGTTACACGCTGGACGACTACGACGCTCACTGCCATGCGGCGGGACTCACCCTCGAAGCCCGGTACGCGACGTGGTCCCGGGACCCTTACACCGGCGGAGAGTACGCCGTTTCCGTGCACCGTAGGCCGTGACCGGCCACCACCGGGCCCGGCGCTCAGGACAGTGCGCCCCGGAGTGCGTCGGCCAACTCCGCCGGACGGTCGCGCAGCAGGTTGTGCTCGGCGGCGATCAGCGCGGTCGTGTGGCCGCTCGTCGTCAGCGCCGCCCACGCGGCGATGTCCTCCTCGGCGACGGTCTCGTCCTCCGTGGCGCGGATGGTCAGGATCGGCGACGCCACGGGTGGCCATCGGGTGGTTCCGGCAAGGTACTCGTGGGTCGCCCGGTAGTCTGCCCGCAGAGCCGGAGCCACCAGCTCCAGGACGTCCGGGGCGTCGAGCAGCTCGGCGGGCAGGTAGCCGTCCGCGACGACCTGGGCAAAGAACTGGTCGTCCGGGAGGTCCCAGCCGCCGGCGGCCGTACGGACGGGCGTCCCCGGCGCCTGTTGCGCCGAGACCGCGAGCAGAACGGCGGTCTCCGGCTCCAGCGCACGGGCCGTCTCGTACGCCAGCACCGCCCCCGACGAGTGGCCGTAGAGGATGATCCGCGCCTCGCCCGCGTGGGTACGGATGGCGTCCGCCAACTGCTTGGCCACGGCCGGGAGGTCGGCGATCGGAGCGTGGTCGAGCAGCGCCTCCCGCCCGGGCAGACGGATCGCCACCGGGTGGGGGTCCGGAGCCAGGGCCCGGCCCAATGCCAGCACCGCCCCGACGCCGGCGCCCGCGTGCGGGAACAGGTATGCCACCCGTCCCGGCTGCTCGGCGGGCACGAGGTCCACCAGCCAGTTCTCGCTCACCGCAACTCCTTCGTCTCTGCCGGGTCCAGGACGGCGGCGAGGGAGCGGAGGTAGTCGCAGGCGGTGTCCAGAAGGCGTTCCGCCTGGCCGCCGTCGCCCGCGTGCGCCAGCCGCAACCTCACCTCGTCCCCCGTCGTGTACGCGCTGAACTCCCAGTGAAATGGCCTGGGGTTATCCGGGGCCCGGTCACCCCGGTGCGGCAGCGGGACCTCCACCAGGCTGTCGTCGCCCCGTCCGGCCCTGCCCGTGAACACCGTTCCGAGTCTGCCCAGGTAGTTCACGCTCACCCACGGGCGTTCCGCCTCCGCGCGCCGGGACCGAACGGCGGTGTCCGAGGTGCCGTACCGCACCAGGCCGTGTTCGAGGGCATGGCGTGAACGGGCCTCCCGGGCACTGTCGAGCACCTCGCGCGGCTCGGCATCCGGTGCGGCGTCGACCAGCACGGGGACCAGGGTGGTGAACCAGCCCACTGTCCGCGACAGGTCCGCACCGCCGACCACCTCCTCTTCGCGACCGTGCAGTTCCATCACGACGCGGAGCCCGCGGCAGCCCAGTTCGGCGGCGGCGGCGCCCGCTGCGGCTGCCAGCACGGCGTCAGCCGGGTGCGCGCCCCGCCTCCGTAGGCCCTCGAGCAGGGAACGGGTGTGCACCGAGTCGAGCGCGCGCTCGACGACGCGGGTGCTGCCCTCGTACGTCGTGGGCGGCGGGCCAGGGGTGGCGCCGGGTGTGTCGGCCCGTACGGTCGGGCCGAGGCGCCTGGCGAGGTCGTCGGCGTGCTCCGCCAGGGAACGCGCCCACCGGTGGTAGGGGATGGGCACCGGGGGCAGCCGGACGGGATCTCCCGCGGCGTGGTTGACGCAGGCGGCCCGCAGGTCGTCCAGGAACACGCCCCACGACAGCACGTCCACCACAAGGTGGTGCGCGGTGAGGACCAGCAGGCGGCTGCCTGCCGCGTCCCGGATCAGCGTGGCGCGCAGCAGTGGCCCCCCGGTGATGTCGACGCCCCGCCTGGCCCGGTTGATCGCGGCGGACACGGCATCGTCGTCGGGTGCCGTCACGTCCTCGATCGCCACGGTCTGTGCCGTCGGATCGCTGACCTGCTCCCAATCCGTTCCCCGTCGGCGAAAGCGGTGGCGCAGCACGGCGTGGTGGTCGGCCACCGCTTGGACGGCGGTCAGCAGCGTCTGTGAGGCCAGCGACCGCGGTACGCGCACCGCGACCGACTGGTTCCAGTGATTCGCGTCGGGCAGATCCAGCCCGAAGAACCAGCGTTGGACCGGGGTCAGGGGGATGGACCTGCGCCGGGCGAAGGTCTCGCTCACCTTGGTCGCCCCGGCGGCCGAGGTGGTGACCCGGGCCAGCGACCGGATGGTCGGGTGGGTGAACAGATGCCGACGGGTGACCTGGAGCCCCTTTTCGGCGGCCTTCGTGGCGATCCGCACGGCCTGCACCGAGTCGCCGCCCAGCGCGTAGTAGTCGTCGTCCAGGCCGACGTGCCGGACGCCGAGGATCTCGCGCCACACGCTCGCCAGCGCGGCCTCGACCTCGGTCATGTCCTGGGCGGGCACGGGCGCCTGAGGGCCGGTGACCACTGGTGTGGGCGGGACGCGCGAGGCCTTGCCGTCCGGCGTCCTCGGCAGCCGCGCCTCGCACCGCAGTTGTCCGGGCAGGAGGTAGGCGGGCAGCTCACGGCGCAGCGCGTCCATCAGCTCGCCCTCGGACACCGAACCGTCCGTCTCCACCACCGCGACGGACCGTTCCGCTCCGCCTCCTGGAGCCGTGGCCGCCCGTACGGCCGGGTGGCCCCGCAGCACGCGCTCGACCCGGGCCGGGGCATGGTGGTAGCCGTGTTCGGAGTGGATCTCCGCGACCCGGCCGAGCACGACCAGCCTGCCGTCCTGGAGGAACACGCCGGCGTCCCCCGTCCGCCGCACCCGGGCATCGGGTGCCAGCGGATGACGGAGCGCGGGGTCCTCCCGTGCCGCCCCGAGCGGTACCGGCGCCCCCTCGGCACCGACGCAGATCTCCCCAGGCACCCCCGTCGGGCAGGCACGGCCCCACGGGTCCACCACGCACAGCAGCGGATCGGCCGAGGGCCTGCCCACGGGCACGATGCCGGTGACCGGTTCCACAACCGTCGCGGCATGGCCGGTGGGCACCTCCTCCTCGGCGATCACCGGTCCCCACTCGACACCGCCGTACCTGTGCACGAGGCGGCTTCGCGGAGCGTGGTTCCGCCACCGGTCGGCGAGGTCCGAGCCGAGGGTCTCGCCACTGACCACCAGGGTCCGCACCGACGGGGTGCCGCCGTCCTCGTCCAACCGGCCGAGGAGATCGGCCAGTTCGGTGGGGGTGACCTGGGCTGAGGCCGCCGCTCGCCCCCGGGCGAGTTCCGCCAGCCGCGTGGCGGGAGCCAGGGGCACGGCGGTACTCCCTGCCGCGAGGGCGGTGAGCAGGTCGAGTGCGAGACGGTCGGCCGTGCCGCGGGCGATCAGCACCTCGCCCCGCTCATCGTCGGGCACCGCGCCGGCGAGCGCCCGGTGTGGGAGCGCCATCGGCCGTCGGGCGCCGGTGGTACCGCTGGTGCGTACTACCAGCAGCGGCGCCCGCTGACCGTCGGGGCGCTCCGCCGGGGGCGTGAATGCCGCGGACGTGCCGTGGACGCGCACCGTGGGGGTGCCCGGGTCGTCCGCGGACCCGGCGATGTCCAGCAGGGCCGATGCCCCCACCTCGGACGGCTCGTCAGGCGCGTCCGTCTCCTCTCCGGTGACGGGAGCACAGACCAGACCGGCGCGCAGCACCCCGAGGCACGCGGCGGCCAGGTCGGTCGCCCGCTCTGCCCGCACGGCCACCACGGCGGGGCGGGCTGGGTCGGTGTGGTCGGTAAGAGCGGCTGCCACCCGATCCGCGACCCGGTCGATCTCGCCGTAGGTGGCCCTGTCCGTGCTGTCGACGATCGCCAGGGCCGCGGGGTCCGCCTCGGCCCACCGCCGTACACGGTCGGTGATCGGCTCACTGGGAGGCGCTCCAGTGAGCCCACCCGGGCGCGAGGCCGCCGCGGCAAGGGTCCCCAGCTCGGTGTCAGGCGCGGCGAGCAGGGTGTCCAGCAAGGTTTCGAACCGGGCCGCCAGCCGGCGCACCGTGGCCCGGGTGAACAGGTCCGCGTCGTACTCCCAGGTGATCGAGATCGAATCGTCGCCCTCGAAGACCGCACCCGCCAGATCGTAGACGGCTCCCGTGCGGCGCAGTGGGACCGTTTCGAGGGTCAGCGGGCCCAAGGGCACGCGTACGCCGTCGCGATCGGCGAAGAGCAGCGCGCCCACTCCGCTCAGTGCCGGGTCGTGCGCGGTGTTCTGCCCGAAGCCGACTTCCACCAGCGGTGCGCGACTTCGGTCGCGGGGTGCGCCCACCGGTCCCAGCAAGTCCTCGAAGGTGGCGCCGCTGTGCCCGAGCCCTGCCAGCAGCGTCTCGGTGACCGAGTCGAGCAGGGCGGAGAACGTCTGGTCCGGTGTCAGCTGGGCCCGGTGCACCACGGGGAGGACGAAGTAGCCGAGCACATCGGCGAACTCGGGCCGCTCGCGGCCTGCGGTGTTCACCCCGACGGCACTGTCGCCGCGTCCGGTGTGGGCGTGCAGCAGCACGTGGAACACCGCGAGCAACACGGCGAACGGGGTTGTCCCGCTGGCACGGGCGTGTGTGCGGACGGCCGTCACCCGGGTGGACGACAGGTCCTTCCGCAATGCCGAGCCGCGCTGCCCGCGCACCACTGGTCGGGGGTGGTCGGTGGGCAGGTCCGCAGGCGGGGGCGGAGGCGTCAGATGTCGCACCCAGTAGTCGAGGTCCTCGGCGCCGCGGGGTGTCCGGGACCGTGCGATCGACCAGGACGCGAAGTCGGTGTAGGTGTGTGCGGGGGCGGGCAGGTACGCCTCCGTGCCAGTGCTCTCCGCCGCGTAGACCACCGCCAGCTCCCGCAGCATGGTGATCATGGACCAGTGGTCCGTGATCAGGTGGTGCTGGGACACCACCATGACCGGCCCCTCGGCCGGTCCGGTGTAGAGCCGGACGCGCAGCGGCGGTCGTGCGGTCAGGTCGAAGGGCTCGAACGCCGAACGGACCAGGTCCTCGCGGTTCGTGCGGTCCCAGCTCGACGGCACCGGCACGACCGCGAAGTCCACGTCCGCCCCGGCGGACACCTGCTGCACGGGGGTGCCGTCGCGCAGGGGGAAGGACGTGCGCAGAACGGGATGCCGGTGGGCCAGGGTCGTCCACGTCCGTCGCAGTGCCTCCACGTCGCAGCCGTCGACCAGGCGCGCCGCGAAGGCCACCACGTAGGCCGACCCGCCCAGGTCGAGGCTGTCGGCGTGCCACAGCGACATCTGGTTCGGTGCCAGTGGGAATGGGCCCTCGACCGGTCCGTGCGGTACCGGGTCGGGGTCGTCCTCGGCCCCGTCGAGCCGTTTCACGACTTCGTCGGTCAGTTCCTCCAGCGTGCGTGCGCCCAGCAGAGAGGGCAGCGACAGCTTCACCCCCAGTTCCCCGTACACGGCCATGCGCAGCCGCAGCGCGGCGAGCGATTCCACGCCGGCCGCCCGGGCTGGGGCACCGGGCTCCACCGCCGAGGGTGCCGTGCCCACCACCTCGGCCACCTGGAGGCGCAGGTGGTCGCACACCTCGGCGCGCCGCCGGTCCGGGGGGAGCGCTGCCAGCCGCTCCCGTAGGCCGACCGTCGCCTCGTTCCGCTCGTCCGCGAGCCGGGCGGCGAGCACCGCGCGGCGAATCTTGCCCAGCGCGGTGCGCGGTACCTCGGCCACCACGCGCACCCGCTGGGGGACCGCGTAGGGGGGCAGACGCCGTGCGCAGTGCGCGAGGACATCGGGGGGCGCTGCCCGAGTGTCGTCGCGGAGCCGTACCGCCGCCACCAGCAGGGCTCCCCGGCCGGGCAGCGGGATGCCGACCACTCCGGCGTCGGCGATCAGCGGGTGGTCGACCAGCGCCTGTTCGACCTCGACCGGATTCACCTTGTGCCCGCCGGTGTCGATCAGCACCCGGGACCGCCCGACGACGGTCAGCCTGCCGTGTGTGTCCAGCCTGCCCAGGTCGCCTGTTCTGTGGTGGCCGCTTCCGGGGTCGTTGACCACGGCGGGGCCGGACACCACGATCTCGCCCGTCACACCCGGCGGCAGTGGGGCGCCGCCCTCGTCGGTCACCTGGATCTGTACGCCCTTCAGCGGGGTGCCGACCGTGCCCGGGGAGGGCTCCGCCCCGACGTCCCAGCAGACGCTGCCCGCCTCCGTGCTCCCGTAGGTCTGGCGTATGGGGAGGCCGAAGCGCGCCTCGAAGCGCTGCACCACGGCGGGATCGAGGAAGTTGCTCCCGGACAGGCACAGGCGCACCGTGCCCAGGTCGGCCGGGGTGTCCGAGGGCAGGTCGGCCAGGGCGTCGAAGATCTGGGGCACGGCGATCAACAGTGTGACGCGGTGCAGCGCCAGAGCGCGCACCACGGCTTCCACCGACGACGCGCCCGCGCTCCGGTCCGGCAGCACCAGCGTGGCCCCGGAGCGCACCGCCGCCAGCAGGCAGCAGAACTGTCCGAGGGCGTGGAACAGCGGCAGCGGGCAGAGCAGGACGTCATCGGAGGTGATGCCCGCCGTCGCGGTGATGTTGGTCGCCTCGGCGACCTGGTGGGCCTGGGTGCGGACGACGCGCTTGGGTTCGCCGGTGCTGCCCGAGGAGAGGGCGGTCACCCACGGGCCGTCCGCCGGTGATGGCGGGCGTCCCGCCGTCGACCGCGACGGGGAGAGGGGGGCGTCCACGGTGAGGACGGAGCAGTCGGCGAGTGCGGCGACGGGGTGACCCGACGTGGTGACCACGACGGCCGGCCGGCCGTCGGCCAGCCTCCGCCGCAGGACCTCTTCCGGCTGGTCCGGATCGATGGCCTCCACCGTGCAGCCCGCCCTGGCCGTGGCGAAGTAGGCGACCGCGAACTCGGGCCGGTTGTCCAGCGCGAGCAGCACGTGCGCACCGGGGGAGGCGCCCGCGCCGGTCAGTGCCGCCGCGAAGCGGTGCACGGCCGCCGCCAGTTCGCGGTAGGTCAGCGACCGCTCGCCCTGGACGATGGCGGCCGCCTCCGGGCGGGCGGTCGCTGTGTTCGTGACCATGTCGAGCACGGGGCTTGCGCTCACTGCTTATCCTCCGTCAGCCGCTCGGCCAGCTTGGCAGGGGTGGGGTGGACGAACACATCGCGCACGCTGACCCGCAGGCCCAGCCGCAGACCGATCTCGGTCACCACGGTCACTGCCCGCGCGGAGTCACCGCCGTGCAGGAAGAAGTCGGAATGGACGGTGAGACCGGTGGCGCCCAGGACCCGTTCCCAGACCCGCACCAGCGCCTGCGGGGTCGGCGCCGGACGTGGCGGACCCGGCCGGGGGCGCAGCAGCGCTCTCCGGTCGATCTTCCCGGCGGGGGTCGTGGGCAGCCGGCCGACCGTGCGCACCTCGGTGGGCACCATGTGGCCGGGCAGCAGCCGGCTCAGGTGGGCGCGGAGGTCGGCGGTGTCCGCGTCGCCGTGCCCCGGGTGCCACTCCACGAAGCACACCAGCCGCTCCGCACGGCCCGCGTCGTCCGTCGGAGCGGCCACCGCGGCCCGCCGGACTGCGGGATGGGTGACCGCCGCGCTCTCCGTTTCGCCCAGTTCGACGCGCTTCCCGAAGAGTTGCACCTGGTCGTCGAGTCGGCGCAGGAACTCCAGGTCTCCGGAGGGCAGTTGGCGGACCAGGTCGCCGGTGCGGAAACAGCGCTCCCCGTCCACCTCGACGAACCTGCGCGCGGTGCGCTCGTCGTCGCCGACGTAGCCGATGCCGACGGTCGGGCCGCCCAGGTACAGCTCACCCGGTGTGCCCGGCACGACCGGCGCTCCCCGCGGGTCGCGGACACTGGCCCTGATGTGCGGCAGCGGCGTCCCGATGGGCGGCAGGATGCCGCGGTCGGGCCACGCGGAGAGATCGCAGAACACCGCGCCGGCGACGGTCTCGGTCGGCCCGTACTCGTTGAGGACGCGGCTGGGGAAACCCGGCGGTGGGTAGGCGGCGAGTCGCTCGCCGCCGGTGCGGATGAGCCGTACGTCGCCGAGGTCCACGTCATCGAGACGGAATATCGCCTCCAACAGCAGCGGGGGGACGTAGGTCTGGGTGATCCGGTTGACGCGCAGCCAGTCCACCAGCGCGCGGGGCGACGAGCGATCGGTGTCGGCCGCGATGTGCACGGATGCGCCCGTGCTCAGGAACGGCCAGAGCTCGTCGATGGTGACGTCGAACCCGGGCGAGCCGATCTGCGCTCCGCGCTCTCGTGGTGAGGCGCCCACCAGCCGCGCGTAGGCGGCGACGTAGACGTCCAGCGCCGCACGGCTGATCAGGGTGCCCACCGGCGTCCCCGTCGATCCTGAGGTGAACAGGCAGTAGGCGGGGTCCTCCGGCCGGGCGCCCGGATCGTGCGGGGCGGGACCGTCCCGGGCCGGCAGCCCATCGGGCCGGACCGCGGGGACGTCGGCGGCCCCGGCCAGTTCGTCGTCGTCGGTGACCAGCAGCGCCACGGAGGCGCGCTTCAGCAGCAGGCGTAGCCGGTCCGGTGGCTGGGCCTGGTCCAACGGGGTGAAGCAGGCACCCGCGAGCAGTACGGCGAGTTCGAGCACGAACAGGTCCGCGCTGCGGGGCAGCACCAGTCCGACACGGTCCCCGGGGCGTACGCCGAGAGAGCTCAGGGCGCCGGCCGCCGCGCGGGCGGCGGAGTCGAGTTCGGCGTAGGTCAACCGGGTGCCCAGGTGGTCGGTGAGCGCCGGCGAGTCCGGCGCCCGGCGGACGTGAAGGGCCACGGCGTCGAGCATGTCCATCATTACCCCCTTTTTCTCGGGACCGGACGCGCACGGTGGGCGTGGCGCGCCCGGGCGGCCGGGAGGCGTGTCCCGGCGGGGTCAGGAGCGGGTGCTCGCGGGCATCCTGCGCCCGACTCCGCACTCGTCGAACCACAGCGAGGTCTCGGCCGTGCGGAAAGAGCCGTCCGGCGCGGGCTCGTACTGCCGGTATCGGTGGATCGCGGTGAGATAGACGTGGACGGTGGCCGCCCAGCCCGTCTCCTCGTTGACCATCAGGTGCAGTTGCTTGTCGTCCTCGGGCAGGATCGGGGTGACCCGGCCGGGCGCGATGGTGAACTCGTCGCCCTGGGCGAGCTTGACCTGTTCTCCCGCGCACCGGGTGACGGCGTACTTGATCTCCTTCGTCTCACCGGTGAGCGCGCTGACCGCGCCGATCGTGTCGTCGTGGTCATGTATCGGGCTCCCCCGTCCCGGCCCCCAGAACACGAGGACGATCTGATAGGGCTCCTCCGGGTCGTTCAGCAGCAGCCGCGTGTAGTTCCCGCTCGGGCTGTACGCCTCGGCGAAGACCTGGTTCTCCGTCGAGGTGGTGAACTCCGCGAGCGGGCGGGAGAGGCCGTCGACGATCTGCTGTTGTGTGAGCTCGTCGGCCTGACTCTTGATCTGTGCGACCGCGTCGATGAGTGTGGTGACGTCCATAGATCACTTCCACTGCGTGAGTCGTTTGGCTCCGCTGGGGGTTGGTCGCGTGGCGGGGTACGGGGCCGCAGGTGGTGCGCACCGGTCGGCGTCGGACGCCGACGCTCCTGGCGGTGGAGACGGCCCGCCCCTGTGCTCCACGGCTCTGCCACGGAGCGGACGACCTCGAGGGGTCGCCGGGCGGGGCACGGCGGCGGACCGGGGTACCGGCGGCTCGTCCCGGGCGTTCCCGTCCGAGGAGCGGGTCGCGTCCGGATGGCGGTACGGACACGACCCGCAGCGGGACGGCGAGCGGAAGGTGGTGGAGTGGACAACGTACGGCGGGGTGTGTGCGGGGTTCCTCCTTTCACACGGGCACCGGTGGTCGGCGGATACCCCGGTGCGTGCGGACGGGGGTGGGTTCGATCTCACCCGTGGGCGGGCGCGCCCACCGCGTCGTTGCCGGGCAGCTCGCCCGAGGCGACCACGGCATCACGGAACGGCTTGCACAGCGCGATGAGCCGTTCCGCGCGTTCGGCCCCCAAGGATCGGTAGGGAGGAGCCGCGGCGGCGTCGGTCGCGTCCTCGATCCGGGAACGCAGCCGCCTGCCCGCCTCGGTCAACCGGCCGGAGGAGTCCAGGAAGCCCGATTCGGTGAGCGCGGTCACCTCCGCGTCCCACTCCTGCTCCGACCAGTCGCGGTGCTCGCGCATCTGCTGCGCCCCGAACAGGCTGCTGCCGGTGGCGGTATCGGTGACCAGGGCCGCGATGGCGCCGACACCGTGGCCGACCAGCGCGGTGATGTGGCCGTCGCCCCGGTGCTCGCGCAGGAGCGTGATGGCGTGCCACAGCACCAGGTGCGGTTCACGGGGCCACGGCAGCTCGGCGTGCGCGGCGTACAGGGGCCGCCCCTCGGGGGAGCATGCCTCGGCGGCGGTTCGGGCGAGTGCGGCCGCCTCGGCGACCTCCGGGCTGCCCATCGCTTCGTCGCCGAGGATGCGGCGCAACGCGCGGTCCACGGCAGTCAGACGGGCCTCGACCACGCGCTCCGGCGGGGCCAGGTCCCACGCCCGGGGCAGATGGCGGGCGACGAGAGCGGGGTTGAAGTTGTAGAACATGGCTGCCACCGCGGCGGAGGAGGCGCGGCCGAGCGCGGCGGCGCGGCCGGCGAAATACGCCATGTGCCCTGGCTGGAGTCCTGTCGAGGTCAATTCCTGTTCGACCTCGGGGGCGAAATAACAGAGCAGGTGTACGGGATCTGTCTCCCGATGACATCGCGCCGCAATTAGCGGAATCGAATCGCTGACCATAATGCGATGCTAGGTTGGCTCGCCGAGCGACGTCAACGGCGCCCCAAAGCAAGGAAAATGATTTAAGCCAAGCCAATGTCGCAAAGTGTCGTCCCGCGACCGGACGGGTACCTGTGGTCGCATGCGGGGGACAGTTCCCCAGATGCGGCCACAGGTACCCGTTGCGGAAATTACTCGCTCACGCGGCTGCCTTCGACAGCACGTCTGAGCTGCTGTTTTAGACACGACGCGCCGCATCACCGTTCGACGGTGCACGAGCTACGCGAACACCGGAGTCAACCTTGCCGTGGAGAAAGGAAAGTGTTTAGTGAGCGTTAGTCAATTGGGCACGGAAGGTCATCCTTACGATGTCTTGGTCGTGGGTGCGCGGTGCGCCGGCGCCCCACTGGGAATGCTGCTTTCCCAACGTGGCTACGCGGTGGAGATGGTCGACCAAAGCGCAGCCGGAACCGATACGGTATCCACTCACTGGATCCGGTGGCCGGGTGTTCAACAGCTCCGTGCGTGGGGCCTCGTTCCAGAATTGGAGAAAACGGGGTGCCCGCCCATTACAAGCGCCTCGCTCGATTTCGAGGGCCGTGTGGTGACGGGCGGACCGAAGGCCGGGGGGACGGAGGCCGTGACCTACGCACCCCGGCGGACCGCGCTGGATGCCCTGCTGGTGGCCGAGGCCCGCGCCAAGGGGGCGCGGCTGCGGGAACGCTTCGCGGTCACCGGTCTCCTCGTCGCCGACGGCCGGGTGGCGGGGGTGCGGGGGGCCGGCCCGGACGGGCCCGTCGACCTGCACGCCCGCGTGGTCGTCGGGGCCGACGGCCGCAACTCGACGGTCGCCCGCCTGGTGAAGGCCCCGGTCCTGGAGGACAGGGGGGTTCTCGCACGCAGCCTCTACGGCTACTGGACGGGTGTCGCGGAAGGGGGGGTGCGGGTGGTGTTCCGCGGTCGGCGCGGCATCTCCCTGTGGCCGACGAACGGCGATCTCACCGTGGTTTCGCTGGTCTTCCCTCCGGAGGAGGCCCCCGGCCCGGGGCGTTCGGCGCGGGATGCGTTCTACATGTCGTCGCTGAGAGAGGTACCCGAGGTCGGGCAGGCCCTGGCGAGCGCGGACCTGGTATCGCAGCCTCGGTCCGCAGCCGTCCGCAATGCCCGCAGACACGCCCACGGCCCGGGATGGGTCCTGGCCGGGGACGCCGGCCACCACAAGGATCCCGTCTCGGCCCAGGGGATCTCCGACGCCTTCGCCGACGCCGCCGTACTCGCCGACGCCCTCGACGCCGGGCTCTCGGGATCCGTCGGGCTCGACGAGGCGCTGGCGGGCTATGCCGCGACCCGCGACGCGCAGCGGCTCGCGGCCTTCGCCTACACCTGCGAGCAGGCCGAGTTGCGTCCCTTCACCGCCGAGTTCCTCGACGACCTGACGCGAACCGCTGCCGACGAGCGGGCCATCGAGGCGTTCGTGAACGCCTTCGTCGGGTGTGATGCCCCGTCGGACGCGGGCTGGCTCGGCGAGTCCCACTAGGAACACGGGCTCCTCCCCTCCGTCGTTGGCGGACGCGGTCAGTGTGCGAGACCCGGGGGAAGCCCCAGGAACAGGCCACCGCTGACCTCGATGAGCTGTCCGGTGACCCACTTCGCGTCATCCGAGGCGAGGAACGCCACGACATCGGCGACATCGGCGGGGGTGCCGATCCGGCCGAGCGCGGTCATGTCGATGATGACCTGCCTGGTTTCCGGCTGCTCCCGCCGCTCGGCCGCGGTCAGGTCAGTGTCCACGGCACCGGGGGCCACGGTGTTCACCGTGATGCCACGCTCGCCCAGCAGGTGCGCCAGGGTCCGGTTCATGGCCACCACCGCGGCCTTGGCCATCGTGTACGCCACGTCCGCCACCGCCACCCGCACCGCCGCGGAGGACACCGACACCACCCTGCTGCCGTCGGCGAGCAGCGGCAGCGCGCGCTGCACCAGGAAGAACGGCGCCCGGGCGTTCACCGCGAACAGCCTGTCGAAGATCTCGGGTGTGGTGGCCTCGAAGAACGTCGTGCTGAAGCCCGCGTTGTTGACCAGCACGTCGAGTCTGTCCCGGCCGCCGTCGGCGAACCGGGAGCCCGTCTCGGCCAGCAGGCCGTCCACCCCGGCGACCGTCGACAGGTCGGCACCGACGGCGAACGCTTCTCCGCCGCGTTCGCGGATGTGCGCCACGGTCTCCTGGGCAGCCCGTTCGTCGTGTCCGTAGTGGACGGCCACACGGGCGCCGTCCGCCGCCAGCCGCTCGGCGATGCCGCGGCCGATCCCGCGCGAGGAACCGGTGACCAGCGCTGTGCGGCCTTTCAGGTCGAGCATGGTGCTCCCTCAGCGAATCGACCGGTCCGCAAGGACCGGGTATGGCCGTATGGTGTTCTGCCGGAAGGGGCCCGGTCCTCACGGACCGGGCGGCGCGCCGGTGTCCGGGGTCAGGCCAGGGAGATCAGGTCGGCGTATGCCTCGCTCCACAGGTCTTCCTCTCCGTCGGGGAGGAAGAGGACCCGGTCGGGGCGCAGCGCCTCCACCGCGCCGCGGTCGTGGGTGACCATGACGACCGCGCCGGGATAGTCGCCCACGGCGGCCAGGACCTCGTCGCGGGAGACCGGGTCCAAATTGTTCGTGGGTTCGTCGAGCAGCAGTACGTTCGCGCCGGAGTGGATGAGACACGCCAGCGCCAGCCGGGTCTTCTCACCGCCGGAGAGCACACCGGTGGGCTTGTCGGCGTCGTCGCCTCGGAACAGGAACGCGCCCAGCACCTGTCGCACCTCGCCGTCGGCCAGCCCCGGGGCCGCGGACGACAGCGTCCGGAACACCGTCGCGGCGGGATCGAGCGTGTCGTGCTCCTGGGCGAAGTACCCCACACGCAGGTTGTGTCCCGGCACCACCCGTCCCCGGTCGGGCCGCTCCTCACCTGCCAGGACGCGCAACAGCGTGGTCTTGCCCGCACCGTTGAGCCCCAGTACGACCAGGCGGCTGCCCCGGTCGACGGCCAGGTCGATCCCGTCGAAGACCGTGTGCTCGCCGTACGACTTGCTCAAGCCGACCGCCGCCAGTGGGATGCGCCCGCAGGGTTCCGGGGTGGGCAGCCGCACCCGGGCCACGCGTTCGGCCCTGCGTGCCGGCTCCAGTTCCCGCAGCATGGTGTCCGCACGCCGGACCATGTTCCGCGCGGCCACCGCTGTCGCCACATGTGAGCGCATCTTCTCCGCCTGCGCGCGCAGCGCCGCCGCCTTGCGTTCGGCGTTGGTACGCTCCCTGGCTCTCCTGCGCTCGGCGGCCTCACGGTCGGCCTGGTAGCGCCGCCAACCGGTGTTGTACACCTCGATCGCGAGCCGTTCGGCGTCGACGTGGACGACCCGGTTCGCCACGGCCGCGATCAGATCAATGTCGTGACTGATCATCAGGAGGCCGCCGGGGAACCCCGACAGGAAGGTGCGCAGCCAGGCGATGGAGTCCGCGTCGAGGTGGTTGGTCGGTTCGTCGAGCAGCAGCGTGTCCTGCTCGGCGAAGAGGATCCTCGCCAACTCCACCCGCCGGCGCTGCCCGCCGGACAGGTCGCCGAGCCGCTGCGTCAGTACCCGGTCGGGCAGCCCGACACCCGCGGTCACCTGTGCGGCGCCGGCCTCGGCCGCGTATCCCCCCAGGACATCGAACTCGTCCTGCGCCCTGGTGTAGGCGCGCATGGCCCGGTCCCGCTCGGTGTCGGACCGGGCTTCGGCCATGGCGGTCTCCGCGGCGCGCAGCGTAGCCATGACGCGGTCCAGGCCGCGGGCGGCCAGGACCCGGTCCATGACCGTCTGGTCCTGGTCGGCTCCGCGCGGGTCCTGTGCGAGGTACCCGACCGGTCCGGTCGCCTTGATGGTCCCGGCGGCGGGCCGCAGTTCACCCGCCATCGTGCGCATGAGCGTCGTCTTGCCCGCTCCGTTGCGCCCGACGAGGGCGACCCGGTCACCGGGGGAGATGTGGAAGTCGACGTCCGACAGCAGCAGACGTGCACCGACACGCACATCCACATGACAAACTGTAATCAATGCATACTCTCCGTGGCTTCCTGAAGGCAGACCTGTCCCTTGAGGCGGGATGGGTCGCTAGGAAACACGCGGAGTCGACATGCGCGTCATGCTAGCAACCTCCTGACGAGACGTGCCAGCCGATTCCTGGTGCGCACGGGGCCCGTGCGGCTCAGCCCACGGCGGCACTCTCCCGCGCGGGCGCGGTGCGCGGGGCGCCCACCGCCGCGGCGGCGCAGACGGCCGCGGCCACCAGGCCGAGCATCCCCATCCCGAGGCCGAACCCCAGGTGCCCCGCCGCGGTGGCGCCGACGAGTATCCCGGCCCCACTCGTGCCCAGTCCGGCCGCGGTCACGTCGCTGATCTGCAGCGCAGACGAGTTCGCTCCCGTCTCGTCCTCGGCGGACTGTTCGAGGATGAGTACGCCGGTGGTGGGAACGGACACCCCCATGCCCAGACCGCCCACGATCCACAGCAGGTACACCGGCCACCCCGGAGCCCCGTCCAGGCACAGGGCGGCCATGCCCACGAAGCAGCACGCCAGGGCGATGAGACCGCACCGAAGCAGCGACGGCCTCGTCATCCTGGTGATCCGGCCCTGCGCCTGGGCCCCGGCCCACCAGCCGATGGATCCCGCGAGCAGGGGCAGGCCCGCGGCCGCGGTCCCGAAGCCGTGGAGCGTGGCGAGGGTCAGCGGCACGACGGACTCCACGGCGTAGAACGCCCCCGCCAGCAGGCCACGCACCGCGATCACGGCGGGCACTCCCCTGCGCAGTCGTGTCGCCCCCCGGGGCAGCAGTTCCCGCAGCCCCGCCACCAGCGCCGGCAGACCCACCCCCAGCAGGAGCACGGCCAGCGGCGTCCGCCCGGCGACGACGGCGTTGCCCCCCGACTGGAGCACGACGACTCCACACCCGGCGAGCAGCGCGAACAGGGGTTTGCGGAATCCGCCCGCCGGGGCGCCACCGGGCGCGGCCGACCTGCGCAGGGCGGGGAGCAGCGCTCCCCCACAGGCCAGTGCCAGTGGCACCAGGCCGAGGAACACCCAGCGCCACCCGGCGTGCGCGGTGATCGTGCCCGAGAGGATCGGCCCGACCAGCGCCGGCACGACGTAGGCCGCGGAGATGATGGCCAGTGCCCGGGGGCGCAGTTCCGGCGGGTAGGCGGTGGCCACGATCTTGAACACCGCGGTCGAGGCCAGCCCGACGCCGATCCCCTGCGCACTCCTGCCGAGGACGAAGAGCGCCATGTTCACTGCGGTTCCCGCCACCAGCAGTCCGACGGTGAACACGGCGATGCCGGTGAGCAGCGGTTTGCGCGGACCGACGCGGTCGCACCACTGGCCCGCCGCGCCGAGGCCCACCAGGTTCATGACCAAGAAGGCGCTGTAGGCCCAGCCGAAGAAGGCGAGTCCGCGCAGCTCGCGCACCGCCGAGGGCATTGCGGTCGCGACCGCCAGCCCCTCGAACGCGAACAGGCTGATGGACACGGCGATGCCGATGCTGGTGAGCCGCCACTGCGGCGCGAAAACGCCAGGGGTACGTGCCACGATCTCCTCACCCAACTGCTAAAGGCGATGCGTCACTTGCTTGATCCGCGTGTACGCCTCGAAACCGTATCGTGACAGATCCTTGCCATGCCCTGACTGACGGAAGCCGCCGTGCGGCAGTTCCGATGGGAACTGGAGATGGGTGTTGACCCATACGGTGCCGTAGGCCAGCTCCGCCGAAAGCCGCATCGCCCGTTGGTGATCGGTGGTCCAGACGGCGGAAGCGAGGCCGTACGGTGAGGAGTTGGCCCGTCGGAGCGCGTCCGCTTCGTCGGTGCAGCGCTCGATGGTGATCACGGGGCCGAAGATCTCCGTACGGGTGATGTCGTCGTCCCCGCGCACTCCGTCGATGACGGTGGGGGCGTAGAAGAAGCCGCGGTCACCCACCTCGTGGCCACCCGTGACCACTCGTGCGTGCGGCGGCAGCGCGTCGATGCACCCCCGCACGCGCGCCAGTTGCTCGGGGTTGTTCAGCGGCCCGTACGCGCTGCCGGGTTCCGAGGGCGGACCGGGGCGCCGTGTCGAGGCCTCCGCCACGAGCGCCTCGAGCAGCGGCGCCTGCGCCGCGTCGGCCA
Organism: Streptomyces sp. Rer75; assembly: GCF_013414305.1. Classification (NCBI taxonomy): domain Bacteria; kingdom Bacillati; phylum Actinomycetota; class Actinomycetes; order Kitasatosporales; family Streptomycetaceae; genus Streptomyces; species Streptomyces sp. Rer75. The sequence goes on along the minus strand of NZ_CP058693.1, from coordinate 2,171,002 downwards.
CCAGGACCCGGCTGGCGGCTGTGCAGTCCTGCCCCGCGTTGGTGACGGCCCCGGTGACGATGGTCCGCGCGGCGTTGGAGATGTCGGCGTCGGCGCACACCAGGACCGGGGTCTTGCCGCCCAGTTCGAGGTGGGTGCGTTTGAGCGTGGCGGCGGCGCGGGTGGCCACGTCCACACCGGCCGCCACCGACCCGGTCAGCGAGACCGCGGCGGGCACGGGGTGCTCGACCATGAGGCGCCCCGTCGCCGGGCCGCCGCAGACCACGTTGAGCACGCCGGGCGGCAGGATTCGCGTGGCGAGGTCGGCCAGCATGAGCGCCGACGAAGGGGTGGTGTGCGCGGGCTTGAGCACGACGGTGTTCCCGGCGGCTATCGCCGGAGCCGCCTTCAACACCGCCATCAGCAGTGGAAAGTTCCACGGGGCGAGTTGCGCGCACACTCCCACCGGTTCGCGCCGGGTATAGGAGGTGTGCTCCGGTGCGTACTCGCCACCCGCCACACCGTCGAGCAGCCGCGCGGCACCGGCGAAGAAGCGCAGTTCGTCGACGATCCCGCGGATCTCGCCCGCGGCGTCCCGGCTTCCGGTGTCCCTCAGCTCCGCCTCGCCGAACTCGACGGCCTGCCCGGCGACGGCGTCGGCCAGCTCCAGCAGCGCGGACTGGCGGTCGCCGGGTGTGGTCCGCGACCACTCCGCGAAGGCCGACGCCGCCGCGCGCATGGCGCGATCGACGTCTTCCCCTCCGGTGCGGGGTACGCGTAAGTGCGCTTCGCCGGTGCACGGGTCGAGCACCTCGATGTGTTCGGTGCCCGGGACCGGGTCGGCCCGCTTGCCGTTGACGACGTTGCGAACGGTGGGTGCTGTCACGGTGGTGTTCTCCTGTCGGCTCCGAGGAGTCCGTTGTGGGTGGGGATCTGCGGCTGGTGTCGGACGAGCGTGGCGACCGGGCCGGTCCGGTGCTCAGTGGCCGCCGGTGACCCAGAGCGACGTGAAGCCGTGGAAGCCGAGGTTGTTGTTCCAGTTGGTCTCCTGGGGCGGCACGTGCAGGGCCGGCCACCTGCGGTACAGGGCGCTCAGCGCGATCCGTGTCGTCTGACGCACGAGCGGGTCGCCGAAGCAGAGGTGCCGACCGATGCCGAAGGTGAGGTGCCGGTTGGGCAGCGGACGGTCGAGGACCAGCTCGTCCGGGCGGTCGAAGACGTCGGGGTCGCGGTTGGCCGAGGCCACGTACAGCAGCAGGGGCCGCCCCTTGCGTAGCGGGACGACGGTCCCGTCGGAAGCGGTGTACTCGAAGTCCTCACCCGCGACCCGTCCGACGAACGAGACCGGTGTGCACACACGCAGCAGTTCTTCGACCGCGGGACCCACGGTGCCCGGATGCAGCAGCAGATCCCGCTCGGGGGCGGAGACGGCGGCGAGGGCGCGCACGCTGTTGCCGATGAGATACCGGATGGACGCCACGCCCGCGAACAGCAGCAACGCCGCCTGCGCGATCACGTCGCGCTCGGAGAAGCGGTGCCCGTGTACCTCGATCTCCCGTAAGTGGTGCAGCAACCCGCCCGCGGCGCGCGAGCGGCGCGCGTTGTCCTCGGACGCCAGGAAGTCGGCGAGTTGCCGGGTGCTCCTCCTGGTCCGGCGCAGGTGCTCCACCGAAACCGAGGTCGAGCCGAACAGATGCGCGATGTCATCCGTCCAGCGGTTGAGGTCGGCGTGTGCTTCGACGGGGACGCCGAGCACATCGGCGATCACCATCGCGGGCAGTGGGAAGGCGAAATCCGATATGAGGTCGAACCCGGCGGGGTCGACCCGGTCGAGCAGTCCGTCGACGATCCCCTGGATGCGCGGCTCGAGGTACTCGTCGGTGAACGGCACGTAGCCCCGGTTGGCCTGTCGGCGGTTGCGGGTGTGCTCCTTGCCGTCGTGGAACGCCAGCCAGCGGCCGTAGATGTCGAGCATGTCCGCGAACTCCTCGCGCTGCTCGGGCGGGAGGAACCGCAGCGGGACCGCCGAGCGCGCGTTGGACAGCCGCTCGTCCTTCATCAGACGCACACAGTCGGCGTACCGGAACATCAGCCAGGTGCCACCGAAGATCGTTCCGGACATGTGGGCCGGGCTGCGCTCGCGCATCAGCGCGTAGAAGGAGAATGGGTCCTCGATGTACTGGAAGTTGTTGTGGGAGAAGTCATCGATGACTGTCAGGTCGAGTGACACAGCAAGGACTCCCAAGAGGTCGGTGGGAGGGCACTGGGCATCCGATAGCGCCGGAGTTGTCACCGGGGGCTCGGAGCCGGGGCATGAATCCGTGGCTCTCGTAGTGTCACCGTAATATATGTTTCTTCCGCGATTCAAGGCGATGGGATTCCGTCTTCCGTTTCTGGATTCCAGGCGGAATTGCAGTTGTTTTTCGGTCAGCTTCGACAGGCCAACAGACGCCGCCTCACGGGACGGGGGCAGGGGCCGGAGATGCGCGCCGACAAGGCCGAAAGACCCGTGGCGGGAGGTGCCAAGGGAAGGAAAAGCGGCCGGATAGCGCCAACAAACGGCCGGTGCACCTGGCTCAGTTGAGACGGTTGCCCCTTCCCGCGCAGTCGGCGGCCCGACGCGGCAGACCTGCCGCCCGGGTACACCCGCACCCACCGCGGACACCCCTCGCGACCGGGGAAAAGGACATGAAGGCCCGGCCGCCAGGCGGGAGCGGAGGCACGCCGGGGAGGACGGTACGGGTGGCACACGGCCCTGGGGACCGGCCCTTGCGTGCTCAAGTCGCCGCATTTAGCATGGCTTTCCGGTGAGTGGCACTCCGTCGTCTGGCGGGACCCGGAGTCCTCATCCGGTAGTGACCTACGACGCGACTGCCTGACGGGGCTCGCGTTCGTACGTCCCCTTTGTCCTCCTTCTTGTCCTGGCCCTCGCGGCGTTACGCGATCCGCTTTCCGGAACGGGCGACCCTCGCTGCATGATGCGCGGTTCACCCTGTCGCGAAATGCCCTCCGGGAGGGATGCATGCCGTTCGGAGTTGATGCTTTCGTGCGTGCAATCGGTCGCCGGGCATTTATTGACAGCGACATTCTCGATACTGAATACGACCGCGTTTTCTACCCTTCCTGGCAGCTTCTCGGATTCGCCGACGAGGTGCCCGAGCCGGGCGATTACGTCCTGCGCGTGCTCGGCCGGGACGAGGTCGTCGTCGTCCGCGGAGAAGACGGCGAAGTACGCGCGCTGCACAATTCATGCACTCACCGGGGCACCCGCCTGTGCCGTGCGAGCCTGGGCAACACCGCACACCTTCGGTGCAGCTACCACGGCTGGACCTTCGCCAACGACGGCAGGCTGGTCGGCGTGCCCGCGCTCCGGTCGGGGTACCCACCGGACTTCGACCACACCCGTCACGGCCTGCCCACTGCGCGCGTGGCGTGCCGACGCGGGTTCCTCTTCGCCACCTGGGACCCCGAAGCCCCCACCCTGGAGGACTACCTCGGCGAGATCGCCTGGTACCTCGACGCCATCCTCGACTGCGGGGCAGGGGAGTGGGAGGTCTGCGGCCCCCCGCAGCGCGTGCGCGCCAAGGGCAACTGGAAGATTCCCACGGACAACTTCGCGGGCGACGGATACCACATGCGGACCACTCACCAGATCGCGCTCGACCAGGGGATCTATGGCGACACCCTGGCCGACGGCACCCGGGGGCGCGCGGGAACCGACCTCGTCGCGGTCAACATCGCCACCCCGACCGGGCACAGCGTGCGCGCGGGCTACGTCGTCGAGAGTGGGCGCTCCATCGACGACAGGGACCTCACCGCCCCGCAGTTCCCCGGCTACCCGCCCGAGCGGTGGGCCGAACTGGCCGCGGCGCAGACCCCGGAACAGGTGCGGTTCACCTCGCACTGCGAGGTCGCGCACGGGGTGGTGTTCCCCAACACCGTGTTCCTCACCGTCGCGCACGACCGCGCTGTGGGCGAGGACGCCGATCCGCTGACCCGCTACCTGGTCGTCCGCGCCCACGTGCCGGTCAGTGCCCGCGAGACCGAGTGCCTGTACTGGACGCTCGTGCCCACCGCGATGGACCCGGAGTGGCGGCGCCGCTCCTACCGTTTTCAAGCGCGTACCCAGTCCGCGGGTGGAATCCTGTTCGAGATGGACGACTTCGAGAACTTCGCCCGGATCGATGCCGCCCTCGCCCGCTTGGCACCGGGACGGGGAGGGCCCGTGGACCTGACCCTCGGCGTCGGCCGGTCCATCCCGGCCCGGGGATTCCCGGGGCCGGCACCGGCCGAGGTCGCCTCCCTCAGCGAGCACAACCAGCGGGCCTTCTACCGGCGTTGGTCGACGTTGATGGGGGAACTGCCGTGATCGACCAGCCCGACCCGCACCCGCCGACGCGGTTCGCCGCCCGCCCCGAGGAGCTGGCCCGAGGCCCGTTTCCCGACCGCGGCCCACGGCTCACCGGCCTCGACGCGGAGATCACCGCCGTGCTCACGGAGGAGAGCGCCGCGCTGGACGAGGGCGAGCACCAGCGCTGGCTGGACATGCTCGACTCCGCCTTCCGCTACGAGATCCCGGTGCCGCTGCTGCGGGAGGACCCCGCGCTGCCCCGGCACAGCCGGTCCGCCGTGCTGTTCGAGGCCTCCAAGCGGGTGCTCGAGCTGAAGTTCGGCCGTGTCGGACTGCTCCCGGCGTGGTCGGACCGGCCCGCCACCACCACGCGTCACTTCATCGGCTCGGTGCGGGTGTTCGACGCACCCGCCGCCGACGTGGTGCGGGCCGACGCCAACCTCCTGGTCACCAGTAACCGGGGGGCCGAGCACACCGTACTCATCAGCGCCGCGCGCCGGGACCTGCTCCGCGAACACCACGGGCGCTGGTTGCTGCTGCGCAGGTGTGTCCTGCTAGACGTGGAGGTCGCCACCCATGAACAGCTCTCCGTCATCTTCTGAAGGCGAACACCGGGAGGATGTACTGTTGTGCAGGGTCTCGTGCGAGTCGGCATCGGTCGACGTCCTGCTGCACCCGACCGGCAACGGCCGGCGGCTGATGCTGGTGTCCGAGCGCACGGGACGCCGTGCGCTGCTCGACGCCTCGGTCCTGGACGCGTTGTGCGCCCTGACTCCCTCGGCGGTCACCGCCGTGGTGCGCGCCGCCGTACAGGAGGGGGCGCCCACATGACGGCCGTCGCGTTCGACTACACCGCGCCCACGACTCTCGACGACGCGTTGCGCGCGCTTCACACCCCGGGGCTGACGGTGACACCGCTGGCCGGGGGGCAGAGCCTGGTCCCCCTGCTGACCCGCCGGGAGGTACGCCCGGACGTGGTCGTGGACCTGAACGGGATATCCGGGCTCGCGGGGATCGACGTGGGTCCCGACCGCGTCAGGATCGGCGCGATGACCAGGCTGCGTGATCTGGAGCAGCACGCGGAACTGGCCACCGCGCTGCCCGTGTTGGCCGCCGCCGCCGCCTCGGTGGCCCACCCGCACATCCGCGTGCGTGCCACGCTGGGCGGTTCGTTGTGCCATGCGGCCCCGGCCGCCGAACTGCCCGCGGTCGCGGTCGCTCTCGGCGCCGACGTGGTACTGCGGTCGGTGCGCGGTGCGCGGTCCGTTCCCGCCGCTCGATTCGCCACCGGCGCGGGAACCACTGTCCGGGCGCCGGACGAGGTGCTGACCGAGGTCGTTCTCCCCCGCTCCGGCGAGCTCGGGTACGAATTCAGCGAGCTGTGCACGCGCGGCAGCACCGGGTACCCCGTCGTCGGCGTGTGCCTGGGGCTCCAGGTCGCCGACGGTCTCGTCCGGACCGCACGCGTGGTGGTGGCCGGATGCGGGCCCGTCCCCGCCCGGCTGCCCGGCGTCGAGGCCGGACTGGCGGGCCGCCCCGTCGCCGGACCGCACCCGGAGCTGGTCGCCTCGGTGGCACGGGAGGCGGCCCGAGGCCCTGGACACGAGGACCAGGAGTACCGGGCCGAGGTGGCCGGTGTGCTGCTCCTGCGAGCGCTGTTGGCGCGGGCCGGCCGGGAGGGACGATGAGCGTCCGGACGGTCACGGTACGGGTCAACGGGGTCGTGCGCACCGAGGACGCCTGGAACCACACCACACTGGCCGAACACCTGCGGACCGCGCTGCGGCTGACCGGCACGCACGTCGGCTGCGGTACCGGGGACTGCGGCGCCTGCGTCGTGCTGCTCGACGGGGAGTCGGTCTGCTCCTGCCTCGTCCTCGCGGTGCAGGCCGACGGCCGGGAGGTCAGCACGGTGGAGGGCGTCGCCGACAGCGGTGACCTGACGAGGGCGCAACGCGCCCTCATCGAGGAGCACGGCCTCCAGTGCGGATTCTGCACCCCCGGCTTGGTGGTGCGGATGGCCCACGCCGCCGACCGCGGCGGCAGCGAAGAGGACGTGCTGGCCGGGCACTTGTGCCGGTGCACCGGCTACGGCGGCATCCGCGCCGCGCTGCGCAGGATCTCCGGTGACCGGGGGACCGACCGATGAGCGGGACGCGGCACCAACACATCGGACGGCCCGTTCCGCCCCACCACCACGACCGGCTGGTGCGCGGGCACGGCCGCTTCCTCGCCGACCTGCGCGCGGCGGGAGTGCTGTACGCGACGCTGGTGCGAAGCCCGCTCGCGCACGCTCGGGTCGTCGGCTTCGACGCCACCGCCGCCAGGAACGACCCGCGCTGCGCACTCGTGCTGGGCCCCGACGACCTCGCCGAGCGCACGGCGCCGATCCCCACCGTCTGGCGGTTGCCCGGCCAGCCGGAGGACCACATCCCCGTCGCCACGCACACCGCTCGCTACGCCGGGCAGCCACTGGGCATCGTCGTCGCGGACACGCCGACCGCGGCCGAGGACCTGGCCGAAGCCGTACGGCTCGACCTCGATCCCCTGCCTCCGGCAGCCACCATCGCCGACGCGCTGTCCGGGCAAGCGCCGCTCATCGTGCCGGGCGCCGTCGGCAACGAGGCCGGGAGCATTCGCTTCGGCTCCCCGGAGGAGGACATCGCCGCGGCTTTCTCACGAGCGGAACTGGTCGTGGAACGCGAGTTCACCCTGCCGAGGGTGAACCACTCCCCTCTGGAGCCGCGCGGTGTGCTGGCCGAGTACGACCCGGGCACCGGACTGCTCACCGTGCACGCCAGCAGCCAGTCCCCGCACTCCATGCGTCAGGACCTCTGCGCCGTGCTGGGGATGCGCGCGGACCGGGTGCGCGTCATCGCGCCCGACGTGGGCGGGTCGTTCGGCAGCAAGGTCCTGCTCTACCCGGACGAGGCGATGGTGTGCGCGGCCGCGGTCGCGCTGGGCGCCGCGGTGCGCTGGGTGGAGTCGCGCACGGAGAACTTCACCGGCGCCTACCAGGGGCGGGGCCAGCGGACCACCGCTCGCCTCGCCGTCGGCTCCGAGGGCCGGTTCCTCGCGTTCGACGCGCACATCCTCGCGGACCTGGGTGCGTACGCGACCCAGGCGGGCAGCGGACCGCACCAGGTGACCGCCCTGACCCTCCAGGGCCCGTACCACGTGGACGCCGCTGCGGGCACCGTCACCGGGGTGTACACCACCCGCGTCCCCACCGGCGCCTACCGCGGGTACGGCATGCAGGAAGCGGCGTTCATCCGCGAACGGCTCATCGACGAAGCGGCCCGCGAACTCGGCCTTCCCGCACTTGAGTTGAGGCTGCGCAACCTGATCCGGCCGGAGGAGCTGCCGCACACCACGCACACCGGACTCACCTACGACAGCGGCGACTACGGTGCCGCACTGCGCCGTGCCGCCGCCCTGGCCGAGCGCCCGCCCCCCTCGGACCCGCCGTGGGTGCGCCGGGCCACCGCCATCGTGGCCGCAGTGGAGATCAGCGCGTTCGCGCCCTCGGCCCTGCTCGAAGCGTTCGGGATCGCGTGGAGCGGCTGGGAGGGAGTGCGGCTGCGGATCAACCACGACGGGACCGTCACCGCCTACTCCGGGGTGATCGCGGTCGGCCAGGGCATCGAGACCAGCCTGGCCCAGATCGCAGCCGAGGGGCTGGGCGTACCCCTCGACTGGGTGCGGGTCGAACTCGGAGACACCGACACCGCCCCGCACTCCGACCTGTCCGCCCAGGCCAGCCGGGCGCTGACACTCGCGGGCGGCGCACTGCTCATCGCCGCTCGGCGGCTCGCCGACCGGATGAGAACACTGGCTGCCGGGTTCCTGGGCACCGATCCCGACCGGGTGACCCAGCGGATCGCCCCCCATGCGACCCCCTCGTCCCCGGACGCGGCCTTCCACGGTACCGACGGCGCGCGGATCACCTGGCGCGAGGTCGCCCACCGCGGCTACCGGGGATGGGGGACCAGGAAGAGCACCGACCGGATACAGCTGGAAGAGGCGGTGGACTTCGACCCCCCGCAGCTCACCTTCGCCCATGGCGCGCACGCAGCCGAGGTCACGGTCGATGTCGGCACCGGGCGCGTCACGGTGACCGGCTACTGGGCCGTTCATGACAGCGGCGTGCTGGTCAACCCCCTGATCGCGCACGGACAGATTGCCGGGGGGATCGCCCAGGGACTGGGACAGGCCCTCACCGAGGAGTCCGGGGCCGACACCGAGGGCATCCCCGTCACCCGGTCCTTCCGCGAGTACGCCATCCCCGCGGCCCAGGACATTCCCGAAGACCTCGTCATCGAGCACACCTGCACTCCCAGCACAGCGATCCCCGGCGGGTTCAAGGGCCTCGGCGAGGGCGGCACCATCCTGCCGCCCGCGGCGGTCACCTGCGCGGTCGCCGCCGCGGTTCCGGAGATCGCACACACCCTCACCTCGCTCCCCCTGACTCCGTCGCGCGTCCGCGCGGCGCTCCGAGCAGCGGGCATCACGGCGGAAGGCGACGTCCGATGACACACTCCGGCGAGACCACAACAGTGCGCGAGGCGGTGTTCGACCTGCTGCGCGCGGAGGGCATGACCACCGTCTTCGGCAACCCCGGGTCGCTGGAGCTCCCCATGACCACAACAGTGCGCGAGGCGGTGTTCGACCTGCTGCGCGCGGAGGGCATGACCACCGTCTTCGGCAACCCCGGGTCGCTGGAGCTCCCCATGCTGCGCGACTTTCCCGACGACTTCCGGTACGTGCTGGGCCTTCAGGAATCGGTGGTGGTGGCGATGGCCGACGGGTACGCGCAGGCCACCCACCGTCCCGTGCTGGTCAACCTGCACTCGGCGGCCGGGGTGGGCCACGCGATGGGCGCGCTGTTCACCGCTCGCCGCAACCGGACGCCGCTGGTGGTCGTCGCCGGCCAGCAGGCGCGCTCGCTGCTGGAGGGCCACCCGTACCTGCTGTCGGAGGACCCGGCCACGCTGCCCCGCCCGTACGTCAAGCTCAGTCGCGAGCCCGCCCGCGCCCAGGACGTGCCGTCGGCCATCGCCCGCGCCCGGCACCTCGCGACCGCTCCGCCCGCGGGGCCCGTGCTCGTGTCCGTCCCGAGCGACGACTGGGACCACCCCGCCGAACCACCCGTCACGGCCAGGGTGACCAGCACCACCGTGGCCGCGGACCCCGGCCTGCTCGCCCGCGTCGGCCAGGCGCTGGCGCGCGCGGAGTCGCCCGTCCTCATCGCGGGGGCCGGGGTCGACCGCGAGAGGGCCGTACCCGACCTGGTGGCGCTGGCCGAGGCACACCAGGCGCCGGTCTGGGCGGAACCGATGTCCCACCGCTGCGCCTTCCCCGAACTGCACCCGCTGTTCGCCGGCTTCCTGCCGCCGGTGCGCGAGGCCATCGTGCGCGAGCTGACCGGCCACGACCTCGTGCTGTCGGTGGGTGCGCCGGTGTTCACCTACCACGTGCCGGGAACCGGCCCGCACCTCCCGCCCGGGGCCGACCTCTACCTGCTCACCGACGACCCCGAGCAGGCGTCCTGGTGCCCGAGCGGAACCGCTGTCATCACCGGGCTGGCGCCCGCGCTGCGCATGCTTGGCGCCCACCCGCCGAGGCGGCCGCGCACACCGCCGCCCGCCCGGCAGCCCGTAAAGCCGCCCGTGCCCTCCGCCGACCGGATCTCCCAGGCTCACTTGATGCACGCCCTTGCGGAGGAACGGCCCGTGGGCTGCGTCGTGGTCGAGGAGGCCCCCGGAACCCGGCCCGTGATGTGCCAGTACCTGCCCAACCTGGGGCCCGAAACCTTCTACACGACCGCGAGCGGCGCGCTGGGACACGGACTTCCCGCAGCGGTCGGCATGGCGCTGGGCAGGCCGGGGACCCGCGTGGTCGCCCTGGTGGGCGACGGCTCCGCCATGTACGCCATCCAAGCGCTGTGGTCGGCGGCCCGGCTGCGTCTCCCGATCGCCGTCATCGTGGTGAACAACCGCCGTTACGCCACGGTGGAGGGCTTCGCTGAACGGTTGGGCATGGGCAAACCGGTGGGCACGACGCTCGACGGGCTGAACTTCGCCGCACTCGCCACCGCCCAGGGGTGCGCGGGCACACGCGTCGTCGACCCGGCCGAACTGGTGCCCGCGCTGAGGACCGCGCTCACCGCCACCGGCCCCCACGTGCTCGACGTGGTGGTGAACGGGTGAGCCACGCCCTACCGCACGGTCAGGCCGCCATCGGGCCGCAGCACCTCACCGGTCATGCCCGCTGCCGCGGGGGACGCCAGGAATCGGTAGAGCGGGGCGACCTGCTCGGCGCGCGGCATCACGCCCAGCGGGTTGAACGCCCGCACCGTCGCCGTGATCTCGTCAGGGTCAGCGTAGACCTGCCGACCGTCCACCGTGCGCAGCCCGGTCACGATCCCACCCGGGGCCACGGCGTTGACCCGGACGGCGGGCGCCAGGTCGGCGGCCAGGTGGCGCACCACCCCCAGCGCCGCGTGCTTGGCGGCGGCGTACACGATGCCCGCGCCGTTGCCACGCACGAGGAAGGAGGCGTCGGACAGGGTGAAGACCATCGATCCCTCACTGTCGGCGAGGCTCCTGGCGGCAGCCCGTGCCCCGAGCAGGTAGCCGACGACGTTTACGTCGAGCACATACCGGGCCACTTCGGCCAGCTCGGCGCCGCCGACGTCGCGCACCCCGACCCCGCCGTCGTGAACCCCCGCGTTCCCGACGAACAGGTCCAGCCCTCCGAAGCGGCCCAACGCGGCGTCCACCACGCGGTCGTTCGCATCGGGGTCGCGTACGTCGCCGACAACCCACCGCACCCTGTCCGAGTCGCCGTCCACGGGAGCGTCGCGGTCGAGCACGACAACCCGGTAGCCGTGTGCGGCCAGGTCGGCCACGACGGCACGGCCGATTCCGGAGGTACCACCCGTCACCACGGCAACCGGCTCCCGCTCCATCCGCCGTCCACCTTCGCCTCCCATGCGGCTGTCTCCTCCCATCTCGCCCTCCCTCACTCCTCGTTCCCCGGTCCCCCCTCCCGGTCACACCGGCGGCGGCTGCCACAATCCCGTGTCCGGGCAGCCCAGGAGGTTCGCCGACACCGCGTCGTCACGCGGCGATGCCACCCCCCAGGTGTCACTGGTCTGCGCGTTGCCCGGATAGACGCGGGGAGTCCACTCGTGGTCGGGGTCGATCCGCAGCATCCCCGTGGTGTATTCGGCGACGAATCTCGATACGGGTTCCTGGAAATACGTGAAAGTATTCGCACCGACCCCGTGCCGGCCTGGCCCCCACAGCGGTGAGTACCCCTTCCTGACCATGGCACCGGTTGCTCGCATGAATTCATCGATCCCGCGTAATTCGAAGGCGACGTGGTTCAGCGACGTGTGCGGTGCGCGGGTGAACGCGAGCATGTGGTGGGCCGTACCGGATCGGAGGAATACCATGATGTCCTCCACCCAGTCGCTCACCTTGAGGTCGAATATCGATTGGTAGAAGGCCAGCGCGGTCCGCAGATCAGACGTATTGAGCACCACGTGGCTGATCCCGGTCGGCCTGCCCTCGCCCGGTTCGACGGACCGGAACGCCCGCGCGGCCACCCGGGACGACACCTCGACCGTGCGCCCCTCGCAGTCAAGGAACCGGAACCGGTAACCGCCACCCACATCATCACAGGTGGCAGGCTCGCTAACGAGGCGGCCGAGCGGGTGTGCCGCCACTCGCCCGGCGATCGCGTCCACATCCGCGTCGGTGGCCGCGGCCAGGCACAGCAGATCGACCCGGGGCTCGGCGGTGGCCCGTAACCGCAGCACTTGGTTCTCCTGGCACCCGGCTCCGAGAAACACCCGGTCCGAGTCCGTATCGACGAGGTCCAATTTCCAGTGCTTCTGGAAGAACTCGCGCGCGGCGGAGAGGTCGGGTACACCGAGCGCCACGCTCCGGACATGGGTAATCAAAGGGGTCCCCCCGGCTGATGCAGTTCCGCTTCAACGGCTTCCACCAGTACGATACTGCTGCTCGGCTCGGAAAGAACTACCCTAATTCAGCCTTTTCGTCGGCCTCTTGCTTCGCTATCGGTTACCGCGGGCCATTGAGGTTTTCCCGGTGCCTTTCGTTCCGGGCGCGGCGGCGGACGAGGCGGCTTGAGCGGACCTGGTCGCGGTCGTCAGCATCTCCGGACCGACGTCCCCGGCTGCTCGGGCGCACCTGGCAGGGCGTCAACCGGAAGCCGGAGAAGTCGCTCCGACTTCAACGCATCCGTCGGCGTCTGGTGCATATCGAGACCGAGACCGAAGCCGCAACGGCCACGCTGCCGCTCCTCGACATCGTGTCACCGCTCGCCGGGTGCGCAGGAAGGAGCAGACCGCTCATGCCGCGCGAACAGCAGCGTTGTAGGCGCCAAGAAATACGTCCGTACTGGTCGCGCAGTATGTCGGTACTCGTGCAGGATGCCGCCGAGTACGTGGCGGGCACCGGACTGTGGGACGTCCCCGGCGACGTCGCCCTGCCCTGCGCCACCCAGAACGAGCTGCAGGAGGGCGACTGTGGGTGCCGAATATTACATCCGCCCTGGTCAGGTGTCGGGTGCTTGGTAGCGGTCTCATAGGTTCGAAACCTGGGTAGTTGCGTTGTTCGGTGGGTCGCGATGCACCGCGTCGAAGCTGATCCATGTGCCACTTGACCGCTTCCGTGTACGGCGTCGTACGGAGCTTGACTGGGAGTCGTGTCGGAGCGCCCCCGTTTCTGGGGGTGGGGCATCGGCATCGGGCTCCCCATGCGACAGGGGTGGGGTGGACCACCGGTGGTCTCTCCGGGCCAGTTCCCGCAGGCAGCTAGCGCGCGGGTGTCCTGGTCGCCATGGACAGCCTGCGTCAAGGCGCGGCAAAGCCCCTTGGCGTCTGCCGGCAGATAGGGCACTCCCAGGGCGTGAGCGCTGTATCCGGCTTTGGAGCGCCGTAGGGAGACTCTTTGCGGAGGCCGGGCCGGAAGAAAAAGTGTGCCAAGCGAGCGAAGATGAGGTCCCCGCTGGTGTGAGCGCTTGGCGTGGTGGTCGACGACCACTGCTTACCTGCGTATCGCTCGAGTGCGGTGCTCTTGTCGTTGATGTATCCGGCCTGAGTGGCACGGGAAGCCGGACAGCCTGGGCGGCATCTGACCCGTGGGTTGGTTTGACGGGCGCTGGCGGTGCTCAATCGCAGGCGATTTGGACCTGGCGCAGGAAGTGCGGCCAGTGCTCCGGTGGGTTGGCGCTGTGCCGCATGCTGCGGAAGCTGAGCTGGAGGGTTTTCCTGAGCGGGTGGGGTGAGTGCATGATCGCCTCGTTGCGCTGAGCGAGCCGGTGGAGTTCTTCGGGGGTGGGGAGCCGGTCGCTCTTCGCGCTGTTGCACGCTTGGTGTGCGGGCGCGAGGTTCCAGATGAGATCCAAGTCCGGTCCGTCCCAGCCTGATACGCCGCCGAAGCGCCGCATCAGGGAGTAGGGGAAGACGTGGTCGACAGCGGTGTAGGTGCCAAGAACTACGTCCGTGCTGGTCACGCAGCATGTCGGTACTCGTGCAGGAGGCCGCTGAGGCGATCGCGTCGATGGACGTGGAGATGGGTGAGTTGGTCGGGGACGGTGATCGGTTCGGGTAGGGGGTGGAGTGGTGCGGCGCTTGCGAGAGTGCGGTGAGGTCTGTGCTCGTTGTAGAACGCCTCGTACTCGCGCAGTGCGTGGAGGAGATGGCGCTGGTTCCAGATGAGGGTGCGGTCGAGGAGTTCGGTTCGGCATGACCGCACCCAACGCTCCGTGATCGCGTTCATGCGCGGCATCCGGACGCCGGTCTGGACGACCGCGATACCCTCGGCTTGTAGGACAGTGTCGAAGGATGTCGGGTATCGAACGTCCCGGTCCCGGATCAAGAACTTCACTTTGGTGCCTGCGTCTTGGAGATCCATGGCCATGTTGCGGGCGAGCTGGGTGACCCAGGTGGCGGTGGGATGTGCCGTCGCGCCGAGGATCCGCACGCGGCGGGTGGCGTGCTCGATCACCGCGAGGACGTAGAGCGTCGCTCCATTGAGAGTCTTGGTCTTGAAGAAGTCGGCGGCGAGGATGGCTTGGGCCCGGGAGCGCAGGAAAGTCGCCCAGGTGGTGTGGTCGCGTTCGGGCGCTGGTTCTATGCCGTGCTCCTTGAGGATGTTCCACACGGTACCGGCGGCGACCTTGATGCCGAGGGAGGCGAGTTCGCCGTGGATACGCCGGTAGCCCCAGCTGGAATTTTCTCGTGCCAGCCGTAACACCAGGGCGCGGATGGAACGAACCGTGCGAGGTCGTCCCGGGCGCTTGGGGCGGGATGCCTTCGCGTGGCGGCGGCGCAGCAGGTCACGGTGCCAGCGCAGCACCGTGTCGGGAGTGACGATCAGCGGTAGGGCGAAGATGTATCCGGGGAAGGGGGCGGAGCAGAGCGGCCAGCAGCGCGCGGTCTGGCCAGGTGAGCTTCGGTTTGTCGGTCTGTCGCTGCAGCACGGTGAGTTGGTGGCGTAGGGCCAGGATCTCGGCGTCTTTGTCGTGCTCATTCCGCGGCAGGAGCCGTATCAAGGTGAACACGTTCGTCAAGGTCAGGTAGAGCAGTCGCAGCGGCACTCCACCATGCTGGTGGGGGAGAGGCTGGGTCGGCAACGAGGTCGGTGGGTCCACCGCAGCGCTCGCCCGTCATGACCAGATCGGATGAGGTTTTTGGCCCCTACAAGGCTGCCGCGGCCGGGGAGCGCATATTCTCCGCCGGGCTGCCGCCCTGCATTCGGTCTGTCGTGGCCGCATTGATCGACCGGCACTCCATCGCGTGAACCCCCCTGAAGGGTGTCTTTATTGCCGTACGGTGGTTGACCTGGGGCTTTGCGGCCGTCTGCGTGTGGGCACGATCCTTTGATTGTGGGTCTGCGACTTGGGTTACATCCCCTTCGAACCCGTGGCCGCGAACCTGTTCTTCCAGTTCATCTCGGGCTGCTACGAACGAGCCTCGGTGATCGTGACCAACTGGATGCTGGGGAGAGGTCTTCGGCGACGACACCGTCGCCGCCGCGGTGATCGACCGCCTCGTCCACCATGCCGAGGTGGTCTCGTTGAAGGGCGACAGCTATCGCATGCGCGGCCGCGGCCTCGGACGGGTTCCCGCGGCTAACACCGGGGAATGACCAACATCAACTGACGCAGTGGGGGATCACTTTTGGCCCGTCGGAACTGGGTCACGATTCACACGTCGCTGATAGAAGCGTGCTAGAGGATGTGGCCATGGACAGATCGGATGAAGCATCGGTAATTGTCGGCGAGCTCTGGGAAGAGCAGGTGGCCGCGCAGTGTCCCGCGGCATTGCGCGGTGTGGAGCTGGCGGGCATCGACCTGGTGATGCTCGATGCGGACATCGCTGGATGCGTGTCGACCTGGCAAAACAGAGGCGGTTCCCTTGATGCGGATCGTCAACGGATCTTGCGCGGCTGCCTCAGCGATCTCGACCGGGTAGCGCTGCTACTGGTCCAGCCGGATGAGATCCAGTCCTACCAACGGCGCCGCCGCTTGGCTGTCCTCACGACGGAATCTGGCCCAGTGCCCACCAACTGATACAACGTCTGAGTCAGGCTCGGGGCTGCTGGCCGTTGACGTCCGTCGGCGGCAACGGCGCAGCAGGCCCGGCGACCATGGCCTGCACCAATGCGGTCAACACCTCGGCGCGCTGCTCCTGTCTCGGTTTCGCGTCTTCGATCAGTCGCTCAGCGGCCAGGTAGCGGGAGAATTCCAGCGGCTGATCAAAGTAGGCCCGCAGGTGGGAGGATGCCACCTCCTGCGACTTCACGAACGTACGACTGACGTATCCGGCCAGTGCCGCGGACACCGTGTGCCCGCTCGAAAAGTCATCGCTGCATGTCATGCCGCGTATCTGTACTGGTTGATGCGGCCGCCGAGGATCCGGGTGCGTAGGACTACGCCGGTGCTGAGGCCATGCGCCGCGGTGGGTTGTTCGTGGGCGTCGGGTGGTAGCTGGTTGCGGGCCTGGTGGGGTTGGTGTTCGTTGTAGTGCTGTTCGTAGGCTGCGAGGGCGTGGCGGGCGTGGGCCTCGTTCATGATGAGGACGTGGTCGAGGGCTTCGCGTCGGATGCTGCCGATGACGCGTTCGCAGTGTGCGTTCATGCGGGGAGCCAGCGGCGCACTTGTGAGGATGTCCATCTCCTCGGCTGCAAAGACGGCGTCGAACGCTTCGCCGTACTTGCCATCGCGGTCGCGTAACAAGAAGTGCAGGGACTCGATGCGTATGCCCAGGGCGGCGGTGAGATTCCGCGCCTGCTGCACCTGCGGGTGCCGATAAATCATCCACGCAGGTCGGGAGCCTGATCACGGATCTTCGGTCTCCTCGACATTCGCCCAAGTGCCTTCACCCGCAAGGGCCGGGGCGGCATCATGATCTGTCGTGCTGCTGCGCCTGGCCTACCTCGCCACGACCAACGCCCTGGCGTTCCTACGCCTCCTGCCGATGAGCGACCGAGACAAGGACATCGAGATCCTCGTCCTCCGGCACCAACTGCTTGTCCTGCAGCGTCAGGTCGGCAAGCCGAGCTTCACCGACAGCGACCGTGCCATCCTCGCCGGCCTGCTCCACCACCTCCCCAAAGACAGACTGCGGCACCTTCTGCTGCTGGTCCGCCCCGAGACCATCTTGCACTGGCATCGCGAACTGCTCAGGCGGCGCCATGCCGCAACCTGCGTACCCAGGCGACGCGGACGCCCGCGCACACTACGGTCAATCCGCTCCATGGTCCTGCGCCTGGCCAGGGAGAATGCCTCGTGGGGGTATCGCCGGATCCACGGCGAACTCGCAGCGCTGGGGATCAAGGTCGCCGCCTCCACCGTCTGGGAGATCCTCCGCGAGCACGGCATCCCACCCGCACCCGAACGGCAGAGCACCACCTGGGCCGACTTTCTCCGCAGCCAGGCCAAGGCTCTTCTCGCCTGCGATCTTTCGAAGTCCGCACGCTGACGGGGGCGCGCCTGTACGTCTTCGCCGTCATCGAGCACACCACCCGTCGTATCAGGGTCCTCGGCGCCACGGCACACCCCACCGGGGACTGGATCGTGCAGCTCGGACGCAACCTCCTCATTGACCTCGAAGATGCTGGCAGCAGGGCACAGTTCCTGATCCGCGACCGCGACTCGAAGTTCACAGCCGCCTTCGACGCCCTCATGATCGATGCCGGTCTCAAGGTCGTCACCACCGGCATTCGGATACCGCGGATGAACTCACTCGTGGAGCGCTGGATACAGACCTGCCGCAGGGAGCTGCTGGACCGGACCTTGATCTGGAACCAGAGCCACCTTCTCCACGCCCTGCGCGAGTACGAATCGTTCTATAACGAGCACCGCCCGCACAGGGCCCTGGAGCAGGCGGCCCCATGCCGCCCGCTACCCACGCCCATCACCCAACAAGCCCAACTCGCCCACCTGGCAGTCCACAGACAAGACCGACTCGGCGGAACCCTCCACGAATACCAGCACGCGGCGTGAACTGCACGGATGATTTATCGGCACCCGCAGTGTCCGAGGTAGAGGCGGTTGTTGTTCACCGCTGTCAGGCTCCAGCGCACCAGCAACATCCGCTCGGCCAGATGTACATCCGTCCAGTGCAGCCCAAGGCCCTCGCCGCGCCGCATGCCGGTGCCCAGCAGCAGTTCGAACAGGTCGGCGATCTGGTCGCGATAGTGGGCGTGGTTGTGCCGCAGGAAGGCTGCGGCCTGGGTGGGGTTCCAGCAGATCCGCTCCGGGGCGACCGGACGGGGGAGCAGCACGTACGGGTTGGCGGGGATCAGCCGGGTGCGTACGGCGTGGCCAAGGGCGCTGGAGAAGGTGGCACCGCTCCGGTAGACGGCGGTATAGCCGCGGCCGCGGGCGAGCTCGGCCTCGCTCCAGGCGGTGGTATGCCGGGCCCGCAGGTCGGTAAGTGCCAGCTGGCCGAAGGACGGAATGAGGTCCGCGTGCACGTGGTCGCGGTAGCGGGCGAACGTGGTCGGCTTGAGCGTCTTCTCCTTGATGCGCAGCCACTCGGCCAGAAAGGCCGCGAGGGTGACGTCGTGGCTGCACTCCAGGCCGGTGCGCTCCGATTCCAGCGCGCGCTCGAGTGCTGTCTCGGCGGCCTTCCGGGTGGCGAATCCGCTGCGGCAGAGCGGACGGCGCTTGCCGTCGGCGGAGGGAAGATCGACGGCAAAGGCCCACGACCCGTGCCTCGAGCCATCATTAAGTTGGGGGCAGCTGGCGCCGTACTGCCGACCGTCGGGACGACGGCAGCCGCAACGCCGATACAGGCGGCCGCGTTCGGGCGATGGAGAAGTCACTGTGTTCACCTCCGGTGGGGGAGTGCGTGACTCCACCGTGGAGTCGCCGGTGCCCGGCGTAACAGATGGCTGATCATGGCGTAGCAAGGGCGACTGCCATCACCTCGCCATCACAGGAATACCATCATGAACGCTGGCCAGCAGCGACCCCTTTGGAGGGTCGGGCGGTGCCTGCCCCGAAGATGACGAACCTGGTTGCTCTGGCGTGAGCTGTGGAGGCTGGGTGCTTGCCGGGGTGACGTCAGGGCTGGGGCGCCGGAAGTGCGGGTGAGCTATCCGTCCAGGCTGCGTCGAACTGCTGGCAGGCGATGGAGTACAGAAGTCCGGGCGCCCGGGCGTACAGGCACGGGGAGTTCCTTCCGTGGGCGGAGTTGCTGTAGAAGGTGATGTAGGCAGCGCGGTCGGTTGCGATCACGCGGCAAGTGTTGGGCAGGTTGAAGCTGTGGAGCGCGAAGTTGCGTTGTGTGCTGGCGACATGGATCAAGTAGGCCATGTTCGTCCTGACCTGGCTCCTCAGCAGCTCTGGGGTGAAGCCGGGATCGAACCGGCACACATCACGTGAGCGCCGGTCAAGCCAGGAGTCATCTCGGATACTAGGGTCGGGCAGCAGAACCTGGACGTACTCTGGGCACAGCTCACCCGTGAAGGGTGTCTTTATTGCCGTACGGTGGTTGACCTGGTGCTTTGGGATCGTCCAAGTATGGGCATGATCTCTGATCGTGGGTCTGCGATTGCTCTACCTGATCTTCTGCCGTCTCCTGGGCTGCCTCCTTGTGCTGGGGCGATCGACCGTGGCGAACAACGCTGAGATCCTTGCTCTCCGCCACGAGGTCGCTGTGCTGCGCCGGCAGGTCAAGCGGCCGCGGCTCTCGTGGGCTGACCGTGCCGTGCTCTCTGCTCTCGCCCGGTACCTGCCACCCGTCCTACGTCGCAATCGGCTGGTCACCCCGGGCACCCTGCTGACCTGGCACCGTCGTCTGGTGCGCTGGAAGTGGCGCCAGACGGCAGTCGGACCCGGTCGGCCACCGCTGGCGGAAGAGATAGTCGTGCTCATCCAGCGCCTGGCGACAGAGAACCCGACCTGGGGGTACGTCAGGATCCAGGGTGAACTGCGACGGCTCGGTCATCGGATCGCCGCCGCCACCATCCGGCGCGTCCTGCGCCGTTCCGGCCTGCCACCCGCACCGCAGCGAGCATCTCGGCAGATCTGGCGTACTTTCCTCCGCTCCCAGGCCCACACGCTGCTCGCCTGTGACTTCATGCACGTGGACACCGTCTTCCTCAAGCGTCTTTACGTCTTCTTCGTTATGGAGATTGACACCCGGCGCGTTCACGTCCTGGGCGTCACCGCCCACCCGACCGGCGGGTGGGTCACGCAACTCGCCCGCAACCTGCTCATGGATCTTGAGGACAGAACTGGGTGCTTCCGGTTCCTCATCCGGGACCGGGACAGCAAGTTCACCTCCGCGTTCGACGCCGTCTTCGCCAGCAACGGCACAGCCGTCATCCCAACCACGCCGCAAAGCCCACGGTCCAACGCGTTCGCCGAACGATGGATACGCACAGCCCGCGCAGAATGCACCGACCGCCTCCTCATCACCGGCGAACGACACCTACGTACGGTCCTCACCAGGTACGCCGAGCACTACAACACTGGACGAGCTCACCGCAGCCTCAACCTACGAGCCCCAGATGACGACCCGAACATCATCCCCCTGCCCGCCGCCACGGTCAGGCGCAAGCAAGTACTCGGCGGACTGCTCAACGAGTACCACACCACGCCACACCGACCGCCTCACCATCCACAGGAAACGCCCAGCTCAGCAGCCTGATCGGAATATTGACACCCTTCAGGCCTGAACGAGTGGTCCCCACCGGCGTGGGGGTGTTCCGCCCCCCGTCGAGACGAAGGTGAAGGCGGCGACGTGGTCCCCACCGGCGTGGGGGTGTTCCGCTCGAGCCGGATCTCACCAAGATGATTTACGGGTGGTTCCCACCGGCGTGGGGGTGTTCCGGGCCGAGGCTCGGCGGAAGGAGTACGACCGCCTCCGGCACGGCGTTCCGGATCCCCGGCAATGACGAGCTGGCTCTAGGAGTTGTCGTCAAAATGTCACGCCCACATCAGGAGCGATGCGAGGGTGACGGCTGCTTGGTAGGACTCGGCGGTCTTGTCGTAGCGGGTGGCGATGCCACGCCACTGTTTGAGGCGGTTGAAGCACCGTTCGACGACGTTGCGCCGCTTGTAGACCTGCTTGTCGAAGGCTGGCGGACGTCCGCCATGGCTGCCGCGTCGGAGCCGGTTGCGGATCTGGTCGGACCGTTCCGGGATGGTGTGCCGGATGCTCCGTCGCCGCAGGCAGGTGCGTATGGCCTTGGAGCTGTAGCCCTTGTCGCCTATGACGTTGGCAGGTCGGATCCGGGGCCTTCCTGGCCCGATCCGGGGCACCCGGATCGCCTCCATTACGGCCGCGAACTGGGTGCAGTCGTTGGTGTTCCCGCCGGTGATGGTGAAGGCGAGCGGTCGGCCCAGAGCATCGCAGGCCAGGTGGATCTTGCTGGTCAGACCGCCTCTGGACCGGCCGAGCCCCGGGGCACGGAGCCCCCTTTTCGTGCTCCGGCCGCGTGCTGGTGGGCCCGCACGACCGTGGAGTCGACGGACACCAGCCACTCGATGTCCCCGGCCGCGTCGGCCTTCGCCTGGGCGGCCCGGAGCATCCGCTCGAAGGTGCCGTCCCTGGCCCAGCGGCGGAAGCGGGTGTGCAGCGTTGCCCAAGAGCCATACCGCTCGGGCACGTCCCGCCAGGCCGTGCCGGTCCGGAACTTCCAGACGATCCCGTTGAGGACCGTCCGGTCGTCCAGCCGTCTGCGGCCCCGCTCAGCCCGAGGCAGCAACGGCTCCACGAAGGCCCACTCGGCATCGGACAGTTCATGGCGACGTATCACCCGACCATGATCCCAAACCGAAGATCATTTGACGACAGACCCTAAGAAGCCGTTGTCTTTCCGAGCGTGACGGGTGCGTTTCTGCTGGTCAGGTGTAGGTGGGGTGTTTCGGCGGCAGGGACGAGGTGTCGTGTCGTCCTCTTCGGTGGAGGTGCCGGGATGCCGTCGGTGATGGGGTTGCTGGAGGAGCGGGAACGCGCCGCTCGGGAGCGGGTGGAGGTTCTCCAGGCCGAACTGCAGGAGGCCGAGGCTGTGTGGCAGCGGTTCGTGATCGCCCGTGAGACGGTGGGCGAGGTTCTGGCGGAGCCTCGCGGCGGCGCGGATGCGCCGTCGGCCGCGGTGGCCGGCGGAGAGTCGGTGCAGGTCACGGCGGCTGTGCCCGGTTCGGTGGTGCCGCACTGGCGGGAAGGGCTCGCCCCGACGGTTCTCGCGCCGGACTACCAGCGGATCATGGATGTCCTGGCAGATGGGGGCGGAACCGGCAGGGGAGCGATGGACTGCCGTCAACTCGCGGTGTCCCTCGGGCTGGAGCCCGTCCCCGCGAAGGTCGAAGGGGTGCGGTCGAAGGCGAAGCGCCTGACCGCGCGGGGTGGCTGGCGGAGGAAGATCCGGGACTGTTCAGCGTGCCCGTCGCACGAGCCGGCGGCTCATGACCATGCTCATCGACCACCGGATCACCGCTTCCGAGGTGTCGGTGCGCGTCTCGTAGTCGCGGGCCAGGCGGCGTGAATGCATCAGCCAGGCGAACGTGCGCTCCACCAGCCACCTCTTGGGCAGCACGGTGAAACCGCTGGAGTCGTCGCTGCGTCTGACCACGGTCAACGCGACGCGCAGGACCTCGCGGGCGAAGTCGACGAGCCGCCCGGTGTAGCCGCCGTCGGCCCACACCCGCGTAACACGCCAGTGCCGCTCGTGCAGGCGGGCCAGCAGAGTCTGGCCCGCGTCCCGGTCGGTGACCGAGGCCGCGGTCACCATCACGGCCAGCAGCAGTCCGAGAGTGTCCACCAGGATGTGCCGCTTACGGCCGTTGACCTTCTTCCCGCCATCGAATCCCCTGGTCGCGGCAGGCACCGATGCGGCTCCCCTCACGGACTGCGCGTCGATGATGCCGACCGTCGGCTCCGGGTCCCGGCCCGCATCCTTGCGGACCCGGTCGCGCAGCCGGTCGTGGAACTCGGCAGTCAGGCCCTTGTCGCGCCAGCGCCGGAAGAAGGCATAGACGCGGTCCCACGCGGGGAAGTCCGCGGGCATCGCCCGCCAGGTGATGCCGCCCGCGACCAGGTAACGCACCGCGTCGACCATCTGCCGGTGGCAATAGCGCTCCGGCTGGCCGCCGCGGCCCTCCAGCCAGCCGGGAACCGGCATCGCCTCGCGTACGACCGCCCACTCCGCGTCGCTCATGTCGGACGGATACCTCGGATGCCTGTACGGCCGGTCCCCTGCGTTCCCGAACCGGTGAGCGAGACAATCACACTTCAGAAAAGCCGAGTTAGACCACACTGGCACGGACACGGAAGACTGCAGCACCAGGGGCCTCCTGTTGCTCGGCTGGATTCGACACCCACGAGCTGTGCGGGAGGCCCTGCCTTCATGCGCAGCCAGCCAAGAGATCACCCGACCGAGTCGACGACCTCGAACTCACGCTCACCAAGATCGATAGAGCAACGGCTTCTAAGCGTTCACCGTCCGGCGGTGAAGGCCCCCGCTCTCGGCCAGAGCGGGAGAGGCGGGCGGACCGTGGTACGCCCGAAGGTATCCCGGGCCCTGAGCCCCGACGTGGGAATGGCGCCCACGGCCTCCGCCCGCCTCGCCGAGCATCAACGAAGCCCGGCCTCCCCTAAGAGCTCCGATCGAGGATCGCCGCCGCCCGGGCCTCATTGGAGCTCATCGAGGGTGGCCTGAACTGCGAGTACGAGGACGTCACCCAGTGCCCGAACTACCGGCGGCTCATCGCCGAGCAGGTCGGCTCCCAAGTGCCGGCGCACGGGCGAGCGCGAGGCGGAAAGCCGCCTGCTTCGCGGGGCGATCGAGCACGATCCGGCCGGGGCCGGGCGAGGAATGTACAGGTCTGACCGACGACGAGCCGGAGCCGCTTGAGGCGGGGGAGCGCAGTCATGGCGTTGATGCTTCAGAGGGGCAGCGGGGATGTCAACCGGGCTTGCGGCGCCGACCGACGCGCTCTCGGCGTCTCTCCTGGACGTTCCAGGCGAGCACAACACGCGCCGCAACTGGTGAAGTAGGCGCCCAGCAGTCGTTCATCACCGGCTGTCATCGTGCCGCCGGACAGCCGCTACGGCTGTCCGGCGACGCCTCCACCCGATTTGAGCAGCGCAGTACCGAGGAAACGAGTGATTGATCAGGGGCAGTTGACGGCCGTGTCGCCGGTGTCACGGTTGCAGGTGTCGAAGCCGAGGCCGCCGTCGAGGTTGTCGTTGGCGATCACGTTGTCCACGGCGTTGAGGGTGTCGTTGCCCTCGCCGCCGATGTGCGTGTCGTTGCCGCGGCCTCCGGTGAGGGTGTCGTTGCCCTGGTCACCTTCGAGTGTGTCGTTTCCGTCGTCGCCGTTGAGAGTGTCGTTGCCGGCATTGCCGTAGATGGTGTCGTTGCCGGCCAGCCCGGAGATCGTGTCGTTGCCGGGGCCGCCGTTGATGGTGTCGTTGCCCGGCGTCGCCCGCAGGCCAGTGGCATCCGGGTCGTCACCGACGAGCCGGTCCGCCCGGGGACCGCCGTTGAGGCGGTCGTCACCCGCACCGCCGATCACCGTTCCGGCGGCTTCCAGGTTCGGGGAGATGCTGACGCTGTCATCGGAGTCGTTGGCGTTGACCCGTGTCGACGTGACGGGCAGCGGACACTCCGCCGTGTGCGTCCCCGTCGACTGACACGGGGCGACGGCGGACACGGTGTCCCCCGCGTCCGTCACCACGACAACGTTGCCCTGACGCCGAATGGTGATGTCGTTCGCCACACCCTGGGCAGCCGTGACGCTAAGGGTGTCGCCCACCTCCTGCACGACCGTGGTGTCGGCCAGGCTTCCGCCGGGGGCCGCACCGGGCGCGGCGGAAGCGGCGGTCAGCGGGGCGCAGGTGAGTGCGCCGATCGCCACCACCGTGGTGCAGATACCTCGTGTTCTCATCGGTGCCCGCCTTTCGTGTCGTCTCGCCGTGTACGGGTACTGGCGTGCTGCTCACTCACGCTGGTCAGGGGCATCCGCTGACGTTGTCGCCCAAGTCGGCGCGGCAGACGTCCACGTCAGCGCCGCCTTCGACGTAGTCGTTACCGCTGACGTTGTCCACGGCGTCGATGGTGTCCCGGCCGTTGCCGCCCTCGGCGTAGTCGTTGCCGGCGCCGGCGACGATCTGCTCGTTGCCGCTGCCGCCGTAGATCACGTCGTTGTCGGCACCGCCGTCCACGATGTCCGAGCCGCCGCGTCCCTCGATGGAGTCGTTGCCGGAGCCGCCGAAGATCCTGTCCGCCTCGGCTCCCCCTGTCAGCGTGTCGTTTCCTGCGCCGCCGGAAAGGAAGTCGGATCCCTCGTCGCCTTCGAGGGTGTCGTTGGCGGATCCGCCGTAGAGGTTGTCGTTGCCGGCACCGCCGATGAGGGTGACGCCGAGGGCCGCCAGCGAGGAGGTGACGGTGTCGTCCTGGTCGCCGGCGTTGACCACGAGTTCGGTCGTGTCGGCGGCCCTGCAGGCGACTTCGGTCGTGCTGATGGCGGTGCAATCGCCGGACGGTGCGACCGTGTCTCCGGTGTCTCTGATTCTGATGTTGCTGCCCGACTGCCAGACGCTGATCGTGTTGCCCCGGCCGACTCCGGCGGTGACCGTGATCGTGGTGCCGGTCTTGTTCACCAGCGTCGTGGCGAAAAGATGTGGCGTCGGTGCGTCGGCCGCGCGGGCCACGCCAGGGAGGCACAGAGTGAAACCGCACACCGTGGCCAGAAGTGCCCCGGTGCGATGGTGCGTTCTCTTCATGACCTGCTCCTGAAATAGGGCGTTGAATATCGATCTCGCAACTGTGCGCAGTGCTTCCCGGTCGAAATTGCCGGTGTTCGCTCGAAGGAGCGCTACCTTTTGCGGTCTGCCGACCGCGGCCGGGACCTGATAACCGGCTCCGGCGGAGTACCGGGGGAAAGAGTGTGGCCGCAAGCGCCGAACGTTCGGTGCGGCCCACCCCGGCGCGACACCCGAATGTCCTTGCTGCATTCAACAGTCCTCAGTCCGCGCAGACTCCTCCCATACCGCCATGGCCAACGCCTGCTCGACCAGTGATCGGCGCTGGCCCCTGGGCACCCAGAGCATGTCGGGATGTGAAGCCGTGCTGAAGCCGAATTTGCGCCATTGCCGAACACAAGGGTCTCCGCGCGTGGATCGTCGCCCTGGCCGGGAATGGGATCACCTGGGGCATGCCCGCTGTTTGACTTGCATCAGCCCCGGAGGTGTCAATTAACGATTCATTCGTACCGCATTCAATTGATCACGGTACGGGTGATCCGCGCAGCCCGCGAGCCGGACCTGCCGACGGTGGCGCTGCGCTCCCGCGACGAGGCGGACGCGCTGCACGCCCGCATGGCCGACGAGGTCGTGGTGCTCGACGGCGAGGGGCCGGGGGCCTTCCTGGACGCGGCGGTCCTGGTCGGCGCGGCGGTACTCACGGGCTGCGCCCCTGTCCACGTGCGCGCCATAGCGAACGAGCCATCACCGACCAGACTTCGGTCGCGTACGGGTCGGCCTTCGTCCAGTCGGGCGGCGGCGAGCTCCACCACGACTGCCCTTGCCGGAAACCTCATCCGTGCAGGTCAAGCAGCATGCCGGTACTCGTGGAGGATGCCGCCGAGGCGATCGTGTCGACGTATGTTGAGGTGGGCTAACGTGTCCGGATCGTCGATCGGTGGGGGCAGGGGGTGCAGAGGTCTGGCGTTGGCAATGCCCTGGTGTGGTCGGTGTCCGTTGTAGAACTGCTCGAACTCGCGCAGGGTGGCGAGGAGATGTCGTTGGTTCCAGATCAACGTCCGGTCCAGGAGCTCGCGGCGACAGGTCTGTATCCATCTTTCCATGATCGAGTTCATCCTCGGTATCTGGATGCCGGTGAGCACGACGTCGATCCCCGCGTCCTTGAGGACGGCATCGAACAGGTCGGGGAACTTCCCGTCCCGGTCCCGGATCATGAACCGTGCCCGGCAGTCAAGGTCTTCGAGGTCCATGACGAGGTTCTTCGCCGCTTGCGCTACCCAGGAGGCGCTCGGATGCGCGGTGGCGCCCAGGACGCGGATCCGGCGACTGCCGTGTTCGATCACCACGAGCACGTACATCCGCATCCCCGAGAGGGTGACTGTTTCCAGGAAGTCGCAGGCCAGCAGGGCATCAGCCTGGCCGCGAAGGAAGGTGGCCCAGGTACTGGAGTTCCGCTCGGGTGCTGGGTCGATGCCGGCCTCTTTCAAGATTTCCCAGACGGTGGACGCGCCCACTCACCCCCAGCACGAGCAGCTCGCCGTGCAGGCGTCGGTACCCCCAGCTCGGGTTCTCCTTTGCCAGGCGCAGTACCAGGGTGCGGATGGAGCGCACGGTGCGCGGTCGTCCTGGGCGTTTGGGTCGGCAGGAGGCGGCATGGCGGCGCGCGATGAGGGTGCGGTGCCAACGCAGTATCGTGTCGGGGCGTACGAGCAGCCGTAACTGTCGCAGGACGTGCAGTGGCAGCCGGTGCAACAGCGCAGCCAGGTACGCTCGATCGCTGGGCGTGAACCGGATCTTGGCCTTGCCGAGTTGGCGTTCCAGCACGGTGATCTGGTGGCGCAGGGCGAGGATCTCAGCGTCCTTGTCCCGGTCGGTCATTGGCAGCAGGCGAAGCATCGCGAACGCGTTCGTCATGCCGAGGTAAGCCAGTCGCAGCAGCACGGTCGATCATCTTGCCGCGGTGAGCGCCAGCCTCGCGAGAGCGCCTGTTTTGGCGACTTCGCCGGTCGACCTCCGGCGCACCGCGCACACCCCCTCCCACCAGGGCGGACGACATTTTCGGCAAGCGCAGTGCTGTGATAGCCACGTGGACGAGCTGATCGGGCATCCGCTGGCTTACGCCAGAAAACTCAAGGGCTTATCGCAGGCCGGCCTGGCCTTTCAGATGCGGTACCGCGCCAAGCGCCGGCAAGTCTCCTGTGGCACCACCCGGCAGCGGGTCTCCCTGTGGGAACAGTGGCGAGGCCGCCCCAGCAAGCGGTCTCAAATGCTGATCGGGGACGCTCTCGAGGTGCCTGAAGAACTCGTGTTCGCATTCGAGTGGCCGCTGTGGCTGCCCGGATACGAAACACTGCCCCCGCTGGGAGCCGGGCTGACCGTGTCCGTCCTGAGAGAGGCCATCGCCATGGACCTGGACCGCCGCACCTTCATGGCCCACACTGCTGCGGCCCTGACAACCATCGCCCACCAGTGGGCCACAACAAGCCCGGCCCGCATCGTCCAGGCGGAACGGAGCCGCAGGGTCGACCCCGAGGTCCTCGACTGGATCGAGACAACAGCCCGGCAGCTCAACAGCCTCGCCACAGCCCAGCGACAGAACATCGCCCACATCCTCATCGGTTTCTATCGCGACGTCGTGGACCTTTTGGAAAACGCCGTGTACAGCGACACAGATGAAGTTCGCCTGCACACCCTCGCCGCAACCCTGGCGCAGACCATTGCCTGGCACCGATTCGACCACCAGCACCACACCGCCGCCACCAGCTACTGGAACGCCGCCCTCCACTCCGCCCACCAGGCCCAAGCCACCGACCTGGGCGCCGGCGTCATCGCGGACATCGCGTACCAGAGTGTCTGGCTCGACCAGCCCGCGACCGCCGTGGGCAGCCTCTCCCACGCTCTCACCCGTGCCACCGACCCCACCGCACGCTCACTGCTCCACCTCCGACGGGCCCGAGCCCACGCCATGCTCGGCACCACCCACGCCCGCGCCTGCTATCGCGACCTTGCCGCCGCCGAGCATCACCTCACCACAGCCACAACCGACCCACCTCCGTGGTGTGCCTGGATGAGTTCGGCGGACCTTGCAGTGGATACGGGCCGTTGCCTCAGCCTCCTGGGCCAGCCGCGGCAGGCTGACCGCCAGATCACTCAGGGGATCGCTCGCCTGCCCGAGTCACGCACCAAAACCAAGGCCATCTTCTACGCCTACCAGGCCGACAGCCTCCTCAGCCAAGGTGACGTGGACCAAGCTGCTGTTACCGCCCACCAAGCCGTCCAGCTCGCCCAGCCCCTGGGCGCCTCACGATGCATCCAACAAATCAGCGACCTCGTCCCCCGATTCACCGCGCACACCAACATCAGCTCTGTTGAACACCTCCTACATGACCTCGCGGAACACACCCGGCCACCTACGACCCCGCCACCCTCACCCCTCAGGAGCAGGCCCACCTCGAATCCCTCGCGGCCTGGCAGGCGCAGGAAGGCGGCTACCAGCATCAGCAGAGCACCCGCCCCCTCACCTTGAGCCAGGGCCTGGCCGACTCCCCCGCCGGCCTGATCGCCTGGCTCGTCGAGAAGTACCGTGCGTGGGAGCGACTGCGGCGGTGACGTGTCCGCCCGCTTCAGCGACGACTTCCTCCTCACCCAGGCCTCCCTTTACTGGTTCACCGGCACGATCTCCACCTCCTTCCGGCCCTACTACGAGTACGCCCACGGCCTGACCCGACGCGTGGAGCGGGTGAGCGTTCCCACAGCCGTCGCCCTGTTCCCCGCCGACCTGAGCCGGCCGCCACGGAGCTGGGCCGAGCGCACCTACAACATCACGCGCTACACCCACATGCCCCGCGGCGGACACTTCGCCGCCCACGAGGAACCCGGCCTGCTGGCCCACGACATCACCGAATTCTTCCGGCCCTACCGTCCCCCTCTGCCTTCACCCCCTCGATCCAACCCGGCCCCGGTCGAAGGCGTCTGATCCCTGCCGGATTGCAGTGCGTTCGGCGCGGGTGGCTCAGGCGGCGATGACCCCGTCGCCAGTGACGACGGCGTTGTCCAGGTCGGCGTTGTCGGACAGGGACACCTCGACGAGCCGAGCGGGCCGCGCCGCTTCGTGGTGTCGCCCGGGTTCACGCCCGACATGGTGCTCGGGCCGTTCCTCGCCCAGGACCTGCCGCAGCCGGGCGCGTTCGGCACTGCTGGGCGCCCGGCGTCCTCGGTGCCGGTGCACTCCGCCCGATCGTCGGAGGGCGAGGCGCGCCGATGCAGGGGACGTTGACCGACACAGGCGTCCGACGCGCTGGTAGAGGCTGGCTGTCTCGTCGCACGCAGCCGGCCCGCCCGTCCTCTTCTCTCACCTGTTCGTGGGGAAGGCCGTCCGCCGACCGCAGCCGACGATGACGAGGGCGAGGAGCGCGAGGACGAGCAGTGCCGCGGGCAGCATCCGGGCGCCGACGCCCTCGACGACAACGGCGCCGAGGGCGCCGCCCGCGAAGATCGCGAGGTTGAAGGAGGTGGTGAGCATCGCGTTCGCCACATCGGCGTTCTCGCCGGTGGCTTCACTCATCGCCGTTTGCAGGTGTGTCGCCGCGCCTCCGAAGGCGATGCCCCACAGGACGATCGCGAGGAGCGCGACGGCGAGGGAGTCCTGGGCAGCCAGGAGTACTGCTCCGACGACGGCGAAGAGAGCCACGCTCGACAGGGTGAGCCTGCGCAGCGCGCGGTCGATGAACAGACCGGTGATCCAGATTCCGGCCAGAGCGGCGACACCGAAGACGACGAGGGCAAGGTCCGCTCGGAGCGCGAGGTGTGCTTCGCGCAGGTAGGGCGCGATGTAGGTGTAGAGAAGGTTGTGTGCGAGCATCCAGGTGAAGACGACCACGAGGATGGTCGCCACTCCGGGGAGTCGCAGCACCTGGGCGGGCGATACGCGCGTCTGCGCGCGCTGCCCCGCGGCGTCGGGTACGAGGACGCGGGCGGCTGCCATCACGAGCGCGGCCAGTAGTGCCATCGCGGCGAAGGACCACCGCCAGCCGACCGCGCTGCCGAGCCAGGAGCCCAGGGGCGTTCCCACGGAAAGGGCAACCGGGGTTCCGGCCATGGCGACGGCCAGGGCCCGCCCGGCGTGCTCGGGTGCCGCGATGCGGCGCGCGTACCCGGCCAGCATGCCCCAGAGCAGGCCGGAGAAGGCGCCTGCGACGAACCGGGCCGTCAGTGCGACGGCGAGGGACGGCGCCAGGGCGGTGACGGCATTGGCCACCAGGAACCCGCACAGACCCGCCAGCAGGAGCGGTCGCCGACGGCTCCCGCGGGTCAGCGCGGCCGCGGGGATCGCAGCGAGCACCGTGCCGATCGCGTAGGCACTCACCAGTTGGCCGGCGCCGCCCTCGGACACATGAAGTCCAGCGGCCAGCTGGGGCAGGAGGCCGGCCGGCAGCGTCTCGGTCATGATCACGAGGAATCCTGTGCAGGCCATCACGGCCAGCGCCGGCAGGGGGAAGTCCGTGTGGGCTCGGGTTGGGCGTGGGGCGGGAGGTGCCGTGGCCACGAGGGCGTCTCCTTCATTCAAATTACGGATTGAACGATCCGATATTGACGTCGGCAAATTTCTGGTGTCAAACTGGATCAGTCGATCCGAAATTTGGAAGGAGGTCCGCAGTGTCCCCCGCAGGTCGTCCCCGCACCTTCGACGAGGAACTCGCCCTTGAAGCGGCCATGTTGCTGTTCTGGCGACAGGGCTACGAGGCAACCTCACTGGCACAGCTTCGCGAGGCCACGGGGCTGTCGTCCGCGAGCCTGTACGGCGCCTTCGGCTCGAAGGAAGGGCTGTTCACCCGCGCTGTCGAGCACTACATCGCCGGGCCGGGCAGCGTGACCGACGTCATCACCGACGAGACGCTGAGCGCGCGGGAGGCGATCGCACGTCTGCTGCACGGGTCGATCGACATGCAGACCGACCCCTCCCACCCCCGCGGATGCCTCGTGGCCCTGTCGGCTACGGTGGAAGCGCACGGAGCCGATCACTCCGGCGTACGGGAGGTCGTCGCGGCACGTCGCGCGACCGACCGGGCGCGCATTGCCGCTGCCATCACCCGCGACGTCGCCTCGGGCGAACTCGCCCAGGACACCGACGTGGACGCCGTCACCACCATGATCCACGGCTTCCTGCTCGGGATCTCCACCCAGGTCTGCGACGGCGTCCCCGCCCGGCAGCTCCACTCTGCAGCGGACACCCTGCTCGGGCACCTGGACGCGCCGAGACGGCACATGCCAGGTCCCCAACCCGCCTGACAGCCGACGGCGGTCAAGCCCGGGGCCCACCACGGTCGGCAAGCGGCATTCTCCCTCGCTCGCACCGCTGGGGACGCCGCCCACAACGCCCATCACCCAGCCCCGCTCACTCCCTCGCCGGCCATCCCGACCCCCGCAGCGCCACATATGCGCCAAGCGGGCTCTTGAAAGGAAACACCTGATCACCATGACCGCTGCACACCTCCCTACGGCACGGCCGACTGGCTTCGGCACCGTCACCGGCACACCCGGCCTGCCCGCCGCATTCGACAAGGTCTTCTCCAGCCGGTACATCGACGTGGACTCAGTACGCCTGCACGCCGTTACCGGAGGACAGGGACCGGCCCTGCTGCTGATCGGCGGCTGGCCGCAGTTCTGGTACCAGTGGCGCCACGTCATGCTGCCGCTCGCCGAGCACTACACGGTCGTCGTCGCCGACCCGCGTGGCACCGGCCTCTCCGACAAACCGCACACCGGGTACGACTCCGCGACCTGCGCACAGGACTTCCACCGGCTGATGGAACTGCTCGGACACGACCGGTTCGCCGTCGTCGGCCACGACATCGGCATGTGGACCGCCTACGCCATGGCGGCGGACGCACCAGGCCCCATCCAGCGGATGGCACTCGTGGACGCGATCATCCCCGGCATCTCGCCCTCGCCCCCGCTGCTGGGCGACCGGCGCACGAGCGACTTTCTGTGGCACTTCAACTTCAACCGCGCCATCGACATCAACGAACAGCTCGTCCAGGGGCGCGAAGACCTCTACTTCGGGCACCAATTCGCCACCAAGGCAGCCACTCCCACCGCGATCCCGGCTGCCGCGGTGGACGTGTACGTCCAGGCGATGCGCCTGCCCGGAGCGCTGCGGGCCAGCTTCGAGTACTACCGCGCCATCGACGAGACCATGGCGCAGAGCGTCCTGCGCAAGAAGAACAAGCTCACGATCCCCGTGCTGGCCGTCGCCGGCGATGCCCTGGGCGGAGAGAACATGGAGAACGAAGTCCGTTCCCTGGCCGAAGATGTGAGCAGCGTCGTCATCTCCGACTGCGGCCACTTCGTACCGGAAGAAGCCCCCGAGGACTTCCTCAATGTCCTGCTGCCCTTCCTGCAGCCCTATCGTGCCGATTTCTGATTGACGGCCTCCCGGACGCTACCGGGCAAGAGTTGGACGGCGATGCCATAGAGGTCCGGTGGGGACGCCGACCGCGGCACCGGGGGTGAGGCTGCCGATCGGCAGCCTCACCCCGGGTGTCTTCCGTATCGGGATTCGGCAGCATCAACCGGGCCATGGATAGTGCGGCCGCGGACTGACCGACGGTGGCGGCCCGGGAGCGGCGCAAAGCATGGAGGAGCTGGTCAGCGGCCTGTGCCAGCTCCTCCAAACTCCCTCCTCGGGGGCAGGCTCCCGGTGCACTTCGCCTACCCGCTCGGTCGTCGCTCGCATGTCTGTCAGCCAACGTCCTTCCTCAGTAAGCCACTTGGAGAGAGGTAAAGATCGTGAACCTCCCTGCCCGCATCGATGTCCACCAGCACATCGTCCCGC
This sequence comes from Streptomyces sp. Rer75, assembly GCF_013414305.1. NCBI lineage: Bacteria > Bacillati > Actinomycetota > Actinomycetes > Kitasatosporales > Streptomycetaceae > Streptomyces > Streptomyces sp. Rer75. The sequence continues at coordinate 2,137,579 of NZ_CP058693.1, read as the reverse complement.
CGGTCTGGACCGACGCCCTCGCCACGCGTGGCCTGGACTCCGGTGGCTGGCCATCCCGGCCTGGAGCACGAGCAGCGCGATCGCGATGATGAACCAGCAGAACATCGCCACCAGCGTGCTGTCGGTCACCTCGACAGCGACGCCGACGCCCGCACCCCGTACGTTTGCTCGACCCTCCACCGCTTCGGCTGCGGCAGGAATCCCCGGTATCCCGGGTCGCGTCCGACGATCTCGACGTCAATGCCCAGGCCGGCGCCGTGGTCGACAACCTGGTTCTTGAAGCCCTGGTCGACCAGGGCTTTGCGGACGGTGTCGCCGGTGTGTTCGGCGACCTGGTCCAGCAGGGCGATGCCCGCGGTGTTGTCGTGGATGTTCGCGGCGAGGACGACGACCGCGATGACCAGGCCGAGGACGTCCACGGCCAGGCCGCGCTTGCGGCCTGGCACCCGCTTGGCCGGATCGTAGCCGGTCGTGGCGGCGGGGACCCCGACGGCCGCGTGGACACTCTGGGTGTCCAGCACCACCAGGGTCGGGTCCTCTAATCGCCGGGCGCGTTCACGGACCTGGCAGCGCAGGAGTTCATGGATGACCTAATCGGTTCCGTCGTCCCGCCAGGCGGCGAAGTAGTAGTACGTCGCACTCTTCTGCGGCAGGTCGTGCGGGAGGTAGGACCACTGGCAGCCGGTCCGCCCTTGGTAGAGGATCGCGTTCACGATCTCCCGCATGTCATAGGCACCCTGATGACCGCTGACCGAGCGGTGCCGGTCCTTCCACGCGGTGATCACCGGCTCGATCAACGACCACTGCCCGTCCGATAAGTCGCTGGGATACGGCTTCCGTCCACTCACCCCGCCCACCCCAGCAGACCTCGCACCGTGGACCCGTGGGTTCCGCCCCCACCTCACACCATCAGGCGATCACAGAACGACCCAAATACTTACGAACCGCCCACTCATAGGGTCAGGGAATGGCGAGTGAATTCAGCGATGCCTTCCTCTTGGAGGCCGAACGGCATGCCGCATGGGGCGCAGCCCAACTGGAGGCCCTGACCGCGTTTCTGCCGGAAGGGCCGTGGACCGCCGATCTGCCGTCCTGCCGGTACCAGCAGGGCGAGCTGAAGCTGCACGTGGGCGTGCTGGGCACCTATGACATGGACGAGCAGTCCTGGATGTGAGGCTGGGCGAACCCGGGCCTCCAGGGCACCGAGGTGGCTGCCCTGGCCGCCGCGGTCCAGCGACAAGGAGCTACCGCCCGGGTCCGGGTGGCGGTTGCCCTACGGGGTGACCGAGGATCGCAACCACTCCGCGCGCATCTCGGCGAACACCGCGGCGGCGGTGGCGGTCGCCCTACGGGGTGAGCGAGGATCGCAACCCGCCCACCATGTGCTTCTGCGGGCCGCGCAGGCAGTGGCGGTCGCCCTCCGGGGTGGCCGAGGATCGCAACGACGTAGTGGCCTACTACGCTGGCGTCCGCCACCAGTGGTGGTCACCGTTCGGGGTGACCGGGATCGCAACGCGATCCGGCACGAGCCACCGGGCCACGATCGAGAGTGACGGTCGTCCTTCGTGGCGACCGAGATCGTAACCAAGTAGCTGTATCCGCTCTCCAGAGCGATCGAGAACCGCAACCGTCTGGCCTCCGTGACGATGATCCCAAACGTACAGGCGGCCGGGGGGGCAAGGGGTCGCAGGTTCAAATCCTGTCGTCCCGACCAGCGTTTTCGCAGGTCGGAGGTCGTTTCCTCGAAGTGAGGGAACGGCCTTTCTGACGTTTTGTCGGCTTGTGGTCGCAAGGTGGTCGCATGCGGTCGAGTGCTTTGGGGCTGGGGTGCTGTAACTCGTGGCTTCTGTGGGCCGCCTGATGATGGTCAGCTGGTTGTGCCCGGTACGTGGGCGTCTCGGCACAGTAGGTGGAAGCGGTTGAGTGCGTATTGCGGGTGGAGTGGCTTGCCGTCGGGGCGGTGGAAGACGAAGTAGCCCTGGAGCCCCTGTGCCGTCGAGGAGCACTTCTCCCGGACGCGGTGGCGGAGGGCGGTGGCGACGCGGTCGGAGATGGCGACCCAGTTCTTGCTGCCGCGGGTCTTGGGTGTGGTCAGCGCGAGCTGGTTGTTGTCGATCGCGGAGAGCGTGCGGCATATATAGAGGACGCGCTCATCGAGGTGGACGTCCTCCCAGTGCAGTCCGAGAGCTTCTCCCTTGCGGATGCCGGTGCCGATCAGCAGCTCGACCAGATCGGCCATGAGGCGGGTCGGCCGTATGGCTGTACCGCAGGAAGGTGAGGGCGTCCTGGACGGCCCAGATGTGGCGTTCGGCTGCCGCGGGGCGGGGGATGATCGTGGGCCGGGCGGGATTGCGGCCGAGGCGGCGGTGTCTGACGGCTTCGCCGAGGGCGCTGGAGAGGGTGGCCAGGATCCGGTGAACGGTGACCGGCCCGCGGCCGTGTGCGAACTGGTTCCGCACGAAGGCGGCGATGTGTGCGTAGCCGAGGTCGTCGAGCTTGATGTGTCCGAGGGCGGGGACGAGGTCGGCCTGGACGTAGGCACGGTAGCGGGCCATGGTGGTCGGTTTCAGCGTCATGGCCATGGCCTGGAGCCAGGCAGTCAGGTAGTCGCCGACCGTTTGGTTCGGATCGGCGAAGAACCCGTCGCCGTCGCTGGCGACCAGCCGCCGCAGAGCATCCGAGGCATCGTGCTGGGTGGGGAAGCCGCCGCGGCGAACGGTACGACGGCGATGAGCGGGAGAGGGGAGATCGACGGCAAAGGTCCAGGTGCCGTGATCAGACTCGCCGGGGAGCCGTGGACAGCGTGAGCCGAGCTGCTTATCCTGCTGGTCCCGGCAGCCGCACCGGCGGTAGACACGCCCGCGAGCGGTGGCGGAGCGCATGGTGATCGCTTCCAAAAGTTGCACATTGAACCGCTACGCCCATTGTCGCGCACGGCCTGGGCAATCCTGCGACCACATGCGACCACAACGGCATCTGGAGTCCTCCTGACCTGCGGTGATCCCTTGGCGGGGCGACAAGTGCGGATGGTCTGTCGATCTTGCTGCAAAGGAATAAATAGTGTGCCAAGCGCGATGATGTGCCGTTCGAGTTTCCTCAGGGGGCTCATCGGGCCTCCTCCAGCTGTGGTGCGGCCGACTCGTGGCGCGTGGGCCCGAGGGCGGTGTGCAGTCGTTCGATCGCGGTGATCAGCGTGTCGTCGTCGACAGCGAAGCACACGCGAATGCGTCCGGGCGCGTTGAACGCCTCGCCGGGTACGACGGCGAGATGGGCGGTGTCGAGGAGCCAGGCAGCGAGCTCGGCGCTGCTGGACCAATCCCGGTCACGGAGGAGCGTGCTGACGTCGGGGAAGGCGAACATGCCGCCGTCGGGCAGCGGGCAGCGGGCAGCGGGCAGTCGATGCCGTCGATCCCGTTCAGCGCCTCCACCAGTAGCGGGCGCCGGCGCCGATAATTGCCGGCGGCCTCGATAGGGGTGCCGGTGTCGCCCAGGGCGGCGAGCGCGGCACGCTGGTTGACCGTCGGGACGTGGGTGATGGCGCGTGAGACGTGGAGCCGCGCCGAGGCGATGATCTCCGGCGGTGCCGCGAGCCAGCCGACGCGCCAGCCTGTCATGGCGTGCTCCTTGGGCACTCCGCCCACGACGACGGTACGGCCGCGCAGCTGCGGAGCCACCCGCAGGATCGACCGGTAGGTCCCGGTGTAGTCGAACGCCCGGTAGATGTCGTCACTGATGACCCACATGCCGTGCTGCTCCGCCCAGTCGGCGATCTCCCTCAGCCGGGCCTCTGGGTACGCAACGCCGGTGGGGTTGCCGGGGCTGGAGAGGAGCACCGCCCGTGTGCGCGGGGTGCGGCAGCCGTCGAGAACCTCGGCCGAGATACGGAACTCGCCGTCGGTGGCGACCGGGACGGCGATGCCGCTGGCGGCGGTGACGACCTCGGCATGTCCGGGCCAGCCGGGCGCGGCGACCAGGACCTCGTCGCCTGCGTCGATCAGAGCCTGGGTGGCGACGAAGAGGGCGTGCTTGACGCCGAGGGCGATCTGGACGTCGTCCGCGCTCCAAGAGAGCCCGGTGTCGTCGGCGATGGCGGTGGCGACGAGTGCGCGCAGGGCGGGGCCGCCCTGGGCCGTCCCGTAGTGGTGGGTGGTGGGGTCGCGTAGGGCGGCGACGGCGGTCTCCACGACCACGGCGCTGGTGGCCGACTGGGGCTCTCGGCGGCGAGCGTGACGACGTCCGCGCCCTGGGCCCGTAGTGCTTCGGCCTTGGCGGCCACGGCGAAGGCCCTGTCTCCCGAAGCTACGGCGAAGTGACAAGTAGCCCCCCTGCGCGCAAGTCTCAGAAGGGGTCCGTCCCGCTTTTGAGTGAGAACGGGTTCTGCGAACGAATCCGGGGTCGGCGGGGGTCCGGCGGCCCGTGACTAATCTTGCTCGCGCAAAGGCTTAAGCAGGCAAGGCAGGCCGCCAGCGAAAGCAGCGATGGCGTCGGCGAGGGCGTGGGGGCCGGTGAGGAAGGCGTCGTGGGCTTCGCCGGGGATCTCGACGAGTCGGGCGTCGGGCAGGGCCTGGTGCAGGCGGCGGGAGACGTCCGTCAGCCAGCGGGGGCTGAGTTCGCCGATCACGAGGAGCGTCGGGATGTCGAGGGCCGCGAAGCGGGCAAGGTCGTCGCCGAAGCTGTCCATCGCACGCATCTCGCGGGCCCATGTCGGGGTCATGGACGCGCGGATGGCCCAGAACGGGGTCTGACGGAACTCCTCGATGGCTTCCTCGGGAAACCGCAGGAAGTTCCGCAGCCCGAGGGTGAGGGCTCGGTCGAGGTCGCCGGCCTGGACGGCCTCCTCGAAGGGAGCGATGGCGTCGCCGCCGACAGGGCCGCCCAGCGGGATCGGGGGCTCGTAGAGGATGAAAGCCGCCGGGGGCTGGTGCAGGGCGTGGGCGAGGGTGACCAGTCCGCCGTAGGAGTGGCCGAGCAGGATCGCGTCGGGCCCGGCGAGGCCGAGGACGGCGGCGATGTCGTCGGCCTCCCGCTGGATGGTGTGCTCACCGTTGTCGCCACTGGCACCCCGGCCGCGGCGGTCGATCGCGTAGGTGGCGAAGCGCGGGGCCAGCAGATCGGCAAGGACCTGCCAGTCCTGGGCGGCGTTGAGGGCGCCCGGAGATACAACCAGAGGGCGGCCCTGGCCGGTGATCGTGACGGCGATCTTTGTGCCGTCGGTGGAGGTGACGTGGGCCTGGCGGGGAGCATGGGCAGTCATGGTCTTCTTTACATCATGACCAAGCACGCGGTCATCGGTCTGGTCCGGGCCCTGCCCGGTCCGCTCTCCAGGGAGGGAATCCGCCTCAGTGCCGTCTGCCCGGGTCTGGTCGACACCCCACTGACCGCGGTGGGGCGGGACCGGTTACGGGCCGCGGGTACACCCATGCTCACCGCCGATGAGGTCGCCGCCGCCGTCGAGCAACTCCTGCACACCGGCTGCGACGCCATCCGACGGGAATGCTGGCCATGGTCGCAGCAGACTTTGCCCGGCGTTCGTCGACTGGCGCGGCAGATGCGCCCGCTCGTGTGAAGGCACCAGGTCGTGGTGCACATCGAGAGCCACGTCTCCGCACCTGGCAACAAGATGTGCAGCAAGCTAGTCAGGAGGCTTGCCTAAAAGATGGTGGATGATGTTACCTTCGAGAAACAGTTAGGACACCTGACCAAAGAGGTTCAGTATGACCATCACCGCCCATGGGGAGCAGGCCGCCGAAGCCCTGCCCCACTGGGAGACCGTTCCAGAGGACTTGCCCGCTGCGATCCGTGAGATCAAGGTCGCTCTGCGGACCCGTATAGAGGCATCGGGCCGGAGTGTGGAGGAGGTCTTCGCCGCGGTCGAGCGGCGGGTCGCCGCCCGCGTGGCCGAGATCAAGGCCGAGAAGGAGCGCGGAGAGAGTGTCTGGCCGGTCATCGACTACGCCGACATCGAAAGCGGCACGGTAACCCCGCACCGGATGGCCAAGCTGAAGAAGCGCGGCTGTCTGGTGGTGCGCGGCCACTTCCCCCGTGAGCAGGCCATGGCGTGGGACGCGGACATCGTCGACTACGTCGAGCGGAACAAGTTCTTCGAGAACTATGCCGGCCCCGGCGACGACTTCTTCGGCAGCGTCGGCTCCAAGCCCGAGATCTACCCGATCTACTGGTCCCAGGCGCAGATGGAGGTCCGGCAGAGCCGCCGCATGGCTCGCGTGCAGTCCTTCCTGAACTCGTTCTGGAAGCACGAGTCGGATGGGGTGCAATGGTTCGACCCCGAGCGTGACGCCCTGTACCCCGACCGCATCCGCCGCCGCCCGCCGGGATCCGACTCCGGCGGCCTGGGCACCCACTGTGATCCCGGCACGCTGGACCTGTGGATGACCGAGGCATACCAAAAGGCGTTCCGGCACCTCTTCGACGGCGCCGTTGAGCAGTACGACCCCTGGGACGCCGCCCACCGCACCGCGGGCCCGACGTACCCGGGCTCGACGATGTGCTCGGCCTTCCGCACCTTCCAGGGCTGGACCGCGCTGTCGGAGATGGGGCACGACCAGGGCGTCCTGCACACGGTCCCGATCCCCGAGGCCATGGCCTACCTCATGCTGCGCCCGCTGCTGCCGGACGTGCCCGAGGACGACATGTGCGGAGTCACGGTCAATCAGGTCTTCCCGGCCAATGAGAAGTGGCACCCGCTGCTCATGGAGGCTCTCACCGGCATCCCCGACGTGCAGCCCGGGGACTCGGTGTGGTGGCACTGCGACATGATCCACAGTGTCGCGCCGGTGAAGAAGCAGAAGGGCTGGGGCAACGTCATGTACATCCCCGCGGCCCCCTGGTGCCCGCGCAACGAGGAGTATGCCGCGCATGTGCGGGAGGCGTTCGTGACCGGGTCCAGCCCGAGCGATTTCCCCGAGGAGCACTACGAGCGTTCCTGGGCCGGTCGCTTCACCCTCGACCAGCTCAACGACGCCGGTCGCCGAGGGCTCGGTCTGGACTGAGTCGAGGTGATGATGAGGGCCACCGAGGAGGGGGCTCCGGCCACACGCCATCACCGCATATACGAAACATGCAGGTCCTGGGGCTCGCCGAGCGCCAGGACCTGCTGCGTATGCGCCTGCTCCGCCCGGGCCCGCGGGGTCGCCGCCAAGCACTGAAGGATCGTCGCCCCACATTTGGTAAGGCGTCCTGTCTAACTGGTCAGAGGGGTGAGACGGGCCGAAATAATCCAAAAAATTAAGCGCCACTACCTTGAGCACCGGCACCGTCCTGAGACCCCAACTGCGAGGTCCGCGCCGTGGCGCACGGTTCATGTGCAGGGGTGCTGGCCACCCCATTGGCTGGGCTGTTCGGCTGGGGGTGCTGCGCCAGCGCGGTGCTGATCAAGTAGTCGGCTCGACGCGCACGGGCTCGCGTGGTTGGCGTCAGCTATTGCCTTCACACGCACAACGAAACCGATCAGCTCAGGCAACCTGTCTGGTAGGTGAACATGCAGCTCAAGTCATCTATGACCGCATTGATCACGTGGAGTGCGTGCCTGGGAACGTGCTGTCGCCGGTCTTGGCGCAACGACTATGCCTGGCGGTGTATCGCTGTGAGCGGGCGCTGGTCCTGCCGCTCGCGATGCATCAGATGACCGAGAGCCGCTGTCGGAGAGGCTAGGCGACGTGGGCGAGGTACCGTTCACAGGCAAGGTCGAAGACCTCCTCGCCGGGCTGCTGCCAGAGCGCGGAGTTGAAGATTTCGACCTCGGTGAGGCCACGGTATCCGCTGTGCTCCACGGCTTGGCGCAGTCGGCGGAGGTCGATACAGCCGTCGCCGATCATGCCGCGGCCGGTGAGTACGCCAGCGGGCAACGGGACGGTCCAGTCGCAGACCTGGAAGCCGGCGATGCGTTCCCCGAGCAGTGCCAGTTCGTTGAAGCGGTCGGGGTCCCACCAGACGTGGTAGGCGTCCACGAGAACGCCCACCTGTTCGGCCGGGAACTGCTCGGCGAGGAGCCGGGCCTGGCGCAGGGTGGAGATGACGCTGCGGTCGGAGCAGTACATGGGGTGCATCGGCTCGATGGCGAGTACGACACCCAAGTCACCGGCCTCCGGGGCTAGTTCGGCAATCGCGTCGGCGACCATCTGCCGTGCTCCGGCCAGGTCCCGGCTGCCGGACGGCAGACCCCCGCAGACCAGGCAGAGCGTCTGGGCGCCGAGGCGTGCGGCCTCGTCGAGCGCCCGGCGGTTGTCCTCGATGTGCTGCTGACGGGTGGCGGCATCAGTGGCGGGGAAGAAGCCACCCCGGCACAGACTGGTCACCAGCAGACCCGCAGCGCGAACCTGCCGGGCAACACGGTCGATCCCGGCTTCCTGGACCGGCTCCCGCCACAGGCCCACCCCGCCCAGACCGCGCCGTGCCGCAGTGTCGATGAGCTCGTGCAGCGGCCAGTACTTGGCCGTCTCGGAGTTGAAGGAGAAACGGCTCAGCTCGCTCATCGGGTGGCTCCGTGGAGTTCGAGGAAGGAGTACATGCGGCCTGCGGCGATATCCGGATCGCGCAGCAGTCCGGTCTGGTCGGCCAGGCGGAAGAGTTGAGCGAGATGGATGAGCGAGCGGTTGGTCTGTGCCCCGTTGATCATGGTGAACTGGTCCTGGTGGCCACCCAGCCAGGCGAGGAAGACCACCCCGGTCTTGTAGTGGAAGGTGGGCGTCTCGAAGAGGTGCCGACCGAGGGGGACGGTCGGTTCCATCAGGGCCCGATAGGCGTCAACGTCACCCTTGTCCAGCGCCTGCAGGGCCTGAGAGGCCGCGGGAGCGATGGCGGCGAATACGCCGAGGAGGGCGTCACTGTGGCCGCTGTCGGCGTCGCCGAGGATGAGGTCGCTGTAGTTGAAGTCGTCGCCGGTGTACAGGCGTACGCCCACGGGGAGACGGCGGCGCAGCGCGCGTTCGCGGTCGGCGTTCAGTAGTGACAGCTTGATGCCGTCGATCCTCGAGGCATGGGCGTGCATGATCGTGAGGACGGTCTCTGTGGCGGCGTCGAGGTCCACCGACCCCCAGTAGCCTCGGAGTCGGGGGTCGAACATGTCGCCGAGCCAGTGCAGCACGACGGGCTGGGAGACCTGGCTGAGGATGCGGTCGTAGACGGTGAGGTAGTCCTCGGGGGTGCGCGCCACGGAGGCCAGGGCGCGGCTGGCCATCACCACTGCGGTGGCTCCGGCCTCCTCGGCGACGGCGAGCTGTTCGAGGTAGGCCGCAGTGATGTCGTCGAGGGACGGCTGTGGCGCGGTGAGCTGGTCGGTGCTCACGCCGGCCACGATCCGGCCGCCGACCGAGCGGGCGTCGGCGGCCGACCGGCGGATGAGTTCGGCGGCGGTGGGCCAGTCCAGGCCCATGCCGCGCTGGGCGGTGTCCATGGCCTCGGCGACACCGAAACCCCACCGCCACAGCTCGTGCCGGAAGGCCAGGGTGCGGTCCCAGTCCAGCACCGCGGGCGAGCCGGGAGGCTGTTCCGCGTGCGCGTCGGCGACGACGTGGGCCGCGGCGTAGGCGACGCGGCTGGTCAAGGGGCTGCGCGGAGGCGTGTAAGGCCCGAAGGCGTGGCCGGGTGTATAGGGTTGCAGCCCACCGGCGGATACGGGCAGGTGGAGGGTGCGGGTCACGGCAGGCTCCTGACGGTGGGCAGGGCGGATGGCGGGGCGACGGCGAACGACGGGGTGCGCTTCTCCCGGAAGGCCCGGGTTCCTTCGGCGGCATCCGGGCCGGAGAGCGTGTCATCGGCGAGCGCGGCGAGCGCGTCGTGGACGGCGCTCATGCCGTCGGTGCGCAGCCGTGCGGTGGCGAACCTCTTGGTGTGGCGTATGGCGTCGCGGCTGCCTTCGGCGATCGTTTCCGCCAGGCGCTCCGCTGCCGTATCGACGTCCTGGTCGTCGACGACCTCGTGCACCACGGCGCAGCGCAGAGCCGTGTCCGCGTCGAGTTGCCGAGTGGTCAGGGACAGCAGGCCGGCGGGCTTGTGGGCGAGGGTGTACGGAGCGACGGCGGCGAAGACCGTGGGCCAGACGCCGATCCGGGCCTCGGGCAGGCGGAAGGTGGCGTTCGTCCCGGCGATGGCGAGGTCGCTCACCAGGACGATCTCGGCTCCGCCGCCGATGGCACGGCCGCGCACGGCGGAGATGACGGGCACGTCGCATTCGACGACGGCCCGCATGGCCGGCAGCACCAGGCCGATGAAGTAGTCGCGGGCCTGCTGGGGAGTGGTGAGCCGGAAGAACTCGTCGATGTCGTTGCCCGCGCAGAAGGCGCGCGGTGAGCCGTGTAGGACGACGGCGCGTACCGCCGGGTCGGCTCCGGCCTCCCGAAGCCGCTCGGTCAGGCCGGTCCAGCCGGCCGCGTCCATCGCGTGCAGTTTCTCGGGCCGGTCGAAGGTGATGTGGGCGACGGGTCCCTGCCTGCGCAGGTCCATGGCTGCCTCCTGGAGGGCTCAGCGGGTGCTGGTGGTGAACAGGGCCGGATCCATGACCCGCGGGTCCCGGACGATGGGAATGAAGCCCATGTGCGGCAGGACATCGCGGTCGACGGATATCCCTGGCGCGATTTCGATCAGCTCGACACCGTCGGGGACGAGGCGGAAGACGGCGCGCTCGGTGACGTAGAGGACCTCCTGCCCGCGGGCCAGCGCCTGCGGGCCGGAGAAGGTCACTTCGTCGACGGCCTGGACGAACTTGCCGACCTCACCCTCGCGATCGATGCGCAGGGCGCCGTCGGCCACCGTCATGCGGGTGCCCTTGGCGGTGAACTGGCCGCAGAAGACCACACGTCGGGCCGACTGCGAAATGTCGATGAAGCCGCCGGGGCCGATGATGCCCCCGCCGATGCGGCTGACATTGACCGATCCGCTCGCGTCGACTTCGGCCATGCCCAAGTACGTCGCGTCCAGCAGACCGCTGGCGAAGAAGTCGAACTGGGTGGTGGACGGTACGGTGATCTCCGCGCCGCTGCAGACGCCGAACATGTCGCCGGACAGCGGGGTGCCGCCGGTGTGCCCCTGTTCGATGCAGGTCGTGACCTCGCCCAGCCGGTGCTGTTCGGCCAGGACGTCGACGACCTCACTGGAGATGCCGAAGCCGAGGTTCATCACGTCTCCGGTGCGCACCTCTTCGGCCGCGCGGCGGGCGATCAGCCTGCGGACGGGCGATGCGGCGGGAGCGGGCTCGTACGGAGGAGCCGGTGCGTCTCCGCACAGGGCGGGGTCGTGGGCCCCGAGGTACGTTTGCCGCTGCTCGGGCACGACGGCGACCGCGTCGAGGAGGAAGCGCGGCAGATGCACGTCCCGGGGATTGAGCGGCGTGTCCAGCCGCCGCTGCACCTGGGCCAGGACGATGCCGCCGGACGCCTTGGCGGCCTGGGCGACCGCCAAGGCGTCGAGCTGCGCGGCTTCACCGGACAGGGTGACATTGCCGTTCGGGTCGATGGCGGTGCCCCGGACGATGCCGACGTCCACGCGGAACGGGCGGTAGCGCAGGTATTCCTGGCCGTCGAACTCGATCCGTTCGACGAGGGCGTCCTTGGCGGAGGCGTTGGCCCGGCCGCCGGACTGGCGGGGGTCGACGAACGTGCCCAGGCCGGTCGTGGTGATCAGGCCGGGGCGGCGGGCACCGATCTCGCGCAGCAACAGACTGATCACGCCGCCGGGCAGGACGTAGGCCTCGATCTCCTCGTCGGCCGCGAGCCGTGTCATCTCCGGTGACCAGGTCCAGTGGCCGCCAATGACCCGGCGCACCATCGTGGGGTGGGCGAACGCGTTGGTGCCCCGCTGCTGCCGGTCCCCGACACCGAGGGCGTGCACCAGCGTCAGGTCGCGGGGGAGGGTCTCGCTGAGGAAACGCTGCTCCAGCGCGGCGAAGACCGCCTCCGGCTCGATCACGCCGCCGCCGGCGCCGGTGATGGCGACGGTCGCTCCGTCGGGCACCATCCGTGCCAGCTCAGCCGGCTCGCAGAGGCGCGGGGCCGCTGTCTTCGCGGGGCTCGGGGTTCGGGGTGCGGTGCTCACCAGACGCTCATTCCGCCGTCGACGGTCAGGACGGAGCCGGTCGCGAACGAGGACTCCTCGGAGGCCAGGAAGAGCGTCGCGGCGGCTATCTCCTCGGGCCGGCCGAGCCGTCCCAGCGGTTGCCGGGCGGCCAGGTCTGCCCGGTAGGCGTCGGGATCGGCCAGGTGCGCGGAGATCTTCGAGAAATACGGAGTGTCGGTCGTGCCGGGCGCAACGCAGTTGACCCGGATGCCCTCGTTGGCGTGGTCCACGGCCATCGCCTTGGACAGACCCACGACCGCGGCCTTGGTGGCGCAATACGCGGCCCGTTCGGACATGCCGATCTGGCCCGCGACGGATGCCATGTTGACGATGCTGCCGCCGCCCGTCTTGCGCATGAGCGTGATCGCGGTGCGGCAGCCGAGGAAGACGCTGCTGACGTTGGTCGTCAGAATCGTCTGCCAGTCCTCCCACGAGGTGTCGGTCACCGAGGCGCGGATCCCGTAGCCGGCGTTGTTGACCAGGACGTCCAGCCCTCCCCAGTGCTTTGTGACCTGGTCCTCCACTTGCTGCCAGGTCTGCGGGGCCCCTGCGTCCCCGATGACGGCGAACTCCGGCCCCTCGATCTCGGCGGCCTCCGCGTCCCGGTCGACGGTGCCGACGCGAGCCCCCTCCCGGAGGAAGGCTTCCACCACCGCGCGTCCGATTCCTGAGGCGCCGCCGGTCACCACGGCGGCTTTCCCGGCCAGTCTCATTGCAGCTCCAAGGTCTGAGGGCGGTTCCAATTCCGCCAGTTACGTCGTGTGGTTGTCGGGAGTGGGAAACCCCGTTCTCGGTGCGTCAGGTGCCCCGTCGCACGGAAGCTCGGGGTGCGGCGCCCGGTGTCGGCTCATGGGTGAGTCGGGCGTCTCGGGTTGGTGGTCCCGGCCGGAACCGCGGCGGGGCGGGCTGTGCGGTCCGGCCGGGACGTGCAAGGGCCGGGTCAGACCGGCTGGGGCTGCTCCTCGTCCGGCGTCGGCTCCTGCTCGGCGGGTGCGGGGATCCGCACAGGGCGCAGCAGGGCCCAGGTGCCGAAGGCCGCGGTGACCGCGAGCATCGCGATCCCGCTCCAGAGGTTGGCGTTCCAGCCTCCGGCTTTTTCGAGGTCCTCGTTCGAGGCTCCTGCCGCGCCCATGACCGTCAGGACCGTTCCGTAGACGGTGAATAGGGCGGCGATGAGGATACGCAGGTCGAACAGGGCGGCGCGGCGGGACGGTGTCGCTTGGTGGTTGCTGTCGGGCATCGGAGCTTTCCTTCTCACCAGAAGATGATGTTGAGTGCCGCGGTCAGCAGCAGTGCGCCGCCGCCCAGAACGACCGGTTTGCGGTACCAGCCGGCGTCCTCGCCGGTCGCGTCGTGCGTACGGCTGCTGCGCGGGGTCAACTGCCATACCAAACCGACGAGTTCGCTGTCCGGCTTGGGCTTGGTGACCAGGGAGACGGCGACGCTGAGGGCGATGTCGACGACGAACGCCGTGGTGGCGGCGAGGAAGCTGGCGCCCTGGCCGGACAGGTCGAGTACGCCGCCTCGGTTGAGCAGGTCGACGGTGACCGCCGAGACGGTGCCGGCGATGAGCCCGATGCCGCCTGCCGCCGGGGTCATCCGCTTCCAGAACAGGGCGAGGATGAAGGTGGCGAACAGCGGGGCGTTGAAGAAGCCGAACAGCGTCTGCAGGTAGTCCATGATGTTGCCGAAGTTCCCCGCGATGAACGCGGTTCCGATGGCCACCACGCAGCCTGCCACCGTGACGACCCGGCCGGTCAACAGGTAGTAGCGGTCCGAGCGGCCCTTCTTCACGTACGTCTGCCAGATGTCGTACGTGACCACGGTGTTGAAGGCGCTCACGTTGGCGGCCATGCCGGCCATGAACGCCGCGAGTAGTCCGGCGATGGCGATGCCCAGCAAACCGTTGGGCAGCAGGTCGCGCATCAGTAGCTCGAGTGCGTTGTTGAAGGACACACCGCCGAGTTCCTGCACACGGGGGTCGGCCATGTTGGCAGCCTTGAGCTTGGCCAGCTCGGGGGAGAGGACGGCGGCCAGCATGCCCGGGATGATGATGACCAGGGCGACCAGCGCCTTGGGGTAGGCGCCGATCAGCGGGGTGCGCCGGGCGGCGGACATGCTGCGGGCGGACAGGGCCCGCTGGACCTCGGCGAAGTTCGTCGTCCAGTAGCCGAAGGACAGGACGAAGCCGAGGCCGAAAACGATGCCGAGGACCGAGAGCGTGGAGTCGCCGATGCCTGTGATGTTGGTGCCGGGCCAGGAGTCCACCTGCAGGGCCGTTCCGGCCGTACCGCCGTTGATCTTCGCGACCAGCCCGTCCCAGCCGCCGGCCTTGTGCAGGCCGATGACGGTCAGCGGTACGAGCAGCGCGAGGATCACGAAGAACTGCATCACCTCGTTGTAGATCGCCGCCGACAGGCCACCGAGGGCGGTGTACGCGAGGACGACCATGGCCGCCGCGATGATCGACACCCAGGTCGGCCACCCCAGCAGCACGTTCACGACGGTCGACAGCGCGTAGAGGTTCACGCCGGCGATGAGGACCTGGGCGACGGCGAAGCTGATGGAGTTGACGAGGTGGGCGAAGGGGCCGAAGCGCCGCAGCAGGAATTCGGGGACGCTGCGTACCTTGGAGCCGTAGTAGAACGGCATCATGACCAGGCCCAGGAACACCATGGCCGGGATGGCCCCGATCCAGTAGTAGTGCATGGTGGGCATGCCGTATTGGGCGCCGTTGGCGGTCATGCCGATCAGCTCCACCGCGGCGAGGTTCGCCGAGATGAACGCCAGGGCGGTGACCCACGCGGGCATCGAACGTCCGGAGAGGAAGAAGTCCAGGCTGGAGGCGACCCTGCGCCGTGCCAGGAGGCCGATCCCCAGGACGAATACGAAGTACACGGCGATGAGCAGGTAGTCGATCGGTGTGGCGTCGAGGCGGAGGCTGGCCTCAGCAAGCGTGAGCATGGCGTCCTCCGTCCTTTTCGCGGCTCAGGGTCGGCCGAACGGCCATGGGCGGTGGTCCTGCGGCAGACCGCGTGCTGCCGTGTACGGCTTGGGTCATGATTCGGCTCTTCTTTCTGATGCGGTCCGTCACGGGGGGCGACGGACGACGCTGGGCGCGATTCCCTCGCGTTCGGCGAGAGGGAGGAGCGGAGGGGAATGCGATGGTCCGGCGCGATGATGTGGGGCTCGATGGGCGGGGAAGGCCCTGTGAGTGAAGTGCGTCGGCCGGTTTCAGGCCGCGTCGAGGATCAGGTCGGATGCCTTTTCGGCGATCATGACGGTCGGGGCCTGGGTGTTGGAGCTGACGATGCGGGGCATCACGGAGGCGTCGACGACCCTCAGGCCGTCCAGGCCGTGCACCTTCAGGTCGGGGGAGACGACGGAGGTGTCGGAGTTGCCCATCGCGCACGTGCCGACGTGGTGGTAGGACGTACGGCCGTGGCTGCGGAGGAACCGGATGTAGTCGTCCTTCGAGTCGAGCGCCCGCCCGCCGGCCAGATGCTCGGCCTTGATGTGCTGGGCCATGGAGGGCTGGGACATGATCTCGCGGCTCTGCCGAACGCCTTCCACGCTCATCTCGACGTCGTAGTCGTCGGCCAGGTAGTTCGGGTCGATGAGGGGCGGCGCCGCGGGATCGGCGGAGGCGATGCGGACGGTACCGCGGCTGCGGGGCCGTACGAAGTAGGAGTTGAGGGTGCAGCCGAAGCCCGGCCTCACCGCGGCGATGCCGGCTTCGACGCCCGCGGCGGGCAGGAAGTGGAACTGCAGGTCGGGGGTGGTTTCGTCGCGGTCGCCGAAGGTGAAGGCGCCGCCCTCGACGACGGTGGAGGCCAGCGGCCCCTTGCGGAAGGCCAGGTATTCCAGGCCCGCGCCCACCGTGGCCGGCCGGGGACGGTCGAAGCGGTCCATGCTCTGGTATGCCTTGAGCTGGTAGATGATGTCGAGGTCGCAGTGGTCGTGCAGGTTCTTGCCCACCCCAGGCAAGGCGTGGCGCACCTCGATACCGGCTTCTCGCAGGTCGGCGGGGTCTCCGATGCCCGAGAGCTGCAGGAGCTTGGGGGACCCGATGGTGCCGGACGAGACGATGACCTCCTTTCGGGCCCGGAAGCGGTGCAGGGAATGGCCGTTGCTGGTCATGACGCCCACCGCGCGGGTGCCCTCCAGCAGGATGCGGCCGATGAGGTGGCCGGTCCTCACGGTGAGGTTGAGGCGCTTGCGGGCCGGATGCAGATAAGCCACGGCCGCACTGCAACGCCGTCCGTTCCGCGTGGTGTTCTGGTAGAGGCCGACGCCGTACTGGTGCTCGCCGTTGAAGTCGCTGTTGTACGGCAGTCCGAACTCCTGGCCTGCCTTGACGAAGGCCCGGGACAGCGGGTGGGGGTTGACCGGGTCGGAGGCCCCCAGTGGGCCGTCGGTGC
The DNA here is from genome assembly GCF_013414305.1 of Streptomyces sp. Rer75. Lineage (NCBI taxonomy): Bacteria > Bacillati > Actinomycetota > Actinomycetes > Kitasatosporales > Streptomycetaceae > Streptomyces > Streptomyces sp. Rer75. The sequence goes on along the minus strand of NZ_CP058693.1, from coordinate 2,121,089 downwards.
CGTGCCAGGGTGCGGAGAGCCGGTCGTTGCCCTCGGAGCGCAGGTAGTAGGGCTGGATGTCGTTGAAGCCCCATCCGGTGCAACCGTAGGTCTTTGCCCACTCGTCGTAGTCCTCGCGGGTGCCGCGGGTGAACACCTGGGCGTTGATGGACCCGCCTCCGCCGATCACCTTGCCTTGGGCGAGTGGGATTTCCCGTCCGTCGCAGTGCCGCTGCGGCTGGCTGAGGTAGCCCCACTCGTAGGGGCCGGCGGTCAGTTTCGCGAAACCGGCGGGGACATGGATGAGGGGGTTGCGGTCGGTGGGACCGGCTTCGATCAGCAGGACGCTGACGCCCGGGTCCGCGGAGAGGCGGTTGGCGAGCACACAGCCCGCGGTTCCGCCCCCGGCGATGATGTAGTCGAACTCGGTGTGCTGGGTGGACATGAGTGTGTATCCCTGCCGTCAGTCGCGGAAGAAGGGGGTGCGCGCACCGGTGCGCAGCTGGACCGACTTCAGCTCGGTGAACTCGTCGAACCCGGCCTGTCCCATCTCACGGCCATAGCCGCTGGCGCCCATGCCGCCAGCGGGTAGTTGGACGGAGCCGTCGATGGTCGTGTTGATCCACAGCCGACCGCTGCGCAGTCGGCGCGCGGCCCGTATGGCCTTGTCGACGTCCTTGGTCCACACCGTGTTGGCCAGGCCGTACTCGACGGCGTTGGCCAAGTCCATGGCCTCCTCGAAGTCGCGGAATCGGGTGACGGTCAGGACAGGCCCGAAGATCTCCTCACGGAACAGCCGACTGTCGGGATGTACGCCGTCGACGACGGTCGGAGCCAGGTAGTCGCCGCTGCCATGCGCGTCGTCGTTCAGCACGCTGCCGCCGACGGCGATCCGCGCGTCCCCGAGGATCTCGCCGCTGAGGTAGCCGAGGACCTTCTCGACGTGGTCCTGGCTGATCAGCGGACCGACCTCGGTGCCGTCGTCGAACGGGTCGCCGACGCGAATGCGGCCCGCGCGGTCGACCAGCCGGGCGACGAAGTCGTCGGCGATGCCGTCCTCGATCAGCAGCCGAGCGCCGGACACGCAGCATTCACCCTGGTTGAAGTAGACACCGAACAGCACGCCGTCGAGGGCGTCCTCCAGATCGGCGTCGGCGAAGACGACGCTGGCTGCCTTGCCGCCGAGTTCCAGGGACAGGCGCGTGGCGTGGGCTGCGGAAGCGGTGATGATGGCCCGACCCGTGGCGGTGCTGCCAGTGAAGGACAGCTGGTCGATGCCGCCGCTCTCCGCCAGCGGCTGCCCGACGTCCTTGCCGTAACCGGTGACCACGTTGACCACGCCCGCGGGGACACCGGCCTGCTCTGCCAGGCGGGCGAGCTCCAGGGTGGTGCTGGAGGTCAACTCGGAGGGTTTGATCACAGCGGTGCAGCCGGCGCCGAGGGCGAAGGGCAGCTTCTGTGCCACCTGGAGCAGCGGGAAGTTCCACGGAGTGATCATCCCGACGACACCGACCGGCTCGCGTACCGTCCAAGCCGTGAAGTCCTCGCCAAGGTTGGTGTGGACGTCTCCGCGCGCGGCCATGGCCAGGCCGGCGGCGTATTCGAACATCTCGACGCATCCGGCCACGTCCCCGCGGGCCAGCTGGAGCGGCTTGCCCACTTCTTCGGCTTCCAGGTGCGCGAAGTCCTCAGAGTGTGTCCGCAGGAGCGCGGCCAGGCGCAGCAATACCCGACCGCGGTCCATGCCGGTCATCCGCGGCCAGGGGCCGGCGTCGAAGGCCCGCCGGGCGGCGTGGACCGCGGCCGCGATGTCGTCGGCGGTGCCGGAGGCGAACCGGGCCGCCACACGGCCGCCGCTTCCGGGGGCAACGCGTTCGATACCCTCTCCCTGCTCGGGCGCAGGGGTCCAGCGTCCGTCCAGGTAATGGCCGTAGGCACGCAGGCTGCCGGGTGCCGCCGGGGTGGTCGTGGCGTTCATCGAGGTGCCTTCCGTCCGTGCTGTGCTGTCTGGGGCGGCTGCGTCATGGTGATCGAGTCCCTTCGGGGCCTGGGGCCGCCGGGCGGCCGTAGTGACTGGATCTGCTGGGGGCTGGGTGCCGGGCCGTCGGCCGGGCATGGAGCCCCACCGGGTCGGTGGTACCGAGGGCACGCGCTCCTGGCCGTCTCGCGGGATCTCCGCCTCGTCCTGGCAGTCGGCACCCACGTCGCACTGCTGCTGGTGGGCCACGTTTCGACGCTTGGTCGATCTCGTAAACCGCGCCTAGTTAGGAAGGGGTCCTTACTAGGGATTTCGCGATAAGGTAACAGCGACGACATGGGGCGACAAGAGGTCCGACGACAACGGACGACAATGAGGTGCGATGGAGATCCGTCGAGAGCTCGCCGGCGCGGCTCTGCCCAGCATGACCCTGCTGCGCGAACTGACCGACCAGATCGTGCTGGACACCGTGTTCGAGCACGCGCCCATCACCCGAGCGGAGATCGCGCAGCGGACAGGGATTTCCAAGACCACCGTCTCGGAATCCGTACGCCGCCTGGAGGAGATGAAGCTGCTGCTGCCCGCTGGAGAACAGCGTGGCCGGCAGGGAAGGGTTGGTACCTACTACCAGGTAGCTGCGGACGCGGGCTTCGTCATCGCCGTGGACCTCCATCCGAGCGAGATCAGGCTGTGCGCCGCTGACCTCTTCGGCCGCCCGTTCCTGGAGAGCACGCACCAACCCGCGCAGCCCCGCGACCCGGACCACATCGCCAGGCAGCTGCGCTCCATCATCACCGGGGCGATCGACCAGGGAACCGTCGGCCACGGAAACCCCTTGGCCGTCGGAGTCTCCGTCGCCAACCCCGTCGATCCCATGACCTCCGCCGTGATCCCGCTGGAGGACACGCCCTACCCGGAGGGCCTCTTCCAGCCCCAGGAAGCCCTGGCCGGCCTGACCGACGCCCCGCTGCTGGTGGAGAACGACGTCAACCTCGCCGCCGTGGCCGAGCGCTGGCACGGCGCGGCACGCGACGCCGATAGCTTTGTCTACGTCTTCATCGGCGCCGGCATGGGCATGGGGCTGGTCATCGGTGACCATCTCATCCGGGGCGCACGCGGGGTGGCCGGCGAGATCGGCTACCTCGGCATGGGTTCCGAGTCCCCCGGCACCCATCTGCGGCACGGATTCGCCCGCGCCGTCGCGGCAGCGGGGTTCCGCCCGCGGCAGCTGTCACCGACCGACAGCCTGGATTCCGTGGCCGTCGCCCGCGAGATCCTCCAGCGCGCCGACGAGGGCGATGCGGAGGCACGCGCCGTCGTTGAAGAGGAAGGCCGCACCATCGGCGAGGCCATCGCCACCGTCTGCGCGGTCGTCGACCCCGAAGTGGTCCTCCTCGGCGGACCCATCGGCAGCCACCCCGCCCTGCTCGAACCCGTCCGCGCAGCCGTGAACGGTCTCGCGCCCCTGCCCCCGCCCGTCGAGGCCGGCGCCCTGGGCGACGCAGCGCCCCTGCGCGGCGCCCTCGCCGTCGCTCTGCGTCGCGCCCGGGGTGATCTGCACAGCCAGGCCCAGGGAGCCTGAGACCGCATACACGAACAGGACACCATGCCCGCCTTCTCGTACGAGCCCGACCTCACCGTGCCTGCGTTGGCGAACCCGCGTGCCGACATCAGGCTGATCGTCACCGACATGGACGGCACCCTCCTCGACGACGCCGGGGAAGTCCCCCGGGAGCTGGGACGGGTGCTGGCCCGACTGCGGCAACGTGGCGTCCTCTTCAGCCCCGCGAGCGGCCGTCAGTACGCCACGCTGGTCCAGCAGTTCGCCGGTGCGGAGAACGGCATGGTGTTCATCGCCGAGAACGGCACCTACGTCGTACGTGACGGTGTGGAGCTGAGCTCCGACCCGCTGGATCCCGCCGTCGCCGCCCGGGTGGCCAAGACCGTACGGCAGCTCGCGGACGACGGCGTGGATGTGGGCGCCGTCGTGTGCGGGAAGCGGTCCGCCTACGTCGAGCGGACCGACGAACCGTTTCTGGCGGAGGTGCGGAAGTACTACACCCGGCTTCAGATCGTCGCCAACGTCACCGCGGTCGAGGACGAGATCATCAAGGTCGCGCTCTTTGACTTTGGACCGGCCGCACGGATCACCGCCCCGGCCCTGGAGTCGTTCACTGCCACTCACCAGGTCGTCGTCTCCAGTGAGCACTGGATCGACGTCATGAACCTCACCGCGAACAAGGGCGCCGCCATAGGCCGGCTCCAGCGAGATCTCGGCATCACGCCCGCGCAGACGGTGGTGTTCGGCGACTACCTCAACGACCTGGAAATGCTGGACGCCGCCGAGTGGGCGTTCGCCATGGCCAACGCCCATCCGGACGTCATCCGCCGGGCCCGGTATCTGGCACCGTCCAACAACGAGAACGGCGTCCTGCGCACGATCACCCGCCTGCTGAGCCTGCCGGGCGAGTGAGGGCCCGGGCGACCCGGTGGGCGTCGAAGGTCGCTCGCCGCGGTGACCATCACGGCCAGCAACAGACCGAGCTTGTCCACAACCACGTGCCGCTGGCTGAAGGGTGTCTTTATTGGCGTACGGTGGTTGACTTGGGGCTTCGTGGTCCTCCGAGTATGGGCATGATCAGTGATTGTGGGTCTGCGACTGCTCTACCTGATCTTCTGCCGACTACTGGGCTGCCTCCTCCTGCTGGGCCGATCGACCGCCGCGTACAGCGCCGAGATCCTCGCGCTTCGCCATGAGGTCGCCGTGCTGCGCCGGCAGATCAAGCGGCCAAAGCTCTCATGGGCCGATCGTGCCGTGCTCTCCGCCCTCGCCCGCCAGCTACCACCCGCCTTGCGTCGTCATCGGCTAGTCACTCCGGGCACGCTGCTGACCTGGCACCGTCGTCTGGTGCGCTGGAAATGGCGCCAAACCCCAACCGGACCCGGACGGCCACCGCTGTCGGAAGAGACTGCAGCGCTCATCCAGCGCCTGGCGCGAGAGAACCCCACCTGGGGATACGTCAGAATCCAAGGCGAGCTCCGACGGCTCGGGCATCGGGTCGCCGCCGCCACGATCCGGCGCGTCCTGCGCCGCTCCGGCCTACCGCCCGCGCCGCAGCGAGCCTCCCAGCAGACCTGGCGCTCCTTCCTGCGCTCCCAGGCTCACACGCTGCTTGCCTGCGACTTCATGCACGTGGAGACCGTCTTCCTCAAGCGCCTCTATGTCTTCTTCGTCATGGAGATTGCCACCCGGCGCGTCCATGTCCTGGGCGTCAGCACACGCCCGACCGGCGCATGGGTCAATCAGCTCGCCCGCAATCTGCTCATGGACCTCGGCGACGGGCCGGGTGTTTCCGGTTCCTCATCCGTGACCGGGACAGCAAGTTCACCGCCGCGTTCGACGCCGTCTTCGCCGGCAACGGCACCGCCGTCATCCCAACACCGCCTCAGAGCCCCCGGTCAAACGCATTCGCCGCACGATGGATACGCACAGCCCGCACCGAGTGCACCGACCGATTCCTCATCACCGGCGAACGACATCTGCGCACGGTCCTCACCACGTATGCCGAGCACTACAACGCGGGACGCGCCCACCGCAGCCTGGACCTACGGGCCCCAGACGACGACCCGAACATCATCCCCCTACCTGCTGGCACAATCAGGCGCCGCCAGGTACTCGGTGGACTGCTCAACGAGTACCACACCACGCCACTCTGATTGCCTCACCATCGACAGGGAACGCCAAGCTCAGCAGCCTGATCGGAATATTGACACCCTTCAGGGCGCGGTGTGGCAGTACGGGCACAGTCACGTTCTCGTGGCCATCCGGTAGCACGGCGCGCCGGGCCGACCAGAATTCCGGCGGCCGGGGATGGCACGGACGGTGGCCCGGATGCAGAATGCGAGGGGAACCAAGGGGGGAGAAAGAAGGCCCTCATGACCACCTCCACGCACATGCCCCACACCGATCACCCCCACGAGCACGGCAGTGCGTGCGGCCACGTCGCCGTACCGCATCAGGACCACACCGACTACGTCCACGACGGCCACCTCCACCGCGCACACAACGACCACGTCGACGAGTGCGAACCCGCGGGTCACACCGTCCATGAAGGCCACGACCATGAGCACCGCGACGGCTGCGGCCACGTCGCCGTCCCGCACGGGAACCATGTGGATTACGTCCACGACGGACATCGCCACGCCGCCCACGAGGGTCACTGGGACGACCACTGACCGCATCTGCCGCGAGTGCGCTCATCACACCGTGCCGACCTCGATCGAACTCCGCCGCACGGTGATGAGCGCCGCGGCGTAGACGACCGTGGCGACGGCCAGGATGGCGAAGCTCGGCGGCAGCCGCGGCACCACGTAGCTCAGCGCCAGTCCCGCCCACACCTCGGCCACGGCCAGGCTCGCCGAAAGGGCCAGGGCGTGGTAAGGACGGGTGCTGAGCCGGTGGGCGGTTCCCGCGGGAGCGGCGAGCAGGCCGAGCAGCAGCAGCGAGCCGACCGCCTGGGTGGCCTCGGCGGCGGAGGCTCCGACCAGCACCAGGAACACCAGGCCCAGCGCCCGTACAGGCACACCGCGCGCGGCGGCCACCGCCTCGTCGACAGAGGCGAACAGCAGTGGGCGGGCGAGCAGGGCCACTCCTGCGCAGACTCCGGCGGCCACCAAAGCCGCCATGCGTGCCTGCTCCGCCGACAGGCCGAAGATAGAGCCGAACAGAACGGTCACCCCGGCGGTTCCGTGGGCGGCGCCGCGTGTGGTGTACAGGGTGAGGAAGAAGGCGCCCAAGCCCAGGATCCAGGAGAAGGCACTGCCGATGGCCACGTCGTCCGAGCGGCCCCGGCGACCGAGTGAGCCGATCAGCACGGCGAACACGGCGGTCGCGGCGAAAAGCCCCAGCCGCATGTCGTAGCCGAGCGCGAGCGCCGCCAGTGATCCGGTGAACGCGACGTGGCCGAGCACATCGCCGGTAAAGACCTGGGCCCGCAGCACCAGGAAGTACCCCACCAGGCCCGCTGCCGCGGCGATCGCCGTCCCGGCGAGCAGCGCGTGCACGAAGTAGGGGTGGCCGAGGGCACTCATACCGCACCACCCACGAAGCCGGCCGTAGCCCGGCGGTCCCGGCGGAAATCCCGCACGAGCAGTCGCGCGAGCCGGGCCGACACGTACGCAGCGAAGCCGAAGGTGGTCACGTAGAACCCGATGGGGTACGGCGAGTAGTAGGCGGCGATCAGCCCCGCCCACGTCACAGCGAGCGCGATCAGCACCGAGAGGGCCAAACCCGCGGCAGGGCGGGCGGTGAGCTGTTGGGCGGTGGCGGGGGACATCACCAGCAGAGCGAAGACCAGGAGCGCGCCGGTTATCTGGCTGGTCGCCGCCGTGGCCACGCCGAGCAGCAGAAGAAACGCCACGGACACGGCGCGCACCGGCACTCCGCGCCCGGCGGCCACATCGGGGTCGATGGAGGCGAACAGCAGGGGTCGGGCGATGAGCGCCAGCGTGGCGAGCGTTCCCACCGCCACCGCCGCCAGGACGGACACCTGAGTGGTGGTGATGCCGAGGAAGCTGCCGAAAAGCAGGGAGTTGATCCCGCCGAGGAACCCCTTGTACAGGGCGACGAAGAGGAAGCCGCAGGACAGTCCGAATGCCTGGACCGTGCCGGTGAGGGCCGCCTCCTGCCCGTTGCCTCCCTGTCCGGCGCGCGGAATGGCGGCGATGACGAGGGCGGCACCGACGCAGAAGGTGAAGTAACCGACGACCGGAGCGATTCCCAGCAACGTGGCGCAGGCCGCGCCGGGGAAGCTGACCTGGGCGAGCGTGTGGCCGGTGAAGCTCTGCCGGCGCAGCACCATGTACCAGCCGATGACGGCGGCCAGTACGGCGACGATGGTCCCGGCCCGGAAGGCGTTGACCATGAAGGGGAACGCCCACATGGCCCGAAGGTCGGTCACCGGGTTCCAGGACCAGGCCGGGTACGTGTCAGCCAGACTCAGGGTGATGGCCATGGCCTCCCCCTCCCTGCGTGCCGTGCCCGCCACCGACCACGACCAATCGCCCGTCGGAGGCGCGCAGGACCTCCACCGGCGTCCCGTACAGCCGCGAGAGTGTCGGTGTGGTGATGACCTCCCGGGGCGGCCCGGACGCCGCACCGCCCTCGGCAAGATAGAGCACCCGGTCCAGCCAGGGCATGATCGGATTGATGTCGTGGGCGACCATCAGGACGCTGACACCGCGATCGCGGCAGATCCGCCCGATCAGCTCCGCCACCGCGCCCTGGTGGGGCAGGTCCAGGCTGTCCAACGGCTCGTCCAGCAGCAGGAGTTCGGGCTCCCGCACCAGCGTCTGGGCGATCAGCAGCCGCTGCTGCTGGCCGCCGGAGCACGCGCCGATCGGCCGATGGGCGTACGCGCTCGCCCCGACCAGATCGATAACCTCGGCGATACGGTCGCGGGCCGCCCGGCGCCGCGCACTGAACCGCGCGGGCAAAGGCATCGGCACGCCCCACCGGTCGCCGTCCAGCCCCATGCGCACCACGTCGATGCCCCGGATCCGCAACGACGGGTCGAAGCTGCGACGCTGCGGCAGGTAACCGATCCGGTGCCCGGACCGGCCCGGCGCCTCGCCCAGCACGCGTACCTCGCCCGCGGCGACGGGGAGCGCTCCGAGAATCACCTTGACCAGGGTGGATTTGCCCGCGCCGTTGGGGCCGAGGACGGCGATGAACTCTCCGGCACCGACGTCCAGGTCCACTCCGGACCACAGCGTGCGTCCGCCGACCCGTACGGCCGCCCCGCGCAGGGACGCGACATCTCCGCCACCGCAGCGGCGTGGTCCGGTGAGCGTGGTGGCGTGCGGCGGGACACGGTGTCGCACCGCCTCGCGTATCCGGGCCATCGTCTTCATCGCCCTATTCACCCTTCGCCTGCGCCAGGGCCCTCTCTATGCCCTTGAGCTGGCGGACCTGCCAGTCCTGGAACGAGACGCGGGCCGGGGTGGGGGTCTCGGTCACCGTGGCCACCGGGATCCCGGCCGCCTTTGCCTCCTTCACCTGAGCCCGCACGTCGGGGGTCGAGTTCTGGCTGTTGTAGACGTAGACCTTGATCTCTTTGTTCTTGATCTGCCGGTCGATGGCGCTCTTGTCCTCGGCCGTGGGGTCGGTGCCCTCGCTGATGGCGTCGAGGAACGACGCGGGGGTGCGCATCTTCAGGCCGAGACCCTGGGCGAGCGGCGTGGCGATGGATTCGGAGGCACCGATGGAGGTGCCCTTGTAGGTGGTCTTGATGTGGGACACCAGCCTGTTGTACGGAGCCAGTGTGGTGTCCAGATACGTCTTCTTCCGCGCGTTATAGGAGGCGGCGTGATCCGGGTCGATCTTCTTGTAGTCAGCGGTGATCTTCTCGATCACCTGGCGGACATCGGCCGGGGAGTACCAGCGGTGGGGGTTGCCACCGGGCTTGAGGTGGACGAGGTCGCCGACCTTGAGCTCGGTGCGGCCGCTGCCGGGGTTGGCTGAGAGCAGCTTGTCGGCCCAGGCGTCGTAGCCGATGCCGTTGACGATGGCGTACCGGGCGGTGGCCACGGCGCGCCCGTCGGCCGCGGTCGGCTCGTAGTCGTGGGGATCGGCGGCGGGGTTGTCGATGATGCTCTTGACGTGTACGTGGCTCCCGCCGAGCTGCTGGGCGATGCTGCCCCAGAAGTTCTCCGCCGCCACGACCTCGATCGCCTTACCGGAGGCCGCTTTACCGGAAGCGGAGCCGTCGGCTGCGCCGGAGGAAGCGGTGGAGCAGGCGCTGGTGCCGACGAGTACGGCTGCGGCGGCCACACCTCCGGCGAGGGCGCGAGGGCGGCGGCGGGATATGGAAGATCTCATGACACGGTCTCCTCGGTGCGGGGCGAACACCGGGAACGCTAGATGAAAATGATTTCCAAAACCATCGACGGCTCTTTCGAGATGAAAACCATTGCCAAAACTTGACCCGGGCATCAGCCCACAGAAGACGGCATCCGGCATCCATCTCCCCTCCATCGGCGGCGACTTGACAGGGGGGCCGCGCCTCGGGAAGCCTCATCGAGCGAACATGAAATTCACATTCACCTGGAGGTGATGCACGGCCATGCGCATCGCGTTCGTCGGCAAGGGCGGGAGTGGCAAGACCACCCTCTCCGGCCTCTTCGCCCGGCATCTGGCCCGCTCAGGCGCCCCCGTTGTCGCCATCGACGCCGACATCAACCAGCATCTGGGGGCCGCCCTGGGGCTGGACGAGGACGAGCTGCGCGAGGTCGTCCCGCTCAGCACCCGCCTCGCAGAAATCAAGGAGTATCTGCGCGGCGACAACCTCCGCATCGCCTCCGTCGATGCCATGGTCAAGACCACTCCCCCTGGACGCGGCTCCCGCCTCCTGCGGCCGCTCGGCAACGATCCGGTGCACGCCGGCCACGTCCGGGACATCGCTGGAGTCGGGCTCATGACCACCGGTGTGTTCACCGAAGAGGACCTCGGTGTGGCGTGCTACCACTCCAAGCTCGGCGCCGTCGAGCTGTATCTGAACCACCTGGTGGACGACCCCGGGGAGTACGTGGTCGTCGACATGACAGCCGGGGCCGACTCCTTCGCCTCGGGGCTCTTCACCCGGTTCGACATGACCTTCCTGGTCGCCGAACCCACCCGCAAGGGCGTGTCCGTCTACCGCCAGTACAAGGACCACGCCGCCGAGTTCGGCGTACCCCTCGCCGTGGTCGGCAACAAGGTGACCGGCGAAGACGACCGCCTCTTCCTCAAGGAGCACATCGGCGAGGACCTGCTGGCCTGCTTCGGTCACTCCGACTGGGTCCGCGCCCGCGAACAGGGCCGCCACACCGGCGACCTCGAGCCCGAACACCGCTTGGCGCTGGAGGAGCTGCGGACCGCCGTGGACTCCCGCACCAAGGACTGGGAGACCTTCCAGCGACAGGCGATCGAGTTCCATCTGCGCAACGCCCACGCCTGGGCGAACCGCTCCACCGGCCAGGACCTGAGCACCCAGATCGACCCCGACTTCCGGCACGGACCGGCCGCGCTGGCCGCGCACTCCGAGCCGGAGGCCCACGCCGCCACTGTCGGCTGAACGCCACGCTTCATCACTCGTAACCCGACCGATTGGACACACAGCCGCCATGTCGTTGAACGTCGCACCGGAACTTCTGGCCCAGGCCGAGCAGGGCGAGGTCCGTGAGCAGGACTTCGTCGCCACCGTCCGGGAATCGTTGCCGTACGCCTACGACCTCATCGCCGGGCTGGCGGGCGCGCTCCGCGAGGGTGAGGCCGAGTTCGCCGACAACCAGACCCCGCCCCCGTCCGAGGCCGAGCGTGGCCAGCTGCTGCGCGCGCTCGCCAGCGACGCCATCCGCGGCAGCCTGGAACGCCACTTCGGCGTCACTCTCGCCTTCATGAACTGCCACCGGGTGGCCGTGTTCCGCCCGGGCACCGAAGAAGGCTCGACCTACGCGAAGTTCACCTCCACGCGGTCCCAGATCCTCAACCAGTCTCCCGAGTTCCGGGACTGCTGACATCGAGCCACACGACCGAGCCCCAGGCCACTGGCCTGGGGCTCACCCATGCGCCGGGCTCACGAGCCCGCCCGAGTCGCCACCACATCGTTGTACGGGTCCTTGGGCGCGGGGACACGCCGGACCGCGGTGGCGTCCAGGGCCGCGCTTGCGTCATCCGTACCAATCTTTCCGGTGGGATGCCAGGTGCCGGTGACGGTCACCCAGGCGTAGGCGGGCGGGGCGGTGATCCCGTGCACCCGCACCTTGCGCACCGTCGCGTCGGCGGCGCAGCAGCTGATGGCCAGGCGGCTGACGTACCAGGTGCCATGGCGCCCGGGGGTGACGAATCCGGTGAGGCGCACGGTGTGGCCCTTCAGTGAGCCGCCGGTGTCCCAGACCGCACGGGAGGTGAAGTCGTTCAGCGACATCTCGACCACGCCTTTGCCCGGCAGCGCGGGGTAGAGGCTGTCGCCGGTGGTGGAGGCGGGCGCCGTCGGCGTCTCGGCGTCACCCCGCGAGGCGGTGTACGAGCCGAGGGCGGGCGGGGCCAGGAACAGGATGGTCAGCGCCGGCACGTACAGCAACCAGGCGACCTTCGGACCGCCCGCGTGACCGTGCTCGTGTTCGTGGACTTGGTCGGTGCGGGGGCGGTTGAACGGGAAGTCGTCGCGGGCAGCGCTGACCGCGCCGAGCAAGATCAGCAGCACCCCCGAAGCGATGAGCGCGGGCCGCAGACCAGCACGCACATAGCGCAGATACAGATCGGTCAGCAGGGAGATGTGCAGCAGGCCGACGCCGAAGAAGAGGAGCAGCAGCACCTCAATGTTGCGCTTCACAGCAGCCACCACCCCACCAGCCCGCTGAAGAGCACCGCCACGACCCAGGTGGCCGACGAGAAGCGCAGGGCGAAGGCGCGGCCGAAGGTGCCGGACTGCAGAGCGATGAGCTTCAGGTCGACCATCGGGCCGACCACCATGAAGGCCAGCCGGGCAGTGGGTGAGAAACCGGTGAGCGATGCGGCGACGAAGGCGTCGGCCTCGGAGCAGACCGCGAGGATCACCGCGAGCAGCCCCAGCAGGGTCAGTGACAACCACAGGGAGTCGGAGAAGGTGCGCAGCACGGAGTGCGGCACCGCGACGTTGAAGGTGGCCGCGGCCGCCGCGCCGACCACGAGGAAGCCCCCGGCGTGCAGGAAGTCGTACTGGAGTGAGAGCCGGAACTCCTCCGCGCGGCTCGCGCCAGGGGTGTGCCCGACCGGTCCCTTCGGTAGCCGCAGCCACTCCTCACGGCCCGCCCGGATCCACAGCCAGCCCATGGCGACGGAGGTCAGCAGCGAGGCGATCAGACGGGCCGCGACCATCTGCGGATTACCGGGGAAGGCCACGTAGGTCGCGACCAGCACGATCGGGTTGATGGCCGGGGCCGACAGCAGGAAGGCCAGCGCCGCCGCCGGGGCCACCCCGCGCCGCATCAGGCTACTGGCCACCGGCACCGAGGCGCACTCACAGCCGGGCAGCACCGCCCCGGCGGCGCCCGCCACGGGTACGGCGAGCGCCGGGTTGCGCGGCAGCACCCGCGTGAACACCCACGCCGGGACGAACGCGCTGATCGCGGCCGACACCAGCGTGCCCAGGAGTAAAAACGGCACCCCTTGGATCACGATCGCGGTGAACACCGTCCGCCACGCCGCCACCGCCCGGTCGTCGAGGGCGGCGGTGATCTTCGGCCCCAACGCGATGGCGACACCACCCAGCAGCGCCACCGGGATGCCCGCGATCAGCGCGTGAGAGGCGATGCGTACCGCCGCCGCGCGCAACCCACCGGCCCCGTCGGGGGAGACGTCACCCCACCACTGTCGCGGTCTGCGGACGACGGCGGCGGCGCGAGGTCGACATCGCTGCCCAACCTGCCTCCTCGCACAGGACCTTCACCAAGTCGACATACGGCGACCCACCTTAGCTGGGCGCGCGGACCCGCGGCGTCGAGCACCGACAAAGTATGAGCCATCATTCATGTGGCGATGGATTTCATTTTCAATTACGCTCAGGATCGTACCGCTCCCGCCACGCGTCAGTGGAGGTGATCCGCCATGACCAGCCGGACGACCCGGCAGAGAAGCGCCGTCCTGCGTGTCCTCACCGGGTGTCAGGACTTCGTCTCGGCGCAGGAACTGCACGCGCTGCTGACCGCCGCCGACGTCTCTATAGGGCTGACCACCGTCTACCGCGCCCTGCGGGATCTTGAGGCAGCCGGTGGCGTCGACGTCGTCCGCGATGACGCGGGGGAGCGGCTCTACCGGCCACGCCCCGCCGACGGGCACCGCCACTACCTGATCTGCCGCTGCTGCGGCCGCAGCCGCCCAGTGGACTCCGAGGCCGTGGAGCGCTGGGCGGACGGGATCGGAGCGGACACCGGATTCGCCGCGGTGGAGCACACCGTCGAACTCACCGGCATCTGCGCCGACTGTCAACCCGTCACCGACGAAGGAGAACCGCCGCCATGCCGCTGGGAGCCCGACCGGGACCGAGCCCGCAGTTGCGCGAGCTGAGGCAGACCGTACGGCGCCTGCTCGGACTCGACGACGACACCGCCGTCGTCGTCCGGCAACTCACCTGCACCGAACCCGGCTGCCCGCCCGTGGAAACGGTCATCGCCGTTCTCCCCCTGAACGGCCGGGGCCGCCGTTGGACCCTGCACACCACCGCCGAAGAAATCACCGAGGACGACCTGCGGGCCGCCCTGATCGCCCGTGACCCGAAGGAGCCCGAATGACCGCCCGAACATCCGACGAGCCCCGTGACCAGCGCGTCCCCGTCACCGTACTGACCGGCTTCCTCGGCTCCGGCAAGACGACCCTGCTCAACCGCATCCTCACCGAGCAGCACGGAATGCGGATCGCCGTCGTCGAGAACGAGTTCGGCGAGGTCGGCATCGACGACGCCCTCGTCCTCGACGCCGAAGAAGAGATCTTCGAGATGAACAACGGCTGCATCTGCTGCACCGTGCGGGGAGATCTCATCCGCATCCTGGGCGCGCTGATGCGGCGGCGCGAGAAGTTCGACCACATCCTGATCGAGACCACCGGCCTCGCCGATCCCGCTCCCGTCGCCCAGACCTTCTTCATGGACGACGAAATCGCCGCCGGGCTGCGGCTGGACGCCATCGTCACCCTGGTCGACGCCGCGCACGTCCTCCAGCATCTGGACGAGGTTAAGCCCGAGGGCGTGGAGAATGAGGCCGTCGAGCAGATCGCCTTCGCCGACCGGATCGTGCTGAACAAGACCGACCTGGTGGACGATGCCACCATCGCCGAGGTCACCGCACGCATCCGCGCCATCAACAGCGGCGTGCAGATCATCCCCGCCCAGCACGCCGACATCCCTCTCCCGCAGGTGCTGGACGTCGGTGCGTTCGACCTGGAGCGGGTGCTCGCCGAGGATCCGAGTTTCCTCACCGAGACCGATCATCAGCACGACACCACCGTCACTTCGGTCGGCCTGGACCTCACCGGCGAACTCGACGAGGGCCGCCTCAACCAGTGGCTGGGCACCCTGCTGCGCACCAAGGGGGTCGACATCTTCCGCTCCAAGGGCATCCTCGCCATCGCCGGAGCGCCCGGTCAGTACGTCTTCCAGGGTGTGCACATGCTGCTGGTCGGCGAGTTCGGACGCGCGTGGCGCGATGGTGAACAGCGCCGCAACCGGCTGGTCTTCATCGGCCGAAACCTCGACCGGGAAGCGCTGGAGCGCGGTTTCGCCGACTGCCTGGTCACCGCCGGAGCCGCCGCATGAGCATCACCGCATCCGACGCCGGTCCCGCCACGGCCTGGGACACCGCCGTCGACGACGCGCCCGTCGCCCTCAGCGCGCGCCACGACCTCATCGCGGTCGCGGGCGCCGCGGGCACGGTCTGGATTCTGGACGCCGCCACCGGAGCGGGCATCACCACCTTCGAACTTCCCGGCGGAGCGCTGAACGTGGCCCTGGCCCCTGATGCCCGGCACGCCGCCGCCACCGGGCCCACCGGCTACGCACTGTGGCGCAGGGAAGACGACCGTACGGTGGTTCATGAGAGCGGCGCCTGGTCCTCCACAGCGGCGTGGGCGGACCACGAGCGGGTCGCCATCGCCACCGGACGCCGCGCCCTCGTTCTCACCCCCGACGGCGACGAACTATGGGCCACCGAGCCCGCCGCCAGCACCATCACCGACCTCGCCTGGCTGCGCCAGGGACGACGCCTGGCCGTCGCCGCCTACGGTGCCGTGCGCTGCCACGAACGGCATACCCTCAAGCCAGTGACGACCTACCCCTACATCGGCTCGCACCTCGCTCTCGCCGTCGCGCCCACGGGACGGTGGATCTGCAGCGGCAACCAGGACGCCTCCATCCACATCTGGCGCACCCGCGACGGCGGCGAACTGACCATGTCCGGCTACCCGGGGAAAGTCTCCCGCCTCGCCTTCGACGACACGGGCTTCTGGCTCGCCGCCGACGGCGCCGCCGACGTCACCGTCTGGGACTTCTCCGGCAAGGGCCCCGCCGGCACCGCCCCCCGCTCCCTGCGCTGCCACAAGGCCGTCACTGCGCTGACCTGGCGTCCCGGCGGAGTCAGCCACCTCGCCAGCGGTGGCGCCGACGGCACGGTCGCGCTGTGGCACGCCACCGCGGGGCGCCCGGAGTCACGGCTCTCCCCTGCCCACACGCTGGACGGTGACGCGGCCGTCGCCGCGCTGACCTGGGCCGGACCCGAGCTGCTGGTCACCGCGTACCGGGACGGTCGGATACGGGCCCACCGGCTGCCCTCGCGGACCGCGCTGTGAGCCCGCGCATGGCCACAGTGGGAGCCGCCCGCGACCGACCGTGCACACTCGTCGTCTGCCGGGGCTGCTGCTGCGGCAACCCGCGCAAGCACCCCGGCACCGACCATCAGTGGCAACTCGACCGGCTACGGGCCGCGGCCGCCGATTCCGGCGGGCGGCTCGCCGTCCGCACGACGGACTGCCTCGGCCCGTGCGACCAGGCCAACGTCATCGTGGTGCAGCCCTCCGCCGCCGGACGCCGGGGCGGCGGCCGCGCGACATGGATCGGCTGGGCCAAGGACGACGACTGCACCGACGACCTCCTCGGCTGGGTCGCCGCGGGCGGACCCGGCCTGGCGGCACCACCGGCCACGCTGGAGTTGCAGTTCATCCGCCCACCGGGAGAAGCCCGGGCACGGACCCGCGGGCGCGGTCGCGGTCGTGCACGCCGATGAGGCCAGGGGCGGCCGCGATGTCCTCGCGGCCGCCCGCCTCGACAACGCCACGGCGGCCACCGTCGCCACCACTCTCCAGGCCCTGGCCACCCCCTCCCGGCTGCTGATCCTCACGGCACTGCGCCACTCGCCGCACTCCGTCACCGAACTCGCCACCGGGATCGGCATGGAGCAATCCGCTATCTCCCACCAACTTCGGCTCCTGCGCACCCTCGGCCTGATCACCCGCCGCCGCGACGGCCGCCGCATCGTCTACAGCCTCTATGACGATCACGTCGCCCAACTCCTCGACCAGGCCGTCCACCACACCGAACACCTACGCCTCGGCATCCGCGGCACGCCCTGACCCCGCACAGGCGGACGGTCGCCGAAAGACCACCAACACCGCGAGGCCGGGGCCCGACGGCACGACCGTCGGGCCCCGGCCTCGGTACGGAAGAGGTGCCCTGCCGGGCATACGAGGCAGTCAGTTGAGGTGGGCGACATGCGACGGAGCAGGGGCCGCACGCAGCCGGTCAGGCAGTGAGCCGTCGTCCGGCATCCCTCGCCGCAGCCACGTCCCCAGCGCCTCGGCGTCGGCGATGGTGACGATCGGCCCGGCCCGCACCACGGGCCCGCTGGGCTTGCGGTCCACCGCACACGGCTGCACGGCAGCGTAGAGCCCACGGCGGCGACGGCAGTCCAGGATCTTGCCCAGGCACCCGGTGGAAACCAGCACTCCGTGCGAAGAGCTTTGGACCGCCTTCCGCAGGCTCTCCATCACCTCACCACCGTCTGCTCCCTCGCGACAGCTCACGCACACGGCAAGCGTGAAAGGGCGGTTCGGACGACCGAATGCTCCATGCGGCATTCTCTGGGCTCCTTCATGGGGTGGCTATCGGGAGCTGTAGGGGATCAGGGCCATTTCGCGGGCGTTCTTGATGGCGCGGGCGATCTGGCGCTGCTGCTGTCGCGTCACATGGGTCACCCGGCGGCTGCGGATCTTGCCGCGGTCGGAGATGAACTTCCGCAGCAGGTTGGTGTCCTTGTAGTCGACGTAGGTGATGCCCGCGGCGTCGAGTGGATTGACGCGGCGGTGCTTGGTGTCCTGGCGCTTGGTGCCGATACGTCGAGACATGATGCGTCCTTTTCTGTACGGTGCTCGCCACGCGCTTCACACCGCGGGATCGAGCAGTTCGTCGAAGGTGTGGGAGAGGTGCTTCCAGCCGTCCGCTCCCGCCGCGGACTCGTCGTCGGTGAGCAGGCACGAGTCGAGCAGCGCGAGCAGGTTGTCGCGGTCGAGACCGGGCGAGGTGAAGGTGAGGTGCTGGCAGCGGTCGCCGTGTTCCGGGTGCCAGTCCAGGGAGGCGGCGACGCGGCGCTCGGCGGGAACCATCTCCCAGGCGGCGTCCGGGAGGGCGGCCAGCCAGGGACCGGCGGACTCCACACACAGCGCGCCGCCGGCCGCGTCCCACGACAGCAAGGTGTCGGGCCGGTCGGCCAGCCAGAACCGTCCCCGGCTGCGCGCGGCGGCGCAGGACAGGTCCTCCAGGGCGGCGTGGAGCCGACCCGGATGGAAGGGGCGCCTCCGTCGCCAGACGAGGGTGCTCACGCCGTGTTCGTCACTGTCCTGGGGCAGCAGCGCACACGCCGGATGTTGACGGACGGCCGCAGCCTCGACATCGAAGCCATGGAGGAGCGCGGGCCCCAGGGCACCCTCGTCGAGCCGCACCTGCCGTGCGCCAGGGGTGAGTTGAGTGAGCAGGGCGTGGTCGCCGTCGTCTGCGGGCTCCTCACAAGTGGTGTCCTCGGCGACGGCGATCACGGTGGGGTACTCCACTTGCCGGGCGAACGTGTCGGCGACCGTGCGCTGATCGGTCGGGGCCGCGGCTAGGCCGACGTCGGCCAGGTCATCGCCGTTGGACAGGTACGGCACGATCAGGGCCGGGTCGATGACCGTGGCCACCCCGGTCAGCTCCAGGGGCGTGCCCTCGGAGGCGATGACGGCGGCCATGGCTTGCGGCTCGACCGAGTCCCACAGCTCCACCACGGCCAGCTGGTGGCCGCCACCCGCGGCCAGCCGCAGCAGTTCGGGCACCATGTCCTCGCGCAGCGCACAACACGCGCAATCGTTCACCAAAGGCGCCTCGCCGCTGTCGAGCAGCCCCGTGGCATCGTGCACAGTGCGGTGTACGGCGCTGTCGGTGGCGGCGGACAGGTCGTGGTGCAGCGCCACGGAGCCGGGCACCGTACGCAGGATCTCCTCGACGGCGGCACGGCGGGCGTCGGCGTGCAGTCCGCCCACGACAGCGACGGCCAGCCGGGGCTCGTCCGCGCTCACCGGTCCCTCCGTCCGCGTCCGTAGCGCCGCTCGAACCGCTCGACGCGGCCCGCGGTGTCCACGACGCGCTGGTTGCCGGTGTAGAAGGGGTGGCTTGCCGAAGAGATCTCGACTTCGATGACCGGGTAGGTGCGGCCGTCCTCCCACTCGACGGTCTTGTCGCTGGTGGCGGTGGAGCGGGTGAGGAGGGCGAAGTCGGCGGCCCGGTCGCGGAAGACGACGTGCCGGTACGGGGGGTGAGAGCCGGGCTTCATGGCGGTCAGCGCTCCTCGCGGAAGTCGACATGGCGGCCGACGACCGGGTCGTACTTGCGGAGGGTCATGCGGTCGGGGTCGTTCCGTCGGCTCTTGCGGGTCACATACGTGTAGCCGGTGCCGGCAGTGGACCGCAGCTTGATGATCGGGCGAAGTTCGTTCCGGGCCATGCACGCAAGCATACATAGAGTTGGTTTTCATTTTCATGTAGGTGCTACGGTGCTGCATCCGCACAGCGACGAGAAGCAGGAGGAGCCATGTCCGCCCACTGCCAGCTCACCGGCCGGAAACCCGGCTTCGGTAACCACGTCTCCCACTCCCACCGCCGCACCGGGCGCCGGTTCGACCCGAACATCCAGCGCAAGCGCTACTGGCTGCCGAGCGAGGGCCGCCACATCCGGCTCACGCTCAGCACCAAGGCCATCAAGACCGTCGACGCGATCGGGATCGAGGCCGCCGTGGCCCGCATCCGCGCCCGGGGAGTAAAGGTCTGATGGCGAAGAAGAGCAAGATCGTCAAGAACGAACAGCGGCGCGTGATCGTGGCGCGATACGCCAAGCGCCGCACCGAGCTCAAGGCGATCATCGCCGACCCCCGGACCTCGGACGAGGAACGCCTCGACGCTCAGCGGGAGCTGCGCCGCCAGCCGCGCGACGCCAGTGCCACCCGGGTGCGCAACCGTGACTCCATCGACGGCCGCCCCCGCGGTCATCTGCGCGCCTTCGGCCTGTCCCGCATCCGGCTGCGCGAGATGGCACACGCGGGCGAACTGCCCGGGGTGACAAAAAGTAGCTGGTGAACCCCCGCAGGACCGCCTGACGTCGGCGAGGCGGCCGGGCGGTCTCCGAGACCATCCGGCCGTCGGGGATCGCACGGCTCAGCCGTCCAGGTCCTGCGTATCGGCGCCGAGCAGGGGATCGGGCAGGCAGGACCAGCGGTCGGCGCCGAGGGCCAGTTCACGGTCGTCGAGCAAGGCGGCGTCCAGCACGGCGCGCAGCCCGAACTGGTCCATCTCGGCACCGGTGAACACGATCTCGTTGCGGCGCTCGCCGTAGTAGTCGTCCCAGTACCACGAGGCCAGCGTCCGGCGCTGGGGCGAGGCGGCCCGCCAGCCTTCCGTATCGCCGTCCCCCAACCAGCGCCCGGCCTCCCGCAGTTCGAGATGGCGACCGGCCGAGCGCCAGGAGATGACCGCGTCCGGGCGGGTGGCCACCCACAGGTGCCCCCTGCTGCGCACCACCGCGGGCATGATCTGAGGGAGGCCCTCCGCCAGCCGCTCGGGGTGCAGCGGGCGCCGGGACCGCCACAGCACCGAGACCACACCGTGGTCGACGCCCCGACGGCGCACGACGGGAGCGACCACATCGAGCCGGTCCGCCGATCCGGCCGCGGTCCACCCAGGGCCGGGGCGCGTCAGCGTCGTCAGCCGAGCGCTGTCGCGTTCCTCAGCGTCGAGGAGGACCTCTGCGGACGGGTTGAGGTGGGCGAGCAGGGCGCGGGGCCCTTCCCGACGGCCGTCATCCTCCCGCCGCCCATCCCGCAGGACCATCACCTGGGCGGCCTCCACTTGCCGGGCAGCGGCCTCGGCGACCGTGAGGGGCTCGGCGTGCGGATGGTGGCCGAAGACGTGGACGGCACGGTGCACACATCCCAGGTCGCTCAACAGCCGGCCCGGGTCGACGCCGACAGCGAGCGGCGCCAGATCGTAGTGGTCCGACAGCGCAGTCCTGCCCAGCGGGGTGCGCGACAGCTCGGCCAGAAACGGCGCGGGGTCGACATTGCCGGGGAGGGCGAGCACTACATGCGAGCCTGGGGCCTCCCGCGCGATGGCGCGCAGATCCTGACGCACAATTACCGCGGGGTCTCCGGTGGCCACTTGAGACAGCGACGCTCGCTGCCGTTCGTCAGCACCTGCGACGAAGCGCTGCACGAAGGGGTACGACCCCGCCTCGTCACCCTCGATCGAGACCGAGAGCACCAGCGCATCGGGCGAGGCGCGCAGCAGCAGGTCCAGCACGCGACCTCGCGCTTCAGGGGTATTGCCGGACACCAGGCCCAGCAACAGCCGACCCTCTCCCCTGGTCCTCACTCCGCCACCGATCCAATGGCGGTGACCAACGCATGAGCGGTCCTACGCACCCGCAACACCACCAACGGCACTTCTCCTCCTCAAAGACGACGTCGCAGCGGCCACCGCGTACGCTACATGGAAACGGTATCCATTTTCATATATGGTGGCTGAGCAAGACCGGCCAGGAAAGGACCCATGTCATGGCAGTACCCAAACGGAAGATGTCCCGCAGCAACACCCGCCATCGCCGCGCGCAGTGGAAGGCGAGTACGCCGGAGCTGGTGACGATCACCATCGACGGACGCGAACACCAGGTGCCGCGGCGGCTCGTCCCCGCCTACCGGCGGGGTCTGCTCCGCCCCGAGGACTGACCGCGCCATGTCCGACCAGCTTCCGGTGACGGTCCTGTCGGGTTTCCTGGGATCCGGCAAGACCACCCTCCTCAATCACCTCCTCAATAACCGCGAAGGGCTGCGGGTCGCGGTGATCGTCAATGACATGAGCGAGGTGAACATCGACGCCGCGCTCGTCCGCGACGGCGACGCGGCCCTCTCCCGCACTGAAGAACGCCTGGTCGAGATGACCAATGGCTGCATCTGCTGCACCCTGCGCGACGACCTGCTGGAGGAGGTGGACCGGCTCGCGCGGGAAGGGCGGTTCGACTACCTGCTCATCGAGTCCAGCGGCATCTCCGAGCCCATGCCCGTCGCCGCGACCTTCGCCTTCCCTCGCGACGACGGCGCCACGCTGGGCGAGGTCGCGCGCCTCGACACCATGGTCACCGTCGTCGACGCCGCGGGCTTCCTGCCGGAGCTGACCGGCGGCGACGAGCTGATCGAGCGCGGCCTGGACCAGTACGAGGACGACGAGCGCACCGTCAGCGATCTCCTCATGGACCAGGTCGAGTTCGCCGATGTCATCGTCCTCAACAAGCTCGACCTGGTGACACCGGAGGCCGCTGAACGCCTGGCCGCGACGCTGTCCCGGCTCAACCCAGCCGCATCGCTCGTACCCGCCACCCACGGCCGGGTCGCTTCCGGGGAGGTACTCGGAACGGGCCGCTTCGACCTTGAACGCGCCCAGCAGGCCCCCGGCTGGGTCATGGAACTCAACGGCGACCATGTGCCGGAGACCGAGGAGTACGGCATCTCCAGCACTGTCTTCCGCGCCACCCGGCCCTTCCACCCCTCCCGACTGTGGGACTTCATCGCCATGGACCTGGAAAGCGGAGCCTACGGCAGCGTCCTGCGCTCCAAGGGCTTCTTCCACCTGGCCACCCGCCCACGGGTGACCGGACTGTGGTCACAGGCAGGCGCCGTCGCCCGGTTCGAGCCCTCCGCAGCTCGTGACGGCCGAAGCGTGGCCGGGGACGACACCGACCACGGACAGGAACTCGTCTTCATAGGCACCGGGCTACACGCCACTGCCCTGCACGAAGCCCTGTCCGCATGCCTGCTCACCGAGGACGAACACGCCCTGGGCCCCCAGGGCTGGTCGGCCTGGGACGACCCCTTCCCCGCCTGGGAAACCTACGGCCTCGACGAGACCTGCGGCCACGAAAGCGGCCACGAAAGCGGCCACGAAAGCGGCCACGAAAGCGGTCCGTACGAAGCCGAACCCGTACCTCAGCACTGAAGTCGGCGAGGCGCCCGTCGCTCCCGCCGGAGAGGCCGAAGTCAGTTTTCGTCGCTGTCGGAGCGTGCTGACACCGGCCGCCGACATTGACCTGCTGGCGCTGTGTGACTGGCGTCAGGATCCGGAGGCCGGCGTGAGGCGGCCGGCGAACCAGTCGGCGACCAGCGCGTCGCGCTCGGCGGCGTGGTTGTAGAGCGTGTGCTCGCCGTCGGGCCAGGTCCGCAGTGCCCTTCGAGTACCGGCTGCCTCGGCGGAGGGGGCCAGGGCTGCGGGGTCGGGGGCGAAGAGTGTGGGGCTCGAATACTCATCGCTGCGCTTCAGGCGGCATACGGGTACTTGTCGGATGATGCCTGACTTCCGGATCGGTGAGGCATTGCGTTGCGGCCGCGCGGTAGGCAGCCGCACTCCCAGACGTTTCCGGGTATTCCCCCTGCTGGCGTCTCTCTGGTGAGTTCTTGTCGGATGTTGCCAAGAGGGGCATGATGGAAGTGGAAGCGAAGCTGGCTTTTGGAGGCATTGTCGTGGGGACCATTTGGGGCCACACGGTGTGCGCGACCCCGCACAACTCAGGCGTTACCGCACGTATTTCGCCTATGGAAAGCGCCGTAATTCCGGGGAATTCGGTGCTGGGGTCAAGGGGTCGCAGGTTCAAATCCTGTCGTCCCGACCAGCGTTTTCGCAGGTCGGAGGTCGTTTCCTCGAAGTGAGGGAACGACCTTTCTGACGTTTTGTCGGCTTGTGGTCGCAAGGTGGTCGCATGCGGCCGAGTGCTTTGGGGCTGGGCTGCTGTAACTCGTGGCTTCTGTGGGCCGTCTGATGGTGGTCACCTGGTTGTGTGGTCGCGGGGCCGGTATGGGCTGTGGGGGAGTGGTCGGGCGGGCGGCCTGGGTGAGGGTTTTGTCTATGGCGTCAACTGCGTCGCGTGCTGCTTGTGCGGTGAGGTGGCTGTAGATATTCGCGGAGGTGGACAGTGTCGAGTGGCGCAGGGTTTTCGAGACCACGGTCAGCGGGACGCCGGCGATGATCGAGATGGTGGCCGCGAGGTGGCGGAGGTCGTGAAGTGTGGTGCGGGGGACGCGGGCGTCTCGGCACAGTAGGTGGAAGCGGTTGAGTGCGTATTGCGGGTGGAGTGGCCTGCCGTCGGGTTGGTGGAAGACGAAGTCGCCCCGGAGCCTGTGGGTTGAAGGGTGTCTTTATTACCGCACGGTGGTTGACCTGGGGCTTTGCGATCGCCCATGTATGGGCATGATCCCTGATCGTGGGTCTGCGACTGCTCTACCTGATCTTCTGCCGACTACTGGGCTGCCTCCTCTTGTTGGGCCGGTCGGCCGCCGCGAACGACGCCGAGATACTTGCCCTTCGGCATGAGGTCGCTGTGCTGCGTCGACAGGTCGAGCGGTCGCGGCTTTCATGGGCTGACCGTGCCGTGCTCTCCGCTCTCGCCCGGCACCTGCCACCTGCCTTACGCCGCCATCGGCTGGTCACCCCGGGCACACTGTTGACCTGGCACCGCCGTCTGGTGCGCTGGAAGTGGCACCAGACAGCGGTCGGACCCGGCCGACCACCGCTGGCGGAAGAGACAGTCGCGCTCATCCAGCGCCTGGCGAGAGAGAACCCGACCTGGGGATACGTCAGAATCCAGGGTGAACTTCGACGGCTTGGCCATCGGGTCGCAGCCGCCACGGTCCGGCGCGTTCTGCGCCGCTCCGGCCTGCCCCCCCGCACCGCAGCGAGCCTCCGAGCAGAGCTGGCGCTCCTTCCTCCGTTCACAGGCTCACACGCTGCTCGCCTGCGATTTCATGCACGTGGAGACTGTGTTCCTCAGACGTCTCTATGTCTTCTTCGTCATGGAGATCGCCACCCGGCGCGTTCACGTCCTGGGTGTCACCGCCCACCCGACCAGCGCATGGGTCAGCCAACTTGCCCGCAACCTGCTCATGGACCTCAAGGAGAGGGCTGGGTGCTTCCGGTTCCTCATCCGTGACCGGGACAGCAAGTTCACCGCCGCGTTCGACGCCGTCTTCGCCGGCAACGGCACAGCCGTCATCCCGACTCCGCCGCAGAGCCCGCGGTCAAACGCGTTCGCGGAACGATGGATACGCACAGCCCGTGCAGAATGCACCGACCGCCTCCTCATCACCGGCGAACGACACCTACGTGCAGTCCTGACCAGGTACGCCGAGCACTACAACGCCGGGCGAGCCCACCGCAGCCTCAACCTACGAGCCCCAGACGACCACCCGAACATCATCCCCCTGCCCGCCGCCACGGTCAGGCGCAAGCAGGTACTCGGCGGACTACTCAACGAGTACCACACCACGCCACCCCGACCGCTTCACCATCCACAGGAAACGCCCAGCTCAGCAGCCTGATCGGAATATTGACACCCTTCACGCCCGGGAGGGCGACGGCCACGTCGTGGCCCTCGGTGAGACCACCGGGCAGATTCTGTTGCGATCCCTGGCCGCCCCGGAGGGCGACCGCTACTCCTGGTTGTACGCGTACGCGTTGCCCTGGATGGTCAGGTTGCGATCCTCGGCCGCCCTGGAGGGCGACCGCCAACTGGCCCCGCGGGGTGAACTCCTGGGAGTCCTCGTCGTTGCGATCCTAGGTCGCCCCCGAAGGGCGACCGCCAGCAGGTTCTTCGTCTGCTGGTGGTACAGCGGCAACGCATCGCTGACCTGCGCACAGAGCGGTCATGGACAGCTCGTCGGAGTCGTTGGCCCGGGAATGGTCCGCATCTTTGCCCGGAGCGGCCGCCCGGCGGCAGGCAGCGGTCGGCCCTGCGGCAACTGCTCGTACTCCCGGCCAGACGGTGGGACTGGCCAACACTGCCTTGCACGCTGAGGCCCGCACGCGGCCACCGTGGGGCGGCAATCCGCTGGCCGTGGCCGCATGCGATGGCCAAGGGCTCTGACAGGACGGTCCCACATGGCGCAGGTCGTAACGACCGTCCAGGGGCGTCCAGCCGATCCAGGGGCGGGCGTGTTGTGCCAGGTCAGGCCTCACGGTCCGGGAAGAGTCCGCACAGTTGGTGAGGCCTGTGTGAGAGCGCCGTGACGCTTCCTCGGCCTCCAGCTCGTTCGTCCTCGCCCCGCTCCTTCCTCGCGGGACTCCGGGCGTTCCAACCTCGGCTGCGGAGCGCAGGGTGTGTTCGTGGTCGGCGAAGGTGTGGCCGGGCTCGGCCGGGTTGTCGCGCGGGCGGCGGCGATCACGCACCCGTCTGCGTCCCGCCAGTTCGGGTTGGAGATGGCACCGAGTCCTGACAGGGCTCGGGCCCTTCGTAACTTGCTCCACAACAGACCAAAAGCCTGGCTGGTCCGGAGGGAAGTGTGGACATATTGGGCTGAAGCCTTCTAGTCTTGTCGGTGCACCGTCACAGTCGTCGATGTGACCCGACAGCGCGGTGGCCATCGACTTCTACTGTTTCCGAGCTGTTGCCCCCGCTCGGCGTAGTGGCCTGCTGAAGCACACCCAGCAGGCCGAAGCGGTGACATCCCGCTACGGCATCGGCGCGGCAGCGCGCGCCCCAAGCCTGGCAGCCACCTGTTCAGGAAGGGGGTGATTGACATGTTCATGAAAACCAGGAAGGTTGCAACCGCGCGTTGGCAGGCCATTGGTTCGGCTCTGCTCCTGGTCGCGACCGCTCTCATCGCCGCCTTGTCCAGTGCGACCCCGGCCTCGGCGCACCCGATCAACGCCGCCGACTTCCAGCAGGTCCAACTGGCCCGCGGAGTCGCGGAGGTCGGTGAGCCGATGTCGCTGGCCGTACTCGCCGACCGGTCGGTGCTGCATACCGCTCGCAACGGGACCGTGCGCCGCACGGATGCGGGCGGCACCACCACGGTGATCGGCACCATCCCCGTGTACGCGCACGACGAGGACGGCCTGCAGGGCATCGGCATCGACCCGGGCTTCGCCACCAACCGGCACATCTACCTCTACTACGCCCCGCCGCTGTCCACACCAGGAGGCGACGCACCGACCACCGGCGGCAACTGGTCGGCGTGGCAGGGTGTCAACCGGCTCTCCCGGTTCACGCTCAACGCCGACTTCTCGCTCAACCAGTCCAGCAGAGTGGACATCCTCGACGTGCCGGCTGACCGAGGTATCTGCTGCCACGCCGGCGGAGACATCGACTTCGACGCGGCAGGCAACCTGTACCTGTCCACGGGCGACGACACCAACCCGTTCGAGTCCGCCGGATATTCCCCACTCGACGAGCGGGCCAACCGCAACCCGGCGTTCGACGCGCAGCGCACCGCCGCCAACACCAACGACCTGCGCGGCAAGATCTTACGGATCAAGGTGAACGAGAACGGGTCGTACTCGATCCCGGCAGGCAACATGTTCCCGCCCGGAACGGCCAGGACCCGGCCGGAGATCTACGCGATGGGCCTGCGCAACCCGTTCCGGATGAGCGTGGACAAGGCCACCGGCATCGTCTACGTCGGCGACTACGGCCCCGATGCCGGCGCCACCTCGGCGCGCGGGCCGCAGGGCCAGGTCGAGTTCAACCGCGTCACGGGCCCGGGGTTCTATGGCTGGCCGTACTGCACCGGCACGAACACGAACTCCGAGACGTACGCCGAGTGGGACTTCGCCACCAACACGGCAGGCGCGAAGTACAACTGCTCGGGCGGGCCGACGAACAACTCGTTCCGCAACACCGGCTTGAGCGCGCTGCCCCCCGCCAAGGCCGCCTGGATCCGTTACGGCGGCGACGCCGGCAGCCCGCCGGCGTTCGGCAGCGGCTCGGAGTCGCCGATGGCCGGCCCGGTGTACCGGTACGACCCCGACGTCAGCTCGCCCACCAAGTTCCCGCAGTCGTTCGACGGGCAGTTCTTCGCCACGGAGTTCGGCCGCGGCTGGATCAAGCCGATCCACCTCAACGCCGACGGCTCCCCGGGGACCATCGACAGCTTCCCCTGGAACGGCAAGCAGGTGATCGACTCGGCGTTCGGCCCGGACGGCTCCTACTACGTGCTGGACTACGGCGCCGGGCTGTACCAGGGCGACCAGTACTCCGCCCTTTACCGCTTCGACCACGTCGGCGGCGGCAACCGGGCGCCCACGGCGGTGGCCGGCGCCAACCGGACCTCCGGCGCGGCGCCGTTGACCGTGACGTTCTCCTCGGCCGGCTCAACCGACCCTGACGGTGGGGCACTGACCTATGCGTGGAGCTTCGGTGACGGCACCAGCTCCACCGACGCCAACCCGACGAAGACGTACCACACGAACGGCGAATACAAGGCCACGCTGACCGTGCGCGACCCGCAGGGTGCCACCGGCACCGCCGACGTGCGGATCACCGTCGGCAACACCGCGCCGACCGTGACCATCGACAGCCCCGCCGCGGGGGAGATCTTCGCCTTCGGCGACACCGTGCCGTTCCGTATCACCGTGACGGATCCGGAGGACGGCACGGTCGACTGCACCAAGGTCAAGCTGACGTACATCGTCGGTCACGACAGCCACGGCCATCCGATCACCTCGAAGACCGGTTGCTCCGGCACGATCACCATCCCGGTCGACGGTGAGCACGACGACGCGGCTAACATCTTCGGGGTCTTCGATGCCGAGTACACCGACAACGCCGGGCTCACCACGCACACCCAGCACATCCTGCAGCCGAAGCACCGGCAGGCCGAGCACTACAAGACATCGTCCGGCATCGCCACCTTCGACAAGTCGACCGCCGAGGGCGGCAAGTCCGTCGGTGACATCGACAACGGCGACTGGATCGCATTCGAGCCCTACAAGCTGAGCAACGCCACGTCGTTCAGCGCCCGGGTGTCGTCAGCCGGCGCGGGCGGCACGTTGCAGGTCCGGGCCGGCTCGCCGACCGGCACCGTCCTCGGCTCCGCCACCGTCCCGGTCACCGGCTCGTGGTCGAACTTCACCACCGTGGGCGGCTCGATCTCCGGTGCGCCGGTCGGCACCACCACGCTCTACCTGACCTTCGCCGGCGGCTCCGGATTCCTCTTCGACGTCGACGCGTTCACCTTCAATCCCGGCGGCGGCCAGACCCCCGGCGTGGGTCCGGTCGTGGGGCTCGCGGGTAAGTGTCTGGATGTCCGTGACGGCGGCTCGGCGGATGGGACGGCGGTGCAGATCTCGTCGTGTACGGGCTCGACGGGGCAGAAGTGGACGGTGACGCCGGGGTCGACGATCAAGGCGTTGGGCAAGTGCCTGGATGTCAGCGGCAACAGCACGGCGGACGGGGCGAAGGTCCAGTTGTGGTCCTGCAACGGTGGCGCCAACCAGAACTGGCAGGCGTACCCGGACGGGTCGCTGCGGAACCCGCAGTCGGGCAAGTGCCTGGACGTGTCGGGCGCCAACTCCTCGGACGGCACCCTCGTGCACCTGTGGACCTGCCACGGCGGAGCCAACCAGAAATGGACCCTGCCCTGATTTCTGTCACCAGGAAGAGAGCGACGGACATGCGCAGACAACCCCGAACCCTGCTCGGTGGGGCGGCCGCGACACTCGCCGCCCTGGCCATCCTCGGGCAGCCCAGCCCCGTCAACGCCGCGGACACGTCCTACGACGTCCTCGTGTTCTCCAAGACGGCCAGTTTCCGGCACGACTCGATCCCGGCAGGGATCCAGGCCGTCCGCGACCTCGGCGCGGCGAACAGTTTCACGGTGACGGCCACGGAGGACGGCAACCACTTCACCACCGGCAACCTGAGCCGTTACGAGGCGGTGATCTTCCTCAACACCACCGGCGACGTTCTGAACGACGCCCAGCAGTCGGCGTTCCAGTCGTACATCGGCTCAGGCGGCGGCTTCGTCGGCGTCCACTCGGCCGCGGACACGGAGTACAACTGGCCGTTCTACGGCGATCTGGTCGGCGCCTACTTCGCCTCGCACCCCGCTGTCCAGCAGGCCAAGGTCAAGGTGGAGGGGCGGGTGCACGCGGCGACCGCCCACCTGCCGCAGACATGGACCCGCACCGATGAGTGGTACAACTTCCGGACCAACCCCCGTACCACCGCGCGCGTGCTCACCACGCTGGACGAGTCGTCGTACTCGGGCGGCTCGATGGGCGCCGACCACCCGCACACCTGGTGCAAGACCTACTCGGGGGGCCGGGCCTTCTACACCGGCGGCGGACACAGCCAGGCGTCGTACGCGGAGCCGGCGTTCCGGGCGCACCTGCTCGGCGGCATCCGGTACGCGGCAGGCCGGACCAAGGCCGACTGCCGGCCCGAGTTCGGCTATACGACCCTCTACAACGGCTCGACCACCGGCTGGTCGCAGGCCGGCCCGGGCGGCTTCACCAACTCGGACGCCACCCTCGCCTCGTACGGCGGCATGGGGATGCTCTGGTACAGCGCCCGGCAGTTCACCGACTACTCGCTGAAGCTGGACTGGAAGATGCTCGGCGACGACAACTCCGGCGTGATCGTGGGCTTCCCACCGTCGAGCGACCCGTCGTCGGCACTGAACAACGGCTACGAGGTCCAGATCGACGCCACCGACGCGCCTGACCGCACGACTGGCTCGATCTACGCCGTCAAGGCCCCGGACACGGCTGCCCGGGACGCGGCGCTCAACCCACCGGGCGAGTGGAACACCTTCGAGTTGCTGGTGGAGGGCGAGCGGCTCCAGGTATGGCTCAATGGCGTGAGGATCAATGACTTCACCAACACCGACCCCGCCCGCTCGCTCGCCGGCCACGTCGGCATCCAGAATCACGGCACGGGGGACGACGTGTCGTTCCGCAACGTCCGGATCAAGGAGCTGGGCGGCAGCCAGCCACCCACCCCCGCCGTGGGTCCGGTCGTGGGGCTCGCGGGTAAGTGTCTGGATGTCCGTGACGGCGGCTCGGCGGATGGGACGGCGGTGCAGATCTCGTCGTGTACGGGCTCGGCGGGGCAGCGGTGGACGGTGACGCCGGGGTCGACGGTCAAGGCGTTGGGCAAGTGCCTGGATGTCAGCGGTAACAGCACGGCGGACGGGGCGAAGGTCCAGTTGTGGTCTTGCAACGGTGGCGCCAACCAGAACTGGCAGGCGTACCCGGACGGGTCGCTGCGGAACCCGCAGTCGGGCAAGTGCCTGGACGTGTCGGGCGCCAACTCCTCGGACGGCACCCTCGTGCACCTGTGGACCTGCCACGGCGGAGCCAACCAGAAATGGACCCTGCCCTGAGCTGACGCGGCACGCTGGAAGGGCCACCGGCCACTGTGCGGTGGCCCTTCCGAGTTCCCGGGCCGGGTGCGGCTGACGTCAGGCTGTGCCGCCCTCCGGTGCGGGCCTGGCCGAGTACGTGCTCACGAGCAGGCAGGGACGCCCGGCGCGTGCGCGTGCGCCCACTCCTGAAGGACCGCCGCCGCGGCGGTGAGGTAGAAGGACGGCGCCGCCGCTCAACGACGGCTCCACTGCTGGTTGGTGCCGTTGTGGCAGGACCAGAGGGTGATCCTGGTGCCGTTGGCGGTGCCGGCGGCGTTGGCGTCGAGGCACAGTCCGGACTGGACGCCAGTGATGGTGCCGTTGGGGTTGACGTTCCACTGTTGGTTGTTCTGGCCGTTGCAGTCCCAGACGATGACCGGGGTGCCGTTGGCGGTGCCGCCTCCGCTGGCGTCGAGGCACTTGTCGCCCTGGACGGTCAGCTGTTTGCCGGTGGTGTAGGTCCAGGTCTGGCCGGCTGCGCCGGTGCAGTCCTGGAGTTGGGTCCGGGTGCCGTTGGTGGCGCCGGGGACGGTCAGGCAGCGGCCGGACTGCGCGCCCACGATCTGCTGAACCGTGGGCGGCGGTGGGTTTGTGGGCGGCGTCGCGTCAAGGCCGAAGAAGCGGATGGTTTCCGCGGCCTCGTCCGGCAGACCGTGCCCCCGGCCTTGCAGGCTGATCGCCTCGACCGGCGCGGCGCCGCACGTACTGCCGTAGCGGGTTCGGGTGTAGCCGGCCTTCGGCGAGTCGGTGAGCGCGGGCGTCTGGCTGAGGCCGTGCACGTTCGTCCACTGCTTGACCTGCTCCCCGAAGTTGGGGTACCGCAGGATGTCGTCGTTGGTGCCGTGCCAGATCTGCATCCGGGGCCGCGGCCCGGTGTACCCCGGGTAGGCGCCCCGCACCAGGTCACCCCACTGCTGCGGGGTCTTCGTGATCCGCCCCTGGGCGCAGTCGGCGTTCCACTCCGAGCCGTTGGTCGTGGCGAAGCAGGCGAACGGCACGCCGGCGATCGAGGCACCCGCGGCGATCACGTCCGGATAGAGGCCGAGCAGGACGTTGGTCATCATCGCCCCGGACGACTCACCGACGGCGAAGATCCTGGCGGGATCCACGAGGTAGCGCTGCTTCACGTAGTCGACCATCGACATGATCCCGACTGGGTCACTGCCTCCGCCGCGCCGCAGCGCCCGTGGCGACGCGACGTCCCAGCACTTGCTGCTGCGCGTCACCGACGGGTAGATCACGATGTAGCCGTACCGGTCCGCCAGCGAGGCGTACCGCCTTCCGTCGTGGAAGGCCGGGCCACTTCCCCCGCAGTAGTGCGAGGCGACCATGACGGGTGGCCGCGCCGCCAGGCGGTCCGGCACGTACAGGTACATGCGCAGGTTCGTCGGGTTGGCGCCGAAGCCGGTGACCTCGACGAGCGTGGCCACGGCTGCCGGCGACGCGACCGCCGGCCGTCCGAGCGACACCACAGCGATGGCGAGCACCGTGGCGACCGCCATGAAGATCCGTCTCATCTCTGGGCTCCTCGGTGATCGGTAGAACCACGGTGATGGTGGTGCGCCCCGGCTCGCCACGGAGGGAGTGAAGGCGGCACGTGTTGTCACGTACCGCCTTCACTCGTGCGCCTATGCCCGCGTCCAGCGCTGGTTGGCGCCGTCGTGGCAGCTCCACACGATGACAGCGGAGCCGCCCGCGGTGCTTGCGCCGTTGACATCCAGGCACAACCCGTTCTGACCGTTGCGGATCGTGCCGTTGCTGTTGAAGACCCACTGCTGGTTGGCGCCACCGTTGCAGTCCTGGATCTGCACCCGCGTGCCGGCGGCGGCCTCGGGCGGAACGTTCAGGCACTTGCCCAGCACCTGCAGCGCCGGACCGTTCTGGGTGAACTGCTGGTTGGCGTTGCTGTGGCAGTCCCAGATGATCATCGGTGTGCCGTTGGCCGCGTTTGAGCCGTTGACGTCCAGGCACCGGCCCGAACCCTCGTTGCGCAGCCGGAACGTGGCCGGGTTCGGCGTCGTGTCGTCGAACTGCGTGAAGAAGTTCCACACCACCGCCCGGGTCCACGACCTCTCACCCGGTTCGTAGTCGCCGGCCGATCCATCGACAGGACCCGGCGTATGACCCGCGTCGAACGCGGCCCATGCCACGGGGTAGCCGGCGCGGCACCCCGAGTAGGTCGTGACGATGTGCGTGAGGCTGCCCCGTGCCGGCTCCGGCGGGTTCTGGGGAGTGCAGCCGTTGTTCCGCACGAACCTGTCACGCAGCGAGCGTCCTGTGGAGATCGGGAGCACCGGGTCCCGCAAGCCGTGCAGTCCGATGTACGCGACCGGCTGGGTGCCGCCGTTGCACCCGCTCAGCTGCCCGCCCGCGTAGACGGCGACCGCGCGGAACACTGTCGGCCGGGCGCACGCGAGTGCGAAACTCATGCCGCCTCCGTAGCTGAAACCCCCGGCGAAGCGCTGGTTCGTGTCGACACACAGACCCGCCTCGATCTGCCTGATCATGTCGTCCACGAAGGTCAGATCCTCGCCATTGGAGTTGGCCCAGCCATTCCCGAGGCCCTGAGGCGCGACGAAGATCGCGCTGTCGTTCGAGATCGCTCGCAGGCCGTAGTACGACCAGGAGTATCCGCTGGTTCCGCCCGAGTCGACGTCGCCCGCGGTGCCGCCGTTCCAGTGGAATCCGAAGACCAGTCGGTACGGGCGGTTGTTGTCGTAGTTGGCGGGCACCCGCAGGATGTAGTTCCGCGTCCTGCCGCTGCTCTGAATCGAGCGCGGACCACTCGACAGCGCGGGGGGCTTGCCACATCCGGCGCTCGCGGCGCGGGAGGGGACCTCGGCGGCGGCGGACGGCAGCGAGACGCCGATGATTCCGGCCGCGGCGAGCAAGAGCGTGGTGGCCACGGCGATCGGCGTGCGCCATCGGTGACGATTCTTGCCTGGTCGCATCACGTTTCTCCATTCATGGATGCAGCGACTCAGCGGTAGCCGGCGGCGACGATGTTGGCTTGTACCGCGTTCTCGGTCGCGTCGGACGGATATCCGGACACCATCGCGCCCTCGTAGAAGGTGCCGGCGCTGAGGTTCGCGCCGCCGCCGGGCTTGCAGCAGTCGCCACCGCTGCCGAGGATGATGGCGCCCTGCTTCTTCATGGGGCTGTAGCCGGGCGGAAGCGCGCCGTCCCAGAGCGTGGTCAGGCTTCCGGTCTGGGCGTTGCCACCCTTGAGCGCGAAACGGCTCGTCCCGTTGTTCTTCAGCATCGCCGTCACGAACTTGCTGGTGAAGGCCCGCTGGTTCGTGTTCCAGGCCTGGCTGCCACCGGAGTAGAGCCCCCATTCGAGGTCGGCCTGGACCCACGGGCCGGTGCCGGCGCACCCGCCGAACCAGCACTGGGTGCTGAAATTGATCGCGTCCATCGCCCCGGCCGCGTCGGCCGCTCGGGTCGTCTCACTGTTGCCGTAGTCGAAGCAGCAGCCGCCGTTGACATGGGTGCCGCTGGTCACCATGTACATGCCTTCGGGGGCGCTGCCGGTCGGAACGCCGGTCAGGTGTCCGTCCCGCCAGTAGCTGTTGCCGGGGTTGATGTAGAGCGAGTAGGCCTTGCTGCCGCCGACCGCCAGCGACTCCGACGTCGCGTTCGCCGGGCGGCTCTGGCTGGAGCCGGGAACCACACTCGATCCCTGGTACCACAGGTCGTTCCCGCGGCCGGACTGGTCGTAGATGACGGTGATGACACAGGTGGTCCCCGCGCAGAACGAGTCCTGCGCCGCCGCGTCGGCGGAGCCACCCGTCCTCAGGACGCCGACGTTCCGGGTCGCGCTGTCGGACGAGCGCCGGACCTGGTAGAGGTTGCCGTTGTAGGTGCCGTAGAGCGCTCGCACGGTGCTGTGGGCGGCGACGCAGGGGGTGCCGCCCGAGGAGTAGATGTCGCACGTGCCCGCGCCGCCCGGCACCGGAGGGGTCGGGGGCTGGGTCGGCGAGTTCCACTGCTGGTTGGTGCCGTTGTGGCAGGACCAGAGGGTGATCCTGGTGCCGTTGGCGGTACCGCCGGCGTTGGCGTCGAGGCACAGTCCGGACTGGACGCCGGTGATGGTGCCGTTGGGGTTGACGTTCCATTGCTGGTTGTTCTGGCCGTTGC
The DNA here is from genome assembly GCF_013414305.1 of Streptomyces sp. Rer75. NCBI lineage: Bacteria > Bacillati > Actinomycetota > Actinomycetes > Kitasatosporales > Streptomycetaceae > Streptomyces > Streptomyces sp. Rer75. Next base: position 2,085,745 of record NZ_CP058693.1, on the reverse strand, counting down.
AGTCCCAGACGATGACCGGGGTGCCGTTGGCGGTGCCGCGTCCGCTGGCGTCGAGGCACTTGTCGCCCTGGACGGTCAGTTGTTTGCCGGTGGTGTAGGTCCAGGTCTGGCCGGCTGCGCCGGTGCAGTCCTGGAGTTGGGTCCGGGTGCCGTTGGTGGCGCCGGGGACGGTCAGGCAGCGGCCGGACTGCGTGCCCACGATGGGGGCGCTCTGCCCGGGCTCGATCGGTGCCGCCACCGCGGTGGCGCCGACGGCGACGAGCACCAGGACGGTGCCCAGCGCGGACAGCCGTCCGTACCGGCGGGGCCGAGGTATCCGAAACACCATGGCGGTTCCTCACCTGTTCGTAGGGTGGGATGCCCGGCGCGCGACCGCGCCGGGCATCCCGTCCGGACGGGCTAGACGGCGGTGAACCGCCACTGCTGGTTGGTGCCGCCGTGGCAGCTCCATTGCAGGAGTCGTGCGCCGTCGGCGGTCGAGCCGCCGTTGACGTCGACGCACAGTCCGCTCGGGAGAGTCTTCACCGTGTACACGCCCACCGTGGTGGTCGGTGTGACGAGGAACTTCTGCGGGTTGCCGTTGTTGCAGGTGGACTGCTGCAGGAACGCGCCCTGGGCGGTGGACCCACCCGTGACGGCGAGGCACTTGTCGCTGTGCACCGCCTTCAGGTGGACGGCGCCGCCGCCGGCGTCGACGGCCTGCCACTTCTGGTTGTTGCCGCCGGTGGCCGGCCACTGGACGATCTGGGCGCCGTCAGCGGTCGAGGCATCGCTGACGTCCATGAACTTGCCGCTGTGCTGCGCCGCGACCGTCCAGGTCCGACCGGCCACGCCGCCACCGTCGCCGCTGCCCGGTTCGCCGACCCCGTTGCCGCCGAAGGTGAGCGAGTCGAGGTCGAACCAGTTGTTCGAGGTGCCCTTGAACACCAGGTAGAGCTGGTGCGAGCCGGCGAGATCGGCAGTGTTCACCGCCGGCGTGGACCGGTAGTCGTTCCAGCCGCCGGTGCTGGGCACCGGTGTCGTGGCCAGGAGTGTGCCGGTCGGGGAGTCGGCGCGCAGTTCGATCGATCCGCCGCCGCTCGGCGACGACAGGCGGTAGCTCACGCTCGTGATGCCCGACAGGCTCATCGGGTTGAACGCGATCCAGTCGTTGTCCGAGATGTCGCCGACCCGCTTGCCGCTCTCCGCGCCGGCCTGCTCGACGACCCGTACACCCGACTGGTCCGTGTAGAACTCGGCCTGCTTGTGCTTGGGCTGGAGGATCGTTTGAGCGTAGCCGGTGAGCGGGTTGGCACCGCCGGGGCCGCCGTCGTCGGTGTAGCGGGCGTTGAGGACGTAGTACAGGTTGGCGCCCTCGGGGTGCCCGCCGAGCAGCTTCGTGTCGATGGTGCCCGAGCACCCCGGGTAGTCAGTGGTCTCGTGCTGGTGGTCGTCGTGGCCGAGGGCGGGGTTGACGAACACCTTGGCGCAGTCGATGGGCGCGCCGCCGGGGTCCGAGACGGACACCTTGTACGAGACGCGGTCGCCGAAGTCCAGCATGCCGCCGTCGGGCGGAATCGTGATGGTGACGATCGGTGCGGTGTTGCCCACGGTGATCGGCACGTTGGCGAAGGCCGTCTTGCCGGTGTTGTCGGTGACCTTGAGCTGGGCGGTGTAGTTGCCGTTGGCGGTGTAGGTGTGTGACGGGTTGGCCGCCGTGGACGTGGTGCCGTCGCCGAATGTCCAGTGGTAGCTGAGCGTGTTACCGGGATCCGGGTCCGTGGACCCCGCGCTGCTGAACTGCACGGTCAACGGCGCGTTCCCGCTGGTGGGCGTTCCCTTGGCCTTGGCGATCGGCGCCCGCCCGCCCTGGTTGTAGTCGATGCGGTAAAGACCCGAGTCGTTGTTGCCACCGCCGAAGTTGTTGCCCCATTCGAGCAGGTACAGCGAGCCGTCGGGCCCGAACTCCATGTCCATCGGCTTGAGGAACTTGCTCGCGGGCATGAAGGAGTTGGTCCGGGTGACCGCGGTCGCGGAGTCGAAGTGGACCTCCTTGACGGAGTGGCGCGACCACTCGTAGAAGAAGTGGACCCCGTCGTAGTAGGGCGGGAACTTTGTCTCGGACGGGTTCGCGGCGTCGTAGCGGTAGACCGGTCCGCCCATCGGCCCCGAGCCGCCGGAGCCGAGTTCGGGGAAGTTCGGCGAGACGCCGTAGCCGTACCACATGTTCGGCGCGACGATCGGCTTGAGGCTGGTCAGGCCGGTGTTGTTCGGCGAGTTGTTGACAGGCGCGCTGCAGTTGAACTTGGGGCCGACGACCCTGGTGTCCGGGTTGTAGGGCGCGTAGGCCTGGTTGTCGCCGTGGCAGAACGGCCAGCCGTAGTTGCCCGGGGCCTTGATGACATTGAGCTCGACGAGCCCTTCGGGGCCGCGGTTCGTCGCGGGCGGGTTCCGGTCCGGGCCGTAGTCGGCGAGGTAGACCCACCCGTTGTCCGGGTCGATCGAGAAGCGGAACGGGTTGCGGAAGCCCATCGCGTAGATCTCCGGCCGGGTCTGCCCTGTGCCTTGCGGGTAGAGGTTACCGGCCGGGATGGTGTAGCCCCCGCCCGCCGAAGGCCGGATGCGCAGGAGCTTGCCCCGCAGGTCGTTGGTGTTGCCGGCGGTGCGGGCGGCGTCGAGGTTGGCCTTGCCCGGCCGCCAGTCCAGCGGGGCGTAGCCCTGCCAGTTGGAGTCGAGGTTCGGTGGGACGTCGTCCCCGGTGCCGATGTAGAGGTTCTTGTCGGGGCCGAACTCGATGTATCCGCCCGTGTGCCCGGGCTCGGCGAACGTGCGGTCCCGGGTCGCGGGGATGTCGATGATCGTCACCTGGCTCGACATGTTGAGTGTGTCGCCGGTGAGCGTGAACCGGGAGAGCCGGTTGATGTCGGTCGGGACTCCGGCCGGGGAGTGATACAGGTACACGTAGCCGTTGCTGGCGAAGTCGGGGTCGAGCGCCAGTCCGGTGAGGCCGTCCTCGCCGCCGGTGTAGACGCTGAGCGTGCCGGCTGTCACGGTTCTGTTCGTGGTCGGTTTGAAGATCTTCAACTGTCCGGCCCGCTGGACGTAGAGCACCCGCCCGTCCGGGGCGACCGCGAGGGCCATCGGGTCCGCGGTGTTGTCGTCGAGGGTGCGCTTCTCGAAGTTGCTCCACACGGTGCCGCCGCAGTCGCCGGGCTCTTTGCCGGCCGCCCACTTGACGCCCCCGAGGACGTGGTTGCGGAAATGGGTCTCGCTGTAGGCCGCGCTGGTGTGGCCCATGCCGGTGGCCCACACGCGGCCGCCGCCGGTGTTGCGGCACCAGGAGATGGGGTGGTCCGGCCCCATGGCGCGGGGGCCCGGGTTGTACGTGCGCTCGTCCGCGGTGACCAGGACATGGACGTCGCCGCGGGGGTTGCGGTCGAAGTTGTACCATTCCTCGCTGCGGTTCCAGCGGTCCGGCAGGCCGGCCGTCGACGGGTGCTTCTTGTCCGCGACGATCGCGGTGCCGGACAGCACACCGGGGGAGTGCTCCGGCATGTGCGCCCCGCCGTTGATGGTCTGGTCCCACCACGGGTACTCGTTTTCGATGCCCATGTCGGTGGCGTTGTGGATCGCGACGATGCCTTTGCCGCTGGCGAGGTAGCCCTCCACCGCCTGACGTTGGGCCGCCGTGGCCCACACCATTCCCGAGGTCTGGAACATGATGAGCACGTCGAAGGTGGCGAGGTTCGCCGGGGTGAAAACGCTCGAGTCCTCGCTGGGACCAATCGAATCATGCCGGAATCATGCCGGTAGCCGGCCGTCTTCGTGAAGACCAGGGCTCGGAAGGCCGGCGCGGCCGACGCCGGTTGGGCGATGACGAGCGACAGGAGCACGCTCGCGATCGCCCCGAAGATAAATATGATGCGACGCATGCCGTCTCCTATTCGGCGGAGCAACGATGGCATGACCACGGGCACGCGCCGGCCGCACCTCCGATGCGCCGGAGTACCTGAGCGCGTCGCAGGCACGCGTGTGCCGTCAGCTCGTCATCCCGTCCGCCGTGACGGGCAGTCAAGTCCCTACGGAAGAGAGGGGGGCGTCACACCAGATGCGACCGTCTCCCGTGGTCTGCCGGCCAGCATGCAGCGGCGTATCGCAAGAGTCAATATGGTTCTGGTGCGGCCGATTGCATAACACATTTTGCGCATCAATCGTCGTTGGTTCGGTGCGCGACTGCCGTCGGGTCGATTCCATAACGCATTTCCCGCATCGATCGTCGTGGTTCGTGCGCGACTGTGGACGGGCCCATTCGATAACAGATTCTTGCGTATCAATCGCTGCCAGCTGATCGCCGGTCCACATTCAGCGGTTCGAACGGCGAATGTCCTGCTGTGATGTCCGGTGGTATTGCCAGGCACTCATCGAGGCATTTACCCTCGGGGCCGCGATGTCGCCATCGCGTCCGGTGAAATGTCGCGGCTATTCGACCTGACGACGCGAATGCAGAGGTTTCCACGATGTCTGGCCTGCTGCCGTCGCCGCTGCTCGCTCTGCGAGGCATCGGCAAGTCGTTCCTCGGCGTGCGGGTGCTCGATGGCGTCGACCTCCAGGTCCGGCCGGGCGAGGTGCACGCGGTCGTCGGCGAGAACGGCGCCGGCAAGTCCACGCTCATGAAGGTGGTGTCCGGCGTCCACCAGCCCGACGAGGGAACGGTCGAGTTCGCCGGCGCACCGCGGACGTTCCGCAGCCCGCGTGAGGCCCAACAGGCCGGTATCGGCATCGTCTACCAGGAGCTGACCCTGCTGCCCGAGCGCACCGTCGCGGAGAACGTCTTCCTGGGCCGCGAGCCCCTGCGCCGCGGGCTCGTCGACCGCAGGGCGATGCTCAGCCACACCGCGGAGCTCCTCGCCTCGATCGGGGAGGGCTCGTTACCGCCCGACACGCGCGTGGGACGACTCGGCGTGGCGCGACAACAGGTGGTCGAGATCGTCAAGGCACTCGCCCTCGACGCGCGGCTGCTCATCATGGACGAGCCCACCGCGGCTCTCGCCGACCACGAAGTCGACCAGCTCTACGCGCTCGTGCGGCGGCTGCAGGAGCACGGGATGGGCCTGCTGTACGTCTCGCACCGCCTCAAGGAGGTCTTCGACCTGTCCAGCCGGATCACCGTGCTCAAGGACGGCCGGGCGGTGGCCACCTTGGACACCGCGGACACCAGCCCTGATCAGCTGGTGCGCCACATGGTCGGCCGCGAGCTGTCGAGCTACTACCCCGACCTGGCGAAGCCGCGGGAGCTGGGCCCGGTGCGGCTGACTGTCCGGGGCGGAGGCAACCGGAAGCTGCGCGGCATCGACCTGCGGCTGCGCGCCGGCGAGGTGCTCGGCGTCGGCGGCCTGCAGGGCTCCGGCCGGTCGGCGTTGGCCCGCGCACTGTTCGGCGCCGCACCGTTCAGCACCGGCCAGGTGACCGTCGACGCAGCGCCGGTCCGGCTGCGCTCGCCCCGCGCCGCGATACGGGCCGGTATCGCCTACGTCTCCGAGGACCGCAAGGGCGAGGGGATCGTCGCCGAGCAGTCGGTGCTCGACAACGCGCTGCTGGCCGGCCGCGCCGTCCGCCCGGGCCGGGTCGGCCGCGGTGCCCGGACCGCGCGGGTCCGGGAGCTGCTCGCGGCCGTTGAGCTCCGCGCCGCGGGGGAGGACCAGGAGATCCGTTTCCTGTCCGGGGGCAACCAGCAGAAGGTCGTGCTCGCCAGGTGGCTCGCGCTCGCCCCGAGGATCCTGCTCTTCGACGAGCCGACCCGGGGCATCGACGTGGGCGCCAAGTCGGCGATCCACGATCTCGTCCGCCGGCTGGCCCGCGACGGTGCCGCCGTGCTGATGGTCTCGTCCGAGCTGCCCGAGCTGCTCGGCATGAGCGACCGGATCATCGTCATGCGCGACGGCCGGATCGCCGGCGAGCTACCCGCCGGCGCGAGTGAGGAGGATGTCGTCGCCCTGGCGGTCGGCACCGCGCGGGAGGCGGCCGGATGAGCGGCGCGCTGTCCCTGCCGGCCCGGCGGACCCCGCCCGGCGTGTTCGTCGCCCTGGTCCTCACCCTGGCGATCGGCTGGCTCATCGTCACGGTCGACGGCGGCCGGCTGTTCAGCCTGCCGACGACGGTGAGCCTGCTGCACGTCGCAGCCGGTCTGGGCCTCGTCGCGGTCGGCCAGACGCTGGTCATCGTCGGGGGCTCGCTGGACCTGTCCGTGGCGTACGTGGTCAGCCTGAGCACCCTCGTCGCCGCCGAGGCCATGGCCGGTGACGACGGCGCGCTGCTGCCGGCGATCGGCCTGACGCTCGCCGTCAGCGCCACCATCGGCCTCGTCAACGGCCTGCTCGTCACCACAGCGCGGATCAACCCCTTCATCGCGACCGTCGGCGTCGGACTGCTGCTGAAGGGATACCTCGACAACGGATACGACGGCCCCGCCGGCAAGACCGCACCCGCCCTGGTGCAGGGTCTGGGGTACCAGCGCATCGGCCCGGTGCCGCTGTCGTTCCTGCTGCTGCTCGCCGTCGCCGCCGCGGCCTGGTTCGTGCTGGCGCGCACCCGCTTCGGCCACCACCTGATCGCCGTGGGCGGTGACCCGGAGGTCGCCCGGCTCTCCGGCGTGCGGGGCAGCCGGGTCCTCGTCACCGCCCATGTGCTGTGCGCCCTCTGCGCCGGCCTCGCCGGGGTCTACCTCGCCAGTCGGCTCGGCGCCGGCGCACCAAGGGTGGGCACCGAGGGACTGTACGACCTGGAGTCGATCGCCGCGGTGGTGCTCGGCGGCACCGCCCTGGCCGGCGGGCGCGGCGGCGTCGTCGGCACGGTCGGCGGCGTGCTGCTGCTCGCGAGCATCGACGCCATCTTCAACCAGCTCGAGGTCGACGTGTTCTTCAAGCAGGTGATCCGTGGCGTGATCATCATCGCGGCGGTCGCCGTCTACGCCCGCCGGGCGATGCGAAAGGCGTCATAGCATGCGGATCGCGCGCCCCCTGCGGCTCCTCACGTTCCGCTCCGGCGGTCTCGCACCGATCATCGTGATCCTGGCGGTGTTGCTGGTTCTGCTGACCGCACGCCAACCGGACTTCCTCTCGCCGCCGTCGCTGATGTCGTTCCTCGGCCGCTCCGCGCCGGTCATCCTGCTCGCCGCCGGCCAGTACTTCGTGATCGTCTCCGGCGAGCTGGACCTGTCCGTCGGCTCCCTGGTCACCGCGCAGGTGGTTGTCGCCGCCCGGCTGATCGACGGCGATCCGTCGGCCGGCTGGCCTGTCGTCGTGCTCCTGCTCGCGTTCGGCATCGCCGTCGGTCTCGTCAACGGGCTCGTCACCACGCGGCTGCGGGTGCCGTCGTTCATCACGACCCTCGGGATGTTCCTGATCCTCGTCGGTGCCGTGTACCTGTGGTCCGACGGTGCCCCGAAGGGCGGCCTCTCCGAGGAGTTCCGCCGGCTCGGCCGGTCGGCGTTCGAGGACGTGCCCGCGCTGGGCCGGATACCGTACGCCCTGGTCATCCTGGTGGCGGCGGCCGCTCTGGCGCTGGTGCTGACGCGTTCGGACTTCGGCCGCACCCTGGTCGCCGTCGGCGGCAACCCGCGGACCGCCGAGCTGAGCGGCGTGCGCGTGAGGCGCGCCAAGACCCTGGCGTTCGTCCTCAGCGGAGTCGCCGCCACGCTCGCGGCGGTCCTCATCGGCGGGTACAGCGGAGTGTCGTTCCAGGCCGGTGCCGGCCTCGAGTTCGGCGCGATCACCGCGGCGGTCCTCGGCGGTGTCGCCCTGGGCGGGGGCCGCGGTTCGGTCGTCGGCGCGATGCTGGGCGCGCTGACCCTCGAGACGCTCTTCACGCTCATGAACTTCTACGGCGTCTCCGGCGCCCTCAAACCGACCATCCAGGGCGCGATCATTCTGTTCGCCGTGGCGGCGGCGTCCTTCCGTTTCCCGTCCAGATAAAGGGGATTCAGTGAGGCATTCCATGACGGTGCTGGCCGTGAGCACCTTACTGGTGCTGGCCGGCTGCGCCACCGACGAGCCCACCACCGGCGCATCGAGTTCGCCCTCCGCGGACACCGGGTCAGGCACCGGTGAGCAGTCGAAGTTCTTCGTGCGGGCCGACTACGACAAGCAGCTCGCGCTCCTGGACGCCGCGCCCACCGGGCCGGCCGGCAAGCCCTGGGAGCAGGCGCTCAACCCGTCGATGGTGGAGACCGCGAAGTTCACGAAGCCCGGACCGTACAAGATCTGCTTCTCCAACGCGGGGCTGAACAACCCCTGGCGCCAAGTCGGTTTCAAGACCATGCGGGCCGAGGTCGACACGCACCGCGGCCGGATCTCCGAGTTCGTCCACGTCGATGCCGAAGGCAAGGACCAGAAGCAGATCGCCGACATCAACGACCTGCTCGGCAAGGGCTGCCACGCGCTCATCGTCTCGCCGAACACCACCGCGACGCTCACCCCGGCCGTGAAGGCCGCCTGTCAGAAGGGCCTGCCGGTCATCGTCTTCGACCGCGGCGTCGACACGACCTGCCCGGTGACGTTCATCAACCCGATCGGCGGCTACGGATTCGGCCACGTCGCGGCGGAGTTCGTCACCCGGAAGATGAAGCGGGGTGGCAAGGTGCTCGCGCTGCGCATCCTGCCCGGCGTCGACGTGCTGGAGACCCGTTGGTCCGCGGCGAAGGTCGCCTTCGACAAGGCGGGCGTCGACGTCGTCGGCGTCGAGTTCACCGACGGCGACCCGGCCAGGACGAAGAAGATCGTCAATGACTACCTCCAGCGGTACGGCACGATCGACGGCGTCTGGATGGACGCCGGGGCGGTCGCGGGCGCGGCGGTCGAGGCGTTCGAGGACGCCGGCACGCCCGTGCCGCCGATCAACGGCGAGGACCAGCTCGACTTCCTGAAGATGTGGAAGGACAAGAAGCTCACGGCGATCGCCCCGACCTACCCGACCTACCAGTGGCGCACCCCGATCATCGCGGCGCTGAAGATCCTCGACGGTGAGCAGGTGCCGAACCCGTGGAAGCTGCCACAGCCGACCATCACCCAGGACAACCTGGACGAGTACGTCGACCCCGCCATGCCGCCGCTGCACTACGCGATGTGCGGCTGCACCGACCTGCCCGGTTACCCGCGGCGCTGGAAGTAGTCCGGTGTACACCATCGGTGTCAACCCGTGGGTGTGGGCCTCGCCGGTCGACGACGAGGCCATGGCCGAGCTGGTGCCGCGGATCGCCGCGTTCGGTTTCGACGCGGTCGAGCTGCCGATCGAGCGACCCGGCGACTGGGACCCGGCCCGCACCCGGGACCTGCTGGCGGCGTACGGCCTGCGCGCGGTCGGTGTCTGTGCGGTCACCTCGCCCGGACGTGACCTCGTGAACGCCCCGCCGGAGGTCGTCGCCTCCACCGTGGCGTACCTGAAGACGTGTGTGGACAGTGCGGTGGCTGTCGGCGCGCCCTGCGTCGGCGGCCCGGTCTACGCCGCGGTGGGGCGGACCTGGCGCATGTCACCGCCTGAGCGCGCGGCCTGCTACGCGGACGTCCGCCGCGCCCTGCGGCCCGTGGCCGACCACGCGGGGGAGCGGGGCGTGAGCATCGGCGTGGAGGCCCTCAACCGCTATGAGACGAGCGTCGTCAACACGGTCGAGCAGGCGGTGGAGCTGATCGACGGCCTGCCCGCGAACGTCGGTCTCATGATCGACACCTATCACATGAACATCGAGGAGGCCGACCCCTACGAGGCGCTCGCCACGGCTGGTCCGCACCTCAAGCACGTCCAGGTCAGCGGCACCGACCGCGGCACCCCGGGCGCCGACCACTTCGACTGGCCGCGCTTCCTCGCCGGCCTGGCCACGACCGGCTACGGCGGCGCGGTGTGCATCGAGTCGTTCACCGCGCAGAACGAGGCCATCGCTACCGCGGCCTCGATCTGGCGGCCGCTTGCCCCGTCGCAGGACACCCTCGCCCGTGACGGGCTGGCCTACCTCCGAGCTGTCCTCCGCGGACTGGAAAACGCTCCCTTGACCGGGCGTTAGGGGTGGGGTCGCTCTTGCCGTCATCCCCTTTGGCCCGGGAACCGCCCTAAGGAGAAAACATGTCCACAACTCTCACGCTACGAAGGCGGCTTCTGGCCGGAGCCGCCACAGTCGGTTTAGCCGCGACCGCCGTGATGGCGTCCCCCGCGCCCGCATCCGCAGCTCCCCTCACTGTGTACGTCTCGCCCTCCGGCACCGGCACTGACTGTTCCAGCGCGCGGCCGTGCTCACTGACAGCCGCGCAGGCGGCGGTGCGATCGCTCAACGACGACATGTCGGACGACATCGTGGTGCAGTTGGCCGACGGCGTGTACCGGCTGGCCCAACCCTTGCGGCTGACGGCGGAGGACTCCGGCTCAGGCGGTCACACGGTCGTGTGGCGGGCCGCCCCGTCGGCGCGTCCGGTGATCACCGGTGCCCGGGCGGTCACCGGCTGGTCGGTGGCCGACGCGGCCAGGAACATCTGGCGGGCCGATGTGCCCGCCGGTCTCGATGCCCGGCAGCTCTACGTCGACGGCGCCGTCGCCACCCGGGCACGCACGCAGGTGAACAGGGCCGATTTCACGGCCTCCAGCGCCGGAATGAGGTTCTCGGGCGGTGCGCTGAGTTATCTGAACAACCTGGCCGACCAGAGCCGGATCGAGGTGGAGAGCGTCAACTCCTTCACCGACCGGTACTCGCCGGTGCAGAGCATCAGTGCGAACTTCATCACGATGCAGCAGCCGGCGTGGAACAACAACAACTTCGGCTACGACACCCTCATGCGGCCACACCGGGCCGGTCCGTTCTACCTGTCCAACGCGTACGAGTTCCTGGACTCGCCCGGCGAGTGGTACCTCAACCCCACGGCCGGAGCCTTGTACTACATCCCCCTGGCCGGGCAGAACATGAGCAACGTCAGCGTGGAACTGCCGACGCTGCAGTCGCTGGTGAACGTCGGGGGCACGTACAGCGAGCAGGCGCACCACATCACGTTCAGCGGGATCACCTTCACCGGTACGAGCTGGCTGGGCCCCAGCAGCAACCAGGGTTACGCGGACCAGCAGACCGGCGCGTACATCGCCGGCAACTGGAGCTGGCCGGGCTTCGACTCCTGCCACAACGGCTGCACGCAGTTCGAGGCCGCCCGGCCACACTGGCTGCAGATGCCGTCCGCCGTGCAGGTCTCCGCCGCCGACACCATCACCTTCAGCGACTCCAAGTTCGTCAACCTGGGCCAGACGGCCATCGGTATCGGCAACGACGCCAACGCGCACGCCAGCGGCGTCGGCCTCGGCGCCCGCAACATCACGGTGACCCGGTCGGAGATAGCCCGGAGCTCAGCCGGTGGCATCCTCGTGGGCGGCGTGCGCGCCGACGCCCACCACCCCAGCGACCAGCGCATGGTCAACAGGGACATCACGATCAGCGACAACCGCATCCACGACCTCGGGGCGGACTACCGGGGCATCGTCTCTGTCCTGACCACGTACGTCACCAACAGCACCGTCGCCCAGAACGAGGTCTACAACATGCCGTACTCCGGCATGTCGATCGGGTACGGCTGGGGCGCCAACGACGCGGGCGGCAGCAACCACTATGCCAACCGCGGCCTGTACAACTACCAGCCGCGCTACACGACGCCGACCACCGCGTCCAACAACCGGCTCATCGGCAACTACATCCACGATGTCATGCAGCAGATGAACGACGGTGGCTGCATCTACACACTCGGATGGAACCCGAGCGCGCTGATCAGCCGGAACCACTGCCTGCGGACCAACGGACACTTCGGGGTGTACTTCGACGAGGGCTCGAAGTACTACACGGCCACCAACAATGTCTTCTCGAACACCGGTACGTGGGCGACGGCCAACTACTGGGGCGGCGAGAACATGGGGAACTGGACCGTCACCAACAACTGGTCGACCAACGGCAGCACGAACGTGACCAACGGGGACCGCGGCAACGTGGTCTCCGGCAATGTCACGGTCACCAATGGCAACTGGCCTTCCGGTGCCCAGGAGGTGATGGCGTCCGCCGGACCGCAGGGCACCACCCCACCGCCGACAACGGCTCAGCAGATCGTGGGCGCGCAGTCCGGCCGCTGCCTGACCGTCCCCGGCTCCAGCACCACCAACGGCACCCAGACCCAACTCTGGGACTGCACCGGCGCAGCCGGCCAGACCTGGACCTACACCGCCGGCAAACAACTGACCCTCTACGGCGACAAGTGCCTCGACGCCAGCGGAGGCGGCACCGCCAACGGCACCCCGGTCATCGTCTGGGACTGCAACGGCCAGAACAACCAACAGTGGAACGTCAACCCCAACGGCACCATCACCGGCGTCCAGTCCGGACTGTGCCTCGACGCCAACGCCGGCGGTACCGCCAACGGCACCAGGATCACCCTCTGGTCCTGCCACAACGGCACCAACCAGCAGTGGGCACTGCGATAGCGGAATCAACGCCTATTCGCTCTCTCTGCAGGCGACGGACTACCTCTTCGGCCGCAACGCCCTACCCATCAACTGCCACTAGGAGATGACCACCTGCGCTGCGATGGCATCGGACTCGCTCGCGGCAGGACCCGTCAGTCGCCTCTGAAGCGTGTTGCAGAGGGCTGTGATCAGGGCATTTCCCTTGTATGCGTGGGGTGTTGAGGGCTGATCCGTTGTGGGTGGAGACGTTCACGGGGCTGCGGATGAAGCAGTTCGAGCGGTTGCTGAAGGTGGTGCGGGAGCGTGGTGGCGACGGGTCGCGAATCGGGCGACCGTGGTGTCTGCCGCTTGCCGACCGGGTGCTGGTGGTGGCTGTCTACTACCGGACGAACCTCACCATGAGGCAGCTCGCGCCACTGTTCGGGGTCTCGCCGGCCACGGTGTGCAGGGTGATCCAGCGGCTGAGGCCCCTCCTCGCGCTCGAGCCAGCCGCACGTCCCGTCGATGCCGCGGACCGGCTGTGGATCGTGGACGGCACGCTGGTCCCGGTCCGCGACCGCAAGGTCGCTGCCTCGAGCCGCAACTACCGGTTCTCCGCGAACGTGCAGGTCATCATCGACGCCGACACACGCTTGGTCGTGGCCACCGGCCGTCCGGCCCCGGGCAACAAGGTCGACGCCCATGTGTGGCGCGACTCTGGCCTGTCGGACCAGTGCCAGGGCGTCACCGTGCTCGGCGACGGCGCTTAATCAACACCGGTCTTGTAGTGCCGCATCGCAAACGACCCGGCCGGCCCCTGCTGGCCGGCGAGGAAGCCGACAACGCGGAGCATCGCCGGGTCCGTGCACGGGTCGAGCATGCGATCGGGCGGCTGAAGAACTACAAGATCCTCCGCGACTGCCGATAGCGCGGCGACGGCCTCCACCATGCGGTCCAAGCCGTCGCGCACCTGCACAACCTCGCTCTGGCCGCGTGATCAGAACAGCACTGGTCGGGCCCTGACCTGCAAAATCACAGCCTTCTGCAACACGCTTTAAGGAGGTCGTTTTCATCTGTAGTGCGGCGCTATCTCCGGTATTGCGTCCGCTGATGATCTGGTGCGGGTGGGTCAGCCGGGTTGGAGTTGCTTGCAGAGGCGGGTGATGTGACAGCTGGGGCAGAAGGCGGCCTGCGCCTGTCTCATTCCAGGACGCCCGTATCTGTTCCGTGCTTCAGTCCGGCAGACCGCATGCCTGGGCGCACGCCCCCGACCGGCGGTACGTTCAAGGCATGGCCGACCGTCGTCGTATCCGAATGATCTGTCTGATGCCCGCTGGGAGTTGATCGAGCCGGTGCTGTCCGCCTGGCGCGCCGAGCGCCGGGGCCGGGCCCTGGACTTCGGGCGGCCACCCGAGCACGACCTGCGCGAGATCATGAACGCGATCTTGTACGTGGACCGCACGGGGGTGCAGTGGCGCTACCTGCCGCATGATTTCCCGCACTGGAACACAGTCTACGGCTACTTTGCCAAGTGGCAGTCCGACGGCATCTTTGCCCAGCTCAACGGCCTGTTACGGGAGTTGGTGAGCCAGCAGGAGGGCCGGAACACCAAGCCGTCGGCGTGCGTGATCGACGCGCAGAGCGTCAAGACCTCCACCAGCGTGCCCGCCACCAGTCAAGGCACGGACAACGCCAAGAAGATCGTGGGCCGCAAGCGCAGCATCGTGACCGACACGCTCGGCCTCCTGCTGGCGGTGCTGGTCACCGTGGCCGGCGTTCAGGACTCCGTGGCCGGCACCCAGCTGCTCGGTCAGGTCGCGGCTGCCCACCCCGACCTGCGCAAGGTCTGGGTCGATGGCGGCTACCGCAAGCACTTCGTCGAACATGCCGCCGCCTTGGGCATCGACATGGAAATCACCACTCGCGCCCCCGGGACCAGGGCTTCATCCCGATACCGAAACGGTGGGCGGTCGAGCGGACCTACGGCTGGCTGATGCTCCACCGGCGCCTTGTCCGCGACTACGAAGCCCACCCGCACCGCTCCGAAGCCATGGTTCACCTCGCCATGACCGACCTGATGGCCCGCTGCCTCACCGGCGAGGCCACCATCTCCTGGCGCGACCCGACATCAACGGATCAAAAACATATACCGGGATGAAGCAACGAGAGAAAACGATCTCTCAGCGACGAGGAACCCTCTTCGCCGAGACCGCCGACCGCCTTCCAGACCTTCCTGGACCAGAACGAGATTTCCCGGTCGAAGTCCTGGCGGATCCTCGGCAGTTGAGCCCGACCATCCAAGATCCCCGACAGAGTCAAGTGAGGAACGCAGGAAGCCCCGTCGGGGCAGGGTGACCAAATGGGGCCCCTGCCCCGACGGGGCTCGGTCGGCCGGGCGGCGGGTTACCGGCGCCCGGCAGAGGCCGGTGCCGTGTGCGGTGCTTTGCGGCTCAGCCGAAGGTCACGTCGCTGCACCACATGTAGGCCTGGTCGAGGTGCGAGGCCTGCCAGATCACGAACAGGATGTGGTGTCCGGTGTAGCCGGAGGTCTGGACGGGGAACGTGATGTTCTGTGCCGGGGCGAAGCGGCCGGTCTGCGCGATGAAGTCGAGGTTGCTCCAGCCCAGGGTCTGGGTCTTGGGGTTGAAGCCTTGCTTGCTCACGTAGACCTTGAAGTAGTCGGCACCGTGGGACGCCTGGTCGTACAAGTGGACCGAGAAGTTGTTGCCGATGGTGGTGGTCTTCCACGGTCCGGGCTTGTCCAGGCTGGCGTTCCTCGAGAGGTTGTTGCTGCAGAGTGTCCCGTCGGGGGTCCGTGCCTGGAACTG
Organism: Streptomyces sp. Rer75; assembly: GCF_013414305.1. Lineage (NCBI taxonomy): Bacteria > Bacillati > Actinomycetota > Actinomycetes > Kitasatosporales > Streptomycetaceae > Streptomyces > Streptomyces sp. Rer75. The sequence continues at coordinate 2,070,488 of NZ_CP058693.1, read as the reverse complement.
GCCTCCGAGGCCGTCGCGGAGCGCGCTCATCCAGTTCCACATGGTGTCGGGGTTGGCCTGGAAGGCCTGCCAACACATGGGGTCTTGGGTCTGCATGGCCGGGTTCGTGTGGTTGTTGCCCCACGTCTTCCAGCACTGGTACGCGCGGGTGGCGGGGCCGACGACGGTGCCGTGAGCCTGGGCGGGGGTCGACCAGGCGAGGGCGCCGACGGCCACGGCGAACAGCATGACGAGCGCCTGGAGAGGCCGGCGGAGGGACGCCCGCGAACGCCCGGTTAACGGACTTTTTTTGCGCATGTGGGGGGACTCCTTCCAGTTGCAAGGCTGCTATGGGAGCGCTCCCAAAGCTAGGCCTTCTGTGTGAGATGTCAATGAAGCAGACGGAGTTGATTACAGGGGTGGGTGGCGAGCAGGGAATCCGCCGTGAGCCGGGAGTCAGAATTGTTCGCGGGACCGGAAGGCGAGGATGCGGCCTGGACCGGTGTGCTCGCGCGGCGGGCGGTGCGCAGCGGGGGCCACCCTCTCCTGGCGCGACCCGACACCCGGGGATCAAACACTCATTCCGGGATAAAATATCAGGAGAAAACGACCTCTAACGCCGTAGCCGGGTCGGCTCGCCCGGCCCGCTGCGGCGCACCACCCACGCCTCGGTGATGTGGGTGAACATCGCCTCGGCCGCACCCTTGGGGTCGTGCGCGGCGATCCGCTCGTAGATGCGCCGATGGCCGTGGTTGGACGCGACGCAGAAGGCGCGGCCGGTTCGGCCCGTGTAACGGGCGGAGTTGATGACCTGGCGCTCCAGCGAACGGACCACGGCACGGCCGATGCGGTTCCCCGACGCCTGCATGACGGTGTCGTGGAACGCCCGGTCCTCTTCGTGGTACGAAGCGGGGTCGTCGACGAGCTCGTCCATCCGCTCCACCAGACTGCGTAGCTGGTCGATCACCTCGGCGTTCGCCAGGCGGGCGGCGACGTTGGCCATATCGGACTCCAGCACGCGGCGGGTCTCGACGAGGTGATCGAGGATGGCCAGGCTCTCGTCCTCGGCGATGGTCGCGCCGAGGACCAGCTCGTCAAGCATGTTCCACATCGCAGGCGGGGTAACCATCGTGCCGGCGCCCTGGCGGACCTGCACCAGCCCCTTCTCCTGAAGTATCTTCACCGCCTCGCGGACCACGGTGCGGCTGACCGAGAAGGTCTCGCAGAGCACGGGCTCGGGGGGTAGCGGCGAACCGGACGGATGGACTCCACGGACGATCCGCTCCACCAGCTCAGCCGTGACCGCGGCGGCAAGGTTCGCCGGGCGCCGGCTCCAGGCGGGGGCCTCGGAGGCCTCTGCGGATGACTGCGGTACTGCCGTCATGACACCCCCCGGGACCCGTGCTGTATCACGGATGCTCGCCAACTATACGGCATCCGGTTGACGTCATACGTCATACGGGTTACATACCTCATACGAGTTGCGTTCCTCCTCAACCTCAATCGCCGGACAGCCGGCCACCTCAGGAGAGTGGGGCAGCAATGAAGCAGCGAACACTGTGGTTGGCGATCCTGGTTGCCGGGCTCGTCGTCTTAGCCGGCTGCGGAAGCGCCGCCGACCCGGATGCGGCGTCCGGTGGTTCGAAGGGCAAGCTCGTCGTCTGGGACTGGAAGTCCGGCGACGCCACAGCGTCCTCATACGTCAAGAAGGCCAAGGCCGACTTCGCCAAGCGGCATCCCGGCGTGACGGCCGAGTTCGTCGCGCAGCCGTTCGAGCAGTACTACACCCTGCTCGGGGCCGCCATCCAAGCCGGCAAGGGGCCGGACGTCATGCTCTTCAACGGCGGCGGGCAGATCCGTGACCGCGCGGACTCCCTTCTGCCGTTGGACGAGTACGTCCGTGATGACAAGAAGCGGCTGGCCGGGTGGGAGGCCTTCACCAAGGACAGAAAGACCTACGCCGCTCCGGTGACATTGCAAGGTCACCCGATCTACTACAACAAGTCGCTCTACCGGAAGGCAGGGCTGGCCCCGGAGCGGCCGGCCACCAGCTGGGACGAGTTCGTCGCCAACTGCCGGACCATCACCAAGGCGACCGGTGCCAGGTGCTTCGCGCAGGGCAACAAGGAAGGCATCGGTATCCAGTTCTTCCTGTCCGGACTCGGCTCGGGCGTCCTGTCGCCCACGGAGTACGACGACTGGATCGCCGGCAGACGAGACTGGTCCTCGCCGGCGGTCAAGCGGGTCTTCTCGCTCTGGAAAGAGGCCAACGACAAAGGCCTGAACAACGACGGGGCGAACTCGACCGCGATGTTCAACGACGCGTTCGCGGTGTTCCAGTCCAACAAGTCCGCCCACGTCATCGGGTTGATGTCGGACATCGGGCACTGGAAGGACTTCGCCGAATTCCTCGACGCCGGAAATGTCGGCGTCATGAAGTCGCCGGTCGTCACGGCCGGCGCCACGCCGAGCCTTCCCTACGACGGCGGCATCGGCTACGCCGTCGCGAAGTGGACCAAGGACCCCAAGGTCGCCGCCGACCTGGTGCGCTCCCTGACCTCGACCGACGCACTGAAGTCGTTCTACGCCGACGCGGGCGCCATCGCGGCCGACCGCACCGTGGACGTCTCGAGCGGTGGCCCAGCCGTCGCCGCCATCGTGTCCGAGATCGACCGCGGCAAGCCCGCCCTGCACGTGGCGCTGTCGTCCAAGACCGTAGACCTGATGGGGCGGCTGTCTCAGCAACTGCTGAGCGGATCGGTCACGGTCGACGCGGCGGTCAAGCAGCTTGCGGCGTCCGACCAAACGGGCTGAGGCCATGTCACCCGTTGGTTCGTCGGTCCGCGCTGCTCAAGGGGCGCGAGCAGGTGAGGCGGTAGGCGGCCGCGGCCCTGCGTCGAAATCTCCGCGAGTCCGGAACGGCCGGCGCGCCGAACGCCTCGCCCCCTACATCCTGGTCGCTCCCGCTGTCCTGATCATCGTGGTGCTCCGGCTTTGGCCACTGGGATTGGGTGTCAGCTTCTCCTTCACTGGTGACGGCGAACGCAACGGCGCCCCGGTGGGACTCGACAACTACGCGGAGCTCATCGACGACCCGTTGTTCCGCACCGCGCTGCGCAACGTCGGACTGCTGGTGCTGCTGCTGCCGGTCGCGGTCGCGATCCCGGGACTGCTCGCCACCTTCATCCACCTGCGGGTGCCAGGACACCCGTTCTTCCGGAGCGCCTACTTCTTCCCGGCTGTGCTCTCACCGGTGATCGTCGGCGCGATCTTCAACCTGCTCCTGGCCTTCGACGGTCCGCTGAACGCCGTGCTCGGCGGCTCAGGGGTCGGCCCGGTGGACTGGCTCGGCGATCCCGACGTAGCCATCTTCGCCGTCGTCGGCGTGCACATCTGGGCGACGTCAGGGATGGCGCTGGTGGTGTTCCTGGCCGGGTTCGCGACCCTGGACTCCGCACTTCTGGACGCCGCCCGGGTCGACGGCGCCTCGCTCACGCGGATGATCTGGCACGTCATCATCCCGGGTCTGTCCCGCACCATCCAGTTCGTCGTCGTCACCACGATGATCGGGATGCTGACCTCGATGTTCGGGCTGCTCTACGTCATGACCAGTGGTGGCCCGGAAGGGTCGACCTACCTGCCGGAGTACTACATCTGGGTCCAACAGGGGCAGATGAGCCGCCCGGCGCTCGCGTCGGCCGCGTCCACAGTCCTCTTCCTCATCATGCTGGTCGTGGGCCTGCTGCAGGTCGGCCTGCTGCGCCGGGCGGGGAGGGAGGACTGATGTCCCGCCTGGGGCCGGGCAGATGGCTGGTCGCCGTGCCGATGGTGCTCCTCGCCCTGGCGACGATCTACCCGCTGCTGTTCACCGCCAACGTCGCGATGAAGACCCGCCGGGAGTACATCCTCGACCGGTTCTCCCTGGCAAGCACTCTCCAGTGGGACAACCTCGGCACCGCGTGGAACAGCGTCGGCATGGGGCGGTACTTCCTCAACTCCGTGATCGTGGTGGCCTGCGCCGTAGCACTGTTACTGCTCATCGGGTCCATGGCCGGGTTCGCGCTGGCCCAGGTGCGGTTCCGTGGCTCGTCCGCGCTGGCTCTGGTCTGCCTCGCGGCACTGTTCATCCCGTTCCAGGTGATCATGGTGCCGCTGGCCAGGATCATGGCCGACGGCGGTCTCATCGACACCTATCCGGGGCTGATCCTCGCCTACGTCGCGCAGTTCCTGCCGTTCACCGTCTTCTTGATGACGAGCTACTACCGAGCGGTGCCCACCGAGCTCGTCGACGCCGCACGGATCGACGGAAACACCCTGTACGGCGTCTACCGGCGAATCATGCTGCCGATGGGGGCCCCGGCACTGCTGTCGGTGGGCATCCTCGACGCGCTGTTCTGCTGGAACGACGTGCTCATCTCGCTGCTGATGATGCCGTCGGCCGACCATCGCACCCTGATGGTGGGCATCACCTCACTGCGCGGCCAGTACTCCGCCGACATCCCCACCTTCGCAGCCGGTGTCCTGATCGCCGGGCTGCCCGTGTTGGTGACCTACCTGTTCCTGCAGCGCCAGATCGCCGACGGCGTGACGGCCGGCGCGACGAAGGGATGACGCATGCGCATCACCGGGTACAGAAGCCTGACGACGGCGCAGCAATGGGGTCGACCTGTCGGTGACGCCAACGGCGTCTACGCCGACGGCGTCGTGCCCGTGCAGGTCGTCATCGTCGAGACCGATGAGGGGATCACCGGAGTCGGCCTGGGACCGCACGTGGAAGCCGAGGTGATTTTCGCCGCCATCGACGGCCAGGACCCGCGCGCGGTGACCGCCCTCTACGACCGCATGCTGCGGCACACCTTCAAAGCCGGGCATGCCGGCGTGGTGTTCGGCACGATCGGCGCGTTCGACACGGCGTTGTGGGACATCAAGGCACAGGCCGCGGGTGAGCCGCTGTGGCGGTTGCTCGGCGGCAACGACCGCATGGTCCACGCCTACGCCTCCGGCCTGGACATCGGCCTCACCGACGACGAGCTCGTCGCCACGTACCAGGTCTATGCCGAACGCGGGTTGAGGGCGGCGAAGCTCAAGGGCGGCCTGGACGTCGAGCGTGACCGGCACCGGCTGTTGCTCGTACGCGAGGTGTTGACCGAGGCCGCGCACGGGACCCGGCCAGGGCTCATGCTGGACGCGAACGAGTCCTGGAGCCGCAAGCAGGCGGTACGCCACGTCGGTGAACTGGAACGCACACTCGACCTGACCTGGATCGAGGAGCCGGTCCGGCGCTGGGACGCCGACGGCCTGGCCGCTGTCAGCCGTGGCGTACGGACGGCGGTCGCCAGTGGGGAGAACCTCACCGGCCTCGAGCAGTTCCGTCCGCTGATCGCGGCGGGAGGCGTCGACATCGTCCAGACGGCCGCGGTCTGGGGAGTCACCCACTTCCTGCGTGTCGCCGCGCTGGCGCACGCCTACGACCTGCCGGTCAGCCCGATCGGCAACACGCCCGTCGCGCTGCTGCACGCCGCGACGTCGGTGCCCAACCACCTCGTCAGCGAACTGCAGGACCTGCAGCCGCCGATCGGTGTCGCGATGGACCTGCACGTCGAGGACGGCGCCTTTGTGCTCGGCGACACGCCGGGCCTGGGCATCCGGATCGACGAAACGGTGATGGCCGCGGCCCGTCAGCGAACGGCACACGCACCCGACGGACCGCACATACGGCCGGAGCAGGCCGGTCGGCGGCTGCTCGCGGTCACCCCTGGACCATGCCGATCCACCGCGGAAGGGACGTTCGACACCATGGGGATGGAGGACCGATGAAGGCGCTTGTCTACCGCGGGGCCCGCACCCTCGAGATCGAAGGCCGGGTCGCCGAGGCGCCGGCCCTGGCGAAGGTGTGGGGCGGGCGCGGCGTCAACGCCAACGCCATCGCACCGGGCTACATCGCCACCGACAACACCGAGGCGTTACGCGCGGGCCCCCCGCACAACCAGGCGATCCTCGGCCGGATCCCGGCCGGTCGCTGGAGACGCGCCGACGATCTCGCCGGGGCCACGGTGTTCCTCGCCTCCCCGGCGTCCGACCATGTCAACGGCATCGTTCTTCCCGTTGATGGCGGATGGCTGGGGCGATGATGGGCTGCCAAGCATTACCGGCCGGCCGCGCCCGAGTCGATCGTGAGTGCGAACCCGAGGGTGGCGACGTGCGCGGCACCTGGGGCGGTCTTGCCCGAGGCAACGTGTATGGGCTCGTGATGCGAGCCGGGCGAGCCGACGAGAGGAGCCTGGTCGTCGCCGCACAGGCCGGCGATCCACGAGCGCTCGACGACCTGGCCGCGACGTACCTGCCGCTGGTATACGCGATCGTGCGCAGGGCACTGGGTGAGCTTGCGGACGTCGACGACGTGGTGCAGGAGACGATGCTGCGGGCACTTCCCGAGCTGCGCACGTTGCGCGCCCCGGAGTGCTTCCGGCCCTGGCTGGCCACGATCGCGACACGACAGATCAGCACCCATCTGCACCGGCGGCGGACGGACGCCGAACGGACGGCCCCCCTGGACGAGATGACCGACCTGCCGGACGCCGACGCCGAGAACCTGGCCCTGATCCACGTCGAGCTGTCCGGTCATCGCCGAAAGACCGTACGCGCCAGTCGATGGCTCGACCCGGACGCCCGGGCGCTGCTGTCGCTGTGGTGGCTGGAGGCCGCGGGCCGGCTGACGAGGGCGGAGCTCGCGGCGGCGCTGGGAACGAGCGCGGCTCACGCGGGTGTGCGCGTCCAGCGGATGCGCAACCAGCTGGAGCTGAGCCGGTCACTGGTCGCCGCGCTGGAAGCCAGCCCCCGGTGCCCACAGCTGACCGCCGCGCTGGGGGGCTGGGACGGCGTACCGAGCACGCTGTGGCGTAAGCGCATCACCCGGCACACCCGATCCTGTGCGGACTGCGGCCGGGCCGCCGACGAACTGGTACCCCTTGAGCGGCTGATCGTCGCCATGGCGCTGCTCCCCGTCCCGCCGACGCGGTCGGCCACGGTGCTCGACAGACCTGCGCTCGCCAGGGCGACCGGGAATGCCGTCGTGATGGGAGCCGAGTCGGCCGAGGTCGGCTGCGGGCCGGTTGCCGGCGTCAAGGCCGGGTTACTCGGCCAACTCGCCTGAGGGCCGCTCGAGTCGGCACCCGAGTCTTCGCGTTCGGCGACGGCGCCGTGCTTTTCGGCATTACGGCGACTGCGACTGTTCAAGCCGGCCGCCGATAACGAAAACTGCCGCGATTTACACGCGTCCGTCACTCCAATTCGTTGCCTGAAAAGGTTATGAGAGGTGGCCGTCAATAGTCCCGCTTCTCCGGTTGGTTGCACGACGGCTCGGGCCCGAATATGTCGACGGTTCCCTCTTGAATGGACCATGGCAATCTGTCAATCTTCTAGTGGTCGACGCGTAAGGTTCCCCCATTCATGACCTGTGAAAGCGGAAGCCAAAAGCGATCTACGGATTGCCGACGCTAACACAGTGAGGTGGCTCCGACTTCGAAAGGTGCCGGTGATGAACGAATTCGTGCACTCGGCTGATCCGCCGCGGCGGCCCCGGGCCCGAGCGATCCTGCCCCTGCTGTTGACCCTGTCAGCCGGGTTGGTCGCGGCCGGCACGGTGCCGCTGTTCACGGGAACCGCCGACGCGGTGTCCACATTGGGCGCCTCGGAGGCGGAGAAGGGCCGCTACTTCGGCGCCGCGGTCGGAACGTACAAGTTCTCCGACAGCACCTACATGTCGGTTCTCAACCGCGAGTTCAACAGCGTCGTCGCCGAGAACGAGATGAAGTGGGACGCCACCGAGCCGCAGTGGGGTGTCTTCAACTACAGCGGCGGTGACCGCATCGTCAGCCATGCCCGGGCAGGCGGCATGGGCGTGCGCGGCCACACGCTGCTCTGGCACGTCCAGCACGCCCGTTCGCCCGCTCCAACGACGTGACATTCTCGGGCCCGGCGTGGACCCGGGACTTCACGGGGAGCTGATCCGAGCCGGTAACGACCTGACCGTGCCGTTAAACCCGTGCCAGTCGCAGTTCCTGTACCAGGGCATGGACCCCAACGCCGGCGGCGACTACATCTCCCTGCCGTGGCGGACGGGGCTGCTCACCCAGACCAACTCCACCTGCTGACCGGAGATCCGGGCGAAGCCGGGGAGCGAGGCTTTCCAGGCGCCACGGCAGCGGCATGACGCTGACATGCTCGCTGCGCGAGCGATCTGGGAGGGGCCGGCGCGGAGAGGGCAAGCTCCGCGCCGGCTCGGCCGGCTGCCGGCAGGCGGCCGACGTCAACAGATCCGGCGCAGCGCAGACGTGAACACACCGCCAACCGGGAAGGCACGACCATGCCCCACACCCATCGTCGGCGCTACCTCGCCCGGGCGCTCGCCTGCGTCCTGACCGCTCTCAGCGCGCTCGCGGTCGTCGAGCACCAGAGCGCCTCGCCGGCCGCCGCCGACACCGCCCGGTTCCGCGGCGTCAACTGGGCCCGGCTCGGTGACAACTTCCACGGTGGACCGCTGGTCCTGCACGGGTTGAGCGGTTCCGACAGCTACCAGACGGTCGTGGCGAAAGCCAACGCCATCTACACCGGCTTCGAGAACAACCTCGGCGCCAACACCGTTCGGCTCCCGATTAACACCTACACGGTCGGGACGAGTTGGTGGAGCGCGTACACGGGCGCGATAGACGCAGCCACCGCGAAGGGATTCAAGGTCGTCCTCTCCTATTGGGACGACGGGGTGGCTGCCCGCGGCGGTCGCATCGTCAACCCGAGCGCCTTCGACACCATGTGGAACACCGTGCTTGCCCGGTACGGCACCAACAGCCTCGTCTACTTCGAGCCGATGAACGAACCGGGGGGGCACAGCGCCGGCGAGTGGGCGAACGTGGTGAGCGACTGGATCAGCAGCCACCCGTCGATTCCACGGAGCCGCATCTTCGTCAGCGGCGCCGGCCTGAACACTGACATCAGATCCATGTGCGCCGACCGCCGCCTTGACGGGACGTTCCTGTCGCTGCACCACTACACGTTCTTCAGCGGCGCGAAGACCTACGACCAGTGGGTGGCGTACCTGCGGAACGCGATCGGGTCCTGCGCCGACCGCACTGTCGTCGACGAGTTCGGCGCGCCGATGGATACCGGGCTCAACTACCACGACGCCGGCAGCACCGACAACTTCGTGCGCTATTTCCGGGCCACCACCACGGTGCTCCGGGAACTGCGGATCGGCTCCATCTACTGGCCCGGGCTGGGCGGGAAGATACGCGCCGGCCAGGGCGACGACTGGTATGCCATGCAGAAACTGCACGGCACCGGTACCAACCTCACGCTCAGCACCCCCAGCGCCAGCGGCCGCGAGCGCCTCAGATACGGCTGGGGCTTGGATGGCGAGGTTCCGGCCCCGACCAGCCTGCTGCGCAATGTCAGCACCGGGCGCTGTCTGGACATCCCCGGCGGGACCACGGGGAACATCCAGGTCCAGGTGTACACCTGCGCCAACACGGTTGGCCAGCAGTGGACCTCGACGGCCGGCGGACAGATCACCGCACTCGGGGGCCAGAAGTGCCTGGATGCGTACAACAGCGGGACGACGAACGGCACCGTGGTCGGCACGTGGGCGTGTAACGGCGGCGACAACCAGCGTTGGACGGTGGGCGCTGACGGCGCCATCCGCAGCGTTCACTCCGGTCTCTGCCTCGACGTGAACACCGCCACTTTCAAGGTGCAGCTGTGGGCGTGCTGGGGCGGTGACAACCAGATATGGCAGATCCAGAACACTGACGCGCGACGCGACGCCCGACTCGGCGGACACGGTGGACGGTGACCGCCGGCCGCGGCCGAGCCGATGGCAACAACGACGCCACAGTAAACGGTCTGCTGGCAGCGCAAGGGTCGTTTTGTGCTACGAGGCGACGAGGTTCGCCACCGGGCGCAAGAACGCGCTCCGCGTGGAGATCAACGGGTCGCTCGGCGCGGTCGCTTTCGACTGGAGCCCTTTGCTGACGCCCTCCAAGTCCAGTTCGTTCGGGACGCGGTGCTGCGCTCGGCCGAGGCGGGCCCGTCGTGGACGGAGGTGATGCCCGTAGCGGCGACGGTGACCGTCCAGTCATCGGCGGCGCGGACACGGACAGAGACCGGCGCGACTGCACGGCCTTGCGTGTCTGCGGGGTTTGCGAGGCCGTGAGGCCGACCGGCCTCGTCTCCAGCCCTGCCCGCCCGGACCGGCGTGGGACCGGTGGTGATCGGATGCCGCCGACTCCGGACGCCATCCTGAGCCGGCCGGGTGGGCGGGGCATTCACCGCGAGTGGCACACCATGGTGCCGCTCCGATGCGTAAGGAGTCGCACATGGGTACAGGTGTCTGGCTGGTCGGCGCGCGGAGCCGTCGCCGTGACGGCCACCGTCGGTGCGCTCACTCTGCGGGCCGGGGTCACGGAGCCGACCGGCTGCGTCACGGCGCTGCCCGTACTGCGCGGACCGGCGCTGCCCGACGTGGCCGACCTGGTCTTCGGCGGACATGACCTGGTGACCATTCCGGTGATCAAGAAGGCGGAGGCACTGGCCGACTCCGGCGTGATCCCCGCCCGGCTGGTGGTCGCCGTCTCCGACGACCTGGCTGAGGTCGAACCCTGGATCCGCCCGGTTCCGGTCGCGGCCCGCCAGGCCGACGCGCCCGGCCGCCCCGCGTTCGACGCCGCTTTCGCGAGGAAGGACCGAGGCCGGCGCAGGGCCGGTCACCCAGCCGGTGGCCGGCCTACGGCTCGTCGGAGAAGACAGCGTACGGCCGTCGCCTTTCTCACCGGCGGTTTGTCATCACCGAAGTCAGTGACCTGCTCCAGTCCGTGAAGGGAGAACGACATGTCCGAGGTGACACGCAGACGGTTTCTCGCCGCCGGGGCGGCGGCTGGAGCAGGGATCGTGCCGGGTGGGTGGACGGCCGTTGCCAGGGGCGGCTCGGCCGCGCCGCCGGAGGTCCTGGCCGCCGACGACCTCGCCCTGTGGTACGACAAGCCGGCCGGCACGGACTGGCTGCGGGCACTGCCGATCGGCAACGGACGCCTCGGCGCGATGGTGTTCGGCAACGTCGACACCGAACGGCTGCAGCTCAACGAGGACACCGTCTGGGCCGGCGGTCCGTACGACTCCGCCAACACCCGCGGCGCGGCCAACATCGCCGAGATCCGGCGGCGGGTCTTTGCGGATCAGTGGGGGCCGGCGCAGGACCTGATCAATCAGACGATGTTGGGCAGCCCGGCCGGACAGCTGGCCTACCAGCCGGTCGGAAACCTTCTGCTCTCCTTTGGCAGCGCTACCGGTGCGTCGCAGTACAACCGGACGCTCGACCTCGCCACCGCCACGGCCATCACGACCTACGTGCTGAACGGCGTGCGGTACCAGCGTGAGGTGTTCGCCAGCGCACCTGACCAGGTGATCGTGGTCCGGCTGACGGCCGACCGGGCCAACTCCATCGCCTTCAACGCCACATTCGACAGTCCACAACGGACTACGGTGTCCAGCCCGGACGGGGCCACGATCGCCCTCGACGGCATCTCCGCCACCATGGAGGGCATCGCCGGGCGGGTGCGGTTCCTCGCCCTGGCCAACGCCGCCGTGACGGGCGGCACGGTCAGCAGCTCGGGCGGCACGCTGCGGGTCTCCGGCGCCACCAGCGTGACGGTGCTCGTGTCGATCGGCTCCAGCTACGTCAACTTCCGGAACGTCGGCGGCGACTACCAGGGGATCGCGCGGAGCCGCCTCAACGCTGCCCGCAACGTCGGCGTCGACGAACTACGCAGCCGGCATCTCGCCGACTATCAGGCGCTGTTCAGCCGGGTGTCGGTCGATCTTGGACGTACGACGGCGGCCGACCAGCCGACCGACGTACGGATCGCACAGCACGCGCAAGTGAACGACCCGCAGTTCTCCGCCCTGTTGTTCCAGTTCGGCCGGTATCTGCTCATCTCATCCTCGCGGCCGGGCACCCAGCCGGCGAACCTGCAGGGCATCTGGAACGACCAGATGGCTCCGTCCTGGGACTCGAAGTTCACCGTCAACGCCAACCTGCCGATGAACTACTGGCCCGCCGACACGACGAACCTGTCCGAATGCTTCCTCCCGGTCTTCGACATGATCAACGACCTGACCGTGACCGGCGCCCGGGTGGCCCAGGCGCAGTACGGCGCCGGCGGCTGGGTGACGCATCACAACACCGACGCGTGGCGGGGCGCCTCGGTCGTCGACGAAGCGCGGTGGGGGATGTGGCAGACCGGTGGCGCATGGCTGGCCACCCTGATCTGGGACCACTACCTGTTCACCGGTGACGTCGACTTCCTCCGCTCGAACTATCCGGCCCTGAAGGGCGCCGCTCAGTTCTTCCTCGACACCCTGGTCGCCCACCCGACGCTCGGATACCTGGTCACCAACCCGTCGAACTCTCCGGAGCTCACTCACCATGCGAACGCCACCGTCTGCGCGGGGCCCACCATGGACAACCAGATCCTGCGCGACCTTTTCAACAGCGTCGCCCGCGCCGGCGAAATCCTCGGCGTGGACGCCACCTTCCGCGCCCAGGCAGTGGCGGCCCGGGACCGGCTGGCGCCGACGCGGGTCGGCTCCAGGGGTAATATCCAGGAGTGGCTGGCCGACTGGGTGGAGACCGAGCGGACTCACCGGCATGTCTCCCACCTGTACGGTCTGCATCCGAGCAACCAGATCACCAAGCGCGGGACACCCCAGTTGTACGAGGCCGCGCGGCGGACGCTGGAGCTGCGCGGTGACGACGGGACGGGATGGTCACTCGCGTGGAAGATCAACTTCTGGGCACGGATGGAGGACGGCGCCCGGGCCCACAAGCTGATCCGGGACCTGGTGCGGACTGACCGGCTCGCGCCCAACATGTTCGACCTGCACCCACCCTTCCAGATCGACGGCAACTTCGGCGCCACCTCGGGCATCGCGGAGATGCTGTTGCAGAGCCACAACGGCGAACTGCACGTGCTGCCGGCGCTGCCGGCCGCCTGGCCCACCGGGCGCGTGAGCGGACTGCGCGGCCGCGGCGGATACACCGTCGGCGCCGAGTGGAGCAGCGGCCGGATCGAGTTCGTCGTCACACCCGACCGAACCGGTGCCGTCCGGGTGCGCAATCGGATCTTCGCCGGCGACTTCACGCTGCGGGACGATTCCAGCGGCGAGCCGGTCCAGCCGAAGCGGCTCGAGGCCGATCTCATCGAGTTCGTCGGCCAGGCCGGCAAAACCTACCGCGCGTCCGCACTCAGGCCGGGGCCGGTGGAGGCCGGCGTGGCCTACCGGCTGGTGGCCCAGCACAGCGGCAAGGCTGCCGACATCAACGGTGCGTCCACGGCTGCCGGTGCGCGGCTGATCCAGTGGCAGATCACCGCCGGTCTCAACCAACACTTCGAGTTCCTGCCCTCCGACGACGGGCACTACAGGATTCGGGTTGGGCACAGTGGTCTGGTCCTGCAGGTCGCCAGTAGCAGCAGCGGCGCCGACATCACCCAGCAGCCGGATACCAACGCCGCCGGCCAGCAGTGGCGGACAGTCGACCACGGCGGTGGCGTGATCAGTCTGGTCAACCGGCAGAGCAGCCTCGCCCTGGACGTGTGGGAGGCCTCCACCGCCGACGGAGCCCGCATCTCCCAGTGGGCAGCCACTGGTAGCACCAACCAGCGATTCCGGCTCCAGCGCATCCAGCCCCTGGGCGAACTGCGGTCCGACCGACCGGGGAGAGCCATGTCACCGAGCACCGAGTGAGTCGCATGATGCCGGTCCACAGATTGTTTCCCGGGCGAGCCGGGCTAGCGGCATTGCTCGTTCTCGCCTGAAGGGTGTCTTTATTGCTGTACGGTCGTTGACCTGGGGCTTTGTGATCGTCCGCGTATGGGCATGATCAGTGATCGTGGGTCTGCGACTGCTCTACCTGATCTTCTGCCGGCTACTGGGCTGCCTCCTCTTGCTGGGCCGTTCGACCGCCGCGAACAACGCCGAGATCCTCGTGCTTCGCCATGAGGTCGCTGTGCTTCGCCGGCAAGTTGTGCGGCCGCGGCTCTCATGGGCTGATCGTGCCGTGCTCTCCGCTCTCGCACGGCACCTGCCATCCGCCTTGCGCCGCCATCGGCTGGTCACCCCGGGACGCTGCTGGCCTGGCACCGCCGTCTGGTGTGCTGGAAGTGGCGTCAGACGGCGGTCGGACCGGGTCGGCCACCGCTGGCAGAAGAGATTGCGGCGCTCATCCAGCGCTTGGCGCGAGAGAACCCGACCTGGGGATACGTCAGAATCCAAGGTGAACTGCGACGGCTTGGCCATCGGGTTGCCGCCGCCACGATCCGGCGCGTCCTGCGCCGCTCCGGTCTACCGCCCGCACCGCAGCGCGCATCCCAGCAGACCTGGCGTACCTTCCTCCGAGCCCAAGCCCACACGCTTCTGGCCTGCGATTTCATGCACGTGGACACCGTCCTCCTCAAACGCCTCTACGTCTTCTTCGTCATGGAGGCTGCCACCCGGCGCGTTCACGTCCTGGGCGTCACCGCCCACCCGACCGGCGTATGGGTCACTCAACTCGCCCGCAATCTGCTCATGGATCTCGGCGACAGGGCCGGGTGCTTCCGGTTCCTCATACGGGACCGGGACAGCAAGTTCACCGCCGCGTTCGACGACGTCTTCGCCGGCAACGGCACAGCCGTCATCCCGACCCCGCCGCAAAGTCCCCGGTCCAACGCGTTCGCCGAACGATGGATACGTACAACCCGCGCCGAATGCACCGACCGACTCCTGAGCACCGGTGAACGACACCTGCGTACGGTCCTCAACCGGTACGCCGAGCACTACAACACGGGACGGGCCCACCGAAGCCCTGGCCTACGAGCACCCGACGACGACCCGAACGTCATCCCCCTGCCCGCTGCCGCGGTCAGGCGCCGCCAGGTACTTGGCGGACTGCTCAACGAGTACCACACCATGCCACCCCGGCTGCCTCACCATCCACACGAAAAGCCCAGCTCAGCAGCCTAAATGGGATATTGACACCATTCAGGCGTTCGTCCGTACGCACCTGGGGAGAAAGGTCCGTACGCCGACAAGGATCTCCGCGTCCTTGTCCCGGTCGGTCATCGGCAGCAGGCGCAGCATGGCGAACGCGTTTGTCACACCCAGGTAGGCCAGTCGCAGCAGCACGATCACATGACGCGCTGACGGCAGCTGTGCGAGAGCGCCGACTCGAGCGACCGCGGCCAGATTTCGGGAAACCCGATGCACCGGGCCCCACCAGGGCGGATGAGATTTCCGACAAGGGCAGGGACAGGCCGATTGATGTTCCTGTCTTGAGCGCAACGCGGGCGACGTCAGCCGTACCAGGCGATACTGCAGACGTAGACGCAATGATGGCGCGCCACTGCGAGGAAACTGATAAAGCCACGTCCGCCGAGAATGTCGAATTCCCGGAGTCCGCCTTCCCTGTCCAAGGGGCGGCCCACCTTTGCCGCGTCAACTCCGAGGGCCGCGAGCTCGGTTGCCATCCGTTCAACCTCTGCCACGACGCCCGGCGCAAGTCCGCCAGCGACGTGCTCCTCGCTGGGGTTGTACTCCCAGGTCCAGTCGGTCACAGCCCGGCCTCGGCCTCCGCTGTCTTGCGGATCTGCTGGATTTCATCGATGGCCGTCGTGGGGTCTTGTTCGGCCGTATCTACGATTCGCTCGAGTTCACGGAGGCGGGCTGCACGTTCAGGGTGTCGCTCGATGGCGATGAACACAGCCCAAGAGTGGATGAAAGCCCGAAGGGGAGCGAGGCTCTGTGTCTGTTGTGCGTTTGTAGTTGCCTCGAACAGATGCTGGGTGAGTGCAGGGATCCTGCTGGGAGCGATCCGGGCCACGGCCGCGCGCAGTGCATCAGGGGTGAGGTCGGGCATGGGGATCAGCGGTCCGTGCGGGCCGTCTGGCTGCGCGCTCACGATGACCTCCGATTGCGGGGGATTACTGTTCGTACCATATCGTGTGGGTGCCCATCGGTGTGGGCGTGTGGACAAGCGGGTGCGTGGTGGGCGCCACGACATCGGAGAATCGTGACCGCAGGCTGCTGCGCAGGAATGAGACGTCCTGCGAGAGAGAGTTCCTCGGGTGACAGACGGCCTTCTCTGTAGCGCATCAGAGCGCGGTACGAACTGTGGAAGACGATCAGGAGCGCGTTACGGTGCGATGCGGGAAGTAACAGAAAGTTACCACGCCGATGGGGGTCAAGGGGTCGCAGGTTCAAATCCTGTCGTCCCGACCAGCGTTTTCGCAGGTCGGAGGCCGTTTCCGCGGGTAGCGGAGGCGGCCTTAACCGTTTCCGGGCAGGGAGTAACGGGGAGCCCTCTGGGAGCCTGTGCCGTTCATAAACGCGTCGCTGCTGGTCATGCCGCGTATCTGTACTCATTGATCAGACCGCCAAGGACACGGGTCTGGAAGAGCCGTCGTGGGGTTTTCAGGTCAGCGGCGCGGTGTGGTGGTCGGCGAGGGGAGGTAGTTGCTCTCGGGCCTGATGCGGTCGATGTCCGTTGCAGTGTCCGGCGTAGGTGCTGAGAACACGGAGAGCGTGGCGCTCGCTCCAGAGCTACAGGTGGTCGAGGGCCTCGCGCCGCAGTGTCCCGATGGCCCTCTCACAGTGTGCGTTCATCCGCGGGGACTGCGGGGCGGTCTTGACGGTTTCGATGCCCTCGTCTTCGAAGACGGCGTCGAAGGATTCGGTGTGTTTGCTGTCCCGGTCGCGGATCAAGAAGCGCAGTGGCTCCAGACGCATGCCCTCGTCGAAGGCGAGGTTTCGGGCCTGCTGGGCCGTCCACTGTGCGGTCGGATGCGCGGTTACGCCGGCGATGTGGAGGCGGCGTGTGCCGTGCTCGAGGAAGACCAGCGCGTAGACCCGGCGAAGATCCACCAGATCGATGTGCAGGAAGTCGCAGGCGATGATGGCGTCGGTCGGTCTGGGATGTCAGGAACTCGCGCCATGTCGGCCCGGCGCGGCGGGGAGCCGGGTCGACACCGGCTGCGGTCAAGATCTTCCAGACCGCGGGAGGCGCCGATCCTGTGGCCCAGCCGGGCGAGCTCCCCCTGGATCCTGCGGCAGCCCCAGCGCGGGTTCTCCCGCGCCAGCCGCAGCACCAACTCCTTCACGGCTTTCGCTGTCGCTGGCCGGCCCGGCCTGCTCCGGCACTCGCCGTAGTCCCACCTGCGTGCAACGAGACGTCGATGCCAACCCAGCAACGTCCCTGGTGTCACAGGGGAACACCTGAGCCCAGCGACGCCGGGGTATCAGCGAGGACAATGCCGCGAACCACAACCGGTCCGCCCACTGGTATCGCCCGGGACTCGCAAGTTGCCTGCGCAGCACCGCGTTCTCGTGCCGGAGCACGAGCAACTCAGCGTCTCTGGACGTCTGCCGACGCAGCAACACTGCTGGGACCGAGAGAAGCTTCCGCGTGACCTGATACGCCAGTGACACGATCACCTGGACATGGTCCCAGCGCGCCTGCCGATCCCGCCAGACCGCCTACGACCTGCAGCGACGCATTTCTGAACAGCACATGGTTCCTCAGGTGCGAGCCCACTTCTGGTGCGGCCGGCCGTTGCAGGTCCACAGGATCACCGCGGTTCCGTTGGCGGTGCCCGCCTGGCTGACATCGAGGCACAGTCCCGAGTGAACGTTGCGGATCGAGCCATCGGAGGTGAGCGTCCACTTCTGGTTGTTCTGTCCGTTGCACGGCCAGGTGACCACAGGGGTGCCGTTGGTGGTGCCCTGGTTGTAGGCGTCTAGGCACTTGTCGCCGTAGACGCGGATCTCGCCGCCAGGCCACGTGGTCCAGGACTGGTTCGCCGCGGTGTGGCAGTCCCAGATCAGTACGGTGGCGCCGGACGCGGTGGAGGCGTCGTCGACATCCAGGCAGCGGCCCGAGCCGGCACCACGCAACCGGGATGTCGTGTTCTCCAGCGGGGTGCCCCCGGACACCCGGTACAGAGCGACGCCATGTGCCGGCACGCTCGCGGAGATCTGACCGCCGGTGGTGGATGTTGCCCCGGTCCACAGGTCGGTCAGGGTGAACGTTCCGCCGGACAGCCCGATCTGGGCCGCCGTAGTGGTGATCGCGGTGGTTCCGCCGCCGCGGTTGAACAGACCGACGGCGACCGAGCCGTCGGACAGGGGTTTGGCGAACACCTCGGCGGCGCCGTCGTCGCGCACCCGTCGTCCGCCCGCGCCCAGGGCGTCCTGGTTCACGGCCAGCAGACGTGGGTTGCGCAGGATGGCGCTGACCTCGGCGGACATGGTGCGGATGTCGTTGCCCGCCATCAGGGGCGCGGCCATCAGAGCCCACAGCGCGAAATGTGACCGGGACTCGGTCAGCGTGAGCCCCGGTCTGCCGACCACCAGCATGTCCGGGTCGTTCCAGTGGCCGGGGCCGTTTTGGGCGGCCAACGGAGCGTTGATGTCGACGACGTTTCCCACGCCCATCGGATAGCTGTTGGTGTTGCCGTTCTGCCAGATGTCCAGCAGGTCCTCGGTGGTGCGCCACAGGTCGGCGACCTGACCCCAGTCGTAGGTGGGGCCGGTGACGGCGTGGAAGCTGTTGGGGTTGATGCTGTAGACGATGGGACGTCCCGTGGCGCGGAGGGCGTCTCGCATTAGCGTGAACCGGGCGATCTGCTCCTCGCGGGTGCCCTCGGGAGAGCACCAGTCGTACTTCAGATAGTCCACGCCCCAGGAGGCGAAGGTGTTGGCGTCCCGCACCTCGTGTCCGCTGCTGCCGGTTGAGCCGGGGTAGGTGCCGACGCGCTGGGCGCAGGTGCGCTCGGTGGGCACCTGGTAGATCCCGAACTTGAGCCCGCGGCTGTGGATGTAGTCGCCCAGCGCCCTCATGCCGTTGGGGAACTTCGTCGGATGCGCGCGCAGGTTGCCTTGGGCGTCGCGCTGGGGATCGAACCAGCAGTCGTCGACCACGACGTAGTCGTAGCCGGCGTCCCGCATGCCCGAACTCACCATGGCGTCGGCGGCCTGTCGGATCACCCTCTCGTTGACGTTGTTGCAGCCGAAGCTGTTCCAGCTGTTCCAGCCCAGCGGCGGGGTGAGCGCCGGGCTTCCGGGCGCGGCCTGAGCCGGCGGCTGGGCCGGCACGGAGGAGAGCAGCGTCAGCGCGACAGCCGCCGCTGCCAGCAGGCGCGGCAGACGTCCGCGGATTGACGTACGCATCGTCTGGTCCTTCCACGATTGACCTGGGGCGCCGGGCCGCGTCGAGCCGTGATGGCCGGGCGCCGTCTATGGCGTGAGCATGACATGACGCGGCATCTCGTGCGGGCGTCCGGGGGTGGATCCCGGAAGTGATCCACCCCCGGGTGCTCGTGCCGTCAGGCTAGAACTGCGTGAAGAACCTCCACGTCTCGCCGGGGAGCCAGGTTCTGGAGCCACTGTCCCCGGGAGCTCCGTCCTGTGGTGCGGCGATGTGGCCTCCGTCGAACGCGGCCCAGGCGACCGGCCGTCCGGCGGCGCACCCGGAGTAGGTGGTGGTGATGTGCCGCAGGCTGCCCCGGGGCGGCTCGGGCGGGTTCTGGGTGGTGCAGCCGTTGTTCCTGACGAACCGGTCTCGCATCGACCGTGCGTTGGCGATGTTGTCGCTGACGCCGTGCGCCGCGAAGTACGCGACGGCCCCGGTGCCGCCGCTACAGCCGCTGATCTGGCCGGGAGCGCCGTAGGCCGCGACCGCGCGGAAGACGTTCGGCCGGGAGCAGGCGAGCGAGTAGCTCATGGCGCCGCCATAGCTGAAGCCCAGGGCGAACCGCCGCGTCGTGTCGACGCAGAGGTCTCCTTCGACCCTCCTGAGGATGTCGTCGACAAAGGTCACGTCCTCGCCGCCGGCGTTGGCCCAGCCATTGTTGAGGCCCTGGGGCGCGACGAAGATGGCGCTGTTGTTCGCCAGCCGCTTGAGCCCGTAGTAGGACCAGACGTCCCGCTCCACGGTCTGCCCGGTGGCGACGTCGGTGGCGGTGCCTCCCCACCAGTGGAATCCCAGGACCAGCCGGTAGGGGCGGTTGCGGTCGTAATTGTCGGGAACGTCCAGGATGAAGCTGCGGCTCTTGCCGCCGCTCTGCATCGTGTACGTGCCGTCCCGGAGCGTTGGGGCCTGGCCGCACCCGGCGGCCGCCGACGCGGTGCCCGCCCGCGTGGCGGACGTGCGTTCGCCGTGGCTGCTGCTTACCGCCGGGCCGCCCGTGGCCATGACGAGCGCCGCTGCGACAGCGACGGGTACGAGTAAGAGCTTACGCAGCGACATCCGTGACTTCCTGGGGTGGTGAGCGATGGGCATGGGCATGTACCTCTCCTTTCACCGGGATGGAAAGCGTCATCAGACGTCTGTACTCGAGCCCGCGATCATGTGAATGTCCGGTCGGGATCACCGGCGGACGACCGCGTTCAGGGCGTGGTCAGTTCGAAGCGGCTGACGGTCACCGTGCCGCCGAGTGCCCGGGTGGCGTGGTTGAAGATGGCATAGCGGTAGCCCATGAAGAACTGCCAGGCGTTGTTGAGGGTGAAGGCGGGGCCGAGGGGCGCGTAGGTGCTGCCGTTGATGCTGTAGGAGAACCGGGCTTGGCGGCCGGTGCCGGGGCGGATGTCGGTGGCGGCGCGCAGCCAGATGCGGGTGCCGGTGATGGCCGTGGTGGCGCGCTCGGTGCCGGTGCCGGTGGTGTTCCAGTTGCTGTCCATGGTCAGGCCGTCGACCATGGCCAGGCGGGTCGTGCCGTTCTCGCGTTTGAGGCCGATCCAGGCGGAGGAGTCGCGAAGCATGGCGAGGCCGGCTCGGTCGCCGTCGCGCATCTGGGCGTGGTCGAGGGTGATGGTGGCGGTGGAGGTGGGGCCCTGGATGCGGTGGGTGAGGGTGTTGCGGGCGGCGTAGAGGTCGTTGGTGACGGTGGCGGTGGTCAGGCGTAGGCCGTCGTTGACGGCCCATCGGCCGTTGTCGGGGTTGTGGTTCCACTCCCAGGCGGGTTTGAGGGTGGTCCCCTGGAAGGTGTCGACGCCGGTGAGGGGTTCGACCTGACGGGGTGGTGGGGGGAGGTTGGGGGTGGGGTAGGCGGTGCCCCAGGCGCCGTTCACAAGGTGCAGTTGGGGCCAGCCGTCGGATGTCCAGGTGACGGGGGCGAGGGCGGGGACGCGTCCGCCGGGGTAGGCGTCGACGAAGGCCAGGTAGTACCACTGGCCGTTCTGGGTCTGGACGAGTCCACCCTGGTGGGGGACACCGCCGCCGGGGATCGGTCCCGGCAGGTCGAGGAGGACCTGGCGGAGGGTGTAGGGGCCGAAGGGGCCCGAGGTGGACTTGAGGATGTACTGCCCGTTGGCCGGGCGGGTGAGGAAGATGTAGTAGTTCCCGTTGATCTTGTAGAAGCGGGAGCCCTCCAGTGTTCCGATGCCGGCGGGGGTGGAGAACACCTGCTGGGCGCGGACCTGGCTGCGGGCGTCCGGGGAGAGTTGGGCGACGCTGATCTGCGTGTTGCCGTAGGCTACGTAGAGGGTGTCGTCGGTGTCGACGAGCAGCCCGGCGTCGTAGTAGACGTGCGGCAGGTCGGCGTGCCGGGTCCAGGGGCCCTCGACCGACGTGGCGGTGTAGATGTAGGTGCGGGCGAAGTCGATCTGGCCCAGCCAGTAGAACGTGCGGTTCCTCGGCCGGTAGGCCAGCGACGACGCCCAGATGCCCCTCACGTAGCCACGCCCGCCGTTCAGGTCGTACTTGGCCCCGAAGTCCAGACGTGGTACCGAGTGGCCGGCGAACTCCCAGTTGACCAGGTCGTAGGAGCGCAGGATCGGTGCACCTGGCGAGTAGTGCATCGTCGAGGCCGAGTAGTAGTACGTGTCACCGACCCGGATGATGTCGATATCGGCGAAGTCCTGCCAGATCACCGGATTGGTGAACGAGGCGGCGCCCACATGAGGCTCCTGGGTCGCCGCACGAGATAACGCGGCGTGTGCCGACTGCGCGCTGACCAGTGGCATCGCGGCTCCTGCGGCCAGTCCGGTGGCGGTGGTCAGTATTCCCCGGCGGCTGGGGAAGTGTGGCTGTTCGGACGCGGGCACGGGTATCACTCTTCTCGGCGGGCGGGACGGAGGGCCGGGAGTGCGACGTGGTGCGCGGTTGTTGCTGCTCCGAGCGCCCGGGCCGCTTCCACCGGGCGTTCGCTTCGGGTCTCCGTACGTCGGATTCCGGAGGTGCGTGCTCGCCATGCCCCGTGGATCTCGTCGGGTTGGTCGGGTCGATGGTGGACGACGGCCGGAGTTCCGGACGGATGCGGGAGCGCTCCCATGGCAGTGTGTGCAGAAAGATCCCTCTTCACCGCAGGCTCCTCAGCGAATGATTTTGGGGAGTTCTACCGATCGTTATGGCGGTGAGGGGACCGTAGAAGTACCTCCTTGTGCCGTCAAGCCCCTGCGGTGGCCCTTGTTGCGGACAGGAGTGTTCTCTTCGAAAGGATCGGAGCGGCCAGTACACTGCCCCGTATGTGCTCAGCCGACGGCCGCCAGGGCGAATCGCTGACCATCGCGCAGATCGCTCAGCGCGCCGGGGTCTCCGTAGCCACGGTCTCCAAGGTCGTCAACGGGCGGGCGGACGTGGCCCCGACGACCCGCTCGTTGATCGAGGGCATCATCCGCCGGCACGGGTACCGGCGGCAGAAGGCGGCGGGCCCCGCCGCCCTGCTCGAACTGGTCTTCCACGAGGTGCGCGGGCCCTACCCGACCGAGATCTTCCGCGGCGTCCAGCGAGTGGCCGCCGAACACCAACTAGCCGTCGTGGTTTCCGAGTTACGGGGCCGCCACACCCCGGAGCGAGGCTGGGTCGAGGGTGTGCTGGCCCGCCGCCCGACCGGTGTCGTCTCGGTGTTCTCAGGACCTAGCGGCGAGCAGGCCGAACAACTGCGCACCCGGGGCATACCGTTCGCGCTCGTCGATCCGACTGGGGATCCCGACCACGACGCCCCGTCGGTGAGCGCGAGCAACTGGAGTGGCGGGCTGTCGGCGACCCGGCACCTCTTGGAGCTCGGGCACCGGCGCATCGCCGTCATCACGGGAGGGGAGCACGTCCTGGCCGGCCGGGCCAGGCTGGACGGTTACCGGGCCGCCCTCGACATGGCCGGCATTCCGATCGACCCCGCCCTCGTCCGCGTCGGCGACTTCCAGATCCTGGACGGACTCAAGCACACCCGGGACCTGCTGCGCCTCCCGGAGCCGCCGACCGCCGTCTTCACCGGCAACGACGGTCAGGCGCTCGGCGTCTACCGCGCGGCGGCCGAGGCCGGGCTGCGCGTTCCCGAGGACCTGAGCGTCGTCGGATTCGACGACCTCTTTCCGAGCCGGTGGCTCACCCCGCCACTCACCACCGTGCGCCAGCCGCTCGCCGAGATGGCCGCCGCCGCCGCCGGCATGGTGATTGCCCTTGCCCAGGGTCGGCCGCTCGAGCGCGGACGCGCGGAGCTCGCCACCGAACTTGTCGTCCGCGGGAGCACCGCTCCTTTTCGGGGCTGACAATCGAAACGATCGCGACCCGCTGACCAGGGCGGACACGGTCCGGACAGGGCAGTTCGCCCCTGAAGGGTGTCTTTATTGCCGTACGGCGACTGACCAGGGGCTTTGCGATCGTTTGAGTATGGACATGATCAGTAGTTGTGGGACTGTGACTGCTCTACCTGATCTTCTGCCGTTTACTGAGAAGCCGTTGTCTTTCCGAGCGTGACTGCTGCGTTTGTGCTGGCCAGGCATAGTCCGTTTCTCGTGCGGCAGTGATGGCGTGTCGTGTTGTCTCCTCGGTGGAGGTGCCGTGTGCCGTCGGTGATGGGGTTGCTGGAGGAACGCGAGCGTGCTGCCCAGCAGCGGGTGGAGGTTCTTCAGGCCGAGTTGCGGGAAGCGGAGGCCGCGTTGGAGCGGTTCGTGATCGCTCGTGAGACGGTCGGGCAGGTCCTGGCGGAGCCGAGCGGCCGCGGGGATGCACCGGTGACCGTGTCTGATGGGCGAGAGCGGCCGGTCGTGGGTGCGGTGCCCGGCTCGGTGGTGCCGGTGTGGAGGGAAGGACTCGACGTCGGCGTACTGGCGCCGGACTATCGGCGGATCATGGCCATCGTGGCCGACCAGGGCGGGGAGGCGGTGGACTGTCGGCAGCTCGCTGCGGCACTCGGTCTGGCGGTAGTCCCGGCGAAAGTCGAGGGGGTGCGGTCGAAGGTCAAGCGCCTGGCCGCGCGGGGCTGGCTGGCCGAGACGGTGCCGGGCAGGTTCAGTGAGGCTGCCGGGCCAGGCGGCGGCTCGCGACCATGCTCATCGACCACCAGATCATCGCCTCCGCGCTGTCGGTGCGGCTCTCGTAGTCGCGGGCCAGGCGGCGGGAGCGCATCAGCCACGCGAACGTGCGCTCGACCAGCCATCTCTTGGGCAGCACGGTGAACCCGGAGGCACCGTCACTGCGTTTGACCACCGTCAGCGCGATCTGCCAGAGGCTGCGGGCGACGTCGACCAGCGGCCCGGTGTAACCGCCGTCGGCCCACACCCTGGCCACGCGCCAATGCCTGTGCCGCAGCCGGGCCAGCAGGACCCGGCCCGCGTCCCGGTCGGTGACCGACGCTGCCGTGACCATCACGGCCAGCAGCAGCCCGAGAGTGTCGACCACGATGTGCCGCTTGCGCCCGTTGACCTTCTTGCCGCCATCGAAGCCCCGGCTGGCGGTCGGCACCGACGCGGCGGCTTTCACCGACTGCGCGTCGATGACCGCGGCCGTCGGCTCCGCGTCCCGTCCCCCGGCCTCGCGGACCCGGTCACGCAGCCGGTCGTGGAACTCGCTGATCAGGCCGTTGTCCCGCCAGCGCCGCCAGAAGGCGTAGACGCGGTCCCAGGCGGGGAAATCGCCAGGCATCGCCCGCCACGTGATGCCGCCGGCCACGAGGTAGCGGATGGCGTCGATCATCTGCCGGTGACAGTAGCCCTCCGGCTGCCCGCCCCTGCCCTCCAGCCATCCCGGCACCGGCAGCAAGCCCCGCACCTCGGCCCACTCGGCGTCCGTCATGTCCGACGGATACCGAGGCCGTCTGTCCGAACGATCCCCCGCATTGCCGTACACGTGCGCGAGGCAATCACACGACCGAGCAACCGAGTTGGACGACGAGGACAACGGAACGCAAGACTGCGGCACAGGGCCTCCTGACGCTCGAAGGACTTCAGCAATCCCGAGCTGGGCAGGAGGCCCTGCTTTCATGCCTGCTTCGGCTGGAGATCACCCAACCGAGTCACTGCACTCGAACCAGTGATCACCGTGATCGATAGGGCAACGGCTTCTGAGCTGCTTCCTCCTGCTGTGCCGTTCGCCTGCCGCAAACAACGCCGAGATCCTGGCGCTGCGTCATGAGGTCGCCGTCCTGCGCCGACAGGTCGATCGGCCTGTGCTGTTCAGAAATGCGTCGCTGCAGGTCGTAGGCGGTCTGGCGGGATCGGCAGGCGCGCTGGGACCATGTCCAGGTGATCGTGTCACTGGCGTATCAGGTCACGCGGAAGCTTCTCTCGGTCCCAGCAGTGTTGCTGCGTCGGCAGACGTCCAGAGACGCTGAGTTGCTCGTGCTCCGGCACGAGAACGCGGTGCTGCGCAGGCAACTTGCGAGTCCCGGGCGATACCAGTGGGCGGACCGGTTGTGGTTCGCGGCATTG
This sequence comes from Streptomyces sp. Rer75, assembly GCF_013414305.1. Lineage (NCBI taxonomy): Bacteria > Bacillati > Actinomycetota > Actinomycetes > Kitasatosporales > Streptomycetaceae > Streptomyces > Streptomyces sp. Rer75. Next base: position 2,044,781 of record NZ_CP058693.1, on the reverse strand, counting down.
TCCTCGCTGATACCCCGGCGTCGCTGGGCTCAGGTGTTCCCCTGTGACACCAGGGACGTTGCTGGGTTGGCATCGACGTCTCGTTGCACGCAGGTGGGACTACGGCGAGTGCCGGAGCAGGCCGGGCCGGCCAGCGACAGCGAAAGCCGTGAAGGAGTTGGTGCTGCGGCTGGCGCGGGAGAACCCGCGCTGGGGCTGCCGCAGGATCCAGGGGGAGCTCGCCCGGCTGGGCCACAGGATCGGCGCCTCCCGCGGTCTGGAAGATCTTGACCGCAGCCGGTGTCGACCCGGCTCCCGCCGCGCCGGGCCGACATGGCGCGAGTTCCTGACATCCCAGACCGACCGACGCCATCATCGCCTGCGACTTCCTGCACATCGATCTGGTGGATCTTCGCCGGGTCTACGCGCTGGTCTTCCTCGAGCACGGCACACGCCGCCTCCACATCGCCGGCGTAACCGCGCATCCGACCGCACAGTGGGCGGCCCAGCAGGCCCGAAACCTCGCCTTCGACGAGGGCATGCGTCTGGAGCCACTGCGCTTCTTGATCCGCGACCGGGACAGCAAACACACCGAATCCTTCGACGCCGTCTTCGAAGACGAGGGCATCGAAACCGTCAAGACCGCCCCGCAGTCCCCGCGGATGAACGCACACTGTGAGAGGGCCATCGGGACACTGCGGCGCGAGGTCCTCGACCACCTGTAGCTCTGGAGCGAGCGCCACGCTCTCCGTGTTCTCAGCACCTACGCCGGACACTGCAACGGACATCGACCGCATCAGGCCCGAGAGCAACTACCTCCCCTCGCCGACCACCACACCGCGCCGCTGACCTGAAAACCCCACGACGGCTCTTCCAGACCCGTGTCCTTGGCGGTCTGATCAATGAGTACAGATACGCGGCATGACCAGCAGCGACGCGTTTATGAACGGCACACGGTGACGATGATGGTCTCCCACACGTCCCGCAGGCCGCGGTCGTGTGGGTCGTGGCCGGGCTGTGCGAGGGCAGCGGCGGCGGCCGGTGATCTCGGAGGTGTTCGGCCCGGGGGCGTGGGAGGAGAGCCGGGAGTCGAAGACCGACCTGGACGTCTCGCTGCTGGCCGACCCGCACGCGGAGTTCGCCATCAGTCTGCGGCTCGCGGACGTGGCCCATTGGCCGCAGGACGGTGGGCACTGGTGGTGCAGTCACGACTCGTGGGCGTACGCGGCGGACGGCACCGTGCACCAGTGGGGGCCGCGGAATCTCGCCGATGAGACGGCCACAGCGCTCACCTGGCGGGCGGGCGCAGGCCGGCCGGAGCTGTTCGACTTCGGGCTGACGGTCGAGCTGGACGGCCACCAGGCGTGGCTGGGTGATCCGTCGGAGTCGTGGCCGCTGACTGCCGCGTAGACCAGATGCGCCGTCCCGGGCCCGGGGCCATCCGTCTGGGCTGGCCCCGGGTGCGCGCACCCCCGCCTCCGGCCCTGGGGATCAATCGAACCGTGGTTGGCGCTGCGTTTGGTCATGGTCTGGCTGTAGCCGTCGGTAGTGCGCTGACACGGTTCCCGTACTTGTGGCGTGCTTGCGCTGCGCCGGGGTGGCTGGGGTGCTCTGGGTGCCAGAATCGCGGGCCGGACGAAGTCCCGTCGGCGGCAGGCGGCCAGCCGGTGCCTGGTTGCTCGGAGACCGCTCCTCGCCTCGAAAGGCACGCATGCTGGGTCACACCCCTACCAGTCTCAACCGGGCGGTGCTGCTGCCGAGGAAACAGAGGTGCCCCCGGTCGTGTTGATGGCGCTTCTTGAATCTCCCCACTTGCTGCTCAGGGTGGGGCAAACTTGCTCTGTTGATCTCCCCATCCATCGCGTGATCTTGCCCAGTATGTCGTCGCATCTGGCGGTTGGTCCGGAAAGCCTGCGTGCGCAAGTTCGGCCTGTTCGGGGTCCTGGATGCTCACGCGGGAGGAAGACGTGGATGCTCATGCACTGCGTCGGCAGCGGTGGACGATCTCGGCGATGCTCCTGACCGTGAGGGCGGCGCACCTGGCACCAGGATGTCGGGGGCACCGGGGTACCGGGGCATCGGTCAACCTGCGTGCGGGCTCACGACACCCGCGAGGACGGGGCGAAGGCGCCGGAGACTGCTTCGCGCAGGGCCCGCTTACGGCGTACGTGGTCCGAGGAAGGGGTGTCGGAGGTGGTGGCGGTGGCGGAGGGGCCGGCCGGGGACCAGGCCAGGGCCATGGCAAGCACCAGGGCGAGGACATCCCTCGGTTCCATCGCGGCGCTGACGGTTCCGGACCGCTGCGCTTCGGCGATAGCTCGAAGTTTGGCGGCGACCGACGAGTCCCCGGCCACCAGGTCGTCGGTCACCACCCCTTCGAGCCTCGCCCACGTGGTCAGGCGGACCAGCTCCGGCCGCTCGACGGAGGCGTCGTACAGCCCCACGGCGTAGCCGGGGAGGTCGTCGGCCGTGAACGGTACGGAACCGACGACGGCGTACGCGTGCAGGCGGTAGACGGCGCCGAAGAGACTGAGTTTGTCTCCGAAGTAGGCGTAGAGCTGGGCCTTGTTGATGCCCGCGGCGGCGGCGATGCGGTCGACGCGGGCTCCCGCGATGCCATGGGCGGCGAAGTCGGCGGTGGCCGCGTCGAGCAGACGGCTGCGGGCGGCGTCGCTTTTCCGAGTGGACCGAGCGGGACGGGTAGACCGAGTAGACACGGAGCCCAGATTACCAACTGGTTAGTTGCTGAATGGGCATCCGGTGGGTTAGCGTGCGCCTCGCTAAAACCAACTAGTTAGTTAGAGGTGGCGGAACGTGTCATTGGTGCGCGCATACGCGGTGGAAGAGGCCGGCGGCCCTGTTCACGTGCTCGATTACGAGTCGGAGCCCCTGGGCTCCCTGGAGGTGGATGTTGCCGTGACGCACTGCGGCGTCTGCCAGACCGATGTCGCCATGGTCGACAACGAGCACGGCATCTCCCGGTACCCCGTGGTCGCGGGCCATGAGGCGGTCGGCGTGGTGACGGCGGTGGGCAGTGCTGTCGACCGCACGCGCCTGGCCGTCGGACAGCGCGTGGGGGTCGGCGCGACGGCCGGGGCGTGCTTCGCCTGCGAATGGTGTCTCAGCGGCCGCCAGCACCTGTGCCCGGACAAGGACGACACGGTCTTCCGCGGCGATCGCGGCGCGTTCGCCACCCACGTGCGCGCGAGCGACTGGCGGTACGTCCACCCGCTGCCCGCCGCCCTCGCCTCCGAGCACGCGGCGCCGCTGCTGTGCGCCGGCATCACGGTGTTCTCCGCATTCACACGGTACGGAGTACGGCCCACGGACCGGGTCGCCGTGGTGGGGGTGGGCGGCCTGGGTCATCTCGCGATCCAGTTCCTCGCGAAGTGGGGCTGCCACGTGACGGCGATCTCCTCGACCTCCGCGAAGGCGGACGACGCCCGCCGGTTCGGCGCACACGAGTTCGTCGTCGCGAACGAGGGACTTGAACGTGTCGCCGGCTCGTACGACTTCATCCTCTCGACCGTCTCGGCTGATCTGCCCTGGGACGCGTATCTCGCGGCGCTGCGACCGCACGGGACGCTGTGCGTGGTCGGGGTCCCCAAGGGACCGCTGACCATCCAGTCGGTGGACCTCCTGGTGGCGGAGAAGAGTCTCGCTGGAGGCACCGTCGGGACACCGATGGACACCAGGCGGATGCTCGACTTCGCGGCCCGGCACGGCATCAGGGCGGACGTGGAGACCTTTCCGGCCGAGCGCCTCGACGAGGCACTGGACCACGTCCGCCACGGCCGCTCCCGTTACCGCGCGGTGCTGGAATTCTGACGAGATACGGAGATACGGCAGGTGTGACGGATCCCCACGCCGAGAAGCAGGGCACCGCGTTTTCACAGGGCCTGAGGTACAAGCCCACCCGTCCCCTGTTCAGCTCAGGTGAGTTGACCGCCGGGGAGGCGGGACTACCCGCAGGAGTTCCCACAGCGGGCGGGAGCCAGACGCCCACACCGCCAGCGTCTGCCCGTCGACCAGGTGCTGCTGCTTGCCGAAGGTGACGGCCGTCGGATGCAGCTCGTCTGGCTGCCGGTGGGGCGAGGAGCAGCCCCGGCCGTTTTCAAGGCTCTGTCCGCAGTTTCGTGAAGGTCATGGCTGGGTGTGGGTGGCCAGTTCCGATTCCCCGCTCGCGGCAGTTGGTGGGGAACTATCTGGCCGCGAATATGACAGAGGGCGACACCGAGTAGCGGAAGCCGACTATTGGCCTGGGCGAGCGGTCCATTCGTGCCACCTGCCGGCGAGGACGATGTCAGTGAGCCTGTGGTAGCCCGCGCTGCCTGGGTGGGCACCGTCGCCGGCCAGTGCTTCCCTCGTCCAGGCAGGGTCGCTGGCAAGGGCCTGGGTCGTGGCGATGAACGGGACGTGCCGCGAACGGCAGAGAGCGGCCATCTCCTCAGCCAGTTGCGAGGTCCGTCGCAGATGGCCTTCACTTGCGTCGACGACGGGCGGGGGACCTACGACCAGCGCACCGATCGCCCGCTGCCTGCACCCGTCGAGGAGCGAGGCCAGGTTGCCCACACAGCGGGAGGGGGCAACGCGGACCTTGCCTTCCTCCTCAACCATGTCGTTGCTGCCGAAGGAAACGACCAGCCGATTGTCGGCATCGGGCAGGGTGCGCGGTGCGACCTCCTGCCAACAGCGACGCAGGACATCCTCGGAGGTGTTGCGCCGGATCCCGAGATTGAAAGCTGTGACATCACCGCAGGTGGCCTGGAGCACCCGGCCAACCCAGCCCCGGTGCTCCGGGTCACCGATGCCCTGGACAAAGGAGTCGCCGATGAAGCACATGCGTAGATCCCTGCTCATCCGGTCAACTCTACGGCTAGTGCTGTGACCGCATAGGTTCGCCGGGTTGCTGTTGCTGTGAAGTGCTCGATGAAGCGGATGTGCTGGTGTGCCTCAGCGGTAGTCGGCCAGGCCGTCCGCGAGTTCTTCTTTGGCGCCGTCGCGGATTGCGTAGAGGGCTTGTTGCAGGGCGAATGTGCCGCGGATCGTGGCGATGCGGGTGAGGAGTCCGTGGTTTGACCAGTTGCCCAGGGCGAGCACCCGTTCCAGGAGGTCGGGGCCGTAGCTGGCTCCGATGGCTGCGAGGTCCTCGGCCGGGTCGCTGAGTGTGACGTCGTCCCAGTCGAGTACTCCGGAGAGGTACGGTAGGCCGTGCGTCCACTCCCATAGGACGTTTTCGGCACCGAGGTCGCCATGCACCACTGCTCGGGTGAGGTGGGGAAGGCTGTCGAGTGCTGTGAGTTCCCGCTCGGCCCGTAGGCGTCCGCTGTCGGACATGAGCGGGAACAGCTCCGTGCGCACGTTCTCCGCGAACTGCCGCCACTGGCCTTCTGGTGCCTGAGGGAGAACTGCTCGTACCGTCTCGTCGGTGCCGGCACGGGCCAGACCGGACAGCAGCGTGGCGTACTGCGCCGCCACGGTGTCGACCACTTGGGCATCGTTGAGTGCGTCGGTCTTCAGCGGTTCTCCGGGAATGCGGCTGAGTACCAGGAACGGCGCCTCGTCGGTGCTGTGGGTGCCGCCCTGGAGCAGCGGCTCAGGTGTGCGGAAACCGAGGCCGAGGCCGGCGAGTGCGTGTAGTGCGGCCACCCGCTGGGGCAACCGGGCGGCCGCTGCCCGGGTGCGAGGCAGGCACACGACGCGGTCTGAGCCAATGACCACGATGTGGAATTGCCCCTGACGTACTGCAAGGTCGTCCGGTTTGTCGTCGGGCAGCAGACGGCTCAGCAGAGCGCGATGAGTCGTACGGATGCTCACGAGTGTCCTCTGGATCCTTCGATGGGTCGGAGGCGATGTGCACGAAGTGCTGTCAGGCCGCGCCAGCGAGCGGGCGCCCGCCCCAGCGAATGCCCTTCTCGCTGCGGATGCGGGCCCGTTCTCGGCGTTGAGCGGCCAGGACGTCGGGATGGCGGGCGTTAGCGTTGCGCCAGCGCAGATAGGCGTGCAGGACCTGGGTCTGCGCGGGGTGGCTGCGGTGGTGGGAGTTGGCCAGGGTGAACTGCCGCAGCGGGCCGAAGTGGGCCTCGATCGGGTTGGCCCAGGACGCGTAGGTCGGGGTGAAGCACAGCTCGACCTTGTTCTTCTTCGCCCAGCGGCGGATGTCCGCGCCGGTGTGGCAGGAGAGATTGTCCAGGATAATGTAGATCGGGGCTCCGTCGGGCCGGGCGGCGCGGATCGACTTCAGAGCGGCCAGGGCGTTGGCGGTGCCCTTGCGGCGCCGGTTGACGCCCCACAGCAGGTCGTCGCCCACGGAGTAGCAGCCGTGGAAGTAGGTGACGCCGTGGGTGCGGTGGTAGGTCGCCGGCAGGCGGTCGGGCTTGCCCTGCTTCGCCCAGCAGGAGCCCGCGGTGGGCCCAACCCCCAGCGGCCCGACTCGTCGAAGGCGAAGACCCGGTCCGGGAAGTGCTCCAGGACGTGCTCGATCCGGTCGAGTTTGGCGTCGCGGTCGGGGTCGGGGGACTCCTGCCAGACCTTGGTGCGCTGGAAGGTGATGCCGCGGCGGCGGAGCAGGCAGCGTAAGGCTTCGCGGCCGATGCGGATGGGGCGTCCGTGGACGCGGCGCAGGTAGGCGGCGAGTTTGCGAATCGACCAGCGGGTGAAAGGCTGGCCGAGTTTGGTGGGGCGGGTGGTGGCCGTCTGGATGACGAAGTCTTCGTCGTCAGGGGTGAGCAGGCGGGGACGGCCTCCCGCCCATTGAGGGTCCAGGCAGGCCAGGCCGATCTCGTTGAACCGGTGCATCACATCACGCACGGTGTCCTCGTCGGCCTGGACCAGCTGGGCGATCACCGGTACGCGGTTTCCGCCGGCGGACGCCAGCAGCATCATCGCCCGGCGATAGCGCACCGAGCTGGTGCTGCCGCAGCGCACGATCTGCTGCAGTTTCTGCCCTTCCTGATCGGTCAGTCTGCGCACCCGCACAGGCTCGGTCACCACACCTCCAGCGATCGGAACGGACGTCACCGCCCTATCCAACCGTTCCAACTACCAACCCGGCGAACCTATTCGGTCACAGCACTAGGCCCGATGGCGGTGAGCGCCAAGACGGAGGAAATGCGCGCTAGGTGCCCACGCCGGGGTAGTTACTCACGGCTACCTCGGTAAGTGGCCGTACGTGGGGGATACGAAGTGGCCGCTGTTAGCTGGGTGAGGATGCGGGTTCGGAGTAGTTCGAATGAGACCCGTCCATACATGGCTCGCTTGAGCGTTTTCACGCGGTTGACGTGTCCTTCGACGGCTCCGGAACTCCAGGGGAGGGTGAGGCCGGCGGTGACGGCGTCGAGGTCCCGGCGGAGGAAGCCGGCGAATCCGCTCATCGGATTCGGCGCGTCCTGCTCGGCCTGGCGGATCCACTGCTGGAGCAGGTGTCCGCGCTGGTGACGCACCAGATCGGCGAACGCGCGGGCGAGGTCGCAGGCGCGGGTGATGTCTGGGCAGGCGAGCCGAACCTGAAGCAGCCGCTCCTCCTGGCTGTCGGTGAGCGTGTCGCGCGGACACATGATCCATGAGGTGATCTTGCGCGGGCTGGGAATGTCGGCGCGGACCGGTTCGGCGGTGCCCGCGCGCAGGGCGGCGAGGTGCTTGCGGACGACCTGGCGACTGCCGAGGTAGCCGCGTTCACGGATCTCCAGGAAGAGGCGGGTGCCGCTGACCTGGCCTTGTGCTTCGGTGAAGCGGGCGTTGAGGTATGCCTTGAAGGGTTCCAGGATGCCGTTGGGCCGTCGGTCGCGGGCGGAGACCAGCATCTAGTCGAGGTCAGTGTCGCGGAAGCGGCGCACGGTCTTGCGATCGAGGTTCAGCCTGCAGGCAATGGCACTGATCGTCCAGCCCTTCTCCAGCAGCCGGTGGATGTCCTCGTAGCGGTGGGGGTGCGTTCCATGATCTGGGTGCGGGGCAGTTCCGCGGGCGGTAACAGCATCGGGGGCGGCTCCAACACCGCGGTCGCCGTCTCCTCCTCGGCACGTTTGCGCAGGCAGTCGCAGTGCTGATGGCAGGTCTTCTCCACTGCGGCGGACAGGTTCTGCAACAGGTGCCAGCGATCAGCCACTTCCAGGGCATGTGGGGCGGCTTCCTTGACCGCCTTGGTGTAGGCGGTGGCCCGGTCGCGGCAGATGATCTCGGCGCCGGGATGCTCGGCCAGCCAGGCCGCGAACGTCTCCGAGGTGTGGTCGGGCAGCACGTCCACGACCCGGCCGGCTTCGACGTCGACCAGCACGGTGCCGTAGGTGCAGCCCTTGCGGAAGGCGAACTCGTCCACCCCCAGCACCCGCGGGGCGCGGTCCGGCACCGCCGGCGCCTTGAGCAGTCGCAGAAGCCGGGTTCGGCCCGCGGCCAGTCGCAGCCGGTGGCACAGCCGCGCGGCCGGTCGGCCGCCCAGCTCGACCGCGATCGAGCGCAGCAAGCCCGTCAGCCCGACGCTGGAGCGGCGATGCCGCTCGGTCAGCCCGCCGACCTGCTCGACGAACGTCCTGCGGGAACAGCTCCTGCGGTCGCAGAAGTACCGGCGTACCCGGAGCCGGACCACGACCCGGCGGGAGCCCAACGGCCGCTCATCGAGGGAGCGTTGATACGAGCTGTGCACGCGTTGCGCCTGCTTCCGGCAGTCCGGGCACCGGCCCGGGCGACCGGTGGATATCGCCTCCACGACCAGGCCGCCGGAGGAGTCGCTGACGCGCTCCACTCGCACATCGATCCCGGGAAACAGCACATCCTCGACCGTCTTGCTCGCCATAGCAGGGAACACCCTGCTGAAACGATCCCCCGTTCCCGCCCCTGACCTGGGGATTCACGGAACTGCGGACAGAGCCGTTTTCAAAGGTCCCCATCAGTGTCGGGGAGTTGGAGGGTGTCTTGCCTTGTCAGCGGCGGTGGGGACGGTGCGGCGGCTGGGCCGCCGTTCAGAACCTCGATGCGCTGTCCGGGGCGGGCCTGCGCGGCGATGCGCCGCCGCTCCCTGTCGGATGCAACGAACAACACCAGCGCCTCGAGGCGGTCTCGGGCGGCGGCGACCCGGCTGGCCACGGGGCAGAGGACGCCGTACGGGGTCATCCCGAGACGTCAGTCGACGGGGTCTTCGGTCCATACGAGCGTCCCGGGGAAATCCGGGTCCCTGTCGGTCACCTCCCACTCGTCGTCACCCGGCAGTATCGCGATCCAGGGAGGCGGCGAGGCCAGCAGGTTCCCGACGAAGTCCAGGGCGCTGCTGAAGGAGTGCCAGAGGCGATCACGTTCCCAGGCGAAGCCCTGCTCGATGTCCCACCAGCCAAGACGGCCAGTCCTCATGTCGACCAGGAGCTGAATAGTACTCAACATCGCGAACGGGACGAGGAAGGGCTTGTCTCCTTCCTCCAGGTTTGCGTCATCAGGTGCCGCGTACTTCAACCAGGTCGCGCGGTTCTTGAGGATGTCGTCGACGCTCAGGAGCGTGTACCCGGGCGGGAGAATCACGGTCAGGCCTGACCCGTTGTGACGTAGCAGTGAGCGTTCGACATCGTCCGGCAGCCGCCCCCCGAGAGACTCGTACAAGGCCTCCAGGTCTGCGCGAGTACAGGGAGCCGGCAATGGGGCTTCGTCCGGAGCACGTTGGGCTATCCAGCGTTCGATCTTTTCCCACGATTCCTCGACAGTCACGCGTCCTCCTTCCCACTCGGCCGAAAGGCCAAGGATCCCAACCCAACATGGCGAAGACACCCACCGGAGTTCACAGATGGTTTCTGAGCACACCCCGCATGTCCCGAGCCGCCCGGTGCGCCGAACCTCTTCGACTACGGCTCGAACAACCACGGCGCAGTCGTTCGCCATCGCGCTGCGCGGCGCCGACGGTCGCGACGGCCCCTTCTACTCCGTCGACGCCAAGGGCGAGAAGCCGCAGTTCAGCTGGAACGAGGCCGACGTGCTGAACTGGAGCACCACGAAGCTGTACGACTTCTGACAGCCCGTCGGCCAGTGAGGCATCATCCCGGACGTGCCCCACCGCGCGTCCCGCACTCCGCCAGCACGGCGTCGGTGCGCTGGCGATCGTGTCCGGCTGATCGTGGGAGGAGAGGCCGAGCCTCCCGATCGTGCGCGTCATGCGGCGCGCAGGGCGGCGGCGACGTCGAAGTCCTTGTACGGCCATCAGCCGCCGACGGATGGTCTGGCCCGTTCGCCGGTCAGGACGTGGGGACGCGGGGATCGGACCTTGGTCCAGCCGTCGGGGGCGACCCGGTAGTGCTCGCCGTCGTCGGCGTCCATCCGCGAGTGGATGTGCACGTACACATCGTCCTCCTCCAGGCGGTAGGTGACGCCGCCCATCAGCCCCCAGACAGTGAAGGTGATCTCTACGGCGGGTCCTTCCGTCAGGGGGGCCAGCGGCGGCAGCAGGTGCTCGGCCTCCTCGAAGCAGCAGCGAGTGGAAGCGGCGCTCCAACTCGGGAGGGGAGGGGAGTTGCCGCACCACGACCGGCTCCAGAAGCTGGAGCAGATGCGTGTGCCCCCGTTCCCGCGCGACGTCCACGGCACGCCGCCCGTCCAGGGCGCGCTGCGTGCGCCAGGCGCCGTGCGCGATCAGCCGGGAGACGATGGCGAGGGGCGCGCCGTGCCAGGCCGCCTGATGCAGCGCGGCGAACCCGCTGCGGTTCGGGTGGTTTCCGATCCGGGGGAGGTTGACCCGCCCCGGCCCCGGCTGTCTCCCCAGCTCCTCGAACAGACCGGTCCAGTCGGCGACCCGGGCCATGTCCGAGAGCCGGTCCCGCTCCTTCCGGTACCAGCCGTTGAAGCGCTCAGGGTCGATGATCGCGCCCCATTCCATCCAGCTCCTGATCACCCGGCCACGCTAGCCCACCCCATGAGGGCCGGACCGGGCCAGCACTCTTGGGGCGCGGCTAGCCACGGCCTCCCGCACAGTGCCGTCGACCGCCTTCCCTCCCCGCTGCGAACGCGGGGTGCGGCTCACCATCAACCGCGTGCGGCATCCGCATGCCCGAACAGAGGAGCACGCCGTGAGCGTGACCGATCCGGACTACGCCTCGCCCCAGCACGAGGAGCCGGACCCCGCGGACGACTGACGACCTACACGCTCCGCCGCAGGTAGGAGCGCCGGGTAGGCGGGTGGTTCAGGGGTTGGCCAGCGCGCTGATCAGCTTGCGCGCCGCTGCTTTGGTCAGCCGTTTTGCGGCCGTTGCCGTCCGCTCCCTGGGGCCTCGGGGCTTGATGTCGGTTCCTTTGACGGCGTTGACGAACTCGGCGTCGAACCGTTCGATCCCTGCCGACGCCGCGAGGCTGGTGAGGTACTTCAGCTGTGCGGGCGTGGCCGGCTCCCTCTTCGCCTTCGCGGCTCGCTCCCGCCGGGGGCCATATACGCGGTCGTTCTCGGCCTTGCGGGCCGCCTCGGCTTCTTCACTGCGGCAGATGACGCGCACGGTTTCGTACCAGTTCTGGGTGCCGGGCTGGCCGGTGACCGCTTCCCACAACGCGTTCGTGGTCAGCGCCGACTCGTCTACGCCCTCGGTCAGGCCAGGTCCGACCAGTCCGTAGTAGCCGGTCTTGCCCCGGGGCAGCACTGTGAACCCGGCCGGGACAGCGTGCGTGGTGAGCCAGTCCTGCCCGCACCCGCAGTGGGTGGCGTGGTAGCGGCTCCACTTGCTGTCTGTCCCTGGTGAAACCCGACATGATCAGCAGTCTTCCATCCTCCGCCGCGAGGAGACAGCCCACTTTCAGCACACGGTGGTTGGGTGCTCCTGCATGCCTCGCTGAGGACGAGCGGTTCGGAGGGAAGTGGCCGGGCTACTTGGCGTACGCAAGGCTCCTCCACCCCGCGTTGACCGCTTGGGCGCTGTCCGGCACCACCGGGTCCGGCTTACTTCCCTTCTCGTCCAGGCTGGTGAACTTCCAGTCCCCCGCGGCCCACACCAGGTCGGCCGTCTGGACGTCCGTGTCCGAGTCCGTTACCCCGCGGGCAGACAGCTCGGTGTCGGTGAGGATCAACACCCTCACCCCGTCCTTGGAAGCGGACGAGACGCGATACGCCCGGGACTGCAGGGTGTAGTAGATCGCATCGTCCGACTCCCCGAGCAGCGGCAGACCCGCGGTGCTCCGGAGCCCCATGGAGAAACGCAAGGCATCGTCGCCGATCTGCTTCTCCTTGCCCGGTTCAGCGGTGCTGCGGTGCTGCGGTGCTGCATTTCTGTTGCGGCCGGGTCGAAAGCGTCGTGTTCGCCGCGCGCGACCGCTACATGGCCGAGGCCGTCATACGGCACATGGACGGCCCCGAGGCGCGCGTCGTGGTGTGGGCGCACCATGGCCACATCGCGAAAGGCACGTATGGGGAACAGGTACCCGCCCTCGGCAGCAGGCTCCGCGAACGGTATGGCGACGCCTACTACGCCCTGGCCCTCTTCTTCGGTAAGGGGTTCTTCCTCGCCCGGCGCGGCGACGACCTCCAGGGCCCGCCGGTACCGCATCGCATCGGCACCGGCATCCGTTCGTTGGAGGCGTGGCTCGCGGACGCCGTACGCGGCGACTACTACGCCGACCTGCGGAACCGAACAGCGCCCTGGATGCACACCCCCCAGGCGCAGCGCAGTTTCGGCGCCAACGTCCCCCGGTTCGTCTATCGCTTCCACACGGCCCCGCTTGTCCCGGCACAGGACTACGACGGCCTCGCGTTCGTCGCACGCTCGACCTGCTCCCACCTGCTGCCCGGGACGGAGATCTGAGGCCCTGGCCTCAGGGCCACAGATCGAGCACGGCGTTCAAGGTGAGCTTTCACATCGGCTCGGCGCCGGTCCCGAAAGCGGCGGCGAGCACGTGCCCCACGGCTGCGTCGTAGGGCTCCAGGGCGCGCTCGGAGTCGCTCTCGGCCTCCCACTCGACCGTCACGTTCCCGTCGCCGGTCGACGCGAAGACGCGAGCAACCGCTGCCGCAGGGTCTCCTCGGCGTCGTCGACGAGCAGGATGAGGTGGTCGGTCAACGCGTTGAGGGCCCGCCCGCGACGACGGCCTGATCCAAGCCGAAATGCCGTACATCTCGTGGTGGGGAATGCGATTCCAGCGTGTTCGGCCAGGTTTTCTGCTCGGGAGGGGAGTTGGCAGGGGCGATCACTGTGCGGTCTGTTGCCGTCTGCCTGGCTACTGCATCAGCTCGGTGTGGGGATGTTCCGGCGATGTCGGGCAAACGTAGAGCTGCTGTCGGTCGCTGCGGCCGATTTGAACCGCGGTCGGTTGCCTCGGGACAGAGTCGGTGATGCGCAGTGTGGCGCGGGCTTGGCCTCCGGGGACACGACCGACTTTCACATAACCTGCGGCTCGTAGGAGGTCGATCATGGTCTGGGCCTCCGGGCGGGTATGGGTGAAGGACGGCCTGGCGGGGGCTTGACCCTCGCAGTCTTCGTCCGGGATCCAGCTACGGGTGCTGTCGTCCCATTCGAAGGTGGCGATGGTCAGCAGCGGGTCCATCTCGGTGTCGCAGGCGGGGCAGAACCGGGGTGCGGGGTCGGTGGGGCCCCAGGAAGCCCATCCGCCGACTTTCCAGCCGGGTGCGACGGACAGATTGTTCCGATAGAACTCCTCCGGGTAGGGCGTGTAGGAGCTGTCCACACCGGCGTCGGCTGCCTGCCAGGTGCTCCAATCCCTGAGCGGCTCTCGCAGCTCCTTGCTCAGCTCCATGGGGTTGGGGTACTCGGTGATCCGTTCCGGGTCGAGCAGGCATGGCTCAAGCACGTAGTCGGAGAATTGCACTGTGGGCGGTTCCGGGGGAGTGGTGAGGATGTCGGTGACCGCGGCGGCGGATCGCCAGAACAGCGCGGTCCTGGGCATGATCGGGTGGTCGAAGGGGCACCACAGGATCTGGAGCAGATCGGCCTCGGCCTGACCCGGCGGGCGCAGCAGGGGGATGTCGCGCACGTACAACTGGGCCACGGGCAGCATGGCGATCGGGCTCTCGGGCCACGGGCGGCCGGCTTCGATCCGCTCCGCGTTCGCCCGCTCCTCAGGCGTGTAATAAGCGGATGGGGGGAGGCGGCGATCGAGGTGCGGTCGGCTCGCCACGGCCGCCCGTATACGACGACGCAGCCGCACATCTTCCGGCGAGAGGATCTCGTTCACCTGGTCCCACATGTGCGGCCCATCGCAGTGCGGCCACGGCTCGTCGGCGGGCCACAGCAGCGGCCCACCGACCGAACTGTCCTGCGGTGACGGAGACCCGGGGCGGGGATGCAACCGGGTCGCCGTGCGTGCCAGCGGAGCCAGTTGGGGGAAGACCGCAGGAACGTCGACCGGCCGCGGCGGAGTGGTACGGATGACGTTCATAGCGACGATGCTGCCAGCAGCCTCTGACAATGGGCGTACCGATCCACGTACAGCTGACACCAGGCAGCTTCCCCGGGTCAGTAGGCGGACCAAAGATAGATGCCTGCGATGGAGCCTGGCCAGGTAGATGGTCGCGGTCCGCGCCCAGCAGCCGCGCCAGGTGACGGGGGGGGTGGGTTCACCGCGCAGCAGATCCGGACGGGCATCAGCGATCGCGAAGGCCCGCCAGAGCCCTGAAGGGTGTCTTCATTGCCGTAGGGTGGTTGACCTGGGGCTTTGCGATCGTCCAAGTATGGGCATGATCGGTGATCGTGGGCCTGCGACTGCTCTACCTGATCTTCTGCCGACTGCTGGGCTGCCTCCTCTTACTGAGCCGGTCTGCCCCCGCGAACAACGCCGAGATCCTCGCCCTCCGCCATGAGGTCGCTGTGCTGCGCCGGCAGATCGAGCGCCCGCGGCTCTCATGGGCTGATCGTGCCGTGCTCTCGGCTCTCGCACGGCACCTGCCACCCGCATTACGCCGCCATCGGCTGGTCACTCCAGGCACACTGCTGACCTGGCACCGTCGTCTGGTGCGCTGGAAATGGCGCCAAACCCCAGCCGGACCCGGACGGCCACCACTGGCGGAAGAGACAGTCGCGCTCATCCAGCGCCTGGCGCGAGAGAACCCCGCCTGGGGATACGTCAGAATCCAAGGCGAGCTCCGACGGCTCGGGCATAGGGTTGCCGCCGCCACGATCCGGCGCGTCCTGCGCCGCTCCGGTCTACCGCCCGCACCGCAGCGCGCCTCGCAGCAGACCTGGCGTTCCTTCTTGGGCTCCCAGGCCCACACGCTGCTCGCCTGCGACGTCATGCACGTGGAGACCGTCTTCCTCAAGCGCCTCTACGTCTTCTTCGTCATGGAGTGTCGACGGTCATGGAATTCCCCACCTCATGTGGGTTCGGCGTCAGGTAATTCCCCACCCTGGCGGTCACGTTTCCCCATGAGGACGACGGTCGCGCCGGGCGACGTGTCGGCTCCCGCTGTCATCCGCCTGCTGGCGGCTCAGCGGCAAGGCATGCTCATGAAAAGGGCTTGCTCGCCCGATGAGGGTGTGCCGTCGTAGAGCGTCGTGTCCAGCCCGCAGAAGCTGAATCCCATACGCCGGTAGGCGTGGATCGCCGGGGCGTTGATGTTGGTGACTTCCAGCCAGATGTGCCCGGCACCGCGCTCACGGGCGAACTCGGCGGCGTGGCCCACCAGGGCACGGCCGACGCCCTGGCCTCGATGGGCTGGAGCGACTTCGATGTCCTCGATGGTCAGCCGCCGGTTCCACGGAGCGTAGGAGACGACGGCGAAGCCTGCCAGACAACCGTCAGCGCCGACGGCGACGAAGGTGCGGCTGTTCGGATCCTCCTGGGCCGCGGGGTCGTCGCCGTCGTCGGTGTCCTCCGCTGGGAAGACTTTGTGGATGGGCGGGTCCACCGGGATCTCCTGGAGGGCGAACCCGTCCTCGGTGACGGCCACGTGGAAGATAGTGCGGGTGGTGAAGGATCCGTCGAGTGCCTCGATAGCCTCGGTGTCCTCAGGCCGGGCAGTGCGGAACTCGTAGTCCATGTCGTCAACGGTCGTCATGGCATGAACCTACGATCAGTCTGACCGGCATGGATCGGGTTTCGGGGTGGCTTGGAAACCAGGCCGCCTGGGGCAGACCGCAGTGACCACCAAGCCCTGGATAAGACAATGCATCACGCCCTTATCGAAGATCAATTTTCCCCGTCTAGGGTGGTTTGAGCGCTACGCGGCTATCTATCCCGAATCCTCCTTATTGGTCATGGGTAGCGCGGAGTCCGGGACCGAGGGACCTGGTCGTCGCGGAGCTGCCCATGTTCCTCGTCCCGTGGTTCGGAAGGCCGATGGGCAGCCCGGATGGCGAGGAGAACGTTCGTCGTGGTCGACATCACTGAGATCTACATCCACTGGTACGCAGGCCGCTCGAAGAGCGCGCTGGCCGCGTCGCTGGGGGTGGACCGCAAGACGGTCAGAAAGTACCTGGCCCCGGCGGAGGCATCCGGGATCACCCCGGGCGGGCCGCCGATGAGCGAGGCCGACTGGTCGAAACTGGTCAAGGAGTGGTTCCCGGGACTGGCAGACAGACGGCTGCGGCAGGTGACCTGGCCGGAGATCGACAAGCACCGCGACTACATCAAGAACCTGCTGGGAACGGTGACCGTCTCGACGATCCACCAGCGACTGCGCGACGAGCACAAGCTCCAGGTGTCGATCTCCTCCTTCCGCCGCTGGGTGCACGCCACACTGCCGGACGAGGCGGCGAAATCACAGGTCACCGTCCTGCGGGACGAAGTCGAGCCCGGTTCGGAGGCCCAGATTGACTACGGCTTCCTCGGGCAGTGGATCAACCCACGCACGGGCCGACGGCACCGAGTCTGGGCGTTCGTGATGGTGCTGCCCTGCTCGCGGCACATGTTCGTGCGTCCGGTGCTGCACCTGGACCAACAGGCATGGACCGAGGCACACGTCGCGGCCTTCCGGTTCTTCGGCGGTGTCCCGCGCCGGCTCGTGCCGGACAACCTCAAAACCGGCGTCGACAAGCCCGACCTCTACGACCCGAAAATCAACAAGGCGTATGCCGAACTCGCCACCCATTACGGCGCGTTGGTCGACCCAGCCCGGGCATCGAAGCCGAAGGACAAGCCCAGAGTGGAGCGGCCCATGCCCTATGTCCGCGACTCGTTCTGGCGGGGACGGGAGTTCACCTCAATCGAGCACATGCAGGCCGAGGCCGTGACCTGGAGCCGGCAGGTCGCCGGACGTCGCCAGTGCCGGCCACTGGACGGCGCCGCCCCGCTTGCGGTGTTCGAGGCACTGGAAGCAGCCGAGCTGCTGCCGCTGCCACCCACCCCGTTCGTCCTGGCCCGCTGGTCGAGGGCGACCGTCGGCCCGGACATCCACATCAAGGTCGGCCGCACGCTCTACTCTGTGCCTTGGAAGCTGATCGGACGCAAGGTCGACGTGCGCTCCACCGCCACGATGCTGCAGGTCTTCCACGACGGCGCACTCGTCAAGACGCACGCAGCACTTGAGCAGGGCAAACGCACCGATGGCCACGACTATCCGCCCGAGAAGATCGCCTTCCAGATGCGCACCCCCATCTGGTGCCGCAGCCAGGCGTCCGAGATCGGGGACGCCTGCCGCGAGGTCGTCGACCAGCTCCTGGAAGTCAACGCCCTCTACCGGCTCCGCGCCGCCCAAGGGGTTCTCGGCCTGCGGAAGAAGTACGGCGAGACACGGCTGGAAGCCGCCTGCGCCAGGGCCATCGCAGCAGGCGATCCCTCCTACCGCACCGTCAAAGGCATCCTCGTCGCCGGCACCGAGACCGATCCCGAGCCCGAGCCCGAGACCAGCGGAGACGCCGGGGCTGCGGCCTTCCTCCACGGACCGGCCCAACTCTTCGCCCCGACCGTCACGACTCCCGACACGGCGGGCGACATCCCCGACGACCAGGTGCACGACGAAGCCGAGGTGGAAGCCCGATGACCGTGATGGACAGCGCTCTGCGGGAGTCGCTCAAAGCCCTCCGGCTGTCCGGCATGCTGGAGACCCTCGACGCACGCTTGGCTCAGGCCCACGGCGGCGAGCTCGGACACCTCGACTTCCTCCAGGTCCTCTGCCAGGACGAGATCACCCGTCGCGAGACCGTCGCCTTCCAACGTCGCTTGAAGCGGGCGAAGTTTGAGCAACAGGTCACGCTGGAGGAGTTCGACTTCAACGCCTCCTCGAAACTGCCCACGGCCCAGATCCGTGATCTGGGAGCCCTGCGGTGGCTGCACGCTGGCGAGTCCGTCATTCTGTTCGGACCGGTCGGGGTCGGGAAAACACATATCGCCCAGGCTCTCGGACACCTGACCGTCCGCCAGGGCGCGAACGTCCGTTTCGCTAAGACCAGCCGCGTCCTGGCTGACCTCGCGGGCGGCCACGCGGACCGCACATGGGAGAAACGGATCCGCGAACTGGTACGGCCCGACGTCCTCGTCCTCGACGACTTCGCGATGCGCCAGCTCAATGCAACCCAGGCGGACGACCTCTACGAGCTCGTCTCCGAGCGGCAGGGCCGGTCCCTGATCATCACCAGCAACCGAGCGCCCAGCGACTGGTATCCCCTCTTCCCCAACCCCGTCGTCGCTGAGTCACTCCTCGACCGGCTCATCAACACCAGCCACCAGGTCATCATGAACGGCCCCAGCTACCGACCGAACAAACGCCCCAAGAACCGCACCGACAAGCTGGACAACCCCAAGATCAAGTAACCGCTGCCGCATCCGGGGCTGGGGAATTATGTGAACTCAGCCCCGGGGAATTACGTGATCGTTCACATGGAGATTGCCACCCGGCGCGTCCATGTCCTGGGCGTCACCGCACGCCCTACCGGCGCATGGGTCACCCAGCTCGCCCGCAACCTGCTCATGGATCTCGAGGAAAGGGCTGGATGCTTCCGGTTCCTCATCCGCGACCGGGACAGCAAGTTCACTGCCGCATTCGACGCCGTCTTCGTCGGCAACGGCACAGCCGCCATCCCAACGCCGCCGCAAAGCCCCCGGTCCAACGCGTTCGCCGAACGATGGATACGCACAGCCCGTGCCGAATGCACCGACCGGATCCTCATCACCGGTGAACGACACCTGCGTACGGTCCTCACCGCGTACGCCCAGCACTACAACGCAGGACGGGCCCACCGCAGCCTGAGCCTACGGGCGCCGAACGATGCTCCGAACGTCATTCCCCTGCCCGCCGCCACGGTCAGGCGCCAGCAGGTACTCGGCGGACTGCTCAACGAGTACCACACCATGTCAGCCCGAGTGCCTCATCCCCGCGGGGGAAGCCCAGCTCAGCAGCCTGATCGGAATATTGACACCCTTCAGCCCTGTTCCATGTACTGCGGACCGTGGTCGTCTGGCGCGCCGAGCCCGCTGCGGCCCGGGCACTGTTCCTCTGCTACGCGCGTCTCGCCGCGTGGCTGTTCGGAGCGGTCGCGGTCACCGGGCTGATCTCCGCACTGCTCCTGGTCCCGCTCGACGACATCGCGACCACCTCCTACGGACAGGTCCTGCTGGCCAAGCTCATCCTGGTCCTGGCCGTCGGCGCGCTCGCGCTCGCCGCCCGCCGCCGTCTGCGCTCACCGAAGACGGGGGTCTCCGCGCCGCCCCGCCCGTGCCGAGACCGCCACGCTGGCCGTGGTCTTCGCCCTGTCCGCCACCCTCACTGTGCTGGCCGTGCCCATCGACCGCGACCGCGCACTGCCCCCTTCGCACCCCCGGCCGACGGGCCGACCGTGCCCGCCGGAACCCGCGCCGGAGAGATCGGCATCAGCGCCCGCGCCCGCGCCGGACAACTCGTCCTCGACCTCACCACACCACAAATCGGCGACACCGCCCGGGCGTCCTACGCCCTTAGCGCGACCCTCGCCGACCCACACGGCGCCACCCGGCGCCTGGGGCTCCGCAGCTGTGGCACGGGCTGCTTCTACGCCCCCGTCGCCTGGCGGGACGGCACCAGCCGCCTCACCCTCAACGCCTCGGCCCGGCAGTGGGCCGGCGGCCGTGCCGGGCTGACGCTCTCCTGGCCACCGCGCCCGGCCACCGGGCTGCTACGCGAAGCGGTCACCGCCATGAAGAAGGCACCCCACTTCACCCTGCACGAACTGGTCACCAGCAACACCACACTCGGCCTCGGCAGCCCACGGGAACTGCCCTCTGACCGGCTGCCGGTTCCTCGACTCCGAGCCGTACGGCAGCGGCACCGCCCCCATCACCACCCGCCTGCCCGACGAGAACGGACAACGTAGGATCGCTCTCGCCTTCCCCGCCGAACACATCCAGCTCGACCTCACCCTCGCCGACGACGGCCGCATCCTGCGCGAGACCCTCACCGCACCCAACCACCTCGTCAACCGCACCTTCGTCTACCCGGAGCACGACGACGAGGACGGCGGGCAGAACTGACTAGTCACGTTCGGAAAGTCAGTCTTGGGACGTGGCCGAGCTTGGAGCGTAGAGCGTTCGGCCTCGGGCCACCCACCGCCGAAGCAGTGAGCGGCCCGGGTTCTGCGACCTTGATGTGGGTCAGCCGAGGGTGACCGAGCGGGCGAAGGTGGCGTCGATCTCCTGGGCGATTTCGTTGAGTACGTCGGCTGGGACGTTGCTGTCGACGTTCAGGACGGCGAGCGTCTCACCGCCCGGCACGGACCGGGAGACCTGCATGCCGGCGATGTTGAGGCCCGCCTCGCCGAGTACGTGGCCGACGGTGCCGACGATGCCGGGCCGGTCCTTGTACCGCAGGAAGATCAGGTGATCGCTGACCGCGAGGTCGATGGTGTGCTGACCCACCGACACGATCTTCTGGATGTTCCTGGGGCCGGCCAGGGTGCCGGAGACCGCAACCTGCTCACCGCTGGTGAGTGTGCCGCGGACGGTCACCATATGGTGGTGGTCGGGGCACTTCGAGCTGGTGGTGTGGCGCACGTCGACCCTGCGTTCCTGCGCCAGCAGTGGTGCGTTGACGTAGGAAACCGCCTGGTCGACGACGTTCTCGAAGACGCCCTTGAGCGCGGAGAGTTCCAGCACCTTGACGTTGTGCTGGGTGATGTCGCCGTACACCTCGACGTCGAGCCGTACCGCGACCTCTCCGGCCAGGGCGGTGAAGATCCGGCCGAGGTTCGCGGCGAGCGGCACGCAGGGGCGGACGTCCTCGGCGATGACGCCGCCCTCGACGTTGACCGCATCCGGGACCAGCTCTCCCGCGAGCGCCAGCCGCACCGACGTGGCGACGGCGATGCCCGCTTTCTCCTGGGCCTCATCGGTCGATGCGCCCAGGTGTGGGGTGGCCACGAGGTTGTCGAGCTCGAAGAGCGGGGAGTCGGTGCACGGCTCCCGGGCGAAGACGTCCAGTCCCGCGGCAGCGACGCGGCCCTCCTTGAGCGCGCTGGCCAGCGCCTGCTCGTCGACGATCCCGCCGCGCGCAGCGTTGACGATCCGCACCTCGGGCTTGACCTTGTGCAGTGCCTCGTTGCCGATCAGGCCGACGGTCTCAGGCGTCTTCGGGAGGTGGACCGTGATGAAGTCGGAGACCTCCAGCAGCTCGTCGAGCGAGAGGAGCTTGACGCCCAGCTGCGCGGCGCGCGCGGGCTGCACGTACGGGTCGTAGGCGACGACCTTCATGTCGAAGGCGGACATCCGCTGGGCGACCAGCACGCCGATGCGGCCGAGGCCGACCACGCCGAGGGTCTTCTCGCTCAGCTCGACGCCGGTGTACCTGCTGCGCTTCCACTCGCCGTTCTTCAGCGCCGTATTGGCCTGCGGAATGTTCCGCGCGGTGGCGATGAGCAGGCCGCAGGCGAGCTCGGCGGCGGTGACGATGTTGGAGGTCGGGGCGTTGACGACCATGACGCCGGCCTTGGTGGCGGCGGAGACGTCGACGTTGTCGAGGCCGACCCCGGCGCGGGCGACGACCTTCAGCTTCTTGGCGGCGGCGATGGCCTCCGCGTCGACCTTGGTCGCGCTTCGCACCAGGATCGCGTCGACATCCGCGATCGCATGGAGGAGTTCGGCTCGATCGGCGCCATTGCAGAGCCGGATCTCGAAGTCCGGGCCCAGGGCGCCGACAGTGGCGGGCGACAGCTTTTCAGCCAGGAGTACGACAGGTTTCGAGCTCACGGTGGGTTTCAATCCCTACTGGTTCGTTGAGGAACGGCCGTCCCGGCGGCCGCATACGGCGGCGTCTTCGACGCATGATCGGCAGGGAGGACGAAGGAAAGCTCGTCCCCCCTGCCGCAGGACCATCGGTCAGGCAGACACCGACTCGGGCTGTGTCTCGCGTACCGGCGGCGCGAGGCGGCCGGTGCGGTGCAGCCCGTACAGGGCGGCGGCACAGGCCAGCCCGAGCGCGCAGAGCACGATCCACGGGAGCGCGGAGACGCCGGCCGCGCGGGCGGCGTCCAGAGAGGCTCCGGTCAGCAGGTTTCCGAGCGTGATGCCGACGCCGCAGATGGTGTTGTAGAGCCCGTAGTGGGTGGCGACCAGGCGGTCACCGGAGAGTCGGACGATGGTGTCCATCTCGAACGGGTAGGCGATCATCGTTCCCACCGCCAGGAGCAGAGCGGAGAGCGCGGGCGGCACGGCTGCGAGCAGCCACAGCCCCACTCCGCCCTCCGGCACGGGCACGGCCGTCGGTACCAGCAGGGGCAAGAACGCCACGCCCATGGTGAACAGCCCCCAGGCAAGTGCCCGGCCCGGTTCCATGCGGGCTTTGCACCACGCGGTCACCTTGGTCTGGAAGAGGATGGTGCTCAAGCCCGAAACAGCGAAGAGCATCGCCACCGCCGCTGTCCCGGACGTTCCGTCGCCGCCCAGGCGCCGCACTTCCAGCGGCAGGGCGAGATAGACCTGGAACTGCATGACGTAGAAGCCGATCATGGCGACCGAGAACAGCAGGAACGGCCGGTTGGCCACGATGGTGCGCCACTGGGACAGCACGCCGTCCTGCCGGCCGCTTCCCTTGGTGGTCGGTGCGTCATTTGCCCGGCGGGCGGGCAGGCTGCGGATCTGCACGATGCTCAGCAGTGCGAAGATCCCGGCCGACACCAGGCAGGCGACGCGGAAGTCGACACCGGTGAGCACCATGCCGACGAGTGGGCCGAGCAGGATGCCGGCCTGGTAGAAGATGTTGAACAGCCCGAACGCTTCGACCCGGCGCTCCCCGGCGTCCGCCGCGAGATAGGCCCTCACCGCCGGGTTGAACAGGGCGCCCGCCAACCCGGTCGCCGCGGATGCAGCGAGCAGCGCGGGCAGCGCGTCCACCAGTCCGAGGGTCGCGAAGCCGACGATGCGGAGCATCAGCCCGGCGATGATCAGCGGCTTGTAGCCGAGCCGGTCGGCCAGGGTTCCGCCGACCAGGAACATCCCCTGCTGGCTGAAGTTGCGGATGCCGAGCACGAGCCCGACGGCCCAGCCGGCCAGCCCGACCGTGCCGGACAGGTGCGCGGCCAAGTACGGCATCAGCATGTAGAAGCCGAGGTTGATGGAGAACTGGTTCACCATCAACAGCTGGACGCTGCGCGGGTAGGAGCGCATCTGCGCCAGGGCTCCCCCGGAATGTGACTGCCGGTCCATCACCGGTCTCCCTCCTCCTGGGTGTCGAACTCAGCGAGCTCGGCAGCGTCGTTCTCCTGTGCCGGGTCGGACAGGGTGAGCGGGTCGACCACGGTGGTGCACCGGGTCCAGCGGCTGACTTCCTTCTCGTCCAGGCGGCCGATGGTTTCCGGTTCGACGGGCGGCGGGGAGTCGAGCAGACCGTGGGCGGCGCAGTAGTCGTCGTCGTAGACCGTGCCGAGATAGCGTTGCGGGCCGTCGGGGAAGATCGCCGCGATCTTCGTGTCCGCGGGCAGGGTGCGGGCCAGCCAGCCCGCCACCAGGGCGACCGCGCCGACGCTCCAGCCGCCGGTGGCGTAGTGGGAGGCGGCGAGCTGGCGGCAGGTCCACACCGCCTCGGCCGGTGCCACCCAGTGCACCTCGCTGAAGTTGTCGTAGGCGACGTTGCGGGGGTAGATGCTGGAACCCAGGCCGCGCATCAGCCGGGTGCGGGCGGGCTGCCCGAAGATGGTCGAGCCGATGGTGTCGACGCCGATGAGTTTCAGCTCCGGGTACAGGGCCTGCAGCACCCGGGAGACGCCGGCGGAGTGGCCGCCGGTACCCACACTGCATACCAGCACGTCGATGTGGCCCAGTTCGGAGGCCAGCTCCAGCGCGAGCGGGGTGTAGGCGGTGGTGTTGTCGGGATTGTTGTACTGGTCGGGGCACCACGAGCCGGGGTACTGGGCCATGAGCTGAGCCACTCGCTCGCGCCGCGCCTGCTGCCAGCCGCCGGTGGGGTGGGGCTCGGAGACGACGTCGACCTGGGCTCCGTAGGTGGTCAGCAACTGGGTCATGGACCGCTCCAGCCCCGGGTCGGTGACCAGGGTGACGGGGTGGCCGTAGACCATGCCGGCCAGGGCCAGTCCCAGGCCGAGGGTGCCGCTGGTGGATTCGATGATCCTGGCGCCGGGGCGCAGATCGCCACGGGCGCGGGCCCGCTCGACCATGTACAGGCCGGGCCGGTCCTTGATCCCGCCGGGGTTGAAACCCTCCAGCTTCGCCCAGAACCCCCGGTCAGCGGGGGTGAGGGGATCGGAGATCCGGAGAACCGGGGTGTCGCCCACGAGCTCGGACAGGGCCGAGCGGGCGGGAAGTGTGATCTCGGTGGTGGTCTGCGGGTTCATCTTCCGCTCTCATCGGTGGTGTGACGGGGTTTCGTCGGGCGCGCCGTCCGGCCCAGGAAGAGGCATCCGCCTCGGGACCTGGTGGCAGCACGCGCGGCCCGTGTCGATGGCCGCGAAGGCCCCGTCTAGATCCGCCACCGACAGACGACGGCGAGGGTGGGCCGGCCTGAACGCCGTATCCGGGGTCTGCTTCCTCCGTGTCGAGCGACCCACTGCTGGCCGGCCACGGCGGCGGTCACTCCGGCCGCCACTCCGGCGAAGACGGCCAGGGCCGCGGGGTCCGTGAACAACTGCCGTGCCTGCGGAGGCACTTGGCTGACCACGTACGGCACGCAATGCGCACCGGAGTGTGGATGCGGTTCGTGGGGCATCGCACGCTCGGTGTCTGACGAGGCGAGCGGGACGAGGTCGGCCGAGGCCGAGGGTCGGCTCTGCGCGTGGCTGTCGTCAGCGTGCGTGGCAGAACAGCCGGACGCCCACAGCAGCAGGACTCCGAGGACGAAGACCAGCAGCCGCAGCAGCCGAGCCCTGGTGGCCGGGCGGCTGATGTGAGCGTGGGAAAGGGGGTGGAACGGCACGGTTCCTCCGGGGCGTGGCCGTCGCTCCCACGGCGTGGCGAGGGAGCGGCGGATCGGGATCAGCAGGCATCCGAGCAGGCAGGCACCGGGGAGCGGTCCGTTCAACGCGAGGAAGCGTGGCTACGGACGTCCAGGGGCCGGGAACTGACCGCACTTGGCCGACCCGTCCCGCAGGACGGGGCTGTCATCTCTCAGAAGAGCGGCGGCCAGTCGGGGACGCCGGAATCTAGACCTGCTGCACCACGGAGACTCTCGAACCCGTCAACGAAAGAACGGCGGGCCCCGATCGGAAGGGGTCGGGCTTCTCCAACGCAAACGGGTGCGTCGATGGCACACGGCCCAGTGTGGACTGACTGGGAGCGGCCAGATACAGGTCCTGCTGGGGCTGGCCGGAGACGCAGTCGGCAGCCGGGTGGGGCGAGCCGTCATCCTCGTGCTGGCCGTCGGCTGCCGCAACGTCAGGCGAAGCGCTCGCGGCAGCGCCGCCTTCTCCGGCCCCGCTCGCGTGACCTTCCTGCATCATGGCGGACGCGTGTGCGGGCGCCGTCGCACCGGCCCTTGCGTGCCCCTGGGCGCTCTCAGCGCTCGCGCCGTGCGTGACCAGTACGCCGAGCACCAGCACGGCCAGCCACAGCAGACGCAACGGCCCCGCGGAGCGGGGCCGTAGCATGCCGGAGCGCGACCAAGCCGTAACCATGCCGTGATCGTAACCATTGCCCGGCGACGCGGCGCAAACTTCTCCCGGAAACATGGAGTTAACAGCTGTACACAGATTTCACGCAAAGGATCAGGCTGATGCTTCGGGTCTCATGAAACGGCAGGTCGCGCCACCCCCGGCGCCCTTTCGCACGAGCCGCGATCATCTGGCCACCGTCAGACGTGATCCGCCTCACGGCGCCCGGTAGCCCAGGCTCGCCCTCATTTCGGCCTGGCCGTGGTGTGGGCCGTGGCAGTGCGGTATACACCGGCCCGGTTGGCGGTGTCGAAGAAGACGGACAGGATCTTCTTGGGCAGCGCGATCGCGGTGTTCTTGCGCGGCCCGGATGTGCCGATCTGGTACGTGTGGCTCGTCCCTCGACCTTGAAGCAAGCTGCTCAGCGGACGGCTCGTCCAACAGTCGTTGTGGTGCTCCGTAGCCGTCAGGGCGCGGGCGTCAGGCGGCCATCATCAGCAGCATCGTCGCCATGGTGCCGCCCATGCCGATGTGGGCGGCGAGCGCCGTGGTGGGCGACGTGCCGGGGCGCCGGCGGTGGTTGGCCACGCCCTTGCCCTGGCCCGCACTGCGGGTTCGGTCCCATACGGACACGGTCAGGGACACCAGGAAGACGACGACCCCGTCCGGCACCGCGAGCAGCCGGCCGGTCGTCCGCGCCGCCGGGCGGCGGGTTGGTCCGTGCCTCGCACCCTCGCCCGCACGGACGCGACAATGGAGAGCAGGAAGTACAGGGCGAAGGCCGCGAGGACGACACGCCACATGGTGGCCGAGTCGGAGGAAGGGGCAGCGGCGCCGGTGGTCATACCCGGCATCGCCATGCCGTCCATGCCCTCCATGCCTGCCATTCCTTCCATCCCTTGCGTGTGACCCATGCCCTCCATCCCCTGCATGCCCTCCGTGGAACTCATCCCCGGCATCCCCGCCATGTGGTGCCCGCCGAGCGCGAGTACAGGTCCGGAGGAGGCGCCCGGCATCGCCAGCGACATGATCAGCATGGCCGCGCTGCCGATGATGTGGTGCGCCCAGTGGCGCCCCTGCTCGCGCGTGCGGACGACGGACATACCGATCCCCGCCAGTACCAGTACACCGAACGCCGAGGCCCACCAGACGCCGTATGTTCCGAACCAGACCGCCGTCGCGGGCAGCGCCATGGCGGCCATGCCAAGAGCCATCAGCAGGTCGTTCCCCGCCGCGAACCGGGTCACCCCGTTCGACGCCGTCAGTCTGGCGGCGCTGATGGCCGCCACCACCACGGAGACCGCCGCTATGGACCAGCTCATGGCCATGCTTCCCATGATCGCCCTTTCGACCGACGGGGGCATCGAACAGAACTGCTGATGTCCTTAGAGGAGCTAACAGAAAGGTGCTGCGTGGCCATGTCCGCCGAATCCTGTTTGTGTTGCACACGGGCATCCAGTGGGAGTGGCTTCCGCAGGAGCTCGGGTTCGGTTCCGGGATGACGTGCTGGCGCCGGCTGCGGGACTGGAACGGGGAGCGTCTGCACCAGGTGTTGCTGACCGATCTGCACCGGGCTGGGAAGCTGGACTGGTCACGGGCGGTGATCGATGGCTCGCACCGGCAGGCCCGTCGGGGCGGCCCAAAACCGGGCCGAGCCCGGTCGACCGCGCCAGGCCGGGCTCGAAACACCATGTGATCACTGACGCGCACGGCATCCCGCTCGCCATCACCCTCACCAGCGGCAACCGCCACGATGTCACCCAGCTGATGCCCCTGCTCGATGCGATACCGCAGGTCAAGGGCCGCACGGGTCGCCCTCGCCACCGCCCACAGCAGCTGTTCGCCGACCGTGGCTACGACTACGACAAGTACCGCCGCATGCTGTGGAAACGCGGCATCAAGCCGGTCATCGCCCGCCGCGGGGTGCCGCACGGTTCCGGTCTCGGCGCCGTGCGCTGGGTGGTCGAGCGCACGAATGCCTGGACCCACGGCTTCCGCCGCTTGCGCATCCGCTGGGAAATCCGCGACGACATCCACGAGGCACTCCTGAAGCTGGCCTGTTGCGTGATCACCTATCGACGCGTCCGAGCATTGTGTTAGCTCCTCTTGGTACGTAAGGAGATGGGAATGAGTTCAGTGGGCTGGTCCGCGAATGCCGCGCAGCCGGTTGCTCGAAACTGGGCAGCGGGCAGTCCGCAGGAGGGAGCGCTTGCTCAGTCCTCGCTCATGACGGTCAGGTCGTCCCCCAGGGCGGCGGCGATTTCGGCGGCCCGGGAGTGATCGTCCAATCGTCGCGTCAGGTAAGCGCAGGCGTGGTGGTGTCGAAGTGACCACCAGGCAACGGAGCCGCCGATACCACCCTTGGCGATCTTGCCCTTGTCTCGTACGAAGCCCAGCGTCCAGGTGATCTCGGTGCCGAAGACCTCGTCGTAGTCGGTGACTTGGGAGGTGAGGAGCTCGGTGTGTAACTGTGGACCCAGTAGGTGGCGTACCGGCCCGTCCTCGCCGGTGAGGTGGGAGAAGAACGCCGCCATCGCGGTCGCGGTGGTGTGCAGGTTGACCGCTCCGAAGACAGACTGCCGCCATGCCCGGGAGTTGACCCGCCCTGTATCCAGAGCCCCGGCGGGGATCTCGAGCCACGGCGCCGCGTGGAGCCGCCGCGGCCAGTTCGGGTCGGCGTACTCCAGGTCGGCGACGCGGTCCAGCGCCTGGTCCGGCACTCCGAACCAGGCATCGAGACTCAGCGCAGGTCGCACCACATCGTTGAAGACGTCCCGCAGTGTGGTCCCGGCGCCTGCGCGCAGGATGCCGTCGACCAAGTGGCCGTAGGTCAACGCGTGTTCCCCGAGCGTCGTCCCGGGAGCGTACTCCGGTGCTGCCTGTGCCAGGTCCTTCCGCAGTCCGCTGTCATCCAGCAGGTCGAGATCTGCGGCGTCGGCCGTGAAACGGGGCTGGCCCGCCCGGTGAGTGAGCACGTGACGGAGTGTGGTCCGCTCCTTGCCTCGGACGCCGTACTCGCCCCAGTAGCTGGCGATCGGCTCGTCCAGTGCCAGCGCGCCCTCGCGAACCGCCACCAGTGCGGCGATGGTGACGAACGCCTTTGACAGCGAGTAAGGCTGGACCAGGGTGTCGCTGCGCCAGGGGCGGCTCCGCCCGGTATCGGCCCACCCCGCGTTCAGCCGGACGACCTCGCGGCCCTCCCGCCAGACCGAGAGACCCGCCCCAGTTTCCGAGCCGTCGTCCACCAACCGCTGTAAGACCTCGCGCACCGCTTCGTAGCCGTCCGCGGCGAACCCCTCGACGCTCATCCCGCCCTCTTCTCTTGTCCAGCCCGCAGTCGCAGCACATCCGCCCTCCTGTGTCTTGGGCGGCTGCAACTTCCCTCGGAGAATACCCCGGAGGGGTATGTCGTGCCATGGGGCGCCGGGAGGGGCAGGCGTAGCCGCAGGAGGGGGGAATCTTCGGGGTTCCGACCCGCTTCGGCCGAGCTCTCGCTGATCCGATCCGGTGCCGCCTACGGCTCGCACCTGCCGAGGCCCCAGCTCATCCTTCGAGCCTCGCCGAGGCGCTGGAAATCTCGCGCATGCGCTTGTCGAACCATCTGGCGTGTCTGCGGGACTGTGGCCTGGTCGCAGGGCCGGTGGCACGCGGCTCAGCGACCTCTTCTGCCCAATAATGGCCCATTGCACAGCTCAAGCAGGTCACAGCTTCCCCCCCCCGGGCTGAGCCTCTTTGTCTGTGGCGCACAGGGGCGTCACAAGGGGAGCTGGTATCCGCTGACCCAGCCCTGCATGCCGCTGATCATTTGACTCCACAGGCCGCTGACCTGCAGCAGGCCGACCAGTACGAGCAGGGCCCCACCTGTGCGCATGACGCCACGGGCGTGCCGACGGGCGAAGTCGAAGACGCGGAGGCTCTTGCCGAGGGCCAGCGTGAACAGCATGAACGGGATTCCGATACCCAGGGCATAGAGGAACGCCAGGAACGCGCCGCGGCTCGCCGATCCGGTGGTGAGCGAGAGTGAGAGCACAGCGGAGAGCGTAGGGCCTATACACGGGGTCCAACCGAGCCCGAACATCACCCCCAGCAGGGGAGCGCTCGCCAAGCCGGCGCGCGGAGTGAAGCGGGGCCGCAGGGTGCGGGAGAGCAGCGGAACCCGCTCCAGAACCCCCATGAACATCAGCCCGAGAACGATCGTCAGTACGCCCAAAACCTTGATGAGCGTGTCCTGGTGGGCGAAGAGGAGGGTGCTGATCCCGCCGAACATGGCCCCGTAGGCGGCGAACAGGGCAGCGAAGCTGAGCACGAAGAGGGCTGTACCAAGCAGCGCGCGGTGTCTGCTGCGTCCTTCCGGGGCCGCCTCCGCGTCGGAGCCGGCCATACCTGTCGCGTACGAGAGCCAGCCAGGTACGAGGGGCAGGCAGCACGGCGAAGCGATGGTGAACGCGCCCGCGGCCAGCGCGATCGGGGCGGCCAGGAGCAGGGATCCCGAACCGACCACCTGGCCGATGTCGACGGACAAGGAAGTTGCCCTTTCCATGGAGGGTAGCTGTCCGCGGCGGGTTGCCACCCGGGCGGCAGGTCGATTCGCACCCTACCCCTATGCTGCTAAGGAACTTAGCGGGGGCGATGGGGCCGAAGCCGTGGCGATCAGGCTGGGCCAGGAACTTCGGGTGTGCGGCCTCGGGCTCCGGGTTCCTGGTCATCGACCGTAGGCGACATCGCCCAGTCCTCGGGCACTGTCGCATCCAGGTATCGCAGGGACCGCTTACGCGTCGGCCGCGTTCCCACACCGAGGCTGAACAGAGGGCTGTGCGAGGCACACCCCCCATGGGTATATTGGCGGTTCATCGGCAGGGAGCGTAGGTGGAAGCGATGACCGTGCGGAAAGTCCGGCTGACCTGCACCCATAGTGGTGCCGTCCGCTGGGCTCGCGCTGCCACCGTCGCCCTGTTCGTAGTGATCGCCGTCCTGGTGCATCACCAGGCGATCACGCTGATGACTTCGACTTCGCCGGATGCTTCGCGCGTGATGGCTTCCATGGCCATGCCCATGGACACCGCCGAGCACGCCGCCCACAAGGGCGCCGCACAAGCCACCACCGGTGCCCCGGCGGGCTCTGCGGCCCCGCGGGCGGCACTCCAGGCCGATCCGGTCATGCACGGGGACGGGAAGATGGCCTGCGGCGGAGCGGGCGTGGAGCACTGTTCCGCCTTCAGTATCGACACTCTGAAGCTCACGGCGCCGCCTGCGATGTCGTACGCCGTACACGCCGCCGCCCCGCACGCAGCCGTTTCGGAGCGCGGCGCCTCCGGCACGGCGGAGCGTGCACCGCCTGACCTTCTCTCTCTCCTTTCTCGTTTGCGCATTTAGGCCGCGCCCCATGGCATCCCCGCCCAGCGACGGGACGAGGAGCCATGTCCGCATACGGCCTGAACGGCATATCGAGACAAGGACACCAATTCTGTGAACAGCATCAATCGCCGATCCATCCTGCTGGCCGGACTGGGAGCGGCCGGCGCCGGTGCGCTCGCCGCCTGCAGCAGCGCCTCCGGCTCCGGCAGCACCCCTGGTCTGGTCAGCCCCTCCGGCCCGGCGGTCACTCGCGTGGAGAAGAAGCGCTCGTCCACCGGCAAGGTGCACAAGCGAAGCTTGACCGCCGCCCCCGTCAGGCTCGATCTGGGCGGCGGCGTCATGGCCAGGAGCTGGGCCTTCGACGGACGGGCCCCGGGCCGAGAGATCCGCCTTACGGCCGGGGACATCTTGGCCGCCGAGCTCAACAATCAGCTGCCGGGCAAGGCCACCACATCCATTCACTGGCACGGTCTCGCCCTGCGCAACGACATGGACGGCGTCCCCCCGGCCACCCAACGGGCGGTCCGCGCCGGATCGACCTTCACCTACCGTTTCATCGCCGACGCACCCGGCACGTACTTCTTCCACCCCCACGTCGGCGTCCAGCTCGACCGCGGCCTGTACTCCCCGCTGATCGTCGAGGACCCGAAGGAACCGTTGTCCTACGACGATGAGTGGGTCGTTGTCCTCGACGACTGGCTCGATGGCGTCACCGGCACCCCGGATGAGGCATTCGCGGAGCTCAAGCAGGGGATGGGCGGGATGGACCACGGCGGTATGAGCAGTATGGGAGGCAGCAGCCCCAGTCCTGAAGGCTCGGGTGGCCACGATATGGGCGGCATGGACATGAGCGGTGGCGGTGGCAAGGACATGAGTCCGTCGCCATCCCCCTCGGACTCCGCCGGCGGCATGTCGATGAAGTTCATGCTCATGGGCGCCGACAGCGAACTCCTCGGTGGCGACGCGGGGGATGTGAAGTACCCGTATCACCTGGTCAACGGAAGGGTTCCGCAGGACCCGGACGTCTACACCGCCAAGCCCGGCAAGCGCGTGCGGCTGCGGATCATCAACGCGGGCTCGGACACCGCGTACCGCGTGGCGCTGGGCGGCCACAAGCTGGCCATCACCCACACCGACGGCTACCCCGTCGAGCACCGTCAGACTGACGCCCTACTGATCGGAATGGGAGAGCGCTACGACGTCCTGGTCACCCTCAAGGACGGGGTCTTCCCACTGGTCGCACTGGCCGAGGGCAAGAAGGCCAGCGCCATGGCGCTGATCCGTACCGGTTCGGGCAGCAAGCCGTCCCCCACCGTCCGCCCTGAGGAGCTGGACGGCATGGTCACAACCGCGTCCCAGCTGCGCGCCGCCGATGATGTGCGGCTGTCGTCGAAGAAGGCGGACCGGGTCCACCGCATCGAGCTGACCGGCGGCATGGACAAGTACAACTGGGCCATCAACGGTAAGCGGTTCGACATGAACAACCCGGACGCGAGTCCGCTGCGTGTCGAGGAGGGCCAGCGGGTGCGGCTGGACTTCGTCAACACCACCGACATGTGGCATCCCATGCATCTCCACGGCCACACCTACCAGCTCGGCAGCACGGGTCCGCGCAAGGACACCACCATCGTGCTACCCAAGAAGAAGGTGTCCGTCGTCTTCGACGCCGACAACCCCGGCCAATGGATGCTGCACTGCCACAACGCCTACCACGGCGAGTCCGGGATGATGGCACTGGTGGCCTACCAGTCCTGATTGCAGGCGTCTGCCCCTAGGGACGGGTCCTCGGAGAGACGGGCTCGTCCCAGGGGGTCACGTCGTAGGCGGGCGATATGCGCCCCAGCAGCCCGGCGTCAGCTCGTCTGGAGGATCTTCCGCATCTGGGCGATTTCAGCGGTCTGGGTGATGACGATGCGGTTGGCGAGTGCCTTGGCGGGGCCGTAGGAACCGTGCTTTTTCTCGGTTCTGGCCATCTGGACCGCGCCTTCGTGGTGCTTGATCATCATGGCCAGGAACATGGTGTCGAAGGACTTGCCGGAGGCGCGGTTCAGCGCGTGCATCTCGTTCTTGTTCATCATGCCTGCCATGTCCGAGGGGTGGCCGTGACGCATGCCATACATGCCTCGTGGGACCTTTTCGCCCCAGGCATTCAGCCAGCCGACCATGGTCCGGATCTCTGGGGCCTGCTCCTTCTTGACCTTTACCGCGAGGGTCTTGACGTCACTGGAGGAGGCGCGTGTCCGGGCCATTTCTGCCATCCCGATGGCCTGGCGGTGGTGCAGGATCATTGTCTGGGCGAACGTGACGTCGGCCTGGTTGTGTTTGTCGGTGGTGGTTTTCACGTGGGCGGATGCGGTGGCGCGGAGGGCCGTAGCGGCCCCGGTGGTGTGGTGGCCGCTGAGGGCGGACACGAGAAGCGCGACAGCCGCTGTAGCAGCGGCCACCACGGCGCGAAGAGGGAGGGAACGATTTGCGTGCATGATCGGAAACCTCCTGCTCTGACTGCGGGGGTAGGTATGCCGATGAATGTGCCGGGACATGGCGAGTACCCGCGCAGCCGGTTCGGCGTCGTGGGCCGCTGAATTTTCAGGCCGAGTCGTCGCCGCTCGCTCCGTCAAATAGGTGAAGAACACCAGGTCACGCCTGAAGGGTGTCTTTATTGCCGTACGGCGACTGACCAGGCGCTTTGCGATCGTATGAGTATGGGCATGATCAGTAGTTGTGGGACTGCGACTGCTCTATCTGATCTTCCGCCGCTTACTGAGCTGCTTCCTCCTGCTGTGCCGTTCGCCTGACGCAAACAACGCCGAGATCCTGGCGCTGCGTCATGAGGTCGCCGTCTTGCGCCGACAGGTCGATCGGCCGCGATTGTCGTGGGCCGATCGTGCCGTGCTCTCCGCCCTCGCCCGGCACCTGCCACCCGTCTTACGCCGCCATCGGCTGGTCACCCCGGGGACGCTGCTGGCCTGGCACCGCCGTCTGGTGTGCTGGAAGTGGCGTCAGACGGCGGTCGGACCCGGTTGGCCACCGCTGGCAGAAGAGATTGCGGCGCTCATCCAGCGCTTGGCGCGAGGGAACCCGACCTGGGCGATACGTCAGAATCCAAGGTGAACTGCGACGGCTTGGCCATCGGGTTGCCGCCGCCACGATCCGGCGCGTCCTGCGCTGCTCCGGTCTACCGCCCGCACCGCAGCGCGCATCCCAGCAGACCTGGCGTACCTTCCTCCGAGCCCAAGCCCACACGCTTCTGGCCTGCGATTTCATGCACGTGGACACCGTCTTCCTCAAACGCCTCTACGTCTTCTTCGTCATGGAGGCTGCCACCCGGCGCGTTCACGTCCTGGGCGTCACCGCCCACCCGACCGGCGTATGGGTCACTCAACTCGCCCGCAATCTGCTCATGGATCTCGGCGACAGGGCCGGGTGCTTCCGGTTCCTCATACGGGACCGGGACAGCAAGTTCACCGCCGCGTTCGACGACGTCTTCGCCGGCAACGGCACAGCCGTCATCCCGACCCCG
Organism: Streptomyces sp. Rer75; assembly: GCF_013414305.1. Classification (NCBI taxonomy): domain Bacteria; kingdom Bacillati; phylum Actinomycetota; class Actinomycetes; order Kitasatosporales; family Streptomycetaceae; genus Streptomyces; species Streptomyces sp. Rer75. The sequence continues at coordinate 2,010,023 of NZ_CP058693.1, read as the reverse complement.
CCGCAAAGTCCCCGGTCCAACGCGGATGGATACGTACAACCCGCGCCGAATGCACCGACCGACTCCTGAGCACCGGTGAACGACACCTGCGTACGGTCCTCAACCGGTACGCCGAGCACTACAACACGGGACGGGCCCACCGAAGCCTTGGCCTACGAGCACCCGACGACGACCCGAACGTCATCCCCCTGCCCGCCGCCGCGGTCAGGCGCCGACAGGTACTTGGCGGACTGCTCAACGAGTACCACACCATGTCACCGCGGCTGCCTCACCATCCACACGAAAAGCCCAGCTCAGCAGCCTAAATGGAATATTGACACCCTTCAAGGCCGCCGTGATCGAAGCCGCCCATCGCGCCGCCAGCATCGACCCGGCCACCTGCACCTACGTGGAAGCGCACGGCACCGGCACTCCTCTGGGCGACCCCATCCACATCGCCGCGCTCACCAAGGCGTTCCGGCGCGGCGGCGAGCGCCGCGCCCCCTGCGGAACCGGCTCCGTGGAGACCGGCATCGGGCACACCGACGCAGCTGCCGGTGCCGCCGGACTGATCAAGACGGTCCTGGCCCTCAGACAGGGCCTGCTCCCGCCGAGCCTGCACTTCACCACCCCCAACCCGCAGAGCGACTTCGGGGCCGGGCCCGTTCCGCGTCGTCACGCAGCCGCGGGAGTGGCGGCCCGAGGGGATGCCGTGCCGCGCCGGAGTCAGCTCCTTCAGCCTCGGCGGTATCAACGCGCACGTCGTCCTGGAGCAGCCCCCGTCCGGGAGACCGCGCCGCCGTCCGGCTGCTCCTGGCACTGCCCTTGCCGGAGACCTCATCCGTGCAGGTCACGACGCATGACGGTACTCGTGAAGGATGCCGCCGAGGCGATCGTGGCGTCGTATGTCGAGGCGGGCTATCGCGTCAGGGTCGTCGATCGACGGGGGCAAGGGATGCAGCGGTCTGGCGTTGGCGATGCCCTGGTGTGGTCGGTGTCCGTTGTAAAACTGCTCGAACTCGCGCAGGGTGTGGAGGAGATGTCGCTGGTTCCAGATCAACGTCCGGTCCAGGAGCTCGCGACGACAGGTCTGTATCCACCTTTCCATGATCGAGTTCATCCTTGGCATCTGGATGCCGCTGAGGACGACTTTGATCCCCGCGTCCTTGAGGACGGCATCGAACAGGTCGGGGAACTTCCCGTCTCTGTCTCGGACTATGAAGCGTGCCCGGCAGCCGAGGTCTTCGAGGTCCATGACGAGGTTCTTCGCCGCTTGCGCTACCCAGGAGGCGCTCGGATGCGCGGTGGCGCCCAGGACGCGGATCCGGCGACTGCCGTGTTCGATCACCACGAGCACGTACATCCGTACCCCCGACAGCGTGACTGTTTCCATGAAGTCGCAGGCCAGCAGGGCATCAGCCTGAGCGCGAATGGACCTGATCGATGTCCTGCGGGGAGCTGACCGAAAGTAGTCTGCTGGCGGTGAGGTCCTCGACGACACTGTGGGGCTGGCAGTGATGAGTCGGTCTGCAGACCTAGCTCACCGCTGGACCCAGGGAATCCCGCGCCTGTCCGTCGGCAGTGGTCAGCTCCCCGACGACCGCGGACTGAAGAATCTGTGCCGTTCGGAGACTCGTTGCCCCTGGTCAGGCGGCGTGGCCGATGGTGATGTGGAGAGGCTGGCCCAGGGCGGTGGCCACGCGTAGCAGGGTGCGGGTGGAGGGGAGGGTGAGGCTCGTTTCCAGGCGGGCGATGGCGGGCTGGGTCATGCCGGCGCGGCGGGCGAGTTCGGTTTGGGACCAGCCCAGTTCGGTGCGGCGCTGGTGGACGGTGCGGCCGATTTCGATGGCGAGCCCGGTTTCGTCATAGATCTGCTGAGCCTGGGGAGCGAGACCGGCCTCCTCGTCGGCCAGTTCCTTGGCGCGGCGGGTCCTCCATGCGGAGTGGTTCACAGTTCTTCCTCCTTCACGTTGCGGTCGTAGATCTCATGGTTCTCGGCGGGACGGTGCTCGGCTTCGCAGTGTTACTGGGACGCGTGGGCGCGATCGACCTCGGCAGTTTCGCGCATGCGGGTCTTATGGAACACGGTCAGCATCACGATGCGCCGGGCAGGGGCGAGCCAGTACGTGATGCGTTGTTCCCGGCGGTGCAGGGAGAACCGCAGTTCGCGTAGCTTGCCGCCCAGATGGCGGGTCTGGGGTTCGCCGAGTGTCTCGGCATGGTCGGCGAGGAAGTCGGCTAGCTTCATCACGCGCAGATAGTCGGCGGGTGGGAGCGAGTCCAGCCACTGCTGGACTTCTGTTTCAAGCTCGATGTCGTACCGCTCACCCATATCAAAAATCATATACCGATGTCGCGAGTGGGTCCATTCGGCTGGCTCGACAGTCGTCTCTGCGGGAATGGAGTGGGCGAGGGGCGTGAGGGCGGGTGCCGAGAAGGGCCGGGTGCTGGCCCTGCGGCGCTGCCGACGGCTGTCACGTCCGTTCGGCGCTCCCCCGCGGATGGAGGTATACCGGTCCGTGCGGGGCAGTGCTGTCGGCTACAGCGTGATATGGATCGTCGCGGAGAGTTGCCGCACCGCTGGGGGTCAAGGGGTCGCAGGTTCAAATCCTGTCGTCCCGACCAGCGTTTTCGCAGGTCGGAGGCCGTTTCCGCGGGTAGCGGAGACGGCCTTAACCGTTTCCGGGCTGGGAGCGATGGGGAGCCCTCTGGGAGCCCTCGTGCTCCCAACTCGCAGACGTGTCAACGGTGCCCGATTCGTCCGTCACCCGATCCGGTAGACCTACGGCGCCGTACCGCGCCCCTGTGCGCTGTCGTCGACCGTAGGCCCCTGAGGTCACCCCATCGATCCGGATGCTCTCTGCATCGAGAGGCATAAGAACCCCTTGTCGGCCCCCGACCCCCTTTCCGGGTGGGAGTACGGTCCCGCGCTCCCCATGCGACAGGAGCAGAGAGGCTGTCGGTGATCCTTGTGGACAGGTTTGTGCAGGCAGTCCGTACGTGGGGCTTTTGGCTACCGTAGGGGCCTGCCCCAAGGGGCGGTAAAACCCCTTGGCGTCTGCCGGCAGATAGGGCACTCCCAGGGCGTGAGCGCTGTATCCGGCTCTGGAGCGCGGTAGGGAGACTGTTTGCGGAGGCCTGGACGGAAGAACAAGTGTGCCAAGCGAGCGAGACTAATGTCCCCATTGTGTGTGCGCTTGGCGTGGTGGTCGACGAGCACTGCTTACCTGCGTGTCGCACGAGTGCGGTGCTCTTGTCGTTGATGCCGGTCTGGGTGGCACGGGAGGCCGGACAGCCTGGGCGGCATCTGACCCGTGGGTTGGTTAGACGGGCGCTGGCGGTGCTCAATCGCAGGTGGTTTGGACCTTGTAGGTGCCAAGAACTGCATCCCTGCTGGTCACGCGGCGTGCCGGTACTCGTGCAGGAGGCCGCCGAGGTGATCGCGTCGATGGACGTGGAGATGGGTGAGCTGGTCGGGTTCGGTGATCGGTTCGGGTAGCGGGTGGAGTGGTGCGGCGCTTGCGAGAGTGCGGTGGGGTCTGTGCTCGTTGTAGAACGTCTCGTATTCGCGTAGCGCGTGGAGTAGATGGGTCTGGTTCCAGATGAGGGTGCGGTCGAGGAGTTCGGTTCGGCATGAGCGCACCCAGCGTTCCATGATCGCGTTCATGCGCGGCATGCGGACGCCAGTCTGGACGACTTTGACGCCTTCGGCTTGCAGGGCGGTGTCGAAGAATGCCGGGTACCGTCCGTCTCGGTCCCGGATCAGGAACTTCGCATTGATGCCTGCGTCTTGGAGGTCCATGACCATGTTGCGGGCGAGCTGGGTGACTCAGACAGCGGTGGGGTGTGCCGTCGCGCCGAGGATCCGCACGCGGCGGGTGACGTGCTCGATCACCGCGAGGACGTACAGCGTCGCTCCGCTCAGGGTCTTGGTCTCGAAGAAGTCTGCGGCGAGGATTGCCTGGGCCTGGGAGCGCAGGAAGGCGGCCCAGGTGGTGTGGCCACGCTCGGGTGCTGGGTCTATGCCGTGCTCCTTGAGGATGTTCCACACGGTGGCGGCGGCCACCTTGATCCCGAGGGAGGCGAGTTCGCCATGGATTCGCCGATAGCCCCAGCTGGGATTCTCCCGCGCGAGCCGTAGCACAAGAGCACGGACAGATCGTACGGTGCGGGGCCGTCCCGGCCGTTTGGGGCGGGAAGCCTTTGCGTGGCGGCGGCGCAGCAGCTCCCGGTGCCACCGCAGCACCGTGTCAGGCGAGACGATCAGCGGTAGTTGACGAAGACGTACCCGGGGGAGGCGATGTAGGGGGGTGGCCAGCAGTGCACGGTCTGGCCAGGTGAGCTTCCGTTTGTCGGTCTGCCGCTGTAGTACGGCCAGTTGGTGGCGTAACGCCAGGATCTCGGCGTCCTTGTCTCGGTCACTTACCGGAATGAGTCGTAACAGTGTGAACATGCTCGTCAAGGCCAGGTAGAGCAGTCGCAGCAGCACTCCACCAATGCTGGTGTGGGGGAGGGCGAGTCGGCAACGGGCAGCGTTCTGCGCCGCTCCGGCCTGCCACCCGCACCGCAGCGCGCCTCCGAGCAGACCTGGCGCTCCTTCCTCCGTTCACAGGCCCACACGCTGCTCGCTTGCGATTTCATGCACGTGGAGACCGTCTTCCTCAGACGTCTCTATGTCTTCTTCGTCATGGAGATCAAGACCCGGCGCGTTCACGTCCTGGGTGTCACTGCCCGCCCGACCGGCGCATGGGTCGCCCAACTCGCCCGCAACCTGCTCATGGACCTCGAGGAGAGGGCTGAGTGCTTCCGGTTCCTCATCCGAGACCGGGACAGCAAGTTCACCGCCGCGTTCGACGCCGTCTTCGCCGGCAACGGCACAGCCGTCATCCCGACACCGCCGCAAAGTCCCCGGTCCAACGCGTTCGCCGAACGATGGATACGCACAGCCCGTGCAGAATGCACCGACCGCCTCCTCATCACCGGCGAACGACACCTACATACGGTTCTTACCACGTACGCCGAGCACTACAACACCGGACGAGCCCACCGCAGCCTCAACCTACGAGCCCCAGACGACCACCCGAACATCATCCCCCTGCCCGCCGTCACGGTCAGGCGCAAGCAGGTACTCGGCGGACTGCTCAACGAGTACCACACCACGCCACCCCGACCGCCTCACCATCCACAGGAAACGCCCAGCTCAGCAGCCTGATCGGAATATTGACACCCTTCAGGCAACACCATCGAGACCGGCATTCCTATCGCCTCGTCGCCGCCGGTCATGTCCCGTGTAGTGGTGTAGCCGGGTTGGCGAACAGCGGCTGGGGCAGCTGCGGGTGGGCGAAACCGTCCGGCACCTCCGCCCAAACGGCTGCCCGGCCCCGCTCAGCTCTTCCGCTCACCCAGGACACAGAATTCGTTGCCCTCCGGGTCGAGGAGGGTCACCCAGTGCTGCTCGTCCTGCACGGTGTCGGCGCGCCGGGCACCGAGGGAGAGCAGCCGGGCGGCCTCGGCCTCCTGGTCGTCGGGGCGGAAGTCGGGGTGGAGCCGGTTCTTCGACGTCTTGCCCTCGGGGACAGGCACGAAGAGCAGCCCCGGCATCTGGTCCGGCTCAGGCCGGATCTCGATGATCTCCTCGGATTCGTCGACCACTATCCAGCCGAGAGCCTCGGCCCACCAGCGTCCGAGGGCGATGGGGTCGGAGGAGTCGACGATGATCTGTTCCCATTCGAGTGCCATGGGCGTGAGCATAAACAGGGTCGGCTGGCTGCCAGGGCTGGGGGTGACTGCCGTCGACCGCCGGTCCGGTGTGCGGAGGGTGTCCCGCAGAGCGGTGTAGTAGCGCGATGTGGTAGCAGCAAGTCGCGAGAAGTGATCGCTCCTACACCACTCCAGGGGACACCACCTCGCCGCCCACCCCACCGGGCTCACATGTCCCGCCGCAACCGAATTTAACCGTCATGTGGGGGGACGCTCAAATGATCGGTACTGCCTTCGAGATCGCCCACCCCTGGGTTCGAAAGCACCCGCTCAAGACGAGGCCAACAAGCTGGAGAAGAAGGGGAATAGTGCACGGTCGGAATAACCCCCTCCCGCCAGTAGTGCTCGGCCTGCAAAGCGGGTGCTGCCCCGAGGTCGCCTCCGGCCGGCACCTCATCTAGGGGCGCGAGTTCAAGAACGCCTTTGACGAGGACGGCAACCATCACTCCGCCGGGCGCCTGCGCGAGGTCCCCTGGGTGGCAATCCCGCCGGTGGTGAGGGCGATCCGCGTCCTGGGAGAAGCTCGCCCCGGGCGAAGGGCTGCTGTTCGATGCGGCCACGCACACCTTGGTGAACGCCCCCACGCGCAGCACAGCCTCCCTGCGCTTTGCGGGGCTGCACTCGCGCATCGAGGCCTTCGCCGCGTGGGCCTCCGCTCTGGCCCTGCGCCTGGGACGGGAAGGCGAGGTCATCCCCGACGATCTTGTGCCGCTCGAAAAGTCATCGCCGCAGGTGAGCGGGATGCGGTCAGTCCGCTGGGATCATGCGTACGTGATCGTGTCCTTGCTGTACAAGGTGACCCGGAAGCTGCTGACGGTTCCATCGGTGCTCCTCCGTTGTGGGACGGCGAAGGGCGCGGAACTGCTGGTGCTGCGGCACGAGAACGCGGTCCTGCGCCGCCAGTTGGCCGGACCGGTCCGCTATGAGCGTGCTGCCCGGTTGTGGTTCGCAGCCCTGTCCGGGCTGATACCCCGGCGCCACTGGCTCAAGGTCTTCCCTGTCACGCCCGGCACTGTGCTCGCCTGGCATCGTCGGTTCATCGCCGCGAAGTGGGACTACACCGCGCGCCGGGGCACCGGACGCCCACCCACCCCGGCAGCGATCAAGACACTCGTTGTGCGGTTGGCCCGGGAGAATCCGCAGTGGGGGCACAGGCGGATCCAAGGTGAACTGACCCGACTCGGGTATCGGATCGCAGCTTCGACGGTCTGGGAGATCCTCAACGCGGCCGGCATCGGCCCCGCGCCGCGTCGCTCAGGCCCCACCTGGCGCGAGTTCCTGACCGCGCAAGCCGAGGGCATCATCGCGGCAGACTTCTTCCACATCGACACCGCCCTCGGCAGGCGGTTGTACGCATTGGCGTTCCTTGAGCACGGCACCCGGCGGCTGCACATCACCGGGGTCACCGCCCGCCCAACACGGGACTGGGCAGTGCAGCAAGCCAGGAACCTCACATACGACCTGGGCGTACGCATCGAGAACCTGCGCTTCTTGCTGCGCGACCGCGACGGCAAGTACGGCGAGGCGTTCGACGCCATCTTCCAGTCCGAGGAGATGGAGATCCTCAAAAGTGCGCCACAGGCTCCCCGCACGAACGCGCACTGTGAACGCATCATCGGCAGCATCCGACGCGAAGCCCTCGACCACGTCCTGATCATGAATGAGGCCCACGCGCGCCACGTCCTCGCCGCCTACGAGCGGCACTACGACGAGCACCGACCTCATCAGGCCCGCTGCCAGCTCCCATCCGACGCTCACGAACAACCCGCCGCGGCGTATGACCTCCACATCCACACAGTCCTGCGCACCCGGATCCTCGGCGGCCTCATCAACGAATACAGACATGCGGCATGACGTGCAGCGATGACTTTTCGAGCGGCACAGGATGCTCCTGGCCGAGTTCCGCCGCGGGTGCACTCGTTCTATGCCTGCAGATGCTTCCGGAACCAGTCGAGTGCTTCCGTGCTGGCGCGCTCGAACTGGGCGCGGTACGGGTCGAAGTGGCCACCGTGGATGAGGATCAGCTTCTTGGGTTCGAGGGCGTCCTCGTAGGCCTCGAGAGCGACGTCGGTCACCGTGAGGTAATCGTCCTCGGCAACGATCATCAACAAGGGCGTGGGTGACACCCTCCGGATGAACAGCCCGGGTTCGTACATGCGCGCCATGCGGGTGGAGCGCACGGTCACCCGGTTCTCCCAGACCCCCTCGGGTAGCTCCTGGAGATAGAAGTCGACCGCGTCACTGGAGTAGTAGGACGCGCGGACCGCGGGATCGGCGCTGACGATCTGCTGGTAGTCGAGCGGTTCCCCGCGGGCGCTTCTGCGCTCCTCTTCCGCGAACCCCTCTTCGAGGGCAGGAACAAGATGCGGAGGAACCCGCCGAAGTGCCTGCTGGTAGCCACTGATGGTCGGGACCTGCGCGACGACGGCCTTCAGGCGCCGGTCCGTGGCACCGAGCACGATGGCGTGCCCGCCGGCGTAACTGCTTCCCCAGACGCCGATTCGGCCCGGGTCGACCTCGGGCTGCGCCTCCAGGAAGGAGATCGCCCGGCGCCAGTCCTCGGCCTGTTCCCAGGGATTGACGTCCTGACGGGGTTCGCCGTCGCTGGCGCCGAACGTGCGGTGGTCATGGAGCAGCACCGCGAAACCCGCATCGGCGAACCGTCGCGCAAAGCCCTCCAGGGCGTGTTCCTTGACGCCCGCGTAGCCGTGGGCCATCGAGATGGCCGGATGCGGACCTTCGCCTTCTGGTACGAAGTACCAGCCGCGCAGGGTCACTCCGCCCTGGGCGGTGAACGCCACGTCTCGCCTGTCAAGCATGGTCCATCATTTCCTCTCTGCGGTACCGCACGTGTGGGATCAGTGCGCCCGGCCGTCGGCGAGCCACGACTCGATCTGCTTCCAGCCCTCGGGCCACCCCGCGTCGAGCATCGTGTTGTGCCCGACGCCGTCGATTGCCCGGATCTCCGCCCCATAGCGCCGCGCGGTGGCCCGCACTGGGACAAGTGGCACGAGGCGGTCCTCGGTGGCGGCCAGCACCAGGACTGGCAGCGCCGGTACCCGCTTGGGCAGGTGGAACAGGAACTGGTACTGGACGAGCGGGATCAGGAGCCAGGCGCCCGCTCAGCTCGGCCGTCGCCGGGTCGTTCCGCCGGGCGAAGAGCATGTGGGGCCCGAGCCGGAGAGGTCTGCCGGCTATGTACCGCAGTATCTCGAACGGCTGCCGGCGGAGCACGGCGAGCGCCGTGTGCACGGCAGGACGTGGGGGAAGCGGAGCAACCAGGATCATGGCAGCGGCCTCGGACGCCGCAGCCGCCGCGGACAACCGGTCCTCCCAGCACCAGGCCTCCTGCCCCAGACCGTGCACGAACAGCAGGCGGGGCGATCCGGGTATCGCGGGACCCGTTGGCGCGGCATGGACATCTCCAGTGCCGGCTCGCCGACGAGACCAGGAAGCATCATTGCTCTCATACGGCGGACGTTAGCAGTCATGTACATAGGTGACAACGGTTTGGTTATGTCGCCTACGGGTATCGCGGAACGACCGCCACGCCTTCTTGTGTCGACCGCCGCCCCGTGTGTCACAATGCTGACCACGTCATAGCCATAAGCGCTATGCCTCTGTACAAAGCAGGCGCTCGCACTTGCCGCCCCTGGACACCCCGGCGCAGGCAGCGAGCCGACCCTTCCATCGTCGCGGACGCCGCGGACGGGCCAAGCCCGGCGGCACATCCGCTGAGGCACTCAAACGGAGAGTGAAATGATCATCGATACGGCATCACTCGACGCCAGGTCGAGCTACAAACTCCTCATCGGCAGTGTGCTTCCCCGCGCGATCGCCTGGGTCAGCACCCGGTCGACCGCAGGCGTCGGCAACGTGGCCCCCGTGTCGTTCTTCACCGTGGTCGGCCGCATCCCTCCGACGGTGTCGATCTCCCTGCAGCCCCGCTCCGACGGGGTCACCCTGAAGGACACGTTCGTCAACATCCGGGACACCGGTGAGTTCGTGGTCAACATGGTGTCCCTCGGTCAGGTCGACGAGGCGCACCGCTCCGCCTTCGAGTTCGACTCCGAGGTCGACGAATTCGAAGCCCTTGGCCTGGAGAAGGCCGAAGGTGAGATCGTGTCGGCACCCCGGATCGCCGGTGCCCCCATTTCCATGGAGTGCGTGGTCGACCGGATCATCCCGATGCCCCCGCTGCCGGACCACGTGGTGTGGGGACGTGTGGAGCGCTTCCACGTCCGCGATGACCTCTACCTGCCCGGTGGGCGCATCGACACCGGTGCCCTGGGTGCCGTCGGGCGCCTGGCCGCCGAGTACTCGCTCGTCAACAACATCTTCACCACCCCGCTCCCCGAGGAACTCGTCGAAGGCCTGCTCGCCACTCGCAGCGCACGCCTCGATGAGCGTGCGACCGAGTTCTCCCCCATCGACACGGCGGAATGGTCGCCTTCCGGGTCAACGAAGACAGGACCGAAATGACCAGCGACTTTGTTCACATCGACCGTGCGGCCACCGGTGGTGGCGAGGTGCTCCCATGTGCTCCGACACTGCTGCTCGTGCACGGGTTCCTGGACGACGCCACCGTCTGGGACGGCTTCGTCAAGGCCCTGGACGGCTCGGTGGCGACGGCGCGGCTGGATCTTCCGGGTTCCGGGGCCCGCGCGTCCGCCCCTGTGGACACGGAGAAGCTGAGCCTGGCCCTGTTGGCTGACGAGGTCGCATCCGTCATCGACGACATCGAGGGACCAGTCGCCCTGGTGGGCCAGAGTATGGGAGCCCAGGTCGCCGAGCTCGCGGTTGCTGCCAGGCCCGAGCGGGTCGCAGGACTGGTCTTGCTCACGCCGGTCCCACTCGGCGGCACCCGTCTGCCCGAAGACGCCGTCGCGCCGTTCCGGGCCCTCGGCGGGAACGCGGAGGGCCAGCGCGCCGTACGCAACCAGCTCTCGCCGACGCTTGACGAGGAGGCGCTGGACACGCTGGGCCGCAGCGGCCTGCTGGTCCCTCCGCTCGTGGCCGCACGTTACGCCGACCTGTGGAACAACGGTGTCGACGCGGCACCGGAGCAGAGCGCGTACCCCGGCCCCGTCCTCATCGTCCGCGGCGACAGCGACGGCTTCGTCACCGAGGAGCTGATCACCGGAGCCATCGCGCCGCGCTTCCCCGGTACGCGCCTTGCGACCGTTTCCGGCGGCGGGCACTGGCTGCACGTGGAGTACCCCCATGCCCTGGCCCGCGAAGTCCTCGGCTTCCTCCAGAACCTGAATGCCGACGCTGCGGCTTCGGGCTGGCGCAGCGGCTTCTCGGAGCATTCCGCGAGCACCTTCGCCGAGGGCTTCGCCGAGGACATCGTGCTGGAGGCCAGCGTTCTTGCCCGGCCGATCGCCGGTCGGGCGCTCGTCGCCTCGACTGTCGCGGCTGCGAGCACGATCTACGAGTCGCTGGAGTTCACGGCCGAGGCCTCCGACGCAACCACGACCTACCTGCAGTGGAAGGCGACGGCGTTCGGCGGAGTGGAGATCTCCGGCATCACCATTCTGGAGAAGAACGCAGATGGCGATGTCGTCCGGGCGGCGATCCACCATCGTCCTCTCGGAGCAGCCCTGCGATTCTCCGCCACGCTCCGCGACCGGCTGGTGGGCATCGTCCCGTCCGATCACTTCTATGCCGGTGACCCGCAGCCCGTTCCGGGCGCATAGCCGTTTCCCCCGTCTGTCCCGCACAGGCCACCTTGAGTAGCCGTGTTCGAAGGAATGGAGTACCGATGAGCCATTTGGGCTTCGACATCGACGACCACGTCGCCGAGATCGTCCTGGACAACCCGCCACAGAACCGCATCGATGAACAGATGGCCGACGAGCTGCTCGCAGCGGTTGAAAAGGCGGAGTCATCGGGGGCGCGGGCGATCCTTCTGCGTGCCGAAGGGCCTGACTTCTCTTTCGGCGGGGACATCGTCACCTGGCCCGATCTCGACGTGCGGCAGTTGCGGCTGCTGTTCGAGCGGTACATGTTCGCGTTCAACCGCTTCGAGCAGATTCCCGTGCCGGTGGTCGCAGCGGTGAACGGCCTGTGCTTCGGTGGGGGCTTCGAACTCGCGCTGCGCTCCGATGTGATCTTCGCCGGCGAGGGGGCCCGGTTCGGGCACCCCGAGCAGACACTGGGCCTCGTCACACTGCTCGGCGGCATCTACCGATCGGCCGCTCGTGCGGGCCGTGCCAGGGCCTACGAGTGGGCGCTGACCTCGGAACAGGTGCCCGCTGCCACCATGGCGCAGGCCGGACTCGTCAACCACGTCCTCCCCGATGACGAAGCCCTCGAAGCCGCTCGGGCGTTCGCGCGCAAGGTGGCCGCGGGGCCCACCCGGGCGCATGCCGCGCACAAGGCGCTGTTGCGGATGTGGGAAGCCGGGGGTGTGAACGCTGCCGACGACTCGATGTTCGACATCGCCATCCCGCTGTTCGAGTCCAAGGATGCGACGGGCGGTCTCACGTCGGCCGTGGCGGCCTACAAGGCCGGACGACCCCGACCCACCGTCGACTTCACCGGGGAATAGGCTCCCTCGCGGGGCCGTCGTGCAGGCGGCCCCGCCCCCGCGGTCTGGCCGTGGTCACAAGTGAAAGCGATAGGCTCTTACAGAGGCGATGCAAGCACCCTGAAGGCACCAGGAGGACGAGATGAGTGCGGCGGTCCAATGGCCGGCCTCGGCTCGCTTTAAGGAAGTCGAGCACAGCGCACCAGGCGGGCTGGGATTCGTACAGGATCTCTTGAACACAGCGAGCATGGGCAAGCCACGCCGGCCTGACCTCCTGGAGTCCGTCGACGCGGCGGAACAATGGCTCCAGTCCTCCCTCGCAACGCTCAGCAGTATCGACTCCAGCGCTCCTCCCGCGCCATGTCCCCTCGACGCACGCGGCCTCAGTCGCCTCCGGTCGCTGCGCGACGACATCCGCGCCGCGCTGGCCACCGGGCATGCCGACGAACCCTCCGCCGCCGTCGCCGTACCGTCGATCGAGACGACGGCAGCCGTCAGTCTGGACGCCGGAGGCGCGCGGCTGCATCCGCGCGGCAAGGGTGTCGAACTTCTCCGCTCGTACGTCCTGATCCAGCTGGCCGCCGCCACCTATGCCGACACGATGCGGCGACTGAAGGTGTGTGCGAACCCTCGCTGCCGCGGCGCGTTCTACGACCGCTCCAAGAACTGCTCGCGCGCCTGGCACAACGTCACCACCTGCGGGAACACTCAGAACGTACGGGCCTATCGGGCCCGTCTGAAGGAACGCGGGCTCTCCTCGTCGCGATGATCCGATGGCATCCGCAGCGGACGCCGCCGCGCGCGGTGCGGGCGCGGCCCCAATCGGACCGCCAGCGGCCGTCTCGTCCAGCTCGCGCATCACCAGATTGCTCGCGTACCTAATCGCCCGGACCGTGCGCTCTGCCAGGACAAAGGCCTGCCAATCTCGCTCAGGGGAGGATCAGGTCCCCCTTGGCGGGCCGCATATGCCTGTCGCGCGACACAGTAGTCACACCACTGAAGGCCGGCAGGAACGCGACGTTGTCCCCGGACTGCCGCAGCCGTTCGAGGAGACGGGCGTTCTGGGTCTCCAGTTCAGCGTTGCGCAAGGTCAGGATCTGGATCTGGTTGGCGTAGGTGGCCAGAGTGTCCTTCAGCTCACGGATTGCCCGGCCGAAGAAGCGGTCGCGCAGCATGACGAGCGGCAGCGCGAGGACCTCCGGCGCGAGAGGTTCGGGGCCGAGCTCGCCACGTGCGCACGCGGGCTCGATGATGTCGCGGTCAAGCTCGACGCCTGCGGCTCCGCCAATCGCGCCGGTCTCGTGCAGCAGCTCGGGGTCAGCCTCGCCCAGGAGAGCGCGGTAGTTCGGCTCGCCGACCTCTGTGGCGCGCGACTGCGCGGCCTCCAGCCAGGCGATGAGGTCCCCCCGCAGGTTTCCGGTGCGCGGCGCCGGATCCACCTCGCCGAGTTTGGCCCACAGGGAGGCGAGGACGAGATGGGCGCGGGCCTTAACCCGAGCTGCTTCTACGTCGAGATCGAGGTCATCTCGACGAACCCCGTGCCGCACTCGCGCTGCAGGAGCTGCGCTTCTTCTCCTCCGAGGTCCGCGTGCTCGGCGTCTATCCCGCACATCCGCACCGGCTGCGGCAGCGGAGCGCGTGACGCTTGGCGGGCCGTCTCGGCCCGTTGGTGACAGCAGGAGGTAGCCACCTGGGTCGCTGGCGGGTCCTGCTGAGCCGTCTGCGCCTCTGCGACACCTCATTACACGACGTGAACGGACTCCCGCTCAGCATTGCCCGCGAGCCCCACAACACCATCGAGGTCCGGTTCCCCGTCGTTGTCCACGACGATGTGTCGAGCGCCGGACCAGGTGCAGTCCTGGGTCCCCAGCTGTTGCCAAAATGCGGGCCAGTCGGCCAGCTTGGCCCGGTCGCGAGGCAGGCCTCGTTGGGTCAGTCTCGTGCGAACGGTCTCCGCGGAGGTCCGTACCTCGACCACGACGACGGGTGTCCCCGTGGGCCAGGAAGCTTGGTCGGCGGAGGCGGCCAAGAAGTCGGGGTCGGCCAGGTACGCCGCGAACGGTGCGTCCAGGACGACAGGGAGACCCAGCCGCAGGTTGTCCGCCGCCGTGGTGAACAGGGCTGCGTACTCGGTCGGCATCAACCGTTCGATGTACGTCGGGTCATCCTCGCGGCCCCCGGCCCGTCGACCGACCAGTTCGAGCGCGGCGTCCACGAGGTCGCCGGTCAGTGAGTCCTTGTCGAGGTAGACCGCGCGGAGCCGGCGTGCGAGCTCGCGGGCGACATGGGACTTTCCCGATCCCGCAGGCCCGATCGCGACGAATACTGGTGGCGTCCCGGAGGCGGGGGGCAGCGGGTCAGGCGCGGGCATCGGCCACCGCCTCGAGGAATGTCCGGGCCGCCGCACCGACCGGGTGCCGCTCGGTGCTTTCCCGCTGTGTCGCCTTGGTGATGAAGCTTCCGACTCCGACCGCCGCGACTCCGGCGTCGAACCACTCCGCCACGTTGTCCGGGGACACACCCCCGGCCGGGACCAGGGGGATGTGGCCGAGTGGTTCGAGGACCGCACGGGCGTAGTCGCGGTTGAGGACCGACGAGGGAAACAGCTTGACGAGGTCGGCTCCTGCCGTGGCCGCCTGGACGATCTCCGTGGGTGTCGCGGCTCCGCAGATGCTGACGGCCTGGTAGCGGCCCGCGGTCTCCAGCATGCCGAGGTCGACGTGGGGGCTTACCAGGAAACGCGCGCCGGCCTGGATGCTCGCGTACGCCGATGTCGCGTCGAGCACGCTGCCGGCGCCGATCTCGGCCTCGGGGTACTCCGAGCCCAGCCGGCGGATCACGTCCAGGGCACCCGGCGTCGTGAGTGTCACCTCGACCGCTCGTATCCCTCCCGCGATGGCCTCGCAGGCCACTTCGTACGACGCCTCGGCGGTGGGAAGGCGCACGATCAGCACCGTCCCGGTCTCGTACACGGCATTCAGGGTGCGCAGCTTGCGCATCGGTCACCTCAAGGGAAATCGGTGGGCTGGGGGTGTTGACGGAGCTTAGGACCCTCTGCTTCGGTGATGCAACCGATCTCAGCAATCGATCTCAGCACTCGATTGCAGTCCGGCTTCGGAGAGGGAGATCGGCAGTAGTTGCCCCATACCGAAGTTGGGAGGCGCGTCGTGAGACGTCCGCTCACGGCAGTTCTAGGCGCCCGCCACTGGCACGTACCCCTGTATGTCAGTGCCTGGGCGGACACTCACGATGTCGTGCTGGTCCAGGACGGGGAGCCCGATCAGATCACGGACATGGCCCGACGGCTCGACGCATCCGTGTATGGGGACATCGAGGCAGCTCTGGACGCCGGACCCTTGGACCTGGCCTACGTTTTCGGGCCACACGACCGCATGGTGGACACCTGCCTGTCCCTGGTCGAGCGCGGCATCCCCTTCGTGGTCGAGAAGCCGGGCGGCCTGGGGGCCGAAGACGTGGAGCGGATTCGGGATGCCGCCGCTTCGGCAGGGGTCGCGGCGACCGTCCCGTTCGTCCAGCGCGGCGGCCCCGTGGATCACGCGCTGTCCCTGGCCGGCGCGCCGACGTACCAACGGGCGAGCTTTGTGGCCGGCCCGCCGGAGCGCTATCACGCGGCAGGCTGCTCCTGGATGCTCGTGCCCGCCCGCTCCGGCGGGGGGTGTCTGGTGAACCTGGCGCCGCACTTCGTCGACCTCTTCCTGCAGCGAAGCCGGGCCCGGCGCGTGGAACTGGTGGCGGCCAATCTCTCCGCAAGCCTGCACCGCGAGGCCGTCGAGGACCATGCCACGCTGGTGCTCGCGGGCGACGACGGCAGTGAGGCCATCATCGAGGTCGGCTATGCCTTCCCGTCGAGTCCCGCCAAGCGGTACTGCTCCTACACCAGCGCCGGCGACGGGGGATACGTCGACGTGGGTACCTCCGGCGACGTCTCCTTCACGCGCGCGTCGGACGGTGTCACCGTGTCGAACTCCATCGACGTGGACAGCGACCCGCTGTACGACGTGTTCGTCCGACAGGTGGCCGACACCTGGGCGGACGGCTTTCCCGGGCTGCCTACCTTGGCCGACCTTGCCGACACAATGAGCCTCATCTGGGCCGCGTACAGGCGGTCCCCCATTGCGTCCCTGGAGGTCAGCCATGGCTGAGGTGAGCATCGACGACGTCGCCGCCCGAGCGGGCGTGCATCGCTCCACGGTTTCCCGCGCCTTCTCCCGGCCGGAAGCCGTGAATGCCGCGACCCGGAAACATGTCCTGGAGGTGGCGGAGAGTCTCGGGTACCGGGTAAACCCGCTGGCGCAAGCCCTGCGCCGCCGTGCGAGCAAGCTTGTCCCGCTGATCGTCCCGGACATCACCAACCCCTTCTACGGTGAGCTGGCGAGGACCATGGCGGCAGCGGCGGCCGACCGGGGTTACCAGTTGGTGTTGTGCGTGACCGGCGGCGAGGTGGCCCAGACCAACGCGTATCTGACATCCCTGCAGGAGATGTACGCGCCCTTCGGGATCGTCGCGCCGTCGACCACCGTGGACCTCGACGAGCTGCAGAACGTCGCGCTCGGCAGCAAGGTCGTCGTCGTCGACCGCGTCAAACAGGCACAGGTGCCGACCGTGACGGTGGACAGCGCCGAGGGCATCGCACTCGCCGTCGACCATCTGCGCGGCCTGGGGCACCGGCGCATCGCCTACGTGTCCGGCATCTCCGGGGCGTACACATCCAGGGACCGCCTGGCCGCCTACGAGGGGCTGGCCGCGGAGCTGGACATGCCGGCGATGATCCTGGACGGGGGCACCGGGCCCGATGTGGGGGAGCGGGCCGCCGAGCGCCTCGTGCACATGACACGCGAGGAGCGCCCGACAGCGGTCATCGCGGCCAATGACATGGTCGCCTTCGCCCTCATCTCCGCTC
Organism: Streptomyces sp. Rer75; assembly: GCF_013414305.1. Lineage (NCBI taxonomy): Bacteria > Bacillati > Actinomycetota > Actinomycetes > Kitasatosporales > Streptomycetaceae > Streptomyces > Streptomyces sp. Rer75. The sequence continues at coordinate 1,992,831 of NZ_CP058693.1, read as the reverse complement.
TTGGTGTGCGAGGTGTGTCCGTCCCGGACGAGGTGTCGGTGATGGGCTTCGACGGCCTGGAGTTCGGCGCCCGGTTCAACCCGCGACTGACCACCGTCCGCCAGCCCATCGCCGACATGGGAGTGATCGCCATCGACCTCGCCGAGAAACTCCTCAAGGACGGGGAGACGGGACATGTCGTCCTCGCCCCCGATCTGCTGATCCGTGAGTCGACCGCGGAGGTGCCCCGATGAGCCTGCCCGCAGGGTTTCAACACGTCGACCATGTCGCCTTCACGGTGCCCGACCTCGGCGAAGCGGTCGCCTTCTTCGTCAACGCCCTGGGCGCCGAGGAGCTCTACCGCTCGACGCGCGGGCCCGACGCCCACTTCATGCCCGAACATTTCGAGGTTCCGGCCGACGCGCGCCTGGAACTCGCCATGTTGCGCATGCCGCCCAACCTCAACGTGGAGCTGTTCCAGTGGTGGAGCACGGACCAGCGGCGCGACTACCCGCGCCACTGCGATCCCGGCGGCCACCACCTGTGCTTCACCGTGGCGGACGTCGACGCGGCCGTCGAGCATCTCCGGTCGCACGGCGCCCGTGTGCTGGGCGGAACCAAGGAGGTCGGCCCGGACAGCCCGCGCGTCGCGGGCAACCGGTGGACCTATCTCCGGGCGCCCTGGGGCCTGTTGATCGAACTGGTCGACCGGTCCCGCGTCCACAACCCGCCACCGTTGGTCGGTCCCGCCGACTGGGCCGCCCCCTCCCGAACTGGAAAGGACCTGTAGTGCGGATCATTGGCCACACCCTCGGCACGCCGGAACAGACCCTCCCCGAGGCGCTGGAGCTCTTCGCCTCCGCCGGTCTGGAGGGAGCGGAGGTCATTTACCAGAACGACTACCGCAGCGGACTGCCGGTCGGGGACGACGCGGCAGCGGCCGAGGCGGCCCGCGTGGCGGACGATCTCGGCGTACCGGTGGTGGGGCTCGCTCCGTACACCACGGGGCTCAACCATGAGGACCCGGCGCAGCGCCGGGCCGCGCTCGACGAGCTGCGGGCGACGGTGGACTGCGCTCATCGCGTGGGAGCGACCCGGATCCGCGTGTACGCGGGTTCCTGGGGAGCCGATCGAACCGACCACGCCGGACACTGGGAGCGCCTACGCGCGAGCCTTTCGGAGCTGGCGCCGCTCGCTGCCGACGCCGGAGTGCGCCTGTGCGTGGAGAACCACTTCGGAACCATGACGCAGTCGGCCAAGGAGACCGCTCGGCTGATACGTGAGGTGGACTCGCCTGCCGTTCGCGTGCTCTACGACCAGGCGAACCTCACCTTCACGCACGACGAGGCATGGCCGGAGGCGCTGCGGGAGCAGGGCGACCTGATCGGGCACGTCCACGTGAAGGACCTCGTCTTCACCGACCCGGACGCCCCCTTCGTCGCTTCCGAGACGGCCCGGGTGAAGGCGGACGAGCGGGCCGTGCGCTCGCGCGTCGTCGGCGACGGCATCGTGCCCTGGTCCGACATCCTTCGGGCGGTCAAGCAGCACGGATACGACGACGTCCTCAGCCTCGAGTACGAATACCGCTGGCACCCGCAGGATCTCCCGGCTCCGGCTGAGGGCTTCGCCCGGGCCGCCCGCGTGCTGCGTTCACTCCTCGACGAGGCCGCCGGCCTCACGCCCGCGGAGGTGTCCCGATGAGCCGGCCCCCGCTGCGCGTCGGTGTAGTCGGCGCCGGGAACATCGCGCACATCGCGCAGTTGCCCACCCTGGTGGCGCGGGACGACGTCGACCTCGACGTCCTGGTGTCCCGGCGCGAGGACCCCTCCGAACTGGTCCGTCGATGGGGATTCTCCACCGCGGTCCCGACGATCGAGCAGGCCCTCGAACGTGATCTGGACGCCCTGTTCGTCCTGACCCCGAGGTCGGAGCATTTCGCCGGCGTGAGCCGCGCGTTGGAGGCGAGCGTCGACGTCTTCTGCGAAAAACCCCTCGCGACCGCGACCAGCGACGCGGAGCGGCTCGCCGACCTCGCCGACGAGCGCGACCGCGTGCTGATGGTGGGGTTCAACCGCAGGTTCGCGCCGTCCTACGTCGCCGCTCGTGACGAGTTCGGGAACGCCGGCGCCGCCTTCTGTATCGCGCAGAAGAACCGTCGCGGCAGTGAGTACCGCGCGACCTTCGAGAACGCCATCCACATGGTGGACCTGCTGCGCTGGTTCTGTCCGGGTGAACCGGTCGATGTCTCCGCCCACGCCGCCGGTGACGACCCCTGGGAGGAGGACGGCGTCTCCGCCCTGGTCCGATTCGCCGGGGGCGGCACCGGCGTCCTGACGGCGGCACGGAACGCGGGTGCGTGGGCAGAAAAGCTTGATGCCTACGGTGCGGAGCGCTCGGCCGAGGTGGTGGCTCCGGACACGGTGACCCTCACCCGGGACGGTGTGAGCACCGTGCGCTCGATGAGCCCCGAGGCATTCGGCTGGGCCACGGCGACGAACACCTTCGGGTTCGCCGCCGCCGTTCACCACTTTCTCGACCGCGTACGAGACCGTGGCGCGCCGCTGACGTCGGGGCGGGAAGCCGCCCGCACGCAGGCGCTCCTCGACAGGATCCTGCTGGCCGCCGGCCTCCCGGTGAAGGAGCAGGAGGGCCGCGCCTGGTCCAGTCACGCGACGCGCTGACCCTCCGCGAGCCCCGACCGGCCCCTCATCGCGGCCGGCATCGGTGGCATCAACTTTCGAAGAAGGCTTCCGGAACCGCCGACAGCGTCGACCGGAATCGACCGGAACCCCCTGGTCCGCGGCGCCCCAGACCGCCGACTGTTCGCACAGCCCCATCCCTCACTGCACTGAGGAGCGCTCAATGGCGAACGCACCAAGAACAGCCTCACCGAAGTCCCCCTCCGCCACCGGCCACGCGGAAGCCCCGCCCCGCGGGAGGCGGTTGAACATCCTGGCGGGCACCGTCGGCCACTTCATCGAGTGGTACGACTGGTACATCTACGGCCTCCTGGCCGCCGTCTTCTCGAGCCAGATCTTTCCCGGGGGCGGCCCGGCGATGTCGCTGATCGGCGCCCTGCTGACCTACGCGGTCGGGTTCGTGGTGCGTCCGCTGAGCGGCATCATCATCTCCCCCCTGGCCGACCGCTACGGCCGCCGTGTCGTCCTGGCCACCACGGTCGGCGGCATGGCCGCGGGCAGCCTGATCCTCGCGCTCACCCCGCCGTTCTCCGCAATCGGATACGCGGCGCCGCTGCTGTTCCTGTTCGCCCGCGTACTGCAGGGCATCTCGGCCGGCAGCGAGATGCAGAGCGCCATCGCCTACATGGTGGAGAACGGCTCGACCGACCGGCGCGGCCTGTTCGGCTCGTTGTCGAATGTGGCCAGCGGCCTGGCGACGCTGGCCGCCACCGGCATGGGGGCGATCGTCACCTCGACGCTGAACACCCATGACCTGGAGACGTGGGGCTGGCGCATCCCGTTCGCCATCGGCGGCCTCCTCGGCGTCGTCGGTCTGCTGCTGCGCTCGCGCGCCGACGAATCCCCGGAGTTCGAGGCCGCCGTCGAGGAGTCCGCCGCCGGCCGGCAACCCGAGAACCTGCGACTGCGGGAACTGCTGCGCAGGCACCCCAAGGCACTGCTGCAAACCGCGGCTCTGTCGGCCCCGGCCGTCGCCTACTACACGTGGGCCACCTTCCTGCCCACCTACGCGCACCTGACCACCGGCCGTGACCTGGACTCCGCCTTGGCCGGCAACACCATCGGGCTGGGCCTGCTGGTGATCATCGTGCCGCTGTGCGGTGCCCTGTCCGACCGCATCGGCCGGCGCAAGCCGTTCCCCATCATCGGGGCCATCGGCATGGTGGTGCTCTTCTATCCGCTGCTGCTGTTGCTGCAGCACCCCGGATTCGGCATATATGTGACGGTGACCGTCTCCGGCTGGGTGGTCCTGGCGATCTGGCAGGGGGTCTACCCGACGATCCAGGCCGAACTGTTCCCCGCCGCCGTTCGCGTGTCCGGCATCGGTGTGGCCCACCAAATCGTCATCGCGGCCCTCGGTGGGACGGCACCGCTCATCGCCAGCGCCTTCATCGAGGCGGGCCACCCCATGGGCGTAGCGGTGTACATGACGGCCATCGTCCTGCTCTGCCTGATTGTCTACCTGACCCTGCCGGAGACGGGCAGCGCAGGCACGCACACCACTTCCACCACGCCCCTTGCTGCGGTATCCGACGCCGAGTACAGCTCCACATCCACGAAATCCACGAAGTCCACGGAGGACACCCCATGACCGCCCCGTCCCAGATCGCGCTGGTCACAGGGTCCAGCGGAGGCATTGGAGCCGCTACCGCCGAACGACTGCATGCAGCGGGCGCGGTGGTCATCGGCTGCGACCGCACGGCATCGGACAGCCGCCCGAAGTGGCTGGCGGACTTCCGTGAACTCGACGTCACCGACGAGCAGTCGGTGCGCGACACCGTGACCGGGATCAAGGCGGAGTACGGGGCGATCGATGTCCTGGTGCACGCCGCCGGCGTTCTCGGCAACGAGCCGGACCTGCTCACGACTTCGAGCTCCGAGTTCGCCCGGGTGATGGCGATCAACGCCACGGGTGCCTTCTCCGTACTGCGCGAAGTCGGCCTTGTCATGCAGGCCCAGCGCTCCGGCTCCATCGTCGCGGTGGCCTCGGTCGCCGCGAAGGAGGCCCGTCGCGCGTACGTGCCGTACAACGCCAGCAAGGCCGCCGTGTTGAACATCTGCTGGTCACTGGCTCTGGAACTCGGCCCGGACAACGTGTCGGTCAACTGCGTGTGCCCCGGCCCGGTCAACACCGCCATGTGGGACCAGCTCGCGACCCGCGCCGGCGGCGGCGACCCCGAGGGGGACCGGCGCGCCCGCCAAGCCCGGTCCGCGCAGATCCCGATGGGCCGGTTCGCCGAGCCGGAGGAGGTAGCGGCGACCATCACCTTCCTCACCAACCCGGCCAACCGGTACCTGACCGGCCTGAGCCTGGATGTCGCCGGCGGCGCCCGGCTCGGAATGGGCAGCTGACGGAGCGACTCCGCCCGCGGAACGGGCGACAAGGGCCGACTTCTTGTGGGCCCAGCCGTCCGCGCTGTACCCGGCTGGCTCCCACACATCCTCGGACACCAGCTCCAGCCGGGCGCGCATCTCCAGCTACTGCAAGGCGTGCAGGTAGATCGCGCTGGTGGTCACCGACCAGCGCCCCATCCTGATCCACACCCCTCGGCGGGTCGCCCAACCCCCGCTGATACGTCGGCCACTGCTCACGGTTCATTTCGCCCAGCGCCTGCACGTGCCCGCGCCACTCCACGGCAATGGTGACGAGTCCAGTACCACCACCTGCCCTGGCCGAGACGCGATCACCGGCGCAGCACCGACCTCATCAGGCCCGCTGCCAGCTCCCACCTGACGCTCACGAACAACGCGCCGCGGCGTATGACCTCCACATCCACACAGTCCTGCGCACCCGGATCCTCGGCGGCCTCATCAACGAATACAGACATGCGGCATGACGTGCAGCGATGACTTTTCGAGCGGCACAGCATCGCCTCGACGCTCATTTGACGCTCGACTTGATGGGGCATCAGATGGACGGGTGCTGCTGGTCTGCCGGATGCCGATACCTCGATTCAGTCCGCCCTGTGCCCGGCTGGTCGGGCCTTCGACGGGACTGGCGGCCGTTGGGAGCGCCCGGTCCAAAACTTGAAGGCGGTCGCATCGATCATCTCACGGTGGTCTCGCCACCGGCCGCCCCGTTTCGGCGTCCGGTCCGGGAGTAACGGCTCGATCCGCGCCCACTGCGCGTCAGTCAACGACACACCCGGACCAACGAGCAGCTGATCCGAACGGAAACCGCCTGGGCCGTTTCGTTCGGGTCACCAGCGCGCCTCCAGCCCTTCGACCGCGCCGGCCCCGACGTCTTCCTCGTCAGCCCTTTCCCGTCTTTCCCGGCAAAGCCTGATCGAGGAGGACTTCCGCCGCCGCCCGCGCGTGTCGGCCGTAGTCCGATTCGTCCAGCACCATGGCACGGCTGGCCGCCCCGTCCGCGAGGGTGGCCAGTTGCTCGGCGAGTAGGAGGGGTTCGCGGCAGCCCAGCTCCGTCACCACCGCGACGATCAGTTGCACCATGCGCAGCTTCTGCTCCCGGGCGTAGGAGTGCACCGCGCTCTCCGGGTCGGGGAACTCCGCGGCGGCATCGATGAACGGACACCCGCGCACCGGAGCCGCGTCCGTCACCGGCTGGTCGAACAACCTGCGGATCCGGTCACGCGGAGGGATGTCCTCGCGGGTCAGCACGCATTCCAGGGTGGCCCCCGACAGCGCGAGGCCCTGCAAGTGGGCGATGACCAGATCGTTCTTGGTGCGAAAGTGCGCGTAGAGCGTCCGCTTGGACACCGGCGCTTCCTCGGCGACCTGTTCCATGCCGGTCGCGCTGATGCCCTGGGTCGCGAACAGTCGGGCGGCGGCAGCCAGAATGCGCTCCCGCCCGCCACGCCCTCGCCGCCGGGATGCCGTGGCCGTCGTACTCACGGTCGTGTTCATGAAGTAAGTATACGTACTCGTTTACTTGGGTCGGCGCGCCGCGTTAAGGTGACCTCCGCATGTAAACGGTACCGTTTACATGAACTCTTTCGTCATCAAGGAGTCCCATGAGCCGGTTCGTCTCCACTGAGCTGAGCAACTGCGCGGAGAAGCTGATACGCGGTCGTCACGCGACCCGCGCGTTCCGTCCGGAACCCGTACCCGAGGACACGATGCGCAGGATCTTCTCGCTGGCCGGCACCGCGCCGTCCAACTCCAACGCACAACCGTGGCAGGTGGAGGTGGTGAGCGGCGCGGCACGTCAGCGCCTGGCCGGTGCCCTGCAGACGGCCCACGCCGAGGGGCGCACCTCGGTGGACTTCCCGTATTCCGAGGGGATGTACGCGCAGGTGCACCAGACACGTCGGGCGGCGTTCGGTGCCGAACTGTACGGGGCGCTGGGCATCGGCCCCGACGATCACACGGCACGTGCGGCCTACGACTCGGAGAGCCTGCGCTTCTACGGCGCGCCACACGCGGCCTTCCTCTTCGTCCACGGTGACGGAGAGGCCCGGCTGGCCGCGGATGTCGGCGCCTACATGCAGACCCTGCTCCTGGCAATGACCGCGTACGGCGTGGACAGTTGCCCGCAGGGACTGTTGAGCTTCTACGCCGACACCGTCCGCACCGAACTCGGCGTCACCGGAGGGAAGCTGCTCGTTGGCATCTCCTTCGGGTACGCCGACGAGACGGCGCCGGTGAATCGGGTGAAGGCCGAGCGGGCTCCACTCGAGTCGACCACGGCCTTCCATGACTAGGCAGTTTCGTGTGAGTCGGCAGGAGGCCAACCGGATGCGGCGCGGACCGGCCGGCGACAGACCGCCGGCCTTCGACCGGGAGGCGTACAAGCAACGCAACACCGTCGAGCGGTGCATCAACCGCTTGGAGCAGTGGCGCGGCCTCGCCACCCGCTACGAGAAGACCGCGGCCATCCACCTGGCCGGACTCCACATCGCCGGCATCTCCTGCGGTCCGCCCGATGATCCAAACGAAACCGCCTAGGTTTAAAACTGACGGACGTTATTGACAGGTGGGTCTCCCGTCCCTAGGAGACCCGCATGACTGAACGCGAGCTCGCAAGACGCGCCCGGCATCGGCTCGCTGTGCTGCGCCACGCCGAGGAAGTGAGCGGCAACGTCGCCGCGACCCGCCGCTACTACGGCATCACTCGGCAGTGCTTCTACACCTGGCGCCGACGCTACGAAGCCGAGGGCCTGGACCGGCTGACTGCGCACGGACCTGGTCGGTCGGTGTGGCGGGGCCGGCACCGGCGAAGACCGCTGCGCCCCGGACCGCCTGCCCCGACTCCGCTGAACCTTCGCGGACACACCCACAAGGCCGGTGTCTGGCGGTGCTCCCGGCCGGTGTCCTTCCACCCTCGTTCTGCCCGTGCTCCGGCTTGGACCGGAGTACCCCGCGGAGGGTGTCGTGGCAGTTCGCCGCCGGATCTGCCACGCGTCGGCGGCCCGGCCTGCATATCGGTACAGATAGGTGTCCCGGATATGCAGGTGCGCGGCGGCCGCCTCGACCCTTGGTCTCAGGGCCCTCTCGGGGCGTCGTCGGCCTGCGGAGCTTTCGGAGCAGGTCGCCGCGGGCGCCCGGCACACGGGACTCAGGACGCGGGGCCAGGTCGGTTGCCCTGGCCGCGGTGAACCGCTGCCGCGGCTGCGGTCCCCCTGCGGTGTTGTCCCTCCTGGCTAGGGTGTGGCTGTGATCGATGACTGGAATACCGACAGAGTGCATCGCTTCCGCGCCGAGGCGGCGTTCCGTGGGCTGCCGGCGGAGGAGGCCGAGGAGTGGATACGGGCCGCTGTGCCGGGCACGTTCTTCACACAGGGCGGTGACGGGCCGCTCGCGGCGCGGATGGGTGGTGATCCGGTACTGCCGGAAGGCGCCCCGGATCCATGCCACCCCTTGATCGCCCGCGTCGACTGCGCGCTGATACCCCAGAGCGCCACCGGACTCCCCCTGCCGTCAGCGGGCCACCTGCTGTTCTTCGCCGACCTGGAGCTGGGCATGCATGGCCCGATGAGTGACGCGGTGTGCCATGTCCCCGCCGGGACACCGGCGGCCGTCCGGCGTGTGGAGACCGGGTACGGGCCGTTCGAGTCGCAGGATATGCGCACGACGTGGCACCACTTGTCCCCGCCGATGCCGGAGAGCTTCGCGGAGGCCAGGTGGGACGCCCCCGACGACGAGGAGCACGAACTCGCCGAGGAGTTGGAGAGCGCCTGGACGCACGTGGGGGGCTCCTGGCCGACCTGGACGTTCGCACTCGGCGCCCACCCTGTTGTCATCAACGACGACCCTCTTCTCCTCGCCAGGGACGACGAGTCGGAGACCGGCGACACCGCGGCGGACACCGACGACTGGGTCCTGCTGGCCACCTGGCGTTGCGGTGAGCAGGTCCGCGAGCTGGACTCGCACGTCGTCAGCTGGATGATCCGCCGCCAGGACCTGGCGTCCCTGCGCTTCGATCGCGTGTACGGCCACGTCGACAGGGCATGACGCCCGGCCTTGCCCGCACCCGTCGGACGCACACGCGGCCGAGGTAACGCGGGGGCGCGGGCCGGGGCCGTGGGGCGGTGCGCCCTCCTGCCCCGTGCCGGGGAATCTGTGCGGCAGACCCACGCCGGGACGGTGTTTTAGGTCACGAAAGCGAGCGGTGCGCCTGTACCTGGCCAGCCGCTGTATCCCGCGCCCGGGCGTGTTGCCGGGGCTGGGCGCTGCGGTCGGGGTGGCCCCGGTCGGCCGCTGCGACGCCGCCCGCGTTGCCCTGGCACGACTCGTACGGCGGTCCCTTTGGCGGCCGGGCCTTGCATGTGGCGGGGGCCCGAAGAGGGGGCTGCACAGTCCCGGTCTCGGCCGTTCTCGAGGTGGGCTGACCAGCAGAATCCACCTGGCCTGCGATGTCTATGGCCGCCCGCTCGCCTTCACCGTCACGAGCGGGAACACCAACGGCTGCACGCAGTTCACCACCGTGAAGGAGGCGATCCGGGTGCCCCGCCAGGGACCGGGACGGCCGCAGGTCCGGCCCGCCCACGCCCACTACAACGACCAAGCTGGCCACCCGTCACGGCAACCACCGTTGCAGTACTAGTACGCGAGCTGCCCGATGCCCCCGTCAACGCGCAGCACGGTCCCCGCGGTGTAAGTGGATTCGTCCGAGGCGAGATAGACCGCTGCCTTCGCCAGCTCGGTGGCGGTTCCCAGGCGATGGAGAGGCACGGTCTGCCGGAGTTCTTCGTAGAGGGCGGCCTGGCGCTCGGGGCCCAGCGGCGCGAACGCGTTGGTGATCGTCGGGCCCGGGCTCAGTCCGTTGACGCGGATCCCCCGGTCCTTCAGCTCATGGGTCAGCCCGCGGGTGTAGGAGAGCAGGCCCGCCTTGGCCGCGCCGTAGACCGTCGCGTTCTCGTGTCCGATGTAGGCGGAGACCGAGCCGACGAGGATGACCGAGGACTGCTGCGAGAAGAGCGGTAGCAGGTCCCTGATCAGGAAGAACGGCGACTTGAGATTTGTCGCGACGAGCCTGTCGAACGCCTCCTCGGTCCATGCCTCGATGGGGAGGTGGGTGACGTCGGCGGCGTTGCTCATCAGGATGTCGAGCTTCGGCCATTCCGCCCGGAGCCGCGCCGCGAGCGCCGCCTGGCCGGGTACGTCGCCGGCGTCACTGGCGATGGTCAGCAGCGGGCCGTCCAATTGCCGTGCTGCCTCGTCCAGCTTTTCCTGAGAGCGGCCGGTGATGGCGACGGTCGCTCCCTCGGCGAGGAACTCGCGGGCCGTTTCGAGGCCGATGCCGCTCGTCCCTCCTGTGATCAGCGCGTGCTTTCCCGCGAGACGATCCATGTTTCTGGCCCCTTTCAGATTGCGGTGCGGCCACCGTCGACGGCCACGATCGCGCCGGTCATGTAACTGGCCCGGTCACTGGCGAGAAAGGCGATCACGTGGGCCACCTCGGCCGGGTCGGAGGTGCGCTTGAGTGCGGTGGCCAGGCCCATGCCACCCATGTCCGGTCCCATCGCCGCGACCACCTTCGAGGTGCCCATCGGGCCCGGAGCGACGGCGTTGACCCGCACGTTCGACTCGGCGAATTCCGCCGCCCAGGTGCGGGTCAGCGATTCGAGCGCCGCCTTGGTGGCGCCATAGACGGCCATGCCCGGCATGCCGAGGCCGGCCGCGGTGGAGCTGACGTTGACGATGCTGCCGCCGCCGTTGGCGGCCATCTTCTCCGCGAGCAGAGCGGTGAGCAGGAACGGGGCACGCACATTGACCGCGAAGGCGGCGTCGTAGCTCGCGAGATCCTGCCCGGTGGTCGGGGATAACGTCATGACGCTCGCGTTGTTGATCAGGATGTCGACGGCTCCTGCGTCCGCGGCCAGCTGTCGCGCGCCTGCCAAGTCGGACACGTCGGCGGCGACGAAACGCACCGTCCCGGCGGAAGTGCCACCGGCTGCGCCGAGGTCTTCCACGACCTGGGCGCCGCGCTGTGGATCGGTGCCGGTCAGGATCAGGTCGGCTCCGCCCGTGGCCAGCACCTTGGCGGTCGCGTGCCCGAGTCCGCCGATCGCGCCGGATCCGGTGACGAGTGCCGTCTTGCCTGCGAATTCCATTGCTTCGCCCTTCGTGCCGGCCGGCGAGCGACCGACTTCTGTGCGTGCGTTCAAGAAGTGACTCAATGGAAGCTACGACTTCTTGAACAAGGAGTCAAGAAGTCGTAGTATCGGGCACGTGGCACGAACCGGACGCCCCCGCGAGTTCGACAAGGAACAAGCGCTGGAGCGGGCACTCGAACTGTTCTGGTCCCGGGGGTACGGGGCGACGTCGGTCCAGGACCTGGTCGATGCGCTGGCCGTCGAGCGCGGCAGCCTCTACGGCACATTCGGCGACAAGCGCCGCTTCTACCTCGAAGCCGTCAGGCTCTACTGGGAGGTGTACGAGCGGCACCTGATCGCCGCCCTCGACACCAGCCCGCTCCTGCCCGCCCTGCGGGAGATCCTGACCCATCCCGCGCGGCTGGACGAACTGATCTCCGACGTGGGCATGCCGCACGGCTGCCTGGTCGGCAACACGACCGCCGAACTCGTCCCCCAGGACAGCGAAGCCACGGAGATCGTCACCCGCTCGTACCACCGGTTCACCGACATCGTCACCGACGCGCTCCGCCGCGCACAGGCCGCCGGAGAGGTCACCGACAAAGCCCGTCCCGCGGCCCAGGCCCAGATGCTGCTCTACCTGGTCCAAGGTCTCTCGCTCGTATCGAGGGCGGGGCTCGACAGGGCTGCGGCCCTGGCGGCGATCGACACGGCGCTGGACGGGCTGCGGGCGTGACCGGAGCTCTCGGGACGGCGCTGATCGACCCGGTCCACATGCTGGCCGAGCGGGCGATGGCGAACGGCGACGCAGTACCCGAGGCGCTCGACGCGGATCCCGAGTCGGTCGCCTGCGGCGACTGATCGATCGTTTCGGAATGAGAAGTGCAGGCCGGGCGGCTGTCACTCGTCGAGGCGTTGCAGGATCCGTGTGAACTCGCCGCTCTCGATCAGACCTGTGAGGCCCCGGGTCGTGTCGCTGATGTCGGCATCACGGACGATGGGCCCGCCCGAGCACCCGAGTCGGCGGAGCCCTGGTGGAGGTAGGGGCGTATCTCGTAGTGGATGCGGCAAGACCCCGAAGGTGTCGGGCCATGAAGGCGATGAGCCGGCCAGGGTGCATCCGGCCTGCTCGGGTCCGAGGGGCCCGGACGACTCGGTTGACCATCGAATCATCTGCAACTAGATTGGTGGCAGTTTGCTGGCGGCGACAGGAGTCGGAGATGGCGGGGCTCAGCAGCAGGAGCGCGGTCGCGATTCACGCGCTTGCGATGCTGGCGCACCGGCGTGGAGGCTCGTTGACTTCCGCGGAGATCGCGGACAGCCTCGAAAGCAATCCAGTTCTTGTGCGGCGCATCCTCGGCCGCTTGCGAGACGCTCACCTGGTGCGGTCCACCGAGGGGCGTGGAGGTGGCTGGTCCCTTGCTCGCGCCCCGCGGGACATCACGCTCTATGACGCGTACGCCGCCGTGGAGGGGGAGCAGGTCTTCTCGAGGCACCCCCATCCGCCCAGCGGGGCGTGCGTGGTCGGCCGCAACATCGGCAATCTGCTTGACGTCGAGTTCCAGAACGCGGAGCGAGCCTTGGAGGAGCGGCTCGGCCGGACGACGATCGCCGCCCTGCTGCAGCAGATACTGGCCTCCGACAACGAAGCGAAGGACCACTGATTCAGCGGTGACGCATACACGTCCTGCGTCTTGACGCACGCCCAAACTGTAACTCGCTTAGTTGCAGTTTGCTCGGGGGCGCGGTGCTCCAGGGCCTCCCGACTCCCGGTGTCAGCGGCCGCACGGTCCATCTACACGCACCCGAACCTGAACACCTACTCAGAACGTGCCAGGAGTGAGAGCGATGAACCAGAAAGACGAAGCGATCGCGAGCGCCGAGGCTCGCGGTCCTGCGACCTACGACCTCGTGATCAGTCGCGCACATGTCTTCGACGGCCGCCAGGCGCTCACCGGTCTGTATGACGTCGCCGTCGACGGCGCACGGATCGCTTCCGTATCGACCGAGCCGCTCAGGGGCAGACAGGAGGTGGACGCGGCCGGAGGATGGGTCATGCCGGGCCTGATCGACACGCACATCCACTTCTACGACGTGCGCGCGGTCTCCGATCCCGATTCGATGCGGGCCTTCGAGGAGAACGAGCTTCCCGGAAGGCTCGGGCTGTTCCTCGACCACGGGATCACCACCATCAAGTCGGTGGGCGATCCGACGGACGGAATCCTGGCCACACGGGCCAGAATCGCCGCAGGCACGCTGCGTGGCCCGCGACTTCTGGCGGCCGGTTGCGGCATCACCGGACGCGGTGGGCACCCCGCCGCCACTGTCTTCAGCGACAACCCCTGGGCGCGCGAGCGCTTCACGAGAGAGGCCGGCAGCGTGCAGGAGATCCGCGACCTGGTGCACCACCTGGCTGACCGCAAGGTGGACGCGATCAAACTCCTGTCAGAGGGGGCGTGCCCACACTCCGGCGGGCCGAAATACCTCTGGCAGAATCCTGCCTTTCCGGATGGTGTCGAGTTGGAACGGCTTCCCCTCGACCTCCTTCGGGCGGGTATCGAGACCGGGCACGAGCGGGGTCTTCGGGTCACCGTCCACACCACCCAGCAAGCCGCGGCACGCGAGGCGATCGAGGCGGGGGCAGACGGCCTGGAGCACGGGGTCACCGTCGAGCCCCTCACCGACCGCTCGCTCATCGACCTGATGCTCGAACACGGCATCACCTACACACCCACGCTCTGGATCGACGACTCCCACCCGGACGCCCGTGGCAATCTCCGGAAGGTCGCCGAGGCCGGCGTGCACATCGCGCTGGGCAGCGACACCTTCAGCGGTCGGGGCCTGTTCGGAGCCAACACTCTGGAAGAGGCCGAACTCATGGTGGCGGCCGGGATGACGCCCACCCAGGTACTGGCCGCAGGCACCAGCGGTGCGTCGCGGCAGTGTGTCCGACCCGACCTCGGCACGGTGGCCCCCGGCAAGCGCGCCGACCTGCTCGTGCTGAACGCCGATCCCACCACGGACATCCGCAACGTACGCGACCTCCGCATGGTGATCCTGAACGGCGAACTCGCCGTCGACAAGCGCTAGGCAGCGCCATCCGGAATCACTGGGCGGGCCAGAGGAAGGCGCCCGCGGTGTGGAGTCCGGCCAGATGGATGGTGGCGGTCTTCTCGTAGCGGGTGGCGATGCCTCGCCACTGTTTCAGGCGGTTGACGCTGCGCTTGCCGGAAATCTCATCCGCCCAGGTCATGCGGCATGTCGGTATTCGCGGAGGATGCCGCCGAGGCGCTCGCGTCTTCGTATGTCAAGGCTGGCGATCTGGTCCGGATCGATGATCGGCGCGGGTAACGGGTGCAGCGGACGGGCTTTGGCGATGCCCTGATGTGGCCGATGAGTGTTGTAAAACCGCTCGAACTCCCGCAGCGCATAGAGCAGGTGCCGGTGGTTCCAGATCAAGGTCCGGTCCAGTAGTTCGCGCCGGCAGGTCTGCACCCATCGCTCCATGACCGAGTTCATTCTCGGTATCCTGACACCGCTGAGGACGACCTCGATCCCCACATCGGCAAGGACGGCATCGGACAGGCTGGGGAGCTTCCCGTCCCGGTCCCGGATCAGGAACCGCACCCGGCAGCCCGCGTCCTCAAGGTCCATGACCAGGTTCTTGGCGGCCTGCGTCACCCATGAGGCGGTCAGTGCGCGGTCGCCCCCAGGATCCGGATGCGTCGGCTGGCGTGATCGATCACCGCCAACACGTACAGTCGGGCCCCGGACAAGGTGACTGTTTCCAGGAAGTCGCAGGCCAGCAGGGGATCGGCCTGGGAACGCAAGAAGTCGGCCCAGCTACTGCAGGCCCGCTCGGGTGCAGGGTCGATCCCAGCTTCCTTCAAGATCTGCCAGACGGTGGACGTAGCGACCTTCACGCCCAGGACGAGAAGTTCACCATGCACCCTCCGGTAGCCCCAACCGGGATTCTCCTTCACCAGACGCAGCACCAGGGCCCGCACGGACTGGACAGTGCGGGGTCTTCCGGGACGCTTGGGCCGGGAGGCAGCCGCGTGGCGGCGTGCGACCACGCTGCGGTGCCGGCGAAGTACCGTGTCGGGGCACACCAGCAGCCGTACGCTGCCGAGCACGTCCCGTGGTAGCCGGTGCAGCAGCGCCGCCAGGAACGCCCGGTCGGTTGGAGTGAACCGCACCCTCTCCTTGCCGGGTTGCCGCTCCAGCACCGTCAGCTGGTGGCGCAGGGCAAGGATCTCCGCGTCCTTGTCGCGGTCGCTCATCGGTAGCAGGCGCAGCGTGGCGAACGCGTGGGTCACAGCCAGGTAGCCCAGTCGCAGTAGCACGGTCGACCATCATCCCGCGACGATCGATAGCCGCGCGAGGGCACGGGGGCGAGCGCCTTCCAACGAGACTCCCTACACCCTCGCACAGCACTTCCCACCAGGGCGGACGGGTTTTTCGGCAGGCGCAAGGTCAGGCGCAGGTCTGACCGAGCCCCTCATACGGTGGGCATACCGGGCACCCTGGTTCACCGGACAGCCGTGCCCATGGGGCCTGACTGCTTGCCTAATGTCCCCGTGTTGACCAGGTGGGAGGGGCAAGCACCTTGTGCCCGCCAACCCGCCCGTGGGCGGGGCGTTACGGCCCTAGCGACTCGCCTGCGCCGAACTCCAGCCGGTACTGGCTCGAAGGACGGCCTCGACAAGGCGGTCTGCGAACGCCAGGGCATCCCCATCCTGGCCGACCTCGCCTACCAAGGAGGAGGTCCCTGGGGCACCACCGGCGTCAAGCGTCGGCCGCACCACGGCCTCACTCCCACCCAGCAGACCGTGAACCGGTCGCTGGCCCGGACCCGCGCCCCGGCCGAGCGTGGCGTCGCCCGCCTCAAGTCCTGGCGGATCTTCCGTCACGCCCGCTGCAGCCCGAACCGCATGACGTCAATCGCCAAAGCCGTACTCACCCTGGAGCGGCACCGCTGAAGAAGCTCAATATATGTCGGCGAACAGCCAGACGGCCCCGCAGGGCCCGGCGTTGGACGATGCCGCTGCCCGGAGCCTCGTCTGCGCGATCGCGCACGGCATCAACCGCCTGGCCTGGCTGGACCGGCCGACCGGCGCTGTGATCCGCCGCTATGAACGCGACCGCCCCGGTGGACTGATCCACGTCGACGAGAAGGCAGTGACCAGCGCAGACTTGCTCAGCCGCGCAGCCGCCTTCTTCCGCGCCCACGGCACGCATCGAGCGCGTCCTAGAAGCCGTTGTCTTTCCGAGCGTGACTGCTGCGTTTGTGCTGGCCAGGCATAGTCCGTTTCTCGTGCGGCAGTGATGGCGTGTCGTGTTGTCTCCTCGGTGGAGGTGCCGTGTGCCGTCGGTGATGGGGTTGCTGGAGGAACGCGAGCGTGCTGCCCAGCAGCGGGTGGAGGTTCTTCAGGCCGAGTTGCGGGAAGCGGAGGCCGCGTTGGAGCGGTTCGTGATCGCTCGTGAGACGGTCGGGCAGGTCCTGGCGGAGCCGAGCGGCCGCGGGGATGCACCGGTGACCGTGTCTGATGGGCGAGAGCGGCCGGTCGTGGGTGCGGTGCCCGGCTCGGTGGTGCCGGTGTGGAGGGAAGGACTCGACGTCGGCGTACTGGCGCCGGACTATCGGCGGATCATGGCCATCGTGGCCGACCAGGGCGGGGAGGCGGTGGACTGTCGGCAGCTCGCTGCGGCACTCGGTCTGGCGGTAGTCCCGGCGAAAGTCGAGGGGGTGCGGTCGAAGGTCAAGCGCCTGGCCGCGCGGGGCTGGCTGGCCGAGACGGTGCCGGGCAGGTTCAGTGAGGCTGCCGGGCCAGGCGGCGGCTCATGACCATGCTCATCGACCACCAGATCATCGCCTCCGCGCTGTCGGTGCGGCTCTCGTAGTCGCGGGCCAGGCGGCGGGAGCGCATCAGCCACGCGAACGTGCGCTCGACCAGCCATCTCTTGGGCAGCACGGTGAACCCGGAGGCACCGTCACTGCGTTTGACCACCGTCAGCGCGATCTGCCAGAGGCTGCGGGCGACGTCGACCAGCGGCCCGGTGTAACCGCCGTCGGCCCACACCCTGGCCACGCGCCAATGCCTGTGCCGCAGCCGGGCCAGCAGGACCCGGCCCGCGTCCCGGTCGGTGACCGACGCTGCCGTGACCATCACGGCCAGCAGCAGCCCGAGAGTGTCGACCACGATGTGCCGCTTGCGCCCGTTGACCTTCTTGCCGCCATCGAAGCCCCGGCTGGCGGCGGGCACCGACGCGGCGGCTTTCACCGACTGCGCGTCGATGACCGCGGCCGTCGGCTCCGCGTCCCGTCCCCCGGCCTCGCGGACCCGGTCACGCAGCCGGTCGTGGAACTCGCTGATCAGGCCGTTGTCCCGCCAGCGCCGCCAGAAGGCGTAGACGCGGTCCCAGGCGGGGAAATCGCCAGGCATCGCCCGCCACGTGATGCCGCCGGCCACGAGGTAGCGGATGGCGTCGATCATCTGCCGGTGACAGTAGCCCTCCGGCTGCCCGCCCCTGCCCTCCAGCCATCCCGGCACCGGCAGCAAGCCCCGCACCTCGGCCCACTCGGCGTCCGTCATGTCCGACGGATACCGAGGCCGTCTGTCCGAACGATCCCCCGCATTGCCGTACACGTGCGCGAGGCAATCACACGACCGAGCAACCGAGTTGGACGACGAGGACAACGGAACGCAAGACTGCGGCACAGGGCCTCCTGACGCTCGAAGGACTTCAGCAATCCCGAGCTGGGCAGGAGGCCCTGCTTTCATGCCTGCTTCGGCTGGAGATCACCCAACCGAGTCACTGCACTCGAACCAGTGATCACCGTGATCGATAGGGCAACGGCTTCTAAGACCACAAAGCCAGAGGACTGGCACTACCTCAACACCAATGAGAACTCACACGAACCGCCACCACGCAGGCCGGGCCGAGTACGATCAGTAGGCTCGTGGTGCTGCTGATCGGTTCGAGCTGTGGGGGGTCGGATGCGGGACCTGCTCTACTTTTCTCCGTTGAAACTCAGGCATTTCCACGGCGGCGGCCGTCCGCGTCTCCTCGGGGGCCGACCCGTCGAGGTCGAGACGACGGCGTTCGGCGCCTCGGCCCGTGTGGCGCTCGGCGGGGCCGAACCGCCCGGCACCGGAGAGCCCGAGGGCCCGGATCTGGAAACGGCCATCGCGCACCTGGAGAAGACCTGCACCGCACACACGGCGGTCCCGGCCTCGTGCCGTTCCGTCGGAATGGACGAATGGGTGGAGTTCTCGGGCCCCTTCTACAGAGGACCCCGCCTCCGTGACTGGGGCCTGCACGACAAGGGCGTGTATACCTTCACCTCCCACGAAAGCCCCCTGCTCTGCCCCCGGTTCACCGAGGGAACCGAGTGTGCGGGTGTCGAGGTGCTGCTGTGCGGTTCCGCCCGGCACGTCATCGGTCAGGAGGACCAGCCCCCGACCCGGATGGGGTCCGGGTCGGACTGGCTGCACGACATGGCCGCCGAGCTGGTGGCCCTGGAGGAGCGTGGCGAGACCACGCTCCCCGAATCCCTCGTACGCACGCGGCACGGGATGCAGGAGTACGCGGCCCGAGTGGCCCACGACATGATGATCTCCTGGCGCCAGGGCCCCGCCCATGTGCACGGCCACGCCCGGGTCCTGTGCAATTTCAAACCGGTGGACGGACAGCACCGCCTGATCGTGGCGAGCCCGCTGTACGTCGAGACCGCCCCGCCGCCGAGGGAGGGAGCCCTGACCCCGCAGCCGACGCGGCGCCGACGGCCCTGGAACTTCCGGGTCTACCCGCCGGCGCGTTGATCCGCCCCGAGCCGGGCCACGAGCGCCCGGTGGCCGAGACGCGCGAAGCGGCTCAGCCCTGCCAGGACGGAGCCGCTTCGTGGTGCTGGGGGTACGGGTCAGACCTCGGCGAGGCGATTGGAGAGGTCGAGGGCGGTGGTCGCGACGGTGAGGGCGGCGCAGAGGCCAAGCATCTGGTGGACGGTCGGGTGGACCAGGCGCGGCCAGTCGTCCGGAGCGGCAGGCCAGGAGGCGAGAAGCACCTCGGTGGTGGCCAGGCCGAGTTGGGCAGCGACGGTTCGAGAAGAGCGGACGCGTCGCCATGTTCCCGCGGGCGGGGTAGTAGTGGGCTTGGCGGCCCCGGCATGCCGGGAACAGTTCTGTGACCAGGCCCCATCGACTGGGAGTTCTCAGCGGTAGGCACTGATGGCGGTCAGGTACAGGCTGCCCGCCGCGCCTGCGGTGCTCCCGCCGATCAGGAGAGCGGCGCCGGGGCGGGCGCCTTCGCGCCACGCGACGAACGCGGCCGCGCACCCGAGGTGGAGGGCGACGGACAGGGCCAGGAGGAGGGCCAAGAGCTGCTGTTGGGTCATCGGGACGATCCGTTCCTCGGGCGGTGCCCCCGCCGGCCAGGGGGCTTGGCGGAGACCCTGTCCGTCCGACGGCGTGTCCGGCGAGGTTCTGCGGCAGATCGATCACGAGGCACCCGAGGTGCCGCTCCGGGTTGTTACGCTCCCGGGTGTCCGATGGCGGCGGATCGGACACCCGGGCCGCAGGCGGTCGGTGAGGAGCGGGTGCATGGGTGACGTGTTGGCGGATCTCCGGCGGGTGGGGGAGTTCAAGCGCTGTGCGCTGCGCGACCGTCCGTCGAACCGGGAACTGGCGCGGCTGGCGGAGGTCGCCCCCGGCACGCCGGGTACCTGGCTCCACGGTGCGAACCTGCCGCAGGACCTCGGGAAACTGATCGTCGTCCTCGGCGCGATCCGTACCGAAGCCGCCCGCACGGGCGCCTTGGACGGCCCCGTCGATGACTCCGGGAAGACCGCTGCCGAGCTGCTGGATCCCGGGCGCTGGCGCGCGGCCTTCGCCGAGGAGCGCGAGCGCCGGGTTGAGGACACCCGCTCGGCGGTCGAGCGCCGGCAGGCGCGGGCGGCCTTGGTGGAGGACGAGCGGCGTGCCCGGCAGGCCGCGCTCGCGGACCGCCCGCGACCGGTCGGGGCGTGGAGCGCCCAGCGGCTCGGCGTGCACCCGGCCATCCCTGGACGACCTGTCGGTGACGGTGTCGGCGGCGGACGAGCCTTCGTCCTGCCTCGCTACGTGCTCCGCCCGCATGATGAGCGGCTGCGCGGCCTGCTGTCGGAGGCGGTAGCGGCGGGGGCGCGGCCAAGTCTGATCGTGGTGGCGGGGGGCTCTTGCACGGGGAAGAGCAGAACGGCCTTCGAGGGACTGCGTGCGGCGGTGTCGCCGGATGTTCTGCTGCTCTTCCCGGTGGACCCGGCCGGTCTGTTGGACGTCCTAGCGGCGGAGGCCCTCGGGCCGGGGAGTGTGCTGTGGCTCAACGAGGCCCAGGACTACCTCACCGGCCCGAGGGGCGAGGCGGTCGCCGCGGCGCTGCTACGGCGCCTTGACGGTGAGGGGCCGCTCGCGGTGGTCGCCACGCTGCGGCCGGAACACCTCGAGACCCTGCGGGGCGCTGGGCACTGCCACAGTCACGGCGGCGGGTTCCGCCACGGCGGTCCCGATCAGCACTGGCTATCCCGCGCGCTTCTCGCCCAGGCCGCGTATGTCCACGTGCCCCGGACCTTTGCCGAAGGTTTGGAGTCCGCCAGGGAACTTGCCTGCGAGGATGTTTCGTTGGCCGTGGCCCTGGACTCCGGCCTCGCCGATCTGACCCAGGTCCTGGCCGCTGGCCCCGATCTCGTCGACTTCTACGAGCACCCCGTCGGCGAGGCGGGGATCCACTGCAGGGCCGTTCTCGGCGCCGCGATGGACGCCCACCGCCTCGGCGTCACCGGACCGTTGCCGCTTGCCTTCCTGGAGGCCGCAGCCCCGGGCTACCTAGACGACGACGAAAGAGCCGTCGGCTCCGAGTGGTTCACCCGGGCGCTCGCCCGCGCCCGCACCGTCGTCAAGCAGACCACCAGCCCGCTACAGAACGTCGCCCGTCCGGGCCGGATGGGCATTGTGTCGGGCATGGTGCGCCTTGCCGACTTCCTGCAGCAGCACGGTGACCGGACCCGCCGAACCGTCTGCCCGCCTGCCTCCTTCTGGGACGCCGCGGCCGAGCACCTCACGGATGCCACGGACCTCCACCGCCTCGCCTGCGCCGCCCAGCAGCGCGCGAGGCTGCGCCACGCCGCCGTTCTGTACGCAGCCAGTGCAGACGCCGGGAACCCGTCCGCCCTGTTCGTGCTCGCAATGCAGATGGACCGGGCCGAAGACCACGAGATGGCACACCGGCTCATCGAGGCCGCCGCAGCCGCGGGCGAAGGGCAGGCGGCGAGCGAACTGGCGTGGCGGCGAATGAAGGCGGGGGAGTCCGCGGAAGCGGACCGGATACTCCGAGACGCTACTGATGCCGTGCGCCCGGACGCCCTGGCGAGGCTGGCACTCCGGCACGAACTGTCCGGGGACCGAGTCCGGGCCAGGCGGCTGTACCTGGCCGCAGCTGAGCTGGGAAACGACTCCGCGCGAAGGCATCTTGATTGGGAGGCGCGATGGGAAGCGGATCGAAATGCGGAGCGACGGGAGGCGTTGGAGCCCTCGTCCTCCGGGGCCGAGGACACGGCCCTGTTCGTCTTGGAGGACGTCGACTCCTATGTGCTGCGCCACAACAGGCCAGACGCCGATCCCGTGACCCGCTGGTTCCTGGAGTACGGCAGTATGCACGAGCTGTTCGCGGATGCGCACGAACGTAAAGGAAACCGCAAGGAGGCCGAACGCCTGTACCAGGCGGCTGGCTGGTTGGGGAACTCCAAAGCGTTGCGGAAGCTGGCGCAGTGGGCGGCAGAGTCGGGACACCCTGAGAAGGCGGAGCGGCTGTACCTCGCGGTTATCGACACCGGAGACGACGACTGGTTGTTCGACCTGGCCTCTTCCCGAGGGGAGCCGGTGGACAGCTACGAGCGCCACGGCATCGAGGCCGACGGAACGCTGTCCGAGTCGTGGCCTTGGCCCGTCCCGAGAGCGGTCGGCCTCACGACTTCGATCGAACCCGAGCGGGAAGGGCGGAGTCAGCCCGGGTGAGAGCACTGACGGGAGTGCACCCGGGAGGTGGTGTGTGCTGTTCGGAAACTCGTCGCCCCTGGTCAGGCTGCGTAGCCGATGGTGATGTGAAGTGGCTGGCCCAGGGCGGTGGCCACGCATAGCGGGGCGCGGGTGGAGGGGAGGGTGATGCTGGTTGCCAGGCGGGCGGTGGCGGGCTGGTCATGTCGGCGTGGCGGGGGAGTTCGGTCTGGGACCAGCCCAGGTCGGTGCGGCGCTGGTGGGCGGTGCGGCCGATTTCGATGGCCAGCCCGGTTTTGTCGTAGATCTGCTGGGCCTGGGGGCGAGACCGGTCTCCTCCTCGGTCAGTTCCTCGGCGCAGCGGTCTTCTTTGGGGGGATTCATAGTGCCTCCTCCATCATGTCGCGGTCGTACATCTCGTGGTCGATGGCGGGACGGTGCTTGGCTTCGCAGTTTTGCCGGGCGGCGTTTTCGGCGCGGTTGGCGAGGAAGTCGGCTAGGGTCTGTTGCGAAAGTGGATCTTGTTCGTTGATGATCACTTCCTGTGGGACGTGGGGATCTGACGAACGGCCAGTGGGCCCGGCTTGAGCCTCTGCTGCCGACGGGCATCAAGCCGGGGCGGCCGCAGGTGTGGACGCGGAGGCAGCTGATAGACGGCATACGGTGGCGGACCCGGACCGGTGCTCCCTGGCGGGACGTGCCCGAACGTTATGGGCCGTGGGACCGGGTCTATGACCTGTTCCGGCGCTGGCAGCGGGACGGCACCTGGGCAAGGATCCTCACCCAGCTCCAGGCCGAGGCGGACGCGAAGGGCCTGATCACCTGGGAGGTCAACGTCGACTCCACCGTCTGCCGGGCTCATCAGCACGCCGCGGGAGCGGCGAAAAAGGGGACCTCCAGAAGGAACCGCCCGGCGGGATCTTCGTCGAGCCGGCCGACCACGGCCTCGGACGCTCCCGCGGCGGACTGACCAGCAAAATCCACCTTGCAGTCGAGCAGGGGCAGAAGCCCTTGTCCCTCGTGATCACGGCCGGGCAGCGGGGCGACTCCCCGCAGTTCGAAGCGGTCCTGGAAGCCATCCGGGTTCCGAGGCTGGGGCTCGGCAGGCGCGCGCCCGGACCGGGTGCGGGCCGACAAGGCGTACGATTCCCGCGGCAATCGCTCCTACCTGCGCAGACGCGGGATCAAAGCCACCATTGCGGTTCCGGCGGACCGAGTCCGCAACCGCCTCAAGCGTGGATCGCGTGGCGGGCGGCCGCCGAAGTTCGACAAGGACGACTACAAGCAACGGCACGCGGTCGAGTGCGGGATCAACCGGCTCAAGCGGCACCGGGCCGTTGCCACTCGGTACGACAAACTCGCCGTCCGCTACGAAGCGACAGTGCTGGTCGCAGCCATCAACGAGTGGCTGTGACCAGCACTTTCACAACAGGCCCTAGCTTCATCACGCGCAGGTAGTCAGCGAGTGGGAGGGAGTCCACCCATTGCTGGACGGACAGTCGTCTCTGCAGGAATTGAGTGGACGAGCACGTGAGGGCGGGAACGATCGTGTGTCGGCTTCGCGTCGTGATGATCTGTTGGGGCTGCTGCCGACGGCTGTCAGGTCTGTTCGGTACTCCCTCGCGGATGGAGGTGTACCGCTCCGTGCGGGGCCGTACTGGCGGTTACAGCGTGGTACGGAGTGTTGCAGAGAGTTGCCACGCCTGGGGGTCAAGGGGTCGCAGGTTCAAATCCTGTCGTCCCGACCAGCGTTTTCGCAGGTCGGAGGCCGTTTCCGCAGGTAGCGGGAACGGCCTTAACCGTTTCCGGGCTGGGAGCGATGGGGAGCCCTCTGGGAGCCCTCGTGCTCCCAACTCGCGGACGTGTCAAGGGTGTCCGATTCGTCCGTCACTCGATCCGGTAGACCTGCTGCGCCGTACCGAGCGCCTGCGTGCCGTTGTCAACCGTAGGCCTCTGAGGTCACCCCATCGATCTGGATGCTCTCTGCATCGAGAGGCATAAGAACCCCTTGTCGGCTCCCGACCCCCTTTCCGGGTGGGAGCACGGCCCCGCGCTCCCCATGCGACAGGCGCAGAGAGGCCGTCGGTGATCCTTGTGGGCAAGTTTCCGCAGGCAGTCTGTACGTGGGGCTTTTGGCTACCGTAGGGGTCTGCGTCAAGGGGCGGTAAAGCCCCTTGGCGTCTGCCGGCAGATAGGGCACTCCCAGGGCGTGAGCGCTGTATCCGGCTCTGGAGCGCCGTAGGGAGACTGTTTGCGGAGGCCTGGCCGGAAGAAAAAGTGTGCCAAGCGAGCGAGAATGATGTCCCCGCTGTGTGTGCGCTTGGCGTGGTGGTCGACGAGCACTGCTTGCCTGCTTGCCTGCTTGCCTGCGTGTCGCTCGAATGCGGTGCTCTTGTCGTTGATGTATCCGGCCTGGGTGGCACGGGAGGCCGGACAGCCTGGGCGGCATCTGACCCGTGGGTTGGTTTGACAGTGCGGGTGCCGATAAATCATCTGCGCAGCTCAGGCGGCGTGCTGGTGCTGGTGGAGCGTTCCGCCGAGCCGGTCTCGTCTGTGGATTTCCAGGTGGGTGAGCTGGGCTTGTTGGGTGATGGGGGTGGGTTGTGGGGCGGCATGGGGCGGCGTTTTTCAGGGTTCTGTGCGGGCGGTGTTCGTTGTAGAAGGATTCGTACTCGCGTAGTGCGCGGAGGAGGTGGCTCTGGTTCCAGATCAGGGTCCGGTCCAGGAGTTCGGTGCGGCAGGTCTTTATCCAGCGCTCGATGAGGGAGTTCATCCGGGGTATCCGAATGCCGGTGGTGACGACTTTCAGTCCGGCATCGGCCATCAGGGCGTCGAAGGCGGTTGTGAACTTCGAGTCTCGGTCGTGGATCAGGAACCGTGCTCTGCTGTCCGCGTCTTCGAGGTCCATGAGGAGGTTGCGTCCGAGCTGCACGATCCAGTCGCCGGTCGGATGTGCGTTGGCGCCCAGAATTCTGATGCGACGGGTGGTGTGCTCGATGACGGCGAAGACGTACAGGCGCGCCCCCGTCAGCGTGCGGACTTCGAACAGATCGCAGGCGAGAAGGGCCTTGGCCTGGCTGCGGAGGAAGTCGGCCCAGGTGGTGCTCTGTCGTTCGGGTGCGGGTGGGATGCCGTGTTCGCGGGGGATCTCCCAGACGGTGGAGGCGGCGACCTTGATCCCCAGTGCGGCGAGTTCGCCGTGGATCCGGCGATAGCCCCACGAGGCATTCTCCCTGGCCATGCGCAGGACCAGGGCGCGGATTGACCGTAGGGTGCGCGGGCGTCCGCGTCGCCTGGGTACGCAGGTTGCGGCATGGCGCCGCCTGAGCAGTTCGCGATGCCAGTGCAAGACGGTCTCGGGGCGGACCAGCAGCAGAAGGTGCCGCAGTCTGTCTTTGGGGAGGTGGTGGAGCAGGCCGGCGAGGACGGCACGGTCGCTGTCGGTGAAGCTCGGCTTGCCGACCTGACGCTGCAGGACCAGCAGTTGGTGCCGGAGCACCAGGATCTCGACGTCCTTTTCTCTGTCGCTCATCGGCAGGAGGCGTAGGAACGCCAGGGCGTTGGTCGCGGCGAGGTAGGCCAGGCGCAGCAGCACGACAGATCATGATGCCGCCCCGGCCCTTGCGGGTGAAGGCACTTGGGCGAATGTCGAGGAGAACCGAAGATCCGTGATCAGGCTCCCGACCTGCGTGGATGATTTATCGGCACCCGCAGTGTCAGGCTGCTGAGCTGGGCGTTTCCTGTGGATGATGAGGCACTCGGGGTGACATGGTGCGGTACTCGTTGAGCAGTCCGCCAAGTACCTGGCGACGCCTGACCGTGGCAGCGGGCAGGGGGATAACGTTCGGGTCGTCGTCTGGTGCCCGTAGGCCGAGGCTGCGGTGGGCCCGTCCCGCGTTGTAGTGCTCGGCGTACTGAGTGAGGACGGTGCGCAGGTGCCGTTCGCCGGTGATCAGGAGTCGGTCGGTGCACTCGGTGCGGGCTGTGCGTATCCATCGTTCGGCGAACGCGTTGGACCGTGGGCTTTGTGGCGGAGTCGGGATGACGGCTGTGCCGTTGCCGGCGAAGACGGCGTCGAATGCGGCGGTGAACTTGCTGTCCCGGTCACGAATGAGGAACCGGAAGCGCCCGGCTCTGTCCTCGAGGTCCATGAGCAGGTTGCGGGCGAGTTGGGTGGCCCATGTGCCGGTCGGGTGGGCGGTGACGCCCAGGACATGGACGCGCCGGGTGGCGATCTCCATGACGAAGAAGACATAGAGGCGCTTGAGGAAGACGGTCTCCACGTGCATGAAGTCGCAGGCGAGTAGCGTGTGGGCCTGTGAGCGCAGGAAGGAACGCCAGGTCTGCTGGAGGCGCGCTGCGGTGCGGGCGGTAGACCGAGGCGGTGCAGGACGCGCCGGATCGTGGCGGCGGCGACCCGATGGCCAAGCCGCCGCAGCTCACCTTGAATTCTGACATAGCCCCAGGTCGGGTTCTCTCGCGCCAAGCGCTGGATGAGCGCGACCGTCTCTTCTGGCAACGGTGGCCGACCGGGTCCGACCGCCGTCTGGCGCCACTTCCAGCGCACCAGACGTCGGTGCCAGGTCAGCAGCGTGCCCGGGGTGACCAGCCGATGGCGACGTAAGACGGAGGGAAGGTGCCGTGCAAGGGCGGAGAGCACGGCACTATCAGCCCACGAAAACCGCGGCCGCTCGACCTGCTGGCGAAGTACAGCGACCTCATGACGAAGCACGAGGATCTCAGCATGGTTCGCGGCGGTCGATCGGCCCAGCAAGAGTAAGCAGCCCAGTAGTCGACAGAAGATCAGGTAGAGCAGTCGCAGACCCACAATCATTGATCATGCCCACACGCAGGCGATCGCAAAGCCCCATGTCAACCACCGTACGACAATAAAGACACCCTTCAGGATACAGACCTGTCGCCGCGAGCTCTTGGACCGGACGTTGATCTGGAACCAGCGGCACCTCCTCCACACCCTGCGCGAGTTCGAGCAGTTCTACAACAGACACCGACCACACCAGGGCATCGCGAACGCCAGGCCACTGCGCCCCTTGCCCCCGCCGATCGATGACCCGGACACGTTAGCGCGCCTCGACATACGCCGACACGATCGCCTCGGCGGCATCCTTCACGAGTACCGGAATGCGGCGTGACCTGCACGGATGAAGTTTCCGGCAAGGGCACTGCTGGGCCGTCCACTGTGCGGCCGGATGCGTGGTCACCCCGGCGATGTGGAGGCGGCGTGTGCCGTGCTCGAGGAAAACCAGCGCGTAGACCCGGCGAAGACGAGCTCCCCCTTGATCCTGCGGCACCCCAGCGCGGGTTCTCCCGTGTCAGCCGCAGCACCAACTCCTTCACGGATTCCGCCGTCGCTGGCCGACCCGGCCTGCTCCGACACTCGCTGTCGTCCCACCTGCGTGCAACGAGACGTCGATGCCAACCCAGCAACGTCCCTGGTGTCACAGGGAACACCTGAGCCCAGCGACGCCGGGGTATCAGCGAGGACAATGCCGCGAACCACAACCGGTCCGCCCACTGATACCGCACCGGAC
The DNA here is from genome assembly GCF_013414305.1 of Streptomyces sp. Rer75. Taxonomy (NCBI): domain Bacteria; kingdom Bacillati; phylum Actinomycetota; class Actinomycetes; order Kitasatosporales; family Streptomycetaceae; genus Streptomyces; species Streptomyces sp. Rer75. The sequence goes on along the minus strand of NZ_CP058693.1, from coordinate 1,965,073 downwards.
TCGCAAGTTGCCTGCGCAGCACCGCATTCTCGTGCCGGAGCACGAGCAACTCAGCGTCTCTGGACGTCTGCCGACGCAGCAACACCACTGGGACCGAGAGAAGCTTCCGCATGACCTGACACACCAGTGACACGATCACCTGGACATGGCCCCAGCGCGCCTGCCGATCCCGCCAGACCGCCTACGACCTGCAGCGACGCATTTCTGAACGGCACAGGGATACTGCCGCGAGCGATGCCGAATCTGCGGGGCACTCCGGGGGTGCACCGCCAGTGGCAGCCGTATCTCGTCAGCGAGCCGCTGAAGTCGCTCCGGTGAGGGTTCCGGCGATTTCGGGTCAACCATGCAGGGCCCACGGTCGCGGGGGCGGTCCCCGCACACTCACTCCTCCAGGCCTGCTCCGGCGGCTGCGCTCCGGTCGCGTTGCGACGGCTGTCACGGCGCCTTCGTCTTCTCTCCCGCCGGACGAACCTCACCACCCTGACCCAAAACACACCGCGCGAACGGCGAAGAAACCGAACAGGCTTATCATTCTGGTCATGGCCAGAGCCAATTACTTCCCTACGGACCCGCTCGCCGCACAGGGAGAACTCCACCAAGTCGCCAGGCGCCCGCGGCAGCGCCCCGAGACCGAAGGATGGGGCCCGAGGAAGCCCAAACAGAAGTACGACGACTACAGGCCCGGCAGCTGGAGCTGGCCAATACCGTCACCACGCACACCCTATGGAACACAAAGGAGAAAGGGTGAGTGAAACGATCCATCCAGACCAGGAGGACACTGCGGGGGCTTGTCTGGGAATCCTTGGTGTATCGGCAGCGGAGGAAGCCCTCTACCGGCGGCTTTTGCGCAGTGGGAACGGTTGCGTGAGTGCGACATGCCTCGTGTCGGGCGAGGAAGTCCTGGCAGACCGGTTAGTCGAACTCGGCGTCGCTGTGCGTGGCGGCTTAGCCGGAGGGGTGCGCGCTGTCGGGCCCGCGCGTGCGGTGGATCAGCTCATCGATGACCGGCTGCGACGGCTGCGGGGGGAGTTGGAGGCGGCCATAGCGGCCACGGGCGTGGTCGAGTCGTTAATCTCCGAGATGGCCGGATCGCACAGCTCGCCCGTGGACGTTCCGCCGGTTCAGCAACTGAAGGGGACGGCGGCGGTAAGGGAGGCCATCGATGAGCTCACCTTCTTCGCGCGTTCGGAGAACCTAACGGTAAATCCAATAGGCGTGCTCACCCCTGAATCCATCGAGGCCTCCCGTCCCATGGATCTGCGCGTGCTGCGACGGGGGCTGCGCATGCGCACCCTGATGGCCGCTCCGGCCCTGGACGACCCGGCCACGATGGCCTACTTGCGAGAACTCGCCGCGAAAGGCGCGGAGATACGCATCTCCTATCAGCCACTGGAACGCATGATCATATGTGACCGAAGTGCGGCTCTCACCCCGATCGACCCCTCCCGTACGGCCAGGGGTGCTCTGCTGACGCGTGAAACCGGCTTGGTCGCCACGCTGGTCGCCTTGTTCGAGCGGATGTGGGTCAGCGCGCAGGAGCTGCCGCTCGAGGACGAGGATGCGCCCAGTGAGACCGAGTGCAGTGTCCTCAAGGTGTTGTATACGGCGGACAAGGACGAGAGCGGTGCTCGTGACCTGGGCATGTCCGTGCGCACCTACCGCAAATACGTGGCGTCACTGATGGATAGACTGGGCGCCTCGAACCGGTTCCAGGCCGCCCTGCTGGCCCGCGAACGGGGCTGGATCTAGTGCCGCATCAGGCAAGGTTCACCCAGTTCGGGGCCACGATATGAGTTTGGGCGCGAAACTTCTTGCCCATGGCCATGATGTCGATCAGGACGTTGTACGTCGACATTTCTGCCCGAATACCCCTGGTGATACCGCGCGTAAATCCCGGCCGTCAGCCCCTGCGACATCACGAGTTTGACCTCAGTAGAACCTGGCCCAGCCTTCCAGGCCAGGGGTGGTGAGGATCGCGTCGACGGTTTGCCCCACATCGCCCACCTCGAAGTCGCTCGGGATGTCGAGTGTGAGTTCGGCTATCGCGGGGTCGGGAGTGCATTTGATCTGTTTCAACCGCCACGTGGGCGGCAGCTTGGCGACCAGCCGAACACTGGCGGTCTCTGGAGAGGCCGGATCAATGCTGGTGATGCGGATGCGGTGCTCCATGGACGGCGGGACTCCCATGAGGAATGGCTTCGTCAGGGGCCAGAAGGGGTGCGGCCCCGTGACGAAGGCGGCGCTGTTGTTAACGGGTGCGGTTCTCCTTAAGAGCCTGGGAGAGCTTGTAGGCGCCGGTGGCGATGCCGATCAGCAGGGCGGCGCCGAGGGCGTAGCGGGCGGTGTCGCCGAGGCTGCTGGTGATGACCACGATCATGGCCCCGCACATGACGGCGAGCAGGCTGGCGATCACGGTGGCGGGGCGGGCTGTGGTGGAGTTCATCTTTCGGTCTCCTTCAGTGGAAGGTTGGGGAAAGGCGGCTGATCAGTCGGTGAGCTTGAGGGCCTGCCGGAAGGACAGCTTTCCGCCGGTCTGCATCAGGGCCCGGCGGTAGATTCGCTCACTGAGCCCCACCACTCCGGCTGCGGCGAACAGCGATATCAGCATCGAAACGATCGGCTCCCACCAGGAGACGTCTCCGCCGATGATGCGGATCGGCATGGTGATCGTCGACGTGAGCGGAACGTAGGACAGGACGGTCTGCGCGGTGCCCGAGGCGGTGATCCCTGCGATGAGGACCAGGGCGGCCACCATGTTTACCGGGGTGGTGGTGGACTGAATGTCCTCGCTGCGGCCGGCGATCGCCCCTGCCGCGGCGAATACACAGGCCAGCACCGCGATGCCGACCAGGTAGTACGCGAGGAACCAACTCAGGCCAACGGTGATTTGGGACAGCACATCATGGTGGCCAGTGGCGATCAGGCCTATGGCGCCCGCGGCGCTGAACGCGGCCATCTGCACGAGAGCGAGCATGGTGTGTCCGACGATCTTGCCGATGAGCAGGTCGCGCAGCCGGATGGAGGACGCGATGATTTCGACGATGCGGTTCTGCTTCTCTTCCACGATGCTCGTGGCCAGCGCGACGCCGAGCATCACCGCGGCGAGATAGAACAGGAAGCCGAAAAAGAACGTGGCCATGCGGACTACGCTCTCAGGCGTGCTCTCCGGGGAGAGCAGCTTGTGACCGAGCGCCGAATCCTTCGTGAGCGTGCCCAGGCTCGTTCCAGCATTGGAGGCGTTGTCGGCCATGGCTGTGTTCTGCACCGCGGCGCCGAGCCAGGTGGCAGCGGTGTCGTCGATGCCGGTGTCGCCCACCAGCAGCCACCCCTCGGCAGAGGGGACCAGGCCGGCGTCCGCCTTCCCTGAGGTCACCGCCGACTCCACGGCCTCTTGGGAGGACTCCTGGTGAAATTTGATTGTCACATCCTGGTCCGCCCGGTCAGCCAACGCTTGGGCCTGGCGGACGATCTGTGTGCTGCGGGTGCCCGTGGCGGCGATGGTGACCTTCCCGGCGGTGGAGGCCAGGTACACCTGAAGACCGATCGCCCCGACGATCAGGGCCAGCGTGACCAGGGTGGAGACGAGGAACCCCCGGTCACGTAACTTGACAGCTATTTCGCGGGCGGTGACGATACGCCATGCACCGACAGGCCGTGCACCGGTTTGTGCTGGATGGGCCGTGGCCGGGTTGGTGCGGGCCTCGGCGTCGCGGACAGAGGTGCTCATGCGTTCGTCATCTCCCTGAAAACATCGGACACGCTGGGAACGATCTCGCCGAACTCCCGTACGCTCCCGCGGCGCAGCGCCTCGGCCAGCAACCGGTCGACCACGCCGTCATCGTCGAGCTGCAGCAGCACACCACCGCCCTCATCGTTCTCGCTGATGACGGTGACGCCGGTGAAGGTATGCAGCCAGCCGGTCGGCCCGGACATGGCGAGACGGTGCCGAACAGTGCCGCGACGCCGCAGCTCGTGCGCGGATCCCTGCGCCAGAACCCTGCCCCTATCCAGGAAAACCAGGTCGTCGCAGAGCCGTTCCACTAAATCGAGCTGGTGCGAGGAGAACAGCACCGGCACCCCTCGCCGGATGTACTCGCGCAGCACCTCGACCATCGTGTCCACCGCGCGCGGGTCAAGACCGGAGAACGGCTCGTCCAACACGAGGAACTGGGGGTCGCCGATGAGGGCGGCGGCGATCTGGACCCGCTGCTGGTTGCCCAGCGACAGCGCCTCCAGACGGGCGGTGCTCCTCTCCGCCAGGCCCAGCCGGTCGATCAGCTCGCCGGCCGACCGCTGGGCCGACTGCGCGGACAGTCCGCGCAGTCGGCCGAGGTAGGTGAGCTGTCCTATGACGGTCTGCTTCGGATATAAGCCGCGCTCTTCGGGCATGTAACCGAACCGTCTGCGATCGTCGGCGGTGACCGGACGCCCGTCCCAGCGAATCGTGCCGTCGTGGACCGCCAACACACCCATGATCAAGCGCATGGTGGTGGTCTTCCCGGCCCCGTTCACGCCGACGAAGCCCGTCATCCGGCCTCCCTCGACGTAGAAGGAGGTCCGTTCGACGGCGGCACGGTCGCCGAAGTACCGCGTCACCTTGTCCAGTTCCAGCATCACTGTCGCTTTCGTCGTTGCGAGTCAGGGCAGGGGGTGCGGTCCCGCAGCCCGGTGGTCATTGTTCCCTGCCGCGCACCCGGTGCGCTGGGGTGCGCTGTCCACCCGGCGGAGGTTCCACGTCCATACGTGTCGCTCGTCCATGCGCAAGCCCTGGTATCCCGCCGGGATCACCTTGACGGCCCGCCAGCCCATGCCCCTGATGTGCGTGGACAAGCGGGGGGTTAGGTCGACCACCAGCGGATCCGCGCCGTCGGCAAGAACCGCGTCGGTCAGGTGCCGAAGTGTCACGTCGGTGGAACGCATCACCACATGGCCGGGCATGAACCCCTTTGCCCAGTCCGCGACGGACCTGTACGCCCGCGGGCTGAGCAGGTACCGGATCCGATCGTGCTCGCTGACCACCACCTCCGGTGTCGGAGCGTCGGTGCGGGACGTCTCGTCGAGAGCAGCCCTAACCTGCCATGCCTCTTGCAGGGCGCCGAGAATCGCCTGCTCAGGCCGTCCGGATGCCTTCATGCCGACCGCCGCCATCGCATTGGGACCGGGCGGGTCGAGCAGCACGACCACGACGCAGCACAATCCGGGTACAGCGGTGGGGATCCGCGCAATCACCGGGCTGATTGCTTGGCCGAGAGCGCGCTGCCACAACGAACGGAGCGGGCCCGCGGGCGCGTAGCCAAGCGCCTGTTCCGGGTGGGGCCAGGACGGCAAGCGCAGCTGCCGTGCCCAGGCTGTGGTGAAGGCATCGCGTTCGACGATCTCGACCAGGGCGGAGCGCAGAGCCGCGTCTGCGGTGGTTCCGGCAGCCGCTCCGGACGGACTCGGATCGAACAGGCCCTCCTCCTCGATGGCCGGCCAGTTCACCAGACTGGCGGGAACCAGGATGGCCGTGTCGTTACGAAGACATCGGGCCGGATACCACGTCAGCACCGTGGCATTGGCGTGTGGGGCGGCCAGAGCGTGCGCAGACGCATCCAGCGCCGGCAGAGTGAGGGAATCGATGGTGCCCCGGTAGGAGACCAGGCCGGGCAGCGGATGCAGGGCACGGCGTTCGACTGCCTCGCCCGCGCCACGTATGAGTACATCGGCGCGTGAGTGACCGCGGGCTCCCGCGATGAGTGCCGAGGGCGGTACCTCTCCCGTCGGCACGCCGGGCACCGGGTGGAGGGCGACCGCGCTGGACCACAGCAGGCCCGCGCCCTGCGGTGACTGGAGCGAGTACCGCTCCGCGACACCGGTGGAGGGATGAAGGGTACGGGGGATGTCGAGCATCACGCTGCCACCCCCACGGGGACCGGACGTGCCGAACGGAAAGGAAGGAGCGGCAGCATGTGCATGTCGTCGCGGACTAGGGAGGTGAGAGCGAGCAGGACTCCGGCGGATCCGGTGGCCAGATCGGTGGAGAGGCGGTAGCCGTGCTCGCCGAGCGTGTGGATCCGGCCCGGCTCCAGGGAGACGGCTTCCCAGCCGATAGCATCCAGGTGCAGCCGCATCTGCTCGGGGTCACGCCGGTCCAGGACGGTGAGGGAACCGGCGCGGCCGTGGAACAATCCGTTCGTCGAGGCCAGACGGCAACGGCTCATCTCCTGAAGCCACCGGCACGTCTGCTCCAGACTCGTGCCGGAGCGATAGGCGGTGATCTCGCGCGTGACGAGGGCAAGGCCGGCGGCGCCCGCGAGGCCCAGACCGAGACCGTCCGGATCGCCGGTGTCGAGCGGGATGGCGCCGAGATCCACGCGCAGCTCGGTCACCGCCTGATCCAGGTAGCGTTCGTCTCCGGTGCGTTCGAACAAGCGCAGCAGGAACAGGGCGTGTCCGGCACGGCCCTGGATCAGGCCCGCACGCCGGTGGTCCATACTCGTGCCGGTGATGCGATCGGCCAGGGCACGGCCCTCATCCAGCCATTTGTTACCGCCTTCGCGGTCGGCGAGATGCAGCGCGGTGAGCCCCAAACCAGACAGGCCCGAACCCAGCGACAGGTCGGTTCCTTCGGCCACCGTTAAGGCGCGCTCCATCACCTGCGCGGCCTCGCCCTGTCGCCCCAGCATATGGAGCGTGCAGGCGACTCCAGCGAGCCCGGTGAAGAAGCCGGGGCCGTCCAGCAGCGGGCGCCGGGCGTGGTCGGCGAGCCACTGAACATGCTCTGCTGGGACCTCATAGCCACACTGGTGGAGCGCCCACATGACTCCGGCAGCACCGTAGGCGAAGGTGATGCCACCTTCCGGTAACAGGAACTGCAACGCGTCACCGGGATAGAGGCGGTCGTCACGCTCAGGGGTTGCCGCATTGAGGATGGAAGCGGCCAGGGCGTCGCGTATCGCGGCACCGGGCATGTGCCCGGACTCTGGCCACGGCGCTGAGTAGTCCTGGGGGGAGCGCAAGGCGTCGCGGCCGAGCACCGATTTCACCCCGGTGGTGAAAGACACGGGGAGATCGAAGTTCTCGGCTGCTGCGTCGACGAGGGCGTGAACCTTTTCCACGCCCCACGGCACAACCTGCGGAAGCGGCATGAACAGTGTCAGCTTCAGGACGTTCAGCGCGAACAGGTCCACCTGCGTGCCGGTGAGGTGGCCGGGGGCATGGAAACCGAGCGCGCCCATCGCCTGCTGGTAGCCGTCCTCCGGTTTGGTGCAGGTCTCCATGTCGATGAACGCGATGGTGCCGTCTTCGCGGAGAAGGATGTTGCCGGGGTGCAGGTCGCCGAAGACGACGCCCCGCTCGTGCATCGCTGATACGCCGTCCTCCACCTGCTTGAGGATGTCCATCGCCCATGTCAGGTAGGCGGCACGTGCGGCCGGGCTGTCCTCGCCCGAGGCGAATGGGTGCTTGAACCTCAGGATGTCGACCAGCGGGCGGCCGTCGATGAACTCCCTTGCCAAAAAACGATGTTCGTGCCCCTGACGGTAGTCCACCACCGCTGGTATGCCAGGCAGGCCGGCGAGCTTCTGCAGAGCCCAGTGCTCGCGTTCCATCCGGGCGATCGCGTCGGCGCCGGAGGCGTCCAGGCCGGCCAGCGGGCGGGCTTCCTTCAACAGAACTTCACTGCCTGTGCGGGCGTCGACGGCACGGTAGACGCCACCACCGTTGGAGAAGTGCAGCGCCTTGTACACGCGGAACGGGAAGTCTCGCAACGTGCCCTGCTTGCGAGCCCGGTGAGCGTCCTGGAGAAAGTCCGGGATCGCCACCCACGCGGGCGGGCGGAACGAGGGTTTGCGCTCGTCCGGGACCAGCTCCCCGTCAGGGGTGCGAATGCCGGGAACGAGTTGCCCGTCCCTGGCGCGGGCCATCAGCAACACGAACCCGCCGTAGCGCACGTACAGAGGCCCCTTGCCCCACCGCAGGTCGCTAAGGATGTAGGGCGCGGGGGTACCGCCGATCAGCGCGTCCAGGTCGGTGAGGGTCTTCTCCAAGGCCTGCTCGTCGGGCGGGTAGATGGTGATGAACTTGCCGCTTGCCGTGCGGTCTCCGTACTTGCTTCCCCGCCGGGCCACGATCGCCTTGTTGTTGATGTACTTGTACATAAGGTCGTGCTCGACGCAATACGGGGCGACCACGTCCAGCAGGTCGGCCGCGTTGCCGGGCAGCGCCGAGACATGAATCTTCCATCCTTGGCCGGGGATGCCCGGATCTGGAGGCGTACACACGGTCCACTCACGGCCCCGCGCCACGGTCCATCCCTCGGCGGGGGTGCGGTCAGCGTGGAAGTCCTGGTCGGGCGCGTCTTCCTGGTCGGGTGCGTCGTAGAAGAAGGTGTCCTGGCGGATGAAATCGAGAAAGCGAAGATCGGTCACGGCAGGGCCTCAAAAATCTCAAGGGATGAACGGGGCGACATAAGTGCGGTACGCCACCTCCCACAGCGGCAAGCGTCCGGTGTCGACCTCGGCCGTTCCGAACGGCTCAGTGGGGGCCTGGCTGGTAGTGAGCCGGTAGCTGATCACTGGGGTCTCGGGCTCCGGACCGAGCGCGATGGGAAAGAACGCCGACACCGGAGCAGTCGTCCGTTTTCCGCCCTGCTGGCCGATGACCCCGTGTCCGGTGGACGGAGTGAGGATCAGGCCGTTGGTGCTCAGGGACACGGGTCGGCCCGGCTCGATGCGGCTCGCGTCCGAGCCCCGCATGAGGACCACATCGACTCCGCCGGCGCGTGTGACATAGGCGGCCGGGGTTGTGCAGGTGACCGGAAGGAACGCCACCGCGGAAGCCGCGGCGGCGAGCAGGGCGCCGACGAGGGTGACCCTCACCCTGGAGGCTCCGGAGCCCCGCACCTCTCCCACCAGGCGCCTGATGCCACGGCCGACGAGATAGAGCACGTAGCAGAAGGCCGAGGCAGCTAGGCATGCACCGACGAACCCGGCACGCTGCAGCAGCCCTATCCACAGCTTCAGCGCGGTCGACAGCAGGTACAGGGGGAAGGTCATGCATGCTAGCCCGTACCAGACGGTCCAGCTGCGGCCGGGTAGTTCCCGCCGGTAGGTACCGCCGAAGAGCAGACGTGCGACGCTGCGGCGTGCGTCCTTGATCGCCCTGTCCCGCAGGTAGGGGATATCCACGCGGCTCATCAGCGCGATGTATCCGTCCAGCTTGATCAGCGGCAGCAGGTTCAGCAGCCCGGTGATGTAGCTGCCGACGGCGAACAGCACCAGACACGTCTTCACGCCCCCGACATCGAGCGGCCACGCGGCCAGGGCGGATGCTCCGGCGAGGAACGTCTGCACCGCGGGTCCGGCGAGGGCGACGTGGACGCGCTGGCACCGTTCGGCAAGCCGCCACGAGTCCGAGACGTCGCAAAAGAACGTCGGCATCAGGTAGAACAGCATGATCCCGATACGGGACGGGCGACCGCCGTAGCGGATGAGAGTGAAGGCGTGCCCGAGTTCGTGCAGCGAGGTACCGGCGATCAGCCCGACGAGGAGACCCACATAGGCCAGCGGAGACAGGGGCTGGGACACGAGGTTGGTCACGTAGGGAGCCTGTACAGCCAGCACGACAAGACCGGCCAAGGCGGTCACGACGGAAGTGGCCGCGAGTCGGCGCCCCTTCCAGCGGGCCAGGGCCGGCTGAAGGGCCTGCATCGTCCGACCGGGGCTGAGCAGCGTGAGCTGCACGGTGAACGGCGGCACCAACTTGATGCGGGACGAGCGCTGCTTCTTTTTCGGCGTCTGCTCACCGCGGTCGAGCAGACGTAGCGCGTCGAAACGACCAACGGCATCAGTGACCAGTTCCGCGGTCCACGGGACGCCCATCGATCCGGCGAGGGCATCGATCGTGGTCTCGCCGTCCAGGCGCTGGGCCAGGGAGGCGACGGAGGCACTGACCCGGATGTAGCGGGGGCCATGCTGGATGACCCAGGAGCCACCGTCGCCCATGGGCGGGTGGACCTCTATGCCCGGTGCGAGCCGGGGCCGCTGCGCGTCCGGCAGGACCGGCGCGGTGGTAGTGCTCACGGTGGTGGCTCCTCGGAATGTACAGAGAAAGGGCGGCACTGTGCCCCGCCTCCGCCCGGCCCCTGGCTCAGGAGCGGGGCGGAGGCAGCGTCTACGGTTTCTCCGGAGATCCGGTGAGCGCAGGGACGCTCACCGAACGGCGGTCACCGTTGATCAGGTGAGGGCGATCGACGTGCCAACCGCGGAGGAGATGGTGGCGCCGATCGAGACGCCGGTCCAGAATCCGGGGGCCTCCAAGGCCTCCAGCTCCTGCATCTCCAGCTCCAGCGCCGGGGCTTCGTTCGTGATGTTCTCCATCGGAGGGTTCTCCTTCGTGAGAGGTGGATGAGTGGGATGCGGCACACGGCCGCGCTGTACCCGGCCCGCCCGAAGGCGCGAGGCAGGGTGCAGGGTTCAGGTGAGGCTCCAGGCCACGGAGACGACGGAGATGCCGACGCTGACACCGGCGCTGGTCGCCCAGCCCGGAGCCTCCAGGGCCTCCAGCTCCTGCATCTCCAGCTCCGAGATGGTCAGGTTCTGAAGCTCGACCTCGATGTGGTCCATGAACTTCTCCTTTTACGCGGCACCCGGTGTGATCACGCCTGGTGCGCTCGGATGGTGTGTTCCTCCGCATGCACACGGTCTGGTTCCGTGGGCGTGCGGTGGTCTGGTGGGCCGACGGTGCCGGGCGGGGACACGACACCGTCGGCAGTCGAGTAGGTGGCGTCCGTGAGGAGTCGGCGAATTTCCTGCGCGCGGACGCCGTCGAGGATGGGCAGGCCGGCCCCCCATGCGCGCATGATCCGCTCGGTGGTCTCCTCGACCTGACGGGTGCCGGCGTGCACGGTGCGTTCGATGCGCCAGGCGTCCATCAGCCGTTCCAGCCCAGTGACCGGATCCTGGCCGAAGTGTGGGAAGGTGCCGCGGATCACTGTCCACAGGCTGAGGATCCGGTCGGGGCTGCCGAGCCGGTCGTTCCCGGCCAGGCAGTGCCGCCACAGCACGGGCCACACGGCGGACACGGTGCGCATCTTGGCCAGTCCCAGCAAAGTTGAGAGCTCGTTGGCGATGCACCAGCACTTCACGGCATAGGGGCTGCGGCCGATATTGAGGTGGCCAATCTGGGATTGCGCACTCATCTCTGCGATACGCAGCCGCAGATCCGCGGGAATCGGATTCCCCGCGGCGCGCAGGCGGGCGACCTCGTCCCCCGCCTGGATAAGGCGTACGGCAAGGTCTTCGACAGCGGCATCCTGCTCCGGCAAGGGGGCCGGGTCACCGGTGTAGGGGCTGACGGTGCGGAACAGTGCCTCCAGGACGCCGTCGGCAACCAGGTCGGCGGGCAGCGTGTCGGTGGCCTCCGCAATCCACATCGCTTGGACCGGACGCAAGCATGATCCGGTGACCAAGAGCTTGTGGCCGGCGCGTTCGAAACAGGCCACGGTGCCCAGTTCGCTCCCGGTGCCCAAAGTAGTGGGTACGGCCAGGACTCGTACGCTGTTGCCAAGGTGGGGTGGCAGGAGGAGAAATCCGCTGCGCTGCGGCGCGGTGAGGTAGCGGTAAATGTCCGGCTGAATGGCTGACAGCGCGGTGAGCTTGGCAAAGTCGAGGGTGCTGCCGCCACCGATGGCGACGACCAGTTCGCGCGGCGCGAGCCGGGCAGCCAGCGACCGGATCGCCTCGGCATCCCGGTTGATCGGGAGGGTCACCACCCTGGAGGTGATGCCCGCGCTGCGGATTTGGTCGCGCACGCCTACGGTGACGGGCTGCCCGGTGAGGGCAGGATCGCAGATCATGGTGACGGCATCGGCCTCGTCACCGCGCAGCCACTCGGCAAGGGAGCCGATGGACCGCAGCGGTGCGGCTGGCAGCGTGAACGCCTGCCTGGCAGCTCGCGCGGCGGTGTCGGACATCAATATCGTCTCCTTGCCGGAACGGAAGGCCGTGAAAGGGTGCTCAGGGAGAGGACGGCTGCGCCCGGCCCGGCCGGTGGGCGCGGGCCGAGGCACAACCTGTGCGAAACAGATGGCGGCGTCAGGTCGCCGCGACGACGGACACGCTGACCACGGTGCCGATCGAAACGCCGGTCCAGAAGCCCGGGGCCTCCAGGGCCTCCAGCTCCTGCATCTCCAGCTCACAGGCGTCGATCTGCGGCTCCTCAGCAAGATTGCGGTCGGTCATGTTGCTCTCCTCCTCTCCACAGGGGTCGGGTTGGGGTAGCCAGAACCCGCGAGGTTCTGGAGTCTTCGAGGCGAAGGCTGGTCCCGCTCAGTGGCGTGCGGCGACGGCGGTCAGGGCATTCAGGCCCGTCTGGACGCAGGCCATCAGTTCGTCCGTCTCCGCGTCGGTCCACGTCAGAGCGGGGACGAGCTGGATGCCAGAGGGTCCGGGGTGCACGATTGCGCCCTCGTCGCGGATGCGGCCGACGAGCCATGCGACACCGGGCGGTGCGAGGCGGTGCCCACCGGGACCCCGCAGGTGCAGAGTTCGGAAGCAGCCCTGCCCGGTGGAGTGATTCACCAGAGGATGCTGATCCACCAGCTCATCGATGCGAGCGGCGAGGCGGTCGGCGACACGCCGACCCGAGACGACAGCATCGAGTCGCTGCATCTCGTTGATCGTCGCGCGAATCGCGGCGCACGAGACGGCCGTTCCGCCCTGGGTCTCCGCGTGCGTGAGAATGGCGTCGTGGCGGGTGAAAATCTCCGCGACCTGGTGGGAGAAGATGACCGCCGACGCGGGCATCGTGCCGTTCGTCAGCCCCTTCGAGGTGATCAACACGTCCGGTCGGCCCGGCCAGGTGTGAGAGGCGAAAAAGCTGCCGGTGCGGCCGAAGCCGGTCGCCACCTCGTCCGCGACGAGCAGGAACCCGGACCGATCGCGCAGCCGAAGCAGTTCCTCGATGTAATCCGCGCCGAGCGGGATCGTTCCGGTACCCAGGACAGGTTCGACCACGAGTGCGGCAACCTGACGGCCGATGCGCTGGATGAGGTCGCGCAGCTCGCCGATGTCGTTGGGATTGATGTGCCGGATCAGGCGCTGATCGACACCGTAGACACGCTGGCCCAACTCCTCGCCGGTCAAGGCGAACCCGCCGAATGTCAGGCCGTGGAAGCTACCGCGCAGAGCGACGATCAGGTTGCGCTCCGGGTGCCCGTCGAGGGCATGGTATTGGCGCACCAGCTTCATCGCCGCGTCGTTGGCGACGCCGCCGCCGGACGAGAACAACACGCGTGCGTAGTTTTCGGTGTCAGCTACAGCGAGCAGATCGGTTGCGGCACCGCGGGCGTAACTGTTCTCGAATCTGAACGCACCCAGGTAGGAGGCTTCCCTCGTGGCCTCGCCGATGGCATCCGCGATCACTGGGTTGCCGTAGCCGAGGTTGGCGTTCCACAGGCCGCTGTCGCCGTCGAGGACCGTGCTGCCGTCCGCGAAGGTGATGCGGTGGCCTGCGGCCTGCACCGCGCACTGCCGGTCACTGCCGTGCGCCGAGGGAGCGATCAGGTAGGGCCACAGGATGTTCCCGGTCATGCGCGCACCGCCTTGATCAGAACGACACGGTGCCGTTGCCCGACCGGGGTCAGCTCCCGCTGGTCGAGCGCGGTGAACCCGGCCTGATGAAGTTCCCTCTCGATGGTGGAGATGCTCATGCTGGGAACCTCGTCATGTGCCACGACCACGTGTCCGGTGGGCGGCGGATCAGCGGGAACGATGGTGACCGTACGGTGGGAGGCGCCCGTCGGCCAGTACTCGTACAGGTCGTACGGGGTACCGCTGGCACCGTGGGCACGCTGAACGACTTCGTCCGGGTCGCCGTCCCCGCCACGCTCCAGAACCGACACCAGGAACTGGCCGCCTTCGCTGAGACTGTCGGCGACACACCGGTAGAGGCCAGCCCGGCCAGATGAATCCAATAGGGACAGTGAAGTGGTGCCAAGCAGGACGTGGGCGAAACGCTGCCTCAGGGTGAAGCCAGACATGTCTGCCTGCACCACGGTGCACCGCTCGCGCACCCGCTCAGGTGTTCTGGCGAGCCGCTGAGTGAGCAGGCTGAGCATGTGCGGAGACATGTCCAGTGCCGTCACATCGCGGCCGAGTGCCAGCAGCGGGAGGGTGAAGCGCCCGGAGCCGGCGGCCAAGTCCAGCACCGGTCCGTCAAGGGTTCGAACTGCGATGATGATGTCTCGGATCTCGAAGCCGTCCGCCGCTGCGAGATCGTCGTACACGCCGGATCCGTCTTCGTCGTACAGGCCGCACAGGCGTGCCCGGTCACCGAGCTGCGCGACGCGCTCACCGGCTTGGCCCGGTAGAAAGGGAGTGGCCACAGGAGTCATCACGCCACCACCACGGGCTCGGGGAGCGGGACGCCCTGCTGGGTGAAGTAGTCGCGCACCTGCGACAACCGTTCGGCAGAGTCCGGATCGGCTGCCCCGGCCAGGAGGCATTCGACGGCCCCGGCGACGTCGCGGCTGACGCTGAACAGCCGCCCTGCGGCGGAGACATACGCCTCTTCTTCGGTGAACATCACCAGCGGAGCCTCGGCGTCCGTGACGTCCGGCCCTTCCAGGACGAGGCCGGGGACGAGCCGTACGCCGAACCCGGATACCTTCGGCTCGTGCGCACCCCGGGCGATCACCGAGCGCAGGGCACGTACCGCCGCGAGGTAGCGTCCCAGATACGGGCGTTCCCGGAGAGCCGCAGAGCGGTCCGGATCGCTGATCACTGCGGCCAAGGCAACAGCGCACGGCGCCGGGCTTGCGGCGTTGATCTCCTCGTAACGGGCTATCAGCGTGTCGAGACTGTCGCCGATCGTGCCCAGAACGGCTCCTCGGGGCGAGGTCGACCAGTTCCCGGCGCGGTCCGCGTACAACCTCGTCAGCGGGCCGTCGCCCGCCGGGCCGCCGCCGAGACCGGATGTGTCCGCGAGCAGCACGGACGGCGTGATCAGAAACTCGGGGAAGGCGCCCTCCTCGAGCGCACGGTCGGCGTCGCGCAGACAGGCGGCGAAGTCCTCGTTCGTGAAGAGGCGGACGATGGTGGGACCGAGGACCGTCATGTAGGCGCTGGAGGCGTAGTCCTGCGTCTGGAGGTAGAAGTCGTGTCCGAGAGCGAGTTCCGTGCCGGGTTCGTCGAGCGCCCCGTCATAGCCCACGACGGGGCCATCACTGGTTCGGGGGGCAAAGGCCACGGTGGAGTCTCCGATGACGCCGGAGGATACGGCGTCATCGAGGTGGGCGCGGTTGGCGAGGACAACCGTGGCTGCCTGCCCGGCAGGAACCCGGTCCGGGCGGACATGGCCCGAGCCCCACGACATGATGTGCTGTTTCGCGCGTCTGCGCGCGATGGTGTCCATCAAAGAACCTCTCGAAACAGGGCCCCGGCGGGCAACTGAAGCTCTACTGGTGCGCCTTGAGAATGGTGCGGAGGTCAGCCAGGGCCTCGGGAGAGCCGAACATCTTGTTGACACCCGTGGTGTTCAGGACGATCTCGTCGGCTCCGGCCTGCTGGTACGCGTCCAGACCCTTGAGAACATCATCGAGATCGCCAGTGACGAACCCCCCGGTGTCGACCACTGCGCGCGCCGCCTGGTGCACGTCGTTGCCGTCGCCGATGTCCGCGCCGGCCCGGCGGAGCATGTCCTGGTAGTGCGGTGCCTGGAGGTGGGCGAGGTTACTCGCCAGCGCCAACCGCTCGGGATCGGTCTCGTCCCGCCTCACCCCTACGGGCACCATCGCGATAATCCTCGGCCGACGGGTGCGTCCTGCCTTCTTCATCCCTTCCGCGACCGCTGGAACCAACACGTCCTTCAGATAGGACGGCGGGGTCAGCCAGGTGATGACGGCATCCGCGACCTCACCGGCGAGACGGGCCATGCCTGGCCTGAGCACACCGAGCCCCACATCGACCCGAGGGGCCACCGCCGGGGGAAGTTGGCCGGTCAGGGTGAATTCCGTCCCGTCACTCTGCACCAGTTCACCATCCAGCAGGCTGCGCACGGCGGTGACGTAAGCACGCGCCGTGTTGAGCGGGCTGGAGTAGGCGGAGCCAAGGATGTTCCGCTGGAACTGCACGGCTCCGGTCCCGAATCCCGCGGTGACCGGATGTCCCGTGGCCAGCGCCACCGAGCGGGCCTGCGTCGCTGCTTCGAAGGGGTTCCTCAGCGGCATCAGTGTCACCCCTAGCCCAGCCGGAACCCTGAAGCCCGCCCCCGCCACACCGACGAATGTCTGATGCGGTTCGAGCACCATCGACTGGCCCTGCCACAGCCGCGCCGCGCTAGTCCAATTGACCAGGCCGGCGAACGGCAGCACCTGCTCCAGACGGCGAGGAACGAACGGGATGAGAACTGACAGCTCAGTCACGGCGGGAGCCTCTTCTGTTTCTCGGCAGACACTCAACGGTCAGGAAGGCTGAACCGGATCAGCCCCAGTCGTTGGTCCGGCTAGGCTCGATGGCCGGAAAGGGCAGGTCTACCGGAGCGATGACCGCGCGGCCGGGCCACGGGGCCGACGCACCGTCGGCGGCGTACGTGACGCCGTGGGCCGCGAGGGCGAGCATTGCACCGGCCAGAAACGTTGCCGAGGAACGGCGTAAGGTTCTCACCACTTTGTTGCTGTTCACGATGTTCCCCCCTGATGGGCACATTACGTGGTCTCGTGTCTTCGGTCTCGTTCTTGCAAGGTCAACTCTGGCCGCTGCCAAGCCCTCAAACGAGATAAAAACCGTGCAGCTTCCGGAACCAGGACAGTGCAGGAAACGGCATCAGAACGGTGACCGATGCGCTGCGCAGCGTGAGTCGGTAATGCCGCGCCGGACCGTTGCGCGACCGCTACGTACAAGGTGCACGGCAGCTTCCAGCCTTTCCAGGCGAACAGGGAGCCCAATGCACCGGCTGCTTCGGCTTCTCGCCACGGGTGTCGGCGACCTCGATACGCAAGGTGCCGCGGGCTTCGACGCCCGTCACGGCAAACCGGAAGTCCCGGCCCGTACACGTTCGTGGAGCGCCGCGTTCGCGCCCCGCTTGGCGACGATCCGCTCGGCGCGTTCGGTGACGGGGGTGACACCGGGTCTTCTGCCAGCCGGACGGCTCCCCCTTGCGTCCACAAGGGGTGCTTGCCGAGCTGCGGCGGCGCGCCGCTGAGCTCGGTCTACCGCGGATCGGCGTGCACGACCTGCGGCACACGGCCGCCACCATCATGATCAGCTCACGGGTGCCGCTGGCCGTGATCTCCAAGACGCTGCGCCACTCGACACTGGCCACCACGGTCAACCTTTACGGCCACCTGCTCCTGTGCTTGCCGAATACTTAATCCGTGCAGGTCACGCGGCATGTCTGTACTCGTGGAGGATGCCGCCAAGGCGGTCGTGGCGTCGTATGTCGAGCTGGCTTAGCTTTTCGGGATCGTTGATTGGTGTGGGCAGTGGGTGTAGCGGTCGGGCGTTCGCGATGCCCTGGTGCGGTCGATGGGAGTTGTAGAACTCCTCGAACTCTCGTAGGGCGTGGAGGAGGTGGCGCTGGTTCCAGATCAGGGTCCGGTCCAGGAGCTCGTGTCTGCAGGTCTGCACCCACCTTTCCATGATTGAGTTCATTCTCGGTATCTGGATGCCGGTGAGGACGACCTCGATCCCCGTGTCCTTGAGGACAGCGTCGAACAGGGCGGGGAACTTCCCGTCCCTGTCCGGGATCATGAACCGTGCCCGGCAGCCGACGTCCTCGAGGTCCATGACCAGGTTCTTCGCAGCTTGCGTTACCCAGGAGGCTGCCGGGTGTGCGGTGGCGCCCAGGATCCGGAGGCGGCGACTGCTGTGTTCGATCACCGCGAGTACGTACATCCGCGTGCCGGACAAGGTGACCGTCTCAAAGAAGTCGCAGGCCAGGAGGGCGTCGGCTTGGGAGCGCAGGAAGTCGGCCCACGTGCTGGAACTCCGGTCGGGCGCTGGATCGACGCCCGCGTCCTTGAGGATCTTCCAGACGGTCGAGGCGGACACCTTCACGCCGAGTACGAGCAACTCACCGTGCAGACGCCTGTAGCCCCAGTTTGGATTCTCCCTCGCCAGACGCAGTACCAGAATCCGGATAGAGCGCACCGTACGAGGTCGGCCGGGTCGCTTGGGCCGCGATAAGGCGGCATGCCGGCGCCTGGCGAGGTCGCGATGCCAGCGCAGCACCGTGTCAGGACGCACGAGCAGCCGCACCCGCCGCAGGGCGGGTAACGGCAGCCGGTGCAGCAGCGCCGCCAGGAACGCCCGGTCGCTTGAGCTGAACCGGACTTTGCCCTTGCCGAGTTGGCGTTCCAGGACCGCGATCTGATGGCGCAGGACCAGGATCTCTACATCCTTGTCCCGGCCACTCATCGGCAGCAAACGCAGCACCGCGAAGGCATTCGTCACACCGAGGTAGGCCAGTCGTAGCAGCACGATCGATCATCATGACGCGTGGACCACCGGCTACGCGAGAGCGCCGACTCGAGCGACGGAGCCGACGACCGCCAGTCCGGGTGCATGCCTCCTACCAGGGCGGATGACATTCTCGGCAAGCGCAGGGCTCAGTCCGCCGGGGTGTGCTCACTCCGTCTGGCTCGGGCCTGGTGGAGGCGGACTTTGGTGCGGTTGCCGCAGCGGGACATCGAGCACCAGCGGCGGTTATGGGCGGGGGAGCGGTCCAGGAAGCGCAGGGCGCACGTGTCCGCGCCGCACACGCGTACGCGCCGGATCTCGGTCGACAGGAGCAGATCTACAGCGTCCTGCGCGATCAGTGCCAGCGCGGTCGCGGGATCAGGTGCCATGGTCGTGGTGCTGGCGGGCTCCAAGTGGCCGCCTTTGATGGCGATTTGCGGCGCCGGCCGGGGCGCCTCTGCTGCCGATTCGTTGAGCAGCACGACGTCGCTGGAGGAGGGCAGTCGGTCGTCGGAGACCGCGAGTACGGCCCGGTCGACCGCCTCGCGCAGCCGTCGGCCCGATGCCAGGACGGCGGCATCCACGGGATCCGGGATGCCCGGTGTGAGTAGTCCGGCCCGCTGAAGCCAGAGGGTGAGATCGCCCGGGTTCCGGAGCGTCTCCCCCGGCGTGGGTCGCCACCGGTGGCGGAGGGTGTTGGTGAAGTCCAAACAGACCCGCCCGCCGTCCCAGATCCACGTGTCGTCCGTTACCACGCCTTCATTCTGCACGTTAGGTTTAACCCCCTAAGAGGGTTAGTTCGTGCCCGGGAGGCGCATCCATGGGACAACCCACTGTGACCACAGGCGTGACGCAGGTGGACGGGGTCCGCCTGCACTACCTCCGAGCGGGATCCGGACCTCTGCTCGTCCTGCTCCACGGCTGGCCGCAGACCTCCGACTGCTGGCAGCCGGTGCTGGCGGATCTTGCCGCCGACCACACCGTTGTGGCACCCGACCTGCGTGGCTACGGCCTGAGCGACAAGCCCTCGACCGGATACGACAAGCGGCGGATGGCCGCCGACATGGCGGGCCTCGTCGAAGCACTCGGCTTCGAGACGACCGCCGTCGTGGGTCACGACCGGGGCGCCCGCGTGGGGCACCGCTGGGCGCTGGACCGCCCCGAGCAGGTGGAACGGCTGGCTGTGCTCGACATCGTGCCGACCCGGGAGATGTTCCGCCGGCTGGACGCCTCGCTCGCCTCCGGGTACTGGCACTGGCTGTTCCAGATGCAGCCTGACCTTCCCGAGCGGCTCGTGGGGCACGACATACGCGGGTATCTCGAGTACTTCTTCGAGCGGTGGACCTATAACCGGCACGGGCTGACACCCGAAGCGGTCGACGGATATGTCCGAGCCTTCTCCCGCCCGGGTGCCATGCGCGCGAGTTTCGACGACTACCGCGCCATGGAGCAGGACGTCGCCCTCGACGACATCGACGCCGCCGAGGGCCGCCTCCTCACCATGCCGGTACTGGCGCTCTGGGGTTCCGCAGGGCTGCCCTCCCGCCTGCCGACGCTGGAGATCTGGCGCGCCTACGCGGACGACGTCACCGGAGCAGAAATCCCGGAGTGCGGCCACTTCATCCCGGAAGAGCAACCGGAGGCGCTGTTGGGCCATTTGCGGTCGTTCCTGGCCGACGAGGCGAGTCGGTGACCCTGCCACCGTGACGAGAGCGGCGCCCCTGCGGGTCCACAGTCTCACTGGCCGGCCGGGGCAAGTCGTCCGAGCAGCCACCCGAACCGAGGGGCGGCCCAGTTGCTTCCGGTTGGGCCGCCACTCAGTCAGATCCTGGCCGAGACCGGGACACCCGCCGAAGCGTCCCCCGCGGCCGCGCTGTCGGATATGCGCTGCCTGGGCATCCAGGCTCGGCGCGCGGTGAATCTCAGGAAGCCGCGACGTGGGCAGCGCGCAAGGAGGCTTTGTCGATCTTCCCGACCGCGTTCTTCGCTATGGCCTCTACCACGAAGAACCCGGTCGGACGCTTAAAGCTGGTGAGGCTGCGCGCACAGAGCTCCCGCAGCGCCGTCAGATCGACGGTCACGCCTGGTCGCGGCTGTATGTAGGCCACGACCACCTCTCCCCACTTCTCGTCGGGTACGCCGATCACGGCGGCTTCGAGCACCGACGGGTCGCCTGTGAGGACGTCCTCGATTTCCTTGGGGTAGATGTTCTCCCCACCACGGATGATCATGTCCTTCGAGCGCCCGACCAGGGTCAGATAGCCCTCGGCGTCGAGGTGACCCACATCGCCCGTGTGCAACCAGCCATCGACGATGACTCTGGCCGTTTCCTCAGGGCGGCCGAGATAGCCACGCATGACGTTGGGGCCCTTCACGAGGACCTCACCGTCCGTGCCCGGCCCCACCTCGGTACCTTTG
This sequence comes from Streptomyces sp. Rer75, assembly GCF_013414305.1. Taxonomy (NCBI): domain Bacteria; kingdom Bacillati; phylum Actinomycetota; class Actinomycetes; order Kitasatosporales; family Streptomycetaceae; genus Streptomyces; species Streptomyces sp. Rer75. Next base: position 1,944,218 of record NZ_CP058693.1, on the reverse strand, counting down.
GCGTCGACGATCCGAATCTCCTGGCCGGGGAAGGGAAGTCCCACGGTGCCGGCACGTCGCGGGCCCGCGACGGGGTTGATGGTGGACCCGCAGGTTCCTTCGGACAGGCCGTACCCCTCGACAAGAGGGAACCCGTACCGGGCTTCGAACCGGTTCAGCAGCTCGGCGGAGGCAGGTGCGGCGCCACAGACTCCGAACCTCAGCGACGATGTGTCGGGCCGCACGTCGTCCGGGAGCGCAGCGAGCATGCCGTAGATCGTCGGCACGGCGCTGAAGAAGGTGGGGCGCTCCTGCTCGACGAGGTCGAAGAAGCTGTGTGGGTCGAACCGGCGGCCCGCGATGACGACGCTCGCCCCCACGAGAAGAGGCGTGAGAATGCTGACTACGATGCCGTTGACGTGGAAGAGCGGCAGGATCAGCAGGCACCGGTCGGCGGGCCCGATGTCCAGGGACAGGCGGCCCATCTCCGTCATGGCGTCGATATTGGCGTGGTCCAGCATCACGCCCTTGGGCATCCCGGTGGTGCCGCTGGTGTATATGAGAAGAGCCAGCGCGGACGAGTCCACATGCGGTGCGTGATCCGATCTCACCCCTTCCTTGTGCAGTGCGCCGACGGCGAGTACGGCAGCACCGTCCGTGACGGGCGCCTCGCGGTCTTCGACCACCAGCAGACGCGCACCGGAGTCCTTGACCTGTCGGTCCACCTCGACGTCGGTCATGCTCGGGTTGACCGGCGTGATGGTGGCGCCGATCCGCCAGGCGGCGAACAACAGCAGCACGAACTCGATGCGGTTCGTCAGCTTGAGGGCCACGACATCGCCGGGACCGATGCCGAGGTCCTGGAGCTGACGCGCTGCCGCACGGACGCGGTCCAGCAACTGAGTGTTGGTGAGTGACTGGCGCCCGTCCGAGACCGCTGCCCCATCGGGGTCGAGAGCGGCGCGACGGTCGGGCAGTGAAGCGAAGTTCATGGCGGGCGTACCCATCTCGGTGTTATGCGATCCGGTCAAGGAGTCGATGCCGGCGCGGGTTGCAACTGCCGGGTGAGGAACTCGATCTGGTCGCGGACCAGGGCCTCGAAGGTCTCGCCGGTGTAGAAGTCGAAGTGGCCGGCGTCGTACCTCTTGATCTCTCCCCGAGGTGCGGTGCGCGCGTACCGGAGGGTCTGTGCGGGAGGCGTGACGGAGTCGGTGTTGCTGACGCAGAAGAGGATCGGCATGGCGACCTTCTTCGCCGCACGCCCAGGCCGGTAGGTGGCGATGGTCGGAATGACCCGTGCCGCCACCTCGTTGCGGAACGTCGTCCCCGTCGGTTGCAGCGCCTGATATCCGGGCAGGGCGTCCGGAGCGTTCATGAGGGCCGGCGAACCGGGGGCGGAGGCGATGGGAACCATCGCGGGTGCCTTGCCGCGCACTCTGGCCGCCATGTCCCGAGCGAGCACGGGGGTCATCCTGAGCGAGGCGACCGGGCCGAGCGCGAGCGCGGAGGCGAGACCATCGGTGAACGGGCACTGGGACACGGCCGCGCGCAGTTCGGGATGCCGAGAGGCGACGGTGATGGCGTGGCCTCCGCCGAAGGAGCTGCCCCACACCGCGATGCGGGAGCGGTCGATGTCAGGGCGGGCCTTGACGTAGGCGATGGCGGTGTCCCAGTCGGCGAGTTGACGCTTGATCGACAGGAGCTGGCGCGGGTGGCCGCCGCTGTCGCCGAAGTGCCGGTAGGTGAAGGCCACGGCGGCGATGCCGGCCTGAGCGAAACGCTCGGCGAAGGCGTCCAGGCGCATCTCGCGGGTGGCGCCGAGGCCGTGCCCGAGGATGACGACGGGCGGGGAGGTGACGCCGGTCGGGAGGTAGAGCCATCCGGCACAGGTGCTGTCGCCGGAGGGGAAGGTGATGTCGTGGCGGGTGAAGGAGTGCGCAGTGGTCATCGTCGGCTCACCGCCGCGTCGTCTTCGTCGAGCGGTGCCCGGGCACGCTGCCCGAGGCGAGCGCCTGGGCGTAGGTGTCCGGGTTGTAGAGCGGGAGCTCGCCGGTGGCGTCCGTCGTCTCCATATAGTCGAGCATCAGTTCCTGGCCGTCCTTCGACATGACTCTGGTGAAGAACTCGGCGCGTTCGACATGGAGTCCGTCCTCCAGGGGCATCGAGCCGCCGAAGTACACCGACCTCTTGGCCGCCGCGACCGACCCCTTCGACCGCTGGCCGAAGTGCTCCGCGAGTTCGATCGCCTGCGCGACCACCTTGTTCTGCGAAACGACCTTGTCGACCGCCCCATTGGCGAGCGCCTCCGCAGGCGTGAACGGCTTGCCTTCGAGGATCGCGGCCAAGGACCGATGGGTGCCGATCAGGCGGGTCAGCCGCTGGGTGCCGCCTCCACCCGGGATGATGCCGAGCAGGATTTCCGGCTGGCCGATGAAGAAGTCCCCGTCGGCCATGACCCGCAGATCGCATGCCCAGGCGAACTCCGCGCCGAGGCCGAGAGCTGAGCCGTTGAGGGCGGCGACGAAGAGGACACCGCTGGCGTTCATCCGGAGGAAGGTCGTGTGCAGACGCTCCAGCTGGAGGGCCCCGCGCATCGGGGTCCTGCGCATCACGGGCCCGAGGAGACGGGACCGGTCCACGTGCTTGGCCATGCGTACGACGGCGGCGGCACCGCGCCGGCCGACCGTCGGGCTCGCGGCGCCCTCTTCCTGCAGCCACCGGACCGCGGCATGGCTGACGAACCGCTCGGGATGTGCCCCGGTGAAGACGACGGCACGGATACTCGGATCGCGGTCGACCCGGTTCACCAGCTTGTCCAGCTGATGGGCGATATCGAGGCCGAACAACTGGTGCGGGCCGCCGTCGACCCGGACGACAAGGACGGCTCCGCGGTCCTCGATCTCCAGATGACCCTTGTCTTTGTATGGCATGGATTCTGCTCCCGTGCTGAGTTCATGGGGGAGTGCAAAGCGAGTGAGGGAGGGGCTACCGGCGCCAGGAATCTGGGACAGTGCGTGAAAGCCCGTCCGGGGAGGCGCGCCCGTGTCCGAAACGGCACGTCACTCGAGATGTGTACTATTGCCGTGACGAGTTAGATAACCAAGTTATTTTAAGAGTGTCAATGGTGGAGGCGCGAGAGGCATGGCAGGGCGGCCGAGGCTCGATGACGCACCGGAGCGGCTTGTGCGAGCCGCTGTCGGCCTGCTGGCCGAACAGGGGCCGTCGGCCATCAAGGCGCGTACGGTGGCGTCCGCGAGCGGGCTGTCGACGATGGTCGTCTACGGCCACTTCGGTGGGATCCCCGAACTGATGCGCGCTGTCGCCGACCATGGCTTCAGGGAGCTCGGCGCGGCGTTCGCCCAGGTGCCGGTGACGGATGATCCGATCGCGGATCTCTTCGCCATGGCTTTGACCTGCCGCCGAGTGGCCCACGAGAACCCTCACCTGTACGACTTGATGTTCGGCCTGTCCACTCGTGCGACGTACCGGCCGCTGTCGGACGCGGACCTTCGCTTCAGCGGACATTCGCCGGCCTTCCGGGATGCCCACGTCCATATCACCGCGGCATGTCAACGGCTCGTGGACTCGGGCAGGGCCGAGCGGCAGGAACCTGAAGTCATAGCCGCCCAGTTGTGGAGTCTGGTCCACGGGTACATCACCCTTGAGCTGGCCGAGCACTTCGGCGAGTTCGAGGACCCCGTGGTGCAGGTGATGCTGCCCATGGGCGTGAACTTCTCTGTCGGTTTGGGCGACGAGCGGGAACGGGCCGAAGCCTCGCACGAGGCGGGCGCGCGCCTTTACGACTCGATCGTTCAAGGTCGGTGAAAGTCGGTAGGGCAGGTCGCTGTCCCGCGCGGGACTACCCATGTGCGGCTAGGGCGACTTGGTCTCCGCGGCAGAGGTACCGGTGCCCGGCGTGAGCTGGTCATGCCTCCCCAGCGCCGTGACCTCCCGTTCGAGGGACGGAACGGCACGGGCCGCGAAGCGCCTCGCCCATGGCCAGGCCAGTGGCGAATTCAGCGCTGCCTTGGCCCAGTTGGCCACGACGACCGCGCGCGGGACGTACACGCGGCTGCGGCGGCGCACGAGCCCGTCGACGATCGCGGCGGCCGCCCGGTCGGCACTCGTGGTGACATTGCCCGGGTAGGGAAGCCGGTTGCGCAGGCCCTGGAACGAGGGGAGGTCCACCTCGGCGCCCCGGACGAGATCCGTGTCGATCCAGGAGGGGTGCACCAGGCCGACCGTGACGCCGAGGTGCGCCACCTCCTGGCGATAGGTCAGGGCGAGCAGCTCGGCCGCGGCCTTGCTGGCGCCATAGGAGGCCATCGCCGCCAGCGGCATGAAGGACAGCGCGGACGCCACAACCAGCACGTGTCCCCGGCTGCGCTCCAGATGGGGCGTCACGTACTTGAGGGTCCGGAAGACACCGTTCAGATTGATGTCCAGGATCCGCTCGAACGACGCCTCGTCCGTCTGTCGCACGGTCCCGTACGCCACGACGCCGGCATTGGCGACGACGAGATCGATGCCGCCCATGACCCCCGCAGCCTCGTCGATCGCTGACCGCAGGACGGTGCCGTCGCGCACATCGGCCTCACGCCAGGAAGCGGCGGGGCCCAGATCGCGGGCGAGGTCACGGAGCCGATCGGGCTCCAGTCCGATCAAGGTCACCTGAGCGCCTCGGGCGATGGCCAGGCGGGCCACCTTCTCGCCGATGCCGCGCGCCGCTCCGGTGACAACCAGCTTTCTGCCCAGCAAGTCACGTTTCATGGCGGCAACATAACTTCGTTATTTAATGAGCGCAAGATGTCGCGTGTATGAACTGTCGCCGCTCCACCTGCTGGGTCTCACGACTGGACGAACCTATGCTGACTGTCATGAGGCGGACATCCTTTGCGCACTGGCCCTGTTCGATCGCGCGCACCATGGACTTGCTCGGGGACTGGTGGACGCCGTTGGTGCTGCGTGAGGCGTTCTACGGGATCCGGCGCTTCGACGCGTTCCAGGTGTCACTGGGGATCGCGCGCAACACATTGACGGACCGGTTGCGCCGGCTGGTGGACGAGGGGCTGCTGGAGAAACGGCCGTACCAAACGGAGCCGGTTCGGTACGACTACGTGCTCACGGAGAAGGGGCGCGACTTCTACGGTGTGCTGCTGGTGATGAACCGGTGGGGGGACCGCTGGCTGTCCGGTGAAGAGGGCCCGCCGGTAGTCATGCATCACGAGGTCTGCGGACAGGAAGCCCATGCCGAGGTGGTGTGTTCTTCCTGCGGCGAGCAGATGACCGCGGAGAACACCAGTCCTCGGATGGGCCCCGGCTATCCGCCACATCTGGCCGAACGGCCGGATGTGCGGGAGCGCTTCGTCGGCTGACTCAGCGGCTCTGCCGGGGCTGCGTTTGCCCTTGACATGTGAGTCTATCTACGCAACTTTACTGGTCACGTCTGGTCATGGGAGTTCTCGGATCGGCATGGAGGCTGCAGGAACATGGAGTGGACAGGCGCGCGCTATGCGGACAAGCCGACGGTGGAGGTCCGCACCTGGATCGCTGCTCCGCCCGAACAGGTGTGGACGCTCGTGTCCGACATCGAGCTGATGCCGCGTATGAGCTCCGAGCTGCAGTACGTCGAATGGCTGGACGGCAGGACCGCCCCTGCTCTGGGAGCCCGGTTCATCGGCCGGAGCAAGCACGAGGCACTCGGGGAGTGGACCACCACATCCCACATCGTCGAGTACGAGCCGCCGAGGCTGCTTGCCTGGGGCGTCGAGAACCCGCAGAACCCAACGGCGATCTGGCGGTTCACGTTGGAGCCGCAGGGCGGTGGCACTCTGCTGAGCGAATGGATGCAGATGGGGCCGGCCCGTTCGGGCCTCTCCTTCGCCATCGATCGCATGCCGGAGAAGGAGCAGAAGATCGTCTTCGTGCGCATGCGGGAGTTCGAGGCCAACATGACCATCACCCTCGAAGAGATCAAGAAGCTGGCCGAGAGGGCCCAGCCCGCGGGCGAGGCGAGGCTCTGATGCGTACCTCCACCACGATCGAAGCTTCCGGGAGCGACTGGCGGGAGATCGTCGCCTATGTCACCGAGGCGGAGAAGCTCGGTCTCGACATCTGCTGGGTGGCGGAGGTGTGGGGCTCCGAGGCTCCCTCGCCGTTGGGCTACCTCGCGGCGAAGACCGAGCGCATGCTCCTCGGATCCGGAATCATCCAACTCGGCACCCGCACGCCGATGGCCATCGCCCGCGCCGCGATCACACTGTCGCAGATCTCCCAGGGGCGCTTCCTTCTCGGACTGGGTCCCTCCGGGCCGCAGGTGATCGAGGGGCTGCACGGCGTGCCCTTCGCCCGGCCGCTGGTGCGGATGCGGGAGACCGTCGAGATCGTGCGGGAGGCCGCCGCGGGCGGCAAAGTCTCCTACTCAGGACAGGAGTTCCAGATTCCACTGCCGGGCGCGGAGGCGAAGCCCATGCGTCTGTCGATGCGTGCCGAGCATGACATTCCGGTCTACCTCGCCACTCTCTCGCCGAAGATGCTGCACCTGACCGGTGAGATCGCCGATGGGTGGCTGGGCACCAGTTTCGTGCCCGAGGGCGCCAAGGAGGCGTACTTCGACCACCTGGACCAGGGCCTGGCCACCGCCGGTCGCGCCCGTGCCGACCTCGACATCTGCCAAGGTGCCGAGGTCGCCTTCGCGGACGACGAGGACGCGCTGAGCGCGATGGTGGCCGGACGCAAGAAGGAACTGGCCTTCAGCCTCGGCGGCATGGGTTCCGCGACCACGAACTTCTACAACAACGCCTACAGCCGCCAGGGTTGGGCCGAGGTGGCGGCCGAAGTCCGGACACGTTGGCAGGCTGGGGACCGGGACGGCGCGGCCGGCTTGGTCACCGACGAAATGGTCCTGGCGACCACTCTGATCGGAACCGAGGCCATGGTGCGCCAACGGCTGCGTGTGTGGCGCGACGCCGGTGTGGACACCGTACGTTTTTATCCGGCCGGAGAGACCCTCGACGCTCGGCTCACCACTCTCGGCCGGGCCATCGACCTGGTCCGTGACATCGAGGACGAGGCGGCACGGTAGCGGCACGGCCGGGTGCAGTCGAGGAGTGCTGTTGCAGGCGTTGGTCGACGTCAACCGTGCGCGCTGACGCCGTCCGCCGCCAGGCCCGACATCAGCAGGGTGATCGTGTGGAACGTCCTGGCCAGGGCGTCCTCCCGGTCCGCCGCGGCGGCGATGATCTGGTTGCCCTCGCACAGGACGGCCAACAGCAGCCGGGCGACGGTGGCGACCGGAACGTCCGGTTCCACGTCACCGCGTTCGGTCAGGACAGTCAATAGCCGTTCGATCGGCGGCTGAGCCACCGTGTCGTTGATGTGCCGGTACTGCTCCACCAGCACCGAGGGCGCCTGGGCCATCAGCTCTCGATGCAGGGGATCGTCGATGGTCCGCCGCAAGAAGGCGTGCGTGAGGTTCGACACGGCGGTCAAGGCAGGCTCGCCCGGTGTCGCACGGATCGCCTCGGACGCCGCGTCGGCGAGCGCTCCGACCCGCTGGAGCAGCTCCGTGTAGAGCTCGGCGAACATCGCCTTCTTGTCCGAGAAGTGGTGGTAGAAGGTGCCCTTGCTCACTTGCGCCGCCGCGGTGATGGCCTCGACCGACGTGTCCGCGAACCCGTTGTCGACGAAGAGTTTGCGCGCGGCCGCCACCAGGTCCGCCCGGGTCTGCTCCGCATATAGCTGTCGTCGGTTTGGCCCTCTCATGTTGACCATCGTATATTCAATGACCTGAAGTCAATGAATGACTCGTGGTCGGTCAGTGGTCGTCGTGACAGTGCCCTCCGGAAGGCAGACGTAGCCGTGGAAAAGCGCAGAATCTTGTTGCTGGGCGCGACGGGGTACACGGGGCGGCGAGTTCTCAGGGAACTGCTCGCTCGAGGTGAGAAGCCGACCTTGGTCGGGCGAAGCCGAACGAAGATGCTGACCCTGGCCGACCGCTTCGAGGCGGAACTGCCGGTGGCAGAAGTGGACCTCACCTCTTCCGCCCACCTCACGCGCCTTCTGGGCCCCAGCGATGTGGTCGTCTCCACAGTCGGGCCGTTCATGCAGCTGGGCATGGCCACGGTCACGGCTGCCGCGCGGGCGGGAGCGCGCTACTTCGACTCCACGGGGGAGGGCCCCTTCGCCCGCCGGGTCCTCCTTGAGCTGGACTCCGTCGCGGCCGCCCGGGGAGCGACTCTCGTGCCCGCGTTCGGCTACGACTACGTGCCCGGCAATCTCGCCGGCGCCCTGGCCCTGGAACAGGCGGGCGAGCGCGCATGCCATGTCGAGATCGGCTACTTCATCACCCGTTCGGGGCGCGGAAGTGAGCTGCATTACCGGAGCACCCTGCGCGACTCCTGGGACCTGACCACGGGTGGCACGCGCCAGACGCTGGTCGCCGCGGCGGCCGAGGACGGGTTCGCCTACCGCTCTCCACGCCCTGGAGCCTCTTCCCGACTGGTCGACGAGCGGGCCGCCAAGCGTGTCCTCACCTTCCGCTACGCCGGTGTGCGACGCCCGGCCATGACCGTCCCGGGCACGGAGCATCTCGGCCTGCCTGAGGTCTTCCCTCAGTTGGAGAGCGTCGAGGTGGGGATGGGCTGGCTCGGGCGGTGGACGCGTCCGGTACAGATCGCCGCCATGCTCCAGGCGCCCTTGCTGAGGTCGGCGAAGGTGCGGGCTGCTCTGGCGCGGTGGTCCGGGCGGCTCCCGGGAGCACATCATGAGCCGGACGCCGACGGCCGTTCCCTGGTGATCGCAGTCGCCCGCGACGGCCACGGTCGTCCCCTGGCCACGACGGCCCTCACCGGACCCGATCCCTACGAGATGACGGGCTCCCTCCTGGCGTGGGGCGCAGTCCATGCGGCGGCACCGGATGCCGTCCTCAAGCCCGGTGTGCACGGTCCGGTCGCGGCCTTCGGGCTCGACACCCTCAGGCTCGGTGCCGCCGAGGCGGGAGTACACGAAGTCGACGGGGCGTTGGCCCGTCGGTGATCGCTGCGCGGGCATGCATCACGGCATCGGGGCGTTGAACCACCGCGACTGAGTTGTTGAACAGGTTGTGCGATCGGGAGCGAGTCGGCCACTGACGTGGAGTCGACCGTCCCAGTGGAAAGGAAAGGTCCATGGACGAGCAGGGTGAGCACTTCGACGTCGTCGTACTCGGCGCGGGCCCAGGTGGGTACGTGGCCGCCATCAGGGCCGCCCAACTGGGCAAGCGCGTAGCGGTCGTCGAGGAGAGGTACTGGGGCGGCGTCTGCCTGAACGTGGGCTGCATCCCCACCAAGGCCCTGCTGCGCAACGCCGAACTGGCGCACGTCTTCACGCGCGAGGCGAAGACCTTCGGCATCAAGGTCGACGGTGAGGTCTCCTTCGACTACGGGGAGGCCTTCCGCCGTAGTCGGAAGGTCGCGGACGGCCGGGTCAAGGGCGTCCACTACCTGATGAAGAAGAACAAGATCACGGAAGTCGGTGGCCGCGGTACGTTCCTCGACCCGCACACGCTTCTGGTCGCCGACCACGACGGCAACTCCCGCACCATAGGCTTCGACCACTGCATCATCGCCACGGGCGCCACCCCGAAGCTGCTACCCGGCACCAAGCGCAGCACGCGCGTGGTGACGTACGAGGAGCAGATCCTCGCGGAGGACCTCCCGCAGTCGATCGTCATCGCGGGTGCCGGCGCCATCGGCATCGAGTTCGCGTACGTCCTGCACAACTACGGTGTGCAGGTCACGATCGTGGAGTTCCTGGACCGAGTCGCTCCCCTCGAGGACGCCGAGGTTTCCGCCGTACTCGCCAAGCAGTACCGAAAGTTGGGCATCGACGTACTCACCTCGACCCGTGTCGAGTCGATCGATGAGTCCGGGCAGCAGGTCCGCGTCACGGTCACCGGAAAGGACGGTGCCCGCCAGGTCCTGGAGGCGGACAAGGTCCTCCAGGCGATCGGCTTCGCCCCGAACGTGACCGGGTACGGCCTGGAGAACACCGGCGTCAAGGTCACGGAGCGCGGCGCCATCGATGTGGACGAGCGCTGCCGTACGTCCGTTCCGCACATCTACGCCATCGGTGACGTCACCGCGAAGCTCATGCTCGCGCACGCCGCTGAGGCGATGGGAGTGGTCGCCGCTGAGACGCTCTCAGGCGCGGAGACCATGGAGCTGGACTACGACATGATCCCGCGCACCACCTTCTGCCAGCCGCAGATCGCCAGCTTCGGCTACACCGAGGAACAGGCGAGGGAGCAGGGTTTCGACGTCCAGGTGGCCCAGTTCCCGTTCACCGCGAACGCCAAGGCTCATGGCCTGGGTGATGCGACCGGCTTCGTGAAGCTCATCAGTGACGCCAAGTACGGCGAGCTCATAGGCGCTCACCTCATCGGCCCGGACGTCACCGAGCTGCTCCCCGAACTGACGCTGGCCCAGCAGTGGGACCTCACCGTCCATGAGGTCGCCCGCAACGTCCACGCCCACCCCACCCTCGGCGAGGCGGTCAAGGAAGCCGTCCACGGCCTCGCGGGCCACATGATCAACATGTAGCAGGCGCTGCCCTCTCGAAACGCGACGTGAGTATGGGCTGGGTGGTCTGCCGCGTTACCGACCTGTGCGCGAGGCAGTTCCGTGGCGTCAGAGGATCCTGTGGCATCAAAGGACGACCTCGTCGCCAACGTCGCCAACGTCGTCGCGGAGGAGCTACGCACGCAGGCGGCGAGGTACGGCACTCTGCGGCCCGGCTGCCCGGCCGCCCGGGACTCGAGGATCTCGTTCGCGACTATCTGTCGCCCGAGCACCGGGACCAGCGCGGCGTCGGATGTCCCTCCGCCGCCCTGCTCGACGACATCGACCGCTGCGCGGACGCGACCAAGCAGGCCTGGGTCGCTGCAACTGTCCCGCGCCGCCTTCGACTCGAAGCTCGCCGTTGAGGTCCTCGAGAAGGGCATCGAGAACGCCCTCGCGTTAATGTGCTGAGCAGTGCGGAATCAGGCCGGATCGACGAATATGTCGAGCGCGAGATCACCCTCGAAGCCGGCAGGGCTGTAGACGGACAGGTCGGTGACGCCCTCGTCCGACAGGACCTCGTCGTCGATGAACAGGTTGCCGGTGCACTTCCGCGCGTCACGCGTGACGACGGCGTACGCGGCGTCGGCCATGATCTGTGGGCTGCGGGCCTGCCCGGCGCCACCGACCACATTGCGTACAGCAGCTGTGTCGATCAGGGTTCGCGGCCACAACGAGTTGGCGGCGATACCGTCGGCGGCGAGCTCCTCCGCGAGCCCGATGGTGCACAGACTCATGCCGTACTTCGACAGCGTGTAACCGAGATGCTTCCCCACCCAGTACGGCGCGAGGTTCAACGGCGGGGAGAGCGTGAGGACATGCGGATTCTCCGCCTCGCGCAGGTGCGGGATAGCGGCCTTGCTCAGCAGGAACGTGCCACGCGTGTTGATGTCCTGCATCAGGTCGTACCGCTTCATCTCCAGCTGCTCCGACGACGACAGGCCGATCGCGCTGGCGTTGTTCACCACGATGTCGATGCCGCCGAAGGCACTGACCGCCGCGTTGACAGCGGTGCGCACATCGACCTCGTTTCGGACGTCACCGACGACGGCCAGCCCCTTGCCGCCCGCCCGCTCAACCTCATCGACAGCGGTGTGCACCGTGCCTTCCAGCTTCGGGTGCGGCACCGCGGTCTTGGCGAGCATCACCACGTTCGCCCCGTCGCGGGCCGCGCGCAGGGCGATGGCGAGTCCGATGCCGCGGCTGCCTCCCGACATCAGGATGGTCTTGTCGGCCAGCGTCTGTGTCATGGTCGAACCTCCAAAAATGGATTGCCGAGCTAATGGTACGTGATGCTAATGATATCTTCCCCGTATGACTTCCACTCCCATACGCCAGATCGACCGGCTCTACCGCGAGCTCCTCGCCCCTAAAGAGACACAGTCCGTTCGCGCTGCCGTGCGCCGGATCGCAGAGCACGAAGTGGCTCCGCACGCCGTGGCGATCGCGGGGGGCGACGAGCGCACGGACGGCTTCCCCCGGCATGTGTTTGACGGGCTTGCGTCGGCGGGGGTCTTCCGGATCCCCTTCCCCGGCGAGGTCGGCGGCGACGGTCTGACCCACCCGGCGACCGCCACCGCCGCGGCCATCGAGGAGCTGGCCTACTACTCCAGCAGCGTCGCGGCCGTCTTCGATGTGCACTGCATCCTGGCGGGCAACGCCCTGCGGCAGGGCACCGAGGAGCAGCAGCAGCGATGGCTGCGAAAGGTCGCGGAGGGCTCAGTGGTCGGCGCGTTCGCCACAACCGAGCCGAACGCCTCAAGTGACCTGTCCCCGCAGGCGGTTCAGACCGAGGCGATACGCACCGAGGCCGGCTGGGTGCTGAACGGCCACAAGCGGTGGATCTCCAACTCGCCCGTCGCCGGGTTCGTGGTGGTTCTCGCCCGCACCGGCACCCGGCTGAGCATGTTCATCGTCGACACGGCACTTCCCGGAGTGGAAGTCGGCCTTCCCGACCGCAAGATGGGCAACCGCGGCCAGCTCACCGCGGACATCCGCTTCACGGATGTGCGCCTGACCGACGACGACCTCCTCGGTGGCGCCGAGGGACACGGACTGCGCCATGCGCTGTCCACTCTGACCTACGGCCGGATCGGCATCGCGGCTGCCGGGGTCGGCATGGCGCAGGCCGCCTTCGACCACACCGTGGCCCACCTGTCGACGCGACACGCCTTCGGCAAGCCGGTGGCCGCCAACCAGCACTGGCAGTTCCTGCTCGCCGAACGGGCCACCGAGATCGAGAACGCCCGCACCCTCTACACCAAGGCCGCCCTGCGCCTGGACACCGGCAACCCGTCCCCGGAACCTGAGGCCGCGATGGCGAAGCACTACGCCACCAAGCTGTCCGTGGACATGGCACGCGACGCCGTCCAGACCTTCGGAGGCCTCGGCTTCGCGCGCGAACTGGGCGCCGACGGCACTCCCGGTCCCGTCGAGGCCATCTACCGGGACAGCAAGATCGGCGAGATCTACGAGGGCACCAACGAGATCCAGAAGTGGGTCATAGCCCGGCAGATCTTCGGCCGGACCATCGTCGGCTGACGCCCCCGCTCACGCCCTGCCCCACGCCCGTCTTCCGCGCATGGAGATCCCTGCCATGGTCCAGCCGCCCCGGGCTCTCTCGTACGATGGGCCGAGACTATACGTATGGCTAACCATGGGTGGGATAAATGATGTCCGAGGCTCCGCTGGTACCGGGGACAGTGGCCGAACACACCATCTGCCTTCTGGTGAAGCTCGGACAGGTGGCGTTCAAGATCGCCGAGGACGGTATCGCTGGGACTGGTCTGCGGGTGCGGCACTACAGCGTCCTGCAGGCCCTGGCGGACAACGGGGCGATGCCGCAGCTGGCACTCGGCTCGTTCCTGCGAATCGATCCGGCGACGATGGTGACGAGTCTTGACGACCTGGAGCGGGCAGGATTTGCCCAGCGGACACGCGATCCACAGGACCGGCGCCGGTATGCCGTCGATATCACTGACGGCGGGCGCAAGGTCCTGGCCGATCTCAACCGCGCGCTCGTGGATCTCGACAGCGAAATTCTCGCAGACCTGGGCACCACGGAACGGCACTCGCTTCACGTCCTGCTGGGCAGCCTCGCGGGGAGTCCCGCTCTGACCTGTCTGTTCGACACCGTCCGGGAGCAGACCGGTGCTAAACGGGCATAGGCGGTAGAAGGTCGCCCCAGGTTGGAGTGGTATACCCCGGTCCTGGCGGAGTCGGGTTGCCGGAACGCTGATCATTGCAGCCGGCCGTCGAGAAGTCCTGCGCGCCCAGATCGAGCACTTCACCGCCGCAGGCAGAGAATATTTGGACCCCGCCGTCATCCAGTGATCGGTTCCCCACGGCTCCACCCAGAGGCAGCCGAACTGCGAAGCCGCGTCTTCAATCGGACCGCACATCGTTCCGAGAGACCGAGCAGCCTTCAGGAATTCCGAACGTCCATCATCGAGCTCCGCACCTCCAGAACGAGATGGAGTCTGCTGGCCAGGGGCGCAGGGTCTCATCGAGGCATAGGGGAACTCACGGGATGTCGCACACTGGGCGCAGAGGCACAGCAGATGGGCCGGGCTGAAGGTAGGCTTGGTGGTCGGTTGTCAGGGACGCTTGCGAGTAGCTGGTCCCTCAGCTCAATCGGCCCCCTCGTTCAGCGCTTGGGCGAAGCATCGGCGTATTCGCTGACGCGCTGAAGGATGCGGAGTCTGGCGCCTCTGCGGTTGCTGGGGGTCTGCAACTGTCCGATGGCGGAGACCAAGGGCTTGGTACTTTGCCTCGCTCTGCGAAGTGCTTCGATCGATGGGCTGTGCAGATGGTCGCCCTGGTTGACGCGAGCCCACACGAGCGCGGTTACCGCAGCCCGGGTCAAGGGGGACTCCACGTTGGCAAGGCGGACCAGGCCTTCCGTGAGCGCAGCAAGGTCCTTGACAGGGATCTGCCAGGTACGCAGCGCTCGACGACGCGCAGCGAAATTCACGTGCAGTGGATCAGCGTCCAATTCCTGCGCGACTGTCTCGACCGCCGTGTCGAGCAGTGGCCAGAGACCTGTGGGTGCCGGAAAGTATGTCACCCAGGTTGACCTGCTGGTTCGAGTTTGCCAGAGCTCGGGTGGCTGCAGGCTGTTCTGGGGCAACATCCGGGGCGTGGTGATACGGCTGATCTACCTGCTCGCCTGTCAGACGTTCCGATGGCTTGTCCTCCTGGCCCTGAAGGGTGTCTTTATTGGCGTACCGTGGTTGACCTGGGGCTTTGCAATCGCCCGTGTATGGGCATGATCAGTGATCGTGGGTCTGCGACTGCTTTACCTGGTCTTGTGTCGGCTACTGGGTTGCCTCCTCGTGCTGGGCCGCTCGACCGCCGCGAACAACGCCGAGATCCTTGCCCTTCGTCATGAGGTCGCTGTGCTTCGTCGGCAGGTCCAGCGGCCGCGGCTCTCATGGGCTGACCGTGCTGTGCTCTCTGCTCTCGCGCGACACCTGCCATCCGCCTTGCGCCGTCATCGGTTGGTCACCCCGGGCACCCTGTTGCTGGCACCGCCGTCTGGTGCGCTGGAAATGGCGGCAGGCACCAGCCAGGCTCGCCCGGCCACCGTTGCCGGAAGAGACAGTCGCGCTCATACAGCGCCTGGCGCGAGAGAACCCGACCTGGGGATACGTCAGGACCCAAGGTGAACTGCGGCGGCTCGGTCATCGGGTTGCCGCCGCCACGATCCGGCGCGTTCTGCGCCGCTCCGGTCTGCCGCCCGCACCGCAGCGAGCAAGCCAGCAGACTTGGCGCTCCTTCCTCCGGTCCCAGGCCCACACGCTGCTGGCTTGCGATTTCATGCACGTGGAGACCGTCTTTCTCAAACGTCTCTACGTGTTCTTCGTCATGGAAAATCAAGACCCGGCGCGTCCATGTCCTGGGCGTCACGGCCCACCCGACCGGTGCATGGGTCGCCCAACTCGCCCGCAATCTGCTCATGGAGCTCGAGGAGAGGGCTGGCTGCTTCCGGTTCCTCATCCGGGACCGGGACAACAAGTTCACCGCCGCGTTCGACGCCGTCTTCGCAGGCAACGGCACAGCCGTCATTCCGACGCCACCGCAAAGCCCACGGTCCAACGCGTTCGCCGAGCGATGGATACGCACAGCCCGCGCCGAATGCACCGACCGGCTCCTCATTACTGGTGAACGACACCTCCGCGCGTCAGGCGCTGCCAGGTACTTGGCGGGCTGCTCAACGAGTACTTCCCGGCGCCACCCCGGCTGCCTTACCGTCCGCAGGAAACGCCCAGCTCAGCAGCCTGATCGGAATATTGACACCCTTCAGGGCTCGCCCGCGTACGCGGCCCAGGTCCGGCTGATGACCCCACGCCTGATCGCCGCGGCCAACGAGGCAGCCGGCCGGGCGGCGGTCCGCTTCCACACCATCCCCGCACGTCGCGACCAGCGGGCCCACCGCCGCAACCGCGGCGGCGCGGGCGGCAGGCCCGCTGGCTTCAACTGGGAGTTGTACGCGCGCAGGAACGAAGTCGAGCGGACAGTCAATGCCTTCAAGGACTTCCGGGCTGTGGCAACCAGCTATGACAAGAGACCCTACGTGTTGCAAGGCACTGTCACCGTCGCCGCGGCCGCCTCTGGCTGCGAGCGTGACTCGCCGGAGAGTCCTAGCAAGCGCAGAGGGCGGACCCAACGGCCTGTGTCGCCCCGAAGCCCGTGAACTACTCAAGACCGCCCCAACACCGTCCCGAGCCGCACGTCTGACCCGCACCCAGATTCAGGCCGCGCTCAAGCGAGCTGGCCGCCAGCGTGGCATCGAACCCGAGGCCGACCGCCTTCGCGAAGTCTTCCGCGCTGAGTGGGCCCACCAGCCGCCGCTGATCGAAGACGCACTCGGCAAGCAGATGCTCGCCCTCCTCATCCAGATGGACGCCGCCTGCACCGCCGCTGACCAGCTCGCCGAAGCGGTCGAAGAAGCATTCCCTCAGCACCCGGACGCCGAGATCCTGCTGAGCTTCCCAGGACTCGGCATCCAGCTCGCCGACCGGGTCCTGGCCGAGATCGGCGACGACCGCACCCGCTTCGCCGACGCCCGTGGACTCAAGGCCTACGTCGGCTCCTCACCTATCACCCGCGCCTCCGGCAAGAAGTCCGCCATCACCAGACGGTGGATGAAGAACGACCGGCTCAACCACGCTGGCTACCTCTGGGCCTTCGCCTCGCTCAGGGCATCCACCGGGGCCAACGCCCACTACCGGCGCCGCCGAGAACAAGGCGACTGGCACGCGGCCGCCCAGCGCAACCTCTTCAACCGCATGATCGGCCAGCTCTACCACTGCCTCCAGCACCGCAAGCCGTTCGACGAGCAGGCGGCATTTCCCGCCCTTTCGCTAGCCGAAGCGGCTTGAGACGATCACAGATCACCTACACGGCCCGTGCGCTGCACGCGCCAGGATGCGCTGACTTCAGCGAGTACACGGCGAGCGTCCTCACGGCCATCAGGACGTGGTGCAGGCACCCTCGGGCCAGCAAGGTCAAGCCCGGTGAGTGACCGGGCAGGGACAGCATCCCAGTTCCCCCGGCGCACCACTGCGACGTGCCCTTCCACTCGAGCTCGCTCGTCCTGCCAGTCATCGGGCGGTGCCATGAGGACCTGAAGGGCTTCCTCGTCGAGCCACTCCAACCCCAGGACCTGCCGGCCGATCTCGTGCTCGATGAGTGACCGGGTCTCGCCAGTCTCCAGACGCAGTAGCAGCAGCTCGCCCTCAAAGAAGTAGCCACCGTCGTATCGGCCCGTGCCCACCGCGAGCAGCGGAAGCGCGGGATGGAAGGCCATCGCATGCACCGGGAACTGCGAGTGAACGAGGAAGCGGCAGCCCAGACCAGAGACGTCGTAGACCGCGACAGGAACCGGGACCCTGTATGCCCGCGCTCCTGCCACGGCCAGCAGGCTCAATCGCTCGCTCCGCACGGCCAGAGCAGGTTCGTCGACCTCGGCGAAGGGGCGGTTGGACTTGGGCATGCAGGTGATCTTTGCAGGCGAGAGGGAGCCATGGAAGGCACCTTCTGCGAGCTCAACTATCGAACGCTGCACCGGCGCCGCTTGACGGCATAGCAACGTGAGGTGTCTGATGCGGCAGAGATGGGCGATGGCGACGATTGAGTGGAACCCTCATCGAGATGACTGGATCTCCTCAGCCCCGACACGGGGTTGTCCAGCGGGAACGGACGGGTGTCTACCTCGCACACGTCCTACGCGGCGGGCAGGCATCGAGCCACATCCATGAAGGCATCGGATCGTCACTCGACGCCGTCTGCACGGCCCGGCCGCGCGGGTGCCTGCCGCCCTGCTGCCTCAGAGTTCGGTGCCGTCAACGTCTTGATTCCGGAGGGGTCCCTGCTACGTGCTACGGGCGCGCGATCCGTTGAGAGAGCCATGCGAGTGCGGGCGGCATCCGGTATTCCACGGCATGGTGCCCTCCGTCGAACAACTCGAAGCGTATGACATCCTCATCCACTCCCACCTCGGCGAGGGCGTCGCGGAATGCTTGTGCACCCGGGTCGAGGAACCATTCGTCGCGGGTGCCCGCGTCGATCCAGATCGCCCGCTGAGATCGCAGTGCCTCGCCGTGCAGTGGCGCCTGTCGGGCTCGAAAAGTCATCGCTACTGGTCAAGCGGCGTAGTGGTACTCGTTGATGAGGCCGCCGAGGACGCGTGTGCGCAGGAGTCTGCGTGCGTTGAGGTTGTGCACGGTGATGGGCTGCTGCCCGGCGTCAGGAGGTAGCTGGTCTCGGCTTCGATGAGGGCGATGTGTGTTGTAGTGCCGCTGGTAGGCGGCCAGGACCTGTCGGGCGTGTGCCTCGTTCGTGATCAGGATGTGGTCGAGGGCCTCGCGCCGGATGCTGCCGATCACCCGTTCACAGTGGGCGTTCATCCGCGGCGTTCGTGGCGCGCTCTTGATCACCTCCATGCCATCGGCTTCGAAGACGGCGTCGAAGGACTGTCCGTACTTGCCATCGCGGTCACGGAGCAGGATTCGCAGGGACTCCATACGCGTGTTCAGGTCGGCGGCTACGTTCCGGGCCTGCTGCACGGCCCATTCCCGGGAGGGATGTGCCGTGACGTTGGAGATATGGAGGCGCCGGGTGCCGTGTTCGAGGAAGGCGAGCGCGTACAGTCTGCGTCCGAACACGGTGTCGAGATGGAAGAAGTCTGCCGCGATGATGCCCTCGGCCTGGTTCGTGAGGAACTCGCGCCAGGTTGGGCCGGTACGGCGTGGGGCTGGATCGATGCCCGCGGCTGTCAGGATGTTCCATACGGTGGATGCGGCGATCGGGTGCCCCAGGCGAGCTAGCTCGCCCTGGATCCGCCTGTGGCCCCACCTCGTATTTTCCCGTGCCAGTCGCAGTATGAGCTTCCTGAGCGCCGCCCTGGTCGGTGGTCTCCCGGCCGGGGCGCGTCGCGCGCTGTAGTCCCATTTCGCCGCGATGAACCTGCGATGCCACGCCAGCAGGGTGCCGGGCGTGATCGGGAAGACCCCACGCCACCGGCAGCGGGGTATCAGCCCGGACAGCGCAGCCAGCCAGAATCGATCAAAGGGCTCATACCGGACTCGGCCGTGGATCTGACGCCTCAACACCGTGTTCTCGTGCCGCAACACGAGCAACTCCGCGTCCTTCGTGGCCTGGCTGCGCAGCAGTACCTGGGGGATGGACAGTAGCTTGCGCACGACCTTGTACACCAGTGAGACGGTCACGCGGACATGCTCTCAGCCGAGGCCGAATACCTGACGTCACCTGCAGCGACGACTTTCCGAGCCCCACACGGTCTCAGTCAACGGCTGTACCGGTGTCCAGGGACCCAGCTCATACAGCCTCCAAGATCCGACTGCTCCATTTGGGCTCACCTTGCCGGACCTCTTGATCTTGGTAACGAAAAATAGTGTGCCAAGCACATCCTCGAATGTGTTTCCTCAGGTCAGGGGCCGTGTGTTCGAGGGGCAACTCCATGGCGTTGTACAGATTTGTGCGTGGGCCCAGCGAGCGGGGCCTGGATAGTGAGAGGCCCGGCCGACCGGTCATCGCCCGGAACGGCTCTGCATCTCCTTCGGGGGAGTGACCTCTTGGCAAAGGGGCTTCCCGGGGTCGTGCCTCTTCACGCGGTCGCACTCTCGCGGCATTTGCTTTCCAGCCAAGTCTCAATCTCGGTGGGGGAGAAGCGCAGCTGTTGGCCCACGCGGAAGCTGGGTATGGCCTCCTTCGCATGGTTGTCATAGACCCAGGAGACCGGCTTTCCGAGATAGTCAGCGAGGGCCGAGACCGTCCACATCGGTTGGTTCATCGGTGTCCACTTCCGTAGGTTTCGGAGCGCGACACAAGGTATGGATGAATGGCGGCGGGACCAAACGAGTCCGCATGCCATGTCGAGTATTCTTCCCGCCAGGCGATGACCTCCAAGGGGAGAAGAGCAGGTACAGCTGTGACTAAGAGTGACGCGTATGTCCGACCTGGTCGGTGGAAGCTCACCGGCAGCCCCCGGGTCAGCACGGATCCAGCTCGACGGACTCGAACGGTCCGGAACGGGCGGCAGCGGAACTCAGCACGAAGTCAGCACGGCCCGGCTTGGGCTCACTCGACGTGAGTGAGCCCAAGCCGTTGACCTGTGTGTTTGTCATCGAGCTCGACGTCTGCTAGCGGTGCGCTGCACAGTTGGAGAACATCTGGCTGCGGACCAAGCGGTACAACGCCGACGGCAAGCTACCTCTACTTCCCGGCCAAGCCGACCGCGGCCCAGCGCAAGGTGCTGAAGGAGTACGGCATCCGCTGAGCACCCTCCTCATTCCGTGACCGAAGCCTTCGGGCGACTTTCGTCGCACCCTGTGGTCCGAGATCGATCAGCGCACCGAGCCCGGCAGCGGTGCCGCACACCGCCGGATGCTGTCTCTCACGGAGGCGGGCCGCCTTCCTGCGCCATCTTTCTTCTACAGCGATGGTGAGCCGGTACGAGCCGAGGAGGCGCCGGGCCTGTTCCGGCAGGGCATGCTGCGCATCGCGCGTGCCACCGGAGCAGAGCAGATCGGTGGCGGGATCTTCATCGCCCTCGGGGCTGGGGTGGCCGCCACCGAGTAACGCCCGTTAGGACCGCGTTGCCCGCCCGCACTCGTCCCCGGAGGACTCGCCCCGCCCGACCGGCGCGCTGCGGTCGTACGGGTCGATCTCCGTGCCGGCCTCGTCCGCCCGGCGGTCGGTGCCGAAGGGCGGGGTGAAGTAGCCCGTGGGGGCGCCGCAGCCGCCGTTGGTCATGTGGTATTTGTACGAAACGATCGAGAACGTGCCTGGCTCGGTGATCACCTTGTCAGGGTCGTCCCAGCTCAGGACCAGCTCGCGCCGGACGATCGTGCGCACGATCTCGTCGTCGCCGCCCCCGTCCGCGCGGGTGACCGGGTAGACGAAGGTGACGTCGGCGGTCACCTGGAGCGCGCCGCGCTCGCCCTCCCGGTAGGTGAGCAGGCCCCGGGTCTTCACGACGTCGCCGACCAGGTGGGTGCGGGAGGGCTGGAAGCGGCTGAAGAGGAGGAGGGGGTCGTTCTTCTCGCTCGGGGCCTGGAAAGCGGTTTTCAGAAGGTCTTGGACGTCCTTCTGGTGCGGGTTGATCAGTGCAATCGCCTTCTCGGGGCGCTCGCCCCGCAGCACCCCGCGGTCCAGGCCGGACGCGACGAGGAAGTCCCGGCTGCGGGCGAGGGCCCGCTCGACCTCGGCCGCGCTCATCCAGCCGACCGCCCCGGCCTTCGGCACGGTGATCCCCGCCGCTCCGCTCGCCCAGCTCGCCGCAGGCGAACCGCGGAACGGCTTGTCCGTGGTGGGGCGTTGGGCCGCCTCCGCCGGGGGTACCTGGGTCGGGGTCTCGGCCGCCAGCGGCGGGGAGTCAGGGTCGTCGCCGGCGAACAGGTCCACTATCCGCCCCGGCGCGAGCGCCACCACGAGCAGCACCAGCGAGGCCAGCAGTCCGACCACGTACCAGCCCGTGCGCCGCTTGGGCCGCGCGGGCGTGTAGGTGCGCCAGCCCTCCGGGTCGCGGTCGGGCTCCGCGCGCAGCCGCTTCGCCACCTCGCGGGCCCGCGCCGACGGCTCCTTGGGCGCGTCGGCGGCACCCGCCACCGACTCGCGCAGGAACCGCTCCCACTCCTCGTCGGATCTGAACGAGCCGTCCGGCTCCGTACCCGCGCCCATCTCCAACCCCCTGGCAGTCAGTAGACCGCGCCCACTCCCCTGGGACGCGTCCGCATAATGACACAGAGCGCTGACAGCGAGGCCCGCTGGGCGGACGGTGTGGGCGCGCCACCCTTTCTCAACTGGCCAACGGAAGCGCTCAGTCACAGCGATCCGTCATGGATTCATGAATTCAGGATTCCGTGTACTCTCATCGGCATGCCCGCTCTCGCCACTGACATCGAGGTGCTGGCGCGGTTCGGCCGCGCCCTCGCCGACCCGATCCGCTGCCGGATCCTGCTCGCCCTGCGCGAGGCTCCGGCTCATCCCGCCGACCTTGCCGACGCCCTGGAGATCTCCAGGACCCGGTTGTCGAACCACCTGACGTGCCTGCGCGACTGCGGCCTGGTCGTCGCGGTGCCGGTCGGTCGGCGTATCCGCTACGAACTCGCCGACGCACGCCTCGGGCACGCGCTGGACGACCTGCGCACCGCCGTGGTGGCCGTCGAGACGGACAAGACCTGCCCGGACACGGAGACCAAGGGCTGCTGCTGAGATGACCGCGGAGACATCCATCGGCATAGGTCCGTCCCCGGCCCGCCGCGACGCGCTCGCGAAGCGCATACGGCTGCTGGTCGCGGCCACCATCAGCTACAACGCCATCGAGGCGATCGTCGCGATCACCGCCGGGACGCTCGCCTCCTCCGCCGCGCTGATCGGCTTCGGTCTGGACTCCGTCATCGAGGTGTCCTCCGCCGCCGCGGTCGCCTGGCAGTTCTCCGCCCGCGAGCACGCCGTGCGCGAGGCGAGGGAGAAGACCGCGCTGCGGCTCATCGCGGTCTCCTTCTTCGCCCTCGCCGCGTACGTCGGCGTCGACGCGGTCCGGGCGCTGACCGGCACCGGGGAGGCCGAACGCTCCACCCCCGGCATCGTCATCGCCGCGCTGTCCCTGGCCGTGATGCCCTTCCTCTCCGCCGCCCAGCGCAAGGCCGGTCGCGAGATCGGCTCGGCCAGTGCCGTCGCCGACTCCAAGCAGACGCTGCTGTGCACCTACCTCTCGGCCGTCCTCCTGGTCGGCCTGGTCCTCAACGCCACCCTCGGCTGGTCCTGGGCCGACCCCATCGCCGCCCTCGTCATCGCTGCCATCGCGGTCAAGGAAGGCCGCGACGCCTGGCAGGGCAAGGGCTGTTGCACGACACCGGCCGCGACTGCGCCGCCACAGGCGGCTGGAGCCGCCGCCTGCGGCGGCCGTCCCGGGGGCGCCTGCTGCACATGAGGAATTGACACCGCACAGCCCGCACAGCCCGCACGGGCCATGCGGTCGTGCGGGGAGCGCGGCTATCCTCGGGCCGTGGGGAGCCGGTGGAAAGGCCATGTCACGCGCCATCCGCTCCTGGGCGCCGTCGAGTTGACGCTCGCCTGGCATGTCGTACTGGTGCTGTTCGCCGAGGTGATCCTGCCTCCGCTGGCTCCGTCCTGGTTTCCCGACCTCGGCGCCGCCGTGGTCAACGCGATCTGTTTCGCGGGCGTCTGGTGTGTGCTGGTGGCTGCGTGCGTCGGGCGTCGCCACGCCCGGCCGGGCGCGGCGCTGGTGGCTGGGCGTGCCCATGCTGCTCGTCGC
The DNA here is from genome assembly GCF_013414305.1 of Streptomyces sp. Rer75. Classification (NCBI taxonomy): domain Bacteria; kingdom Bacillati; phylum Actinomycetota; class Actinomycetes; order Kitasatosporales; family Streptomycetaceae; genus Streptomyces; species Streptomyces sp. Rer75. The sequence continues at coordinate 1,920,836 of NZ_CP058693.1, read as the reverse complement.
GTGTTCGTACGCCGTCGTGGGCCTTGACGGCAGCGTGAGCGTGATCGTCAGCTCGCTGGTGTCGTTGCTGTGGGTGGGCATCAACGAGGAGGCCCACAGCCGGGGCCTGGTGCAGCAGGCGCTCGGCCACGCGATCGGCTCGGTCTGGCCCCTGGTCCTCGTCCACGGGCTGGACGACTTCTTCCAGATCCGCTCGCCGGGTTCGGCGCCGGACTGGTGGGAGGCGACCGTGTACGTCTTCTACGTCGCGTTCGGGGTGTGGCTGCTGCGGCGCTACGGTGCCGGAGACACCTCCTGGACCTCGTCGCCGAGGTAGGTCTCGATGTGCTCGGTGACGGCGACTTCGACATCGGCGGGTGTGCCGGAACGCAACGCGTCGAGCAGTGCCCGGTGTTGCCGGGGGATCTCGTCCAGGGTCGGGTGCCCGGACGCGTCGCGTACGAAGTAGGCCAGCACGCGGGGCTGGATGATGCGCCAGATCTGTAGGGTCTGGGTGTGTCCGGTGGCTTCGATGACGGCCTCGTGGAACGCGAGGTCGAGGTCGGCGAGGCGTTCGGCGGCCCCGGACCCCGACCCGCTCGCCGCGGCCTCGGACATCTCGTCGACCAGCCGCTCCAGGCGGTCGAGCAGTTCGGACGAGCCGTTGCGGGCCGCGTCGGCGAACGCGACACGCTCGATCGTCAGGCGGATGGGCACCAGGACCTCGCGCACCTCGCGCTGCGACACTCCGACCACCGAGGCCCCGCGGTAGGGGTGGGAGACGACGAGCCCCTCCTGCTCAAGGACCATGATCGCCTCGCGGACCGGGCCGCGGCTCACTCCGGAACGTGCGGAGATGTCCCGCTCGACCAGGCGGTCGCCGGGCTTCAGCTCGCCCGTGGCGATGGCCTGCCGGAGCCAGTTCAGGATCCAGTCCCGTCGCGACATGGGCGGCGCTGAGCCCGGACTCGACTGCGTCACGTGATTCCCGTCCCACCGATAGGGCCCGCCCGGTGCGAACCCGGCACGCCACACCCTAACGCAAACCCCCATCTGGCAGATGGTTGACCATCTGCCATGCGTGAACCTAGTGTCCGCACCATGAAGATCCGTGACATCCGTGCCACAGGCCTCCGGGGCGCGACCCCTGCGGGCGGGTGGCAGGAGGAGCTGGTCCCCGATGACGTCGTCCACACCCTGGTCGCGGTGCACACGGAGGACGGACTGGTCGGCGTGGGGAGCGTGTTCACCAGCGAGGCCCTGGTGCGCGGCGCGCTGGAGGTGCTGCGGCCGCTGGTGATCGGCGAGAACGCCGCCGAGCCCGAGCGCGTATCGGAGCGGCTGCACCGGGCCACGTTCTGGCTGGGCCGCGGTGGCTCGGTGACCCACACGATCAGCGGCATCGACACGGCCCTGTGGGATCTGCTGGGGCAGATCACCGGCCAGCCCGTCGGGCGCCTGCTCGGCGGGCGGTACCGGGACCGCGTCCGTCCGTACGCGTCCCTGCTCATGGACCGGCCCGACGTCCTGGCCGAGCGGCTGCGCGGGCTGGCGCAGCGGGGCTGGACCGCCTTCAAGATCGGCTGGGGCCCCTTCGGCCGGGTCAGCGAGGCCCTGGACGAGCGCATCGTGGCCGCCGCCCGGGAAGCCGTCGGCTCCGAGGCCGTGCTCATGGTGGACGCGGGCGGAAGCGACAGCGCCTGGTCCAACGGTTACAAGTGGGCGCTCCGCACCGCGCACATGCTCCACCGCTATGACGTCGCCTGGTTCGAGGAGCCGCTCGGCCCCGACGCCCTGGAGGACTTCGTACACCTGCGCCGCGAGGCACCGGTCGCCATCTCCGGCGGGGAGGTGCTCACCCGGCGGCAGAGCTTCCACCCCTGGCTGGAGGCGGGGGCCTGGGACATCGTCCAGCCCGATGTGACCAAGGTCGGGGGCCTGAGCGAACAGCGCCGTATCGGGTGGGCCGCGCAGGACCACGGCGTACGGCTGATCCCGCACGGCTGGAACACCGCCATCGGCCTCGCCGCCGACCTCCACCTGGCGTCCGCCCTGCCGGACACCGACCTCGTCGAGTACGTGACCGGTTCCCCGTACGTCGACCACATCACCTCCCGGCCCTGGGAGTTGGACGCCGACGGGATGCTCCCCATCCCCGACGGCCCCGGACTGGGTGTGAGTCTCGACCCCGAAGCCCTGGCCCGCTACACCGACGTCGACACCCTCCTGCACACCGGAAGGCCGACGTGACGCACGACATCGCACTGATCACCGGTGCGGGATCGGGAATCGGGCGGGCCATCGCGCTCATGCAGGCGTCGGCGGGCCGCGCCGTCGCCCTGGTCGACAGGGACGAGACCAGCCTGCGGAAGGCGGCCGACGAGGCGCGGGCGCTCGGCTCCCCGGAGGTGGTGGCCATCCCGGCCGACATCGCGTCCGAATCCGCCGTGATCGAAGGCTTCCGGCACTGCCGTGAGGCGCTGGGCGTCCCCACGCGCGTGGTCGCGGGCGCGGGCATCGAAATATCCGTGAAGGTCCATGAGACCGACATCGCGGACTGGCAGCGGGTGATCGGCACCAATCTCACCGGCACGTTCCTCACCTGCCGCGAGGCCGTCAGGCTGCTGTTGGAGCACGAACTGACCGGCTCCCTCGTCTGCATCTCGTCCCCCTCCGCCGTCATCGGGTTCGCGGGAGGGGCGAACAGCGCCTACGGAAGCTCCAAAGGCGGCATCTCCGCACTCGTCAGGGCCCTCGCCATCGACTGCGCGCCCGCGGGCATCCGCGTCAACGGCGTCATCCCGGGCGCCACCGCGACCCCGCTTCTCGACGTTGTGGCAACGAACACCGACGGCATCGACGGCGTCGCCGCTCGCGCGAAACAGCAGATCCCGCTCGGCCGGCTCGCACGCCCGGAAGAGATCGCCGAAGCGGTCGACTGGCTGCTCGGACCCCAGGCCAGTTATGTGACGGGAAGCCACCTCTACGTGGACGGCGGCCTGACGGCCCGCGGCGCGAACGACTTCTGATCCCGCCCCGCCGGCTGAGGCGTTACGCCGCGGCGCGCACCTCCTGGGCGGCGTCGGCGTGGAGGGCCACCCGGACCAGGGCCGCGGCGAGCCGGGGGAGGTCCTTGCCGGACACCAGCTTCTCCAGGGACGCGGCGTTCTTCGGCAGGCCGACGCGCTCGGCGCCTTCCAGGGCCTTGCGGTCGAAGTACGGGGCGAACTCCGGCCAGACGCCCTGCGCCTCCCGCAGGAAGATGTCGACCCCGGACGGTCCGATGCCGGTGATCTCCCGCAGCAGCTTCCGCGGGTCCCCGGCCTCGCGCATCCGCCGCAGGTCGCCCTGGTACTCGCGCTGCACCAGCTCGGCCGCCTCGCCGAGCTGGGTCGCGGTCCGCTCGTCGTAACGGCGGTAGCCGCCCTCGCCCAGCGCGTCGACCCGCTGCTGCCAGGTGGCGTCGGCCATCCTCCGCGGATCGCGCATCCCGGCGTCGAAGAGGGCGCGCGCGGAGGCCACCGCGATGTCCGCCTTGATCCGGGCGGACAGCAGATGGGCCAGCACCAGCAGCTGGTAGAGGGGGCCGGGGGTGTTCCGCAGGGTGATTCCGGCCTCGGCCGCGTACGTCGTGCCCTGCCGGTCCAGCAGGCTGCGTACCACGCTTGCGTTCTTGTTCTTCTCGCTCATCTCGGAATCCACCTCCTTGTTGGGGAGCTTGCCGGGGTCTTCTCACTCCGGCCCGCTCCGCATGATCTTCCAGATGCGGGTGGCAACCTGGAGGTTGAGCCTGCTGTCCACGTCCGTGAGATCGCTGCCGCTGATCTCGCGGATGCGCTGGAGCCGGTAGCGCAGCGTGGAGCGGTGGATGACCAGGGCGGCGGCCGTCGCGCTGTAGTTGCCGCCGCGGTCGAAGTACGCGGTCAGGGTCTCCACCAGGGACGTCCGGTGCAGCGCGTCGTAGTCCAGCAGCGGGCCCAGCCACTCCCGTACGAACTGCTCGACCTCCCGCTGATCCTCTCCGGTACGCAGGATGCGGTACAGGCCCAGATCGTCGAAGAAGGTGATGCCGTACGCGCTGTGCGAGCCCTGCCGGACCTCCAGCGCGCGCAGCGCCTCCTGATACGAACGGGGCACCTCGTGCGGGGTGTCGCAGCGGCCGCCGACGCCGACCGCCCCGGCCGGTGAGCCCAGTTCCCGGCTGAGCGCCGTGTGCAGCGCGCGCTCGGCCGGACGGCCCCGCGCCACCAGCACCGCCGTACCGGAGCGGCGGGTCGGCAGCACCCGCAGCCCCAGCCCCGCGGCCGCCCGGCCGACGGCCCGCAGGAACCCGTCGTCCGCCGGTCCGTCCGCCCAGCGCACGGCGACCACATGGTGCGGACCGTGCAGATCGTGGCCGACGGCCTCGGCGCGGGCGTAGGCGCTGGTGTCGTCCGCGCCCGTGAGCAGATCGTCCACCAGCTCGCGCCGCAGCCGCAGCTCCAGCTCGGCCAGCTCCCGCAGATGCGCCAGCTCCAGGGCGAGCGCGGACACGGCGTGGTCCAGGGCGCGTACGGCCCGCTCGTCGGCCCGGCCCTCGGGGTCCACCAGGCACAGCGCGCCCAGCAGCTCGCCCCGCGGCGCGGCGACCGCGACCAGCCGGTCCCGCACCCGGGCCGGGCGGGCCCGGCTGGCGGCGTCCCGCAGCAGCTCCTCGCGCTGCGCCGGATCGGGCTTGGGGTACGGATCGGGGCGCCCGGGTCCCGCCCAGGCCCGCAGATTGCCGAACCGGTCCTCGACCGCGGCGGGCAGCCCGGTGACGCGGTGCAGCGCCCGGGCGATCCCCGCCTCGCGGTCGCCGCGGGCGGCGGCCCGGGCGAGGGCGTCGTGGACTTCGTACAGATGGCCCAGGTCGGAGAGGGAGTGGTCCAGCCGCCGCCGGATCGCCTCCCGCTCGCCGCGGGCGCGGCGCAGCTCGGCGGCCTGGGCGCGCTCGCGGCGGTGGGCGGCGGCGATGGACAGCGCCGCGGAGGTCTGGTGGACCAGGAGGGAGAGCAGGAACCGCTCGTCCTCGCCCGGCCGGTCCCGGGAACTGACCACCAGCGCGCCCCGCAGCCCGCCCGGCGCCCCCGGCCGATCGGGTGCCCCCGGCCCATCGGAGACGCGCGCCTCATCCGGCGCCCCCAGCCCGTCCGGCTCGCGCAGGGCGAACGCCCACCCCCAGGCCCGCCGGGGGAAGCGCACCGGACCGTCCCGGCCCGCCAGCTCCCTGACCTGCGCGTCCAGGGCCGCGGTCGCCCGGAAGCCGTCGTCCGGGCAGCGCACCAGGCCGTCGCCGAGCAGCAGATAGCCCGCCTCGGCGCGGCCCGGGCCGACGGTACTGACCTGGGCCATCGCCCGGCGCAGTATCTCCGTCTCGTCCCGGCTGTCGAACATGGTCAGACAGCGCAGCATCAGCTCATCGGCGACACCTGTTGGGGCCATGCGGTCACTCCGGGCGTCCTCGGCGCTCTGCCTCCTCGGCACCTCACCCGTGCCGGAGTACCCCCATCCCGGCGAATCACCGCAAGAGGGCGAATTCAGGGTCGTAATTTCGACCTCGGGGACGCAGGCACACCGCCGTCCGCCCTTGTCACCCTGACGGCGTGGGCCTCCGCCCCGCCAATGGTCCGGCCAATGACCCGAGGGGCCGGGCCACCGGCGGCGACGCGCACAACCGGTCGCCCGCTACGGCAAGGAGGGTGAACGCCATGGCCATCGAGCCCGACCCCCATCTGTCCATGGTGCGCCCGGTCACCCCGCACACCCCGCAGGGGTGTGAGGAGTGCCTGCGCCTCGGGTCGCCCTGGGTGCATCTGCGGCTCTGCCTGACCTGCGGACACGTCGGCTGCTGCGACTCCTCCCCGCTCAAGCACGCCCGCGCCCATGCCGCGGCGGCGAGCCATCCCATCGTCGAGCCCTTGGAGCAGGGCGAGGAATGGCGGTGGTGCTACGTCCACGAGGCCCTGGTCTGACCTGCCGACACCCATCACCACGGAACCACGAAGCCACGGAACCACAGAACCACGGATACGGAGGTGAAGGACGATGAGCATGCCCGTCCGACGACACCGGGGCGCAGGCCCCCTCGAACGCCCCTCGGGCTGGAGCCGCAACCCCCTGGCGGAATTCGACGAACTGCTCAGCCAGATGGGCGGACTCCTCGAATCCACCGTCGGCGCCGCCCCGCCCGCCCTCACCGCGTGGGCGCCCGCCGCCGACGTCACCGAGGCCGACGACGCCTACCGGGTCGAAGTGGACCTCCCCGGCGTCCGGCGCGCCGACGTGGACGTGGAGGTGAGCGGCCAGGAGCTGACCGTCTCCGGCGAGATCGGGGAACGCGAACGCGAGGGCGTGCTGCGCCGGAGCACCCGTCGCACCGGGCGCTTCGAGTACCGGATGCTGCTGCCCGCCGAGGTCAACACCGAGGCCGTCAAGGCCGGGATGGCCGACGGTGTGCTCACCATCACCGTCCCGAAGGCGGAGGCCGTGAAACCCCGTCATGTCGAGATCACCGAGAGCGGGGAGATCGGCAGCGGGCAACAGGCCGAAGCCGGAAGGACGCGAGTGACCGAAGGGGGCGCCGAAGCCCAAGAGACTCAAGGTGCTCAAGGGACTCAAGGTGCCCAAGAGGCCGAGGAGACCCGCACATCCGGCTGGGGGTTCCGCGGCCGCAACCGCTGAAACCCACCCTCCCCACGGCGGCGCCCCACCCGGGCGCCGCCGACCGATGCCCGGCTTCTCCCGGCTTCTCCCCTCCCCGCGGGTACATCCGGATGGCCAATGTCCATTTTTCCTTTCCTCAGCCAACGGTTGATCAGTAATCTCGCCTCAGCAGCGGGTTGCCCTGCCGCTCTTCGTCGTGCTCCACTGCCCCGAGGACGCGGACGACCCCGAGGGCGGCCCCGGAAGCCGGAAGAGGGCGAAGGAAGTGCGGGACTTGAAAGCCACCTGGCGGCCGGCGGGCATCTACGCCACAGGCGCGGACATCGACGCCACAGGCGAGGACGAACCAGCCCCGGGTGGCGTCCCCCCGGCGAGGCGTGCGATATGACCTCGACGCCGGGCGGGCCGAGACGTCGGGACGGCGCCGGGGACGCCGAGGCGGACCACGAGGGGCTGCGGCGGTTCGCGGCGATCTGGAGCCGGGCCGTCCACCCGATGGCGGCCACCACCATGACCCTCGACGAGTTCGAGGGCTATCTGCTGCCGCTGGCCCACCGGCTGAGCGAGGCCCTGCGCACCGTCCCCTTCGACACCGCCGACGCCTACGAGGTGGGCGCCGCGCTGGTGGACGCCCAGTGCGCCGAGCCCGAGGCGCTGCCCGCGATCCTGGGCATCATCGACGCGTATCTGGTGCTCTACTCCCCGCCGGACCTGCCGATGAGCGACGAGGACGTACGGGCCCGCTGCGCCCGGCTCCAGCACGCGCTCGCCGCCGGTTTCGTCCGGGCGCTGCGCGAGCGTGAGCGCGACGAGCGGAACGCCATCTCCCGCGCCGCCCTGACCGCGCGCGTCGAGGCCGAGAAGGCGCTGCACGCGAGCGAGGCCAAGTTCCAGGCCGTGTTCGAGGGCGCGGTGATCGGCGTGGGGATCGCCGGACTCGACGGCGAAGTCCTCGTCGTCAACGACGCGATGGCCAGGATGTTCGGCGGGGCCTCCTTCTTCCGCCCCGGCCGCAACGTCACCGAGTTCGTCCACCCCGACGACGCCCCGGGCGTCCACGAGCTGTACCGCGAGCTGGTGACGGGCGAGCGCGACCACTTCCGCATCGAGAAGCCGCACTACCGCGACGACGGCAGCGTGCTGTGGACCAATCTCACCGTCACCCTGCTCCGCGATTCCAACGGCGCGCCCCAGTATCAGCTCGCGCTCGCCGAGGACATCACCGAGCACCGGCTGCTGCGTGAGCGGCTGCGCTACGAGGCCACCCATGACGAGCTGACCGGGCTGCCCAACCGCGCCCTGTTCCTGGAACGCCTCGACCAGGTGCTCGCCGCCGCGGCCGACGCCCAGCGCTTCGGCGTGTGCTACCTGGACCTCGACGGCTTCAAGGCCGTCAACGACAGCCTCGGGCACGTGGCGGGGGACCGGATGCTGCGGGCCGTCGCGGAGCGGCTCCAGGGATGCGTGACGTCCCCGCACGAGCTGGTCGCCCGGGTCGGCGGTGACGAGTTCCTGGCGCTGGTCACCGGGCCCGCCGCGCAGGCGGACGGCACCGCGATGGCCCGCCGGATGCTCGCCGCGCTCGCCGACCCCGTCCAGGTCGAGGGCCGCGAGCTGCGGGTACGGGCCAGCATCGGCGTCGTCGACGGGCGGGCCGGGGAGATCGGCCGGGCCGAGGTGCTGCGCAGCGCCGACATCACCATGTACCGGGCCAAGGCCGCGGGCGGCAACCGCTACGAACTCGCCGACGACGACTCCAACGCCCGGGTGATCGCCCGTCACAGCCTCAGCAACGGGCTGCCGTCGGCCCTGGAGAACGGCGAGTTCTTCATCGAGTACCAGCCGCTGGTACGGCTCGCCGACGGCACCGTACGCGGCGCCGAGGCGCTGGTGCGCTGGCTGCACCCGGTGCACGGGGTGCTCGGCCCGGACCAGTTCATCCCGCTCGCCGAGGACACCGGCCTGATCGTGCCGCTCGGCCGCTGGGTGCTGGAGCAGGCCGCCCGGCAGGCCCGCGCCTGGCAGGACGCCGACGAGGGCGAAGCCGAGCGGCTGCGGGTCAACGTCAACCTGTCGCCCTGCCAGCTGAGCCACCCCACGCTGGTGTCCGACACCGTGGCGGTCCTGGAGAACGCCGGACTGTGCCCGAGCGCCCTGTGCCTGGAGGTCACCGAGAACGACCTCATCGGCGCCGACGAGGACGCCCTGCGGCCGCTGCGGCAACTCGCCGACCTGGGCGTGGACATCGCCCTGGACGACTTCGGCACCGGCTACTCCAACCTCTCGTATCTGCGCCGCCTCCCGGTCAGCACCCTCAAGCTGGACCGCTCCTTCACCCGCGGCATGCAGCGCGCCCCGGCCGACCCCGTCGACGTCAAGATCGTGGAGGGCATCGTCTCGCTGGCCCACACGCTCGACCTGGCGGTCACGGTGGAGGGCGTCGAGACGGCGGTGCAGGCCGAACATCTGCGGATGCTGGGCTGCGACACCGCCCAGGGCTGGTACTACGCCCGCCCCGGCCCCCCGGAGCGGCTGCACACCCTGGCGCTGGCCGACGCCAGCTGAGCGCCGTACGCGTCCCTGTACGGGCGGGCCGGTCGCCCGGCCCGCCCGCGCGCCCTCCTCGCCGCGCGCTACTCCGGCGCGTCCCGCTCCGGCGCGTCCAGCAGCCGGGAGCGGATCAGGAAACGGACGCCCTCCGGCGCCTCCAGCGAGAAGCCGCTGCCGCGCCCCGGCACCACGTCCACCGTCAGATGCGTGTGCCGCCACCGCTCGAACTGCGACGCGGACATCCAGAAGCCCACCGGCTTCTCGACCCCGTCCACCTCCAGCTCGCCGAGCAGCACGTCGGACGCGCCCGTACGGAACTCGCCCAGCGGGTAGCACATGGGCGCGCTGCCGTCGCAGCAGCCGCCGGACTGATGGAACATCAGCGGCCCGTGCTCCGCGCTCAACTGGCGGATCAGGTCGGCCGCGGAGTCGGTCAGGGCGATGCGTGAGATCTCCGTCATCCCATCTCCGTCATGAGAGGCACTCGCCGGTCTAGAAGAAGCCCAGCTTCTTCGGCGAGTAGCTCACCAGCAGGTTCTTCGTCTGCTGGTAGTGGTCCAGCATCATCTTGTGGGTCTCGCGCCCGATCCCCGACTGCTTGTAGCCGCCGAAGGCGGCGTGCGCCGGGTAGGCGTGGTAGCAGTTCGTCCACACCCGGCCCGCCTGGATCGCCCGTCCGGCCCGGTACGCGGCGGTGCCGTTCCGGGTCCAGACGCCCGCGCCCAGCCCGTACAGCGTGTCGTTGGCGATCTCGATCGCGTCCGAGAACTCCGCGAACCGGGCCACCGCCACCACCGGCCCGAAGATCTCCTCCTGGAAGACGCGCATGTGGTTGCCGCCCTCGAAGATGGTGGGCCGCACGTAGTAGCCGCCCTCCAGCTCGCCGCCCAGCTCGGCGCGGGTGCCGCCGGTGAGGACGCGGGCGCCCTCCTGCTTGCCGATGTCGAGGTAGGAGAGGATCTTCTCCAGCTGGTCGTTGGACGCCTGCGCGCCCATCATGGTGTCGGTGTCCAGCGGATGACCCTGGACGATCTTCTCCGTACGCGCCACGGCCGCGTCCATGAAGTCCTGGTAGTGGCCGTCCTGGATCAGCGCGCGCGACGGACACGTGCACACCTCGCCCTGGTTGAGGGCGAACATGGTGAAGCCCTCCAGGGCCTTGTCGAGGAAGTCGTCGTCGGCGGCCGAGACGTCGTCGAAGAAGATGTTCGGGCTCTTGCCGCCGAGTTCCAGCGTGACCGGGATCAGGTTCTCGCTCGCGTACTGCATGATCAGCCGGCCGGTCGTGGTCTCGCCGGTGAAGGCGACCTTGGCCACCCGCGGGCTGGAGGCCAGCGGCTTTCCGGCCTCCACCCCGAAGCCGTTGACGATGTTGACGACGCCGGGCGGCAGCAGGTCGGCCACCCGGTTCATCCAGACGTGGATCGAGGCGGGCGTCTGCTCGGCGGGCTTGAGGATCACCGCGTTGCCCGCGGCGAGTGCCGGGGCGAGCTTCCAGGCGGCCATCAGGATCGGGAAGTTCCACGGGATGATCTGGGCGACCACGCCCAGCGGCTCGTGGAAGTGGTAGGCGACCGTGTCGTCGTCGATCTCGGAGAGGCTGCCCTCCTGGGCGCGCATCGCCCCCGCGAAGTAGCGGAAGTGGTCGATGGCCAGCGGGATGTCGGCGGCCAGGGTCTCCCGTACCGGCTTGCCGTTCTCCCAGCTCTCCGCGACCGCCAGCTCTTCGAGGTGCTGCTCCATGCGGTCCGCGATCCTCAGCAGCACCGCGGCGCGCTCGGCGGGCGCCGTACGGCCCCAGGCGGGCGCGGCCGCGTGCGCGGCGTCCAGGGCGCGTTCGACGTCCGCGGCGGTGCCCCGGGCGATCTCGGTGAACGGCTGCCCGTTGACCGGGGTCGGGTTCTCGAAGTAGCGGCCCTTGGCGGGCGGTACGTACTCCCCGCCGATCCAGTGGTCGTAGCGCGGCTGGTAGCTGACAACCGATCCCTCGGAGCCGGGGTTTGCGTAACGCGTCATGGGGGCGGCCCTCCCTGTCGTGCCTGCGGGCTCCGCCCGCCACGGGACGGGCGGAGATGAGGGGAGGCTAGACGTGGCAACGTTGCAGCAACGTTGCGTCCCCGTGGGCGTCCTCCCGCAGGCCGTCCTCCCGGGCGGCGTCCGCCAGTCCGTACACCTCGCGCAGCCGCCGCACCCGCGCCGCCGGGGCCGCCCGGCCGGGGGAGTGCGGCGGATACGCGGCCAGCAGTGCCTCCGCCACCTCCAGGTCGTCCTCGCCCCATGGCGTCTGCGCCCAGCGCCGCAGCAGCTCCAGGTCACCGCGGGACAGCACGGCCCGCCGCAGCCCGTCCTCCAGCGTCCGCCGCATCCGGCACACCCCGGGCGCCTCCGACATCGGCAGCAGCGGCCCCGGATACGCCCGCAGGGCCGCGGCCACCTCACCGGCCGCCACCTCCTCGGCCGCCACGCTCACATCGGTCCGCACCGGCGTGCACAGCCGGTACGGGCGCGAGCCCAGCAGCGGGCCCACCAGCCGGCGCAGCCGGGACATCTCGGCGCGCAGCGTCACCGGCGACCGGTGGTCGGCCCGCGGCCCGTACAGCTCCAGCGCCAGCCTGTCGCCGCTGAGGCCCTCCGGATGGCCCGCGAGCAGCACCATGATCTCGCTGTGCCGCCGCCCGAGCCGCAGCCGCCGCTCCTCGGTGACCAGCAGCGCCTCGTCGCGGCCCAGCGCCGTCAGCGCGACGCGCGGCCCGCGCGCCGGGGGCGCCAGGGCGGCCAGCTGCGCCTCGGCGGCGCGGGCGGTCGCCTGGACCAGGGCGAGGCTGTGCGGGGCGGCCAGATGGTCGCCGCCGGTGAGGTCCACCGCGCCCAGCAGCCGCCCGGAGTGCGGGTCGTGGATGGGGGCCGCGGCGCAGGTCCACGGCTGCACGCTGCGGTTGAAGTGCTCCGTGGCGAAAATCTGCACCGCGTGGTCGACCGTGAGCGCGGTGCCGGGGGCGTTGGTCCCGGCGTGGCGCTCGTCCCAGCGCGCCCCGGCCACGAAGTTCATCCGCTCGGCCCGGTGGCGCATCCCCGTGTGCCCCTCCACCCACAGCATGCGGCCGAGGTCGTCGCAGACCGCGAGGAGATGGGCGCCGTCGTGCGCGATGCTTCCCAGCAGTTCGCGGAAGAGCGGCATCACCCCGGCCAGCGGATGGTCCGCCCGGTACGCCTCCAGCGCGTCGTCCGCCAGATCGATCGGTGCCACGCACTCCTGCGCCACCCGGGCGTCGACGGAACGCCGCCAGGAGTCCGCCACCACCGGGCGGACGGCCGGGCCCACGGCCCCCTCCGTCAGGAACGCCTCGTGGGCGCGGCGCACCGCACGGGTGCGCTCCGCCGGATCGGTGCCGGACGCCATCGCCAGCCAGGGATTGACCACGGGGCCTCGCTCAACGGTACGGGGGGTCGGATGGGTCGGAGGGTCAGGTGGGAGGGGCGGCGGGGACGGCGCAGCCGCCGGGCGCGGGGGCGGGTGCGAAGCCGGGCGGTGAGGCGTAGCCGCAGGAGTGGCAGATCTTCCACCCGTCCTGGTTGACGGCGAGTTGGCCGCCACAGCTCGGGCACTGCTCGGAACTCATGATCGATCCTTTGGTTCATGCGCAACGGGCCGGTCAGGGCCACCCCAGCGCTCAGATTTCCTTGTGAGGCGGATGCCCCGCAATAGTCAGAACAAGCCGCGTTGCGATACGGCTCCGGTGCCGGATCGGTTCATCGGAGCGCGGGTTTTCGGCGCATGCGTGCGGCATGTGCGCGAGGCGCTTGCGCGCTGGGCTACTGGCGGGTACGAAGGAGCCGGGAGCACCTGGCTCCCGGCTCCTTCGGCCGATCACTTACGTTTAGTTGACGGTCTCAGTTGATGGCCTTGATCAGCTCTCCGTTGGTGGTGTCGCCGCTCAGCTCCCAGAAGAAGGTGCCGCCGAGGCCCTGCTGCTGCTTGTAGGTCATCTTCCCGGCGATGGTGGCGGGGGTGTCGTAGCTCCACCACTGGTTGCCGCAGTGCGCGTACGCCGTTCCGGCGACCGTGCCGGTGGCCGGGCACTTGCTCTTGAGCACCTTGTAGTCCTCGATGCCCGCCTCGTACGTCCCCGCGCGCGCGCTTGAGCACCTTGTAGTCCTCGATGCCCGCCTCGTACGTCCCCGGCGCGGCGCCGGTCGCGGTGCCGCCGGGGGCGGCCTGGCTGACGCCGCTCCAGCCGCGTCCGTAGAAGCCGACGCCGAGCAGCAGCTTCGAGGCCGGGACGCCGAGCCCCCTGAGCTTCTGGATCGCGGCGTCGGTGTAGAAGCCCTGCTGGGGCAGGCCGCCGTAGGAGGTCAGCGGCGAGTGCGGGGCGGTCGGGCCCTGGGCCGCCCAGGCGCCGAAGAAGTCGTACGTCATGGGGTTGTACCAGTCCACGTATTGCGCGGCGCCCGCGTAGTCGGCAGCGTCGATCTTGCCGCCGGACGAGGCGTCGGCCGTGATCGCGGCGGTGACCAGGTTGTTCTGGCCGAACTTGGCGCGCATCGCGGCCATCACGTTCTTGAACGCGGCCCGGCCGCTGGTGTCGCAGGTGTTGCCGCAGGCGTTGGGGTACTCCCAGTCGATGTCGATGCCGTCGAAGACGTCAGCCCAGCGCGGGTCCTCGACCAGGTTGTAGCAGGACTGGGCGAACGCCGCGGGGTTCTTGGCCGCCTCGCCGAACCCGTTCGACCAGGTCCAGCCGCCGAAGGACCACAGGACCTTGAGGTTCGGGTGCAGCTTCTTGAGCTTGCGCAGCTGGTTGAAGTTGCCGCGCAGGGCGCCCGCGTCCCAGGTGTCGGCCTTGCCGTCGACGCTGCTCGCCGCGTCGTACGCCTTGTCGTAGTCCGCGTAGGCGTCACCGATCGCGCATTTGCCGCCGGTGACGTTGCCGAAGGCGTAGTTGATGTGGGTGAGCTTGGCGGCGGACCCGGAGGTCTCCACGTTCTTGACGTGGTAATTCCGCTGGTAGATGCCCCATTCGGTGAAGTAGCCGACCACCTTGTTGCCGGCCGCCTGCGGAGCCTTGGCGCTGGTGGGGGACTCCGCCGCCGGGGCGGCGCCGGGGCTGGCCGTCGCCGCGCCCGCGAGCAGGGTGGCGGTCAGCACCGCCGTCGACAGGGCCGCGAGTGCGGCCCGTAGTCCGCGTGGTCTGAGCATGGATTCTCCTCGGTGGGGGTGAGGGGAGGTGAAGTGCCCGACGACCTGACCCGATATTGACATGCACGCGCAGGGCAGGGTGGGAGAACGGTAGAAGGACTAGACCAGTGGGGTCAATGGTCTGGGCCAATCCGGGTCCGGGCAACACCCGGACGGACGAACTTTGTTGAAGATCGATACACCGGTGACGCGGGCCCCTGGATCGGGCATACTCCAACCGCCACGGTGCAGGTCATCACCCGTTCGCGACCCGGCGGGAGGGCCGGCTCGACGGCAGGACACGGGCGGCGCCGCCCCACCGGGCGCGTACGCCGCCGCCGCGCCCTACAGGGAGAGGAGAGCGCCGCCATGACCGACCACGGCCCGCAGCCGGTGGAACGCGAACTGCCCACTGAGGAAGCCCGCGACCTGATCTCGCTCGTCCGCGAGCTGACCGAGCGGGAGATCCGTCCCCGCGCCGCCGAGGAGGAGGCCGCCGGGCGCTTCCCCCGCGAACTGTTCACCCTGCTGTCCGAATCGGGGCTGCTGGGGCTGGTGTACCCCGAGGAGTTCGGCGGCGGCGACCAGCCGTACGAGGTCTACCTCCAGGTCCTGGAGGAGCTGGCCGCGGCCCGCCTCACCGTCGGCCTCGGCGTCAGCGTCCACACCCTGTCCTGCCACGGCCTCGCCGGATACGGCAGCAAGGAGCAGCTGGCCGAGCACCTTCCGGCGATGCTGGGCGGCGGGCTGCTCGGGGCGTACTGCCTCTCCGAGCCCTCCTCCGGGTCCGACGCCGCCGCCCTCACCACCCGGGCCACCCGGGAGGGCGACACCTGGACGCTGGAGGGCGGCAAGGCGTGGATCACCCACGGCGGCATCGCCGACTTCTACACCGTCCTCGCCCGCACCGGCCCCGAGCGCACCCGTGGCATCAGCGCGTTCCTGGTGCCCGGTGACGCCCCCGGGCTCTCCGCCGCCGCCCCCGAGCGCAAGATGGGCATGAACGGCTCGCCCACCGCGCAGATCCACCTCGACCGGGTCCGGGTCCCCGACACCCGCCGGATCGGCGAGGAGGGCCAGGGCTTCGCCATCGCCCTGTCCGCCCTCGACGCGGGCCGCCTGGGCATCGCGGCCTGCGCGATCGGCCTCGCGCAGGCGGCCCTGGACGAGGCGCTGGCGTACACCGCGCAGCGGCAGCAGTTCGGCCGTCCGATAGCCGACTTCCAGGGGCTGAGGTTCATGCTGGCCGACATGGCCACCCAGATCGAGGCCGGGCGCGCCCTCTACCTGGCCGCCGCCCGGCTGCGGGACGCGGGGCGGCCGTTCTCCAAGCAGGCGGCCATGGCCAAGCTGTTCTGCACCGACACCGCGATGCGCGTCACCACCGACGCGGTCCAGCTGTTCGGCGGCTACGGCTACACGGCGGACTTCCCGGTCGAGCGCTATATGCGCGAGGCCAAGGTCCTCCAGATCGTGGAGGGCACCAACCAGATCCAGCGCGTGGTCATCGCGCGCAGCGTCGCGGGTCCGGAAAGCCGGTAGGCGGCGTTCGCCGCACGGATTGCCGTGACGGAGCGGTCAGGGGGCGCGGCAGTGCCGGGCCCCCGCCGTGTTCGCGTGTCCTGCGCGGCTTGACGGTGTTACGAGCGGGACGCGGCGTGGCGCAGCGTCATCGGCGTCCTGATCGGGCGCGAGCCCGGGCCGCCGATGTGCGAGAAGGGCTGCTTCCGCCAGTCCAGGCCCTCCGGAAGCGTCAGCAGCAGCGCCGCGTCCTGCTCGAGTGCGTCGAGCGAGGCGTCCGCGGCGGCGGCGTCCGCCACCCCGCGCCCGGTACCGGCGCACACCGTCAGCCCGAACGGGTTCCACGGAGACGGGCACAGCGCGTGCTCCGGGAGAACGTCCTCGTCCGCGAGCAGGGCGATGGGCTGCGCGCAGTCCGGGCAGATGACCCGGAACATCTCGTAGGTCTCGTAGGATTCGACGTCGCCTTCGTCGAGGCGCTCAACATGCTGCATGAGATTTCCCCCTCGGGTGGGCTGGCCAGGCGCGTCGGCCTCGACCACAGCAAGCATTTCCCTTGCCGCCGCATAGGTAATCGCCGCATCTCATAGGACACCCATGAGGAGATGTGGTGTTCGTCACATGCCCCGTGCAGATGCGTCGCGCCGCACCGGGTAAGCGGGTGCGCCCGCTGGGCCCGGACGCCTCCGACCACATAAGGTGATCGGCTGTGGAGGAGTTGGACAGACAAATCGTGGAGCTGCTCGTCAAGGACGGGCGGATGAGCTACACGGACCTGGGCAAGGCCACCGGCCTGTCCACATCGGCCGTGCATCAGCGGGTCCGCCGCCTCGAACAGCGGGGTGTCATCCGCGGTTACGCGGCCGTCGTGGACCCGGAGGCCGTGGGGCTGCCCCTGACCGCCTTCATCTCGGTGAAACCCTTCGACCCCAGCGCGCCGGACGACATCTCCGACCGGCTCGCCGAGGTGCCGGAGATCGAGGCGTGCCACAGCGTCGCGGGCGACGAGAACTACATCCTCAAGGTGCGGGTCGCCACGCCGCTGGAGCTGGAGCACCTGCTCAGCCGGATCCGCTCGCTGGCCGGGGTCTCCACCCGCACCACCGTCGTCCTGTCCACTCCGTACGAGGCGCGCCCGCCGCGCGTCTGACCGACCCCGTACGGGCCCGGCCGGACGTGTGATCCCCCGTGCCCGGAAACGTCCGAAAACCGACCCCGCGAGGCAGCCCGCCGTGAACGACCCGACCCCCGTCCAGGCCGACGAAGGCCGTACCGTCCTGCTGCGCGGGGGCGAGGTGCACAGCCCCGCCGACCCGTTCGCGACCGCGATGGTCATCGAGGGCGACACCATCGCCTGGGTCGGCTCCGAGGGCGCCGCGGACGGCTTCGCCGACGGCGTGGACGAGGTGGTGCGGCTGGACGGGGCGCTGGTGACCCCCGCGTTCACCGATGCGCACGTGCACACCACCGCCACCGGACTCGCCCTCACCGGCCTCGATCTGACGGGCGTCCCCACCCTCGCCGAAGCCCTGGAGCGGGTGCGTGCGTACGCCGCCGCCCACCCCGCCGACCAGACGCTTCTCGGCCATGGCTGGGACGCCAGCGGCTGGCCCGGGGGCCGCCCGCCCTCCCGCGCCGAACTGGACGAGGCCACCGGCGGCCGGCCCCTCTACCTCAGCCGGGCCGATGTGCACTCCGCGGTGGTCACCACCGCGCTGCTCGACCGCGTCCCGGACATCACCGGACGCACCGGTTACCACCCCGACGCGCCGCTCACCGCCGACGCCCACCACGCCGTACGCGCCGCCGCGTACGCGAGCGTGACGGCGCGGCAGCGCGAGGACGCCCAGCGCGCCGCCCTCGCCCACGCCGCCTCGATGGGCATCGGCTCGGTCCACGAATGCGCGGGCCCCGGCATCTCCGGCGAGGATGACCTCACCGGGCTGCTGCGGCTCGCCGCCGAGGGGCCCGGCCCCCGGGTCCACGGCTACTGGGCCGAGGCCGTGACGAGCGCCGCCGACCTGGAGAAGGTGCGGGCGCTGGGCGCCGCCGGGGCCGCCGGGGACCTCTTCGTGGACGGCTCCCTGGGCTCCCACACCGCCTGCCTCCACGCGCCGTACGCCGACGCCCCGCACAGCGGCACCGCCTACCTGGACGCGGCCGCCGTCGCCGCCCATGTCGCCGTCTGCACCGAGGGCGGCGTCCAGGCCGGGTTCCACGCCATCGGCGACGCCGCCGTCTCCGCCGTCGTCGAGGGCGTACGGGCCGCCGCCGACAAGGTCGGCCTCGCCCGGATCCGCGCCGCCCGGCACCGCGTCGAGCACGCCGAGATGCTCACCCCCGAGACCATCGCCGCCTTCGCCGACCTCGGCCTCACCGCCTCCGTCCAGCCCGCCTTCGACGCCGCCTGGGGCGGCGAGGAGGGCATGTACGCCCAGCGGCTCGGTCCCGAGCGGGCCCGCACCCTCAACCCGTACGCGGCGCTGCTGCGGGCCGGGGTGCCCCTGGCGCTCGGCTCCGACAGCCCCGTCACCCCGCTGGACCCGTGGGGCACCGTGCGCGCCGCCGCCTTCCACCGCACCCCCGAGCACCGCGTCTCCGCCCGCGCCGCCTTCACCGCCCACACCCGCGGCGGCTGGCGGGCCATCGGACGGGACGACGCGGGCGTCCTCGTGCCCGGCGCGCCCGCCGACTACGCGGTGTGGCGGACCGGCGAACTCGTCGTCCAGGTCCCCGACACGCGGGTGGCGGGCTGGTCGACCGATCCGCGCTCCGGCACGCCCGGGCTGCCCGACCTCACTCCCGGCGGCCAACTGCCCGTGTGCGTGCGCACGGTGGTGGCCGGACGCACCGTGCACAGCCGTCCGGACGAGTGACGCGACGCGTTCGCGTACCGCCGAACGATGTCCCACCGGCCTGTCGCGGCGGCTGAACATTGTCCGTACTGACCTGGTCATTTGAGGAAACGGCGCAGGTCATGCGACTGTTGACAGGGTCCGGTCGGTGGCCGGTAGGTTCGGCCCCGTCCACCACTGGACACCCGACCGGGGAATCTTCACGCAGTCGTCGAACGCCGCTGGGCCAGAGGGAGACGCGCCGCCCAGGCCGTCACCACTGGGAGCCAGGTCCAGCGCACGGGGGCGAGGAAGGGTCGCCGGGTCGGCAGGTGCGACCCGGGAGGGGCCCGGACGCTCAGTAGACAACGGCTCTCGGTCGACCCGCAGCCAGCGGGTCCCAGGCCGGCCCGAAGGGCGTCGGGCCCCCATCCGCACGCACACGGCGGACCGCCCCCCGCGAGGGGGCGGCATCCGCCGAAACTCCGCCGAAACCCCGCCAAACCAGACCCGCTCCGAACAGGCCCGCATGGGTCTGCACAGGTCAGAACAGGGAACCCCGGTCTTCATTCCCTGCGTTCCACACCTCGGGGACACAGCCGCGCGCCCGCGTTATACGGTCAACCTCACCACAGCTTGATTGGCAGGAAGGCCGCATCGTGCCCTCGGGTTCCGACACCACCGCCGAAGCCGCCTCGTCCGGCCCGGCCGAAGAACGACCGGACGGGCCGCGGACGCCC
The DNA here is from genome assembly GCF_013414305.1 of Streptomyces sp. Rer75. Classification (NCBI taxonomy): domain Bacteria; kingdom Bacillati; phylum Actinomycetota; class Actinomycetes; order Kitasatosporales; family Streptomycetaceae; genus Streptomyces; species Streptomyces sp. Rer75. Next base: position 1,901,352 of record NZ_CP058693.1, on the reverse strand, counting down.
GCGGACGCGCCCCGTACGGGCGACCAGGGCGACGCCGCGGCGGAGGCGTCCACGCCCCCCGGCGGGGACCGCCCCGGCCGGTGGCGCCGCCTGGGCGGGCTCGCCCGCCGTGAGGCGGGGCGCAGCGCGCTCGCGGCCGTCGCCGGGCTCGCGCTCGGGTTCGCCTTCCCGCCGTTCGGGGCCTGGCCGCTGTCGCTGCTGGCCGTGGCCGCCCTGAGCCTGCTCACGTACGGCCGCACCGCTCGCCAGGGCGCCTGGACGGGGTTCGCGTTCGGGCTGCCGTTCTTCGTGCTGCTGCTGAAGTGGCTCCACGTGGTGGGCTGGGACGCGGTGATCGGCCTGTCCGTCATCGAGTCGCTCTTCCTGGTGCTGATGGGTGCCGGGTTCGCGCTGGTCTCCCGGCTGCCGGTGCCGTCCCTGTGGCCGCTGTGGACGGCCTGTCTGTGGGTGGCGGAGGAGTGGGCCCGGGACCGGGTGCCGTTCGGCGGCTTCCCCTGGGGTCGGCTGGCCTTCGCCAACACCGGGTCGCCGTTCACCCCGCTCGCCGCGGTCGGCGGCGCTCCGCTGGTCACCTTCGCCGTCGCGCTGACCGGCGGACTGCTGGCCTCCGCCGCGTTCGCCCTGTGGCGGCTGCGGGCGGACGGGCGGCTCTCGGTGCGGGGCGCGCTGCCCGCCGCCGGTGCGGTCGTCGTCGCGGCCGCGGTGACCGCGGCCGGATACGCGGTGCCGATCCCGACGCGCGCGGACGACAGCGTGGACGTGGCCGTCGTCCAGGGCAACGTGCAGCAGGCGGGCATGGACTTCCTGGGCCGCCCCATGAAGATCCTCAACAACCACGTGGACGCCACGCTCGACCTGGCCAAGGACGTCAAGGCCGGCCGGATCAAGAAGCCCGACCTCGTCATATGGCCGGAGAACTCCTCCGACCTGGACCCCTTCCAGTACCGGGAGGCCTACGCCCGGATCGACGAGGCCGTGAGGGCGATCGGCGTGCCCGTGCTGGTCGGCGCCCTGGTCGACCACCCCTCCAAGGAGGGGTACGTGTTCAACCAGGGCATCGTCTGGGACCCCAAGGACGGCCCCGGCGCCTCGTACACCAAGCAGCACCCGGTGCCCTTCGGCGAGTACGTGCCGTTCCGCAAGGAACTGAGCAAGATCATCACCCGGCTCCAGCGCGTCCCCCGCGACTTCTACCCCGGCGACCACACCGGGCTGATGAAGGTCGGCCCGGCCCGGCTGGGTGACGTGATCTGCTTCGAGGTCGCGTACGACGAGATCGTCCGCGACACGGTCAACGCGGGCGCCCGCGCGCTCGTCGTCCAGACCAACAACGCCACCTACGGCCGCACCGGCCAGCCCGAGCAGCAGCTGGCCATGTACCGGCTGCGGGCCGTCGAGCACGGCCGTCCGGTGATCAGCGCAGCCACCAGCGGGATCAGCGCGGTCGTCGCGCCGGATGGCACGATCGAGCAGCGGACGAAAGAATTCACGCAAGATGTGCTCACCGCGCGCATCCCGCTGCGTGACGGCACGACCCTCGCCGACCGCGTCGGTGCGACCCCGGAGTGGGTGCTCGCTATGGTGGGCGTTCTGTCCTGCGCGGCCGCGATCATGATTGGCCGTCGGGGACGTACGGACAAGAAGGGGCAGTAGCCGTGAGCGACGCACGCGAGGCCGAGGAGCCGACCACCGAGGCCGACCAGCCGCGCACCGGGGCCGAGGGGCCGGGCACCGAGGCCGACAGGCCGGGCACCGCAGACGGGGGTCCGGAGCCGCGCCGCACCGGCCAGGACGACGGCGGACGGCGGAAGTACGGTCCGCTGGGCACCGTTCTGGTGATCATTCCGACCTACAACGAGGCGGAGAACATCGCGCCGATCGTCGCCCGGGTCCGGGAGACCGTACCGGACGCCCACATCCTCGTCGCCGACGACAACAGCCCGGACGGCACCGGCAAGGTCGCCGACGAGCTGGCGGCCGACGACGACCACGTCAAGGTCCTGCACCGCAAGGGCAAGGAGGGCCTGGGCGCCGCCTATCTGGCGGGCTTCCGCTGGGGCATCGAGCACGGCTACGGCGTCCTGGTGGAGATGGACGCGGACGGCTCGCACCAGCCCGAGGAGCTGCCCCGGCTGCTCACCGCGCTCAAGGGCGCCGACCTGGTGATCGGCTCGCGCTGGGTGCCCGGCGGACGGATCGTCAACTGGCCCAAGTCCCGCGAGTTCATCTCCCGGGGCGGCAGCACGTACTCCCGGCTCATGCTGGACGTGCCGATCCGCGACATGACGGCGGGTTACCGGGCCTTCCGCAAGGAGACCCTGGAGGGGCTCGGCATGGAGGCCGTCGCCTCCCAGGGCTACTGCTTCCAGATCGACCTGGCCTGGCGCGCCGTCAAGGCGGGCTTCCACGTCATCGAGGTCCCCGTCACGTTCATCGAGCGCGAGCGCGGGGAGAGCAAGATGAGCCGGGACATCGTCACCGAGGCGGCCTGGCGCGTCATGTCCTGGGGCGTGGGCTCGCGCGTGAACAAGCTGCTGGGCCGCAAGGAGCCGTAGCCCGCCGGGGGTCGTGCGCGCTCGGAGTAGTCCCACGGGCGGCGTTCCGTCATCTGCCGGACACTGAAGGCGGAAGGAGGCGGAACATGCCCAAGACGACCATGAAGAGCAGCAAGCGCACACAGCGCAGGACGATGGCCCCCAAGGGTGCGAAGTCCGGCGGCATGGAGGCGCGTACCAAGGAGGACCTGTACCGCGAGGCCCAGAAGGCCGGGATCGAGGGCAGGTCGCAGATGTCGAAGAGTCAGCTGATCTCCGCTCTGCGCCGTAACCGCTGACACCGGGACAGCCGGGCGCCCCAAGGCCCAGGTGCCGGACGCCCGGACACCCAGACGCCGAAACGATCCGCTAGCGGATCCCCGGGACGGTCAGCGCGGTCAGCAGTGCCGTCCCGGCGACCATCCAGGCGACGTAGTCGCCGACGTGCCCGGACTGGAGCCGCCGTACGGGCGCGAGCAGCGCGGCCGCCCCGGTGCGGGCGGGCCGCCGCACCGCGAGTGCGGCCAGGGCGATGGCGAGGGCAGTGGAGAGCAGCCCGAGCAGGAGCCCGGCCGCCGACCAGTGCGGCGGAACGAACGCCGGGGCGGACGCCGCACGTCCGCCGAGTACCGCGTGCCGGTAGCCGGAGCCGTCGGCGAACAGCGCCCCGGCCCGGCCGGCGGCCGACGCCAGCGACGGGGTCAGCCCGACCGCCAGCGCCCCGGCCAGCAGCACCGCCGGTACGGCCAGCATCGGCACCGGGATGCGCCCGAGGCGGCCGCCGGTCTCCGGCTCCTCCTCGCCGGTGGTCTCCGGGCCCGCGCTCCGCCCGTTGCGCGGCGGTCGGCCCGCCCCGGCGAAGACCCGCAGGCCCACCCGCAGCACCGCGCCGCCGGTCACCGCCGACACCACGACGTACAGCGCGGGCAGCCAGCCCGCCGCATGCCCGGCGGCCTCCTCCGCGACCGCCTTGCCGAGCCCCGGGCCGAACGGCGGCAGCCCGCACAGCGCCAGGCCGGCGACCGCGAACAGGACCCCCACCAGGCGGAGTTCCCGGGCCTTCCCGTACAGCTCGTGCTCGTCCACGGAGGCGTACCGGTCGAGCAGGATGCCCGCGCACGCGAACAGCGCCGCCTTCACGCCCGCGTGACCGGCGACGTACAGCGCCGTCCCGGAGACGGCGTCGGGGGAGAGCACGGCCAGACCGATCAGGAACAGCCCGGTGTGGGCCACCGTGGAGAACGCCAGCAGCCGCTTGAGATGGCGCTGCTGCCAGCACATGAGCGCGCCCAGGACGGCCGTGAGCACGCCGAGGGCCAGCAGCGCGTGGGTGAAGGCGGGGTGCGCGATGCCGCCCGGGCCCGCGAAGACCGTCCCGTAGACCCGGCCGACCCCGTACACCCCCAGCTCCACCATGACGCCCGACAGCAGCATGCACACCGGCGTGGGGGCGACCGCGTGCGCGTCGGGCAGCCAGAAGTGGAAGGGCACCGCGGCCGCCTTCACCAGCAGGCCCGTCGTCACCAGGACGAACGCGGCGAGGACGAGGGCGTCCGGAGGGCGCGCGTCCAGCGCCCGCCCGAGCTGGGCGAAGCCCAGCTCCCCGGTGCGCGCGTACAGCAGCGTGATGCCCAGCAGCATGCAGTAGGCGCCGAGGGAGTTCACCACGCCGAAGGCCAGCGCCCCCTGGAGCGGCTTCGGCTCCTCCACCCGGAAGCCGGTCAGGGCGTACGCGACGACGCCCATCAGCTCGAAGAAGACGAACGCGTTGAACAGGTCCCCGGTCAGCGCGAAGCCGCACATGCCCGCCTGGAAGAGCAGGATCAGCGCCGGGAAGGAGCCGGTGTGGCCGCGCGGCGGCTCCTCGAAGTAGCGCCAGGAGTAGACCAGGACGGCCACCACCAGCAGCGAGACCAGCGCCGCGAGCCCGGTGCCCAGCGGATCGCCCACCAGCACGATGCCCACGCCCTCGCCCCGCACCGGGCGCCAGCCGCCCACCCATTCCACGGGACGGCCCGTGGAGTGCCCCGCCAGGATCAGCGTCGTCGCGGCGGTGGCGGCGGCGAAGGCGCAGCCCAGGACGTCGGAGGCGAGCCGGGGCAGCCGCCGCCCGGCGGCCACCAGCACCGCCGCGCCGAACAGCGGTACGGCCACCACCAGCGGCAGCAGCCGCGCGGCGTCCATCCGGTCAGCCCTTCAGCTCGGACAGCGCGTCCGGGTCGACCGTGCCGTGCCGTTTGCGGAGCTGGACGACGAGGGCGAGCAGCAGCGCGGTCACCGTCGCGCCCACCACGATGTCGGTGAGGGCGAGCGCCTGGACCACGGGGTCGACCACGCGGCTGTCGGTGGGCGCGTCGGAGAACACCGGGGCGGTGCCGCCGCGGTGGTAGCCGACGCCGAGCAGCAGCACATACGTGGAGGACTGGGTGACGGCCAGGCACCCCACGGCATGGATCAGGTTCCGGCTGGTCACCAGCCCGTACACCCCGATCAGGAAGATCCATCCGGCGATCAGGTACGGCAGGACCGTCACACCCGCTCCTTTCCGTCGTTTCCGTGGTCGTTTCCGTCGTCGGCGTTCTCGATCTCCACGGCCTGGTCCAGGAACCGGGCCAGCAGGACGACGATCCCGCTGGTGACCTCGATGCCGACGGCCGCGTTCAGCAGGATCACGGTGCCGCCGGAGGACAGGGTGGCGAAGGTGCCCAGGGGGAGGACGTTGGCGAGGAAAGCCGATCCCGCGAGGAGCGCCCCGAGCCCGGTGACGACATAGGCCGCCTCGCCGGCGGCGTCCCCGATCTCGTACAGGGGGACCGGCCGGACCCGCTCCGGCGCCCGGTAGTCGGCGGCGAGGTAGAGAAGGTGCAGCGCCGTCGCCGTGACCACCCCGCCCTGGAAGCCGCCGCCCGGGCTGATCTGGCCGTGTGCGATCACATACAGGCCGGTCAGCATCGCGAGCGGCAGCATCGCCAGCGCGAACCAGCGCACCCGGGGACGCACCACGGCGGGCGCGGGCCGCCTCCGCTGCTCGTCGGCGGTCTGGCGGAGCAGGACGACGGTGCCGAGCACCGCGGCGAACAGGATCGTCTCCTCGCCGAGCGTGTCCAGGGCGCGCAGGTCGAAGTTGACGGACGCGATCACGTTGGCCGTGTGGTGGCTCAGGGCGGCGCGCACGGCCCGCTCCCCGTACGGATGGGGGCCGCTGCCGAACGGCGGCAGGGAGAAGCAGGCGGTGGCGAACAGCGCCGCGAAGGCGGCCGCTCCCGCCAGGAAGAGCCACAGCCGCCCGCGGGCGCTCATCGCTCGCGCTCGCGCGGCTCGTCCGGCTCGCCGTGGGGTCCGGCTCCGGTTCCGTCTCCGGTTCCGTCTCCGGGGCGGCGGCGCACCTTCCGTACGGTCAGCAGGATCATCAGCGGGGTCACCGCGGAGCCCACCGCGAGCTGGGACAACGCGACGTCCGGGGCCTGGAGGAACGTGAACAGCAGGGCCAGCGCCAGCCCGAGGAACGACAGCACGAGCGCCTGCCGCACCGGGTCGCGGTTGAGCACGGCGGCGGTGGCGGCGCCCGCGACCAGCAGCAGCGCCACGACGATCAGGGCATCGGTCATGCCGTACGGCCCCCGTCCGCCGCGCCCTTCCGCATGCGGCCGCCGCCCGCGCCGGTCACCACGCTGCCCGCGATCAGCAGCGCCCCGATCAGCAGCAGCTTCGCCATCGACCGGCCGGGCCCGGCCGCCACGCACAGCGGCAGCACGATCGCCGGAACCCCGAGCAGGGCCGTCCGGCGCACCAGCCGGGAGCCGGGCAGGACGCCGAGGAAGCGGGCGTAGATCAGCGTGCCGGTGGGCCCGAGCACGGACAGGACGAGGGCCACGTCCAGGTATCCGGGGCGCCCGAAGCCCTGCGCGGCCGGGAGCAGCGCCAGACCGCCCAGCAGCGAGCTGAGGTTCTGGGCGATCAACCGGTCCTCCGGTGCCCCGCGGGAGACCCACCACAGCACCGGTACGAGGGCGAGCAGCGGCACCAGCGCCACCAGCAGCCAGCCGTCGTCCGCCCTCACCGGCCCGTCACCACCCGGCGCGCGGCGCGGGCGACGAGGGCGGTGGGCAGCGCGGCGGCCGCGCCCACCATGACCTCCAGGGAGTCGACGGTGCTGATGAGCACCAGCCAGACCCCGGTCAGCACCAGCCACCAGGCGAGCACTTCGAGCAGACCGGACATTCCGCCACCTCCGCGGCGGCGGGTACCCGGACGGCCGCCGCCGATTCCCCGTGGATGCGCGTCCGGGGCTGCCTGGATCCACGCCCCGGGGTCCGTACAGCGCTCGGGCCCGGGCACACTTGGAGGCATGATGACCGGCGCATCCCCGCAGAGCGACCCGACCCGCCCGAAGCGCAGCCGTGCCCGCACGTTCGTACCGCTGGGCATCGCCGCCTGGCTGGTGCTGGAGATCTGGCTGCTGACCCTGGTCGCGGAGGCGGCCGGTGGGTTCACCGTCTTCCTGCTGCTGATCGCGGGCGCGGTCGGCGGCGCGGCCGTCGTCAAGCGGGCGGGGCGCCGGGCCTGGCAGAACCTGGCCCGGACGATGCAGCCGGGCGCGGAGCCCGCCGAGCAGCCGGGGCGTACCGGCAACTCCTTCACCATGCTTGGCGGGCTGCTGCTGATGATTCCGGGGCTGCTCTCGGACGTGGCCGCGCTGCTGTGCCTGTTCCCGCCGACGGCGGCGGTGCTGCGGCGGCGCGCCGAGTCCGCGCTGTCGCGCCGGATGGGCTACACGCCGGGCTCGCTGGGCGTCGCCTTCGGGCAGGGCGGACCGGGGCGGCAGCCGGGGGCGGGTTCGGCCGAGGGCTCGCGGGAGGGCCAGGTCATCCAGGGCGAGGTGGTCCGCGACGATGTGAGCCGGGACGACGCGGGCCGGGACGACGCGGGCCGGGGGGACGTGGTCCGGGGCGATGTGGTCCGGGACGACAAGGACTGATCGAAAAGCGCACAAGGGCCGGGGCCACTGCTCAGCAGTGGCCCCGGCCCTTGTGCGTCAGTACTGCCGTGAAGGTCAGGCAGACTTACGGCTCGTGTCGCGCGGATGCACGGCGATGTTCATGGCGCCCGACCGAAGGATCGCCAGCCGCTCGGCCAGCACCTCCTCCAGCTCTTCACGGGTACGCCGCTCCATGAGCATGTCCCAGTGCGTGCGCGCGGGCTTGCCCTTCTTCTCCTCAGGTCCCTCGCCGTCCACCAGGAGTGCCATGGCGCCGCACGCCTTGCACTCCCACTCCGGCGGAATCTCCGCCTCCACCGAGAACGGCATCTCGAATCGGTGTCCGTTCTGGCATGCGTACTCCACCGCCTGGCGCGGGGCCAGATCGATGCCGCGGTCGGTCTCGTAGCTGGTCACCACGAGTCGCGTGCCGCGAAGAGCTCGCTCACTCATGAATCGTGCCTCCCGGGCTTCTCGCCCACAGGACAGGTGTCGCTGTCGTCGTCATCCGGTCAACGTCCGGTCGGCGGTGAAGATTCCCGTACTGGGACATGCGTCGCCCGTCGTGCCGCCCCGTTGTTCTACCCACAGGCGCCCGGTTTGTCACATCTGGCAGCAGATGTCACCCAGCGTTTCTCATGCTTTAGCGCGCAGTAACGGTCCGCCTGGTGGGCCAAGGGCGTACACTACCGCTCCACGCACGCGAGGGCTAAATCAGGTCACGGATCGGACTCCGTGGACCGCCCTGCGCCACCACCGGTGAACTCTCCGTCGTCCCCTCGGGAGCGTCTCCGGTCGCTGCGCCGGTGGCTGAGGGTATCGCGAACAGGCCCAGGAAGTACTGCGAAAGCGGTCCGATGGCCAGCGCGTACAGAACCGTGCCCACTCCCACCGAGCCGCCCAGCGCGAACCCCGTGGCCAGCACCGCCACCTCGATCCCGGTCCGCACCAGCCGGACCGACCGGCCGGTGCGCCGGTGCAGCCCCGTCATCAGGCCGTCCCGCGGGCCCGGACCGAACCGCGCCGAGATGTACAGCCCGGTGGCCGCGCCGCCCACCACGATCGAGACCAGCAGCAGGGGAACGCGCAGCGCCAGCGCGTCCGGCTGCGGCAGGAGCCACAGGGTGGCGTCCACCGTGACCCCGATCACCATCACGTTCGACACCGTGCCGAGCCCCGGCCGCTGCCGCAGCGGAATCCACAGCAGGAGCACGGCGGCCCCGACGATGATCGTCACCGTGCCGAACGACAGCGGGGTGCGCTTGACGATCCCCTGGTGGAACACGTCCCACGGATCGAGCCCGAGCGCGGCGCGCACCTGGAGCCCCATGCCCACGCCGTACAGCACGAGCCCTCCGTAGAGCTGGACGAGACGACGGGCGAGACGGGAGCCCCCCGAGGGTTCCTTGGACAACGCGTACTCCTGAGGGTGAGTGGTCGTCAGTGGCCATTGGTGCCCGGACTGGTGCCATTGACCGGTGGCATGTCACTCTGATGCCTGAAACCAGTCCAGTTCCATGGCCAATCCGGGAAAGGTGGACCGCATTCGATGAGTCCGTGGACCTCCGCGGTGGGGGCACCTCAACTGGCCCGCCTGCTCGGCTCCCAGCACACCCGCGAGGCGACGGTGGAGAGCCCCGTCGCGTCGCTCAACGGCGGCCGCCGCGTCCCCGCCTACCGCGCGCTCGCCGACGGCGTACGCCTGCTCCTGCTGGAGGGCCGGGTCCCGGTCGCGGCCCGCCTGCCCGCCGAGCGCGAACTCGCCGCGGCGCTCGCCGTCAGCCGCACCACCGTCGCCGCCGCCTACGAGGCGCTGCGCGGCGAGGGGTTCCTGGAGTCGCGGCGCGGCGCGGGCAGCTGGACCGCCATGCCCGCCGGAAGCCCGCTGCCCACCCGCGGACTCGACCCGCTGCCCCCGGAGGCCGCCGCCTCCGTCATCGACCTCGGCTGCGCCGCGCTCCCCGCCCCCGAGCCCTGGCTGACCCGCGCGACCCGCGGCGCCCTGGAGGAGCTGCCGCCGTACGCCCACACCCACGGCGACTACCCCGCGGGCCTGCCCGCCCTGCGCCAGGCGCTCGCCGACCGCTACACCGCCCGCGGCGTACCGACCATGCCCGAACAGATCATGGTCACCACCGGCGCCATGGGCGCCGTCGCCGCCACCTGCCGGCTCATGGTCCGCCCCGGTGAGCGCGTCGCCGTCGAATCGCCCAGCTACGCCAATGTGCTCCAGCTGATGCGGGAAGCGGGCGCCCGGCTGGTGCCCGTCGCGATGGCCGACCGGCTCGTGGGCTGGGACATCCCGGCCTGGCGCCAGGTCCTCGGCGCCGCCGCGCCCCGCATGGCCTACGTCGTCGCGGACTTCCACAACCCCACCGGCGCGCTCGCCACCGAGGAACAGCGCCGCGGCCTCGTCGACGCCGCCCGCGCGGCCGGGACGGTCCTGATCGCCGACGAGACCATGACCGAACTGCGGCTGGACGACGACGTCGAGCTGCCCCGCCCGGTCTCCGCCTTCGACCCGGCGGGCAGCACCGTCATCACCGTCGGCTCCGCGAGCAAGTCCTTCTGGGCCGGGCTGCGCATCGGCTGGGTCCGTGCGGCGCCCGACGTCATCCGCAGCCTGGTCGCCGCCCGCGCCTACGCCGACCTGGGCACGCCCGTCATCGAACAGCTCGCCGTCGCCTGGCTGTTGAACACCGGCGGCTGGGAGGAGGCCATCGAGGTCCGCCGCGCGCTCGCCCGCGACAACCGGGACGCGCTGGTGGCCGCCGTACGACGCCACCTCCCCGACTGGGAGTTCACCGTCCCGCACGGCGGCCTCACCCTCTGGGCCCGCACCGGCGGCCTCTCCGGCTCCCGCATCGCGGAGGCCGGGGCCCGGCTGGGCGTCCGCGTCCCCTCGGGCCCGCGCTTCGGCGTGGACGGCGCCTTCGAGGGCTACGTCCGGCTCCCGTTCACGGTGGCGGGCGCGGTGGCCGACAAGGCCGCCGAGCGCCTGGCGGCGGCCGCGGACCTGGTGGCGACCGGCGCCACGGTGGAGGCGGAGACCCCGCGCACCTGGGTGGCCTGACCCGCGCTCACCTCCCGGGGCGCGGGGTCATGTGCGCGTGGCCACCACCCGCTCGCCCGGGGAGCCCGCCTCCGGTCCCGGCAGCAGCCGCAGCACCGCCCGCCGCTGGCCCTCGCTCGTCGCGTCGTCGTACGGATCGGGCGTGGCCGGTACCTGGAGCCGGTGCACCGGCCCCGCGCCGAGCCGCGCGTACCCCCGGCCCGCCGGTACCTCCGGCACGGGGGTGGTCGGCGGCGGGGCGCCCAGCACGGCGGTGGTCTGTTCGAGTGAGGCCGGGCCGAGGACCACCCGGGCGCGGGTGTGGAACCGTACGGCCTCGCTCAGGCCCTCCGCCGCGTCGAGCTGATCGGCCACCACGACCCGTACGTTCGCCGCCCGCCCGTGCCGCAGCGGCACCTGGAGCAGCTCCTGCGGGTCCGTACGGCCGTCCGCCGCCGCCACATGGCTGAGCGCCGACGGCCGGTCCAGCACGATCCACAGCGGGCGCTGGACATCGTCCGGCGGCGGGTGGCCGAACTGGCGGGCGCGGTTGGCGGCGAGCAGCCGCCGTTCCGTCTCGTGCCCGGCCCACTCCAGCGTCGCCAGCACCCCGGCGAGCCCGCATTCGACGGCCAGCACCCCGGCGCGGCCGCCGAGGCACGCGTACTCGCCGGTTCCGCTGCCGTCCACCACCAGCACGTCGCCGTGCGGCAGCGCCTGGAGCAGGATGGAGCGGAGCAGGGTGGTGGTGCCGCTGCCGGGGCGGCCGAGCGCCAGCAGATGCGGTTCGGTGGAGCGCGGCCCGGTGCGCCAGACGACGGGCGGCACGTCCCGCGTCGCCGCCGCCCCGTCGTCGGCCGCCTCGCCCGCGTCGCAGTCGTCCCGGGCCCGGGACGTCTCGTCGTCGACGCCCTCCAGTACCGGCAGGGTCCGCCGCACGGATGACGCGTCCGTGAAGCCGAGCACCGTCTCGCCCGGCGCGGTCACGAAGCGCTGGGCGCAGATCGTGGTGGACAGGGCGGGCAGCACCGCCAGGGTGAGCCGGTTCGCCTCCTCGTCCCAGGTGAACAGGTACTCCCGGTCGCGCCCCGACTTCGCGTACAGCACCTGTTCGACGCGGGCCCGGGACTCGGCCTCGCCGTCCGTGAAGTACGCGGGGTACCGCAGCAGCAGCCGGGTCAGCCTCCCGTCCTCGTCGAAGTCGAACGACTCGAAGGGGCGCGACCAGTCACCGCCGTGGCGGTAGAGCGGGTCCGGGTCCTCGGTGGCGGCGAAGTACGGCACCAGCGCCTCGTAGATCAGGCGCAGCCGCTCGGTCCCGTCGGCGCCCGGCCCCGGGGAGGCGGGGGCGCGCACCCGCCCGGCCCAGCCCGCGGCGCCGAGCAGGCCGATCGCCGAGGCCAGCGGTCCGTACGGCAGCAGGAAGACGACGAACACGCAGGCGGCCGCGACGAAGAACGCGGGCCCCCGCTGTTCGCCCGGAAGCTCCGCCCACCGGCGCCGTGCTCCGGCGGCGAGCACCCGCAAGCCCCGGGAGAGGGCGAGCAGCGGGTGGAGGACATCGGCGGCGCTGTCGGCCGCGGTGCGGGCGAACTCGCGGCCGCGGCGGAACGGGGCGCGCCCGGCGCCGCCGAGGCGGAGCCGGGGGAGCGGTGGCAGGCCCACGTCAGATCTTGATCCCGCCCAGCAAACTGGCGAGGCTTGCGCCACCGGCCTTGATGCTCGGGGCGATGGCGGTGCTCGCGAGGTAGAAGCCGAAGAGGGCGCACACGACGCCGTGGGATGCCTTGAGGCCGTCTTTGCGGAAGAAGATGAAGACGACGATGCCGAGCAGGACGACACCGGAAATGGACAGGATCATCTCGGTCTCCTGGCTGGTGGGGGACTCTCACCATGAGTCATTCCAGGGTCACAGCATGTATCCATCCGGGGAAAGGTGCAAATGGGGAGATTGACGCCGCAAGCGTCACAATGGTCACGTGCCGGTGATCACATGCACAGGTGGCGCGTGCGCGGGTAGCGGCATGCACAGGCAGTGAACGCACAGCTAGCGAAGCCGGAGGCGATACGCGATGAGCGCACCGAACCCCGAGAGCGAGCCCGCTCACGACCCGGAGGTGCTGCAACTGGCGGCCAAGGTCTTCGACCTGGCCCGGCACGGTGACACCGACACGCTCGCCGCGTACGTGGACGCGGGCGTTCCGGCCAACCTCACCAACGACAAGGGCGATTCGCTGCTCATGCTGGCCGCCTACTACGGCCACGCCGCGGTCGTGTCCGCCCTGCTGGAGCGCGGCGCCGACCCCAACCGCGTCAACGAGCGGGGGCAGACCCCCATCGCCGGGGCGGCCTTCAAGGGGGAGGAGGAGGTGCTGCGGGTCCTGCTGGGCGCCGGTGCCGACCCGCGCGCGGGCTCGCCGTCGGCGGTCGACACGGCGCGCATGTTCGGACGGGAGGACCTGCTCGCGCTGTTCGGGCCCGCGGACTCGTAGCGCCGGGCCGGTCCGTACGCATCGAGGCAGGCCGATCCCGTACGCATCGAAGGACCACAAAGGGGGTTGGTCCAGACCTGTTGACATGGGCACCGCAGCGCTGGAGATTGTGCCGCGCACCTTCCCTCCCGGAACCGGCCCGCGCGCCGGTTCCGGGACCCCCACACAGGAAGGCAATCGGCGCCATGCGAAGGACGCTGCGCACCACCCTGATCGGCCTGCTCCCGGCGACCGCGCTCGCCGCCACCCCCTGGTTCACCGCTCCGGCCGCCGCCGGGCCGTCCGCCCCCACGGCCGCTTTCACGGACACCTTCGACGGCCCGGCGGGCGGCGCGGTCGACGCCGCCCGATGGGGCTACGAGACCGGCGACAACGTCAACAACCATGAGCGGCAGTACTACACGGACGGCACGAAGAACGCCGCGCTGGACGGTCAGGGCAACCTCGTCATCACCGCCCGCAAGGAGAACCCCGCCAACTACTCCTGTTGGTACGGCCGCTGCGAGTACACCTCCGCCCGACTGTCCACCGCGCGCACCTTCACCACCGCCTACGGCCACGTCGAGTCCCGCATGAAACTGCCGCGCGGCCAGGGCATGTGGCCCGCCTTCTGGATGCTCGGCAACGACATCGGCAGCGCGGGCTGGCCCAACTGCGGTGAGATCGACGTCATGGAGAACGTCGGCTACGAGCCCGGCACCGTCCACGGCACGATCCACGGACCCGGCTACTCCGGGTCGGGCGGCATCGGCGCGGGCTACACCCTCCCGGGCGGGGCGAAGTTCTCCGACGCCTTCCACACCTTCGCCGTCGACTGGTCGCCCAACAAGATCACTTGGTCGGTGGACGGCAACGTCTACCAGACCCGCACCCCCGCCGATCTGAACGGCAACCGCTGGGCCTTCGACCACCCCTTCTACCTCATCCTCAACCTCGCGGTCGGCGGCTACTGGCCCGGCGACCCGGACGGCAGCACCACCTTCCCCCAGCAACTGGTGGTCGACTACGTGAAGGTGACCGGCGGCAACTGACGTCCCGCACGGGGCCGTAACGTTGCCCCTCATGGACGACACCCACGACCGGATCGAGGCCGCCGACCGCCCGCTTCGGGCCTTCGTCCCCGAGCCCGGCCGACGCGACCGGCTGCGGCGCGAGGCGCGGGCGGCGGCCGTGCGGTGGCCCGATCCCGCCGACCGGCCACCGCTGTACGGGGTGCCGGTGGGCGTCAAGGACATCGTGCACGTCGACGGGCTGCCCACGGGCGCCGGTTCGGCCGTCCCCGCCGAGGCGCTGGCCGGTCCGCAGGCGTCGCTGGTCGACCGGCTGCGGGCGGCGGGCGCGCTGGTGGCGGGCAAGACCGTCACCGCCGAGTTCGCCGTCACCGCGCCCGGCCCGACCCGCAATCCGCACAACGTGGAGCACACCCCCGGCGGCTCCAGCAGCGGTTCGGCGGCGGCCGTCGCCGCGGGCATGGTGCCGCTCGCCATCGGCACACAGACGATCGGCTCGATGATCCGCCCGGCCGCGTACTGCGGGGTCGTCGGCTTCAAGCCGACCCACGGCCGCATCCCGGCCGACGGCGTCATCCCCAACGCGCCGACCTTCGACACGGTGGGCCTCTTCGCCCCGCACACCGCCGGGCTGACCCCGGCGGCGGGCGTGCTCTGCGACGACTGGCGGCCGGGCCCGGACGGCGGAAGCCCGGGGGAGGGGCCGCGGCCGACGCTCGCGGTGCCGACCGGCCCGTACCTCGACCGGGCGGACGCGGAGGCGGCGGAAGCCTTCGAGGAGCAGGTGCGGCGGCTGGCCGACGCCGGATTCCCGGTGCTCCGGGTCCCGTTCCCGGCCGACTTCGACGACCTCGTCGCCCGGCAGCGGGTGATCAACCGCTACGAGGCCGCCCGCACCCACGCCGCGTGGTTCCCGCGCTACGGCGAGCTGTACCGGGAACAGACCGCCACGGTGATCCGGGAGGGTCAGGGAATCGGCCACGAGGAGTACGCGTCGGCCCTGCGCGCCCGCGACCGGTTCCGGGACCGGCTGCCGGCGGCGATGGACGAGGAGGGCATCGACCTGTGGATCACCCCGGCGGCCACGGGCCCGGCGCCGCGTGGCCTCGAGAGCACCGGTGACTCGATCATGTCCCTCCCCTGGAGCGTCGCCGGAGTGCCCGCGCTCGGCCTGCCCGCGGGCCGGGCGGCCAACTCCCTCCCGCTGGGAATGCAGTGCGTGGCCCGGCCGGGGGCGGACGAGCGGCTGCTGGAGTGGGGCTCCGGAATCGAGTTGGTCCTCGGCGGCCCTTCCGCACCCGTATGATCGGTATCCAGTCCCATGTACGGAGTTGGGGGCGCGATGACTGCCACTTGGTGGCTTATGCAGGGTGAGGCCACGGTCGGCGAGTTACGGCAGTACGGAGTCGACCAGCCGGTCTTCCTGTGCCACTTCACGCCCGGACCAGCATGGGAAAACGCCCGGGACAAGTTCGAGTCGTGGTCGGCGCTGCGCGGCCCGGACCCTGACGGAAGCCGTACCGCCCAGGTGATCAGATCCATCATGGACCTCGAACTGCGGCTGGTCCCCGCGGACGGCAGCCCCCCGATGGCGCTGTTCACGGAGTGCATCCTGCGGATCGACGGTCACACGGCCCGCCTGCGCTGCTGAAGCGCGCCTGCGCTGCCGAAGTGCTCGTGCTCGGCCGAAGTACTCGTGCGCCACTGAAGTGCTCGTGCGCCACTGAAGCGCTCTGCGGTTATCCGTCCGTCTTGCCGAGGACGAGCACCTGGATGGCCAGCACGGCGGCCCCCCGCGCCCAGTCGTTGAAGTCGGAGACCTTGGTCTCCAGGTCGATCGGGTCCGCCAGCGGATGGCGATGGGCGGCGATGGTCCGCCGGATGGTCTCGCCCGCCACGTCGACCAGACCGACCCCCTCCCCGGCGAGCAGGATCTTCTGGGGCATCGCGAAGTTGGCGATCTGCGCCACCAGGATGCCCAGCCCCCGCGCCGCCTCGTCGATCACCCGGCCGGTGACCGGATCGCCGGATGCGGCGAGGGCGAGAATGCCGGGATAGTCGATCTCCCGGCCCAGCGCGGCCTGCACCTGGTAGCGGATGCTCGGGATGGACAGCAGCGCGACCGCGCTGCCGCGCTCCCCGTCCGGGGTGAGGGGCCCGTTCGGATCGATGATCCAGCGCTTGCCGAGACCGTGGCCGTCCTCCGCGCCGCGGACCAGGGTGCCGCCGATGACCAGGCCGTATCCGATGCCCGCGCCGATCGTGAGCACGACGAAGCGGTCCAGCCCGCGCCCCGCGCCGAACCAGGTCTCGGCCTCGGTGAGGGCCACCACGTCGTTCTCCACCACCACCGGCAGCCCGGTGCGCCGCTCCAGGAGCTCGGCGAACGGGACGTCGTCCCAGTCCAGGAAGGCGGAGTCGACGACGGTGGAGCGGCCCCGGACGTGGCCGCCCACGCCCACGCCGATCCCGGCCAGCCGGGGGAAGTCGCGGCTGAAGTCCTGGACGAGCGCATCGAGGAGGTCCGCGATCTCCTCGGGGTCATGGGTGTCGAGCGGACGGGTCCGCTGCGCCACGACCTCGCTCTTGAGCGTGGTGACCACCCCGTACACCGCATCGCCGGTGATCTTGAATCCGGCGAAGTAGCGGGACTCGGCCACGATGTCCAGCGGCTGGGAGGGGCGCCCCTGCCCGCCGGCCCGGGCCGGACGCGACGAGTTCGGCCATGCCTCCTCGACCAGCAGCCCGGACTCGATCAGCGGCTTGGTCAGCCGGGTGAGGCTGCCCGCCGACAGATCCAGCCGCCTGGCGATCTCACCGCGGGAGAGCGGGCCGTGCATCAGCACTTCGATCGCCACCGCCCGCTCGGCGGGACTCAGCGGTGCCCAACTGGCCGCCAGTGCACTCATCGAGCCGTCATCATCCACATCCCGGAGCCTATATATATTTCCTCACGAAAACAATGGCGGGGTCCTTGGCTGTGGATAACGGCTTTTCCCCACCTCATGCAGGGGTCTTGACAGCTCTATTTTTTCGTCACGAAACTAATCGGCCATGGACCACGTCATGGACAAGGGAGTCTTATGGCCATCGCCTCGCCCCACCGCACGGGCGCCCACCGCCAGGACGCCCGCGGCGACGGGCTGCTCGCGGCGGCGTTCATCGCACCCGCTCTGTTCGGGTTCCTCGTCTTCCTCCTCTGGCCCACCCTGCGCGGCATCTATCTGAGCTTCACCCGCTTCAACCTGCTGACCCCGCCGGAGTGGGTGGGTCTGGACAACTACGTGCGCATGGTCAACGACCCCATCTTCTGGGACTCGTTGCGCGTCACCGTCGTCTACGTGGTCATGAACATCGGGGTGCAGACGGTCGTGGCCCTGCTGATCGCCGTCCTGATGCAGCGGCTGACCCAGTCGGCGTTCGTGCGCGGCATCGTGCTCACCCCGTATCTGGTCTCCAACGTGGTCACCGGCATCGTCTTCCTGTGGATGCTCGACACCCAGCTCGGCATCGGCAACCAGATCCTCGGCGCCCTCGGCTTCGGCCACATCGCCTTCTTCGGGAGCCAGGAGTGGGCGATCCCCACCATCGCCCTCGTCAACGTCTGGCGGCACGTGGGCTACACGGCCCTGCTGCTCTTCGCCGGGCTCCAGGCGATCCCCAAGGACATGTACGAGGCGGGGCGGATCGACGGGGCGGGGGAGTGGCGGATGTTCTGGCGGATCTCGATGCCGCTGCTGCGGCCGATCCTCGCGCTCGTGCTCATCATGACCGTCATCGGGTCGTTCCAGGTGTTCGACACGGTCGCGGTCACCACCGCCGGAGGCCCGGCCAACGCCACCAACGTGCTCCAGTACTACATCTACGGCGCCGCGTTCGGACGGTTCCAGTTCGGCTACGCCTCCGCGATGTCCGTCGCGCTGCTGATCGTCCTCAGCGTGATCACCATCGTTCAGTACCGGCTCACCAAGGCCGGCCAAACGGACCTCGGTTAGGGAGCCCGTCATGGCATTGGCGACACCCACGAAACTCGGTGCCCCCAGCCCGGCCACCACCCGGACCGCGCTCAGGGCGGCGCGGCGCAGGCCCTCGCCCGGCCGCGTCCTCGCCTGGGTGCTCATGGGCGGGGTCATGGTGGTGACGCTGTTCCCCTTCTACTGGATCCTGCGAACCGCGCTGTCCACCAACACCGCGCTCGCCGCCCACCCCTCCTCCCTGCTGCCCGTCGACGTCAGCCTGGGCGGCTTCGCCCGGGTCTTCGGCCTCCAGAGCACCAAGGACGCCCTCGCCCAGGGCGGCTCGGGCGGCAGCCTCCACTTCTGGCGCTATCTGCTCAACTCGGTGCTCGTCTCGACGGTGATCACCTTCTGCCAGGTCCTGTTCTCCGCCATGGCCGCCTACGCCTTCGCCCGCCTCCGATGGCGCGGCCGGGACACCGTGTACGGGCTGGTGCTCGCCGGGCTCATGGTGCCCGCCGTCTTCACCCTGCTGCCGAACTTCGTCCTCATCAAGGAGCTCGGCCTGGTCGACAACCTGCTCGGCATCGCGCTGCCCACGATGTTCATGACGCCGTTCGCCGTGTTCTTCCTCCGCCAGTTCTTCATGAACATCCCCCGGGAGATCGAGGAGGCCGCGCTGCTGGACGGGGCGGGGAAGGTGCGGGTCTTCTTCCGGCTCGTCCTGCCGATGGCGGGAGCACCGATCACGACCCTCGCCATCCTCACCTACATGACGTCATGGAACGACTACTTCTGGCCGCTCATGGTGTCGTACAGCGACAGCTCCAGGGTGCTCACCGTCGCGCTGAGCATCTTCCGCGCCCAGTCGCCGCAGAGCGGGGTGGACTGGGCCGGGCTGATGTCGGCGACCCTGGTCGCCGCGCTCCCGATGCTCCTGCTGTTCGCCGCCTTCGCCCGGCGCATCGTCAATTCCGTCGGCTTCACCGGAATCAAGTAGGAGGCAGCGATGGCAACGGCACGGACCTTCCGCACACCGCGGGCACCTCGCGCCTTCCGCACCGCGGTCGCGCTCGGCGGAGCCGCCGCGCTCACCCTCGTGGCGGGCTGCGCACCGCAGGGTTCCTCGTCGGTCTCCGCGCAGCGGACCGTCAGCTACTGGCTCTGGGACGCCAATCAGCTGCCCGCGTACCAGGCGTGCGCGAGGGACTTCGAGAAGAAGAACCCCGGGCTCACCGTCAAGATCACCCAGGTGGGGTGGGACGACTACTGGACCAAGCTCACCGCCGCGTTCATCGCGGACACCGCGCCCGATGTCTTCACCGACCACGTCTCCAAGTTCGCCCAGTTCGCCGACCTCGGCGTGCTCGCCCCGCTCGACGAGCTGCCCGCCACCAAGGGCATCAAGAACGCCGACTACCAGCCCGGGCTGGGGGCCTCGTGGATCGGGCAGGACGGCCACCGCTACGGCGCCCCGAAGGACTGGGACACCGTCGCCCTCTTCTACAACAAGAAGATGGCCAAGGCCGCCGGGGTCTCCGCCAAGGATCTCAACTCCCTGGCCTGGAACCCCCGGGACGGCGGCACCTTCGAGAAGACCATCGCCCATCTCACCGTCGACCGGAACGGCGTCCGGGGCGACGAGCCGGGGTTCGACAAGAACCACGTACGCACCTACGGCCTCGCCACCAATGACGCGGGCCATGCCGACGGCCAGACCCAGTGGAGCGCCTTCACCGGCTCGGCGGGCTGGAGCTACACCAACAAGCGGCAGTGGGGCGATCACTACAACTACGACCAGCCCGCCTTCAAGAAGGCCATCAGCTGGTACTTCGGGCTCGCGAAGAAGGGATACCTCGCACCGTTCACGGACTTCTCCGAATCCAACGGCCCCGAGGTGCAGCTCGGTTCGGGCAAGGCGGCCATCGCCATGCACGGCTCCTGGATGATCTCGACCTTCGCGGGACTCAAGGGTGTCGACGTCGGCGCCGCCCTGACCCCCGTCGGCCCGTCCGGACATCGCGCCACCATGATGAACGGCCTCGCCGACTCCATCAGCAAGCACGCGAAGAACAAGAAGGGCGCCCAGAAGTGGGTGGCCTATCTCGCCTCGAACGCGTGCCAGAAGACGGTCGGTAAGCACGGCATCGTCTTCCCCGCGACCAGGGCGGGCACGGCAGCGGCAGCGGCCGCCTATCAGAAGGACGGCATCGACACCACGGCCTTCACCAAGCCGGTCGCCGACCGCACCACCTTCCCCTTCCCCGTCACGGACTACGCCGCGGACATCGACGCCCTGATGACCCCCGCGATGCAGGACGTCTACGCCAACGGTGCGTCCGCGTCCGACGTGCTCGACCGCACCAATCAGCAGGTCAACTTCCTCTTCGACCAATGACTCTTCGACCAGTGACTCTTCGACCAACGAGTCTTTGACCAGTGAAAGGGCCCTCCATGCCGTTCACCCTTGGCATCGTCGGCGCCGGGCAGTTCGCCGGCCAGTTCGCCAAGCTCTTCCAGGCCCACCCGGGCGTCGGGGACGTCACCGTCACCGATCTGCTGCCCGAGCGCGCGGACCGGCTGGTCTCCCAGTACGGGCTGGCCGGGACGCACCCCACGTTCGAGGCCATGCTGGAATCCGACGTGGACGCCGTCGCGCTGTTCACCCAGCGCTGGACCCACGGTCCCCTCGTCGTCCGGGCCCTGCACGCCGGGAAGCACGTGTACTCGGCCGTGCCGATGGCCGTCAGCGAGGAGGAGATCGCCGCCATCATCGACGCCGTCCGGGAGACCGGGCTGACGTACATGATGGGCGAGACCAGCCAGTACAACCCGGCCACCGTCTACGCCCGGGAGAAGATCACCGAGGGCGGCTTCGGGCGGCTCTTCTACGCCGAGGGCGACTACGTCCACGACATGGACCTCGGCTTCTACGAGGCGTACCAGTACAGCGGCGGCGAGAACTGGAAGTCCACCGCGAGCTATCCGCCGCTGCTCTACCCCACCCACTCGGTCGGCGGGGTGCTGGGCGCCTGGCAGACCCATGCGGTGAGCGTGTCCGCGATAGGCGTGCGGGACGAGCGGGGAGACGGCGTCTTCGACCGGGAGGTCAGCCAGTTCGACAACGACTTCTCCAACGCCACCGCGCTCTTCGAGGCCGCCGGGGGCGGATCGTTCCGCATCAACGAGTTCCGGCGGGTGGGCTATCCCTCGCACATCCGCGAGTCGCGGTTCCGCTTCTTCGGCACCGAGGGCAGTCTCGAACAGCTCGCCACCGTGAGCTTCTGGCAGGACAAGAAGGGTGTCCAGGACGTCTCCGCACACCTTCAGCCCGCACCGACCCTGTCCCCCGACGATCCGTCGCTCGCCGAGGTGGCCCCCGCGCTGCGGGACGCCTTCACCTCGGGCAGCGCGCCCGTGCACGACCGGTCGCGGCTGCCGAAGGAGTTCGCCCAGCTGCCCAACGGGCACGAGGGCAGCCACCACTTCCTCGTCGACGACTTCGTCACCGCCGTCAACACCCGCACCCTGCCCACGGTGAACGCATGGGTCGCGGCCCGCTACACCCTGCCGGGCATCGTCGCCCACCGGTCCGCGCTCCAGGGCGGTGCCCGCCTGGACATCCCGGACTTCGGCGACGCGCCCGCGTAGCGCCCCGCGGGGTGAGCCGGACCGCCGCGGGCATCGCACATGCCTTGTCCCCCACGGGGCGGCGGTCCGGCCGTATAGCTTGATCCTCATGGACATCGGTGATGTGGTCGAGGACTTCGAACTTCCCGACGAGAGCGGCGACACCCGCACCCTGAGCGGGCTGCTCGCGAACGGCCCGGTCGTGCTGTTCTTCTACCCGGCGGCCTTCACACCCGGCTGTACGAAACAGGCCTGCCACTTCCGCGACATCGCGGCGGAGTTCAGGGAACTGGGCGCCGAACCGGTCGGCATCAGCGCCGACGCGGTCGAAAAGCAGGCGGAGTTCGCCCGCGCGTACTCCTTCGGCTATCCGCTGCTGTCGGATCCGGAGGGGACGGTGCGGGAGCGGTTCGGGGTGAAGCGCGGTATCGCGGCCGTACCGACCAAGCGGGTCACCTTTGTGATCGATACCGACCGCCGGGTGCTGGAGGTCGTCAAGAGCGAGTTCCGGATGGGGGTCCACGCGGACCGGGCGCTGGACGCGCTCCGGCGCCGGGCCGCGTAGCGACCCAGGCGCGAAAACACTTGCGGGGGCGGTGCGTTGGGCCGCCCCGCAAACCTTGGTGACACCTCTAGCAAGCGCTTGCCGCGCGGCGTAAGGTCGGCCGCCCGACCGTAGTACGCCCGCCATGCCGCATGCGCCGAGCTGAGGAGCCTCCATGAGACGCGCCGGTACCGCACTGCTGGCCGCCACCGCCTGCCTCGCCCTGCTGCCCGGCGCCCCGGCATGGGCCGGGACCTCCGGCCACCGCCCCGGCCACGCCCTCCCGGACTGCACCGGCACCGCCCCCATCACCTGCCACTTCGACGTCGCCCCGGGGACGTACGACGTGACGGCCGTCCTCGGCGGCGCCGACGCCGGAAGCACCGCCGTGACCGCCGAGTCGCGGCGCACGCTGCTGCCCGCGACACCGACCGCCGCCCGGCAACGGCTGACGAGGACCTTCACCGTCGATGTGCGCGAACCGGAAGGAGAGCCGACCGGGCCGAGCGGATCGCCCGGGCTCGACCTCTCCTTCGGCGGCGACGCGCCCCGCCTCGCCGATCTGCGGGTCACCGCGAGCCGCCGTACGCAGCTCTTCCTCGCCGGGGACTCGACCGTCTGCGACCAGATCGCCGCCCCGTACACGGGCTGGGGGCAGCAGCTTCCGCAGTTCTTCCGCGGCGGTCTCTCGGTCGCCAACTACGCCGACTCCGGCGAGGGTTCCGGCTCCTTCCTCGCCGACCCCCGGCTCTTCCCCACCATGCGGCCACTGATCCGCAAGGGCGACACCGTCCTCATCCAGTTCGCTCACAACGACAAGCAGACGACCGCCGCCGACTACCGGGCCAACCTCACCTTGCTGCTCGACGGGGTACGGGCGCGCGGCGGCAAGCCCGTCCTCGTCACGCCCATCGTGCGCCGCTGGTTCAACGACGACGGCACCCTCGACAACGGCACCGCCCTGCACATCAACGGCCTCGGCGTGAACCTGCCCGCCGAGATGCGCGCCCTCGCCGCCGAGCGGCACGTTCCCCTCATCGACCTCACCGCCCTCACCCGGCGGCTGGTGGAACGGCTCGGCCCCGAGGA
The DNA here is from genome assembly GCF_013414305.1 of Streptomyces sp. Rer75. Taxonomy (NCBI): domain Bacteria; kingdom Bacillati; phylum Actinomycetota; class Actinomycetes; order Kitasatosporales; family Streptomycetaceae; genus Streptomyces; species Streptomyces sp. Rer75. Next base: position 1,878,067 of record NZ_CP058693.1, on the reverse strand, counting down.
CTCCAAGGCGCTGTACCTCTATGACGAGGCCCGCGACAACACCCACACCTCCGCCCACGGCGCCACCGAGTTCGCCCGGCTCGTGCTCGGCGAGCTGCGCGCGCAAGCCCTGGTCCCCGGCGGGGTGATCCGGTGACGCACCCCCGGAGAAGCCACACCCAGAGAAGCCACTCCCGGAGAAGCCACTCCCGGAGAAGCCACACCCAGAGGAGCCACCCGCAGGTGACCCACCCCTTCCCGCTGCCCGCCGAGGACCGCGCCACCAGCCCGTACACCGGCTGGACCCGGGCCCACTGGGAGGCCGCCGCCGACGGGCTGCTCGCCGCCGTCACCCCGTACGCCACCCCCGGCCAGGCCCTCTACCAACTGCCGGGCCACCGGCCGAGCTGGTCCGGCGCCCGCTCCGACGGACTCGAAGGATTCGCCCGCACCTTCCTGCTCGCCGCGTTCCGCGTCGCGGGCGCGCGCGGCGCCGACCCGCACGGCCTGCTGGAGCGGTACGCGGACGGCTTCGCCACCGGCACCCGGCGGCCCGGCGGCGACGGGCCCGAGGACTGGCCCCGGATCGCCGACCGCAGCCAGCCGCTGGTCGAATCCGCCTCGATCGCGCTCGGGCTGCGGATCACCCGGCCCTGGCTGTGGGACCGGCTGGACGACGGCGTGCGCCAGCGCGTCGGCGCCTGGCTCACGGACGCGCTCACCGCCACCCCCGTGCCCACCAACTGGGAGCTGTTCCCGGTGGCCGTCGGCGGGTTCCTCGCCGAGGCGGACGTGGAACCGGAGGCCGCCCGCGCCACCGTCGCCCGGGGCCTTGCGCGCATCGAGCCCTGGTACACCGGCGACGGCTGGTACAGCGACGGAGCGAACCGCGCCTTCGACTACTACAACGGCTGGGCCCTGCACCTCTATCCGGCCCTCGACGCCTGGCTGTCCGGCGACACCGAGCGGCTCGCCCGCTACGGACAGCGGCTGGCCGCCCACCTCGCCGACTACGCCCACCTCTTCGGCGGCGACGGCGCCCCGCTCCACCAGGGCCGCTCGCTGATCTACCGCTTCGCGGCCGCCGCCCCGCTGTGGCTGGGCGCCCTCACCGGGCACAGCCCGCTCGCCCCCGGCACCACCCGCCGCCTCGCCTCCGGCGCCCTGCGCTACTTCCTCGACCGCGGCGCGGCATCGGGCGACGGGCTGTTGTCGCTGGGCTGGCACGGCCGGTACGAGGGCCTGGTCCAGCCCTACTCCGGCCCCGCGTCCCCCTATTGGGCCGCCAAGGGCTTCCTCGGGCTGCTGCTCCCGGACGGCCACGAGGTGTGGACGGCCCCCGAAGAGCCGGGTCCCGCCACCGCAGGCCACGACGTCACCCGCGCGGTGCACGGACCGAACTGGCTGCTCCAGTCCACCACCGCCGACGGCCTGGTGCGCCTCCACAACCACGGCAGCGAACACCTCCCCCCGCCCGGCGACCCCGACCAGGACGACCCGTACTACGCCCGGCTCGCCTACTCCACGGCCACCGGCCCCGTCCCGTACGGCGCCGCGCCCGACAACCACTTCGGCCTGCTGAGCGGCGACCGGGTCTCCCTGCGGACCCGGCTGGAGCCCCTGGGCGCGGGAGACGGCTGGGCCGCCTCCCGCCATCACGCCCGGGTGGTGGGGGAGGAGCGGCCGGACGAGGTCCGGATCACCGGCCTGGTGCTGGCGCACGGCGCGGCGGAGGTCCGCGTCCACCTGGTGGCGGGGGCGGCCCCGGGCCACCCCGTACGCCAGACCGGCTGGGCGGCCCCGGACGAGGACCTGCGCTCCGAACTCCTGCCGCTGCACGGCCTGCTGACCGCCGATCCGCTGCCCGCCGCCGCCACGGCCTTCTCCGGCCGTGCCGTCGCCCCCGCCCTCACCGGCGAGACCACCGGGGGCGCGGCCGGTGACCTGTTCGTCTGCCTGGCCCGGCTGACGGCCGAACCGGACCCGGCCCCGCTGGAGACGCTGGCCCGCGTGGACGTGGCGCCCGCCGACGGCGGCTACGAGGTCCGGGTCGCCTGGTGGGACGGCGCCGCCTACCGCGCCCACTTGTCGGAGCAGGCGGTACGGGTCGCCCCGGCGATCCCGGCGCCGGTCAGCCGAAGCTGACCCGCTCCAGCCAGAAGTCGAGCAGCTTCGCATCGCCGAGGACCTCGACGCGCCCGCCGTGCGCGGGGCGCCGCTTGTAGACGAGCAGCAGCAGCTCCGTCAGCGGCCCCCGCACCGCGACGGCGCACTTCTCGTGCGCCCGGCGCCAGGTGATGGCCTCTCCGGTGAGGTCGACGACCCACTCCGCCATGGCCTCCGGCGCGGTGTCGGTGGCGTGCAGATGGAGCGTGCGGCCGGGGCCGAGCAGCTCGCGCATCCAGGGGTGGACCTCGAAGTGGAACGGCAGCGAGCCCAGCTCCATCCACTCGTCCAGGGCGTCGAGCGCCACGTCCTGGTCGAGGGTGAACTCCGCGCCGAGGGCCAGGGTCGCGTCGGCCCGGTGCAGAGCCGTCTCATGGGTGAACCGGCGCGCGTAGAACGCCGCGGTCTCCTGGGGCACCGGCGGCGTCCACACCCGCGCGTCGGGCCCGGCCTCCCGCAGCGCCTCCGCCAGCTGGGCCGCGCTCTCGGCGAGCCACGGCCCGACCACGGCCGGGTCCTCGTCGGCGTACGGGGTGAGATCGCGGAAGTGCTCGTCGGGCAGTGGCTCGGGGCCCTGCGTCCGCACCGTCTCCGCCGCCCAGCGCTGGCCGCCGCCGAGGTGCCGCAGCAGCTGCCCCACGTTCCACCCGGGGCAGGACGGCACCGGTGCCGTCAGGTCCGCGCCCTCGATGCGGGACGTCAGCAGCCCGCTCTGCGTGACGATCTCGGCACACATGCGGTCAAAGCTCAGGAGAGTCATGACATCACGGTAGAGGTCACCACCGACAACGGGTCGCCGACGGGCGGCTACGGCGCGGGAGCGGGCGGCCGCGTTCCGCCGAGGCGTTCGGACAGGGCCCTGGTCGAGGCGAGGAGGGTTTCGCCGATCTCGGCGACGCGGTCCCGGGTGACGCGGGAGGCGGGCCCGGAGACGCTGATGGCGGTGGCGACCGCCCCGCTGTGGTCGAAGACCGGCGCCGCTACGCAGCGGATCTCCTCCTCGTTCTCCACGTCGTCGATCGCGTACCCGCGCTCCCGAACGGCGCCCAGCTCGGCGCGCAGCCGCTCGGCGGTGGTGATGGTGGCGGGGGTGCGGGGCGGCATGCCCCGCGCGATCACCTGGTCCACCACGGCGTGGGACGCGTAGGCGAGGAACGCCTTTCCGACGGCGGTGCAATACGCGGGCTGGCGGCTGCCGATGCGTGAATGCATGCGCACCGGCTGGGGACTTTCGACCTTGTCGATATAAACGATCTCCGGTGGATCGAAGACCACCAAGTGGACCGTTTCCCCTATGCCGTCGACGAGTTCATGCAGATGCGGGGCGGCGGTTTCCCGGAAGTCGAGCCGCTCCAAATAGACTTGGCCGAGGAATGCGTTCTGCGGACCGAGCCGATAGCGCCCGTTCTCGGCGTCCTGGTCCACCAGGCGCACCTCCCGCAGCGGTGCCAGCAGCCGCAGGATGGTGCTCTTGCTCAGGCCCAGGCCCTCGGCCAGGTCGGTGAGGGTCGCGCCGCGCGGATGGCCGCGGTCCCCGGCCAGGAACATCACGATGGACAGCGCCCGGCGCAGCGACGACGAGGTGTTGCGCCCAGGGCCGGTCCCGGCGGGGCGGTCGTCCTGGCCGCCGCGGGCGGTGTCCGGCCGAGAAGTCATGCGGGGAAGGTAGCCGACCTCCCCGTTTTTGCATAGCAGCATCGGATGCCGGAATTCGAAATCAACCATTGACGGCCTTGACCGGCTCGGTTAGCTTGTGCGCACTCATTACGGAATTCGATTCTGCATTGCAGAATCCCCAGAGCCCGACGGTCATCGCCGATCGCGGCCTCGATGATCTGTCTCGCTCTTTTCACCCCCGAAGGGAGTCCCGCCATGGGACGACGACGCCTTCATGCCCGCAGAATGGCCGCGATCTCCGTGAGCGCCCTCGCCGCCACCTCCCTGCTCGCCGCCTGCTCCTCGAGCCAGAACCCGGCCTCCCGTGCGCAGGACTCCACCCTCCAGAAGGTGACCCGCAGCGGCACGCTGCGGGTGGCCAGCTGTCTGACGTTCCCGCCCTTCGGCTCGACGGACAAGGCCAACAAGCCCCAGGGCTTCGACGTCGACGTCGCCAAGGCCATGGCCAAGGCGCTCGGCGTCAAGGCGAAGATCGTCGACACCACCTCCGCCAACCGCATCCCCAATCTGCGCACGCACAAGGTCGACGCCGTGGTCTGCAACTTCACCACCACCGCCGAGCGCGCCAAGCAGGTCGCCTTCAGCGATCCGTACATCGTCGCCGGTGAGGTGCTGATGGTGAAGAAGTCCAGCGCCATCGCGAGCCTGAAGGACCTCTCGGGCAAGAGGGTGGCGGTCACCAAGGGCTCCACCAACGGTGCCGCCGTGAAGGAGGGCAACCCGAAGGCGCGGATCCAGGAGTACGACACCTCGGCTGCCGCCGTTCTCGCGGTCAAGCAGGGCCAGGCCGACGCCATGGTGGAGGACTCCAACTTCCTCAACTACCAGGCCAAGCTCGACCCCTCCCTCAAGGTCACCAAGGACTCCGTCGTACCGCTGGAGTACAACGCGATCGGGGTGGGCCAGGGCGACCCCGACTGGCTCCAGTGGATCAACACCTGGCTGCGCGAGTTCAACACCTCCGGCCAGAGCGCGGCCCTCTACAAGAAGTGGTTCGGCGTCAAGCCCGTGTACCCGCTCAACCCGTCCTACTGAGCCCTGCCGGGCGGCGGCACCCCGGCCGCCGCCCCCGTGGAGGAACCCCATGTTCGCCGACTGGACGTACGCCCTCCAGGACTGGCCCACCTACCTCGGCGCGGCCTGGCTGACCCTGAAGCTGTCCCTCGCCGCCTTCGTCCTCGCCTGCGCCCTCGGGCTGCTCGGCGCCCTCGCCCGCCGGTCGCGCCACGCCCTCGTCCGCGCCCCGGCCGCCGTGTACGTCGAGGTCATCCGCAACACCCCGGTGCTGCTCCAGATGTTCGTCGCCTACTTCGCCCTGCCCTCGGCCGGGCTGCGGCTCAGCCCCGTCCAGGCGGGCATCGCGGCGCTCGGCGTCAACGTGGGCGCGTACCTCACCGAGATCTTCCGGGCCGGTATCCAGGCCGTCCCGCGCGGCCAGCGCGAGGCCTCCCGCGTGCTCGCCCTCAGCCCCTTCCGGACCTTCCTGCACGTCGTGCTCCCGCAGGCGCTGCGCAACGTCTACCCGGCCGTGATCAACCAGCTCGTCCAGATCATCCTGGGCTCGTCGCTGCTCTCGGCCATCTCCGTGCCCGAACTCACCGGCACCGCCATGGTGATCAACTCCCGCAATCTGCTCACCATCCAGGTGTTCGGCATCGCCGCCGTGCTCTACCTGGTGCTCACCAACGTGGTCGTGCTGGTGGCGGAGCTGATCGGCCGCGCGGCCTTCAAACCGCCGCTCCGCCCGCTCCGGCCCCACCAGTCGGTCCTGGCGGGTCTGCGGACCGCGGCCCGCCGCCTCGTCCTGATCCGCAAGGAGGCGTGATGGACTGGTCGGTCCTGTGGTCCAACCGGGACCTGTACGCCTCCGGGCTGTGGTCCACCGTCGAGCTGTCCGCCGCGGCCATCGCCGCCTGCACCCTGCTCGGCCTGGTCATCGCGGCCATCCGCACCAGCCGGATCCCCGTCCTGGCCCAGCTCGCCCGCTGCTACCTGGAGATCTTCCGGGGCACCCCGCTGCTGGTGCAGATGCTCTTCATCTACTTCGGCGCCGCCTACCTCGGCATCGGGAACATCTCCGTCTTCGGCGCCGCCCTCCTCGCGCTCACCCTCTTCCAGGGCGCCTACGTCGCGGAGATCTTCCGCTCCGGCATCGAGGCCGTCCCGCGCGGCCAGTGGGAGGCGGCGCGGGTCCTGGGCCTGTCCCGCACCCAGACCTTCGGGTCGGTGATCCTGCCCCAGACCCGGGCCATCGTGCTGCCCCCGCTGGTGGGCCAGTACCTCTCGCTCGTCAAGGACACCTCCATCGCCGTCGTCATCGGCTACGCCGAACTCCTCCGCGAGGGCCAGGCCATCGTGGACCGGGACGGACACCCGGGCATGGCGTACCTGGCCATCGCCGTCCTGTACTTCGTCATCTGTTCCCCGCTGTCGGTCGTCGTCCGGCGCATGGAGAGAAAGGCCGTGACCGCCTGATGATCACCAAGTCCCCCATGGAACGGACCCCGCCCGCCACCGCCCAGGTCGCCCTGTCCGGCGTGCACAAGCGCTTCGGCGACCTGGAGGTCCTCAAGGGCGTCGACATCGAAGTCGGCTCCGGTGAGGTCGTGGTGCTCATCGGGGCCAGCGGCTCCGGCAAGAGCACCCTGCTGCGGATCATGTGCGACCTGGAACGCGCCGACCGCGGAGAGGTCTGGGTCAACGGCGTCCCGCTGCACGACCGCAAGCGCGCACCCGAGATCTTCGGCCACGTCGGCATGGTCTTCCAGCAGTTCAACCTGTTCCCGCACCGCACCGCGCTGGGCAATGTGACCCTCGCGCTGCTCAAGGTGCGCAAGACCAGCCGTAAGGCGGCCGACGAGCGGGGCCGGGAGGCGCTGGCCCGGGTCGGGCTCGCCGACAAGGCGGACGCCTACCCGGCCCAGCTGTCCGGCGGCCAGCAGCAGCGCGTGGCCATCGCCCGCGCGCTCGCCATGGACCCCGCCGTCATGTTCTTCGACGAACCCACCTCCGCCCTCGACCCGGAGCTGGTCGGCGAGGTCACCGGCGTCATGCGGTCCCTGGCCGACGAGGGCATGACCATGGTGGTCGTCACCCACGAAATGCGGTTCGCCCGGGACACCGCCGACCACGTGGTCTTCATGGACGGCGGTGTCGTCCTCGAACAGGGCACGCCCGAGCGCGTCTTCGGCAGCCCGGCCGAGGCCCGTACCCAGCAGTTCCTGCACCGGGTGCTGGACACCTGACCCCGGCCCGGGCCGTCGGATCAGCCAAGCGGGGCGAAGGTGAACGAGAACTCCGCCGGGGCCACGAGCAGCCGGTGGGGCTCCAGCACCCCCGGCCCGCAGGACTGGCTGCCGATGCCCTGCTGGCCGTGGTCGAGGTTGATCCACACCGTGTCGGGCGACGCGACCAGATCCGGGGTGTGCTCGGCCGCGTCGAGCTGCTCCGTGGTCCAGCGGCGCGCGGTGAACCAGAACGGCGGGTGGCCCTCGATCCGCAGGCCCGTGCCGTCCGGGGCGGTCAGCCGCGCCCAGCGCACATCGGCCCGCGCCCCGTTCTCCTGCGGCCGCACGTACGGCGTCTGCAACTCGTCCACCGACAGCGCCCAGCGCCCCAGCCGGGAGGCGGCCCGGGTGTCCGGGTACGCCTCGCCGGGGCCGCCGCCGAACCACTCCGCGGCGCCCAGCGCGGCCGGCACCCCGAGCCGTACGCCCAGCCGGGGCAGCGGGCAGGTCCACTCGCCGAGCGGGGTGACGGAGACGGCCAGCCGCAGCCGGTCCCCGTCCGCCGTCCAGCGGTAGACCGCCGTCAGCCCGGCGTCGGTCGCCGCCGGGGCGACCCGGGTACGGACGGTCAGCTCCCGGTCCGCGAGGTCCACCGCGTCGACCCGGTGCTGGAGCCGGTGCAGGCCCAGCTCCCGCCAGATCAGCCCGTAGCGCTCATCGGGCTGCCAGGACGCGCCGTTGTCGTTGTCGGTGGGGGCACGCCACAGGTCGAGCCGGGGGCCGGTGAGCGTGAGCCCGCCGAGCGTGGCCAGGGTGCCGGTGGCGGCGTCGAAGGTGCCCGGGCCGAGGGTGATCCGGTCCCCGTCGCGACGCGGCGCCGCCGTGGCCGTAACGGAGGCGGGTGCGGCGGCTGCTGAGCCGGGCAGCTGGGCCCAGGCCACCACATGCCCCGCCTCGCCCCACGCCGTGGCCGCGGCGAGCCGCGCCTCGACCGTCCAGCGGGTCTCCTCGCCCGGCGCGGTGGCGGTGGGCGCGGGCAGCTTGAGGTCGGTGGACTCGCCGGGGGCCAGCGGCGGCACCGTCAGCTCGCCGGAGCCGACCGCCACGCCCTCGGCCTCGTACGCCCAGGTGAAGGCGAGATGGGACAGGTCGGTGAAGTCGTGGCCGTTGGTGATCCGGACCGTCCCGGCGGACCCGTCGCCCTCGATCCGCACCGGCTCGATGACCTTCTTGTACTCGATCAGCCCCGGGGACGGGGTGCGGTCGGGGAAGAGGAGCCCGTCGCAGACGAAGTTGCCGTCGTGCAGCTCCTCGCCGAAGTCGCCGCCGTACGCGTAGTAGGGCGTGCCGTTCGGCGTGTGCCGGGCGAAGCCGTGGTCGATCCACTCCCACACGAATCCGCCCTGGAGCCGCTCATGCGTCTCGAACAGCCGCTGGTACTCACTGAGTCCGCCCGGCCCGTTGCCCATGGCGTGCGCGTACTCGCACTGGATGAACGGCAGCTCCCGCCGCCGCGCGTCCAGCGCGGGGTCGCCCCACGGCGCCTCCGTACGGGCACCGATCTGCGCGACCTCCTCGTGCGGCGCGTACATCCGGGAGTAGATCCCGGTGTCGGCGCAGGACAGATCGCCCTCGTAGTGGATCACCCGGGACGGGTCGCGCTCCCGGATCCAGTCGGCCATCGCGGACAGCCCGCGGCCCGTGCCGCACTCGTTGCCGAGCGACCACATCACGATGGACGGGTGGTTCTTGTCGCGCTCGACCATCCGGGCGGCCCGGTCGACCAGCGCGGGGGTCCAGCGGTCGTCGCCGACCGGGTTGTTCCGCCAGTCGAGGTCGACGAAGCCATGGGTCTCCAGGTCGCATTCGTCGATGACCCACAGCCCCAGCTCGTCGCACAGGTCGAGGAAGGCGGGGTGCGGCGGATAGTGGCTGGTGCGCACGGCGTTGATGTTGTGCCGCTTCATCAGCTCCAGATCGCGGCGCATCGTCGCCAGGTCCAGCGCGCGGCCCGTCTCCGGGTGGAACTCATGCCGGTTGACGCCCCGGAACAGCACCCTCCGGCCGTTGACCTTGAACACCCCGTCCTCGACCAGGACCGTGCGGAAGCCGATCCGCAACGCGATCGTCTCGCCCCCGGTGGTCAGCGTGCCCTCGTACAGCCGCGGCGTCTCCGCCGTCCACGGCTCGACGGCGACGGTGGCGCTCTCCCCGGTCGCCAGGTCCAGCCCCAGCTCGGGCACGGTGACCCGGCCGCCGCCCGGCTCGGCGTCGACCCGCAGCGTGCCCGCGCCGCCGACGTGGTCGTACGAGGCGTGCACGAAGAAGTCCGCCACGGCGTCCGCGGGGCGGTGCAGCAGCGTCACCTCGCGGAAGATCCCCGGCAGCCACCACTGGTCCTGGTCCTCCAGATAGCTGCCGGAGGACCACTGGTGCACGCGCACCGCCAGCACGTTCCCCGACGGCTTCAGCAGCCCCGAGACCGCGAACTCGTGCGGCAGCCGACTGCCCTTGAAGGTGCCCAGCTCCTCCCCGTTGAGCCAGACCCGGGCGCAGGACTCGACGCCCTCGAAGCGCAGCACCGCGTCCCCGGCCGCCGGCCAGTCGCCGGGCAGGTCGAAGACGCGCAGATGGTCACCGGTCGGGTTCTCGGTGGGCACGCGCGGCGGGTCCACCGGGAACGGATAGTTCACGTTGGTGTAGATCGGCGCGCCGTGGCCGTGCAGCACCCAGTGCGCGGGCACCGGGATCTCGCCCCAGCCGGAGGCGTCGTAGCCGGGGCGGGCGAAGGAGTCGTCCTCGGCGGCCGCGGTCGGCGACAGCCGGAACGCCCAGGTGCCGCCGAGGCTCAGCCGGGCGGCGTCGGAACCGGGGGCCCAGGCGCGCGGCGGCAGGCATCCGGTGCCGGGGGAGACGTCCTCGTAGTAGGGAAGCGGCGGTGTGTGCTGCGTGGAGTTCATCGTTCTCCTCGGTCAGCCCTTGATACCGGTCTGTGCCACACCCTGCACGAGCCAGCGCTGGAGGAACACGAAGACGAGCACAAGTGGCAGGATCGATACGGCCGTTGCCATGAAGATCAGGTGGATGTTGATCGTCTGGGCGGTCATGTACGAGGACAGCGCGACCTGCACGGTCCACGAGTTCTGATCCTGGCCGATCACCAGGGGCCACAGGAAGGCGTTCCAGCCGCTGATGAACGTGATGACCGAGATCGCCGCGAAGAAGTTGAGCGAATTGGGCACGACGATGCGCCAGTACGCGCCCCAGTAGCCCAGCCCGTCCACCCGGGCCGCCTCCTCCAGCTCCTTGGGGAAGCCCAGGAAGTACTGGCGGAAGAGGAACGCGGTGAAGCCGCTGAACAGGCCGGGGATGATCAGACCGCGCAGCGAGGAGACCCAGCCGAGCGACGAGACCAGGACATAGCTCGGTACGAAGGTCACGGCCGCCGGGACCATGAGGGTGAACAGGACGGTGTACAGCACCTTGTTGGCGTGCTTGTACGGGATGCGGGCCAGTCCGTATCCGGCCAGCGAGCACACCAGCAGGGTCCCGAGGGTGTGCAGCACGGCCACCACGGTGGAGTTCCACAGCGCTCGGGCGAAGGGGACGGAGGGGTCGTCGAACAGCTCCTTGACGTTCCCCCACTGGAGATCGGTGGGGAAGAACGCCCAGTCCTCGCCGGTGATGTCCGCGTCGGAGGACAGGGCGTTGCGGACGATCAGATAGAAGGGGACGAGGAACAGCACCGTCGCGACGCCGAGCGCGACGTACAGTCCGGTGCTGCTCATGACGGAGCGCGCGGTGCGCTGCTTGACCGGTGCCGTCATGGTCACTTGTCGTCACCCCTTCCGAAGCCGAGGAACTTGCCCTGGGCCAGGGTGACCATGGCGATCAGCAGGGCGAGGATGAGGGCGCCCGCGCTGGCGTGCCCGTAGTCCTGGTTGGCGCCGAGCGCCTGGAGGTACAGCTCGACCAGCGGCGGGCGGCCCCAGGTGGCGCGGCCCTCGTCCAGGATGTTGTAGAACTCGTCGAACGCCTGGTACGCCGCGATGAGCAGCAGCAGGACGACCGCGACCGAGGTGGCGCGCAGCTGCGGCAGGGTGATGTGGCGGAACGTCTGCCAGCCGGACTTGGCGCCGTCGACGGCCGCGGCCTCGTACAGCTCGCGCGGGATGTTCTGGAGCGCGGCCAGGAACAGGATCATGTAGAACCCGCACTGGAGCCACAGCCGCGCGGTGCAGAGCACCAGCCAGTACCAGGGCGGATGGGGCGAGGCGAGCCAGGCGACGGAGTCGATGCCGAACCAGCTCAGGACGGTGTTGACCAGGCCGTAGTGCAGCCCGTTGAACATCGACATCTTCCAGACCAGCGAGGCCACGACGAAGCTGCACGCGGTCGGCAGGAAGAACACCGAGCGGAAGAACGCCTTCATGAAGCGGATGCGGTGCACCAGCAGCGCGAGGGCGAGGGAGAACGCGTAGGTGATCGGGACGATGATCGCGGCGAAGACGGTGAAGTTGATCAGGCTGTCCACGAAGTCGCCGTCGCCGAGCATGTCGGCGTAGTTGCCGAGGCCGACGAACTCGGTGGGCGCGACGGTGCCCTTCGCGTTGTGCAGGCTGAGCCAGAGGCTCCAGCCGATCGGTACGTAGACGAAGACGATCAGCCCGATGAGGAACGGGCCGGTGAACAGCCAGAAGTTGAGGGTGCGGCCGCGGCTGCCGCCGAGTCCGCGCAGCCGCCGCCCGGTGGGGGCCGCCTTGCGGGTCGCCTGGCCGGGGGTGGCGCTCTGGGTGGGTGTGGTGGTCGCCATATCGGTTCCGGACGCCCGCCTAACCGAGCTTCTTCAGGTCGCGCTCGACCTTCTTATCGGCCTTGTCGAGTTCGGCCGCGGGATTCTTGCTGTCGCGCACCGAGCTGACCACCGCGTCGAGCACGATGTTGAACATGCCCTCCGTCCAGTACGGGTCGTCGAAGATTCCGTGGCTGTTGAACAGCTCGACCGCCTCGGCCGCGACCCCGCTCTTGAGCTTGTCCGCCCCGGCGGCGATGCTCTTGCGCGCGGGAATGTGGAACCCGTAGTCCAGTGCCCATTCCTGCTGGTACTTCTTCTGGTCGATCCACAGCCACTTGACGAATTCCTTCGCCCCGTCGACGTCCTTGGCCTTGGCGGAGACGTAGGTGGACCAGCCGCCGTTGTAGACCACCGGGCGGCCGTTCTTCCCGGACTTGGGGAAGGGGAAGATCCCGAAGTCGTCTCCGAACGCCTTCTGGATCGCCGGTATCGCCCATATCCCGCACCACTGGATCGCGCACAGCCCCTGGACGAAGCTGGTCGGGTCCCAGGTCTCGGTCGGGGCGCCCAGCAGCAGCGACTTGCTCGTGTACAGCTCCCGCGCCTTGGTGAGGGTCTCCTCCAGTTCCTCCGTGTGGTAGGCGATCTTGTGGTCCTCGGTGAGGTAATGGGTGCCGTTGGACCAGACGAGCGGCTTGCTGATGGTCTTCAGGTTCTGGCCGATGTACAGCCCCTTGACCTTGCCCTTGGTCAGTTTGTGCGCGATGTCGATGAGTTCGTCGAACGTGGTCGGGGGCTTGACCCCGGCCTCCTCGAAGAGGGACTTGCGGTAGAAGAAGAACTGCGGGTCATCGATCATGCGGATTCCGTAGATCTTGCCGTCCACGGAATTCGCCGTGATGTCCTCCGGCAGGAAGTCGTCCTTGACGTCGGCGATGATGTCGTCGAGCGGGACGATCTGCTTCGAGCGCACCAATTGCAGATCGGGGTGGTATTCGAAGACATCCGGGCGGCCCGAACCCAGCAGCGAGGTCGCCAACTTGGACTCGTACTCGCCCGGCACCCATTCGATGGTGACCTTCGCCTTGTCGTACGCGTCGGCGAACTTCTTGGCGGCCTGCTGCGTGCCCGGCTCCCCGTAGGCGTGGTACATCTGCTTGATCGACTTGCCACCGCCGCCGGAGCGGCCGGTGTTCGAACCGCAGGCGGCGAGCCCGCCCAGAGCGGCCACCCCGCCGACGGCGCGCAGCACGCTGCGGCGGTCCCAGTCCCTGGCATCCCTGGCTCTGTTCATTGCCGACATGTGACGTCCTTGTCTCGGATCACGATCACGATCACGGTTCACGGCCAAGTGCGTTGGTGCAGCGGGACGTTAGCCATAGACGAAGACTTCGGCAAGGGGTTGGACGAAGTGGGTGGCGCGACTTTTGGGACGGTTCGAGGGTTCGAACGACCAGGGGAATGGGAACGCTCCCACGTCCCCGTTACGAGGATGTGCCGCGAGTCCTCGCGGCCGTCGGGCGCCGGTGCTTCAGCCCGACGGACGCCAGCGAACCCTCCAGCACGAAGGTCGCCGCCCCGAGGCTCACCGGGTTCGACGGGATCGGGCACAGCACGATCTCGGTGCTCGCCAGCGGACGCCGCAGCGCGCGCCCGGCCACCGCCTCGCGCACCTCGGCCAGCAGCCCTTCGCCCAGCGCGGCCGCGACCCAGCTGCTGAGCACGATCACTTCCGGGTTGAGCAGATTGATCAGGTCGGCGAGGCCCGCCCCGAGATAGCGGGCGGTGTCACGGACCACCTGGGCGGCCACCGGGTCCCCGTCCGCCAGCCCCCGCCCCAGGGCCTCGATGGTCGCCGTCTGGTCGTCGGCGCGCAACAGCGGGCTGTCCGGGCTCAGTTCGCGCAGATTCCGCATGATGCCCGGCGCGCCGACGTACGTCTCCACACAGCCGCGGTTGCCGCAGTGGCACTGCCGCCCGTCCAGGATCAGGGTGGTGTGCCCCCACTCGCCGGCGCTGTTGCTGACCCCGCGGTGCAGCGCCCCGCCGAGCGCGAGCCCGGCCCCCACGCCCGTACCGAGGTTCACCACCACCGCGTCGCCCCGCCCGCGCGCCGCGCCGAACCACTGCTCGGCCACCGTGCACGCGCGCAGCGGATTGTCGAGGTACAGGGGGTACGGGATGTGGTCGGCCAGCATCCGCAGCAGCGGTACGTCGTGCCAGTCCCAGTTGGGCGCGAACACCGACACCCCGCCCTCCCGGTCCACCTGCCCGGGCATGCTGATGCCCACGCCCAGCACCCGGTCGGGCGCGATCTCCGCCTGCCCGACCACGGACGCCACGGCGGCGGCGATGTGCGCCACCACCTTGGTCGGGTCGTTCTCCTCCGGGCGCTCCGGGCGCAACTCCTGGTCGGCGCGGGCGAGGACGGTCAGGGCGAGGTCGAACAGCTCGACGTGGACGTACGTCTCCGCGACGTCCACCCCGATCAGCGCGCCCCCGGAGGAGTTGACGGCGACCAGCCCGCGCGGGCGGCCGCCGTCGGAGTCCTCGTAACCCACCTCGACCAGCATGCCCAGCTCCAGCAGCTCGCCGACGAGATTGGCGACCGTGGCCAGGCTCAGCCCGGTCGCCGCGGCCACCTCCTGCCGGGACACCGGGGATTCGGCGACGATGTGGCGCAGTACCCCGTAGCGGTTGGCGGTGCGGATGTCGCGGGATGTGCGCTTCACGCCGGAATCCCCTCCGTGGCTCTCTCGGCTGATGCCGCGCCAGGCTAGAGCGTGCGCCAGACCATAGACAACCCCTTCGCACAACCCTTGTACGAAGCGTCAGGGTTGAGGGGTGAGCCCGGCGGATCGCAGGGAGCGGAGGAGGGTTCGGGCCCTTGGCCCCTCAGCGGGCGTCGAGCACCTGCCGTACGACGGGCCCGGCGGCCTCGCCCCCGTGTCCGCCCGCCGTGACGACGGCGGCCGCGGCCATGTCGTCCCGGTACGCCGTGAACCAGGCGTTGGTCTTCACCTGACCGTCGATCTCGGCCGAGCCGGTCTTGGCGCCGATGTCGCCGCCGAGGCCCGCCATGGCCGCTCGGGCGGTGCCGCTCGTCGCCGTCAGCCGCATCATGCCCTTCAGCTGCTGCACGGCCGCCGGGCTCAGGGCGCGCTCGCTGTTGGCGAGCCTGCGGCCGTCCACCGACGGCGGCACCAGCACCGGCTGCTTGAAGGCGCCCGTCCGCACGGTGGCCGCCACCGACGCCATGGTGAGCGGATTCATCTGCACCCTGCCCTGCCCGATGACCGCCGCGGCCTTGCCGTCCCCGCCCTCCGCCGGCACCGAGCCGTCGAACGTCGTGACCCCCACCTGCCAGTCCAGCCCGATCCCGAACACCGACCGCGCCTCCTCGGCCACCCCGGCGTCGGGTATGGAGCCCGCGAGCGAGACGAACGCGGTGTTGCAGGAGGCCGCGAAGTCCTGCGCGAAGGTGGCGCTCGGATTCTCGCTGTCCTCGACGTTGTGGAAGGTCATGCCCTGCGCGTACGCCGCCGTCTTCGGGCACGGCACCCGCTGGGCGGGCGTCACCTTGCCCGACTCCAGCAGCGCGGCGGCGGTGATTATCTTGAACGTCGACCCGGGCGCGGTCTGGCCCTGTAACGCGGCGTTGAACTCGGCCTTGTCCGAGTTGGCCACCGCGAGGATCTCCCCGGTGCTGGGCTTGAGCGCCACCACGGACGCCCCGGCCCGCTCGCCGACGGCCGACTCCGCACGCCGCTGCACCTTCTGATCCAGTGTCGTGCGCAGGCTCCCGGGCCTGCCCTTGGCCACCACGTGCAGCGTCGGCCCGGCCGTCCCGTCGGCCTTGACCGCCGCCACCTCGACCCGGGCCGCGCCACCGGCCTTGGAGCCGTATCTCGCCCGCAGCGTGTTCAGCACCGGGTCGAGGGACGGATAGCGGCCCTGCTTCACCACCTTGCCGGTCCGGTCCAGCACCCGGACCGGCTGATCGTCCGCCATGCCCGTCTGTAACGTTTCACCGGTCGTCAGCTTCGGGTGGATGACCGCCGGTTTCCAGTCCACCAGCGGCTTCCCCGTGGTCCGGCCCCGCACGACGGTCAGCGTCGAGTCGTACGTCCAGGTCGAACGGTTCTTCCCGAAGACGATCTCCGCCTTGACCCGGAACGGCACCGTGGCGCTGTCGGCCTCGCTCGCCGTGAGCGTCACCTTCTCCACCCGGCCGTCCTCGCGGTAGCGGCTCAACGCGGCACCCGCGCTCTGGGCGTCATTGGTGAACGCGGCGGCCCGCAGGTCGTTCTGGTCCGCCCACGCGGTCAGGAACTCCCGCGCCGTGTACTTGACTTCGGCCGGCGTCACCGCGCCGTCCGGAACCGACGGCCCGCTGCCGCCGGTCACCCCCGTGTAGAGGTTGTACCCCCCGATCCCCGCAACGCCGATGAACCCCGCTAACGCCGTACCGAGTACGACTCTCCCCGTTGTACGCATGGCGTCGCCCGCCCCCCAGGTGTGGTCGGCGCCCTGCCTCTCAGGCCGCCTGCTCCATCTCACCGCGCAGCGCCCGCGTGTACACCCCGAGCAGCCGCCCGTACTCCGCCCGCTCGGCAGGCCGCAGAGCCCGCCCGGCCCGGGCCCGCAGGAACACGCGGATCGCCTCGTTGGCCTGGTCGGTGGAAGTCGTCACTAAGGCAGGGGTCTGGGGAGTAGGAGTCGGACGCATGACCAATAGAGTAGGGGCAGCCAGTGACAATCGCTGTGGCCCAAACCTCTCAACTGGCCTGTTACCCCCGGTATGTGAGGAACAACGCATCCGCCGCACGGGTGTTCCCCTGTCGTGCGGTCTGGCATATGCCCCGGCTCTGCCGCGCCCCGGTGAACGGAATCGCCGCAGGTCAGCGCCCTGTCCTTGTCCGTGCGGTCACGTCGTCCGTACGGTCATACCGTCCGTACGGTCACACCGGCCGCGGCCAGCCGGTCCCTCTCCTCGTCCGGCGCCGTCTCGTCCGTGACGACCGCGTCCAGGGCGGAGGCGGCGGTGACGAAGGCCAGGGCGGTGCGGGTGAGTTTGGCGGCCTCCGCGACGGCGATCACGCGGCGGGACGAGGCGATGGCGGCGCGCTTCACGGCGGCGTCGTCCAGGTCGTAGGCGGTCAGCCCGTCGGCGGAGTTCAGCCCGCAGCAGCCGATGACCGCGGTGTCGAAGCGGAGCGCGGCCAGCGACGCCTGGGCCAGCGGGCCGGTCAGCGCCAACTCGCCCTGCCGGGGCCGCCCGCCGGGCACCAGCAGCGTCAGCTGCACCGCCCCGGCCAGCGCGTTCACCGCGTGCAGGGACAGCGGCATCACGGTCAGCCGACGGTGCTCCAGCGCCCGGGCCACCTCCAGGCAGGTGGTGCCGCTGTCGAGGACGACGGACTCCCCGTCGGCGATCAGCCCGGCGACCTCCGCGGCGATGCGCCGCTTGGCGTCCAGCCCCTCCTGGGCGCGCAGCGCGAACGGCGGCTCCTCGCCGCGCAGCAGCAGGCTCCTCGCCCCGCCCCGGTAGCGCTCCAGGACGCCCTGCTCGGCCAGCACCTCCAGGTCGCGCCGGATGGTCATCTCCGAAGCGCCGGTGAGCGCGGCCAGTTCGGCGACCCCGACGCGGCCCGCGCTTCGTACGGCCTCGGTGATCTGCCTCAGTCGATCTGTGCCTGCCATGGCGTGATTGAACACGTCTGACGTTCGAAAGGCAACCTTACGAACGCGATGTTTGTTCGCTACGTTCGAGGCATGGAGAGTACGGAGAACATGGAGAGTGCGGAGAGCGCTGGGAGTTCGCTGCGGGCCGCCCGGCTGGCCACCTTCACCTACTTCGCCCTGAACGGCTTCCTCATGGGGATGTGGATCGTCCACATCCCCGGCATCGAACACCGCGCGGGCACCGGCCACGCCTTGTTCGGCTGGCTCCTTCTCCTCCTCGGCGCGGGAGCCTTCGGGGCCATGCAGATCGCGGGCCCCCTCACCGACCGTTTCGGCGCCCGCGTCGTCGTACCGCTCGGCGCGGCGCTGTGCAGCGCCACCCTGATCCTGCCGGGCCTGGCCACCAACGCCTGGACGCTGGGGGCGGCACTGCTGGTGCTCGGCGTGGGCAACGGCTGCCTGGACGTCAGCATGAACGCCCATGCCGTCCAGGTGGAACGCGGCTACGGACGGCCCGTCATGTCCGCCTTCCACGCCACCTACTCGCTCGGCGGCGTCCTCGCCTCGCTCGTCGGCGCCCGCACCCTCGGCTGGGGCTGGAGTCCCGCGGCGACCCTGACCGCGGCGGCGGCCCTCGGCCTCGCGGTCACGGCGGCGGCGTCCCGCGCACTGCTGGGGCGGCCCGCCACTGCCCCGGGCCCCGACGCTCCTGTGGTGAAGACCCGGTATCGCACGCCCCGCCGCATCTGGGTGCTGGCCGCCCTGGCGCTGATGATCATGCTGTGCGAGGGCGTGGCCAACGACTGGAGCGTGCTCCATCTGCGCAACGTCCTGGACGCGCCCGCCGCCACCGCCGCCCTCGCCTTCGGAGCCTTCGCCACCGCCATGACGACAGGGCGCCTGCTCGCCGACCGAGTGGCCGCCCGGCTCGGCCCGGTGGCCATCCTCCGCTACGGCGCCTCCGCGGCCGCCCTCGGCATGACCGTGGCCGCTCTCTCGCCCTGGATCCCCCTGGCGCTGCTCGGCTGGACCGTGTTCGGCGCCGGACTCTCCGGCTGTGTCCCCCAACTCTTCAGCGCCGCGGGCCACACCGACCAGTTCACCGCCGGAGCCAACGTCTCCCGCGTCGCCGGTCTCGGCTACCTCGGCATGCTCGCGGGCCCCGCCGTCATCGGCCCGCTGACCCACCTCGTACCGCTCAACCTCACCTTCTTCCTCCCCGTCGCCTTCTGCGTGATCGCCGCGTGCGCGGCGGGCATCCTGCGGACCCCCGGGGCGGTGCGGAAAAGCAGTTGCCCCCGTCGCCGTACGGCGGTCGGATAGTGCCCCATGAGCCCAGTGCCCCTCGTCGACGACACCCTCGTACGGCGGCTGATCACCGGACAATTCCCGCAATGGGCGGGGCTGGACGTTGAACGGCTCCCGTCCGGCGGCACCGTCAACGCCGTATACCGGCTGGGCGATGCCATGGCCGTACGGCTACCGCTGGTGGCGGGCGGAGCCTCGGACGTGGCGACGGAGCGGCACTGGCTGCACCGCCTCGCACCCCTGCTGCCCGCGGCCATCCCCGAGGTGCTCGGCACCGGGGAGCCCGCCGAGGGATACCCCTGGCCGTGGTCGGTGCACCGCTGGTTGGCGGGGGAGAACCCGAAGGAGGGGGCACTGAGCGAGCCGTTGCTGCTGGCCAAGGACCTTGCCGAGTTCGTGGCGGCGATGCGCGGTGTCTCCCTGCCGGACGCACCGAACGCCTACCGCGGCGGCCCCCTCGCCACGCTCGACGCGGAGACCCGAGCGGCGATCGAGCAACTGCGCGCCATCCCTGACGAAGACATCGACTGCGACGCCGCACTCGCCATCTGGAACGACGCCCTGCGCACCCCCGACTGGCCCGGCCCGCCGGTATGGCTGCACGCCGACCTGATGCCGGGCAACCTGCTGGTGGACGGGAGTGGGAGGCTGACCTCGGTGATCGACTTCGGCTGCATGGGTGTGGGCGACCCGGCCTGCGACCTGTTCCCCGCCTGGGGTCTCCTGCCGACCGATGCGCGGATGGTCTTCCGCGAGGCGCTGGCCGTGGACGACGCGACCTGGATCCGCGGCCGCGCCCGGACCCTCTCCCAGGCCCTGATCGCCCTGCCGTACCACCGGAAGACGAACCCAACGATGGCGCGCAACGCCCGCCACGTGATCCGGGCGGTACTGGGGGAGGGCTGAAGCGCCCTCAGTCGGATCGGCTCCCCAGATAGGTGTCGAGCGCGGCCGCGCCCGTCAGCATCGCCCGGCCCTGTGCCGTCAGCCGGTCGCGCCACTCCCGCAGCGTCGCCTGGAGCGGCTCCGGTCCGCCTGCCGCCCGAACCCGCTCCAGCACCCGCGCGATCTGCTCCAGTCCGTGCCCGCCGCGCCGCAGTTGGTGGGCCAGCAGTACGTCACGCACGTCGGCGGAGGTATAGATGCGGTAGCCGGTGCGTGGGTCGCGCCGGGGCACGATCAGCCCGGCTCGCTCCCACTTGCGCAACGTCGCCGGCCGGATGCCGAGCCTGCGCGCAAGCGGCCCGATGAACGTCACAACCGGCTCAACCGACTCCGGCTCGCGTGGCGGCGCCAGGTCGCGCAGCGCCTCTTCCACGTCCTCCAGCGTGCGCCGGTCTTCGGCCAGCTGCGTGTGGCTCTCGTCGATGAGCCGCAGCGCCTCCTCGACCGCGTCGCCGTTCACGGCCCGCATGATCGCTCCGGCCGTCGCGTGGCCATGCGCCGGGATCAGCGCCAGGAACGTCCGCAACGCCGCCGCATGGCGCGGCGCGTAGACGCGGTAGCCACTCGCCGAGCGCTCGGCGAGTGGCAGGATCCCCGACTCCTCGTAGTTGCGCACCGCCTGCGTGGACAGGCCGTGCTCGCGCGCCAGATCGATGGGCCGCAACCGCATTTTGAAGGTTCGTCCTCGTCCACAGGGGAAAATGCCGCCAAAGTTTACACCGAGAGTTCAACGATACGGTTGAAGTCATGACGGCCACCATCCAGGACGCCGCCCGTCCCTTCACCGGCGGCGCCCTCACCACGCTCCTGTCTCCCGCCACCCGCCTGCTTGGCCTCGGCGAGCCCACTCACGGCGTCGAAGCCTTCCCCGAACTGCGCAACGAGTTCTTCCGCCACCTCGTCGAACACGAGGGTTACCGCTCGATCGCCATCGAGAGCGACTGCCTGTCGGCCCTGGTCGCCGACGCCTACGTCACCGACGGGACCGCGACCCTCGACGATGCGATGAGCCGCGGCTTCAGCCACGGCTTCGGCGCCTCATCCGCCAACCGCGCGCTCCTGCGCTGGATGCGTGCCCACAACGAACAGCGTCCCCCGCACGAGCGGCTCCGCTTCTACGGCTTCGACGGCCCCCTGGAAATCACCGGCGCCGCCGCACCCCGCCCCGCCCTGATAGCACTGCACGACTACCTCGCCACCCACCTCGACCTGCCCTGGAACCGCGCCACCCTCGACGAACTGCTCGGCCCCGACGAGCACTGGACCAACCCCGCCGCCATGATGGACCCCTCCCAGTCCATCGGCGGCACCCCGGAGACCGGGAAGCTGCGCCTGATCGCCGACGACCTGAGCGCGCTGCTCACCGCGCACGCCCCCCACCTGACGGCCGCCACCTCCCCCGGCGAGTTCTGGCACGCCGAACTCCACGCCCGTACCGCCACCGGACTCCTGCGCTACCACGCCGCCATGGCCGACACCGCGCCCACCCGCGTCGGCGCGCTCATGTCGCTCCGCGACGCGATGATGGCCGACAACCTCGACGCCATCGTGCGCCGCGAGGCCCGCCGAGGCCCCACCCTCGCCTTCGCCCACAACGCTCACCTCCAGCGCCACAAGGGCCACCTCAACCTCGCGGGCACGCCGCTCCAGTGGTGGAGCGCGGGCGCCATCATGGGCACCCGCATCGGCGACCAGTACGCCTTCGCCGCCTCCACCTTCGGCACCCGTGGCTCCGACGTCCCCCACCCCGACACCCTCGAAGGCATCCTGTCCCCCCTTCCCCACCCCCGCACCGTCATCGACCCCGCCCGCCTCACCACGACCCTCGCCCGAACCCCAACCCCCCGCACCCCGGCCGACCACACGTACGTGCCCCTCGACCCGACCGCCACGGACCAGATGGACGCCATCGTCTTCGTCAAGGAAATCTGAGCCCGCCCACGGGGGCGCCGGGCCAAGTGGACTCTGTCACCCATGGCGTGCGTCGTCGCGAGCAAGCGCATTGGTCAGAGGCGATCCGCGGAAGTCGGCTGCCGGAATGCGCCTCGCTCGCTCACGCCCACTCGATGATCCAATCCCCCTCGGCGAAGAACGCTTCCAACGACTCACGGTCCTCCACCCAGTAGTCGCCACAGCCGTCCCGGAAGTCTCGATCGCGGGCCATCAAGATCAGATAGCCCGGCGGAGAGTCGGGAAGCTCCTGGATCCTGACGTACTTCCCTGCCTCGTCCCCGGCACGGATGCGTCCGACCGTATCGATCTTCTCCACCATGTCAGCTGAGGCCCTCCCCACGACCCTCTCGGCCCTTGACCTCGTGAGCGGTAGCGATCAAGACGGCGTACTCCTCATGGAAGCTTCGGAATTAGCGCCAGCCATGCGCTGAGGTCGTCTCGGACGGCTCCTTTGCCAAGATAATCCAAAACTTCCTGCAAAGGCGTCAAAATGTTCTTGATGCGACGCATGTGAAGAATCTCGGGCATGGTGAGCCGGTGCCAGGCTTCGGCCGCGTGTGCGACCTCATCGCGATCACAGCCGATGGTCTTGATGGAGCGCACTGCGAGATCTTCCCGGTCCCTCGCGGGGTGTGCCTCTTCTGGGTCGAAATTTTTGATCATGTACGAACGGGAGAGCGCTTCCTCACCCATGGCGTCATACCGATTGACGCCACCTTCGCTGCACTTTAGGCGGGCGATCCGCACGGCGAGATCCCCCCAGTTGGTGCGCTGGCCGTCTGCAAGGCGATGATTTTGCACCTTGCCGACACACAGCTCGCGAGCAGCGGCCATAATTGTGTGGCGAACTGCGGTCTGGGTGTCGCGGAGAGCAACTCCTCTACGTCTTCGGCAGGCATGCGCGAGACAGCAGTGGTGGCGATATTGGATATGGCTTCCATTTTATCCGAGGAGGGGAGAAGGTTATGGCGGAACCGTCGAACATAATTCCTGAACGAATAATACTCCCAATCGGCAATAAAATGATGCCTTTAGGTCGGATCCCGACGAGCGCTGTCGGGACGCCTCTGGTGACCGCGTCAATTACGGCCTGCATCAATTGCTTGCCCTTGCCCTTGTCCGGCTCCCGGTAGGCAGCGACGGTCCGCTGGTGGATGCGAAGACCGGGCTGGCGAGGCTGCTGGACATGGTCGAGGGGCGCTCGAAGGCAGTGTTCAAGCAGTGGCTCGCCGGGCGCCCGAAGGCCTGGTCCGCCGGGATCGAAGTGGTCGCGACGGATGGGTTCACCGGGTTCAAGACCGCCGCCGAAGTCCCTGACGCGGTCCCGGTGATGGACCCGTTCCATGTCGTCTGCCTCGCCGGCGACCGCTCTACAAACCCGCCGCACCCTGCACACCGGCGTGGGCCTTCTCGCCGAGAAGCAGCGCACCCGGCTGGAGACGGTGTTCGCCGTCGATGGGCGGTCGCGCGGCGCGGTGAAATTGCCGTCAGTGCGCTAGATTTCCGTGCGGGGTTGGCTAGGGTTTTGCAGTTAATTATTCTTGATCCGTCGAAGAGGTATCGGCGACAGTCACTTGCCCGTCCTGCAGGAATTCGAAAATGAGTCGCTGGGCAGGGCAGAATATCCAAAAATCTGGGCCGACCTCCAAGATTTCATGCGAGTGATCGGCGGCAGACTTGGCGGATAGGGTGACTGACGGCATGACGAGTGTGCCCCAGAAAATTGTGACTTCCGCTTCGGGGGGCAACAGCCTCGTCAGTAGGTCACTGACTTTCCGGGCGCCATCCTCTTCGTCCGTAAAATATGAACGATCGGAGTAGTGCGCGTCGTCCCACTCGATCGTCCCGGCGGATGAGTGAGGAAATCGGTTCAAGCTAGTCGACTCGAATTCTCGGGACTCGTGGAAGTCTAGAATCTTGATCGGGCCGCCTATATGTGCACTGCTTCTTATGAATTTGGGTAGAAGGTCTCTGCGGGTCCCGTAAGCGCTTGCCGGTGTCATGTGTTCCTCTCCAGCAGCTTGATGAAGTCAGCTTCCGAGCCGTTCCAGGGCACTGCCCATTTTTGGCTGGATGAGCCCTTGCCGATCATGATGTTGATGTGGGGTCCCTTTTCTGGGTCAAAGTCCATCCTGAACTGTTTGAATACTCCATCGACTCTTGTTGTGAACCCAACGATCTTGCCGTAGGTCGATGTTGCTTTCTCAAGCCGACCTACAAGCGGTACGCGGGTACCGGAATCCACATCCCCAAGCAGGTCCAGGGCCTTATTGCGCGCCTGTTCGAAGTGTTCGAATGGATCAAGAACAGTTTCCTTTGGCGGGTAGGGGCCGAGGCCGAGGGGATCCGCCCAGGTGTGGGGGTTATGGACGTAGGTTGCGGGGTTGGGGGCGGGGGTTAGGCCTAGGGGGTCGGGGGAGAGGTAGCGGGCGGAGTCGGGGTCGTAGTAGCGGTGGAAATTGTAGTGGAGGCCGGTTTCGGGGTCGAAGTATTGGCCGGGGAAGCGGAGGGGGGTGTAGGCGGTGCTGTTGGCGGCCCAGGTGGTGGTGCCCCAGAGGGTGGAGCGGGTGTGCCAGGCGATGGTGCCTGATTCGTCGACGAGTTCAGTGGGGGTGCCGACGAGGTCGGTGATGATGGCGAAGAATCGGGCGTCGATTTCGCGTTGGGTGGTGGCTTCGGTGATGCGTTCGGTCTGGGCTATGGGGCGCAGGCCGTCGTGGTCCCAGGTGAGGGTTATGGGGTTGGGGAGGTCTGGGGTGGCGGTGGTTTGTTCTATGAGGGTGGGGCCGTCCCACGTGAAGTCTGTTTGCTCCAGGACGGTTTCGCCGTCGGTGGCGAGGCGTTGCTTTGTGGTGCGGCGGCCGAAGGGGTCGTAGAGGTAGCGCCAGAGGGTTCCGTCGGGGGTGGTGACGGTGGTGAGGCGGTCTTCGGCGTCCCAGGTGTACTGCCAGGTGTCGGGTTTGCGGGACAGGCGGGTCTTCTGGCGGAGGGTTAGGCGGCCCGCTTCGTCGTGTTCATAGCGGATGGCGCCCGCGCGGGTGATACGGGTGCCGGTGTAGGTGCGTTCGCCGGTGGCTTCCTGGGGGGGGCACCCTTGGTGGGCCAGGTCGCTTGGGTTGGGTTGCCTGCTTCGTCGTAGGCGTACGTCTCGGTCCAGCCAGTGGCCCGGACGGTCGTCACGCGGCCTGCCGCGTCCAGGTCGAAGGTGCTCGGGCCGTTCAGACGGTCGTTCACGGCGGTGACGTTGCCGTCTGCTCGGTAGGTGTAGGCGCGATGCTGAACCGAGTTGTCGGTCACCCTGGTCCACGACTTTGAGGTCAGGCGGCCCAGCGCGTCCCATGTTGCCTATACGAAGTGTGTGTCTCGCGGCCTGGCGCACGTATGCGCAGGGCTGCCGCCGAGAGACGTGAGTGGGAACTACAGTGCGGCGAATCCCTCGTACTTCACCGCGTCGATGAAGGTTGCCCAGGCCACGGTAGTGGAGGTGATGGCGCCACGGCTGCGATCTTTGCTATCGCCCACTGCCATCAAGCCGTCGTCCGTGGACTGTGTCTCGACACAAGTCGGACCTTC
The DNA here is from genome assembly GCF_013414305.1 of Streptomyces sp. Rer75. Lineage (NCBI taxonomy): Bacteria > Bacillati > Actinomycetota > Actinomycetes > Kitasatosporales > Streptomycetaceae > Streptomyces > Streptomyces sp. Rer75. The sequence goes on along the minus strand of NZ_CP058693.1, from coordinate 1,852,759 downwards.
ACCAGAGCTGCACGACGACTTGTGCCATCGGCTCTCCGGCAGACCGTGACGTATCACGCGCGTGCCTCTTCACTCATGCTCAAGGTCTCGCACGATCGACGAGATCGGCTCCATGGACTGCCGCGACGATAGCGCTGCCGTCCGCAGTCCGTCCAAGGCCCTCCAGTACTTTTCCACGGTCGCATCCTCCTCCAGATACAGAGCACCGTCGAGATGGTCGGTATGCGCGATGTCATGGTTCAAGGGATCGGGGTGCGAGTACAGAGCGAACGCGCCGCCCATACTCGTGTACGCGCCCTGAGAGCTAGACCAGGGGTCGACTCCGCTGTTACGTAGCTCCGCTAAGAAGATGCCAGGATCTTTCGCTTCTCTGCTTCGAAAACCTCACGCGCTTGAGGCTCGTGATCGAAATATGATTCCCAGAACCCTGGCTGGCTCCACGGCTCGGGGCGCAACGCGAACGATCCTGTATCGAACTGAACGTAGCGCCACGTGGGTGGCAAGATGGGGGAAATTACGGTGAACAGCCTGCTGTCGAAAAGAGCGGGCCCTTCTCCTTCAGTGTGCTCGATGCGGAATAGTGCGCTCTTGCCGTGAGGTGCGAAAAGCTCGAGAATGACGTATTCCCCGCCTTCTTTGAGTGCATCCGCGCCTTGCAGGAGCCTGGCATCTGCAGTTCGGGGTGACTCGAATCTGGCGCGCATTTTATTGCTTCCTTCTGTCCATGACGACTTTATAGGCGTAATTCAGCATTCTGCCCGTCTCGGGGTTGTAATAGTAGTGGACTTGGAAATTCCCGTATGGGGACTGATGTGTCCTGGTTGTGTATTTGCCCCAGTCGCTGAGATTACTGCCATCTGACGTCATGTAATGACGGGCTCCGGGATTTTGGATATCGTCACCAGGAATGATGCGACGTGATTCCGCGATCGCCTGCGGGGTGAGCCATCCGTTCTCGTTGAAGAGGGATTCGGCGGATTTCCTTCGGAGGTGATCGGCTAGTTTTTGTCCTTCGGCGGATCCGGGTATGAAGTTTTCGTTTGCGTCTTTCCCTTGCTTGCCGAGTTCGTTCAGGCACTTTGGGGCCAGGCCAAGTGGGTCTGTCCAAGTGTGAGGATTGTGGATGTAGATCGCTGGGTTGTCGGCGGGAAGTAGCCCCAAGGGGTCGGGGGAGAGGTAGCGGGCGGAATCGGGGTCGTAGTAGCGGTGGAAATTGTAGTGGAGGCCGGTTTCCGGATCGAAGTATTGGCCCGGGAAGCGGAGGGGGGTGTAGGCGGTGCTGCTGGCGGCCCAGGTGGTGGTGCCCCAGAGGGTGGAGCGGGTGTGCCAGGCGATGGTGCCTGTTTCGTCGACGAGTTCGGTGGGGGTGCCGACCAGGTCGGTGATGATGGCGAAGAATCGGGCGTCGATTTCGCGCTGGGTTGTCGTTTCGGTGATGCGTTCGGTCTGGGCTATGGGGCGCAGGCCGTCGTGGTCCCAGGTGAGGGTGACCGGGTTGGGGAGGTCTGGGGTGGTGGTGGTTTGTTCTATGAGGGTGGGGCCGTCCCAGGTGAAGTCTGTTTGCTCCAGGACGGTTTCGCCGTCGGTGGCGAGGCGTTGCTTTGTGGTGCGGCGGCCGAAGGGGTCGTAGAGGTAGCGCCAGAGGGTTCCGTCGGGGGTGGTGACGGTGGTGAGGCGGTCTTCGACGTCCCAGGTGTAGCGCCAGGTGTCGGGCTTCTTCGAGAGGCGGGTCTTCTGGCGGAGGGTGAGGCGGCCCGCGGCGTCGTGTTCGTAGCGCAGATTTCCGGCGCGGGTGATGCGGGTGCCGGTGTAGGTGCGTTCGCCGGTGGCTTCGGTGGGATGGGGCGCGGGCCAGGTCGCTTGGGTTTGATTGCCTGCCTCGTCGTAGGCGTACGTCTCGGTCCAGCCAGTGGCTCGGACCGTTGTCACGCGGCCTGCCGCGTCCAGGTCGAAGCTGCTCGGGCCGTTCAGACGGTCGTTTACGGCGGTGATGTTGCCGTCTGCTCGGTAGGTGTAGGTGCGGTGCTGGATGGGGGCTTCGTGGTCGGACACCCCGGCAAGGGATTGGGTGGTCAGGCGGCCCAGGGGGTCCCAGGTGTTGGTGACCGTCAGGGTGTCGCCGATACGGCGGGTGGTCTCGCGGCCCGCCTCGTCGTGTTCGGAGGCCAGCGTGTGGCCACCGGCCGTCAGGGCGGTGCGGTTGCCTGCCGCGTCGTACGCGTACGTCGTCGTCGCGCCCGTCGGGGTGACGCGGCGGGTGCGGCGGCCCAGGGGGTCGTACGAGTGGGCCAGAACGCGGCCGTTCACCATCTCGGACTTGATCCGGCCCACGCGGTCGTGCTGATAGACGACTTCCGTATCTGGTCCGACGGCGGATGTGAGGCGGCCTGCCGGGTCGTAGGTGAAAGTTGTGGTGTGGTCGTCGGCGGTCTTGTGGGTGATCTGGCCTAGCGCGTCGTGTTCGTACGTGACGGACTGGCTGAGGGGATTGGTCCGGCGGATTAGTTGGCCCGCCGCGTCGTGTTCGTACGTGAGCGTGCGGTCGTCGAAGTCCGTCTCGGAGGTCAGGCGGCCAGCGGGGTCGTACTCGTACGACCAGGTCAGGCCTTGCGGATTCGTGACCTGCGTGAGGCGCAGCGACGCGTCGTGCTCGAACTCGTAGCGGACGCCGTCCGGGCCGGTGCGGGCCGCGAGGAGGTCGAAGTGGGTGTACTCGAAGGTCGTGGTGGCGCCGATGGCGTCGGTGTGGGTCGTGCAGTTGCCTTCGCCGTCGTACGTCCAGGTCTCCGTGGAGCCGTCGGGGTTGGTGCGGCGGGTGAGTTTGCCTTCCACCGTCCACGTCAGGTGAGTGGTGGCGCCGACCGCGTCGGTGATCGTGACGGGGCGGCCGAAGGCGTCGCGCTCGTAGCGGGTCACCGCGCCCAGTGGGTCGGTGATCTCCACCGGCAGGCCCGCCTTGTCGCAGCGGACCACCGTGGTTTCGCCCAGCGCGTTGGTGACGGATGACAGGTGGCCGTACGAGTCGTAGGCGTAGTGCGTCGTGTGGCCCGCCGGGTCGGTGGCCGAGGTGCGGCGGCCCGCCTCGTCGAACGTCTGTGTCGAGGTGGCGCCGTCCGGGCCGGTGATGGACGTCGGCAGGCCGAGGTCGTTGTACGTCGCCGTCGACTCGCTGCCGTCCGGGGCGGTGATCCGGATGAGGTGGCCCGCCTCGTCGTACGTCAACTGAGTGGTGTGGCCCAGCGCGTCGGTGCGGGACAGCAGCCGGTCGTGGCGGTCGTAGGTGGAACGGGTGGTGTGGCCCAGGGGGTTGGTCTCGGCGGCCACCTTCCCCGCGTCGTTGATGAAGTAGCGGGTGGTGTGGCCCTCGGGCGTGGTGACCCTCGTGACGCGGTGGCCTGTTGCCTGGTCGACCTCGTCATATGAGATGTGGATGGCTACGTGGCCCGCCTCGCCGCCCTCGGCGATGCAGCGGTCCTGGTTGTCGTACGCGTAGTCGTACCGGCGGTCGTTGGTGTCGATCCACGCTATGACGCGGCGTTCTTCGTCGTATTCGAAGCGCAGGGGGAGTTCGCTGGAGTTGATGACCTCGGTGAGGTTGCCGTCCGTGTAGGCGTAGCGGATCAGCTCCTGGTCGCTGCCGTCCTCGGCCGCGCCCGCCAGGTGGAGCGCAGTGATCCGTCCATCGGCGGTGCTGAGCTTCAGCTCATATCCGGCGCTGTGCGCGATGGCGGTCGGGGTGCCCTCGGCGTCGTACTCGAAGGTGATCCAGTGGCCGGAGCGGTCGGATATCTGCTCCAGCGGGGCGACCCCGTCGCCGCCCGGATCCACGTCCCGTGGACCGTTGAAGTGGCGGACCCGGCCGGTGGCGGGGTCGGTGACGGTGTAGTCGCCCTGGGAGTCGCGTTCGAGGGGCCAGCGGGGGCCCGCGGAGGGGAACGTCGGGACTTCGGGTGCGGGGTGGGGGTATTCGAGGAGCAGACCGTCCTCGCTGACGAAAATGACGCCCTCGGCGTCGATCTCCAGCCGCTGGTCCGCCGTGCTCGACCACGAGGGGCCGAACCACCGGCCCACGCGGTAGCCCGATTCCACCTGGCGGCGGAACACCAGCGGCAGCGCACCCGGCAGGGACACATCCGTCTGCGGGAGGTACATCTTCCCGGTCGCCAGATCGACCGGATCGGTGTTGCCGTTCTCCCTGTTCCTCTGCTCGGTGGTGTTCTCACCGGGCCTGCGGCCCTTCGTCGCTTCGCGAGCCTCATTCAGGTGACGACCATATTTGCCGGCGGTGGCCCCCTTGCGAGCGAGACCAAGGCCCTTCGTACCGAGCAGCTCAGGGAGGGCCCGGCCAAAGCCTTCCGAGGGGTCCTTGGAGAACTCGTTGAACATGTTCTTGAGGGCCGCGCCCGGGTTGCTGGCCACCGTGTGGAGCTGGGCCGCCGTGCTGTTCAGACCCGTGAGGTACTCAGCCGGGTGGGTCAGGTTGTACGGGTCCATGGGATTCAGGCTGCGCGCGAAGGAGTTCAGCCCCGCGACGCCCTTGATGACTCCGCCCGTCAAGTGCATCGCGTCCGCGCCCAGCCCGTCCAGGCCGGCCCCGAACTGCTCGCCGTACGACGGCTTCGGCGGGGCCGCGTCCTTGGCCTGCTGCACCGCCTTGCGTGCCGCGATGACGGCCTCGTCCCGCTGGCGGCGCGCCTCGTCCAGCTTTTCCTGCGCGGCCTTCGCCTTGGCGGTGCCGGGGTCGTGGAACTCGCCCGGCTTGGTGGGCTTCTTGCCCGGGTCCTTGCCGTCGTCCACCTTCGCGTTGTACGCCTCGGCGGCAGTGTTGTACGCGTCCACCTTGGCGTTGTGCGCGGAACGGGCCTCCTCGGACGCGGTCTTGGCCGCCTTGTACGCGTCGATCGCGTCCTGCGCCTGGCCCTGCGCCCACTCCACGGTCCCGGCGAAGTCATCCAGCGCCCCGGCGGCCTTCTTGCACGCGTCCGCGGCCTTGAACCACTCCTTCGGCTTGACCGACACCTCGTCCCGGAAGGCGTCGGCGGCCTCGCCCTTCCAGTGGGAGGAGTCCAGCGCCTTCAGGCCGTTGCCGACCTTCTCGAACGCCGACTGGAAGTCCTTCAGGTGCTTCACCGTGGAGCGGATCCTGCTCACGCTGCCGTAGATCAGCTTCTTGGGGTCCTCGGTCTCCCCGAGCTGCATCTCGGCGACGTCCGCGCCCAGGTAGTTCGCGGCGGAACGGGACTTGTCACGGACGAAGTCCGCCCCGCTCTCCCAGCCGACCTTGTCCAGCCCGTCCGCGGTCTTGTTGCCAGCCCATTCGACGCCGTCGCCGACGAGCTCCCCGCCCTTCTCGACGGCGTCGTCGACGAAGTCGGGGGTCAGGTCCCAGCCCATCAGCGGTCGCCCCTCTTGGCGCTCTCCTCGGCAGCCTGGTCGACGAAATGCTGAATGCCGGTCGACTTCTGGGACGTCTCCTCACGTGCGGCATCCCATGCCTTCTCGGAGTCGGCCGCGCTCTTCTCGAAGGACTCCTTGCTGTAGTCCGGCGTCCAGGTGTCGACCGAGATCAGCTCCCCCATGTCCTGCTTCACGACCGTCTTCTCATCCAGGTGCGGATTGCCCAGCATCGAGTTCGCGGCCACCTTGAACGTCCCCTGGGCGTACTGCTCCTGCTCCCACTGCGAGCCGGCCGCCAGTCCCACCTTCTCCGCGAGCTTGCTGGCGTCCTCGATCAGGCCGCGCACACCCCAGTCCCACAGCTCGCAGAAGTCCTCGAAGTCCTTGGCCAGTCCGTTGTGTCCGGCCTCCATGGACGTCATGGACAGTTCCTCGAACCCCGCCCCCGTCTCGGCATCCGACGCCGAGGCAATGTCCCTCAGCTCGCCGATCGCCGCCCGCAGGCCCTTCACGATCTCGGCCTGCGAATCCTTGTCGAAGGCCAGGTCTATGTTGCCGCCCTTGGCGCCGCCGCCGCTCACCGCTCGTCCTCCCCGTTCGACACGGCCCCCATCCAACCAGCACCGTACGACACGTGGTCACCGCGAGCGACGGAGGGTGTGCGGCGTGTTCGAATACGTGGAGGATACGTCGAGGGCCTCAGTCCGCTACGAGGACCGCTTCCAGGGTGCGGGGGCCGTGGACGCCCTCCACGCGGTCCAGTTCGATGTCGCTCGTCGCCGACGGGCCCGAGATCCAGGTCAACGGGCGGGCTGGGTCGAGGCGTTCGAGGGCCTGCGGGACCGAGTCCACCACCTGGGCCGGGACGCGGATCACGCAGATGTGGTGGTCGGGGACGAGGGAGATGCGGCGGCGGCCCTGGTCGGTGTCGGCGTCCAGGACGATGGTGCCGGTCTCGGCGATGGCCACCGCGCAGGCGGTGACCACGCTGGACACGTCGTCCAGGTCGTGGGGGGTCTGGTCGGGGGAGTCCGTCAGCCGTACGACGTCGGTCGCGGACAGCCACTCGGCGGGCAGACCGGACGGGGCGACCACGCTCGTCGCACCGCGCGCGGTGAGCAGGCTCGCGATCAGGGCGGGCAGCTCGGAGGCCGTGGTGCGGTGGACGATCGCGCGGTAGTCGGCGAGGTTCTCGGCGAGCAGGTCGACCGTCTCGGCGGTGGTGCGGTCGCCGTGAACGCGGTGGTACGTACGGTCGACCGCGACCTCGGCCGGTGTCTCCGCGCGCGGCACATCGGCCAGGGCGCGGCGGATACGGGCCATCACCAGGGCTCGGGAACTCATGGTGTTTTCCTCGCGTCGTGGTCATGGGCGGATTGCGTGGTGCCCCGCGTCCGTTGCCACCAGTCGCGGAACGACTCCGCGGGCACCTTCGGCAGGTCCCGCGTGTCGCTCCACGCCCGTCCCGGCCCGGGCAGGCGGCGCGGGTGGAAGCGGCGGGTGCGGGCGGCCAGGCGCTGGCCGGTGCGGAGCACCCCGGGGTGGTCCAGGGCCCAGCGCGCGGCCCGCATGGCGGCCCGCTCCGCGGCGTGGCCCTTGGCGGGCTTGACCACCGCGCGGGTGCCGCGCACCGACGCCGGGCCGCCCTCGACCACCCGCTCGCGCAGGTGCACCAGGATCTCGGGGATGTCGATGGCCACCGGGCACACCTCGTAGCACGCACCGCACAGGGACGACGCGTACGGCAGGGAGGCGTCCAACTCGCTCTGGGTGCCGCGCAGTTGCGGGGTGAGGATGGCGCCGATCGGGCCCGGGTACGCCGAGCCGTACGCATGGCCGCCGGCCCGCTCGTACACCGGGCACACGTTCAGACACGCCGAACAGCGGATGCAGCGCAGCGCCTGGCGGCCCACGGTGTCCGCGAGGGTGTCGGTGCGGCCGTTGTCCAGCAGGACGAGGTGGAAGGCGCGCGGGCCGTCGCCGTCCGTGGTGCCGGTCCAGGTGGAGGTGTACGGGTTCATCCGCTCCGCGGTCGAGGAGCGGGGGAGGAGCTGGAGGAAGACCTCCAGGTCCTGGAAGGTGGGGACCACCTTCTCGATGCCGACGACGGAGATCAGCGTCTCGGGGAGGGTCAGACACATCCGGCCGTTGCCCTCGGACTCGACGACGACCAGGGTGCCGGTCTCCGCGATCATGAAGTTGGCGCCGGAGATCCCCACCTTGGCGTTCAGGAACTTCTCGCGGAGGTGGAGACGGGCGGCTTCCGCCAGATCGGCGGGGGCGTCGGTCAGGCCCTCGGGGGCCGGGCGGCCCCACCCTGCCATCCGCTCGGTGAAGATGTCGCGGATCTCGCCGCGGTTGCGGTGGATCGCCGGGACCAGGATGTGGGACGGGAGGTCGTCGCCGAGCTGCACGATCAGCTCGGCGAGATCGGTTTCGTACGCGGTGATCCCGGCGGTGGCGAGCGCGCCGTTCAGCCCGATCTCCTGCGTTGCCATCGACTTGACCTTGACGACCTCGCGTTCGCCCGTGGCCCGCACCAGGTCGGTGACGATGCGGTTCGCCTCGTCGGCGTCCGCCGCCCAGTGCACCTGGCCCCCGGCCGCCGTGACCGCGTTCTCCAGCTGCTCCAGGTAGTGGTCGAGATGGCGCAGCGTACGGTCCTTGATGGCCGCGCCCGCGGCGCGCAGCCGCTGCCAGTCGTCCAGCTCGGACACGGCCGTGGCGCGCTTCGCGCGGATGGTGTGCGTGGCGTGGCGCAGGTTGGCGCGCAGCTGGGTGTTGCGGGTGGAGGCGTCGGCCGCCGCCGGGAAGGCGGGCATCCCCAGATAGGTGGCTTGGTGGGTTCCGCTCACCAGACGTCTCCTTCCGTGCTGGCCAGGATCTCGGCGATGTGCACCGGGCGGACCGCCGAACCCTGGCGGGCGAGGGTGCCGCCGATGTGCATCTGGCAGGAATTGTCGACCGTGCAGACCGCCTCGGCGCCGGTCGCCGTGATGTTGCGCGCCTTGTCCGCGCCCATCGCCGCCGACACGGCCGCGTTCTTGACCGCGAACGTGCCACCGAAACCGCAGCACTCCTCCGCGCCCGGCAACTCCACCAGGTCCAGCCCCTTGACGGCGGAGAGGAGGGTGCGCGGGCGGTCGCCCAGGTGGAGCATGCGCAGACCGTGGCAGGTGGGGTGGTACGTGACGGTGTGCGGGTAGTAGGCGCCGACGTCCGTCACCTTGAGCACCTCGGTGAGGAACTCCGTCAGCTCGTACGTCTTCGGGACGACGGTGGCCGCCAGGTCCGCCAGCTCCTGGCCACGGCCCTCGGCGGCGGCCTTCGCGCCCATCCTCGGATAGTTGTCGCGCACCATCGCGGCGCACGATCCGGAGGGCGTGACGATGTAGTCGTAGCCGCGGAACGCGGTGGCGTAGCGGCGCAGGAGGGGCTCGGTGTCGTGGCGGTAGCCCGTGTTGAACTGCGGCTGGCCACAGCAGCTCTGCTCGGGCGGGAAGCCCACCTCCACGCCCAGCCGCTCCAGCAGGGTGACCACGGCCTGGCCGGTGCGCGGATAGAGCGTGTCGTTGACGCAGGTGATGAAGAGCGCTACCCGCACGGTTCCTCCTCGGCCGCCTCGGCCTCCTCGGTCGCGGTGACCTGTGCGCCTTCCAGGCGGGACGCTGCCCTGTCCCACGCCGAGTGATCACCCGTGGGCTCATACTGCCTCAGTGGCTGGGTGCTGTGAAGCAGCGCGCGGAGTTCCGGCAGCCCGCCGCTGATCGTTCCGGCCGTGCGCGCCTGGATCAGGACGTTTCCGAGCGCCGCCGCCTCGGCCGGGCCCGCGACCACCGGGAGGCCGCAGGCGTCGGCGGTGAGCTGGCACAGCAGGGTGTTGTGCGCGCCACCGCCGACGATGTGCACGGTGTCGACCGTACGGCCCGACAGGCGGACGGCGTCCTGGAGCGCACGGCGGTGCGCCAGGGCGAGGGAGTCCATAACGCAGCGTGTCGTCTCGGCGGGGGTACGGGGCGCGGGCTGGCCGGTGCGGTGGCAGGCGGCGGCGATGCGATCGGGCATGTCGCCGGGGGCGATGAACGCCGGGTCGCCCGCGTCCACGACGGAGCGCAGGGGGGTGGCGTGGGTTGCTGCTTCGAGGAGGGCGGGGAGGTGGTGTTGTTCTCCGGTGTTTTCCCAGGTGCGCAGGCACTCCTGGAGCAGCCACAGGCCCATGATGTTGCGCAGGTAGCGCACCGTGCCGTCCACGCCCAGCTCATTGGTGAAGTTCGCCAGCCGGCTCGCCTCGGTGAGGACCGGCGCGTCCAGCTCCAGCCCGGCCAGCGACCACGTGCCGGTGGCGATGTACGCGAAGCGGGGGCTCGTGGCGGGGACTCCGACCACGGCGGAGGCGGTGTCGTGCGAGCCGACCGCGGTCACGGGCGTGGGGTGCGGGAGGCCGGTTGCGGCGAGGACGTCCGGGAGGAGGGTTCCGGCGGGGGTGCCGGGGTTCCGGAGGGGTGGGAAGAGGGCGAGGTCGATGCCGAGCGTGTCCGCGATGTGGGGGGACCAGGTGCGGGTGCGGGGGTCGATGAGCTGGGTGGTGGAGGCGTTCGTCAGCTCCGTGCCCGCCTCGCCCGTCAGCCAGTACGCGATGAGATCGGGGATGAGGAGCAGGCGGTGGGCGGCGGCCAGGGCGGGGGTGCCCCGGGCGGCGATGAGCTGGTAGATCGTGTTGAAGGGGAGGTGCTGGAGGCCCGTCGCCGCGTAGAGGGCCGGGGGTGGGATGGCCGCCGAGACGGTGTCCGCCGCGTCGGCGGTGCGGGTGTCGCGGTAGTGGACGGGGTTGCCGAGGAGCGAGCCGGTGGCGTCGAGCAGGCCGTAGTCGACCGCCCAGCTGTCGATGCCGATGCTGGTCAGGGGTGCGGCCCCTGTGGTTGCCGCTGCGGCTGCCTCTGCGGCTGCCTTGAGACCGGTCAGGACGCCCTGGTGGAGGGACAGGATGTTCCAGTGCAGGGTGCCGGAGAGGCGCACCGGTTCGTTGGGGAAGCGGTGCACCTCCTGGAGCGTCAGCGTGTCCGGGGTGACCCGGCCGACCATGACGCGGCCGCTGGACGCACCGAGGTCCACGGCGGCGAAGCGGTGTTCTTTGGACACGTTGACCTCGTGGTGGGGTGGGCGGTTTTGTGGTTGCGGTGTTCGGTTCGGGGCGGGGCCGGGGCCTCCGGGGCGGGGTCCTGGACCGTATATTTTTGGCGCCGGTGCTCGGAGACGTGAGGTGGGCCGGAAGCAGGCGCCACAAATACACGTCAGCGTCCAGGACCCCACCCCTGCGACCCCGTCCCCCTCACGCGCGCGTCAGCGCAGGAACGCCGCCGCGACCCCCGCGTCGACCGGGATGTGCAGGCCCGTGGTGTGGGACAGATCGCCACCGGTGAGCGCGAAGACCGCGTTCGCCACGTGGGACGGGAGCACCTCGCGCTTGAGCAGGGTGCGCTGGGCGTAGAACTCGCCCAGCTTCTCCTCGGGCACCCCGTACACCGCGGCGCGCTGCGCGCCCCAGCCGCCCGCGAAGATGCCGCTGCCCTGGACGACGCCATCGGGGTTCACCCCGTTGACGCGGATGCCGTGACCGCCCAACTCGGCGGCGAGGAGGCGTACTTGGTGTGCCTGATCGGCCTTGGTGGAGGAGTACGCGATGTTGTTGGGGCCCGCGAAGACCGCGTTCTTGGAGGCGATGTAGACGATGTCGCCGCCCTTGTTCTGGGCGATGAACACGCGGGCCGCCTCGCGGGAGGCGAGGAAGGAACCGCGCGCCATGATGTCGTGCTGGAGGTCCCAGTCCTTGGCGGTGGTGTCGAGGAGTGGCTTGGAGATGCTGATCCCGGCGTTGTTGACCAGGAGATCCACGCCGCCGAAGGCCAGGACCGCGGTGGTGAAGGCCTCGTTGATGTCGTCTTCTTTGGTGACGTCTGCTGTTACGGGGATTGCCTTGTCCGGGCCGCCCAGCTCTTGGGCCACGGCTGCCGCTGAGTCCGCGTTCAGGTCCGCCACCACTACGCAGGCGCCCTCTGCCACCAGGCGGTGGGCGATCGCCTTGCCGATGCCCGAACCCGCGCCGGTCACCAGGGCGACGCGGGTGGCGAGGGGCTTGGGCTTCGGCATGCGCTGGAGCTTGGCCTCTTCGAGTGCCCAGTACTCGATGCGGAACTTCTCCGACTCCTCGATGGGCGCGTAGGACGAGACCGCCTCGGCGCCCCGCATCACGTTGATCGCGTTGACGTAGAACTCGCCCGCGACCCGGGCCGTCTGCTTGTCCTTGCCGTAGCTGAACATGCCCACCCCGGGGATCAGCACGATCGCCGGATCCGCGCCGCGCATCGCCGGGGAGTCGGGGGTGGCGTGGCGGTCGTAGTAGGCCGCGTAGTCGGTGCGGTAGGTGGCGTGGAGTTCCTTGAGGCGAGTGATTGTCTCGTCGAGGGGGGTGTTCGGGGGGAGGTCCAGCACGAGGGGGCGGACCTTCGTGCGGAGGAAGTGGTCCGGGCACGAGGTGCCCAGCAACGCCAGGCGGGGGTGTTCCGCGCGGGAGACGAAGTCCAGCACGGTGTCGCTGTCCGTGAAGTGGCCCACCTGCGGGCGGTCCGTGGAGGCCAGGCCGCGGATCACGGGCGCGAGGGCGGCGGCGCGGGCACGGCGCTCGGCCGGGGGGAGGGGGGCGTGGACTACGGGGCCGAAGGGGTCTGTCCTGCCGCGTTCGGCGAGGAACTTCTCGGCGGTGCGGATGATGCGTAGGGAGTTGGCTTCGCATTCGGTGGAGGTGTCGCCCCAGGCGGTGATGCCGTGGCCGCCGAGGATGCAGCCGATGGCCTGGGGATTGGCCTTCTTGATGGCGGCGATGTCCAGGCCCAGCTGGAAGCCGGGGCGGCGCCAGGGCACCCAGACCACCTGATTGCCGAAGCACTCCTTGGTGAGCGCCTCGCCGTCGGCGGCGCAGGCGAGGGCGATGCCGGAGTCGGGGTGGAGGTGGTCCACATGGGCGGCGTCGACCAGGCCGTGCATGGCGGTGTCGATGGACGGCGCCGCGCCGCCCTTGCCGTGGAGGCAGTAGTCGAACGCGGCGACCATCTCGTCCTCGCGCTCCACCCCCGGGTAGACGCCGGTGAGCGCGCGGAGGCGGTCCAGGCGGAGCGCGGCGAGACCGGCGGGGGCGAGGGTGCCCAGGTCGCCGCCCGAGCCCTTGACCCACATCAGCTCGACGTCCTGTCCGGTGACGGGGTCGGTGTCGGTGCCCTTGGCGGAGGTGTTGCCGCCCGCGTAGTTGGTGTTGCGCGGATCGGCACCGAGGCGGTGGCTCCGCTCCAGCAGCGTGGCCGCCTCGGGGTGGAGTTCTGCGGTCATGTCGTCCTCTGTGTGGGGTGCGGACCTGTCTGGGGAGGAAGGGGCGGGGATACGGCGGGCGTTACGCGCCCCAGCCCGCCTGTTGGCCGCCCACGCGCTCCGCGACGATCCGGTCCGCCCAGCCGGACGCCCGGTACGCGGCCATCGGGTCGGGGCCGATGCCCAGTTCCTCGCGGACCTCGGCGAGGAGGGGGCGTACGTCGGTGTTGTACGCGTCCATCAGGACCGCGTTGGCGCCGAGGACGTCGCCCGACCGCTGGGTGGCGGCGAGGGCGTCGCGGTCGACCAGGAGGGCCTTGGCGGTGGCCTCCTGGACGTTCATCACCGAGCGGATGATCGCCGGGATCTTGGGCTCGATGTTGTGGCACTGGTCGAGCATGAAGGCGATGTCCGGGGTGAGGCCGCCGCCGCGGATGACCTCGTACATGATGCGGAACAGCTGGAACGGGTCGGCGGCGCCGACCATGAGGTCGTCGTCGGCGTAGAAGCGGGAGTTGAAGTCGAAGGCGCCGAGCTTCTTCTCGCGGAGGAGCAGCGCGACGATGAACTCGATGTTGGTGCCCGGGGCGTGGTGGCCGGTGTCGACGCAGACCTGGGCCTTGGGGCCGAGCTTCAGGCAGTGGGCGTAGGCGGTGCCCCAGTCCGGGACGTCGGTGGTGTAGAAGGCGGGCTCGAAGAACTTGTACTCCAGCAGCATGCGCTGGTCGTCCCCGAGCCGGTCGTAGACGGTGTTCAGGGCCTCGGCGAGGCGGTCCTGGCGGGCGGCGATGTCGTCCTGACCGGGGTAGTTGGTGCCGTCGGAGAACCAGAGCTTGAGGTCGCGGGAGCCGGTGGCGTCCATGATGTCGACGCATTCCAGGAGGTGGTCCACGGCCTTGCGGCGGACCGCCGGGTCGGGGTGGGTGACCGAGCCCAGCTTGTAGTCGTCGTCCTGGAAGACGTTGGAGTTGATCGCTCCCAGCTTCAGCCCGCGCTCCTGGGCGTACTTGGCGAGCGCCGCGTAGTCGTCGACCTTGTCCCAGGGGATGTGCAGGGCGACGGTGGGGGCGACGCCGGTGAAGGCGTGCACCTGGGCGGCGTCGTCCAGCTTCTCCTGGGGGGTGCGGGGGACACCGGGCTGGGCGAAGACCTTGAAGCGGGTTCCGGAGTTGCCGTACGCCCATGACGGCGTCTCGATCGCCTGGCTCTTGAGGGCTGCCTTCACGGCCGAAACGTCAGACATGGGTCTCCTTGGGAGTGAAACGATTCAAGAAAGCTAAGCGTGCAGGTCGGTGCGCGTCAAGAAGCGGTACGAACCCGAGCCCGCGGCGTACACCGCGCAGCCGTCGGCCAGCCGCAGGAACCGGGCGCCCCGCTGGACCACGTCGGTTTCGCGGCGCGCGGGCACCCAGATCTCCGCGGTGGTGTTGACCGGTACCGAGACGGCGAGCGTGAACTGCCCGTCCCGCTGTGACCAGCGTGTGGTGATCGGCCCGTAGAGGGAGTCGTGGCGGCCCTCGGCGAAACGCACCTCGCCGCCGGGGCGGGGCCGGACGAGGATCCGGCGGAAGCCGGGGGCGGCGGGGGCGATGCCGGTGATGTTCTGGTACATCCACTCGCCGACCGAGCCGTAGGCGTAGTGGTTGAAGGAGTTCATCCCGACGTCCTGGAAGCCGCCGTCCGGCTTGATGGAGTCCCAGCGCTCCCACATCGTGGTCGAGCCCCGGTCGATCTGGTAGCCCCAGGAGGGGAAGGTGCGCTGCTGGAGGAGGCGGTGGGCCAGGTCGGTGTGCCCGGTCGCGGTGAGCGTCGGGAGCAGCCGTGGGGCGCCGAGGAAGCCGGTGGACAGGTGTCCGTCGCGGGCCTCGATCAGGGCGACGAGGCGGTCGGCCGCCGGGCGGCGAAGGGTGGCGGGCAGCAGGTCCATGGAGAGCGCCAGGACGTAACCCGTCTGGGTGTCGCCCTTGACCTTGCCGCCGGCGGAGACGTACGCGGCGGTGAACGCGCTCTTGATGCGGGCCAGCAGGTCCTCGTAGGGGGCGGGGTCCTCGCGGAGGACGTGTGCCGTGCGGGCGACGAGGTCGGTGGCGTGGGCGAAGTAGGCGGTGCCGATGACGTCCTTGGGGGTCTCGGCGTCCACGTTGAGCCAGTCGCCGTAGCCCTCGGCGGGGCGCAGCAGGCCCGAGCTGTGCTTCTCCAGGTAGGCGATCCAGCCGCGCATGGCGGGCCAGTTCTCGCGCAGGACCCGGGTGTCGCCGTACGCCTGGTACAGGTTCCAGGGGACGGTCACCCCGGCGTCGCCCCAGCCCGCGGTGCCGCTGCCGAGGCCGCTGACGACCGGGGCCACGTCGGGGAAGGCGCCGTCCGCGCCCTGTCCGTCGCGCAGGTCCTGGAGCCATTTGGTGAGGAAGCGGGCCGACTCCATGGTGTACGCGGCCGTGCCGGAGAAGACGTTGATGTCGCCGGTCCAGCCGAGCCGTTCGTCGCGGGCCGGGGTGTCGGTGGGGACGGAGAGGAAGTTGCCGCGCTGGCCCCAGGTGATGTTGGAGTGCAGTTGGTTCAGCATCGGCACGTCGGTGCGGAAGGACATGGTGAACGGGGCGGCGGTGTGCATGACCCGGCCGGTCACCGCGTCGAGGGGCGGTGTGCCGGGGTAGCCGGTGACCTCGACGTAGCGGAAGCCGTGGAAGGTGAAGCGCGGTGCGTAGGTCTCGGTACCACCGCCCTTCAGGGTGTACGTGTCGGCGGGGTGGGCGGTGCGCAGATTGGCCGTGTACGCGGTGCCGTCGGGGTTCAGCACTTCGGCGTGGCGGATCCGGACCGTGTGGCCGGCCGGTCCCGAGACGGTGAGGCGCACGCTGCCGACCATGTTCTGGCCCAGGTCGAAGAGGTGCACCCCGGGGGCGGGTTCGGTGCGTTTGATGGGTTTCAGCTCGCGTTCCACCCGGGTCGGCGCGTCGACCTGGGCCACCACCTCGGTGGTGATGTCCGCGGCGGTGGTGGCGGGCCGCCATCCGGTGTCGTCGAAGCCCGGTGAGGTCCAGCCCGGGGTCTCCTTGCGGGCGTCGTACGCCTCGCCCATCAGCAGGTCGGCGGTCAGCAGCGGGCCGGTGGCGGCGCGCCACGCGGGGTCGGTGGTGACGCGCTCGGTGCTGCCGTCGGTGTACGTGACCTCCAGCTGGGCGAGCAGCGCGGGGTGGGTGCCGTACTGGTGCTGGCCGAGCCAGGCGACGTTGCCGGCGTACCAGCCGGGGGCGAGGGTCACGCCGATGGCGTTGGTGCCGCGCCGCAGCGCGTCGGTGACGTCGTACGTCTGGTACTGCACGCGTTTGCGGTAGTCGGTCCAGCCGGGGGTCAGTTGGTCGTGGCCGACGCGGACGCCGTTGAGGTGGGCCTCGTAGAGGCCGAGCGCCGTGGCGTACAGCCGGGCGCGGGCGACGGGCTTCCGCTCGAGCCGGAAGGTGCGGCGCAGCTGGGCGGGCGACTGTTGCGGCAGCACCCTGCCCCACGGCCCGCCGCCCCAGGGGGCGAGTTCCTCGGCGGTGGTCCAGCCGCTGTCGTCGTGGCCGGGGGAGGTCCAGGTGTCGGGTGGCCGGCGGTCGGTGGTGCGCCAGGTCCGGTCCGTGTGGTGGTGGGTGGTGCCGTCCTCGGTGGTGAGTTCCAGGGTGGCCAGCAGACCGGCCGGGCCCTGCTCGGCGTTGGTGGCCGCGATCGCGAGGGTGGCCGCTCCTCGGCGCAGGTGTTCGGTGACGTCGACGGTGACCGGGTGGGCCCACGCCTTGGCCACGCCCAACGCCTCGCGGGCGGCGACCTCGGTGCCGTCCACGTGGGCGGTGAAGCCGTCGTCGGCCGCCACGACCAGGCGGGCGCGCCGGACGGTGCCGGTGGTCCGGACGGTGGTGCGGAACCAGCGGGTGGCCGCCGGGGCGTCGGCGGCCGGATCGCCTTCGGGGAACCAGATCCAGGTGGCGCCGTCCAGTTGCGGGGGCGCGGTCAGCTCGGCGGGCGCGGTGATCCAGTGCGCCCGCCACTGCCCGGCGCCGAGCAGTCCGGTCTCCCACCAGTCGGGGGCGGACCACGGGGAGGGGCGGCCGCGGTCGTCCCAGACGCGTACGGACCAGTGGTAGCGGGTGCGCGGGCGCAGGGCCGGGCCGTCGTAGCGGACCAGGACCGACTGGCTCGATTTCCGCTTGCCGCTGTCCCAGACGTCCGGGTCGCCGAGCCGGTCCGGGGAGGTGGCGATCCGGATGCGGTAGGCGCTCTGCGACTGGTTGCGGGCGTCGGATTCGAGGATCCAGCTCAGCCGGGGGTGGGGTGTGTCCAGGCCGAGCGGCTGGGTGGCGTACTCGACCGCGGTGCTCCGGATCCGCAGTCCCGCGGTGGGGCGGTTCTCCGCGGTGGCGGAGGGGGCGAGTGCGGGCAGACCCGTGAGGGCCGTACCGGTGGCAGCGGTGGTGGCGAGCAGGTGGCGTCTGCTGATCACGAGCTTCCTCCAGGGACGGCTGGATGAAAACGATTCAACCGAGCAGGCGCCTGGACCGTAGGGGTGGTGGCCGGGGTGCGTCAAGTGGTCGTGCGGGTAGGGGATTTACCTGGCGCGCACCCCCTTGACGGGTCCATGGCGTGGAGCTAGCTTCCCGGGATCCGCATTGAAACATTTCATTCGCACTGTGCTCGGCACGTATCAGGAGACTCCGTGAGCCAGTCTGTTCCGACCGGCGTTCCGGTCCTCGCCCTCAAGGGGGTGAACAAGTCCTTCGGCGCCGTACGGGCCCTCCGGGACGTCTCGCTGGAGCTCTTCGCCGGGGAGGCGCACGCCCTGGCCGGGGAGAACGGCGCGGGTAAGTCGACGCTCATCAAGGCTCTGGCCGGAGTGCACCGGCCGGACTCCGGCGAGGTGCTGCTGGACGGCGGACCGGTGGTTTTCCACGGCCCCGCCGACGCCCGTGACGCGGGCATCGCCGTGATCTACCAGGAGCCGACGCTCTTCCCCGATCTGTCGATCGCCGAGAACATCTTCATGAGCCGCCAGCCCCGGCGGACGTTCGGCCGGATCGACCACAAGGCGGTACGGGCGCAGGTCGCCGGTCTGATGGCGCGGCTCGGTGTCGACCTCGACCCGGACCGGCCCGCGCGCGGGCTGTCCATCGCCGACCAGCAGATCGTGGAGATCGCCAAGGCGCTCTCCTTCGACGCCCGCGTACTGATCATGGACGAGCCGACGGCGGCGCTGACCGGCAGCGAGACCGCCCGGCTCTTCGCGGTGGTCGAGGCGCTGCGCGCGGAAGGCGCCGCGGTGCTCTTCATCTCGCACCGGCTGGAGGAGATCTTCGAGCTGTGCCAGCGGGTCACCACGCTCCGGGACGGGCGCTGGGTGGCGTCCGAGCCGCTGGACGGGCTGACGCAGGACGACCTCGTACGCCGCATGGTCGGCCGGGACCTGGAGGAGCTGTACCCCAAGCAGCCGACCCGGGTCGGCGAGACCGCGCTGTCCGTGCGGCGGCTGACCCGGGAGGGCGTCTTCCGGGACGTGTCGTTCGACGTGCGGCGCGGGGAGATCGTCGCGCTCGCGGGGCTGGTCGGCGCCGGGCGCAGCGAGGTCGCGCAGGCCGTCTTCGGGGTGGACCGGGCGGACGCGGGCGAGGTGCGGGTGGGCGGCACGGTCCTGCGGCCCGGGTCGCCGACGGCGGCCATGGACGCGGGGCTCGCGCTCGTCCCCGAGGACCGGCGCCAGCGCGGCCTGGTCATGGAGATGTCCATCGAACGCAACATCGGGCTGACCGGGCTGGGCCGGCTGGGCCGCGCGGGGATGGTGAAGCGCGCGCTGGAGCGCGGGCGGGCGTCCGACTGGGCGGTGCGGCTCCAGCTGAAGTACGGCAGCCTCGGCGACCACGTCGGGGTGCTGTCCGGCGGCAACCAGCAGAAGGTCGTGCTCGCCAAGTGGCTGGCCACCGACCCGGCGGTGCTCATCGTCGACGAGCCGACGCGCGGCATCGACGTCGGCACGAAGGCCGAGGTGCACCGGCTGCTGTCGTCGCTGGCCACCGAGGGGCTTGCGGTGCTGATGGTCTCCTCCGATCTGCCCGAGGTGCTCGGCATGGCCGACCGGGTGCTGGTGATGCACGAGGGGCGGCTGGTCGCCGAGATCCCGCGTGCCGAGGCCACCGAGGAGTCGGTGATGGCCGCCGCGACGGGGCTCGGCGGCGAGGGGAGGGCGGCATGACGGTCACGGTCGAGAAACCCGCACCGGCGCCGGACACGGAGCGGTCGGCGCGCTCGCTGGTCGACGCCGTCTTCCGGGCGCGGGAGATCAGCATCGCGGGCGCGCTGGTGCTGCTGGTGCTGTTCACCTGGGTCGCCGAACCCCGCTTCCTGAACGACCAGGGCATCAAGGACCTGCTGCTGAACGCCGCGATCCTGGTGCTGCTCGCGGTCGGGCAGTCCGTCGTGGTCATCACCCGCAACATCGACCTGTCGGTGGGGTCCGTGGTGGGCCTGTCCGCCTTCGCCTGCGGCAAGTTCGTCTCCGGTACGGACCACGGGGTGCTGACGGTGCTGCTGCTCGGCGTCCTCGTCGGCGCGGTCTGCGGCCTCGTCAGCGGATCGCTCGTCAGCTTCGGCAAGGTGCCCGCGCTGGTGGTCACGCTCGGGATGCTCTACATCATCCAGGGCCTCGACTACTGGTGGGCGCAAGGAGAGCAGATCAACGCCGCCGACGTGCCGCAGTCCGTGCTGGACCTGGGCAGCGGCAGTGTCCTGGGGCTGCCGTATCTGCCGCTGATCTCCATAGCGGTGCTCGCCGGGACCGCGTACGTCCTGCGGACGTACCGCAGCGGCCGGGAGCTGTACGCCATCGGCTCCAACCCCGAGGCCGCCCGGCTCGCCGGGGTGCCGATCCGGCGGCGGGTGCTCGGCGCGTACCTCTTCTCCGGGGCCGTCTCGGGCTTCGCGGGCGCGCTGTGGCTGGCCCGCTTCGGGACCGTCGTCGCGGACAACGCGCACGGCTGGGAGCTGACCGTGGTCAGCGCGGTCGTGGTCGGCGGGGTCGCCATCGTCGGCGGCACCGGCACCGTGTGGGGCGCGGCGCTGGGAGCGCTGCTGCTCACCACCATCGGCAGTGCGCTGGCCGTGCTGAAGGTCGACTCCTTCTGGGCGGACGCCATCGCGGGCGCGCTGCTGCTGGCCGCCATCAGCGTGGACCGGATCGTGAACGTGCGCATGACCCGTGCGCTGAGGAAGAGGAGCGCGCGATGAAGCCGAGGTGGGACACCGCGGTCGGGGTGCTGCTGGTGGCCGTCTTCGTCACCGGGCTCGGTACGACGGACGGCTTCGCCAGCCGTGACAACCTCGCCTTCGCCTTCAACGACATCGCCGAGGTCGCGCTGATGGCGCTGCCGATGACGCTGCTGGTGGTGGCCGGGCAGGTCGATCTGTCGGTGGCCTCGATGCTCGGCCTGTCCAGCGCGCTGACCGGTGAACTGTGGGAGAAGGGCTGGGCGTTCGAGACCATCGTGCCGTGCGTGCTGCTGGTCGGCGTGGCCGGCGGGCTGCTCAACGGCTGGCTGGTCACCCGGGTCGGGCTGCCGTCGCTCGCCGTCACCATCGGCACGCTCGCCCTGTACCGGGGGCTGGCCTCGGTGGTGCTCGGCTCGAACGCCATCACCGACTTCCCGGAGACGTACGCGAAGTGGGCGGTCGACACCACCACCGTGCCCGGGACCTTCCTCACCTATCCGGTGGCGCTGTTCATCGTGCTGGCCGTGGTCGCCGCCGTGGTGCTGCACTCCACCGGACTCGGGCGGTCGCTGTTCGCCATCGGGGCCCAGGAGGACGCCGCGTACTTCGCGGGCATCCGCGTCAAGCGGATCAAGCTGCTGCTGTTCGTCGTGGCGGGGCTCGTCTCCGCCTTCGCCGGGGTGGTGTTCACCCTGCGGTACGGGAGCGCCCGCGCCGACAACGGGCAGGGCTTCGAAATGCTGGTCATCGCCGCCGTCCTGCTGGGCGGGGTCGACTTCGACGGCGGCAAGGGGACCGTGTTCGGCGCGGTCGCCGGGGTGCTGCTCATCGGCGTCCTGAAGAACCTGCTGACCCTCAACGACGTGGCCAACGAGGTCCAGGTGATCGTCACCGGGCTGCTGCTGGTGGCGTCCGTCCTCACCCCGCGCATGATCACCACCGTGAGTGCCTGGCGCCATCGGCGCGCCGCCACGACGAGTTGACACAGATACGGCTGAAAGGTCACCCATGATCCAGCGCTACTCCTCGCGGCGCCGCGCCGCCGCCACCGCGGCCGCGGTCTGCGCCCTCGCCGTCACCCTCGCCGGCTGCGGCGGCACCACCAAGAAGGACACCGACAACAGCGGCCCCGCCAAGAGCAACGCCAAGGCCAACCCCGACGCCCCGCTGAAGAAGGGGCTGAAGCTCGCCTTCCTGCCCAAGCAGATCAACAACCCGTACCTGAAGATCCTGGACACGGCCGGGATCGGCGCCGCCCGGGAGTTCGGCAGCAAGGGCAAGGAGGTCGGGCCGTCCGACGCCAGCGCCTCCTCCCAGGTGTCGTACATCAACACCCTGGTCCAGCAGCGACAGGACGCCATCCTCATCGCCGCCAACGACCCCAACGCGGTGTGCGGCCCGCTCAAGCAGGCCATGAAGAAGAACATCAAGGTCGTCGCGTACGACTCGGACACCGCCCCGGCGTGCCGCCAGCTGTTCATCAACCAGGCCGGCTCGGAGGAGATCGGCCGCAGCCAGGTCCGGCACCTGGCGAAGCAGCTCGACTACAAGGGCGAGATCGCGATCCTCTCGGCCACCCAGAACGCGACCAACCAGAACACCTGGATCGGGTTCATGAAGGACGAGCTGAAGAAGCCCGCGTACAAGAACATGAAGCTGGTCAAGACGGTGTACGGGGACGACGACGACCAGAAGTCGTTCCAGGAGACCCAGGGCCTGCTGAAGGCGTACCCCAAGCTGAAGGGCATCATCTCGCCCACCACGGTCGGCATCGCCGCGGCCGCCCGCTACATCAGCGACTCCTCGTACAAGGGCAAGGTCGTGCTGAACGGCCTCGGCACGCCCAACCAGATGCGCAAGTACATCAAGGACGGCACCGTCGAGCAGTTCGCGCTGTGGGACCCCAAGAAGCTGGGCTACCTGGGCTCGTACGCCGCCGCGGCGCTCGCCTCCGGGCAGATCACCGGGGCCGAGGGGGAGAAGTTCAAGGCCGGGAAGCTCGGTGAGTACACCGTCGGCAAGAACGGCGAGGTCATCCTCGGCCCGCCCACGGTCTTCGACAAGTCCAACATCGACAAGTTCCACTTCTGAGGCGGGCGGTCGGTGATGCAGCGTGTGTGTTTTCTGCTGAAGGTCCGTCAGGAACGGCTGGCCGAGTACCGCGAGCGGCACGAGGCCGTGTGGCCGGAGATGCTGGAGGCGCTCTCGGCGGCCGGGTGGCACAACTACTCGCTCTTCCTGCGGGAGGACGGGCTGCTGGTCGGCTATCTGGAGACCGAGGACTTCGCGGCAGCGCAGGCCGCGATGGCCGCCACCGACGTCAACGCGCGGTGGCAGGCGGAGATGGCGCCCTTCTTCGAAGCGCTGGACGGTGCCAAGCCGGATGAGGCCATGACACCGCTCACCGAAGTGTTTCACCTCGCCTAGGACACGCAGGAGACATACGGATATGAGACCCCTGGCCGTCGCCGTGCTGGCCACCACCCTCCTCACCGCCGCCATCCCGGCCGGAAACGCGACCGCCGCGGGCCCGAGTGCCCCCGGCCCGGCGGTCGGCAAGGTCGCCGACACCCAGCTCGACCCCGGGGCCGTGTACTTCGAGTCGTACAACGGCCTCGTCAACAACAACGCGTTCCAGAAGAACGGGCTGCTCACCTACCGGGGCTACCAGTACGCCGTCTGGTACACCGGCGACCGCACCGCCGTCATCGGGCGCCGTGCGCTCAACCAGCAGGGCTGGCAGACCGTGCGGCTGCCGCACAAGCTCACCACCGACGACTCCCACAACGTGATCTCCATGGGGATCTCGCGCGTCGACGGCCGACTGCACCTCAACATGGACTCGCACAGCAGCGGCTTCTTCTACGTGAAGTCGGTGGCCGGGCTGCTGGACGATCCCGCCGGACACCCGTGGAACAGCGCGCAGTTCGGCGCCGTGCAGACCACCCTGGACGGGCTCGCGCTCACCTCCCAGTTCACGTATCCGCAGTTCGTGGCCACCCCCGAGGGCCGTCTTCAGCTCAGCTACCGGGTCGGGGTCTCCGGCAACGGCCGCAACGCGCTGGCCGAGTACGACGGCACCAAGTGGACCGCGCTCGGCGAGTGGTCCGCGTCCACCGGCACGTACACCAGCGAGCACGGCTCCAGCACCGCCCGCAACATGTATCTGCACGGCATCGACTACGGCGCCGACGGCCGGTTGCACGCCTTCTACACCTGGCGCGAGCAGAACAACGCGGTGATGTGCAACGCCGGTGGCCTCACCAACCACGACACGGGCTACGTCTACAGCACCGACCGCGGCCGCACCTGGCGCAACGCGGCGGGCACCGTGGTCGGCACCACCGGCGGCGCCGACAAGGTGACCGTGAACGACACCGGCACCGTCGTCGATCCGCTGAACCCCGACCACTCGCTGATGAACCAGGAGAGCCAGGCCACCGACTCCGCCGGGCGCCCCCACGCCGTCATCAGCTACGTCCCCGGCCGCTTCGGCCAGTGCACCACCAACTATGTGGCCGACCGGACCGCGAACGGCCGCGCCTTCCACCTCTTCAAGAACGCCGCGGGCGCCTGGAAGAAGACCGAGATCCCGGTCGCGCTCAACTCCAGCCAGCGCACCCACCTGGCCTTCGACAAGTACGACAACGCCTACGCCGTCATGCCGTACGGCCGCATCGTCGCCGCGTCCAGCGCGTCGGGATACACCGACTGGAAGACGCTCTTCGACGGCAGCGGGCTGAACGCCTTCGGCGAGGTCGTCGTCGACGACACCCGGCTCGCCCAGGACGGCGTGCTGTCGTTCATGTACCAGCGGAAGTCGAGCGGCACCACGCCCTCGGCCCTCCGTGTCATCGACTTCCGACTGCCGGGCTAGGGGACTTGAGCGCCCACGGCGTCGGCATCAAGGAGGTGGCGAAGGAGGCCGGGGTCTCGGTCGGCACGGTCTCCAACGTCATCAACCGCCCGGATGCGGTGTCCGAGCAGACCCGGGCCCGCGTGCTGTCCACCATCGAGCGGCTGGGGTACGTCCGCAGCGAGTCGGCACGCCAGCTGCGCGCGGGCCACAGCCGCATCGTCGGGCTGCTGGTGCTCGACATGGCGAACCCCTTCTTCGTGGACGTGGCGGGCGGCGCCGAGCGCGCGGCGCGCGAGGCGGGCCTCGGGGTGATGGTGTGCAACAGCGCGCAGAGCGCCCAGGAGGAGGCCGACTACCTGGGGCTCTTCACCGAGCAGCGGGTACGCGGCGTCCTCGTCACCCCCGCCGACACCACCGGGCGCAACCTGGAGTCCTTCCGGCGGCACGGCATTCCGTTCGTCTACGTCGACCGCGAGGTGCCCGGTGCCGAGGGCTGCTCGGTGTCGGTGGACGACATCGAGGGCGGGGCGCTCGCCGCCCGCCACCTCCTCGGCCAGGGGCATCGCACGCTGGCGTACGTCAGCGGCCCGATGCACCTCGCCCAGTGCCGTGACCGCCGCGCCGGTGCGCTCAGTGCGCTGCGAGAGGAGGGGGTCGCCGAGGCCGCGCTGCGCCACGTGGAGGTGGAACGGCTGGACGTGGCGGGCGGCCGGGACGCGGGCGCGCGGCTGCTGGGCATGTCGCCGTGCCCGACGGCGGTGTTCTGCGCGAACGACCTGCTGGCGCTGGGGGTGTTGCAGGCGCTGTACGCGGCGGGGGTGTCGGTGCCGGGCGAGGTGGCGCTGGTCGGATACGACGACATCGAGTTCGCGGCGGCCGCGGCGGTGCCGCTGACCTCGGTGCGCCGACCCGCGTTCCGGATGGGGCGTACGGCGGCGGAGCTGCTGATCGAGGAGACGGGCGACGGCGCCGACGCCCACCGCCACCGGCGGATCGTGCTGCGGCCCGAACTCGTCGTCCGGGGATCGAGCCTGACCCGAAACGTTCACGGCATGTGACGGTGGCGGCGGGGTGGAGGAAATCTCCGCCGGGCACGCCATAGCATGGGTCCCGCGGCCGAGGTGGGTCGCGGGAAGGCGGAGGCCGAGGTCGTGGGACGCATGGTGGGGATCAAGGACGTCGCGCGGCAGGCGGGAGTGTCCGTCGGCACCGTCTCGAACGTGATCAACCGACCGGAGATGGTCGCCGAGGCCACCCGTGACCGGGTGCAGGCCGCGATCGAGCGGCTCGGCTACGTACGCAGCGAATCCGCGCGCCAGCTGCGCGCCGGACGCAGCCGGATCATCTCGCTGCTGGTGCTCGACATGGCGAACCCCTTCTTCGTGGACGTGGCCAGCGGCGCCGAGCGCGCCGCCCGGGACGCGGGCCTCGGCGTCATGGTGTGCAACAGCGCCCAGAGCCCCGACGAGGAGGCCGACTACCTGGGGCTCTTCGCCGAGCACCGGGTACGCGGCGTCCTGGTGACCCCCGCCGACGCCACCGGCGGCAACCTGGAGAACTTCCGCCGCCACGACATCCCCTTCGTCCTGGTCGACCGCGAGGTGCCCAGCGCCGAGGGCTGCTCGGTGTCGGTGGACGACATCGAGGGCGGCGCGCTCGCCGTCCGCCACCTGCTCGCCCAGGGCCACCGCGGACTGGTGTACGTCAGCGGCCCGATGCAGCTGCCGCAGTGCCAGGACCGCCGCGCCGGGGCGCTCGCCGCGCTCGCCGACGAGGGCCTGCCGCCGGAGGCGCTGCTGCACATCGAGGCCGCGCGGCTGGACGTGGCGGCGGGCCGCGACGCCGGTGCCCGGCTGCTGGGCATCTCACCTCGGCCGACCGCGGTGTTCTGCGCGAACGACCTGCTGGCGCTGGGCGTCCTCCAGGCGCTCTTCGCGGCCGGGGTCTCGGTGCCGGGCGAGGTGGCGCTGGTCGGGTACGACGACATCGAGTTCGCGGCGGCCGCGGCCGTGCCGCTGACCTCGGTGCGCCAGCCCGCGTTCCGGATGGGGCGTACGGCGGCGGAGCTGCTGATCGAGGAGACCGGCGACGACGCCGAAGCCCACCGCCACCAGCGGATCGTCCTCCAGCCGGAACTGGTCGTACGGGACTCGACGCTGGGGGCGAAGCCGGGCGCGTGAGCCGCGGGCTGTTCCCGGGGACGCGGTGCCCGTGACGGGCCGATCCGTCAGACGGCAGCCTGCGCAGGAGCCGCGTCCAGCAGCGCCCGGATCTCGCGCACCGCGGCCCGGCCCGCCCGGTTCGCCCCGACCGTGCTCGCCGACGGCCCGTAGCCCACCAGGTGCACGCGCGGATCCCGGACCGCCCGGGTCCCCTCGACGGCGATCCCGCCGCCCGGCTCGCGCAGCCGCAGCGGGGCGAGGTGGTCGATCGCGGCGCGGAAACCGGTGGCCCAGAGGATGACGTCCGCCGCCACCGTGCGGCCGTCCGCCCAGCTCACCCCGGACGGGGTGATCCGGTCGAACATCGGCAGCCGGTCCAGCACACCCCGCGCCCGGGCCCGCTCCATCGCCTCCGTCATGGGCAGCCCGGTCACCGACACCACGCTCTGCGGCGGCAGCCCCCGCCGTACCCGCTCCTCCACCAGCGACACCGCGGCCCGCCCCTGGTCCTGGCCGAACGGTCCGGCGCGGAAGACCGGCGGGCGCCGGGTGACCCAGGTGGTCGCGGCCGCCACCTCGGCGATCTCCAGCAGGTGCTGCACCCCGGACGTCCCGCCCCCGACGACGATCACCCGTTGCCCGGCGAACGCCTCCGGGCCCGGGTACTGCGCGGTGTGCAGCTGCCGCCCCCGGAAGGTCTCCTGCCCGGGGTAGCGCGGCCAGAAGGGGCGGTCCCAGGTGCCGGTCGCGTTGATCAGCGCGCGGGCGGACCACGTCCCGGCGGAGGTCTCGACCCGTAGCCTGCCGTCGTCCTCCTGCACGGCGGTGACGTGCACGGGCCGGACGACCCGCAGGTCGAAGGCGCGCTCGTAACGTGCGAAGTACGCGGGGACCACCTCGGACGACGGCCGCTCGGGGTCGGCGTCGTCGTCGGCCAGCCGCATCCCGGGCAGGTCGTACATCCCGTGCACCTTGCCGTACGTCAGCGACGGCCACCGGAACTGCCACGCCCCGCCGGGGGCGGGGGAGTGGTCGAGCACCACGAATCCGGTGCCCGGCTCGTACCCCGCCCGCCGCAGGTGATACGCCCCGGACAGCCCCGCCTGCCCGGCGCCCACGACCACGACGTCCACGTTGTTCATGCTTCTACTAACTCGGCTTCGGCGCCGGTTCTTCCCGGTGCTCCAGCCGCATGCCCCGGCTCTCGGCCACCCGCAGCGCGTCGTGCAGCGCCTCGGCGAGCCGATGCCCCACGAAGCGCAGCTCACCGGCGTGCGCCTTACGGTCCCGGAGGAGCGGGCGCGCGTGCGCCAGCAGCTCGGCCCCGGTGCGGAGCTGCACGGTCTCCATCTCGTCGGCCAGCAGTGAGATGTAGCCCGCTCCGGAGTCGTCGGCGACGAGGTAGCAGGGCTTGCCGTTCTCCGCGGGCCAGGGCAGGAGGCGGGGGCGTGGGGATGGCATGGGGCGGCTCCGTGGAATGGGGACGTGATGGCGGAAACAGCTTCGGGCGCGCGAAAGCTGACGCGCAAGATGACAGCTAATTTCCGCTTCAGATGGCATATGTGACCGAGTGAGCCATTGGCCTGATGTGCTGGTCTGCCGCTGCCAGACTCAGGACCCGCATCACGGCATGGCAGGCTCGACCCGACGGAAGGCATACTCGTGGCAGCACCAACAGGACCGACGGTCCGTCGCATGCAACTCGGCTGGGAACTCAAGCGGTTGAGGGACAAGGCCGGATTCACCCTCGCGGAGGCGGTGGACGGGTTGACGTTTTCCACCACGAAGCTGTTCCGCGTCGAGAACGGGCTCTCTGCCCTGCCCAAGGCCGCGGACCTGAAAGCCCTCCTGGACCGGTACGGCGTCGAGGACGAGGAAGACATCGACTTCCTCATGCAGATCCACCGCGATTCGCTCAATAGGGGCTGGTGGTCCGTCTATCGCAGTGTGCTGCCGTCCGGCATGGGGATGCACATCGGTTTGGAGAGCGGCGCCCGCACCAGCCGGACGTGGCAGCCGAACGTGGTCTTCGGCTTGCTGCAAACCGATCGCTACGCGAGGGAGCTGTTCCAGGCCGCCAAGCCGGTCGAGGAGACCACGACCGAGTTCGTCGAACGGCACATCCAGATCCGGATGGAACGGAAGAAGGCCCTGACGCGCAGGGACAACCCGATGGAACTCTGGGTCATCCAGGATGAAGCGTCGCTGCGACGCGTGGTCGGCAGCCCCGAAGTGATGCGCGAGCAATACGAGGAGATCCAGACCCTGCTGCGGCTCGACAATGTGACGGTCCAGATCATTCCGATGGCCACACCCGCCTATCGGCCTCACACGAACTTCAACCTGTGGGAGTTCGGCGCCCCGCTGCCGTCCGTGGTGCAGAGCGACGCCGTCGACGGATCCGACATCAGCGACAAGGAAACGACGATCTGGTCCTTCTCACGCAGGTTCGAAAACCTGCGGGCCGCCGCTCTCGCGCCTGGCGATACACCGGCGTTCCTGCAACGACTAGTACGGGAGATCTGACATGACCCACGGCATAGCAACCAACGTCGCACCCGAGGCGGCCTGGTTCAAATCCTCCTACAGCGAAGCGAACGGCACCGGCTGCGTGGAGATCGCCCACCTCACCCGCACCACCGAGGTCGGTATCCGTGACTCGAAGGACAAGACCGGCCCCGCCCTGGTGGTCCCGGCCGTCGCGTGGACCGCGTTCGTCAGCGCGGTAAGGTCCAACCTCTGCTGACGGAGGAATGGGGGAGGGTCTTGAGGCCGAATCGGGTGTGGTGGCAAGTTGCCCCACTGCTGCTGACGGTGGTCGTGGCGGGCTGCGGCTCCGGTTCCTCCCCATCCGGAGGTGGAAAGGTGCCCGAGGTCAAGGAGGCGGACGACCTGCCGATGCTGCCCATCGACCGGTACAAGCTCGGCAAGCGGGCCACCAAGGAGTTCGACACGGCGCGGGATCGCCTCGCACAGCGCTGCATGGTGGGCCTCGGCTTCGCCGACTTCCCCCTGGACCCGAAACCCCCGAAGAGTTCCGGGTCGTCGGGGTCGTCGCTCCTGACGCTCCGCTTGAGCGAGACGCCGTTGGGGCCGCTCGACCTCGACCGGGCGAAGCGGTGGGGGTACGGCTGGGCTCCGAAGGCAAGCCCGTTGGGCGGGGCCGGGCCGAAGGGCCGCGCCATGACGGACAAGGAGTACGCGGCCCTGTACGGCCTGTCCAGCTCCCGCGCCCCGAAGGGCGGCTGCGCGGGGCAGGGGGACCGGCAGCTGCTCAAGGGCGTCGAGGACACCACCCACATGTGGGCGTACCCCAGCCGCCGCGAGGAGCGGCTGGAGAAGGCGGTGGCCAAGGAACCGCGCCTGCGGAAGGCGGTCGCGACCTGGTCGGACTGCGTCGTGGACAAGGGGTTCAAGCGATACGGGAACCCGGAGGCCGCTCGGAAGGACAAGGGCTGGGGCACGAGCCGCGACGGCAACACCACACACACCGAGCGGGAGGTGGGCACTGCCGTCGCGGACATCGAGTGCAAGCGGAAGCACAACACCCTCGGGGTGTGGTGGTCCGTGATGGCGAAGCGTCAGCGAGCCGACATCGACCGGAACAAGGCCGCGTACGAAGCGGTCCGACGGGACCTGGACACGCTGCGGGCCAACGCACGCTCGATCCCCTAGGCCGGGCCGGTGGTACCTTCCAGGAAAACTGTCCGGCGAGAGACATGGGGGGCGGAATGCCTGCGTATGTCATTTCCGAGGTCGAGGTGCTCGACGAGCCGCGCGCCGCCACCTACCGCGAGCTGGCGGCTGAGTCGATCGCCCGCTACGGCGGCCGCTATCTCGCCCGGGGCCGCCGTCCGGACGCGGTGGAGGGGGAGTGGCCGGACGAGCGGCGGATGGTGATCCTCGAGTTCCCCTCCATGGCCGAGGCCCGCCGCTGGTACGCGTCCCCCGAGTACGCCGAGGCGCTGGAGATCCGTAAGGACACCCTGGACCGCAGGCTGCTGTTCGTCGACGGCGGGCCCTGACCACAAGGGCGGGCCCGACCGCGGACGTACGTACGGGCCTACCGGCCCCCGGCGACCAGCAGCGGCGCGCCGCCCGCGGTCGGGGTGTCCGCCACCAGACCGCGCGAAGCCAGTTCCGGCGTCACGCCCTCGCCGAACCAGTACGCCTCCTCCAGGTGCGGGTAGCCCGAGAGCACGAAGTGCTCGATGCCCAGCGCGTGGTATTCCTCGATCCGGTCGGCCACCTCCGCATGGCTGCCGACCAGCGCCGTCCCCGCGCCGCCGCGCACCAGCCCGACCCCCGCCCACAGATTGGGCGCGATCTCCAACTGGTCGCGCGAGCCGCCGTGCAGTGCCAGCATCCGCTGCTGCCCCACGGACTCGCTGCGCCCGAGCGCCTGCTGGGCCCCGGCGATCGCCTCCGGGTCGAGGTCGTCCAGCAGCCGGTCGGCGACGGCCCATGCCTCGCGTGAGGAGTCGCGGGCGATGGTGTGCAGGCGGATGCCGAAACGGACCTCCCGGCCCTCCCGTTCCGCCAGACCCCGGATCCAGTCGATCTTCTCCTTGACCTGGGCGGGCGGTTCGCCCCAGGTCAGATAGACGTCTGTGTGCCGGGCGGCGACCGGCCCTGCGGCCGGGGACGAGCCGCCGAAGAAGACCTGCGGCAGTGGGTCGGGCGGCACCGCGGTCAGCCCGCCCGCGATCCGGTAGTGCTCACCGTCGAAGTCGTAGGCTTTGCCGCCCCACACACCCCGTACGACCTCCAGGAACTCCGCCGTGCGCGCGTACCGCTGGTCGTGGTCGAGATGGTCGCCGAAACGCCGCTGCTCGGTGGAGTCGCCGCCGGTGACGATGTTGAGCAGCAGCCGCCCGCGGGTGACCCGCTGGTACGTGGCGGCCATCTGCGCCGCCAGCACCGGTGAGATCAGCCCTGGACGGAAGGCCACCAGGAACTTCAGCCGTTCGGTGTGCTGGGCGAGCGCCGCCGTCGTCAGCCACGCGTCCTCGCACCAGGTGCCGGTCGGGGTCAGCACCGCCTCGAACCCCAGGTGCTCGGCGGCCTTGGCGATCTGCGCGAGGTAGTCGATGTCGGGTGTCCGGACGCCGCTCACCGGGGTGATGCGCGAGCGGTCACCGCCGGTGTAGGCGTGCCGGTCGACAAGGGTGCGCCCGTCGCCGCCCGTCGGCAGGAACCAGTGCAGGCGGACGGACATCAAGAGCCCTTCCCGAGGGTGCGGGGCGCGGTGCTGGACGGCGGTAGACCGCCGTTGAAGCGGGTGTCCACGTAGTCGGAGAAGTCGAAGCGGCGCGGGGTGAGCTTCAGCTCGGCGAAGGTGTCCGCGATCTCCTGCTCGGAGGCGATGGCGGGCTTGTCGACGGCGGTGTACACCCGGGTGCCGTTGGTGCGCTTCACGGCGTCCAGCGCCACGTCGTACGGGAGCCCGGTCTCCTTGCCCCACACCTTGGCCCACGCCTCGGGGTGCTTGTACACCCAGTTCTGGGCGCGCCGCAGCCGCTCCAGATAGTCCTTGATGACCTTCGTCTTCTTCTTGTCGTCGAGGGAGGAGGGGTTGGCGACCTGGAAGTTGAGGCCGTTGGTCACGCCCTTGCCGGTGGTGATGACCCGTGCGTCCGCCTGGCGCTGCGCCTGTGCGGTGTACGGGTCCCAGATGGCCCAGGCGTCCACCTTGCCGCCCTTGAAGGCCGCCAGCGCGTCGGCGGGCTGAAGGAAGCTGACCTTGACGTCCTTGATCGAGAGCCCGGCCTTGCGGAGCGAGGCGACGAGCTGGAAGTGGGCCGAGCTGCCCTGCGCGACCGCGACCCTCTTGCCCTTGAGGTCGGCGGTCTTCTTCAGCGGCGAGCCCTTCTGCACCACGATCGCCTCGCCGTCGGTCGTACCGTGCTTGGCGCCCACGACCTTGATCTTGGACTTGGCGGCCGCGGCGACGACGGGCGGGGTGTTGCCGACGCCGCCGATGTCCACGGCCTTGGCGCTCACGGCCTCCAGGATCGGCGGGCCGGAGGTGAACGTCGACCACTTGATCTTGTAGGGAAGGTTCTTCAGTTCACCGGCGGCGCGCAGCACCGCCTCGTCATTGCCCTTCTGGTCGCCGACGTTCAGGGTCACATCGCCCTTGCCGTCGACGTTGCCGGCGGCACCGGACGAGGCATTGTTCGAGTTCGAGCTGACGCATGCGGACAGCACCAGGGCGAGGGGGAGGAGCAGGGCAGGGGCGAGTCGCCGTCTCATGGCAGCGGGTTTCCGTTCGTGAGGGTCGTACAGGAGGGGACGGGGGGTGAGGGGTGGCTACGCGACCTTCTCGACCTCGGCGGTCTCGGGTGCCTCCACACCCAGCCGGTCCAGCAGTTGGGTGCGCAGATCCGCGATGTAGGGGTCGGCGATGTCGCGCGGGCGGTCACGGTCCACCCGGATCTCATGCGCGATGACACCGCCGTCCATCACCAGCACGCGGTCGGCGAGCAGCAGCGCCTCCTCGACGTCGTGCGTCACCAGCAGCACCGCGCAGCCGCGCCGCTGCCACAACTCGGCGACCAGCCGCTGCGCGGTGATCCGGGTGAGCGCGTCCAGCGCGCCGAACGGCTCGTCGAGCAGCAGCAGATCGGGTTCGCGCACCAGCGCCCGGGCGAGCGAGGCGCGCTGCGCCTCGCCGCCGGACAGCGTCTTGGGCCAGGCGTCGGTCCGGTGGCCGAGCCCGACCTCCTCCAGCGCCTGCTCTGCGACTTCCCGCCCGGGGCGGCCGGGGAGCCCGAGCAGCACGTTGCGCCACACCTTCTTCCACGGCATCAGCCGCGGCGCCTGGAAGGCGACGGCCTTGCGCCGCGGGACCAGCACCTCGCCGTTGATTTCCCGGTCGAGCCCGGCCAGTACGCGCAGGAGCGTCGATTTGCCGCAGCCGCTGCGGCCGAGCAGCGCCACGAACTCGCCTTGCGGAATGGTCAGTTCGAGGTTGTCGATGACGGCGCGGCCGTCGAAGGACCGAGTGAGCGAGTCGACCCGTACCGCCGCGTCGTCCGTCGTTTCCTTCGTGAGCGGGTTCACTTGCCGGTGAAGGTCGGTCGCCATTGCAGCAGCAGCCTCTCCAGAGTGCGGACGATGAAATCGGCGAGCAGGCCGAGGGCGGCGTAGACGATCAGGCAGACCACGATCACATCGGTCTGGAAGAACTCACGCGCACGATTGAGCAGGAAGCCGATCCCGTCGTCCGCGTTGATCGTCTCGCCGAAGACCAGCGCCAGCCAGGCGGTGGCCAGCGAATACCGCAGCCCGGTCATGGCCCCGGGCAGCGCGCCCGGCAGCACCACATGACGGATCAGCGCCCAGCGCCCGAGCCCGAGCGAGTTGCCGGCCTCGATGAGCTGCGCGTCCACACCACGGATGCCCGCGTACACGTTCAGATAGAGATGGAAGGTGACACCGAGCGCGATCAGCGCGATCTTGGGGGCCTCGCCGATGCCCATCCAGATGATGAAGAGCGGGATCATCCCGACCCACGGGATGGTGCGGAACATCTGCACGCTCGCGTCGACCAGGTCCTCGCCGAGCCGCGACAGCCCGGAGATCAGCGCCAGGGCAACCCCGACGACCCCGCCGATCACCAGCCCGTTCAGCACCCGCTGCACCGACACCAGCATGGCGTGCGGGAGCGTGCCGTCCTGGACCATGCCGGAGGCGGTACCGGCGATGGTGCCGGGCGAGGCGAGCATGTCGGAGGGCAGCACGCCGGTCGCACTGCACACCTGCCAGAGCAGCAGCAGAAAGAGGGGACCGGTCGTGCGGCGCAGCCAGCGGGGTACGGAGCGACGGCGCGCGGACAGGGGCACGACCGGTTCGAGAAGAACCGGGGACACGGGGACTCCAGGAAAGGGGTACGCCTCGGCGCCCGCACGGCACGACGGTCAGCGCGGTACGACGAAAACGAAAAAGAGGGAGGGGTGAGAAAAGGTCAGCAGGCGCCAGGACACGTGGCGGACGCCACCCGCAGCAGGTCGATGTGACCGCGCGTGGTGAGCAGGGCTGACGTAGACATGCCCCTGAAGCTAGCCAGCGGGTCCGACCGGGGTCAACGCCGTCTTGCCCCTCGGACCTTTGTTGCGGGAGTTTTAACGGAGCACGTACGAGGATGGAGTCATGACTACTTTCCGCACCCACACGCTCGACATCACCACCGGCACCACCGAGACCGTCGCCGACCTCACTGCCGACTGCGAGGCGTATCTTCGCGAGGTGGCGCAGGGCGCCGACGGCCTGCTCAATGTGTTCGTCCCGCACGCGACTGCCGGTATCGCGATTCTGGAGACGGGCGCGGGCAGTGACACCGACCTCCTCGCCGCCCTCCGCGACATCCTCCCCGCCGACGACCGCTGGCGCCACCGCCACGGCTCCCCGGGCCACGGCCGCGACCACGTCCTCCCGGCCATCGTCCCGCCCCACGCCACCCTCCCGGTCCTCGGCGGCAGCCTGGCGCTCGGCACGTGGCAGTCGGTGTGCCTGGTCGACACCAACCGGGACAACCCCCACCGCAAGGTCCGGCTGAGCTTCCTGGGCTGACCGGCCCTGCCCTCATCAGGTGTAGGTGTACGACTGGGGGGCGGTGGCGGTGGCGCCGGTGGAGGTGGTCACCACGACGGCCACGGGGCCGGGCGCGTGCGGCGGCGTGATGGACTGGACCTTGATGGCGGACATGACCTTGAACGAGAGGGCCGGGACGCCCCCGAAGGTCACGCTGTTGACCTGGGACAGTGAGGTGCCGTTGATGTTGACGATACGGCTTCCGGCCGAGGGTCCCGAGATCGGGCTGATGCTGGTGATCGCGGCGGTGCTGACGTAGGTGTAGGAGAGGCTGTTGGAGACGCCTCCCCTGTTGGTCACGTAAATGGGGACGCTGCGGGCGAGCACCGATGGCGGGACGGTGACGGTGAGCCGGGTGTCCGACAGGACGGTGGCTGGGGCCGTGACGTTGCCGAACCGCACGAACTTGACGCCGGTGAGCCGCCTGCCGGTGAGAGTGAGGACGTTCCCGCCGGTCGTAGGTCCGGAAGGTGACGAGATCTCGTCGATGACGGGCAGCAGCTGGTAGTAGAAGTGGCCGATGATCGCCTTTCCGCCACTGGCGGTCACGGTGACCGGTACGGCCTTGGCGCCGGTTCTGCTGAGGGAAGGGGTGACGGCGGTCAACGTGGTGTCGCTCAGTACGGCGAAGCTTTTGGCAGGCCGATTACCGAAGAGGACGCTGGTCGTCCCGAGGAAGCCCCGGCCGGTGATGGTGACCGTCGTGCCGCCGCCCAGGGGGCCCTGGTTGGGGGAGATGGCGGCCGGCCTTCTCAGGACGCCAACCGTGTCGTCGCCGTAGTTGGCGACATAGAGGTAGCCGCCGTCCGGGGTGGTCGTCACCTCGTGGGGCGTGGCGAACCCCGAGAGCGTGTGGGTAACCGTGTTGCTGCTCGGGTTGATCACCGTCAGTGAGTCCGAGCCGGTCATCGTGGCGTAGACGAGGGTCCCGTCCGGGGAGACGGCCACATGGGCAGGGCTGGCCGCGACGGTGATGGTGCCGATGACGGAGTTGTCGGTCGTGCTGACGATGCTTACTTCAGTGCCGCCGGAGTTCGCCACGTACAGTCGGGCCCCGTCGGGGGCGACAGCCATGCCCAGAGGCACGTCGAACCCCGTCACGGTGGCCGTGACGGTGTTGCTGAGCGTGTTGATCACGCTTACGGTGCCGTTGGCGGAATTGGAGACATACGCACGCAGGCCGTCCGGACGGATCACGACGGTCTCCGGGCTGTTCCCCACGGTGACGGTGCCGGTGATGGCTCTGGTGGCCGTACTGATGACGCTCACCGTATTGGTACCGGAGTTGGCGACGTACAGGCGGGTCCCGTCGGGCGTGACGGCCAGCCCCCGCGGCACGGTCAGGCCACTGACGGTGCCGACGAGCGCGTCGGTGGTGGTGCTGACGAAGTCGACCGATCCCGAGCCCGGCTCGGTCACGCAGACGAACTGGCCGTCGGGGGTGACCGTCGCGCCCCACGGTCCGGCACCCACGCCGATGGTGGCGGTGACGACGCCGGCGGCGGTGTCGATCACGCTCAAAGTGCCGGAACCGGAGTTGGTCACATAGGCGCGCTGTCCGTCGGGCCGCATGGCAATGGAATGGGGCGCCGAGCCGACGGGGATGGTGCCGGGCGTGGACATCGCGACCGAGACGGGCATCCGCCTGGTGCGCGGGGGATCCGCGAACTGCTGGACAGTCGGCACGATATGCGTGGCGGGCATGTGGGCTCCTCTCGTCCGAACTCCCGAATTCGGCGAGTACCAGAGCGAGTTGATCTCCCACTTGCTGACATTCGTAACCTGGCGCCCAGGCTTCAGGAGTCGATTCCCTATATGTTCCATGAGCATCCCATCGACCGGGACCCAGCAGAAGGGGGCAATCGGGGTCACTCCGGCGCACACTCGACCCTGAAAAGTTAATTCACATCATCGCATTAACCAGCGAGTGCCCCATATACGCCCTCCCCCTTTCGTGGAATGCCTGGTTCAATTTTCGTACAAGGGAATGCCCTGTAAGGGAATCAGTCTCCACCGCGCGTCGTGCCGATGCCCATAGGCCCAGCCGCACTCCTGCATGCGGGGGTCGTCCCTTTCCGGAGAAGAAATCACTCAAGGCGAGGAGAAGGCATCGTGCCCACTCTCAATCCGAACCAGGGACCCACCTCGGGTGGTAACCAGGTCGTCATCACCGGCACTGGCTTCACGGGCGCCACCAGCGTGAAGTTCGGAATCAAATCGGCCAGTTTCGTGGTCGACAGCGCCACCCAGATCACCGCTGTCGCACCCTCGAACAGCTCCGCCGTCCAGGTCGTCGTGACCACGCCGGGCGGTTCGTCCGCTCCGGTCTGGTACTACTACATCCCGGCCCCGCACAAGTTCAGTCTCAGTAACACCATGGGACCGCTCAGCGGCGGCACCACCACCCTCACCGGTGCGAACCTGTACACCGCCACGTCGATGGCCTTCGGCGCCAACACCGCAGTTCCCACAGTCGTGAACGACGGCACGCTGAACGTCACGGTGCCGACCGTGACCACCCCCCAGACCGTCGGGGTCAGCGTCACCACGGTGGGCGGTACCACCAACGGGTTCACCTACACCTACGTCGGGGATCCCACGGTGACCAGCATGGACCCGACGGCCGGACCGGACTACGGGGGCACGGCCTCCACCATCACCGGCACCAACCTCAGTGACGTCACGGATATCTCGTACGGCCCCGACTCGACGTCCTTCAACATCATCGATGACAACACCATCATCGCCTACTCCCCGGGCGGCACGGGCACCGTCACCGTCACCCTCACCAGTGCGGGCGGCACCGACTCCTCCCAGTCCTTCACCTACACCGTCACCCCTGGCTGAGCCTGCCCTCTGCCCTCGGCCGGCTCATCGAGTCGGCCGAGGGCTTCGGCATCTCGGGGGCTCAGCAGGTGGAGTTGGTCTGAGTGAGGAGGCCGAGGCGCCACGGCAGGGTGTTGTAGTCACCGCTGGCGTTCGGGTTCATGCCCTGGTAGAGGTACTGGAGCTTGCATGGGTTGACGGTGAGCGTCTGGTCGTTTCCGGCGCGGATCAGCTCGCCGTGGCTGATGTCCTTGGTCCAGGCGCCCGCGGGGAAGGCGGTGTTGTTGGCCCGGGCGAAGGGGTTGGCCTCGGAGGCGGCCAGCGGTGTCCACGAGCCCGCGATGCTGCCGGAGGTCCAGGACCGGAAGTAGCGTTTGCCGTCCGATCCGATCGCCTCGACGATCAGCAGATACTGGTTGCTGCCCTGCACCTTGTAGATGTTGCTCGCTTCGAACAGGGCGTATTTGTTGGAGTCCTGGGCCGCGATGACGGTGTTGGTGAAGCCGTTCGGGAACTGGGCCAGGGTCGTCTGCGAGCGGTACAGGTGTCCGTTGTCGTCGGAGGAGAACAGGTAGCAGTTGGCGCTGTCACAGATCACCCACATGTCCACCCAGTACCCGTTGCCGATGTTCTGCTTGATGATGTCCGGCATCGAGGAGTAGAAGTGGCGCGGGGCGCTCCAGCCGTTCGGGTTGCTGATGTCGCTGTTGGTGGAGTACGAGGCGTTGCCGGTCTGGTAGACCAGGTACCACTTGTTCTGCGGCGCGAAGTAGAACACCTGCGGCGCGGCCCGGTAGCCGGTGCCGATGGCGCTTCGGTCCAGGTAGTGATGGGTGGCCGAGGCCGCCTGGGACCAGTCGGTGAAGCTCAGGTACACCAGGTTGTAGCCGGAGGAGCTGGCGACGCTGGCGAAGACGTGCCACTTGCCGTTGTGGCGGACCACCGTCGGGTCCTTGAGCCCGGCGATGTTGTGGGTGGCGTCCGGCTTGGGGGACATCAGGATCCCGCTGGAGTTCCACCGGAAGCTGCTGGGCAGCGAGGCGGCGGGGGAGGCCGGTGAGGACGCCCGCGCGGCGGTGGCCTTGGTCGTGGGTGTGCCGCCCAGCGCGGTCAGCGTCGCGTTGTAGGCCGCTTTCTTGTTGCCGTTGTTGTCGAAGAGCAGGGGGTTCTCCCCGGCGCGCCAGGAGTCGCGGTCCCGGATGCCCCAGACGGTGATGCCGGTGCAGCGGGGGACGTTCATGCAGGCCCTGGTGGTGTTCGTGTACGCGGCCGCCGGTGCCTGTGCGATGTCCAGCTCGGTGATCTGCACGTCCACGCCGAGGGCGGCGAAGCTGGACAGGGTGGTCTGGAAGCTGGCCGGCGGGCTGCCGGTGCCGAAGTGGGCCTGGAGGCCGACGCAGTCGATGGGCACCCCGCGCGCCTTGAAGTCGCGCACCATGCGGTACACGCCCTGGGTCTTCGCGTCGGTCCAGTTCTCGATGTTGTAGTCGTTGTAGCAGAGCTTGGCCGCCGGGTCGGCCGACCGGGCGGTGCGGAAGGCCTCCTCGATGAAGCCGTCGCCCAGCAGGTTCTGGAACACGGAGGGGCGGTGCTGGCCGCTGCCGCCGTCGGCGAATGCCTCGTTCACCACGTCCCAGGCGTAGATCTTGCCCTTGTAGTGGGCCATGGTGGTGGTGATGTGGTTCTTCATCACGCTGCGCAGCGTGGTGGCGTCGCCGATGGAGCTGACCCAGCTGGGGAGCTGGGAGTGCCAGACCAGGGTGTGTCCCCGTAAGCGCTGTCCGCGTGAGGTGGCGTGGTTCGCGATCTGGTCGGCGGGGGCGAAGTTGAACGAGCCGCGGGACCGCTCGATCGTGTCCCACTTCATCTCGTTCTCCGGGGTGACCATGTTGAATTCCCGGTTGAGGATCGTCGCGTACGTCGAGTCCCCGAGCTTGCCCGCGGCCACGGCGGCCCCGAAGTACCGCCCGGACTGGGCCGCCTGTGCGCCCAGGGTGGAGGCCTTGGCGGAGCCGGTCGCCGTCTGGCCCTGAGCCGTCCGGTCGTGAGTCGTCCGGTCCAGAGCAGTCTGGCCCTGAGCCGTCCGGTCGTGAGTCGTCCGGTCCTGCGCGGGGCCGGTCGCCGCACCCGCGGTCCCGGCCAATCCGGTCATGGTCATGACAGTAGCCGCCACCAACCCGAGCACCGAGGCTCGGCGCCGGCCGCGTCGTTGGGTCAGGGTCATGTCTCTCCTTGGGGGCAGGGAGTGGGAGCGAATGGGAGCGCTCCCATGTTGTGCATCGTGGCATGAACACGACCGTCATGGAAGAAGCCCCGCGACGAATGCCCTCCTGCTCGACGGAGCTCATGCGGCACCAGGTGTAATCCGCGCCGATCCCGGGCACCCGCGCCCGGCAAGCACCACGCCTACCAGAACAGCGGGCCCGGCCCGGCCGGTACGCGCTTGGCCGGAACCGCGGAACGGAAGGCTATGAACAGCGGTTTCATGGGTCCGGGAGGCTTCGGGCCGGATCCGTTCGAGGAATACCTGGCGCGATTCCTCGGCGGCGGGCCCCGCGGCCCCCGGCAGATCGACATCGGTCGTCTGATGAGCGACCCCGCCCGGCAACTGGTCGCCGACGCCGTCTCCTACGCCGCCGAGCACGGCAGCACCGACCTGGACACCAAGCACCTGCTGCGCGCGGCGCTGACCGCGGAGCCGACCCGGGGTCTGCTGGCGGGGGCGGGGGCCGACACCGACGCGCTGGCCGCCCAGATCGACCGTACGAGCGGCGACGGGCCGCCACAGAACCGGCTGTCCGTCACCCCCGCGGTCAAGCGCGCCCTGCTGGACGCCCACGACCTGGCCCGCGCCACCGGCGCCTCCTACATCGGCCCCGAGCACGTCCTCGGGGCGCTCGCCGCCAACCCCGACTCCGCCGCCGGCCGCATCCTCAACACCCTCCACTTCGACCCCGCGGCGGCCCAGCAGGGACCGCAGACCGCACCGGGGCAGCCGCCGGTCACCGCGAACGGGCAGCAGCCCGGGGGCCGGGCGCAGGACACGCCCACCCTGGACAAGTTCAGCCGCGACCTGACCGAACTCGCCCACGAGGGCCGCATCGATCCGGTCATAGGCCGCGGAGAGGAGATCGAACAGACCGTCGAGGTGCTGTCCCGCCGCGGCAAGAACAACCCCGTGCTGATCGGCGATGCCGGTGTCGGCAAGACCGCCATCGTCGAAGGGCTCGCCCAGCGCGTCACCGAAGGCGATGTCCCCGACATCCTGCTCGGCCGCCGCGTGGTCGCCCTGGACCTCTCCGCCGTCGTCGCGGGCACCCGCTACCGGGGTGACTTCGAGGAGCGGCTGAGCGGCATCATCGAGGAGATCCGTACGCACTCCGAGCAGCTGATCGTCTTCATCGACGAGCTCCACACCGTCGTCGGCGCGGGCACGGGCGGCGGCGAGGGCGGCTCCATGGACGCGAGCAACATGCTCAAGCCCGCGCTGGCCCGTGGCGAACTGCATGTCATCGGTGCCACGACGATGGAGGAGTACCGCCGCCACATCGAGAAGGACGCGGCACTGGCCCGCCGTTTCCAGCCCATCCTGGTGCCCGAGCCCACCGCCGCCGACGCGGTGGAGATCCTGCGGGGCCTGTGCGACCGCTACGAGGCCCATCACCAGGTCCGCTTCACCGACGAGGCGCTGTGCGCGGCCGTGGAGCTGTCCGACCGCTACCTCACCGACCGGTTCCTGCCCGACAAGGCCATCGACCTGATGGACCAAGCCGGTGCCCGCGTGCGCTTGCGCTCGCGGACCAAGGGCACCGATGTGCGTGCACTGGAGCGGGAGGTCGAGCAGCTGACGCGGGACAAGGACCAGGCGGTGGCCGCGGAGGAATACGAGCGGGCCACCGAACTGCGCGACCGCATCGGCGAGCTGAACGGCCGGATCGAGGCGGACGACGGCACGGAGCCGGACGACGGGCAGAGCCTGGAGGTCGTCGCCGAGGACATCGCCGAAGTGGTGTCCCGACAGACCGGCATTCCGGTCAGCAGCCTCACCCAGGAGGAGAAGGACCGGCTGCTCGGCCTGGAGGAACACCTGCGCAAGCGCGTCATCGGGCAGGACGAGGCCGTCGGCGCCGTCGCCGAGGCGGTGCTGCGCTCCCGGACCGGCCTGGCCGACCCCGGCCGCCCGACCGGGAGCTTCCTCTTCCTCGGATCCACCGGTGTCGGCAAGACGGAAC
Source organism: Streptomyces sp. Rer75 (assembly GCF_013414305.1). Classification (NCBI taxonomy): domain Bacteria; kingdom Bacillati; phylum Actinomycetota; class Actinomycetes; order Kitasatosporales; family Streptomycetaceae; genus Streptomyces; species Streptomyces sp. Rer75. The sequence goes on along the minus strand of NZ_CP058693.1, from coordinate 1,811,093 downwards.
TCGCACGGGCACTGGCCGAGGCGCTGTTCGGCAGCGAAGAGCTGATGGTGCGACTCGACATGAGCGAGTACCAGGAGCGGCACACCGTCAGCCGCTTGGTCGGCGCCCCGCCCGGGTACGTCGGCCACGAGGAGGCCGGACAGCTCACCGAGGCCGTGCGTCGGCGCCCGTACTCACTGCTGCTGCTGGACGAGGTCGAGAAGGCCCATCCCGATGTCTTCAACATCCTGCTCCAGGTGCTGGACGACGGCCGCCTCACCGACGCCCAGGGCCGCACGGTCGACTTCCGCAACACCGTCGTCGTGATGACGAGCAACCTCGGCTCCGAGGCCATCGGCGGCACCGCGCTCGGCTTCGGCACCACGGATGCCGAGACCGGCGAGCAGGCCCGGCGCGAGCGCGTCCTGCGCCCGCTGCGCGAGCACTTCCGCCCCGAATTCCTCAACCGCATCGACGAGATCGTCGTCTTCCGGCAGCTTGACGACGAGCAGCTGCGCCGGATCACCGACGTGATGCTGGAGGAGACCCGCCGTCGGCTGCACGCCCAGGGCATCACCGTCGCGTTCGCCCCGGAGGCCATCGACTGGCTCGCGCGCCACGGCCACCAGCCCGAATACGGGGCCCGGCCGCTGCGCCGCACCATCCAGCGGGAGGTCGACAACCGGCTGTCCCGGATGCTCCTCGACGGCGGCCTCGCCTCCGGCGAGCGGATCCGGGTGGAGGTCGCGGACGGACAACTGGCCTTCCACACCGACGTGGCCTCGAACGCGCAGCAGCCCTGAGGTCAGTGCTGGAGCGCGACCTTGAAGACCACGATGACCATGCCGAGGAGCAGGTTGGCCGCACTGGCGATCAGGATCAGACGGCGTGAGGCGCCGGCGCGGACGGCGCCCAGGGCCGCCCAGCCGACCTGCCCGGCCAGTGCGACGCCGAGCGCCAGCCATGCCGCGCCCTCGACTCCCAGCCCGAGGAGTGGACTGATCGCCACGGCAACGGCCGGTGGAACGGCCGCCTCGAGGATGGGCCGCTCGTCGGCGCACACGCGGCGGACTTCCTCGCGGCTCCCGGGCTCCTGCGCCATCCGGGCTCCGAAGAGGCGGGAGAAGACGTGCGCGGCCCAGAACACCACGCCCGTACACAGCAGGAGCAACACGAGTTCCAACCGTGGATACGAGCCGAGCGTGCCGACACCGGCCACCACGGAGGCGGCGAGCAGCGAGCCGTACACCGCGCCGCTGTAGTCGACGCGCGCGGCACCGGTCGGCGGCCGGCTCCGCGCATCAGGCGCAGGGGGCTGGTGTGTCACACCCCCAGGGTCGCCGAGCGGGCCGCGCTCCGCATGGGCGCGCTCCGGTGCGGGATCGGTCCATCACACCGGGGCCCGCAAAAAGTGGCCCCGGAGTGATGGCCGGTCTACGCCGCCTGGCGGATGAGGTCGGCGGCCTTCTCCGCGATGACGATCGTCGCCGCGTTCGTGTTGACGGAGACGATCGTCGGCATGACCGACGCGTCCACCACCCGCAGGCCCTCGAGGCCGTGAACGGTCAGATCCGGGGCGACCACGGCGTCCGGGCCCACCCCCATCGCGCAGCTGCCCACGGGGTGGTAGTACGTTCCGGTGCCGCGCGCCAGGAAGGCACGCAGTCCCTCCTCGTCCTTGACGTCGTCCCCGGCGAGCACCTCGCGCGAGCGCCACGGCTCTCGGGGACGGTCGTCACCCCAAAGGTGAAACTGTTCTCCGGTGCCCGCAACGTCGGTGGGTGGAACGGCACATGGATGAACATCAGCTGCATGTCCGGGCCTTGAGCGGACGCGTCGCTGCGCCACGCCATTGAGGTCTCCGCGTGGTTGGTGAGTCCTTCGGGGACCGGCCTGCTCGCCTCGTAGACGACCCCGCACAGCGGATGGTCGTGCAGGTTGCGGCCCACGCCGCGCAGGCCGTGGCGGACGTCCACACCGGCCTGCCGCAGCTCGTCGGCGGGCCCGATGCCCGACAGCAGGAGCAGACGGGGCGAATCGACGGCGCCGGAGCTGAGGATCACCTCGGCGCGGGCGTGCGCGACGACCGGCTCGCCGCCCCGCCGGAACTCCACGCCCGTACACCGGTCGCCCTCGACGAGCAGGCGGTGCGCGCGGGAGTCGGTCGAGACCGTCAGATTCGGCCGCCGCGCGCTGACCGGGTGCAGGTAGGCGGCCGCGGTGCTCTGCCGCTTGCCGTCCGCGATGCTCAGGTCGTGCCCAGCCGACGCCTTCCTGGGCGGCGCCGTTGAAGTCGTCCGTAGCCGGGTGCCCGGCAGAGGTGGCGGCATCGACGAAGACCTGGGAGAGCGGGTTGCCGTCCTGTGCCTGCGCCGGACGCATCGGGCCGCTGTCACCGCGGAACTCTCCGGGTCCTTTCCGGTGACGGTCTCCAGCCGCCGGAAGTACGGCAAGAGCGCGTCGAAGCCCCATCCCGTGCACCCGGACGCGGCCCAGCGGTCGTAGTCGTTGCGGTGTCCGCGCAGGAACACCATCGCGTTGATGGCACTCGACCCGCCCAGCGTGGGCCGTGTCGACCAAATGATCTTGTCAGCAGGCCGGGGCCCGTGGCCAGCCAGGCGGCGGGTGAAACCGTTTCGCCGCCCAACTCGTCTCCATGGTCGATGTGGTGTCTTGATGAGAGACACCTCGGGGTGACATCGGGTCATATGGATGTCTATGCGAAAGGCTCCTGAAAGAGTGTCAGAGAGCTACAGAAACAGGACCGTCCGCTGGATCGCCGGGGCCGCCGTGGTGGCGGCCGTCGTCGGTGTCACGGGTTGCTCGATGGAGACGGAATCCGGCGAGGGGGAGAAGCCGGTGGCGAACAGCTCGACCGCTGCCGGGTCGGAGGAGAAGGGGGAGGACTCGGCGGCCTCGCAGCCCTCGAAGACCCGTCAGGCCACGGCCGAGGAGGCGGTTGCCACGTGGGTGACCGCGGTCATCAAGGGGCAGCCGAAGCAGGCGTGCCTGGTGATGGCGGACCCGGCCGCCGGTTCGTCGCCCGCGCAGGTCGGCACCCCGTCGAGGTGTAACGGCAACACGCCCGAGGTGCGGGAGATGCGCGAGAACGTCGGGAAGCTCCGTACGTCGTTCACGCCCAAGCAGTCCACGGGCGACCCGAAGGTGGACGTCGCCCGCGTTCCGGCCACTGGTGGCAAGGCGGTGGTGCCCGCCGACAAGGTCACCGTCGACGGACAGACGCTCGACAAGGTCATCCTGTCCAACTCCACCGGCCTGAAGGCGGGGCAGTTGGACGTCAAGGTGGAGGCCACCGAGATCCAGGACGCCTGGTACGTCACCAACCTCGATTTGAACCTCGGCTGATGCCGTGACCAGGGGCCGCTCCGCCCGCCTGCCTCAGGCGGGCGGAGCGGCCGGTCGCCCGGCAGTACGGCCTCACGAGTCGTGGTACGAGCCGCGGAGAGCCCGGTGCGGTGACCGGCCATAGGCCTCCCGGTAGAGGGCGGCGAAGCGGCCGGGGTGCCAGAAGCCCCATCGGGCAGCGATCTCCGTGACGGTGGCTCCTCCGCCGGGATCGGTGTTCAGCAGGTCATGGTGGGCGCGGGAGAGGCGCACCCGGCGCAGATGGGCGAGCGGCGTGGTGTTCACGTGTCGACGGAAGGCGTACTGGCGCGCGCGTACGGTGACGCGCGCCGCGGCGACGGTGACGGGCTGGTCGGCGTGGTCGTCGATGTGGGCCAGAGCGCGGCGCAGCATCGCCGGGCTTCCCGAGGACATCCGTACGAAGCTGCACGCCGCGGTGGCCGACGCACACCGGGCGCGCCGCGCCGCACCGCCCACGACGTCGTCGTAGGGCGGTGCGGCGCGGCGGCCACGGGCCGGGTCAGCCCGTCGGGCGGGGTTCGCCCCGGTAGGTGCCGAAGGACCACTTGTTGCCCTCGGGGTCGGCGATCGCGAACTCGCGGCTGCCGTACGGCTGGTCCTCGATCTCGCGGATGACCTTCACCCCTGCCGCCTTCAGCCGTTCGTAGAGGCTGTCGACGTGGTCGGTGACGACGTACGCGCCGAAGGTGCCCGGTTGCAGACACCACTCCGCGCTGTCCGGCTTGTACGACCCGAGCATGATCCCGCCGCCCTCGGGCCAGTCGAGCTGGGCGTGCGCCACCCGGTTGCCGTCCTCGTACACGGCGGTGCGCAGGAAGCCGACCGTGCCGACGAGGAAGTCGATCAGGGCGGGCGCGTCATGGGCCTGGAGGGTCGGCCAGATGTTCGGCGGTCGCTGGGGGGATTCCATGGTGTTCATGCCTCTCACTCTTCGCCGTTCCGGTGCCCGCCCGCTTGGATATTCCGGCACTCTTCGGCCAGCCAGACCGTGGGGCTGACGCCGGTGTACTGGCGGAAGTCCCGCACCAGATGCGAATGGTCGTAGTAGCCGCAGTCGGCCGCGACCCGCGCCAGATCGGCCGGGGCGCCCGCGGCGAAGGCCCGGACCACGGTGCCCTTGGCGTGCTCGAAGCGCATCAGCCGGGCGGCCTGCTTCGGGCTCAGACCGGTCTCGGCCCGGAAGAGCGCCGTGAGCCGGCGCGGGCTGAGCGCCACGTGCTCGGCCAGCCCGCGCAGCGTGCCCGCACCACGGTGGCGGGCCAGCCACGCCCAGGCTTCGACGATCTCGCGCCGGACCGGCGTGGCCTCGTCCGCCGCGGCCGCACGCGCCCGCAGATACGAGCCGAGGAGGGCGAACCGCTCCTCCCACCCCGGCTGCTCCCGCATCCGCTCGTGGATCTCCGCGGCCCGCGCGCCCAGCACCTCCGTCCCCGACACCACGAGCTGATCGGTGAGCGCACCCGCGGGCAGGCCGAGCAGCCTGCGCGCCGCCAGCGGATGCAGGGCCAGCTGCACCCCGGTCTCGTGCTCAGGCTGGATGATGTACGCCGGACTCTGGTGCAGCCCGCCCACCACGATGTCGGTCCGCACGGCATCGGCACCGCGCGCCTGTTCCAGGGTGAGTCCGCTGGTCACCGGCCCGTCCAGCGAGAAGATCAACGTCAGCCAGGGGGAGGGCAGCCCCCGGTGCAGGGCCGGTGGCTGCCCGCCGGAGCGATAGCCCACCGCGGACGCGACCATCCCGCCGAGCCGGGGCGTGCACCGCACGAACTCCTGGAACGCCTCGCCTTCCCGTCCCGCCTCAGCAGCCATGTGGCCAGTATGCGACGCCCCGCCGGACCCGACTCCTACAGCATGACGATCGCGTGCCGATCTCCCGCAGCGACGTGCTGTTCTTCGCCGTCGTCCCGCCCGTCTCGGGAATGGTGGACGTGCCCCTGGCGCGACGCCTGGGCAGGCCCGAGCCCGTCTCACCGGAACAGCTCACGGCCACGGCCGAATCGCTGGCCGCCCTCGTGGTGGGCGGACTGCTCGCGACGGGTCCGGGGAGCCACTGAGCGCAGGGCGAGCGCGGCGGGGGCGACGGACGAGACCACGGCGAGCATCGCGCACGCGCCCACGGCCACGCCGATGGCCGCCCAGGGGATCCGGATCGTTGTCCGCACCGACAGCAGGTGCAGAGCGCTCCCCATGCCCATCAGATTGAGCCCGGCGACGAAGACACCCAGGACCGCGCCGACCACGACCACCATCAGCGCCTCGGCGCCCACCAGCCGCAGGATCTGCCCCGGGGTGGCCCCGGCCAGGCGCAGGGTGGCCAGGTCGCGGACGCGGTCGGAGGTCGCCATGGCCATGGTGTTGGCCAGGGAGATGCCGGTGTAGAGGAGGGCGATGCCGAGGACCAGCAGCAGGCCGATCCGGGTGATGTCCTTCGTCTGGGGGTAACTCGCCCTGACCCATTGGTCCTTGGTGAGCAGCCGCCCGCCCGCGGTGTGCACCGCCTTCCTCAGCGCTGTGGCCACGGCGCTCGCGTCGGCGCCGTCGGTGAGGGTGACGTCGACCCGGTCGACAGTGGCGCCCGGGGCATTGCGCGGAGTGACGTAGACGCCGTTGCCGCCGGTGCCGGTGGCCATCACCGCGGCGATGCGCAGCCACTTCCTGGTGCCGTCGCCGAGCCACACCTGAACGCGTCGGCCCACGGTGTGCTGTTGCCACTCGCCGTTGACGATGATCGAGTCGTCGTCGAGATCAGCGGCCGTTCCGGCTTCGACCGGCAGCCGGGTGGTGGCGGCGAGCGGGCCGGGGTCGACGGCGCGGGCCTCGGAGGTCACGAGGGACACGCCGTCCTCCAGGACGTAGACGGCGCTCGACGCGGTCGCGGACACCTCGGCGCCGGGCACCGCGCGCAGCTTTCGCAGGGTCGCCGCGTCGAAGCCCGCTCCGCCTGCCGGGGTGACGACGAAGTCGGCCGCCGTCCGCGCGCGGACTTCCGTGGCCTTCGCCTCGTTCAGCGTCGCGGTGGCGCCCAGGAGCGAACCGGTGAGGGCGACCGTGACCAGCACGGGCGCCGCGATCGCGGCGGTGCGGCGCACAGCGGCGGCGGCGTTCTCCCGCACCAGCATGCCACCGGCGCCGGGGAGTTGGGCCGGGAGCCAGGCGATCAGCCGGGTCAGCGGGGGCACCACGGCGGGCGCGAGCAGCGCGACCGCGGTGATGAGCAGCATCGGACGGCTCACATAGGTCTTCCGGTGCAGCAGGTCTCCCGGGTCGGTGGCCAGGGCCAGGCACAGGGTGACGACGGCGGTCAGCAGGAGCGCCAGGCCGGACAGCCACCGCCCCCTGGGCATCGTCCCGGTGTCCACGGCGGCCTCGCGCAGCGCCTGGGCGGGTCCGGTGCGGCCCGCCCGCCAGGACGCGGCCGCCACGCCGCACAGGGCGACCAGCAGACCCGTCCAGAACGCCACGTGGTACGGCCAGATGTGGTCGCCGATGGTGAACCAGCCGGGCGCCACACCACCGTCGACCACCCACGCGGCCAGCCGTGGCGCACCGTACGCGCCGAGCAGACAACCGGTGGCCGAGGCGAGGACGCCGACCATGAGGGCCTCGGCGAACACCATCCGGCGGAGCTGTCCCGGGGTCGCCCCGGCCGTGCGCAGCAGCCCGAACTCGCGGCGCCGCTGGGCCACCGCGAACGCGAAGGTGGATGCCACCACGAACACCGACACGAAGGCGGTGACACCACCGGCCGTGCCGAACAGGGCGTTCATCGCCATCAGCGCTTCGCGGTCCCGGTCCGGGGCGGGGTCGGCGAGGCGGCGCCCGTCCCCGGTGAGGACCCGGACCCCCTCGCTGCCGCGCACCGCCGCGCGCACGGCCGCCGGGTCGGCGTCCACGACGAGCTGGACGCTGCGGGGGGAGAGGTGGGCGGCGCGTTCGTCGGTAAAGAAGACGGCGTTCTCGAGGCCGCGCCCGACTGCGGTCCCGGTGGCCCGTGCGTTTCCGGCGACCCGTACCGTGCCGACGACCCGTACGGTGCCGCCACCGGTCCGTACCCGCTCGCCCGGCTTCGCCCAGCCGCTGATGACCACCTCGTCGGCCGCGCGGGGCGCGCGCCCCGCGCCGATCTCGTACCGGGCGAACGCGGCGGTGGACCAGGGGTGGCCCACCAGATCGCCCGGCCCGCTCCGCGCCCGTACGGCGAAAGAACGGTCCTCGACCACGGGCCCGAGCTGCCGCAGTCGCGCGACGGTCGCCGCGGGGACGGCGCGCGGATGTGCGAGCTTCCGGACCCGGACGCCGTTCGGGGTGCGCACCCGCAACGTGTCGGCTCCCTTGACCACCACCGGCGCGGCAGCGAACCGTTCGGGTTTCCGGTCGGGCGCGTCCAGCGACGAGGCGAGGGCCAGGCCCATGACGGCGAGCAGCGCGACACCCAGCGACAGGGCGACGAAGCTGCCGACGAAGGTGACCCAGCGCGTGCGCAGGGTACTCAGGGCGATGCTCAGCACGGCACGTCCTCCGGGCTCTCCAGGCCGGTCATGCGCGCCGCGATGGCGTCGGCGCCCGCACCGGCCAGCTCGCCGCCGACCCGTCCGTCGACCAGGAAGACCACCCGGTCGGCATAGGACGCGGCCACCGGGTCGTGCGTGACCATGATGACCGTCTGGCCCTCGCCGTCGACCATGCCGCGCAGCAGGGTCAGCACCTCGCGGCCGGTCCGGGTGTCGAGGGCACCGGTCGGCTCGTCGCCGAAGAGCACCTCGGGGCGGGTGATCAGGGCGCGGGCCAGGGCGACCCGTTGCTGCTGGCCGCCGGACAGCTCGGACGGCCGGTGCCGTGCCCGTTCGCCGAGCCCGACCTGCCGGAGCACCTCGCGCACCCGGGCCGCGGAGGGACGGCGGCCCGCCAGCCGCAGGGGCAGTGCCACGTTCTGCTGGGCGGTCAGGGACGGCAGCAGGTTGAACGCCTGGAACACGAAGCCGATGCGCCGGCGCCGCAGCAGCGTCAGCCGGGTTTCGCTCAGCGTCGTCAGCTCGGTGCCGCCCACGGTGACCGACCCCGACGTGGGACGGTCCAGCCCCGCCGCGCACTGCAACAGCGTCGACTTGCCCGAGCCGGAAGGGCCCATGACGGCGGTGAACGTCCCCGCGGGGAAGGAAAGCGAGACCTGGTCGAGCGCTGTCACCGCGCCGTCGCCGGTGCCGAAGCGTCTGCTGACGGAGCGCAATCGGATCGCGTCGTTGTTCATGTGTCCCCACTCGTATCGATGTCGAGTCGTATCGATGTCGAGCGCCACGAAACCGCGCGCGGACACCACGGCGCAGTACGGCGGAACCGAGACTTGGGGTAGGGCCAGGCATACCTCCGGTACGCCCCCTGGACCGATGGCACGGGCAGGCCGGGCCTTCTACGGTGATCTCCATGCACCCTCGGAATGTGTGGCAGGCCATGTCCGGGCCGGGCTTCCTGCTGTCGTCGTGGCCGTGGCGTTCGGTTGGATACCTGCTCACCGGTGTGGTGACCGGCGCGGTCGCCCTCGCGGGGATCGCCACCACGGCCGCGGCGGGCGGCATCCTCGCCGTCGTGCTGGTGGGGCTGCCGCTGCTCGTCCTCGCGGCGCTCGCCGGAATCCCGGTGGCCTGGGTGGAACGCCGGAGGCTGCGCCTGATCGACCGGGACCCGGCCCCCGACCGGCACCGGGCGCCCACGGCCTACGGCCTGTGGGCCTGGTTGACGACCCGCATGAGGGAGCGGACGACGTGGCGGGAGCTCGGATACGCCGTGCTGTTCGCGGTGCTGCTGTGGCCGGTCGACGCGATCGTCCTCGCCGTCGCCCTGCTCGCCCCGCTTTCCGTGGTCGCGACACCGCTGCTGATGGCCACGGTCGGTGGCGGCCGGGAGACGAAGGTGCTCAAGCAATGGATCGTCACCTCCTGGCCGGTGGCCTTCGCGGTCGCCGTGCTCGGACTGGTGCTCCTGGGCCTGTGCGGCTACGTGCTGGGGGTCGTGGCCGGGGCCCGGGCCGAACTGACGCGTCTGCTGATCGCCCCGCGCGAGGGTGACCTGAAGGAGAAGGTCACCGAACTCGCCCGCTCCCGCCTCCGGTTGGTGGACGCCTTCGAGACGGAACGGCGCCGCATCGAACGCGATCTGCACGACGGCGCCCAACAGCGGCTGGTGGCGCTCACGATGACGCTCGGCCTGGCCCGCCTGGACGTCACCCCAGGCCCGCTCGCCGACCGGCTCGCCGCGGCCCACGAGGAGGCGGACGAGGCGCTCGCGGAGCTGCGCGAACTCATCCACGGCATCCATCCCAAGGTGCTCGCGGACTACGGCCTCCCCGCGGCGGTCGCCGACGCGGCGGACCGCTCCGTGGTTCCCGTGGACGTGGCCCTGGAGCTGCCCGGACGGCTGCCCCAGGCGGTCGAGGCCGCCGCGTACTTCGTGGTACGCGAGGCCCTCACCAACATCGCCCGGCACAGCGGGGCGAACCGTGCGGAGGTGAGCGGCGCCCACCGCGACGGACGGCTGTTCCTCCAGGTGCGCGACGACGGCCGGGGCGGCGCGGACCCCGGCGCCGGAAGCGGGCTCACCGGACTCGGCGACCGGGTGTCCGCGCTGGGTGGCAGACTCTCCCTGTCCAGCCCGCCGGGCGGACCGACCCTGCTGCGTGTGGAGTTTCCTTGCGACCGGACCGACCGCTGCGCGTAGTACTCGCCGAGGACAGCGTGCTGCTGCGGGAAGGGCTCATCGGGCTGCTCGGCCGCTGCGGCCACCACGTGGTCGCGGCCGTCGGCGACGCTCCCGCGCTGCTCGCCGCGGTCGAGGAACACGCCCCCGACATCGTCCTCACGGACGTTCGCATGCCTCCCGGGTTCCAGGACGAGGGACTGCACGCGGCCGTGCGGCTGCGCGAGACCCGGCCCACCCTGCCCATCCTGGTCCTCAGCCAGTATGTGCAGCGCACGTACGCCTCGGAGCTGCTGGACTCCGGCGACGGAACGGGCGTCGGCTATCTGCTGAAGGAACGCGTCGGGCGGGTCGAGGAGTTCGTGGACGCCCTGTGCGAGGTGGCGGACGGCGGCACGGTCGTGGACCCCGAAGTGGTGCGCCAGCTGCTGCGCCGCCGCCGCGACCCGCTGGAACGGCTCACCGCGCGCGAGCGGGAGGTCCTGGCCCTGATGGCGGAGGGCAAGTCGAACGGCGCGATCGCCCGCCACCTGGTGGTGTCCGAGGCGGCCGTGGGCAAGCACATCGGCAACATCCTCGGCAAGCTGGACCTCCCGCCGACCGACGCCACCCATCGCAGAGTGCTCGCGGTGCTCACCTATCTGCGGGCGTGACCCCGGTCTGCGGGCGTGACCCCGGCCGTCAGCGGGCGGGAAGCCGTCAGCGGTGGAAGAGGCGCAGCGGGAAGGCGTCGGCGATCACGCGGTAGCCCTCGGGGTTGAGGTGCAGATGGTCGCCCACGTCGAGGTCCGCGCGGAGGCTGCTCGGATCGTCCTCGTCGCGTGTCGCCCGGTCCAGGTCCACGACCGCGTCGAAGCGGCCGCTGGTCCGTATCCAGTCGTTGATCCGCTGCCGGGTCGCTTCGCGGTGGCCCGCCGCGTCGTCGTAGGGGGTGCTGCCGCCGAAGGGGGTGAGGGTGGCGCCGTAGACGCGGATCCCCTGGGCGTGGGCGCGCAGGAGGATCTGGCCGTAGGCGGAGATGAGCCGGTCCGCGACGTCCTGTTGTGCTTCGGGGGTGGCGGGGGCGGTGCCGATGTCGTTGATGCCCTCGAAGACGACGAGCGAGGTGACGCCGCTCTGCGCCAGGATGTCACGGTCCAGACGGGCCAGACCGTTCGGGCCGAGACCGTCCTGGAGGATCCGGTTCCCGCCTGCCGCCTGGTTGAGCACGGCGGTGTCGGCCGTCCTGTGGTCGGTGCGCAGACGGGTCATCAGCCGGTCCGTCCAGCGGTCGTTGTGGTTGCTGGTGGAGCCCCGCCCGTCGGTGAGCGAGTCGCCCAGCACGGCGGTGGCCCGGGCGCGCGCCGGTGACCACACCTCGACGCCGCTCAGGAAGTACCAGTGCTCGACCGAGGCCGCGCCCGTCAGGTCGGTTGCGTCGACGTGGTTGCCGCGCAGCATGTGGGAGGCGGTGCGCGAGCCGGGGTGGGAGGTGATGGCGGTCGACTGCTGACCGGTGGCCAGGTACACGGTCACGGTGAGGTTCGAGCCCGGCGGCAGCCGGAAGTCCAGCGGGTCGGAGACCACCAGGGCGCCCATCGGCACCGTGGTGGCGGCGCGGCCGTCGAAGGTGACGGGCCGGGAGGTGCCCGGTTCGATCGCGCTCACCCCGGCCCTGCCCCCCGCGGGAAGGGCCACGGAGACGCGGGAGATGGGCAGGGGCCCCCGCCGAAGGCGTTGGAGAAGCGGAGCCGCAGCTGGCGGCCGCCCGCCGAGACGTGCACGGTCTGCCGCAGGGTGCTGTCGGCGAGGACCGCGCCGTCCTGGGTGTACGGCGGGGGCGGCATGTTGGCCGGCTCGGTCAGCTGCGGCATGGACGTCCAGGTCCCCACCCAGTGGCTGCCCGGTCGCGGCCCGCCGCCCTCCTCGGCCGACGCGGTGCGCGCCCGGCTCCGCTCGGCTCCCTGGGCGACCGCCACCAGGGTCACGCAGAGGAGAACCGCCACCAGCGGACCGAGTCTTCGAAGAATGCCTCGCATGGAACGTCCTCTCCATCAGGCGGACTTGACGCACCCACCCTGCCCACCGGAGCGCAGAGGAACCCCAGTTACGATCGGTACGTCACATGAGCCCGCTCCGGGGGCTTCGCAAGGGGGATACTCATGCCTGCACCGACCATGGCCCACCGCACCGACACACCCGCCGTCGCGCTGGGCCCCACCGCCCTGGTCCTCGGTGTCTTCTCCGTCGTCGGTGTCCTCGCCATCGTCGATGTACTGCCGCCCCTGCTGTTGTCCTTCACCCTCCCCCTGGTGCCCATCGCCGGGGGCCTCGCCGTCGCCCTCGGCGCCATGGGCATCCACCACGCCCGCCGCGGTGCGGGCCGTCTGTGGATGTGCGTCGCCGGAACCGCTCTCGGCGCTCTCGGCTTCGTGGGTGTGGTCGCTCTCCTCTGCCTGGTCAGCGTCTGAGAGATCGGTTGGCTGACACCGCTGTCGCCGCGTTCCGATCACGCACGCCTCGTCCACCTGCGGAGATGAAGCGGGTCGATTTCCGATACGTCGGAGGTCTTCCCTTGCTGTCCCGACCCCTGCACCATGCCGGGTAGTTCACCACCAGGTATGGGAGGCACATACGTGACCCCGACGACAGGGAACGGGATCTCTCGAAGAGGTGTGATCGGCTCGGCGGCCGCGGCCGGTGCCGCGGGCTGGCTGGCCGGATCCGGCACCGCCTGGGCCGCACCCCAGGACGCGGGCCGGGCAGGAAACCTGACCGAACGCATCGTCAGGGACGCGGCCCTGCGGTGGCGCCGGATGCCCGGCGACTGGAAGGACGGCCCCTTCCTCGCCAATGGCCTGCTCGGCGCGCAGGTCTACCGGGGCGCGACGCCCAACTCCGTGAAGGTCATGGTCAGCCACAGCCAGGTGCAGGACCAGCGGCCGCAGTGGCGCGCCCCGTACGGCTTCTCGCGGCTGCCCATCGGCCACTTCGACCTCACCCTGGCCGGGGAGGTGACCGGCATCGACTGGACCCTCGACCTCTGGGACGCCGAGCTGCGCGGCACCGTCACCACCACCCGGGGCAGCGTCCGCTTCTCGATGCTGGTGCACAACACCCGTACCGCGCTGCTCATCTCCACCCGGCCCAGCGCGGGCGAGCGCGAAGCGGCCTGGTCGTTCACCTGGCTGCCCGCCACCTCGCCGCGCACCAAGGACAAGCCCGCCGACTACACCGGCAACCCAGACCCCCGCACCGGCTCCACAGGCGACACCGGATACGTGGAGCAGCCGCTCATCGCGGGCGGCGGATGGACCACCGCCTGGCGCGAACGGCGCGTCGGCACCGGCAGACTGCTGGCCGCGCACATCGTCTACCGCCATCCCGAAGACCTGTCCCGCACCACCGAGCTGGCCGTCGCCGAAGTGGCCCGTACGCTGGCCGCGGACCCCGACGACCTGGTGGACGAACACCGCGCCTGGTGGCACCGCTTCTACCGGCGCAGCCTGCTGTCCGTACCCGACAAGCGCATCCAGGACTTCTACTGGATCCAGCTCTACAAGGCGGCCTGCGCCACCCGGGCCGACGGGCCCTCGATGTCCGAGTGGGGGCCGTGGTACCCGGAGACCGGCGGCAGCTGGACGGCCGTCTGGTGGAACCTCAACGTGCAGATCGCCACCTGGCTGATCCAGGGGTCCAACCACCTCGAACTCGACTCCGTCACCTCCACCTTCCAGCGCTTCGAGAAGTATCTGCCGCTCTCGGTCCCGCCGGAGTACCAGGACGGGCAGACCTACGCCCTCGCCCACCCCTCCGACTGGATGCTGCGTCCCGGCGCCAAGACCGTCGGCATCCCCGGCACCTCCACCAAGACCGACAACAACGGCAACCTCATCTGGGCCATGCACAACGTCTGGCTCAGCTACCGCCACACCATGGACACCCGCATCGTGCGCGACGTCCTCTACCCGGTCCTGGTCAAGGCGGTGAACTTCTACGACCACTTCCTGCATGAGGGCAGTGACGGAAAGCTGCACCTTCCGCTCACCCGCTCCCCCGAGTGGGCGGACGCCGAGGACTGCACCTACGACCTCTCCCTGCTCCGCTGGGGCTGCGCCACGCTCCTCGACTGCCTGCGGATCCTCCGTACGGACCATCCGCGTGCCGCGCGCTGGCGCGAGATCCTGAAGCGCCTGGTGGACTACCCGCGCGACGCCACCGGCGTCATGATCGGCTCGGGCAAGCCGCTCACCGAATCCCACCGCCACTTCTCGCACATGCTGTGGCTGTATCCGCTGCACGAGCTGGACTGGGACCGGCCGGGCGACCGGGACATCATGCGGACCACCTTCGACCACTGGGTCAAGGACCGTGCCCTGTGGGCCGGTTACAGCTACGCCGCCGCCTCGTCGATGGCCTCGCGGATGGACCGCCCCGAGGAGGCCCTCGACTTCCTCACCTTCTTCACCGGCGGCAAGGTCATCAACAACGCCTGGATGACCCCGAACACCATGTACGTCGAGGGCGGAAACCTGGGTATCGAGAGCCCTCTGACGGCGACGCAGTCGGTGCTCGACATGGCCGTGCAGAGCCACGGCGGCGTGGTGCGGGTCTTCCCGTCCGTATCGCGCCGCTGGCCCGACGCGTCCGTGGCCTCCCTGCGCACCCAGGGCGCGTTCCTGATCGACGCGGACCGGGCCGGTGGCCGCACCCGGTGGGTGCGCGTCCGCAGCGAGGCGGGCGCGCCACTGGTGCTGGACCACGGCATCCGCGGTGCCGTGGACGTACGGGACGAGCGCGGCAGGCGGCTGCGGTACCGGGAGACGGGGCCGGGCCGCATCGAGATCCCGCTCCGCCGGGAGGAGACGGCCGTCGTCGCCCCGCGCGGCACCCACCCGGACCCGGGCCCGCGCGACGTACCGGCCGTCGGCGACGCGAAGCCGTGGGGGCTGCCGGACTAGCCCGGACTAGAAGTCGTCGTCGGAAAGCCACTCCAGGGCGAACCAGAGTTCCATGCGGACGGCCGGGTCCTGGAGGTCGGCGCCGAGGAGTTCGGCGACCCGGGTCATGCGGTGGCGCACGGTGTTGCGGTGGACCTGGAGTTCGGCGGCCGTACGGTCCCAACTGCCGTGGAACGTCAGCCAGGTGCGCAGGGTGCCGAGCAGGACGGCGGCGCCCGGCGGCCCGGCCCGGTCGAGCGCGGCGAGGCGGGCACGGGCGAACTCCCGGGCGTCGGCGGGCGAGACGAGGCTGTGCACGGCCGGTGCGGTGGCCTCGTGCACGACGGCCGGCACCTCGGCGGCGATCGCGCGCTGGAGGGCCCGTTCGGCCCGGGCGTCGGCGCGGGGCAGGTCCGCCGCGGGGGAGGGGTCGCTGAAGCCGAGGGTCCACCCGAGGGCGGCGGCCTGGGCGGGGGCGTGCGGGCGGGTTCCCGGCGGGCAGGGGACGAGGGCCCTCAACGCCGGGCCGTCGATGTGCAGATAGGGCGTGCCGAGGGCCGTGCCGAGGGTGGCGAGCTGCGCGGGGTCCTCGCCCCGCGGTGCTCGCGCGGACCGGTGCCGGGGATCCTGCCGCCCGTGGACGACGATCCAGTGGTCGTGCGCCGGGTGTTCGGAGGGTACGAGGGCGGGCGCGACCTCCGCCGGGGTGGCGCCGAGCATGAGCCGCACCAGCGCGCCGACGCTGTGGCTGTCGGTGTTCAGGGCGTGGCGCGGGCTGGTGAGCAGGGACAGCAGCACGGTCGCCGTGCCGGTCACCTGGCGGTGGACCAGCGGCAGGGCGGCGGTGGCGGCGGCCTGGCCGAGGGCCAGGGTGGTGGTGCCGTCGGCGCCGGGCAACGTGTGCACGGTCAGGTGCACGCCGTCGTGGTGGTGGGCCGCCGCCGCGGGTGGCGGCGGCCTGCTCGCGGCCCGGCCGGTGGCGGTGCGGGCGGTCGTACGGACGGCGAGGTCGCGCAGCAGACCGGGCACCGGCTCCGGGGGACGCCGGCCCGCGCGGAACAGTTCGTTTCCCCGGCCGTCGAAGAGGACGGCCCAGGCGCCGGTGTGCGCGGTGAGCTGGGTGAGCACGGCCTGAAGCGCGTCCGGACGGGCGGCGGCCGAGGCAAGGGCCGACTGCGCTTGCGAGACCTTCTTCAGGTCGCGGTTGCGCGCCTCGGCGATGGCGGCGTACGTCGCCCGGCCGACGGCGACGAACGGGGTGTGCGGCGGCAGCCGCAGCAGCGGCAGCCCATGGCGGTCGCACGCGGCGACGAGATCGGCCGGTACCTCCTCGTGCACCGGGGCGACGCCGAAGCCGAGGGCGGCGACCCCGGCCGCCACCACGCGCGCCACATAGGTGTCGATGCCGTCCGCGTCGGGCGGCAGCCGCACTCCGGCGGTGAGGAGGAGCTCGCCGCCGACGAGATAGGGCGTGGGGTCCTCGATCTCGGTGGTGCCGACCGTGCCGATGCGCCGGTCCTCGGCGGGACCTGCGACCCGGCGCAGCCCCAGTGAGGGATCGGAGAGCAGCACGCTGAGGTGGATGGACGGTGGATCGTGCTCGGTCACAAGGCAGGGATCCTCTCATCCTGCGGCACCACGCCGGGGTGTCGGATTCGTCCAACGGACGGTTTCACATCGGGCGAATCCGCGGGTTCAGCGCCAGTGTGCACCGTGGATAAGGTCACGCATCACCCCCCCACGCCGTATGTGCGCGGCGGCCTCGCCTTCCCCGGCGCGGCCGCGGAACCGGAGGACCTGATGGCCGTCGACTACCTCGTCATGCTCGGATATCTGCTGGCCATCGTCGGTGTCGGCTGGTGGGGCAAGAGACTCGCCGCCTCCAAGAGCGACTTCCTGGTCGCCGGGCGGCGGCTGGGCCCGCTGATGTACACGGGCACGATGGCCGCCGTCGTCCTCGGCGGCGCCTCCACCATCGGCGGGGTGCGCCTGGGCTACACCTACGGTGTCTCCGGCGCCGCGATGGTGTTCGCCATCGGGCTGGGGCTGCTGGCCCTCAGCGTGTTCTTCTCCGCCCGGATCGCCCGGCTGCGCGTCTACACCGTCGCCGAAATGCTCTCCCTGCGCTACGGCGACGCCGCGAGCGTCATCTCCGGCGTGGTGATGTGGGTCTACACCCTGATGCTGGCCGTGACCTCGACGATCGCGTACGCCAGCGTCTTCGACGTGCTCTTCGATGTGCCGCGCTGGGCCGCGGTCGTCATCGGCGGGAGCATCGTCGTGGGCTACTCGGCGCTCGGCGGCATGTGGTCCATCACGCTCACCGACATGGTGCAGTTCGTGGTCAAGAGCGTGGGCGTGCTCGTCCTGCTACTGCCCATCGCGGTGATCAAGGCCGGGGGATTCTCGGAGATGGCGGACCGGCTGCCGCACGGCTACCTCTCCCCGACCTCCATCGGCGGGCAGACCATCTTCACGTATGTGCTGATCTACACGTTCGGCATGCTGATCGGGCAGGACATCTGGCAGCGGGTCTTCACCGCCCGCAACGACCGGGTGGCCACCTGGGGCGGTACGGCCGCCGGGATCTACTGTCTCGTCTACGCCCTGGCCGGGGCCTTCATCGGCATGGCGACCAAGGCGCTGTACCCGCATCTGGCCAGTGCCGACCAGGCGTTCGCCACCATCGTCCAGCACACCCTGCCCACCGGTGTCAGGGGGCTCGTCCTCGCCGCCGCACTGTCGGCGATGATGTCCACCGCCAGCGGTGCCCTGATCGCCTCGGCCACGGTCGCCAACAACGACATCTGGGCCCGGCTGCGACGTCGCACCACAGGGGCCGCGGACGGCCCGGACGAGCGCGATGAGATCCGTTCGAACCGGCTGGCCATCGTCGTCCTCGGCGTGACCGCCATCGTCATCGCCTGTGTCCTGGGCGATGTCCTCGCCGCGCTCACCGTCGCCTACAACCTGCTGGTCGGCGGCCTGCTGGTGCCCATCCTCGGCGGGCTGGTGTGGAAGCGCGGGAACCTGCCCGGTGCGCTGGCCGCGATGATCGCGGGCGGCATCACGGTGATCACGCTCATGGTGGTCGAGGGGCTGCTCGCCAACGAGCCGATCTACTTCGGCCTCCTCGCCGCCCTCGTCGCCTACGTGGCCGTCAGCCTCGCCACCAAGCCGACCGAGGACGCCGCGGTCGACGCCTGGCGCCGCCGCGTGGCGGGCGAACCGGCCACCGCGCCCGAACCCGCACCCGTGACCGTCTGAGACGGATCGACTCCTCCGTCACCCCCACGACCCAAGGACTCACCCCGTGACCGCTTCGACGCCCCACCACACCGCTCCGGCCACCGCGAACCCTTACGCCGAGGAGGTGCGGCTGCGCCGCGAACTCGCCGCGGTCTACCGCCTGGTGGCGCACTTCCGGATGACCGACCTGATCTTCACGCACATCAGCGCCCGCGTCCCCGGCCCAGAACACCACTTCCTGATCAACCCCTACGGTCTCCTCTTCGAGGAGATCACCGCGTCGAACCTCGTCAAGGTCGACCTGTCCGGCCGCCCCGTCGAGGAGACCCCGCACCCCGTCAACCCCGCCGGGTTCGTCATCCACAGCGCCGTCCACGCCTCCCGGCCCGACGCCCACTGCGTCCTGCACACCCACACCAAGGCCGGTTGCGCCGTCGCCGCCCAGGAGGACGGCCTGCTGCCGCTCAACCAGATCTCCATGGAGTTCTACGGCAGGCTCGGCTACCACGACTACGAGGGCGTCGCCCTCAACCTCGCCGAACAGCAGCGGCTCGTCGCCGATCTCGCCGGTCACCCGGCGATGATCCTGCGCAACCACGGCCTGCTGACCGTCGGGGAAACCCCCGCCCAGGCATTCCTGCGCATGTACTACCTGGACAAGGCGTGTGAGATCCAGGTCGCGGCGACGGCCGGGGGCGCGAAACTCGTCATGCCTCCTCCGGACATCCGCGAACTGACGGCGCGTCAGCTGGCGGGTGAGGACGAGGGCTCCGACCTCCAGGACGACAAGGCGTTCGACCTGGCCTGGTCGGCGCTGCTGCGGCTCGTGGAGCGCGTCGCTCCCGACTACAAGGACTGAAGGGACTGAACGGGACGGAGGAAAGGGTCAGGAGTGCGGCGGGCCGGGCTGGGCGTCGCGCTCCGCCTTCTCGGCCTTCTCCGCCTTCTTCTCCTTGATCCGCACCGCTTCCTTGCGCACCTCGGCCTGGGTGGCGCGCTCCTTCTCCAGCCACTCGGGGCGCTCCGCCTTCAGGGCCTCGATCTGCTCGGTGGTGAGGGCCTCGGTGATGCCGCCGCGCGCCAGACCCGAGATGGAGGTGCCCAGCTTCGCCGCGACCACCGGCCGGGGGTGCGGGCCGTTGCGGCGCAGCTCCCGCAGCCACTCGGGCGGATCGGTCTGGAGGGCGTTCAGTTCGGCGCGCGTGACGACACCCTCCTGGAACTCGGCGGGGGTGGCCTGGAGGTACACACCCAGCTTCTTCGCCGCGGTCGCGGGCTTCATCGTCTGGGTGGTCTGGTGCGACTTCATGGTGTCAAGGGTATCGACCGTATGCGCGGCCCCGGACCACGGCCTCGGGCCGCGCGACCGGTAGCCTGGCGGGGTGACAGGCTCGGAAGAATCCCCTACGTTCCGGCTCGCGTATGTCCCGGGGGCGACGCCCGCCAAGTGGGTGCGGATCTGGAACGAGCGCCTGCCCGACGTCCCGCTCACCCTCCTCGCGGTGTCCGCCGCCGAAGCCCCCGATGTGCTGCGGGGCGGCGACGCCGACGCGGGGCTCGTGCGGCTGCCGGTGGACCGTACGGTGTTCAGCGCGATCCCCCTCTACACCGAGACGACGGTGGTCGTGGTGCCGAAGGACCACGTCGTGACGGCGGTCGACGAGGTGACCGCCGACGATCTGGCCGACGACATCGTGCTGCACCCCCTCGACGACGTGATCGGCTGGGAGCGCCCGCCGGGGCGGCCCGCGATCGAGCGCCCCGCCACGACGGCGGACGCCATCGAGCTGGTGGCGGCCGGAGTGGGGCTGCTGGTCGTGCCGCAGTCGCTCGCCCGGCTGCACCACCGCAGGGACCTCACGTACCGGCCGCTCACGGACGCGCCCCAGTCGAGCGTCGCGCTGTCATGGCCGGAGGACGCGACCACCGACCTGGTGGAGGACTTCATCGGGATCGTCCGCGGGCGGACCGTCAACAGCACCCGGGGCCGCACTCCGCCCCCGGCGCAGCAGAAGCGCAAGCCCGCGGCGGGCAAGACGGCGTCCGGCAAGGCGGCGGCGGGCAAGTCGGCATCCGGCAAGTCCGGATCCGGCAGGGCGGCCGGGGCCGGGAAGAACCCGCGGGGCCGCTCCGCGGCCCCCAAGGGCGCCAAGCGCGGCAGGCCGCGCCGCAAGTCCTAATGAGGCGCCTGCCCGGGCGCACCGGCGCGCAGGCCGTCCATGACCAGGTCCAGGAGCCGTCCCGCGCACCGCTGCCAGTCCCCGTGCGGATCGATCTGCCACAGCCCGGCGATGGCGAGCATGAAGTCGTCGGGGGTGACCCCCGGGCGAATGGTGCCCGCCTCCTCGTTCGCCGTCAGCAGGAGCGCGACGGCGGAGGTCAGCGAGCCGCGTGCCAGCTGGACCAGGCCGCCGTGCGCGCTGGTGGCCTTGTGCAGCGCCCCCGCCAGGCCCGCCTTGGTCATGGCGTACTGGGCGAGGCGGTCCATCCACTCCCGCAGCGCCTGGTCCGGTGCCCGGGTCCGGAGCAGCTGGGCCGCGGTGTCGGCGACCTGCTGCACCTCGTAGCGGTAGACCTCCAGGACGAGCGCCTCGCGGTTGGGGAAGTTGCGGTAGAACGTCCCCTGTCCGACGCACGCCTTCTTCGCGATCGCGCTCAGCGGCGCGTCCGCCGAGCGCGTCAGCTCCGCGAGGGCCACTTCCAGGATGCGCTCGCGATTCCGTTGCGCGTCCGAGCGCAGTGGGGTGTCCTTCTTCTCGGGCACGCCTCCTCCTTCCCGGAATCGCGGTCGGGCCGCCCTTGCTAACCGGACAACTGTCCGATAAGTTCATACCAGCCGGACAGCTGTCCACTTAGGTCTACCTTAGCGGCAGAACCGGCCGGTGCGAACGGCTGGTGCCGGTCGCCACCAGCCAGCTCACCTTCCCAGACTCCTCCCGGGTCACTCCCCGGGCCCTTCCCGCACCGCCCGGATCATCTCGCTCGACGCGCACCAGATACGCGAAAGAAGGCTGATCATGGCCCCAGCCCCCTCCCCGACGTCCAGCGCCATCACGCTGAACATCAACGGCGAGAAGCACACGCTGCCCGTCGACCACCGCACCACCCTGCTCGACGCCCTGCGCGAACGTCTCGACCTGACCGGCACGAAGAAGGGGTGCGACCAAGGTCAGTGCGGTGCCTGCACGGTGCTGATCGACGGGCGCCGCGCCGTCTCCTGTCTCCAGCTCGCGGTGGCCGCCGAGGGGCGTGTCATCACCACCATCGAAGGCGTGGCCGAAGGCGAGGACCTGCACCCGGTGCAGCAGGCGTTCCTCGACCTCGACGGCTACCAGTGCGGCTACTGCACCCCCGGCCAGATCTGCTCGGCCATCGCCGTGATCGAGGAACACGCGGCGGGCTGGCCGAGCGCCGCGACCCAGGACGTGCGGCCCGACGCGGGAGCGCAGCCCCTCACGGCCGAGGAGATCCGGGAGCGCATGAGCGGCAACCTGTGCCGCTGCGGCGCGTACGTGTCGATCGTGGAGGCGGTCGCACGGGCGGCGGAGGCCGCGCAGCCGCCATCCGGCGGCTCGGGTGACGGGATCGGCGCGACGGAAGCGGAGGCAGCGGTATGAGGGAATTCGGGTACGAGCGCGTGTACGACGTCTCCGGGGCGGTGGCCCTGCTCGGCGCCGACCCCGACGCGCGCTACCTCGGCGGCGGGACCAACCTCGTCGACCTGATGAAGACCGGGGTGGAGCGGCCCGCGCGCCTCATCGACGTGCGCGACCTCCCCCTCGACCAGATCGAGGCCACGCCGGACGGGGCCTTGCGCATCGGCGCGACCGTCACCAACAGCGATCTGGCCGCCCACCCCGATGTGCGGTCCCGCTACCCGGCGTTGGCCCAGGCCGTGCTGGCCGGGGCCTCCGGCCAGCTGCGCAACATGGCCACGGTCGGCGGAAACCTGCTCCAGCGCACCCGCTGCGGCTACTTCACCGACACCGCCAAGCCGTGCAACAAGCGGGTCCCCGGCAGCGGCTGTCCCGCCGTCGAGGGCGAGAACCACAACCACGCGATCCTCGGCGCCTCCGAGCACTGCGTGGCCATCCACCCCTCGGACATGGGGGTGGCGCTGACCGCCTTCGACGCCGTCGTGCGGTACGAAACGGCCGACGGGCCGGGCGAGTTGCCGTTCGCCGACTTCTATCTGCCCGTGGGGGACACCCCGCACCTGGAGACCGCCCTGCCGTCCGGCGCGCTGATCACCGGCATCACCCTGCCGCCCGCTCCGGTCGCGGCCCACTCGCGCTACCGGAAGGTGCGCGAGCGCGCCTCCTACGCGTTCGCGATCGGCTCGATCGCCGCCGCCCTCGACGTCCGGGACGGTGTCGTCCACGAAGTCCGCCTGGCCTTCGGCGCGGTGGCGTCCCGGCCGTGGCGCGCCCGCGCGGCCGAGCGGGCGCTGACCGGGGGGCCGGCGACCGGCGAGGCGTTCGCCGCCGCCGCGGACGCCGAACTGGCGGCCGCCGAGACGCTGCCCGGAAACGGATACAAGGTGACGCTGATGCGCAACCTCGTCGTGGCCATGCTGACCGAACTCTCCGAGGAGGCCGTCCGATGACCACGACGACCGGAACCGCCGCCGTCACTCCGTCCGTCGGAACCGCGCACACCCGCGTCGAGGGCCGGGAGAAGGTCACCGGAGCGGCCCGCTACGCCGGTGAGATCCCCTTCTCCGACCTGGCCCACGGCTGGCTGGTGGTGTCCACCATCGCCCGCGGCCGCATCCGCTCGGTGGAGTCCGCCCCCGTCGAGGCGATGCCCGGCGTCCTCACCGTCCTGCACCACGGGAACGCCCCGCAGGTCGACGGCGACTACGTCGGCCTGCTGGGGAAGCCCGACCCGACCGTCACGCTCTTCCAGACCGACCGGGTGCCGTTCGCGGGCTGGCCGGTGGCGCTGGTCGTCGCGGAGACGCCGGAGCAGGCCAGGGAGGCCGCCGAGGCGCTGGTGGTCCGCTACGACGAGGAGCCGCACGACATCGCGTTCTCCGCCGCACACCCCGGTGCCCGCAAGCCGGAGGACCCGTCGGCGGAGACCGAGAAGGGGGACCTCGCGGCCGAACTCGCCGCTGCGGCCGCCGTCGTGGACGCGGAGTACACCACTCCGGAAGAGCACCACGCCATGATGGAGCCCCACGCGGCCACCGCCCGCTGGGACGGCGGCCGGCTGGAGGTCGTCGACTCCAACCAGGGCAGCATGTGGGTGGCCGACGAGCTGGCGAAGATGTTCTCCCTGGACCTGGGTTCGGTGCGGGTGCTGTCCGAGCACGTCGGCGGCGGCTTCGGCTCCAAGGGACTCCGCCCGCACCAGGTGGCCGCCGTGATGGCCACGACGGTCCTGCACCGCCCGGTCCGGGTCGTGCTGACGCGCCGCCAGATGTTCTCGATCACCGGCTACCGCAGCCCCACCGTGCAGCGGGTCAGGCTGGGCGCCGACGCGGAGGGGCGGCTGTGCGCGTTCGACCACGAGGCCCTCAGCCTCACGTCGACCGTGCACGAATTCATCGAGCGCAGCGCCGACTACGGGCGCGCGATGTACGACGCCGACGCACACCACACCGTCAACCGCGTGGTGGCGCTCGACGTGCCGACACCGACCTTCGTGCGCGCGCCGGGCGAGGCCCCGGGCTCGTTCGCGCTGGAGTCCGCGCTCGACGAACTCGCCGAGAAGTGCGGCCTGGACCCGATCGCGCTGCGGGCGCGCAACGAACCCGAGGCGGGCCCCGTCTCCGGGCTGCCGTACAGCACCCGCAGGGTCATCGACTGCTTCGAGGAGGGCGCCCGCAGGTTCGGCTGGGCGGAGCGCGACCCGCGTCCCGGGCTGCGCCGCGAGGGCCGCTGGCTGCTCGGGACCGGCACGGCGGCGGCCACGTTCCCCTCGAACGCCATGCCGTCCACGGCCGCGGTGACGGCCGAGGCGGACGGCTCGTTCACGGTACGGATCACCGCGGCCGACATCGGCACCGGTGCCCGGACCGCGCTGACCCAGATCGCCGCGGACGCGCTGGAGGTGGAGCCGAGCCGCATCCACATGCGCATCGCGGACAGCGACTTCGGCCAGGCGATGATCGCGGGCGGCTCCATGGGCACCCGCTCCTGGGCCTGGGCCGTCACCTCCGCGGCGAAGGAGCTGCGCGAGCAACTGGCCCTCGGCGGCGCCATCCCGGAGCAGGGGATCACCGCCCGGTCGAACACGGCTGAGGCCATCGGCGCCCTGGCACAGAAGGAACGGCACTCCTTCGGGGCGCAGTTCGCCGAGGTGGCCGTGGACACCGCCACGGGCGAGGTGCGCGTACGGCGCATGCTCGGCATCTTCGCGGCGGGCCGGATCGTCAACCCGCTGACCGCGCGCAGCCAGTTGATCGGCGGCATGACCTGGGGCCTGTCCATGGCGCTGCACGAGGAGGCGATCCGGGACCGGGCCTTCGGCAGCCACGTCGGCCCCGACCTCGCGGGCTATCACGTCGCCGCGCACGCCGACGTGCCGCCCATCGAGGTGGGCTGGGTGGACGACCCGGACCCGGACGACCCCGTCGGCATCAAGGGCATCGGCGAGGTCGGGATCGTCGGAGCGGCGGCGGCGATCGCCAACGCCGTCTGGCACGCGACCGGTGTGCGCCACCGGCACCTGCCGATCCGCCCCGACCGCGTCCTGCTGGCGGGCGCCGCGCCGGGTGGGGACGTGGATGCTTGACATCGCCGCCGAGCTGAACCGGTGGGTCGAGGAGGGCCGGGACTTCGCCGTCGCCACCGTCGTGGCCGTCGGTGGCAGCGCGCCGCGGGGTCCCGGCGCCGCCCTCGCCGTCGACGCCGAGGGCACGGCCATCGGGTCGGTCTCCGGTGGCTGTGTGGAGGGCGCGGTGTACGACCGCTGCGTCCAGGCCCTCAGCGACGGCGAAACGGTGCTGGAGCGCTTCGGGTACAGCGACGACGACGCGTTCGCGGTGGGGCTGACCTGCGGCGGTGAGCTCGAAGTCCTGGTCATCCCGGTGCGGGCGGACGCCCCGGACCGGGCGGTGTTCGCGGCGGCCCTGGCGGCCGCCGCCCGCGGGGAGACGGCCGCGGTCGCCCGGGTGTCCCGGGGTCCGGCCGAACTCCTCGGCCGGGCGCTGTTCGTCCGCCCCGACGGCTCGTACGAAGGCGGCCTCGGCGGCCGTCCGGAGCGGGACCGCACGGCGGCGGACGAGGCGGGCGCCCTGCTGGCCGCGGGCCGCACCGGCGCGTTCACCCTGCCGGAGCAGCAGGGGAGTGCGGCGGGCGACCTCACGGTCTTCGTCGAGTCGAGCGTGCCGCCGCCCCGGATGATCGTCTTCGGCGCCGTGGACTTCGCCGCCGCACTGGCGCGCACGGGCAAGTTCCTCGGCTACCACGTGACCGTGTGCGACGCCCGCCCGGTCTTCGCCACCCGCGTCCGCTTCCCCGAGGCCGACGAGATCGTGGTCGACTGGCCGCACCGCTATCTGCGGCAGACGGAGACCGACGGCCGGACGGTGCTGTGCGTGCTCACCCATGACGCCAAGTTCGACGTGCCGCTGCTGGAGGAGGCCCTGCGGCTGCCGGTCGCGTTCGTCGGCGCGATGGGTTCGCGCCGCACCCACGAGGACCGCCTCCGCAGGCTCCGCGAGGTCGGTCTCACCGACCGTGAACTGGCCCGGCTGCGCTCGCCGATCGGCCTCGACCTCGGCGCCCGTACGCCCGAGGAGACCGCCCTGTCCATCGCGGCGGAGATCGTCGCGGCGCGGCGGGGCGGCACGGGCGTGCCGCTGACCGGCTCGGGGACGCCCATTCACCGCGAGGAGGGGGCCGGAGCCCACGCGGCCGCGTGACGCCCCGGCCCCCCGGCCCCGGCACCGGCGGAGGCGCCGACGAAGATCATTTCCGGTTGACAGTGATCCGGCGTGGCGGAAAGGCTCGTCACGTCGTGCATCAGCTGAATACCGACGAGTGATCCTTCCCGGATGCCTTCGTACTACGTGGCTTCCGACATCGGTGGCACCTTCACCGACACCGTCGTGATCGATGGCAACGGACGGGTCGGCAGGTACAAGTCCTCCACCGTTCCCGACAACCCCGCCGAAGGGGTGCTCGGCACCCTGGTCGACGCCGCCGAGGAGCGCGGCGTCGACCTGGCCGAACTGCTCGCGGACGTCGAGACGCCCACGGCACCACCATCGCCACCAACGCCATGCTCGAAGGCCGCACCAAGAAGGTCGGCCTGATCCAGACCCGCGGCTTCGGGGACACCCTGACGACCATGCGCGGGTTCAAGGGCACCGGACTCGAGGAAGAGGAGATCAAGCGGTTCCGCACGCTGGTGAAACAGCCCCCGGCCGTGCCCCGTTCGCTGACCGAGGAGGTCACCGAGCGCGTCGACTACGCGGGCCGGGTCGTCTGTCCGCTGGACGAGGACGACGTGCGGCGCGCCGTGGCGCGGCTGCGGGACGCCGGGGCCGAGGTGTTCGCCGTCTCGCTGCTGTGGTCCTTCGCCAACGACGCGCACGAGCGCCGGGTCGGCGAGATCGTGGCCGAGGAGGTGCCCGGGGCGAGCGTCACCCTGTCAGCTGAGTTCCTGCCGCGGATCGGGGAGTACGAGCGCACCCTGACCACCGCGGTCAACGCGGGCCTGCGCCCGCTGCTGGGGGCGTCGCTGGACAGCTTCGAATCCACCCTGGCCGAGGTGGGCCTGCGGACCGCGCCGCTGCTCATGCAGTCGGGCGGCGGGCTCGCGACGCGCTCGCGGGCCGCGTCACGCTCGGCCCGGACGACCTGGGCAGGGACGTCCGCGTCCACGACGCGCTCACCGTCGTCGCCTGCGTCTGCCCGCACTGTGTGACGTCCCTGTGGGTCGACACGGAACCGGTCGCGGGCAAGCCCTGGCGGGACTTCGCCGCGCGCGCGCCTGAGCGGTTCGCGCTACGCGGGTGCCCCGGCCGGAAGGGATTCCGGCCGGGGCACCGGGCGGAAGGGATTCCGGCCGGGGCACCGGGCGTTGCGGGTGATCAGTCCTGCGGGGTGCCCGCGGGAAGCTGGCGCCAGGTCACCGTGGTGCGGGTGTGGAACGCCCAGTCGAGCATCTTCTTCGCGTCCGGGTACCGCTTGCTGTCGCCGAGGAGCACCCCGACGACCGTCCGGCCGTTCCGCTTGGCGGCGAACACGATGCACTTGCCGGCGGCGGTGCCGGTACCGGTCTTGATGCCGATGGCGCCGTCGTACGAGCCCAGCAGCTTGTTGCTGCTGTTCCAGTAGTAGGTCCGGGTCCGGCCGTTGGCCGCCGGGGCCTTCTGCTCGGTCCCGACCGACCTGACCACCGTGCGGAGGGTCGCGTTGCGGAGCGCGTGCCGCGCCAGCTTCGCCAGGTCACGGGCGGTCGTGTAGTTGGCGCCGTGCGTGGAGATGCCGTCGAAGGAGTCGTACTGGGTCTTCGTCATCCCCAGCGCGTCCGCCTTCTTGTTCATCTTGGAGATGAACGACTTGGTGCGCTTCGCCGTGGTGCTCCCGCTGCCGAAGGTGTCGGCGAGGGCCATCGCGGCGTCACAGCCGGACGGCAGCAGCATCCCGTACAGCAACTGCTTGACCGTGAGCTTGTCGCCCTGCTTCAGGTCCGCGGCGCTGCCGCCACTGGTCCTGATGTAGTCCAGGTACGCCTTCTTGACGGTGACCTTCTTGTTGAGGTTCACCCCCCGGGTGTCGAGCACCACGACCGCCGTCATGAGCTTGGTGATGCTCGCCATCTGGCGCTTGGTGTCCGGGCTCTTGCTCCACAGCTTCTTGTTCGCGCTGTTGTCGAGCAGATAGGCGCCCTTGGCGCTGATGCCGGACGGGCCCGCGGCGGCTTGCGCGGCCGGTGCGGCGGCCGGTGCCGCCTGCGCGCTCGCCACCGGTGCGGCGACCGCCAGTGCCGCCGTGGTCGCGATGACCGCCGCTCCCCAGCGGCGGACCGCGTTACCCCCATGTCTTCCCATTCGCCCTCGCTCTCCTCAGATGATGGATGGGCGCCCGCATCGTCTCACCGGACGAGAAATGGTGATGTGTCGGGGTCTCATATGTCGGACGTCACCCAGTCGTAGGCCGCTCGCGCGTCGAACTCCCGCTGCCCGCCCCGGAAGATGAGCCCGGCGTGGTCGTACGCCGATCCGCCGCCGGCGGCGTGCTCGTCGTACGGGACGGCGATGCAGCGCATCCCGGCCCGCCGCGCCGCCTCCACCCCCGGCCCGGCGTCCTCGATCACCACGCAGTCGGCCGGATCGGTGGCCAGCAGCCGCGCGGCCGCCAGGAAGACGTCCGGCTCGGGCTTGCCGCGCCCGATGTCCTCGGCGGAGACGTAGAGCGGCAGCAGCGCGTCCAGAGCGGTGGCGGTCAGCGCCGCCTCGATCGCGGGCCGGGAGGAGCCGGACGCGACGGCGATCGGATGCCCGGCGGAGTGCAGCAGCTCGGCGAACGCCCGCATCTCGGGGAAGACGGTGGTGGAGGTGCGGACCAGTTCCAGGTAGTGGCCGTTCTTGACGGCGAGCAGCTCGTCCACCGGCGCGTCGAGCGCGTACCGCTCGCGCAGGGTCTCCAGGGTCTCGCGGGTGCCGATCCCGATGAACTGGGTGTGCTCCTCCCAGCTGAAGCCGGTGATGCCGTACTGCGCGAGGGTGCGCCGGCCCGCCTCGTAGTAGTTGGGCTCGCTGTCCACGAGCGTGCCGTCGAGGTCGAAGATCACGGAAGGGGTTCGCCGGATGCTCATACGGACAGCATGCCAAGCACGTGATCAAGGTCGACGGCGGGTTCCCGCGGTCTGCCCCACGGCGTCGACCAGCGGCAGCATCCGATGGCGCACCCGCTCCCGGAGCACCATCTCGGTGCGGGTGCGGACCACGCCCGGCAGCCGGATCACCCGCTGCACGACGTCCTCCAGATGCTCGTTGTCCCGCGCCACGACCCGGGTCAGCAGATCACCCGCGCCGGTGGTCGAGAACACCTCGATGATCTCCGGGACGGTGGCCAGCGCGTCGCCCACGTCGTCCAGGTGGCCCTGGGTGACCTCGATGTGCACGAAGGCCAGCACCGGATGGCCGAGGGCGGCGGGGGAGAGCGACGGCCCGTAGCCGGTGATCACGCCGTCCCGCTCCAGTCGGTCCAGCCGCGCCTGCACGGTGCCGCGGGCGACGCCCAGGATCCGGGCGTACTCGCGCACGCTGGTGCGCGGCTGCTCCAGCAGCAGCCGCAGGATCTTCGCGTCGAGCGCGTCCACCGCGTCCACCGGTGCGGGCATGGGCCATCGGCTCCCTCGTGGTCGGTTTCTTCGATGGGTGACTGTACCAATGGCCCAGTGAAACGGTGATCGCTTGAGCCGATGGTGGCGGGGTGCTTCTCTTGGGGGCAGATGGCGTTGCGCTGGGCTGCGCCGGACGGCAAGGAAGCCGCATCCGGGTCCCCGCAGCGCCTTTGTCATGCCCGGACGTGAAAGGGACAGGTCACAGCGGTGCTGCGCGAGTTTCAGACGGTGGTGAGGCCGTGCGCGACGATGTTCGCGGCTCCGGACCCGGGGCTGCGGCGGCTGCGGATCTCGGCGCGGGCCGTGCTCGGCGTCGGCTCGGCGGTCGCCGCGGTGGCGTGGGCCGGGCTGCCGCTGTCCGCCGCGATCGTGGGCGGGCTCGCGGCGCTCCTCGCGCTGTTCACGGTGGCGGACCCGACGCCCCGGCGTCAGGCCGTCACCACCGCGCTGCTCCCGGCCGTCGGCCTCCCGGTGCTGGCGCTGGCCGCCGTACTGCACCGGGTTCCGCTCGGGCGCGACGCCGCCTTCCTCGCGGTGGTCTTCTGCGGTGTCGCGGCCCGGCGGTGGGGGCCGCGCGGCAACGCGCTCGGCATCTTCGCGTTCATGATGTTCTTCGCGGCGCAGTTCCTGGAGGCGGGGCCGCGGGAACTGCCCGTACTGGCGGTGGCGGTGCCCATGGGCGTGGCGGTCGCCGCGTTCGTACGGTTCGGGGTGTGGTGCATCGAGCGGCGCACCCCCGGGGCGCCCACCGCCGCGCCCGCGCCGCCCGGAGGAGCGGGCCTGGGGCGGCCCGCCACCCGGCAGGCCTTCCAGGCGGCCGCCGCCTGCGCGTTCGCGCTCGCCGTCGGCCAGGCCCTCTCCGGTGAGCGGTGGTACTGGGCCGTCGGCACCGCCTGGTGGATCTTCGTCAACACCGCCTCGCGCGGCGAGACACTGGTACGCGGCTTCCGCCGGGTCGTCGGCACCGTCAGCGGCATCGCGGCCGGGCTCGCCGTCGCCGTACCGCTGCACGGCGCCCCGGCGCCCACCGCCGTCCTCGTCGCCGCCTGCGTCTTCGGGATCTTCTACACCGCGCCGCTGTCGTACAGCTGGATGGTGTTCTTCGTGACGCTGATGGCCGGGCTGCTGTACGGCCTGCTCGGCGTGCTGCACCCCGGGCTGCTCGCGCTGCGCCTGGAGCAGACCGCCATCGGCGCGGCCGGGGCGGGACTGGCCGTGGCGCTCGTGCTCCCGGTGACCACCCACGCCGCGACCGACGCCTGGATCCGGCGTGCCCTGGAGTCCGTACGGCACTGCGCCGCCGACGCCGCACGGCGGCTCGCGGGCGACCCGGCCGCGGACCCCGCGCCGCACGTCGCCGAGCTGGAGGCGGCGCTGCGGGGCTTGCGGATGTCGATCGCCCCGCTGCTGCACCCGCTCAGCCCGCTGCGCGCCCGCCGGGCCCGGGCCCGGCGGGTCATGCTGGCACTCGACGACTGCGCCCGCCAGGCGCGCGCCCTCGCCGCGCTCGCCGCCGACCCGGTCGCGTCCCACGACGCCCGCCTGACCGCGGCGTGCGCGCGGGTCGAGGCGGCGGTGAGCCGACTGACCGCCCCCGTCGCCCCGTCCTCCGCCGCCCCCGCACCCGCCGCCGGGCCGCCGCCCCACCCGGCCACGGACCGCGCCCTGGCCCATCTGCACGACCTGGAGACGGCCCTGACCGGCCTCGCGGACCCGCTGCGGGCCTGAGGGGGCGGGCTCCGGCGGCAGTTCCCCCAACCGGGGCGCGCTGACTGCGCGTCAAGCAGGGAATCGTGCATTCCACGGTCGTGGTCCGGACCGGGCTGTTAGCGTCGGCCGCAAGCGGAACCGCTGGAGAGGCAGCACGGTGAGCACGGAGCAACGGGCGTACAGGGCGTACATCGGGTCGTTCACCGAGGCGGGCGGAGCCGGGATCACCGTCGCGGACGTCGACCGCGACACGGGCGCGCTGACCCCGCGGTACGCCACGGACGAGGTCGCCAACCCCTCGTATCTCGCGCTCTCACCCGGCGGGGACGTCCTCTACGCGGTGAGCGAGACGGACGACGGCGCGGCCGCCGCCTTCCGGACCGGCGACGACCCCGCCCGCCCGCTCATCCTCCTCGGCGCCCCCGTGCCCGTCCACGGCGCGGCGCCCACCCATCTCGCGCTCGCCGACGGGCATCTGCTCACCGCCAACTACGGCTCCGGCAGCGTCAGCGCGCTGCCCGTCGGCGACGACGGCGGGCTCGGCGAGCCGACGGTGGTGCTGCGGCACGAGGGCAGCGGCCCGAACCGCGAGCGGCAGAGCGAGCCGCACGCCCACGAGGTGCTGCCCGACCCGTCCGGCAGTTGGCTGCTGAGCGTCGACCTCGGCGCCGACGCGGTGTGGGTGTACGAGCCCGCCGGGCCGCGGGCGCACCGGAAGGTCCGGCTGCGGGCGGGGAGCGGGCCGCGCCATCTCGCGTTCCACCCGCGCGGCGACCGCGCGTACGTGGTCAACGAGCTGGATCCGACGGTCACGGTGTGCCGTTGGGACGCGGCGTCCGGCACCCTCGAACCGCTCGGCGAGACCCGCGTCGTCCCGCCCGGTACGGAAGCCGCCACCTTCCCCTCCGAGGTGGCGGTCTCCCCGGACGGCCGCTTCGTCTGGGTCGCCAGCCGCGGTCACGACAGCGTCGCGACGCTCGCCCTCGACACCCCGGGCGACCGCATGGAGCTGGTCACCACCACGCCCTGCGGCGGCCACTGGCCCCGTGACCTGGCGCTCGACCCCTCGGGCAGCCGTCTCTACGTCGCGAACGAACGCTCGGGCGAGGTCACCTGGTTCGGCCTCGACCCCACCACGGGGGTGCCGAGCCGGGACGGTTCGCTCGAGGCACCGGCCGCGTCCTGCGTGATCTTCGGCTGACCGCCAGGGGATGTCCGAAAAGTCGCGACGGCGCGGGCCGTGCGCGGGGCGGCACGCCCCGCGCAGCGCAGGCCCTTCGGCTGGAGGGACGATTCAGCGCAGTCCCGAGGACGCCGGAAGCGTGATGCCCAGCGCCGCCGCGTACTTCGCCAGCACCAGCTTGCCCACGGCCGGGTACGCCCCGAGCGCCTCGGCCGCGGCGCAGCCCGCCTCCTCGGCGGCCGCCTTGGTCAGCTCGGAGGACACCTCCGGGCCGATGAGGTACGGCGCGAGCGCGAGCCGGGCCGAGCCGGCGGAGCGCAGCTGCTCGGCGACGCGGACCACGGCCCCGTCCTCGTCCAGCGCGGCGGCCATCACCGGCACGGCGAGGCGCGCGGAGAGCAGCATGCCGGTGATCCCACCGGCGTCGGCCGCCTCGCCGCCGCCCACGGTGGCCAGGATGATGCCGTCCGCGGCGGTCGCCACCGTGAAGAGGCGGGCCCGGTCGGCACGGGCGAGGCCCGCTTCCGACAGCCGGACGTGCAGACCCTCCGCGAGCAGCGGGTGCGGGCCGAGGACGTCGGTGAGGTCGGCGGCGGAGCCGCTGTGCACGACGGCCTGGCGTATCCGGCGCAGCAGCGCGTTGTCCGGGCCCGCGAGCAGCGGGACCACCACGGCCGACGGGCCGTCGGTCGGGACGGGCGGCGGCGGAGGCATCTCCGGGATCTCCTCGCCCGCGGCCTCGGCCGCGGCGATCGCCTCCGCGGTGGCCGCGGCGGTGGCCTTGGCGGCCTCCCGCGCCTGGCGCAGCCGCTCGGTGCGGTCCTGGGCGGCCCGCGCGAGCACGGTCTCCAGCTGCGGGAACTCCTCGTTCTCGCCTTCCACGTCCACATAGCCGACCTGGGCGTCGAGGCCGGGCAGCTCGGAGCGGGCGATGCTCACGATCTCCTCGGCCAGGCCCCGGGTGGCGGCTTCAGGGGTCCCCGGAACGGCCAGCACCAGCGGCGGTGCGCCCACGGGTGCGGCCGCGGGCTCCGGGCGGCGGTGCCGTCCGGACTGGCGGGGACGCGGCATTCGTACTGGCAGGCCGGACGCGGGCCCTGTGGGGGAGCTCATGGCGCCGCATGTTAGTCGCTCTATAGGGTTGGCTGTTCGGGAGGGGTGCGACTGGGCGTTTTCTGTCCCCTTTTGCCGAGCCTTGCTGTTCGTTGCTGTGCGGTGGGCGAACAGAGCTGCTCGTACAGCCGATAGGGTGTTCGTCATCCGGAACCGCGGTCCCGGCTATCGGTCGTGGCCGTCGTCACCTCACGCGGTGATGACGCTCAGCAGCCCCGCGTCCGGCGGCAGCCGCAGCTCCCCGGCGGCGAGCGCCGCCGCGATGCGCAGGGCGCCGTCCAGCGGGTCCCCGGCCGCCTCGGTGACCCGGACCCCCGGCAGCCGCGCGGCCAACTCGGCACGCAGGGGCGTCAGCAGGGGTGCGCCCATGCGGAAGAGGCCGCCGGTCAGCGCGACCTCACCGGACTCCAGCCGGGGGCAGACGGCCTCCGCGGCCTGGGCGATGTGACGGGCGGCGTCCCGCAGGACCGCCTCCGCGACCGGATCGCCCGCGGCGGCGCACCGGCCGACCTCCGGCGCGAAGGAGGCCAGGACGGCGGGCCGGTCGGGCCGCGGATACAGCTTGCCCGGCAGTTCGGCGGCCGGGCCGAAGACCGCTTCCAGCCGGGCCAGCAGCGGCTGCGAGCCGCCCTCGCGCCCGTCGTACGCGCGCATCGCGGCCTCCAGACCGGCCCGCCCGATCCACGCCCCGCCGCCGCAGTCGCCCAGCAGATGCCCCCAGCCGTCGGCCCGCCGCCACCCGGGCGCGCGGTCGCCGGGCGCGTCGCCCCCGGTCGTAGGCTCCCCGGGCGTACGGTCCCCGGCCGTACGGTCGCCGGGTGTGCCGTCGCCGGGGCGGCCCGGACCGCCCGGACCGCCCGGGCCGCCCGTGCGGTCACGCGCCGCGCTCCCGGCCGGGGCCACCGGTACCGGCAGCGGCACCGCGCCCAGCGCGATCAGGCCGGTGCCCGCGGCGACCACGGCGCCGGGCCGCTGGCCGAGCGCCCCGGCATAGCCGGTCACCGCGTCCGCGGCGAGCGCGAGGCGGCGTACCCCGAACTCCTCCGCGAGCGCGCCCGGCAGCGTCGCCCGCAGATCGTCGCCGAGGGAGGCCATTCCCGCGGCGCCCACGCAGACGGCCGCCGGGCGCGGCGCCCCGGCCCGGCGCAGCAGCTCATGGGCGGCGGGCAGCACCCGCTCCAGCAGCCCGGCCGCGTCGATGCCCCGGTCGCCGACCCCGGCGGGGGTGGCCGAGGCCCAGGTCAGCGGCGTCTCTGCGGCGCTGCCGAGCTGGGCTTCGGCGCGTGCCACGGCCACCCGTACGCCCGATCCGCCCGAGTCGATCCCGAGCACATGTGTCGCATCGTCCACCGGCTCAGCCGAACCCGCGGGCGTCCTGCTTGAGCGCGGTGTCCACGGTCAGGGCGGTGGCCACCACCAGGCTCAGCAGCGGGTCGGGAAGCTGACGGTGGATCTGGAGGACGTAGTTGTCCGCCGTCGTGAACATGGTCTTCGCCAGACCTTCCCAGGTCTTGGTGATCCGGGCGATCTCGGTGTCGGTGTGGTCGACGATGGCGAAGTTCCAGGCGCGCCAGTTCTCCGCCTTGATGGCGCCGATCTGCTGGCCGTTGACCTGTATCCCGAAGTTGATCTTGCCGATGGCGTTCTGCTGGACGATCTCGCCGACCGGCTGGCCGTCCGGGCGCTCCACCAGCACCTTGGACTTGATGAACTTGGCAGGCCGGGTGAGCACCAGATGCGGCTGCCCGGCCGCGTCCCGGATCTCCAGCTTGTGCGTCATGAACTGGTCGAGGCTCGACACGAACCGTGCGACCTTCTTGAGCGTGCTCTGACCGACCTGGACCACCGACCCGATGGCACGGCCGTGCTGGTCGAAGACGCCGTACTCATTGGTCAGCTCGATCAGCTTGGCCTTCTGGTTCACCACCAGCACCGGCTCGGTGAACAGCGTGCCGCCGCCGCCCGCGCCCGGGGCGACGTGCGCCTGCTGCTGCACCTGGTGCTGGACCTTGGCCGGGCTGGGGTGCGGCTGGGCGGCCTGCTGCGGCGGGAGCTGGCCCGGCTGCTGTCCGGGATGGCCGGGCTGCTGTCCGGGGTGGCCCTGCTGCTGTCCGGGCTGTGCGGGCTGCTGCCCCGGGTGGGTGTGCTCGGTCCACTGGGCGCCGTCCCACCAGCGCAGCTGGTTGGGGGTGCCCTGCGGGTCGGCGTACCAGCCCGCAGGGGTGTTCGGATGTGTCGTCATGGCGGGCAGACTACCCCTCGCCCACCTGGAAAGAAGCGCTCAGGGAAGGCGCCAGTCGACGGGTTGCGCTCCCTGCTGTACGAGCAGGTCGTTGGCCCGGCTGAACGGGCGCGAACCGAAGAATCCCCGGTCGGCCGACATGGGGGAGGGGTGCGCGGACTCGACCGAGGGAAGCGGCCCCAGCAGCGGACGGACATTGCGCGCGTCGCGGCCCCACAGGATGGACACCAGTGGACGGCCGCGCGCGGCGAGCGCCCGGATGGCCTGCTCGGTGACCTCCTCCCAGCCCTTGCCGCGGTGTGCCGCGGGGCGGCGCGGTGCCGTGGTGAGTGCCTTGTTGAGCAGCAGCACGCCCTGCCGGGTCCAGGGCGTCAGATCGCCGTTGGACGGGCGCGGCAGACCGAGGTCGGTGTGCAGCTCGCGGTAGATGTTCTCCAGGCTGCCGGGCAGCGGCCGCACCTCCGGCGCCACCGAGAAGCTCAGCCCCACCGCATGACCGGGCGTCGGATACGGATCCTGACCCACGATGAGGATCTTCACCTCGTCGAAGGGCTGCTGGAAGGCGCGCAGCACATTCGGTCCGGCGGGCAGATAGGTGCGGCCCGCCGCGATCTCGGCCCGCAGGAAGTCACCCATCGCCGCGATGCGCTCTTCCACGGGCTCAAGTGCCTTGGCCCAGCCCGGTTCCACAATTTCGTTCAACGGTCGTGCAGCCACACCGCGTCACTCTAGTGGCTCAGCGCGTGGCCGCGTGCCGTCTCACCCGGTCACGGTCTCATCCGATCACCGCCGCTCGCACGCAGAGCACATCGGGAAGGTACCGGGCGATCTGCTGCCAGTTCTCGCCCTCGTCCGCGCTCGCGTACACCTCCCCGTTGCGATTGCCGAAGTACACCCCGACCGGGTCCGCGTCATCCGTACGGAGCGCGTCCCGCAGCACCACCCCGTAGTGCGGCTCGCCCGGCAGCCCGGCGGACCGCTCCTCCCAGGACGCGCCCGCGTCCTCGGTGCGGAAGACCCGGCAGCGGTACTCCGGCGGATAGCGGTCCGAGCCGTCGGACACCGGGAAGAGATAGGCGACCCCGGCGCGCCGCGGATGGGCGGCGATCGCGAACCCGAAGTCGGCGGGCAGCCCCTTGCCGATCTCCTGCCAGTGCGCCCCGCGGTCGTCGCTGCGGTACACCCCGCCGTGGTTCTGGAGATACAGCCGGTCGGGATCGGTCGCGTCCTGCGCGATCTTGTGCACGCACTGCCCGAACTCGGGGTACTGATCGGGCAGGAACTCCGCCCTGAGCCCGCTGTTCGACGGCGCCCAGCTCGCCCCGCCGTCCGTCGACCGGTACACCCCGCCCGACGAGACGGCCACCGTCACCGCGTCGGCGTCCCGGGGATCGGTGACCACCGTGTGCACCGCCTGGCCGCCGAACCCCGCGCCCCACTCGGGCCGCTGCGGGTGGTCCCACAGGCTCCGGACGAACTCGAAGGTCTCGCCGCCGTCCTCGGAGCGGAACAGCGCGCCCGGCTGGGTGCCCGCGTAGACCACGTCGGGCGCGGCGGGCCCGGCCGGGTGCAGCTGCCACACCCGCTCCAGCGAGGTGTCGGTCCCCTCCGGGAACCGCACCGCCGGGCGGGCGGGTTCGTGCCAGCTCTCCCCGAGGTCGTCGGAGCGGAAGACCGAGGGGCCCCAGTGGGAGCTGTCCGCTCCGGCCAGCAGCCGCGGCGTGCCGGAGCGTCGGGTGTCGATGCCGACGGAGTACACCGCCTGCATGGGGAAGTGCGGCCCGGTGAAATCCCAGGTCGGGCCGGAGCGGCGGCGGCCGAGGAAGAGACCCTTGCGGGTGCCGACGGCGAGCAGAACATCGTCCATGACGGACTCACTCCTTGGGACGTAGGGAGAGGTGAGGGGGTGAGAAGAGCGACGTAGGATGTGTCCGACATCACAGAGTCTGCACCCCACCACTGACAACGGCCCGTGGAAGCGTCTTCCCGCAGGTCGGAGCGGGTGTCTCAGAACGGGTGTCCTTGACGTGGACCTCGCGGTCCTGCTCCGCCGCCGCGCCCGCGCCGACCCGCTCGTTCCTTGGTCAGCGCGGAGGCCGCGCGAGACCGGACTGATAGGCGAAGACGACCAGTTGGGCGCGGTCGCGGGCGCCCAGCTTCATCTTGGCGCGCTGGACGTGGGTGCGTACGGTCAGCGGGCTGACGAACAGGTCCTCGGCGATCTCGGCGTTGGACTTGCCGTCCGCGACGAGCGCCATCACCTCGCGCTCCCGGGCGGTGAGGGCGGCCAGGTGCTCGGGGAGCGCGGTGGCCGCGCCGGGCTCGGGGGTGGCGAGGAAGTGGGTGATGAGGGAGCGCGTGGCCGCGGGGGACAGCAGCGCGTCACCGGAGGCCACGGTGCGGATGCCGTCGAGGAGCGCCTCGGCGGAGACGTCCTTGCCGAGGAAGCCGCTGGCGCCGACGCGCAGCGCCCGGGCGACGTGTTCGTCGGTCTGGAACGTCGTGAGGATGAGGACCCGGGTGGCGTGCAAGTCCGGGTCGGCGCAGATGGCGTCGGTCGCGGCGAGGCCGTCGGTGCCGGGCATGCGGATGTCCATGACGACGACATCGGGGCGGGTGGCGCGGGTGAGCTCGACGGCCCTGGCGCCGTCGGCGGCCTCGTCGACCACCTCCATGTCCGCGCAGGAGTCGATCAGTATCCGGAAGGTCGCCCGCAGCAGGGTCTGGTCGTCGGCGAGCAGCACGCGGATGGTCATCGGGGCCCTTCCGGGGTGGGTCGGTCAAGGGGGATGGAGGCCGGGGGAAGCGAACGGGTCAGGCGTGGACGGGCAGTTCGGCGGTGACGGCGAAGCCGCCCTCGGGGCGTGGGCCCGACTGGAGGCGGCCCCCGGCGGACCGGACGCGCTCCCGCATGCCGATCAGGCCGAACCCGCCGCCGGGAGCCGGTGCGGGCGGGGTGGTGCCGCCGTCGTCGCTGACGGTGAGGGTCAGCCGGTCACCGGCGTACGCGAGCCTCACCCGCGCCGCGTCGACAGCGGCGTGCTTGGTGACGTTGGTGAGCGCCTCCTGCACGATCCGGAAGGCGGTCAGATCCACCCCGGGCGACAGCGGCCGCTCCTCGCCGTCGACCGTGACGGTGACCCGGAGCCCGGCGGAGGCGAACGCGGAGACCAGCTCGGGCAGCCTGCCGAGTCCGGGCGCCGGTTCCAGGGAATCCTCGGGGCCGTCGTCGGACTCGCGCAGCAGACCGACGGTGGCCTGGAGTTCGCGCAGTGCCGAGGAGGTCGTACCGGCCAGTTCGGTGAGGATCTTCTCGGCCTGCCCGGGGCGGGTGCGGACGAGGTGGGCGGCGGTGCCGGCCTGGGCGTTGGCCAGGGCCATGTGATGGGCCACGACGTCGTGCAACTCGCGGGCGATGCGGATGCGTTCCTCCGCGACGCGGTGGCGCGCCTCCTGCTCGCGGGTGCGTTCGGCGTGCTCGGCGCGTGCGCGTACGGCGTCCAGATAGCCGCGCCGCGCCCGGACCGCCGAGCCCTGGACGACCGGCAGTGCGACCCAGAAGGCGAGGCCGACCGTCTTGTACGTCCAGGGCTGGTCGCTCCGGCCGGACAGCAGCGCCGTGACGACGACCAGCGCGATGACGGCGCAGCAGGAGGCGTACGCGGTCCGCGGCGGGACGCGGACGGTCAGCGCGTAGAGCGCCACGATCACCGGAAGCAGCAGCAGCGGACTGACCGGGTAGCCCAGCGGGTTGGAGACCCCGGCGCAGACCGCGGTGAGGGCGACGACCGGGCCGGGGTGACGGCGCCGCCACAGCAGCGAGAGGCAGGCGGCGGTCGCGATGAGCAGCCCGGGTAACCAGCCGGGCCCGCCCCGGTCGTACTGCTTGCCGGTGGCCGCGCACACCAGCAGCAGGAACGCCGCCTCGACGAGGCGGGGGTGATGAGCGGCGTACCGCCGCCAGCCGGTGAGCAATGGGGTCCTCCGGTCGGGGATGTGGGCCCATAGTGGGTGACGGCGGGCGGACGGCCAACCGGACCGTGCGCCCGCCGTGCGGCGCAGGCGTCAGACGCGCACCGGGTCCTGCTGATCCGACGCGACTTTGCGGACGCGCCCGAGAGCCTCGCCCTCCACGTCGACGCGCGGCAGCAGCCGGTCCAGCGGGCGCGGCAGCCACCAGGCCGCCTTGCCGAGCAGGGCGAGGGCGGCGGGCACGAACGCCATGCGGACGACGAAGGCGTCGAACAGGACGGCACCGGCCAGACCGAAGCCGACCATCTTCACCATGGAGTCACCGGCCGTCATGAACCCGGAGAACACCGCCATCATGATCAGCGCGGCCGCCGCCACGATCCGGGCGCTGTGGCGGAACCCGGTGGCCACGGCCTGTCCCGGCCGCTCCCCGTGGACATGTGCCTCGCGCATCCGGGAGACCAGGAAGACCTCGTAGTCCATGGCGAGACCGAAGACGATGCCCACCAGGAAGATCGGCATCATGCTCATGATCGGGCCGGTCTGCTCGACACCGATGAGCCCGGCTCCGTGCCCCTGCTGGAAGACCAGGACGATCGCGCCGAGGGACGCGAGGACCGAGAGGAGATAGCCGAGCGCGGCCTTGAGGGGGACCAGCACGGAACGGAAGACCACCAGCAGCAGGACGAAGGCCAGCCCGACCACGACCGCGAGGTAGGGGACCAGCGCGTTCTGCATCTTCTGCGCGACGTCGATGTTCAGCGCGGTGGTGCCGGTGACCTCGAAGGTGGCACCGGTGGCGGCCTCGGTCGCGGGGCGCTCGCCGCGGATGGTGTGGACGAGGTCCTTCGTCCGCTCGCTGGTGGGCGCGGCGGACGGGACGGCGGACAGCACCGCGGTGTCCCGCGCCGCGTTGAACCGGGCCGGGGATACGGAGACCACGCCCTCGGTGCGGGCGAGCGTGCCGGAGACCGCCGCCACCGCGCGCTTCGGGTCGTCGGCCCTCCGGGTGTCCACGACGACGGTCAGGGGGCCGTTGAACCCGGGGCCGAAGCCATCGGCGAGGGCGTCGTAGGCGCGTCGCTCCGTGGTCGCGGTGGACTTGGCCTCGTCACCGGGCATGCCCATCCGCAGGTCCAGCGCCGGTACGGCGAGCGCGCCCAGGCCGACGACCGAGGCGACCAGCACGGGTACGGGGCGACGCAGGACGAACCGGGCCCAGCGGGTGCCCGTGTTCCCCGCATCGCTCTCCGCGGCTCCGGTCGAGCCGCTTGCGCCCTTGCGGACCCGGCGCGCCAGGACGGCGTTCGGCCAGAAGCCGAGCAGCGCCGGGACCATGGTCAGCGCGATCAGCACGCCCGTCAGGACCGCACCCGCGGCGCCCCAGCCCATGGTGGTCAGCATCGGGACGCCGATCACGGAGAGCCCGGCCAGCGCGATGACGACGGTGAGCCCGGCGAAGACCACGGCGGAACCGGCGGTGCCCGCGGCCAGCCCGGCCGCCTCCTGGGGCTCGTACCCCCTGGCCCGCTCCTCGCGGTAGCGGGACACCACGAACAGGGAGTAGTCGATGCCGACCGCGAGCCCGAGCATCATGGCCAGCTCGCCGGTCGTCGAGGACAGTCCGAGGACGTTGCCCAGCGCGATGAGCGAGGCCATGCTGATGCCGACGCCGAGGAGCGCGGTGAGCAGCGGCAGCCCGGCGGCGGCCAGGGAGCCGAAGGTGATCAGCAGCACCACCGCGGCGATGCCGACGCCGATCACCTCGCCCGCCCCGGCCGGTGCCTCGGTGGCCAGGGCGCTCCCGCCCGCCTCGACGGTCAGACCCGCGTCCCGGGCCTGCTCGATGGCGTCCCTCACCTCCTCCCGGCTGGCGTCGGTGACGTCGTCCTCCTTCACCTGGTAGGTGACGGTGGCGTACGCCGTGGAGCCGTCCTCGCTCACCCCGCGCCCGTCGAACGGGCTCTCCACGTCGGCCACCTGCGGCCCGTCGGCCACCTCGGTCACCAGCGCGTCGATGGCCGAGCGGCGCGCGGCCGAGGTGACCTTCTGCCCGTCCGGGGCGACGAAGACGATCCGGACGCCCGCGCCGTCCGCCTCGGCGCCGGGGAAGCGCTCGTTGATCAGGTCGAACGCCTTCTGGGCCTCGATGCCCGGCATCGAGGACGAGTCGTCGGGAGGCTCGGAGGCGTTGGCGGCGCCGAAGACGACGACGGTCAGGACGGCCGTCCACAGGAGCGCGACGAGGTGGCGCCGCCGGAAGGCCCAACGGCCCAGTCGATATAAGAAGGTCGCCATGGAAGAGGTCTCCGCATCTGCTCTCGGGAACCTCACCAGCCTTTCCGGACGGGCCCCGCCCGTCGTCGTCCGCACCGACAATCCCGGCTACTCACTATC
Organism: Streptomyces sp. Rer75; assembly: GCF_013414305.1. Classification (NCBI taxonomy): domain Bacteria; kingdom Bacillati; phylum Actinomycetota; class Actinomycetes; order Kitasatosporales; family Streptomycetaceae; genus Streptomyces; species Streptomyces sp. Rer75. Next base: position 1,768,942 of record NZ_CP058693.1, on the reverse strand, counting down.
AAGTACGGCCCGCGCCCGCGTCGTCGTCCTGCCGTTGTTGTACGGCGGATGTCAAACTACGAGGAGCTTCGTACCATGGTGGGTCCCGGAACGACGCGACGAGGAGCAGCAGTCGTGCAGACGCAGACCACGCCTCAGGCGCAGGGGACGGGCCGTTCGCTGGAGCATCCGCGACGCGAGGACATCCGGCTGGAGGACGTGCTGCACGCGCTGTCCGACCCCATGCGGCTGCGGGTCGTGCGGACCCTGGCCGAGGAGGGCTGCGACCTGTCCTGTTCGGTGTTCGACCTGCCCGTCAGCAAGTCGACCACCACCCACCACTTCCGGGTGCTGCGCGAATGCGGTCTGATCCACCAGATCTACCGGGGCACCGCCAAGATGAACGCCCTGCGCCGGGAGGACCTGGACGCGCTGTTCCCCGGCCTGCTCGACAGCGTCCTGACCGCCGTCGTCCGCCAGGACGACCGGGCGGGCGACCACGGCTGAGGCGCGCCGGGTCCACGGGGTGCGCCGGTTCAGTCCTCCCCGCGGGCCGCGCCCAGCAGGCCCGTCCAGTCCGGGATCTTCACCCTCGTACGGCCCAGCGCCTCCCCGAGCGTCACCTCCGCCGCCTCGATCCGCAGCCACCCCGTCCACTCGACCGGCTCCACACCCGCCGCGCGCAGCGCGGCGAGGGGGTCCTCGGCCACCGGCCGCGCCGCCAGGACGTCCGCGTCGGCGAGCAGCGAGGCGACCGTCTCCTTGGCGCACGGACGGTTGGTGCCGATCACCCCGGTCGGCCCGCGCTTGATCCACCCCGCCACGTACTCACCGGGCGCGGGCACACCGCCGCGCAGCACCCGCCCCGCCGCGTTCGGCACGGTGCCCCGCCGCTCGTCGAACGGCACCCCGGGCAGCGGAACGCCCCGGTAGCCCACCGACCGCAGCACCAGCTGCGCCTCGATGTCCTCGAAGACGCCCGTGCCCGCCACCCCGCCCCGCCCGTCCGACGCGGTCCGCTCGAACCGTACGGCGCGCACCGCGCCCTCGCCGAGCAGCGCCGCGGGCCGCAGGAAGAAGCGCAGATGGATGCGGCGCGGACGGCCCATGGGCTCGCGCCGCGCCCAGTCGCGCAGCACCTCGACGTTGCGCCGGTTGGCCGCGGGCAGCCCCGAGGGGTCGCCGTACGCCGGGTCCAGCGCCAGCTCCTCGGGCGTTACGAGCACATCGGCACCGGTCAGCGAACCCAGCTCGCGCAGCTCCTTGGTGGTGAACTTCGCCTGCGACGGACCGCGCCGCCCGACCACGTGCACATCGGCGACCTGGCTGTCGGCGAGCGCGCCGAGGGCGAGATGGGGCACGTCGGTGGGCCGCAGCTCCTCCGCCCCGCGGGCCAGGATGCGTGCCACGTCCACCGCGACGTTGCCGACCCCGACGACGACGGCGGAGCGCGCGCCGAGCGCGAAGGCGTCGCCGGGGGCGTCCGGATGGGCGCTGTACCAGGAGACGAACTCGGTGGCGGAGTAGCTGCCGGACAGCTCCTCGCCGGGCACCCCGAGCCGCCGGTCGGTCGCCGCGCCCACGCAGTAGACCACCGCGTGGTAGAGCCCGAGCAGCCGCTCGGGTACCAGCGGCGGGGGACCCACGTGCACATTGCCGAGGAAGCTGACCCGTGGGTGCTCCAGGACCGCGCGCAGGGTGTTCTGGAGCGACTTGATCTTCTCGTGGTCGGGCGCGACGCCGTAGCGCACCAGCCCGTACGGGCAGGGCAGCCGGTCCAGCACATGCACCGACACCTCGGGTACGGCCTGCTGCTGGACGAGCGCCTGGGCGGCGTAAACGCCGCTCGGCCCGGATCCCACGACGGCGACGCGAAGCACGGAGGAGCTCCTTCCGCAGGCTGTCTCCAGCATCGCACCCGGCGGGCGGCGGTGTGCGGTGCTACGCGCCGGGCGACGAGGACGAGTGACGGAAGGGGCTCCTGGTGTACGCGAGGCGCCGACACAAGCCGCTTACGAGGCCCGCTCAGGCGAGCCGCTTGGGCAAGCCACTCAGGCGAGCCGCTCGGGCGGGCCGCCCGAGCAAAGCCGCTCGGGCGGGCCGCTTGGGCGAGCCGCTCACGTCACCCGCTGCATCCGGCGGATCTCGCTGCTCTGCTGGGCGATCACATCGTTGGCCATCTCCTCCACCCGGACGTTGTTGCCCCGGCCGAGCACATCCGTCGCCATGGAGACCGCGCCCCGGTGGTGGGCGATCATCAGCTTGAGGAAGAGCGCGTCGAAGCCCGTGCCCTTGGCGGAGCGCAGCGCGTCCAGCTGCTTCGGCGTGGCCATGCCGGGCATGTCCGCCGTCCCGCCGTGGTGGTGCTTGTCGGCCGCACCGCCGCCGGACGTCTGCTGCCAGCCCCGCATCGCGTCGATCTCCGGCCCCTGCGCCGCCGCGATGCGCTCGGCGATCCGTCTGACCTTGGCCGATCTCGCGCGGTCGGGGGCGAGGTCGGTCATGACCAGGGCCTGCTGATGGTGCTCGATCATCATGGCGACGTAACGGCGGTCGGCGGCGTTCGGGGAGTCGTCGTCGCCCGCCTTCGCCGCCTCCTCGGCCGACAGCGTCTGTGCCGCCTCGCCCGGCCGCCCCGGGGCGATCACCGCGGGCTTTCCGTCCTTCCCCTTCCCGGTGTCCTGCCTGCCGCCGTCCGGCTCACAGCCGGTGAGGGCGAGCATCACGGCGGCGGCCGTCGCCGCGAACGCGAGGGATGCGGCGTGAAGCCTCGTACGCCGGTGCAACACCGTTGCCTCCAGGGGAAGTCGGGATCTTCGTTACGACTATGTTGCCGTCTGTTGTGGTGTACATGAGAGGCGCGATACTGCCCACGTCGTCCAATGAACCGTTCAACTCCGAACGGGCACAAGGGACGTAAGGGAGGACGCAGTGAAGCCGTGGGAAAGATCCCCGCAGCGGCGCAGATATCTCGGTGCGGCCGTAGCCGCCTTCGGCCTGGTGGCCTCGTTGCTGGCGGCGAGCCCCGCGGTCGCGACACCGGACCCCGGTGACGCGCCGCACAGCGAGCGGATGACGAAGGATCAGGCATCCGGCACCAGGGCCGCCATCGAGAACGGCGAGGTCCCCGGGGTGGACGAGATCGTTCACAGCGACAACGTCAGTCACCTCACCAACATCCCCAAGCAGGACCTCAAGGGAACCAATTCGGACCTCGCTTTCCAGGGCAAGTACGCCTTCGCGGGCAACTACGACGGCTTCGTCATCTACGACATCAGCCGCCCGAAGCGCCCGGAGGTCGTCAGCCAGGTGCTCTGCCCCGGTGGGCAGAACGACATCTCGGTCTCCGGGGACCTGCTCTTCCTCTCCACCGACTCCTCGCGCAGCGACAACTCCTGCAACAGCACCACGCAGCCCGCCACCGAGAAGTCCTCCTGGGAGGGCATGAAGGTCTTCGACATCAGCGACAAGCGCAACCCGCGCTACGTCGCCGCCGTCGAGACCTCGTGCGGTTCGCACACCCACACCCTGGCGCCCGACCGCAAGAACGTGTACGTCTACGTCTCCTCGTACTTCCCCAGCGAGACCTTCCCGGACTGCCAGCCCCCGCACGACGGCATCTCCGTCATCAAGGTGCCCCGCAAGGCGCCCGAGAAGGCCGCGGTCGTCGACTTCCCCGTCCTCTTCCCGGACGGCGGCAACCCCGGCGATCCCGCCAACCCGGGCGTCAGCGAGACCACCGGCTGCCATGACCTCACCACGTTCCCCAAGCTGAAGCTGGCGGCGGGCGCGTGCATGGGCGACGGCATCCTCCTCGACATCGCCGACCCCGCGAAGCCACGGGTCATCGACCGGGTCGAGGACAACGTCAACTTCGCCTTCTGGCACTCGGCGACCTTCAACGAGCGCGGAAACAAGGTCGTGTTCACCGATGAGCTGGGCGGTGGCACGAGCGCGACCTGCAACGAGGCGACCGGCCCGACGCGCGGCGCCGACGGCATCTACGACATCGTCGGCAAGGGCGACAAGCGGAAGTTGAAGTTCCGTAGCTACTACAAGATCCCGCGCCACCAGGCAGCCACCGAGAACTGCGTCGCCCACAACGGCTCGCTGCTCCCCGCCAAGGGCCGCGACATCATGGTCCAGGCGTGGTACCAGGGCGGCGTGTCCATCTGGGACTTCACCGACTCCACCCGCCCCAAGGAGATCGGCTACTTCGAACGCGGCCCGATCTCGGCCGACAAGCTGGTCTCCGGCGGCTCCTGGTCCGCGTACTACTACAACGGCCACATCTACTCGAACGACATGAGCAAGGGCTTCGACGTCCTGAAGATCGACGACCGGCGCACGGACAGCGCCCGGTCGGTGCGGCTGCGCGAGCTGAACGTCCAGACGCAGCCGGACTACCGCTGACAGCTCGCCTGAGCGCTCAGCCTGTCTGATCCTTTTCCGGCTGGTCGTTCACCGGGACCCCGCCGGGCGGCTCCCCGCCCGGCGGGACACCCAGCTCCCAGTCCAGCCCATAGCGCTGGAACAGCTCCGTCCGCAGTCGCTCCGGCTCCATCGGCGCCCCCGGCAGCAGCACCGCGACCACCGCGCCCATCAGCAGCGCGCGCAGCAGCCGGTAGTCGGCCTCCGGGTCCCGGGAGCCGTAACGGGTCACCGTGTCGCGCAGCAGGGCGGCCAGCCGCTGCTGCTCCGGGCACTGGATGAACCCCTCCGCGGTCAGGATCCCCGCCATGTGCGTACGCATCAGCCGCGGTTGGTCCCGGGCGAGCCCCAGGATCGCGTCGATCGCGCGTGCCAGCAGTTCGCGGCCCGCGCCCGCGCCCTCCGGGCGCGGCTCGCGCTCCAGCGCCTTGGCCAGTTCCCTGTGCATCAGCCGGTGCACGGCGGTCTGGAGCAGCTGGCGCTTGCCCGGGAAGTAGTACGAGACCAGCCCGCGCGCGGCCCCCGCCCGGTCGGCGATGTCGGCGAGCGTCGTCGCCTCGTAGCCGCGCTCACCGACCAGTTCCACCGTCGCTTGCAGCAGACGGGCCTGGGACCGGCGGCGCAACTCCTCATTGACCGATGGGCTGCGGGGGGACAAGCTGTAACTCCTGCGTTGGTTGGCTGCGAGCCAATATACTCAGGCGGCAGGATGCCGTCCGGCGATCTTTCGAGGATGGCTCGTAACCTCCGCCGGTTCGGGCGACGCGGGGGATCGTCCGAACCGGCGGTTTCATCTCCCTGCGGACGTCAGCTCGCCGACGTGACGGTGAAGTTGAACCGGCTGATCTCGTCGAAGCCGCACTGGTCGTCCTCGCCGTAGGAATACCCGTGGGTGAAGAAGTAGCCGGTGCCCGCCTTGGCGGTCTTGGCGATCTTGATGCGCATCGTGGCGTCCGTGTGCTCGCCCGGCTTCACCATGCCCAGCGTGGCGAAGTCGTAGTTGTCGAGCGGCTCCGCGCCCTCACCCTCGATGGGCTTCCACGCGCCGGTCTGCGGGTTGAACCACTCGACCGTGATGCCGAGTTCGGCGACATCGTCGATCTCGGGGTCGGCGGTACCGGGATAGAGGCCGATGACGGTCTCCATCACCGTGACCGTGGAGACGTTGGTGACGCGATAGGTGAACTCGTGCCATCCGGACCCGGCGACGATCGTGCTCGGCAGTCCGCGCAGCCCCGTCTTCCCCCGCTCCTCATCGGGAATGCCGGAGCAGAAGGTCGGGCGGGTGTACGTCGGAGACGGCGACGGCTCGGCAGTGGCCGCGGGCGCGTTCCCCGTCGCCTGCGCGGCGGGGACGGCGAGCAGTGTCGCGGAGCCGAGGGCGGCGACGGCGGCGGCAGCCGACAGGGCACGGCGAAGCTTCATGGATTCCTCTCAGGAAAGCCGTAGGCGGGCGCTTACATGACCCACCGCCCCCGCACAGGGTTGCGCTCCGCGGGGAGCGAAGATCCACGCTGGCAGGATGTTGCCATGACGAAGCATCAATCTGATGACGGCGAAGCTCTGGTGACGCCCTGTCAGGAATCCGTGAACGCCTTCTGCTGGATGGACCTCAAGACCCGTGATCTGCCCGGCACCACCGCCTTCTTCTCGAAGACGCTGGGCTGGCACTTCGCGGTGGACGAGGAGGACTGGCGCCAAGCCACCGTGATAGCCGTCGACGGCCACCGGATCGGCGGCGTGAGCGACCTCGCGCAACCGGTCTACCCACCGGAAACCCCCGCGCACATCGCCTCCTACCTCGCGGTCGACGACGTCGACCTCCGCACCGAAGCGGCGACGGCGCACGGTGCCCGCCTCGTCGTCCCTCCCTTCGACGCGGGCGATCAGGGCCGCATGGCGACCTTGATCGATCCGGTGGGCGCCGCCTTCTCCCTGTGGCAGCCGTATCGGTTCACCGGATGGGGGTTCCCGCCCCGCACCGCGGGCGCCCCCCACCGCATGGTCCTGGCGTGCGAGGAGCCGGACCGGGCCCGGCGCTTCTACCGCGAGACGACGGGCGCCCGTCTTGCCCGCGCCGACTTCGTCACCGCACCCGGACCCCTCACTGCTGCCCCGCAGTGGGAACTCGTCGTCGCCGTCGAGGATCTGGACGGCGTCCTCGCGCGCGCCCGCGACCACGGCCCGGGCGCCGTCACCTGGTGGGACGAGACCGGTCGCCGCGACGCGAGGGTGAGCAGCCCGGAGGGGCTGACCGTCCGCGTCCGCCGCGTCTGAAAAGCCGGGGTGGCGCGTCGATCACCCGGTGGCGCGCCCCGCCCCGTCGGCCGCGATGACCTGGTGGGCGAGCGCCACCAGGTTCGGGATGGCCGGGTGCCCCAGCCCCTCGCGCCAGGCCAGGACGACGGGAATGTCCGGGGCGTCCGCGAGCGGGCGGAAGACCAGCGAGGGGTGGGTGTGATGGCTCGGGGTGGCCGAGGTGGAGATCCCCACGGCGCGGCCCGCCGCGATGGCGACGAGCCACTCGTCGGTGTTGGTCACCTCGATGGCCGCGACGGGTCGGGCCGTCGGCGGCCACAGGTCCATCGTCGTGGTGCCGGAGACGGTGTTGAGGGCGATCGGATGGGCGGCGAGGTCCGCCAGGGTGACCCGGGGGAGGGTCGCCAGCGGGCTGTCCGCGGGCATGACCACCACCCGCTCCTCGGACATCAGCAACTCCGTGCGGAGCCCGTCCGCGGTGACCTCGCCGCGCAGCAGGGCCGCGTCGACCTTCCCCTGGGTGAGGCCCGCCGTGCGGTCGTCGATGCGGAGCAGCTCCAGCGGGGTGCCGGGGTGGGTCTCGTCCCAGCGGCGCAGCAACGGGATGGTGTGGTCGCCGAGCGCCGCCCACGGGTGGCCCAGCCGTAGCGGCCAGCGTCGGAGGCCCCGGGGGTCGAGTGCGGTCTCTACGGCGGCCAGGGCGGCGAGGGCCTTGTCGCGGAACATACGGCCCTCCGTGGTCAGCTGGAGGTGATGGGTCGAGCGGTCGACGAGGCGGGTGCCGAGGTGCTCCTCGACCTGGCGCAGCGTGCGCGAGAGCGCGGGCTGGCTCAGATGGAGACGGGCGGCGGCACGGGTGACGTTGCCCTCCTCGGCGATGGCGAGGAAGGCGCGCAGATGCCGCAGCTCGATGGTCATGCCCGAGAAGCATAACCGCAGGAAATCGCGCATTTCACAGGGCGTGGGCCGGGTTCCTAGCGTGTGGGGCATGACATCCCCGGCGCACAGCTCTTCCGCGACGACGACCGCCCCCGTCCTCCTTCGCCACACCCCCGGCCGTGGCACGCTCGGCGGCGTCGGCCTGGTCCTCATCGGCACCGTGTCCGTCCAGTTCGGGTCGGCGTGCGCCGCGCTGCTGTTCCCCCGGGCCGGGGCGCTCGGCACGGTCGCGCTGCGGATCACGATCGCCGCGTTGCTGCTGCTGGTCGTCACCCGGCCCCGGCTGCGCGGATACGCGCGCACCGACTGGGCGGTGGCCTGCGGGTTCGGCCTGGCCCTGGGCGGCATGAACATCCTCTTCTACCAGGCGGTCGACCGCGTCCCGCTGGGGGCGGCGGTCACCATCGAGGTGCTCGGCCCGCTGCTGCTGTCGGTCGCCGCCTCGCGCCGCGCCACCAGCCTGCTGTGGGCCGGTCTCGCCCTGGCCGGGGTGTACCTGCTGGGTCACGGCGGCTTCGGGCAGCTCGACGCCGCGGGCGTGGCCTTCGCGCTCGGCGCCGGGGTCATGTGGGCGGCGTACATCGTCCTCAACGCCCGCGCCGGCGCCCGCTTCCCGCGCCTGGACGGCCTGACGATCGCGATGTCCGTCGCCGCGCTGATCAGCCTGCCGCTGGGCGTCGGGGCATCGGGCGGGGCACTGCTGGAGCCGACGGCGCTCGGCCTGGGCCTGGCGATCGCGGTGATGAGCTCGGGCGTGCCCTACGCCCTGGAACTGCTCGCCCTGCGACGGCTGCCCGCGGCGACCTTCGCGGTCCTCACGAGCCTCGCCCCTGCCGTCGCCGCGGCGGCGGGCTATCTGGTGCTGGACCAGGGCCTGTCGCTGCCGCAGTGCGCCGCGATCGCCATGGTGGTCACGGCGAGCGCGGGCGCGGTGCGCACGGGCAGCCGCTGAGACGGCAAATGCGACGGCAAAACGAAAGGCAAGGAGGTCACCCACTCCTTGCCACTCTCAACATATAGCGCACCAGGGGCCTTGCGGCAAGGCCCCGGTCCTGCCGCAGAATGACCCGCCCAGGGCCGGAACCTGGGGAATTCGGTGATTCGCGAAGTGCGTATGTGGGTGGGGCTTTCATGATTGACGTGATCGTGGTCGGCGGCGGACCGACCGGGTTGATGCTGGCCGCCGAGTTGCGGCTGCACGGCGTGCACGTGGTCGTGCTGGAGAGGCTGACCGAGCCGACCCGGCAGTCCCGCGGGCGCGGTCTGCATGCGCGCAGCGTCGAGATGATGGACCAGCGCGGCCTGCTGGACCGGTTCCTCGCGGTCAGCTCGACGTTCCAGGTCGGTGGCCTCTTCGGCGGCATCATCAAGCCGTGGCCGGACCGGCTGGACACGGCGCATCCGTACGGCCTGGCCATCTCGCAGCAGCTCACCGAGCGGCTGCTCAACGAGCGTGTCCTCGAAGCCGGGGCCGAGATCCGGCGCGGCTGCGAAGTGGTCGGGCTGAGCCAGGACGAGGACGGGGTGACCGTCGAGCTGGCGGACGGTACGCACCTGCGCTCGCGCTACCTCGTCGGCTGCGACGGCGGCCGCAGCCTGGTGCGCAAGCGTCTCGGCGTCGGCTTTCCCGGCGAGCCCGCCACGGTCGAGACGCTGCTGGGGGACATGGAGGCGACCGAGGACCCGGCGGTGATCGCCGCCGTCGTCGAGGAAGTCCGCAAGACCCAGCTGCGGTTCGGCGCCATCCCCGACGTGGACGGGAACGAGGGGGTGTACCGCATCGGCGTGCCCGCCGACGGCGTGGCGGAGGACCGTACGTCCGCCCCGACCCTGGAGGAGTTCCGTCAGCAGCTGCGGGCCACCGCGGGCACCGACTTCGGCGTGCACGCGCCGCGCTGGCTGTCCCGGTTCGGCGACGCCACCCGGCAGGCCGAGCGCTACCGGGTCGGCCGGGTGCTGCTGGCGGGCGACGCGGCGCACATCCACCCGCCGACCGGCGGGCAGGGGCTCAACATCGGTGTCCAGGACGCGTTCAACCTCGGCTGGAAGCTGGCCGCCGCGGTGGACGGCTGGGCGCCGGACGGGCTGCTGGACACCTACCACGCCGAACGGCACCCGGTGGGCGCCGCCGTGCTGGACAACACCCGCGCGCAGATGGCGCTGCTGGGGACCGATCCGGGCGCGACCGCGCTGCGCGAGCTGTTCTCGAAGCTGATGGACTTCGAGGAGGTGAACCGGTACGTGACCGGGATCATCACCGCGGTCGACGTCCGCTACGACATCGGCGAGGGCCACGAACTGCTCGGCCGGAGGCTGCGGAACGTGGCGCTGAAGCGGGGGCGTCTCTACGACCTGATGCACGGCGGCCGCGGGCTGCTGCTCGACCAGACCGGCCGGCTCTCGGCGGCGGGCTGGGCGGACCGGGTCGACCACGTCGTCGACGTCAGCGAGGAACTGGACGCGCCCGCGGTGCTGGTGCGGCCGGACGGCCATGTGGCGTGGGTCGGCGAGGACCAGCAGGATCTGCTCGGCCGCCTGCCCCAGTGGTTCGGCGCCGCCGTCGGCTGACCGCTCGGAGGAGCCGGGGTGGGGGCTCAGCCCGGAGGAGCCGGGGTCGGGGCTCAGCCCGGAGGAGCCGGGGTCGGGGCTCAGCCCGGAGGAGCCGGGGTGGGGGCTTCAGCCCCCATCCCGCTCACTGACGCCCAGCAGGGCGAGGAAGGCGGAGGCGGCGGGGGAGGGGGCGAACCGGCTCCAGGCGAGGCGCTCCACCCGTACCGGCCCGTTGATGACCGGCACGCTCCGCAGGCCGGGCAGGTCGGCGGCGAACGCCGCGGGCAACAGGGCGATGCCCAGGCCATGGCGGACCATCCGGGCCATGAGTTCGACGCCGGACACCTCGAAGGCGACCTCGCGCCGCAGACCGGCCGCCGCGAACGCCTCGTCCGACTGGGCGCGGGCGGCGCTGCCGTCGGCGAAGTCCACGAACACTTCCTCGGCGAGGCGGTGGAGGTCCACCTCGTCTTCCACCGCCAGCGGGTGGCCCGGGGCGACCACGGCGACGTGCCGCCCCTGGGCGAGTTCCCGGTCGCGGACGCCCTGCGGCCGGAATCCGGGCTGTACGCCGAGGAACGCCGCGTCCAGCCTGCCGTCGCGCACCTGCTCGACGAGCCGCTCGCTGGAGTCGACCCGCAGGCTGATCCGCACCCGGGGGTAGCGCAGACGGTAGTCCCGCAGCGCCGCCGGGAGGTCGACGGCGGACACGGTGGAGATCGATCCGACGGCCAGCTTGCCCCGTATCTCGCCGGTGGCCGCCGCCACCTCCGCCCGGGCCCGCTCGGCCGCCTCCAGGGCCTGGCGGGCGGCTGGCAGGAACGCCTCTCCGGCGGTCGTCAGCCGCACCCGGCGGCTGGTCCGCTCGAACAGCCGGGCGCCCAGTTCCTTTTCCAGCCGGGCCACTTGGTGGCTGAGCGCGGACTGGACGATGTGGCACCGCTCGGCGGCGCGGGTGAAGCTCGCGGTCTCCGCCACCGCGAGGACGTAGCGCATCTGCTGGAGGTCCATCGATCCATCGTGAAACACGATGGATCGGATGACAAACATGTGTTGGACCGATGGATCTTCGCTCGGCGATGCTGAAGTCGACGGCGGGGCACGGCAGCCGAAGCGCCCCGTCGTACGCAACCCACCGGCGCCCCGGCGCCCCGACCCCGCGGAGACACCCATGCGCGTGATCGCCTTCGACCACCTCGTCCTGAACGTCGCCGACGTCGAGCGTTCGCTCGCCTTCTACACCGGCCCGCTGGGGCTGGAACCGGTGCGGGCGGAGGAGTGGCGCGCGGGCGAGGTCTCCTTCCCGTCCGTGAGGGTGAGCCCCACTACCATCATCGACCTCGTCGAGGCGCCCGACGCGACGCCCGACGGGCGGCCGGAGGGATCCAACGTCGACCACATCTGTCTGGTCGTCGAGCCGCTCGACTGGCAGCAGGTCATCGATTCCGGCGTCTTCACGGTGCTGGACGGCCCCGGCGAGCGCTTCGGAGCCCGGGGCACCGCGGTCTCCCTCTATGTGCGGGACCCGGACGGCAACACCGTGGAACTGCGCTGGTACCCGCAGGACTCACGCTAGTTCGGGCTGCGGTTCCGGCTGCGGCACCGGTGGCACCTTCGGCTCCCACAGCTGGGTGGTCCGTACGTATCCCTGGATCACCGCGGCCATCGCCAGAATGAGCAGTGGCCCGAACACCCACGGATGCCTGGCCATCTCCATCGGCAGATAGCGATACGACACCAGGAGCGCGGCGAAGACCGTTGTGCCGTAGGCGACCAGCTGGATTCCCGACCGGTCCCAGCCGCGTGCGGACGAACGCAGCGCCGCCTCGATCGTGAGCGCGAACACCACACCGGCAATGAGGTCAACGCCGTAGTGGTAGCCGAATCCCAGGGTGGCGCCGAGCGTGGCAACGAGCCAGAAGGTGCCCGCGAATCGCAGAATCCGTGGGCCCTTGCGGGAATGTATGAAGATCGCGGTGGCCCACGCCGTGTGCAGGCTGGGCATGCAGTTGCGGGGGGTGAGGTCGTCGTACAGCACCGGGTGCGGGGAGTTGATCGGCACCGGAGTGTTCGGCCACAGGGTGGCTATCGCCCAGTGCTCGCCGCCGGTGCCGAAGGCGCCGCCGCCGTAGGCGAAGATCGGTCCGACCACCGGGAAGATCATGTAGATGGCCGGCCCGAGGAGGCCTATGGCCAGAAAGGTGCGCACCAGGTGGTGGCTCGGGAAGCGGCGCTCGGTCGCCACGTTGCGCATCTGGTACATCGTGACGATGACCGCGGCCACCGGGAGCTGAATGTAGACGTAGTCGAGAAGATGGGTCCCGATCGGACCGGTGGCCTTGAGGATCCGGCCCGCCAGCCACGAGGGGTTGCCCAGTGCGTGGTCGGCGACCGCCAGGTACTGGTCGAGCACCGCCGGGCGGGTCTTCGCCGTGATGAGCAGCCAGGTGTCGCCGGTCTTGCGCCCGGCCACCAGCAGCAGGCCCAGCCCGACGCCCTTCAGCAGCAAGGCACGCTCCCGGCCGGTGCGGCGCGTGAGGGCGATGACCGCATAGCCCAGCATCACCCACAGCGCGCCGTTGCCGAAGGGGTGGCCCTCGGTCACCTTCGCGCCGACCGCCCACCGCACCAGGAAGAAGACGATGTCGATGCCGATCGCGGCACCGGTCGCGATGAACCGTTCCCGCCAGGTGAGCACCACCATCATCAACGCCATACCGGCGTACAGCAGGAATCCCGATTTGGGGGCGATTATCACCTCTTGCACCTGGCTGGTGAGCGGCCCCGGCAGACCGTAGCGACGTGCGGTGATCTCCAGCCCGATGAGGAATCCGAGGGTCGCCACACCCGCCGTGGCCCACAGGATCGCCCGTGGCCGACGCCACGCGGCGAACGCGTTTTTGCTGTTTATTCGCGAAAACACCCGCGATGCTTTAGGTATCAATTATTCGGCCGATTTGTTCGATGTTGGTTTCCTCTTCGCGCCAGTGGCATGGTTTGGCGGGCGATGAGGGTGCTCGTCGTGAGTTCGATCATGTTATCGGAGCGGTGCGGGTGTGTATTCGCTCTATCGTTCGGCGTTTTGCAAATCCGCTGCCGATCGCATCATCGACGATCACCTTGTGGTCATCACTGACGCTCCACGTTCGCAGACGGTTCCGATCGCGCCGAAAGAAATAATGTGCCAAGCGCGTGCGCGCGGTTTCAGCGGGTGGAGGAGGCCGTGACCGGCGGAGGGGCGAGGCGGCTCGTACGGTGCGCGGCGGAGAGAGCGGGAGGGGCGGAAGCGGTGCCCCACGGGGGCCGACGCGCACTCAGGTGACGGTGCCGGGCACCGTGAGCGCGTCGGACCGCGGTGCCAGCGGCGACGGTGCCCGTCACGCGCTGCTACCCCCAACACACCGCTGAGCGGCCGTTCCGCGGCTCTCTCCGCCGCGAGACCTCAACGTCCCACGGCGGCGGCATCCGGACCATGGGCCTTGGCGCCATCCTGACGCCGTGCCCCGGGGGATTGACGCGCTCCTGACGGGCCCGTGGTGCCGGGCTCCCGGGGTAGCAGCGCCAAGACGTCGACGTGACCGTGGTCGGAGCCGGGCCGGTGGGCCTCGTGCTCGCCGCGGAGCTGGCGCTCGCCGGGGCGACGGTGCAGGTGCTGGAGCGACGGGCCGAGCCGGACGGGGCGATGAAGGCGGGGGCGATCAACGTGCCGACGCCCCGGGGCGCACCGGGTGGCTGGGCGGGTGCGACGGCGGACGCAGCACCGTACGCCGCCTCGCGGGCATCGACTTCCCCGGCACCGACCCCGCCCGGGCGGGTGGTCACCGTGGAGTTCGACGGTGCTCCCGCCGACCTCCCCCACGCTCGGCCTCGCTCGCGCGGGGGGGGACCCCTTCGGCACCGACGTCACGCTGACCGCGCTGCGCGGCGCCGCGACCCGCTGGACCGACAACGCCCGCCAGGCCGCGGTCGGGGCGGGTGCTGCTGGCCGGAGACGCCGCGCACGTGCACTCGCCGTTCGGCGGTCAGGGGCTCAACCTCGGAGTCGGCGACGCGATGAACCTCGGCTGGAAGCTCGGTGCCGTGGTCGCCGGGTGGGCGCCCGACGGGCTGCTCGACACCTACGAGGCCGAGCGCCGCCGACCCTGCCGCCGTCACCGGCCTCGAAGCTGCCCTGCACCGATGGGCCGGTGCGCCGTCGTCCTGACCGCAGGCTCACGGACTGCTGCTGTTGTCGATGATCCGCGGGCGAAGCCGGCGCTGGGCCTTCGTGCGTTTCGTCGCCTTGACCGCGTGGACCTCCCCGTTCCCGGAGCCGTGCGCCGCGGGGCCCGTCTCGATGGCGTTGCGCCGGAAGGCCAGTACCTCGTCGCCTTCCGCGCCGCGTTTGCCGCGGGCCGCCCCGCGGGTGAAGGTGACGGAGACGGTGGTGACGTTCCATCGGGTTCCCCGCGTCGCGACGGTGGCGATGCGGCCGGTGACCCGGGGATCGTCGGCGATTTCGGACGGCAGCCGCGTGGCCGCGGTGGGGCAGGCCGCCGCCACCTGCTCCGCCGTGATGAGTCCGGCCTCCCGCAGGTCCGCGCCGTCGAGCCAGGTATCGGTGAGGACGGCGCCGTACAGGGTGGCGCCGGTCAGATCCGCGTCGAGGCAGGCGCGGGTCAGGTCCGCTTCCACGAGGCGGGCTTCGCTGAGGTTCGCACGCTGGATCTGGGCGTCGGTGAGGTTCGCGGCGTCGAGCTGTGCCCCGGTGAGGTCGGTGCGGTCCATCTGGGCGCGGGTGAGGTCGGCCTCGTCGAGCCGGGCACCGGTGAGGTTCGCGGCGTTGAGCCAGGCGCCGGTGAGGTCGGCCCGCTCGAGTGTGGCGTACGAGAGGTCCGCGCGGTCGAGCTGCGCATAGGTGAGGTCGGCGCCGTCCAGCTCGGCGCGGGTGAGGTCGGCGCCCTGGAGGCAGGTGGCGGTCAGTTTCGCTCCTGCCAGCCGGGCGCCGGTGAGGTCCGTATCGACGAGCCGCGCGCCCGCGAGGTCCGCGCCGTCCAACTCCGCGTACGACAAGTCGAGTTCGCTCAGGTCGATCGTGTGGTGGGGGAGGGCGCGGCGGCGGGACGCCGGACGGGTCAGCGCCGTCAGGGCGGCCTGTACGTCGGCGTCGGGCGCCCCGTGCAGCCTCGCGCGGGCGAGGGATCGGGGCGCCTTCTCGTTGAGGGCGCTGCGCAGCGCGGCGGCGCCCCGCGCGTCGTGGGCGCCCCGCGTCGTGGGGCGCCGGGCGCGCGGGGCGCGGTCGCGGACGTAGGCGCCCAGGACATGGGCGGCGTGGGTGGCCTGCTCGGGCCAGTCCCGCACGAACTCCTCCAGCACGAGGATCCCGCCGAGGCGCACATGCAGATCCGGCGACCCGAGCCGTTCGAGGGCCTTGGTGAAACGGTCGGTGACCTGGCCGCGGCGGGAGAGGCGGTAGGTGAATCCGGTGAGGACGAGCGCCGTGCCCGCACCGAGGAACGCCGCCGTCTGGACGACGGCCAGCCGGAACTGTCCGAGGGCCGCCGACCGGGCGGCACCGTCCATCCGCGGCCAGTCCGGGCCCCAGGCCCACTGCGCCACCCACTGGCCCACGGGGGTGAACACCAGCGTCAGCGCCCCGCCCACCACCAACCCACCGGCCGCCGCGGTCCACGCCGCACCCGGCGGCCACTGTCGAAAGGCTCGCATGCCCCTACTGTGGCGGTGACCGCGGAGAACCGTGGGCCTGATGGTGCGGTTCAGAGCTTTTCCAGAGCTACCGGCCCGCCGTTCGTACGACGACGCGGCGCCAAGCCGGTGGGCCCGGCTCCGGGGAACGTCAGAGCGCCTTGCCCGGGTTGAGGATGCCGTGCGGGTCGAAGGCCGCCTTGATGCGGCGCTGAAGCCGGTGCTGGTCCGGTCCGAGCTCATCGGCGAGCCATCGTCGTTTGAGGGTGCCCACGCCGTGTTCGCCGGTGAGCGTGCCGCCGAGGCGGAGGGCGGCGCCGAAGATGTCGCCCGCGGCCTGCCAGGCGGCGTCCGGGATGCCGGGGAGGGCCGGGTCGAGGACGAGAATGGGGTGGAGGTTGCCGTCGGCGGCATGGGCGAAGGTGAAGATCCGCACCCCGTGGCGGTCGGCCGCGGCGTCGATCTCGCGTACGGCGGCGGCCAGTCGGCTCCGGGGTACGGCGATGTCTTCGATCAGGACCCGGCCCAGCCGCTCCAGCGAGGGCAGGGCGAGTCGCCGCGCGGCGAGCAGCCGATCCGCCTCGGCCGGGTCCCCGGTGACCTCGACCGACGTCGCGTGTCCGCGCAAGCACCGTACGGCCGCGTCGGCTTCGGCGGCCGCGCCCCGCCCATCGCACTGGAGGAGCAGCAGGGCGCCCCCGCGCGACCGCAGGGCCGTGCCCTGGGCGTCGTCCACGGCGGCCAGGACCGGGCCGTCGAGCAGCTCGGCCATGGCGGGCTCGACACGGGCGGCGGTGAGCGCGGAGACGGCCTCGGCTCCTTCAGCGAACGTGGCGAAGTGGGCGGCGACCGTGACGGTCTCCTCCGGGACCGGGCGCAGCCGCAGGGTGGCGGAGGTGATCACCCCGAGGGTGCCTTCGGAGCCGGTGAGCAGGCCGGTCAGGTCGTAGCCGGTGACGCCCTTGACCGTGCGCCGTCCGGTCCGTACGAGCGTCCCGTCCGCGAGCACCGCGTCGAGGCCCAGCAGCGCGTCCCTGGTGACCCCGTACTTGGCGCAGCGGAGTCCGCCCGCGTTGGTCGCGATGTTCCCGCCGACGGTCGAGATCGCCGCGCTCGCCGGGTCGGGGGCGTAGCGCAGCCCGAACTCGCCCGCCGCGCGGTCCAGTTCGGCGGTGATGACCCCCGGCTCGACGATGGCGATCTGTTCCTCGGGGCTCAGCTCCAGGATGCGGTTCATGTGTGACAGGTCGAGGACGACGCTGCCCGCGCCCGCGCTCGCCCCTCCGGACAGCCCTGTTCCCGCCCCGCGCGGCACGACCGGTATCCGCAGGTCGTGGGCGTGCCGCAGAGCCGTCTGCACGTGCTCGGTGTGCGTGGCGTGGACGACCGCGAGCGGCACGCCGTCCGGCTGGCTGCCGGAGCGGTCGGTGGCGTACGGGCCGGTGGCCTCGGGACCGGTGCCGAGCGCATCGTCGGGCAGGTCGCGGCGCAGGGCCGTCAGCAGCGCGGCGGCACCTGTGTCGGCGGTATCCGTATCGGCGGCGTGCGCGGGCGCGGAGCCCGTGCGCTCGGCCGTATCCGGATCGGACAGCGGGACGGTCATGTCGGCCTCTCACTTCGTGTGCCGAGCGCGGCCGCGCCGATGGCGAGCAGCGCCGTGTCTTCCTGCGGGGCGTGTACCGGGGCGCACTGGACGTCTCGGAAATGGCGCTCCAGGGGGTTGTCGCGGGACAGCCTCGGATTCGCCACAGGCGCTCAGCGCACCGGGGAGAAGGGGGTCAGGCGGCCGACGTGGCGGCGCGGTGCGCCAGCTCCTGACGGACCAGCGGCAGGACGTGACGTCCGTAGTCGATGGCGTCGTTGAGCGGGTCGTAGCCGCGGATGGACAGCAGCTCGCAGCCGATGTCGACGTAGTCGAGCAGTGCCTTGGCGACCGTCTCCGGGGAGCCGACCAGGGCCGTGGACGCACCGGCGGCGTTGGTGGCCGCGGCGGGCGCGGTCCACAGGCAGCGGTCGTGCACCTCGCCGCGTTCGGCGACGGCCAGGAGCCGCTGCGATCCGACGTTGGACGGGGTGCCCTGGCCGACCGCCGGGTAGTGCCGCTGCTTGGCCCGCTCGGCGTGGTGGGCCTTGACCGCGCCCAGGGTGCGGTGGGCCTTCTCCCAGGCCAGCTCGTCGGTGGGGGCGATGATCGGCCGGAAGGACACCCAGATGCGCGGCCGGGGACGGCCCGCGGCGTCCGTGTAGGCGTTCACCGAGGCGATCTGCTCGGCGGTCTCCTTCAACGGTTCGCCCCACAGCCCGAAGATGTCGCCCTGCTGCCCGCCCACCCGGTACGCATCCCTCGACGAGCCGCCCACCGAGATGGGGAT
The DNA here is from genome assembly GCF_013414305.1 of Streptomyces sp. Rer75. Taxonomy (NCBI): domain Bacteria; kingdom Bacillati; phylum Actinomycetota; class Actinomycetes; order Kitasatosporales; family Streptomycetaceae; genus Streptomyces; species Streptomyces sp. Rer75. The sequence continues at coordinate 1,750,727 of NZ_CP058693.1, read as the reverse complement.
GGTGCCGTGGTACGGGGCGACATCGGAGCGGAAGCCCTCGAAGCGGTAGTACGGGCCCTCATGGGAGATCGGCCCGTCGGCCTCCCACACCCTGCGCAGGATCCGGATGTACTCGTCCGAGCGGGCGTACCGCTCGCTCTTGCCCAGATAGTCGCCCTCGCGGTGCTGCTCCTCGTCGTTGCCGCCGGAGATGATGTGCACCACCAGCCGGCCGACGCTGATCTGGTCCAGCGTGGCCAGTGCGCGGGCCGCGTGGGTGGGGAACACCACCCCGGGGCGGTGGGCGAGCACCGGTTTGATGCGCTCGGTGTGATGGGCGACGAACTGGGCCAGCTGGAGCGCGTCCGGCGAGGCCGAGTGGTAGGTGACCAGGGTGTAGTCGAAGCCGGAGTCGTCCAGGGCGCGGGCGTAGCGGCGGGCGTCCGCGCCACGGGGGACTTGGCGGGCGGCGTCGGGTCCTTCGCCGCACCGGGGGGTGGTGGTGCGGAGGTGCGCGGGGGCGGTGCGGCCCCGGACACGGAGGAGTGCGGGGAGGGCATGGTGCGGCCTCTCGGTCGGGAAGGGTTCACAGGAGGTGTGCGGGCGGCGGATCAGCCCGCCGCCGCACCCACGGCCGCGGGGCGCGCGGTGTCGGCGGACCAGGCGGACCAGGAGCCGGGGTAGAGCGCGGCCGTGATGCCGACGCGGGCCAGGGCCGCGACCGTGTGGGCGGCGGTGACGCCGGAGCCGCAGTAGACACCGACGTCTGACGTGCCGTCGGCGCCCAGCGCGGTGAAGCGCCGCGCCAGCTCCTCCACGCTGTGGAACGTGCCGTCCGGCGCCAGGTTGTCGCCCGTCGGGGCGGACCGGGCGCCGGGAATGTGCCCGGCGCGCGGATCGACCGGTTCGGTTTCGCCCCGGTACCGCTCGGCCGCCCGCGCGTCCAGCAGGACGCCCGTACGGGCCACTTCGGCCGCCGCGTCGGCGTCCAGCACCGGCAGGTGCCCCGCGGCGACGACGATGTCCCCCTCGGCCGGTGGGGCGGGCTCGCCCGTTTCGACCGGCAGTCCGGCCGCGCGCCACGCGGCCAGCGCCCCGTCCAGCAGCGACACCCGTTCGACCCCGGCCCACCGCAGCAGCCACCAGGCGCGGGCGGCGGCGGTGTTGCCGTTGTCGTCGTACACCACCACCGGCCGACCGGGGGCAAGCCCCCAGCGGCGCGCGGCCCGCTGCAACGCGGCGGGGTCCGGCAGCGGATGGCGGCCGCTCTCCGGGGCGGGAGGAGCGGCGAGTTCGGTGTCCAGGTCGACGTAGACCGCGCCGGGGAGGTGTCCGGCGAGGTAGTGCTCATGGCCGTGCGGATCGCCGAGCCGCCACCGTACGTCCAGGACGACGGGCGCCTGATCGCCGTGGAGCAGCCGGGAGTACAGCTCGGCCGGAGTGGTGAGGACGGGCGCGGTCATCCGAGGTCCTCCGTGACGGCGATGGGTGCAGGACCGGAATCCAGCCGCAGCCGCTCCAGGAAGAGGACCACCGTGGCGGCGGCGGTGCGGTGGGTCACGTCGTTGAGGACGTCGTGCCGCGTGCCGACCAGGCTCACCAGCTCCGCGCCGGGCAGGCCGCGGAACACGCGGCGGACCGCATCGAGGGGGCTGACGGCGTCCTCGGCGCCGTGCAGCCCGAGCACCGGAACGGAAATGCCGTCCAGCACCGGCGACTCCGGCGCCGTGGGGGCCGTGAGCGCGCCGCGCCGGAACGCCTCGTCGGCGGTCAGCCTGCCCCGGTGCGTGGGGCAGGCGGTGCGCCGCTCCAGCTCGTCTTCCCAGTCCGCAGTGGCCGTTTCGGTGGGGTGCGGCCCGGTCGGCAGTCCGGCGAGGATCAGTGCGTCCGGCCCGGGGGTGCCGAGGGCGGCGAGCCGCGCCGCGTGGGACGCCCCGGTGTCGGAGCCGACCAGTACGCGGGGGCCCGGGTGCGTCTCGTCGCGCAACAGCTTGGCGGCCGCCTCGGTGATGGCCTCCGGGGCGGACGAGGCATCCCCCAGGGCACGGACGCGATAGCCGTCGGCGGAGATCCGGCGGCCGAACCGCTCGTACACACCGCCGTGTTCACCCCGCCCGGGGAGGAGCACGAGCGTGCCACGCGGGGCGATTCCCGCTGGTTCGTCCCAGGAGTGGACAGGCTGAGCAGAGGACATGAGAACTCGATTCATCGACGGCGACGCCCGCCCGCACGAGCGGGGCGGAGCAGCCGCGCGGCGCGGATGCGCGGACGGGACAGGGTGAGACGAAGGCAGGAAGCCGTTGCCGACGCGGAAGCGAGGAGACGAACAGGCGACGGCTGACGGGCACGAAGACCGGCGGCGGGAACCGGCGGCGAGGGCCGGGGAGAGCTGTTGGTCAGCGACAGCGCATGGCGCCGGTGCGGCCGAAGTCGACCACGCGCCGCCGGGTCAGCCAGGCGCACCTGGCGCGGCACACCGCCGGTCCGGCGGCCGAAGGCCCGGATCCGGTGCGGTGCGTGTGCGGCCGGCGGGCCGCCACGAGCGGTGTGCGGGGCATGACCTCAGGATGCACGAGCCCGGAGTCGACCGTCCAACGATGATTCGCCATCAAAATCGATCGTGATAAGCGATCGATCGGTGCTAGCCTGCGCACATGCGGCCGGTACTGGACATCGTGGCATTGCGCAGCCTCATCGCCGTCGCCGACTTCGGAGGCTTCCACCGCGCCGCCGACGCGCTCGCCCTCAGCCAATCCACCGTCAGCCAGCACATTCGACGGCTGGAGAAGTCCCTCGGCCGCCCCGTCGTCGAACGCGACGGCAGGAAGACCCGGTTCACCGCCCACGGCGCCCGACTGCTGGAAGAAGCCCAGCAGATCATCGGCGCACACGACGCCGCCCTCCGCCGGCTCATGGGCGAGGACCGGCCCGACGAGGCACCCGTCGTCATCGGCGCCACCGAGCACGGCGCCGACCAGATCCTTCCCGTACTCACCGCAGCCGTACGCGACACCCGGCCCGGCGCCGAGATCCGCGTGCGCATCGACCGCTCGGCGCAGCTGACGGACGCCGTCGCACGCGGCGAACTCGACCTCGCCGTCTACGTCACCGAGGCGGCACAGGCCCCGGGCACCCCGGTGGGCGAACTGCCCCTGCGCTGGTACGCCGCCCCCGGCTGGGAACCACCCGCCGCCCCCGCCCCCTTGCCCCTGGTCGCCATCAGCGACCCGTGCGTGATCCGCCGCCGCGCCCTGGCCGCGCTCGCCTCCCGGCACACCCCCGCCACCGTGGTCGCCGAGGCCGGATACCTCGCCGGAGTCCTGGACGCGGCCCGCGCCGGACTCGGCGCCGCCCTGCTCGCCATCCCCGGCAGCCCGTACCCCGACGGCCTCGCGCCACGCCACGACCTCCCGGCCGTCCCCCCGGTCCGCCTCAGCGCCCGGGCCCGCAGCGGCTGCGACCCCGCCATGACCCGGGCCACCATCGAGGCGGTACGTGCCCTGCTCACCTCCCGCGAGGCGGACCGCGAGGCGGACACCGCGGTGTGAGCGACGAGTTGACGCGTGTGCTCAGGCGCTTCGGACGCGGCGGATGAGTACGTACATCTCGCATCCGAGGCAGTAGCCGAAGACCGCGTTGAGAAAGGCCGCCGCCAGGGCGAGCCCGGTCGCGGCCATGCCCAGCCAGTGGGCGCCTCCGAGGTAGCCGACGGTGCCGACGACGCCGAAGACGGCGCCGACGCCCTGGGCGAAGCGGGGCGGCCGGGCGTCCTCCAGCTCACCCGGCGCGGCGAGCCTGGGCCGGAGGGCGACGCGGTACAGCCAGCCGTACGGGGAGTACCGCACACCGGCGAACGCACCGAGCGCGAAGACCGCGGTTTGCGCGGCGAGCAGGGCTCCGCTGCCGGTGATCAGTACTGCGCACAGGACGAGGGTGGTGAGCGCGGCGGCGAACCGGGGGCCGCGCGGGTCGATGTGCATGAGGGGAACTCCGGAGAGGGGAGGGCTGTGATCGGGCCGGTGCGGGTGTCAGCGACAGCCGGTGGTCGTGGCCCGGCAGAGGTCGACCACACGGCGGGTGGTCAGCCACAGCAGGCAGGGGGAGTCCATGACCGTCATGGTAGTGGCGCGGCGTACCGAGCGGCGATGGCCAGGTGGCGTGGAAGGGGCCGGGCGGGTGCAGACTGGTCGCATGATCGGGTTGGTGGTGTGTGCCGCGGTGCTCCTTCTGGCGAGCGCCTTCGGCGTGGTGCGTGCCGCGCGCGGCGGGAGGTTCCGGGCGCGGCCGCGGGACGGCGCGGTGCGCCTGTCGGCGGCGGAACTCGGGGCCGAGCTGGGGGACCGGGCGACACTGGTCCAGTTCTCCACCGCCGTCTGCGCACCCTGTCGGCCGACGCGGCGGTTGCTCGGGGACATCGCCGGGACGGTGCCGGGCACGGCACATGTGGAGATCGACGCGGAGGAGCGGCTGGAGCTGGTCAGGCGGCTGGGCATCCTCCGGACGCCGACCGTGCTGGTGCTCGACCCGGCTGGTCAGGTCGTGAGCAGGGCGTCCGGGCAGCCCCGGCGCGCGGAGGTGCTGACAGCAATCGACAGGGCGTCCGGGGCCTCCTCGTGATCGGGCTCAAGGCCGCCTTCATGAGGTGCCGTGCGGCACACTCCCGGCCCCGTTCGCCGGTGCGAGAGGTACGTCGAGGCGTGCCGCGAGGTCGTCGTAGGTGATGCCGAACGTTTCGAGCACGGTGGCGCCTTCGGGCCCGACCCGGAAGGTCGCGAGGTCGGTGTAGACACGGTCGACACATCCCAGCCCGGTCAGCGGGTAACCGCACTCCCGCACCAGTTTGGGCGAGCCGTCCTTCGCGAAGAGCGTCATCATGACGAACACCTTCTTGGCGCCGATCGCGAGATCCATCGCACCCCCGACGGCGGGGATCGCGTCGGGCGCGCCGGTGTGCCAGTTGGCCAGGTCGCCGACGGCCGAGACCTGGAACGCGCCGAGTACGCACACGTCGAGGTGGCCGCCGCGCATCATCGCGAAGGAGTCGGCGTGATGGAAGTAGGCCGCTCCCGGCAGCTCGGTGACCGGGATCTTCCCCGCGTTGGTGAGGTCGGGGTCCACTTCACCGGGCTTGGCCGCGGGGCCCATGTTGAGCAGGCCGTTCTCGGTGTGCAGCACCACCCCCGATCCGGCGGGGAGGTGGTCGGCGACCCGCGTCGGCTGGCCTATGCCCAGGTTGACGTAGGAGCCGTGCGGGATGTCGCGCGCCACGATGGCGGCCATCTCGTCCTTGCCCAGCGGCCCCCGGTCGGGGTTTTCCACGAGTGAGTCGGTCGGGTTCATGCGGCCACCTCCGTCCGCACGATGCGGTCGACGTAAATGCTCGGGGTCACGACGGTCTCCGGGTCGATGGCACCGGTCTCGACGATGTCGCGGACCTGTGCCACGACCGTGGTCGCGGCGGTGGCCATGACCGGTCCGAAGTTGCGGGCGGTCTTGCGGTAGAGGAGGTTGCCCATCCGGTCGGCCGTGTGGGCGCCGATGAGGGCGACGTCGCCCTTGATGGGGTACTCGAGCACGTAGGTGCGGCCGTCCATCTCGCGGGTCTCCTTGCCCTCGGCGAGGGGCGTACCGACGCCCGTGGGGCAGAAGAACGCGCCGATGCCGGCGCCGGCCGCGCGCATCCGTTCGGCCAGGGTGCCCTGTGGCACCACTTCGAGCTCGATCCGTCCCTCGTGGTAGAGCCGGTCGAAGACCCAGGAGTCGGACTGGCGGGGGAAGGAGCACACGATCCTGCGCACCCGTCCCTTGGCCAGCAGGGCGGCCAGGCCCGTGTCGCCGTTGCCCGCGTTGTTCGACACCACGGTCAGATCGCTCGCGCCCTGCCGGATGAGCGCGTCGATCAGCTCGACCGGCATGCCCGCCATGCCGAACCCTCCGACCAGCACCGTCGAGCCGTCGCTGATCCCGGCCACGGCCTCATCGGCGTCCGTACACACCTGAACGGTCATCGTGTCTGCTCCGCAACGTTCTCCAGGACGACCGCCAGGGCCTGTCCGACACCGATACAGATCGCGGCGACGCCCCACCGCTTCCCCGACTCGCGCAGCCGCGCGGCGAGCGTGCCCAGGATCCGTCCGCCGGAGGCGCCGAGGGGATGGCCGATGGCGATCGCACCGCCCTTGGTGTTCACGATGGACGGATCGATCTTCCAGGCGTCCACGCAGGCCAGCGACTGAACGGCGAAGGCTTCGTTGAGTTCGACCGCGGACACGTCCGACCAGGAGATCCCTGCCCGCTTCAGGGCCCGTTCGGCCGCCTCGACCGGCGCGAACCCGAACATCTGCGGCTCCAGCGCGGATACCCCGCGGCCCGCTATCCGGGCCAGCGGCGCGAGGCCGATGTGCGACGCCGCCTCCTCCGAGCCGATCAGCACGGCGGACGCACCGTCGTTGAGGGGCGAGGCGTTTCCGGCCGTGATGACGCCGTCGGGGCGGAACGCCGGCTTGAGACCGGCCAGCTTCTGCGGCGTCGATCCGGGCCGGATGCCCTCGTCGCGGTTGAGACGGACCTCGCCGTCCAGCACGACGGGCACCACCAGGTCGTCGTAGAAACCCGAGTTCCAGGCGTCGTCCGCGAGGTGGTGCGAGCGGGCGGCGAACTCGTCCTGCCGTTCCCGGCCGATGGCGAACCGCTCGGCCAGCTGCTCGTTCGCCTCGCCCAGGGAGACGGTCCACTCCTCCGGCATGCGCTCGTTGACCAGCCGCCATCCCAGGGTCGTCGACACGGCGGTCACATGACCGGCGGGGAAGGCGCGTGACGGCTTCGGCAGCACCCACGGCGCACGCGTCATCGACTCCACTCCGCCGGTGAGGACGATGTCGGCGTCACCGCTCTCGACGGCACACGAGCCGATGATCGCCGCGTCCAGCGAGGAGCCGCAGAGGCGGTTGACGGTCGTGGCGGGCACCGATGTCGGCAGCCCCGCCAGCAGGACCGCCATCCGGCCGACGTTACGGTTCTCCTCGCCCGCGCCGTTGGCATTGCCCCAGACCACGTCGCCGATCAGGGCCGGGTCGAGCGACGGCGCCTTGGCCAGGGCCCCGGAGAGGGCGACCGCGGCGAGATCGTCCGGCCGAACCTCGGCGAGCGCTCCACCGAACCGCCCGAAGGGCGTTCTCGCCGCTGTGTAGACGAAGCTGGCAACCATGGGACTCAACGTAGGTTCCCGGATTGATCTAATCCAGTATCCAGTTCCGCTTGATTAATCAGCTGGAGAGATAAGCTGAGGTCATGGAACTCCGGCATGTCCGCTACTTCCTCGCTCTCGTCGAGGAATGCCACTTCGGCCGCGCCGCCCAGCGCCTGCACGTGGCCCAGTCGGCCCTCTCCCAGCAGCTCAAGCAACTGGAGCGAGAGCTCGGGACGACGCTCTTCACCCGCTCCACGCGGCGCGTGGAGCTCACCGAGGCAGGCCGCCACCTGGTCACCCATGCGCGGTCGATCGTGGATGAGGTGGAGCGGGCCAAGGACCAGATGGCGCTGCTCGCCACCGGCCGGACCGGACGCGTGTCCATCGGCTTCGTCGGAACCGCCACCTACGACGTCCTGCCGCGGATCGCCCGTACGGTACGGGCACAGCTGCCGGGCGTGTCCTTGGAACTGCGCGGTGAGCTGCTCAACCCCGAACTGGTCGGAGGACTGCTCGAAGGCACCTACGACCTCGCCCTGATGCGCACCGACACCCCGGTGGACGCCGCCGTCGAGGTCACCACCCTCCGGTCCGAACGCCTGGTGGCCGTCCTGCCCACCGGACATCCGCTGGCGGACCGCCACGAGATCCCCCTCGCGGCACTCGCCGACGAGCCGATCGTCGTCCATCCGTCCCGCGCCCGTTCCTCCATGCACGGCCGGGTCCTCGCCGCCTGCGCCCGCGCGGGCTTCGAACCCTCCGCCCTGGTCGAGGTCGGTGAGACCGCGACTCTGGTCGTGTTCGTCGCCGCAGGCCACGGCGTCGCCCTGGTCCCGGAGTCCGTACAGAGCCTCCGTCTCGACGGCGTGACCTACCTGCCGCTCGTCGAGACCGAAACCGTCGACCTGGGGCTGGCGCGCCGAGCGGGCCGGAATTCGGCGGCGACGGAACAGGTGGCGGCGGTCATCGAGGCGTGCGTCAGAAGCTGAGCGGCGCCGCGCCCCGGGTCCGGCCGACCCAGGCGCCCTCGCGGACCATTCCCACCGCGGACGGCAAACGACAAAGGCAAGGAGATCGCTCTCCTTGCCACTCTCAAGTTATAGCGCGATGGGGGGCTTGCGGCAAGACCCCGGTCGCGGCGCAGAATCGTCGGCCGAAGCCACAGCCTGCGGATACGGGGGGCACGACGTGCAGTACGTGAGGGATCTTCAAGAGGTTGACGAGGCGCAGGTCGCGGTCGTCGGCGGCAAGGGCGCGCACCTGGGCGGGCTGTCGCGCCTCGAAGGCATCCGCGTCCCGGCCGGCTTCTGCGTGACGACGGACGCCTTCCGGCGGATCATGGCGGAAGCGCCGTCGATCGACGATCAGCTCGATCAGCTGTCGCGCCTGAACCCGGACGACCGGGAGGCGGTCCGCACGCTCAGCGCGCAGATCCGCCGGACCATCGAAGGGATCGCCGTCCCGGGCGATCTCGCGGGGGCGATCACCCGCGCGCTCGCCCAACTCGGCGAGCACGCCGCCTGCGCCGTCCGGTCCAGCGCGACGGCAGAGGACCTGCCGACGGCCTCCTTCGCCGGTCAGCAGGACACGTATTTGAACATCGTGGGGCCGGCGGCGATCCTCCAGCACGTCAGCCGGTGCTGGGCCTCGCTGTTCACCGAGCGGGCCGTGACGTACCGCCAGCGGAACGGCATCGACCACCGTACGGTCCACATGGCCGTGGTCGTGCAGCAGATGGTCTTCCCGCATGCGGCCGGCATCCTGTTCACCGCCGACCCCGTCACGGGCAACCGGAAGGTCGCCACCGTGGACGCCGGTTTCGGCCTCGGCGAGGCCCTGGTCTCCGGCCTGGTGAACCCGGACGTCTTCACGGTGCGACACGGCGAAGTCGTCGCCAAGGCGATCGCCGCCAAACAGCGTGCCGTTCACGCCCTGCCGACCGGCGGTACGCAGGAAGTGGCGATCGAGTCGCAGCGGCAGGAGCAGCCGGCACTGACGGATGCGCAGGTCGTGCGGCTCGTACAGCTCGGGCGGCGGATCGAAGCGCACTTCGGCCGCCCGCAGGACATCGAATGGTGCCTGGTCGACGATGACTTCCAGATCGTTCAGAGCAGGCCGATCACGACGCTGTTCCCCATCCCCGAGACCGACGACCAGGAGAACCACGTCTACGTCTCCGTCGGACATCAGCAGATGATGACCGACCCCATGAAGCCCCTGGGGCTCTCCATGTGGCAGCTGACGGCCATGGCGCCGATGCACACGGCCGGCGGGAGGCTGTTCGTCGACGTCACCCGGCGCCTGGCCTCGCCCGCGAGCCGCGCCAACCTCCTGGACCTCATGGAGAGAGGCGATCCGCTGGTCAGGGACGCGCTGGAGACCGTCCTCGACCGCGACGATTTCGTCCCGTCGCTCCCGGACGCGAGCCCCGGCGGGCCGCCGCCCGGCGGTGCGCCCGACCCGATCGAGACCGATCCGGCCATCGTCACCGAGCTGATCGAGCGCAGCCAGGCGTCCATCGCCGCCCTGGAGCGCGACATCCGGACGAAGACCGGACCGGCGCTGTTCGACTTCCTGCTGGAGGCCTTCGAGGAGCACAAACGCGTCCTCAGTGATCCGCTGAACTTTCAGGCGATCATGGCGGGGATGGAGGCCACGTGGTGGCTCAACGACAAGCTTCAGGAGTGGTTGGGCGAGAAGAACGCGGCTGACACGCTCACGCTGTCCGCCCCCGACAACGTCACGTCGGAGATGGGACTGGCGCTGCTCGATGTCGCGGACGTGATCCGCCCGCATCCGGAGGTGGTGGCGTTCCTCCAGGACGTCGAGGACGAGGGCTTCCTGCACGAGCTGGCGAAGCTCGCGGGCGGGACCGAAGCGCGCGACGCCATCGAGACCTACCTCGACCGGTACGGCATGCGCTGCGTCGGCGAGATCGACATCACGAGGCCACGTTGGCGCGAACGCCCCACCACGCTCGTGCCCGCGATCCTCGACAACGTCAGGAACTTCGAGCCGGGCGCCGCCGAACGGCGCTTCGAAGAAGGGCGGCAGAAGGCGCAGAAGAAGGAACAGGACGTGCTGTCACGCTTGCGGGCCCTGCCGGACGGGGACCAGAAGGCCGACGAGGCCAAGCGGATGATCGACCGCGTCCGAACCTTCATCGGGTACCGGGAGTACCCGAAGTACGGCATCGTCAGCCGCTACTTCGTCTACAAGCAGGCCCTGCTGGAGGAGGCCGGGCGCCTCGTGCAGGCAGGCGTGCTTCCTGAGAGGGAGGACATCTTCTACCTCACGTTCCAGGAACTCCACGACGTCGTGCGCTCGAAGCAGGTGGACGACCAGCTCATCCAGCGGCGCAAGGACGCGTTCCGGTCGTACCACGCGCTCACACCGCCCCGGGTGCTCACCTCGGATGGCGAGGCCGTCACCGGGGCGTACCGGCGCGACGACGTCCCGGCCGGCGCCCTGATCGGCATACCTGTTTCCGCCGGGACCATCGAGGGGAGGGCCCGCGTCATCCTCGACATGGCGGAGGCCGATCTCGAAGCGGGCGACATCCTGGTCACGCCCTTCACGGACCCCAGCTGGTCGCCCCTGTTCGTCGGCATCGCGGGCCTGGTGACGGAGGTGGGCGGCCTGATGACCCATGGCGCGGTGATCGCCCGGGAGTACGGCTTGCCGGCCGTCGTGGGCGTGGAGCAGGCCACCCGGCTGATCCGGGACGGGCAGCGGATCCGTGTGCACGGAACCGACGGGTACGTCGAGATCCTGCCAGCGCCAAGCAGTTCATGACCATCCCATGACCGCCGTGTGCCGGGGTGTATGACGGGCGCTCCGGCCTTCGGCCTGAACGGTGCGGCCAGGGCGATTGCTCAGACGTGCGGTGCCGTGGCCCGGATACCGGCGAGCACCACGCCGACGATGCGTTCCGCGTCCGTGCGGGTGAACGTGCGCATCCCGCGGTTGACGATGAGGTGCACCGGGCCGGAGATCATCTCGCCGAGGAACGAGCTGTCGACCGGGGGGAGTTCACCCCGGTCGACGGCGGTGTCCACCCGTCGCTGCATCGCGGCCACGCGCTGGTCGAGGATCTTGGTCAGCGCCTCGACGGTGGCGCTTTGGCGGGCGGGCTGGATGGCCTGTTCGAGCGTCCGGCCGAACGGCGTTTCCATGCCACCGGCGAGGGCCAGCAGGAAGTCCACCAGGTCCCGGTGGATGTCGCCGGTGTCGGCGACCGAAGCGAGGTCCTCGGCGTAGCGCAGCAGCGCTTCGACCACCAGCTCCTCGCGGTCGGGCCAGTTGCGGTAGACGCTGGTCTTGTGCACGCCGGCGAACTCGGCGACCTCCTCGTAGCGGAAGCCCGCGATGCCGTCGCGCGCCACGAGCTCGACGGTCGCGGCGAGGATCTGCGCCCTCACCCGCGCGTTGCGGCCACCGGGGCGCCGTGCGGGCGGCCGGTCAGCGGTCCCGTTGGCCATCGCCGCGCTCGCCTCCTGTTCTCTCCTCGGGTGCCGATTGTCGCCAGGTGCCGCGTTGCGGTGCAAGCCGGTGGTGAGTAGGCTCGCTAAAAGCGACAGTTTGTTTCTTTAGTCGTTCGGATTGCCGCGCCTCGGCCTGCCCGACGGCCGCGCCGTTCCGCGGGTTCGCCTGTCCGACCGGCGAGCGGCGGCCGATCCGATCCGCACGCCCACCTCATCGAAACCTGGAGCGCACACGTGAACATCCTTGTCTCCGGAGCCGGTATCGCCGGGCTCGCCTGCGCACGTGAGCTCGGCACCCGCGGCCACGACGTCACCGTTGTCGAGTACGCCCGCCGCCTCCGGCTCACCGGCACACCCATCGACATCCGCGGTGATGCGATCGAGACCGCGGACAGGATGGGACTGCTCGCGGAGATCCAGAAGCAACGAATCCGGATGTCCGAGCTCACCCAGTTCGTCGACAGCGAGGGCGAGCCGGTGGCCCGGATCCCGATGGCGGAGATCAGCGACTCCGACGACGACATCGAGCTCCTCCGCGAGGACCTCGTGCGCATCCTCGCCGATGCGCTCCCGGACACCGCGGCGATCCGCTTCGGCGACTCGATCGAGACACTGACCGATGGCGGCGTGGGCGGCGGCGTCGATGTGCGTTTCGCATCGGGCCGCACCGGGCGGTACGACCTGGTGATCGGTGCCGACGGCCAGCACTCCGCGGTACGCAGACTGGTGTTCGGGCCCGAGGAGGACTACCTCCGGCACCTCGGTGTCTACTTAGCCCTCGCCGACCACCCCGGCGAGGCGCAATCCGAGGCCGCCAACTCGATATACAACGTCCCCCGCCGGATGGCAGGCATCTTCCGGTACAACGGCAAGGCCGTCGCGGTCTTCCAGTTCCGCTCGGAACGGATCGACTACGACCACCATGACCTGGACGCCCAGAAGAAGATCCTCATCGACGCCTTCGCGGGCTACCGGTCGTGGCGGATCCCGGAGTTGCTCGATGTGGCCCGCGCCGATCCCGGTTTCTTCTTCACCTCCGCGAGCCAGATCCACCTGCCCTCCTGGCACCGCGGCCGCGTCGCCCTCGTCGGGGACGCCGGGTACAGCCCGGCCTTCCTATCCGGCCGGGGCACCTCACTCGCGCTCACCGGCGCCCGCTTTCTCGCCGAAGAACTTCAGCGGTGCGGCAATGACCACACCGCCGCGTTCGCACGGTACGAGGCCCGGCAGCGCCCCTATGTCACGTTCGCCCAGGACCGTGTCTACAGCGGTCGCGACCGCATGCTCCCGACCACCTGGGCTGCCATTGCCGCCCGGAACAAGGCGCTGCAAGCACCCGGCACCGCTACGGGACCTCACCCCCAATGCGCTGGAGAGAATGCATAGTGAAAGACACGCTGGAAAAGCCCGCCCCCGGCGCTGCCCAGGAGCACCGCTGGAGCAAGCGGCTCATCCTCTGGGCGGCCGTTCTCACGCTCGCCAACGTCCTGGCCGACGTGGCCATCGGCTCGCCGATGATGGTCCTGCCCCAGTTACTGGAGCATTTCGACACCGACCAGGCCGCGTGGCTGAATGCAAGCGCGATGCTGGCCGGGGCCCTCTGGTCGCCGCTGCTCGCGAAGAGTTCCGACATCTTCGGCAAGCGCCGGATACTCATCGGCACGCTGCTCCTCGCATGCGCAGGAGCGCTGGTCTGCCTCGTTGCCCCCAACGTCTGGATCTTCCTGGTGGGGCGCTTCCTCCAAGGCGCCGCCTTCGCCGCGGTGTTCCTCACGGTGGCCCTCGCGCGCCAGATCTGCACCCCGCGGGTGGCGATGGCCTTGGTCGGGCTCGTGACGTCCGGCTCGTCGGTCGTCGGAATCATCGAGCCGTTCCTGATGAAGCCGGTCATCGATGTGTTCGGCTACCGGAGCGTGTTCATCGTGGCGGCTCTGCTCGCCGCGGCGGCCGCGCTCTGCGTGCGTTCCTTCATCCCGGAGTCGCCGATCCGCAGCACCGGCCGGATCGACGTGGGCGGGGCGCTCCTGCTCGGCGGCGGCCTCGGCGCGGTGCTCGCCTACACCAGCCTCGGGAGCAACCTCGGATGGCTGGCCGGGGGCATGATCGCGCTGTTGGCGGCCGGTGCCGCCGCGTTGGCCGGTTGGGCGTTCCTCGCGCTGCGGGTCGACGAACCCATCATCGACATCCGGGCCCTCAGCCGCCCGATCCTGCTGACGCTGCTGGCCCTGGTACTGGCAGCAGGCTCCTTCCGGAGCATGCTGCAACTGACGGGCCTCATCGCCCAGGTGCCCCCCGACCTGGGGCTCGGTTACGGGCTCGGCGACGGAGAGGCGGTCGCGGTGCTGCTCGCCACGCCCAACGTCGGCATCGTCATCGGCGGCACGTGCGCCGGATGGATCGCGGGGCGGTTCGGCCCCGCACTGCCCCTCCTCGGCGGAATCGCCGTCGGGACAGTGGGGACCTTCGCGATGCTGGCGGGCGTATCAGTGCTCCCGCTGGCGATCGTCTGCGGCGCCATGCTCGGCATGGCCGCCGGCGCGATCGGCGCCTCCGGCTACAACCTGGCGACCAGCATCGAAGCGCCCGAGCGGCAGGGCACGATCGCCGGTCTGGTGTCGGTCGTGCTCGCCCTCGGCTCGGTCGTCTTCAACATCGCCGGGGGCGAGGTGCTCAAAGCGACCCTCATTCCCGGGACCTTTGCCGACGGTGCCCCGGTGAGCACGGCGACCGGCGTGTACCTCTACGTCGTGATGGCGGGAGTGCTCTTCGCCCTCGCTGCCGTGCCCGCGATCATGCTGACACGCAACCGGCCTGCCGCACCGGCCGTTCCCGGGGCACCGCACCGCCCGGGTTCGCCCGCGGTCCGCCGGTAGCCCCCGGCGGCCCGGCTTGTCGGCACCTGGCGCAGCGCGTCGCGGCGGTGTGGGGCTGGGTCAGCGGCCGTAGGCGTCCCTGCGGGGCAGGGGGCCGACGCCGTGGCGACCGGGGCGGATGGCGGCGTGGCGTTGTCCGGGCCCGGGGCCGCCTCGTGCGGCGAGGGCGTCGGCGATGGCGCCGGTGGCGAAGGCGTAGACGGTCTTGTGCAACACGTCCACGATCAGTTCCTTGCGGGGCCAGGTGGAGGGCGGGGCGCCGATGCCGGTGGCGTTTTCGAGGATTTGGTCGTTGGTGAGGCGCACGACGGTGAACTTCGCCGAGGCCACCGGGCCGCGCAGCCCGGCGTGGGCCATGACGGAACGTAGCACGCCGAGGACAGCGGCCTGGCCGAAGTGCATGGCCCAGTTCACCGGCACGGGTTGCTTTCCGGGCTGTTCGGGCAAGCCGGTCAGGCGCTGGAGGACCCGTGCGGGCACGTGTGATTCGGGCCGTTTGGTGAGGGCTTGCTCGATCTTCTCACCGAGGGTCATCACGACACCTCCAGCGGTGCCGGCGATCAGTCCTTGCCACAGCGCGCGCTTGATCATGCCTCGACGGGTACCCGGTGCCGGCGCCTCGAGGCGCCGGTCGGGACGGACTCCACTCGGTTGCTGGGCGGCTCACCCGGATGCTGCGGTCGGCGGGCTTGCGGCGGGGCGGGGCAGGCGTACTGGGCGGCAGACGCAGGCTCTGTCAGAAGACACCCCACCATCCCGGCCCGGCCACGGGTGCTGGCCCGGGCGAGGTGGTCACTGCCGGGGTCGCGCTCCTGGCGGCAACCGCCCATCCGCTGGCACCGCCGCCCATCTGCGGCGCCGCGGTGACGTATGGCCCTGGTGGCAGATGTGTCCTGCGCCGCCGGGAGCACCAGCGCAGCCTGCGCAGCGGCGGGCTCCATGCCGGGCGGGCCGCTCACCACCCACATGGTCCAGCACCGATCGTCGGACAGCCCCGCTGCTGCTCGTCCTGGCCCGCCTTTCACCCCGGCCCTGCGGACCCTGGCGCCCGGCACCGCGTGCCGGGGGACCGCTGGTCCTTCGCGCCCTCCCGTCCTGTCGGCTGACTCGTATGCACCCCGACGCCGTCGCAAATCTCCCAGCCCGTCCCGGCGACGCCTGGCGATGCCGGGAGCCCGGCATGATCGGCAAGCCACCCCCCAGTGCCCACGATGTCCGAATGCATGGAGCAGGAGAGCGACCCCAAGGTCAAGGCGATCTGGGAGCTGCACCTGAACATGGAGCTGGAGCACCTGCGCATCGCAAGGGGTATCTGCGCGAGCTGATCGCTGACCAGCTGGACCTGACCACCCTGGGCGCCGGATACGTCCGCGAAGCCCATGAACGGTTCGAGTAGATGCAGCATGCACTCGCCCGCACCCCGGCGTCGAGTCCGCCGCCGCGAATATCGCGGGGTTCGGCGAGATACGGCCGCATGGGCGTCGTTCCGGGTCCGGGCCTTCTCAAGACCTCTTGCGCAGCCATCGGGCTGCGGTGAAGGCCGCGAACAGCAGGCCCGCGCCCCAGGCCAGCAGCTTCCTGGCACCGCGGCCGATGGGGCCGCCGAGCAGGTCGCGTGACCGGTCATATCCGCTCAGTGGCACGCCCAGGACCGCGTTGCCCGGAGGGCGCCGCGGGACGACGGGGTGGGGGTGAGTGGGGGCGGTCAGACGTGCGGCTTCCCAGACCGCTCCGAGTCGGCGCAGCCGGGCGGCGTCCGTCGCCCCCTGTAGCCGGGGCAGCAGCAGGTCTTCTTCGTCGCGGATGTCCTGACGGATCAGGCTGAAGGCGCGCTCGATCTTCTCCTCACGCACGGGATCGCCTTGGGGCAGGCGTTCGACCTCGGCGATCAAATCGTTGATCTCCTGGTGCTCCTCCTCCACGCGGGAGGTGAGTTCTTCTCCGTCCGCCACACTGCGCCTGACCACCGGCCACAGCACGGTTTCCTCGGCGAAGGCGTGGCTGAAGACGAGCTGGACGATCTCCTTCAGCACACGCTCCCGCTCGTCGCCTTCCGCAAGGGCGTAGTGGTCCATCAGCCGGTCGATCTCAGCGTGATCGCGCCGCTGCCGCGCCAGGACACTGCCGTTCCCGCCCAGCTGCCCGACGGTCTGTTCTTTGATGGTCTTGGTCATCCGCTTCTCCATTCGGGCTCGGCGGGCCAGTAGTGGTGCGCGGCAGACGTCGACCCCACAGCGCACAGTGCGGCCGTCGCTGACCGGGTATCCCCGCCACGAAGGACCAAGCGGGCCGAGACGTCGCACTCCGTGGCTGGTCTGGGCGACCAACCCAGCCATGCCGGTCCAGTCCGAACCCCTCCTGTTCGGCCGGATCGAGCTGACGCGCGCGGCCTGACACCCCTCCACCCGGGCACCGTATTGAGGCAGCCCGCTTCGGGTACTCGGGCGGTGAGTGGCGCCGACCGGCGCAGGGGCGGGAGCACCCTCGCAACCGGTCTGTCCCACTCGTCCCCCCCACCTGTCCCGAAGGAGCGGCCGATGCCCGCTGATCGCCGGACGAAAGCACGCCAGCGGGATCCGGACGCATCCGGACTGCGGGTGGTCGTGGTGGGAGCCACCGGCAACGTCGGCTCCGCGGTGGTGCGGGCGCTCGGCGAGGAGGCGGCCGTTTCCTCGGTTCTGGGGCTCGCGCGCCGTGTTCCGGATTGGGCACCGGAGAAAACGGCGTGGCATGCCGTGGACCTCGGCGACCCGGACGTGGACCTCGTGCCGCACTTCCGGGGTGCGGATGTGGTGGTGCACCTGGCCTGGCTGTTCCAGCCCACCCATGAGCCGGTCACCACGTGGCGCAGCAATGTGCTGGGCAGTGTCCGAGTCTTCGAGGCCGTGGCCGCCGCGGGTGTTCCCGCTTTGGTGTACGCGTCGTCGGTTGGTGCGTACGCGCCGGGGCCGAAGGGCCGCGCGGTCGATGAGTCCTGGTCCACCCATGGCTGGCCGGAGGCCGCGTACACCCGGGAGAAGTCGTATCTGGAGCGTTTCCTCGACGCTTTCGAGCAGCGTCATCCGGACCTGCGTGTGGTGCGGATGCGCCCCGGCTTCCTGTTCCAGCGGCAGTCCGCCTCCCAGCAGCGGCGGCTCTTCGGCGGGCCGCTGGTGCCGGGCCGCCTGGTCCGGCCGGGCCTCGTGCCCGTCGTCCCGGATGTGCCAGGGCTGCGTTTCCAGGTGCTGCACACCGAGGATGCCGCCGCGGCCTATCGGGCAGCGGCCATCCGGGACGTACGCGGCGCGTTCAACATCGCGGCAGAGCCACCGGTGGACGCGGGCGTTCTCGCGGAGATCCTGGGCGCGCGGGTGCTGCGAGTGCCCCGGCCTTTCCTGCGCGGTTGCGTCGCGGCCGCCTGGAAGCTGCATCTGGCACCGGCCTCCGCGGAGCTTTTCGACGCGGTGCTGCGGATCCCGCTGATGGACACCACGCGCGCCCGGCGGGAGCTGGAGTGGGAGCCGCGGCATACGGCCACCGAGGCCCTCGAGGAGTTCCTGCACGGGCTGCGGCGGGGAGCGGGCGGCCCCACGGCGCCGCTGGCCGAGGACTCGCCCGCGGGCCGTGCCCACGAGGTGGCGACCGGAGTGGGCGAGCGGCCCTGAAACGGCCGCTGACCGGGGCCCGGTGGACGGTGCGGACCTGGTCGACCAGCTGGCGCAACCGGAAACCCCTGTACCCACCTGGTCTGCGGCCCCGCGCACGGCCGTGGTCGATGCCTCCGCCCCGGCCGTCACAGGCTTCCACCACGTCCTGCCCCGTAACGCCACCGGCGGCACCCGTGCGGTACGGGACCTGGGCGCCGGCGCTCCGACCGGCCCCGGCGTCCCGGTCGGAGGGCGCTGTGCGGTCGCCGGTCGGCCCCTGCGCGGCCTGGGGGCGGGCACGCCCACCAGGCGACGAGCCATCCCGCTTCGACCACCGCGTCGAGGCCGTGGGCCGGGCGTGCCCGGCCGGAGGGTACGGAGATCACGTCGGCCACGAGGAGGGTGGCGGCCGTCCCCAGGCCACTGCGCCGGGCCTCAGCCAGGGAATCGGCGGCCGGACGCGCCCGCAGCTGGCCCCACCCGGTGGTGACCAGCAGTCCGGCCACCGTTCTCACCAGCCAGTTCTGCTCCGGATCCGGCTGTGTGGGGCCGAAAGAAGCGCCTGAAGCCGGTCATGTGCAGCAGCGGCCAAGCCCCGGAAGCGAGATTGAACAGACCATGTGCCCTGGTGAGGAACACTGGATACACCATTGGTCCCGGCCCGTGATCGCGCCGTCGGTCATGTCTCATACCGATCACCTCTCCTTGCCGTGCGACTCGGTTTCCCTCCACCAGCGCGGCAGGCGCTCTCCAGCCTAGTGGCATCCGCGTTTCGCCCACTGGCATACATCTTCAGGTGGCCCTGGCGTGGCTTGCGCCAGGCTCCCCGGAGGGGGTCAGGAGAGGTATCCGTACTGGAGTGTCACCATCAGCATCGAGAGTGCGATCAGTGAAGCCAACGTGGCTACGAGCAACCGCTTCTTGAGCAGTTCGTAGCGCTGCGAGAATTCGGCTTGAGATCCTCGCCGCGGCTGATAACGGTACGCAATATCTCCTTGGTGAGTGCCACGTGGCAGTCGGTGTAGAGCCGGGTGACCTCTTGAGATCGGTCTGGAAGCCGTAGGGCAACGCCTTGAGCCGGATCAGGCGGTGATCGAGTGCCGGGGCGCCGAGCCGCGTTCACCGATGAGCGGCCAGCACTGCCGCGAGGCCCTCTTGCAGGTCTTTGACGAAATACTCGGGAACCTCCAGCGACGGGAAATGCCCCCCGATTTCGGGCGACCCCCATCGGACGATCTGTCGGTACCGCTCCTGTGCCCAGGGGCGCGGACACTTCTCGACGTCGCGAGGATACATAGTGATTGCTGACGGGACGTCGACCCGAAGTTCGGGATCCAGCGAGTTGTGGCTTTCGTAGTAAATACGGGCCGCCGATGCGCCGGTCCGCGTCAGCCAATACAGGGTGACGTCGTCAAGAACGCTGTCCCTGGAAATCGTCTCGAACGGGCTATCTTCGGTGTCCGACCACTCGGCGAACTTGTCAAGGATCCAGGCAAGAAGCCCGACCGGTGAGTCGACGAGCGAGTAGCCGATGGTCTGCGGTCGGGTCGCCTGCTGCTTCGCGTACGCCGCGTGGTGGCGCCAGAAATCGCGGGTGTCCTCGGTCCACTTGCGCTCGACCGCCGTCAGCCCGTCCGTTGTCAACCCGGGCGGTCCCTCCGCGAACGTTGTGTGGATGCCGAGAACGTGCGCCGGGAACCTGCCGCCGAGAACCGTGGTGATATTACCTCCCCAGTCGCCGCCGTGGGCTGCGAACTTGCTGTAGCCGAGCCTTCCCATCAGTTCCACCCATGCGGCCGCGATCTTTTCGGTTCCCCACCCGGTGGTGGCCGGCTTGTCGCTGTAACCAAAGCCTGGTAGCGACGGGACCACGACATGGAAGGCCGGCGCGCCTGCATCTTTCGGATCTGCCAGCTCGTCCACTACATCGATGAACCGAGTAATGCTGTCTGGCCAGCCGTGCGTCAAGATCAGAGGAGTGGCATCTGCGCGCGCGGATCGGCGGTGCAGGAAGTGGATTCCCAGATCATCAATGGTCGTGCGGAACTGGCCGATGCGGTTCAGGCGCTCTTCGAACGACCTCCAGTTGTACCCGGTGCGCCAGTAGTTCACGACATCGACGAGGTCGGCGAGAGGAACGCCCTGTTCCCATCGGCGAGGGTCGGGCGCGGCGCGATGGACCGTCTCGGCCTCCGGTAGTCGCGCCGCGGCCAGTCGCGCGCGCAGATCGTCGAGGTCAGCGTCAGTTGCGTGGGCTTCAAATGCTTGCACGTCGCTGGTCAGACGGGGCATGAGGCCTCCTGGCCATCGTGGAACCGGCTAAGGCGGTTCTAGCAGTTCTCAGAGCCACGCTGCAACCCCCTAAGGTGGTTCCATGCGTGCTGGATTCCCTGACTTCCGCCTCGGTAGCGTGCTGGCGACCAGCTTCACGGGGACTCTGTCGGAGCGGCATGGCAACGCCGTGGAGCGCATTCCCACGCCGCACCGACTCGTCGACTGGCTGGCAGTGAACGGCCTCGCCGTGGACTCCTGCACCACTGCCCAGCTCGACCTCGCTCGGGAACTGAGGGAGTCGATTCACGCCGCCGCGACAGCGGCCGCGACCCAGGACGCTCTCCCTGCGTCTGCTGTCCAAGTCATCAATGGCTGTAGCGCTCAGGGCCGGGCCGCGGCGATCCTGACGCCCGAGGGTGAGCGGCGATGGCGGCTCAGCTCGGCTTCCTGCGTGGAAGATGCCCTCGGCGTGATCGCCGCCGACGCGATCAGCATCATCGCAGGTGAACGAGACGGAAAATTGGCCTTGTGTGCATCACCAACCTGCCGAGCCGCCTTCTTCGACACCAGTCAAAGTCGCACCCGCAAATGGTGTGACATGAACACGTGCGGGAATCGTCAGAAGAAAGCGCGCTTCAACGCCAACCAGCGCAAAAACCCCAGATCAGCGGAGTGATCGTTACCTCTCGCAGTCGGGGGGTGTTGGCGGGTAGGGGTGGAGGTCCGAAAGACCTCGACATGCTCCACGCTGCCTTCGCCGCGCCCTGTCTGACCACGTTCTGCCGTCTCGATGAGCTCGGTCTGGAAGCCGTCGGGCAACGCCTTGAGCCGGATCAGGCGGTGATCGAGTGCCGGGTCGCCGAGCCGGATCCGTGGTGCCGTCGTCGCGGTTCGAGCAGCCGGGCAGGAGAGGTCAGGAGGCTGGTTGAGGCGGCGATGACTGGGCACTCCGGAGGGGCACATTGCCTGATGCAACCTTGCCTGATCCGGGAGGGTGATCATGAACGAGCCCAGCACATCCCCCCGCATGCTCGGCATCTACCTCAACGACCATGCGGCAGGAGCGACGGGCGGAGCGGAGCTCGCTCGCCGGACGGCCCGCGAGCACCGGCAGTCGGCCTTCGGCGGCGACCTGGAGGACATCGCCGCACAGATCATGGAGGACCGGGAGGCGCTCCTGGACATCATGGCCGACCTTGAGGTGCCCGTACGCCGCTACAAGCTCTGCGCGGGCTGGCTGGGCGAGAAGGCCGGGCGACTGAAGCCCAATGGCCGTCTGCGGCATCGTTCGGGGCTCAGCACGCTCGTCGAGCTGGAGGGCCTGCGGATCGGGGTGGAGGGCAAGGCCATGCTGTGGCATTCGCTGCTGGGCGCGGCCGACCAGGACACCCGTCTGGACCCGGATCGGCTCGCCGAGCTGCTGAACCGGGCCCGGCGGCAGCGCACGGTGCTGGAGTCGCTCCACCAAGCCGCGGCCGCCGCGCTGTTCGCCCCCGGTCGGCCGGAAGCGCAGGAGACGGTGGTCGGCCCATGACGCCTCGGCCGGACGGAGCCGCCGAGTTCCTCTTCGTCGGCAACGCCACCCTCCTCATCCGCTATGGGGCGCTCACCCTGCTCACCGATCCGAACTTCCTCCACCGTGGCCAGTACGCCTATCTGGGCAAGGGGTTGATGTCCCGGCGGCTGACCGAGCCCGCCCTGGCCGTCGACGACATGCCATCTGATCTCGACGGGCTCCGCTGCGCACGCGGCGAGCGCGTCACCGTGACCGTGGGGGGAGTGGTTCCGCCCGATCATCCCGGCAAGGCGTAACTCGAGCAATAGATCCGAGTGGGCCAAGCTCCATGGCCGGACGAGCCGCGAGCTGACTCGACCGGCGAGCGGTCCGCATCCGCATCAGCGGCACTGCGGACGAAACCCTCAGATGCGAAAAGAGGCAGTGATGACGAGCGAGGACAAGGCAGACGACGTCTACCAGCCGACCGGAACCAACGAGGAACAGGCGGACGCGGCCCCTCTGGATACCCAGGACGCGCTGGACGAGCGTGATTACGACGAGATGCTCGACGAGGGCTTCTCCCCGCCGGAGAAGCCGCTTGGTGTCACCAAGCACGGCACAACGGCAGCCGAACAGCACGAGCGGGAGACGCTCGACCAGCGGCTGGCCGAAGAGGTTCCCGACGTCGAAGCCCCAGCGGGAGACGGCGTCGGAGATGTGCAAGAGGGCGAGGGAGAGCCCATCGATCCCGAGGCCGGCACGGACCGCGCAGGCCGCCTTGTTGCCCCCGACGAGGGCACCCGCCCCGACGCCACCAAGGAAGTCCTCGCCAGGGACGAGGGCATCGACGCGGGTGCCGCTGGAGCGGAGGAAGCCGCCGTGCACGTCGTCCCGGACGAACAACTCAAGGAGGCAGAAGACGGAGAACCGGACCGCTGAATCCCGCGCGCGGCGGGCCTGTCTGCGTTCACATGGCGGCCAGCGGTGGGAATTCGGCACGGGCGCGGTGGCGTACCCGTCGCCGGCGTAGTGGTCGATCAGCGCGTACGGCTCGCCGTTCGTGCAGCGCAGCGCGGCGTCGGCCAGTAACTCTGGCGGCCAGTCAGGAAAGTCAGCATTGGGTCAGCATGAGGTCTGCCAGAGCCTGTCGCAGACGGCCAAACCTGAGCCTCGTCACCAACGCCGTGGCCGGGTTGCAGGGGGCGTGCCAGGCTGGCTTCTGCTGGTAAAGAGGAGGCCCCGGTAATGAACTTCCCAGGAACCGGCGTTGTTGAAGGGCGCGTTCGATCTCGTACAGCCAAGCCATGCGCGAGCAACCCCCACGGACGCGGGGCCGACGTGTACGTCGAGGACGACGGCGGGGTCGGCGGCGAGCAACCGCCGCGGACGCGGGGCCGACCTACGAGGAGGGATGACCGTGCGCAAGAAGGACGAGCAACCCCCGCGAACGCGGGGCCGACTGGCCCTCGGCAGGGTCGCCGCACTCGCCGCCCGAGCAACCCCCGCGAACGCGGGGCCGACGCGAACCGGACTCCGAGCCAGGCCCTGTACGAGGAGCAACCCCCGCGAATGCGGGGCCGACGCCGTCCGCGCCGCGTACGCCGTCCGCCCACGCGAGCAACCCCCGCGAACGCGGGGCCGACGTAGAGCCCGACACCGACACCCCGCCCCCGGATGAGCAACCCCCGCGAACGCGGGGCCGACACTTGTTGACCTGGGGCTCTATCTGCGATCAACGCTGTTTTCATTCACTTGGGCTCCGGTGCGCACATCGAGGTGCCGGCTCCCAGCCCGGAAGAAGGCATAAGCCATCGTGATCATCCTGACGGTTCCTCTCATGGGTGAGACCCCGGGGCGCGGTGATCGTTGTAGGCACCCTGTGGCACGAGTGCTGCCTTCAAACATGCTGACCAACGAGAGGGTAGTCCGCAGCAGGTGAACGCCGCCTGCTTCCGTACGCATTCACTGCTCCTTATTGGTAGCGCACCATCGGGTGTTCGCGTGACAGAAGAGGCACAGATGCCTGGGGTTCGAGTCGTGACTCGTCGGGGAGAAGCGTGCTCTTGTGCGGTCTGCCGACGGTGATGTTGGCCTTCGGTGGTCGCGGCCGAACTCGGGCGCGCCTCCAACTGCTCGGCTTCCGGGTGGAACGCGATGATGGCGATGCCCAGGGGCGGGGTCGCCCCGCCACCCGGTCCATGATCTCGGCCCGTACCCGTACTGCTTGATCCAGGGGGACGCACGTCGGTACGCATTTGATGTCGGCAGGCGACTCGATCAGCCCAGCCCGCCTTGAAGGCGCTGATTTTGGCAAACTCATTCCGCGGCTTTTCAGTGGTCAGCGTGCTGGTGGGCACCTTTGGTGACGCCAGCAGCGACGGCACCTACGAGGAGTGAGGTGTACCGCTCCCGGCTGGGCAAGACGGGATCGGACGCTGCTGGTGCGGCATCACGATGCTTTTGGTGCCTAAGTGGAGCAGCTCGTGAGGCTATCGGTCACGACCAGCCCATCTCGGTGTAGAGGCGGCCCGCCTGGATGCCTTCGATCGCGGCGCGGGTGTAGGGCACGATCGGATCCGGGAGCGTCTCCGGCTGCCACCAGCTCCAGGCGACGCACTTGTCGGGCTCAAGGATTTCCGGCGTACCTGTCCAGTGCCGGGCGCGGAAGACCATCTGCATCCGTGGCTGCGTGCCGGGTGTGTCGACGAGATGGACGGCGTGCACGTAGGTGACGTCGGCGGGGTCGATCAGCAGGCCGGCTTCTTCACGTGCTTCTCGGACGAGACAGGCAACGGCGGACTCCTGCTCGCAGTGGCCAGCCAGGAAGTGCCACGTCGATCCCGCGTATGCGGAGTCAGGATGGCGCAGCCCGAGCAGGACCTCGCCGTCGGTGTTTTCCAGGTAGAGGTGGACGCCGATGACGTTGAGGACGGCCCTTCCGCCTGCGGTCGCTGCTGATGGGGTGTGCGGGTGCGGAGACCGGTGGGCGGTCGTGAGAGCGCTGGCGTCCGTCGCCGACGGCGCGGAGCCGTAACGGTCGGCATGGAGCAGCTCGGCGTGGCGGCGGACCAGGTCGCGGGTCGAAGGGGGCATCCTCAGGCGTGGCATGACTTCTGGCGGGAACCAGTGCAGCATGACGCCCTCGGTCAGGTCCAAGGCCGTGGGATCGCCGGACCAGTGGCCGGCGAAGATCTGGATCGGGACGGTCGTGCCGTCGCTGCCTCGGGCGTGCTCCACTGCGAAGGGGACGAGGACAGGGAGGTCGAGGCCGGCCTCTTCTCGCAGTTCCCGCCTGATCGTCTCTTCCAGAGACCGATCGTCTGGTTCACGGCCGCCGCCGAGCAGGGACCATGATCCCGGCTCCCAGATGCCGGGAATCTCGTCCCGCAGGTGAAGCAGGTACTCGCCGGACCCGTTGTAGATCAGCGCTGAGGCGTTCGCCGGTGGGAACGCGCGCGGCAGGGCTGAGCCGATGGGCGATGTCTGCTCGTTCACGGGTGCACCGTCTTTGGCTGCGAGTCGGACGCCGCGGACGCGGCCTGGTAGCCGGCTGCCTGGAGGGTGAACATCTGGGCGTAGTCGCCGCCGAGGTCCATGAGCTGCTGGTGCGAGCCGGTTTCGGTGATCCTGCCGCTGTCGAAGACGAAGATCCGGTCGCACTCGATGACGCTCGCCAGCCGGTGCGAGATCAGCACGGTGATCTGATCGGCCCTTCCCTTGTTCCGCAGAACCGCCTGATACACGGCGTGCTCGGCCTTGGGGTCCATGCTCGCGGTCGGCTCGTCGAGCAGCAGTACGGGGGCGTTCTTGTACAGTCCTCGTGCGACGGCGATCTTCGCCCACTGGCCGGCCGACAGCTCCTGACCGCCCCGGAACCGTTTGGACAGCACCGCCTGCCACGTTCCCGGCAGGTCGGCGATGACCTGGTCCGCTCCGGAAGCCACCGCGGCCTCCCAGGCCCGCTGAGGGTCGGCTCCGGTGAGCGTGCCGCGCGAGATGGTCAGGTTCGCCAAGGCGCTGAATGGGAAGTGGACCGGGTCCTGGAGCACGGTGGCGACGCGCGCCTGCAACGACTCGGCGTCCATCTCCCTCACATCCACCCCGTCCCAGCACACGGTGCCTTCGCTCGCCTCGTACAACCCGGCGAGCAGCCGTGAACAGGTGCTCTTTCCGGAGCCGTTGACGCCGACGAAGGCGACGGTCTCTCCGGCTCGCAGCGTCATCGAGATGCCGCTCAGGGCCGGTGTCTTCTTGCCGGGGTAGGTGAAGCTGACGTCTTTGAGCGTGAGGGCGGCGACGGTGGTGGGTGCGGCCAGGCCACGTCGGCGGGGCTGCAGCTCGCGGCAGCGTTCCTGGAATTTCAGCAGGTCATCGACCCACATGGCGTGCTCGTAGACCAAGTGCGCCACGTCCACGAAGCGCCGCAGCGCGGTCTGCCCGGTCTGGATCGCCAGGACCGCACCGGCCCCGGCCGCGAGGGGAAGCCATCCGGAAATCAGCATGGCTCCCAGCGCGACATAGGTGATGCCCGTTCCGATCCCTCCCACGGCCCGCCCGGCCAGCGTCAGCACGGCAGAGCTGACCCCGAGATTCGTGTCCTCCTCGGCGATCCGGGCGGCCAGTCGACGGTGCTCATCCAAGAGGGCGTTCTGCGCGGTGTCGGAGCGCAGCTCGGCGGCGGCGTCCCGCTCCAGCAACAGCCAGGAGAAGACCCGAACCCGGCGCTGCAGAGCGTTCCACCGCTTGAAACTGTGGAACCGGGCTCGCGCCGTACGTACCGCCGCCACGCCCACGGGCAGGACGGACAGCAGGAGCAGGGGGAGAAGGACGGGGTGTAAAGAGGTGAGCACGCCGGCCGTCCCGATCAGCTCGAGAAGGGCGGAAGCCAGCGAGATGACTTGGCCGACGATCTGCCGGGCGTAGAACAGCCCGCGGTCGGAAGCGCGATAGGCATCGTCATGCCAGTCGGCATCATCGACGACTTCCAGCCGCACATGCGCGGTCAACCGCAGGAAGTCGCATTCCAGGGCCGTACGGATTTTCGGGGTCACCCGCGCCTGGGCGACGGACACTCCGGCCTCAAGAAGCGCCCGTGCGGACAGGAAGCCCACTACGAGAAGGATCTGCGGCACCGCGTTGCGAACCTTGTCCGGCGTCGGCCCATGACCGAACAGTTCACGGAGCACGGAGACCGATGCCACCAGCCCGAAGGCCGACATCGCTGCCGAGGCCAACTGCAGCACCACGACCGCCAACGTGGCCGACCGGTCGGCCTGCCACGCCAGTCGGCCGACCTGCCGCACGATGCGCGGCAGCCGCACGAGAACTTCACCGACCGTCGACTTGGCAGCTGCGCCGTCATAGACCGCCCAGTAGGCCTCTTCCAGCTCATCGGCCACATCACCGTCCCTCGGCCCTGTGGGTAACGACGCCGGCGGAAGATCCAGCGGTTCACGGCGGGGACCGGGCACGCCTGCGGGTTCATCTGGTGACGAGGACGCATCCCCGTTTGCCGTAGTCATACCCACCACCAGGTATCCGTACGAAGCGAGCGGCAGGCGCTGCGTGCCCAAGCGTCAAGTACGTGCACAAGCCGCTTCGTTGGCAGGATGAGTATGGACACAGTGTTCACGGCGTCTCCAGAAGGCTGTCGCGGGTACAGGTGTGCGGGCTGTGCGCTTCAGCAGGCGGAGGTTCGCAGTGCCCGGTTCCAGGTCTTGAGAACACCAGCGAGGTGCAGCCGACCACCGTGCACGCGGATACGCAGGGCCAGAGCTTCCCTGTCTTTGCGCTCGCCCACCTGCTGGGCTTCGACTCGATGCCCAGGATCAGGAACTGGAAGGAACTGGCCTTCTACCGGCCTTCCAAGCAGAGCGAGTACGTGCACATCGACGCCCTGTTCGGCGAGCCGGGCAAGCACGTCATCGACTTCGACCTGATCGAGTCCCAGTTCCGCCACCTGATGCGCGTCGCCGTCTTCGTACGCAAGGGCACCATCTCCTCCTCCACACTGCTCAAGCGCCTGCGCTCCGGGTCGCGCAAGAACGCCACCTACGCCGCCTTCCGCGAGGTCGGCCGCGTGATCCGCAGCGTCCAGCTCCTGCGCTACCTCTCGGACGCGCCGCTTCGCCGACGGGTGACCGCGGCGACCAAGAAGGTCGAGTCGTTCAACCGGTTCTCCCAGTGGATCGGCTTCGGCAACCGCGGCGTCATCGCCGACAACGACCCCATCGAGCAGGAAAAGGCGATGAAGTTCAACGCCCTGCTCACGAACGCGGACGATCTCCGCAATGCCCTGGACATCGCGGAGATCGTCCGCCAGCTGCTGGGAAGAGGGATGGGAGATTGACCCGGAAGATCTGGCGCACATCTCGCCGTACCTGACCGAGCACATCAACCGGTTCGGCGAGTACAGCACCCACGAACTCGGCATCCAGCCCGAGGCGTACGACCCGAAACTCGACGTCGACTTCACCCCGCTGCGCGAGCAGGACCTGACCGCCGCCGGTCTCGGCCAGGCTGCCTGAGCCGTGAGGGAACTAGCTGTGCTGTCCGGGGACGTTGGTGACAGGCGACTCGCCTTCAGGGGGCCTTGCATGAGGTGAGGGCCTCTGGGTTCGGTGTGGATTGCGACATCTGCACCAACACGCAGGAGGCCCTCGTTGATCCACCGTAACGCCCCGCTGACTCCAACCGGCAGGCTGCATCTGGCCCGGTGTGTCGTCGAGGACGGCTGGCCGCTGCGACGGGCGGCCGAACGGTTCCAGGTCAGCCACACCACCGCAGCCCGCTGGGCCGGACGCTACCGCCGTCACGGGGCAGCGGGCCTGCACGACCGCTCCAGCCGCCCCCATCACTCACCACGCCGGACACCCGCCGGTGTGGAGGAGCGGGTGCTGCGGATGCGCCGTGAACACCGGATCGGCCCGCTGCGGCTGGCCGCCCGTGCTGGCGTCGTCGCCTCCACCGCTCACCGCATCCTCCAACGCCACGGCCCGCCACCGCTGACCGTCTGCGACCGGGCCACCGGCGAACCCCTCCGCCGCTATGAACGCTCCCGCCCGGGCGAACTGGTCCACATCGACGTCAAGAAGCTCGGCCGCATCCCCGACGGCGGCGGGCACAAAGTCCTGGGCCGCGCGGCCGGCCGCAAGAACAAGACCAGGGTCGGCTATGCCTTTCTGCACACCGCGCTGGATGACCACTCCCGCCTTGCCTACACCGAAGACCTGCCCGACGAGAAGGCGGCCACCTGCGCGGCCTTCCTACGACGAGCTGCCGTCTGGTTCGCCGACCACGGCGTGACCGTCGAGCGGGTGCTGACCGACAACGCCTGGGCTTACAGCAAGAACACCTGGCGCGATACGTGCCGTGACCTGGGCATCAGCCCACGCTGGACTCGCCCCTGGCGACCGCAGACAAACGGCAAGGTCGAGCGCTTCCACCGCACCCTGCTGGACGAATGGGCCTACCAACAGCCCTACACCTCAGAGCGCGAACGTCAGGCAGCGTTTCCCGACTGGCTGGACTGGTACAACTACCACCGACCCCACACGGCCACACCCCAGCCAGCCGCATCACCAACCTCTCCGGACAGCACAACTAGCTGGTGACGCCCTTCACGGGAGCGGGCCGGTATACCCCAGAATCCTGCTGCTTCAGTGAAGATCCGACTGGACCTCGGTCAGTCGATGCCTTCGACGATGCGGAAGTCGCGCTCGACGCCGTCGGAGAGGGCGACCAGCGCCTCCTGGTAGGCCGCACTCTCGTGCGCCGCGACGGCCTGCTCGAAGCTGTCGAACTCGACCAGGACGACGCGCTCGGCGATTCCGGCGTCATGCGCCACGACCCGACCGCCACGGACGAGGGTCCGACCGCCCCCGGGCTCGACGGCCAGACCAGCCAGCTTGTTGTAAGCAGCCAGCTTCTCAGGGTCTGAAATGGTGCGGTAGACGCTGACCCAGTAGCCCTTGGGCATGGAACCTCCAGTGTTGGGATGAGTGCATCTGACTTACGGGTTGGTCTCGGAGGAGCGTCGGCGGGCGAGAGCGAGGCTTGTCAGCGTCGTGATCGCCATGGCGCCGATGCCGGCCAGCGCCGCGGTGGTGTAGGCGCTGTCGTCGGGGAAGAGGTGGCCGGGGCCGGTGCCCGCGGCGAGGATCAGGCCGCCGATGGCGCTGCCCAGGGAGTACCCGACGCTGCGGACGACGTAGTTGAAGCTCATGGCGCTCGACGTCTCGCTCTTGGGGGTGACGGCCAGGATGACGCCGGGCATCGCGGCCGAGAAGCCGCCGACGCCGAAGCCGAGCACGCCCATCGCCGCGAACAGTTCGGCCAGGTCCGACCGGGCCGCCGCGAACAGGGCGAACCCGCCGCCGACCACGACGGCGCTGCCGGCCAGGAGCAGGGGGTCGGCGATCCGCGTCCGGACCCGTGGCGTGAGCTTGCCGGCGACGAACCCCAGCACCGAGAACGGGATGAGGACCAGCCCGGCGACGAAGGTCGTCAGCCCGAAGCCGTAGCCGGCGCCGTGCGGCGTCTGCGCGTACCGGGTGATGAGCGTGAGCAGCAGGTACATGCCGATCCCGCCGACGAACATGGCGAGGTTCGCCCCGGCGACCGCCGGGTGCCGCACCGCCCGCACATCGACCAGGGGCGTCGTGCTGCGCAGCTCGATGACGGCCCAGACGCAGAGCAGCGCCACCGCGACGACGGCGAGGCCCGCCGCCACGGCGAGGTGCCGGCTCCACAGATTCCGTTCGCCGGCGAGGAACAGCACCAGGAGCAGCGCAGCGGCCAGGATGACCGCGCCTGCCACGTCCACGTGGGCGGAGCGGCCTTCGGGGGCTTCGGGCATGGAGCGCCAAGCGGTCAGGAGGGCGGCGGCGGTGACGACCAGGCCGAGGCCGTAGGCGGCCCGTACCCCGCCGAGCTCGGCGAGCAGTGCGGCCAGCGGGTAGCCGACGCCGGCCCCGATGATCGAGACCACCGAGATCAGGGCGATCACGGCCGCGCTGCGCTCCTCGGGGAGGTGGTCCCGGGCCACGCCCATCATCAGCGCCGTCAGCCCGAGCCCGACGCCCTGGGCCGCCCTGCCGGCCAGCAGCCACGCGAACGGCAGCGGCAGCACGGTGAGCGCGCTGCCGACGACGACGACCGCCAGCGTGGCGAGGATCGTGGCCCGCCGGTGCGGGCCGGCTCCGAGCCGGCCCAGGACCGGCGTGGCGACGGCGCCGCTGAGCAGCGCGACGGTCAGCGTCCACTGCGCGCTGCCGAGCGAGACGTGGAACGAGGTCGCCACGCTGGTGATGAGCGGCGTCCCGAGGCTGGCGACCGCCGCCACGACCAGAGCGATGAACATCAGGGCGGGGACCAGCAGCCGCGCCTCGGAACGCGCCACCGGGAACGCCTTCACCGCGACCCCGCCGACCGGCTGCCCGGTCACTGCTTCGGCCCTTCGCGGTCCTGGCTTTCGAGCTCTTCCAGATGCTTCAGCGCCGGAAGGGCCGCCACCAGTGCCTCGACCTCGTCGCCGGTGAGCTCGCCGATCAACCGCTCGAACGCGTGGACGCCCGCCTGGCGCCGCGTCCGGACATAGGAGGCGCCGGCCTCGGTCAGGCACACCAGCGTGACCCGCTTGTCGGACGCGTCGCCCCGCCGCTCGACCAGGCCGGACTCCTCCATCACCCGGACCAGGGCGGTCATTGCGGGCTGGGTGACGCCCTCGACCGCGGCCAGATCGGTGATGCGCCGCGGGCCGGTCCGGTCCAGGGTGGCCAGGGTGGCGGCGGACGTCAGGCTCATGTCCCGGGGCAGGCGTCTCGCGGCCCTGGTGGCCAGGCCGTAGAGGGCTGCCCCGATGGCGGCGGACGCGCCAGGAGCGGTGTCTTGACGACTCATGCTCGAAGCATAGCATTTTTATATTCACAGTTTATGGAAATGGAAATGGTCGACTGGCGCGGGCGGCGCGCCCCTTGAGCAGGCCGGCCCGCCGGATCCGGGTCAGTGCCAGGCCCAGCAGCCGGTCGGCGCGGTCGCCCTCGGCGAGCCGGTCGCGGAAGTCGGACAGCACGCTGTGGTGGAAGCCGGGGTCTTCCAGCTCCAGGCCGAGGGCGTACTTGAAGTCGATGCGGCAGCGCACGCCGTACCTGACCGAGCACATCAACCGGTTCGGCGAGTACAGCACCCACGAACTCGGCATCCAGCCCGAGGCGTACGACCCAAAACTCGACGTCGACTTCACCCCGCTGCGCGAGCAGGACCTGACCGCCGCCGGTCTCGGCCAGGCTGCCTGAGCCGTGAGGGAACTAGCTGGTGACGCCCTTCACGGGAGCGGGCCGGTATACCCCAGAATCCTGCTGCGAGGGTCAGCCTCCAACACCGTGGCCCGGGCAGGTGATCCGATAGCGCTGCCGTGGGGGCGGGGTTTGTGACGGTTCTTGTGGGCCCGCGCCGTATTTCAGAGGGATACCCGCGCTGTTCTGCCAGCGGCAGAACACCGGCCGGACCGGGCTCGACGATCACTACAGTCCAGTCTCATGACGACGATTACGACGCGTACGGTCGAGTATCCGGCCGACGGTTTGACGATGATCGGGCACCTCGCGCTCCCGGCCGGTGTCGACCGCCGGCCCGCGGTGCTGCTCGGACCAGAGGGCATGGGGCTCAGCGACGTCGAGCGCCGCCGGGCCGATGCTCTCGCCGAGCTGGGATATATAGCGCTGGCCTTCGACCTTCATGGCGGGCGCTATTTGGGCGACCCCGAGGAGATGCTGGCCCGTTGCCTGCCGCTGCTCGCTGATCCCGAGCGGATGCGAGGCATCGGCCATGCGGCGCTCGATGTGTTGCGCACCGAACCGCGGACCGACCCCGACCGGATCGCCGCCGTCGGCTACGGCACCGGGGGTGCCGTCGGGCTGGAACTCGGGCGCGGCGGCGTCAGCCTGCGCGCGATCGGGACAGTCAACGCACTGACCACGGGCCGACCGGGCGAGGCGGCGCGCATTCGCTGCCCGGTGTGGGCCGGGGTCGGGTCGGAAGACCCGATCATGCCGCCCGCGCAACGGAACGCGTTCACCGCTGAGATGCAGGCCGCGGGCGTCGACTGGCGCCTCGCGGTCTACGGCGGCGCCCTGCACGCCTTCCACCACCCGCCGGTCGGCCACCCCGTGGTCCCCGGCGTCGGCTACCACCCACGGCACGCGCAGCGAGCCTGGCGCGACGTCGTCGACCTGCTCGCCGAGTGCCTGCCCGTGACGGAGGATCTGGGGCATGACCCAGGTAAGCATGCTGGCCCCGGGCACTGACAGTCCACTCCCCTCAAGTCCGCACAGCAGAAACGCATTCGGGCGGTTACTCGATCGCGGAGACGTATTCACAACTACCGCAGTAAATACCGGATTTACTGCGGCAGCACCACGGCAAGGCAGCAGAGCACGGAAGTCCGATAAGCCGACCTCGAAGCGGAATAACTGCTACCGATATCCGCTGCTCGATTGGTTCCCACCCCGAGCCGGCGGCCGACCGGCACGTTGACTACAGAGGGCTACACCACGACGCGGTGATACAGCTTTACGCTCGATCTGAGGGTCAACATCACCATCAACGACACCGAGCTGAATGGGTGACGGCCGATGATCACCGAACCCAAAGATCAACTACTGGCGGCTTCTGCGCTCACCTCGGCGATACCCCTAACTGAGGTGCGCAAACAGATGCATCCCAAGCGCACGGTCAGCAGCACCGAATCGGTTCTCGGCCGGTCCCTGCGCAGTGGGGATGCTCATGCGCTATCGCTGCCGTCTAAAGGGCGGCAATTTGCTGAGCGCCCGTGCTATCTCCGCGCATTCGCGAAGGATGGCTGGGCGTTCCTGGGGTGCCGTGCCCCGAAGGCCTGCGCAACTGACAGCGAAGATGGTGATGCAGATGAGAGCTGGGCGGAGAATGAACAGCAGCACCCACGGCGATGCGTTGACCAGGTTGGTGAGCGTGGCCCACATCGGGCAGCCTCCACGATGTGTCATGCCGTCGTGGTGAGGCTGCGTGTCTGGCTTGACCCCACAAACGACGGACAGCGTCGATCTGGCTGGCCTCCATGCGAGAAGGCGTCCGAGTGGGGTTCGCTCTCGGTAGCGGTCCGGAGCTCAGCTCCGGCCGCGAGATTAGCACCGTGTGGTGATGCACGGCGAGATGCGTTGTGGCGGTGCGACTGGATGTCGAGCCTTGCTGTTCCAAGCGCCTAGGGCTGACGAGTAGTCAGAAAAGTCAGCATTGGGTCAGCATAAGGTCTGCCAGGGGCTGTCACAGACGGCCAAACCTGGGACTCGTCACTGACCCTGTGAAGCGGCAGCAAGGGGCGTGTCCATGTCATGTTGCAGCCGGGTGTCGACTATAAATGATCAAGCGTTCGGTGGCAGCTCGCTTTCGATGAAAGTGCAGGTCAACGCATGCGTCCGCGTGGTTTCAGCGGCACTGGGGGGAGTTCGGGAGCGGGGAGTGGAGGACCGTCGTAGCCGTGGACGGCGCCGAAGCGGCGGCCTGCTGCCCAGTCCTCTCGGGCCTGGGTGATGTCGTCGTGCGAGCGGCCGATGAAGTTCCACCACATCACGATCTTCTCCTCGAACGGCTCGCCGCCCAGCAGCATGAACGCGCTGTCCACATCCGCCCGCAGGGGAAGCTCGCTGCGGCCGCAGCCCAGGTAGAGGAGGGAGCCGGGGGCCAGGCGGACGCCGTCGACCTCGGCTTCGCCGGACATGGTGAGGGCGGCGTATTCGTAGTCGGGGCGCACCGGCAGGCGGGTGTCGGTGGCTGCTGCCAGGGTGATGTCGGCGCCCATCAGGGGCGTGAAGGTGGTGCCGGGCGAGGCCGCGCCGTCGAGGTCGCCGAGGATGACGGTGGCGCGCAGGCCTCCGCCGCCGGTGATCTGCGGTAGGTCGGTGTGGTGCTCCCAGGTGGGGGCCGTGTGCCGGTCGCTGTCGGGGAGGGCCACCCATAGCTGGGCGCCGTGCAGGAGCGGGGCGTGGGTGCGGGGGGACTCCTCGGAGTGTGCTATGGCCCGGCCCGAGGTCATCAGCCCCAACTCGCCGGGGCGCAGGGTCTGTAGGCTGCCGAGGCTGTCGCGGTGCAGCACCTCGCCGTCGTGCAGCCAGCTCACCGTCTGGAGGCCCGTGTGGGGGTGCGGGGGGATCTGCATGCCCGGCTCGTCGGCGATGTCATCCGGGCCGTAGTGATCGACGAAGCACCATGCGCCGATCATGCGGCGGCCCAGGTTCGGCAGCAGACGGCGCACCACGGTGGATTCGCCCAGCGGGACCTGCTTGGAGGTCAGCAGCTCGCGCACCGGCCGCGCGGTGACGTCGGCGCGGCCGCCGCATACGGTCGCCGTGGGGCGCAGATCGAGATTGCTCATGGACGAACTCTCCCATCGGAGGAGGATTTCTGCTCGCCCCTGTGGATAACGGGGTAGGTGGCGACCGCCCAGGCGACCAGCGCGGCGCCCAGCAGCCAGCCGCCGAGGATGTCGGTGAGCCAGTGGACGCCCAGGTACAGCCGGGTGAATCCGACGCCGAGCACGGAGACGGCGGCCACGGCGGTGGCCACGCGCTGCCAGGGGGCGGGGGCGCCGTGTAGCTTCAGCATCCACAGCAGCAGCCCGAAGGTGACGGTCGCGGTGAGGGCGTGGCCGGAGGGGAAGGCCGCGTAGTGCGCCGAGTCCACCGGGTTCGCCCAGTGGGGGCGGGGGCGGTCGAGGACCGCCTTCACGCCCTGCTGGAGGGCCGTACCGGCGGCGGCCGTGACGGCGACCCACAGGGCGGGCGTCCGCTTACGGCGCAGCAGCAGCCAGAGGACGATCACGGCCGTCATGGCGCGCATCGTCCACGGGTCCCAGATCCAGTCCGTCAGCACTCTGTTGGTCTGGGTCCAGCCGGGGTGGTCGAGCGCGATGCGGTGCAGCGGGACGACGACGTCCCGGTCCGCGCCCGTCAGCGGCCCCCAGCGGGCGGCGACGAGAGCGAGCAGCACGACGAAGAGGACGCTGAGCACCGCGGCGATGCGGAAGGTGTGCGGGGGGCGGGTCTGCGGCTGCATGGGTCGATGATCGCCGACGCCGGGTGTGCGGGGCCAGCACGCAGGTGGGAGCCGTCCCGCGGGTGAGGGCAGCGACTCAGCCCGGCACCGGCGGCGCTCAGCCCAGCACCGGCAGCGCCGGGACCAGGGTCACCAGCAGCGGGACGACGGGGACCAGCGCGGCCGCGGCGGTGAGTTGCAGACGGCGTACGGGGGAGAAGCGCGCCGCGGGGGCCAGGAGCCGGTCCACCCGCTGGGGGACCTGTGCGAGTCCGCTGGGGCAGGGGCCGAACACCCCCCGGTCCTCGTTGAGTTCCACGAGTGCCAGCGCGGTCGTCGTCCGCCCGAACCGCCGTGACGCGGAGTCGTCGGCGGCCAGCTCGACCAGCCGGTGCACCTCGTCCCGGAACGCCGCGAACACCGGCACCTGCGGAAAGCCCCCGGCCAGCGCTCCGGAGCAGTGCAGCAGCCAGTGGTGGCGGGCCCGCGCGTGGCCCTGCTCATGGGCGATCACGGCGTCCAGCCGACGCCCCTTGAGGCGGCGCAGGGCCGCGGTCGTGATGACGAGCTGGGGCGTGGGGCCCGGCAGCCACCAGGCGTCGGGCTTGTCTCCCTCCAGGACCACCAGCCGCTCCCCGGCGGGCTCCTCGCCGGGCAAGACGGGGGAGCGGACGAGGAGTTCGGCGCGGTGCTGCCTGCGCCAGGCGCGGGCGCGGCCGATCTCGCGGGTGAGCATCAGAGCCGACCATGCGGCGCCGAAGGCCAGGGCGAGGGCGACGGGCGCCGCCCAGGGGCCGTAGCCGGACAGCGCGTACGCCTCCACGACGCCGTTGGGCGCGGGCGCGAAGACGTTCCCGCGGACGGCCTCCGAGGCCGCCGCGGCGGTGAGTGCCATGGTGAGTGCGCAGCACAGCAGCACTCCTACGACGACGCATTGCCATACCCACAGTGCGAGTACGGGTTCGCGGTCGACCCATGTGGAACGGGACATCAGGCGCGGCGCCATTGCCGCCACCAGTGCGCCGAGGCCCATCAGCGCGAGCGGGACCATCATGGCCGTCACCCTATGGTCGCGGCGGTCGGCCCGGGTATGTCCGCGCGGGCGAAGTGACGTACGCCACGGTTTGCCCGGCGGCGTCACCCGGCGTGCCCGACGGGCGGACGCCGTCACCCGGCGTACGCCCCGGCGGGCGCGCTCACAGCGTCAGCAGCATCGCGAACATCCCTATCGCCATCGTGAGCCTGCACGCATGCCGCAGTTCGGGCCGCCGCGACCAGCCGACGGGCGGCGCGCCCGCCACCGCGCCGTCCGTCATCGGCAGCAGCCGCAGCCCGGATCGGACCGCGTAGACCGCGAAGTAGGCGAGGAGCGCGCCGGTGAGCGCCGGTATGCCGCCCGCTGCGGCGTCCGATGCCATGTCACCGCCCGCCGTCATGTGCCCGCCCGCCGCCACGGAGACGTCATGGCCGTGGCCGCCCGGGGTGCCCGTCATCATCGCCAACGCCATGTACGCCATGGCCAACGCCCCTACGGCGTGGTGCAGATGGTGGTGCCCCACCGCCCGTACGGCCGCGACGCCGAACACCGCCGCGAAGGCGGGCGGGCCCCACGGCCGGGGGTCCAGGGTGGCGGACGGTACGGCCATCGCCGCCATCCCCCATCCCATGAGTGCCTCGGCGCGCGCGATCCGGCGGCCCGGTCCTGGCGGCTCGCCGCGCATCTGGAGCAGGCAGTACGTGCCGGTGGCGGCGCACAGTGCGACCAGCAGCCAGCCGATCAGCGGAGGCCCGTGCACGGCACACCTCCCGGTCCGGAACGCCGCGAACGTCTGCGGACGTATGTCGGGAGGTTGCCCGGGCGTGGACCGGGCTACGGGAGCGCACGGGCGCAGTGGGGGAGCGCGCGGACGCCCGGCGGGCGGTACGGGTGGGCGAGTGGGTCAGTTGTGCTCGGAGATGAGCACGGCCCGCGTCGACGGTTCGAGCGCCTCGAAGACGTGGGGCAGATCGGCCGGGTAGGAGACGTAGTCACCGGGGCGCAGCTCGACCGGGTCGTCGGCGAGGCCGACCCGGGCCCGGCCCGAGGCCAGGACGACGTGCTCCACCACGCCGGGCATATGCGGATCGGAGGCGCGCGCCGCACCGGGCTCGGCGCTGAGGCGGTAGATGTCCCGGCGTGCGCCGGGCGGGCCCGCGGAGAGCATGGCGGCCTGGTAGTCGGCCTGCGCGGAGGCGAGTGTCACCCCTTCGTCGGCCCTGATCACGTGGACGCGGGGGCGCGGCGGGTCGAGGAGCCGCGAGGGCGGCACGTCCAGGGTGACGCACAGCGCCCACAGGGTCTCCAGGCTCGGGTTCCCGCTGCCGGACTCCAGCTGGGAGAGCGTGGACTTCGCGACTCCGGCGCGCCGGGCCACCTCGGTGAGCGACAGCCCCGCCCGGCCGCGCTCGCGTCGCAGTACGGCCGCGATCGAGTCCATCGGGACCTTGCCCGAAGCGGCCGAGGTCGCCGAGGCCCCCGAGGCCGTCGAGGCTGCCGAAGCCGAAGCCGGTACTTCCTGTGCCATCCGTTCGCTCCAGACGTCATGTGTTCGGTTTGACGAACGCAGTTCCCGGTGTTCATTATATGCGTCATGCATTCGATATGGAGAACGCTCGATCGTGTGCTGCTGCGGGACATCGCGCTCGTCTGCCTCGCCGTCGGTGTCACCAGCCTGTCGTACGGGGCGATCGCCGTTGCGTCCGGTCTCCCGCTGTGGGTTCCGGCGGCGTTGAGCGTGCTGGTGCTCGCCGGTGCCTCGGAGTTCCTGTTCGTCGGGCTCATCGCCGCGGGCGGCAGCCCCATCGCGGCGGTGCTGGCCGGGCTGGTCGTCAACGCCCGCCATCTGCCGTTCGGGCTGGCGCTGCCCGATGTCCTCGGACGCGGCCGTCGGCGCTTCCTCGGCAGCCATCTGATGAACGACGAGAGCGTGGTCTTCGCGCTCGCCCAGGACGGCATCGCGCGACAGCGCGCCGCCTATTGGGCCTGTGGCCTGGGCATCCTCCTGTGCTGGCCGCTGGGCGCGGTGGCCGGGGGCCTGATCGGCACGGTCATCGACGACACCGACCTGTTCGGGCTCGACGCGATGTTCCCGGCCATCCTGCTGGCCCTGGTCCTGCCCGCGCTGCGCGACCGGGACAAGCGGCTGGCGGTCCCGGCAGGCGCCGCCATCGCCCTGGCCACCACCCCCTTCCTGCCCGCCGGGGTGCCCGTCCTGCTCGCCCTGGCGGGGGTGGCGCTCACCGCCCTACCGCACAGGACGAACGACCCCGAGAAGGAGCGCCCGTGCCCGGCTCCCTGACGCTGGCCGCCGCGATCCTCGCGCTCGCGGCCGGTACGTTCGCCCTCCGGTTCGCCGGGCCGCTGCTGCGCAGCCGGATCACGCTTCCGGCGCGGGCGGAGAAGCTGATGGAGACCTCCGCCATCGTCCTGCTGGCCGCCGTCGCGGCGACGACGGCGCTCACCGAGGGCCACGACCCCGCCGGGATCGCCCGCCCCGCCGGGGTCGTGGTCGCCGGAGTGCTGGCCTGGCGCAAGGCGCCGTTCCTGGTGGTCGTCCTGGCCGCGGCCGTCACCGCCGCCGGACTGCGCCTGCTCGGCGTGGCGTAGGGGGTGTCCCGCCCCCCTGGGCCGGGGCGCGTCAGGGGCGGTAGCGCAGGGGGTGGTCCTCGGGGACCTCCACGACCGCGATGCGGACGCCATCGGGGTCGGCGATCCACATCTCGACCAGCCCCCACGGCTCCTTCTTCGGCGGCCGCAGGATCTCCACGTCCCGGGCCGCCAGCTCCTCGTGGGCCGCCTCGGCGTCCGCGACCTGGAGCCACAGCTGGAGCCCGGGCGCGGGCGGGGTCTCGGAGCGGCCGGAGACCTCCAGGAAGCCACCGCCCAGGAAGTAGACCGTGCCGCGCTCGGGGCCGGTCCCGAACTCGCGGTAGATCGCCAGGCCCAGCGCCTCGCCGTAGAAGGCCCGCGAGCGGTCGGGGTCCGTCGGCCGCAGCAGTGTGCGGCTGCTCAGTACGTGCACCATGACCGCGACCCTACGCACCCCCTCCCGGACGGGACGGGGTTAGGGTCTTCTTCTCGTCATCCGCCGGTTCCGGCCGCGCAGGGAGAGGACTACCGCCGCCATGCACACCCCCGCCACGAACACCGCCGCGCTCACCTACCGCGGGGCCACCGAAGCCGACGTCGAGGCGCTGGTCGCGCTGATCGAGTCGGCGTACCGCGGGGATGCCAGTCGGACCGGCTGGACGACGGAGGCGGACATCCTGGGCGGGCAGCGCACCGATCCCGAGGGCGTGACGGCCGTCGTACGGGATGCGGACGGCCGGATGATGGTCGTCGAGCGGGACGGCGAGCTGATCGCCTGCTGCCAGCTGGAGCGCCGCGGCGAACACGCCTACTTCGGCATGTTCGCCGTGCGGCCGGGGCTCCAGGGCGGCGGGCTCGGGAAGGCGGTCCTCGCCGAGGCCGAGCGGTTCGCGGTGGCCGAGTGGGCGGTCCGTGAGATGCACATGACCGTGATCACCGCCCGCGAGGAGCTGATCGCCTGGTACGAGCGGCGCGGCTACGCCCGTACGGGACGGATGACCCCGTTCCCGTACGGCGACGAACGCTTCGGCGTGCCGCGCCGCACCGACCTCGAGTTCGAGCTGCTGGTCAAGCCGCTGGGCTGAACCAGGCGAGGCTGACCCCAGCCGTCTCGCTGACCGCAGCGCTCACGCCGTGTAGCGCACCGCCCGGCGGATCTCCGGGAAGTCGGTCGTGCCGCCGTCGAGGCCGAGCCCGCGGGCCAGCTTCAGATGGTCCGGGGTGTTCACCGTCCAGCCGATGACCTTGAGGTCGGCGGCGTGGGCGCGCTCCACCAGCTCCAGGGTCAGCCGGCGGATGTTGAGCACCAGCATCCCGGCGCCGACGGCGTGCGCCCGGTCGATGGCGTCGAGCCCGTAGCGGCTGGCCACCAGGGCGGTGCGGGCGCTGGGCAGCAGGGTGCGGATCTCGGCGAGGGCCTCGTCGTGGAAGGAGATCACGTCGACCCGGCCGAGGAGATCGCGGCCGGTCAGCACCTCGGCCAGGGCCCGCGCGGCGGCCACGTCCTTGATCTCGGCTTGGAGCGGCGCCTTCACCGCGTCCACGACCTCCTCGAAGACCGGGATCCGCTCGCCGTCCCCGGCGTCCAGTTCGCGCAGCTCGGCGAGGGTGAAGTCGCTGATGGGGCCCTTGCCGTCGGTCGTGCGGTCGACCTGGGCGTCGTGCATCACGACGAGTGCGCCGTCCTTGCTGAGGTGCAGGTCCAGTTCGATGACGTCCAGGCCCTCGTGCTCGGCCCGGACGAAGGAGCGCAGGGTGTTCTCCGGTTCGACGCCCATCACTCCGCGGTGTCCGATGGTGAGAAAGGTCAACGTGATCTCGCTCTTCTGTCGGGCTTTTCGTCGCTCTTCGGCTGTGTGGAGGCACGGGCTCGCCGGACCGGCGCTCAGCCTAACGGCCGACTCCGGGAGGACCGGTCAAGCGCGGCCGTGGCATGGTCCGGGGCGGATGGGGCAGGAAAAACGGCGGTGAGGCTGAGGTGACGCAGGACGATTTCCGTTGCCTGGCCTTGAGTGGCGAGGTCATCCACGGATACGGTGTCTATACGGAAGGTTCTCCGGTGAAGGAGTCGTCATGACGGAAATTCTTTCGTCCGTGATAGCGGACGGTGGCATTCTGCCTGCGGAGCGTGTGATCGAACACCCGGCCTGGCCATCCCTCAAAGGTGCTGTAGAAACGATTCGCCCCTGGCAGTCCAAGGACGGTTCCATCGACTTCGACGCCGAGGGGGCGCCAC
This sequence comes from Streptomyces sp. Rer75, assembly GCF_013414305.1. NCBI lineage: Bacteria > Bacillati > Actinomycetota > Actinomycetes > Kitasatosporales > Streptomycetaceae > Streptomyces > Streptomyces sp. Rer75. The sequence goes on along the minus strand of NZ_CP058693.1, from coordinate 1,708,873 downwards.
CGCGCCACCGCGCCCGCGACACGCTCGAAAGGGTGATCGCGGCCATCGAGGAGCTGGCCCCGCTGCTCCCGCACAACGCCGCGTACCACCGCGCGCTCGTCGCCGATCTGCGCCGCTGGGCCGACGACGGCTTCGGCGTCCCCGACTTCCTCGACTCGCTGCTCGCCTTCCAGCCCGCCCAGACGCGCGCCGACGGCCTCCAGCACCTCGTCGTCTTCCCCATGTACACGCAGAACGGCAACCCGAACCGCAATCTGGAGGCGGTCGTCCTGCGCATGGTCTGGCCCGACTGGCTGGCCGAGCTGGAGCGCACCCGCTACGACAACCCGCTCTACCTCGGCCTCGCCTTCGAGGACTTCACCTCCGGCTACGACACCAACTCGGCGGTGCTCTTCCCGGAGACCATCGCCGTGCGCGAGGCCCCCGAGCGCTTCTCCTGGGGCGGCATCTTCTGCGACCGCGAGGCCGCCCGCTTCCGCCGGGTCAGCGAGGCCGCCGTCCGGGCGCTGGGCATCGAACTCCCCGACGACATCCGGGACATGCTCGCCGACCAGCGGCGCTGCCAGGAGGCGTTCGCCCTGTGGGACATGGTCCACGACCGCACCCACAGCCATGGCGACCTGCCGTTCGACCCCTTCATGATCAAGCAGCGCCAGCCGTTCTGGATGTACGGCCTGGAGGAGCTGCGCTGCGACCTCACCGCCTTCAAGGAGGCCGTGAAGCTCGACGCGGAGGGGCTCGCCCAGGCCCGCGACGTCCAGTACGCCGTGATCTTCGACCGGATGTTCCGGTTCCCCGTCACCGGCGAACGGGTCCGCAACTACGACGGGCTCGGCGGCCAGTTGCTGTTCGCCTACCTCCACCAGCACGACGTCGTACGCTGGACGGACAACACCCTGCACATCGACTGGTCGCGCGCCGCGCAGGTCACCAACCAGCTGTGCGGTGAGATCGAGAAGCTGTACCGGGACGGCATCGACCGGCCCAAGCTCGTCCACTGGTTCAAGGCGTACGAGCTGGTGTCGACCTATCTCGCCCCGCACCCCGGCTCCGTCTGGGCCAAGGGCCCCGACGCGCTGGACCTGACCCAGCCGCCGCGCAAGCTCGTCGACGACGTGCTCCCCGACGAGTTTCCGCTGAGCATGTTCTACGAGGCGCTCGCCAAGAAGCTGCGGGACGTGGTCGCCTCCACCAAGGGCATCACGGCCGGCGACGACGACGTACGAGCGGCGGCGTGAGCCCCGCGGCGGACCGCACCACGGCACCGACGACCGCCGCACCACGGCACCGGACGATGAGGAGACAGCGAGCATGACCACACCGACGTCGAGCCCGACCCCCAACGAGCCGGGCGGCGGGACGCCGCTGGACGGTGCCGTGGTGGCGGTTGCCGGTGCGGCGGGCCCGGCGGGCCGCGCCACGCTGCTCCGCCTCGCCGAGGCCGGTGCCACCGTCGTCGCCTCCGACTCCGACCCCGCCCGGCTGGCCGAGGCCGTCGACGCGGCGCGCTACGCCCACGGCGGCGCCCGGGTCACCGGGGAGACGGTCGACCTGCTCGACCTGGACGCCACCCGCGCCTGGGCCGACCGGACCGAGAAGGAGTTCGGCCGCGTCGACGGCCTCGTCCACCTCGTCGGCGGCTGGCGCGGCAGCAAGACCTTCGCCGACGCCCCGCTCGCCGACTGGGAAACCCTGCACGACCTGCTGATCCGCACCGCCCAGCACACCTCGCTCGCCTTCCACGACGCCCTGCGGCGCACCGGTAACGGCCGCTACGTGCTGATCAGCGCGGCGGGCGCGTCCCAGCCCACCGCCGGCAACGCCGCGTACGCCGCCGCCAAGGCCGCCGCGGAGGCGTGGACGCTCGCCCTCGGCGACTCCTTCCGCAAGCTGGGGGGCGAGAGCGGCCCCGCGGCCGCGGCTGTCATCCTGGTGGTCAAGGCGCTGGTGCACGACGCCATGCGCGCGGAGCGCCCCAACGCGAAGTTCGCGGGCTTCACCGACGTCACGGAGCTGGCCGAGGCCATCACCGGACTCTGGGACCGGCCCGCCCGGGAAGTGAACGGAACCCGCCAGTGGCTGACCCCCAAGCCGTGAGGACCGACGCACGCCGTCATCACGACCCCGAGGTACGCGGCTTCGCCAGTGACAACTACGCGGGCGGCCACCCGGAGATCCTCGCCGCACTCGCCCTCGCCAACGGCGGTCACCAGGTCGCCTACGGCGAGGACGACTACACCGCGCATCTCCAGCACGTCATGCGCAGCCACTTCGGCCCGTACGCACAGACGTTCCCGGTCTTCAACGGCACCGGCGCCAACGTCGTCGCGCTCCAGGCGCTCACCGACCGATGGGGCGCGGTCATCTGCGCCGACACCGCGCACATCAACGTCGACGAGTGCGGTGCGCCCGAGCGGGTCGGCGGGCTGAAGCTGCTCACCGTGCCCACCGAGGACGGCAAGCTCACCCCCGACCTCATCGACCGCGAGGCCTACGGCTGGGACGATGAGCACCGGGCAATGCCGCAGGTCGTCTCGATCGCCCAGAACACCGAGCTGGGCACCGTCTACACGGTGGACGAGATCCGCGCCATCTGCGAGCACGCCCATGAGCGCGGCATGAAGGTCCACCTCGACGGGGCCCGGATAGCCAACGCGGCCGCGGCGCTGGACGTGCCGATGCGGTCGTTCACCAATGTGCCGGGCGTGGACGTGCTGTCCTTCGGCGGCACGAAGAACGGCATGCTCTTCGGCGAGGCCGTGGTCGTCCTCGACCCGGACGCGGTGCGCGCGATGAAGCACCTGCGCAAGCTGTCCATGCAGCTGGCGTCCAAGATGCGGTTCGTCTCCGTCCAGCTGGAGGCCCTGCTCGCCCGCGACCTGTGGCTGCGCAACGCGCGCCACGCCAACGCGATGGCCCAGCGGCTCGCCGAGGGGGTGCGCGGCGTCGACGGCGTCACGATCCTGCACCCCGTCCAGGCCAACGCGGTCTTCGCCCGGCTGCCGCACGATGTGAGCGAACGCCTCCAGAAGCGGTACCGCTTCTACTTCTGGGACGAGGCGGCGGGCGACGTGCGGTGGATGTGCTCGTTCGACACCAGGGAAGAGGACGTCGACGGCTTCGTGGCGGCCCTCCGGGAGGAGATGAAGCGCTAGCCCCAGCCCTCCGGCGCACGGCGCGGCCGCCCCGCCGGAGGGCGGCCGCCGCGTTCCGCGAGGACTACCGCCCGCGGTCCAGGGCGATGGCCTCCGCCGGGGTGGGGGCCGTACCGCCCAGGTGGGCGGGGACCCACCAGGTGTCCTCCGGGCCCTTCGGGCGCACCGGATACGCCCGCTGCGCCGCCTCCAGCAGCTCCTGCACCCGCGACCGGACCCGCTCGGTGAGCGTGTCGGACGGCTCCGTCGGGTCGGCCTCCAGCGGCTCGCCGACCCGCATCGTGATCGGGAAGTGGTTGCGGCCCAGGGCCCGCTTCTGGCCCTTGGTCCACAGCCGCTGCGTCCCCCACAGCGCCATCGGCAGCAGCGGTACGCCCGCCTCCTGGGCCAGCCGGGCCGCGCCCGACTTGAAGTTCTTGAGGGTGAACGAGCGCGAGATGGTCGCCTCCGGGAAGACGCCGATGATCTCGCCCGCGCGCAGGGCCTTGAGGGCGTGCTTGTAGGCGTCCATGCCCGCGGCCCGGTCCACCGGGATGTGCTTCATGGCCCGCATCAGCGGCCCGGAGACCTTGTGCCGGAAGACCGCTTCCTTCGCCATGAACCGCACCAGCCGCTTCGCCGGACGGGCGGTGAGCCCGGCGAACACGAAGTCGAGATAGCCGATGTGGTTGCTCACCAGAACCGCGCCACCCCGCTCCGGGACATTCTCGGTGCCCTTCATGTCGATACGCAGGTCCAGCGCCTTGAACATGGTGCGGGCCGCGCCGATCACCGGCGGGTAGACGAGCTCTGCCATAGAGGGACCCTTCATCGTTTTCCCTGGGAGGGCTCTCCCGGCGGAAGTTACGCAGCCGTAGGTTTCCCGGCTTCTGGCAGATGGTGCCCTATGTCATCTCTCTGTGCTACCGCCGGTCCCGCCCCGGCCGCGAGATCCTCATCACGTCGGGCTCTGGGGAATCCCCTAAGAGCCCATGTCGCTGCACTCTATGACGGCATCGGAACCGGAGGACAGTGTGCGAAACGAGCAGCGGCAGGGTGAGGCGGACGAGGGGAGGCGGCTCGAAGCCGCCCAGCTCGGAGCGGATCTGGGCACCCGGGCCACCCTCGTCCAGTTCTCCAGCGCCTTCTGCCAGCCCTGCCGGGCCACCCGGCGGGTCCTGGCGGAGGTGGCCCATATGGTCGACGGCGTGTCCCATGTCGAGATCGACGCCGAGGCGCATCTGGAACTCGTACGGATGCTGGACATCGTGCGGACGCCCACCGTGCTGGTGCTCGACGCGGACGGCCGGATCGTGCGCCGCGCGGCCGGACAGCCACGGACCGCGGACGTCATCGCCGCCCTCGGCGAGGCGGTCTGATCCGGCGTGAGATCACGGCGTGTGACTCCGCGGCGGACTCCCCTCCGCCGGTCCGCACTTGACGGTGCGCTGCGGGCATCGTCAGGGTGACGTCATGCGGCCTGGACTTCTTCTTCTCTACGGACGCGTACACGTGGACCTGGTACGGACCGCGAGTGCGCGGTGTCCGGGCGGGTGAGCGACGACGACAGCACGGCTCCCCCCGCTCGCACCCGACCGCAGAAGGACATGTTCATGACCGCTTCACCCGATCTCGGCACGCCCCGGCTCAGCGCCCCCGAACTCTTCCGCTCCGTCTTCCGCAGGCACGCCGCCGGTGTCGCGGTGATCACCGCGCACGGGACGCACCCCGTCGGCTTCACCGCGACCTCCCTGGCCTCCGTCGCCGCCGAGCCCCCGCTGCTCTCCTTCGGCGTCGGCAAGGGCTCCTCCAGCTGGCCGGTGATCGCCGAGGCCGAGCACGTCGGCGTGCACGTCCTGGGTGAGCACCAGCGGGAGCTGGCCGCGACCTTCGCGCGCAGCGGCGCGGACCGCTTCGGCCCCGACACCGGCTGGCGCGCCGGGCCCGAGGGAGTGCCGGTGCTGGACGGGGTGCTGGCGTGGCTGGTGTGCCGGGTGGTGGCACGGATACCCGCCGGGGACCATCGCGTGGTGATCGGCGAGGTGCTCGCGGGCGACCCGGCGGGAGCCGGTCGTCCGCTCCTGTACCACCAGGGGCGCTTCAACGCGCTGCGCGACTGAGCCGCCTGCTGATCATCCGTTGGCAAGGTCACAGTTCAACCGGCTTGCGTCCGGGGAACACCCTGGGTGTACTGGCGAGTAATATTTCGTTCGGTGCATGGGCCGACCCCGGCCGCCAACCGACCGGGAACAGCCCCCGAGGGCGCCTATGCTGCCAGCACAAGGCAGCCCGGAAGAGACGATGCAGTAGGAGAGCCGGCGTGAGCTTGAGGATCGTTGTCTGTGTGAAGTACGTGCCCGACGCCACCGGCGACCGGCACTTCGCCGAGGACCTGACGCTCGACCGTGACGATGTGGACGGCCTGCTCTCGGAGCTGGACGAGTACGCGGTCGAGCAGGCCCTCCAGATCGCGGACGAGGCGGACGACGCGGAGATCACGGTGCTGACCGTGGGCCCGGAGGACGCCAAGGACGCGCTGCGCAAGGCGCTGTCGATGGGTGCCGACAAGGCCGTGCACGTCGAGGACGACGATCTGCACGGTACCGATGCGCTGGGTACCTCGCTGGTGCTGGCCAAGGCGGTGGAGAAGACCGGTTACGACCTGGTCATCTGCGGTATGGCCTCCACGGACGGCACGATGGGTGTGCTTCCGGCGATCCTGGCCGAGCGCCTGGGTGTCCCGCAGGTGACGCTGCTGTCGGAGGTTTCGGTCGAGGACGGCACGGTCAAGGGCCGCCGGGACGGCGACACCGCGACCGAGCACCTGGAAGCGGCGCTTCCGGCGGTGGTGTCGGTGACCGACCAGTCGGGCGAGGCCCGCTACCCGTCGTTCAAGGGCATCATGGCGGCCAAGAAGAAGCCGGTGACCTCCTGGGACCTGTCCGACCTCGACATCGAGGCCGAAGAGGTGGGGCTGGAGGGCGCCTGGAGCGCGGTCGACGGCGCCGAGGAGCGCCCGGCCCGTACGGCGGGCACGATCGTCAAGGACGAGGGCGAGGGCGGCAAGCAGCTCGCAGAGTTCCTTGCCGGTCAGAAGTTCATCTGAATCTGACCGTCTCACCGCCCCTGATACCTCGTATTCGCAGGAGAGAAGAAGTCTCATGGCTGAAGTCCTCGTCTATGTCGACCACGTGGACGGTGCCGTCCGCAAGCCCACCCTGGAGTTGCTGACGCTGGCCCGCCGGATCGGCGAGCCCGTCGCCGTCGCCCTGGGTGCCGGTGCCGCCGACACCGCCGCGACCGTCGCCGAGTACGGCGCGGTGCGGGTGCTGACCGCCGATGCGCCGGAGTTCGCCGACTACCTGGTGGTGCCGAAGGTGGATGCGGTTCAGGCCGCGTACCAGGCGGTGAGCCCGGCCGCCGTGCTGTTCCCGTCCTCGGCGGAGGGCAAGGAGATCGCGGCGCGGCTGGCGGTGCGTATCGGGTCGGGCATCATCACCGACGCCGTCGACCTGGAGGCCGGTGCGGAGGGTCCGGTGGCGACGCAGTCGGTGTTCGCGGCCGCGTACACCACCAAGTCCCGGGTCACCAAGGGCACGCCGGTCATCACGGTCAAGCCCAATTCGGCCGCGCCGGAGGCGGCCCCGGCCGCGGGCGCCGCCGAGGCGCTGGAGGTGTCGTTCTCCGGGCAGGCGACGGGGACGAAGGTCGTCTCGCGTGCCGCGCGTGAGTCGACGGGGCGTCCGGATCTGACCGAGGCCGCGATCGTCGTCTCCGGCGGCCGTGGTGTCGGCGGTGCGGAGAACTTCCCCGTCGTCGAGGCCCTGGCGGACTCCCTCGGCGCGGCCGTGGGTGCCTCGCGTGCGGCGGTGGACGCGGGCTGGTACCCGCACACCAACCAGGTGGGGCAGACGGGGAAGACCGTGTCCCCGCAGCTGTACATCGCGGCCGGTATCTCGGGTGCGATTCAGCACCGGGCCGGTATGCAGACCTCGAAGACCATCGTGGCCGTCAACAAGGACGCCGAGGCCCCGATCTTCGACCTGGTCGACTACGGCGTGGTCGGTGACCTCTTCGAGGTCGTCCCGCAGCTCACCGAGGAGGTCAAGACCCGCAAGGGCTGACCGCTCGATCGATGTCCGTGAGGCCCCGTACGCACTGCGCGTACGGGGCCTCACGTGCGTCAATGGGGTGTTGACCTCCACTCGGAGCCCGTATAACTTCGCTCTACGGATATTAGTTTCCGTAGAGCGGAAAATCTGGCCGGTTTGAGTGAAGGCGAAAGGCGGAGGTGCGGGCATGACTCAGCACGAGACGGTGGGGACCAGCCTGCCGCGCGGCGTACGCGAGGGGATCACCGCGTCCCTCGCCCCCGTCGACGCGGACCTCGCCCGCCGCTACCCGGGCGACTCAGGCACCCGCCAGCCCGTGCACACCGTCTACGTCCCCGCCGACGCCCTCACCGACACCACCGTGCGCGACTGGGGCGACCAGGCGCTCGCCGCCCTCGACGCCCACGCGCCCGACGCCGGGGCCCTCGCCGCCGTCCTCGGTCTCCCCGGCGAGCTGGCCGAGCCCGTGTACCGGCGGGTGCGCGCCAAGCTGGAGCGCGAACCGGTCGAGGACCTGCGCATCGACTTCGAGGACGGCTACGGCCCGCGCCCCGACGCCGAGGAGGACGCCGCGGCCGCCCGTGCCGCCTCCGTGGTCGCCGCCGCCCACGCGGCGGGCACCGCACCGCCCTATGTGGGCATCCGCATGAAGTGCATGGAGGCTGCCGTCCGCGACCGCGGCATCCGCACCCTCGACATCTTCCTCACCGGACTCATGGACTCCGGCGGGCTGCCGGACGGGCTCGTGCTCACCCTCCCCAAGGTGACGTACGCCGAACAGGTCAGCGCCATGGTCCGGTTGTGCGAGGAGTTCGAGAAGGCCCGCGGGCTCCCGGCGGGCCGGCTCGGCTTCGAAATCCAGATCGAGACCACCCAGGCCATCCTCGGCTCCGACGGCCGCGCCACCGTCGCCCGGATGATCGACGCGGCCAAGGGCCGCGCCACCGGACTGCACTACGGCACCTTCGACTACAGCGCCTCCTGCGGCGTCAGCGCCGCCCACCAGGCCATGGACCACCCCGTCGCCGACCACGCCAAGGCCGTCATGCAGGTCGCCGCCGCGGGCACCGGCGTACGGCTCTCCGACGGCTCGACCAATGTGCTGCCGGTCGGCCCCACCGAACGCGTCCACGACGCCTGGCGGCTCCACCACCGTCTCGTGCGGCGGTCCCTGGCCCGCGCGTACTACCAGGGCTGGGACATGCACCCCGGCCATCTGCCCACCCGCTACGCCGCCGTCTACGCCTTCTACCGCGAGGGCCTGGAGACGGCCGCGGCCCGCCTCGCGGCGTATGTGAACCGCGCGGGCGGCGACGTCATGGACGAGCCCGCGACCGCCAAGGCGCTCAGCGGCCATCTGCTGCGCGGGCTGGACTGCGGCGCGGTCGACGCCGCCGAGGTGGAACAGCTGACCGGACTGGGCCGTGCCGAACTCGACGCCCTGGCGGGCCGCGCCCCGCGCTGAGCCGCGCGGCCGGGCCCGCCTGATCCGCCTGGCCACATTCGCTCACCCCTCCGTGTCACCCGGGATGCGCGGCCGCCGGGGAGGGCGGGAGATGGTGGCATGGTCAGAAGTGCCGTGTCAGCCCTGCTGATCCTGCTCGGCTGCCTGCTCGTACCGGTGTCCGTGCTGACCGTATGGGTCCACGGCATCGTCCTGGACACCGACCGCTACGTGGCGACGGTCGCCCCGCTGGCGACCGACCCGGCGATCCAGGAGGCGGCCGTGGACCACGTCAGCGAGGCCGTCGACCTCCGGCACAACAGCCGGAAGGTCACCTCCGACATCGCCGACTGGCTGCGCGACCAGGGCCTGCCGCCCCGGGCCGCCGACACCATCGAGGGCCTGGCCCCCCAGCTGGACGCGGCCCTCGACCAGGCCGTGCGCAAGGTCGCGACGCACATCGTGCACACCGAGGAGTTCGCCGCCGTATGGACCGGCGCCAACCGCGCCGCCCACGCGGCCGTCGTGCACGCCCTCACCGGCGAGGGCCACGGCCCGGTCGGCGTACGCGGCGACACCGTCACCCTGAACGTCGGCGCCGCCGTGGAGAAGGTCAAACTCCAGCTCGTGGACGCCGGATTCCCCTCGGCGAGCGACATCCCCGACATCCATCGGCGGACGATCCTCTTCCACTCCCATCAACTCGACCGCATCAAGCAGGCGGTACGCCTGCTCGACCTGGCGAGCAACTGGCTGCCCACCCTGACCATCGCGCTCGGCACCACCGGTGTCCTGCTCGCCCGGGGCCGCCGCCGCGCGCTCGCCCTCGCCGCCCTCGGCGCCGCCGTCGCCTCGCTGGCCCTCGCCCTCGCCCTCACCGTGGCCCGCCGGTACTGCCTCGACCATGTGCCGCCGGGCGTGCTGTCCCGGGCCGCCGCCTCGGCCCTCTTCGACACCGTGGTGCGCTTCCTGCGGGTCACCGTGCTCACTGTGCTGGTGCTCAGCGCCGTCGTCGCGGCGGGCGCCTATCTGGCCGGGCCCGGACGGCTGCCACGCGCCGTACGGGCCACGGCCGAGCGCACCGCCGAGTCCGCCGCGCACTGGTGCGCGGCCCGTGGGATGCGCACCGGACGGGCCGGGACCTGGACCGCGGACCACCGGCGGGAGCTGACGGTCGCGGCGCTGCTGGCCCCGGCCGCCGTCTTCGCGCTGTGGAACCACCCCACCGTGCTGACCGTGCTGTTCCTGGTGCTGTTCCTGCTGGCCGTCCTCGCGGTGATCACGCTGCTGGCCGCGACGGGCCGTACCGGCGCGACGGGCCGGGACCGGCTCGGAGGGTGAGCCGAGTCAGGGGGTGAGGATGAGCACGATGAAGAGCAGACAGGCGGCGACGTTGACCACCCAGCTGTGCGTGTTCAGCCACTCCCGCAGCCGGGGCATCGCACGCCGCGCCCGGCGACGGAAGACCAGGTAGAGCAGCAGCGGCAGCGCCGCGATCAGCACGGTGGCACCGATGAACGGCAGCGCCTCCGCCAGACCCGCCCGACGCTGCTCCAGATGCGCCCCCACCGTCAGCATCACCATGACGTCCGACGGCATCAGCAGGATCACCAGCAGCCCGGTCCTCAGGGCCCGCAGAGGGCCCGCATCCATCAGTGAGCCCAGCCACTTCGGCGGCTCGACGGATTCCCGGCGCACCAGGTTCTTCATCGCGACCAGCACCAGCAGCCCCACCAGCACCAGCTGCACGATGGTCGCGGCCGACCCCGGGTCGGACGGTTGACCCGGCGACACCGCCTGGCCCAGCAGGGCGAAGATCCCCCGGGTGACGGCGACCCCCACCGCTGTCGCGACCGCCACCCCGAGCAGGAACGCCGAGGACACCCGCACCGGCCGCGCGGTGGTCACCAGGATCACGGCGGCCACGATCTGCGGCCCCGCCATCATGGTGACGGCCAGTGGGAGAATCTGGAGGTCCATGGCCTGCCTGCCCGCTCAGTACCGCAGGGCGGTGCCGATCCGTGCCGTGATCTTCCCGGTCAGCTTGCGGTGGCTGCGCGCGACGGCCTTGGCGGCGGTGCGGGGCCGTACCGAGCGGACGGTGAGGACGGTGGCGTCGACCAGGTCGCCCTTGGCGTTGCGGAAGGTGACCTCCACGGCATAGTCCGCGGTGTCGCGGCTCGTGTTGGTCACCGTGATGGGGGCGACGGCCCGCCCGTTCCGGTCGGTCGAGACGGCCCCGGCCTTCACCTCGCCCTTGACGTTGATCCCGCCCTTGACCTTGTCCAGCTGGGCCCTGGCCGAGGCCGTCGCCGAAGCGACGGCGGCGGAGGCCCGGGACACCGCGGCCGACGGCGTGCCGCCCTCCTGCGAGCAGCCCGCGGCGACCGGAGCCAGCACGGCCATGAGGCTCGCCGCGCAGATCGTTCGCGTACGGCGTCCGGTCACCGCGCCTCCCTCGTCCCGTCGACCGAGGTCTCCCGGCCCTCCGCACCCCACCGTGACGGGCGCCGCGGGCCGGGGCAACCGGGGCGGGACCGTTCAGACGTCGTTCAGGACGCCGGTCAGGACAGGGACGGTGACAGTTCGCCGGAGCCGCGGGCGATCAGGCGGGTCGGCAGCACGACCCGCCGCGGTGCGCCGCCCGCGCCGTCGAGGCGGCGGAACAGCAGATCCGCGGCGGTGCGGCCGAGCTGCGCCGCGTCCTGGGCGACCACGGTGATGCCGGGGGAGAGCAGATCGGCCAGCTCGAAGTCGTCGAAGCCGACCAGGGCCACGGGCGTGGCGGGTGCGGGGCGCTCGGCGAGGACCCGCACCACCGTGACCGTCACCCGGTTGTTGCCCGCGAAGAGCGCCGTGACCGGCTCGGCGGCGTCCAGCATGGCGGCGGCCGCGCCGCGCACCCGCTCCGGGTCGGTGGGGCCCAGGGAGAGCCAGCCGTCGTGGACCGGCAGCCCGGCGGCGGCCATCGCGGCGTGGTAGCCGCGCAGCCGCTCGGCGGCGGTGTGGATGCCCGGCTGGTCTCCGAGGAATCCGATCCGGCGGTGGCCATGGGCGATCAGATGGGCGACCGCGTCCCGCGCGCCGCCGAAGCTGTCGGAGAGCACCGCGTCGGCGTCGATGCGGCCCGCCGGGCGGTCGACGAAGACGGTGGCCACACCGGCCGCCATCTCGGGGGCCAGATAGCGGTGGTCGTCGCCCGCCGGGATGACGACCAGGCCGTCCACCCGGCGCGCGCACAGGGCGAGCACCAACTCCTGCTCGCGGACCGGGTCCTCGGCGCTGGATCCGTTGATCAGCAGCGCGCCATGGGCCCGGGCCACCTCCTCGACGGCACGGCTGAGCGGGCCGTAGAACGGGTCGGCGAGGTCCTCCAGGACGAGGCCGACGCTCGCGGTGCGCCCCTTGCGGAGGATGCGGGCGCTGTCGTTGCGGCGGAAGCCGAGCGCGGTGATCGCCTCCTGGACGCGGTGCTCGGTGTCGGGGGTGACGCCCGGTTCGCCGTTGACCACGCGCGAGACCGTCTTGAGGCCGACTCCGGCCCGGGCGGCGACGTCCTTCATCGTGGGCCGGGAGCCGTAGCGGTGCGGTGGGGTGTTGTCGGCGATGTCCCGGGCGGTGTCGGTCACGGTGGGCTCGTCCCGTCGCTGGTCGTCGTGGCGGAAGGGCGGAAGGGGTGTCGAGCATAGCCGCTGGACAACGTTGTCAGCGGCAGGGAAGACTGTGGCCGCATACTGATGACACCGAGGCCCACCAGGAGAGTCGACGCCATGGCACGTGACCTCATCGCCGCGCTGGACATCGGCGGTACCAAGATCGCGGGCGCCCTGGTGGACGGCGGCGGCAAGCTGGTCGTACGGGCCCGGCGAGCGACCCCCGCGCAGGGCGACGGCCCGACGGTGATGGGCGAGGTCTCCGCGGTGCTCGGCGAACTCGCCGCCACCGCGCAGTGGTCCCGGGTGGCCGCCGTCGGGATCGGCAGCGCGGGCCCCGTGGACGCCTCCGTGGGCACCGTCAACCCGGTCAACATCCCCGGCTGGCGCGACTTCCCGCTGGTCGCCGGGGTCCGGGAGACCACCGGCGAGCTGCCGGTCACCCTGGTCGGCGACGGACCGGCGATGACCGCCGCCGAGCACTGGCAGGGCGCGGCGCGCGGGCGCGCGAGTGCGCTGTGCATGGTGGTGTCCACCGGTGTCGGCGGCGGACTGGTGCTGGGCGGGCGGCTCCACCCCGGCCCCACGGGCAACGCCGGGCACATCGGCCACATCAGCGTCGACCTCGACGGCGATCTGTGCCCGTGCGGCGCGCGGGGCTGCGTCGAGCGCATCGCCAGCGGCCCCAACATCGCCCGCCGGGCGCTGTCCGGCGGCTGGCAGCCGGGCCCGGACGGCGACACCAGCGCCGCGGCCGTCGCCGTCGCCGCGGGCGCCGGTGACCCGGTCGCGCGGGCCTCCTTCGACCGCGCGGCGCAGGCCCTGGCCGCAGGGATCGCCGCGACCGCCGCGCTCGTCGAGATCGAGGTGGCGGTGATCGGCGGCGGGGTGGCGGGCGCCGGGGACGTGCTCTTCGCGCCCCTGCGGCGCGCCCTGCGCGACTACGCGACCCTGAGTTACGTCCAGGGTCTTGAGGTCGTACCGGCGCAGATGGGCACCGACGCGGGGCTGGTCGGCGCGGCCGCCGCGGCCGCCCAGGAACAGCGGCTGGAGGGTTTCGGCCCGGTGGGCGCGCCTGGCGGCGCGAGTTGAGCCGGACTGTCACCGGCGGGGCCTAAGCTGTTCGCTCACTGCTGGCGATGCGAGGGAGCCGATGGTGGCACCGGGGGACATGGGCGGTGATCTGTCCGGCAGGCTGCTGGGCGGGCGCTACCGGGTGACGGGGCAGCTCGGCCGAGGCGGCATGGGCGTGGTCTGTAGAGCGGTGGACGAGCTGCTGGGCCGGGAGGTCGCGGTCAAGGTGCTGCGCGCCTACACCGACGCGTCCGGCGCGGAGCTGGCCGATCTGCGCACCCGGATGCAGCGCGAGGCGCGCGCCGCGGCCCGGATCCGCCATTCGGGTGTGATCACCGTGCACGATGTGGCGGACGAGGACGGGCTGCCGGTCATCGTCATGGAACTGATCGACGGCCCGTCCCTCGACGACGTGATCGACGAGCGCGGTGTCGTCGATCCCCTGGAGGCCGCGCGGATCGGCGCGAAGGTGGCCGACGCGCTCGCCGCGGGCCATGACGCCGGGGTGCTGCACCGCGATGTGAAGCCGGGAAACGTGCTGCTCGACAGCGGGGGCCGGGTGGTGCTCACCGACTTCGGCATCGCGAGCATGGAGGCGCCCGACGACGGCGCGACCACCAAGCTGACCCGCAGCGGCGAGCTGATCGGCTCGCTGGACTACCTGGCGCCGGAGCGCGCCCAGGGCCAGGACCCGGGCCCGGCCTCGGACGTGTGGGCGCTGGGCATGACGCTGTACGCGGCGGTGGAGGGCTCGTCGCCGTTCCGCCGCACCTCGGTGTGGTCGACGCTGACCGCGATCGTCACCGAGCCGCTGCCGGAGCCCCGGTTGGCCGGTCCGCTGACGCCCGTCCTGCGCGAGCTGATGGACAAGGACCCGGAGGGGCGTCCCACGGCGGCCGAGGCGCGGCAGCTGCTGGAGGCCGTCGCGGCCGGGGCCGCGCCGGAGCTTCGGCCGTCTCCTCCACAAGCCCCGCCGGTCCCGCGGACCCCGCAGGCATCGCAGGTCCCGCGGACGCCGACCGCGCCGGATGTCGCGGCCGCCCAGCGGCTGGTAGGCGCCGGTCCCGGGGAGGGCGGCGCGCCGGGGCCGGGGCGCGGCCGGACGCGGGCGCTGGTGGCGGCGGCGGTCGCCGGTGTGGTGCTCGTCGGCGGCGGGGTGACGTACGCGCTCCTCGGCGGCGAGGGCGACCGTACGACGGCGGGCCGGTCGCCGGAGCCGACGGGATCCGGGTCGCCGGCGTCCGGCGGAGGGGACCGCGAGGCGACGGGCGAGGCGGGTACGGGCAGCCCGCGGGCGAGCGGGGCGGCGTCCCCACCGGCCTCGCGCGCACCGAGCGGTGCGGAGGGCGGCGCGGGAGGCGCGTCGGAGAGCGGTGCGCCGGACGGCAAGGGCGGCGGGGACGACGGCAAGGGAGAGACCGGGAAGGCCACCGGCGCGGCCTCCCCGACCTCCAGCCCCGGCGCCGCCCCGGCGTGCAGCGACATCGGCGGCGGCAAGTACAACTGCGTGGTGTGGCGCGACGCCACGTCGTACACCCATGGCGGCGAACCGGTCGGCACCCTGAAGCAGGGCGTCAACTACTTCTACTGCCAGGAGAACCTGAACCGCCCGGAGCGGTACGGCAAGTGGACGAACGTCTGGTGGGCGAAGACGGACGACGACAACGGCAACAAGGACGTGTACGTCAGCGATGTGTACGTCAAGGGCGGCGACAACGACCAGCCCCTCCCCGGGCTGCCGGTCTGCTGAGACGGCGGCAAGGGGGAGCGGGCCGGTCGCCGGGGCAGGACGTCAGCAGCTGAACGCCGCGTCCGCCCAGTCCCCGTGGTCGCTGGTGACGTCGTCCCCGCCGTCGGTGACGACGAGCCGGACCGTCGTCGCGCCGTCGACGGCGGCGCTGATGGCCTTGGCCGGATCGGCGTTGGTCAGCGTCCCCGTCGACAGCACCTTGGTGTCGTCCGCCCACACCTCGAAGGCGACCGTTCCTGCGGTGCCCTCCTCGTCGTCCACGCCGACCTTCGCGGTGAACGCGGTGCAGTGGCCACCGGTGTAGTACGTGACCTCACTGGGCGCGTGCACGCCCAGGCCCTTGGCGTGGACGGTGCCGTCGAGGGTGATCGGATGACCGTCGCCCGCCGCGTTCTCGCCGACGCTGGTGTCCTTCTCGACCGGGCCCCAGCCGTTGGCCGCACTCAGCCACGGCAGATCGCTCGCGTGGGTGGGACCGGAGGGCGGCGCGACCACCACATGGACCGGCACGGGCAGTTCGGTGCCGACCTTGTCACCGCGCGCCGAGCGGTAGTCGGCGCGTACGGTCAGCTCGTACGCCCCGGGCTTGACGTCCTTCGGAGCGGTGACCTGCCAGCGGGTGGCGAGCCTGCTGCCGGTGGGCAAAGTGGCGGCCCGGGTCGGCAGGCTGGTCCTGATGCGCCAGCCGTCGGGTCCGGTGAGCTTGACCCGGGCCTGGTGGGCGGCGGTGCCGCCGAGGTTGCGGAGCGCCGTCTCGACCGGTGCGGTGGCTCCGGCCTCGGTGAACGGGGCGGCGTCGGCGCCGAGTTCGGCGGCGGGCGGGTACGAGGCCCAGCGCCGGTCGGCGGAGACCCGGTAGAGCACCGTGCCGTGGGCCGGGACGGTGGCCGCGACGGAGCCCGCGGTGTTCTGGTCCTGGTGCCGCCACAGGTCGCGCAGCCGGTATCCGTCGGCCTGCGGCAGGCCGAGGCGGGCCGCGGTGGTGGCGATGCGCTGCGGCCGCTCGGTCTCGTTGAAGAGGGCGACGGCGCGGCTGCCGTCCGCCATCTCCTTGGAGATCACCCAGCGCCCGCCCTCGGAGGAGAGCACGGTGCCCTGCTTGCCCAGCGGGTCCTGGTCGACGGCGATCACGTCGCGGTTGCCCAGGATCTCGAACGTCTTGGCGTCGGCCTTGCGCAGATCGGTCCCGATCAGCAGCGGCGCGGCCATGACCGACCACAGCGAGAAGTGGCTGCGGTACTCGGTGTCCGTCATGCCGCCGTTGCCGACCTCCAGCATGTCGGGGTCGTTCCAGTGGCCGGGCCCGGCGTACGGGGCGAGCGGCAGGTTCTTCTTGGCGATCGACAGCATGCTGCCCCAGCTGTCGCTGATGTCACCGGTGGTGCGCCAGAGTTGGCCGACATCCGCCGCCCACTCCCACGGCTTGTTCTGCCCCCACTCGCAGATGCTGTAGACGATCGGGCGCCCGGTGGTCTCGGACGCCGCCTTCAGCGCGTCCCGCATGGTGCGGTAGCGCTGCTTGGCGTCTACACCTTGGTTATTGCAGTTGTCGTACTTGAGGTAGTCGATTCCCCAGTCGGCGAACTGCTGGGCGTCCGACCTTTCATGGCCCAGCGCTCCGGGGAAGCCCGCGGTGTTGCAGGTCTTGGTGCCCGCGCTGGTGTAGATGCCGATCTTGAGGCCCTTGGAGTGGACGTAGTCGGCGACGGCCTTGATGCCGTTGGGGAAGCGCACCGGGTCCGGGACGAGCTTGCCGTTCGCGTCGCGCTGCGGCAGCGCCCAGCAGTCGTCGAGGTTGACGTAGGTGTATCCGGCGTCCTTGAGCCCCCTGCTGACGAAGATGTCGGCGATGCCCTTGACCATCGACTCGTCGAAGTCCGCGCGGCAGTGGGTGGAGTTCCAGTTGTTGAAGCCCATCGGCGGGGTGAGCGCGAGCCCGTCCTCGGCGGCGGCTGGTTCGGCCGCCGCCGGTTCGGCCGTGGTCGGCTGGGCGGCGGCCGGCTGGGCGGCGGCGGGGAGGGTGAGACCGGCCGTGCCGAGCAGTGCGGCGGCCAGTCCTCCGATGATTCTCTGTCTCGCGGTACGTAAAGAGCGGTGGCGCATGATGCGGGTCCTCCGTTCTCAACGGGGTGACGCAGCGTTGCGGGCGCGTCACATGCGAGCGTTTACGGTAGGCCGTGTTGGAGTCTGTTGGAAGAGATGCGATAACAGTTGTTCGATATCTCGTCCAAACCCTTGACTATGCCGCCTCCTGCCCGATGTGATCCAGCCACCCGCGTTCGGTTGTGTTTGATTGATCCTCTGTGGAGGGCCCATGGCACAGTCATCGTCAGGACATCGGATCTCCCGCCGTACGCTGCTCCGGGGCACCGCGGTCGGCGCCGGGGCGGTCACCCTCCCGGCGCTCCTCACCGCCTGTGGTGGTCCGGGCAACGAGGTGAAGATGGGCTCCAACGCCTCGGACGCCGTGCCCCGCAAGGCGTTCGCCGAGGTGTTCGCGGCGTACGAGAAGAAGACGGACAAGAAGGTCAAGGTCAACACCGTCAACCATGAGGCCTTCCAGGAAGGCATCAACCGCTATCTGAAGGGCACCCCGGACGACGTCTTCATGTGGTTCGCCGGATACCGCATGCAGTTCTTCGCCGAGCAGGGGCAGCTCGCCGAGATCGGCGATCTCTGGAAGGGCTTCAGCGGCTTCTCCGACGCGCTCAAGAAGCAGTCCACCGGCAAGGACGGCAAGCAGTACTTCGTGCCGTATTACTACTACCCGTGGGCGGTCTTCTACCGGAAGAGCGTCTTCGAGCAGCACGGCTACGAGATCCCCAAGACCTTCGACGCGTTCCGGGCGCTCGCCAAGCGGATGGACAAGGACGGCCTCGACGCCTTCGCCTTCGGCGACAAGGACGGCTGGCCCGCCATGGGGACCTTCGACTATCTCAATATGCGGGCCAACGGCTACGACTTCCATATCTCGCTGATGGGCGGCAAGGAGTCCTGGACCGATCCCAGGGTCAAGCACGTCTTCGACCTGTGGCGCGGCCTCATGCCGTACCACCAGCAGGGCGCCAACGGGCGCACCTGGCAGGAGGCGGCCCAGAGCCTGGCGCAGAAGAAGTCCGGCATGGCGGTCTTCGGGCTGCCCCACCCCGGGCAGCAGTTCTCCGCCGCCGACCGCGAGGACCTGGACTTCTTCCCCTTCCCCGAAATCGACTCCGCCTACGGCCAGGACGCCGTCGAGGCGCCGATCGACGGATTCCTGCTGGCGAAGAAGTCCAAGCGGCAGAAGGAGGGCAAGGAGCTGCTGAAGTACCTCGCCACCCCCGCCGCCGAGGAGATCTATCTCAAGCGGGACCCCAACAACATCGCGTGCAACGACAAGGCGGCCACCTCCGGCTACAACGCGCTCCAGAAGAAGGCCGTCGCGCTCGTCTCCGACGCGAAGCAGATATCGCAGTTCATGGACCGCGACACCCGCCCCGACTTCGCGTCGCAGGTGATGATCCGGGCGATCCAGCAATTCATCAACAAACCGAACGACATCGACACCCTGACCAAGGACATCGAGTCCCAGAAGAAGACCATATTCGCCGACAGCTAGGAGAATCGCGCCGTGCCGCTCACCACCGCGCGGCGTGCCAAACGGCGGGGACCGCGGAGGTTCACCTCCCGCGACCTCGCCGTCATCGGCGTGCTGCTGGGCATACCCGTCCTGCTCGACCTGGCCCTGGTCTGGGGCCCGACCCTCGCCTCCATCGGTCTGTCCTTCACCAGCTGGGACGGGATCGGCGACCTCCACTGGGTCGGCTTCGACAACTACCGGAACCTGTTCACCGAATATCCGCCGTTCTGGCCCGCCGTCCGCAACAATCTGCTGTGGGTGGCCTTCCTCGGCTTGGTCGCCACACCCTTCGGGCTGCTGCTGGCCGTCCTTCTCGACAAGGGTGTCCGGTTCAGCCGCTTCTACCAGTCCACCCTTTACATGCCGGTGGTGCTTTCGCTCGCCATCGTCGGCTTCATCGCCCAGCTGATCTTCTCCCGCGACCAGGGCGCGCTGAACGCGATTCTCGGCGACAAGAGCCAACCGGTGGACTGGATCGGCGACCCCGACCTCAATATCTGGATGGTGCTGCTCGCGGCCGCCTGGCGGCACACCGGGTATGTGATGATCCTCTATCTGGCGGGGCTGAAATCCGTCGATCCCTCGCTCAAGGAGGCCGCCGCGATCGACGGCGCGAGCGAGACCCAGAGTTTCTTCCGGGTCGTCCTGCCCACGCTGCGGCCGGTCAATGTGATCGTCGGCGTCATCACGGTCATCGAGGCGCTGCGCGCGTTCGACATCGTCTACGCCATCAACCACGGCCGCAACGGGCTGGAACTGCTCTCCGTGCTGGTCACCGACAACATCATCGGTGAGGCCAGCCGGATCGGATTCGGCTCCGCCATCGCCGTCGTCCTGCTCACCGTGTCGCTGGGATTCATCGTGACCTATCTGGTCCAGGAGCTGCGAGGGGAGAAGAAGGGATGATCACCGACATCCGCCCGGCCCCCGTACCGGCCACAGGCCCGGTGAGCGGACCGGGGCGGCGCCGGGTCCGCCCCGGGCGGCTCGGTCTGCACGCCTTCCTGATGACCGTCTCGCTGGCGTTTCTCGCCCCGCTGCTGCTCGCCGTCTACGCCTCGCTGCGGCCGTACGAGGAGACCGCGAAATACGGCTATTTCTCGCTGCCGCGCCATCTGTCGTTCGACTACTACAAGCAGGCGTTCACCGACTCCGGGATGGGCAAGTATTTCCTCAACTCGATCCTCATCGCGGTCCCCGGAGTGCTGCTGACGCTGTTCCTCGCGTCCTTCGTGGCCTTCTCCGTCACCCGGCTGAAAATGCGGGGCGGGCTCGTCCTGCTGATGGTGTTCACGGCGGGGAACCTGCTGCCGCAGCAGGTCATCGTCACCCCGCTGTATGTCCTGTTCACCAAGATAGAGCTGCCCTACTGGATGTCGGACTCGATGACGATGTACGACTCCTACTGGGCCGTGATCGCCGTCCAGGTCGCGTTCCAGGTCGGCTTCTGCGTCTTCGTCCTCGCCAATTTCATGCGCACCCTGCCGATCGAGATCATCGAGGCGGCGGTGGTGGACGGCGCGGGGGTCTGGACGCGGTACTGGCGCATCACGCTGCCGCTGTGCCGGCCGGCCCTCGCCGCCCTCGCCACGCTCCAATTCACCTGGATGTACAACGACTTCCTGTGGGCGCTCGTCTTCATCTCCGACGGCGACAAGCTTCCCGTCACCTCCGCGCTCAACAACCTGCGCGGGCAGTTCTTCACCGACTACAACCTGCTGGCCGCGGGCTCGGTGCTGGTGGCGCTGCCCACGGTGCTCGTCTTCCTGCTGCTCCAGCGCCACTTCATCGCCGGGCTCACGCTGGGCGCCAACAAGGGCTGAGGGCTCCGCGGCGGCAGGGCCCCGCGGCGGTCGGCGGCGCCCCGCGGCCCCGTGTCGCGGGGCATCGCGGGGCGTCGG
Source organism: Streptomyces sp. Rer75 (assembly GCF_013414305.1). Taxonomy (NCBI): domain Bacteria; kingdom Bacillati; phylum Actinomycetota; class Actinomycetes; order Kitasatosporales; family Streptomycetaceae; genus Streptomyces; species Streptomyces sp. Rer75. The sequence goes on along the minus strand of NZ_CP058693.1, from coordinate 1,688,186 downwards.
CGGCGGCGCGATCCGTGACTCAGTCGTATTCGGGCGTTTCCGTGGCAGGGTGATGCGGGCAACTGTCAGGAGGCGATGGATTAGGGGGAAATGTGATCGTCTGGCTGAACGGTGCGTTCGGCGCGGGGAAGACCACCGCGGCCCGTGAGTTGGTGGACTTCATGCCCGGCAGCACGTTCTACGACCCGGAACTGGTCGGCAACGGTCTGCGCATGATGCTGCCGCGCAAGCGTCTGGAGCAGGTCTCCGACTACCAGGACCTGCCGTCATGGCGGCGGCTGGTCGTGGACACCGGTGCCGCGCTGATCGCGGAGGTCGGCGGCCCGCTCGTGGTCCCGATGACGGTCCTCAGGCAGGAGTACCGGGACGAGATCTTCGGCGGCTTCGCCGCCCGGCGGATCCCCGTGCGGCATGTTCTGCTGCACACCGACGAAACGATCCTTCGCCGACGCATAGCCGAGCGCGAGGAGATACCCGGCGACGCGGACGCCAGCGAGTCCGTACGCCGCTGGTGCCTGGACCACCTCGCGCCCTACCGCGCGGCCCTGAACTGGCTGACCACCGACGCCCATGTGGTCGACACCACCGGGCTCACCCCGCGCCAGACCGCCCAGCACATCGCCGACGCCGTCCGCGACGGCGCCGGGAACTGCGACATCGTGCAGACGCCCGAGCCGACGGCCGAAACCCTGGCGGCCGGGGTCCTGCTCTTCGACGAGGCCGACCGGGTGCTGCTGGTCGACCCCACGTACAAGCCCGGCTGGGAGTTCCCCGGCGGCGTCGTCGAACGCGGCGAGCCGCCGATGCGCGCCGGGCGCCGCGAGGTGGCCGAGGAACTGGGCGTGCGGCTGGACGAGCCGCTGCGGCTGCTGGTCGCCGACTGGGAACGCCCCCAGCCGCCCGGCTACGGGGGCCTGCGGCTGCTGTTCGACGGCGGCCGGCTCACCGCCGGGGAGGCCCAGGAGGTGCTGCTCCCCGGCGCCGAACTGCGCGGCTGGCGCTTCGTCACCGAGACCGAGGCCGCCGACCTGCTCCCCCCGGTCCGCTTCAGCCGCCTCCGCTGGGCCCTGCGCGCCCGAGAACAGGGCCGCCCGCTGTACCTGGAGGCGGGAGTCCCCATGGGCTGACCGACCGCGCATCGCCGCAGGCGGGCGGTTCCCGACGCACCGCGAGCGGTCCCGGCCCCGGACGCTGCGGTAGCGACGGACTGGCCGGGACCGCCGCGCCCCGGGTCAGGACTTCTTGCCGGTCGCGTACGCGCCCAGGAACAGGGCCTCGGCGAGGGCGAGCTTTTCCAGTTCCTCCGGCGAGACGCTCTCGTTGACCGCGTGGATCTGTGCCTCCGGCTCGCTCAGGCCGATGAGGAGGATCTCCGCCTCCGGGTACAGCGAGGCGAGCGTGTTGCACAGCGGGATCGAGCCGCCCTGGCCCGCGGTGGCCATCTCCTGACCGTCGTACGCCACCCGCATGGCCTCGCGCATCGCCTCGTACGCCGGGCTCCCGGTGTCCGCGCGGAACGGCTGGCCCTGGCCGACCTGCTCCACCGCGACCCGCGCGCCCCACGGTGCCGCCGCCTCCAGGTGGGCGGCCAGCAGACGGTACGCCTCGGCCGCGTCCACGCCCGGCGGCACCCGCAGGCTGACCAGCGCCCGCGCGCTCGCCTGGACGGAGGCGGTGGCGCCGACGACCGGCGGGCAGTCGATGCCCAGCACCGTGACCGAGGGACGGGCCCAGATGCGCTCGGCGACCGTGCCCGAGCCGATCAGTTCGACCCCGTCCAGCACCCCGGCGTCCTTCCGGAAGTCCTCCTCCGGGTACTGGAGGCCGCCCCAGGACGTGTCCGGGTCGAGGCCGTCGACCGTGGTCGAGCCGTCCTCCGCGCGCAGCGAGTCCAGCATCCGGATCAGCGCGGCGAGCGCGTCCGGGGCGGCGCCGCCGAACTGGCCGGAGTGCAGGTTCCCTTCGAGCGTGTCCACCGAGACGCGCAGCATCGTCATTCCGCGCAGCGTCGCGGTGACGGTCGGCAGCCCCACCCGGAAGTTGCCCGCGTCGCCGATCACGATCGCGTCGGCGGCCAGCAGTTCCGGATGCGCCTCGGCGTACCGCTCCAGGCCGCCCGTGCCCTGCTCCTCCGAACCCTCCACGATCACCTTGACGTTGACCGGGACGCCGCCGTGCTCCTTGAGCGCGCGCACCGCCGTGAGGTGCATGATCAGGCCGCCCTTGCAGTCCGCCGCGCCGCGCCCGTACCAGCGGCCCTCCCGCTCGGTCAGCTCGAACGGCGGGCTGAGCCAGGCGTCCTCGTCCAGCGGCGGCTGCACGTCGTAGTGCGCGTAGAGCAGCACCGTCGGGGCGTCGGCCGGGCCGGGCAGGAAGCCGTAGACGGACTGGGTGCCGTCGGGGGTGTCCAGCAGCGCCACGTCCTCGAACCCCTCGGCGCGCAGCGCGGCCGCGACCCACTCCGCGGCGGCCTCGCACCCGCTGCGCGGGAACTGCGCCGGGTCCGCCACCGACGGGAAGGCCACCAGCTCGGCCAGTTCGGCCAGGGCACGGGGCTGGAGTGCGGCGACGGTGGCGGCGAGGTCCTGTGCCATGGGGGGAACGCTCCTGGGATGTGCGGCGTTGGGTGGTGATGTGCGGTGGGTGCGGTGGCCCGATCATCCCACAGCAGGTTCACGCGGAGGTGAGCCGTAGGATGCCCGGTAGGCGCATCAGGACGGGCGATTGGGAGCGGAAGCACACGTGAGCAGCGACAACGCAACCCCGGACAAAGAGACGGTATGGGATGTCGTGGTGGTCGGCGCGGGGCCCGCGGGTGCCTCCGCGGCCCACGCCGCGGCGTGCGCCGGCCGCCGGGTGCTGCTGCTGGAGAAGGCCGAACTGCCCCGCTACAAGACGTGCGGCGGTGGCATCATCGGCCCGTCGCGCGAGGCGCTGCCGCCCGGTTTCGAACTGCCGCTGCGCGAGCGCGTCCACGCGGTGACCTTCTCGATGAACGGCAAGCTGTCCCGGACCCGCCGCTCCAAGCACGTGCTGTTCGGCCTCATCAACCGGCCGGAGTTCGACGCCGGTCTGGTCGAGGCGGCCAAGGACGCGGGCGCCGAGGTGCGGACCGGTGTGTCCGTCACCCGCGTCGAGCAGCACGGCCCGTCCGTACCCGACCGCCGCACCGTGGCCGTCGTCCTCGCGGACGGTGAGACGGTGCTGGCGCGGTCCGTGGTCGGCGCGGACGGCAGCGCGAGCCGGATAGGCGCGCACGTCGGGGTGAAGCTCGACCAGGTCGACCTCGGCCTGGAGGCGGAGATCCCGGTTCCGGAGACGGTCGCGGAGGACTGGGCGGGCCGGGTGCTCATCGACTGGGGCCCGATGCCCGGGAGTTACGGCTGGGTCTTCCCCAAGGGCGACACGCTGACCGTCGGCGTCATCTCGGCGCGCGGCGAGGGCGCCGGGACCAAGCGCTACCTCGAGGACTTCATCGCGCGGCTCGGCCTCGCCGGATTCGAGCCGAGCATCTCCTCCGGCCATCTGACCCGCTGCCGCACCGACGACTCGCCGCTCTCCCGCGGCCGGGTGCTGGTGTGCGGGGACGCGGCCGGGCTGCTGGAGCCGTGGACGCGGGAGGGGATCTCCTTCGCGCTGCGCTCGGGCCGCCTCGCGGGGGAGTGGGCGGTACGGATCGCCGAGGCGCACGACGCGGTGGACGCCCGGCGCCAGGCCCTGAACTACGCCTTCGCGATCAAGGCCGGGCTGGGCGTGGAGATGGGCGTCGGCCGGAGGATGTACGCGGTGTTCGCCCGCCGCCCCGGGATGTTCCACGCGGCGATCACCGGCTTCCGTCCGGCGTGGCGCGCGTTCACGAAGATCACGCGCGGTACGACGACGCTGGCCGACCTCGTCCGCACCCACCCGGCGGCGCGGCGGGCCCTGGCGGCGATGGACAAGGGGTAGCAGACGCCTACTCGCCGGTGGCGCTGATCCGGAAGACCGGGTGCATGGGCGCGATCCGGGCGAGTTCGGTGTCGGGGGAGGTCGCGGTCACGCCGTCGAAGAAGGCGCCGACCTCCCACCCCCACCGCTTCAGATAGGCCCGCAGCACCGCCGCCTTCTCCTCGCCCTCGGGCAGCTCGGCGGCGGTGAACGGCCGCGTTCTGCGGCCCTTGCGCAGCTGTCCGCCCCCGGCCGCCCGCAGATTGCGCACCCATTGGGCGTTGCCGCGCGCCGAGACGAGATAGCGCCCGCCGTCCAGGGCGAGCGGGTTGACCGGGACGCGCCGCAGCGCCCCGCTGGTCCGGCCGGGCACGGACAGCTCCGCCGTGCCGAAGAGGCTGAGCCCATGGCGCGCCAGCCAGGCCACGGTGCGGTGGACGGGCACCTCGAAGCGGCGGGGCTCGATGTAGTGCTGTGTCATGACGTCCTCCGTCTGCCGTGATCCACGATCCACGATGAGAGCGGTGCCGCGGCCACGCGGTCGCGCCGGGCCGCCGCCCGCGGGCCGAGCATGGTCTCTTCCGCCCGCTACCGCTACTGCCCGGGCCGCATCGCGCCGTCGGCGGCGCTCGGCGGTGCTCGGCGGTGCTCGGCGCGGCGTGGGCGCCGCTGCTCGCCGCGGTCTACTCCGGCGGGAGTACGGGCGATCACCGCGCGCGGGGGACGCCGTTCGCGGGCGGCCGGTCTAGCGTTACCGGTATGCACGAATTCACGGGGGAGCGGGGCCCGGGGCGCGAGCCGGGCGGGTGGTGGCGCGGAGGGCCGTGGCACGGCGGACCGTGGCAGGGCGGACCGTGGCACAAAGGGCCGTTCGGCCCGCCGGGCGCTGCCGTGCCCTGGCGCTCCTCGCTCGCCGTCGCCGTCGTGCAGCTGGTGGGCACGGGGTTCGCCGCACACCGGCAGCCCGACCGGGCGGACCTCGGGCCCGGTGTCTACGCGCTGCTCCTGGCCGGGCCCGCGCTGCTGCTCCTGCGCCACCGCCACCCGCGGCTCACCGTCCTCGGCGTCTCGGCGGTGACCCTGGGCTACCTCGCCGCGGGCGGGCCGAACGGCCCGGTCTTCCTCAGCGTCGTCGTGGCCTGCGTCGCCGCCGTCGCCGCCGGGCAGCGGGTCGCGGCCTGGTGCGCGGTCGGCGCGCTGTGGGCGGGGCGGCTGCTCATCGCGCACTGGCTCTACCGCTGGCTGCCGCCCCCCGGCGACGGCTCCGCCGGATGGGGGCAGGAGGTGGCGGTCGCGGCCTGGGCGGCGGCGGTGCTCGCCGCGGCCGAACTCGTGCGCGTACGGCGCGAGCAGTGGGCCCGCGAGCGGGCGGAGCGGGCGGCGGCGGTACGGCGCCGGGCGGATGAGGAGCGGCTACGGATCGCCCGCGAACTGCACGACGTCCTCGCCCACAGCATCTCGGTCATCAACGTGCAGGCGGGGGTCGGCCTCGCCCTCCTCGATCAGGACCCAGAACAGGCCCGCACCGCGCTGACCACCATCAAGGCGGCCAGCAAGGAGGCGCTGGGCGAGGTACGCCAGGTCCTGGACACCCTGCGCGCCTCCGGCGCCGCCCCGCGCCAGCCCGCCCCCGGTCTTGACCGGCTGCCGGAGCTGACCGAACAGGCCGCGGGCGCGGGGCTGACGGTGGAGGTGGAGACGCGGGGCCAACGGGCCGCCCTGCCGCCGGGCACGGACCTGGCCGCGTTCCGCATCGTCCAGGAGGCACTGACCAACGTCGTCCGCCACTCCGGCGCACGGAGCGCGCGCGTCCGGTTGTCATACGCCCCGGACGAGCTGGAGCTGCGGGTGGACGACGACGGCCCGGCGACCACGGACGACACGGCGGACGGCGCGACGGGCGGTGGCAACGGCCTCGTCGGCATGCGCGAACGCGCCGCCGCACTCGGCGGCACGGTGGAGGCGGGCCCGCGCCCGGACGGCGGCTTCCGCGTGCACGCCCGCATCCCGCTCACCGTTGCGCCCGCCCCGCGCGACGAGCCCGCCGCCCCCGATGCCACCGAGGAGACACCGTGAGCCGAGTGATCCGCGTCCTGCTCGCCGATGACCAGATCCTGGTCCGGGCGGGCTTCCGGGCGCTGCTGGCCGCCCAGCCGGACATCGATGTGGTCGCCGAGGCCGCCGACGGGGAAGAGGCACTGAAGGCGGTGCGGGGGCACCGCCCCGATGTCGTGCTCATGGACATCCGCATGCCCCTCCTCGACGGCCTCGCCGCGACCCGCCGGATCACCGAGGACCCCGCCCTCGCGGAGGTGAAGGTGGTCATGCTGACCACCTTCGAGCTGGACGAATACGTCTTCGAGGCCATCCGCGGCGGCGCCTCCGGCTTTCTGGTCAAGGACACCGAACCGGAGGAGCTGCTGCGCGCCGTGCGGGCCGTCGTCGACGGCGACGCGCTGCTGTCGCCCGGGGTCACCCGCCGCCTCATCGCCGAGTTCGCCGCCCGTTCGAAGGAGCCCGCGCCCGCCTCGGTCCTCGCGGAGCTGACCGAGCGGGAACGGGAGGTGATGGCCCTGGTCGGGATCGGCCTGTCGAACGAGGAGATCGCGCGGCGGCTGGTCGTCAGCCCGCTCACCGCCAAGACCCATGTGAGCCGCACGATGGTCAAGCTGGGCGCGCGCGACCGCGCCCAACTCGTCGTCCTCGCCTATGAGTCGGGGCTGGTGCGCCCGGGCTGGCTGGGCTGATGTCTGGGCCTGTCTAGCTAGGGGGTGTCCGCAAAGTCCCGCCGGGCCTGCGACGCCTGGCACGCTCCCCCAGCTACCGCTGGGAGGTGCCCCCTGACGCCGCGGGCTGACCCGACGCGGCTTTGCGGACACCCCCTAGAACAGCGCCTCGGGGCGCGCGGCCTCCCGCGCCGGAGCCTCCACCGGGGCCGTCGTCTCCGCGTCCGCCGCGGCCGCGCCGAGCGGACGGCCCGCCAGCAGACGGCCGTCCAGCAGCAGGGCGCGCCCGTCCGACGCGGTCAGATGGATGTCCGGGCCCGCCACGCCCTCGACGCGCCCGGCCACCGTGCGATCCGCGGCGAGCCGCACCATCCCCTGCACCGGACGCAGCCGCTCCAGATGGAACGCCTCATCGTGGTGGACCGGCGCGAAGGCGGCGAGGGCCAGCGACTCCGGCAGACCGCCGAGCCCGCCCGCCCGCGCGTGCAGCGCCGCGAGTTCGGCGGCGCGGCGCTCCCGGGGCGGTGGCGCCTCGCGCGCGGCGCGCTTGGCGGCGTACGGAAAGCGGTCCGGGACGCCGAGCGCGGCGCCCAGCACGGCCTCCGCGCGGCGCGCGGCCATCAGCGGGCCGCGGCCGAGCAGGGCGTACGAGAGCGCGGCCTGCTCCAGCAGCCGTACGCCCTCCCGCTCGGCCGCCGTGATGCCGACCTTCACCAACCCCGGCCCGAACCAGGCGAGATAGACGTCGTACGGGCGGGGGTCGTCACTGCGGGTGTCGGCGGCGACCGAGTACGAACGGTCGAGCCGGGCGCAGTCCGCGCACTGGGCCGAGACGGCGGACGCCGCCAGCTCGGCGTCGTCCGGGCACGGGGTGTGCCGGGCGCCCCTGCGCACCCCGGTGCAGTGGCGCCCGGGCCCGGTGGTGAAGGCCAGCGGACGGTCCGGCGTCAGCGCGGACGTCCGCTCACCGTGGGCCGGGTGGCGCCACAGGAGCACCGGTCCGGAGCCGCGGGACCAGCGCAGCCCCGCACACCGCCACCGCCGGTCCCCGGTCATCCGCGCCGCCGCTCACGGGGCGGCCGGGGCAGCCGCCCCAGCACCCGGATGACGCGGTAGGCGAACCCGGCGATGGCCGCGGTGGCGGCCGCCGTCCGCCACGCGGCCTCCCGGGCCCGCCCCAGCTCGCCGAAGAGCGCGGGGCTCGCGACGGCGACGAAGAGGACGGCCGCCAGCAAGGCGCCCGTGACCAGGGCGAACATGATCTCCACGGTGAGCGCGTCCCGCTCGGACTGGCTACGGGGTCCGGTCATCCGGCATCACTCCTCTCCTCGGCCCACCCGCATGTCCGCTCACACCCGCGACTGCTCCCGCCACACCTGCGCGAGCGACAGGTCGCCCTTGCCGCTCAGCGCGCTGTACGGCAGGCGGTTCCACGCCACGACATACAGCTCGCCGACCGGGCCCGTCAGCTCGCAGTCCGCGTCCCCCTCGGCGCCGCGCGTGGTGTGCGGGGGCTCTGCGGAGAGCCGCACCGTCCAGACGTCGTCGGTGTCCGTGGCCCGCAGCCGCAGGGTGCGCGGGGTGTCGATCCGCACCCGGCTGCGCTCCAGCCCGTGGAAGCGGGTCAGCAGCTCATCGATCCCGTCCGCCGCGAAGGCCGGGTCGAAGGGCGAGTGGTCCGCGCCCAGCGCCGATTCCGCGTCGACCCGGTGGATCGCCGTCTCATGGGCCTGCCGCCGGGCCCAGAACGCCAGCGGTGAGGGAGCGGGCAGGAAGGCGAAGCACTCCAGGTCCGGATCGGCGTCGGCAAGCGCCTTGACCAGCGCGCGATGCCCCTCCCGGAACCAGGCCACCAGCTCGGCGCCGTCCAGCTCCGGGTCGTCACCCAGCTGCATCCTCTCCAGCAGGCCCTCGGTGACGTACCGGGTCGCCCACCGGTGCACCCGCCCGGTGTGCGACAGCAGCTCCCGGACCTGCCACCCGGGGCAGGTGGGCACCCGGGCGTCCGTGCCCGCCTTGGCCGCGGCGTCGGCCATCAGGTGTCCCTCGCGGTCCAGGACGTCGATCAGCTCGGCAATCTCCATGGCGGAATTCTGCCAGCCACCACCGACATGCGGGGTGACCTGGCGGAATTCAACCAACCCCTGGGTGTGCCGCGTTGCGCGTGGCGTACGCGACGACGGCCGCGACGGCCGCCAGCGCCGCGACCGTGGTGAGGGCGGCGGGCAGCGAGAGCCAGTCGGCGAGGAAGCCGATCGTGGGCGGGCCCAGCAGCATGCCGCCGTAGCCGAGGGTGGAGGCCGCGGCGACCCCGCTGGGGCCGGTCAGCGCGCCCGCCCGGGCGATGGCCACGGGGAAGAGGTTGGCCAGGCCGAGCCCGGTGACCGCGAAGCCGAGCAGGGTGAGCCACACCGTCGGCGCGAGCGCGCCCAGCAGCATCCCGGCGGCTGCGGTGGCGCCGCCCGCGGTCAACGTCGTGGTCTGGCCGAGCCGTTCGAGCAGGGCCGTGCCGGATAGCCGCCCGATGGCCATCGTCAGCGCGAAGACGGAGTAACCGGCGGCGGCGACCCCGGCGGACGCGTCGAGGTCCTGGTGGAGATGGAGGGCGGCCCAGTCCGCCATCGCCCCCTCGCCGTACGCCGTGCACAGGGCGATCAGGCCGAACACGGCGACCAGCCAGCGCGCGGGCCCCCGCCGCGCTCCGGCGGATGCCTCGGCCGCCGGGCTCGTAGCGGTTTCGGGTGGCGACGGCGGCGGAACGGAGAGCAGCGTCCGGCCCGCGCCCGCCGCGAGCACCAGCCCGACGGCGGCCAGCAGCGCCAGATGGCGGGTGGGGGAGAGATGGTCCGCGATCAGCCCGCCGAGCCCCGCCCCGGCCATGCCGCCCAGGCTGAACGCCGCGTGGAAGCTGGGCATGACCGGCCTGCGCAGCGCGGCGATGAGGTCGACGGCCGCGCTGTTCATGGCGACGTTGAGCCCGCCGAAGCCGGTGCCGAAGACCAGCAGCACCAGTCCGAGGGCGAGCGCGGAATGGGTCAGCGGCGGCAGCGTGACGCTGAGCGAGAGCAGCACGGCGAGGGCGACCGTCGTGGCGTGGCTGCCGAAGCGGCGGCAGAGCCACCCGGTGGTCATCATGGTGGCCGTGGCGCCCACCGATACGCACAGCAGGGCCAGTCCCAGGGCGCCCGCGGAGGCACCCGTCTGGTCCTTGATCGCCGGAATGCGGGCCACCCAGCCGGCGAAGACGAATCCGTCGAGGGCGAAGAAGACGGTGAGGGCGGCGCGGAGTTGGGAGAGGGCGCGCTCCGGAGCGGCGGCGGCGCGTTTCCCCGTAATGGCCGTCCATGTTTTGTTTGGTGTCGGCACAAAGTGAGAATAGAGCCGTGACCCAGACACGGACAAGGCTCGAGCGAGGCCGGGGCGCTCTTGGCCCGGCACTGGCACTCGTACATACCGGCCGCGCGCCCACCCGCGCGGTGCTCACGACCGAACTCGGGGTGACCCGCGCGACCGCGGGGGCCGTCGCCGCCGAGTTGGAGGCGCTCGGCCTGATCGAGGTCGACGCGCGGCCGCTCGGCTCCGCCGGGTCGCAGGGCCGCCCGTCGCACCGGCTGGCGGTCGCGCCGCGCGGGCCCGTCGCGCTCGCCGCCCAGGTCCACGCCGACGGCTTCCGGGCGGCGCTCGTCGGCCTCGGCGGAAACATCGTCGCCACCGCCCCCGGCTGCATGACGGTGCCCGCCGACCCGGCGCACGTCATCGACGCGGTCGTCGAGGCCGGGGCCCAGCTGCTGCGCGAGACCGGCCGCCGCTGTGTGGGCGCCGGGCTGGCGGTGCCGTCCGCGGTCGCCGAACCGGAGGGCACCGCTCTGAACCCGCTGCACATCGCCTGGCCCGCGGGCGCGCCGGTGCGCGAGCTGTTCACCCGGAGCCTGGCCGCGGCGGGAATCCGCGGCGCGGACGGGGAACCCCTCACCGGCCACGCGGGCAACGACGTCAACCTCGCAGCCCTCGCCGAGCACCGGCACGGCGCCGGGCGCGGCGCCCAGCATCTGCTGTGCGTCGCCACCGGACACCGCGGCGTCGGCGGCGCGCTGGTCCTCGACGGGCGGCTGCACACCGGCAGCGCGGGGCTCGCCCTGGAGGTGGGGCATCTGACCGTCAACCCCGAGGGGCCGGCCTGCCACTGCGGCAGCCGCGGCTGCCTGGACATCGAGACCGACCCGCTCGCCTTCCTCAACGCCGCCGGGCGCGATCCCGGCCCCGAGGTGTCCCTGCTCCAGCGGGCCCGCGACCTGATCCGCGAGGACTACGCCGACCCGTCGGTGCGGGCCGCCGCCGAGCAGCTCATCGACCGGCTGGGCCTCGGGCTCGCCGGGCTCGTCAACATCCTCAACCCCGACCGCATCATCCTCGGCGGCCTCCACCGCGAGCTGCTGGAGGCCGATCCGGAGCGGCTGCGGGCGGTCGTCGCCGAGCGCAGCCTGTGGGGGCGGAGCGGGGGCGTGCCGATCCTGGCGTGCACGCTGGACCACGACAGCCTGGTGGGCGCGGCGGAGCTGGCGTGGCAGCCGGTGCTGGACGACCCGCTGGCGGCGCTGGGCGTGGCGTAGCCGCAGCTACCTCACCACTGCCGCCCCTCGGGGAGCGCGGCCAGGCCGGGCGCCGAGAGGTGGAGCACCTGGTAACGGTCGCCGGGCTCGTCGGACGGCGCGGAGTCGGCCCAGAGCGTGAAGCGCACCAGCTCCCAGCCGCGCGGGTCGATGCCGAGGGCCGCGGAGTGCACGCCGTCCGCGGCCGCCCGCCGCGGCAGCTCCTCCACCGCGCCCTCGACGGCGGTCGCGGGGTCCGCGGCGGCCGGGACCGGCACGGTGTGGCGGACGGCGGTGCGCGGCGCGGTGCCTGCGGCGGGGCCGCGGTGGAAGGCCAGCCCCTGCCAGTGTTCGACGACGGGGCGGCCGAAGTCCCGGGCGATGCCCCGGAATCCGGGACCCCACAGGAAGCGGTTCATGGCGTCCGGGGCGGACCAGAGGTAGAACGGCGCGTACGCGTTGACCGGCGAGCCGTCGACCCCGCGCTCGCGGATGCCGTACGCCTTGAGGCCGAGCCCCGGGAAGTCGTCCAGGAGCGGCCCCTTCGACTCCACCCGGTGCCGGATGATCTTCATGTCGTAGTCGGCGGGCAGCGTGATCCGGTACTGCATCGCATGCATGAGGCGGACTCTTTCCTTCTCCTGGAACCTGGAATTCCCTTACCGGGATGGGGAATCGGGCGCCCGGTAGGCGGTCAGCAGGGCCAGCAGACCTTCCACGGCGCTGTCGAAGGGCGCCGCCGACTCCGCCGCGCGGGCCAGGACATAGCCGCCCTGTACGGTCGCGACGACCGTCGAGGCGGTGCGCTCCGCGTCCAGCCCGGCCGTGAACTCGCCGCCCTCCCGCCCCTCGGCGAGGACGTCCGCCAGCCGCCCGCGCAGCCAGTCCAGCGTCTCGTCCACCGGCTGTCGCAGGACCGGGTCGGCGATCACGTCCGGGTCCATCGTCAGCCGCCCGATCGGACAGCCGCGCAGCACATCGCGCTCGCGCAGCAGATATCCGCGGACGCGGTCGTACGCGCCCCCGGGACCGGACAGCGACGCCTCGGCGGTGGTCCGCATCTGCTCGGCGGTGCGGCGTATGGCCGCGAGCGCGAGATCGGGCTTGCCCGTGAAGTGGTGGTACATGCTGCCCTGGCCCGCACCCGCCCGCTGCTGGATCGCCTTGGGGCTGGTGCCCACATAGCCGCGCTCCCACAGGAGTTCCCGGGCGCTCTCGATCAGCCGTTCCGAGGTGGTCATGCGGTCAGTGTACATACTAGTAGGTACAGATCGCGTACTCCCTGCGGACTACATGAACTGCCCCCGGCCGTACGACGACCCGGGCGCCGCCGGGCGGGACGCTCGGAAGCGACCTTGCGGAACCACCGAGGAGCGCGATCACCATGAACACCCTGGCGCACGGCTTCGCCGACGGACCCGGACCCGGTCCGTGGATTCTCTTCTTCCCCCTGATGTGGGCGCTGGTCGTCGGCGGCGGGCTCTTCCTGCTGCGGCGGGCGGGGTGGCGCGGACGCGCCCCCTGGCAGCAGGGCCGTCCGGCGCTCGGCGAGCAGTCGCCGATCGTGGTGCTCGGCCGCCGCTTCGCGGCCGGTGAGATCGACGAGGACGAGTACTGGCGCCGTCTGTCCGTCCTGGACGAGCAGTTCGGCCGGCACGCCGAGGGCGGTGCCGGCTGAACGCTCGGGGATTCTCAGTGGGATACGGCCGACCGGGCGGCCGGCGCCCGCTCCCGTACGGGCGGTGCGGAGGCCACCGCCGGTGCGGGGGCGGGTGCCGCCACGGGGGCCGGAGCGGACACCGGAGTCACGGGGGACACCGGACTTGCCGGGGATACCGGAGTCACCGGGGACACCGGCGCCGGTGCGGCGGCCGGGGTGGGGGCCGTCACCGGTCGGACCGCCGGGCCCGCGCGGTGCGGCGGCGCGGTGCGGACCGCTCCGTACGCCGCGTAGGGCGAGCCGTTCACGGTGGCGGGCTGCGGCACGGCCAGGGTGAACCAGACGACCTTGCCGCTGCCGTCGTCCCGTACGTGCATGCCCCAGGTCTGGCTGACCGCCGCCACCAGCGCGAGCCCCCGGCCGTGCGTGGAGACGGGGTCGCATTCGCGGACCCGGGGCAGCCGCGGATCCTGGTCGCGGACCGAGACTGTCAGCCGGTCCATCATGAGGGCGATCTCCACCGTGCACTGCTTGTCCGGCTCGGCGTGCCGGTGCACATTGGTGAGCAGCTCGGTGACACCGAGCGCCGCCGGGTCGATGAGCGGATCCAGATGCCAGTAGCGCAACTGCGCCGACACGATTCTGCGGACCTGACCGATCCGCGACGGCAGGGCTTGCAGCTCCACCGTGCAATGCCTGCTAGGACGACTGATCACGGCTGCGACTCCCTGAAGAAGTTGGGGCTAGCCTGATGCAGATGCGGGCGACGAACGCGTTCGGCAGTGGTGGCTGCCGTGCGCGACCGGTGGGCCGGTTCTCAGCGTCACCGCTTGTTGACCCTCAGTGATACTGATGCTCGTCCAGGGTCGGTCCCCCCGCGCGCATGCGCAACTCGGCCGCCTTCACCCCTTGCGGACGTGGTCCCGGGCGGAGCGGACCGCGTCGAGGAAGCGGCTGGCGGCGCCGGAGCTGGACGGCTTGGCCGCGTCGTGCTGGCCGAGGGTGAGGCGGTAGCGGGTGCCGTTGAGGGTCGCCATGGCCTGATCGCCGTCCACGAACCACGGCTTGCTCGCCCGGACCGACTGCACGGGCGCGCTGTCGATCTCGCGCCCGTAGCTGGTCAGCAACTGGAGCCTGCCGTCCTTGATCGAGACCTGGCCGGCGCGGGTGACCGAGCGCAGGAATCGCTCGATCCGTACGCCCCTGGCGTTGAACTCGGTATCGGCCATCACGACCGCCTCCCCGGTGGCTCCGACTGGCAAGCACGCTGCTGCCTCATTCTCCCTGCTGCGCAGTGTGCCCGGGACCGGGCCGGGGCACCAGGGCGCACCGGGGTCCCTTTAGGATCGAAATGGACCGAGTATGCCACTCGGACCGGGCACGGGGCACAAGCACGAGGAGCGGCGTGGACAGTACGACGCGGGCGGTCGTCGACACGGTTGACGTGGACCGCAGCGACCACGACTACCGGGACTGGCTCAAGGAGGCCGTCCGGAAAGTGCAGGCCGACGCCCAGCGTTCGGCCGATACGCACCTGCTGAGCTTCCCGCTCCCGGAGCGGTGGGGGATCGACCTCTACCTCAAGGACGAGTCCACCCATCCCACAGGGAGCCTCAAGCACCGGCTCGCCCGTTCGCTGTTCCTCTACGGGCTGTGCAATGGCTGGATCCGCCCCGGCAAACCCGTCATAGAGGCGTCCAGCGGTTCCACCGCCGTAAGCGAGGCGTACTTCGCGAAGCTGATCGGGGTCCCCTTCATCGCGGTGATGCCGCGCACGACGAGCCGGGAAAAGTGCCGCCTGATCGAATTCCATGGCGGCCAGTGCCATTTCGTGGACGACCCACGGAAGATGTACGAGGAGTCCATCGCGCTCGCGGCGGAATCCGGGGGCCATTACATGGACCAGTTCACGTACGCCGAAAGGGCGACCGACTGGCGAGGCAACAACAACATCGCCGAGTCGATCTACCAGCAGCTGCGGCTGGAGCGCTACCCCGAACCGGCCTGGGTGGTCGCCACGGCGGGCACCGGCGGCACCTCCGCGACCATCGCGCGCTATGTGCACTACATGCAGTACGACACCCGGGTGTGCGTCGCCGACCCGGAGAACTCGTGCTTCTTCGACGGCTGGGTGCACCACGACGCCCACGCGTGCAGCGAGTCCGGTTCCCGCATCGAGGGCATCGGCCGCCCCCGGATGGAACCCAGCTTCGTGCCCGGCGCGATCGACCGGATGATGAAGGTCCCGGACGCGGCGAGCGTCGCCGCCGTACGGGCGCTGGAACGGGTGATCGGGCGCAAGGCGGGCGGTTCCACGGGGACCGGGTTGTGGAGCGCGTTGAAGATCGTTGCGGAGATGGTCGCGCAGGGGCGCACGGGGAGCGTGGTGACGCTGCTGTGCGACCCGGGCGACCGGTATCTGGACAAGTACTACTCGGACGCCTGGCTGGAGGAACAGGGGCTGGACATCGAGCCGCACGCGAAGGCGATCGACACCTTCCTGGCGACCGGACACTGGCCGGACTAGCTCACCACCCTCAACGCCCTCATCGCCCGGGACGGCCCGGGGACGGCCCCGGGGGCGCGCCCGGGACGGCCCCGGGGGCGGTCCGGGGGCGGGCTCAACCCGTTGTCAGGCGCCGGTCCAGGCAGCGGACCGCATCGTGGAACGCCCGCCGCAGCCCCGGGCGGAGGGCCCGCGCCGAGGCCCGCACCACCGCCGTGCCGTCCAGCGCGAACGTGTAGCGCACCACCGTGCCGGAGTGCCACGGCACCAGCCGCCATTCCTCCAGCAGCGCCCGCAGCCCCGGTACGTTCGTCTCGTCGATCCGGTACGCGTACCGCTCGCACGGGTCCGCCGCCACCACCGTCTCGCGGAAGCGGGTGCCGCCCAGGAGGCGGATCTCCCGCCCCGTCCCGTCGGCCGTCGGGCGGGCGTCGGTCACCTGGCGGAACCAGCGGGGCCAGCCCTCGACATCGGCCAGCGCCCCGAACACCGCCTCGGGCGGCGCCGACGCCTCGGCGGTGAAGGCGAGTTGGACCGGGGCGGTTCGGGTGTACTCCAGCCCCACGGAACGCAACTGGTATGCCATGGGGCCACGATAGCCGCACGGCTGTCGCTCCGTCAGATGTCCGACGCGGCCTCGATCGGCTCGCCCGCCACCACCAGCTCCGGCAGATACTCGGCGATCTCGGCACGCGCCCCGGCCGGCAGCCCCGGGTCCGTCACCAGCGCGTCCACCTGGTCCAGCGAGGCGAAGGAACTCAGGCCCACCGTGCCCCACTTGGTGTGGTCGGCGACCACCACCACCCGCCGCGCGGACCGCACGAAGTGGCGATTGGTCTCCGCCTCCGCCAGGTTCGGCGTGGACAGCCCGGCCTCGAACGATATGCCGTGCACCCCGAGGAAGAGCACGTCGAAGTGGAGCGAGCGCACCGCGGCGTCCGCGACCGGCCCCACCAGCGTGTCCGACGGGGTGCGCACCCCGCCGGTGAGCACCACGGTGGCCGCCCCGGGGCGCGGCGCAGCCCCGCCGAGCGCCGCCGCCGACCGCTGCGCGTTGTAGAACACGTCCGCCACCCGGACCGAGTTGGTCACCACGGTCAGGTCCGGCACCTCCAGCAGCTGCTGGGCCAGCGCGAACGCCGTCGTCCCCCCGGCGAGCCCGATCGCCGTGCCCGGGGTGACCATCGCCGCGGCGGCCTTGGCGATGTCCTCCTTCGCGGTCAGCTCCAGGCCCGACTTGGCCTCGAACCCCGGCTCGTACGTGCTCGCTTCGGCGACCGGCACCGCGCCGCCGTGCACCTTCTCCACCACGCCCATCCGGGCCAGTGCGTCCAGGTCGCGACGGACCGTCATGTCGGACACATTGAGCTTGCGCGTCAGCTCGTTGACCCGCACCCCACCGCGCCGTCTGACCTCGTCGAGAATCAGGGCGCGCCGCTGCTCGGCGAGGAGATTCTGGTTGTCGCTCACCCTGCCCGTTCCCTTCCGGTCGGCGCACGTCGCCCGCGCGGATATCTTCGCATGTGGGGCGGACAGCCGGTCCCCGGAGCACCGGGGGGTTACGATTTCGCCACGCCCGGCCTGTCATGCTCCGTGCCCCACCCCGCTGGGCACAATCCTGGAGCGGACACCGGGGCGGAACGGCCGCACGACACCGGGATCGGGGGGCACGGTGGCATCGACCACGGGCATGGGCGCATCGGCAGCGGGGGCGGACCGGGCGCTGGGGGTGTCACCGCCGCCACGGAACGGTCCGCCGCCTCCCGACCTGGAGCTCCTGGTCCACGGCGTCGGCGGCACCACGCCCCAGGAGATGCTGTGCGATCCGCGCACCACCCCGCTCACCGGCGACGAGACCGCGGCGGTCTACCGGCGCATCGACGACATCGACGCCGAGTCGCGCCCGGAGGACTACCGGGACGGCCCGGTCCGCGAGGCGTACGTCTGGTCCAACCTCACCTCCGGCAACAGCGCCCGCGCCCTGTGGCTGCTCCTGCTGCCCTTCATGGTCGTCAACCTGGCCCACTGGATGCGCCCCGCGGCCGACCGGCGGGAGCGCACCGTGCGCACCTACGGGCTGCTGGTGCGCGTCGTCGCGCTCAGCCTGACCGTGCTGCTCATCGCCGGGGCCTGCGAGGTGGCCCTCGACCTGGTCGCCTGGCAGTGCGCGGGTTCGGCCGACTGCGCCGACGGCACCTGGCTCGGCTTCTTGTCCGCCGGGGACGACGGCTGGTGGAGCCAGCCCGGCCGCCGGCTCGCGCTCACCGCCGTCGTACCGGCGGCCCTCAACGGCCTCCTGTGGTACCTGTCCAACCGCACCTGGAGCGCGTACGAGTCGCAGCCCCCGCTGGAGCTGCCGGTGGACGAGACCTGCGCCGAGTCGGGCAACCGCCCCGCGCTGTGCCTGCCGGGCTTCTGGTACGGCCGCCGGATCGTCGCCCGGCTGCGCGCCGCCCACACCGCCGCCGGATTCCTGACGATCGCCGCGGGCGTCACCGCGGCCACCGCCCGGTACGACCGCGCGGCGGGCGGCAGCGCCCTGCTGGACGCCGTGGGCTGGACGCTGCTCACCCTGGTGGTGACCGGCGGGTGCACGGTGGTGTTCGTGGTGTGCCGCCGCGGACGCAGCGAGACCAGGGCCGACAGCGACCTGGACCGCCTCACCATCACCTTGCTGCCCGGCGCCGCGCTCGGCGTGCTCGCGCTCGCCATGCTGTACGCGGGCTGGTCCCGCCCCGGCTGGGTCTCCCACGGGAAGCTGCCCGGCGACCAGACGTTCGTCACGATCGCGGTCGTGCAGGGCGCGCTCATCGTGGCCATCGCCGTGTGCGCCCTGCTCCTGTACCGGGAGGCGCCCACCGCGCGCACCCCGCTGCGCGGGCTGGCCGGCCCCGCCGTCGCCATGCTCGCCTGCGGGCTCGGCTCGGTGCTCGCCGGAGGCGTCGCCCAGCGCATCGCCGACTGGCTGGACGGCGGCGCCACCCCGGGCGAGGGCGGCACGATCGCGCCCCCCGTCCTGCTGTCCTGGTGGGCCACGGCCATACCGGTCCTGCTGCTGATGATCCTGCTGCTGGCCGTGATCACCGCCCTGCGGGCCTGGCGGATCCGCGAACGGCTCATCCCCGGCGTCCTGGACAGCTATCCGGGCGAGCCGGCCGACGCGGTGCGCACCCGCCGGATCGCCACCACGATCGCCCGCGCCGGGCTCACCGACTCCAGCCCCTGGCTCGTCGGCCCCGTCGCCCTGTTCACCCTGCTGCTCGGGGGACTCGCGGTCGCCGGGACCTGGGTCACCAACGAGGTGCCGGGGCGGGCCGCCGACGACAGCCCGGGATTCGTGGACGCGGCCACGCAGACGGCCCAGGCGCTCGGCTCCTGGATGATGGGGTTCGCGGTCCTCATGCTGGTCACCTGGGCCCGCCGCGCCTACCGCAGCCCGTCGGCCCGGCGCACCATCGGCATCCTGTGGGACGTCGGCACCTTCTGGCCGCGCGCCGCGCACCCCTTCGCCCCGCCCTGCTACGCCGAGCGCGCCGTCCCCGACCTGACGTGGCGGATGGAGACCTGGACCCGCACCTACGGCGGCCGCCTGGTCATCTCCGGGCACTCCCAGGGCAGCGTGCTGGCCGCCGCCGCGGTCTGGCAGGTCGACCTGCGCACCCGCGCCCAGGTCGCGCTGCTCACCTACGGCTCCCCGCTGGAGCGGCTGTACGGGCGCTGGTTCCCCGCCTACTTCGGCCCCGCGCAACTGCGCTCGCTCCACGGCGAGGTGCGGTGCTGGCGCAACCTGTGGCGCTACACCGACCCCATCGGCGGGCCGATCCGGCTGTCCGACGGCACCGGGCCCGAGGTGGACTGCGACGCCTTCAAGGACCCGCTCGCGTACGGTCGCACCGCCGAACACCCGCTGCCCGCACCGATCCTGGGGCACTCCGAGTACCAGGCGGACCCGGCCTTCGACCGGGAGCGGGCCGCGCTGCTGGCCCGGCTCCCCGAGCGAAAGCCCGGCAGCGCGGCCGTACCGAAACCGGCTCAGAGCAGTTCGGGCAGGTCCTCCGGGTAGAGCAGGGTGAGGTCGTCGGTGGTCGGGTCGCTCAGCTGGGCGACCCGGCCCGCGTGCCGCTCCACCATCGCCTCGAAGGTCTGCCGTGCGGTGCGGCCGTTGCCGAACGCCGGGCCCTTCGGGAGCGCCGTGAAGTACTTCAGCAGCGCCTCCGACGCGCCCTCGCCGATCCGGTACTCCTGGTCGTCGGCCTGCTGTTCGACGATCCGCAGCAGCTCCTCGGGCGCGTAGTCGCCGAAGGTGATGGTGCGTGAGAAGCGGGACGCCACCCCGGGGTTGACGGACAGGAAGCGCTCCATCTCCGCGGTGTACCCGGCGACGATGACCACCACCGAGTCCCGGTGGTCCTCCATCAGCTTCACCAGGGTGTCGATCGCCTCGCGCCCGAAGTCCCGGCCGGAGTCCTCGGGGGACAGCGCGTACGCCTCGTCGATGAACAGCACCCCGCCGCGCGCCCGGTCGAACGCCTCCTGGGTGCGGATCGCCGTCGAGCCGATGTGCTCGCCGACCAGGTCCACCCGGGAGACCTCCACCAGATGGCCGCGCTCCAGCACCCCCAGGGAGGCCAGGATCTCGCCGTAGAGCCGGGCGACCGTCGTCTTGCCGGTGCCGGGGGAGCCGGTGAAGACCAGGTGGCGGCGGACGGAGGCGGCCTTCAGCCCGGCCTCCTGACGCCGCCGCCCGACCTCGATCATGTCGGTGAGGGCGCGCACCTCGCGCTTGACGCTCTCCAGCCCGACCAGCGCGTCCAGTTCGCCCAGCACCGTGGTGGAGGGCCGTACGGACACCGGCTCGGCGGCCGGGGTGCCGGGTGCGGCCGCCAGGGCCGGGGGCTGGGTGGCGCGCTGCGCCGGGATGCCGCCCAGCAGCCCGCCCGTCGAGGCGGCGGTCTCCACGGCGGGTGCCGGGAGGGCGGGGGCGGTCGCCGGGGTGGTGACGGCGCTGGTGGCGCTCTCGTCGCTGGTGCAGTCCTCGACGGCCGGGCCCGCCTCGGAGAACTCGTAACCGCCGCGCACGCACCGCTCGGTGCGGCACCGGGTCAGGGTGGTGCGGCAGCCGTCGATGATGTGGAAGCCGTAGCCGCTGCTGCCCGTCACCCGGCAGCCGGTGAACGTGCCGCGGCCCTCGGCGGACACATAGAACCCGGCCTCCGTCGGCGAGGAGACCGTGGTGCGCTCGACCGTCGGATCGGCGCCCTTGGTGACGATCACTCCGGTCGCGGCGCCGTCGATGGTGCAGTTCGCGAGGGTGCCGCCGCTGCCGTGGTCGCGGAACCAGGCGCCGGTGGCCGCCTCCCGGATGCGGCAGTCGTCCAGCTGCGCGGTCGCCCCGTCGCTCACCGACACCGCCGTGTTGCGCACCTGCGACAGATCGCTGTCGACGACGTCCACGCGCGAGCCGCGGTCCAGGACGAACAGCGCGTCCGGGACCTCGCGCACCCGGCACGAGTCGAGCACGGCCGTGGCGCCGTCGCTCACCCACACCGCCGGATAGTCGCCCGTGCTCTCGTTCAGCTCGCACTGGTTGGCGTCCACCCGGGTGCCCGGATCCCACACCGACAGGCCGTTGCGCCCGAACCGGCGCACCGTCGAGCGGGTCAGCGTCAGGACCGAACGGGACCGCAGGTCGACCGCGTTCTCCGGGACGTCGTGGATCTCGCAGTCCGCGAGCGTGAGCACGGCGTCGGTGTCCAGATTGACGCCGTCGCCCGTCGTGCGGTGCACCCGGCAGTCGGTCAGGTGCCCGGTCGCCCGCGAGGAGACGGTCACCCCCGCGCCCCGGATCTCGTACACCTCGCAGCCGACGGCCTCCAGCGAGCTGCCCTCGCCGGTCAGCGAGACCCCGGAGCCCGAGGAGTGGTGGATGCGGCAGCGCTCCAGGCGCGGGCGGGCGCCGCCGCGCACCGCGACCCCGGACTGCCCGGCGGCCACCACCTCGCAGTCCTCGTACACCCCGCCCGCGCCGTCCAGCACGCTCAAGCCCACGCCCGCCGGGTTGTCCACGGTGCAGCGCCGCACGGTCGGCCGGGCGCCGCCGCGCACCTCGATGCCGACGGCGGAGCGCGTCGCGACCCGCAGATCCGTCAGCTCCGGAGTGCCCTCCTCGACCAGCAGCGCGGGCGACGCCGAGTCCATGCCCTCCACGTGCAGGTCCTGGACCACCGCCGACGCGCGTATCGTCAGCGCGACGCCGTCGGCGGGCGCGATCCGCACCGAGCCGCGCGAGGAGCCCTCGGGGCCGCGCAGGGTGACGGCCCGTCCCACCACCAGATTCTCACGGTAGGTGCCGGGCGAGATGGAGAGCACATCGCCGTCCCCGGCGGCCTCCAGGGCCGCGGCGAGGGAGGCGTACTCTCCGGTGCGGCGCCGCCACCGCGACGTTCCGCTGTGCGTCACCTGGACGACCGAGCCCTGTGCCATGGTGCTGCTGTGCCCCCACCTCGTGCGAATGCCGGATGTGCGCGACTGTGCCGCTGTTCACGTGAAGGCCCCACCGTAGCGTGCGCGCGGCACGCCGAGTTGACCTGCCCGGAAGCCCGGTGCACAAGGTGTCCTGGTGACAAGGAACGTACCGGGGCAATACCCGGTCCACGTTACTGTCCGCGTCAGCTGTCCGCGTCGGCCCGGCCCCAATCCTGGCGAGCCCGCTCCCACGCGATGTCCCACTGGGCGTAACGACGGCGCATGAGACGCCATACGACCAGCCGCCGGGCGCCGTCGACCAGCCCCGCCGTCGCCGCGCCCGCGCCGATCCCCGCCAGCGCGGCGTGGGTGGCCGCGGTGGCCGAGTCCAGCGGACGGGGCCTCAGCCGGCCCTGGTCGTCCGTCCAGATACGGAACGTCTCGCCCGGGTCGGCGCTCGGGCGGGCGCCGAGCGTGCCCTCGTGCCTGCTGCCGTCCGGGCCCGTCCACTGGGCGAGCACCCGGCGCTGGGCGTCGCGCGCGGAGGCGGTCTCGGGGTCGGAGTCTATGGGGGGCTGCGGCAGCACCTTGACCACGGTCGCTGCCACCAGATGGCGTTCGGCGCGCTGCTCCTGCGCGGTTCTCGCCAGCGCACCGTGCGCCAGGGAACCCGCTGCCCAGCCCGTGGCCGGGGCCGTGAGCAGGATCAGTACGGCGGCGACCAGTGCCGCCCACGCCTCTGCCAGGTCGGTCTTACGGCGCAGCGGGTTCCGCCGCCAACGCCACAAGCCCTTGATCATTCGCATCATCCGCACGTCTTTCGACAGTCCCCTTCCCCGTTCGTGGATACCGCATGGGAGGCCGGATATGCGCGAATTCGGAGAAGAGAGAGCCATATCACGGGCTGAGCCCTTTGGTCGCGCGCGCGGGGCCGTCGGGGGTTCGTGGGACGCGCCACACCACCCGGGTGCCGCCCGCCTCGGGGGTTTCGATGGTCAGCGTGCCGCCGAGCAGCTCGGCCCGCGACCGCATGTTGACCAGCCCGCCGCTGGGGGCCGCGTCGCCGATGCCCACCCCATTGTCGGTGACCGTGAGCACGACGTCGGCGCCGACCGTGAACCGCACGTCCACCCGCTGGGCCTGTGCGTGCCGGACGGTGTTGCTGAGCGCCTCGGCGAGCACCGCAAGCGCCTGATCACCGGTCTCGTCCGGCACATCGGTGTCGACCGGTCCGTCCATCAGCAGCGACGGCGTGAAGCCCAGGGTGTCCGATGCCGACCGTACGGCCTTCACCAGCCGCCTCCGCAAGGTGGCCGGTTCGCCGTCCTCGTCCCCGACCGCCCGCAGCGCGAAGATCGTCGAACGGATGATCTTTATCGTCTCGTCCAGGTCGTCCACCGCCCGGCCGACCCGCTCACCCGCCTCCGGATGGTCGATCAGCCGGCTCGCGCTCTGGAGCGTCAGCCCCGTCGCGAACAGCCGCTGAATCGCCAGATCGTGCAGGTCACGGGCGATCCGGTCGCGGTCGTGCAGCAGCGCCAGATGCTCGGACTCGGCACGGTGCCGGGCCAGTTCGAGCGCGAGCGCCGCCTGCGCGGCGAAGCCCGACAGCAGCTCCACCTCGTGGTCGTCGAACGCGGGCCGCCCCGCCAGCCGGCACAGCCGCAGCGCCCCGGAGGACCGCTCGTGGGCGACCAGCGGTACGGCCACCAGCGGGCCGAACTCGCTCTCCTGGTCCGGCAGCGGCCAGGCCCGCGCCCGGGCGTCGGTCCGTACGTCGCTCGCCACCGCGGGCCGTCCGGTGCGCACCGCGAGCCCGGCCAGCGAACCGTCGGAGGGCACCACCAGACCGCTGATGCGCTCCGCGTCGTGGCCCTCCGCGACCTCCACCATCAGGCTGTCCGTGCCCGCGGCGGGCAGCAGGATGGCCGCGGAATCGGCCAGCGAGACCTGGAGGGCCAGCCGGGCGATCAGGCTCAGCACCTCGGCCGCCGGAGTGCCCGCCAGCAGCGTGCGGGTGATCACCCCCAGCGCCTCCAGCCACTGCTCGCGACGGCGGCTCTCGTGGTACAGCCGGGCGTTGTCGATGGCCACCCCGGCGGCGACCGACAGGGTGGTCAGCACCGCCTCGTCGTCGGGGTCGAACTGGGCGCCACCGCGCTTCTCCGTGAGGTACAGATTGCCGAACACCTGATCCCGGACCCGGATCGGCACCCCCAGGAATGAGCGCATCGGCGGATGGTCCTCCGGGAAGCCATGGCTCGCCGGATGCTCGGACAGATCGGTCAGCCGCAGCGGCTGCGGATGGCGGATCAGCTCGCCCAGCAGACCGTGGCCGCTCGGCAGCGGGCCGATCCGCCGCGCGAGATCCTCCGATATGCCCACCGGCAGGAACTGCGACAGCCGGTTGCTGTCGACCACGCCCAGCGCCCCGTACTGCGCGTCCGCCAGCACCACCGCCGACTCCACGATCCGCCGCAGCACCTGCTCCAGATCCAGCTCGCGGCCCACGCTCAGCACCGCCTCCAGCAGGCTGTGCATCCGCCCCTGCGTGGACCGGGCGGCATCCAGCCGCGCCTGTAGCTCGTCGAGAAGCTGATCCAGCCGGAGTTGAGGCAGAGCAGGATGACGCCCCTGACCCCCAGACACCTGAAACCCCCTCGTCGCCGCCCCGGGACACAGGATATCGAGGCGGAGGAGCCGTCAGGGCTGCGGGATCACCGCCACCGGGCAGCGCGCGTGGTGCAGCACGGCGTGGTTGACCAGGCCCAGTTGCATCCCGAAGTGACCCTGCCGCCGCCGGGCGCCCACCACCAGCAGGCCGGCCTGGTCCGACGCGTCCAGCAGCGCCTTGCGGGCCGGGCCCTCGACCGCGCGGTAGGCCACCGGTACGGGCGGTCGCGCCATCTCCGTCACCCCGCCCAGCGCCTCGTCCAGCAGCTCGGCGGCGTGCCGGGCGTGGTCCTCGTGCGGCCCGTGGTCGTCCGGTCCCGCGCAGCGCCAGGCGTGCACCGCCTCCAGCTCGCAGCCCAGCAGCCGGGCCTCCCGGAGCGCGAAGGCGACGGCGGGGGAGGGCGAGGGGTGTTCGTGGTCACCCGGGCGCTCGCGTTCGGCGATGCCCACCGCGACGCGGTTCATCCGGCCGTACCCGCCCTCCGGGCGGCCGCGGACGACGATCACCGGGCAGGTCGCGCGCGCCGCGATGCCCAGCCCGACCGAGCCCAGCAGCAGGGACGCGAACTCGCCGCGCCCGCGCGACCCGACGACCACCGCCTCCGCGCTCTGCCCGGCGCGCAGCAGGGCGGTCACGGGGTCGTCGGCCGCCAGATCGGTCATCACCTTCAGCGCGGGGGCACGCCGCCCGGCCCGCTCGGCGGCGGTGGCCAGCACGGTCTCGCTGTGCAGGCGCTCGGTGGGACGGTCGGCGGCCGTGGCGGAGACGTAGCCCTCGTACCGCTCCCACAGGGAGGCGTGCACGATGCGCAGGGGGAGCCGCCGCCGGGCCGCCATCGCGGCGGCCCAGTCCAGAGCGTCGGAGGCGGCGTCCGAACCGTCGACCCCGACGACCACGGGAAGCTCCACCGTGCCCACCGCCTCTCCTGTCGGCACCTGGCTGTATTCCCGCTCATTGTCCCGTCGAAGCGGCGGCCGTGACGCGGTATCGGGGCACCAGGAGTAACGGCCGGCTAACGCAGCCGCATGGCGAGCGTCACGACGGCGCCCATGGCCCCGGCGCTGATCACCAGCCGGTCGGTGACCAGGCGGGTCAGCCACAGCCCGCGGCCGCTGGTCGCGCCGTCCAGCCCGGGCAGGATCTGCGGGATGACGTCCTCGGAGAAGCCGGGGCCGGAGTCGCTGATCCGGCACTCCAGCTCGTCGCCCACCCGCCGCAGCAGCAGGGAGCCCGTGCCGCCCGCGTGTTCGATCGCGTTGCTGGCGATTTCGTCGACGGCGAGGACGAAGTCCCCGCGGCGGGCCTCGCTGAGCCCGGCCCAGGCGGCGCACTCCTCCACGAGCACGCGCAGCCGCGGCAGCTCGCCGGCGGTGAAGCGGCGGTGCAGCAGATGTTCCAGGTGTGCTCCGGCTCGGTTGGCGGACCGACGGAGAGAGTCGGCTGGCACCAGGGCCTCCCGTGTGACGAGGGCGAGCGACATCAGGGTCGGTGAAGGAGCCGAGGGTATGGGGTGCGGGGCGCCATCGGGAGGCGTGACCACAAATGACGTGTCATAACGGCAACTCGACGGGAAATGACTAAAGGAGAGTCGGTACGCGCTCATCGGCGTATCGCTTTGGATCGACGGCCGCTCGCACGCACGGTCACCGCCGAGGGGCGAGGCGGGGGAGGAGACGGCAGAGTGAGGCCATGATGGGACTTCTGGGCGCACTGAAGACCGAGCACCGCGAGCGGCTGATGGCGCTCGCCCACGACGTGTCCTTCCCCTCCGGCGGCCGCATCTTCGAGGAGGGCCGGAAGGCCGACCGCTTCTGGGTCATCCGCACCGGTGCCGTCACCCTCGACCTGCGGGTCCCGGGCCGCCGGGCCGCGGTGATCGAGACCCTGGGCCCCGGCGAGCTGATCGGCTGGTCATGGCTGTTCCCGCCGGACACCTGGCACCTGGGCGCGGAGGCGCTCAGCCCGGTGCGCGCGTACGAGTTCGACGCGGAGGCCGTGCGCAGGCTGTGCGACGACGACACGGAGCTGGGCTACTCGCTCGCGCTGGCCTGCGCACAGGTGATCGGGCGCCGCCTCCAGGCCGCCCGCAGCCGTCTGCTGGACCTGTACGGGCCGTACGCGGGCGGCATGTCCCCCTGATCCTCCCCTGCCGTCCTGACCGTCCCCCTGCCGTCCCCTTGATCGGGACGGGAACCGCGCGCTGACGCCGCCGGGCGGGCCGGACTGCGTATCGTCGGCACCGCTGATCGCGGAGCGGCGCACCCGAGGGCCGAATGGCCCCTTCCGCCTCCGCGCGGCAGGACGTAAGAGTGGGCAACCGGATCACGACCGGCGCCCCGCGCGCTACGGAGGAGAGGGCAGTGCCCGAGACAGCCGACACCGCCGATGCGGGGGGAGTCGACCCTCCCGCCGAGCCCATCGGGGTCTTCCTGCTCGACGACCACGAGGTGGTGCGACGGGGCTTGCGCGACCTGCTGGACGCGGAGCCCGACCTCACGGTCGTCGGCGAGGCGGCGAGCGCCCGCGAGGCCATCGCCCGCGCCCCCGCCGTACGGCCCCGCGTGGCGGTGCTCGACGTACGGCTGGGCGGGGCGGGGGAGAACGCCGACCACGAAGGGATCGCGGTCTGCCGGGAGTTGCGGACCCGGCTGCCGGGGCTGGCCTGCCTGATGCTCACGTCCTTCGACGACGACGAGGCGCTCTTCGACGCCATCATGGCCGGGGCAGCGGGCTACGTGCTCAAGCAGATCAACGGCTCCGACCTGGTGTCCGCCGTACGCACCGTCGCGGGCGGGCGGTCCATGCTCGACCCGGGCGCGACCGCCCGCGTCATGGCCCGGCTCCGCGGCCCCCAGCCCAGCACGCCCGACGAGCTGGAGCGGCTGTCCCCGCGCGAACGGGAGATCCTGGAGCTGATCGGGGACGGGCTGACCAACCGGCAGATCGCCGAGCGGCTGTTCCTCGCCGAGAAGACCGTCAAGAACCGGATCTCCTCGATCCTGTCCAAGCTGGGCGTCGGGCGGCGGATCCAGGCCGCGGTGATCGCCGAGCGGATCAGGGAGCGCGAGACGGGGCAGTGAGGCGTCGGGAGCCCGGCATGATCGGCGAGACACCCCCTAGGTCGCGGGGGGCACGAGGCCGGCTCCCCATCCGGCCCCGCACCCCACGCCGAACGGGGCCGGCCGATCATGGAGGCTCATCACCGCAGTGGGGTGAGAGCCCGGCCGCCCCGTGGTCAACCGGCTCACACCGCCCGCCCCAGCATCCCGCCCCCCGCCCCGGCGGGGGAGGGCCGAACGGCCCCTGGCCCGGGGCCATATGGGCCGCCGCACGGCGCGCCCGGGTGGCGCCCGCCACCGTGCCGTGGCGATCCCGCCGCGATGCCCGTCGGGGGGCTACTCCAGGATCTCGACCGGGTCGCCCAGCCGCAGCGTGCCCGTGCCCTCCGGCACCATGTTCTGCCCGAAGAGCAGGGCGTCCCCCACCCGCCGGTGCCGCGCCAGCGTCCGCAGCGGCTCCTTGCCGCGCTCGCCGGTGCTCTGGTCCGTCGTGGTGATCACACAGCGGGAGCACGGCTTGGGCACCCGGAAGACGACCTCACCGATCCTTATCCGCCGCCAGTCGTCCTCGGCCCATGGCGCGGTGCCGTCGATCACGACGTTCGGCCGGAAGCGGTTCATCGGCAAGGGGCCCTCGTCGGGGTGGTCACCCTGGGCGATGAGCGAGTTGAGCGCGTGCAGCGACGCGGTGGTCGTGAGCAGCAGCGGAAACTCGTCGGCGAGGCTCACGGTCTCCCCGCCGCGCGCGTACTCCGGGGTCAGGGGCCGCCGCGCCGGGTCGTCGAGGTGGACCAGCCGCACCTCGGTGCCCAGGAAGTCGCTGAACCACGCATCGGCGTCGGCGCCCGCCGACACCACCTCGACCTCCGTCCGCGCCAGCTTCGCGGGGAAGGCGACCGGCGGCGGCACCGACGGGTCCCCCGGCCCGGGTGCGGCCACGGTCAGCGGCTCACGGCCCTCGGCGCTCAGCCGGATGCCACCGTCCGGCAGCGACTCGGCCGAGGCGAGCGCCAGCCGCGGCTGCTGGCGCTGGGTCACATAGCGCCCGTCCGGCTCGACGACCATCCATCTGCGGTCACCGGCCAGCCCCCACGGCTCCACGACCGCGGCACCGGGCGCCAACCCCGCGACGGACTTGACGGGGTAGACGTGCAGGGCGCTCAGCTCCGGGTTGACCATGCGGAACATCCTGCCACCAGGGTCCGACAGACCAGAGGTCCGCAGGGTGAACACGAGCCGGGGCCCGGCGGTCCGAACGTCGGACCACCGGGCCCCGGCAGGCTTGCGAAAGGGTGCGCGGAGAGTGCGCTGGGGTCAGTAGCCGCCCCCCGGCTGCTGGGGACGCCCCGGATACTGCTGCTGCCGGCCGTACGGGTCGTCGTACGGGGACGGCGAGGGAGCCGCCGGGCGGGGCGCCTGGGGGCGCGGCATCGCCGGACGCATCGCCTCGTACCCGTTCGGCGCCGCCGGACGCTGCTGCTGCTGCGCCCCCGGGTAGCCGCGCGGGCCCGCCTGCGGCGGGATGTACGGGGAGGGCGCCTGCTGGAGCCCGCCCGGCTGCATGCCGCCGGGCTGCGGCGCCTGCTGCTGATAGCCGGGCGGCGGGGTCTGCTGGGAGGGAGCGGCCGGAAGCGCGGGAAGCGCCGAGGGCAGTGCCGGGAGGTGACTTCCGCTGTCATACGCGGAAGGCACCCGGATGGGTGCGATCTGAGGCGTTCCCCGCTCGGCGACAAGGCTGTCGTAGATGGGGGTGTCCGGGAAGGACGGCGAGGAGTAGTAGCCGCCGCCGTAGGTGCTGCGGGGGGAGGTCATAGACCATAAGTTAAGCCCACCATGTGCTGATTGGGGAGCCCGGTAAGAGGGTTGTTTTCAGTGTTCGGAGCGGTCGTGGATCCCCAATCGGATGGAACCCGGGAAAAACGGTCGTCAGGGTACGTTGAGATCCTGTAAAGGGCGCGTTTTCAGAGGGTCACATGCCCGTCCAGAAAATGAAGCGAACAGAAAGACAGGGGGACAGCATGGCGATGCGCAAAGGCAGCAACATCCAGGTCACGGCAGGGTCGGTGCGGGTCGAACTCGGCTGGCGGTCCGGCCCCGGAGTGCCGGACGTGGACGCCTCCGCGCTGCTGCTGGTGTCCGGAAAGGTTCGCTCCGACGCGGACTTCGTGTTCTACAACCAGGCCGTGCACGCCTCGGGCGCCGTACGGCACGAGGGCAAGCAAACCATCGGTGACACCGTGACCGACGCCCTCGCGGTCGATCTGGGCCGCGTGGAGCCCGCGATCGAGACCGTGGTGCTCGCCGCCTCCTCGGACGGCGGAACGTTTGGCCGGGTGCCCGGCCTGTTCATCCGGGTCCTCGACGCGTCCGGCGGCGCCGAGATCGCCCGCTTCGACAGCGAGGACGCCTCCGTGGAGACCGCGTTCGTCCTCGGCGAGCTGTACCGCAGGCAGGGCGGATGGAAGTTCCGCGCGGTCGGCCAGGGGTACGACAGCGGGCTCGCGGGCCTCGCCACCGACTTCGGGATCAGCGTCGACGAACCGCAGCAGGCGCCCGCCCCCGCCTCCGCCGCCGCGCCCCCGGCCGCGCCTCCCGTACCGCCCGCCGCGCCCCCGGCGCCGCCGTCGGGGCCTCCGGCCGCCGCCTTCCCGCCGCCGCCCGGGGCCGCCGCCGCGCCGTACCCGCCGCCCGTGCCGGGCACCGCGCCCGCGCCCCCGGCCGCCCCGCCCGCGCCGGGCACCGCGCCCGCGGGGGCTCCGGTGAGCCTCAGCAAGGTCACGCTGACCAAGGAGGCGCCCGCCGTCTCGCTCACCAAGCAGGGCGGCACCTCCGGCGCCCTGCGGGTCAACCTCAACTGGCAGGTGCACAAGCAGTTCCAGGGGTGGGGCCAGAAGCTCGGCAGGGCCCTGGCCCTGCACGGCGACCTCGACCTCGACCTGGGCTGCCTGTTCGAACTCGCCGACGGCAGCAAGGGCGTGGTGCAGGCGCTCGGCAACTCGTTCGGGTCGCTGCACCAGCCGCCGTTCATCCACCTCGACGCCGACGACCGGACCGGCGCCCGGTCGTCCGGTGAGAACCTCACCGTCAACCTCGACCACAAGGACGCGTTCCGCCGCATCCTCGTCTTCGTCACCATCTACGAAGGTGCCCGCAGCTTCGCGAACCTGCACGCCACCGTCACTCTTCAGCCACAGTTCGGTGCGGCGGTCGATTTCTCCCTCGACGAGTGCACCGTCCCGTCCACGGTCTGCGCGCTCGCGCTCATCACCAACAACGGCGGCGACCTCGTCGTCCAGCGCGAGGCCCGCTATCTGGTGCCGGACCGCGGCGTCAGCCCGCAGCGCACCCTCGACCACGCGTACGGCTGGGGCATGAACTGGACCCCGGGGCGCAAGTGAGGGCTGTGCCTCACTCGCCGGGCGCGGCGCTGGGGCGGGCGTAGGTGCGCCCCTTCCAGGCCGCGCCCCGCCCCCGCCAGTGCCGCACCGCCGAGTCGACCGTCATCAGCAGATACAGAAGCGCCGTCAGCGGCAGCAGCGGGGCCAGCCAGAGGGTCTGCCGGTAGTAGCGCAGCATCGGGACGTACGTGGCGGCCATCAGCGCCCACGCGGCGGCGCCCGCCACCAGCAGCGCCGGGCGCCCGGTGAGTGCGCCGGCGCACAGCGCGACGGGCGGCGCGAGGTACACCACCGCGAGCCCCGCGACGGTCCCCACCAGCAGCAGCGGATTGTGCCGCAGCTGGGCGTACGCGCTGCGCGAGACCATCCGCCACAGCTCGCCGAGCCCCGGATACGGCCGCACGCTGTCCACCCGGTCGGCGAGGCCCAGCCAGATCGCCCCGCCGGAGCGCTTGACCGCCCGGGCGAGCGCCACGTCGTCGATGACCGCCTGCCGGATGGCCTCCGGGACCCCGGCCCGCTCGGCCGCCTCCCGGCGCAGCAGGACGCAGCCGCCCGCGGCGGCCGCCCAGCGTCCCCGGCGCCGGTTGACCCAACGGAACGGGTACAGCTGGGCGAAGAAGTACACGAACGCCGGGACGACCAGCCGCTCCCAGCCGGTCGTCACCCGCAGCCGCGCCATCTGCGACACCAGGTCCAGGCCGTGGGCCCGGGCCGCCCGCACCAACTCCCGCAGCGAGTCCGGCTCATGAGCGATGTCGGCGTCCGTCAGCAGCAGAAACTCGGCCTGGTGGGCGCTCTTGGCGAGCGCGATGCCGTGCCGCACCGCCCACAGCTTCCCGGTCCAGCCGGGCTCCGGCTCGCCCGGCGAGCCGACGGTCAGCGGCAGCCCGCCGTAGGTGTCGGCGAGTTCACGGGCCAGCTTTCCGGTGCCGTCGGAGCTGCCGTCGTCGATCAGGAAGACCTCGGCCGGTCCCGCATAGTCCTGGGCGAGCAGCGACGGCAGGCTCATGGGGAGGACGGCGGCCTCGTCCCGGGCGGGCACCACGATGGCCACCGAGGGCCAGTCGCCCGGCTCCTCGCCGGGCGTGGGCCCGTGCCCACCGGACGGATTCCCGTGCTCACCAGGTGGGGTCCGGGGCAGCCGGACGTCCGTACGCCAGAAGAACCCCTGGCCCAGCAGCAGCCACAGCCACACCACCAAGGCCCCGGCGGCGATCCACGTCAGCGCGCTCACCCGCCGCAGTCTGCCCGAACCCGCACCGCGGTGCCGAGGAGTCGGGGCCGATCCATTAAAGTGACGGGGTGAAGATCGCGCTAATGGACTCCGGATTCGGCCTGCTGCCCACCGCGGCCGCGATGCACCGCCTTCGACCCGACGCCGATCTCGTCCTCTCCTCCGACCCCGACGGCATGCCGTGGGGGCCTCGTACTCCCGAGGACGTCACCGAACGCGCCCTGGCCTGCGCCCGCGCCGCCGCCGCACACCGGCCCGACGCGCTGATCATCGCCTGCAACACCGCCTCCGTCCACGCCCTGCCCACGGTGCGGGCCGAACTGGAGCCCGGGCTGCCGGTCATCGGAACCGTCCCCGCGATCAAGCCCGCGGCGGCCGGCGGCGGGCCCATCGCGATCTGGGCCACGCCCGCCACCACCGGCAGCCCGTACCAGCGCGAGCTGATCCGTGACTTCGCGGACGGCGTCGAGGTGACGGCCGTGCCCTGTCCCGGCCTCGCCGACGCCGTCCAGCACGTCGATGACGCGGCGATCGACGCCGCGGTGGCTGCCGCCGCGGCCCGCACCCCGGACGACGTCCGGGCCGTCGTCCTCGGCTGCACCCACTACGAGCTGGTCGCCGACCGCATCCGGGCCGCCGTCCAGCCCGCCGGTGCGCCGCCCATCGCCCTCCACGGGTCGGCCGGGGCCGTCGCCGCGCAGGCCCTGCGCCGGATCGGCGCCGAACCCTCCCTGCCGCCCGGCGCGGCCGGGTCCGCCCGCGGCACCCTCACGGTCATCCTCAGCGGCCGCGAGGCCACGCTTCCGGAAGCCGCGCTCGCCTACGCCGAGGGCGGCCTGCTGGCCCCCGCCACCCCGGCGCGCGGCTGACCCGAACCCCTCCCACCGGCCAAAACGCCGCCGTCGGCTGCCGTGGTAGCGGAACGTGAGTACCCTGCCAGACATGAGGCCCCACGCCGAGGACTCCGAGAACCACGGCACGCAGACCCCGGGCCAGGGCACGCCCGCGGTCTGGACCGGTCATGCCCACAACCGGATGCAGTGGCTGCTGGCGACCGTGGGCGCCGCGTGCGTGGCGCTCGGCATCGACCTGGCCGTCGCCTCCCCCTGGGCCACCGGACTCGCGCCGCTCCTGATGGCGGTCATCGGCTGCCTCGCCGCCGGACTGCTGATGCTCTTCGGCACCCTCGCCTTCGTCCATGTGGCGGTGCGGGTCGACGAGGAGTGCCTCGAGGTCCGCTGCGGCCACATGGGTCTGCCCCGCCGCCGCATCCCCCTCAGCGACGTGGTCGACGCCGACGTCGCCCCGCGCGTCACCCCCTGCCACTGGGGCGGCTGGGGCTACCGATGGCGCCCCGACAAGGGCACCGCCGTGGTCGTGCGGCGCGGTGAGGGGTTGGTGCTGCGGCTGGGGGACGGCCGGATCTTCACGGTGACGGTGGACGATGCGGAGGCGGCCGTGCGGGTCATTCGCGACCGGCTGCGGCTCATCGCGACGCGGACGTCCCAGGTCTAGCGGCTCCCAGCCCGCCCCTTCCCGAATCCGGGGGATCCCCCGGCCCCCTGTCCTGGGGCCTCGCGGAGTGCCGTGCCCGGGGCGGTCCTGTGGTGCGCCTGTCGGGTGTGGCTGCGGTTGTTTCCCCTACCCCGCCCCTTCCCGAATCCGGGGATACCCCTGGGCCCCTCCCGGGGTTTCCCGGAGTGCCGTGCCCAGGGTGGTCGGGTTGGGAGTGCGGCCGAGGCCGGTCCGACCGGCGGTGGGCCTGCACCGGTGCGGCGGTTGTTTCCTCGCCCCTGGGGTACCCCCGGGCCCCCGTCTGCCCGGGGGCGGAGGAGCTGCGGGGGCCGGGGTGTCCCCGGTTCGGGAAGGGGCGGGGTGGGGGAGAGGCCCGCCGCGTCAGGGGACGGTTCGGGGCAGGGGTTCCTCTGGGGGGCGGGCCGTCGCCAGGCCCGCCAGAAGGCCCGCCCCGGCCGTCACCTGCGGAAAGCTGAGCGCGTTGCCCAGTGACGCCTCGACGGCGAGGGCCGTCAGCGCGGCCGCCGCCGTCAGGACGACCGGTGTGGACCGGGGTGAGCGCCACAGCGCGTACAGCAGCCAGGCGAAGGCCGCGCCCAGCAGCGCCACCCCCGGCAGCCCCTGCCCGGCGGCCTGCTGGAGTGGGGCGGAGTGCGGCGTGGTGTCCGGATCGGGCGACTCCGCGGCCGCCGGGCTCAGCTCGGCGAAGCGGTCCGGCCCGGCGCCGCGCACCGGATTCGCCCCGGCGAGGTGGGCCGCGTCCTGCCACATGCGGATGCGGTGCTCGGTGAGGTGGGCCCGCAGCGGGCGCGGCAGACCGCCGGGCACCGCGTCCGCCGCGACCGCCCAGCAGCCGCCGACGCCGACCGCGGCGACGAGCGCGAGGGCGGCCAGTCCGGCGAGCCGCCGCCGCAGCCGGGCGGCGGACAGGGAGCACAGCAGGACCGCGCCGCTCGCGGCCCACCCCGCGGGCGGCCCGCTCACCACCGCGGTGAGCGTGATCGTCAGGGCCAGCAGCCACAGGGCGAGCCGGAGCGCGGGCCGCCGGGCGGCCCACGCGGCGCAGCAGGCCGCGCCGGTGGCCAGGGTCAGCTGGGCCGCGTCCAGCCCCTGGTGGCCGCTCGGACCGGTGGGGGTGGCCAGGGCCAGGCCGAGCCCCGCGAGCCCGGCGGCGGCCCCGCAGGCGACCGGCAGGAGCGACCCGGCGATGCGGCCGCAGGCGTACCCGGCGGCCACGGCCAGTACGGCGAGCAGCACCCCCTCGGGGCGCGCGGTGCGCCCCATGGCGGAGATGAGCGCCCAGAGGGCGCAGGAAGCGAGGATCGCCACGCCCGCGATGTCGGGCAGACTGCCCGGGGCCTGGCTGTAGTGATCGCTGTCGTGGTCCTGGTCGTGATTCCTCACGACCGGTTCCAGCGCAGATGACGTCATCCCGTCGACCCCCCGTCGTGACGGGCATCGCGCAGCGACGGTACGTCGCGTCGCGAGCCATGCACCAGGAACGGTAGCGCCAGCGGCGAGATATGTGTATATGTTGCGCAGAAACGATGTGTCAGTGGTGAAACGCACCCCGAGCGCGCAGAACGGGCGCCCGGCGCAGGTCACCGGCGCGGGTTCGGGCCCGGCGGATACCCTCGGCGCATGGCGACCCCCGACTTCATCCGCGGCCTGCGGGCCTCCATCGGCCATCAACTCCTCTACCTGCCGGGCGTGAGCGCCGTCGTCTTCGACGACGAGGACAGGGTGCTGCTGGGCCGTCGGGCCGACAACGGCCGCTGGGCGATCATCTGCGGCATCCCCGAACCGGGCGAGCAGCCCGCCACGGCGGTGGTGCGCGAGGTGCACGAGGAGACCGCGGTGCGCTGCGTTCCGGAGCGCATCGTGCTCGTACGGACGTTGGCGCCGGTGACGTACCCCAACGACGACCAGTGCCAGTTCATGGACGTCTGCTTCCGCTGCCGCGCGGTGAGCGGCGAGGCGCGGGTGAACGACGACGAGTCGCTGGACGTGGGCTGGTTCCCGCTCGACGCGCTGCCGGAGCTGGAGGACTTCTCGCTCATCCGGATCAAGCAGGCGCTCGGCGAGGGGCCGACGTGGTTCGAACCCATCCCGGCGGAGTGAAGAGTGTGCCGCGCCCCCATCGGTCCGGGCGCGGCCGCCGCCTAGTGTGCCGCTCATGAGCGCGTCCCCCGTGCCCGGCCACGTTCCGGGCTCCGCCCCCCGGCCCGCCGATGCCGGTCTCGCCGGCCGTACCGCAGTCGTCACCGGCGCCGCCGGGGGCATCGGGCGGGCGTGCAGCCTGCGGCTGGCGGCCGCGGGGGCGCGGGTACGGGCGGTCGACATGGACGCCGAGGGGCTGGCCGACCTTGTCGCGTTGGCCGAAGGGACGGCCCGCCCGACGGGCACCGTCGAGGCGTACGCCCTGGACCTGACCGACCTCGACGCGGCCGAACGGGCCGCCGTGGGCGCCGACATCCTCGTCAACAACGCGGGGATCCAGCTCGTCCGCCCCATCGAGGACTTCCCGCCGGAGGTCTTCTCGCGGGTGCTCACGGTGATGCTGGAGGCCCCGTTCCGGCTGGTGCGCGGCGCCCTGCCGGGGATGTACGAGCGGGGCTGGGGGCGGATCGTGAACATCTCCTCCGTGCACGGGCTGCGCGCCTCCGCGTACAAGTCCGCGTATGTGGCCGCCAAACACGGGCTGGAGGGGCTCTCCAAGGTCGCCGCCCTGGAGGGCGCGCCCCACGGGGTGACGTCCAACTGCGTCAACCCCGGCTATGTACGCACTCCACTGGTCGAGCGTCAGATCGCCGACCAGGCCGCGGCGCACGGCATCTCCGCGGAGCGCGTCGTCTCCGAGGTGCTGCTGGCCGACGCGGCGGTCAAGCGGCTCGTCGAGCCGGAGGAGGTGGCGGAGGCCGTGGCGTATCTGTGCGGTCCGCACTCCTCGTTCATCACCGGCGCCTCGCTCAGCATGGACGGCGGATGGACGGCCCACTGAACGGCTCCCTGGACAGCCCCTCGAACGGCCCACCGTACGAGGGGCCGAACGGCCCCCTGCCCGGCCGCTCACCAGGCCGCGCCGCGTCCGGCGGGAGTACGCCCATGTCGACGCCCATGACCGACGATCAGCCGGAGACCCCGTACCTGGAACTGCTCGCGCGCGGCGCGCCCGCCGAGGCGTACGAGCGTCCCGGTCTGCGGGCGCGCGCCGAGGGGGCCCCGGCCGAGCGGCTGGCCGCGCTGGAGCGCGCCAAGCTGCTCGCCCTGCGGGTGCGCGGCGAACTGGAGGGGCGCAGGCGGCGCGAGGCCGAGCTGTCCGCGCTCTTCGAGACCGCCCACGACCTCGCCGGGCTGCGCGATCTGGACGCGGTCCTCCAGGCCATCGTGCAGCGCGCCCGCTCGCTGCTGGGCACCGAGGTCGCGTATCTGACCCTCAACGACCCGACCGCCGGGGACACCTATATGAGGGTCACCGACGGTTCGGTCTCGGCGCGCTTCCAGCAGCTGCGGCTCGGCATGGGGGAGGGGCTCGGCGGGCTCGTCGCCCAGACGGCGCGCCCCTATGTGACCGACAGCTACTTCGACGACCCCCGGTTCCAGCACACCCGCACCATCGACGCGGGCGTCAGCGACGAGGGCCTGGTCGCCATCCTCGGGGTGCCGCTGCTGCTCGGCAGCGGCGTCATCGGGGTGCTGTTCGCGGCCGACCGCCGCGTCCGCGTCTTCGAACGCGAACAGATCGCCCTGCT
The DNA here is from genome assembly GCF_013414305.1 of Streptomyces sp. Rer75. NCBI lineage: Bacteria > Bacillati > Actinomycetota > Actinomycetes > Kitasatosporales > Streptomycetaceae > Streptomyces > Streptomyces sp. Rer75. The sequence continues at coordinate 1,650,678 of NZ_CP058693.1, read as the reverse complement.
CGCCTCCTTCGCCGCGCACGCGGCCGTCGCGATCGACACGGCCAACCTGCTCGCCGAGACCCGGACGGCGCTGGCCGAACTGGAGGCCGCCAACGAGATCATCCGGGACCGCAGCGGTGTCATCGAGCGCGCCTCCGAGGTCCACGACCGGCTCACCGAACTGGTGCTGCGCGGTGGCGGGGTGCAGGACGTCGCCGCCGCCGTGGCCGAGGTGCTGAGCGGATCAGTGGAGTTCCTGGAGGCCGACGAGGCACCCGCGGGCGCCCTGGACCGGTCGCGGGCCGACGGCCACGCCGTACGCCACGGCGAGGACTGGGTCGCGGCCGTCTCCGCGGGCGGCGAACTCCTCGGCGCGCTCGTCCTGCACGGCCACCCCCGGCTCGACCCCGTGGACCAGCGCACCCTGGAGCGCGCCGCGATGGTCACCTCACTGCTCCAGCTCGCCCGCCGGTCGGCGGGCGAGGCCGAACAGCGGGTGCGCGGCGAGCTGCTGGACGATCTGCTCGACGCGCCCGACCGGGAGCCGCGGCTGCTGCGGGAGCGTGCCGCGCGGCTGCGGGCGGACCTGGACGCGCCCCATGTCGTCCTCGCCGCGGGCATCGACGCGCCCCGCGCCGAGCCCGCGGCCGAACCCGCCCCCGCCGCCGAGGACGCCGCCGACCGGCAGCGCCTGTGGTCCGCCGCGTCCCATCTGGCCGCCACCCGGCAGGGCCTGGCCGCGGCGCGCGACGGCGGCACGGTGCTGCTGCTGCCGCTCGCCGACGGCGACAGCGCCGACGCCCTCGCCCGCCGCATCGCCCGGCAGCTGGGCGCCGCCGTGCACGCGCCCGTCACCGTCGGCGCCTCCGCGCCCGTCGCCGCGCCCGCCGCCCGCCCCGCCGAGGTGGCCGCCTCGTACGCCGAGGCCCGGCGCTGTCTGGCCGCGCTGCGGGTGCTGGGCCGGGCCGGTGAGGGGGCCGCCGCCGAGGACTTCGGCTTCCTCGGCCTGCTGCTGGCCGGTACGCGGGACGGCGCCCCGGACGGCACCCGGGTGCGGGACTTCGTCACGCGCACCATCGGCGCGGTCGTGGAGTACGACGCGCGGCGCGGCACCGGGCTGGTCCGCACGCTCGACGCGTACTTCGCCAGCGGGATGAGCCCGGCGCGCACCAAGGACGAACTGCATGTGCATGTGAACACGGTGGCGCAGCGGCTGGAGCGGGTGGGGCGGCTGCTCGGCGCCGACTGGCAGTCGCCCGCGCGGTCGCTGGAGATCCAGCTGGCGCTGCGGCTGCACCGGCTGACGGGCGCCGTGGAGCACCCGCCCCCCACTTCCTAGGCCGAGCACCTCCTATGCCGAGGCCGAACGGGAAGCCTTCGACGCCGCCCGCGGCTCGTCGTCGCCCGGCCGGATCGCGGCCAGGTCGCGTTCGCGGGTCTCCTTCGCCGCGCCGACCGCCACCATCGTCAGCAGCGCCGCCGCGATGACGTACAGGGCGATCGGCGTGGCGCTGTCGTAGTCGGCCAGCAGCGCGGTGGCGATCAGCGGTGCGGGCGCCCCGGCCGCGACCGAGGAGAACTGGGCGCCGATCGAGGCGCCCGAGTACCGCATCCGCGTCGCGAACATCTCCGAGAAGAAGGCCGCCTGGGGCGCGTACATCGCACCGTGGAAGACCAGCCCGACCGTGACCGCGAGGAGCAGCGCCCCGAAGCCCTTCGTGTCGATGAGGGCGAAGAAGGGGAACGCCCACGCGCCGACGCCCGCGGCGCCAAGCAGATAGACCGGACGGCGGCCGATGCGGTCCGAGAGGGCGCCCCAGGCCGGGATCGTCGCGAAGTGCACGGCGGAGGCGATGAGGACGGCGTTCAGCGCGGTCTGCTTGCCGAGGCCCACGTGGTCGGAAGTGGCGTAGACGAGGACGAAGGCCGTGAGCACGTAGTAGCTGATGTTCTCGGCCATCCTGGCTCCCATGGCGACCAGGACGTCCCGCCAGTGGTGGCGCAGGACGGCCACCAGCGGCATCTTCTCCGCCACGTCGGCGGACTTCCGCGCCTCGGCCTGGGCCAGCGCCGCCTTGAACACCGGTGATTCATCGACAGAGAGACGAATCCACAAGCCGACCAGCACCAGCACACCGGAGAGCAGGAACGGCACCCGCCACCCCCAGGACTCGAAGGAGCCCTCGGAGAGCAGCCCGGTCAGCGCGGACAGCACCCCGGTGGCCAGCAACTGCCCGGCGGGGGCGCCGGTCTGCGGCCAGGACGCCCAGAATCCGCGCCGTCGCGCGTCCCCGTGCTCGGACACCAGCAGCACCGCCCCGCCCCATTCGCCGCCGAGCGCGAAGCCCTGCACCAGCCGCAGCGCGGTGAGCAGGACGGGCGCGGCCGAGCCGACCGTGGCGTGCGTCGGCAGCAGGCCGATCGCACAGGTCGCCCCGCCCATCAGCAGCAGGCTCAGGACCAGCAGCTTCTTACGGCCGAGCCGGTCGCCGTAGTGCCCGAACACCAGGGCGCCGATGGGCCGGGCGGCGAAGCCGACCGCGTACGTCAGGAACGACAGCAGGGTGCCGACGAGCGGGTCGGAGTCGGGGAAGAAGAGCTTGTTGAAGACGAGCGCGGCGGCCGACCCGTAGAGGAAGAAGTCGTACCACTCGATGGTGGTGCCGATGAGGCTCGCCGCGACGACGCGGCGCAGCGATCCGGGGCTGGTAGGGGGAGCGGGGGCCGGGGTAGCCATGGTTACCACTTCCGAGCGGGTGCGGGGACGGATGCGAGTGCCCACACCGTAGAAATGCGCATGTCAGCTCGGATATGTACGGGGACTCCATACTTGGGCCGTCCGCTGCGGGCGCCGCACCCATACGAACGGGGCGCGGCGATCCGGGCCCGGTGGCAGGCGGTTTGCGATGTCCCCGGGCCCGTGCGCGGCGCTTCAGACCTTGCGGTAGTCGTACGCCTCCGCGGCGGCTCCGGCGACGGTGTCCACGTCCGCGCCCGTGGACGCGGTGACCACGGCCGCCACCGCGCCCTCCACGAGCGGCGCGTCCACCAGCCGGGAGCCCTCCGGAAGCTCGTCCTCCTCGGCCAGCAGCGCCTTGACGGTCAGTACGGCGCTGCCGAGGTCGACCAGTATGGCCACCCCGGCGCCCTGGTCGACGGCGTACGCCGCCTCGCGTATCAGCTCCTCGCTGGTGCCGAATCCGCCGTCCGGGGTGCCGCCCGCGGCCCGCACGGGCGCCGTCCCGCCACCGGCCAGCGCGGTGGCCAGCCGGGCGACCGACTCGGCGACCTCCCCGCTGTGCGACACGACCACGACCCCGACCAGCTTCTCCCCGCTGTCCTGGGTCATCGGACGGCCTCCGCCAGCGCCGCGACGATCAGCGCGGACGAGGTGGCGCCGGGGTCCTGGTGGCCGACGCTGCGTTCGCCCAGATAGCTGGCCCGGCCCTTGCGCGCCAGCATCGGCACGGTGGCCAGCGCGCCCTTGTCGGCGGCCTCGCCCGCCGCGGTGAACGAGGCGGTGTCGCCGCCCAGCGCCTCCACCGCGGGGAGCAGCGCGTCCAGCATGGTCTTGTCGCCCGGTGCGGCGCCGCCGAGCTGGGCCACCGCGTCCACCCCGGCCCGCAGCGCGTCCGCCAGCTGCTGGGGCGTGACCTCCGCCGCGTCGCCCAGTGCCTTGCCCGCGCGCCGCAGCAGCGTCCCGTACAGCGGCCCGGAGGCGCCGCCCACCTTCGAGATCAGCTGGCGCCCGGCCAGGATGAGCGCGGCGCCGGGCGATCCCGGCGGCTCCTTTTCCATCGCCTCCGTCACGGCCGCGAAACCGCGCTGCATGTTGGTGCCGTGGTCGGCGTCGCCGATCGCGGAATCCAGCTCGGTGAGCCGGGCCGCCTCGCGGTGCACGGACTCGGCCGCGGCGGTGAGCCAGCGTTGGAAGAAAGAGGTGTCGAGCGCATGTTCGACTGCGGATTCACTGCTGGACACAGACGCCTCCTCATGACGGTAACCGACGGCGACAGCGTACGTATCAGGTCAGCCGGTGGGGTCCGGCGGGCCGGGCCCGGTGGTCCGTATCCGGCGGTCCGGGCCCGGTGGTCCGGGCCCGGTGGTCCGGGTCAGCAGCCCCAGCGCAGCCCGGCGGTCCGTACGGGCGCGTCCCACAGCCGCAGCAGGTCCTCGTCGACCTGGCACAGCGTGACCGAGGCGCCCGCCATGTCGAGTGATGTGACGTAGTTGCCGACGAGCGTACGTGCCACCGCCACGCGGCGCTCGCCGAGCACCCGGTGCACCTCGGCCGCGAAGCCGTACAGCTCCAGCTGCGGGGTGGCGCCCATTCCATTGACCAGGACGAGCACCGGATTGTCCGGGCGCAGGTCGTCCAGGACCGCGTCCACCGCGTAGTCGGCGATCTCGCGCGAGGTCATCATGGCGCGCCGCTCCCGCCCCGGCTCGCCGTGGATGCCCACGCCCAACTCCAGCTCCCCGGCGGGCAGATCGAAGGTGGGGCCGCCCTTGGCGGGTGTCGCGCAGGGCGAGAGCGCCACGCCGAAGCTGCGCGATGACGCGTTGACCCGGCGGGCAATCGCCTCGACCCGCTCCAGCGGTGCCCCTTCCTCGGCCGCCGCGCCGGCGATCTTCTCCACGAACAGCGTGGCGCCGGTGCCGCGGCGGCCCGCCGTGTGGGTGCTGTCGGACACCGCCACGTCGTCGTCGACGAGCACCCTGGCGACCTGGATGCCCTCGTCCTCGGCCAGTTCGGCGGCCATGTCGAAGTTGAGCACGTCGCCCGTGTAGTTCTTGACGACGAACAGCACGCCCTTGCCGCTGTCCACGGCGGCCGCCGCGCGCACCATCTGGTCGGGGACGGGGGAGGTGAAGACCTCGCCGGGGCAGGCCGCGTCGAGCATGCCGCGCCCCACGAACCCGCCGTGCAGCGGCTCGTGGCCGGAGCCGCCGCCGGAGACCAGGGCCACCTTGTCGGGCACCGGCGCGTCCCGCCGGACGATCACCCGGTTCTCGACGTCCACGGTCAGTTCGGGATGGGAGGCGGCCAGTCCGCGCAGTGCGTCGGCGACCACGGTTTCGGCCACATTGATGAGCATCTTCATGGGCGTGTTCGTCCTCCACCGGGTGGGAGCTGTGCACCGCTGCAACAGCGTACGGATCCGGCGCGGTCATGGCACCCCTGGGACGCTGAGCCGATCGGCCTAATAAGCAGAAAAAGGTACATAGGCATCATATGGTGCGCGCATGGAGAACACTGCCGCACCGGCGACCGCTGCCGCGCGCCCGCGCCCGCATCCACCCCAGCCGCCGCGCCACCGGCGCCGCGCGCCGTGGCTCGCGGTGGTCGCCGTCGGCTATGCGGCGGTCCAGCTCGCCGTGGTCGTTCCGCACGTCGGGCACGCGTGGGGCTGGGACGAGTCCGTGTACGTCTCCCAGGTGGACCCGCGCACCCCGTCCGCGTACTTCAGCGCGCCGCGCTCCCGCGGCATCAGCATGCTGGTCTCCCCGGTGGTGGCCGCCACGTCCTCCATTACGGTGCTCCGGGTCCTCCTTGCGGTGCTTTCCGCGGGCGCGCTCTACGCCGCCTTCCGCGTCTGGAACAGGTTGCTGCCCCGCGGCCCCGTGGCGCTCGCCGCGCTGCTCTTCGCCGGGCTGTGGATCACCATGATCAGCGGACCCGCCGTGATGCCCAACCTCTGGGTCGCGCTCGGCGCGGTGGCCGCCGTCGGCTGGTTCCTGCGGTTGCCCACCGAGCGCCATGCCCGCTGGTGGCTCGCCGCCCTCGTCGCCGGTGTCACGCTCGTCCGCACCCCCGACGGCGGCTGGCTGGCCCTCCCGCTGCTGGCCGCCGCGCTCCGGGTACGGACCTGGCGGCCCGCCCTGCCCCCGCTGGTGGGTGGGCTCCTGCTCGGCTCCGCGCAGTGGATCGGCGAGGCCTACGAACGCTTCGGCGGCATCGGCGGGCGGCTGGACGTCTCCAGCGAGGTCGAGGGCGGCATGGGCCTCCACTTCGCCGTCGGCGCCGCGCTGCGCAGCCTCAACGGGCCGCAGCTGTGCCGCCCGTGCGAAGTGCCGCTGACCCACCCGGAGCTGACTTTATGGTGGCTCTCGCTGCCGGTGCTGACCCTCACCGCCGTCGGCCTCGCCCTGCGGGACCGTCACGAACGGCGGACCCGGGTGCGCGTCGGGCTCGGGCGGCCCCACGCACCCCAGGACCCCGGCGTGCCGGTCACCGTGCTGCCCATCGTCTGCGCGGCCTCCCTCTCCGTCCCCTACCTGCTGCTCATCGACTACTCGGCGCCGCGCTTCCTGATGCCCTCCTACGCGCTGCTCGCCCTGCCCATCGCCGCGCTGGGCTTCCGCGCCGTACGCGCCGCGCGTTCGCCCCGCCACATGGCCACCGCGCTCGGGATCGTCGTCCTGCTCCAGCTGGGCAGCCAGGTCGCCGTCCTCACGCACACTTCGGCGGTCTCCGAGAAGACCACCGGCCGCTACCGCACCGCCGCCGACGGGCTGACGCGGCTGGGGCTGCGGCCGCCGTGCCTGGTGGCGGGCGACCGGGCCCTGCCCGTCGCGTACCACGCGGGCTGCGCCTCCGCCCAGACCGCCGGGAACAACCGCTCCACCAGCGTGTCCGGGTTGCTGCGGCGGGCCGCACACGAGCCCACCGCGCTGCTCGTCCGGCGCGACGGCGGCGCCCGGCCGCCGTCGTACGCCCGCACCTGGGTCGGTTTCCCGCTGCCGGGCACCGTGTGGAGCGCGTATCTGCCGCCGCATCAGGCGCGCCAAGTGGCCTCGCGTGGTGCGGGGGAGTCCCTTCAGTCCCGGAAAACCGGACAGAAGGCGTCGGGTAATCCCGCGAACATGGGCGCCATGACGACGCATCCGATCACCAGTTGGGCCGGATTCCAGGCCGCCGAGCCCGGCTTCGCCACGGCCGCGCAGGAGCGCTTCGAGCGCTACCGCACCCATGTCCTGGCCACCCTGCGCCAGGACGGCTCCCCACGGCTGACACCGCTGGAGGTCAACTTCCGCTTCGGGGAACTGTGGCTCGGCATGATGCCCGACTCGCGCAAGGCCGTCGACCTGCGCCGCGACCGGCGCTTCTCGATCCAGGCCAACCCCGGTGCCGACACCGGCACCCCCGGTGGCGACGTCCGGGTCAGCGGCCGGGCCGTCGAGGTGACCGACCCGGACGCGCTCGCCCGCTTCGCCGCCGAGGTCCATCCGCCCGAGCCGTTCCACCTCTTCCGCGCCGAGGTGACCGAGGTCGTGCAGACCGAGGCCGGGGAATCGGGGCTGAGCCTGCGGACCTGGCGTCCGGGCCAGCCGGTACGCGTCGTACGGCCCGGCGCGGACGACCGCCCGCCCCCGGCGGACGAGACGAGCTGAGCGCCTGACGGTCCACGGCCCCACGGCCCTTCCGAATTTTTGGAACGCGTTCTACCGTGCCCCTCGATCCCAGGACGCTCCCAGACCGCCGTCGGGCGCACGCGAGACTCCAGGAGGGGCCGTGGACCTCGAATACACCCCTGAGCAGCGGCAGTTACGGGCCGAGCTGCGCACCTACTTCGCCGAGCTGGTCCCCGACGACGCCTACGCACGCTACGCCGACCCCGCCGGGCAGAAGCGGTTCTACCGCGAGACCATCCGCCGCCTCGGGGGCGACGGCTGGCTGGGCGTGGGCTGGCCCCGGGAGTACGGCGGGCGGGGGCTGGGCCCGGTCGAGCAGTTCATCTTCTTCGACGAGGCCGCCCAGGCGGGCGTCCCGCTGCCGCTCATGGCCCTCAACACCGTCGGCCCCACGCTCATGCGCTACGGCACCGACGAGCAGAAGCGGTACTTCCTGCCGCGCATCCTCTCCGGCGAGATCGACTTCGCGATCGGCTACAGCGAGCCCGACGCCGGAACCGACCTCGCCGCCCTCAAGACCCGTGCCGTACGGGACGGCGACGACTACGTGGTGAACGGCCAGAAGACCTGGACCACCAACGGCGACACCGCCGACTGGGTCTGGCTCGCCGTCCGCACCGACCCCGACGCCAAGCCCCACCAGGGCATCAGCATCCTGCTCGTACCGACCACCGACCCCGGCTACTCCTGCACCGTCATCACCACCCTCGCCTCCCACGACACCACCGCCAGCTACTACGAGGACATCCGCGTCCCGGCCACCCGCCGCGTCGGTGCCGAGAACGAGGGCTGGCGGATGATCACCACCCAGCTCAACTACGAACGCGTCACCCTCGCCGCCCACGGCACCATGGCCATCCGCGCCCTGCGCGGCGTACAGCAGTGGGCCGCCGACACCAAGCTCCCGGACGGCCGCCGGGTCATCGACCTGGCCTGGGTGCGCACCCGGCTGGCCCGCACCCACGCCCGGCTGGACGCCATGAAGGTGCTCAACTGGCAGATGGTGGACGCCCTCCAGCGCGACACCCTGACCCCGCACGACGCCTCCGCCGTCAAGGTCTACGGCTCCGAGGCACGCCGCGACGCCTACGCCTGGCTCATGGAGATCGTCGGCGCCGCGGGCCCCCTCAAGGAGGGCTCGGCGGGCGCGGTCCTGCACGGCGAGCTGGAACGCGGCTACCGCAGCAGCGTCGTCTTCACCTTCGGCGGCGGCAACAACGAGATCCAGCGGGAGATCATCTCCTGGATCGGCCTGGGTATGCCGCGGGTGCGCCGCTGACCACATGTGTGACGAGGCTTTTTAGTTGGCACAAAAGCGGGATAGTTGGCACTGGCGATGGCGCTCGGTCTGATCGGCGCCGAGTCTCTCTGTGTGCGCGTACCGACTCTGATCTGCTGCTTTCGGGGTGTCCTTGGCCAAGGTCGGCCTCGTTGAGTGCGCCGGCACGAGCTCTTCGTACCCGGGGGCGGCGATGCGGGGGTGTTCGGGCGCGGCCGGACGCACGTCGTCCGGCCAGGCGCGGCTGCGTGGGTCGCTGTCGTCAGGGCTGATCACTACGTTTGCCGCCCGATGTCCCTGGTCGTCACCGCGAGGCAGGTGAGCGCGACGGTCGGTCCGGCCGGCGCGAGGCGTCGGCGCGTCCGTGTCAGAGGACCGGCCGTCTCGGTCAACTGCTCGTCGTCCGCTCGTGGTCTTTCCCGTACCGCACCCCACCGTTTCCCGGATCTTTCTCGGATTGCCGGACGTGACCACTTGCCATCGACCGACGACCCTCTTATGGTCGTACGAACGTAAGACATACGATCGTAATTCAAAACCCAAGGGAGTTCGTGATGGCGGCAACTCGGCCGGTGGCGCTCGTGACAGGTGCCTCATCGGGGATCGGCAAGGAGGCGGCCCGTGCCTTCGTCGCGGCGGGTTTCGAGGTGATCGGAACCGGCCGCAAGACATCCGGACTCACCCCGCCCGCCGGTGTGACGTACCTCGATCTCGACGTGGCCAGTGACGACTCGGCCACCGCCGCGGTCGGAGAGGTGATCGACCGGTTCGGACGCATCGACGTCCTGGTCAACAACGCAGGCATCGGCTCGGCGGGCGCCGTCGAGGAGAACTCCGTCAGCCAGGCCCAGAGCGTCCTGAACATCAACGTCCTCGGTGTCGTCCGTATGACGAAGGCCGTCCTGCCGCACATGCGCGCCCAGGGCGGCGGACGCGTCATCAACATCTCGTCCGTCCTCGGGGTCGCCCCCCAGCCCTTCATGGCCCTCTATGTCGCGTCGAAGCACGCCATCGAGGGCTACTCCGAGTCGCTGGACCACGAGGTCCGCGAGCACGGCGTCCGGGTCCTCCTCGTCCAGCCCGCCTATACCAAGACCAGCTTCGACACCAACGCCGCGCAGCCCGACACCCCGCTGCCTCTGTACGCGGAGCGACGGCGCGTCTTCGACGAGGTGATGGCGGATGCGATGAAGGACGGCGATGACCCCGCCGTCGTCGCCAAAGTGATCGTCACTGCGGCCACGGACAAGAAGCCGAAGCTGCGCTACACCGCCGGCCCGCTGGCCTCACGCGTCACCACAGCGCGCCGCCTCGTCCCCGCCGGAGCGTTCGACAAGCAGATCCGCAAGAACAACCGCATGCCCACGTGACATCCCGGTCCGGCTTCAAGGGCGCCGATTCCGCCTTAATGTCCTTATATGCCTGATATCTCTAATCTCCCGAAAGTTCATTGATCAGTCACTCGTTGATTTGCCGAGGAGAGTCATACAGCAGCAACGCCAGCAAACGGCCCGGCGCAGTGCATCGAGCGCAAGGCGCTTTCTGAAGGAGAACGTCGGAATCGCGCTGGCGGTCACCGCGACGGCGGCCGTCCTGGTGTCGGCGCCGTCCGCGTCCACGGGGACGGGACACTCGTATCGCGGATCCGTTGTCACCGACGTACGGACCGCGGCGAAGTTCGACTTCGCCGCCGGCAAGATCCCCGAGAACATCACCGTCAACCCCGACGGCGTAATGACTTCCACAGCGGAAGGTCACCGGGCCCATCCGGCCGGTCATCGCGTACGCGCTATTCGCGGCAGCCCGCCACCCCGTAGCTCTCTCACACCTTATTTGAGGAATCATCCATGTTGAACGCCCTGTGGAACCCGATCGTCGCCGGGGAGATGTCCCTGCCGCACCGGCTTGCGATGGCCCCCATGACGCGGGACCGGTCCACCCCGGAAGGCATACCCACCGAGCTGAACGCCGAGTACTACGCCCAGCGCGCCTCGCACGCCCTCATCATCACCGAGGGCACCCAGCCCAACGCCGACGGCCAGGGCTACCTGCTCACCCCCGGCATCTACTCCGAGGAGCACATCGCCGGGTGGCGCAAGGTCACGGACGCCGTGCACGGCGTCGGTGGACGCATCGTCATCCAGCTCATGCACGCCGGACGGATGTCCCACCCCGACAACACCCCCCACCACCGGCAGCCGGTCGCCCCCTCCCCGGTTCAGCCGGCGGGCACCATGTTCACCCCGTCCGGCCCTCAGGAGATGCCGGTACCGCGTGAGCTGGCCACCGAGGAGGTCGCCGCGACGGTCGAGGACTTCCGGCGCGCCGCGGCGGCCGCCATCGCGGCCGGCGCCGACGGCGTCGAGATCCACGGCGCCAACGGCTACCTCGTGCACCAGTTCCTCGCCACCAACACCAACCAGCGCACCGACCGCTACGGGGGCTCCCTCGACAATCGCATCCGCTTCGCGGTGGAGGTCGCCACCGCCGTGGCCGAGGAGATCGGGGCCGGCCGCACCGGCTTGCGGATCTCTCCCGGCAACCCGTTCAACGACATCGCGGAGAGCGACACCCACGAGCTGTACCCGGCACTCGTGCGCGCCCTCGCCCCGCTCGACCTCGCCTACCTGCACATCGGCCACGGCGGCGACGACGAACTCCTGCGCACCCTCCGCAAGCTGTGGCCGAACACCTTGGTTCTCAACCGGGCCGGCACCGACATCGCCACCCGCGCGAAGGACATCGAAGGCGGCCTGGCCGACATCGTCACCGTCGGTGTGATGGCACTCGCCAACCCCGACCTGGTCGAGCGCGTACGCACCGGCGCGCCGCTGAACACCCCCGACCCCGCCACCTTCTACGGCGGCGGCGAGGCCGGCTACACCGACTACCCCACCTACACCGCCTGACAATCCCCGGCGATACCGGTCCTGGCGGGCCGGTGTCCCCCAATGGCCCCATGGAGGTGCCACGTGTCTGATCACGCTGCTGTTGAACTGAGCCCGGAAGCGATCGAATTCGCGGACTTTATGGCCGGACTGGTGATTCCCGAGTCCGAGGTGGATGCGATACGCACCCGGTCGGAGAGCGTCCATCTCACGGCCCGCGAGCCGGAAGGCGTCACCTATCGGGAAGTGGACGCGGGTGGCGTTCCGGGAATCTGGTGCGAACCGCTCGACGCCAACACCGACTACGTCCTCCTGCACGGTCACGCCGGGGGCTCCGTTCTGTCGTCGGCATTCGTCGACCGAAAGCTCGCCGGTCATATCGCCAAGGCCGCAGGAGCCCCTGTACTGGTCCTGGACTTCCGGCGAGCACCGGAACACAAGTACCCGGCTCAGGTGGACGACGCGGAGATGGCCTTCAACTGGCTGCTGTCCGAAGGGTATGAGCCGGGAAACATCATCACGATCGGCCACTCCATCGGCGGGTTCATCGCTGTCGCCCTGGCGCTTCGCCTCCGCGACAAGAAGCAGCCGCTGCCCGGCGCCATCGTGTCGATTTCCCCCTGGTGCGACCTCGAGATCGCCAACGAGACCATGGCGACCAAGGCCGAGACGGACAAGATACTCAGCAAGGAGCTGCTGGAGTTCTTCCGGGAGTCCTGGGTCGGCGGCACGGGCATCGAGTTCACGGACACCAGGATCAATCTGAACCGGGCGGACCTGAGCGGTCTGCCCCCGACCCTCGTCTCCTGGGGAACGTACGAGGTCCTGGCCGGCGAGGACGAGGAGTTCGCCGCCCGCGTCAAGGACGCCGGAATCGACACGGCGACGGTTGTCGTCCCGGGAGGCCAGCACTCGTACGTCTACGGTGCCGGCCGGGTTCCGGAGGCCGACGCCGCCATCGCACAGATCGGCGCGTGGGTCCGGGAGAAGACGAAGATCTGACCGAGCGGTACGGGCGCGGCAATTGCAAGATCCGCGTGCCTGCAGGATCGGGACGGTGGACGGACGCCGACATGGCCTGCGGCGGCGCGCGGGTCCGCGACGCACGCGACCTCGTCCCGATCCCGCAGGCGACGGTCGGGACGGCCGACCACGACGGCGGCTCCAGCTACGCGCGCGCACCGCCGCGCGCGACCAAGCGCGCCGGCACCGCCCCTACGATCGACACCGAAACGGACACCTGCGAGCAGGCGATTGCCACCGCACAGGCCGCCTACGGCAGGCAGCTGACCGCAGTCGAGCTGTCGCCCAACCAAAGACTGTACGCGGGTGTCGGTGGCGACCGACGCGTCAGGTGACGGGCCCTCCCGCAACCACGTCGCGCTCGTCACTGCGTTCAAGAAGGCACGGGCCTGACGCTCCCCGTAGAACTGCTCATCGGTGCGGCCAGTGTGCCGGCGACGTCGGGGACGGCGAAGGCGCTGAACCCTGCGACCGGAGCGCCCATCGACTTCGGTTCGGCGGCGCGCCTGAGCCGATCGTGCGCTGAGGGGCAACGGTGGCGGAGCAGACGGCACTCAGCTGATGTCTCACCGCTGTCAGGCCCGCGACCGCGAGGTCGGTGGCTCACGACCGGAGGCGGGCGCCTGTTCCCAGCCGGGCAGTGACTTCACGGGGAGTGAGGGCGGAGTGCTCCGCGGAGCACTCGACGACGACGCGGACCGGGGCGTCGCACTCGGTGTGGCGGACATCCAGTACAGGACCCTCGGAGCCGAGGGCGTATGCCTCGCCCCACTGGCTCAGCGCCATCAGAACGGGCCATAGGTCCCAGCCCTTGCGGGTCAGGCGGTATTCGTTGCGGGAGCGGCTGCCGGGCTCCCGGTAGGGGACGGTCTTCAGGATGCCGGACGAGGTCAGCTTGCGGAGGCGGTCGCTGAGGACGGCCTCCGACAGGCCGATGTGGCGGTGGAAGTCGTCGAAGCGGCGGACGCCGTTGACGGCGTCACGCAGGATCAGCAGCGTCCATTTCTCCCCGATCACGTCGAGCGTGCGCTGGACGGGGCAGTTCTCCGTGCTCGCCTCAAGCCACTCCATCCCGCCATCGTAAGGGACCTGTCTTCGCTATTGACAGTCAGGTGAACAAAAGCTAGCTTCACTCGAAAAAGTCAGCTGACAGTCAGAGGGAAGGGCGCTGGGCCGTGGGGCGAACGCGTACGTATCAGTGGGACGATCCCTCGATCTTGGCGGAGGCCGCCGGGCGCAAGGCCGGCATCGACTTCCTGCGCGAGGTGCAGGCGGGGCGGCTGCCGAGGCCGCCGATCAACTACACCGTCGACTTCGCCCTGGACGAGGTGGAGCCCGGCAGGGCGGTCTTCTCGCTGACACCGGGCGAGGAGCACTACAACCCGATCGGCAGCGTCCACGGCGGCATCTTCGCCACCCTGCTCGACTCGGCGGCGGGCTGCGCCGTCCAGTCCACCCTCCCGCAGGGCATGGCGTACACCTCGCTCGACCTGACGGTGAAGTTCCTGCGACGGATCACCGTGGACACGGGCCCGGTGCGCGCCATCGGCACGGTCGTCAGCAAGGGCCGCCAAACTGCCCTGGCCCAGGCGCAGTTGGCCGACGCGAAGGACCGTCTCCTCGCCCACGCCACCAGCAGCTGCATGCTCTTCCCGGTGCCCGCCCCTCAGGTGTGACTCCGCACCAGGGTCCTCGGTCCGTGGGGGGCAGTCGGGACAACAGGGAGTGCATCGACATTCCACTCGGCGGCGGCCCGCTGCCCCTTGGTGACTCGTCGATTGTGAGGCTGGTGTGTGTCGCAGCCATGCCTGGGCGCCCGGGGGAGACGTTTCCCTCGGGCACTGGGTGCTCTGCTCGGGCGGCGTAGGTGGGGTAGTCGGTGTAGCCGGCCGCGCCGCCGCCGTAGAAAGTGTTGGGGTCGGGGGCGTTGAGGGGGGGGTGTTGGCGCGTACGCGTTCGACGAGGTCGGGGTTGGCGAGGGCCATGGTGCCGACGGTGATGACGTCCGCGAGGCCGTCTTCGATGTCCTTGGCGCGGGTGGCGAGGTCGGCGCCGGGCCGGTTGAGGAGCAGCGTGGCCCGGCCAGAGCTTGCGGAGGGTGTGCAGGAATTCGTGGTCGCCGCCGTGGCCGATGTGCAGGTAGGCGAGGTTGAGGGGTGCGAGGGCGCGCAGGAGGTGCGGGTAGAGCTCGTGGGGGGTCGCTCTCCGGGAGGTCGTTGATTTTCAAGGGGTTGCCGGGGGCGATCCGGAGGCCGGTGCGGCCGGCGCCGATCTCGTCGGGGCGATGTGCGCCGGCGCGCCTGGGGGTGGTCGGCGCGGCTCGTGGTGACGGCCGGCACCATGAGCCGCGCCGACGAGGGCGAGTTCAGGCGCTGGGTCCGTGCCTGCCCTCACTGATGAAAGCCCGACGCTCGCCCGTCGTCCTTGCTGTAGAGGGCAAGTGGCGAGGAGGCGGCCGACCGTCGCCGCTGCCGACTCTTTGGATTACGTTCGCAATACCATAGACTGGCGAAGTCGGTGAAGGGCAACTGTTCCTTCCGGCCGGCGAAGGAGTGTGTGCTGTGGTGCGGTACGGAAAAGAGCACAAGCTGAGGACGAGGCGGCGGATCATCGAGATGGCGGGCCGCCGGTTCAAGCAAGACGGTATCGACGGCTCCGGGGTCTCGACGCTCATGAAGGACGCGGGGCTGACAAATGGGGCCTTCTATGCTCACTTCGAATCCAAAGATGACCTCGTTACCACGGCAATCGCCGACCAGTTGAAGGCGCAGGCCGAGAGCGTCGTCGCTCGGGCTGCGCCTGGCCGTGCCGGACTCGAGCAGATCGTCCGCGGGTACCTGTCGCCCCAGCACCGCGACAGCCTTGGCGACGGCTGCCCCAACGCCGCTCTGCTCGACGAGATCGGGCGCTGCACCGACACAACCAGGCAGGCGTACACCGACGGCGTGCTGGTCCTCATCGACGGCATTGCCGCCCGCATGGCGCCCGAGGCCCCGTCCTCCGCACGTGTGAAGGCGCTCAGCCTCCTCGGCCTGATGGCCGGGACACTGCAGCTTTCCCGCGCCTTGACCGAGAGTCAACTCGCCAATGAGCTCCTCGATCAGGGGATAAACAACGCCCTCGCCCTGCTGGACGCCGGGCAGCGCGTCTGATGCACCACATCAGCCCCATGCTGTGGCTCTTGGGGAACAGTCCGACGCCGGCAGGTTCTCTCCAGCTGGGACTCGGCCGACGCCACCGGGAATCGTCTCCTGCGCCGCCAAAGCTGCTGGGAGACCCGCATGCGGTTCTTCGCCGGACCCAAGCTCTTGATCGTCGACGAGCTCGGCTGCTTCCCGCTGCCGAGGACGGCACTTCCGTCCTTTGCCGAGTGATCGACCAGCGGGTATCTGAATTCTCCACGATCCTGCCCCGGCGTCGGGATCGCCGACTGGGTCGGCGCCTTCGGGATGCCGCCGTCGCCGCAGCGATGCTCGACCGGCTCCTGCACCGGGCCGCAGCCGTCGGCATCGACGGCCCTCCTACCGGCTCCGCAATCACCAGAACCAGGCCGAGACCCTCCGGAGCCGAGGGGACGCCCGTGTCGGATCCCCGAACCGGACGATTCAATCTGGGCGGGTCGGCGACACCGGATCGGGTGCGGTATTGCTGCCAGGCTGAGCGAGGCGGCGCTTGGCCGATGAGGCAGCGGAGTCCGTTGCCGGCCTCGCGCAGGATCAGCAGCGTCCACATCTCCCCGTTCACGTCGAGCGTGCGCTGGACCGGACAGCTGTCCGTGCTCACCTCAAGCCACTTCATCCCGCCATAGAAGGCCCCTGACTTCATCAGTGCCGCAGCGCGGTGCCAACGACGACTCCAGCGGCAATGGCTCGTACAGATCCGTCGTGCGCGTCTCCATCCCACGGCCAGAGCTACACCATGCGTCAGGTCGGGACTGTGGTGACCGGGACTGCCAGGTGTATTTCGATGCCCAGCTGCGCTGACACCCTTCGTGACCTGCGCTGTACCAAAGTGCCAACTATCTCTCTGATTCCGTGCCTCCAACCGCTGAAGCTACTTGGCATCAGTGCAGGTCACGAACGTTGGCTAGTGCCAACTAGCGATCCTGGTCACACCACACCCCGGGCGGGCTCACGTCGTCCGCGGGTACAGCAGGCAGTCCTCGGGGCGGATCACCAGGCTGATCTCGGGGCCCGTGTGGCGTACGGCGCTCTCGGCGTGTACGCGCAGGTCGCCGATGGCGAGTTGCGTTTTGGCGTCGGTGGGTGACTCCTCGTCGATGCGCCCGTCCAGGAGGTTGCAGCGGCCGATGAAGCCCGCGACCTCCGGGGTGGCCGGGGTTTCGTAGATCTCGACGGGGGTGCCGACCTGCTGGAGGCGCGCTGGAGGTCCTTGAGCCACATGCGGGCCTGGTCGCGCATCTTGGCGTCGAGGTTGGACAGCGGCTCGTCCAGGAGCAGGACGCCGGGTGCGTAGACGATGCCGCGGGCCAGCGCGACGCGCTGCTGCTGGCCGCCGGAGAGCTGGTGGGGGTAGCGGTCCCCAGCGGCAGGGCGAGGTTGTCGGCGATGGTCATGTGCGGCCACAGCGCGTAGGACTGGAAGACCAGGCCCAGGTTGCGGCCCTCGGGTGGCACGGCGGTGCGCGGCAGCCCGTCGAAGAAGATCTCGTCGCCGACGCGGATGGTGCCGGAGTCGGGGTGTTCCAGGCCCGCCACGCACGACAGGGGCGTGGACTTGCCGCAGCCGGAGGGCCCGAGCAGGGTGGAGAACTCCCCGTCCGCGACGGTGAAGTCGATGCCCTCCAGGACGGTGGTGCCGTGGAAGGACTTCGTGAGGGGCGCGTACTCGCGGATTATCTGGGTCCAGATGAGCAGGAACGAGGCGAGCATCGCGGGCACCAGGAGCCGGATCAGGATCCGCGACACCGTGCGCCACCAGTCGGCGCCCGCGACCCGGGCGGCCTGGTCCAGTTCGGCGCCCAGCGGCATCGTCGCCGGGGAGATCGCCCCGTACGCCGACGGCAGGGCCCGTACGCCGAAGGCGATGATCAGGGCCAGAATCGCCCCAGAGCGGGCCGCCGTTGTTCACCAGGAGGTCGGCCGGGCAGGTGCTGCCGGCGGCCTCGCTGTAGTAGCGCTCGTAGACCGCGGAGCCGCCGAGGTTGGTGGCGCGGATGTCGGAGAGCCAGGGGTAGCGCCGGGCGAACGCCTCGAAGATCGGCTGCCAGTTGGTCTGCGAGGTGTTCGAGTAGATGAGCAGCTTCTGCTCGTGCCGCGACCGGTCGACGATCCGGTCGTACGCGGCCGGGTAGTACGCGGGGACCGGCTGGGCGGCGGCGTCCGCCTCGTCTGCGGTGCAGCCGGAGAGCGTGCCGCCGGTGGCGGCGAGGACGCCCGCGGCGGTGGCGCCGCGCAGCACCCGGCGGCGCGTCGGCCGGGCGTGCGCGGGCGGGGCGTCGATGCGGTCTGTGCTCATGATCCCTGCTGTCGTTCCGGGCGGGTGGAGCCTGCGGGTGAGCGTCGGGCGCCCCATGTTGTCTCAAGTCGCGTATTGATACAACTGCCGGGAGCGAAGGGATTTTCATGGCCTTGGGCAGATCTGACAGCGAAGCAGAAATTGTATTGAGCTCGAACTTAGTGCAAGCCCATGCGCCTCTAGGCTGGCCGCAGGAGGTGGTGGGCCATGACGGCGGCCGTGCGACAGGGCATACCGGACCCCGACCCGGGGCTGTACGGTCCGCGGTCGGTCACCTGGCAGATGCACGGCGACCCGATGATGTGGATCGCCGGGGTCCGCGCGCTCTATCTCCAGGCCCTGCACCCGCTCGCGGTGCGCGGCGTCATCCAGAATTCCGACTTCCGCCAGGACGCCTGGGGCAGGCTGCTGCGCACCGCCCGGTTCGTCGCGACCATCACCTACGGCACCACCGAGGCCGCGGAGCGGGCCGGTGCCCGGGTGCGGGGCATCCACCGGCGGCTCTCCGTGACCGACCCCGGCACCGGCGCCCGGCACGCCGTGGACGAGCCCGCCCTGCTGCTGTGGGTGCACTGCGCCGAGGTCGCCTCGTACCTCCATGTCGTACGCCGCTCCGGGTATCCCCTCACCGACGGCCAGGCGGACGCCTATGTGGCCGAGAACCGGGAGTCCGCCCGCCTGGTCGGGCTCGACCCCGCCGCCGTGCCGGGCGATACGGCGGAACTGCGCGCGTACTTCGCGGCGGTGCGCCCCGAACTCGCCGCCACCCCCGAGGCCCGCGAGGTCGACGCCTTTCTGCGCAGGCCCCCGGTGCACGCCGCGCTCGTCCCGGCGCGCGACATGATCTGGGGGCGCTTCGCCGCGTTGGCCTACGCCTCCCTGCCGCGTTACGCCCACGCGCTGTACGGACGCCCCGCGCCCGCGCCCGCCACCGTCACCCGCCGCCTGCGGGCGACGGGCCGGGTGCTGCGCCGCATCCCGTCCACGGTGCGCTGGCAGTTGCCGCCGAAGCACATCCTGCGGGCGGTGGAGAGGCTCGGCCCGGGCACGCGCCCCTCGCCCCGTACGCTCCTCCGCGACGCGGCCGTACCGGACCGGGCCGGGTGGTAGCCGCGGGGATCACCCCGTGCTAATCCAGAGGACATGCCTCACAGCGATGCCAGCGATGCCAGCGATGCCCGTGATGCCTACGACGTCGTCATCGTCGGCGGCGGCCACAACGCCCTGGTCGCCGCCGCCTATCTGGGCCGGGCGGGGCGCAGCGTGCGGGTGCTGGAGCGGCTCGGCCACACCGGCGGCGCGGCCGTGTCCACGCGGCCCTTTGCCGGGGTGGACGCCCGGCTCTCGCGCTATTCGTACCTGGTCAGCCTGTTGCCCCGGCGCATCGTCGACGACCTGGGCCTGCGGTTCGCGGTCCGCAAGCGGTCCGTCTCCTCGTACACCCCCACCGTCCGGGGCGGGCGGCCGACCGGGCTGCTGGTGGAGACCGGCGGCGGGGCCCGGACCCGGGAGGCGTTCGCGCGGCTGACCGGCGGGGAGCGGGAGTACGCGGCCTGGGAGCGGTTCTACGGGATGACGGGGCGGGTCGCCGAGCGGGTGTTCCCGACGCTGACCGAGCCGCTGCCGGACCGGGACGCGCTGCGCGCCCGGATCGGGGACGACGCGGCGTGGGAGGCGCTGTTCGAACGGCCGCTGGGGGAGGCGGTCGAGGCGGCGTTCGAGGACGACCTGGTGCGGGGCGTGGTGCTCACCGACGCCCTGATCGGCACCTTCGCCGACGCCCATGACCCCTCGCTGCGGCAGAACCGCTGCTTCCTGTACCACGTGATCGGCGGCGGCACCGGCGACTGGGACGTACCCGTCGGCGGCATGGGCGCGTTCACCGACGCGCTCGCGCACGCGGCCAGTCTGGCGGGGGCGCGGATCGCGACCGGCTGCGAGGTGACGGGGATCGCCACCGACGGGACGTCGGCCGAGGTGCGTTACGCCGACCGCGACGGCGAACACGTCGTGGGCGCCCGCCATGTGCTGGTCGGGGCCGCCCCGCGCGAGCTGGCGCGACTGCTCGGCGAGGAGCCGCCCGCCCCGCCCGCCGAGGGCGCGCAACTGAAGGTGAACATGCTGCTGCGGCGGCTGCCCGCGCTGCGGGACCCCGAGGCGGACCCGCGCGAGGCGTTCGCCGGGACGTTCCACATCGCCGAGGGCTACGGCGACTTGGCGGAGGCGTACCGCCAGGCGGCCGCGGGGGAGCTGCCGCGGCGGCCGCCGTCGGAGATCTACTGCCACTCGCTGACCGACCCGTCGATCCTCGGCCCGGACCTGGCCGCGCGGGGCTACCAGACCCTGACCCTGTTCGGGCTGCACACCCCCGCCCGGCTGTTCACGGACGACCCGGAGGGGACCCGCGAGGCCCTGCTGCGGGACACCCTCGCCCAGCTCGACGCCCATCTCGCCGAGCCGATCGCCGACTGCCTCGCGTACGACGCCGACGGCAGGCCGTGCATCGAGGCGAAGAGCCCGCTGGACCTGGACCGCGAACTGCGGCTGCCGGGCGGGAACATCTTCCACCGCGAGCTGGCCTTCCCGTACGCCCAGGAGGGCACCGGCCGCTGGGGCGTGGAGACGCGCCACGCCAATGTGCTGCTGTGCGGCGCGGGCGCGGTGCGCGGCGGCGGGGTCAGCGGCATCCCCGGCCACAACGCGGCGATGGCGGTGCTGGGGAAGTAACCCCGGCACCCCGGCAACCGAGCCAATCTGACGTTCCGTCAGAAAAACTCTTCCCCTCCCCGCCCCCCTGCGGCATCCTGCCCCGCATGAAGACGGAGCTGAGCACAAGGCTGGGTGTCGAGCACGCCATCTTCGGCTTCACGCCGTTCCCCGCCGTGGCCGCGGCGATCACCCGGGCGGGAGGGTTCGGCGTGCTCGGCGCGGTCCGCTACGCCGCGGGCGAGGACCTCGCCCGCGACCTGGACTGGATGCAGGAGCACACCGACGGCAAACCGTACGGCCTCGACGTCGTGATGCCCGCGAAGAAGGTCGAGGGGGTGAGCGAGGCCGACATCGAGGCGATGATCCCGCAGGAGCACCGCGCGTTCGTCCAGGAGACCCTGGCCAAGCACGGGGTGCCCGAACTGGCCGAGGGCGAGGCGTCCGGCTGGCGGATCACCGGCTGGCTGGAGCAGGTCGCCCGCAGCCAGCTCGACGTAGCGTTCGACTACCCCGTCAAGCTGCTGGCCAACGCGCTCGGCTCGCCGCCCGCCGATGTCGTCGCCCGCGCCCACGACCGCGGCATCCTCGTCGCCGCGCTGGCGGGCAGCGCCCGCCACGCCCGGCACCACCAGGACGCGGGCCTCGACATCGTCGTCGCCCAGGGCTACGAGGCGGGCGGCCACACCGGTGAGATCGCCTCCATGGTGCTCACCCCCGAGGTCGTCGAGGCCGTCGACCCGCTGCCCGTGCTCGCCGCGGGCGGCATCGGCAGCGGCGAACAGATCGCCGCCGGGCTCGCGCTCGGCGCCCAGGGCGTGTGGCTCGGCTCGATCTGGCTCACCACCGAGGAGGCCGAACTGCATTCGGCCGCGCTCACCGACAAGCTCCTCGCCGCCGGATCCGGCGACACCGTGCGCTCCCGCGCCCTCACCGGCAAGCCCGCCCGCCAGCTGCGCACCGCCTGGACGGACGCCTGGGACGACCCGCAGGGCCCGGGGACGCTGCCGATGCCGCTCCAGGGGCTGCTGGTCGCCGAGGCCGTCTCGCGCATCCAGAAGTACGAGGTGGAACCGCTGCTCGGCACGCCGGTCGGGCAGATCGTCGGCCGGATGACCTCCACCCGCAGTGTGCAGGCCGTCTTCGACGACCTGACCCGGGGCTTCGAACGTGCCATCGACCGCGTCAACCGCATCGCCGGACGGGACTGAGGAGGGCGACGACCGATGACCGCCACGACCAGCGACCCCACCCCCACCATCCCCGTCGGCTTCTGGGCCCAGGCCGCGAGCGAACCCGACCGCGTCGTCCTCGTCGCCCCCGACGGCGAGGAGTGGACCGCCGCCCGGCTGCACGCCGCCTGCAACCAGCTCGTCGGCGGGCTGCGCGCCGCCGGGCTCCGGCGCGGCGACGCCTTCGCCGCCGTCCTCCCCAACGGGGTCGAGTTCTTCACCGCCGCGCTCGCCGCCACCCAGGCCGGGCTCTACCTCGTGCCCGTCAACCACCACCTGGTCGGCCCCGAGATCGCCTGGATCGTCTCCGACTCGGGCGCCAAGGTGCTGATCGCCCACGAACGCTTCGGCACCCAGGCCGCCCTGGCCGCCGACGAGGCCGGGCTGCCCGCCACCCACCGCTACGCGGTCGGCGCCGTCGAGGGCTTTCGCCCGTACGCCGAACTCCTCCAGGGACAGCCGACGGACCCGCCCGCCGACCGCGAACTGGGCTGGGTCATGAACTACACCTCCGGTACGACGGGACGCCCGCGCGGCATCCGGCGCCCGCTGACCGGAAAGCTCCCCGAGGAGAGCCATCTCGGCGGCTTCCTGCGCTTCTTCGGCATCCGGCCCCGCGCCGAGGAGCCCGACCACATCCACCTGGTGTGCTCACCGCTCTACCACACCGCCGTCCTCCAGTTCGCGTCCTCGTCCCTGCACATCGGCCACCCCCTGGTGCTGATGGACAAGTGGACGCCCCAGGAGATGCTGCGGCTCATCGACGTCTACCGCTGCACCCACACCCACATGGTGCCCACGCAGTTCCACCGGCTGCTCGCCCTCCCCGAGGAGTTACGGGAGTCCTACGACGTCTCCTCGATGCGCCACGCCATCCACGGCGCCGCGCCCTGCCCGGACCACGTCAAACGCGCCATGATCGACTGGTGGGGCGGCTGCGTCGAGGAGTACTACGCGGCGAGCGAGGGCGGCGGCGCCTTCGCCACCGCCCAGGACTGGCTGAAGAAGCCGGGAACGGTCGGCAAGCCCTGGCCCATCAGCGAAATCGCCATCTTCGACGACGACGGACGGCAGCTGCCGCCCGGTGAACTCGGCACCGTCTACATGAAGATGAGCACCGGCGGCTTCAGCTACCACAAGGACGAGGGCAAGACCCGCAAGAACCGCATCGGGGACTGGTTCACCGTCGGCGACCTCGGCCTCCTCGACGAGGACGGCTATCTCTACCTCCGCGACCGCAAGATCGACATGATCATCTCGGGCGGGGTCAACATCTACCCGGCCGAGATCGAGTCCGCGCTGCTCACCCACCCCGCCGTCGCCGACGCCGCCGCCTTCGGCATCCCGCACGACGACTGGGGCGAGGAGGTCAAGGCGGTCGTGGAACCCGCCCCGGGCCACACCCCAGGACCGGAGCTGGCGACCGCGATCCTCGGCCACTGCGCAGAGCGGCTCGCGGGCTACAAGCGCCCCAAGTCCGTCGACTTCATCGCGGACATGCCCCGCGACCCCAACGGCAAGCTCTACAAGCGGCGGCTCCGGGAGCCCTACTGGGACGGTCATGAGCGACCCCTGTGACAGGGGTGGTCCCCAGCCGTATCGGCCGTATCCTCTGCCGCATGCACACACTTGACAGTGTCGAGGTGGACGGGGTCGAGCTGACGTACCGGGTGTGGGGCGCCGCGGGCGACCCGCCCGTCCTGCTGCTGCACGGCCTCGGCGAGGACGGCGTCGACTGGCTCGCCATAGCGCCGCGGCTCGCCCCGGGCCGCCGGGTGTACGCGCTCGACCTGCGCGGCCACGGATCCAGCGACTGGCCGGGGGAGTACGCCCTGGAACTGCTGCGGGACGAGGTCGCCGGGTTCCTCGCGGCGGTCGGGCTGGAGCGCGTCACCCTCATCGGGCACTCCTACGGCGGCGTGGTCGCCTACCTCGTCGCCCAGCGCTTCCCGCACCTGACGGAGCGGCTGGTGATCGAGGACGCCCCGCTGCTGCTGCCCCAGGACCCACCGCTGGAGGTGCCGCCGCGCCCGGCCGGGCGGATGGCCTTCGACTGGGCGGTGAAGACGCAGTTCACCGAGCAGCGCAACGCCCCGGACCCGGGCTGGACCGAGGGGCTCTCGGCCATCACCGCGCCCACCCTGGTGATAGGCGGCGGCCCGGCCAGCCACATCCCGCAGGAGCTGCTGGCCGACCTGGCGGCGCGCATACCCGACTGCCGCCTGGTCACCATCGACGCGGGCCACTGCGTCCACCAGAACCGCCCCGAGGAGTTCCTCGAAGCCCTGGGGGCGTTCCTGGAGGAGACCTAGGGCGACCTACGGGCTCGGCGGCGGGCTCCAGTGGCCGAAGTCCGGGCGGCCCCAGGGGAGTCCGGCGCGCTCACAGCCGCGCCGCAGCTCCTGGGCGTCGGGTACGTGCCCGCTCTCCTTGCGGATCACCTGACCCGACGGCGACCACACGTACAGCGCGCGCTCCCCGTTGTCGTACGCCTCCACGGCGATGCCGCCGATCGTCGCGCGGTCGTGCCGCCACTGCGTACCGCCCTTGCCGCCGCGCCCCGCCAGCCGAAGGCCGTCCGGGCCGAGGACGACACCGGGGCGGCGCAGATCGTGGAACCAGCCCGCCAGCGCTCCGATCGCCATGCCCGCGGGCAGCCCCCAGACCAGCCAGGACATTCCGCCGCCCACGAGGTGACGCAGCTTGAAGCCGAGGACCCCGGCCACCACCGCCCCGGCGGCCACCCCGCCGAGGTAGTACCAGAGGCGGGTGGCGGCGGGCAGCGGAACGACCACCGGCTCGCCCCCGGAGGGGGACGGCGGCGGGGGCGGGGCCTGCGGCGCGGGACGGGCCGGGGCCGGGTGCGCCGCGCCCGCCGCCAGGGAGGCGTACGCGGTCGAGGCGTACGCGTCGTACTCCGGGGCGGGCGGCTGGCCGGGGGCACGGTGGCTGCCGCCGTCCGGCGCGTTCTCGTCCTCGATGACGCGGTAGCCGCGTGAGTGCAGCACCGCCAGCAGCTCGACGGGCGGGATCCGCCCGGCGTGGGCGGTGCCGAGCAGCGACAGGTCGTACCCGTAGAACTGGAGCACCACCGAGGTCCGCGTGGTGCCGGTGGGCGTCTCCTCGGTGAACCGCTGCGGGACGATTGCGGCGATCCGGTCGGCGGGCAGCTCGGTGGTGCCGAACCACGGGTCGTACGCCGTGATCCCGCGCGGGCCGACGCTCCACCGCACCCCGGGGTTCCGCAGGACGCGCCAGTACGAGCCCGCCGTCCAGACGAGCACCAGCACGGCGAGCGCGTTGATGACCGCCACCCGCCCCGGGACCGCCCCGTCCGACGGCACGGCGGCCACGCCGAGCGCGACCAGCCCCATCAGCAGCGGCACCAGACGGCCGGTGAACTGCCGCCGCCGCTCCGCACGTTCGGGGCGCGCCCACTCCACCGTGTCCGCCGCCGGGGAGGGCAGCGGGCCCTCGGCCGCGGCGGCGAGCAGCGCCGCCTCGCGCCGGGCGAACCCCGCCTCCCAGTGCGCCGCCAGCCCCGGCGCCGCGCCCTTCCCGTCCGCCAGCCGCAGCGGCAGGCCGATCCGGCGGAAGGCGAGATGGAACGGGAACGGCGACATCCGCAGGCCCGTGGCGCCCGTGGCGCTCAGGGAGCCGATGGCGGACGCCCCGTAGTCCAGCGGCATCCGCACCGCCAGATCCGGCACGGTGAGGACGAGCGGCTGCGCGGACGTGGACAGATGCGTCGCCACATTGCGCGTGCCGCGCAGCCGGTGCAGCCCCAGCTCCGTCACCCGCCACCGGGCGCGCGGCCACAGCCGCGCGAGGGCCGCGCCCAGGGCGTAGGCGCCGAGCGCCACCGCGAAGGGCACCAGCACCCGCAACAGCGGGTCGTCGGCGAGGGCGTAGGCGACCCCGGCGGCGGCCGGCGCGGTGAGCGGCGGCAGCCACCCGGGCGCGAAGACCCGGCGCCGCGGGGCGCTCTCCAGCAGCGAGGGTGGATGCGGTGACTGCGGCATGTGGCGGCGCTCCCCGTTGCGCGATGCGGTCGATGATCCGTGAACGAGCCCACATCGTGCCAGAGCCCTCCGGGCCGTACGCTCCCGGTGGGCGATTGACCGCGCCGCCCGCACTGCCCGCGCCGCCGCGCGCCGCCGAGAGAGGGGTCCCGCCGTGCGACCGACCGATTCCCTGCACCCCGTCCTGATCGCCGCCACGGCCGCCGCCGTGCTGGCCGCGGGAGCCGGGGGAGCCGTGGCGGCGCCCGCGGCGCCGTCCGCACCGACGGCCCACGGTCAACTGCGGCCGCTGGCCGGGCTGTCCGCCGACCGGCTGCTGGTCGCGGACCAGGTCGCCGCCGCCAAGTGGGGCACCGACAGCCCGATCGACGACCCGGCCCGGGAGCAGCAGGTGCTGGACGCGGTCGCGGAGCAGGCCCGGGAGGCGGGCGGCGACCCCGCGGCGACGGTACGGATCTTCCGCGACCAGATCGAGGCGAGCAAGGTCGTCCAGCGCGGCCTGTACCGGCGGTGGCAGGCCGACCCGTCGTCGGCGCCCACCGAGCGCCCCGACCTCGGAAAGGTCCGGGTGGAGATCAACCGCATCAACGGCGAACTGGTCCGGTCGATCGCGGATGCCGCCGACGCCCGCACCGCCCCCTCGTGCCCGGGCCGACTGCTGGCCGGAGCCCTGGCCACGGGCCACGAGAAGCGGCTGGACGGGCTGCACGCGGTGGCGCTGACCCGCGCGCTGCCGTCGGTGTGCGAGACGGCACCTTAAGCCGACTGTACGGACGACCGACGGCGCAGCAGTCGTACGGCCATCGGGCCCGCCAGGGACGCCAGCGCCAGGCACAGGATGCCCGCGGACACCGGGCGGGTGAGGAAGACCGTCCAGTCGCCCTCGCTGAAGGCCAGCGCACGGCGGAACTGGGTCTCGGTCATGGGGCCGAGGACCGCGCCGAGGATCAACGGGGCCACCGGATAGCCGGTGCGGCGCATCAGGAAGCCGAGGACGCCGAAGGCCACCGCGATGGCGAGGTCGACGGCGTTCTGGGACAGCGCGTACACGCCGAGCGTGGCGAAGACGATGATGCCCGCGGTCAGCAGCGGCCGGGGCAGCTTCAGCAGCTTCACCCACAGCGGGATCATGGGGAGGTTGAGCACGAGCAGCATCACATTGCCGATGTAGAGGCTCGCGATCAGCGTCCACACCAGCGCGGACTGGGTCTGGAACAGCTGCGGCCCGGGCTGCACGTCGTACATCTGAAAGGCGATCAGCAGCACGCTCGCCGTCGCCGACGTGGGGATGCCGAGCGTGAGCAGCGGCATCAGCACGCCGGAGAAGGCGGCGTTGTTGGCGGCCTCGGGACCGGCCACGCCCTCGATGGCGCCCTTGCCGAACTGCTTCTTGTGCCGGGAGAGCCTGCGTTCGAGGTTGTAGCTGAGGAACGTGGGGATCTCCGCCCCGCCCGCCGGGAGGGCGCCGATCGGCAGGCCGATGGCCGTGCCGCGCAGCCACGGCTTCCAGGAGCGCCCCCAGTCCTCGCGGCTCATCCCGATCCGGCCGCCCACCGGAAGCATCTGCTCCTCGGGGGCCCGCCGCATGCGGGCCGCGGTGTACAGCCCTTCGCCGATCGCGAAGAGCCCGACGGCGACGGCCACCACCTGGACGCCGTCGTACAGCTCCGGCACGCCGAAGGCGTAGCGGACCTGGCCGGTGAGGCTGTCGATGCCGACGAGCCCGATCGCCAGCCCCAGGAAGAGGCTGCACAGCCCGCGGGCCGGGGCGTCGGCGACGACCGCGGTGACGGTGGCGAACGCGAGGATCATCACGGCGAAGTACTCGGCGGGCTGGATGCTCTCGGCGACCCGGGACATGGCCGGGCCGATGAAGGTGATAGCGACGGTGGAGATCGTCCCGGCCACGAAGGAGCCGATGGCGGCGGTGGCCAGCGCGGCGCCCGCCCGGCCGGAGCGGGCCATGGGATGGCCTTCGAGCGTGGTCGGCACCGAGGCCGTCTCGCCGGGGACGTTGAGCAGGATGGCCGTGGTCGAGCCGCCGTACATCCCTCCGTAGTAGATCCCGGCGAACAGCACCAGCGCGCCGACGGGGTCGAAGACGTAGGTGAGCGGGAGCAGCAGCGCGACGGTGGTGGCGGGGCCGAGCCCGGGCAGCACGCCGACGAGGGAGCCGAGGGTGCAGCCCGCGAAGGCCAGCAGCAGGTGCATCGGGCTGAACGCGCTCGCGAAGCCGTCCGTGAGGTGGGTGAGCACATCCATGTCAGAACGCCAATCGGATGATGCCGGGCGGCAGATGGATGCCCAGCAGACGGTCGAAGAGGATGTACACGGCCAGCGCCAGCACGAGCCCGATCAGCGCGTCCCGCAGCGGCTTGCGGCTGCCCAGGACGCGGGCGACCAGGGTGAACAGCACGGCCGTGGACTGCCAGTAGCCGCAGGGGGCGAGCGCGAAGAGATAGCCGACCAGCAGCGCGAGCAGGGCCGCGACCGGACCCCAGTCGGTGAGCCGGGCCTCCTCGCGCGCCTGTTCCGTCTGCTCCCGGTCGGCGCCGCGGAATGCCCGCACGGTGGAGAACGTGGCCGATACGCACAGCCCCACCCCGACGAGCAGCGGAAACGCCCGCGGGCCCACATCCTGGTCGGTGGCCCGCTCGGGGATGGCGAACGCCCAGCCCAGCACCACCACCCCGGCGGCGAGGAAGAGTAGCGCGGCCACGCGCGGGCCCCAGGTCCAAGGTGCTTCGTCCCGCGTGCTTGCGTCTCGCGTGCTCATGAGGTCAGCCCCACGTCGTTCAGCACCTGAGCGACCTGCTTCTGCTGCCGGTCGATCAGCGTGCCGAATTTCGTGTCCGGCAGCCACACCGCCTTCCAATCGTGTCGCTTCAGGGTCCGCTTCCAGCACGAGGTGCGGCGCATCCGGTCGACCATCGCCACGATCGCCCGCCGTTCACCGTCGCTCAGGCCGGGCGGGGCCATCACACCGCCGGTGCTCACCACGCTCGCCCCGCCGTATCCGAGGTCCCTCAGGGTCGGGGCGTCCAGCCCCTCGGGACGTTCGTCGCCGCTGATCGCGAGGACCCTGAGCTTGCCCGCCTCGATCTGCGGACGGATCTCGGTCAGTGTCGACATGCCGACCTTGGACGCCCCGCTCAGCAGCAGGTTGAGCACTTCGCCGCCACCGCCGGTCGGCACGTAGGTGATCTTGCTGACGGGGATTCCCCTCGCCTTGGCGAGGGAGGCGACGGTGATGTGGTCGGGGCCGCCCAGCGAACCGCCCACCCAGGACATGCCCTTGGGGTTCCGCCTCATGGCCGCCATCACCGACGTCAGATCGCGGAACGGGGAGCGGGCGGGCACCACGATCACGCTGGGGCTCACGGTCAGCCCGGCGATCGGGGTGAGGGACGAGAGCCCGACCGGGGAGTCGTTCTGCACCGCGCCCCCGGCCATGGTGACCGTGTCCATGGTCATCAGCTGGTACGGGTCGCCGCTGCGGCCGACCATCCGGGCGAGCCCGATGGCTCCGCCCGCGCCCGGCTTGTTGGTGACCGTGACGTCCTCGTCGATGACCCCGCAGCCGGTGAGCGCGGCGCTCATGCCGCGGGCCCGGGCGTCCCAGCCGCCGCCGACGCTGCCGGGGGCCAGGATGGACAGGCCGCGGGAGGGGTAGCCGGCGGCCGCGGTGGAGTCGTCGGCGGAACCGATGGTGCACGCGCTGCTCACCGTGGCCAGCAAGGTGACGGTCAGCACGACGCGTGGACCGTTCCGGAGGAGAGGGGGCATGGAAACGCTCCGTCGCGGAGAGGTGCGGAAATCGGGGACGGGATCGGGGGCTGAGGGGGCGGCCGGGAAGATGACCGGAGCCTGCGCCCCTCGCGATCCGGCCACAAGACGATTGACAGCAAGGCGTCAATCCCGGACCGTCGACGCATGCCCGTAGTGATCGACCTGGGCCCCGCTCCCGAGGAGCGCATCGCCGCACGGCTGTCCCCGCTCGCCGAGCTGTGCGCCTGCCTGCACGCGCTGGACGAGCCCCGGCACCATCCGGCCAGCCGCCGCTGGGTCGGCGCCGTGCTCCAGGGCGCGGACGAACGGCTGCTGGTGCGGGCCGCGCAGTGGGCACCGCTGTGGGGCGCGTTCCGCGCCCGCTATCTGCTGCCCCTCACCCCCGGGCCGGAGCGCTCCCTGGAGGAGGAGCTGGCCGACATCGGCGAGCTGCCCGAGGCGACGTTCACGGCCATGACGGAACAGGCCCTGATCGGGCAGAACAGCCACCGGCCCACGGGCGCCGCGGGGAACTCCCCCGACCGCTTCCTCGGCAGGCTGCACGCGCCGCCGACGAGCTGTTCGGAGGCCCGGTTCGCGCTGAGGCGACGTCCGCATGCGCTTCCAGAAACACCGGCTGGACGGCGCCCGGGCGCTCGCCGACTTCCCCACCGCACGGGTCGAGGACGATCCGCCGCGGGTCGTCTTCGACAAGCTGTACAACGGGCGGGCCAGCCTCGCCGACGTCCCGTGCCTGCTGGTGCCCTCGCTGCACATCAACCCGCACGTGGCGATCAAGCACTACCCCGGATATCCCGTGGTCGTGCAGTACCCGGTGCGGGGAGACGGCGACGGGGAGCCACCCGCCATGGACGAGGTGCTGCGCCGGGTACGGGCGCTGGACGAGCCCCTGCGCGTCAGGGTGTGCCGCGTCCTGCTGCGGCAGTCGATGACGACGACCGAGCTGGCCAGCCACTTCGACACCACCCCGCCGCAGATGTCGCGCCATCTGCGCAAACTCCGGGAGGCCGGAATGGTGCACACCCACCGGCAGGGCGCCCGGGTGCACTACCAGCTGGACGAGGAAGCCGTCCGCACCCTCGGCGTCGACCTGCTCTCCGCACTGCGCCGCTGACACGGTCGGTGTCATTGACGCCTGCGCGGCAATCATCTTGAGCCGCCGCCGACGCACCCGTGATCGTGACGGGCACCGCCCCACGTCGGTGGCGGCGCATCGCAGGAGGACATGTGACACCGCGCATCAAGACCACCAAGGCGTTCTACCGCACCGGCGCCACCACCTTCTTCGCCTCACAGCACGATCAGCGGTTCTCCTACAGCCTGCACGTGCCCTCCGTGCACGAGACCACCACCACACCGCTCCCGCTGCTGGTGATCCAGCACGGCACCGGCCGCACCGCGGCCGAGTACCGGGACGCGATGGCGGAGTTCTCCGAGCGGCACGGCTGCGTCATCCTCACCCCGCTGTTCCCCGCGGCCATCGGTGACCCGGACGACCTGCACAACTTCAAGTTCATCGAGTACGACGGCATCCGCTACGACCGGGAGCTGCTGGCGATCGTCGACGAGGTCGGGACGCGCTTCACCGTCGACACCGACCGGTTCATGCTCCAGGGCTTCTCGGGCGGCGGGCAGTTCGCGCACCGCTTCCTCTACCTCCACCCGGAGCGGCTGCGCGCCGTGTCGATCGGCGCGCCGGGCCGGGTCACGCTGATCGACCCGGACCGCGAGTGGTGGCTCGGCACGGCCGGTTTCGAGGAGCGCTTCGGCGCGCCGGTGCGGCTGGAGGAGATCCGCAAGGTGCCGGTCCACATGGTGGTCGGCGCTGAGGACACCGAGACCTGGGAGATCAACAACCCGGGCGACTCCAACTGGATGGACGGCGCCGACGCCCTGGGCCGGACCCGGGTCGAGCGGATCACCGCACTGCGCGACAACTACCTCGCGCTGGGGATCGACGTCACCCTCGACATCGTGCCGGGGGTCGGACACCGCGGCATGGGCGTCCTGGACGCGGTCCGCGACTTCGCCGCCCGGGTGCTCCCCCGTACCTCGCCGCCGCCCGCGTCCTGACGGCACCCACCGACGGTCCGCTACGCCCGGGGGCCGTCTCCGACTGCGACCCTGCGGGCCCAGCGGTAGTCGGCCTTGCCGCTGGGGGAGCGCTGGATGCGGTCGGTGAAGACGACCGTACGGGGGATCTTGTACCCGGCGAGCCGGGTGCGGCAGTGGTCCCGCACCGCGTCGGCCGTGAGGGCACCGGCCCCCTCTCGCGGCTGGACGACGGCCGTCACGCGATTGCCCCAGCGCTCGTCGGGGACGCCCGCCACCAGCGCGTCGTACACGTCCGGATGGGCCTTCAGGGCCTGCTCGACCTCCTCCGGGTACACCTTCTCGCCGCCGGTGTTGATGCACTGGGAGCCCCGGCCGAGGACCGTGATCACGCCGTCCTCGTCGACCGTCGCCATGTCGCCGAGGAGCACCCAGCGTTCGCCGTCCGCCTCGAAGAAGGTCTCCGCCGATTTCTTCGGATCGTTGTAGTAGCCGAGCGGCACATGGCCGCGCTGCGCGACCCGGCCCGGTTCGCCGGGCGCGACGGGCCGGTGGGTCGCCGGGTCGACCACGGCCGTACGGTCGTTGACGCGCACCCGGAAGCCGCGCTCGGGGCCGGAGTCCTCGGTGGCGGTGCCGTTGAACCCGGACTCCGAGGAGCCGAAGTTGTTGAGCATCAGGGTGTGCGGCGCGAGCGCGGCGAACTGGGCGCGCACGGTGTCCGAGAGGATCGCCCCGGAGCTGCTGACGCTGAGCAGCGGGGAGAGGTCGATGCCCTTCAGCGGCCCGGTGAGGGCGTCCACCAGGGGCCGCAGCATCGCGTCACCGACCAGGGACACCGTACTGACCTTTTCCTTTTCGATCGTCCTCAGCACCTCCTCGGGCACGAACTTCCGGTGGAGGACCACCTTCTGGCCGAAGTTGAGGCCGATGAAGGTCGTGAGGGTCGAGGTGCCGTGCATCAGCGGCGCGGTGGGGAAGAAGACCAGGCCGTCGCCGGAGGCCGCCACCCGCTCGGCCAGCTCCTCGGGGCGGCCGACCGGGATGCCGGTCGGCGCGCCGCCGCCGAGCCCGGAGAAGAAGAGGTCCTCCTGACGCCACACCACGCCCTTGGGCATGCCGGTGGTGCCGCCGGTGTAGATGATGAAGCGGTCGTCCGCGGAGCGGGGCGCGAAGCCGCGCCCGGCCGAGCCCGACGCCTCGGCCTCGGCGAACGGGACGGCGCCGGGCGCGCCGGACGTACCCTCCCCGGCGCCGACCTGGACGAGGTGGCGCAGGGTGTCCGTACGCGGCAGTGCCGCGGCCACCCGGTCGCCGAACTCGACGTCGTAGACCAGGGCGGTCAGATCGGCGTCGCGGTAGAGATAGACCAACTCGTCTTCCACATAGCGGTAGTTGACGTTCACCGGGACGGCCCGGATCTTCAGGCAGGCGAGGACGGTCTGGAGGTACTCGACACCGTTGAAGAGGTGCAGCCCCACATGCTCGCCCGGTGCGATCCCGCTGTCCCGGAGGTGGTGGGCGAGCCGGTTCGCGGCGGCGTCGAGCTGGGCGTAACTCAGCCGCCGCTCGGCGCCGGTGCCCGGGTGGTCGGCGTACACCAGCGCTTCTCTGTCGGGCACCGTGTCCACGATCGACTCGAACAGGTCGGCAAGGTTGTACTCCACGGCTCCTCCTGACCTGACATCGGGCGGGCTCGGCGCTCATGACAGCACCGCGGGGGAGAGGTGGGAAGGGCTGCGGCCAAAAAATCTGACTGGCCATCAGATTCCTATTGAAGTCGCTCCGTCGCTCCTGCAACCTGTTCTAGGTCTGAGACGGGAGGACTGCCGTGCCGCACGGGACCGAACACCTCATCGTCGAGCGCATAGGCGCCACGCTGGTGCTGACGCTCAACCGGCCTGAGGCCAAGAACGCTCTCTCGTTGCCCATGCTGGTCGGGCTGTACGACGGCTGGATCGAGGCCGACGAGGACGACACCGTCCGGTCCGTCGTGCTCACCGGCGCCGGCGGCGTCTTCTGCGCCGGAATGGACCTCAAGGCGCTCGCGGGCGGCGGCCGGATGGAGGGACAGCACTACCGGGACCGGCTGAAGACCGACCCCGACCTCCACTGGAAGGCCATGCTCCGCCACCACCGGCCCCGCAAACCGGTGATCGCCGCCGTCGAGGGCCACTGCGTCGCGGGCGGCACCGAGATCCTCCAGGGCACCGACATCCGGGTGGCTGGCCGCGGCGCCACCTTCGGGCTGTACGAGGTCCGGCGCGGGCTCTTCCCCATCGGCGGCTCCACGGTCCGGCTGGCCCGCCAGGTGCCGCGCACCCACGCCCTGGAGATGCTGCTCACCGGCCGCCCCTACCCCGCCGAGGAGGCCGAGCGGATCGGGCTGATCGGCCATGTGGTGGACGACGGCGCCGCGCTGAAGAAGGCCCTGGAGATCGCCGAACTCATCAACGCCAACGGCCCGCTCGCCGTCGAGGCGGTCAAGGCATCCGTCTACGAGACCGCCGAGATGACCGAAACCGATGGTCTCGCGTCCGAACTCGAACGCGGCTGGCCCATCTTCGACACCGCCGACGCCAAAGAGGGATCGAGGGCCTTCGCCGAGAAACGCCCGCCGGTCTACCGCCGGGCCTGACCCCGGACCGCCGCCCCCACCGCGCCGGCCGCAGAAGGAGACGCCCCATGACACCGGCTCCCGCCCCCGAGGTGCTGAAGGCCCCTCTCGTGGTCGAGTTCCCCTTCACCCGCTCCCTCGGCCCCGTCCAGAGCGCCTTCCTCACGGGCCTGCGCGAGCGCACCGTGCTCGGCGTACGGACCGCCGGCGGCCGGGTGCTCGTCCCGCCCGTCGAATACGATCCGGACACCGCCGCCGAACTGCGCGACCTGGTCGAGGTCGCCCCCACCGGCACCGTCACCACCTGGGCCTGGAACCCGGCCCCGCGCCGCGGCCAGCCCCTGCCCACCCCCTTCGCCTGGGCGCTGGTACGGCTCGACGGCGCCGACACCTCCCTCCTGCACGCCCTCGACGCGAGCGGGCCGGACGCCGTGCGCACCGGCATGCGGGTACGGGTCCGCTGGGCCGAGGAGCGCGAGGGCGCCATCACCGACATCGCCTGCTTCGAACCGTACGACGGCCCGGCCACCCATGAACCGGGGCCCCACGACGGCGCGTTCGCCGACCCGGTCACCGGCATCGTCGCCCCCGCCCGCCTCGACTACACCTACGCGCCCGGCCGCGCCCAGTCCCGCTACCTCGCCGCCCTCGCCGGGCAGAAGACCGTCGGCGAGCGCTGCCCGTCCTGCCGCAAGGTGTACGTACCGCCCCGCGGCGCGTGCCCCACCTGCGGCGTCGCCACCGACGAACAGGTCGAGGTGGGCCCGCACGGCACCGTCACCACTTTCTGCATCGTGAACATCAAGGCCCGCAACCTGGACATCGAAGTGCCGTACGTCTACGCGCACATCGCCCTCGACGGTGCCGATCTCGCCCTCCACGGCCGCATCGGCGGCATCCCGTACGACCAGGTGCGCATGGGGCTGCGGGTGACGCCCGTGTGGACCGAGGGCGGCCGCTACCCCGACCACTTCCGGCCCACCGGCGAACCCGACGCCGACTACGACACCTACAAGGAGCTGTTGTAGATGCGAGACGTCGCCATCGTCGCCTTCGGGCAGAGCGGGACCCGGCGCACCAGCGCGGAGGTCTCCGAGGTCGAGATGCTGATGCCCGTCCTCCACCAGGTGCTCGGCGCGGTGGGCCTGCGCGCGGGCGAGATCGACTTCACCTGCTCCGGTTCCTCCGACTACCTCGCGGGCCGCGCCTTCTCCTTCACCATGGCGCTGGACGGCGTCGGCGCCTGGCCGCCCATCGCCGAGTCCCACGTCGAGATGGACGGCGCCTGGGCGCTCTACGAGGCCTGGGTCAAGCTGCTGACCGGCGAGGCGGACACCGCGCTCGTCTACTCCTACGGCAAGTCCTCGCCCGGCGATCTGCCCGAGGTCCTCACCCGCCAGCTCGACCCGTACTACGTCGCCCCCCTGTGGCCCGACTCGGTCTCCCTGGCCGCCCTCCAGGCCCAGGCGCTCCTCGACGCGGGCGACACCGACGAGCGCGCCCTCGCCGAGGTCGCCGCGCGCGGCCGCAACGCCGCCGCCGACAATCCCCACGCCCAGGTGACCCGCTCCGCCCCGCCCGGCGCCCTCCTCGACGCCCCGTACCTGGTGCGCCCGCTGCGCCGCCACGACTGCCCGCCCATCGGCGACGGAGCGGCCGCCGTGGTGCTCGCCGCCGGGGACACCGCGCGGCGGCTGTGCGCCCGCCCCGCGTGGATCCGCGGCATGGACCACCGCATCGAGCCGCACGGCCTGGGCGTACGGGACCTCACCCGCTCCCCGTCGACCCGGCTCGCCGCGACACGCGCAGGGGCCTTCGAGGCACCCGTCGACCTCGCCGAACTCCACGCCCCGTTCACCTCGCAGGAGATCATCCTGCGCCGCGAACTGGAGCTGGACGACGGCGTACGCATCAACCCGTCCGGCGGGGCACCGGCCGCGAACCCCATGATGGCCGCCGGGCTGATCCGGCTCGGCGAGGCCGCCGCCGCCCTCCACCGCGGCGACGGCGACCGGGCGCTGGCCCATGCCACCTCCGGCCCCTGTCTCCAGCAGAACCTGGTCGCCGTCCTGGAAGGGGAAGCCCTATGAACACGGCGGGCAAAGAGCCGGTGGCCGTCGTAGGAATCGGCCAGACCAAGCACACCGCCGCCCGGCGCGACGTCTCCATTGCCGGGCTGGTCCGGGAGGCCGCCGTACGGGCCCTGGAGGACGCCGAGCTGACCTGGGCGGACATCGACGCCGTGGTCATCGGCAAGGCGCCCGACTTCTTCGAGGGCGTCATGATGCCCGAGCTGTACCTCGCCGACGCGCTCGGCGCGGTCGGCAAACCCATGCTGCGTGTGCACACCGCGGGATCGGTCGGCGGCTCCACCGCGCTCGTCGCGGCGAACCTGGTCGCCGCCCGGGTCCACCGCACCGTGCTCACCCTGGCGTTCGAGAAGCAGTCCGAGTCCAACGCCATGTGGGGGCTGTCGCTGCCCGTCCCCTTCCAGCAGCCGCTGCTGGCCGGGGCGGGCGGATTCTTCGCCCCCCACGTCCGCGCGTACATGCGGCGCACCGGCGCGCCCCCGGCCATCGGCGCGCTCGTCGCCTACAAGGACCGCCGCAACGCCCTGCTCAACCCCTACGCCCACCTCCACGAACAGGATCTGACGCTGGAGAAGGTGCAGTCCTCACCGATGCTGTGGGACCCCATCCGCTACTCCGAGACCTGCCCCTCCTCCGACGGCGCGTGCGCCATGGTGCTCACCGACCGCACCGGTGCCTCCCGCGCCCCCCGGCCGCCCGCCTGGATGCACGGCGGCGCGATGCGCAGCGAGCCCACGCTCTTCGCGGGCAAGGACTGCGTCTCGCCGCGCGCCGGGCGCGACTGCGCCGCCGACGTCTACCGGCAGGCCGGGATCACCGACCCGCGCCGGGAGATCGACGCGATCGAGATGTACGTGCCGTTCAGCTGGTACGAGCCGATGTGGCTGGAGAACCTGGGCTTCGCGGAGGAGGGCGAGGGCTGGAAGCTCACCGAGTCCGGGGTGACCGAGATCGGCGGCGACCTCCCCGTCAACCCCTCGGGCGGGGTGCTGTCCACCAACCCCATCGGCGCTTCCGGCATGCTCCGCTTCGCCGAAGCCGCCCTCCAGGTCCGCGGCCGGGCGGGCGAGCACCAGGTCGAGGGGGCGCGCACGGCGCTCGGCCACGCCTACGGCGGCGGTTCGCAGTTCTTCGCCATGTGGGTGGTCGGGGCGGCCCCTCCCACCACATGAGGCGTGCACCCGGACGACACCCGCCGGACAGATCACGTCCTCCTTTCGTGGCCTGTCCGGCACCGGCCGCGCTCGCTAGGGTGGGGCCGGGACGACGATCCGGGAGGAGCCGACACGTGGCAGACACCACCACGACCGCACAGCCGCTCAGGGGCAACGGCGAGAAGCCCGACCTCGACCTCACGGGCGCCCAGTGGCAGTCGAGCAGCCAGGGGGTGGGCGATGTCGAGATCGCCTTCGTCGAGGGCTTCATCGCGATGCGCCACGGCCGCCGTCCCGAAGGCCCGGCCCTGATCTTCACCCCGGCCGAGTGGCGCGCCTTCGTCCTGGGCGCGCGCGAGGGCGAGTTCGACCTGACCTGACGCCTCATCCGGGCTTCGGTGTGACGCGGTCCCGGCTTCATCCGAGCACGACGCAGCCCCGCTCGCCGAGCGCCCGGACGACCGGGCCGTCGTCGACGCCCTCGTCGAGCGGGTTCCAGCGCAGGTCGAGCTTTTCCAGGGCGGGCAGCTCCGCGACCCAGTCGGGGAGCGTCCTGATCCGGTTGCCGCGCAGATCGAGGTGGCGCAGGCGCGGGAGCCCGCGCAGCGGCTCGGGGACCTCGCTCAGCGCGTTCTCCCGCAGCTCCAGCTGACGCAGCCCGCGGAGCGCGGACACCTCGGCGGGCAGGGCGGTGATCCGGTTGCCGCGCAGCCACAGCTCCCGCAGCGCGCCGAGCTGCCCGATCGAGCCGGGCAGCCCGGTCAGTTCGGCGTGCTGCGCGCGCAGCTCCACCAGCCCCGCCATGCCGCCGAGTTCCTCCGGCAGACTGCCGAGCGGGTTCTCGCCGACGTTGAGATAGCCGAGCCGGCCGAGCCGGCCGAGGGAACGCGGCAGCCGGGGGAGCCGGTTGTCGTGCAGATAGAGGCAGCGGGTCAGGCCCGACAGCTCGCCGATCTCCTCCGGGATCTCGGCGAGCCGGTTGTGGCCGAGGTCCAGGGTGTGCAGCCGCCGCAGCCGTCCGAGGGCGGGCGGGAGGCGGGTGAGCGCGTTGTCGGCCAGGATCAGGACGCGCAGACCGGTGTGCCGCCAGATCTCGTCCGGTGCCTCGGCGAGCCCCGCCTTCCACAGGTTGAGGGTGTCGTTCACGTTGCCCTTGATACCCGAACGGCCCGCCGTGGCGGGCCGTTCGTACGTAGCGGATCCGGTCAGCCGGAACCGGGGGCGCTGAGTTCGGCCCACGGTCGTTGGCGGCCGTCGCTGACCGCCGCTATGCCCCGCTCGTCGTAGCGGGCCGTCCGCAGGGACCAGCCCAGGTTGCCGCACATCACGTCACGCATCCCGTCCACGTAGTGGTCCACGTCCCGGCGCAGATCCGTCCCCGCACCCGCCTCGGCGAGCAGCCGGGGGAGCTGGTCCGCGGTCTGCTCGAACCAGCGGTAGCGCGCGTTGGCGAGGCCCGCGATGTGTTCGACCGCGTCCTCCAGGGTGCCGCCGTGGCACTGGTGGCGGACGATGACGGTGTTGTGGAGGTCCCCGGCGGCCAGCTCCTTGTCCAGGGAGGCGATGTCGTTGGTGAAGACGACGACGTCGTCCGTGGCCTCCCGCATCCGGGCCAGCGGATGGCCGCCGTGCAGCGCGGCGGGCAGGGCGTAGCCGCCGAAGCGCTCGTTCAGGTCCAGGCACGGCTGCACGCCGATCGAGTGGCGGCGCAGCGCCAGCACGGCGTCCACCGAGAGCGGGGGGCCTTGCGCGCCGGTGCGGTCGAGCGCCTCGCGGTGATAGGAGTGCAGATACTCCAGCCAGTGGTGGCGGAAACGTTCCCGCCATACCGGTGGGCGGCCCGCGTGGATGCGCCGCCACAGATCGCGGAAGCTCTCCAGCAGGGGCCCGCCGCCCTGCCCCGGTGCGTCGTCCGGCTCCTCGGTGACCCGTATGACGTCCTGCACCATCCGCGCCACCGCCTCCGGACGGCACCCGAGTTCGCCGTCGAACTGATCATCGAAGACGAAGTACCAGCCGATGAGATCATTGCCGACGTCGAGCTCCGCACCGGTCGTCCGGGGGTAGAACAGACCCGCCAGCAGGTCGAATCGGAGCGCGTCGTACTCGGCGACCGCGCCACCGGCCCGGAACACGCCGTACCGCGACAGCCACTGGATGGTGTGCACTCTGGCGGCCCCGGTTCCGGGGCTGGGGTCGGCCGAGGCCGGAATGTCGAGCAGGGCCGCCCGGCTCAGCAGTGCCGCATGCCGGGCGGGCGGGCGCGAAGTAGTCGTGTGCGTCGCGTTCATGGCGGTATCGCCCCCCTTCGGGTTCCGGGGCAGGCCGCGCCGCCCAATACCACAACCCCCCGCGGCGACGGGCCGACCCGATGAATCCGGTCATCCTCGCGTGGTGAACGTGCCATCGATAGAGCGCGAGTTGAATTGGCGTGTGCCATTGGCAATGCCAGAAGGAAATACCCGCATACCGGGCTACGGAGCGTGCCAGACAGGCTACGCTCGGCGTTACGTGCCGAAGGGGATCGAACGTGGCGGACATGAGGGACCGGCAGGACCGGACACGTCGGGCACTGCTGGAGCGGGAGGTGGAACTCGCTGCGGTCGACCACGCGTTGACCGATCTGTGCGGATCCGATCCCGGTGATCCGTCCGGCACCCGCACCGGCGGAGTGATCGCCTTCGCCGGGCCGGGCGGCCTCGGCAAGACCGCGCTGCTCGGCGAGATGCGCCGCCGGGCCGCCCACCGCGGCTGCACCGTGATGTCTGCGCGCGGCGGCGAGCACGAGCAGGGCGCCGCGTTCCACGTCGTACGGCAGCTCTTCCAGCCCGTGCTCGCGACGGCCGGCGAGGAGGAGCACCGCAGAATCCTGGGCAGCTGGTACGACATCGTCGCGCCCGCGGTGGGCCTGGTGGTCTCCGGGAGCGGCGGCGCACCCGATCCGCAGGGCGTGCGCGACGGCCTGGACTGGCTGGTCACCCGGTACGCGGTGGAGCACGCCCCGGTCGTCATGATCCTGGACGACGTCCACTGGGCCGACCCCGAATCGCTGGACTGGCTCCTCCGGTTCGCCGCCCGCGCCGTGGACCTGCCCCTGCTGCTCGCCGTCGGCTACCGCCCGGAGGACCTGACCGCCGACGCCGTCGCCGTCCGCGGCCTCACCGAACGCCAGGGCTCGCGCCCGCATGTGCTCGCCCCGCTCACCCCGGCCGGGGTCGGCAGGATCGTGCGGGACGTCCTCGGCGAGGAGGCCGACGAGGCGTTCTGCCGCGAGTGCTGGGCGGTGACCGGCGGCAATCCCTTCGAGGTCGTCGAGCTGACCGCCAAGGTCCGCGACCGCGACCTGAAACCGCAGACGGTCAACCTCGGCGCCCTGCGCGAGCTGGTCGCCGGCGCGAAGGACAGCGGTCTCGGCGACCGGCTGACCCGGCTCGGCACCGCCGCCGTCCGCCTCGCCTGGGCCGTCGCCGTCCTCGGCATCGAGGCCACCCCGTCGCTGGCGGCCAACGTCGCCGGGCTCAGCGAGACCGAGACCACCGAGCAGGTGGCGCGGCTCGCGGACGCCCGCATCCTCGCCCCGCCGCGGCAGGGCGCCCGCGGGGCCCAGCCGCTGGAATTCCTCCACCCGCTCATCGCCACCGCCGTCTACCAGGCGATCCCCGGCGCGCTCCGCGTGGCCATGCACGGCCAGGCCGCCACCGTGGTGCTCGCCGCGGGCCTGGGCTCCGCGGCCGCCGGGCGCCATCTGCTGGAGATGCACCCCGAGGGCGACTCCTGGGTGGTGCGCCATCTCAGGGAGGCCGCCCGGGAGTATCTGCGGGCCGGCGCACCCGACGCCGGGCGCCGCTGCCTCGCCCGCGCCCTGCGCGAACCGCCCGCCCCGGAGGAGCGCGCCGCCGTCCTGTACGAGCTGGGCTGCTCCGCCCAGCTCACCGAGCCCTCCGTCACCGTCAACCATCTGCGGGCCGCCCTGGAGGAGCCGGACCTCGGCGCCGACCTGCGCGAGGCGATCACCTACCGGCTCGCCCAGGCGTACGGCCACAGCGGCCGCATGGAGGAGGCCGCGCAGGTCGTCGCGGCCGAGGTGCCCCGCGCCACCAGCGCCCGCGCCCGGCTGCGCATGCAGGCCGAACAGTTCATGTGGAGCATGTTCCGCGCCGACGAGAAGGAGTCCCCCGCCCGCTCCCGGCGCCTCGCCCGGCTCGCCGACCACCTCACCGGCCGCGGCATGGCCGAGCGCTATCTGCTGGGCCTGCGCGCCTGGGACGCGATGACGCGCGGAGAACCGGCAGCCACCGCCCTGCACTACGCGGAAGAGGCCCTGGGTGACGGCCTGAGCTGGACCGATGACGACTGGGGCTTCGAGGTGCCGATCCTGGTCGCCCTGATCTTCCTCCACTGCGACCAGCCCGGACGCGCCGAGGCGCTGTTCAACACCGGCATCGCGGAATGCGAGCGCAAGGGCTGGCGCGGCTCCCACCTGGCGTTCGGGATCACCCTCCTCGGATACGCCAGGCTGCGCCGCGGAGCGCTCGTCGAGGCGGAGGAGCTGGCCCGCGAGGGCATGCGCGTCGCCGACCTCGTGGGCTCCTCCACGCCCGCGCACTGGACCGCCGTGGGCACCCTCATCGAGACCCTGATCAGCCGCGGCCGGATCCGGGAGGCGCAGGAGTTCGCGGCCGGCCACGGCGGCGAGATCCTCCCGCAGGCCGTGCTCTGCCCCGACGTGCCCACCGTCCGCGGCGAACTGCTGGTCGCCTCCAACCTGCACGGCGAGGCCCGCCAGCAGCTCGCCGACGTCGGCCGCCGGATGGACGGCCGCGGCATGCGCAACCCCGTCTGGTGCCCCTGGCAGCTCCACATGGCCCAGGCCCTCGCGCTGACCGACCCCCACCAGGTCGCCGACGACGCGGTGCGCCGCGCCCGCCAGTTCGGCACCCACTCCGCGATCGGCCGGGCGCTGCACAGCGCCGCCGCCGTGGCCCAGGGATCGGAGCGGATCAAGCTCCTGGCCGAGGCCGTCAGCCATCTGGAGCGCTCGCCGTCCGCGTACGACCTGGCCGTGGCGCTGGTCGACCACGGCGCCGCGTTGCGCCGCATCGGCCTGCCCCAGGAGGCCGGGGACCGGCTCTACCGCGGGCTGGAGGGCGCGGTCCAGTGCGGCGCGGACACGCTGGCGTCCCGGGCCCGCGACGAGCTGTCCGCCGCCGGGCTGCGCCCGATGCAGCTGCGGGTCGACCACACCAGCCCGCTCACCTCGCAGGAGCAGGCCGTCGCCGAGCGGGCCGCCGAGGGCTGGCCGGACGACCGGATCGGCGAGGAGATGGGCCTCGCGGAGCGCGAGGTGGCACGGCTGCTGTCCGGCGTCTACCGCAAGGTGGGCACCGACCGAGGCGGCCTCGCCACGCTCCTGGGCACCCCCCGCCCCGACCGCCCCGCGCACCCGCTCCCCGGGGACTGAGAGGGGGGCGGGCCCCGCGGCTCCCGGGGGCTGGGAGGGCCCGGTGTCCGGGGTCGCGTGCCGACTGGTGAAGAGGCTGTGAGGGCGGGCCGTGGGAGGGCGCTCCCCAGCAGGGGAACGGCGGCGGGCCACGTACCATGTCCGCATGTCCTTCCTCCGCCGCCGCAGCGCTGCCACGCCCACCGGGCCGGACTTCGATGTCCTGGCCATGGATCCGGGGGACTGGCCCGGCGATCTGGGCGCGGGGCTGCTGCCCGCGCCGGACGGCACCTGTCAGGGCGTCTTCCTGCGCTACGACCTGTTCGGCGGCCGCGGCCCGGCGATGATCATCGGGAATCTGCCCGAGGGCTCCCCGGCCCGCGAGGTGGCCGAGGGCCAGGCTCCGTTCGAGGTGACCCAGCTGCTGGCCGCCCTCGGCAACGAGGAGCAGGTCCAGGTCGTGGACACCGAGGACACCCCGGTCATGCACGACGACAACCTCCTCATCGTGCGCCGGATCAAGCTGTCCGAAGGCCGGATCTCCTGCGCCCAGTTCGACCGCAGCGACGGCGTCCTCGTCACCATCGCCAGCTGGGACCGGCCGATCACCGACGACCTCTACCGGCTGCTCAAGCCGCTGCCCGCGGAGATGTTCCAGCAGGGCTGAGGGGGACACCCCCGGTGGCACGCTGGACGCTCTGGTACGACACCCCCGCGGCGGACTGGGAGCGCGAGGCGCTCCCCATCGGCAACGGCACGCTCGGCGCCATGGTCTTCGGCGGTGTGGCCCGGGAGCGGATCCAGTTCAACGAGAAGTCGTTATGGACCGGGGGCCCCGGCGGCCCGGGATCCCCGCCGTACGACCACGGCAACTGGCGTGAGCCGCGCCCCGGGGCCCTCGCCGCCGTCCAGCGGCTGATCGACGAGCACGGCGCGGCCGCCCCCGAGGACGTGGCGGCCCGCCTCGGCCGGCCCCGCTCCCGTTACGGCGCCTACCAGACCTTCGGTGATCTGTGGCTGGAGATTCCCGGCGCGCCCGAGTCCCCGGACGGTTACCGCCGCCGACTCGACATCCGCCAGGGCGTGGCCCTTGTCGAGTACACGGCCCAAGGCGCGCGGCACCAGCGCGAGTTCTTCGCCTCGTACCCCGATCGGGTGATCGTCGGACGGCTCGGCGCGGCCCCCGGACCGGTCGGCTTCACCCTGCGCCACACCTCACCCCGCCCCGGCGACCACCACGTCACCGCCCGCGACGGGCGGTTGACGATCCGCGGCGCGCTGGAGGACAACGGGCTGCGCTTCGAGGCGCAGGTGCGGGTGGTGTGCGACGGCGGCACCGTGACGGCCGGGGAGGACGGCACGCTCACCGTCACCGGCGCCCACAGCGCCTGGTTCGTCCTCGCCGCCGGGACCGACTACGCCGACACCCACCCCCACTACCGCGGCGAGGACCCCCACCGGGCCGTGACCGAGACCGTGGACGCCGCCGCGAGCCAGGGCTGGCTGGCCCTGCTGAGCCGCCATGTCCGCGACCACCGCGCCCTGTTCGACCGTACGGCGCTGGACCTCGGCGGCCGGACCCCGCCCGGCCTGCCCACCGACCGGCAACGC
This sequence comes from Streptomyces sp. Rer75, assembly GCF_013414305.1. Lineage (NCBI taxonomy): Bacteria > Bacillati > Actinomycetota > Actinomycetes > Kitasatosporales > Streptomycetaceae > Streptomyces > Streptomyces sp. Rer75. The sequence continues at coordinate 1,605,903 of NZ_CP058693.1, read as the reverse complement.
GCCGCGTACACGGGCGGGGAGAGCCCGGCCGACCGCGCCCTGGAGGAGCTGTTCTTCGACTACGGCCGCTATCTCCTCATCGCCTCCTCCCGCCCCGGCGCCCCGCTCCCCGCCAATCTCCAGGGCGTCTGGAACGACAGCATCCGGCCCGCTTGGTCGGCCGACTACCACACCAACATCAACCTCCAGATGACCTACTGGCCGGCCCACGCCCTGCACCTCGCGGAGACCGCCGAGCCGCTGCACCGCTTCATCACCGCCCTGCGCATCCCCGGCCGGATCACGGCCCGCGAGATGTTCGGCGCCCGCGGCTGGGTCGTGCACAACGAGACCAATCCGTACGGCTTCACCGGTGTCCACGACTGGCCCACCGCCTTCTGGTTCCCCGAGGCGGCCGCCTGGCTGGTCCACCACCTCTACGAGCACTACCGCTTCACCCTCGACACCGGCTTCCTGCGGGACACCGCGTACCCGGCGATGCGGGAGGCCGCCGCGTTCTGGCTGGACACGCTGCGCCCGGACCCCCGGGACGGCACGCTCGTCGTCTCGCCCGGCTACTCGCCCGAGCACGGCGACTTCACCGCGGGGCCCGCCATGTCCCAGCAGATCGTCCACGACCTGCTCACCGCCACCCTGGAGGCGGCCCGCACCCTCGGCGACGACCCCGCCTTCCAGGCCGGGCTGAGGCGCGCCCTGGACGCCCTCGACCCGGGGCTGCGCATCGGCTCCTGGGGCCAGCTCCAGGAGTGGAAGGCCGACCTGGACGACCCCGCCGACACCCACCGGCACGCCTCCCACCTCTTCGCCCTGCACCCCGGACGGCAGATCGCCCCGAACGGCCCCTGGGCCGGGGCCGCCGCGGTCTCCCTGGACGCGCGCGGCGACGGCGGCACCGGCTGGAGCCGGGCCTGGAAGGTCAACTTCTGGGCCCGGCTGCGCGACGGCGACCGCGCCCATCGGCTGCTCGCCGGACAGCTGACGGATTCCACCCTCCCCAACCTGTGGGACACCCATCCGCCGTTCCAGATCGACGGCAACTTCGGCGCCGCCGCCGGGATCGCCCAGATGCTGCTCCAGAGCCACCGCGCCGTGCTGGAGGTCCTGCCCGCGCTGCCGCGCCGCTGGCCGGACGGCTCGGTGCGCGGGCTGCGCGCCCACGGCGACCTCACGGTCGACATCACCTGGCGCGAGGGGCGCGCCCGCAGCCTCACCGTCACGGCGGGACACGACGGACCGGTCCGGATACGCAGCGATCTGTTCGCGCGCCCGTACACCGTCCATGACGGCACCACGGGCCGCAAGACGGCCGTACGCGACGATCCCGGGGACGCCCGTACGGCCACGCTCGCGGCCCGCGGCGGCCACACCTACCGCTTCGCGGAGCGGACCTGACTCACCGGCCCGAGCGCCGCACCCGCACATCCGCGGCCCGGACGAACGCCACCCGGTGCCCGAACTGGATCTGGTAGTAGACGTCCTGACCGCGCACCACGATGTGCCCGTTCGCATCGAAGGTGGTCGCCCACAGGTACTCACCCTGGGTCCTCAGCCCCAGTGCGTACCGCTGCCCGGCGAGCAGCTTGTACGGCAGCGGCGAGACCGCCTGCACCGGTACGCCCTCCGGGTACGCCTCCTTCTCCGGGTAGGCGCGCCCGTACACCGGCACCTCCGCCAGGCCCGGCTTCGGCGTGACGACGAGGCCCTTGCCGTACACGGCCGTGGGCCGCCGCCGCGGGTTCCGGAACCACGACTGCTGGCCGAGGTACCAGATCGCCGTCCAGTCGCCCTGCCGCCCCGCGAGCGCGTAACTCTGGCCGGTGGTGGCGCGGGCGCCGGTGTCGTTGACGCCGGTGGTCGAGTCGGCGCCGTCCGGACGCAGCCCGATGTCCTTGACCAGCGGGGCGTCGTCGCTCGGCGCCGTGTGCAGCCGCACCGCGGACGAGCCGTGCGGGGCGCACTCCTGACCGGCCCGCTCGCAGCCGGTGTACACCGGCTCGTTCGTCTCGTAGTCCGGGCGGATGGTGACCAGCCCCCCGGAGGCGCCCGCGGTGCGGTGGAACGGCGCGCCGAGGAGGCTGAAGTAGTGCGCCCAGTCCCAGTACGGGCCCGGGTCGGTGTGCATGCCCCTGATGGTGGTGGCGGTCGTGCCGGGCACATTGTCGTGGCCCAGGATGTGCTGCCGGTCCAGCGGGATGCCGTACCGCCGTGCCAGCCACTTCACCAGCCGGGCCGACGACCGGTACATCGCCTCCGTGTACCAGGCGTCGGGCGCGGTCAGAAAGCCCTCGTGCTCCAGGCCGATGGACTTGGCGTTGACGTACCAGTTGCCCGCGTGCCAGGCGACGTCCTTGAGCGGTACGTGCTGGGCGATATGGCCGTCGGAGGAGCGCAGCGTGTACTGCCAGGAGACATACGTCGGGTCCTGGACCAGCTTGAGGGTGGTGTCCCAGGAGCCCTCGGTGTCATGGATGACGATGTAGTCGATCGACTGGGAGAGGGGGCGGTTGCCCAGGTCGTGGTTGCCGTAGTCGTTGTCCCCGAACTGCTCGTAGGGGGCCGGGATCCACTCGCACGACACATTGCCGGGGGCCTCGACGTGCGGATCCCGCTGGGGGTCCGGCAGGCCGAGCGACCGCAGCTGCCGCCGGTCCGGGGCGACGCCGGGGACGGCGTCGAGCGTGATCCGCTCTCCGTCGCCCGTGGTGCGCGCCGCGCCGCCGCGGATCACGTCGTAGACGTCGTCGGCGAACACGGTGGCCGCCGCGGCGCTGTCGGCGCCCGGGTAGGCCGCCACCGCCGCGTACCAGTCCGCCGGATCCTCGCTCGGCGGCAGCCCCAGCCGCTTCTGCGTGGCGGCCAGCAGCGCGGCGCCACCGCGCACATTGGCCGCCGCGTCGCCGCGCAGCTCGGCGGCGGACAGCCCCGTCAGCTCCGCGGCCCGGTCCAGCGTGCGCAGCCGCGCGGGCAGCTGCCGCGGCTCGGGCACCGACGCTTCCGGCACCTTGAGGGGCCGCGCCAGGTCGCCGCGGGCGTCCTCGGTGCCCTGGCTGTGGTGCGGGGCCGAGGAGAGGGCGGTGAAGGCGTCGGTGAGGTGCATCGGGCCGTATCCGCCGGTGACGCTGGGAGCGCCACGATGGCCGTCCCAGCGGGACTGGAGATACGACACGCCCAGCAGCACGCTCAGCGGCACCCCGTGCTCCTGCGCCGCCGCCACGAAGGCCCGTTGCAGCGCCCCGGCCCCCTCCGGCGATGACGTGCCGTCCGAGGGCGGCTGATCGGCGCGGGCGGCCGGGGCCGCGGAGACGACCGGGAGCAGAAAGGCGGCGGACGCGGCGGCGCCCGCGGTCCGCAGCGCCGTCCTCCGGCTGGGGCCGGGGACGGGTCTGTCGCCGTCCCGGTCCGCGTCTCTGTTGGTGTCGGGGGCGTCTGCGTCGTGGGCGCCGTCCTGTGCGGATCCTGGCATTGCAGCCTCCTCGAGGTGGGCTGAGCCGAACCGTAGGGTGCCTCCCAAGGGGCACGGCCTAGAGGTATCCGCTGCCAGGCGATCCGTCAATCACCGTCACGCGACAAAGGGTTCGCACGTCACACCGTCTGCGGCGCGTCACCGGTCCAGACCGGTGACGCGCCGCAGACGGTGTGGTGAGGCGACTCAGCGCGTGCCCACCGCGGCGCGCACGGCGCGCCGGGCCAGACCGCAGTCGTCATGCAGCCGCCGCAGCAGCAGCCGCTGCTCCTCACCGGCGGCCATCACCCCCGGCACCACCGGGGCCGGATCGTGCATGGTGCGCTGCACGGCGGTCTCGTACCGGCGGATCTCCCGGGTGAGGACGAGCATCAGGTTGACCAGGAACGCGTCCCGCGCCGCCGGACCCGCCGCCTGCGCGAGCTGGCTGATCTGGCGCCGGGCCACCGGGGCGTCGCCCAGCACCGCCCACAGCGTCGCCAGGTCGTAGCCCGGCAGATACCAGCCCGCGTGGTCCCAGTCGATGAGCGCCGCGCCCGAGGGGGCCAGCAGCACGTTGTTCAACAGGGCGTCGCCGTGGCAGAACTGGGCCGGCAGCTGCCGCCCCGCCGCCTGCGAGACACCGCGCAGCAACTTGCGCACATCGCCCATGTCCCGGTCGGTCAGCAGCCCCAACTCGTGGTAGCGGGACAGCCGGGCGGCATAGTCGACCGGGGCGTCGAACAGGTCCCCCGGCGGCCGCCACTGGTTGATCCGGCAGATCGCGCCGAGCGCGGCGCGCACATCGGCGCGCGGCGGCGCCTCGGCGGGATGGCGCTGCGCGGCCGCGACCCGCCCGGGCATCCGCTCGATGACCAGCGCGCAGTTGTCGGGGTCGGCGGCGATCAGCCGCGGCACCCGGACGGGAGGACGCTGTCGTACGAACGTCCGGTACATCGCTATCTCGCGGCGGAACCGCTCGGCCCATGCCGGGGAGTGGTCCAGCAGGCACTTGGCGACCGCCGTGGTGCGGCCCGTCGAACCGACCAGGAGGACGGACCGCCCGCTGCGCCGGAGCACCTGGACGGGGTTGAACTCCGGACAGATGCGATGGACCGCGGCGATGGCGGTGCGCAGCTGGGCACCCTGGGGACCGGACACGTCGAGTCTTCCGCTGGGCGGCACGGAGCCGGGGACGGCGGTGCGCCGCGCGCGGCCGCCGGGAGCGGGATCGAGGTACGGCCCATTGCCGGGCAGCTGCCGCCGGTACGGCCGAGGTGGGGCGGACACGGAGGACGACGCTGCGTACATGGGCGAGACAGATCCCTTCGTGTGCCGACGTATGTGCGTACGCTCCCGGCCCCGGGGCGGGACCGCACCCTGGGGAATGCGGCTGGCATTTTCCAGCTGGCATCTTCCGGATGGCATTTTCCAGCTGGCATTTTCCAACCGCCACCGGGCCGGGTAGCGCACTCCTACATCACACCCGCGCGCGGGTGGCACACCATCTGGCGGACCCTGGCGAACCCTGGCGAATAGTCGCACGGCTCGTGACGGGCCCGTTACTGTCAAGTCAGCCGAGGATCCTGGGGGCTTGACGTGACGAGGGAACCCAACACCCGTCTTGCGGACCTATTCGGCCTGGCCGGCTGGTCCAAGGGCGAGCTCGCGAGGCTCGTGAACCGGCGCGCGGCGGCCATGGGCCACCCGCAGCTGGCGACCGACACCTCGCGGGTGCGGCGTTGGATCGACACCGGCGAGACGCCGCGCGATCCCGTGCCCAAGGTGCTGGCCGTCCTCTTCACCGAGCGCCTCGGTCGAGTCGTGACCATCGAGGACCTCGGGTTCGGACGAGGTGGGCGCGCGGGAAAGGGGCAGTCCGCCGACGGGCTGCTCTGGCCGCCCGAGTCCACGGCCGCGGTCCTCACCGAATTCACGGGAATGGACCTTATGTTCAACCGACGCGGCTTGGTGGGTGCGGGCGCCGCGCTCGCCGCAGGATCCGCCATCACCGGTGCCATGAGCGAATGGCTGCTCTCCGACCCCACCCTCGCCACCGACGCGCCCCGTTCCGACAACCCGCTCTCCGCCGAGCCCGCGGGCTTCGACCGCTATGAGGCCGCCCCCGTGGGCTCCCAGGAGATCGACGCGCTGGAGACGTCGGTCGAGGTCTTCCGCGCCTGGGACGCGGCCCGCGGCGGCGGGCTCCAGCGCAAGGCCGTGGTGGGCCAGCTCAACGAGGTGGGCGGGATGCTGGCCTACCGTCACCCCGAGGCGCTCCAGCGCAGACTGTGGGGCGTCGCGGCCAACCTGGCCGTGCTGGCGGGCTGGATGTCCCATGACGTGGGCCTGGAGCCCACCGCCCAGAAGTACTTCGTCATCGCCGCGCACGCGGCCCGGGAGGGCAGCGACCGGCCGCGGGCGAGCGAGGCGCTGTCCCGCGCCGCCCGGCAGATGGTGCACATCGGCCGCCCGGACGACGCCCTCGATCTGATGAAGCTGGCGTCGTCCGGCGCGGGGGACGCGGCGCTGCCCCGCACCCGCTCCATGTTCCGCACAATCGAGGCCTGGGCTCATGCCTCGAAGGGGCACGGCCAGGCGGTGCGCCGCACCCTGGGGGAGGCGGAGGAGCTGTTCGTCTCCGACCAGGACCGGGGGCCCGCGCCGAGCTGGATGCAGCTGTTCAACGAGGCCGACATGCACGGGATGCAGGGGCTGGTCTACCGCACCCTGGCCGAGCACGAACCGGGCGTTGCGGCCATCTCACAGCGGCACGCCAAGGAGGCGCTGCGGATGCGGGAGGGCGGCCGTCAGCGGTCGCAGATCTTCGACCACATCTCCATCGCCTCGGCCTCCTTCATCGGCGGCGACCCGGAGCAGGGGACCGCTTCCGCCCGCCAGGCGCTGGCCACGATCGAGCAGAACTCCTCGCACCGCACCTGGGACCGGCTGCGGGAGATGTACCGGCTCACCGCGCCGTACACCTCGTCGGCCGCGGTGCGGGAGCTGCGGGCGGAGATCCAGCAGGCCATGCCGAAGGGGCTGGGCCACCAGAAGGGAGCCGGAGGCGGGGCGAAGGGGGCGGGCGGGGCGGCGAAGACCACGGCCGTGTAACGGCGGCCGGCGGAAGAGCACGGCCGTCCGGCACGTCTAGCGGCGGCCCATCACCGAATCAGCCCATCACCGAATCAACCGATCATCGCGAGCAGTACGCAGGCGTCGCCCTCGCGCCGCTCGTCGTCGAACTCCTCGGCCACCACCCGTACGCACTCCTGCGTGCCGCGGGCGGCGGCGAACCGTGGCGCGAGCCCGAGCAGCCGCTCGGCCGCCACCGTGGGGTCCTCGGCGAGCCCCCCGGCGTGCAGCAGGAGCAGATCGCCCGGCTCCAGCCGCTCCTCGGCCTGGGCGTACGTGGCGCCCGTCGTGCCGCCGAGCAGCACACCGGCCGGGGGCCGCAAGGCGCGCCCCGCCCCGTCGCGGAACAGCAGCGGGGCGGGGTGCCCGGCCTGCGACCACACCAGGGTGCGGGTCGCCGGGTCGTACCGCCCGCAGACCGCGCTGCCCAGGGCGGGCTGCGCGGAGGCGTCGAGCAGCTGGTTGAGCCGCCCCATCAGCGGACCGGGCTCGATCCCGGCCACCGCCATGCCGCGCACCGCGCCCAGCACCATCGCCATGCCCGAAGTCGCGGCGACGCCATGGCCGGTGAGGTCGCCGACGCTCAGCAGGGTGCCGCCGTCCGGCAGTTCGAGCGCGTCGTACCAGTCGCCGCCGATCAGCGCGCTGTCCGCGGAGGGGAAGTAGTGGGAGGCGACGTCGAGGGCGGTGCCCGCGGGCCGCCGGCCGTGCGCGAGGGGCGCGGAGCCGCGCCACGGCGGCAGGACGGCCTCGTGCAGCTCGACCGCCAGTCGGCGCTCGGCGCGGGCCATGTGCCGCTGGCGCTGGAGCGAGTCGCGGGACTCGCGCACCGCCCGCTCGCTGCGGCGCAGCGCGCTCACGTCGCGGAGCACCGCCCACATGGAGGCGGTGCTGCCGTCGGTGTCGAGGACGGGCTCGCCCGCCATGTGCACCGTACGGACGGCGTCATCCGGACGGACCACCCGGAACTCGCCGTCGATCGGCTTGCCGTCCACCAGGCAGTCCGTGACCATCGCGGTCAGCACCGGCTGATCGTCGGCGACGACCCAGGAGGGCAGCTCGTCCAGGGGCAGGCCGCCCTCGTCGGGGCTGCGGCCGAAGATCTGGCACAGCTCGTCGGACCAGGTCACCTCGTCGGTGAGGAGGTTCCACTCGGCGCTGCCGACGCGGTTGAGCAGCGAGCCGGGGCCGTGGCCGGGGTCCTGCCCCGGCGCGTCCTGATCCAGCGGCTTCCGCTCCGGAGCCGCCCCAGCCGCTCTCCTGGACTCCTCCGATTCCCCGGGTCCCTCCGGTTCCCCGGGCTGCTCGGACGGCAGCCCCTCCCGCAGCTGGTCCAGATGCTGGCCGAGGTCATCCAGGTGGTGGACGGCGAGATCGCACAGCGCCCGCTGCCAGCGCAACTGGGTCTCGTTCGCCGTACCGCTCAGGTCCGCCGTGGTGTCGCGCCGCACGGCGGCGATGCCGCCGCGGAGCCGCCGGGTCTGCGTGATGAGCGCGTCGACCGTGCCGCGCTGGGGCGACGGGGCGGCGGGATGGTCCGCGGAGCGGGGGGACGGCATGTGTTCTCCGATACGGGCCGGTACGGGGCGGCGCTGCCGGGTCTGACGGGGTAAGGACCGGTAACGACTCTTGCACAGGCTGCGACGTCGCGTAAGTCGTTTGGCAATACCCGATCCGGTGGTGCTTCTGGCATATGCCCATGGCTTTCCTGGGGCAAGTCGGGCACGGCTCGGTGGAGCATGCGGTTCCAGGTAGGCTGCGGCGCTCGGGAATCCCTCAGTTCAGGTGTTCATCCGGCATATGGCGCCAGGACATCGGCAAGAATGCCGGACGACGGAAATCCCGTTGCCAGCGAACCCCCCGCACCGGATGCTGACCTCATGTTCGATCCAGACATAGCGCCCAGCGGTACCCTGCTCGGCCTCCTCCAGCGAGGCCGCGGCGACGGGACCCTGCACGCCCTCGCCGCGCCGCGGGCCGAGGCGCTCGCGGCACTGCACCACTGCGTGCTGCACGACCCACGCCGTGACTGGCAGGTCGAGAACCGCTCCCTCTATTACGCCCGGCTCTGCCTGGACCTCGACGCGGAGCTCGACGAGATCGAACAGCACCTCTTCCACCCCGAGGACCTGGTGAACACCGACGAGGAGCGCACCGGGCTCGCCCTCGCCGTCCTCGGCCACCTCGCCGCCTACGACCGGCTCGACGCGCTGCGGCTGCTGCGCCGGTACGCCGCCGCCGGCAGCAACTGGGAATGGGCCCTGGACGAGCTGGCCCTGCGCGACGACGACGCCGGGCTGCGCGCCCTCGCCCCCGCCGTCCTCGGCCGCTTCCCCGAGACCCCCGACGGCGACGCCGAACTGGCCGCCGCCGCGCGCGGCGCCTACGAGCCCCGCCCCTGGCGGCTGTGGGCCGATGACCCGGCGCACGGCCCGCGCGTGCGCGCCGTGCAGGAACAGGGCGCCTTCGACCGCTGGCAGCGCCAGCTGCGCCCCTCCGGGCCCCGGCCCGGCTGGAGCGTCCACGACGTCCTGACCTGGGCCCAGCAGGAACACGACCTGCGGCCCGGCAGCCGCCGCCCCGACGCCGCCGCCCGCTGCCTCGCCGCCGTCGCCGGTCCGGAGGACCGTCCCGAGCTGCTGGCCGCCGCCGCGTCGGCCCCGGACGCGGCCCGCGCGACCGCCCTGCGGCACCTCGCCGACACCGGCGACCCCGAGGTGCTGGACCTGATCGAGGCCGCGGTGACCGAGCCGGACGCCTCGGAGTCGGTCTCCCGCGCCGCCCTCGGCGCCTTCGAACGCATGCGCAGCATCGCCGCCCTCGATCGCGCCCGGATCTGGGCGCACCGCCCCGACGCGCTCGGCGCCGCGGCGGCCGCGATGCTCGCCGCCCGCGGCGGGCAGTACGACGCGGGGCTCGTCCTCGGCGCCCTCCGCCGCACGGTGCGGGCCGAGGGCCCGCACGGCCAGGCGCTGTGGACGCTCGTCGACGGCGCCGGTCGCCTCGCGATCACCTGCGCCGCCCCCGTGCTGCGCCACATCTACCGCGAAACCGCCTCCTCCCACCTCCGCGGCCGCGCCGCCCGCGCTCTGGCCGCCACCGACCCCTCGTTCGCCGCGGGCTTCGCGGTCGAATGCCTCTGGGACTGCGAGGAGACCACCCGCGAACTCGCCGCCCACCACGCCGCCACCGGTGACGCCCGCGTCGTGGAACAACTCCGCAGACTGGCCGCCGACCCGGCCGAGGAAGCCGAGGTCCAAACCGCGGTCCGCAGCCGCATCGGCCCCGACGCCGCCGGCGTCTGACCCCGGCCCGCCCCGCCGGACGCCGCCGTTCTCCGGGCGCCTCGCCGCCGGGCGCCTCGCCGCCGGGCGACGGCCCGCGTCGCGCGCGGCGGCCCCGCATCTCGCCCGTGCGTGGCGCCCGCCGCGCTCGCCCAGCGTCGCGCGGCGTTGCCGGAGGTCACCCGGGGTGGTCGGGGCGGGGCGGGGAGCGATGGGTTTACGCCAGGTGGTCGTCCGTAAACCCGCGGGTTCATGCCGGGTTTCGGGTGGTTCGTCCGGCACTCACCCGGCTTCGGCGGGCGCGGGGGCCAACGCTCACGGGACGTTTCACGGCTCGCAAGGTGCACGATGCCGGGGCCACCCTTCGTACGCCGACAACACCGGTATGCGAGTCGCCATCGTGACCGAATCCTTCCCGCCCGACATCAACGGCGTCGCTCATTGCACGCTTCAGACCGCCCAGCATCTCCACCGCCGCGGTCACCACCCCCTCGTCATCGCTCCCGCGGGTCCGCACGACGGGCCGCCCGACGGGGGCGGGGACGCCGACGGAGCGCATCCGTTTCCCGTCGTCCGGATCCCCTCCCTGCCCCTGCCCGGCTATCCGCAGGTGCGCGTCGCGTTGCCCAGCCGCCGACTCGCCGCCGCGATCACCTCGCACCGCAGCGATCTCGTCCACCTGGCCAGCCCCTTCGTGCTCGGCGCGCGCGGGATGACGGCCGCACTGCGGCTGCGGATCCCCGCCGTCGCCGTCTACCAGACCGACCTGGGCGGCTACGCCCGTACGTACCTCGGCGCGGGCGAGAACGCGGCCTGGCGCCGGATACGGGCCGTGCACACCGCCGCCGACCGCACCCTCGCCCCGTCCACGGCCGCCGCCCGCGACCTGGACGGGCACGGGGTGCCGCGGATCGCGCTGTGGCCGCGCGGCGTCGACACCGAGCGCTTCCACCCCTCGCGCCGCGACCCGGAGCTGCGCCGCTCCCTGGCCCCCGGGGGCGAGCTGATCGTCGGCTACATCGGCCGTCTGGCGCCCGAGAAGAACGTCGAGCTGCTGGCCCCGCTGTGTTCGCTGCCCGGCGTCCGGGTGGTCGTGGTCGGGGACGGGCCGAGCGAGCCCACGCTGCGCGCCGCCATGCCCGGTGCCCACTTCCTCGGCCGCCGGACCGGTACCGAGCTGGCCCGCATCTTCGCCTCGCTGGACGTCTTCGCGCACACCGGCCCGCAGGAGACCTTCTGCCAGACCGTGCAGGAGGCGCAGGCCAGCGGCGTGCCAGTGGTCGCCCCCGCCGCGGGTGGCCCGCTCGACCTGGTCGACCACGGCCGTACCGGACTGCTGGTGCCGCCCGGTGACGCGGATGAGGTGCGCGACGCCGTGTCGCTCCTCGCCGCCCATCCCCGGACGCGCGCCGCGCTCGGGCAGGCGGGCCGGGAGGCGGTCGAGGGCCGCACCTGGGAGGCGATCGTCGACCAGCTGATCGACCACTACGCCGAGGTGCTGATGGCCCGTACGGCGGTGGCGGCATGAGCGGGAACGGGAACGGAAACGGAAACGGGAACGCCGAGCGGCCGCTGCGCATCGTCCGGCTCGCCAACTTCGTCACCCCCTCCTCCGGCGGCCTGCGCACCGCGCTGCGCGAGCTGGGCGCGGGCTACCAGGCGGCCGGGCACGAGTCCGTCCTGATCGTGCCGGGGGAACGCGACGCGGACGAGCACACCCGCCAGGGCCGGGTGATCACCCTCCCCGGACCCTCCGTACCCGGCACCGGCGGCTACCGGGTGCTGACCGACCGGCGGCGGCTGGCCCGGCTGCTCGACGGGCTCGCGCCCGACCGGCTGGAGGTCTCCGACCGCACCACCCTGCGCTGGACGGGGGAGTGGGCGCGGCGCGCCCGCGTGCCTGCCGTGATGGTCTCCCACGAGAGCGCCGACGCCGTGCTGCGCACCTGGGGCGTGCCCGAGGCGGCCGCCCGGGGCGCGGCCGACCGGCTGAACCGCCGTACCGCGCGGGCGTATGCGCGGATCGTCTGCACGACGGAGTGGGCAGAGCGCGAGTTCGTACGCATCGGCGCGCGCAATGTCGTACGCGCCCCCCTGGGCGTCGACCTCGGCCACTTCCACCCGTCCCACTACGACGGCGCCCTGCGCGAGCACCACCGGGGCGGGGCCTCCGTCCTGCTCGCCATGTGTTCCCGCCTGTCGCCCGAGAAACGGCCGGGCCGCGCGCTCGACACCCTCGCCGAACTGCGGCGGCGCGGCGTCCCGGCGGCGCTCGTCGTCGCGGGCGACGGCCCGCTGCGCGCCCGGCTGGAGGCCCGCGCCCGCGCGGAGGACCTTCCGGCGGCCTTCCTCGGCCACGTCGGCGACCGGGCCCGGCTGGCCGCGCTCCAGGCGAGCGCGGACGTCGTCCTCGCCCCGGGTCCGGCGGAGACCTTCGGGCTGGCCGCGCTGGAGGCGCTGGCGTGCGGGTCGCCCGTCGTCGTCAGCGCCCTGTCCGCGCTGCCCGACATCGTCGGCCCGGCGGGCGCGACGGCGGCCGACAACGGGGCGGCGTTCGCGGACGCCGTCGCCCAGGTCCTGGCCCGCCCCGAACCCGTACGCCGCGCGACGGCCCGGGTCCGCGCCGAGCGCTACGGCTGGCCCGCGGCGGTCGACGCCTTCCTGGCCGCCCACGACGCGCCCCGCGTCCACCCCGACGGCCGGGTCCCGGCCCGCACGGCGGCCGGCGGTGCCCGGTGAGCGCACCCCGCGCTTGCCCGGACCGTCCCTGTCCCGCGGCCCTCGCCGACGCGTCGGCGCCCCCGGCCCCCGCCGCGACGCCCCCGGGCGCCCGGCCCGCCCGGCCCGCGGCGCCCGCCGGACGCGCCGCCCATGCGGCGACCGGCGACGATGCCGCGACCGGCCGGTCGGCCCCGGGCCGGACGGACGCGCGGCCCATTCCGGACGCGGTTCCGAGCGGCCCGGCTGTGGTGATCCCTGCCGGTCGCGCGATTCCGGGTGGTGCCGCACAGGATGCGGCTGCCCGGCAGGCCCGGCACGGCGACTCCGCCGAGCGGGCGTGCGTCCTGGGTGACCCGGGTGACCCGGGGCGCGTTCGCACGGTCGCCGAGGGGCGTGCCGTGGTCCGGCCGCGGCGCGTGGCGGCCGTCCCGGACGAGGCCGTCTGCTCGGCCATGCCGGTCGGGGACGGCCGAGCAGCGGCGGGGTCGGCCGACGATGCGGCGCCCGCCGCGCCGGTGGCCGACGACCGCGACGCCGTGATCGCCTCGCCCCGTACCCCGGCCCTGGGCCCGGCGTCGCCCGCACCGGGTGCCCGTCGGGCCGTTCCCGTCGTGCCCGGCGGCTCGGTGGCCGCGCCGGTGGTTCCGGAGGCCCTCCGCCCGGCGCCCGACGGTGGTGACGTCGCGGGCGACCCGTGCGCGGAATCCGCCGCGGGCCGGGCTCCCGGGGCGGTGATGGCCGACGGGGGAGCCCCGGCCGGGGCCGTTCCCGCCGCGGTGCCCACCACCCGGTTCGCCGTCCTCGGCGACTCCCTCACCACCGGGCTCGGGGGGCGCGCGCCCGGGGACGGTTCGCCCGCGACCCTCCCACCCCGTACCTCGGCCCTGGGCCCGGCGTCGCCCGCACCGGGTGCCCGTCGGGCCGTTCCCGTCGTGCCCGGCGGCTCGGTGGCCGCGCCGGTGGTTCCGGAGGCCCTCCGCCCGGCGCCCGACGGTGGTGGTGCCGTGGGCGACCCGTGCGCGGCCCCCGTGGGCCGGGCTTCCGGGGCGGTGATGGCCGACGGGGGAGCCCCGGCCGGGGCCGTTCCCGCCGCGGTGCCCACCACCCGGTTCGCCGCGCTCGGCGACTCGCTGACCGAGGGGCTCGGGGATCCCGTAACCGGGGGTGGGTGGCGGGGGTGGGCGGCGTTGCTGGCGGGGGTGGCTGGGCCGCACGGGGAGGCCGTGGACTTCGTCAACGTCTCCCGTAGCGGCGCGCTCGCCGCCGACGTGGCCGGTGAGCAGCTGAGCGCCGCACGCCGGGCCCGTCCGCATCTCGCGTCCGTCGTGGTCGGCATGAACGACACCCTGCGCGACACCTTCGACATCCGCCGGGTCGCCGAGGCCCTGGACGCGACGATCGGCGCGCTGCGCGCCGACGGGACGGTGGTGCTCACCGCGTGCCTGCCCGATCCGGGCCGGATGCTGGGGCTGCCGGACGCGCTCGCCCGGCCGCTGGGGCGCCGTATGCGGGCCGTCAACACGGTGGTGCACGCGCTGTCCGGGCGGTACGGCGCGGTGCACGTGGAGCTGACCGAGCACACCTGGGTCACGGACCGCGCGGCGTGGAGCGTGGACCGGCTGCATCCGAGCGAGCTGGGGCACCGGCTGCTGGCGCGGGAGTTCCACAGCGCGCTCACGGCCCGCGGCATCGCCATGGGCGACCCGCCGTCCACGGCGCTCGACGGGCCGACGCCCTCGCGTGCCGCGAGCGCCTGGTGGATGGCGACCCGGGGCACGCGCTGGGTCGTGGACCGCTGCACCGATCTGCTGCCCGGACTCCTGGCACTGGCGGCGCAGGAGGTACGCCACCGGGTGCGCGGCACCGGACATCTGCTCGACGGGCACGAACGGCGGGCGGCGCTCGCCGCACTCGCCTCACTGCCGTCCCAGGCCCGAACCGGCCCCGGCACATCACCCCCGCACGCTGCGACAATGGCGGGATGACGGGTCGCTGGGAATTCTGGATCGACCGTGGCGGTACCTTCACGGACGTCGTCGGGAAGCGCCCGGACGGCCGCCTCGTCACCCGCAAGCTCCTGTCCCACCACCCCGAGCGCACCATGGACGCGGCCGTCGCGGGGATCCGGCAGACGCTGGGGCTCGGGCCGGACGAGCCGGTTCCGGCCGACCGGATCGCCGTCGTCAAGATGGGCACCACCGTCGCGACCAACGCCCTGCTGGAGCGCAAGGGCGAGCCCACGGTGCTCGTCGTCACGGCCGGTTTCCGGGACGCGCTGCGCATCGCGTACCAGAACCGGCCGCGGCTGTTCGACCGCCGGATCGTGCTGCCGGAGGCGCTGTACGACCGGGTGATCGAGGTGCCCGAGCGGGTGGACGCGCACGGCGCCGTCGTACGCCCCCTGGACCTCGACGCCGCCACGGAGGCGCTGCGCGCCGCGCACCGCGACGGCTTCCGCAGCGCCGCGGTCGTCCTGACGCACGGCTACCGGCATGCCGCGCACGAGCGCGCGGTGGGCGAGGCGGCCAGCGGCCTCGGCTTCACGCAGGTGAGCTGTTCGCATGAGGTGAGCCCGCTGATGAAGCTGGTGTCGCGCGGCGACACCACCGTGGTCGACGCGTATCTCTCGCCGATCCTGCGCCGTTACGTCGAGGACGTGGCCGCCGAGCTGCGCGGCATCCGGCTGATGTTCATGCAGTCCAACGGCGGGCTGCGGGAGGCCGCGCACTTCCGCGGCAAGGACGCGGTGCTGTCGGGGCCCGCGGGCGGCGTGGTGGGCATGGTGCGCTCCTCGGCCGAGGCGGGCCACGCCAAGGTCATCGGCTTCGACATGGGCGGCACGTCGACCGATGTGTCGCACTACGCGGGCGAGTTCGAGCGGGTCTTCGGGACCGAGGTGGCGGGGGTGCGGATGCGCGCGCCCATGATGAACATCCACACCGTCGCGGCGGGCGGCGGCTCGGTGCTCCACTTCGACGGGCGCCGCTACCGGGTGGGCCCGGACTCGGCCGGTGCCGTCCCCGGCCCCGCCTGCTACCGGCGCGGCGGCCCGCTGACCGTCACCGACGCCAATGTGATGCTGGGCCGGATCCAGCCCGCCCACTTCCCGGCGGTGTTCGGCCCGCACGCCGACCAGCGGCTGGACGCGGACACCGTCCGGGAGGGCTTCGCCCGCCTCGCCGAGGAGATCGCGGAGGCGACCGGCGACCGGCGCGGCCCGGAGGAGGTCGCGGCGGGCTTCCTGGACATCGCGGTGCTGAACATGGCCAACGCGGTCAAGAAGATCTCCGTGCAGCGCGGCCACGACGCCACCCGCTACGCGCTCACCAGCTTCGGCGGCGCGGGCGGCCAGCACGCGTGCGCGGTCGCCGACGCCCTCGGCATCGGCACGGTGATCGTGCCACCGCTGGCCGGGGTGCTCTCGGCGTACGGCATCGGGGTCGCCGACGCCACCGCGATGCGCGAGCAGGCCGTGGAGACGGAGCTGAGCGAGGAGTCTCTGCCGGACGTGCGCGACCTGTGCGCGCGGCTGTCCGGCCAGACGCGCGACGAGCTGCTCGCCGACGGTGTCCCCGGGGAGAGCGTGCGCACCACGGCCCGGGTCCATCTGCGGTACGCGGGCACCGACGCGGCCCTCCCCGTCCCGCTGGACTCCGTCCCCGCGATGACCGCCGATTTCGTACGGGCGCACCGCACGCGCTACGCGTTCACCATGGACAAGCCGATCGTCATGGAGGCGGTGTCGGTGGAGGCGGTCGGCGCGGCGGGCCCGGCGGGCGGCCACGCCGTGGAACAGCCGTCCAGGGAGGGCGCCCTGGCGCCGGTGGCGACCGTGGAGATGTTCACGGAGGGGCGGTGGCAGCGCACCGGGCTGTACGAACGGGCCGGGATGCGCCCCGGGGACACCCTCACCGGCCCTGCGGTCATCGCCGAGGACGACGCCACCACCGTCGTCGACCCCGGCTGGCAGGCGGCGCTGGGCGAACGCGGCCATCTGCTGCTCACCCGGGTCCGGCCCCGGCCGCGCACGGCCGCCGTCGGCACCGAGGTGGACCCGGTGATGCTGGAGGTCTTCAACAGCCTCTTCATGGCCATCGCCGAACAGATGGGCCTGCGCCTGGAGAACACCGCCCACTCCGTCAACATCAAGGAGCGGCTGGACTTCTCGTGCGCCCTGTTCGACGCCGACGGCAACCTCATCGCCAACGCCCCCCACATCCCGGTGCATTTGGGGTCGATGGGCGAGTCCATCAAGGAGGTGCTGCGGCGCAACGGGGACGCGATGCGGCCCGGGGACGTCTACGCCATCAACGACCCGTACCACGGCGGCACCCACCTCCCGGACGTCACCGTCGTCACCCCGGTCTTCGATGAGGCGGACGACGGCGGTACGGAGCTGCTGTTCCTGGTCGCCTCCCGCGGCCACCACGCCGAGATCGGCGGCATCACCCCCGGCTCCATGCCCGCCTTCAGCCGCACCATCGAGGAGGAGGGCGTGCTCTTCGACAACTGGCTGCTGGTGCGGGAGGGCGTGCTGCGCGAGCGCGAGACCCGCGAACTGCTGACCGCCGGGCCGTACCCCTCCCGCGCCCCGGACGCCAACCTCGCCGATCTGCGCGCCCAGATCGCCGCCAACGAGAAGGGCATCCAGGAACTGCGCCGGATGATCGGGCAGTTCGGCCTGGACGTCGTGCACGCCTATATGCGCCACGTCCAGGACAACGCCGAGGAGTCCGTACGCCGCATCGTCGGCGCCCTCCGGGACGGCTCGTACCGCTACGAGACCGACAGCGGGGCCGTCATCCGCGTCACCGTCACCGTCGACCGCGCGGGCCGCGGCGCCGTCCTGGACTTCGCGGGTACGTCGCCGCAGATGCCGGGCAACGCCAACGCGCCCAGCTCGGTGGTGATGGCGGCCGTGCTGTACGTCTTCCGCACCCTGGTCGCCGAGGACATCCCGCTCAACAGCGGCTGCCTGAAGCCCCTGGAGGTCCGCATCCCCGAGGGCTCGATGCTCGCCCCGGTGTACCCCGCCGCCACGGTCGCCGGAAACGTCGAGACGTCCCAGGCCGTCACCGGCGCCCTCTACGCGGCGCTCGGCGTCCAGGCCGAGGGCTCCGGCACGATGAACAACGTCACCTTCGGCAACGACCGCGTCCAGTACTACGAGACCGTGGCCAGCGGCTCGGGCGCGGGCGACGGCTTCGACGGCGCCGACGCCGTACAGACCCACATGACCAACTCCCGGCTCACCGACCCCGAAGTGCTCGAGTGGCGCTATCCGGTCCGGGTCGAGAGCTTCGAGGTGCGCCGGGACAGCGGCGGCCACGGCCACTGGCGCGGCGGCCACGGCGTCACCCGCCGCATCCGCTTCCTGGAGCCCATGACGGTGGCCCTGCTCACCGGCCACCGCCGCGTCGCCCCGTACGGCATGGCGGGCGGTGCGCCGGGCGCGCTCGGCGCCAACCTGATCGAGCGCGCCGACGGCTCGGTGGACCGGCTGGCGGGCTGCGACGCGGCCGACGTCGGCACGGACGACGTCCTCGTCGTCCACACTCCGGGCGGCGGCGGATACGGCCCGGCGCCGGACTGAGCGCCGAGGCCCCCGGACGCGCCGCCGTATTGGCGCGATCAATCCCGTTTGCGGTCGCCGACACCGGAAACCCGCCCCTTATCAAGCCCGCCAAGCCTTGTGCGCGGGGTCGGCCTCCTTTTCCATCTCCACCCACTGGACGCGTCAGACCCGCGCGGGCGACGGCGGGCTCCCACCACGACGCACCACAGAAGGGGCAGGCAGTCATGGAATGGTGGCAGAGCGCGGCATGCGTGGACGAGGACCCCGAGCTGTTCTTCCCGGTGGGGGTGGCCGGACCCGCGGCCCAGGCGCAGCAGGCCCTGGCCAAGGAGGTCTGCCACCGCTGCCCGGTGACCCACGAGTGCCTCACCTACGCGCTGGAGAGCGGGGTGACCCACGGCGTGTGGGGCGGCACCGACGAGGAGGAGCGCCGGGTGCTGCGCCAGCGGGCACGGCGGCAGGCGCGGGGCGCACCCTCGCCGGGCGGCGGCCAGCCCCGGAGCGCCCCGCCGCGCGGCGGTCAGCCGTCGCACAGCGGCAGGCGCAGGGACGGGCGGTCGGCCGCCCACGCCCCGAGCAGGCGCTCCGACCAGCGCGCGTCCAGGTAGCCGGTGGCCTGGATCCCGAAGACGACGGCCGGGGCCTGCTCCGGCTCCTGGGCGAGGAAGCCGCCGATGACGTCCCGGCGCATCAGCTGTTCGTGCACCGCGTCGGCCTCGACGTGCTCGGTGAAGAACCGTACGCACCGGGGCTCGGCACCCAGCCGCTCCAGGGCCTGCGCCAGCCGCCGGGCCCCGGGCGACGAGGTGATCTCCAGGGTGGCGAAGTGCCCGGCCATCGCGCCGCGCAGTGAGCGGTGCAGACCGAGCAGCGACATCAGGTTGACGGTGGCGAGCGTCTCGGCGGGCGCCCGGTCCAGGTAGCGGCCGTACCCCGGGTCGAGCCCCGCGCCCGCCATCGCCTCGGCGAACAGCCGGGCGTGCACCCGGTCGCCGTGGCCCGCCCCGAACTCGTCGAACTCCACCGCCACCAGCGACGCCTTGGCCTGTCCCGTCAGCCGGGGAATCAGCCACGCCTGCGGATCGGCCTCCTTCAGCTGGTACAGCGAGCGGTGCGCCAGATATTCGCGCAGCTGCCCCCAGGTGCCCCGGCTCCTGAGGTGGTGGCTGACGCCGGGCGCGTCCAGCGGTTCGACCAGCAGCGCGTCCAGCTCCCCGGCCACATCCGCGCCACCGGGCACGGCCTCGCGCAGCGCGCCGAGGAACCGGTCTTCCAGCGCGGCCCTCAGCCGCAGCAGGTCCGGCTGCCACTCCCACGCCTCGTCGACGCCCGCGAAGCCGCGGTAGTGGAGTTCGTAGGCGAGGTACAGCGCGAGCTGAAGGTCCTCGCCGAACGGGTCGGCGGCCCCGACCGATGGAAGATCTTTCGGCGGCGGGGCTCGGAGCAGGGCGGTACGGACCGCCGCGGACAGCGGACCACGGGCCTCCGGCAGCGGGGGCGCGCCGTGCGTCGCGTGCGTGGCCGCGTTCCGGGATTCGGTGGTCACCGCCGCCCCTCCCCGTCCGGCCCGTCGTGCCCGTCCGGGCCGGTTCCGTGGCGTCCGGCGCCGAGGTCGTCGTACCGCTCCAGCGGGTGGACCGCCGGGCCCTGGAGCACGCTGCCGTCGACGGCGAAGCGGGACCCGTGGCACGGGCACTCCCAGGTCCGTTCGGCGTCGTCGAACCGCACCAGACAGCCCAGATGGGTGCAGCGCGCGGACAGGGCGTGCAGCGCGCCGTCCTCGTCGCGGTGGACGGCGCGCTGCCCCGCCCCGACGCGGACGACCGCGCCGCCGCCCGGCGGGATGTCACGGACCGCGTCCGCGCCGTCCCCGGAGATCCGGTCGCCGAAGAAGTGGCGCGCCACTTCGCCTTGCAGCCGGAGCAGCGCCGGGGTCTCCCGCAGCGGGTTCAGCCGCCGCGGATCGTAGAGGTCCGTCCACGGCAGCGGCTGTCCCGTCAGGCGCCCGGCCAGCAGCCGTCCGGTGAGTACGCCGCCGGTCATGCCCCATCCGGCGAAGCCTGTCGCCACGTACGCGTGCCGGGCGCCGGGGTGCAGCGGGCCCACGTACGGCACGTGGTCGGTGGTCCAGTTGTCCTGCGCGGCCCAGCGGAACGCGGGCTCGGCGCTAGGGAAGCGCCGCCGCGTCCAGGAGATCAGCCGCTCGTAGCGCCCTTCGACGCTGCCCACCCCGGGCGTGAACTTCTCCCCGGTGACGATGAGCAGCCGCCGGCCCTCCCCGTAGGGCGCGGTGCGGACCGACCGGGTGTCGTCCTCGGGCGTGAGGTACATGCCGCGGGGGGCGTGGTCCTCGGGCAGCACCGCGGCGACGACCAGTTCGCGCCGCACCTTCAGCCGCGGGAAGAGCAGCGCCCGGTCGAAGATCGGGTAGGCGGTGGTGACCACGACCTCGCGGGCCAGGATCCGCGCGCCGCGGTCGGTGGTGAGGCGGCAGGGATGGCCCTCGCCCAGGCCCATAATCCGCGAGTTCTCGTAGATCCGGCCGCCGCGCGCGACCAGGTCCCCGGCGAGGGCCAGCAGGAACTTCCGGGGGTGGAACTGGGCCTGGTCCGCGACCCGGACCGCGCCCGCGACCGGGAACGGCAGATCCGTCTCCTCCGTGAACGAGGCGTCGAGACCGGCCGCCGCGGCCGCCTCCGCCTCGGCCCGCACCGCGTCCAGCGACTCCTCGCTCTCGGCGTAGGTGTACGCCGGGGCCCGCTCCAGATCGCAGTCGATGCCCAGCTCGGCGGCGACCCGGCCGACCCGGTCCACCGCGTCGGCCTGGGACGCCGCGTACAGCCTCGCCGCCTCCTCGCCGCGCGAGGCGCGGATGTCCTGGTACGCGAGGCCCTGGAGGGCGGAGAGCTTGGCCGTGGTGTGGCCGGTCGCCCCCGCGGCCAGCCGGTCCGCCTCGATCAGCGCCACCTGGCGCCCCGCCCGCGCCAGCTCCCAGGCCGTGCAGATCCCCGCGATGCCGCCGCCCACGACGGCGACCTCGACCTCGGGGACGGTGCGCTCCGGGCCGGGCTCCAGGGCCGGATACGCCGGGCCGGGGGCCGACTCCATCCAGTACGACGCGGGCGCGAACCCGGTGGGAAGACTCGTCATCGACCGCTCCTCTTCCGCCGATCTGCCGCTGCTCCTTCCGGGCCGCCGAGTGCCCCCGTTCGCCCGGCCGACGCATCCGGCCGGGCGTACCGGCGCGGTTTCGATCGTTGCCGATGAGGTACCTAGGGCGGATGCGACTGATTGCGCCTCCCGGGGTGTATGCGCCGCAGGACGACACCGCCCTGCTGGCCGGGGCGGTGCGCGGCGAGCCCGCCATGCAGGGCGCCCAGGTGCTGGACATCGGAACGGGCACCGGCGCGCTGGCGGTCCTCGCCGCGCGCTGCGGAGCCGCGGGGGTCGAGGCCGTGGACGTCTCGGCGCGCGCGGTGCTGGCGGCCTGGCTGAACGCCCGGCTCAGCGGCGAGCCGGTCCGGGTCCGCCTCGGCGGTCTGGCGTCCGTGGCCCCGGGGCGGCGCTTCGACGTCGTCCTGGCCAATCCGCCCTACGTGCCCTCGCGCCACCCCCGGCCCTTCGAGCGCGCCGGAGGCGGGCGCGCCTGGAACGCGGGGCCCGACGGCCGGGCGGTGCTGGACCGGCTGTGCGCCCGGATGCCGGAGCTGCTGCGCCCACGGGGAGTGCTGCTGCTCGTCCAGTCCGCGCTGAGCGGCGTCGGTACGACGCTGGAGCGACTGGCCGAGCAGGGGCTGCACGCGGATGTGACCGCACGCCGCGTCGTCCCGTTCGGGCCCGTGCTGCTGCGGCGCGGCCCCTGGCTGGCCTCCCGGGGGCTGATCGGCCCGGGAGACGACAAGGAGGAGCTGGTGGTGATCCGTGCCATCCGTACGACGGAGTGCAGCAGCTGTGCCCGATGAGCCCGTGCCCGATGAGCCGGTGCCCGATGAGCCCGGAGCGGCCCGGGGTCCGGCGCGGCGCGTCATCGTCGACCCCGAGGGCCCGCTGCTGGTCGAGGGCCCGGTGGAGGTCGTCCTGGAGGACGGCAGCACGGCCCGCTCCGACCGGGTGATGGTGGCGGTCTGCGCCTGCGGGCGCAGCGCCCGCTACCCCTGGTGCGACACCAGTCACCGCCGCCCGGTGCGCACCCGGGACGGGGCCCGCACCCAGGACGGCTGACCCGGGCGGCGCAGCGGCGCGAACCGCACCGGGGTACCGGGGGCGGCCTGCGCCGCGGCGGCCAGGTACGGCTCCGGGACGACACCCACCACGGGATAGCCGCCGGTCGTCGGATGGTCGGCGAGGAAGAGCACCGGGCGGCCGTCGGGCGGCACCTGGAGGGCGCCGAGCGCCATGCCCTCGCTGGGCAACTCGCCGTCCCTGGCGCGCTCCAGCGCCGGGCCCTCGGTGCGCAGCCCGATCCGGTTGCTCGCGGCCGCGACCCGGAAGCGGCCGGTGGTGAGGGTGCGCAGCCCGGCGGCGGTGAACCAGTCGTCGCGCGGACCGAGCACCACCGGAAGCACCAGCTCCGATACGACGTTCCCCAGCGGCACGCAGTCCGTACCCGGCGCCGGTCCGTACGGGGTGCCGAGCCGCAGGACGGCGCCGTCGGCGAGCGGCGCCGGGCCGAGCCCGGACAGCACGTCCGTGGCCCGGCTGCCGAGCACCGGATCGGCGTGCACACCGCCGTCGAACGCCACGTACGACCGCACGCCGTGGGTCGCCGCCCCGGCCTCCAGCACCGCGCCCGCCGGTACCCGCACCGGCGCCCCCCACGCCGCGGGACGGCCGTCGACGGTGACCGGGCAGGGCGCGCCGGTGACCACCACCGTGGCCGCGCGGCGCAGCCGTACGGCACAGCCGGTCAGCGTGGTCTCCAGGGTCGCGGCCCCGTCCGGGTTCCCGGCCAGGCGGTTGGCGAGCCGGTGGGCGGGCTGGTCGAGCGCGCCGGAGCGGGGCACTCCGAGATGGGCGTGGCCCTCCCGGCCGAGGTCCTGGACGGTGGTGAGCGCGCCCGCCCGCACCACCGAGAAGGCGCTGTCCGTCACGGCGCGTCCCCCTGCGGTGCTTCGCCTGCGTCCGGCGTGACGGGGACGAAACGGACCCGGGTGCCGGGGACGAAGAGCGCCGCCGGTTCCCGTGCGGTGTCCCACAGCACCGCGTCCGTCGTCCCGATGAGCTGCCAGCCGCCGGGGGAGGAGCGCGGATAGACGCCGGTGTACGGGCCCGCGAGGGCGACCGAGCCGTCCGGGACGCGGGTCCGGGGGGTGGCACGGCGCGGTACGTGGAGCCGCTCGGGAAGCCCCGTCAGATAGCCGAAGCCGGGGGCGAACCCGCTGAACGCCACCCGGAACTCGGTGCCGGAGTGGATCCGGGCCACCTCCTGCGGCGTGACGCCCCACAGCCCGGCGACGTCCGCGAGGTCCGGCCCGTCGTAGCGGACGGGGACCTCCACGGCCTCCTCGTCGCCGCGGACCAGCGGCGGTATCTCCCAGGTCACCAACTCGGCGGCGAGACCGGCCGGATCGGCGACGCCGTCCAGCAGCACGGTGCGCGCGGCGGGGACGATCTCCCGGACGGCGGGCAGCGTACGGGCCGCGGCGCGCCGCAGCAGCTCGGCGTGCAGGGCCTCCACGGCCTCGCCGGTGCCGACTTCGATGAGCAGCCCGTGGTCGCCGACCGGAAGACAGGTCACGCCCGGCTCGGCGGTCATGCGAACGCCGCCACGCGGACACCCGCGCCGGTCAGCTCGCGCCGTACCCGGCGGGCGAGTTCGGCGGCGCCGGTGGTGTCGCCGTGCAGGCACAGCGAGTGCGCCTCGACCTCGATCCGCTGCCCGTCGACCGAGGTCACGGCCTGGTCGCGGGCGAAGCCGAGGGCGCGCTTGACGACGGTGTCGGGGTCGGAGACGACGGCACCGGGCTCGCCGCGCGGCACCAGGGTGCCCGCCGCGGTGTACGCGCGGTCGGCGAACGCCTCGGTGATCACCGGCAGCCCGGCCGCGCGGGCGGCCTCGTGCAGCCGGGAGCCGGGCAGGCCCAGCACGGGCAGCGGGCCGCCGGCCGCCAGCGTGATGCCCTCGGCCACGGCGGCGGCCTGCGCCGCGTCGTGCACACAGCGGTTGTAGAGCGCGCCATGCGGTTTGACGTAGGCCACCCGCGCCCCGGCGGCCCGGGCGAAGATCTCCAACGCGCCGATCTGGTAGGCGATCTCGTCGGCCAGCTCGCGCGGTGGTACGTCCATGGCGCGCCGCCCGAAGCCCGCGAGGTCCCGGTAGGAGACCTGCGCCCCGATGCGGACGCCGCGCTCGGCGGCCAGCGCACAGACCCGGCGCATGGTCGAGGGGTCGCCCGCGTGGAAGCCGCAGGCGACGTTGGCGCTGGTGACGATGGACAGCAGGGCGTCGTCGTCGGTGAGCTGCCAGCGGCCGAAGCCCTCGCCGAGGTCGGCGTTGAGATCGATCGTCGGGTTCGCCATGGCACCACAAGCTAGCGATCGTTGAACGATCCGACAAGAAGTTGTTGTCGCCTTTCCGGATCTGGGCTTCACTTCTCGCCATACGGGACGGATGCGACAGAGCAAAGGGAGAGAAACCGTGGCAAACGGCGTGGAGCGACGGCTCGCCGAGGCGTCCGAGGTGTCCGAGGTCGCCGGAGTCGCCGGTCTGGAGGCCGACCGGGCGCTGCTGGGGCGCACCAGCACGGCCGAGCGGGTCGCGGACGTCCTGCGCGACCGCATCGCGGAGGGGTTCTTCCCGCCCGGCACCCGGCTGTCCGAGGACAGCGTCAAGGGGGCGCTCGGCGTCTCCCGCAACACCCTCAGGGAGGCGTTCCGGCTGCTCACCCACGAGCGGCTGCTGGTGCACGAGCTGAACCGGGGCGTCTTCGTCCGCATCGTCACCGTCGACGACCTCCACGACATCTACCGGGTGCGCAGGATGGTCGAGTGCGCCGCCGTACGGGGCCTGGGCGAACCGCCGTACCCCCTGGCCGCGGTCGAGGCGGCCGTCGCGGCGGGCGAACGCGCCGCGCAGGAGAGGGCCTGGCAGGACCTGTCCACCGCCAACATCCGCTTCCACCAGGCGATCGTGGCGCTCGCGGGCAGCCCGCGCGCCGACGAACTGATGCGCGCGGTGCTCGCCGAACTGCGGCTGGTCTTCCACGTGATGGACGACCCGCGCCGCTTCTACGCCCCCTACCTGGTCCGCAACCGGCAGATCCTGGAGGTGCTCCAGGCCGGGGACGCCGCGGAGGCCGAGCGGCTGCTCGCCTCGTACCTGGACGACTCCCAGGCGCAGTTGTCCGGCGCCTACGCGCAACAGGTTTCCCGGCAGGCAGGTTTCCCAGCGGTGAGCGATCCGGCGCACCACCAATAAGTCGGCGTCAACCTCTTGTCGGATTGTTCAACGAAGTTCTAGCCTCCGGTGCATTCTCCTCACGCCCCTCGTGAGGTCCTGTGCGCGGAAAGGCGGGACGCATGATTGTTCTCCTGGGCGTCCTCGTGGTGATCCTCGGATTCGCCACACGACGCAACCCGTTGCTGGTGGTCGGGGTCGCCGGGATCGCCACCGGATTTCTGGGCAAGCTCTCGCCCCAGGAGATCCTGGCCGCGTTCGGCAACGGCTTCGCCTCCAGCCGCTCGGTGACGATCTTCGTCATCACCCTTCCGGTCATCGGTCTCCTGGAGCGCAACGGCCTCCAGGAGCAGGCCCGGACCCTCATCGGACGGCTCGGCAAGCTCACCACCGGCCGCTTCCTCGCCCTCTATCTGCTGATCCGCCAACTGACGGCGGCGGTCGGCCTCATCAGCATCGCCGGCCCCGCGCAGAGCGTGCGCCCCATGGTCGCGCCGATGGCCGAGGGAGCCGCCGAGCGGCGCCACGGCACCCTGCCCGAGCGGACGCGCGAGCGCGTCCGCTCGTTCTCCGCCAGCGCCGACACCGTCGGGCTGTTCTTCGGCGAGGACTGCTTCCTCGCCATCGGCTCGATCCTGCTCATCACGGGCTTCGTCAACACCACGTACCACACCCATCTGGAGCCCCTCCAGCTCGCCTTGTGGGCCATCCCCACCGCCGTCTGCGCCTTCCTCATCCACGGCGCCCGGCTGCTGCGGCTGGACCGGACCCTGGAGAGCGACCTCGCCGCCCCGGGCGGCCCGTCCGCTGCCATGGGCAGCCGCACCGCGGAGGAGGCCAAGTGATCAAGACAGAGTGGTTCTACTGGCTCGTCGGCGCCGTCTTCCTGGCCATGGCCGCCCAGATGGCCGTCGACCGCAGCAACCCCAAGCGGTACGGCTCCGCCGCCTTCTGGGGCCTGCTGGGTGCCTGCTTCTTCTACAGCACCTGGGTGGTCGAGAAGAAGGTCCCGGCCGAACCGCTGGGCGTCGCCGTCCTCGCCATGGTCTGCCTCGGCGGCTTCGGGCTCACCGGCCGCGGCGTCCCGCGCACCACCACCGCCGAGGAGCGCACCGCCACCGCCGCCCGGCTCGGCAGCAGGCTGTTCATCCCGGCGCTCACCATCCCGCTGGTCGCGGTGGTCTGCGCCTCGGCCGTCAAGGAGTGGCACGTCGGCGGCGAACCGGTCCTGGAGACCGGCAGCGAGACCATCCTCGGCCTCGGCTTCGGCGCCGTCGCCGGACTGCTGGTCGGCATGGTCGTGGTCCGCGAGCGCAGGCCCTCGGTCCCGCTGGACTCCGGCCGCAGCCTGCTGGAGTCCATGGGCTGGGCGCTGCTGCTGCCCCAACTGCTCGCCGTCCTCGGCTCGATCTTCCAGGTGGCCGGGGTCGGCACCCAGGTCGGCAAGATCGCCGAACAGCTGCTCCCGGACGGCCAGAAGTACGTCGCCGTGGCCGTGTACTGCGTCGGCATGGCCCTGTTCACGGTCGTCATGGGCAACGCGTTCGCCGCGTTCCCGGTGATGACCGCCGCCATCGGCTGGCCCGTGCTCATCGAGCAGATGAACGGCGACCCGCCCGTCGTCCTCGCCGTCGGCATGCTCGCGGGCTTCTGCGGAACGCTCGTGACCCCCATGGCCGCCAACTACAACCTGGTGCCCGCCGCACTGCTCGAACTCAAGGACCAGTACGGTCCCATCAAGGCGCAGATCCCCACCGCCGGCGCGCTGCTCGCCTGCAACATCGTCATCATCTCGCTGTTCGCCTTCTGAGCCTTCTGAGTATTCCGAGCATTCCGAGAGCATTTGGAGAGGTCATCGCATGACCCGAGTACTCCTCACCGGCTTCCACCCCTTCGGCGGGTCGGTCGTCAACCCCTCATGGCAGGCCGTCTCCCTGGTCGCCGCCGACCCGCCGCCCGGTCTGACCGTGGCCACCGCCCGGCTCAGCTGCGTCTTCGGCACCGCGCTGGACGAGCTGCGGGCCGCGGTGGACCGGACCGACCCCGAACTGGTGGTGTGCGTGGGGGAGGCCGGCGGCCGCCCCGACATCACCGTCGAGCGGGTCGCGATCAACGTCAACGACGCGCGCATACCCGACGAGGCGGGACAACAGCCACTCGACGGCCCGGTCGTCGAGGGCGGCCCCGCCGCGTACTTCTCCACCCTGCCCATCAAGGCGTGCGTCGCCGCCGTACGCGCCGCCGGGATCCCCGCCTCCGTATCGCAGACCGCCGGAACGTTCGTCTGCAACCACGTCTTCTACGGCCTCGCCCACCTGATCGCCACCGAGTGGCCCGCCCTGCGCGGCGGCTTCGTCCACGTCCCGTACGCACCCGAACAGGTCGTGGACCGGGCCACACCCTCCCTGCCCGCCGCCACGGTCGCCGAGGCGCTCCGCGCGATCGCGGCCACGGCGGCGAGCACCGAGACGGATCTGCGCAGCGCCGAAGGCGCGATTCATTGAGCGCGCCCCTCGCCCCGTACGCGGAGCGCTGCGCCGCCCTCGCCCTCGACGGTCCGCCGGGCGGACCGGGGAACTCCTGCGAAGCCGTAGACTGACCGGTCGGTGAGTCACGGGAGACGCGCCGGTGTACGGGCGCGACGCGCCCCGACATAGCGGGATCTCCGCGCCGTTTCGTGCGTTGTCGGTGCGACCGCCTAATCTGTGCGACGTGACATCTCCACCCCCCGGGGCCACGACTGCGCCCCAGCTCAACGGCCATGACGGGGCAGCCCGCCCGGCGCCCGGCCCGGCCGCCGACGAGGGCCTGGCCCGGCGGCTGCGCGCGCTCGCGTGCACCGCGCCGCTCCATGACCTGGACACCCGCAAGGCCAACCTCGCGGGGGAGTACGGGGTGTACGCGATGGCCGAGGTCGCCCTCGCCGCCATCGACCTGGTCACGCTCAACATGGACTTCGACACCGGCGCCGACCACGAACAGATAGTGGCCAGGCTGCTGCCCCGCGTCGCTGCCCAGGCCCCCGAGCGGCCCGCCGCCGAGCACGAGCGCGTCGCCCGCTGGGTGCTGGAGAACCTGATCAACGTCGGCAGTGTGGACCGCGGCTTCCGCGCCGTGTACGGGACGTTCGGCGCCGACGGCGCGTACGTGCGCCGCGACTACGACTTCAAGCTGATCGAGGAGGTGCCGGGGCCCGGCGGCGGCGTCTATCTGCGCACCACCGACGAAGCGGTCAACGTCCTGGTCGGCGCCCTCGACACGGACGTCACCAGCGCCCAGATCGCCGCCGAGGTCAAGCTGGAGGTCCTCATCAGCCGCGGCCGCCTCGCCGACGCCCAACTCGCCGCCGAGCAGGCCCGCTACCGCACCGTCCAGTACTCGGAGACGCTGCGCCGCACGCTGGACGCGACCCGGCGCAACGTCCGCGCGGTCGACTGGCTGCGCACCGTCCCCGAGCTGATCACCGAGGCGCTGGACCACGTCGCCGACCGCTACCGCCACGAGAACGCGATCCTCACCAACATCCGCAAGGCGCGCGACGAGGCCGAGGGCGCCGAGCACAAGCGGCGCGCCGCCGAACTGGTCGACATCGTCAAGGACTGCATCCGGCGCCACACCCAGCTCCAGTCCCGGCTGCTGGAGGCCGGGCCGCTGTTCCGCGCCGAGCAGGACCGCCAGGCGTTCGCCCCGCCCGCCGCGCGCGCCGGACTCGACCTGTACGGACAGCTCCTCGCCCCGATCCTGCCGCTCCCCGTCGAGCAGTCCGGGCGGGTCACCGACGCGTTCTTCGCCCGTGGCACCGGAATGCGGACGCCCACCTCCGTACGCGTCGGCGACCTGGTCGACATGCTCCTCACCCCGCCCGTCGAGCGCGAACACCTCGGCGCGGAGATGCCCGAGCCGGACCTCATCGCGACCCCCGACGACAGCCGCTTCAGCGAGGAACAGCTCGCGGTCGCCATGGAACTGCTCGACCTCCCCGCGGACGCCCCGCGCCGCCTCTCCGGCCTCCTCGCCGAGGCCCGCCGCCGCGACCCCGACCTGCCCTACCTGATCGCCCTCCTGGCCGTCCACGCCGCCAGCCCCCCGGTCGGCACCGCCTACCGCCAGGGCGAGCAGCGGCTGCTGTTCGCCGTGGACGACGGCACCGAGCTGGAGGACCACGAATTCGGCGGCGCCGACCTCATAGTGGGCACCGCCCTCCTGGACGCCGCGGGCATGGCGGCGGACCGGACGGAGGTGGCGTAGATGCAACCCCGAAAGGCCCCCGGCCGTACCGGATCTGTCGCCGCCCTCGCCGCACCCCGTGAGTACGCCCCGCGCAAGGAGCTTCACCCGTGACCGAGTACGACGCCGCCGACGACGCGGCACAGGCCGAGCCGACCGACGCGCCGAGCGCTCCGGCGGGCGGGGTCACGCCCGCCGACGCGGCCGACGCGGCGCGGCTGGTGTCCTTCGGGCTCCAGCCCAAGCTGCTGCCCGCCCGGGACGTCGAGTACGCCGAGCTGCTGCGCCGCTACCGCGACGAACCGGCCTTCGCCCGGCTCGCCGACGCCGTCGCCGCCGGGCTCGGCCTGATCGTGCTGGAGGTGTCCACCCGCGCCGGGATGGCCGTGACCGCCGCCGAGGACTCCGTCTTCGCCGTCCGCATGGGCGACTACGCCCGCCGCGCCGCCAGCGACTCCGCCGACCGCTTCCTGCACGGGCTCGCCCATCTCGCCGTCGCTGCCATGGCCTTCCCGCGCCCCGAGGACCTGGCCGACGACGGGTACATCGGCCGGGTCACCGTCAACGGAGTCGACGCCTTCGTGCGGCAGGCCTGCGCCCGCCTGGAGGAGCGGGCCGAGGAGCAGGGCGAGAACACCGACCCGGCCACCGACGCGCCCGGCCTGGAGGCCGCCTGGCGGGTGTACGCGCGGCGCAGCGCCACCGGCGCGACCAAGGACGCTCGCCGGCTGGCCGGTTCGACGACCGGCATCATCGGCAAGGCCGTCGCGTTCCTCGTGGACTCCGGGTTCCTCCAGCGCACCGGGGACGAGTCCGGCGGCACGTACCGCACCACCGCCCGCTACCAGCTCCAGGTGCGCGACATGGCGGCCGGTGCCGCCATGTCCGAGCTGCTGGCGCTCGGCGTCGTGCCGGTCGGCGACGGCAGCGCGACGCTGCTGCCGCCGCAGGAGGGCGACGCCCTCGACCTCGTCGCCGACGCCGGTCTGCCGTTCCACTCCTGACCCCGCCCAGTCAACCTCCGACCAGCCTCCGACCAACCTCCGACCAACCTCCGACAACGAGAGTCCGCCGCCATGTACGAGCTGTCCCGGATCCGCCTCTACTCCATCGGGCCGGCCGGTGCGCGCTATGCCGACACCGTGCTGGACCTGCGCGGAGTCGGCGATCCGGTGCCCAGCCCCGCGCCGACCCAGGCGGAGTTCTTCGAGGACGAGCCGGTCGGCCCGCCGCGCCGCCCCGCCCCCGCCGGGGTGCTCTTCCTGGAGAACGGCGGCGGCAAGTCCGTCCTCCTCAAGCTGATCTTCTCGGTCATGCTGCCCGGCCACCGGAACACGCTCGGCGGCGCCAGCTCCGGCGTGCTGCGCAAGTTCCTGCTCGCCGACGACTGCGGGCACGTGGCCCTGGAGTGGCAGCACACGGTCACCGGCGAGTCGATCGTGGTCGGCAAGGTCAGCGAGTGGCGCGGCCGCCAGGTCTCCAACGACCCGCGGAAGTTCGCCGAGGCGTGGTATTCGTTCCGCCCCGGCCCCGGGCTCAGCCTCGACTCGCTGCCGGTCGCCGAGGCCGCCTCCGTCCGCCCCTCCGCGGAGGGCGCCTCCACCGCCCGCGGCCGCCGCCGCACCATGAAGGGGTTCCGGGACGCCCTCACCGAGGCGGACAAGGCGTATCCGCACCTGGACGTCTCCTGGGTGGAGATCCACGAGCGCTGGAACGAACACCTCGGCGAACTCGGCCTCGACCCCGAACTCTTCCGCTACCAGCGCGAGATGAACGCCGACGAGGGCGAGGCGGCCGGGCTCTTCGCCGTCAAGAACGACTCCGACTTCACCGATCTGCTGCTGCGCGCCGTCACCGACACCCGCGACACGGACGGGCTCGCCGACCTCGTCCACGGCTTCGCGCACAAGCTCGGCCGCCGCGCCGAGCTGACCGCCGAGCGCGACTTCACGGCCGGTTCGCTGGACCTGCTCCAGCGCATCGCCGACGCCGCCGAGCGCCGCGAGCAGGCGCGCGGGGTGCACGCGGGCGCCGAGCGCCGCACCCGTACGCTCGCCCGGCGGCTCTCCGCGCGCGGCGCCGAGGAGCGGGGCCGCGCCGCCGAACTCGCCCAGCAGGTCGCCGCCGCCGCGCACGCCGTCACCGAGGCGGAGACCGCGCGCGGACGCAGCGACCTGGTGGCCGCCGAACTCGCCTACCGCCACGCCTCGCTGGCCCTCGCCGCCGCCGAGAAGGGCGCCGCCGCCCAGCGCCGCGAGCTCAACGACGCCCGCACCCTGCACTCCGCCTGGCAGGCCGCCGAGACGGTGCTCCGCCACCGCGCCGCCGCCGACCGCTCCGCGCGCGTGGCCGCCGCCATCCGCGAGGCCGAGCGGGACGCGGCCCCCGCGCTCGCCGCCCGCGCCAAGGCCGCCGCCGACCTCGTACGCGCCCTGCACGCGGCGGCGGAGGACGGCGAGCGGCACGCCAACGAGGAGGAGGAGCGCTCTGCCGCCCTCCAGCAGGCCGGAGAGGCCGCCCACCGCGACGCCACCTCCGCCGCCACCTCCGCCCAGCGCGCCCGCAGCGAGGCCGAGCACCTGCGGCAGCGGCTCACCGAGGTCGAGCAGGAGACCGCCGAGGCCGTGCGCGCCGGATGGCTCGACGACTCCGCCCCCGACGCCGACCCGGCCCGCGCCGCGCTCGCCGCCAGCGACGCCGAGAAGACGACCGCCGCGGCCTGGGAAGCGGCCCGCGAGACGGCGGGCCGCACCGCCGACCACGCGAAGGCGACCGCCGCCGAACAGTCCCGCACCGAGCTGGCCGCCGCCCGCGCGGCCGACGCGGCGCGGGCGGCGGAGTCGGCGTACGACGCGGAGCGGCGCGCCGCCGAAGCCCTCGGCGCCGAGCCGCGCCTCCTCGAGCTGCTGGGCCTTCCCCAGCCGACCGCCGCCATCCCCGCCGCCCGCCGCCCCGCCCGCCCCTCGGCGGCCGAGTCGTCCCGCACGGGCTGGATCACGGTCCGGGTGGACGAGGACCCGGACGCGGACGACATGCTGGGCCTGTCCCAACTCCCGGCCGCCTTCCGCGCGGACCCCACCACCCGCACCCCCGACGAGTGCGCCGTGGCCCCCGACTGCGCGCCGCACCCCGACCACGCCTACGCCCCCGACGAGGCCGGCGACACCCGGGGCCCCCGGACGGACACCGACGAGGACCCGCCCCCGCCCGGCCACACCCACGCGGCCGACTCCCGCCCCCGGGACCAGGTGACGGTCCGCGTCGAGGACGAGGACGAGGACGCGGGCTCGCCCGCGGCGGGCGAGGGTGAGGCCGCGGCTGACGGCACCGGCGCTCGCGGGATGCGCTCCGGCGCCGTACGCGTGTACGCGGCCGATGCGACGCCGCCGGGGCGGGTCACGGCCCGGGTCGGCGACGAGGGCGGCGACGGTGACGGTGACGGCGACGACCGGGCCTCGGCCGACGCGGACGGGACGGCGGACGGCGGCGCCGCGGCCGGGGCCGAGCAGGCGCCGGAATCCGGTCAACCGCACCCAGCGGACAAGGCGGACGACGCGGATAGCGCGGAAAGCACGTCCGACGACGAGCAGGACTGCTGGGCCCCCGAGGCCGGCGACGGCGACGCGCCCGTGGGGCCCGGCGCCGCCGCACGGGACGACGCGCGGCAGCGGCCCGTGGGCGACGGGCCGCTGACGGCCGAGGAGCTGGACCGGAACGCCGACGCGTTGCGGGAGCTGCTGGAGGAGAGCGTGGCCTCCGCCGAGCGGCAGCTGTTCGACCTGCGGACCGCCGCCGCCGACGATTCGCGCATCCTCGCGGCGCTCGGCGACGGCGGGTTGCTGCCGCCCAGCACCGACGTGCTGGCCGCCGTCGAGTACCTGGGCGAGCACGGCATCCCGGCCCTGCCCGGCTGGCGCTATCTGGCGCAGGCCGTCAACCCCGCCGACCACGCGGCCGTGCTCGCGGCCCGTCCCGAGCTGGTGGACGGCGTCGTCATCACGGACCCCGACACCCACGCCCGCGCCCGCGCGGTGCTGGGGCAGGCGTCGCTGCTACCGCGTTCGGCCGTCGCGGTCGGGACGGCCGCCGCGCTGCTCGCTCCGACGCCCGCGCCCGGGGCGGGCGAGGAGAGCGGGGTGTTCCTCGTCCCGCCGAACCCGGCGATGCACGACGAGCGCGCCGCGGACGACGAGCGGCGCGGGCTGCGGGACCGAGCCGCCGCGCGGGACGAGGAGATCCGGGCGCTGGCCGCCCGGCTGTCCGGGGACCGGGCGCTGGCGGCCCGGCTGGCGTCGTGGCGCAACGGGTGCCCGGCCGGGCGGCTCGCCGAGCTGGCGGCCGCGGCCGAGGGCGCCGCGGAGGCGGCCGAGGCGGCGCAGCGGGAGCTGGTGGAGGCGCGTACGGCGCGGGCCGAGGCGGACGAGGCGGCCGCCGAGGCGGCCCGGGTGCGGGACGAGCGGCAGGAGGCCGCGCAGCGGGCCCGCCGGGTGGCGGACGCGCTGGCGGGGCTCGCGTACCGGCTGCGCGAGCGGGCCAACTGGCAGACCCGACTGCGCGAACTCGCCGACGAGGCGGCCGAGGCCGAGGAGCAGGCGGCCGCCTGCGTGGACCGGGCGCGCGCCGCCGACGAGGACCGGCGCGCGGCCCAGCGCGCGGCCGACGACGCGCACCGCACCGCGCGCGCCCTGCGCGCCGAGCGGGCGGAGATCGCGGGGGCGCCCGACGACCTGGGCGACGACACCGAGCCCCCGTCCGCGTCGCTGCCCGCGCTGCGCGAGGCGTACCGCACGGCCTCCCAGGTGTACGAGAAGGTCGGCGTCGGCGCCGATCTGCGGGCCGAACAGGCGCGCGCGGAGAGCGACGAGAGCGCGGCGCTCGCCAGCCTCGACCGGCTCACCAACAAGGTCCGCACCCGCGCCGCCCAGCTGCTGGAGGGCACCGACGGCGCGGACGGCCCGTCCCGGCAGGCCGCGGCGGCCCGCGCCGAGTCCCTCGTCCAGATGCTGGAGACCCGCGCGTCGGCGGCGAGCGAGCAGCTCGGCCGGCTGCGCGGCGAGGCCGAGCGGCTGGCACCGGCCGACGGCGACGCGCACACCGCCCTGCCGGAGGAGATGGTTCCGGCCGATGCGGAGCAGGCGAAGGAGCTGCTGCGCACGGCCAACGGCGAACTGGCCGCCCGGACGGACGCGCTGGACACCGCCCGCACCGCCCACGCCGACCTGCTCCAGGCCCACCGCTCCGCGGAGGACGCGGCGGGCGGCTTCGACGAGACGGCCGCGCTGCTGCGGGACCTGCTCCGCGACGGCCCCGGCGCCGAGGACGACGGCGAGCGCCCCGACCCGTACGCGGGCGGCCTCGCCGAGGCCCGGCAGGCGGCCACCGAGGCCCGCCGCTCGCTGCGCGGCTGCGCGGCGGATCTGTCGGGCGCCGAGTCGGCGGTCCGGGAGGCGAGCGACGTCCTCGTACGGCACGCCAACTCCACCCGCTACGAGCAGGTCCGCACCCCCGCCCGCCAGCAGATCCGCGAACTGCCCGCGGCCGCGCTGCCCGAGCACGCCGCCGCCTGGGCCGACGCGTTCGCGCCCCGGCTGCGGGTGCTGACGGACGAGCTGGAGCAGCTGGAGCGCAACCGCGACTCGATCGTCGACCGGCTCCGCGGCCTGGTCGAATCCTGCCTGGCCACGCTGCGTTCGGCGCAGCGGCTCTCCCGGCTCCCGGAGGGGCTGGGCGAGTGGTCGGGGCAGGAGTTCCTGCGGATCCGGTT
Organism: Streptomyces sp. Rer75; assembly: GCF_013414305.1. Classification (NCBI taxonomy): domain Bacteria; kingdom Bacillati; phylum Actinomycetota; class Actinomycetes; order Kitasatosporales; family Streptomycetaceae; genus Streptomyces; species Streptomyces sp. Rer75. The sequence goes on along the minus strand of NZ_CP058693.1, from coordinate 1,570,359 downwards.
CGACGACCCGGACCAGGCGACGCTCACCGAGCGGCTGGGCGAGGTCATCGACGAGGCGACCCGCTCGGCGGTGAAGAAGAACTCCGACCTGCGCCGGGACGGCATGTCCCTGCTGCTGCGCGGCGTCCAGGCGGCGCTCCAGCCGCGCGGGGTGGCCGTGGAGATCCTGAAGCCGGACGCGGTGCTGCGCGCGGAGCGGGTGCCGGTGGGGCAGATGGGCGACGTCTTCTCCGGCGGCCAGCTGCTGACCGCCGCCATCGCCCTGTACTGCACGATGGCCGCGCTGCGCAGCAACGACCGGGGCCGCGACAAGCACCGTCACGCGGGCACGCTGTTCCTCGACAACCCGATCGGCCGGGCCAACGCGACGTATCTGCTGGAGCTCCAGCGGGCGGTGGCGGACGCGCTGGGCGTCCAGCTGCTCTATACGACGGGGCTGTTCGACACGACGGCGCTGGCCGAGTTCCCGCTGGTGATCCGGCTGCGGAACGACGCGGACCTGCGGGCCGGGCTCAAGTACATCAGCGTCGAGGAGCATCTGCGGCCGGGCCTTCCGGTGCAGGACCCGGAGGGGGAGCAGGTGCACGGCCAGATCACGGCGACGCGGATGTACAAGCGGCCCGAGGGGGACGCACCGGACCCGACCACCGGGCCGGACACCCCCTAGGGACCTCAGCCCGGCGTCGTCACGACCAGGGCCGTGGTTCCGGCGGAGGTGCCGCGCGGGCGACCCCGGTTTCAGACCTTGGCCGCCGCCGAGGAGCCGCTGTCGGCATCACTGCCCGTGTCCGCGGCCGCCGCGTGCTCGGCCAGCACGCCCGTACGGTGGCGCTGGACGAACCAGTAGTAGGCGAAGCCGCCGAGCGCTACCGTCCCCACGAAGAGGAACGCGCCCCAGCGCAGATACCAGTGGTGCGGGGGAGCCGCGTTGTAGACCGCCTCGCGCGGCCAGGCCAGGTTGAGGGTCATGCCCGCGCCCCACAGCACCGCGAGCACATTGACCGGCAGCCCGAACCGCCCCAGCGAGAACCGGCCCTCACCCGCCGGAGTCCACCGCCCCCGCACCCTGGCCACCAGCATCGGCAGCGTGACCAGCAGATACGCCACGTAGATCATGATGATCCCGATGCTGGTCACCACCGAGAAGATCTGCGGCTGACGGATGTTGACGGCCAGCACCCCCAGCGCGAGCAGGCCCACGATCACCGCGGGCAGCACCGGGGTCTTGAACCGGGGGCTCACCCGGGCCATCAGCGACGCGGCGGGCAGGTTGGTGTCCCGGGCCATCGCGAACGCCAGCCGCACGGCCGCCGTGTGCACCGCCAGCGCGCACACCGTCACCGCGATCAGCACGCACCACAGCATCGCCTTGCCGACCGTCGGCCCGAGCACGTCCAGCACCACGTACTGGAGACCGTCCGTGGTCAGCCCCTCGCCGGTCAGACTCCCGACGCTCATCAGCGCCAGCAGCAGGATCAGCCCGCCCAGCACGAACGAGGCGATGAGCGCGCGCAGGATCGCCCGCGGCGCGTTGCGCGAGGGGTCCAGGGACTCCTCGCCGAGGGACGCCGCCGTGTCGAAGCCGTACATGACGTACGCGGAGGCCAGCGAGGCCGTGAGGAAGGCGCCCAGGTAGCCCAGGTTCTGCCCGGAACCGGTGTGCGCGGTGTCGGTGACGACGCCCGGGCCGCGCACCACATGGACGGCGAGAAGGACGATCAGCACGACCGTGGCGATGAGTTCGAGGAACACCCCGGCCGTGTTGATCCGGGCCATCAGCTTCACCCCGAAGGCGTTGACCAGCGTGGTGAAGAGGATGAGCACCGCGGCCAGCAGCACCGCGTTGGTCGCCGTGTCGTACGTACCGGAGCCGTCCCCGACGAACTGGAACGCCGAGGAGATCTGCGGCAGCGTCAGCTGATAGGCGAGGGCGACGGCGGCCAGCGACACGATGGAGGCGACCAGCATCATCCACCCGGCCAGCCAGCCCACGTGCGGGTTGCCCAGCCGTTTCGACCAGTTGTAGACGGAACCGGCGACTGGATGGCGGGCGGCCAGCTCCGCGAAGCACAGCGCCACCATGAGCTGTCCGGCGAAGACCATGGGCCAGGACCACCAGTAGGCGGGTCCGCCCTGGGCGAAGCCGAAGTAGAAGAGCTGGAAGGTGCCGGTGAGGATGGAGATGTAGCTGATCCCGGCGGCGAAGGTGTGGAAGCTGCCGAGGGTTCTCTTCAGTTCGGGGCGGTAGCCGAACTCGGTGAGTTCGGCGTCATCCTGCGAAGCGGACACGGTGGACACTCCAAAGTCGGGCGGGCCCCGCGCGGGGCTCGGGCCCTGCGCGGGTCAGGTGAACCAACCCTGCGGCCTGGGGCGGGTGTTGCGCCAGATGTGCTTCGCCTGCCGATACTCGGCGAGCCCGCTCGGCCCCAGTTCCCGTCCCGTCCCGGACTGCTTGAAGCCGCCCCACTCCGCCTGCGGCAGCGTCGGGTGGAGGTAGTCGTTGATCCATACGGTGCCCAGCCGCAGCCGGGAGGCAACCCGCTGCGCCCGCCCCTCGTCGCCGGACCACACCGCCCCCGCGAGCCCGTACACCGTGTCGTTGGCGAGCCGTATCGCCTCCTCCTCCGAGTCGAAACGTTCCACCGTGAGCACCGGCCCGAAGGACTCGTCGGCCAGCACCGACATCCCGCTGTGGCAGGAGTCGAGCACCGTCGGCCGGTAGTAGAAGCCGTCCGCCAGCTCCGGATCGTCCGGTCGGGAGCCGCCGCAGCGCAGCCGGGCGCCCTCCGCGAGCCCGGTGGCCACGTACGCCTCGACCTTGGCCCGGTGTGCGGCCGAGATCAGCGGACCGGTCTGGGCCCGCTCGTCGAACGGCCCGCCGAGCCGGATCCCGCGGGCGCGGCGCACCACCTCCTCCACGAACGCGTCGTGCACCGGGTCCTGCACCAGCAGCCGGGCACCCGCCGAGCAGACCTGCCCGGAGTGGTGGAACGCGGCGGTGAGCGCGTAGTCGACGGCGGTCTCGAAGTCCGCGTCCGCGAACACGATGTTGGGGTTCTTGCCGCCCAGTTCCAGAAAGGTCCGCTTGACCGTGTGGGAGGCCGCGGCCATGATGCGGCGCCCGGTCCGCAGGCCCCCGGTGAAGGACACCAGGTCCACATCCGGGCTGTCGGTGAGCGGGGCGCCCGCCTCGGCGCCCGGTCCCAGCACCAGGTTGGCCGTCCCGTCCGGCAGCTCCGCCTCCTCCAGCAGCCGGATCAGCGCGACGGCCGTGGACGGGGTCAGCTCGCTGGGCTTCAGGACGAAGGTGTTGCCCGCGGCGAGCGCGGGCGCCACCTTCCACGCGGCCTGGAGCAGGGGGTAGTTCCACGGGGTGATCAGCGCGCAGACCCCGACCGGTTCGTACACGACGCGGCTGACGGCGTCCTCGGTGCCGGTGTCCACGACCCGGTCCGCTCCGGTGCGCACCAGCTGCCCGTAATAGCGGAAGCACGCGATCACATCGTCGACGTCCCTGTAGCTCTCGGCCAGCCGCTTACCCGTGTCCAGGGACTCCGCGCGGGCCATCGCCGCCTTGTCGCGGGCCAGTAAACCGGCGACCCGCAACAGCAGATCACCGCGGGCGGCGACCGGGGTGCGCGGCCAGGGGCCGTGGTCGAACGCCTGCCGGGCGGCGGCCACCGCCTCGGCCGCGTCCTTGCCGCCGCCCTCGTCGACGACCGCCACCAGCGTGCCGTCGGCCGGGCACCTGATCTCCCGGGTGCGTTCGTCGATCGCCTCGGTCCACTGGCCGCCTATGAAGAGATCACTCACGGGCATTCCTCCGCTTCCGGTGTCGGGACATGGTCGGTCACCCATCGGTGAAACGCGCCGATGTGGTGTTCGCTGGGCACGAGCACCCCGCCGCGGCGGTACGCGCGCGAGTCCATGGCGGGCTGGGTGCGCTCACAGGCGTCGAAGTCCTGGGTGTTGACCCGGTGGAACAGCTCGACCGACTTCGACAGGTCCTGCTCCGACGCCACCACGTCCGGTACGTACAGCCAGTCGCAGCTGACCAGCGTGCGGTCGGCGGCGAGCGGGAACATCCGGTGGAAGATCACATGGTCGGGGACCAGGTTGATGAAGACCTGCGGCTGCACGGTGATCGCGTAGTAGCGGCGGTCCTGTTCGTCGGCGATGCCGGTGATGCGGTCGAAGCCCGCGCTGCCGTCCACCGTGAACCCCTGGGCCTCCTCGGCGAACTCGGCACCGTGCCCCACGAAGTACTGCGCCGCCAGGCCGTCGGCGAACTCCGGCAGCACCTCGGTGAGTTCGGGGTGGATCGTCGCGCAGTGGTAGCACTCCATGAAGTTCTCGACGATCAGCTTCCAGTTGGCCTTGATGTCGTAGTCGATCCGGCGGCCGAGCGACAGCCCCGCCACGCCGTACCGCTCCACGGCCTCGGTGTCGCCGAGCCGCTCGGCGACCGCCCCGACGACGGTCTCCTCGAACGACGGCGGCTCGTCGGCCAGGCACACCCAGGCGTAGCCCAGCCATTCGCGCAGCCGCACCGGCAGCAGCCCGCGCTCGGTGCGGTCCACATCGGGCATGCTCTGGAGGTTCGGGGCGGCGGTGAGCCGTCCGTCCAGGTCGTACGTCCAGGCGTGGTACGGGCACTGGAGCGAGCGCCGCACCGTGCCCGACTCCTCGGTGCACAGCCGGGCGCCGCGGTGGCGGCAGATGTTGAGGAACGCGCGCAGCTCACCGGCGCGGTTGCGGGTGATCAGCACGCTCTCACGGCCCACCTGCACCGTGCGGAACGCCCCCGGCCGTTCCAGGTCGGCGCTGCGCACCGCGCAGAACCACATCGCCTCGAAGAGGTGCTCCTGCTCCCGCCGGAAGACCGACGGCGAGGTGTACCAGTGGCCGGGGAGGGTGGTGATCAGGCTGGGGGACGTGGCGGCGGGGGACTCGGGAGCCACGGTCATGGGATTCTCCGTAAGAGGACGCGACGGCGGTCAGCCGACGGGGGTCGAAAGTGTCGATGCGGGTCGGGCCGGAACCGGTGCGGGGTGACGGGGGATCACCGGCGGATGCGTTCCATGCCCGGATCGAAGAGGGGCTCGGCGGCGACGGTCGCGGGGACCTTCTCGCCGAAGTACTCGATGTGGACGGAGGTTCCGGGGACGGCCGCCGCGGCGGGCAGCCAGGCGTAGGCGACGGTGCGGCCGACGGTGTAGCCGTACGCGGCGCTGGTCACATAGCCCGCCGCCACGCCATCGACGTACACCGGCTCCTTGCCCAGGACGATCGCGGCCGGGTCGTCCAGCGTGAGACAGGCCAGCCTGCGCCGCGCCGTCTCCTCGCCGCGGCCCTCCAGGGCCGCACGCCCCAGGAAGTCGCCCTTGTTCATCCGGACGGCGAAGCCGACGCCCGCCTCGTACGGATCGTGCTCGGTGGTCATGTCGTGGCCCCAGGCCCGGTAGCCCTTCTCCAGCCGCAGGCTGTTGAAGGCGGAGCGGCCGGCGGCGATCACCCCGTGCCGCTGCCCGGCCTCCCACAGCGTGTCCCACAGCCGCAGGCCCAGGTCGGCGGTGGTGTACAGCTCCCAGCCCAGCTCACCGACGTAGCTCAGCCGCATCGCGGTCACCGGGACATGGCCGATGTAGGTCTGCCGGGCCTTGAAGTAGCCGAACGCCCGGTGCGAGAAGTCGTCCGGGGTCAGCGGCTGGACCAGCTCCCGGGCGAGCGGGCCCCACACCCCGATGCAGCAGGTGCCGGGCGTGATGTCGGCGATGTGGACGTCGTCGGGCGCGTGGCGCAGCAGCCAGTCCAGGTCGATGCCGCTGTTCGCGCCCACCTGGAAGCGCCTCTCGCCGAGGCGGGCGACGGTCAGATCGCTGCGTACGCCCCCGGCCTCGTCCAGCAGCAGGGTGTAGGTGACCGCGCCCGGCTTCTTGGCGAGCTGATTGGTGGTCATGCGCTGGAGGAAGTCCAGCGCGCCGGGGCCGGTGACCTCCAGCCGCTTGAGCGGGGTCATGTCGTACAGCGCGACCCGCTCCCGGGTGGCCCGCGCCTCGGCGGCGGCGATCGGCGACCAGTAGCGGGCCGACCAGGCGTCGCGCCCGGGCAGTTCGAGCCCCTCGGCGAGCGGGGCGTTGGCCTCGTACCAGTGCGGCCGCTCCCAGCCCGCACCCTCCAGGAAGTACGCGCCCAGCTCCCGCTGGCGTCCGTAGAAGGGGCTGACCCGCAGCGGGCGCGGCCGCTCCATCGGCTGGAGCGGATGGATGACGTCGTACACCTCGGTGAAGCTCTGCGCGCCCCGCTCGGCGATGTAGGCGGGGGAGGTCTGGGCGTCCTCGAAGCGGTACGGATCGCATTCGTGGACGTCCATGGACGGCCGCCCGTCGGTCATCCACTCGGCGACGGCCTTGGCGACGCCCGCGGAGTGGGTCACCCACACCGCCTCGGCCAGCCAGAAGCCGCCCACCTCGCGGGACTCGCCGATGACCGGCATCCCGTCGGGGGTGAAGGAGAAGACCCCGTTGAACCCCTCCTCGACGCGGCTTCCGCCGAGCGCCGGGATCAGCCCGACGCTGTCCTCCCAGGCGGACGCGAAGTCCTCCTCGGTGAACGGCAACGAGGACGGCATCACCGGAGCGTCGTCGTAGGCGGGCACGGCGGCCGGGTCGACCGGCATCGGGCGGTGTGCGTAACTGCCGATGCCGATGCGGTCGGTGTGCTCGCGGTAGTACAGGTCGCGGTCCTGGAAGCGCAGCAGCGGCCGGCTCGCCTCGGTCCGCGGGTCGTTCACCCCGGCCAGCTCCGGCAGCGGCGCCGTCTTCGCGTACTGGTGGGCGAGCGGCAGCAGGGGGACGCGGACGCCCGCCATCGCACCGATCAGCGGACCCCAGAACCCGGCCGCCGAGACGACGATGTCGGCGGGGAAGGTGCCCCGGTCGGTGACGACCGCGGTGACCCGGCCGTCCTCCTGCTCGATGCCGGTGACGGTGTGCCGCTCCAGGAAGCGGGCGCCGCGCGCGGTGGCCCGCTCCATCTGGGCGCGGCAGGCGAGCAGCGCGCGGGCCAGCCCGTCGTCCGGGGTGTGGAAGCCGCCCAGGATCTTCTCCTGGTCCAGCAGCGGCCACAGCTCGGCGCACCGGGCCGGGGAGAGCAGTTCGCCCGTGACGCCCCAGGACGCGGCGAGCCCCGCCTTGCGGTGCAGATCGGCCCAGCGCTCCTCACTGGTGGCGATCTCCAGACCGCCGACCGGGTTGAAGCAGGACAGCCCGTCGACCTCCAGCGCGGAGAACTTCTCCACCGTGTAGACGGCGAACTCGGTGAGGGTCTTGGAGGGGCTGGTCCGGAACACCAGCCCGGGCGCGTGCGAGGTCGAGCCGCCGGGGGCGGGCAACGGGCCCTGCTCCAGGACCGTCACCCCGGTCCAGCCGCGTTCGGTCAGCTCGTCGGCGAGCGAGCAGCCGACGATCCCGGCGCCGACGATGACGACGCGTTGGTGCCTTTTTTCAGTCCCGGCCATCACAGCACCACCACCGAGCGCAGCACCTCGCCGCGCTGCATCTTGGCGAACGCGGGCTCCACCTCGTCCAGCGTGATCGTCTCGCTGACGAACGCGTCCAGGTCGAGCTTGCGGCGGAGATGGAGGTCGACCAGGACGGGGAAGTCCCGGCTGGGCAGACAGTCGCCGTACCAGGACGCCTTGAGCGCGCCGCCCCGCCCGAACACGTCGATCAGCGGCAGGTCGATCCGCATCTCCGGGTCCGGCACCCCGACCTGCACCAGCGTTCCGGCCAGATCGCGCATGTAGAAGCCCTGCCGGTAGGTCTCGGGGCGGCCCACCGCGTCGATGACGATGTCGGCGCCCACGCCCCCGGTCAGCTCGCGGACCGCCTCGACCGGGTCCGTACCGCGGGAGTTGACGGTGTCGGTGGCGCCGAAGCGGGTGGCCAGGTCCAGCTTGGCGTCGTCGATGTCCACGGCGATCACCCGGCGCGCCCCGGCCAGCGCGGAGGCGGCGATCGCCGCGTTGCCGACCCCGCCGCAGCCGATGACCGCGACGGTGTCGCCGTTGGACACCCCGCCGGTGTGCACGGCCGCGCCGTAACCGGCCATCACCCCGCAGCCGATCAGCCCCGCCGCCTCGGGCCGGGCCGACGGGTCGATCTTCACCGCCTGCCCCGCCGCGACCAGCGTCTTCTCGGCGAACGCGCCGATGCCCAGCGCCGGGCTCAGCTCGGTGCCGTCGGCGAGCGCCATGGGCTGGGCGGCATTGCGGCTCTCGAAGCAGTACCAGGGGCGGCCGCGGCGGCAGGAGCGGCAGCCGCCGCAGGGCGCGCGCCAGGCCAGCACCACATAGTCGCCGGGGGCAAGCCCGGTGACCCCCGGGCCCACGGATTCGACGATTCCGGCCGCCTCATGGCCCAGCAGATACGGGAACTCCTCGCCGATGGCGCCGTCCCGGTAGTGCAGATCGGTGTGGCACACGCCGCACGCCTGCACTCCCACCAGCACCTCGCCGGGTCCGGGATCGGGCACGAGGACCGGCAGCACCTCCACGGGTGCGCCCTTTTTCAGCGCGACGACGGCGCGGACTTCTTGCGGCATGGCTCACTCCTCTGTTCTCCTGCGCTGGCAGGGACCGGTGCGTGGGAGCTGGCACGAGCTGGCATGAGGTGTTCGGAAGAAGCGGGGGAGCCAAGCCGGTTCAAACGGCAGCTGGTTACCCCCCAGTTGCGTAATGCGCGGCGTGTTGCGCGATGAGGGACATCCTGAAAGCCGTGTCCACGGCGCGTCAAGAGGTTCGCGTAAACCGTCCGTAAACCAGCGCTGACCCCGGGTTTCCCGCCCAGCGCACGACGAAGGGGCCGGATCGGATCCGGCCCCTTCGGGTGGGTGAGGGAGGGAATTCGGTCAGCCGGGGAAGCCCATGCGGCGGGACAGCTCCTCGGCGGTCTTCATGGCGTGCTCGGCGAGATCCAGCAGCTGGCTCTGGGCCATCCGGTACACCGGACCCGAGACGCCGATCGCCCCGATCACCGCGCCGTCGTGGCCGCGCACCGGGGCGGCGACCGCGTTCAGCCCGATTTCGAGTTCCTCGCACGAGTAGGCGAAGCCGCGCTCGGCGGCGGTCTCCAGCTGCTGCCGCAGCTCCGCCGAGGTGGTGATGGTGTGCTCGGTGAACCGCGGCAGCTTCCGCGTCACCAGCCGCTCCCGCCGCTCGCCGCTCAGATGGGCCAGCAGCATCTTGCCGCTGGCGGTCGCGTGCAGGGCGGTGCGCCGCCCCAGCCAGTTGTAGGCCGTCACCGCGGCGGCCCCGCGGGCCTGCATGATGTTGACCGCCGCGTCGCCGTCCAGCACCGCGATGTTGGCCGTCTCGCCGGTCTCGTCGGCCAGCGCCCGGCACACCGGGGCGCCCTCCTGCGAGATGTCGAGCCGGATGGCGGCCGCGCCCGCCAGTCTCAGCACCCCGGCGCCCAGGTAGTACTTCCCGCGTTCGCGCTCCTGGTCGACCAGGCCGCGGTTCTCCAGCACGCCCAGCAGCCGGAACGCGGTGGACTTGTGCACCCCCAGCTCATCGGCGATCTCGGTCACTCCGGCCTCGCCGAGCTTGGCGAGGATCTCCAGAACGCTGACCGCTCTGTCCACCGACTGCACTGACCCGGTGGCCCCCCGCTTGTCCTCGGCCCGGTCCTCGGTCGTGTTCGTCATGGGTCTGATCTCACCATCCGGCGGCTCCGAGTGGGGCCTCTCGACGGGCAACTCTTGACGGCTGCCCTCCTCATCTGGATTCTGTTGCGCATCGCGCATTTCGATGCGCCATTAACAACGCATGGTACCGATCAACGTGAGGGGGGCCAATGATTCCCGTCTGCCGTATCGAAGATCTGCCGGAAGGCGAGTCGGTGCGCATCGAGGCCGGCGACAGCCACGCAGCCATCGCCGTGTTCCACACCGAGGGCGCGTTCTACGCCGTCGACGACACCTGCAGCCACCAGGACGCCTCCCTCTCCGAAGGCTGGCTCGAAGGCTGCTACGTCGAATGCCCGCTGCACGCCGCCCTGTTCGACCTGCGCTCCGGCATGCCCACCTGTCTGCCCGCCCGTAAGCCGGTACGGACGCATGCGGTCACGGTGGTCGACGGAATGCTCTATGTCCACCCCCTGGTGCCCGCGGCCCAGGAAGAAGCCGTCGCATGATGCGGACGATCACCGTCGTCGGGGCCTCGCTCGCGGGACTGCACGCGGCGCGGGGCCTGCGCGACCAGGGCTACGACGGGCGGCTGGTGATCGTCGGCGAGGAGCGCCACCGCCCGTACGACCGCCCTCCGCTGTCCAAGGAATTCCTTACGGCTACGGGCGAGCCCGACGGCGGCCTCGGCCCGCTCGCCCTCACCGCCCCCGAGGACGAGGCCGAACTGGACGCCGAGTGGCTGCTCGGCGTCCGGGCCGACCGGCTCGACCCCGCGTCCGGCACGGTCGGGCTGGCCGACGGCCGCACCCTGCGCACCGACGGCGTCGTCATCGCCACCGGGGCCGCGCCCCGGACGCTGCGCGCCACCGCCCTGCCCGGGGTGCACACCCTGCGCACCCTCGACGACGCCCGCCGCCTCCGCGCCGAGCTGCGCGCGGGGGCGGCCCGGGTGGTCGTCATCGGCGCCGGATTCATCGGCGCCGAGGTCGCCTCCTCCTGCGCCGCCCTCGGGCTGGACGTCACCGTGGTGGAGGCCGCGCCGCTGCCGCTCGTCCCGCAACTGGGGGAGCGCATGGCCCAGGCGTGCGCCGCTCTGCACGCCGCGCACGGCGTGACCCTGCTGTGCGGCACGGGCGTCGCCACCCTGCGCGGCACCGATCGCGTCACCGGTGTCGAGCTCGCCGACGGCCGGGTGCTGCCCGCCGACGTGGTGGTCGTCGGCGTCGGGGTGCGCCCGGTCACCGGCTGGCTGGAAGGCTCCGGGCTGGCCCTGGACGACGGGGTGCTGTGCGACGAGGGCTGCGCCACCGCGGTGCCGGGCGTCGTCGCCGTCGGCGACGTGGCCCGCCTCGCCCGGCCCGGTACGGGAGGCACCGTACGGGCCGAGCACTGGACCAGCGCCGCGGAACAGGGCGCGGTCGCCGCCCGCAACCTGCTCGCCGGGACCACCGTCGAGCCCTTCGGGGCGCTGCCCTACTTCTGGTCCGACCAGTACGGGGCGCGCATCCAGTTCGCCGGGCGGCGCGAGACGGGCGACACCGTCCGGATCGAAGAGGGCAACCCCGATGGGGATGAGGGCGCTGCCGGTGGCTTCCTCGCCGTCTACGAACGCGACGCGGTCCCCACCGCCGTCCTCGCCGTCAACCGGCCCAAACCCTTCACACGGCTGCGCCGCGAGCTCGCCCGCGGTCCCCGGCTCGCCGTGCGCTGACCGCCTCCTTACGGGCGCGCCGGCGCTGCCGGCGCATCTCCCGCGCCGTGCTGCTGGGCCGGGAGACCACCCCGTACCGCTGGTTCCACACCTGCCGGGTCACCCATACGTCCAGCACGCCCCAGGTCGCCACCACCGTGCTCGCCACCGCGGTGAGCACGGCGGGGAAGGCGAACCACGAACCGGCGAACGTGCACAGCACCGCCACCATCGCCAGGACCAGCGTCACCGCCACGATGATGACCGCCCGCACCGCCGACGTCCGCACCGGTTCGGGCAGCCGCCGCCTGCGGGCGGGCTCCTCGGTCCATAGCTGCCGGGCCCCTTGTGCCGGGATGTCGCGATCCTTGTCCATGGTGTCCATGACGTTCCCACCCCTTTCGGCGCTGCCCCGGTCCGGTCGGTCACACATGGCGGGACTTGGGTCGTATGCACCCCTAGTGTGCCTTGTTGGATCACGAATGGCAGCGATCGGTGGTTCCCGTGGGGAGGGGAAAACCGGCCATCGGTGTCCGGCCCTGCGCGCACCGTGACCGGTCGTCGGTGTGCCATGCCACGGGGGTTAAGTCCGATAATCATTGGACAACTGGTGATCATCGAATGTGGAGAGTTCCCGTAACCGGTCGGACAAGCCTTCGGGATGACCAAGCCTCAGTAGTAGGCTCGCGCCGCTCGTTGTCGGAGAACATCAGTCACCGCCCCGGTCCACGGGGACGACGTTGGGGAGGCCATGCGCTTTCGCGGGAAGTCCATCCGCAGGAAGATCGTGGCGCTGTTGCTCGTGCCGCTTGTCTCGCTGACGGCGATCTGGGCCTTCGCGACAGTGATCACCGGCCGGGAGGCGCTGCAACTGCTCGACGCCTCCGCCATCATCGACAAGGCCGGTCAGCCCGCCGAGGACGCCGTGAACGCCGTCCAGCAGGAGCGCCGGCAGACCCTGATCCTGCTCGCGGACCCACGCCAGTCCGACGCGCTGCCCCTGCTCCACACCCAGCAGCGCAAGACCGACGAGGCCATCGCACGGCTGCGTGACGCCCAGTCGGACAGCACCGTGAACGACCGGATGAACAGCGAATCCGAGGGCCTGCTCGACGACGTCCTCAAGGCATCCGAGGGCCTCGACGGTCTGCGCCGGAAGGTCGAGGACAACGGTACCTCGCGGACCGCTGCCTATGAGTATTACAACAAACTCGTCGACCTCTGTTACGCCTTCCGCAGTTCGCTGCACGCCGTACCCGACACCGACCTGGACAAACAGGGCCGCGCGCTGGTCGCCATGATCCGCGCCCGGGAGGCCCTGTCCCGTGAGGACGCCCTGTACGTCTCCGCGCTGACGGCACGGAAGCTGACGCTCGCCGACCTCAAGTCGATGTCCGACCTCATCGCCGAGCGCACCCTGCTCTACAACACCAACCTGCCGATCCTGCCCGCCTCGGAGCAGAAGGTCTTCGCCGACTACCGGCGCACCAACGCCGCCCCCGCGGCCCTGCGCATCGCCGAGGGCAAGATCCTGGCCACCATGGAGCCGAGCCAGGCGATCGGCGCCCTGGACCGGGAGCACTGGGAGAACGCGGCCGGGCCCGTCCTCAACGACTACGACCGGCTGGGCGACGAGGCCACCGACCGCCTCCAGAAGCGCATCGACCCGGTGGCCAACAGCGTCCTGCTCAAGGCGGGCGCCGCCGCCGTCCTCGGTCTCCTCGCCTTCGTCCTCTCGGTCTTCGTCTCCGTCCGGATCGGCCGCGGCCTGGTCCGCGACCTGTCCCGGCTGCGCAACGACGCCCAGGAGGCGTCCAGCGTCCGGCTGCCGAGCGTGATGCGCCGCCTCGGCGCGGGCGAGCACGTCGACGTCGAGCGGGAGGTGCCCCGCCTCCAGCACGGCCCCGACGAGATGGGCCAGGTGGGCCACGCCCTCAACACCCTCCAGCGGGCCGCCGTCGAGGCCGCCGTCAAACAGGCCGAACTGCGCCAGGGCGTCTCCGACGTCTTCGTCAACCTCGCCCGCCGCAGCCAGGTGCTGCTGCACCGCCAGCTGACCCTGCTCGACGCGATGGAGCGGCGCACCGAGGACACCGACGAACTCGCCGACCTGTTCCGGCTGGACCACATGACCACCCGCATGCGGCGGCACGCCGAGGGCCTGGTCATCCTCTCCGGCGCGGCCCCCTCCCGGCAGTGGCGCAAACCCATCCAGCTGATGGACGTCGTGCGCGCCGCCGTCGCCGAGGTCGAGGACTACGAGCGGGTCGAGATCCGCAGGCTGCCCCGGATCGCGGTGAACGGCCCCGCCGTCGGCGACCTCACCCACCTCATCGCCGAACTCCTGGAGAACGCCACCGTCTTCTCCCCGCCGCACACCGCCGTCCAGGTGCACGGGGAGCGGGTCGCCAAGGGCTTCACGCTGGAGATCCACGACCGGGGGCTCGGCATGACGCCCGACGCCCTGACGGAGGCCAACCTCCGGCTCGCCGAGACCCCCGAGTTCGAGCTGTCCGACACCGACCGGCTCGGCCTGTTCGTGGTCAGCCGGCTCGCCCAGCGGCAGGGCGTACGGGTCTCGCTCCAGCCCTCGGCGTACGGCGGCACCACCGCCGTCGTGCTGATCCCGGCGGCCCTGCTCACCGAGTCCGGACCCGACCCGGAGGGCCCCGGCGCGGACGGCCCGGGCGCGGACGCCGACACCGGCCGTCAGGAGAAGCGGCAGCGCGGCGCCGCCCTGCCGAAGCAGCGCAGGCCCCGCGGCCCCTCCCCGTCCGTGGTGAGCGCGCCTGCCGCCGAACAGCACCAGCAGGCGCCCGACAGCCGGTCCGGCGCCCGCGAAGGCGGCCCCGCCCCACTGCCCCGCCGCGTGCCACCGGTGCTGGTCTCCGACCACGGCCACCCGGTCGACGACGGCGCGGCAGGGCGGCACACCCGGCCCTCCTGGGCCGAGCGGCGGGAGCAGACCCCGGACGAGGCCGCGAACCAGCCCCGGAACGAGACCCAGCACCAGATCCGGCAACAGCCCCAGCAACAGACCCAGGAACGCAACCAGGAACGGGACCAGACCCGGCATCCGGAACAGGACCCGGGAGCCAGGAACGACGGCGAGGACCGGCGCCAGGACCAGGCGCCGGCCCCGGAGCGTCAGGCGCCGCCCCGCCGGGCCGCCTCCGGGCTCCCCAAGCGGGTACGCCAGGCGAGCCTCGCCCCGCAGTTGAAGAACGACCCCGAACCACCGGCGGAAAGTGATCGATACGCTGCCGACACCGATCCCGAACGCGACGCCGAACAGGCGAGGGCCACCATGGCCTCGCTGCAACGGGGATGGCAGCGCGGTCGGCGGCAGACGGCCACCGGTTCCGGCGGTTCGGACACGGCACCAGGAACGAGAGATGAGGGGGACGGGCGATGACCGCATCGAACGCCGCAGCACGCAACGGATCGGCACCGTCGGGCGAGTTGAACTGGCTGCTCGACGAACTCGTCGGCCGGGTCGGCAGCATCCGCAAGGCGCTGGTGCTCTCCGGCGACGGACTGCCCACCGGCGGTTCACGCGATCTGTCCCGGGAGGACGGCGAGCACCTGGCCGCCGTGGCCTCGGGATTCCACAGCCTCGCCAAGGGGGTCGGCCGCCACTTCGACGTCGGCCGCGTCCGGCAGACCGTCGTCGAACTCGACGACGCCTTCCTGTTCGTCACCTCCGCCGGTGACGGCAGCTGCCTCGCCGTGCTGGCCGATGCCGACTCGGATGTCGGACAGGTAGCCTATGAGATGACGCTGCTGGTCAAGCGGGTGGGCGTGCATTTGGGCTCCGCTCCGCGCTCCAGTGGGTGACGGAGGCGGGGGGAGATGACCGGAGCCGGTGCGACCGACGACCGCTGGTTCGACGACGCCGCCGGACCGGTGGTCCGGCCGTATGCGATGACGCGGGGCCGTACCCGCAGCGCCGCCGAGGACAAGCTCGACCTGATCGCCGTCGTCGTCGCGGACAGAGTGAACCCCGGGACCGTCGCCGACCAGACGTTGTCACCGGAACACATCGACATCGTCGAACTCAGCCGCGACACCCCACAGTCCGTCGCCGAGCTCGCGGCCGAGCTGGACCTTCCGGTCGGCGTGGTCCGCGTGCTCATCGGCGACCTGCTTCACGCGGCACTCGTCCGAGTGTCCCGGCCCGTACCTCCGGCGGAACTGCCGGACGAGAGGATTCTGCGCGAGGTGATCAATGGTCTACGGGCACTCTGACCCGGGCCGCTCCCACATCATCGAACCCGTGACGCTCAAGATTCTGGTGGCGGGCGGGTTCGGTGCGGGAAAGACGACACTGGTGGGCGCGGTCAGCGAGATCAAACCGCTGCGCACCGAGGAACTGCTCACCGAGGCGGGCCGGCCGGTCGACGACATCGCGGGGGTGGAGGGCAAGAAGACCACCACCGTCGCGATGGACTTCGGGCGCATCACGCTCCGCGAGGACCTGGTGCTGTACCTCTTCGGCACCCCGGGGCAGGACCGCTTCTGGTTCCTGTGGGACGAGCTGGCGACCGGCGCGCTGGGCGCGGTGGTGCTGGCCGACACCCGTCGGCTGGAGGACTGCTTCGCCGCCGTCGACTACTTCGAGCGGCGCGGCATCGCCTTCACGGTGGCCGTCAACTGCTTCGAGGGCGCCGACAGCTACCCGGAGGAGTCGGTGCGCGAGGCGCTGGACCTCGACCCCGGCACCCCGGTGGTGATGTGCGACGCGCGCGAGCGCGAATCCGTCAAGCATGTGCTGATATCCGTCGTGGAACACGCCATGCTCGCCACCGCGGCCACCGGCTGACCGCGGCGCGGCGCGCACACGCCCGCCTCACCGCACGGCGATCACCGACGAACCATGGCCGAACAGGCCCTGGTTCGCGGTGATGCCCACCCGCGCCCCCGCCACCTGGCGGTCGCCCGCCCGCCCCCGCAGCTGCTGGGCCAGCTCGCACACCTGGGCGATGGCCTGGGCCGGAACCGCCTCCCCGAAGGAGGCGAGACCACCGCTCGGATTGACCGGGATCCGGCCGCCGAGCGCCGTCGCGCCCTCCCTCAGCAGCTTCGCGCCCTCCCCGGCGGCGCACAGCCCCAGGTCCTCGTACCACTCCAGCTCCAGCGCGGTGGACAGGTCGTACACCTCGGCGAGCGACAGATCCTCCGGCCCGATCCCCGCCTCCTCGTACGCCGCCCGCGCGATCGACGGGCGGAACGCATCCGGCACCGGACCGGGCCCGGCCGGGGAGCCGGCGGCGGAGCCAGGGGCGGAGTCGGTGGCGATGTCCGGCAGGTCGAGCGCGGTCCGCGGATACACCGGTGCGACGGACGAGACGGCCCGGATCCGCACCGGGTCCGCCACCCCGTGCCGCCGCGCGAAGTCCACGCTGCTCAGCACGAGCGCCGCGGCCCCGTCCGAGGTGGCGCAGATGTCCAGCAGCCGCAGCGGATCGGCCACCACCGGCGAGGCGGCCACCTCCTCGGCGGTCACGGGGGAGCGGTAGCGGGCGTGACGGTTGGCGGCCCCCGCGGCCGCGTTCTTCACCTTGACCGCCGCGAAGTCCTCGGGCGTGTCCCCGTACACCGCCATCCGGCGGCGCGCCCACAGCGCGAAGTACGCCGGGTTGGTGGCGCCCAGCACCCGGAAGCGCAGCCAGTCCGGGTCGTCGGGCCGGTCGCCGCCGGACGGTGCGAAGAAACCCTTGGGCGCCGCGTCCGCGCCCACCACCAGCACCGTGTCCACCATGCCGGACAGGATCTGGGCGCGGGCGGTGTCGATGGCCCGCGCACCGGACGCGCAGGCGGCGTACACGCTGGTGACGCGCGCCCCCTGCCAGCCCAGCGCCCGGGCGAAGGTCGCCCCCGCCACCTGGCCGGGATAGCCGCAGCGCACGGCGTTCGCGCCGACCACCGACGCGATGTCCGGCCAGTCGAGCCCGGCGTCCGCGAGCGCCGCCCGCGCCGCCTTCGTCCCGTACTCCACGAAGCTCCGGCCCCATTTGCCCCACGGGTGCATCCCGGCGCCGATCACCGCCACCTCGCCGGTCATGACGAGCCCTCCGCGTCCTCGGCGGGGACCGGCCGCCAGTGCCAGGTTCTCCAGCTCTGCCCGCCCTCCCCGGCCAGCACCCCCGGCACCACCTCGACCTCCATGCCGACCGCCAGGTCCGCCACCGTCACCCCGGGCGCGCCCTGCCCGAGCACCACCATCCGCTCGGCGGCCAGCTCCACGGCGATCAGCGTGTACGGCTCCCAGTCGCGTCCGGGATCGGACGGGTACGGGGCGGGCGGGCGGTAGCGGCCGTCGGTGTACGACCACACCCGGCCGCGCCGCGACAGCGGCACCTCGTCCAGCTCCTCACCGGCGCAACCGGGCGCCCGGCAGAAGGTGTCCTCGCGCGGGAAGTACACCGCGCCACAGGCCCGGCAGCGGGTCCCCAGCAGCCGGAAGTCCCCGTCGCCGGAGGTGAACCATCCGGCGACCACGGGCGTACGCGCAGATGCCACGACTTCTCCCGGCGGTGAGGGCCGAATACCTGACGGAACGTCAGAAGTGTTGCACAGGGACCGTACGACGGGTAACCCAGGTAGCAGGACGGATGCCGGCGACCGGCGCGATCACGACCCTGATCAGCCGGTGCGGCGAGGGGAGCAGGCGTGGCGGAGACGGAAGAGGCGGTCCGCTGCACGGCCGTCACCAAGGAGTTCGGCACCGTGCGCGCGGTGGACGCCGTCGATCTCACCCTCCGCGCGGGCGAGTTCTTCTCGCTCCTCGGCCCCTCCGGCTCCGGCAAGACCACGCTGCTGCGTCTGATCGCCGGGTTCGAACGGCCCACCGGCGGCCGTATCGAACTCGCCGGGCGGGACGTCACCGCGCTGCCCCCGCACCGCCGTGATGTGCACACCGTCTTCCAGGACTACGCGCTCTTCCCGCACATGACCGTCGAGCAGAACGTGGCGTACGCGCTCACCGTGCGAGGCGTCCGCAAGCCGGAGCGCACCGCCCGCGCCCGCGAGGCCCTCGCCACCGTCCGCCTCGACGGCTTCGCGCCCCGCCGCCCCGACGCGCTCTCCGGCGGGCAGCGCCAGCGCGTCGCCCTCGCCCGGGCCCTCGTCGACCGGCCCGCCGTGCTGCTCCTCGACGAACCGCTCGGCGCCCTCGACCTGCGGCTCCGTCAGGAGATGCAGACCGAGCTGAAGGAACTCCAGCGCACCACCGGCATCACCTTCCTCCTGGTCACCCACGACCAGGAGGAGGCGCTGACCATGAGCGACCGCGTCGCCGTCGTCTCCGACGGCCGGATCGAACAGACCGGCCCGCCCCTGGAGGTGTACGAACGCCCCGCCACCGCCTTCGTCGCGGGCTTCGTCGGCACCACCAACCTGCTGAGCGGCGAGGCCGCCGTCCGGGTGGTCGGCCGCCCCGGCGCGTACAGCATCCGCCCCGAGCGCATCCGGCTCGCCGACCCCGCCGACGCCCCGCTCGACGGCGAGCGCACGGTCACGGGGCGCATCGCCGACATCGTGCACGCCGGGGCGCACACCCGCTTCACCATCGCGCTCCCACACGGCGACCGGCTCACCGTCCACCGGCAGAACCTGGCCGAACTCCCGCCCACGGCCCGCCCCCAGGCCGAGATCAGGCTGGTCTGGGACGAGAAGGACGCCTTCCCGGTGCCCAGTTGACCCATGGATCGCCGGAGGCACCCTGGCGTCGGCGTACGCGCCACGCGGATACTGACGGGGCCTCGAGCGCCAAATGGGACGAGGAGGACCGGATGCGGAAACGGACGACATCCGCGTGGAGGTCCGCGGCGGCCGTGTGCGCGCTGCTGCTGACCGCCGCTGGCTGCGGATCCGACGACGACGGCAAGGCCGCGCGCGCCCCCGACACACTCGGCAAGGGCGAGGGCAAGGTCAACATCATCGCCTGGGCGGGCTACGCCGAGGACGGCTCCAACGACCCCCGGGCCGACTGGGTGCACCCCTTCGAGAAGAAGACCGGCTGCAAGGTCAACACCAAGACCGCTGGCACCTCCGACGAGATGGTGTCCCTCATGAAGACCGGCCAGTACGACACGGTCTCCGCCTCCGGCGATGCCACCCTGCGCCTCATCGCCTCCGGCGACGCCGCCCCCGTCAACACCAAGCTGGTGCCGAACTACAAGGATGTCTTCCCGGCCCTCAAGCAGCAGCCGTTCAACTCCAAGGACGGCCGGATGTACGGCATCCCGCACGGCCGCGGCGCCAACCTCCTCATGTACCGCACCGACAAGGTCAGGCCCGCCCCCGACTCCTGGCGCGCCGTCTTCGACGGCGCCGCCGCGCACCAGGGCCGGGTCACCGCGTACGACTCGCCCATCTACATCGCCGACGCCGCGCTCTACCTCATGCACGCCAAGCCGTCGCTCGGCATCAAGAACCCGTACGCGCTCGACAAGAAGCAGCTCGACGCCGCCGTCACCCTCCTCAAGAAGCAGCACCGGGCGATCGGCGAGTACTGGAGCGACTACCAGAAGGAGATCACCGCCTTCAAGGGCGGCGACAGCGTCATCGGCACCACCTGGCAGGTCATCGCGAACCTCACCCAGGCCGAGAAGGCGCCCGTCAAGGCCGTGCTGCCCAAGGAGGGCGCCACCGGCTGGTCCGACACCTGGATGGTCTCCGCGAAGGCCGAACACCCCAACTGCGCCTACAGGTGGCTCGACTGGATCGTCTCCCCGAAGGTCAACGCCCAGGTCGCCGAGTACTTCGGCGAGGCCCCCGCCAACCGCAAGGCGTGCGCCGAGACCTCCGACCCGAACCACTGCGCCGTCTTCCACGCCGACGACGAGAAGTACTTCCAGCGCGTCCACTTCTGGACCACACCGATCAAACAGTGTCTCGACGGCCGTAAGAACGCCACCTGCACCGACTACGCCCAGTGGACCCGCGCCTGGACCGAGGTCAAGGGCTAAGGGGGTGCGTCGCGCCGGGGTCGGGGGAGCGCGGTTACGCCTGGCCGCGCTCCTCGGACCGCCCCTGCTGTGGCTGACCCTGGCCTACCTCGGCTCGCTCGCCGTCCTCCTCCTCTCCGCCTTCTGGACCACCGACTCCTTCACCTCCGACGTCGTCCGCACCTGGAACACCGACAACATCCGCGAGCTGCTGACCACCCCCGTCTACCGCACCATCGCGCTGCGCACCCTCACCATCGCCGCCGCCGTGACCCTCCTCGACGCCCTCCTCGCCCTGCCCATGGCCTTCTGCATGGCGCGCGTCGCGGGCCCGCGGTGGCGGCGGCCGCTGCTGGTGGCCGTGCTCACCCCGCTGTGGGCGAGCTACCTCGTCAAGGCGTACGCCTGGCGGGTGATGCTGAGCGAGGACGGCGTGGTCAACTCCCTGCTCTCCCCGCTCGGGCTGCACGGGCCCGGCTACGGCACCCCCGCCGTCGTCCTGGTGCTCGCCTACCTCTGGCTCCCGTACATGATCCTCCCGGTGTACGCGGCCCTGGAACGGCTCCCCGAACGCACCCTGGAAGCCTCCGCCGACCTCGGCGCGGGCACTTGGCGCACCCTGCGCTCGGTCGTCCTGCCCGCCGTACGCCCCGCCCTGTTCGCCGGATCCGTCTTCACCTTCTCGCTCAGCCTCGGCGACTACATCACCGTGCAGATCGTCGGCGGCAAGACCCAGCTCCTCGGCAACGCCATCGCCTCCCAGGTCACCCTCGACCTGCCGATGGCCGCCGCGCTCTCCGCCGTCCCCGTCGTCCTCATCGTCTGCTACCTGGCCGCCGTACGCCGCGCCGGCGCCCTCGACGCGCTGTGAGGTAATGCCCCATGAGGCTCTCGCGCACTGCCCGGATCGTCCTCGGCTGCGTCACCGCCGCCGGACTCGCCGTCGTCTACGCGCCCCTGCTGCTCGTCCTGCTCAACTCCTTCAACGCCGACCGCTCCTTCGGCTGGCCGCCCAGCGGTCTCACGGGGGAGTGGTGGCGCGCCGCCCTGCACAACCACGGCGCTCGCGACGCGCTGCTCACCTCGCTCAAGGCCGGGCTCGCCGCCACCGGGATCGCCCTGGGCTTGGGCACCATGGCCGCGTACGCCGTCCACCGGCACCGCTTCTTCGGCCGACGGACCGTGTCCTTCCTGCTGGTGCTGCCGATCGCGCTGCCCGGCATCGTCAGCGGCATCGCCCTCAACGCCGCCTTCCGCACCGTCCTGGACCCGCTCGGCATCGGCTTCGGCCTGTTCACAGTGGTCGTCGGGCACGCCACCTTCTGCATCGTGGTCGTGTTCAACAACGTGGCGGCCCGGCTGCGCCGTATCGCCCCCTCGATGGCCGAGGCGTCCGCGGACCTCGGTGCGCGCCCCTGGCAGACCTTCCGCCACGTCACCTTCCCGGCCATGCGCTCGGCGCTCTTCGCGGGCGCGCTGCTCGCCTTCGCGCTGTCCTTCGACGAGATCGTGGTGACGACCTTCACCGCAGGCCCCGGCACCCGCACCCTGCCCATCTGGATCTACGAGAACCTGGCCCGGCCGCACCAGGCCCCCGTCGTCAACGTCGTCGCCGCCCTGCTCATCGCCCTGTCCGTGGTGCCCGTGGCCATCGCGCAGCGGCTGTCCTCGGACACCGCGGGCGGGCGGCTGTGAGGTCTCAGTGCAGCGACCGGCGCGAGACCGGGAAGTCGAAGTAGGTGTCCGGGAACAGCTCCGGCTTATACGTGTAGTGCCACCACTCCTCGGCCAGGTTGACGAAGCCCTGGGCCTCCAGCGCCCCCTTGAGCAGCAGCCGGTTGGCCCGCTGCTTGCCCTTGATCCGCGGGTCGAGGGTGTGCGAGAGCGTGTCGAAGCAGTCGTAACCGGTGCCCATGTCCACCGAGTTGTCGGGGAAGCGCTCCTTCTGCGGCGCGTAGCACGGCACCAGCTTCTCGCCCGGAATGTACGGACGGGTCGGCAGCGCGGGCAGCTTCACGATCGTCAGGTCCATGGTGCTGCCGCGGCTGTGGCCCGACTTCTCGGCGATGTAACCGTCCTCGAACAGCCGGGTCTTGTCGACGTCCGGATAGAACTCGCGCTTCATCCGCTGGTCGTCGAGGTCCTTCGCCCAGTCGACGAAGGTGTCCACCGCGCGCTGCGGCCGGTAGCAGTCGTACACCTTCAGGGTGTAGCCCCGGCGCAGCAGTTGACGCTGCGCCCGGTGCAGCGCCCTGGCCGCCGGGCGGGTCAGCAGGCACAGGGGCCTGCGATAGCCCTCGACGGGGCGGCCGGTGAAGTTGTGCGGGGTGAAGTACCGGATCTCCTGGCGGATCGTCGGATCCACATCGCTCAGCGCCACGAACTCCTTCGGCGCCTGGGGCTCGGCCTCCGCCCGCGCCGGAGCGGGCGAGGCGAGGGCCATCAGGGCGGCGACGGGCAGGGCGAGCGCACGCAGCGCGGCGGTGATTCTTGGCATGGACACCGAGTTACCCAGTCCCGCCGGGCCGTGAACCCCGGCGCACCCGCCGTCGGCCCGACCGTCAGCGCTTGCGCGGCGACCGGACCTCCGGAGCCGCGCCCCGCACCCGCACCGGATACCCCGCCTCGACGCCGCCCTCCCGCTCGATCCGCACCTCGTCCCCGCGCAGCCGGGAGACGAACCGCACCAGCTCCGCCTTGTCCCAGCCGTCGCCCGCGTCCACCGCCAGCGACCCGCCGCCCTTGCGCCCCTGGCACGGCGGCCACACCTCCAGCTCCACGCCGCCGTCCGGCGACGCGACGGGTATCACCGCGCCCGCACGGGCCAGCACCGGGATCCGGGACAGCGGGGCGTCGACCACCACCTGCCCGGGGCCCTCGTAGGCGCGGCCGGTCGCCGTGTCGTACCAGTGGCCGCGGGGCAGCCGCACCGCCCGCCGCACCGCGCCCTCCTCCAGCACCGGGGCCACCAGCAGCGCGTCGCCCAGCAGGAAGGCGTCCCCGCAGTCGCGCAGCGCCCGGTCCTTGGGCTGCCGCCACCACACCGGCCGCACATAGGGCGCGCCGGTACGCTCCGCCAGCCGCGCCAGCGTCATGAAGTACGGCAGCAGCCGCTGCCGCTCGCGCAGCGCCGCCGCCGCGTGCTCCAGCACCTCGGCCCCGAACTCCCACGGCTCGCGCCGCCCGGCGGTGATCGCCGAATGCGTACGGAACAGCGGCAGGTACGCACCCAGCTGGAACCAGCGCAGATACAGCTCCGGCGACGGGGAGCCGGTGAAGCCGCCGATGTCCGGGCCGGAGTACGGAACCCCCGAAAGCCCGAGCCCGATCACCAGCGCCAGGGAGGCGCGCAGCCCCGGCCAGCCCGTCGTCACCTCCCCGGACCGGCTGCCCCCGTACCGCTGGAGCCCCGCCCAGCCGGAGCGGGAGAAGACGAACGGCCGCTCGTCGGGGCGCAGCTCGCCCAGCCCCTCGTACCCGGCCCGGGCCATGGCCAGCCCGTACACGTTGTGCGCCTCCCGGTGGTCGCCGCCCCGGCCCTCCAGGGCGTGCCGGGCCGAGCGCGGCAGCGTGGGCTCGCCGAAGGCGGCGAACGACACCGGCTCGCACCGGTCGTGCCACACCCCGGAGAAGCCCTGCTCCAGCCGCTCCGCGTACAGCCCGCCCCACCACTTGCGCACCCGCGGATCGGTGAAGTCCGGGAACACCGACTCGCCCGCCCACATCACCCCGCGCACCTCACGGCCGCGGGCGTCGGTCACGAACCCCTCCGCCGCCGCCCCGCTGTCGTACACCGCGTTGCCCGGCTCCGCCTTCACCGCGGGCTCCACGATCGACACCAGCCGCACCCCGTCCGCGCGCAGCTCGGCGGCGAGCCCGGGCAGATCGGGGAACCGCGCCGGGTCCACCGTGAAGACCCGGTTCCCGGCCAGGTGGTCGATGTCCAGGTGCAGCGCGGACAGCGGCAGGTCCCGCTCCCGGTAGCCCGCCACCACCCGCCGCACCTCGTTCGCGTCGCCGAACCCCCAGCGCGCGTGGTGGTGGCCCAGGGCCCAGCCCGGCGGGACCGCGGGGGAGCCGGTCAGCGCCGCCCAGCCGTGCAGCACCCGCGCCGGGGTGCCCACGAACACCCAGTAGCGCAGCGGCCCGCCCTCCATGCGCATCCGTACCCCACCCGGCCGGTCGTGCCCCGAGCCCGCGCCCTCCTCGCCCTCCCGCAGGGTGACCGTGCCGTCCCACGAGTTGTCGTGGAACACCAGATGGGTGCCTGCGTCGGCCACCACCAGCTGCACCGGCATGGTCAGGTACAGCGGATCGTCGCCCGGCCCGAAGCCACCGCCGGGGTCGGTGTTCCACAGCCGGTACGAGCCGTCCGTCAGCCGCGGCCCGCACGCCCGTCCGCCGAGCCCGAAGAACCGCGCGTCCGCCGCCACCTCCGACCGCTGGTGCCAGCGCGCGTCCGTGACCCCCGCGCCGCGCCCCTCGCAGCCGCGGTCGATCACCGCCTCGGCCGGTTCCCACCAGCGCGGCGGCAGATCCCGCCGCAGCACCACCCCGCCCGGGGTGCGCACCTCCACCGTGCCCATCCGTGACACCGCGACCGTCACCCGCTCCGACACCACCCGCCAGCCGCCGTCCGTGTCCGGCTCCAGCTGGGCCCGCTCGTCCGCCTCCGGGCAGGCGCCGTCGAGCGCGTACGACGGCTCCGGCTCGGCCCCGTCCCACCCGCAGAACACCGCGCCGCCCGCCGCCACCCGCACCCGCAGCGAGGACCGCGCGAACCGCACCACACCACCGCCCGGCTGCGGATCCGCGCCCTCCACCACCCCCGGCACCCGCGCCAGCTCCGCGCCCCGCCGCGGCAGCCCGGTCGCGTCCGAACGCCGGCGCCGCCATGCCCAGCGCAGGGAGCGCAGCCCCTGCGCCGTACCGACCACCTTCACCGACCGCACCAGGTCACGCGCATTCATACTGATCACTGTGCCATTGACAAGGCAGGACGCGACCATAGTTCAACTGCCGTTCACCCGTGGTCGTCCCACATGCCACCCACCACGCATGTGTCGTCCCACATGCCTCCCCACCGTGGATGTGGAGTGGCGCCCCTGGTGCACAAGTCGATCACATGGCATCGTCCTGCTCGGACGCAGATGCAGCAGACGATGCGGACCAACCGGATCAATTGCACCGAAGCGGATCGAAGCGGACAGAAGCGGACCTCCCGGGAGCCGACACAGATGAACACCGCAGCGCACCCCGACGACCTGCCCGGCCCCCTGTGGCAGCCCGGCGCGGACCGGATCGAGCGCGCCCAGCTGACCCGCTTCCACGCCTGGGCGGCCGAGCGGCACGGTGCGCCCGCCGCCCGCCCCGGTGACCCGGCCGCGAGCTACGCCGCGCTGCACCGCTGGTCGGTGGAGGAGCTGGAGACGTTCTGGGGGGCGGTCGCCGAGTGGTTCGAGGTGCGCTTCGGCACCCCGTACGACACCGTGCTCGCAGACCCGGCCATGCCCGGCGCCCGCTGGTTCCCCGGCGCCACCCTCAACTACGCCGAGCACGCGCTGCGCGCCGGGGAGGACCCCGCCCGCGCCGACGACCCCGCGCTGCTGCACGTCGACGAGACCCATGAGCCGCGCCCCGTCACCTGGGCCGAGCTGCGCGCCCAGGTCGGCGCGGCCGCCGCCGCGCTGCGCCGGCTCGGCGTCCGCCCCGGCGACCGGGTCAGCGGCTACCTCCCCAACATCCCGCAGGCCGCCATCGCGTTCCTCGCCACCGCCGCCGTCGGCGGGGTGTGGACCTCCTGCGCCCCCGACTTCGGCGCGCGCAGCGTCCTGGACCGCTTCCAGCAGGTCGAGCCGGTCGTCCTGTTCACCGTCGACGGCTACGCCTACGGCGGCAAGACGCACGACCGCACCGAAACCGTCGCCGAGCTGCGCCGCGAACTGCCCACCGTGCGCGCCGTCGTCCACATCCCGCTGCTGGGCACCCCCGCCCCCGAAGGGGCACTGGCCTGGGACGACATCGTCCGCGACGCGAGCGAACCGGTCTTCGAGCAGGTGCCCTTCGACCACCCCCTGTGGGTGCTCTACTCCTCCGGCACCACCGGGCTGCCCAAGGCGATCGTGCAGTCCCAGGGCGGCATCCTGCTGGAGCACCTCAAGCAGCTGGGCCTGCACTGCGACCTGAGCCCCGAGGACCGCTTCTTCTGGTACACCTCCACCGGCTGGATGATGTGGAACTTCCTGGTGTCCGGGCTGCTGTCCGGCGCCACCGTGGTGCTGTACGACGGCAGCCCCGGCTATCCGGACACCGCCGCCCAGTGGCGCATCGCCGAGCGCACCGGCACCACGCTGTACGGCACCTCCGCCGCGTACGTCATGGCCTGCCGCAAGGCCGGTGTCCACCCGGGGCGCGACTTCGACCTGTCGCGCGTGAAGTGCGTCGCGACCACCGGCTCGCCGCTGCCACCGGACGGCTTCCGCTGGATCCACGACGAGGTGGCCGAGGACATGTGGATCGCCTCCGTCAGTGGCGGCACCGATGTGTGCAGCTGCTTCGCGGGCGCCGTGCCGACCCTCCCCGTCCACATCGGCGAGCTCCAGGCCCCCGGGCTGGGCACCGACCTCCAGGCGTGGGACCCGCAGGGCAGGCCGGTGGTCGACGAGGTCTGGGCGCCCCATGCCGTCCTGGTCCGGTCACCGCGACAGCTACTTCACCGTCGGTCATCGCGCGGCACCGTCGTCATCCACGGCCGCTCCGACTCCACGCTCAACCGGCAGGGCGTACGGATGGGGTCCGCCGACATCTACGAGGCGGTCGAACGCCTCCCCGAGATCCGCGAATCCCTCGTCATCGGCGTCGAACAGCCCGACGGCGGCTACTGGATGCCGCTCTTCGTCCACCTCGCCCCGGGCGCCACCCTGGACGAGGACCTGCTGGCGCGCATCAAGACCACCATCCGCACCCAGCTCTCCCCGCGCCACGTCCCCGACGAGGTCATCGAGGTGCCGGGCGTCCCCCACACCCTCACCGGCAAGCGCATCGAGGTCCCGGTCAAGCGCCTCCTCCAGGGCACCTCGCTGGACAAGGCCGTCAACCCGGGGTCGGTGGACGACATCGATCTGCTGAAGTACTACGAGCGCCTGGCCCGGACGAAGGGCGTCTCGGCCGACTAGACGTGCGTCGTGTCCAACTGGTCGGCCAGGCAGGCCAGATAGAGGGAGAGCGCACCGCGGTCGCGCAGTGAGCGGCCGCTGATCTGCTCGATCTTGTTGATGCGGTAGACGAGGGTGTTGCGGTGGATGTGCAGCGCCGCCGACGCCCGCACCAGGTTGAAGCCGTTCTCGCACCACGCCACCACCGTCTCCCGCAGCACCGGCCAGTCCGGCTGCCCGCGCAGGTCCAGCGTGGTCAGGGCGATGAGCCGGGCCCGGGCGTGCTGCCCGACCGCGGCCAGCAGCTGGTGGCCGCGCAGATCGCCGATGAGATGGACATGGGCGTCGGGGGAGTCGGCGGCGACGCGGGCGCCGAGCCGCAGCGCGTCGCACGCGTCCTGGTACGAGTCGTGCAGCCCGCCGACCGAGGAGGCCGGTTCGCCGATCCCGGCGCGCAGCACCAGCCCGTACCGCGCGTCGGCGACCTCCGTGAGCCGGCCGCAGACGGCCGCCACGCCCGGGTCGAGCGCCTCGCCCCGCAGCCGGTGCAGCACCCCGATCCACCCGGGGGCGGCGCTCGCGACGATGTCCTGCGGATCGGGGAACGCCTCGCGGACGGTGCGCAGCAGCTCCGGGCGGACCAGCGCGGTGTCCCGGGGCCGGTGCCCACCGGCGTACCCGGTTCCGTGGCCGCGCCCGCCGCCCCGGCGCTCCGCGTCCGGCACCGTCACCTCCATCGCGATCGCGACCCGGGCGAGCCGCAGGTCGAAGCCCAGCTCCGCGGCGCGGAAGACGATGAAGTCGGGCTCGACCACCTGGGCGTCGTACGAGGCGACGTCGGCGATCAGATCCTCCAGCACCCGTTCCCTGAGCACCCGCGAGCGCAGCAGTACGGACTCCCGCATGAGGATCTCCGTCTGCCGCTTCACCAGCAGCCCGAAGCGGCCCACCTGGGCGGGCGTGCCGGTGATCCCGACCGTGCCGACCGCGTGCCCGTCCCGGACCAGGGGGAGGGTGACACCGGGGCGCACGCCCCGCAGGGACTGCGCCTGCGCGGTGGTGTGCGTGGCGGGCTCCTGGGTGCGCAACACCTCGACGGACGCCTCGTGGAAGGTGCCGATGCGGCTCCGGTCGCCGCTGCCGATGACGGTGCCCTCGCTGTCGGTGATGAGGACGTTGAATCCGATGACCGCCGAGGTGTCCCCGGCTATCTCCTGGGCGAGTGACGGGCTGAGCATGCGGGACCCCCGTCGAGAGGTGCGCGGAAGGGGCGCGCGAGGCGGCGCGAAGTGGACGCACCATACAGTGCGGCGGTTCTTTCTCGCCATATATTCGTACGAAGCAACCAGTGACCGAAGCTCGGTGCACTCGTAGCGTATGGGGCAATTCACACCCCCGCCGCGGTGATGACGCGGTGAACGGCGGGCCCTGCCCAGCCCTGACACGGAAGGCCGAACGCCGATGGCCCGTGTACGCATCCTCCTCACAGCCCTGTCCGTCATGCCGCTCCTCGCCCTGACCGCCTGTGGATCGGACAGCGACGCCGCGGCCCCCAAGAAGGTCTCCGCGAAGACGGCCGCGCTCGGGACGATCGACCCCGGCGTCCTGAAAGTGGCCGTCCAGCCCTACGCGCCCTACACCACCGTCAAGAACGGCAAGATCGTCGGCCTCGACGGCGACATCCTCAGTTACGCCGCCAAGAAGCTCGGCCTCACCATCCAGCCCGAGACCACGGACTTCGCGGGCATGCTCGCCGGGGTCCAGTCCCGGCGGATGGACATCACCATCGGCGGCGTCGCCTGGACCAAGGAGCGCCAGAAGCAGGGACTGTTCACGGATCCGCCCTACTACTCGCCCCCGGCGATGGCGGTCGGCTCGGGCAAGACGTACAAGACCATCAACGACCTCAAGGGACTGCGCCTCGGCACCGTCGAGGGCTACGTCTGGGTCAAGTCCATCAAGGCCGTCCCCGGCGCGAAGCTCCGCGCCTACCCCGACGCCAACGGCGTCTTCGACGACCTCGCCGCGGGCCGCATCGACGTCGGCTTCCTGGACCCGCTCATCATCATCGCGGCCGAGAAGGAACGGTCCGAGCAGATCAAGACCCAATACCTGACGCCGCCGACCGCCGCACAGGTCAAGGCCAAGCCCGCCTACGAGTACTTCCGCCCGTACCAGACCGGCTTCTACCTCCCCAAGAAGGCCACCAAGCTGGAGAAGGCCATCTCCGCCCAGATCGACGCCATGTACAAGAACGGCGAGCTGACGAAGCTCATCAAGAAGTGGGGCGGCGACCCGGCACAGTTCCTGAAGCCCGCCTCCGACGTCGCCCCCGCACGGCGCGGAGTCGACCGGCCCGCCGACTGGAACGCACCGTCCATCGGCACCGCCGCGCAGTGAGGAGGCCACGAACGTGACGACCGCCGCCGGACTGTTCCAGGTCCCCTGGTCCGACTACCGCTCCGATCTGCTGGACGCCCTGCTGAAGACGCTGTCGTACACCGCCGTGAGCTTCGCGGGCGCGGCACTCCTCGGCCTGGTGGTGGCGCTGCTGCGGCTGAGCCGCGTATGGCCGCTGCGCGCGCTCGCCGCCGTGTACACCGAACTGTTCAAGAACATCCCCCTGCTCGCCATCATCTTCCTGACCTACTTCGGCCTGGGGTCCGTCGACATCCGCCTCGACGTCTTCACCGCCGGATGCCTGAGCCTCATCGTCTTCTACTCCGCCTACCTGTCCGAGATCTTCCGCGCCGCCATCAGCGGAATCCACGACGGCCAGACGGAGGCCGGCGAGGCGCTCGGACTGGGCCGCCTCAGCGTCTTCGGGCACGTGATCTTCCCCCAGGCGCTGCGCCTGGCGCTGCCCGGCACCAACACCATGCTGGTCGACCTGCTCAAGGGCACCTCCCTGCTGGTCACGATCTCCGCCGCCGAGCTGATGTCCGAGGCCCGGCTCATCACCTCCTCCACCTTCCGGGCGCTGGAGGTGTACCTCGTCATCTCGGCCGTGTACTTCGCCCTCTGCTACCCGCTGTCCCAGCTGCTGCTCGCGCTGGAGCGCGCCATACGGGCCGGAAAGCCGCTGACCCCGAAGCGGCGGCGCCGACTGCGGACCGCCCGCGCCCTGCTCGCCGAGGCGCCCGCGCCGGCCGACCCACCGTCCCCGAAGGAGGCGACGGCATGACCGAGCCCGTCACCGCGGCGGCCCAGGCCCCCGGTACGACGACCGGGACCACCGCCCCGCGGCCCACCGACGCCGTCATACGGATCAGAGACCTCGGCAAGTCCTTCGACGGGCGCCGCGTCCTCGACGACGTCTCCCTCGACGTACCGCGCGGCCGGATCGTCAGCGTCATCGGGCAGAGCGGCGGCGGAAAGACCACACTGCTGCGCTGCGTCAACCTGCTGGAGCGGCCGGACACCGGCACCATCGAGGTGGCGGGCGAGACGGTGCACAGCGACGGACGGACGGTCTGCCGCGACCTCGCCCGGCTGCGCCGCACGGTCGGCATGGTCTTCCAGCGCTTCCACCTCTTCCCGCACCTGACCGCCGTCGAGAACGTCATGCTGGCCCAGGTCAAGGCGGGCGTCCCCGAACGGCAGGCCCTGGAGCGGGCCGTCGTGCTGCTGCGCCGGGTCGGGCTCGCCCACCGCGGCCTCGCCCACCCCGACCAGATGTCCGGCGGCGAGCAGCAGCGGGTCGCCATCGCGCGGGCGCTCGCCCTCAAGCCCGAAGTGCTGCTCTTCGACGAACCCACCTCGTCGCTCGACCCGGAGGCGACCCGTGAAGTGCTGCGGGTCATGCGCGAGTTGGCCGAGGAGGGGATGACGATGATGCTCGTCACCCACGAACTGCCCTTCGCCCGCGAGGTGTCCGACTGGGTCGCCTTCGTCGACGGCGGCCGGATCATCGAGGCGGGCCCGCCCGCCGAGGTGCTCGGCCGCCCCCGACAGGCCCGGACCCGGGCGTTCCTGACCACCTACGAGTCCGCCGAATAGGGGACGCGTCATGGACACAATGCACGGCAGCGGTCCCGTGGTGGTCGTCGGCGGCGGGGTGGTCGGCCTGTGCACGGCGTACTACCTGGCCGAGCGCGGGCTGCCGGTCGAGATCGTGGAACGGCGCGGTGTGGGCTCCGGCGTCTCGCGCGGCAACGCGGGGTGGGTCTGCCTCAGCCACTCCACCCCCGTCCCCGCCCCGGGCGTCCTGCGGTACGCGGCGCGCTCCCTCGGGCGGCCGGACTCCCCGCTCTATCTGCGCCCGCTGCCGGATCCCGCGTTCGTACGGTGGCTGTGGCGCTTCTGGCGCAGCAGCACACCCGCGGCGTTCCGGCGCGGCTATGCGGCGATCGCCGAGCTGAACCGCGGCACGTTCGCACTCTTCGACGGGCTGCGCGAAGCGGGAGTCGAGACCACCCTCAGCCGCCCCGGCATGGTGCACGCGTTTCTCTCGCCCGGCGAGGCGCGCCACCACCTCCAGCTCCAGCGGCAGATGGCGGACGGCCGCTATCCGCTCCCGGACGACGTCAGCACCGGCGCCGAGGCGATGGCCCTGGACCCTTCGCTGGCGCCCGAGGTCCGCGCCGCCTACCTCGTCCCCGGCGAAGGCGTCCTGGACCCGGTGGCCTTCGCCCGGGCCCTCGAAGAACGGCTGGCGGCAACCGGGGTGAAGGTCCACGAGAATGTGGCCGCGACCGGCTTCCGGCGCGGATCGGCCGGGGGCCGGGTCACCGCGGTGGTCACCGACACCGGCGAGATCCCCTGCTCGGCCGTCGTCATCGCGGCCGGAGTGCGCTCCGCGGACCTGCTGCACGAGCTGGGACACCACCTGCCGCTCCAGGCGGGCAAGGGCTACAGCTTCTCCGTGGACCTCCACCCCGCACCGACGCACACGCTGTACTTCGGCGAACACCGGGCGGTGGCCTCCCCGATCGGCGGCACCACCCGCATCGCGGGGACGATGGAGCTGAGCGGCAACAACAACCGGCTCGACTGGCGCAGGATCGTCGCCGTCGCCCGGGCGAGCCGCCACTACCTCGGGCCGTGGTTCGACGATCCCGACGACCTGGTGGCGCTGATCCGCGACCCCTGGGTCGGCGGTCGGCCGTTCCTGCCCGACGGACTGCCGGTCATCGACCGCGTGCCCGGCCCCGGGAACGCCTTCACCGCCACGGGCCACGGGATGCTGGGCGTGACGCTCGGCCCGGTCACCGGCAGCGAACTGGCCTCCTACGTCGTCACCGGCCGCCGCCCCGCCGCCCTCACCCCGTTCCGCCTCGACCGGCTCCGCGGCTGACAGCCTGATGACGCGTCCGCCGGAGCGTTGTCAGTGCCCGCGGTTACGGTGAGTGAGCACTGAACGTCCGCGCTGAGGGGGAGTCATGGCGCACACCGACACCGGCGGCACGCACTGCGGGAAGCCCACCGCGATCCGGGCCTTACGCAGGGAAGTGCCCAGCGTAGTGGCGCTGTTGGCGGCCGAGGACGACTTCGCCGCGATGCGGCGGTACGCGTCCTTCGGCTTCGACGACCACACCCGGTACCTGCGGCGGATGGAGGGGCTGCTGCGGGCGCTGGCGTCACAGGGCGTGCACACCACCGTCGCGCTCTTCGACCCGGTCGCGTACGAGGAGTACTGCGCGCACACCCGGCTCGACCCGGACACCCCCGTGAGCCGCAGCCGCTACACGGCGGAGGTGGCGTCCACGGGTGCCACCGTCGTCTACGAGGGCCAGCCCATCGACCAGCTGCTGCCGCGCCTGATCACCGTCGCCGAGGAGCGCGCCACCTGGGAGTACGCCTCGGCCGTGCTCGCCCGAGCGGGCGGCTGCGGCTGCTGCGGCGGCTGTGGGGACGGCACCGGTCGCGCGGCGTTCGACCGCGCCACGGCCGCGCTGTCCGCGGTGCTCGACGCGGCGGGGCCGGGCCTGCACCACCTGGTGTGCAGCGTCCCGGCGCACGGCACCCCCTTGGCCGCCGCGGTGCACGCCACCGCACGGGAAGGGCGGCAGCCGACGCTCGCCGAGCCCGGCGCACTGGTCTTCCGCACCGTGCTGGCCTGCGGCATCGCCACCGGAAGCCCCTGCGGCATGGTCCTGCGGACGAGCCTGCCCGGAGCGCCGGACACGGTCCGCGGCTGGGCGCTGCGCGACGGCTGGCCGCGCCCGCTGAGCGAGGCCGAGGTCTTCACCGCGTACTGCACCGACGCACAGACCGGCGAGCCGATCCCGCCGGAGCACGGCGTCGAGTACCGGGCGGGCCTCCCGCTTCCCCGGCCCGAGGACGAAGAGGAGTGACACGGCGAAGGGCCCGTCCCGCCGCGGCCACCGCGGCGGGACGGGCCCCGCACCCTGCTCAGCTCATCGGCTCACTCGCCGGACAGCACCGCCTGCGCGGCCCTGCGGGCATCCTCGGCGGTGTCCGCCGCGCGCGCCGCCGAAGCGGCCCGCTCGCACTGGGCGAGCGTGTGCTTGGCCAGCGTGGTGCGGACATACGGAATCGACGCGGCACCCATGGAGAGGCTGGTGACGCCCAGACCGGTCAGCACACACGCCAGCAGCGGGTCGGACGCGGCCTCACCGCACACCCCGCAGCTCTTGCCCTCGGCCTGCGCGGCCTCGGCCGACGCCGCGACCAGGTCGAGCAGCGCGGGCTGCCACGGGTCCTGAAGCCGCGACACCGCACCCACCTGCCGGTCCGCGGCGAAGGTGTACTGGGCCAGGTCGTTGGTGCCCAGCGAAAGGAACTCGACCTCCTGAAGGATCGAGCGGGCCCGCAGCGCGGCCGACGGAATCTCCACCATCGCGCCGAACTTCGCCTGGAGCCCGGCCTCCCGGCACGCGTCCGCGAACGCCTTGGCGTCCAGCCGGTCGGCCACCATCGGCGCCATCACCTCGAGGTAGACCGGCAGCCCCTCCGCAGCCTTGGCCAGCGCCGTCAATTGCGTCCGCAGTACCTCGGGGTGGTCCAGCAGCGTGCGCAGTCCGCGTACGCCCAGCGCCGGATTGGGCTCATCGGACGGGGTGAGGAAGTCCAGCGGCTTGTCCGCGCCCGCGTCCAGGACCCGCACCACCACGCGGCCCTCGGGGAACGCCTCCAGCACCTGCCGGTAGGCCTCGGCCTGCTTCTCCTCCGACGGCGCCTTCGTGCTGTCGTCGAGGAAGAGGAACTCGGTCCGGAACAGCCCGACGCCCTCGGCGCCCGCCTCGACCGCCGCCGGTACGTCCGCCGGACCGCCGACGTTCGCCAGCAGCGGCACCTTGTGCCCGTCGGAGGTCGCCCCCGGACCGGACGAGGCGGCCAGCGCCGCCCGCCGCTCCTCGGCGGCCCGGGTCAGCTCCGCCCGCTTCTCCTCGCTCGGCGACACGAAGATCTCGCCCGTGCTGCCGTCCACGGCGATCATGGTGCCCTCGATCAGCTCCCCGGCACCGGGCAGCGCCACCACGGCAGGCACCCCGAGGGCGCGCGCCAGAATCGCGCTGTGGCTCGTCGGCCCGCCCTCCTCGGTCACGAAGCCGAGCACCAGGGTCGGGTCGAGCAGCGCCGTGTCCGCCGGGGCGAGATCGCGCGCGATCAGCACATACGGCTCGTCGCTGTCGGGCACGCCCGGCATCGGCACACCCAGCAGCCGCGCCACGATCCGGTTCCGCACGTCATCGAGGTCGGCCACCCGACCCGCCAGGTACTCCCCGGCCCCGGCCAGCAGCGCCCGGTACGCGGCGAAGGCGTCGTACACCGCGCGCTCG
This sequence comes from Streptomyces sp. Rer75, assembly GCF_013414305.1. NCBI lineage: Bacteria > Bacillati > Actinomycetota > Actinomycetes > Kitasatosporales > Streptomycetaceae > Streptomyces > Streptomyces sp. Rer75. The sequence continues at coordinate 1,535,129 of NZ_CP058693.1, read as the reverse complement.
GCGGTGCTGCCCACCGCGATGCGCCGCTCGACGTCGGCGATCAGCTCCGGGTCCTGCGCCATCATGGCCTGTGCCTCGAGCACGGCCTGGGCCTCGCCGCCCGCGAGATTGCCCCGCGCGATCAGATCCGCCGACACGGCCTCCACCGCCTGGCGCGCCCGCCCCTGCTCACGCGGCGCCTCGTCGGCCGGAATCTGCTTCGCCGGTGGCTCCAGCACCGCCGTGCCCATGTGGCGCACCTCGCCGATGGCCACCCCGTGGCTCACGCCGACGCCTCGCAGCGTTGTCTCCATGTCACCTGTCCCCGGTTGATACGGCGGAACCCCGCCGTGGTGGATGTCGTACTAGCCGTCGACGCCGCCCGGACCGGTTCCGGACGGCGTCGAGGTCACGTCCAGCTGAAGAGTGCGTCGCCCGGCTTCTTGTCGCCGTCCTCCTGGACTGCGGAGAGGGATTCGGCCGTGGCCTCCAGGGCCACGACCGGGCAGATCGGCGACTTGCCGGCGGCCACGGCCACCGCGGGGTCCCAGCGCACGATCGCGTCACCGCGCTTGACGGTGTCCCCCTTGTTGATGAGCACCTCGAAGCCGTCACCGTTCAGCTGCACGGTGTCGATCCCGAGGTGGGTGAGCACCCCATGCCCTTCCTCGTCCACGACCACGAACGCGTGCGGGTGCAACGAGACGACGATGCCGTCGACCGGAGCCACCGCCACGGAGGGCTCGAGCACCGGATCGATCGCCGTACCCGGACCGACCATGGCGCCCGAGAACACCGGATCCGGAACCGCTGTCAGTCCGATCGCGCGCCCGGCGAGCGGAGACGTCACGGTGGTCATGGGAAGCCTCCCGGGGTGAAGATCCATCTCGCGCCGTCACCGCCTGTCCCGGACAGCGCACTGCCCAGAAGCGTAAGTCATAGGAACTTGGGATTCCGCACAAGCGGCGCAGGCCGGAGACCCGTCCAGGGGCCCCGAATCGATTTGCCACGGCCGCGTGAGGCGCTGTACTGTCGTACCCCTGCCCATCCGGATGAAGCATCGCAGTCAGCTGCGGACGCGTCCAGGTGAGGGCGGCACCTTCAGTCACTTGATCCAAATCCCGGATCTGCTTTCGCATGCCATGCGAAAGACGCGGATTCGGAAAGCGGAAAAGGGTCTGATAGCGTGTGAAACACCGAAGGGAAGCGCCCGGAGAAACCGGTGATACGGTTTCAAAGGAAGCGTCCGTTCCTTGAGAACTCAACAGCGTGCCAAAAGTCAACGCCAGATATGTTGATACCCCGTCCGCATCATCGATGTGGTCGAGGTTCCTTTGAAGAAAACACACAGCGAGGACGCTGTGAACCATCGGACTATTCCTCCGGTGGTTCCGCTCTCGTGGTGTTCACCAGGATTACCTGGAAGCATTCACGGAGAGTTTGATCCTGGCTCAGGACGAACGCTGGCGGCGTGCTTAACACATGCAAGTCGAACGATGAACCCGCTTCGGTGGGGGATTAGTGGCGAACGGGTGAGTAACACGTGGGCAATCTGCCCTGCACTCTGGGACAAGCCCTGGAAACGGGGTCTAATACCGGATACGACACACGACCGCATGGTCTGTGTGTGGAAAGCTCCGGCGGTGCAGGATGAGCCCGCGGCCTATCAGCTTGTTGGTGGGGTGATGGCCTACCAAGGCGACGACGGGTAGCCGGCCTGAGAGGGCGACCGGCCACACTGGGACTGAGACACGGCCCAGACTCCTACGGAGGCAGCAGTGGGGAATATTGCACAATGGGCGCAAGCCTGATGCAGCGACGCCGCGTGAGGATGACGGCCTTCGGGTTGTAAACCTCTTTCAGCAGGGAAGAAGCGAAAGTGACGGTACCTGCAGAAGAAGCGCCGGCTAACTACGTGCCAGCAGCCGCGGTAATACGTAGGGCGCAAGCGTTGTCCGGAATTATTGGGCGTAAAGAGCTCGTAGGCGGCTTGTCGCGTCGGATGTGAAAGCCCGGGGCTTAACCCCGGGTCTGCATTCGATACGGGCAGGCTAGAGTTCGGTAGGGGAGATCGGAATTCCTGGTGTAGCGGTGAAATGCGCAGATATCAGGAGGAACACCGGTGGCGAAGGCGGATCTCTGGGCCGATACTGACGCTGAGGAGCGAAAGCGTGGGGAGCGAACAGGATTAGATACCCTGGTAGTCCACGCCGTAAACGTTGGGAACTAGGTGTGGGCGACATTCCACGTTGTCCGTGCCGCAGCTAACGCATTAAGTTCCCCGCCTGGGGAGTACGGCCGCAAGGCTAAAACTCAAAGGAATTGACGGGGGCCCGCACAAGCGGCGGAGCATGTGGCTTAATTCGACGCAACGCGAAGAACCTTACCAAGGCTTGACATACACCGGAAACGTCTGGAGACAGGCGCCCCCTTGTGGTCGGTGTACAGGTGGTGCATGGCTGTCGTCAGCTCGTGTCGTGAGATGTTGGGTTAAGTCCCGCAACGAGCGCAACCCTTGTTCTGTGTTGCCAGCATGCCTTTCGGGGTGATGGGGACTCACAGGAGACTGCCGGGGTCAACTCGGAGGAAGGTGGGGACGACGTCAAGTCATCATGCCCCTTATGTCTTGGGCTGCACACGTGCTACAATGGCCGGTACAATGAGCTGCGAAGCCGTGAGGTGGAGCGAATCTCAAAAAGCCGGTCTCAGTTCGGATTGGGGTCTGCAACTCGACCCCATGAAGTCGGAGTCGCTAGTAATCGCAGATCAGCATTGCTGCGGTGAATACGTTCCCGGGCCTTGTACACACCGCCCGTCACGTCACGAAAGTCGGTAACACCCGAAGCCGGTGGCCCAACCCCTTGTGGGAGGGAATCGTCGAAGGTGGGACTGGCGATTGGGACGAAGTCGTAACAAGGTAGCCGTACCGGAAGGTGCGGCTGGATCACCTCCTTTCTAAGGAGCACATAGCCGACTGCGAGCGAATGACTCGCACGGTTGCTCATGGGTGGAACGTTGACTATTCGGTGGATCGGCTGAGCTGCCGTCTTCAGTACTGCCCCTTCGGGGCGTGGAAAGAGACCGTGGTGAGGAAGATCTGCCGGGCACGCTGTTGGGTGTCTGAGGGAATGACCCCTCGGAGGCCGGAGTCCATGCAGGTTTGGTGGGCGACTGGTCGTTGTTTGAGAACTGCACAGTGGACGCGAGCATCTGTGGCCAAGTTTTTAAGGGCGCACGGTGGATGCCTTGGCACCAGGAACCGATGAAGGACGTGGGAGGCCGCGATAGGCCCCGGGGAGCTGTCAACCGAGCTTTGATCCGGGGGTGTCCGAATGGGGAAACCCGGCAGTCGTCATGGGCTGTCACCCGCTGCTGAACACATAGGCAGTGTGGAGGGAACGCGGGGAAGTGAAACATCTCAGTACCCGCAGGAAGAGAAAACAACCGTGATTCCGGGAGTAGTGGCGAGCGAAACTGGATGAGGCTAAACCGTATGTGTGTGATACCCGGCAGGGGTTGCGCATGCGGGGTTGTGGGAGTGTGCTGGATCGGTCTGCCGGCCGGTCGGAGAGTCAGAAACCGTATGGATAGGCGAAGGGCATGCGAAAGGCCCGGCGTAGAGGGTAAGACCCCCGTAGCTGAAATCTGTACGGCTCTCTTGCGTATTTCCCAAGTAGCACGGGGCCCGAGAAATCCCGTGTGAATCTGGCGGGACCACCCGCTAAGCCTAAATATTCCCTGGTGACCGATAGCGGATAGTACCGTGAGAATGGTGGTGAAAACCGCGCGGAGCGGAGTGAAATAGTACCTGAAACCGTGTGCCTACAAGCCGTGGGAGCGTCGCCGTGTTCTTCGGAGCACGGTCGTGACTGCGTGCCTTTTGAAGAATGAGCCTGCGAGTTTGCGGTGTGTTGCGAGGTTAACCCGTGTGGGGAAGCCGTAGCGAAAGCGAGTCCGAATAGGGCGGTTTAGTAGCGCGCTCAAGACCCGAAGCGGAGTGATCTAGCCATGGGCAGGTTGAAGCGGAGGTAAGACTTCGTGGAGGACCGAACCCACCAGGGTTGAAAACCTGGGGGATGACCTGTGGTTAGGGTGAAAGGCCAATCAAACTCCGTGATAGCTGGTTCTCCCCGAAATGCATTTAGGTGCAGCGTCGTGTGTTTCTTACTGGAGGTAGAGCACTGGATAGGCGATGGGCCCTACCGGGTTACTGACCTTAGCCAAACTCCGAATGCCGGTAAGTGAGAGCGCGGCAGTGAGACTGTGGGGGATAAGCTCCATGGTCGAGAGGGAAACAGCCCAGAGCATCGACTAAGGCCCCTAAGCGTATGCTAAGTGGGAAAGGATGTGGAGTCGCAGAGACAACCAGGAGGTTGGCTTAGAAGCAGCCATCCTTGAAAGAGTGCGTAATAGCTCACTGGTCAAGTGATTCCGCGCCGACAATGTAGCGGGGCTCAAGCGTACCGCCGAAGTCGTGTCACTGCAGCAATACCTCTAACGAGGGCTGTGGTGGGTAGGGAGCGTCGTGTGCCGGGTGAAGCAGCGCCGGAAGGTAGTTGTGGACGGTTCACGAGTGAGAATGCAGGCATGAGTAGCGATACACACGTGGGAAACGTGTGCGCCGATTGACTAAGGGTTCCTGGGTCAAGCTGATCTGCCCAGGGTAAGTCGGGACCTAAGGCGAGGCCGACAGGCGTAGTCGATGGACAACCGGTTGATATTCCGGTACCCGCTTTGAAGCGCCCAATATCGAATCCTCTGATGCTAAGGCCGTGAAGCCGCCCTGATCTCTTCGGAGTTGAGGGGAGTGGTGGAGCCGCTGATCCAAGGTGGTAGTAGGTAAGTGATGGGGTGACGCAGGAAGGTAGTCCAGCCCGGGCGGTGGTTGTCCCGGGGTAAGGGTGTAGCCCGAGGAGTAGGTAAATCCGTTCCTCGTTAAGGGTGAGACCTGATGCCGAGCCGATTGTGGTGAAGTGGATGATCCTATGCTGTCGAGAAAAGCCTCTAGCGAGTTTCATGGCGGCCCGTACCCTAAACCGACTCAGGTGGTCAGGTAGAGAATACCGAGGCGTTCGGGTGAACTATGGTTAAGGAACTCGGCAAAATGCCCCCGTAACTTCGGGAGAAGGGGGGCCATTGCTGGTGATCACTCTTGCAGTGTGAGCTGGTGGTGGCCGCAGAGACCAGCGAGAAGCGACTGTTTACTAAAAACACAGGTCCGTGCGAAGCCGTAAGGCGATGTATACGGACTGACGCCTGCCCGGTGCTGGAACGTTAAGGGGACCGGTTAGCTCCATTTCGGTGGGGCGAAGCTGAGAACTTAAGCGCCAGTAAACGGCGGTGGTAACTATAACCATCCTAAGGTAGCGAAATTCCTTGTCGGGTAAGTTCCGACCTGCACGAATGGCGTAACGACTTCTCGACTGTCTCAACCATAGGCCCGGTGAAATTGCATTACGAGTAAAGATGCTCGTTTCGCGCAGCAGGACGGAAAGACCCCGGGACCTTTACTACAGCTTGATATTGGTGTTCGGTTCGGCTTGTGTAGGATAGGTGGGAGACTGTGAAATCATGACGCCAGTCATGGTGGAGTCATTGTTGAAATACCACTCTGGTCGTGCTGGATGTCTAACCTGGGTCCGTGATCCGGATCAGGGACAGTGTCTGGTGGGTAGTTTAACTGGGGCGGTTGCCTCCTAAAGGGTAACGGAGGCGCCCAAAGGTTCCCTCAGCCTGGTTGGCAATCAGGTGTTGAGTGTAAGTGCACAAGGGAGCTTGACTGTGAGACCGACGGGTCGAGCAGGGACGAAAGTCGGGACTAGTGATCCGGCGGTGGCTTGTGGAAGCGCCGTCGCTCAACGGATAAAAGGTACCCCGGGATAACAGGCTGATCTTCCCAGAGTCCATATCGACGGGATGGTTTGGCACCTCGATGTCGGCTCGTCGCATCCTGGGGCTGGAGTCGGTCCCAAGGGTTGGGCTGTTCGCCCATTAAAGCGGTACGCGAGCTGGGTTTAGAACGTCGTGAGACAGTTCGGTCCCTATCCGCTGTGCGCGTAGGAGTCTTGAGAAGGGCTGTCCCTAGTACGAGAGGACCGGGACGGACGAACCTCTGGTGTGCCAGTTGTCCTGCCAAGGGCATGGCTGGTTGGCTACGTTCGGGAGGGATAACCGCTGAAAGCATCTAAGCGGGAAGCCTGCTTCGAGATGAGGGCTCCCACCCACTTGATGGGGTAAGGCTCCCAGTAGACGACTGGGTTGATAGGCCAGATATGGAAGCCGGGTGACCGGTGGAGTTGACTGGTACTAATAGGCCGAGGGCTTGTCCTCAGTTGCTCGCGTCCACTGTGTTGGTTCTGAAATAACGAACTGTGTTGATATCCGGTTTGTTTGTTTCATAGTGTTTCGGTGGTCACAGCGTTAGGGAAACGCCCGGTTACATTCCGAACCCGGAAGCTAAGCCTTTCAGCGCCGATGGTACTGCAGGGGGGACCCTGTGGGAGAGTAGGACGCCGCCGAACAAATTTTAGAAAAGGCCCTGTTGGGAGCTTGAAGCTCCCAACAGGGCCTTTTCGTATATGTCACCACCTCCCCGGTGAGGGGTCCCGGTGGCACTACCGGTAGAGTCATGGGGCATCATCGGCTGATTCCCTCACAGGAGGCCCCCGGGTGGAGGTTCAGGAGACACGGGTCCAGACGGATCGTGTACTCACCATCCCGAACATCCTCAGCACCGCGCGCCTCTTCGGCGTACCGCTTTTCCTGTGGCTGATCCTCCGGCCCGAGTTCGGCGGGCCCAAGAGCGACCTCTGGGCCCTGCTGGTGCTGGCGCTCAGCGGGGTGAGCGACTATCTGGACGGCATGCTGGCCCGTCGCTGGAACCAGATCAGCAGTCTGGGGCGGCTCCTCGACCCCGCGGCCGACCGGCTCTACATTCTGTCGACGCTGATCGGCCTCACATGGCGGGACATCCTGCCGCTCTGGCTGCCCGTGGTTCTCCTCGCGCGCGAGGTCGTGCTCGTTGCGATGGTGTGGATCCTCCGGCGCCATGGCTATCCGCCGCCGCAGGTGAACTTCCTCGGCAAGGCGGCCACGTTCAACCTCATGTACGCCTTCCCCTTGCTCCTTCTGAGTGATGGAAGTGGCCCACTTCACACGACCGCCGCTATTTTCGGATGGGCGTTCGCCGGATGGGGTACAACACTCTATTGGTGGGCAGGAGTCCTCTACGTGGTTCAGGTCCGCCGGCTGGTGAAGGCGGACGCCGCGGCCGACTGAGTTCGCCGTCGTGGGCAAGCCAGGACCGGGTGCCCGTAGCGATTTCAAGGGCCATCGGGCGTGCGCGGTCGGCATGACCGTCGTCTCTTTCGAGGAGGACGCTTCCGACATGAAGGCCGTCGTAATGGCAGGGGGCGAGGGAACTCGTCTGCGCCCGATGACCGCGACCATGCCCAAACCGCTGCTGCCCGTGGCCAACAGGCCGATCATGGAGCATGTGCTGCGGCTGCTCAAGCGGCATGGCCTGTCCGAGACCGTGGTGACCGTGCAGTTCCTCGCGTCTCTGGTCAAGAACTACTTCGGGGACGGCGAGGAGCTCGGCATGGAGCTCACGTACGCCAACGAGGAGAAGCCGCTCGGCACCGCGGGCAGCGTCAAGAACGCGGAAGAGGCCCTCAAGGACGATGCCTTTCTGGTGATCTCGGGCGATGCCCTGACCGATTTCGACCTCACCGAGCTGATCAATTTTCATAAGGAAAAGGGCGCATTGGTCACGGTGTGCCTGACCCGGGTCCCCAATCCGCTTGAATTTGGAATCACCATCGTCGACGAGGCGGGCCAGGTCGAGCGCTTCCTCGAAAAGCCCACCTGGGGCCAGGTCTTCTCGGATACGGTCAACACCGGCATCTATGTCATGGAGCCCGAAGTCTTCGACTACGTCGAGCCGGATGTTCCCGTCGACTGGTCCGGTGATGTCTTCCCGCAGCTCATGAAGGAGGGCAAGCCCATCTTCGGCTATATCGCCGAGGGCTACTGGGAGGACGTCGGCACGCATGAGAGCTATGTGAAGGCCCAGGCCGATGTGCTGGAGGGGAAGGTCGAGGTCGAACTCGACGGTTTCGAGATCTCGCCCGGAGTCTGGGTCGCCGAAGGCGCGGAGGTGCATCCCGAGTCCGTGCTCCGCGGGCCGCTCTACATCGGTGACTACGCCAAGGTGGAAGCGGGCGCGGAGATCCGGGAGCACACCGTCGTCGGCTCCAACGTCGTCGTGAAGAGCGGCGCCTTCCTGCACAAGGCCGTCGTCCATGACAACGTTTACGTGGGCCAGCAGAGCAATCTGCGCGGCTGTGTGATCGGCAAGAACACCGACATCATGCGTGCCTCCCGCATCGAGGACGGTGCGGTGATCGGCGACGAGTGTCTGATCGGCGAAGAATCGATCGTGCAGGGGAACGTCCGGGTCTATCCGTTCAAGACCATCGAAGCGGGCGCGTTCGTCAACACCTCGGTCATCTGGGAGTCGCGAGGGCAGGCCCATCTCTTCGGGGCCCGGGGAGTGTCCGGGATCCTCAATGTGGAGATCACCCCCGAGCTGGCGGTGCGGCTGGCCGGTGCGTATGCCACGACCCTCAAGAAGGGCTCCACGGTCACCACGGCGCGCGACCACTCCCGCGGCGCCCGCGCCCTGAAGCGGGCCATGATCTCCGCCCTCCAGACCAGCGCCATCGACGTCCGGGACCTGGAGAACGTGCCGCTGCCGGTGGCCCGCCAGCAGACGGCCCGGGGCAGCGCCGGCGGCATCATGATCCGTACATCGCCCGGAGTCCCCGACTCCGTGGACATCATGTTCTTCGACGAGCGCGGCGCCGATCTGTCCGCCGGAGGGCAGCGCAAGCTGGACCGGGTCTACGCGCGCCAGGAGTACCGCCGGGCGTTCCCCGGGGAGATCGGTGACCTGAGCTTCCCGTCGAGCGTCTACGACTCGTACACGGGCTCGCTGCTGCGGTCCACGGACGTCAGCGGTATCGCCGAGTCCGGTCTCAAGGTCGTGGTGGACGCCGCGAACGGCAGCGCCGGGCTCGTCCTCCCCAGCCTGCTGGGACGGCTCGGAGTGGACGCGCTGACGATCAACCCGGGGCTGAACGAGTCGCGCCCCACCGAGACCGCCGACGGCCGCCGCTCCGGGCTCGCCAGGCTCGGGGAGATCGTCGCCTCGGCCCGCGCGGCCTTCGGTGTCCGGTTCGATCCCGTCGGGGAGCGGTTCTCGCTCGTGGACGAGCGCGGCCGCATCGTGGAGGACGACCGGGCGCTGCTGGTGATGCTGGACCTGGTCGCCGCGGAGCGACGGAGCGGGCGGGTGGCGCTTCCGGTGACCACGACCCGTATCGCCGAGCAGGTCGCGGCGTACCACGGCACCCAGGTGGAGTGGACGACGACCGCGGCGGACGATCTGACCCGGGTGGCCCGGTCCGAGACGACGATCTTCGGCGGCGACGGCCGCGGTGGCTTCATCGTCCCCGAGTTCAGCAGCGTCTTCGACGGTACGGCCGCCTTCGTCCGGCTCATCGGCTTGGTGGCACGCACCCAGCTGACGCTCAGCCAGATCGATGCGCGGATTCCGCGGGCCCATGTGCAGCGGCGCGATCTGGCCACCCCCTGGGCGGTCAAGGGCCTGGTCATGCGGCATGTGGTGGAGGCCGCCGGCGACCGGTCCGTGGACACCACCGACGGGGTGCGGGTGGTGGAGGCCGACGGCCGCTGGGTGATGGTGCTGCCCGACCCGGCCGAGGCCGTCACCCACCTGTGGGCGGAGGGCCCGGACGACGCGTCGGCGCAGGCGCTGCTCGACGAGTGGGCCGGTGTCGTGGACAGCGCGGGGCGCTGATCCGGAGGTCTTCCGACGGCTCTTGAACCCGTTTGAACACGTTGGGGCGCCCTCTCCCCGGCCCGGATCCGGCACGCCGGTGGGGCCATTGGGAGACGGCGCCCCCGACGTGCGACGATGTGCGGCATGTCGCAGCAGCCCCCCGTTCGGAGCACAGAAACGTCGAGCCCGCGCCCGCGCCTCGACGCGTCCATGTCGCTGCTGACCAACGTGATGGACCACAGCCTCGACGACGGCTACGCCGAGGCGGCCGCGCGACGTGGCGAGACCGGCCGGTCCCGTCTGCCGCGCACCCTGCGCGGGCGGATGACGATGGCCCTCGGCCTGGTGATGGTGGCGGTCGTGGTGACCATCGGGGCCGCCGAGGCCCGGATATCGGCGCCGACGCTGGCCAAGGAGCGGGGAGAACTCATCGACCGCATCGAGTCGGGGAACGCGAAGGCGGACGGGCTCGCCAAGAGCGTGGACAAGCTCCGGGGCGACGTGGGGGAGAAGCAGCGGCAGGCGCTTCAGAAGCACGGGGGAGCCAAGGGCGACCTGGTGGCGCTGCTCTCGGGGGCGACCGAGGTGTCCGGTCCCGGGGTCAAGCTGATGGTCAACGATGCCAAGCAGTCCGCGTCGGGGAGCGGCGGGGGCCCCAGGGAGAGCAACGACTTCTCCGATACGGGGCGGGTACGCGACCACGACATGCAGCGCGTCGTCAACGGCCTGTGGGAGTCGGGTGCGGAGGCCATCGCGATCAACGGACAGCGGCTGACGGCACTGTCGGCGATCAGGGCCGCGGGAGACGCCATACTGGTCGACAACAAGCCGCTGGCGCCGCCGTACACGGTGCTCGCGGTGGGGGACGGGCAGCGACTGAGCACCGCTTTCCAGGACAGCGCCGATGGGCAGTACCTGCACGTGTTGCAGGAGAACTACGACATCCGCACGAGCATTTCCGCCCAGGACACGGTCCGGCTGCCTGCCGCGCCGAGCCTGATCGTACGTAGCGCAGAACCCATAGTCGGCGGTGCCGGCAAGGGTGGCACCGAAACAGGGAAGGGCACATCGTGATCGCCGTATTGGGCCTCATCGTGGGAGTCGTGGTCGGGCTTGTGGTCCGACCCGTGGTGCCGACGGTGGTCGAGCCCTATCTGCCGATCGCCGTCGTCGCGGCACTCGACGCCGTGTTCGGCGGCTTCCGGGCGATGCTGGACGGGATCTTCGACGACAAGGTCTTCGTCGTGTCGTTCCTGTCCAATGTGGTGGTGGCCGCACTGATCGTCTTCCTCGGTGACAAGCTCGGCGTCGGCGCCCAGCTGTCCACCGGGGTCGTGGTCGTCCTCGGCATCCGCATCTTCTCCAACGCTGCCGCGATCCGTCGGCACGTGTTCCGGGCGTGAGGCCGATGACGACCGACGACACCCCAGAGAAGCCGGAGCGGCGCGAGACGCCGCGCGAGTCGGAGCGGCCTGAGCAGGCCGGGCAGGACGGGAAGCCCGAGCAGCTCGGGGAGTCCCGTCAGGCCCAGAACTCCGAGCGGCCGGAGCGGCGCGAGACGCCGCGCGAGTCCGAGCGGCCTGAGCAGGCCGAGAAGCCCCGGTCGGCCGAGTCGTCGGCCGAGTCGCCCGAGGAGCGGGCCACAGCGGAGAAGCCGCGAGACTCCGAGCGGCCCGGCGATTCGGTGCGGCGGAGCGGCCCTGAGAAGCCTGGCGCGTCCCAGGAGTCCGCGAAGCCCCGGCAGCAGGACGTACGGGAGCGGCCTGCCGCGCCCGAGCGATCCGCGAAGCCCCGGCAGCAGGACGTATCGGAGCGTTCCGAGGCCCCCGAACGGCCCGCGAAGCCCCGGCAGCAGGGCGCGCCCGAGCGGCCCGCCGGCTCCGAGTCGTCCGGGAAGCCGGGCGCAAAGGGCACGCCGGAGCAGCGGGCGGTGCCGCCGCGGCCGTCGCTGCCCAAGCCGCCGGAGAAGCGCGCGGAGGCGAGCGGGAAGCCCGAGCACCCCGAGGCGGAGGAGCGGCGTAAGGCTGCCCCGCTGAAGCCCCCGGCGCCCCAGGCGACGCGCCCCGGGGCGGGTGGGCCGGGCGGCCCCCGCCCAGCTCCCAGGGCCCCGCTGCCGCAGAGCACCCCGCCCCGCGGCCCGGTCCCCAAGGGTCCGGCTCCCCAGGGCGCCCGGGGCCAGGCCCCCCAGGGCGGCCGGGGTCCGGCGCCCAAGGGCGTGCCGCCCCGGGGGCCGGGTGCGGCGGGTCTGCCCTCGGCGTCGGTGCCGAACGGGCGGCGCCCGGCCGATGGCGCGGGCAACGGCGGCGGGCCGTGGAACGGGTCGGGGCAGCGTGCCGAGGCCGCGCCCGGGGGGAAGCCCGAGGGTGCGAAGGAGGAGGCGCTGACCGGTCGGCAGCGGCTGCTGAAGGGCGTCTGGCCGCCCCGGGTGACCCGGGCGCAGCTGATCGTCGCCGTGCTGCTGTTCGGGCTGGGTCTGGGCCTGGCCATCCAGGTGCGTTCGACCAACGAGAACAGCGTGCTGCGCGGGGCCCGCCAGGAGGACCTGGTGCGGATCCTGGACGAGCTGGACTCGCGCACCCAGCGGCTTCAGGACGAGAAGCGCCGTCTGGAGAACCAGCGCACCGAGCTGGAGAACAGCTCGGACCAGGCGGAGGAGGCCCGTAAGCAGACGCTCCAGAAGGAGCAGCAGCTGGGCGTGCTCGCGGGCACGGTCGCCGCGCAGGGACCGGGGATCACGATCACCATCGACGACTCCCGGGGCTCCGTGGAGGCCGACATGCTGCTCGACACGGTGCAGGAGCTGCGGGCGGCGGGCGCCGAGGCCATCCAGATCGGCAAGGTCCGGGTGGTCGCCAACTCCTACTTCTCGGACGCGGGCGGCTCGGTGGAGATCGATGGACGGAAAGTGACGCAGCCGTACGTCGTGAAGGTGATCGGCAAGCCGGAGGATCTGGAGCCCGCGCTGAATATTCCGGGCGGAGTGGTGCAGAGTCTGGAGAAGGAGCAGGCCACCGTGTCCGTTCGGAGGGAGAAGAAGATCGTTGTGGATGCCTTGCGGTCAGGGAAGCGCCCTGACTACGCTCGGTCGTCATCACGGTGAGGCGGTTCGATATGAGGGTCTCTCGGCGAGACCATGTGGATGCGGGGGGTCGACGCACCAGAAGAGTCGCGCGTGATGGAAACTGTCTGGTGGTCACGGACGTTGTGAGGATGTCCGGACCGTCTGCTGGTGTGTGCATCGAGGGTTTGTCCTGCCCCACGGGCGGGTCTGTTTCAGTCAAGGGGAATCGCCCGTGAAGTTGTTCGGGAAGTTGTTCGGGAAGAGTGCACGCCAGGACGGCGGCAGCAGCACCGCTCGCCACCGCGCGGGGCGTGGTGCGGACGAGAGCGGAGGGGGGAGCGAGGAGCGCCCGCTGTTCCGGGATCAGGTCGGCGGCCAGGGCGGTGACATTTCGGGCGGCCAGGGCGCGTCTTCTGTTGACCCCTCGGCGGCCGGGCGCATAGGTTTCGAGGACTCATCGGCCTCGCGTAGTGGTGGAGGTCCCGGATTGCCTGTTTGTACGAGGTGCGGGCATCGGAACGCGGAGGACAGCCGGTTCTGCTCCAACTGCGGCGCGCCGCTGCGGGGCCAGGCGCCCTCGGAGCGTGCCTCGGAGACCACGTCGACGATCTCCATCTCCGGCATCGAGGCGTACGACTCCGAGGTGACCGGGCAGACGCCGCTGCCGTCGCTCAGCCCGGAGGCCCAGGCCGCAGTGGAGGCGCTGCCGCTGGGTTCCGCGCTGCTGGTGGTCCGCCGCGGGCCGAACTCGGGCAGTCGTTTCCTGCTGGACAGCGATCTGACCACGGCCGGCCGTCACCCCCAGAGCGACATCTTCCTGGATGACGTGACGGTCTCCCGCCGCCATGTGGAGTTCCGGCGCGGCCAGGACGGCAGCTTCACCGTCGCCGACGTCGGCAGCCTCAACGGGACGTATGTCAACCGGGAGCAGATCGACGCGCCGGTGGTCCTGACCAGCGGCGACGAGGTGCAGATCGGTAAGTACCGGCTGGTCTTCTACCCGAGCCAGCGGGGCGTCGGCATCTGACCCGTCAGGGGAGGTCCGTCCATGCTTCAGACACCGTCGGGCGGTGCCGGTACCGGCACCGCCCCCGCGGGCGGCCGGTCCATGAGCATCGGCACCGTGCTGAATCTGCTGCGCGACGAGTTCCCCGAAGTCACCATCTCCAAGATCCGCTTCTTGGAGGCCGAAGGACTGGTGGAGCCGCGGCGCACGCCGTCGGGCTACCGCAAGTTCAGTCAGGAGGATGTGGAGCGGCTCGCTCTCATCCTCCGCATGCAGCGTGACCACTACCTGCCACTCAAAGTCATCCGGGAGCACCTGGAGGCCCTGGAGCGGGGTGAGCGGCCGCAGCTTCCTGCCGTTTCGCCGGGGGCGCGGCCGCACGAGCTGCTGGAGCCGGGAGCCGACCGGGGGGCGGTGCCTCCCGACAGCCCGACCGTGGCCCGGGTGGGCCGGGCCGAGCTGCTGGCATCCGCGCAGGTCAGCGAGGAGGAGCTGGCCGATTGGGAGTCGTACGGGCTGATCGCGCACGACGACGACGGCGGTTACGACGTCGAGGCGGTGACGGTCGCCCGGCTGCTCGCCGAGCTGGGCCGCTTCGGTCTGGAGCCACGCCATTTGCGGATCATGAAAGCGGCCGCGGAGCGCGAGGCCGGACTGGTCGAGCAGGTGGTCGCGCCGCTGCGGCTGCATCGAAACCCGCAGACCAGAGCGCATGCGGAGGCCAGCGCGCGCGAGCTGGCGACGCTCTCCGTCCGGCTGCACGCGGCCCTGGTGCAGTCGGCTCTGCGGGCCGCCGCGCACTGACCGATCCGGCCCCGACTATCCAAACCGGCCGGGCACGTCCTAGGGTTGCTGTGTGAACGAGCTCGACGTCGTGGGTGTCCGGGTGGAAATGCCCTCCAACCAACCGATCGTGCTCCTGCGTGAAGTGGGAGGCGACCGCTACCTCCCCATCTGGATCGGACCAGGGGAGGCGACCGCGATCGCCTTCGCACAGCAGGGCATGGCTCCGGCACGCCCGCTGACCCACGACCTTTTCAAAGACGTACTCGAAGCGGTCGGCCAGACGCTCACGGAGGTCCGGATCACGGATCTGCGGGAGGGAGTCTTCTACGCCGAGCTGGTCTTCGCCAGCGGTGTGGAGGTCAGCGCGCGGCCGTCCGACGCCATAGCGCTCGCGCTGCGCACCGGGACGCCGATCTACGGCAGCGACGGCGTGCTGGACGACGCCGGTATCGCCATCCCGGACGAGCAGGAGGACGAGGTGGAGAAGTTCCGCGAGTTCCTCGACCAGATCTCGCCCGAGGACTTCGGAAGCAGCAGCCAGTGATGCGGTCTGCCGGACCTCGCTAGCGCATTCGAGTAGCCTTTCCCGGACGAGGGACACGGGAAACCACTCTCAGGGTGATTATCACTCGGCGTGCCGAGTGTGGCGATCGTTGACGCACCCCGGGTGACTGCCTACCTTCGAGAAGGCAGGTCGAGGACGGAGGTCGGCGTGAGAAGCACCGGCGACGGCACGGCAGCCGGCGGTCCGTATACGCTCCAGGGGAGCGCACCGGCCGATCCGGCACTGAAGGCTCGGGTCGCGGCACAGCCCACGGCACCACGGGAGCCCGCCGCGGGGGGTACGGAGACGGTCGGCTACCGCGGACCCACCGCGTGCGCCGCCGCGGGCATCACCTACCGCCACCGGCTGGACGAGCGTGCCCGGCGCGCAGCCAGCGGCTGCAGCTGACGTGGGAGATCGTCAAGCGGCTGCTGGACACCGGCGTGTCCCTCCAGAACATCCGGGCCGCCGTCCAGCACCTGCGCACCCGGGGCCTGGACGACCTGGCCCAGATGACGCTGATGAGCGACGGCGCGACGGTGTACGAGTGCACCTCGCCGGACGAGGTCGTGGACCTCCTCCAGGGCGGCCAGGGCGTCTTCGGGATCGCCGTGGGCGTGGTGTGGCGGGACGTGGAGAGCGCGCTGTCCCAGCTGCACGGGGAGCGGGTGGACACCGGCGAGACCCTGGTGGGCCACAACCCCGCCGACGAACTCGCCCGGCGCCGCAACCGGGCCGGCTGAGAGCGCTCCCACCCCGCAGCCGGGCGCCGATTGTCAGTGGTGTGCGGCAGCATCGAACGTGTGAGGGGTGCGCCGACGATTCTCCATCTGGACATGGACGCCTTCTACGCCTCGGCGGAGCAGGCGGCCAAGCCCAGCCTGCGCGGGAAGCCGGTGATCGTGGGGGGCCTCGGGCCGCGCGGGGTGGTGGCCACGGCCTCGTACGAGGCCCGGGTGTTCGGGGTGCACTCGGCCATGGCGATGGCCCAGGCCCGCAGGCTCTGTCCGAACGCGGCCTACCTCACCCCCCGCTTCTCGCTCTACCGCCAGGTCAGCGACCAGGTCATGGGGCTGCTGCGGGCGCTGTCGCCACTGGTGGAGCCGCTGAGCCTGGACGAGGCGTTCGTGGACCTGGAGGCGGGCGGCACCGAGTCCCGGGTGGCGGCGGCGCGGGCCGTGGCGGAGCGGCTGCGGGCCGACATCCGCGCGGTGACCGGGCTGACCGGCTCGGTGGGCCTGGCCGGTTCCAAGATGCTCGCCAAGATCGCCTCCGAGCAGGCCAAGCCGGACGGCCTGGCGGTCATCGAGCCCGGCACGGAGCGGGAGCTGCTGGACCCGATGCCGGTGCGCACCCTCCCGGGCGTCGGCCCGGCCACTGCGGAGGCGCTGCGCCGGGCCGGTATCCACACCGTCGCCGAGACCCGGGAGGCGGGCGAGGCGGAGCTGGTCCGGCTGCTGGGCCGGGCCCACGGGGCGTCGCTGCACCTGATGGCCAGCGGGCGGGACGAGCGGCCGGTGGTCGCCGAGCGGGACGCCAAGTCCATCTCGGTGGAGGACACCTTCGACGTCGACGTGACCGACCGGACCCGGGTGCAGCTGGAGGTGGCGCGGCTGGCCGACCGCTGTGTGCGGCGGCTGCGTGAGGCGGGCCGCTCGGGGCGCACGGTCGTGATCAAGGTGCGGCGGTACGACTTCTCGACGCTGACCCGTTCGGAGACCCTGCGCGGGCCGACCGACGACCCCGGCGTGGTCAGGGAGGCCGCGGCGCGGCTGATCGACGGGGTGGACACCACGGCGGGCGTGCGGCTGCTGGGGGTGGGCGTGTCGGGGCTCGCGGACTACACGCAGGAGGATCTGTTCGCCCAAGCCGCCCAGGCCGCCCAGGCCGCCCAGGCCGCCCAAGCCGCTGAGGCCGCTCACGACGCCGTGGAGGGCCCGGAGAGGGGTTCCGGCGCCGAGGTGCCGGAGCCGGAGGGCCCGGGCGCCTCAGAGGCCGCTGAGGGCTCCGGGAGGCCACGGGTGTGGCTGCCGGGGGCCGATGTGCGGCACGCGGAGTACGGGGCGGGCTGGGTGCAGGGCAGCGGGGTGGGGCGGGTGACCGTGCGGTTCGAGGTGCCCTGGTCGGGGCCCGGCCGGGTGCGGACGTTCGCCGTGGACGACCCGGAGCTGGAACCGGGCGAGCCCCTGCCGCTGGTCCGGCCCCCCGAAAGCGCCGAGCCCCCCGAGCCCCCCGGGCATCCCGCCGGGGCGCCGGGCGACGGGCCCGGTGGGAGCGAACGGCCCGGTGGGGGCCGGGGGCGGGGTCAGCCGGTGACGTCGAGCCCGTAGTGGTGGTAGAGCTGGAGCTCCTGCTCCGGGGAGAGATGGCGGCCGACGCCGAGGTCCGGGGCGTCCTTGATCAGCGCCCGGTCGTACGGCACCCGCAGCGTGTCGCCGACGACCTCGCTCGGTTCGAGCGGTACGAAGACGTCCCGGCTGAACAGGCCGGTGCGTACCGCCGCCCACTCGGGCTCGCCGGTCGCGTCGTCGAGGTAGACCTCGTCCACAGTGCCGATCTTGGCGCCCTCGCGGTCGAATGCCTTGCGGCCGATCAGGGTCCGCGGGTCGATGTCCGTCTGCACGCTCTCTCCCACAGGTGGCGATGATCCGGTGATACCTACCAAAAGCCACATCCTCGTACGCGGCCACTCGAGCACCTGGCGGCCAACCCCTCCCG
This sequence comes from Streptomyces sp. Rer75, assembly GCF_013414305.1. NCBI lineage: Bacteria > Bacillati > Actinomycetota > Actinomycetes > Kitasatosporales > Streptomycetaceae > Streptomyces > Streptomyces sp. Rer75. The sequence continues at coordinate 1,517,170 of NZ_CP058693.1, read as the reverse complement.
GCAGTAGCCGCGCTGGTACGCTGGCTGTGGCTGCAGACCCCGTGCGGGAGAGTCCTCCGACAATGGAGTCGGAGGCGCCGAAGGAGCAAATCCTCCCCGGAATCTCTCAGGCACACGTACCGTGCGGGCGAGGTCACTCTGGAAAGCAGGGTGGGCCACGGGGAGCACAGCTCCGGAACCCCTCCTCACCGACGGTGAAAGCCGGTCAGGCACGAACGGGCCGGTGAAGCTCTCAGGTTGAGATGACAGAGGGGGAGGCCGTCCGGGCACCCGCGCCGCGGTGCCCCTCGCCGGTCGTCACAGACCAGGAGGCCCCCGCAGATGACCACCCACCGCATCTCGCTCGCCGAACTGGAGCGCGGTACTCCATTCGAGCAGCGTCACATCGGCCCCGACGCCGGAGCGCAGGCCAAGATGCTGGCCCAGGTCGGCTTCGGCTCCCTCGACGAGCTGACCGCCGCCGCCGTACCCGAGGTCATAAAGAGCGCCGAGGCGCTTCGGCTGCCGCCGGCCCGCAGTGAGGCCGAGGTCCTCGCCGAGCTGCGCGCGCTCGCCGACCGCAACCAGGTGCTGCCGTCCATGATCGGCCTCGGCTACTACGGCACCTTCACCCCGCCGGTGATCCTGCGCAACGTCCTCGAGAACCCCGCCTGGTACACCGCCTACACCCCGTACCAGCCGGAGATCTCCCAGGGGCGTCTGGAGGCCCTGCTCAACTTCCAGACCGTCGTCGCCGATCTGACCGGCCTGGACACCGCCGGGTCCTCGCTGCTGGACGAGGCCACGGCCGCCGCCGAGGCCATGGCGCTGTCGCGGCGCGTCGGCAAGGTCAAGGAGGGCGTCTTCCTGGTCGACGCCGACTGTCTGCCGCAGACCATCGCGGTGATCGAGACCCGCGCCGAGCCGACCGGCGTCGAGGTCGTGGTCGCCGACCTGACCGACGGCATCCCGGACGAGATCGCCGAGCGCGGTGTCTTCGGCGTGCTGCTCCAGTACCCGGGCGCCTCCGGCGCCGTCCGCGACCCGCGCCCGGTCATCGAGCGGGCCCACGAGCTGGGCGCGATCGTCACCGTCGCCGCCGATCTGCTCGCGCTCACCCTGCTGACCTCGCCCGGGGAGCTGGGCGCGGACATCGCGGTCGGCAGCACCCAGCGGTTCGGCGTGCCCATGGGCTTCGGCGGCCCGCACGCCGGGTTCATGTCCGTGCGCGCCGCCCACGCCCGCAGCCTGCCCGGCCGCCTCGTCGGGGTCTCGGTGGACGCGGACGGGGACAAGGCGTACCGGCTGGCGCTCCAGACCCGGGAGCAGCACATCCGCCGCGAGAAGGCCACCAGCAACATCTGCACCGCGCAGGTCCTGCTCGCGGTGATGGCCGGAATGTACGCGGTCTACCACGGCCCGGACGGGCTCGCGGGCATCGCCCGCCGCACCCACCGCTACGCCACCGTCCTCGCCGAGGGGCTGCGGGCGGGCGGCGTCGAGGTGGTGCACGGCGCCTTCTTCGACACCCTCACCGCGCGCGTCCCCGGCAAGGCCGCCGATGTCGTCGCCGCCGCCCGGGAGGCCGGGGTCAACCTCCGGCTGACCGACGCCGACCACGTGGGCATCGCGTGCGACGAGACCACCGGGCGCGCCCAGCTGGCCGCCGTATGGTCCGCCTTCGGCGTCGACGGCGGAGACGGAACCAGCGCTCCCGGCATCGACGAGCTGGATGCCGCGACGGCCGACGCGCTCCCCGCGGAGCTGCTCCGCTCGGACACGTACCTGACCCACCCGGTCTTCCACCAGTACCGCTCCGAGACCGCGATGCTGCGCTACCTGCGGCGGCTGGCCGACCGGGACTACGCCCTGGACCGGGGCATGATCCCGCTCGGCTCCTGCACCATGAAGCTCAACGCGACCACCGAGATGGAGCCGGTCACCTGGCCGGAGTTCGGCGCGCTGCACCCCTTCGCGCCGGTCGAGCAGGCCCACGGCTATCTGACGCTGATCCGCGAGCTGGAGGAGCGGCTGGCCGACGTCACCGGCTACGACAAGGTCTCCCTCCAGCCGAACGCCGGATCGCAGGGCGAGCTGTCCGGGCTGCTGGCCGTGCGGGCGTACCACCGGGCCAACGGCGAGCCGCAGCGCACCGTGTGCCTGATCCCGTCCTCCGCGCACGGCACCAACGCGGCCAGCGCCGTCATGGCGGGCATGAAGGTCGTCGTCGTCAAGACCGGCGAGGACGGCGAGGTCGACGCCGCCGACCTGCGCGCCAAGATCGAGCAGCACGGCGAGCAGCTGGCCGTCCTCATGGTCACCTACCCGTCCACCCACGGCGTGTTCGAGGAGCACATCACCGAGATCTGCGCGGCCGTGCACGACGCGGGCGGCCAGGTGTACGTGGACGGCGCCAACCTCAACGCGCTGGTCGGGCTGGCCGAGCCCGGCCGGTTCGGCGGCGACGTCTCCCACCTCAACCTGCACAAGACGTTCTGCATCCCGCACGGCGGCGGCGGCCCGGGCGTCGGCCCGGTCGCGGTGCGCGAGCACCTCGCGCCGTACCTGCCCAACCACCCGCTTCAGCCCGCCGCGGGCCCGGCCACCGGCGTCGGCCCGGTCTCGGCCGCGCCGTGGGGCTCGGCGGGCATCCTGCCGATCTCCTGGGCGTACATCCGGCTGATGGGCGCCGAGGGGCTGCGCCGCGCGACCCAGACCGCGGTGCTCGGCGCCAACTACATCGCCAAGCGGCTGGAGCCGCACTACCAGGTGCTCTACACCGGGCCCGGCGGGCTGGTGGCGCACGAGTGCGTGGTGGATCTGCGGCCGCTCACCAAGGCGACCGGGGTCACGGTCGACGATGTGGCCAAGCGCCTGATCGACTACGGTTTCCACGCGCCGACGATGTCGTTCCCGGTCGCCGGGACGCTGATGATCGAGCCGACGGAGAGCGAGGACCTGGCGGAGCTGGACCGGTTCTGCGAGGCGATGATCGCGATCCGCGCCGAGATCGACAAGGTCGGCTCGGGGGAGTGGAGCAAGGACGACAACCCGCTGCGGAACGCGCCCCACACGGCCGCCACGCTGAGCGGGGCGTGGGACCACCCGTACACCAGGGAAGAGGCGGTCTTCCCGGCCGGAGTCTCGGCCGCCGACAAGTACTGGCCGCCGGTGCGGCGGGTCGACGGGGCGTTCGGGGACCGCAACCTCGTCTGCTCGTGCCCGCCGATGGAGTCGTACGAGAACTGAGCACAACGATGGGGCCGGTTCGGCGGGTGCTCGCCGGGCCGGCCCCTGGTTATGCCATGCCGTCCAGGTGGTCAGCCTAGGCGGCGGTCACGACGTGCTCGGTGGCGAGCGGTCGGCACGGGGCGATGATGCGCCCGTCCGGCAGCAGCTCGCCGGTGTCCTCGAAGAGCAGGACACCGTTGCACAGCAGGCTCCAGCCCTGCTCCGGGTGGTGCGCCACGAGATGGGCGGCCTCCCGGTCGGCGGAGTCGGCTGACGGGCACGGTGGTTGATGCTGGCACATGGCGAGGTTCTTTCGCTGCGGTGAGGTGTATGTCCTGCTGCTCGCTGCGGCGTTCATGTTGGCCGCCCCCCGTTGTGTGTCGGTCGGATGCTCCCAGTGTTGCCCTGCGGCACGGATTCCGCAGGGATTTCGCGGCACCGGTCTTGCTAGATAATGACGCATCACCCGACCGGACGGTTCACCGTGGCGGGACTGTTACCCGGCCGCAGCGCGGCGCCCCGTGGCCCGCCGGGCCACGGGGCGCGCCATCCGTCGTGGAAGGGGCAGGTCAGGCCGGGGAGCCCAGCAGCGGGGCCGGGGTCAGCCGATGGGTGAGGACGGACAGCAGATCGGCCGCGGGGTGCGGGTGGTGGGCCGCGATGCCGGGCGGTGCCGGGGCGAGCGGCACCAGCAGGTCCCCGGTCTCGATGCCGCCCTCGGCGGCGTCCGCGGCGGGGTCGCCGTGCAGCCACAGCGCGACCATGTACAGCTCGGGAATGGACAGCAGCCTCGGCTGGTACGCCGACGGCAGCGACTCGGCCTGGCGCAGGGCGAGTTCGGCGGAGGCCACGTACGGTCCCTCGGAGAAGTGCGAGAAGGCCCAGCCGTCGGCGGTGAGTCTGGCCTCGGCGGCGGCCACCGTGCGGTCGCCGTCGCGGAGCATGAACCGCCAGCCGGTGAGTCTGACCTGCGGCGGGCCGGCGGGTGTGGTGATGTCGTCCAGGACGTGGACGGGGAGCGGGAGTTCGGGTTCGAAGGGGCCGGGAAGGGAGCTGAGTGCCGGGGTACGGACCTCACGGACAGCGGTGGGGGAACCAAGGGCCGTGAGGACGCTGCGCAGGGCGGGCGCGGGGGCCGGGGGCACGAGCAGCGGCATGGTGGGTCGCCTCTCACTTCGGAGACACGGTGGAGCGATAGCGGGCCAGGGTATGGACGCGCGCTGTCGGTGTACGTAGCTCGGTACGCGGGTCAGAGGGGGCCGGGACGAACTGTCCGGGCGTTATCTCTCTGCCTCGTAAAGCGAGTTTATACGACTCATGTTCCGGCCGTGTTTCGGCTACCTGTCCCCGATATTGCGCACAAGGTGCTTTCAGGTCCGTGCGGGCGCGGGGATTTCCCCCGATTCGGTGCTGGATGCACGGATATGACCTGGCGGTTTACGTCCGCCGCGGTAGGCTGGATCCCACCGATCCATTTTCCTGGAGCAATGCGCCGCTCTTGAGAGCCTACCGGCTGGGCGGGCCGCGCGGGGCGTTATCGATCACATTGGCGGGCATCATCGAGCGTGGTGTGCGCGGTGCGGGCGCCGATGATCCACTCGAGGAGGTGCTCCGATGGGGGAGAAGGTCGTAGCCGGTGAGTTCGATCCGTCGGGTCGGCAGCGGCAGCGCGGGCGGTTGCGGCAGTGTCTCGACGCGCTGTCCCGGCTCCTGGCCGACAAGCGATTCGACCGCCCGAAGAATCTCATGGGGCTGGAGATCGAGCTGAATCTCGCAGGCGCCGACGGGCTGCCGAGGATGATGAACACAGAGGTTCTGGAGCGCATCGCGAGTCACGATTTCCAGACCGAACTCGGACAGTGCAATCTTGAAGTGAACATCGTGCCGCACCGTTTGCACGGCAGGGTTCTCGATCAGCTCTCGGAAGAGTTGCGAACGGGACTGTCATATGCCGACCGCAAGGCGCGCGAGGTGTCCTCCGAGATCGTGATGATCGGAATTCTGCCGACGCTGGCCACCCGGGATCTCGGATCGGCCAACCTGTCCTACGACGACCGTTACAAACTTCTCAACGAACAGATGCTGGCCGCCCGCGGCGAGGATTTCCTCATCGATATCGAGGGCCGGGAGCGCATCAGCTACGCCAGCGCCAGCATCGCCCCCGAGGCCGCCTGCACCTCCGTCCAGCTGCACCTCCAGGTCACCCCCGGACGCTTCGCCGCCGTGTGGAACGCGGCGCAGGCCGTGGCCGCCGTGCAGATCGCCATCGGCGCCAACTCCCCGTTCGTCTTCGGCCGTGAGGTGTGGCGGGAATCCCGCCCGCCGCTGTTCCTCCAGTCCACCGATGTGCGCGCACCGGAATACGCGACGCAGGGGGTGCGGCCGCGCACCTGGTTCGGCGAGCGCTGGATCACCGACGCGTACCAGCTCTTCGAGGAGAACCTGCGCTACTTCCCCCCGCTGCTGTCCACCGGCGCCGACGAGGAGCCGCTGCGGATCCTGGACGAGGGCGGTGTGCCCGACCTCCAGGAGCTGGTGCTGCACAACGGCACGATCTACCGCTGGAACCGGCCCGTCTACCAAGTCGTGGACGGCGTGCCGCATCTGCGGGTGGAGAACCGGGTGCTGCCCGCGGGCCCCACGGTCACCGACGTCATCGCCAACGCCGCCTTCTACTACGGGCTGGTCAGGGCGCTCGCCGAGGAGCCCCGCCCGGTGTGGACCCGGCTGCCGTTCAGCGCCGCCGCGGCCAACTTCGACGCCGCGTGCCGCCACGGCATCGACACGGTCCTGCAATGGCCGAAGCCCGGCCGTTCCTCGTCCCTGGCACGTACTCCCGCCGTACGGCTGGTCCTCGAGGAACTGCTGCCGCTGGCCGCCGCCGGACTGGACGCGTGGGGCGTCGAACCCGCCGACCGCGACCGCTACCTCGGGGTGATCGAGCAGCGCTGCGCCCTGCGCGTCAACGGCGCGTCGTGGCAGGCCGCGACCTACCACCGGGCGCGGGACAGCGGGCTGGGGCGGGACGCCGCGCTCGCCGCCATGACCCGCCGCTACTGCGCCCTGATGCGGACGGACGCCCCGGTCCACACCTGGCCCGCGGATCTCTCCGCTTGAGACGCCCCGGAGGCGAACTCAGGAAGGGGGCGCGCCCGCTTCGCCCGCGGCGACGATGGCCTTGAGCATGGCCGTGTTGATCTGCGCGGGGTCGTTCACCTGCTGTGCCGATCCGCCGGTCGCCTGCGCGATCTCGCGGCACGCGGCCCGGTCGGCGTCCGGGCCGACCGCGATGGCGATGAGCGGCACCGGGCGGTCCGGGTCGACCAGCCGCTTCAGCTCCTTCACCAGCGCGGTGCGCGAGATGCTGCCCGGATCCTGGTTGGCGCCGTCGGTGAGGATCACCACCGCGTTGAACTTGCCCCGTACGAACGTCTCCTGGGCCTTCTTGTAGGCGGCCAGCGTGGTGTCGTACAGCCCGGTCGAGCCCTCGGGGAGCGGTTTCAGCGCGTCGAAGGCGGCCGTCAGCTCGTCGCGCTGGCCGGTTCCGTCCGGGGTGCGCGCCCCGAGGCGGCGGGTCGCGACCAGTTCGCGGTAGTCGCGGTCGCCGTCCAGCTCGGTCGAGAACTCCCACAGCCCGATCTCGTCCCCGGGGGTGAAGCGTGAGAGGGCCTGCCGCAGCGACGCCTTGGTGACGTCCATCCGGCTCTGCCCGGGGCGGCCCGGCACCGGGTCGCTCATCGAGGCCGAGGCGTCGACGACGGTGTTCAGCCGGGCGCTCTGCACGGTGATGGTCCACATGCCCAGGGCCGCTTCCACCTCCCGGGCGGACGGCCCGGGGGAGGGCGTGACCGCGTACGGCTGGGGGGTGCGGCCGCCCGCGGCCTGCGCCACGGGCTCGCTGACCTTGCCGTCCGCCGTCCGGAAGCCGTCCTTCTTCAGGGCCCGGCGGCCGCGGGGGTCGGTGAGCAGCGTCAGGAAGCGGGTGGCGGCCCGCGCCCGTACGGTCGTCAGCTCGCGGTCGTTGAGCACCGTGTACGGGTAGTCCAGCTCGGCCGTGCCGTCCTTCGGGAAGAACAGGTCGAGGCGGGAGGCGTCGTCGGCCTCCGCGTTGTGGGCGAAGGCGGCCTGCTCGGACAGGACCACCGCCTGGTTGCGCCGGGGCACCGTCTCCAGCAGGGCGGCGTCGGTCCTGGCGGCCCGCTGGGACAGCAGCTTGGCGCTGGCCGCGGCGCGGGCATCGGTCGCGGCCTTGCCGTCGGCCGAGCCCGCCTTCGCGATGGAGCCGTTGATCCGGGCGAGGGCCAGCAGCCCGGTGGCGCTGCGCGCCGGGTCGGCGGTGCCCAGCCGCGGGCTGTCGCCGCCGCTTCCCGCCGCGGCCAGCTCCGCCCAGTCGTAGGTCTTCTCCGGCCAGCCCAGCCGGTCGGCGGCCGCGGAGGTGGTGGCGACCGCGACCGGGGAGGAGGCGATCCCGCCGAGCGTGTCCAGGGGCGCGGCGCTGACCGGGGAGGTCGCCGCGCGTTCGACCCAGACGCTGGAGTCCGGCACCCACACCTGGAACCCCGGGGTGCGGCCCGCGTCGCCGAGTGCGTTCGCGACCTCGTACGCCGGGCGGCTGGTGACCTTCACGTCCAGACAGCGGCCATCGGACCGGACGCCCTCCCTCCGGGCGCCGTCGGCCACGGTGCGCAGCGCCGGGGCGATGTCCGGGGACGCGGCCACCGAGAGCCGCACCGCGTTGCTCCGGCAGGACTCGGCGGAGGGCAGCAGCCCGCCGCGTAAGACCACGACGGCGCCGGTCGCGACGGCGAGCACCAGCGCTGTGGAGATCGCCACGGTCCGGCGTCGGGAGGACGCGCCGGGTCTGGACCCCGTATTGTCCGGTGCGGAGTGATCGATACGCCCAGAGCGATCCGTGTGATCCGCGTGATCGGTGTGATCGGCGCGGTCCATGGCATCGAATATGCCGGAGTAGTCGGGACCGTCGGATTCGTCGGGCTGGCTGTGGCGTCCCATGGCGATCTGTCTCTCCTGGAAGATGACGCTGTCAGGAGGGCGGCGCGCCGGCGGATGGCGCCCGGCCCAGCCTGCTCGTGCGCGATCTCGGATGTGTTTTCGAGACCTTAGCGGGGCGGGCGCGCCGATGAGGCGGGAAGAGCGGAAGTGGAGGCAGGAGTGCAGTCAGAGGCGCGTGGGACGGAGCTGCCCGCGATCGAGGGCGACCTGCCGCGACGGATCCTGCGCAACGAGACGCTGCTCGTACTGGCCCTGTCGCTCGGCGCGAGCGCCCTGTCCGCGCTGATCAGTTTCATCGGCTCGGTGACCAAGCCCGGCGGGCTCAAGGACCAGGCGGCCACCCTCAACGGCTCCCAGGCGCCCGGCCGCCCGTGGCTGGACCTCGCCTGGCAGCTGTTCGGGATCGCGACCGCGCTGGTGCCGGTCGTGCTCGTGGCCCATCTGCTGCTCCGCGAGGGCGCTGGGCTGCGCGCGATCGGCTTCGACCGCACCCGGCCGCGCTCCGACCTGGCCTGGGGCGCCGCGGTGGCGGCGGGCATCGGCGGCACCGGGCTGCTGCTCTACCTGGGCGCGCGGGCGGCCGGCGGCAATCTGACGGTGGTGCCCGAGGCGCTGCCCGACGTGTGGTGGAAGCTGCCCGTGCTCATCGTCTCCGCCGTGCAGAACTCCGTGCTGGAGGAGGTGATCGTGGTCGGCTATCTGCTGCGCAGGCTCGGGCAGTTGGGCTGGACGCCGATGGCGGCGCTGGTGGCCAGCTCGGTGCTGCGCGGCTCGTACCACCTGTACCAGGGGATCGGCGGCTTCTTCGGCAACATGGCGATGGGCGTCGTCTTCGTCCTGCTCTACCGCAGGTGGGGGCGGGTCGGGCCGCTGGTCGCCGCGCATGCGCTGATCGACATCGTGGCGTTCGTCGGCTACGCCCTGCTGGCGGGCAAGGTGGGCTGGCTGCCCACCGCCTGACCCGCCCGCCCCCGGCGGGCCCGTTCAGACCAGCAATTCCCCGTCGATGACCGTGACGGCCCGGCCGGTCAGCAGCGTACGGTCGCCGCGCAGCGTGGTGCGGACCAGCCCGGTACGGGCGGAGGCCTGGAGTCCGGTCAGCTCGTCGCGGCCGAGCCGGGCGGACCAGAAGGGCGCGAGCGCGGTGTGCGCGCTGCCGGTCACCGGGTCCTCGTCGATGCCGACGCCGGGCGCGAAGACGCGCGAGACGAAGTCGTGGCCGGAGGCGGGGTCCTCGGGGAGCGCGGTCGCGATGACGGCCCGCTTGACCAGCCGCCCGAGCGCCGCGAGGTCGGGGGTGAGGGCCCGTACGGACTTCTCGTCGGCCAGTTCCACCAGCAGATCGCCGACCTGGGGGCCGGTGTCCCGGGCCGAGAGGACCGTGGCGCCGAGCGCGTCGGTCACCTCGTCCGCGACCGTGACCTCGGTCAGCGGAGCGGTCGGGAAGTCCAGGGTGATCGTGCCGTCGGGGTCACCGGCCGCGGACAGCACCCCGCTGAGCGTGGCGAACCGTACGGTGCCGGTCGCGGCGCCCGTCGTACGCAGCACATGAGCGGTCGCGAGGGTGGCGTGGCCGCACATGCTGACCTCGGTGGCCGGGGTGAGCCAGCGCAGCGCCCAGTCGGCCTCGGCCCCCTCGGGAAGCGGGTGGGCGAAGGCGGTCTCGGACAGGTTGACCTCGGCGGCGACATCCTGGAGCCAGGTGTCGTCCGGGAAGGCGTCGGTGTCCAGGAGGACGACCCCGGCCGGGTTCCCGGCGAAGGGGCGGTCGGTGAAGGCGTCGACGATTCGTATCCGCATGGTCCCGACCGTAGGCGGCGGGCGGAGCACCGGCCATGGCCAATCCCCGAAGGGTGGACCTCCTTCTGGCATTGCCATCCGATCGGTTCCGATATATCGTTGAGCCATCGTGATGGATCGATAATGAAAGGAGCGTCACGATGAGGCACCACCGTGGACATGAACACTGCGGACCCGGTCGGCGCGACCGGGGTGACTTCGAGGAGCGGCGCGCGGCCTTCGGGCCGTTCGGCCCCGGACCCGGCGGCTTCGGCGGACCCCCCTTCGGCGGGCCTCCGTTCGGCGGTCGGGGCCGTGGCGGCGGCGGGCGCCGCGGCCGGGCGCGGCGCGGCGATGTGCGCGCCTCGATCCTGGCGCTGCTGGGGGACCGCCCGATGCACGGCTACGAGATGATCCAGGAGATCGCCGAGCGCAGCGGGGGAGCGTGGAAGCCGAGCCCCGGTTCGGTGTATCCGACGCTGCAACTCCTCGAGGACGAGGGGATGATCAGCAGCGAGAGCGACGGCGGCAAGAAGCTGTACGCGCTCACCGACGCCGGGCGTACCGAGGCCGAGGCGGGGCCGCAGGCCCCGTGGGAAGAGGCCGGGCGCGGCATCGACTGGGAGGCCATGCAGGAGGTCAGGCAGGCCGGATTCGGGCTGATGGAGGCGTTCGCGCAGGTCTGGAAGACGGGGAGCCCCGAGCAGCGGCAGAAGGCGCTGTCCGTCATCAACCAGTCGCGCAAGCGGCTGTATCTGATCCTCGCCGAGCAGGACGACGAGGACGCCGGAGATGCCGGGGTCGCCGAGGGTGACGAGGGCTGAGAGGGGCGGCGGGCTATGCCACCAGCGCGGCGAGCTTGCGCAGCGACTCGTCCAGCGCCGCGGTCGCCGAGTCCTTGAGCTTGCCTGCCATCAGGGACACCGCCGCCCCCGTGAAGTCGCCGTCGACGCGGACCGTCGTCGCGTCCCCGTCCGGCGTCAGCGCATAGCGCATGCCGAGGTGCACGCCCATCGGGCCCTTGCCCCGGGTGGCGAGTACCCGTCCGGGTTCGTACTCCTCGACGGTCCAGGTCACTTCGGCCGGGAAGCCCATGAGCCGCATGTTCTCCTGGTACGTCGCCGCGGGCTCCGGCGCGGCGGGGGTGCCCTGCGGGAAGCCGGTGTGGGTGACGTTCCAGTCGCCGTACGAGGAGAAGTCGGTGAGCCGGGCCCATACCTTCTCGGCCGGTGCCTCGATGCGTAACTGCGCGCTGACCTCGGCCATGGGGCTACATCCCTTCCGGGCGTCCGGCGGCGGGGCTACGCACCGTAGCCGCGCCGCCCGGAACATTCAATACTGACGAACCGTCAGCTCCCGGTTTCCGTGCGGAGCGCGGCCGCAGCCGGTGCAGGCGGCGCGTCCGGGGCGGGCGCTCCAGCAGCCGGTCGACGTGTTCCCGGCGCAGCCCGTGCGCGGGGTCGATCGGCAGCAGCAGCTGGTCGCGCCGCAGTCGGGACCGGCTCACCAGCCGCTCCGGCATCACGTCGTCCACCCAGGCGAACGGGCGGCCCGCGGCGTACCGCAGGATCGGCGCCCACTTGCGGCCCGAGAAGAGGTCGAGGACCGGCAGCTTCGGATCGTCCGGGCGCGGCACGTAGCCCGTGAACTCCACGACCGGCAGCTGGGGCAGTTCGAGGAGTGGCGCGATATGGCGGTTGGCCTCGTGCTCCCAGGTCGTGGCCCAGACCAGGTCGTAGGTGGATGACAGCTCGCGCAGCCAGTTGGCGTGGGTGACGGAGAGGAGGACGGTGAAGTCGAGGATGTCGTGGGCGGTGAACCCGTCGGACGGCAGGACCGGGTTGAGGACACCGTCGATGTCCAGGAAGAGCAGCGGCCGGGCGGTCATGGGACTCCTTGGCGGCACTGTGTGGCGGAAAGGCGCGGTTGTGAGTGGGGGGACGGCGCCCGGGGCGGCGGCGGTTGCGTGCCGCGGGAGTTTCGAGGGGTTTCGGAGTCGGGAGGAAAACCGGGTTCTCTCCTCCCCGAGGATGATTTCCGGTCATCCGCACCCAACTACCGTGGGATCCGCACATGCTTCCCGCTGAGGACGCTTCGGCCTCAAGGGACTGATGGGGTGAGAGCGTGCGAAGTCCTACCCTTTCCGCTTCCGTCGGCCCGGCCGCGGCCGTATTCGAGAACCGGCTGAGCGAGCGGCTGACCGCCGTGGTCACGGGGGCCCGCCGGCGCGCCGTACGCGACGGGGACCCACACCTCGACACGGCTCATCTGCTGCACACCCTCGTGGAGAACGACCCGCGGGTGTGGGGCGCGTTCGCCGGGGGCCCGCCCCAAGTGGTGCGGCTGCTCGGCTATCTGGTGCAGCGCACCATCGGCTACGGACTCCGGTGGAGCGGCGCGGTCGAGACCTCCGTGACCGGCGCCGGGGACGGGGTGCCCGGCTGGTCCCCGGCGGCCGCGACCGCGATGGCGGCGGCCGCCGGGCGCGCCGCGGCGCGGGGCGCGTTCCTCGCCGAGGGCCCCGACCTCCTCGCCGCGCTGACCTACGACCGGGAGTGCCGGGCCGTGGAGGTGCTGCGGCGGGCCGGGGTGGATGTGGATCTGCTGGTCACGGCGCTGGACGGTGAATCGTGCCAGTTGCAAACGGGGTGACGGTCCTGACATCGGGCTGACATGATGGCCCGATGCACAGCACGCAAGGCCAGCGCCATGGCCAGGGAAGGGGCGTCGGTCTGGGGCTCGCCCTGGTCTCGGCGCTCGCGTTCGGCGGCTCGGGTGTCGCCGCCAAGCCGCTGATCGGGGCGGGGCTCGAACCGTTGCAGGTGACCTGGTTGCGGGTGACGGGCGCGGCGCTCGTCCTGCTGCCGCTGGCCTGGCGCCACCGTCGGCTGCCGCTGCGGCGCCCCGGACTGCTGCTGGGTTTCGGCCTGCTGGCCGTGGCGGGCGTCCAGGCCTTCTACTTCGCCGCGCTCTCGCGCATCCCGGTCGGGGTCGCGCTGCTCGTGGAGTACCTCGCGCCCGCGCTGGTACTGGGCTGGGTCCGGTTCGTCCAGCGGCGGCCGGTGAGCCGGGCGGCGGCGGTCGGCGTCGTCCTCGCCGTGGGCGGGCTCGCGTGCGTGGTGGAGGTGTGGTCCGGGCTGAGCTTCGACGCGCTGGGGCTGGCGCTCGCCCTCGGCGCCGCTTGCTGTCAGGTCGGCTACTTCGTCCTGTCCGACCACGGCAGCGAGGGGCAGGACGCGGCCGATCCGCTCGGGGTCATCGCCTACGGGCTGCTGATCGGCGCCGCGACGCTGACGGTGATCGCCCGGCCGTGGGAGACGCACTGGCCGGTGCTCACGGGGCAGGCCGACCTCGCGGGCGCGCGGGTGCCCGCGGTGCTGCTGCTGGGCTGGATCGTGCTGATCGCCACGGTGCTCGCGTATCTGACCGGGGTGCTCTCGGTGCGCCGGCTGTCGCCGCAGGTGGCCGGGGTGGTGGCCTGTCTGGAGGCGGTCGTCGCGACCGTGCTGGCCTGGGTGCTGCTGGACGAACACCTGGGCGCGGCCCAGGTCGTCGGCGGCGCGGTGGTGCTGGGCGGGGCGCTGATCGCGCAGACGTCGGCGCCGAAGGCGGCGGGGGCGGAGCCGGTGGCGGCGGGGCCGTCCCCCGCCGCGCCCGCGGTCGCCGCGTCCGAGTCGGGGCACCGCCGCGCGGCGGCGGACGAGCCCCCGGAGGACCCTGCCGTCTAGGGGGTAGTGGTCCGGCCCAGCGACGCGAGATAGCCGGGTACGGGCGTGTCCGGCGCGAGGTCGTCCGCGGGAACGGGCGCGCCGTGCGTCCGGGCGACCGGGACCACGCCGGTCCAGTACGGCAGCGCCATGTCCTCCGGTTCGTCGTTGGGGCCGCCGGTGCGCATCTTGGCGGAGACCTCGTCGAGGTCGAGGCGGAGCACGGCGGTGGCGGCCAACTCCTTCGCGTTCGCCCGGCGGGAGTCGGCGGCCCGGCCCGGCACCACGTGGTCCACCAGCGCGTCGAGCGCGGCCGCGCGCTCGGCCTCGTCCAGCACCTGACGGGCGGTGCCGTGCACCACCACCGAGCGGTAGTTGATCGAGTGGTGGAACGCCGAGCGGGCGAGCACCAGACCGTCGACGTGCGTGACCGTGAGGCACACCGGCAGCCCCGGGTCCTCGTCGCCCGCCATCCGCAGGGGGCGCGAGCCGGTCGAGCCGTGGACGTAGAGGCGGGACCCGGCCCGGGCGTAGAGGGTCGGCAGGACGACCGGGGCGCCCTCGCGTATGAAGCCCAGGTGGCAGACGTACCCCTCGTCGAGGATCGCGTGCACCACGTCCTTGTCGTACGAGGCGCGTTGCCGGGCGCGGGTCGGGGTGGTGCGGTCGGTCGCGGCGTAGGCGGTGCCGTCCGGCTCGGCGGGCGGGGCAGCGGACGGCTCGGCGGGCGGCTCGGCGGGCGGCTCGGTGGTCGCACTCATTTGCGCTCTCCCATTGCACTAGTGCAAACTGTGTTTTGTGCTAGGAGAATATCCGATCGAAGGGCGTGGCGCAGCGGAGATTGCGGCCAGCGTGGAGCGGGCGGTCGGCGCCGGGGCGCTGCCGCCTGGCCAACCGCTGCCGCCGCAGCGGGAGTTGGCCACGCGGCTGGGCGTCAACCCGAACACCGTCGCGGCCGCCTATCGCGTCTTGCGCGAGCGCGGCGTGATCGAGACGGCGGGCCGCCGGGGGACCCGGGTGCGGGCGCGCCCGGCGAGCACACCCCGCGAGTGGCTCCGGGTCGAGGCCCCGGGCGCGCGCGACCTCGCGACCGGCAACCCCGACCCCGCCCTGCTGCCGTCGCTCGGCGCGGCCCTCGCGGAGGCCGCGGCGCACGCCGCGGCCGCCCCCACGCTGTACGGCACGCCGGGGGTCGCCCCCGGCATCGGCGAGTCGGCACGCGCCGCCTTCGACGCGGACGGCGTGCCGGACGGGCCCATCGCCGTCACCTCCGGCGCGCTCGACGCCATCGAACGCGTCCTCGCCGCCCATCTGCGGCCCGGTGACGCGGTCGCCGTCGAGGACCCCGGCTGGGGCAGTGCGCTCGATCTGATCCCGGCGCTCGGGCTGCACACCGTTCCCGTCGGGGTGGATGACGACGGGCCGCTGCCGGAGGAGGTGGAGCGGGCGCTGCGCCAGGGGGTGCGGGCGCTCGTCGTCACCGACCGGGCGCAGAACCCGACGGGTGCGGCGGTGAGCGCGGCGCGCGCCCGCGAGCTGCGCGCCGTCCTCGCCGGGCACCCCGGCGTGGTGCTCATCGAGGACGACCACGGCCACGGCATCGTGGACCTGCCCCTGCACCCGCTCGCGGGCAGCACGGACCACTGGGTGCTGGTCCGTTCCACCGCCAAGGCGTACGGCCCCGATCTGCGCCTCGCGGTGCTCACCGGCGACACCGTCACCCTGGACCGGCTGCGCGGACGGCAGCGCCTCGGCCCCGGCTGGGTCAGCCATCTGCTCCAGGATGCCGTGACGCATCTGTGGCGCACCGGCGCGGTGGACGTGGCGACCGTCGCGGCGTCGTACGACGTGCGGCGCGACGCCCTGGTGAGGGCGCTGCGGGAGCGCGGAGTCGCCGCGCACGGGCGCAGCGGGATGAACGTCTGGGTGCCGGTGTCCGACGAGACGGGCGCGGTGGCCCGCCTGTTGTCCTCGGGCTGGGCGGTCGCCCCGGGCGCCCGGTTCCGGGTGGCCTCGGGTCCGGGCCTGCGGCTGACGGTCTCTCCGCTGCGCGCCGGTGAGGTGGCCGGGCTCGCCGACGCCGTGGCGTCGGCGGTGGCGCGGGGGCCGGCCCCGGCGGGGCGGGTGGACTGATGGGGGCCGTGCTTCCCGGGGGTTTACCGGCGCTGGGTGAGAGCCGCGCCGACAAGGATGATCAGGGCGCCCACCGGCGTGTTCCAGTTGAGGTGTTCGCCGAGGATCAGCACGCCCGCCGCCGTGGCGATCACCGGGACGAAGTACGTCACCATCATCGCCGTCGTCGGGCCGACCTCCGCCACCAGGCCGTACTGGATCAGGAAGGCGACACCGGTGCCCAGGGCGCCGAGGGCGAGCACCGAGAGCAGGGGGAGGAGGGGATAAGAGCCGGGGGCCGGGGCGGCGAGCGGGGCGGCCACCGCGAGTTGGACGGTACCGAGCAGCAACTGGCCGGAGGACATGGCCAGATGGGAGTTCCCGGTACCGGCGAGCGTGTGGCGCACGTAGGCCCAGCCGATCGCGTAGCTGAGCGAGGCGATGAGCGCGAGTGCCGTGCCCACCGGGTCCTGGCCGGAGAAGCCCTGCCAGGCGCCCAGCACGATCAGGACACCGGCGAAGCCGAGGCCCAGGCCCGCGACGCGCTGCCGGGTCGGGCGGTCGTCGGAGACGACGGCCACCGCGACGACCATGCCCCACAGGGGCGAGGCGGCGTTGCAGATCCCGGCCAGGGTGGAGGGGATGGTCGTCTCGGCGTAGGCGAAGAGCGAGAACGGCAGGGCGTTGAGGAAGAAGGCGGCCACCGCCAGATGGCCCCACACCCGGGCCCCGCGCGGCAGCCGCTCCCGCTTCGCCACCAGGACCGTGAGGAGGACGGCCGTGCCGAACACCATCCGGCCGAGCGTGACGTACAGCGGTGCGAACGCCTCGGTGCCCACCTTGATGAACAGGAAGCTGAAGCCCCAGACCAGGGCGAGCACGCCGAAGCGGATCCGCCAGTCGAGCAGCCGCCGTGGGCGGGCGGCTGGCGCGGCGGGCTGCTCGGCGGCGGGGGAGGGCGCCGCGGTGGTCGCGGAGGTCATGGCCTTCATGGCGTCTACATTGCGGGCTACAACTTCTTAGAACAAGCGAGAATTCATGTGCGTTATCGCGTAGCATTGCTTACATGAATCTGGATCGCCTGCGCACTTTGTACGCCGTGGCCCGGCACGGTTCCGTGAGCGGCGCAGCCGAAGGACTGCATGTGACCACCTCGGCCGTCTCCCAGCAGCTCTCGAAGCTGGAGCGGGAGACCGGGCAGCAGCTGCTCGCCAAGAACGGCCGCGGGGTGCGCCTCACCGACGCCGGGCGGCTGCTCTCCGACCACGCGGCGCGGATCCTGTCCCAAGTGGAGCTGGCCCAGGCAGACTTGGAGGCCCAGCGCGGACACGCCGTCGGCGAGCTGCTGCTGGGCGCGTTCCCGACCGCCGTCCGCGGCCTCTTCCCCGCCGCGCTGGAGCGGATGCGGACCGAACATCCGCAGCTGCGCGCCCGGTTGCAGGAGATGGAGCCGGACGAGTCGGTGCCCGCGGTGGTGCGCGGCGACATCGACCTGGCGGTCGTCCTCGACTGGTACAACAAGCCCCTGCCGGTGCCCGGCGGGCTGGTCAAGGCGGCGCTGCTGGACGACCTGGTGGACGTGGCGATGCCCGCGGACCACCCCTTCGCCGACCGCTGCGCGGTCGAGCCGGAGGACTTCGTGGACGACGAGTGGGTGTCCTGGCCCGAGGGCGGGTTCTGCTACGACTGGCTGATGGTGACCCTGCGCGGCAAGGGCATCGAGCCGCACATCCGGCACACCGCGCGGGAGCACCAGACCCAGCTCGCGCTGATCGCCTCCGGGCTCGGGATCGGCGTCATCCCCCGGCTCGGCCGGGGTCCGGTGCCCGAGGGCGTGCGGATGGTGCCGGTGAGCCCGCCCACGATGCGCCGGCACGTCTACGCGATCTGGCGCGCCGACGCCGACCGCAGGCCCTCCATCCGCGCGGCGGTGGACGTGCTGCGGTCGGTGGGGGAGAAGATCGTCGACTGACCGGCAGGCTGGGCGCGTACGGCGCGCTCAGGCTGTCGTACGGTACGGCAGCTCAGGCTTCGTACCGTACGGCGCGCTCAGCCCTGGGGCAGCTTGCGGAAGTCCCAGGAGCTGACCGTGTCCGGGGTCAGCCGCAGCCACGCGTGGCGCCCGTCGTGCGGCATGGCGTCAAGCCCGAAGTACTTCGCCGCGAACATCCGCTCCGGCGCGTCGAGTTCGGGACACGGCGCGCCCGAGCGCGGGGCCTCGCCCACGAAGACGGCCTCGCCGCTCAGCTCGGCGCCGCGCAGTTCGCCGTAGTCGTGCCCGTCGTCGACGATCACCGCGAGCCGTGGATCGCGGCGCAGCTCGGCCCAGCGGCGGCTGCGGGTCAGGGAGTAGAGCCACAGGGCCGTGCCGTCCCAGGCGAACCACAGCGCGCTGATGTGCGGCCGCCCGTCCGCGGACACCGTCGCGACCCGGCAGGTGCGCTGTTCGGTGAGGAAGGCGTCCAGCTCGGCCGGGGTCATCATGATGCGGCGTCCCCGCCGCTGGGTGACGGTCATCCGCACAGAATCGCGACTCTTCCTTCCAAAGGCAATGGCCGTTACCCTCCCGGCGCTAGGAGGCCGCCGTGTCGCTGTCCGAACTGCTCCGCCCCGAGGGCTGTGCCCTGCTCACCGTGGAGTGCCAGCGCGGCGTCGTGGGCCCGGGCAGCGCACTGCCCGAACTCGCCGCCGAGGCCCGGGAGTCCGGCGCGCTCGGGCGTGTCGCCCGGCTGGTGTCGGCCGCCCACGACACGCGCGTACCGGTGCTGCACGCGGTGGCCGAGCGGCGCGCCGACGGGCGCGGCGCGAACCGCAACGCGCCGCTGTTCCGGGCCGCCGAGCGGCTGCCGGTGCGGCAGCTCACCGGGAGCGAGGCCGTACGGATCGCCGAACCGGTCCCGGTCGGCGCGGAAGATCTGCTGGTGCGGCGGCTGCACGGCCTGTCGCCGCTCGCCGGGACCGGCGTGGACGCGCTGCTGCGCAACCTGGGCTGCCGCACCCTGGTCATCGTCGGCGTGTCGGCCAATGTGGCGATACCCAACGCCGTCTTCGACGCGGTCAACCTCGGCTATACGGCCGTGGTGCCCGCGGACGCCATCGCCGGGGTGCCCGCCTCGTACACCCCGGCAATGGTCCGTCACACCCTCGCCCTCGTCGCGACCGTCACCTCGACCGAGGACGTGATCGCCTGCTGGCAGGCGATCAGGCCATCTTGATCGAGGTGCCCTCCACCTTGATCTTCGCGCCGGGCAGCGCCTTCGTGGCGGGCCCGCCCTTCGGGCTGCCGTCGCTGATGTCGAACTTGCTCTGGTGGCACGGGCAGTTGATGGTGCCGTCCGACACGTCGCCGACCGAGCACCCCTGGTGGGTGCAGATCGAGGAGAACGCCTTGAACTGCCCCGAGGACGGCTGGGTCACCACGACCTTGTGATCCTTGAAGACCATGCCGCCGCCCTCGGGGATCTGGGAGGTCTTGGCCAGCTCCATGCCGCCCCCGCCCCCCGACGTGTCGCCTCCCGCTCCCGCCGCGCCCGACTGCCCGGCCCCGGCCGACTCCTGTGCGGAACCGGCGTTCTGCGAGTCGCCCGACCCGCCGCCGTCGTCCTTACCGCAGGCGGTGAGGGCGGCGGCCAGCCCGGCCGCTCCGGCAGCGGAGACGACGGCGCGACGGGTGGTGCCCCATCCGGTGGTTTCCGGCTGCGTCATGGTGGTGCCTCCTGATCCAGGGACGTTTCGCTTCCATACGCGGCCCGGCGCTCCAGCGTTCAACCGTCGCTCGGCCTGTTGTCGATCCGGGCAGGGTCGAACACGAGGGGATCCGGGCACCGATGGAGGGACAGGCACGCGAAGCGCCGGGCGGACGGGCCCGGCGCCGGGACGTCGACGGTGAGAGGAAGACGATGGCCGCACCGGAACCGGAACCGGAAGTGCAACGCCGGAGGATCGGAGTACCCGCCGAGTCCACCCCGGGCGAGACCAGGGTGGCGGCGACACCGGCCACCGTGGGCCGACTCGCCGAGCTGGGGTACCACGTGATCGTCGAACCGGGGGCGGGAGAGGCGTCGCGCTTCTCCGACGCGGCCTACGAGGAGGCGGGAGCCAGTCTCGGGGATCCCTGGTCGGCGTCGGTCGTCCTGAAGGTCAACGGACCCTCCGGCGAGGAGATCGGGCGGCTGCGCGACGGGGCGACCCTGATCGCGCTCATCGGCCCCGCGCTCCACCCGGAACTGGTCGAGGAGCTGGCCCGGCGGCCGATCACCGTACTGGCCATGGACGCCGTCCCGCGCATCTCGCGCGCCCAGTCCCTGGACGTCCTGAGCTCGATGGCGAACATCGCCGGATACCGGGCCGTGGTCGAGGCCGCGCACGCCTTCGGCCGCTTCTTCACCGGTCAGGTGACCGCCGCGGGCAAGGTGCCGCCTGCCAGGGTGCTGGTGGCCGGGGCCGGGGTGGCCGGACTCGCGGCGATCGGCGCGGCGCGCAGTCTCGGCGCCGTGGTCCGCGCCACCGATCCCCGGCCCGAGGTCGCCGAGCAGGTGCGCTCGCTGGGCGGGGAGTTCCTGGAGGTGCGGCCCGAACAGTCCGCGCCGTCGGAACAGTCCGCACAGCAGGTCAGCGCCGACGGTTACGCCAAGGCCACCTCGGACGACTACAACCGGCTCGCCGCGCGGCTGTACGCCGAGCAGGCCGCCGACGTCGACATCATCATCACCACCGCACTCGTCCCCGGCAGACCGGCGCCGAGGCTGATCACCGCCGAGGACGTGGCGCGCATGAAGCCCGGCAGCGTGATCGTCGACATGGCCGCGGCCCAGGGCGGCAACGTCGAGGGAACGGTCGCCGGGAAGGCGGTCGTCACCGGCAACGACGTGACGATCATCGGCTACACCGACCTGCCCGGCAGGCTCCCGGCCCAGGCGTCGCAGCTGTACGGCACCAACCTCGTCCACCTGATGAAGCTGCTCACCCCCGGCAAGGACGGCCGGCTCGTCCTCGACTTCGACGACGTGGTGCAGCGGTCGATGACCGTGGTCCGCGACGGCGAGAAGACCTGGCCGCCGCCACCGGTGCAGGTGTCCGCCGCGCCCACGCCCGCCGGGGCCCCGGAACCCGCCACACCTCCCGGCCCACCGGCCGGGCCCACCCGGTCCGCGCGGTCCGACTACGCCCTCGTCGGCGCCGGAGCGCTCGCCCTCTTCCTGGTGACCGCCTTCTCACCGCACCAGCTCATCGGCCACTTCCTGGTCTTCGTCCTGTCGATCGTGGTCGGCTTCTACGTCATCGGAAAGGTGCACCACGCGCTGCACACCCCGCTGATGTCGGTCACCAACGCGATCTCCGGGATCGTCGTGGTCGGCGCGCTGCTCCAGATCGGGCACGCGAACACCGCCGTCACCGTGCTGTCGTTCGCCGCGATCCTGCTGGCGAGCATCAACATCTTCGGCGGATTCGCCGTCACGCGCCGCATGCTCGGCATGTTCTCGAAGGGCTGATCGCGGATGACCACCACCACGGCCGCACAGGCCGCCTACGTCGTCGCCTCGCTGCTGTTCATCCTGAGTCTCGCCGGACTCTCCCAGCACCGGACCTCCCGCTCCGGAGTGGTCTGGGGCATCGCGGGCATGGTCATCGCGCTGGCCGCCACCATCGGGCTGGCCTCCCGGAGCATCACCGCCACCGGTCTGGTGCTGATCGCCGTCGCCACGGCTGTCGGCGCGGGCATCGGACTGTGGCGGGCCCGCGTGGTCGAGATGACGGGCATGCCGGAACTGATCGCCGTCATGCACAGCTTCGTCGGCCTCGCCGCCGCGCTCGTCGGCTGGAACGGCTACCTCGACGTCGACGCCGAGCTGACCGGTTCGCTGCTGCGCATCCACCACGCCGAGGTCTTCCTCGGCGTGTTCATCGGAGCCGTCACCTTCACCGGCTCGGTCGTCGCGTATCTGAAGCTGTCGGCGCGGATCAAGTCCCGACCGCTCATGCTCCCCGGCAGACACGCCCTCAACCTCGGCGCGCTCGCCGCGTTCGCCGTGCTCACCGTGGCGTTCGTCGCGAGGCCCCACATGGGACTGCTCATCGCGGTCACCGTGCTGGCCCTGGCCCTCGGCGCGCATCTGGTCGCCTCCATCGGCGGCGGTGACATGCCGGTCGTCGTCTCGATGCTCAACAGCTACTCCGGCTGGGCCGCCGCGGCCTCGGGCTTCCTGCTCGCCAACAACCTGCTGATCGTCACCGGCGCGCTGGTGGGCTCCTCCGGCGCCTACCTCTCGTACATCATGTGCAAGGCGATGAACCGCTCCTTCCTCTCGGTGATCGCGGGCGGCTTCGGGGCCCAGACGGTGACGAGCGACGACAGCGACCACGGGGAACACCAGGAGATCAGCGCGGAGGACACCGCGGAACTGCTGCGCGACGCCTCCTCGGTGATCATCACCCCGGGCTACGGCATGGCGGTCGCCCAGGCCCAGTACCCGGTCGCGGAGCTTGCGCGCAAACTCCGCGACCGCGGCATCGAGGTGCGCTTCGGCATCCACCCGGTCGCCGGCCGGCTGCCCGGGCACATGAACGTGCTCCTTGCCGAGGCCCAGGTGCCCTACGACATCGTCCTGGACATGGACGAGATCAACGACGACTTCGCCGCCACCTCGGTCGTCCTGGTCATCGGCGCCAACGACACCGTCAACCCGTCGGCCACCGACGACCCGGCCAGTCCCATCGCCGGGATGCCGGTGCTGCACGTGTGGGAGGCGGCCCACGTCGTCGTCTTCAAACGCTCCATGGCCGCCGGGTACGCGGGCGTGCAGAACCCGCTGTTCTTCCGGGAGAACAGCCGGATGCTCTTCGGCGACGCCAGGCAGCGGGTGGAGTCCATCCTCAGCAGCCTCGACGCCACCGACGCACCGGCCGTGGCCATGGTGGGCACGGCCAACTGAAGCCGCTGGACGAGCGGCCCGCGCAGGAGGAACCCGGAGCCGGCCGTCCGCGCCGTGCGCACCGATAGCCTGGGCGGATGCTTCCTGAAGTCACGGCCACCCGCTATGTCACGCCCTTGCGTGAGGGCGGGTCGCTCCCCGGCATCGTCGAGGCCGACGATCTCGGCACGTATGTCATGAAGTTCATCGGTGCGGGCCAGGGCCGGAAGACCCTCGTCGCCGAGGTCATCTGCGGACAGCTGGCCCGCCGCCTGGGGTTGCGCGTCCCGGAGTTGGTGCGGATGCAGCTCGACCCGGTGATCGGGCTGAGCGAGCCGGACGAGGAGGTGCAGGACCTGCTCAAGGCCAGCGGTGGGCTCAACCTGGGCATGGACTATCTGCCCGGCTCGCTCGGCTTCGACCCGCTGGCCTTCGAGGTGGGCGCGGCGGAGGCCGGACAGGTGGTGTGGTTCGACGCGCTCATCGGCAACGTGGACCGGTCCTGGCGCAACCCCAACCTGCTGGTCTGGCACGGCAACCTGTGGCTCATCGACCACGGCGCCACGATCATCTGGCACCACAGCTGGCGCGGGCTGGACGCGGCCGCCACCAAGCCGTACGACGCCTCCGAGCATGTGCTCGCCCCCTTCGCCCCGGATGTGGCCGCGGCCGCGGCCGCGCTCGCGCCGCGGATCACCGAGGAGCTGCTGACCGAGGTCACCGCAGACGTCCCCGACGCCTGGCTGGCCGACGAGCCCGGCTTCGACAGCCCGGACGCGGTGCGCCGCGCCTATGTGCGGGTGCTGCTGGAGCGGGCCGCGGCGATCGGTGAAAGGATCACGCTCGGGGAGCGCTCCGGTGACGGGCCGTCGAAGGCTCCCGACTGGCTGCGCGTATGGGTCGACGGAAAGGCAGCGAAGTGAGCGGGCTGCACCAGGGCCGGGATGTGTTCGAGTACGCCGTGGTGCGGGTCGTTCCCCGGGTGGAGCGTGGTGAGCTGATCAACGCGGGCGTCGTGGTCTACTGCCGCGCGACGTCCTTCGTGGCGGCCCGCACCCATCTGGACGAGACCCGGCTGCTGGCTCTCGACCCGTCGGCGGACGTGGCGGGCGTACGGGCCGCGCTGCACGCCGTGGAGGGCGTCTGCCGCGGGGGAGAACAGGCCGGTCAGGCGGGCGGTGACGAGCCGGGGCGGCGGTTCCGCTGGCTGGTCGCGCCGCGCTCCACCGTCGTCCAGCCGGGGCCGGTGCACACCGGGCTGACCACGGACGCGGAGGCGGAGGTCGAGCGGCTGCTCGATCTGCTGGTGCGCTGACGGGCGGGGGTGAGCAAGGGCATCACAGCGGGTCGTTGACAGTGGGCGGCGGGCCTCATAGCGTCTCGACCGCAGAAGAGACTAAGCGGTTGCTCACCCCCGGGTGCCGGGACGGTGCGCCGCTACCCGAGGCGAGGAGAACCCGCATGTCCACCAACGAGCAGCGTGTCGCCATCGTGACGGGCGCGGCCCGCGGCATCGGCGCGGCGACCGCCGTGCGACTGGCCGAGGAGGGCCGCGCCGTCGCCGTGCTCGACCTCGACGAGGCGTCCTGCGCCGAGACCGTGGAGAAGATCACCGCGGCGGGCGGCAAGGCCATCGCCGTGGGCTGCGACGTGTCCGACGCGGGGCAGGTGGAGGCCGCGGTCGGGCGTGTCGCCGAAGAACTGGGCGCGCCGACGATCCTGGTGAACAACGCCGGTGTGCTCCGCGACAACCTGCTCTTCAAGATGAGCGAGTCCGACTGGGACACGGTCATGAACGTGCATCTGCGGGGTGCGTTCCTGATGTCGCGCGCCTGTCAGAAGCACATGGTGGACGCCGGGTTCGGACGGGTCGTCAACCTCTCCAGCAGCTCGGCGCTCGGCAACCGCGGTCAGGTCAACTACTCGGCCGCCAAGGCCGGTATGCAGGGCTTCACCAAGACCCTCGCCATCGAGCTGGGCAAGTTCGGCGTCACCGCCAACGCCGTGGCGCCCGGCTTCATCGCCACCGACATGACCGCCGCGACCGCCGAGCGCGTCGGCATGGGCTTCGACGACTTCCAGAAGGCGGCCGCGAGCCAGATCCCGGTGCAGCGCGTCGGACAGCCGGAGGACATCGCGAACGCCGTCGCCTTCTTCACCGGGGACGCGGCCGGGTTCGTCTCCGGCCAGGTGATGTACGTGGCCGGCGGCCCGCTCAACTGATCAGGAGCCTACGAACCCCATGACCAAAGAGATCGCATCGGACAGCGGCAAGGCCGCGCTCGTCACCGGGGCCAGCCGCGGCATCGGCTACGGCATCGCGGAGGCGATGGTGGCACGCGGCGACCGGGTGTGCATCACCGGCCGCAACGAGGACGCCCTGAAGGAGGCCGTCGAGCGGCTGGGCGCCGACCGGGTGATCGGTGTCCCCGGCAAGGCCCATGACGAGGCGCACCAGGCGGTGGCCGTCGAGCGCGCGATGGAGGCGTTCGGGCGCGTCGACTACCTCGTCAACAACGCCGGGACGAACCCGGTCTACTCGCCCATCGCCGATCTCGACCTCGCGGTGATACGCAAGGTCTTCGAGACCAACGTCGTCTCGGCGCTCGGCTTCGCCCAGCAGACCTGGAAGGCGTGGCAGAAGGAGAACGGCGGCGCGATCGTCAACATCTCCTCGGTCGCCGGGATGACGCCCTCGCCGTTCATCGCCGCCTACGGCGTGTCCAAGGCCGCGATGATCAACCTCACGCAGCAGCTCGCCCACGAGTTCGCGCCGGGCGTGCGGGTCAACACGATCGCCCCCGCGGTGGTGAAGACCAAGTTCGCCACCGCCCTGTACGAGGGGCGGGAGGAGGAGGCCGCCGCGGCGTATCCGCTCGGGCGGCTGGGCGTGCCGGAGGACATCGGGGGCGCGGCCGCGTTCCTCACCTCCGACCAGGCCGCGTGGATCACCGGCCAGACGCTCGTCGTGGACGGCGGTGTCTTCCTCAACGCGGGCGTCGGCTGACCGTCCGCCACGCACCCGCCGCCACGACGGCGGGCCCGGCACCGCTCCCGGTGCCGGGCCCGCGCCCGTGATCCCCGCACCGCGTGAGGCGTTGTCAGTGGCCGCCGGTAGGTTCGTGCCCGTGAACGGAACACGACCGGAGGTTGTTGACGTGGCCTACGAGCTGCCCGAGTCCTGGCGCGGCGTCCTCGGCGAGGAGCTGGAGAAGCCCTATTTCAAGGAGCTCACCGAGTTCGTCGAGGAGGAGCGGGCCAAGGGGCCGGTCCACCCGCCGCGCGACGAGGTCTTCGCCGCCCTGGAGGCCACGCCGTACGACCAGGTGAAGGTGCTGATCCTCGGGCAGGACCCGTACCACGGCGAGGGCCAGGGGCACGGGCTGTGCTTCTCGGTGCGGCCGGGCGTCAAGACGCCGCCGTCGCTGCGGAACATCTACAAGGAGATGAAGGAGGAGCTGGGCCACCCCATCCCGGACAACGGCTATCTGATGCCGTGGGCCCGGCAGGGCGTCCTGCTGCTCAACGCGGTGCTGACGGTCCGGGGCGGCGAGGCCAACTCCCACAAGAGCAAGGGGTGGGAGAAGTTCACCGACGCGGTGATCCGCGCCGTGGCCGCCCGCCCCGACCCGGCCGTCTTCGTCCTGTGGGGGAACTACGCCCAGAAGAAGCTGCCGCTGATCGACGAGGAGCGGCACGCGGTGGTGAAGGGGGCGCACCCCTCGCCGCTGTCGGCGAAGAAGTTCTTCGGATCGCGCCCCTTCACTCAGATCGACGAGGCGGTGAAGGCCCAGGGCCACACGCCGATCGACTGGCGCATCCCGAACCTCGGACCGTCTCAGCCCAGCTCGTAGTCGAAGGCGTATGAGACCGCTTCGATGCCCTGCGGGGCGGTGAAGGTGCCCGCACCGGTGAGCCCGGCCAGCTCGCCGGTGCCCGAGCCCGGCACCACCTCGAAGGCGCACCGCACGGTGCCGTCCTCGCCGAAGGTGCCGTGCTGGGCGAGGACGAAGCTGCCCCGGCGGCCGTCGAGCAGTCCGTCCACCAGCTCATGGCCCGAGAAGGCGCCGGTCTTGTCGGCGAGGTAGACGATGGCGTACTGACAGGCGGTGCCGGACGCCGTGATCGCGCCCGAGTAGCCGTTGGTCACGGTGGCATGGGCGAGCTTCGCCCCGCCCGCGGCCTCCCCGACCGGTTTCTCCTGCCAGTCGGCGAAGGTGAAGGTACCGGTGGCGTGCGTGGTCATGGCGGGTCCTTTCGATCAGGCCGTGCGCTGGTGAGGACGACTCTGCCCGCCGTACCTGACATCTTCTGTCAGGTACGGGCGCACAATGGACCGCATGCGTGCCGACCGCCTGCTCTCCCTGCTCCTTCTGCTCCAGAACCGGGGCCGGATGACCGCGCCGGAGATCGCCGCGGAGCTGGAGGTGTCGGTCCGTACCGTCTACCGCGACATCGACGCGCTGAGCGGATCCGGCGTGCCGGTCTACGCCGACCGCGGCCCCGCGGGCGGCTACCGGCTGCTGGACGGCTACCGCACCCGGCTGACCGGGCTCACCGGCGACGAGGCCGACTCGCTCTTCCTGGCCGGAATGCCCGGCCCGGCCGCCGAGCTGGGCCTCGGCGCGGACCTCACCACCGCCCAGCTCAAGCTGCGGGCCGCGCTGCCGCCCGAGCTGGACGAGCGGTCGCGCCGCATCCAGGAGCGCTTCCACCTCGACGCGCCCGGCTGGTTCCGGGACGCCGAGCCGGTGCCGTACCTCGCGGCGGCGGCCGAGGCCGTCTGGCGGCGCCGGGTGCTGCGGGTGCACTACCGGCGCTGGCGCGGCGAGGTGCACCGCGATCTGCACGCCCTCGGGCTCGTCCTCAAGGGCGGCATCTGGTACCTGGTGGCCAGGGCGGAGGACACCATCCGCAGCTACCGGGTGGCGCGGATCCTGGCCGCCGAGGTGCTCGGGGAGGTCTTCGAGCGCCCCGCCGGGTTCGATCTCGCCGCCTACTGGCAGGAGTCGGCGCGCGCCATGGAGGCCGCGCGCTTCCGGGGCGAGGCCGAACTGCTGCTGACCGAGCGGGGCTTGCGGCTGCTGCCGATGAAGTTCGGCGCGGTCGGCGCGGTGGCGGCCGCCGCGGCGGGCCCGCCCGACGACCGGGGGAGGGTGCGGGTGGCGCTGCCCGTGGAGTCGCTGCCCGTCGCGGTCGACGACATGCTGCGGCTGGGCACCGACGCCGAGGTGCTCGGACCGCCCGAGCTGCGGACCGCCGTCGCCCGTGCCGTCACCGAACTGGCCGAGCGGTACGGGCCGCCGGACTGACCCGATGGGCCCGCCTGACGGGGGTGGTGCGGCTCCCGGGCTAGCGTCGGCCGCAGGCGGGGGGTACCGGCGGTTGCGCAGGCGGGAGGACCGGATGGGCGACGTACGGCGGGAGGCGCCGGAGGACGAGGCCGTGCTGACCCGGATCGGGCAGGCGGTCATGCTGCACCGGGGCGGCGACCGCGAGGAGGCGCGCAACCGGCTGGCCGCGCTGTGGCGGGAGATCGAGGGCGACGGCGACCCGTTCCACCGCTGCGCCCTCGCCCACTACCTCGCCGACACCCAGGACGATCCGGCCGATGAGCTGCTGTGGGACCTGCTGGCCCTGGCCGCGGCCGACGGGCCCGGCGCCCGTAACCCCACGCCCCGGCTGCGCGCCCTCTACCCGGCCCTCCACCTCAATCTGGCCGCCGACTACGCGAAGCTCGGCCAGGAGGCGGCGGCCCGCAGCCAGCTGGAGCTGGCCCGGGCGAGCGCGGGCACGCTGGGCGACGATCCGTACGGGGACCGGGTACGGGCGGCGATCGCCCGGCTGGCGCAGCGGCTCGCGCTCTGACGGACCGTTGTGGATCAGTCGCCGGTGACGCCGTCGATGCGCTCGCGGATGAGGTCGGCGTGGCCGTTGTGGCGGGCGTACTCCTCGATCATGTGGAGGTAGATCCAGCGCAGGTTGTAGTCCCCGTGGCCGTGCTCGCGGCGGGTGACGACCGTGTCCAGGGAGTGGCGCGCGGCGGCGGCGCGGGCCTCGGCGACCTCGTCCCGCCAGATCGCGAACGCGGCCTCGCCGGTGTCCGCTTCGGTGACCCGGAACTCGCCGTCCAGATCCTCCTCGCTGTACCAGATGGGCGGCGCGCTCTGACCGTCCAGCACCCGCCGGAACCAGCTGCGCTCGACCTCGGCCATGTGCCGTACGAGCCCGAGCAGGGTGAGCCCGGACGGCGGCACGGACGCCTCGCGGAGCTGCTTGTCGTCGAGTCCCTCGCACTTGAGGGCCAGGGTCGCGCGGTGGAAGTCCAGCCACCCCTCCAGGCTGGTGCGTTCATCGGCGGTGCGGGGCGCTTCGGGGCGTTCGTCGCATCGAGCTCCCGGCCGGCTCGGCGGCACGGGTCGTTTCGGGTCAGCGGCCGAGCATCCCGCGCAGCAGCTCCTCGAACCCGGCGCGCAGCGCCGCGCGTTCGGGCACCGCGGCGTGGTCGGCCCCGGCCGCGCAGCTGAACATCTGCCCCTCGCACCAGGCGACCAGCGACCGGGCGTGCGGTTCGCCGGATCCCACCGCGGTCATCAGCGACTCCAGCGGCTCGCGGATGCCGTGCCCCGCCGCGTCGTAGAACTCCCGCAGTTCGGGGCGGCGGGTCGCCTCCAGGGCCAGTTCGTACCGCGCGATCAGCAGATCGGGCGCTTGGGTGAGCGAGCGGTGCAGCGCGAGGGCGAGCGCGTCGGCCAGCGGGGGAACCGGATCGGCGCCGTGGTCGGCGGCGGGGCCGCCGAGCCCGCCGGGTCCGCCACCCCCCGGCCGGTGGCCG
The DNA here is from genome assembly GCF_013414305.1 of Streptomyces sp. Rer75. NCBI lineage: Bacteria > Bacillati > Actinomycetota > Actinomycetes > Kitasatosporales > Streptomycetaceae > Streptomyces > Streptomyces sp. Rer75. The sequence continues at coordinate 1,487,603 of NZ_CP058693.1, read as the reverse complement.
CGCCCCCGACGACGAGAAGGCCGAACTGCTCCGGCTCTTCGGCCACTGGCACCGGCCGGTCCCCGACCTCCTCGCGGCCACCGAACCCGGCGCCGTCCTGCGCCATGACGTCCGGGCCATGACCGACCCGCTGCCCGCCTACCACCGGGGCCGGACCGCCCTCCTCGGCGACGCGGCCCACGCCATGGCCCCCACCCTGGGGCAGGGCGGCAACCAGGCCATCGAGGACGCCGTCGTCCTCGCCCACCATCTGTCACCGCACGCCGCCGACGAGGCCGCCGACCCGTCCGGCGGGCTCGCCGCGTACACCCGCGACCGGCTGCCGCGCACGATGGACGTCGTACGCCGCTCCGCGCGCGCCGCCCGCGCGATCTCCCTGACCGGCGCCCCCCGCCGTGGCCCTCCGCAACACCGCCGTCGCCGCCGCCACCCGCCTCGCCCCCGGGCTGCTGCTGCGCGGCTTCGACGGCATCGCCGACTGGCACCCTCCGGCCTCCGGGGAGGCCGCATACCCCGCCGGCCGTCCTGAGTAGGGTGGACACGGCCACCGAACACCAGGAGGCATCGTGAGGGTCGGCTGCATCGGTCTCGGCGACATCGCGCAGAAGGGCTATCTGCCCGTGCTCATGGCGCGGCCCGGGGTGGAGCCGCATCTGCACACCCGCACCCCCGCCACCCTCCAGCGGGTCGCCGACACCCACCGGGTGCCCGGGGCCCAGCGCCACACCGCCCTGGACTCGCTGCTCGCGGCGGACCTGGACGCCGCGTTCGTGCACGCCCCGACCGCCGAGCACGCCGGGCTCGTCACCCGGCTCCTGGACGCCGGGGTGCCCACCTATGTCGACAAGCCGCTCGCGTACGAACTCGACCGGAGCGAGCGGCTGGTGCGGCTGGCCGAGGACCGCGGCGTCAGCCTGATGGTCGGCTTCAACCGGCGCTACGCCCCCGGGTACGCGCAGTGCCTGGACCATCCGCGCGATCTGATCCTGATGCAGAAGAACCGCGTCGGCCTCCCCGAGGATCCGCGCACCCTCGTCCTGGACGACTTCATCCACGTCGTCGACACCCTGCGCTTCCTCGCCCCCGGCCCGGTCGACCACATCGACGTGCGGACCAGGATCCGTGACGGGCTGCTGCACCACGTCGTCCTCCAGCTGTCCGGCGACGGGTTCAGCGCGCTCGGCGTGATGAACCGGATGAGCGGCTCCACCGAGGAGATCCTGGAGGTCTCCGGCCAGGACACCAAGCGGCAGGTGACCAACCTCGCCGAGATCACGGACCACAAGGGGCAGCCGAGCGTGCGGCGCCGCGGCGACTGGGTGCCGGTCGCCCGGCAGCGCGGCATCGAGCAGATCACCGACGCCTTCCTCGACGCCGTGCGCACCGGCAGGCGGCTCGATGCGTCGGACGCGCTGCGCACCCATGAACTGTGCGAGCGGGTGATCAGGGACGCGGAGGGGTTCGGGAAACGGAACGGCGCCTGAGCACCCGGACCGCCTCCGTCACCCCGTACACGGCGAGCGCGGCCAGCGCCCCGTACACCGTCAACGGCCCGGTCCGTACGTACGGGCTGGTTCCCTCCGCCAGCGGCACCGAGTAGACCTCCGCCGCGCTGGTGTCCGTACCCATGCGGTCGCCCACCGGCTCGCCGTGCGGGCCGAAGACCGCGCTCGTGCCGGTCAGCGTCGCGTGCACCATCGGCCGCCAGGTCTCCGCGGCGCGCAGTGCGGCCAGCGTGGCGTGCTGTTCGGGCGCCCAGCTCTGCTGGAACGTCGACGTCGCCGACTGGACGACCAGCATCTGCGCCCCGTCCCGCGCCAGATTGCGGCTCATGTCCGGGAACGCCGACTCGAAGCAGACCTCCGGCCCGATGCGCAGGCCCTGCGGCAGCCGCATCACCGTCTGTTCGGTGCCGCGATGCCGGTCCTCACCGGCCGCCTTGCCCACCGAGGTGGCCCAGCCCAGCAGCGACCGGGCCGGGACGTACTCGCCGAACGGCACCAGCCGCATCTTGTCGTAGCGGTCACCGGTCGGACCGTCCGGCCCGATCAGCACCGAACTCTTGTAGATCCCCGGCCGGTCGCTGCGCCGCGCGTCCACGTTGACCAGCAGTTCCGCGCCCACCGAACGGGACAGTGCACCCAGCCGCTTCGCCAGCCCCGGCCGGTCGCCCAGATCCGTGCCGACGCTGCTCTCGCCCCACACCACGAGGTCCGGATGGTGGCCCGCCAGCTGCCGGGTCAGCTCGACGCTGCGCTCCAGACGCGGCTCCGGCCCCTTGATCACCCCGGGCTGCACCACCGCGATCCGCCTGGTCCCGGTCTCCTCCGGCACCGGCGCCCACGCCCACACCCCGGCCGCCGCCGCACCGCACGCGGTGAGCCCGGCCACCGCGACCGTACGGGCCCAAGGCAGCGTGATCAGCACGGTCAGCGCGACGTTCACCAGGACCAGCAGGAAGCCGACCAGCCACACCCCGCCCACCGACACCAGCCGCAGCGCGACGGGCACCTGCCACTGGCTCGCCCCGAGCAGCGCCCACGGCCCGCCAAGGTACTGCCAGGACCGCACGAGCTCGGCCAGCAGCCATGCCGACGGCAGCAGCACCAGCGCGGCGCCCGCCCGGCCGGGCCCCGGACGGCCGTGCAGCAGCCGGTGCGTCAGCGCGCCGAACGGCACCCACAACAGCCCCAGCAGCAGCGCCAGCAGCACGATGAACACATGCAGGCTCGGCATCAGCCAGTGGTGCGCCGCGAGCAGGAACCCGGCCCCGCCCAGCCAGCCGTCGTACGCCGCCCGCCGGATCGTGGGCGCCGAGCGCGTCAGCAGCAGCCAGGGCACCAGGGCGACGTACGCGAACCACCACAGCGACGGCGCGGGAAACGCCAGCGCGGGCAGCGCGCCCGCCAGCACCGCGGCGCCGCCGCGCACCCACCGGGAGGCGAGCCGCCGCCTCCACAGGTCCCGGTCGCCGACCTCTCCGCGCACGTCGGATGCCCCCCTCCCCTTGGCATAGGGCCAGTGTGCGGGAGGAAACCGATCATGGATAGGGCGTGGACGCGCCGGAGCGTGCCTCATGCCGCGTCCGGAAGGTCTTGTTCGGCCCAGATGAGCTTGCCGCCCTCGGTGTAGCGGGTGCCCCAGCGGCGGGTCATCTGCGCGACGAGGAACAGCCCGCGGCCGCCCTCGTCGGTGGTACGGGCATGGCGCAGCCGCGGGGAGGTGCTGCTGGTGTCCGACACCTCGCAGATCAGCACCTCGTGCCGGATCAGCCGCAGCCGGATGGGCCCGGTGCCGTGCCGTATGGCGTTGGTGACCAGCTCGCTGACGATCAGCTCGGTGGTCATCACCAGCTCCTCCAGGCCCCATTCGGCGAGCTGGTGGACGGCGAGCGAGCGGGCGTTGGCGACCACGGCCGGGTCGTGGGGCAGGTCCCAGGAGACGACGTGCCCGGCGCCCAGTGCGTGGGTACGGGCCAGCAACAGGGCCACGTCGTCCGACTGCGGGCGGGTCAGCAGGGCGTCGACGACCGTCGAGCACAGCTCCTCCAGTGGCAGCCCGGGCTGGGCCAGGGCGTTGCTCAGCCGGCCGAGCCCGATGTCGATGTCCTGGTCGCAGGTCTCGATGAGGCCGTCCGTGAACAGCGCGATCAGACTGCCCGCGGGCAGCTCCAGCTCCGCCGACTCGAACGGCAGCGAACCGAGCCCCAGCGGGGGACCGGCGGGCAGCGGCGGGTAGGACACCGCGCCGCCGGGGTCCACCACCGCGGGCGGGGGGTGCCCGGCCCGGGCCATCGTGCACCGCCGGGTGACCGGGTCGTACACCGCGTACAGACACGTGGCGCCCAGCACCGCCGCGCCCACCCCCTCCTGGCCCGACTCCTCCTCGGTGAGCCGGATGACCAGGTCGTCCAGATGGGCCAGCAACTCCTCGGGCGGCAGGTCCATGTCGGCGAGCGTGTGCACGGCGGTACGCAGTCGCCCCATGGTGGCCGCCGCGGTGATGCCGTGCCCGACCACGTCGCCGACCACCAGCGCCACCCGGGCCCCGGACAGCGGAATGACGTCGAACCAGTCGCCGCCGACCCCGTTGCGCGCGTCGGTGGGCAGATAGCGCGAGGCCACCTCCAGGGCCTGGCCGCCGGACAGGGCGTGCGGCAGCAGGCTGCGCTGAAGCGCGAGGGCCGCGGTGTGCTCGCGGCTGTAGCGGCGGGCGTTGTCCACGCACAGCGCGGCGCGCGTCACCAGCTCCTCGGCGAGCACCAGATCGTCCGGCTCGAAGGGGTCCGGATGCCGGGTGCGGACGAACGAGGCCACGCCCAGGATCGTGCCGCGCGCACAGATCGGGACCACCATCAGGGAGCGCATCCCGAACTCGTGGACCTTCCGCGCCCGCGCCGGGTCGTCGCCGGTCCACGCGCCCAGCGAGGCGTCCAGCTCCGGGTCCAGGATGGCCTCCCCCTCCAGGAAGCTGCACGCGAACGGGGACGCCGGGGAGATGGCGACCACGTCCCCGAGCTCCGCGATGGACTCCGGACAGCCCTCGTGGATGGACGCCTGGCCCGCCCGCCGGAACTGGGGCAGGATCCGGGTCCGCCCGGCCGAGGGCTCCTCGCCGCGCAGGACGGAGTCCAGCAGGTCGACGGTCACGAAGTCGGCGAGCCGGGGCACCGCGAACTCGGCCAGCTCCTGCGCGGTGCGCATCACGTCCAGGGTGCTGCCGATGTGCTCGCTGGCCTCGCTGAGCAGGGCCAGCCGCTCCCGGGCGCGCCAGCGGTCGGTGACGTCGATGCCCATGTAGCAGACGCCGACCGGGTGGTCGTCCGCGTTGTCGAGGCGGAAGAAGGAGGTCGAGTACGCGTGCTCCTGGTGCGGCTCGGCCATGGTCCAGCCCCGGTACTCGTAGTCGATCACCGGGACGCCGGTCTCCAGCACCTGGCGCATCTTCGCCTCCAGCGCCTCGGTGTCCAGGCCCGGCAGCGAGTCCGCCATCCGGCGGCCCAGCCGCTCGCCGCGCGGGACGCCGCCGTAGCGCTCCAGGGTGTCGTTCATCCACACGTACCGCAGGTCAGGGCTGAGCACGGCCATTCCGATGGGGGAGCGGGTCAGGAACGCCTGGAGCAGCGATCCGCTGACCGCCCAGGTCGGGATCGTCGCCACGTCGATCGCCGAGATCAGCCAGCAGGTGCGGTCGCCGAGCCCGGTGACCGGGGAGACCCGCAGGCCCACCGCGAGCCGGTGGCCGTCCTGGTGCCGGACCTCCAGCAGCCCGCCCCAGCCGCCGTGCTCACCGCACTGTTCGGCGATGGACACCGCCTTCGCGGCGTCCTCCGGCGCCGCCAGCAGCATCGTCCCCGGCCGCTTCAGCACCTCCGGCGCCGGATAGCCCAGCAGCCGTTCCGCCGCCGTGGTCCAGCCGACGACGGTCCCCGTGGCATCGATCAGGGCCGTCGCCGCATCGGCCATGTCGAACGGGACATGCGCTTCGGTCGGCGCGATTCCCTCGGGGATGGCCATCGCACCCGTCCCATCTGCGGAGACATTTCCCTTAATACTATGACTCCTGGGCCTCCCCGGTCGTCAGTCGTGCGACGACCAGGGCGAGCAGGATGATCCCGCCGTAGATCGCCTGGATCCAGAAGGACGACACCTGGGCGAGGGTGAGCAGGTTCTCCAGCATGCCCAGCAACAGGGTGCCCAGCAGCGCGCCCAGCAGGGAGCCCCGGCCGCCGCGGAGACTGATGCCGCCGATCACCGCGGCCGCGAACACCGTGAAGATCAGACCGCTGCCCTGGTTGGCGCCCACCGCGCCGACCCGCCCCGCGATGACCAGACCGGCCAGCCCCGCCAGCGCACCGCCGGCCACCAGCACCGTCCAGCCGACCCGCGCGGTACGGATGCCCGCCGCCCGGGCGGCGGGGGTGCTGCCGCCGATCGCGTACACCGCCCGGCCGTGCCGGTGGTAGCGCAGTACGAACCCGGCCAGCGCGAAGCACAGCGCGGTCACCCACACCGAGATCGGCACCCCCAGCCACTCCCGCGAGCCGAGCACGAAGAACGCGTCCGGCGCGTCGAACAGCGTCTTGCCGGAGACCAGGCCGATCAGTACGCCGCGCAGCACGATGTTCATCGCGAGCGTCACGATGAACCCGTTGAGCCCGAGCCCCACGATCAGCGCCCCGTTGACCGCCCCCAGCCCCGCGCCCGCCAGCGGGATCAGCAGCAGCCCCACCCAGGTTGGCCACTCGGTGCCGAAGCCCGCGGAGGCGGCCGGGATGACGACCAGGAAGCCGAGGGCCGGGGCCAGGCCCGCGATCGACTCCAGGGAGAGGTCCAACCTGCCGCTGATCAGGATCATCGCCTCGGCGAGCACCAGCAGCCCGAGCGCCGAGGACGCCCCCAGGATGTTCACCAGGTTGTCCCGGTCGAGGAAGTCGGGGTTGCCGATCGCGCCGATGACCAGCAGCAGCACCACCGCGGGCAGCAGCGCCAGATCGCGGATCCGGACCGGGACGAGGCGCCGGGCGCGGCCGGTGCGCGGCGCGGCGAGGTCATTCGTGGGGTTCATGGGCGCTGTCATCCATGGGCACGGTCATTGATGGGTGCGGTGCGGTCGTTCATGGGCGCTGTCATTCATGGCCGAGGGTGACCCCTTCGATCGAGGCGACGAGTTCCCGGTCGGTCCAGCCCGCCGGGTGCGTGACGGTGACGAAGCCGCCCACCATCACCAGCACCCGGTCACAGGCCCGCAGATCCCCCAGCTGGTCGGAGACGATCAGCACCGCGCGCCCCTCGGCCCGGGCCCGCAGCGCGGTCTCCAGCAGATCGCGCTGGGACCGCACGTCCACCCCCGCCGTCGGATCGATCAGCACCAGCACCCGGGGATCCGTGGCCAGCGCCCGGGCCATGACGACCTTCTGCTGGTTGCCGCCGGACAGCGCGGTCACCGGCTGGGCCGGGCCCCGGGTGGTGATGCCGAGCCGCTCGATGGCGCGGCGGGCCACCGCGTCCCGGGCGGACGGCCGGATCAGCCCCCGGGGCCCGAGCCGGTCGCCGATGGGCAGCGTGATGTTGTCGGCCACCGACAGCTGCGGGATCAGCCCCTGCACCCGCCGGTCGCGCGGCACACAGCCGACCCCGGCGGCGAGCGCCGCCGTGACGCTGCCCAGCCGCAGCGGACGGCCGAAGACCTCGATCCGGCCGCCGGTCGGCCGGTACAGCCCGGCCAGCGCCTCGCCCAGCTGATGGCTGCCGGACCCGGCGAGCCCGGCCAGCCCCACCACCTCACCGGCCCGGACGGTGAGGCCCACGTCGTGGAAGGCCGCGCTGCTCAGCCGCTCGACCCGGACCGCCACCGGGCCCCGGGGCCGCGGCCGGGGCGGTGCGCCGGGCCGGGCGGGGGCGGCCGGTTCGCCGGTCATCTTCTCGATCAGGGCCCGGGTGGGCAGCTCGCCGACGGGCGCGGTGACGATCCTGCGGGCGTCCCGGAAGACGGTGACGGCCTGGCAGATCTCGTACACCTCGCGCAGATGGTGCGAGATGTGCAGAAACGTGACCCCGGCCTCCTGGAGCCGCCGCATGTGCGCGAACAGCCGCGCCGTCGCCCGGCTGTCGAGCTGCGCCGTGGGCTCGTCCAGGATGACGAAGCGGGTGCCCTCGGAGAGCGCCCGCGCGATCTCCACCATCTTGGCGTCCTCGACGCTCAGATCCCCGGCCCGCGCGCCCTCGTGCACGGGGACGCCCCAGGCGTCCAGCAGCGCCCGGGCCCGGCGGCGGGTCTGCCGCCAGCTGATCACCGAGGTGCGGGGGAGGACCGGCTGATGGCCCAGGAACAGGTTCTCCGCCACCGTCAGCTCGTTGATGATCGTGGACTGCTGGTAGACGCAGGCCACCCGGCGGCGCCAGGCCGCCCGGTCCGCTGCGGCGGGGGCGGCCGCGCCCTCGAACCACACCGTGCCCGCATCCGGCCGCTCCAGCCCGGTGAGGACGGCCACCAGCGTCGACTTGCCCGCGCCGTTGCGCCCGACCAGGGCGTGCGTCTCGCCCGTCCGCACGGTGATCCCCGCCTCGCGCAGGGCCACCGTCGGCCCGTACCGCTTGGTGATCCCGCGCGCCTCGCACAGCGGTGGCCGACCGGTGGTCATCCGCGATTGCCCCACAGCGCGGGGTCGTTCACATTGGCCGGGGTCACCAGCGGGGCCGGAAGCTGATCCTCCAGGATGCCCCTGCGCACCTCGACGATTCGGCTGCCGTGATCGGTCCGTCCCTTCCGGAACGGCCTCCCGGCCATGGCCTGCTTGATGTAGACCATGGCGTACCGGGCGTACAGATCCGCGGGCTGGGAGACGGTCGCGTCGATCCACCCCTTCCGGATCGCGTCCAGCTCCTGCGGGATCCCGTCGTTGGAGACGATCGCGATATGGCCGCGACGGCCTCTCGGATGCAGCGCCCGATGGCGCTGGAGCGTGCGCAGCGTGGGCGCCAGATACACGCCCCCGGCCTGGAGATAGATGCCCTTGATGTCCGGATTGGCGCTGTACAGCGCCTCCAGCCCGGCCGCCGCCTTGTCCGCCTGCCACCCGGCGGCGATGTCGAGGACCCTGATGTGCGGGTAGCGGCGCCGCATGCACTGGTCGAACGCGGCGGTGCGGTCGCGCCCGTTGACCGACGCCAGATCGCCCTCGATCTGCACCACCTTGCCGCTCCGCACGGCCCGCCCGAGGCTCCGGCACGCCTTCTCGCCGTACGCCCGGTTGTCGGCCCGGACCACGATCGCCACCTTGCCCCGGTCGGGCGCCACGTCGACCGCCACCACCGGGACGCGCCGCCGCTGCGCGGCCCGCAGCCCGGTGACGATGGCGGCGGAGTCGATGGGGGAGACGACCAGCCCGTCGATGTTCTGGGCGAGCAGATTGCGGATGTCGCTGACCTGGCGGCTCGCGTCGTTGTTGGAGTTCACCGTCGGCAGCACCCGTACGCCCACCCTGGCCGCCTGCCGCGGGATGGCGCGCTCGTACGCCTCCCAGAACGGTGAGGTCAGGAACGGCACCACCACCCCGACCCGCCGCCCGTCCCCGCCCCCGTCGGAGCACCCCGCGGCGGCCGGGCCGCAGACCAGCACGAGGACCGCGGCGGCGGTGGCGAGGCGGTGGCGCGTCGTGCGCATCGTGCTCCCGGCTCCGGTCGTGGAACGGCTGTGGCGACCATAAGCCCGTGCGCCGCCCCGTCTCCCCGGGGCACGCCGCGGGGTCCCCGGCAGGGGGCACACCGATACCACCCACCGGCAGCGTGGCGGCGAGGGCCCGGGGGCTTTCCCCTACCACGCGCTGGAAATAACCAGCCCGTCCGGCGATTGAGGACACGCCCGGAGGGCGTCCGGGGGGCCAGGGGTCGGAGCCCCCTGGTTCGGGAAGGGGCGGGTAGGGGACGAACCACCGCGCACCCGGAGCCGCACCGCGCCCTAAACCCACGCCGCCCCGTCCGGGTACGCATACGCCCGCAGCGCCTCCGGCCGCAGCGCCGAGCTGAAGCCGGGCGCGGTCGGAACCCGGTAGCGCCCACCGGTGACGATCGCCGGGTCGAGGAAGTGCTCATGCAAATGGTCGCTGTATTCGATGGCCCGGTCCCGCCGGGTGCCCGAGACCGCGACGTAGTCGAACATGGCCAGGTGCCGGACCAGTTCGCACAGTCCGACGCCGCCCGCGTGCGGCCACACCGGAACCCCGAACTCGGCGGCCAGCAGGAGGATCGCGAGGTTCTCGTTGACCCCGCCGACCCGGCAGGCGTCCAGCTGAAGCACATCGAGCGCACCCGCTTGCAGCAGCTGCTTGAAGACGACCCGGTTGGCCGTGTGCTCGCCCGCCGCGACCTTCACGGGTGCGACGGCGCGACGGATCGCGGCCAGCCCGATGATCTCGTCAGGGCTGGTGGGTTCCTCGATCCAGTACGGGTCGAACGGGGCCAGCGCCCGGGTGCGCTCGACCGCCTCGCCGATCTCCCAGCGCTGGTTGGCGTCGAGCGCCAGCCGGATGTCCGGGCCGATGGCCTCGCGGGCGATCCGGCAGCGCCGGAGGTCGTCGTCCGGGGAGGCGCCGACCTTGAGCTTGATCTGGGTGAAGCCGTCGGCGACGGCCGCCCGCGCGGTCCGGGCGAGCCGGTCGTCGTCGTAGCCGAGCCAGCCGCAGGAGGTGAGGTACGCCGGATAGCCCTCGGCCCGCAGCCGGGCCTCGCGCCCGGCCTTGCCGGGTGCGGCGCGGCGCAGGATCCGCAGGGCGCCGTCGGGGGTCAGTGCGTCGGAGAGGTAGCGGAAGTCGGTGAGCGCGACCAGCTCCTCCGGGGTCATGTCGGACAGCAGCTTCCACAGCGGTTTGCCCGCGCGCTTGGCGGTGAGGTCCCACAGGGCGTTCATCACCGCCGCGACGGCCATGTGGGTGACGCCCTTCTCGGGGCCCAGCCAGCGCAGCTGCCCGTCGTCGACGAGCCCCCGGTAGACGTCGGCCAGACCGGCGGGCAGGGCGGGCAGCTCGGCGCCGACCAGCCGCGGGCGCAGCGCGTCGATCGCCGCGACCTCGACCTCGTTGCCGCGGCCGATGGTGAAGCAGAAGCCGTGCCCCTCCAGGCCGTCCCCGGCGTCGGTGCGGACGATGACGTACGCGGCCGAGTAGTCCGGGTCGGGGTGGCTGGCGTCCGAGCCGTGGAGCCAGCGTGAGGTGGGGAAGCGGATGTCGTGGGTGTCGAGTGCCGTGATCCGCGTCCTCGTCGCCGTGCGTGCTGCGGTCCGCCGTATCGTCGCCATCGCGCGTCACACGTCCCTTCACCCCCTCAGTCGCAGTCTCCGGCCTGGGCGACCAAAAGTCCATATACGGATAAAGCGGGCACAGGCTGGCCGGAACCCTTCGTTATGCGGCCGGATCATTCGCCGCATCAGAACCCTTGACAACGCTTTGGCGTACGGCCCAGGATCCTCGAGTGAACTTGTCAGACAGCCAGACAGGCGCAGAATCGTTCCCTCGTCGGGTGAGTGCCATGGAGGCGGTCCTCAGCCACCTCCGGGAGGCCATCGAGCGCGGCGACTACGCGGTAGGGGACAAACTCCCCTCCGAGGCCGAGCTGTGCCGTCGCCTGGAGGTGAGCCGCCCGGTGCTCCGCGAGGCCCTGCGGGCCTTGCAGACCATGGGGCTCACCGCCTCGCGCACCGGCAAGGGCACCTTCGTCATCTCCAGCGGTCCGGTGGAAGATCCCACCTTCGGCGACTACGCCGCGAGTGACCTGCTGGAGGTGCGGCGGCACATCGAGATCCCCGTCGCGGGGTACGCGGCCGTGCGCCGCTCCGCCGAGGATCTCGACCACCTGTCCCATCTGCTGGACCGGATGGAGCGGGAGACCGACACCACCGCCTGGGTGGCGATGGACACCACGTTCCATCTCGCCGTCGCCCAGGCGGCGCAGAACCCGGTCTTCCGCCGGGTCATCGAGGAGATTCGCGACGCCCTGGCACGGCAGTCGGCATTTCTCAACGAACTCGGCGGCCGCCGGGAGCAGTCCAACCGAGAACACCGGGCGATCGTCGAGGCGCTCGCCGACGGGTCCGAACCCGACGCGGTGGCGGCGATGACCCACCACCTCGAACGGGTCGAGACCACCCTGACCTCCATCGTGCGCCCCGTTTCGGCGGACGGCGTGTGATACGTACCAACGGAAGGCGGACAGCAGGCGTGAGCGAGCAGTCCCTCCGGCAGGAAGAACGCCACGACCACGGGCCCGACCAGCCCCAGCACATAGACGCCGGCGACGCCGGTTACAGCAAGTCCCTCAAGGCCCGGCACGTCAACATGATCGCCATCGGCGGTGCCATCGGCACCGGGCTGTTTCTCGGCGCCGGGGGGCGCCTGAAGGACGCCGGGCCCTCACTGGCCCTGGCGTACGCGGTCTGTGGCGTCTTCGCCTTCCTGGTGGTGCGGGCCCTCGGCGAGCTGGTGCTGCACCGGCCGTCCTCGGGCGCGTTCGTCTCTTACGCCCGGGAGTTCCTCGGCGAGAAGGGTGCCTACGTCGCCGGGTGGATGTACTTCCTGAACTGGTCCACCACCGGCATCGCCGACATCACCGCCGTCGCGACCTACACCCACTACTGGGGCATGTTCACCGAGATCCCGCAGTGGGTGATCGCGCTGATCGCGCTCGCCGTCGTGCTGGCGGTGAACCTGATCTCGGTGAAGATCTTCGGTGAGCTGGAGTTCTGGTTCGCCATCATCAAGGTCAGCGCGCTCGTCGTCTTCATGGCGATCGGCATCTTCCTGCTGGTCAGCCGCCACCCCGTGGACGGCCACGGCACCGGCCCCAGCCTGATCACCGAGCACGGCGGCCTGTTCCCGCACGGTGCGCTGCCCATGCTGCTGGTCATCCAGGGCGTCGTCTTCGCCTACGCCTCCGTCGAACTCGTCGGCGTCACCGCGGGCGAGACGCAGGAGCCCGAGAAGATCATGCCCAAGGCGATCAACTCCATCATGTGGCGCGTCGCCGTCTTCTACGTCGGCTCCGTGGTGCTGCTCTCCCTGCTGATGCCCTCCGGCGCCTACTCCGCCGACCAGAGCCCCTTCGTCACCGTGCTCTCCAAGCTCGGCGTGCCCGCGGCGGGCGATGTGATGAACCTCGTCGTGCTGACCGCCGCGATGTCCAGCCTCAACTCCGGCCTCTACTCCACCGGCCGGATCCTGCGCTCGATGGCCATGGCGGGCTCCGCGCCCAAGTTCACCGGCGCGATGAGCCGCACCCAGGTGCCCTACGGCGGCATCCTCCTCACCTCGGCCGTCTGTGTGCTGGGCGTCGGCCTCAACTACGTCGTGCCCAGCGAGGCGTTCGAGATCGTGCTCAACTTCGCGGCGCTCGGCATCCTCTCCACCTGGGCGATCATCATGATCTGCCATCTGCTCTTCTGGCGCCGCGCCCAGGCCGGCCAGGTCACCCGGCCCGGCTACCGGCTCCCCGGCTCGCCGTACACCGAAATCGTCACCCTCGGCTTCCTCTTCTCCGTCATGGTCCTGATGTGGGCCGACGGCGGACCCAGCCGGCTCACCGTCATGGCGCTCCCGGGCATCGCGCTGGCGCTGGTCATCGGCTGGTTCTGTACCAGGGGCCGGGTGAACGCCGTCCGCGAGGACGCGGCGTCCAAGCGGTAGACCGGCCGGGCCAGGACGGCCCCAACCCGACCAGGCGGATGAACCACCCCCTGAACCACCCCGACGACCGGAGCATCACCACCACCATGAACACCACCACCGGGCAGCACACCGACGACGCTCGCCACACCCCGGCCGAGCCCCCCGTCATCCGCGAACCCCGCCACGTGCCGCTCGCCCATGTCGTCCGCGCCGGTGTGATCGAGGGCGTGCACCACGGGTCGGCGGTCGTCCTGGCCGCCGACGGCCGGGTCGCGTTCCAGGCCGGTGACATCGACGCGGCGTTCTACCCGCGGTCCGCGATCAAGCCCGTCCAGGCCGTCGCGCTGCTGCGCGCCGGGCTGCCGCTGGACGGCGCGCTGCTCTCGCTCACCGCCGCCAGCCACTCCGGCCAGGACACCCATCTGGCCGGTGCCCGGCGCATCCTGGAGCAGGCGGGCCTCACCGAGGACGAGCTGCGCAACACCCCCGACCTGCCGTACGGCTCCGCGATGCGCGAAGCGTGGCTGCGCGCCGACCGCAAGCCCACCCGGCTGGCCCAGAACTGCTCCGGCAAGCACGCCGCGATGCTGTACACCGCGAAGCTGCGCGGCTGGTCGCTGGAGGACTACCTCGACCCGGCCCACCCGCTCCAGCAGGTGATCGCCGAGACCGTGGAGGACCTCACCGGCCAGCGCGTCGCCCAGGTCACCGTCGACGGCTGCGGCGCGCCGCTGTTCTCCGTCTCCCCGCTCGGCCTCGCCCGCGCCGCCGCCGCCATCGCCTCGGCCGCCCCGGACACCCCCGAGGGCCGGGTCGCGGACGCCATGCGCACGCACCCCGAGATGGCGTCCGGCGACGACCGGGACGTCGCCCGGCTGATGCGCAAGGTCCCCGGGCTGCTCGCCAAGGACGGCTTCGAGGGCGTGCAGATGGCCGGGCTGTCGGATGGCCAGGCCGTCGTCGTCAAGATCGCCGACGGTGCCGACCGCGCCCGGATGCCGGTGACCGCGGCCGCCCTCGCCCACTGCGGCATAGCCGCCGACATCCTCGGCGAGTTCGCCACCGCCCCGGTCGTCGGCGGCGACACCACGGTCGGCCGGCTGCACGCCACCGACGTCCTCGCCCCGCCCGCCGCCTGATCCGCCCACCCCACCCTGACCCAAGGACCATGCACCGCCATGACCGCTGACTCCGGCTACCGCCGCGAACACGACCTGCTCGGCGACCGCGACGTCCCCGCCGACGCGTACTGGGGCATCCACACCCTGCGGGCCTCCGAGAACTTCCCCATCACCGGCACCTCCATCTCCGCCTACCCGCACCTCATCAACGCCCTGGCGGCCGTCAAGGAGGCGGCGGCCCGCGCCAACGAGGACCTGGGCCTGCTCTCCTCGCTCAAGGCCGACGCCATCGCCGCCGCCTGCCAGGAGATACGCCGCGGCGAACTGCACGACCAGTTCACCGTGGACGTGATCCAGGGCGGCGCCGGGACCTCGACGAACATGAACGCCAACGAGGTCATCGCCAACCGGGCGCTGGAGATCCTGGGCCACGAAAAGGGCGAGTACGGCATCCTCCACCCCAACGAGGACGTCAACCTCAGCCAGTCAACCAACGACGTCTACCCGACCGCCGTCAACGTCTCCACGATCATCGCCGTCCGCGAACTGCACTCGGCCATGGAGACGCTGCGCCTGGCCTTCGCCGCCAAGGCCGAGGAGTTCCGCGAGATCCTGAAGATGGGGCGCACCCAGCTCCAGGACGCCGTGCCGATGACGCTGGGTCAGGAGTTCTCCTCGTACGCCGTGATGCTGGAGGAAGACCAGAGCCGGCTGCTGGAGGCCTCGGGCCTCGTGCACGAGATCAACCTCGGCGCGACCGCGATCGGCACCGGCCTCAACGCCCCGAAGGGCTACGCGGAGGCCGCCCGCGGCCACTTGGAGGACATCACCGGGCTGCCGCTGATCACCGCCGCCAACCTGGTCGAGGCCACCCAGGACTGCGGGGCGTTCGTCCATCTGTCCGGTGTCCTGAAGCGCATCGCGGTCAAGCTGTCCAAGAGCTGCAACGACCTGCGGCTGCTCTCCTCGGGCCCGCGTGCCGGGCTGAATGAGATCAACTTGCCGCCGGTGCAGGCGGGTTCGAGCATCATGCCCGGCAAGGTCAACCCGGTGATCCCCGAGGTCGTCAACCAGGTGGCCTTCGAGGTGATCGGCAACGACGTGGCCATCACGATGGCCGCCGAGGCCGGACAGCTCCAGCTGAACGCCTTCGAGCCGATCATCCTGCACTCCCTCTCGGAGAGCGTCACCCACCTGCGGGCCGCCTGCCTGGTGCTGGCCGACCGCTGCGTCGCGGGCATCACCGCCAACGCCGACGAGCTGCGCGCCACGGTCGAGAACTCCATCGGCCTGGTCACCGCCCTCAACCCGTACATCGGCTACGGCGCGGCCACCAGCATCGCCAAGGAGGCGCTCGCCACCGGCCGCGGCGTCGCCGAACTCGTCCTGGAGAAGGGCCTGCTGCCCGCCGAACGCCTCGCCCAGGTGCTCAGCCCGGAGGAGGTCGCGGGCACGCGCTGACCTCTGGAAGAGCCGACCTCTAGAAGAGGGGTTCCGTTCGCAGGCGGGTGACGGCGGGGGCCGCGCTGAACGGCAGGAGATCCTGTCGGCGGTCCGGACTCCGCACCTCGACGCGGATCCGGTCCGCGAACCGGTAGGGGCGGTGCGCGAGCACCGCCCCGAGCCGTCCGCGCAGCCGGGACATCGCCGCCCGCACGGTGACCGTCCGCGTCGGGTCGCCGAACAGGTCGTGGGCGAGCTGCGCCGCGGTGCGCCCCTCGGGGTGCGCGGCGAGCACCAGCAGCAGTTCGGCGTGGCGGGCGCTGAGCCCGTGCGTCCAGGCGCCGGAGGGGCCCGAGAAGGTCAGCGACCAGTGGTGCGGGTGGCGTACGTCCAGCACCAGGTGCCCCGGCCCGGCGGGTGCCGCCGGGTCGCCGTCCTCGCCGTCGAGCACCCGCAGCAGATGGCCGCCGGGCAGCGGTTCCACCGCGCAGGTGCCGAGCGACGGCAGCCAGACCGGCCCGTACGGCGCCTCCCGCGCCGCCTTCGGCAGCGGCAGCCGGTGGTCCTGCGGACTGATGCCGGTGACGGCGGCGACCCAGCCGTGCCGGTCCACCACGGCGGCCTTGCCCGGGATGCGCGCGAGGACGGGGGCGGCGAGGGCGCGCAGCGCGTCCAGTTCGCGGCTGTGGGCCAGTCGCAGTTCGCCCTCGGCCCACCGGGCGGTGGCCGTGACCAGGGAGAGCACGGTGGGGTGGGCGGTGGGTGCGGGGCCGCTGATGTCGATGACGCCGAGCAGCTGCCCGTCCCGCGGGTCGTGTACCGGCGCGGCGGCGCAGCTCCAGGTGTGGAAGGCGCGGACGAAGTGTTCCGCTGAGTGCACCCGCACCGGCGCCCGGACGGCCAGCGCGGTGCCGATCCCGCTGGTCCCGGCCGTCTCCTCGGCCCAGTACGCGCCCTCGGTGAGGGCGATCCCCTCCGCGTGCCGACGGATGCCGCGGTGGCCGTCGATCCAGAGGACCCGACCGTCGGCATCCGCGATGATCATGATGTGTCCGGCCGCTTCCGCCGCCTCCAGCAGCCCGCTGTGCAGGGTGGGCAGCACGTCCGCCAGCCGGGTCGCCTGCCGTCGCCGCTCCAGTTCGTCGAGGCTGAGCAGCCCCCGGTCGTGGCCGCGGTCCGGGTCCAGGCCGAGCCGCAGCATCCGGTCCCAGGACTGGCCGATCACCGGGCGCGCGGGCAGCGGGAGCCTGCCGCGGCTCAGCGCGGCGTCCCGCATGACCGCCATCAGCCGGGCCGACTCGGCGGGGCTCAGCGCCGCCAGGGAGTCGGCAGGGCGCGTGGCTTCAGTTCGCATGGATTGCGGCCTTTCGTTCCGCCGCGGGGCCCGCCACGGCGGCGGGCAGCGGCGTCCGCCTGACGCCGAGTGCCATGGTGCAGCCTCAAGTCCGCAACGAACAGGGCTTCTTGCCGCCGATTGTAGTGAAGGCGGCCGGTCCTTACGGACCCTAGGGGGTCAGCCGTCGGCGGCGGACAGGGCCTGCTCCGCCCAGATCGTCTTGCCGGTACCGGTCTGCCGGGTGCCCCAGCTCTGCGTCAGCTGGGCCACCAGCAGCAGTCCGCGGCCGCCCTCGTCGAAGGTGCGGGCCCGGCGCAGATGCGGGGCGGTGCCGCTGCCGTCGGACACCTCGCAGATCAGGGTGCGGTCGTGGATCAGCCGCAGCTGGATGGGCGCCTTCGCGTGCCGGATGGCGTTGGTGATCAGCTCGCTGACCACCAGCTCGGTGGTGAACACGGCCTCGCCCAGACCCCACGCCTCCAGCTGCGCCGAGGCGTCCCGGCGGGCCTGCGCCACCACGGAGGGGTCGGCGGGCAGGTCCCAGGTGGCCACGTGGCCCGCGTCCAGGGCCCGGGTGCGGGCGAGCAGCAGCGCCACGTCGTCCTCCGGGCGGCTGGGCAGCATCTTGCTGATCACGACGTCACAGGCGGCCTCCAGCGACTCCGCGGGCTGGGCCAGCGCGGAGCGCAGCGTGTCCAGCGCGCGGTCGACGTCCTGGTCGCGGGACTCGATCAGCCCGTCGGTGTACAGCGCGAGCAGACTGCCCTCCGCCAGCTCCACCTCGACCGTCTCGAACGGCAGGCTGCCCAGCCCCAGGGGCGGGCCGCCGGGCAGGTCGAGCAGGTCGACCGAGCCGTCGGGGGACACCACCGCGGGCGGCGGATGCCCCGCCCGGGCGATCGAACAGCGCCGCGAGACCGGGTCGTAGACCGCGTACAGACAGGTCGCGCCGATGTCCCCGCTGGTGGCCCCCGCACCCATCGGGCCCTGGGCGCTCTCCGCCTCCGCCGAGAGGTGGTTGACCATGTCGTCGAGGTGGGTCAGCAGCTCATCGGGGGCCAGGTCGACATCGGCGAGGGTACGGACCGCCGTGCGCAGCCGTCCCATGGTCGCCGACGCCTGCACCCCGTGGCCGACCACGTCGCCCACCACCAGCGCGACCCGCGCACCGGACAGCGGGATCACATCGAACCAGTCGCCGCCCACCCCGGCCTGCGGGCCCGCGGGCAGATAGCGGGAGGCGACCTCGACGGCCGCGCTGTGCGGCAGGGTCCGCGGCAGCAGGCTGCGCTGGAGGGCCAGCGCGGTGTTCCGCTCCCGGGTGTAGCGGCGGGCGTTGTCGATGCAGACCGCAGCCCGGGCCGTCATCTCCTCGGCGAGCAGGAGGTCGTCCTCCTCGAACGGCTCGGGGCGCTGGTGCCGGGAGAACGTCGCCACCCCCAGGGTGGTGCCGCGGGCGCGCAGCGGGATGGCCATCGTGGAGTGGAAGCCGAACCGATGGATCGACGCGGCCCGGTCCGGGGCCTCGGCCGCCCATCGGGCCACCGCCGGGTCCGTCACCCGGTTCAGCAGCCCCCGCTCCGCCTTCAGGCACTCGGCGGCGGGGGAGAAGTCGGGGTACGCGGCCACCTTCCCCACCTCCACCACGGCCTCCGGGGTGCCCGCGAAGACCGACCGGGCGGCGACCCGCCGCAGCATGACATGGCCGCTGAGGGGGCCCGGGCGGGGTTCGCTGCCGCCGTGCACCGAGGGCAGCAGGTCGAGGGTGACGAAGTCGGCCAGCTCCGGGACCGCCACATCGGCCAGCTCCTGCGCGGTCCGGTCGATGTCCAGGGTGGAGCCGATCCGGACGCTCGCCTCGTTGAGCAGCAGCAGCCGCTGCCGGGTGGTGTGCTGCGGGGTCCGGTCGTGCGCGGACAGCATCACGGCCGCCACCCGGCCGTCGCCGTCCCGCAGCGGGGCCAGCGAGGTCGACCAGGCGACCGGACGGTCGCGCCCGGGCATCCGCAGGAACAGCTCGATGTGCTGCTCCTCACCGGTCTCCAGCACCCGGAGCATCCGCTCCTCGGTCTCCTCCGCCTCGGGCCCGGGGGTGATCTCCGGCACCCGCAGCCCGCGGATCTCCTCCTGGGTGAGGCCCAGCACCCGCTCCATGTCCTGGTTGGCCCACCGCAGCCGCAGATCGGTGTCGTACACCGCCATCGTGCACGGCCCCTGGGCGAAGCAGTGCTTCAGCAACTCCTCGTCCGCCAGTGGCCGTTCCGGCCGGGGCAGCGGGGAGACGACCAGCCATTCGGTGGCATCGCCGGACGCGGCGACGCGGTGTGCCAGCAGCCCGGCCGTCACCCGGGAGCCGTCGCGGTGCAGCAGCGCCACACGGCCCCGGAACCGGTCGGGCGGATTCAGGGTGCGCAGGGTTTCGGCCACCGACCGCGGATTCGCGTGGTCGGCGAGCAGACCGGCCGCCGATCTGCCCACGATCTCCTCGGGCCGGTATCCGAGCAGCCCTTCGGCCCCCTCGTTCCACTGGGTGACGACGCCGTGCCCGTCGACAGTGGCCCTGGCCGTGGACGCCTCGCCGATGAGGTCCTCCGACCGGACGGGCTGCTCGTGCGGCGGCGTGTCCGGTCCCGTCATGTGGTCATCTCACCCTTGCCCTCGGACTTCCGCCATGGGCAGATGACGGCCTCCACCGCCGCGGCCCTGGCGGGGAGTGAACCCATTTGGTCGCGCGTTCAAGTATGCCATCGGTGGCCGAATATCGGCATACGCGGAACGGGATCGACGATAACGCTCAGCAGCCGGGCTGACATCCCTTCCGCACGGACAGCCTTCCGATGGGCCGACCGGCTGATGCCCGGCGGTCAGGACGGACCCGGACCGGCCGAGGGGGAGTGAGCGGGGCGAAGAGAGGAACTGGAGGTAGTGGAGAGACCGACGAAAGGCGAGATCACCGCATGAGCAGGGCAGTGAGTAACGGAGCCGACGACACGGCCCACGATGGCGATGGGGCGGTCCACGACGGCGACGGCACGGCCGACGACGGCGACCGCACGGCCCACGAAGGCGGCGACGGGGCGGGGCCGCACCCGGACGCCACCTCCCACGGCCACCCCCACAGCTCGCACTGGGGCGCCTTCGACGCCGCCGTCCGCCCCGACGGCGGCCTCGACGTCACCCCCGACCCCCGCGACCCCCACCCCGCAGCCCTGCTGCGCAACGTGCCCGCCGCGCTCGGCCCCCGCGACCGGGTCCTCACCCCCCACGTCCGCCGCGGCTGGCTGGAACACGGCCCAGGGCCCGACCCGGCCCGCGGCACCGACGACCACGTGCCCGTCCCGTGGGACCAGGTGATCCCGCTGCTGGCCCGCGAACTGGACCGGGTCCGCACCACCCACGGCAACCGGGCGATCTTCGGCGGATCCTACGGCTGGGGCAGCGCGGGCCGCTTCCACCACGCGCAGAGCCAGATCCACCGGTTCCTCAACTGCCTCGGCGGCTACACCCGCTCCGTCAACACCTACAGCCTCGGCGCCGCCCGCACCCTGCTGCGCCACGTGGTCGGCGACGACGCCCCCATCAGCAACCCCACCCCGCTGTCCGTGCTGGCCGAGCACACTGGCCTCTTCCTCTGCTTCGGCGGCATGCCCGCCAAGAACACACAGGTCAACGCAGGCGGCATCAGCCGCCACCGCACCGCGGGACTCCTGCGCGCCGCCCGCGACCGCGGCGCCCGCTTCATCCTGGTCAGCCCCCTGCGCGACGACCTCGCCGACGAACTGGACGCCGAATGGCTGGCCCCCGTCCCCGGCACCGACACCGCGCTGATGCTCGCCCTGTGCCACGTCCTCATCGAGGAGGGCCGGTACGACGCCGACTTCTGCCACCGCCACTGCGAGGGCTTCGACACCTTCGCCCGCCACGTCCTCGGCCGGGACGGCTCCGCCGCCAAGACCCCCCGGTGGGCCGAGCCGATCTGCGGCATCCCGGCCACCCGCATCGCCGCCCTGGCCCGCGAGCTGACCGAACACCGCACCATGATCTCCCTCAGCTGGTCCCTCCAACGCGCCCACCGCGGCGAGCAGCCCCTGTGGACGGGTATCGCTCTGGCCTGCCTGCTCGGCCAGATCGGACTGCCCGGCGGGGGCTTCGGCCACGGCTACGGCGCCACCGGCGGCACCGGAGCCGGAACGCTGCCGTACAAGCTGCCCACCCTGGACCAGGGCACCAACCCCATCCCCGACTTCATCCCCGTCGCCCGCATCGCCGACCTGCTCCTCCACCCCGGCGAAGAATTCGACTACGACGGCGGACGCCACACCTACCCCGACATCCGCCTCGTCCACTGGGCCGGCGGCAACCCCTTCCACCACCACCAGGACCTCGGCCGGCTGCGCCGCGCCTTCGCCCGCCCCGACACCGTCGTCGTCCACGAACCCCACTGGACCGCCACCGCCCGCCACGCCGACATCGTGCTGCCCGCCACCACCACCCTGGAGCGCGACGACATCGGCGGCGCCAAACAGGACACCGCGCTCATCGCCATGCACCGCGTCACCGACCCGGTCGGCGAAGCCCGCGACGACTACCGCATCCTCAGCGACCTGGCCACCGAACTCGGCATCGGGCACGCCTTCACCGAAGGCCGCGACGCAGGCGGCTGGCTGGAACACCTCTACGAGACCTGGCGCGGCGGCCTGCCCCCGGAATACGCGCCCGAGGAGGACTTCAAGACCTTCTGGCGCGCGGGCCGCATCCCGCTGCGGGCCCAGCGCGAACAGCGCATCCTGTACGCCGGTTTCCGCGCCGACCCCGGCGCCGCGCCACTGCCCACGCCCAGCGGCCGCATCGAGCTGTACTCGGCCACCATCGCCTCCTACGGCTACGACGACTGCCCCGGCCACCCGGCCTGGCTGCCGCCGGAGCCACATGCCGATGATGACGCCGACGACCCGGGCGCGTACCCCCTGCACCTGGTCGCCAACAACCCGCCCACCCGGCTGCACAGCCAGCTCGACCAGGGGGAACTCAGCGCCTCCTCCAAGGTCCGCGGCCGTGAACCGGCCCGGATGCACCCCGATGACGCCGCGGCGCGCGGCGTACGCGACGGCGACGTGGTGCGCATCCGCTCCACCGTGGGCAGCTGCCTGGCCGGTGCCGTGCTCAGCGACGCGGTACGGCCCGGCGTGGTCCAACTCGCCACCGGCGCCTGGTTCGACCCCTCCGCCCCCGAGGTGGCCACCTGCATCCACGGCAACCCCAACGCGGTGACCCGCGACACCGGCACCTCCCGGCTCGCCCAGGGCTGCACCGGCCAGCTCGCGCGGGTCGAGGTGGAACGCTACGACGGACCGCTGCCCGCCGTCCGTGCCCACGACCTGTCACATTGAGGACAGGGACGAAGCGCCCCCTGGGGAGCGGAGCGGGCCTTGATGCCATCTTGTGGACAAACGGAATATCGGTGCCGATGCGGCGCTAAGCTGTCCGCTCATCGGGCGGAGCACGGGAGGTCGCGTTGTCACAAGGGGGGCCCGACCGGGCCACGTTGATCGCCCGGCTGGCGAAGCTGTACCCGGAGGTCAGATCCGTCCGGCGGCTCATGGAGACGGCCGGAATCCCGAGCGACATGGTGGACTTCGGCGGCGGCGCGCGGGACGTGTGGCACGCCGCGCTGCGCGAGGCGGACAACCGGGGCAAGCGGGTGGCCCTGCTCACCACCGCCGTCGGCGAGTTCTCGGACGACGAGGAGCTGCGCCGGGCCCTGTCCCAGGCGCTCACCGACCCGGCCGCGACGCCCCCGGCCGCCCCGGGCGGCACGGGCGGCGCGGTGTCCGTCGCGGGCGCCGAGAAGCTGATGGGCGCCCAGAGCACCCTGCTGCCGCTGGCGTTCCTGGAGAGCGGGCTGCGGGCGGCGCGCGCCGTCGGGCTGTTACGGGACGACGTGGAGGCCCTGGGCACCGGCTTCCTGGTGGCGGGCGACATCGTCGTCACCGCCGGCCATGTCCTCCCCGACGCGGCGGCCGCCGCCGGAGCCCACCTCGTCCTCGGCTACCAGGAGGGACCGGGCGGCGAGATCGTCGGCGGCACGTCGCACGCGCTCGCCCCGGACCTCGGCTTCGCCACCTCCGAGCGCCACGACCTCACCGTCGTCCGCGCCCGGGAGCCGCTGACCGAGGAGTGGGGCGCGCTCACCCTCGCCCCGCCCCGGGCGCCGCAGCTGCAACGGGTCAACATCGTCCAGCACCCCGGCGGCGCCCCCAAGAAGATCGCGCTGTACCACAACGTGGTCACCCACGCCGACGAGCACCGGGTGCTCTACCTCACCGACACCCTCCCCGGCTCCTCCGGCTCCCCGGCCTTCGACGACCGGTGGCGGGTCGCCGCCGTGCACCGCGCGGGCGGACACCTCCCGGCCCCCGACGGCACCGGGCACGTGTACAGCAACGAGGGCGTCCCGGTGCGATGGCTGGCCGAGCTGCTCGCCACCCTCACCACCTGAGGGCACGGTGAGCGTGGCACTTCCCATCGGGCCGGAACGAGAGGTCCTGGCCGAGCGGGCGCGCGTCCAGTGGTGCCCCGACTTCGCGACGGAGCTGGCCCGCCGCCTGGAGACCGCCGACCGCGCCCAGCTCCTGCTCGCCCGCGCCGGGATCGAGGTCGACTGGCCCGCGGACCGCGGCGGCCCGCTGGGGGCGCTGCTGTACCGCGCGTTCCAGCACCGGGTGCACCGGCCCGACGTCATGCGGCGCCTGTTCGACGCCCTGGAGCGGGAGTACGACGCGCCGCCCTGGGTGACCGAGCTGCGGCACGGCTACGACGCCCTCCCCGGCAGCGACCCGGCCCCGCTCCCTACGGTCGCCGCCGGGCTGCTCGACGCCGACGAGCGCCGGGACCTCGACGCGCTGCTGGCCGACCCCCGCTGCCCCACCGACCCCAACCAGCTGTGCGAGGTGCTGTGGGCCGCGGCCTCGTCCCTGGGGCTGCTGGTGGCCAAGGACGGTCTGCTCGCCGCCGAACAGGCCGGGAGCGTGACCGCCCTCGTCGACGACCTGGACGCGCGGAACAGCCCCGACACCCGGGTGCCGCCGCTGCTCGTCTTCCTGGAACACCTCGCCGCCCGCGCGGAGGACCCCGTGGGCGACGAACTACGGGTCTGGATCGACACCGTGGCCCACCGCCGCACCGGCCGGATGCCCGCCGCGCGGCTCACCGCCGAACGCGACGCCGCCACCTCCGCGGCCGGGGCCCCGGCGCCCCCGTACACCAGCTGCCTGGTCCGGGCCGAGCGCTGCGACCCCGGCGGCGACCGCTACCGGCTCGCCGCCTGGCTCTACCGCGGGGGCCGCTGTCTGGGCGTCAAGCTCCAGGACGACACCCCGCACCCGGTGGAGGCGATACCCGCCGCGGCCGAGGTGCTGATCGCCCGGCTCCAGCCCTTCGTCCAGCACCTCGGCCCCGAGTCCCTGCTGTTCGAGTTCCTGCTGCCATGGGAGGCGCTCGGCTGGCCGGTCGACGAGTGGAACCTGCGGGGCGGCGGCGAAATGCCCGCACCCCGCCCCATCGGCCGCTGCGGGCCGGTCGTCGTCCGCTCCCTGGACCGGCTGCGGGACGGCTGGTCCACCGCCCAGTGGCTGGCCCGCTGGGAGCGGCTGGGCGAGCCGCCCGCCGGTGACGGCCCGCCGCCCGGACCGCACTGGCTGCACGGCGACGGCACCCCGGCCGAGGAGACCGAACCGGACGGCCCTGCCGACGGACCTCCAGAGCCGGAGCACGAACCCCTGGTCGCGGACGCCTCCGCCCTCCCGGCGCTCGCCGGGCGGCTGGCCTCCCGCAAGGACATCAGCTGCCTGTTCCTCACCTACCCCTACCCGTGCCTCCCCGCCGTCCCGGACGCCCTCCAGTGCGCCATCCAGGAGGGCGTGCCCGCCGCCGTGTGGTGGCGGCCCGGCCCGAACGGCGCCGCCCCGCCCGGACGGCCCCGGCGGGTGGCCGACCTCGTCGCCCTGGACGGGGGCCTGGCCGGGCTGCCCGGCACCGTACTGGCGCTGCGCCAACAGGCGGCGCAGCGCCCGGAGGAAGCCCACGACGGAACCGGCATCGCGGTCCTGTGGGACAACCCCGGCTGGCACCCCGAACGACTCAGACGACTCGGCGGCCCGCGGGCCCACCAAGGAGGCATGCGATGAACGCGGACGACCGGCAGCCGCCCGTCACCGACCACGAACGGCCCCGGCCGCCCGCCTGGTGGATCTACTACGGGGACGGCGTCCGCCGCACCGACTGGACCCTGCCCGACCCCCCGCCCTGGCGCCGCTTCAACGGCACCCGCCCCGCAACCGGCGACGACGAGGGACCGGCGGCCGAGCCCTGCTGCGACGGCCACACCGCGGAGGGGCCCGGCCGCACCGGCGTCGCCACCACCTACCGCGCCGAGCCCGAAGAGGCCCGGATGGTCAACGCCGCCATCCATCTGCGCCGCCCGCTCCTGGTCACCGGCAAACCCGGCACCGGAAAGTCCACCCTCGCCCATGGCATCGCCCATGAACTGGGCCTCGGCCGCGTCCTCCACTGGTCCGTCACCAGCCGCACCACCCTCGCCGACGGGCTGTACGCGTACGACGCCATCGGCCGCCTCCAGGACGAGGGACGCACCGAGGCCACCGCCGCCACCCGGCCGCCGAAGGGCGCGGCCCCCGCCGACGGCGAGAAGGCCCCGCTCGACATCGGCCTCGGAAACCCGCTCGACATCGGAAAAGCCCCGCTCGACATCGGAAAGTACGTGCGGCTCGGCCCCCTCGGCACCGCGCTGCTCCCCTCCGACCGCCCCCGTGTCCTGCTCATCGACGAACTCGACAAGGGCGACGTCGACCTCCCCAACGACCTGCTCTCGGTACTGGAGGACGGGCAGTTCACCATCCCCGAACTCCAGCGGTACCCCGTCTGCGACGTCCATGTGATGACCGACGACGGACTGCGCCGCGAGCCGGTCCGGCACGGGCAGGTGCGCTGCGCCGAGTTCCCCCTCGTGGTCCTCACCAGCAACGGCGAGCGCGAGTTCCCGCCCGCGTTCGTCCGCCGCTGCGTCCGGCTGGACATCCGGCCGCCGTCCCGGCAGAAGCTGGAGCGCATCGTCGAGGCCCACCTCGGCGCGGACGTGCTGCGCGCCTCCGGGCCACGGCTGGAGAGCTTCGCGAAGGACCTGACGGAGGGCCGCAAACTCCTCGCCACCGACCAGCTGCTCAACACCCTCCGGCTGGAACACACCGCCGAGCACGCCGACGACCCCGAATGGCCCACGGTCCTGCGGGAACTCCTGCGGCCGCTGAACGACATGGCATGACCGACATCACCGAGGCGCTCGCCCTGGCGAGGCGATGCAGCGGCGACGAGGACCTGACGGTGCGCGAGGTCGCCGAACTCCTCTGGCTGGCCGGGCAGATCACCCCCGCCCGGCCGCCCGCCGCCGCGCCCCCGGACCCGCCACCCGGCGACCGGCCCGCACCGCCGCCCGGACCACCGGCCCCGCCACCGCCCGTCGAGCAGCCGCCCGGCGGGCCCACCGCCGCACCGGAGCCGCTCCAGCCGCCACCGGCCCCGCCCACCCCGCTCCACAGCCCCGACGCCACCCCTGCGGACGGCGCCGGGGACGGCGGGAGCACCCCCGGCGGGCCGGGTACGTCCGCCACGAAGGCCAAGGCCCTGCCGGTGCGGCGGCCGCCCGCGCTGCCCCGGCGGCTGGAACTGGCCCGCGCGCTGCGCCCGCTCAAGCGGCGGGTCCGCGCCCCCGGGCGGCGCATCCTGGACGAGCCGCTGACCGCCGACCGCTCCGCCCGTGCCCGCCGCCCGGTCCCCGCCCTGCGCCACGCCAGCGAACGCTGGCTGGAGCTGGCGCTGGTGGTGGACGACAGCGTGTCGATGTCGGTGTGGCGCCGTACCGTGGACGACTTCCGCGAACTCGTCGAGGGACACGGCGCCTTCCGGGACGTCCGCATGTGGCGGTTCGACGCCGACGACCCCGCCCTCGTCCTCCGTTACGGCACCGCCGGTGAGGACCGCGCCGACCAGGCCGCGGAGGGCCGTAACCCCGCCGAGCTGCACGACCCCTCCGGCCGACGGCTGATCCTCGTCCTCACCGACGGGGTCGGCGCGCTGTGGGGCACGCCCGCCATGACCGCGACCGTACGGGAATGGGCGCGCCGGTCACCGCTGGCCTTCGTGCAGATGCTGCCGCCCGACTTGTGGCACCGCACCTGGCTGCCCCCGGTGCGCGCCGCCCTGCGCGCCACCGGCCCCGCCCGGCTGACCGTACGCCCCGTCGGCCCTGTCGGCCCGGCCGTCTCCGCCGTCCCCGCCGAATGTGCCGCCGACCTGGCGCCGCTGGTCACCCTCGACCCCGAGTGGCTGCGCCCCTGGGCCCAGGCGCTGTCCGGCAGCCGCACCACCTGGCGGCCCGGCTCGGCCGTCGACCTCGGCCGGGAGCCCTGGCACGGCCGCCCCGAGGCCGCCGCCGACGCCGCGGGCCGCCTCCCGGACCACACGGCGGCCCCGGAACTGGTCGAGGAGTTCCGCACCTGGGCCACGCCGGGCGCGCTGAACCTGGCGTTCCTGCTGTCCGCCGCCCCGCTCACCCTGCCGCTGATGCGCTGGCTCCAGCAGCACCTGCTGCCCGCCACCGGCCCCGCCCACCTCGCCGAGGTGTTCCTCTCCGACCTGCTGGTGCGCACCACGGACCGCCGCCGCGGGGAGGACCCGGACCAAGTGGTGTACGCGTTCCGCGACGGCGTACGCGACGAACTGGCCGCCGGGCTCACCCGCACCCGCGCCTACCAGGTGCTCACCACCCTCATCCGGGCCCCCGAGGCGCTCGCCGCGCCCTTCGGCGGCTCCCTCGACTTCCGGGTGCTGGCCGCCGACCCCACGGGCCCGCTCGCACTGACCGGCGGCCGCGCGTTCGCCACCGTGGCCGCGTCGGTGCTGGGAGGTCTGGGCGGCGAACTCGCCCCGTACGCCAGGGCGATCCACGCGGCGCTGCGCGGCCGCCACCCGGCCCGGGGCGGGGGAGCGGCCGACGGAACCGTGTGCGTGGAGTGCGCCCGGGTGGGCGGCCGCGACGTGGTCGTGACGACGTCCGGCAGCGAGCTGTGGGTCTGGGACGTGGCCACCGGCCACGGCAGGCTCGCCACCCACCGGGGCTCCTCGGGCGTCACCGCCCTCGCCTGCGCCACCACGGCCTCCGGCCGGAGCCTCGCCGTGACGCTGTCCATCGACGGCACGCTCGCCGCCACCGACCTCGGCGCCGCCGTGGCCGAGGCGCCCGACCTGCGGGTGGACGTCTGGCGGCGCGATGTCCGGCCGGGCGGCACCGCGCACCCGCCCGTCCTGGCCTGCCACGACATCATGGGCCAGCGGGTCGTGGCGGTCCTCGGCCCGGACGGGATCAACCTGCTGGACCTCGACAGCGGCGCCACCTTCCTGCCCACCGTCCCGGTGACCGAGCGCGTGAGCGCGCTGGCGCTGCTGACCGACGGCGGCCGGTCCCATCTGTTCACCGGCGACGCCGAAGGCGTCGTCCGCGGCCGGGTCCTGGAGTCCGCCGAAGTGGCCGTCGGCGGCGCGGCCCCCGCCGGGGTGCCCCGGCGGGCGGGGCGGCTCTTCCTGCTCAGCTTCGGCTTCGGCGCCGCCGCCGACCCCTCGCTGGAACCCGCCTGCCGCCAACTCGCCCAGGCATTCGAGGAGTTCCGCTGCCGGGCCCGGGTCGTCATGGACGTCTCGGCACGGGAGTTCCGGCGTACGGTCGAGGAGACCGCGGCCGGACTCGGCGACGCGGACGCCCTGATCGTCCATGTGGCGGGCCAGTCGGCGGACAGCGAAACACTGTTCAGGACGCTGCCCGCCGAAGCGTCGCAGGGGCGGCGCCTGATGATCGTGGACGACTGCCCGGCCGTGCGGAGCGCCATCGTCCCGGTCTTCGGCTTCGAGGCCGTCCTCATGTCCGGGCCGCCCGAGCGGGCCCCCGCCTGGGACCTCACCCTCGCGCTCGCCGACGCGCTGCGCCACTTCGCGGCCGGGGCGGGACGGCACGCGCGCTACGAGCAGTTCATCTCCTTCGGGGACGTGCTGGCCCTCGCCCATGAATTGACCGAAGGCCGCACCTCGAACAGCGTCGTGCTGTCGCTGCGGGACAACGACGACTTCCTGCCCAACCCCCACTACGCCCCGCCCCTGTCCCCCCTCCTCGACCAGGACCCGGCGGAACCACCCGAGACACCGGCCTTCCGGCAACTGGCGCAGTGGATCGACCACCCGTCCGCGGGCGGGCTGGCCCTGGTCACCGGGGAGCCCTGGAGCGGCAAGACGACCCTCCTGGCCGCGCTGGCCACGCGGATGCGGCGCCGCCCCGGCCGCCCCACACCGCTGGCCGTCTCCGCCCGCGGTCGCGACGAGACGGAGCTGGCGCGGGTCCTCGGGCAAGAGATCACCGTGCCCGGAGACCCGGTGCCGGGCACGTCCGACGAACTGATCGCACGGCTCCGGCGCCTCACGACCCCGCCCGTCATCGTGATCGACGCCCTGGACGAGGCGCGGTACCCCGAGACCGTCGTGGCCGGACTGCTGCGCCCGCTCCTCGAATCCGGGAGCTGCCGACTGGTGGTCGCCACCCGCCCGGGCCGTCCCATGGACGGACTGCTGCACAGCGTCCCCCAGTACACCCGCCTGCGCCCGCGCGCGTTGTCCACCGCCCCCGCCTATCGCGCCGCCTCCGCCGCCCCCGTGCGCGAGGCGTTCGGCGAGGCCGCCGCCACGGCGCTCGTCGAACGGAGCCCGGTCGCCGAACAGGTCCTCATCGCCCGCGCCTACACCGGCTTCATCGCCTCCCGCGGCGACCCCCTGGAGGACCCGGAGGAGGCGCGCCGGGTGGGTTCCGGTGTGCCCCGCACGAGCGCCGATGTCGTGGCCCTGCTGCTCGCGGACGCCCGTAACCCCTGGACCGTGCCGGTCCTCACCACGCTGGCGGCGGCCGGGGACCAGGCGCTGACGGACATCGAGATCCAGCGGCGCTGCGGACCGCTCTCGCTCTACGAGGTGCGGGAGGCCCTGGCCCCCGTACGCGGGCTGCTCGAATCCGTCACCGACTCCCGGGGCAGGACGCTGTACCGCCTCGCGGCCTCGTCCGTCGCGGCACAGATACGGCA
This sequence comes from Streptomyces sp. Rer75, assembly GCF_013414305.1. NCBI lineage: Bacteria > Bacillati > Actinomycetota > Actinomycetes > Kitasatosporales > Streptomycetaceae > Streptomyces > Streptomyces sp. Rer75. Next base: position 1,457,354 of record NZ_CP058693.1, on the reverse strand, counting down.
GGCACAGGGCATCGGCCCCGCGTGCGAGCCACCGCCCCGCCGACTGTGGTCGGAGCCGGTGACCCTGGGCGCCTGGCGGGGCACGGTGGTGGCGATGGCCGCCGCGAAGGGGTCCGGCCTCTACTTCATGGGATCGGACGATTCCGTGCTGATGCGCGCCTCCGTGGCCCCGGGCGAAGTGCCCCTGACGGTGCCCGTCGAGGAGTTGCCGACCCAGCCCCTTCCACAGCTGCGGTTCGTCGACTGGCGAGGCGACCGGGCGCTGGTCCGCAGCTCCCGGCAGTACTGCACCGTGTGGCCGCTGAACGGTTCGACACGCCCGGAATTCCGCACCCCCGAAGACCTGGGCCCCATCGAGGCGTTCACCGCCGCCACGAGCGTGGGCGGGCGCCCCCTGGCGGTCGCGGTGAACGAGAAGGGCGCCCCCCGGGCGTGGCATCTGGACGACCTCACCCCCGCCGGTGAGCGGTTCACCGCCGTCCCCCGGGTGCTGGGCGTCCACGGCTTCGGCCACGGCCGGCACAGCGCCCCGGAGCTGTCGCGCCAATGGCTCCTGGCCCTGCGTGACGGCGTGGAGCGGGTCGGCCGCACCGGGCCCCCGGTGCCGTTCGACGTGCGCATCGCCCACTACGGCGGCACCTTGCGCACCACGGCCGAGAAGACCGATAGCGAGAGTGGCGGCAACGGCGGCAACGGCCGCGGACGGCTGCGCCGCCTCGCGGACGCCCTCGCCCGGGCCATCGGCATGCCGAACGCCCTGCTGCCCGGCATGGGGAGGGAGCTGTACACCTACCTGAACGACCCCGCGCAGCGCGCCCGGGCACGGCACATCGTCGCCGAGGCCATCGCCGCACGGCTGCCGGACGTCGTCATCGCCCACTCCCTGGGCGGCCTGGTCGCCTACGAAACGCTCTGGGAACGGCCGGACCTCTCGGTGGACCTGCTGGTGACCCTCGGCGCACCGCTCGGCCTGGACCTGGTCTTCAACCGGCTGGAACCCGCCCCCGTCGACGGCCGGGGCAGGCGCCCCCCGGGCGTACGGCGCTGGGTGAACCTCGCGGGCACCGACGATCCGCTGGCCGTCCCGCGCGATCTGACGGAACGGTTCGAGGGCGTCTCGGTGAACATCCAGTGCGTCGGACTGGGGCTGGACACCGTCCGCACCCAGGGCTACGGCTATCTGCACAGCGTCGAGCTGGCCACCGTCCTGTCCCAGCACCTGGGCAACGGTGCCCGTGGTCGGGACACATAGCCCGGGACACATAGGCCGATAAATAGTGTGCCAAGCGGGCCATGCCCCCAAGGGCCGGAGCGCGCCTCCCGTCAGTCCGCCGCATCGACGGCGCCGACGGCCGAGCCCGCGCTGTCCGGCACCGGCCTCGCCTCGTACGCATGCGGCAGATCGCGGCGCCGCCGCATCGGGCCGAGCGCCAGGATCAGCCAGCAGGACGCCACCATCCCCGTCATGATCCACATGGTGGGGCGCAGCCCGAGGGCGTCGCCGAGGAGTCCGCCGAGCAGCGAACCGAGCGGAATGGTGCTGTGGTTGAGCATCATCGTCGTCGCGACCACCCGGCCAGCAGCTCGGGCGGGCAGTACCGCTGCCGGAAGCTGCCCACCACCACGTTGCACACCGCGACGCCCGTCCCCACCATGAACGCGCCGACCGCGAAGAGCAGCAGCCCGGCGCCGGGCGCGGCCAGCGGCATCAGCAGCGCGAACGGGCTGGTGACCGCCTGGAGGACGAGCATCCCGCGGGCGGATCCGAAGCGGCGGCCGACGGCCGTGGCCAGCAGGGCGCCGAGGATGCCGCCGAGACTGCCCGCCATGATCAGGACACCGACCGTCGCCTCGGACACTCCCACCGTGCGGACCAGGAACACGATCTGCACCGCCTGGTATCCCATCAGGGCCATGTTGAGCACGGCCCCGTACGTCACCATCGGCCGCAGATAGGGGTCATGGCGGACGAAGCGCAGTCCCTCGCCGATCCGTCGCCGCAGCGTGGCCGTCGCGTCGGGGGCCGACGGAGCGGGTTCCCGGACCCGGATCATCAGCAGGCACACCGCCGAGACCACGAAGGTCAGGGCGTCGATCAGCAGCCCGGCCACCGCGCCGAACGCCTGGGCGATCAGCCCGGCGGTGCCGCGGCCGACCACGCGCGTACCGGCCTCGCTGCCCTGGAGCTTGGCGTTGCCCTCCAGCAGGTCGCGCTCGTCCAGCACCGCGGGGATGTACGCGTGGTACGCGGTGTCGAAGAACACCGCGGACACCCCGCACATCACCGCTACGACGAGCAGCTGAGCCAGTGTCAGGACATCGCACCAGGCCGCCACCGGGACGCTCACATACAGTGCCGCCGACACCACATCGCAGGCGATCAGCAGGGGCCGCCGCCGGACCCGGTCCACCCAGGCCCCCGCCGGGAGCCCGATCACCAGCCATGGCAGCCACACCGCGGCGGCGAGCAGCCCGACCGCGAAGGTGTCGGCCCGCAGTTCCACCACCGCGACCAGGGGGAGTGCCACCGTGGTGATGCTGGCGCCCAGCCCGCTGGTGGTCTCGCCCAGCCAGAGCAGCCGGAAGTCCCGTTGTCGCAGCACCCCGGGGCGCCGTCGGGTGCCCGCGGCACCGTGCGTCGTGTCCATGCCCCTTTGATACGGCCCCGGGCCGGGCCCGTCACCTCATTTGGCCCGCGGCAGCCCGGGCCCAACTGCCCCGCGCGGCCCACCGGCAGAGCGCGAACCCGGCAGCGGCCACGAGGAGATACGCGGGCACCAGCAGCACCGCGTCCGGTGTCGTCGCCTCGACGGGCCAGCCCGTGTCGCGCCGGTCGCCATCCAGCGCGATCCGGTTGACGGTAAGAAACGTCAGGTGGGTGCCGATGGCGGCCCACAGGGGCGCCTGCCGCACCGCCGTCCTTGCCGCGACCAGCGTCAGCCCGAAGACGGTCAGCAGGATCAGATAGTCCACCGGGTTCTGCCCGTCCGGTGCCCATCCGATCGGCCCCGGCTCACCGCCGAGGAGCCGTGCGGTCATGGCGTGCGCCACCGTCGAGGCTCCGGGCACCAGCAGAAACACGCCGGTGGTGCCGAGAGCCGCCGCCGCACCGCGGAACCGTTGCCGCAGAGATGACCAGGCGTAGCCGCGCAGTGTCGTCTCCTCCGGCAGGGCTTCGAGCAGCAGCGCCACCACCGCGTTGGAGATGAGGAACCGGGCCAGGTCGAGGGGGTCGGCCGCGGACCACCGCAGCATGCCCGCGGCCGTCCCCGCTCCCAGCACCAGCGCGGCCGCCCCGGCCGTCACTCCCGCCCCGGTCAGGAACGCCCGCGCACTCGCCCGCGCCCCGCCGAACCCCAGCGATGTCACCGGCCGCCCCGCCCGTCGCATCAGCAGCCACACCACGGGTACGGCCACACTGCTCACCAGCGCGGCCGGCACCAGCCGCCCCGCGAAGCCCCCCGCCCCGACAACCGCACCCACGCCGGTCCCCACGCCCAGGGCCACGGCCATCACCAGCCCGCCGAGCAGCGCCCGGCCGAGGGCGAGTGCGGCCGAGGGGGCGGTCGGGGGAGCGGGTGGGGAAGCGGTCGGGGCGGGGTGAAGCCGGGGCATACGGGCATCCTCAGGCGCTGCGTCGAGCGATGGACGATATCCCCGCCATCCTCGTGTCGCGCACCGCCACGGACCTCATGACCGCTGATGAAAGGCCGGTACATCCTTCGATGCACGGCCCGGCGCGGTACAGGGGGCTGGAGGGCTCCGCTTTATTACATCTGTATGAAACCGAGGGGCTCGATGCGTGACGTCTGTCGATGGCCGGGGTCTGGTGGGACACCTAGATTCCACTGAACCGCAACCCAGCCCACATCTGCCTCTACCGGGGCTTCGGTCCTGCTCGGGGCCGCTTTTCGTGTCGCCGATCGGGGACACGGCTCACTGCCGGTGACGTCCCGTGCGCCTCATAGGCGTGCGTCCGTATCCGCCGACTCCCGCCGTCATCAGAGACGAGGAACGATCATGAGCGCCCATAAGCCGATCACCACGGACGCCCGCGCCCCCGGCGGCGCCGCATCGCCGCCGGGCGCGGCCCCGCCCGGCGGCTCCGGTTCCGGCTCCGACGACGGCCTGAAGGCCGGGCTGAAGAACCGCCATCTGTCCATGATCGCCATCGGTGGCGTGATCGGGGCCGGGCTGTTCGTCGGCTCCGGTGCGGGGATCGCCGCGGCGGGGCCCGCCATTCTGCTCTCGTACGCACTGGTGGGCACCCTGGTCGTGCTGGTGATGCGGATGCTCGGCGAGATGGCCGCGGCCGATCCGGTCTCCGGTTCGTTCTCGTCGTACGCGGACCGGGCGCTCGGCCGCTGGGCGGGGTTCACGATCGGCTGGCTGTACTGGTTCTTCTGGGTCGTGGTGCTGGCGGTGGAGGCCACCGCGGGGGCCGACATCCTCACCGGATGGATACCCGCGGTGCCCCAGTGGGGCTGGGCGCTCATCGTGATGGTGGTGCTGACCGCGACGAACCTGTTCTCGGTGGGCTCCTACGGGGAGTTCGAGTTCTGGTTCGCGGGCATCAAGGTGGTCGCGATCGCCGCGTTCATCGTGATCGGCGGGCTGGCGATGTTCGGTCTGCTGCCGGGTGCTTCCGACGGCGCGGTCGGCACCGCGAATCTGACCGGTCATGGCGGCTTTCTGCCGAACGGTCCCGGTGCCGTGCTCACCGGTGTGCTGATGGTCGTGTTCTCCTTCATGGGCAGTGAGATCGTCACGCTCGCGGCGGGGGAGTCCGCCAATCCGCGCAAGGCCGTCGCCCGCGCCACCAACAGTGTGATCTGGCGGATCGCGGTCTTCTACCTCGGTTCGATCCTCATCGTGGTGACCCTGCTGCCGTGGAATTCCCCCGAGGTGAAGAAGAGCCCGTACGTGGCCGTGCTGGACCACATCGGCATCGCCCACGCCGGGCAGGTGATGGACGTGGTCGTGCTGACCGCCGTGCTCTCCTGTCTCAACTCCGGCCTGTACACGGCCTCCCGGATGGCCTTCTCGCTCGGCGGTCGCGGAGACGCGCCGAAGAGCTTCAGCCGTACCACCGAGCGCGGTGTGCCGACCACGGCGATCCTCGCCTCGGTCGTCTTCGGTTTCGTCGCGGTCTTCTTCAACTACGCGTACCCCGACACGGTGTTCCAGTTCCTGCTGAACTCCTCGGGTGCGGTGGCGCTCTTCGTGTGGCTGGTGATCTGTTTCTCCCAGCTGCGGATGCGCAGGATCCTGGAGCGCGAGTCGCCGGAGCGGCTGACGGTGAAGATGTGGGCGTACCCGTATCTGACCTGGGTCACCATCGGCATGATCGTCTTCGTGGTGGGCTACATGTTCACCGATTCGACCGGCCGTGAGCAGATGGTTCTCTCGCTGCTCGCCGCGGCGGTGGTGCTCGCTGTCGCCCTGGTGCGCGAGATGCGTCGGAAGCGGTCACCTCAGGCACTGGAAAAGGATCTGACGTAGCGTCAAAAGACCATGTGCACGCAGGATGGGCGGAGTGGCTCATTCCGCCCATGATGCGGCCATGGAAGGAAAACTGACGCGTCGTCACTTTTTGGGGCTGGCGGCCCTCCAGACGGCCGCCGCCCTCGGCCTCACCAGAATCGGCCTCACCCCGGCAGCCGCCGCCCAGAGCGCCGACTACACGCCCGCCCTCGTCATCGGGTCCGGCTACGGTGCGGCGGTCGCCGCGCTCCGGCTGGGCGAGGCGGGCATCCGAACCCTCGTCATCGAGATGGGGCGGCTGTGGGAGGCGCCGGGCCCGGGCGGGACGGTGTTCTGCTCGATGACCGCCCCCGACCAGCGATCCATGTGGTTCAAGCGCAGAACCGAGGCGCCGCTGTCCACGTTCCTGTGGCTGGACGTCATCAACAAGGACATCACTCCCTATCCCGGTGTCCTGGACCGGGTGCGGCACCCGAACATGTCCGTCTACGTCGGGCGCGGGGTCGGCGGCGGATCGCTGGTCAACGGCGGTATCGCGGTCACCCCGCCCCGCGCGTACTTCGAGGAGGTGCTGCCGGGCGTCGACGCGGACGCGATGTACGGCACGTACTTCCCGCGCGCCAACCGCATGCTCGGCACCGCCACCATCCCCTCCGACTGGTTCGAGAGCACGGAGTGGTACCAGTACGCCCGGGTCGCCCGCGCCCAGGCGAGCGCGGCGGGGCTGAAGACCGTCTTCGTGCCCAGCGTCTACGACTTCGGCTACATGCGGCGCGAGGCCGCCGGGACCGCCACCAAGTCCGCGCTCGCCCAGGAGGTCATCTACGGCAACAACCACGGCAAACGCAGCCTCGACAAGACCTACCTCGCGGCCGCCCTCGGCACCGGGAACGTCACCATCCACACGCTCAGCCGCGCCCGGGCGATACGGCGGGCCGCCGACGGTACGTACACCGTCACCGTCGACCGCATCGACACCACCGGCGCGGTCACCGCGACGGACGAGATCGGCTGCCGCGCCCTCTTCCTCGGCGCGGGCAGCCTCGGGACGACCGAACTCCTGCTGCGCGCCCGCGACACCGGCGCGCTGCCCGGGCTGAACGCGGAGGTCGGCCGGGGGTGGGGCGGCAACGGCAACGTCATGCTGGGCCGCGCCAACCACATCTGGAACCCCACCGGGGCCCATCAGTCCACGATCCCGGTGACGGCCATCGACGACTGGTCCAACGCGGCCAACCCGGTCTTCGCCGAGATCGCCCCGCTCCCGGCCGGCACCGAGACCTGGGCCAGCCTCTATCTGGCGATCACCAAGAACCCCGAGCGCGGCACCTTCACGTACGACGCCGCCAAGGACGCCGCCGTACTGAACTGGACGGCCGGGCAGAGCGCCCCGGCCATCGCCGCCGCGAAATCCCTCTTCGACCGGGTCAACGCGGCCAACGTCACCATCTACCGCTATGACCTCTTCGGCGACACCCGCGCCTTCGCCGCCGACTTCTGCTACCACCCGCTGGGCGGCTGCGTGCTGGGCCGCGCCACCGACGCGTACGGCCGGGTGGCCGGTCACCCGCGGCTCTACGTGACCGACGGATCCCTCATCCCGGGCTCGATCGGCGTCAACCCCTTCGTGACGATCACGGCCCTGGCGGAACGCACCATGGCCCGCGTCCTCGCCGAGGACGACGTGGGCCGCTGACGGACACCACGTGGCCCCCGGCGCATGCCGTCACCGGCCCGGCGTCATGTGCTCAGCAGGGAGTCGTCCTGGACGCGGGCGCCGGGGAGCCGGTGGCGGGCGGCGATCAGGGCGGTGTCCACGTCCCGGGTTCCGGTGGCCACGCACAGGGTGTAGGCCACGTCGTCCATGCGCTGCCGGACCTCCGGGCTGCCCACGTCGGCGTGCAGGGCGTGCAGGGTCTCGTACTGCTCGATGAGATTGCGCAACACGGCGGGGTGGGCCATCAGCATGGGGGCTCTCCTCGGGTGATGAGACTGCCGGACATCGGGCTGGTCGGGCATCCGTCTACCCGGTGCGCGAGGCCCCATGCGCGGCCGTCGCGGGTGCGGTCGCCGCGACGGGTGCCGGGCGCTGCCGGGGGAGGAACGAGGCGAGGACGAAGGCGAGGAGGGCGGCCCCGGCGCCCACGGCCATGACCACCCGGAAGCCGTTCTGGGCGGGGAGGGCGACGGTGCCGAGCGTGGTGGTCATCTCGGCCAGGACGACGCCCGCCACCGCGCTGGAGATCGAGGTGCCGATGGACCGCATCAGGGTGTTGAGGCTGTTGGCCGCGGCCGTCTCCGTCACCGGCACGGCCGCCATGACGAGCGCGGGCATGGCGCCGTAGGCGAGCCCGATCCCGGCCCCGATGACGCAGGAGACCAGGACGAGGTGCCAGATGGCGGACATCAGCGCGATGTTGAGGCCGTAGCCCGCGGCGACCACGACGGCGCCGAGCATCAGTGTCACCTTGGGGCCCTGGTTCTTGGAGATGCGTGCGGACAGCGGCGCCATGGCCATCATCACCAGACCCGACGGCGCCATGACCAGGCCGACGGTCAGCATCGACTCCCCGAGGCCGTAACCGGTGGCCTTCGGCAGCTGGAGCAGCTGCGGCATCAGCAGGGACATCGCGAACATGGAGAAGCCGAACACCGCGGAGGCGAGGTTGGTGAGCAGCACCTGACGCCGTGCGGTGGTGCGCAGATCCACCAGCGGCCGCGCGGTGCGCAGCTCCCACCGGCCCCACAGCGCCAGCGTGACCGCCGAGGCGAGGAACAGCCCGCCGGTGAGGCCGCTGGTCCAGCCCCAGGCGGCCCCCTTGGAGATCGCCAGCAGCAGGCACACCAGCGCGATCGACAGACCGGCCGCCCCCGCCACGTCGAACCGTCCGCCGCTGCGCACCGCGGACTCCGGGACGAGCTTGGCCACGAGCACGGTGGCGAGCGCGCCGAACCCGGCCGCGGTCCAGAACAGCACGTGCCAGTCAGCGCGTTCGGCCAGCAGCGCGGCGGCGGGCAGGCCCAGCGCGCCGCCGACCCCGAGCGAGGCGCTCATCAGGGCGGTCGCCGCGCCGAGCCGCTCCGCGGGCAGTTCGTCGCGCATGATGCTGATGCCGAGCGGTATGACCCCGGCCGCCAGGCCCTGGAGGGTCCGGCCGACGACCATGGGGGCCAGGGAGTCGCTGAGGGCGCCGACGGTCGACCCGGCGACCAGCAGGCCCAGGCTGATCAGGAGCATGCGCCGCTTGCCGTACATGTCTCCCAGCCGCCCGATCACCGGTGTCGCGACGGCGGCCGCGAGCAGGGTGGCGGTGATGGCCCAGGTGGTGTCCGCCGCGGAGGCGTGCAGCAGGGTGGGGAGTTCGGGGATCAGCGGGATCACCAGGGTCTGCATCAGCGAGACCACGATCCCGGCGAAGGCCAGGACCGCCACGACGGTGTTCGCCCGCGGTGGGCCGGAGGCCCCGGCGGTGGCGGGTCTGGGCAGGGCGTCGGACATCGCGGGGCCTCCGTTTTGAGCAAATTTAAATCAGCTGGTTGACTTAATGTACCGGATCGGATTGCCTGATCACCGGACGACGCCCGGATCGGAGGAGAACGCGGTGGCCGCCAACGACGGCGAACAGGTGCTGAACCGTGGCGGGCGGGCCGTACGGGACGCGCTCGTCGGGCTGTGGCCGGCGCCCGTGGCACAGCAGACCGTCACACAGCACAGGAAGGAAGACGCATGACGCTTGCCGAGTTTCCGATGGCCAGGGCGGCGGGCTGCCCGTTCGACCCGCCGCCCGCGCTGCGGGAGACGACGGAGGAGGGGCCGCTCGTGAGGGTCCGGCTGTGGGACGGCAGCACACCGTGGCTGGTGACCCGGCACGCCGAGCAGCGGGCCCTGCTGGGCGACCCGAGGGTCAGCGCCGACATCACCCGGCCCGGATATCCGAGCCAGGTCCCGCTGCCCAAGGGCGGCACCGCCAGCAGCTTCATCCTGATGGACGACCCCGAACACGCCCGGCTCCGGCGGATGGTCACGGCGCCGTTCGCCATCAAGCGGGTGGCGGTGATGCGTCCGGCCGTGCAGAAGATCGTGGACGACCTCATCGACGAGCTGCTGGCCGGTCCCACTCCGGTCGACCTGGTGCAGGCGTTCGCCCTGCCGGTGCCCTCGCTGGTGATCTGTGAGCTGCTCGGAGTGCCGTACGCCGACCACGACTTCTTCCAGGACAACAGCAAGGTCCTCATCAACCGTGAGGTGACGCCCGAGCAGCGGTCGGCCGCCCACGGAGCGCTGCTCGGCTACCTGGACGGCCTGATGGGCGAGAAGATCTCCCACCCCGTGGACGATCTGCTGTCCGGTCTGGCCAGGCGGGTCACGGCGGGTGAGATGACCCGCGAGGAGGCGGCCCAGATGGGTGTGCTGCTCCTGCTCGCGGGCCACGAGACCACCGCGAACATGATCGCGCTGGGCACCCTCGCCCTGCTGGAGAACCCCGGCCAGCTCGCGCTGCTGCGCGAGAGCGACGATCCGAAGCTGGTGGCCTCGGCGGTGGAGGAGCTGCTGCGCTACCTCAACATCACGCACAGCGGGCGGCGCCGGGTGGCGCTGGCGGACATCGAGGTCGCGGGCCGGGTCATCCGGGCCGGGGAGGGGATCATCCTGGCCAACGACATCGCCAACCGGGACCCCGAGGTGTTCCCCGACCCCGACCGGCTGGACCTGCGGCGCGACGCCCGCCGCCATGTGGCGTTCGGCTTCGGGGTGCACCAGTGCCTGGGCCAGCCGCTGGCCCGGATGGAGCTTCAGGTCGTCTACAGCACGCTCTACCGCCGTATCCCGACCCTCCGGCTGGCCACCGATCTGGAGAAGATCCCCTTCAAGCACGACGGATCGGTCTACGGCGTCCACGAGCTGCCCGTGGCCTGGTGAACCCGCCCCGGTTCAGGACGGGTTCACGCCCAGGAGGCCGCGTACCCGGGCGGCGATGAGCGGGTCGGCCCCCTCCAGCGCCTTGTGCAGCCCGGCCTCGCCGGAGAAGGGCCGTGCGGTCGCGAAGTCCCGCGCCCAGTCCGCGGGGGCCCCGCACTCGGCCGTGAGGACGTCCGACGCCTGCTCCGGCGGCAGCAGATCGAACCAGCGCAGCCCGAGCGCGGCGAGGCCGTCCGGGGTGGGGGCGCCGAAGAGCCGGAGGCGGGCCAGGCCCCCGTCGGTCCGTGGACGCGCAGCCGCGCGACGCCTCCGTCGGGGTAGATGCGGAGCCGGACGTGGGTGGAGCGCTGCTCCACGTCCACCGCGAAGCGGTGCTCGCTGTCGCCGCGCAGGGCGCTCTTCGGCACGATGGGCACCCACGCGGCGCCCGCGATCTCCTCGGGCGTGGGATGGCCTTCGACCGCGCACGCCTCCAGCGCGCAGTGTTCGGGGTAGTTGCCGGTGAAGTGGGCCGTGTCGACGACGACGCCGTGAATCACTCCGGGGGTGCCGAGGCGGACGATCGCCCAGTCGTGGTCCCCGTCCTCGAATTCGGGGCGGCGGCGACGGGTCTCCCAGCCGTCCATGATCTGGCCCTTGTGGCCGAAGGTGTGGGGCTGGAAGACCGGTGCCGCGGGGCGCGGCAGGTTCGCCGCCGGGAGGAGCTGTGGGGTGCCGGGCGATGCCGCCCGGGGGTCAGCCGATGGCGGTGCGGACCGCCGTGGGGGCGTGTTCGGGGCTGGTGGCGAGTTCCTCGAACTCGTTGACGCTGTCGAGTTCGGTGCCCATGGACACGTTGGTGATGCGCTCCAGGATGATCTCGACGACGACCGGGACCCGGTGTTCGGCCATCAGCTTCCTGGCCTCTTCCAGCGCGGGGGCGATGCGGTCGGGTTCGAAGACCCGGATGGCCTTGCAGCCGAGCCCCTCGGCGACCTTGACGTGGTCGACCCCGTAGCCGCCGACCTCGGGGGCGTTGACGTTGTCGAAGGAGAGCTGGACACAGTAGTCCATGTCGAAACCGCGCTGGGCCTGGCGGATCAGCCCCAGATAGGCGTTGTTGACGACGACGTGGAGATACGGGATCTGGAACTGGGCCCCGACGGCGAGTTCTTCGATCATGAACTGGAAGTCGTAGTCGCCGGAGAGGGCGACGACGGGGGCGTCCGGGTCGGCGGTCGCCACGCCCAGCGCGGCCGGGACGGTCCAGCCCAGCGGCCCGGCCTGACCGGCGTTGATCCAGTGCCGGGGGCGGTAGACGTGCAGCATCTGGGCGGCCTGGATCTGGGAGAGGCCGATCGTGGAGACGTAGCGGGTGTCCGGCCCGAACGCCCGGTTCATCTCCTCGTAGACGCGCTGCGGTTTGACCGGCACCTGGTCGAAGTGGGTCCTGCGCAGCATCGAGCCCTTGCGCCCGCGGCAGCTGTCGGCCCAGTCGCCGCGGTCCTGGAGGCGGCCTGTCGCCTTGAGTTCCCCGGCGGCCTCGACGAACAGCTCCAGGGCGGCCCGGGCGTCGGAGACGATGCCGTAGTCGGGCGCGAACACCCGGCCGATCTGGGTGGGTTCGATGTCGACGTGGACGAACGTACGGCCCTGGGTGTAAGTGTCGACGCCGCCGGTGTGGCGGTTGGCCCAGCGGTTGCCGATGCCGAGGACGAAGTCCGACTCCAGCAGGGTGGCGTTGCCGTAGCGGTGGGAGGTCTGGAGGCCGACCATGCCCGCCATCAGCGGGTGGTCGTCGGGGATGGTGCCCCAGCCCATCAGGGTGGGCACCACCGGCACCCCGGTCAGCTCGGCGAACTCCACCAGCAGATCGGCCGCGTCGGCGTTGATGATGCCGCCACCGGCGACCAGCAGCGGCCGCTGGGCGGCCTGGAGCAGGCCCATCGCCTTGTCGATCTGCGCCCGGGTCGCGGTGGGCTTGTGGACCGGCAGCGGCTCATAGGTGTCCGGGTCGAACTCGATCTCGGCCATCTGGACGTCGATGGGCAGGTCGATCAGCACCGGTCCGGGGCGGCCGGACCGCATCAGGTGGAACGCCTGCTGGAACGCGCCCGGCACCTGAGCGGGCTCCAGCACGGTCATGGCCATCTTGGTCAGCGGCGCCGCGATCGAGGCGATGTCGACCGCCTGGAAGTCCTCCTTGTGCAGCTTGGCCACCGCCGCCTGGCCGGTGATGCACAGGATCGGAATCGAGTCGGCGCTCGCCGAGTACAGACCGGTGATCATGTCGGTGCCCGCGGGGCCGCTGGTGCCCACACAGACACCGATGTTCCCGGCCTCGGCCCGGGTGTAGCCCTCGGCCATGTGCGAGGCGCCCTCGACATGCCGCGCCAGGACGTGGGTGAGGCCGCCGTTGCTGCGCATCGCGGCGTAGAAGGGGTTGATCGCCGCGCCGGGGAGACCGAAGACGTGAGTGGTGCCCTCACGCTTCAGGATCTCCACCGCCGCCTGAGCCGCTGTCATACGCGCCATGGGGTTCTCCTGTGGTTCCGGGGGGTTCAGTGGATGTCGCGGCCGGCCAGGCGCTCGACGCCGCGCAACAGTGCGGAGTGGTCCAGGCCGCCGTCGCCGCAGGCGCGGGCGGAGGCGACCAGCTGGGCGACGACGGAGCCGACGGGCAGCGGAGCGCCGACCGCCCGGGCGGCGTCGGTGACGATGCCCATGTCCTTGTGGTGCAGGTCGATGCGGAAACCGGGCTGGAACGAACGGCTCAGTACGGCGTCCCGCTTGCGGGCCAGCACGGTCGATCCGGCCAGGCCACCGCCCAGGACCTCCAGCGCGGCCCCCAGGTCCACGCCGGCGTTCTCCAGGAACACCACGGACTCGGCCAGGGCCTGGAGATGGACGGCGACCATCAGCTGGTTGGCGGCCTTGACCGTCTGTCCCGCGCCGTGCGGGCCGACGTGCACGATGGTGGTGCCCAGCGCCTCGAACACCGGCTGCGCCTCGGCGAAGTCGTCCGTCTCGCCGCCGACCATGATGGACAGGACGGCCTCGATCGCCCCGGCCTCACCGCCGGAGACCGGGGCGTCCAGCGTGCGGATGCCCATGTCCCGCGCCGCGGCCTCGACCTCCAGGGAGGTCTGCGGGGTGATGCTGCTCATGTCGATCAGCAGGGTGCCCGGCGCGGCGTGTTCCAGGACGCCGCCCTCGCCGAGGACGACCTCCTTCACCTGCGGGTCGGCCGGGACCATGGTGATGACGACCTCCGCGTCGCGCACCGCCTGCGCGATGCTGTCCGCGCCGTGGCCACCGGCCGCCGCGAGCTTGTCGACGGCGGGGCGGCTGCGGTTGTAGCCGGTGACGGTGTGCCCGGCCTTGACCAGGTTGGCGGCCATCGGGCCGCCCATGATGCCCAGGCCGATGAAGGCGATGTTCCGTGGAGTGGCGGTCATGGTTTCCTCCATGTGGTTGCTTTGAGGGCTGGGTCAGGCGCGGGCGGTGCTGCCGCGCCGCTCGCGCGGGAGCCAGTCGAAGCTGTCGGCGCTCGGGCCCTGGGCCTTGTACTCCAGGCCCACCCAGCCGTCGTATCCCGCCGCCTCGATCGCGGTGAGCAGCCCGTCGAGGTCCAGCCCGCCGGTGCCCGGCGCGCCCCTGCCGGGCGCGTCCGCGATCTGCACATGGCCGATGCGGTCCGCGTGGCCGGCGATCACACCGGCCACGTCGTCGCCGTTCACGGCCAAGTGGTAGAGGTCGGCGAGGAAGCGCACATTGCGGGCGCCGGACGCGCGCTCCACCCGGTCGATGACGCCGAGCGCGTCCGCCGCGGTGAGCAGGGGGTACGCGGGGGCGCCGCTGACCGGCTCCACCAGCACCGTGCCGCCGATACGCCGCGCCGCCTCGGCCGCGAGCGCCAGGTTCTCGGTGGCGAGGGCGTCCTGCTCCGCCGGGTCGGCTCCGTCGACGCGGTTGCCGTAGAGGGCGTTGAACGCGCGGCAGCCCAGCTGTTCGCCGATCCCCACGGTCACGTCGATGTTGTCGCGGAACTCCGCGCTGCGGGCGGGCCAGGACACCAGGCCGCGGTCGCCGCCGGGCATGTCCCCGGCGAAGAAGTTCAGCCCGGTCAGCTGGACTCCGGCGTCCCGCACCGCCCGGACGAAGGCGTCGACGTACCGGTCCTCCGGCACCGCCACCGCGTGGGGCCACCAGAACTCGACCGCGTCGAACCCGACGGCCTTCGCCGCGGCCGGGCGCTCCAGCAGCGGCAGCTCGGTGAAGAGGATCGACAGGTTGACCGTGTACGGGAGACGGTGGGCGCTCATTTCTCACATCCCAGGACGTAGGTGCTCTTGTCAGGCGCTCTTGCCAGGTGTTCTGGTCAGGTTCGGGTGCGGCTCGCGTCCCGGACCGCCGCGGCGACCGCGGGTGCGACGTCGCTGTCCACGGCGTCGCAGGTCAGGTCGACCACGATGTGGTCGGTACCGGTCTCGACGACATCGAGCGCGGTGAGCACGCCCCCGGCGTCGCCCACCGCCGCAGTCAATTTCCACGATGCGGATAGTGTTTTTTGCTTAGCGGAATAACATCTCCTGGGGCGTGTCGGCGTCAACCCCCCGGCGGCGGTTGATGGCGATGGGTCCGCTTCAACAAAAGGTTTGATCAGCCCCCTGCGTGCGAAGCGTTGACATGGGATCGCGGCCGACCTATACATCTCCCAGTTGAAAAAAGTTTTCCGCGAAGTGGAATGGCCTGGATCGGGGAGAGGTGACCACCCCCTCCTCAGGGCCGAGCCGTCCCCCGGTGGCATCACCCCGGCGGGACCGTCCCACGCTCGTGTCATCCCCAGAGGAGCCCCGCCCTGTCTGTGGAGTGCGGCCCGCCCCAGGAGGTTCTTGACGTGAAACCCATCCATCTGCTCGGCGCGATCCCGTTTCTCGGGATCCTCGGGGGGATCTTCTTCGTGAACCGGGTGACGCCCTACGTCCTCGGTATGCCGTTCATCCTCTTCTGGCTGGTCCTGTGGGTCGTCCTGATCTCGGTGACCATGGCCGTCATCTACCGGCTCGACCCCGCCAACCGCGAGGAGGGCACCTCGTGATCGCCCTCGCCGTCATCTTCCTCTTCCTCGCCGCCTCGCTGCTGCTGGGGCTGCGCGCCCGCCGCGGCAGGGACATGGACCTCGAACAGTGGTCGGTCGGCGGCCGGGGCTTCGGCACGATTTTCGTCTTCCTGCTGCTGGCCGGTGAGATCTACACGACCTTCACCTTCCTCGGCGCCTCCGGCTGGGCCTACGGCAAGGGCGCCCCGGCGTACTACATCCTCTGTTACGCCTCACTCGCCTACGTGCTGTCCTACTGGCTGCTCCCGGCCGTGTGGCGCTACGCCAAACAGCACCGGCTCATCTCGCAGTCCGACTTCTTCGTCGCCAAGTTCGAGAGCCCGCTGCTCGGTGCGCTCGTGGCGCTCGTCGGTGTCATCGCGATGGTGCCGTACCTCGTCCTCCAGCTGAAGGGACTCGGGATCATCGTGTCGGTCTCCTCCGACGGCAAGATCCCCTCCCACTGGGCCATCGTGATCGGCACCATCGCCCTGACCGTCTACGTCACCATCTCGGGCATTCACGGTTCCGCGTGGACCGCCGTCATGAAGGACGTCACCATCCTCGCGGTCGTCCTGATCCTCGGCATCTATCTGCCGATCCACTACTTCGGCGGCTTCGAGAACATGTTCCAGGCGGTCGAGAAGAGCCAGGCGGGCTTCCTCACGCTGCCGTCCAGCGGGATGAGCACCTCGTGGTTCGCCTCCACCGTGCTGCTCTCGGCACTCGGCTTCTACATGTGGCCGCACACCTTCAGCGCCTCCTACAGCGCGCAGAACGAACGTGTCTTCCGCCGCAACGCCATCTTCATGCCGCTCTACCAGCTCATCCTGCTCTTCGTGTTCTTCGTCGGCTTCACAGCCATCCTCGTCGTGCCCGGCCTCAAGGGCGCCGACGCGGACCTCTCGCTGCTGCGCATCACCACCGCCACGTTCCCGTCGTGGTTCGTGGGCATCGTCGGCGGCGCGGGACTGCTCACCGCGCTGGTCCCCGGATCGCTGCTCCTCATGACCTCCGCGACCTGCCTGGCGAAGAACGTCTACCGCCTCGCTCGCCCACGGAGCAGCGACCAGCAGGTGACCCGCCTGGCGCAGTGGCTGGTCCCCGCCCTCGCGCTGGTGTCCCTCTACTTCACCTTCAACGGCGGCAGTTCGATCGTGTCCCTGCTGCTCATGGGCTACGCCCTGGTGACCCAGCTCTTCCCCGCCCTGCTGGCGAGCCTGGCCAAGCGGCAACTGGTCACCAAGCAGGGGGCGGCCGCGGGCATCGTCGTCGGAGTGGTCACGGTCGCCGTCGTCACCCTCTCCGGTGTCACGGTCGGCAGCCTGATGCCGGGCCTTCCGCAGAGCATCAAGGATCTGAACGTGGGCGTCATCGCGCTGGTCCTCAACATGGTGGCGATGGCGGCCGTTTCCGCCGCCACCCGCACGGCGGGGCGCCCCAGTCCCGCCCCGCAGGTCCAGCCCGAGGCCACGGCCGGAGCCGGCTGACCCGCCACCCGCACACGCCGCCACCCCCGGCCGTGCCGGGGGTGGCGGCGTATGTCGGTGCCCCTCGTGCGCCACGGGGCCCGCAGGGGTCACCAGCTGCTCTTGGTCACCCCGGGAAGCTCGCCCGCGTGCGCCATTTCGCGCAGCCGGATGCGGGACAGGCCGAAGGCCCGCAGATGGCCCCGGGGGCGGCCGTCGATGGAGTCCCGGTTGCGTACGCGCGTGGCGCTGGCGTCACGTGGCTGGCGGCGCAGCTCCCGCTCGGCGGCGAGGCGTTCCTCCTCCGGGGTGTGGGGTGCGGCGATGAGCGCCTTGAGCTGGGCGCGGCGCTGGGCGTAACGGGCGACGATCGCGCGCCGCCGCTCATTCTTGACGATCTTGCTCTTCTTCGCCATCAGACCTTCCCTCCCCGGGCGCGGATGCGGGCCACGGCCGCTTCGATGCCGATGCTGTCGACGGTCTTCACGGCCCTGGCGCTGAGCGTGAGCCGGACATGGCGCCCCTCGCTGGGCAGCCAGTAGCGCTTGCGCTGGATGTTGGGGTCGAACCGGCGCTTGGTGCGGCGGTGGGAATGGGAGACGTGGTTGCCGAAGCCGGGCCGGCGTCCGGTGAGTTGGCAGTGGGCGGACATGGGTCCTCTCTGGTCGTGTTCGGGGATATATAGGTGCCACCGTAGCAGCTAGATGAAAATGATAACCAAAAGCTAGTGTTCGGTCGCCTCGCCCGCCGTACCTGCCTCCACCACCACGGTCCGCGAGGCGAGCGCCGCGGTGTCCGCGTCGTGGGTGATGAGGATCAGCGCCAGGTCGTCGCGGTCGCGCAGCAGCGTGGCGAGCAGATCGAGGAGGGCGCGCCGGGTGACGGTGTCCAGGCCCGAGGTGATCTCGTCGCACACCAGCACCCGGGGCCGGGCGAGCAGGGCGCGGGCCAGCGCCGCACGCTGGAGTTCACCCCCGGACAGCTGCCCGGGGAGCCGGTGCACCAGCTCGTCGACCAGCCCGAGGCGGTCCAGGGCCGTCCGCGCCTCGGCCCGTGCCGCGGCCGGAGCGGCGCCCCTCAGCCGTACCGCCGTGCGCGCCACCTGGTCCAGCACCGGCCGGTGTTCGTCGAAGGCGGCCCGCGCGTCCTGGAAGACGTACTGGACGGCGGCGATCTGCTCCCGGGTGCGCGAGCGCAGGCTGCGCGGCAGGGGCGTCCCGTCGAGCAGCACCTGTCCTTCGTGGTCCCGGTGGAGTCCGGCCAGACAGCGGCCGAGCGTGGTCTTGCCACTGCCCGAGGGGCCGAGGACGGCCAGGCAGGTGCCGCTGCGGACGGTGAGGTCGCCGGTGTGGAGCACGGGGGTGGACCCGTGGCGTGCGGTCAGGCCGCGCACCCGCAGGACGGCCTCGCCGGGCGGCACGGACCCCGTGGCCTCCGGCGCGGGCCCGTGTGCCGCGAGGAGTTGGCGGGTCCAGGCGTGGGCGGGCGCGTGCCACACCCGCTCGGCCGGTCCCGACTCCACCACCCGGCCGTCGCGCATCACCACGACTTCGTCGGCGAGGGTCCGCACCACGTCGAGGTCGTGGCTGAGCAGCACCACGGCGATGCCCTGTGCGGCGACCGCGGACAGCCGCTCGACGATGCGCTGCTTGGTCACCGGGTCCTGCCCGGTGGTCGGTTCGTCCGCGACCACCACCCTGGCCCCGAGGAGCAGTGCCTGTGCGAGTACGACGCGTTGCTGCTGGCCGCCCGAGAGCTGATGCGGATAGCGGCGCAACGTCTGCTCGCCGTCGGTGAGTTGGGCGAGCGACAGGGCGGTGCGGACGCGTTCGCGTACGGCGGCACGGCGCTCGGAGCGCGGCAGGTTCCGCACCTGGCCGCGCGCGATGTCGCCGAGCAGCGCGCCGACCCGGCGGGCCGGGTTGAGCACGGCGGCTGGGTGCTGGGGCACGTATCCGGCCAGGCCGTCGGCCACCCGGACCCGGCCGGTGACCCTCGCCCCCGCCGGGTACTCGCCGAGCAGCGCGAGGCCCGTGGTGGTCTTGCCGCTGCCGGACGAGCCCACCAGCGCGGTGACCTTCCCGGGCAGCGCCCGCAGGCTCACCCCGTCGACGATGGCCCGGCCGCCGATCTCGATGCGCAGATCCTCGATCTCCGCGACCGCGCTCATGTCCGTTCCCCCTTCTTCTCCTCCCGCGGTCGCTTCCCGCGATCCAGCGCGGCGTCGAACAGCAGGTTGCTTCCCATGGTCAGGGCGACGATCAGCAGCGCGGGCACCACGACCGCCCAGGGCTGGACGAACAGCCCGGTGCGGTTGCGGTCCACCATGACGGCCCAGTCCGCGGCGTCCGGTGCGACACCGACGCCGAGGAACGCGGCCGTGGCCACCAGATAGAGCACCCCGGTGAGCCGGATACCGGCGTCGGTGGCGAGGGTGCGCACGGTGGACCGGCCGACGTAGCCGACCCCGATCCGCCACCCGCTCTCGCCCTGCATGCGCAGCGCCTCCACGGCGGGGCGTGAGGCGGCCTCGGCCGCGGCGGCGCGTACGATCCGGGCGGCGTCCGGGATGTTGACGAGCGCCACCAGCAGCGCGAGCCCCGCGGGACCCGGCGCGGCGACCGTGGCCACCAGCAGGAGCAGCAGCAGCGACGGCACGGCGAGCAGCACATCGAGGGGGCGCATCAGCAGGTCTTCCAGCCGCCGCCGATGGGTCAGCGCGGCGAGGAGTCCGAACGGCAGGGCGATCAGATAGGTGAGGGCCGTCGCGGCGAGCGCGACCAGGACCACCGGACGTCCGCCGAGGAGGACCTGCCGCCACACGTCGCGGCCGGTGAAGTCGGTGCCGAGCCAGTGGCCGCCGCCGAGCGTGAAGGACACGCCGCGCGGCCCGGCCTCGCCCGCCAAGAACGGCCCCAACAGGGCCAGGGCGAGCGGGACTCCGGTGAGCACGGCGGCGAGCACATAACGCCCCGGCCGCCTGCCGAGGGGGACACTCACGCCGCCACCTCCGCCCGGGGAGCGAACCGGTGGGCCACCAGATCGGCACCGGTGTTCAGGACGACGGTGATGAGCCCGAACACCACGGCGAGCCCCTGGACGACGGGCATGTCGCGTTCGGCGACCGCGTTCAGCAGGACGGTTCCCAGCCCCGGGATCACGAAGAGGCCCTCCACGACGATGACGCCGCACAGCAGCCAGTCCACGGTGCGGGCGATGTGCTGGGCGGCCGGGGCGACCGCGTTCGGCAGGGCGTGCGCGTAGCGGACCCGGACACCGGACACGCCGTACCGGCGGGCCTGGGCGACGTACGGCGAGGCCAGCGCGTCGATCATTCCGGCGCGCACCAGACGGGTCAGCGAACACACCGGCCGGGACAGCAGCACGAGCACGGGGAGCACCAGGGTGGCGGGGTGGGCGAGCAGATCGGTGCCGTAGCCGACGGCGGTCGGCGGAAACCAGCCCAGGCGCAGCGCGAAGGCGGCCACCAGGAGCGTGCCGAGGGCGAATTCGGGGACGGCGTAGACACCGAGCGCCACCGAGCTGATGACCCGGTCCGTACGGCGCCCCGCATGGCGGGCCGCGAGCACACCGAGACCGACCCCCAGCGGCACCAGGAGCAGCAGCGTGAGCCCGGCGAGCAGCAGCGTCGGGCCGAACCCGTCGCTGACGTACGAGCCGACGGGACGGCCGGACACCAGCGACGTGCCCAGGTCGCCGTGGAGCAGCCCGGCCGCCCAGTCCACCAGGCGCACGGACGCGGGCCGGTCCAGGTCCATGGCGTCCCGGACGGCGGCGATCCGCGCCGGGTCGGGCTGGTCCCCGGCCAGGGCCACGGCGGCGTCGCCCGGCAGCGCCTCGGTGAGCGCGAACACCAGCAGCACCACGGCCACGGTCTGCGCCACGCCGAGCAGCAGCCGCCGGGCGAGCCAGGAGCGCAGACCCGTCACCTCAGCCAGACCTTGTCGAACCGGGCCCAGTCCAGGGTGTTGGCCGGTGCCCGGTGGTCCACGCCGCCCACGGTGCGGGCCGTGCCGATGATCCAGTCGGCGAACCCCCAGACCAGGAAGCCCCCTTCGGCGTACAGGCGCCGCTGCATGCGCTGGTACACCGCGGCGCGGTCCTTGTCGTCCCTGGTGGACTGGGCCTGCTGGTAGAGGGCGTCGAAGTCCTTGTGCTGCCACTTGGTGGCGTTGGTGGTGGAGCCGGTGAGCAGCCGCTGGGAGAAGTGGGATTCGATGGGCATGGCGCCGGAGCGGTAGCTGCACAGGGTGCCGGAGTCGAGGATGTCGTTCCAGTAGGAGTCCTTGCTGCCGTGGCGGACCGTGATGGTGACGCCGGCCTTGGCGGCCTGGTCGCGGAAGATCCCGGCGGCCTCGGTGAATCCGGCGGCGACGGCCGAGGTGTCGAGGGTGACCCGGAGGTCTTCCGCGCCCGCCTGCTTGAGCAGCTTGCGTGCGCGTCCGAGGTCCTGTTCGCGCTGCGGCAGGCCGTCGGCGTAGTACGCGTAGCCCTTGCCGAAGAGGTCGTTGCCGATCTCGCCCGCCCCGGACAGGGCGCCGTTCAGCAGCTCCTTCCGGTCGGCGATGAGGAAGAACGCCTCGCGGACCCGCTTGTCGTCGAAGGGCGGCCGGTCGGTCTTCATGGCGAACGCCTGCATGGCGCTGCCCGGCAGCCGGACGATCTCGATCTGGCCCGACTTCTCGTGGGCGCGCGCCGTGGTGGGGCTCAGCTCGTGGGCGTATTCCACCTGGCCGCCGAGGAGGGAGTTGACGCGCGCGGACTCGTCGTTCGCGACGATGAACTCCAGCCGGTCCAGGTAGGGGGCGCCGTCCCAGTAGTCGTCGTTGCGCCGCAGGACGGTGGTGCGGCCGGGGGAGAACGAGACGAGGCGGAAGGGCCCGCTGCCCACCGGCTTCTCATCGAAGTCGTCGGCACCCTCGGGGACGATGTACGCGCCGAACGCGGCGAGCACATTGGGGAATTCGGCGGTCGGTCGCTTGAGGACGAACTCCACGGTCCGCCGGTCCAGCGCCCGGCTGGCCTTCAGATCGATGGGTTCCAGTGACGCCTTGGCGCGGAAGGTCTTCTCCGGGTCGGCGATGCGGCGGTAGCTGAAGAGGACATCGTCCGCGGTCACCGGCTTTCCGTCGTGGAAGGTGGCCTCCCTGAGGGTGACCTTCCAGTGGTCCAGGCCCGCGTTCGGCTCCCACGCCGAGGCCAGGCGCGGCCGGGCCACGAGGTCCGCGTCGTAGTCGGCGAGCTTGTCGTAGAGCGCCTTGGCGCGGGCGGCGTCGGCGAAGAGGCTGCCCAGATGCGGATCGAGGCTCTCGCTCGCCCCGCCACCGGCGAACGCGGCGCGCAGCCGCCCGCCACGTTTCGGCTTGCCGTCGCCTTGCCCGCCGCCGGAGGGGGAGCCGCCACATCCGGTGAGGGCGAGCGCGCCGAGCGAGGCCGCGCCCGAGGCGGCGAGGAAGCCGCGGCGGTGCAGGCCCGGGTGGCGGAGGGGGTGGGCGGGATCGTCATGCATGCGGTGTCCTTGGCTGGTGGTGTGCGGACACGCCCTGGGGCGTGTCCAGCCGGGCGATGAGGTGCAGCCGGTCGGCGTCGGCCGTGACGCCGGGGGTGTCGCCGTCCCGCCACGGCGGTTCGGTGCGCGGCCCCGGCCCGTCGTGGAGGGCGAGGACGGTGAAGCCGTGGGCGGCCAGGAAGTGGCGCAGTTCCTGGGGGAGGAGCAGCCGCCAGGCGGAGCGCTGCTCGACCGGCGGCGATCCGTCGTCGGAGGTCCACACCCGGGTGCGGCGCAGCAGTTGCGCGGTCCGGTCGACGCGGAGGGTGGTGGTGGACCGGTAGCCGGTTCCCCGCCACGTGAACGCGTTGACGGCCGGGGTGTCCAGGAGGTCGGTGCGGCCCAGGAAGTACGCGCCGTTGCGCATCTCCGCCACGAGGAGGCCGCCGGGCGCCAGACCGCGGCGGCAGGAGCCGAGGAAGCCGTCGAGGTCGTCGTTGCCGTGGCAGTACAGCAGGGCGCTGTCCAGACAGACGACGGCGTCGAACGTGCCGAGCGCGAAGCCGCGCAGGTCGGCCCGCCGGTACTCCGGCCCGGGGTGCCGCTCGCGGGCGTAGCCGAGCATCGCCGGGGAGAGGTCGGCGCCGGTGACCGTCCGGCCCGCGCGGTGCAGATACGCGGCGTCGCGCCCGGTGCCGCAGCCGATGTCCAGGACACGTGGCCCCGCGCCGTACCGCCGCAAGGTGTCCTCGGCCCAGCGTCCGGCCAGCCGCTCGGGGTCGGGGAACCGGGCCTCGTACAACTCCGGGCTGTCGGTCAGCAGATTGCCGGATCTCCTGTCCCCGCTCATGCGGCCGCCACCACGTCTTCGGTACGGGCGGGCAGCGCACCGGAGCGGTGCAGCCAGGCGACGCCGCCCGCCGAGGCGAGGCCGAAGCCCGTGCAGCAGGCCCAGGGCAGCCAGGCGGCGCCCCCGCCCTCCCCGGTGTCCATGGCCCAGCCGACGGCCGTGTTGCCGACGGCCGCGGCGATGCCGGACACCACGTAGAACACCCCGAAGTAGGTGCCGGTCAGCTCGGGCCGACCGAAGCGCGGGATCAGCTCCATCACGAACGGCTGGGCGGCCATCACCCCGAGATACAGCAGCAGCGCACCGGCCAGCACCGGCAGCGCGTACAGCACCGCCGTGCCACGCCCGCCGGGCGAGGCACCCGCCACCAGCAGGGGCGGGACGAAGGCCAGCCCCATGAGGGCGAGGCCCGCGCCGATCCACCGGGCCCGGCTTCCGCGCCGCTTCAGGGCGCGGGTGACGCGCAGTTGCAGCGCCAGGTTGGCGAGCGTGCCGACGAGGAACACGAGCCCGGCCGCGCCGTCCCAGCCGGTGGCCTGGCGCGCCCCGGCGGGCAGCAGCAGATACAGCTGGTTCTCCAGGGTGAACATGCCGACCATGGCCAGGGCGAAGGCCAGGAAGGCGCGGTTGCCCACCACTTCCCGCCAGTCCGCGAGGACACCGCCGGTCGACGGCTCGACCTCCCGGGCGGGCAGCACCAGCGCCTGGGCGACGGTCAGCACCGCGAAGATGGCGGCGGCGGTGAGCGCCGAGGCCCGGAAGTCCACGAGCAGGAGCGCGCTGCCGAGCAGCGGCCCGATGAGGGCGCCGGTGGTGGCGAACACGTTGAACAGGGCGAACGCCTCCGCCCTGCGCTCGCCCGCCTCACGGGCGAGATACGCCCGCACGGCCGGGTTGAACAGCGCCCCCGCGAGACCGCTGAGCACGGACGCGGCCAGCAGCACCGGCAGCCCGTCGCCGAGCGCGAACAGCGCGAATCCGAGGGTGCGTACGGCGCAGCCGGCGATGATGACGCCCCGCGCGCCCAGCCGGTCCGCCGCCGAACCGCCGATCAGGAACAGGCCCTGCTGGCTGAGGTTGCGCACCCCGAGGACGATGCCGACGACCGCCGCCGACATGCCCAGATCCTCGCCGAGGTGGGTGGCGAGATAGGGGATGAGCAGATAGAAGCCGGTGTTGACGCCGAGCTGGTTGACCAGGAGCAGCCGGATCGCGAGCGGGAAGCCGCGCAGTTCACGCCACGTTCTCACGGTAGCCCTCCTCTTCCTCTGCGCGGGCTCCGGTGGCGGTGGCGGTGGCGGTGGCGAGCGGCCGTACGCCGAGCCCGGGTCGGCCACTGGCCCGCACCACGCCGTCGGTGCCGCCGATGCCGGTCCACGGGTCGTGGGCGAGCAGCAGATGTCCGTCCAGGTCGGTCCAGCGGGCGTGACCGGCGAGGTGGACGGCGGGGGCGATACCGAGGGTGCTGGCGGTCAGGCAGCCGAGCATCAGCGCGGTGCCACTGCCCTCGATGAGCGAGGCGATCCGCAGCGCCGCGTGGACGCCACCGCACTTGGCGAGCTTGACGTTGACACCCTGCACCCGTCCGGCGAGACGGCGGACGTCCTCGTAGGACACCGCGTCCTCGTCGGCGATGACGGGGAGTGGCGCGTGTTCGGCGAGGCCGGCCAGCGCCTCGGGGTCGCCCGGCGCGATGGGCTGTTCGACGGCCTCGACGCCCAACTCCGCGCAGCGGGGCAGCAGTTCACGCGCCCGGGCCACGCTCCAGGCGCCGTTGGGGTCGAGCAGCAGCCGGGCGTGGGGTGCGGCGGTCCGTACGGCCCGTATCCGCGCCATGTCGTCCTCGGCGTCCGCGGCACCGGCCTTGACCTTGATGACGGAGAACCCGCTGTCGGCCAGGCACCGGGCCTGCGCCGTGGCGCGCTCGGCCGGGACGATGCCGAGGGTGCGGGCGGTGGCGGCGAACGGCTCCGCGGTGGCGCCCACGAGCCGGTGCACGGGGCGGCCCGCGCGCTTGCCGCACAGGTCGAGGAGTGCGGATTCGACGGCCGCCGTCACCGCGGCGGGCCGACGGCCCGGCTCCTCCTCCCACAGGGCCCGCAACGCGCTCTCCGGGTCGGCGAACCGGCCCAGCTCCAGGGCCGCTTCGTGGAGCAGCCGCCGGAGGGTGGCGGTGTCCAGGCCGTAGTACGCGCTGCTGACGGCCTCCCCGTGGCCGCGCTGTCCCGCGTGCTCGACCCGCAGCCACACGGCGTCGCGCGCGGCCATGGTGGAGCGGGATATGCGCAGCGGCTCGGCGAGGTGGAGCGTTACGGTGCGTTGGCTGACGTTCACGGGCTCTCTTCCCGGATCGGGGTCCCGCCGGTCAGCGGGTCGGTGACGGTGGTGCAGCGGGCCCAGCCGGTGGCCTCGGTGGCGCGCGGGTGGGCGATCTGCACGGGACGGGTGGCGGCGTCGGCCACGTCGACGCCGTGGGCGGTGGCGAAGTCGTCGTCGTAGACGGTGCCGAGGTAGCGGTGCGGCCCGTCGGGGAAGACGGTGGCGACGACGGCGCCGGGGTGGACGCGGGCGGCCCAGGCGGCGACGAGCGCGACCGCGCCGGTGCTCCAGCCGCCGCTGACGAAGCTGCCCCGGGCCAGTCGGCGGCAGGAGTCCGCCGCTTCGGCCGGGCC
Organism: Streptomyces sp. Rer75; assembly: GCF_013414305.1. Classification (NCBI taxonomy): domain Bacteria; kingdom Bacillati; phylum Actinomycetota; class Actinomycetes; order Kitasatosporales; family Streptomycetaceae; genus Streptomyces; species Streptomyces sp. Rer75. Next base: position 1,431,369 of record NZ_CP058693.1, on the reverse strand, counting down.
GACCCAGTGGACCTCGTCGAAGGCGCCGTAGGCCACGTTGCGCGGATGGATGCTGCTGCCCAGGCCCCGCATGAGCCGGGGCCGCGCGGGCTGGCCGAAGATGGTCGAGCCGGTGGCGTCGACGCCGATGAGCCGCAGCCCGGGCCAGCGCCCGCGCAGCGGGCGGACGATGCCCGCGCTGTGGCCCCCGGTGCCGACGCTGCACACCAGGATGTCGAGGTGGTCGAGCTGGGCGGTCAGTTCGTGGGCGAGGGAGGCGTAACCGGCCGTGTTGTCAGGGTTGTTGTACTGATCGGGCCAATAGGCGTCCGGCAGCAGGGCCAGCAGCGCGCGCAGCCGGGCGAGGCGGGCGGCCTGCCAGCCGCCCTCGGCCGCCGGGCGGTCGACCAGTTCCAGCTGGGCGCCGTAGGTGCGCAGCAACCGCCGCATCGACGGTTCCAGCTCGGTGTCGCAGACCAGCACGATGGGGTGGCCGAGTGCCTGGCCCGCGAAGGCCAGGCCGACCCCCAGGGTGCCGGAGGTGGACTCCACCACCGGCGCACCGGGGCGCAGTTCACCGCGTTCCCGGGCGCCGAGCAGCATGGACACCGCGGCGCGGGCCTTCATGCCACCGGCGCCGAGCCCTTCGAGCTTGGCCCAGAAACCGGGGTGGGGGCAGGGCAGATCGGTGGTGACCCGGGCCAGCGGGGTGCGGCCGAGCAGCGCGAGGAGGTCGCTGTTGGCGGTGGGGTGATGGACGGCCGTGGTCATGCGGGACCCCCGTAACAGTGGATCAGCCCGGGGCCGCCGTCCAGCCAGAAGAACGGGTAGGGCTCGGCGCACACCGCGGTGACCCCGGCGCCCAGGAAGCGCGGCAGGATCGCGCTGCCGGTCTGCGCGAACATCACCAGCTGCTTCCCGTGGCGCAGCGCGTGCTCCCGCAGCGGCTCGAAGGTGCCGTTGCCGAGCGTCATGCCGGAGGCCAGCACGGCGTCGCAGCGGTCCAGATGGGCGAGTGCGTCGGTGACGACCGGCTCGCCCCATTCCGTCGTACCGCCCTTGAGGTCGCACGCCACATAGCCCAGGCCGCGCGAACGAAGCGCTTCCAGAAGGGAGTTGACGACGCCGACGACCAGAACGGTCCGGCCCGGCTCCAGCCCGAGCAGCCCGGCGACGGCCTCGGCGCGGGCGCGGGACTTCTCCAGCGAGGTTCCGGCGGCCAGCGGCTGGGGGCGCGCACCGGACGCGGCGGTGTGCGGCAGCATCCGCAGGAGATAGGCGTCGAGGGCGGCGATGCGGACCGGCGTCAGCTCGTGGCGCAGCAGCCGGGCCACGTCCGCGCCGACGCACGTGTCGATCGCCTCGTCGGGCAGCGCGCCCGGTTCGACCGCGCACGAGCCGACGGCCTCGCCCAGCCGCAGGCTGAGCACCTCGTTGCGATAGCCGCCGCTGCGGCCGTCGTGGCGTACGGCCTGGCGCGTGGTGAAGGCCACGGCGATCCGCTGGGTGCGCGGATCGGGCCCGAAGGCGCCGTCCAGCACCCGGTCGGCCAGCTCCTCGTACGAGAAACACGGTGGCGGCGACGAACGCGGCGGTGCCGATGAACGCGATGGCGGTGGCGCGGCGGTGAGCGGGGCCGGGTGCGCGGTCATCGAGCCACCACCCGAGGGCGCAGTCCGGACAGCAGCGCTTCGACCCGGCCGCGGGCCCCGGGCCCTTCGGGGTCGCCCGCCATGACGTGGCCGAGGTATTCGTTGTTGCTCCCGGCCGCCTTGACGGTCCTGCCGGGCTCGGCGAGCTGGACCTCCAGGACGTCCGGCGCTTCCCGCACCGTGTCGCCTCCGTCGATCGAGGCCAGGGTGCCCGCGGTGTCCGGCACCAGGAATCCGATGGCGGCGCTGCGCAGCCCCGTGTCCCAGCCCCGCAGGTCGGGCCGGTGGCCGAGGGCGACGTCCACACAGGCGGTGGCCAGGTCGATCCCGGTGACATGGCGGATCAGTTCGGTGATGCGGTTGCCCGCGGGGCGCGGGTTGACCTCCACCACGCGCGGCCCGGCCGCGGTCAGCTTGATCTCGGTGTGCGCGACGACGCTGTCCAGGCCGAGCGCCTTCAGGGCGAGCAGCGCGGTCTCGCGCGCGGCCGCGTCGTCGGCGGGCGCGAGGGCGGCGGGGAACATGTGGCCGGTCTCGATGAACGCGGGCGCCCCGCCGACGCTCTTGTCGGTCACCCCGATCACCTCGGTGGTGCCGCCGTACGACACGGTTTCGACGCTGACCTCCGGGCCGTCGAGCAGCTCCTCGAGCAGCACGGCGGGGGAGCGGCGCTGGCCGCGGGCGTTGACCGGGAAGCCGTCGAGCGCGTGCCACGCGTCCCGCAGTGCGGCCTCGTCGTCGACGCGCCGTACGTACATCCCGGCGCACAGGTCCACGGGCTTCACGACCAGCGGATAGCCGATCTCCCGGGCCGCTTCCGCCACCTCGGCCCACTCGGAGCGCACCGCGAACCGCGGTCCGGGCAGTCCGGCGGCGTCGAGGACGTGCCGGGTCGCGTCCTTGCGGCAGGCGTTCTCCACCGCTTCGGCCGACGGGCCGGGGAGCCCCAGCCGGTCCGCGAGGCGCGCCGCCACCGGCAGGTAGTAGTCGCAGGAGGTGATGACCCCGTCGAAACCGAGAGCCGTGTGCAGCCGCTCGACCGTCGGCAGCAGGGTGGGGGTGTCGTTGGTGTCGGCGGTCAGCACATGGCGCGCGGCGAGCAGCGGGTGGGCGGTTCCCTCGGGCGCGGAGCGCAGGTAGTGGTGCAGGTCACGGGTGAGGAAGGTGAACTCGTGCCCGCTCTCGCGGATCGCCCGTGGCAGCAGCCTGCTCATCGATCCGACCCAGCTCTCCACCATCAGCAGATGAGCCACAACTCTCCTTCTTCGCGATGCGGTTGAGGTTCCGGGCAGGCCGGGCCGCGCCCTTGTCGGCAGGGGGCACCCGTCTTGACCACCCAGACGATATCGATAATCGTTTTCATTGTCATCTGATGATCCGACCGGATCCCCTGAGCTGATTGCGAGACACATGACTCCGGCTGCACGACGCACCGTCCTGTGGTGCGCGCTCGCGGCAAGCGCCGCCGCCCTTCTCCCGGGCGCCCCAGCCCACGCCGCCACCTCCACCGCCACCTCCACCGCCGCCCCGCCGCTGCGCTTCGGCGCCTGCCCGGCCTCCGTACCCGACCCGCCCGCGCCCGCCCGTGTCACCTGCGCGCGGCTGAGCGTTCCCCTCGACTGGCGCCACCCCGAGGGCGAGCACATACGGATCGCCGTCTCCCGCGTACGGGCCTCCGGAACCCCGGCCGAGCGGCGTGGCATCCTCATGGTGAACCCCGGCGGGCCCGGCGGCTCCGGCCTGCCGTACGCCGTCACCAAGCGGGCCAAACTGCCCGAGAGCGTGCGGCGTTCGTACGACATCATCGGCTTCGACCCCCGCGGTGTCGGCCACAGCGCCCCCGCCGACTGCGGCCCCATGGGCGGCCACTTCGACACCCCTGGCGCCGACCCCGTGCCCACCGGCCGCGCCGCGGAGCGGGCCCACCTCGCCTCCCTGCGGCGCATGGCGGACGACTGCGCGAAGGGGGCGGCCCACGCCCTTCCCCACCTGTCGACGGAACAGACCGCACACGACATGGACGCCCTCCGCGCGGCGCTCGGCGAGCCGCGGACCGGATTCCTCGGCGTCAGCTACGGCAGCTACCTCGGCGCCGCCTACGCCGCCTCGTTCCCCGGCCGGGTGGGCCGCATGGTGCTCGACAGCGTCGTCGGCCCCGAGGAGTGGTACGACTTCGACCTGGTGCAGGCCCGTGCGCTGCTGCGGCAGCGTGAGGTGTTCTTCGGCTGGACGGCGCGCCACGCGGACCGTTTCCGGCTCGGCGACCGTACGGACGCGGTGCGCGACGCCTACCGCGGGGCGCGGGCCCGGCTCACCGCCCGCCCGGTCGGTGGTGTCGGCCCGGCCGAGTTCGACCGCGCCGTCTACCGCGCCCTCGGCCGCACCGAGCGCTGGACGGACCTCGCCGACGGACTCCGCGCCACCCTGCGCGACGGCGACACCGCGCTCCTCCGCCCGGACACCCCCTTCGACGGCGCGGAGTCACGCACCTACGAAGCGGCCAACCGCATCGTGAAGTGCGCGGACGGCCACGCCCCCACACCCCGCCGGGTGGTGGCCGACGTCCGGCGCATGCGGCGCCTCGACCCGCACCCCGTCCTCACCGGGATCGAGGCGTCCACCTGCGCCTACTGGCACCACCGCCCGGCCCGCCGCACCCCGCTCGGCAGCCCCGACGCCCCGCCCGGCCTGCTCATCGCCTCCGCACACGACCCCGTCACCCCGATCGAGGGAGCACACCGGCTCCGCCACCGGCTGCCGGGCTCGCGGCTGGTGACACTCCACCAGGACTACTCCCACGGGGTGTTCGCCAGCCGCGGCAACAGCTGCGTCGACCGGACGGCCGCCGCGTACCTGGTCGACGGCCGCCTCCCGGCGGGCGACGTGCACTGCACCGGCCCGGGGCTGCCGGAGCCGGGACCGCGGAGGTAGCCGGGCGCGCGGGGAGCGGTCGCGGCTCACGCACGGTCGAATTCGTTCGGCCGTACGGCCCCTCGCGCGGGTGGGCGGCCCGGACGTCAGAAGACTGAAACCATGAGGACCGTCGCCGGGCCCACGGGCCATGTCGTGGTCGTCGGAGCGGGCCTGTCCGGGCTTGCCGCCACCCTGCACCTGCTCGGCGCCGGGCGCCGGGTGACCGTCGTGGAACGGGCCACCCAGCCCGGTGGCCGGGCCGGACGCCTGGAGCGCGGCGGCTACCGCTTCGACACCGGCCCCACCGTGCTCACCATGCCGGACCTGCTGGCCGAGACGCTGGCCGCCGTGGGGGGGGAGGTGTCCGACCGGCTCGACCTGGTCGCGCTGCACCCCGCCTACCGGGCCACGTTCGCCGACGGCAGCAGCCTCGACGTCCACACCGGCGCGGACGCCATGGAGGAGTCCGTACGGGCCTTCGCCGGGCCGCGCGAAGCGGCCGGGTACCGGCGGCTGCGGGCCTGGCTGGAAGCACTCCACCGCGCCCAGATGGGCCGCTTCATCGACGCCAACTTCGACTCGCCGCTCCAGCTGCTCCACCCCGACCTGGTCCGGCTGGCCGCCCTCGGCGGCTTCGGACGGCTCGACCCCGGCATCGGCCGTTTCCTCCGCGACGAGCGGCTGCGCCGGGTCTTCTCCTTCCAGGCCCTCTACGCGGGCGTGCCACCGGCCCGCGCCCTGGCCGCGTACGCCGTCATCGCCTACATGGACACCGTCGCGGGCGTGTACTTCCCCCGTGGCGGCATGCACGCCGTGCCCCGCGCGCTGGCCGCCGCGGCCGTCGACGCCGGTGCCGACCTGCGATTCGGCCAGCCCGTCACCCGGCTGGAGCAGCGGGCCGGGCGGGTCACCGCCGTCATCACCACGCACGGCCGGGTGCCCTGCGACGCCGTCGTCCTCAGCTGTGAGCTGACCGAGGCCTACCGGCTGCTGGGCCGCGCCCCGCGCCGCCCGCTGCGCCACCGGCGCGCCCCCTCGGCCGTCGTCCTGCACACCGGCACCGACCGCACCTGGCCCCAACTGGCCCACCACACCCTCTCCTTCGGCGCCGCCTGGCGCGCCACGTTCGAGGAACTGACCGTCTCCGGGCGGCTGATGAGCGACCCCTCGCTGCTCATCACGCGGCCCACCACACACGACCCCGCCCTCGCCCCGCCCGGCCGCCACATCCACTACATCCTCGCGCCCTGCCCGAACACCGACATCGGACCCGGCGCCGCCGCGTGGCGCACCCTGGGCCCGCGCTACCGGGACCGTGTCCTCACCGAGCTGGAGCGCCGTGGCCTGGCCGGACTCGGCGCGGCCATCGAACAGGAATGCCTGGTCACCCCGGCCGACTGGGCGGCCCAGGGGCATGCCGCGGGCAGTCCGTTCTCGCTCGCGCACACCTTCGGCCAGACCGGACCGTTCCGCCCCGCCAACCTCGTCCGCGGACGGGAGAACGTGGTGCTGGCGGGCTGTGGCACCACCCCCGGGGTGGGCGTCCCGACCGTGCTGATCTCCGGAAAGCTGGCCGCCGCCCGCATCACCGGCCACGCCCGCCCCGGCCCCCGCCGCACCCGGCCGCGGGCCCTCCACCGGCAAGGAACCCCATGACCCGACACGAACTCGACGCCGCCGGGATCCACGACCCGGCGCTGCGCGCCGACTATCTGCGGTGCCGTCTGCTCAACGCCCGCCACGGCAGGACGTACTTCCTGGCCACCCGGCTGCTGCCCGCGGCCCGGCGCCCCGCCGTGCACGCCCTCTACGGCTTCGCCCGCTGGGCCGACGACATCGTGGACGACCTCGGCGGTTCCGGCGGCACCGCCCCGCGCGCAGCCTGCCTGGACCGGCTGGACGCCGAGCTGTCCCGGGCCCTGCGCACCGGCCGCGGCGACGAGCCCGTCGTCCGGGCACTGGCGCACACCGCCGCCACCTACCGCATCGACCACCGCCACTTCACCGACTTCATGGCCTCGATGCGGACCGACCTGACCGTCACCGACTACCCCACCTTCGCGGAACTGCGCCACTACATGCACGGTTCGGCCGCGGTGATCGGCCTCCAGATGCTGCCCGTACTCGGCCACGTCGTGCCCCGCGAGGACGCCGAGCCGCACGCGGCGGCGCTCGGCGTCGCCTTCCAGCTCACCAACTTCCTGCGGGACGTGGGGGAGGACCTGGACCGCGGCCGGATCTACCTGCCCGCCGACCTGCTGGCCGCACACGGCGTGGACCGGGCGCGCCTGCGGTGGTCCCGGCGCACCGGGCGGCGGGACCGGCGGATCACCGCCGCACTGCGCGACTTCGCCGCCCTCACCCGCGGCTACTACCGCCGGGCGCTGCCCGGTATCCCGATGCTCGACCCGGTGGCCCGGCCCTGCATCCGCACCGCGTACGTGCTCTACGGAGGCATCGTCACCGCCGTCGAGCGCGACGGCTACGCGGTGCTGCACCGGCGGTCGGCGGTGCGGCGGCGGGTCCGGGCCGCGGTCGCGCTCGACGGGCTGGTCCGGGTCGGCGCCGCCCGGCTGCTGGCCGCCCGTACGGCACGCACCGCCCCGCGGCCCACCGTCGAGGAGGCCGCGTGAAGCCCTCCGCCACCCGCCGCCTCCCGCTGTCCCTGCGCCGCCGCGGTGTCCCCTGGGACCGGCAGCGGCCCACCTGGCGGGAGGCCAGGCCCCCCCTGATCGCCGCGGCTCTGAAGCGGGCGCAGGACCGCCCGTCGGGCAACTGGTACGTGCTCGGCGCGTCCGCCGCCGTCGCCCCGGGCCGCCCCTTCGGCCGGACCGTCGCCGGTACCGAGGTGGTGGCCTGGCGCGGCCCCGGCGGACGTCTCGTCGCCGGGCCCGGCGCCTGCCCGCACCTCGGGGCGCCGCTGAAGGACGCGGTGGTCAGCCGCGGCAGGCTCCTCTGCCACTGGCACGGCCTCGCCCTGCCCGGGGACGCCGGCGTGGGCTGGTGTCCGCTGCCCGCCCACGACGACGGCGTCCTCGCCTGGGTACGGCTCGACGCGGCCGGTGGCGAGGAGCCGCTGGAACGCCCGCTGCTGCCGCCCCGCCCGGTGGCCGGGGCCACGGTCACCGCCGTCCACGACGTGACCGGCACCTGCGAGCCGGCCGATGTCGTCGCCAACCGCCTCGACCCGTGGCACGGCGGGTGGCTCCACCCGTACTCCTTCGTCGATCTCACCGTCGAGGAGCCGGACGGCGACGACGCCCTCGCCGTCCGGGTGTCCTTCAAGGTGGCCGGTCGTGTGGTCGTTCCCGTCCGCGCCGTCTTCTCCGCGCCCGGACCCCGCACCGTCGTCATGCGCATCACCGACGGCGAGGGCCGTGGCTCCGTGGTCGAAACCCACGCCACCCCGCTGACCCCCGATCACCGCGGCCGCCCCCGCACCGCCGTCATCGAGGCGGTCCTCGCCACGTCCGACCGCCCCGGCTTCGCCGTCGCCCGCGCGGCCGCACCCCTGCTGCGGCCCCTGATGCGGGCCGCCGCGGGCCGCCTGTGGCGCGACGACCTCGCCTACGCCGAACGCCGGTGGGCCCTGCGGGAGGCGGGCCGCTTCCCGGGCTGACCGACGGGCCGCTTGGTCACGGGGGTCAGGGGTGCCGGTGGGGTTTCCCGGCCAGCCGGTGCACACCGCGCAGCACGGCCGTGCGGCCGTGGCGGGGGACCGTCCACAGCCGCTGGCCGCTCACGCCCCAGCGGGCGAGCAGCGCGTTGGCGGCCAGGAAGCCGCTGGTGGCTGCCCGTTCCATCAGGGCGACCGGCAGATCGGTGCGGACCAGGTCCCCGGCCAGCACCACCGCCGGGTCGGGCGTGCGCACCGTGGGCCGGTCGCGGTAGCCGCCGACCGGGAAGGCCGGGCAGTCGGCGCGCCATTCGTGGCGGACGTCGATCACCGGGGCATCCCGGGTCTCGGGGTAGACCCGGGCCAGTTCCTCCCGCAACCGGCGCTCCACGGCGGCCCGGTCGGCGTCCGGGCCGACCGCGTACGCGTGCAACTCCAGCACCGACCCGCCGGTGGCGGCGGCCCATCGGCGTGCTTCGCCCTCCCAGCGGGAGACGACGCTGACGTTGTCGAGCGGGCCGTAACCGCTCGTACCGAGGAAACCGGGGCGGCCGGGGTCCACGGGGGCGCCGAGCCACAGGCGGGAGACCAGGAACGGCGGCGCGGTCCGCAGGGCCGCGATCCGGTCCCGCCACCCCGGGTCGCCCAGGCCGGGGGAGTTCGCGACCAGCGCGCGCAGGCCCGCCGTGTCCAGGGCGAGCACCACACCGTCGTACGCGTCCCCGTCCACCGCCACCCTTCCGCCGTCCAGCGGCCGTACCGACTCCACGGCGGCACCCGCCCGCACCCGGGTGCCGTGGCCCTCCAGATAGCGCCGCAGCGGATCCCACAGCGCGTACGGGAACGGCTCGCGCACCACGTCGAACAGGAGGCCCTCGCTCGACCCGAGGAAGTAGATGTGGAACATCACCGCCAGCTCGGCCGCGGACAGCTCGCCCGGATCCACGAAGAAGCTGCGGGAGAACACCTCGAACGCCAGGTGCCGGGCCGCCGCCGGGAAGCGGACCGCGTCCAGGAACTCCGCCGCGCTGAGCGCGTCCAGCCGCTCGTGGATCCACGGCAGCCGGACGTCGAACAGCGGCAGCGCGGCCACCGGGTCCATGCCCGCCAGCTCCCGCCAGCCGAACGACGGGCTGCGCGCGACGAAGCCGAGCGCGGACCACGGCGGGGTGCGCGGAACGCCCGCGAAACCGTCGCGCAGGCCCGAGCCGTGCCACAGCGGGTAGTCCGGCAGTCCGGTGAGCATGCGTAAGGCCGGGTCGATCCGCCGCAGCAGTCCGCGCAGGTTGTAGTACTGCCGGAAGAAGGCGTGGAAACCGCGGCACATCGTCGCCGCCGACCCGTCCGCGAGCGTCGTCGGCCATCCGGCCAGCCGCCCGCCGAGCACCGCGTGGCGCTCGTACAGCACCACCGCGACCCCGCGCTCGGCCAGTGCGGTCGCCGCAGCGAGCCCCGCGATCCCGCCGCCCACCACCGCGACCCGCGGCGCACATCCGGCCGGGACCCGGGCCCGGCCCGCCGCCACCGGCAGCACCTCGGCCCGCCGGTCCCGCCCCCGCCGGGCCGCCGCCGCGGGCATCACCGCTCCCGTCCCAGCGGCGCGGGTTGCCTCGACCGGTCGGTCCGCCACCGGAGCCAGGGCAGTTCGGCCACCGTCCGCAGCATGGGCGCCACCGGTGTCCGCACACCGACCATGACGTCCTCCGCCGGACCGGTGCGGCCGTCGAGGAAGCGCAGCAGACGCTCGGCGGGGACGTGGCGGAAGAGCCCGGTGAAGACATCGGCCCCGGCCACTCGCCCGGTGGCCAGGGCGCGCAGCATCGCCGCGTCCATGGCGAGCGCGCGGGCCGGATACGGGGCGGGCGGCACCGGGCGGCGGCCCGCGGCGAAGGCCGCCGCCACCGCGCGGGACTGCCGCCGCACCGCGGCGAAGGTGTAGCCGGTGGCCGGGCGGGTGGCGCCGCCCGCGGTGCCGATCCGGAACACGGCGGCGCCCGCGCGGCGGGGGAAGCGGCCGTCGGTCATGGGGATGACGCCCTGCTCGGTGGAGAGCACCCGGAAGCGCGGCAGCCGCAGCACGGCCCCGGTGTAGTGGCGCAGGGCCGCGTCGTACGCGGCGTCGTCCAGCACGGCGGGCGAGAACTCGGTGTACTCCACCAGCGCCTCACGGTCGCTCAGCGGCAGCACATAGCCGAACGACAGGCCCCGGTCCGGTTGCGGGGTGCGGAAGTCCATCAGCTCGGCCACCGCGGGGTTCAGGGCCGGGGCGTCGCAGCGGACGAACCAGCCGCGGAAGTGCTGGAGCAGCGTCGTACGAGCCGGTGGCAGGGCGGCCGCCGGGCGCGAGTCGAACGCCCACCGGGCGCGCCAGACCACCGGGCGGCCCTTGGCGCACACGCCCCGCACCACGGCGCCGCCCGCGTCGTCGCGCACCTCGTCCACCACCGCCTCGACCCGCCGTACCGAGGGCGCCGCGTCGAGCCGGGCGGCAACCCAGCGCTCGAAGTCGCGCGACCGCAGCATCTTGTAGACGAAGGGCGCCAGCTCCCGGTCCAGTGGGCGGCCGTCGGTTCCGTGCACCCTGACCCGGCTCCAGCGGGCGGCGAGTGCCCCGTCGAGCTCACCGCCCGGCTCCTCCCACCAGCACCAGGTCCGCTCCGGCGCCCGCAGCGGTCCGTCCGGCGCCCCGACCAGCAGGACGCGGAGCGGGGAGGGCAGGGTGGCGAGCCGGTGGGCCAGCGTCAGACCGGCCGCACCCGCGCCGACGACGGCCACCTCCGCATCCCACGCCACGGCCGGTTTCCCGCGATCCGTTCGACAGGGCGGAGGCTAGCGCCGGACGCTCCTGTGGCGGCGCATCATCAGCACGCTCCCGGCGGTGACGGCCAGGACGGTGGCGCCGAGGAGGGTCGGCTTGTTGTCGCCGACCGCGGCAGGGCCGAAACCGGCGTCGACCCCGCCACTGGGGTGGCTGCGCTTGACCTTGACCGTGTCCGTGATCTTGGTGCTCGGCGGGCACTTCACGATGACGTCGTGGCCGCCGGACGCGGCTCCCTCGGGAATCCGGAAGTGGCCGGTGAGCACACCGTTGTGGTCGTCGTCGAACAGGTGGAACTCGTCTCCGCCCGCGGTGCCCTTGCCGTAGGTCACGTCCGAGCCGCAGGCGGTCGTGCTGACGGTGACCGTGGACCCCGGGGCGCCCTTCTTCGGGCTGATGCGGAGCTCCGAGTCATCGGCGGCGGCGGCCGGGCCCTGGAGCGCGAGGGCACAGAGAACCAGGCCGATGCCTGCACCGGCGGGTACGTAACGCATGAAGATCCTCCAACGGAGCAGTGGCCGTCGTGATCACACGGCACCTGTGAGGTGTTCCGCTCTTGAGACAACCGACAGTCCGCCATCGCCGCAACACGAAGCGTCACCCCGCGCGGTCAGGGGCTACCGCCCCGCTTGATCGTTTACGCAGGTCACCGGAGCGAGGGCCGCCACGGAGGGGGAACGGCCGGAGGGGAGCGAATGGGCTATGCGCGCGTGTCCGGCGTCCGGCGTCCGGTGTGCGGTGTCCGGCGTGCGGCGTGCGGAGTCCAGGGTGCGATCAGGGTGCGGGCCAGTTGCGCAGCAGGGCGTCGAGCGCGTCCAGGGTCCGGGACCAGGATTCCGCCGAATCGGGGGAGCTGTGGCTGAACCCGCCCGCCAACTCCAGGCTGACGTAGCCGTGGAAGACGCTGCCGATCAGCCGCACCGCGTGCGTCTGGTCCGGCTCGGTGAGGTCGTAGCCGCGCAGGATCGCCCGCGTCATCTGTGCGTGCCTGCCACCGGCGCTGGCGGCCGCCGCCTCCGGGTCGAGCCGGAACTGGGCCGCGGCGTAGCGGCCGGGGTGCTCGCGGGCGTAGTCGCGGTAGACGTGGCCGAAGGCGGTCAGGGCGTCCTTCCCGGCCCGCCCGGCCAGGGCCTCGGCGGCCCGGTCGGCGAGTTCCTCCAGGGCGAGCAGGGCGATCCTGGTCTTGAGGTCGCGGGAGTTCTTCAGGTGCGAGTACAGGCTCGCGACCTTGACGTCGAACCGCCTGGCCAGCTCCGATACGGTCACCTGGTCGAAGCCGACCTCGTCGGCCAGTTCCGCCCCGGCCCGGGTCAGCCGTTCCGCGGTCAGCCCTGCGTATGCCATGCCCTGCCCCTCCGTCGACAGAGCCCATTATTCGTTTGCCTAAGATCTTTAGGCAAACCTGGCCTCCCGGCCATGAAGCCGCCGGTCCTGCGCGTTCACGGCACGGTTTACGCTCCTTGCGACACCAACCGCCGGGAGGGAGCACGATGCGCATCGGGGCCGGGCGATGAGTGCGGACGCCACCACAGACACCCTCGTGTACATCCTCGACGACGACGAGGAGCTGAGCGAGTCGCTCGCCTGGCTCCTGGAGTCGGTCGGCATCCGCTCGGAGCGCTTCCAGGACGCCCGGGCCTTTCTGCGGTCCTACGACCGCGACCGGCCCGCCTGTCTGATCCTGGACGTCCGCATGCCCGAACTCAGCGGCTTCGACGTCCAGCACTTGCTGAACGAGACGGGCGCCCCGCTGCCCGTGGTCTTCGTCTCCGCGCACGGCGACATCCGGATGTCGGTGCGCGCCATGCAGAACGGCGCCGTGGACTTCCTGGAGAAGCCGTACGACCCGCAGCACATGCTCGACGTCGTACAGGCCGCGCTGCGCACCGCACGGGAGCGTTTCGAGCGCGCCGCGGTCGAACGCGAACTGCGCGCGAAGCTGGACAGCCTGACCTCCCGCGAACGGGAAGTGCTCGGGCTGGCCGTCGACGGCATGGCGAACAAGCAGATCGCGGCGCGGCTCGGCATCAGCGCCAAGACCATCGACGTGCACCGGGCCCGGATCCGGGAGAAGACCGGTGCGCAGAGCATGGCCACGCTCGTACGCGATGTGCTCCGGCTGGGGCTGCGGCCCGCCGCCGACCGGTGAAGGGCACCCCATGAGCAGCTCCGTCGAGCCGACCGATTTCCGGGCCCTGATGCAGTCCCTGAAGTACTGCGTGCTGCTGCACGACGCCCACACCTACGAGATCCTCTGGGCGAACCGGGCGGCCTGCGACCTGCTCGGCTGGTCCGTGGACGAGCTGAAGCCGCTCAAGGCGCCGGACATGAGCAAGAACGCCCGCCAGTACGGGCGCGAACTCGGCCTCCGCTGGCTCAGGCGCGCCGTCGAGGACGGGATCAGCGCCACCGAGTGGTGCTACCGGTCCAAGACCGGCGAGGAGATCCTCACCGAGGCGATCGCGATCCGCGTCGACCTGCCGGGGCGGACGGCGGTGATGGTCCAGTTCCGCGACATCGCCGAGGAGAAGGCGGTACGCCGCGATCTGTTCCGCACCGAGAGCAGGCTGCGCACCTTCCTGGGCAGCCTCGCCGAGGGCATCGTCGTCCTCGACGACGGGGACCGGGTCGTCTTCGCGAGCGAGTCGGCCGTCCGGCTGCTCGGCGACGGCATCCGCGGCGCGGACTTCGCCGACTACTGCCACGACGGGCCGGTACCCGCCGCCGGTGAGGGGCGCTACCGGTTCGCGGCGCCCGGCGACGTACCCCGCTGGTACGCGTCGACCTGCCAGCACATCGAGATCGAGAGCGATCTGCGCGGCCGGATGCTCCTCTTCTACGACATCACCGACCGGGTCCGCGCGGAGGAGGAACACCGCCGCGAAACCCAGCACCTCGACCACCTGGCCCGGTACAACGCCATGGGCGACATGGCGATGGCGATCGCCCACGAGGTGAGCCAGCCGCTCGCGGCCGCCTACAACTTCGTCGAGGGAGCGCGCGGCCGTCTCGCCGCCGGTGACACCTCCGTGGCCTGGGGGCTGGACAACGCCGCCCGGCAGATCGAGCGGGCGCGCCGGATCCTGGGCAGCCTGCGGAGCTACGTGGGCCGCCTGGAACCGTCCGAGCGGCTCACCGACCTGGGCGCCATTGTGCGCGACTGCGCGTACTTCATCGAGCTGCGGGCGCAGGAACACTCGGTGGCCGTCACGCTCGACCTCACCGACGAGCCGCTGCCGGTGCGCTGCGAGAACGTACTGATCGGGCAGGTCGTCATGAACCTCGCCTTCAACGCCGTCGACGAGATGGCGCGTTGCCCGCCCGCCGGACGCAGGGTGCGCATCGCCACGCGCTTGACGGCGGACGGGGACGCCGAGCTGTCCGTCACCGACTGGGGAAACGGCCTGCCGCCCGGCGACCGCCTATTCGACGGTGTCTTCACGTCCAAGGAGAACGGCAGCGGCATCGGGCTGGCGCTGAGCCACCGCATCATCACACGCCACGGCGGCCGGATCGACGCCACCCCGAACCAGCCGCACGGCGCGGTCTTCCGGTTCACGCTGCCCGCGGGTGCGTAGGGGAATTCCCCTACGGAACGCCGCCGAATCCCCAATGGCCGACGGCCCGTTGGCGGGCGTAGCGTCGTCGCCAGGCGGGGGAGGGAACCGCCGGGCAACGCGAGGAGCATCTCCCATGACCCATGCAACTCCCATCACCCAGTCGCCGGATTCCCCGGACCTGACCCGGATCGACGACGTGCTGACCGTGGTGGCCGAACGGCAACCGGAATTCGAGGAGAAGCGGCACATCCCACGGGATGTGATCGACGTGTTCAAGCGCGCGGGCATCTACCGGGCGAGCACCCCGAAGCGATTCGGCGGCGACCCCCTGCCGCCCGCACGATTCCTCTCTCTCATCGAGCGGATATCGGCCGTCGACGGCTCCGCCGGATGGGTCGCCAGTTTCGGTTCGTCCCTCGTCTACCTGGCCGCGCTCCCACTGGAGACCCAGGCCGAGCTGTACGCCGACGGGCCAGATGTGGTCTTCGCGGGCGGGCTGTTCCCGGTGCAGACCGCCGAGCGCGTCGAGGGCGGCTACCGGGTCCGCGGCCGGTGGAAGTTCGCCAGCGGCTGCACGGGCGCGGACGTCCTCGGCGTGGGCATCAAGGCCGGTGAGGACGCCACCGGCCGGCCGCTGACCGCGGTGCTGCGGCCCGGGCAGGTACGGATCGCCGACAACTGGAACGTGGTCGGCATGCGCGGCACCGGCAGCCACGACCTGGTGGTGGACGGCGCCGTCGTCCCCGAGGAGTGGACGTTCGTCCGCGGCGGCGAGCCCACCGTGGACGAGGCGCTGTACCGCTACCCGACCGTCCCGTACGCCGCCCAGGTCCTGGCCGTCGTCGGACTCGGCGTCGCCCGCGCCGCGCTCGACCAGGCCATCGCCGCCGGGGGCCGCGCGAGCTACACCGGCGCACCGCGGCCCGCCGACCGTGCCACCTACCGCATCGCCGTCAGCCAGGCCGAAGCCCAACTCCGGTCCGCGCGGGCCTTCTTCTACGAGGCCACCGAGGAGACATGGGAAACGGTGGTGGCGGGCGGCCCCGCGACGGCCCGGCAGACCGGTCTGCTGCGGCTGGCCGCCGCCCACCTCGCGAAGACCTCCTTCGAGGTCGTGCGGGCCGCGTACCAGCTCGGCGGCATTGCCGCCATCGCCGACGACAGCCCCATGCAGCGCTATCTGCGCGACGCCTCCGTGGTCCCGCAGCACGCCTTCCTCCAGGAGGGCATGTACGACGGCGCCGGGGCCGTGCTCATGGGCGTTCAGCCCTTCCCCGGCTTCCTGTGAACGCCCGCTCCTCCCCATTCCCCGAAAGGCAGGAACCCTCATGCCGAATTCCCCCACGGCGCCCCTGCGGGTGCTCTTCTGCATCGGCGTCAACCAGAACTTCTTCGACCTGCCCACCGGCCAGGGCAAGGCGGTCTGGGACGCCTTCATGACCATGCTCACGCAACTGCGCGAGCTGCCCGGAGTGAACGTCCTGGGCACCATGGACGACGACCAGCACATGGTCGGCCCGTCCGGCTCGTGGCCCTGGACCTCGTACCTCCTCGCCGATGTGGTCGACCAGCCGACGGTCGCCGCCGCCTGCAACCTCTTCCGCACCGTCCAGGTCGGCGAGCACGGACTGTGGCGCTACATGCGGATCGAGGCGCGCATCGGCCGTCCCCTGCCGGAGCCGGAGGCCACCCGATGACCACCACGACCCCCGACCGGGTCGCGCTCGTCACGGGCGCAGCCCGCGGGCTGGGCGCGTGCATCGCGGGCAGGCTGTACGGCGCGGGCTACCGCGTCGCCCTGACCGACCTGGACGAGGCGGCCGCAGTCGCAGCCGCGGCGGATCTCGATCCGGACGGGCGGAACGCCATCGGCCTCGGCCTGGACGTACGCGACAAGGGCGCCTTCGTCCGCGTCCGCGACCAGCTCGTCGAACGCTGGGACGCCGTCCACGTCCTGGTCAACAACGCCGGGTACTCGAAGGTCGAGCCGCTGATGGAGATCACCCCCGACAGCTTCGGCTCGGTCGTGTCGTCCAACCTCGACGGCACGTTCTTCGGCTGCCAGGTCTTGGGCGCCTACTTCGCCGGGCGCGGCTATGGGCGCATCGTCAACATCGCCTCCCTCGCCGGTCAGAACGGCGGCACGGCCACCGGTGGCCACTACGCGGCCGCCAAGGGCGCGGTCGCCACCCTGACCAAGGTCTTCGCCCGGGAACTCGGCCCGCACCGGGTAACGGTCAACGCGATCTCTCCGGGACCACAGGACCTGCCCGTCGTCCGCGAGCTGGTGCCCCCGGACCAGCTCGCCCGGCTCGAGGAGTCCATTCCCGTGGGCCGCCTGGGGCGGCCCGAGTTCATCGCGGACATGGCCGTGCTGCTCGCCGCGGACCACGCGGACGCGGTCACCGGAGCGTGCTGGGACGCCAACGGCGGCCTGTACATGCGCTGATGGCCGGACAACACGAGAGGAGCGGCATCGCCGTGACCCCCAGCCAGGCCGATTTCCGGGAGGCGATGGCGCACCTCCCGGCAGCCGTCAACATCCTGACGACGGACGGCCCGAACGGCCGCTGCGGCATCACCGTGAGCGCCGTCTGCTCCGTCACCGACGACCCGCCGACCGTCCTGGTGTGCGTCAACCGGGGCAGCGCCATGCACGACGTCTTCCGGGCCAACGGCCGGGTCTGCGTGAACGTCCTCGGTGGCGAACAGCAGGATCTCGCGCTGCATTTCGCCGGTGCCACGAAGGTGGCGATGGCGGAGCGCTTCACCTGGGACATCTGGGACCACAGCCAGGAGGTGCCGGTCCTCAAGGATGCCCTGGTGACCGCGATCGGCACGATCACGGACGCGGTCCCGATGGGCACCCACAGCGTCCTCTTCGTCACCATCGACCGCATCACCACCCGGGCGGGCGGCCAGAGCCTGGTCTACTTCAACCGGGCGTTCCACCGGCTCGACGCCGGATCGGCCGCCTGATCCACCCCGCTGCCCCGGCCCGCTCGCATGGCTATAACCTTCCGTCGAACGCGTCCGACATGACTAAGGGAGTTCCATGCGACGCAATACGCGTAGACGGTCGAAGGCTGCGAGACGGGCGATCGTCGCCACTGCCGCACTGGCCCTGGGGGCGGGCGGACTGGTGACGGCCAACATGTACGCCTCGGCCGACGCGGGCGACTCGCAGCAGAGTGACACCCGCGGCCGGGAGTTATCCGCCCGAGCCTCCACCATCGACTGTCCCGACGTCGGCCAGCGCCTGAGCGCGGTTCCGCAGCGGGCCAGGGCCGAGGTGGACCGGGAGCTGGCCCTGCTGGACAAGCAGGTCGCCGAGGCGTACCAGCGGCTGGCCGGTTCCCAGCGGGCGATCCAGCAGGATGCCAACTTCGCACAGAACGCCATCATGGGTCCGCTGAAGGACAAGCGCACGGCGGCCATCGACCGGATCTCGATCGCCATCGGCAGGGTGGCCGCCACACCGCAGGGCCTCGAAGGGCTCGCCACCTGCACGCTCAAGGCTTCCGGCAACCAGCCCGGCGGTGGCCAGCCCGGCGGTGGCCAGGGTGGCAACCAAGGTGGCAACCAGGGCCAGAACGGCAACGGCCCGGTGGCCGCGGACTTCGTGGACATCACCACCGTCCAGCCCAACGCGCGCACCCCGCGCCCGGCGCGGAACGCCTCCAAGGGCCTCTTCGCCACCAAGTGCGGCGTCAACGCCAACAAGCTCTACAACACCGACAACGTCATCGTCGCTCCGGGCGTGTCCAACGGGGCACACCACACGCACGACTACGTCGGCAACCAGGCCAACAACGCGTTCGCCGACAACAACACCTTCGCCCGTGGCCGCACCACCTGCCGGAACCAGGGCGACAAGTCGACCTACTACTGGCCGGTGCTGCGTCTTCAGGACGGCACCCGGGAGTTCGACGCGGACCGGCAGGGCGGTGGCGCGGAGGGCAACACCGGCCGCATCCTGACGGCCAAGAAGGTCACCCTGGAGTATGTGGGCAACCCGCGCGGCAAGGTCGTGGCGATGCCCAGGTTCCTGCGCATCATCACCGGCGACGCGAAGGCCTTCAGCAACGGGACGGCGAACGCCAACGCCTCCTGGAGCTGCACCGGGTTCGAGAACCGGCAGCTGAAGGACAAGTACCCGATCTGCCCGCAGGGCAGCGACGTGGTGCGTACGTCGACGTTCCAGAGCTGCTGGGACGGCAAGAACGCCGACAGCGCCAACCACCGCTCCCACGTGGCGTTCACGGACGCCGACGGCCGCTGCCCCAAGGGCTTCGTGGCGATTCCGCAGCTGGTGCAGCGCCTGGTGTACGACGTGGACGCGCCCAGCCTGAAGGACAACGGGAAGACCCGGCCGTTCTTCGCGGTGGACGGTTTCCCCGAGCAGCTGCACAAGCCGGTCACCGACCACGGGGATTTCATCAACGTCTTCGACGAGCGGGTGATGAAGCAGATGGTGCGGTGCATCAACACCGGACGCACCTGCCGCTGAGGCAGAGCGCCCTGCCGGCGGCCGTACGCCACACCGCCGGCAGGGCGTGCACGGCCGCCCGGTGCGGGACCGGGTATGCTTTAAAGCAATGGATTGATTTAAGGCGGTGTGCGCGGAGCGGATGCGGTGGTGATGATGACGGCCAGGACGAGGCAGCACGAACGGGTCAGCGCGACACGGGAGGCGCTGCTGACGGCGGCGGAGCGGCTGTTCGCCGAGCACGGGGTGCACGCGGTCGCCAACCGCCAGATCAGCGCGGCCGCAGGACAGGGCAACAACGCCGCGGTCAACTACCACTTCGGCACCAAGACCGACCTGGTCCGCGCGATCGTCCGTCGGCACGCCGAGCAGATGGAGCGGATCCGCGCGGGCATGCTGGCCGACATCGGCGACTCCACCGAGCTGCGGGACTGGGTGGCCTGCGTGGTCCGGCCGACCACCGAACACCTGGCGGCGCTGGGCCACCCCAGCTGGTACGCGCGGTTCATCGCCCAGGTCACGGCCGACCCCGCGCTCCAGGCGGTCACCACCGCGGAGGCGTTCGCCGCCGCCCCGTCGCTGCACCCGTTGCAGGACGGGGTGAACCGCTGCCTGCCCGACCTGCCCGCCGAGGTGTACGCGGAGCGTGGCGCCATGACACGTCACCTCATCACGCAGATGACCGCCGAAAGGGAGCGCGCCCTCGCCGACGCCGCCCCCACCTCCCGTACGACGTGGCACGACACCGCCACCGGCCTCATCGACGCGATCGTCGCCCTGTGGCAGGCCCCGGTCACCCGGGAGCCGTGACCAGGGCGATCGCACGGACCCTAGGGTGTGCGCACCAGACGGGCGTATGCCTCGGCCAGCGCCGACGTCACCTTGCCGACGCCGTACCGGTGGCCGTCCACCGCACGGACCGGCTGCACCTCGTAGGCGGTGCCGGTGAGGAACACCTCGTCGGCGTCGGCCAGGGCGCCCGGCTCCAGAGGGCGCTCATGGACCGGGATGCCGAGGTCATCGGCGAGGCCGATGACGGTCTGGCGGGTGATGCCGTTGAGGAAGGTGTCGGGGACGGGGGTGTGGAGGGCGCCGTCGATGACGAGGAAGAGGTTGGCGCCGGTGGCCTCGGCCAGCAGCCCCCGGTGGTCCAGCAGCAGGGCGTCGTCGTAACCGGCGGCTTCGGCCTCGTCGCGGGCGAGGGTGCAGATGTTGTACAGCGATGCCGCCTTGGCGTGCACCGGCGCGGTGTCGGGCGCCGGGCGGCGCCAGCGGGAGGTGCCGAGGCGGATGCCCTCCTCCTGGGTCGCGTCGCCGAAGAGCCGCGGCCACTCCCAGGTGGCGATGGCGACGTGGACACGGTTGCCCGCACTGGACACGCTGAGCTGCTCGCCGCCCCGCCAGGCCACGGGCCGGACGTATCCGTCCGTGATGCCCTGCCTGCGGACGAGTTCCCTGCTGGCCTCGGCGAGTTCGGGCACCCCGAAGGGGATGGCGAAGCCCAGGGCGCGCGCGGAGGTGTGCAGGCGCTCGGTGTGCTCGGTGAGCTTGAAGATGGCGCCCCCGTAGACGCGCATCCCCTCGAAGACGCCACCGCCGTAGTGCAGTCCGTGGGAGAGGACGTGAAGCGTCGCGTCGCGCCAGGGCACGAAGGCGCCGTCGTACCAGATGACGCCGTCGCGGTCGTCGAAGGGGAGGGAGGTCATCGGCCACCTTCCGGGGCGTACTCGATGCGGATGGCGGACTCCAGCGCGCGGTGGAACTCCTCGGCCTCGGCGGTGGTGGCGTGCCGGGACAGGACGAACGCCGGGTATCCGGTGAAGTCCGGGTAGGGGCGCACCACGTCGCCGGGGAAGAGCATCTGCACGACGTGGTCCACCCGGGGGTCGGCGCGCAGCTCGTCCAGGCCGTGGATCGCGGTGATCCGCCCCGAACCGCCGCACGGCACGATGTAGTTGGCCGCCGCGCCCGTGGCGGCGGGCGGGTGACCGGCGTCGAAGGAGCGTGGCGGCATCCCGGCGGCGATGCGCAGCGCGTCCGCGGCGAAGTCCCGCCCGGTGACGTTCCGGACGATGTACTCCGAGACCCCCGAACCGCCGATGCGGGCCCCCAGCTCCAGCAGGTACGGTCGGTCGCCGCGCAGCCGCAGTTCGGTGTGGGCGGGCCCGTCGGTGATGCCGAGGGCCGCGTGTGCGGCGGTGACCTCGTGCCGGATGGCGTCCCGCACCGCCTCGGGCAGGACGGCCGGTGCGCGGTAGACGCTCTCCTCGAAGTAGGGGCCCTCGGGCGCGCCCTTGTAGCCGATGCTGCACACCGTCACCTCCCCACGGTGGGCGAGGGATTCCACGGCGAACTCGGGCCCGTCGAGATACTCCTCCACGATCAAGCCCCGGGCCTCGCCCAGCTTGCCGCGGCAGATCTGCCACACCTCCTCGACCACGGCCTTCAGCTCGTCCGGGCGTTCCGCCTTGGTGACGCCGAGGCTGGAGAAGCCGTGCGCGGGCTTGACCACGACGGGAAAGTCCAGGTGCGCGGCCTCCTCCCAGGCGGAGGGGTCCTTCAGACCGACGAAGCGGGGTACGTTGAGCCCTGCCGCGGCCAGCCGTTCCCGCATCACCCGCTTGTCCTGCGCGCCGAGCGCCGCGCCCCGCCCGATGCCGGGCAGCCCGAGGAGTTCGGCGGCCTCCGCGACGAACGGCACGGCCGGGTCGTACAGGGTGCAGATGCCCTGGAACGGAGTGGTCCCGTGCACCTGCCGCAGCGTGGCCAGGGCTCCCGCGCGGTCCCCGTCGATGTCCAGGCGCAGCACGTCGGCCACGGCCGGGGGCAGCCGGTCCGCGGACACGGTCTCGTCGGAGCGGGGGACCAGGATGAGGCGGATGCCCGCGCGCTCGGCGCTGTCGAAGACCCAGGGCAGCGTCGTCCGCTGGTACACCAGGACGACGCAGGGCTGCTGCGTGCTCACGATGTTCCTCGCATCCGTGGTACTCCGGCTCCTTCGCCGGTGTCGTCGGTCGTGCCGGGCCCGGTGGCCGGGGTCTGCGCCCGGCGGGGGCCGCCCACCGTCAGCCACACCCCGGCCGAGCAGGCGACGATCAGGACGAGCACCAGCGGACCGGGCGCGCCCGCCCACCCCAGCGCCCATTCACCGAGGCGGATCAGGAACGGCACCACCAGCGCCACGGCGGAGGTGTACAGCGGGCCCTTGCGCAGGATGAGTTCGTGCGAGATGAGGAAGACGGGGGCGGTGAGCCCCGCGCCGAGCAGCGCCACCCCGCCCCAGTCGGCCGCCGTGACGCCGCCCATCGGAACGAAGACGGCGGTCGTCAGCCCCAGCATGACGGCGCCCGCCCCCGTGATGGCGGGCAGCGCCGCCAGCGGTGAGATGTCGGCCATGCGCTGCCGGTAGACGTAGCCGTAGAGGGCGTACGTGAACGTGCCGCCCAGGGCGAGCAGGGCACCGGCCGACAGGGTGGCCCCGTCCGCCGCCGCCTCGCCGCCCGCCCCGCCCGTCCCGTCCGCCACCGCGTAACCGCACGCCGCGGCCACCGCGAGCAGGGTGCCGCACACCTTGCGGACGGTGCCGCGCTCGCCGAAGGCGACGATGCCGATGACGAACGTCACGCACGGCAGCAGTGAGACGATCAGGCCCACCCGGGAGGCGCCGATCCGGCCGATGCCGAGCAACGTACCGGAGTAGTACGCGAAGAACCCGAGGAACGCCAGCAGCACGAACCCGCCCGGCCGTCCGAATCCCTTCCGCACGTCCGGCCAGCTGCGCGGGCGGAGCGCGGCGATCGCGGAGATGGCCAGGAAGCTGGCCGCGGTACGGCCGCTCGCCACGGCGAGCGCGGGAACACCGTCGACCAGCCGGGCCGACATCAGCCAGCCCGCGGCGAGCAGCAGCACCATGAGCACCGACAGGGCGGGCACCACCAGTGCGTCGCCGCCCCGCCGCGGCACCGGGCCGCCGGTCACCACTGCGCGAGCGCGAACGTCAGCGGTGGCAGCCGGTCCAGGCTCTGCCGGGCGCGCAGCAGCACCCGCTGGTCCTCGGTGAACCGATAGCGCTGCTTGGCCTCCCCGGCGGGCAGGTAGTCGCGCACCAGCGCCTTGGCGGCGGCCCGGTACTCGTCGTCGGTGGTGACCTCGGCCTCCAGCTTCTCGACCGTGGTGATGTAGTCCCGCAGCGCGGCCAGGGTGGCGTCCCGGTCCATGCGCAGCAGCGCGCCGTCGCGTGCGGAACCGGTCAGCGCGCCGCGCTCACGCAGCCACGAGTACAGGAACACACCGGTTCCGGAGTCGAAGTTGCGGGTCGCGTCGGCGGCCTGCGGGTAGCGGAAGACACGTTCCAGCAGAATCATGGCGATCTGCTCCTCGGCGTAGGGAACTCCGCCGTCGGCGCAGGCCAGTACGGTCTTCGCGTCCACCTTGATCTCTTCGAGCAGGCCGACGAACCAGTTCATCTTGAGCGCGATGTGTTCGTCGAACGGCCACAGCCCCTTGAAGTGCATGGAGTCGTGGAGATAGCCCCAGATGGCGCGGGCCTCGTAACACACGTCCGGGGCCAGCCCGGTGGAGGCGCGGGGCACGGAGTCCGGGGTGAGGACGGCCGCCGCGCCCGGGAGCGCGTAGGTCTCGTGGATGCTGCGCATCTTGTTGAAGAAGAACATGGCGTACGACTGATCGGTGATCTTGTCGTGGGCGGCCACGTTCTCCGGGAACACCACCAGGCAGTTGCCCTGCGCGAAGCCATCGCTGCCCGCGATGAGGATCAGGGACTGGCAGTTGTTCTTGGGGTGCGGGTAGGTGACGGCCAGCTCGGGCAGCGCGGCGGGCTCCTTGCGCAGCGCGTAGAAGCAGTCCAGCCGCTTGCCGACGGGCGGTGCGCTGTTGGTGGTCTGGAGCGGCGCGAGGAAGAAGACCACGCTCCCGTCCTCGGGCGGGCGCAGCGCGTCCCGGGAGCGGGCGAAGTGGGGCGGGGTGTCCAGCCCGGCGTCCAGCCACCCGGCGACGTCGGCGTCCAGGGCGTCGGCCTGGTGCCCCAGCCCGTTGCGCCGGTACCAGGCGCACGCCTCGTCCTTGATCCGGGTGAGCAGCGTACGGTCTTCCGCCGTGGGGGCGGTGACCGTGCCGTCGTCGGCCTGGCGCGCCCGGAAGCGGTCGACCTTCGGTATGAGCGATTCCGTCAGGGGCCGCGCCTCGGCCAGGTGCGCGGGGCTCAGGGGTGCTTGGTCGGTCACAGCGCCACCGCCCCCGCCGTCAGCGGCTCCCCGGCCCCGGCGTCCACGCTCAGGACCTGGTGGACGGTGAAGACCATGGGGACCGGGCCGAAGTCGCGGAGGACCCGCAGTCCGTGCCGCTCGGCGGCGACGATCGTGGTGATGCAGCCTTCGACCTTCCCGGCGGCGCAGTCGATGGCGGCCTGGGAGTTGCTGAGCACCTCGTGGACCTCGGCCGAGTCGGGGACGAGCCCCCTGGGCGCCGGATGCGAGGCGACGGTGGCGGGGACCGGCGTTCCCGCGGAGGCGAGCACCATGTTGTGCGTCGGCATGATGAAGCTGTCCACCATCCGTAACCGGTGGAGGTTGCCGAAGACCAGCGTGTGCAGGGCCGGGTAGACGGCGCAGGCGGTCAGGGCGTGCTGCCCGTCGGCCGGGACGGCCTCGAGGGCCGATTCGATGGAGGAATGCAGATGAACCGTTCCCTCAACGCCGCGTCTGCGCAGCCATTCGTGTGAGGCGGCCTCCAAGTTGGTCCCGTGCGGACCGAGTGTGTGCAGGTTGCGGACACGGTCCGGCCCGGCATGGATATGCCGCATGGTCCCCCCATGTTCTGTTCTTGTTCTGGTGATTCCCGATCGGCTTCGACGGGTGTTCCGTTGAAGCTGAGAGGATGAAAACAGGAGTAAATGGCAACAAACAAGGTTTTCCGCAAACATTCCACATGGCGAGATCCGATGCCTGTTCGATGACAGTATTCGGCCAACTGGACCTCGGTGTAACGGAATTGCGGATTCCGGCCCCTCCTCGGCCCCTCGGCCCTCTCCGCCCCCTCGGCCCTCTCCGCCCCGAGCGGCGTTGTCAGTGGGCGCACGTATGTTCATTCGTGCCGCGCCGCTGTGGCGCGGAACCACCCCTGTGCGCAGAGGAGATGACGCGTTGTCCGATTGGGAGAGGTCGAGCACGGCGCGGGTGATTCCACCCGCACGGCCGCGCAAGCTCGCCAAGGTCCCGTTCGTCGAGCTGGCCGACGGACGCCTCCAGGGCGTGGTGTCCAGCGGCTCGGACATCGGGCGGGTCTATGTCTCGTCCGTCGCGACCGGTACGTACGCGTTCGCTTGCAGCACCAACAACAACCGCCCCTGCGGCGGCGCGCGCGGCTCGTACTGCAAGCACATCATGGCCCTGATCAGCGAGGCGGTGCTCCAGTACGGCGCCGAGCGCGTTGCCCGCTATCTGAAGGTCGAGACCGCGGACGGGGAGCCCACCGCGCTGTCCATCGCCGCCGATATGACCGACACCCACCCCTCGCAGGCGGGCACCCAGGCCGCCGCGGCGGTCTTCAGCCGTTTCCTGCGCCATCTGACCTACCTGGAACTGGCCCCGGTCACCGCGCCGTTGCCGGAGATGCAGTGGTTCCCGCCGACCAGGGCGGTGGCCTGATGCGCGCCGATCTGCTCGCCGAACCCATCGCCGACCTCGACGCGGCCCTGGCCGCCGTCGACGCCTTCGACCATGCACTCGTCGCCGGTCTGCTCCGCCCCCAGCCCGGCCGGGCCACCGGCCTGACGGATCTCGCCCAGGCCGTCGCGGGCACGCCGCTGGCCGCCCGGGTCGCCGAGGCGGCCGAGAAGGCGGCGGCCGGAGCGGCGGGCGAGGACCACTTCGTCGCCCTCGCCGCCGCCCGCACCGCACTGCTGGGGTCCGTCCACGACGCCCTGATGACCCGGGTCGAGGAGGCGACCGCCCGGCCCCGCGGCGAGGGGACCGCCGCTCTGCCTGCGCCCGGCGGGCAGGAAGCGGTGAACCTGCGCGCCGCCGCCCGTTCCTGGCTGTCCGATCTGGCGCGCACCGGATGGCAGGGCATCGACCACGACGTGGTCTCCGGGGCGGCACAGGTCGTCTCCGCGATGCTTCCGGACCCGGCCCTGCGGCGCCTGGCGACGCTCCTCGACGGCTTCGCCGCCGAACTCGCCGCGTCCTGCCCCGGCCCTGCCCTGGACCGCGTCCCGGCGCGCCGATGGGCCGACCTGTGGGCGCGGGCGCTGCTGCTGACGCTGCCCGGCGCGGCCGAGGCACCCGCGACCGGCGCGGTCACCGGCCGTCTCCTGCCCCTCGGCGTCGATGTGCAGGAACACGCGACCGCGGCACAGGCCCAGGTCCACGCGGTGTTCGAGCCCGCTGACGGCGGGGCACCCCGCCTGGTCCGTGCCAGTGTGTCGGTCCCCAAGCCCGACACGGTCGTCGGAGTCGGCATCTGGCAGCTGCTCCGGCCGCATATGTCGCTCCTGGCGGCCGTCGGCGAGGGCCGCTCGATGGATCTCACCGACATGCCGGTCACCGCCGAGGGCGACCTGCTCTGGAGCGATGCGTACGCACGGCAGGGCGAGCCCGCCGACCCCTTCGCCACCGCCCGCGTCGCCCTGCCCACCGCCACCGACGCGCCGACCGCGCCCCTGGACCGGCATCCGGCGCGCATCGCCGTCCCCGTCTTCCTGGAGGGCTACGACTCCCAGAAGGGCGACGACGCGCTGACGTTCACCGTTGCCGGACACCCTCTGGCCGTCGACACCGACCGCATTCCGACCGCCGGTCCGCTCACCCCCGAGACCGTCGCGGGGTCGAGCGCCTGCATCGGGCTGCTCCGCTGGGACGCCGGGGCGTATCGCGTCCAGCCCCTGGCCGTCGAGAAGACGGTGCGGAAGAAGGCCGTCGTCCTTCACGCCGGGGGATGGGCCGGGGGCACGACCGACAAGGCGGGAGTCAAGGCCGAGAAGGCCGCCACCGAAGCGGTGGCCGCGCTGCGGGAGCGGGCCGGGAGGTTGCTGCGGACGTGACGGAGCACACCACCGAACACACCGACCCGCAGACCACCGACCCCACCGACCGACAGGCCATCGACCCCACCGACCCGCACGCGGCTCACGACAACCGCCGACAGGTCCTGTACTGGCGGCTGCTCGCCCGCCTCTTCGACCCCGAGGAGCAGGCCACCCTGGAGTCGGCGAGCCTCGCCGTCGTGGAGGACATCGGACTGCCGCCCGCCCTGCTGGACCCGCAAGCCTCCGTCGACGCGATCGTGCAGCGCCACCCGGAGCTGGCCGCCGAGTTCGACGGTCTGATGGCGATCGCCGGCGACGACGGAGGACGCGACCGGGCCGCCGAGGTACGGCGCGCGGCGCTGGCCTCGAAGGTTCTGCTCAACGTCTTCGCCCGCGGCTCCGGCACGGTCACCGCCGGACAGCTGGCGCGCTGGCAGTCCGACGCGGGCTGGCTGGAGCGCGCCCTCGGCTGCAAGCCCGGCGAGCTGCGCGGGGGCCGCTCGGCCGGGAATTCCGGCGGGCAGCCCGGCGGCCCTTCCGTCGGGCAATCCGGCGGAAGGGCGGCGGGCGGGCCGGGCGTCAGCCCGACCGGCACCGGCGGCCCGGGCGTGACGCCCGATCTCAGCCGGCTCATCCCGGAGATCGGCCCGGAGCTGGGCGCCCTGGAGGCCGACCTGGTCAAGCGGATGCGGCTGCGCGAGGTGCTGGCCGACCCCCAGCTCGCCGCGCAGCTGACCCCGAGCATGTCGCTCATCGAGCAGCTGCTGCGGGACAAGGACAACCTCTCGGGCGTGGCCCTGGCCAACGCCAAGGCGCTGATCCGCCGCTTCGTCGACGAGGTCGCCGAGGTGCTGCGCACCCAGGTGGAGAAGGCCACGGTCGGCGCCCTGGACCGATCCGTGCCGCCCAAGCGGGTGTTCCGCAACCTCGACCTCGACCGCACGATCTGGAAGAACCTCACCAACTGGAGCCCGGAGGAGGAGCGACTGTATGTCGACCGCCTCTACTACCGGCACACCGCCCGCAAGACGACGCCTCAGCGGCTGATCGTCGTCGTGGACCAGTCGGGCTCGATGGTCGACCCGATGGTGAACTGCACCATCCTGGCGTCCATCTTCGCCGGGCTCCCCAAGGTGGACGTCCATCTGATCGCGTACGACACCCAGGCGCTCGACCTGACGCCCTGGGTGCACGACCCCTTCGAAACCCTGCTGCGCACCAACCTCGGGGGCGGCACCGACGGCACGGTCGCCATGGCACTGGCCCAGCCGAAGATCGCCGAGCCCCGCAACACCGTCGTGGTGTGGATCTCCGACTTCTACGAATGGCGGAGCGAGCCGCTGTTCGAGAGCATGGCCGCCATTCACCGCTCGGGCGCCAAGTTCATCCCGGTCGGTTCGGTGACCAGCTCCGGCCGCGGCAGCGTCAACCCGTGGTTCCGGGAGCGCTTCAAGGATCTCGGTGCGCCGGTGCTCTCCGGCCACATCCGCAAGCTCGTCCACGAACTCAAGACGTTTCTCGCTTAGTTCCCCTAGTAGGACTCCGTTAGGTCTGTCTTGATCTTGGTGTGGTCCTGCTGGGCAGAGGTTGGTGGCAGGTGGTGCAGATGCCGGTCCAGCAGTTCAGCAGGTCCTGGAGGGCGTCGAGGATCTGGTAGAGGGTGAGTCCGGTGTGTCGGCTTTTGGGGCCAGCCGCTGCTCGGTGAGGAAGGCGTGGGCGGCGGTGACCAGGGTGGCGTGGTGGTGCCAGCCGTTCCAGGAGCGGCCTTCGAAGTGGTCCAGGCCCAGGCCGTGCTTGAGTTCGCGGTAGTCGTGCTCGATGCGCCAGCGGATCTTTGCCAGGCGGACCAGGTCGGCGATCGGGGTGTCGTCGGGCAGGTCGGACAGCCAGAACCGGGTCGGTTCGTCTTCGCCGTCGGGCCATTCGGCCAGCAGTCGCACCTGGGGCAGGACGCCGTCCCACCGGCCGTGCTCGGCCACCGCGGCTGCCTGGGCCAGCCGACGCGAGCGCACCCCGGCCGGTCGGACCCGCAGCGTGAGAAAGCGCGAGGTCATCGCGCCGCGGGAGCCTTCCCGCCAGGTCACCTGGCTGAAGGCTTCGCGTCCGGCGCCCGCGGCTAGTTCCGCCACCGTCACCGGTGGCTGCCGGTAGCGGGGCTGGGGCCTGCGGCCGTTGCCGGACCAGGCGGGGGCCGTGGGGACCGCGTCGTGCGGCTGGACGGTGATGTCGCCGCGGATGCCGACCACGTACGCGTGTCCCCGCTCGGCCAGGCCAGCGCGGAAGTCAGCGTTCTGGCCATAGCCGGCATCCGCCACCACGACCGGCGGCACAAGGTGCCACGTGGCCAGTTCGTCCAGGGCGTCCAGTGCCAGCCGCCACCTCTCCCGGTGCCCGACGTCCTTGGGAACGCCGGTCCGCTGGCGCCGGAGGGCGTCATCCGCCCACTCCTGGGGCAGGAACAGCCGCCAGCTCAGCGGGCACGAGGCCGTGTCGGAAACCGCGTGCACGCTGACCGCGACCTGGCAGTTGGCCTGCTTGCCCAGCGCACCGCAGTACTGGGGAGCGACCGCCACCGACATCCTTCCGTCCTTGGGGAACGACACGTCGTCGACCGCCCAGGCGTCCGGGCCGATCTGCGGCACCATCCGCTCAGCGATCCGCCGACGCACCGGCACCGGATCCCACGTGGACTGGTTCACGAACTGCTGCAGGTTCTGCTCGTTGCCGTCCGGCAACCGCGAGGCCATGGCCTGGATGGACTTGCGGCGACCGTCCATCATCAGTCCCCGCAGATAGCAGTCGCCCTTGGCCCGCTGGTCCTTGCGCGGTATCGACGCGAACACATCCGCCACGAATAGCGCCAACGTCGCCCGAACACGGTTCACTTCATGTGCATCCACACACCCACCATGCCGCTGAACACGACCGACAGAAAGACCTAACGGAGTCCTACTAGTTCCCCGCTCGCTTACTTTCCTGCTCTGATCTGCTCAGAAAGGCCCTGTGATGTCCGACCTGTTGCGCGCCCCCGCCGAGATCAAGTACGCCGAGGAGCTGGACTGGCTGGAGTCCATCGACGACAGCCCCAAGCCCTTCTCCTGGCGCCTGTCCCCGAAGATGATCCGCGTGTTCATCCTGGGCTCCGAGCGTTCCGACGGCCTGGACCGGGAGATCGCCCAGAAGTGGTTCGGCGACCGCAGTTTCGTCGAGCGCTCCATCGTCACGCTGGCCTCCGACCGCGGCCTGCTGCTCATCGGCGACCCCGGCACCGGGAAGAGCTGGCTGGCCGAGCTGCTGTCCGCCGCGATCTCGCGCAACTCCACGCTGGTCGTGCAGGGCACGGCCGGCACCACCGAGGACCACATCAAGTACTCCTGGAACGTGTCCATGGTCATCGCCAAGGGCCAGTCGCGGGAGTCGATGATCCCCTCGCCGATCATGACCGCCATGGAGAGCGGCGCGATCGGCCGATTCGAGGAACTCACCCGCTCCACCAGCGATGTCCAGGACGCGCTGATCTCGATCCTGTCCGAGAAGTACATCTCCGTTCCAGAACTGGACAGCGACGGCATCGTCTTCGCCAAG
Organism: Streptomyces sp. Rer75; assembly: GCF_013414305.1. NCBI lineage: Bacteria > Bacillati > Actinomycetota > Actinomycetes > Kitasatosporales > Streptomycetaceae > Streptomyces > Streptomyces sp. Rer75. The sequence goes on along the minus strand of NZ_CP058693.1, from coordinate 1,400,713 downwards.
CCCGGCTTCTCGATCATCGCCACCGCCAACAGCCGCGACCGGGGCGTCAACGACCTCTCCTCGGCCCTCAAGCGCCGCTTCAACTTCGTCCGCATCCCGGTGATGACGAACAAGAAGAGCGAGGCGGAGATCGTCCGCTTCCGCACCGAGGAACTGCTGCGCCGCCACCAGATCGAGCTGGACGTGCCGCCGACGCTGCTCGACGTACTGCTCCAGAGCTTCGCCGATCTGCGCGCCTCGGCGGCCGCGGCCGGAAGCGACGACGAGAAGCTGGAGTCCGCGCTGTCCACCGCCGAACAGATCGGTGTGCTCGAGGACGCGATCCTGCACAGCAACTTCTTCGGCGAGCGCGCCCTGACCGCCCACACCCTCGCCACCTCGCTCGTCGGGTCGCTGGCCCGGCGCGAGCCGGAGGACCTGGCCATCCTCAACAAGTATCTGCACGGTGTCGTGGAGCCGCGCAGCAAGGACGAGGGCGGATCCTGGCCGGAGTTCCTGGAGGGCGGCCGCGACGCGATCGCCACCCTGTCATGAGCGGCACCCACCAGGAGACCTTCGAAGCACTGCGCGGGCAGCTGCGGGAGGCCGCCGCGACGTTCGCCGACGGGCCCGACGCCCTGGAGGGCATCCTGCTCGGCCTCGTCGACGACGTCGACCGCGCGGCGGGCGAGCCACTGGAGATCTTCCCCGTCTGCCACCACTCGCCCGCCTCCGCGATCGCGATGGCCCGCCGTCTGCGCCAGAAACAGCCGAAGGTCGTGTACCTGGAGCTGTGCGAGGACATGGCGCCGCTGCTGACCGAACTGCGCAATTGCAGACTCCCGGTGGCGGTCCAGGCGTTCGCCACCGACGTCGACGGCTTCCCGGCCGCATGGTCTCCGCTGTCGGTGGTCGCTCCGGTCACCGAGGCCTCGGCCGAGTACCAGGCGATCGCCTACGCGCTCGACACCCCCGGAGTCGAACTGGTCCTCGTCGACCGTTCCTCGGACCACGTCTTCCAGTGGGACGCCCGCGGATCGCAGTCCGACGAGCCCGCCGCCGATGCGGGGGAGCCGGACGCAGCCGCCACCGACGAAGAGGCCGCGCTGCACGGCGACGCGGTCGGCGTGGAGATCGGCGACCTGCGGCCGCGCTTCGCGGAACTGGAAGAACACCTGCTGCGCCACGGCAAGGTGCGGCACTGGTCGGAGTGGTGGCACCAGTACGTCGAGCTGCCGCTCGGCGACGGCGACCACGACACCTACCGCCAGGTCATGTTCCTGATCGGCAGCCTCTTCCGGCGCCTCGCGCCCGGCGACCCGCACCGGGTGCGCGTGGACGAGGACCGCGAGCGCTACATGTGGACCAGGATGCGCGAGCACCTGGCCGCGACCGGCACCGATCCCGCGGACTGCCTCTATGTCTGCGGCGCCTTCCACGCCGCCAGCCGCGTCGAGGAGTTCGGCCTCCACGGCACGGACACGTATCGGATCAGCCCGCGCACGGCCACCACATGGCAGTACGGCCTGATCCCGTCCAGCCACGCGGCGATCGAGGCGCAGTTCGGCCTCGCCGCCGGTTCGGTGTCGATCGCCGCCACGGTCTGGGCGAAGAACGTCAAGCGCACCCGGGTGGAGCCGTACCGCCTGGAGGGACAGGCGGGTCAGACGGGCGCGAAGAAGACCAAGGCGCAGAAGGGCAAGGCGCAGCAAACCGGGCCCGCCACGGCTCCCGCGCCCGCCACCCCGGCACCGGCCTCCGACAAGCTGACCGGCTTCCTGCGGCAACCACCCGTGCTGGACCGGCTGGACGAGACCGAACTGCTCGGCTGGTCGGTGGAGATCGTGCGCGCCGCCCGCCGGAACGGCTACCTCGCCTCCACCGCCGACGCCATCGCGGTGTTCGAGACGTCGATCCTGCTGGCCGGGATGCGCGACCGGGCCAAGCCCACGCCGTACGACTTCCAGGACGCGGCCGTCACCTGCATCGAGAAGGACACCGTGCCCGGTCGGCGCGATGTGCGCCGCCTCGTGGAGATCATGATGGGCGGCGACCGGATCGGAAAGGTCGGCTACGACGCGCTGCCACCGCTGGCCCGCGACGTGCACGACCGGCTCGCGCCGCTGAACCTGAAGCTCCAGCAGCGCGGTGTGCAACGGGCGCTGCTGGACATCGCCTCCCGGCCGGAGCTTCAGCAGTGCTCCGACGTGCTGTGGATCCTGCGCTACCTCATGCCACACGGCACCGCCCGGCCGATCATGGGCGAGCGGACCCTGGGGGAGCGGGCGATCCAGGAGTCATGGGACGTGGCGCTGGGCACCCATCAGCGTGCGCTCATCGAGCTGGGCTACGAGGGCGTCAGCATCGAGCAGGTCCTGGAGCAGCGCCTTCGCCGCACGGCGTACGACCCCCAGGCCACCGCGGCGACCGTCCTCCAAGCCGTCGAGGACGCCACGCTGTACCTGCGCAGCCGCCGTCTCGCCGACGAACTGGGCAACCGCGCCCTGGAGGTGCTGTCGGCCGAGCGCAGCGTCGACGGGGCGCCGGAGGTGCTGCGCCGGGTGCGGCGGCTGCTGGCGTACTACCGCACCAGCGAGCCGGTGCTGCCGCCGTGGATCGAATCCTTCGTCAAGGCCGGATACGCGCACTACTGCACCCTGCTGCCGACGGCGTTCACCGACGACGACGCCACCGTCCGCCAGGTGGCGGCGATGCTGGGCTTCCTGTTCAGCATGGAGAGCCTGGCGCTCTCGCTGGGGTGCGACCGTACCCAGCTGGAGCTGGCCGTCGCCCAGTCGCATCCGCGGGAGCCGTCGAAGACGGCGCTGCTGTGGGCGGCACAGCAGCAGCTCGGACACCTCTCCCGCACGGACCTTCGGGCGCGGTGCGACGAACTGCTGGCCAACCCCATGGTGCTGCCCGCCTATCCGCGCTACCTCAGCGGCTTCGTCCACGCCCTGGAGCCCGTCCCGGGCCTCACCGACTTCGTCGTGGAGGCGGTGTCGAGCGCCTTCGCCCGGCTGCCGGACACGGTGCTCCTGCCGTGGCTGCCGACCCTGATCACCACCCTGCGATCGGGCGGCGCCGAACTCGCCCCGCTGCTGATCCGCGAGGCCGGGCGGATCTTCCCCGGCCGTCTCCCGGCGCTGGACGCGTGGGTGCCGCCGTGGCAGGCCCAGCCGGAGCCGGAAGCCACGCAATCCGGGGCGCGCGCGGACGGCAACCGCCGCAGTGCGCTGCTCGCCGCCCACCCGGCGACGTGCGACGCGGTGGCGAACCTGCTGGGCTGCGACGGGACATGGGCGCCGGAGGACTCCCACCACCCGGCGGGCGCGGCACTGGCCGGTCGCCACCCGGATACGGCCGTGGCCCTGGAGGCGCTGCTGACCAGCGCCTGACCTCGGCGCCCGTGTGCGCCATCACCGGCCCCGGAACACCACTGGTGGGCGGCGGGGGTACGGACCTCCGTACGGGCTTCGCCAGGGCCCTGCGGGCACGCCCCCGCCCCGATGTCATCGTGGCCCTCACCGACGGCCAGACGCCCTGGCCGGGTACCCGACCGCCGTGCCGGACGGTGGTGGGCCTCTTCCCCCGCCACCGGGCAGTCCCGTCGTGGGACGAGGGCGACCCCGATGACGTGCCGGATACGCCACCCGAATGGGCGCGCGTGGTGGCCATCGGGGAGTGAGGCCAAATGGATGGTTCTGCTCGCCGAAGTGGAGGAATGCACCCGGTCGCTCGGGGAACCCCGTTGAATACTTTAGGTTTCCTACTTCGGTGATCGGAAGCGATTGACCATGGTGGTAGTAGAGCGATCCGGCCTTCCCGCTGAACATCTCGTTTCGCCGGTAAATTCACACAACGAATGGGATCCGCTGGAGGAGATCATCGTGGGGCGTCTCGACGGCGCGACGATCCCCTCCAGCCACCCCGTGGTGTCCTGCAACGTCCCGCGCCGGGCGGCGCGGTGGCAGGGGCTCGCCTCCGGCATCAAGTATCCGCGCAAGCTCATCGAACCGGCACAGCAGGAACTCGATCAGTTCATCGCTCTCCTGCGGTCCCTCGGCGTCACGGTCACGCGCCCGGAGGCGGTCGACCACCGGAAGCGCTACGGCACTCCCGACTGGTCGTCGCGCGGCTTCTGCAACACCTGCCCGCGCGACAGCATGCTCGTGATCGGCGACGAAATCATCGAGACACCGATGGCATGGCCGTGCCGGTATTTCGAGACCCATTCCTATCGCCCGATCCTCAAGGACTACTTCCGCCGCGGCGCACGCTGGACGGCGGCACCCAAACCGCAGCTCACCGACGCGCTGTTCGAGCCGGATTTCCGCACCCCGGAGGATGGCGAACCGATGCGCTACATCCTCACCGAGTTCGAGCCGGTGTTCGATGCGGCGGATTTCGTCCGCGCGGGGCGCGACCTGTTCGTCCTGCGGAGCAATGTCACCAACCGCATGGGCATCGACTGGCTGCGCCGTCACCTCGGTCCCGAATACCGCATCCACGAGATCGAGAGCCGCTGCCGCATGCCCATGCACATCGACACGACGTTCCTCGTGCTGGCGCCGGGAAAGGTACTGGTCAATCCCGAATACATCGATGTCGACCGCCTGCCCGACATTCTGAACTCCTGGGACGTCCTGATCGCCCCCGAGCCCAACCGGATCGAGGAACGCCTGCTCAGGCTCACCTCGATGTGCGGCAGGTGGCTCAGCATGAACATCCTCATGGTCGACGAAAAGCGGGTCATCGCGGAGCGCCACCACACCGACATGCTGCGCGCGCTCGAAGGCTGGGGGTTCGAGCCGATCCCGTGCGACCTGCTGCACTACGCGCCGTTCGGCGGCTCCTTCCACTGCGCGACGCTCGACGTCCGGCGCCGCGGCACGCTCGAATCCTATTTCCCCTGAGCAACCCGCCGGATGTCACACTCCGGCCGCCTCCCTTGTCACACCTCCAGAAGCCTTCGGAAGGCCCGCGCGACCAACACGGTCGCGTCACGGATACGACAAGAGGAGCGCCTGCCATGGCCCGGATCTCGCTCACCCCGCCCAACACCCTGCTCAACCGCATCGGCGCCTGGTACTCCCGGCGCACCTACGGCAAGGTGCTCGACCCCGGGCTGGCCGTCGGGCACAACGCGCGGGTGCTGCTCACCTATGTGCGGCAGGAGCGCGGTGCCGCCAAGTGGAACCGTCTCGACCGGAGCCTCAAGCACCTCGCCGTCATGGCCGCGGCCGCCAGGATCAACTGCTCGTGGTGCATGGACTTCGGACACTGGGAGGCCGACGCCCTGGGGCTGCCCATGGACAAGATCTCCAAGGTCCCGCAGTGGCGCGACCACCAGGAGGACTTCAGCGAGCTGGAGCTGCTCGTCCTGGACTATGCCGAGGCCATGACCGAGACCGAGCCCCGCGTCACCGACGAGCTGGCCGCCGCCTTGGTCGAACGGCTCGGTGAGGCCGCGTTCGTCGAACTCACCGCCATGGTCGCCCTGGAAAACTACCGCTCGCGCATCAACAGCGCCTTCGGCCTGACCAGCCAGGGCTTCTCGGACACCTGCCAGGTACCGTCGCGTGCGTGATCGACGCAACCACCTTTGAACACCACCGACGCATGCTGTTCGGCATCGCCTACCGCATGCTCGGCAGCGTCGCCGACGCCGAGGACCTGGTGCAGGACACCTGGCTGCGGTGCAGCCAGGTGTCCACCGCCGTGGAGAATCCGGCCGGCTATCTGACCCGTACGGTCACCAACCTCGCGCTCAACCGGCTCACCTCGGCCGCCGCCACCCGCGAGCAGTACGTCGGGCCCTGGCTGCCCGAGCCGCTGGTCACCCAGCCGGACGCCGCCGAGGAGGTGGAGCTGGCCGAGTCGGTTTCGCTCGCCATGCTCGTCGTCCTCGACACCCTCTCGCCCCTGGAGCGCGCGGTCTTCATCCTCAAGGAGGTGTTCGGCTTCTCGTTCCGGGAGATCGCCGGAATGCTGGAGCGCGGCGAGGCGTCCGTACGGCAGGTCGGCCACCGCGCCCGATCACACGTCCAGGCCCGGCGGCCGCGCTACGACACACCGGCCGAGGTGCGGCGACAGGTCACCGACGAGTTCCTGGCCGCCTGTCTCGGCGGCGACATCAACCGGATGATGGAGCTGCTCGCCCCCGATGTGACAGCGTGGAGCGACGGCGGCGGCAAGGTGAAGGCCGCCGTCCGCCCGCAGCGCGGCGCGGACAAGGTCGCCCGTTTCCTCGCCGCCGTCGTCACCCAGCCGATGGAGGACCCCCGTGTGCACGCGATCGACGTCAACGGTCGGCCGGGACTGCTGCTCACCGTCGCGGGCCACCCGGACACCGTCGCGTGCGCGGAGGTCGTCGACGGCCGGATCACGGAGATCCGCATCATCCGCAACCCGGACAAGCTGCGACACCTCTAGGGGGTCCCGCGCCACGACGCACCCCGAACGCTGACGCGCCTCAAGCGTCGCCATTGAGGTAGCGCCCCGGGGACGTGCCGACGGTTCGCCGGAACGCCGCGAGGAAGGCGCTCGGCGTCGCGTATCCCACGGTGCGGGCGACCCGGGAAACGGGCTGGCCCTCGGCGAGCAGCGGCAGGGCGGCACGCAGCCGCACATGGGAGCGCCAGCGGTCGAAGTTCATGCCGGTGTCCTGGACGAACAGCCGGGACAGGGTGCGTCGGCTCACACCGACGGCCCGTGCGTGCGCCTCGAGACTCCGGGAGTCTTCGGGGTGGTCGAGCAGTGCGTCGGCCACGGCGCGTACGCGGTCGTCGGCGGGGTCCGGCACCTCGATGGGCGTGGCCGGCAGGGGGCGCAGCAGATCCAGCACGACCGCCTCGGCCCGTAGCCGCGCGTCATCGGGGAGGTCGTCGCGGCCGAGGTACGCGATCAGATGCGCGAGGAGCCCGTCGACGCCGACCGGCGTGGGCTCCGTCCAGTCCAGATCGCATCGGTCCGGTGCGAAGTAGAGGCTGCACAGCACCGCCTCGCGGGTCGCGCCGGTCCGGTGGACCACCCCCGCGGGCAGCCACAACGCCCGTGTCCGCGGCAGCACCCAGTAGGCGTCGTCGACGGCGACGCCGAGCACCCCGCGGCTCGCCCAGGCCAGCTGGTGCTGCGAGTGGCTGTGCGGAACGAACCACTGCCCGTACGCCAGCGGAAAGTTCCCGACGACGATTGCGCCCACCCCGGCCGGAACGGCCCCCAGGGCATCATCGGTCATGGTCCCCAGGGTATGTCCCCGATGCGCTATGACGTGGCCTCGTAGCGCATAGCGGCCAACTCGGCCTGTGCATAGCGTCGTTCCATGCCGATCCCTCATGCCCGCCGCGGGCGCTGCCACCGTTCGCACGGACCGCTTGACCCCACCGCCGCGGGACGCCGTGGTCCGGCCCTGGTGGTGCTGTGCTTCGTGCAGTTCATGCTCGTCCTGGACGACAACGTGGTGAACGTCGCGCTCCCCAGCATCCGCGACGATCTCGGCTTCGGCGCCGCGGGCCTGGCCTGGGTCGTCAACGGCTACTTCCTCGCCTTCGGCGGGCTGTTGCTGCTGTTCGGCCGCATGGCCGACCTGCTGGGCCGCAGACGTGTCTTCCTGAACGGCGTGGCGCTGTTCGGCGTGGCGAGCCTCGTCTGCGGGTTCGCGCAGGAGCCTTGGCAGCTCGTGGCCGGGCGGTTCGTCCAGGGCGGGGGAGCGGCCATGGCCAGCCCGGCCGCGCTGGCACTGATCACCCTCCTGTTCCCCGGCACCGAGGAGCGCGCCAAGGCGTTCGGCATCTGGGGCGGCATCGCCGCTCTGGGCGGTACGACGGGCCTGGTGATCTCCGGCGCGCTGACCGGCCTCGCATCCTGGCGCTGGATCTTCCTGATCAACCTGCCGGTGGCCGTCGCGGCCGTCGCGCTGCTCCCGTATCTGGTCCCCGAGAGCCGGGCCGGGCGTGCGGCACGGCTCGACCTGCCCGGCGCGGTGCTCGGCACCGGCGCCCTGGTGTCCCTGGTCTACGGACTGCTCCGGATCGGGGAGTCGGGCTGGCGGGACGCCGCCGCCGTCGGGCCCCTGGCCCTGGCCGTGCTCCTGGCCGTCGCCTTCGTCGCCGCCGAGGCACGAACCGCCGAGCCATTGGTGCCGTTGTCGTTCCTGTCCCTCCGGTTCCGGGCCGTCGCCCATGGGGCGACCCTGCTGTTCTCCGCCGCCATGTACGCGATGGCCTTCCTGCTGATGGTGCACCTCCAGACCGTGCTCGGCTATCGCCCGCTCACGGCCGGTCTCGCCTATCTGCCCTACGGCGCCGGCATTCTCACGGGCATGTGGCTGTCCTCCCGGGCGGTGATCCGGCTCGGGGTGCGCCCGGCGCTCGTCCTCTCGTTCCTGATCAGCGCGGCCGGACTCCTGCTGCTGTCCGGCGTGGCACCGGAGGACGGCTACGCCTCCGGGGTGCTGCCCGGCATGCTCGTCACGAGCCTCGGATGCGGACTGAGCCTGCCCGCCCTGACCGTGGCCGCGCTCGCGGGCACCACCGAGGAGAACGCCGGGCTCGGCTCCGCCGTCCTGAGTTCCGTCCAACAAGTCGGCGGGGCCGTGGGGGTGGCGGTGCTCGTCGCCCTCGCCACCCACCGCAGCGACGCCCTGGCCGCCGAGGACGGCCCCCTGCGCGCCGCGACGGAAGGCTTCTCCCTCGCCCTCACCGTCGCCGCCGCACTCCTCGCCCTCGGGGCCGTCCTCCTCGGCACGCTGCTCGGGAAGCTCAGTCGATGAGGTCGAGGGCGGCGGCGATGACGCTGTCGCCGTCGATGCCGTGGTACCGGTAGACGTCGTCGAGGGCACCGCACTGGCCGAACCGGGTCACACCCAGGGTGGTGACGGGAACCTGATGCAGCGTGGCGAGGAAGGCCAGGGTGTGCGGGTGGCCGTCGAGCACGGTGACCAGCGGGGTGGCCCGGTCGGCGGGGAAGGCGCGGTCGAGGATCCAGTCCGGGTCCTCCGCCAGGCCACGGCGCGCCTGGAGGGCGCGGAACAGCAGGTCCGGGCTGGTCACGCACACCACATCGGCGCCGTGGCCGAGCGCGTCGAGCCGTTCTGCGGCGGCCAGGGCCTCGGGGACCAGGGCGCCCATCGCCGCGATGGTCACCACCGGCTTGTCGTGGCGCCGCAACCGGTAGGCGCCCGCGACCACCTGCCGACGCCGTCGCTCACGCGCGGCGGGGTCGGTGGGCACGGCGGCCAGGGACTGGTCCACCGGCCGGGTGGACAGCCGCAGGTACGCCGAACTCCCTTGCGGCTTACCGAGGTTGCCCAGGGCGGCGAGCAGACACCACTCGGTGTCGATGGCGAAGGCGGGCTCGTACGACACACACCCCGGCTGCTCGATGCCGAGCGACGGAGTGGTGATCGACTGGTGTGCACCGCCCTCCGGGGCGAGCGTCACACCGGACGGGGTGCCCACCAGGATGGACTGGCCGCCCGCGTACATGCCGAACGACCATGGCTCCAGCGCCCGGTTGACGAAGGGGTCGTACACCACACCGATGGGCAGCAGCGGCTGCCCCCAGCGGCTCCAAGTGGCGCCCAACTCGCCGAGCAGCCCCACCAGGTTGGTCTCGGCGATGCCCAGCTCCACATGCTGTCCGGTCGGCTTCTCCCGCCAGTGCAGGATCGTCTCGGCGTCGTCGGCGAACCAGTCGGTGCCTTCCGTGGCCGACCACACGCCGACCTTGTTCAGCCAGCCGCCCAGGTTGGTGGTCGAGCTGACGTCCGGGCTGACGGTGACGATCCGGCCCGCCGCCTCCGGCGCCCGGCGGGTGAGGTCCAGCAGCGCCCTCCCGAGCGCCTGCTGGGTGTGGCCGGTCCCGGTGGGTGCCGGGCGGCCGAGGTCGGCCGGAAGGGCGGGCGGCTGCTGTGGCTCACGCTCGGGCCTGCGCAGCCGCTCGGCGGCGGCCGCGCACAGCGACGCCTCCGCCGAGCCTCTGGGGAAGGGGGCCCAGGGGCGGTCCAGGTCCGCCCCCAGCCGCTCGGCGAGCGGGCGCATCTGGTCGGCGGTCAGCAGCGAGGAGTGGTTCTGCGGATGGCCCTCGGTGGGCAGCCCGTGACCCTTGACCGTGTACGCGAAGATCACGGTCGGCCGGGTGTCGTCGATGGCGTCGTACGCCTCCAGGAGGGCGCCGAGGTCGTGGCCGCCCAGGTTGCGCAGCGCGGCGAGCAGCGTGGCGTCGTCCAGTTGCGCGATGAGCCCGGCGATGGGTCCGGCGGTGGAGCCGGTGCCGGGCAGCCGCTCGCGCAGCTGGTCGGCGGTGCAGCGCAGCAGCCGCTGGTATTCGGGGTTGCCCATGGCGTCGATGCGGGTGCGCAGGGCCTCTCCGCCGGGCCGCGCGAACAGCTCGTGCAGCAGATGCCCGTACTTGAGCGTCAGCACCTGCCAGCCGGCGGCCGTGAACATGCCCTGGAGCCGTCCGGCGGCGATGCCGGGCACCACACGGTCCAGGGACTGCCGGTTGAGGTCGACGATCCATGTCACCTCGCCCAGGGTGGACACCACCGGGTCCTGGACCGCCTCCCAGATCGCCCCCTCGTCCAGCTCCGCGTCACCGAGCAGGGAGTACTGCCGCCCGGTCCCGGCGCCGCCGAAGCGGCCCTCCACATAGCGCCGGGCGAGCGCACCCCACAGGGGAGCGGTGGCGCCGATCCCGACCGAGCCGGTGGAGTAGTCGACCCGGTCGGGGTCCTTGGACCGGCTGGGGTAGCTCTGGAGTCCGCCGAATGCGCGAAGCGTCGTCAGATAGGACGCGTCCAGCTCGCCGAGCAGGTAGTTGATGGCGTGCAGCACCGGTGAGGCATGGGGCTTGACCGACACCCGGTCCTCGGCGGTCAGCGTGTGGAACCACAGCGCCGTCATGATCGAGGCCATCGACGCGCTGGACGCCTGGTGGCCGCCGACCTTCAGCCCCGTGGGGTTCGGCCGGACCCGGTTGGCATGGTCGATGATGGCCGTGGACAGCCACAGCACCCGGCGCTCGACCGCTTCCAGCGTGCCGAGCGTCCCGGGGTGTTCCCTCCCGGCCGGGTCCTTGCCCGGGGCACCCGAGAAGGTCGCGTCCATGACCACATTGACCACCTCCATGGCCTGGACTTGGCGTCCAGGAATGCTGTGTGATGCGAGAAGTAGACAGAGACCCCACCAACTGCGCAACATGTCGTCTTCCGGCTGGGCAATCTGCCCACTGTGTCGGGGTGAAAGCGCCCTCGACTGACCAAAGTGACCAATGACTACGGCCGTCCAGAGCGGAACCGTCCGCCAGCGGCGCGGGGCCGTGGTCCCAAGCCAGTCCAGCGGTTCGACGCCACCGGGGGACGGCGCGCCGCGTTGCGTTGCGATTGATGCGTCAGACTATTGCGGGTTTCGCAATGCATCCCTAGGGTCGGCGGCATGCTGCACACTGCGGACGCGACGCGTCAGCGGGTGCGTGAAGTGCTGCGCGGATACCCGGGCAGCCAGCGCGCGTTCGCCGACGCCATGGGGCTCGACCCCACCAAGCTGTCCAAGTCGCTGACCGGGGCGCGGCGGTTCACCCCCGCCGAGCTGACCAGGATCGCCGAGATCGGCAACGTCACGGTGAACTGGCTGATCAACGGCAGCGACGAGGCGGACACCGTGTCCGCCGTTCCGCAGCGCAGCGCGCGACGACCGCTACGCGACGGGGACACGGGCCGGTACCGGCAGATCCTCGACGCGGCCTGGCGCCTCATCGCCGAGCGGGGCTACCACGCGGTGCGGGTGTCGGACGTCGCCGAGGCCTGCGGTACGAGCGCCGCCACGATCCACTACCACTTCCCGGGCCGCGACGGTCTGCTCACCGAGGCACTGCGCCACTCGGTGCAGCAGGCATTCGACCGCCAGGTTGCGGAGCTGCACAGCATCGAGGACGCGCATCAACGGCTGCTGCGCCTGGTGGAGTTGCAACTGCCCACACCGGGTGCGTTGCAGCGGGAATGGTCGATCTGGTTGCAGGTGTGGAACGAGACCGCGCTCCGCCCGGAGCTGCGGGTGCTGCACACCGATTCCTACGCCCGCTACCACGAGACGGTCGCGCGCACGATCGCCGAAGGCCAGGCCCAGGGCGTCTTCACCGACGCCGACCCCGAGGAGCTGGCGGTGTCCCTGACGGCCCTGATCGACGGTCTGGGCATCCAGGTGCTCACCGGCCGCCCCGGCCGCAGCGTCGAGCGGATGCGGCGGATTCTCTACGACTTCGTGCAACGCGAGATCGTCCGGAGCTGAGCGACCTCGCGCCGACCGACACGAACCCGGAAACAGCACCGTCAGGAACAGGAGCCGGGTATGGCAGACAGCGACGAGAAGGCCGAGGAAGGAACGAGTCGGGTGGTCACGCCCTACGAGGGCACCGGCCACCACACATGGGACGACACCGCAGACATCCCCGCACCGTTGTCGTTGCACCACACCACCGTCAGCCCGGCCTGGGTGGACTACAACGGCCATATGAGCGAGTCGTGTTACCTGCTGGTCTTCGGGGACAACGCGGACGCGTTCTTCCGCTACATCGGCATCGACGAGCAGTACCGGGCCGAGGGCCACTCGCTGTACACGGTGGAAACCCATCTGCACAACCGCCGCGAGGTGGCCGAGGGCGAGCTGATCCGGCTGACCCTCCGCGTCCTGGACCACGACACCAAGCGGGTCCACATCTTCCACGAAATGCACCACGGCACCACCGGCACACTGCTGGCCACGGCCGAACAGATGCTGGTGCACGTCGACATGGAGCAGGGAAGGTCGTGCCCGATGCCCACGGCCCTGCTCCAGCGGCTGGCCGCGATCCAGCAGGCGCACACGGCCCTGCCCCGACCCGAGGTCGTGGGCCGCCCGATGGGGATCCCCCGCCGCGGCTGAAGCCCACGCCACGCCCGAAGCCCATTCGCTCCCGTCCCGCCCTCCTGAGGAGCCGCCATGGAATTCGAACTCACCGACGAGCAGCGCATGATCGTGGACACGGTGCGCACGTTCGTCACGACCGAGCTGGAGCCGCACGAGGATGAAGTCGAGCGGCTCGACGAGGTGCCGCCCGCACTGGCCGAGCGGATCCGCCGAAAGGCCCTCGACGCCGGTCTCTACGCGGCCAACATGCCCGAAGAGCTGGGTGGCGGCGGCCTGGACGCCACCAGCATGACACTGGTCGAGCGGGAGCTGGGCCGCACCGGCTACGCCCTCCAGATGCTCGTGGCGCGACCGAGCAACATCCTCCAGGCCTGCGAAGGGGAGCAACGCGAGCGCTACCTGCTCCCGACCATCCGCGGGGAACGCCACGACTGCCTGGCCATGACCGAACCCGGCGCCGGATCCGACGTACGCTCGATGACCACGCGCGCGGCGCGGGACGGCGACACGTACGTCATCAACGGCACCAAACACTTCATCAGCCACGCCGACGCGGCGGACTTCGTGATCCTCTTCGCCACCACCGGCGCCACCGAAGCGGCGCAGGAACCGGGGCGCGGGCGGAAGAACCCGATCACGGCGTTCCTGGTGGACCTGGACACCCCGGGCCTCACCGTCACCCGTGGCTCGGCGGCCGTATCGCACCGGGGCTACCACCAGTGCGAGCTGGCGTTCACGGACTGCCGGATCCCCGCGGACCGGCGCCTCGGCGAAGAGGGGCGTGGCTTCGACCTGATGGGGGAGTGGCTGGGCGCCAGTCGGCTCAGCGTCGCCGCCACCAGCGTCGGCCGCGCCCGGCGCGTACTGGACCTCGCCACGGCGTGGGCCGCCGAACGCAGCCAGTTCGGGCAGACGATCGGCCGTTTCCAGGGCGTCGGCTTCCCCCTGGCGGACATGGCCACCGAGCTGGAGGCCGCGGAACTGCTGACCATGCGGGCGGCGTGGAAGCTCGACCAGGGCACCATGACCGACCGGGACGCGGCGATGGCGAAGCTGTACGCCTCGGAAGCGCTGGGCCGGATCACCGACCGGGCGGTGCAGATCTTCGGCGGCATGGGGCTGATGGCGGAACTGCCGATCGAACGGTTCTGGCGGGACGCCCGGGTGGAGCGCATCTGGGACGGCACCAGCGAGATCCAGCGCCACATCATCTCCCGCTCCCTGCTGCGCCCCCTCGGATCGTGACGCGGGGATGGGTACCAGGGACAATCTCCGGCGCCTGCTGAGCCCGCGCCACATCGCCGTGTTCGGTGGCGACACCGCCGCCGAAGCGATCCGGCAGTGCCGCCGCGCGGGCTTCACCGGGACCATCTGGCCAGTCCATCCCAGGCGTACGACCATCGAGGGCCTGCGCTGCTATCCGAACACCGCCGCGTTGCCCGATCCACCGGACGCCGCGTTCCTCGCCGTGCCGAGGGATGCCACCGTCGAGGTGCTGACGGAACTCGCCGCACGCGACGCGGGCGGAGCGGTCTGCCACGCGGCGGGCTTCGCCGAGGACGGGCCGACCGGTGCCCGGTGGCAGCACGCGTTCGTCCGCGCCGCGGGGCAGATGGCGGTGATCGGGCCCAACTGCATCGGGATGCTCGACTACCTCGACGGCGCCGCCCTGTGGGCCGACCAGCACGGCGGGCGGCGCGTGGACCGCGGCGTCGCCGTCATCACGCAGAGCGGCAACATCGGCCAGAACCTGACCATGCAGCGCAGATCGATGCCGCTGGCCCGGCTGGTGACGGTCGGCAACGCCGCCGTGACCGGGGTGCCCGAACTCGTGGACGCCCTGCTGGAAGACCCCCGGATCACCGCGATCGGTCTGCACCTGGAGGGCATCGACGATCCCGCGGGCCTGTCCCGGGCCGCCGTACGCGCGCTCCACCGGCGGGTCCCGATCGTCGTGCTGAAGACGGGCCGGTCGGAACTGGGCGGCCGGGCCAATCTGAGCCATACGAGTTCGCTGGCGGGCTCCGACGTGCTCTGCGACGCCTTCTTCCGGCGCCTGGGAATGGCCCGGGTGCACCAGGTCGGCACCTTCCTGGAGACGTTGAAGTACCTGCACGTCCACGGGGCACGGCCCGGAGCGCGGATCGCCTCCGCGAGTTGTTCGGGAGGCGAGGCGTCGCTGCTGGCCGATCTCGCCCACGATCACGAGGTCGAACTGCCACCGTTTCCGGACGACACCGCCCAGCGGCTGGGCGAGGTGCTCGGCGAACGCGTATCCGTCGCCAACCCCTTGGACTACCACACCTACATCTGGGGCGATGCCGAGGCACAGCGGAACTGCTTCCGCGCGTTCCTCACCACCGGTTTCGACATGCACCTCCTGGTGCTCGACTTCCCGCGCGCCGACCGCTGCTCCCCGGAGACGTGGCAGACCACCCTGGACGCCTACCTGGCCGCGCTCCGGCACACCGGTGCGCCCGCGTGTGTGGTCAGTTCGCTGCCGGAGGGGCTGCCGGAGCCGGTGCGCACCCGGCTGCTGGACGAGGGCGTCGCCCCGATGCAGGGCATCGCCGAATGCCTGACGGCGATCGCGGCGGCGCGCCGCATCGGCCTGGCCCAGGAGGTGGCCGATACGGTCCTGCCGCTCGACCCGGCCACCGCGCCGCCGGCCAGGACGCGCCCGCTCGACGAGTGGCAGGGGAAGCGGATCCTCGGCGAGTGGGGTGTGCCCGTACCGGCGGGCGCCGTGGCCACCGCCGCGACCGCGGCCGAAGCGGCCCGGGACATCGGATTCCCCGTGGTGGTGAAGGCGGTGTCGGAGACGATCGCGCACAAGAGCGACGTCGGCGGCGTACGCCTCGGGCTGACCGGGGAGCAGCAGGTGCGCGACGCAGTGGACGGCATGGCGGGGCTCTCTGACCGCTTCCTCGTGGAGCGCATGGTCCACGGCGCGGTGGCGGAACTGATCGTCGGGGTCCACCGGGACCCGCAGTTCGGTCCGGCGCTCACCATCGGCGCGGGCGGCACCATGGTCGAACTCCTCGGCGACGCGGCGACCCTGCTGCTGCCCGTACGGCGGGACGAGATCCGCGCCGCGCTGCGGCGCCTGCGGATCTGGCCACTGCTGACCGGCTACCGCGGACAGCCGCCGGGCGACGTCGACGCGGTCGTCGACACCGTGGCGGCCGTGGCCGACTTCGCGCGCGCCCACGCGAACACACTCGTGGAACTCGACATCAACCCCCTGCTGGTCCTGCCCGGCCACGGCGGCGTGGTGGCCGCCGATGTGCTGATCAGTCCGGGGACCGGCGAACGAGGAGGACTGCATGGCTGACCCGGTACGTACGGAGGTCGACGGCGGCATCCTGGTGGTGACCCTGGACCGCCCCAAGGCGAACGCGATCGACGTGGCCACGAGCCGTGCGCTCCACGCGGCCTTCGACCGGCTGGCCCGGGACGAGACGCTGCGCGTGGCGGTGCTCACCGGCGCCGGGCAGCGGTTCTTCTCGGCGGGCTGGGACCTCAAGGCCGCGGCGTCGGGCGAGGCGATCGACGCCGATCACGGCCCGGGCGGCTTCGCGGGCCTCACCGAACTCTTCGACCTCGACAAGCCCGTCATCGCGGCGGTGGGCGGCCTCGCCCTGGGCGGCGGCTTCGAACTCGCCCTGGCCGCCGACCTGATCGTCGCCGCCGACCACGCCGAGTTCGCCCTGCCGGAGGTGACCCTCGGCATGGTCCCCGACTCCGGCGGAGTGCTGCGGCTTCCCCGGCGCCTCCCGCAGGCGGTGGCCAGGGACCTCCTGCTGACCGGGCGCCGGATGCCCGCGCACGAGGCGGAACGGTGGGGCCTGGTCAACCGTGTCGTCGACGGATCCGAACTCCTGGAGGCGGCCATGCAGCTGGCACGCGACATCTGCGTCGGGGCGCCACTGGCCGTGGCGGCGATCAAGGAAATCCTGCGCACCACGGCCGGTACCACGATCGAGGAGGGCTACGAGCATCTGCGCCACGGCCACCTGCCCGCATACCGGGCCATGCTGACGTCCGACGACGCGGTGGAGGGCCCGCGGGCGTTCGCCGAAAAACGCCTCCCCCGGTGGACCGGCCGCTGACCGTGGGCCGTCGGCTCAGACGACCGGCTGGCCGATGCCCAGCATGTTCCCTTCGCTGTCACGGAACCAGGCGCCGCGTTCACCCCGCGCACCCTTGCTCGGGTAGTTCCCGTCGATCTCGGCGATCCCGGCCCGCGTGCGCAGGCCCGGCAGGTCGACCTCCTCGAACACCACGCCACGCCGTTTGAGGGCCGCCACGGCTGTCTCGATGTCGTCGACCTCCCACCCCATCTGGGTGAAGGTGCCGGGGGAGGCTCCCGCCGATTGGAACAGGGCGAAGTCCACGCCTCCGCACCGGTAGAGGAGCCCGCCGGGCCGTTCGTCGACGGGCTCCAGCCCGAGCTGTTCCGAGTAGAAACGCCGCGCCCGGTCCAGGTCCTGGGCCGGAAGCCTGGTCGCTGCGCGGGCCCGGGCGAGAACGTTGCTGTCGTCCGCATTCATGGCCCTACTGTGCCCTGCGCGGTGGCCGAGGCGGTGGAGGCCACGGGCGTGTGCCGTCGGCTCACTGGCCCGCCGCCTGGAAGCCACGCAGCCGGAGGCTGTTGCCGACCACGAAGACGGAGGAGAAGGCCATGGCCGCTCCGGCGATCATCGGGTTGAGGAGTCCGGAGGCGGCGAGGGGGAGCGCGGCGACGTTGTAGGCGAAGGCCCAGAAGAGGTTGGACTTGATGGTGCCCAGGGTCTTGCGGGACAGCCGGATGGCGTCGGCCGCGGCTCGGAGGTCGCCGCGCACCAGGGTCAGGTCTCCGGCCTCGATGGCGGCGTCGGTGCCGGTGCCCATCGCGAGGCCGAGGTCGGCCTGGGCGAGTGCGGCGGCGTCGTTGACGCCGTCGCCGACCATCGCCACCGAACGGCCCTCGGCCTGGAGCCGCTTGACCACGTCCACCTTGTCCTGCGGCATGACCTCGGCGATCACCTGCCCGGCATCGATGCCCACCTCGGCCGCGACCGCCTCGGCGACGGTCTTGTTGTCGCCGGTCAGGAGGACGGGGGTCAGGCCCAGGGCGCGCAGCCGCCTGATCGCTTCGGGGCTGGTGTCCTTGATGGCGTCGGCCACTTCCAGGACCGCGCGGGCCTCGCCGTCCCACGCGACCGCGATGGCGGTACGTCCTGCGGCCTCGGCTTCCGCTCTGGCCCGCTCCAGCTCCGTGGGCAGGGAGATGGCCCACTCGGCCAGGAGCCTGGTCCGGCCGACCAGGACCGCGTGACCCTCCACGACGCCCTGGACACCGAGTCCGGCCACGTTGGCGAAGTCCTCCGGCGTCGGCAGGCTGCCCACCCGGGCGGCTGCCCCTGCGGCGACGGCCTGGGCGATGGGGTGTTCGGAGGAGTGCTCCAGAGCGCCCGCGAGCCGCAGTACGTCCGTCTCGTCCGTGCCGTCGGCGGTGTGCACCGCGAGCAGGGTCATCCGGCCGGTGGTGACGGTGCCGGTCTTGTCCAGGACGATGGTGTCCACCCTGCGCGTGGTCTCCAGGACTTCGGGCCCCTTGATGAGTATGCCGAGCTGGGCGCCGCGGCCGGTGCCGACCATGAGGGCGGTCGGGGTGGCCAGGCCCAGGGCGCACGGGCAGGCGATGATGAGGACGGCTACCGCGGCGGTGAAGGCGGCGGTCAGCCCCGCGCCGTTGCCGAGCCAGAAGCCGAGCGTGCCGAGTGCCAGGGCGATCACGACCGGGACGAACACCGCCGAGATCTTGTCGGCGAGTCGCTGGGCGGCCGCCTTGCCGTTCTGCGCGTCCTCCACCAGCCTGGCCATGCGGGCGAGCTGGGTGTCGGCACCGACCCGGGTGGCCTCCACGACCAGGCGGCCTCCGGCGTTGAGAGTGGCCCCGGTGACGTTGTCGCCGACGCCGACCTCGACCGGGACCGACTCACCGGTGAGCATGGAGGCGTCGATCGCGGACGCGCCCTCGACGACCGTGCCGTCGGTGGCGACCTTCTCGCCGGGCCGGACCAGGAACCGGTCGCCCACCGTCAACTCGCTTACCGGGATGAGCTGTTCACGTCCTCCGCGCAGGACCGTGACATCCTTGGCGCCCAGCTCCATCAGCGCCTTCAGCGCCGCGCCCGCCTTCCGCTTGGACCGTGCCTCGAAGTACCGCCCGGCGAGGATGAAGGCGGTGACACCGGCCGCGGCCTCCAGGTAGATGTTCCCGGCGCCGTCGGTGCGGGCGATGGTGAGCTCGAAGGCGTGCGTCATGCCGGGCGTTCCGGCCGTGCCGAAGAACAGGGCCCACAGCGACCACAGGAACGCCGCGGTCGTGCCGACCGAGATCAGCGTGTCCATGGTGGCCGCGCCGTGCCGGGCGTTGGTCCAGGCCGCCTTGTGGAAGGGCCAGGCGGCGTACGTCACCACGGGGGCCGCCAGCGTCAGCGACAGCCACTGCCAGTACTCGAACTGCAACGCGGGGACCATGGCCATCGCGATCACCGGGACCGCGAGGACGACGGCGGCGGTCAACCGCTGCCGCAGCGGCCGCAGTTCGTCGCCTCCCTCGTCGTCCGCGTCGAAGCCGGGCGCCTGGTGCGCGGGGTCCGGTTCGGGCTCCCGGGCGGTGTATCCGGTGGCCTCGACGGTGGCGATCAGATCCGCGACGGCGATGTCCTCCCGGAAGGTGACCTTCGCCTTCTCGGTGGCGTAGTTGACGGTGGCCTCGACTCCGTCCATGCGGTTGAGCTTCTTCTCGATCCGGGCGGCGCACGAGGCGCAGGTCATGCCGCCGATGGCGAGTTCGACCTCTTCGGCGCCGGGCGTGGCGGTGGTCATGTCTGCTCCTCCGCAGTCGATGGCGGATACCCCGCCTGGGTATGTTGACGACCTCGTCCTGTATACCCCCCTCCCGTATCCTTGGCAAGGTCGGGCCCGGCTTGACTTAATACCCCGTGGGGGTATCGTGAAGTGCGGGAGGCCGCGAGGAGAGGCGGCCGGGAGACGAGGAGTGCGCCATGAAGACCGGACTGCGGATCACCGCATTCGCCGCCGCGCTCGCCGCGACCTTCGGCACCGCGTACGGGGTGGGCGGCGGGGTCGGCGAGATCTCGCCCGAGCCGAAGAGCGCGGCTCACGGCGAGCACGCGGACGCCGCGCGCCCCGAGAAGAGCGGCGGCCACGAGCAAGGCCACGACCAAGGCCCTGAGCAAGGCCATGACCAGGGCCATTCGCAGGGCCATGACCAGGGCCAGAAGGCCGACCTGCCCGGAGGTCTACAGATCTCCGACGGTGGCTACACCCTCGACGTGAAGACCTCGCGCCTCCAGGCTGGCAAGAGCGCCGACCTGCGCTTCGCCATCGTGCGGAACGCCACGGGGCGACAGCTCACCCGCTACGACCGGGAGCACGACAAGGAACTCCACCTGATCGTCGCCTCACGCGACCTGACGGAGTATCGCCACCTGCACCCGGCCCGGGCGGCCGACGGCACCTGGTCCACTCCCGTGGACCTCCCCAAGGCCGGTGGCTACCGCGTCTTCGCGGACTTCAAGCCCAAGGGCGGAGAAGCGCTCACGCTCGGCGCCGACCTCGCCGTAGCCGGCGCGTACGAGCCGAAGGAGCTGCCCGCGCACAACACCACGGCCAGGACGGGTGATTACGAGGTCCGGCTGGGTGGCGATCTGACCCCCGGCAAAGCCGGTGAGCTGACGTTCACCGTCACCCGAAACGGCAAGCCGGTGCGGGACCTCCAGCCCTACCTCGGCGCCTACGGCCACCTGGTCGCCCTGCGCTCCGGCGACCTCGCGTACCTGCACGTGCACCCCAACGGCGAACCGGGCGACGGCAAGACCAGGCCCGGCCCCGGCATCTCCTTCACGGCGACGGCACCGAGCCCCGGCGCGTACCGCCTGTTCCTGGACTTCAAGCACCAGGGCAAGGTCCGCACGGCGGCCTTCACCGTGCCCGCGCAAGGCGCGGCCGGGACAGCGGCGAACGCCACCGAATCCGAGCACTCCCACTGATCCGTCGAACTGTCCGCAGTGGCCCGGCGCGCCGGAAGGGCCCGGAGCCTGACGGAGTGGTCATGCCAGGTGGCTGCCCTCGTGCAGGGCGGAGCGGACCTTCGAGGCGGGGTGGTCGGGCAGGGTGCGGCTCCGGCCCGCTCCGTAGAAGCTCTCGCGGAGCGTGGTGGCCTGCTCGTCGTAGCCCTCGCGAGCCAGGCCCTGTCGGCGCAGCTCCGGAAGAGCCAGCTCGATGAAGTCCTCCCAGCCACCGGGCTTGGTCGCGTAGCTGACGTTGAAACCGTCGACGTCGGCCACATCCCGCCACCTGCGCAGCTCGGCCGCCACCGTCTGCGGCGAGCCGGCAACGACCGCGCCCGTGCCGCCGATGCCGATGAACTCGGCGATCTGCCGGGTGGTCCAGGTCCGCGTGGGGTCCGCCTTGGAGAACATCTCCACCATCGAGCGGGAGCCGTCCACCTCCGCGTACTCCAGCGGCAGGTCCGGGTCCACACCGCTCAGGTCGATCCCGGTCCAGCCCGCGAACCGGGCCAGTGCGCCCTCGTAGCTGACGTTGCGAAGGTGCCGCTCGTACTTCTCCTGGGCCTGGGCGTCGGTGGGCGCGACGATCACGGTGATCAGGGCGAGGATCTTGACGCTCCGCGGGTCGCGGCCTGCCTCGGCCACGGCGGTGCGGATCTTGTGGACGCTGCGCTGGGTCAGCTCGGGAGTCATGGTGTTCACGAAGACCGCTTCGGCGTTCTCCGCGGCGAAGAGCATCCCCCGGGAGGAGGCACCGGCCTGGAAGAGCATGGGTGTGCGCTGTGGGGACGGCTCGCACAGGTGCAGGCCCGGCACATCGAAGTAGGTGCCCTTGTGGTGAATGGAGTGGATGCGCTGCGGGTCGAGATAGGAACCGGCCCGAACGTCGTGGATGACCGCGTCATCCTGCCAGGAGCCCTCCCAGAGCTTGTAGCAGACCTGGAGGTACTCATCCGCCATGTCGTAGCGCTTGTCGTGCGGGATCTGCGTACCGAGCCCGAGGTTGCGCGCGGCCGATTCGTTGTAGGAGGTGACGATGTTCCAGCCGACCCGTCCGGCGGTCAGGTGGTCCAGCGTGCTGAACTTGCGGGCCAGGGCGTAGGGCTGCTCGTACGTCAAGGACGAGGTGACGCCGAAGCCCAGGTGGCGCGTGACCGACGCCATGGCCGAGACCAGCAGGGCGGGGTCGTTGATCGGAAACTGGGCGGCATCGCGCATGGCGGCGTCGGGGGACCCGCCGTAGACATCGTGGTAGCCGACGGTGTCGGCGAAGAAGATGCCGTCGAAGCAGGCCTCTTCCAGCATGCGAGCCGTATCGGTCCAGTAGCTCAGGTCGGTGTAGCGCCGTCCCTCGTCATCGGGGTCGCGCCAGGAGCCCGCGGTCAGATGGGCGGGGGCGGACACGTCGAAGGCGAAGAACTTCATCGGCTGATTGCTCATGGCTGCGCTCCAGGGCGAGAGGCGGGGCCTTCCTGCGGTGTGAGAGACCCGCAGAGCACACCTTCAGGAATGTGAGGCGTTCAGTAAGCGAACGTGGCGTTCATGTTGTGGCTTGCTGGAGGCGCGTGTCAACAGGGTGTCGCCGGGAATCGCGTTCCGCTGGGAAGTCGCCCTGACGGGGGGTGTGGGGCTGCCGCTGAGGGCAGGAGTCGCTGCTCGGACGGATGTCTTCACGGCCGAGAGATGAACGCTACGTTCGGTTAGCGGTCGCCCGGGTCATGGCCGCAGCCACGACCGGGAGCAAGGTTCTTCAGTCGGTCAGGCGGATGCCGAGTCCTGCCAGAACACGTCGACCAGCCGGTCCACGATGGTCTGCATCTGCTGGAGGGCCTCGGGGATCTGGGCCCGGCCGAACCGGTACCGGGGCCCGTTGACGGTCAGGATCGCCACAAGGGTGCCGGACGAGTCACGGATGGGGCGCGACAGCGACAGCAGCTCCTCTTCGAGTTCGTTGTCGATGACGGCGAAACCCTGCTCGCGGACCTCGTCGAGCTGCCGGAGCAGGGTCGCCCGGTCGGTGATGGTGCGCGAGGCGTAGGACTCCAGCTCCTTGGGCAGGAGCGCGAGCACCTTCTCCACGGGCAGCTCCGCGAGCAGCACCTTGCCGGTGGAGCTGGCGTGCAGGGGGTAGTGCTGGCCGACCATGTTGTGCGGCACGATGCCCACCACGTGTGATCCGGTGGCCTCGGCGACCAGCTCGAGCCCGTCCTGGAGATTCGGTACCGAGAGGGTCACCTGCTCGTTGAACTTCTCCGCCAGCTCCTCCAGCAGCGGCTGCGCGCGGGCGACGAGACCCGCGTGAGGATCCGCGTAACGGCCGAGCCGGGCCAGCTCCCAGCCCAGGACGTAGTTGTTGCCGATGCGGTCGACGAAGCCGCTCACCTCGAAGCTGTGCAGCAGACGAAACGCGGTGGGCCGCGAGATGCCCGCTGCTTTCGCGAGCGTCGTGACGGTGGCCCCGGACCGGGGCTGGGCTGCCAGCTCGCGAAGCAGTCGCACACCCTTGGTCACCGACTTGTTCGTCATCTCTACCGGTGCGGATGCGTCGCTCATGGGGCCCCTTCGTGGTGCAGAACGCTGCGCGCACACGCAGCTCAAACCATTCTCGCTCCCACTCTAACGCCTAGATGTTCAGATAGTGAACGCACAGTCCGTCCCCAGGGGCGCTGGGGCCTTGCCAGCCTCTTACGCCACGGCACCCACAGCCGCCAGGACGGCGCGAAGCCACGCAGCCTGACCGTCGAAGCGCACCACGGACCGGGGGCGCACCCATCGGCAGGCGTCGTACTCCCAGCTCAGCCGCAGCTTCTTCCGCTCGGTCTCGGCACGGAAGGTGTGCGCCCGCCACCGGCCGCCCCGGGTGTCCGGAAGGTCCAGGACCGGCCCGGGCCGGAAGTCCACGAGTTCGGCGACCGATATTCCGGTCGACTCGAACAGCTTGAGCAGCGCCTGGGCGTGTACGTGGTTCCCGTCCTCGAGGAAGCCCGTGATGCAGTGCCACAGGCCCGCATCGTGCCCGACGTGGCGGCCGCGCTTGAACAGGCCGATACGTCCGCGCCAGGCGAGGACGACGGCCACGACGGTGCCGGCACGGCTGCCTGTTGCTCGGGCTGTGCGGGCAGCCCCTTCTCGCCGTCGGGGCCGGGTCGCACACTCATGATCATCCTTACGGTCCTGGTGAGGGCGGCGGTGAGCAGCCGGTGCGGAGGTCGCACGCGACGCGGGGAAGCCGCTCGCGATGTCGGCCCGGGCCGTTCCGCGAGCGGCTTTCCGTGGGTCCCGCTGTCGTGCTCGACGTAGTCGACGGCGCCCCTTCAGGCCGGGGTCTTCTCCCGGCGGGGCCTGCCGCGGTGTGGGGCGGAGGTTTCGCTCAGCGGGCGGCCGGTGGTCTCCGGCGCGAGAACCTGGGAGACCACGGCACCGACGACGCAGACGCCGGCGGCGATGAGCATGCTCGGGCCGGGGCCGAGGTTGTGCATCGACCACGGCAGCAGGAAGGTGCCCAGGCCGGCGCCGACGCGGCTGAAGGCGCAGCCGAAGCCGGTCCCGATGCCGCGGATCTCGGTGGGGAAGACCTCGCCGGGGTAGACGCCGGTGATGGCCGTGGGTATGGCGTTCGTGAAGGCGAAGACGAGGAAACAGATCAGGACCAGAGCGGGGGGCGCGTCGGTCCACACTCCGATGATCAGGAGGACGACCGCGCACACCCACTGCGTGGGAATGATCAGCTTGCGGCGGCCGACGCGTTCGATGAGTGCCAGGGAGACCAGCACGCCGACCAGGGCGAGCCCGTTGAGGCCCAGGGCTCCGCCGAAGCCGTCGCCGAGTCCGTAGTCGGACAGCACGCTGGCCGCGAAGGTGGCGATGGCGAAGTACGGGGTGACGGTGCAGAACCAGAACACGGAGACAAAGGTCGTGGTCCGCCAGTAGTCGCGGGAGAACAGCATCCAGAAGGTGCCCTGACGGGTGGATTCACTCGCGAGGTCGAGGACGTCGGAGGGGGATTCGAGATAGTCGTGGGCGATCCGGTGTGCTTCCTCGGTACGGCCCTGGTTCATCAGCCAGCGCGGGGACTCGGGCAGGCCCAGCCGGGCCAGGAACAAGATCACTGCCGGCACCGTGCTGGAGCCGAGGATGATCCGCCAGTCTGCGGAGAACACCGTGCTCATCGCATAGCCGACGCAGAAGGCGAACATGAAGCCGACGTACCAGGCGACCTCTGAGAGGGACATCAGCCGTCCGCGCAGGCGTGCCGGGGCGAATTCGGCCAGCAGCGGCCAGCTCACGGAGTAGTCGGCCCCGATCGCGATCCCCATCAGCAGGCGCACGCCGAACAGTTGCCAGGTCGAGTCGACGAAGAACTGGAGGATCGAACCGACCAGGAAGAGCGCCAGGTCGAGCGTGAACGTCGGCTTGCGGCCGAGTTTGTCGGCCAGCCAGCCACCGAGAGGTCCGCCGATGAAGATACCGATCAGGGCGGACGCCCCGGTCAGCCCTTCCCAGAACAGGGACATGTGGAGCTCGGCGGTGGCGGCGGCGATGGCAGTCCCGATGATGCCGAGGATGTAGCCGTCGATGAACATGCCGCCGACCGTCAGGCCGGTCAATTTGATCATGAAGCGCCGTTTGTCGACCGGACCGGCTTCATTCGTCGCTACAGGATCGGGGTTGCTGAGCGTGGTCACACTTCAGTCCTTCCTGAGGTGAGCAGGTGCGGCCCGAGGTGGCCCGCATGACGCCGATGAGGTGTCGGCACGACTTGGTCGGTGAGGGGCGCCGAAGGGTGGGGCCTCGTAGGCGAGTGTTCGGATAGTGAGCGTCTCGACCAAAATTTTCGGAAGCCTGGCATGGACCTCAGGGCTCGTCAAGGCTTCCGGACCGCACTGTGGTTTCGCCCGATGCCTGTGCGCGCGTTGCCATTTCTGCCTCGTTCCAGCTGCGGTGAAAGGCGTTGAGAGCTGCGCGCACCTCTTGACAGCTGAGTGCGTGCCGCCCACCATCGCTCACACGTCACTTGAACGTACAGTTCACTATGTGAACGAAGAAGGGGCACGCAATGCACACCGCGATCGACCAGGCACACTTCCGCGACGTAATGGGTCACCTCCCCACCGGCGTCGTCGCGCTCTGTGGCCTCACTCCCACCGCGACCCACCCCCACGGCCTGGTGGTCGGCACCTTCCAGTCACTGTCCCTGGAACCGCCGCTGGTGACCTTCAGCGTCGCCCACACCTCCACCACCTGGCCGAAGCTGCGCACCGCCCGCCGCGTGTGCGCCAGTGTCCTGGCCGCCGGGCAGGAAGACGTCTGCCGCGCCCTGTCCGGCAAGCAGCCCAACAAGTTCGCCGACATCGACTGGACCCCCTCCGACCTCGGCACTCCGCGGATCGCCGGAGCCCACGCCTGGATCGAGTGCGACCTGACCCAGGAACTCGACGGCGGCGACCATGTCATCGTCGTCGCCCGCGTGTTGCAGATGGCCACCGGCTGGGGTGATCCCCTCATCTTCCACAAGGGACGTCTGGGCGGCTTCGGCGCACCCAGCATGGTCTGAGCGGGCCGAGGAGAACATCGATGCAGACGTCCGAACTCCACGACATCGCCACGACCCTGCGCACGGCGCGAGCCGACGCCGAGCCCGTCACCGCGCCGACGAAGACATGGCCCGCCCTCGACGCGGACAGCGCCTTCGCGGTCCAGCGGATCAACACGGAAGCGGCTGTCGCCGACGGCGACCGGGTGGTCGGTTACAAGCTGGGGAACATCGCCAAGGTCATGCAGGACGCCTTCGGCCTCGACCAGCCCGACTACGGGTACCTGCTGGGATCGACGTTCGCCTACGAAGGCGTCCCGCAGGAACGGCGGCGCTACATCGAGCCGTTCGTGGAACTCGAACCGGCCTTCCTCCTCAAGCACCCCCTGCGCGGTCCCCACGTCACGGTCGCCGACGTCATCAACGCCGTCGAGTACGCCGTGCCCGCGATCGAGATCATCGACTCGCGCGTGGAGAACTGGGCGATCGACCTGCCGGACACCCTGGCCGACAACGGCTCGACCGGCGCCGTCATCCTCGGGGGAACGCCGCGCCGCACCACCGACCTCTCGCTGAGCGACACGCGGGGGACCCTGCACTTCAACGGCCGCCCCGTGGTCGAGGGAAACACCAGGAACATCCTCGGCAACCCCTTCGCCGCCACCGCGTGGCTGTGCAACCGGCTCGCCGCCTATGACATCGCCTTCGAATCAGGGCAGGTCATCCTCCCCGGCAGCTGCCTCCAGGCAGTGCCCATGAACGAGACCGGCCACTGGGCAGGCACCTTCGAGGGCTGGGGAGCGGTCGAGTTCGACGTGTCCACGGCGTAGTCGGCATCCGAGACACATGCGAAAGGGGAAAGGGCAGACATGCAACAACAGGCAGACGTCGTCGTGATCGGAGCCGGGGTCGCCGGTCTGATCACCGCCCGTGAACTGGGCCGCAGGGGAGTGCGGGCCGTCGTCCTCGAGGCGCGCGATCGGATCGGCGGCCGGACGTGGACCGATCAGCGTCTCGGGCGGGACCTGGAGATCGGTGGCACCTGGCTGCACTGGATTCAGCCTCACGCCTGGTCGGAGGTCACCCGCTACGGGCTGGCCGTCACCCGTGGGCCTCGTTCGGAGGAAACGTACTGGCTCGCCGGTGACGAGGTGCGCCGCGGGACCCTGGACGACTTCATGAACCTGATCAACCCGGGTATGACCCGGCTGCTGGAAGACACCATGAAGTGGATCCCCCGCCCCGACGAGCCCCTGACCGTGCGGCGGCTGGCCGATGTCGACCAGTTCAACCTTCAGGAGATGCTCGATGAACTCGAGCTGCCAGTGGAGGAGAAGAACGCCAACGAAGCGGCCTGGGTAGGGCACTTCAACGCCCCGCTCGACCAGTGCGCCTACCTCAGTGCGTTGCGCTGGACCGCCGCGGCCGCCGGCTCCTGGCACCTGATGCACGAAGCCTCGGCGATCTTCCGACTCGCGGGCGGCACGCGGAGTCTGGTGGAGGCCATCGCGGCCGACTCGGGCGCCGACATCCGCCTGGAAGCCCCGGTCCGCTCGATCACCCACGACGAGCGGGGAGCCGAGATCACATACGGTGACGGTCAAACCCTGCGGGCCCGGCGCGTGGTGATCACCCTGCCGCAGAACATGCTGCATCAGCTCGACATCACCCCCGCACTCCCGGACGGCAAGCTCCGCCCCAGCTTGGAGAAGACCGCATCCCGGGGAGCGAAGGCGTGGATCCGCGTCCGCGGCCCCGTCAAGCCGTTCTTCGCCTACTCCTCACAGCACCACGCGCTCTCCGTCGTGCGCACCGAGTTCATCGGGGAAGATGACGCCGTCCTGGTCGCCTTCGGCGCCGACTCCTCCCGTATCGACGTCAACGACCCGAAGGCCGTCGACGCGGCGTTGCGGGTGTGGCGCGATGACCTCGACGTGCTCGACGTCGGCGGGCACGACTGGATGGCAGACCCTCACTCCCAGGAGACCTGGCTGATCCAGCAGCCCGGTCAACTCACCCAGTACCACCACGCCTTGCAGGCCAGCACCGGAGTCCTGTACTTCGCGAGCAGCGACCACGCGAACATCTGGGCCGGGTTCATCGACGGCGCCATCGAAAGCGGCACCCGAGTGGCCCGTCACGTCCACACCAGTCTGGAACAGC
The DNA here is from genome assembly GCF_013414305.1 of Streptomyces sp. Rer75. Taxonomy (NCBI): domain Bacteria; kingdom Bacillati; phylum Actinomycetota; class Actinomycetes; order Kitasatosporales; family Streptomycetaceae; genus Streptomyces; species Streptomyces sp. Rer75. Next base: position 1,372,043 of record NZ_CP058693.1, on the reverse strand, counting down.
AGCACTGAACCGCGAAACACCGTCACCGACGAGGAAACACAGCATGACCACCACTGCGGACGCACCGTCCACGACATCCGCCGAGCAGCTCGATGAGCAAATCCGAGCGGCCCACTCGGCTTACGAGCAGGCGCACGATGTGACACCTCGCCGACGCGCGGAGTGGCTGGAGGCCATTGCCTCAGCGCTGGAAGATCATGCCGAAGAGCTGGTGCCGCTGGCCCAGCAGGAGACGCACCTGGCCACGGGACGTCTCCAAGGCGAGCTGAAGCGCACCGTTTTCCAGCTGCGGCTCTTCGCCGACGAGATCGTCCGTGGCGAGCACTTCGCCGCCACGATCGACCACGAAGACCCTGCCTGGGGCATGGGGCCGCGTCCGGACATCCGACGCCTCAATGTGCCGCTCGGCGTTGTCGGCGTCTTCGGTGCCTCCAACTTCCCCTTCGCCTTCAGCGTGATCGGAGGAGACTCCGCCTCCGCCCTCGCCGCCGGATGCGCGGTGGTGCACAAGATCCACGACGGTCACCGTGCTCTTGCCGTGCGCACCGGGCAGATCGTGGCCGAAGCGCTTCGGGCCGCCGGTGCCCCGACGGGCCTGTTCTCCACGGTGACCGGACGTGCGGCAGCACAGGGGCTGGTGGACCATCCGCTCGTGCAGGCCATCGGATTCACCGGCTCCCCGGCCGGGGGACGCGCCCTCTTCGACCGCGCCTGCCGCCGTCCCGTCCCCATCCCCTTCTACGGAGAGCTGGGCAGCATCAACCCCGTCTTCGTCACCGAGAAGGCCTGGGCCACCCGTCGGGACGAGATCCTGGCCGGTTACGCCACCGCCTCCACCCTGGGCATGGGGCAGTTCTGCACCAAGCCCGGACTCCTCTTCGTTCCGGCTTCCGACGTCGATGAGGTCACCGACGTACTCCGCACGGAACTCGGCACCAAGCCACGCACGGAGCTGCTGACCCCGAATCTGCGCGAAGGGTTCGACACGGCGCTTGCTTCGGTACGTGCCCTGCCGACGGTGGACGAGCTCATCGCCGGTGACGATGCCGAGGCGCCCCACCCCACGGTGCTGATCACCACCTCGGAGGACGTCCGGAACGACGCCACCGTGCTGGAACAGGAAATCTTCGGCCCGGCCACCGTGATCGTCCAATACCGTTCCGAAGGCGAGCTGGAGGAGCTGGCGTCCCTGCTGGGCGGACAGCTCACCGCCACCATCCAGGCCGAGTCCGACGAGCAGCTCACCGGCCTGGTGAGCGCACTGCGCGGCAAGAGCGGCCGGGTGCTGTGGAACAGCTGGCCGACCGGTGTCACCGTCTCCTACGCCCAGCACCACGGGGGGCCGTACCCGGCCACCACGGCGCCCGCCACCACCTCCGTGGGCACCGCCTCGATCGGCCGCTTCATGCGGCCGGTGGCCTACCAGTCCTTCCCCGAGACCCAGCTTCCGCCGGCCCTGCAAGAGGCGAACCCCTGGGCCATCGCCCGCCGGGTGAACGGACGCCGGGAACCGGCATCTGCCTGACGCCATAAGGCTCTCGATCGCATATCGCTCTGAAGGAGAAGCTCGGTGAGGTTTTCGGGAAAGGTCGCCATCGTCACGGGCGGCGCAGGAGGCGTGGGCAGGGCCCTGGTGCGCAAGCTGACGGGGGAAGGGGCCGTTGTGATGGTGGCCGACGTTTCGGCGGAGGGATGCCGGTCACTGGCGAAGGACATCGAAGCGGCCGGTGGTGCCATGAAGTTCATCGTCGGTGACCTGCGGGAAAAGACCTACTGCGAGCGAGTGGTCGCGGAAACCGTGGAACACTTCGGTGGCGTGGATGTCCTGGTCAACAACGCCGGGATCATCCCCCGAGGGACGATTCTGGAGACCTCCGACGACATGTGGCACACCGCCCTCGACGTCAATCTCACGGCAATGTTCTACCTGTGTCGAGCCGCCATTCCTCCTATGAAGGCGCGTGGGGGAGGTGCCATCGTCAACACCTCTTCCGTCTGGGGGGTGTACCCGGGGCCCCAGCACGTCGCCTACTGCACCAGCAAGGGAGCGGTGGCCTCCTTCACCAAGAGCCTGGGGCGCGATCACGCACCCGATGGCATCCGGGTCAACGCCGTCTGCCCGCACGAAATCAACACACCCATGCTGCGCTCCGGGTTCGAGCGCCGGGGCCTGGATCCGGACAAGGCCGTTGCGGAATTGAACAAGACCGTACCGCTGGGACACATCGCGGAGCCCGAAGAGATCGCAGACGTCATCGCGTTCCTCGCATCCAGCGAGTCCCGTTACATCGCCGGAGAAACCGTCGAGGTCACGGGCGCCAAGCCGGTGGCGAACTGAGGAGACGCGCAGTGCAACTGGACGGAAAAGCCGCCCTGGTGACCGGCGGCGGGCGCGGAATAGGCCGAGGCATCGTCGATCGCTTCCTTGAGGAAGGGGCTCAGGTGACGGTCGTGCAGCGCCAAGCTCTGGACACCGCGCTTCAGAACCACCCCCAGGTCGCTCATGTGCACGCCGACCTGAGTATCCCGTCATCGATCGCAGCAGCTGTCGAGGGTGTCGTCGAGCGGTTCGGCGGCCTGGACATCCTGGTCAACAACGCCGGAATCATGTTCGAGCGCAGCGTCTCCCGCATTCTGGTGGAAGAGTGGGACCTCATGGTCGCCGTCAATATGCGCGCACCGTTGTTCCTGGCTCAGGCGGCTCTGCCGCACATGCGAGAACGGGGCGGGGGAAGCATCATCAACATCGGCTCCATCGAAGGGCTCGGGGCGAACCCCGGACATGCGGCCTACTGCGCCTCCAAAGCAGGCATTCATGGCATGACGCGCGCCCTGGCGGTCGATCTCGGCGAGCACAATATCCGCTGCAATGCGATCGCCCCCGGATGGATCACTTCCGAACTCAGCGAGACCTACCTGGCGTCCCACCCTGATCCACCCGCGGCCCGTGACGCTCTCAACCGCTTGCACCCTCTGGGGCGCGTAGGACAGCCCAGCGATGTCGGCGACCTCGCCGTTTACCTCGCCAGTGACAAGTCGAGCTTTCTGACGGGAGAGACAGTGGTGCTCGACGGCGGACGGACGGCAAAACTGCCCACGCCCTCTGCCTAGTACGGCAGTTGGACTTCGTGGTCTGAGTTTCGCGCGGCCTTGGGCGGCGCGGTCGGGTAGGTTCGACGGGTGTCAGTCGTCGTCGGCGATGAAGTCTGTTATCGCGGCAGCGATAGCTTCGGGCTGCTCGTCGGGGATGAAGTGTCCAGCGTCGGGCACGACGATTCGGGTGGTGTTGTCGGCCCATGGGCTGATGGAGGCGGCCATGTCCGGAACGGAGCCGTGGCTGCTGGAGATTCCGAGGATGGGCACGGTCAGGTGCCGCCACTTGAGCGCCTCGCGGTTCTTGCGCGCTGACTCCGCGGCGTCTCGGTAGTACGCGAGGGAAGCGCGCAGGCCGCCGTCGACGGCGACGGCCGCCGTGTAGTGGTCGAGCTCGGCGTCGTCGAACGTGTCGGGAGACAGGGCCTTCACCTTCAGGAACCAGCCGACGTACTCGCGTTCGCGGCCGGCAAGCAGCGTCTCGGGCAGGTCGGGCACGGTGTGGAACGCGAAATGCCAGGTTTTCCACGCTCGATCCGGGTCGGTGGGAATCGCCTCCGGGAGAGTGATACCGGGAATTCCGGCGTCGAGCAGAGCGACCCCGCGCAGGTGGCTCTCGAAGTTGAGGGCGAGGGAGAAAGCGACCCAGGCGCCGATGTCGTGGGCGACCAGGGAGTAAGTCGACACTCCGAGAGCCTTCACCGCGGCGTGGACGTGCGCGGCGACCGTGTGCGTGTCGTAGCCGCGCTCAGGACGCTCGGAGTGGCCCTGGCCCGGCAGGTCGATCGCGATGACGTGGAACCGGTGGGTGAGGCCGGGCATCACCTTTCGCCAGGCCCACCAGGTTTGCGGGAATCCGGCGAGCAGGACGACGGCCGGGCCGCTCGGCCGTCCGCCTTCGACGGCATGAAGGCGGACGCCGTCCGCGTCGACCCAGCGGTGAGTGAATCCGGCCAGATGCTGTAGGGGCAGGTCGCGGATGGGGTTGCTTTCGGAGACATGCGGAGTGGTGCTGGTTGCTGGGCCGGTCACGGGGATCCTCCATCGGTGTCAGGTGTGCGGTTGGGACGGTGCTGGCCATGACCACGCTTGAAAGCTAACACATCTTGAACTGATCAGTTCAAGATAGAATGGTGCGCAACACAGTCCGAACCATCGACGCATCGGCAAGGAAGTGCCGCATGGCAGGCAAGAAGCAGTTCGACATGGACACGGCGCTCGACGCCGCGATGATCCAGTTCTGGCGCGACGGCTACGCGGACACCTCATTGGACGATTTGTCTCGGGCAACCGGCCTGAACCGCAGTTCCATCTACTCCTCCCTCGGCGACAAGGACACGCTCTTCCTGCGCTGCCTGGATCTCTACGCCGCGCGCTATGGCGAGAAGTACGACGCCGCCCTATCGTGTGCAGCTTCGGAACCCGTTGCCGCTGTTCGTGCGTTCTTCGACGTCACCCTCGAGCGCATCGCCGATCCCGAACTACCTGATGGATGCCTGATTGCCCAGTCAGCCATGGCAATTCCAGTGCTGAGTCCGACCGTCGCAGCGCACGCTAAGCAGGCGCTCGGCTTCCAGCGCCTGCGCCTGCGCGCCGCGCTGAAGGCCGGCCGACTGACCGACCAGGACGCCGAGGCCTTCGCTGTACACGCGGCGGCTGTGAACCAGTCGCTCGCCGTCATGAGCAGGGCCGGGGCGAGCCCGGTGCAGCTCCTGGCTATCGTGGGCGTGACCGTTGACGCGCTGTCGCAGGCGTTGCGCGCGTAACGAATCTGAGACGGCCGTCGGACTCGCAGCCTGGTACGCACAGTCATTTCATGAGTTCGAGGCGTGCGCGGTAGTGGTGCCAACGAGCTCGGGCCGGGTGGCTTCGTCTCCAATCGGACCAGGCCAGGTGGAACGCGAGGTCCGGGGCCTGTTGTATTCGCCGTGTGATCACGGTGAGAAGGCGCTGGATCTCGGGGACGGTCAGCGCGGTCATGCCGCAGCCGGCCGGCGCCTTCTGGTCGGCATCATCGGGTAGGACAGGTGCGGGGCGGGTGGCTTTGGCCATGGCCGATGCGACGGCCAGCAGCGCGTAGGCGGCGAGCGCGAGCGCGGTGTGCCGCTTCCAGGCCCGGTAGCCGCGCGCCTGGGTGTGGTCGAGGCCGACCGCCTGTTTCGCGTCCTGGAAGTCGTCTTCGATCGCCCACCGGGTGCCGGCGAGCCGAGCGCCGCATCGGCGCGCATCTTCTGGCGCCCGGAGGTCGTGATCTGGAAGTCGCGGCCGATGGCGAAGACGTAGCCGATTCCGCGCTGCTCGAACCCCCGGCGGCTCCCAGATGGCGGGCGACGAAGCCACGCACCTGATCACGCACGGCGTCCCCGGGCGCGAGCAGTCCGGCGAGCTCAGGAAGTCTGACTGCCGTACTAGTCGATGACGGCTTCAGTAGACGTAGAAGCCGTGGCCGCTCTTGCGGCCCAGCCGTCCGGCGGCGACCATGCGGCGCAGCAGGGCGGGCGGCGCGTACAGGGGTTCCTTGAACTCCTCGTACAGCGACTCGGCAACGGCCTGGGCGGTGTCGAGTCCGATGAGGTCGAGCAGTCGCAGGGGCCCCATGGGGTGGGCACAGCCCAGCTCCATCCCGTGGTCGATGTCCTCCGGACGAGCGGTGCCGGTCTCCACCATGCGGACGGCGGCCAGGAGATACGGCACCAGCAGGGCGTTGACCACGAAGCCGGAGCGGTCCGGGGCCTGAATCGTCCGTTTGCCCAGCCGCTGGGTGGCGAAGTCCCCGGCGCGCTCCAGTGTCTCGGAGGCCGTGGTCAGGGCGGGGATCAGCTCCACCAGGGGCTGCACCGGGACCGGGTTGAAGAAGTGCATCCCGATGACCTGCTCCGGTCGGCTGGTCACGGCTGCGAGGTCGACGACGGGCAGGGAGGAGGTGTTGGTGGCCAGGATCGCCCGCGGGTCGACGACCTCCTTGTCGAGGGTCTGCATGACCGTGGTCTTGAGGTCCCGCTGTTCGGCGACCGCCTCTATGACGAACTGACGGTCAGCCAGGTCACCGAGGTGGCAGGTGAATGTCAGCCGGGCCAGGGCCTGGTCGCGCTGCTCCTCGGTGAGCTTGCCGCGCCGCAGGCCACGGTCCAGGGAGGCCGTGAGGCGGCGGCGGCCTGCCTCGGCAGCGTCCTGGGTGGCCTCGGCCACCAGGACGTCCAGGCCCTGACGGGCGGCGACTTCGGCGATGCCGGAACCCATCAGACCGCAGCCGACGACACCGAGGCGGGAGACGTTTTCCATGGCGGTCCTTCGTAGGGGAAGGGCAGGCTTGTGGAGAGGGGCCGACGGTCCGGCTCGCGTTCCGACGCCGCACGCTATGGCACTGAGTACCCTCGGTCAAGGGAGCTGAGTGCCATGGCGGTGGCTACTCGCCGCCCAGTGTCTTCTCGATCTTCTGCACCACGCGCCACATGGGAGCCCCCCGTGGCGCCACCATGACGATCACATCGTCCTCCGGTGCGGGCGCGGTGCCGCCCTCCGCGGATTCACCGGCGCCGTCCCACGTCTGCCGGACGAAGGTCAGTGCCTGATCCACCGTTTCCGCGGCATCGCCGTGCCCCCCGCCTCGCAGCCAGGCCCGCAGCCCGTTGTTGTGCGCGGCGACGACGGCCGCGGCCTGCACTTCCGCCCGAAGCGCTCCGTTCCGGTCTCCCGCGTAGCGCTGCCGGAGGTAGTGGGCCAGGGTCCGCTCGTAGCGGTGCACCACGGACAGTTCGTAGCCGCGCAGGCTGGGCACTTCGCGCGTGAGACGATAGCGCTGCACGGAGAACTCGGGGTTCGCGGCGTACATCCGCATGACCAGCCGGGCCGCGTCGCAGACCGCGTCGAGCGGTTCGCCGTCGGTGCTCTTCGCGAGGAAGGCGCTCATCTCGGTCAGGCAGCGCTCATGTTCGGGGAAGACGACGTCTTCCTTGGACGGGAAGTAGCGAAAGAACGACCGACGCCCCACTCCGGCCCGCGCCACGATGTCGTCCACCGTGGTCCGCTCGAAACCGTGCTCCATGAAGAGCTGGAACGCGGCCTCGATGAGCACCTCGCGCATGGGTGTCCTGCCGGACGGCCCGGGCCCGCCGGTCGCCGCGGTCGCCCCGCCTTCGTCGCGTACGTCCGTCATGGAGGGAACGTAGCATCAGCACCGGCATGAGCGACACTGAGTACCTTTACTAAGGGTACTGAGTGCCATACCCTCCTTCAGGTGCTCCGGTTCGGCAGCGCAGCCATCCGAGAACCGTAAGGAGAGTCGGCGTGAGCTTGAGGATCGTTGTCTGTGTGAAGTACGTGCCCGACGCCACCGGTGATCGGCACTTCGCCGAGGACCTGACGCTCGACCGTGACGATGTGGACGGCCTGCTCTCGGAGCTGGACGAGTACGCGGTCGAGCAGGCCCTCCAGATCGCGGAGGAGCGTCAGCGGGAAGGTGCCGACGCGGAGATCACGGTGCTGACCGTGGGCCCGGAGGACGCCAAGGACGCGCTGCGCAAGGCGCTGTCGATGGGTGCCGACAAGGCCGTGCACGTCGAGGACGACGATCTGCACGGCACCGATGCGCTGGGTACCTCGCTGGTGCTGGCCAAGGCGGTGGAGAAGACCGGTTACGACCTGGTCATCTGCGGTATGGCCTCCACGGACGGCACGATGGGTGTGCTTCCGGCGATCCTGGCCGAGCGCCTGGGTGTCCCGCAGGTGACGCTGCTGTCGGAGGTTTCGGTCGAGGATGGCATGGTCAAGGGCCGCCGGGACGGCGACACCGCGACCGAGCACCTGGAGGCGGCGCTTCCGGCGGTGGTGTCGGTGACCGACCAGTCGGGCGAGGCCCGCTACCCGTCGTTCAAGGGCATCATGGCGGCCAAGAAGAAGCCGGTGACCTCCTGGGACCTGTCCGACCTCGACATCGAGGCCGAAGAGGTGGGGCTGGAGGGCGCCTGGAGCGCGGTCGACGGCGCCGAGGAGCGCCCGGCCCGTACGGCGGGCACGATCGTCAAGGACGAGGGCGAGGGCGGCAAGCAGTTCGCAGAGTTCCTTGCCGGTCAGAAGTTCATCTGAATCTGACCGTCTCACCGCCCCTGATACCTCGTATTCGCAGGAGAGAAGAAGTCTCATGGCTGAAGTCCTCGTCTATGTCGACCACGTGGACGGTGCCGTCCGCAAGCCCACCCTGGAGTTGCTGACGCTGGCCCGCCGGATCGGTGAGCCGGTCGCCGTCGCCCTGGGTGCCGGTGCCGCCGACACCGCCGCGACCGTCGCCGAGTACGGCGCCACCCGGGTGCTGACCGCCGATGCGCCGGAGTTCGCCGACTACCTGGTGGTGCCGAAGGTGGATGCGGTTCAGGCCGCGTACCAGGCGGTGAGCCCGGCCGCCGTGCTGTTCCCGTCCTCGGCGGAGGGCAAAGAGATCGCGGCGCGGCTGGCGGTGCGTATCGGGTCGGGCATCATCACCGACGCCGTCGACCTGGAGGCCGGTGCGGAGGGTCCGGTGGCGACGCAGTCGGTGTTCGCGGCCGCGTACACCACCAAGTCCCGGGTCACCAAGGGCACGCCGGTCATCACGGTCAAGCCCAATTCGGCCGCGCCGGAGGCGGCCCCGGCCGCGGGCGCCGCCGAGGCGCTGGAGGTGTCGTTCTCCGGGCAGGCGACGGGGACGAAGGTCGTCTCGCGTGCCGCGCGTGAGTCGACGGGTCGTCCGGATCTGACCGAGGCCGCGATCGTCGTCTCCGGTGGCCGTGGTGTCGGTGGTGCGGAGAACTTCCCCGTCGTCGAGGCCCTGGCGGACTCCCTCGGCGCGGCCGTGGGTGCCTCGCGTGCGGCGGTGGACGCGGGCTGGTACCCGCACACCAACCAGGTGGGTCAGACGGGGAAGACCGTGTCCCCGCAGCTGTACATCGCGGCCGGTATCTCGGGTGCGATTCAGCACCGGGCCGGTATGCAGACCTCGAAGACCATCGTGGCCGTCAACAAGGACGCCGAGGCCCCGATCTTCGACCTGGTCGACTACGGCGTGGTCGGTGACCTCTTCGAGGTCGTCCCGCAGCTCACCGAGGAGGTCAAGACCCGCAAGGGCTGACGTCGGACCAAGCCGCTGCCCGAGTGCTGGGCGAGCATGCCGCATCCGACAGTGAGAGCAGGGGCACACCGGATTCGGCTTGTGCGGTCCATCGTCTCCCGATTTACTTGGACGTCCTAGTAGTTCACTTTCGGTGACGGTTGCTGCATCACGGGTCGTGACGTGGTCGCTTCCGGCCGGAGGCGCGTCCGCTTGTTCGCTTCGTTCACTCCCCCTCTGGAGGACACCTTGCCTGCTTCCGCCTCCGCCGACTCCCTGTACCGCTCGAAGCACCCGGTCCGGTTCGTCACGGCTTCGAGCCTCTTCGACGGGCACGACGCGGCGATCAACATCATGCGCCGCATCCTCCAGGCCCAAGGGGTCGAGGTGGTGCACCTCGGGCACAACCGCTCAGTCGACGAGGTGGTGACGGCGGCGCTGGAGGAGGACGTCCAGGGCGTGGCCGTGAGCTCCTACCAGGGCGGACACATCGAGTACTTCGAGTACCTGGTGGAGCTGCTGCGGGAGCGTGGCGCCGGACACGTGAAGGTCTTCGGTGGCGGTGGCGGGGTCATCGTCGCGGAGGAGATCGCCCGGCTGGCCCGGGCCGGGGTGCGGATCTTCTCCCCGGAGGACGGCCAGCGCCTCGGCCTGGCCAAGATGATCAACTCGATGGTCGAAGAGTGCGACACCGCCCTGTGGGATCTGGCTCCGGTCGCGCCGGACCAGGTGCTGGCGGGGGAGAGGCCCGCCCTGGCCCGGCTGCTCACCGGCCTGGAGGCCGGTGCGGTGACCGACCCGGATCTGCGCGTCCTGCGCGAGGCCGCGGCATCCCGCCGGACACCGGTCCTCGGCATCACCGGCACCGGCGGCTCGGGGAAGTCCTCGCTGACGGACGAGCTGGTACGTCGGCTGCGCAGCGACCAGGACGGCAGGCTCAAGGTGGCGGTGCTGGCCGTGGATCCGACCCGGCGGCGCGGCGGGGGCGCCCTGCTGGGCGACCGGATCCGCATGAACTGCCTCGACGGCGACACGGTGTTCTTCCGCTCGCTCGCCACCCGCGGCGGACGCGAGGTTCCCGAGGGTCTGGCGGACGCCATCGCGGCCTGTCAGGCGGCCGGTTTCGACCTGGTGATCGTGGAGACGCCGGGCATCGGGCAGGGGGACGCCGCGATCGTCCCGTACGTGGACGTGTCGCTGTACGTGATGACACCGGAGTTCGGCGCGGCTTCCCAGCTGGAGAAGATCGACATGCTCGACTTCGCCGACGTGGTGGCCATCAACAAGTTCGAGCGGCGCGGAGCCAAGGACGCGCTGCGTGACGTGGGCCGACAACTGGTGCGCAACCGCGAGGCGTTCGGGCAGCGGCCGGAGGACATGCCGGTCTTCGGGACCAGCGCGTCGACCTTCAACGACGACGGGGTCACCGCGCTCTACCAGCATCTGCGGGACCTGTTCGCCGAGCGCGGCCTGCCCGTGGTGCCCGGAGCGCTTCCCGAGGTGGCGGTGCGCCACTCCAGCGGTGCCACCCAGGTCGTGCCCCCGGCCCGGGTGCGTTACCTGGCGGAGATCGCCGACACGGTGCGCGGTTATCACGAGCGGACCGACGTCCTGGCCGGGCAGGCCCGCCGGATCCAGCGGCTGGCGGCCGTCCGCGACGAGCTGGCGGCGGTCGGCGCGCACACCGACGACGTCGAAAAGCTGCTGAAGGACGCGGAGGACACCTTCGCACCGGAAGCGCGCGGAGCGCTGGCCGATTGGCCGCAGACCGTACGCGACTACTCCGGCGACGAGCGCATCGTGACGACACGCGACCGCGAGCTGCGCACCACGCTGGTGCGCGAGTCACTGTCCGGGAGCAGGATCCCCCGGGTGGCGTTGCCGCGCTACACCGACCACGGAGAGCTGCTGCGGTTCCTCCACTCCGAGAACCTTCCGGGGTTCTTCCCGTTCACCGCCGGGGTGTTCCCGTTCAAACGGGAGGGCGAGGACCCGGCGCGGATGTTCGCCGGTGAGGGCGATCCGTTCCGTACCAACCGCCGCTTCCACTACCTCTCCCAGGACAGCGAAGCCACCCGGCTGTCCACCGCCTTCGACTCGGTCACCCTCTACGGCCGCGATCCGGACCTGCGTCCCGACATCTACGGCAAGGTGGGAACCTCGGGTGTGTCGGTGGCCACCCTGGAGGACATGAAGGCGCTGTACGACGGCTTCGACCTGACCGCGCCCACGACGTCGGTCTCCATGACGATCAACGGCCCGGCGCCGACCATCCTCGCCTTCTTCCTCAACACCGCGATCGACCAGCGACTCGACGCCCACGCCACCGAGCACGGGCGCGAGCCGACCGCCGAGGAGGCCGAACAGGTCCGGGCGCATGTCCTGCGCAGTGTCCGCGGCACCGTGCAGGCCGACATCCTCAAGGAGGACCAGGGCCAGAACACCTGCCTGTTCTCCACCGAGTTCAGTCTGCGGATGATGGCCGACATCCAGGAGTGGTTCATCGAGAAGGAGGTGCGCAACTTCTACTCGGTGTCCATCTCCGGCTACCACATCGCCGAGGCCGGGGCCAACCCGATCAGCCAGCTCGCCTTCACCCTCGCCAACGGCTTCACCTACGTCGAGGCCTATCTCGCCCGTGGGATGCACATCGACGACTTCGCCCCCAACCTGTCGTTCTTCTTCTCCAACGGCATGGACCCGGAGTACTCCGTGCTCGGCCGGGTGGCCCGCCGCATCTGGGCGGTGACCATGCGGGAGCGTTACGGCGCGGGGACACGGGGCCAGAAGCTGAAGTACCACGTGCAGACCTCCGGACGCTCCCTGCACGCCCAGGAGATGGACTTCAACGACATCCGCACCACCCTGCAAGCGTTGATCGCCATCTACGACAACTGCAACAGCCTGCACACCAACGCCTACGACGAGGCCGTCACCACCCCCACCGAGGACTCGGTGCGCCGCGCGCTCGCCATCCAGCTGATCATCAACCGGGAGTGGGGCCTGGCGATGAACGAGAACCCGTTGCAGGGCTCCTTCGTCATCGACGAGCTCACCGACCTGGTGGAGGAGGCGGTGCTGAGCGAGTTCGAGCGGATCAGCGAGCGCGGCGGGGTGCTCGGCGCCATGGAGACGGGCTACCAACGCGGGCGCATCCAGGACGAGTCCATGCTCTACGAGCAGCGCAAGCACGACGGCACCCTGCCCATCATCGGCGTCAACACGTTCCGCCACCCCCACGCCGACGCCGAAGGGGGCCGGACGGCCGTCGAGCTGGCCCGCGCCACCGAGGACGAGAAGCAGTCCCAGCTGAAGCGCGTCGGCGACTTCCAGGACCGCCACCGCGAGGAGGCGCCCGCCGCCCTGGCCGCGCTCAAGGACGCCGCCACCAGTGGCCGCAACGTGTTCGCGGTGCTGATGGACGCCGCCCGGGTCTGCTCCCTCCAGCAGATCACCGAGGCCTTCTTCGAGGTCGGCGGGGAATACCGGCGCAACGTCTGACCGCGGGCCCGCCCGCCCCGAATCACCCCGCCCCCCAAGACTCCGGAGCGCACCGTGACCGAAGCCTTCATCGTCGACGCCGTCCGCACCCCCGTCGGCCGCCGCGAGGGCACCCTGAGCGGCGTCCATCCCGCAGACCTCGGAGCGCACGTGCTGCGCGCGCTCGTCGACCGGACCGGTATCGATCCCGGCTCCGTGGACGACGTGTACTTCGGCTGCGTGAGCCAGATCGGCGCGCAGACCGGCAACATCGCCCGCACCTCCTGGCTGGCCGGTGGTCTGCCCCAGCACGTGCCGGGCACGACCATCGACCGGCAGTGCGGCTCGTCCCAGCAGGCCGTGCACTTCGCGGCCCAGGCCGTGATGTCCGGCTCCGCCGATCTCGTCGTGGCGGGCGGGGTCGAGTCGATGAGTCTGGTGCCCATCGGCAGCCCGGTCGTCCTCGGGGAGCGCGAGGGCATGGGGACCCCGTACGACGGGGACGGCTGGCGCAGCCACTTCGGCGATCAGGAGATCTCCCAGTTCCGTGGGGCGGAGCTGATCGCGGAGAAGTGGGGCATCTCCCGGCAGGACATGGAGCGCTACGCACTGGCCAGCCACCAGCGGGCGCTGGCGGCCCAGGCGGGCGGGGTCTTCGCGGACGAGATCGTGCCCACGTTCGGGCTGGAGACCGACGAGGGGCCGCGCGCTGACACCTCGCTGGAGAAGATGGCGGGGCTGAAGCCCCTCACCGTGGGCGGCCGGCTGACCGCCGCGGTGTCCAGCCAGATCTCCGACGGGGCCGCCGCCCTGCTGGTCGCCTCCGAGGACGCCGTGCGCCGACTCGGGCTGGTGCCGCTGGCCCGGGTGCACACCATGGCCGTCGTCGGTTCCGACCCCGTCCTCATGCTCACCGGGCCCATCCCTGCCACCGAGAAGGTGCTGGACCGGTCGGGACTGGCCCTCGACCGGATCGACCTGGTGGAGATCAACGAGGCGTTCGCTCCGGTGGTACAGGCATGGCTCGCGGAAACCGGCGCCGATCCGGAACGCACCAACGCCTTCGGCGGCGCGATCGCCCTGGGCCACCCGTTGGGTGCCACCGGCGCCCGGCTGCTGACGACGCTGGTCCACCAGCTGCGTCGGACCGGGGGCCGTTACGGGCTCCAGACGATGTGTGAAGGGGGTGGCATGGCCAACGCGACCGTGGTGGAACGCGTGTGATCCATGGCCCGCTTCGCGCACCGGACGAGGAGGGAGAGGCCCTGGCCGGTGGGTTCCCCCAGATGCGGTACCACCACACCCCGGATCCTCGACGTCGATCTGGTGGGCGCCTTCCTCGGCATGCGCACCCTCCTTCCGGGCATGCGCGACCGCGGCCATCGGCCACGCCGGTCACGCGGGCGGTCACCGGTGACGAGGCCGCCTGTCCTCGGGCGGCTCGGACCCTCCGCGGTCGGCGGGCTCGATGGTGGCCGGACCGCGGCCCGCGGCGACCAGCCCGATCATCGCCGTCAGCAGCCCGAGCACCTGGCTGATCAGCCCGATCCAGGTGGTGAGCAGCGCCGCCGAATTGGCCACCACCTCCTGTCCGCCCTGGACCTGCGGGCCCGAGGCGGGGCCCGGCGTGGCGGGCGCGGACTGCGGGGCGGGGCTGGTCGGCGGCGTGGTGGGCGGAGACGTGACGGGCGAGGTCGGCGGCGTGGTGGGCGGTGTGGTGGGTGGTGTGGTCGGCGGGCCGGACGTGGTGTCCGTGGGGGTGGGATGCGGGCTGACCGTCCGCGTGGGGTGCACCGTCAGTACGGTCAGCCCGCCCGCCGACAGGAGCGTGCCGAAGCCCACCAACGCGAGCGTGACCAGCAGCAGTGCGGCCGGGAGCTTGAGGACGGCGAGGGTACCGGCTTGCGGAAGGCGCCACATGGGGCCACTGTACGAACTCGACGCCCGGATCTGATCACGCTGCGTTACGCCTGTCGGGGCAACGCCCGGACCGCTCCCGCGTCGGCGCCGGTTCGCGACCGGTGGCCCCTGCGGCGCAGTTCGTCGCGCAGCTCGGTGAAGTTGTACGCCTCACCGGAGTACACCAGGGTGACGGGGTCGTCGGCCGTCTCGACGGTCATGGGCTCGGCCCCGCCGGGCAGGTCGATGACGGCCAGTCTGCGATGACCGAGCGCCGCCTTGCCGGTCATCCAGGTGCCCGCGGCGGTAGGAGACCCAGCCGGTGATGCCACACACGAGTGATCACTCGCGAACGCGGTCCGAATCCAGCGCCCCGGAATAGTGTCCGATCGGGGGCTTATAGCGCATATGGCGGGCGCTCAAGTAATTTTCCAGCATATGTGTGGTTGTCCGGTGGTTCACTTGCGTCAGGCGTGCCCGCGGGGGGCACGGGCCGAGGGGGGAAACACCGGATATGGCCACGCCCATCGTCACCGCACTGGCGGTATACGAAGCCGGTAAGAAGGCGTACGAGGCATACCAGGGCATCGTCGCCTTCGTCAGCCTCGGCAGCCACAGCCCCACTCCCGAAGAGGAGATCCTGGCCAGACTGGAGGTGCTGCACCAGGATTTCGTCGCCCTCCAGGGGCGGTTCGACGAGGTGCTCGAGGCCGTGAAACAGGCCGTCAGAGTCGAGCAGCAGGCGTACGTCCTCAATCTGCGGCGCGATCTGGACGGCCTGCGCGGGCGGGCCCGCACGGCCATGGACGAGCTCAACGCCTGGGTCGCCGGTGGACGCAAGGACCCGCTGCTGCGGTCCAACGCGGACAACAACTCACGGCTGGCGGCGAATACGCTCCTGGAGGGCGACTCCTACTTCTACCGCCCGGATCCGAACTCGCCGGAGAGCGTCTTCGACCACCGGCTGGCGTACATCGCCTATGTCTATGTGCTGACCGTCCGGTTCGGCGTGATCGCCGGGCTCAATCCGCAGTACCGCGACGACCGGCTGGCCCGCGAGGAGCTGACCCGGCACGCGGCGCGGCTGGACTGGGTGTTCCAGCACGCCGACCAGGCCATCGAACCGCACATCGGCGGCGGTCCGGACAACCGCGGAAGCTACTTCCTGGCCCACCAGTGCGTGGACCACATCACCGGCTACGACACCGGACACACCGAAGTCGGGTGGCGCCCCGGCGGGCAGGCCGAATACGACGACGCCCGGTCCTACTACTCCGACCAGCTGCGCGCCGATATGCAGGTCAGGACGGGTCTGGCCAAACTCATCGGCTTTCACGACACCGTGGCCTACTGGGCCAAGGACCCGCGCACACCCGGATGGTCCCCCTGGGCCACGGTGGAAGTGCCGGACAGCATGGCGTCCCTGGTCGCGGCCTCGGACCGGCCGGGGCGCACCGTGCTGGTGTGGCGGGACCCGGACAAGGCACAACTCCGCACCACCTCCTACGACTCCACCGCGACCGCACCGGCCTGGAAACCGTCGGTGGCCATCAGTGCGGAGAACACGGTGCGGAGGGAACCCACGCCGCGCGCCGTGTCATCGGGGCCGGGCCTCGTCACCGTGGTGATGATGGGCAAGGACGGCGGCATCTACGCCACGCGCACCGACCCCACCCGGCCGACCGGATGGCTGGACGCTCCGGTCAGGGTGAGCGGCGACGCCACCGACGTCTCATATGCCGAGGCCGCCGCGACACCGGGCTCGGTCGTCGTGGTGTGGCGGGACAATGGCACCAGCACGCTGATGGCCGCCTTTCAGGACGCCAAGGGGGCGTGGGGGCCACCCCAGGCGGCGACCCCGGCGGGCGCCACGTCGCTGGGCTCGGACCTCACGGTGGCCTGTCCCTCGCCGGGGGTCGTGCTGGTGGTGTGGACCATGAACGACCGCACACTGCACTGCGTCACCTACGACGCCCACGCGGCCGACCCCGCGTGGAGCGCGCCCGCGCAGATCGCCGAATTCCCCGGGAACGACTTCCCGTCGTCCATCCAGGCCATGGGCACCGGCGACGGAAAAGCCGATGTGGTGTGGCAGGGCACGTTCGGGTCCATGTGGAACCTTTACTACGACGGCGGCTGGAGCGCCCCGACCGAGGTCACCCCGCAGCACCTCACCAAGTGGGGCGTGCCCTTCACGACCGTTCCGGCGGTGACCGGGGACCGGCGGGCCAACTGGTTCTGGTACGGCCGGGACAGCCGCGTTCAGACCATCTACCGGGATGCTCAGCAGCCCCAGTGGTCGGCGCCGCTGCGGCTCGGGCAGCCCTGGTGGTCGTACGCCGAGCTGGCCGCGGTGTCGACGGCGGCGCGCAGCGTATCGCTCTACCGGGTCGACTTCGGCAGCGAGATCGGCGAGGTGCCGAAGCTCCAGACGTGTTTCTACGACCCGGCCACGCCGGCCGCGTCGGCCCGCATCGCCGATGCGCGAGCCCTGGTGGCGCGCGCCCAGACCCTGTGGAGCCTGCCGGGCCCGGCGCGCGAGGAGGCCAACGCCCGGGCGGCCGACGCGATTGCGGTCGCCCGCGAGGTCGTGGCCCAGGACCCCGGCTACCGTGCGACGCTCGCGCAGTGGCTGGTGTTCCCGGCGGGCACGTATCTGATGGGCAGTGGCCACCACGACGAGGCCATCGCCCGTATGCGGGAGGCGCTGGGCCTCTACGAGAAGCTGATCGGTGAACAACCGGGGTCCGAGGAACTCCTGTACCGAAAGGCGTGGGTGCTGGTCAATCTGGCCCAGGCTCTGTGGGGCAAGCCCGACCACGCCCAAGGCGTGCAGCGCGCCATCGAGGCCACCGACCTGCTCCGCCAACTCGCCACCAGGAAACCCACCTACCGGCCCGGGCTCGCGCAGTGGCTGGTGTTCCCGGCGGGCGCGTATCTGATGGGCAGTGGCCGCCACGACGAGGCCATCGCCCGTATGCGGGAGGCGCTGGGCCTCTACGAGAAGCTGATCGGTGAACAACCGGGGTCCGAGGAACTCCTGTACCGAAAGGCGTGGGTGCTGGTCAATCTGGCCCAGGCTCTGTGGGGTAAACCCGACCACGCCCAAGGCGTGCAGCGCGCCATCGAGGCCACCGACCTGCTCCGCCAACTCGCCACCGGGAACCCCGGGAGGTATCGCGGCGGGCTGGGCGACTGGCTGATGTTTCCCACGATCCCCTACCTGCAACAGTCCGGCCGACGGGACGAGGCGCTCACACGGGCGCGGGAAGCCGTGGACATCTTCACCGAGCTCAACGCCACGGACCCCGCGGTCCATGGGCCGAAGCTGGCGGCGGCGAAGAAGCTCGTCGCCGAGATCCAGGATGATGTGCAGTCCGGCTGACCCGTCCGTCGTCGCCCCGCCCTGAGGATCCTCTACTGTGTCGCGTCATGACGGTCCTGATCATCGGCGGTAGCGGGTTCCTGGGCGCTGAGCTGGTGCGCCAGGCGGCAGCGGCCGGGCACGCGACGGCCGCGACGTTCGCGACCAGGCCCGGCAGCACTCCGGGGGCGTGACGCGGTGTTCTCCGGCGCCCACGTCCACTACGACGAAAGCTGCCTCCCCGACCCTGTCACCCCTTACGGCGCGGCCAAGGCCGCAGCGGAGACAGAGCCACCCAGCGCAAGCTGCACATCACGTTGCGCGGCGCCCGGCAGTTCCTCGCGGTGGGCGCTTGAGCGCGCGTCATGCCTGGACGGTGGGGCGGACGTTGATCTCGCCGATCTCGACGTCGTCGGGCTGCTCGATGGCGAAGGCCACCGCGCGGGCGACCGCCGCCGGAGGGATGCCCACGGCGTCCATGTTCTTGCGCGTCTGCTCGCGGATGTGCGGGTCCGCCATGGAGTCGGCGAGATCGGTGCGGACGTATCCCGGCGAAATGGCTGTCGTGCGCACCACCCCGTCGGTGGACTCCGTGCGCAGCCCCTCGTGGACGGTGCGCACCGCGTTCTTGGTCGCGGCGTAGACGGCCATCGAGGGGGACACGGACAGTCCGGCCACGGAGACGATGCTCACCAAGTGGCCCGACCCTTGCTCACGGAAGACGGGCAGCGCGGCGGCGACGCCGTTGAGCATGCCGCGAAGGTTGACATCGATCATCGCCGCCCAGCTTGCGGTGTCGAGGTCGGCCAGCGGGCTGATCGGGGCGATACCGGCGTTGTTCACGAGTACATCCATACGGCCGTACTGGTCGATGGTGCTGGAGACCAGGCGGTGCAGATCCTCGGCCTGGGTGACGTCGACAACGCACGTGGCGGCGCGGCCCCCTGCCTCCCGGATGTCCTGCGCTATGGCGTCGATGCGCTCGCTTCGGCGCGCCGCGAGGACGACCCCGGCACCGCGCTCGGCGAGCAGACGGGCCGTGGCTTCGCCGATGCCGCCACTCGCCCCGGTGATGGCGACGATCTTGCCGTGAAGAGAGAGCATTGCTGCCTCCAAGTAAAGTGGACACGTGTCCGCAGTGCGATTCACCCTAGCGGACACGTGTCCACTTGTGCCAGGCGGAACATCAGGAGAGGCCCATGAGCGCGTCAGCCCGTCGTCCGGATGCGGTGCAGAACCGGACCCGCATCGTGGAGGCCGCCCGCGCAGCCCTTGCCGAGTCCCACCACGTCCACCTCAACGAGATCGCCAAGCGCGCCGGTGTGGGGCAGGGAACGCTCTACCGGAACTTCCCCAACCGCGAAGCGCTCCTCGCCGAGGTCTACCGGCGCGACGTGGAAGAACTCGTGACCGCCGCCTCCGCGCTGCTGGCGGAACACGAGCCCGTGGAAGCCCTGCGTCACTGGCTCGACCGAGTGATCGACTACGCCGAGATCAAGCGCGGCGTCCTGGCGGCGCTCGAGCCGGTGGCGTGGCAGGACCTCGTCGCCCACAGCCACAACCCCATCGAAGGCGCCCTCGCTCACCTGTTGGACGCCGGGCAGGCGGCCGGTTCCCTCCGTACGGACGTGGACGCCCACGGGGTCCTGCTGCTCATCGCCTACCTCGGCCGACTGGACCGGGATGAGTGGGAATCAACGGCACGGCCTCTGATGAGCGTCATCCTCGACGGCCTTCGCCGACCGGAGGCGTCGTCCGTCTGACCGTGGTCACCGATGTGGTGAATTCTCGTACTTCTTCTTCGAGGGCTCCTCAAGGCGTGCGAGTGTAGCGATATCTCGCTAGCCGGAGGAAATTGGGAGGGGGCCCAATTTGTGTCGTACCAATGACGGCCCCAGGCCGCGAGGGCACCCGCTTCCGCACGTTCTACCGGGAACAGGCACGCCGTACGAGTGTTCCGTGGAACGTCCGTGTCTCGCACCCGTCTCCGCAGTTGTCAGCCCTCCCCTGACGTTGACCAAGAGGCAAAACTCGTCGTTCAGGAGTGAGCTGAAGAGGGGAGGGATTCGAGATGGAGGATGACGAATGGCCAAAGCGCCCGTGGCGTGATCCTGCGTGGTGGCTGGTAGCGATTGCGGCTCTCGGATTAATTCATCAGATGATGGTGAACATGTTCCGGTAGCCCCAACTCCCCACACCGACGGCGATCCCCGCACCCCCGGCCACCGACTCGGCCCGCACCCTCCGCCTCACCCACCGACGCCTGGAAACCGCTCCGGGCAGCGGTCAGGTGACCAGCCGGAGGATGTCCGCCAGGCCCCGGTCGGCGCTGTGGCTTCCGGCCGGAAGGATGTAGGTGCGGAGCCCGCAGGCGGCCGCGCCGCCGTCGCGCACCGGATTGTCGCCGACCATGAGCGCGGCGCGGGGATCTGTCCCGAGATCGGCGCAAGCCGTGAAGAACAGCTGCGGGTCGGGCTTTTCGCGGCCGTGCTCGTACGAGATGACGCAGCTGTCGACCAGGCCGTCCAGCTTGTGGTGGGCGAGGTGGATGCGCAGGTCCCAGGCGAAGTCGCTCACAATCGCGATGCGCAGTCCACGGTCGCGCAGTGCCCGCAGGGTGGGCTCGGTGTCCGGGTAGGGGCCCCAGGCATCCGGGGCGGTGAGCTCCCGATAGGCCGTCTCCTCCACACCGCGCAGGAAGTCCACGTGCTCCCACCATCCGAGCATGGCGCGGTAGTGCCGCTCGGGGGAGAGGTCCCGGCCTTCCTGGAGGGCGACCACGGCGGGCAGCCGGAATGCGGTGCGCAGTTGCCGGGAGATTTCGGCCACGGCGTCATGGCCGTCCAGCAGGGCGAGACGGCCGGAGGCGGTGCCGACCCGGTGCAGCCATGTCTCCAGGTTGATCATTTCGAAGATCGTGTTGCTGAAGTCGAACAGCACGGCCCGGACCCGTGGCAGGGGCGCGGCCATCTCGGCGTCGGTGAGGCCGCGGGCGCTCGGCGTCTCGAACAGGGTGTGTCTCACGGGGCGGGCTCTTCGGGTTCGACCGTCTCGATGGGGACTCCGAGTCCGCGGATGGCCGCGAACTCCGCTTCGGGGGTGTGGGTGTCGGTGATGACCGCGTGGTAGTCGGCCACGGTGCCGTACGTGTACGTGGCCGTCTTGCCGAATTTCGAATGGTCCGCCAGGAGCAGTGCCTGCTCCGCGGAGGCGAGCATGGCCAGCTTCACCTCGACGTAGTCCTGCAACGGGTGGAAGAGCCGTCCTTCGAGGACGGCCGTGGCGGACATCAGGGCGAGGTCGGCGCGGATCCGGGACAGGGCGCGGGTGACGGCGGAGCCGGTGCAGGAGTTGAAGTCGCCGTGGTAGTGCCCACCCAGCAGGGTGATGTTCACCCCGGGCGCGCGGCCGAGGCGCTGCGCCAGGCCGACCGAGTTGGTGACGACGGTGAGCTGGTCCAGCCGAGCGAGCACGGGGGCGAGGGGGAAGAGGGTGGTCGAGTCGTCCATGAGTATCGTGCTGCCAGGCTTGACGCGGTCGGCGACGGCCGCGCACAGCGCGGATTTGGCCGCGAGGGCACTGTTCTCCCGGAACCGGGTGGCGGTTTCCATGGTGAGGGCGGGAAAGGCGACGGCCCGGCCGCGCTCCTTGCGCAGCAGATGGCGCTGGGCGAGGTCGTCCAGGTCCCGGTGCATCGTCATCAGGCTCACGTCGAAGCTGCGGGCGAGGTCGTCGATGCGGCTCTCACCGTGTTCGGCGACGTGGCGCAGGATGGCCTGCCGCCGTTCCTCGACAGCGGCCTGTGACAGTCGCGTACGGGCGGACACAGCGACTCTCCTTCCCCTTCGGGTCCTGGTCGGTCCAGCAGCAGGGGACGGGCCCCGGCCCTGCACGGCGGCGGTCGCACGGCTCCGGTCCCGCAGTCTCGCACACGGGCCGTGGAAGGCCAGGGCTCGTCCGGTCCACGGGCTGTGGGCTTCGGCCCGCCGTGCCACCATCAGGGACCGTCCACCGTGACCAGTACCTTGACGTGTTGCGGATCGGTGGAAGCGGCGAAGGCTTCGGCGGCGTCCTCCAGCGCATAGGTGGCGGTGACGATCTCACCGGTGTCGACGGTGCCCGAGGCGATGAGGGACATGGCGGTGCGGTAGTCCTCGTCGGTGTACATCAGGGTGCCCTCGATGCGGAGTTCCCGGTCCTGGATCAGGTCCAGGCGGATCGGGGTGGTTCCGGCGGCTCCCACGCCCACGACGACGATGTGGCCGCCCTTGGCCACCAGGTCGGTGGCCTGGGCCATGGACTGCTCCCGGGCCACGCAGTCGAAGATGACGTCGGCGGGCCCGCCCAGCGCTGCGTTGGCCTGTGCGACCAGGGCGGGCGCGTCGGCGGGCAGGGCCGCGTCCGCGCCGAGGCGGAGCGCGCGTTTCCGCTTGCCCTCCAGCGGGTCCGTGACGGCGATCCGGGTGGCGCCCGCGTGCCGGGCGGCGAGGAGGGTGAGCAGGCCGATGGGGCCGGCGCCGAGGACGGCCACGCTGCGTCCGGTGAGGTCGCCGGCCTTCGCCACGGCGTGCACCGGGGTCGCCAGCGGCTCGACGAGGGCGGCCTCGACGTCGGACATGCCCTCCGGGACGCGGTGGACGCGGTCGGCGGCGATGGTGAACAGGTCCGTCATGGCACCGGGCGTCTGGCAGCCGAAGACCTTCAGGTCCCGGCAGATGTTGTAGCGGCCGGAGCGGCACTGGGCGCACGTGCCGCAGTACAGGTTCGGTTCGACGATCACCCGGTCGCCGGGGGCGAAGGCCCCGGCTCCCCGCCCCGTCGCGGCCACGACGCCGACCGCCTCGTGACCAGGACGGTAGGGCAGGCCGACGAACGGGTGGTGGCCGGCCGCGGCGTGGGTGTCGGAGCCGCAGACGCCGACGACCTTGGTGCGCACCAGGAGTTCGTGGTCCCCGGGAACGGGGGCGGGCACCCGCTCGATGGTGATGTCGTCGATCGACCGGACGAGCACGCGGCGGATCTGCTGGGTCACGGTGGCGGGGTTCCCTTCGGCTCGGGCGGTCATTTCACGGCTCCCAGGGAGAGGCCGTGGACCAGCTTGTCCTGGGCGGCGATCCCCGCGATGAGAACCGGCAGCGACACCAGCGTGGCCGCCGCACACAGCCGGGCCAGGAACAGGCCCTCGTTGGTGATGAAGCCGACCAGGAACACGGGTGCGGTGGACGCCTTCGTGGCGGTGAGGTTCACGGCGAACATGAACTCGTTCCAGCTGAAGATGAAGCAGATCAGCGAGGTGGCGGCGAGCCCCGGCATGGCGACCGGCGCGACGATCCGCAGCAGCACGGTGGGCAGCCCGGCGCCGTCGACCTCGGCCGCTTCCAGGATCTCCTTGGGTACCTCGGCGAGGAACGACCGCATCATCCACACGGCTATCGGCAGGTTCATTCCGGTGTAGAGGACGACCAGTGTCCAGACGTTGTCCAGCATGCCGACGTCCTTGACGATCATGTACACCGGCAGCAGCGCCGCGATGAGCGGCAGGAACTTCGTGGACAGGAAGAAGAACATCACGTCGGTCCACTTCTCGACCGGCTTGATGGACAGCGCGTAGGCCGCGGGCACCGCCAGGGCGAGGACCAGCAGCGTCGAGAAGACACTGGCCATGGCCGAGTTGAGCAGGAACGGGGTGATGTCCCGGCCAAGCAGCAGCCCGTACTGGTGCAGGGTGAGCGGCGCGAACAAGCTGGGCGGGTTGGTGGCCGCGTCGGACTCCTGGTGGAACGACGTGAGCACCATCCAGGCCACCGGCGCGAAGAAGGCCAGGGTGGCGAGCCACGCGACGAAGGTCCACAGCGGCGACAGACGCGTGGGCTGACCCGGGTCCTCCGGGCGCCCGCGGCGGCGGAGTCTCTGGACGACGGTGCCGGACGTTGCCGGGGCGGTCGTGGCGGTCATCGGGACACCTCCTCACGGAACAGGGAGGCGACGACCCGCAGGGCGAACGTGGCGATGACGATCGAGCCGATCACCACGACGCCGCCGGCGGCCGCGGCCTGGCCGTACTCGAACTTGCGGAACATGGTCAGGTAGATCTCGTAGGGCAGGTTGGTGGTCTGGGAGCCGGGCCCTCCCTGAGTGATGGTGTAGACCGCGTCGAAGGTCTGCACCACGAAGATGGAGCCGAGCACGATGCCCAGCTCGATGTACTGCCGCAGGTGCGGCAGCGTGAGGTGGCGGAACGTTTGCAGCGCGGAGGCCCCGTCGACCTCGGCGGCCTCCAGGACGTCACCGGACTGGGCCTGGAGACCGGCCAGCAGGATGAGCATCATGAACGGCGTCCACTGCCACACCAGAGCGATCACCAGGGCCGGCATGGGATAGGACGACACCCAGTCGACCGTCGGGCCGTTCTCGGCACCGAACAGCCGGTAGACGGCGTTCAGGACGCCGTTGAGGAGCCCGTAGTCGGGGTTGTAGAGGGCGTGCTTCCACAGCAGCGCGGCGGCGACCGGCATCACCAGGAACGGTGCGATGAGCAGGGTGCGGGCCAGCCCTCGGCCCAGGAAGCGGCGATCGAGCAGCAGGGCCAGGCCCAGTCCGAGGACCACGCTGAGGACGACCACGGACGCGGTGAGTACGACGGTGTTGAGCACCGCGTGACGCAGCCGCTCGTCGGTGAAGACGAACTCGTAATTGGAAAGGCCGGTGAAGTGGCGTTCGCCCGGCTCGAGGATGTTCCACTGGAACGTGGAGATCACGATCGTGGCCACGAAGGGCAACTGGGTCACGATGATCGTGAAGACGAGCGCCGGCAGCAGCGGGAAGCGACGCCGCCACCTCCGGCCGTCCACGGCCCTGAGCGGGCGGCGGGCAGGTGGTCGCATGGTCTTCTTCGGGGCGTGGATGAGCGTGGTCATGGGGTTCCTCCGCCGAGGCCGACTGGGGATGGGGTGGCGAGGCCGGGGGAGTGGTTCACCTGTGCTTCTCGGCAACGTCCTCGGCGAGCTTCTGACCGTCGTTCAGCGCCTTGTCCACGCTGGTCTTGCGGGCGATGGCGGCGGAGATCTCCTGCGTCACTTTGGTGCCGAGGTCCTGGAACTCGGGAACGGCGACGAACTGGATGCCCACCGTGGGCCGCGGCTGGACACCGGGGTCGGACGGGTCGGCCTGCTCGATGGACCGTAGGGTGATGTCGCCGAACGAGCCCGCCGCCTTCTTGTACTCGGGGATCTCATAGGTGCTGGCCCGCTTTCCGGCGGGCACCCTCGACCAGCCCAGCTTCTGGCCGACGAGCTTCTCGTACTTCTTGCTGGACGCCCAGAGCATGAACTTCGCGGCGAGATCGGCCTTCTTGGTGGTCTTCGGCATCGCCCAGGCCCAGGACCACAGCCAGCCGCTGGACTTGGTCCGCTCCACGGGCGCGTACGCGTAACCGATCTTGCCCGCGGCCTTGCTGGTGCTCGGGTCCTCCAGGGAACCGGCCGCGCTGGTGGCGTCGTACCACATGCCGACCTTGCCCTGGCTCATCGCGTTCAGGCACTCGGTGAACCCGGACTGCGCCGCGCCCGCCTCACCGTGCTTGCGGACCAGATCGACGTAGAAATGGGTGGCCTTCTTGAAGCCGCCGCTGTTGACCTGTGCCTTCCAGTCCTTGGTGAACCAGGTGCCGCCGAAGGTGTTCACCACGCTCGTCAGCGGCGCGCCGAGCTCGCCCCATCCGGGCAGGCCACGCAGGCAGATCCCCTTCATGCCCGGCTCCGCGCCGTCGACCTTGGCGGCGAGGTTGGCCACCTGCCGCCAGGTCGGGTGCTCGGGCATCTTCAGGCCCTTCGCGGCGAAGACGTCCTTGCGGTACATGAGGAAGGACGACTCGCCGTAGAACGGCAGGGCGTAGAGCTTGCCGTCCGAGCCGGACAGGGACTGCACCATCGGTTTCAGCAGGTCGGCCTTGTCGAAGCTCGTGTCCTTGTCGGCGTAGGAGCCGAGCTCGTGCAGCCACCCGTTCTTCTCCCAGATGGGTACCTCGTAGGCCCCGATGGTGGCGACGTCGTACTGACCGGCCTGGGTGGCGATGTCCTGGGTGACCTTGTCGCGCAGCTCGTTCTCGGGGAGGACGGTGAAGTTGACCTTGATGCCGGTGTCCTTCGTGAAGGTGTTCTTCGTGAGCTTCGCGACGTCCTCCATCTGCGGGTTGCCGACCATCAGCACGTTGATGCTCTTGCCTCCGCCCGAGGATCCCCCGGCTCCGGCTCCGGAGCAGGAGGTGGCGAGAAGGGCGGTGGCTGCGGCGCCGGCGACGAGGACGTATCTGGTCGATCGCATGACGGGGGACCTCTCGTGCGGGTGGGACGGGAATCGGAGTAGGGGCTTCCCCGGGGTGTCGGACGCGTTGTCGATGGCGAAATTATTAGCATGGGATCGCTCCGTTGTTAACACATATTGCGAGAAGTTCTCTCCGGATCTATCGGCGATCCGCCTCGCAGGGGTGCGGACAGTTCGTACTCGATCCGCCGGCACTTCCGACACCGGGCACCTCCCGTGGGTCGGCCCGTGTCCGGTGTCGCACACGCAGTGAGGTACGCGCCCCGAGCGCTTTCCTCACCGCGTTCCGCCGAACCGTGGGCACCTCGCCGAGGCGCTACCTCGACGGCGACGTGTCGCTCGACGCGGCGCCCGTCACGCCGCCGTCATGAGCAGCATCGCCGAGATGTATGTGCGCCTATGAAGCCCTCGTCCGTACCTGCCTGGCTGCGATCAGCGCGGGCGATGCGGAAGCCTGGCTCGCCTGCTACACCCTCGACGCGGTGTCGGAGGACGTCCGGCTCAACTCCTTCTGGCGAGGACACGACGGTCTCGACGCGGGGGTGCGCTCCCCCTTGCCGCCCTCGTGAGCCCGGGTGGACGCCGCTGGTCCGGGGGACGGGGGCTCGGGCTCGGACATGGCGGGCCCACGCCCTTCCGGTCACCGGCCGTCGATGAGCGCTCTCAGCTCCTGACGGCGAAAGCGTAGTACGGGGAAGGCGGTGTTCCAGATTCCCGGGGCCGGGCGCCCGCGGCCAGAGCCATGACTTCGCGTTCGCGGTCGGTGAGGTCGGCCAGGCTTCTCCGGGCCGCGGGGTGGGTGCCGGGCTGGGGGCGCCGGCGACGACGGTACGGATGCCGGCGACGAGGCCCTCTTTGGCGACGTGTTCCTCGGTCTCGACTGTGGTGAGGATGAGGACGCGGGTGGTGGCGAGGTCGGGGTCGGCGCAGATCGTGGCGGTGGCGGTGAGACCGTCGGTGCCGGGCATGCGGATGTCCATGACGACGATGTCGGGGTGATGGGCGCGCGTCGAGCAGATAGGCCGTCCAGCCTGTCCGGGCAGCCCCCGCCCGTCTTCGTGTGGCCGCCGATAGGGCCCTCCTGCATGTGCAGTAGACGCCCTGCGGTGTGGCGGGGTCAGATCACTGCCTGCTGCCGCTCCTTCGCGAAAGCGAGCCGTGCCGGGCGGGTCCTGGGGCCGAAGATTGCCAGGGCGATCGCCCCCAATATCCAGGTGCCGGCGATGAAGAAGAAGACGAACTGGTAGCCCGTCTTGTTGTAGAGGGCCGCGACGATCAGGGGGCCTGCGGCGTTCGACAGCCGGCCCAGACCGTAGGGGATACCGGTCCCCAGCGAACGGCTACGGGTGTCGAAGAGCTCGGGGGAGTAGGCGTAGGCCAGGGCCGTATAACCGCGCTCGAACAGGTTCACCAGGAAGCCGAAGACGACGATCAGGACGGGATCGAAGGTGAGTCCGTAGAAGAGGCCGCACAGCGCGATGGCCGTGCCGAAGGCCACCAGACACCACTTGCGCTCGAACCGGTCGGTGACCAGGGAGGCCAGGAAGGAGCCGAGCGGTGCGCCGACCGTCGTGAGAGCTACGTAGAAGACCGACTTCTCGATGCTGAAGCCTTCCTTGGCCAGCAGGGTAGGTGCCCAGCTCGAATAGCCGAAGAAGCCGATGGTCTGCGTCACCCACAGAACCGTGAGCAGGAGTGTCGGCGCAAGGTACTTCCTCTGGAGCAGGAGGCGCAGCGGAGCCTTGGCGGACGGTGCCTCGTCGGCCGGGGGCGCGGGCTCGGGAAGGGGGCCCGTCTCGGCGGCGACTTGACATTCGATCTGGTTGAGGACCGCGTCCGCCTTGCGGTAGTCGCCTCTGCTTTCGTGCCAGCGGGGCGACTCTTTGATGTGCCGGGTGAAGAAAACGAAGAGAATACCGAGGGAACCAAAGAGGAAGACCAGCCGCCACGACCAGTCGCTGAGCGGCACGACCGCGCTGGCGATGAGATTGGTGGCCGGCGTGCCGCAGATACCGATGACGATGGCGTAGGCCTGGAACTTGCCACGGACGGCGGCAGGGTAGATCTCGTTGACATAGATGACTGCCACGACGGTCATGGCGGACAGCCCCGCCGAGGTGAGGACCCGGAACACACCGAGCGAGACGATGTCCCAGGAGAATACCGAGGCGAAGGAGAAGGCCCCGAAAAACAGCGTGGTCGAAGTCAGCGCATTCTTACGGCCCCACCGGTCGGCGATGCCACTGGCGATCACGGATCCGAAGAACATGCCGACGAACGACCGCGAGGTGACATAGGCCACCTGGTCGATCGTGACTCCCCACACGTGGATGAGCTTGGGGGCGGTGGTGGCGAAAGAGCCGCATCGGGTTGGCGACGAGCAGCTTGTGCTGTTGCTCCGTGGTGACCGCCACCTGGGGGACGTAGTCGACCAGAAGCCCGTCGTCGGGCATGTGGTCGGTGAGGTTGGGATGGGGCCAGTCGGTACCCCACAGCACGAGATCCGGGAATTCTTCGATGGCTCGGCGAGCGAAGGGCACGACGTCGGCGTAGGCGTGCTGTTGGCCGTCAAGAGCCGCCGGTCCGGTGACGCTGAGGCGCTCGGGGCAGGTCACCTTCACCCATACGTTGTTGCGTTCGACGAATCGCAGAAAGTGGGCGAACTGAGGCCCGGCGAGGACGCCGATCGACTCGTGGCACACGTGCGGGATGAAGCTGCGGGTGTTGATCGTGCCACCGCGGGCGGGCGGGGAGGCGAGCGTCATCTTGGGATAGTTCTTCGCGGTCACGTCGCCGAGCCCCATCAGCTCGCCGCAGGTGAGGCGTAGAGCTTCCATGTGGTCCCTGAGTTCCTTGTCGACGTTCAGAGCGGCAACGGACTCGTGGCCGGTGCGGTTGAGGTCGGAAGCGTCGACGATCACCAGTGGCTGCCCGTTGTCGATGCAGGTGACTTCGATGGGCCCGACGCCCTCGACCTCGACGCGGTCGCGGGTGTGGCCGGTGGGCAGCAGAGCCGAGCAGACGGAGCCCGCGGTGTCGAGGAAGTTGATCGTGATGGGCGCCGCCGTACCGCGAACGCCGTCGATACGGGTGTCGCCCGCGTAGTCGACGTAACGGCCCGACTCGCCTTCCGGCGTACGGACGGTGATCTCGGCGGCCAGGCCGGTGTTGAGGGTGAGTACGCGTGCCGTGGTCGTGTCGCTTTCCGGGACGAGCAGCCCGGACTCAATGGCGAAGGGCACGACGGCCGCCAGCATGTTGCCGCAGTTGGGTGTGGTGTCGACGATATCGCTGTCGGGCTGAAGCTGTGCGAACTCGAACTCGAGATCCGTGTCCGCTCGGCTGCTGGGTCCGACGATGCCGGCCTTGCTGGTCAACGGGGTGGCGCCGCCCAAACCGTCGAGCTGGCGAGGATCGGGTGACCCCATGGCCGCCAGAAGCACCGCGTCACGCGCGGTGCGATCCGACGGCATGTCGCCGGCGCGGAAGAATGGCCCCCGAGACGTGCCGCCGCGCATGAACCAGCAGGGAACCGCCACCTGGCTGCCTCGCAGTCGCGGAGGTGGACTCCCGGCAGCCGGGGCCGTCGTGGGCTGCACGATCGCTCTCCTCTCGGTGTGATGTTGCCCGTCAACCTAACTGTCACCGAAATTGTTAACAATATGGCTGACGAAAAAATCTCGGTTCACTACGACGCCGAGTCCAGCCGTGCAGCGTGCCTTCCGGGACCGCTACCAGGCGATCTCTCCGGTTCGGTCGACGAAGCGTCCGGAGCCGGCGCCGGGCTTTCCGGTGGCGAGGCCGACGATCGCGTCCGTCCCTTCGGTGACGGCCTGGGGTATGGCCTGTGACCGACTGGGCAGGTACGCCACCGACGCCGCCGTCGTGTCCGACCTGCGCCGCGCCACCGGCCGCTTCCCTCACGACACGCGCCTGGCGGAGCTGATCCGCGCATTGAGCGCGGGCAACCAGCGGTTCGCCGAACTGTGGCCGCTCACCGTGAGGACCATAAAACGCCGCGAACAGCCCGCACACACGCCGGTAGGCGGGGTCAGACGGTCACAGTTGCCCCTTGGAGACGTCCCCGGAGGGCAACGGCGTCATGGTCACAACGGCCGGCGCATCCTCCAGGAGACCTTCGATCGCGCGGTTGAGCCGTGCGACCGGTTCGCCGGACGCATGGGCGTCGAGGTGTTCTCGCGAAGCCCACTTCTCAATGAGGACCAACGACCCGTCCGCTGCGTCGTGCAACGCGTAGAGCAGGCACCCCTCCTCTGCGTGGACGTCGGGCAGGGCGGCTCGAAGAGCAGCTCGCGCCGTGTCCCGGGAACCGGGCAGAGGGGTGAAGACGGCGGTGACGACGACTGCTTGTTCCATGGGGGCTCCGAGGTCTCGTTCATGGCTGACGGAGAGCTTCAGCGAGTCACCCGTCGTTCAGATCGACTCGCGACGTGCTGGCACGCTCCTCGAACTCGGCGGCGACACGCACGTGACGGGGCGTTGGGGGAAGCTTCTGCCGCATCCGCGCATGGATCAACTCCACGGAGTGGAGAGCGAGCATGTCGATCGGCTGGCGGACGGCGGTCAGGGGAGGCTGGATCAGTTCCGTCCACGGATTGTCGTCGAAGACCACGACCGACAGATCATCGGGAATGGACACCCGGGCCTGGGAGAGCATGCGCAGCGTCACTCGTACCTGAGCGGTATTGGCGACGATGACCCCGGTGGGCGGGTCGTCAAGCGAGAGCATCTGTGCCATCGCGGTGGCGCCGCGGTCGCCCCGGAAGGGGGCCGGGCACACCAAACTGTCGTCGCGCGCCAGTCCGTATTCCTGCAACGCCCGTTCGTAACCCCGTACTCGGTCGAGCCCGGTGGTGGTGTCCAGCGGTCCGGAGATGATGCCGATGCGCCGGTGTCCGCGCGCAAGCAGGTGCCTGGTCGCGGTGGCGGCGGATTCGATGTTCTCGATGCTCACCACGTCCATTTGCTGGAACTGGTTGATGGACCGGTCGACGAAGACCACGGGGATGTCGAGCGCCGCGAGCTTTTCCCAGCGTTCGATGTTGTGGCCGGTCGGTGTTCCGATCATGCCGCCCACGGAACGGTCCAGGAGGGTTTCGAGTGCTTGCGCTTCCAGATGAGGGTCTTCCTGCGTGGTCATGAGCAAGATCTGAAGCTCGCGGGATCGCGCTTCGGCGACGACCCGGTCGGCGAGCCGGGCGAAGAACGGGTTGGTCAGGTCTGCGAGCAGGAGACCGATGGTGTCGCTTTGGCCGTGACTCAGCTGTTGCGCTGCCCTGCGGGGGCGGTAGTTGAGAGCTTCGATCGCCTCGAGAACCTGGGCGCGCTTCGCAGGCGCGACCGGGCCCGTGTCGTTGAGGACGCGCGACACCACGGAGACGGACACACCCGCCTGGGCAGCGACATCTCGAATGGTGGCCGCCTTCTTCATGGTTCTCCTCTCTGAACAGCGACGAACAGTAAAGCACCGGTGCCGCCCTGTGCGCCGGGCGTGTGTGTGCCGCCGGTGGGCCTGTCATGGGCGGGCAACCGAGACCTCCGAGACCTCTGAACGCGACCGTTGACCCTCCTGAAACACGCGTGGTACAAAACTGGAACCGGTACCACATGTTACCAGCCACAGGGAGACTCGGGTGAACTTGCATGACTTGCTGCTGGCCCGCGAGCACGACGGCAACCCGATCCGGGTCGGTGTCATCGGCGCCGGTCGTTTCGGCACGATGTTCCTCGCCCAAGTACGCGCCACGCCCGGCATCCACGTGGCAGCCATAGCGGACATCAATCTCGACCGGGCGCATCAGGCGCTCAAGCTGGTCGACTGGCCCGAGGGAGCCGCCTCGGACGATCTCGACGACGCGCTGGCGCACGGGCGGACAGCGGTCCTGTCCGACGCCGGCTCCCTGTTCACCGAGGGCATCGACATGATCGTGGAGGCCACGGGGAACCCCATCGTCGGTGTGGACCACGCGGTCAGGGCCATCGACACCGGCCAGCACATCGTCATGGTGACCGTCGAGGCGGACGCGCTGGTCGGGCCGGCGCTTGCCAGGCGAGCAGCGGCGCGGGGAGTCGTTTACTCGCTCGCCTACGGGGACCAGCCCGCGCTGGTCATGGAGCTTGTCGACTGGGCGAGGACGTCCGGCTTCCAGGTGGTGTGCGCCGGAAAGGGTGCCAAATACCTGGAGCACTACCACGAGATGAACCCCGACAACGTATGGGAGAACTGGGAGTTTTCCAAGGAACTCACCGACTCCGGCCAGCTCAACCCCTACATGCACACATCGTTCCGTGATGGCACGAAAGCGGCCATCGAAATGGCGGCCGTTTCGAATGCCGCTGGTCTGATTCCATCCGACGACGGTCTCACTTTCACGCCGGGTGATGTCGAGGAAATCGCGACCATTTGCCGACCGAAGGGGGCGGGTGGCGTCCTGGCGCATGAGGGTTCGGTGGACGTCATGTCGAGCGTCACCCGCGATGGTGCCTGGATTCCTCACAACACCCAGGAGGGTGTCTTCGTCGTCGTCAAGGCCACCAATGACTACGTCTCCGGCTGCTTCGGGGAATACCCCTGGCATCCGGACCCGACGAAGCAGTACGCCGCGCTGTACCGGCCCTACCATTACGTAGGCCTGGAGCTCGGCATCACCATAGCGAACGCCGCTCTCCGTGGCGTTGCCACCGGTGCGCCCAAGGGCTTTTTCGGTGATGTCGTGGCGACAGCGAAGAAAGATCTTGCCGCGGGCGAAGTGCTCGACGGTGAAGGCGGCTATACCGTTTGGGGGAAGCTGATATCCGCCCGGGCGTCGGTCGCGCGAAGGGCGCTTCCCGTCGCTTTGGCGCACCACGTCGAGCTGCGCCGTGACATCGCGAAGGGCTCAATCCTCACCTGGGACGACGTGGACCTCGACGGAGCGTTTCGCCAGGTACTCGAACTCAGAACGGAAACAGAAGAGCTCCTGGTTCGGGAGATTCCGGGGGGACCTCGATTCGATTCGCTCCACATCGGAAAGGCAGACAGATGACGGTACAACGACGCAGGTGGGCGGCGACGCTCGCTGTTCCGGCTGCCATAGTGCTGGTCTCCTGCTCCGCGACACCGGACGGTGGTGACTCCTCGTCCTCGTCCATCACGAAACTGGTTGACGCCACGGCGAAGAAGCCGGTGCGGGATGTGCAGTCCAGCCTCGGGGCGCCCAAGGTGAAAAAGGGGACGAAGGTCTGCTACGTGACCAGGACGCTGTCGAACGAGTTCTGGAGTTACGAGCGAAACGGTTTCGAGAAGGAAGCCAAGAAGCTGGGGGTCGACTACAAGACCTATGCCGTTAACGACGAATCGTCCATCACCGAGCAGTTGGACAAAGCGCAGACCGCGATGAAACAGGACTGTGACGCGCTGCTTGCCTCACCGATATCCGCCACCGGTCTGGACAGTGTCTACAAGGCTGCCCTCTCGTCGGGCAAGCCGGCGATCGTGCTCAACGATGCGAAGGGAACCGTGCCGGGTGTCGTCTACGTCGGCCCGGACGCCAAGGTCATCGGCAAGACCGCGGCCGACTACATTGCCAAAAAACTGCCGGACGGAGGCGCGGTGGCGATGATCGAAGGTGATCCCGGATCCTCCAATGCGCTCAACCGCGGTGCCGGTTTCAAGAAGGGGCTGAAAGCCCACCCCAACCTGCGGCTTGTCGCTTCCCAGACCGCTAAATGGGACCAGAGAGCCGCACAGGACATCGCCACCGCGATGTTGACCGCACATCCGAGCATCAAGGCCTTCTACGCCCAGAACGACGTGATGGCCCTGGGTGCGGCGGCCGCCATCAAGGAGAAGGGCCTTACGGGAAAGGTTCTCCTCCTGGGCACCGACGGCATTCCCCAGGGGAAGAAGGAGATCGCCGCCGGCAACATGACCGCCACGGTCAGCGAGCGGCCGGCGACCGAGGGAGCGACAGGCGTGAACACGGCGCTGTGGCTGCTGGCCGGCCGAAAGGTGCCGGGCTGGGTCGATGTCCCCGCCTTCATCATCGACAAGCAGAACGTCGACGAGTACGCCTCCGGCATGCCGTAGGTCACGTCAGCAAGGAACGACCAGGAGGTTCGACGAAGATGGCAACCCATCTCCTCGAAGTCCACGATGTCGCCAAGTCCTTTCCGGGCGTCCGTGCCCTTGACCGTGTGACCTTCCGCCTCGGCCGGGGAGAGGTCTGCTCGATTGCCGGGGAGAACGGCGCCGGCAAGAGCACACTCCTGGCTGTCCTCGGGGGAGCACTGACACCCGATAGCGGGTCCGTGGTCCTCGACGGCGTCGCGCGCCACGAGTACAGCCCGCGTGCCGCACTGGCCGACGGCGTGGTGATCGCCCACCAGGAGCCCGCGGTGGTGCCCCAGCTCACGGTCGCGCAGAACCTGATGCTCGGCCGCCCACGGGCACAGCGGACCCAGATGGCCGACATCGTCGGCCGGGCACTCGACGACGTCCGCCTGATGGGCTTCCCCATGAGCCCGAAGAAACGGTTGTCCACGCTGAGCCCGGCGCAGCGGCACGCCCTGACGATCGCCCGTGCCTTCGCGTTCGACCCCAAGGTCGTCGCACTGGACGAGCCGACCACCAGCATGCTCGAGCACAATGTCGCACACGTGCTGACCCGGATCCGGGCCCTCGCACGCGAACGGGGAGTGGGCATCCTCTACGTGTCGCACAAACTGCCCGAGGTCATGGCCGTCTCCGACTCGGTCCTGGTACTGCGGGATGGCAAGGTGGCCTTCCGGAGCCCCATCACGGAGACGGACCAGGACGAGATCGTGCGCCGTATGGTCGGCCGCCAACTCCTCCAGTTCACACGCAAGCACCCAGTGCCAGCGGACAGTCCGGTGATCTTCTCCGCAACCGACGTGACCCATCCGCGCGGTGTCGGCCCGCTCTCCATGGAGGTCAGGCGGGGCGAGGTGCTGGGCATCGCGGGCCTCGTGGGCTCGGGGCGAACCGAGTTCCTGCGGGCTGTCATCCGCGCGGATACCGGCTGCTCGGGGACCGTCGCACTCCAGGGCCGTCGCACGCACATCTCCAGCCCGCGTGACAGCCGGCGCGCGGGAATCGCCTTCATCCCGGAGGACCGCAAGGGGCAGGGGCTCGTGCTCGGGCTTCCCGCCTTCACCAACGTGGCCATGACGGCCACGCGAGAGCTGGGCGGCGGGGTCGGTCCCTTCACCAGCCGGAAGAAGCAAGTGTCCGTCGCTCGTGACGCCGCCCGTGCGCTGGCTCTACGGCCGAACAACGTCCAGCTGAAGGCGCGCCAGTTCTCGGGCGGCAATCAGCAGAAGCTCGTCATCGCCAAATGGATGTGGCGGGACTCGGCGGTGTATCTGTTCGACGAGCCGACCAAGGGCGTCGATGTCGGCGGGCGCTACGAGATCTACAAGTTCATCGACGAGCTGGCCGGTGCGGGCAAGGCGGTCGTGGTCGTTTCCTCGGACCTTCCGGAGCTCATCACCCTGTGCGACCGCGTCCTGGTGATGCGTGCCGGCCGGTTCAACTCCGTGCATACGGGAGCCGAGATCACAGAACACCGGCTCGTGGCGAGCGCCATGGGCCAAACGGAGGCGTTCCATGACTGAGCCGAACCACACGTCCAGGTGGGGACGCACCAATCTTCCGGCCGTCAGCGCGCAAGCGCTCGGGATCTACGCCGCCGCGGTGGCGATCTTCATCCTCCTCGGCGCGCTGAACTCCGATTTCCTGGCGTTGAGCAACCTGCGCGACGTCGCGGTCTCGGCGTGCATCAACGCGATCATCGGCTTGGGCGTCACCTTCGTCATCATCACCGGAGGCATTGATCTCTCTGTTGGCTCCATCGCCAGCTTCGTCGGCATCGTC
The DNA here is from genome assembly GCF_013414305.1 of Streptomyces sp. Rer75. Classification (NCBI taxonomy): domain Bacteria; kingdom Bacillati; phylum Actinomycetota; class Actinomycetes; order Kitasatosporales; family Streptomycetaceae; genus Streptomyces; species Streptomyces sp. Rer75. The sequence goes on along the minus strand of NZ_CP058693.1, from coordinate 1,335,908 downwards.
AGCGCCTACCTGATGGTCAACCACGGCGTCACGCCGCTCCTGGGGCTCCTCATCGGCCTCGTGGTGGGCACGGCCTGCGGACTGGTCAACGGTGTACTGGTCACAGCTCTGAAGCTCCCACCGTTCATCGCGACGCTGGGCACCATGAGTGTGTTCCAGGGGTGCGCCTACGTCGTGACGAACGGCAATCCCGTCTACAACGTCCCCTCGTCCTTCGTCTTCCTGCTGAACAGCTACGTCGGCGGCGTACCCATCGCGGTTGTCCTGGTGCTGGTCCTGGGCATCGTGGCATGGCTCCTGCTGCGGCGGACACTCTTCGGCGAGAACGTGATCGCCGTCGGCGGCAGCCAGGAAACCGCGTGGCTGTCGGGCATCCATGTCAACCGGATCAAGCTCGGCGTCTACGGCCTGTCCGGCGCGCTGGCAGGCGTGGCCGGACTCGTCCTGGTCGCACGCATCAACGCCGCACAGCCTGAGGGCGGCAGCCCCTACCTGCTGACCGCGATCGCCGCGGCAGTGATCGGCGGGGCGAACCTGATGGGCGGCGAAGGCCGGATCGCAGGCACCCTCGTCGGCGCCTTGATCCTCGGTGCCCTCACCAACGGCCTGGTGCTGCTGAACGTGCCGAGCTTCTACGAACAGATCGTCACCGGTGCCGTCGTCGTCATCGCCGTCGCCCTCGACCAGGGCGCCAAGGGATGGCCCATGCTGGGCGGAAGAAGAAGAACGGAACCTCCGGTCGGCGCGAAGCCACAGAAGACGGCGGGCGAGACCGTGGGAGCGGAGGCCCCATGACCTTCGAGCGCATCCTCGTGACGGGCGGATCCGGTCTCATCGGCCGCGCCACAGTGCGACAACTGGTGGACTCGGGCGCGAGCGTCACCGTACTGGACCGGGACCGCGGGGACGGAGCCTTCGACGCCCGGGTGCACGTCATCGAGGGGGACGTGACCGACCCCGGGACGATTCGCCGAGCGGTGAGGGATCAGGACGCGGTGGTGCACCTCGCCGGCATTCCCGGCCCCCGCATCGCCGACGACGTGACGACGTACGCCGTCAACACCGTGGGCACGTACGCCGTGCTCTCCATCGCCGCGGAGTGCGGCGTCGACAAGGTGGTCTACGCATCGAGCATCAACGCGACCGGACTTCCCCTCAACGACCGGCCGTTGCTCCCCGAGCGGTACCCCTTCAGCGAGTCGACGATCGAGGACTTCACCGACCCCTATTCGCTGTCCAAAAAGGCCAACGAGCAAGCCGCCGCCCAGATCGGCAGCCGCACGGCCATGAACATCACCGGAATCCGCTTCCCACTCGTACGCGACATCACTCTCGACGGGGGGCGGCGGTTCGCCGAACACCTGGACCTGCTGATGAGAGACGACCCCCGGCGGGCCGCGTGCGAAGGCTGGACCTATCTGGACGTCACCGATTCCGCCCGCGCGGTGGCCGCGGCGCTGACACACGACACACCGGCGGCGCCCGGCATCCTCGTCACCGCCCCTCGTACCTATCTGCGTGACGACACCGAGCACGCGCTCGCCCGTTACGCCCCCGGAGTGGCAAGAAGCCCCGTTCCAGGCCGGAACGTGCCGGTGGACCTGCGCCGCTGCCGCGACCTGCTCCGATTCGAAGCGAGCATGTCGCTCGATGAGGTGGCTCCCGAAGCCCTCATCACGATCGGTGACTACGAGGACCTTCAGCAATGGTGACGACGTCGCACGGACCCCGCCCCTCGGTGTCTCTTCTCGGCCTGGGACCCATGGGGGCACCGATGGCGGTGAACCTCGTCCGTCGGCTGGAAACCCTCACCGTCTGGAACCGCACGCCGGCACGCGCCGCACGGGCGGTGGAACTGGGGGCCCGACAAGCCGCCTCGCCCGCCGAAGCAGCCAGGGACGTGGTGCTCACCGTGCTGCCCGACCTACCACAGGTCGAGTCGTTGCTCCCCGGTCCTCACGGTCTCCTGGAAGGATGGCGCGGCAACGGCGTCAAAGAACCCATCCTGGTCGTCCACGGAACCGTCTCGCCCGTCGCAGTGCGGACACTCGCCGAGGACCTGTGGAGAGAACACCGGATCCGGCTCGTCGACGCCCCCATGAGCGGCGGCGTCCCCGGGGCGGAACGCGGAACCCTGAGTCTGATGGTGGGAGGCCCCCAGCAGACCGTCGCGTCGCTCGCGCCGGTATTCGCCGCTGTCGCCGAGACGGTGGTGTACATGGGGGCCAGTGGCTCGGGCCAGTTGGCCAAGGCGTGCAACCAAGTCGTGGTGGCGGGAACCATCGCGGCTCTGTGCGAGGCGCTCTGCCTGGCCGAGCACTACGGTCTGTCGCGAGCCGATCTGTTGGCCGCCCTCACCGGTGGCCTGGCCGGGTCCGAGGTGCTGAAGCAGAAGGGCGGCTCCTGGCTGCGCGGGGATTTCACCGGCGGCGGCAGCGCTCGTAATCAGCTCAAGGACCTCATGTTCGCGCGCGAGGCCGAGGAGAGTGCCGGTGCGCCGTCCGAGGTGACCGAGTTGCTCCTCGGCCAGTTCAGCAGGATGGTGGCCGGGGGCGATGGCGACCTCGACCACTCGGGCCTCATACGAACCATCGCGGGCACCCAGGCCGGGGAACCGTCATGAGCGGTGGCCCGCACCGGGAAGCGGAACAGCGACTGCCGGGCTTCCCGGTCGTCGACGCACACCACCATCTGTGCAACCTCTCCCAGCACTCCTACCCGTGGCTGGAACGACCAGTCGAGCAGGGCTTTCCTTACCACGGCGACGACAGACCGATACGCCGGGACTACCTCGTGGCGGACTACCTGGACGACGTCGGTGACATCGACCTGATCGGGTCAGTGCACATCGAGAACGGAGCGCAGGACCCCCGCGCCGAGACGGCGTGGCTTGCCGACGTCATGCGGTCCGCGCCGATTCCCTCCGCACTGGTGGCCAAGGTCGACCTGCTCGCCGACTCCGCCACGGAAGACCTGGAGTGGCAGGCTGCCCAGCCGGGGGTGCGGGGGATCCGGCAGATCCTCAGCTGGCACCCCGACCCCGTGTACACACACACGTCCCGCCCCGACATCATCGAAGCGCACTCGTGGCTGACCAACTTCGGCCGCCTGGCCGCACTCGGCCTCTCCTTCGACCTCCAGATCTACCCGCACCAGATGGACCAGGCGGTCGTCCTCGCCCGCACCTTTCCGGATGTACGCATCATCCTCGATCACGCCGGGATGCCGATCAGCCGGACCGGACCGGGCCTTGCCCGGTGGCGGGAGCAGATGCGCCGCCTCGCACAATGCGAGAACGTCGTCTGCAAGGTGTCCGGCATCGGAACACAGGACCACGGCTGGACCGTCGATTCCATCCGGCCCATCGTTCTGGGGGCGATAGAGGCTTTCGGCCCCGACCGCACCATGTTCGCCAGCAACTTCCCGGTGGACGGCCTGTACTCGAGCTTCACCCGGCTCTACGCCGCCTTCAGCGAACTGACAGCCGCCTTCAGCACCGAGGAGAGGAACCAGCTCTTCGCCAGTACGGCGACGGAGGTATACCGGCTGGGCCCTGGCCGCTGACGGCACTGTAGGTGCTGCTGCGGCACGAGGTGTTTTTTTCGCGGAACGCCGAAGTCCCCGCATCCCACGGGTAGTTGCGCTGGGTGTTGTCGACGCTGAGGGTGCCGTTGCTGTAGGAGAGGGAGTCCTCGATGGCCATGAGGGCAGGACGGACACGTGACCTTCGCTCGGCCGTAGAGGGCGTTGACCAGTCAGCCCCGCAGGGGTGTGCCGTTCCGTCTGCCAAGGCGGCACACCTCCTGCGGGGTGAACGTCAGCCGGTTTGTTCCTGGAGGTCCGCTGCGGGAGCGGGCGCGGGAGCAGGCATGCGCCAGGCCACGACCGCACCGGTCACGAGCCCCACGGCGGCCAGGAGCGTGGCGACCAGGAACGGATCGAGGGAGTGGACGGACGGGGCGAACCCGATCCCGACGCAGACTGCTACCCCGGTCGCACCGCCCAACTGATCAGCCGCGCGCTGGACACCCGAGGCGATCCCGGCGTCGCCGTCGGTGACGCCGGAGACCGCGAGGTACTGGAGCCCCACGAGGCCGAACCCCATCCCGGCCGCGATCAGAAGCATGGCCGGGATCATCGCCACGCCGCCTGCCCGCAGGGCCGAGACGAGCCCTACCGCGGCCATTGCGGTCGCGGTGAAGCCGATGCCGGCGAGCACGCACGCGCGTGCTCCCCAGTGCCCCAGCAGACGCGGCACGAGCATGGAGAACACAATCAGCGAGACCGCCAGAGGCAGCATCGTCAGGCCCGCGCCGAGCGGGCCAATGCCCAAACGGTCCTGTAGATAGAAGGTGAACAGCAAAAACGAGGTCGACAATGCCCCGCTCAGCAGCATCGTGGCCAGATTAGCCGCCACACGCGTGCGGTTGGCGAAGAAGCGCAGCGGCAGGAGCGGGTTGCGCGAACGTGCCTCGACCCGAACGAACCCGACTCCGGCGGCCACCGCCCCTGCCAGCGCCCCCGGGACCACCCATGCGGGTGTTCCGGGTTCGCCGGCCTCGACCACGCCGAAGATGAACAACAGCGGGCAGGCGGTCAGCAGCAGCGCGCCGGGAATGTCCAGCGGTGAGGCGCCCTTATCCACGGGCCGGTCACCCTCGACCAGGAAAACGGCCGCCAGCAGCACGATCAGGATGAAGGGGACCGAGATCAGGAAGATCCACCGCCACCCCAGGTGGGCGGTGATGATTCCGGACAGGACGAATCCGAGCACAAGACCGCAGCTGGCCACCGCCGCCCACACACTCAGGGCCCGCGACCGGCGTGGACCTTCGGAGAACATCAAGACGATGGTGGCCATCGCAGCGGGCAGCGCGATAGCCTCACCGGCGCCTTGCGCCAGGCGCGCGACCACCAGCAGGACAAATGTGGGGGCCAGGCCCGCCAGGAGGGACGCGACCCCGAACAGGCCGGTGCCGAGCAGCAGCACGCGCCGCCGCCCGAGCAGGTCGCCCAGCCGACCACCGAGCATCAGCAGCCCGCCACCGGTGACCGTGTACCCGACCACGACCCAGGTCAGAGCGTGTCCGTCGACGTCCAAGTCGGCGCCGATCGAGGGCAGTGCGATGTTGACCACGGTCACGTCGACCGCGATGAAGAACTGCAGCATGGACATCGCGCACAGCACCAGCCATGCGCGTGCCGGGGACGGGCTGTGCCCGCGGGAAGAAAGGATGCCTGGAAGCATCAGGTGCTCCGTCGCTCAGAGGAAGTTCTGAGCAGCACGAACGTGCCGCTCCGGTCTGATCACGAAGCGGCTGGACGTCCAGGAGGAATGTGTGAGTCGAACGTCCCGCCGCTAGCGGGACGTCCTGGTCACTGCGGCGCAAGCGGCCGCGCACGAAGCAGCAGACATGCCGTGAACGCTATCAGGGAAGGGGCACCCGGGGCAGGCATCTACCTGACACCTCATGTGCTCACTCGTAGGCCGTTCGCCAGAGCTTCATCGCTTGCGCGCTGATCAACCGGTGCCGTAAGGACGGCTTGGAAGCCTTCATCACGACGCCGACGCCGGTGGTCACGTCGATGAATGGTGTCGAGGTGACCGGGCAGCGCCCGATGGAGTTCGTGACCGAAGCCGACGTCGTGCTGATCGGTAGCGGGGTCACCGTGCTGGACACGCCGTTCCACTCCGAGGGGAACATCGCTACGGCGGGCGGTTGCCTGGCGTCCCAGTATCTCGCCACGTGGGTGATCACCCGAACGCTCGGGGAGGACGCCGCGCGTGATGTCATCGACTACGTGGCTCCGGTCGGCGAAAACCAGGAGACTGTCGAGCGCGCCATGCGTGCCGTCCATACGGGCCACAAGGGCGAGGTTGCACTGCGCTGACGCCCGCCCGCCGCGCGGGCCAAGATCGGCGCGTCCCTCACACCCTGCCCGGCGACGTCGTCAGGCGCGGTCCAGTCGCTGTGGCGGGTGGGGCGGCCAGGGCCCGAGAGCAGGCAACTCCTTCGCCGCCATCGGTGAGACCACGGGCGTACGTCCGGCCAGCCAGGCCGCCAGGTCGCGCACGCGTCCGGTGACCACCGTGCCCGGCGGCCCGTCGCCGACGGACCATTGGCGGCGCACGTCCTCGGCATGGACGCGTGTGCCTGCTGGGAGGCGGCCGAGGAGGAACTCGATGGCATGTGCGGCCAGCTCATCGGGCCAGTCCTCCGGCCGCACGCCGAGTTCCAGGTCGACCATGTGGATCCACGCCTCGCGCCAGCGTGCGAAGACGGTGGCGGCGAGGTCCGCGTTGCGGAAGGTGACCGGACGGCTCCAGTCCACGTCGTCGGCGCGTGCCCAGGCTGCCTCCAGCCCAGCCGTGTGCGCGGCGAGTTCCGCGCGGTGCTCGGCGGCGCTCCGGATCGCCGTGGCCTCATCGGTGTCATGCGGTATCCCGATGCGGGTGGCCTGACCGGGAAGCAGCGGGCTCAGGTGGAGCAAGTCTCCCCGGCGACCCCGGGCGTCTACTGGGGAGGCGACATCACGCGGTGGGGATTCGGACACCTCCGGGGCGTCGACTCCACGGCCGGGGGGTCGGCGAGCGGTGGTCGCGGGGCTTGGCGCGCGGGCGACGGTGTACGGCTGCGGCCCCGATCGGCCGCCGCGCGCGAGGGTGCGGTTCAGGTCAATTGACAAGTTGCCCCTTGACGCTTGATTGACCATCTCTTTACTTTCAATGCCGATGGGTGATCACCGCAAAACCATCCCTTCATGAAAACAAGCCAGATCCCTTCTATTGCAGGAGGTTTCACCATGGAGCAGCTCATCAAGCGCATGACGGAGGACTCCGTGTGGCGCAAGTGGGTCACCGCCAACTCCGCCCAGGCCGCGAAGGACGGGTGTATCAGCGCCACGCCCAAGAGCGGCTGCATCAGCACCGCCCCCAAGAGCGGCTGCATCTCCTGACCCGCTGATGTCCCACGCTGCCGGCGCGGCCGTCGCCGCGCCGGCAGCTCTCGCTCGCTCCTCCCGCCGTCGACCCCGTCCCGGAGGGCCCCCGTGAACCGCCTGCCGAGTGCCGATGTCCTGGACAAGGTGCGCGACATCCCGATCTACCGTGCTTCCATCGAGCGCGGCCACTTCCCGATCCTGGAGAAGCCGGAGATCGCCCGGGGCTTCCCCGACAACTGGATGACTCCCGAGCTGTCCCGCGCACTGGAGGCGGGAGAAGCCGAGTTCGTGCTGTCCACCGGTACCAACCACGCCCGCATGCAGCTCATCCGGCCGCCCTACTTCCTGCTCCGCTCCTACTACCGCCTGTGGAGCGAGCACCCCGATCTCGGCGCCTCGTGGCACGACGGCGCCCGGCGGGTCTCACTGACCACCGTCCTCGCCACCGAGCACGTCGCCCGGGTGAACGCCCGCAAGCCCGGCACGACCCCCGGTGAACGCTGGCTCGACGACCGTACGCTGTATCTCAACCGCCGCCTGGACCCGGCCGATTGGGACCGCGACGAGGTCGAGCGCATGCTCGCCGAGGTCCGCGAGGCGGCCACCGCCCACCCCCGCGGCGCCTATCTGCTGGACTGCTCCGGTTACCACTTGGCGCACCTGGTCCGCAAAGTCTCCGCATGGGGCCTGTGGGACGACTTTCCCCGCCCGGTCGGCATCGTCCACGCCTACGAGTACACGCCGTCGAACGTCCGCGCCTACCTGCGCGCCCACTTCGACTGCCCGGTGGTCGACCTCTTCGGCAGCACCGAACTCGGCTACCTCTTCTACAGCGATGCCGAAGGCGGCTACCAGCCCTACCTGGAGGACATGAGCGTCGAGCTGATCCCGGTGGAACCGGGCAGCGGCATCCACAACCTCATCGTCACCAGCGTCCGCAACCCGTACATGCCGCTGGTCCGCTACCGGTCCGGCGACTGCGTTCGCACCCGCGACGGCAGCGCGGACCCGGAGCGGATCGTCTCCTTCTGCGGGCGGGAGAAGGAGCTGCTGCCCACCCCCGAAGGGCCCGTCTCCCAGGCCGATCTCGACGCCCGTATCGCCGGCGTCTGCACCCGCGTCTTCCTGCACCAGCTGCACCTGACCGACGAAGGCGAGTGCCGCCTGTCGTACACGACCTTCGACGACGCGCCGCTGACACCCGGTGAGGCGGCCGAACTGTCCGCGTCCGTCAGCGACTTGACCGGGCGTGCCTGTCAGGTGGAACACCGCACCGGCATACCCATCGGGCGCTCCGGCAAGTACGCCTGGCTGACCATGCCCGACCCGTCCTGACCCCGTCTGTCCCGTCCTGCCCCGTACGTACCGGCTGTCCCTGTGCGTGCGCCCGTCCGACGCGCCCGGCGACGACCTCCCGACAGGAGCCTCATGCCCACGTCCGCAGCCCACGCCCCCTCGGACACCGCCGCCGAACGGGCGCCCACCGCCGAGGAGTTGCTCGGCGCAGCTCTGCACGAGGAGGTGGTGCGGCACTTCACGGCCAAGCCCGACGCTCCGTCCGCATCCGTCGTCCGGCACCAGGTCCGCGAGTGCCTGCGCTACCTCTACCTCGTCTCCCGCCACCCCGGCCGGCTCGGCGGCCTCTTCCTCCCCGTCGAGCAGGACATCGACGAGATATGGCACTACCTCATCCTGCAAACGCGCGAGTACCGCGACCTGTGCGAGCAGCGGTTGCCCGGCGGCCACTTCATCCACCATCGGAGCATCTCCTACGACGCCTACCAGGAAGCCCCCGGGCGGAAGGCCGCCGCCGAGGAGGCCCTGCGCTGGATCCCCCTCTACACGGCCGCCTTCGGACCCTTCGACGCCGACGCCCTGCCGCACTGGACGATCGTGCGGTTCCTGCACGACGAACTCGGCATGTCCCTGGGAGAGATAGCCGCCCTGGCCGACGACGCGCAGACGCCCGACGGCCCGGCGGCCCCGGTGAGGGACCACGCGTGACCCGGACGGCCCCGTCGACCCCGGCGGCGGACTTCTCCCGGGAACGGCGCCGCGCTCTGACGGTACTCGTCGTCTCGCAGATGCTCGGTGGCGCCGGCATGGCGGCCGGCATCACGGTCGGCGCGCTGCTCGCCCAGGACCTGCTCGGCTCGACCAGCCTGGCCGGGCTGCCGGCCGCGCTGTTCACCATCGGTGCGGCCCTCGGAGCCGTGGTCCTCGGGCGCGTCTGTCAGCGCTTCGGGCGCCGCCCGGGTCTGGCGCTCGGCAACGGAGTCGCCGCGCTGGGCAGCGCGGGCGTGGTCGCGGGAGCCGCGGCGCGCTGGCCCGCCCTGCTCCTGGCCGCGCTCTTCGTGTACGGGGCGGGTACGGTCACGGGGCTGCTCGCGCGTTACGCGGGCGCCGACCTCGCCCCGCCCGAGCGACGCGGCCGGGCCACCGGAACCGTGCTGTTCGCCATGACACTGGGCGCGGTCGCGGGCCCGAACCTGATCGGCCCCACCGGGACCCTCGCCCACGCCTGGGGCATTCCACGGCTGGCGGGCCCCTTCCTGCTGGCGGCGGCCGCCTACACAGCCGCGGCCCTGGTGCTGCTGGTGTGGCTGCGCCCGGACCCGCTGGTCCTGGCGCAGCCCCAGGATCCCCGCGGTGCCGTGGCCGAGCCCGGCACAGAGCCCCATGGTCCGGTGCGCGATACCCCTGGTGTCATCACCGGCGCCACCGTGATGATCACCGCACAGCTGGTGATGATCGCCGTGATGACCATGACGCCCGTCCACATGACCGGCCACGGCCATGCGACGCAGGCGGTGGGTCTGGTCATCGCCCTGCACGTGGGCGCGATGTTCCTGCCGTCACTGCTGAGCGGCCTGCTCGTGGACCGGATCGGCGGGCGGCGGGTCGCTGCCGCAGCCGGTGCGGTCCTGCTGGGCGCCGGCCTGTCCGCGGGCCTCGCCCCGCCGACCTCCGCCACGCTGCTGGCCTGCGCGCTCGTACTTCTCGGCGTCGGCTGGAACCTGGCCCTGCTCGGCGGCACGGCCCTGATCACGGACGCCGCCCCCGCCGAGAACCGCGCCGCGGTGCAGGGCCTGGCGGACGTGGGGATGTCCGTGGCGGGCGCGACGGGCGGCATGGTCTCGGGCTTGGTGGTGGGCAGCAGCGGTTATCCGGCCCTGGCGACGGTGGCGGGGGCCCTCGCCCTCGCGGTGATCCCGGCGGTGGCGCTGAGCGGCACACGCCGGCTCCCGTGAAGAGGGGCCGAGCTCACGCAGTGGCGCGGCCGGCCATTCGTCACGGCAAGGCCGCCACCGTCCACCTCGCCGCCCTCCACACCGCAGGCATCCACATCCGGTCCGCAAGGTGATCCGGAAGAACAGGAGAACCCCTATGGATACCATCCCCGGCCCGCTTTCCGCTGCCCACCCGGTCGATGCCGTCGTCGTCGGGGCCGGGCTCTCCGGTCTCTACCAGCTGTACCGGCTTCGTGAGCTCGGCCTGACGGCGGTGGTCTTCGAGGCTGGTGACGACATTGGCGGAACCTGGTACTGGAACCGGTACCCCGGAGCCCGCTGCGACATAGAGAGCATGTCCTACTCCTACTCCTTCTCCTCGGAACTGGACCAGGAGTGGGAATGGAGCGAACGTTATGCCTCCCAGCCGGAGATCCTGCGTTACATCCACCACGTCGCAGACCGGTTCGACCTGTGCAGGGACGTCGTGCTGCGCACCCGGGTCACCCGCGCCGTGTACGACGAGGACAGTCACCTCTGGCGGGTCTCCACGGACACCGGTCGGGTCGTCGATGCCCGGTTCGTCGTCCTGACGACGGGTTGCATGTCGGTTCCCAAGGACCCCGAAATACCCGGCGCCGACAGCTTCACGGGCTCCATCCACCACACCGCCCGGTGGCCGCGCGAGGACGTCTCTTTCGCCGGCAAGCGGGTCGCCGTGATCGGCACCGGGTGCTCAGGCGTCCAGGCCATCCCCGTCATCGCCGATGAGGCGGCCGCTCTCACCGTCTTCCAGCGCACCCCGGCCTACGTGCTGCCGGCCCACAATCGCCCGCTGCGGGCCACGGAGATCGCGGAACTCAAGGCTCGCTACCCGGAGTTCAGGCGGGCCCAACGGCTGTCCCGGGGCGGGACCGTCTTCGAGCCACCGACCCGGTCGGCCCTGGAGGCGGACGAGGCGGAGCGTACGGCCGCCTACGAGGCCGGCTGGGACTCGGGCCTGCTGAGCGGACTGCTGCGCACCTACACCGACATCCTGACCGACGAGACGGCCAACGAGACCGTGGCCGAGTTCGTCCGGTCCAAGATCCGGTCGATCGTCACCGACCCCGCGACGGCCGAACTGCTCTCCCCGCGCACGTTCCCGTTCGCGACCAAGCGCCCCTGTCTGGACACCGGCTACTACGCCACCTACAACCTGCCGCACGTGACGCTGGTGGACCTGCGCACGACCCCGATCGAGACGATCACGCCCCGGGGCATCCGGACCTCGGACGGGGAGCACGTCCTCGACACGATCGTCTTCGCCACCGGCTTCGACGCCCTGACCGGCTCCCAACTCGCCATCGACATCGTGGGCAGGGGCGGCGTGACGCTCCGGGACAGGTGGGCGGATGGCCCCCGGAACTATCTGGGGCTCGTCTCGAGCGGCTTCCCCAACCTCTTCACCGTCCTGGGCCCGCTCAGCCCGTCCGTGCTCGCCAACATCGCAGTGGCCCTGGAACAGCAAGTCGAGTGGATCACCGACTGCATCGCCCACCTGCGGAGGAACGGCCTCACGGAGATCGACGTCGCCCCGGGGGCCGAGACGGACTGGGGCGTGCGCGTGGCGGAGGTCGCCGCCCGTACGCTCTACCCGGCGGCGGACTCCTGGTACACGGGAGCGAACGTCCCGGGCAAACCCCGCGTGTTCCTCGCCTACGCGGGCGGGCTGGACCGGTACCGGGAGGAGTGCGACGCCGTGGCCCGGAGCGGTTACACCGGCTTCATCCTCTCTTCCTCTTCCTCCTAGGGGGTGTCTTGTCGATCACGGTGTGCTCAGGGGCTGGGTGAGACCGCAGGACGCCGTTAGGATGCGCCGCCGCGGCCAGCGGATACTGGGCCGTATGCGTATCGACTTTGATCCCGAGACCGTGGGCCGCAATCCCTTCTACAAGCTGCTGACCTCGGTCGTCGTGCCCCGGCCCATCGCTTGGGTGTCCACCATCAACCCGGACACGCAGGCCGCGAACCTGGCCCCGCACTCCTTCTTCACCGTCGCCTGCGTGTCCCCGCCCGTCGTGCAGTTCACCTCCGTCGGGCGGAAGGACTCGCTGCGCAATGTGGAGGAGACCGGGGAGTTCGTGGTGAACCTCGCGCCGGAGCGGATGTTCGAGACGATCAACGGGACGGCTACGGACTTTCCGCGCGGGGTGAGCGAGTTCGAGGCGGTCGGGGTGGCGCAGGAGGACAGCGTGCGGGTGAGGCCGCCGCGGGTGGCGCAGTCGCCGGTGGCGTTGGAGTGCGAGCTGCACAGCACCGTGCTGCTGGGGGACTCGACCGTGGTGTTCGGTCGGGTGGTGCATGCCGCGGTCGATGACGGGGTCATGGTCGACGGGCATCCGGAGGTGGGCAGGCTGCGGCCGCTGGCGCGGCTGGGGAAGAACGAGTGGGGGACGGTCGGCGAGGTGCTGGAGATCGAGCGGGTCCGGTACGCGGACTGGGCGGGGGAGAACGGGGAGGCAGGGAAGAGGTAGTGCGGTGATCGACGTGGTGGCGTTCGACGTCGGGTCCACGCTGGTGCGGGAGGACCGCTACTGGGCCGCGTGGGCCGACTGGCTCGGCGTGCCCCGGCATACGCTGTCCGCCCTGGTGGGGGCCGTCGTCGCGCAGGGGCGGGACGACGGGGAGGCGATCCGGCTGGTCAAGCCGGGGGTCGACGTCGCCGCGGAGCGGCGGGCGTGGGATGCGGCGGGGCGCGCGGAGTGGCTGGGGGAGCGCGATCTGTATCCGGATGTGCGGCCCGCGCTCGGGGAGCTGCGTGCGCTGGGGGTACGGATCGTGGTGGCCGGGAACCAGCCGGTGCGTACGGGGGAGCTGGTGCGCGGGCTGGAGCTGCCGGTGGATGCCGTCGCGACGTCCGGGGAGTGGGGGGTGGCCAAGCCCGATCCGGGGTTCTTCGAGCGGGTCGTCGAGCTGGGCGGGGCTGCGCCGCACCGGACGCTGTACGTGGGCGACCATCCGGCGTTCGACATCCGGGCGGCGCAGGCCGCCGGGCTGCGGGCCGCGCACGTCCGCCGGGGGCCCTGGGGGCATCTGTGGGCTGCCGGGGACGACGTGGCGCGGGCGGACTGGCGGATCGCCGGGTTGGGGGAGCTGGTCCGGCTCGTACGGGGAGGGTGAGCCGCAGCTCAGGGGAGAGGTCGTACGGAGTGTGATGCTTTCACACCCCGTGTGATCAGAGTGCTTGCATATATCTATCGCACACCCTCCCGCCGCGCGCCGCGTGGCGGTTGACTCTTCGCATACCGCTCAGGGGGCGCCAGACCTGAGCGAAGGGGCCGCCGGACCTCCTCCCTCCTCGGCCGGCGGCCCATCCCTCCCACGTGAAGCTGAAGGTCAGCCCGCCGACTCGGCCGCGTGCGCGCTCAGCACGTCGAAGGCGATCAGGGCGAACAGTGCCAGGCCCAGCAGGATCCGGTAGATCACGAACGGCATGAAGCTCTTGCTGGAGATGAACTTCATGAACCAGGCGATGACGGCATAGCCGACGACGAAGGCGATGACGGTCGCGAAGAGCGTCGGGCCCCACGCGGTGTGTCCCTGGGACGCGTCCTTGAGCTCGAAGATCCCGGAGGCCAGTACGGCCGGGACGGCGAGGAGGAAGGAGTAGCGGGCCGCGGCCTCGCGGGTGTAGCCCATGAGCAGACCACCGCTGATGGTCGCGCCGGACCGGGAGACACCGGGGACGAGCGCCATCGCCTGGCATATACCGAAGATCAGTCCGTCCCGGACGCTCAGTTCCTGGAGCGACTTGCGCTGCTTGGCGACGCGGTGCTTGCCGCCCGTCTCGTCGCGCGCGGCCCGCCGGTCCGCGTAGCCGAGGACGACGCCCATCACGATGAGGGTGGTGGCGATGAGCCGCAGATCGCGGAACGGGCCCTCGATCGCGTCCTGAAGTGTGAGGCCGAGCACACCGATCGGGATCGAGCCGACGATCACCAGCCAGCCCATCTGGGCATCGTGGTCGCCGCGCCACTCCTTGTTGAACAGGGAGCGGAACCAGGCGCTGACGATCCGGGCTATGTCCTTGCGGAAGTAGATGAGCACCGCCAGCTCGGTGCCTATCTGGGTGATGGCCGTGAAGGCGGGGCCAGGGTCGTTCCAGCCCGCGAAGGCGGCGGTGAGGCGCAGATGGGCGCTGGAGGAGATCGGAAGAAACTCGGTCAGCCCCTGGACCAGCCCGAGGATGAATGATTCAAACCACGACATTGCGTCTACGCTATCCAAAGGCTGATCATGCGCTGCTCCGGGGCATGCCGGAACAGGCGGGGCGGCCGAGGGGAAGGCCGATGGCCGGGGACCGGCAACCGGTTGTGGTGGCAGCGTAGCGTCCCCGGGTGGACGGCCTGCCAAGGGCCCGGCCCGAGGGCCGGTTCAGCGGTGTGGGCCATCAACTCACGCGCCCCGCAGGCGGCCGCGCTTGCGCCAGGCCACGAACAGCCCGCCCAGGGCCGGTACGGCGATGCAGGCCAGCGCGATGAGGAAGACGGGCGAGGTGGGCGTGGCCGCATGGCCGCCCGCCACCACGTACGCCGCCGTGTTCGGCACACAGCCGAGCCCGGTCGCCAGCAGGAACGCGGGCCAGCCCATCCGTGAGATCGCCGCGCAGTAGTTCGCGGCGGCGAACGGCACGCCCGGGAAGAGCCGGATCGCCAGCATCGAGCGAAAGCCGTGCCGACTCAGCTGCCGGTCCGCCGCGCCCAGCCAGCGGCCCCGCAGCAGCGGGCGCAGCGCGTCCTGCCCGAGCAGTCTGCCCAGGCCGAAGGAGATTCCGGCGCCGAGCACCGTACCGGCGACGGCCGCGGCGAGGCCGACCTGGGCGCCGAGGAGCACGCCCGCCGCCAGGTTCAGCAGCGGCCTGGGCACCAGCGCGGCGGTGCACAGCCCGTACGCGGCCGCGAACAGCACCACGGCCGCCGCCCCCGACAGCTGTGGCGGCCAGCCGTCGGCCAGCAGCCGGTGCGGCTGCCACACCCACACCGCGGTCGCGGCACCGGCCAGCAGCGCGGCGAGCAGCCCCAGCCGTGACCACGGCGAGAACAGCACGGCGCGGGCGCGGCGCACGGCCGGTTTCGGGGCGGGGGCGGCGACATCGAGCATCGGGGGAGCGTAACCGACCGGGCCGCGGGCACGCTGTGATGTCGTTCGCTCGTCGGCTGGTTGTCGACGGGCCGATACATGGGACGGCCGCACAACGACCTCCCGGACACCAGGGGTTCGCATGCGCCGCACCCGCCCCGCACGCCACGAAAACCATTCGACGGGGACTGAACGGTGCGCAATGATCACGGCATGTTCCGGTATGCCTTCCTCATGACGACGTCCGCGGTCGCGGACGCTCCGAAGGCTGCCGCCGACTTCTCCGCCACCGCCGCAGCCGTATTCGCTGCCGCTGTGGCCGTGACAGCCGACCACCTCGACGGCGCTCGAAGCTGACCCTCCTCGGACGACTCCGACGGACCCCACCGGGGGAGGGTCGGCCAGGCCCCGGGGTCCGCGTTTCCCTTGTCGTTCCGAGGAGGAACAACCCATGTCCGCCATGCCCAAGACGGTCAAGCAGACCTACGTGCGCACCAAGCCGCATCTGAACATCGGCACCATGGGCCACGTCGACCACGGCAAGACCACGCTCACGGCCGCCATCACCAAGGTGCTCAGCGAGCGCGGCTCCGGCGGCACCTATGTGCCGTTCGACCGCATCGACCGGGCGCCGGAGGAGGCCGCGCGCGGCATCACCATCAACATCGCGCACGTCGAGTACGAGACCGACACCCGGCACTACGCGCACGTCGACATGCCCGGCCACGCCGACTTCATCAAGAACATGGTGACCGGCGCGGCCCAGCTCGACGGCGCCATCCTCGTCGTCTCGGCGCTCGACGGCGTCATGCCGCAGACCGCCGAACACGTGCTGCTCGCCCGCCAGGTGGGGGTCGACCACATCGTCGTCGCCCTCAACAAGGCCGACGCGGGCGACCCCGAGCTGACCGACCTGGTCGAACTGGAGGTGCGCGAGCTGCTGTCCGCGCACGGCTACCCCGGCGAGACCACGCCCGTCGTACGGGTCTCCGGACTGCGCGCCCTGGACGGCGACCCGCGCTGGACCGGTGCGATCGAGGCGCTGCTCGACGCCGTCGACATCTACGTGCCGACGCCGGTGCGTTACACCGACGCCCCGTTCCTGCTGCCGGTGGAGAACGTGCTGACCATCACCGGCCGCGGCACGGTCGTCACCGGCGCCGTCGAGCGCGGCACGGTGCGCGTCGGCGACCGCGTCGAGGTGCTCGGCGCGGACGTGACGACGGTCGTCACGGGCGTCGAGACCTTCGGCAAACCCATGGAGTCCGCCGAGGCCGGGGACAACGTGGCGCTGTTGCTGCGCGGGGTGGCGCGGGACGCGGTGCGCCGCGGCCAGGTGGTCGCCGCGCCCGGCAGTGTCGTACCCCGGCGGCGCTTCACCGCGAGCGTGTACGTGCTGTCGGCGGCCGAGGGCGGCCGCCGCACCCCGGTGGTCACCGGCTACCGGCCGCAGTTCTACCTGCGTACGGCCGATGTGGTCGGCGAGGTGGACCTCGGGGCCGCCGGGGTGGCCCGCCCCGGTGACACCGTCACCCTGACGGTAGAGCTGGGCCGCGCGGTACCGCTGGAGCCGGGGCTCGGCTTCGCGATCCGCGAGGGCGGCCGCACGGTGGGCGCGGGCACGGTGCTCACCGTCACCCCCTAGAGACCGGCTCCCGCTCGCCCGCCCCCGCCGGGGAGGGCGAGCGGGAGCCGTGGCCCGCCCGGGACGGCACAATGGGACGGTGAACGAGCCGATACCCGTGACCCGGAACGTGGACCACGGCACCGCCAAGCTGATGCCCGACCTGGACCGGCCGCGCGCCTGGCTGCTCACGGTGGACGGCGCACCGCAGTCGTACGTCGACCTGGACGACCCCGGCCACCTGGAGTTCGAGTACGCGCGCAGGCTCGCCCACGTCCTCGACGCGACCGCCGAGCCCGGCGCGCCCCTCGACGCCCTGCATCTGGGCGGCGGGGCGCTGACCCTGCCCCGCTATCTGGCCGCCACCCGGCCCGGCTCCCGGCAGCAGGTGATCGAGGCCGACGGCGGGCTGCTGGAGCTGGTCGCCGAGCAGCTGCCGCTGCCGCCCGGCGGCGCGGGCATCACGGTGCGCCGGGCGGACGCCCGCGCGGCGCTGGAGGCCGCGCCCGACGCGTCCGCGGATGTCGTCGTGGCCGATGTGTTCGGCGGGTCGCGGGTGCCCGCGCATCTCACCTCCGTCGCGTACGCGCGCGCCGCGGCCCGGGTGCTGCGCCCCGGGGGCGCTTACGCGGCGAACCTCGCCGACAGCGCTCCGTTCACCTTTCTCCGCTCCCAACTGGCCACGTTCCGCAGCGTGTTCGTGGAGGTGTGCCTGATCGCGGAGCCCGCGGTGCTGCGCGGCCGCCGGTTCGGGAACGCGGTGTTGGTGGCCTCGCAGAGCGAGCTGCCGGTCGGGGCGCTGGCGCGGCGTACCGCGGCCGACGCGTTCCCGGCGCGGGTGGAGTACGGGGCGGCGCTGGAGCGGTTCATCGGCGACGCGGCGCCGGTGCGGGACGAGGACGCGGTGCCGTCGCCGGAGCCGCCGGGCGGCGCGTTCAGCGTCGGCTGACGGTTCGCCGTACGTGCCGTCGTGTACGGCGCGTACGGCGGGCTCAGCGGTCCGGCGCCGCCGTCAGCTCGGCGGCGGGCATCCCCTCGGCGACCGGCTTCGGTTCGCGGCGCCGCAGCCGCCGTACGTCCGGTACGCACAGCACCGCCAGGGTCAGCAGCAGGATCAGCGCCGAGCAGCCCCACAGCGCGGTGGTCCGCCCGAAGGCGCTCTCGGCCGGGCCCGCGAGGGCGGTGGCCACGGGGACCATGGCGATGGAGCCCAGCCAGTCGTACGCCGCCACCCGGGACAGCTTGTTCTCGGGGATCTCCTGGTGCAGCGCGCTCATCCAGGACACTCCGAACACCTCGACCGAGGCCCCGGCGACGAACATCACCGCGCACAGCGCGGGCGCGGACAGCGGGACGGCGAGCGCGGCCGACGGCAGGGAGAACGGCAGCACGCACAGGGTGCCCGCGAGCAGCAGCCGCCGCGGTCTCCAGCGCATCATCGTCAGCCCGCCGACGACGGTGCCCGCGCCGAACGCCGCGAGCGCGAACCCCCAGGGCCGCGCGCCGCCCAGATGTTCCTCGGCGACCAGCGGCCCGTACACCGCCTCGGCCGCGGCCACCACGGCGTTGACGACCGAGAACTGGACCACGATGGACCACAGCCAGGGCCGGCCGATGAACTCCTGCCAGCCCTCGCGCAGATCGCGCAGCATGCCGCCGCCGGGTTCGCGCGGCGCGATGTGGCTGACGTCGAGCAGCGCGCGCAGCGCCCCGGCGACGGCGAAGGCGGCGGCGTCGATGGCCAGCACCCAGCCCGGACCGACGATCGCCACCAGCGCGCCGCCGAGCGCGGCGCCGCCGATCTGCGAGCCGTTCAGGCCCATCCGGAACAACGCGAAGGCGCGGGCGGACTGTTCGGAGGTGACGCTGGAGAACAGCATGCCCTCGGCGGCGGGGCCGAAGAACGCCTGGCCGATGCCGCCGAGCGCGGCGAGCGCGGCCATCTGCCACAGCCGCGCCTCGCCGGAGAGCACGAGCACCGCGAAGAGGCCCTGCGAGGCGCAGTTGAGGGCGTTGGCGGCGACCATCACCCGGTGCCGCGGCAGCCGGTCCGCCAACGCGCCGCCGATCAGCAGGAAGGCGACGAGCGGCAGGGTACGGGCCGCGGCCACGAGCCCGACGTCGCCGCCGTCGCCGCCCGCGTCCAGCACCGCGAACGCCGCCGCGATGAGGGCCCCGGAGTTTCCCAGGCCCGTCACCACCGCGGCGGCGGTCAGCAGGGTGTAGTTGCGACCCGCCCAGGCGGGGCGGTGCGGTCGGGGACGCGGGGCCGGGGGAGTGGTCACGCAGCGGACTATCCCTGGGGGCGGGCCCCGGCGTCCAACCCAATTCCGGCCGCGTCGATCAGAAGCCCTCGGACTTCACCGGACGCAGCGTGCTCATGATCTTCTTGATGGTGGCGTCCGAGACCTCGTCCTTGACGCCCTTGGCGGAGTAGAGCACCCAGGTCGCGTAATCGCCGTTGATGTCGGTGTAGGTGACGGTGACCGCCTTGCCGTCCGTGACGCACTTGTCGGTCTTCTTGACGCCGGTGACCGTCGCCGTGGCCGTGTGGCCCTTCAGCCCGTGGTCACTCTTGAACGGCTTGGCCTTGGTGACCTTGCGGGTGCCGGTCTCGTGCTGGTCGAAGCCGGCGAAGACCCAGTTCTTGGCCTCGGTCTCGGCGGCTTCGGCCTGGGTCTTGGCGCCCTGTGCGCCCTTGGTGCCGACTCCGGCGATGCCGCTGGTGTTCTCCTCGCCGTCGTCGTCCGTGACCGTGCAGGCCTCTTCCTTGTACTTGGCCGGGGCGGACATGATGACGAGCGGGTTGCCCTTCTCGTCCTCGAAGCCGATGCTCAGGTCCGGCTTCTTCACCGTCCAGTTGGCGGGCACGTCGAAGGCGTCGTGCCGCTTGGGGTTGACGACCGTCTTCCAGCCCGGGATCACCGGCTTCACCTCGGCCGCGTCGCCACCGGCGCGCGGGTTGTCCTCCTCACCGGCGGAGGGGGCCTCGGCCGGGTCGGAGGAGGCGGCGGACGAGGAGGCGCCGGGCTTCTGGCCGTCCTTGGCCTGGTCGTCCCCGCCGTCGTCCTGGTTCAGGAGGACGGCGCCGGTGATCACGGCCGCCGCGACGACCGCCACCGCGGCGACGATGGCGATGGTCGCCGTGCGCTTCTTCTTGTCCTGTGGCGGCTGCGGCGCCCCGGCCGGTCCGGAGGATGTGTTCCAGCCGTGTGCGGGCTGGTTCTGCTGCGGCCCGTAACCCGGCTGCTGCCCCGGCTGGCCGGGGTAGCCCGGCTGTGGCTGCTGATACGGATTCGGCTGCTGGTAACCCGGCTGCTGGTAAGGGTTGGGCTGTTGATACCCCGGTTGCTGATAGGGATTCTGATCCTGCGGGTTCTGCTCGCCCCCGGGCGGCTGCTGTCCTGGCCACATGGCCGATAACGATAGATGGGGTCGCGGGCGGCGGCTACGGCCGCCCCTTTCCCGAGTTTTCTACTCGGTGGTAACTTCCAGGTCATGTCAGAGACCCTGCCGTCCATCGGCGACATGCTCGCCGCCACCGTGCCCATGGTCCGCACCCTGAACCTGGAGTTCGTCGAGGCGTCGGCCGAACGCGCCGTGGTGCGCCTGCCCGACCAGCCCGACTTCCACAACCACGTGGGCGGACCGCACGCGGGGGCGATGTTCACCCTGGCCGAATCCGCGTCCGGCGCGGTCGTGCTCGCCGCCTTCGGCGACCAGCTCCAGCGTGCCGTGCCGCTGGCCGTGCGCGCCGAGATCGACTACAAGAAGCTCGCCAAGGGGCCGGTTACCGCGACCGCCCGGCTCGGCCGGCCGGTGGCCGAGGTGGTGGCCGGACTCGACGCGGGCGAGCGCCCCGAATTCCCCGTACGGATCGAGATCACGCGCGAGGACGGAGCGGTCACCGGGGAGATGTCCATCACCTGGACGCTGCGGCCGCAGGGCTGAGGACCGGCCTCCGTCCCCCTCGTACGGGGGTATGTCCCCCTCGTACGGAGCCGTCCGGCGAGCCGGTGTGGCCGGGACCACCCATCGTGGAATGTGGCGGACGCGCCGATTGAGTACGCTTCCCGGGTGCGCTCGATCGGGCGTGCGCCGACCATGGATCGGCATACGGGAGGGAACCGGCGTTGCACATCGAGGAATGGCTCGAAACCGTACCCGCGATCAGTGTGTATCTGCTCGTCGGCCTGGTCATCGGCCTCGAAAGCCTGGGCATCCCGCTCCCCGGAGAGATCATCCTCGTCACCGCCTCGCTGCTGGCGGCCTCGCAGGATCACATCAACCCCTACATCCTCGGCAGCTGCGCCATCGCGGGTGCCGTGATCGGCGACTCCATCGGGTACGCGATCGGCCGCAAGGGCGGTCAGCCGCTGCTCGCCTGGCTGGGCCGCAAATTCCCCAAGCACTTCAGCGCCGAGCATGTGGCGAGCGCCGAGCAGTCCTTCCAGAAGTGGGGCATGTGGGCGGTCTTCGTGGGCCGCTTCATCGCGCTGCTGCGCATCTTCGCGGGCCCGCTCGCGGGCGTGCTGCGCATGCCGTACTGGAAGTTCGCCATCGCCAACGTGCTCGGCGGCATCGTCTGGGCGGGCGGCACCACCGCGGTCATCTACTCCGTCGGCAAGGTCGCCGAGGACTGGCTCAAGCGCTTCTCCTACCTCGGGCTCGTGGTCGCCCTGTGCTTCGGCCTCGGCTCGATGCTGCTGATGAAGTGGCGTACGAAGAAGGCGCAGCAGAAGGCCGCGCAGCAGCCGGTGGCGGCCACCGCCGGGACCGGCGCCGAGGCGGCCGAGCCGGAGCCCGTCCCGGCCGCCGAGTAGCCGCTTTCGTCACTCCTGGTCCGTCACTCCTGACTGGCCCGCTCCTCCGTCGCCGCGCGGTGGTGGCGGGCCAGTTCCACATAGCCCTCGGCGTTGAGCCGCACGTGCTCCCGCTCCTCCTCGGTCAGCTCGCGCCGGACCTTCGCCGGAACCCCCGCGACCAGCGAGCCCGGCGGCACCCGCATCCCCTGCGGAACCAGCGCCTGGGCGGCGATCAGCGAGCCCGCACCGATGTGCGCGCCGTTCAGGACCGTGGCACCCATGCCGACCAGGACGTCGTCCTCGACGGTGCAGCCGTGCAGCACCGCGTTGTGGCCCACCGTCACCCGCTCGCCGACGGTGGCCGGGAAGCCGGGGTCGGCGTGCACGGTGCAGTTGTCCTGGATGTTGCTGTGTGCGCCCACGCTGATCGACTCGGCGTCCCCGCGCAGCACGGCGTGGTACCAGACGCTCGCTCCCGCGGCCACCGACACATCGCCGATCACCACGGAGGTCGGGGCGGTGAACGCCTCCGGATCGACCTTCGGCTCCTTGCCGCCCACTCCCGCGATCAGCGCCCGCTCCGCCACTGCCGTCTCCTTCGGTCCGCGAACTCTCGTCCCCGGCACGTTAGCCCGTCGTCAGCAGCACGGTGCCCACCAGGGCGAGCCCGGCACCGGTCGCCTGCACCGCGCGCAGCCGCTCGCCCAGCAGCCCGCGGGCGGCGAGCGCGGTCACCACCGGGTACAGCGAGGCGAGGACGGCGGCGATGGTGACCGGTCCGGAGTGGGCGGCCAGGTTGTAGGTGCCGTTGGCGGCGACGTCGGCCAGCCCCACGAAGGCGAGCGCGGGCAGGGACGCCGCGACGACGCGCAGGCCGCCCTCGGGCAGTGCGGGGGTGCCGCGCCGTACGGAGATCAGCAGCGCGGTGCCGCCGACCACCACGTTGCACACCCGCTGCACGAACAGCGCGAGGAACAGCCCGGTCAGGGTGGTGGACGCCTCGGCGATCAGCGCCATCACCGAGCCGAAGCCCAGTGCGGCGACCAGGGTGAGCAGCAGGGTCTGCCGCTGGACGGGGGCTCCGCCGGTCTGCGGCCCGCCGGCCAGGACCACCCCGGCCACCGCCACCACGACCCCGGCCAGCTGGAGCAGTCCGGGCCGCTCGCCGAGCACGATCGCGACCGCGAGCGGCACCATGACCCCGCCCAGGGCGCCGAGCGGGGAGACGACGCCCATCGGGCCGAGCGCGAGCGCCCGGTAGAAGCAGAGCATGGCGGCGGGGCCCACGACGCCCGCCGCCGCGGCGAACCACAGCTGCGGCCCGGCCTCGGACCAGCCGCCGGTGGCCACCACGATCGCGCCGAGTACGGTCACGGCGATGACCTGCGAGACGACGACCACCGTGAGCGCGGGGGTGCGCCGGGTGAGCAGCCCTCCGCCGAAGTCGGCCAGCCCCCACATGAGGCTGGTGGCAAGAGCGAAGAGTGCGGACATGGAGAGACCTCGCCGTACAGTGTGATGGACGCTGGAGTACACCCCACCGTAGTTCACTTTGTTCGACTATGCCATTCACGATAGTGGACGGCCCCTGATGATGGACGGGATGCCCGTGACGGACCTCGATCAGCTCACGCAGTCGCTCGCCCGCAACCTCAAGCGCTGGCGCAACGAACGCGGCTACACCCTCGACGCCCTCGCCGCCCGCGCCGGGGTCAGCCGGGGCATGATCATCCAGATCGAGCAGGCCCGTACGAACCCCAGCGTCGGCACCACCGTGAAGCTCGCCGACGCCCTCGGCGTGAGCATCACGACGCTGCTCGACTACGAGCAGGGACCCCAGGTGACCTTCGTCCCCGCCGACCAGGCCGTGCGGATGTGGTCCACCGAGGCGGGCAGCTACACCGCGCTGCTGGTGGGCACCGAGGCGAACGGGCCGCTGGAGATGTGGGACTGGCTGCTGATGCCCGGCGACGGCAGCAACTCCGATCCGCACCCGGTCGGCACCTTCGAGCTGCTGCGGGTGACCGCGGGCGAGCTGACCCTGGTCGTCGGGGACCGGACGTACACCGTACCGACCGGAACCTCGGCCGCCTTCGAGGCCAACACCCCGCACACGTACCGCAACGACGGGGACGTACCGGTGGAGATGACCATGGCGGTGTCGGTGCCGCCCGCCCGCTGAAACGCGGGCCTGCGCACCCCCTCCGGCCTGCTAGCTTGAGCCGCATGCCTACCCCGATGGATGCCTTCGACGAGGTCCGTCCCGCCGTGGAGTGCCTGGACCTGCTGACCGCCCCGGTGGCCGCCGCGCTGCGCGACTGGCGCGGCACCGACCCGGTGGAACAGGTGCTGTACGTGGACACCGACCCGGACAAGGCGGACACCGCCGTGCTCGTGGAGAACTACGGCTCCTGGCTGCTGGAACAGTCGGCCAACTGCGTGGTGGTGGCGGGGAAGCGGGGCGGCGAGGTCACGCTCGCCGCGTGCCTGGTCCTCGCCCACACCCGCGCGGACGTCAACGGTGTCGTACGCCGCCATCTGGGCGCCCGCAAGGCGTCGTTCGCGCCGATCGAGACGGCGACCGGCGAGAGCGCGATGGAGTTCGGCGGCATCACCCCGATCGGGCTGCCCGCCGACTGGCCGCTCCTGCTGGACGCCGCCGTCGCCGACATCCCGTACGCGCTCATCGGCAGCGGCAGCCGCCGGGGCAAGCTCATCGTGCCGGGCAAGGTGCTCGCCGGGCTGCCGGGCGCGGTCGTGCTGGAGGGGCTCGGCGCGTAGCGGTCGAGCAGCGGTCAGCCCTGGCGCCGGGACGGGTCCAGCGACAGCGCGATGGAGTGCTCGGCGAAGCCCAGGCTCCGGTACAGCTCCTCGGCGCCCTCCGTGGCATGCAGATCGACGCGGGTGACGCCCTGCCCGGCGAACCAGTCGAGCAGCGCCTCCGTCGTGGCGCATAAAACAGTGCGCGCAGCGCTTCAGTTGAGGGTGGTGGGGGGAGACGGGCGGGTGTAACCGCGGCCCTGCCGCCGCGCGGCCTCCTCGGCGCTCGCCTCCCAGGGGCCCGGCTCGTCCTCGCCGTGCATCGCGAG
Source organism: Streptomyces sp. Rer75 (assembly GCF_013414305.1). Lineage (NCBI taxonomy): Bacteria > Bacillati > Actinomycetota > Actinomycetes > Kitasatosporales > Streptomycetaceae > Streptomyces > Streptomyces sp. Rer75. The sequence goes on along the minus strand of NZ_CP058693.1, from coordinate 1,311,097 downwards.
GAACATCAGCCGGCGCAGCCGGACCAGCTCGGCGGCGTCGGCGGGGCGGGCGGCACGTATCGGGATCATGGGGCGAAGCTAGCCGCCGGGCCGCGCCGCCCCCAAACCCTTTACCGGCCCAGCCGCGGGAGCTCGATGGCGGGGCAGCGGTCCATCACCATCTCCAGCCCCGCCGCCCGGGTCCGCTCGTACGCCGCCGGATCGACGACGCCGAGCTGGAACCACACCGCCTTGGCGCCGATCTCCACCGCCTGGTCGGCGATCGGACCGGCCAGCTCGGAGTTGACGAACACATCGACCACGTCGACCGGGAACGGGATGTCGGCGAGCGTGGCGTACCCGGGCTCGCCGAGCACCGTCTCGGCCTTCGGGTGCACCGGCACCACGCGCTTGCCGTGGCGCTGGAGCACCCCGGCCACGCCGTACGCCGCGCGGGCCCGGTTGGACGACAGGCCGACGACCGCCCAGGTGTCTCCCAGCTCGTCCAGGATCGTGCGGATCGTCGCTGCGTCGCCGTACATGGATTCCTCCTGCGGGTGCGGTGTCCGGCCTCCTCGGGCGGAAACGGACACCGCGCCCCGGAGATTCCCCGGCGCCCCGGAGATTCCCCGGCGCGCCGGGTGCCTGATGACGGGGGGAGGGGTCAGGAAGCCGAGTCGGCCATGCGCTCGCGCAGGCTACGGGGCCTCATGTCGGTCCACACCTCGTCGACGTAGGCGGAGCACTCGTCCTTGGTGCCCTCCTTGCCGACGGTCTGCCAGCCGTCGGGGACGTCGAGGTCGGCGGGCCACAGGGAGTACTGGTCCTCGTCGTTGCGGAGCACCTGGAAGCGGGCGTTGTCGTCCATGAGCTGTTTCTCCTGTCGTAGGGATCTTTTCGTGGGGATCTTTGCGTGGAGGTGGTTCTCAGGCCGCCGCCGGACGGTTGCCGGGCGGCGGGTTCGGGGACAGCCCGCGCAGGGTCGGGCTGGCGGTGGCGAGGACGGCCGCGGCCGCCATCCCGGCCGAGCACACCAGGATCGCCCGGTCGCCCGGCAGGGCCTGGGTGAGCAGTCCGCCCAGCGCGGGGCCCGCCGCGCCCGCGGCCCCGCAGGCGAGGGCGAGGACGCTGGTGAGCCTGCCGCGCAGTTGGTCGGGGGTGCGCAGCAGCTGCTCCGTCATGATCGCGGTGTTCGCGGTGGGCGGGAACAGCGCCATCAGGGCGAACAGCACCCCGGTCAGATAGCCGCTGTGCACGACGGCGGCGACCGGGGTGAGCACGGTCAGCGCCCAGAACACCGCCACGATGGCGCGGTAGGCGCCGAGGCGGCCGTGGAGTACGGGCGCGGCGAGCGCGCCCGCGACCCCGCCCACTCCGAGCATGGCCGCCATCACCCCGACCTCCCCGGAGGGCACCCCTCTGGTTCCGGCGAGCACGATGACGACGAGGTAGAAGGCGCTGAAGAACAGGTTCAGCACGACCGCGCACAGGATGGTGACCCGGATCCGGCGCTCCTGCCACACCCACCGCAGGCCGGTCAGCATGGCGTGGCCGAGCCTGCCCGGCGCGGTGGCGGGCCGCTCCGGCTCGGGCAGCCGGAGGAAGAGCAGCGCGACGAACGAGAGGGTGTGCATGACGGCGTCGGCCAGGAAGGGGACGAAGCGCCCCACGGCGAACAGGAACCCGCCGGTGGCGGTGCCCGAGAGCTGTCCCATAGACGCCCGCGCCGTGTTCATCGAGACCGCCGCGGGCAGCTGTGCGTCGTCCACCAGCAGCGGCAGCGCGGCGTTCTCCGCCGGTTCGAAGAGCGCGGCGGCGGCCCCGAACACCGCGGCGACGGCGACCATGTGCGGCACGGTGGCCGCGTCGCCCCACACCGCCACCACGAGGCTGATGGCGGACACCGCCTGGGCCGCCTCGCAGCCGAGCATCAGCGCCTTGCGGTCGTAGCGGTCCACCAGGACCCCGGCGGGCAGCCCGGCCAGCATCTGCGCGGCGGCGATCGTGCCCATCACCAGCCCGGAGGCGGCGCCCGAACCGGTGAGCGCCAGGACCAGCAGCGGAAACGCGATCATCGACGCGTGGAACCCGAACTCCGAGAGCGCCTGACTGCCCCACAGCAGCCGGTAGCCCCGGTTGCGCGACAGCGGCACCGGCGGGCGTGTGGACGGGGGCGCCTCCACCGGGCCCGACGGGGCGGCGCGGTCCCCGCTCATACGGCACCCCGGCAGTCCTGGGCGATGCGGCGCAGCGCGTCCGCGAAGTCCGCGGCCACCGCCGCCACGGTCGACTCCTCGTGGACGCCGGGACGGTAGTACCAGGTGAAGCCGAGGCGGCCGTTCTGCACCGCGCCCACGACCTCCAGCAGATGCGAACCGCCCTCGCGCGGGTCGTGGTCCTGGCCGAAGGATCCGTGCTCGGCGTGGACGAGTCCGTCCTTGGCCTCGGCGGACCGGGCGTCCCACTGGCCGAGGTAGTTGAACACGACCTGGGGCCCGGTGCCGGTGCCGGTCAGCCGCTCCCGTACGGCGTCCGTGCCGAAGGTCCGCAGCGCCCCGAAGCCGAAGCCGTTGCCGGGAACGGCCCGCAGACGACGCCTGACCGACTTGACCAGGCCGCGCCAGTCGACGGACGCGGAATCCCGCGCGGCGGGCAGGTCGAAGGAGACCGGGTACATCGTGGTGAACCAGCCCACCGTACGGGAGAGATCGGCGCCCTCGATGACGTCCTCGCGCCCGTGGCCCTCCAGTTCGACGGAGATCCGGTCCCGGCCGGTCCAGCGCGACAGCGCCAGCGCGAGGGCGGCCAGCAGCACGTCGTTGATGCGGGTGCGGTAGGCGGTGGGGGCGGCACGCAGCAGCGCCTCGGTGTCCGCCTCGTCGATCTCCACCGGCACCGCCCGGGTCTCGGCTGCCGAGGCTCCCGCGGCGGACGGCTCGTGGTCGATCGGCAGCGGCCGCGCGTCCAGCGCCGCGGCCCAGTGGTCGGCCTCGTGGTCCAGGGCGCCGTCGGCGACCTGCTCGGCGAGCTGCCGGGACCAGTCCCGGAACGAGGTCGTCTTGGGCCCGAGGTCGACCGGCTCGCCCCGCACGCCCTGCTGGTACGCGGTGTCCAGGTCGTCCAGCACGATCCGCCAGGACACCCCGTCGATGACCAGGTGGTGGGCGGTCAGGAAGAGGAACGGCCGCCGCTCGTCGCCGAACCGGAACAGCGCGGCCTTCAGCAGCGGGCCGCTGCCGAGGTCGAAGCCCGCGTGCAGGGCGTCGGCGGTCTTCTCCATCGCCGCGTCCGCCTCGTGCGCGGGCAGCCCGGACAGGTCGTACCGGGCGAGGACGGCTCCCGGTTCGGGCTCCGGGTCGAACTGCCGCCACTCGCTGCCCTCTTGCGTGAACCGCATCCGCAGCGCGTCATGGTGGATCAGCAGGGCGGCCAGCGCCCCTTCCAGCGCCGCCTCGTCCACCGCCTGGTCCAGCTCCAGCAGCGTGGACTGGTTGAAGTGGTGCGGGTTGACGGTGTGGGTGGCGAAGAACCACCGCTGGATCGGGGTGAGCGGAAGGGCTCCGGTCACCGGTTCCGCACCGCCCTCGTCGTCCCGTTCGTCCGTGGCCACGGCGGCGAGGGCGGCCACCGACTGGTGGGTGAAGAGATCCTTGGTGGACAGCCGCAGCCCCGACTGGCGGGCGCGGGAGACGACCTGGATGCTCAGGATGGAATCCCCGCCGAGGTCGAAGAAGTTGTCGTGCACGCCGACCCGGTCAAGGCCGAGGACATCCGCCCAGATCGCCGCGATCCGGCTCTCCATCGGGGTGCGCGGCGCGACATGGTCCGCGCCCGGGGCCGGAGCGGGGTCCGGATCGGGCAGGGCGCGGCGGTCGACCTTTCCGTTCGGGGTGAGCGGCAGCTCCGCCAGGGTGGCGAACGCCGACGGCACCATGTGGGGCGGCAGGATCCGGCCCAGGAAGTCGCGCAGCGAGGCGGCGGTTGGGGCGGTGTCCGGCGCCGGGACCACATAGCCGACCAGGCGCTTCAGCCCGGACGGATGCTCGGGCGTGGGCCCGGTGTCCCGCACGGCCACCACCGCCTCGCGTACGTCCGGGCTGCGCCGCAGCGCGCTCTCCACCTCGCCCGGCTCGATCCGGAACCCGCGCACCTTGACCTGGTCGTCGGCCCGGCCGACGAACCGCAGCTCGCCGTCGGCGGTCCAGCGCACCACATCGCCCGTGCGGTACATCCGGCTCCCCGCCGGGCCGAACGGGTCGGCCAGGAAGCGGGAGGCGGTCAGCCCCGGACGGCCCAGATAGCCGCGGGCCAGTCCCGCCCCGGCCACGTACAGCTCCCCGGCCACGCCCACCGGAACCGGGCGCAGCGCGGAGTCCAGCACATAGGCCCGGGTGTTACGGATCGGCCCGCCGATCGGCGGCACCCCCGAACCGGCAGCCAGCGGCCCGGACCAGGTGCTCACCACGGTCGCCTCGGTCGGACCGTACGAGTTGATCATCCGGCGCCCCGGGGCCCAGCGGTCCACCAGTTCGGCGGAGCACGCGTCACCGCCGACGATCAGGGTGCGCAAGCCCGGCATCCCCGCCTCCCGCGCCGCCTCCGGCACGGTGGCCAGCGCCGCCGGGGGAATCAGCGCATGGGTGACCCGGTGCTCGGTCAGCACCTGGGCCAGCCGCTCGCCCAGCAGCGGCCCCTCTTCCGCGACCACCAGCGCCGCGCCCCTCGGCAGGGAGATGCACAACTCCAGTACGGAGGCGTCGAAGCTCGGCGAGGCGAACTGGAGGACACGGTCCCCGGCCCGGACGTCGTAGTGTTCGGCGGCGGCGGCCGAGAAGCTCGCCAGCCCCGCGTGGGGGACCACGACCGCCTTGGGCACCCCGGTGGACCCGGAGGTGTAGATGACGTACGCCGGATGGTCCGGCGTCAGCCCCCGGACGGCCGGTGGATCGGCGGGGCCGTCCCCGGCCCACACCGACGCCGGGTCGTCGAGGACGACCAGGGGTTCGGCGTCCCGCAGCATGAACGCCACCCGCTCGGCCGGGTAGTTGGGGTCAACCGGCAGGAACGCGCCGCCCGCCTTCACCACCGCCAGCTGCGCCACCACCATCTCCACCGACCGCGGCAGCACCAGCGCCACCAGCTTCTCCGGCCCCACACCACGCCCGATGAGCCGGTGCGCCAGCCGGTTCGCCGCTGTCTCCAGCTCGGCGAAGGTGAGCCCGCCCGCCCCGGACGCCACGGCCGGGGCGTCCGGGGACACCGCCGCCTGCCGCTCGAACAGCTCGGCGAGCGTGGCCGGAGCCACGGGGTGTCCGGTGGCGTTCCACTCCACGAGCGTGCGCCGCAGCTCAGCCGGGGTGGCGAGCGGCAGCGCGCCCACCGCCCGGTCCGGGTCGTCGGCGATGCCGGTGAGGAGCGTACGCAGGGCCGCGCCCATGCGCTCGGCCGTCGACGCGTCGAACAGGTCGGTGCTGTAGCTGATCAGCCCGCGCAGGACGCCCCCGTCGGCCTCGGCGAACTCCAGCGTGAGGTCGAAGCTGGCGGTGCCGGTCTCGGGGGCGATGTCCTCCAGCGCGAGACCGGGCAGATCCAGCTGCCCGCCGGGGATGTTCTGGAGGACCACCATCGCCTGGAACAGCGGGGTCCGGCTGGTGTCCCGGGTGGGCTGCACCTCGTCCACCACCCGCTCGAACGGCACGCTCTGGTGGGCGAAGGCGTCCAGGACGGTGCCGCGCACCTCGGACAGGAAGTCGGTGAAGCCGCGCTCGGGGTCGACCGAGGAGCGCAGCACCAGCGTGTTCACGAAGAAGCCGATCAGATGCTCCGCCTCGGCGCGCTCCCGCCCCGAGGTGACCGTCCCCACCGTGATGTCCTCCTGGCCCGACAGCCGGGCCAGCAGCACCTGGGCCGCCGCCACCAGCGTCATGAACAGGGTGGTGCCACGGGCCTGCCCGTACTCCTTGAGGCGCCGGTTCACGGCCGCGGGCACCTCGAACTCCGCCGTCGCGCCGTGTCCGCTCCGCACTGCGGGACGGGGCCGGTCGGTGGGCAGCTCCAGCGGCTCCACATGACTCAACTGCCGCTTCCAGTAGGTCAGTTGCTCATCAGTGTGCGGGCCGGACAGCTCGGCCCGCTGCCAGGCCGCGACATCGGCGTACTGCACCGGAAGCGGTGGCAGCGCCGCCGCGTCGCCGCTCAGCGCCGCCCGGTACAGCTCGCGCAGATCGCCGATGAGCACACCGGTGGACCAGCCGTCGGTGATGATGTGATGCAGCGTCAGCGTGAGGGCGTGGTCCTCGGCGCCCAGCCGGATCAGCCCGGCCCGCAGCAGCGGGCCGCGCCGCAGGTCGAACGGGCGCTCCCGCTCCCGCGCCAGCAGCTCCGTCAGCTCCGCCTCCCGCCGGTCGGCGGGAACGTCCGACAGATCGTGGCGGGCGAGCCGCACCGCGGAGGGCTCGTGTACGATCTGCACCCCTCGCCCGTCCACCGCGTCGAAGGTGGTGCGCAGCGACTCGTGCCGGGCCACCAGCGCGGTCAGCGCGTCCTCCAGCGCCGGGACGTCGAGGGTGCCGCGCATCCGCAGCGCCAGCGGGGTGATGTACTCGGTGCTGTCCGGCGCGAAGGAGTCCAGGAACCACAGGCGTTGCTGCGGATAGGACAGCGGCAGCTCCGCGTCCCGGGGCACCGGGGTGATCGGCGCGGACACGGGGCGGCCGCTCGCCTCGGTGAGGGCCGCGGCCAGCGCGGCCACCGTCGAGTGGGTGAACACCAGCCGGGGCGAGACCTCCGCGGTGAACGCCTCCCGCAGCCGCGAAGTGAGCCGGATGCTGAGGATGGAGTCACCGCCGAGCACGAAGAAGTCGTCCTCGGCGCCGACCCGTTCGACCCCCAGCACCTCGGCCAGGATCGACGCCGTGCGCCGCTCGGCCTCGTCACGCGGGGCGACGTACGCCGCCCGGTCCGGGTCGGCACCGGGGGCGGGCAGCGCCGCGCGGTCCAGCTTGCCGTTGCGGCTCAGCGGCAGCGCGTCCAGCAGGACGACCGCGGACGGCACCATGTACTCCGGAAGCCCGGCCGCCACATGGGTACGCAACTCCGCACCGTCCACGGGCCGGTCGCCGCCCGGCACCACATAGGCCACCAGCCGCTTCACCCCGGGCCGGTCCTCCCGGGCCACCACCGCCGCGTCCGCCACCCCGGGGTGCGCGGTCAGCACGCTCTCCACCTCGCCCGGCTCGATCCGGAAGCCCCGGACCTTCACCTGGTGGTCGGCGCGGCCGACGAACTCCACCGTGCCGTCCGGCCGCCGCCGCGCCAGGTCGCCGGTGCGGTACATCCGCTCCCCGGCGGGCCCGTACGGATCGGCGAGGAAGGCCGCCGCCGTCGCGCCGGGCCGCCCCAGATAGCCGCGGGCCACGCCCTCACCGGCGACGAAGAGTTCACCGACGACACCGGGCGGGACGATCCGCAGCCGCGCGTCCAGGACGTACGCCCGCATGTTGTCCAGCGGCCCGCCGATCGGCACCACCTCGGGCACCTCGTCGGCCGCGGCCATCGGGAAGGCGGTCGCGAAGGTCGTCGTCTCGGTCGGCCCGTAGCCGTCCACCACGGTCAGCCCGGGGCACGCCGCCAGCACCCGGCGCACGGCGCTCGCCGGCACCACATCGCCCCCGGTCCACACCTCGCGCAGGCCCGCGAAGCAGTCCGGGGCGTCCGTGGCGAGCAGCCGGAACAGCCCGGCGGTCAGCCACAGGCCCGTCACCCCGTGCCCGGCCACCAGCCGCCGCAGCGCCGCCGCGTCCAGCTCGCCCGGCGGGGCCACCACCACCTGACCGCCGCGCAGCAGCGGCACCCACACCTCGTAGGTGGCGGCGTCGAACGCCACCGGGGAGTGCAGCGGCACCCGTTCGTGCCCGCCGCTCGCGAAGGCCCGGTGGAGGGCGAGCGCCGCCACATCGCGGTGGCGCACCCCCACGGCCTTCGGCACCCCGGTCGACCCGGAGGTGAACATCACGTACGCCAGGTTGTCCCGGTCCACCGGCACGGCGGGCGGTGTCCGCTCGCCGTCGCGCGCGGCGGCCACGTCGTCCGCCGTCAGCACGACCTTCGCGCCCGCCTGCTCCAGCAGCTCCCGCTGCCGTGCGCGCGGCGCGCGGGCGTCCACGGGGACGTACACCCCGCCCGCCCTGACCACCGCGAGCTGCGCCACGACGAGTGCGGCCGACCGGTCCATGAGCAGTGCCACCCGGTCCTCGGTGCGCACCCCCGACTCGGCCAGGACCGCCGCCAGTTGCCCGGACCACGCGTCGAGGTCGCGGTAGCGGAGGGCCGTGGCGCCGTCGGTGACGGCGATGGCGTCCGGGGTCCGCGCGGCCTGTTCGGTGAACAGCTCCGCGAGCGAGCCCGCGGGCAGCGGGCGGGCGGTGTCGTTCCCCTCCCGCACCGCCCGGCGCTCCTCGGTGTCGGTCAGCAGCCGCAGCTCGTCCAGGGTGCGCCCGGCGCCGTCGGCCATGCCCTCCAGCAGCGTCCCCAGATGGCGCGCGGCCCGCTCCGCCGTCGCCGCGTCGAACAGCGCCGGATCGTAGGCGATGTCGAACCCGAGCCGGTCGCCGAGATAGGCCCGGCAGCACAGCGGGAAGTTCGTGGCGTCCTCGGCCCGCACCTCCCGGATGGCGATCCCGGCACCGGCCGCCGACTCCTCGTCGAAGGGGTAGTTCTCGAAGACCACCATGGAGTCGAACAGGGCCTCGGCGGCGGGCAGTTCGCTCAAGCCCTGGATACGGGCGAGGGAGACGAAGTCGAAGCGGCGGGACTCGCTCTGCTGGTCCTGGAGCTCCCGCAGCCACCGCACCACATCGCGGCCGCCGTCGGCCACGGCCCGGGTGGGGACCGTGTTGATGAACATGCCGACCATCGTCTCCACCCCCGGCAGCCCGTCCGGACGGCCCGAGGCGGTGGTGCCGAACACCACGTCCGGCTCGCCGCCGTACCGGGACAGCAGCAGCGCCCAGGCGCCCTGCACCAGCGTGTTGACGGTCAGCCCGTGGCTCCGGGCCGTCTCGCGCAGCCGCGCGGACACCTCCCGTGGCAACTCCAGCCGGGTCAGCGCGCCCGACGCGGCCCGGTGCGCCTCCCGGGGCGGCCGGTCGTACGGCAGCGGGGTCCGGGCGCCGAAGCCCGCCAGGACGTCCCGCCAGTGCCGCTCGGCCCGCTCCTGGTCCTGCTCCCGCAGCCAGCGCAGGAAGTCCCGGAACGGGCGGCGCGCGGGCGGGGCCACGGTGCGGCCCTCGGTGAGCGCCGCGTAGTTCTCGCACACCTCGGCGAAGAGCTGCCCGGTGGACCAGCCGTCGAGCATCAGATGGTGCGAGGTCCACACCAGCATGATCTCGTCGTCGGTCAGCCGCGTCACCGCGATCCGGGTCAGCGGGGCCGACGTCAGCTCCATTCCGGCCGCCCGGTCCTCGGCGAGCAGCCGCTCCAGCGCGGCCTGTTGCCCGTCCGGGGAGAGGGGGCGCCAGTCGTGCCGGGCGGTGGGCAGCGCGGCATGGCGGCGCACCACCTGGACGGGCTCCTCAAGACCCTCCCAGCGCACCTCGCTGCGCAGCACCGGCGTCCGGTCCACGACCCGCTGCCAGGCGGCGGCGAACGCGTCCGGGTCGGCGATGCCGCCGATGCGCAGCGCGATCTGGTCGAAGTAGGCGCCCTGGGTGTCGACCAGGCCGTGGAAGAGCATGCCCGCCTGCAACGGGGTCAGCGGATAGATGTCCTCCACGTCCCTGCCGTCGCCCGCGATCAGGTCCACCTGGCGCTGGTCGAGCCGGGCGAGCGGGAAGTCCGAGGGGCTGCGGCCGCCCGCGCCGGGCTCCGCGCAGTGCGCGACGATCTCGCGCAGCGCGGCGACCACGTCCTCGGCGAGACGGCGCACGGTCGCCTCGTCGTACATCAGCGCCGGATAGGTCCAGCCCAGCTCGAGACGGCCGCCCTGGACGGCTCCGGTGACCTCCAGCAGATACGTACGGGCCTCGCCGCCCGGCGCGTCCCGCCCCGTCGAGGGCAGGGCGTCCTGGTAGAGCCCGGAGGCATCATCCGAGGCGACATCCCACTGGCCGTGGTAGTTGAACCCGATCTGCGGGGCCGGACCGCCCCGCAACTGCTCGCCCGCGGTGGGGGAGAGGTGGCGCAGCGCCCCGTAACTCAGCCCGCGGTGCGGTACGGCGTGCAGCTGCTCCTTGACGGACCTGAGCGTCTCCCGCCAGTCCGCGTCGGGTGCGACGGTCAGCGCGAGCGGGAACTCGGCGGTGAACCAGCCGACCGTACGGGAGAGATCCAGCTCCTCGAAGAGGTCCTCGCGGCCGTGTCCCTCCACCCCGATCAGCACGGTGTCGTCGCCGGTCCAGCGGGCCAGGCTCCGGCCGAGCGCGCTGAGCAGCACGTCGTTGATCTGGGTGCGGTACACGTCCGGGACGTCGCGCAGCAGCGCCTCGGTCTCGGCGCGGCCGAGACCGACGGTCACCGTGGCCGCCGTCTCCTGGGTGTTGGCGCCCCGGCGGTCGACGGGCAGCGGGGCGGGCGTGGTGTCCGCGGTGCGCGTCCAGTACGCCAGGTCGCCGTCGAGCCCGCCGGACCGCACGTGTTCCGCCAGCCGGGCCGCCCAGTGCGCGTAGGCGCTGCTCGCCGGGGGCAGCGCGGGCGTGGCTCCGGCGGCGGCCTGGTGGTACGCGGTCTCCAGGTCGCCGAGGAGGACGCGCCAGGACACGCCGTCCACGACCAGATGGTGGACGGTGACCAGCAACTCCGGCGGCTGCCCCGGACCGTAGGTGAACAGCAGGGCCCGCAGCACCGCGCCCTCGCCGATGTCCAGCCCGGTCTGCGCCGCGACCGTGGCCTCCCGCACGGCGCGCGACCGCGCCTCCTCGCCGAGGCCGGACAGATCGTGCCGTTCGAGCAGCGGCCCGGGCGCGGTGGTCAGGACCTCCTGCCGCCACTGACCGTCGATGACGACGAACCGGGTGCGCAGCGCCGCGTGGTGGGCCACGAGCGCGTCCACCGCCCGCCGCAGCGCGGCCTCGTCGAGGTCGTCGGCGAGCCGCAGCCGGTGGGTCATGGTGAAGTGGTGCGGATCGCCGGGCCGCCGCCCGTCGAGGTACCAGTGCTGGATCGGGGTGAGCGGCGCCGGGCCCGTCGGCGCGGCGGCCGGAGCGTGGTCCGGCGCCGGGGCGGACCCGATGGTCACCGCGAGTTCCGCGATGGTCTGGTGGCGGAAGACGTCCTTGGAGGTGATCCGCAGTCCGGCCTGGCGGGCGCGGGAGACGATCTGGATGCTGAGGATCGAATCGCCCCCCAGGGCGAAGAAGTTGTCCTCCACCCCGATCCGCGGGGTGCCGAGCACCTCGGACCACACGCGCGCGAGCACCGTTTCCGCCTCGGTGCGCGGCGCCACGTACGCGGTCTCCGCCTCCGGCTGCGCGGGCGGCGCGGGCAGCGCCCGCCGGTCGACCTTTCCGGCGTCGTTACGGGGCATCCGGTCCAGCGTCACGAAGGCCGCCGGGACCATGTAGTCGGGCAGGGTCCGCTTGAGCCGGGCGCGCAGCTCCACCGCGCCGGGCGCGGCGTCCGCCCCCGTGGCCACGAGGTAGCACACCAGCCGCCGGTGGCCGGAGTCCTCGCGGGCCACCACCACGGCGTCCTCGACCGCCGGGTGGTCCAGCACGGCGGCCTCGATCTCACCGGGCTCGATGCGGAAGCCACGGATCTTGACCTGGTCGTCGGTGCGGCCGAGGAATTCGAGCACCCCGTCCGCCGTCCAGCGGACCCGGTCGCCGGTGCGGTACATCCGCGAGCCGGGCGGGCCGTACGGGTCGGGGACGAAGTGGACCGCGGTCAGCCCCGGACGGCCCCGATAGCCGCGCACCACCTGGGCGCCGGCCAGATGCAGTTCGCCGGGCACGCCGGGCGGCACCGGACGCAGCGCCCCGTCCAGGACGTACGCCCGCACGTTGTGGCCGGGGCGCCCGATCAGCGGACGGTCCCCCAGGTCGGTGAGGCGCCCGTACACCGCGTCGACGGCGCACTCGGTGGGCCCGTAGAAGTTGTACGCCGCCACTCCGGGCACCGCGCGCAGCTCCCGCCACAGTGCCGCTCCGAGCGCCTCGCCGCCCACCATGACGATCCGCGGCCGGTGGCGGCCGCCGAACAGCCCGGCGGCCACCAGCCCTTGGAGATACGAGGGGGTGAGGTCGAGGAAGTCCAGTTCCCGGGCGCCGATCAGCTCGACCAAGGCGGCCGGGTCGAACCGTACCGCGTCGTCGATCAGATGCACCTCCTGGCCCGCGGCCAGGAACACCGCGCCCTCCCAGGAGGTGTCGAAGGAGAACGCGGCGGTCAGCGCCGCGCGCAGCGGACGGCCCGCCTCGGCCGCGTGCGGCCCGATGAGCCCGGCCACGTGGTCGTGGCAGAGGTTGACCAGCTGGCGGTGTTCGACGGCGACGCCCTTGGGGCGGCCGGTGGAACCCGAGGTGTAGTTGATGTACGCGGTGTTCGCCGGGCGCAGCGGGGAGCGCCGGTCCCGGTCGGTGGGGTCGGTGGCGGGAAGGCCGTCGAGGGGCGCGTCGCGCAGCGCCTCGGGGGTGAGGACGACCTCGGGGCCTGAGTCCTCCAGCAGGAACCGGGCGCGCTCGGCGGGCAGTTCGGGATCCACGTACAGATACGCGCCGCCCGCCTTGAGGACCGCGAGCTGGGCCACCATCAGGTCGGCGGTGCGCGGCAGCCTGACCGCGACCACCTTCTCGGGACCGGCCCCGAGGCCGATCAGGTGGTGGGCCAGCCGGTTGGCGCGGGCGTTCAGCTCCGCGAAGTCGTAGGTGGCGTCGGGGGCCACCAGCGCGGTGGCGTGCGGGGTGCGGACCGCCTGCTCCTCGAAGTGGCGCGGGAAGGTGGTTTCCGCCACCGGCAGGGCGGTGTCGTTCCACTCCTCCAGCACGGTGTGCCGCTCCCGGGCGGTCAGCAGCGGGAGTTCGCCCACCGGGCGGCCGGGGTCGTCCGCCACCGTTTCCAGCAGCAGCCGCAGCTGCCGGACCATCCGCCGCACCGTGGCCGCGTCGAACAGATCGGTGTTGTACTCCACGTACCCGGTCAGGGCGCCCCGGTGTTCCACGAAGTCGAAGCCGAGGTCGAAGGCGGCGGTCCGGCTCGGGATGCGGACCGTCTCCACGGCGAGACCGGGCAGGCTCGGCACCTCACCGCCCAGGTTGTGCAGCGCCACCATCACCTGGAACAGCGGGGTGCGGCTGGTGTCCCGCTCCGGCTGGAGCGTGTCCACGATCCGCTCGAACGGCACGTCCTGGTGGGCGAAGGCGTCCAGGACGGTGTCGCGCACCTCCCGGAGCAGTTCGCCGAACGCGCGGTCCGCACGCACCCGGCCGCGCAGCACGAGCGTGTTCACGAACATCCCGACCAGGCGCTCCAGCTCGGGCCGCTCCCGGCCGGAGGTCACGGTGCCCACCGCGATGTCCTCCTGCCCCGACCAGCGCGCCAGCAGCACCTGACAGGTGGCGAGCAGGGTCATGAAGAGGGTGGCGTCGCCGTGCCGCCCGGTCTCGCGGAGCCGGGCCACCAGCTCCGCGTCCAGCGTGAAGTCCAGCAGCGCCCCGTTCCTGGTCTGCACGGCCGGGCGCGGCCGGTCGGTCGGCAGCTCCAGCGGGGCCAGGTCGGCCAGGGTCTTCCGCCAGTGGTCCAGCTGCGGTTCCACCGCGGCGGCCCCGCCGTGCGGATCGCGTTGCCAGGCCGCGTAGTCGGCGTAGCCCAGCGGCAGCGGGGGCAGCTCGGGGCTGCGGCCCGTCACCGCCGCGGCGTACAGCTCGCCCAGGTCGTCGCTGATGACGGCGGTGGACCAGCCGTCCGTGACGATGTGATGCATCGTCAGCGTGAGGACGTGTTCCTCGTCGTCCAGCCCGATCAGGGACGCCCGCAGCAGCGGGCCACGGCTCAGATCGAAGGCGGTGGCGCCCTCCCGCTCCAGCAGCCGCTCCAGCTCCCGTTCGCGCTCGGCGGCGGGGAGGGCGGCCAGGTCGTGACGCGGCAGCTCGACCCGGTACGGGTCGTGGATCCGCTGCACACCGCGGCCGTCCACCTCGGCGAACGTGGTGCGCAGCGGCTCGTGCCGGGCCACCAGGCCGTCGAGCGCGGCGCGCAGGGCGCCGGTGTCGAGCGGGCCGCGCAGCCGCAGCGCGAACGGGGTCACATACTCGGTGTCGCGGTCGTCGAAGCCGTCCAGGAACCACAGGCGCTGTTGCGCGTACGACAGCGGCAGGTCCCCTCCCCGCGCCACGGCAGGGATCACCTCGCGCGGCGCGGCGCCGTCCGGTGCGCTCAAGCCGGCGGCGAGGGCGGCGACGGTGGCATGGGTGAACAGCGACCGCGGCGAGACGTCGGTGCCGAAGGCGGTGCGCAGCCGGGAGGCCACCCGGATGGCGAGGATCGAATCGCCGCCCAGGGCGAAGAAGTTGTCCTCGGCCCCCGCCTCCTCGACCCCCAGCACCTCGGCCCACACCCGGGCGACCGTGGCTTCCGCCTCGGTGCGCGGGGCGATCCGCTCGGCGCCCGTGGCGAAGCCGTCCGCGCCCGGGGCGGGCAGCGCCGCCCGGTCCAGCTTGCCGTTGACGGTCAGCGGCAGGGTGTCCAGCGGGACGTAGGCGGCCGGAATCATGTGCTCGGGCAGAGCGCGCCCGAGGAAGTCCCGCAGCTCGGCGGCGGACGGCGGCGTGCCCTGACCGGTGGCCACAGTGCGCGTGGCCACGGTGTAGGCCACCAGCCGCCGCACCCCGGGCCGGTCCTCGCGCGCGGTCACCACGGCGTGGGCCACCGCCGGATGCGCGGTCAGGGCGGCCTCGATCTCACCGGGTTCGATCCGGAAACCACGGATCTTCACCTGGTCGTCGGCGCGGCCCAGGTACTCCAGCTCCCCGTCCGCGCTCCACCGGGCCCGGTCGCCGGTGCGGTACATCCGGCTCCCGGGCGGGCCGAACGGGTCGGCGACGAAACGGGACGCGGTCAGCCCCGGGCGGCGCAGATAGCCACGGGCCAGCCCCGCGCCCGCCACGTACAGCTCGCCCACCGCGCCCGGCGGCACCGGTTCGAGGGCCGCGTCGAGGACGTAGATCCGCAGGTCGGGGATGCCGGTGCCGATGCCGCTGCCGGTGGCGCGGGCCGCGGTGGCGCGGTCGAGGGCGGTGTGGGTGACGTGCACGGTGGTCTCGGTGATCCCGTACATGTTGACCAGCACGGGCGCGGTGTCCGCGTGCCGCGCGTACCAGCCCTCCAGACGGCGCGGGTCGAGCGCCTCACCGCCGAAGACCACGGTGCGCAAGCCCAGCCGCGCCCCGGGGTTCTCTTCGTCCGCGCGCATCAGCGCGTAGAACGCCGACGGCGTCTGGTTGAGCACCGTCACCCGCTCGTCCGCCAGCAGCCGCAGGAACTCCTCCGGGGAGCGCGAGACCGCGTACGGGACGACCACGAGCCGGCCGCCGTGCAGCAGCGGCCCCCAGATCTCCCAGACGGAGAAGTCGAAGGCGTAGGAGTGGAACAGCGTCCACACATCGCTCTCGTCGAACGAGAACCACTGGCGGGTGTGCGAGAACAGCCGGACCACATTGGCGTGCGGGATGACCACGCCCTTGGGCATCCCGGTCGACCCCGAGGTGTAGATGGCGTAGGCGGGGCTGTCCGGCAGCGGCCGGGCCGCGGCCGGGACGGTGGCCGGGCGGTCCCGCAGATCGGCGGCCACCGCCGGGTCGTCCAGGCACAGCCGGGGCACGGCGGTGTCCGCCGCGATCCGCTCGTCCAGGGCGCCGGTGGTCAGCAGCAGCACGGGTTCGGTGTCGGCGAGCATATGGGCGATCCGCCCGGACGGCTGGTCCGGATCGATCGGCAGATAGGCCGCGCCGGTCTTCAGCACGGCCACGATCGCCACGATCATGTCGAGCGAGCGGGGCAGGGCCAGCGCCACATACCGCTCCCGTGCCGCGCCCTGGGCGGCGAGCCGGTGGGCCAACCGGCCCGCCCGCGCGTCGAGTTCCGCGTACGAGAGCGACTCCGCGCCACAGGTGACGGCCCTCGCATCCGGGGTACGGGCGGCCTGCTCCTCGAACAGGTCCACCACGGTCCGCTCCGGCGTGCCCTCCACGGAGCCGTTCCACTCCACCAGGACCCGCCGCCGCTCCTCGGCGGTCAGCCACGGCAGGGCCCGCAGCGGGCGGTCCGGGTCCGCCGCGATCTCCGTCAGCAGTCGGCACAGCCGGTCGGCGAGGGCGGCCGCGGTCCCGGCGTCGAACAGCTCCGGGTCGTAGCCGAGGTCGAAGCCGAGCCGGTCGGAGAGATGGGCGCGCAGGCTGAGCGGGAAGTTCGTGGCGTCGGTCGACTCGACGTCGAGGATCCGCAGCCCCGCCTCGCGCGCCGAGGAGTCGTCGAAGGGGTAGTTCTCGAACGCCACCATGCTGTCGAACAGCGGCGTACCGGCCGGCACCTCGCTCCAGGCCGACAGCTGGGCCAGCGACACGGATTCGAAGCCCCGGGACCCGGCCTGCGCCACCTGGAGTTCCCGCAGCCACTCGGCGGTGTTCCGGGCGCCGTCGACCCGTACCCGGGTGGGCAGGGTGTTGATGAACATGCCCACCATGGACTCGACCCCGGCCAGCTCCGCCGGGCGGCCCGAGACGGTGGTGCCGAAGACCACGTCGTCCTCGCCGCTGTACCGGGACAGCAGCAGCGCCCAGGCGCCCTGCACGATCGTGTTGACGGTGAGCCCGCGGCGCCGGGCCGCCTCGCGCAGCTCCGCCGAGACCCCGGCCCCGAGCGCCACCGCCACGGTCGCCGAGGACCCGGCCCGGTGGGACTCCAGCGGCTTGCGGTCGTACGGCAGCGGTGTGGGCGCGGTGACCCCCGCGAGCAGCGCCCGCCAGTGCTCCTCGGCCTCCCGCCCGTCCTGGCGGTCCAGCCAGTGCAGATAGTCGCGGAAGGGCCGCCGGGCGGTCAGCGCCGGGCGGTCTCCCCGGGCGGCCGCGGCGTACCGCTCGCACACCTCGGTGAAGACCTGGGCCAGGCTCCAGCCGTCCAGGATCAGATGGTGCGAGGTCCAGATCAGCGCCACCTGGTCAGCGGGGAGTTGCACGATGGTCAGCCGCATCAGCGGCGGCGCCGTCAGATCCAGGCCGAGCGCCAGATCCTGTTCCCGGAGCCGGTCCAGCTCGGCCGCGCGCCGCTCCTCCGGCAGCTCCCGCCAGTCGACGTGGGTGACGGGCACGGTGGCCCGGTGGCGTACGAACTGCACGGGCCGCTCGACGTCCTCCCACACCACGCCACTGCGCAGCACGGGCGTGCGGTCGACCGTCTGCTGCCAGGCGAGGGCGAACGCCTGCGGGTCGCTCACCCCGGCCAGGGTCAGCGTGGCCTGGTCCAGGTACACGTCCTTCCCGCCGCCCACCAGGCGGTGGAAGAGCATGCCTTCCTGAAGCGGGGTCAGCGGATAGACGTCCTCGGTCCCGCGCCCGTCACCGACCAGCCGGTCCACGCCCGCCTGGTCCAGCCGGGCGAGCGGGAAGTCCGACGGCGTACGGCCACCGGCGCCCGGCTCCGCGCAGTGGCCGACGATCTCCCGCAGCGCCGCCAGCATCGCGTCCGCGAGCCGCCGCACCGTGGCCCCGTCGTGGACGCGGTCGGAGTAGAGCCAGGTCAGCTCCAGCTCACCGGCCGCCACGACGCCCGACACATCGAGCAGATAGGTCGAGGGCTCATCGGCGGCGAGATCCTGCCCCAGGGTCTCTCCGGTGAGGGTGAACGCGTCGTCGCCCGGTGCGGAGCCCCACTGGCCGTGGTAGTTGAAGCAGATGCCCGGCAGCGGGGCGTCGCGCAGCGCACGGGCGGGGGAGCCGGGCGCGCTCAGGTGGGCCAGCGCCTCGTAGCTCAGTCCCCGGCGGGGCAGCGCCCGCAGCTGCTCCTTCACAGATTTCAGCACCGGACCCCAGCCGCCGCCGGGCAGGGTGAGCGTCACCGGGTACTGCGTGGTGAACCAGCCGACGGTCCGGGACAGTTCGACGGACTCGTCGATCTCCTCCCGGCCGTGGCCCTCCATCGCCACCAGCACCCGGTCGGTGTGCGTCCAGTCGGCGAGCACCCGGCCGAGCGCGCTCATCAGGACGTCGTTGATCTGCGTCCGGTACACCCCGGGCACCCGGCGCAGCAGTGCGTCGGTCGTGTCGTGGTCGAGCCGCACCCGGACCGTGCGGGTGGTTCCGGCGGTGGCGCGGCCCGGGCGGTCCACCGGCAGGTCCGCGCCGCCCGCCCGCGCCACGCCCTCCCAGTACGGCAGGTCGCCGTCCAGCTCCCCGGCCAGCACGTGGTCGCTCAGCCGGTGGGCCCAGCGGGTGAACGGGGTGCCGACCGGGTCGAGCCGCACCGGGTCCCCGGCCGCGGCCTGCCGGTACCCGGTCTCCAGATCGCCGAGCAGGATGCGCCAGGAGACGCTGTCCACGGCCAGGTGGTGCGCGGTCAGGAACAGCCGCGGCCGCGCCCCCGCGCCGCGCAGGATCAGCGCGGCGCACAGCAACGCGCCCGTGGCGAGGTCGAGTTCGGCGCGGGCGGCCTCGGCGGCCGCCTCGGCCGCGGTGTGCAGCGCGTCGCCCGTGAGTCCGGACAGGTCGTGGCGGCGGATCAGCGGCCCCGCCACCGGAGCGTCGGCATACTGGCGCCATTCACCGTTGTCCTGAACGAACCGGGTGCGCAGCGCCGGGTGGTGGGCGGCCACCGCCTCCAGAGCGGTGTTCAGCGCGGTCTCGTCCACGTCGTACGGCAGGTCCACCACCATCGACATGGTGAAGTGGCGCAGCGGGCCGTGGGTGGCGAAGAACCAGTGCTGGATCGGGGTCAGCGGCGCCGGGCCCGTCGGTGTCTCGGGGACGGTGTCGTCCGTACCGGGCGCGCTGCGCGGGGCGATGGCGGCGGCCAGGTCGGCGATGGTCTGGTGCAGGAACACGTCCCGGGAGCTGAGCCGCAGCCCGGCCTGGCGCGCCCGGGAGACGGCCTGGATGCTGAGGATCGAGTCGCCGCCGAGTTCGAAGAAGTTGTCCGACACCCCGACCGCGTCGGCGCCCAGCACCTCGGCCCAGATCCGGGCCAGCTCCTCCTCCACCGGCGTGCGCGGAGCCGTGTAGGCGGTCTCCCGCCGGGAGGCATCGGGCTGCGGGGCGGGCAGCGCCCGCCGGTCGAGCTTGCCGCTCGTGGTGAGCGGCATGGCGTCGAGGGCGAGGAAGGCGCCGGGCACCATGTGGCCCGGCAGCGTGCGCCCGAGGGCCGCCCGCAGCTCCTGCGCGGTGGGCGGCACGGCGGAGGCGGCCGGTACGTAGTAGGCGGCCAGCCGCGCGTGGTCGCGGTCGTCGGTCACGGCGATCACGGCCGCCTCGGCGACGGACGGCAGATCGAGCAACGCGGCCTCGATCTCGCCCGGTTCGACCCGGTGGCCGCGGATCTTCACCTGGTCGTCGGCGCGGCCGAGGTAATCCAGCTCCCCGGCGGCGGTCCAGCGGGCCACATCGCCGGTGCGGTACATCCGCGCTCCGGCGGGCCCGAACGGATCGGCCACGAACCGCGCGGCGGTGAGGCCCGGGCGGTGCGGATAGCCGCGCGCGAGCTGGTCACCGGCCAGATACAGTTCGCCCGCGACCCCGGCCGAAACCGGCTGGAGCCGGGCGTCGAGCACATAGGCGCGCAGATTGCCCAGCGGCCGCCCCACCACCGGACGCCCGGCGCCGCCGACCCGGGCGGCGAGCGCGTCGACGGTGCACTCGGTCGGACCGTAGAAGTTGTACGCCGTGGTGCCGGGGGCGCCCGCCAGCTGCCGCCACAGCGTCTGGCCGATGGCCTCGCCGCCCAGCATCAGCACCCGGGGGCGGTGCCGGGCGTCGGTGAGCAGCCCGGCCGGGAGGAGCTGCCGCAGATACGACGGGGTGAGATCCAGGAAGTCGATCCGGTGCCCGGCGATGTGGTCCACGAGCGCGGCCGGATCGAGCCGGGTGGTCTCGTCGATGAGGTGCAGCTCATGGCCGTCCGCCAGGAGCAGCAGCCCCTCCAGCGAGGTGTCGAAGGAGAACGACGCGGTCAGCGCGGCGCGCAGCGGACCGCCACCCGCCTCGGCCACGAAGCCGTGGCGGTGGCCCACCAGCAGGTTCACCATGGCCCGGTGGGTCACGGCCACCCCCTTGGGGCGGCCCGTGGAGCCGGAGGTGTAGATGACGTAGGCCGCGCCGTCCGGGTGCAGCGCGCCGGTCCGGTCGGCATCGGTGGGGTCGGTCGCGGGCAGCGTGGCGGGGACCGTACGCAGCGCCGCCTCGTCCAGCACCAGCATCGGCCGGGCGTCGGACAGCAGGAACGCGACGCGCTCCTCGGGGAGTTCGGGGTCGATCGGCAGATAGACGCCGCCCGCCTTGAGGACGGCGAGGATCGCCACGACCATGTCGGCGGTGCGCGGCAGCTTCACCCCGACGATCCGCTCGGGGCCGACGCCCAGCCCGATCAGCTGGTGCGCCAGCCGGTTGGCGGCCGCGTTGAGCGCCGCGAAGTCGTACACCTCGTCCCCGGCGACCAGGGCCGTCGCCGCCGGGGTGCGGGCCGCCTGCGCCTGGAACACGGCGGGGAACGTGGTCGGCTCGATGTCCAGGGCGGGGCCGTGGCCCCAGGCCGTCACCTGCCGCCGTTCCGCCTCCGTCAGCAGCGGGAGTTCCCGCACCGGCCGATCCGGCTCGGCGCTCGCCGCGTCGAGCAGCACCAGCAGATGCCCCGCCATCCGCTCGGCGGTCTCCGCGTCGAACAGCTCGGTGCTGTACTCCAGCAGCCCCCGCAGCTCCTGTTCGTCCTCCACGAACTCCACGCTGAGGTCGAAGGTCGAGGACTGCCGCGGCACATCGACGCTCGTCGCCGTCAGCCCGGCCGGGCGGGGCGCGGACCGCGGGGTGCTGTGGAGCAGCACCATCACGTCGAACAGCGGGTTGCGCCCGGCCTCCCGGCGCGCCCCCACGGCCTCCACCAGCCGCTCGAACGGCGTCTCGTCGTGCGCGAAGGCGTCGAGGACCGTCGTACCGGCGGTGTCGATCAGCTCGCGGAACGAACGCGCGACATCGACCCCGGAGCGCAGCACCACGGTGTTCACGAAGAACCCGACGGCGCGCTCCAGTTCGGTGCGGCCACGGCCGGAGGTGACGGTGCCCAGCGCGATGTCGTCCTGGCCCGACCAGCGGGCGAACAGCCCCTGGCACGCGGCGACCAGCACGGAGAACAGGGTGGTGCGCCGGTCCGCCGCCAGCTCCTTCAGCCGCGCCGCGACCTTCCGGTCCACGGTGAACTCGTGCACCGCGCCCGCCGATGTCCGCACCGCGGGCCGGGGCCGGTCGGTGGGCAGCTCCAGCGGGACGGTGTCCGCGAGCCGCCCCTTCCAGTAGTCGAGCTGCTTGTCCAGGGTGGCCCCGGAGAGCCGCTTGCGCTGCCACACCGCGAAGTCCGGGTACTGCACCGGCACCGGCGGCAGCGGGTCCCGGACGCCGTCGGCCGGACCGGCGCCGTACAGCGCGCACAGCTCGTCCAGCAGGATGCCCATGGACCAGCCGTCGGTGACGATGTGATGGGCCGTGAGCAGCAGGACGTGGTCCTCGTCGGCCAGCCGTATCAGCAGCGCCCGCAGCAGGGGCCCGGTCCGCAGGTCGAAGGGGCGGGAGTACTCGGCGAGCAGCGTGTCGTCCAGTGCCCCGGGATCGCCGGTGAGGTCGGCCACCGGCAGCGGAACCGCGGTGGCCTCGCGCACCACCTGCGACGGCTGCCCGTCACCGTCCTCGAAGACGGTGCGCAGCGCCTCGTGGCGCTCCACCAGGGCATCGAGCGCCCGGGAGAGCGCGGCCACGTCCAGGGCGCCGGTCAGCCGCAGGGCGACCGCGCTGTTGTAGCCCGCCTCGTCCGGCTGGAGGGTGTGCAGGAACCACAGCCGCGCTTGCGCGAAGGACAGCGGAAGCGGCTGCGTGCGGTCCGTGCGGGGGATCGCCGCGGTGCGTCCGGCCTTGCCCGCGAGACGGCGGCGGAGGGCTTCCCGCATTTCTTCGGGCAGGGCGGAGGCGCGGCTGTTCCTCGAAGACGTCATCTTGTCTGTCCTCACCGTTCGTCGTGGTCGCTGCCGCCCGAAGCGGCGTCTTCGAGTTCGCGCAGGATGTACTCCTCGACCAGGTCGGCGAGGGTGGAGACGGTGTGCGCGGTCATGATGTCCCGCGGGGTCAGGTCGAGGCCGAACGCCTCACCCGCCCGGGAGGCGATCAGCAGGCTGCGGACGGAGTCACCGCCCAGTGCGAAGAAGTCGTCCTCGGCGCCGACCGGCGCCACCCCCAGCACCTCGGACCAGATCTCCGCGATGACCTCCTCGGTGGGGGTGCGCGGCTCGACATGGCCGGCGGCCGGGGCCGCGGTGGCGGGGCCGGGCGCGGGCAGTGCCGCACGGTCCGTCTTGCCGTTCTCGGTGAGCGGCAGGCGGTCCAGGACGGCGAACGCCGACGGCACCATGTAGCCGGGCAGGGTACGGCCCAGCTCGGCGCGCAGCTCGGCGTCGGCCGGGACGGCGGCGCCGGGGGTGAGGACGAGATGCGCCACCAGCCTGCGGACGCCGGGCTCGTCCTCCCGGACCGTCACCACGGCCTCCGCGACCGAGGGGTGGCCGACCAGGGCGGTCTCCACCTCGCCGGCCTCGATGCGATAGCCGTGCAGCTTGATCTGGTGGTCGGTGCGGCCCAGGTGGTGGATCCGGCCCTCGGCGTCGTAGCGGGCGAGGTCGCCGGTGCGGTACATCCTGCTGCCCGCGGGCCCGAAGGGATCCGCGAGGAAGCGGGACGCGGTCAGCCCGGGGCGGTTCAGATAGCCGCGGGCCAGCGACGGGCCGCTGATCCACAGCTCCCCGGGCACCCCGGGCGGCACCGGGCGGAGCCGCACGTCGAGCAGATAGGCCCGGGTGTTGGGGACGGGCCTCCCGATGGGCGGCGGGGCGCCGTCCGCGACGAGCGGATCGGACCAGGTGGCGACCACGGTCGCCTCGGTGGGCCCATAGGAGTTGATCATGCGGTGGTGCGGGGCCCACCGGGTCGTCAGCTCCGTACCGCAGGCGTCCCCGCCCACGATCAGCGTGCGCAGCTCGGGCAGCTCCTTCTCGGTTCCGACGGGCAGCGTGGCCAGCGCGGCGGGCGGGATGAGGGTGTGGGTGACGCGCCGCTCGCGCAGGACGCGCGCGAGGTGCTCGCCCAGCAGCGGCCCGGGTTCGGGCACCACGAGCGCGGCCCCGGTGGGCAGCGCCATGCACAGCTCCAGGACGGAGGCGTCGAAGCTGGGCGAGGCGAACTGGAGGACCCGGTCGCCCTCCCGCACCTCGTAGTGCTCGGCCTCGGCGGCGGCGAAGTTGCCGATCCCGCGATGGGTGACCACCACCCCCTTGGGGGTGCCGGTGGACCCGGAGGTGTAGATCACGTAGGCCGGGTCGTCGGGGTCGACGGGGCGCAGCCGGTCCCGGTCGGTGGGCCGGTGCGTGGGTCCCCCGGAAGCCTCGGCCTCGTCGAGGCCGTCGAGGGTCAGGTGTGGAGCGGCGTCCGCCAGCATCAGGGCGATGCGCTCGGCGGGATAGCCGGGGTCGACGGGCAGATGGGCGCCGCCCGCCTTGGCCACCGCGAGCTGGGCGACGACGATCTCCACCGACCGGGGCAGCACCAGGGCGACGATCCGCCCGGGGCCCACGCCTTGGGCGATGAGCCGGTGGGCGAGGCGGTTGGCCCGGGCGTCCAGCTCCGCGTAGGACAGCTCGACATCGGGGGCGAGGACCGCTGGCGCGTCGGGGTGACGGTCCGCGGCGGCCTCGAAGAGTTCCGCCAGGGTCGTCTGCGGGGCGGGGCGGGCGGTGTCGTTCCAGTCCACCAGGAGCCGTGTGCGCAGTTCGGACGGCAGGATGTCGATCCGGTCCAGCGGCTGGTCGTCGGGGGCCGCGGCGAGGGCGCCGAGGACGTGCGTCAGCTGGTCGGCCAGCCCCTGTGCGGTGGTCTCCTCGAAGAGCCGGGGGTCGTAGCCGAGTTCGACGGACAGCTCGGAGCCGGGGGAGACGACCACGGTCAGCGCGTAGTTGGTGCTCTCCAGGGCCTGGAGTTCGCGCACCCGCAGCCCGTGCTCGGCGGCGGCGGAGCTGTTGATCGGGTAGTTCTCGAACACCACCAGGCTCTCGAAGAGGTCCGCTCCGCCCGGCACGTCGCTCCAGCCCTGGAGCTGGGCGAGCGGTACGTGGCCGAAGCCGCGCGCGTCCGCCTGGTCGGCCTGGAGCCCGCGCAGCCACGGGACCGCGGCGGCGCCTTCCTCCACCGCGATCCGCACCGGCAGGGTGTTGATGAAGATGCCGGTGATGCTGTCGGCGCCGGGCAGTTCGGTCGGCCGTCCGGAGACGGTCGCCCCGAAGCAGACGTCCGACTCGCTGCTCAAGCGAGATACGAGCAACCCCCAAGCGCCCTGGACGATCGTATTGAGAGTGAGCCGGTGCCGCCGGGCGAAGTCCTCCAGGGCTGCGGTCTCCTGCTCACCGAGCCGCTGCGACAGCCACTGCGAGGACCGGGTGGGGGCCTCCGCCGTCGGCTTGTGGTCGTAGGGGAGGGGAGTGGGTGCGGTGAACCCGGCAAGCGTCTTGCGCCAGTGCGCTTCGGCCTGCGCGCGGTCCTGCCGTCCGAGCCAGGCGACATAGTCCGCGAACGGCCTGCGGGCCTGGAGCCGCGGCTGTTCCCCCGCGGCCAGGGCGGCGTGGGCCGCGAAGACGTCCGTCAGGACCTGGAAGACGCTCCAGCCGTCGAGCAGCACATGGTGGAAGGTCCACAGCACCTGCACTTCGGTCGGCGAGAGCCGAGCCAGGGTGACGCGGAGCAGCGGAGCCGCGGCGAGATCGAGCCCCCGGGCGCGGTCCTGGTCGAGCAGCCGCTCCAGCGCGGACCGGCGCTCGTCCTCCGTCAGTTCGCTCCAGTCCAGCTCCTCGACCGGTACGGCCGCGCCGCGGCGCACGATCTGTACGGGCTCGGGCACCCCCTGCGTCACCACCTCGCTGCGCAGCACCGGGGTGCGGTCCACGACGTGCTGCCAGGCGGCGGCGAGGACCCGGGAGTCCCGGACCCCGTCCAGGATGAAGGTCGCCTGCTCCACATAGAGCCCCTGGCCGCGCTGGGCCAGCCCGTGGAAGACCAGCCCGCTCTGGGTGGGCGTCAGCGGATAGATGTCCGCCACGTCCCGGCCGTCGCCCGCCAGCCGGTCGACCGTCTCCTGGTCCAGGGCGGCCAGCGGGAAGTCCGAGGGCGTGCGTCCGCCCGCCCCCTCACCCGTGCACAGCCGCATGATCGCGCGCAGCTCGTCCATGGTCTCCTGGGCGAGCCGGGAGACCGTGCTCCGATGGTGCCGGTCCCGGGAGTAGGACCAGGTGAGTTCCAGCTTCCTGCCCTCCACCCGGCCGACCACGTCGAGCAGATGCGGCCGGGGCGCCTCCGGGCTCATATCGCCCTCCAAGCCGCTGCGCAGCGCGTGCAGCAGACCGCCGTCGGGCAGGTCCCAGTCGAGCTGGCCGAGGTAGTTGAAGCTGATCTGCGGGTCCGCCGCACCGGCGAGCGGCGAGTCCGGGGCCAGATGGCGCAGCGCCCCGTAGCCCAGCCCGTTCCCGGGGACCGCCCGCAGCCGCTCCTTGACGGTCTTCAGCGCCTCCTCCAGACCGGTTCCGGCGCCGCCGTCCAGGGCGACGGGGAACATGCTGGTGAACCAGCCGACCGTACGGGAGAGATCGATGCCCTCGAAGATCTCCTCGCGGCCGTGCCCCTCCAGCGCGACCAGCACCCGGCCCCGGCCGGTCCAGCGGCCCAGCACCCGGCCCAGCGCGCACAGCAGGACGTCGTTGATCCGCGTCAGATAGGCGCCCGGCACCTCCTGGAGCAGGACCCGGGTCTCCTCGGTGTCCAGCCGGACCGTCACCGTCTCCTCACTGGCGGCGGTGTTGGGTCCCTCGCCGTCCGTGGGGAGGTCCGGGGAGCCGTGTGCGGCGGTCCAGTGGCCGCGTTCGGCGTCGAAGCCCCCGGCGACGGTGTGCTCGCTCAACTGCCGCGACCACGCGCGGAACGAGGTGGTCTTCCGGCCGAGGCTCCCCGGCCGCCCGGCGTCGAGCAGCCGGTACGCGGTGTCCAGATCCTCCAGCAGGATCCGCCAGGAGACCGCGTCCACCACCAGATGGTGGGCGATCAGGCTGAGGACCGGGCGCTCCCCGTCGCCCCGCAGGAACAGCACGGCCTTGAACAACGGCCCCCGGTCCAGCTGGAATCCGGCCCGGATCCGCTGCTCCGCCTCCCGCATCGCCGCCTCCCGCAGCCCGGGGCCGGTAGCGGACAGGTCATGGACGTCGAGCACCCGGTCGCCGCCCGGCGGCACGCTGTGCTGGCGCCAGTGACCGTTCCCGGTGCGCTCGAAGCGCAGCCGCAGCGCGTCGTGGTGGTCGAGCAGCGTGTCCAGGGCGGCGCGCAGCACGGCCTCGTCCACCGGCCCGGTCAGCTCGGCGGACACCGCCTGGGTGAAGTGGCCGGGGCTGTCGGTGAGGGTGTCGAACAGCCAGTGCTGGACGGGGGTCATCGGCACCTCGCCGACGACCGGCCCCTGTTCGGCCGCGACCGCCGTGGCCGGGACGTCCCTAGCGGCGGCGGCCAGGTCCGCGACGGTCTGGTGGACGAACAGATGGCGCGGGGTCAGCTCGATGCCCGCCCGGCGGGCGGAGGAGACGATCTGGATGCTGAGGATGGAGTCGCCGCCGAGGGTGAAGTAGTTGTCGTCGACGCCGACCCGCTCCACCCCCAGCACCTCGGCCCAGATCCCCGCGAGCGCCTTCTCGGCCTCCGTACGGGGCGGCACATGGCCGGTGGCGGGGGCGGCCCAGTCCGGGGCGGGCAGCGCCCGCCGGTCGAGCTTGCCGCTGGGGTTCAGCGGCAGCCGCTCCAGGGCGACGACGGCCGCGGGCACCATGTGGTCCGGCAGGCTCGTCGCGAGGAACGCGCGCATCGCGGCGGGATCGACCGCCGTGGCACCGGGGGCCGGGACGGTGTAGCCGACCAGCCGTTTGTGGCCGTCAGTCTCGACGACGGCCGCGGCCGCCTCGGCGACCTCGGGGTGGCGCGCCAGCGCGGCCTCGACCTCGCCCAGCTCGATCCGGAAGCCCCGCACCTTGACCTGGTCGTCGGTCCTGCCGAGGTACTCCAGCTGCCCGTCCGCGTCCCAGCGCACGAGGTCGCCGGTGCGGTACATCCGGCTGCCCGCGGGGCCGAACGGGTCGGCCGTGAAGCGGTCCGCGGTCAGCCCGGGACGGCCGAAGTACCCCCGGGCCAGGCCCGGACCGGCCAGATACAGTTCGCCGGGCACCCCGATGGGCACCGGCCGCAGCCGCGCGTCCAGCGCGTACGCCCGGGTGGCGGCGACCGGGGAGCCGATCGGCGGGGTCCGGCCGGGGTCCGCGGGGTCGCAAGTCCAGGCGGTGGCGTAGACGGTGGCCTCGGTGGGGCCGTAGATGTTGGCCACCCGGCAGCCCGGGATGGCCGTACGGACCTCCTGCACCGTACGGGCCGCCAGCCCCTCACCGGCCAGCACCACCGCGTCGGCGGTGACGGAGACGCCGCCCTTGCCGAGCACCTGCCCGAGGGCCGAGGGCACCGCGCTGATCAGGGACGCCGTCCACGGCTCCGGCCGCTCGGCCAGGGCGAGCAGATCCGCCACGATCTCCAGGGAACCGCCCGCCATCAGCGGGCAGATGATCTCGAAGACCGACACGTCGAAGTTGAGCGAGGTGGACGCCACGACGTGGGAGAGCCCCGCCGCGCCGAACTCCTCCGCCGCCCAGGCGGCCAGCGCGGCGACACCCTGGTGGGTGGCCACGACGCCCTTGGGCGTACCGGTCGATCCGGAGGTGTGGATGACGTACGCAGGGTGGCCGGGGACCAGCGGGGTGGTGCGCTCGGCGTCGCCGACGTCATGAGCGCCCAGCCCGGCCAGCGCACGGCCGGTCTCCGCGTCGTCCAGCAGGATCCGGTGGCCCGGCCCGCCCGGGATGCGGGGAGCCGTCTCCCCGGTGGTCAGGACGATGTCCGGGGCGATGTCGCCGATCATGAACTCGATGCGCTCCGCCGGGTACGCGGGGTCGACCGGGAGATAACCGGCGCCGCTCTTGACCACCGCCAGCAGCGCCACCACCAGCTCCGGCGTACGCGGCAGCGACAGCGCCACGAACCGTTCCGGACCGGCGCCCGCGCCGATCAGCAGCCGGGCGAGCCGGTTGGCGCGCTCGTTCAGCTCCCGGTACGTCAGCGAGAGGTCCCCGCCCCGCACGGCCACCGCGTCCGGGGTACGGGACGCCTGCGCCTCGAACAGCTCCGGCAGGACCGCGCGCGGCGCCGGGGCGACGGGACCGCTGAACGCGTCCAGGATCCGGCGGGTTTCCGCCGCGCCGATCAGCGGCAGATCCTCCAGCCGCCGTTCCGGATCGGCCGCCATCTCGGCCAGCAGCCCGTGCAGGCATCCGCCCAGCCGCTCGACCGTCGCGGCGTCGAAGGCGGCGGGGTCGTAGTCCAGCGAGATCGACAGCCGCTCCTCGGGCGCCACGACGACGCTGAGCGCGTAGTTCGTCGGCTCCAGATCCCGTTCCTGATGGATGCGGAGGCCGTGTGCCGCGATGGCCTCGCTGTCGAAGGGGTAGTTCTCGAAGACCACGATGCTGTCGAAGAGGCCGACGCCGCCGGGCACCTCGCTCCAGCTCTGGAGCTGCGCCAGGGACGCGAACTCGAAGCGCCGGGACTCCGACTGCGCCGTCTGGAGGTCCCGCAGCCAGCTCACCAGCGGGCTCCGGCCGTCCACCCGGACCCGGGTGGGGATGGTGTTGATGAACACCCCGACCATCGACTCCACACCCGGCAGCGCGGCGGGGCGGCCGGAGACGGTGGTGCCGAACGCCACGTCGTCCGTCCCGCTGTAGCGGGACAGCAGCAGCCCCCAGGCGCCCTGCACCACCGTGTTCATCGTCAGCCCGTTGCGCTGGGCGACGGTGCGCAGCCGGGCGGACTCCTCCGCGCCGAGGGCGACCCGGTGCGTGCCCGAGGACGCCGTGCGGTGCGCCTCGGCCGCGGGCCGGTCGCGGGGCAGTTCGGTCGGGGCGGTGAAGCCCTCCAGCGCCCCGCGCCAGAACCGCTCGGCCTCCGCCGTGTCCTGCTCCCCGAGCCAGCCCAGGTACTCCCGGAAGGGCCGCCGGGCGGGCACGACGGCACCGCGGCCGGTGGTGAGCGCCGCGTACCGCTCGCAGACCTCGTCGAAGACCTGCGCCGCGCTCCAGCCGTCGAGCAGCACATGGTGGAACGTCCAGACCAGCCGTACCTCGTCGGCCGACAGCCGGATCAGGGCCAGCCGGGTCAGCGGCGCGCTGCCGAGGTCGATGCCCTCGGCCCGGTCGTCGGCGAGCAGCCTGCTCAGTTCGGCCTCGCGCCACGCGTCGGACCGTCCGGTCCAGTCGTGGTGGGCGATCCGCAGGGTGGCCCGCCGCCGTACGACCTGGAGGGGCTCCGGGGTGTCCGCCCAGACCAGCTGGGTGCGCAGGATCGGGTTGGCGTCCGTGGTCCGCTGCCACGCCGTGGCCAGCGCCTGCGGGTCCGTCACCCCGGTGAGCCGCAGCTGCACCTGGTTGAAGTAGGCGTCGGACGCCGGGTCCACGAGGCTGTGGAACAGCATCCCGGCCTGCATCGGGGTCAGCGGATAGATGTCCTCCACCGACCGCCCGTCGGCGGCCACCCGGTCCACCGCGGCCTGGTCCAGCCGGGCCAGCGGGAAGTCCGACGGGGTACGGCCGCCCGCGCCGGGCCCGGCGCAGTGGGCGACGATGTCCTCCAGGGCGCGGAGCATCTCCCCGGCCAGCCGGGACACCGTCTCCTCGGAGTGCGTCCCGGAGCCGTAGTACCAGGTGATCTCCAGGCAGCGCCGCTCGACGCGGCCCACGATGTCGAGCAGGTGCGCGCGGGGCGACTCCGGTGCGGCGTCACCTCCCAGACCGCCCCGCACGGTGCGGACCAGGGCGGCGTCGCCGGTGGTCCCGCCCGTGGCCGACCAGTCGAACTGGCCGAGGTAGTTGAAGCTGATCCGGGGCTCCGCCGCGTCCGCGAGCGGCGAGTCCGGGGCCAGATGGCGCAGCGCGCCGTAGCCGATGCCCTGGGCGGGCACCGCCCGCAGCTGCTCCTTGACGGACTTCAGTGTGTCGCCCCAGCCGCCGCCCGCGGCGTCCGGGATGTCCAGGGCGACCGGGAACATGGTGGTGAACCAGCCGACGGTACGGGACAGGTCCACGCCGTCCAGCAGGTGTTCCTCCCGGCCGTGCCCCTCCAGGTCGACGGCGACCCGCCCCCGCCCGGTCCACTCGGCCAGCACCCGGCCCAGCGCCGAGAGCAGCACGTCGTCCACGCGGGTGCGGTAGACCTCGGGCACCTGCTGGAGCAGGGCGGTGGTCCGCTCCCGGTCCAGCGTCACGGTGACCGACTCCATGGCCGCGACGGTGTTGCCGCCCTCGCCGTCGCCCCCGTCGACCGGGATCCCGGCGGCGCAGTCCTCGGCCACCGCCGTCCAGTGCGGGAGTTCGGCGTCGAAGCCCCCGGCCGCGGTGTGCTCGGCGAGCCGCCGGGACCAGTCCCGCAACGAGGTGGTGCGCGCCCCGAGGTCGGCGGGGGAGCCGCCGAGCACCTGGCGGTAGGCGGTCTCCAGGTCCTCCAGCAGCACGCGCCAGGAGACGCCGTCGACCACCAGGTGGTGCACGGTCAGGAAGAGCGACGGCCGCAGTCCGGGGCCCGGGCGCAGCAGCCGGGCGGCCAGCAGCGGCCCCCGGTCCAGGACGAACCCGGCGTTCGCCTCGGCCATGGCCGCCTCCTCGGCGGCCCGCCGCTCCGGCTCCCCGAGCCCCGACAGGTCCACCTCCCGCAGCGGGTCCGGGCCGGTCTCGTCCGGCGGCGGGCAGTACTGCCGTACGGTGCCGTCCGCCCGGCGCGTGAAGCGCATCCGCAGCGCGTCGTGGTGGACCAGCAGCGCCCGCAGGGCCTGACGGAGCGCCCGGGGGTCGGGGTCCCCGTCGAGTTCGACCAGGACGGACTGGTTGAAGTACTCGGGCCGGGGGCTGCCCGTGCCGAGGAACCAGTGCTGGATCGGGGTCAGCGGCAGTTCGCCGCTCACCGGGCCCGCGTCGGCGGCGGGCCGGGCGGTGGCGGTGGCGACGGTGGCGAGCGAGGCGATCGTGGGGTGCCGGAAGAGTTCCCTGGGCGTCACCGTCAGGCCCGCCTGCCGGGCGCGCGAGGCGACCTGGATGCTGAGGATCGAGTCCCCGCCGAGCATGAAGAAGTTGTCCTCGACGCCGATCCGCTCCCGGCCCAGCAGCGTCCCCATGATCTCCGCCAGGATCCGTTCGGCGTCGGTGCGGGGCGCCACGTACTCCGCGCCCGCCGTGGCCGCCGCCCAGTCGGGCTCGGGCAGCCGGCGGCGGTCCACCTTGCCGTTGCCGGTGAGCGGCAGTTCGTCCAGGGCGATGAAGACCGCGGGCACCATGTAGTCGGGCAGCTCCCGGCCCACCAGGGACCGCAGCTCCGTAGGTTCGGGCACCTCGGCGCCGCGCACCGGGACCAGATAGGCGGCCAGCAGTTTCCGCTCCCCGTCCCGGGCGAGCGCCACGACCGCCTCGGCGACGGCCGGGTGGCGGGCGAGCGCGGCCTCGATCTCGCCCGGTTCGATGCGGAAGCCCCGGATCTTCATCTGGTCGTCCGAGCGGCCCACGAAGGCGAGTTCGCCGTCGGCGGTCCAGGACACCAGGTCCCCGGTGCGGTACATCCGGGAGCCGGGAGGCCCGAACGGGTCGGCGACGTAAGCCTCGGCCGTCGGGCCGGGACGGTTCCGGTAGCCCCGGGCGAGCCCCGCGCCCGCGATGTACAACTCCCCGGGTATGCCCGGTGGTTGGGGCTGGAGGGCGCCGTCCAGGACGTAGGCGCGGGTGTTGTCCAGCGGCCGTCCGATGGGCAGTGTCCCGGGCAGCTCCTCACCGGCGCGGAAGGGGCGCCGGGTGACGAAGGTCGTGGTCTCGGTGGGCCCGTAGCCGTCGACCACCGTCAGCTCCGGGCAGGCGTCGAGCACCCGGCGCACCGCCGCGGGCGGCACCGCCTCGCCGCCGGTCCAGACCTCCCGGGCGCCGCGCAGGCAGTCCGGCGCCTCCTGCGCCAGGAGCCGGAAGAGACCGGCGGTCAGCCACAGGCAGCTCACCCCGTGTCCGGTGATCGCGTGCCGCACCGCGTCCGCGTCCACGTCGCCCACCGGGGCGAGGACTGCGGTACCGCCGCGCAGCAGCGGCACCCACACCTCGTAGGTGGAGGCGTCGAACGCCTGCGGGGAGTGCACCAGCACCCGGTCGTGGCGCGCGAAGGCGCGGTCATGGGCGAGGGCGGTCACATCGCGGTGCCGGACCGCGACGCCCTTGGGCCGTCCGGTGGAGCCCGAAGTGAACATCAGGTAGGCCGTGTTGTCGGGGAAGACCTCCACCGCGGGCGGTCCGGCCGGCCCGTCGCCGCCCTCTGTACCCGGCGCCACCAGCAGCGTCCGCCCGCCGTGCCCGATGTCCGCGGCGGTCCGCTCCCAGGCGCGGTCGGTCAGCAGGACGTCCGCCGTCGCCTCGGCCAGCACCAGCCGCAGCCGGTCCCCGGGCGCGCGGGTGTCCAGCGGTACGTACACCCCGCCCGCCTTGACGATCGCCAGCTGGGCGACCACCAGTTCCACGGACCGGTCCATCAGGACGGCCACCGGCCGCTCCGGACCGATTCCGAGCCCGATGAGCCGGTGGGCCAGCCGGTTGGCGCGCGCGTCCAGCTCCCGGTAGCTCACCGGGCCGCCGTCGCCGTCCAGGGCGGGCGCGTCCGGCGTACGCCGCACCTGGGCGGCGAACAGGTCGGCCACCGAACCCTCGGGCAGCGGGGCCGTGGTGTCGTTCCACTCGCGGAGCACCTGGGCGCGCCGGGCGTAGGTGAGCATCGGGAGGCGCGCGGGCGCCCGGTCCGGGCCGGTGGCCATGTTCGTCAGCAGCACCGACAGGTACTCGGCCATGCGCTCAATCGTCGCGGCGTCGAACAGGGCCGGGTCGTAGCCCAGCCGCAGCGCCATCTCCTCGCCGGGGTAGACCACCAGGCTCAGCGGGTAGTTCGTCGTCTCGACGCCGTCGAGGTCGCGCAGGGCCAGCCCGTGCGCGGCGGCGAGGTCCCCGCCGACGGGATAGTTCTCGAACACCACGATGCTGTCGAAGAGGTTCACCCGCTCTTCGAGCCGGGTCATCGACCGCAGCCGGGTGAGCGGTACGAAGTCGAAGCGCCGGTCCTCGGTCTGCCGCTCCTGTACCTCTCGCAGCCACGACAGCAGGGTGCCGCCCGTGGGCACCGGCAGCCGGGTCGGCACGGTGGTGATGAACAGGCCGGTCATCGCCTCGACGCCCGGCAGTTCCGGCGGACGGCCCGAGACCGTGGTCCCGAAGACGACGTCCGCGCGGCCGGTGTACCGGGACAGCAGCAGCGTCCAGGCGCCCTGGAGCAGGGTGTTCATGGTGAGCCCCGCGCCCCTGGCCAGCTCCGCCAGCCGATGGGACGCGTCCGCGGGCAGCGTGACCCGCACGTCGGCGTTGGACTCCGCGTGATGGGTCTCGGTGGGTTCCCGGTCGAACGGCAGCGGGGTGGGCTCCGACAGATCGCCGAGCCGGGAGCGCCAGTGCTCCTCGGCCTCCGCCCAGTCACGGTCCCGCAGCCAGGCCACGTAGTCGCGGAACGGGCGGCGGCTGGGCAGCGCGGCCCCCGCCCCGGACGCATGGCAGGCGAAGACGTCGGACAGCACCTGGAACAGGCTCCAGCCGTCCAGGATCAGATGGTGGAACGTCCACACCACCTGGACCTCGGTGTCGGACAGCCGGGCCAGCGCCAGCCGCATCAGCGGCGCCGCGGCCAGGTCGAGCCCCCGTTCCCGGTCCTCGGCGAGGAACCGCCGCGACTCCTCCCGGCGCTCCGCTTCGGACAGCCCGCGCCAGTCGAGATGGGTGACCGGCACCCGGACCCCGCGCTCCACCACCTGGAGCGGCTCCGGCACCCCTTCCCACTCGGCGCGGCTGCGCAAGGCCGGCGTGCGGTCGGTGACCCGCTGCCAGGCCGCGGCCAGCGCGCCCGGGTCGGACACCCCGTCGAGGACGAACGTGAGCTGCTGGAAGTAGGCGCGCCGGTCCTCCTGGGACAGCCCGTGGAACAGCATGCCCGCCTGGGTGGGGGTCAGCGGGTAGACGTCCTCCACCGCGCTGCCGTCGCCCACCAGCCGGTCCACCGTGGCCTGGTCGAGGGAGGCCAGCGGGAAGTCGGACGGGGTGCGGCCGCCCGCGCCGGGCGCGGCGGCGTGCCGGGCGATGGCGCCCAGCGCCCGCAGGAACTCCCCGGCCAGCCGCCCGACGGTCTCCTCCCGGTGCAGGTTCGCCGAGTAGAACCAGGTGAACGCGAGCCGTTGGTCCTCGACCCGGCCGACCACCTCCAGCGGATGCGGGCGCGGCGACTCCGGGTCGGCATCCAGGGCCAGTTCGCGGTGGACGCCGCGGAACAGCCCGTCGCCGTCGCCCGGCAGCTCGAACTGGCCCAGGTAGTTGAAGCTGACCCCGGCCGTGGGTCCGGTCGGAAGGCCCTCGGGGCGGGTCAGATGGCGCAGCGCCCCGTACCCCAGGCCGCGCTGCGGCACGGCCCGCAACTGCTCCTTGACGGACTTGAGTACGTCGCCCCAGTCACCCTCGGGAAGGTCGAGCGCCACCGGGAAACGGGTGGTGAACCAGCCGACCGTACGGGACAGATCCACCTCCTCGAAGATCTCCTCGCGGCCGTGGCCCTCCAGGTCGACCGGCACACGGGTGCGCCCGGTCCACCGGCCCAGCACCCGGGCCAGCGCGCTCAGCAGCACATCGTTGACCTGCGTCCGGTAGACCTCGGGCAGCGTCTGGAGCAGGGCGGTGGTCTCGTCCTGGTCGAGCGTGACGGTGACCGACCGGGCCGAGGCGTAGGTGTTCGCCCCGGCTGCCCCATCCAGGTCTACCGGGAGCGACGGATCGGAGTCCCGGACCAGGCCGGTCCAGTACGCGGCCTCGGCGTCGAACCCCCCGGCCTTCGCATGGTCGTTCAGCCGCCGGGCCCAGGTACGCAGCGGGGAGGAGGCGGCGGGAAGCCCGGCCAACTGGTGGTAGGCGGTGTCCAGGTCCTCCAGCAGGATGCGCCAGGAGACCCCGTCCACGACGGCGTGGTGCACGGTGAGGTGGAGCACCGGCGGCTCTCCGGTCCCGGCGTTCTCCTCCAGCACCGCGCGCAGCAGCGGTCCGGCCGTCAGGTCGAAGGCGCCGAGGTGGGGTTCGCCGTCGCCGGTGTGGCGGCGCAGCAGGTCCATCGTCCCGCCGCCGTCGATCCGCTGGCAGCGGCTCTCGCCGCCGTCCTCGGAGGGGAACCGGGAGCGCAGCGCGTCGTGGTGGGCGACGACCGCCTCCAGCGCGCCGCGCAGCGCGTCCTCGTCCACGTCCTCGGGCAGGACGAGGGAGATCGTCTGGTTGAAGTGCCCGGCCCGCTCGGGGTCGTGCTCGAACAGCCAGTGCTGGATGGGCGTCAGCGGCAGCTCCCCGGTGGCCGCTTCCGCACCGGTGGCGTCCGGCAGGGGCTGCGCGGCCGCGGTGTCCAGGTGCAGGGCGAGGGCGGCGATCGTCTGGTGGCGGTAGACGTCGCGGGAGGTGACGGAGAGCCCGGCCTGCCGCGCCTGGGAGACCACCTGGATGCTGAGGATCGAGTCCCCGCCGAGGGAGAAGAAGTTGTCCTCCACCCCGATGCGTTCCACGTGGAGGATCCGGGCCCAGACCGCGGCGAGGGTCCGTTCGGTGGCGGTGCGCGGCGCCACATAGCCCGGCGCCGCCGACGGCGACCAGTCCGGGTCGGGCAGACGGCTCCGGTCCAGCTTGCCGTTGGGGTTGAGCGGCATCCGCTCCATGACCAGGACCGAGGCGGGCACCATGTAGTCGGGCAGGCTGCCCCCCAGGAACGTGCGCAGCGCCGCCGGGTCCGGTGTGGTGCCCGGCGCGGGCACGACGTAGGCGATGAGCCGCTTGTGGCCGCCGGTCTCCTTCGCGACGGCGGCGGCCTCGGCGATGCCGGGGTGGCGCAGCAACGCCGTCTCGACCTCGCCCAGTTCGATGCGGAAGCCGCGGATCTTCACCTGGTCGTCGGCCCGGCCCATGTACTCCAGCTGGCCGTCGCTGCCCCAGCGCACCAGGTCACCGGTGCGGTACATGCGGTTGCCCGGCGCCCCGAAGGGGTCCGCGAGGAAGCGGTCGGCGGTCAGCCCGGGCCGGTTGAGGTAGCCCCGGGCGAGGCCCCGGCCGCCGAGATACAGCTCGCCGGTCACCCCGGGCGGCACCAGTCGCAGCGTCGGGTCCAGGACATAGGCGCGGGTGTCGGCGACGGGCCGCCCGATCGGCGGCGCCTGCCGCGGTGCTTCGCCCG
The DNA here is from genome assembly GCF_013414305.1 of Streptomyces sp. Rer75. Taxonomy (NCBI): domain Bacteria; kingdom Bacillati; phylum Actinomycetota; class Actinomycetes; order Kitasatosporales; family Streptomycetaceae; genus Streptomyces; species Streptomyces sp. Rer75. Next base: position 1,274,459 of record NZ_CP058693.1, on the reverse strand, counting down.
AGGAGAACCAGGCGGTGGCGTAGACGGTCGCCTCGGTCGGCCCGTACATGTTGGCGATGCGGCAGGACGGCAGCGCCGCCCTGATGTCCCGTACGGTCTGGGCGGGCAGGGCCTCGCCCGCCAGGACGACGGTCCCGGCCTCGATCTGCCCCGCGTCGATCTGTCCGGCGTCCCCGCTCAGCAGCCGGGCGAACACCGACGGCACGCCGCTGATCAGCCCGGTCGCGCGCGGCCGGTTCGCGGGGTCGGCGAGGGCCAGCAGATCCTGGACGACCTCGATGCTGCCGCCCGCCAGCAGCGGGCACAGGATCTCGAACACGGACACGTCGAAGTTGAGCGAGGTCGAGGCCACGACCCCGGTCAGCCGTTCCCGCCCCAGCTCGGCCTCGGTCCAGGCGGCCAGGCCCGCCACGCTCTGGTGGGTGACCACCACTCCCTTGGGCGTGCCGGTGGACCCGGAGGTGTAGATGACGTAGGCGGGATGGGACCGGTCCAGCGGACCGGTCCGCTCGGCGTCGGTGATGTCGCCGTCCGCCCGCCGCGCCAGCTCGGCGCGGACCGCTTCGTCGTCCAGCACCAGCGGGTCGGCACCGGTGGGCAGGCTGCCCGCCGTGCCGGTGGTGGCGAGGATGGTCGAGGGCGCGGCGTCGTCCAGCATGAACGCGATGCGCTCGGCCGGGTACGCGGGATCCACGGGCAGGTATCCGGCGCCCGCCTTGAGCACCGCCAGCAGGACGACGACCAGGTCGGCCGAGCGCGGCAGGGCCAGCGCCACCAGCCGCTCGGGGCCGACGCCCCGGTCGATCAGCAGCCGGGCGAGCCGGTTGGCGCGCCGGTTCACCTCGTCGTAGGAGAGCCGGGTCTCCCCGCAGGTCACGGCGGTCGCCCGCGGCCGCGACGCGGCCTGTGCCGCGAAGAGTTCGGGCAGCGTCGCGTCGGTGAGGGCCTGGCCGGTGCCGTTCCAGGAGTCGAGCAGCTTGTGCCACTCGGCGTCGCTCAGCATCTGGAGTTCGATCAGGGTGCTGCCGGGGTCGGCCACCATCCGGGTCAGCAGCCGGTGCAGATGCCCGGCCATCTGTTCCATCGTCCGGGCGTCGAACAGATCGGAGTTGTACTCGACGGTGAGCCCCAGCGATCCGTCGTCCCGGGGCAGGAACTCCAGCACCAGGTCGAACCGTGCGGCGGGCCGCGGCAGGGAGTGCTCGGCGATCGTCACGCCACCCGCTTCCCGGGCGGGCACCATGGCGCCCTGCTGGACGACCAGGGCCTGCACCAGCGGGTTGCGGCTGGCGTCGCGCTTCGGGGCCAGCTCCTCCACGACCTTCTCGAACGGCAGCCGGTCATGGCTGAAGGCGTCGAGCACCGTCTCGCGCATCGCGTCCACGAACTGCTCGACGGTGCTGTCCCCGTCGACGTCGGCGCGCAGCACGAGCGTGTTGACGAAGAACCCGGCGACCGACTCCAGCTCCTTGCGGTGGCGTCCGCTGGTGACGGTGCCGAAGGCGACGTCCCGCTGGCCCGAGTAGCGGGAGAACAGGACCGCGACGGACGCCGCGAGCAGGGTGAACAGCGTGGTGTTCCGCTCCCGGCCGAGCCGCCCGAGGGCGGCCACCAGATCGGCGGGCAGCTCGCGCCGGTGCACCGCCCCTGCGGTGGTGCGCACCGGGGGGCGGGGGCGGTCGGTGGGCAGCTCCAGGGTCTGCATTCCGGCGAGCCGGGTTCGCCAGTACTTCAGATCGGTGTCCTGCCCGGGCGGCACCGGGTGGTTGCGCTCCCAGACGGCGAAGTCCGGGTACTGGAGCGCGGGTCCGGGGAGGCCGGGGTCGGTGCCGGTGACCTCCGCCTCGTACAGCGCGGTCAGTTCGCGGACCAGGAGGCCGACCGACCAGCCGTCGGTGACGATGTGGTGCTGGGCCAGCAGCAGTACGTGGTCGTCGTCGGCGAGCCGGATGAGCAGCGCCCTGGTCAGCGGGCCCTCGGCCAGGTCGTAGGGGCGGTTCAGCTCGTCGGTCAGCAGCCGGTCGACGGCGGCGTCGCGCTCCGCGGCGGGCCGCCCGCCGAGGTCGGCGTGGTCGAGCGGTACGGTGCCCCGCTCGGCGATCCGCTGCACACCGTGCCCGTCCACGGTGACGAAGGTGGTGCGCAGCGCGTCGTGCCGGGCGGCCAGGGTGCCGAGCGCGCGGCGCAGGGCGCCGGTGTCGAGCGGGCCGCTCAGCCGCAGCCCGGCCCCGGTGTTGTACTCGGTGCCGCCGGAGGTCAGGTCGTCCAGGAACCACAGCCGCCGCTGGGCGGCGGACAGCGGCAGCGGCCGGTCGCGCGGGGCGGGCGGGATCGGCGCCTCCGGCGCGTCGGCGGCCTCCTCCGGCAGCCGCGCGGCCAGCCGCGCCACGGTCCGGGCGTCGAGCAGCTCCCGGAGCGACAGTTCCACGCCCAGCTCCGCCCGGAGCCGGGACAGCAGCCGGACGCCGAGGATGGAGTCGCCGCCCAGCCCGAGGAAGTCGTCCTCGACGCCCACGGTGTCCACCGGCAGCACCTCGGTCCAGACCTGGACGAGAGCGGCCTCGGCGGGGGTGCGCGGGGCGATGTGGCGGGAGTGCCCCTCCGCGGTGGCGGACGGGGCGGGCAGCGCCTGCCGGTCGACCTTGCGGTGCGGGGTGAGGGGGAACGCGTCCAGGACGACGTACGCGGACGGCACCATGTGCGCGGGCAGCAGCCGGGCGGTCGCGGCCCGCAGCTCCGCGGCCCGGGGCGGCGTGCCCCCGCTGGTGGGCACCACATAGCCGACCAGCCGCTTCAGCCCGGGCTCGTCCTCCCGGACGGTGACGACGGCGGCCTGTACGTCCGGGTGGCGGGCGAGCGCGGCCTCCACCTCGCCCAGTTCGATGCGGAAGCCGCGCACCTTGACCTGATGGTCGGTCCGGCCGAGGAACTCCACCTCGCCGTCGGCGTTCCAGCGGGCCAGGTCACCGGTGCGGTACATCCGGTCGCCGGGCGGCCCGAAGGGCACCGCGACGAAGCGCTCCGCGGTCAGCCCCGGGCGGTCGAGATAGCCCCGCGCCACTCCCGCGCCGCTGATGTACAGCTCCCCGGTGGCGCCCACCGGCACCGGCCGCATCGACTCGTCCAGCACGTACACCCGGGTGTTGGGCAGCGGACGGCCGATCGGCGGGTTGCCGGAGCCCGCCTCCAGGGCGTCCGTCCAGGTGGCCACGACGGTGGCCTCGGTCGGGCCGTAGGAGTTGACCATCCGCCGGCCCGGGGCCCACAGGTCCACCAGATCGGCGGGGCACGCCTCCGCCCCCACGATCAGGGTGCGGAACTCCGGCAGCCCCGCGTGGACCTCCTCCGCGGGCACCGTCGCCAGGGCCGCCGGGGGGATCAGGGCGTGGGTCACCCGGTGTTCCCGCAGCACGGCGGGGAGTTCGGCGCCGAGCAGGGGGCCCTCCGGGGGCACCACCAGCGCCGCCCCCGCGAGCAGGGAGGAGCACAGCTCCAGTACGGAGGCGTCGAAACTCGGCGAGGAGAACTGGAGCACCCGGTCGCCCGGCCGCACCTGGTAGTGGTCGGCGGTGGCGGCCGCGAAGTTCCCCAGCCCGGCGTGCGGCACCATCACGCCCTTGGGCACACCGGTGGAGCCGGAGGTGTAGATGACGTACGCCGGATGCTCCGGCAGCAGTGGGGCGAGCCGGTCCGCGTCGCCGGGCGTGTGCTCGGGGCCGGTCACGGCCCGGATGTGCTCGGGATCGTCGAGGACCACCACCGGCCGGGCGTCGGCCAGCATCATGGCCCGGCGCTCCTCGGGGTGCGCGGGGTCCACGGGCAGGAACGCGGCCCCGGCCTTGGCGACCGCCAGCTCGGCCACCACCAGTTCGGCCGAGCGCGGCAGGACCAGTGCCACCACGCGCTCGGGTCCCACACCGCGCCCGATGAGGTGGTGGGCCAGCCGGTTCGCCCAGGCGTCGACCTCACAGAACGACCACGTCCGGTCCGCGGCCACCAGCGCCGCGGCCCGGGGGGTACGGGCCGCCCAGGACGCGAACAGCTCACCCAGCGGTGCGCGGGAGACGGCGCGTGACGTGGCGTTCCACGCCGCGGGAGGCAGACCCGGGGGGTCCTCGGACGAGGACGCCGAACCCGATGCGTTGTCGTACTGGTCCATCATGTCGGTGCGGCCCTTCAGAGCGGTTGAAAGGGTGGAACTCGGGTGATGAGGCGCCGCGCGCGGCCGTGGCGAGGCGGGGGAGACGGCCGCGGTGGGGAGTGTGCGGTGGGGAACCTCGAACCTCAGACGAAGACGCTCTTGCGGGCCATCCGGCCCGAGAGCTGAATGCGGTCGACCGTGCCGGTGCGCGGGTCGCGCACGAAACGGCCACCGGGGATCCGGCGCCCGGAGGACGGGTCCACCAGGTCGCAGGTCAGGTCCTCGTGACAGACCAGTGGCGCGGGGACGTCACCGTCCACGGACAGGGCGAGGGTGCCGCTGTCGCTCATCGTCACCTGGTACTCGATGTCGCCGTTGAGATAGATCCCGGTGCACTGCGACGTCGCGGCCATGGGGGTGACCGCCGGACGTGGCCGGGCCGGCGTCCCGGGGACCTGGATGCCGGTGAACTCCTCCAGTTCGGCGCTCAGTTCGTGCCACATGTCGGCGCCGCTGTTGGAGTTGCTGGTGAAGGCGACCACGGTGCCGGTGTGCGGATCGGCCCGCAGATAGCAGGACGTGCCCTGGGCGTTCCCGTCGTGCCCGAACCAGGTCGCGTCCCCCTGCTGGAAGAGCGCGAATCCCAGCCCCCAGCCGTCGGCGAGGACACCGGGGTCGGCGCCGGGCACCGGCCGCCGCATCTCCTCCGCCAGCTCCGGCGGCAGCAGCCCGCCCGGCCCGTCATGGGTGTGGGCCAGGGCCAGCGCCACCAGGTCCGGTGCGCTCGCCATCAGCGCACCGGCCGCGGCCTCCGCCGGGGCGAGGTTCTGCCGCACCGGCCGGGTCCGGCCCGACGCCTTGTTGGCCGAGTGGCCGCGCGCCGCCTGCCGCTTCGGCGTACCGGGCGCGCCGATGAACGACGGCACGGTGCCCAGCGGGTCCAGCAGGATGGACCGTACGGCGTCCTGCCAGCTCATCCCGGTGACCGTCTCGATCAGCCGGCCCGCCGCGACATAGCCCGCGTTGGAGTACGAGAAGTCGGTCCCCGGCTCCATCACCAGCGTGCCGTCGGTGCAGTGGGCCTGGAGATAGCGCGCGGTGGTCAGCGCGGCGACATGGTCGGAGTCGGGCCCGGACGCGAGCCCGGCGGTGTGACTGAGCACCTGCCGTACCGTGCACGGCGGCCCGGCCCGCCGCAGCTCCGGCACGTGGTCGCCGAGCTGGTCGTCCAGCTCCACGTCGCCGTCCGCGACGAGGAGCATGACGACGGTGGCGGTGTAGCACTTGGTGAGGGAGCCGATGGGCACCGCCGTCTCGGCGGTGAACGGCTCCCCGGTTATGGAGTCCAGCACCCCGGTGTGCACGGCGCGTGTCGTTCCGCCGCTGTGCACGGCGAGTTGGGCTCCGGGCACCTGATGGGCCCGCGCCAGGGCGTGGAGGCGGTCCTCGAGGCGGTGGGGCGCCGTGGGCCGCCGCTTGTCCCGGGACGTATCCATGGGCCGGTGTAACACTGTGCACTCCTTGCCGTGCAGGGTAGGGACGGGTGACGGAACGGGGCGGTCACGGCAGCCGGCTCGTGGCCGTGACGTCCCGGGGGACGATCCGGAAGCTCTGCCAGTGCGTGGGCATCGGGTCCTGGTCCTCGTCCCGGGGCACGTGGTGGTAGTCGACGCTGACCCAGGCGACCGGGTCGGTGACCTTCTCACCGTTGGTGTACTTGTCCACCGAGGCGGCACAGCCCTTCGCGGTGTTGCCGTAGGCCAGCCGCTCGCACTCCCGGTACTGCGAGAAGTACACGTCGTGGTGCGTGAACTTCTCGGTGTCGCCCGGGCCCCGGTACTGATCGCTGTCGCCGTTGTCGATCTCCCACGACATGGGGTGGCCGTCGTCGTTCTCGGCCGCCGGGTTCACCACCCGCCAGAAGCGGGCGGGTGCCAGGTCCGCCCCGGTCTCCTTGGACAGCTCGGTGCGCTTCATGGTGCGCTTGGCGGTGCCGCTGCCCTCGAAGTCGTACTGCTCGACGACGTTCTTCGACTGGCCGTTCACATCGAAGTCCAGCCGCCAGAAGATGTTGTGCGAGTGGTTCTCGCTGAACCGCTGGGAGCCCACGCCCGTCGGCCACCCGCTGGTCGCGTCGGAGAACGCGAACGGCGAGAGGGATCCGGTGGCGCCCGCGCGCGGGGTGATGGCACCGTCGTCGGAGAAGTGCCACTCCATGATGTAGTCGTACCAGCCGATCTCGGACACCGAGAACACGGTCAGATCGGTCCCGTGCCGCACGCTCTTCTCCACCGCGCTCTTGTACGCGAACGGCCGCGGCTGCTCCTGACTGCACATCACGGGCGTGTCCTGGTAGTTCCCGAGCTTGCCGGTGGGGCAGTCGTCCTTCGACAGCTTGGTCAGCGTGCCCTGGCCGAGGTCGCCGAGGCCGATGGACGACACGTCGTAGAAGCGCGGCTGGCCGCTGTCGTAGGGCACGTGCACCTCGGCGATCGACGCGCTCTTCAGGACGCGGGTCGGGGTGCCGCGGTTGGGCGTGTACGTCACATCGCTCAGCTCCACACCCGTCTGGCGGTCGATGTGCCAGCACATCTGCCAGCGGGCGCCGTTCTTGAGCGTCTGGTCGATGCGGTCGGCCTTGGGGCAGTCGGGAGCCGCCGGGGCCTTCCGGGGAGCGGCGGACGCGGGACCCGGCACCCACAGCGTCAGCAGACCCACCACGGCCAGGAGCACACGGGCACGCCGAAACGAACTGAACACGAACTGAGCTCCCCTCACAGGCCGATGACGGCGGTGCGCCCGGCCGAGAGATCGATGACGATCCTGCTGGTGTCGATCCACTTACCGCCCGGAATGCGCACGAAGAGCTGGACGCACCGGTGGGTGCCGCACTGCGACACCTGCTCGGCGCCCTTCACTCCCTCGGCACGGGACCCGAGGAACGACATGCCCTGGATCAGCAGTTGGGACGGCGAGGTCAGCCGCTTCTTCGTCTCCGCCCGGTAGGAGGCGCGCATCCCGTCCCCGAGACGGCGGTCGGCCAGGATGACCTTCACCGCCTGCCGGACCTCGGCCGACGTGGGCGGCGGCTGGACCTCCTGCTGACGGGTCGAGCGGACGACCTTGCCGGAGCGCAGATCGACGAGCCGGGTGATCAGGGTGTCGGAGGCGTAGTCGTACAGCTGGACCTCGGCCTCGCTGTCGGGGGCGGAGGCGGCCGACTTGGGGCGCGGCGGACGGCGGGTGTCCAGCACCTCGGCGCCCGAACCGCCCGCGGCGTTCTTCTCCCCGCCCCCGGCCTTCCTGCCCTGGGTGTCCTTCTTCTCGCCCTCGGGCGTGGGCTGCTGCCCACCGGTGGCCCCGACGGCGATCCGGGACGCCTCCCGGGTCTCCTTCGACGTCAGCGGTCCGGTGTGCGAGGCGACGTTCGCCGCGGGCGCCGAGCGGCCGCCGGGCGCGGGTGATCCGGTCGCCTGCAACGCCACGATCCCCCCGCCGGTCAGCACCGCCGCCAGGCCCACGGCCGCGGACACGCGCCATCCACGCTTCCGGTGGCCCTTCGCGTCGGCCGTACCGTCCCCAGTGGCGTTGATCGTCATCACCCAGCCGTTCCCGTTGTCGGTCAAGTGAGCCCCGGTCAGGGCTCCGTGACAGCACCCGGCAGGAATCAAGGGGGTGTGACCGCTGAAGCGTGGTGTGTCTCGTCCGCCTCATCCGAGGGAATTGAGACGCTTCCTCACGCTTCCTACGCCCAGCGCGCGCATCCCCCCGGACTCTGCGCTGTCCACTGTCGGCTCACGTTTTCACCCGTCTGGCCGCTGTAACAGTCGCATTTGTAATGAAGGCACCGTGAGAAACGCATGTGCCGGTGGGCAGCATTTCGCCGAGTACCACGGTTTCAGGGGTGGGACGCGCGAGATCCGGGGAATGCTGTGGGGGGCCGAGGCGTCGCAAAGTATCGGTGTGCAAAGTCGGTTGGCGCCTCGTCTGCCATCATGCTCACATGAGTCATTCGATCACCATTCGATGTGACATCTGTGGCGCCACTTGTACATCCGACGCGACCGACACCGTGAGCGCGGCGCGAGCGGCTATGGTCCCGCTGAGCTGGGCCAGGACCCTCCGGGATGGCCAGGTGATCGATGTGTGCTCCGCGTGCCGCGTACGGGAAAAGGGGCCGGGGACGCTGGACCGGGAGGCCGGTTGTTCATGCGAGGGCGGCGAACTCTTCGACGTACTGGGACATGACAGATTCGGGCATCGGCTGGCCAACACCTTGCTGCGCGCCGGTGTCGACAGTGTCGAACGGTTGTCCAGTCTCTCCGCCCAGCAGTTGCGCGATCTGGAGGGAATCGGAGCCGCGAGCGCGCGGCGCGCACTCAGCTGTCTCCGCTCCGAACCGGGCGGTTAGCGACTCCCTCGAACATTTCATCGGAACTGGAGTTCGGGGAGTGAGAAATCGGCCAAATGATCGATCCGTGTCCACGCCCATGACCCGTACACCGACCGCCGAGAGGTGAACGTGAACCCATTCCCCGCCGCCGCGTCCTCCACCACCCCCATGTACACCAGCCGGCGGCACCGCGCGCTGTGGGTCGTGGGCGTGGTGTTCACCGCCGGGCTGCTGGCGCCGCCCCTCTTTCTCGGCGCCGCCAGAAAGGGGATCGTGCGCCACACCGTCCCCGCCGGCTACGCGGCGGTCATCTACCCGGTCGCGCTGGGCAGGCAGTGGCTGCCCAACCCGGGCAACTGGGTCTCATGGGTCCTCGCCGCGGCGGTGCTCACCGCGGCGACCCACGCCGCACTCCTGGCCACCGCTGACGAAGAAGCCGCAGCGTAGGCTGACCGGATGCAGGAGCAGTACCGGACGGTCGCGCGCGAAGACGTGCACGAGGTCGAGATCAACAAGTCCCGCTTCCTCTGCACGCTCGCGCCCGCCGCGACCGAGCAGGAGGCCCAGGAGGTCATCCAGCGCGTCCGCAAGGAACACCCCACCGCCAACCACAACTGCTACGCCTACGTCATCGGCGCCGACGGCGACGTACAGAAGGCGAGCGACGACGGCGAGCCGGGCGGCACCGCGGGCGTACCGATGCTCCAGATGCTGGTGCGCCGGGAGATGCGGTACGTGGTGGCTGTGGTCACCCGCTACTTCGGGGGCGTGAAGCTCGGCGCGGGCGGGCTGAGGCGCTCGACGCGCTGGGCGTCACGGCGGAGCGGGCGGGAAACTGGAGAACGACCTGCGCGCGACGGGCCGGGTGGTACGGGACGTCCGGTACGCGGAGGCGGTGACCATCGAGGTGGGGCTGCCCGAGGCGGACGTGGCGGCCTTCCGCGGCTGGCTCGCGGACGCCACCGCGGGGACGGCCGGGCTGGAACTGGGCGGCGAGGCATACGAAGAGGCTCCCTAGGGCGCGCGATCTTACGGACACGCCCTCGGGCGTGTCCGCAAGGTCCCGCCGGGCCCGCTCAGACCGGGGTCTGGGCGGTGGGCTCCGGGACGACGGGCTTGCGGCGCAGGTGCATTCTGGCCGGGCGTCCCGGGCCACCACCGGACCGGGCCGGGGACCGCAGCCGGACCGCGGCGTCCAGTCCGCTGCCGGGTGCCGCGTTCAGCGTGGCCTCGCCGCCGCTGGCGTGGGCCAGCCGCTGGACCAGCGAGAGGCCGAGGCCGGTGCCGCCCTTGGGGGAGTCGGGGGCCCGCCAGAAGCGGTCGAAGGCACGGCGGCGCTGCTCCGCGGTCATGCCCGGACCCTGGTCGATGACGTGCACCTCGACCCAGGTGGGGCGGCCGTCCCGGTGCAGATGGCGGCGGTCCGGCGCCGGGTGGCGGACGTCGAGGGTGACGGTGCTGCCCAGCGGCGATGACCGCAGCGCGTTGGAGAGCAGGTTGTCCAGGATCTGTTCCACGGCGCCGGGCACCGCGAGGGCGTAGCCGACGGGGAGGCCGCGCAGGACGAGTTGGGCGTGGTGCTTCTGGAACAGCGGGGTCCAGGTGCGCAGCCGCTCCCTGCACAGCTCGTCCAGGTCGATCGGCTCCGGGGTCACGGCGCCCTCCTCCATCCGGGCCATCGCCAGCAGCCCTTCGACCATGCGGGCCAGCCGGTCCGTCTCGGTCGTCGCGGCGATGAGTTGGGGGCGGGCGTGCTCGGGGACGTCGGATTCCATGTTGTCCAGGCGCAGCCGCAGCGCCGCGAGCGGCGTCTTGAGCTGGTGGGACGCCTCGGCCGCGAACGCGCGCTGGGCCTCCAGCAGATGGGCCAGCCGGGCGGCGGTCTGGTTGAAGGTGGCCGCCAGGCTGCGTACCTCGGGCGGTCCGGAGGTCGCCGGGGCGGGCGTGGGGGCCTTGCCGTCGGCCAGCCGGTGCGCGAAGCGCTCCAGCTCCACGATGGGACGGCTGGTCCAGCGGGCGAAGACCAGGGACACCGCGGCGGCCCCGGTGAGGATCGCCAGCCCGGCCAGGGCCAGCAGCAGCCATGCCCGGTGCACCTTGGAGTGCACCGCGTCGGTGGGGACGGTGAGCCGCACGGCGCCCTGGAGCTGGTTCCCGTGCGAGACGGGAAGGGCGATCGAGAGATAGCTGACGCCGCCGATGGTGGAGGTCCGTACGTCGACCGCGTCACGGCCCCCCAGCGCCGCCGCGATCTCGGGCCGGGACGTGATGTCCCGCCCCTCCTCGGCGGGCAGCGGATGGGAGGTGGCGAGCACTCTGCCGTCGGCGGCCACGATGAGCACCTCGCCGCCGATGCGCTCGGCGCAGTGCCTGACCCGCGTCGGAAGTTCACGCTCCTGCCGGCCCGCCATGATGGACAGCGAGGCGTACGCGGACACCGACTCGGCCTCGTCCTCGGCCGCGGAGATGACCCGCTCCTTCTCGGAACGGCTGTAGATGTAGCCGAGCGGGATCTCGAAACACAGCAGAACCAGGACGGCGAGGCTCAGATAGCCGAGCAGCAGACGACGGGTCACGGCCGGGCGGCCTCCGGAACACCGGTGTGCACGGCGAGGCGGAAGCCGACGCCGCGCAGGGTCTGGATCCAGGCAGGGTCGCCGAGCTTGCGGCGCAGGGTGGCGATGTGCACGTCCAGGGTCTTGGTCGGCCCGTGGAAGTGCGGATCCCACACCCGGTCGAGGATCTGCTGACGCGAATACACGGCGCCGGGGTCCTCGGTGAGCAGGGCCAGCAGCTCGAACTCCTTCGGGGTGAGGGCGACCGCGGTGCCGCCGACCCACACCTGCCGGGTCCTGCGGTCCACGATCAGCGGCTCCTGGCCCTCCAGCGTCTGGTGCTGGACGGGCGTCGGGGCCGGGGCCGGGGTGGGTTCCGGTTCGAAGACCGGTGGGGGAGGAGTGGCGGTGGGGGCGGCCGCCGCGGGGACGGTGGGTGCGGTCTCGGTGCGCTGGGTGCGACGGGTGACGGCGCGGATGCGGGCGATCAGCTCCCGCATGCTGAATGGTTTCGCCAAATAGTCGTCCGCTCCCAGTTCCAGTCCGAGTACCCGGTCGGCCTCCTCACCGCGCGCGGTGAGCATGATGATGGGTACGTCGGAGACCCGCCGGATGCCGCGGCAGACGTCGATGCCGTCCATGTCCGGCAGTCCCAGGTCGAGCAGAACGATGTCCCCGTACGGCCCTTCCAGCCCGGCGGCACCGGTGCCGACATGACTGGCCGCCAGCCCGTATCGCCGTAACCCCTCAACGAGGGGCTCGGCGATCGTCTCGTCGTCCTCGATCAGCAGTGCTCGTACGGTCATGGGTCCTGTCTACCGCAGCGCCGGATCCGCGTCCCGGTTTTTGTAATGTTGCGAGTGCGGCCCCGAATATTGGCGAAGAACTTGCAATGCTCTAGTGTTCGTTTAGCCCTCGCCTGACACATGCCTCCTTACGGTGAATGGCATCTGGTGGCAATCACCCGTCAGGGAGGCACGATGCAGACTCTCCTCGAACACGCCCGCTCGTTCCGGAGCCGGGCCGATTTCGACAGCGGCGAATACCGGAAACTGGCCGACGGGCAATCTCCACAGGCCCTCTTCATTACTTGCGCGGATTCCCGTGTGATTCCGGCGCTCATCACGGGGGCCCGGCCCGGTGAGATATTCGAGCTGCGCAACGCGGGAAACATCGTTCCGCCGCACGGTATGCACCTGGTCTCCGGCGAGGTCGCCACCATTGAATACGCGCTGGAGGTGCTGGGCGTCCAGGACGTCATCGTCTGCGGTCATTCGCACTGCGGCGCCATGGGGGCGCTGGCCTCCGGGGCGGATCTGTCCCGGATGCCCGGGGTCGGCGCCTGGCTCGACGTCGCCCGGCCCGGGTTGACCCCGAAGCTCGGTTCCACCGAAGAGGACCCGTGCCTGAAGGAATTGGCCCAGCTGAATGTCCGTAATCAGCTCGATGCGCTCAGGGAATACCCGGCCGCCCGGCGCCGATTGGAAAATGGTCAACTGCGGCTGCACGGCTGGTTCTACCAAGTCGACAGCGCCGAGTTGTGGGAACTCGAAGCGGACGGCGACTTCCGGGTGCACTCATGACGACGGGACGGCATGCACGAGGCCGGGCCCCCACGGAAGCGGCCGGGCCCCCGCTATACGTCGATGATTGGGCGGCTCAAAGCCCGGCCCCGGCCCCGGCCCACAGTCCGGCGTACGCCCCGGCCCACACGCCGGACGACGGAAGCGGGCCGGCTACGGAAACGTTCGACACGTTGAAAGGGATGGTTAAGACACCCGGTGGCGGGGCCGGTGCTGGCCCCGCCACCGGGGCGGAACCCGGCACCCGCACGGGTGCCGGTGCGGAGGGCGGGACCGGAGGGCGCGACGCCAAGGGGCTCTTTCCCAAGGGCGGCAAGGCCGCCGGGGTGAACCTCGGTACCGAGATCAGCGCCTCGCTCGTGGTCTTCCTGGTGGCCCTGCCCCTGTGCATCGGCGTCGCCGTCGCCTCGGGCGCCCCCGCCGAACTCGGCATCATCACCGGTGTGATCGGCGGCCTCGTCGTCGGCATGACCCCGGGCAGCACCCTCCAGGTGAGCGGGCCCGCCGCGGGACTCGCCGCGCTCGTCGCCGAGACGGTGGAGGCGCAGGGCATCGCCATGCTCGGCGTGATCGTGCTGGGCGCCGGAATCCTCCAGATCGCGCTGGGGCTGATCCGCCTCGGCCGGATGTTCCAGGCCACCTCGGTCGCCGTCGTGCAGGGCATGCTCGCCGGTATCGGCCTGCCGCTGATGGTCAGCCAGTCGTATCCGCTGGCCGACAACAAGGCCCCCGGCACGCCCATCGAGAACATGCTCGCCTTCCCCGGACTCGTCGCCGACACCCTGGCGAACCCGCAGGCGGCCATCGCCGCCGGGCTCGGCATCGCCACGGTCGTCCTCAGCTTCGTCTGGAAGAAGGTGCCGGGGCCCGTCAACAAGATCCCCGCCGCGCTGGTCGCCGTCGGTCTCGGCATCGGCATCGCCGCGCTCCCCGGCGTCGAGGTGAAGACGCTCCAGGTCGGCAATCTGCTGGCCGCCATCCAGGTTCCGGGCCCCGAGCAGTTCGCCGGGCTCGCCGACCCCGCGATCCTCACCGCCATCGTCACCTTCACCGTCATCGCCTCGGCGGAGAGCCTGTTCACGGCCGCCGCCGTCGACCGGATGCACGACGGCAAGCGCACCCAGTACAACAGCGAGCTGATCGCCCAGGGCGCCGGCAACACGATCTGCGGCATCCTCGGCTCGCTCCCCATGACCGCCGTCGTCGCGCGCAGCTCGGCCAACGTCCAGTCCGGCGCCAAGACCCGGCTCTCCCGCACGCTGCACGGCCTGTGGCTGCTCGCCTTCGCCCTGCTGCTGCCCAGCGTCCTCGCCCTGATCCCGATCTCGGTGCTGGCCGGTGTCCTCGTGCACAGCGGCTGGAAGCTGCTCGCCCCCGAGCAGTTCCCGAAGATGTGGCACCAGGACCGCGGCGAGTTCATCGTGATGACCCTCACCACGCTCGCCATCGTCGCCACCGCGCTGCTCGAAGGCGTGCTGATCGGGCTCGCGGCCGGAATCGTGCTGGCCGCGCTGCGGATGTCGCAGACCTCCGTCGAGCACATCATCGAGGGCGACAGCGCCAAGGTCGTCATGAAGGGCAACGCCACCTTCCTGCGGCTGCCGAAGCTCATCGACGCGCTCGAAGCCGTCGGCGCCTCCGGGAAGGAGCGGATCCGGCTCGATCTGATGGGCGTCACCCACCTGGATCACGCCTGCCGCAACCAGGTCGAGGAGTTCGTCGCACAGAAGCGGGCCACCCCCGGCGTACGGGTGGAACTGCTGATGCCGAACGAGCTGAACGCGCCCAAGGCGGCCAAGGAGCCCGTGCGGCAGCCGGAGGCGGCGGCAGCGACCGGCGCGTGGTCCGGCGACCCGTTCGCCGGGCCCCTGCCCAGCGGTCCGGAACAGATGGCCGACCCGTCCGCCGGTCCCGGCCCCACGGCCGAGTGGTACTACCTCGACCCCCGCCCGGTGGACGGCCACCACGACGGCTACGGCGACAGCCACGGCTACGGCGATGGCTACGGCACGGGCTACGGCACCGGCTACCCCGAGGGCGTCGACCTCTTCGACGACCACCGCTGGGGCGAGACGCGCACGTAACACAGGGACACACGGGTACAAAAGCGAGGTCCGTGCGGACCCGGGCACCGATCGCGGTTAACGTGGTCGGTGCCCGTATCGCTGATCCGGTACGGGCGCGTTGCTGATCACCGGGGTGGAGGAAGGACAAGCGTGCGGGTCGGAGTCGATCGTTGAGAATTCTGCACACCTCCGACTGGCACCTCGGACGGTCCTTCCACCGCGTCAGCCTGCTCGCGGCGCAGCGGGAGTTCCTCGACCACCTCGTCGCGACCGTCCGGGAGCGGGAGGTGGACGCCGTCCTCGTCGCGGGGGACGTCTACGACCGGGCCGTACCGCCGCTGGCCGCCGTCGAGCTGTTCGACGACGCCCTGCACCGGCTCGCCGACCTCGGCGTACCGACCGTCATGATCTCCGGCAACCATGACTCGCCCCGGCGGCTGGGCGTCGGCGCCGGGCTCATCGAGCGGGCCGGGATCCATCTGCGCACCGACCCCGCCGGGTGCGGCACCCCCGTCGTCCTCGCCGACCGCCACGGCGACGTGGCCTTCTACGGTCTGCCGTACCTCGAACCCGGCCTGGTGCGCGAGACGTTGGACGCGCCCGCCGCCGGACACCCTGCGGTCCTCGGCGCCGCCATGGACCGGGTGCGCGCCGACCTCGCCACCCGGCCGCCCGGCACCCGGTCCGTCGTCCTCGCGCACGCCTTCGTCACCGGCGGCGCGGTCAGCGACAGCGAACGGGACATCACCGTCGGCGGAGTCGCCTCCGTCCCCGCCGACGTCTTCGACGGCGTCGACTATGTGGCGCTCGGGCATCTGCACGGCTGTCAGACCCTCACCGAGCGGATCCGCTACTCGGGCTCGCCGCTCGCGTACTCCTTCTCCGAGGCCGCGCACCGCAAGTCCATGTGGCTCGTGGAGCTGGGCGCGGACGGCGCGCTCGCCGCCGCCGAGCGCGTCGACTGCCCCGTACCGCGCCCGCTGGCCCGCCTCCGGGGGCCGCTGGAGGATCTGCTCGCCGACCCGGACCTCGCCCGGCACGAGACGGCGTGGGTCGAGGCGACGCTGACCGACCCGGTGCGGCCGTACGAGCCGATGGCCCGGCTCGCGGCCCGCTTCCCGCACGTCCTCAGCCTGGTCTTCGACCCGGAGCGGCCCCCCGACGACCCGCTCGCCTCCTACGCGCAGCGGCTGCGCGGCCGCACCGACCGGGAGATCGCCGAGGACTTCGTGGCCCACGTACGGGGCGGGCGGGGCCCGGACGCGCGCGAATCCGTGCTGCTCGGCGACGCCCTCGAAGCCGTCAGGACGTCAGGGGAGGACCCGCGATGAGGCTCCACCGGCTGACCGTCACCGCCTTCGGCCCCTTCGGCGCCACCCAGCACGTCGACTTCGACGAGCTGTCGGCCGCCGGGCTCTTCCTGCTGCACGGGCCGACCGGCGCGGGCAAGACCTCCGTCCTCGACGCCGTCTGCTACGGCCTGTACGGGCAGGTGCCCGGCGCCCGGCAGGGCAGCGGCCTCTCCCTGCGCAGCGACCACGCCGACCCGCTGACCCCGACCGAGGTCGTCCTCGAACTCACCGTCGGCGAACGGCGCTTGGAGATCACCCGGCGGCCCGAGCAGCCCCGGCCCAAGAAGCGCGGCACCGGGGTGACCCGGGAGAAGGCGCAGAGCCTGCTGCGCGCCTACGATGCGGACTCCCGCACCTGGAAGGCGCTCAGCCGCTCGCACCAGGAGATCGGTGCCGAGATCGAACAGCTGCTGGGCATGAGCCGGGATCAGTTCTGCCAGGTGGTGCTGTTGCCGCAGGGCGACTTCGCCCGCTTCCTCCGCGCGGACGAACCGGCCCGGGCCAAGCTGCTGGGCAGGCTCTTCGACACCAGCCGCTTCGCCGCCGTCGAGGAGCGGCTCGCCGAGCAGCGGCGGGCCGCCGAGAAGCGCGTCATCGGCGGTGACGAACGGCTCCTCGCGCTCGCCCACCGCATGGCCCAGGCCGCGGGCCGCTCCGCCGAACTGGACGCGCACCCGCTCCCGGAGGCCGCCGCCGGGGAACCCGGCCTGGCCGACGCCGTCCTGGAGTGGGCCGCCCTCGCCCGCGCGGGCGCGCGCGAACGCCGGGACATCGCGGCGTCGGCGCTGCGCGGCGCCGAAGCCGTGCACGAGGCCGCCCGGCGGGCGGCGGACGCGGAGAGCGAGCGCGCCGCACTCCAGCGCCGCCACGCCGAGGCGCGGCGCCGCGCGGACGACCTGGAGCTGCGCCGGGCCGAACGCGACCGGCTGCACGCCCTGTTGGACCGCGCCCGCGCCGCCGACGCCGTGGCACCCGCCCTGGACCTCCGCACCACCGCCGCCCACGCCCACCGACGCGCCGCCGCCGCCGAACGCACGGCCCGCACCCACCTGGCCACCGATCCGGCCCTGGAAGCCCTGGCCCACGTCCCCGCCCAGCGCCCCTCCGCCGAGCCGGACGCGCGGGAGGACGCCCGAACCACCGGGCCCGAGCCCGCAGCCACGGTGCCGCCCGCACGCGGCACCAGCCCATCGGGCGAGCCCGACGCCCCCATGCCGGGGCGGGATGGGAACGGCGACCCGCGCGGGTCGTCGGAGGCGGCCGAGCCCGGAGACACGGCCGGTGCGGGCGGCGTACCGCCCGCGCGCGGCGCCGTGGCGCCCGGGGAGACCGCGCCGGACGACCGGGCTGCCGTGCGGGGCGGGCGAGGTGCCGCGTCGCCGCGGATGTCCGGTGACGGACCGTCGGCCGGGCCCGCCGGGCGCGGGACCGTCGTCGGGCAGGCGGGGCCCGAGGCTGCCGACGCGGGCGGTGCGGTACCGGGCGCGGGCGATGGCCTCGCGGTCGGCGAGGAGGGCGCGGCCGGGCCGCGGGAGCGCTCCGGTGGGTCGTTGGCCGAGGCTGGGGCCGAGTGGTTGGGGCTGGTGGAGCGGCGGGTGCGGGGGGAGTTGGGGGCGCTGGCGGCGGCTCGGCGGGGCGAGGAGCGGGCCCGGGCCGTGGTGACGGAGATCGCGGAGCTGGACCGCGAGGCGCGGGCCGATGACGAGGCCATCGAGGAGGCCGCCCAGTGGCTCGCCGGATGGGAGTCGGTGCGGCTCGCGCATCAGGCGCGCATCGAGGCCGCGCAGGAGGCCGCCACCCGGGCCGAGCAGCTCGGCGCGCGGATCGAGCCCGCCGAGCGGCGGCTCGACGCCGCCCGCGAGCGCGACCGCCTCGCCGCGCTGGTGGAGCGGGCGCGGGAGGAGCTGTTGCGGTGTCGTGAGCGGGCGGGCGCCGCCCGGGAGGGCTGGCTGGACCTCAAGGACCGGCGGCTGCGCGGGATCGCCGCCGAGCTGGCGGCCGGGCTGCGCCCGGGGGAGCCGTGCGCGGTGTGTGGCGGGTGTGAGCATCCGAGCCCGGCGCGTCCGGGGGCGGGGCATGTGGACCGTACGGCGGAGGAGGCCGCGGAGGAGGAGTACCAGCGGGCCGAGGCGGGCCGCGAGGAGGCCGAGCGCCGGTCGCAGCGGTTGAAGGAGGCGCTGGCGGGCGCGGAGGCCGGGGCGGACGGCGGCACGGTGGAGGCGCTGGACCGCGCCCTGGCCGAGGTGCGCACCGCGTACGCCGAGGCCCGCGACGCGGCCGCGGACGGGCACGACGCCCGCGCGGCCCTCGACCGGGCCGAGGGCGAGCACGCCCGGCGGCTGGCCCAGCGGCAGGAGGCCGAGCGGCGTTCGGCGGGCCGTACGTCGCACCGCGAGGCGCTGGTCCGGGAGCGGGCCGCGCTGCTGGCCGAGCTGGACCAGGCCCGCGGCGGGGACGCCACGGTGGCCGAGCGCGCGGCGCGGCTGGAGCGGCAGGCGGAGCTGCTGGCGCGGACGGCCGAGGCGGTGCGGGAGGCCGAGGCCGCCGCACGGCGGCTGAAGGAGGCCGACGCGCATCTCGCCGACGCCGCGTACCGCGCGGGCTTCGACACGCCGGAGGCGGCGGCCGACGCCGTACTCTCCGCGGACCGGCGGCGCGAGGCGCAGCGTCGCCTGGACGAGTGGCAGACGGAGGCGGCGGCCGTCGCGGCGGAGCTGTCCGATCCGCGGCTCGCCGCCGCGGCGCGGGAGCGCCCCGCCGACCTCGCCGCGGCGCGGGCCGCCGCGGACGCGGCCACCCGCACCCTGCGCGACGCCTCGGCGGCCGACGCGGCGGCCCGTACCCGCTGCCAGGAGCTGGACGGGCTCTCCGCGCAGGCCGTCGAGGACGCGCGGCGGCTCGCGCCGCTGCGCGAGGAGTACGACCGGGTCGCCCGCCTCGCGACCCTCGCCGCCGGCACCTCCGCCGACAACGAGCGCCGGATGCGGCTGGAGGCGTATGTGCTGGCCGCGCGGCTGGAACAGGTGGCGGCCGCGGCCAGCGCGCGGCTGCGGCACATGTCCTCCGGGCGCTACACCCTGGTGCACTCCGACGCCCGGACGGGCGGCCGCGGCCGCTCCGGGCTCGGGCTGCACGTCATCGACGCCTGGACCGGCCGCGAGCGCGACACCGCCACCCTCTCCGGCGGCGAGACCTTCTTCGCCTCGCTCGCCCTGGCGCTCGGGCTCGCCGATGTCGTCACGGACGAGGCGGGCGGGGTCCGGCTCGACACGCTCTTCATCGACGAGGGGTTCGGCAGCCTGGACGAACAGACCCTGGACGAGGTGCTGGACGTCCTGGACTCGCTGCGCGAACGGGACCGTACGGTCGGCATCGTCAGCCATGTCGCGGATCTGCGCCAGCGGATCCCGGCACGGCTGGAGGTGGTGAAGGGGCGCGAGGGATCGGCGGTGCGCCACCGCACCGCTACGGCGGCCCTGGGGTGACTCAGACCCCTGTGGCGGCGCGCTGGTAGACGTACAGGTCGCCGCGGTCCGCCGTGCGCGAGAAGTCCGCGCGGAGCAGCACCCGCTGGGAGGGGATGTTCCACGGCTCGGTGGTGGCGATGACGGTGTGGACCTCCGGCCGTTCCGCGGTCCACTCCATCAGCAGCCGCAGGGCGCCGGTGGCCCAGCCCGCGCCGCGCGCCGAGTGGGACAGGTCGTAGCCGACCTCCACCTCGCCCTCGCCGGGGGCGGGCGGGCCGTGGAAGCCGATGCTGCCGAGGGCGACACTGTCCTCGGCGCGCAGGATGGCGAAGGTGCCCCAGGGTGAGCGGTAGTACCCCGCCGCCGCGGCGCGGGCGGTCATTCCGGCGGCGCCGATGGACGCGTCGCCGGGGACGCCGTCGACCCAGTCCAGGTCGCCGGGCTTGCCGTCGGCGATCACGGCCGCGTCCCCGGGCGTGTGCTCGCGCAGCGTCATCCGGCCGTTCCGCAGCACGAACCGGCCGTTCTCGTGCCCCTGCTGGTACGCCACGTGGGCCCCTCCTCGCCGGGACGCGGCGAGGGTGCGCGCGGCCCAGCGTGACTGTACTCGGCCGGCGCGGCTAGGGGGTGTCTTGTCGATCAGGCTGGATCAGCGAGCGGCGTCTGGTGCGGTGGCTCGCAACCCGCGTGAGGAGAGCGCAGCGGCGCTGCGTGCGACGAGCGCGGGGCCGCGAGGTGCCGTGCCAGGCGTCGGGAGCCCGGCATGATCGGCAAGACACCCCCTAGCGCGCAGCGGCCGTGGTGAGGGCGGTGAACAGGGGCTTTGCCCCGGTGGTCCGCGGCAGGCCGCTGACCTGGGCGTCTCCCGCCTCCACCACGCGCCAGCGGCCGTCCTCGTGGAGGGCGAGGTCCGTGGTGATGAAGCGGCAGGCCAGTTGGCGGACTGCGGAGGCCACCTCGGACAGGTCCGGGGCGGGGGTCAGACCGGGCGTGTCGGGGTGGGGGCCTATGAGGGCGGGTTCGCCGTCGAGCCACCAGACCCGGGCCTCGCCCACCGGCCGGTACGGCTCGTACGCGCGCAGCACCACACCGCCGGTGAGGTGGCTGCCTTGCAGCTGCACGAAGCGGGTGACCACCGAGGCCAGGCGGGCGGTGTCGGCGAGGTCGGGGACGTAACACGCCTCGGACCACTCGTGTTTGCGGGACTTGACCCAGTCCTTCACCACTGCCGGGCCCGCGCCGCCCAGCCGCTCGGCCAGCCGCGCCAGCTCCTCCGGATCCACCGCCCCGCCGGGCGGCAGCGGCAGCCAGGCGCTGCGCGGGGTCAGCGGGGCGAAGACGTCGTACCAGCCGGGGAGTTCATGCGCGGTGCGGTACCGCTCGGGCGAGGTGAGCAGGGTGTGGCCGCGGTCGGCGAGGGCGGTGGACAGTTCGGCGTACCGCCCGGCGGGCAGCATCCAGCCGCGGTACCAGACGGGCCCGGCGCCGCGCTCGCCCCGCGCCACCGCGCGCACCGCGCCCGCCGCGTCCCCGGCGGTCAGGGTCTCGTGGTCGACCAGCGCGACGGACGCCCCGGTCGCGCGCACGGCCCGGGCCTCCTCGGCGAACTCGGGGTCGACGCGGCGCGGTGCCAGCGGATCGCGGGAGAACAGGAACACGGGACGCATGAAACGGACCATAGGAACCGGGGCGGCCGGGGCACAACACGATTGCCGATACGGCCGGCCGCCCCTTCCCGCCCGTCAGAGCGCGGACAGCTCCGCCACCAGGTCGTCCAGCCCCAGCGACCCCTGCGACAGCGCCGCCATGTGCCACTTCTTGGCGTCGAAGGCGTCGCCGTGCGCCTTGCGGGCCGCCTCCCGCCCGGTCAGCCAGGCCCGCTCGCCCAGCTTGTAGCCGATGGCCTGGCCCGGCATCCCCAGGTAGCGCACCAGCTCGCTGTCGAGGAAGTCCGCGGGGCGGCCGCAGTGCAGCCCGAAGAACTCCCGCGCCAGCTCCGGCGTCCAGCGCTCACCGGGGTGGAAGGGCGAGTGGCCGGGGATCTCCAGCTCCAGGTGCATGCCGATGTCGACGATCACCCGCAGCGCCCGCATCATCTGCGCGTCGAGGTAGCCGAGCCGCCGCTCCGGGTCGGTCAGATAGCCCAGATCGTCCATCAGCCGCTCCGCGTACAGCGCCCAGCCCTCGGCGTTGGCGCTGACCATGCCGACCGTGGCCTGGTAGCGGGAGAGCCGGTCGGCGACGTGGGCCCACTGGGCGAGCTGGAGATGGTGGCCGGGGACGCCCTCGTGGTACCAGGTCGAGACCAGGTCGTACACGGGGAAGCGGGTCTCGCCCATGGTGGGCAGCCAGGTGCGGCCGGGGCGGGAGAAGTCCTCCGACGGCTGGGTGTAGTACGGGGCGGCCGCGCTCCCCGGCGGGGCGATCATCGACTCGACCCGCTTGACCCGCTCGGCCAGGTCGAAGTGGGTGCCGTCCAGCTGCTCGATGGCCTCGTCCATCAGCTCCTGGAGCCAGACCCGGGTCTCCTCGACGCCCTCGATGTGCACGCCGTGCTCGTCGAGGTGGCGCAGCGCCTCCCACGGGGTCGCGCCGGGCAGGATCTTCTCCGCCTCGGTGCGCATCTCGGCGTGGATGCGGTGGTATTCCGACCAGCCGTACGCGTACGCCTCGTCCAGGTCCAGATCGGTGCCGTTCCACATCCGGGACCAGCGCTGGTAGCGCTCGCGCCCCACCACCTCCGGGGCGCCCTCGATGCCCGGGCCGTACACATCGCGCAGCCAGTCGCGGAGGACGACCAGCGCCTCGGTGGCGGCGGCCGCGGCCTCGTCCAGCTCGGTGCGCAGCGCGTCCGGCCCCTCGGCGGTGAACTCGGCGAACCAGCTGCGGTCGGTGCCGATCCACTCGTCCAGCTGGCCGAGGACCGTGGCCACCTGCCGCGGCCCTGCGGGCAGCTCGCGCCGCAGCCCCTCGGCGAGCGAGGCACGGTAGCCCTCCAGCGCGCCGGGGACGGCCCGCAGCCGGGCCGCGATCGCCGACCAGTCCTCGTCGGAGGCGGTCGGCATCAGGGGGAAGACGCTGCGCACCGAGTGCAGTGGCGAGTGCAGATTGCTGACCGCGCGCAGCGGCTCATCCGCCTCGTGCACGGCGAGTTCGGCGGTCAGCCGCTCCCGCAGCAGCCGCCCGCAGCGTCGCTCGGCGTCGCTGTCCGCACCGGGCCGCCCCTCGGCCTCGGCCAGCCGCTCCAGGGTGGCGCGCGCCAGCTCGGCGGCGGCCTCGGCGCCCGCGGGGGAGAAGTCGGGGAGGCGGCGTGCGCTCTCGGGAACGCCCAGGTAGGTGCCGGTGATCGGGTCGAGTTCGATGAGGTCGTCGACGTAGGCGTCGGCGACCTGTCGGGGCAGCGGAGCGTTCATGGAATCGGACATGGGGCCATCCTCGTACGGCCGGGGGTGCGGCGTCATCAGCGTAGGCATGTCATGCGCCTGCGTGGCCTCCGGAGGGTGGAGGCCAGGACACGCACCACCCCGGACCGGGGCCCGGGGCGGCGGCCCCGGGCCCCGGGTGCTCAGCGGCCGCTGCCCGGCGCCGGGGCGGGCACCTGGGCGGGGGCCAGCTCGGCGGTGACCACGAGTGTGCCCTGCTCGATCTGGTAGTCCAGCGGCAGCCCGAGGGCGCGCATCGCCGCGACCATCCCGGTGTTGGCCGAGTGGGTGACCGCGTAGACGCAGCCGCTGCCCGTCTCGGAGGCCATCGCGACCAGCCGCCGCAGCAGCTCCCCGCCGATGCCGCGGCGCTGCCACGCGTCCTCGACGATCAGCGCGACCTCGGTCTCGTCCCCGTCCCACAGCAGATGGCCGAGCGCGACCAGCCGCCCGGAGGCGGTGTACGCGGCGAGGGTCCGGCCATAGCGCGGGCTGAGCAGATGGTCCAGGTAGCGGTCGGCGTCGCCGACCGGGCCGTGGTAGCGCCGCCCGAGCGTGGCGGCCGAGCACCGCTGGTGCATCGCGCGGGCCTCGGCCAGGTCCCGGGTGTCGGCCCGGCGCACGGTGACCTCGTTGCCCTCGGGCAGCGTCAGCACATCGCGGCGGTGCGGCAGCCGCGGGCCGAGCCGGGCGTCCAGCTCGACCAGCGCGCGGGCGCGCGCGAACTCGGTCGGGGTGAACGGCAGATGGGGCCGCTCGATGGTGAGCGCCCCGCCGGACGGGTCCCGCAGCCGCATCACGGTCTCCTCCAGCACCCCTTCGACCGGCGGCGTGTCCTCCAGCGGACGGCCGCCGAGCGAGGTGGCCGGAAGCGAGTGGATGGTGCAGCGGCCCAGCAACTGGCGGAGCGCGAGCGGCAGTTCGGCGCCGTCCAGCGCGGTACGGGTCGCCAGCGTCAGCACCCGGGTCGGCGCGTCCACCAGATCGTGGGTGTCGGCGCGCTCGATCCAGGTGTCGCTGCCGCCCCCGGCGGCGATCGCGCGCTTCAGCTCGTCGACCGGTACGGCGGCGGGGGCGCGCAGCAGGAACTCGTCCACGGTCCCCTCGGCCAGCGGATGGGTCGGTCGTCCGTATACGCCACGTGGAGTCCTCCGGGGCGCCCGCGGCCTCGGCCGCATCGGTCCGCACGTCGTCCGCGGGCTCCGGTGAGGATTCCGGCACCGGCGGGGCGTGGCCGTGTAGTCGCCGCCACCAGGTGGGCAGCCGCCAGCGGTTACGGGGCCGGGTCGGGTGGGGGTCGTGTGTCGCTCGAGGAGTCATGGAAAACAGCCTCGCGCAAGGGTGTTGCGTGATCACAAACGCTCTGTGACCTATGGGTTAAGTGTGCATCTGCTCGGAGAAGCTAGTTTTGTCCGAGATTAATCTGTCGGAGATTCAAAGGTGGCGGATTCTCCTATCCCGCCGCCCGGCCCCCGGCCGCCAGCCGCCGCAGCACCCGCCCGCAGCGGCGCGCGTACGCCCGCTGGAAGAACGGCACCAGCGGCGCCACCGCCCGGGTCAACCGTACCGCCGGGCGGCTGAACGCCGTGACCGTCAGCCACACCGAGCCGTCCCGCTCCAGGCTCACCACGAACGACTCCTCGCCGCGCTCCGGATGGCCGGGCAGCGTCCCGTACGCGAAGCCAGCTGCCGTCCCGTCCGCCACCGTCCACACCACCTCGCACGGCGCGCGCAGCCGCAGCGGCCCGGCCCCCAGCCCCACCACGACCGTCCGCCCCTCGGCGGCGGGCCCGTCGGTGCGGATCGTGACCCCGACGGCCCGGTGCATCCGCCACTCCAGCACCGCGCGCCCCGCCGCCTCGAACACCTCCGGACCCGTCCCGATCCGGGACCGCACCCGCAGATGGCCGTATCCGGCGGGCAGCGGCCGGTGCCGGGTGGCGCCCACCTCCGGGTAGGTGAGGCGGGAGGACGGAACGCGGGAGGCCATGGTCGGTACGGTACGCGCCCCCGGGGACGCGTACCGCACACGTCGGCTTCGCTATTGGCCGACCAGCCCCGGCTTGAGCGCCTTGGTGTACAGCACCGTCCCGCCCACCTCCAGCAGCCGGACCGTCAGCTCGCCGCTGTCGCCGTCGATCTCCACCTCGCCGTAGAACTGGTAGCCCTCGGCGGGCGAGACGTTCGCCCGGTCCGGCGCCTTGAGATACGGCTGCTCCGGGCCGAACGTGCCGTCCAGCTTCACCGCCGGGAAGGAGCCCGCGTTCAGCGGACCGGTGACGAACTCCCAGAACGGCGCGAAGTCTTTGAACGCCGCCCGCGACGGGTCGTAGTGCTGCGCCGAGGTGTAGTGGACGTCCGCCGTCAGCCACACCGTGCCGGTGATCTTCTGGTGCTTGATGTGCCGCAGCAGCTCCGCGATCTGGAGCTCACGGCCCAGCGGGGCGCCGGGGTCGCCCTGCGCCACCGCCTCGAAGTCGCTCTTCCCGTCCGGGACCACCAGGCCAAGCGGCATGTCGCAGGCGATCACCTTCCACACCGCGCGCGACCGCGACAGCTCCCGCTTCAGCCACCGCAGCTGCTCGGCGCCCAGGATGCCCTGGGTGTCCTCCGGCTGGCGGCCCGGCGAGTTGGCGTCGCGGTACGTACGGCAGTCCAGCACGAACACATCCAGCAGCGGGCCGTGGTGCTGCACCCGGTACACCCGGCCGCTCGCGTCCGGCCGCAGGCTGCTGATCGGGAAGTACTCGGCGAACGCCTGCCGGGCGCGGGCCGCCAGCACGTCCACCTTCTTCTCGGTGTAGCGGTCGTCGGCCAGGATCTCGCCCGGGTACCAGTTGTTCACCACCTCGTGGTCGTCCCACTGGGTGATGGTCGGCACCTCGGCGTGGAACCGGCGCAGATTCTCGTCCAGCAGGTTGTAGCGGAAGTTGCCGCGGTACTCGTCCAGGGTCTCGGCGACCTTGGCCTTCTCCGGCGTCATGATGTTCCGCCAGGTGGAGCCGTCGGGCAGCTTGACGGTCTCGGTGAGCGGGCCGTCGGCGTAGATGTTGTCGCCGCTGCACAGGAAGAAGTCGGGGTTGCGGCGGCGCATCTCCTCGAAGACCCGGTAGCCGCCCTGGTCCGGGTTGATGCCCCAGCCCTGCCCGGCCAGGTCGCCCGACCAGACGAAGCGCACGCCCTTGCGGCGCTCGGGCACCGTACGGAACGTCCCGTGCACCGGCTCACCGGTGCGGCGCGGGTCCTCCGGGTCGGCGAGCAGCACCCGGTAGTGCACCTGGCTGCCGGCCGGCAGGCCGTGCAGCGCGGTGCGGCCCGTGAAGTCCGTGCCCGGCCCGAGCAACGGCCCCTGCCAGCGGCGCGGGCGCGTGAAGGACTCCGTCGCGGAGGTCTCCACGATCATCCGGGCCGGGCGGTCGGAGCGCACCCACACCAGACCCGAAGACGTCGTCACATCGCCCGTCTGCACGCCCCACCGGGCGCTCGGGCGACCCGACAGCGCCTGCGCGGGCGCGGCCGACGCCACCCCCGACGCCCCGGCGGGCAGCGCCAGCGCCGCGGACGCGGCGGCCGACCCCTGGAGCACCGCGCGCCGCCCGATCCTTCTGCCGGATTCCCTCGCCATGGTGGAGCCTCCCGTTGCTCGTAGAACAGCTGTGCCGGTCTGTTGCTATCGGTGCGAGATGCCTCATTCCCGAACGCACAGTAAACAGCAGGCTGTTCCAAAGAGATCCGGCGCGGCTACAGCCCGCCCGCCACCCGGAGCACGGCTCCCGTCGTGTACGACGCCTCCGGGGAGAGCAGCCACGCCACCGCGCCCGCGATCTCCTCCGGCTCGCCCGGCCGCCCCATCGGCACCCGCTCCGGATTCCGCCACGGCCGCTCCGGGTCGCCCATCTGCGCGTGGATGTCGGTCAGCGTCATGCCCGGCTGGACCGAGTTGACCCGGATCCCCTCCGCGGCCAGTTCCTTCGACAGGCCCACCGTCATCGCGTCCACGGCCGCCTTGCTGGCCGCGTAGTGCACGTACTCCCCGGGGCTGCCGGTCGTCGCCGCACCGGAGGAGATGTTGACGATGGCGCCGCCGCGGCCGCCGTGCCGGGTGGACATCTCGCGCGCCGCGCGCCGCGCGCACAGCAGGGCGCCGGTCACGTTGACGTCCACGACCCGCCGCATCACCTCGGGCGAGGTTTCGGTGAAGCGGCCCAACGGCCCGGTGATCCCGGCGTTGTTGACCAGCCCGGTGATCGGGCCCAGCTCGTCCCGCACCGTGTCGAACATCGCCTCGACCTGGTCCTCGGCGCTCGTGTCCGCCTGGACGACGGCGGCCCGCACCCCCTCCGCGCGCACCAGCTCCGCGCACCGCTCGGCGGCATCCCGGGCCTGCTCGTAGCCGATGGCGACGCTGTGCCCGGCGCGTGCCAGCCGCACCGCCACCGCCGCCCCGATGCCACGACTGCCGCCCGTCACGACCGTGACCAGGTCCATTACCTCAGCTCCGCCCCGTTACCGTCCCTGATGGAATGATCATGACGATAGCTGATCGGGCATTGGTCTTGACCAAGTATGGGCCCCGTCCTATGGTCGCATTGATACTGCAACAATGTTTAATAAATAAGCACGCATAAATCAGCTCGCATAACAGGGGGAGATCAGGGTGGGGACCACACAGCTCGACTCGGTGCCGGAGCCGAAGTACTGGCATCTGAAGACCGTGCTCAGCGACGCGCTCGACTCGGAGTTCGCGGTCGGGGAGATCCTGCCCAACGAGCGTGAGCTGGCCGCCCGTTTCGGCGTCGCCCGCGCCACCCTCCGGCAGGCCCTCGAACAGCTGGAGCTGGAGGGCAGGCTTCAGCGCCGCCGTGGAGTCGGCACCACCGTCGCGCCGCCGCGCGTCGGCGTGGCCGTCGGGGACTACACCCACACCTGGACGGAGGCGGGCGACGACACCTGGAGTTGCGTCGACAGCGTCGAGGCGGTGCCGCCCGCCGCGGTCGTGCGGCTCCTCGACACCGAGCCCGACGCCCCCGTGCACCAGGTGCGGCGCACCCGGGTGAGCCAGGGCCAGCCGCTCGCCGCCGAGCTGCTGTACGTACCGGACGCGTCCGTTCCCGGCCTCGCCGCCATCGACACCCCCAGCGGACTGGCCCGCGCCCGTGCCGTGCTGCGCGAGCTGAGCCGGCTGAAGCTGGAGGGGCGGGAGCAGTCGGTGGAGCTGGGGTCGGCCCGGGCGGACGACGCCAAGGAGCTGGACCGGCTGCCCGGCGCGCCCGTCCTCGTGGTGACCACCCGCTATGTGGCGGAGAACCGCACCGCGGCGGTCGCCGTGGCCACCTACCGCGCCGACACCTGCCGCCTCACCTTCGGCGACCCGAACGGCGTGGAGCTGCTGGCGGGCTGATCCGGCGGCGGGCCGAAAGGGTCTCGGTCCGGTCGCGGGCCGACAGGGGCTCAGCGACCGGCAAGGTCCTCAGCGACCGGCGCGGCGCGCGGTGACCGTGCTGTCCACCGCGAACAGCTCCGCCTCCACATGGTCCAGCGCCAGCCGCAGCGCGCCCGTCGTCACCGCGGCCTCGCCCAGCAGCGACTGGGCGACCTGCGGCGGGCGCAGACAGTAGCGGGCCAGCTCGTCGCGGAGCGGGCCCAGCATGCCGTCGAGCCCCGCGGCCCAGCCGCCCACCACGACCACCTCGGGGTCGAGCGCCAGCACCAGGGCCGCCGTGTCGTGCACCAGCCGCCGGATGAAGCGGTCCACGGCCGCGCGCGCCCGGGAGTCGCCGTCCCGGGCGAGCGCGAAGACCCGTACGACCTGCGCCTCGTCCAGCGGGTTCAGCGGTTCCCCGGTGGTGGAGAGCACCTGTTCCGGGCTGGCCTCGCGGCCCAGCAGATGCAGGGCGCCGATCTCCCCGGCCGCGCCGCCGTAGCCGCGGTGCAGCCGCCCGCCGATCAGCGACCCGGCGCCGGGGCTCAGCCCGGCCAGCACGAAGACGACGTCGTCCGAGCCGACCGCGGCGCCCTTCCAGTGCTCGGCCACGGCCGCGGTGTTCGCGTCGTTCTCCACCAGCACCGGGCACCGGAAGGAGCGCCGCAGCCGCTCGCCTAGCGGCAGGCCCGTCCAGCCCGGCAGGGCGGTGCACAGATGGACGGTGCCGTCGGCCTCCACGATGCCGGGGCTGCCCACGCCGACCGCCCGCAGCGAGTGGCGTTCGACCCCGGCGTGCCGGAGCAGCTCCGCGACGGCGGCCCGCACCCGCTCCAGCCGCTCGTCCGCCGGTGCCTTCTCGGACACCTCGTGCACCGTCGAGCCGAGCGCTCGTCCGTCCAGGTCCGACAGCAGGGCGGCGACCCGGTGCGCCCCTATCTCTATGCCCAGCAGATGCCCGGCCTCGGCGCGGAAGCGGAAGCGGCGCGCGGGGCGGCCCTGGCGGCGGACGCCGCCCTCCTCGGCGGGCACCTCCGCCGCGAGCCCGCTGTCGATCAGCCCGTCGACCACCCCCTCGACCGTGGGCCGGGACAGGCCGGTGGCCAGGGTGAGGTCGGTGAGGGACGCGGAGGCGGCGTCCGGCGGAACGGACGCTTTGGCGGCGCGCAGCGCCTGGAGCACCACGGCGGAGTTGATGCGCCGCAGCAGGGACGGATCCCCGCCGGTCAGCCGCCCCACGTCGGACCCCCTCCCACTGCGTCTGTGCCGGATCGTATCTGCTGGGGGCGGGCACGGCGAGCCACCTGCGAACCCGTGCCCGCCCGGGCACCTGACGGGCGGCCAGATGTCGGTGCCGGGTTGTTTACTGATGGCATGACCAGTACGGCGGACCACCTGGCCACGATCGACGCGCTCCGGGCCCGGGACTTTCCCGCGCAGCGCCGCGGCCCGGGGTTCCACGTCGCCGACCTCCGGGTGAGCGAGGACTTCTGGGACGCGGACCTGACCCGGGTGGAGGAGATGCTGGAGGAGTTCGAGGCCGAGCTGGGCGTCCTCGTGCAGGTGCTGACCTTACGGTGGGGCGCCCCTCGGGTCCTCGACCTCGCGGACGTCCTGGAGCGCTCGGCGATGGGGGAGCCGGTTCCGCCGCCGCTCGATGACCTGTGCGGCTATGTGCCCGAGCTGTACGTCTGGCGCGTGGACGGGCGCTGGGTCGGGCTCGGGGTGGGGCAGGGCGACCGTGAGCTGCCGTTCCAGCTGCTGGTGGCGATAGGGGAGTCGGGCGTCGGCTGACGTCAGGCGGTGCCCTGGTCTCCTGCGCCGGCGTTCGCCTCGGCGGCGGCGCGCAGCCGGGCGTACTCCTCCGCCATCGTCGCCTTCGTCCAGTGCGCGTTGAGCCCGCTGGGGTTGGGCAGCGCCCAGATCCGGGTGTCCCCGATGGTCCGCTCCTGCGGGCCGATCTTCGCCCGCTTGTCGCCGAACGCGACCCGGTAGGCGGTGACGCCCGCCACCGCGAGCCAGCGCGGCCGCAGGCGGCGGACCTTCTCCTCCAGGATCCGGCCGCCCTCCCGGTACTCCTCGTCGGACAGTTCGTCGGCCCGCGCGCTGGCCCGGGCGACCACATTGGTGATGCCCAGACCATAGGACGGCAGTTCCCCCTGCTCGGAGGGGTGCAGCAGCCTCGGGGTGAAACCCGAGGCGTGCAGCACGGGCCAGAACCGGTTGCCGGGGCGGGCGAAGTGGTGGCCGGTGGCGGCGGTCATCAGCCCGGGGTTGATGCCGCAGAAGAGGACCCGCAGACCGCCCCCGACCACATCGGGCACGAGGCGGTCGCGGGCGGCCTCCAGTTCGTCGGGCGTCAGGGGCACGGCGTCAGAGGATCGACGCCGGTGCGTACGCCGCGGCCTCGGGGTGCTGCTTGATGATCTCCTCGATCCGGCCGACCACCGTGCCGACCTGGTCGGCGGCGGCGCCCGTGAAGGACAGCTTGTCGGCCATCAGCGCCTCCAGCTCCGCCCGGTCCAGCGGAATCCGCTCGTCGGCGGCGAGGGAGTCGAGCAGCTCGTTGCGCTCGGCGCCCTGCTCGCGCATCGCGAGGGCGGCGGCGACCGCGTGCTCCTTGATCGCCTCATGGGCGATCTCGCGGCCCACCCCGGCCCGCACGGCGCCCATCAGCACCTTGGTGGTGGCGAGGAAGGGCAGGTAGCGGTCCAGTTCGCGGGCGACGACGGCGGGGAAGGCGCCGAACTCGTCGAGCACGGTCAGGAAGGTCTCCAGCAGCCCGTCGAAGGCGAAGAACGCGTCCGGCAGCGCGACGCGGCGCACCACCGAGCAGGACACATCGCCCTCGTTCCACTGGTCGCCCGCCAGCTCGCCGGTCATCGAGGCGTAGCCGCGCAGGATCACGGCGAGGCCGTTGACGCGCTCGCAGGAGCGGGTGTTCATCTTGTGCGGCATCGCGGACGAGCCGACCTGGCCCGGCTTGAAGCCCTCGGTCACCAGCTCGTGCCCGGCCATCAGCCGGATCGTCTTGGCCAGTGAGGACGGGGCCGCGGCCAGCTGCACCAGGGCGGTGACGACCTCGTAGTCCAGCGAGCGCGGGTAGACCTGGCCGACCGAGGTGAACGCCTGCGCGAAGCCCAGGTGACCGGCGATCCGCCGCTCCAGCTCGGCCAGCTTCTGGGCGTCCCCGCCGAGCAGGTCCAGCATGTCCTGCGCGGTGCCGACCGGGCCCTTGATGCCGCGCAGCGGGTACCGGCCGAGCAGCTCCTCCACGCGCCCGTAGGCGACCAGCAGCTCGTCCGCCGCGGTCGCGAAGCGCTTGCCGAGCGTGGTGGCCTGCGCGGCGACGTTGTGCGAGCGGCCCGCCATCACCAGCTCGGCGTGGTCGGCGGCCAGCTTGCCGAGCCGGGCCAGCACGGCGACCGTACGGTCCCGCACCAGCTCCAGGGAGAGCCTGGTCTGGAGCTGCTCGACGTTCTCGGTGAGGTCGCGGGAGGTCATGCCCTTGTGGACGTGCTCATGACCGGCGAGTGCGTTGAACTCCTCGATGCGGGCCTTCACATCGTGCCGGGTGACCTTCTCGCGCTCGGCGATCGAGGCGAGGTCGACGTCCTCCAGGACCCGTTCGTAGTCGGCGAGGGCGGTGTCCGGCACCTCGATGCCCAGGTCCTTCTGGGCACGCAGTACGGCGAGCCACAGCCGCCGCTCCAGCGTCACCTTGTACTCGGGGGACCACAGGACGGCCAGCTCCGCGGAGGCGTAGCGGCCGGCCAGGACGTTCGGAATGCGCGGCTTACCAGTCACGTGCACAGAGTCTACTGGGCGTATCCCCAGGCCAGACCGGTGCCCACCGGCCCGGCCCGGGTCAGCCCTCGTAACGGAGGAGTTCGGCCCGCTTCGGGGCCCGGCCGTCGCCCGAGGAACGGCCCGTCAGCCGCCGGGCGATCCACGGGCCCAGGTGCTCGCGGGCGAACCGCGCGTCCGAGGTGCGGCGGGCCAGCCAGCCCGGGCGGACCGCGGGCGGCAGCGGCGCGTCCCAGTCCTCCTCCGGCTCGTGGCCCAGCGCCTGCCACACGGCCTCGGCGACCCGACGGTGCCCCTCGGCGTTCAGATGGAGCCGGTCGTCCGCCCACATCCGGGGATCGCCGACCGCCTCGGAGGCGTACAGGTCCACGACCGTCGCGTCATGCCGTACGGCCAGCTCGTCCACGAAGGAGAACAGCCGCTCCATCCGCGGGTGGAACCGCTCCATCACCGGACCGCGCCGCCCGGGACTGCGCATCAGCACCAGCTGCTTGCAGCTCGGCGCGAGCCGCTCGGCCGCCTCCTCCAGCAGGCCGCACACCCGGCCGATGTCGCATTTCGGCCGCAGGACGTCGTTCCCGCCGCCGACCAGCGTCACCAGGTCCGCGCCCATCGCGGCGGCCGGGCCCGTCTGCTCGTCCACGATCTGGCCGATCAGCTTCCCGCGCACCGCGAGATTGGCGTACCGGAAGCCGGGGGTGCGGGCCGCCAGCCGGGCGGCGAGCAGATCCGCCCAGCCGCGGTAGCCGCCGTCCGGGAGGGCGTCGGACATGCCCTCGGTGAAGGAGTCGCCGACCGCGACAAAGCTTGTATAGGTGGTGTTCGTCTGCATGGCTCGGACGATCTTATCCGGTGCACGCGGGCTGCGCGGAGGCCGAGGCGCGCGCATCATGAGCCGCATGGCGATGACCCACATCTATTTCGAGGGCGGAGCCCGGAACGGGACGACGGCGAGCTGGAACCTCGAACCCGGCGCGGACATCTACGACGACAACATCTTCCGGCCGCCCGAGCTGTACCGGCGGACGGACCGCACCAAGGTGATCGGGCACGTCGAATACGTCGTCTTCCGCTACGACCCGGCGGGCGGGCGCCCCGGCCGCCGCCCCTGAGCCCTTGCGGCGGATGGCCGGGAATCTCCGGCCGAGGCGGCGCGCGGATGCAAACGGGTCGCTCGGTTGGGCGGAGCAGGGTTCCGGACGGAGCCGAGTAGGGCAGTCTGGTCCGCGTGGATGCCTTTGAATGCGACCGTACGACCATGGCGATCGTCGCCGCCGCCCTCGCCGACGACGGTGAGGGTGCGGCGGCCCTGCTGGAGCCGCTGGAGACGCGCGATGTGTGCCGGGTCGCCGTCCGGCTCGCCGCGATGGCCGCCGACGCGCTGCTGGCCGTCGCCGAGGAGGGCGGCGGCGGACGGGAGGAGGCGCTGGCGCACTGGCAGGCGTGCATCATCGCCCATGAGTCCAGACGGGACCAGTGACGGCCCGGCTCCGCCGCTCCCCGTCACACCGCCTCGTCACGTTCGCCGCGCGCGCCGCCTCGTCGTGCTCGTCACGCCACCAGCAGGCGCAGCACGTCCTCCATCGTGACCAGGCCCTCCAATCGCCCCTCCGCGTCGATGACGGGCGCGAGATGGGTGCCGCTGTCGCGCATCGCGGTGAGCACGTCGTCCAGCGGCATCTGCGACCGCACCCGGGCGACCGGCCGCAGCTGATCGGGGCGGAACGGAACGTCGCGCGGATGTGCGTCCAGCGCGTCCTTCACATGCAGATAGCCCAGCATCCGCCCGGAGTCGTCGATCACGGGGAATCGGGAGAAGCCCGTTTCGGCCGACATCCGCTCCAGCTCCTCGGGGGTCACCCCGCTCCGCGCCGAGACCACCCGGTCCATCGGCAGCACCACGTCCCGCACCGGCCGCCGGCCCAGCTCCAGCGCGTCCCGCAGCCGCTCGGCACCGCGGTCGTCCAGCAGCCCGGCCTCGCTGGAGTCCGCGACCATGCGGGCCAGTTCGTCATCCGAGAAGGTCGCCGCCACCTCGCCCCGGGGCTGGACCCGCATCAGCTTCAGCAGTCCGTTGGCGAACGCGTTGACTGCGAAGATGACCGGGCGCAGCGCCCGCGCGAGCCCCACCAGCGACGGCCCGAGCAGCAGCGCGGAGCGCACCGGCTCGGCCAGCGCCACGTTCTTCGGCACCATCTCGCCGACCAGCATGTGCAGATACGTCGCCAGGCTCAGCGCGATCACGAACGAGACGGGATGCACCAGCCCGAGCGGCAGCCCGGCCGCGTGGAACAGCGGCTCCAGCAGATGCGCGATGGCCGGTTCCGCGACGGCACCCAGCACCAGCGTGCACAGCGTGATGCCGAGCTGGGCCGCGGCCAGCAGCGCGGAGACGTGTTCGAGCCCCCACAGCACGGCCCGCGCCCGGCGGTCGCCCCGCTCGGCGTACGGTTCGATCTGGCTGCGACGCACCGAGATCAGGGCGAACTCGGCGCCCACGAAGAAGGCGTTCGCGACCAGCGTCAGCAGGCCGATCAGCAGCTGGACGGCGATCATGGGCCCGCCCCGCCGTCGTCCCGGCCGTGGTCCCCGCCGTGGCCCCGCCGGTGGCCATGGGGGAGCGGGGCGTGCAGCCGTACCCGGGCGGCGCGGTGGCCCGCCGCGTTCACCACCTCCACCCGCCAGCCCTCCGGCCGGATCGTGTCGCCCACGACCGGGATGCGGCCCAGCTCGGCCGCGATCACCCCGGCCAGCGTCTCGTACGGCCCCGGGGGCACCCGCAGCCCGATCGCCTCCAGCTGATCGACCCGGGCGGCGCCGTCCGCGTCGTACACCGCCCGGCCCTCGGCGTCCTCGCCCGCCGGGGCAAGGCCGGGGGTCTCGTGCGGATCGTGCTCGTCGCGTACCTCGCCGACCACCTCCTCGACGATGTCCTCCAGGGTGACGACCCCGGCCGTACCGCCGTACTCGTCGATGACCACGGCCATGCTGCGCCTGACCGAGAGTCGGTCCAGCAGCCGGTCCACGGTGAGCGACTCGGGGACCAGCAGGGCCTCGTGCATCAGCTCGGACACCGGATGGCGCGGCCGCGCCTCGGCGGGGATCGGGAGGACGTCCTTGATGTGGACGATGCCGGCCACCGCGTCCAGGCTGTCGCGGTGGACGGGGAAGCGGGACAGGCCGGTGGCGCGGGTCGCGTTGGCGACGTCCTCGGCGGTGGCCCGTACGTCCAGCGCGATCACCTGCACCCGGGGCGTCATCACGTTCTGCGCGGTCAGCCCGCCCAGATTGAGGGTGCGGACGAAGAGCTCCGCGGTGTCCTCCTCCAGCGAGCCCGCCTTCGCGGAGTGCCGGGCGAGCGCGATCAGCTCCTGCGGGCCGCGCGTCGACGCCAGCTCCTCGATGGGCTCCAGGCCCATCCGGCGCACCAGGTGGTTGGCGGTGTTGTTGAGGTGGGTGATCAGCGGGCGGAAGGCCGCGCTGAAGACGCGCTGCGGAGTGGCGACGGCCCGCGCGACCGGCAGCGGACGGGAGATCGCCCAGTTCTTGGGGACCAGCTCGCCGACCACCATCATCACCACCGTCGACAGGGCGGTGCCGATGACGAGGGCCACCGAGTGGGAGGCGGAGCGGGGCACCCCGAGCGCGGTGAGCGGCCCGCCCAGCAGCGCGGCGATGGACGGCTCGGCGAGCATGCCCACGACCAGGTTGGTGACGGTGATGCCGAGCTGGGCGCCGGAGAGCTGGTACGTCAGCCCGCGCACGGCCTTCAGCGCGCTCGCCGCACCGCGCTCGCCGCGCTCCACCGCCTGCTCCAGCTCGCCGCGCTCGACCGTGGTCAGCGAGAACTCCGCCGCCACGAAGGCACCGCATGCGAGCGCCAGCAGGAGCGCCACGACCAGGAGGAGGACTTCGGTCATCGGTTCACCTCCGTCCCATGATCCGGCAGGGCCCGGAGGAGCGCGCGACGGGAGACGCCGCGCACTCTCATCGTAAGGGCGCGGCAAAGGCCCGCGTGAGCGCAAAGGCCCGCGTCAGGGCGTCAGCGGCTTCACCCAGCGGCTCCACTGCGGCTCCCGGGCGTAACCGGCCGCGCTCCACGCGTGGTGGGCGAGCGCGTTCGCGTCGAGCACCATGGCGTCCCCGCGCCGCCCGCCCAGCGCCGCGAACCGCTCCTCGGCCGCCGCGAGCAGCGCGGTCGCCACGCCCCGGCGGCGGTGGGCGGGGTGGACGGCGAGCCGGTACAGATGGCAGCGCCAGCCGTCGAAGCCCGCTATGACGGTCCCGGCGAGCGCCCCCTCCCGCTCGGCCAGCAGCAGCGACTCGGCGTCCCGGGCGATCAGCCGGGCCACCCCGTCCCGGTCGTCGCTGATGCTCGTCCCTTCCGCGGCCTCGCGCCAGAAGGCGAGCACGGTGTCGACATCCGAGGGGGTGGCGTGGCGGATTCGAAGATCACTCATGGGGTGAGCCAAGCAGAGCGCCGGACCCTCTCGCGAACGGTTTCCGGGGGCTTCAGTGGGTACGGGGGTGCAGCGGGCGCCAGGACCGTACGTCCATCACGCTCCGTGCAGCTCCTCGATCACCTGGGCGAAGGTCTCCATGTGGTGCTCGAGCACGGTGAAGTACGAGAAGCCGAAGCGCTCGCGGTGGGCCCGCAGCTGGTCCGCCATGTCCTTGGGGCTGCCCAGCAGCAGCGCGGGGTGGTCCAGCAGTTGTTCCTCGGTGAGGTCGGGGGCATACGGCTTCAGCTCGCGGGCCTTGGCGCGGCGGGCGTCGGTGTTCTCGACCATCTGGATCAGATAGTTCAGCTCGGCGGGCCCTGCCCCCGCCGTGGCCCCCGCCGTGGCCTCGGCCCCGGTCTTGGCCCCGGTCTTGGCTTCGGCTCCGGTCTTGGCCTCGGCTTCGGCTTCGGCGGCGAAGCGGTGGAAGGCCGCCACCCGCTCCTCCAGCGCCTCCGGGCTGATCATCTTCATCGGGCCGGGCGCGTCGTCCGGAGCCTGGACCGCGCCCGTGAAGGCCGCGATCTCCGCGTGGCGCGCGGCCACCCGCAGCAGCCGGTTGCCGTTGCCGCCCAGCAGCAGGGGCGGGCGCGGGGTCTGCGCGGGCCGCGGCTGCTGCTCGGGATCGGTCAGCAGCCGCTCCAGCTCACGGACGGTGCGCTCCAGGTGGTCCACCCGCTCGCGCGGCGACCCGAACGGCAGCCCGGCGCTGTCGTGCTCGGCCTTCACGTACCCCGCCCCGAGGCCCAGTTCCAGCCGTCCCCCGGTGAGCGCGTCGCAGGTGGCCACCGCGCGGGCCAGCAGGGCCGGGTTCCAGAAGCCCAGGTTGAGGACGAAGGTGCCGAGCCGCGGCCGCTCGGTGACTTCGGCGGCGGCCACCAGCGCGGCGAACGGCGCGGGCAGGCCCAGATGGTCGGGGACCAGCAGGACGTCGTAGCCCAGCCGGTCGGCGCGGCGGCACTTCTCCCGCCATGCCGGGGCTGATTCGAGCGTGAGCAGATTGACTCCGAAACGGAACGGCCGTGCCATGAGCCCTCCTTGATCGAGAATGACCCGAACCTATCGGAGTACAGCGCTCATTGGTCAGCCCTCGTGCGTCGTGTACGCCCGGGTGAAGATCTGCATGCGGCCCAGCACCGAGTCGGCCGTGGGCCGCTCCATCCGGTCCACGATCCGGCCGTCGTCGAGGAAGAGCACCAGGTCGGAGTGGGCGGCCGCGCTCGGGTCATGGGTCACCATGACCACCGTCTGCCCCAGCTCGTCCACCGCCTCGCGCAGGAAGGTCAGCACCTCCAGGCCCGCCCGCGAGTCCAGGTTGCCGGTCGGCTCGTCCGCGAAGATCAGCTCGGGGCGGGAGGCCAGCGCCCGGGCGCACGCCACCCGCTGCTGCTGGCCGCCGGACAGCTGGGAGGGCCGGTGCTTGAGGCGGTCCCGCAGCCCGAGGGTGTCGATGACCCGCTCCAGCCACTCCGGGTCGGGCTTCTGGCCCGCGATGTCCATGGGCAGGGTGATGTTCTCGGCCGCGTTCAGGGTGGGCAGCAGGTTGAAGGACTGGAACATGAAGCCGATCCGGTCGCGGCGCAGCTGGGTCAGTCGGCGGTCGTCGAGCCCGGTGATCTCGGTGTCGCCCAGCCAGACCTGGCCCGAGGAGACCGTGTCGAGGCCCGCCAGGCAGTGCATCAGCGTGGACTTGCCGGAACCGGACGGCCCCATCACCGCGGTGAACCGGCCCCGCTCGATCTCCACGTCCACCGCGTCCAGGGCGATCACGGCGGTCTCGCCGCTGCCGTACGCCTTGGTCAGGCCGCGGGCCCGGGCCGCCGGGCGGGCGCCGCCCTCCGCGTACCCGTCTGTCTTCGTTGCCGCCGGTGTGGACACAAACGCCTCCCGTGTCGGAACGGTTTGCCCTCGATGGTAGGGACCCGCCCGCTTCCGCGCGCCGTTGGCGCAGCTAGCAAATATGCGCTAGCGTGATGGTGTGGCTAAGACACAGCTGAACGTCCGGGTCGACGAAACCACCGCTGAGGTGGCCCGGGAGCGTGCGCTACAGCGGGGAGTGAGCGTGAACCGCTACATCGAAGAGCTGGTGCGGCAGGACGCGGGCGAGGTGGGCCACAAGTTCGTGGAGGCCGCGGCCGACTTCATGAAGCAGTACCAGTCCGTCTTCGACGAGGAATTCGGCCGGGACGTCGGACGTGAACCCGGTCGGGAGCTCGGGGGCGAAGCGCGCCGTTGACCGTGCGTATCGATCTCGCCTGGCTTCTGATGATCGCCGAACACAACACCCCGGGGGATCCGCGCGTCACCGATTACGGTGCGCTGGTCGCCGCCGTGAGCCGCCACGAAGCGGAGATATTCGGCACCCCGATCTACCCCGAACCGCAGGAGCGGGCCGCCGCGCTGTTGCAGCTGCTGCTTCTGGTCCCGGCCCTGGAGCGCTCGAACGCGCTGTTCGCGTCGGCCGTCGCGTACGCGTACCTGGTGGCGAGCGGGCTGAAGGTGGCCACATCGCCGGAGCGGGTGCGGGATCTGGCGCGCCTGGTGCACGACGGCGCGGTGGATGTGCACGCGATCGCGGATGAGCTGCGCCGCTGGAGCGTCTAGCGAGACACCCCCTATGACTCCGGGCGCCGCACCACGCCCAGGGTGCAGGGCGAGGTGGGCAGCGGCAGTCCCCGTTCGGGGAGCCGCAGCGACCGGTGGGTGACGGGCTCGAAGCCCACCCGCGCCATCTCCACCCGCACCTCGCGCCCCGTGTGGCACCCGCCGAACATCAGCGGCCACACCGTCCGGTCCAGCACCCCCTGCGTCGCCGCCATCGCCCGCCCCTCGGCCCGCCCGTGCTCCAGGAACCGCAGCTCACCGCCCGGCCGCAGCACCCGCATCAGTTCGGCCAGGGTGCGCTGGACGTCCCGTACGGAGCACAGCACCAGACACGCCACCGCCGCGTCGAACGCCTCGCTCTTGACCGGCAGCGCCTCCGCGACCCCGGGCACCACGTCCACCGGCACCTCGGCCCGGTGGCCCGCCCGCACCGCCAGGCGGCGCAGATGGCGCTCGGGCTCGATGGCGACGACCTCGGAGACGGTGCTCGGGTAGTGCACGAAGTTCAGGCCGTTGCCGGCGCCGATCTCGATGACCCGGCCGGACAGCCCGGCCAGCAGCTCGTCACGGAGTTCGGCGACCCCGGCCCGTTCGTCGGCGACGGGGCTGACCTTGGCCCAGAAGCGGGCGAACAGCGGGTGGTGGACGGCTTCGCGCGGGGGCCGGGGACGGCGTACGGGCATGGGTGACACCCCTTTTCCAGCGGGACGGCTGTATACCGATACCGGGAGTCTGCCCATGCCGCCCCCACCGCTACGCCGTGCGGTGCTCCTTCGTGAACTGCTCCGCGTCCCAGACGCCGTCCAGCCGCGGGGCCAGCCACCCCGGGGCCGCCGCGCGGAAGTCGGCGGGCGACAGGGCCCCGGCCCGCTCGGGAACGGCGCCCAGCAGCGGGGCGCCAGCCGCCTCCGGCAGGTCGGTCCTGTTGCAGCGGGAGGCGAGATCCGCGTCCGCGGGCCAGCTGCCGATGACGACGCCGGGGAAGCGCAGGCCCCGGGCGCGCAGCGCCTCCGCCGTGAGGGCCGTGGCGTTGAGCGTGCCCAGGCCCGCGTGGGCGACGACCAGGACGGGGGCGTCGAGCAGCCGGGCCGCGTCGGCGAGCGTCGCACCGGTCTCGTCGAACCGTACGAGCAGGCCGCCCGCGCCCTCGACGAGCACCAGATCGTGTTCGGCGGCCAGCTTCTCCGCCGCCTCCGCGATCTCGTGCGGCCGCACGGCGGGGCGCCCGGCGCGCCGCGCCGCGGTGTCGGGCGCCAGCGGCTCGGGGTAGCGGGCGAGTTCCCGCAGGGTCAGGTCACCGGCGAGCCGGGCCACCTCGGCGGCGTCGCCCGGCTCGTCCGGACCGACGCCGGTCTGCGCGGGCTTGAGTACGGCGACCGACCGGCCGCGGGACAGCGCCGCCGCCGCGACGGCCGCCGTGGTGACGGTCTTGCCGACCTCCGTGCCGGTGCCGGTCACGACCAGTACTGACATCCGTTGCTTCGTGCCTTTCGCTGTTGTCTCGCTGTTGTTGTGCTGTCGCGCGGTCAGCCCGCCGTGGCGGCGGCCGACCGTACCGCCGCGCAGATACGGGCCAGATCGTCGTCGCCGGTGATGTAGGGCGGCATGGTGTAGAGCATGTCGCGGAACGGGCGCAGCCAGACGCCCTCGCGCACCGCCGCCCGCGACGCCGCCGCCATCCCCGCGTCGTCCAGCGGGTGGTCCAGCTGGACGACGCCGATCGCGCCGAGCACCCGTACCTCCCGTACGCCCGGCAGTTCGGCGGCGGGCGCCAGCCCGTCCCGCAGCCCCGTCTCGATCCGCTTGATCTCCTGCCGCCAGTCGTAGGACAGCAGCAGGTCGATCGAGGCGCCCGCGACGGCGGCGGCCAGTGGATTGCCCATGAACGTCGGGCCGTGGGCGAGCACCGGAAGCTCGCCGCGCGAGATGCCGTCCGCCACCCGCGAGGTGCACAGCGTGGCGGCCATCGTCAGATAACCGCCGGTCAGCGCCTTGCCGAGGCACATCACATCGGGGCTGACCCCGGCGTGTTCAGCCGCGAAGAGCGCTCCGGTGCGGCCGAAACCGGTGGCGATCTCGTCGAACACCAGCAGCACGTCGTGCTCGTCGCACGCCTCGCGCAGCATCCGCAGCAAGGCGGGGGAGTGGAACCGCATGCCGCCCGCACCCTGCACGACCGGTTCCACGATCACCGCGGCCAGCTCGTCCGCGTGCCGGGCCACCAGCTCGCGCACATGGGCCTCGTACGCCGGGTCGGGCTCGGCGTCGAAGCCGGGCGGTGGCGCGTCGGCGAAGATCTGCTCGGGCAGGACGCCCGACCACAGCCGGTGCATGCCGCCGTCCGGGTCGCACACCGCCATCGGCTGCCAGGTGTCGCCGTGGTAGCCGCCGCGCCAGGTCAGCAGCCGCTGCTTGGCGGGGCGGCCGAGGGAGCGCCAGTACTGGAGGCACATCTTGACCGCGACCTCGACCGACACCGAGCCCGAGTCGGCGAGGAAGACGTGCTGGAGCGGTTCGGGCGTGATCTCCACGAGCCGGGTGGCCAGCCGCACGGCGGGCTCATGGGTGAGCCCGCCGAACATCACATGGCTCATCCGGTCGAGCTGGCCGCGGGCCGCGTCGTTGAGCACCGGGTGGTTGTAGCCGTGGATGGCGGACCACCACGACGACATCCCGTCCACCAGCTCCCGTACGCCCTCGACCGGTTCGGCGAGCCGCAGCCGGACCCCGGACGCGGACTCCACGACGAGCGGGTCCGCGCGGCCGGGCATCGGGGCGTACGGATGCCAGACGTGCTGCCGGTCCAGAGCCAGCAGCGCGTCGGGCGTCAGTGGCTCAGGCATTGGGCGGCAGTTCCGTCCCCGCGCCCCGGCGGCGCACCGCGACCAGGTCCGCGTGCGACTCCCCGGCCGCCACCGCGACGGGCTCGGCAAGCGCGGTCTCGGCAGGGGCGGTGTCGGCGACGGTCCCGGGCGCGTCGCCGCACGGGCCGCAGCCGCCGCCCTCCGCGCCGTGCGAGCCGCAGCCGCCGCCGGCCGCCGCGAGCGCATCGGCGCGGTGCGCGGGCAGCGTCCTGGTGTCCGTGCCCTCCACCTCGAAGCCCGCGTCGGCGATCATGTCCAGGTCGTCCTTGCCCGCCTGGCCCTCGGTGGTCAGATAATCGCCGAGGAAGATCGAGTTCGCCAGGTGCAGGGCCAGCGGCTGGAGCGTCCGCAGATGGATCTCGCGCCCGCCCGCGAGCCGCACCTCCACGTCCGGGCAGACGAACCGGACCATGGCGAGGATGCGCAGACAGCGCTGCGGGGTGAGGTTCCAGTCCCCGGCCAGCGGGGTGCCCTCGATGGGGATGAGGAAGTTGACCGGCACCGAGTCCGGGTTCAGCTCGCGCAGCGAGAAGACCACGTCGACCAGGTCCTCGTCGCGCTCGCCCATGCCCGCGATCAGCCCGGAGCAGGCCGACATGCCCGCGGACTGGGCCTGCTGCACGGTGGAGACCCGGTCGGCGTAGGTGTGGGTGGTGGTGATGTCGCCGTACGTGGCCTCGGAGGTGTTGAGGTTGTGGTTGTAGGCGTCCGCACCCGCCTCCCGCAGCCGCTCCGCCTGCCCGTCGGA
This sequence comes from Streptomyces sp. Rer75, assembly GCF_013414305.1. Taxonomy (NCBI): domain Bacteria; kingdom Bacillati; phylum Actinomycetota; class Actinomycetes; order Kitasatosporales; family Streptomycetaceae; genus Streptomyces; species Streptomyces sp. Rer75. The sequence continues at coordinate 1,231,536 of NZ_CP058693.1, read as the reverse complement.
CAGCAGCCCGAGGCACGCGCAGATCTCCACACCCTCGTTCTGCTCCTTGATCGCGGCGATGGTCTGGGAGACCCGGTCCACGTCCCGATCCGTCGGCCCGCGTCCGCTGGCGACCAGGCAGACCCGCTTGGCGCCGCCCGCGACCCCGGCGACCGCCGCGGCCGCCGCCTGGTCCGGCTTGAGCCAGGTGTACTTGAGGATCTCGGACTTCGAGCCGAGCCGCTGCGAGCAGTACCCACAGTCCTCGGGGCACAGCCCGGACTTGAGGTTCACCAGGTAGTTCAGCTTCACCCGCCGCCCGAACCACCGACGGCGCACCTTGCCCGCGGCGGCCACCACATCCAGCACGTCGTCGTCGGAAGTCGCCAATACCGCGAGAGCCTCTGCGCGGGTCGGCGACTCGCCCCGCAGCCCCTTGTCCACCAGCGTGTTCAGCAGGTCCATGGCGGAGATCCTGTCTTACGGCACCGCCCCTGGCCAAGGAGGGACCGTACAAGACGCGGCGTTCGGGGTGTGTGTATTGCCACACCCTGCCCACGCATGGGCACGACTACCTTCTATCCGGACCCCACAGTCGGCGCCCGGCCCCAGCCCGGCCGGTGCCCGGCCCGTGCCCGCCCGTGCCCGAAGGAACGCGAGGAAGCCGATGCCCCAGGACCGCCAGGACGACCCGTTCGCGTGGATCGACGCGGCACAGGAGCAGCGCGGGCGTGCCGGGCTGCGGCGCGTGCTCAAGCCGCGGCCCGCCGACTCGCCGCTGCTCGACCTGGCGAGCAACGACTATCTGGGCCTGGCCCGGCACCCCGAGGTGACGGCCGCCGCGGCGGAGGCGGCGCGCCGCTGGGGCGCCGGGTCGACCGGCTCCCGGCTGGTCACCGGGTCCACGGAGCTGCACGGGGCGCTGGAGGCGGAGCTGGCCGCGTTCTGCGGCTTCGACGCGGCGCTGGTGTTCTCCTCCGGGTACGCCGCCAACCTGGCCGCGGTCTCGGCGCTGAGCGGGCGGGGCGCGCTCATCGTCTCCGACGCGGGGAACCACGCCTCGCTCATCGACGGCTGCCGGCTCTCCCGCGCCGAGGTCGCCGTCGCCCCGCACGCCGACCCCGACGCCGTGGCCAAGGTGCTCGACGGGGCCCGGAAGGAGGACCCGGCCCGGCGCGCGCTCGTCGTCTCCGACTCCGTCTTCTCGGTGGACGGCGACGTGGCGCCGCTGACCGGACTCGCCGCCGCTTGCCGGGCGCACGGCGCGGCGCTGGTCGTGGACGACGCGCACGGCCTGGGGGTGGTGGGCGACGGCGGGCGCGGCGCCCCGTACGCCGCCGGGCTCGCGGGCGCGCCGGACGTGGTGGTCACGGCCACCCTGTCGAAGTCGCTGGGCAGCCAGGGCGGGGTGGTGCTGGGGCCCGCCCGGGTGATCGAGCACCTGGTGAACACCGCGCGCACGTTCATCTTCGACACCGGCCTCAACCCGGCCGCCGCGGGCGCCGCCCTGGCGAGCCTGCGGCTGCTGAGCCGGGAGCCGGAGCGCGCCGCCCGGGCCCGTACGGTCGCGGCGCGGCTGCACGCACGGCTGACCGCCGCCGGGCTCACCGCGGCGCGGCCCGACGCCTCGGTGGTGTCGGTGCGCGCGCCGTCCCCGGAGCAGGCGGTGGGGTGGGCCGCGGACTGCCGTGCGGCCGGTCTGGTGGTGGGCTGCTTCCGTCCCCCGTCCGTCCCCGACGGCATCTCGCGGGTACGGCTCACCGCTCGCGCGGATCTGACGGATCAGCAGGTGGAGGAGGCGGCCGACGTGATCGTGGGGACCGCACCGGCCGCCTGACGGATCGGTGTCCGGCGGTGTGGCGTCCTCCCGGCTACGGCCGGGAGGCGCCCCCGGGACCGGGGTCACCGAGATCGCCGTGGCACAGGTCCTCGACGAACGAGGTCCAGGCCGACGGGGGGAACAGCAAGGCGGGTCCCGCGGTGTTCTTCGAGTCCCGCACGGCGAGCAGGCCCGGGCTCAGCCGGGCCGTCTCGACGCAATTGTTCATTCCGACGCTGTAGCTGCTGCGCAGCCAGACGACGGACTTGGCGGACAGATCGGACATGGTGCCCCCTCAGGCGCCGCCCCCGATTTTCGAGATGAGGATCAATGAATCCTCGGGTGACAGGGCGTTGGTCCGCAGCACATCGAATGCGCTGCTGTACGCCCGGAGGTCTTCTTTCCGCTCCAGATAGAGGCTACTCGTCAAATGGTCGAGAACCACCACGTCGAGGTCAGTAATGTGCGGAAAAGAGAAGATAATGAAAGGACCGGTAATACCGATGGGCATTCCGGCGGAGAACGGCAGCACCTGCAATCGCACCTGCGGTAACTCGGCCATCTCCGCCAGCTGCCGCAGCTGAGCCCGCATCACCGCGGCGTCGCCCACCCCGCGCCGTAACACCGCCTCGTCCAGCACCGCGTGCAGCCGCAGCGGCTGCGCGTCGCGCAGCACCGACTGGCGCGCGATCCGCACCTCGACCAGCGTGTCCAGCTGGTCCTGCGGCAGATCCGGCAGCGCCGCCCGGGTCACCGTCCGCGCGTAGTCCGCGGTCTGCAACAGCCCCGGCACCACCGTGGTCTCCAGCGTGTACGCGGCCGACGCCTCCGCCTCCAGGCTGATGAAGTCCCGGTAGGCGGGCGGCAGCAGATCGCGGTACGCGTACCACCAGCCGCGCCGCGACCCCTCCGGATCCGAGGCGCCCCCGCCGCACAGCGCCTCCAGCAGCGCCCGCAGCTGGGGGTCGGTGACCCCGTACACCTCCAGCAGCCGCGCCACGTCCCCGGGCTTCGCCCCGCTGCGCCCGGTCTCGATCCGGCTCACCTTCGACTGGTGCCAGCTCAGCCGCCGCGCGGCCTCGCCGCTGGTGAGCCCCGCCAGATCGCGCTGGCGGCGCAGCTCCGCGCCGAGCTTGCGGCGGCGTACCGCCGGGCCGTACCGCATCAGATCTCCCTCCCGCTGCCCGTCCGCTGTCCCGCCCTGTCGTGACCGTGGCCCAGTCTGCCCCGCAAATCCGGTCTTCCGTAGCAGAGTTCACCGCTTCGGGCGACAGATATATGCATAACTCGGTGGATCGCCCCCGACACGGAGGGCATCGGTGGCAGTCTGACGGTCGGAGCCGCCGGGGCCGCCCACCCGGACCCCAAGGCTGCGCGGCGCCACCCGTGCGCGTCCGCAGCCGTGCCCCGGCGGGAAAGGGACAGGCCGTCATGGCAGACCATCAGGAAGCATCCGTCACTCTGCCGAGCGCGCCCGCCTCGGTTCCCGCGGCCCGCGCCTACGTGGCGGACGTGCTGGCCGAATGGGGACTCGGGGAAGGCGAGGAGGCCGCGGACACCGTGCGGCTCATCGTCTCCGAGCTCGCCACCAACGCCGTACAGCACACCCTGGGCGAGTCGCCCACCTTCACCGTGGACATAAGGCTCGACCACGAGGGGCGGTTGGAGATCGGTGTCACCGACAGCCACCCCCGTCACCCCCGGCCGCTGTGCGCCGCGGCCCACCAGGACAACGGACGGGGGCTGCTCATCATCGGCTGTCTGGCCGCCGAATCGGGCGGCGAGGTGTTCGTCACCCCCACCGCGGACGGCGGCAAGACCGTATGGATCGCGCTGCCGTGGACTGTGCCGGTGTCCTAGGCCGCGTGGTCGTGCGGCGCGGTCGGCGACGGGCGGTGGCCCATCCGGTGGCGGATCCAGCGCGGGAGGATGCCCCACAGCCCGCAGCACACCGCGAACGTGCCCGCCGCCGCGGCGATCCCCGGGCCGCGCCCCAGCACCACGTCCACCACCAGCAGCACCGACCCGGTGAACGCCAGCGTCAGCACGCACAGCCCGGCCGAGGCCAGCTTCCCGGAGACGTCCACGACGCGTCGCTTGGCCCCCCTGCGGAACAGCGCCCGGTGCAGCGCCGCCGGGGCGGTGAACAGGGTCGCCGCCACGACCGCGAGCAGCAGCGTGGCGACGTACGTGCCGCGCTGCACCGCGTCCAGCGATGCGAAGCGGTCGGTGAAGGCCAGGGTCAGCAGGAAGGCGAACAGGATCTGCACCCCCGTCTGGGTGACCCGCAGCTCCTGGAGCAGTTCGGCGAAGTTCCGGTCGTCACGCTCCAGCGCGGTCTCGCGACGGACGGTTCTCGGGGCGTCGTTCTTCATACCCCGCGGGTTACCGGAAGCGCTCACAATACGCGTTCGACCTGCCCCGTAGCCGCTCGCGCCTCGGTCAGCTCCAGGATGCGCGCATACGTACGACCGGCGTCCGGGCTGATCAGATAGTGGGGCATGTCGCCGCGCTCGATCACCCCGTACGGGCTGGTGCCCATCAGATACGAGGAGTAGAGGATCAGCCCGTTCGTCCGGCGCGGATCGACGGCCAGCGCCGAGAAGCCGGGGAACTCGTTCGTCTGGTAGACGCGCAAGCCGTCCGCCGCCGCCCCGTACCGCTCCTTGAACCGGCCGAAACGCTCCAGCGAATCCTTGATCTTCCGGGTCATGTCCTCCTGGTACTGCCGCGACAGGGTGGCCGCCGCGTCCGAAGACGGATCCAGCAGATAGCAGCGGTACACCCCGCCGCGGCGCAGCAGGCTCAAGGCCGCGTCGCGATAGCGGGCCGGGCGCTCGGTGGTGACCAGCCGGGACGACGAGGTGCGCAGCGCGGTGCCCATGTCGAGCACCTCCGCCGAGGCCGCGTCCAGCAGCCGCGCCTTCTCGACCGAGCTGGGCCGCTCGGGATAGGCGTGCACGGGCGTGCCGCCCGCCAGCCCCCGGCCCGCCAGCCACGCCTTGACCGCCTCGCCCGGGCCGCCGTCGCCCGCCATCAGGTAGACGTCCTTGCCCTCGTGGCTGCCGACGTGCGCGAACAGCTCCGCATACCGGCCCGCGGTGCGGTACACGTCCTCCGAGACCGCCAGACAGTCCGGCGGGGTCGCCTTCTCCAGATGCGCGGCCAGGTTGATGTCGGGGGAGTGGATGGTGCCGGTCCGGCCCTCGCCGGTGTGCCGTATCGCCCCCTTGTGCACCGCCATCCGCACATGCAGCTCGCCGTCCACCCCCGCCTGCGCGAACTCGTCCCGCAGATGCCGCAGATCGAGGGTGAGAAACGTCCGCGCCGCCTCCAGCGCCACATCGCGGGCCACGCTCTCGCTGTCGTCGTGGATCGCGAAGAACCCGCCGTCCCCGCGCCAGTTCCACAGATCGCTGCGGGCACACCGGTGCTGGGCGGAGACCTGGCCGATGCGCGCCCGCATCCGCTCCCGCAGCAGATCGAATCCGTGCGCGGCCCGGTCCCTGGGGTTCGAGCGGACGATCGTCGAATAGCCGGAGGTGTCGACGAAGACGAGATACACCTGGTCGTAGGTCCGGTCCGCCTGGAACTGATCGCTCAACGTAGCTCCCCTCCCGGTGCCGGATCTCCCCCGAACCGGCACCGGCCCACGCTAACGCCTCACGGGGGCGGTCACACCAGACCACGCTCGACCGCGCTGCGCTCCACACAGAACTCGTTGCCCTCGGGATCGGCCATCACCACCCACCCCATCCCGTCCTCCGTGCGCCGGTCGTCGGCGACCCGCGCACCGAGCCCGAGCAGCCTCTTCACCTCCTCGTCCCGGGTGCCCGAGGGCGGCTGGATGTCGAGGTGGACCCGGTTCTTGACGGCCTTGGCGTCCGGCACCCGCAGGAACAGCAGTCCGGGCACGCCGGGTTGGCCCGACTCGATCAGCACCTCGTCGTCGCCCGGTGCGTCCTCGTCCGTTATGGCGTAGCCGGTCAGCCGCGACCAGAACTGCGCCAGGGCGTAAGGGTCGTGGGCGTCGAAGGAGATGTGCCGGACCGGATTCAGATACGCCATGCCGTGCCTCCGGAAGGTGACGGAGGACCAGGACTCCCCTGATCCTCCGTCAAGCTACCGCCGGGGTCCGACAGCCGGCCGGTCAGCGCACATGCCCGTACGAGACCTTTCCGGTCCAGATCCGCTCCAGCCGCACCACCGTGCCCGCCTTGGGCGCATGCCAGATCCGGCCGCTCCCCGCGTAGAGGCCGACGTGGTAGACGCTGCCTCCCGCATGGAAGAAGACCAGGTCACCGCCCTTGCGGGCGGACGCCTTGATGTGGCGGGTGCGGTTGTACTGGGCCGCGGCGGTGCGCGGCAGCCGCTTCCCGGCCCGCTTGTACGCGTACTGGGTGAGCCCCGAGCAGTCGAAGCGGTGCGGCCCCGCCGCCCCGTACACATAGGGCGCGCCCTTCTTCGAGGCCGCGATCCGCAGCGCCTTGGCCGCCACGGTCGCCGCGTCGGCCTGCTGCGGCACACCGGGCACCGCCACGGTGCCGCCGACGGCGACGGCGGTGAGGGCCGAGAGGGCACCGGCCCGGGAGACCATTCTGGGGATCCGTATGTGCGCGGTCATCTCGCACACCACCCTTCGGTGGCCGGGTTCGGTCGTCCCAGGGATGGTCACCCGCCGCGGCCGCCGGTTCCGAGCCGAGCGGGCGGGGTGTGAGGGTGGTCACGGCTCTGCCGTTCGGGTGACAGGGACGGCCCGCGACCCGCCCTCCGGCCTGCGGCGACGGCGGTATCGGCGCCGTCGGCCGCAACCCGGCGGCGGCCTCGCGCCGGGCCCCGCGCTACGCCGTTCGGGCGACGCCTCGGGGTTCCGGGCGCGACGACCGCGATCACCGCGGCGAGCCTCGGGGCCCCGGGCGCGACCGCGATCATCGCGGCGAGACGGACGGCAGCGTCACCCGTTCGGAGCGCCGCTCGCCGTCCAGCACGCGCAGCGCACGGTCCAGCGTCGCGGTGTGCAGTTCGCTCTCGCCCCGGTCGTGCATCAGCGCCAGCGCGTCCCGCAGCGCGATGGCCTTTCCGACCAGCGCCTGGGCGGCGCGCAGCCCGCTGTAGGTGTCGTGGCCGCGGGCGGGGTTGATCCGGCCGAGCAGATCGACGGCCTCCAGATAGCCGTCCACGAGGCGGCCCTCCGCGCGGGTCAGCGCGGGCAGCGGGGGAAGTTCCGGCGGAAGCATCGCGCGATCACCGTGCCCCGGGCAGCGAACCCGGACGCTTACGGCTCTGGGTGACCCCGTCCACCAGCCCGTACGCCACCGCGGCCGCGGCGTCGAAGATCCTGTCGCGGTCGATGTCCGCGCGGATCCGCTCGGCGCTCTGCCCGGTGTGCCGCACCAGCATCTCCTCCAGCAGCGCCTGGGTCCGCAGCAGCTCACGGGCGTGGATCTCCAGGTCCGAGGTGGTCCCCTCGACGGGTTCGCTGAGCGCCGCCTGATGGATCAGCACCCGCGCGCCCGGCAGCGCCAGCCGCTTGCCCGGCGCCCCGGCGGCGAGCAGTACGGCGGCGGCGGACGCGGCCTGGCCCAGGCAGATGGTCTCGATGTCGCAGGTGACGAAGTGCATCGTGTCGTAGATCGCCGTCATCGCGCCGAACGAGCCGCCCGGGGAGTTGATGTAGAGCGAGACGTCCTGGTCGGGCACGGCGTGTTCGAGGTGGATGAGCTGCGCGATCACATCGTTGGCCGCCGTGTCGTCGATGGGCGTGCCGAGGAAGACGATGCGCTCGGAGAGCAGCTTGGAGTAGGGGTCCATGGTGCGCACGCCGCTGCTGGTGCGCTCGGTGAACTCGGGCAGGACATAGCGCGCGGCCGGTCGTTCCATCGCGGTCACCTCTCGTGGGTCTCTCGGGGACTCGGCTCCGTAAAAAATGTACAGGACGTACGTCCCGTACGATGGGGAGCATGGCGTACGAGATTCCGGTGACGCAAGCCCGGGCGGAACTGGCGGACCTGATCAACCGCGTGGTCTACGGCGGTGAGCGGGTGGTCCTCACCCGGCATGGAAAGCCGCTGGTCGCCCTGGTGTCCTCGGCTGACCTGCAACGACTCGACGCGGTCGAGGCGGAGGCGGAGGCGGAGGAGCAGGTGATCAGTACGGTGTCGGCGATGCGCCCGACCTCGTCCGCTCCCGGCGAACGGCGGCGCTTCGGTATCGCGGCAGAACACCGCGGCCCGGACGCCGGGGATCGGCGTCCGGGCCGCGAGTGACGACGGCTGGGGAAGTGGCGGTTAGGAGCTGAGCTCCCAGACCGCGTGGGCGATCGCGTCGCTGTTGCGGTCCAGCGCGGTGTCGTCCACGTTGGACGTCTTGTCGCACGCGGAGTGGTAGCACGGGTCGAACGGCTCGCCCGCCTCGCCGCCCCACTGGTCCGCCTGCGCCTGGGACTTGGTGGACTCGGCGCCGGTGAACAGCCCGCCGACCCGCACCCCGGCGTCCTTGAACGGGGAGTGGTCCGAGCGGCCGTCGCCCTCGGTCTCCTTCTCCGTCGCGATGTTCTTGGCCGCGTACCAGTCCTTGAAGACCTTCTCCAGCTCCGGGTCGTCGTCGTAGACGAAGTACCCGGGGTTGGGGGAGCCGAGCATGTCGAAGTTCAGATACGAGTCGATCTTCGACTTCTCGTCGGACTTCAGGCTGTCCACGTAGTGGGTGGAGCCGATCATGCCGTCCTCCTCATCGCCCCACCAGGCGAACCGCAGGTGCTTGGTGGGCTTGAGTTCGGCCTTGGCCACGGCGAGCGCGACCTCCAGGATCGCGGCGGAGCCCGATCCGTTGTCGTTGATGCCGGGTCCGGCCTCGACCGAGTCGAGATGCGATCCGGCCATGAGCACCTTGTCGGCGCTGCCGCCCGGCCAGTCGGCGACGAGGTTGTAGCCCTTGGCGCCGCCCGAGGTGAACTCCTGGACGCCGGTTTTGAACCCCGCCGCGTCCAGCTTGCCCTTGATGTAGTCCAGGGACGCCCGGTAGCCGGGCTGTCCGTGGGCGCGGTTGCCGCCGTTCTCCTCGGCGATCGACTGGAGCTTGCCGAGGTCGGCCTTGACGGCCTCGACGTCGATGTCGGGGGCGGCGGCGCGGGGCGAGGCGGCCGCCCCGGCTCCCGGCGCCCCGCCCAGCAGGGCTGCGGCGACGGCGGCACAGGTTCCGGCCGCGAGCGCGCCGCGGCGGATCAGCACTATTCGATTCACAGATGGGCTCCATAAAGATGTGGGGGGTTGGAGCGAAGCGGATGGATCATGTGATGCGGACATGAGGATCGAGGGTGCGCCGCACGATCGTCAAGGGTGATCCGCCGTGGACCGCGCATAACAGCCGGATGTCCGTTAACGCCACCGAAACGCCACCGAACTAGCCTGCGGACACCGAGGGCGAGGATGAGGTGGGAAAACGTGCAGTTGACGCCGCACGAGCAGGAACGGCTGCTCATCCATGTGGCCGCCGACGTGGCTGAAAAGCGTCGGGCGCGAGGCGTGTCGCTCAACCATCCCGAGGCCGTCGCGCTGATCACCGTCCACATCCTGGAGGGCGCCAGGGACGGCCGTACCGTCGCCGAGCTGATGGCCTCCGGCCGCAAGGTGCTCACCCGCGACGAGGTCATGGAGGGCGTCCCCGAGATGATCCACGACGTCCAGGTAGAGGCCACCTTCCCGGACGGCACCAAGCTCGTCACCGTTCACCAGCCGATCGACTGACGGGAGGCGGCGTTCCATGATCCCCGGAGAGATCTTCCACGCGGACGAGCCGGTACGGCTCAACGAGGGGCGGCCGGTCATCCGGCTCACCGTGCTCAACGCGGCCGACCGGCCGGTCCAGGTCGGCTCCCACTACCACTTCGCCGAGGCCAACCCGGGCCTTACGTTCGACCGGGCCGCGGCCCGCGGCCACCGGCTCCACATCGCCGCGGGCACCGCCGTGCGCTTCGAACCGGGCATCCCCGTCGAGGTGGAGCTGGTGCCGCTGGCGGGCGCGCGGGTCGTTACCGGACTGCGCGGCGAGACGGGAGGCGCGCTGTGACGGAGCTGAGCCGCGCCGCGTACGCGGACCTGTTCGGGCCGACCGCCGGCGATCGTATACGGCTCGCCGACACCGACCTCGTGGTCGAGATCGAGGAGGACCGCTGCGGCGGCCCCGGCCGCTCCGGCGACGAGGCGGTCTTCGGCGGCGGCAAGGTGATCCGCGAGTCCATGGGCCAGTCGCGCGCCACCCGCGCCGAGGGCGCCCCCGACACCGTGATCACCGGTGCCGTGGTGCTCGACCACTGGGGCGTGGTCAAGGCCGACGTCGGGCTGCGGGACGGCCGTATCACCGGGATCGGCAAGGCCGGGAACCCCGACACCATGGACGGTGTCCACCCCGACCTCGTCATCGGCCCCGAGACCGAGGTCATCGCGGGCAACGGCAGGATCCTCACCGCGGGCGCCATCGACGCCCATGTCCACTTCATCTCCCCGACCCTCGTCGACCAGGCGCTGTCCTCGGGCATCACCACCCTGGTCGGTGGCGGCACCGGGCCCGCCGAGGGCACCAAGGCGACCACCATCACCCCCGGCCCCTGGCACCTGGCCCGGATGTTCGAGGCGCTGGAGGGGTACCCCGTCAACATCGGGCTGCTCGGCAAGGGCAACACCGTCTCGCGCGAGGGCATGTGGTCCCAACTGCGCGGCGGGGCCCTCGGTTTCAAGATCCACGAGGACTGGGGGGCGACCCCCGCCGCGATCGACGCCTGCCTCGGCGTGTGCGAGGAGAGCGGCGCCCAGCTCGCCATCCACACCGACACGCTCAACGAGGCCGGGTTCGTCGCCGACACCCTCGCCGCGATCGCCGGACGCTCGATCCACGCGTACCACACCGAAGGTGCGGGCGGCGGCCACGCGCCCGACATCATCACCGTGGTCTCCCAGCCGAACGTGCTGCCCAGCTCGACCAATCCGACCCGGCCGCACACCGTCAACACCGTCGAGGAACACCTCGACATGCTGATGGTCTGCCACCACCTCAACCCGGCCGTCCCCGAGGACCTCGCCTTCGCCGAGTCCCGCATCCGGCCCGGCACCATCGCCGCCGAGGACATCCTGCACGACCTCGGCGCCATCTCGATCATCTCCTCCGACTCCCAGGCCATGGGCCGGATCGGCGAGGTCGTCCTGCGCACCTGGCAGACCGCGCATGTCATGAAGCGCCGCCGGGGCGCCCTGCCGGGGGACGGGCGCGCCGACAACCGGCGGGCACGTCGCTATGTCGCCAAATACACCATCAACCCGGCGGTGGCGCAGGGCCTCGACGGTGAGATCGGCTCCGTGGAGCCCGGGAAGCTCGCCGACCTGGTGCTGTGGGAGCCCGCCTTCTTCGGCGTCAAGCCGCACCTGGTGCTCAAGGGCGGGCAGATCGCGTACGCGCAGATGGGCGACGCCAACGCGTCCATCCCCACGCCGCAGCCGGTGCTGCCCCGGCCCATGTTCGGCGCGGTGGGACGCGCCCCGGCCGCCAACTCCTTCAACTTCGTCACCCAGGCCGCGCTGGACGACGGCCTGGCCGACCGGCTCGGCCTCGGGAAGCGGTTCGTGCCGATCCGGGGGACGCGCGGGGTGACCAAGGCGGACATGCGGGAGAACGACGCCATGCCGCGGGTGGAGGTCGACCCGGACACCTTCACGGTGACCATCGACGGCGACCCCGTCGACCCGGCTCCCGCGGCCGAACTCCCCATGGCCCAGCGGTACTTCCTCTTCTGACCGCGATGATGACGGACAACACCGCGCCCCCGCCGCCTCCGGCCCGCTCCACCCCGGCCGCCGCGCTGCTCATCCTCGCCGATGGGCGGTTCCCCGCCGGAGGGCACGCCCATTCCGGCGGGGCCGAGGCCGCCGTCAAGGCCGGGCGCATCCAGGACGCGGTCACCCTGGAGGCGTTCTGCCGCGGGCGGTTGCACACCGCCGGGCTCACCGCGGCCGCGCTCGCCGCCGCGGCCGCCGCCGGGATGGATCCGCTCGTGCTCGACGAGGCCGCCGACGCCCGGACCCCCGTCCCCGCGCTGCGTACCACCGCACGGCGGCTCGGCCGTCAACTGATGCGCGCCGCCCGCGCCACCTGGCCCTCGCCCGAGCTGGACGCCCTCGCCGCCGCCCGGCCGCGCGGCGCCCACCAGCCCGTCGTACAGGGGCTGGCCGCGCGCGCCGCCGGGCTCGACCCGCGGGCCGCCGCGTACGCCGCCGCGTACGAGTCGGCCGGGGGACCGGCGTCCGCCGCCGTACGGCTGCTCAGCCTCGATCCGTTCGACGCCACCACCGTCCTCGCCCGTCTCGCCCCCGAGATCGACCGGATCGCCGCCCGCGCCGCCGAGGCGGCACACCGGGCCCTGGACGAGGGACCCGGCGCGCTGCCCGCCGCCGCGGCGCCGCTGCTCGACATCGCCGCCGAGCAGCACGCCACCTGGCCCGTACGCCTCTTCGCCTCGTAACCGCCCGCCTCCTCACCCGCCCCCGGAGCCGCCATGCACCTCGATCACCCCGAGACCTACCCCCCTCGCCACACCCACGCAGCCGACCCGCGCCACCTCGACGGCACCCGCCGGGCGCTGCGCATCGGGCTCGGCGGACCGGTCGGTTCCGGCAAGACCGCGACCGTCGCCGCGCTGTGCCGGGCGCTGCGCGACGAGTTGTCGATCGCCGTGGTCACCAACGACATCTACACCCGCGAGGACGCCGAGTTCCTGCTGCGCAACGCGGTGCTGCCCGCGGAGCGCATCAGCGCCGTGGAGACCGGCGCCTGCCCGCACACCGCGATCCGCGACGACATCTCCGCCAACCTCGAGGCGGTCGAGGACCTGGAGGAGAGCGTCGGTCCGCTCGACCTGGTCCTCGTCGAGTCCGGCGGCGACAACCTCACCGCGACCTTCTCCAAGGGCCTGGTCGACGCGCAGGTGTTCGTCATCGACGTCGCGGGCGGCGACGACATCCCGCGCAAGGGCGGCCCGGGCGTGACGACGGCCGACCTCCTCGTCGTCAACAAGACCGACCTCGCCCCGTACGTCGGATCCGACCTGGAGCGCATGGCGCGCGACGCCAAGGAGCAGCGGGGCGATCTGCCGGTCGCGTTCACCTCCCTGGTCGCGCCGGACGGAGTCCGTCCGATCGCCGACTGGGTACGCGAGCGGCTGGCCGCCTGGACGGCGGACCCGGCGTGACCGGCAGAGCCGACGCGCCGGGCCCCGGCGTACGCGCCACCGCCCGCCTCGTCGCCGAAGCGGACGGCCGCGGCGGCACCGCGCTGCCCGTGCTGGCCGGGGACGGGCCGCTCGCCCTGCGGCGGACCCGGGCGACCGGCGACGGCGAGGCGTGCGTCACCGTGGTCGGCGCGATGAGCGCCCCGCTCGGCGGCGACCGCATCGTGCTGACCGCGGCCGTCGGCCCCGGCGCCCGGCTCCGCGTCGGTTCGGCGGCCGCCACGCTCGCGCTGCCCGGCCGTTCCGCCGAGCCCGCCCACTACGCGATCCGGCTGACCGTCGCCGACGGCGCCACCCTGCACTGGCTGCCCGAACCCCTGATCTCCGCCCACGGCAGCGATCTGCGCATGACCACCACCGTCGAACTCGCCCCCACCGCCCGCCTGGTGCTGCGCGAGGAACAGATCCTCGGCCGCTTCGGCGAGCCCCCGGGCGCGCTGACCAGCCGTCTCACCGTGCACCGCGCCGGGCGCCCGCTGCTGGACCAGGAGCTGTCGTACGGCCCCGGCGCGCCCGGCTGGGACGGCGGCGCGGTGCTCGGCGGGCACCGGGCGGCCGGTCAACTCCTGGTGGTGGACCCGGCGTACGACAGCGTTCCCGTCCAGCCCCGACTGCTCGCCGACACGGCCGTCATCACCCCGCTCACCGGCCCGGCCGCCCTGGTCAGCGCCGTGGCCACGGACGGCCTGCGGCTGCGCCGGATGCTGGACGAGGCGCTCAGCTCGCAGCCGCAGCCCCAGCCGGGGCGATGTCGCGTACGAACACCGGCTTGAGGCGCTTCTCCGGCAGCGCCTCGGGGAGTTGCTCCCAGTCCAGGACATGGGAGACGACGCGTTCGGGCGCCACCTTTCCGGAGCCCGCGAGTTCGAGGGCGTCGGGCAGGTGGCTGCGGACGTTGTCCCGGGCGCAGGGTGACACCGGTGAGGTACATGTCGAGCAGTGGCAGTTCGCCGGGCCGGAAGTGATTGCCCGTGCTCTCGCAGATGCCCTCGGGGGCGAGCGAGGTGAGCGCCAGGGTGAGCTGATCGATGCGGCCGGTCGCCTCCACGGCGATGTCGAAGCCGTGCCGGATGGGCTCGATCGCCTCGGCGGTACGGGCGCCGAAGCTCGTCGCGAGCTTCCGGTGCTCGGCGTCGGGGTCGACGTACAGGACGTCGGAGGCGCCGAGCGCGCGGGCGATGTCGCACACGTACAGCCGTCGCTGGCCGAGGCCATGGCGATGGGGTCGAGCCCCGGCGGCAGCGGGACCAGCATGGCGTCCGCGTACGGCACGCGGACCAGGTCGGAGAAGGGCCCGCCCCAACTGCCGCCGATCGGCGCGCCGTACATCGCCATGTGCGGCACGGAGGTGCAGTGGGCGGTCAGCCCGGCGAGGATGGCGGAGTCCACGTCGCAGGGGGTGGCGGCCACCGGCGCGACGATCGCGTCCCGGCCGGACTCCAGCCGGGGGTCGGGCGCCTCGCGCCACTCGACGGTGTGCCGCGCGACGTACGTCAGTTCACGCATCGCTCTCGCCCTCCTCGCTCTGGCCCTTGCTCTGCCGGGCGAGGGCGACCAGGTCGGCGTACCGGATGACGGATCCACCGGCACCCCAGGTGCCGTCCGGCTGCTCGTGGATCAGCACCCACACCGCAGTGCCTCGTCCGGGGAGAGCCCGGCGGCCTTCAGCACGGTCTGGGTGGCGTCCTCGACCAGACCGGCCTTGCGCCGCTCGGACAGGGCGCCCTGGGGCACGGTGACGGCCTCGCTTTATGACAGTCGTTATAACGCGAGGTCACGCTAGACTATGACGAGCGTTATAGCCAGAGCGGGAGTGAACATGACCAAGGGCGGCCCCCAGGCCCGGCAGCGGATCGTGGTCGGCGCGGCCGACATGATCAGCCGGCGCGGACTGAACGCCACGAGCATCCGCGAGATGGCCAAGCACGCCGAGGCGCCGCTCGGTTCCACGTACCACTACTTCCCCGAGGGCAAGCAGCAGTTGGCCACCGAGGCCGTCCGGTACGCGGGCGAGACCATCGCCCGCGTGCTCCGCAAGGAGCTGGAGGCGGGCCCGGTCGCGGGCCTCCGGGCGTTCCTCGGACTGTGGCGCGGGATCGTCATCGACGCCGACTTCCGGGCCGGATGCCCGGTCCTGGCCGTCTCCATCGAGGAGCCGCCGCCCGGCGAGATCCCGCCCGCCCTGGTGGCCGCCGCGGCCGTCTTCGACGACTGGGAGAGACTGCTCGCCGTCTCCCTGCGGGAACACGGCGCCGCGCCCGGGCAGGCGGAGCAGCTCGCGACGCTCACCGTCGCCGCCGTCGAGGGAACCGTCGCCATGTGCCGGGCCAAGCGCAGCATCGAGCCGCTGGACCGCACCGCCGAGCAGCTCCAGGCCCTCATCGCCGGTGCGATCAAAGGCTGAGCGGGCCTGTGAAGGTGACGTGTTGATAAAGAAACGGCGGTTTGCCCTGTACTCAGGAGTAAGCGAGGCGCGAGGATCCTCCTGACACTCTGTGATCATCGCCGCACGGCGGCGCAACAAAGCAGGGGGATTACTACGTGAGACGCACAGCAGTACTCGGCGTGGCCGGCGGCGTGTTGACCGGCGCGCTGATAACCGGTGCGCTGGCCGCCCCCACGGCGGGGGCATCGGAGCCCACGCGGACGCCGGGGGGCGCCGCGGAGGCCCGCGGGGCGGCGATCGCCGCGGCCCGGGCCGCGAAGGCGGGCATCGACTGGACGGACTGTCCGGGCGATTGGAACCTCGCCAAGCCCATCCAGTGCGGCTATGTGACCGTGCCGCTCGACTACGCCAAGCCGAACGGCCGCACCATCAAGATCGCGGTGGACCGCATCGGCAACACCGGGACCGCCTCCGAGCGGCAGGGTTCGCTGATCTACAACCCGGGCGGACCGGGCGGCTCCGGGCTGAAGTTCCCGACCCGGGTCACCAACAAGAACCCGCTGTGGACGAAGACTGCGAAGGCGTACGACTTCGTGGGCTTCGACCCGCGCGGGGTGGGCCACTCGGCCGCCATCTCCTGTGTCGACCCGCAGGAGTTCGTCAAGGCGCCCAAGATGGACCCGGTGCCCGACAGCGAGGCGGACAAGCGGGCGCAGCGCAAGCTCGCCGCGGAGTACGCCGACGGGTGCAAGGAGCGCAGCGGCTGGATGCTGCCGCACATGACGACGCCCAACACCGCCCGCGACATCGACGTCATCCGGGCCGCGCTCGGCGACAAGAAGCTCAACTACCTGGGCGTGTCCTACGGGACGTACATCGGGGGTGTCTACGCGACGCTCTTCCCCGACCATGTGCGCCGCCTGATCGTGGACTCCGTGGTGAACCCGTCGCGGGAGAAGATCTGGTACCAGGCCAACCTGGACCAGGACGTGGCGTTCGAAATGCGCTGGGACGACTGGAAGGCGTGGGTGGCCAAGAACGACGCGGCCTACCACATCGGTGAC
This sequence comes from Streptomyces sp. Rer75, assembly GCF_013414305.1. Lineage (NCBI taxonomy): Bacteria > Bacillati > Actinomycetota > Actinomycetes > Kitasatosporales > Streptomycetaceae > Streptomyces > Streptomyces sp. Rer75. The sequence goes on along the minus strand of NZ_CP058693.1, from coordinate 1,215,013 downwards.
ACCCCGGGAGAGGTCCAGGCGCAGTGGGAGAAGCTGCGCGCCACCGCCAAGAAGAACCCGATCGGCGGGGTCGTCGGCCCGGCCGAGCTGCTGGGCTTCTTCCAGAGCGCCCCGTACTACGACTCGTCGTGGACCACGGTCGCCGAGGTGTGGCGCGACTACCTGGCCGGTGACGAGAAGGCGCTCGTCGAGGCCGCGGGCCCGGACATGTCCGACACCGCGGGCAACATCGCCTCGGAGAACGGCAACGCGGTGTACACCGCCGTGGAGTGCGCCGACGCCAAGTGGCCGACCAGCTGGCGGAAGTGGGACCGGGACAACACCCGGCTCCACCGCGACTACCCGTTCCTGACCTGGTCCAACGCCTGGATGAACCTGCCGTGCGCCACCTGGCCGTCGAAGCAGCACACCCCGCTGGAGGTCGGTGCGGGCAAGGGGCTGCCGAAGACGCTCATCGTGCAGAGCACCCGTGACGCCGCCACCCCGTACGAGGGCGCCGTCGAGCTGCACAAGCGCCTCAAGGGCTCGCGTCTGATCACCGAGAAGGACGCCGGTTCGCACGGTGTCACCGGGCTGGTCAACGCCTGCATCAACGACCGGGTGGACGCCTACCTGCTCAAGGGCACGGTGGACGCCAAGGACGTGACGTGCGCTCCGCACGCCACGCCGAAGCCCGCGAAGACCGGGGCCGCGAAGACCGGGGCCGCGAAGGCCGCCGGGGCCGTCAAGTAACGGTCGGCCGGGCCCGCTTCCGTACGAGTCGGCGCGTACGGAAGCGGGCTCCGGCGCCCCGCCGCCCCGGACTACCGGGGGAACGCCGCCGCGAAGGCCGCCCTGGTGGGGGAGTCCACGCGGCGGTCCAGCACCGCGAACACCACGCGGTCGAAGCGGTCCGCGAACCGCGCCCCCCCGCCCACCAGATGGGCGTGGAACGCCCCGGCTACCACCGCCGGATCATTGCGGAACACCCCGCAGCCCCAGGCCCCCAGCACCAACTGCCGGTAGCCGCCCACGGACGCGACCTCCAGCACCCGCTCGGCGCGCGCGGTGAGCCGCCCCGCCACCTCGGCCACCCGGTCCGGGGTTCGCCGGGCGATCACTCCGGCGTTCGGCGCGGCCGACGTGAGGAAGCCGACCTCGTACGCCTCCGCCAGCAGCCCGCCCCGGTCGTCGCGGAACACCGGGACGCCGGGGGAGTGGATGACCCGGTCGCTGTAGAACGGGCTCGGATCGGCGCGGTGCGCCGCGTAGAACTCCGGCACCGTCCGCAGACACGTGTAGAGCGCCGAGGTCCGGCACAGCGCCTCCTCCTGTGCCTGCGCGCCGTTCAGATAGCCGCCTCCGGGGTTGCGCGCGGAGGCGAAATTGAGCACGGCGACCGGCTCCCCGGTCCGCCCGAGCGTCAGCCGGCGCGCGGCTTCCATGCTGCTCTCCGCGGTCACCTCGAACGCCGTGGCGCGGTCCCCCGCCCCGGATGCCGGGGGCTCCACCGGCTCCGGCCCGTACAGCGCGGTCCCCGCCGTGGCCCGGGCGATCCGCTCGGCGAGCCGCACCGGGCGGCCCCCGGGCGTCGTATAGCCGCCCGCCGCGACGATGCTCTCGGTCTCCTTGGCGATGCCCCGCAGTCGCGCACTCATGTTCGTTCCTCCGTCATGGTCCGTCGAGGCTACGAAATTCGATCATCGTCGCGCGACCGAATAAACCGACCGACTGTACAACTCCCGGCAGCTCACGGCGAGTCGCCGCATGATGTCCGTAATGGCGGCAAATGCGCCGCATGTTGGCGGTGTGGGGTTTCGGATCCCCCGGGGGTGTGAGCGAATGCGATCGCTTTTTTGCGCTCGTTGAATTCACCCCGCCGAATTCGTTACCAAGAAAAAACCATCGTCATTTCGGGATGTGTCCAAACCGCTATGCTCCAGGGCCCGTAGCGAGTTCTTCGCACGCATTTTCTCCCGCTGCTTTTAAGGAAGCCGATGGTTTTCGCCGGCGCGTCACCTGGAGGCCGACGGCCCGCCTCCGCGCTCGTATGGCTCATTCCTCCCGCCGCGATGGCGGCCTGCGCGGCGTTCGCCGTGACCGTGGTGTCCGCCGGGGCGCGGGCGACGGTCGCCTGGTGCGGCGCGGCGGCGACGCTGGCGGTGGCCCTGGCGGCGGCCGAGTCGGCCCGCCGCGGACGTCTGATCGGCAGGCTGCGCGCGCGGGCCGCCGAACAGGACGCCGCGTACCGGCAGCGCCTGGTCGACCAGGAGGTGGAGACCCGGCGGCTGGCCCAGGAGGTGCTGCCCGCGGCCGTGGAGCGGCTCCAGCGCGGCGCCGAGGTCGACGCCGTGATGAAGACCATCGAGCCCTCGCCCGTCCTCGACCCGGACTTCGAGTCCGCGCACCGCGCCGTCCTGCGGACGGTGCTGGAGACCGTGCGGGCCGAGGAGGACCTGCGGGACGCGGCGGGGCGGGCGTTCGTCAACATCGCCCGCCGGGTGCAGGCCATCACCCATCAACAGGCCATGGACATGCGGGACATGGAGGACAAGCACGGGGCCGCCCCCGAGGTCTACCACGACCTGCTCCACCTCGACCACGGCAACGCGCTGATCGGGCGGCTCGCCGACAGCATCTCGGTGCTGGGCGGCTCCCGCCCGGGCCGTCAGTGGCGCAACCCGGTGCCGCTGTACAACGTGCTGCGCGGCGCCATGTCGCGCATTCTCGAATACCGGCGGGTGGATCTGCACTCGGTGGCCGACGTCGGCATCGTCGGCCCGTCCGTGGAGCCGCTGATCCACGCCCTGGCCGAGCTGTTGGACAACGCCACCCGCTACTCCCCTCCCAAGACGCGGGTGCATCTGACGGCGGTCGAGGTCCAGTCCGGGGTGGCGGTCGAGATCGAGGACGCCGGGGTGGGCCTGTCGGAGGAGAGCCGCAGGCGCACCGAGTACGTGCTGGAGCAGGCGGGCACCGGCTTCGACCTCGACGACCTCGGCGAGACGCCCCGGCTGGGCCTGGCCGTGGTCGGCCGCCTCGCCGTGAAGTACCGGTTCCAGGTGTCGCTGCGGCCCTCCGCGTACGGCGGTGTCCGCGCGGTGCTCGTCGTCCCGCAGGACGTCATCTGTCCCACCCCGGCCCCCGGCGGCGCCATCGCCCGGGCCCAGAAGCTGCCGCCGCCCAAGCCCATCAAGCGCGCCGAGCCCTATCCGCCGCTGCCCACCAACGCCAACGCCACCGGCCCGGTCGCCCACGACCACAACGGGATCCGCCACAACACCGCAGGACTGCCCCAGCGCCGCCGCCGGATGCCGACCGTGACCCCGCCCATCCGGATCCAGGCCGACCCGGAGCCCGCCCCGGCGGGCCCCCCGGCACCGGCCGAGCCGCCCGTCCAGCCGGGGATGTGGCTGGCCGCGTTCACCAAGGCCGTGTCCGGTGAGGAGGACCCGGTGGACACCTCCGGGCACCCGCACGGCGCGGAGCCGTCGGACACGCCGCACGCCTGGGACAACGCCGTGGACAACGCTTCGGATAAGGGTGAGTAGCAAGTGACGCAAGCGCGGTTCAACATGGACTGGATGCTCCGGGACCTCGCCAAGAGCGTTCCGCAGACCCGCCACGTGGTCCTGCTGTCCTCGGACGGCCTGTGCATGGCCCAGGTCGGTACGGACGAGGAGACCGCCGACCGCCTGGCCGCCGCCTGCGCGGGGCTCCAGAGCCTGTCGACGGCGATCGCCGCCGAATTCCCCACCGGCGACGGGCGGATGCGGCTGGTGGTCATCGAGGTCGACGGCGGCTTCTTCTATCTGATGGCGGCCGGCACCAGCTCCTACCTCGCGGTGCTCGCCGAGGACGGCGTGGACGCCGGGCTGATGGGCCAGTGCATGAGAGACCTGGTCGCCCGGCTCGGCGAACACCTCAGCAGCCCGCCACGGGCCAGTGGACGCATGACATGAGCCGGACCGGAAAGGGCGCCGACGAAGGCGGCCCTGAACGGCTCTACCTCGTCGACGGCGGCCCCGGCCGGTCCCCGCGGGCGGACACCATCGAACTGGTCAGCCTGATCGTGGCCCGGGCCGAACCCGAGCCGGGCATGCTGCCCGAGGCCGCCGCCGTGCTGCGGATGTGCCACTTCCCGCTCTCCGTGGCCGAGATCTCCGCGTATCTGACGCTGCCCGTCAGCACGGTGACCGTACTCCTCGCGGATCTGCTCGCCCACCACCAGGTGGAGGCGCGGGCACCGGTCCCGGCCGCCGTGCTGCCCGACACCGAACTTCTCCAGGCGGTGATGCATGGACTACAGAACCTCTGACACGCTCGTCGGACCCCGCAGCGAGGACACCCTCCCGGCCTCCGCCGCCGCGGCCGTCAAGATCGTGATCGTCGGCGGATTCGGGGTCGGCAAGACCACCATGGTCGGCTCGGTGAGCGAGATCCGCCCGCTGACCACCGAGGAGACGATGACCCAGGCCGGGGTCGGCGTCGACGACATCGCCGGGGTGGAGCGCAAGACCGAGACCACCGTGGCCATGGACTTCGGCCGCATCAGCCTCAACGAACGGCTGGTGCTCTACCTCTTCGGCACCCCCGGCCAGGAGCGCTTCTGGTTCCTGTGGAACGGCCTCTTCGAGGGCGCGCTCGGCGCCGTGGTCCTCATCGACACCCGCCGGCTGGAGGTCAGCTTCGACGTCCTGGGCCGGCTGGAGGAGCGGGGCGTCCCCTTCGTCGTCGCCATCAACGCCTTCCCCGGGGCGCCCGTCCACCCCGTCGGCGAGCTGCGCGCGGCCCTGGACCTGCCCGACGCCGTCCCCATCATCGACTGCGACGCCCGCGACCGCGCCTCCAGCCGCGACACCCTCCTCACCCTCGTGAGCTATCTGCAACACCTCACCACCGTGACCCCGGAGACACCGTGACCCCTCCTCCCGACCAGTGCCCCGCCCACGCCCGGAGCCCCCTCGCCGGTGTGGTGGACCTCTTCGGATCCGAGAACGAGAAGGACCCGATGGGCCTGTACGAGCGGCTGCGCAGCGAACACGGACCGGTGGCCCCGGTGCGGCTCGGCGACGACGTACCGGCCTGGCTGCTGCTGGGCTACCGCGAGAACCTGGAGGTCGCCCGCACCCCCTCCCGCTTCTCCCGCGACTCCCGCTACTGGAGCGCCTGGGGGGAGGGCCGGATCCCGGCCGACTCGCCGCTGCTCCCCGTGGTCGGCTGGCAGCCCATGTGCACCTTCGCCGACGGCGACGAGCACGAGCGGCTGCGCGCCGCGCTCACCGACAGCATGAACCGGGTCGACCGCCGCGGCATCCGACGCCACATCACCCGCTTCACCCACCAGCTGGTCAACGACTTCTGCGCCGACGGACAGGCCGAACTGGTCACGGGCTTCGCCCAGCGGCTGCCCATGCTCGTCCTCACCCAGCTGCTCGGCATGCCCGACGAGTACGGCCCACGGCTGGTCGAGGCCACCCGAGACCTGATGAAGGGCTCCGAAACGGCCCTGCGCAGCGACCAGTACGTCACCGACACCCTCCGCCAGCTCGTCGAGCGCAAGCGCACCCAGCCCGGCAGCGACCTCGCGTCCTGGCTGCTGAGCCACCCCTCCGAGCTGACCGAGGAGGAGGTCGTCCAGCATCTGCGGCTCGTGCTGCTCACCGGCAACGAGACCACCACCAACCTCATGGCCAACACGCTGCGCATGGTCCTCACCGACCCGCGCTTCCGCGCCTCCCTGGCCGGAGGTCACATGACCCTGCCGGACGCCATCGAGCACGTGCTGTGGAACGAACCGCCGCTCACCGTGATCCCCGGCCGCTGGGCCACCGGCGACACCGAACTGGGCGGACGGCAGATCAAGGCCGGGGACATGCTGCTCCTCGGCCTCGCCGCCGGGAACGTCGACCCCGCCATCCGCCCCGACCTCGGCGCGCCCATGTACGGCAACCGCTCGCACCTGTCGTTCAGCGGCGGCCCGCACGAATGCCCCGGCCAGGACATCGGCCGCGCCATCGCGGACACCGCCATCGACACCCTGCTGCTGCGCCTGCCCGATCTGCGGCTGGACGTGCCGGAGACCGAGCTGAGCTGGGTCGCGTCGTGGATCTCCCGCCATCTGGTCGAGCTGCCGGTCGCGTTCATGCCGCGCAGGGCCGAGACCGAGGTGGACACCTCCGGCATGATGCTCGCGCCCAAGCTGCGCCCCACGCGCTGGGTGCCCGCGGACGAGGACGAGGCCTTATCCGCGGGCGAAGGCGCCACCGCCGACACCGCGGCACCGACCGCCCGCGTCCCGTGGTGGACGTCCCTGTGGCGGTGGCTGCGCGGCACCGCGGCATGACGTAGGCCCGCTCAGCGGGCGAGCAGCGTCCCCACCGTCAGCAGCGCGAGCACCACCCAGGCGAACCACAGCCAGCCATTGCTCCCCAGCGACACGGTGTAGGCCGTCACCACCACGAGCCCACCCACCGCGCACGCCGTCATCCCCTTGGCAGATCCGGTCATACCCGACCTCCTCACGGCGGTTCCGGCACCCCGGCCGGAACACCGGCCCCACGGCCGAGACTCCATCGTCTCTCGGCCGTGGGGTATCGGCTAGCGCCCGCGGGACTGGAGCGACGCCAGATAGGCGTTGTACGCGGCGAGTTCCTGATCGCCGTCGCGGTCCGCCGTACGGTCATCGCGCCGCGCCTGGCGCTGGTCGGACTTGTACCACTGGTACACCAGCGCCACCAGCACGATCACCGACGGCACCTCGCTGAACGCCCAGGCGATGCCGCCCGCCGCGTTCTGGTCGGACAGCGCGTCGATCCCCAGCGAGCCGGGCGGATGCTCGAACGTGCCGATCATGGGCGCGCTCGCCATCATCAGCGCGATCCCGAAGAACGCGTGGAAGGGCATCCCCGCGAACAGCTCCAGCATCCGCATCACATAGCCCGGCCGGTGCGGCCCCGGGTCCACGCCCATGATCGGCCAGAAGAAGACCAGGCCCACCGCGAGGAAGTGGACCATCATCGCGATGTGCCCCACCTTGGAGCCCATCAGGAAGTCGAAGAGCGGGGTGAAGTAGAGCCCGTACAGGCTCGCGATGAACAGCGGGATCGTGAACACCGGATGGGTGATGATCCGCATGTAGCGGCTGTGCAGCAGCGCCACCAGCAGCTCCCGCGGCCCCTTGCGGCCGCGCCCGGCCGCCGGCAGGGCGCGCAGGGCCAGCGTCACCGGCGCGCCCAGCAGCAGCAGGATGGGGGAGACCATACTGATGATCATGTGCTGGACCATGTGCACGCTGAACATGACCATGCCGTAGTCGTTCAGCCCGGTGCACATCGCGACCACGACGGTCAGCACGCCCGCCACGAACGCCAGCAGCCGTCCCACGGGCCAGCTGTCACCGCGCCGCCACAGCCGCACCGCGCCCCAGCCGTACAGGGTGAGCGCGAGCACACAGCCGACGAGGAAGAAGGGATCACCGCCGAACGCCAATCCGCGTGCGAGGGTGAACGGCGGCAGATCCATCATCATGCCGTGTCCGCCGTGATCCATCGGTTATCCCCGGCCTTCCTGCTCTACCCGGTGTGCACCAAATGTGCCCGCACCAGCGTAGAACCCGTCAGGTCAGAGCACGCACTCGGCCTCGGTGTACCGCTCGGCGGGTACCGTCTTCAGCCGCTCCACCGCGTCCGCGAGCGGAACCATCACGATGTCCGTACCGCGCAGCGCCGTGATCTTGCCGAACTCGCCGCGGTGCGCCGCCTCGACGGCGTGCCAGCCGAAGCGGGTGGCCAGCACCCGGTCGTACGCCGTCGGCGTGCCACCGCGCTGCACATGGCCCAGGATCACCGGCCGGGCCTCCTTCCCCAGCCGCTGTTCCAGCTCGACGGAGAGCTGGCGGGCGATACCGGCGAACCGCTCGTGGCCGAAGACGTCCCGTTCCCCGGCCGCGTACTCCATCGTGCCCTCGCGCGGCTTGGCGCCCTCGGCGGCCACCACGATCGCGAACTTCTTGCCCGCCTCGAACCGTGCCCCGACGGTTTTGGCCAGCTCCTCGATGTCGAACGGGCGCTCCGGCACGACGATGGCGTGGGCACCCGCGGCCATGCCCGAGTGCAGCGCGATCCAGCCGGTGTGCCGCCCCATGACCTCGACGATCAGCACCCGCTGATGCGACTCCGCGGTGGTCTTGAGCCGGTCCAGGGCCTCGGTCGCCACCCCGACCGCGGTGTCGAAACCGAAGGTCACATCGGTCGAGGCGATGTCGTTGTCGATCGTCTTCGGGACTCCGACGATCGGCAGCCCGGCGTCCGACAGCATCCGGGCCGCCTTCAGGGTGCCTTCGCCGCCGATCGGGATGACCGCGTCCAGGCCCAGCTCCTCGACGTGGCCCTTCGCGCGCTCCACCCCGTCGCGCAGATGCGCGGGCTGCACCCGGGTCGAGCCGAGGACGGTGCCGCCGAGGGCCAGGATGCCGCTCACGGCGTCCAGGTCGAGCTTGCGGTAGTCACACTCCAGCAGGCCCTTCCAGCCGTCCTGGAAGCCGATCACCTCGTCGCCGTGGTCGACGACGGCGCGGTGGACGACGGACCTGATGACCGCGTTCAGCCCGGGGCAGTCGCCGCCGGACGTGAGCACACCGATGCGCATGGCGCGTGATTCCTCTGTCTGCGAAAGCCCACCGTTGCGATGGGGCGACATCCGGACCGCGCTGTCCGGCTGGACGACGACACCCTACAAGCGGCGGACGCCGCGGGCCGCGCTTCGCCGCCGGGTGTCCGCGATGCGGTCACCCGGCGGCTCAGCCGTGCACGAGGGCGCTCAGGCGGGCTGGGCGAGGGCGCTCAGGCGGGCTGCGCGGTGGCCGCCGCGATCCGCTCGTTGCGCAGCGCCTCGTACCACTGGTCGTCGACCGGCGGCAGCCCGTTCACATCGAGCGCCAGCTTCAGCAGATGGTCCGCGATGTGCGGGTTGCGGGCCATCACCGGGCCGTGCATGTACGTCCCGAAGACGGTGTCCTTGTACGCGCCCTCGTAGCCGTCGCCCGTGCCGTTGCCGTTGCCGAACCGGACGCGCGCGAAGGGGCGCGCGGTCGGGCCCAGGTGGGTGACGCCCTGGTGGTTCTCGAACCCGGTCAGCGGCGGCAGCCCCAGCGGCTCGTCGATGTCGGCCAGCACATCGCCGACGCAGCGGGCGCCCTCGCCGCGGGTGCTGATCACGTCCAGCAGGCCCAGACCCTGCTGGCGCTGCCCGAGGTCGTTGATGAACTCGTGGCCGAGGATCTGGTACCCGGCGCACACCGAGAAGACGATCGCCCCGTTGGCGACCGCGCGGTTCAGCCCGCCGTCCCGGATCAGCCGCTCGGCGGCCAGCCGCTGCGGGCGGTCCTCGCCGCCGCCGATCAGGTAGATGTCCCCGGAGGTGGGGATCTGCTGGTCGGAGCGGACGTCCAGGCGGGAGACGTCCAGCCCGCGCTGGCGCGCCCGGCGCTCCACCACCAGGACGTTGCCCTGGTCGCCGTACGTGCTCAGCAGGTCGGGGTAGACCCAGACCAGACGCAGGCCGTTCTGGCTCGTGCTACGCATCGTCGTGTCTCCTCGTACGGGGGTCAGTTGCCGACCCGGCGGCGCAGGTCCTGGAACGCGGTGTAGTTGGCGATCACCTCGATGCGGCCGGGCGGGGAGATCCGCACCGCCTCGTCCGCGTCCGCGCAGACCCGGAAGTCGAGCCCGGCGACCTCCAGGCGCACCGCGAGGTCCAGCTTGCGGTCGCCGATCACACAGATCGGGTGCCCGGCGAGCCGGGTGTAATCCACGTCCCACAGCCAGGAGGTGTCCGTGCCGTCCGCGCCGCGCGCGTTCACCGAGAGGATCACCGGGGTGGGCGGCGGGTCGATCAGCGAGAACGTCTCCAGCCAGCCGGCCGGGTTCTTCGCCAGCAGCAGCCGCAGCTCGCGCTCCTGGAAGGTGACCACGTCATAGCGGCCGGCGACCGCCTGCACCTGGTACATCCGCTCCAGCGCGACCTGCGGGGGCACGCCGAAGGTGGCGGCGACTGCCGCCGAGGTGGCCGCGTTCGCCTTGTTCGCGCGGCCGGGCAGCTGGAGGTGGATCGGCCAGGCCGCGCCGTGCGGGTCCAGCACGTAGTCGCCGTTCAGCGCCCAGCTGGGCACCGGGCGGCGGAAGCCGCACTCGCCGCACACCCAGTCGTCGCCGGGGCGCTGGAGCACCCCGCCGCACGCCGGGCAGGACCAGGCGTCGTCCTTCCACTCCTGGCCCGCGGCGACCCACACCACATTGGGGCTGGAGGAGGCGGCCCAGACGATGAGCGGGTCGTCCGCGTTCGCGATCACCGTGGCCTTCGTACCGGCCAGGCCCTCCCGCCACTTCTCGGCGAGCATCCGGGTCTCGGCGGCCCGGTCGAGCTGGTCGCGCGAGAGGTTGAGCAGCGCGATGGCCTTGGGCTCGGTGTCGCGGGCCACCCCGGCGAGGTACTTCTCGTCGACCTCGATCACGCCGTAGCGGGCGTCGGAGCCGCCCGCCAGGGCCGAGGTGATGCCCGCGGGCATGTTGGCCCCGAGCGCGTTGGAGACCACCGGGCCCGCGGCCCGCAGCGCCTCGGCGATCAGCCGGGTCGTCGTGGTCTTGCCGTTGGTCGCCGACACCAGGATCACGTCCAGGTGGTGCGCCAGCCTGCTGAGCAGATCGGGGTCGAGGCGCAGGGCCACCTTGCCGCCGATCACTGATCCGCTGCCGCGGCCCGCGGCCTTCGACACCGCCGCCGCGGCCCTGCCCGCCGTCACGGCCAGCTTGGCACGTGGCGACAGCGGCTCTGAGTTGCCTGCCATCGTCTCTCGATCCTCCTCGCATACCGGCGCCGCACCTGCCCCCCGAGGCACCGGTGGTACGCCCCCTCCGCGCCGAATCGCCAGCCGGGAGGCCACGGTCGGGGATCAGCCTATCGAGATCCGGGCGCTGTCCCGAATTCCGTCGGCCCTTCCGAGGGACCGTACGCTTGGCTGCCATGCGAAACGGCGCGATCCCGGGGAGCCGGGGGACGGTACGGCCCCTGCGGCTGCTCGGCGATCAGGCGCTGCGCGCGCCCTGCGAGGAGGTCACCGACTTCGACGCGGCGCTCGCCCGGCTGGTCGAGGACCTGTTCGCCACGATGTACGCGGCGGGCGGGGTTGGCCTTGCCGCCAACCAGATCGGCGTGGGGCTGCGGGTCTTCGTGTACGACTGCCCGGACGACGAGGACCGGCGTCATCTGGGGCACGTGGTCAACCCGCGGCTCGCGGAGGCCGACGGGGTGACCGTACGGGGCACCGAGGGCTGTCTGTCGCTGCCGGGCATCGAGTCGGGCACCCCGCGCTTCGACCGCGCGGTGGTGGAGGGCGTGACGGTGACCGGGGAGCCGGTGCGGGTCGAGGGCGGCGGCTTCTTCGCCCGCTGCCTCCAGCACGAATGCGACCACCTGGACGGCGGGCTGTTCCTGGACCGGCTGGAGGGCTTGCGGCGGCGCCGGGTGCTGTGGGCGGCCCGCCGCGCGCCGTGGGCGCGCGGGCGGGCGTGAACCTCGGGGCCCTCAGAACAGCCCGGGAGCGCCGACCCGGTCGTCCACCAGGGCCAGCCGCCCCCACAGCAGATCGGTGAGGTGGTGCACCAACCGCTCGCGCGAGCAGGGCCGTTCCCGCAGCCACCAGTCGCCCGCGGCGTGCATCATGCCGACGATCCCATGGCCCCAGATCCGGGCCACCTCCTCGCCGCCGGGGCCGAGTTCGACCCGGTCGGCGATCACCTTGGCCAGCTCGTCGCCCATGCGGCGCAGCAGCGGGGCGGAGTGGTGGCCCACGTCGAAGCCCTGCTCCTGCTGCTGGCCCTGGTCGGCCGGGTGCATCAGGAAGCGGTACACCTGGGGCCGGGCCTCGATCGCCACCAGATAGGTGTCCAGCGTGGCCGCCACCCGTCCGCGGCGGTCGGGTGCGGGGGCGTCCAGGGCCTTGCGCAGCGAGGCGAGCAGGGCATCGGTGTGGCGGACCGCGAGGGCCCGGTAGAGCCCACCCTTGTCGCCGAAATGACGGTACAGAATGGGCTTGGTGATGCCCGCCTCGGCGGCGATCGCGTTCATCGAGGCCTCGGGGCCGTCGCGCAGCACCACCCGGTCGGCGGCCTCCAGCAGCTCCTTGCGGCGCCGTGCGGCGGCCTGCTGCTGGTGGTCTTCGCGCTGGCTGGTCCCGGTCTCCATGTCGTGGCCTCCCCGCCCCCTGACGTGTTCACGCGTTACATGAATGGGCACCGCGTATCTGCGCAACGTAACACCCGACCGGGGTAAGGGGATCGCACGGCCGTGGAGTTGACATCGCCTACTGACCAGTAACAGACTGCTGTTACCTACGGTAACAGCAGGCGCGGCAGGTGGAGGGGCCATGGCGGAGTTCTCGTTCGAACTCAACGATGATCAGAAGGCAGTGCGTGAGTGGATCCACGGCTTCGCCGCGGACGTCATGCGCCCCGCCGCCGCGGAATGGGACGAGCGCGAGGAAACGCCCTGGCCGATTATCCAGGAGGCCGCCAAGATCGGCCTGTACTCCCTGGACTTCTACGCCCAGCAGTACTTCGACCCCACCGGCCTCGGCATCCCCATGACCATGGAGGAACTGTTCTGGGGCGACGCGGGGATCGCCCTGTCCATCGTCGGCACCGGCCTGGCCGCCGTCGGCGTGCTCGCCAACGGCACCGAGGAGCAGATCGGCACCTGGATCCCGCAGATGTACGGCGACGCCAATGACGTGAAGGTCGCCGCCTTCTGCTCCTCCGAGCCCGACGCGGGCTCGGACGTCTCCGCCATGCGCACCCGGGCCGTCTACGACGAGGCCAAGGACGAGTGGGTCATCAACGGCACCAAGACCTGGGCCACCAACGGCGGCATCGCGAGCGTGCACGTCGTCGTCGCGGCCGTCGACCCCGAACTCGGCTCCAAGGGCCACGCGTCCTTCATCATCCCGCCCGACACCCCCGGCCTGTCCCAGGGCCAGAAGTTCAAGAAGCACGGCATCCGCGCCTCGCACACCGCCGAGGTGGTCCTCGACAACGTACGGGTGCCCGGCAGCTGCCTCCTCGGCGGCAAGGAGAAGCTGGACGAACGCCTCGCCCGCGCCCGCGAGAGGGCCACGGCGGGCGGCGAGCGGCTGAAGAACGCCGCGATGGCCACCTTCGAGGCGTCCCGCCCGGCCGTCGGCGCCATGGCCGTCGGCACCGCCCGCGCCGCGTACGAGGTCGCGCTCGACTACGCCAGGACCCGGCAGCAGTTCGGCCGCCCCGTCATCGACAACCAGGGCGTCGCCTTCCAGCTCGCCGACATGCGCACCCGGATCGACGCCTCGCGCCTGCTGGTGTGGCGGGCCTCCTGGATGGCCGTGAACGGCAAGCCCTTCGACTCGGCCGAGGGCTCCATGTCCAAGCTGTTCGCGAGCGAAACCGCCAAGACGGTCACCGCCCAGGCGGTCCAGATCCTCGGCGGCAACGGCTTCACCCGCGAATACCCGGTCGAGCGCATGCACCGCGACGCCGCGATCTACACGATCTTCGAGGGCACCAGCGAGATCCAGCGCCTGGTCATCGCCCGCACGCTCTCCGGCGTCCCGATCCGCTAGCGGATCCCCGGAGTCACCTCGCGCCGAAGCGGCGTTTGCGCCCCGCGAACGCCGCCAGCAGGCCGCGCAGTTCCTCGGCCGTGAAGTCCGGCCACAGCGTGTCCACGAAGAACAGCTCCGCGTAGGCCGCACGCCACAGCATGAAGTTCGAGATCCGCTGCTCCCCGGACGTCCGCACCAGCATGTCGATGTCCGGGAGGTCGCCGTGCGGCAGGTGCCGGGTGAACAGCGCCTCGTCGATCAGGCCCGGGTCCAGCGCCCCGTCCGCCGAGGCCCGCGCCAGCGAGGTCGCCGCGCGGGCGATCTCCTCCCGCCCGCCGTGGTTGAAGCAGAAGGCCAGCGTCATCGCGCGATTGCCCGCCGTCTCGGCCTCGGCCCGGCGCAGGGCGGCCAGGGTGGCGCGGGGGAGCCGGGCCTCGGAGCCGAGCCAGCGCAGCCGTACGCCGCGCTCGCCGTACGCGCGGAAGACGTCGGCCAGCTGGGCGGTGAGCCGCATGAGGGCGGCCACCTCGGCGCGCGGCCGGTTCCAGTTCTCGGTGGAGAAGAAGAACAGCGACAGATGCTCGACGCCCTCCTCCAGCGCCGTGTCCACCACCCGCGGCAGCGCCAGCACCCCCGCCTCATGGCCCCGGGTGCGGGAGAGGCCGCGTGAGGCGGCCCAGCGGCCGTTGCCGTCCATGATGATGGCGAGGTGCCGGGGCATCCCCGGGGCCTCCTCCCGGGGGCCGCGGCGCTGCCGTACGACGGCGGGCGCGTCGGCGACGGACGCCCGCAGCAGCCGCTTCACCGAGGGCACCCTCCAGGCTCCGACCTCGAACACCCGCGCGTCCCTCCGCCTCGGCTTCCCCGGTGCCGTGTCTGACGACGGGGCGGGGCCGCGGGTTACCTGCCCGGTGCCCGAACCATTCGTTTGGTCGGCACCGCGGCGGCCGCGGTCATGGCTTCCGCGCGACACCCCCGTGCACGTCCGTCGTCTCGATGGGCGTCTCGGACGGCCCGGGCCGCCACAGCGGACACGAGACGATACCGGGTTCGATCAGCTCCAGCCCGTCGTAGAAGCGGCTGATCTCCTCCAGACCGCGCAGCACGTACGGAATGGCGCCGGTGTCGTCGTAGCCCTGCTGGGCCTCCTTGAGCGCCTGGTCGGTGTCGGTGCTGTCGTAGTGCACGAAGTAGCTGCCGGAGGGCAGGGCGTCCTGTAACCGGCGGACGATCGACACCGCGTCGTCGTAGTTCTGGATGTGCCCGAGGATGCCCATCAGCATCAGGGCGACGGGCTGGTCGAAGTCCAGCGTCTTGGCGGCCATCTCCAGGATCCGCTCCGGCTCGTGCAGATCGGCGTCGATGTAGTCGGTCACGCCCTCGGGGGTGCTGGTGAGCAGCGCCTGCGCGTGCCGCAGCACCAGGGGGTCGTTGTCGACGTAGACGATCCGGGCCTCGGGCGCCATCCGCTGGGCGACCTGGTGGGTGTTGTCATAGGTGGGCAGCCCGGTGCCGATGTCCAGGAACTGGCGGATCCCGCACTCGCCCGCCACATGGGTGACGGTGCGGATCAGGTACGCGCGCGAGGCGCGGGCCATGACCTCGATGTTCGGGGCGACCTCCCGGTACTGGTCGCCGGCGATCCGGTCGACCTCGTAGTTGTCCTTGCCGCCCATCCAGTAGTTCCAGATCCGGGCCGAGTGCGGCACGGTGGTGTCGATCTTCGACCATGCCTGCTGGGCGGGGCCGGGGGTGGACGAGCCGTTGGTCATCGGGACTTCTCCTGCCGTGCGTCATGCCTGTGAGAGGCTCCAACTTACCCACTGTGCCCGGGAGTTCAGCGATTCCCGGCGTAGCGGCGGACGGGTGAGCGAATCCGTGGCAGGCGGCGGGCGAAGGAGGCCGTCTCGAGCGTCACCGGAGTCTCGCCGGGGCCCGGCTCCGCGCCGGGTCCGGAACCGGGGTCCATCGGCGGCTCCTCGTCGACCGTGACCACCGGCGCGTGCTGGGCGAGGGTCCGGAAGGCCTGGTCGAAGCCGGTCAGCGCGGCGTCGATCTCCGCGAGGTCCGCGGCGCCCGCGCCGCCCGCGGCCAGCCGGTCCTCCAGCACGTTCGCGGGCGCGGTGACATGGACGAACAGCCCGTCGCGCTCGGCCACCGCCTCCGCGAAGTCGAACGCCTGGATCCAGGTGACCCGGGACTGCCCGCGCCGCAGCGGCCCGTAGACCAGCTCGCCGACCAGCCCCGCGTCCACCGCGAGCGATCCTTCGTGCTGGAGCAGCTCGCGGTAGGGGCGGACCGGGTCCAGGTGCGGGAGGTCGGGGGAGGCGCGGGTGACGGCGAAGCCGTGCCGCTCCGCGAGCCGGGACAGCAGCCCGTCCCGGCGGACGCCGTCACAGCCCTCGACGATCAGTGTGCGCCGCTGTGCGAACGCATGCTGGAGCTTCATCCCGTCTTCCCGTCGTTCCGGACCGACCCGGATTGGATGGAGGGACGACACAGCCGCCCGCCACGGCGCCTTCAGTGTGCGTGGCGGGGTGGCGGGGGTGGGAGTGCGCTGCGGGGTTGTGCGGTTGTGCGACCGTAGTGGTTTTCGAATCGTGGCCCGTCAGGGGGTGCGCCCGGCGCGTTTCCGGGGGCAGCCGGGGCAGCCGGGGGCACCCCCTGGGCAGCGGCTAGGCGATGAGGAAGTCGGCGCCGCCCGCCTTGGCGGCCTCCAGGAAGGAGGCGACCTCGGAGCGGGTGTAGATCAGGGCGGGGCCGGCCGGGTCGGTGGACTGGCGGAGGGCCACCCGGCCGTCCGGCAGCCGCTTGGCCTCGATGCAGGTGCCTCCGTTGGACCCGCTCCAGGGCTTTTGCCAGCCCTCGGTACCCAGGTCCGTGGCCGGCATCCCGGTGTAGACGGGGTCTGTCATCACAGCTCCTTACGCAGTTCGGCCAGGATGGTGCTGGTATCGCCGATCGGGTCCGCCTGGACGGCCATCCGGTCCAGGACCTCCAGATACGCCACGACCTCCTTCGGCCGGTCCACGTAGACCGCGCCGGTGAGGCTCTCGGTGTAGACGACATCGGGCAGTTCGGAGAACCCGAAGCGGAAGTAGTGGAAGGGTCCGAAGGCCCCGGGGTGCGGCCCGGCCGCGAAGCGCATGATCTGTAGCCGGACCTTCGGCATCGACAGGGTGTCGATGATGTGGTCGATCTGGTCCCGCATCACCTCGTCGGGCCCGACGGGACGGCGCAGCACCGTTTCGTCGAGGATGGCCCACATGATCGGCGCGTCCGGCTTGGTGAGCAGGCTCTGCCGCTGGAGGCGCAGGGCGATCCGGCGCTCCAGCTCCTCCTCGGTGTCGTTGGGGAAGCCGATGCGCAGCACCGCCCGGGCGTAGTCCTCCGTCTGGAGCAGCCCGGGGACGTAGTGCGGCTCATACGCTCGGATGACGGTGGCCTCGCTCTCCAAGCTGACATACGCACTGAACCAGTCGGGCAGTACGTCCCGGAACTGGTGCCACCAGCCGGGCTGGTTGGCCTCCCGGGCGAGGGCGAGGAAGCTCTCGATCTCGGGTCCCCGGACGCCGTAATTCCGCAACAGTTCCTTGACGTACGGGATCTTGAGGCCGACTTCCGCCTTCTCCATCCGACGCACCGTCAGCGGGGTCACTTCGATGGCCTGAGCTGCCTCTTCGAAGGAAACCTGGGCCCGCTCGCGCAAGTGCCGCAGTCGCTTGCCGAGGACCCTGCGTAAGACGGTGGGGGCGCCGCCGCTCGGCCGTGCCTCGCTCACGTCCCGCCTCCCGGAGTGGCTGTCATATGCCTGCACAGTGTGCCTGGACAGTGTGCCACGTGCCCGACGATACAGACAGAGCTATGCGGATCGTTCTGAAATTATCAGAACGAAGGTTGCGGGGTGAGCGACTCACCACGCATAGTGAGCGGGTGACCCATCTCACCCTCCACGGCGGGGGCTCCCAACCTCCTTTGTCCACAACGTCGTTGACACAGCCGATGAGTGCGGCGCCGCGCGGCGGGGATCCCGTACACCTCCGTGGCGCGTGCCGGGGAGGGTTACGGTGATGCCGGGCGCACAGCCGGGAAGCGGGCGCCAGGGCGCCCCGGCCAACGCCGCGTTGGCCGCGGCCCTCAAGGAATCCGGGTGCTCCTACGCCTCGTTGGCGCACCGGGTCAACGAACTGGGCCGCAGACAAGGACACGAGTCGAACTACGACAAGGCGTCCGTCACCCGCTGGTTGCAGGGCGGCCAGCCGCGCGGCAACACGCCGGAGCTGATCGCCGCCGTGCTCTCCAACCGGCTCGGCCGGCCGCTGGCGCCCGCCGAGCTCGGCTTCATCGCCGACCGTCAGCGCCCCGTCGTCGCCAGAGCGCTGGCCTACCGGGAGGACGTAGCAGAGACCTTGCACACGCTCGCCGAACTCGGCTCCACCGATATCTCCCGCCGCAGCCTGCTGGGTGCGGTGCCCTTCGTCGCCGGAGCCCTGGTGACCCCGCAGCGCGAATGGCTGCTGTGGCTGGTCGAGAACCAGGACACCCCCCGGCTCTCCTCCGCGGCCGATGGCGGCCGTGTCGAGCAGGTCCACGCGGCCATCAGCATGTTCGACGAGATGGACAACCGCTTCGGCGGCGGCCAGGTCCGCGCCAGCATCGTGCTCTATCTGTCGACCGAGGTCGTGCCCATGCTCCAGCAGCGCGGCGCGCCGCCGCACGAGCGGCGCCAGCTGTTCACCGCGGCCGCCAAGCTGGCCGCGATGGCGGGCTGGAGCTCCTACGACAACGCCGAATACGGCCTGGCCCAGCGCTATATGACCCAGGCGCTGCGGCTGTGTGCCGAGGGCGGCGACCGGGTGCTCGGCGGTCAGATCCTGGCCGGTCTGTCCCATCTGTCCACCAACCTCGGCCAGCCGGAGGCGGGGGTCGAGCTGGCCCGGGTCGGCGTCGCCACCGCCAAGCACGCGGGCAGCCCGCTCGGCCTGATGCGGCTGCACGCCATGGCCGCCCGCGGCCATGCGGCGCTCGACCAGCCCCGGGAGGCGTCCAAGTCGCTGCGCGCCGCCGACGCCCAGCTGGAGGCGAGCCGGGGCGCCCAGCAGGAATCGCCCTGGGTGCGCTTCCTGGACCACCACTATCTGGCGGCCGAGGCGGCCCTGTGCTTCCGGGACCTGGGGAACGCGGCGGAGGCCGAGCACGCGGCCTCCGAGTCGGTGCGCGCCAACGCCGACCGGCGCCGCCGCCAGGCCATCAGCCGCTCCGTCCTCGCCACGGCCTACCTCCAGCAGAACCGGCTGGACGAGGCCATCGGCACCGCGGGCGAGGCGCTGGACACCCTCAGCGGGGTGCACAGCGAGCGTTCGATCCAGGCGCTGCGCGACTTCCGCTCCCGGCTGCGGCCCCGGCGGGGCGAGCCCATGGTGCGGGACTTCGAGCATCGCTCCCGGGCGGTGCTCGGCTCCGCGGCCTAGGGGTTGTCGATCAGGCGCGATCAGCGAGCGGCGTCTGGTGCAGGGGGGCACCTCCCAGCGGTAGCCGGGGGAGGCGCGGAGTGCGGCGAGCGCGGGGCCGCGAGATGCCGTGCCAGGCGTCGGGAGCCCGGCATGATCGGCAGGACACCCCCTGGCGGCCGCGCGCGGCGGGCCCCCGGAGCGGGGGACCGGAGGGCTGCCGCGTGACCGGGCGAACGGGCACGACGGGCCCAGGGGGTGTCACCCGATCCGGGTGTCACCCCCGAGGCGCGTCCTTCGGCATCAGTAGCCGTTCGGGGTGGGGGCGTTCTGGGCCCGGTCCACGGGCAGATGCGCGCCCGAGACCCCGCTCGACGCGTCGGACAGCAGGAACGCCACGACCCGGGCGACCTCCAGCGGTGTGACCAGCCCGCCGCACGGGACCTCGGCCGTGAACCGGGCGTACCGCTCGGGCTCCTCGGTGCGCATGCGGTCCCAGCGCTTGCCGGGGATGAGCATCGAGCCGGGCGAGACGGCGTTCACCCGGATGTGGTCCGGGCCCAGTTCGCGGGCGAGCGAGGCCGCCAAATGGATCTGGGCGGCCTTGGCCGCCCCGTACTGCGCCTGCGGCCCCGGTTTCCACCCGGAGATGGAGGCGATCACCACCACCGAGCCGCCGCCGCTCCGCCGCAGATGCGGCACGGCGGCCTTGACCAGCCGTGCCGCATGACCGACGTTCAGCTCCCAGGTCGCGGACCAGTCCCGGGCATCCGCCTCCTCCAGTCCGCGACCCCGTGCGCCACCGGCACACGCCACCACGCCGTCCAGCCCGCCGAAACGTTCCGCCGCTGCCTGGACGAATGCCTCCAGCCGGTCCGGTGCGGTGAGGTCGAGGGCCTCGGTGAACAGCGCCCCCGGCTCCTCCGTAGGTAACGACGCCTCAAGGGCCCCCAGATCCCGCGTCGTTCGCGCACAGGTGGCCACCCGCGCCCCGGCCGCGGCCAGCAGCCGCACGATCTGTTCGCCCAGCCCCCGGGTGCCCCCGGTGACCAGCACGCGCTTGCCGTCCAGACGGAACACATCGGACGGACCGGCCCCCGGCCCCGGGGCGGATTCCCCGCCGCGGTCGCCGCTCACGCCTGCCCCGCCAGGGCCGTACAGCCCGAACCACTACGCCCGTACAACCGGACAACCCCCATGCCCTCTCGCCCACCGGTCGGTTCAACCGTTTTTCTACATGACGGTGACCGATGACGCTCCGAGCTGCCTTCGAAGGAGGAACCATGCCGGTTTCCGGCACACATCGCGACCGCGTCGACTCCGTCCGTGGCAGCCGGTCCAGGCGGGTCGGACGGGGGGCGCGCACCAACCGCCACCGGCTCAGATGCAGCGCCGTCAGTCGCCAGCAAGCGCCTACCCGCGTAACGGAACATCAACCACCCCATGTGCCTGTATGTCATGAGAGCCCACAGACCGACGAGGACGGACACCGTGAGCCGATCCCTCCCAGGACTGCCGCAGCGGCCGGCACCGGCCGATGACGAGGACCTGGGGCGCGACCGCCCTGCCCTCGCGGTGTCCGTCAACCGCCATTGCGTCCGGATCACCGGGCCCGAACCGCGCGGGGAGGGGACGATGAGTGCCCTCGTCACCCGCCGGCTCTTCCGGGCCGAATTCCCCGCCCTACCCGACCGTGCCGCCGCGGTGCGGCGCATGGTCACCGGCCATCTGAACGACTGGCGGCTCGGCGCGCTCGTGGACGGCGCCGTCCTCGCCACCAACGAACTGTTCGCCAACGCGGTCGAGCACGGCAGCTCCGGCCCCGCCGACACCGTGACCATCACCGTCTCCCTCGAACTCTCCGCCGGGCACCTGGGCCATGAGCTGCGGGTCGAGGTGGCCGACGGCTCGCCCGTCATCCCCATCTTCCGCAGCGCCTCGCTGACCGAGGAGTCCGGCCGTGGCCTCGCCATCGTCGACTGCCTGGCCAGCGACTGGGGCACCGAGCCGCCGGACCCGGGCGGCGAGGGGAAGAAGGTGTGGTTCACCCTGCCGCTCGAGCGCGCCTCATGAGCCCTGTGGGCGGCACCGTGCAGACCGACGCGGCCGACTGGCTGCTGTCCGCCAGCGACGATCCCGGACGGGTGCGGCTCCAGTGGGCCAGCGGCGACGGCCTCGCCGATCTGCCGGTGGGCACCGTCTTCGACCTGGTCCGCATGGCCGAGGACATCGGTACGGCGGTGATCCAGGCCCTCCAGCGGCGCGACGCCGCGACCGGGCCCGTGATGCTGGCGACCTCCAGCCATGTGCTGACCTTCCTCGTCCCGCCCGGGTCCGCGGCCGAGTGGAAGCGATGGCTGGCCGGGACCCCGTACGCACGCCGCCGCACGGTCGCGGCGGCCGGGGCGGGACGGGTGCTGCGGTGCCCCCGCCCGGGGTGCGTGCGGCGCGGGCACGTCTGGCTGACCCGGCCCGGGGACGGCCTCACCGACAGCCGTACGCTGCGGGCCGCGCTGGAGGAGGCGGCGGGACGTTAGGGGGCTGGACGGGCTTGGCGCCACCCCGCCGTATCCGCGCAGGTGGGGACGTAGCATCGTGTCGTGGCATGAACACCATCGCCCTCTGGGAACTGGCCGCGCTCGCCGGTGCGGCCCTGCTCGTCGGCTTCTCGAAGACCGCCGTCAGCGGGGCCAACACGGTCAGCCTCGCCATCTTCGCGGCCGTACTGCCCGCCCGTGAGTCGACGGGGGTGCTGCTGCCGCTGCTCATCGTCGGCGATGTGCTCGCCGTCCTCACCTACCGGCGGCACGCCCACTGGGCCACGCTGTGGCGGCTGCTTCCCGCGGTCGCCGTCGGGGTGGTGGCGGGCTGGGTGTTCATGCTGTGGGCCGACGACGCGGCGGTGCGCGTGTCGATCGGCGCGATCCTGCTGTTCATGGCCGCCGTCACGGTGTGGCGGCGGCGCACGGGGGCGGACGCGGCGGCGGCCGCCCGGCCGGCCGGTGGCACCGGCGGCCGGGCCAAGGCCGGTTCGTACGGTGCGCTCGGCGGGTTCACCACCATGGTCGCCAACGCGGGCGGCCCGGTGATGTCCCTCTATCTGATCTCCTCCGGATTCCAGAAGCTCGGCTTCCTGGGCACGTCGGCCTGGTTCTTCTTCATCGTGAACGTGTGCAAGGTGCCCTTCAGCGTCGGTCTCGGCCTGATCGACGGCCACTCCCTGCTGCTGGACGCGGGCCTCGCGCTCTTCGTGATACCCGGCGCCATCCTCGGCAAGCTGTGCGTCGACCGCATCGACCAGCTGCTCTTCGAGCGGCTGGTGATCGCGGCGACCGTGCTGGGCGGATTGCAACTGCTGCTGCGCTGACGCCCTCCAGCCCCAAGCCGCTAGCGGCTAGTCCCAAGGCCCTGCTCCCAAGCCGCCCGGTGGGCCTTCGCGAAGTCCCGGAACGACCGCGGCTCGCGGCCGGTGACCCGGAGGACCGTGTCCGTCGTACGGTCCTCCGTGCCGCCCCGGATGTCCTCGTCCAGGCCCGCCAGCACCGCCGCGAACTCCCGTGGCATCCCCGCATCCGCCAGCCTCTCCCGCAACGCCCCGGGCGTCACCGGGACATGGCTGACCCGGCGTCCGGAGACCTCGGCCACGATGCGCGCCGCGTCGGCGTAGCGAAGCGCCTCCGGGCCGGTGATGACGTGGTCCGTGTTGTGCGGGCGGTCGTCCAGCAGGGCCCGGACGGCGACGGCGGCGATGTCGTCCGCGTCGACGAAGCCGACCCGGCCGTCACCGGTGGCGGTGACGATCCAGCCGTCGCCGCGGATGGCATGGGCCACCGCGTGGTCGCCGGTGAAGTTCTGCATGAACCACGACGGCCGCAGCACCGCCCACTCGGGCACCGTGTCCCGTACGAGGCGGTGCAGCGCGCCCAGGCCCGGCGCGTCGGCGGGGATCGCGGAGGAGCTGAGCAGCACCACCCGCCGTACGCCCCGGTCGAGCGCGGCGGCGAGGAACGGTTCGACCAGGGGCACCGGGTCGGCCTCGCCGACGGGGGCGACCAGATAGACCCGCTCCACCCCGGTCAGCGCGGCGGCATGGGTGGCCGGGTCGTACCAGTCGAAGCGCACCCCGTCCGCGCCCGCCTCCGGTCCGGGCCGCCGGGCGGCCGCCCGGACCGCCGCGCCGTGCTCCCGCAAGCGCCGTACGACGCGCGAGCCGGTGTTCCCGGTCGCGCCGGTGACCAGCACGGTGGGTCCCGCGGTGGGTCCAGTGGTGGGTCCAGCGGTGGATTCAGCCATCGGTCCGGCCTCCCTCGGCGGCGAAGGTCAGCCCGTCGTTCAGCACGAGCGGATTCCAGTAGTCCCGGTACGAGACGATCTCGCCGCCCTCGACGGTGATGACGGCGACGTAGTCGATCCGGAGCGGGCGGCCGGTGGGGACGGCGACGGCGTCCACCGAGAACTCCACGATCAGGACGCCCGGGTCCGCGGTCCGGTGCACGGTCTCCTGGGCGACGGCCCGCAGATCGATGTGGTCGGTGTAGTCGCGCACGTAGTCCCACACCGCCTCGCGCCCCTCCAGCCTGCGCGGCCATCCGGGCGGGGCGAACGGGAACTCCATGGTGCCGTTCTCGGCCCACAGATCCGCGAACCCCCGCATGTCGTGGGCGAGCAGGAGCTTCTTCATCCGCTCGTACACCCTGACGCGTTCGTCCATGACGCTTCCCTTTCGCTGAATGGACGGGACGGTACCGTCCCGTTCGCACTGTAAACAGAACGGTACCGTCCCGTCCATCTGCTAGGGTCGGCCCATGCCGGAACCCTCCCGCCCCACCTCGTCCACCCGGCGCGCACCGAGCGGTGCCGCCACGTTGCGCCCGGCCAAGACCGAGGCCATCCGCGCGGCCGTGCTCGACGAACTCGCCGAGCAGGGCTACGGGCGGCTGTCGATGGAGGCCGTCGCCAAGCGTGCCGGGGTCGGCAAGAGCGCGCTGTACCGGCGGTGGCCCTCCAAGCAGCAGATGGTCATCGACGTCGCGTCCGAGCTGAGTGTCGCGATGATCGACCTGCCCGACTCCGGGTCGCTGCGCGGCGATGTGCTCGCCGCGCTGCGGGCGGTCGCCGACTGGCTGACCCATCCACGGTTCAGCCGGATCATCCCGGACCTGATCGTCGAGGCGCGCCGGGACGAGGCGCTGGCGCAGGCGCTCGCCGTCGGCATCGGCGAGCCGCGCCGCGCCCGCGCGGTCGCCCTGCTGGACCGGGCGGTGGAGCGCGGTGAGCTGCCGCCGGACACGGACCGCGAGCTGGCCCTCGACCTGCTCGCCGCGCCGGTCTACTGGCGTATCGCGGTGCGGGGCGTGCCGCCGGAGCCCGGCTATCTGGAGCGCACCGCCGACCTCGTCGTGCACGCCCTGTCGTTCCGCCCCGCGACCCCGGGCACGGGGGAGTAGTTCCCCGGCGTCGTCCCCGTATGGGCCCGGAAAACAGGGCGGGGCGGGGGAGGGGCCCGCATCATCCTGGGGAGGGCGATCCGTCGCCCGCGGGGCGGCCGCGCCGCGCACTGGCCCACCGACCGCCACCCGAGGAGCCCCCATGCCCACCGGTCTCTCCGTGCACATCGGACTCAACCAGGTCGACCCCGTGGCGTACGACGGCTGGAGCGGTGAGCTGAACGCCTGCGAGCAGGACGCGGCCGACATGGCCCGGCTCGCCGGTGCCGCGGGCTTCGAGGTCACCGGCCCGCTGCTGGGCGCCGCCGCCACCGCCGAGGCGGTCACCTCCGCGCTGGAGACCGCGGCCGGGCGGCTGGCCGAGGGCGACATCCTCTTCCTCACCTACTCCGGCCACGGCGGCCAGGTGCCCGACCTCAACCACGACGAGACCGGCGACCGGCTGGACGGGACCTGGGTGCTGTACGACCGTCAGCTGGTCGACGACGAGTTGTTCGCGCTGTTCGGCAAGTTCGCCAAGGGCGTGCGGATCTGGATGCTCTCCGACAGCTGCCACAGCGGTACGGTCGCCCGGCGGTTGCCCGAGGTGCTCAGCGCGGGCGAACTCGGCCGGCGCTTCGACACCGACGACCCCCACGAGGTCGGCAGGAGGCTGCGGGCCATGCCCCAGCCCGTGCAGTCCGCGGTCTACGCACGCGACCGCGACCTCTACGACCGGATCCAGAAGACCTGCACCGCCAAGGACCTCGCGAAGATCGACGCCAGTGTGCTGCACATCTCCGGCTGCCAGGACAATCAGACCTCCGCCGACGGCGCCGTGAACGGACTGTTCACCGGCACCCTGCTGGAGGTGTGGCGGGGCGGCGCGTTCCCGGGCAGCTACCGCGCCCTGCACCGGGAGATCGTCAAGAGGATGCCCCCGGACCAGACCCCCCATCTGGTCATGGCCGGAGCCGAGCGCCCGGCCTTCGCCCGGCAGCGCCCGTTCACCATCTGACCGTGCCCGCATCCCCCATCGGTGGTGCGGCGGTGCGCGGGGCGAGGTATGACAGAGGGAGGGCACGGCGAGCCGGTGAGGTGCCGGTATGACGACGCATGACCGTCTTGACCAGGACAGCGAGGCGGACCCGACGGATGGGGACGGCCTGACCACCGTCGCGGGCGGGGTACTCGACCTCCTGCGGGTCGCCGCCGTGGTGCTGGACGCCGACGGCCGCATCACCCTGTGGAGCCCCGAGGCGGAGCTGCTGTTCGGCTTTTCCGCGGCCGAGGCCCTGGGGCGCCGCGCGGACCACCTGCTCGTCCGCCCGGAGGACCGGCGGGCGGCCAGGGACCTGTTCGCCCGGGTCCGGGCGGGCGACACCTGGGCGGGCGTCTTTCCCGTCCGGCGCCGGGACGGCTCCACCGTGCGCGTCGAGTTCCACACCATGGGCCTCCACGACCGGCACGGCGACGCGTACGCCCTCGGGTTGGCAGCCGACGAGGCGACCGTACGGCGGGTCGAGACCGACCTGGCCGTATCGGGCCTGCTGATCGAGCAGTCGCCCGTCGGGCTCGCGGTCTTCGACACCGAGCTGCGGTGGCTGCGCGCCAACCCGTCGCTCCAGAGCATGAACGGCATGCCCGAACCCCTGGTGCGCGGGCGCCGGATCAGCGAGATGCTGCCCGGGCTCGACACCGAGGCCATCGAGACCGCCATGCGGCGCGTCCTGGCCACCGGGGAACCGATCCTGGACCAGCAGACCATCGGCCGGACCCCCGCCGACCCCGACCACGACCACGCCTGGTCGGAGTCGTACTACCGGCTGGAGGACGCCGGTGGCCGGGTCCTGGGCATCGCCGTCTCCGTCATCGACGTGTCCGCACGCCACCGGGCGGCCAGCGAGGTCGCCGAGGCGCGCGAGCGGCTGGCCGTCGTCGCCGACGCGGGCGTCCGCATCGGCACCACCCTGGACCTGCGGCAGACCGCCCAGGAACTCGCCGACGTGGCGGTGCCCCGGCTCGCCGACCTCGCGGCCGTCGACGTCCTCGACGCGGTGGTGCACCGCGAACCCGTGGCCCGGGTGCGCAGCGACGGCTCGGCCCGCTTCCGGGCGCTCGCCGTCGCCGCGGGCTACCCCACCGAGGCCGTCCACGCCGCCGATCCGGTCGGCGAGATCGCCCGCTACGGCCCGAACCGCCTGATCGCCCAGTGCGTGCGCGACGGCGCGCCGATCCTGGTGCCGCACACCTCCGAGCAGGACATACGCCGTATCGCGCGGGACGAGGCCGCCGCCGACGTGCTGCGGCGCGAGGGCGTCCACTCCTACATCGCGGCCCCGCTCATCGCCCGCGGCAGCGTGCTCGGCACCCTAAGCCTGCACCGCACGGTCAACACCAAGCCGTTCGACGAGGACGACCTCACCCTCGCCTGTGAGCTGGCCATGCGCGCCGCGCTCGCCATCGACAACGCCCGGCTGTACGGGCGGGAACGCGACGCCGCGCTCACCCTCCAGCGCAGCCTGCTGTCCCTGCCGCCGCGCGCCCTCGACGGCCTGGAGACCGCCTCCCGCTATCTGCCCGCGGTCAGCGCGGCGGGCGGCGACTGGTTCGACGTGCTGCCGATGAAGGACGGCCGGGTCGGCCTGGTCGTCGGGGACGTCATGGGCAAGGGCATCCACGCCGCCGCGATCATGGGGCAGCTGCGCACCGCGACCCGCGCCTTCTCCAAGCTCGACCTGCCGCCCGTCGAGCTGCTGCGCCACCTGGACGAGATCACCCAGACGCTGGGGGACTCCATCGCCACCTGCCTGTACGCGGTCTGCGACCCCCGCACCGGGCACTGCGAGCTGTCCACCGCGGGCCATCTGCCGCCGGTCCTGGTCCACCCGGACGGCGACGCCGAGCTGATCGACACTCCCAGCGGCGCACCGCTGGGGGTCGGCGGCGTTCCGTTCGCCGCGGTCGACTGCGAACTGGCCGAGGGCGCGGTGCTGGCCCTGTTCACCGACGGTCTGGTGGAGAAGCGGCACGAGTCGCTGGACGTCGGGCTGCACACCCTGGTCCAGCTGCTGCGCCGCCACCACCACGGCCCGCTGGACCGGATCTGCGACCAGGTGCTCGCGGCGCTGCACGGCGCGCCGGACGACGATGTGGCGCTGCTGCTGGCGCGGCTGTGCGGGCGCTCGCCCTCGGCTGCCTCGCCGCCGCCGGGCAAACGTGGTTACGGTGAATAGTCCGCGTATGACCGCACATGCCGCATTGGGTGGTGTCCCATGCACCGGATCGCCCGCGGTTCCGCCGTCCTGACGGTCCTGGTCGCCGTCGGCCTCGGCACCCCGGCCGCGGCCCTCGCCGTCGCCGAGCGGTCACCGAAGCCGGAGCGCGGACCCGAACCGCAGGTCGCCGTCATCGGCACCGGCGGCACCATCGCGGGCGTCAGCAAGAGCCGGGTGTCCTTCCAGAGCTACGAATCCGGACAGCTCCCGGTGTCCCGGCTGGTCGAGGACCTCAGACCCGAGGTGAACCGGCTCGCCGACGTCACGACGCGGCAGTTCGGCAACAAGGATTCCAACGCCTACTCCCTCCCCGAGTACCGGCGGCTCACCACCGCGGTCGACGACGCGCTGCGCACCAACGACGCGGTCGTCGTCACCACCGGCACGGACACCATGGAGGAGTTCGCGTACTGGCTGGACCTCACCGTCCGCAGCGACAAGCCCGTGGTGCTCACCGGCGCCCTGCGCCCCTGGACGGTCATCGGCTCCGACGGCCCCGCCAACCTCTACAACGCGATCCGCCTCGCCGCCGGCGGCCGCACCACCTGCTTCGGCACCGTCGTCATGCTCAACGACCAGATCCAGGCAGCCCGCGAGGTCCGCAAGGCCGACGCGCTGCGGCTCAACGCCTTCACCAGCGGCAGCAGCGGTGAGCTGGGCGTCGTCGACCAGAACCAGATCCGTCAGGCGTTCGACGCGGGCGCGGCCGGGTCACCCGGGCCGCGGGCGCCTCTCCCGGCGTGACGGAGGCCCGCGACGACGCCGTGAAGAACGGCGTGCTCTTCGCGTCCGCCTCCCGCACCGGGTCGGGCGCGGTGTACGACCCGCACGTACGCGGCGTGGTCGGCGCGCAGGACCTGACCCCGCAGAAGGCCCGGATCCTGCTCACGCTGTCGCTGGCGCGGACCCACGACGAGGACCGGATCCAGCACTGGTTCACCACCCTGGGCACGGAACGGTTCGTGGCCCCCCGGCGGTAGGGCTACTCGCCGCGGAACGTGCAGCGGTACGCGCTCGGGGAGACGCCCAGCGCGTCGCGCAGGTGCATCCGCATTGACGCCGCCGTGCCGAAGCCCGCCTCCGCCGCCACCTGGTCCACCGGCAGATCCGTCTCCTCCAGCAGCTGGCAGGCCCGCTCCACCCGGCGCTGGGTCAGCCACCGCACGGGCGTCATGCCGACCTCCTCCCGGAACCGGCGCGAGAACGTCCGCACGCTCATCGACTCGTGCGCGGCCAGCTCCGCGAGGGTCAGCGGGCGGTCGAGGCGGGTCAGGGCCCAGGCCCGCGCCTCCCGCGTGGAGGAGCCGCGCGGCGCGGGGACGGGGCGGCGGATGAACTGGGCCTGGCCGCCGTCGCGGTGCGGCGCCACCACGGCGCCCCGTGCGACCTCGCCCGCCACCGCGGAGCCGTGGTCGAGCCGGATCAGGTGCAGCAGCAGGTCGATGCCGGAGGCGTCCCCGGCGGAGGTGAGGACGTCGCCCTCGTCGGCGTACAGGACGTCCGGGTCCAGCTCGACCGACGGGAACAGCGTCCGGAACTGGTCGGCGGCCTGCCAGTGCGTCGTCGCCCGGCGGCCGTCCAGCAGCCCGGCAGCGGCCAGGACGAACGCGCCGGTGCAGATGGAGGCGATGCGGGTGCCGGGCCGCCGGATGAGGGCGAAGGCGTCGGCCAGCGCGGGGCCGAGACGGCCCTCGGTCTGCGGCTCGTCCTTCTCGTTGGCGGCCGGGACGATCACCGTGTCGGCCTCGGCCAGCGCCTCCGGGCCATGGGCGACGTTCACGCTGACATCGGAGTCCGTACGCACCTCACCGGGCACCAGCGCACACGTCACCACCTCGTACAGCGGCTCGCCGGACGCCGAGACGGCACGGCCGAACAGGCGGTGCGCCATGCCCAGCTCGAAGGGCAGCAGCCCGTGCCGGACGAGCACGGCCACCCGGTGGCGGTCCGGATGAGTGAAGACAGCCATGACGCGATTCTCGCACCTGATGCGCGGCTCAGTGCTTGGCCCGGCTCGGCTGCACCCGCTTCGGCTCGCCCTTCATCTTGGGGTGCTCCGGCGGATACGGAAGGTCGCCGAGACCGTGCTCCCGCTCGTCCCGGTCGGCCAGTTCCAGCGCGGCCTCCAGCCGGTACGCGTGCTCGTCCATGTCCGCGTGCACATCGCCCATCTCCCGGTAGCGCACCGGCATGGTCGCCAGGTCGAAGTCGCGCGGCCGGGCGTCGGGCACCTCGTCCCAGCGCAGCGGCGCGGAGACCGGGGCGTGCGGCCGGGGGCGTACGGAATAGGCGCTGGCGATGGTGCGGTCGCGCGCGGTCTGGTTGTAGTCCACGAAGATCTTCTCGCCGCGCTCCTCCTTCCACCACGCCGTGGTGATCCGCTCCGGCGCCCGCCGCTCCAGCTCCCGCGCGACCGCGATCGCCGAGCGCCGCACCTGGGTGAAGGTCCACTCCGGCACGATGGGCACGAAGACGTGCAGCCCCCGCCCGCCGGAGGTCTTGGGCCAGCCCCGCAGCCCCAGCTCGTCCAGCACCTGGCGCAGCTCGCCCGCGGCCCGTACCGCGTCCCCGTAGTCGGTGCCCGGCTGCGGGTCGAGGTCGATGCGCAGCTCATCGGGGTGTTCGGTGTCCGGGCGCCGCACCGGCCACGGGTGGAAGGTCAGACAGCCCAGGTTGGCGGCCCACACCACGGCCGCCGTCTCGGTGGGGCACAGCTCGTCCGCGTACCGCCCACTGGGGAAGGAGATGCGGCCGGTCGGGATCCAGTCGGGAAGGTTCTTCGGCGCCCGCTTCTGGAAGAACGATTCCCCCTCCACCCCGTCCGGGTAGCGCTCCAGCGTCGTCGGCCGGTCCCGCAGCGCGCGCAGCGCACCGTCGCCGACGGCGAGGTAGTAGCGGGCGAGGTCGAGCTTGGTGAAGCCCCGCTCCGGGAAGTACACCTTCCCGGGGTTGGACAGCCGCACCGTGCGCCCACCGACGTCAAGCTCCACCGTCTCTGCCATACACCAAAGCTAGGTCCACTCCGCCCGCTCCACCTCCCGGCGGGCGCGCGGGTCCCGGCGGCCGCACAATCGAAGACATCATGGACCTTCCGGTGATGCCCCCGGTGGCACCGATGCTGGCCAAGTCGGTGGCCACGATCCCGCCCGGCATGCGGTACGAGGCGAAGTGGGACGGCTTCCGGGCCATCGTGTTCCGCGACGGGGACGAGGTCGAGGTCGGCAGCCGCACCGGCAAGCCGCTCACCCGCTACTTCCCCGAACTCGTCGACGCCTTCCGCACCCATCTGCCGCCGCGCTGCGTCCTGGACGGCGAGATCGTCATCGCGCGCGAGGGGCGCCTCGACTTCGACGCCCTCCTGGAGCGCATCCACCCCGCCGACTCCCGGGTGCGGCTGCTGGCCCGTACCACCCCGGCGGGCTTCGTCGCGTTCGACCTCCTCGCCCTCGGCGACACCTCGTACATGGACGCACCCCTCAGCGAGCGCCGCGACGCCCTGACCGAGGCGCTGCGCGAGGCCACCGCCCCCGTCTTCACCGCCCCCTGGACCGACGACGTCGAGGTGGCCCGTCGGTGGTTCGACCACTACGAGGGCGCCGGGCTCGACGGCATCGTCGCCAAGCGCCCCGACCTCGGCTACCGGCCCGGCGAGCGCGTCATGGTCAAGGTCAAGCACGAGCGGACCGCCGACTGCGTGGTGGCCGGGCTCCGTCTGCACAAGTCGGGACCGGTCGTCGGCTCCCTGCTGCTCGGCCTGCACGACGCCACCGGCCGCCTCCAGCACGTCGGCGTCTGCGCCGCGTTCCCGATGCGCCGCCGCCAGGAGCTGATGACCGAACTGGAGCCGCTGCGCATGGAGTCGGTCGAGGGCCACCCGTGGGCCGACTGGGCGCGGGAGGAGGCGCACGCCCAGAGCCGGATGCCGGGTGCGCCCAGCCGCTGGACCGGCGTCAAGGACCTCTCCTGGCTGCCGCTGCGTCCGGAGCGGGTGTGCGAGGTGGCGTACGACCACATGCAGGGCGACCGCTTCCGGCACACCGCCCGGTTCCGGCGCTGGCGGCCCGACCGAGAGCCGGGGGAGTGCACCTACGCACAGTTGGAGGAGCCGGTCTCGTACGACCTGCGCGAGGTGCTGGGCGGCTAGCCGAGAGGTGCTGGGGGCTAGCGTTGGGTTAGCGCTGGGTGTCGCGCTGCTCGGCCATGCGCGCGAACCAGTCCCGCGCCGCCTCCGCCGCCTGTTCCAGCGCCCCGGGCTCCTCGAAGAGATGGGTCGCCCCGGGCACCACATGGAGTTCGTGCGGCGCGGCCAGCATCGCGGCGGCCTGCTCGTTCAGCCCCAGCACCTCGTGGTCGTCCCCGCCCACCACCAGCAGCACCGGCGCGCCCACCCGGTTCAGCACCCCGCCCGCCAGGTCCGGGCGCCCGCCCCGGGACACCACGGCCCGCACCCGCTCCGGCCGCTCCGCCGCGGCGGTCAGGGCGGCCGCCGCGCCCGTACTGGCTCCGAACAGGCCCACCGGCAGCCCGCTGGTGCCGGGGTGCCCGGCGAGCCAGTCGACCGCCGCCACCAGCCGCCGTCCCAGCAGCGGGATGTCGAAGCGGTGCTCCGCGGTGATCGCGTCCACCCGCTCCTCGGCGTCGGTGAGCAGGTCGAACAGCAGCGTCGCGAGCCCTGCCCCCTGGAGCACCCCGGCCACCGCGCGGTTGCGCGGGCTGTGCCGGGAACTGCCGCTGCCGTGTGCGAAGGCCACCACGGCCGAGGGGTGTTCGGGGATGGCCAGATCGCCCACGAGCAGGGCGTCGTCCGCGGCGATACGGGCGGTCTCGGAGCGCATCGGCACCTCCTGCCGGGGGAGAACAACGGGGACCGGGCGGGCTACGCGTGGGCCAGCAGCCCCTGGCGCAGCTCGCTGTAGAGCCGGGACAGCCTGCGGGATATGTGCATCTGCGAGAAGCCGAGGATCTCGCCGATCTGGCTCTGCGAAAGCCCGGCGAAGAACCGCAGGTAGAGCACGTAGCGGTCCTGTTCGGAGAGGTTCGCGATGAGCACCCGCAGCGACTCCCGGTTGACGACCCGTTCGATCGCGGCGTCGTCCGCGCCGACGGTCTCGGCGAGCAGCCGCTCCTCGGCGCCCTGCACCGCGGCGTTGAGGGACAGCGGGGTGCAGGAGGCGCTCGCCTCCAGACCGGCGCGTACGTCCTCCTGCGGCATGCCGGTGCGGGTGCTGATCTCCCCGATGGTCGGGGTACGGCCGCCCAGCTCCTGTTCCAGCGCGTCGCGCGCCGAGCGGGTGCGGGAGCGGACCTCCTGGATGTTGCGCGGGATGTGCAGCGTCCACAGATAGTCGCGGAAGTGCCGCTTCAGCTCTCCGGTGATGACGGGGATCGCATACGAGGGGAAGGCGTGGCCGAGGTCCGGGTTGTAGCGGTCGACGGCCTTCACCAGGGCCAGCGAGGCGACCTGGGTGAGGTCCTCCATGTTCTCGCCCTTGTTGCGGAAGCGCAGCGCCAGGCGTTTGGCGACCGGCAGCCACTCGCAGATGATCGCCTCGCGCAGCGCGTCGCGCTCCGGCCCGGACGGCAGCCGGGACATTCGCAGAAAGGCGCCGCCGGTGTCGGGGGTGTCGTCATGGCGTCGGCGGCGAGTCGCGGTTGCTGACATGGTCACTCGCCTCCGTGGTCCGATGTCACGGCCTGCCCGCGGCACAGCGGTGAAGCGGTGAGGTCCCGCTCTTGAGAGGGCGATCGGTTTCACGGTCGGTTCTGCGGTCGCAACCAGGCTCGCACGCCCCCCAAGGTCGTGCAATTCGACCAAATCGCCCCGCCTTTCCTGCACCTTTGGGGGGAATTGTGACGCTGGGTGATTCGGTATCGGAGCGGTGGGTATCCGCCGGGGATGGACGCCACCCTTCGTCTCGCCCAGCAGCCCGAGGCCGACGCCCTGCTCGCGCGCAGCCCCCTCGCTCTCCTGACCGGCATGCTGCTCGATCAGCAGGTGCCCATGGAATGGGCGTTCACCGGCCCGTACACCATCGCGCGGCGGATGGGCGCCGACGACCTGGACGCCCATGAGATCGCCGCGTACGACCCCGAGCGGTTCCCGGAGCTGCTGTCGGAGAAGCCGGCCGTGCACCGCTACCCCGGATCGATGGCCAAGCGGATCCAGCAGCTGTGCCAGTACCTGGTCGAGCACTACGACGGCGACGCGGCCGCCCTGTGGCGCGACGCCCCCACCGGCGCCGAACTCCTCAAGCGGCTGAACGCGCTGCCCGGCTACGGCAAGCAGAAGTCCCAGATCTTCCTGGCCCTGCTCGGCAAGCGGTTCGGGGTGCGGCCCGAGGGCTGGCGCGAGGCGGCGGGGTCGTACGGCGAGGAGGGCTCGTACCGCTCGGTCGCCGACATCACCGGACCCGAGTCCCTGGGCAAGGTGCGCGCCTACAAGCAGCAGATGAAGCAGCAGGCCAAGGCGCGCGGTGCCGGGAGCTGAACACCGGGGATACCGGGGTCAGGCCGTGTCGAGCGCGTCGCGCAGGGTGTCCACGGCCAGGGTGAGCGCGGCTCGTGCCGCATGGGTGTCCCGCAGCGCGTCGAGCATCAGGAAGTCATGGATGATGCCCTGCATGCGCAGCGCGGTCACCGGCACACCGGCGTCGCGGAGCTTGTTCGCGTACGCCTCGCCCTCGTCCCGCAGCACATCGGCCTCACCGGTGATGACCAGCGCGGGCGGCAGCCCCTTGAGCTGGCCGGTGTCCGCGCGCAGCGGGGAGGCGGTGATCTCGGCCCGCTGCGCGGGGTCGGTGGTGTACTGGTCCCAGAACCACTTCATGCCCTCGCGGGTCAGGTAGTAGCCGTCGGCGAACTGGTCGTACGAGCCGGTGTCGAAGTTCGCGTCGGTCACCGGGTAGAACAGCACCTGCTGGACGGGGGAGACGTCGCCGCGCTCCTTGGCCAGCAGGGTCAGCGCGGCGGTCATGTTGCCGCCCACCGAGTCCCCGGCCACCGCGAGCCGGTTCGCGTCGAGCCCGGCGCCCTCGCCGTGCGCCACGATCCACTGCCCGACCGCGTAACACTGTTCCAGGGCCACCGGGTAGCGGGCCTCGGGGGAGAGGTCGTACTCGGGGAACACCACGGCCGCGCCGACTCCGACCGCCAGCTCCCGGGCCAGCCGGTCATGCGTGTGCGCATTGCCGAACACCCAGCCCGCGCCGTGCACATAGAGGATCACCGGAAGGGTCCCGGAGGCGTTCGGCGGACGGATGATCCGGGCCTTCACCCCACCGGCCGGAATCCCGGTGACGCTGATCCACTCCTCGTCCACCTCGGGCTTGGGAACCTCACCGGACTGCACCTCGTCGACCGTCCTGCGGCCCTCGGCGAACGCGGCGGCCGCGGGCTCCAGGACGGGGCGGGACGGTGCGGTGCGCGGCATCTGCGGCTCCTTGGCGGTCCGGGATCCGGTCCGGGACTCGACCATCTCACCGCGACCGCGCCCGCACTCGTCCGCTTACGCCGGCAGGGGGAGAAGCGTATTCCTGATCAGGTCAGCGGGCCCGGCGCCGGGGAGGGGTCGGGGACCGGATCGGGGCCCGGGGGATGGGGGATGGGGTCCGGGGACGGCCCCGGAGGCGGCCCCGGGGTGGGGTTCGGCGGCGGCTCCGGCGGGGGCGACGGCACCGGGTCCGGCGGCGGTCCCGGCGGCGGACCGGGCACGGGCCCCGGCGCGGGGCCGGGCTCCGGGCCGCCCGGTCCGGGCGACGGGGTCGGGTTCGGCGGCACGGGGTCGTCGGGCTGCGTCGGGTCGGCGGCGGGAATCGGGTCGGTGTGCCGTGCCACGGTGTCCTCCAAAAGCTCATGAGACGGTGGCCACCTCATATGCGGGGCGGGTGCCCGATCGCCCCCTGCCCACGCATGGCTACGGCGCCGAATGGGAGAAAATCCCCGACGCCATAACGGCCTATTCCATCCTATCCGTTATGGATTGCCCATGGATTGCCGCTTATCGGCGTAATTCGCTATTCCTCGGTGGCTTATTCGGAATTCCCGGCGTCCGCGATCACGACCTCGACGCCCCCGGCGCGCAGCGCCCCGATCTCGTCCGGGTCGGCGCCGCCGTCGGTCACCAGGGTCCAGCCGGGCGGCAGCCGTATCCAGGTGTGGAACGGGCGCCGGCCGACCTTGGCCGCGTGCGCCAGCACGTACACCCGCTCGGCGCGCCGGGCCATCAGCTCCTTCAGCCGGGTCTGGCGCAGATCCGCCTCGCAGATGCCGTGCTCCGCCGTCACCCCGTCGGCGCCCAGGAAGACCCGGTCGAACGTCATGCGCTCCAGCGCCGCCTCGGCGAGCGGACCCAGGAAGCTCTGGCTCAGCGGCCGGAGCGTACCGCCCAGGCACTCCACCCGCACGGACTCCACGTCCGCCAGCTCCTGGAGCGCGGTGAGCCCGGTCGTGGCCACCGTCAGCCCCTCGGCCGTGCGCAGCTCATGGGCGAGGGCGCCGACGGTCGAGCCCGCGTCCAGCAGCACCGTCTCGCCGGTACGGACGGTCGACGCCGCCCAGCGGGCGATGGCCCGCTTCGCATCGAACGCCTCGCCGGTGCGCTGGCGCAGCGACGCCTCGGGGTGGGCGACGAGGGCCATCGCCCCGCCGTACGTCCGCGCCAGCCGACCGTCGGCGGTCAGCTGGGCGAGGTCACGGCGGATGGTGGAGGCGGTGACCCCGAACGTACGGGACAGCTCCTCCACGCTGGCGAGGCCCGTGGTCGTCGCGAGGTGGACGATCTGGTCGCGCCGGGCCCGTGCTCCCTGTACCGGCAATGTCACTCGTCCTTCTCGGTCTTCCTCGATCTTCTCGATCACGTGGCTTCAGCGGGCGGGCGAGGGCGACATGTCGGCGGCCTGCCGCAGCGCCTCGATCATGCTACCGGCGTCGGCCTTGCCGGTACCGGCGATGTCGAACGCGGTGCCGTGGTCGACGGAGGTGCGGATCACGGGGAGGCCGACGGTGAGGTTGACCCCGGCCTCCAGGCCCAGCACCTTGACCGGGCCGTGCCCCTGGTCGTGGTACATGGCCACGATCAGGTCGTAGTCGCCGCGCCCGGCCAGGAAGAAGGCGGTGTCGGCGGGGAGCGGTCCGCGGGCGTCGATGCCGTCCTCGCGCAGCACCTCCAGCGCGGGCACGATCTTCTCCTCCTCCTCGCCGTAGCCGAACAGCCCGTTCTCCCCGGCGTGCGGATTGATGCCGCATACCCCGATCACCGGCTGTGGGGTCCCCGCCCGGACCATCGCGTCGTGGCCGCGGCGCACGGTGCGTTCGACCAGCCCCGGCTCGATCTTGTTGACGGCGTCGATGAGCCCGATGTGGGTGGTGACGTGGATGACCTTCACCGTCGGGGTGGCCAGCATCATCGACACCTCCTCGACACCGGTGAGATGGGCCAGCAGCTCGGTGTGGCCGGGGAAGACGTGCCCGCCCGCGTGCAGGGCCTCCTTGTTCAGCGGCGCGGTGCAGATGCCCTGCACCTCACCGTCCATGGCGAGCCGGGCGGCCGCCCGTACGTACTGGTACGCGGCGTCCCCGGCGACCGCGGACAGCTCGCCCCAGGGCAGCTCGGCGGGGAGCAGCCCGAGGTCGATGACGTTGATCCGGTCCGGGGTGAACTCGGCCTCGGCGGGCGCGCCGACCGTCACGATGTCGCACGCGATGTCGCGCAGCCGGGCCGCCTGCCGCAGCCGCTCCGCGTCCCCGATGACCACCGGACGGCAGCGCCGGAGGGTCTCCGGGGCGAGCAGCGCGGGGACGATCACCTCGGGCCCGATGCCCGCGCCGTCGCCCATGGTGACCGCGATGAGCGGGAGCGGACCGGCGGGGGCGAGGTGGGTGGGTGCGTTCATGAGGTGACCTTCCGT
The DNA here is from genome assembly GCF_013414305.1 of Streptomyces sp. Rer75. Taxonomy (NCBI): domain Bacteria; kingdom Bacillati; phylum Actinomycetota; class Actinomycetes; order Kitasatosporales; family Streptomycetaceae; genus Streptomyces; species Streptomyces sp. Rer75. Next base: position 1,177,342 of record NZ_CP058693.1, on the reverse strand, counting down.
TCGGTCGAGTGGGGGTGCAGCGCCCGGACGATGTGACGTAGGGAATCGGGATCGCCGAAGCTGCCCGGGCGGGTCACGACGGATCGCCCGTCGGGAGTGCGGAGGTGTACGGCGCCGTGGTGCACCTGCCCGACGGGGTCGAGCCGGGTGATCGCAAGCGCGTCCAGCACCCGGCGGGCCGTCTCCCCGCCGGTCAGGACGAGGTCGGCACCGCCGTCGTGCGCCGCGAGCGCGGCGGCGACGGCACGGGCCAGCCCGTGCACCAGCCGCCGGGCGGGCACGGGGCCGGGCGCGGCGCCGTCGCCGGACCCGGTTTCGGGCCGGGGCGGCGCCGGGGCGGGGGCGTTGGCCGTGCCGTCGGGTGCGGTGGTGGTCGCGGTGTGGTGCCGTGCTGTGGCGGCCACGGCGGAGGCCGTGCCAACGGCCTCCGGGGCGGCGGTCGTTGCGGGGGATGTCACGCCGCGCGGCGGACCGGCGGGCGGCGCGATGGTGACGACCGTGACCGGGGCCGTGAGCGGGGGCAGGGCGGCCGCGGGCGGCTCCGACAGCAGTCCGGCCAGGTCGAGCGGGACGTGTACGGCGCCGTCGGCGACCAGTCGGCGCACCTGCTCGACGGCGCCCGGCTCGGCCGTACCGACGACCACCAGCACGGGCCGGTCGGCGGTCTCCACGGCTTCGGCCCGCGGCGCGGTTTCCGCGTGGGGTGCCGCGTTCGCCGTCTCGGGCCGCGTTGCCCTGTCCGCCTGCGCTGCGGTCTCGGCGCGCGGCGCCGCGTCCGCCATCTCGGGCTGTGCCGCCGTATCCGCCCGTGCTGCGGTTTCCCGCCGCGTAGCGGTCCCGGCGCGCGGCGCGGTTCGGCCCCGCGTCGTCGGCTCCGCCGCCTCCGGCCCCGCCGCCGGGGCCGGGTGCGCGGCGCCCTCCGCCGCCAGGTGGCGGCCGAGGGCGGTCGCCAGGCCGCCGGTGCCGACCAGGCGTAGCCGCAGGTCGTCGGCGAGCGAGGCCGCGACGATCGCGTCCAGGTCGGCGTCCGTCTCCGCGTCGCAGACCGCCACCCGTCCCGCCGCCACCGCGGCCCGCAGCGCGGACAGCAGGGTGGGCCGCGCGGCGCGTACGGTCGCGAGGGGGATCAGCGCGGTGGGCAACCCGCCCAGCGCGTCGGCCACCGAGGACGGCGGGGCCGTGGCCTCGGCGCGCCAGGCCTCGCCCTCGTGCAGCGGCACCCCGCCGAGGTGCACCACGCCCGCGCGCACCACGCGCCCGGCGACCGGCAGGGCGGGGGCGACGACCACGCCCGGCCCGTCCGCCGCCAGCGCGGCGACCTCGGCGGCCACATTGCCCCGCAGCAGCGAGTCGATCTTCTTCAGGACCAGGGTGTCGCCCGTGGGCGCCATCCGCAGTGCGCCGCGGACCGCGTCGGCCGCGTCCTCGGCCGGGCAGTGGCGCGAGTCGAGGTCCAGCACGGTCACGGCCCGCGCGTCGGCCGCGGATATCTCCTCGGGACCGGTTGCGGCAGGCCCAAGGAGGAGTACCCGACTGCGCGTTGTGCGCGACCTCAGCCCGGCGGCGGTCTCGGCGGCACCGGACAGGTCGTCCGCGATGGCCAGCACCCTGCGGAAGGGCGGCATCTCCACCGGTACCTCCTTGAATGGCCATGACAGGGGGAGTGATCAGATGTGATCGAACGTGAGCAGACGGCGGACACGCGGCCTCCGTGGTCTCGATGATGACACACGTTGCGCGAATCGCGCGAGAGGTATTGCGTAAAGCGCGCAGTCATGTCACGGTGACCGCCGCGACACCTTGACCCGTCCGGCCCCCGGTCCGAGCGGGTCGAGCGAGCCGGTCGCTCGCCTCAGAACCGCCGAGAGGTCAACGATGACCCGTATCCCCCAAGACCCGGACCGCAGCGGTCCGGACGTCCGCGGTCCGGACATCAGCCGCCGGGCCATGCTCCGCCTCGGAGCGGGCGCCTCCGCAGGTCTCGCCCTCGCCCCGCTCGCCGGGTGCGCGGGCCCCACCGGTGGCCCCGGCCCCGGCGCCATCAGCCTGGGGCTGAACCGTTCCCTGGTCAGCCTCGACAACAAGCTCAACCAGTTCGACGCGGCCGTCACGGTGCAGCGCGCGGTCCGCCAGGGCCTGACCCGGATGGGCAAGGGGCTCCTGCCGGAGCTGGTGCTCGCCGACCGCTTCGAGATGACCGAGCCCACCCGCTGGACGGTGCGGCTGCGGGACGGGGTGCGCTACTCCGACGGCAGCCCGGTCACCGTCAAGGACGTGGCGACCGCGCTGAAGATGTACTGGGGCGTCAACGGCTCGTTCATCGTCGGGCTCTTCCCCGAGCGGCCCGCCCTCGAGGCGGTGGACGAGCGCACGTTCCATCTGCACACCAAGCGCCCGGTCCCCATCCTCGACCAGCTGATGGCCAACATCCTCATCAGCCCGGCCGCCAAGAACCGGCCCGAGGAGCTGTCCGGCGGCGTCGGCTCCGGTCCGTACGTGGTCACCTCGGCGAACTCCGGCACCGGTGAATACGCGCTCGCCGCCAACGACCGGTACTGGGGACGGCGCCCCGCCACCCCAGGGGTGCGGGTCCGCTTCGTCCCCGAGGAGTCCAGCCGCGTGGTCGCCCTGCGCAGCGGCGAACTGGACGTCATCGACACCATCACCCCCGACTCGGCCGAGCAGTTGCGCGGGCTGCCCGGGGTGCGCCTCGACCGCACAACCGGCACCCGCGTCAACCAGCTGTTCTTCAACTTCCGCAAGCCCCACGGCCATCCGCTGGCCGACCCGCGGGTGCGCGAGGCGCTGAGCTACGCCATCGACGGGGAGTCCCTCGTCGACGATGTGCTCACCGGATCGGCCCAGCAGGCCGAGGGCGTGGTCCCGCTGGCCCTCAAGGGCGCGATACGCACCGGCGGTTACGTCCACGACCCCGGCAAGGCGCGCAAGCAGCTCGCCGCGCTCGGCCACCGTGACCTCAAGGTGAAGATCATCTGGGAGTCCGGGGAGTTCCCCGGCGACACCTCGGTGATGGAAGCCGTCCTGGAGATGCTGCGCGCCGTCGGAGTCCGCCCGACGCTCCAGCAGTTCGAACCCGGCGGCGACATCCAGCAGTGGCGGCAGGGCCGCCGCGGCGACTGGGACGTGCTCGGCAACGGCTTCTCCGTCCCCACCGGACACGCCAGCACCAGCCTCCAGGGCATGTACGGCGGCACCCCGGAGAAGGAGAAGACCCGCGACACCTACCAGGGCTACGTCTTCCCGAAGATCGCCGACCGGCTGGCCGACGCCTCCGCCGAGACCGACGAGAAGACGCGGAACGCCAAGCTCGCCGCCGTCCAGAAGGAGATCTGGAACACCCGCCCCTGCCTGTGGGCCTTCGTCCCCGACGTGGTGCTGGCCCGCCGCTCCCGGGTCCGGGACGTGCGGCTCCTCCAGCTCAACTGCTACGACCTCGCCGCCGTGCGCCTGGAGGGCTGAGCCGTGCCGCGCTATCTGATACGCCGCCTTGGCCAGAGCGTCCTGACCATCTTCCTGACCCTCTCCACCGTCTTCGTCCTGGTGCGCATGGCACCCGGCGACCCGGCCGCCGCCCTGGCCGGACCCAACCCCAGCACCGCGGACCTCGCCCGGATCCGTGAACAGTTCGGGCTGGACCAGAGCCTGCTCACCCAGTACGGCGTCTTCCTGCGCGATCTGTTCACCGGCGACCTCGGGACCAGCTACTCCTTCCACGCCCCCGCCTTCGACGTGGTGTTCGACCGGGTCCCCTACACCATCACCCTCGCCCTCTCCGCGATCCTGCTCACCACCCTGGTCGCCGTGCCGCTGGGGGTGTGGATGGCCCGCCGCGCCGACACCAAGCGCGAACTCGGCGCCAATGTGCTGACCATCGCCGGACAGTCCATGCCGGACTTCTGGATCGGCGTCATGCTGCTGACCGTCTTCGCCGTGCTGATGCCGGTCCTGCCCGCCTCCGGCTTCACCACCTGGAGCGGCCTGGTGCTGCCCACCATCACCGTGGCGACCCTTCAGATGGCGCTCATCTCCCGGCTGGTGCGGCGCGAGATGGTCGCGGCCCTCAGTTCGCCGTACGTCACCACGGCCCGCTCCCGCGGTGTCTCGGAGCGCGCCCTGACCTGGCGTTACGCCATGGGCAACTCCGCCATCCCGGTGCTCACCGCGCTCGGCACCCGGTTCGCCGCGATGCTCAACGGTGTCGTGGTGGTCGAGGTGGTCTTCGGCTGGCCCGGTGTCGGCTCGCTGGTCGTCCGCGCCCTGGAGACCCGCGACTACCCGCTGATCCAGGCGACCGTCCTGGTCACCGCCGCGCTGGCGGTCCTCGTCCAACTCCTCATCGACCTGGCCTACCCGCTGCTCGACCCGCGGGTACGCCTGGGAAAGGCGGCCTGAGACATGAAAGGCGCCCTCGAACCCCCGGCCCCCGCCGAGGCCACGCCCGCGGCCCGCCCCAGCCGGGTCACCGCCCGCGACCTGGCCCGCGCGACCGCCACCCGGCGCCGCCGCAGCGCGAGCCTGAAGCTGTGGACGGGCACGGTGTGCACCCTGTTGGTGGTGGTGCCCGTCGCCCTCGCGCAGCTGCTGCCGCTGCCCGGCGCGAACGACCAGGACCTCTCCCGGCGCCGGCTCCCCCCGCTGACCGACGGCCATCTCTTCGGCACCGACCAGCTCGGCCGCGACCTGCTCTCCCGGGTGCTGCACGGCGGCCAGGTGTCCCTGTCGATCGGTGTGCTCGCCGTCCTCGTCTCCGGCCTCATCGGCATCGTCGCGGGCGCCGCCGCCGGATACTTCGGCCGCTGGGTGGACGCGATCGTCTCCCGGCTGCTGGAGGCGCAGATGTCGCTGCCGCTGCTGATGATGCTGCTGCTCGTCGTCGCCCTGTTCGGCCCGTCCGTCACCGTCATCACCTGCGTGATCGCCATCGCCCAGTGGCCCGAGGTGGCCCGGCTGACCCGCTCGCTGGTGCTGGTCGAACGCGAGAAGCCGTACGTGGCCGCCGCCCGGGTGCTGGGGCTGCGCCAGATCGCCATCCTGGCCCGCCACATCATCCCCAACATCGTCCGCCAGGCGTCCCTGGTCGTCCTGCTGCTGCTCGCCCAGGCCGTCCTGCTGGAGAGCGCGCTCAGCTACCTCGGCGCCGGACCCCAGCGGCCGTTCGCCACCTGGGGGCGCATCATCTCCGACGGCCAGGACTACATCACCACCTCCTGGTGGCTGGTGACCCTGCCCGGCCTCGTCATCGCGCTGCTGGTGGTCGGGGTCAACCTGCTGGGCGACGGGCTGCGCGACCGTACCCGCCGACGTGCGACGGAGGGCTCCTGATGAGCGACGCGATCGTGACGAGCGACCGACAGGCCCCGCTGCTGGAGGTCGAGGACCTCCAGATCGAGCTGATCACCGACCGCGGCGTGGTCCGCGCGGTCGACGGCGTCGGCTTCACCCTCGCCGCGGGCGAGACCGTGACCCTCATCGGCGAGTCCGGCTCCGGCAAGTCCACCACCGCGATGGGCCTGCTGCGGCTGCTGCCCGAGGGGCTGGCCGTGCTGTCCGGCACCGCCCGTATCCAGGGCGTCGACGTCGTCGCCGACCCCCGCGCGGCCCGCCGGATCCGGGGCCGCGGCGTCTCCCTCATCCCACAGGACCCGATGACCGCGCTCAGCCCGGTGCACACCATCGGCCGCCAGCTCGGCGAGGCGCTGCGCATCCGCCACCCGGAGCTGTCCCGCGCCGACGCCCGCGCCCAGGGCATCGAACTGCTCGGCCGGGTACGGATCCCCCGCCCCGAGACCCGGTGGGGCGCCTACCCCCACCAGTTCTCCGGCGGCATGCTCCAGCGCGTCCTCATCGCCATCGCGCTCGCAGCCGACCCCGAGCTGCTGGTCGCCGACGAGCCGACCTCGGCGCTCGACGTCACCGTCCAGGCGGGCGTCCTCGACCTGCTGATGGAACTCCAGGAACGCACCGGCATCGGCATCCTCATGATCACCCACGATCTGGGGGTGGCCCGGCTGGTGTCCGACCGCATCCACGTCATGCGCGGCGGCCGCTTCGTGGAATCCGGCCCCGTCGAACAGATCGTGGAACACCCCGCCGAGGCGTACACCCGCGATCTGCTCGCCGCCGTCCCCACCTTGGGCCCCTGGGACGAGACCCCTGCCGCTCCTTCCGCAAAGGAGGCGTCGCTGTGAGCACACCCCTGTTGGCCGTCGAGGACCTGGTTGTCGAATACCCGGTCCCGGGCGGTGTGTTCCGCGCGGTGGACGGCGTCGGCTTCACCGTCGCGCCCGGCGGGGCGCTCGCCATCGTCGGCGAGTCCGGCTGCGGCAAGTCCACCATCGCCCGCTCCCTCGTCCGGCTGCTGCGCCCCACCGAGGGACGCATCCTGCTCGACGGCACCGACATCGCGTCGCTGCCCGAGCGGCGGCTGCGGCCGCTGCGGCGCCGGGTGCAGATGGTCTTCCAGGACCCGTACGGCTCACTGGACCCGCATCTGACCGCCGAGGAGATCGTGGCCGAGCCGCTGCGGCTGGCCGGGATGCGGTCCGCCGCCGAACGCGGCCGCCGGGCCGCCCAGCTGATCGACCAGGTGGGCCTGCCCACCAGCGCCCTCCAGCGCCGCCCGGCCGAGTTCTCCGGTGGCCAGCGGCAGCGGATCGGCATCGCCCGCGCCCTGGCCAGCGGGCCGGACCTGCTGGTCTGCGACGAGGCCACGTCCGCGCTGGACGTCTCCGTACAGGCCCAGGTGCTCCAGCTGCTGCGCGAACTCCAGGCCGAACGGAACCTCGCCTACATCGTCATCTCCCACAACCTCGGAGTGGTCCGCGAGATCAGCTCCGAGGTGGTGGTGATGCGCGGCGGGCGGATCGTCGAATCGGGACCGACCGCGGACGTGCTCGCCGCGCCCACCGAGCCGTACACCAGGGCGCTGCGGCGCGCGGCGCTCGACCCGGCGACGATGCGGGGGCGCAAACCGCGCGCACTGGTGTCCGCGATCGTGACCGACCAGGACCATGGCCATGGCCAGGACCATCACCGAACATCAGGAGCAACGCAGTGAACGCGCACGCGCAGACCCACACCACCTCCCAGGCGTCGCCCGGCGGGGTGACGGTGCCCGGGGCCCCGGTGCCGCTGTCCCGGCTGGTGCTGGGCACCATGACCTTCGGCGACACGGTGGACCGGGCGGGCGCCGAGGCGATGCTGGACGCCGCGCTCGACGCCGGGGTGACGGGCGTGGACACCGCCAACGCGTACGTCGGGGGCGTCACCGAAACCCTCCTCGCCGAGCTGCTGCCCGGCCGCCGCGACCGGATCGTCCTCGCCACCAAGGCCGGGATGCCGCACGCCGACGCCGGTGAGCACTCCCCGTTGTCCGCGCGCGGCATGCGCGCGGCCCTCGAAGGCAGCCTGCGCCGCCTCGGCACCGACCACGTCGACCTCTTCTACCTCCACCAGCCCGACCGCGCGACCCCGCTGGAGGAGACGCTGAGCACGGTCGCCGAGTTCGTCGCCGAGGGCAAGGTCCGCGCACTCGGCGTCTCCAACTACGCCGCCTGGCAGATCGCCGAACTGACCCACACCGCCGACCGGGTGGGCGCCCCGCGCCCGGTGGTGGCGCAGCAGCTGTACAACCTGCTGGCCCGGCGCATCGAGGAGGAGTACCGGGAGTACGCGGCCACCAGTGGCCTGCGCACGATGGTCTACAACCCGCTGGGCGGTGGCCTATTGACGGGGCGTCATGCCTTCGAGGAGACCCCCGAGACCGGCCGCTTCGGCGACTCCAAGCTCGCCGCGATGTACCGGCAGCGCTACTGGGACCCCCGCCTCTTCGAGGCGGTCCGCGACCTGGGGCGGATCGCGGACGAGGCGTCCATCCCGCTGACCGACCTGTCGCTGCGCTGGCTGCTGGGCCGCGATGGCGTGGACGCCCTGCTGCTGGGCGGCTCCCGGATCGAGCATCTGCGCGCCAACCTGGCGGCGGCCGCCGCGGGTCCGCTGCCGGAGGACGTGGTGGCGGCGTGCGACGAGGTGGGCGCCCGGCTGAGGGGCCCGATGCCCGCGTACAACAGGTAAGCCCGTGGACTTTCCCCACCCCGCCCCTTCCCGAACCGGGGGCCCCGCCCCCGGGCCCCCGAACGCCCCGGGCGTGTCCCGTGGGGCCGGGTGCCGGGGGAGGGCCAGGGCGGGGAGCCCCGGCCGATGACGTACACCAGTACCACCGCACACCACGAGGAGCCCGGCGCCATGACCGCCGACCATGACACCGCGATACCGCTGACGGACGGGCGGCTCCGGCCGCGGCCGGGCGACCCGGCGCGCCAGGAGGCGTTCCTGCCCGCACCCGCCGTCCAGAACCACGCCGCCAACCTGACCGTGCTGCCCGGCGGCGACCTCGGCTGCGTATGGTTCGGCGGCACCCAGGAGGGCGTGCCGGACATCTCCGTGTGGTTCTCCCGGCTGGCCCCCGGCTCCGACACCTGGTCGGAGCCGGTCCGGCTGTCCGACGATCCGGCGCGCTCGGAGCAGAACCCGCTGCTGTTCCCCACCCCGGCCGGTGAGCTGTGGCTGCTCTACACCGCCCAGCAGGCGGGCAACCAGGACACCGCGGAGGTCCGGGTCCGGGTGTCGGACGACAACGGGGACACCTGGGGCGCGCCGCGCACCCTCTTCCCGGCCACCGGCGGGGGCGGGGTGTTCATCCGTCAGCCGATCGCGGTCCTGGACGGCGGGCGGTGGCTGCTGCCGGTGTTCCACTGCGTGTCCACCCCCGGCGCCAAGTGGGTCGGCGACCATGACACCAGCGCGGTGATGCTCAGCGACGACGAGGGCCGCACCTGGCGGGAGCGGCCCGTGCTGGGCTCCACCGGCTGTGTGCACATGAACGTCCACCCGCTCCCGGACGGCACGCTGCTGGCCCTGTTCCGCAGCCGCTGGGCCGACGCGGTGTACCGCTCGCACAGCACGGACGGCGGGGAGAGCTGGAGCGAGCCGGAGCCCACCGAGCTGCCCAACAACAACTCCTCCGTCCAGTACGTCCCGCTCGGCGACGGACGGCTGGCGTTGGTGTACAACCACAGCAGCCGCGCGGACGCGACGGCCCGCCGGGTCTCGCTGTACGACGAGATCGACGACGACGGACAGGCGGGCGATTCCCCGGCCGCCGCACCCGCGCAACCAGAAGACACGGCCGGCGCCTTCTGGGGCGCGCCCCGGGCGCCGATGACCCTCGCGCTGTCCGCCGACGGCGGCCGCACCTGGCCCGTACGGCGCGATCTGGACGTGGGCGACGGACACTGCCTGACCAACAACTCACGCGACCGGCTCAACCGGGAGCTGTCGTATCCCACCATCCGGCAGACCCCGGACGGCACGCTGCACATCGCGTACACGTACCACCGCCAGGCCATCAAGTACGTCCGCGTCAGCCCGGACTGGGCGGCCGATGACTGAGCCCCCGGCCGAGCCCCGCCACCGTCACGCCGTGGTCACCGGCGTCAGCTCCGGCATCGGCGCCGCCATCGCCACCCGGCTGCTGGACGAGGGGTGGCGGGTCACCGGGATCAGCCGTACGGCCCCGCCGCACGGGCACGACCGGCTGCGCTGGCTCCCGGCCGACCTGGCCCGGCCGGAGGAGCTGCCGGAGGCGCTCACCCCGATGGACGAGGACGGCCCGCTGGACGCCCTCGTGCACGCGGCGGGCGTCCAGCGCTCCGCCCGGCTGGGAGAACTGGACGCCGAGGACGGGTCCCTCATGTGGCGCATCCACGTCCAGGCGGCGACCGTCCTGGCGGACGCGCTGGTGGACCGGGTCCGGGACGGCGGCCGGGTGGTGCTGGTGGGCAGCCGGACGATGACCGGCGTCCCGGGCAAGAGCCAGTACGCGGCCACCAAGGCGGCGCTGACGGGCCTGGCCCGGTCCTGGGCGGCCGAACTGGCGCCGCGCGGGATCACCGTGAACGTGGTGGCGCCGGGGCCGACGGACACCCCGATGCTGCGGGACCCGGGCCGCAGCCGTACCCCGCCCGTCCTTCCGCCGCTCGGTCGGCTCGTACGCCCCGAGGAGGTGGCCGGGCTGACGTCGTTCCTGCTGGGCCCGGAGGGCGGTGCGGTGACCGGCCAGACGCTGGTGATGTGCGGGGGCGCCTCGCTGTGACGGCCGGGTCCAGGGTCCTGATTCGGTCATGGCCCTGACACGGAATCTCTTCATGATGTTCACCATTGGACGATCCTGTGTCTGACACGCTTTCGGGGATCGAACAACGGTCGTAAATCGGGGAGAGGACACCACACATGACCCGTGTGACCCGCTGGAAATCCCTGGCACTGCTGGCCGGCGTCGTGACGGTCGCCGTCACGGCGCAGACCCCGGCCACCGCGGTACCCACCAGCACGGCGTACGACGACACGTACTACAAGGACGCGATAGGCAAGACCGGGGAGCCGCTGAAGGACGCCCTGAACCAGATCATCAGCAGGGACGTCAGCAAGCTCTCGTACGACGAGGTCTGGGACGCCCTCAAGAAGACCGACGAGGACCCGGACAACTCCGCCAACGTCATCCTGCTCTACACCGGCCGGTCCCAGAGCAAGGACTCGAACGGCGGAAACGCCGACGACTGGAACCGCGAACACGTCTGGGCGAAGTCGCACGGCGACTTCGGCACGTCCACCGGGCCCGGCACGGACATCCACCATCTGCGCCCGACCGACGTCTCGGTCAACAGCACGCGTGGCAACAAGGACTTCGACGAGGGCGGCTCGGAGGTGGGGGAGGCGCCGGGCAACCGCACCGACGACGACTCCTTCGAGCCCCGTGACCAGGTCAAGGGCGATGTGGCCCGGATGATCCTGTACATGTCGGTCCGCTACGAGGGTGGCGAGGGGTTCCCCGACCTGGAGCCCAACGACAAGGTCGACAACGGCAGCCAGCCCTATATGGGACGGCTCTCCGTGCTGAAGAAGTGGAACGACGAGGACCCGCCGGACGCCTTCGAGAAGAAGCGCAACCAGGTCATCTACGACGACTTCCAGCACAACCGGAACCCGTTCATCGACCACCCGGAGTGGGTCGCCGAGATCTGGAAGTAGCCCGGCCCCCGGTCACGCGCCCCGGGCCGCCGCCAGCAGCTCGGCGGTGTGTCCGGGGTGTCCGGGGGCGGCCCGCAGCGAGGGCAGCAGCAGGGTCCACAGTTCGCCCAGATGGTCCTCGACGAGCCGCCGCCCGTCGAGGGCCTCGGACACCGTGTGCAGGCCGAAGAAGGCACACACGATGCTCCGGGCCGCGGGCAGCGGATCGACGTGGGCGGCCAGCTCGCCCTCGCCGTGGGCCCGTTCCAGCATGGCCCCGACGGCGTCGATCCAGCCGATGAACGGGGGCGGGAAGGGTGCCGCGATCAGGGAGCGCTCGGTCCACAGCCGGGCCCCCGCCCGTACCACGATGTCATCGCGGAAGGCGCGGGCCACCGCGAAGCTGAGCCGGACGAGCTGCTCCAGGGCGGGCACGTGGAGCCCGGTGTGCCGGTCGATCAGGGGCGGCCAGGTGGCGAAGTGTTCCTGCACCACGGCGAGGGCGAGTCTTTCCTTGCTGGTGTAGTGGAAGTAAATGGCGCCGCTGGTGTGACCCGAACGGGCGGTGATGTCGCTGATGCTCGTTCCCGCGTATCCGCGTTCGTCGAAAAGGGATGCGGCCGCTTCCAGAAGAGACCGGCGTGTTTGTTCGGCCCGTTCTTGCACGTGTTCGTCGTCCTTCATCAGCCGGTCCGGTGTGACGGAGTGAACTTAGCGGACTTTCGGCCGCTGATGGTGATGAGGACAGACAGGTCAAACATTATTAGTATTTTATGGTGATCGTTCGCGAGGCTCGCGGCCTTTCGGAGCCGACCGGTCCCACCGGTCGGCCGCTCAGCTGGTCCCGCACCGTGGCACGTGAGGCCGTGCACCGGGTCTCGGTGGCCGAGGTGCTGCTCACCGACGTCCGTACGCTGGGTGACGGACGGTTCGAGGCGGCCGCCCAGTGGCCCCGGTCCCATCCGACGTTCCCGCACGGCGGGGACGGTCGGCACCATCCGCTGATGATCGCCGAAACGCTGCGCGAACTGGGGATCTACATCCCCACCCGGTACTACGCCGTGCCCGCGGGCGCACACTTCCTGATCCGCGACCTGTCCTTCCGGCTCGACCCGGAGGCCGAGCCCCGCGCCCCGCACGGGGCGACCGACATCACCTGCCGGATCGCGGTGACGGACGTCCGCACCGCGCAGCCCACCGGGCGGTTCGTGTCCGGGATGCGGCTCGACGTCGGCCTGTGGGCGGGTGGCCGGATCTTCGCACGGGCCGGGGGCACCGCCCGCTTCCTCGACGGCACGGCCTACGCGGAGACCCGCTCCGCACACTCGGGCCAGACCGCGAGGCGCCGACTGCGTGCCGCCGTACGGCCCTCACCAGCGCAGTTGGGCGTGCCGGCGGCCCGGGACGTGCTGGTGGTGCGGGACGGGGGAGTGGTGTACCTGGATCCCGCGGACCCCCGCCACCCGTTCTTCTTCGACCACTGGAGCGACCATGTGCCGGGGCTGGTGCTGCTGGAGGGCGCCCGGCAGGCCGCGGCGCTGGCCACCGGGGGCCTGCTGATCCGGCCCCTGGCCTGCCGGATGAAGGCGATCCGGTTCACCGAGTCCCATCCGCCCGCCGTGGTCGAGTGCGTCTCCCACGGCAGAACGTGTGTCTTCCGGCTGCGCCAGGCGGACATCTGCACGGCGGTCGGTGTGCTCCAGTACGGCTGACCGCACACCAGGACGACGAACGCCCCGAGCGACGAACACAGCGAGCTACGAACGTACTGAGCGACGAACAAATCGCCGACGCTCGGTGACACCTTGCTTACCTGGAGTCATCTCACTAACGTAGTGATCGTTATGTTTCGGGCAGGCAATTCTCCGCCTGTACGGCTTTCCCATGCCGCATCCGGCATTCCGCGCGCAGCGCCCGCCCAGAAATTCACCGCGCTGCTCCCCGTGGCTACAGGCACACCCTGCGCCGATTCCCCCATCTCTCCTGGAACGGCAGGCAGATGACAGCAGAAACGCTTCTCGCATGGACCCCCGCCGCCATCGTCTTCGACTGTGACGGCACTCTGATGGACTCCGAACGGCACTGGGAAGAGGCTCGCGAAGTGGTGCTCGCGGACTACGGGGCCGTCTGCGACGAGGAGTTCGCGCGGCGCACCAAGGGCCTCCACTACACCGAATGCGGCCGCATGATGGCCGAATTCGCCGGACTTCCCGATCTCGCCGACGAGATGACCCGGCAGCTGCTGAGCGCATTCCGCAGACTGGTCGCGGAAAACCCGGTCACCATGCCGGGTGCGGCCGAACTCGTCCACAAGGCGGCGGCGTTCGCACCGCTGGCCGTGGCGAGCAACTGCCCGCGCGACGTGGTCGAGGACGGGCTCTCCAAGGCCGGGCTGCTGCGCTACTTCGACCATGTGCTGGTCCCCGGCGGGGAAGTGCGGCCCAAACCCCACCCCGATGTGTATCTGGCGGCCGCCCGCCTGTGCGGTGCGGCCCCCGGTGACGCGCTCGCGGTGGAGGACTCCCACTGCGGCTTCCTGTCCGCCTCCCGGGCCGGGCTGAGGGTGCTCGGCGTGGGACCGCGCAAACCCGTCGACGAACGTCCGCCGGTGGATCTGTGGGTCTCCACGCTCGCCGACCCCGATCTGCTCAAGTGGGCCGATTCCCGGGCGGCTTGAGCCCCGAGCGAGGGTCCGGGCACCGGTCAGTCCATCTTCATCCCGTCGTGCTTCATGCCCCCGTCGTGGGACCCGGAACCGCCCTGGGACTTCGACCCACCGTGGTGCACCGAGCCCTGCTCGATGGCCCCGCCGAGCTTCGCGCGCAGGGGCTTGAGGGATCCCGAGGACTGACCGGTGACCGACCAGCGGGCGCCGACCAGATACATGCCCCCGTAGTCCTTCGAGGTGTTCAGCCAGTCCTTCTGACCCTTCGCGGTGGCGAAGGTGACCATGGTGTACCGGTCGCCCTTGCTGGACTGGCAGGAGCCCTGGCGCAGTTCGTCCGCCTCGGTGACGATGGTCGCCTTGCAGCCGATGGCGTCGGCGATCTGCGTCAGAGCCGCGGGCTTGCCCGGCTTCCCCAGCTCCTTGGCGGCGTGCGCCTTCTCCTTCTTCTTGCCGTCCGCATGGCTGCTTCCGCCGCAGCCGCTCACCAGGCCGCCCGCACAGAGCAATGCCGCACCGAGCGCCGCGGCACGGAGTACGCGTGACACTTCAACCCTCCCGTCGACGTCCGGCGGGGAGCCCGAAGCGCCGCCGCTCCGGGCCCCCGTCGGGATGGACCATCATGCCGTCTTACTGGGTCACTTTCTTGCCCTTGTCGTCGAGCGCGAACCAGGTGCCCTTGACGCCCTGGCCGTTGGTGTCGCCGGGCTTCTTGTCCCCGGCGAAGGTGTAGAGCAGCCAGCAGTCGAAGGCGGCCTGCTTGGTGCCGTCGGGGCGGGTGAAGGAGGTCACCTTCGAGGCGTCCACCCCGGAGACCTTGGTGGTGTCGATGGCCTTGACCGGCTTCCACTTGTCCAGGCAGGCGGCGTCGACGCAGGCCGTCTTCATCGGCCACGCGCTGTCCTTGTCGAACCGGTAGACGGTCATGCCCTCGCCGTTCACCATGATCTTGCCGAGGTCGGCGTTGTTGTTGACCATCAGCTCCAGGGCGCCGCCACCGGCCTTCTTGCCGGCCGGCTTCCCGTCCGGGGCCAGCGCGTTCCAGGTGCCGCCCACGCCCTGGCCCTTGGTGTCGCCCGCCTTGGTGTCGCCCGCGTAGCGGTAGACCGGCCAGCCCTCCAGGGTCAGCTGCTCGCTGCCGTCGGCGCGCTTGACCTTGCCGAGCTTCTTGGAGTCGATGCCCGCACCGGCCGTGGCGTCGTCCGCGGGCACCGGCGGCCACTTGGTGGCGCACGCGTCGTTGCAGTTGGACTTGGCCGGCTTCGGGGTGTCCTCGTCGAACCGGTAGAGGGTCATACCGGCGCTGTCGGAGACGAACTTGCCGAGCTTGGCGTCGCTCTTGACCGCGAGCTCCTTCGCCGGGCCCGTCTTGCTCCCGCTGCCCGCCTCGCCGCTGCCCGCCGCCGCGCCGGTGTCACCGTACCCGCCGGTCGCGCCGGCCCCCGCGGCCGCCGCGCCCGCACCCGCCGACGCCGAAGCACCCGCACTCGCCGTCTGGCTGCTGCCACCCACGGGCTGGACGTTCGCGCTGCCCGCGGAGGTGTCATTGCTGCCACACGCCGCCGTCAGCATGACCATCGCCGCGGACACTCCCGCGAATGCGATCTGACGCCGCTTCTCCATGACCACTCCCTGCGAAATCCTTATCGGTGTCCGGCGGTGAAGGCGCCGACACCATGCCCATACGGAGCCCGCGCCGAGGGACGTTCAGCCAGTTAAAAATTTGTCACCAGACGCAAAAAACGCTGGATACGAGGGCGCACAAACAAGCGACGGCCGTTGCGCAACGGCCGTCGCGGGAGGGGGACTTCGAAGGCGGGCTACTCCTCGATGCGCAGCGCCAGCGCGGGGCACCGGCGCACCGCGCGCACCGCCTGTCCGCGCAGCTGACGGGG
Organism: Streptomyces sp. Rer75; assembly: GCF_013414305.1. Classification (NCBI taxonomy): domain Bacteria; kingdom Bacillati; phylum Actinomycetota; class Actinomycetes; order Kitasatosporales; family Streptomycetaceae; genus Streptomyces; species Streptomyces sp. Rer75. Next base: position 1,161,694 of record NZ_CP058693.1, on the reverse strand, counting down.
CACATCCATCCGGGCGGAGGACGGATATCCGTCGATGCCGAGCGTCAGCACCTCGGGCGGCAGGATGTCCGCGCACAGCCCGTGGCCCTGGCACAGCGACCAGTCCACCAGGAGCTTCTCCATCGGGCCCCGCTGCTGCCGCTCCCCGCGCGGCGGGGCGGACGTCGGCCCGGGCGGCAGGGCCAGCGGCTGGGACTCCTCGGGCAGCGGCAGGACACCCATGGTGGGCCGCCCGCAGCCCGCGCCGCGTGCATGGGACTCGAACTCCTCGGGGAACGCGTCCAGCGCGGTGGTCACGAAGCCGGCCGTACCGTCGGGGTGGCTGCACGCGCCGCGCTTGCGCACCGAGTTGATGTACGCGCGCACATTGTCGATGGCCGACTGCCCGCCACCCCGCTCCACCTGGCCGATCGCGTCCGCGAGCGCGGGCAGCCCGATGAAGCAGGGACCGCACTGACCGGCCGTCTCGGCGGCCAGCCAGCGGGCCACCCGCGAGGTCTCGCCGAGCGGGCAGGTGTCCTCGGGGATGGGCAGCACCGCGCCCGCACCCAGCCGCGCGCCGTGCTTCTTCATGGACTCGCGCGAGATGGTGGTGGCGTTGATGCTCTTCGGGTCCAGCCACTTGCCGTGGTAGCCGCCCACCAGCACGCCCTGGCCGGGGGTGAGCCCGCACAGCTCCAGGACGTAGGTCAGCGGCACTCCGGTCGGCGTCTCCATCACGTACTTGCCGCCGACCGTCAGCAGTGTCGTGCCCGGCTCGGTGGGCAGCCCCACCGAGCGGTACGGCAGGGCGCCCATCCGCGCCGCGACGGCGAGCTGGGCATAGGTCTCGGTGTTGGACAGCAGGGTGGGCAGCCCGCCGAGACCGTTCTCGCTGGACCGGATCTTCCGGCCGTTGGGGATGGCCGGGGCGCCGCTGATGCCGTTGATGACGGCACCGCCCTCACCGGCCACGAACCGGTCGGGCGTGAGGGTGACCGACACCGGGACGCCGCTGGGGCCGCGTTCGGCCACGGCGGCGTTCAGTGACTCCTCGACGTCCGCCCGGTGCACCGCGATGGCGACCTCCTCGGCGCCGATCGCCTCGGCGGCCAGGGTGGCACCGTCGATGACCAGGTGCGGGGTGTGCAGCAGCAGCGCGGTGTCCTTGAGACAACTCGGCTCGCCCTCACTGCCGTTGACCACCACGTTGCAACGGCCGCCCGCGCGGCCGGCCGCCTCGACGACCGCGCTGACCTTCTTGGCGAAGGGGAAACCGGCCCCGCCGCGCCCGCGGAGATCGATGTTCTCCGCGAGCGCGACGAGTTCGTCCGCCCTCAGGGCGGGCATCGTGCCGTGCACCGTCAGGTGGCCGACCCGGTCGAGCCGGTACGCCTCGTCCAGCCCGGCCAGCAGCCGGGGCGGATCGACACAGGCCAGCCTGGGTTTTGTCTTGATCACCGGTCCCACCCACGGGAGGCACCGAGTGATGCACCGTCCCGCCGGCCCGAGTCGGCCGAGCGGGGCCGCGGCACGGTGGGCGCGGCGCGCCGGGTGCGGCCTTCCTGAAGGCCGCGGGCGGGCGGGTTCCTCACCGAGATGCCGTCCCCTCGATCGTCGTCCTGGCTGCGCCGGGCTGCGAGCCGCATCCACAGCGCGATGGCCACCCCGGCCAGAGCCGCGATGTAGCCGTACGTCGCCCAGATCTTGGCCTCACGTCCGGCCTTCAGACCATGGACCAGCGCGAGGCCCCAGGCAGGGTAGGCGCCCACATGGAGTGCCCGCCACCACCGGTACCGCCAGCGGGAGTTGCCCGCGGCGGCGAACGAGCTGCGGACCGCTCCGGTCACCGCTGCGATGACGAAGAGGTAACCGGCAATGGTTCCGAGCCCGATCAGCACCGGCTGCTTTGCGTCAGCGAACGGTAACACGATCGAAGCTGCGTTCGTGTGGCTCTCGGCGACCTTCACCCAGATGTGAAGGCCGAGAAACAGGAGGCCGGCGACCGCGGCCGCCCGGTGGATGCCCTGGGCGATGAGCCGGTGGTTCGAGTGCAGGATCAGTTGGTCGGTCGCGGCGAGCCCCCACAGCACCGCGGAGCTGAGGCAGACCAGGGCGAGCACCCCGGCGCCGAAGTCGAGGAACGCGAAAGTCTGGCTGAAAGCGCCGGCGTTGTACGTCACGATGAGGGACAGCACGACGGTCGCGACGATAGCGTAGATGCGGATGTTCCGGGACCACCCGATACCGGGCTGGTCCCGCCGAGTCCGGCGAGCGGCTCGTCGTCCTCCAGGTGCTTGGCGTCCCCCGTGGCGCCCCTGTGAGGGAGAAGGCGTTTGGGACATGGACATGGAGCCTCCCGATCGCGCGTGTTCCGCGCGGATGACGAGATACGTCAAAGTCGTCTTGGGGGCAGCAGCTTCTCGGAACTACACGTGATCTCCATAAGATTTGTCGTAACGTGACAACTTCTCGTGTATGAACACTGCCCAGACCGTCTTCGGCTGATCCACTGTCATCCCGATGGCAAAGACCCGGCAAAGCGCCGGGACCGGTAGGGGCGGGGGTCCTCTATGAGGTAGCGGAGGACCCTCGACTCCCTTTCCGGACCGGATGAGCCGGAGACGGAGGCAACCTCCACGGGTCCGACCGACCCCCCAACGGTCGGACCTCCCCCCGGCAAGAACGAGGTAATGATGGGCGAACTGGTGAACCGCATCTGGTCCCGCCCCCGTGGCGAGTGGACCCGCGTGCTGCGCAATGAGCTCCCGTCCCTGGCCGACGAGGTGATCGAGAACCTCCGGCACAGAATCCCGGGATTCGCCGACCTTCTGGAGGACACTGAGCGTGAAAAGGTCCGCTGGGAAGTCGAGCAGACTCTCCTGGCGGCGCTCGGCTACCGGAAGCCGGGCGAGGAGGGCGCCGGGACACCGGCCCTCTCCGACGCCGCTTACGGCGAGGAGACGCCCACCGACATACCGCCCGAGCGGGCCCGGCGCGACCTGTTCGAGGCCCTGGTCGGCGAAGTCTCGGTATCCGAGCGGACGTTGGCCGAGCTGTCCCGGGCGGCCCGCTGGCCGCTGCCGGAGACGGTCCAGGCCATCGCCCTGCCCACTCCGGGCGAGGCACCGCCACTGGCCTCCGTGCTGGGAGACACCCTCATCGGTGCCGTCGGCGACGAGCTGTGCCTGCTGATCCCCGACCCGGACGCGGACTCCGACCCCGTCCCCGACCAGGGCACGGAGCGGCTCCAGGACGGCGAACGGGACCCGGACCGGGAAGCCCCCGTGGACCCCGGCACCCGTGGCGCACTGGAAGCCGCGCTGCGCGGCCGGACCGCCGCCGTCGGCCATGTGGTGCCGCTGAACGACGCGGCGTCATCGGTCCGTTGGGCCCGTCGGCTGCTGACCATGGCCCCCGGCCGTGGCGGGCCCGAACCCCGGGTGCTCTTCGTCGACGACCACCTGTCGATGCTGCTGCTGCTCCAGGACGAGTCCCTCGTCAGGGCGCTGGCCGCGCGCTGGCTCAAGCCGCTGGTCGGGCTGACCCCCCGGCAGAGCGAACGGCTCCAGATGACCCTGCTGGCCTGGCTTGAGGGCGGTGGCGCTCCCGAGGCCGCCAAGGCGCTGAAGGTGCATCCGCAGACCGTGCGATACCGGCTGCGCCAGATAGAGAAGCTCTTCGGCCCGGGCCTGCGTGACCCGCGAATACGGTTCGAGTTGGAGATGGCGTTGCGCGGCCGCAGGCTGATGGCGCAGATGGACCGCATCCGGCGCCATGCGTCCCGGGTGAGCCGACGACCCCGCACCGGCGCTGCCCCAGGCGTCCGTCCGCTGGGAATCGCCCGGGAGGCCCGCGTCAACGGACTCTGACCACCGACGAACACACCGGCACCACCCAGGACTGCCGATCGCGATGGCGCGGTCGGCAGTCCGGTGCGTGGTCGGTGAGTCTGCGTGCTCGGCGAGCCCGCGTGGTTCGGTGCGTCAGCGCAGGGACGGCGTCGCCGTGCGGTTCGCCGTGGGGTTCGCCGTGCGCATCGCGGCGTTGAGACCCAGCAGTTCCTTGTACGCGTGGGCACAGAAGGCGCACTCGGCCAGATGGCGCGCGAGCGCGTGGCCACGCACCCCGCCGCGCCGCACCGAGGCGCCGAGCATGGCGCTGAAGTGGCGGCAGCGGTCGTTCGCCGCGGACTCCAGATGGGCCTGGAGATACGACTCCCGCAGCCCCTCACGGGCGCGGAAGGCCAGTGAGGTGACCCCGCTGGGGGAGATGCCCAATAACGACGCCACGCGCTGCGGGGGTTCCTCCTCGACCAGGGTGTGCCACAGCACGGTCTGCCAGCGCTCCGGAAGCCTGCGGAAGGCGCGCACGAGCAGCTGACGGTCCTCGCGCGCCACCACGTGCCACTGGGGGTCGGCCATGGGGGCGTGCTGCCGCCAGGACTCGAAGTCCGCGGTCAGCAGGATCCGGCGCTCGCCCTCGCACCATTCCAGCGCCGTGTGCCGCACGACGGTCAGCAGATACGGCCGCCACGGCCCGCGCGGGCCGCCGCCCGCCCTGACCGCCTGGAACGTGCGGATGAACGCCTCGGAGGCCAGGTCCTCGGCGTCATGGAGCGCCCGGCAGCAGGTCCGGGCGTACGCGAGCGTCGCCTGGTGGTGGCGGCGGTACAGGATGTCGCCCGAGGCCGGGCTGGTGGCGCCCGACGCGTACTCCTCCTTGAGCCGACGGGTCAGCTCCTGGTCGGAGGGCGCACCGGCGCCGGTGGCGCAGACCCCCCGCACGCACGGACCGCCCGGCTCCCGGGTGGCGGGAAGGACCGGACGGTCGGGGTGGCCGGGGTGGCCGGGATGGTCCCCGGCGGTGTCGTCGGCGGCCGCGTCACCCGCGGCCCGGTGGTGCGATGCAGCGCGGCGCGCGCCTTGCGGCCGGCGCGCGCCAGGTGATCACCTGCCATCAGTTTTTGCACTGCTGACCGCTGTTGATGCAGTCCACAGCCTTGTTCATAAGCTCTTCCGACATCACGTTGATGAAGTCGTCGTGGTCGGTGATGGGCTTGTGCAACTGCTCAGGGAAGCCGTCCACGGCGAACGGGGTGTCACCCGGGTTCTCGTAGCTGATGGTGTTCACCAGCTGCGGGATGGCCTTGAAGCCCTGCGGGCAGGAACCGTCATCGTTGGCGTTGGCCACGTGGTCACGGTGGTTGGCGCTGTCGATGTTCTGACCGTCCCAGCAACCCTGGAAGTCGAAGATGCGCAGCAGGTCGCTGCCCTCGGGGCAGAGCGGGTACTTGTCCGTCAGCTGACGGTCCTCGAAGCCGGAGCAGCTCCAGGCGGCGTTGGCGTTGGCATCGCCATTGGTGAAGGCCTTGGCGTCACCGGTGATGATCCGGAGAAACTTCGGCATGGCCTCGACCTTGCTCTGGGCGTTGCCCTTGAACTCGATCTTGGACTCCTTGGGAGTCAGGATCGTGCCGACGTTGCCTTCCTGGCCACCGCCGAGCTCGTTGGCGTCGGCCTCGTCCTTGCCGTCCTGGAGGCGGACCACCGGCCAGTAGTAAGTCGACTTGTCATCCTGGTTGGCGCAGGAGGTGCCCCCCTGCTCGAACGTCTGGTTGTTGGCGAAGGCGTCGTTCTTGTCGCTGCCCACGTAGTCGTGCATGTGGTGGGCGCCGTTGGACACGCCGGGGGCGACGATGACGTTGTCGCTGTTGCGCAGGCCCGCCTCGCCGACGCCGCACTCCGAGGTGAAGGTGCCGGTCGAGCCGTTGCCGTTGGCCTGCGGGGCCTGCTCGGCGTTCGGCTGCACCTGGGTGATGTCGACGAAGTCGTCCTGCGAGGGGCCGTTGCCCGCCTGGCCGCCGGCGTTGCCGGGCACCTCGTTGGCGCCCTCGCCGCCCTGCTGCTGGCCGCCCTGGTCGCCGCCCTGCTGCTCGCCGCCCTGTTGCTGGTCGCCGCCTTGCTGCTGGTCGCCGCCCTGCTGGCCCTGCTGCTGTTCACCGCCTTGCTGCTGGCCGTCCTGCTGGCCCGCCTGCTGCGCGACCTGCTGCATCTTGCATTCGCTCATGCTCTGGAGCTGGGAGTTCTCCCCGCCGCCCTGGCCCATCGCCTGGCCCATCTGGCTGAGCGTCTGCTGGCGCTGGTCGTTGAGCTTGCTCAGGACTTCGTCGCCCGAGGCCTGGCCCTTGTTCATCTGCTGGTAGGCGGTGGCCACCTGGTTGTCCAGCTCACCGAGGCCCTTGGCGACCTGGGCCTGGGAACCCTTCGGCACATCGCCGCTCAGCTTCTGGCTCACGTCGGGGCAGCTGATCGTGCCACCGGCGGATTTGGCGGATACGGCGCCACCTTGAGCGGAGTTGTTGTTGTCCCCGCTTGCTGATGCGTTGGCGGTGATGATCGCAGCCCCGCCGCCACCCAGTGCCAGTGCGGCGACGATGGCGACCGTTTTGTTCTTGAACCGCCCGCGCTTGTGGGTCTGTTGCCTCATGAGATCACTTCACTTAGTCGTTAGAGGGCGTCGTAGTCGACAAGCCCGGTGTCCTCGAGGACCGTGATGTGGTCGAGAACGATGGTGTTGGCCCTGGTGGCCAGAGACCTGACCATGGAGTTCTTGCTCTGGGCACGAACCTGCGCCACCAGATTGAACACCTTCCCGTGGGCACTTCGCAGGAATTGCGCGAACAAACGCTCGAATTCTGCGCTGCTCGGTGCCTGGGACATCTCGTTCAGCCAGCCCTGCTGCTGGTCGTTGGGCTGGGTGGGCAGGCTGACGCCCAGGGCCTGGGCGACTTCGTTCGTACGGCGGTCGAGTTCGGTGTGGCCGTCGATGAGGTGCTGGCCCGCGGTCTTGACGGCCTCCGAGGTCCCGCGTTCCTTGCCCATCCGTCCGGAGGGGAGTTCCCAGAGGCCGGCGAGCTTGACCTTGCGTACGAAGTCCCGATCGGTCGGCGTGAGCGGTCCGTACTGGGTGGTGACCGTCCCTCCGCCGTCGTCCGAGACACCGTTGGGCAGTACCGCGGCGCTGCTCGAGCTGAACAGGCTCACGGGGATGAGAATTGCCGCGAGCGTAACGGCGAGCGCACCAATGATGAGCCCGCTGCCGATCGTACGGCTGGATGCGATGGATCTGCTCAGGTTTGCTGATCGCACAGCGCCCTCCTTGCTTCGGAGTGACACCGGACGCTAGTGCCTGGTGTGGCACGGTCGTGGAGACCTCATCACTAGTGAATAAAGCCGGGACAGAGATCTCTACCCGTTGGTACCCTCCGCGCCCGCGTGTTGGGAGCGTGGTTCCGCCCCTGGTTCCGCATCGCTCAAAGTTTTTTTCCGCCGCGTTGAGCACGGCGGCGCCGGCGTACGTACGGCAGGGAGAACCCCTCGTCATCACCACGACTGGAAGGGCCCAAGCCGTGCGAGCGACCGCGATGAACCCGACGCCGGTGACCAGTGTTTCGCGGACCGTCCCGGGAAACCGACCCGCGCGGAAACCGACGGTGCTCCCACCGGCCTGGGACCGAACCCCGACGCGACAGGAGTCCGCGCCCCACGAGCCCGCCGAGGAGGGGACGGGCGCCGCGGTGGTCCGGCTGCTCCCGGGTGGCCGGGGTCTCCCACCGGACGGTGACGGCGAAGCGGGTTCCGCCCCGGGCCGTCTCCCCTCTCTACGTCTTCTGCCTTCTCTGCGTCTTGCCTCTGCTCCTGTCCCCTCTGCTCCTGTCCCCTCTGCTCCTGTCCTCTCTGCTTCTGTCCTCTCTATAGGAGGGGACAGGTATAGGGGAGAGGACCGTAAGAGGGGAGAGGCTCGGTATAGGGGACAGAGCCGTTATAGGGGAGAGGGCCGGGCCGGGCGGCCGCCCGGCGGGCCCGAAGCCGCGTAGACCGTACGGTCCCCGCGCCCAGGCCCGCTGCCCGGCCGTCATCGTCGGTTTCCTGACGTATGACACTATGCCGAGCGGTTTTCGACCACCTCTGACCTGCTGATACGGCCCAACCACCGCGCAGGTAGCGTGTGCCCGGTCAGCCGGTCGTGCAGGGTGCAGCAAGAGGTGAGACGTGGCCGCGGTGCGAGGGATGTTGTCGAAGCGGGTGGCCCAGGCGCGGCGGGAGTTGCCCGGCCACTACGCCCATCTCTTCGACGGGCGGCCCGAAGTGGACATCTCCACCACCGAACTCCGCCCCGACCAGGCCGTCCAGCTGGCCACCGCGTATGGCTACCGCCACCATCGCACCCGGGGCTCCAAGTCGGTCCGCTACCGCGTCTTCGTACCGGACCACGACGCCGGGGCGCAGCGGGAGGCGGTGCCGCCCGGCACCCCCTTCGAGGTGGCCGCCCGGCACCCGGCCTTCCACGACCGCAGCGCCCGGGCCGCCCGGAACCACGCCGAGATGATCGAGCGGGAGCGCAGCCCGGTCAAGCTGGTCCCGGCCATGGCGGTGGTACCGTTCGTCGCCATCTGGCTGGTGGTGCAGCTGATACTGACCGGCAAGCCGGTGCTGCTGGTGCCGATCGCCTTCTTCGTCTTCCTGGAAGTGGCGCTGATCCTGATGGTCCGCGCCGGTCGGCGCAAGCAGCGTGTCCTGGAGGTGCAGGCCGAGTGGCTGATGCGCCGCTACCCCCCTGATGGCTTTCCCGACGGCTTCCCGCCCGATGCGTGACGACGCCCCCGCCGCCCCTGATCGAATGATCGCTACTATGGCGGTGTTCAGCGGATAACGAAAGCCGATCGCGTCGACGCTCAGTCCGGCCGTACGCGTCCGGCGAGACGGGCGGTAGGACATGCGGGAGTCGGCGCGGAAGCGGCAGGCGCGGATCACGGACCTGGTGGAGTCCCGGGGCATCGCGCGGATCACCGATCTCGCGGATGAGCTGGGGGTTTCCGTCGTCACCGTACGGCGGGACGTCGAGGAGCTGGCCCGCCGCGGCGAGGTGCGCCGTGGTCACGGGGTGGCCCGCTCGCTCCAGCCGATGGCCGCGGAGTCCACCGCCACCGGGACCGGCGACACCGTCGGCATGGTGATCCCGGAGCGCAACACCTATCTGACCGAGGCCGTGCAGGCGGCCCGGGAGGCCGCCGAGAAGGCGGGGCTGCGGCTCGCGCTGCACATCGCGGCCGACGAGCCCGACGCCGAGCGCACCGCGGTGCGCTCGGCGCTGGAGGCGGGCGCGCGCGGGCTGCTGCTCTCGCCGCACTGGCGCACCGCGGCCGAGGCGGCGCGGGATCACTCCTGGCTGCGCGCCCTGGACGTCCCCGTGGTGCTGCTGGAGCGCCGCCCCGAGCGCGGCAGCTCCCTGTACGAGCTGGACTGTGTGCGCTCGGACCACGCGTACGGGGTGCATCTGGCGCTGGGCCATCTGATCTCCCTCGGCCACCGGCGCATCGTGCTGGCCGCGCGCGACGACAGCCCGACCGCCCGGGTGATCCGGTCGGAGTTCGCCGAGCAGACCGCGGCGCGGGGCATCGGCGAGGGCTGTACGGCCATCCTCAGCTCGCGCACCGCGGGCCCCGACCCGCGCGCCGCCGATCCGCGGGCGGTCGACCTGGCGGAGACGCTGCGCGGGACCGGGGCCACCGCGACGCTGATCCACAGCGACATGGACGCGCTGGTGCTGGTCCAGCGGCTGCGGGAGGCCGGTGTCGAGGTGCCGCGGGACTGTTCGGTGGTCGCGTACAACGATGTGGTGGCCGACATGGGCCAGATCGCGCTGACGGCCGTGGCCCCGCCGAAGGCGGAGGTCGGCCGGGCCGCCCTCGGGCTGCTGCTCCGGCAGCTCGACCACGCCAGGGAGGGCCGGTGGCCGGGGGCCGCCCGCCACCTGGAGCTGCTGCCCGGTCTGGTGGCCCGGGATTCGACGGCCCCGCTCACCTGATCCCAGCGTCTGATCGTTTGACCGCTTTGGTTTCTTCTGTTCGATGTATTGACGGTATTTCCGTCAAGCGATCAGGATTCCCCCTGACTCCACCGCTCCACCGCGAACAGGGGAGGGTCCATGCCTGGTCACAGACGCCCAGGACGCCCGGCTACCGGACGCCGGGCGACAGCCGGAACAACGGCACTGCTCACACTGCTCGCCCTCCTGCTGACCGGCTGCTCAGGCGGCGGCGGAGCGGACACCGCCAAGGACGGCCCCGTCCGCCTCACCTTCTGGTCCGCGCTGCGCGGCAGCCAGGAGGTGGTGGACGAGTTCAACCGCACCCACACCAACATCAAGGTCGACTTCGCGCAGGTCCCGTCGGGGGAACAGGGCGGCTGGGCCAAGCTCAGCAACGCCGCACGCGCGGGCAACGCCCCCGATGTGGCCACGATCGAATACCCCCAGCTGCCCGGCTTCACGATCGACGGGGTGCCCCGGGACATCAGCGAGCTGCTGCCCGACTCGGTGCGCCGCAAGATCCTGCCGCAGGCGCTGGACCTCACCACCTTCGACGGGCGCACCTACGCCGTACCGGTGGACATCGAGCCGATGGTCTTCCTGTACCGCAAGGACATCTTCGCCAAGAACCACATCCCGGTCCCCAAGACCTGGGCGGAGTTCGAGAGTTCGGCCCGCAAGCTGAAGAAGGCCGCGCCCCGTTCCCGGATCGCCAGCCTCTTCACCACCGGCGGCACCCTCTACATGGCCGCGTACGCCTGGCAGGCCGGGGGCCAGTGGTACGACACCTCCGGCGACACCTGGCGCGTGTCCATGGACGACGCCCCCACCCGCAAGGTCGCCGCCTACTGGCAGCGCCTGAAGGACGACGACCTGGTGCGCGTGGAGCCCGGGTCGAGCCAGCAGTGGCGGGCCCATCTGCGCAGCGGTGAGACGGCCGGTTATCTGGCGGGCGCCTGGGCGGCGGGCTCGATGATGGCGTCCACCCCCGACGGCAAGGGCAAGTGGGCCATCGCGCCGGTGCCGCAGTGGGACGCGGCCAAGCCGAAGGTGAGCACCCAGGGCGGCTCGACCTTCATGGTCACCAAGGACAGCAACCATCCCAAGGAGGCCATGGAGTTCATCTCCTGGATGGTCACCAGCCCCGCCGCCCTGCGCGCCAAGCTCTCCAGCGGTGTCAGCAGCGCCTTCCCGTCCGTGCCCGGCCTGCTCCCGGTGGCCCGCAAGGAGATGGACACCAGCTACTTCTCCGGCCAGGACATCTTCGGCCTCTTCGGTGAGCAGGCCAAGCTGATCGCCCCCACCTGGAAGTGGGGACCGCGGATGGTGTCGACGACCACCTCCGGTGACGACGGGCTCGCCAAGGCCGGTGCCGGGAGCGGCAGCGTCCTGGAAGCCCTGCGCGATGCCCAGAGCCGGACGATGCCCGACCTGAAGAGCCTCGGCCTGTCGGTCACCACCCGCTGAGCCCCCGTCACCTCCGCCGCGTCTCGCCGAGCCGGCTTCCTCTTTCACCGTGAGCCGAGGTATCCCGTGAGTACCGTCATCTCCCCGAAACCGACGGCACCGCCACCGGCGGCCGCCGCCGAATCGCCCTCCAGAACCGGCCGGCGCCAGCAGCGGATCGCCGCCGCCGTGCTGCTGACCCCCTTCACGGCACTGCTCGTCGCCGTGTTCCTGGTCCCCGTCGGGTACGCCATCTACCTCAGCTTCTTCGGCGAGGACCATGAGGGGCTCGGCTTCGGCGGCGGGCGTACCGTCTTCACCGGACTGCGCAGCTATCTCGCGGTGCTCCAGGACCCGAGCTTCCTCACCGGGTTCGGCACCATCGCCCTGTACTGCGTGATCTTCGTTCCGCTCGTGGTCGTCAGCGCCCTCGCGATCGCCCTGCTGCTGGACTCGGGCCTGGTCCGGCTGCGGCGTACCGCGCAGATGCTGCTCTACTTGCCGCACGCCGTGCCCGGCATCATCGCGGCCGTCCTCTGGCTGTACCTCTACACCCCCGGGCTCAGCCCGATCATCAAGGTCTTCGCCCAGGCCGACATCACCATCGACTTCCTCGGCCTGCACACCGTGCTCCCGTCGATCGTCAACATCGCCCTGTGGAGCGGACTCGGCTACAACATGATCATCTTCTACGCCGCGCTCCAGGCGCTGCCGCGCGAGGTGATCGAGGCCGCGACCATCGACGGCGCCGGTGGCATCCGCACCGCGCTCCAGGTCAAGGTACCCATCATCCGCGGCTCCCTGGTGATGGTGTGCATGTTCTCCCTGATCGGCGCGCTCCAGCTGTTCACCGAGCCCATGCTGATGAACCAGGCCACCCCGATGGTCAACTCCCGCTTCACCCCGAACATGTACATCTACGACGCGGCCTTCCGCCGCAACAACTACGGACTCGCCTCCGCGGCCTCGGTCATCCTCCTGATCGTCACCTGCGCCCTGTCGTACGCCGTGACGAGATGGTCGGGCCGCCGGGAACGGAGCGCGCGATGACCACCACCACCCCGAACAGCACCCTGCGCACCACCCCCGGATCCGGCCTCCGGTCCCGGCTGACCAGCCGCGGCGTGGCCAACGCCGTCGTCCTGATCGCGGCGCTCTACACCATGCTGCCCGCCCTGTGGCTGCTGCTGGCGTCCACCAAGAACGCCGACGCGCTCTTCGGCAGCGACATCCTCTCCTTCGGCGACTTCTCCTTCGCGAGCAACCTCTCCGACCTGTTCTCCATGGACGGCGGGCTGTACGGCGAGTGGTACGTCAACAGCCTGCTGTACGCGGTCGTCGGCGCCCTGACCGGCTCGCTGATCAGCGTCGCCGCGGGCTACGCGTTCGACAAGTACGAGTTCCGGCACAAGGAGAAGCTGTTCGCCCTCGTCCTCACCGGCGTCATGGTGCCGCCCACCGTCCTCGCCCTGCCGCTCTACCTGGTGGCCTCCGGCATCGGCATGGTGAACACCTTCTGGGCGGTCTTCATCCCCGTCCTCTTCAACCCGTTCGGCGTCTACCTCGCCCGCCTGCTCAGCAGCGGCTACGTACCGAACGAGGTGCTGGAGGCGTCCCGGGTCGACGGTGCGGGTGAACTCCAGACCTATGTGCGCGTCAGCCTGCGCATGCTCGGCCCCGGCTTTGTCACCGTCTTCCTGTTCCAGCTCACGGCCATCTGGAACAACTTCTTCCTTCCCATGGTGATGCTCTCCGACCAGCATCTGTATCCGCTCAGCCTCGGCCTCTACACCTGGAACAGCTCCGCCACCGTGTCGCCCGAGTACTACCCGCTGGTGGTCATCGGCTCGCTGCTCGCCGTCGTACCGCTGATCGTCGCGTTCGTGATGCTCCAGCGCTACTGGAAGTCCGGACTGACCGCAGGGAGTGTCAAGTGATCGCATCGCAGCCGCCGTCCCGTCCCCGGCCGCGCGCCGCCCTGGCCATGGCGGCGCGCACCGCCCGCCAGGTGCTCGGCTCCGGCGCGCTGGACCGGCTCACCGCACTCCTCGACCTCGATCCGCAGCTCGTCCTCGACGACTTCACCACCCCCGCCGCGCGCCGCGCCCTCGCCGACACCGAACTCCTCGTCACCGGCTGGGGCTGCCCGCCACTGGACCACCGTGCCCTGGACGCCGCGCCCCGGCTCCGCGCCGTCGTCCACACCGCCGGGACGGTACGCCACCACATCACCGACGCCTGCTGGGAGCGCGGCATCGCGGTCTCCTCGGCGGCCGCGGCCAACGCCGTACCCGTCGCCGAATACACCCTCGCCATGATCCTGCTCTCCAACAAGCGCGTCCTCGCCATGGCCCGCGACTACCGCACCGAACGGCGCACCATCGACTGGAGCGGCCGCTACCCGGACGCGGGCAACTACCGCAGAACGGTCGGCATCCTCAGCGCCTCGGAAATCGGCCGCCGGGTGATCGCGCTGCTGGAGCCGTACGACCTCGACGTCCAGCTGTACGACCCGTACGTCACGGCGCAGGACGCCCGGGAGCTGGGCGTACGGCAGGTGGGGCTGCGGGAGCTGTTCGCGACCAGCGACATCGTCAGCGTGCACACCCCCCTGCTGCCCGCCACCCGCGGCCTGGTCAACCGGGAGCTGCTGGCCGCCATGCCGGACGGCGCCACCCTGATCAACACCGCGCGGGGGGCGGTGCTGGACCAGGCGGCGCTGACCGACGAGGTGGTGGCGGGACGCCTCCACGCCGTCCTCGACGTCACCGTGCCGGAGGTCCTCCCGGCCGAGTCGCCGCTGTACACCTGCGACAACGTGCTCCTCACCCCGCACATCGCCGGATCGAAGAGCGGTGAGCTGCGGCGGCTGGCCGATCTCGCGATCGGCGAGGTCGAAAACTACGTGGCCGGACGGGACTTCGCACATCCCGTCCTCCACGAACGGCTGGACCGCTCCGCGTAACCACCCCGCTGCACGGCCGCCCCGGACAAGGAGACCCACCCCCACATGTTCGTACTCGACCTCCCCGAAGACGACCGCGACCTCAGCCCGCACACCGGATACACCCGCGCCCACTGGGAAGCCGCCGCCGACGGGCTGCTGCGGGCCGCGCTCCGCTTCGCCACCCCCCACCACGCGCTGCTCGACCTGCCGGGGCCGCCGTCCCAGTCCGGTGTCCGCTCCGACGGGCTCGAAGGGTTCGCCCGCACCTTCCTGCTCGCCGCGCTCCGCAGCGCCGGTGCCTACGGCAAGGACCCGCACGGCTTCCTGGAGCGTTACACCGAGGGGATCGACCACGGTACCCGCACCCCCGGGCGGGACGACGCCGAGTCCTGGCCGCTCATCGGACACCACGGGGTGCAGGGGCAGCCCATGGTGGAGTCCGCCTCCATCGCGCTCGGGCTGCGCCTGACCGCGCCATGGACCTGGGACGCGCTGACCCCCGACGCCCGGGACCGCACCGAGGAGTGGCTGCGCGGCGCGCTGCGCCACGCGCCCGCGCCCAACAACTGGTACCTCTTCCAGCTCACGGTCGCCGGTTTCCTCGAATCCGTCGGACGCGGCGACGCCGAAACGGCCCGCGCCATCGACCGCCCCCTCGGGCTGCTGGACGGCTGGTACCAGGGGCAGGGCTGGTACTCCGACGGCGACGGGCGCGCCTTCGACCACTACAACGGCTGGGCGCTGCACATGTATCCGCTGCTGCACGCCTATCTCGCCGAGGACCGCGCCCTCCTGGACCGCCTCGGCCCCCGCCTCGAAGAATTCCTCGACGGCTTCGCCCTGCTCTTCGACGCGAACGGCGCGCCCATCCACCACGGACGCTCCCTCACCTACCGCTTCGCCGCCGGAGCCGCCGTGGCGCTCGGCGCGCTCACCGGCCACACCCCGCTCGCACCCGGCACCACCCGCCGCCTCCTCAGCGGCGCACTCCGCCACTTCCTCGACCGCGGCGCCCTCAGCGCGGACGGCATCCTCGGCCTCGGCTGGTACGGGCCGCACGCCCCGACCGTGCAGCGCTACTCCGGACCCGCCTCGCCCTACTGGGCGTCGAAGGGCTTCCTCGGCCTGCTGCTCCCGGCCGACCACCCCGTATGGACAGCCCCCGAGGAGGCCGCCCCGGCCGAAGGGCCCGACCGGGCGCTCGCGCTGCCCGCCCCCGGGCTGCTCGTCCAGACCACCGCGAGCGACGGCCTGGTGCGGCTGCACAACCACGGCAGCTGCAAGGTGCGCCCCTGGGAGGCGGAGCGGCCACCGGCCGAACCTCTCTACGGGCGGCTCGCCTACTCCACTCGCACCGGCCCCACCAGCGCCGACAACACACCCGACAACCACATCGCGCTCCAGATGCGCGGCGTACGCAGCGACCGGCTGCGCATCCAGCCGCTCGCCGCGGGCCCCGGCTGGCTGGCCTCCTCCCACACCCCGCTCTTCCCGCCCGGCGGCCCCGTCCTGCCCGCGGCGCGCCTGGACAGCCTGACCCTGGTGCGCGGCAGGCTCGAACTGCGGGTCCACCGCACCGTGAACATCCCCGCCGGGACCGCGGTCCACCACACCGGCTGGGCCATCGCGCTGCCCCCGGGCACGGCCACCGAGACCGGCGCGACCGACGGGGCACCCGAAGTGTCGCTCGCCGGGGCGGAGGTCACCGGCCAGCTCCTCGGCCTGCACGGCTGGGACACCTCCCGTACGGTACGGGCGCCCCGGGGCACCGCGTACGGCACCTGGGCCCTGGTCCCCGAACTGACCGGCACCGTCGGCGAGGACCCGTCCGGCACCCTCTTCGCCGCGCTCGCCTCGCTCACCGGCGACCCCGGACCGGCCCCGCTCACCGGGCTCGTCGCGGTCGACGTCAGCGGATACACCGTCACCGTGCGCTGGTCCGACGGCACCCGCACCGTCGTGGACTTCGGCGACGGGGGCGCGCACACCGTCCCCACCGTGAGGGAGGAGACCGCGTGAGCCGGCTGGGCATCTGCTCGGTCACCCTTCGCCACCTCGACCCGGCCGCGGTGATCTCCGCCGTGGCCGGTGCGGGCCTGGAGTGCGTCGAATGGGGTGGCGACGTCCATGTGCCCCCGGGCGAGGAGACCGTCGCCCGGGCGGTGCGCGCGGCCACCCTGGACGCGGGGCTCGCCGTCGCCTCGTACGGTTCGTACTACCGCGCCGGGCACACCGACCCGGGGGAGTTCGACGCCGTGCTGCGCTCGGCCGTGGCCCTCGGAGCGCCCCGGGTCCGGATCTGGGCGGGCGTCACGGGCACCGACGCGACACCGCCCGAACGGCGCCGGGCGGTGGTCGAGGACACCCGGCGCGCCGCGGCGCTCGCGGCGGACGCGGGCGTGGAACTCGCCTACGAGTTCCACCGCAACACGCTCACCGACGGCGCCGCGCACACCCTCCGGCTGCTCGACGAGGTGGACCGCGCCGAGGTGCGCACCTATTGGCAGCCGCCGGTCGACCTGCCCGACGCGGAGGCGCTGACCGGGCTCGATGTGCTCGGTGGCCGGGTCGCCGCCGTCCACGCCTTCTCCTGGTGGCCCGGCACCACCCGGCTGCCGCTGACCGCGCGCGCCCCGCTGTGGCGCCGCGCGTTCGAGCGGCTGAGCACGGAGGGCGCCGCGCCCCTGGACGTGTTGCTGGAGTTCGTCCCCGGGGACGACGAGCGGCTGCTGCCGCGGGAGGCGGCGACGCTCAGGGCCCTCGCCGCCGTGTGAGCGGTCCCTCTGCGGGCCGGGTGCGGGCGGATCAGCCCGCACCCGGCGAGGACGCGGTGCCCGGTGAAGACGCCGCGCCCGGTGAGGAGCCGAACGCGCCGTTCTCCTCGATGGTGCCGCCGAACTCGCTCCGGAACGCCTTCATGTTCTTCGTCGGCGACGACGACAGCGCCCAGCGGTTGCCGACCAGATAGACGCCGCCGTACATCTGCGCGGTCTCCAGCCAGTCGCGCTGCGCCTTCATGCTGATGAAGTCGAGGAAGAGGAATTTCCCTTTGGAGTTGCGGCAGACCGCCTGCCGGTAGTCGTCCACCTCGGTGGTGAAGTCCGGCTTGCAGCCCGCGGACTTCGCCAGTTGTTCCACCCGCGCGGGCTTGGGCGCGGCGCTCGCCTCGCCGCCCGGCCCCGCCGTCGCACCTTTGCCGCCCTTACCACCCGTCCTGGCGTCCGCCGAACCGCCGCCGTCGCCGCACCCGGCGGCCAGCAGCACGCTCGCCACCGCCAGCACCGGAGCGATGCGCCGACCGGGGCGGCGCCGCGTTCTGACCGGGTGGGGTGAAGCTTCCATCAGGCTCCCTCTCGTTCTGGTTGGGCCGGGGCGTGCGCACACCGCTGCGTACCTCACGCCCAGGGGTACGGACGAGCGGAAGCGGTTGTTCAGGGCGCCGCACCCATTGACACCTGACTTCCAGCGGGTATGTTCTGGCCATCAAAAAAACGGCTTCCGTACTACGGAAAGTAGTTTCCGGTTTCCCGGAGCGTGTGAGGAGGACGGCGCCGGGGTGATCCTCCCGACCCGGATCCGCAACGTCCCCGAAATCGCGGCACACCACCCTCGGTGAACCGCCCTACGTGAACCGCCTGAGAAGAACTACCGCTCGTCCCCCGGAGCGCCTGATGACCTCACCGATGCCAGGACCCGCCCAGCCCGACCCCCGCCTCTACAACGAAGACCTCGCACCCGCGGCAGAGCGCAAGTGGGGCACGTACAGCATCTTCGCCCTGTGGATGTCCGACACCCACGCGATCAGCAACTACGCCTTCGCCGCCAGTCTCTTCGTCCTCGGCCTGCCCACCTGGGAGGTCTTCCTCTCCCTTCTGGTGGGCATCACCATCGTCCACTGGTTCATGAACCGCATGGGCCACGCGGGCCATCGCACCGGCGTCCCCTTCCCGGTCCTGGCCCGCGCGAGCTGGGGCGTGTACGGGGCCAACATCCCGGCGCTGATACGGGCGGTGATGGCCGTCGCCTGGTACGGCATCCAGACCTGGCTGGCCTCCGAGGCCGTCGTGCTGCTGGGCGTCCAGGTCGCCCCCGGCCTCGCCGCGTACGACCACAACTCCTTCCTCGGCCTCTCCACGCTCGGCTGGATCGCCTTCCTCCTGATGTGGGCGCTCCAGGCGGTGCTGCTCACGCGCGGCATGGAGTTCATCCGCAAGGTGCAGGACTTCGCGACCGGCCCGGTCGTCTGGCTGGTCATGCTCGTGCTCGCCGTCTGGCTGGTGGTCAAGGCGGGCGGCGACATCTCGCTCACCGCGAGCCTCACCGGCCTCAGCGGAGGCGAGCAGCTGCACCAGAGCCTGATCGCGGTCAGCCTGACCGTGGCCACCTTCCTCACCCTGGTGCTGAACTACGCCGACTTCGCCCGCTTCACCCCCGACCACCGCTCCTACCGGCGGGGCAATCTGCTGGGGCTGCCGGTGAACTTCACCGCCTTCGCCCTCGTCTCGGTGCTGATGACGGCGGGCACCATCTCCGTCTTCGGGGAGGCGATCTCCGACCCGGTGCAGGTCATCGCGAAGATCGACAACCCGGTGGTCACGATCGTCGGTGCGATCTCCTTCGTCATCGCCACGGTGGGCATCAACGTCGTCGCCAACTTCGTGTCCCCCGCGTACGACTTCGCCAACCTCGCCCCCAAATACCTGAACTTCAAGCGCGGCGGCATGCTCACGGCGGTCCTCGCGGTCGTCGTCATGCCGTGGAAGCTCTACTCCAACCCCGTCGTCATCCAGTACTTCCTGGGCGCCCTCGGCGCCTTCCTCGGCCCGCTGGTCGCGATCCTGCTCGTCGACTACTACTTCGTGCGGCGCGGGCACATCGACATCGATGCGCTCTTCTCCGCCGACGAGGCGGGGGAGTACCACTACCGCAAGGGCTTCAACCCGGAGGCGATCATCGCCTTCGTTCCCGCGGCGGCCGTCGCCGCGGTCCTCGCCCTGGCGAAGGCGTTCAAGGACGTCGCCCCGTTCTCCTGGGTCTTCGGCCTGGTCGTGGCCGGGGTGATCTACTACCTGCGCACCGGGAAGGCCCGCAAGGGCGGCGAGCCGCTGGCGGACGGGCTGATCCGGTCGCAGTCCGTGAAGAGCGCGGCCTGACGCGTTACGGGGGACGCGGCGGCGTGGCGCGCTGCGGCGTGGTGTGCGGGAATGCACCGAGATGGTTTAGCGTTCAACCAGACATCGGTGGCCGACCGACCGCTGAGCACCCGCAGGGAGGAGAGCGTCATGCCCGCCGTGACCGTCGAGAGCACCGTGCAGCTGCCCCGCGTCCCCGCGCCCGACCCGCAGACCGCCCCGCCGCGCCCGGTCCGCTCGGTGACCGGCGCCCCGCGGGGCTTCGAGGGGGAGGGCTTCCCGGTCCACCGGGCCTTCGCCGGGGCCTCGCTGCGCGATCTCGACCCGTTCATCCACATGGATCAGATGGGCGAGGTGGAGTACGCCCCGGGCGAGCCCAAGGGCACCCCATGGCACCCGCACCGCGGCTTCGAGACCGTCACGTACATCATCGACGGCCAGATGGAGCACCAGGACTCCAACGGCGGCGGAGGGCTGATCGCCGACGGCGCCACCCAGTGGATGACCGCCGGTGGCGGCATCCTGCACATCGAGACGCCCCCGGAGCACCTGGTGGTCTCCGGCGGCCTCTTCCACGGCATCCAGCTGTGGGTGAACCTGCCCCGCGCCAACAAGTGGAACCCGCCGCAGTACCAGTCCATCGAGGGCCCGCAGGCCGCGCTGCTCTCCTCGCCGGACGGCGGGGCGCTGGTGCGCGTCATCGCCGGAGAGGTGGCCGGACACCGGGGGCCGGGCGGCACCTTCACCCCGATCACCATGATCCACGCCACCCTCGGCCCGGGCGCCCGGCTCGACCTGCCCTGGAGCCCCGACTTCAACGCGCTCGTCTACTCCCTGTCCGGGCGCGGCACGGTCGGCGCCGAACAGCGCCCGCTGGACGCGCACGAGCTGGCCGTCTTCGGCCAGGGCGGCTCCCTGAGCGTCGCCGCCACCGAGCGCCCGGACAGCCGCACCCCCAACCTCGACGTGCTGATCCTTGGCGGACGGCCGATCCGCGAGCCCGTCGCGCACTACGGGCCGTTCGTGATGAACACCAAGGCCGAGATCGCCCAGGCGGTCGAGGACTTCCAGAGCGGACGCCTCGGCGTGATCCCGGCCGGGCGGATCCCGCACACCGACCCCGCCACCGGCGGCGAGGGCGGCGACGGCGCGGAGCGGAACTAGCGCCCGGGACGTACGGTGTCCGGAGTGCGGCGGACACCGTACGTCATCTGTCATCTGTTACTTGTCGCATGCCAGTTGTCAGCCGTGAGCCGTGAGCCGTGAGCCGTCAGCCGTGAGCCGACGGCTGCGCACCGCACACCGTCGCCTGTGCCCGGGCGGCCAGGGTGCGCCGGTCGTCGGTTCCGCGCGCGGGCAGCAGTGGCGGGTGCGTGTGCACCCGTACCGTGAGGCCGGTGGCGCTGACCACCCGGCGCAGCGAGGTGCCGAAGTCGTCCTCGCCGACGAAGGCGGCCACCGTGGTCGGGGCGCCGTGCTGGACGTAGTCCAGCGACACCGGCCGCACCGGGGCGCCCGCGTCGAGGGCCGCCTGGAAGGTGGCCCGCCGGAAGCTGCCGCCCGTCCCGGCGCACCAGGTGACGCCCTGCGGGAAGACCATCACCGACTGGCCGGAACGCAGCCGCTCGGCCATCTCCCGTACGCTGCCGGGCAGTTGGCGCAGGGAGCCGCGGTCGATGAACATCGTGCCCGCCCGTTTCGTCAGCGGGCCGACCACCGGCCAGGTGCCCACCTCCCGCTTGGCCAGCATGACCACCGGCTCGACGGCGAGCAGCGCGATGATGTCGAGCCAGGAGATGTGGTTCGCCACCACCAGGGTGCCGGTGCCGCCCGGTGCGCCGAGCGTGCGGTCGCCCGCCACCTCCAGCCGGATGTCCAGCGCGTCCAGCATCGCCGCGGCGGTCGAGCGCAGCGCTTCCGGGTCGCCGATGCGCTCTCCCCGGAGCAGCGCGCTCATGATCGCCCGGCTGAACGCCGCGTAACGGCGGGCGATCCGGGGGGCGGGCAGCCGGTCCGCGGCGTGTGACACACAGCTGGGGGAGCACGGCGACCAGGCCGCCCACGCGTGCGCGGGGAGGTTCGCGTTGACGCTCACCGGCACGGTCACCGGGACTCGCCGAGGAAGTAGCGGCGGTAGCGGTCGTTCATCCGCTCCGTGTCCAGCAGGACGAAGAAGTCGGCGTCGTTGAAGCTCCGGTCGTGCTGCGGGGAGCCGCACATCCAGGCTCCGACCCGCAGATAGCCGCGGAGCAGCGGCGGCAGTTCGGCGTAGCTGGGCCGGGCGTCCAGCGTCTGCGTCGGGACCCACGGGTCGAGCGGGTGGACCCGCAGTTCGGGCGGGGCGGCGTGCTTGGTGGTCCCCAGCAGCCAGGCGTTCGACGCGGCCTGCTCGCCGTCGCCGAGCGGGACCGAGGCGCAGCCCGCGAGGTAGCGGTGGCCGGAGAGCAGGACGTAGCGGGCGAGACCGGCCCACATCAGGTTGATGACCGCGCCGGAGCGGTGATCGGCGTGCACACAGGCCCGGCCCGCCTCGACCATCGAGGAGCGCACGTCCTCGGGAAGCCCCCGCAGATCGAACTCGGTGTCGGAGTAGAGCCGCTCGCTGCGCCCCGGGGGCAGCAGCCGGTAGGTGCCGACCACGGTGTCCGTCGCGGTGTCCGTGACGATGAGGTGGTCCATGACGTCGTCGAACTCGTCCACGTCGCGGCCCGGGAAGGGCGAGGTCAGCACCCCTCCCCGTTCTTCGCCGAACACCTGGTGGCGCAACCGCTGCGCGGCGTGGATCTGCTCCTCGGTATGGGCGATGGAGGTGACGTACGAGCTCGTGGAGGCCGCAGCCGGGGACGTCGTGAGCACGGACATTCCTGTTCTCCGTTCAGGGGACCGTCAGGAGCGGTGACGACACCACCCTTGCTCCGGCTCCGAACGGCACAGTGTCCGCGTGGTGATTCGACGACTGCCAGCCGATGACGAAAACATGCCGCAGGTCGAACGGCGAGGTGTTATAGGGCGCCGTGCGGTCCCTGGGGCCCGTGATCCCCGGGGAGCGGGAAGCCGAGCGCCCGGGCCGCGGCGGTCGGGGTCGGCTGCGACCAGTGGTCGGCGACGGCCTGCGCGGACGAGAGGGAGCGGGTTTCGGCCAGATCCAGATAGAGCACCCCGTCCAGATGGTCCGTCTCGTGCTGGACGATCCGGGCGGGCCATCCGGTGAACTCCTCGTCCAGCTCACGCCCCGTCTCGTCCTGCCCGCGCAGCCGGATCCGCTCCGGCCTGCTGACCACGGCCTGCCAGCCGGGGACGCTCAGGCACCCCTCGAAGAACGCCGCCCGGGCGTCGCCGACCGGTTCGTACGACGGATTCACCAGCACCCGGTACGGCTGCGGCACCCGGCCGCGCGCCTCGCGCACCTCGGCCGCCACCTCGGCCGGGTCCTCGATCACCGCGAGCCGCAGCGGCACGCCGATCTGCGGAGCGGCCAGCCCCACCCCGGGTGCGTTGTGCATCGTCTCGCGCATCGCCAGCAGCAGCCGGTCCAACTGACCGTCGGGCAGCTGGCCGTCGTAGGGGAGGGCCGCTTGCCGCAGGACGGGGAGACCGGCGGAGACGATGGGGAGCGGACGGCAGCCGTCGAGCAGCTCTTCGACCAGCTCGGACAGGGAGGTGGTGGGCATGGGGACAGCCTGACAAGGAGGCCGGGCGGGGGCAATCCATCGGCGGGCGGCGGTCCCCGGAACTAGGGGGGATCCCTAGCGCCTCCGCCCGATGCTCACGATCGGACAAACGGTGAACCCGGTGCGGGCGCGCTCCGTACCCGCCCGTGAGCCGCCGGGGAATCCCACGCCTCCGCGGCTCATCCGGGTCCTCCCGAGACTCGGTTCGCTGCCGCTCCGCGGTGTCTCTCCCCGTTTGTACACGGCGGAGCGGCAGCCCCGGCCAGCTCCCGGCCGGAGTCGAACCGCCGGCGGCCGCGGAGGCCCTGACCTCCGCGGCCGCCGGTGCGTCGCCCCCCGCTCAGCCGCCCGCGCCGCCGCGGCCCTCCGCCTCTCCGGCCTCCGCGTTCCCGGTCCCCGCTTCTCCGGACTGGACGGCCCGGGCCTCGGGCAGCAGCCCCCGGATGTCGTGCGGCAGCGCGCCGTACACCTTCTCCATCAGCTCCGGGTCCACGGCCGAGTCCAGTACCTCGAAGAAGGCCATCGCCTCCCGGATCGCCTCCTCCTCGGTGCTCTCGATGCGCCAGGCGATCCGGCCCGCGAAGCCGGTGAGGCCGAACCGCTCACCGTGGTCACGGTGGTGCGCCCGCTGCTCCGGAGAGCCCTCGTGGGAGGCGATGACCCGGCGTATCGGCTCGGCGGCCCCCGCGGGCAGCTGCGCCGCCAGATGGTCGGCAAGACCGCCCGGAATCCGCTCGGCGAGCGTTTCGAGCGTCGCGCGCACGGTCCGCTCGGCGGCCTGCCGGTCGGGAAGCTGCGCCCGGGCCTGCACCTGGCCTGTCAGTTCTTCGTAGCGCATGATCGGCGCTCCTCGGGATCGGGTTACCCGGCGTCCCCCGCCGAGTGCCCGGGGCCGCCCCGCGCGAATCGTCACTCCGGTTCGCGGGAGGCGAGCAGCGGGCCCAGGACCCGCGTGCCGGGGCCGGTGCGTCCGCCGGGGCCCGGCAGCTGGGTGGTGTTGTGCACGGTCAGCGGGTCGCCGCAGTGCGCGCACGCGGTGACGGGGGTGGTGTCCCGGCCGCAGGTCAGGTGGTGGACGCGGGCCGGTGCCCCGTCCGTACCGGCGCACCAGCGGTCGCCCCACCGCATCAGCGCCAGCAGCACCGGGTACAGCTCCTCGCCCTTCTCGGTCGCCCGGTAGTGCTCGCGCGGCGGCCGCTCCTGGTAGCGCTCCTTGCTCAGGACGCCCTCCTCGACCAGCCGGGCCAGCCGGGCCGCCAGCACCTTGCGCGAGATGCCGAGGTCATGGGCGAGATCGTCGAACCGGCCGACCCCGGTCAGCACGTCCCGCATGATCAGCGCGGTCCACGCGTCGCCGAACAGATCGGTGGCGCGGGCGATCGAGCAGGCCACATCGGCGAGCGGAGTACGGGTCATGCCCCGACCCTATCCGAGTTCCCTCGGGGAACCCAGGGTGTTAAGTTCCCCCAGGGAACCCACCACCGGGATGAGGGAGAAGAGCATGGCCGCCGCCCCGCGCATCGAGCTGGACGCAGACGCGCCCGACGCCGTCGACGGCCGCCAGATCAGGGCCGTCGCCTTCCAGGAGTGCCGCATGGCGTACGTCCGCGGCACCCTCGCGGCCCTCGGCCGCACCCCGGACGGCTGCCGTGCTCTGGTCGTGGGCAGCGGCCGCGGGCTGCTCGCGCGCGGGCTGGCCGGGCTCGGCTTCGACGTCACCGCCGTCGACCCGTCCGCCGCCGCCACCCGCATCGCCCGCCAGACGCACCCGCACGACCACCCCGCCGTCGCCTACCGGACCGCGCCCGCCGAGGAACCGGGCCTCGCGGACGCCGCGTTCGACCTCGCCTACTACGCGGACACCTTCGAGATCACCCCCGATCCCGACCGGGTGCTGGCGGAGGCCGCCCGGCTGCTGCGCCCCGGCGGCGTCCTCGCCTACGACACCGTCAACCGCACCCCGCTGTCCCGGCTCGTCTACCTCGGCGCCTTCCAGCGCCTCCCGCTCACCCGGATCATGCCCGCCCGCCGCTACAGCGCGGCCCGGCTGCGCACCCCCGCCGAACTGGCCGCCGCCCTCGACCGGCACGGCCTGCGCAACGAGGACATCTGCGACTTCCGGCCCCGGGACCCGCGCGGCCTCGTCCGGGCCACCGTCGCCCGTCGCCGCGGCAGGATCACCGACGAGCAGATCCCGCCGCTGGCGGGTTTCGTACTGGCCCCGGGCGCCCGGCCGCGCGTCACCTACCTCGGCTACGCCCTGAAGGGCTGACCGCGCCGCCCCGGCGGCTGAACGCGGCAGTGCGCGCGTTCCGGCGCACACTGGCACTGTGACGGGAAAGTGCAGCGCCGGGATCCTGCTGTACCGCGGGACGGGTCCGGCCACGGAGGTTCTGCTCGGCCACATGGGCGGGCCGTTCTGGGCCGCCAAGGACGAGCACGCGTGGTCCGTGCCCAAGGGGGAGTACGAGGGGGACGAGCTTCCCGAGGCCGCCGCGCGGCGCGAGTTCCAGGAGGAGCTGGGGCTGCCGCCGCCCGCGGGCGACCTCCTTCCGCTGGGCACCGTACGGCAGACCGGCGGCAAGCTGGTCACCGTCTGGGCCCTGGCGGGCGACCTCGACCCGGAGCGGATCACACCCGGCACGTTCGCCATGGAATGGCCGCGCGGGTCCGGGCGGACGCGGGAGTTCCCCGAGGTCGACCGGGTCGCCTGGCTGGACCTCGGCCGGGCCCGTACGAAGATCATCGCGAAGCAGCAGATCTTCCTCGACCGGCTCGGCGAACTGCTCGACGGGCCGGCCGGGACACGCTGACGGAAAACACGGTGGTGGGCATGGAGCACGTGAGGAGTTCCGAGTACCTGCCCCGGCTGCGCCTGGACGAGCTGCTGGAGGAGCTACAGGTGCGCATCGACGCGGTGCGCGGCACCCAGGACCGGCTGCACAGCCTGCTGGAAGCGGTCCTCTCGGTCGGCCGCGAGCTGGATCTGCGCCAGGTGCTGCGGCGGATCGTCGAGGCCGCTGTGGTGCTGGTGGACGCCGAGTACGGCGCGCTGGGCGTGATCGGCGACGATCAGGGGCTGGCCGAGTTCCTGCCGGTGGGGGTCGGCCCGGAGCAGAGCGCGGCGATCGGTTCGCTGCCGGCCGGTCACGGCATCCTGGGCGAGCTGATCCGCCACCCCGAGCCGCTGCGGCTGGCCGAGCTGTCCGAGCACCCCGCCTCGTACGGCTTCCCGCCCGGCCATCCGCCGATGCACTCCTTCCTGGGCGTGCCCATCCGGGTGCGGGACGAGGTGTTCGGGAACCTCTACCTCACCGAGAAGCGCGGCGGGAAGGAGTTCGACGGCGAGGACGAGACGGTGCTGTCCACCCTCGCCGTGGCCGCCGGGGTCGCCATCGAGAACGCCCGGCTGTACGAGGAGGCCCGGCACCGCCAGCACTGGCTGGAGGCGAACGCCGAGGTCACCAACAACCTGCTGTCCGGCGTGGACGAGACCGGAGTGCTGGAGCTGATCGTCGACCACGCCCGCCGGATCCTCTCCGCCGACCTGGGCGTGCTGATGCTGCCCGTCACCGGATCCGACTCCCTCCAGGTCGCGCTGGCGTCCGGCACCGACGCCGAGGCGCACCGCGGCCTGGTGCTGCCCCGCGAGGGCACGTTCGCCGGTGCCGCCTTCACCGCGTCCGAGCCGGTCACCAGCACCGATGTGGCGAACGACCCCCGGATCACGGTCGGCCCCCAGCGCTGGAACGGCCTCGGCCCGGCCGTCGCGGTCCCGATGCGCACCAGCGACGGGGTCGGCGGCGTCCTCTCCCTCGCCCGTACGGAACGCAGCCCCGCCTTCACCCAGATCGAGACGGACACCCTGCTCGGCTTCGCGGGCCAGGCGGCCATCGCCATGAAGCTGGCCGAGCGGCGGCGCGACGCCGAACAGCTCGCCCTGCTGGAGGACCGCGACCGGATCGCCCGCGATCTGCACGACCTGGCGATTCAGCGGCTGTTCGCGGCCGGGATGACGCTCCAGAGCACCCTGCGCTTCGTCCAGCACCCGGAGGGCTCCGAACGGCTGCTGCGGGTGGTGGACGACCTCGACGACACCATCAAGATCATCCGCTCCACGATCTTCGGGCTGCGCTCCCACGAGGCGGGCCCCGCGGTACAGGGGCTGCGGGTCCGTACCGCCAAGACGATCGAGGAGGCGGTGCCCGCGCTCGGCTTCACCCCCGCGCTGCGCACCGAGGGACTGGTCGACACCGATGTGCCGCGGCCGGTCGCGGACGACATGGTCGCGGTGCTCGCCGAGGCGCTGTCCAACGTGCCCGTGCACGGCGGATGGCTGACGGCGGATGGCTGACCCTGACCGTGACGGACGACGGCGTCGGCATGCCGGACGGCGGCCGCCGCAGCGGGCTGCGCAACCTCGCGGAGCGCGCCGAGAAGCTGGCCGGGCGGCTGGAGCTCACCGCGCCCGCGGACGGTGGCACCCGGCTGGTGTGGGCCGTTCCGCTTCCGGACCGCTGACGCCCGCTTCCGCACCGCTGACGCCCGGCCCCAGCCGGATCAGCATCTGCACATGGCCGGGTGCGCGCCGCCCGTCGCTCAGCGCCCAGCGCAGATCGGACCACTCCAGCGCCTGGTGCAGCAGCGAGGCCCGGATGCCGTGCGCCGTCGCCAGCAGCAGGACGTGTTCCAGCGCCTGACCGGCCCGCAGCCAGTCGGCACGCCGGTCATGGGCGGTGGTGAGCACGGCGATCGTCGGCCGGCTCTCCAGCATCGCGGTCGGCGGGCGGCCGTCCACCGGCGCGGCGCGGTGCTCACGCGGCGGCAGCCGCCCGGCGGTGTCCCGGGGGCCGAGCGCGGCCACGGGCGTGCCGGTGGGGGTGTCCGCAGGCGTGCCGGTGGATGTGCGCGCGGGGGTGCCGGTGGGGGTGTCCGCGGGGGTGCTCGTGGCGATGCCGTACGGGCCGCTCTCGCGCACCCGGCCACCGCTCGCCGCGCGTTCACGGTGGTCCTCGGCGGTGCGCCGCTCGGCCTCCGCGGTCAGTTGCAGCAGCCGCGCGGTCTCCTCGGGGCCCGCCGGGTACAGCGTCGCCCCGTCCCCGCGTGCGGCCTCGGCGAACACGCCCAGCTCCGTCGGCGGCAGCCACCGGCCCGGGAACGGGAACCGGCTGCCGGGCCGCCGCCAGATCATGTCGTACAGGCCGTTGGGGTGCGGGGCGGCACCGCCGGGCGGGGACACGGCCAGCCCCACGGTGGCCAGCAGGTCCGGCTGGGAGCGGTGCGGCAGCAGCCGCACCACCGGCTCCCAGCCGAAGTGGGCCACGGCCACGCGCAGATTGCACACGGCGGCCCCGGCGGAGACGCACAGCGCCCGCCCCATGGGGTCGGCCTGCCGCAGACCGCGCTCCGGCGCGGCCCGGACCTCCAGGGTGACGGTGTCCGGGTTCAGCCGGTACCGCCATGGCTGGGCGTGGAGCATCGACGGAGCGGCGACGGCGGCGGAGATCAGCTTCTCCAGCGTCGCCGCGTCCAGTACTGCGGGCTCCATGGTCTTCTCCTCGCCGGGCGGGGCGGTCACCGGGGTCAGCGGGGCGGGGCCGGACGGGCGTCGGGACCCTCCGCCGGGGACGTGTGGCTGGCCAGGACGGCGGCCTGGATACGGCGCTCCACGCCCAGCTTGGCCAGCAGCCGCGAGATGTGGTTCTTGACCGTCTTCTCGGACAGGAAGAGCCGCTTGCCGATCTGCCGGTTGGTCAGCCCCTCGCCGATCAGCGCCAGGATTTCCCGCTCGCGCGGCGACAGCCCGGCCAGCGCCTCGTCCCGGGGCTCCTGCGGGGCGTCGTCGCCGCGCAGGGTCCTCATCAGCCGGGCGGTGGTGGCCGGGTCCAGCATCGACTGGCCGGACGCGACGGTCCGTACGGCGGACACCAGGTCGGACCCCTTGATCTGCTTGAGCACATAGCCCGCGGCCCCGGCCATGATCGCGTCCAGCAGCGCATCGTCGTCGTCGAACGAGGTGAGCATCAGGCAGGCCAGCCCCGGCATCCGGGAGCGCAGTTCACGGCAGACCGTGATGCCGTCCCCGTCCGGCAGCCGGACGTCCAGGATGGCCACGTCGGGCCGCAGCGCCGGGCCCCGGGCCAGCGCGTGGTCCACCGTTCCCGCGTCGCCGACGACCTCGATGTCCGGCTCGGCGTCCAGCAGATCGTGCAGCCCGCGCCGTACCACCTCGTGGTCGTCGAGCAGGAACACCCTGATGGGCGCAGGGGGTGTCACCCGTGTCCCGGCCCAGGTCTCGCTCATGGCGCCCTCGCACCGCTCGTTCCGCTCGTTCCGCTCGTCGATCCCGCTCGTCGGTCCGCTCGTCGGTCCCGCTCGTCCGTCCACCCGGCCCCCGGTAGACGAGCGTGGCGCATCCACCACGTGCACACCAGGGCCGAACGGGCCCCCGCGCGGCCGCGACGGGACCGAAAGGCCCCCGACGGAGAGGGCTGCACGGCCCTCGTATCCTCACCGCGCGCGTGCCACGGTCTGAATCATGGGCACGAACGTGCGGGGGCGGTGGTTGTGGCGATGGCGGCGCAATCCCCTCAAACGCCGCTCGGACGTGGTGGAAGCCTGGGTGGTCCTGGTGACCGGCCTGGTGATGGTGGTCGGCGGCCCGGCGGCGGGGGTCGCGACCGGCGACGCCGTGGCCGACGACCTGCGGCAGGAGCGCGCGGACCGGCACCGGGTGCCCGCGGTGCTGATGGAGAACGCCCCCGCCGCGCTGCCCGCCGCCGACGGCACGGATACCGCCCGGGTGCGCGCCGAGGTGCGGTGGACCGCACCCGACGGCGTCGTGCACACCGGCATGGCGCGGGTCGACGAGGGCAAGCGCGCCGGTACGGCCACCACGGTCTGGACCGATGAGCGCGGCCGTCTCGTCTCCGACCCGCCCACCGAGCGGCAGGCGGCGACCCGGGCCACGCTGGCCGGTGCGTCGGCGACGGCGGGGGTGTGCCTGGTGTCGCTGGCGGGCCGTGGGGTGGTGCGGTGGCGGCTGGACCGCGGCCGGGAGCGTGAGTGGGAGCGGGCGTGGGCCGAGGTCGGCCCCCGCTGGACCCGCCGCCACACCTGAGTCACACACCTGAGCCACCCCGCCACACCTGAGCCGCCCCGCTACGGCTGAGCCACCCCGCTACGGCTGGTGATCTCAGGCCGGTGGGCCCGTCAGATGGACGGTGGTCAGCTGGTTGTCGAAGTCCACGACGCCCTCGATCGCACGGATCAGCCGGGCCGCGGCCGGGATCAGCACGGCGTCCCGGACATGCCCGGTGAGGGTGACCACGCCCTCGCTCACGCGCACCTCGACCGCCTGCCCCGGGGCCGGGAAGAGATGGGCCACCACCTCGCGGCGCGCCTCCTCCTCGATCTCCTCGTCCGGCCGCAGGAACACCTTCAGCAGATCGGCGCGGCTGACGATGCCCTCCAGCCGCCCCTCGTCGTCGACCACCGGAAGCCGCTTGACCCGCTTGTGGGTCATGATCCGGGCCGCCTCGGCGAGCGTCGCGTTCGCGTGCACCGTGATGGCCGGGCTCGTCATCAGCTCATCGGCGCTCACCGCGCCCGCCTTGGCGATGCCGGGGAGGTCGCGTAGCTGGGCCAGCCGCGCCGGATCGCTGTTCCGGAACTCCTCCTTGGGCAGCAGATCCGCCTCCGACACCACACCGATGACCCGGCCCTCGCCCGCCAGCACCGGCAGGGCGCTCACCTTCCACTGCTCCAGCGTCCTGACGATCTCCTTGAACGGTGCCTCGCGGCCGACGGCGACGACGGTATGGGTCATCACATCGCTCACGATGTGCGCGGTCCGGGACACGGGATCCTCCTGTCGGCGTCCAGTCAGCCCGGCTCGCCGCGCGCCCGGATCCGGCGGCCGGTGATGCGTTCGGGCTCGATGCGCAGCCACAGATCGCGGCCGCCGCCCGGCCACGGCGGGGTGTACGCCGCGTCGTCCAGCCGCCGTACCGCCGCCGGGTCGGTGACCCGCCGGGCGCGGCCCACGACGAGCACGCTCCAGCCCTCGCTGAGCGCCTCGTCGATGTGGTCCACCTCGAAGGCCACCTCGGCGCCCGCCGCGGCCGCCGGTGTGGCGTCGGGTGCGGTCCGGAACACCACGGCGTCGTCCACGACGCTGTAGTTGACGGGCACGATCGCCGGGCCCGGCGCGGTGGAGACCGAGACCCGTCCCACGCCGTGCGTGGCGAGCAGCTCCCGGCACTCCCACGGGCTCAGCTCCAGCAGATCGGCGTGGTGCGCGGCCCGGCCGCGGCCGGGCGGCGACATGGCGGTGCCGCCGCGCAGTTCGGCCGTGCTGGTTTCCAGCGCCGAGGCCAGCCGCAGCAGGGCTCCGGCGCCCGGATCGGCGGGGTACTCCTCGACGTAGCGCACATAGGCCGGCGAGGTGCCCGCCCGCGCGGCCAGGTCAGCCCGGGAGAGGCCGAGCTGTTCGCGCCGCAGCGCCACCCGCCGACCGAGGTCGCCTCCGCCGCCGATGGGCCGGGTGTCCGCCTGAGCCGTCCTGGATGTCTCGGACATCGCGTTCACTTCCCTCGGGTGACCAGGGGCGGATGGTGCCCGCCGATCGCGACCTTGAGCGCGCCGGTGTCGGCGGACCGGGCGAACACGTCGTACGCCTCCTCCATCTGGTCGAGTTCGAACAGGTGGGTGATCAGCGAGGACGCGGGCAGCCGTCCGGCGGCCAGCATGGACAGCAGCGTGGGCGTGGAGTACGTGTCGACCAGCCCTGTGGTGATCGTGATGTTCTTCTTCCACAGCTCTTCGAGGTGCAGCGTCGCGGGCCGGGCGTGCACGCCGACGTTGGCGATCCGTCCGCCCGGTCGCACCATGCGGGTGCAGACCTCGAAGCTCCGCGGCGTCCCCACGGCCTCGATCACCACATCGGCGCCCAGCCCCTCGGTGAGGTCGTCGATCAGCCGCTCGGGTTCCTCGGCGGCGTCGGCCACCGCGTCGGCGCCGACCTGCTTGGCCGCGTCGAGCCGGAAGGGGGTGAGGTCGACGGCGATGATCCGGCCGGGGGAGAAGTACTCGGCAGTGGCGATCGCGGCCAGCCCGACCGGGCCCGCGCCGACCACCGCCACCGTGTCGCCGGGCGAGACCCGGCCGTTGAGCACGCCCACCTCGTAGGCGGTGGGGAAGACGTCCGCCAGCAGCACCGCGTACTGCGCGTCGGCCGCGGCGGGCAGCGGATGCGTCGACAGATCGGCGAACGGCACCCGGACGTACTCGGCCTGCGTGCCGTGCACCGAACGCCCCAGGATCCAGCCCCCGCCGCCACGGCACTGCCCGTACGCCCGCTCCCGGCAGAACCGGCAGTGGCCGCACGCCGAGATGCACGACACCAGCACCCGGTCCCCGGGCCGTACGCCGCGCACCTCGTCGCCGGTCTCGACCACCTCGCCGACGGCCTCGTGGCCGAGGACCGTCCCGGCCCGGACGTCCGGCACCTCGCCCTTGAGGATGTGCAGATCGGTGCCGCAGATGGTGACCGTGTCGACGCGGACGATGGCGTCGGTGGCGTCCTCGATGCCGGGGTCGGGCACGTCCTGCCAGGAGAACAGCCCGGGCCCCTGGAAGACGAGTGCTTTCATGGCCGCTTCCTCTCGTGCGGGGCGTGCGATGCGTGCCGCCGCGTGCGGTGCTCCGCCGCGTACGGGGCAGGCGGCGCCGGGGGCCGCCCGCTTCTCGTGGGCCCGGATTGCGCGGTGCGCGGTACCCGGTGCGTGGTGCTTGACCGGTCCGCTTCTCCGCGTCTGTTGAATGCCCCCGGTGCCGCTTCCAGGCGACCACGCCGGGGGTACCCGCCGCCTAGGGCCAACCGGCCCCCGCCCAGGTCATCCGGCCCACCCCCGCCACGGCGCCGACGCCCGAGCCCCGCGCTTCGGGGCTGGGCCCCGGCCCGGACCCGCGCCCGAACGGTGTTCCGGGGCTGCCCCCGGGGCCCCGTTCGGCCTGCGCCTCGGGCCCCTGGGGCGGCTGTTCCCCCACCCCGCCCCTTCCCGAGACCGGGGGCACGCCCCCGGACCCCCGCCGGACGCGGCCGGGCTGGACGCCTGTCCGTGGGGCGCTCTCGGGCCCTCGCCGGACCAGCCGGTTCGGCGTTCGGTCCCCTAGGCCCCGCCGGGCCCGAGCCTCGGCCTTGCGCTTCGGGGCTGCGCCCGGCCCCGGGCCCGCGCCCGCACGTCGTTCCGGGGCTGCCCCGGGGCCGTTCCGGGCTGCGCCTCGGCTCCGCGCGTCGGGCGCTCGGGGCGGTTGCTCCCCTACCCTGCCCCTTCCCTATACCGGGGGCAGGCCCCCGCCCCCGCCGGGCGCGGCGAAGCCGGGAGTCGGTCCCGGGCCCCGCGGGGCCCGGCCGGAGTGAGCGTCTGAGGCCCGGGCCCTTCGGGTGGTTGGCCCGTGACGGTTTCCGGGTCCGGCGGGGCCGGGGGTTGGCCTCCGGGCCCTCGCTGGACCGGCCGGATCGGCGTCCGGTCCTGGGTTCCGGCGGACTCGGCGAGGTCGGGAGTCGGTGGGCGCACGCTTGCCGGGCTCGGCCGGGGGCGGGCCGGAGCGGACGCCGGGCGTGGCGGGGCTGGGCTAGCCCACCGGGACCAGGACCACCGGGCAGTGTGCGTGGTGGAGGACCGCGTGGGTGACCGGGCCCAGCTGCATGCCCAGGCGGGTCGTCCGCCGCTGGACGGCCAGCACCAGGACGTCCGCCGCGCGCGACGCCTCCACCAGGGCCTGGGCCGGGGCGCTGTGCGCCGTGTGTTCCTGGACCCGCACCTGCCCGAACTCCTCGCGCAACTGGGCCACCACGCGATACGTCACCTCCTGCTCCCGCTCCGCCCGCAGGGCCACGGCCTCCCGCGAGGGCAGCGCGTGGTCGCCCGCGAAGAGGCGGGGGCGGGCCCAGGCGTACAGCACGCGCAGCCGCGCACCGCGCCGTATCGCGTCCTCGAACCCGTAGCGGGCCGCCGCCTCGTCCGCGCCGCTCTCCACCCCGACCAGCACCTTGCGGTGGCCCTCGGGCCCGTACGCGGGCGCCGGTGCGTCGCCGCGTACCACCAGCAGCGGGCGGTGGGTGTGGGCGGCCAGCCGCAGTCCGACCGAGCCCAGCAGCAGCCCGGTGAAGCCGCCGAGCCCCCGGGTGCCGATGACGATGAGCGAGGCGCGTCCGCCGATCCGCAGCAGTTCGGGCACCGCGTCCTGCGGGGTGAGGGTGGGGACGATCCGCAGCTCCGGGTCCTGTTCGGCGGCCCGGGCCATGGCCAGCCGCAGTACGGTCCGGGCGACCTCGACGGGGGGCCGCTGCGGTTCGGCGTCCGCGTCGAAGGCGAGCGGATCGGTCCGCGCCCAGGGCCAGGCGTGCACGATCTCCAGCGTGGCGCCGCGCCGCCGCGCCTCGCCGACCGCCCGGTCCAGGGCGTGCCAGGCGCTGTCGGAGCCGTCCAGGCCGACCACGACCCGGCCGCCGTTCCGGGTCGGCCGTACGGGGCCGGTCATGGCGCACCCCCTCCGGGCGTACCGCCCGAGGGGGCGGCCGGGCGCGAGTCGTCCACGCGGTAGGTGAGCCGGTCCACGACCGCCACCACCCCGTCCACCTGCCCGGCCATCCGCACCGCGATCGGGACCTCGCTGTGCCGGTCCAGTTCCCCCTCCAGCCGTACGATGCCGTCGGTGACGGTCACGGTGACGGAGTGCGGCCGGAGCCACAGCGATCGCACCAGCACCTCGTCGATGACCTCCGCGCGGATCTCGTCGTCCGGGCGGAGGAAGATCCGGAGCAGATCGCGGCGGGTGACGATGCCGATCAGCCGGTCCTCCTCGTCGACGACGGGCAGCCGCTCCACGCGGTGGCGCGCCATGGAGCGGGCGGCGTCGACGATGGTGTCCTGCGGGCGCACGGTGACGGCGGGCCGCGACATCAGATCCCCCGATGACACCGCACCGTCCGCCCGGGCGGCCAGATCCGTGCCGGTGATGACGCCGACGACCTTGTCGTCCTCGTCCACCACGGGCAGCCCACCGATCCGGTGCCGTTCGAGCAGCGCGCCGACCTCCTCGGACGAGGCCCCGTGCCCGACCCGGACGACATCGTCGCTCATCACGTTGCCGATCTTGCGATGCTTCATCCCCGCCTCCTCGCGGACCAGCCTCCACCGGCCGCCCGCCCGCCCTCTTGGGCTGCCCGGGGTCGGGTCCGGGCCGAACGGCCCGGGTCCGGCCGTGACCCGATCGGCAAAAGGGGTACGCATCACCCGTACAGGGACGAGTGGATACCCGCCGAGTCAGGACGAGCGGAGAGAGAGGCCCATGTCCGACGCACCGGGGACGACGACGAACGACCCCACCGAGCACGAACTGCACGCCCTGGACGCCCACTGGCGCGCCGCGAACTACCTCGCGGCCGGGCAGATCTATCTGCTGGCCAACCCCCTGCTGACCGAGCCGCTGCGCCCCGAGCACATCAAGCCGCGGCTGCTCGGCCACTGGGGCACCTCGCCCGGCCTGAACCTGGTCCACACCCACCTCGGCCGGGTCATCAAGGCCCGCGACCTGGACGCGATCTGCGTCTGGGGCCCGGGCCACGGCGGGCCCGCGGTGCTCGCCGGGTCCTGGCTGGACGGCAGTTACGCCGAGGTCTACCCGGACGTGAGCCGGGACGGGGCGGGCATGGCCCGGCTCTTCCGCCAGTTCTCCTTCCCCGGCGGGGTGCCCAGCCACGTGGCCCCGGAGACCCCCGGCTCGATCCACGAGGGCGGTGAGCTGGGCTACTCCCTGGCGCACGCCTACGGCGCCGCGCTCGACAACCCGGATCTGCTGGCCGTCTGCGTCATCGGCGACGGGGAGGCCGAGACCGGGCCGCTGGCCGCCTCCTGGCACGCCAACAAGTTCCTCGACCCGGTCCACGACGGCGCCGTGCTGCCGATCCTCCACCTCAACGGCTACAAGATCGCCAACCCGACGGTGCTGGCCCGGCTCCCCGAACCGGAGCTGGACGAGCTGCTCCGCGGATACGGCCACGAGCCGATCCACGTCGCCGCGCGGCCCGGGGACGATCCGCTGCGGACGCACCGGGCGCTGGCCCGGGCCATGGACCAGGCGCTCGACCGGATCGCCCTGCTCCAGCGCACCGCCCGCGAGGAGGACGCCGTGGAGCGCCCGCGCTGGCCGGTCATCGTGCTCCGCACGCCCAAGGGCTGGACCGGTCCGGCCGAGGTCGACGGCCTGCCCGTCGAAAACACCTGGCGCGCCCACCAGGTGCCGCTGCCGGCCGTCCGGGAGAACCCGGACCATCTGCGGCAGCTGGAGCGGTGGCTGCGCTCGTACCGCCCCGAGGAGCTGTTCGACGACGAGGGTCGCCCGCGTCCGCACGTCCTCACCTTCGTGCCCGAGGGCGACCGTCGGCTCGGCGCCAATCCGCACGCCAACGGCGGCCTGCTGCTGCGCGATCTGCCCGTCCCCGACCTGGCGCGGTACGCCGTGCCCGTCGACAAGCCCGGGGCCACCCTGCACGAGCCGACCCGGGTCCTCGGCGGGCTGCTGGAGCAGATCATGGAGGACACCGCCGACCGCCGCGACTTCCGCCTCGTCGGCCCCGACGAAACCTCCTCCAACCGCCTCGACGCCGTCTACCGGGCCACCGGCAAGGCGTGGCAGGAGGAGATCGTCGTCACCGACGAGCATCTGAACCGGCACGGGCGGGTCATGGAAGTGCTCTCCGAACACCTCTGCCAGGGGTGGCTGGAGGGCTATCTGCTCACCGGGCGGCACGGCCTGTTCTCCTGCTACGAGGCGTTCGTGCACATCGTGGACTCCATGGTCAACCAGCACATCAAGTGGCTGAAGGTGGCCCGCGACCTGCCCTGGCGGCGCCCCATCGCCTCCCTCAACTACCTGCTGACCTCGCATGTGTGGCGGCAGGACCACAACGGCTTCTCGCACCAGGACCCCGGCTTCGTGGACCATGTGCTCAACAAGAGCCCCCAGGCCGTACGGGTGTATCTGCCGCCGGACGCCAACACCCTGCTGTGCGTGGCCGACCACGTCCTGCGCAGCCGCGACTACGTCAACGTCGTCGTCGCGGGCAAACAGCCCTGCTTCGACTGGCTCGACCTCGACCAGGCCCGCGTCCACTGCGCCCGCGGCGCCGGAAGCTGGGACTGGGCGGGGACGGAGACCGGCACGGGCGAGCCCGATGTGGTGCTGGCCGCCGCCGGCGACGTGCCCACCCAGGAGGTGCTGGCGGCCGCCGGGATCCTCCGCCGCCATCTGCCCGATGTGGCCGTGCGCGTGGTCAACGTCGTCGACATGACCCGGCTGCTGCCGCAGGACGCGCATCCGCACGGGATGCCGGACGCCGAGTTCGACGCCCTGTTCACCCGCGACCGGCCCGTCATCTTCGCCTACCACGGCTATCCGTGGCTGGTGCACCGGCTGGCCTACCGGCGCGCCGTCCACCCGCACCTGCATGTGCGCGGCTACCGGGAGGCGGGCACCACCACCACGCCGTTCGACATGGTGGTCCGCAACGACCTGGACCGCTACCGCCTGGTCATGGACGTCATCGACCGCACCCCGGGGCTCGCGGTGCGCGCCGTGTCCGTACGGCAGCGGATGCAGGACGCCCGCACCCGCCACCACCGGTGGATCCGCGACCACGGCACCGACATGCCCGAGGTCGCCGAGTGGTCCTGGACCGGCTAGCGGTCGGCCCGCCAGGAGTCCGCCGGGAAGAAGCCGTCCAGGAAGGGGTTGCGGAACTTCCCCGCGGGGTCGTGGTCGGCCAGCAGCCGCCCGAAGTCGGCGGCCCGCTCGTACGAGGCGACGATCCGCTCGGGGGTCACCGTCGTGAGCTTGCCCCAGTGCGGCCGCGCCCCCAGCGGCAGCAGCAGCTCCTCCATCGCGGCCACCACCTCGATGACCGCGGCGTGGTCCGGCACCCAGGTGAAGTGCAGCGCCACGCAGTCCCGGCCGTACGCGGGGCTCAGCCACAGGTCGTCCGCCGCGACCGTGCGGACCTCGGACACCTGGACCAGCGGCGCGATCCGGCCCCCGAGTCCCCGCAGCGCCGCGAAGGCCTCGGTGGCCGCGGTGCGCGGCAGGATCAGCTCCGACTGGAGCTCGTCGCCGTTGCTGGGCGTGAAGTCCGGCCGGAAGTGCGGCAGCCGTTCGTGCCACGGCCCGGGCGCGCCCAGCTGCTCGGTGCAGTGCAGCGGTGGCATCGCGGGCACCGGATGGTGGTGGCGGTCGGCCGGGCGGGCGCCCAGCCACGGCTGGCCCGGCTCGGGCGGGCCCGGCAGGTCCGTACGGCACTTCAGCCACACCACGCCCTCGTCCGACTGCCAGTCGGTGAAGACGCTGACGCTGTACGCGGCGGCGAAGATCTCGTCGAAGCTGTCGCCCAGCCGGTCCAGCGGAAGCCCGGTCCACACCCACTGCGCCACCTCGTACGCCGGCTCGATGTCCAGCGTCATCGAGGTGACGACGCCCAGCCCGCCGAGCCCGACCACCGCACCGGACAGCCGGTCGGTCTCGGTGTCCCGGCGCAGCTCGGTCACATCGCCCTCCGGGCCCACGATCTCCAGGCCCGCCACCGACGCGGCCAGACAGCGCTGCACGTTGCCGGAGCCATGGGTGGCGGTGGCGCAGGCCCCGGCGACCGTGATGTGCGGCAGCGAGGCGAGGTTCGCCAGGGCGTAGCCCGCCGTGTGCAGTTCCTCGGCCACCTGGGCGTAGCGCATGCCCGCGGCGATGGTGGCCGTCGAGCCGTCGGGGGCGATGTCGACCCGGTGCGGCATCCGCTCCAGGGACACCAGATCGCCGTCGGTGTCGGCGATGCGGTTGAAGGAGTGGCCGGTGCCCAGCACCCGGACCCGGTCGGCGGAGCCGACGATCCGCCGCAGTTCGCCGGACGTGGCCGGGCGGTGCAGCCGGGCCGCGCCGAAGGTGATGTTGCCTGCCCAGTTGGTGGTCGCTCCGGTAGTCAGCATCCGTGTTCCTGTTCCTGCTGGGGGGCTGGGCCCGCTCCGGGCCTGGGGTGATGTGGCAAGGACCTTGGTACAGGCCCGCCCCCTGATCCGTACAGACCGCCCCGGCCGCCGCCGGATGTGACCCGGACGGAGCAGCAGGACGGGCCACCCGGGCGGGGGCGCGCACACGATGGTGCGGAACGCGATCGGTACCGCCGCTCGCGCACCGCTGGAGAGGGGCGGCCATGGCGGACGAGAAGGACAACGGCACGCGTGGCGGCCTGCTCGGCGAACTCAGCGCGGAGTTCGCCGGCACCATGATCCTCATCCTCTTCGGCTGCGGTGTGGTGGCCCAGGTGGTGGCGGGCGGGGCGCTGACCAAGCCGGTCGGCGCGCTCGGCGACCACGACTCCATCTCCTGGGGGTGGGGGCTCGGCGTCACCCTCGGCGTGTACGTGGCGGCGCGGCTCAGCGGCGCGCACATCAACCCGGCGGTCACCCTCTCCCTGGCGGCGTTCAAGGGCTTCCCCTGGCGCAAGGTGCTGCCGTACGTCGCGGCCCAGACGCTCGGCGCGTTCGTCGCGGCCCTCCTGGTGCGCTGGAACTACACCGAGGTGCTGGCGGGCGCCGACCCCAAGCACACCTTCAAGACCCAGTTCGTCTTCTCCACCCTCCCGGGCAACGGCACGCTGCCCGTCAGCGAGTGGGGCGCACTGCGCGACCAGGTGATCGGCACCGCGATCCTGGTGCTGCTGATCTTCGCCGTCACCGATCTGCTGAACCAGCCGCCGAAGGCCAACCTGGCGCCGTTCGTCATCGGCCTGATCGTGGTCGGGATCGGCATGGCATGGGGGGCCGACGCGGGATACGCCATCAACCCGGCCCGTGACTTCGGCCCCCGGCTCGCCAGTTTCATCACCGGTTACCACAGCGCCTGGCGGGACCAGTACGGAAACCTCTACTTCTGGGTGCCCATCGTCGGCCCGCTGGTCGGCGGCCTCGTCGGCGCCGCCCTCTACAAGGTGCTGGTCAGCCGGTTCCTGCCGACGGCCGGACCGCAGGAGGTGGGCCGCACCCCGGCCCCCGAGGGCCCAAAGAGCTGAAGGAGCGGGCATGCCGGACTTCGTCGGTGCCGTGGACCAGGGGACCACCAGCAGCCGCTTCATGATCTTCGACCACGACGGCGGCGAGGTGGCGAGGTACCAGCTCGAACACCACCAGATCCTGCCCCGCGCGGGCTGGGTCGAGCACGATCCGGTGGAGATCTGGGAGCGCACCAACTCCGTCATGCAGAACGCCCTGCGCGCCGGTGGGCTCTCACCCTCCGACCTGGCCGCGATCGGGATCACCAACCAGCGCGAGACCACCGTCATCTGGGATCCGCGCGACGGCCGCCCGTACTACAACGCCATCGTGTGGCAGGACACCCGCACCGACACCATCGCCTCCGCCCTCGAACGCGACGGCCACGGCGAGACCATCCGCCGCAAGGCGGGGCTGCCGCCCGCCACCTACTTCTCCGGCGGCAAGATCAAGTGGATTCTGGAGAACGTCGACGGGGTCCGGGAGGCCGCCGAAGCGGGCCACGCCCTCTTCGGGAACACCGACGCCTGGGTGCTGTGGAACCTCACCGGCGGGCCCTCGGGCGGCATCCACGCCACCGATGTCACCAACGCCAGCCGCACCATGCTGATGAACCTGGAGACCCTCGACTGGGACGACGAGCTGCTGGACATCTTCGGCATCCCGCGCGCCATGCTCCCCGCGATCAACCCCTCCTCCCACCCCGAGGCGTACGGCCGGGCCCGCACCTCGCGCCCGCTGCGCACCGCCACCCCCATCACCGGTGTCCTCGGCGACCAGCAGGCGGCCACCGTCGGACAGGTGTGCTTCGCCCCCGGCGAGGCCAAGAACACCTACGGCACCGGAAACTTCCTGCTCCTGAACACCGGCTCCGAGCTGGTCCGCTCGACCAGCGGACTGCTCACCACCGTGGCGTACCAGTTCGGCGACAGCCCCGCCGTGTACGCCCTGGAGGGCTCCATGGCCGTCACCGGCTCGGCCGTCCAGTGGCTACGGGACCAGATGAAGGTCATCGACGACGCCCCGGGCAGCGAACGCCTCGCCCGCACCGTCGAGGACAACGGCGGGATCTACTTCGTCCCCGCCTTCTCCGGCCTCTTCGCCCCGTACTGGCGCTCCGACGCCCGCGGCGCCATCGTGGGCCTCACCCGCTACAACACGAACGGCCATCTGGCCCGGGCCACCCTGGAGGCCATCTGCTACCAGAGCCGGGACGTCGTGGAGGCCATGGAACGTGACGCGGGCATCCACCTCGACGTCCTGCGCGTGGACGGCGGTGTCACCGACAACGAGCTGTGCATGCAGATCCAGGCCGATGTCCTCGGCGTCCCGGTCAGCCGCCCCGTCATCGCCGAGACCACCGCCCTGGGCGCCGCCTACGCCGCGGGCCTGGCCAGCGGCTTCTGGCGGGACACCGACGAGCTGCGCTCGCACTGGAGCGAATCCCGGCGCTGGGAGCCCCAGTGGAGCGAGGAGCAGCGCGCGGAGGCTTACGCGGGCTGGAAGAAGGCCGTGGAGCGCACCCTGAACTGGGTCCCGGTGGACTGACCCCGGCCGCGCGGCGGAGCCGCACATGAGCGAGTTGCATCGGCCACCGAACCGGAGTTGGCTGGAAGTACCCGGTGGTGGCGTCGCGACACCCTGGGACGACGGCGTGTCCGCCACCTGCCACCGCTGGAGCGACCCGACGCGGAGGTGATCGAGGTGAAGGCCGTCGTCTATGAGAAGCCCTTCAGCGTGACGGTGAAGGACGTCGACGATCCGCGGATCCAGCACCCGAACGACGTGATCGTGCGCGTCACGTCCAGCGCGATCTGCGGATCCGATCTGCACATGTACGAGGGCCGCACGGCGGCCCGGCCCGGCATCGTCTTCGGACACGAGAACCTCGGCGTCATCGAGGAGGTCGGTCCCGGTGTCGCCACGCTCACCAAGGGTGACCGGGTCGTCATGCCGTTCAACGTGGCCTGCGGGTTCTGCAAGAACTGCCTCGCGGGCAACACCGGATTCTGCCTGACGGTCAACCCGGGCTTCGCGGGCGGCGCCTACGGCTACGTGGCGATGGGCCCGTACACCGGCGGGCAGGCCGAACACCTCCGCGTCCCCTTCGCCGACTTCAACTGCCTGACCCTGCCCGAGGTCGACCTCGAGACCGATTTCATCCTGCTCGCCGACATCTTCCCGACCGGCTACCACGGCTGTGAGCTGGCCCAGGTGGCCCCGGGCGAGAGCGTCGTGGTGTACGGCGCGGGCCCGGTCGGGCTGATGGCCGCCTACTCCGCGCTGCTGCGCGGCGCCTCGCGGGTGTTCGTCGTCGACCGGGTGCCCGAGCGGCTGGCCAAGGCGGAGGAGATCGGGGCGATCCCGATCGACTTCACCCAGGGCGACCCGGCGGAGCAGATCAAGGACCTTACGGACGGCGAGGGCACGGACAAGGGCGTGGACGCGGTCGGCTACCAGGCCCAGGCGCCCGACGCCAGCCACGAGGAGCCCGCGATCGTCCTCAATGCGCTGGTCGACACGGTGCGGCCGACCGGCATGCTCGGTGTGCCCGGCCTGTACGTGCCGTCCGACCCGGGCGGCCCGGACGAGCACGCCAAGCGGGGCCAGCTGCTGGTCTCGATCGGCCGGATGTTCGAGAAGGGGCAGCGGATGGGCACGGGCCAGTGCAACGTCAAGCGGTACAACCGCCAGCTGCGCGACCTGATCATCGCCGGGCGCGCCAAGCCCAGCTTCGTGGTCTCGCACGAGCTGCCGCTGGACCAGGCGCCGCAGGCGTACGAGAAGTTCGACAAGCGGGTCGAGGGCTACACCAAGGTGGTCCTCCACCCGGCGCTGGCCGCCTGAGCCCGCGCGGTGTCCCGGGGCCGACCGCGTCGGCCCCGGGACCCCCGCCGTCAGACCTCCCGCAGCACCCGTACGTCCCACGCCCCCAGCGCGAGCCGGTCACCCGCCCCGTACTCCGCCCCCGACACCGCGTCCCGCACCGCCGCGGGCAGGGTGACGATCACCTCCTCCCACGACCAGTTGTGCAGGAACCGCACCCGGCGCCCGTCCCGCGCCGTCGCCCCCGTCGAGGTGACGGCGGGCTGGGGGAGCCGCCAGCCGGGGGCGTCCGGCGCGGTCTCCGGGGCCGCCCAGCGGAACAGGGCCTCGGCGAACGACGGATCCGGCACGGTGCCCACACAGGTGATCCGGCCGTGTCCCAGGCGGCGGGTGGTGGCGGCCGGCCAGCGGCCGAAGTGGGGGTGGTCGTACGCCGCGAGGGGCTTCGCCCCGGAGGCCACAAGACCGTCCGCCCACCGGGTGGCACGCGCCCCGGACGGCAGGTCGAGCGGCCCCGTGCCGCGCACGGCGAGCCCCTCGCCCCCGAGGTTGCTGAACTCGTCGTACGACACCCCCGCCGCCTCGGCGAGCCGGGCGGGCTGGACCTCCGTCCGGGCCCGCGCCTCGTGGTCGGCGTAGCCGGTGCGCGGCCCGAGGAGCAGATGTCCGCCCGCCTCGGCGTACGCGGTGAGCAGGTCGAGCGTGGCGTCGTCGGCGATGTACAGCGCGGGGACGCCGAGCAGCGGGAAGCGCCCGGCGATCCGCTCCGGCGGGTCGTCCGCCAGCTGGCCCACGTGCAGGATGCGGGACTGGAGCCCGGCGTCGAAGGCGCCGCGGTAGAAGGGGTCGAGGATGCCGTGGTACGAGCGCCGGTCGGGCCCGCCATCGGGGGTGGCGAGCGGCGGCTGTCCGCTCAGGGCCCACTTGCTGGGGGAGGAGTAGAGGAAGGCGGCCTCGGCGTCCGGGGTGAGCGAGGCCACGAGATCGCCCGCCGCCTCCAACTCGGCGCCGAGGCGGGCGAGTTCGGCGTAGACGCGCCCGGGTCGGCCGCTGTGCGGCAGAACCCCGCCCCAGTACGTCTCGGCGCCGAAGTGCAGCGTGTGCCAGTGCCAGTACTCGATCATGGAGGCGCCACGCGAGATCAGGGCCCACGCGGCCTGCCGCCACTGGCCGTCGTAGGCGGGGCGATTGTTCCAGGCGTGGCCGATGGCCTGCGCGTCGGTCTCGGTGACCAGGAACGGTTCCTGCCGGGAGGAGTACATCCGGTCGGCGCTCTGGTACAGGGCCCAGGTGCCGGTGGCGGTCCAGTTCTGGTCGGCCGCCGAGCGGTCGGGCAGGGCGAGCGCGTCCTGCATGGTGTAGTACGGGTTGCCCGCCGTGACGTCCAGCCGCCGGGTCAGCTGGTCGTCCTCCACGGCGGGCCGGTCGTAGGCGATGCAGGTGGTGACGAACTGCTCCGGCCGCGCGTACTCCCGCACCAGATCCGCCTGCCAGCCGATGAACTCCGTGGTCAGCCGGGCCTGGAAGCGCCGCCACGCGTAGTCGTACTGGGGCTGGGCGTTGCCGTCCGGCGTCCACAGGTCGGCCCAGGTGGAGAGCCGGTGCGACCAGTAGACCAGCCCCCACTCGC
This sequence comes from Streptomyces sp. Rer75, assembly GCF_013414305.1. Lineage (NCBI taxonomy): Bacteria > Bacillati > Actinomycetota > Actinomycetes > Kitasatosporales > Streptomycetaceae > Streptomyces > Streptomyces sp. Rer75. Next base: position 1,117,091 of record NZ_CP058693.1, on the reverse strand, counting down.
GGTTGAGGGTCTCCACGTCGCCGTACCGGGAGCGCAGGTCGTCCACGAAGCGCTGGAAGACACCGTGGTTGTGGAAGAGTTCGAGACCGGGCTCGTTGTCCACCTGGAAGCCGATCACGGCCGGGTGCGAGGCATAGTGGCCGAGGATCTTGCGGATGACCCGTTCGGCGTGGAAGCGGAAGGCCGGATGGGTGAAGTCGGCCTCCTGCCGTGCGCCCCACGGGGTGCGGCGCCCGGTCCGCCGCTCGCCCGCGATCTCCGGGTACTGCCGGGCCAGCCACGGCGGTACGGCGTACGTCGGGGTGCCCAGCACGACGGAGATGTCGCGCTCATGGGCGCCGTCCAGGACCGGCCGCAGCCAGTCGAGTTGGAAGCGGCCGTTTTCCGGTTCCCAGGTGGACCATACGGATTCGCCGACCCGGATCACCGAGAAGTGGGCCGCGGCCATCAGATCGAGGTCTTCCTTGAGCCGTTCGTACGGCTGGTACTCGTGGTAGTAGGCGGCGCCGAAGAGGACCCGGCCGGGCAACTGGTGCATGGAAACACTCCCATTCCTCTCGCGTGCTGGACGATGTGATGTCAGCCTTTGACGGCTCCGGTGGACAGCCCCTCCAGGAGCTGCTTGCGCAGGCGTACGAACACCGCCACGGCGGGCAGCACCGCGAGCACGGCCCCCGCCAGCACCAGGTCGTACTGGCGGTTCTCGGCGCGGAAGAGGGTCTGGAGACCGAGCGGCAGGGTGTACTGCTCGCTGTCCGAGACCAGCACCAGCGGCCACAGGAAGCTGTTGTAGCTCTGGAGGAACGTCCAGACGCCGAGGGCGCCGAGCGAGGGCCGCAGCAGCGGCAGCACGATGCGCAGGAAGATGCGGAACTCCCCGCAGCCGTCGATCCGGGCGGCGTCCAGGACCTCGTCGGGCACGCCCTGCACGATGTACTGCTGCATCATGAAGATCCCGAACGCGGGCGCCACCCAGGGCACGATCAGCGCGAACCAGGGGCTGCCCAGACCCGTTTTGACGAGGACGACGAACAGCGGCACCAGGATCACCGCGAACGGGATCGACAGCGAGCTGAACATCACCCCGAACAGCAGCCGCCGCCCGGCGAAGCGGAACTTGGCGAAGCCGTACCCCGCCAGCGCGCACACGAACACCGACACGGCGGTGGCCGTGAGCGCGACCACCGTGGACATCAGGAACCACCGCCCGAAGGGCTGATCGCTCAGCAGCGTCCGGTAGTTGTGCCAGGTCGCCGGGTCGGGCAGCAGCCGCGGCGGATAGCCGAAGATGTCCCCGCGCGGCTTGAACGAGCCGCTGAGCGCCCACAGCAGTGGCGCGGTGAAGGCGGCCAGCAGGGCGGCCAGCGTCGCGTAGAGCAGACACCGGCGGGCGAGCAGGCCGAGTCGTCCTCCCGGGTTCATGGGGTTCACACCGGCCTCCCTATGCCGAGCAGCCGGTTGAAGACCTGGCTCACGGTGAAGACGACCGCGAACAGCACGACGCCCGCGGCCGCCGCGTACCCGAACTGCTGCCGCTCGAAGGCGGCCCGGTAGACGAACTGCGCCACCGACAGCGTGGCCTCGGACGGTCCGCCGCCGGTGAGCAGATACGGTTCGTCGAAGATCTGGGCCGCCCCGATGAACGACGTCACCAGCACGAAGGCGGTGACCGGCCGCAGCGCGGGCAGGGTGACGGCGCGGAAGGTGCGCAGCCGTCCGGCGCCGTCGAGCGACGCCGACTCGTACAGCTCGCGCGGTACGTTCTGGAGTCCGGCCAGGAAGAAGATGGTCAGATACCCGGTCCAGCGCCACACCATGACCAGGCAGATGCTGACCCGGGCCATCGTCGGATCGCCCAGCCAGTCCACCCCGCCGGTGCCGAACAGGGCCCGCAACACCGCGTTGGCCAGCCCGAAATGCCGGTCGAAGATCAGCCCGAAGACGAGGGCCACGACGATCGGCGACACCACCATGGGCACGAAGTAGGCGGTCCGCCACAGATCGCGGGCGCGCAGCCCGCGGACGTTCAGGGCCTGGGCGATCAGCAGCGCGGCGGGCACGATGACCGCCACGCTCACCAGGACGTAGACCCCGGTGTTGCCCAGCGCCCGCTGGAAGCTGCCATCGGTCAGCAGATGGTGATAGTTGCGCAGGCCCACCCAGTGCGGTGCGCCGAGCCCGACCCATTCGCACAGGCTGAGCCACAGTGCCACCCCGATGGGCACCAGCATGAAGAGCACGTACAGCAGATAGAAGGGAGCGATGAACAGATAGGGCGTCGCCATGCGTTGCTCCCGTCTACCGGCCGGCCTGGTCGCGGAAGTCCTCCGCCGCCTCGCGCAGCGCTTCCCGCGGGGACGCGTCGCCGCGGTAGGCGCGCAGCAGATGGCCGCTGAGCACGTCGTGGAGGATGGACTGATCGGGGCTCATATGGACGGGCGGAACATCGGCCAGCAGCGCGGTGTACACGTCGAACGGCCGCTGACCGCCCAGGTACGCGTCCTCGGTGCGCAGCAGCGCGGGGTCCTCGAAGACCGAGCGCCGGGTGGGCAGATAGCCGGTGCGGCGGAAGCGGCGCACCTGCCCCTCGTGGGTGAGCCAGGTGGCGCGCAGGAAGTCCACGGCGGCCCGCTCGTTCGCCGTGCCGCGCAGCACACCGAAACCGGTGCCGCCCGCCGTGGAGGTGGCGTGGCCGCCGCGGGAGAAGCGGGGGAGCGGCCGGATGCGCCATCTGCCGGACTGTTCGGGGACGCCTGCCATCAGCCCGTACACCTTGTACCAGCTCGCCATGGCGAGCCCGGCCACCGTGCCCCGCTTGAGCGCCGCCTGCATGGCGCCGCCGTAGTAGTCGCCGATGTCGATGACGAAGCCGTCCCGCAGCCCCCGGCACAGGAACTCCAGCACCTCCACCGCCTCCGGCGAGTCCAGGGTCAGCCGCTGCTCCGCGTCGAACAGCGCGCCGCCGCGCTGGTTCAGCAGCATCTGGAAGGACTGCACCACCTGGTTGACGTCGCTGCCCGTCACCACCGCGTTGAGCGCGATGCCATGGCGCCGGTGGGCCAGGGCGCCCACCTCGGCGAACTCCTCCCAGGTGGCGATGTCGAGGGGCAGCCGGTACCGGGCGAACAGGTCGTGGCGGTAGTAGTGGACGACCAGCGGGGTGTCGGAGTCGAGGGCGTAGAGGCGGCCGTCCTGGCGGTACGGCGCGGTGCGCGCGGGCAGCAGATCGGCCATGAGCCCCGGTACGGCGGAGATGTCGCCGGTCAGGTCGCGCAGCAGCCGCTCGGCGATGTCCCCGCGCAGCATCCGGGGGAAGCCGTTGATCTCGAACCCCATCAGATCCGGGATCCCGCGCCCGGCCACGGCCTGCGCGAGCAGCTTGGTGACGAGGTCGGCGGCGCCGGCTCGGGTCACATCCAGCCGGTAGCGGAAGTCGGTGCGCCGGTCGGCGCCCGGTATGCCGGTGCGGAAGAAGGTCTCGTAGCCCTCGTCATGGGTCCAGAGGGAGAGGTTCACCGGGCCGGAGGTGCGGACGGCGGCGGCGCGGTGGCCCGCGCAGGCGGTGGTGCCGAGCGCGAGCCCGCCGCCGAGGAGTGTGCGTCGGGTGAGGTGTGGGGACGGTCCTCTCATCTGCGGCTCCAGAGGGGTGTGCTGCCTTGACTAAGGGGGTGGCGCGGTCGACTGACGTACCGACAGGTGCACGGGCAGGTCGGCGAGGCCGTCCGGGCGGGCCCGGCCCTCGATCCGGGCCAGCAGGACGCCCAGCGCCCGGTCGGCGAGGGCCTGGAAGTCCTGCCGGACGGTGGTGAGCGGCGGGGCCAGATACGCGGCCGCCGGGATGTCGTCGAAGCCGACGACACTGATGTCGCCGGGCACCGACAGGCCCGCCTCGGAGAACGCCCGCAGCGCCCCGATCGCCATCTCGTCGTTGGCCGCGAACACCGCCGTCACGCCCGGCGTACGGGCCAGCCGCAGTCCCGCCGTATGCCCGGCGGCGGGCGACCAGTCGCCCGCGTCGGGCAGCGGCGGCTCGGGCGCCCCGGCCGCCGCCAGCGCCTCCCGCCAGCCGCGCAGCCGGTCCCGGGCGGACCACCAGTTCTGCGGGCCGGGGATGTGCCAGACCGTGCGGTGGCCGAGGGAGAGCAGGTATTCGGTGCCCGCCCTGGCCGCCGCCACGCCCTCCTTCCCGACCACGTTGAGGCTGACCACGGGCACGTCGGTGGTGAGGGACGAGGGGGCGCCGTCGTCGATGGGATCGGACAGGATGATGCCGTCCACGCCCTGCTCCAGCAGGGATTCCACGGCCGCGGCATAGCCGCCGCCGGGATTCTCCAGGGTGCTGGCGAGTGCGAAGGAGTAGCCGGTGCGGCGCGTCGCCTGTTCGAGCGCCATCAGGACCGAGGCGGGCCCGGACAGCGCGCTGCCCAGGGAGACGACGCCGATCCGGTGGTAGGTGCCGCGGATCAGGGCGCGGGCGGCGGTGTTGGGGCGGTAGTCGAGTTCGCGGATGACCCGCAGCACCCGGTCGCGGACCTCCGCGCTGACGTAGGGCTCGCCGTTGACCACCCGGGAGACGGTCTTCTGGGAGACCCCGGCGGCCCGGGCGACCTCGTTCATCCCCGGCCCGCGGCTCCTGCGCATGCGCGTTCTCCCTTCTCGGGCCGTCTGACTACGTAGTCATGACTACGTAGTCAGGAGTGTTCTCGGGCCCTTAGCCCACGTCAAGGGATCGCGCAGCCCCTGATGGCCGAATGGGCGAAATGCACCATAATTGGAAAATGAGCCCATATGGGTATCTCGCTTGGACGGCGGGAGGAGGAGCGATCATGAAGAGCAGTCAGACGGCGCTGGCGTTCACCGGCGGCTACCTCTTCGGGCGTGGTCACAAGGTGGGCTTGGCGCTGACCCTCGCCGGGATGGCGGCGGGTCGACGCCTCGCGTCCGGGCACCTCCCGGGCGGCATGCAGGAGCTGGCGTCCTCCGAAATCGGGCGGCTGCGCGGCCAGCTGGTGTCCGCGGGGCGGTCGGCGGCGCTGTCGGCGGCCAGTCACCGCATGGACGCGCTGAGCGACCGGCTGGAGCAGCGTGCCTCGTCGCTGCGTCCGAACGGGCACGGTCCGGACGGGCACAAGGCGGACGACGAGGAGCACGAGCGGCGCGGGAGCGCTGAGCGGTCCCGCGGTGAGTCCCGAGGTGAGTCCCGAGGTGAGTCGCGTGGTGAGTCCCGAGGTGAGTCGCGGAGCGAGTCGTCGCGCGGCGGGACTGCCCGCGGGGACCGGGCGCGGCCGTCGGGCGACCGTCCGGACAGGCCCCGGAAGCGGGCCGAGGCCGAGGGCGGCCGGAGCGGCGAAACCCGGAGCGGCAGGAGCGGCAAGGGCGACAAGGGCGACAAGGGTGATCGGTGATGGCTGAGGGACCGGACCAGCACACGGGCGGGCTCGGCACGCTCGCCAAGGAGCTGCCCACCGAGCGGCTGATGAAGGAAGCGCAGAACCTGCTCACCGCACTCGGCGAGAAGGCCCTGACCTCGGTGACCAACCTCGGCGACGGCGGCGGGCCCGGGCTCAGCGCCCCGGTGAAGCCGCTGATCAAGGCCGGGCTGAACCAGCTCAAGGAGAAGACCGTGGACAAGGCCAAGGAAGCCATCCCGGGTCTCGGCGGCGGCAAGGACGGTGGCAAGGACGGCGACAAGGACAAGAAGCTCAAGGTCACCAACATCGTCGAGCAGATCGACGTCGGCGCCCCGATCGACCTCACCTACGACCTGTGGACCCAGTTCGAGGACTTCCCCACCTTCATGAAGAAGGTGGAGGACGTCCAGCAGGAGTCCGACACCGAGATGGAGTGGAAGGCCCAGGTCTTCTGGTCGCACCGCAAGTGGCGCGCCGAGATCATCGAGCAGATTCCCGAGAAGCGGATCGTGTGGAAGTCGCGTGCCGAGAAGGGGCACGTCAACGGCGCGATCACCTTCCACGAGCTGGCCCCCGAGCTGACCCGGATCATGATCGTCCTCCAGTACTACCCCCAGGGCTTCTTCGAGCGCACCGGGAACATCTGGCGCGCCCAGGGCCGCCGGGTGCGCCTGGAGCTGAAGCACTTCCGCCGTCATCTGATGGCCGAGGTGCTGCTGAACCCCGACGAGATCGAGGGCTGGCGCGGTGAGATTCGCGACGGCGAGGTCGTGGAGGAGGAGGACCGCGAGGCCGAGTCCGAACACGACGAGGAAGAGGCCGAAGAGGAGGAGCCCGAAGAGGGCGAGCCGTCCGAGGACGAGTACGAGGAGGAGTACGAGGAGGACGAGGAGCCGGCGCAGCCTTCGCGGCGCTGACGGGTCCTGTCCCCGGAGCAGGTGAGCGTGGTGACCGTAGCAAGCCAGCAGAGTCAGTATCTGGACCGGGCCAGTTCGAGTGCCCTGGTCGACGTGGTCGACCTGATCCTCGACAAGGGACTGGTCATCGACGTGTACGTCCGGGTCTCCTTGGTGGGCATCGAGATCCTGACGATCGACGCCCGCGTCGTCGTCGCCAGCGTCGACACCTATCTGCGGTTCGCCGAGGCGACGAACCGCCTCGACCTCGCCCGCAGCGGCACCGAGACCAAGGGGCTGCCCGGCCTCATGGACGAGATGCAGGAGAGCGGCGGGCGGAAGAAGACCAAGGGCGCCCTGGAAGGCGTCAAGGACACCGTCTCGGACCTGCTCCAGGGCGACCAGTCCGACAAGTCCGAGGAGTACGCCGAGGCCGAGGACGAGGCGGGGGAGCGGCAGGAGACGCGACGGCGGGAATCCGGTGACCGGCCCCGGCACCGGCGGAGTTCGAGCAGGGAGCGCGAGCGGTGATGGCCGAAGAGGGACGTGCCTGCTACGTATATGGGGTCGTAACCGAAGACCGGAGCGACGACGCCGTCCGGGATCTGGGCGCCGTCGGCGATCCGGACGCCGCGGTGACCCTGGTGCGCCACGGCGGCCAGGCCGCCGTGGTCAGCGAGGTGCCCCTCGACAAGCCGCTGGGCACCCCCGAGGATCTGCGCGCCCACGCCCGGGTGCTGGACTCCCTGGCGGCCAGGTCCTCCCCGGTGCTGCCGTTCCGGTTCGGCACGGTGGTGCGCGACACCACCGCGGTGACCGATGAACTGCTCAGCGAGGGGCACGACGACTTCGCGCGCGCCCTCGACCGGCTGCGCGGCCGCTCCCAGTTCACCCTGCGCGCCCGCTATGTGGAGGACGCGGTGCTGCGCGAGGTGCTGACGGAGCAGCCCGAGGCGGTACGGCTCCGCGAGGAGCTCCAGGGGCTGCCGGAGGAGGCCGGGTACGACCAGCGCATCCAGCTGGGCCAGCTGGTCATGGACGCCATCGCCGCCAAACGGGCCGTGGACGCCCTGGAAGTCGACCGCAGGCTGGGCCCGTGCGCGCTCGCCTCGGTGAGCACGGAACCGTCCTCTGCCGAAGGGCTGGTGAACGCCTCCTTCCTGGTCGAGGACGACCGGCGGACGGCCTTCGAGCAGGCCGCCGAGGAACTGGCCAAGCACTGGAACGGCCGGGTCCGGATCCGCCTGCTCGGGCCCCTGGCCCCGTACGACTTCGTGGCCGACGCGATGAACCCGGCCAAGGAAGGCGATTAGCCATGGGACTGTTCTCCGGACTGGTCACCTGGCCGCTGGCCCCGGTGCGCGGCCTCGGCTGGATCGCCGAGCGGCTCCACGACGAGGCCCACCGGCAGCTGTACGACCCCAAGGTGATCCAGCAGCGCCTGGAAGAGGTCGCGGAGCAGCGGGAGTCCGGGGAGCTGAGCGAGGAGGAGGCGGCCCGGCAGGAGGACGAACTGGTCCGCCGGCTGATGGCGGGCGGCCCGCCCGGCGGAGGCCTGGAGGTGTGAGCCGTGGTCCGTGAGGAACGGGACGAACGCGACCACGGCGAGGAGCGGGAGCGGCCCCGGCGCGCCCGGCGCCCCGCGGCAGACGACCGGCGTCCTGCGTCCGACGACCGGCGTGACCCGCGCCCCGCGTCCGACACCCGGCGTTCCGCGACCACCGCCCGGTCCGCCGCCCGCAGCGCCGCCCGCGAGCTGCGGGATCTGACCGGACACGATCCGGAGAGCATCACCTCGGTGGAGCGCCACGGAGACGGCTGGCTCGTCGGCGTCGAAGTGCTGGAGACCCACCGGATCCCGGACTCCACCGACATCCTCGCCGAGTACCGGGTCGAGGTCGACGGCGAGGGCGGCCTCGTCTCGTACCGCCGCGCCCGGCGCTACTACCGCGGCAGGTCGGAGGAGGGGACATGAGCCAGGGCGCCGACTGGAACGTGCCGAGCCGGCGCATGGGCGCCCCGCCCGAACCGGCCCGCCGGGAGTCGGCGAGCCTGGCCGACATCCTGGAGCGGGTGCTCGACAAGGGCATCGTCATCGCCGGGGACATCCAGATCAACCTGCTGGACATCGAGCTGCTGACCATCAAGATCCGGCTGCTGATCGCGTCCGTGGACCGGGCCAAGGAGATGGGCATCGACTGGTGGGAGCACGACCCCACGCTCTCCTCCGGCGCCCGCGACGTCCTGGACGAGAACGAGCGGCTGCGGCGGCGCGTCGGGGAGTTGGAATCGGGCCGCGACGCGGAGCGCGAGCCGGAGCGTGAACGGGGACGGGAGGACGGACCGTGACCGAGGAGGCCCTTGCCACCTGGCTGTACGCGGTGACCGCGGCCCGCGACGAGAGCGGCGCCCCACCCGGGCTCACCGGCGTGGCGGACGAACCGGTGCGCCTGGTCGAGAACGCCGGACTGGCCGCCGTGGTGGGCTCCGTACCGCTGGCCGACTTCGGCGAGGAGCCGCTGCGCGCCCATCTGGAGGACCTGCCGTGGCTGGAGCGGGCGGCCAGGGCCCACCACCGGGTCATCGGCCGGGCGGCCGGATACGGCCAGGTCATCCCGCTGCGCTTCGCCACGATCTACCACGACGACGGCCGGGTCCGCACGATGCTCCAGGAGCGGCGGGACGACCTGACGGACACGCTGGCGCGGGTGGCCGGACGGACCGAGTGGGGCGTCAAGGCGTACGTCGACCCGCGCGCCTTCCTGCCCGACCCGGGCGACGAGGGGCCTTCCGGCGGCGACAGCCCCGGCACCGCCTATCTGCTGCGCCGCCGCGCCCAGCGGGACGACAAGGAGACCGCCCATCTGCGGGCCACCGAGCGGGCGGAGGAGATCCACACCGCCCTCGCCGCGCTGTCCGCCGCGACCGCCGCACACCCGCCGCAGGACGCGCGGCTGGCCGGGTACGAGGGCTGGATGGTGCTCAACAACTCCTATCTGGTGCCGGACGACCGGACGGAGGAGTTCACCGCCGCGGTGACCGGGCTGGGGGAGCGGTACCCGGACGTCGACCTGGAGCTGAGCGGGCCGTGGCCGCCGTACTCGTTCACGGCGCCGCCCGAGCACGAGGAGGCGACGTGACCCACGCGATCGAGCGGCGCGAGGTGGCCCTGGTCGATCTGCTCGACCGGGTGCTGGCCGGGGGCGTCGTGATCGCCGGGGAGATCACCCTGAGCATCGCCGACATCGATCTGGTGCGCATTTCCCTTCGCGCGCTGATCGCTTCCGTACGAATGGAAGACGAGGATGAGCATCGAGCGCCGCCCGGACGACCGCCGCCCTGACCACCCCCGCGACCGCCCCCGTGACCCTCGCGACCCCCGCGACCGTCCCCGTCGGCTCGAGGTGGACGAGGAGTCGGTCCGCAAGAGCCTGGCCGGTCTGGTGCTGACCATCGTGGAGCTGCTGCGCCAGCTCATGGAACGGCAGGCGCTGCGCCGCGTCGACCAGGGAGGCGTCAGCGACGAGCAGATCGAGAAGCTCGGGCTCACGTTGATGGCGCTGGAGAAGAACATGGAGGAGCTGCGGGAGCACTTCGGGCTCACCGAGGACGATCTGAACCTGGACCTCGGACCGCTCGGCCCCCTCCTGCCCCGCGACTGATCACCTCCCCTGCCCGTGTCCGGCGGTACGCTGCGCGGGTGGGGATCACGTTCAACCTCCGGTCAGCGCGAGCGGCCGACATCCACGTCGGGCGCTCGCCGCTCGCCGAGCTCATGTCGGTGCTGCACATCCTGGCCGAGCCGGACCACCACCCCGAGGCGCAGCGCTGGACGCGCCGCCTCGGCACGACCTTCGACGTGTCGCTCGCACAGGAGATGAGCGCCCTGTCGCCCCTGTGGGCGCGGCTGCGCTGCCGACTGCTGTTCCCGCTGGCGCTGCCGCTGGACCAGTCCTTCGAGGACGAGCTGCGGCTGCTGGAGAAGCTGCCGCTGGAGGAGTTCACGGAGCTGTGCGCGCAGGGGGTGCTGGGCTTCCGGGAGCGGGTGCCCGACGCGCACAGCCTGCTGAACGACCCGGAGGCCGCCTGCCGCTTCATCACCCAGTGCGAGCGGCGCTCGTTCCGGCGCGGCGAGTTGGCGCACGAGCTGATGGCGTCGCCCGAGGGGACGCGGACCCGGCTGATCGACTTCCTGGAGCGCTGCGGCACCGCGTTCTTCGCCGCCGAATGGCGCTCGGTGTACGACCGGCTGGGGGCGGCCGTGGTGCGGTTCCGCACCGATGTCCGCAGGAGCGGCCTGGCCGAGGTGCTGGCCGGGCTCAGCCCCACCGCGGTCGTCTCCCAGGGCGGTGCGCGGGTGCGCTACGACAAGCTGGCCGTCGCCGAGATCGACATCGGCCCGCGCCCGCTCTTCCTGGTCCCCTCCGTCCATGTCTGGCCGCATCTGACCGTCAAGGACGAGGAGTCCCATCCCGTCGTGCTCCAGTTCGCCGCGCTGGAGGGGCAGGCCGACGGGCAGCTCACTCAAGCGGAGCTGCGGGCCCGGATGTCCGCGCTGGCGTCGCTGGGCCGGATGGAGCTGTGCCGTCATCTGCTGGGCGAGCCGATCACCACCTCGGAACTGGCCCAGCGGCTGGGCCTGGACGATACGCAGGTGTCGCGCACCCTGCGGCAGTTGCGGGACGCCGGGCTCGTGGAGTCCGAGCGCGAGGGCAAGTACGTGTACCACCGGCTGGCCACCGGCACCCTGCTCCGGCTGGGGCAGGACGTGCTGGCCACCATCATGCGCTGACCCTCTGCGCCCTCACGCGCCGACCATCACGCACCGCGTCCGGTCAGCCGGGCCGCGTCCACAGCAGCACTGCCGAGGGGTGGCTGGCGTCCATGTGGACGCGGTTGGTGGCGACCACCTTGCGCCGGGTGACGGCCTCGGGCTCACCGGTGTTGGAGTTGACGTCGAAGCGCGGGAAATTGCTCGACGAGATGTCCACCCGCAGCCGGTGTCCGGCCCCGAAGCGGTTGGCGGTGTCCGGCGCCGGGATCTCGATCTCGTACACCTCGCCCGCCACCAGCGGCTCGGGCCGCTCGAACGACGCGTGGAAGCGGCACCGGAAGATGCCCTCGGTGAGGTTCATGGCGAACCCGTGCGGATAGTCCTCGTTCGGCGGGTGCACATCGACCAGCTTCACCGTGAAGTCGGTGTCCGGGGCCGTCGAGGAGATGAACAGCCGGGCGGTGACGGGACCCGCCACCTCCAGCGGCTCGTCCAGGGGCGGGGTGACCAGCGAGATCACATCGGGCCGCGAGTTCACCGGCAGATACGGCTCGCGCGCCCCGTAGAAGCGCTCGTCCGGCACCTGGTCGAAGGCGCCCCCGACCATCACCGGCTCGCCCGAGGTCACCTGTCCGCCCAGGGTCGGCACCGGGTCGCCCGGGTCGAAGTCGTATTCGACCCACGCGTCCCGGCCCGTGGGTCTCTCCCGGCTCAGCTCGCCCGAGGTGTGGCAGTAGAACGCGGTCTCCCGGGTCCCGGACGGCGGCCACCGGGTGTCGGTGTGCCACCGGCCGCCGTGCCGCATCCGCCCCGCCGCGTCGCGGCGGCCGTCGCCGCCGCCCATCAGGAAGTACCGCACCCGCGGGAACGCCTGGAGGTCACCGCCGCGCAGCACCGCGTCGAACCAGCGCTGCCGGAAGGTCAGATACGAGGTGTCCACGTTGTCGCTGAACGTGGCGGCGGGCCCGAAGTCCACGTCACCGGCGAAGGTGACACAGCGCGCCCCGTGCGTCCACGGCCCCATCACCAGATACGCCGGGGACGTCTTGAGCCGCCCCATGGCCGTGAAGTTCTCGATGGTGGAGCGCACATACGGGTCGTACCAGCTCGCCATGTGCAGGGTCGGCACGTCCGGGAAGCGGTCGTAGTGCCCCCGCCCGTAGATCGCGGGCTGCCGCCAGTACTCGCCGAACGCGTCGTGCCGCCACTGGTCCAGCAGATATTGCTCGTACTGGCCGACCTGTGACAGCGGGGAGACGCCGGTGCGCCACGGCAGCACGGTGAACCAGTCCCGCAGGTCGGTCCCGGCGAACGCCTTGCGCACCAGCGGGTCCCGCTCCGCCTCCGGGCTCTCCTCACCGTGCCGGAACGCCCAGGTGACCTGCTTGAGTTCGAAGGCGCCGCCCATCCGCATGCCCGCCTCGTACGCGCTCGCGAAGCCGCCGGAATCCATGAACATCGCGGCCAGCGGGGCGGGGGACTCGGCCGCGGCCGCCGTCTGGGCGTGCGCCGAGTAGGACACGCCCATCATCGCGACCCGTCCGTCGCACCAGGGCTGCGCGGCGATCCACTCGAGGGTGTCCGCGCCGTCCGGGCCTTCGCCCAGGTACTTCACGAAGGTTCCCCCGGAGTCGCCCCGGCCCCGGCAGTCCTGCCGCACCACGTGGTATCCGGCCCGGACGAAGAACGCGGACGTCTCCTCGGGGGTCGGCACCGGCTCGTCGTGTCGGCAGCGGTCCGACTCGCGGATGTCGCGGCGGCCGTACGGGGTGCGCTCCAGGATCACCGGCCGGGGACCGGGCCGCTCCTCGGGCGCGTACAGGTCCGCGGCGAGGACCACCCCGTCCCGTACGGGTACGCGCAACAGGTGCCGCCACACTCCTCCGCCGAGGTCTTCCGCCGCCTCGGTCCGCCCGGTCGGTGCCATGGGGGTGGCGCTCACTTGGCCTGGGACTGCTTCGAGCCGTTGAGGAGCATCTTCGTCCGGGTGATGGTGGACAGTGGCATCCCCCAGCCGCCGAACAGCTTCGCGTAGGTGCCCGACTCCTGCATCTCCCGCAGCCCCTTGACGATCACGGCGGCGAGACCGGTGCCCTTCTTGGCCTGGATGCCGTAGATCGCCGTCGCCGCGGGGAGGCTCAGCATGTCCTCCAGCTCCAGCGTCTCGAACTTGTCGTCCGAGTTCTCGCTGACGCTGGTGTTGGAGGCGCTGGGCGCGACCACCGCGTCGATCCGCTGGCTCTGGAGGGCCAGGCTCGCGGCGGCCAGATCCGCGTAAGCCTGCGGGCTCACGGCCTTCTTGCCCTTCTTGGCACACCGCTTGCTGAGACCCGCGAGGACGTTCTCGGTGCCCGCGCCCTTCTCGACGCCGACCTTGTGTCCGCAGATGCCGATGCCGGACTCCGGGCGGAACCCGCTGTCCTTGTTCACCATCACGGTCACCTGGCTCTGCGCGAAGTCGGCGAAGTCGACCTCCTTCTGGCGCTCGACGAAGTCACCGGAGGGCGCGCTGAGGTCGATCCGGCCGGACTTCAGCCCCGGGATCACCGCGTCGAACGGCGTCCGCACCACCTTGATCTTGATGTCGAGCTGGGAGGCGAGCTGCTTGGCCAGATCCGGGACCAGGCCGGTGATCTTCCCGTCGGAGCCGATGGTCACATACGGGTCGTACTCGCTGACGCCCATGAGCAGGGTCTTCTTCTTGTACGCCGCGGGCACCTGGGCCGCCAGGGCGTCGTCCTTCGGCTCCAGGGCGAGGGTCGGGGTGGGCACGGCCTCTTTGGACTTGCCCTTGTCGTCCGGAGTGTCATCCACCGAACAGGCGGTGAGGGTCAGCGCGAGGGACAAGAGCAGGGCGCACCCGGCGGCGCGAGATCGGTGGCGCATGACTGGGCTCCGTTTCGGGAGATCCGGCAGATCCGGATGGGACGTGGGGGGTACGGGACTGGGACGGTCAGCGGCCCCAGACGGTCTCGGCGACGCGCCGCACATTGCCCCCGGCGAGCTTCGCCACGTCCTCATCGGAGTAGCCGTGGTCGAACAGCCAGCGGATCATGTTGCCGACGGCCTCCGCGGGGTTCTCACAGCCGTGGACGTAGTCGACCGGCTCGTGCGGCGGCGGCTGCGAACTCTGGCCGTCGAGCGCGTCGTCCTTGCCGAACAGCGGGGCGAACGTGCGGTGCCAGGCGGTGTGATCGCCGAAGTTGGTGTCGGGGCCGAAGGCCACATGGTCGATGCCGACCAGGTCCAGACAGCGCTCCACGTGTTCCATCACCGACTCCAGGCTGTGCCGGGGGTGCCGGGTGGTGACGGTGGTGTGCGGGGCCGCCTCGACGCCGATGAATCCGCCGGAGCCCGCGCACGCCCGGATCACGTCGTCGGGCTTCATCCGCGGGGTCGGCCACAGCGCCCGCGACCCGGCGTGAGTGATCACCACGGGGTCCGTGGAGCGGCGCACCGCGTCCAGCGCCGTCGCGTCCCCGGAGTGCGATACGTCGACGATGATGCCGAGGTCGTTCATGCGCCGCAGGGCGCGGCGGCCGAGCACCGTCAGCCCGGTGTCGCCGGTGTCCGCGAGCCCCGAGCCGAGCTGGTTGCTCTCGCTGTACACCAGCCCGAGCAGCCGCACGCCCAGCCCGTAGAGCAGATCGAGCCGGTCGACGTCGTTGCCGATGGGGGTCGCGGACTCCAGGGTCAGCACGACGCCCACCTGGTTCCCGGCCCGTGCCCGCTCCGCGTCCTCCAGGGTGCGCACCGGGGCCACCAGGCGCTGATGGGCGAAGTCGGCCTGGCGCATGGCCAGATCGCTCACCGCGTCGTCCCAGTCCCAGGGGGTGTGCGAGCGGATCATGCTGACGGCGGCGGGGCCGCCGTCGAAGAACAGGTCCACGCCCGAGTGGGCGATGCCCTCGTACGGGATCGCCTCCCGGCCCTGGCGGCGGAACGCGGCGAAGTCACCCGGGTCCGCGGGCCGCAGCGACAGATGGTCGTGCGCGGAGATCACCAGATGGCGTTCCTCGAAGTCCCGCGCCCGGGCCTCGACGTCCTCGCTCCACACCGGTGCCGAGCCGGGCACCCGGCCCACCGCGGGCACCAGCTCGAAGTCCCGGAAGTCGGCGCCCGGCTCCAGGTAGTGGTACGAGCGGTAGCCGTCCCACAGCTCCAGCCGGGCGCGGGTCTTGGCGGGCAGGGGCCGTTCGGTGCTCATGCGCCGACCTTCGACAGGAACGTTCGGGTGCGCTCATGGGAGGGGGAGGCGAACAGCCGGTCCGGCGGGCCCTCTTCGACGATCCGCCCGTCGTCCATGAAGACGACGCGGTCGGCGACCTCGGCGGCGAAGCGCATCTCATGGGTGACGACCATCATCGTCATGCCTTCCCCGGCCAGGTCCCGGATGACGCTCAGCACCTCCTGCACCATCTCGGGGTCCAGGGCGGAGGTCGGCTCGTCGAACAGCATCACCTTCGGCCGCATCGCCAGCGCCCGGGCGATGGCCACGCGCTGCTGCTGGCCGCCGGAGAGCTGCTCGGGGTAGCTGTCCAGCTTGTGGGCGAGCCCGACCCGGCGCATCAGCTCCTCGGCGCGGGCGCCACTTCGCCGGTGAGGTGCGGGAACAGGTTGAAGCTCTGGAAGGCCATGCCCATGACCGAGCGCTGCGCGGCCAGTTCGCGGGGGCCCAGCTGGTGCAGGGAGGTGCCACGGAGCCGGTAGCCGATGACGTCGCCGTCGACCACGACCAGGCCGTCGTCCGGGACCTCCAGGTGATTGACGCAGCGCAGCAACGTGCTCTTGCCCGACCCGGACGGGCCGATGACACAGACCGTCTCACCCCGGTGGATATCCAGGGAAATGCCGTGCAGCACCTCTGTGGAGCGGAACGACTTGACGACCCCGCGCAGGGAGACGATGGGCTGCGCTTCCCTTTCCGATGCCACGGTCATACCGAGTGCTCGATCCTCTTCACCTTGGTGACCTTTTCGGCCGGTATCAGGGTGTGTCGACCCAGGCGTCGCTCCAGGCGCTGCTGCACGAGGGTGATGACGCCGGTGATGATCATGTACCAGATCGCGGCCACAATCAACAGGGGAACGGTCTGGAAGTTCTTCGAATAAATCAGCTGCACCGAGTAGAGCAGATCCGCCAGAGAGATCACGCTGACCAGAGATGTGGCCTTGAGGAGAGATATCAGCTCATTTCCCATCGGCGGAACGATCACACGCAGCGCCTGGGGGAGGGTGATACGGAAGAAGATCTGAGTCGGGGTCAAACCGAGCGCGGCGGCCGCCTGACGCTGACCCTCCGGTACGGACAGCAGACCGGAACGGATCAACTCCGCCACGTATGCCGTTTCATGCAGGGTCAGACCGATGACCGCGGCGGTAAGCGGACCCAGCAGGGAATTCGCATCGAAGGTGACGAAACGCGGGCCCCAGGGAATGCCGAGGGACAGGGTGGGAAACAGTGCCGCCAGGTTGTACCAGAAAAGCAGCTGCACCAGCATGGGAATCGAGCGGAACACCCAGATAAACATGCCCGCGGCCGCCGACATCAGCCGCGAGGAACCCATCCGCATGAGCGCAACAACGGTGCCGAGTACCAGGGCGAATGCCATGGTCGCGGCGGTCATCCCGAGACTGACACCGATACCCTTCATGATGCGGATCTCGAAGAAGTATTTCCCGACGGTGTCCCACTCGAAGCGCGGGTTGGTGAATATCGTGGTCACGGCCATCGCGGCGAACAGCAGCACCACGACATTGGCCACCAGCAGTCCTGGGCGCCGTCGCTTCACGCGTTTGAGCCGGGATGGCTCGGGTAGGGCGTCAAGATTCAGGACTTTGCTCATGGAGGGCCCTCGGGCGGTTCGTCGTCACGGCTGGGGAATACCGCATCCTAAAACCGTGGTCCGGAGCCCTCTCGAACAGTTGACACAGAACCGTCAACCGTCGGTGCCGAGGTGTCCGTAGGTGTCGCGCAGCTCCCGTTTGAGGATCTTGCCGCTGGGGTTCTTCGGCAGGGACGCCGCCACCACCACGTACTTGGGCACCTTGAACCCGGCCAGCCGCTCCCCGCAGTGCGCCGTGATCTCCTCCGCCGACACCCGCTCTCCCGGCCTGGCCACCACCACCGCCGTCACGGCCTCGATCCAGTACGGATGCGCCACACCGAACACCGCGGCCTCCGCCACCGCCGGGTGCGCGTGCAGGACTTCCTCCACCTCGCGTCCGGACACGTTCTCCCCGCCGCTGTTCACCATGTCCTTCTTGCGGTCGACGACCGTCAGATAGCCCTCCTCGTCCATGACCCCGAGATCGCCGCTGTGGAACCAGCCGCCGCGGAACGCCTCCGCGGTCCGCTCGGGATCCCGCCAGTAGCCGAGCATGGCGTGCGGACCGCGGTGCACGATCTCCCCGACCGTGCCCGGCGGTACGGGCCGGTCGTCCTCGTCCACCACCCGCGTCTCGACGTTGAGCCCGGCCCGCCCCGCCGACCCGGCCTTGCGCTCCTGGTCGGCCGGGCCCAGAACGGTCACGATCGGCGACATCTCGGTCTGCCCGTAGAGGTTGTACAGCGCGAGCCCGGGCAACCGGCGGCGCAGCTCCGCCAGCACGGCGACCGGCATGGCCGCGGCGCCGTAATACCCCTTCCGCAGCGACGACAGATCGCGGGTCCCGAACTCCGGATGCCGCAGCAGCCCGATCCACACGGTGGGCGGCGCGAACAGCTTGGTCACCCGCTCCGCCTCGATCGTCGCCAGCAGCGCCGCCGGGTCCGGGCCGGGCAGGATGACCGAGGTGGCCCCCAGGTACATGTCCGGGGTGAGGAAGACGTGCAACTGGCCGCAGTGATACAGCGGCAGCGCATGGACCTCGACGTCGTCGGCCGCCATCCCGCCGTCCACGATCGTCGTCAGATACTGCGAGATCAGACTGCGGCTCGTCATGATCGCGCCCTTGGGCCGCGACTCCGTCCCCGAGGTGTACATCAGCTGGACCGGATCGTCGTCCTCCAGCGCGGGGTCGGGCACGGGATGGCCGTGCTCCTCGCCCAGCGCGGCGAAGTCCTCCCAGCCGTCCCGCCCCTCCCCGCCGATGGCCGCGCGCAGCACGAGGCGGGGCGGCGCGGCCTCGGCCAGCGCCGCGTCGGCCGCCTCCAGCAGGCCGTCGCCCGCGATGACACCGACCGCGCCCGAGTGGGCGAGGAGGTACGCGACTTCCGGGGGCCTCAGCATGAAGTTGACCGGCACCGACACCGCGCCCAGCCGGGCCAGCGCGAAGTACGCCACCACATAGCCGTGCGAGTTGCGCGCGTACAGCACCACCCGGTCGCCCTTGGCGACACCGCGCGCCGCCAGCGCGCCCGCCGTGCGGCTCACCAGCGCGTCCAGTTCCGCGTACGTCTGGCGCAGCGCGCCGTACACCACGGCCGTCTTGCCGGGCAGCCGGGCGGCGCTGCGCGCCAGCAGATCGGCGATGCCATGGCGACGGGCGCGCACGATGTCCACGGGCAGGGAGGGGGATGCGGTCACCAGGAGTCTCCCGAATGGTCGGACGGGCCGGACGGTTCGTCACGCTGACACGGCGCGAGGTGGCGTTCAAGACCACAAACGCCCCGCGCGTGGCCAGGCGATGGAGCTGTCCGGGTGGCGCGACGGGCCGCTTGTGCGGGCCGCCTTGCCCAAAAGTGATCATTTACGTGGAATGACCGGTCAGGGCTCCGGGAAGTCCGGGGCATCCCGCGAGCCTGGAGGTTCCATGATCAGTTCAGCCGTTCGCGGCGTCGTCACCACCACGGCCCTGACCACCGCGTGTGTGCTGCTCCCCGCCTCCGTCGCGCTGGCGGACGCGGGCGACGAGGACATCGAGAAGGTCACGGTGACCGGCGTGACGGTTGCGGAGAACAGACCCGATGACCGTGCCGCCGGCGACAGCCGGACGACCTATATGAGGCTGTACACCCCCCAGCGGAAGCACGCCGGTGACGGCACCTCCCAGTGCACCGCCGTCAAGGTCACCGCCCGCAAGCGGGTCGTCCAGTGCACCCGGGTGCTGCGCCTCAAGAGGGGCTCGCTGATCCTCGGTGACCTGATCACCCACAAGGGCCGCGCCACGGTCACCGCCAGGACCGCCATCCTCGGCGGCACCGGCCACTACAACGACGCCGAGGGCCAGGGCACCGTCACCGTGCGGCGGGACCGGATCCGCTTCTCCCTCGCCGTCGACGACTGAGTTCCCGTACTGCTCGCCCGCCGGTCACACCCCACCCCGAGCCTGGAGGTTCCATGATTCCGTCAGCCGTCCGTGGCATCGTCACCACCGCCGCACTGACCACCGCCCTGACCCTGCTCCCGCCGTCCGCCGCGGGGGCCGCCGCGGGCGGGGACATCGAGAAGGTCGACCTGCTCGGCGTCACCGTGATCAGCACCAAGCCCCGCCACGTCGAGCCCGGCGACAGCTGGAAGACCCGGCTGAAGCTGTACACCGAGAAGAACAAGAAGTACGCCGGCAACGGCACCTCGCGGTGCGACACCGTCCGCGTCACCGCACACAAGCTGGTCGTCCAGTGCACCCGGGTGCTGCGCCTGAAGAAGGGCTCGCTGGTGCTCAGCGATCAGGTCACCCACAAGGGCCATGCGACGGCCACCGCCAAGACGGCGATCGTCGGCGGCACCGGCCGCTACCACTCCGCCTACGGCCAGGGCACCATCACCCTCGCGGGCCCGCTCCTCCACTTCGCGCTCAGGGTCGACGAGTAAGCCCGGCATGACGCCCCGCCCGGGATCCACCGGGCGGGGCGCCGCAGCTCCTCGGTCTAGCCGGTGCACTCCATCGACGCCGGGTCCTCCGCCGCGCGGATCAGGGACCGGTGCGCCTGGCGCAGCCGCTCCACATCGGGCTTTACCTTCTTGCGGTCATAGGTGATGAGCCCGTTCAGCTCGCCCTCCACATCCGTGATCTGGGTGTAGACCGCGCCGCTGTTCCCATGGCAGGCGACCTGCTGCCGCACCTTGTCCAGCAGCTTCAGATACTCGGCCGTGTACTGCTCCTGGTCCACGCCCACATAGGTGTGCTGCACCGGCCAGGCGTGCCCCGGTACGGCAAGGCCCAGACCGCCGTACTCCCCGATGACGCCCGCCCGCTTGTCGTCGGGGCGCGGTTCGCCGGGGCCCGGGTAGGCGTGGATGTCGGCGAGGTCGCCGTTGCCGGTGTCGTTCCAGCCGCTGGCGCCGTCGATGAGCCGTGACGGGTCCCAGCCCTCGGCGAGCGCGGGCACCTTCGGTCCGCCGTACTGGCCCCATCCCTCGTTGAAGGTGACCCAGATGCCGATCGACGGGCTGCTGATGTGCTGGTCGACCATGGCCTTCATCTCGCGCTCGTACTGGACCTGCGCCTGTTCCGAGGGCGCGATGGTGTTCATGGACGGCATGTCCTGCCACACCATCAGCCCGAGCCGGTCGGCCCAGTAGTACCAGCGGTCGGGTTCGACCTTGATGTGCTTGCGCACGGAGTTGAACCCCATCCGCTTGTGCATCTTCAGGTCGTACGCCAGGGCCTGGTCCGTCGGCGCGGTGTGCAGACCGTCCGGCCAGAACCCCTGGTCGAGGGTGGCCATCGAAAAGAAGGGCTTCCCGTTGAGCACCATGCGCTTCTTGCCGTCGACCTCCTCGACCGCGATGCTGCGCATGCCGAAGTAGCTTGTCACCCGGTCGGCCTTCGCGCCCCGCCCGACCGTCACCTTCAGCCGGTACAGATGCGGATCGTCCGGGGACCACAGCCGGGGCGAGGGCACCGGCACGCTCAGCGCCGAGCCGGTGCGCCCGGTCGCCGTGCCGACCGCGCGCTTCCCGTCGTACGCGGTCGCGGTGACCGGCACGCCGTCCCGTACGCCGCGGACCTCCGCGGTGAGCGCCTTGCCCGGCACGTCCGGGGTCAGCTTGAGGCCGTCGGCGTGGTCGGTCGCCACCGGCTCCATCCACACGGTCTGCCAGATGCCGGAGGAGGGGGTGTAGAAGATGCCGCTGGGGTCCAGCCGCTGCTTGCCCATCGGCGGGTTCTCGCCGTCCTTGGCGTCCGTCGGGTCGTACACGCCGACCAGCAGCTCCTGGGTGCGGCCGGGGCGCAGGGCGTCGGTGACGTCGGCGCTGAACCGGTCGTAGCCGCCGCGGTGTTCGGCGACGCGGGTGCCGTTGACGTAGACCTGTGCCTGCCAGTCCACGGCGTCGAAGTTCAGGTTCAGCCGCTGCCCGTCGCCGACCTTCCAGCTCGCGGGGACGGTGAAGGTGCGCCGGTACCACATGCGGTCCTCGTGGCGCTCCAGCCCGGACAGCTCGGACTCCACCGGATACGGCACCAGGATGTCTTCCCGCAGCCGCTGCCCGAACGGGGGTGCCTGGCCCTTCTCGGCGGCGGCGAACTGCCAGGTGCCGTTGAGGTTCTTCCACCGCTCGCGGGTCAGCTGCGGGCGCGGGTATTCGGGGTGGGCGTTGTCCGGGCCGACGTCCTCGGCCCAGGGGGTGCTGAGCTGATATGTCGACTTGTTGCCGCCGAAGGCGAGGAACTGCCCGACGGCCCCCTGGTCGTTCGTGAGGCCGCCCTCGCCGTCGTAGCGCACGATCGCCTCGCCGCCGCGGCCCACCACCGGCTCCTTCAGCGTGAGCAGCAGCCGCGAGCGGTCGGCCGGGTCCAGCCGGGCCGGGCCCAGCGGCCAGGCCGCGCCGCCGATGACGGCGGTGAGGTGGCCGGTCAGCCCGGCCGGGGGAGCGGCGAGGGGACGGGCGAAGTCCATCAGCAGCGTCCGGCCGTCCGCCTGGACGGCGCTGCTCACCGGGCCCTCGTAGCCGAAGTCCGGGGGCAGCCGGAACGCCGACGCCGGGACCGGCTCCTTGGCCTGGCCGGGCGGGGTCCAGGCGAGGTGGAAGTTGGAGCCGCCGTAGTGCTCGAAGTACTCGACCTTGATGTCGTACGCGCGGCCCGCGGTCAGCTCGACCGGACCGGAGACCTGTTCCTTGTCCCAGTCGTCGACCCAGTGGTCGATGACGGGCCGGCCGTCGATCCACAGCCGGAAGCCGTTGTCGCCGGTGATCGAGAAGGTGTGCGTCCCGGAGCGCTCGGGGACGAGCCGGCCGGTCCACCGGACGCTGACGTCGTCGGACCGCCCGGTGGCGGTCTGGAGCCGCGGCTCCAGGTTGTCGAAGTCGAGGGACGGATCGAGGGTGGTCGCCTTGAGTTCGTGGAAGTCGAAGGCGCCCGGGGCGGACTGGAGGTAGTAGTCGCCGCGCAGGCCGTTGACGACGGGGTCGGGATCGCGGTCGTCGGATGCGGCGGCCGCGGCGGGGCCGGGACCGGTCAGCAGACCGAGTACGCCGAGCGCCATGACGAGGGCCGCGACCACGGGTCTGGTGAGAGCCGAACGTAAACGCACATGTCCTCCTTGCCGGAACAGCTGTTGGAACAAGCTGGGGCGCCGATCATTCGGCCATTGGCGACAGAACCTGTCAATACAGAACGCAAGCCAACACCCTTGACGAGAAAGCCCTTTCTACTTAGCGTGCGGTTCACGCATATGATCGAGATTCAACGATTTGCACGATGGAGGCCGTAATGGGGCGACGGATCGTGGTGTCGGGCGGCGGTACGGGCATCGGGCTGGCGACCGCGGAGTCCTTCGCCGCGGACGGCGACCGCGTCGTCATCGTGGGACGCCGCACCGAGGTGCTGCGCGCGGCGGCCGACAAACTGAACGCCGCCCATGGCTACGGCCTGGTCACCTGGACCGGAGCCGACCTGAGCGACCCCGGGCAGACCCGCCGCGCCGCCGACGAGATCGCCGCCGACGGCCCCGTCGACGTGATCGTCACCAACGCGGGCGGCAATGTCGCGCCCGGCAACGACGGCACCCTGGAAGGCATCGCCGACCAGTACCAGCGCAACTTCGCGGCCAACGTGCTCACCGCCGTCCTGCTGACCGAAGCCCTCATTCCGCATATCGCCCGCCCCGGTGGCCGGATCGTGCACCTTTCCTCGGTGGCGGCGCTGCGCGGCCCCGGTTCGTACGGCGGCACCAAGGCCGCCCTGCACACCTACACCTTCGAACTGGCCAAGCGGCTGGGCGCGGAGGGCGTCACCGCCAACGCGGTGGCGCCCGGCTATGTCGAGGACACCGAGTTCTTCGGCGAGCGCGGCACTCCCGAGTTCATCGCGCAGCAGATCGGGCAGACGCTCACCGGGCAGCCGGGCGTGCCCGCCGAGATAGCCGCCGCCATCCGCTATCTGGCCTCCCCGGAGGCCGCGTATGTCACCGGGCAGGTCCTGCACATCAACGGCGGGGCGCAGTACGGCCGCTGACGCGCCCCCGCACCAACCCCGGCGTGTCGCAAGGGCCGGACGGCCCCGGATCAGGGGCCGCGCAGCCCTGCCGCCACGGAGCCCCACGGTCCACTCTGGTTGCCCACACAGGTGGGGGAAAGACGGACGGACGGCCGCACCGAGGGAGTCACCTCGTGACTCCCAAACCATCTCGGGCGCGGCCGTCCGTCCGTCTGTGTGCGCACCACCGCGTCACGACGCAAGGGGAGAGACGTCATGTTCCGAACGACCGCCAGGGCCGCCGCCGCGATTGCCGCGGGCTGTGCCATCGCGCTGCTGTATCCCGCGGCGCCCGCCGGGGCCGCGGGCTCCGTGCACCTGCACAAGATCTACTACGACTCTCCCGGTTCGGACACCCGGAGCAACACCAGCCTCAACGCCGAGTATGTGCAGATCAAGAACTCCACCTCGCGCGGGGTGAGCCTCAAGGGGTGGGTGGTGGTCGACGCGAGCCGCCACGCGTACACCTTCCCGTCGTACACCCTCGGCGCGGGCAAGACCGTGACGGTGCGGACCGGCATCGGCTCGGACACCTCCGCCACCAAGTACCAGGACCGCCGCGCCTACGTCTGGAACAACACCAGCGACAAGGCCACGCTCCGCAAGAGCGGCGGCACCACGGTCGACACCTGCTCGTACAACAGCAGCCGGGCCGACTACACGATGTGCTGAACCCGGGGCCCCGGGCCGGGGCGCTCAGCCCAGGCCCGGGACCACCATCGTCAGCCACACGGCGGCGGGGACGACGACCACCATGATGCCGCCGTAGATCATCAGCTGGCGGAAGAACCGGTCCCGGTCGACGTCGGGCGCGGCCGCCAGCACCAGCGCGCCGTTGGTCGAGAAGGGGCTGATGTCCACGACCGTCGCCGACACCGTGAGCGCGGCGATCATGCCCACCGCGCCGATGTGCCCCTGGGAGAGAAAGGGGACGGCGAGCGGGATGAGCGCGCCCATGATGCCCACGGACGAGGCGAAGGCGGAGATGATCGCGCCGATGTAGCACAGCAGCAGGGCCGCGAGCAGCGGGACGCCGATGTCGGTGACCGCGTTGCCCGCGTAGGTGATCGTGCCCATCTCGTCCAGCACCCCGACATAGGTGAGGACACCGCAGATCAGCAGCACGGTGGGCCAGGTGACCTCGTTGACGGCCCGCTTGCCGTGGTCCGGCCAGACGACGCTGAGCGCGACCGCGAGGGTGATCGCCGTGAGCCCCGCGTCCAGGTCGAAGGCGAGGACCGCGACCACCAGGGCCACCAGCGCGACCAGGGTCGCGATCCGGGCCGGGGTGAGCCGGGTGTCCGCGTCCGACGCCACCGCCTCCTTCTCCTCCTCCGACGCGGCCGCGGCCGCGGGGTCGGTACGGGGCAGCTTCAGCCCGCCGCAGACGACGAACACGACGGCCGCGATGAGCAGGTTGACGACGAGGCTGGCCAGGAACAGGGTGACCTCGTTGCCCGGCAGCTTCTCCCGCTCCACGATGCCGTTGACGATCGAGCCGTAGATGCTGATGGGGGAGAAGCCGCCGCCCTGGGCGCCGTGCACCACCATGGCCCCCATCAGCAGCGGGCTGATCCGGTAGCGCGCCGCGAAGCTCAGCGCGAGGGGCGCCACGATCGCGACCGCCGCCGGGCTCACCGCACCGATCGCGGTCAGCACGCCGCTGATCGCGAACATCACCCACGGGATCAGCGCGACCCGCCCGCCCACCAGCCGGATCGCGGCGTGCACCAGCCAGTCGGTGGTCCCGTTGGCCCGCGCGAGCGCGAACAGATACGTCACGCCCACCAGCACCACGAACAGATCGCCCGGGAAACCGGCGAAGATCTGGTCCGCGTCGAAACCGGCGACCAGCTCCCCCACGCCGAAGGCGGCGGCGAAGGAGAGGGCGCCCATGTTGATCGATCTGGTGGTGGCGACCACGAAGACCACCACCAGCACGAGTATCGAGATCAGTTCGTCGGACATCGAGCGCGCTCCCGTCGCAAGTGGCCCAGCCGCGACTCACGTTGAGGGCGCGATGGTTCAACCGTCAATACATGGGTGGCACATTGGATGAGCCAATCGACCACGAGGTGCTACGCTGCGAATCGGGCCGGTCACCAACCGCAGCAGCCAGCCGCAGCAGGGGGGAGCCCGCATGGCCGACGACGCACTGCGCCCGATGACCCGTCAGCGCCTGTACGAGCAGGTGCTGGAGCGGCTGCGCGCCTACGTCGAGGAAGGCGGGCTGCACGCGGGCGACCGGCTGCCCACCGAGCGGGAACTCGCCGAGCGGCTCGGCATCAGCCGCGCCTCCGTCAAGCAGGCCATCGTCGTCCTGGAGGTGCAGGGCCTGGTCGAGGTGCGCCAGGGCGGCGGCATGCGGTTGCTCCGCGACAGCCTCGACACCGAACCCGTGGAGCGCCTGGTGGAGCGGCGGCGTCGGCTGCCCGATGTGCTGGACGCCCGGGAGGCGCTGGAGACCAAGCTCGCCGAACTCGCCGCCGAGCGCCGCACCGACGACGACCTCGCAGCCCTGGAGCAGGCGCTCCACTGGATGGAGGACGAGATCGCGACGGGCCGCCACGGCATCGAGGGCGACCGCCGCTTCCACGCCGCGGTCACCGCGGCCGCCCACAGCCCGCTGCTGGCCGAGTTCATGCGCTCCATCTCCGAGCAGATCGCGGAGAGCCGTGCGGAGTCGCTGCGTCAGCCGGGCCGCCCCAAGCGGTCGTTCGCCCAGCACCGGAAGATCCTGGACGCCATCGCCGAGGGCCGCTCCAAGGCCGCGGCCGCCGCCATGCGCCGCCACGTCCGTACGGTCGCCCAGGTGCGCCTGCTGAACTGGGACCCGGACGGATCCTCCTGAGCGTGGGCCGCCTTCACACGGCGTCCGCGACACCTCCCCGACCGGAATCGGTCGCTCAGCCGTGTTTTCCGGCCTATGGCGCACCACGCGACGCGCACGGCACAACACCCGCCCATAGCATCAACCCGGCTCTCGGGAGCCCCCGAGGGCATGAGGCAGGGAGACGTTTCTATGCGCGTCAAGAGAGCCATTGGTGTCGTCGCCCCCGCACTACTGGGCATGATCCTCGCCTTCCCCGGAAGCGCGTCCGCCGCCGACTCGGGCGTGCGCGCCAATCCGTTCAGCGGGTTCGTCCTCCAGACCGGCACGGCCCTCCACGAGACCGACAGCACGTTCGCGAGCCTGGTCGCCGACTGGGACCGCGACGGCCGTCCGGATCTCATCGAGGTCAAGAAGAGCGGCACGGGTACGAACTCGACCGAGGTGCACATCCTCTCGGGTGCGAGTAATTTCCAGCGGTTTGTGCTTCAGACGGGTACGGCGCTGCATGAGACCGATGGGTCGTTTGATTTCGCGGTGACGGACTGGGACCGCGATGGCCGTCCGGACCTGGTCGCGATCAAGAAGAGCGGCACGGGTACCAACTCGACCGAGGTGCACATCCTGTCCGGTGCGAGCAATTTCCAGCGGTTCATCGTGCAGACGGGTACGGCGCTGCATGAGACCGATGGGTCGTTTGATTTCGCGGTGGCGGACTGGGACCGGGACGGCCGTCCGGACCTGGTCGCGATCAAGAAGAGCGGCACGGGTACCAACTCGACCGAGGTGCACATCCTCTCGGGCGCCAGCACCTTCCAGCGGTTCGTGCTCCAGACCGGTACGGCGCTGCACGAGACCGATGCCACCTTCGACTTCGGGGTGGCGGACTGGGACAAGGACGGCCGTCAGGACCTCGTGGCCATCAAGAAGGGCAACACGGGGACGAACTCCACCGAGGTGCACGTGCTGTCGGCCGCGAGCACCTTCCAGCGGTTCGTGCTCCAGACCGGTACGGCGCTGCACGAGACCGACGCCACCTTCGACTTCGGGGTGGCGGACTGGAACCGCGACGGCACCTCCGACCTGGTCGCGGTGAAGAAGAGCAACACCGGCACCCACTCCACCGAAGTACACGTCCTCGGCGGCTGACGCAACGCACCGGCGCGCGAGCTATGACCCGCGCCCCGCGGCCAGATGGTGCGGGTCGTAGCCCGGGATCGTGCCGTCGGGCTTGGCGACCAGGAAGAGTCCCGCCATCCCCATGTCGGAGTGGCTCTGGACGTGGCAGTGGTACATCCACGCGCCCGCGCCGGTGTTCTCCCCGGCGATCACCTGGAAGCCGAACGAGTCGGCCGGGCCGGTGATCTTGTTGTCGATGACCCGGCTCGGGTCGTCCGGCCCCTCCAGGATGCCCGTGCGGTTGTCCGCCCAGCGATGACCGTGCATATGGAAGGTGTGGTAGTACTCGCCGTGCGTGATCATGATGATCTCGACGCGTTCGCCCACCGTCGCCCTGAACTCGGGCGCGTCATGGCCTGACTTGTTGTTGATCGTCATGTCGTTGAAGACGATGGTGAACTGCTTCTGCGGCAGTATGTCTCCCGCGCGGCGCACCACCACCGGCCCGTACAGCCCCTTGCGGAGACCACCGGTGCCGTGCGGGGTGCCGACCGCGTGGTCGTGGTAGTGCCAGTAGCCCGCGCTGCCCGGCCGCCAGGTGCCGTCCGCGCGGGTGCCCGGGGCGTGGGTGCGCCAGGTGTACGTACGCGTCCCGCCCGGTTCCACGGCGCTCCGGTTGAGCTGGGTGCCGTCGCTGGCGGTGTCGTAGTCCAGGCCGTGCACATGGAGGCTGGCGGTGACGTCCATGGTGTTCTCGAACTCGATGTGCAGGGTGTCGCCCTCGGTCAGCTCGATCAGCGGACCGGGGATGGACGCCTTGCCCTTCTCCAGGCCGTAGCCCATCTGCCCGTCCGGCAGCTTCTCCGCGTACATCTTGATGCGGCGGACCGCGCCACCGGCCGCCGCCGTGGCCACGCGGCGCTTCGGGCCTTCGGCAGACGTGGCAGACGTGGCAGACGTGGCGGAGGCGGCGGGGGAGGCGAGGGGCAGCGGGCCGCCGATCGCGGCGGCGGCCGCGCCACCGGCGAGAAGCCGGCGGCTGAAGCCGCGTCTGGGCATGGTGCCGGGTGCGTCGCTCATCGCTCTCCCAACTCGGTGCGGCTGTCTCGATGTTGCCGATGCGCACGTGCCCCGGGGATGGCATCACGGTAGCCGGAGGACGCCCGTTCATCCACACTCAGGACAAAGTTCGTCGAGTTGCGGTCATAGCTATTGGCGGAGTGCGAAAAGGCGTCTAGCTTCCTTCAGCGGTGTATCCGGTACCGGAGAGGGATGGGTTACTCATGCGGGATGAACCGTACCAAAAGCCCTCGGAAAGGCATCGGCTGACGAAGCGTCGGCCGCGGAGGAGACGCGCGGCGTTGGCGGTACTGCTGTTCGGGGCCGTCACCGCGACCATGCTCGGCGGCACTCCTGCCGCCGCCCGCCCCGAGGAGCGCCCCCGGCTGGCGCTGCCGTCCCCGCCGGGCGGTGACGACGTCAAGGTGCTGGTCTTCCACGGCTCGGCCGGGGACGAGGCGCCAACCGTGGACGCCGGTATCGAGGCCATCGAACGCATCGGCAACCAAGGCCCGGCGGCGACCCGCTTCACGGTCGACGCCACCGCCGACGCCTCCGTCTTCACCACGCCGAAGCTCGGCACGTACAACGCGGTCGTCTTCCTGACCGGCGCGGGCGACGTGCTCGACCCGGAACAGGAAGCCGGGCTCGAAACGTACATGGAGGCGGGCGGCGGCTTCCTCGGCATCCATGACGCGGCCCGCAACGAGCCGTACTCGGACTGGTTCACCGGTCTGATCGGCGCCCGCCCCGCCACCGGCCCCGCCACCGTGCAGCGGGCCGTCGTCGAGGTCGGCGACCGCAGCCATCCGGCCACCAAGGACCTGCCGCTGGAGTGGAAGCGCCCCGACACCTGGCTCAACTGGAAGACGAACCCCTCCGGCCAGGTGCACACCGTGGCCCGGGTCCGGGAGAGCAGCTACCAGCCCGGTACGGGGGCCAACGGCTGGGACCACCCCATCTCCTGGTGCCGCGACTACGACGGCGGCCGGTCCTTCTACACCGGCATGGGCGGCACGGCGGCCGGTTTCCGGGAGACGGACTTCCGCACCCATCTGCGCGGCGCGCTGTTATGGACCACCCGGCTCGCCCGCGCCGACTGCCAGGCCACCCTCACCGCCAACTACAAGGCCGAGCGGGTCACCAAGCCCAACCAGCCCGGCCAGTCGGACCAGATCGGCGAGCCGCACGGCCTGGTCACCGCCCCGGACGGCCGGGTGCTGTACATCGGCCGCGGCGGCAGCGACAACAGCGCGCCCGTCGTCACCGACTGGAACGACCCCGACATCGGCAAGGGCCAGGGCCAGATCCACGTCTACGACCCCAAGACCGGCAAGGTCACGCTCGCCGGTGCGCTCACCGTGTTCGGCAACAAGGGCGGCGGCGATGAGCTGATCAAGAACGAGGAGGGGCTGCTCGGCATCGAGCTGGACCCGGACTTCCTCACCAACGGCTGGGTGTATCTGCACTACACCCCGCACTCCCGGATCAACCGCGACACCCGCATGGCCGAGCGCCGGGTCTCCCGCTTCACCCTGAACCTCAAGACCGACAAACTTGACCTCGGCTCGGAGAAGGTGCTGCTGTCCTGGCCGGTGCAGATCCACAGCTGCTGCCACGCGGGCGGAGGCATGGCCTGGGACTCGAAGCGCAATCTCTACATCGCCACCGGTGACAACAACTCCTCCCAGTTCAGCGACGGTTACTCGGGCAACAACCCACAGCCGAACTACAAGGGCGTGTCCTTCGCCGACGCCCGCCGCACCGCCGGGAACACCAACAACCTCAACGGCAAGATCCTGCGGATCCACCCCGAGGCCGACGGTACGTACACCCTTCCCGAGGGCAATCTGTTCACCGGCAAGGAGCCCGACGAGGGCGGTGGCAAGACCCGTGGCGAGATCTATGTGATGGGCGTGCGCAACCCGGCCCGGATCTTCGTCGACAAGAAGACCGACACGCTGTACGCGGGCTGGGTCGGCCCCGACGCGGGCGAGCCCAGCACCACCTGGGGCCCCGCCAAGTACGACACGTTCGCCGCCATCACCAAGGCGGGCAACCACGGCTGGCCGTTCTGCATGGGCAACAAGCAGCCGTACCGCGACCGCAACCTGCCCGACCCGAGCAAGCCGCTGGGCTGGTACGACTGCGACGCCCCCAAGAACGAGTCGCCCAACAACAACGGCCTGGTGAACCTGCCGCCGGTCACCGGGAACACCATCTGGTACTCGCCCCAGGGCGGCGCCCCCGACTATCCGCGCAACGCCGACGGCATCCCGAGCTACAAGGCGTCGGAGGCGACGTTCCTGCTGCCGTGGCTCAAGGGCGGCGGCCAGGCCACCATGAACGGCCCGGTGTACCGGTATGACGACACCAGCAACAGCGCCACCAAGTGGCCCGCGTACTGGGACGGCAAGTGGTTCGTCGGCGACTTCTACGACGCCGACCAGCCGCGCCACGCCGTGGTGACCGACCCCAAGACCGTCGGCAAGGGCGGACTGCCCGTGCACGCCGAATCCCTCAAGAAGATCATCCCGGTGGGCGCCAACGGCATCCGCAACCTCATGGACTGGAAGTTCGCCCCGGACGGCTCGCTCTACGTCCTCGACTACGGGCGCGGCTTCTTCACCTCCGACGCCAAGTCGGCGCTGTGGCACATCACCTACAAGGGCGGCGAGCCCACTCCGCTCGCCAAGGACGTGGTCAGGAAGGCGGAGCAGCGGTGAGACGACGGCGGCTGAAAGCCCCCAGGACTCCGAGACCTCTGACGGCGCTGCTCGCCGCGCTGCTCATGGTGCTCGGACTGACCACGGGACTGTCCTCGGCCACGGCCACGGCCGCGTACGGCAAGGACACCGGCAAGCGGGCGGTCCAGCAGACGCTGACCTGGACCGCGGGCGACGACATCAGCAAGTACGTCTCGGCGCCCACCACGGCGGTCGCCGGGAAGACCACCATCGTCTTCGAGAACAGCACCGCCACCGGCAACACCATGGGCATGCCGCACACCCTCACGTTCGACGTGTCGGACCCCGAGTACAACAACGACGTCCCGCTGAACATCCTCGCCAACCCCGCGGACGACAGCGGCGGCAAGCACTCCGTCGAGGTCACCCTCGCCCCGGGCCGCTACCGCTACTACTGCACCATCCCCGGCCACGGCCAGATGCAGGGCATCCTCGTGGTCACCGAGGACGGCGGGGGCGAGGACACCACCGCGCCCGAGACCTCGGCGAAGGTCGAGGGCGAACAGGACGCGGACGGCGCGTACATCGGCATGGCCACGGTCACGGTGTCCGCCACCGACGCGGGTTCGGGCGTGGACCGGATCGAGTACGCGGTGGGCGACGGGGCGTTCCAGCCGTACACCGCCCCGGTGATGGTGCACGAGGTGGGCACGCACACCATCCGCTACCGGGCCACCGACAAGGCGGGGAACACCTCCGAGGTGAAGTCGGCGGAGTTCCGCGTCATGGCCCCGCCGACGGACGACACCACCCCGCCCGAGACCTCCGCGACGGTGTCCGGCAAGCAGGGCCCGGGCGGTGACTACTACGACACGGCCACCGTCACCCTCACGGCCTCCGACACCGGATCCGGCGTCAACACCATCGAATACGCCCTGGACGACGGCGACTTCACGAAGTACACCGGACCGGTGACGGTGAACACCTACGGTCCCCACACGGTGCGCTACCGCGCGACCGACCGGGCCGGGAACACCTCCGAGGCCAAATCGGTGGCGTTCTCCGTGGTCGCGCCGCCGAGCACGGACACCACCCCGCCCGAGAGCGCCGCGAAGGCGGAGGGCACCAAGAACTCGGACGGCAACTACCTCGGCAGCGCCAAGGTGACCATCACCGCCACCGATGCCGAGTCGGGCGTGGCGAAGACCGAGTACTCCCTCGACGGCGGCCCGTACCTCGCGTACACCACCCCCGTCGTCGTCGACCGGGTCGGCCGCCACACCGTCGCCCACCGTGCCACCGACAAGGCGGGCAACACCTCATCGGCCAGGACGCTCGCGTTCACCGTGGACGAGGGCGGCGGCGTGCCCGCCCCCGCGTGCCCCGAGTGGGACGAGCGGCTCACCGTGATCGTCGGTACGGTCGACACCGGCGTCCCCAACCGCATCACCCGCAGCCGCTGCACCATCAACGAGCTGATCGAGGACGAGAAGGACTGGTCCTCGCACGCCCTCTTCCTGAAGCACGTCACCTCGGTGACCGGCAAGCTGCTCTCCGACGGCGTCATCGACCAGCGCGAGAACGAGGCGATCGCCAAGGCCGCCGACGAGTCCGGGATCGGCAAGCCCGGCCAGAGCGAGGGCTACCGCGACCTCTTCGACGGTACGAAGAAGTCGTTCGACGCGTGGCAGCACGTGGGCGGCGGCGCCTTCGGGCTGAACGACGACGCCACCATGACCAGCAGCTCCACGGTCGCCGGCATGGGCATGCTGTGGTTCCCGCGGCGCACCTATGACGACTTCTCGCTGAAGCTCCAGTTCCGTGACGACGCCCCGGGGACGGGCAACGCCAACAGCGGCGTCTTCGTCCGCTTCCCGAATGTGCACGACCACCCCGAGGAGTCCCGCCCGGAGTGGGTCGCCATCAAGTACGGGCACGAGGTGCAGATCAACGACCGCCCCGACGGCGACATGTACAAGACGGGCTCGATCTACGGTTTCGACCGCGTCGGGCTGGGCGGTGCGGGTGTGACGCCCAAGGGCAGCTGGAACGACTACGAGATCCGGGTGGTCGGCCAGCACTACTCGATCTACCGCAACGGTGTGCTGATCAATGAGTTCGAGAACGCCGGGGGCCAGGACTTCACCCCGCCGCGCGCGGACGACCCGGGCACCGACGGCCGCCGGTTCGCCTCCGGATACATCGGTCTCCAGACCCACAGCACCAGCGATGTGGTCTCGTACCGCAACATCCGGATCCAGGAGCTGTAGCAAGAGGGGAGTGAGTGGCCGCCGGAGTACCCCAGTCCCCGGCGGCCACCGTCACCCTCGAGGTTACCCGAGGTAATACTCAGCGGTAACCCCTCTGCTCACCACATGCCAAAGCCCCGCCCCGACCAGCGGGGCGAGGCTTCGGCAGCCGCCGTCAGGACGCCAGCGTGCCCAGGATCTGCTGCCCGTACTTGACCAGCTTGTTCTCGCCGACCCCGCTCACCGCGCCCAGCTCGTCCAGCGTCGAGGGAACGACGGTCGCGATCTCGCGCAGCGTCGCGTCGTGGAAGATCACATACGCGGGCACACCCTGCTCCTTCGCGGTCGCCGCCCGCCAGGCGCGCAGCCGCTCGAAGACCGGCACCGCCTCCTCCGGCAGATCGGCCGCGGCCTTGCGGGACTTCGACGACGACCCGGACGCACCCGACTTCGCCGACTTCCCGGCGCGTACCTTCTCGGGCTCGCGCCGCAGCCTGACCTCGCGCTGCCGCCCCAGCACCTCGGCGCTCGCGTCGGTGAGCACCAGCGTGCCGTAGTCGCCCTCGACGCCCAGCAGCCCCTGGGCCAGCAACTGCCGTACCACGCCGCGCCATTCGGCCTCGCGCAGCTCGGTGCCGATGCCGAACACCGACAGCGCGTCATGGTCGAACTGGATGACCTTGGCCGTCTTCTTGCCGAGCAGGATGTCGATCACCTGTCCGGCGCCGAACTTCTGGTTCCGCTCCCGCTTGAGCCGGACCACCGTCGACAGCAGCTTCTGCGCGGGGACGGTGCCGTCCCAGGACTCCGGGGGCGTCAGACACGTATCGCAGTTGCCGCACGCGGTGCTCTGCTGGCCGAAGTACGCGAGCAGCTGGACCCGGCGGCATGCGACGGTCTCGCACAGGGCCAGCATCGCCTCCAGATGCGCACCCAGCTTGCGCCGGTGGGCGTCGTCGCCCTCCGAGGTGTCGATCATCTTCCGCTGCTGGATCACGTCCTGGAGCCCGTACGCCAGCCATGCGGTGGACGGCAGCCCGTCCCGCCCGGCGCGGCCCGTCTCCTGGTAGTAGCCCTCGACGGACTTCGGCAGATCCAGATGGGCCACGAACCGCACGTCCGGTTTGTCGATGCCCATGCCGAACGCGATCGTCGCCACCACGACCAGCCCGTCCTCCCGCAGGAAGCGCGCCTGGTGCTCGGCGCGGACCGGGGCGTCCAGGCCCGCGTGGTACGGGACCGCGTCGATCCCGTTGCTCACCAGGAACTCGGCCGTCTTCTCCACCGAGGCGCGGGACAGGCAGTAGACGATTCCGGCGTCGCCCGGGTGCTCGGTGCGCAGCAGCTCCAGCAGCTGCTTCTTCGGCTCGTTCTTCGGGGCGATCCGGTACTGGATGTTGGGGCGGTCGAAGCTCGCCACGAAGTGGTGGGCGTCCTGGAGCTTCAGCCGGGACGCGATCTCCGCGTGGGTGGCCTCGGTGGCGGTCGCGGTCAGCGCGATCCGGGGCACGGTGGGCCAGCGCTCGTGCAGCTCGGACAGGGCCAGGTAGTCGGGCCGGAAGTCGTGCCCCCACTGGGCCACGCAGTGCGCCTCGTCGATGGCGAACAGCGAGACCGTGCCGCGGTCCAGCAGCCGCAGCGTGGACTCCACGCGCAGCCGCTCGGGCGCGAGATAGAGCAGATCCAGCTCGCCCGCGAGGAACTCGGCCTCCACCATCCGCCGCTCGTCCAGATCCTGGGTGGAGTTGAGGAACCCGGCCCGCACCCCGAGGTTCCGCAGGGCGTCGACCTGGTCCTGCATCAGCGCGATCAGTGGCGAGATGACGACCCCGACGCCCTTCCGCACGAGCGCGGGGATCTGGTAGCACAGCGATTTGCCGCCGCCGGTCGGCATGAGGACCAGGGCGTCACCACCGGTTATGACGTGCTCGATGATCTCCTGCTGGCCTCCCCGGAAGGCGTCATAGCCGAAGACGCGGTGCAGCACGCGCAGGGCTTCGCTGCCATCGGGGCCGTTGACGACATCGGGTCCGTTTTCGGGAAGAGCCATCCGGCGATTCTAGTGGGATCGAGAGGTGCGCTGGTCAACGGCGGATGAACCGCGCGGTGACGGTCAGCGCGGCGGCGCCCTTCATCATCCCCAGCCGGTTCCAGGTCATGCCGAAGCCGGTGCGGTCGATCTCGACGTCGGCGGTGAGGGTGGCGGTGTCGGCGGTGGCCTCGGTGAGCCGCGCCGTGAAGGACAGGGGTCGAGTACGGCCGAGGACGGTCAGCTCGCCGTCGACCGCGACGGCGGCGCCCTCGCCGGGCACCGCGCCCGAGACCGCGACCACGATCTCGGGGTGGCGGTCCGTATCGAGGAGGTCCGCGCTGCGCAGATGGGCATCGCGCTTGGGGTTCCGGGTGTCCAGCGAGGCGGCGTCGATGGTCAGGGAGCCCCGCGCGGAGCCGTCCGCCAGCACCTCGCCCTCCCCGCTGACGGCCGTGAATTCACCGCTGACGGTGGCCAGTCCCCAGAACGTCTTGTGCCGGACGCGGACCATGGATCCGGCCGGATCCAGGACCCAGCGGCCCGCCTTGATCGCGGACGGCGAGACGGGGGTACGGGCGGTGTCGGCGGCGTCCGCCATGGCGATCACGTCCTCCTCGGCGTGGGACACGTTCCCCAGCAGCTTAGGGAGACCCGGTGTGATGTGGCGAGAGGGGAGCGGGTTGGATGGGGGCGGACGTGGGCACAGTGGCCGTTGGGACATGACGGTTCGTCATGTGCACGTCCAGATGGATCCTTTCCCCACGAGGAGGCCAATGTGACATCCAGCAGACTCGTCCGCGCTCTACCGGTCGCGATCGCGGCGGTGCTCGCCCTGGCGGGTGGTCAGGCGGTGGCGGCACCGGCACCCGATGCCGCCGCGCGCGTGGTCACGTATGACGCCAGCGGGGCCGCCGAGTTCAAGGACGCGGTGACCAAGGGCGCGGCGGTCTGGAACCAGAGCGTGAAGAACGTACAGCTCAAGCCGGTCACCTCCGGCCAGCGGGCCAACCTCCGCGTCGTCGCGGACAACGGCTGGCCCCGTGCCCAGGTCACCGCGCTCGGCAGCGGCACGATCTACTTCGGACGGCAGGCCGTGAACGAGGGCCACAACACCGTACGGATCGCTTCGCACGAGATGGGCCACATCCTGGGCCTGCCCGATGTGAAGCCGGGGCCCCTGCTCCAGCCTGATGTCCGGGGCCAGCGCCGGTACGTCCTGCACCAACGCCAACCCCAACGCGGCGGAGAAGGCCGAGGTCGAGGACGCCTTCGCACTGCTCGAGTCGTCCACCGCGACGGCAGGTACGTACAAGGACTGACCGGGGCTCACCGGAAGAGAGGCGGGCGGGCCGGGGGAGACTCCCGGCCCGCCCGCTTCCGTCCTCACACCGTGATGACCTCGGTGTCGGGGAGGGCGCGGAACGGTGCGAGCTGGTCATCGGTTGCGCCGCTGTCGGTGACCAGCGTCCAGGGCCGGTCCAGCGGGGCCCACGCGGTGAACGGGGACTCGCCGAGCTTGCTGCTGTCGGCGAGCACGAACACCTCCCGGCCGCGGTCGGCCATCATCTCCTTCAGCGAGGTCTGCTGAAGACTGGCCTCACAGATGCCGCGCCGCGCGTCGAGCCCGTCGGCGCCCAGGAAGACCTTGTCCGCGGTGAGCCGGGACAGGGTGAGTTCGGCGAGCGGGCCGACGAGGCCCTGGCTGACATGGCGCAGCGTCCCGGCGAGCGTGATCAGCTCGATGCCGTCCACCTCGGCCAGCGCGCGCAGCGCGGTCAATCCGCTGGTGATCACGGTGAGTTCGGTGCGGGCACGCAGATGGTGGGCGAGCCGGCCGGTGGTGGTGCCCGCGTCCAGGATGACGGTGTCGCCCTGCGCGATCCGCGCGGCCGCCCACCGACCGATGCGGTCCTTCTCGGCGACCGCGAGCCCGCTGCGCTGCCCGAGCGTCGGCTCGGGGGTGTGCCCCGCGCTCATCGCGCCGCCGTAGGTACGGGCGATGGCGCCCTGCTCGGTGAGCAGGGCGAGGTCCCGGCGGATGGTGGAGGGGGTCACCTCCAGTGAGCGCGCCAACTCCTCGACGACGACCGCGCCATCGGTCCGGATCGTGCGGGCGATCAGGTCCCGGCGGTCCGCGGCGCGCAGTCGCCGCTGACCTTCCCCGTTGGATGTCATCTGCGCCTGCCCCATCCTCTCCGCGACTCTTCCGAGACTCTTTCGCAACTCTGCGTGACTGGGAGAGAACACTATCTTCCGTGCGCCCGCTCCGTACGCCGCCTATCGACCCGACGGGAGAAAACGAGAGAAGCTTGGGAGCATGAACACTTCCCCCGCCGACTTCGCGTCCCGGCTCCGCGCCCGGCGGCGGATCCTCGGCTACTGGGTCGTCCTCGACAACCCCGTCGGCACCGAGCGGCTGGCCGGGCTGGGGTACGACTACGTCTGCGTCGACGCCCAGCACGGTCTGCTCGACTACAAGGGCACCCTCGGCGCGATGACCGCCATCGACGCCCGCGGCAGCGCCGCCGGGATGGTGCGCGTCCCCGCCAATGACGGCTTCCGGATCGGCCAGGCCCTGGACGCGGGCGCCCGGGGCGTCATCGTCCCCCTGGTCGACACCGCCGAGCAGGCCGCCGCCGCGGTGCGTGCCTGCCGCTATCCCCCGCTCGGCGTCCGCAGCTACGGACCGATGCGCTCCGGCCTGCGCGTCGGCCCCACCCCGGCCGAGGCGAACGAGCAGGTCGCCTGCATCGTGATGATCGAAACGGCGGAGGCGCTGGGCAACACGGCGGAGATCTGCGCGACGGAGGGGCTGGACGGCGTCTACATCGGCCCGTCCGACCTCACGATCGCCCTCGGCGGACGGACCTCCACGGACCCGTCGGTGGCGGAGCGGTTCGACGCGGCCCTGACGAAGGTCGCGCAGGCCGCGGAGGCGGCCGGGATCGCGGCCGGGATCCACTGCCCGGACGGCGCCACGGCCGCCGAACGACTGGCCCAGGGCTTCACGTTCGCCACGGTCAGCAGCGACCTGGTCCACCTGGAACAGGCCGCGGCGGCCCACCTCCGCGACGCAGGCGGCTAGCCGGACCCGGGGCTATGCCTCCACGCGCAGGGGCGGGGTCGGCAGGCCCTGGGCCCGGGGAAGCAGCACCGTTCGCAGGGCGACGGCGGGGGAGAGCAGACGGGACGACGGCGCGGCCAGGTAGGTGACGTCGCGGAATGCCGCGCCGACCACCGGGTCGATCGCCGCACGGGCCGCCAGCCGTTCGAAGTACCAGCTCTGCACCCGCTCGGCGACGCCCGGCGGCGTGGCGTCCGAGGCGGTCGCGTACGGGCGGTCCGCGCCGACCGCGGTGAGCCAGGCGGTGTCGCTCGCCCGGGCCACGGCGTGCTGCGCGCGGGCCGTGAAGCCGGGCCGCAGGGGGCCGCCGTCGGACAGGCACCGACGGAGGGCCAGCCCGCTGAGGGCGGCGACCGACATGCCCTGCCCGTAGATCGGGTTGAACGTGCAGGCGGCGTCCGAGACCGCGAGGAACCCTTCGGGCACTCCGCCCCGGGCGTCGTAGTGGCGGCGGCGGTTGGCGGTGTCGCGGAAGCCGTACGGCGGGGACACCGGCTCACAGGAGCGCAGGTGGTCGTCCAACGCCGGTTCGCCCAGGGAGCGTACGAAGTCCGGCACCGCCGAACCGTCCGTCGGCGGATGGTGGCCGCGGACCCCGGCGAGCGTCAGCAGCCAGTTGCCGCCCTCGACGGGCGACCAGGCCGCGCCGCGCGGGCAGTCGGGGCGCGGCTGGATGACCATGACCATGTCCCACGGCGCGGCGGGCCGGAACATCTGGGTGCAGTAGCCGATCCCCGCGTCGACGACCTCCTCGCGCGGCGCCCGGTGGCCGAGGTCGTCCAGCCACTTCGGGGCGCGCGAGCCCCGCCCCGAAGCGTCGATCACCAGGTCGGCGGGCAGCTCGCGCTCCGCGCGTTCGGCGGCGCGCGACCGCAGCCGCACACCGGTCACCCGGTCCGCCCCGCCGAGCAGCCCGGTGACCTCGGCCGCCTGGAGCACCTCCACCCGGGTCCCGGAGCGCTCGGCCCCGGCCAGCACCCGGGCTCGTACGGTGGCGTCCAGCAGCGCCCGGGTGCAGCTCAGCGTGGCGTGGCGGCCCTCGTGGAAGCGGCGCTGCCAGCCGTTCGCGGCCTTGGTGATGACATCGCGCGGCGCCTCCAGACGGTGCGCGCCCGCCGCCTCCAGTTCGGCGTTGATCCCGGGGAGCATCTTCTCCAGGGCGCGGCGGCCGCCGCTGAGGAGGACGTGCAGGTGGCGGCCCTGGGGGACGCCCTTGCGGAAGGCGGGCTGCTCCGGGTAGCGGTCGCGCTCCACGACGGTGACCGTCTCCACGTGCCCGAGGAGCGCGGCCGCCGCCAGCGTTCCCGCGAGCCCGCCGCCCACCACTACCGCGCCACCCATCCCGCCGCCTCCCCCTCCACCGTGATCGGTACGGCCCAAGCCTGCTGCCGGCAGACCTGGGCCGTCAACCACACACGGTTACGGCTCGACCACGATCTTGCGGCCCTGGCCGGACCGGAACTGCTCCAGCGCCTCGGGGTATTCGGCGAGCGGCATCCGGTGGCTGATGAAGATCTTCGGGTCGAGGACACCGGAGGCGAAGAGCCCGGCGGCGCGTTCGTAGCTGTGCAGGACCGCCATGGAGCCGGTGATGGTGATCTCCTGGTTGTAGATCTTGTACGGCTCGATGGTGGCCCGGGTCGCGTAGTCGGAGACCCCGAACTGGAGGAAGGTGCCCGCCTTGGCGACCCGGCCAAGACCGTCCTGGATGGCGGCCTGGTTGCCGGTGGCGTCGATGACCACGTCCCAGCCGCGCGGCTGGTCGAGTTCGTCGGCCGAGCCCGCGGCCCGGGAGCAGCCGAGGGTCTTGGCGGTGGACAGCCGCTCGGGGTTGACGTCGAGGACGTCGACGCTGGTGGCGCCGGTCCGCTTGGCCAGCTCCAGCATCATCAGCCCCATGGTGCCGGAGCCGTAGATGAGCACTTCGGCGCCCAGGTTGCCGCTGAGGACGTCATAGCCGCGCACCGCGCAGGACAGCGGCTCGATCAGGGCCGCGTCGCCGACGTCCACGTGCTCGGGCAGCTTGACGCAGTTGGCCACCGGCGCGACGGCGAACTCGGCGGCGCCGCCGGGGACGCTGACCCCGATGGCGTTCCAGTTGTCGCACAGGTTGCCCCGGCCGATGCGGCAGTAGCGGCATTCGTGGCAGTGCAGGGACGGGTCGACCGCGACCCGGTCGCCGACCGCCACCTCGGTGACGTCCTTGCCGACGCCCACGACCTCTCCGGCGAACTCATGGCCGGGCACGATCGGCAGGGTGGGCGCGAACTCCCCCTGGAGGATGTGCAGATCGGTTCCGCACAGCCCGCAGGCCGCCACGTCGACGACGACATCGCGGGGCCCCGGGGCCGGGTCCGCGACCGTGGCGACGGTGACCTTGCCGGGTGCTTCGATGACGGCGGCCCTCATTTGACTGCTCCTAGCGACAGGCCCTGGACGAGTTTGTCCTGGGCGGCGAACCCCGCGGCGAGCACCGGCAGGGAGATGACGATCGACGCGGCGCACACCTGGGCCAGGAACAGCCCCTGGCTGGTGACGAAGCCGGTCAGGAAGGCCGGTGCGGTCTGGGCGACCACGCCGGTGAGCACCTGCGCGAACAGCATTTCGTTCCAGCTGAAGATGAAGCAGATCAGCGAGGTGGCGGCGATGCCGGGACCGGCGATCGGGGCGACGACCCGCCACAGGATGGTCGTCAGCCGCGCCCCGTCCATCTGGGCGGCCTCGATGATGGACACGGGGATGTCGGCGAGGAAGGACTGCATCATCCACACGGCGATCGGCAGGTTCATCGACGTGTAGAGGATGACGAGCAGCCAGACGTTGTCCAGGAAGTTGATGTCCTTCGCGAACAGGTACACCGGCAGCAGCCCGGCCACCACCGGCAGCATCTTGGTGGACAGGAAGAAGAACATCACGTCGGTCCACTTGCGCACCCGCCGGATCGACAGCGCGTACGCGGCCGGGAGCGCCAGCACCAGCACGAAGAGGGTGGAGAAGAGGGACGTGCCCATCGAGTTGAGCAGCGCGGGCCAGGGGCTGGCCCCGCCGTCCACGCCGAAGAACGCCTTGTAGCCGTCGAGGGTCAACGGGGCGGCCAGGGAGGGCGGGTTGGTGGCGGCGTCGCTCTCGGAGTGGAACGAGGTGAGCAGCATCCACAGCACCGGCAGGACGAACAGGATGCCGATGAACCAGGCCAGCAGGCCGAGCGCGGCGCCGCGGCGCCGGGCCCGCCGGGCGGACGGCGGAACCGCGGTGATGGTGGCGGGGGCGGTCAGTGTGGTCATGCGCGGGACGCCTCCTCACGGAAGAGGGACGACACCACGCGCAGCGCGAAGGTGGCGATGATGATCGTGCCGATCACGACCAGCACACCCGCCGCCGATGCCAGCCCGTACTCGTGGGCGTTGTAGAAGGTTTCGTAGATGGTGTAGGGGAGGTTGGCGGTGTCGAGGCCGCCACGGGTGAGGGTGAACACCGCGTCGAAGTTCTGCACGATGTAGATCGACCCGAGGAGGGTCCCCAGCTCCAGATAGCGCCGCAGATGGGGCAGGGTCAGAAAGCGGAAGATCTGCCAGTTGCCCGCGCCGTCCAGCCGGGCCGCCTCGATCATGTCCAGCGGCCGGCTCTGGAGCCCGGCCAGCAGGATGAGCATCATGAACGGTGTCCACTGCCAGATCAGCGACGCCTCCACGGCCATCAGCGGCATGTCGCTGAGCCATTCCGGCTGGGGTCCGCCCAGCCAGTTGAGGACGCCGTTGAACAGCCCGTACTCGGGGTTGTACAGCGCATGCTTCCACAGCAGCGCCGAGGCCACCGGCACCAGGAGGAACGGCGCGATGAGCATCGTACGGACGAGCCCCCGGCCGCGGAACTTGCGGTCCAGCAGCAGCGCCAGCGCCAGCCCCAGCACCACGCTGGCGATGACCACGGTGGCGGTCAGCAGCACCGTGGTGAGGATCGACTCGCGCAGCGCCGGGTCGCTCGCGACCGTCGCGTAGTTCTCCAGCCCCGCGAATTCACGGTTGTCGGGGCGGAACGAGTTCCAGTCGAAGAGGGAGATCACCAGCGTCGCCACGAACGGCAGCTGGGTGACGACGATCAGGAAGATCAGGGCGGGCATCAGCGGTGCCCGGGTGGCCCATTCCCGTGCCCGGTTCCTCGGCGGCCGGGAGGTGTTCCGGGAGGCGGCGGCCACGGTCGGCGGGCGCTCGCCGCGGACGGGGACCGCGGTTGTCGGATTACTCATCTCGGTACTCCTCGCCCACCTTCTCGGCCAGCTTCTGCGATGTCTTCAATGCCTGCTCGACGGACTGCTTCCCGGCGATGGCGGCGCTGATCTCCTGGGCGACCTTGGTGCCGAGATCGGCGAATTCGGGGATGTCGACGAACTGGATGCCGATGGTCGGCCGCTCCTGGACGCCGGGATCGCGCGGCTTGGCGCTGGTGATGGCCTGTCGGGTGACCTCGGAGAACGCGCCCGCGGACTTGCGGTATTCCTCGTTGGCGTAGGTGGAGGCCCGTTTGCCCGCGGGCACGTTGGACCAGCCGAAGGTCTTGCCGACCAGCTTCTCGTACTCCTTGCTGGAGGCCCAGGAGATGAACTTCCACGCCTTGTCGGAGTTGCGCGACGCCTTCTGGATGCCCCAGGCCCAGGTGTAGAGCCAGCCCGAGCTGTCGGTCTTCTCCACCGGGGCCTGGACATAGCCGATCTTGCCCTTGACGGGGGACTTGGCGGCCTCCAGCGAACCGGCTGCCGACGTGGCGTCGTACCACATGGCGCTCTTGCCCTGGGTGAGGTTGTTGAGGCACTCGGCGAAGCCGGACTGGGAGGCACCGGCCTCGCCGTGCTTGCGCACCAAGTCGACATAGAACTTGGTCGCCTTGACGAACTCGGGCGAGGTCAGCTGCGCCTTCCAGTCCTTGGTGAACCAGGTGCCGCCGAAGGTGTTGACGACCGTGGTGAGCGGGGCCATCAGCTCACCCCAGCCGGGCAGCCCGCGCAGACAGATGCCCTTCATCCCCTTGCGGGCGCCGTCGGCCTTGGCCGCGAGATCCGCCACCTGGTTCCAGGTGGGCCGCTTGGGCATCTTCAGATTCTTCTCGGCGAAGACGTCCTTGCGGTACATCAGAAACGACGACTCGCCGTAGAAGGGCTCCGCGTACAGCTGACCGTCACCGGCGGTCAGCGACTGGCGCATCGGCGGAAGAATGTCCTTCTGGTCGAATGCCTTGTCCTTGGCGACATGGTCGTCCAG
The DNA here is from genome assembly GCF_013414305.1 of Streptomyces sp. Rer75. Taxonomy (NCBI): domain Bacteria; kingdom Bacillati; phylum Actinomycetota; class Actinomycetes; order Kitasatosporales; family Streptomycetaceae; genus Streptomyces; species Streptomyces sp. Rer75. The sequence goes on along the minus strand of NZ_CP058693.1, from coordinate 1,073,290 downwards.
GGGCATCAGCCAGCTGTTCTCGGCGTAGAACGGCACCTCGAAATTGCTGATGGTGGCGACGTCGTACTGCCCGGCCTGATTGGAGAAGTCCTGACTGATCTTGTCGCGGACATCGTTCTCCGGCAGCACCGTGAACTTGACCTTGATGCCCGTCTCCTTGGTGAAATGCTTCGCGGTCAGCTTCTGCAATTCCATCATCTGCGGGTTGTTCACCATCAGCACGTTGATGGTGTTGCCACCGGAGCTGCCGCCGCCCATACCGGCGCACCCCGCGAGGAGCGCACCCGCGGTCAGGGCCACGACCGGTATCCGGGCAGCACGAAGTGTCAGGACTGGCATAACGGGTCCAATCGGAGGGACGTGGGGAAGGGAGGGGAGGGGGACGCGGGGGAGAGGAGGGGGAACGGTGGGGGTCAGACCCGGAGGATCTGCGGGCCCAGCAGCGAATACCGATGGGCTTCGGTCACGGGGAGCCCGGTGTCGGTCACGATCGTTTCGAAGTCGGACACGTCCGCGAACCGGCAGAAGCTGACGGCCCCGAACTTGGTGTGCACCCCGGAGAACACCTTGCGCCGGGACACCCGCACCACCTGCGCCTTGACCTCGCTGACCGCCGGGTCGGGGGTGGTGAGCCCGTACTGCCGGGAGATGCCGTTGGCGCCGATGAACGCCAGGTCGATGACGAAGCCGGAGAGCATGTGGGTCGCCCAGTGGTCGACGGTGGCCATCGTGCCGCCGCGGACCCGGCCGCCGAGCAGCAGCACCGTGGTGTTCTCACGCCCGGCGAGCCCGCTCGCGGTCGCGAGGGACGTGGTGATCACGGTGAGCGGCCGGTCCCGGGGCAGGGCCTCGGCGATCAGCTGTGGGGTGAAGCCCTCGTCGATGTAGACCGTCTCGGCGTCGCCCAGCAGCTCGGCGGCCGCGGTCGCGATCCGTGACTTCTCCGGGACGTGCATGGTGGTGCGGAAGGCGAGGGTGGTCTCGAAACCGGCGCTCTCCACGGGGTACGCCCCGCCATGGGTGCGCCGGACCAGACCGTGCTGCTCCAGCACCCGCAGATCGCGGCGCACCGTCTCCTTGGACACCCCGAGGTCCGCGGCGAGCTTGCCGACGTCGACGACCCCGGCACGCCGCGCCATGTCGAGGATCTCCCGACGGCGTTCCTCCGCGTCCACACCGCATCACCTGCTTCTCTTCGGGCTTGGCGAGAAGTTTTACAAGCACGCAACCGGAGTGGCCAGGCTTGGCACGGGACGGATCATGACCGGATGTGCCCGTTTCACGAACGTTATCTCAGCAGGTCAGCATCGGTCAGTGGAAGCGCTGCGAGGATCGCGGACGCCCGGGGCGGCGCGGGTCGTGCCCGTATCGTGCCCGCTTCCGAAAAGCTGGCCGAAACGCGGCCCGTTCGGGCGTGATCAAGGTCTAGGGAAAGCCCGTTCGGACATGTGCTACCGCCGGTAGCCCGAGGCGTCGAGGATGCGGCTCGCCACGTTGACCGAGTCCACCAGCGGATGCAGCGCGAGGGCGCGCAGGGCCGCGCCCCGGGCGCCGCCACCGGCCCCGGACGCCCCGACCGGCCCGGCCGCCCCGGCCGCCTCGATCGTCGAGCGTTCGACCGCCTTCAGCGACAGCATCAGCCCGAGCTGGTCCGGGGCCACCGCGCCGGTGGCCATGGGGCGCGCCCCGCCCGCGTCCACCAGGCAGGGCACCTCCACCACCGCGTCCGCGTCCAGCCCGGGGACGGCCGTGCGGTTGCCGACGTTGAGGATCAGCGTGGTGCGCTCGTCGCGGGCGATGGCCCGCATGATGGCCAGCGCGATCCGGTCGTAGCCTCCGCCGTCCAGATCGCAGGAGTCGCGCTCCCAGCCGCCGCTGGCCTCCCGGCTCGCGGCCAGGTACGTGGTCTCGCGCTCCAGCCGGGTCCGCTCCCAGGCCGCGAGCGCCCCGCCGTCGGCGGTGCGGGCCGTCTCGTAGAACCGGGCCTGCTGCTCCCGCAGGAACTCCCCCCGGGTGGCCGTGGCCTGCTGGATGGCGGCCACCGCCTCGCGGTTGAAGTAGTAGTAATGCAGATATTCGTTGGGCAGCGCGCCCAGGGTCTGGAGCCACTCCGCCCCGAACAGCTTGCCCTCCTCGAAGGACTCCAGCGCCCCGGCGTCGGCCAGCAGCTCCGGCATCCGGTCCCGGCCGTCCACCATCACGCGCCGCAGCCAGCCGAGGTGGTTGAGGCCCACGTAGTCGTAGACCGCCCGGTCCGGGTCCGCGCCCAGCGCCCGCGCCGCCCGGCGGCACAGCCCGACCGGCGAGTCACAGATGCCGATCACCCGGTCGCCCAGCACCCGCCGCATCGCCTCGGTGACCATGCCCGCGGGGTTGGTGAAGTTGATGACCCAGGCGTCCGGGGCCACGGCGGCGATCCGCTCGGCGATCCGCGTCGCCACCGGCAGGGTGCGCAGCCCGTACAGGACCCCGCCCGCGCCGACCGTCTCCTGCCCGAGGACGCCCTCGCCGAGCGGGATCCGCTCATCCTTGGCGCGGCCCTCCAGACCGCCGACCCGGATCGCCGAGAACACGAAGTCGGTGCCGCGCAGCGCGTCGTCGAGGTCGGTGGTGGCCCGCACCGAGGGCGCGGCGGGCAGGCCCGCGGGGCGGTCCTTCGCCTGCTCGGCCAGGACCGCGCCGATCGCGTCCAGCCGGTGCCGGTCGGTGTCGTACAGCACCAGCTCGGTGCAGCGCCCGGCGTCGTCCCCGGCGTCCTCCAGCAGGGCCCGGTACACCAGCGGCATACGGAAACCGCCGCCGCCCAGCACGGTCAGCCTCATACGGTCACTACCTCCACATCGGCCTCACGGAACACATCGAGCGTCGCCGGATCGGACGTCTTGTTGGTGATCAGGGTGTCGATCTCCCGGGGGCCGCAGATCCGGGCCAGCCCGGTGTCGCCCGGGAACTTGCCCGCGGTGACCAGCAGCACCACCTGCCGGGCCGAGGCGAGCATGGCCCGCTTCACGGGCACCTCCACATGCGTGCTGTCCAGCACGCTGCCGTCGGACAGCACCCCGCTCGCGCCGAGGAAGAGCCGGCCCACCCGCAGCTGGCGGATGTTGGACTCGGTGAGGAAGCCGACCACGGAACGGTAGTTGGCGCGCACCTGCCCGCCGAGCAGGATCAGCGTCACCTCGGGGTCGTCGCGCAGCTCGTCGTAGATCGCCAGATTGCTGGTCACGATGGTGACCGGACGGCCACGCAGCAGCCGGGCGAGATGGAGCGTGGTGGTGCCGATGTCCAGCAGCAGCACATCGCCGTCCGCGACCAGCTCCGCCGCCCGCCGGGCCACGTCCGCCTTCTCCTCCGGCTCGTCGACCGCCACCTCGCCGAACGGCCGCTCCTCGTCCGGGGTGGGTGCGGCCACCGCGCCGCCGTAGACCCGGGTCAGCCGCCCGGCCCGGCCCAGCTCGGCGAGGTCCCGGCGGGCCGTGGCCTCGCTGATCTCCAGGCGCTTGGCGATCTCCCCGATCGGCAGCACGCCCTCCTCGCCGAGGATGCTCAGCAGCTTCGCGTGGCGGGTCTCTCGCAGCATGGGGGCAACGTACTCCACCTGAGCGACTCTGCGCGACTATGACCGACCTCTTGCACAACGCCCCTCCGAGGTGCATGGTGTCGCTCATCCGACGTCATGACGAACGAGGAGAGGCGCGCCGGTGAGCCCCACGTCCGCAGCCCCCGGTCCGATACAGCCGATCGACCCGCTCGCCGCGCTGCGCACCCCCGCCGACCCCGAACACGACGTCTACCTCACCGGCACCGTCTTCCTGGACATCATCTTCACCGGCCTCGACCACGCCCCCGTGCGCGGCACCGAGTCCTGGGCCCGCGGCATGGGCTCCAGCCCCGGCGGCATCGCCAACATGGCCACCGCCCTCGCCCGGCTCGGCCTGCACACCACCCTCGCCGCGGCCTTCGGCGCCGACGTCTACGGGGACTACTGCTGGGAGAGCCTGGCGCACGACGAGGGCGTCGACCTCACCCACTCCCGGCGCGTCCCCGGCTGGCACTCACCGGTCACCGTGTCCATGGCGTACGAGGGCGAACGCACCATGGTCACGCACGAGCACCCCGCACCGCCGCCCGCCACCCGGCCCGTGCCACCGCGCTCCCGGGCCTGTGTGACCGCCTACGAGCCGGGCCGCCAGGAGGACTGGGTGCGCCAGGCCCACGCCCAGGGAGCCGAGATCTTCGCCGATGTGGGCTGGGACGAGTCCGGCCGCTGGGACCTGGCCACCCTCCCCGACCTGCCGTACACCCACGCGTTCCTGCCCAACGCCACCGAGGCACAGCGCTACACCCGCACCGACACGCCCGAGCGGGCGGTGCGCGCCCTCGCCGGGCTGGTGCCGATCGCGGTGGTCACCAGGGGCGCCGAGGGCGCCATCGGCATCGACTCCCACACCGGGGAGAGCGCCGAGGTGCCGGGCCTCGCCGTGGAGGCGCTCGACCCCACCGGGGCGGGCGACGTGTTCGTCGCCGGTTTCATGACCGGAACGCTGGCGGGCTGGCCGCTCGCCGACCGGCTCGCCTTCGCCAACCTCACCGCCGCCCTCTCCGTCCAGCACTTCGGCGGCTCGCTCGCCGCGCCCGGCTGGGCCGAGGTGGCCGCGTGGTGGGACCGTACGGCCCGCTCCGGGGACCGCGAGCTGGTGGCGCGCCACCGCTTCCTGGACGGCCTGATCCCGGCCGGGGCGCGCGAATGGCCGCGGCTGAGGGCCCTGCCCACCATCGGCTTCCGGGCCGCCGACGCCCGCGGGGCCTGACGCCCGTACGACGCCGCCACCCGCGGGACCTGACACCCGCGGCACGACGCCCGCAGCACGATGCCCGCACGACGACGCCCGCATGAAGGAGAACCGCATGGGATGTCCCCGCAGCGGGGCGCGCCACCGGCCCGCACGTGCCTTTCCGGCCGTCCTCGCTCTCGGCGCCACCCTGCTCGCCGCGGGCTGTGTGCCCGGCACCGACGGCTCGGGGGCAGCCGGATCCGGGACCGGCGTGTCCACCGCCGTGCCCGACCCGAAAGCGGCCGGAAAGACCACGCTGACCGTGTGGGACCAGGAGATCCGCGGTGGCACGAACGGCGAAATCACCCAGCTGAACCGGGAGTTCGAGCGGAAGTACCCCAATGTGCGGATCAAGCGGGTGGCGCGGAGCTTCACCGACCTGAAGACCACGCTCAAGCTCGCCGTCTCCGGCAACAACCCGCCCGATGTCATCCAGGCCAACCAGGGTTACCCGGACATGGTCTCCTTCGTCCGGGCCGGGCTGCTCGCCCCGCTGGACAACTACGCCGGGATCTACGACTGGAACACCCGCTACCCGAACACGCTCCTCAACCTGAACCGCGTCTCCGTCGACGGCACCGTCTTCGGCCGCGGACGGCTCTACGGCATCTCCCAGACCGGCGAGTTCGTCGGCCTCTACTACAACAAGGACCTCCTGCGGAAGGCGGGCCTGGAACCACCGAAGACCTGGGGCGAGTTCACCGCGGGGCTCGCCCGCCTCGAGGAGCGCGGCGAACTGCCCGTCCAGTTCGGCAACCTCGACAAGTACCCGGCGATCCACACCTTCGGGGTGCTCCAGGACCAGTACGCGGCCGCCGCGACCCGTGACACCGTCCTCGGCCGCGGTTCCGGCTTCGACACCGCGGCCACCAAGGACGCCGCCGCGACCCTCACCGACTGGATGGAGCGCGGCTATCTGCCGAAGGGCGCCAACGGCCTCGGATACGACGACGCGGCCAAGAAGTTCGCCTCCGGCGACGGCGCGTACCTGATGACCGGCACCTGGCTGCTGGCCGACCTCAAGAAGACGATGGGCGACAAGCTCGGCCTCATACCCCCGCCGCCCGCGAAGCCCGGCGGCGCCCCCGTCACCACCGGCGGCCAGGGCCTCGCGTGGTCCATCACCTCCCGCTCCCGCCACCCCGAAGTGGCCGCCGCCTACCTCGACTTCATCACCAGCGCCCACGCCTCCGACGTCATGACCCGGCACGGAGTGCTGCCCGCCGTCCCCGGCCCGGCCGCGGCCCGGGTCGCCCCGGACACCGTGGACGGCCAGATGATCGACGGCTGGAAGCGGCTCAGCGACGCCGACGGCCTCGTCCCGTACCTCGACTACGCCACCCCCACCTTCTACGACACCCTCTCGGCCGCCCTCCAGGGCGTCGTCAGCGGCAAGACCTCCCCGCAGAAGCTGGCCGCCACCCTGCAACAGGACTACGGCGCCTTCCTGCGCACACAGCGGCAGCGCCACGCCGCGGCGGAGTCACGATGAGGCCCACCGCCCTGATCAGGGCATACCGCCGCCGGGCGCCCGGTGAGCCGCGTGCCGTCGGCTACCTCTACATCCTGCCCGCGCTGCTCGTGTACGCGGTGTTCCTGCTCTACCCCTTCGGGCAGTCGGTGTGGCTGTCGTTCGTCCACTGGGACGGGCTGACCGCCGCCACCCCGGCCGGTTTCGACAACTACCGCGACCTGTTCGGCGACCCCGCGCTGCGCGCCCCGTTCGCCCACGCCCTGCTGCTGCTCGTGTTCTACTCGGCCCTGCCGGTGGCCATCGGGCTGCTGCTGGCGGCCGCGATGTCCCGGGTCCGGATCCACGGCATGACCTTCTTCCGTACCGTCCTGTTCCTGCCGCAGGTCCTGGCGCTCATCGTGGTCGCCGTGGCCTGGCGGTCCATCCTCGCCCCCGACGGACTGCTCAACGACACCCTGCGCGCGGTCGGTCTCGGCTCCCTCGCCCGCCCCTGGCTCGGCGACTACACCTGGGCGCTGCCCGCCGTCGGGGTCATCGGCACGTGGGTGGGCACCGGGCTGTGCATGGTCCTCTTCCTCGCCGGGGTCCAGCGCATCCCGCGCGAGCTGTACGAGGCGGCGCGGATCGACGGCGCCGGGCCGGTCCGGGAGTTCCTCGCCGTCACCCTCCCGGCCTTAAGGCCGCACATCGCGGTGGCGCTGACCCTGACCATCGTCGCGGGCCTGCGCAACTTCGACCTGATCTACGTCACGACCAGCGGCGGCCCCGGGAACGCCACCTCCGTACCCGCCTACGAGGTGTACCACCGGGCCTTCGAGACCAACCAGGTCGGCTCGGCCGCCGCCGTCGGCGTGGCCCTCACGGTCCTGATCTTCGCCCTGACCGTCACGGTCTCCCGGCTCGTGGAAGGGCGGCGGGCATGACCACACGCCTGGAACGCGGCGTCACCTACGCCCTCCTCACCCTGTTCGCCGTCCTGTCGCTCGTCCCCGTCGTCGGCATCCTCTCCACCGCGTTCGGCTCGCAGGGCTCGCTGGACACCGGGTTCTCGCTGCCGCGCGGCGGGCTGCACTGGGGCAACTTCGCCGACGCCTGGAGCCGCGGCCACTTCGGCACCTACCTCGGCAACTCGGTCCTGGTCACCACGGTCGTGGTCGCGGCCACCACCGTGCTGGCCGTGCTCGCCGCGTACGCCTTCGGGGTGATGCGCTTCCCCGGCTCCACCGTGCTGTTCTACCTCTTCGTGATCGGGCTGACCCTGCCGCAGGAGGCCCTGGTCGTCCCGCTCTACTTCGATCTGCGGTACGCCGGACTCACCGACACCTACTGGGCGTTGATCCTTCCGCAGACCGCCCAGTCGCTGGCGTTCGGCGTGTTCTGGATGCGGACGTACTTCCGGGGCAGCGCCCGGGCGGTGATCGAGGCGGCCCGGCTCGACGGGGCGGACAGCTGGACCACGCTGTGGCGGGTGCTGGTCCCGATGGGCCGTCCGGCGATCTCCACCATGGTCGTCATCACCTTCATGTGGACGTGGAACGAGTTCCTGATGGCGCTGGTGATGGTCAGCGACGAGGCCCATCGCACCGTCCCCCTCGGCCTCGCCTTCTTCCAGGGGCAGCACAGCTCGGACGCGGCGCTGCTCGCGGCGGCGTCCGTGCTGATCGCACTGCCGGTGGTGGTCGTCTACGTGGCACTCCAGCGCCGCTTCATCGAGGGCATGCTGGGCGGCGCGGTCAAGGAATAGCCGCAGCGGCGGTCAAGGAGTAGCCGCAGCGGAGGGCGGGCCGCTCAGAGCGCGGGCGTACGGCTGACCGTGCGGCCCAGCCGGGCGACGGCACGCGCGAAGACGACGGCGTCATGGACCGCCGCCCCGCCCGTGTCGTTGTTGAAGTACGCGTAGACGTCGGCCTCGCCGGGCCAGGTGTCATGGACCCGGCGCGCCCAGGTGGCGAGCGCTTGGCGGCCGTAGCGCGGCGCGGGCTCGGCCCGGCCGCCGTGGAACCGTACGTACCCCCACCCGGCGGTCCGCCACAGCGGGGCGGCCGGGCGCGAGCCCACGTCGGCCCAGCACAGCGCGGCGCCGTGGTCCTCCAGCAGCGCCCGGACCTCCCCGGTCCACCAGGAGTCATGGCGCGGCTCGACCGCCACCCGGGTACCGGCCGGGAAGCAGGCCAGACAGGTGTCCAGCAGGCGGGGGTCGGCCCGCAGCGTCGGCGGGAGCTGGAGCAGGACCGGGCCCAGCCGGTCGCCGAGCCCCTCCGCGTGGGACATCAGCCGCGCCACCGGCTCCTTCGGGTCGCGCAGCCGCTTGATGTGGGTGAGATAGCGGCTGGCCTTGAGCGCCATCACGAACCCGCCGGGCGTGCGGTCCCGCCAGACGGCGAACTGATCGTGATCGGGAAGTCGATAGAACGCGTTATTGCTCTCGACCGTGGTGAAGCCCCTGGCGTACTCCTCCAGCCACAGCCGCTGCGGGCAGTCGGCGGGGTAGAGGACACCGCGCCAGTCCTTGTACTGCCACCCCGAGGTGCCGACCAGGACGCCCATGGGCGCTCATGCCTCACCCGGATGCCACTGCGGCCACTGCCCGGGCCGGTCGGCCCAGTGGACCTGATCCGGGTCGTCGAGGTCGATGCCGGGGAAGACCTGCCGGACGCGCGGCGCGAACTCCTCCTTTTCGAGGGGTTCGCACCCCACCCCCCGAAGCCGCACCCGCCGGTAACGGCTGTCGGAGTCGAATGATTCGACGTAGACGGGGTAACCGGAATCGTCCCGGTTTGTGGCGTGCTCCATACCTCCAGGGTGCCGGAGCCGTCGCCGGTTTGCGGCCGGGAGAAATGTCGGCTTGATTCGAAGAAGAGGAACCCGTGCCGGGGGTGAGCGATGATCTTCACTGACCGGGTGGACGCCGGACGGCGCCTCGCCGAGCGGCTGAGGCCGCTGGCCGAGGAGAAGCCCGTGGTGCTGGGGCTGCCGCGGGGCGGGGTGCCGGTGGCCTTCGAGGTGGCCCGGGCGCTGAACGCACCGCTGGACGTGATCATCGTCCGTAAGCTCGGCGTCCCCTTCCACCGGGAACTGGGCTTCGGCGCCATCGGCGAAGGCGGGGTCCGGGTCGTCCACGAGGCGATCATCCGGATGAGCCGGGCGGACGAGGAAGAGATCGCCGAGGTGGAGCGGACCGAGCAGGCCGAGCTGACCCGTCAGGCGCGGCGGTTCCGCGGCGACCGGCCGCGGATCCCGGTGGAGGGCCGTACGGCGATCATCGTGGACGACGGGATCGCGACCGGAGCCACGGCCCGCGCCGCCTGTCGCGTCGCCCGGGCCCAGGGGGCGGCCTGCTCCGTCCTGGCCGTCCCGGTGGCGCCGCCCGACGCGGTCGCGTCGCTGCGCGAGGACGCGGACGAGGTGGTGTGCCTGTCCACGCCCCCGGACTTCTCCGCGGTCGGCGAGTGGTACGAGGATTTCTCCCAGACCGGCGACGCCGAGGTGATGGAGCTGCTGACCAGGTCGACCGGACAGCGGGGGGAGGCGCATCCTGGAAGGTGATGCAGGAGGTGATCGTGATGGAGACGATCGTGGGATGCGACATCCAGATGGAATTCCGTGAGATCGGTCCGCTGACCGAAGCGGTCGTCCGGCTGCGGATGCACGACGGCACCGAGATGCTGGCCCAGGGCCGCGCGAACCGCAACCCCGAGGACCCGGCACAGCCGCGGGTCGGCGAGGAGATCGCGGCGGCGAGGGCGCTGAGCAACCTGGCCCACCGGCTGATCGGCAAGGCGGGCGGCGACATCGAGGAAGTCACCCACAGCAAGGCACACCTGGTGATGTGACCGGCGGCCCCGGTGGCTCCCGGGCCACCGGGGAGCGGGGGATTTCCGTATCAGGAATTGCCGGGGTATGCGATCAATGTCCCCGGAGACATAAGGGCGTCCATGCGGGGAAGGGGGAGCCAAAAGAGAGCGGACACGACCCCGGGAGGTCGCTCATGGCGCAACGGAACGAGACCACGACGCCCAGGTCCCGGCGGTCCCGGCCGTGGCCATTATGCGCGCTGTTCGTCGGCGCGCTGGCCGTGGTGACGGCCTGCGGCGCCGACACCGGGGCTCAGCCCGCGCCGCCCGGCGCGTCGGACGGCGGTGACGCGGCCGCCTCGTCCGTCACACGGTCGGCGGCGCACACCGGGCGCACGGTGCCGCCCGCATCGCGCCCCGCGTCCTCGCGCTCCGCGACGCACCCCGTCACGCACTCCGCGTCAGCGTCCGTCTCCTCCGCCGCGGCGGCGCACACCACCGCGTCGCGTCCGGGCGCCCGGCGCGTCTGCTCCACCGAGCAGCTTCGCCTCTCCCTCGGCCGCAAGGACGTGGGCGCGGGCAATGTCTACATGCCGCTGGTGCTCACCAACACCTCCACCGCGACCTGCACGCTCACCGGCTTCCCGGGGGTCTCGCTGCTGGACTCCGCGGGCTCCGCGATCGGCGACCCCGCCACCCGGCGCGGCGCGTCGCGCTCCACGGTCTCCCTGCCGCCGGGCGGCAGCGCCTCCGCGATGCTGCACACCCTCAACGAGGGCACCACGGACGAGCCGTGCCGGCGCACCCCCGCCCGGATCCGGGCCTATCCGCCGGACTCCTACACCTCCATGACGGTCCCGGCGCGCTCCTTCCGCGTCTGCGGCGGCGTGTTCGAGGTCGAGTCGGTCCACTCCGGAAAGGGCGCCTGACAGCGGCATACGGACCCTCTTCCGGACACCCCGAATGTGTCCGAAAATCTTGACAAGCCGGGCGTCCGCTGGCCGTGTTCACCCTTTCGCAATCAATAGGGGTGGGTCACCATAGGGATGCCTCACGTGAGTCGGTGTGGAACGTCCGGAGGAGGGCGGTGTCATGGAGCGAGTCGCGACCGAGGTCGAGACGGAGCTGCTGGACCTTTCGGGAGCGACACTGGAAGACCTCGACCGGGACGAAGGGATCGCCGCGGTGGCGCTGCGGCTGATCGGCGCGGTCCGAAACCCGGCGACGGCGGCCAGCTCCTCCAATACGGGGCAGAATTGCGGGGGTTGACGGACTCCCGCCATCACTTATCGGCGGAGTGCTTCACCGAGCTGGCCGCGGGATCGGGAAGCGCGTCATCGGTCGCCGAGCTGACATCCGGTCAGCGCAGCCGCGCGATGCTGCTGTTGCGGGCGCTGGTCGACGTGGCGGCCGCGCATCCCGCCCTCCCGGGCCCCCTGCCCCCCGCCGGGGAGGCATGGCGGCTGCTGATCCGGGCCGAGCGCCGTTCCCCGGCCGCCGTGGAGCGGCTGTTGCTGCACCCGCAGACGGGGGTGTGGCTGAGCCGGTGCCTGCGGCAGCTGCGCGGCCAGGAACCGGCGGACGCGCCGCTGTGGAGCGAGACCGGCTATCTGTACGCGGTGGCGGCCTCGGCCGCCCTCCTCGCGGGCATCGACTTCCGCATCGCGGTCGTGGTGTGCGACGGCGGGGTGATGCTGCCCGCGCTGGGATTCGCGCTCCTGCCGGACCCCGCCACGGACCTCGCCGAGGTCGTGCGCACGGCGGAGGGGACGGCGGCCGTGGTGGCCGGGCCGCACACGGTGCCGCTGCCCGCTTCCGGCTTCGCGGAGGACCACCCGGGGTGGCGCGGGCTCAGGCGGCTGCACGGTGAACACCGGGGGCACGTCTGCTCGCCGTTCCTCGACGATGTCGACCCCTATCGCGACTTCTTCCGCCGCAGACCGCCGGACCGGCTCGGCGACGACGCGTGGAAGCGCTGGCAGGAACGTTTCGCGGGCGCCTGGCGGCTGGTCGCCGAGCAGCGCAACGTGGACCCGTCGGGGGTCGCCGCCTGCGTCGCCTCCGTGGTCCCCGTACCGTACGCGGCGCAGCCCGAACCGTTCAGCGCCTCGTCCCCGGAGGCCCACGGCTGCGTCCTGATGAACGGCCCCGTCGACGAGCCGGACCTGGCCGCCGCGCTGGTGCACGAGGCCCAGCACATCAAGCTCAGCGCCCTGATGGACCTGGTGCCCCTGATCGAAGGGGGACGGGAGGAGGCCCACCACGCGCCGTGGCGGCTGGACCCGCGGCCGCTGCGCGGACTGCTCCAGGGGGTGTACGCGTTCCTGGGCATGACCGGCTTCTGGCAGGACCGCCGGCACCGCGCCGAGGACGGGCCCGCCAGGGACACCGCCGCGTTCGAGTTCGCCCTCCGCCGGGAGCAGACCGCCCACGGGCTGAAGACGCTGCGCACCCACGCCGAGCTGACGCCGCTGGGGCGGAGCTTTCTCGACCAGGTGGCGGAGCGGCTGGCCGACTGGCTCGCGGAGCCCGTCCCGTCCGCACCGCGCCGGCTGGCGGCGGACCTCGTCCTCGACCACCGGCTGGTGTACCGCATGCGCCATCTGCGGCCCGACCCCGAGCAGTTGGCCGGGTGGGCGCGGGCCTGGCGGACGCGCGGTACGCCTCCCCGGGAGCTGCCGCGCACCTCGGTCGAGCCCGCCCCCGCGGAGACCGTGCCACGGGCGGCGCTCGCCAGGCTCCGGTTCGCCGACCCGGAGCGGCTCCGGGGACAGCCGCGCCACGGCGACGACGCCCCGGATGGAGCCGACCTCGCCTGGGCCACGGGCGACCGGGCGGCCGCGCTGCGCGGCTACCGCGGCCGGGTGGCCCGGGCCCCGGACGACGTCGCGGCCTGGGCGGGGCTGGCCCTCACCCTGCCGGATGGCGCGGCCAGGACGGCGCTGCTCCGCGCCCCCGAAGCGGTCCTCGCCGTCCACCGCGCGCTACGGGACGCCGACGGCGCGGTCCCCGATCCCGTCTCCCTCGCGACCTGGATCGGGACAGCCCTGTGAGGACCGGTCGGGCGCGCCTGGAAGAGGACCGGTCGGGCGCGCCTAGAAGGGGATCGCCTCCACATCGCAGTCCGCGCGGATGCCCCGGGCCGCCGCCACCGTGGCCGGGTGGCCGGGGGTCAGGACGGTGCGCATCCGGGTCAGGGAGTCGTTGTGCAGCTCCTCGGCCGACCGTCCCTCGCCCAGCGCGCGCAGATCCCCGGACAGGTTGACCGCGCAGGCCAGTGTGGTGGGGTGGTCCTCGCCCAGCCGTGACCGGCAGGCCGCGAGCGTCGCGGTGTCCAGCTCCCGGGCCTCCTGGTAGTCCGCCAGCGTGTAGTGGTCGCTGGCCAGATTGATCGCACAGGCCAGGGTGATCGGATGGTCCGCCCCCAGCGCGTCGACCAGCACGGGCAGCGTCTCCTTGTTGAGCGCGAGCGCCGCCTCGGTCTCGCCCAGCAGCCGCAGGGTGACGGCCAGGTCGATGGCCGCGCTCAACGTCACCGGGTGCCGCGGACCGAGAGCGGACCGCATGTCGTCCACGCACTTGCGGCCCAGCTCGCGGGCGCCGTCGAGGTCGGCGGTCTGGCGCAGGTCCATGGACAGGTTCAGCGAGGTCGCCGCGATGTGGAGATTGGGCTCGCTGTAGCGCAGCCGGTACCGCTCCAGGACCTCCCGGGTGACCTCCAGCGCGCCCTCGTGGTCCCCCGCCTTGCGGCGCGCCACGGCGAGGTTGCGCAGGGCGTACACCCCGATCGGCGCGTTCTGCGGAAGCAGCCGGCGGACCCGGGAGCAGGTCTGCTCCAGCATGGTGCGGGCGGCGATGTAGTCACCGCTCTCCCGGACGTCGATCGAGAGGTTGGCCTCCAGCAGGATCGTCAGCAGCGAGTCCTCGCCGAGGACGACCTCGGCGAGGTCACGGGCGTTCTGGTCCACCTCGCGGGCGCGCGCGTACTCACCGGCCGAGCGCAGCGCCAGGGCGTAGTCGTTGGCGGCGGCGATCGTGTACGGGTCCTCGTCGCCGAACAGCCGCAGGGTACGCCGCCAGCGGTCCTCCTCCAGCTGCACCGAACGCGCGTAATCGCCCTGGTAGCGGGCGTCGCTGGCGACCGCCCCGAGGGTGACCAGCGTGTTCTCGTGGTCGTCGCCCTCGTTCGCCCGCAGGAGTTCGAGCGTGCGGCTGTTCAGCTCCCGGGCCTGCCCGAAGTGGCCGAGCAGGGTGAGGACATGGCCGAGCGTGCGGGAGATGGCGAGCGTCTCGGGGTTGTCCTCGCCGAGCGAGTCCAGCCACTTCTCCCGTACCCGGCTGCCGAGTTCGAGCGCGCCCTCGTGGTCGCCCCAGACATGGAGGAACCGGACCAGGTTCCGCACCATCTGGCGCACCCACTTGTCATCGCAGTCCATCGCGCGGGACGCCCGGACGTGCGACAGCAGGTCCGCGTAACGCCCCCAGTTGGCGGGCGAGACGTCATTGGGGTCGCCATAGGCGAGGAGCACATGGGCGCTGTGCCGCATGTCGGCCTGCTGCTGCGGGGACATCTGGCCGATCAGCACCGCCTGCACCAGCCGGTGCAGCTCGATGGTGTTGCTGCGGTGATTGATCTTGATCAGGGCGTAGCGGTTGATCTCCCGGATCGCATGGCCGAGCTTGATCGGATCCTGGAGCACCTCCGACAGCTCGGGGGAGAGGGAGACACCCCGGATGCCCGAGAAGAGCCGCCGGGAAATGGGCTCGGGAGCGAAGAAGGAGCACATCTGGAGCAGTTGCAGCGCGCCCGGATGGTGCTCGGCGAGGCGGCGCAGCGACATGTTCCAGGCGGCGGCGACCGGTTCGGGATAGTCGACCGGAACTCCGGCGGCCAGCAGCTCGTTGCGGCGGGTGCTGACGTCGGCCCGCTCGTCCTCGAAGACCTGGAGGTACTCGTCGACCGGCATCCCCGTCTCGGTGAGCCACGCCGCCGCCTGCTCGATCGCCAGCGGCAGGTCCCCCAGGGTCCGGGCGATCCGGTCGGCCTGCTCGTTCGGCAGCTCCGGCCCCCGCCGCAGCAGCAGTTGGATGCTCTCCTCGCGCTCGAAGACGTCCACCTCGACGGTACGGGCGGCCCGCGACCACTGGGCGTTCCGCGACGTCACCAGGATCCGGCCGGGCCCGCCCGCGGGGAAGAACGGCCGGACCGTCTCCAGCTCCTCCGCGTTGTCGAAGACCAGGAGCCAGTTGCGGCAGGGGCGCCCGGTGCGCAGCGCGTCGAGCACGCTGGGCACGGCCGTGTTCGCCTCCATGCCCGCCTGAAGGCCGAGCCGGTCGGCGAGCTGCACCAGCGCCTGGCGGATCTGCTCCGGCCGCTCCGCCGGGATCCACCACACCGCGTCGTAGTCCGCGGCGTGCTGATGCACGTACTCCAGCGCGATCTGGGACTTGCCGACGCCGCCCAAACCGTGCAGTGCTTCCGGGAGCACGGCGGCCGTTCCCTCGCTGCGCAGCCGCTCGTGGAGCGTGTCGAGCAGCGCTCGCCGTCCGGTGAAGTTGTTGTTCCGGGGTGGCACATTGCCCCAGATGGCCGGGGGTTCCCCGGCGCGGCGCTCCTCCACGGCGGGCAGGGACCGGGCAGCGGTCACGGACACGAAGGTTCCTCTCGAATGCTCCCCCGCCGTACCCGGCGTGCCGTGCGCCGGCGGGGATGGTGAATCGTCGGCTTGGGACGACGGACGGGTTCGGGGAGTCATGGAGTCAGTCACGGCAACCTCGGGGACCACATTTCCCCAGTTGGGTACGTCTTCAAAGGGATCCGGGCGGCTTTCGCCCGTGCGGGGGAGCGCTTGGCGCGCGAGGACAAGGGCGCGAAAGGAGCGCGCGCCTTCGAGATAAGGCCCGGAAAGTGCCTGGTAAACCTGTTCCTGAAGGCGTATGTACGGCATCAGGCGGTCGGTGTCGGGCAGGTCCCGCACCGGCCCCGAGGGATGGTTGAGCAGATCGCGCAGCAGATGCAGCGGCTTCCAGCGGCGGCCCAGCCGGTCCAGGACGCTGCGCAGGGTGTACAGCGACTCGTCACGTAATCCGGCGGACAGCAGCAGTTCCCGTACCCCGTCGTGGAATTCGTAGCCGATTCCGGTCTCGTCCAGCGGATCGGCGGTGCCCACCTTGCGTAATAGCCCGCCCAGCAGGATTTCGGCCAGATCGCCGGGGCTGCCCTCCGGCTGGTGGATCCCCTGGACGAATTCCATCACCGGAATGTTCAGCGGCGCCGCCGCCAGCCGTGCCGCCAGCCGGAAGGCGCTCGGCGAGGCGGTGGAGCGGAAGCGGAAGACCCGGTCCCAGGCGCTGGGTTCCGGTTCCGGATCCCACGGCTCGGGCGCCGCCCCGGGCAGCAGCGCCAGCGTGTCATGGCCGCGGTCCGACGGACGGGCCACCAGCCGCGCCCAGTTGCCCAGCCAGCGCGCGTCCAGCTCCAGCACTGGCACCGGTGGTTCACCGCCCGGCCAGGAGCCGCCGTCGCCCCGCCGCCAGGCGCCGTTGGGCGCGCCGGGTTCGGGGACCCGCACCCGGACCCGCTCCGGCGCGATCCCCGTGTGCTGCCAGCGGCCCTGACGCAGTACGTGGAGCACGGCGACCGACGCGCGCCGGGCCCAGCGCCCCAGCGCGCGCTGCGCGCTCTCGTCGCCCCAGGCCGCGCCGATGCCGTCGGTGAGCACCAGCACCGCCCGCTTCCCGCGCGGTGCCATGCCGTCCACCGGGGAGTCGTGGCGGTCCGCGGGCAACGGGTGATCGGTGTTCATCCGGTGCACCCGGACGTCCCGGAAGGCACCCGTCCGCTCCAGCACGGTGACCAGCCGCGCCGCCGTACGCCGCCACACCACCATGGAGCTGCCGCAGTCCAGCACCAGGACCGCGTCCATCCAGCGCTCCTGGACGGGCGCGCACTCCGGCACCCACAGCCCCTCGCGCGCCGCGCGCTCGGCCGTGGCCTCCTCGTCGACCTCCACCTCGACCGGCGAGGGCGCGGTGCGCTTGAGGGGGCGCAGCGCCCGGGAGACGGCGCGCTCGGCGACCAGCGGTCCGGCGGCGGTCGGCCTGGGCGCGGGCACCATGACGTCGGTGACCAGCGCCGGTTCCGTCCCGGCCGGGTCCTCCGGCGCCTCGGGTACGGCGACGAGTTCCACGGGCTGCGGTGCCGAGACGGCCGGTTCGGGCGCGGGCGCGGGCCGCTGCCCGCCGTCGTCCTCCGGCGGCGGCTCGGGGGACCGGTCGCCGGTGGGCGGCGGGGCGTCGCCGTGCGGGGGCGCGGGGAGCGGGCCGGGCGCCGGGCGGCCGGGTCCGCGGTCCGTTTCGGCCTTGCAGACGGCCAGCCAGAAGGCATCGGCGATCTGCTGCCAGTCGAGGTCCCGCGGGCCGTGCTCGCCGGACCTGCCGCCTGGGTCCTGTGTCATGTCGAGCCTGCGGCGTCCAGGCGGTGCCAGACGGCGCGCAGTAGCTCCTCCCACTCGGGTCCCGGAGCCTCGGAACGGGCCGTCACCAGATACACCGCGTTGAGCAACTGGTCGGCGGCGAGCCCGCCTTCGTGACGGCTGCGCTCCAGGAACATGTCGATGAGCTCCCGGGCGCGCGGGTCGTCCGCTCTGCCCAGGTGCGCGGCCACGATCGCGGCGAGCCGGTCGGCGTCCGGGTCGGGCAGCCGCAGCTGGAGACAGCGGCGCAGGAACGCGGGCGGGAACTCCCGCTCCCCGTTGCTGGTGATGACGACCACGGGGAAGGCGCGGCAGCGCACCCGGCCCGAGTCGATGACGGTGCTGCGGTCGGGGTCGTCGGTGAGGACCGATACGGCCGGGCGCCGCCTGCGGATGCGCACCAGTTCGGGAATGGAGTACTCGCCGGCCTCGAAGATGTCGAGGAGGTCATTGGGCAGATCGATGTCGCTCTTGTCGAATTCGTCGATGAGCAGGACGCGGGGGAGGCGGTGCGGCAGCATCGCCGTGCCCAGCGGGCCGAGTTGGAGGAAGTCGCCGATGTCCTCCGGTCCGGGTTCGTGACCGTCCTCCTCAGCCGCCTGTCCGGCCGCCGCGGCGTGCACACGGCCGACGGCATCGTAGCCGTAGAGACCGGACCGCAGGGTGGAACGAGTGGTGATCGGCCAGCGCAGCACCCGGCCCAGGCCCAGCTCCCGGCTGATGCGGTACGCCAGCGTCGACTTGCCCGTGCCCGGGCGGCCGGTGACCAGCAGCGGGCGCCGCAGGATGAGCGCGGCGTTCACCACGTCCGCCTCCTCGGCCTCCGACCGCAGGCCGAGCGGGGTCGCGCCGAGCCGGCGGGCGGTGTCCTGGACGTCCTCCGGCGGCGCCGGGGGCTCGGTCGGCGGCTCGTCCGGGTCGGATAACGCGCCGTCGGCGCCGTCACCGTCGTAGCCGTCCGGCGGGCAGGCCGAGACCCCGCCGAAGGTGCGCCAGGGCGGCGGGGGCGGAAGGATGTCCTCCAGGCTGACGTCGTGCAGCGGGCGCCCGGTGCCCTGGTAGATCCACCAGGGGCGCGGAATGCCGGACGGCAGGGGACCGGAGGAGGAGCCGTCGCCACCCGGGATCCGTCCGTTGTGCCGCCGTGCAGGCTCTGCGTCGCTCATCGACTGCCCACCCCCTCGTCCGGCCCCGTCATGCGTCCTTGCGTCTCCACGGGGCGGGTCGGGTCGTCCCAGACGAGCACCACATGCTGCCCCGGGTGATGCTCCCGCTCCGCGGAGTCGATCGTATGGGCGTCCAGACGTAACTTTGTCACGGCTTCGCGGAGCCGTGCCAGGTCCCCGCTGGCCTCGTCCGATTTTTGTCTCAAGTGCTGGACCAACGCCGGATCCCGGCTGGGCCGGCGATCCCATGCCACCAGCGGGATTCCCGCCCGCCAGGCCGCCAGCGCCTCGTACGCGCCCTCACCGGCGCCGCCCGGCGGCGAGTTGAGGATCAGCGCGACGACGTGCGGATCCGCCTGGAGCCGGGCCAGCAGCGCGGCCGGGTCGCCGGAGCGCGGACTGTCCGGATCCTGGCCCTCGACGACCAGCTGTCTGGCGAGTTCGGGCCGTCCGGTGAAGAGCTGCCAGCGCTGGTTCCACGGGCGGTGCCAGCGTCGGGTCTGGCTCCGCTCCAGGCTCCGCACCACCACCGGATAGTCCATGCACAGCGGTGTGGCCATCGTGCTGTCCAGCTCCTTGCGCCACAGGTGCACCGGCAGATTCAGGTCCTCGGGGCCCAGCAGGAACTCCAGATGGATGCACCGGGCGTCCTTCCACTCCTCCTCCGCCGCGAACACCAGCTCCTGCACGGCCCGTTCGGCGGTGGCGGCCGTGACCTGGGTGACCGGGCCGCGGGCCGGATGCCAGCCGCTCGGGTCGTACTGATGCCAGGACGACAGCTCGTAACGGCCCGGCTCCTCCTGCGGCAGCAGCCGGATCACCAGATACGCGTCGTCCGGCTCGGCGGGGGCGGCGTGCCCCACCTGCTGGCGCAGGGATCTCAGCTGCGAGGTCAGGTCCAGCTCCCGCGCCTGCTCATCGGCCCACGCCCGCAGCGCGTCGGCCCTCCGCAGCGGCTGGGCCGACGCCGCCAGGTACTCCACCAGGGCCAGCCCCGGCGGCAGCCCGTCCGGCCGCGCGTTCATCCGGCTCAGCTCCTCGAAGGCGTGCCAGGGGCCGGTGACCGCCGGGACGTCCTGGAGCGGACCCGCCGCGGCCCGGCACAGCAGGCCCAGATGCCCGAACTCCAGATCCTCCAGCAGCGACCGCAGCCCTCCGGCGGCCGGTGCCGGAAGCACCGGACGGGCCGTCATCTGCTCCACTACCGAATCGAGGTGCTCCATGGCGTCCGTGTCCGGCGCCATCACCGCGAGCGAGGCGCGCAGCGCGCGCATCATCCGCACGTTCTCCAGACACTCCCGGGCCAGCTCCACCAGGAAGTAGTCGGTGACGCGATGGCCGCGCACCGGGACGGACGTCGTCTCCATTTCCATGGCGACCAGGTCCAGACACAGTGCGCGGGAATCCGGATCCGTCAGACAGCGGAACTCCTTCAACGCCGACACCAAACTGTTGACCGATCTGAGGCCGCCCTCCCGCATGGCCGCCATGCTGTGCCTCCCCCGTACCCGCATCACCGGTCCCCGCCGCCGATGATCCCGCCGGAGACCCTGCCACAGGCGAGCGCCGCCCGCGCGGACTCCGGACAACTTGTATGCCCCGCACGCCCCCGGCGACACCCTTCCCGCGCCCGGGCGCCCCGGGCCCCGTTGTCAGCCCAGGCCCAATTCCTCGACGCGGCGGGCGAGTTCGGCCACCGCCGGGTCGTCGGGGGCCAGGACGTCCAGCACGGACACCAGCTCGCCCAGGGCCCGGTGCGCCTCGCAGGTGCGCAGCAGGGCCAGGGCCTCCGCGCGGCTCGCCGACTGGCGGCCGACCGCGGTGCCGACGGTGGGCAGCTCGTCGAGCAGCTGCTGCCAGCGGGCGGGGG
The DNA here is from genome assembly GCF_013414305.1 of Streptomyces sp. Rer75. NCBI lineage: Bacteria > Bacillati > Actinomycetota > Actinomycetes > Kitasatosporales > Streptomycetaceae > Streptomyces > Streptomyces sp. Rer75. Next base: position 1,052,676 of record NZ_CP058693.1, on the reverse strand, counting down.
AGGACAGACCGGGGACCTCCAGCAACAGGTCCACGAGACCGCCGAGTTCCTGGACGCCGAGCCTGCGGCGGCGCCGGGCGGGCGCGCCGGGTGCCGCCTCCGCGCCCAGGAACCGCCCGATCAGCTCGAAGGCGAAGGCGGCCGCGTGCCGGGAGGCGACCGGCTGCCAGCGCTCGTCGTGCGCCTCGCCCTTGTCGCCCAGCAGATCGGAGACGCCCCGGATCACCAGCGCGTCGAGCTGTTGGTTGACGTACGCGCCCGCGAGGAAACCGAAGCCCTCCATGTCCACCGCGATCGCGTCCCCGGCGACGGCCGCGAGCCGCAGGCCGACGTCGGAGCGTTCGTGCCCCACCACCCGGCCGCCTGCCGCGATCGGCTTGACCAGGGCGCGCGGGCGCGGCGCGGTGGCGTCGGGCAGGATCCGCCGCTGCCAGTCGTCGGCCGCGGCGACGTTACGGGCCAGCTGCACCAGCCCGTAGGCGGACTGATGGGTCTTGTGCCGGGGAAGGAACCCGGACTCGGTGTCCTTGCCGGTCTCGTAGTCGTACACCGCGTCGGCCGCCACCACATCGCCGAGCGCCACATCCTTGACGCCGCCCGCCACCCCGACGAACAGCACGGCCTGCGGCGCGAAGAGCGCCGCCGCCCGCTCGACCAGCGCCGCAGCGCCCGGGTTTCCCGGACCCGTCATATGGATCGCCACCCGTCGGCCGCCGGGCCGGGTCCCGGAGCGGAAGACGCCCGTCTCGAACAGTGAGCCGCGCTCCGCCCGGACGGGGCGCGGATCCTCCAGATGCGCTCGTACGGCCCGGTACTCGATCTCCAGCGCGGTCAGGACGACGACGTCCGCCCGCCCCGTGCCCCCGGTGTCGCCAGCCCCCACGGTTCCCCCTTGAACGACCTTGAACGGCGTGAACATGACCGTGCTGAAAACCCTACGTCGAACACAAGAGCTCTCTGTCCGCCCTCTCTTGAGCGGTGGACAATCGGGGCATTCGCTTCCGCATCGAGGAGGACGGGATGAACGCACGCTTCATGCGCTGCGCGCTGGTTGCCGGGACGGTCGTCGTGACCACGCTGGGCCCCTCCGTGCAGGCCCAGGCGCTGCCCGCGTGCGCGAGCAACGCGATCTGCCTGTGGCGGTTCCAGGACGGGACGGGCGAGCTCTACACGTGGCGGGGCGGCTACGTGGACCTGCCCAGTCGGTTCGTGGACCACGTGGGTTCCTTCCGGGCCAACAGGACCGGCGCCTTCATCGATTGGGCCACCGGCAAGGAGTGCCGCTCGGTCCGCAAGGGCGACTACGCCAGCAACTACAGCGGCCGGTTCGGCGCGAAGATCGACGCGGTGGGCGACACCTGCTGAGTGCCTGAGTGCCTGAGTGCCTGAGCGCCTGAGCGCCTGAGCGCCTGAGCGCCTGAGCGCCGCGGTCCGGACGCCCGATGACGAGGGTTCGGGCGGACTTACGCAAGGGTCCCCACGAGTCGGTCGAGGAAGCGCGGGAAGTCTGCGGCTACCTCCAGTCCTGGCACACCACGCTCGTCGACGACTGGGCCCGGGCCGGAGTCCTCGCGGGCGACCGCGAGTCCGCCGCGATCGTCACGCTCGCCCGGCTCTTCGGCCGCCGCGGCGGCGCGATCTGCTGCGTCGCCGACAACATCAGCACCGGCGCGCCCTTCGAAACCGGCGCCGGGCACATCGCCGCCATCGACGTCGCCCTGGAGGGCACCGCGCTGCTGCACCGGCTCGACCGCGCGGCGGAAGCGGAAGGGCTGCCCATGTGGCTGCCGCGGCACGACGCGTGCGAGGAGGCCCGGTGACCCTGACCGGTGTGATCGGTGGCGTATCGGTCGACCACATCGTGCGGGTCGGACACCCGGCACACTATGACTGCCTCGGTGGCCCCGGCCTCTACGCCGCGCTGGGCGCGCGCCTCGTGCCCGGCACCCGGGTGCGGCTGCGGTGCGAACTCCCCACGTCCGTACCGGAGTTCCGTCACACCCTCGCGGCGGCCGGGGCCGATCTCGGCGCCTGTACGGCGGTCCCGGAGCCGGTGCGGGTCTGGCTGCTGGACTCCCCGCAGGGCCGCCGCCTGGTGGAGACCACGCCGCCGCCTGGAGCGGAGATCGCCGAAGCCGACGACGCCATCGAGGCCCCCGCACCGCCCGGCCCGGAATTCCCGGAATTCTTCACCGGCCTGAACGGCCTGCTGTTCTGCTCACCCGCCCGTCTCGACCGCCGGTTCGGCAGCGGGACCGTCGTCGGAGTGGACCCGGATCAGAGCCTGGCACGCACCCGCGGATGGGAGTACTGGCAGGCCATCCGCGCCACCTCCGGTGTCCTCCTGCCGAGCCGTGTGCAACTCGCCACCGTGCACCCGCAGCCGCGCACCGCGGCCACCTGGCTCGCGACACGCCTGAACACCCTCGTCTTGGCCCGTCTCGACGCCGACGGCGCCTACGTGGCGGACCCGGCCGGGCCGTCCTGGACCGTACGCGACGCGGTCGTCCGCGTCGTCGACACCACCGGCGCGGGCGACACCATGGCGGGCGCCCTCGTCGCCGCGCTGGCCGCCGGTGCCGACGCCGCGACCGCCACCGCCCTCGGCGTCAGCGCGGCCCGGATCGCCCTCTCCGGCATCGGCCACCGCGCCCTGCCCGGACACCCCCCGCTCACCGCGCCGCTGCCCGGCGTCACGATCACGAAAGAAGACTGACCAGCCGGACACTCACCGTCCCGCTGCCACCGGTCGAGGAAACCATCCCGGCCGGCGGCTACGTCACCCTCGCGGCCGGAGTGCTCGACCTGTGCGGCTGCGATCCGGACGGGTTCGGCCACCAGGTGGGCACCCGCCTGAGATCCTTCGCCCACGCCTACGCGCGCGAGCCGCTGACGTGGCCCGACACCACCCCGTCCGCCATCACGGTGCTGACCTGCCCGACCTCCACAGCGCCGGTGACTTCTGGATGCTCAAGCTCAGTGCGGCTGGGGGCCGACGACGGGGCACACAGCGTCGAGGTCGCGCAGGCCGCGGCGGGCGCGACGGTCTCGTACGACGCCGCACACCACTGGGGCCGCGTGCCCTTCCGCGGTGGCGCGGTCCCGATGGACGCCCGGCACATCAAGGTCGCCGAGCCCGGGGCGTACAGCTAGGGCTGATCCGCGCCCAGGGCGCGCAGTTTGCGGTACAGGGTGGCGCGGCCGATGCCCAGGGACTCGGCCGCGCGTGCCTTGTTGCCGCCGTGGCGGCGCAGCGCCTCCAGGATCGCGGTGCGCTCCGCGCGTTCCATCCCGCTGAGCCGTCGCGCGGCCGGTGGCACCCGCAGGCCCGGCGGCAGTTCCCCGCGCCGGACCGGGCCGGTGGCGCGGCGGTGCTCGGCCACCTCCCGTACCACCTGGGACAGTTCGGCGACGTTGCCCGGCCAGCTGTGCTGTTCCAGGGCCCGGCGCGCGTCCAGGCTCCAGGACAGCGGCGGGCGGCCGGGGGAGGAGCGCCCGGCGAGCCCCGGCAGCAGTACGGGGATGTCCTCGACGCGCTCGCGCAGCGGCGGCAGGACGACGGAACGGGCCGTGAGCAGATCCAGCAGCCGCCGCAGACACGGGCCGACCCGGGTGCCCGGGGTGTGCGTCGCCGTCAGCGGCACCTCGGGCCGCCGCGCCAGCAGCGAGAGCAGCGCGGCGACATCGGGCTGGTCCAGCCGCTCGGCGTGGAGCACGAGCAGCGGTGGTGCGTCGCCCCCCTCCGCCAGGGCATGGCACCAGCGCGGTACGTCACCGGGCGCGCCCTCGGCGGCGTCCACCACCAGGGGCGCGGTGGTGCCGCGCCAGGCGAACAGGGCGCGGGCGAGCGAGGACTTGCCGACGCCCGCCTCCCCGGTCAGCAGCAGCGGCTCCGCGGTCCGGGCCAGCCCGGTGGCCCGGGCGACGGCCACCCGCCACGGTCCCGACGCACCGGCCAGCCCCGGCAGCCGCTCCCCGCCGCCCCGCCCCGGCGTACGCGCCGGACCGGCCGCCGTACCGTCCGCCGGGTCCGGGCGGGCCACCGCGACCGCGCCGATGACTTCGCCCTCGTGCACGACCGGCGTCATACGGACGACGAGCCCGGCACCGTCCGGCACCGGGAACTCCCGCGGCTGCCGCCCGTCCGCCGCCCCCGCGTCCCGCAGCAGCGCCGTGGCCCGGCGCTCCAGCCCGGTCAGCGTCTCCTCCGACAGCAGCCGTGCCGCACCGGAGCTGACGATGCGGCTGCTCCCGTCGAGCGCCACCACCGCACGCCCCTCCGGCGCCTGGCGCAGATACGCGTCCAGCAGCAGCCGCTCCGGGGGCCGGGCCCGGCCCAGCAGCTCCGACTCGACCGCGAGCGCCGTGGCCTCGGCGAACGCCGTGCCCGGGTGGGGCGCGCGGTCCTCGCGCAGCGGGGTCAGCGCCGTGACGGTCCCGGCGGGGCGGCCCGCCCCCGGCTCGTACACCGGAACGCTGACCGCCGACAGCTCCTGCCACACGTCCAGGACGTGTTCCGGGCCGTGCGTCTCCGCCCTGCGCCCGAGGCGCAGCGCCAGCACCGCGCTGTGGTGTCCCACCGCCCGCTCCGACAGATCGCACCCCGCCGCGGGCGGCGGGCCGCCGCCCGGCCCGGCGCCGCCCGACCACAGCACCCGGCAGCGGGAGTCGGCGAGCACCAGCGCCATGTCGCCGCCGCTCAGGGTGGGCAGGATGCGGTCGAGCACCGGGCGCGCGGCGGCCAGCAGCGGGGAGTGCGCGGGCACGGGGGCGGGCGGCGGCGTCAGATCCCGCCGTACGCCGAGGAAACGGGCCCGCCGCCACGCCTCGGCCAGCTCGTCGGAGATGTCCTCGCCCGGCGGCCGCCCGCCGAGGAATCGCTCACGGGCCCGCCGGACCGGGGCGAGAGCCGCGGCGGCCGGGGTGTCGTCGATGCTCGTCACAGGGATCTCACCGTATACGGCCCGGGTGTCTCGTATTGAGACACCTCCACCACCCACTCCTCAATCAAGATCATCAATGCTGGCCGGACCCTGTGAACCGAACCGGCCACCAGGAGAGGAGCCATACGCACGTGAACACCGTCGAGACAGACGTCCTGGTCGTCGGCAGCGGCCCGGCCGGAGCCGCGACGGCGCTCGCCCTGAGCACCTACGGCGTGCCCAACATCATGGTCACCCGGTACGGCCGCCTCGCGGACACGCCCCGCGCGCACATCACCAACCAGCGCACCATGGAGGTGCTGCGCGACCTCGGCGTCGAGGAGCCGGTGCGGGCGCGGGCCACCCCGCAGCACCTCATGGGGAACACCGTCTTCTGCACCAGCCTCGCGGGCGAGGAGCTGGGGCGGCTGCGCTCCTGGGGCAACGACCCGCGCGTCCAGGCCGAACACGAACTCGCCGGACCCAGCCCCATGTGCGACATGCCACAGCACCTCATGGAGCCCGTCCTGGTGGACGCGGCCGTCGCCCGGGGCACCGCGCTGCGCTTCGACACCGAATACCTCGCGCACGAGCAGGACGCCGATGGCGTCACCGCGACCGTACGGGACCGGCTGCGCGGCGACACCTACCGCATCCGGGCCCGCTACCTGGTCGGCGCGGACGGCGGGCGCAGCCGCGTCGCCGAGAACGCCGGGCTGCCGACCGTCGGGCGGATGGGCGTCGCGGGCAGCCTCAACATCGTCTTCGAGGCGGACCTGACCGCCCTGACCGCCCACCGCCCGTCCACGCTCTACTGGGTGCTCGCCCCCGGCGCCACCGTCGGTGGCATCGGCGCCGGGCTGGTGCGCTGCGTACGCCCCTGGACCGAGTGGATGGTGGTGTGGGGGTACGACCTGGAGGCCGGTCCACCGGACCTCACCGAGGAGTTCGCGCTGTCCGTGGTGCGGCGGCTGCTCGGCGACGACGAGATCCCGGTGCGCATCACCTCCACGTCGGCCTGGACCGTCAACCACCTGTACGCCGAGACCTACGCCGACCGGCGGGTGCTGTGCGCGGGCGACGCCGTCCACCGCCACCCGCCGTCCAACGGCCTCGGCTCCAACACCTCCATCCAGGACGCGTACAACCTCGCCTGGAAGCTCCGCCACGTCCTCGACGGCACCGCCGCGCCCGCCCTCCTGGACAGCTACTCCGCCGAGCGGGCCCCGGTCGGGCGGCAGACCGTCGAACGCGCCAACAAGAGCATCGGCGAGACCGCGCCCGTCTTCGAGGCGCTGAACCTGCTGTCCACCACCGACCCCGAGCAGATGTGGCGCAACGTCGACGCCCGCAAGGACGCCACCGCCGAGGCCGAGAAGCAGCGGCAGCGGCTGCGCGAGGCCATCGCCGCCAAGGTGTACGAGTTCAACGCGCACGGCGTGGAGATGAACCAGCGCTACACCTCGGCCGCCGTCGTCCCCGACGGCACCCCCGACCCCGGCTTCGTCCGCGACCCGGAGCTGTACCACCAGCCCTCCACCCGGCCCGGCGCCAAGCTGCCGCACGCCTGGGTCACCCGCGGCAGCGACCGCCTCTCGACCCTCGACCTCGGCGGCCACGGCCGGTTCACCCTCTTCACCGGCATCGGTGGCGACTGCTGGCGGCAGGCGGCCGAGGCCGCGCGGCGCGAACTCGGCATCGAGGTCGCCACCGTCGTCATCGGGCCCGGCCAGGAGTACGAGGACCCCTACGGCGACTGGGCGAACCTGCGCGAAACCGCGGACGGCGGTGCCCTGCTGGCCCGCCCCGACAACTACATCGGCTTCCGCCACGCCGCTGCCTCACCGGATGCCGCGGACCTGCTGACCGGCGCGCTGCGGCAGATTCTCGGACACGCGCGCCCGGCATCCGAGGAGGCCGACTGACATCCCAGAGTCGCGGCTGTTCGCAATCCCCTCACGTCCCTGACCCGACATCTGCACAACTGCGTCCGCGACACCGCGCGCACCCCGGTTGACCTCGTGGGCACCGGTGAGCGCCGTCGAACGGAGCCCGGTGCGGGGCTTCACCCTGGTCGACGATCCCGGGCTCGCCACCCGTTACGGTGTCAGGACCCCCTTCCGTCTCACCGACTTCGCTCTCGTGTTGTCGCGCGCCACCTCATGAGTGGCGCACACGAGGCCGTTGGCTGATACAACCACCCCTGATGGGTGACGTCCCCCAGCGCCCTCCATCATGGGGAGACCCCGTTACCGAGAGAAACTTTAGAGAGATGACTGCAACACCCCTCGCACTGCTCCGGCGCATGCGAACCAAGCGCCCGAACCGTGGATCGGGTCTCCGCCTCCCCATGCCCGTCGGCGCCGGTGCCTTCAGCTGCGAGGTCCTGGACCCCGTCGGCGAGCCGCTGGGCGGTGTCGAGGTCACCATCACCGCGACCCGCGGCGCGGGCAAGCAGGCGGTCAAGGCCACCACGGACCCGCACGGGCTGTTCGTCGCCACCCTGGAGCCGGGCGAGTACTCCGTACTGCTCACCGGCAGCGGCCTGACCCCCCACCGCCTCACCACCGAGGTCAGGCCGGGCGAATGCCGCGAACCCCAGCGCATCCCGATGCAGCCCTCGCAGCAGCTCGAACTCCCCCCGCCCGGCACCTGGCTCTTCGACCCCCCGCACACCGCCATCCGCTTCATCGCCCGCCACGTCGGCATGGCCAACGTGCACGGCCGCTTCACCCGCTTCCGCGGCGGCATCCACGTGGCCGAGCGCATCGAGGACTCCCGTGTCGAGGTCCTCATCGACGCCTCCAGCATCTCCACCGGCAACAACACCCGGGACAACCACCTGCGCTCGGCGGACTTCCTCGACGTCGAGAACTACCCGGACATACACTTCGCCAGCAACAAGTTCACCTGGCGCAGTGGCTCGAAGTGGAGCATCCAGGGCCCCCTGACGATGCACGGCGTCAGCCGCTCCGTCACCCTCGACACCACCTACCTCGGCGCCGTGAACGGCGGCTACGAACAGGAACTCCGCTGCGCGGCCCACGCCACCGCCGAACTGCACCGCGAGGACTACACCCTCAACTGGCGCAACATGCTCGCCCGCGGCATCGCCGTCGTCGGCCCGACGGTCAAGCTGGAACTCGACATCCAGGCGATGTACCGCAACCACGACACCCCGACCCCGCCGGAGTAGCCCCGCCGACGGGGCGCGCCACACCGGCGCGCCCCGTCGCCGTGTCACCGGTAGAAGACGGCGACCCCGCCGTGATGCGAGCAGGCGCCCTGATGGTGCGCGGCGTACGAGAGCGTCCCGTCCTCACACAACGCCGTGGCCCCGCCCGTACCCCCCGAGGACGAGTCCCCGGCCCCGGCCCCCCGACCCGGAGGCCCCGGACCCGGACGACGACGCGTCGGCGGGTGCTTCGGCGCTCCGCGTCACCTGAGGCTTCGGCGTGGGCGCCGGGCCCGGAGGCGGCGGTGTTGGGTGGTTATTCCAGGACATAGTCCCCTTTGAGTGAAACTCGAGGAGCTGACCATAACCGCGGTAATTGAAAAGTGAAAAGTTTGTGTGTGGGGCGTGGTCAAGTTGTGATCCGGGTCCGTGGCTCCGTGATCGCATAGATTGGCCGCATCGGTCGAACGACGAAGGTGGGATCCGCGATGAGTCTGTACGACATTCCCCTGCGCACCCTGTCCGGCGAGCCGACCACGCTCGGCGCGCATCAGGGCGCCGCGGTGCTGGTGGTCAACGTGGCGTCCAAGTGTGGGCTGACGCCGCAGTACGAGGGGCTGGAGCGGTTGCAGCAGCGGTACGCCGGGCGCGGGTTCACCGTGCTGGGGGTTCCGTGCAACCAGTTCGCGGGGCAGGAGCCGGGGACGGCGGAGGAGATCGAGACCTTCTGCTCGACCACGTACGGCGTCTCCTTTCCGCTGCTGGAGAAGACCGACGTCAACGGCGATCAGCGGCACCCGCTCTACGCCGAGCTGACCCGGACCCCGGACGCGGCGGGGGAGGCCGGGGATGTGCAGTGGAACTTCGAGAAGTTCCTGCTCTCGCCCCAGGGTCAGGTGGTCGGACGCTTCCGGCCGCGGACCGAGCCGGAGGCGGCGGAGGTCGTCGAGGCGATCGAGGCCCAGCTGCCCCGCTGACCGGGGGAGCCGACTCCGTGCGCCTTCAGGAGCGCGCCGCCCGGCGCGCTCCTCCACGGCACGGCCCTCCGTTGATGGTCTGCACCGTCACAGGAAAGTTGTCGCGCCGTTTACCCTGGGCGACCGCATTGCCGGGCGCCCAGGGCGGGCGGGAAACGGGTGGGAGATCGGGCTCAGCGTTCGGCGGCGAAGGCCACCAGCCACGCCAGCGGGGCGTTCCAGTTGATCGCCACCTCGTTGGTGGAGTACGAGCCGATGTCGTCGATGTAGCACTTCGCGGGCTTGCACCCCGCCAGCTTCTCCTGGGCCACCGGATCCTGGAGGGCCGCGTTCGGGCCGCCCGCGAAGGAGCCTGCGGGTGGGTTCGGGAGGGAGGCGTCGTACTGGTGCGCCCAGAAGCGGTGGTGCTGGTTGAGGGCGGTGTGGTCGCCGTAGCCGGTGACGTAGGACTGGCCGAGTGCGTTGCGGCCGAGCAGGTAGTCCAGGGCTTCCAGGGCGCCGGTGCGGTAGCGGGGTTGCCGGGTGAGTTCGTGGGCGACGGCGATGACGCTCGCGTTGTTGGCCACCTGGCCGTTGGAGCCCCAGACGTAACCGTCGGTGGTCAGGGGGACGGCGTATCCCTGGCGGCCCATGGTGGCCAGGTAGCGGTCGGCGGCGGACACCACGGAGGCGCGGACGCGGGTGCGGTCGGTGGCGGGCAGGCCGTTCGGGACGGTGGCCAGGGTGATGCGGCCGAGGGCGGCGGTGTCGTGCCAGGCGAAACCGGCCGCGGTGAAGACGTCGTCCGCGGTGTGGAAGGGCGAGGCGGTCACCGCGTCCCGGTAGCGGCTCTCCTTGGTGGTGGCGTACAGCTCGGCGGCCGCCCAGTAGAACTCGTCGCCGACCCGGGTGTCCCCGTACGCGCCGCCGCCCGTGCCGTCGGAGTCCGGGGCGAGCCGGTCGGGGTGGGCCTGGGCGGCGGTCCAGGCGCGGCGTGCGGAGGCGAGGCAGCGGGCGGCGAAGGCCGCGTCGTAGGGGGCGTAGACCCGTGCGCACTGTGCCGCGGTGGCCGCCAGGTTGAGGGTGGCGGCGGTGGACGGGGGGTGGAGTTCGCGTGGCTGGGAGTCCTGTTCGGGGCGGGTCGGCAGACCGGTCCAGGCCGCGTCATGGATCTTGTGGAAGGCCATGCCCGCGAGTGGTTTCCCGTCCGGGATCTGCATCCGCATCAGGAAGTCCAGCTCCCAGCGCGCCTCGTCGAGGACGTCGGGCACCTTGTTGCCCCGTTCGGGCACGCGCAGGGTGGAGTCGCCGAGCGCCGCGGCGTGGCCCGCCCGCTCGGCGCGCTCGAAGGAGTTCACCAGCTGCCAGGTGGCAATGCCCCCGTTGACCACGTATTTGCCCTGGTCACCGGCGTCGTACCAGCCGCCGCGGACATCGCGCGCGTAGTCGCACACCCCGGGCTGGCACGGCACGCTGGTGTCACCCTGGTTGGGCGCGACACCGAGGTGGCCGGCCGGGCGCGCGTACGCCGCTCCGGCGAGCCGCGCCTCGATGGGTGTGCCGCTGCGCTGCTGGTAGAAGAAGGACATCGCGTCCGCGCGCAGCCCGTCGTACAGGCCCGCGCGGATGTCGAACGGGTGGCTGGTGCGGCCGTCCACGGTGAGGGTGTACCGGGTGCCCGTTCCCCGGTACGAGGAGAAGTCCACCAGCTGGGTGGAGTCGCCGGAGGCGGCGTCGGCGCCACCCGCGGCGGTGGTGGTGCCGGAGGCGGCCGTCCTGCCGGACGCGTCGCGCAGTTGCCACGGCAGGGCGGTGGTGCTCGCGGTGACGACGGTGGCGCGCTTGGGGCCGTCCGGCAGGTAGCCGAGCTGGTTGACGTGCACGGCCGAGGGCGCGGCCACGGCCGCCTGGGTGGTGGGCGCGGTGACGAACAGCAGCGCTCCGGCCAGTAAGGCTGCGGCGGTGCGCGCGGTATGAGGGAAAGGGGACTTGGGCATGGTGGAGTCCTTCCTGTCGGGGGGGCTAGGAGCGGTAGACCGTGGCTTCTCTGGACGTCGACCCGATGCCGTTCGCACCCTTGAAGATCCGCTGTCCCCAGCTGGTGAGCGAGGCGGCGTTGAACCCGGTGGCCATGTCGAGGTATTCGACACCGCCGCTGTTGCCGCTCCAGGACCAGCCCAGATAGCCGACGCCGAGTGTCTGGGCGTTCGCCATGATGGCGGTCTCATCGGGGTTGCCGTCGGAGTGGTTGTGGCCGAACTCGCCCACTACGAGCGGGAGTTTGGCGTTGACGAAGCGGGTGAGGTAGTCCTTGACCTCGGTGGCGGTGTCGAAGACTCCGTACATGTGGACGGAGAACACGGTGTTGCGGTCCGGGTCGGCGGCCAGGACGGAGGCCGCGTTGTCGCGCATGGTGAAGCTCCAGTCCTGGCCCCAGTTGGGGGCGTCGGCCATCAGGGCGTGATGGATTCCGGCGGTGCGCAGCTTCTGGATGGCGGCCTTGGTGTCGGCGGTCCACGCGGTGGCGTTGGTGTTTCCGTACGGCTCGTTGCCGAGGTTGACGACGACGTAGCTCTCCTGGCCCGCGAGGGCGGTGCGCACGCTGATCCAGTAGTCGGTGGCGCGGGAGAGGGTGACGGCGCCGCCCTGCTCGCCGTAGCCGGTGGTGTCATGGGCTTCGAGGACGCAGATGAGCCGGTTGCGCTTGCACTGCGCGACGACGTTCGCCACATCGGCGGTGTCGTTCTTGGTCCAGCGGTCTCCGGTGGACAGCACCACCCGCACGGTGTTGGCGCCCAGCGCCTTGATGTCGGAGAGCGTCTGGGTGGTCCGGGTGGCGTACCAGGTGTGGGCGTGGTTGACGCCGCGCATCACGAAGGTGCTGCCGTTGCCTTCGACCAGCTTGCCGCCCGCGACGTGTAATCCGCCCGCGGCGTGTAGTCCGCCCGCGGCGTGTAATCCCGCCGTGGCGTGTGACCCCGCCGTGGTGGCGCGGGCGGGTGGCGCGAGGGAGGGCAGGGACAGCAGCAGGGCGGCGATGGCCGCGAACACGACGGCCACGACGCGGGGAGTGGCGCCGGTGGGGGCGGTCGTACGCATGGGCGACTCCTGTGGGGGAGCGGTCGGTCCGGGTGGTTTGCTCGGGTCATGACAATGAAGTCTGGACTGCTAACGTCTTGGGAGCGCTCCCAAGTTATGTAGTGAGGGGGCCGCGGTGCGTCAAGGGCTGAGGGGCCGAACGGGCGGACAGGCCGGTGCCGGTGTCCGCCCGCGCTGTCACATCGGCCGCGGCCCGTACGTCAGTGTTCTGATGACACATGACGAGGAGAGAGGGCGAGGGCCGATGGCCGGAAACGCGTTCCTGGCGGAGACCTTCGAGGCACACCGCGGCCATCTGCGGGCGGTGGCCTACCGCATGCTCGGCTCGCTCAGCGAGGCCGACGACGCCGTCCAGGAGGCGTGGCTGCGGCTCAGCCGCTCCGACACCAGCGAGGTGACGAACCTGGGCGGATGGCTGACGACGGTCGTCGGCCGCGTGTGCCTGGACATGCTGCGCTCGCGCACCGCCCGGCGGGAGGAACCCCTCGGGGCGCATGTGCCGGACCCGGTCCTCAGCGGTACGGGCGGGGTCGACCCGGAAGACCAGGCGCTGCTCGCCGACTCGGTCGGCCTCGCCCTGCTGGTCGTCCTCGAAGCGCTGGCTCCCGCCGAGCGGCTGGCGTTCGTCCTGCACGATCTGTTCGGCGTGCCGTTCGACGAGATCGCGCCCATCGTCGGCCGCACCCCGGCCGCGGCCCGTCAGCTCGCCAGCCGCGCCCGCCGCCGGGTGCGGGGCGCGGCGCCCGTCCCCGACCCGGACCTGGCCCGGCAGCGCGCGGTGGTCGACGCCTTCCTCGCCGCCGCGCGCGACGGCGACTTCGACGGGCTCGTCGCCCTGCTCGACCCGGACGTCGTACTGCGTGCCGACTTCGGCGCCGCCGCCCCGCTCGCGTTCCGCGAGGTGCGCGGCGCGGAGGGCGTGGCCAACCAGGCGCTCACCTTCGCCCGCGCCGGGGGCGAGGGCAGCGTCCCCCGGCCCGCGCTGGTCAACGGGGCCGTCGGGGTGGTCGGGACCCGGGCGGGCAGGCCGTTCTCGGTGCTGGGCTTCACGGTCACGGACGGGAAGATCGCCGCGATCGACATCCTCGCCGACCCGGACCGGCTGGCCGGGCTCGACCTGACGGTGCTGGATTGAGGGGGCCGGGGTGCCCCGCCCCCGTGCGACCGGCCGGGTGCGCGCCACGCCGGTGCCCGTTGCGGCGGTTCCGCTCCCAGGTGGGCGGCGGTGACGGGCGTGGTGGGTGGGGCGAGGACGGCCGACGCGCGGGAAGGGCCTTGGGCGCGGGAAACCGCCCTACCGGGCGGGGCACCTCCCGGTGGTGGCCGGGAGAGGGCTGAGGCGCCTCACTGGTCGGCCCGCCGGCGAGCCTGTGCTGGGCGTGGCGCCGCCTCGGGCATGGCGATCGCGGTCGTCCCGGCGGTCACGGTGGTGTGGCGACGGCCGCCGACGCCGGGGTCGGTGCGCCGGGAAAGCCCTCCGGCGCCGGGGTGTCCGGCGGCGCCGGGGCGCTCCCGGCCGACCGGCCGACCGGCCGAGCATGCCGCGCTGGTGCCCCCTGGGCGCGGCCGACCGTCGACGGGGGGACCTCCCGGCGGCGAACCGGGGCTCATATATCGGCCCGCTGGGCGAGCGTGTGGCGGGCCGTGGCCGCCATCGCCTCGTCCACCATCCGCCCCTCGAACCGCACGGCCCCGGCGCCCCGCGCCTGGGCCTCCTCCACCGCCGCGATCAGCCGTGCGCAGCGGGCCAGTTCGTCGGGGCCGGGGGAGAACGCCTCGTTGACGACCGGCACATGGGACGGGTGGATCACCGCCATCCCCTCGTACCCCAGGGCGCGGTTCTGCCCGGCGAAGCGGCGCAGTCCGTCGAGGTCCGCGATGTCGGTCCAGAGCCCGGCCACCGGGTGGGGGCAGTCCGCGGCGCGGGCGTCGAGCAGGACCCGGGCGCGCAGGTCGCGCGTCTCGTCGCCGTCCGGGCTCCAGCGGTAGCCCACGGCCCGTTCCACGTCGCCGCCGGGGCCGGTGAGCGCGCCCAGGTGGGCGACGCGGTCGGCGGCGCGGCCGATGGCGTACGCCTCGCGCAGCCCGCGCGCCGTCTCCAGAAGGGGGACGAGCGCGAAGTGGCCGTCGGGCAGCCCGTGGTGGCGCTCGCACCACGCGAGCATCCGGTCGGCGGCGCGTACGTCGTCGGCGTGGGCGACCTTGGGCAGCACGATGCCGTAGAGGCCGGGGCGGGCCACGGCGCGCAGTTCGTCGGCGGCTTGCCAGCCCGCGGCGCGGTCGAGCGCGTTGACGCGTACGAACAGCCGCATGCGCGATGTTGCCCGGTCGATGGCGCGGGTCACGGCGTCGAGCGCCGCCGCTTTGCCGTCGTCGGGGACCGCGTCCTCCAGGTCGAGGATCGCGGCGTCGGCGCCCGCCGCCTCGGCCTTGGGCAGCCAGTCGGTTCTGCTGCCCGGGACGAAGAGCAGGGAGCGCAGGGGGACCCGGGCCGCTGCGGATGGTGGACGGGCCTCAGATGACATCGTCGTCCTCCAGCCGCGCCAGCCGCTTGTCGTCGATGCCGAGCCACTCCCCGTAGACCAGGGCGTTGTCCTCGCCGAGCGCCGGGCCGGTGCGCCACACCGCGCCGGGAGCCCGGCGGAAGTGCGGGATGACCGCCTGCATCCGGACCGGGCCCAGGTCGGGGTCGTCGACGGTGATGATGTCCTCACGCTCGGCGTAGACGGGGTCGGCCGCGATGTCGGCGGCGGTGAAGACGCGGGAGGCCACCACCTCGGCGCGCTCGAACTCCTCCAGGCAGACGGCCGAGGGGCGCCCGGCGACCCACTCGCGCAGCGCCGCGTCGAGCCGGTCGCGGCCCGCGTGCTGCTGCTCGACGGTGGCGAATTCGGCGTCGGGCAGGCCGAGGAGACGTACCACGTTGCGCACCGAGCGGGTGGTGGCGGAGGTGACGGTGAGCCAGTCGCCGTCGCCGCTGCGGTAGGTGTTGATGACGGCGGCGGGCGCGACCGCGAGCTGGTTGCCCGCCCGTTCGGGGGCCGTACCGAGCTGGTCGTAGGCGATGATCTGCCACTCCACGAGGCGGTAGAGGGGTTCGAAGAGGGCCAGGTCGATCCACTCGCCGTCGAAGTCCGGGTCGGTGTTGCGGCGGTGCAGCGCGGCGAGCACCGCGAACGCGCCCATCAGGCCCGTGACGGCGTCACCGTGCGAGAAGCCGGTGTGCACGGGCGGGCCTTCGGGGAAGCCGGTGAGGTGGACGACCCCGCTGCGGGCCTCGCCCATCTTGCCGAAGCCGGGGGCGTCCGCGCGGGAGGAGGTGGCGCCGAAGCCGGAGATCTGGAGCAGGATGGCCCGGGGGTTGAGCGCGTGGACGGCCTCCCAGTCCAGCCCCCAGGCGCGCAGCCGTCCGGCGCGCAGCGTCACGATCACCACATCGGCCCAGGCGACCAGTTCGCGGGCGACTTCCCGGCCCGTCTCGTGGTGCAGATCGAGCGTCACGGAGCGCTTGTTGCGGCCCGCGACCTTGAACCAGAGCGGGACCCCGTCCCGGCGGGGCCCCATGGCCCGGGCGGCGTCCCCGTCACCGGGCGGCTCGACGTGTACGACGTCGGCGCCCTGGTCGGCGAGCATGCCCCCGGCGAGCGGGCCCGCCACGACGTGGGCGAACTCCACCACCTTGAGCCCCGCGAGCTGTCCCTGCCGTGTGCTGGTGTGGTCCTCCATGCGGTTCAGGCTGCGGGGTGGGGGATATGCGGGTCCAGCATTGAACGAACATCAATTCATGCGGATATCGCAAAGGAAAGCCAAGGCGAAAACCCCACGCCCCGGTCAGCCCGCGTCCGTCTCCTCCCACGCCACGCCCTCCGGGAGCCGGTGGCCCGCCGTCCGGAACGCCTCCAGCTCCTCCAGGAAGCGCCCCGCGCCCGGCGGGAGCGCCCGGTGTGCCGGGAGGACCACGTACAGGCGGCGTTCCAGCACCGGCGCGACCAGCGGGCGGCGGACCAGGGGGCCCGGCGGGATCAGGGGGTGGACCAGGGCGGGGAGGGCGGAGACGCCGAGTCCCGCCGCCACCAGGCCGCCCACCGTGGCCACGCTCGACGCCTCGGCCGCCGGGGCGGCGTCCCTGCCCGCCCGGGCGAAGGCGGCGTCCGTCATGCGGCGCACGCTGGAGTCCGTACCGACCGCGAGGAACGGTTCGCGGCCGAGCTGCTCCCAGGTGACCTCGTCCCGCTCGGCGAGCGGATGGTGTTCGGGGAGGACCGCGTGGAAGCGGTCGCGCACCAGGGGCCGCAGCCGTATGCCGCCGGTCGCCTGGTGGCGGGGGACCGTGCTCACGGCGAAGTCGGCGTCGCCGTCCACGACCCGCTGGAGCACCGAGCGTTCCAGGCCGTCCAGGAGCCGTACGGTCATCTCGGGGCGCCGGGCGCGGAAGGCGGAGATGACCGGGGGCAGGAGGACGGCCGCCACCGAGGGGAGGGTGGCCAGCGACACGGCGCCGCGCTCGCCCGCCACGTAGCGGCCCAGCTGGGCGAGGCCCGCCCGGTGCGCGGCGAGGATCTGGTCGGCGATGCGCAGCGCCTCCGCCCCGGCCGGGGTGAGTTCGACGTTGCGGGTGTCGCGCTCCAGCAGCCGCATGCCGAGCGTGCGTTCCAGATCGGCGACCGCACGGCTCAAGGAGGACTGGGACACATGCAGTTCGGCGGCCGCCGCGGTGAAGCTGACCGCGCGGGCGACCGCGGTGTACGCCGTGAGCTGGCGCAGGGTGACGTCCATGGTCGGCGAGCGTATGCGCGACCGCCGCCCGGGGGAACTGTTGCGCAGAACGCATGGATAGATCTGTGTTCGATGCTGGACGCGGATCTTTCGCCGCTCCGACACTCTTCGGCAACACCTGACCGGACGAGGAAGCGAGCGGCCCATGCTGGCAGCCCTGGGATTCTGCACGATCGGCGGCTTCCTGCTGCTCACCATGTTCAAACGGGTCTCGGTGCTCGTCGCCCTCGTGCTGACGCCGGTGGTCACCGCGGTCATCGGCGGCTACGGGGACGACCTCGGCCCGATGGCGCTCGACGGGCTGTCCCAGGTCGCCCCCACCGGCATCATGATCGCCTTCGCGGTGCTCTACTTCAGCCTGATGATCGACGCGGGGCTCTTCGAGCCGCTGATCCGCGCCATCCTGCGCATCGCGAAGAACGACCCGCTGCGCGTCACGGTCGGCACCGCCGTCCTCACCATGTGCGTCGGGCTCGACGGCGACGGCGCCTCGACCTTCCTCATCTCCATCTCCGCGCTGCTGCCCGTCTACCGGCGGCTCGGCATGAGCCGGCTCGTGCTCGCCGGGGTCGTCGCCCTCGGCGCGGGCGTGATGAACATGATCCCGTGGGGCGGCCCGACCGCGCGGGCCGCCGCCACCCTCAAGCTCGAGACCTCCGACATCATCACCCCGCTGCTGCCCGCCTTCGCCGCGGGCATCGCCTGGGTGCTGTTCGCCTCGTACGCCATCGGCCGCCGCGAGCGCACCCGCCTGGGCGGTGCGGTCACGGCCGAGCCGGAACCGGCCCCGGCGGCGGCCGTCGGCGACGGCCCCGGTACGCCGCGCGTGGCCCGGCGGGCGGGCACCGCGCTCACCGTCTTCAACGTGGTGCTCACCCTGGCCCTGCTGACCGGTCTGGTGTTGGAGGTCATGCCGCTGCCGGTGCTGTTCGTGCTGGCGTTCGCCATCGCGCTGCTGGTCAACTACCCGCGCTGGGAGGACCAGCAGGCCCTGCTGGAGAAGCACGGCAACAGCGTCGTCCTCGTCACCACCATGATCTTCGCCGCCGGTGTGTTCACCGGCATCCTCACCGGCACCGGCATGATCGGGAAGATGGCGCACGCGATCGTCGAGGTCATCCCCGAGAGCCTCGGCGGGCATCTGCCCGCGCTGGTCGCCGTCACCAGCATGCCGCTCAGCCTCGTCTTCACTCCCGACGCCTACTACTTCGGCATCCTGCCCGTGCTCGCCGGAACCGCCGACTCCTTCGGCACCGACCCCGCCGAGGTCGCCCGCGCCGCCGTCCTCGGCCAGATGACCACCGGATTCCCGCTCTCCCCGCTCACGGCCGCGACCTTCATCCTGCTCGGCATGAGCGGTGTGCAGCTCGGCGAGCACCAGCGGTTCATCTTCGGCTGGGCGTTCGGCACGACGCTGGTGATGACCGCGGCCGCCATGGCGACGGGCGCCGTGCCGCTGTGACCCGGCGCGCCGTGCCGCTGTGACCCCGCGCGCCGTCCGTAACGCCGTGCCGACGCGCCGTCCGTAACGCCGTGCCGCCCCGAGGAGGAGCCCCGCGATGCCATCCGTACGCCGTACGTCCGCGAGTCTGCTGACCGTTGCGCTGACCGCGGCGTCCCTCACCCCGGCCGCCGCGGCGGCGGAGGCCCTGCCGCCTCCCGGGTTCCACCACCTCACCTCCGTCCACTACGATGGCAAGGGCGACGATCTGCTCACCGCCGGACTCGGCTTCGACGGGCTGCGCGGCCCACTGCCCACCCCCGCCGACCCCGACCGGCCCACCGCCGCCGAGCTGCGCCGCCAGGCCATCTGGGCGTCCGCCGGAATGGCGGCCGGGTCCGGCGGCGGACTCGGGCGGCTGTACGGCGCCAACGTCGACCGGGGCCGCCCGCTGCCGGGCGACGGCCGGATCGCGGGCACCGAGTACCGGGCGGTGGCGGGGCGCGGCGCGGACAGCGTGAGCTTCGTCGTCCAGGTCCCGGACACCTTCGACCGCGCCCGGCCCTGCGTGGTGGCCGCGCCCGCGACCGGACTCGGCGGCGTCTACAGCATGGTCGGCACGGCCGGGGCCTGGGGGCTGCACCGCCGGTGCGCCGTCGCCTACACCGACAAGGGCATGGGCCCGGCCTTCGACGATCTGCACTCCGGCACGGTCATGGCCTACGACGGTACGACCGGACCGCGCACGGCGCTTGGCGACCGCAGCGCCTTCGACGCCGGGCTGACCGACGCCGAGCGGGCCCGCTTCGACGCCGCCCGCCCGTATCGCGTGGCGTACAAGATGGCGCACTCCCGCACCGATCCGCAGGCCACCTGGGGGCGCGACGTGCTGCGCTCGGTGCGGCTCGCGCTCGCCGTCCTGAACCGCGACCGGCGAAGCGGCGCGCCCCACGGCGGCTACACCGCCGCCACCACCACGGTCCTGGCCACCGGCGTCTCCAACGGCGGCGGCGCGGCCGTCGCCGCGGGCGAGGACGACCGTACGGGCCTCGTCGACGCCGTCGTCGCCTCCGAACCGCAGATGAACCTCGCCCCGCTGAACGGCATCCGGGTGCGCCAGGGCGGGCGCGCCGTCCCCGTCGCGGGGCTGCCGCTGATCCGGTACAACTCCCTGGCCTCGCTGCTCCAGCCGTGCGCCGCGCTCACCGAGCCCTCCGCACCGGGCTACGCCACCCTGGACGTCCCCGCCGCGCGCCGCCGGTGCGCGGCGCTGGTCGGCAACGACCCCCGGCTCATCACGCGCCGCGCCGCGGAGCGCGCGGGGGAGGGCGGTCTGCCGCGGCTTGCCGCGCGGGCCCTCGTACGCGCCGGATTCCAGCCGCAGTCCGGGTACTTGCAGCTCTCGCACTACGATCCGCAGACCCCCGCCTCGTACGCGATGAGCTACGCCCGGGCCTCGGTGGACGACGCGCTGTGCGGCTACGGATGGGCGCGGACCGACGACTCCGGCACCCCCGTGCCCTACCGCCGCTCCGAGCTGGCCGCCGCCTTCGGCACCAGCCCCGGACGGGCGCCCGCCCCGGGGGTGCTGATCGACGAGAACGCGCCCGGCGGGCCCGTCGCCGACAGCAAGTCCCGCGGCGCGGACGGCCGTCACGACTACAACCTGCGCGGCGAGCGCTGTGTGTACCGGCTCGCCTATCCGAGCCGCGGCCCGGCGGGTGCCGAACGGACCTGGGCGGCGCGGCTGGCCGCCGGGCTGGACGCCACGCGCCGCAGCGGCGACCTGCACGGCAAACCGGCGCTCATCGTGCACGGCCGGGACGACACGAGGGTGCCCGTGAACCACAGTTCGCGGCCGTATCTGGGCCTCAACGCGCGGGCCCAGCACGGGAATTCCACGGTCAGCTACGTCGAGGTCACCCACGCCCACCACAGCGACGCGCAGACGCCGGGCCTGGACAACCGGTACGTCCCGCTCGGGTACTACTACCAGCAGGCGCTGGACGTGATGTGGCAGCGCTTGCGGGGGCGGGGCGGCGAGCTGCCGCCCAGCCAGGTGGTGCGGACGGTGCCACGGGGCGGCGAGCCGGGGCACGCCCCCGAGCTGACGCGGGCCAACGTGCCCCCGATCGCGGCCGATCCGGCGGCGGGGGACCGGGTGCGGGTGGCCCGGGGGAGCGTGCGCGTGCCGTAGGGCCGCCCTGGGCGATCCCGGCCGTCGGCGTCAAGGGGCGAGGACGGAATATACGTGTTCGACCTGCGACGGAGCGGCGAAGTGGGGCCCGGCGAGGGCACGCCACCGGGTGAAGTCCTCGGAGCCGCGGAAGGTGACGGTGTGGTGCTCGAGCGTTTCCCACTGGACGATGAGCCGGTAGCGCGTGGGGTGCTCGACGCTGCGGTGCAGGTCGATTCCGTGGCAGCCGTCTGCCGCGAGGAAGAGGGGCCGTGCCTCGGCCACGGCCTGCTCGAACTCCTCCTCCTTGCCGGGGAGGATCTCGATCTGGGCGATTTCGGTGATCACGGTGGTGGCTCCTGGTCTTGAGGGAGGGCGCGGGCGGTGTCCACCGAAGCGTAGATCCACAGGGTCTGCAACACGCTGAGTACTCAGCGCCGGGCAACCTCCCGCGGGTAATCTGAAGCGTCAGCATTCCTCGCCGCCGAACCCGCGAAAGGCACTCCGAGGTGATCGACATACGGGAGCACTTACGGGGGTGGTGGGCGCGGGGCCGGGCGTTGGCGGCGGCCAATCCGCCGGCCGTCGACATCGGGGTCGCGCTCCTGGTCCAGGCGGCGATGACGATGCCCTTCGTGGTGCCGCGCCCGGACGGGGTCGCCCCGGCGACCTGGCCCGCCTACGGGCTGACCACGCTCACCGTGATCCCCCTGATCTGGCGTCGGCGGGCTCCCCTCGCCGTCCTGTTCGCGATCCTGGCGACCAGCGCGCTGTACGGGCTGGCACTTCCCGAAGGGCCCGGGCAGCCGCTGCCGTACACCGGGCTCGTCATCGTCTACACGATCGCCGTTCTCTCACCGCCGTGGAAGCGGCTGGTCACCGGGATCCTGGCGCTGGTCACCGTGCCGTTGTCGGTCTGGCTCAACACCCGGACGGCGCGTGAACTCACCTTCTCCTTCTTCGTGTTCGCGGCGGCCTATGTCTTCGGGCGGCTGACCGTCGCCCGCCAGCGGGCCCACCGGGTCGAGGCCGAACAGGCCGCCGCGCGGGAACGGGCCCGGATCGCACGGGAGATGCACGACATCCTCTCCCATGCGGTGAGCCTGATGATCGTGCAGGCCGAGGCGGGTCCGGTGGCGGTGCGTACGGCTCCGGAACGGGCGGAGGCCGCCTTCGACGCGATCTCCGAGACGGGCCGGGACGCCATGGCGCAGCTGCGCCGCATGCTGGGCGTGCTGCGCGAGGGCGACGAGCCGGGCGGCGCCCCGCGCGCACCGCAACCGGGCCTGGCCGGGCTGCCCGGTCTCCTCGACCGGGTGCGGACCAGCGGCCTCGATGTCGTCTACGGTACGGCGGGGCCCGTGCGGCCGCTGACGGACGCGACCGGGGCGACGGTGTTCCGTATCGTCCAGGAGGCACTGACGAACACGGTCAAGCACGCGGACGCCCGCACCGTCTCGGTCCACCTCACCTACACGGAGCGAGAGATGGACATCCGGGTGACGGACGACGGGCGCGGTCCCCGGCCCGGTTCCGCAGTCGGCCACGGCCTCGTCGGGGTCCGCGAGCGGGCGGCGGCCCACGGCGGTACGGCGGTCACCGGGGCGGGCCCGGACGGCCGGGGCTTCGAGGTGCGGGTGCGCATCCCCGTACCGTCCACGGCGGAGGCGGCAGAGGCGGCGGAGGCGGCGCGTTGAGCATCCGGGTGGTGGTGGCCGACGACCAGGAGCTGGTGCGCAGCGGCTTCTCGATGATCCTGGACGCCCAGCCGGACATCGAGGTGGTCGCGGAGGCGGGCGACGGATCCGAGGCGGTCGAGGCCGTGCGGCGGCACACGCCCGATGTGGCGTTGCTCGACATCCGGATGCCGGGCATGGACGGCATCGCGGCCTGCCGCGAGATCAGCGCCGACGGCACCTGCCGGACGGTGATGCTGACGACCTTCGACTCGGACGAGTACGTGTACGACGCGCTGCACGCGGGCGCGAGCGGCTTCCTGCTGAAGGACGTGCGCCGGGACGATCTGGTGCACGCCGTACGGGTGGTGGCGCGGGGCGACTCGTTGCTCGCCCCGTCCGTGGCCCGGCGCCTGGTGGAGCAGTACACCCGCCCGGCCGCCCGGTCACGGCGGCCCGATTCCCGCCTGGACGCGTTGACCGGGCGGGAGCGGGAGACGCTGCTGCTGCTCGCGCGGGGCCTGTCGAACGCCGAGATCGCGGCGGAGCTGGTCGTCAGCGAGCACACGGTCAAAACGCATGTCGGCCATGTGCTCGCCAAGCTGGGTCTGCGGGACCGGATCCAGGCGGTGATCTGCGCGTACGAAACGGGCCTGGTCACGGCCGGAGATCCCCCGCCCGGGGGAGCGTCCAGGACCGGATCCTCCCCCGCGTCGGCGAGGAAGTGACCCGGCGGAACCCGCCTGTGCGGGCGATCCGCGAAAGGCCGCTGGTCAGCAGGATGGAGCCAGGGAGAACAACGGCTCACACCCATGGAGTTGACCATGAAGAGAACCACCCGCACGCTGCTGGCCACGGCGCTGGTCGTGGGCGTCGCCGCGGGCCCGGGGGCCCTTCCGGCCCTCGCGTCCGCCCCGCCGCTCGCGGTCTCGGCGCGGCCTGCGGACCCCACGGTTCCCGCCCTCGAGGCCGCCATCGCGCACCTGCCGACATCGGACGCGACGGCCGCGCTGGTCAGGGTCGGTGGCACAGAGGGCGTCTGGCGGGGCAGTTCGGGCGTGCACGACCTGAGGACCAACCGGCCCGCCGATCCGGCCGCCCGCTTCCGCGCCGGTTCCGTGACCAAGGTCTTCACGGCGGCCGTCGCCCTGCAACTGGTCGCCGAGGGCAGACTGGACCTGAACCGCAGCGCCCGCTCCTACCTGCCGGAGCTGATCCCCGCGTCGTACAAGAGGGTCACCGTCCGGCAACTGCTCAACCACACGCATGGCATCCCGGCCCCCGACTTCCCCGGGGACACGGTCGAGGAGGTGTACGCGGACCGCTTCCGGATCCATGACCCCGAGGACATGGTCCGCTCGGCGACGGCGAAGAAGCGCGAGTTCGCGCCGGGCACCAAGCAGCACTACCTGAACATCGGCTACACGATCGCCGGTCTGCTGATCGAGCGTGTCACGGGCGACTCCTACGAGCATCAGGTGGCCCGCCGGATCCTGAAGCCGCTCGGGCTGTGCGACACCTACTCCCCGGGGGCCGATCCGCGCATCGTCGGCCCGCATAACCACGGCTACCAGACGATGAGGCTGGACGACGGCACGACCGGCCTGCGCGACGTCTCGGTGTGGGGAGCGACGGACGGCTGGGCGGCCGGGGACATCATCTCGACCACGGCGGACCTGGAGCGGTTCACGAAGGCCCTGTTCCGGGGCCGGGTGGTGCGCGGCCCGCTCCTGCGGGAGATGTTCACGCTGCCGAAGGTGCCGGACGTGAGCGGCGCCCCGGCCGCCTACTCCGTCGGCCTCTCGATGCAGAAACTGGGCGGCCGCGAAGTGTGGGGGAAGACCGGTGGCCGCTGGGGCTACAACACGGCCATCGCCTCCACCCGCGACGGCTCCCGCACCCTCGTCTACAGCGTCAACTCCACGGACGCCAAAGGGCAGGACATGAACGAGGTGGCCATGAACATCATGGTGGCCGCCTACGGCAAGCCCGAGTCGCCGCCTCAGTCGTCGGACGGCATCGGGGACCACACCCCGGCGGCGGTCCCGTCGCGGACGTGGCGTTCGTAGACGACCACCTTGGTGTGGATGACCTCCAGGCAGGCACCGAGTTCGTCGATCCTGGCCCGTACGTTCTCCTCGTGCTCACGGAGCAGTGCGAGCCGGTCGGGCTCATTGCCCGGACCGCGGCGGACCAGCTCGGCGAACGTGCGGATCGTCGCGATCGGCATACCGGAGGCGCGCAGCCGGTCGCACAGCGCGAGCCAGTCCACATCGGCCTGTGCGTAGATCCGCTGCCCGCCGCCGGAACGGGGGATCTCCCGCAGGAACAGCCCCTCGCGCTCGAAGAACCGCAGCGCGTGCACGCTCATTCCGGTCGCCTTGGAGACCATGCCGATGCTCAGGCCGTCGTTCATCGGAGAACCGCTCATCGGGGAACCGTACCTTGACCTAGCGCGCGCTCTAGGTTTTAGCGTCCTCCGCATGATCACGAATCAGCGGAAGCTCCCCTCCGGATTCGGCGCGCACAGCACCGCCGACGACGTTCTCGCCGGGGTCGACCTGACCGGCGCCACCGCCCTGGTCACCGGCGGATACTCCGGGCTCGGTCTGGAGACCACCCGCGCCCTGGCCAGCGCCGGGGCGCGGGTCATCGTCCCGGCCCGGCGGCCCGACACCGCCGGGGAAGCCCTGCGGGGCACACCCGAGGTGGAGGTCGGAGCGCTCGATCTGGGCGACCTGGAGAGCGTGCGCGCGTTCTCCGACCGCTTCCTCGACACCGGCCGCACGCTCGACATCGTCATCAACGGCGCCGGTGTGATGGCGTGTCCGGAAACCCGCGTCGGTCCCGGTTGGGAAGCCCACTTCGCCATCAACCACCTCGGGCACTTCGCGCTCGTGGGCCGCCTGCGCCCCGCTCTCGCCCCCGGCGCACGCGTGGTGGCGGTGGCGTCGTCCGGCCACTTCCTGAGCGACATCCGCTGGCAGGACCCGCACTTCCGCACCGGCTACGACCGCTGGCTCGCCTACGCCCAGTCCAAGACCGCCAACGCCCTGTTCGCCCTGCACCTCGACCGCCTCGGCGCCGACACCGGCCTGCACGCCTTCGCCGTGCACCCCGGCAGCATCCTCACCCCGCTCCAGCGCCACATCCCGCGCGAGGAGTGGTCCGGGCTGGGCTGGGTGACGCCGGACGGCGAGCCTGCCGCCGGCTTCAAGACGCCGCGGCAGGGTGCGGCGACGGCCGTCTGGGCCGCGACCTCGCCGCTGCTCGACGCCCACGGCGGCGCGTACTGCCAGGACTGCGACATCGCCGAGGCGGCCACCACCGACGACATGCTCATCGGCGGGGTGAAGCCCTGGGCCACCGACCCCCACGCCGCCTCGCGCCTATGGGAGCTGTCCAGCGAACTCACGGGCGTGAACGCGTTCTGAGGTGCGTGGTGCTGCGGAGTGAGTGCTCACTCATTGACGGAGTGAGTGCTCACTCCGTACCCTTTCGAGGCATGACCGAGACGTCTCCCACCCCGCCCCGGCGCCGCGCGCCCGCCATGGACCCCGATCAGCGCCGCAAGATGATCGTCGCCGCGGCGCTTCCCCTGGTCGTCGAATACGGCGCCGCCGTGACCACCGCGAAAATCGCCCGGGCCGCGGGCATCGGGGAGGGCACGATCTTCCGTGTCTTCCCCGACAAGGACACCCTGCTCGCCGCCTGCGTGGCCGAGGCCACGCGCCCCGACGACGCCGTCGCCCACCTGGAGGCGATCGACCTGGACCAGCCGCTCACGACCCGGCTCACCGAGGCGGCCGAGGTGATGCGCGGGCACATGACCCGTATCGGGGCCCTCGCCGCGACCGGCCGACTGGAGCGCAGGCCGCCCGGTGAGTCGGCCGAGGGCGGTGGGCTGCCGGACCGTGAAGCGGGGCTCGCCGCACCGCGCGCGGCGCTGGCCGCCCTGCTGGAGCCGGACCGGGAGAGCCTGCGGCTCGCTCCCGAACGACTCGCGGACTCCTTCCAGTTGCTGCTCATGTTCGCCGGGCGGTCGGGCGTGAACGACCCGCTGACCACCGACGAACTGGTGGACCTCTTCCTGCACGGCGCGCTCACCGGGCCGGGGGAGGGCCGGTGACCGCATCCGAGGGGTATGCGCAGCTCAGCTCCCGCCGCCGGACCCTGATCACCCTGGCCCTGCTGGCGTGCGCCTTCCTGGCCATGCTCGACGGCACCGTGGTCGGCACCGCCCTGCCCCGCATCGTGGAGCAGATCGGCGGCAGCAGCAGCGGCAACGGCAACGGCAGTGGCAACTGGTACGTCTGGCTCGTCACCGCCTATCTGCTGACCTCCTCGATCAGTGTGCCCGTCTACGGCCGCTTCTCCGACCTGTACGGCCGCCGCCGACTGCTGCTGAGCGGGCTCGCCCTGTTCCTGGCGGGCTCCCTCGCCTGTAGCCTCGCCGGTTCCATGGAAGCGCTGATCATCTGCCGCGCCGGGCAGGGACTGGGCGCCGGGGCCCTGCTCACCCTCGGCATGGCCCTGATCCGCGACCTCAACCCGCCCTCCCGCACGGAGGGGTTGATCCGCATGCAGACGGCGATGGGCACGATGCTGGTGCTCGGCCTGGTCGGCGGCCCGATCGTCGGCGGTCTGCTGGCCGACCACGCCGGATGGCGCTGGGCGTTCTGGCTCAACCTCCCCATCGGCCTGGCCGCCGCGGCCGTCCTCATCCTGGCCCTGCCGGACCGCCGCCCCGCCGAGGCGCCGTCCGGGCGGCTCGACGTGGCGGGGGTCCTGCTCCTCACGGCCGGTCTCTCACTGACCCTGACCGGTCTCAGCCTGAAGGGCACCCCGGCGGGCGGGCGCACCCCGCCCTGGACGGACCCCACCGTGGTGGGGTGTCTGCTCGGCGGTCTGGTGCTGCTCGCCCTGCTCGTTCCCGTCGAGCGCCGCGCGTCCGTCCCCGTGCTGCCGCTCCGCCTCTTCCGGCACCGCACCTACAGCGCCCTGCTGACCGGCGGGTTCTTCTTCCAGGCCGCCGCCATGCCGATCGGCATCCTGCTGCCGCTCTACTTCCAGCAGGTTCGGGGCCACTCCGCGACCACCTCCGGGCTGCTGCTCCTGCCACTGATGGTCGGCATGGCGCTGAGCAACCGGCTCACCGCCGCCGCGATCCTGCGCAGCGGCCACACCAAACCGGTGCTCCTGACCGGCGCCGGACTGCTCACCGCCGGGACCGCCGCGTTCTTCGCCCTGGACGCGGCGACACCGACGCCCCTGATCTGCGGATGGCTACTGATCGCCGGGCTCGGTACGGGGCCCGCGATGGGCGGCATCACCATCGCGACCCAGAACTCCGTACCCGCCGCCGACATGGGCACGGCGACCGCGGGCTCGGCCCTCGCCAAGCAGATCGGCGGCACCTTCGGGCTGGCCTGCGCGCAGTCCCTGATGGGTCGTCACGGCGCGGTCGCGGCGAGTGCCCCGGCGATCGGCTCCACGGTCGCCTGGGGCGGGGCCGCGGCGGGAGTCCTCGCCCTCGCGGCGGTCTTCGCGATGCGCGACGTCACCATCCCGACCCCGTCGGGGCGCGGTGGGGCTCTATCACCGTCACCCCGCCCTTCGCCGCCGACGGCAGCGCGGACAGGGCCTCGGGTACGGCGTCCAGACCTATGACGTCGGTGACCAGCAGGTCCGGCCGCAGCGTCCCGGCGTCGACCATCTCCATCATCGGCCCGTACGCGTGCGCGGCCATGCCATGGCTGCCCAGCAGCTGGAGTTCGAGGGCGATGACCCGGTCCATCGGGAGCATCGGGTTTCCGGCGGCGGGCGGCAGCAGGCCGATCTGGACATGGCGACCGTGGCGGCGGAGGCTGCCCACCGAGGCCGCGCAGGTACGGGGCGAGCCCAGCGCGTCCACGGAGACATGGGCGCCGCCGCCCGTCGCGTCCGCGACGGCCTCGGCCACCGAGCCCAGGGTGGAGGACGCGTCCACGCAGACCGCCGCGCCGAAGCGGGAGGCCAGGGCGAGCGCCCGGGCGGAGACGTCGACCGCGACGACCCGCGCCCCGCACGCCGCCGCGATCATGACGGCGGACAGCCCGACCCCGCCGCATCCGTGCACCGCGACCCATTCGCCCGGGGCGACCCGGCCCTGCGTCACCACCGCGCGGAAGGCGGTCGCGAAGCGGCAGCCGAGCGAGGCGGCGGTGGTGAACGGCAGCTCGTTGCGGATGCCGACGAGGTTGACGTCGGCGTTCTCGACCGCGACGTACTCGGCGAACGACCCCCAGTGGGTGAAGCCCGGCTGCGTCTGCCGCTCGCACACCTGCTGGGCGCCGTCCGCACACGCGGCGCAGCGCCCGCAGGCGCAGACGAAGGGCACCGTGACCCGTCGGCCGGGGCGCCAGTTCAGGACGTCGGGGCCGGTCTCCTCGATCGTGCCCGCGAGTTCATGGCCGGGGACGTGCGGCAGCCGGATGTCCGGGTCGTGGCCCATCCAGCCGTGCCAGTCGCTGCGGCACAGCCCGGTGGCCTCGACGCGGATGACCACGCCGCGCGGGGAGGGGGTGGGATCGTCGACGGTCCGTACCTCGGGCCTGCGCCCGAAGTCGTCGAACACCACAGCACGCATAACCCGCTCCCTCGCTCGCACTCCCGGTGGGGTCGCCCGAACCTACACCACCGCTCTCAGCGCTTGTCGCGCTGTCCGTCGGCGAGTTGCCGGGACGTCTTCCCGGCGCCCGCCTGGCGCTGGGCGCGCTCGGCGAGGGTGGGGAAGAGGCCGCCGAGGGCGCTGCCGAAGCGCAGCTCCAGCGGGGCCACGTTCACCTCGGCCCGGTTCCGTTCGATCGCTCGGACGGTGGCGGCCGCCACCCGGCGGGTGGTGATGGTGCGCACCCCAGGGGGTGTGGAGGCGCCGGAGTCGGCGAACATCCCGGCGTCGCCGACGAACCCGGGCTGCACCAGCGTGACCCCGACGCCCGTGCCGTGCAGGTCCTGCCGCAGCCCGAGCGCGAAGCCGCGCAGCCCGAACTTGGCGGCGTTGTAGAGCGCGGCGCCGGGGGAGGCGGTACGGCCCGACAGCGAGCCGATCATCACCAGCTGCCCGGACCCCGCGGCCACCATCCGCGGTGCCATCAGCCGGGACAGCAGCAGCGGGGCGCGCAGATTGACGTCGAGGGCACGGTCGAGGTGATCGGTGTCGTAGCCGAGGACGTCACCGCTGGAGGGCAGCGCGGCGTTGGCGATGAGGACGCGGGCGTCCGCCGCCTCCGCCTCCTCGACGAGCCGCTCCACATCGGACCGTTCGGCCAGGTCGGCCACGATCGGAGTGGCGCCGAGCCGCTCGGCCAGCGGCCGCAGCACCTCCTCGCGGCGCCCGGTGAGCAGCAGCTTGGCGCCCTTGGCGGCGAGAGCCCGGGCGAGGGTCTGCCCGATGCCCCCGGTCGCTCCGGTGAGCAGGACGGTGGTGCCGCTGATCCGCATGCGTTCTCCTCCGGGGACGGTGGTGTGAGGGGGACGGTGATGCGCACCGCCGCCCCACGCCGAACCGTACCCGTCCGTCTTTTTGAGGCTCGGTTCGCCTCCGGGGCGCCTCAGCGGGTGTCGACGGTCGACGTGCTCGGTCGCTCGTTCCTCGCTCCCTGCGCGCGACTCCCTTTCGACACCGGCGCGCCCCTTCGGCTCACCCGCCGGTACACCATCACGCGCCTCCGGGATCCATGCCGCTGACCCGGGCTATCGCCTCGACCTCGCGCCGGTCGTTCTCCTGCTGGTTGCCGAATTCGACGACCAACTGGAGACCGTGCGGTCCCAGCAGACTGGTCAGCTTGGCCAGCTCCCGCCCGAGAGCGGGGGTGAACAGATCCCGGTCGAGCGCGGTGAACGGTACGTCGATACCGGTGGAGCCGCCCGCGGACCGGCCCACGATGGCGTCGTTGATGCCGTGCAGGATGCGCAGCAGCAGATCGTACGACGCGGGGTCGAGGCGCGACTGAAGGTCGGCCAGGTGGAGTGCGAACTGCTTGGCGCGCTCCAGGAATTGCTCTTCGTCCATCCCACCATCGTGGCGAAAACCGTCGCCGAGCGCCCCGCGAACCGAGGATTCTGCGGTCCAGGCTAATGATCACGGGTGATTGTGCTGCCGAGCCCGTACACTCGGCGCGCGTTGTCCGCGCCGAGGAGCGCCGCCACCCGCCCGGCGTCGCCGCTCGACCACGCGCCCTCGCGCACCCACTGGTCCAGCAGCCCGGCCAGCGCCTCCCGGAACAGCCGCGCCCCCACCACGTACAGCTCGGGCAGCCCGTAGGCGTCGGTGGAGAACAGCACCTTGCCGAAGGGACCCAGCTCCAGCATCTCTGCGAGCACGGCCCCGGCCCGCGCCCCGGTGTGGGTCAGGGACAGGCCGACGTCGGCGTAGACATGCGGGAAGACGGCGGCGAGGTAGGCCGCGCCGCGGTGGTACGGATAGCCGTGCAGCAGGATCAGCGAGCAGCCGGTGGGGCGCACGGCGCGGATGAAGTCGGTGAGTGCGAGCGGATCGCAGCGGTCCAGCCGCAGGTCCGGATCGCCGAAGCCGGTGTGCAGTTGGAGCGGCAGCCCGGTGTGGGCCGCGGACCACAGCAGATGGCGCAGCAGTACGGGGTCGGTCACCCGGGCGGCGGGCGGGCCGCCCTCGGCGCGGTGGGCGAGCCAGCGCTCGGCCGCGGTGTGCACGGCGGCGGGCGCGGGCGGATCGGGCTCGAAGTGGAGGCCGTAGCGGTACGCGGCCACCGATTTGAAGCCCGCGGCGGTACGGGCGGCCTCCCGGATCCCGTCGGCGAGCCCGGTCAGGAAGTCGTCGGCGCTGCGCGAGGTGTCGGCGGTCCGCTCCGCGAGGTGTTCCAGCCGGACGATCTCGTGCGCGGTGCCACCGGCCGCCGCGGCCAGCTCGTCCGGGGTGGTGAGATCGCCGGGGAGGCCGGTGTCGACGAGGAAATCGGTGATCCCGGCGGCGCTCAGCAGCCGCCGGTTGACCTCCCGTACCCCCAGCTCCCGCCGCCGGGCGAGGTAGCGGGCGGGCGGGCAGTGCGGTTCCAGGTCGAGCAGCGGCGGGCACCAGCGGCGCAGCGCGAAGCCCAGCTGGCTGTCGAAGAAGGTGGTGCCGAGCGCGGCGGGCGCGTCGGACTCGGTCAGGAACGCCTCGAAAGCGGCGGGGTCCAGTTCGTGGCGGGCCACCCCATGACAGTGGTGGTCCACCAGCGGTGGCAGGGACAGCCCGGTCGGCGCCGTCCCCTCGGCGGTGCGCATCGTTCAGTACCGTCCCCGGGTCGCGGCCGCGATCTCCTGCGGGGCGGCCTTCTCGAACAGCGCCGCCTCGGCGCGGCGTACGGCGGCGATGGACTCGAAGAGCGGATCGCCCAGCGCCTCGCGCAGCACCGCCGAGTCCTCGAAGTGCTCCAGCGCGGCGGGCAGCGAGGTGGGCAGCCGCCGCTCCCGGTCCGTTCGTGCCGGGTCGCCGGAGACCGGTGGCGGCAGGGTGAGCCCGGCGTCGAGTCCGGCGAGCCCGGCGGCGATGACCGCGCCCGTCACCAGATAGGGGTTGGCGGCCGGGTCGAAGCACTTGACCTCGGCGTTGGCCCCGCCCGGGTCGTCCGGGGCGCCGGTGATGAAGCGCAGCGCGGCCTCGCGGTTCTCCAGCCCCCAGCACTGGTACGCCCCGGCCCAGCGGGAGGGTTCCAGCCGCAGATAGCTCGCCGGGGAGGGGGCGCCGATGGCGAGCAGGGCGGGCAGGGCGCGCAGCACTCCGGCGAGGAACGCCTCGCTGGTCGCGGTCATGCCGTGCGGTCCGTCCCCGTCCCGGCACAGATTGCGCTCGCCCTGCCACAGACTCAGGTGCAGATGGCCGCCGTTGCCGACCGTGCCCGCCTCGGCGACCGGGCCGAACAGCGGGGTCAGCCCGTGCCGTGCCGACACCCCGCGAATCGTTTCGCGGACGAGGACGGCGAGATCGGCGGCGCCCACCGGGTCCGCGGGCGCCACGGACACCTCGAACTGCCCGGCCGCGTACTCCGGATGCAGTTGCAGCACCTCCACGCCCTGGGTGTGCAGCGTGTCGAGCACGTCGGCGAGGTAGCCGGAGAGGTCGACCAGGCGCGCCATGCCATAGGCCGGGCCCGTACCGGCGTAGCGCGGGCCGGGGGTGGCGTCGTACGGGACCGGGCCGGGCGTGTCGCGCGCGGAGCGCGGCGCGCCGGTGCCGCCCGCGGCGTCCGTGCCGCCCGTGGTGACGATCCACTCCGTCTCGAACCCCATGCGCAGCGCGATGCCGCGCCCGTGGGCCCGCTCGGCCATCCGGCGGGCGAACAGCCGCTGGCAGGTGGGGTGTTCCAGGCCGGACTGGGCGTAGCGGTCGGCCGGTGCCCAGGCCCAGCCGGGCTGGGCGGCCAGCACGGTGAGCCGGTCGAGATCGGGGAAGAGCCGCAGATCGCCGTCGGGCCCGCCGATATGAGGGCTCGTCGTCATGGAGTCGTCCACGAGGTACACGTCGAAGACGGGGGACATGCCGACGCCACGCCGTGCGCTGTGGGCGAGCCGCCCGGTGGGCACGGACTTGACCCGGGTGAGGCCCGCGTTGTCCACCCAGGTCAGGGCGATGCCATGGATGCCCTGCGCGGTGAGCCGGTCGGCTTCCTGCCGCGCTCGTGCCTGTGCCTGTTCACGATCGCCCGTCCCCATGGGCTACCTCCTCCGCCGCGGCCTGTATGCCGAGACTATTGCCTGTGGGGGGCATTATGGTGACGGATTGTCCCGATCGCATACGGGGTGTGACGGTGGGATATGCCTTCCCCATAACCGTCGCGAACGTCCCCGGGCCCGCGCAGCTCGTCGAGCTGGGTCCGCGTCAACGGCCCAGGTGCTCGGTGATGTCGTCGAGGACGACACGCGCGGCGGTCGGCCCGGCGTTGAGGTACCAGGGGTCGTCGTCCACCGTGACGGTGTGTCCGGCGCGCACCGCGTCGAGCTTCTTCCACAGCGGGTTGGAGAGATAGGCGCCCGCGTCCGTCTTTCCGGGGCGGCCCTGGATGGAGTAGAAGATCCAGTCGCCGTCCATCTCGGGGATCCGCTCACCGCTCAGATCCTGGGAGATGTCGTCGAACCTCTGCGACGCCGGGCGGCCGAGCCCCATGTCGTCGGCGATGGTGCCGGTGAAGGACTTCGCGCCGAACATCCGGACCCGGTCCGGGTTGAACCGCACCATGGACAGCTCCGTGTCCTTCCCGCCCAGCTTCCTGCCCTGCCGCGCGGCGTCCTTCTCGAAGCGGCTGACGACCGTACGCGCCCGGTCGCGCTCGCCGACCGCGTCC
The DNA here is from genome assembly GCF_013414305.1 of Streptomyces sp. Rer75. Classification (NCBI taxonomy): domain Bacteria; kingdom Bacillati; phylum Actinomycetota; class Actinomycetes; order Kitasatosporales; family Streptomycetaceae; genus Streptomyces; species Streptomyces sp. Rer75. The sequence goes on along the minus strand of NZ_CP058693.1, from coordinate 1,019,113 downwards.
GCGACCGTCAGCAGGTCCTTCTTCCAGTTGACCCCGCGGCCCTTGGTGACGACGGTCGGGGCGATGGCCGACAGGGTGGGGTACAGGTCGCCCTGGGTGCTGTTGACCAGGATCAGATCGGGCCCCGCGGCCGCGAGCTTCTCCAGGGCGGGGGAGGAGCGGGTGCCGATGTCCGTCATCGCCGCGAGCGCCTTCGCCTTGCCGGGGAAGGCGTCGCGCAGATAGTCCGGTACCAGCCCGGCGTTGTCGGCGCGGGTGGTGGCGGCGGGCACGAGGCCGAGGGTGAGCAGATCGTCGAGCTGGCCGGTGCTGACGACCGCGATGCGCCTCGGCTTCGCCTTGACCGGTGTGCTGCCGAGTTCGTGGACGACGGTGCGGGGGAAGGAGCCGTCCGCCTGCCGGGCGCCCGGCCGCTGTGCGGACGCCGACGACGAGTCCGCGGACTCCGCCGGGCCGCAGCCGGTGAGGACGGTCGCGGCCAGGGCGGCGGTGGTGAGCAGGGGGAACAGACGGGGGTTGCGCACGACGACTCCAGAGACTTAGGTGAGCCTTACCTTAGCCTGTGTGGGTGTTCGGCGTGCCCTCGCGGGTCGGTGTTCGCCTGGGGGGCGTCGGCGGGCATCTGGTCCCGCGAGCTGGTCCGCGGGCTCGGCGTGGACCTCATCGCGGCCGCGCGCCCGGTGACCGGGCTGCTGACGGGGGATGCGGATCCGGCCCTTTCCTCCGCGTTTGCCCCGGTACGGTGCGCCCGACGCTATCCTTGGCGTGTACATGGCATCCTGAACTGAAAAGAGGGAACTCCCCATGATCAGACGCAGGACCGTACTCGCGAGCGCGCTCGGCATCGGCGGCGGCCTTCTGCTGCCGGGGACCGGGACGGCCCACGCGGCAGCCCGGACCGACTGGTCGCGGGCGGTGGTGGACTCCACCATCGCCCGCTACCCTGACCCGGCCTCGCTCGGCGGCTGGGGCTACACCCGGGGGCTGTTCCTGCTGGGGGCGTACCGCGTCTACCAGCGGGTGGGCGAGCCCTCGTACCTGGCGTACATCAAGCGCTGGGTGGACAAATTCGTGGATGCCGACGGCCATATGAGCCGCACCTTCGACAACCTCGACGCCATGCAGTCCGGCAACCTGCTGCTGATGCTCCACCGGGAGACCGGCGACGCACGCTACCGGACGGCCGCCGGCCAGATCCGCGCCCGCTTCGCCGACTATCCCCGCACCGCGGACGGCGGCATGTGGCACGCCACCGGCAAGACCAACGAACTGTGGGGCGACGGCGTCTTCATGGCCCAGCCGTTCCTGCTGCGGTACGGCATCGCGTACGGGGACAAGGCTTACGCGTACGACGAGGTCACCCGGAACCTCTCGGTGTACTTCCGCCACCTCAAGGCGTCGAACGGGCTGATCTACCACGCCTACGACGCGGACGGCGACGCCCCCTGGAACCCGGACGCCACCACCGGCACCTCCGCCCACTTCTGGGCGCGCGCCATCGGCTGGACCGCGATGACGCACATCGAGGTGCTGGAGATGCTGCCCGCCCGCCATCCGCGCCGCGCCGAACTCATCGCCAACGTACGGCACTTGGCCAGGGGGTTCCTGCGCTACCAGGACCGGGCGACCGGCCGCTGGTTCCAGGTCGTCGACAAGGCGGGCGAGCCGGGCAACTGGACCGAGACCTCGGCCTCCAGCATGTACACCCTGATGCTGCACGCCGCCCTGGGGCACGGCTGGATCCGCGGTGGCGACTACGCGGCGGCGGCGCGCCGCGGTTACCGGGGCGTCCTGGACAAGGTGACGGTGGGCGCGGACGGGCTGACCAACATCGCCGACATCAGCGAGGGCACCAACGTCGGTGATCTGGCCTACTACCTCGGCCGCCCGCGCAATACCAACGACCTCCATGGCCTGGGCGCCTTCCTGCTGATGAACGAGCGGCTGGCGTACTGACACGGGCGTACGGTCGCGCTCCCCGGGGAGCGCGACCGTACGCATGCGGCGCGTGCTACTTCAGCTCGACCTGGAACACCTTGTCCGCGCCGTCCGGCTCCCCGCCGTTGTTGTCGGCGTTCGTCGTGGACAGCCACAGCGTGTTCTTGCCGGGCACCGTCTCGACGGTGCGCAGCCGCCCGTACGAGCTGGTGTAGTACGCCTTCGGGGTGCCCGCGCTCGTCCCGTCGACCGGGATCCGCCACAGCCGCTCGCCCCGGAGCGCCGCCATGTAGAGGGCGCCGTCGGCGTAGGTGACCCCGCTGGGCGATGCCTCGCCGACGGACCACTGGCGCTTGGGGTTGGTCATCCCGGAGGTGGAGCAGCTGCCTTCGCAGGTGGGCCAGCCGTAGTTCTTGCCCGCCTCGATGAGGTTGAGTTCGTCGTACGTGCTGTTGCCCAGCTCCGCCTCCCACAGCCTGCCCTGCGCGTCCCAGGTGAGGCCCTGCGGGTTGCGGTGGCCGAGGGAGTAGACGAGGGTGCCGAACGGGTTGCCGGGGGCGGCCTTGCCGTCGGTGGTCATCCGCAGGATCTTGCCGTTGAGCGAGTTCTTGTCCTGCGCGTTGCTGGTCGTCTGTGCGTCCCCGGTGGTGGCGTACAGATAGCCGTCCGGGCCGAACTTGAGGCGCCCGCCGTTGTGGTACTTGTTCTTCTTGATGCCGGTGACGATCGCCTTGTAGCCGCTCACGTTGGAACCGTCGTAGGTCATGCGGGCGATCCGATTGCCGTCCGACGCCGTGTGCATGAGGTAGACGTAGTGATCGGTGTTCCAGTTCGGGGAGACCGCGAGGCCCATCAGCCCGCCCTCGCCGCTGGTCGTCACCACATTGGGCACCGTGCCCACCTGGGTCTTGGTGCCCGACTGGGTGAGCTTGAAGAGTTTGAACGAGTCCCGCTCGGTGATCAGCGCCGAGCCGTCCGGCAGCCAGCTCAGCCCCCAGGGGATCGACCAGCCGGACGAGACGGTCGTGATGGCCGAAGGGGCCGAACGGGCTGAATCGGCCGCGGCCGGTGCGGCGTTGCCGGTGCCCGCCTGGGTGAGCAGCAGCCCGGCAGTGAGCGCGGTGGTGGCGGCCGCGGCCACCAGGGTGTTCCGACAGCTCTTCATCGCGTGTCCTCCTACTGGAGCTTGTACGCCTTGAAGTTCCGGGTGAGCAGGTACGTGGTCTGGAGGCCGCCGCTGTTCAGGCTCCGGTAGATGCCCCACTTGGGCCGCAGGTAGTTCTTGCCGCGCCACAGGTCCAGGCCGGTGCGCTTGTGCGCGGCGACCTTCTTTCCGCCGGTGGTCACCGACCAGTCGGCGTACGCGCCCGAGTCGGCCGCCTTGACCTCGACCGACACATCGCTCCAGGCGCCCTGGAGCGGCGACATGTTCGCGGCCCCGGCCTCGGTCAGGTTCTCGTCGTCGTCCGAGGTCCGGATTTCGACCTTCGGGCCGTCGCCGTGCTGGTGCAGCGACATGGTGAACAGCGGGGCGGCCACGTCCCCGACCTTGATCTGCATGATGTGGGTGAAGCTCGTGGTCGCGTCGAGCGTGTCCGGCACGTACATCTGGTACTGGATCCGCCAGGTCTCGTTCTTGAGGATCTTGACGGCGGAGCCGTCCTGCTTCATGCCCCGTACCTCGTTGCGCTGGCGGTCGGTGCTGGTGTCCACGTCCCTGGGGTAGTGCATGTCGGTCCGGAAACCGCCCTGGGAGGGGTAGATGTGGGTGGTGCCGGGGTGGGAGTCGGCGCGGTCGTCCTCGGCGCCCTCGAAGGCGCTGGCGACACTCGCGCCCGAGGCGGGGTTCCACTTGAGGCTCCAGGACGCGGCCGGCGCCTGCGGGGAGCGCTCGGTGCCGTAGGCGACCGCGGCCGGAGCGATCAGCGCGGCGGTGGCCGCGAGGGTGAGGGCGGTGCGCGGTAAGAGCGGTGGGCGCTCCATCAAGGATTCTCCTGTCTGATCCTTGTTCACATGGGGGGAGCTGTGAAGGTAGGAGGTATGGCGTAACGAGTCAAGGAATGGTGTGGACCAGGAAGGGTGGTCACCTCGGGTTCCTCACGCCTCGCCCCCACAGCTACCTGCACATTCCGCTTGTTTCCTTGAGCTGTGTACCCCATGCGCATCGCGAGAGATCGGAGGATTTTAGCTGCGCGCTTCTTGACCGGACACCGACAGGCAGTGACGCTGCAACAGAAGTGACTGTGCGACAGAACGGCACCTGACCGCACCCCGAGACCCGAAGGGCGCCTCATGACGCGATGGACACGCCTGCGCTTCGCCGCCGCCACGGCGGCCGCGGCGTGTGTGCTCGCCGCGGTTCCCCCGGACGCAGGCGCGGCCGGGGGAACCGCCAGGACGTACGACGTGCGCGACTACGGGGCCACGGGCGACGGCACGACCCTGGACGACGACGCCATCGACCGGGCGATCGACGCGGCAGCCGCCGCTCCCGGCCGGGGCACCGTGCTGTTCCCGCCCGGCACCTACAAGTCCCGCACCCTCCACCTCAAGAGCGACATCACCCTGCACCTCGCCAAGGGTGCGACGCTGCTCGCCGCCGCCGGGGGCATGGACGAGGCCGAGCCCAACCCCTGGGACGCCTACCAGGACTTCGGCCACAGCCACTTCCGCAACGCGCTGCTGACGGGCGAGAACATCCACCACCTCGCCATCACCGGCTCCGGCACCCTCGACGGCGAGGGGCTGGGCACCAGCAACACCCTGGAACCGGGCGTCGGCGACAAGATCCTCTCCCTCAAGCGCTGCACCGACCTGGACATCGAGGACGTCACCTTCACCCGGGGCGGCCACTTCGCGCTGCTGCTCAACGGCTGCGACGGGGTGCGGATGACCCGCACCAAGGTGCTCACCAGCACCGACCGGGACGCCGTCAACCTCATCAACAGCCGCCACGTCGACATCGGCCACTCCCGCATCGAGGGCCGGGACGACGGCGTCGTCCTCAAGAGCGACTACGCGCTCGGCCGGACCTACACCAGCCATGACATCCGGGTCCATGACTCCGATGTGCTGTCCACCGAGAACAACGCCCTCCAGTTCGGCTCGGAGACCTGCGGCGACTTCCGCGACATCCGCTTCGACCGGCTCCGGATCGGCGGCGGGGGCAAGGCGGCCATCGGCATCGTCTCCATGGACGGCGCCGACATCGGCGACGTCCGCTACTCGGACATCACCATGACCAAGGGCGCCACCCCCGTCTTCATCAAGATCGGCGACCGTAAGCGCTGCCCGGGCGCCCCGCCCGCCGGCCGGATCCACGACATCCGCTTCAGCCACGTCACCGGCACCGGGCTGACCCACCCGGTCACCGGCGTCGACTACACCAGCACCATCACCGGAGCGCCCGGCGCGGACGTTACGGACATCACCTTCGACCGGGTGCGGCTGGCCGTGCCCGGCGGCCACCCCGCCTCCGACGCGGAACTCGTCCCCGGCGAGTACCTCACCGACTACGTCCCCAAGACCTATGGGGTACGCCCCTCCTACGGCTGGTGGATCCGGCATGCCAAGGACATCACCTTCACCAACAGCGCCGTCACGACCGACACCAACGACGACCGGCCCGCGTTCATCGCGGACGACGGGGTAGGCATCACTCTCGACCGGGTCACGGCCCGGCGCGGCACCGCCAGCCCGTACGACGTGGGCTTCAGCGGCGTCACCGGCCCCGTGGTCCGGCACGGCACCACCACCGACGGCGAGGCGCTGCGGATCAGGACCACCGGCTGACGTCCCGCCGAGACACCCTCTGGCCCAACCCGACACCCGGAAACCGGAAGGCAGGTCAATGCCATGAACGAAACCGTGCGGCAGACGGCTCCCGAGGCGGTGGACCACACCCGGACCCCCGCACCGGAAACAGCCTGGCAGACCCCCGACTACGTGGTCGTCGAGACCGCGCTGGAGGTCACCGCGTACTCACTCAACGCCCGCTGACGGCAGCCGCCATGCGCGTGCGTGTGCTCGGCACCGCGGCGGGCGGCGGCGTACCCCAGTGGAACTGCGCGTGCCCCGGATGCTCCGGGGCACGCGCCCACCCGGAGCGGCGCCGCCGCCACGCCTCGCTCGCCGTACGGGCCGCAGAAGGCCGCTGGTACCTCGTCAACGCCACCCCCGACCTCGGCGACCAGGTCGAGGACTGCCCCGAACTGCACCCCGGACCCGAACCGCGCCACACCCCGCTGGCCGGGGTGATCCTCACCGACGCCGAACTCGACCACACCCTCGGCATCGCCCGGCTGCGCGAGGCGGACCGCATCCGGATCGTGGCCACCGCCCCGGTACGGCACGCCCTGCTGACCGGACTCCGCCTCGGCGACGTCCTGACCCCCTACGCCGCACTGGACTGGGACGACCTCGGGCCCGGCGACCGGCCCCTCGCCGAGGACGGGGACCTCACCATCGCCGCCGTCCCCGTCTCCGCCAAACGCCCCCGCTACGCCGCCGGGTTGGACGGCCACGACGAGGGCGCCTGGGTCGTCGCCCTGCGCCTGACGGACCGCGCCACCGGCCGCTCCCTCCTCTACGCCCCCGCCCTCGCCGCCTGGCCCGACGCCTTCCAGCGGGCCGCCGAGGACGCCGACTGCGTCATCGTCGACGGCACCTTCTGGGACGACGAGGAGCCCCTGCGCAGCGGCTTCGGCTCCCGCACCGCCACCGCCATGGGCCATCTGCCGATCGAAGGACCCGGCGGCACGGCACCGCGGCTCGCCGCACTCGGCGCCCGCACCCTGTACACGCACCTCAACAACACCAACCCCCTCAACGACCCGGCCGCGCCCCAGCACGCGGTGCTCGCCGGACGGGGCATCGAGGTGGCCGCCGACGGGATGGTGATCGAGTTATGACCCGGAGCCTCGAAGAGCGGCTGCGCGCCGTCGCCCAGGAGCGCTACCACGACCGGCACCCCTTCAACCTCCGCATGCACGCGGGCGAACTCACCCCCGCCGAACTGCGCCGCTGGATCCTCAACCGCTTCCACTACCAGCGCCACATCCCCGTCAAGGACGCGCTCATCACCGCCAAGCTGGACAACCCGCGGCTGCGCCGGATGTGGCTGCGCCGCATCCAGGACCACGACGGCGCCGCCGACGGCGAGGGCGGCATCGAGCGGTGGCTGCGGCTCGGCGAGGCCGCGGGCATCGGCCGGGAACGGCTGCTGACCGGCGCCGACGTGCTGCCCGGGGTGCGGCTCGCGGTCGACGGCTACGTCAACTTCTGCCGTCTGGGCACCCCGCTGGAGGCCGTCGCCGCCTCGCTGACCGAACTGTCCGCCCCCGGCATCATGCGCACCCGCATCGAGGCGTTCGAACACCACTACCCGTGGATCGAGCGCGAAGGGCTCCGCTACTTCCGGGACCGGGTGAGCCAGGGCAGCCGGGACAGCGCCGAAGCCCTCGACCTCGTTCTGACCTGGGCCTGCACCCCCGAGGATGAGGAGCGGGCGGTCGCGGCGCTGACCTTCAAATGCGATGTGCTGTGGTCCCTGCTGGACGCCGTGGACCACGCCGACACCAAGGACACGGCGGGGGAGGGGACATGACGGCCCCGGCCGCCTGGCGGCCGGCCCTGGCCCCCGCGGTGCACCTGCGCCACGACCGGGTGCGCGAGGTGGACCTGCTGGTGATGCCCGAGCGCGTCGTGGTCCTGCGCGGCACCGCCGGAACCGTCCTGCGGCTGTGCGACGGCGACCGCGACCTCGACACCATCGTGGCCGAACTCGCCGAACGCTTCCCCGGCGCCCCCGTGGCCACCGACGTCCCGGCGTTCCTGGGCCGGATGCACGAGGAGGGCTGGATACGGTGACCGCCCACCCCCAAGAGCACTCCCAAGGGCACCCCCAGGGGACCGCCCACCCCCGCCCGTGGGCGCTGCTCGCCGAGCTGACCCACGGCTGCCCGCTGCACTGCCCCTACTGCTCCAACCCGCTCCAACTGGTGCGCCGCTCCCGCGAGCTGACCGGCGAGGAGTGGGAGCGGGTGCTGCGCCAGGCGGCGGAGCTGGGCGTCGTCCACACCCATCTGTCCGGCGGCGAACCGCTGCTGCGCCGGGACCTGGAGGCGATCGTCGCCGCGGCCGCGTCCGCCGGGCTCTACACCCAGCTGGTCACCAGTGGCGTGGGGCTGGACGAGGCCCGGCTGACGGCGCTGACCGGGGCCGGGCTGCACAGCGTCCAGCTCTCCGTCCAGCACGCCTCCCCCGGGGCCTCCGACCGGATCGCGGGACACCGCTCGTTCGCCGCCAAGGAGCGGGCCGCCGCCCTGGTACGGGAGGCGGGTCTGCCGCTGGGCGTCAACGTCGTCCTGCACCGTGACAACCTCGACGCCCTGGACGGCCTGATCGAACTGGCCGTGGCCTGGGGCGCCGACCGCATCGAACTCGCCAACACCCAGTTCTACGGCTGGGCCCTGCGCAACCGCGCCGCCCTGCTGCCCACCCGCGAGCAGCTCGCCCGGGCCCGGGAGGGCGTCGCGCGATGGCGCGAGAAGCTCGGCGGCCGCACCGAGCTGGTGTGGGTCCTCCCGGACTACTTCGAGGGCGTCGCCAAGCCCTGCATGGGCGGCTGGGGCGCGGTCTCGCTCACCGTCGCGCCCGACGGCACCGTCCTGCCCTGCCCCGCCGCGGCCGCCCTGCCCGGCCTCGACCCGCCGAACGTCCGCGACCACGCGCTGGAGTGGATCTGGGACCACTCCGCCGCCTTCAACCGCTACCGCGGCGAGGAGTGGATGGCCGAACCGTGTCGTAGCTGCTCCCACCGCGCCGAGGACTTCGGCGGCTGCCGCTGCCAGGCGTACGCGCTCACCGGGGACGCCGCCCGCACCGACCCGGCCTGTGCCCTCTCGCCCGATCATGGCCTGATCCGTTCGCTGACCGGCCCCGCTCCGGCCGCGGAGCCCCCGCCCCCGGGCTATACGTACCGCGGGTACGGGAGGGGGTGAGACCGCCCGGGTTTGGCGCAACCGTCCCCGCTTCCGTACAGTTCGGCCGTTACCCAGGGAGAACAGAACCAGAAAGCGGCAGCGGCGATGACGGTGACTGACGACGGCCGGGCCGAGCAGACGGGAGCCGGGCAGCCGGGGGCTGAGCACACGGGGGCCGAGGCGCCCGGTATCGACCCCGAGCGCCTGGCGACCTGCCTGAGCGTCCTCGAGGAGCTGGACCGGCTGCCCATCGACCACCCCGACGCCATCACGGTGCGCCGGGCCACCGCAGGCATCTACCGCACCGTGAAGCAGCGCAGGCGCTCGGAGCGGCGGGCCGCCAAGACCGCCAACGACAAGGCGGTGACCGAGGCCACCGCCACCGGCGCCGCCGACCGCATCGACGACGAGACGCTGGGCCGGGCCCTCAGCAGCTCGGTCACCACCGAGATCGCGGGCATCCTGGAGCGCCCGCGCTCCTGCTACGTGTGCAAGACCCGGTACGTCGAGGTCGACGCGTTCTACCACCAGCTATGCCGCGGCTGCGCCGCCGAGAACCGGGCCCGCCGCGACGCCCGCACCGACCTCACCGGCCGCCGGGCGCTGCTCACCGGCGGCCGTGCCAAGATCGGCATGTACATCGCCCTGCGGCTGCTGCGCGACGGCGCCCATACGACCGTCACCACCCGCTTCCCCAACGACGCGATCCGCCGCTTCACGGCGATGCCGGACAGCGCCGAGTGGCTGCACCGGCTGAAGATCGTCGGCATCGATCTGCGCGACCCCGCCCAGGTCATCGCGCTGGCCGACGAGGTGAGCGCCGCCGGGCCGCTGGACATCCTGATCAACAACGCCGCGCAGACCGTGCGCCGCACCCCGCAGGCGTACGCGGAGCTGATAGCGGGCGAGTCGGCGCCGCTGCCTGCCGGGGAACTGCCCGAGGCCGTCGTCCTCGGCGCCTTCGGCAGCGGCTCCCAGACCGCGCTGCCCGGGCCGCGCCGGGAGCGGGACGGTGCGCTGACCCCCCAGGACCTCACGGCCCTCGCCCTTAACCGCGGCTCCGCCTCGCCCGCCCGGATCGAGGCGGGCACCGCGATCGACGCGGGCGGGCTCGTCCCGGACCTGGACCCCACCAACACGTGGATCCAGCGGGTCCACGAGGTGGACCCGGTCGAGATGCTGGAGGTGCAGCTGTGCAACGAGACGGCGCCCTTCATCCTGGTCAGCCGACTGCGCCCGGCGATGGCCGCCGCGCCTGCCCGGCGGAAGTACGTGGTCAACGTCTCCGCCATGGAGGGCAAATTCGGCCGCGGCTACAAGGGCGCGGGCCATCCGCACACCAACATGGCCAAGGCCTCGCTCAACATGCTCACCCGCACCAGCGCCCGTGAGATGTTCGAAAGCGACGCCATCCTCATGACCAGCGTCGACACCGGGTGGATCACCGACGAGCGCCCGCACCCGGACAAGATGCGGCTCGCGGCCGACGGCTTCCACGCCCCGCTCGACCTGGTGGACGGCGCGGCCCGGGTCTACGACCCGATCGTCCGGGGCGAGCAGGGCGAGGACCTGTTCGGCTGCTTCCTCAAGGACTACGCGCCGACCACCTGGTGATCCCGACGGGCAGGCCGGGCGGCGGGCACCGCCCGGCCCGCAGTCACGCCTTGGCGCTCTTCCCGCCCGCCGCGGGCAGACGACGGCGGAAGGCGCGCTTCCAGCGGCGGACCTTACGGCGGTAGCCGGCCCGCAGCCGGACCCGGGTGCGCTCCCAGGAGCGCGCGAACCGGCTCGACGCCAGCTCCTCGAAGAGCCGCTCGTAGCGCACGGCGATCGGCTCCGGGTCGTACGTCCGCGCGCTCTCCAGCGCCGCCGCGGCCATCGCGCGGCGGCCCGGCTCGTCGTCGATCAGATCCCGCAGCGCCTGCGCCATCGCCTGCTTGTCGCCGACCGGGACGAGCCGTCCGGTGACCCCGTCCTCGATGATCTCGGCGGGGCCCAGCGGGCAGTCCGTGCTCACCACCGGCACCCCGCAGCGCATCGCCTCCACGATCGTCATCCCGAACGACTCGGCGTCCGAGGCGACCGCGACGATCGACGCCTTCGCGAACTCCTCCTCGATCGGCGAGTACGGCCCCATCAGCTCGGCGCTCCCGGTCAGTCCGAGCTCCTCGATGCGCTCCTGGAGCCGATCCTTCTGGGAACCACCGCCGTAGATCCGCAGCCGCCACTCCGGATGCTTGGGCGAGACCTCCGCGAAGGCGTCTATCAGCAGATCGAAGCGCTTGCCGCGGACCAGCCGCCCGGCCGCCGCGATCACCGGCGCGGTGCCCTCGGAGGGCGCGGCCGCGGGCTCGGGGACGCTGTTCGGTATCGCGAGGGTCCACGCCCCCGGCAGCGGCATCTTCGCCCGGTACACCGCCGCGTCCGCCTCCGTCGTGGTGACGACGGCGTCCAGCATGCGGTAGTACGGCGCCAGCTCGGCGCGCAGCTTCTTGCTGTGCGCCTCGTACCGCAGATGCTCCTGCGCGATGCGCAGGGCCTTGCGCGGGCCGAAGCGGGCGAGGTACACATTGACGCCCGGCCGGGTGCCGATGATCACGTCGGCGTCGGAGCCCTCCAGATACCGGGCGATCCGCACGTCCATCAGCCGGTTGTACTGGTGGTTCCGCTTCTCGTGGACGGGAAAGTCCCGGGTGCGCTCCGCGAACAGCGGATCCCGCGCGTCGTGGCCGCCGGGCCGGGTGTCGACCAGCGGCACCAGCCGTACCCGCGGGTCGATCGTGAAGCGCGGCTTCCCTCGGTGGCGCATCATCGAGACGATCTCCACGTCGTGGCGCTCGGCGAGCGCCGCGGCGAGGTTCAGCGTGGTGCGTATCGTTCCGCCGATCCCATAAGCGTTGTGCAGCAGGAATACGATCTTCATTCGGTGTCTCTCCGGCCGGTGGCAACACCGGGGCGCGATCCCCCCGGAACGTACTGGGTACCCTGTCCCGGCTCGGTAAGCCGGTCGCGTGGATACGGTGAGAGCCGGGTAAGAACCGCAGCTCCGGGGGGATGCGGGGGACCGCACCCGACGGGCCTTGGCAGACTCGTCGTGTGACCAACACCGTGCTGCTCGCCGAGGACGACCGTGCCATCCGCCATGCGCTGGAGCGCGCCCTGACGCTGGAGGGATACCGGGTGACCGCGGTGTCCGACGGCGTCGAGGCCCTGGCGGCCATCCACCGTGAGCACCCGGACGTGATCGTGCTGGACGTGATGATGCCGGGAGTGGACGGAATCCAGGTGTGCCGGGTGCTGCGCGCCGAGGGCGACCGCACCCCCATCCTCATGCTCACCGCGCGGGTGGAGACCGCCGACCGGATCGAGGGACTGGACGCGGGCGCCGACGACTACGTGGCCAAGCCGTTCGACGTCGAGGAGGTCTTCGCCCGGCTGCGCGCGCTGCTGCGCCGCGCCGCCCCCATACCGGAGCCCGCGGGGGAGGGCACCGTCTTCGACGCCACGCTGGAGGTCGCCGACCTGCGGCTCGACCCCTCGGCGCGCCGGGTGTGGCGGGGCGGTACGGAACTGGAGCTGACCCGCACCGAATTCGACCTGCTGGAGCTGCTGGCCCGTAACGCGGGCATCGTTCTTGATCATGGCACGATCTACTCTCGCATCTGGGGCTATGACTTCGGCCCCGGATCGAAGAACCTGGCTGTATACATCGGCTATTTGCGCCGCAAGGTCGACCAGGTCGGGCTCACCCCGCTCATCCACACGGTGCGCGGCGTCGGCTACACCCTGCGGGAGGAGTGAACGGTGCGCTTCCCCCTCCGCCGTCATCCACGGCCCAGCCTGCACACCACCTTCGCGCTGTCCTTCGCGGCGGTGGCCTCCGTGGTGACCCTCCTGGTGGGCTTCCTCAGCTACGACGCCGCGGCCGGGCTGGTGCGGGTCGACCAGAAGTCCGCGTTCACCGACGTCATCCGCGATCTGCGGACCCAGGTCCGCGGCCAGAAGGTGATCCTGCGGCAGTACCCCTCCGAGGTCCCGGTGCCGTACGGGCTGCGCGACGACCTGCGCCGGATCAGCCGCATGGACGTCCAGGTGCTGGGCGGCCGGGGCGACGTCTACGACAAGGGCAAGCCCGCGCTGCCGGTCGGCGACGAGGACCGGGAGACCGCCGCGGCAGCCACCGCGGGCACCACCCGGCAGCGCAACATCTCCATCGGCGAGGACGACTACCGGATGGCCACCGTCGCGCTCGGCGACCACCGCGGCGCCGTGCAGGTGGCCCAGCAGATCAGTGACACCGAGGATCTGCTGCGCGAACTCCAGAAGCGCACCGCGCTCTTCGTCGTCGCGATCATCGTGGCCGCCGGGCTGGCCGGGTGGTGGCTCGCCGGACGCATCACCCGGCGGCTGGTACGGCTCACCCGGGTCGCCGAGAGCGTGGCGGTCACCGGCCGGATGGAGGTGGCGGTCCCGGTCGCCGGGGACGACGAAGTGGGACGGCTGGGCCGGGCGTTCGACGGCATGCTCGGCCGGCTCGCCCGCTCCAAGGACGACCAGCGGCGCCTCGTCCAGGACGCCGGGCACGAACTGCGCACCCCGCTCACCTCGCTGCGCACCAACATCTCGCTGCTGAGCCGTTTCGAGCAGCTGCCGCCCGCCGCGCGCGACGAGCTGCTGGCCGATCTGGCGGGGGAGACCCGGGAACTGACCGACCTCGTCAACGAGCTGGTGGACCTGGCGGCCGGTCAGCGGGACGACGAACCGCGCACGGAGGTGTCCCTGGACGAGGTCGCCACCAAGGCCGCGACCCTCGCCCGTCGGCGCACCGGCCGCGACATCACGGTACGGGCCGAGGGCGACACCCTCGTCGAGGGCCACCCGGCGGCCCTGCTGCGCGCGGTCTCCAACCTGGTGGAGAACGCCGCCAAGTTCGACCGGGACGGCACCGGGCCCGTCGAGGTCGTGGTGACCGGGCACCGCGTCGAAGTACGCGACCGCGGGCCCGGGATCGCGGAGGAGGACCGCGAGCGGCTCTTCGACCGCTTCTACCGCGCCCCCGGCGCCCGCAGCCTGCCCGGCTCCGGGCTGGGCCTGGCCATCGTGCGCGAGGTGGCCCTCGCGCACGGCGGCACGGTCTTCGCCCGCTCCCGCCCCGGCGGCGGCGCGGTCCTGGGCTTCACCGTGGACGGCCCCGAGGAGCCGTAACGGCGCCCCGAGGAGCCGTAACGGCGCCCCGAGGAGCCGTAACGGCACCACCCGCCACTACGGCTTGCGGGCCACCCCGGCCCACATGTTGATGTCCGCGCTGCGGATCTCGTCCGGGCGGTCGCCGGGGTCCGGCTTCCAGGCGTGCGGCTCCGAGACGCCCGGGTCGACCAGCTCCAGACCGTCGAAGAACGCCGCGACCTCGCTCCGGTTGCGGGTCGTGAAGGATATGCCGCTCTCCTTGTAGACGGCGATCACCTTCTGCCACGTCTCCGCGTGGAAGTCGGCCGTGGAGTGCGTCAGCATCAGATAGCTGCCCGGGGCGAGCGCGCCCATCAGCTCCGCCACGATCTCGTACGGCTTCTCCTCCTCCGGAATGAAGTGGAAGAGCGCGTTCACCGACAACGCGACCGGCTTGCTCAGGTCGAACGTCTCCCGCAGCTCGGTCGCCGTGATGATCCGCTGCGGTTCGCGCACATCGGCCTGGACGTACGCGGTGCGGCCCTCGGGGGTGCCGCGCAGCAGGGCCTGGGCGTACGCGAGCACGATGGGGTCGTAGTCGGTGTAGACGACCCGGGCCTCCGGCGCCACGCTCTGGGCGACCTGGTGCAGGTTCGGCTCGGTGGGGATGCCGGTGCCGATGTCCAGGAACTGCCGGATGCCCGCCTCGGCCGCCAGCCAGCGCGTCGCCCGGTGGATGAAGCCGCGGTTGACGGTGGCGTTGAGCTTGACGGTCGGGTAGACCGACAGCACCTTGCCGGCGGCCTCCGCGTCGACCTCGTAGTGGTCCTTGCCGTTGAGGTAGAAGTCGTACATCCGAGCCGAGTGCGGCTTGCTGGTGTCGATCTGCTGGTCCGGGGCGAGTCCGTAGTCGGTCACGCCGCCCTCCGTTCCGGTGCGTTAGCCGCCGAGGTGGCCAGGTTGTTGGGGTCGGGTCGGGTGAGGAGGAAGTCCGCGGCACCGGCCTTGGCGCCCTGGATGAACTTCTCCATCTCATGGTGGGTGTAGATCAGCGCGGGGCCGTCGGGGTCCGTCGACTGCCGCAGGGCGATCCGCCCGTCGTGCAGCCTCAGGGCCTCCACGCACGCACCGCCGTTGGGGCCGCTCCAGGGCTTGCGCCAGCCCTCCGTCGCCAGACGGGTGGCCGGCATGCCGTTGTAGACGTCTTCTACCTGATCCACAGTCACAGCTCCTTGCGAATCTCTCGGAGAAAGCCCTCCGTGCGCCGCGCCGATGTGGCCTGGGTGCCCATCCGGTCCAGTGCCTCCAGGTGGGCGGCCACCTCGGTGCGCTGGTCGAGATAGCCGGCGCCGGTCAGGCCCTCGGCGTAGACGATGTCCGGCAGCTCCGGGATCTGGAACCGGAACAGTTGGAAGGGGCCGCCCATACCCGGATGCGGCCCGGCGGCGAACGGCACCACCTGGAGGGTCACATTCGGCATCCGGACGGCCTCGATGAGGCGATCGATCTGGGCGCGCATGATCTTCGGCCCGCCGATGTGCAGACGGAGTACCGTCTCGTCCATGACGGCCCACAGATGCGGCCCGTCGGGTCTGGAGAGCAGCTCCTGACGCTCCATCCGCAGCGCGACCCGCCGGTCGAGTTCCTCCTCGGTGCCCTGCGGGAAGCCGATGCGCAGCAGCGCGCGGGCGTAGTCCTCCGTCTGGAGCAGACCGGGGACGAAGTGCGGTTCGTACGCGCGGATCCGGCTGGCGGCGCCCTCCAGGCTCACGTAGAGGCTGAACCAGTCGGGCAGCACATCGCGGAACCGGTGCCACCAGCCGGGCCTGTTGGCCTCCTCGACGAGTCCGAGGAAGGACTCCACCTCGTCCTGTTCGACGCCGTAGGTCCGCAGGAGCTTCTCGACGTACGGGAGCTTCAGGCCGACTTCGGCCTTCTCCATCCGGCGCACGGTGGTCTGGTTGACATGCAGCGCCTTGGCGGCCGCGTCATAGCTGACTCCGGCCCGCTCGCGGAGGTGCCGCAGCCGCATGCCGAGGACCATCTGCCCGACGGTCGGGGCAGACCGCGCTTCACCCACGTCATACCTCCTCCGACGGTGTTGTGCGTCTCAGTGTGCCATGCTCGGTGTGGACGGCACAGACTGCGTTGGCCATTCTGCATTTTGCAGAACGCGCCTTGCCAACTGATGCTCGCAGGAACGATAGTGGCGTCGTGACCGGTCCCAACGTGGCTGTCCTGTCGCGCACTTGCGGCAGTCGCGGACGGGCGGCATTCACGCCCCCACAGGTAGACGGACGGAAGGCACATGGCCGTGGCACTGCGTCAACGCTCGACGATGGCCCCTCACATGAGCTCCGCCGGCGTTGACATGGCTCTCCGCCAGGAGAGTCTGCAACTGCCCGCCCGGGGTGCCTCGGTCGCCGCGGCGCGACGGCTCGTCCGGAACCGGGTGCCCCACTGGGGCTTCGACGAGGACGTGTGCGGCGCGGCCGAGCTGGTGATGTCCGAGCTGTTCACCAACGCGCTCGTGCACACCGCGAGCGACCAGATCCTCTGCGTGCTCCGCGCCCAGGAGCGGCGCTCGCTGTACGTCGAGGTCGCCGACCAGGGCGGCGGCCCGCTCGGCCCCATGCCCCGGGAAGCGGGCGTGGAGGACGAGAGCGGCCGCGGTCTCGCCCTCGTCCGCGCCCTGACCGAGGCCTGGGGCGACCGGCCGGGGGCGGCCGGCGGCCGCGTGGTGTGGGCCCAGCTCAGCGCGCTGGCCCGCTGACCAGTACGTACTCCGGCGGTTAGCATCGCCGGGTGCACACCGTCCCACGCCGCCTGCTGCTGGCGCTCGCCGCGGGCGGGCTCGCCGGTTGTTCGGACCCCGGGCCCTCCGCCCGGGTGCGGCTGGCCACCGGCCCGCGGGGCGGGCCCTACGCCACCTTCGGCAGCAGACTCGCCACCGAGGCGCACCGCGCCCACCACGGGCTCACCGTGCGGGTGCTCACCACCGCGGCGAGCGTGGAGAACCTGCGCATGCTCGGCGACGGCCGGGCCGACCTCGCGCTCACCCTCGCCGACAGCGCGGCGGACGCCGCCGCGGGGAGCGGCCTCTTCCGGCGGAAGATGCCGGTCGCCGCCCTCGCCCGGCTGTACCTCAACTATCTGCACCTGGTCGTACCCGCCGACTCCACGATCGAGCACCCCGCCCAGCTGGCCGGGCGCACGGTCTCCCTCGGCGCCGCCGAGTCCGGCACCTCGACCACCGCCGGACGGGTGCTCAGCGCCGCCGGGGTACGCGACGTCCGCGCCGTACGCCTCGGGCTCGGCGCCTCCGCCGACGCGCTCACCGACGGGGAGGTGGACGCCTTCTTCTGGTCCGGCGGCGCCCCCACCTGGGCCATCTCCCAGCTCGCCCGCCGCTGCCCGCTCCGCCTGATCCCCCTCGGCGGGCTCGCCCGCGCGCTGCGGCGCGACCACGGCCCGGTCTACGAGGAGGTCTCCGTCCCGGCCGGTGCGTACGGGATGCGGGGGCCGACCCTCACCGTGGGCACGCCCAGCTATCTCGTCTGCCGCTCCGGGCTCGCCGACGGTACGGCCCGCGCGCTCACCGATGTGCTCTTCGAGCGCCGCGACAGGCTGGCGGTGCCGGACGCGCCGGGCAGCCGCCTGGACGAGCGGTACGCCATCGGCACCGGCACCGTCCCCCTCCACCCGGGCGCGGCCGCCTACTACCGCGCCGCCTACGGCTGACGGCCCGGCCCGTCGCGGGTTCACCACGCTCGCATGCCGCTGCCGCGGGAGGCACCGTCAGCCCACCGGCAGGCGCAGCTCCACCACCAGCCCGCGCGGCTCGGCGGAGCGCAGCGTCAGCTCGGCGCCGCAGGAGCGGGCCAGCTCGGCGGCGATGGCCAGGCCCAGGCCGCTGCCGGGGACGTTCCCGTGGTCCGGGGCGCGCCAGAAGCGGCCGGGGGCCGCGGCCAGCTGTTCGGGGGCGAGCCCGGGGCCGTCGTCGGCGATCCGCAGCGCTCCGGCGGCGTCGAGCGAGACGGTGACCGTGCCGCCGGACGGCACGAACTTGGCCGAGTTGTCCAGCGCGATGTCCGCGATCCGGGCGGCCGGGGCGGGCAGCGGCGGGGCGTCCGGGCCCGCCCGGTCGACGTCCACCACCAGGGTCAGCCCCCGCGCCGCGTGCACCTCGCGCCAGGTGCCGAGCCGCGCGGCGAGTGCCGCGGGCGGGATCGGCTCGGGGTCGGCCGCCCCGGCCTCCACCCGGGCCAGCTCCAGCAGGTCTTCCAGCAGCTCGGCCAGCCGGTCGACCTCCGCGAGCGCTTCGGCGTAGTCGACGGTCCCGCTGTCCCGCAGGTGCGGCTCCAGGTTCTCCAGCCGCAGGGACAGGACGGTCAGCGGGGTGCGCAGTTCGTGCGAGGCGTCCGCGACGAAGGCGCGCTGCCGCTCCAGGGCGGTGGAGACCGCGTCGGCCATGGCGTTGAACCGCTGCTCCAGCAGCCGCAGCTCGGCGGGGCCGTGGCCGCCGTCGCGCACCCGGGCGTCCATCCGGCCCTCGGCGATCGCCCGGGTGGTGAGGTCCAGTTCGGTCACCGGCCGCAGGATCCACCGCGCGAGGCGGCGCGCGGCGATCAGGGCGCAGGCCACCGCGATCAGCGAGCCGCCCGCGACCGCCGCCCAGACGAACGCCACCTCGCGCCGGGCGGTGGCCGTGGCCACCCGCATGAGCACCACGCCGGAGACCTGGGCGTCCCGGCCGACCGGCTCGGCGATCACCACCGCCCCCGGGCCGAACGGGGTGACCAGGGGCAGGCTTCCGGTGGTACGGCCGGACAGCGCCCGCTCGGCGGGCTCGCGCTCCCAGGCCCCGCCGCCCGCCACCCGCTCGCCGTCCCGGCCCCGGATCTCCACCGCGGTGCCGTACAGCCGGTGGTAGCGGGAGACCTCCTGGACGAGCCCGGTGGTGTACCCGTCACGGATCGCCTGATCGGCGAGTTCGGCGAGGCGGGTCGCGTCGGCGCGGCGCTCCAGCAGCAGCTGCCCGGTGCGGTGCGAGGAGTACGCGCGGGCGAAGGGCACCGCGAGCGCGGCCACCAGGCATGCGATGAGCACGGTGTAGACCGTCAGGATCCTCAGGTGCATCCGCCGGTTCCCAGCCGGTATCCGGTGCCGCGCAGCGTTTCCACCAGCTCCGGACGGCCGGTCTTGGAACGGATTCCGGCGATGTGGACGTCGAGGGAGCGGGACGCTGACAGCAGCAGGTCGCCCCAGATCGCGTCCAGGATCTCCTCCCGGCTGCGGACGACACCGGGTTCGCGGGCGAGCAGCGCCAGCACGTCGAACTCCCGGCGGGTGAGGGCGACGGGGTGGCCGTCCACCTCCAGCTGCCGGGTGGCCAGGTCGATGCGTACGCCGCCGACCTCGACCACCGGGCCCGCGGCCGTGAGCGGCCGGGTGCCGCGCCGTACGACGGCCTCCATGCGCGCGATCAGCTCGGCCGTGCGGAACGGCTTGACCAGGTAGTCGTCGGCGCCGCCGCGCAGGGACCGGAGCACGTCCCGCTCGGCGGCCCGGGCGGTGACCACGATGACCGGGACGGCGGAGGCGCGGCGCAGCCTGCGCAGCGCCTCCAGCCCGTCCATGTCGGGCAGCCCCAGGTCGAGCAGGACGAAGTCGGCGCCGTCCTTGAGCCGGAGCGCGTCGTCCGCGCGCCCGGCGCGGACGACCTGGTGCCCCAGCCGGTCGAGCGCCGAGGTCAGCGCGGCCGCCAGCCGGTCGTCGTCTTCGACCAGGAGAACGTGCATGCTTCAGGGTAAGCGGCCGCCCGAGGGCTCAGACAGCGGTCTTCCGCAGGCCCTCGCGGGCCGATTCCCCGGCGGCCGCTTCCCGGGTGAGGGCGGTGTCCCGGGTCTCGCGCATGGTGAGGTAGACGATGAGCGAGACGGCGGCACAGCCGGAGACGTACCAGTAGAAACCGGACTCCGCACCGGCCTTCTTGAACCACAGCGCCACATACTCCGCCGTGCCGCCGAACAGCGCGTTGGCCAGCGCGTACGGCAGGGCCACCCCGAGCGCCCGGACATGGGTGGGGAACAGCTCGGCCTTCACCACCGCGTTGATGGAGGTGTAGCCGGTGATGATGACCAGCGCCGCGAGCGAGAGCACCAGCGCGCCGAGGAAGGTGTCGGTGTTCGCGAGCGCGGTCATGATGGGCACGGTGCCGAGCATCGAGCCGAAGCCGAAGGTGATCAGCAGCGGTCGGCGGCCGATCCGGTCGGACAGCGCTCCGGCCGCCGGCTGGATCAGCATGAAGAGGAACAGCGCGCAGAAGCTCACCAGCGACGCGTCGGACTTGCTCAGCCCGGCGGTGTTCGACAGGTATTTGGTGAGGTAGGTGGTGTACGTGTAGTACGCGACCGTGCCGCCCATGGTCAGCGCGATGACCAGCGCCGCCTCCTTGCGGTGGCGCAGCAGCTGGCGAAGGGTCCCGCGTTCGGCCGCCCCCTCGTGGGCGCCCTCCTCCTCGGTGTACGCCTCGGTCTCCAGCAGATTGCGCCGCAGCCAGAAGACCACCGCGGCGGCCACGGCACCCACGATGAACGGGAAGCGCCAGCCGTAGGAGTGCAGCGCGTCGTCGGACATGCTGCGCTGGAGCACGATCAGCAGTCCGAGGCCGATGAGCTGGCCCATGGTCATGGAGACGTACTGGAAGCTGGAGACGAAGCCGCGGCGGCCGGGCTGGGACGCCTCGGTGAGATAGGTGGCGCTGGCCGCGTACTCGCCGCCGACCGAAAGGCCCTGGAGCAGCCGGGCCACCAGCAGGATGAACGCGCCGAAGTAGCCCACTTGGTCATACGTCGGCGCGATGGCGATGAGCAGCGCGCTGGCCGACATCAGCGTCACGGTGAGGGTGAGCGCTGCCTTGCGTCCGCGCCGGTCGGCGTACCGGCCCAGCAGCCAGCCGCCGATGGGGCGCATGAAGAACCCCACGGCGAAGATGCCCGCCGTGTTGAGGAGTTGCGCGGTGTCATTGCCCTTGGGGAAGAAGGCACCGGCGAAGTAGGTGGCGAAGCTGGCGTAGACGAACCAGTCGAACCATTCGACGAGATTGCCGATCGAGCCGCCGAGGACGGCTCGCCAGGGGGTACGAGGGTGTTGTGCTGAGCCGGTGTCGCTCACTGGGCCTCCAGATACGTGCGATAGCGGGCCGGCCGCTCGATGAGGCGGTCGTCGCGCAACGCAGCGTCGGTGCGGACAGGGGGCGGCGTACAGACCACGGACCGAGAGCTAACGTCCGGTTAACACACCGTCCCGCGCCGGACCTTTCCCCGCCGGGCTCCGTCCCGAACCGTTGACGTCTTCTGGGGGCCGCGGGATTGTGGTGGCTCCTGTTTGCTTGTGTTCGAAGTTTCGGACTTCGGGAGGCGGCCATGCGTGGCGTGTCAGCACCGGGCAAGTCGTACGGACGCAGGAGATTCCTCAGCGGAGCAGCCGCCCTCGGCGGGGCGGCGGCCCTGGCCGGGCGGTCCCGCCCGGCGGCCGCCGCACCGGCGGCGACCTGGGAAGACGTGATCAACGGCTCCTTCGGGAGCTACGGCGCCTTCGAGGCGGAATGGAACTACCTCTACCCCTGGGGCTCCGACCACAACGGGAGCGCCCGGATGTACGGCAGCTCCACCGACCACAACCACATCACCCTCGCCTCCGGGGTGCTCACCCTGAAGGCCACTCGCATCACCTGGGACGAGGGCACCAGCGGCTCGTCCCCGCACCTGCCGATCCGTTACCACTCGGGCGCGGTGCACGCGAAGAACCAGATCGTGGTGACCGACCAGTTCCCCGACTACGAGGTCAAGGGCGAGTTCCAGGCGCCGAGCGCGGCCGGGACCTGGCCCGCCTTCTGGCTGACGGGGGTCAACAGCTGGCCGCCGGAGAGCGACATCCTGGAGTTCAAGGGCAACTCCAACAACTGGTTCAACACCTTCCGCAGCTCCTCGGACGTGTCCAGCACGATCGTCGGGGTCTCGGGCCCCGGGAACTGGCACACCTACCGCGCCTGGATCACCAAGGTGAACGCCACCGACGTGGACATCCACTACTACCTGGACGGCACCTGGAAGGCCGTCCACCGCGGCGCCGGTTTCGTCGGCAAGCCGCTGTGGCTCATCATCAACCTCCAGATGGAGGGCTCCTCGGGCTCCTCCGGCCCGGGCGGCGACACGTACTACCGGGCCCGGAACGTGTACGTCGGCCGGAACCGCACCCGCTGACGCGTTATCCGTGCGTCTGGAGCACCGCCTCGCCGCGGTCGGGGGTGCGCTTACGGGCCGGGTGCCGGGGCCGGGGGATCCGGCGGGTCAGCCGGGGCGGAGCCTCCGGGGCCTCGGGGCCGGGCGGCCGGTCGTCGGGACCGTCGTCCTCCGGCCGCCGCACGGTGTCCGCCCCGGTCTCCGCGCCGTGCACCATCAGCATCACCAGCCCCGTGCTCGCCACCAGCGCCGCGAGCAACGCCAGCAGCGTGCCGGGCGTGCCGTGCCGGAAGTGCTCGCCCAGCATGGCGATGCCCACGGCCGTCGCCACCACGGGGTTGGCCACCGTGGCCGTCGCGAGCGGCGAGGCCAGCCCGGCCCCGTGGTACGACGCCTGGGACAGCAGCACCCCGCCCCCGGCCAGCAGTCCGATCATGACGAGGCTGGGCAGCGCGTCGGCCCAGGAGCCCCAGATGCCCTCCACCGCGACGTTCTTGACGAACACCGAGGAGACGCCGAAGGCGGTCCCCGCGGCGGTGGCCAGCAGCACCCCGCGCAGCCCGCCCGGCCGCAGCCACCGCGCGGCCAGCGCCAGCGCCGCGATGGCGGAGAGCGTGACCACGGCCAGCGTGACCCGCTCCCCGTCCGACAGCGCCTGGGAGCGCGACGAACCGGTCAGCGACAGCAGTCCCGCCAGCCCCGCGGTGGCCAGCACCGCGCCCCGCCAGCCGGCCGCGCCGACCGGGCGCCGTACGAACACCGCCGCCATCGGCAGCGCGAAGACGATGGTGAGGGCGCCCAGCGGCTGCACCACGCTCAGCGGTCCGTAGGCCAGCGCGATCACATGGAGGACGGCCCCGGCCCCGTTCAGGGTCACCGCGGCCCACCAAGTCCCGCGCCGCAGCGCGCCGGTGGCGCCCGGCGGCATGGTCGCCGCGACGTGCTCCTGGAGGATGGCCCCGGCGGCGTAGCACACCGAGGAGACCAGTGCCAGCAGCACCGACAGCGCGAGCGCGGTCACGTCGAGGCCCCCTGGGCCGATCCGTCATCGTCCATGCCCTCATCCTTGAGGGTCGGACCCCGCTCCGTCGTCGTCCTTGAGCACAGACTTCCTCCTACTACTTGCGTAGTACTGCGCGCCACCATTTCGCCTTGGCGGCGGCTGTGCGGGCCCGCTGGAGCAGTTCGTTCTGCGGCTGTGCGGGCCGGTAGACCGTGAGCGCGGCGGGCCGCTTGTCGATCAGCAGCGCCTCCGCGGGCTCCGCCGCGACCTCGCCGTCGTAGGCGCGGGTGTCCAGGGCGTGCAGACCGGTCAGCCGCAGTTGCCGCATCCGGCGGGTCGTATAGACGCGCGAGCGCCCGAGCGTGCCGGTGAGCGCCGAGAACAGCAGCCGGGTGCGGGCCAGCGGCTGGTCTCCGTCGATGGCCCGGACATCGAGCAGCCCGTCGTCCAGCTGCTGGCGGTACGCGGGCGCGAACCCCTCGGGGGAGTAGCCGCCGTTGCCGACGAACAGCACCCACAGCCGCCGCGGGTGCCCGTTGACCTCGATCTCCATGGGGGTGGCCGTGCGCAGCACCCGGCCGAGCGCGACGGCGGCCGCGGGCCACTTGCCCAACCGGCCCTCCAGGCTTTCGCGGATCCGCACCAGCTCGGGGTAGAAGCCGAGGCTGAAGGTGTTGACGAAGTGGCTGGTGCCCTCGCCTTCGGCCCGTTCGGCCCGTTCGGCTCCTCCGGTGAGCGGGGTGGCCCGGGCGAGGTCCACGGCGACCGCGTCGCCCTCGGTCACCGCGTGCGCGGTGTCCTCGAAGTTCGGCACGCCGATGTCCAGCGCGAAGTGGTCGAGGGTGCCGCCGGGGAAGACGGCGAGCGGCAGCCCCCGCTCGGCGGCGAGCGCGGCCGCCGCGTTGACGCTGCCGTCCCCGCCGCAGATCCCCAGCGCCCCGGCCCGCTCGGCGGCCCGGCGGGCGGCCTGGCCGAGCAGCGCGATGAAGTCGTCGTCGGGCCCGCAGTCCAGGATCTCGGCCGCGGGCAGCAGCAGCTCCAGCTGCTCGGCGTCGGTGAACCCGCCCGCGGCCGCGCCGTTGCCCGCACCGTGGTTGACGACCACGACCAGCCCCTCGCCCTTGGGCATGGCGGGTGCCGAGACCCGCGGCCGGGCCTGCGCCGGGGCCTCCGGGCGCGGCGGCCACCAGCGGCAGGTGAGCGCGGCGGCCCCGGCCCCCAGGGCGACCCCGGCCACCACATCGCTCGGGTAGTGGACGCCCACATAGACCCGGGAGGCGGCGACAGCGGCGGCGAGCGGGGCGACCAGCGTGCCGTACCGGGACGACTCGATGGCGACCCCGGTCGCGAAGGCGGCCGCGGAGGCGGAGTGCCCGGAGGGGAAGGAGCTGGTCCACGGCTGCCGGCGCAGCCGCCGGACCAGCGGCACGGCGTCCATCACCGGGCGGCGGCGCTCCACGGTCCACTTCACCACCAGGTTCGACGCCAGCGAGGCGGCCGCGAGCGAGCCGACGCCCCGCAGCGCCGCCCGCCGCGCGGTGCGCCCGCCCGCCGTCGCGAGCACGGCGGCCGTGCCGAACCACAGCTTGCCGTGGTCGGCGGCCCGGCTCAGCCGGGGCAGCAGGGGATGAGCGCCGCGCAGCCGGCTGGCCGCGACCCGCGCGAACAGCTGCCGGTCGATGTCACTGATCGGTCCCATGCCTCATGGGTAACCCGGAATGGCCAGGGCACGCCTCACCGGCACGCGGTGTGATCCATGCCCTCTCGGTTCCGCGCGGTGCGGGGGCGGGGCCGTACGTGCGTACGGTCCCGCCCCCGGGCTACGTGACGTGGCGTCAGGACGCGGGGAGTCCCCAGCGCGGCGCCGCCTCGTTCGGCTCGACCGGCCTGACCGTCATGTCCGGGTGATCGCCGCGCGCCGTGATCACGGCCTCGTGCCGCCTGCCCAGCGCGATGCGGATCGTCCCGGCGCCGACGTGCTCGTACGGCAGCCGCCGCCCGCGCTCGTCGTGCACCTCGATGCTGCCGGGCAGGGAATGCCGTACGACGCAGGGCGCGCCCGCCTCGCTGCGCAGCCGCACCCAGCGGGTCACCCCGCCCTCGCGCGCCGCGCTCAGCAGGAACGCGCCCTGGGTGCGGAAGTCGTGCACCATGAGTTCGCGCCAGGCGGCGGGCAGCGCGGGGAACACCCGGATCACCCCGCCCCAGCTCTGGCACACCATGTCGTGCAGCGACTGGGCGGCCGACAGCGGGGTCTCGATGACCGGGCCCGACTCCTTGTACAGGGTGTTCGGCTGGATGAAGCGGGTCATCAGCTCGCCCAGGTACTTCAGCGCGTCCTCGCCGCGCCCCATCTGCGCGGACATCGAGGCGGCGCCGGTGAAGGTGTAGCCCTGGAGTGCGCCCTCGAAGCCGACCCAGTGGTTGAGCGACGTCTCGATCAGCTCGCGCTGGTCCGGGTCCTCCCAGGTCACCTCGTACAGGGGATAGACGGCGAGCATATGGGAGTAGTGGCGGTGCGACTTGGCGAACGGAACGCCCGCGCCGATCATGAAGCCGTTCTCGTCGACCGGATACGGGGTGAGCTTCGTGAGCACCTCCCGCCAGCGCGGTGCCGACGGATCGTCGACGCCGAGGATCTTCGCCGAGTCGAGGAGCGTGGCACAGCCCCAGCGCAGCAGCATCAGGTCGTAGTTGCAGTCCGGGGCGTTCACCCCGTACTCGGGCGAGAAGGTGGCGGGCAGATGCAGCTTGCCGTCGCTGCCGGGGGTGAGGAAGTGGAGGTAGTACGCGACGGCCTTGCGCAGCAGGGGGAAGACCACGTCCCGCAGGATCGCGGTGTCCATGGTGTGGCGGTAGCTGAGCCACACGTTGTGCAGCGCCCAGGTGAGGTTGCCGACCTCGGGGGTGGGCGGATCCTGGCCGGGTATGCCGACGGCGAAGCCGCCGTTCGTCACCGAGGCGCCGTTGACCAGCCGCATGTCGGTGGTGCGCGGGATGCCCGCCGAGTCCTTGCGGTACGGGGCGTGGAGCTGGTTGGACAGGTTCTCCCGGAACTCGCCGAGGGCGCGGGTCACCGCGTCCAGCTCCAGGTGGTTGGAGCCGTGGATCAGCCAGTACTCCAGCTGCACATTGAGGTTCCACCAGGTGGCGGGCCACGGGGTGGGCTCCAGCCACGGCCCGCAGGTGGCCATCACGGGCGCGTCGGCGCGGGCCGCCGAGGCCACCTTGTAGAGCTGGATCCAGTAGAAGCGCTGGAGGCGGGCGTCGGGGAGGGAGAGGAAGCTCTTGCGGTAGTACGCGTGCCACCAGGTGCGGTGGGTGGCCGCCAGCGCGCCGTACGGCAGCGCCGACGCGGCCCGGACGGCCTTCAGCGCGCGGTCGCGGGCGGTGGTGCGGGGGTGGGAGTGGGCGACGGTGACATAGAGGGTGCGGCGCCGGGAGCGGGTGCGCTCGCGCCAGGCCGTCACGTGCTGCCCGCCCGCGAGCAGCGGCTGTACGGCGGCCCGCATGCCGTGGTGGTCCTCGACGGTGGCCGGGGGATTGCCGGTGTAGCCGTCGGGGACGGGCTTGAACGCGACGCGCGGGCTGATGGCCTCGGCCGGGTGGAACACCCAGCGGAACCCCGTCTCGCCGGGGGTGGGGGTGACCTCGACGGCCATGACCGAGCGGGAGTTGTGCACCAGCGCGCGCAGGGTCAGCGTGCCCCGGTCGGTGGTGATCGTGCCGGTCAGCTCGGCGTCGCGCAGGCGCAGCCGCCAGTCGACGGCCTTGATCGTGCCGGCCGGCTCCAGGGTGAAGTGGCCGATCGGAAGCCGGGCGAGCCCGAAGAGGGAGCCGAACTCGGGGCGGTGGTCCTGCACCTCGGTGTGCTGGATGTTGAAGCGGACGGCCCCCGGAGTGTCGGGGTCGGCGTAGATTCCGGAGCCCAGGCGGGCGTTGCCGAGGTACGGACCCTCGTACCAGGTCGTGGGCATCTTCTGCCACACCATGTCGGCGTCGTCGAGGACGGTGGTCCAGGGGTCGGCGTCGGATGACGTCTGCCGGGCGGTGTCCGGGGCCGCGCCGGAGGCCGCGTGGGCGACCGTGACCGGCGCGGTGAGCCCGATGGTTCCGGCGGCCATGGCGCCACCGACGACGGTTCTTCTGGTGGGTGCGGTCACGTACGTGCCTCCAGTTCCTCGGGCTGAACCACTGGGCATGATGCAGCCCTTCCGGAGGAACCGGAAGCCCTCGCGCACGATAAACATCGGATGGGCAGCCCAGGGTGGTGCGCCGAAATGCCACGGTGGCCCCGTCGGAGCGGCAATACCTCGGATCTCCTGTCCTCGACGGGGCGCGGCTACCCCTCGGTCTCGCGTCCGTTGACGAGGAGGCCGAGGCCATGGCGGAAGCGGTCCTCGAAGTCGCCGAAGTGTCCGACGGCCGCGGCGAGCGCGGGATAGCGGTCGGCGGTGGCCGCGCGCAGCAGCCGGTCCATGCCGTCGGGCGCCCCGGCGGCCTGTTCCTCCTGGGTGAGGCCGAGGGTGAAGTAGACCAGCGACCAGGTTCGCCAGCCCGCCTCCGCGGGGGTGTGGCCGCCGTCGAGGAACGCGCCGATCAGGGTGTCGGCGAAGCGCAGGGTGTGATCCTCGGCGACATGCGTCCCGGCCATGACCCGGGCGCCGTCGCGCCGGGAGAGCAGCGCCGAGCGATAGCGGTGGGCCAGGGTGCGCGCCCGTTCGTCCCAGGGCTCGGGGAGCGGGGGGTCCGCGCAGCCGGCGAGCATCGCCTCGGCCATCAGCTCCAGCAGCCGAGGCTTGCAGGAGGCGTGCCAGTACACGGTGTTGAGCTGGACGCCCAGCCGCTCGGCCACCTTGCGCATCGTGAGCTTGTCGAGCCCCGCCTCGTCGAGCAGTTCCAGCGCCGCCGTCACCACGGCCGTGCGGTCCAGGGCCATACCCGCCGTCTCCCTCCGCTTGCCTCTTGATCCTGGATCAAGTCTACTGGGGCAGTGCGTTGATCCAGGATCAAGAGAATCGTGGAGGGGACACTGTGCCGAACGATGTCGTCGTGGTGGGGGCCGGACCCGTCGGGCTGCTGCTCGCCGCCGAACTGCGGCTGGCGGGCGTGCCCGTCACCGTCATCGAGCGCGCCGCCGAGCGCAGCCCGCACTCCAAGGCGCTGACGCTCCATCCGCGCACCCTGGAGGTGCTGGCGATGCGCGGTATCGCCGAGCACTTCGTCCGGGCGGGCACCCCGCTGCCCACCGGGCACTACGCCGGGCTGCCGGCGCGGCTGGACTTCTCCGTACTGGACACCCGCTTCCCCTACACGCTGGTGCTGCCCCAACTCCGTACCGAACAGCTGCTGGAGGAGCGGCTGCGCGCGCTGGGCGGGGAGATCCGGCGGCGGCACCGGGCGCTGGAGGTGCGGCAGGACGCGGCAGGCGCCGAGGTGGAGGTGGAGGGGCCGGACGGCCGCCACACGCTGCGCGCGGCATGGGTGGTGGGCTGTGACGGGGCCGGAAGCACCGTGCGGACCTCGAGCGGCATCGACTTCCCCGGCACCCCGACCACCACGACCGGCTTCCTCGGCGATGTGCTGCTGGACGAGCTGCCCTCCGTCCCGTCGGTGGCCAATGAGCGCGGGGGCGTCCTGATCGTCCCGCTGGGCGAGGGCTGCTACCGCTTCGCGGGCTCCTCCGTCCGGTCCGCCTCCACACCCGCCTCCGAGCCGTTCACCCTCGACGAGTTGCGCACGGTCGTGCGCGACATCGCGGGCACGGACTTCGGGATGCGCGCGCCACGCTGGCTGTCCCGCTTCGGCAACGCCGCCCGGCAGGCCGCCCGTTACCGCGAGGGCCGGATCCTGCTCGCGGGGGACGCGGCGCACATGCACATGCCGATGGGCGGTCAGGGGCTGAACGTCGGGCTCCAGGACGCCTTCAACCTCGGCTGGAAACTGGCCGCGGAATGCCAGGGCAGGGCGCCCGGCGGGCTGCTCGACAGCTATCACGCCGAGCGTCATCCGGTCGGGGCCGCACTGCTGGAGAACACCCGGGCGCAGACCGCGCTCGGGGCTGTGCACACGGCGGACACCCACGCGCTGCGCGCCGTCCTCAGCGGCCTCCTCGCCGGGCATCCGGCGGTCAACCGGCAGCTCGCCGAGCAGATTTCGGCGCTGGACGTGGCCTACGAGCCCCCGCCCGGCGCCGACGCCTCCCCGCTGGAGGGCACCCGCGCCCCCGACCTCGGCCTGGAGGGGGCGGCCGAGTCGAGCCTGTATCCGCTGCTGTCCGACGGGCGGTTCGTCCTGCTGGACCTGACCGGGGGCGGCGCGGACGGACCCGGTGGTGGCGCATATGCCACCGCCATGGGCATCGCCGAGCGGACCGCCGGGGGAGCGGACCGGGTCCGGACGGTCTCCGCCCGCCCGGCCACCGCGCATCAGGGCTGGGAGGATGTGCGGACCGTGCTGGTGCGGCCCGACGGACATGTCGCCCGGGCGTTCTCCGAGGCCCCGGCGCTGTCTTCACGGTGAGCGTGTCCGCACGGTGAGCGTGTCCGGAGGGTGGGACGGCCGGATTCACCGGGCCGTGAACACCACCCACACCGGGCCCGGCGCGAACGTCATCCGGTCGCCGTCCGCGGTGGTGAAGGCGGTGCCGCCCCCCGCGCCCGGCCGGGACCAGCGGGACTCGTACGCCTTGCCGTCGCGCAGCACCAGCGCGCCGCCCGACCCGACCGTCTCGGTGAAGGGGGTGACGCTGCCGAGCACATCGTGGAAACGCGACGGGCGGACCGTCGTGTGCTGCACCACCACCGTGGCGGCGCCCAGCCGTCCGCCGTCCGTGGTGCGGGCCGGGGTGCCGTCCATCGCCACCAGCCACCGCTTGGCCGCGGCGGACCAGGTGAAGGTGAACCCCGCGGACGGATAGCGCACCGTCTGCCCCTTCCTGGGCTCTCCGCCCGGTGGCGCGGCGCCGAAGCGGAAGCCGATGTCCGAGGCGTCCGAGGCGTGCGGGGCGAGGCGCAGCGCGGCCTCGGGGCGCACATACAGGTTGTGCGGCGCGGGGTGTTCCGTACCGCGGACATAGGCGCGGGGCGCCGTGGCGGGCGGCAGCGGATACAGCGGCGCGGCCTCCACGGTGGACCGCAGCCGGGACTGGACGCCCGAGTACGCGAGCGCCGGGCGCCCGAACTGGTGCAGCAGATCGAGGTCGCTCTCGCGGGCGCTGCGCACCGGTCCCACCTCGGCGGGCAGTCGGCTGGAGAAGACCGCGAGCATGCGGCTCAGCCCGCCCTCCACCTGCTCGACGTAGACGATGTCGGCCGCGCCGAGGCCGGTCTGGGGGCGGGCCTGGCTCGCGTTGTCGATCTTCACGGCGAGCACGGGCGCGGGCTTCGCGGACACGCCGGTGAAGGGGAACTGCCCGGTGACGGGGGACCGGGCGTGCTCGGTGGGCCGGGGGTGCTCGGTGGGCCGGGCCCGGCCGCCGTCCTGGCCCTGGCAGCCGCCCAGCAGGGCGAGCGCGATGAGCGCCGTGAGCAGCAGGGTCGCGGGCCGGGCACCCGGTGGGCCGGGCCTCACCCGTTCGGCGGACATATGCCCCACCCCCTCCCGTCCCAGCTCACCATGGATGGGGGCCTGCGGCCACTTGGCGCGGAGCATTCGGCCGGGGTGTTCGTTCCTTGTCCAGTCCTCGGGAATCGACGGGCGGAGCCTTCAAGCGCTCGTTAACCTGACGACAGATCCGGTTCAGCCGACCACGAAGGAGTGTGCGGTGACCCCCGAGCAGACCACGAGCGACGAGTCACACGCGGAGTACGGCGGGCGGCGGGCGGAGCCGCCTGAGGTGGGCAGTCTGGAGGTGTGGGCACGCTCCGCCCCGATCCGCCTCGCCGGTTACGAGGACGACCTGGCCGAGCCGCACATTCTCCAGAGTGTGGACTGAGCGCCGCCGCCTATTCGTTTCATTGCGGAACAATTCGGACGGCCGTCATTCAGCCGATTTCGGCGCGGCCCACGAGGGGTGATACCCCCGCTGTGCAGCAGGAACAGACATTCGAAGGCTTTGGCCAAGGCTGAAAAACCGATCAGTCGGCACAAGGGTGTCCGATCCTCACGGCTCCTCCACATGTGTGAAGCAGTGGTCGGGAGGCTGCGTTCCGGAGCGATGAAAACCAGTCACCGCGGGGGCGCCGACGGCGCGTTGTGCGGCGTTCGTGGATTCGATCTACGCCGGGATGGCGCACTATATGGACTGCGCGGTCTCGGCTTCGGCCGCGCAGCCGGTCCGGACGACGCTGTTCGTGAGCCGGCGACAGGGGGAGGGACATCAGCCGTCGGGGAGGGGAGCCCCGGCCGCGTGAAGCCGCGTTTCTGAGGATCATTCATCGCTCATTCGCCTCGGCACACCGCCATCGGTGTGCCGACGCGCGTCATTCACCGGTCGGCGCCACGCGCCCTGCGCGGCTGCCCCTGGGGGGAGTTCACCATGGGTCGGATGACCCGGCCTGCCGCGGCATGCGCCGCTGCGGTCCTGCTGACGGCATTCGCTCCGGCGCTCACCGCGAGCGCCGCCGTGACGCCGAGAATCGACCTGCGGGTCCTGGTCCTGGACGACCACGGTCCCGCGACCGCCGCCATCACCGCCGAACTCGACGGCTCCGGCACCCCGTACACCACGGTCGACCTGACCGCCTCCGGGCGGTCGCGCATCGACGCCGCGTTCCTCAGCGACACCGTCGACGGACGGCCGCGCGCCAAGTACCAGGCGGTCGTGGTCCCCAACGACAATCCGTTCGGGGACGGTTCGGCGGAGATGGCCGCGCTCACCGCGTACGAGAAGAAGTTCGGCATCCGCCAGGTCGACGCGTACACCTACGCCCGCCCGGCCGTCGGCCTCAACCCCCCGCAGAACCCCGGGTACGCCGGATCGCTCGACGGCCGTACCGCGAAGGTCACCCCGTCCGGCGCGGCGGGTCCGTTCGGCTACCTCGACGGCGCCGTTCCGTTCGAGGACAACGACCCGGGCGTGACCGAAAGTTATGGCTATCTGGCCGTCCCGCTGGAGCGGCAGGCCGAGGGCGCCACCTACACCAGCTATGTGGACGCGCCCATCCCCGGCAGCTCGGCGCGGGGCTCGCTGGTCGGCGAGTACGCCCACGACGGGCGTCGCGAACTGGTCGTCACCTTCGTCTACAACCAGTACCAGAGCCAGTTCCGGCTGATGGCCCGCGGCATCGTCGAGTGGCTGACCCAGGGCATCCACCTGGGCGCCGACCGCAACTACCTCGCCGTCCACGTGGACGACGTGTTCGCCGCCGACGACCGCTGGGACACCGAACTCAACTGCACCCCCGGCGACATCGACTGCGGCACCGCGGGCAACGGCGTCGAGAACGACCCCATCCGGATGACCGCGGCCGACGCGAGTTACGCCAAGGAGTGGTCCACCGCCCACGGCCTCACCCTGGACCTCGCCTTCAACGGCGGCGGCAGCGAGGCCTACAAGGACGAGAACGGCGGCAGCGACCCGCTCGCCCAGCAACTCGTCACCGACCAGGGCTCCTTCCGCTGGATCAACCACACCTACAACCACCCCTTCCTGGGCTGTGTGCAGGACACCACCGTCGTCCCCTGGACGTGCGCCACCACCCTCCTCGGCACCACCCGCTATGTCGGGCTGACCGACATCACCGGGCAGATCAGCGACAACCTCACCTGGGCGGGCCGCCAGAACCTCGCCGTCGACAAGACCGAACTGGTCACCGGCGAGCACTCGGGCCTCAAGACCCTGCCGCAGCAGCCGAACGACAACCCCAACCTGTCGACCGCCCTCACCCTCACCGGTGTCACCTCGCTCGGCAGCGACGCCTCCCGGGAGCGGGACCAGCGCACCCTCGGCCCCGCCACCACCGTGCCGCGCCACCCCATGAACATCTTCTACAACGCCGGGCGCGCCGCCGAGCAGGCCGACGAGTACAACTGGATCTACGCGAAGAAGGCCGACGGGGGCAGCGGGGTGTGCGAGACCTCCTCGGCCACCACCTGCCTGGACGCCCCGCTGGACACCGCCACCGGCTACGCCTCGTACATCGTGCCGCTGGAGTCCAAGATCGCGCTCGGCCATGTGCTGGCCAACGACCCGCGGCCGCACTACGTCCACCAGTCGAACCTGGCCGAGGAGCGGATCGTCTACCCGGTGCTGGAGAAGACCCTCGGCGCCTACGAGGGCCTCTTCGCCGACAACACCCCGCTCGTCAACCTGCGGATGAAGGACGTCGGCGAGGAGCTGCACAAGCGCGGCGCCTGGGACAACGCCCTGGCCGCCGGGCGCGTCACCGCGTACCGCATCGGCGACACCATCACCGTCACCGCGCGCGGCGGCACCCAGGCCCCGGCCACCCTGCCCGCCGGCACCCAGCAGACCCAGACCGGCAACGCCACCGCCTTCGGCGGCGCCTACGCCGGGCTGCGCTCGGGCTGGGCCACGCCCACCCTCGGCCGGATCACCTTCACCCTCCCCGGCGACGCGGTCCCGGACGACCCCTCCGCCGCGGCCCCCGCCCTGCGCGCCGCGGCGCCCGCCGACCGGCTGCCCGTCCCGGCCGGGGTGCGCGACCCGGTGCCGTACGGGCCCGGCGACACCAGCCGCGGCTGAGTCCCCACCCCCTCCTTCACCGCGGCGTTCACCGCTGCCCTCGTCCGCCGCCGTCCGCACGGCGCCGTCCTGGAGAGACCGAACCGACATGCGAGGACCGCTTGCCGAGCCCACGGCCGGCACCGTCTCGGTGACCCTGCTCACCGAGGGCACCTACCCGCACGGCCACGGCGGGGTCAGCGTGTGGTGCGACCAACTCGTGCGGGGCATGCCGGACATCGACTTCCGGGTCATCGCGGTGACCGGCACCGGACGGGAACCGCTCGCCTGGGAGCTGCCCGCCCAGGTGCGCGGCGTGGACTGCCTGCCGCTGTGGGGACCGCCCCCGGCGGTCCGGGTGCGCGCCCCGCGCGGGCGGGCGATGCGGACGTTCCTGGCCGGGTACGAGCGCTTCCTGCTCGCCCTGCTCGACCCGGCCCAGGAGCACGCCTTCGCGCCGGAGCTGTACCGGCTCGCGGAGTACGCCCAACGCGGCACCCTCTCCGCGGCAATGGCCTCGGAGTCCGCGGCCCGCGCCCTGGCCCGAATATGGACCCGGCCGCATCTGCCCACCGCCGCCGCCCGCCCCACCCTGCACGACGCCCTGACCGCGACCGACCTGCTGGAACACGCCCTGCGCCCGCTCGCCGCCCGGCCCCCGGCCGAGGGCGTCGCCCACGCGGTGAGCGGCGGACTCGCGGCGCTGCCGGGCCTGGTGGCCCGGGAGCGGTACGGCACTCCCTTCCTGCTCACCGAGCACGGCGTCTATCTGCGCGAGCGCTACCTCGGCTTCCGCGCCGAACCGTACAGCTGGCCGGTCAAGTCGCTGCTGCTCGGCTTCTTCCGGCTGCTGGCGATCGAGAGCTACCGGCGTGCCGCGCTCGTGACCCCCGGCAACCGCTACAACCGGCGCTGGGAGGAGCACGGCGGCACCCCGCCGGACCGCATCCGCACCGTGTACAACGGCGTCGACCCGGCCGCCTTCCCGCCCGCCGGTCCCGAACCCGGCGTCCCCACCCTGAGCTGGGCGGGCCGCGTCGACCCGATCAAGGACCTGGAGACGCTGATCCGCGCCTTCGCCCTCGTGCGCAAGGAGCTGCCCGACGCGCGGCTGCGCCTCTTCGGGGGCACACCGCGCGGCGCGGAGGGCTACCGCGACGGATGCCAGTCGCTCGCCGTGGAGCTGGGCGTGTCCGACGCCGTCACCTTCGAGGGGCGGGTGGAGGACATCCGGGACGCCTACGCGGCGGGGAACGTGGTCATGCTCTCCAGCATCAGCGAGGGCTTCCCCTTCACCCTCATCGAGGCCATGTCCTGCGGCCGCGCCACCGTGTCGACCGATGTGGGCGGTGTGCGCGAGGCGGTCGGCGACAGCGGCCTCGTCGTCCCGCCGCGCGACCCGGAGCGCATGGCGCGGGCGGCGCTCACGCTGCTGGGCGACCCCGCGCTGCGGGCCGGAATGGGGGAGGCGGCCCGGCTGCGGGTGATCGAACAGTTCACCCTGCGCCGGACCATCAGCGCCTTCCGCGAGATCTACCACGAGCTGGACGCCACGTCCCCGGCCACCGCCACCGCGGCTCCGGAGATGGCGCTGGTCGCGGGAGGTACGGCATGAGCGGCCCGCTGCGGCTCGTACCGCCCGGCCCGGCCACGTCCGGCCCGGCCACGTCCGTACCGCCGCCGCGCCTGTCCGGCGGTCGCCGTCGTCGGCCTCGCTGGGCCGACGACCCGATCGACGAACTCATCGCCGACCGGGGCGAGTTGATCGCCGAAGCCGTCCACCCCGACGAGATCGCGGCCGTACTGGAGGCCGACGGGCTGACCGGGGACCAGGCGCAGGAGCGCTTCGGGCGCCGGGACACCTTCGAGCTGGCGGCCGAGCTGTACGCACGCGTACCGCGCCGTCACCCCGGACCGCCGCCGCGCACCGACCCCTGGGCCGCGCGCCCCGGACGGTTCGTGTTCCGCGGGCTGGTGTTCGCCCTGCCCGGGCTCGGCTACGCGCTGGGCGCGCCGTTCCTCAGCGGCCCGCCCGACGTCCTCGGGCTGCCCGCCGGAAGCGGTGCGCTCACCGCCTCCGCGCTGGTCGGCTGGGCCTGGAACCAGGCGCTCGCCCACCGTGCGTACACCCGGCTGGCGTCGGGCGGCCGCGCGGCGGCCGGGCGGTGCCTGCGCCTCGGCGCCCCGCTGGGCGCGCTGCTCGCGTGCCTGGCCGCGCTGCTGCTGCCCGCCCCCGGTGCGGCGCTCGCCTTCGCGGCGGGACAGTCGGCCTATCTGGCGGCGGCCACGGCACTGCTCGTCCTCGGCAGGGAACGGCTGCTGCCGCTGGCGCTGCTGCCGACGGCGGTGGGCGCGGGACTGTCGCTCGCCGTCGAACTGCCCTCCTGGGTGCGGGTGTCGGCGCTGCTCGCCACGGTCGGTGCCGTGCTGGCGGCGGCCGCCCGCGTCACCGTACGGGCCGTCGATCCCGAGGCCGCTCCAGGCGCGGTCCCGCCGCTGACCGCCTCGCTGCCGTACGGGCTGTTCGGGCTCGGGTGTGCCGTGCTCACCACCGTGGCCGCGCTCGGCGACATGGTGCGGTACGGGGCGGGGGCGGCGCTGGCCGGCGCCGTGGTGATCGCACTGACCCTCAGCATGGGCGCCGCCGAATGGCTGCTCCACCGCTGCCGGGGGCTCGCGCTCGCCGCGCTCGCCCACAGCACCGGCTCGGCCGGTCTGCGGCTGCGGGCCGCCCGGGTGCTCGGGCTCTGCCTGACCGGATACCTCGCCGCCCTGACCGCGCTCGTGTTCGCCACCCACGCACTGTGGCCCGCCGCGTCCCCGGGCACCGCGCCACCACCGCTGGGGGCCGCCCGGCTGCTCGCGGTCCTGGCCCTCGGCGCGGTGCTGTGGAGCGGGCTGCTGCTCCAGGCGTTCGGCAGCGCCTGGTTCCCCGCCGCGGTGTGCCTGACCGCG
Source organism: Streptomyces sp. Rer75 (assembly GCF_013414305.1). Taxonomy (NCBI): domain Bacteria; kingdom Bacillati; phylum Actinomycetota; class Actinomycetes; order Kitasatosporales; family Streptomycetaceae; genus Streptomyces; species Streptomyces sp. Rer75. The sequence continues at coordinate 982,195 of NZ_CP058693.1, read as the reverse complement.
GCCGGGGCCGAAACCGCCGCGCTCGCGCTGAAGATCTCCGCCCCGGCGGTCGTCCAACTCGCGGTCTGCGGCGCGGCGTCGGCCGTCCTGCTGGCCTTCGCCACCGCACTCCTCGGCCGGATCACCACCCACCGCTGAGCCACCTCTCACCTCTTCCTGAAGCACCACCACAACACCCCGCAACAGAAGTGGAGTTCCCGCATGTCCGAAAACACGCCGAGCCCGGCCGCCACCACCTCGGCCACCACCCCCGTCGCCGTCACCGGCGCGGAGGGGTTCATCGGCTCGCACCTGGTCGAGGCGCTGGTCGCCACCGGCCACCGGGTGCGCGCGATGGTGCAGTACAACTCCTTCTCCGACTTCGGATGGCTGGAGACCCTGCCCCAGGACGTGCTGTCCGAGGTCGAGGTCGTCCTCGGCGACGTCCGTGACCCCGGGTCGGTCACCGGCCTGGTCAAGGGCGCCGAGGCGGTCTACCACCTCGCCGCGCTGATCGCGATCCCGTACTCGTACCGCGCCCCGCACTCGTACGTCGACACCAATGTCACCGGCACCCTCAACGTGCTGGAGGCCGTGCGCCACCTGGAGATCCCGCGCCTGGTCCACACCTCCACCAGCGAGACGTACGGCACCGCGCAGACCGTCCCGATCACCGAGGACCACCCCATCAACACCCAGTCCCCGTACGCCGCTTCGAAGGCGGGCGGCGACCGGCTGGCCGACAGCTACCACGCGAGCTTCGGCACCCCCGTGGTCACCCTGCGGCCGTTCAACACCTTCGGCCCGCGCCAGTCCATGCGCGCCGTCATCCCGACCGTGATCGGCCAGGTGGCCGCCGGGGAGCGCACCGTCACCCTCGGGGACCTGCGCCCCACCCGCGACTTCACGTACGTCAAGGACACCGCGGCCGCCTTCCTCGCCGTCGGCACCGCGCCCGCCGCGGACGTGGTCGGCCGCACCTTCAACGCGGGCACCGGCGGGGAGATCTCCGTCGGCGACCTGGTCACCCTCGTCGGCAAGCTGATGGACACCGACCTCGACGTCCGCGAGGACACCCAGCGCGTACGCCCCGCCGACTCCGAGGTGATGCGGCTGGTCTGCGACGCCTCCCGGCTGCGCGCCGCGACCGGCTGGGCCCCGGCCCACAGCCTCGAAGAGGGCCTCGAGCACACCATCGCCTTCTTCCGCGACCCGGCGAACCTCGCCCGCTACAAGACCGACATCTACAACGTCTGACCCCCGCCACCCTTCGTACCGGAGAGGAACCCCACCCCATGCACGCAGTCATCCTGGCCGGCGGCAAAGGCGTCCGGCTGCGCCCGTACACCACCGCGCTGCCCAAGCCGCTCGTCCCGATCGGCGAGCAGCACGCGATCCTGGAGATCGTGATGCGCCAGCTCGCGGCGGCCGGTTTCACCAGCTGCACGCTGGCCATCGGCCACCTGGGCCACATCATCCGGGCGTACGTCGGCAACGGCTCCCAGTGGGGCCTGCGCGTCGGATACGCGACCGAGGACAGCCCGCTGGGCACCATGGGCCCGCTGCTCACCATGCTCGACCGGCTGCCCGAGCACTTCCTGGCGATGAACGGCGACGTCCTCACCGACCTCGACTTCGGCGACGTGCTGCGCAGACATGAGGAAGCCGAGGCGCCGCTGACGATCGCGACCTACGCTCGCCAGGTGAACATCGACTTCGGCGTCCTCAACACCGACGAGGGCCGGGTGGTCGGCTTCGCCGAGAAGCCGAGCATGGACTACCGCGTCTCCATGGGCGTCTACGGCGTCTCCCGCGACGCCCTCGCCCGCTACACCCCGGGCCTGCCGCTGGGCTTCGACGAGCTGGTGCTGGACCTGCTGGAGGCCGGGACCCCGCCGCAGGCGTACGAGTTCGACGGCTACTGGCTGGACATCGGACGGCCCGACGACTACGACCGGGCCAACGCCGAGTTCGACGCCCGCCGCGGCATGCTGATCAAGGGAGCGTGAGCGGGCCCGTGCGCATCCTCGTACTGGGCGCCACCGGCTTCCTCGGCGGGCACACCGTCCGGCATCTGCGCGCCCTGTCCGGCGTGCGGGTGCTGGTCGGCGCCCGCCCGGCCGCCCCCGCCCCCAACACCGCTCCGCGGCCCGGCCCGACCCCCGGCCCGACCCCCGGCCCGACCGCCGATCCGGCCCCCGATCTGACCGTGGATCTGGCCACCGCCGACCCGGCCGAGCTGGCCGACGCCCTGCGGACCCTCGCCCCCGACGCCGTGATCAACTGCGCGGGCGCGGTCGGCGGCGGCGCGGTCGCGCTCGCCGGGGCCAACGCGCGCGGCCCGGCCGTCCTGTGCGAGGCGCTGGCCGCCGCCGCGCCCGCGGCCCGCCTCGTCCACCTCGGCTCGGCGGCCGAGTACGGGGCGGGCGAGCCCGGCCGCCCCCTCGGCGAGAACGCGCCCGCACGCCCGCTCGGCGTGTACGGCGCGACCAAGCTGGCCGGTACCCTCGCCGTCCTCGACTCGGGCCTGGACGCCGTGGTCTTGAGGGTGTTCAACCCGCTCGGCCCCGGTTCCCCGGCCGCGAGCCTGCCCGGGCGGCTCGCCGCCGAGCTGCGGCTCGCGATGCGGCGTGACCCCAACGACGCCGACGACACTGACGACGCCGACGAGCCGGCCGCCACCGTCCGCGTCGGGGACCTGTCCGCCCACCGCGACTTCGTGGACGTCCGCGACGTCGCCCGGGCCGCCGGTCTCGCCGCCACCGCGCCCGGCCGGGCCCCGCGCCTCCTCACCATCGGCGGCGGCACGGCCCGCCCGGTGCGGGAGGTGGCCGAGGGGCTGGTGAGGGAGAGCGGCTTCCGCGGCCGCATCGAGGAGAGCGGCGGCGGCTCGGCCCGTTCGGCCGCCGTCAGCTGGCAGCAAGCGGACATCGGGGCCGCCGGGCGGCTGCTCGGCTGGCAGCCCCGGTACTCCTTCGCCGAGTCGCTGACCGGTCTGTGGGCGGCGAGCAAGGACCCGGCCGAAACGCCCGCCCGATGACGGCCCATCAGCGCCGTCTGCTCGTACCCCTGTACGTCCACCCGGCGGCCGATCCGCACCCCTGGCGGGTGCTGGAGCGGGCCGCCGGGCGGCTGTACGGGGTCGTCCTCAACCGGGCGGACGGGCCGGGCATCCGCCCCGACCCGGTGTTCGCCGAGGCCGCCGCGCGGCTGCGCGCCGCGGGCGCCCCGCTGCTCGGGTACGTCGACACCGCGTACGGCCGCCGCCGGGTGGGCGCGGTGCTCACCGACGTCCGGCGGCATCGCCGCTGGTACGGCGTGGACGGCGTGTTCCTCGACCGGACCGCGGCGCACGCCGCGACGCTGCCCCGCTACCGGCGGCTGGCGCTGGCGTCCCGGGTGCTGGGCGCCCGTACGGTCGTGTTCAACCCCGGCACCCACCCCGATCCGCGGTACGCCGCCCTGGCCGACCTGCTGGTCACCTTCGAGGGCCGGTGGGACACCTACCGGCAGGCCGAGGTGCCGGACTGGACCGCCGCCCACCCGCCGGGACGCTTCTGCCATCTGGTGTACGACGTGCCCGGCGGGCGGGCCGGACAGGTGGGCCGCACCGCCCGGGCGCGCGGCGCCGCCGTGCACTGCGCGGTGCCCGGAGCGGGCGCCAACCCCTGGCGGTCCGCGCCCGACGAGCTGGAGGAGGCATCCCGGTGACCGTACGGACGGCGCTGACGGCGCGGCGCGTGACGGCGGCGCTGATCGCCGCACTGCTGCTGATCCTGACCGGGTGCTCGGGCGGCGGGTCCGCGGACCGCGGCGGTGACCGGCCCCCGCGCTGGCAGCCCCGGCCCGGCACCGCCTGGCAGTGGCAGCTGGCGGGCCGGATCGACGAGTCGGTCGACGTACCCGTCTACGACATCGACGGCTTCGAGAACTCCGCCCGCACCGTCGCCCGGCTGCACGCCCGGGGCCGCAAGGTGATCTGCTACATCAACGTCGGCGCCTGGGAGAACTTCCGGCCCGATCGCGCCGCCTTCCCCCGGTCCCTGCTGGGCCGGGGGAATGGCTGGCGGGGCGAACGCTGGCTGGACATCCGCCGGCTCTCCGTCCTGCGCCCGCTCATGGCCGAGCGGATGGACATGTGCCGCGCCAAGGGCTTCGACGCGGTGGAGCCCGATCTGACGGATGGTTACCGCAACCGCACCGGCTTCCCGCTCACCGCCGCCCACCAGCTCGCCTACAACCGCGCGATGGCGCGGCTGGCCCATGAGCGGGGACTGGCCATCGGCCTGAAGAACGACCTCGACCAGATCCCCCAGCTGGTGCGGGACTTCGATTTCGCGGTCAACGAGGAATGCGCCCAGTACGACGAGTGCGACAAGCTCACGCCCTTCATCCGGCGGAAGAAGGCGGTCTTCCACGTCGAGTACGCCCTGAAGCCGGGGGACTTCTGCCCGACCGCGAAGCGGCTGCGCCTCAGCTCGATGCAGAAGCGGCTGGACCTGGACCCCTGGCGCCGCCCCTGCTGAGCGCCGTCCGCGGCCCCCTCTTCTGGTGCTATATCCGGCCATTCTGCCAAGGACCCGGCCGGACCCGAATCCCGTGCCCGCGCGATACCGCGCGGGCTCGGTGTCATATCCGTCCAGCGCCCCGAGATCGCGCGTGTCAAGGCCCAAGGGCCTCGGTGCGGGGATTGGCAACTTGCTGCCGAAGGGGAAGCAGCGGCGCTCAGACGCGGTTTGCTGATTCAAGCAGACGGACAACGGCCTGCGGCGGTGATCGGGGGGACCAAGAGCGAGGTGGCCCTGGACGGGGGTCGGGGCCGCCCGTGGCGCAGGCGGCGTCGGGGAGATTCAGCCCCGACGCCGCCTCCCGGCCACCGCGTCCGACGAACGGGCCCCAGCGGCCCCCAGGGGTGGAGTCATGCCGCACACCGCCGATACCGCCGCCGACACCGCCGTCGATACGGCCGCGCAATCCGCCGCTTTCCCTCGGAGGACATCGAGATCGGCGGTGTGACGGTCCCCGCCGGGGAGACCGTGCTGCTCTCCGTGGCCTCGGCGCACCGCGGTCCGGCGCACTTCCAGGACCCGGACGCTCTCAATCCGCATATTGGCCGATCCGGGCACCTTGCCCTCGGTCATGGCCTCCACTACTGCCTGGGCGCACCGCTGGCCCGGATGGAGACCGACATCGCTCTGGCCACGCCGTTGTCCCGTTTTCCGGGGCTGCGGCCGGAGGCGCCGGGGAGGAGCTGCGGTGGCGGCCGACGATCCGTGCACATGGCCTGATCTCGCTCCCTGTGACCTGGTGAGCGAAGGGGCGAACAAGTTTTTGATGCATAACCCTCGGTGGATGCGGTAAAAAGGTCATCGAGCCCGCCCGGTGTGCATCCCCCGTCGCACCGGGCGGGCCTCTGTGTGAGAGCACTTCTCTCTCGGCGTGAGCACACTCCTCACCGCGGTCGCGAGCGCGCCGCGGGCACCCCCGGACAGCACCCGCAGACCGCACTCGCGCCGGATGTCACGGCAACCCCTACGGCCCCCATAAACCCCTGACTTACCGACCGGTAATCGGGCGGAACCGGGCATCCGGGGCCGAGAGTAAGCTCACATCCCTACCCTCTGCTGCGGCTTTAGCCGAGGCCATTAGCCTCCCTTTCATGACGGTCCTGCCCGACGGGCTTCCCCTAGCCGATGAGTTCCCGGATGTGACGCGAGACGAGTGGCATCGCCTCGTGGAAGGCGTGCTGCGTAAAACCGGCGCGTCGGACGCCACGGGCGTACACGCCGAAGACGCCCTCGCGACCGAGGTCGAGGACGGCATCACCGTCCGCCCCCTCTACACGTCCCAGGACGCCCCCCAGGACCCCGGACACCCCGGCTACCCGGGCTTCGCCCCGTATCTGCGCGGCGCGCGCGCCGCGGGATCCGCGGTCTCCGGCTGGGACGTACGCCAGCGGCACGCGCACCCGGACGCGGGCACCACCAACCGGGCCGTGCTCGCGGACCTGGAGAACGGCGCGGGGTCGGTGTGGCTCGCGGTCGGCGAGGGCGGGGTGGCCGTCGACGCGCTGCCCGAGGCCCTGGCCGGTGTCTACCTCGACCTCGCCCCCGTCGTCCTCGACGCGGGCCCCGACTTCGAGGCCGCGGCCCGCGCCCTGCTGCGGCTGTACGCCGACCGTCAGGTGCCGCCGCACGCCGCGCTCGGCAACCTGGGCGCCGACCCGCTGGGCCTGGTGGCCCGCACCGGCCGGGACGCGGACCTGCCCGCCCACCTGGCCGCAGCCGCCGACCTGGCAGTCACCTGCTACCGCGACCACCGCGGCGTCCGGGCCCTCACCGTGGACGCGCTGCCGTACCACGAGGCGGGTGGCGGGGTGGCCCAGGAGCTGGGCTGCTCGCTGGCCGCCGGGGTGGCGTATCTGCGCGCGCTGACCGGGGCCGGGATGACGGTCGAGGCGGCCTGTGCCGAGCTGGAGTTCCGCTACGCGGCCACCGCCGACCAGTTCACCACCATCGCCAAGCTGCGCGCCGCCAGGCGGCTGTGGGCGCGGGTGGCGGAGGCGTGCGGGGCGGCGACGGGCTCGGCGGAGTGCGCCCAGCGCCAGCACGCCGTCACCTCGCCGGTGATGATGACCCGGCGCGACCCCTGGGTGAACATGCTCCGCACCACCGTGGCGAGCCTGGCCGCCGGGGTCGGCGGCGCCGACGCGGTCACGGTGCTGCCGTTCGACAGCGCGATCGGCCTGCCGGACGACTTCGCCCGCCGTATCGCCCGCAACACCTCCACGATCCTCCTGGAGGAGTCGGGGCTGGCCCGGGTGATCGACCCGGCCGGCGGCTCCTGGTACGTCGAGTCGCTGACCGAGGAGATCTGCCGCGCCGCGTGGGCCTGGTTCCAGGAGATCGAGCGGGCCGGGGGACTGGCCGCCGCCCTCGCCTCCGGCCTGGTGCGCGACCGGCTGGCCGCGACCTGGGAGCGCCGCTCGCGCGACCTCGCCCGCCGCAAGGAGCCGATCACCGGTGTGAGCGAGTTCCCCAACCTGGCCGAGCCGCCGGTCCGGCGCGAGGCCGCGCCCGAGCGGTCCGGCGGCGGGCTGCCGCGGGTGCGCCGCGACGAGGCGTACGAGGCGCTGCGCGCCCGCTCCGACGCGCATCTGGCCGACCGGGGTGCCCGGCCCCGGGTGTTCCTGGCCGCGCTGGGACCCGCGGCGGTGCACACCGCCCGCGCCTCCTTCGCCACCAACCTCTTCCAGGCGGGCGGCATCGAGGCCGTGCAGGAACCGGCCACGGTCGACGCCGAGTCGGTGGCCGAGGCGTTCGCCGCGAGCGGCGCCACGGTGGCGTGCCTGTGCTCCAGCGACAAGGTGTACGCGGAGCAGGCGGTGGCCGTCGCCGAGCGGCTGAAGGCCGCCGGGGCGGCCCGGGTCCTGCTGGCCGGACGGCCTGGGACACTTCAAGACGAGTACGAGCGGGCCGGGGTGGACGGTTTCGTCTTCGCCGGCTGTGACGCGGTCGAGGTGCTGTCCTCGGCTCTGGACATCATGGGGGTGCGGTGATGGGCGGCAGTCCGGTGGAAGCGGGCGGGATCCCGGATTTCTCGGCCGTCGAGTTCGAGGGACCGGCCGACGAGGCGGCGTGCCGAGGCGGTGCCGGTTCCGCCGCCTGGGCCGCCGCGGTGCAGGACAGCGTCGGCAAGGGCGTCGAGGACCTGGTGTGGGACACCCCGGAGGGCATCGGCGTCAAGCCGCTGTACACCGCGGAGGACCTGGACGGGGTGGACTTCCTGGACACCTACCCGGGCGTGGCGCCGTATCTGCGCGGCCCGTACCCGACGATGTACGTCAACCAGCCCTGGACGATCCGGCAGTACGCGGGCTTCTCCACCGCGGAGGAGTCCAACGCGTTCTACCGCCGCAACCTGGCGGCCGGGCAGAAGGGCCTGTCGGTCGCCTTCGACCTGCCCACCCACCGCGGCTACGACAGCGACCACCCCCGGGTGACCGGTGACGTCGGCATGGCGGGCGTGGCCATCGACTCGATCTACGACATGCGGCAGCTCTTCGACGGCATCCCGCTGGACCGGATGTCGGTGTCGATGACGATGAACGGCGCGGTGCTGCCCATCCTCGCGCTCTACATCGTGGCCGCCGAGGAGCAGGGCGTACCGCCCGAGAAGCTGGCCGGGACCATTCAGAACGACATCCTCAAGGAGTTCATGGTCCGCAACACCTACATCTATCCGCCGCAGCCGTCGATGCGGATCATCTCCGACATCTTCGCCTTCACCTCGCAGCGGATGCCGCGCTACAACTCCATCTCCATCTCCGGCTACCACATCCAGGAGGCCGGGGCCACGGCCGACTTGGAGCTGGCGTACACCCTCGCCGACGGGGTGGAGTACCTGCGGGCCGGGCTCGACGCCGGGATGGACGTGGACGCGTTCGCGCCGCGGCTGTCGTTCTTCTGGGCGATCGGCATGAACTTCTTCATGGAGATCGCCAAGCTGCGGGCGGCCCGGCTGCTGTGGGCCAAGCTGGTCAAGCAGTTCGACCCGAAGAACCCCAAGTCGCTGTCGTTGCGCACCCATTCGCAGACCTCCGGCTGGTCGCTGACCGCGCAGGACGTCTACAACAACGTGACCCGTACGTGTGTCGAGGCCATGGCCGCCACCCAGGGCCACACCCAGTCGCTGCACACCAACGCCCTGGACGAGGCCCTCGCCCTGCCCACCGACTTCTCCGCCCGCATCGCCCGCAACACCCAACTGCTGCTCCAGCAGGAGTCGGGCACCACGCGGGTGATCGACCCGTGGGGCGGCAGCGCCTACGTCGAGAAGCTCACCCACGACCTCGCGCGGCGGGCCTGGCAGCACATCGAGGAGGTCGAGGCGGCCGGGGGCATGGCCAAGGCCATCGACGCGGGCATCCCCAAGATGCGCGTCGAGGAGGCCGCGGCCCGCACCCAGGCGCGGATCGACTCCGGGCGCCAGCCGGTGATCGGCGTCAACAAGTACCGGGTCGACAGTGACGAGCAGATCGAGGTCCTCAAGGTCGACAACTCCTCGGTGCGCGCCCAGCAGATCGAGAAGCTGCGGCGGCTGCGCGCCGAGCGCGACGAGACCGCCTGCCAGGACGCGCTGCGCGCGCTCACCGCCGCCGCCGAATCCGGCCCCGGCAGCGGGCTGGAGGGCAACCTGCTGGCGCTCGCCGTGGACGCCGCCCGCGCCATGGCCACCGTCGGGGAGATCTCCGACGCGCTGGAGAAGGTCTACGGCCGCCACTCCGGCCAGATCCGTACCATCTCCGGTGTGTATCGAGACGAGGCCGGACCGTCGTCCGGTGTGGACCGCACCCGTGCGCTGGTGGAGAAGTTCGAGAGCGCCGAGGGCCGCCGCCCCCGCATCCTGGTCGCCAAGATGGGCCAGGACGGGCACGACCGCGGCCAGAAGGTGATCGCGACCGCCTTCGCCGACCTGGGCTTCGACGTCGACGTCGGCCCGCTGTTCCAGACGCCGGAGGAGGTCGCCCGGCAGGCGGTGGAGGCCGATGTGCACATCGTCGGCGTCTCGTCGCTGGCCGCCGGCCACCTCACGCTGGTGCCCGCGCTGCGCGAGCAGCTGGCCGAGGCGGGCCGCGAGGACATCACCGTCGTCGTCGGGGGCGTCATCCCGCCGCAGGACGTCCAGACCCTGCACGAGGCCGGTGCCGCCGCCGTCTTCCTGCCGGGCACGGTCATCCCGGACGCCGCCCACGACCTGGTGCGGAAGCTGGCCGCCGACCTCGGCCACGAGCTGTAATGCCGCGGACGATCGACATCGACGAGTACGCCAAGGGCGTGCTCGACGGCAAGCGTGCGTACATCGCCCGCGCCATCACCCTCGTCGAGTCCACCCGGGCCGACCACCGTGACCTCGCCCAGCGGCTGCTGATCGAGCTGCTGCCGCACACCGGCGGGGCGCGGCGGGTCGGCATCAGCGGGGTGCCCGGGGTGGGCAAGTCGACCTTCATCGATGCCCTGGGCACCATGCTCACCGGGCTCGGCCACAGGGTGGCGGTGCTCGCCGTCGACCCGTCCTCCAGCCGTACGGGCGGCTCCATCCTGGGCGACAAGACCCGGATGGAGCGGCTGGCCGTCGACCCGAACGCCTTCGTACGGCCCTCGCCGAGCGCCGGGACGCTCGGCGGGGTCGCCCGCGCCACCCGCGAGTCCATGGTGGTGATGGAGGCCGCGGGCTACGACGTGGTGCTTGTGGAGACCGTCGGCGTGGGCCAGTCAGAGACCGCCGTCGCGGGCATGGTCGACACCTTCCTGCTCCTCTCCCTGGCCCGCACCGGCGACCAGTTGCAGGGCATCAAGAAGGGCGTGCTGGAGCTGGCCGACGTCGTCACCATCAACAAGGCGGACGGTCCGCACGCCCGGGACGCCAAGTCCGCGGCCCGCGAACTGGCGGGCGCGCTGCGGCTGTTGCAGCCCCCGGACGCCCCGTGGAACCCGCCGGTGCTCACGTGCTCGGCGCGCGAGAACACCGGGCTCGACGTGGTGTGGGAGCGGCTGGAGCAGCACCGCCGGGTGCTGGAGGCCACCGGCGCGCTGGAGGCCAAGCGCCGCGACCAGCAGGTCGGCTGGACCTGGTCCATGGTGCGCGACCAGCTGCTCGCCCGGCTGCACGCCCACCCCGAGGTGCGCCGCCTCGCGCCCGGCCTCGAACAGGAGGTCCGTGACGGCACGCTGACGGCGACGCTGGCCGCGGACCGGCTGCTGGAGGCGTTCCGTACCCCGGCCGACGGCTGAGTGCCGACCGTGGGATGGGCCGCCGAGGTGGGGCCGTTCTTCGCCCTGCGCACCGGCTCCGCCTCCCGCGATCCGCGTGAGGAGGGCTACGCGCGGATCGGCGAGGCCTACCGGCTGACCGGGGAGGGCACCGCCGCGCCCCTGCTGCGCGGCCGGGTGGAGGCGGTCGCCGCGAGCCTGGGCACCGAGGAGCCGAGGGTCGCGGCCTCCCTCGCCTTCCAGGGGCTCGCCGCCCGCGTATGGTCGCTCGCGCTCGGCCCCGCGGCCCTCTCCGGCACCGTGTACGACCTCCGCCCCGACCAGCTGTGGTGGAACCCCGCGCGCACCGCCCCCGACGACCTGTGGTGGACCGGCCCGCCGCGGGCGAAGGGCGAACCCGGCGGGCTCGCCGGACAGCTCGCCGAGTCCGCGTACGCGCATCTGACGCCGCTGCACCACGCCGTCGGCCGCGCGTACCGGGTCTCGGACCGCCTGCTGTGGGGCAACGCCGCCTCGGCGCTGGTGGGTTCGCTGCGGGTGCTGCACGACTGGTGCCGGGCGCGGGGCCGATACGAGGCGGGGGAGCGGGCGATGGCCGTGGCCCGCGCCCAGTTCGCGTACCCGCCGCTGTGTGACACGGGGGAGTTGACCACCGCGCCGCTCGCTTTCCGGCGCCACACCTGCTGCCTGTACTACCGGGTGCCGGGCGGCGGCCTGTGCGGTGACTGCGTCCTGCGGCGGTGACCGCGTCGTGCGGCGGTGACCGCGTACCGCGGTGCCGGGCGGCCGGATACGGTGTGCACATGCCGAAGAACGAGAACGTGTTCTCATCCTGGCGGGCGTGGCGCCGCCGTGCCACCTCCCGGCTGGTGCACCGCGGATGGCGAGCCGTCCAGAGCGCGGGCGCGGTCACCGCCGAGCGGCCCGGCCCGTACCGCTTCGCCCGCATCGGCACCGGCACTCGGCTGGCGTTCCCCCAGGGCACCATCTTCGGCGAAGCGTGGATCGAACTCGGCGAGCACTGCGTGGTCGGCGAACAGGTGACCCTCACCGCGGGCATGATGCCCGGTGTGGACCTCGGCCCCGATCCGGTTCTGCGCATCGGCAACGGCGTGGTCCTGGGCCGCGGCAGCCATGTCATCGCCTCCCGGGCCGTGGTGTTCGGCGATGACGTGTTCTGCGGCCCGTACATCTACGTGACCAGCGACAACCATTCGTACGACGACCCCCACCAGCCCATCGGCCGCCAGTGGCCGCGCTCCGCCCCCGTCGAGATCGGCTCCGGAAGCTGGCTGGGCGCGGGCGCGGTGATCCTGCCCGGGGCGCGGCTGGGCCGCAACGTCGTCGTGGCGGCCGGGGCGGTCGTACGGGGCGAGGTGCCCGACCACGCCGTGGTCGCCGGGGCGCCCGCCCGCGTCATCCGGCGGTGGGCCCCCGAGGACGGCTGGCAGCCGCCGCTGCGGACGCCCGCGCCCGAGCCGATACCGGCCGGGATGACGGCGGCGGAGCTGCTGGCGCTGGCCGAGGCGGAGCCGGAGGCGGGAGCGTCGTAGCAGGTCAGTAGAGTTGCAGCCGCCCCCCGAACCACTACGAGGAACACCTGTGAGCCCACCACCCACCCCCCTGACCGTCATCGGCATCGGCGCCGACGGATGGGACGGGCTCGCCCCGGCCGGTCGCGAGGCGCTGCGCACGGCCGAGGTCGTCATCGGCGGACCGCGCCAACTCGACCTGCTGCCACCGGACTGCGCCGCCGAGCGGTTGCCCTGGCCGTCGCCCCTGCGCCCCGCCGTCCCCGGGCTGCTCGCCGAACACACCGGGCGCCGGGTCTGTGTGCTGGCGAGCGGCGACCCCATGTTCTTCGGCATCGGCCGCACCCTCACCGAGCTGCTGGGCCCCGGCGCGCTGCGGGTGCTGCCGCATCCGTCGTCCGTCTCCTATGCCTGTGCGCGGCTCGGCTGGGCGCAGGAGGCCACCGAGGTGATCAGCCTCGTCGGCCGCCCCCTCGCCACCCTGTCCCGCGCCCTGTACCCGGGCCGTCGGCTGCTCGTCCTCAGCGCCGGGGCCGGGACCCCGGCCGAGGTCGCCGGGCTGCTGCGGGACCGCGGCTTCGGCCCGACCCGGATGCGGGTCCTGGAACAGCTGGGCGGCGCGCGGGAACACGCCGTCGAGGGCACCGCCGAGGCGTGGCCCCACCCGCCCGGCGACCCCCTCAACGTCATCGCCCTCGACTGCGCCCCGGCGGCGGACACCCGGCACCTGTCCGCCGTCCCCGGGCTGCCGGACGCCGCGTACGAACACGACGGCCAGCTGACCAAGCGCCACATCCGCGCCGCCACCCTCGCCGCCCTCGCCCCCGCCCCGGGCGAACTGCTGTGGGACGTCGGCGGCGGCTCCGGCTCCATCGGCGTGGAGTGGATGCGCGCACACCCCGCCTGCCGCGCGGTGTCCGTCGAACGCGATCCGGTGCGCGCCGACCGCATCACCCGCAACGCCACCGCCCTCGGCGTCCCCGCGCTGCGTGTCGTCACCGGCGCCGCCCCGGCCGCCCTGACCGGCCTGCCCACGCCCGACGCCGTCTTCGTCGGCGGCGGCGCCACCACCCCCGGCCTGCTGGAGACCTGCTGGGACGCCCTCCCGCCGGGCGGCCGCCTCGTGGTCAACACCGTGACCCTCGAATCCGAAGCCCTGCTCACCACCTGGTACACCCGCCACGGCGGCGACCTGGTCCGCCTCGCCGTCTCGCACGCCACCCCCGTGGGCGGCTTCACGGGATGGCGCCAGGCGATGCCGGTCACCCAGTGGTCCACCACCAAACGCGGAGAAACACGATGACGGTGTACTTCATCGGCGCGGGCCCCGGCGCCGCCGATCTCATCACCCTGCGCGGCGCGCGGACCCTCGGGCGCTGCCGGGTGTGCCTCTACGCGGGCAGCCTCGTACCGCGCGAACTGCTGGCCGAATGCCCGCCGGACGCCCGGCTCGTCGACACCGCCGGGCTCGACCTCGACCAGATCACCGCCGAGTTCGCCGCCGCGCACGAGGCGGGCCACGACGTGGCCCGCCTCCACTCCGGCGATCCGTCGGTCTTCAGCGCTGTCGCCGAGCAGATGCGGCGCCTCGACGCGGCCGGGATCCCGTACGAGGTCGTCCCCGGCGTCCCCGCCTTCGCGGCCGCGGCCGCGGCGCTGGGCCGGGAGCTGACCGTGCCGACCGTCGGCCAGACCGTCATCCTCACCCGCATCGCCCAGCAGGCCACCCCCATGCCCGACGGCGAGGACCTCGCCACCCTCGGCCGCAGCCGCGCCCTGCTCGTCCTGCACCTCGCCGCCCGCTACGTGGACCGCGTGGTCGACGAGCTCCTCCCGCACTACGGCGCCGACTGCCCGGCCGCCGTGGTCGCCATGGCCAGCCGCCCCGACGAACTGGTGCTGCGCGGCACCCTGGCGGACATCGCGGACCAGGTGAAGGCGGCCGGTGTGGTGCGCACGGCTGTCATCATGGTGGGCCGCACCCTGGCCGCCGAGCAGTTCCGCGACAGCCACCTCTACTCCCCGGAGCGCGACCGCCCCCACCCCCCGTGTGACACGCCCGGCAGCTGAGCGCTCGCGTGGGTGCGTCAGACCTCCCGCGGTCCGCGGGAGGCGGCGCGGCCCACGATCGTGCCCGCGCGGTCTATGCAGATCACGTCGACCGCGACCGGGGCCCCGCGCAGGACGCCCAACGCCGTGTCACGGGCCGCTGCCGCGACCAGATCGCCGAGGGGCACGCCCCGGGCCGCGCACAGCTGCACCGTTTCCAGGCCGGTGTTGGCCGCCGCGACCGCCGCGGCCAGTTCCTCGTCCGCGCCGCCGCGGCGGGCCAGATCGGCGAGGTAGGCCTTGTCGACCTGGGAGCGGGAGGAGTGCAGGTCCAGGTGGCCCGCGGCGAGCTTGGAGAGCTTGGCGAAACCGCCCGCGACCGTCAGCCGGTCCACCGGGTGGCGGCGCAGGTACTTCAGCACGGCGCCCGCGAAGTCACCCATGTCCAGCAGGGCGTCCTCGGGCAGCCCGTGCTCGGCCACCGCCACCTTCTCGGAGGTCGACCCCGTACATCCCGCCACGTGCCGCCGCCCCGCCGCCCGCGCCACGTCCACCCCGCGCCGGATGCTGTCGATCCAGGCCGAGCAGGAGTACGGCACCACGATGCCGGTCGTCCCGAGGATGGACAGCCCGCCGAGGATGCCCAGCCGGGGATTCCACGTGCTGCGGGCGATCTCCTCGCCGTGGTCCACCGAGATCTCGATCTCGACGTCACCGCTGCCGCCGTGGCGGGCGGCGACCTCGGCGACGTGGTCGCTCATCATCTGCCGCGGCACGGGGTTGATGGCCGGTTCGCCCACCGCGAGCGGCAGCCCGGGCCGGGTGACGGTGCCGACGCCGGGCCCGGCCCGGAACACCACGCCGCGGCCCGGGGGCAGGGCCCGTACGGTCGCCCGTACCAGCGCGCCGTGCGTCACATCGGGATCGTCCCCGGCGTCCTTCACGACCGCGGCCATGGCCCGGTCCGCGCCCAGCTCCTCGGCCGCCAGCGCGAACGCGGGCCGCTGGCCCTTCGGCAGCGCGATGGTCACGGGATCGGGGAACTCGCCGCTGAGCAGCGCGGTGTACGCGGCCGTCGTCGCGGCCGTCGCGCACGCCCCCGTGGTCCAGCCGTGCCGCAGCCCGGTGCGCTCCAGCTGCGCCCCGCGGCCCCCGCTCGCCCCGCGGCCCCCGCTCGCCCCGGTCTCCGGCTCAGCCACGGTCCACCCGCCGCGCATACGATGACGGGCGCACCGGCGACGAAAGGCATCCGATGAACAGCGCACCGGCGCGCCACGTGCTCATCCTGGGCGGCACCACCGAGGCCCGCCGACTCGCCGCGGAGCTGGACGGCGATCCCGCCCTGCGCGTCACCAGTTCCCTCGCGGGCCGGGTCGCCGAACCGCGACTGCCCGCCGGGCAGGTGCGGATCGGCGGGTTCGGGGGCCCCGAGGGCATGGCCCGCTGGCTCCGCGAGCACCAGGTGGACGCGCTCATCGACGCCACCCATCCTTTCGCCGACACGATCAGTCACAACGCGGCCCGTGCGGCCGCCGCCGTCCATGTTCCCCTGCTCGCCCTGCGCCGCCCCGGCTGGGTGGCGGGCCCGGGCGACCGCTGGCACCCGGCGGCCTCACTGGAGGAGGCCGCGCGGCTGCTGCCGGAGCTGGGGGAGCGGGTCTTCCTCACCACCGGCCGCATGGGACTGGCCGCCTTCGCCCACCTCACCGCCCCGTGGTTCCTGATGCGCTCGGTCGACGCCCCGCAGCCACCGGTTCCGCCCCGCATGGAGGTCATCCTCGACCGCGGCCCGTTCACCCTCGAAGGCGAAACCGCCCTGCTGCGCCGCCACCGCATCGACGTCCTGGTCACCAAGGACAGCGGCGCCGGGGCCACGGCCCCCAAGCTGGCCGCGGCCCGCGACGCCGGAATCCCCGTGGTCGTCGTCCGGCGCCCGCCCGCCCCGGAGGGCGTCCCGGTGGCCCGGACCCCCGCCGAGGCCGTCGCCTGGCTCCGTACGACCCCGGCCTGACGCCGGGGGCCGTCACCCCTCGGGGTAGCGGCGCGGGGTCCAGACGATCTCGGTGCCGTCGCCGCGGCGGGCGGTGCGCGTCTGGGAGGAGCCGATCAGGAGGATCGTGCGCATGTCCACGTCGGCCGGGTCGAGGTCGGCCAGGCGGATGATGCGGACGCTCTCCTCGGGGCCGCCGATGTCGCGGCCCAGGACGACCGGGGTGTCCGGCGCGCGGTGTTCCAGGAGGAGTTCGCGCGCCTTGCCGACCTGCCAGACCCGGCTGCGGGAGCCGGGGTTGTAGAGGGCGAGGACCAGGTCGGCCGCGGCCGCGGCGCGCAGGCGTTCGGCGATGACCTCCCAGGGCTTGAGCCTGTCGGACAGGGAGACCACGGCGTAGTCGTGGCCGAGGGGCGCGCCCGCGCGGGCGGCCGCGGCGTGGGCCGCGGTCATGCCGGGCAGCACACGGACCGGGACGTCGCGGTACGGCTCCTCGGACGCGGCCTCCAGCACGGCGGTGGCCATGGCGAACACGCCGGGGTCGCCCGAGGACACCACCGCGACACGCCGACCGCGCCGGGCGAGATCGAGGGCGAACTCGGCGCGCTCGGCCTCGACCTTGTTGTCGGAGGGGTGGCGCCGCTGCCCGGGGCGTACGGGGACCCGGTCCAGATAGGTGGTGTAGCCGACCAGGTCCTCGGCGGCGGCCAGTTCACCGCGCGCCTCGGGGGTGAGCCACAGCGGACCGGCCGGGCCGAGGCCCACCACCACGACCTCGCCCGGGCGCCCGGACGCGGAGGGGGCCGGGGCGCCCGGTGCGTCGATACGGCTCGGCAGCACCGCCACCGAGAAGTACGGCACCGACGACGGGTCGACCTCGCCCAGCGCCCCGGTGCGCTCCGCGCTCATCGTGGCGCGCTCCACGTACCGCGCGTCGGCGAGCCGCCCCGAACGCTCCAGGGCGCGCCGTACGGTCGGGAAGGTGCGGCCGAGCTTCATGATCGCCGCCGCGTCGGTCGTCGCGAGGCGCGCCGTCAGCTCCTCCTCGGGCAGCGTGCCCGGGAGGACCGTCAGCACCTCCTCGCCCTCCACCAGCGGCGCGCCGAGCCGGGCGGCGGCCGCGCTCACCGAGGTGACGCCGGGGATCACCTCGGTCGCGTAGCGGTCGGCGAGCCGCTTGTGCATGTGCATGTACGAGCCGTAGAAGAGCGGATCGCCCTCGGCCAGCACCGCGACCGTGCGCCCCGCGTCGAGGTGCGCGGCGAGCCGCGCCGCCGCCTCCGTGTAGAACTCCTCCATGGCGCCCCGGTAGCCGCCCGGATGGTCGGTGCCCTCCGTCGTGACCGGGTAGACCAGCCGCTCCTCGATGTGGTCGGGCCGCAGATGCCGCTCGGCGATGGAGCGGGCGATGCTGCGGCCGTGCCGGGCGCTGTGGTACGCGACCACATCGGCCCCGGCGATGACCTCCACCGCCCGTACCGTCATCAGGGACGGGTCACCGGGGCCGAGGCCCACGCCGTACAGCCGGCCCTTCGCCGCGGGCGTCGCCTGTCGCTGCTGCTCGCTCACTCTTCCTCGCTCGCTATCGCGTTGATCGCGGCCGCGGCGATGGCACTGCCGCCGCGTCGGCCGCGCACCACCAGATGGTGGGGCGCCGCCGGGTGTCCGGCCAGCGCCTCCTTGGACTCGGCGGCGCCGATGAACCCGACCGGTACGCCGATGACGGCGGCCGGGCGCGGCGCGCCCTGCTCGATCATCTCCAGCAGCCGGAACAGCGCGGTGGGCGCGTTGCCGACCGCCACGACCGACCCCTCCAGCCGGTCCCGCCACAGCTCCAGCGCGGCGGCGCTGCGCGTCGTGCCCATGCGCCGCGCCAACTCCGGTACGGCGGGGTCGGACAGCGTGCACACCACGTCGTTGTCGGCGGGCAGCCGCTTGCGGGTGACGCCGCTGGCGACCATCTGCGCGTCGCAGAGCACGGGCGCCCCGGCGCGCAGCGCCTCCCGGGCCCGCGTCACCACCTCGGGCGTGTACGCGAGGTCCTTGACCAGGTCGACCATGCCGCATGCGTGGATCATCCGCACCACGACCTGGCTGACGTCGGCGGGGAGGCCGCCCAGGTCCGCCTCGGCGCGGATGGTGGCAAAGGAGGCACGGTAGATGGCCGCCCCGTCCTTCTCGTAGTCGAACACTGTGTCCTCGATCATGTCGTTGATCATGCCGTTCCGCGGGCCGTCGCCACGGCGTCGGCCAATTGCTCTGCTGCCACGTCTGTCACGCCGCCGCCGGTCACGCCGCCGCCGGTCACGCCGCCGCCGGTCGTGCCGCCGCCGGTCGTGCCGCCGTCTGTCGCGCCGTCCGGCTCCCGCGTGTCGCGCACGGTGAGCCGGTAGTCCGTACCGGACGTGGCCAGCGCGTCCACCCAGCGGCCGCCGGGGTGGCCGCAGCGCCGCTCGCAGCCGGAGAAGTACACCGGCGGCGTGTCGGGGGAACCCTGCGGCGTGTCGGGGGAGCGGGGGGCGTCCGCCACCGCGCGCGCCGCGTGGGCGCGCACATCGGCCAGGGACTTGGCGCAGCCAGGCCGTCCCGTGCACGCGCCGACCCCGACCCACGGGGAGCCCGGATCGGTCACCAGCCCCGCGTCGGCCGCCTCCCGCGCCGCGTCCGCCGCGCCGTCCGCGGTGAACCCCGGGAGCACCACGCCGCGCCAGGGTGTCACACGCAGCTCACCCGACCCGCCCCGGGAGGCGAGCCCGGCGAGCAGCCGCCACTGCGCCGCGCCGGCCCGGCCCAGGGGAACGAGGACCGACACGGCGTGGCTCCCGTCCGGCCCGGACACGACGCCCGGCGCGGGCGGCGCGCCGGGCTCGCCGACCGGTCCGCTCCGTCCGATACGTACGGCTTCGACGCCCTCGTCCGCGAGCCGCGCCGCCAAGCCGTCGGCGGTCACGGCGTGTTGCGCGGGCAGTTCACGTACCCGCCACGCCCGCGTACCGCTCGCCCCGGCCCGGGCCAGGAACTCCACGGCGGCCAGCGCGGCGGCGCGCGGCGCGTCCCGCCCCCGCACCTCCAGGTCGGCCCCGGGACCGGACTCCGGCCCCGGCGCGCCGGACCCCACCCGCAGCACCGCTCCGCCGTTCCGCGTTGCGATCAATGTCACATCCGCGCCGAGTGCGGCGACATCGCCCCGGCCGTCGTCCATCGCGAACAGGAAACGACCCGACAAGCCGGACAACTCTTCCCGTGTCCCGGAACACAGCGCGACGTCCAACTCCCGTGCCCACGCGGTGACATCGCCGCATCCGGCGCCGTCGAGGCCGCCCAGCGGGGACGCCACGATGTTGCGCACCCGGTCGAACCGGTCGGAGGGGAGCAGCCCGACGGCCCGCAACGCGGCCGCCAGCTCGCCGCCGCATGCCGCGTCCAGGCCGCGGACCTGGAGATTGCCCCGCGAGGTGAGGTCCAGCCGACCGTCCCCCAGCTCCTCGCTCGCCCCTGCCAGCGCCCGCGCCTGACCGGCCGTCAGCAGGCCGCCCGGTATCCGGACGCGGGCCAGGGAGCCGTCGTCCGCCGGGTGCAGCCGCAGCGCGCCGGGGCAGGCGTCATCGCGTCCGCGCGCCCGCGGCGAGGGCGCTTCATCCGCAGGTGGGATGGTTGTCGGGGGGAGGGACATGGCGGCGAGCATACCGACGTCCGGTCGGCCCGCACTGTCCCGTGCCAGGTCAGCAACGCCTACTATGCTCTGCGGCGGGCCGTCTGGCCCGCCTGACGCTTAAGACGGCGTCCAGGGGGTGTCGTGCCGATCAGGCCAGGCGTCGGGAGCCCGGCATGGTCGGCGAGGCACCACCTGGGGGAGGAAACCGGTGCGAATCCGGTGCGGTCCCGCCACTGTGAGCACGGCAGCCCGCCGCGCGAGCCAGGAACTCCCGCCGTCTTCCAACCCGCCCGGGGCGCGGACCCCGAGGAAGGCGCTGAGCCATGATCCTGCTGCTGTCGACCTCCGACACCGACCTGCTCAGTGCCCGTGCGGCCACGGGCCCGGTGCCGTACCGCCTCGCCAACCCGGCGCGGCTCGCGCTCGACGATCTGCCCGGGCTCCTCGACGGTGTCGAACTCGTCGTCGTGCGGCTGCTCGGTGGCATCCGCGCCTGGGAGGACGGCCTCGAAACCCTGCTCGCGGGCGACCTGCCGGTCGTCGTCCTGACCGGTGAACAGGCCCCTGACGCCCAGCTCATGGAGGCGTCCACGGTCCCCGTGGGGATCGCCGCCGAGGCGCACGCCTACCTCGCGCACGGCGGACCCGCGAACCTGGACCAGCTGGCCCGGTTCCTGTCCGACACCGTGCTGCTCACCGGCCACGGCTTCGAACCGCCCGCCCCCGCCCCCACCTGGGGGCCGCTGGAGCGCACCGCGCGCGAGGACGTCACCGGCCCGACGATCGCCGTGCTCTACTACCGCGCCCACCACATGAGCGGCAACACCGCCTTCGTGGAGGCGCTGTGCCAGGCCGTCGAGGACGCCGGGGCCCGCCCGCTGCCGCTGTTCGTCGCCTCGCTCCGGTCCCCCGAGGCCGAGCTGATCGAGGCCCTCGGCGCGGCCGATGCCGTCGTCACCACCGTGCTCGCCGCGGGCGGCACCCGCCCCGCCGAGGCGTCGGCGGGCGGCGACGACGAGGCGTGGGACGCGGGCGCGCTCGCCGCGCTCGACGTCCCCGTGCTCCAGGCGCTGTGCCTGACCTCGCCGCGCAGCGCGTGGGAGGAGAACGACGAGGGCCTTTCGCCGCTGGACGCCGCGACCCAGGTCGCCGTCCCGGAGTTCGACGGGCGGCTGATCACCGTGCCGTTCTCCTTCAAGGAGGTCGACGAGGACGGCCTGCCGGTCTACGCCCCCGACCCCGAGCGCGCCGCGCGTGTCGCCGGAATCGCGGTACGACACGCCCGGCTCCGGCACATACCGGCGGCCGACAAGCGCCTCGCGCTCGTCCTGTCCGCCTACCCCACCAAGCACTCCCGGATCGGCAACGCGGTCGGCCTCGACACCCCCGCCAGCGCCGTCGCCCTGCTGCGCCGACTGCGCGCCGAAGGGTATGACTTCGGCCCCGAGGAGGGCGAGGGCGCGCTCCCGGGCCTGGCCTCCGGCGTCGGCGACGACCTGATCTACGCCCTCATCGAGGCGGGCGGCCACGACCAGGACTGGCTCACCGAGGAGCAGCTGGCCAAGAACCCGGTCCGCATCCCCGCCGCCGACTACCGCCGCTGGTACGCCACGCTGCCGCAGGAGCTGCGCGACGCGGTCGAGGAGCACTGGGGCCCGCCGCCCGGCGAGATGTTCGTGGACACCAGCCGCGACCCGGAGGGCGAGATCGTCCTCGCCGCGCTGCGCCACGGCAACCTCCTGGTCGTCATCCAGCCGCCGCGCGGCTTCGGCGAGAACCCCATCGCCATCTACCACGACCCCGACCTGCCGCCCTCGCACCACTACCTGGCCGCCTACCGCTGGATGGCGACCCCCGAGGCCGACGGCGGCTTCGGCGCCGACGCCATGGTGCACCTGGGCAAGCACGGCAACCTGGAGTGGCTGCCCGGCAAGAACGCGGGCCTGTCCGCCGCCTGCGGACCCGACGCCGCACTCGGCGACCTGCCGCTGATCTACCCCTTCCTGGTCAACGACCCCGGCGAGGGCACCCAGGCCAAGCGCCGCGTCCACGCCACCCTGGTCGACCACCTCGTACCGCCGATGGCGCGCGCCGACTCCTACGGCGACATCGCCCGGCTGGAACAGCTGCTGGACGAGTACGCCGCCATCTCCGCGATGGACCCGGCCAAGCTCCCCGCCATCCGCGCCCAGATCTGGACCCTGATCCAGGCCGCCCGGCTCGACCACGACCTGGGGCTGGAGGAGCGGCCCGACGACGAGGGCTTCGACGACTTCCTGCTGCACGTCGACGGCTGGCTGTGCGAGGTCAAGGACGCCCAGATCCGCGACGGTCTGCACGTCCTCGGCGGCGCGCCCACCGGACCCGAGCGCGTCAACCTCGTCCTCGCCATCCTGCGCGCCCGCCAGATCTGGGGCGGTACGTCGGCGCTCCCCGGGCTGCGCGAGGCGCTGGGCCTGGACGAGTCGGCCGCCACCCGCACCGGCGCGGACGAGGCCGAGGAGCGCGCCCGCGCCCTCGTCCAGGCGATGGAGGACGCGGACTGGGCCCCGGAGGCCGCCGAGAAGGCCGCCCTGGAGCTGCCCGAGGCCCAGCGGACCGCGGTCACCGCGATCCTGGAGTTCGCCGCCCGCGAGGTCGTACCGCGCCTGGCCGCCACGACCGACGAGATCGACCACGCCGTCCACGCCCTGAGCGGCGGCTTCGTCCCGGCCGGGCCGTCCGGATCGCCGCTGCGGGGCCTGGTCAACGTCCTGCCGACCGGCCGCAACTTCTACTCCGTCGACCCCAAGGCCGTGCCCAGCCGACTGGCCTGGGAGACCGGCCAGGCGCTCGCCGACTCGCTGCTGGAGCGCTACCGCGCCGACAACGACGGCCAGTACCCGCGGTCGGTCGGCCTGTCGCTGTGGGGGACGAGCGCGATGCGCACCTCCGGCGACGACGTGGCCGAGGCGCTGGCGCTGATGGGCATCCGCCCGGTGTGGGACGACGCGTCGCGGCGCGTGACGGGACTCGAACCCGTACCCGCCGACCAGTTGGGTCGCCCGCGCGTCGATGTCACGCTGCGCATCAGCGGCTTCTTCCGCGACGCCTTCCCGCACGTCGTCGGGCTGCTGGACGACGCCGTACGGCTCGCCGCGTCCCTGGACGAGGCCGACGACGTCAACTACGTGCGCGCCCACACCCGCGCCGACCTCGCCGAGCACGGCGACGAGCGCCGCGCCACCACCCGCATCTTCGGCTCCCGGCCGGGCACGTACGGCGCGGGGCTGCTCCAGCTCATCGACAGCCGCGACTGGCGCACCGACGCCGACCTCGCCGAGGTCTACACGGTGTGGGGCGGCTACGCCTACGGCCGCGGGCTGGAGGGCCGCCCGGCGCGCGAGGAGATGGAGAGCGCGTACCGCAGGATCGCGGTCGCCGCGAAGAACACCGACACGCGCGAGCACGACATCGCCGACTCGGACGACTACTTCCAGTACCACGGCGGCATGGTCGCCACCGTGCGCGCCCTGAAGGGCACCGCCCCGGCCGCGTACATCGGCGACTCCACCCGCCCCGAGACGGTGCGCACCCGCACCCTGCACGAGGAGACCTCGCGGGTCTTCCGGGCCCGGGTGGTCAACCCGCGCTGGATCGAGGCGATGCGCCGGCACGGCTACAAGGGCGCGTTCGAGCTGGCCGCCACCGTCGACTACCTCTTCGGCTACGACGCCACCACGGGCGTGGTCGCCGACTGGATGTACGACAAGCTCGCCCAGACCTATCTGCTCGACCCGGAGAACCGCGCGTTCCTGGAGGAGGCCAACCCCTGGGCGCTGCACGGCATGGCCGAGCGGCTGCTGGAGGCCGAGAGCCGCGGTCTGTGGGAGCAGCCGGACCCGGAGGTGCTGGAGCGGGTCCGGGAGCTGTTCCTGGAGACCGAGGGCGGCCTGGAGGGCGGGGACGACTGATCCCCGGCGATTCCCCGAGTGACCGGACGGGCGGTGGCTCAGCCCGCGGAGGACTGTGCCGCCGGCCGGGCCGCCGCCCGGATCCGGTCCGGCCAGGGCGGACAGTTGACCAGTTCGGTCCACTCGCGGTCGTAGGCCCCGGGCACCGCCCGCCCCGCGGACGACCAGCGCTCGACCAGCGCCGCGTAGATCGGTACGCAGCTCGACTGGTGAAGCGTCTGGTGAACCGTTCCGCCTTCGGTGCTCCGGTCCAGCGCTCTGCTCGGCTGCGAGAGAGAACGGCGTCGCATCGTCGTCGTCATGTTCGGCCAACGCGCCGCGCCCCGCGGGGTCACCTTCTTCGCGCCGACCTCACCCGCACCGGCGTGGCCTCGTACGCATCAGCGACCCGTGATCGTCCACCCGGGTGACGTCCGTTCAGGAGCCCGGTGCACCGCGCATTTTCCCGGTGTGACGCCCCGGCACGACAATGAAAAGCGTTGCCGAATTCATAAGGCAATGCCACCTGATAACCGTGTCCATTGCAGCCTTTGGAGAATTCTCCGAAGTGCTGTTCAATTGCCGTTGCCCATAAGGCGAGCCGAGGAGGAGCGGGTGGGAGCCCATACGCACGGACACGGTGAGGGTCATGGCGGGCACACGCACGGTGTGGCGGAGAACGCCGACCGCCGGTGGCTGTCCATCGCTCTTGCGCTGATCACCGGCTTTATGCTGGTGGAGGTCGTGGTCGGGGTGATCGCGCGTTCGGTGGCGCTGCTTTCCGACGCGGCCCATATGCTCACCGACGCCGCCTCGATCGTCCTCGCGCTCATTGCGATCCGGCTTTCGGCCCGGCCTGCCCGCGGCGGCTATACCTATGGGCTCAAGCGGTCGGAAATCCTTTCCGCGCAGGCCAATGGGCTTTCCCTGCTGCTGCTCGGCGCATACCTGGGCTATGAAGCGGTGGAGCGGCTGATCGATCCGCCCGAGGTGACCGGTGGTCTGGTGCTGATCGTCGCGCTCGCCGGGGTCGTGGTGAACATCGTGGCGGCGTGGTGCATGTCGAAGGCGAACCGCTCCTCGCTGAATATCGAAGGCGCCTTCCAGCATGTGCTGAACGACCTCTACGCCTTCATCGCCACCGCGATCGCCGGACTGGTCGTGGTGACCACCGGCTACGCCCGGGCCGACGCGATCGCCGGTCTCATCGTGGTCGTTCTCATGATCAAGGCGGGCGTGGAACTGCTGCGGGCCTCCGGGCGCGTGCTGCTGGAGGCGGCTCCCGCCGGGGTCGAGCCCGATGAGATCGGGGGCCTGCTGGCTTCCCACGCCGAGGTGGCCGAGGTGCACGATCTGCACATCTGGCAGATCACCTCGGGCGAGGTCTCGCTGTCCGCCCATGTCCTGGTCGCGGCGGAGGGCGACTGCCACGCGGTCCGGGAGGGGCTGGAGGAGGTGCTGCGCGAGGAGTACGGCATCACCCACACCACGCTCCAAGTGGACCACCTCGACACCCTGGCCCCGCGGCCCCGGGTGGACGGGGACGAGCACCGCCGCGCGGACGAACCGCTGGTCGAGCACTGTCTGACCGCCCACGGCCCGGTCCACCGCGCGGCGGCGCACGACCACTGACCACGGCCACGCGCACAGGGCCCGGGGGCGTCGTCCGCTCCCGGGCCCAGCGGCGTCACCGCCGTCCGCGGAACGTCAGCCGGTGCCGGTGACGGACGCGGCCGCCGAAACGGTCAGCTCCCGCTCCGCCATGCGCTCCCGCTCGGCCTGCCGTGCGGCCTCCCGGGCGGCGAAGGGGCACTGCCAGTCGGCCGGCTTGGGACGGCCCGAGTACCGGCGGGCCTCCGACAGCTCCTCGTACTCGTACAGGTTGGGGTTGATGTCCCCCTGGAGCTGGATGTCCTGCTTGCGGATCTTCTCCGCGAGCCGGTCCCACATCCCGGCGCCCTTGATCCGGTCGAACTGTTCGTGGGAGTTGAAGGCCAGCATCGGGAAGGGCGGCCTGCGGCCGAACCGGCGGTGGGTCTCGTGCAGGCCGATCACGAAGAAGGGATGGCCGGCCACGCTGAACGCGAACTCCGGGGACTGCGGATCGGACGAATAACCCTCCGCCCAGTGATGGAAATCCGCGTCCTGCTCGTGCAGCAGTTGCAGCTGTTGCCAGAGGAGCTCTTCGAACCGCAGCTCATCGACCCCGCGCGGTTGCTCGAAGGTAGCGATGAAACTGGTGAACGTCCGTGCGCTCCAGTCCGCCGAACTCACGAACTCCGCGAGATCGAGCGCCAGCAGCCGGGCGGAATCCTCGCCCCCCAGCAGGTCATAGTGGCGGTGAGTGATGCCTCCCCGGCGCCAGGCGGAACGCCCCGCCAGGCACGCGAACCGTTCCCCGAGGATGAACTCCTCGACGTCACCACGCGCATCCACCGTCATGGCCAGCCTTTCTTCCACCTACGTGCCTCCTCGCAGCAGGTCATCTCCTTCACGCATCCGAAAGCGCCCACCCCTCACCGGCGGTACCCGGAAGGACCGAGTCCGCTGGAGGACGGGGAAGGTCACTTGGTGATTGTGACGGGCCGAGGCCGATCAACGAAATTCGTGGCGAGCTTCGTACCGAAGAAATCGCCCACGGTGGGATGTTCGTGGCGAACGGTCGCCGAATAACGGTCGTTTCAGGCGGCGGCCGGGGCGGTCTGCGGCTTGAACACGACGGTCAGAAGCGACTTCGCGAGCTGTGCGAGCAGCGCTTCCAGGGCCATGCGGGCCAGCTTGGCCAGGGCGGTCGTCAGGATCTCGGCCATGGGTTACCTCACGGGACGGAACGTATGTGGAAGCAAGTCATCCGCTTCCACTTCCGGAGCCTGACCCGGGCGGGCAAGCAGGCCGCGCACGTAAGGTGAAAAACGGGTGAACAGCGACAAGCTTCCGGTGAGACGCACTGCCCTCTCTAGACCGTGAAGGGGACCCGCCGGGAGAAGAGCAGCCGCGGTGCGGCGGCGGCGCCCAGGGTGGCACCGGCCGAGCACACGCCCACCACCGTCCAGGCCACCGGCCCCAGCGGCGTACAGCCGAAGAAGTGGCTGACCACCGGCGTCTCGATGACCGCGAACAGGACGGCCGCCGACGCCACCCCCGTGACCAGCACCAGCGGGCTGTGCCAGTCGGTGATGAACGTCTGGCCCAGCTGGGTGCCGACCAGCGCCGCGAGCCCCATGGTGCTCGCCCGCCGGGCCCGGCCCGTCATCCGCCCGCAACTCCACGCCGCCGCGGCGCCCAGCGTGGTGGCGGTGCCGCGCACGGCCAGGATCCGGCCCAGGTCGGAGCCGAGCAGCGCGGGGGAGGGGCCGCCCGCCAGCGGATCCTCCCCGGCCGGGCCCTCCCCCGCGGTGTTCTCCCGGGCCCGGGCCAGGGCGACGGCGAGCGCGGGCAGCATGTCGGTGAGCAGGTTGACCAGCAGCAGCTGACGGGTACCGAGCGGCGCCCGGCCCGCCACCGCCGCGCCCAGCACGGTGAAGGCGACCTCGCCCGCGTTGCCGCCGACCAGGATCGCCACCGCGTCCCGCACGCTGCGCCACAGCGCCCGGCCCTCCCGCAGCGCGTCCAGGATGCGGGTCGGGTCCGGATCGGTGAGGACCAGGTCCGCCGCGGCCCGGGCCGAGGTCGAGCCATGGGCCGAGAGACCGATGCCCACGTCCGCGAGGCGGATCGCGGCCGCGTCGTTGACCCCGTCGCCGGCCATGGCCACCACCCGCCCGGCCTGCCGCAGCGCCTGGACGATGCGGACCTTGTGCTCGGGGGAGACCCGGGCGAAGACGGTGGTCCGGGCGATCCGCTCGACCCGCTCCTTCTCCGGCAGGGTGTCCAGCTCCGCGCCGGTGAGCACCGGGCCGGAGTCGGGAATGCCCAGCTCTCGGGCGATGGCGGCGGCCGTGGTCGGATGATCGCCGGTGATCATGGCGATGCTCACCCCGGCGTCGGTCAGCCGCTTGACGGTCTCCGCGGCGCCCGGCCGCGTGGTGTCGGCGATGGCGATGAAGCCCAGCAGGGTCAGCCCGCGCGCCAGCTCGGCGAGCGCCGCCCCCGGCGTGTCGGGAGCGTCGGGCACCTCGGCCGTACCGGGGACGGACTCGGCCACCGCCAGGACCCGCAGCCCGTCGGAGGCCAGCGAGTACAGCAGCCGCTCGGTGGAACGCAGCCGCTCGGGGGTCAGCGGTACGGGGCCGCCCGCCGCCACCGGGCCCAGGGCGGAGGTGCACCGGTCGAGCACGACCTCGGGCGCCCCCTTGACGGCGAGTCGCGGCCGCCCGGACTCCGTGCCCAGACACGCCGAGAATCCGCGGCTGGCCTCGAAGGGCAGCTCGGACACCGGCTGCCAGGCGTCGTCCCCGTCGCCGTACGCCGCCGCCGCGTCCACCACGGCCTGGTCGGTGGCATGGGCCAGCGCCCGGCCGCCCTCGGGCCCGGGACAGGCCCGGGCCGCGGTGCGCAGCATGCGGCGGCCCAGCGGGCTGCCGAAGGGCAGGTCGTGGTCGTACGCCGCCACGCGGGACACGGAGAGCCGCCCCTCGGTCAGCGTGCCGGTCTTGTCGAAGCACACCGTGTCCACCCGGCCCAGTGCCTCCAGCACCCGGGGCGAGCGGGTCAGCACCCCGCGGTGCGAGAGGCGGCGCGCCGCGGCGGACTGCGCCACGGTGGCCACCAGCGGCAGCCCCTCGGGCACGGCGGCCACCGCGACGGCCACTCCCGTGGCCAGGGCCTCCCGCACCGGTGCGCCGTGCAGGAGCCCCAGCAGGGTGACGGCGGCGCCGCCGAGCCCGGTGGCGGGCAGCGCGACCCTGGTCAGCGCGGCGAGTCGGCCCTCGATGCCCAGGGGAGCGGTGGCGCGTCCGGCCAGTGCGGCGGCGCGCCCCGCCTCGGTCTGCGATCCGGCGGCCACGACCACCGCGTAGCCGGTCCCGGCCAGCACGGTGCAGCCCTGGTAGACCATGCAGGACCGGTCCGCCAGATCGGCGCCGGGCGTGGCGGCGGGGTCCTTGGCGACCGGCCCCGACTCGCCGGTCAGCCCGGCCTCGTCCAGCTCCAGCCGGTCGCTCACCAGCAACCGGACGTCGGCCGGTACGACGTCCGAGGGCCGCAGCGCGACGATGTCGCCGACCGTCAGGTCCTCGGCGTTCGTCCGCCGCACCGGGGCCTCGGCCAGCCCGGCGAAGAACGCCTCGCGGTCCACCGCCATCCCATCCGCCAGGGACATCGCGGGGGCCCAGTCGACCAGCCGGGCGTACC
Source organism: Streptomyces sp. Rer75 (assembly GCF_013414305.1). Lineage (NCBI taxonomy): Bacteria > Bacillati > Actinomycetota > Actinomycetes > Kitasatosporales > Streptomycetaceae > Streptomyces > Streptomyces sp. Rer75. The sequence continues at coordinate 952,994 of NZ_CP058693.1, read as the reverse complement.
GCTGCTCGGTCAGCAGCAGGCCCCGCAGCGAGCGGTCGGCCCGCAGCCGTTGCGCGCCGCTGATCAGCGCGTTGCCCGCCATGACACCGGCGACCAGGAGCGAGTCCACCCCGGACCCCACCGCCGCGGACGCCGCGGCGCCCAGCGCCAGCACGGGGGTGAGCGGATCGCGCAGCTCCTCGCGCACCGCGCCGACCAGCGCCGCGGCGTCCCGGGTCAGCGCGCCGACGGGGGAGGCGGCGGCGCCCGCGGCCCCGGCCCGTACGACCCTGGCCGCGGCCTTGCGCACCGGGCGCGTCCCGGCCGCCCATGCCGGGCGTGTCGTCGCCTGGGCGCCCTCGTGGTGCGACACGCCGAAGGCCGACGGCTCCGCCCGGTGCTCCTGGAACGCGCGGGTCACGCTCAGCGTCTCCCGCGCGCCCAGCATGTGCCAGTTGCCGCGGACCCGCTCCGCCGGAAGCGGACGGCGGTGCACCCGGCGCGCCGCGCCGATCCCCCCGAGCACGGCCAGGAAGGCCGCGCTGTACACCGGGGAGGTGGCGAACCCGACCGCGGTCGGCCGGGTGCCCGCGGCGGCGATGAGCGCGCCGAGTACGGAGCCGCCCGTCGACAGCCGGGCCGACCGGTGGCTGACCTCGCGCGCGTCCTCCAGCGCCCGCAGCACGCGCCACACCTGGGTGAGCCCGGGGCCGCAGAGGAGATCCGCCGACCAGCACACCCGCGCCCCGCCGCGCCGTACGACGCCGATGCCGAGGTCGGCCGCGCCCAGCGCCGCGTCCTCCTCGGCGCTGATCAGCAGCACGCCGTGGCCGTCGGTCTGGAGTCCGCGCACCCGGTCGGGCAGCGCCGTGCCGCGGGCGAGCAACTCGTCCGCCCAGGGGGCGATCTCCTCCGCGCTCGCGTGCTCGGTGAGGACCAGACGGTCCGCACCGGCGCGGGCGGCGGCCACCACGGCGTCGGTCAGCGGGTCGAGTTCGCAGCCGATGCGGACCCGCGCCTGCCGCCTGCCGTGCGGGTCCCACAGGTCCACGGTCATCGCCGACGGGCTCGACGGGGGTGCCGCGGGGACGTCGTCCGGCCGCTCCAGCCGCCAGGGGCCGCGGGTCCAGGGGCCGGGGCCGGAGAGTTCCGGCAGCGAGCGGCGGTCCAGGACGGACTGCGCGGCGCTCCACGCCCCGGCCTCGTCCAGGTCGCCGACGGTGACCACCGACAGCAGCCGCGGGCGGTGGGTGCACAGCACGCCCGAGTCGATCAGGACCGCCGAGATCCGGTCCAGCAGCCGCAGCGCCGCGCCGTCCATGGGCACCACGCCCTCGCGGGCCAGCGCCTCGCCCAGCCGGGCGGCGAAAGCCTCACGGCCCATGGCGGCGGCCCTCGGCACGGTGGCCAGGATCGCCTCCGCGGCGCGCCCCGGAGCCCGCGTCCAGGCCAGCAGCCCGCCCGCCCCCATCAGGGACGCCAGCGAGGTGCGCTCGACACAGGTCTCGACCGGCCCGGCGGGCAGCGGCGCCGGGCGGGGCGCGGGGGGACGGGAGCGCGGCGGCAGCCCGTCGGAGCCGGGCACCAGATCGGGCTCGCGGCGCTGCCATACGGCCTGGCGGCCGCGGATCTCGGCGAGTTGCAGGACGCGTTGCACCGCGTCCAGCGCCAGCGGGGCCTCACCCCTGGTCAGCGCGTGCACCACCGCGCCCGACACGCCGAGCAGCAGGGTGGTGTGGGCGGGGCCGAGCCGGGACTCCAGCAGACCGCGCAGCCGCGGCTGGACCTCGGCCATCACCACCGGGACGCGCAGCGCGGGGGTGAGCGCGGGCAGCAGCGTCACGCGCCGGACCGTGGCCGTCACCAGGCCCACGCAGTCGGCGACGAGGGCGGTGGCGGCCAGCGTGGCGGGAGCGGTGTCGTACGGCGGACACGGGCGTCCGGCCGGGAACGTGTCCGTGCCGGTTCCGTGCGCCTCCTCGATGTGCTCGATCACCTGGAGAACGTCGTCGGTGCCGAGATGGTCCTCGTCGTAGTCGATCAGCACCTGGCCCACGGCCGCGTTCACCTCGGCCCAGTTGACGCCGTGCAGGCGGTGCAGCGCGGCCCTCAGCTCCCCGGCCAGCCGGTCGTGCGCCTCCCCGTGTCCGGTGAGCCCGCGCACCTCCACATGCGCCCGGCCCTCCCGCGCCCACACCCTGCGGCGGGTGCGTCGCTCACCGGTGTCCCGCAGGACGTCGACGGCGTCCGCGAGGCGCAGCCGCAGGCCGCTGACGCCGCGGACCGGCAGGGTGAGGAGATCGGACAGCATCGCAAATGGCAGCACCGGCCGCGCTCCCTCGGTCGCCGAGACCCCCAAACAGCAATATGTGTGCCTGATTCCCTGGAAAGTAAGCAGAAGGGACGGCCGGATGGAGGAAGGGCGTCACGGGCCGGGTGGATCCACCTGCTCCAGCCGGACCGGCGGCAGGAACTCGCCGATGAGGGTGCGATGCCACCATCCGCCCCCGGCTCGCCGCTCCCGCCGGGTGGTGAAGCGGTAGAGGTACAGCCGGGCCCGGATGTGGGTGGGCGGCTCGTCAGGGAAGGGCGAGGCGCGCAGCAGCTTCAGCGTGGCCCGGTCGTTCACCAGCAGCTTGCCGACGAGCGGGGTGAACCACGACCCGGCGTACGCCGCGGAGATCCCGGCGAACCACATCATCCAGTCCAGCCGCAGGTGGTACGGCGCGAACTGGCGCGGCATCCTGCGCACATCGCCCGGCTTGCCCCGGAACTCGTACTCCTTCCACACGGTGTCCGGGGTGAGCACGGCTGCGGCGGTGCCCTCGATCACCACCTCCTGCCGACTGCGGTTGACGCTGCCGAACGCCCCGTAGGTGTTGACCAGATGGAGCGGGTTGAAGGAGTAGTTCATCAGCTGGCGGCCCGAGAGCAGATTGCGGGCGGGCCAGTAGCTGAGCACCACGACGAAGACGAAGGCCGCCGCCACCAGGACCTCGTACCAGACCGGGGGAGCGGCGAGCGGGGGCGGCGTCGGCAGCGGCAGCACCTCGGCGGCCAGCCGCCCGTCGACCGCGGAGAGGGCCAGCAGGATCGTCGCCCAGTTCAGCCAGGAGAAGTTGCCGGAGGCCACCAGCCACAGCTGGGTGACCACGATGATGCCCGCGGCCACGCTCGCCGCGGGCTGCGGGGTGAACAGGGCCAGCGGCACGACCAGCTGGGCCACGTGGTTGGCCGCCGTCTCGACCCGGTGCAGCGGCTTCGGCAGATGGTGGAAGTACCAGCTGAGCGGGCCCGGCATCGGCTGGGTCTCATGGTGGTAGTACAGGCACGTCAGATCGCGCCAGCAGCGGTCCCCGCGCAGCTTGATGAGCCCGGCGCCGAACTCCAGCCGGAACAGCAGCCAGCGCAGCAGCCACAGGACCAGGACGGGCGGCGCGGTCCGCTCGTTCCCCAGGAACACGGCCAGGAACCCGGCCTCCAGCAGCAGTGACTCCCAGCCGAACCCGTACCACACCTGCCCCACGTTGACGATCGACAGATACAGCAGCCACAGCACCAGCCAGGCCGCCATCGCGGCCCACAGCGGTACGTCGTCGGCGGCCCCCGCCAGCACGGCGGCGGCCAGCGCGGCGCCGAGCCAGGCGCAGACGGTGAAGAAGCGGTCGGAGTAGTGCAGATGGAAGAGGCTGGGCGAGCGGCGGAACGGCACCCGCGCGAGGAACCGGGGCACCGGGGTGAGCCCCCGTTCGCCGATCAGGGCCCGGCCCTGGGTGGCCGCCGTCAGGAAGGCGAAGAGGTAGATGGCGGCCAGCCCCCGTTGGAAGACCAACCGGCTCAGCCAGTAGCCGGATGAGGTGAACCACTCCATAAGGGCTGCTCCCTGGGCCTGTTGCCGCCGCGGCCTGCGGCTATCCGTACCACCTCCGGCGAGTGCCCGCAGCGCGGCGCGGCATTCGGGGCCCACGGCGGCCATCGGGGTGGCGGGGCGGCTGAACCGGTTCAGGCCGTCCGGTGCGGTGGCGGCGCCGTGCTGCCGCGGGGGGTGAGGGCCGGGGTGGGGGCCTGGTGGGCGCGGGGCTCGGCCCGGTCCAGGACGTCGAACAGCCGCCGCGCCACCTCCGCGCCGAAGCCGAACACGTCGTGGCTCATGGCCGACAGCGTCGGATGCGTCAGGCGGCACAGCTGGGAGTCGTCCCACGCCAGCAGCGACACATCGGCCGGTACCGCGAGCCCCATCTCGGCCGCCACCGACAGACCGGCCACCGCCATGATGTCGTTGTCGTAGATGATGGCCGTCGGCCGGTCGCCCGAGGCCAGCAGGGCGCGGGTGGCCCGCGCGCCCTCCTCGCCGGAGAAGTCCGTGGCCACCGTGCGCCCCGCCCCGAGCCCCAACTCGCCCAAGGTGGCCTCGAAGGCAGCCGTACGCACGGTGCTGTGGCCGAGCGCGGGCGCGCCGCCGACCCGGGCGATCCGGCGGTGGCCGAGGGCCGCCAGATAGCGCACCGCCTCGCCCACCGCGGTGGCGTCGTCGGTCCACACCGAGGTGAGCCCGCCCGCCAGGGACGGGTGCCCGGCGGCGACCGCGGGCAGCCCGAGCCGCCGCAGCGCGGGGACGCGCGGATCGCCGTCGCGCAGGTCGACCAGGATCGAGCCGCCCACCTGCCGCCCGCGCCACCACGCCTGCTGGACCGCGATCTCCTCCTCCATGTCCCGCACCAGCCGCAGCAGCAGCGAACAGGACCGCTCGACCAGCACGCTCTCGATGCCCGAGACGAACTCCATGAACCAGGGTTCGAGACCCAGCATCCGGGCCGGGCGGGCGATGGCCAGGCCGACCGTGTCCACCCGGGAGCTGGACAGCGAGCGGGCGGAGAGATGGGGCGCCCAGCCCAGTTCGCGGGCGGCCGCGAAGATGCGGTCCCGGGTGGCCGGGGAGACCCCGGGCCGGTCGTTGAAGGCGAGGGAGACCGCGCCCTTGGAGACCCCGGCGCGCGCGGCCACGTCCCGTATGGTGACGCGCCGTCCCCGCTCCGCCCCGACCTCGCTGTCCATAACCGCTCCCCCGTGTCCGGCCCGTGTGAATCGCCACACGATATCGCGGTGGTGAACCGGTCCAGTGGGCCGCGGCGGCGTTCAGCGAGCGGACGGCGGCGGGCTTTCGTGGAGGCCGGGGTCGGCGACATCGCCGTCCACCAGACCGAGCCGCTGGAGCGTCCGGCGCAGCGCGGCCAGGTCGAGCAGCCCCGGTGGCACCGGCAGCCGGTGCCACGGCACATAGCGGTCGACCAGGCCGAAGGCCAGCCGGGCCCCGGCCCGCACCGGCAGCCCGAGGACCGTGTCGCGGGGCGGCGGCGCGGTGCTGGAGCACAGCCCGAGACGGTGCGCGGCGGCCGCCTCGTACGCCGCCTTGCGGGCCCGGTTGAGGTTGCCCAGCGGCCGGAACTCCGCCGTGGTGTGCCACGGGTTGAACGCGAGCTGCTCGACCCGGCGGGCCGCCGACCGGGCCGCGGCGGTGTCGAGATCCTGGCGGGGTACGGTCAGCAGCGCCACCGGGACGACCGGGGCGTCGCTCTCCCGCCACTCCACCGAGCCGTCCTCGACCGGGGTGCGGCGCTCGTCCGCGTACCGCTGCACGCACAGCTCGAAGCACACATCGCCGGTGGCCAGCCGCATCGTCAGCTCATGGCGGAGGTAGTCCGGGTCGGAGCTGTCGGGAAGCGGCGCGGGGGTGCCGCCGGGGGCCGGGCGCAGCTGGTAGCGCACGGGCCCGGCCGCGCCCCACAGGATCGCGCCCCGGCTCCAGAACGTCTCGCGGGCCAGCGAGCCGACCGCGTAGCGGGTGGCGGTCTGCACATTGCGGCGCATCCGGTCGGCGGCTCCCCAGCCGACGGCCAGCGGCAGCCTGACGAAGAGCCCGAACGCCCGCTCGACGGTGGTGTCCGCGCCCGCCGTGGCCTTCGCGAAGGCCACGAACTCGCGTGCGTCGGCGGCATGGGACACCGGGAAGCTGGTGGCCAGCAGATCGTGGCACTCCCCGGGGGCGACCTGGACCCGCACCGCCATCCCGCGCAGATCGGGAGTGGCGTCGTGGCGCGCGGTGCCGCTCTCGTTGGACAGCCGCACCACGGCCGGGTACGCGGCGCCCGGCCGGGCGTACCCCACGCACAGCTCGGGCGGAAGGCTGTCGTGGAAGCGCAGCCGCGCGTTCTCCACGCCGAGCGCCGCCTTCGCGTGGAACGTGCGCAGCAGCTGCGCTGCGCCCGACGCCTGCTGCTGCGCCCGCTGGACGCTCATCAGCTCGCGCGCCAGCTTCTCGAAGAGCAGCCGTTCGGTCTCGGGGCTGCCCCCTTCGTACGCCTCATGAGCCTCGTACGGCTCGTACTGCGGTACGGACCGCTCACGCTGTCCGGTGTCGGGCATGGGGACTCTCCGTGCGGGGCAACGAGATGTATGGGGCAAACAGAACATCAAGCATGTGAAGGGACAAGAGTGACAGTAGGGGAGGGGGACGCACCCCGCAGCCCGGAGTGGTACGGGGGTGGGGCGCGGGCGGCCGGGCGCACACCCGCCGGTGCTGCGGCACACTGGTGGCATGCCGGAGCTGCCCGAGGTGGAGGCCCTCGCCGGAATCCTGGCCGACCGCGCCGTGGGCCGGGAGATCGCCCGCGTCCTGCCCGTCGCGGTGAGCGTGCTGAAGACGTACGACCCGCCGCTGACCGCCCTCGAAGGCCGCACCGTCACCGCGGCCGGCCGCCACGGCAAGTTCCTCGACCTGGCCACGGACGGCCCCCACCTGGTCATCCACCTCGCCCGGGCGGGCTGGCTGCGCTGGAAGGACGGACTGCCCGAGGCCCCGCCGCGCCCCGGCCGGGGCCCGCTGGCGCTGCGGCTGCTGCTCTCCGGACCGGAGCGCTCCGGCTTCGACCTCACCGAGGCGGGCTCCCGCAAGGGGCTCGCCGTGTACTGCGTGCGCGACCCCGGCGAGGTGCCGGGCATCGCCCGCCTCGGCCCCGACCCGCTCGACGACGCCTTCACCCGGGAGGCGTTCGCCGGGCTGCTGCGCGGCGTACGCCACCGGATCAAGGGGGTGCTCCGCGACCAGAGCGTCATCGCCGGGATCGGGAACGCCTACTCCGACGAGATCCTGCACGCCGCCCGGATGTCGCCCTACCGGCTCGCCTCGGACCTCACCGAGGAGGACATCGCCGTCCTGTACGAGGTGATGGGTACCACCCTGCGCGACGCCGTCGAACGCTCCCGGGGGCTGGCGGCCGGGGACCTCAAGGCCGAGAAGCGCAGCGGGATGCGGGTGCACGGCCGCACCGGCGAGCCCTGCCCGGTGTGCGGCGACACCGTGCGCGAGGTGTCCTTCAAGGACTCCGCCCTCCAGTACTGCCCCACCTGCCAGACCGGTGGAAAACCGCTCGCCGACCGCCGGATGTCCCGGCTGCTCAAGTAGCTGCTCACATAGCCGTTCAAACAGCCGCCCACGCAGCCGCCCATACAGCCGCCCACACATGCGAGAGCGGGCCTATCCGCACCGGCCTGCGCGAACCCGCCCCGGGACCCGCGTCCGGGCCCTATGGTGCTGTCACCTTTTACCGACCCTCTGTCACGGAGCACCATGACCAAGGCCCTGATCATCGGTGGCGGCATCGCCGGTACGGTCACCGCGATGGCCCTGCACAAGGCGGGCGTCGACGCGGTCGTCTACGAGGCGTACCCCCCGGACGCCACCGACACGGGCGGTGCGTTCCTCCTCGTCGCGAACAACGGCCTGGAGGCGCTGCGCACCATCGACGCCCATGGGCCGGTCCTGGAGCGCGCCTTCCCGGCCAGCCGCGTCGAGTTCATCAGCAACACCGGCAAACGGCTCGGCGACAAGCCGATGGCCGGTGCGCAGGACGGCGGCCTCGGGGCGGTCACGATCCGCCGCGCCACGCTGGCCCGGGTGCTGCGCGACGAGGCGGTGCGCCGCGGCGTGCGCATCGAGTACGGCAAGCGGCTGCTGGCCGCCCAGACCGGCCCGGACGGCACGATCGTGGGGTCCTTCGCGGACGGCGGCCGGGCCGTTGGCGACGTCCTCATCGGCGCCGACGGCATCCACTCCCTCATCCGCCGGACCATCGACGCGGGCGCGCCCCGGCCCCGCTACACCGGACAGCACACGGTGTGCGGCTACACCCGCGAAGCCGCCGCGCCGCCCGCCCCGGACACCTACACGATGGTCTTCGGCAAGCAGGCGTTCTTCGGCTGCACCGCCGCACCCGACGGCGAGGTGTGGTGGTTCAGCAACGCCCCGGCCGCCGAACTGTCCAAGGCGGAGCTGGCCGCCGTCACCCCCGGGCAGTGGCGGGAGCGGCTGACGGAACTGTTCGCCGAGGACCCCACCCCGGCCGCCGACATCGTCCGCGCCACCGGCGAGAACATCGTCGCCACCGCCGCCTACGACCTCCTCTCCACCCCCGTCTGGTCCGAGGAGGGCATGGTCATCGTGGGGGACGCCGCCCACGCCTGCGCGCCCAACGCCGCCCAGGGCGCCTCGATGGCCATCGAGGACGGGGTGGTGCTCGCCAAGTGCCTGCGCGATCTGCCCGGCCCGCGGTCGGCGCTCGCCGCGTACGAGGGGCTGCGCCGGGAACGGGTCGAGAAGGTGGCCGCGAACAGCGCGGGCCTGGCCCGCCGCAACGCCCCCGGGCCGGTCAAGCGCGCCCTGCGGGACGCCACGATGGCCCGCAGACTCGACCGGGCGGGCACCACGGGCGGCGACGACTGGCTGACCGGCTACCGCATCGACTGGGACGAGCCGGTCCGCGCATAGCGGCAGAGATTATCCGCCGGGCCGAGGCCTAGGGCGTGTCCGCACAGTCGCGTCGGGTCAGCCCGCGGCGTCTGGTGCGTGCGATCGCAAGGCGGAGGGTCGTCCTCGCGGGGGCACCTCCCGGACGGAGTCTGGGGGCGGGCCTACTTGGACGGGCCCGACAACGCAGCGAGCGTGCGTGCCAGGCGTCGCGGGCCCGGCGGGACTGTGCGGACACGCCCTGGCACCACTCCAGGTTTGGTTTCGGCCTGTACGGGCACTTGGAGCGCTCTGCCCTCGTTGTGCCCGGGAGTCCGTGTGAGCCCTGTACGCATCGTGATCGTGGGGGCCGGCTTCGCCGGCTACCAGGCCGCCCGTACGCTGTCGCGCTCGCTGCGGCGTGCGGCGGAGATCGTCCTGATCAACCCCAACGACTACTTTCTGTACCTGCCGCTCCTCCCCGAGGTGGCCGCCGGGGTCCTGGAGCCCCGCCGGGTGTCGGTGTCCCTCACCGGCACCCTGCCGCACGTCCGGCTGGTGCTGGGCAACGTCGACTCCCTCGACCTGACCGGCCGCCGGGTCACCTGGACCGACCCCGAGGGCGGGCGCGGCGAGATGGGTTACGACCGGCTCGTCCTGGCGGTCGGCAGCGTCAACAAGCTGCTGCCGATCCCGGGCGTGGCCGAGCACGCCCACGGCTTCCGCGGCATGCCGGAGGCGCTGTACCTGCGGGACCACGTCACCCGCCAGATCGAGATGGCGGCCAACACCCGCGACCCCCGCGAGCGGGCCGCGCGCCGCACCTTCGTGGTGGTGGGCGCCGGATACACCGGCACCGAAGTGGCGGCCCACGGCGTGCTGTTCACCGATTCGCTCGCCCGGCGGAACGTCGCGCTGCGCCACGATCCCCGGCCCCGCTGGATCCTGCTCGACGTGGCGAAGCGGGTGCTGCCCAGCCTGGACGAGCGGCTGTCCCGTACCGCGGACCGGGTGCTGCTGCGGCGCGGTGTGGACGTCCGGCTGGGCACCTCGGTCAAGGAGGCCACCTCCGACGGCGTGCTGCTCGACGACGGCGAGTTCATCGACACGCGGTCGCTGATCTGGTGCGTCGGTGTGCGCCCCGACCCGCTGGTGGAGGACCTCGGGCTGGCCACCGAGCACGGACGGTTGCGGGTCGACCAGTATCTGGCCGTGCCCGGCCATCCGGAGGTGCTGGCCTGCGGGGACGCCGCCGCGGTGCCCAACCTGACCCGGCCGGGCGAGTTCACGGCGATGACCGCGCAGCACGCGCAGCGCCAGGGCAAGACGGCCGCCCACAACATCCTCGCCTCCCTCGGACGCGGCACCCCGCGCCCGTACAAACACCACGACCTGGGGTTCACGGTCGACCTCGGCGGGCTCCAGGCGGCCGCTGACCCGCTGCACATCCCGCTGGCCGGCCCCGCGGCCAACGCGGTCACCCGCGGTTACCACCTGATGGCCATGCCCGGCAACCGGGTCCGGGTGGCCGCCGACTGGCTGCTGGACGCGGCGCTGCCGCCGCAGGCGGTGCAGTTCGGCCTGGTGCCGTCCTGGTCGGTACCGCTGGACACCGAGTCCCCCGAGGTCGCGCGGCTCGGCCGCGGCGGCGGCTGAACCGCTGCCCCGCCTGCGGCTGAAGGCTGAACCGCCGGAAGGCCGGGCCGCCGGAAGTACCTGGAAGGAGAACAATGCGACACGAACAGCTCAGCGAGCTCGGGCAGCAGCTCCGGGTGGACTCGGTGCGGTCCTCGGCCGCCGCCGGGTCCGGCCACCCCACGTCGTCGATGTCGGCGGCGGACCTGATGGCCGTCCTCATGGGCAACCACCTGCGCTATGACTTCGAGAAGCCGGAGCACCCGGGCAACGACCACCTGATCTTCTCCAAGGGGCACGCCTCCCCGCTGCTGTACTCCCTCTACAAGGCGGCCGGGGCGCTCAAGGACGAGGAACTGCTCACCTTCCGCAAGCTCGGCAGCCGGCTGGAGGGCCACCCCACACCCGAACTGCCCTGGGTGGACGTGGCCACCGGATCGCTCGGCCAGGGGCTGCCGTACGGCGTCGGCATGGCGCTGGCCGGAAAGCGGCTCGATCACGTCTCCAGCCGGGTCTGGGTGCTGTGCGGGGACAGCGAGATGGCCGAGGGCTCGATGTGGGAGGCGTTCGAACACGCGGGCTACGAACGGCTCGACAACCTCATCGCCATCATCGACGTCAACCGGCTCGGGCAGCGCGGACCCACCCGCCACCAGTGGGACCTCGACGCCTACGCCCGCCGCATCCGCGCCTTCGACTGGCACACCATCGAGATCGACGGGCATGACATCGCCGCGATCGACCGCGCGTACGGCGAGGCGACGTCGACCGTCGGCCGCCCCACCGCCATCATCGCCCGCACCCAGAAGGGCCGCGGCGTGGCCTCCGTGGAGAACCACGAGGGCATGCACGGCAAGCCGCTGAAGGACCCCGAGGAGGCCATCGCCGAACTCGGCGGCGTACGGAACATGGCGGTACCGGTGCTCGGCCCGCCCGCGGAGCAGCCCACCCGGCCCACGTCGGAGGGCCCGCTGAGCCTGCCGCGCTTCAACACCGGCGACACCGTCCCCACCCGCGACGCGTTCGGCGAGGCGCTGGCCGCCGTCGGCACCGCCCGCGGCGATGTGGTGGCGCTCGACGGCGAGGTCGGCGACTCGACCCGGCTGGAGTACTTCCACAAGGAACACCCCGAGCGCTACTTCGAGTTCTACATCGCCGAACAGCAGATGGTGGCCGCCGCCGTGGGCATGCAGACGCGCGGCTGGACCCCGTACGCCTGCACCTTCTCCGCCTTCCTCACCCGCGCCTACGACTTCGTCCGGATGGCCTCCGTCAGCCGCGCGGACCTCAACCTGGTCGGCTCGCACGCCGGGGTCGCCATCGGCCAGGACGGGCCCTCGCAGATGGGCCTGGAAGACCTGGCGGCGATGAGGGCGGTACACGGCAGCACCGTGCTCTACCCGTGCGACGCCAACCAGACCGCCCAGCTGACCGCCGCCATGGCCGAACTGTCGGGCATCCGCTACCTGCGGACCTCGCGCGGCGGAACGCCCGTCATCTACCCGTCCTCCGAGCGCTTCCCCATCGGCGGATCCAAGATCCTGCGCGCCACCGAGAGCGACCGGGTCACCCTCGTCGCGGCCGGGATCACCGTCCACGAGGCCATCGCCGCCGCCGACCGGCTCGCCCAGGACGGCATCTCCGCCCGCGTCATCGACCTGTACTCGCTCAAGCCGGTCGACGCCGAGGCGCTGCGCACCGCCGCCGAGGTGACGGGCCGTCTGATCACCGTCGAGGACCACCACCCCGAGGGCGGTGTGGGCGACGCGGTCCAGGGCGCCTTCGCCGACGGCCACCCGGCGCCCCGCATCGTGCGGCTCGCCGTACGGACCATGCCGGTGTCCGGCACCCCGGCCGAGCAGCTGAACCGGGCGGGGATCGACGCCGAGGCCATCACCGCGGCGGCCCGCGAACTCGTGGGCGCCTGACCCCGCAACACCCCTATGTGACGAAGCTCTTCTCGTCACCCGTCAGCCCCTCCCGTACGCTGCTGCCCACGTGTGACGGCAGCGGCAGGGGTGGGGGCAGATGGGCAACTCGGGGGAATCCGCGTCCGGCAGGGCGCGGCACACGCGCACGGTGGCGGTCGCCGCGGCGGCCGCCGCACTGTGTCTGACGGCGGCGGAGGGCGCGAGCCCGGCCGCCGCGGCCGAGCCGTCGTACGCCGCCACCACGGGCGTGGGCGTGCACAACGCGTACGAGAAGGCCAAGTACCCGTACTTCGCGGATGCGCTGGACTCCGGCGCCTCCCTGCTCGAACTCGACGTGTGGACCAACGCGTTCGGCTCCGGGTGGCGGGTCTCGCACGGCAACCCGCTCGGCAACGACAACAACTGCGAGAACGCCGCCACCCCGGCCGAACTGCGCACCAAGGCCCGCAACCAGAGCCTGGCGGGCTGCCTCGCCGACATGAGGGCCTGGCACGACGCCCACCCCGGCCACCGTCCCATCGTCATCAAGACCGAGCTGAAGGACGGCTTCTACGACAAGAGCGGCCGCGGCCCCGACGACCTCGACGCGCTCCTGGCCGGCACGCTCGGCGACGCGCTGCTGCGCCCCGCCGACGTGGTGGGCGACCACACCGACCTGGACCAGGCGGTACGGGCCGGGGCCTGGCCGACCCGGTCCGCGCTCGCGGGCAAGTTCATCGTCGAGCTGATCCCGGGAACCGTCGAGGAGAACAACCCGCTCGACACCCTGTGGACCGACCGCGAGTACGCCACCCACCTGCGCGACCTCGCCGCCGCCGGACAGCTCCGCCGGGCGGCCGCCTTCCCCGCCGTCCACACCGCCGCCTCCGGCGACCCGCGCACCCGCTACCAGGACGCGGCGATCCGCCCGTGGTTCGTGTTCTTCGACGGCGACGCCTCCGCGTACGTCACCCGGAACATCGACACCGCCTGGTACGACACCCACCACTACGTCCTGACCATGACGGACGCGCAGAACGTCGCGCCCGCCATCGACGGCACCCGCCCCACCGAGGCCCAGGCCCGGGCACGGGTGAACGACCTCGCCGCACGGCACGCCAGCTTCGCAACCGCCGACTGGTACCCGCTGCCGTCCGTGCTGTCCGCCGTCGTCCCCCGTGGCTGAATCAGCCGGGCAGATCACCGGAGCCGGAGTCGGTGTCCTCCAGCCGGAATCCGACCTTCAGCCCCACCTGGTAGTGCGCGATCCGGCCGTTCTCGATGTGCCCGCGGACGGCTCCGACCTCGAACCAGTCCAGATTGCGCAGCGTCTTCGAGGCACGGCTGATCCCGCTGCGGATCGCGTCGTCGACGCTCTCGGTGGACGAGCCGACGATCTCCGTCACCCGGTAGGTATGGGACATGGCAGTCTCCCCCCGTCCTGGGGCGGTCCGATTGCTCCTCTCCCCACGGTGCCTCACCCCGCCCCGGTCCGCGAGCCGGAGGCGGGGGGTGTCCTGCCCGGTGCGTCACGGCACCACCGTGACCGGCCAGCGGCCCGCCTTGACCAGCCGGACCGCCACCGAGCCGACGATGCGGTGCCCCGCCTGCTCGGACGCGCCGACCACCACCGCGTCGGCCTTCAGCTCGTCCGCCGCCGTCACCAGGCCGTTGTACGGATCGCCGCGGAAGGTATGGAACTCCCAGCGCACCTCGAAGGCCCCGCGCAGCCGCTCGGTCGCCTCCCGCATCTCCCGCAGCAGCTCCTCGGCCACCTCACCCGTGGTGTCCGCCACGGAGGCGCCCAGTGCCGCGCCGGCCACCATCACGGGCTGCACGTACACCACGGCGAGCAGCGCGTTCTGGCGTCGGGCCAGCCCCGCGGCGTACGCGGCGGCACGCCAGGACGACTCGGAGCCGTCCAAGCCGACCACGATAACCTTCGGACCGTCAGTTCCGCGCTCGAAGGACGCGGGAAGTTTGTCCACCACATCTGCGAGGCTAGCGCCAGAGGCGAACCGGTGATCATCCGGTCCGTCCCGCGGCGTGACGACGCCGCGAGCGCAAACATGACCGCCGACCGTATGACAGGAGAAACAATGGGCGGCACGCACCGGGGCGAACTACTCGCCATCAGTGACCTGCACGTGGCCTACGAGGAGAACCGGGCGATCGTGGAGCGGCTGCGGCCCGGCTCCGAGGACGACTGGCTGATCGTCGCCGGGGACGTCGGCGAGGTCTTCGCCGACATCGAATGGGCACTGGGGCTGCTGAGCGAGCGCTTCGCCAAGGTCATCTGGTCGCCGGGCAACCATGAGCTGTGGACCCACCCCAAGGACCCGGTGGAGGCCCGGGGCGTGGCGCGCTACGAGGCGCTGGTGGAGATGTGCCGCAGCAAGGGCATCGTCACGCCCGAGGACCCGTTCCCGGTGTGGGAGGGCATCGGCGGGCCGCTCACCATCGCCCCGCTGTTCCTGCTCTACGACTACACCTTCCGCCTCGACGGCCTCACCACCAAGGAAGCCGCCCTCGCCCACGCCCACGACGAGGGCGTCGTCTGCACCGACGAGCACTTCCTGCACCCCGACCCCTACCCGACCCGCGACGCCTGGTGCCGCGCCCGGGTCGCCGAGACCGAGGCCCGGCTCGCCGCCTGCGACCCCGCGCTGAAGACGGTGCTCATCAACCACTGGCCGATGACCCGGCTGCCCACCCGCGTGCTGCGCTACCCCGACTTCGCCCTGTGGTGCGGCACCGAGCTGACCGCGGACTGGCACGTCCGGTTCCGCGCCGAGACCGTGGTCTACGGCCATCTGCACATTCCGCGGACCACGGTCGAGGACGGGGTGAAGTTCCAGGAGGTCTCGGTCGGCTACCCGCGCGAGTGGAAGGCCCACGGCCGGCTGCCCGAGGACCCGCTGCGCCGGGTGCTCCCGGTGCCGGTGTCCTGACCCGAGCCGCTCCGCCCGCGGCTGTGCCGGGGCTCGGGCCCGGCGCGGGCGCGGGCCGCCGCGGCCGGGCGAGCGGCCTCAGCTCGCCGGCGCGGTGGCGTCGGCCGGCGTCTGCTCCGGCTCGGGCTCACCGGGGGCCTTGGGCGTGCGCAGAACGAGGGCCGCCACGAGCACCCCCACTCCGACGAAGGCAGCGCTGATGCCGTACGAGAGCTGGAAGCCTCCGGTGAGTGCCTCCGCCTGGCTCTTGTGTTCCTCGAGGAGCGTCGCGGTCCGGGAGGCGGCCACCGTGGCCAGCACGGCGGTGCCGATCGAGGCGCCGACCTGCTGGGTGGTGTTGACCAGGCCCGAGGCGATACCCGCGTCGGTGGGGGAGTCGACCGACATGGCCTGCCCCATCAGGGCGGGCATGGCGGCACCGAAACCGAGGCCGAGCAGGACGAAGGGCGGCACGATGTCGACGGCGTAGTTCCCGTCGCTCGGCACCCGGGCCAGCAGAGCGAGCGCGATCGCGACCAGCAGCAGACCGGCGACGAGCACGGTACGGGCGCCGAACCGCTTGTTCAGCTTCACCGCGAAGCCCAGCGACACCACGGCCCGTGAGGCGATCGCGCACTCACGCGAGGCGTACGACGACGAGCACGGCCGTCCGTCCGACGCGGAGCCGGGCGCCGGGCACTGACCGGCCGGCCCGGCCACACGCCCGGGATCAGGCGCCTCCCCGGACGCCGGGGAACAGATCGGTGAACGGTGTGGTCGCCTCGCCGACCGTCCGCCCGAAGGGCTCGTCGAAGTCCCACACCAGGTAGAGCAGGAAGATGATGAGGGCGGTGAACATCACTGCCAGCATCAGCTCCCGTGGCGAGCGGCGGATCTGGAGGGTGAAGACCAGCCCGATCACCAGCGCCGCGCCGAACAGCAGCCCGACCCAGACCACTTCGGGCATCGTCGGCCCCGCGCTCTGCTGGCGGGCGCCCCGCGCGTCGTCGACGGCGGCGACCTGGTCCACGATCGGCTGGTACGCCTGCGCCTGGAGGTCGGTCCGCGGCTTGGCCATGGTGACGTCGTGCCGCAGCCTGGCCAGCAGATCGGTGCCCCGGTCGGTGAGTTCGCCCTTGTCGACCATCACCTTCCACTCCCGGGACACCACATGGCGCACATACGCGTCGACGTCGTCGCGGATGCGGTCGCGCACCGGCTGGGGGTAGACGCTCACCCGCTCGGACACCTCGTGCAGCGCCTGCGCCTCGGTCCGCACCCCGTCCTGGGCGGCGCCGCGGGCCTCCCAGACCCCGGCGATGGCCAGGCCCAGCACGATCGCGTAGACCACGCCGATCATCATGATCATGTAGTCGAGGACGTCGGGGGTCTCGCTCGGATCGTCGTCGTCGCCCAGCCGCCGGGCGTTGAGGATCGCGAGGACGACGACGGCCGTGCAGATCCCGGCCATCAGAAGAAGCAGGATCAGCCATTCGGGCATGGGTAACCTCCGGTACGGATCGGCCGGGACGGCCGGCGGTGTGTGCGGGTCAGCCGCGGCGCCCGCCGCGCGAGCCGGAGCGCGAACGGGGGCGGAGGGCGGCGGCCGCGAGGACCGCGGGCGCGGTGAGCAGCAGGGTGAACGTGACCAACGAGGTTCCGCCGTCGGGTTCGTGGCGCACGGGCTTGTGATACGCGTGCACCTCGACGCGGCGGGTCTCGCTCGGCGCGGGAGCCGGCTCGGGGGGCGGTGCCGGAGGTTCGGGCGGCCGGGTCGGCGGAGCGACCGGGCGCGGTGGCGCGGGGCGTCGCACGGACGGTGCGGGCGCGGGCGCGGGCCCCGCCGACTGGGTGGGTGCGGGGGTGCGCGTCGGAGTGGGGCTCGGCGCCGGAGTGGCCGAAGGCGGCGCGCTGGGCGTGGGCGTGGGCGTCGGCGCGGGGGTCGGCGTCGGTGAAGGCGTCGGCGACGGGGTGGGGCTGGGCGTCGGCGTGGGTGTGGGGCTGGGCGTCGGCGTGGGTTTGGGCGGCGTGGGGCTGGGCGTGGGCGTAGGCGTCGGCTTGGGCGGCGGGCACCAGCCGTACCGGAACCCGAGCCAGCCCCGCCGCGCCGCCACCGACGCCCTGACGCACAGACAGAAGCCCGGGCCGATCTGGACCCGCACCCGCAGCCTCAGCCTCGTGCGCGGTCCATGGTCCGCATCCCCGTCCCCCGTCCCCGCCCCGCTCCGGGCGTCGATCGTCCGCCGCGGGGCGGCGGTTTCGGCCGCCCGGCCGTCACCACCCCCGTCGGCCAAGGCTGTCGCCCCCGTCGAGGCGAGCAGCAGGGCCGTGGTCAGGACCCCCGCACGCCATGCGCGATGCCATCGATTCACGAGGAGATGTTCGGCCGAACAGGTCGCCGCCAGCCGTATGTGCCCAACTATTCGCCCGAATAGGGGAAAAGATGTGGAGGTTTCGGTGAGTGAGGTTTACGCCCGCAGATCCTTGGGGCGGGCCCGGTCCAGGATCGGGCCGGTGTCCGTCCCGGGCGGCAGGGTGCCGAACGCATGTCCCCAGTCCCCGTCCAGCCGGGAGGCGCAGAACGCGTCGGCGACCGCCGGGTGGCTGTACCGCACCAGCAGGCTGCCCTGGAGGACCAGGGTCATCTGCTCGGCGAGGCGGCGCGCGAGGACCTGGGCCCGCTCCGGATCGGCGAGCTGCGGCAGCAGCGCGCGCAGCCGGGCGGCGGCCGCGTCCAGCCGGGCGTCGGCCCCGGCGGCGGCGTCCACCTCGGCGAGGACGGCGTCCAGCGCGCCCGTCTCCCGGCCGAGCGCGCGCAGCACGTCGAGGGCGGCGACGTTCCCCGAGCCCTCCCAGATCGACTGGAGCGGCGCCTCCCGGTACAGCCGCGGCATGCCGGAGTCCTCCACATAGCCGTTTCCGCCCAGGCACTCCAGGGCCTCGGCGGCGTGGGTGGCGCCGCGCTTGCACACCCAGTACTTGCTGACCGCGAGCCCCAGCCGGCGCAGCGCCGCCTCACCCGCGTCCCCGGCCTCGGCACGGTCCAGCGCCGCCGCCAGCCGCATCGCGAGCGTGGTGGCCGCCTCCGACTCGACCGCCAGATCGGCCAGCACGTTGCGCATCAGCGGCTGGTCGATCAGCTCGGCGCCGAAGGCCCGGCGGTGCTCGCAGTGGTGCAGCGCCTGCCGCAGCCCGGCGCGCATGCCCGCCGCCGAGCCGATCACGCAGTCCAGCCGGGTCACGTTGACCATCTCGACGATCGTCCGCACCCCGCGCCCCGGTTCGCCGATCCGCCAGGCCACGGCGCGGTCGTACTCGACCTCGGAGGAGGCGTTCGAGCGGTTCCCGAGCTTGTTCTTGAGCCGCTGGAGGTACAGGGCGTTGCGGGTGCCGTCCGGCAGGACGCGCGGCACCAGGAAGCAGGTCAGCCCCTCGGGGGCCTGCGCCAGCGTCAGGAACACATCGCTCATCGGCGCGGACGTGAACCACTTGTGGCCGGTGAGCAGGTAGGTGCCGTCGTCCGCCGAGGACGGCACGGCCTCGGTGGTGTTGGCGCGTACGTCCGAGCCGCCCTGCTTCTCCGTCATCGACATGCCCGCGATCAGCCCGCGCTTGGTGAGCGGGGCGCGCAGCCCGAAGTCGTAGGTGCGGGCGGTCAGCAGCGGCTCGTACGCGGCGGCCAGCTCCGGTTCGGCGCGCAGCGCCGGGATCGCGGCGTACGTCATGGAAATCGGGCAGCCGTGGCCGGGCTCGGCCTGGGCGAAGGCGTAGAACGTGGCCGCGCGCGCCAGGTGCCGCCCGGGGCGGGTCTCGGCCCAGGCCGCCGCGTGCTGGCCGCTCTCCACGGCGGCGGTCATCAGCTGGTGGTAGGCGGGGTGGTACTCGACCTCGTCAATGCGATGGCCGTAGCGGTCATGGGTGTGCAGCACCGGATGGTGCTCCTCCGCCATCCGCGCCCAGTCCTGGACCTCGGCGGAACCGGCCCGCGCGCCCACCTCCCGCACCCGGGACTCGGCCCATTCGGCGCCGTCCCGGTGCAGGGCCTCCAGCAGGGCGGGGTCGTCGGCCGTGGTGAAACCGGCGAGGGGCGGAGCCTGGTTGAGGACTTCGTGCGTCGCGCTCATGGCAAGCGTCTCCTGGGGTTGCCTCGGGGGGCCTGGCCGGGTTCTCAGCGCCTGTCGGTCCTTACAGTTTCAGTATGCGTGATGGGAAACTGTAATGGTAGGTGGGAGACGGTGATGGATAGGGTTCCGCACAGTTATGGACGACACCGGAACGCTCACGCTGCGCCCCCTGACGGCGCGCTCGATCGTGCTCAGCACCCTGCTGGGCCACCATCCGCCGCAGCTGCCCGCCCGCGCGCTCGTCCGCGTCGGCGCACTGTTCGGCACGGCCGAGGGGACGGTCCGGGTCGCTCTCACCCGGATGGTGGCCGCCGGTGACCTCGAACAGCGCGGCGGCGCCTACCGGCTCACCGACCGGCTGCTCGCCCGCCAGGCCCGCCAGGACGACAGCCGGGCGCCGGGCACCCGGCGCTGGGACGGCACCTGGGAGATCGCCGTCGTCACCCCCGACCGCCGCCCCGCCCCCGAGCGCGCCGCGCTCCGCCAGGCGATGGCCGCACTGCGGCTCGCCGAACTCCGCGAGGGCACCTGGCTGCGCCCCGCCAACCTCGTACGCCCCCGCCCGCCCGTGGTCGCCGAGCAGTGCGGCTGCTTCACCGCCACCCCCGAGGACGACCCCGCCGCCCTCGCGGCCCGGCTCTGGGACCTGCCGGACTGGGCCGACCGCGCCCACCGCCTGGTCGAGGCCCTGGACGCGGCGCGGAGCCCGGCCGACGGCTTCACGGTGGCGGCGGCGGTGCTGCGGCATCTGCTGACGGACCCGGTGCTGCCGGACGAACTGCTGCCGCCGGGGTGGCCGGGCGCCGAGCTGCGGGCGCGGTACGACGCGTTCGAGACGGAGTTCCGCGGGCTGCTGCGCCAGTACACGACGTAGTGGCGACCCTGTTCACGCCGAGCAGCCCTTTTGACGCCGAGCCGCCCCGTTACGCCGAGCCGCGCAGCACCAGTTCCACGTCCAGCACCACCGCCGGTTCGATCGCCTCCCCGCCCGCCAGCCGCAGCAGCTGACGCGCCAGCCGCCGCCCGATCTCCGCGATCGGCTGCCGCACCGTCGTCAGCGGCGGGTCCGCGTAGCGCGCCGCCTGTACGTCGTCGAAGCCCACCACCGCCACGTCCTCCGGCACCCGCCGCCCGGCCTGGCGCAGGGCCCGCAGCACCCCGAGGCCCATGAGGTCGGAGGCCACGAAGACGGCGTCCAGCTCCGGCTCCCGCCCCAGCAGCTCCCGCATCGCGACCGCGCCCGACTCCTGCGTGAAGTCCCCGGCCGCCACCACCGCTTCCCGCCCGGCCTCCTTGAGCGCCGTCCGGTAGCCGGTCAGCCGGTCGATGCCCGCGACCATGTCCTGCGGGCCCGCGACCGTGACGACGCGGGTGCGGCCGGAGCCGAGCAGATGCCGTACGGCGAGGGCCGCGCCCCCGGCGTTGTCGACGCCCACGTACGGCAGCGCCGTCGGTCCCAGCAGCCGTTCGTTGCAGACCACCGGAATGCCCATGCGGGCCAGCGCGGCGGGCAGCGGGTCGGCGCCGTGCACGGAGGCGACCATGACCCCGTCGACGTGGCGTGCCAGGGCGAAGCGCTCGATGCGGTCCCGGCTGGCGGGGGAGCGGGCCATCATCAGCACCAGCTGCTTGTCCGCGTCCTCCAGTTCCTGGCCGACCCCGCGCACCACTCCGGGGAAGAACTGGTCGTCCGAGAAGACCCGGCCCGGCTCCTCGGGCAGGACGAGCGCGAAGGAGTCGGTGCGCTGGGTGACCAGGCTGCGGGCCGCCTGGTTGGGGACGTACCCCAGCTCCTCGATGGCCCGCAGCACCGCCGCCCGGCTGTCCTCGGCGACCCTGGTCGAGCCGTTGACGACGCGGGAGACCGTGGCACGCGAGACGCCCGCGTGCAGGGCCACGCTCTCCAGGGTGGGCCGGGGCCGGTGCATCCGGGCATACCTCGCTGTTCGCCTCGCCGCCGCTGCTCGTCGGTACAGCATGGCCCGGTGCGCGCCCCCTTGTCAGGACGCGAGTGTGACGCGGGGGGTCAGGACGCGAGCACGCGGGCGCGGCAGACCGAGGGCGAGCCCCAGGCGCCCCGCAGGGCGCGGGCCTTGCGGATCCACAGCGACAGGTCGTACTCGTCCGTGTAGCCGATCGCGCCGTGCAGCTGGAGGGCGGTGCGCGCGGCCGCGTACGCCGCGTCGCCCGCCGCCACCTTGGCGGCGGCGACCTCGGCCCGGGCCCCCGGTCCGCCCGCCGCGAGCGCGACCGCGGCCCCGTGGAGCAGCGGGCGGGCGAACTCGAGCCCGATGAGCACATCCGCCAACTGGTGCTGCACCGCCTGGAACGAGCCGATCGCGCGCCCGAACTGGGTGCGCTGTTTGACGTACGCCACGGTCCGGTCCAGCAGCGCCAGCCCGACACCCAGGGACTGCGCGGCCGTGGCGAACGTGGCCCAGTCCGCGGCGCGCTCGGCGGCCGCGGCGACGGCCGCGCCCCGGGCGAGGGGCTCGCCCCCGGGCAGCGGCGGGGCGAGCCTGCGGGCGGGGTCGAGGGAGGCCCGCACCGGGCCGTGCCCCGGGGCCAGCCACAGCTCCTCGCCGCGGACGGCGAGGACGGTGTCGGCGGCGTCCGCGTCCAGGGCGTACGGACCGCCGTCGGCCATCGCCACGGTGACCATGGCCCGCCCGGAGGCGATCGGGGGCAGCCGGTCCCCGGCCGCGGGCGACGCCGCCAGCAGCACCGCCGCCGCGGCCGTCTCGGCCCAGGGCCCCGGCACGGCGTGCCGCCCCAGCTCGACGCAGGCCACGGCCAGCTCCACCGGCAGCGGGCCCACCCCCTCGTACGCCTCCGGCACGGCGAGCGCGGTCACCCCGGCCTCGGCGAGCCGCCCCCACAGCGCCCGGCCGGGCGCGTGCTCCCCGCGCGCCCACGCGCGGGCCGCGCCGGGGGTGTCCGCGGCGCCGAGCATCCGGTCGAGGGTGCGGCCGAACTCGCTCTGCGCCTGGTCCAGCAGGAATCTCATGCGCGGTCGCCTTTCGTCGCGGTCTCGCCGTATCCGTCGGGGCCGCTCACCGCCTGCCCTTCGGCAGGCCCAGCAGCCGCTCCGCCACGATGTCCCGCTGGATCTCGTTCGTCCCGGCGTAGATCGGCCCCGCCAGCGCGAAGACATAGCCCTCCGCCCAGCCGTCCTCCGCCAGCTCACCGCCCGGCCCCAGCAGATCCAGGGCCGTTTCGTGGAGGCTGATGTCCAGCTCCGACCAGAAGACCTTGTTGAGGCTCGACTCGGCCCCGAGCCGCTCCCCGGCGGCCAGGCGCGAGGCGCCCGCGTAGGCGAAGAGTTCATACGCGCGGGCGCGGATCACGGCGTCGGCCACCCGGTCCCGCAGGGCCGCGCACGCCTCGTCCCCGGCGGCGGCGCGCGTCCGCCACAGGGCGGCCAGGCGGCGGGCGGCGGCCGTGTAGCGGCCGGGGCTGCGGAGGGTCAGCCCGCGCTCGTTGCCCGCGGTGCTCATCGCGACCCGCCAGCCCTGCCCCGGCTCGCCGATGACGTCCTCGTCGGGCACGAACACCTCGTCCAGGAAGAGTTCGGCGAAGGCGGGCTTCCCGTCGAGGCGGCCGATGGGGCGTACGGTCACGCCCGGCGCGTCCAGGGGGAACATCAGGTACGTCAGCCCGCGGTGGGGCGGTGCCCCGGGCTCCCGGTGGCTGCGGAACAGCCCGAAGGCCCGGTCGGCGAAGGCCGCCCGGGAGGACCAGGTCTTCTGGCCGGACAGCAGCCAGCCGCCGTCCGTGCGCCGGGCGGTGGAGCGCAGGGAGGCGAGGTCGGAGCCCGCCTCCGGCTCGGACCAGGCCTGCGCCCAGACCACCTCGCCGCGCGCCATCGGAGGCAGGATCCTGGCCCGCTGTTCGGCGGTGCCGTGGTCGAAGAGGGTGGGGGCGAGCAGGCTGATGCCGTTCTGGCTCACCCGGCCGGGCGCGCCCGCCGCGTAGTACTCCTCCTCGAACAGCAGCCACTCCAGCACCGACGCGCCCCGCCCGCCGTACTCCTCGGGCCAGGTCACCGCCGACCAGCGGCCGGACGCCAGGGTTCGCTCCCAGGCGCGGTGGGCGGCGAACCCCTCGGCGGTCTCCAGGGACGGCAGCGGGGCGGCGGGCACATGGGCCGCGAGCCACCGCCGGGCCCCGTCCCGGAACGCCTCCTGCCGCTCGGTCAGGTCGAGATCCATCGGGCCCCGGGCTCCTTCCCTAACAAGTGTTTGGTAGGTTACCGTGGCGCCGTGATGGACAACAAGCCGTCGTACGTCCCCGGCCACGGCCTGCTCACCGGCCGCACGGCCGTCATCACGGCCGCGGCGGGCGCCGGGATCGGCGGCGCCACGGCCCGCCGGTTCCTGGAGGAGGGCGCCCGGATCGTCATCGGTGACGCCCACGCACGCCGCCTCGACGAGACGGCCGCCGCCCTCGCCGGGGAATTCGGAGCGGACCGCGTCGCCGGGCTGACCTGCGACGTCACCGACGAGGACGCGGTGGCGGCGCTCTTCGACCTCGCCGAGGAACACCACGGACGGCTGGATGTCGTGGTCAACAACGCCGGTCTCGGCGGCACCGCCGAACTCACCGAGATGACCGACGACCAGTGGCACAAGGTCATCGACGTCACCCTGGGCGGCACCTTCCGCTGCACCCGCGCCGCCCTCCGCCGCATGAAGGCCCACGCCCCCCACGGCGCCGCGATTGTCAACAACGCCTCGGTCGTCGGCTGGCGCGCCCAGGCCGGACAGGCCCACTACGCCGCCGCCAAGGCCGGGGTCATGGCGCTCACCCGCTGCGCCGCCGTCGAGGCCGCCGCGTACGGGGTGCGGGTCAACGCCGTATCGCCGAGCCTCGCCATGCATCCGCACCTGGTGAAGGTCACCACGCCCGAACTGCTGGCGGAGCTGACCGAGCGCGAGGCGTTCGGCCGGTACGCCGAGCCGTGGGAGGTCGCCAACGTCATCGTCTTCCTGGCCAGCGGCTACGCGTCGTACATGACGGGCGAGACGGTCTCCGTCAGCAGTCGGCACCCATGAGCCCGGCCGCCGTCAGCCCGCCGCCCAGGAGCCCGGCACCCGTGAGGCGAGAATGGGAACGTGCCGAAAATCAGCGGGAACAGCAAGAAGACCACCGTGAGCCCGTCCCCCGACCGGCGCCGCGAACTGCTCTCGACGGCGGCCGAGGTGTTCGCCGCCCAGGGCTACAACGCGACCACCGTCCGCCGGATCGCGGACGAGGCGGGGATGCTCGCGGGCAGCCTGTACTACCACTTCGACTCCAAGGAGTCGATGGTCGACGAGATCCTCTCCACCTTCCTCGACGAGCTGTGGGCGGGGTACGACGAGGTGCTGCGGGCCGGGCTCGGCCCCAGGGAGACCATCGAGGCGCTCGTCACCGAATCCTTCCGGGAGATCGACCGGCACCGGGCCGCGGTCGCGATCTACCAGAAGGAGTCCCGGCAGCTCGCCGCCCTGCCCCGCTTCGGCTACCTCACCGACTCGCAGCGCAGGTTCGAACGGGCCTGGCTGGGCACACTGGAGCGGGGCGTGGCCGACGGGGTGTTCCGCGCCGACCTCGACACCCGGCTGGCGTACCGCTTCCTGCGCGACACCGTCTGGGTCGCCGCGTCCTGGTACCGGCCCGGCGGACAGCACAGCCCCGAGGAGATCGCCCGCCAGTACGTGTCGATGGTCCTGGACGGCGTCACCCCCCGACCCTGATCCGTATGGACCCGTAAGGACCCTTGAGGAGCAGCCATGGCCGAGGCATTCATCGTCGAAGCGGTACGGACCCCCGTCGGCCGCCGCAAGGGCGGGCTGGCGTCCGTCCACCCGGCCGACCTCGGCGCGCACGTCCTGCGCGCGCTGATGGAGCGCTCGGGCGCCGACCCGGCCGCCGTCGAGGACGTGGTCTTCGGCTGCCTGGACACCGTGGGCCCGCAGTCCGGGGACATCGCCCGCACCTGCTGGCTGGCCGCCGGGCTGCCCGAGGAGGTGCCGGGCGTGACCGTCGACCGGCAGTGCGGCTCCTCCCAGCAGGCCCTGCACTTCGCGGCGCAGGCGGTGCTCTCCGGCACCCAGGACCTGGTGGTCGCGGGCGGGGTGCAGAACATGTCGCAGGTGCCGATCGCCTTCGCCAGCCGCCAGGCGGCCGAGCCGCTGGGGCTGACCGAGGGGCCCTTCGCGGGCTCGGAGGGCTGGCGGGCGCGGTACGGCGACCGTCCGGTCAGCCAGTTCTACGGGGCCGAGATGATCGCCGAGAAGTGGGGGATCGGCCGCGCTGAGATGGAGGAGTTCGCGCTCCGCTCCCACCGGCGCGCGCTCCGCGCCATCGACGAGGGCCGCTTCGACCGCGAGGTGGTGCCGTACGGGGACGTCCGCGTGGACGAGGGACCGCGCCGGGACACCAGCCTGGAGAAGATGGCCGCGCTCGCCCCGCTCATGGAGGGCGGACGGCTCACCGCCGCGCTCTCCTCCCAGGTCTCCGACGGCGCCGCCGCGCTGCTGGTCGCGTCCGAACGGGCGTTGCGGGAACACGGCTTGACCCCGCGCGCCCGGATCCACCATCTGTCGGTGCGCGGCGAGGACCCGATCCGGATGCTGTCCGCGCCGATCCCGGCCACCGCGTACGCGCTGAAGAAGACCGGCATGACCATCGCCGACATCGACCTGGTGGAGATCAACGAGGCGTTCGCGCCGGTGGTGCTGGCCTGGCTGCGGGAGAGCGGCGCCGACCCGGAGCGGGTCAACGCCAACGGCGGCGCGATAGCGCTGGGCCACCCGCTGGGCGCGACCGGCGCCAAGCTGATGACGACCCTGCTGCACGAACTGGAGCGCACCGGTGGGCGGTACGGCCTTCAGACGATGTGTGAGGGGGGCGGCCAGGCGAACGTCACGATCGTCGAGCGGTTGTGAGCGCGGGCGGGAGGCTGCCCCCGGATCGGACGCTTCCGCGTGGCGGCCACCCGCGGCCCCGCGCATGATGGCCGCATGGCGTGCGGATCGACCAGCCTCGGGAACGGCGAAGCCACCTGGTTCTGCTGTGGCAACGCCTGGGGCCCGTGTGCCGCCGCGGGCCGCGGCGCCTGCGGCACCTGCAAGTCCAGTGCGCTTCAGGCCGCCTGGCCCAACGCGTCCAAGGCGTGCTGGGACATCACCCGGCCGGATCTGTGCGGCGAGAACCTGCCGCGGCGCGGCTGCGGCTCGGCCATCAAGGTGCGCCACCTGTGCTCCGGCGCGTCCGTCTGCGTCACCGTCAGCGACTGCGGTCCGCGCACCCGGAGCTTCTGCGGCGAGTCCAGCTGCTGCGACGGCGTCTGCCGCAGCAACCGCGTCATCGATCTGACCCCCGCCGCCTTCTCCGTCATCGGCAGCCTCAGCTCCGGCACCCTGCCGGTCTCCCTGTACGAGTGAGGCCGGGCCCATGAGCGCACACCGGATGTCCGACCCCCTCGACCGCCGCCGCTTCCTCACCGCCGCCGCGCTGCGCGGCGCGACCGTCGTCGGTACGGGAGTCATCGGCGCGACCGCGCTGGGTGCCGTGGACGCCGACGCCGTGTTCGCCGCGCCCCTGCGCCGCCCCCTGGACCCCGCGGTCCCCGCGGGCGCGTTCGTGGAGGGGCGGATCACCTCCGTCGACGGCGGTGTGCTGGAAGTGGCGGGCTCCTACGGCGACTACGCCCGGGTCCGGGTCACCAACGCCACCAGCGTGTGGAAGGTGCGCGCCACCACGGCCGCGTCGATCGAGACCGGCGACGGGCTCTACGCACGCGGCGTCCCGATGCCCGACGGCACGGTCGCCGCCGACGCGGTGTGGGTGAACATCGTGAACCTCCACACCACCATCCGTGGCATCGAGAAGACCCGGCTGCACCTCGCGCACGGATCCCACGAGATCGTCGGCAACCTCCTCCCGGCGACCTCCAGCGCCTCGTACTCCGGCGCCGCGCCCACCGCCGACCTCTCCGGGCTGCGCATCGGGCAGGGCGCCCAAGTCCTGGGCGCCTGGCGGCCGTCCGACGACTCCGTGGACATCGTCCGGGTGGCGGTCGGGCCGGGCGCGGGACACCGCCGATGAGCGACGCCGCGCCCGCCGTCGCCTCCCTCGCCGTCGTCGCCCTCGATCTCGCCGCGCCGCTGCTCGCCGGGGTGCTGGGCGTGGCCGGTGCGGGCAAGCTCTTCGGCCACGGCACGGCCCGGCTGGCGCACCGGACCGCGCTGGCCCGGCTGCTGCGCGGCGGCGGCCGCGCGGCGCTCGCCCTGCGCACCCTCGGCGCCCTCGAACTCCTGCTGTGCGCC
Organism: Streptomyces sp. Rer75; assembly: GCF_013414305.1. Lineage (NCBI taxonomy): Bacteria > Bacillati > Actinomycetota > Actinomycetes > Kitasatosporales > Streptomycetaceae > Streptomyces > Streptomyces sp. Rer75. The sequence continues at coordinate 925,319 of NZ_CP058693.1, read as the reverse complement.
GCGCTGTTGGCGCTGCCGCCGTCGGTGGCGGCGGGCGGGGCGGCCGCCGTGCTCGGCGCCGGTTTCCTCGGCTATCTCGGGTACGCCCGCGCGACCGCGCCCGGCGCCTCGTGCGGCTGTACGGCGCGGGACGACGGGCCGGTGGGGGCCAGGGACTTCGCCCGCGCCGCCGTGGTGACGGCGGGCGGTGTCGCCGTGGCGCTGGCCCGGCACCCCTGGTGGGTCACGGCGCCGCGCCACCCGGCCGCCACCGGATGCTGCGCCCTGGTGGCGGTGGCCGGGCTGGTGGCACTCCGCGCCGACCGCCGGTGGTGGATGCCGTGGCGCAGGCTGCGCCTGCGCCTCACCGGACACCCGCTGGCCGGAACCCGGCCCGGCACCCCGGCCGGGGCGCGGGTGCCGGTGGCCGCGACGGTCGAGCTGCTGGAACGCTCGCTCGCCTGGCAGAGCACCTCACCCCTGGTGCGGTCGGCGCTGCTGGACCACTGGGACGAGGGCGGCTGGCGCATCCTCCAGTACGCCGGGGTCCACGCACGCGGCGGCGCCGCGCGACCGGTGGTGGTGCTCTTCGCGCTGGACGCGGAGGCGAGCCGGGACGCGGTACGGGAGCCCGCGGTGCGGGTGAGCGTCCTCGACGCCGACACGGGCGAACCCCTACGGAGCTGACGCGGCCAGCAGCGCCGTGTCGTCGTCCACCCGGCCCGGTATGTCCAGCAGCCCCAGTGCCCGGTCGATGAAGGCCTGCGGATCGGCGAGGACGGGCGGGGTGAGCCCGTCGCAGGCGCGCCGCAGCGCCGCCAGGCCGTCGTCCAGGGGCAGATGGCTGTTCTCCACCAGCCCGTCGGTGAACAGCAGCAGCCCCGCGCCGGGCGGCAGCCGCGTCTCGTGGCCGACCGGGGGCTCGTCCGCGAGGCCCAGCGGGGCGTTGGGGCAGACGTCGAGGAAGCTCGTCGTCCCGCCCGCCGCCAGCAGCGGCGGCAGATGGCCACTGGCCGCGTACCGGAGCCGCCGGGTGCGTGGTTCGTACACCGCGTACAGGCATGTCGCGAAGTGGTCGACGTCCAGGGAGCGCAGATAGGCGTCCAGCTTGCCCAGCAGTACGCCGGGGGAGGCGCGGTCCAGGGCGAAGCCGCGCAGGGTGGAGCGCAGTCGGCCCATCACGGTGGCGGCGTCCACGTCATGGCCCATCACATCGCCGATGGCCAGGCCCATCTCGCCGTCGGGCAGCGCGATGACGTCGTACCAGTCGCCGCCGATCTCGGCGCCGCTGGCGCTCGCCTCGTAGTAGGAGGCGGTGCGCAGCCCCGGCACCTGGGGGAGGGCTTGCGGCAGCAGGGCGCGCTGGAGGGTCAGGGCGAGGTGGCGCTCGTTGCGGAAGCGGGCCGCGTTGTCGTAGGCGAGGGCCAGCCGCCCGGCAACGCCCTGGAGATACTGCCGGTCGGCCATGGTGTACGCGCCCTCGCGCCGGGCGATGGCCAGGGCACCCAGCGCCCTGCCGTGCGCGAGCAGGGGTACGGAGAGCAGCAGGCTCGCCTGGGACAGCGAGGTGAGCATGTCCGTCTGCCTGCGGCTGTCGCTGAGCACCCGTTCGCGCAGCCGGGACAGCTCCAGGTTGGCGCTGACCCGGGCGAGCAGCTGACGCGCCGAGAAGGGTTTGGCGAGGTAGTCGTCGGCGCCCGCACCCAGCCCCCGCACCGTGGACTCCTCCCCGGCCCGCGCGGTCAGCATGATGATCGGCAGCCGGGTGGTCCGGGGGTCGGCGCGCAGCGCCCGCACCAGCCCGAAGCCGTCCAGGCGCGGCATCATCACATCGGTGAGCACCAGGTCCACGGGGTGCGCCAGGGCGGTGTCCAGCGCGGCACGGCCGTCGGCCGCGAGGAGGACGTCGTGTTCGCGGCCGAGGAGATCGCCGAGATAGGACCGTACGTCGGCGTTGTCGTCGGCACCAGCAGCCGCGGCCGCCGGGCCGGGCCGGGCTCCGCCGGGCCCGGGGCGTACGGCGCCTCCGGGAACTCCGCATCCAGCGGCTCGGGCGGCGCGGTGTCGAGCCAGTGGCGCGCCTCCTGGGCGTAGGCGGCGGCGCGCTCGGCCTCGCCCGTTCCGCCCCGTACGGACGGCGCCCCGCTCCGTACGTCCTCCAGATGTGCCGTGCCGAACGGGATCTCCACCGTGAACTCGGTGCCCCGGGCCGGGACGCTGGTCACCGCGATGGTGCCCGAGTGCAGCTCGACCAGGTCCTTGACCAGAGCCAGTCCGATGCCGCTGCCCTCGTGCGACCGGGACCGTGTCCCGCGCACCCGGTGGAAGCGCTCGAAGAGGTGGGGCAGCTCCTCCGGAGGGATGCCGCTGCCGGTGTCGCTCACGGTGAGCCGGGCGTGGTGGCCGACGGCGGCCATCCGTACCGTGACGCCGCCGGTGAAGGTGAACTTCAGCGCGTTGCTGACCAGATTGAGGACGATCTTCTCCCACGTCTCCCGGTCGATGTGCACCGGCTCGGGCAGTGGTGGGCAGTCCACGTCCAGGGTCAGCCCGGCCATGTCGAAGGAGGAGCGGAAGATGGCCGCCGTCTCGGCGGTGATACGGGACAGGTCCACCGGCTCGAAGGTGCCCTTGAGCCCTCCGGCCTCCACCCGGGAGACATCCAGCAGGGTGTTGACCAGCTTCAGCAGCCGCAGCGCGCTGCGCTCGGCCAACTCCAGCTGGGACCGCCGCGCGGGGCGGTCCTCGTCGGCCAGCGCCTGTTGCACCGGGCCGAGGATCAGCGTGAGCGGCGTACGGAACTCATGGCTGATGTTGGAGAAGAACACCGTCTTGGCGCGGTCCAGCTCGGCCAGCGACTCCGCGCGCCGCCGCTGCTCCTGCTGGGTGTGGGCCGCCGACAGGGCCGCCCCGACGGTGGCCGCCAGCACCTCGAAGAAGTCCTGGTAGGGGGCGGTGGCGGGCAGCCGCGGATTGATGCCCATCACCAGCACGCCCTCCACCGTGTCCGACCGGACCAGCGGATGGGCCAGCGCCTCCTCGCCGGGCATCGAGAACAGCGCGCCCGGCAGCCGGGCCGGTGCCGCGTCGCCCGCGACGGCCGCCAGCCGCGCCGCCAGGCCCGCCGTCTCCTCGATCCGTTCCAGCCGCACCTCCCCGACCGCCTCGGCGGCCTCCGCCGGGATGGCGGCGGACGCGGCGAGCCGGAGCCTGCCGGGCGAGGGCACCAGGTAGAAGGCGGTGAACGGGACGTCGTCCCGGTGGATGTCCAGCATCTCCGCGACGGTCCGGGCGACGCTCTGCGGGGTGCGCAGCCCGGCGGTCCGCGCGCCGAGCCCCGCCAGCAGCCGCAGCCGCCGCTCGCTGAGCACCCGCGCCGTGGTCTCGGTGACGACGCACAGCACCCCCCACCGTGCCGTCCTCCAGCAGCAGCGGCTGGAAGGAGACGTCGAAGTAGGACTGCTCCAGGAAACCGCGGCGCTGGATGACGAAGGCCCGGTCGGTCACCAGGGAGGGCTTGCGGCTCTCCCATACGCTCTCGAAGAGCGGAGCGGCGGACAGTTCCCAGTTCTCGGGGAAGACGTCCCGGCCGGACCGGCCCAGCGCCCCCGGATGCTTGGAGCCGATGATGTCCGTGTACGCCTCGTTGCACAGCATCGTGTACTCGGGGCCCCAGAACACGGCCATCGGCTGCTCGGTGAACAATATGATGCGCAGCGCCTCGACCAGCCGCGGAGGCCAGGCGTCAGTGGTGCCGAGGGGCGTCACCGACCAGTCGATTCCGCTCATCACGCTGCCGAGCGCACCGCCCTCGGCGAACAGCTCCCCGGCGGGTGTCCGCTGCTTCCCGGGCCCGTTCATCGAGTCAGCTTTCCTCTCACATTCTGGCACAGTGCCGCCGCCGGACGAGCGGCCGTCGCCACCGTGGGTTGCACGGGCATCCGCACTGAGTACGCTGGACGATGCGCGACTTACTGGGGCATATCGCATGAACCGGTGGTGGGGGAGTGGGAGTGGTATGTCCGAGCAGTCCCCCGACGACTCCGGTCACCGCTCGCAGCCCCGCCGCGCGCGGTTCCGGCGGCTGCACCACACGTTCCACCGGTCCCCGGCCGGGCGGGGATGGCGCCGGGGCAGCGAATTCGAGCTGATGCACCGGGCGTTGGGGTTCGCCGCGCTCGGCTTCCTCACGCTGGTGCCGCTGCTGATCGTGGTCGCCGCGGCCGATCCGGTGAACCGGCACGGCTTCGCCCAGTGGCTGGCCGAGGGGCTCGGGGTGTCCCCCACCTCGCGGGACGAGGTCCTGGACCTGTTCGCCCCGCCGAGGCGGTCGCTGGAGACCACCACCGCGTTCGGTCTGGCCACGCTGGCCCTCTTCGGGCTGACCTTCTGCGGGGTGGTGCAGACCGGCTACGAGAAGGTGTGGGAGCTGCCCCCCGGCCGCTGGCACACCGTGTGGCGCCACCTGGTCTGGCTCATCGTGTTCATCGGCTACCTCCTGCTCTCGTCCCACCTCGGCACCGGGCCCACCCGGGTGGCCGTCGCCGTCGTCGGCACGGTGCTCTTCTTCTGGTGGTCGCAGCGGTTGCTGCTCGGCGGGCGGATCAGTTGGGGCGCCCTGCTGCCGGGCGCCCTGGCCACGGGCGTCGGGCTGCTGGGGCTGCGGATCTTCTCCCGGCTGGTGTTCTCGCCGCTGATCGCCTCCAGCGCGGTGTCCTACGGCCCGGTCGGCACCGTGCTGGTCGTGCAGTCCTGGCTGGTCGGCGTCGGCTTCGTGGTGTTCGGCGGCGCGCTCGTCGGACGGCTGCTGCACGAGGAGTATCTGCGGCTGGTGACCTGGCGCCGCAAGCGACGGCGCCTGGAGCGCTCCGGCGGCGCCTGACCCCGCCGGGAACCGGCGGCGGCAGGGGGCGAGAACACCGTCGCCCGCGGCCGGTCGCGCCTGGCATGCTGGCGGTGTGAACGGACCGGAGATCCAGCTCAGCCTCGCCCCTGAACTGCGGCTTTTCGCCGCCCCCGAACGGCGCAGGGAACGCACGGCCGTGATCACCGACGGCGCGTCCACCCTCGGCCATGTCGTCGAGTCGTTCGGGGTTCCGCTCACCGAGGTCGGCCGGCTGCTCGTCGACGGCCGGGAGACCGCCGTGACGCATGTGCCGGGGGCGGGGGAGTCCGTGGAGGTGCACCCCGTCGTCCGGCCGCAGCGGGTCCCGGGGGCGCCGCTGCGCTTCCTGCTCGACGTCCACCTGGGCACCCTGGCGCGCCGGCTCCGGCTGCTGGGTGTCGACGCGGCGTACGAGAGCGAGGACATCGGCGACCCCGCGCTCGCCGCCCGCTCCGCTGCCCAGCGCCGGGTGCTCCTCTCGCGCGACCGGGGACTGCTGCGGCGGCGCGAGCTGTGGGCCGGGGCGTATGTCTACAGCGACCGGCCCGATGAGCAACTGCGTGACGTCCTGGGCCGGTTCACCCCGTCCCTCGCCCCCTGGACCCGCTGCACGGCGTGCAACGGGCCTCTGGAGGACGCCGACAAGGACGCGGTCCACGAGCGGCTGGAGCACGGCACGCGGAGCACGTACGACGTGTTCGCCCGCTGCGCCGCCTGCGAGCGCGTCTACTGGCGCGGCGCCCACCACGCCCGGCTGGAGGCGATCGTGGCGGCCGCGCTGACGGAGTTCGGCGCCCCGGTGCCGTAGTTCCGCCTCTCAGGAGACAGCAGGAGACATCAGGAGGCCTCAGGAGCCGGAGCGCCACCCCGGCTCGGCCCCGGTCGCCCGCTCGACGAGGATCATCGCCGCGTCATCGGCCAGCCGCCCCTCGGCGTGGTGGACCAGCGCGTGGCGCAGCCGGTCCAGGTATTCGGTCGGGGTGGCGCCCTCCACGGTCTCCATGGCCTGCGGCAGCGGGAAGAACTCATTGCAGTGGTTGCGCGCCTCGAGGACCCCGTCGGTGTGCAGCAGCAGCCGGTCGCCGACGACGAACGGGAAGGTCTCGACGCCGATCGGCGGCGGGGTCAGGAACTCGTCCAGGCCGAGCGGCGGCAGCGGGCGCACCGGGCCCAGGGTCCGTACCTTGCGGTCGTGCAGCACCAGGGGCGGAGGGTGACCACGGTTGATCAGCTGGACCAGACAGCTGTCGGGCACCACCTGGGCGAGCAGCACGGTGACGAACTGCTCGGCCCGCTCGTCCCAGTCCTGGAGCCGGGACCGGTCCAGGAGCTCGTATTCGCGGCCCAGCGCCGCCGCACACCGCTCCATCACCTCGACCAGATCGTGTTCGTAGTGCACGGCCTCCCGGAAGGCGCCCAGGATCGCCGCGGCGGAGCGCACCGCGGCCAGCCCCTTGCCGCGTACGTCCCCGACGATCAGCCGCACCCCGTAGCGGGTGCCCACCGCCTCGTACAGATCGCCGCCGATCTGCGCCCCGCGCTCGGCCGCCATGTACACGCTGGCGGTGCGCACCCCGCCCATCCGGGCGGGCAGCGGCCGCAGCACCACGTTCTGGGAGACCTCGGCGATCCGGCGGACCTGGCTCAGCTCCCGGTCCCTGCGCTCCCGGATGGCGCTGCCCGCCACGCTCGCCACGGACACCACGAGCAGCGCCAGCAGGTTCGCGTACACCGGCTGGGTGCCCCAGGCGTCGTTGTGGGTGGCGGTGAGCGCGCTGATCGCGGCGGCCAGCAGCACCACGCCCCCGGTGCCGACCGGTCCCATCGTCACCGCGGCCAGCGCCGGGGCCGGGGTGAGGAGGGGGCCGGTGTAGAGCACGTGCGCGGGCGTCAGCTCGATGGTGACGACCACCGCCATGACCACGAACGGCAGGCACCTCGCGATCGCGAAAAGTGTCTGATTGCGACCGCTCGCCCCCGGTCCGGAGCGGATGAATCGCATAACCAGGTACTTTATCCGACTCGTGCAAACTTTTGGTTTTCCTCACCTTACTTTTCCCCGAGCCACCCTCCCCGGCCCGGCGTAATCTGGCGCTATGCCCGAGCTACCGGACGTCGAGGGCTTCCGCCGCACGCTGGCCTCCTGCGCGCAGGGGCACCGCATCGAGCGCGTCGAGGTGGCCGATACGGGGGTGCTGCGCGGGGTCACCGCACAGCGGCTGAAGCGCGAGCTGGAGGGCCGCCGGTTCGCCGCTCCGCGGCGCCACGGCAAGTGGCTGATCGCCCCGGCCGGGGGCCCGACGCTCATCCTGCACTTCGGCATGACCGGGGGACTGGTGTGCCGCTCCGAGGACGATCCGCCCGAACGGTTCGGCCGTGTCGTCCTCACCCTCGACGACGGCCATCAGCTCCGCTACCACGACCAGCGCAAGCTGCGGGGCCTGTGGCTCGCCGCCACCGATGCCGACATCGACCGCATCCTCGGCGAGCAGGGCCCGGACGCGCTCTCGCTGGGGCGGGCCGAGCTGGACAGCCTGCTGGAGGGGCGGCGCGGACGCGTCAAGGCGACGCTGACCGACCAGTCCGTCGTGGCCGGGCTCGGCAATCTGCTCGGCGACGAGATCCTGTGGCGGGCGCGGGTCCATCCGAAGAGCCGGACGAGCGACCTGGGGCCCGACGAGCGGCGGCGGCTGCACACCGCGCTGCGCGGGGTGCTGAGCACCTCGGTGCGGGCGGGGCAGGTGCCGCCCCGGGCGTCCTGGCTCACCGGCCACCGCGACGACCCGGATCCGCGCTGCCCGCGCTGCGGCCGCCCGCTGCGCCGCGGAAAGATCGCCGGGCGGACCAGCACCTGGTGCCCGCGCTGCCAGCCGGAACACTCCTGACCCGCCCGATGGCATCACGTCATTGCGGAGCCACTGCACGGTGGAGCCATATGACGATCCGTCACTTGACGAAGTCCGGGCGGACCCGGGCCGGCCAGGTGCCGACGGTCAGCATGCCCGCCGCGTACGCGCGCGAGACCAGGGCAGCACGGTTGGGCGCCTTCATCTTCCGCAGCATCGAGCCCACGTGGTACTCGACGCCCTGGCGGCTGAGATAGAGCTTGGCGGCCATCTGCACGGTCGAGGCGCCCGTGGCCACGCCTTCGAGTATCTGCGCCTCCAGTGGTGACAGCAGATTGCGGTGCTGGGCCATGGTGTCGTCCTCGGCCTTCTCGTCATCCGGCTTGACCAGGACGACGATGGCCGACAGCGCGTCGGACGGGCCCTGGACGGCCGTACCGGTCAACTCGCCGGAGAACACCCGGCCTCCGGAGCGGTAGCCGACCACGCGCTCGGTGAAGCGGGTGCGCCGGCCGTCGTGCAGCCGCAGGAAGTGCTCCCGCAGGACGGCGGGGGCGCTGGGGTCGAGCAGTTCGAAGAGGTTGCGTCCACACAGTTCGGCCGACGTTCCGCCGAAGTGTCGGAAGAAGTCCTCGTTTCCGGCGAGGACTTGGAGGTCCGGCGCGAGCGTGGCCATGCCGGTGGCGTGGCGTCCGGTCACGGCGCGGGCCCGGTTCCGGTCATGGGTTAAGCCCGATGATGCCTGTGCGGGCACGCGGCGGGCGGCCTGAGTGGTGTGGGGGTGAGCCATGGAGGGCACCGCTTTCTGTTGTCTCAACAACGGCATGTCGCGCGTAAACCGGAAAAGCTGAGGTCGCGGCCCTGCCACCAGCCACCGGACCGGCGCCGGAACCGAGTTGTACGACGGTTCCAGTGACGGGTGTTAGATGCGCTTCATGGTATATACCAACGTTTCGGCTGCTTGCCGCTGCCCATTTGTGGTCAACTTCTGCCCGTTTCCTGCCCGCCTGGCCTGATGAAACGGTCAAACGCCCCGCTGATCGGGGAAAGCGGGCATCGGGAGCGCATCGTGAAGTCTCGGGGATTCCCTAGTCTGTCCCATTCCCCGTCGAGTGCCGGAGACGTGCGTCGGCTCGGCGCGCCGCCGCCCGGCCCCGGGCGGTGCGCATGGCGCCGTCGCCCGGGGAAGGGGGTCCGCCGCGTCAGACCTTGCGGGTCTCGGACGGTGGTGCCATGACTCCGCCGCGCCGCAGCACCGCGTAGCCGACGCCGACGCCCACGGCCACCGGCCATTCGATGACCTCGGCGACGCCCAGCACTCCGAGCCCCGCGTACAGCGGGAGTCCGCCCTTGGCGGGCAGCACCCGGCGGGCCGCCGCGATCGGCATCAGCGCCACGTTCGCGGCGTTCTTCGCCACGCGACCGATGCGGTCGCCGTCGACGCGGTCGAGATGGGTCGCGCTCGCGGCGCGGTCGAGCCGCGTCGCCTGCGCCACGTGGCCGAGGCTGGGGATCGTGACGGTGAACTGGTGGTCGCCCTTCTGGGGGGTGGGCTTCGCGGACTTCGCCGCCTTCGCCGTCTTCGACCTCTGGGTGCTCTTCGCTGCCTTCGTCTTCCCGGGCTGCGCGGACTTGGATGCGGCCGCGGTCTTCGACGGGGTCCGGCTCTTCGACGGGGTCCGGCTCTTCGAGGCGGCCTGGCTCCGGGTCGACTTGCCGGCGCTGCGCGCCGACGACCGTGCCGATGCGGAAGTGCTGCGCTTGCGGGAGCTGGTGGGAGTGGTCACTGATCTCACGTCCACACATGATTGACGTCCGGAATCTTCTTCCCATTTCAGGGTAATCGGAATCAACCGGACAGGCTGCTCCACCCGGAAACCGCGCCGCGGACGCCGACACACCGGAGGTCTCACCGATGACGACGATGCCTGGGCTGCACTTGACGAAACCCCCGCTGCTGGAGCCCCTCACCCACGGAGTGGCCACACGGGTACGGGACGCCGCGGGCGCGGTCGGCCGGCTGGTCCACCCGCCCAGCCGCGGGGTGTGGTCGTACCCGGGCCGCTACTACATCGAGGTGCACGGCGTGCACGGGATCGGCGGGGAGCAGGTGGCGAGCCGGGTGGAACAGGCCCTCGAAAAGCACCCGGGCGTGCTGTGGGCACGGGTCAACGCACCCTCCGAGCGGGTCGTCGTAGCCGTCGCCAAACCGCCCCCTCGCCAGCCGGAGCTGATCGCCCTGATCGAGCGCGCGGAGACCCGTGGCCCCGCCGTGCCCACCGAGGAGTTCGACGAATGGGCCCCGGAACCCCGCCACCCCTCGGGCGGGCCGCGGGAGGCCCAGTCCCTCGCCGTGGTGGTCGCGGACGTCCTGGGCCTGAGCGTCGCCACCGCCCTGCGGATGCTCCCGTGGCTCAGGCTCCCGGCCGAGGTCAGCGCGTCCGTATCCGCCATCCAGAACCACCCCCGGCTGCGGCGGCTGGCCCTGGCCATCACCCGCGGTGAGCCCACCGAGGCGACCCTGCCCGTGCTGAGCGCGCTGGCCCAGGGCGTGGCCACCCGTGGCGGTGGGCTCGTCCTGGACCTGGCCCAGCGCATGGGCCTGTGGCGGGAGGCCACGGCCGAGGGTGAGGCATGGGCGGCGATGGAGCCGCATCTGGTGCACGGGCCCCAGGACGTGGCCGCGAAGCCCATCGTGGTGGAGCGGCCCGGCCCCACCCCGAAGGACAGCATGGAGCGGTTCGCGGAGCGGTCCATGGCCGCCGGAGCGGTCGCCGGCGCCCTCACCGTCCCCTTCGCCGGACCGCGCCGGGGGCTGGCCGTCGCGTTCTCGTCCATACCGAAGGCGCCCGGCGCCGGGCGGGAGGGGTTCGCCACCAGCCTCGGCCGGTTCCTGGCCCTGCGCGGCGTCCTGGCCATGGACCGCAGCGCCCTGCGGCGGCTCGGCCAGGTCGACACCGTGCTGCTCGACGAGGCGGCGCTGCGCGGCGACCGGTACGAGCCCATCGACCTGGAACTTCTCGGCGGCGCCGACCCCGAGCGGGTCGCCGGACGGCTCTTCGACCTCTTCGACCCGGACGAGCCCCTTCAGGTCCGGCGCGACAACGGATGGGTGCTGGGGCCGCTGGACCAGCTCGAACTGACCGGCCGCACCGGTCGGCAGACCGCGGGCAGGCTGCGCCGCAAGGGCAGCGAGCGGACCCTCGGCCTGGCCCGCGGACACCGGCTCCAGGCGGTCGCCGGGCTCGCCGCCCAGGCGGTCCCGGGTGCCGAGGCGGTGGCGGCCGCCGCCCGCCGGGCGGGCGCGCGCATCGTCCTCGCCACCGACCGGAAGCCCCCGGCGGCGTTCACCTTCGCCGACGCGGTGGTACCGGCGGGCCGCCGCCTGGTGGCCTCCGTACGCGCCCTCCAGGCCGACGGCGCCATCGTGATGCTGCTGTCCGGGAACCGCCGGGCCCTGGGCGCGTCCGACTGCGGCGTCGGGATCCACCACGAGGGCGAGCCCCCGGCCTGGGGCGCCCATCTGCTCGTCGGCGCCGACCTGGAGTCGGCCGGAATCATCGTGGACGCGGTCGGCGTGGCCGCCCAGGTGGACCGGGAGAGCGCCCTGCTGTCGGCCGGCGGCAGCGGCATCGGCGCGGTCGCCGCCCTCAAGGCGCCGCGGGCACAGGCCACCGCGCGCGGCGCGGCGGCCGGCACCACGGCCGGGGCCATCGCGTTCGGCCTCGGCAACTGGCGCGCCCGGCAACTGCTCTCCCGACCGCTGGTGCCCCCGGTGACCACCACCCCCTGGCATCTGATGCCCGTCCCCCGGGTGCTGGAGCGGCTGTCGGCCGACGCCGACCAGGGGCTGACCCCGGAGCAGGCCGCCACCCGGGCCGGCAAGGCCCCCACCCGCACCGGAGAGCCGACCGGCACCAGCCTCCCGGCGGCGTTCATCGAGGAGCTGGCCAACCCGCTCACCCCGGTCCTCGCCGCCGGGGCCGCGCTCGCCGCCGCCGTGGGGTCGCGCACCGACGCGGCCCTCGTCGTGGCCATCACCGCCACCTCGGCGCTCGTCGGCGGCTTCCAGCGGGTCAGGACCGAGCGGGCGCTCGCGGAGCTGTTCGCCCGGTCCGCGGTCGGCGCCCGGGTGCGCCGCGGCGGTACGGAACGCCTGGTCACCGCCGGGGACCTGGTCCTCGGGGACATCATCACGCTCGGCCCGGAGGACGTCGTCCCCGCCGACTGCCGGGTGGTGGAGGCCGACGGCCTGGAGGTCGACGAGTCCTCGCTGACCGGCGAATCCCTGCCGGTGGCCAAGAACCCGGCGCCGGTGGTCGCCGCGCACATCACCCGGCGCCGCTCGATGCTCTACGAGGGCACCACCGTCTCCGCCGGGCGCGCGCAGGCCATCGTCGTGGCCACCGGGCCGTCCACCGAGGTCGGCCGCAGCCTGGCCACCGCCCGCCGCGCCGCACCCGTGACCGGTGTCGAGGCGCGGCTCACCGCGCTCACCCGCTCCAGCGTCCCCATCGCGATCGGATCGGCCGCCGCCGTGTCCGGCGCCGGGCTGCTGCACGGCCTCCCGCTGACCGAGAACCTGGCCTCGGCGGTCAACCTCGCCGTCGCCTCCGTACCCGAGGGCCTGCCGTTCCTCGTCAACGCGGCACAGCTCGCCGCCGCCCGGCGGCTGGCCGACCTCGGCGCCCTGGTCCGCAATCCGCGCACCATCGAGGCGCTCGGCCGCGCCGACGTGCTGTGCTTCGACAAGACCGGCACCCTCACCGAGGGCACCCTCCAGCTCGCGGCGGTCAGTGACGGCGGCGGCCCGCAGCCCGCCGACCGGCTCGACACCCCGCGCAAGGACGTGCTCGCGGCCGCCCTGCGGGCCACCCCGCCCGCCCGCCAGGCCGAGCCCATGGCCCACCAGACCGACCGCGCCGTCATGGCCGGGGCGCGCCGCGCCGGGGTCGCGGTGCGCCGCGGAGCACCGCGCTGGCGGCGCACCGACGCGCTGCCCTTCGAGCCCTCCCGCGCCTATCACGCCACCGCCGGGGCCACCGCGCGCGGCACCCTGCTGAGCGTGAAGGGCGCCCCGGAGAGCGTGCTGGAGCGCTGCGTCCGCAGACAGTCGCCCGGCACGGCGGCGAGCACCGCCCTGGACGAGGACGACATCGCCGAACTGACCGCGGCCGCCGAGGAGCTGGCCGGTGCCGGGCGCCGGGTCCTGGCCGTGGCCGAACGCCCCATGCGGGCGGGGGAGCAGCTCACCGACGAGTCCGTACGGGACCTGGTCTTCCGCGGGTTCATCGCGCTGGCCGACCCGGTGCGCACCAGCGCCGCCCCCGCGACCGCGCGGCTGCGCGAGGCGGGCGTGCACACCGTGATGCTCACCGGCGACCACCCGGCCACCGCCGAGTCCATCGCGGCCACCGTCATCGAGGCCACCGAGCTGAAGGTGTGCGTCGGGCCCGACCTGGACGAGATGGACGACGCCGAGCTGGACGAACTGCTGCCCACCGTGGACGTCATCGCCCGGTGCAGCCCGCACCACAAGGTCCGGATCGTGCAGGCGTACCAGCGCCTCGGCCGGGTCGTGGCGATGACCGGCGACGGCGCCAACGACGCCCCCGCGATCCGGCTCGCGGACATCGGGATCGCCCTGGGACGGCGCGGCACCCCCGCCGCGACCGCCGCCGCGGACCTCGTCGTCGGCGACGACCGGCTGGAGACGATCGTGTCGGCCCTGATGGAGGGGCGGGCGATGTGGGCCTCGGTCCGGGCCGCGCTCGCCATCCTCATCGGCGGCAACCTCGGCGAGGTCACCTTCAGCGTCCTCGCCTCCGCCATCGGGGGCAGCACCCCGCTGACAGCCCGGCAGATCATGCTCGTCAACCTGCTGACCGACCTCGCGCCCGCGCTGGCCATCGCGGTGCGCGAACCGACCGGGCACACCGGCGAGCGGCTGCTCAAGGAGGGCCCCAGCCGCTCCCTGGGCACCGCGCTGAACCGGGAGATGATGCTGCGCGGCATCATCACGGCCGCCGGTGCGGGCGTGGCGTGGACGGGCGCGCGGCTCACCGGCCGCAAGCGCCGGGCCAGTACGGTGGCGCTGGTCGCCCTGGTCGGTACGCAGCTGGCGCAGACCCTGACCACCGGGGGCCTGGACCGGCACGTGCTGATCGCCGGACTCGGCTCGGCCGCGGTCCTCGCCGGGATCATCCAGACGCCGGGCGTGAGCCAGTTCTTCGACTGCACCCCGCTCGGCCCGCTCGCCTGGGGGATCACCCTCGGCTCCATCGCCGCGGCCACGGTCATCGGCTCGGCCATGGCCCCGCTGGCCCGCGGCGCGGCCGCACCGGAGCCCTGAGCCGAGGGGCTCCGCGCTCTGCGGCACCGCCTGGTCGGCGGCTTCCGTGACCCTCTTGCGGTGACGCGTCTGTTCGATAGTGTTGATTGTCCCGGTTTGAGAATTGGGGGCGGTTCCGTGCGGGAGGAGTGGGCGATGCCGCGACGAGAGAGATACGAGCTGATTTTCGCCGATCCGGTCGCCCCGGCGCCGGACGCCGAAGACATCGTGATGGTGCACCGCACGGATTCCAGCGGGCCCGGCGGACACCCCGTCTACGCGGACGACACCGGCATCGTGCGGGCCGAGATCAGCGACCGCGCCGAGGTGCGGATGATCGCCAGCGGCGGGCACCAGGTGCACGCCTCGACGGTGCGCGCCCGACCGGTGGCCTGAGCGGATGTCGCAGGTCAGGGGATTTGTCAGTGCCGCGCGCTAGCTTTCCTCCCACGGGAGTCCGCAGAAGCAAAACGATCGAGGTGCGTCGATGAGTGATGTCGCGGCAGTGGACGGCACGGCCGGTGCCGAGCTCCAGCTGGAGCCGTACCGGGTCCAGCTCACCGGTTACTGCTACCGGATGCTGGGCTCGGCGTTCGAAGCGGAGGACGCCGTCCAGGAGACGATGGTCCGCGCCTGGCGGGGCCTGGACCGCTTCGAAGGGCGGTCGGCGCTGCGCTCCTGGCTGTACCGCATCGCCACCAACGTGTGTCTGGACATGCTGAACGGCAGCAAGCGCCGGGCCCGCCCGATGGACCTCACCTCCGTCTCCTCGGCGACCCCCGCCACCCTCACCGCGCAGCCCGAGGCCACCTGGGTCGGGCCGGTGCCCGACGGGCAGGTGCTGGCCGACGGCGGGGACCCCGCCGAGGTCGCAGCCCAGCGGGACGCCGTGCGGCTGGCGTTCGTGGCCGCGCTCCAGCACCTGGCGCCGCGCCAGCGCGCGGTGCTCATCCTGCGGGAGGTGCTGGCCTGGAAGGCTTCCGAGGTCGCCGAGCTGCTGGACACCACGGTCGCGTCGGTCAACAGCGCGCTCCAGCGGGCCCGGGCCACGCTCGCCGCGAGCGAGATCAGCGACACCGATCCGGTCAAGCCGCTGGACGAGGAGCAGCGCGCGCTGCTCGCCCGCTACGTGGACGCCTTCGAGCGCTACGACCTGGACTCCCTCACCTCGCTCCTGCACGAGGACGCCACCCTGTCCATGCCGCCCTACGACCTGTGGCTGCGCGGCCACGACGACATCCGCACCTGGCTGCTGGGGCACGGCATCGGCTGCCGTGGCTCCCGGCTGGTCCCTACCGTGGCGAACGGGGCACCGGCCTTCGGCCAGTACCGGCCGGGCGGACCGGGCGGCGCCCATGAGCCCTGGGCGCTCCAGGTCCTGGAGATATCAGCCGGGCGCATCACCGGGCTCAACTCGTTCTTGGACACCGAGCGGCTGTTCCCCCTCTTCGGCCTCCCCGCCCGGCTCGATTCGTAACGTCGCGGGCGCGGTCAGCACCTCGTCCAGCCCCGTCCGGGCGAGCACCTCGGCCAGCTCACCGCCGGTGTTCCGCAGCCGCATCTCCCGCCCCAGGCGGCGGGCGGTCAGCCGCAGCCGGGCCAGGGTCTCGACCATGGCCAGGACCGGTCGTTGTGCCGCGCCCACGTCCACGATGACGGGACCGGGGGTGCTGTGGCGCACCAGCTCGCCCAGCCGTGCGCACAGCCGCTCCACCTCGGCACGGGTCTCCGGCGGCCGGTCGAGGACCAGGACGGCCGGGGGAAGCGCGGGCGGGGGACTCTCGGGCTCGGGACCGGCCAACGTCCACCTCCTGTTGTGGGGCGCGCGGTGGTGCGCGCGCTCATCAGAAGGGACCCTCCGGGCCGGGAAAATTCATCGCCGCGCCGGCGGCCGGATGCCACGATCGGCGCATGACGACACGACGGCTGAGAGCCGGGCGCGAGGAGGAGGCCGGGGTGCTGACCGAGCTGGCGCTGCGGTCGAAGGGCCACTGGGGGTATGACGAGGAGTTCCTGGCCGCCTGCCGGGAGGAACTGACGATGCGCGAGGGCGAGCTGACGGCCCGTCGGACCACGGTCGCCGAGGAGGACGGGCGGGTGCTGGGGTTCGCCACCCTGGAGGGCACCGCCCCGCAGGGGTGGGTGGGGATGCTGTTCGTCGACCCGCCCGCGATCGGCGGCGGGGTGGGGCGGCTGCTGTACCGGCATGTGTTGGAGAGGGCGGGCCGTCTCGGCTTCACCCGGCTGACCATCGACGCCGATCCGTATGCCGAGCCGTTCTACCTGGCCATGGGGGCGCGGCGCATCGGCACGGCCGCCTCGGGCTCCATCCCGGGCCGGATGCTGCCGCTGCTGGAGGCCGTGCCGTGACGTCTGCGGAGCCTCAGCGCGGTACGGCGCGCACCAGGGCCAGCAGACGGGTCACCTCGCGGGCCACCGCGTCCCGCGCCGCCGCGACATAGCGGCGCGGGTCGACCACCTCGGGATGGTCGGCGAGGTGGTCGCGGATCGCCCCGGTGTAGGCCACGTTGAGGTGGGTGGCGATGTTCACCTTCGTCAGACCCGCCGCGACCGCACGGGTCAGATCCGCCTCGGGCACCCCGGAGGACCCGTGCAGCACCAGCGGTACGGGCACGGCCGCGCGCAGCGCCGCGACCAGCTCCAGGTCCACCACCGCCTCCTTGACCACCATGGCGTGCGAGGTGCCCACCGCGACCGCGAGCGCGTCCACGCCCGTCGCGGCGACATACGCGGTGGCCTCGACCGGATCGGTCCGGGCGCCGGGCGCGTGCGCCCCGTCCTTGCCGCCCACCTCGCCCAGCTCCGCCTCGACCCACACCCCGGCCGCATGGCAGTCGGCCGCCACCGCGGCGGTGGCGGCCACATTGCCGTCGTAGTCGCGTGCCGAGGCGTCGAACATCACGGACCCGAAGCCGAGCCCGAGTGCCTCCCGCACCAGCCCGGGTTCGGTGGCATGGTCCAGATGCACCGCGACCGGGACCCGCGCGGCGCGGGCGACCTCGACGGTGGCCCGGCCGATGGCGGCCAGGGCGCCGTGGTACCGCACCGCGTTCTCGCTGATCTGGAGGATGACCGGGGCTCCGGCCGCCTCCGCCCCGGCCACGATCGCCTGGGCGTGCTCGATCTGGATCACATTGAACGCACCCGCGCCGAGCCCGCCCCGTACGGCAGGCCCGACGATCTCAGCGGTGGCCACCAGCGGCATGGCCCGCCTCCCTTCCCTAGGGGGTGTCTTGTCGATCAGGCCGGATCAGCGAGCGGCGTCTGGTGCGGTGCATCGCAACCCGCGTGAGGAGAGCGCAGCGGCGCTGCGTGCGACGAGCGCGGGGCCGCGAGGTGCCGTGCCAGGCGTCGGGAGCCCGGCATGATCGGCAAGACACCCCCTGGCTCCGCCCGCTCAACCGAGGATCACCGAGCGGGTGAGGTTCCGGGGCCGGTCGGGGTCGAGGCCGCGCGCCACCGCGATCGCCACCGCGAGCCGCTGCACCAGCACCAGTTCGGCCAGCGGATCGCGGCCGTATCCGACGAGGCGGCCACCGGGCCCGGTGACCTCCTGCTCCGCCAGCCCGGACGGGCCCTCGCCCAGCCACCACACCACGCTGCGCGGGCCGGTGACGCTGATCGGCCCGTGCCGGTACTCCATCACCGGGTACGCCTCGGTCCACGCGCCCGCGGCCTCGCGCATCTTGAGCGCGGCCTCCTGCGCGACGCCGTACGTCCAGCCGCGCCCGAGGAACGTGAACTGGCCCGCCTCCGCGAGCCCTTCGGGCAGCGGCGCGGCGAGCGCCGCCGCACCGTGCTCGACGAGACCGCCCAGGTCATGGCCCAAGTGGGCGCGCAGCAGGGCCAGTTCACTGGTCGCCCAGCGGGTCTGCACCACCGACCGCTCATCCGCGAAGTCGAGCACGACCGCGGCGTCCGCCAGGCCGGTGACCGGGGAGCCGGGGACCGCGGTGATGACGGTGGTGCGCGCCCCGCCCCGTATCCGGCCGAGCAGATCCAGCACCTCGGTCGTGGTGCCCGACCGGGACAGCGCGAGCACTCGGTCGTAGGCGCGCCCGGTCGGCATCTCCGACGCCGGGAACGCGTCCGTCTCGCCCTGCCCCCCGGCCTCGCGCAGCGCCGCGTACGCCTGGGCGATGAACCACGAAGTGCCGCAGCCGACGACGGCGACCCGCTCACCGGCCCGGGGCAGTGCCTCACGCACCGGCCCGTCCGGATCCCGGGCCAGTTCGATGGCGCGGCGCCAGCAGTCGGGCTGGCTCGCGATCTCGGTCTCGGTGTGGCTCATGGGACTCCCCGGCTCGGCTTCCGACGGACGCGGATGGACGTGCGCCTGCACACTGCATGCTCGAAGATGCTTCTTACAGCCTGATAATGCGCATGATCTTGCAGAGAAGTCCAGAGTGCGAACACCCGGGGTAGGGTGAGCCGCGACGGAACGACGGGGGTCGAGGAGACGGCGTGAAACGGCCCGAGCGCTGGAACGCCCTGCTGGAACTGCTCGGCAGGGACGGCAGGATCGAGGTCGAGGAGGCCG
The DNA here is from genome assembly GCF_013414305.1 of Streptomyces sp. Rer75. NCBI lineage: Bacteria > Bacillati > Actinomycetota > Actinomycetes > Kitasatosporales > Streptomycetaceae > Streptomyces > Streptomyces sp. Rer75. The sequence goes on along the minus strand of NZ_CP058693.1, from coordinate 906,717 downwards.
CGGCCGAGCTGGCGGTGTCCGCCGCCACCATCCGGCGGGACCTGGACGAACTCGCGCAGCAGCAGATGCTCACCCGCACCCGCGGCGGCGCGGTCGCGCACAACCTGTCGTACGACCTTCCGTTGCGCTACAAGACCGCCCGGCGCGCCTCGGAGAAGCAGCGGATCGGCGCCGCCGTCGCCCGCATGGTCGAGCCCGGCGCGGTCGTCGGCCTCAACGGCGGGACCACCACCACCGAAATCGCCCGCGCCATCGCCACCCGCGGCGAACTGTCCGGCTCCGTGGGCGGCGGCCCGGCCGTCACCGTCGTGACGAACGCCCTGAACATCGCCCATGAGCTGGCGGTGCGCCCGCACATCAAGATCGTGCTTACCGGCGGGGTGGCCCGCCCCCAGTCGTTCGAGCTGATGGGGCCGTTGGCCACCGGGGTGCTGGCCCAGGTCTCCCTCGATCTGGCCATCCTCGGGGTGGACGCGCTGGACCCCGAGCGGGGCGCGGCCGCCCACCACGAGGGTGAGGCCGGAATCAACCACCTCATGGCCGACCGCGCCGCCCGGGTGGTCGTCGCGGCCGACAGCTCCAAGCTGGGCCGCCGGGCGTTCGCCCGGATCTGCGCGCTCGACGCGATCGAGGTGCTGGTCACGGACACCGGCGCCACCGAGGAGGCGATCGCCCCGTACGCCGAGGCCGGTGTCCGCGTCATCCGGGCCTGACGGGCCCGGGTCTCACTTCTTCAGGTCTTGAGGTTCACTTCTTCATGGCCGCGAGCAGCGTGGCCACCCGCTCCACCGCGAAGGCGTAGCCCTGGATGCCGCATCCGGCGATCACGCCGCTGGCGAGCGCGGAGACGTAGGAGTGCTGCCGGAACGGCTCGCGCTGGTGGATGTTGGAGATGTGCACCTCCAGGATCGGCATGTCGTCGCAGGTCGCCAGCGCGTCGCGCAGGGCCACCGAGGTGTGGGAGTAACCGGCCGGATTGATGATGACGGCCGCGTGCCGCTCGCGGGCCTCCTGGATCCAGTCGATCAGCTGCCCCTCGTGGTTGCTCTGGCGGCAGTCGGTGGTGAGCCCGTGCGGGGCGGCCGTCGCCGCGACCAGCTTCTCGACGTCGGCGAGGCTGTCGGTGCCGTAGATCTCCGGCTGGCGAAGGCCGAGCAGGTTCAGGTTCGGCCCGTTGAGAACCAAGATCGTGGAACGGTCGCGCACGGGGGTGTTGGCCATGGCGTTGGGGTCCTTCCGTGGTCGTCATCAGCGGGTGCGCGGCGTCCGGCGATCGCGCCGCTCCGCGAGGCATCGTAGATCGCGGCGGCCGTTTCCAGCGCCCGGTGGGGCAGGAGAGGCCGCCGGACCGTTGGCGGGCGGGGCCGGAGGGGGCAGAGTGGCTCCGGTCATATGCCGTGATGAGAGTGGACGAAGGGAGATGCCGATGCGCGTGGCGCTGCACTCGGTCCTCAAGGAGGGCCAGGAATCGGGCTACGAACGGGAGCACGCCACGGTTCCGGCGGATCTGCTGGAGTCGCTGGGGCGGGCCGGAATCACCAACTGGCGGATCTGGCGCAGCGGACGCCATCTCTTCCACCTCGTGGACTGCGAGGACTTCGCCGCGGCGATGGCGGCGCTGGACGAGGACCCGGTCAACCACCGCTGGCAGGAGTTCATCGGCGCCTACGTCGATCACTTCGAGACCACGGCGGGCTCGCCGGTCGAAGGGTCGGCGCAGATGGCCCTGGGGGAGGTGTGGGAGCTGCGCGCCCAGGCCGCCCGGGCGGGCGGGGATGGGGGCTGAGGGTGCGGAACCGGCGGACCCTACCGCTCCGGATCGTTCGGCGCAGCCATTCATCACACTGTGAGTCATGGTGAGAACGGAGTAAACGCCTCCCGTACTCGGTGGTGGCCCTGCGCGAGGGCGTGGCGGAACGCAACAGGCGCTCCGCACATGCCCCGCGCCCCCCTACTGGAGGTCAGTGTTGAGCCACCACCGACGTGTGAACAAGCGGACCCTCGCCGTTTCCGGCGCTGCTGTCGTCGCGCTCGGGGCAGCCGCCCTTCTGCTGCCCAATGCCAATGCGAGCCAGGACAAGACGACGGACGTGAAGACCTTCTCGTCCCCGTCGGCAGTGAAACTCGCGAGGAGCCTCGCCTCAGACCTCGGTGACAACGGCGCTGGCTGGTACTTCAACAACGACACGAGCCAACTGGTCATGAACGTCATGACCGAGGACGCGGCGAAGACCGTGGAAGCCCAGGGCGCGGTCGCCAAGATCGTGCAGAACAGCATGTCCGAGCTGAAGGCCGCCACCAAGACGCTGAGCACCGACGCCTCGGTAGCCGGTACCGCCTGGTCCATCGACCCGGTGACGAACAAGGTCCGGGTGACCGCGGACAAGACCGTGACCGGCGCCAAGTGGGACACGCTGACCAAGGCCACGGACGCGATGGACGGCATGGTGTCCGTCCAGCGGACGAAGGGCGAGTTCAAGAGGTTCGACGGCGGCGACACGGCCCAGCCGGGTGCCAACGGCGGCGCCGCGGGGGCCGGTGACGCGGCGGGCGACGCCGCCGGGGAGGACGCGGCCGCCGGTGGTGCCGGGGATGCGGGTGCCGGTGGCGCCGGAGACGCTGCGGCCGGTGGCGCCGGGGATGCCGCGGGCGGTGCTGGTGAGGCCGCTGGCGGCGCCGGAGACGCCGCGGGCGGTGCCGGTGAGGCCGCCGGTGGCGCGGGCGGTGGTGGCGAAGCCGCTGCCGGTCTCGTCGGCGGCGATGCCATCTTCGGCGGTGGCTCCCGCTGCTCCCTCGGCTTCAACGTCTCCGTCGACGGAGCCCCCGGCTTCCTGACCGCGGGCCACTGCGGCAACGAGTCCGAGACCTGGACCGCGGACCAGGCGGGTGCCCAGGCGCTGGGCACGGTCCAGGACACCCAGTTCCCCGAGACCGACTTCGCGCTCGTCATGTACGACGACGCGACCACCCAGCCCGAGAGCGCGGTCAAGCTCGCCGACGGCAGCAACCAGGCGATCGGCCGGGCCGTCGAGGCCAGCGTGGGCCTCGAGGTGCAGCGCTCCGGCAGCACGACGGGCGTCAGCGACGGCGAGGTCACGGGCCTGAACGCCACGGTGAACTACGGCGGCGGCGACATCGTCAACGGCCTCATCCAGACGAACGTGTGCGCGGAGCCGGGCGACAGCGGTGGCGCGATGTTCGCCGGGGACGCGGCGGTCGGCCTCACCTCCGGCGGCAGCGGCGACTGCACCCAGGGCGGCGAGACGTTCTTCCAGCCGGTGACCGGCGCCCTGGAAGCCACCGGCGCGGTGATCGGCGCCGATGACGGCGGCGCGGGTGACGCCGGTGGCGCGGGCGATGCCGGTGGCGAAGGTGCCGCGAACGCCGGTGCGGGCGATGAAGGTGCCGCGAACGCCGGTGCCGGTGACGAGGGCGCCGCGAACGCCGGTGCCGGTGGCGAAGCGGGTGCCAACGCGGGCGCGGGTGCTGCGAACGCCGGTGCGAATGCCGGTGCGAACGCGGGCGCCAACGCCGGCGCGGGCGCCGGTACGGGCGACGACCAGGACGGCGCCGGAGCCGGTGACGCCGCCGGTGACGCCGCCAGTGGGGCCGGGCTCAACTGACCCGCCCCGCCCCCTGAACGAGGCCCCGGGCGCCCTCCTGCCCCAGTGCCCGGGGCCTCACCTTCTCCCTGTCAGCCGCCCTCCGGGGCGGAGGCCAGGGGAGCGGCTGGCGGAGGCAGCAGCCCGGCCGCCTCCGCCGCCGCGCCGAGCACATCGTGCAGCACGGCCGGGGTGAGACGGCCGGTGAAGGTGTTCCGCTGGCTCACGTGATAGCAGCCGAACACCCGCAGCGGGGCGCCCCCGTCGGTGGCCTCCAGCGTGATCCGCGCGCCGTGTCCGAACGCGGGCCGCGGCCGGGGCACGGCCCATCCGGCGGCGTTCAGCGCGGGCAGGGCGGCCTGCCAGCCGAACGCCCCGAGGACCACGACGGCCCGCAGGGTCGGCCGGAGCAGCCGCAGTTCCCGCACCAGCCACGGGCGGCAGGTGTCCCGCTCCCCGGGAGTGGGGCGGTTGGCGGGCGGGGCGCAGTGCACCGGCGCGGTGATCCTGACCCCGCGCAGTGCGAGACCGTCGTCGCGGTGGGTGGCGGTGGGCTGGTTGGCCAGGCCGACGGTGTGCAGTGCCGCGAACAGGAAGTCGCCGGAGCGATCGCCGGTGAACATCCGGCCGGTGCGGTTGCCGCCGTGCGCGGCCGGGGCGAGCCCCACGATGGCGAGCGCCGCGTCCGGAGGGCCGAACCCGGGCACCGGCCGGGCCCAGTAGTCCCAGTCGGCGAAGGCTGCCCGTTTGGTACGGCCCACCTCCTCCCGCCAGGCGACCAGACGCGGGCAGGCGCGGCACCGGCTCACCCGTTCGTCCAGCTCGGCGAGGGTGCGGGCTCCGGGCGCCCGGCGGGCGGGTTCGGAAGGGGAAAACGTTGCGGTCATACGTCGCGCGATTGCCCCGATCCCTTGCGCAGGAAACGCCGCAGCCGGGTCAGCGGCCAGGTGTTGATGACATCGTCGGTGGTCAGCCAGGCGCGCTGGGCCATGCCCACCCCGTACCGCGGATTGGCGAGGTCCAGCGTCGAGTGCGCGTCGCTGTCGATGGCGAACACCACGCCGTGCTCCTTCGCCCGCAGGATGTTCTCGTCCGACAGGTCCAGCCGGTTCGGATGCGCGTTGATCTCCAGCGCGGTGCCGGTACGGGCACACGCGGCGAACACCGCGTCCAGGTCGGCGTCGACGCCGGGCCGCTTGCCGAGGATCCGGGTCGTCGGATGGCCGATGATGTTGACGTGCGGGTTCTCGCAGGCCCGCAGGAACCGCCGGGTCATGGTGTCCCGGTCCTGGCCGAACTGCGTGTGCACCGAGGCCACGCACAGGTCGAAGCCCTCGAGGAAGTCGTCGGGCCAGTCCACCTCGCCGTCGGCGTCGATGTTCAGCTCCACCCCGTGCAGCAGCCGCATGTCCCGGCGGCCGCGTCCGCGGTCCATGGCGCGCAGCCGCTCCCGCTGGGCGAGGATCTTCTCCTTCGTCATCTGCTGCATGTAGAGCTTCGGCGCGTGGTCGGTGACGGCGTAGTACGCGTAACCGCGCCGCTCCGCCGTGGCGATCATGTTCTCCAGCGGTTCGAGGCCGTCGGTGAGATCGGTGTGGGTGTGCAGATCGCCACGCAGATCGGATTCGCCGACCAGCCTGGGCAGTTGGCCCTCCAGCGCGGCCTTCACCTCGCCGCGGTCCTCGCGCAGGGTCGGCGGGATCCAGTCCATGCCGAGCCGCGCGTACACGTCCTCCTCGCTGCGGGAGGCGATCTTCTTTCCGCTCTTGGTCTCGAAGAGGCCGTATTCGGAGAGCTTGAGGCCGTGGCGCACCGCGATCGCGCGGACGCGGATGTTGTGGGCCTTGGATCCGGTGAAGTACAGCAGCCCCGCGCCCCAGGAGTCGAGCGGCAGCACCCGCAGATCCACCTGGAGCCCCTTGGTGGTGCGGATCGAGGTCTTCTTCTCGCCGTGCGCGATGATCTCGGTGGTGTACGGGAGCGCGGTGAACGCGTCCATGAAGGCAGCTGATTCGGCTGCCGCCACCAGGATGTCCACATCGCCCACGGTCTCCCGCATGCGGCGCAGCGACCCTGCGTACGCCGCCCGCTCACAGCCCGGCACCTGCGACAGCGCGGCCACGATGTCGTCGGCGACGTCCATGGCCTCGTCGAGCGGGACCCGGCCGCCCGCGGCCCGCAGCAGCCCGATGCCGTGCAGGATGTTCTCCTCGGACTTCGGCCCGAAGCCCTTGAGGTCGCGCAGCCGGTGTTCCTCGATCGCGGTGGCCAGCTGCTCGATCGAGGCGATGTTCAGCTCCTCGTACAGCAGCATGGCCTTCTTCGGCCCGAGCGCCGGGATCGCGGTCAGCTCCCGCACCCCGGCCGGGATGGCGGCGCGCGCTTCCTCGACGGCGGGCACGTGTCCGGTGCGCAGATACTCGACGACCTTCTCGGCGATCGACTTGCCGACGTTGGGGATCTCCCGCAGCCCCTTCACATCGAGCCCCGACACATCGGTGGGATGGCCGCCGATCGACCGTGCGGCCTTCTCGTAGGCGCGCGCCCTGAACGCGTCCCCGCCCGTGATCAGGAGGAGATCGGCGTACTCGCGCAGGAGGGCTTCGACCTCCTCGTTGGAGCGAGCCATGGGACAGATTCTAGTCGCGGTACGGCCGGACGGCCCCAGGGAGCGCCTTGCCGATCATGCTCGCTGATCCGGCCTGATCGACAAGACACCCCCTGGCGATCCCGGAGAGCTGGAGGGATGCTTGGTTCGTGTAGCGCCCCACGCGGCCGAAGCGGCGCGGGCCTACGCGGCCGAAGTGGCGCGGCGATCCGGACGCCCGTCCGGGTCGTGTGTTTCCCCGGTTTGGGGGAGGTCATGGACGTTGGATTCCTGAAGCCGTTGTTCGATCGTCCCGGTCCCTGGGCGTGCGTCTACCTCGACACCTCGCGTGCGACGGAGGACGCCCCCACGCGGCGCCGGCTGCGGGAGCGTTTCGTGGCCGGTCAGCTGACCGCCCAGGGCGCCGACCCCCGCACCCGTGAGGCGGTGGTGAGCAGGCTGGCCGGTGAGCGGGCGGCCAGCGCCTCCGCCGGACGGGCGCTGTTCGCGTCGGACGGCGAAGTGGTGCTCGACCTGCCGCTGGCCGCGTCCCCGGGCGACGTCGTCACATCCTGGTCGCCGCTGCCCCGGGTGGCGCCGCTGGCGTCGCTGCGCGGCGAGTGGCCGTCGTGCCTGGTGGCGTACGTCGACCGGACGGGCGCCGACCTGGAGCTGCGCGACGAGGGCGGAGCCCGCCCGGTGTGCCGCGCCACGGGCGGGGCGCCACGGGGCCGCGGCCACCGGTCGGTGCCCGCCGACCGGTACGAGTGGCACTACCGCAACCGGGTCGAGAACGGCTGGGAGCACACCGCGGACCTCGTCGCCGAGGAACTGGTACGGCAGTGGCCGGACAGCGGCGCGCCCCTGCTGGTGCTGGCGGGCGATCCGCGCGAGCGCAGGGCGGTCCGCGACCGGCTGCCCGAGCCGCTGCGGGACCGGGCGGTGGAGGCGCGGCACGGCAGCCGGGCGCCCGGGTCCGCCCGGGACCTCCTGGAGGCGGAGATCGACCATGCCCGCGCGGACCACGCCCGCGCCCATCTGGAAGCCGTACTCGATCTCTTCCGCGCCGGGCGCGGCCGCCCCGGCGGGCACGCCGCGACCGGCCACGACGGCTCCGCGCCGAGCGGGGCGGCGGAGGGGGTGCCCGCGGTGGTGGAGGCGGTGCGCAGCCATCAGGCGGCCACCCTGCTGCTGGGCCAGGCGGGCGGCGACATGCGCCATGAGGTGTGGATCGGCCCCGGTGCCGATCAGGTGGCGGTGCAGCGGGCCCAGGTGCGGGCGCTGGGCGTGCGCGCGCCCGAACCTGCGCGCGCGGACGACGCGCTGATGCGGTCCGCGGCGGTGGCCGACACCGAGGTGCTGCTGGTCCCCGAGGGCCTGGCGGGGCCCGCCGGAGGGCTGGGCGCGGTGCTGCGCTGGCACGGGCCGGGCTGAGCGGCGTCAGGAGCCGGGACTGAGCGCCGTGCCGTCAGGAGCCCCCGGGCGCACGCGATCTGAAATCATGTCGAAAGCTATTTTCTCGGCGAGTCAGACACCTGAGGGAAGTTCACACTTTTGTATGCTTTCTTCAGCGCGTCGTTCCCCCCTGTCGGACAGTCACTGTCCGTACGGTCACGAAAGGGGCTCCCAATGCAGCAGACGATGGAGGTTCGCCCACCGGTACCCAGCCGTTCCAGTAGTAGATGGCGTCGATACGGTCGGCTCGCCGCCGCGAATTTCGTGCGGGGCGCGTCGTATGCATGCGGCACCGCGGCCATCGGTCTGATGGCGTGGTGGGTGCAGACTCACTAGCCAGCCCCCTCTTGGTTGTCGCGACAGCCGCTCGGGGCGGCTGTCGCGGCGGTTTTTACTTACGGCTGCGGATGGGGCTGCTGGCGGAACCGGAAGCCGTGATGTGCCTTGCGGGGCGCCTGGCCTCCGAGCCGGGTTCGCAGCTGGATCCCGTGAATGACCTCGATGATGCCCAGAACGATCAGCCAGACGCCGGTCACCAGGGTGAGCGCGGCGATGGAGCCGAAGGGCGACACGATCAGCACGATTCCGGCCAGGGCGCTGACGACGCCGAGGAAGATCTGCCAGCCGCGGGCGGGGATCCCCTCGTCCTGGACGGCCGTGATGGTGTGCATGACACCCCGCAGCAGCCAGGCGAATCCGATCCACAGGGCGAGCAGCAGGACCGACTGGGCCGGACCACGGAAGCAGAGCAGGCCGAGGAACACGCTCACCGCTCCGCTGACGAAGCCGAGCACCCGCATCGACTGCGGGGTGTGTGCCCCGAAGGCCCCGACCAGCTGGAAGATGCCGCTGATCAACAGATAGACACCGAACAGGGCGCCGACCACCGCCAGGGTGGCCGCCGGCCACACCAGCACCAGCAGCCCCAGCACGATCGCGGCCAGGCCCGCGGTCAGCAGAACCTGCCAGGCGGCGTCCGACAGGGTGCCCAGGAGACCGGTGAAGGGCCCCTCCGGGCCGGTGGGACGCTCACCGCGCTCATTCCGCTGGTCGGCGTCCCGTGAGTTGTCCGAGGGGAACGTCATCGTCGTTCACCTCCTTGAGGAAACGGTGACACCACCATCCTCGCTCCACGCGCGCCGAATCGCCTGGTGGTGGCCGGTGGCGGCCGGTGGCGCCGCGGTCAGCCGCCCGTGGCGAAGCCGGGGAAGAGGGTCATCCCGCCGTCCACGTAGAGCGTGGTGCCCACGACGTAGTCGCACAGGTCGGACGCGAGGACGACCGCGGCGTTCGCGATGTCCTGCGGATCGCCGATCCGGCCGTAGGGGATCAGCTCCAGCAGGGCGGTCCTGGCGTCCTCGGTGTCCCACGCGTCACGGTTGATCGGCGTCTTGATGGCGCCCGGCGCGATCGCGTTCACCCGGATCTTCTCGGGCGCCAGCTCCTGGGCCATGGTCTGCATCATCATCGCCACGCCGCCCTTCGACGACGCGTAGTTGACATGTCCGGCCCAGGGGATGATCTGGTGGACCGAGCTGACGCAGATGACCTTCCCGGCCGCCCGCGATACCTCCGGAACGACCCCGCGCCGCTGGAACTCCTTGACCGCCTCCCTGGCGCACAGGAACTGACCGGTGAGGTTGACGGAGAGCACCTTCTCCCAGTCCGGCAGGGTCATCTCCACCGTCGGGGCGTCACGCTGGAGGCCCGCGTTGGCGACCAGGATGTCGATCGTGCCGAGCCGGTCGACCATGGCGGACACCATGTCCACCACCTGGTCCTCCTGCGACACATCCGCCTGGTGGGCGTACGTGTGCACACCGTGGCCCTCGATCTCCTTCACGACGGCCTCGGCGGACGGCCGGTCGGAGACGTAGTTGACGACGACATCCGCGCCGGCGCGCCCCAGGGCGATCGCGGTCGCCTTGCCGATGCCCGAGTTCCCCCCGGTCACCAGCGCCTTCTGGCCCCGGAGGAGCTTGAGGTCGGACACCGCGGGCGGGCCTTGGAGGGTGGTCACGGGCGTACTCCTTCGCTGGGCAACGGTGATCCGCGCCCCGACCCTCGCAGTCCGGAGCGGAGCCGGGCGCTCTCCACGGCGCCACGGTCACCCGCTGAGGCGATGCACATCGTTCCAGCGGCGCAACGCGGGGGAGCGGTGGGCGGCACGCCGTTCAGTTGGCGCTCGGCTCGGCCAGGGCCTGGGCGCGCAGCGTCGAGCAGGTGCGGTTGATGAGCCGGGAGACATGCATCTGGGAGATGCCCAGCTGCTCGGCGATCCGGCTCTGGGTCATGTCGCAGAAGAACCGCAGGTAGAGGATCTGGCGCTCCCGGGCGGGCAGCCGCCCCAGCCCCGGGCGCACCGCCTCGCGGTCCACCACCCGGTCGTACGCGGGCTCCTGGCCGCCGAGCGTGTCCGCCAGCGAGTAGCCGTCGTCCGCGCCGGTCAGCTGGGCGTCCAGGGACAGCGGGGTGAAGCTGCCCATGGCCTCCATGCCGATGCGCACCTCCTTCTCGCTGAGGCCGGTGCGCTCGGCGATGGCCTCGGTGGGCACCGTGGCGTCGTCGAGGGAGTGGGACAGCTCCCGGTGTGCGGCCCGCACCCGGTTGCGCAGCTCCTGGACCCGGCGCGGCACGTGCAGGACCCACAGGTGGTCCCGGAAGTGGCGCTTGATCTCGCCGACGACGGTGGGCACCGCGAATCCCGCGAACGCCGTGCCGTGTTCGGGGTCGTACCGCTTGACGGCCTTCACCAGGCCGAGCGCGGCCACCTGCTCCAGGTCCTCCAGGGATTCGCCGCGGTTGCGGTACTGGCGGGCCAGCCGCTGCGCCATCGGCATCCACGCCTCCACCACCCGCTGCCGCAGCGCGTCCTTCTCGGGGCCCTCGGGGAGGCGGGCCATCTCGTGGAACTCGGCGCTGGTGTCCGGGGCGTCGTCATGCGGGTGCTTCGAGGAGCCGGAGCGGGGACGTGCCGTGTGCTGCGCTGCGGTCGTCATGTCACACACCTCCTGCAAGGGGCTGACGGGGTCGCCTGGGACCGTGGCCGCTGCCGTGCGGGAGCGCGCAGGATACGGACCGGTGGCCGCGTCCTGGAGCGGTCGGACTGCTCCCGCGGTGCGTGCCTCCGGTCCGAAGCACGAATAACCGCCTGCCCGGGGCCTCCAGGGGTAAACCCCACCCGATTCCGGGCCGGACACCCCCGCCGGGCGCCGCCCTCGGCCCGGCGGCGCCGAGCCCTCAGCCCAGCAGCGCCGCCACCGTGAAGAGCACCGGTACGGCCAGCACCGTGGACAGCAGGATGGATTCGCGGGCCAGGATGGTGCTCGTCTCGTAGCGCACGGCGTAGGTGAACAGGTTCTGCGCCGCGGGGAGCGCGGAGGTGACGACGGCCGCGAAGAGGGCGGTCCCGGCGAGCCCGAAGAGACCGGCCGCGATGGCCCAGGCCACCACCGGCTGGCCGAACGACTTCAGCGCCACCGACAGCAGCACCGGGCCGCGCTCCTCGCCGCGCCCGGGCAGCGCACTGCCCGGTAGCGAGATCCCGAAGGCCAGCAGCACGGCGGGTACGGCCATGCTGCCCACCAGGGAGAACGGTTCCATGAGGGGCCCGGGCACCCGCCACCCGGTGGCGGCCACCGCGACCCCGGACAGCGAGCCGATCACGATGGGGTTGCGGAACGGGCTGGTCAGCCGGCGCAGCATCGAGGGCGGGTGGTCCCCGGGGCGGCTGAGGTCGATGACGGTGAGCGCGATCGGTGTCATCACCAGTTGCTGGAACAGCAGCACCGGGGCGATGAGGGACGCGTCGCCGAGGACGTACATGGCGATCGGGATGCCGAGGTTGCCCGCGTTCACATAACTCGCGCACAGGGCGCCGATCGTGGTGCGGCCCACGCTCCACTTGCGCACCGCGCCGACCGCGACGAACGCGCCCGCCACCACGAAGGTGCTCAGGGCCGTGACGAGCAGCGGGGTCGAGACGATGACGGAGAGGTCGGCGTGGGCCAGGGTGGTGAACAGCAGCGCGGGGGAGGCGACGTTGAAGGAGAGCTTGGTCAGGACCTCCCGGCCCTGCCCGCCCAGCGCTCCGCGGCGGCCGAGCACATAGCCGGTGACGATGATGCTCGCGATGACGCCGAAGCCGGTGATCACACCGCCCACGGGACCTCCGCCCGGCCGGGGTTCCGGTGGACCGCGAGGTGCCGCGGAGCGGGGTGGCTTCTCGGGATGCGGGGCAAGGGGCAGGGCGCGGCGGTCATCTTCGGTGTCTTCCCGGGCTGGAGTTGTCAGCATGCACCCTACAAGTAACCCGGTGTGCCTGTGCAGAAGACGGGACGCCGTCCCACTATGTGATCGTCAGGGTCCGTTCACTCCTCGCCCGTGCGCTGTTGCCCGCGTAGATCTGGATCTCGCCCTTCTCCACCGTGAACGTGCCGTCCCGGTCGTGGGTCCAGAAGCCCAGGTCCTCGGCGCCCAGCCGGAAGCGGACGGTGGTGGACTTCCCCGCGCCGAGCGTCACCCGGCGGAAGCCGCACAGCCGCCGCACCGGTTGCACCAGGCTCGCCACCGGGTCGCGCAGATACACCTGCACCACCTCGTCGCCCTCGCGTTTCCCGGTGTTCCGCACCGTGACCGCCACCTCCACGGTGTCGCCCTTGCGCAGCGCGTCGGCCGCGATACGGCTGACGGACAGCTTCGGCTCGCCGATGTCGAAGGTGGTGTAGCTGAGGCCGTGGCCGAAGGCGAACTGCGGGCCGTCGGCGAGGTCCAGGTACTTGGAGGTGTACTTGTTGTCCGGGTCGTAGGGGCGTCCGGTGTTCTCGTGGTTGTAGTAGATGGGGATCTGCCCGGCCGAGCGCGGGAAGGACACCGGCAGCTTGCCGCCCGGGTTCACGGTGCCGAACAGGACGTCCGCGATGGCGTTTCCGCCCTCGATGCCCGGATGCCACGCCTGGAGCACCGCGGGTGCCGAGTCCAGCCAGCCGCCCATCGTCAGCGGGCGCCCGCTGACCTGGACCACGACGAAGGGCGTGCCGGTGTCCGCGATCGCCGCGATCAGCTTCTCCTGCTGTCCGGGCAGGCTGATGTCGCTGCGTACGGCCGCTTCCCCGCTGAGCGCCGAGGCCTCCCCGACCACGACGACCGCCACCTCGGCCGCCCTGGCGACCGCGGCGGCCTTCGCGATGCCGCCGGTGTCGCCGGAGTCTTTGCCTGCCGGGTCAACACCGGGGGCATGGGTGACCCGGGCCTTCGGCGCGGCGTCCTTGACCGCGTCGAGGACGGTGACCGGCGGAAACGCGTCCGCCCAGGGCCCGGCCCAGGAGCCGCGCAGATCGGTGGAGTCGGCGAAGGGCCCGACGACGGCGATGGAGGAGGCCGACGGGCTGAGGGGGAGCAGCGCCCCCTTCTCCTTCCCGGCCGGGGTGTTCTTGAGCAGCACCATGGTGCGCGCGGCCGTCTCGCGGGCCGCCGCCCGGGACGCCTTGGTGGGCTCCTCGATCGCCGTGTCCTCGTCCACGTAGGGGTGTTCGAAGAGCCCGAGCCGGAACTTGAGCCGCAGGATGCGGGCCACCGCGTCGTCCAGCCGCGCGGTGGTGATCGCGCCGCTGCGCAGCAGCCGCTTGCCGTGGTCGGCGAGGGTGGTACTGGCCATCTCCATGTCGACCCCGGCGTTGAGCGCCAGCCGTCCGGCGTCGGCATGGTCCGCGGCGAAGCCGTGGACCGTCATTTCCTGAACGCCGTTGTAGTCGCTGACGACGACGCCGCCGAACTCCCACTCGTCCTTGAGGATGTCGGTGAGGGTGTGTGGGTTGCCGTGGGCGGGGACCCCGCCGATGGTGTTGAAGCTCGCCATGACGGTGGCCACCCCGGCGTCCACGGCCGCCAGGAAGGGCCCGAGGTAGAGGTTGCGCAGCCGGGCCTCGGAGACGTCCACCGTGTTGTAGTCGCGCCCGCCCTCGGCGCCGCCGTACGCGACGAAGTGCTTGGCGCACGCCGCGAGCCGGTCCTTCGCCCCCAGGTCCTCGCCCTGGTAGCCGCGGGTCTTGGCGGCGGCGAGGGCGGCCGTCAGATGCGGGTCCTCGCCGCTGCCCTCGGAGATCCGCCCCCAGCGCGGTTCGTGGGTGACGTCCATCATCGGGGAGAACGTCCAGTGCACCCCGTTGGAACGGGCCTCCTTCGCGGACACTTCGGCGTCCCGTGCGGCCACCGCCGGGTCGAAGCTCGCGGCCTGGGCCAGCGGGATGGGGAAGGTGGTCCACATGCCATGGATGACATCGAGCCCGAACACCAGCGGGATGCCCAGCCGTGACTCCTCGACGGCCATCCGCTGGAGCGTGTTGGTGGTCTTCGCCCCGTAAATGTTGAGAACGGAGCCGAGCCGTCCCTGCCGGGCCGCCTTCTCCGCCTCGGCGGTCTGTCCGCCGCCGGGCCCGGTGTCGCCGGTCCAGGCGAGCTGCTGGAGCTGGCCCAGCTTCTCCTCGACCGTCATCCGCCCCAGCAGGGCCTGGACCTTGGCCTCGTACGGGGCGGGCTCCGCCGCGGGCCGCTCGCCGGGGCCCGGCCGCTCCCGGGCCTGGGCGGTGCCGGTTGCGGCCTTGCCCGCGATGGCCGTGCCACCGGCCGCGGCGAGCACCGTTCGTCTGCGCACACCATTCATGTTCTTCGCCCCTTGAAGAGTTTTGAAGAGTTCTGAGGGTGTTCGACGGTTCGATCTTTCAAAAGTCGAACTGAAGTTACGGAGTCGTTTCCGGGGCGTCAAGGGTGCCTATTGACGGGCGTGGTGCGGGATCCCATACTCATCGCCACGGTTAACCGTGAACGGTTAACCAGTGTCCCGGGCAATGAGGCCCAGAGCAGGAGAAACACATGACCTCACGCCACGCGTCCGCCCAACTCCGTCGCACCGTGTTGTCGAGCTTCATCGGCAACACCATCGAGTTCTATGACTTCCTGCTCTACGGCCTCGCCAGCGCGCTGGTGTTCGGCGATCTCTTCTTCCCGAGCCTGAGCCCGTTCGCGGGCACCCTCGCCTCGTTCGCCACCTTCGGCATCGGCTTCATCGCCCGCCCGCTCGGCGGCTTCGTCTTCGGCCACCTCGGCGACACCATCGGCCGGAAGACCACGCTGGTCACGACGTTGTGCGGGATGGGCGCCGCCACCTTCGCCGTCGGTCTTCTGCCAACGTACGACACCATCGGCATCTGGGCACCGGTGCTTCTCGTGGTGCTGCGCTTCATCCAGGGCTTCATGGTCGGCGGCGAATGGGGCGGCGCCATGCTGATGGTCGTCGAGAACGCCCCGGCGCACCGCCGCGGCTTCTTCAGCGCCTGGCCCAACACCGGCGGCTTCTCCGGACAGCTGCTGGCCACGGGCATGTTCGCGCTGATGGGCATCCTGCCCGACGGGCAGTTCCAGTCCTGGGGCTGGCGCGTTCCGTTCCTGTGCAGCGCGGTGCTGGTGGGCGTGGGCCTCTGGATGCGCGGCCGGCTCGGCGAATCCGAGGTGTTCGAGCAGGTCAAGCACGAGGAGGGCAAGGCCAAGGCGCCGCTGCTCGACGTGCTGCGCCACGACTGGCGGAGCGTGCTGCTGATCATGTCGCTGCGGTTCAGCGAGAGCGTGCCGTTCTTCCTGCTGACCGTCTTCGCGGTGTCCTACGGGCCCGAACACCTCGGCATCCCGAAGGCCACGCTGACCACCGCCATCATGATCGCCTCGGTGCTCGCCTTCCCCGCCCACGGCTTCTTCGGCGCGCTGTCCGACAAGGTGGGCCGCCGCCCGGTCTACGTCTACGGCGGCCTGGCCGCCGCGGCGTTGACCTTCCCCGCGTTCTGGCTGCTGAAGTCCGGCTCGGCGGTGCTCATCGTGCTGGCGTACTGCCTGGTCATCAACCTCGCCCACAATGCCTGCAACGCCGTCCAACCCGCCCTGTTCACCGAGCTGTTCGGCTCCAAGGTCCGCTACAGCGGCGCCTCGGTCGGCGCCCAGCTCGGCGCGATCGTGGCCGGTGGCCTCACCCCGTTCATCGCGACCGCGCTCACCGGCGGCGGCGACAACTGGGTCCCGGTGGCCGCGTACGCGAGCGCCGTGGCCCTGGTCTCGGCGGCCGCCGCGTACTTCTTCACCCCCGAGACCTCCCGCCGCGACCTGGTCGACACCAGCTCCGCGATGGCGGCCGGGTCCGAGCCCGCGCCCGCGCCGGACACGGGGAACGCCAAGGTGCCGGAGACCGACGCGGTCTCGCCCTGACAGGAGCCGGCCATGACCGTCCACCGCGAGTTCGTCCTGCGCGACGACCCCCGCTTCGGGCACTGCCACGCCTCCACCCTGCTCTCGCTGCCGGACGGCGATGTGCTGGCCGCCTGGTTCGCCGGAAGCCGGGAGGGCGCGGCCGACGTGGCGATCTGGCTGGCGCGGCGGACCGGCGACGGGTGGGGCGCGCCGGTGAAGGTGGCGGACGAGGCGGGGCTGCCGCACTGGAACCCCGTCCTGTTCGCCACCGGCCACGGCGAGGTGCTGCTCTTCTACAAGACCGGCCACCGCATCCCCGACTGGCGCACCCGGGTGCTGCGCTCCCGGGACGGCGGCCTGAGCTGGTCCGCCCCCGCCGAGCTCGTACCGGGCGCGGACGGGGCCGGTGGCCGCGGACCGGTGAAGAACAAGCCGATCCGCCTCGCCGACGGCGGCTGGCTCGCGCCCGCGTCCGTCGAGGAGCCACGGAGCGCCGGCGGCCGCTGGGACGCGTTCACCGACCGCTCGGACGACGGCGGCGCGAGCTGGCGGCGCTCCGCGCCCGTCCCCCTGGACCGCCCGGCGTTCCCCGGCGCCGGGGTCATCCAGCCCGCGCTGTGGGAGAGCGCCCCGGGCGAGGTGCGGATGCTGCTGCGCAGCTCCTGCGGCCGGGTCTGCCGCAGCGCCTCCCACGACGGGGGTGCCACCTGGTCGACCGCGCGCCCGCTGGGCGTACCGAACAACAACAGCGGTCTGGACGCCGTACGGCTCGCCGACGGCCGGGTGGTGCTGGCGCACAACCCGGTGGCCGCCGAGTGGGGCGCGCGTACCCCGCTGGTGCTGTCCGTCTCCGAGGGCGACGGGATCACCTGGCGCCGGGCGGTGGTGCTGGAGGACCGCCCGGTCTCCCGCCCCGGCGCCATCGTCCCGGACGAGACGGGCGTGCGGACCGACGGCCACAGCGAGTTCTCCTACCCGGCGGTCGTGCCCTGGGCGGACGGCGTCGCCGTCGTGTACACCTGGCAGCGGCGCGGCATCGCCTTCGCCACCGTTTCCGAAGCGGCCCTGAGGAGGAATAATGAGTCAACGGTTAACCGTTGACTGAAGGACGTTCCGCCCCCCAGAAGGAGCCCGTCGGTGCCCATCACCTCGCTACAGCAGCAGTCCCTCGGCGATCTGGTCGCACACGAACTGCGCGTCCTCATCATCTCAGGACGACAGCGCCCCGGCACCCACCTCGTCGAAGGTGCCCTCGCCGAGCAGTACGACGTCAGCCGCGGCCCCGTCCGCGACGCGCTGCGGCAGCTGGAAGCCGAGGGGCTGGTCGAATCCCGCCGCCGCGGGGTCTTCGTCACCGGGCTCACCGAGGACGACGTGGACGAGCTGTACACGCTGCGGGAATCCCTGGAGACCCTCGCCCTCACCCTCGCCATCGGCCGGGCCGAACCCGGCGACTGGGACCGAGCCCAGGGGTTCGTCGACCGGATGCGGGACGCCGCCGACCGCTCCGCGCCCAGCGACTTCGCCCTCGCCGACCTGGAGTTCCACTCCCAGTTCTACGTGCTGTCCGGGCACCGCCGGCTGGTCGCGGTCTGGGAGCAGTACCGGCCCACCTTCGGCGTCGTCCTCGACGTGACCAACGCCCAGGACGTCGATCTCCACCCCTCCGCCGAGGCCCATGTCGACCTGCTGAAGACCGTGCGCAGCGGCGAGACCGAGACCGCCGTCACCACCCTGCGGGAGCACCTCCTCGGCGCCAAGAACCGGCTCCGCTCGGCGCTGCGCGCCGCACGGGCCTCCGCCGACGGCTGACCGTCCGCGGACCGTGCCCCCGGTCGCCGCGCCGGGGGCCTTCAGACCCCGCGCTCGTCCATGCCCTGCATCAGCGCCTGGTGGCTGGCGCGGACGTGCTCGCGCATCACCCGCTCGGCACCGTCGCCGTCCTTGGCCTGGATCAGGCTGAGGACGCGATGGTGCTCGGAGTCCGACTCGATGAGCCGCCCGGGGCGGGACAGCGAGGTGCGCACCAGCCGGGCGTAGGCGAGCTGGTTCATCAGGGTGCGGTAGTGCCCCTCCAGCTTGCTGTTGTCCGCGCCCTTGACGATCAGGTCGTGGAACTCATGGACCAGTGCCGCGTACCGTTCGGCGTCGCCGTCTTGGACGGCCTGGTCAGCCGCCCGCATGCTGGCCTCCAGCTGGTCCACCTCGGGCACGTTCCCACGGAAGGCGAGCAGCCGGGCGGCGGCGCCCTCGAACAGCTCCTTCATCTGGAACAGCTCGGTCAGCTCACGGCGCGACGGTACGGCGACGAATGTGCCGACCCGCGGCCGGACTTCGACCAGCCCCTCTATCTGGAGCTGCTTGAGGGCCTCGCGGATGGGCGTCCGGCTGACCCCGAAGGTCTCGGACAGCGCCATCTCGGACAGGCTGGAGCGGGGCGGCAGTTCGCCACTGATGATCATCTGCCGCAGCTCTTCGGCGACCCGCGCCTGCATGCTGGTCTGCTGAAGCCGCTTGCCTGTGGGTTGTTGCATGGCACGGAACCGTAGGCGGGGCGCTCTCTCCCCGTCAACCTCGCCGTCGGTCAAGGGCAGGCGCGTGTGATCTGCCATACAAGAGCGCTCCCGTCCGTTCCTACGTCACGACCTGAGGATGAACGGATCCCCGGCCGGTTCCTCGCTGGTGTTGATCCACACGCTCTTCAGCCGGGTGTACTCCCGGACCACCTCCGTGCCGTGTTCGGTGCCCATGCCGCTGTTCTTGAAGCCCGCCCGGGGTGACATCGGCGACATCGAACGGTAGGTGTTGGCCCACACCGTGCCCGCCTCCAGCCGGGCGGCCATCCGGTGCACCCGGTTCACATCCCGGGTCCACACGCCTGCCGCGAGGCCGTACGCCGAGTTGTTGGCGATGGACAGGGCCTCCTCCTCGGAGTCGAATGGCATGACGGTGGCCACCGGGCCGAAGATCTCCTCCTGGCAGATCCGCAGGGTGTTGTCGACGCCGGTGAACACGGTGGGGGAGTAGAAGTACCCGCCGAGACCGGTGTCCGGCCGGGCCCCGCCGCAGACCACCTTTCCGCCCTCGGAGCGGCCCAGTTCGACGTACGACTCGACCTTCTCCAGCTGCTCGGCGATGGCCAGCGGGCCCAGCTCGGTGGCGTCGTCGAGGGGATCGCCGATCGCGATGGTGGCGGCCCGTGCCGACACCCGCTCCAGGATCTCGTCGTACACCTCGCGGTGCACCAGCACCCGGCTGCCCGCCACACAGGTCTGGCCCGCGGCGGCGAACACCCCGGCGATCACGCCCATGGCGGCCGAGCCCAGGTCGGCGTCCGGGAAGATGATGTTGGGGGACTTGCCGCCCAGCTCCAGGGTGCAGCGGATCAGCCGGTCGGCGCAGGTACGGGCGATCCGGCGGCCGGTCCCGGTGGAGCCGGTGAAGCTCACCTTGGCCACGTCCCGGTGCTCGGTCAGCGGGCCGCCCGCGGTCGCGCCGAAGCCGGTGACCACGTTGACCACGCCCGGCGGGAAGCCCGCCCGCTCGAAGAGCGGGGCGAGCGCCAGCAGCGATGCCGAGGTGTGCTCCGAGGGCTTGATGACCATCGTGTTCCCGGCGGCCAGCGCCGGGGCCAGCTTGGTGGCGGTGAGCAGCAGCGGGGAGTTCCAGGGGGTGATGGCGCCCACCACGCCCACCGGTTCGCGCAGGGTGTAGTTGAGCAGTTCGCGGCTCGCGCCCGGGATGACCTCGCCCTGGATCTTGTCGGCGAGCCCCGCGTAGTAATAGAAGTACTCGGGCAGGCCCGCGAGTTGGGCCCGCATCTCGCGCAGCAGCTTGCCGTTGTCCAGGGATTCGGTGCGGGCCAGCTCCTCGGCGTGTTCGCCGATCAGATCGCCGAGGGTGCGCAGCAGCCGGCCGCGCCGGGTCTGGCTCAGATCGCGCCAGCGCGGATCCTCGAAGGCGGCGCGGGCGGCGCTCACAGCGCGCTCCACATCGGCGGCGGTGCCGTTCGCCGCCTCGTACCAGGGCTCGGCGGTGGCCGGGTTGACGCTGGCGAACCAGTCGCCGTCGGCGGGGGCGGTCCACTCGCCCGCGATGTAGTGGTCATGGCGCGGCAGGCGGTTCATGAGCTGTGGCACTCCTGATGTCCGGTGGGGGTTCCGGTATGGGTGAGGATCGTGTCGGCGAGTCGCTCCGGGCACTCCAGCGGCAGCAGATGGCGGGCCCCGGGCACGATCACCGCCCGGCCGCCGGGGATGCGCCGCGCGAGCCGGTGCGACATGGCCGGGGTCGAGCCGGGGTCGTCCTCCCCGGTCACCGCGAGGGTGGGGGCGGTGATCCGGGGCAGCAGCGGCCACAGCCCGGCGTCGGCGGTCGCGAAGACGTCGTAACAGGCGAGGTACGAGACGGGGTCGTTGGCCAGCAGCGTGTCCAGCACCCGGCGCGCCAGATTGGGCTCCTGGGTCCGCCAGCCGGGCGAGAACCAGCGGTCGACCGCCGCCCACGCGGACGCCCCGAAGTCCCGGGCCGCCACCTCCCGCCGCCGCGCCACCGCCGCGCGCTCGTCCTCCGACCGCCCCGCCACCGAGCTGACCAGCGTCAGCGAGGCGGTGAGGTCCGGCCGGTCCAGGCCGAGCTGCTGGGCCACCAGGGCGCCGAGCGAGAAGCCGACGATGTGCGCGGGCCCGCTCAGCAGGGCCGCGACATCCGCTGTCAGCTCGGCGAGCGACACCCCGGGGGCCGCGGCCGGGGAGGCGCCGTGGCCGCGCAGGTCGACCAGCGTGACCCGGTGCCGGGCCGTGAGCGCGGGCAGGCACCGCTCCCACATCCTCCGGTCGAGCCCGACGCCGTGCAGCAGGACGAGGCCGGGCCCGGCGCCGTGCGTCTCGTGGCCCAGCGCGACCGGCGTGGTGGAGCGCGCGCCGGGCGTACCCACGGTGCTCACTGCTCCGTGGCGAGCGGGGCCAGCCGGGCCTGGGGGCGGCCCTGGGCGGCGGCCGCGAGCCCGACCACGATCTCGTCGGCGCGCGGTCCGTCCGCCACCCGCACCTCGATGCTCTGGTGGTGCGAGCGGATCGTGGCATCGGTGATGTGCTTGAGCGGGATGTCGAAGACCGTGCCAGCGGCCGCGCGCTTCTCCACGGCCGGCAGCAGGGTGGTCGCCTTCGCCGCGCGGCGGAAGTGGTCGCCGAACTTCAGCGTGTGGATCAGCCCGGAGCCGTGCTCGATCTCCCCGTCCAGGCCCACGACGGCGGCCTTGCCGTACGCCTCGACCGGCGTGCCCAGCGCCTCGACCACCCGTGGCGCCAGCAGCTCGCCGAGCTTCGGCGCCACCTCGTCGATGCCCGGCAGCAGATCCGCCACATAGCCCTGCCCGGCCCAGGGGTTCTCGATGATGGCGAGCACCACCGCGGTCCGGGCGGGCGGGTCCACGGGGCGGCCGCCCTCGCTGTGGATGTCCTCGGTGAAGGTGATGATCTTGCGGACGTTCACGTCACGGTCTCCATGTTTTTCGGGCCTTCGCGGTCTTCGAGGTCGGCGAGGCGGATGACGGGATCGGTGGCCCGGTCCCCGATGCGCGCGTTGGGCCGGGGGCCGGAGGCACCGGCCGCGATGACGACGATCTCGTCGGGCCGGGGCGCGTCGGGGATGCGGATCTGGCACGTCTGGTAGTGCGAGCGGGTGGCCGCCGCCGTCTTGTGCCACAGCGGTACGGTCAGCGGTTCGCCCGCCGGAAGCCGGTCGTCGCTGAACACGATGATCGAGGTGCCCTCGGTCAGCTCCCGCAGGACGTTGCCGAAGAACGGGGTGTGGATCAGCGCCCCGCCGTGTTCGATCTCCCCGTTCAGGCCGACGATCGCGGCCTTGCCGAACGACTCGACGCGGTCCACGCCGCCCAGCGCCTCGCTCACCCGGTCGGTGAGCAGCCGCGCCAGCCCCGGGGCGATCCGCTCGACCTCGGGCTGGAGATCGGCGACCAGGCCCAGGCCCGCCCACGGGTTACGGATCACCGCGGCCGCCGCGACCCGGCGCACCGGCACGGCCACCGGCCGTCCCAGCTCCAGCAGCGGCTCGTCGGTGACGCTGACGACCTTGCGCAGGCCCAGGTCACTCATGGCCGCCGCCGGTGAACCGCGGCATGACCTTCTCCGCGAACAGCTCCAGGCTGCGCATCGCCCTGCGGTGTTCCAGGCCGGGGTGGGTGGTCCACAGCAGCAGATGCTCCAAGCCCACCTCCTCCCGCAGCTCGGCGATCTTCTCGGAGACGTACTCGGGGGTGCCGACCAGCAGATTGCGCTCCGCCAGGAAGTCGAAGGACAGCTCGTGGGCGTCGGTCAGCTCCTCGCCCGCCTCCATCAGGTTGCCCAGACCCCGGAAGTGCATGATCCACCGGTAGGTGGTCATCAGCGCCTCCTCGAAGTCCGCGCGGGCCTGCTCCATGGTGTCGGCGACGTACACGTCCCGTACCAGGCCGATGCCCTCGCCGAGCGCGTACGGGCGGCCGGACGCCTGGCTCGCGGTGGAGCGGTACAGCTCGAAGCGCTCCTTGAGCGCCGAGACCGGCGGCAGCCAGAACATCCCCTGGACCCCGTCGGCCGCGGCCGCCCGGATCGACCGCGGGCTGTCGATGACCTGCCACAGCGGCGGATGCGGGCGCTGCAACGGGTGCGGCGTGACCTGCATCTTGGTGATGACCCCGTCCTCCATGTAGTCCGGGGTGGCGGGGGAGAGGGGGTGGTTCCACTTCACCCCCGGGGCGGGGAACTCGTAGAAGCGGCCGTGGTGCGAGAAGAACTCGCCGCTCCACGCCTTGCGGAGGATCTCCACGGTCTCGTCGTACAGCGCGCGGTTCTGCTCCTGGTCGCGCGGATCGGCGAGCGCGTTCAGATTGAGCGCCTCGCGCCCGTACAGCCCGCGTCCGAGGCCCACCTCGACCCGGCCGCCGGATAGCTGGTCGAGCATCGCGATGTCCTCGGCGAGCCGCAGCGGATGCCAGAAGGTGGCGATGTTCGCCGCCTGGCCGATCCGGATGTTCTCGGTGCGGGCGGCGATGTCGGCGCCCATCAGGACCGGGTTCGGGGTGATCTCGATCGCCTCGTGACCGAAGTGGTGCTCGGTATACCAGGTGGACCAGAAGCCCGCCTGGTCGGCGGCGACCGCGAACTCCCGGGCCTCGTCCATGACTTCGGCGTAGGAGCCGAGCCGGCCCGGTGCTCCGAGGTTGTGGAATATCGAGAATCGCATGCAGCGTCCGTCCTGTTCTTCCGGGTCACGCTGTGCCATGGCAGGGAGGCTAGGAGTCCGGTTGAGACCCGTCAAGGGTTAACGTCCAGGCAACAACCTTGACCTGTGTATTTGGTGCGAGAGCGGTTCTTTCCCGGCTCATTTGTCCCAAGGTGTTGACAGTGGTGGATGGCGTTCCTACCGTCCTCTGCCATACAAGAGCTGAATGAGGGATCCGTCATGACGCACACTCTTGACCGCACCGCCCGCATCCGCTCCGCCTGGCAGGCCGCCTGGGACCAGGGCCGGGTGGAGGCGCTCGACGAACTGCTCAGCCCCGGCTACGTACGCCGCCGCGGCCCCGCCGCCGCGCCCCAGGACCGCGAGCAGTTCAAGAACTCCGTGCGCGCCATCCGCGAGGCGTTCCCCGATCTGCACACCGAGATCGAGGAGATCGTGGAGGACGGCGAGGAGCTGGCGATCCGCTGGCGCAGCACCGGCAGCCATACCGGCGACTTCCTCGGCGTGCCGCCCACCGGCCGCCCGGTCGAGGTCTCCGGCGCCACGTTCACCCACTTCGACGGCGGTGTGATCGCCGAGGAATGGGTGACCTGGGACCCCCGCCAACTGCTGGAGGCGCTGGGGATCATCACCACCACCCAGGAGGCCGCCGTCGACGCCGATCTGGTGCGCGGGGTGCACCGCAAGTTCATCACCGGCGTGACCGTGGTGACCACCGACGACGCCGGTACGCCCAGGGGGCTGGCCGTCAACGCCTTCTCCAGCATCTCGCTGGACCCGCCGATGGTGCTGGTGTGCGTGCAGCGCAGCTCCACCACCCACCCCGCGCTGCACCGGGCCACCCATCTGGGCATCAACATCCTTGCCGCGAACCAGCTCGACGTCGCCAAGGTCTTCGCGTCCAAGTCGGACGACAAGTTCGCCGGGCTGTCCTGGACCGCGGGCGCTCACGGCGCACCGCTGATCGACGGGTCCTGCGCCCAGCTGGAGGTGGAGATCGGCGAACGGCTGGAAGCGGGCAGCCACACCGTCTTCACCGGCCGGGTGGTCGCGGCCCGTCACGAGGACCTGGCACCTCTGGTCTACAGTGGCGGTGGGTTTTTCGATATCTCGAACACAGCGCCTTTGCCGTGGTGAGACGCCCCCGGCCGCGCCTGGACCCACCCTTCCCTCCGCTCATCGCCACCCCTTGACGCCCAGATCTCCCCCCTGTCCCCAGGAGCACGCCCATGACCCACGACGATGCGGCGCCGGTCTACGGCAGCGCCGTCACCAAAGTCGAACCCTTCGGGGTCGACCACATCCCCGACAACGAGCGGCACGGCAAACCCAGCTCACAGTTCTTCGTCTGGTTCGCCGCCGGCCTCAACTTCCCCATCATCCTGCTCGGATTCAGCGCGATCAGCCTGGGCCTCAGCTTCACCGGCGCGGTCGCGGCAATCGTCGTCGGGGCCGGGGTCGGGTCGGTGCTGATGGCCGTGATGTCCAAGATGGGCGTACGGCTCGGGGTGCCGCAGCAGATCCAGGCGCGCGGGCCGCTGGGCTTCTTCGGAAACTTTCTGCCGGTGGCGTACATCAATGTGTTCGCCGGGGTCGGCTGGGCCTCGGTCACCGTGATCCTCGGCGGCAAGGCGATCGCCGAGCTGACGCATCTGCCCTACTGGCTCTGTGGACTGCTGCTCACCGTCATCGAGCTGGTGGTGTCCATCTTCGGCTACAACATGATCAATTTCCTTCAGCGTGTGCTCACTTATGTGCTGACCCCGCTGTTTGTGATGATCACGGTCGTGGCCCTGGTGCGCGGCGCGGGCACCTTCGACGCCAACCCGAAGGCGTCCGGCTACATCGGTGACACGGGCGGCTGGATCACCTTCTGCGGCTGGTTCCTCTCCTTCCTCGTCGCCTGGGCGCCGTTCGCCTCGGACTACTCGCGCTATCTGCCGGACACCCCGAAGGTGGTCAACCGCACCGCCTGGTACACCGGGTTCGGCAATTTCGTCACCATCGCCTGGCTCGGCATCCTGGGCGTCCTGGTCGGCTCGAACGCCAACAGCACCGACTCCATCACCGCCCTCCACGAACTGGCCGGGCCGTTCGCCGTCCCCGCGCTCATCGCGGTCGGTCTCTCGGCGCTCGCGCAGAACTTCCTCAACGTCTACGGCGGCGCGATCTCCGTGCAGACCCTGAAGGTGCCGGTCACCCGGACCCAGGCGGTCACCGTCATCTGTCTGCTGGCCTATGTGATCAGCCTGTGGGGCGAGTCGGGGATCGAGGAGAAGTTCTCCGTGTTCCTCAACCTCACCGCGTACTTCATCGCGCCCTTCGCCACCGTGCTGCTCCTGGACTACTGGCTGGGCGGCCGCTCCGACCCGGCGCGGATCGCCGAACTGTACGACCGCGGGCGGGTGCTCTCCTGGGGCTTCGTCGCCTGGGCGGGCGGCGTGGTGGCGTCCATACCCTTCTGGGAGTCCAAGCTGTACACCGGGGCGTTCGCCTCGGCGTACCCCGGCGCGGGCGACCTGAGCATGTACGTCGCCGCGGGCGCCTCCGTGGTGCTGTACCTGCTGACCTACCGGCTGAAGCCGCTGTGGGTACGGGCAGGCGCGGACGCCGACACCCCGGCCGGTTCGCCCGCGGAACCCGCGGCGGTGGCGAGGTCCTGACCGGCCCCGAGAGGAGCGGGCGGCATCGCGGTGGCGGTGCCGCCCGCTTCCGCGGCGGCTCACGCGGGGCGGCCCAGCTCCTTGCGGAACAGGTCCAGCACATTGCCGCCGAGGATCTGGTGGACCGCGGCCTCGGAGAAGCCCCGGTCGATCAGCGCCTCGGTGACCAGGGGGAGGCCGCGGGGCCCTTCGAGGCCCGGGACGACCAGTTCGGCGTACTCCAGGTCCTCGCAGCACGGCGGGCTGACATCGGCGCTGACCTCCTTGATGAAGTCGGGCCCCAGACCCACCCGGTCCGGCCCGGCGACCTCCGCGATGTGGGCGATGTGGTCGGCCAGCCGCTCCACCGTGCGCTCGTCCGGGTCGGTGGCCAGGAACTCGCCGAGGAAGTTCACGCACACCATGCCACCGGTGGCCACGATCCCGCGGATCTGCTCATCGGTGAGATTGCGGTGGTGGTCGAGCAGCGCACGCGCCGACGAGTGGGTGGCCAGCACCGGGCGGGTGGCCAGCTCCAGCACATGGGCGACGCCCGAGGCGCTCAGATGCGAGACGTCGAAGAGGATGCCCAGGCGCTCCATCTCCCGCAGCGCCTCCACCCCGGCCGCCGTCAGCCGACTGCCGGTGGCGTCCTCGCCGCTGCCGTCGGCCAGCGCGCTGCGCCCCCAGTGGGCGATGGACGCGACCCGCACGCCCAAGCGGTGGACGGTCGGGATGAGTTCCACGTCGGCGTCGAGGCCGGGGGCGCTCTCCAGCGCCAGCACCAGGGCGATCCTGCCCTCCGCCAGCGCGGCGTCGATGTCGGACCCGTCCAGGCACAGCCGTACCTCGTCCGGGTTGCCCTCGGCCAGCGTATGGGCGCACTCGATCATGCGGAGCGTCTCCCGCAGCGCGCCTTCGGGGCGGAACCGGTCCTCGATGAAGACCGGCAGCACCTGGAGGTCCACCCCGCCCTCGCGCAGCTGGGGCAGCCACTGCTCCCGGAAGAAGGACGCCCAGCGCCGCGGCGGCCGGGCGGCGACGGCGATCAGCAGATCGTTGTGGGCGTCGGCGACGACCGCGCGGTGATGGAGTTCGCGGGACACGTGTGGCATTCCTCCACGGTTCAGGGGGCGTTACGGGGCGGGGCACCCCGAACCTAACGATGTCGTGGCGGTACGGGAAGCGGAATCCCGGCCCGGATCCCCGGCCCGGAATCGCGGCGCGCTGTTTTCCCACGCCCCGGGCGGGGCACCCGGGGCGCCCGGAGGTGGCCGATGGCGGAAGGCGACAAGACCACCGGTGACGGCGGCCTGGTGGCGGCCGCCGTTGCGCTCACCGTGGCCACCGGGGCGATGGACGCGATCAGCTTCCTCGCCCTCGGCGGCGTCTTCACCAGCGTCATGACGGCCAACCTCTCCCTCCTCGGCATCTCCGCGGGCGTCCAGGACCCGGACCGGGCCCGGGACGCCGCCGTCGCGGTGGCCGGTTTCGTCGCGGGCGCCCTGCTCAGCGCCCGTATCGTCCGGGGCGAGCGGCCCGTACGGCGGACCCGCTGGGCGCTTGGCGTGGAGGTGCTCGCGCTCGGCGGGCTGTGGGCGGTGTGGGCCACGGCGGGCGGCGACCCGGGCGGGGGCGCGCGGCTGGGGCTGCTCGCGGTGGCCGCGCTCGCCATGGGCGGCCAGAGCGGTCTGGTGCGCGCCGTCGGACCGCCGGGGATGTCCACCACCTACCTCACCGGCACCCTGACCGGGCTGCTGGTCGACGTGGCCCGCGACGGCCGGGTGCGCTGGGTCAGCCTGGCGCTGCTCGCGTCCCTCGTCGTGGGCGCGGCGCTCGGCGGACTGCTGGTCACGTACGCCGCTCCGGCCGCGCCCGGCCTGCCCGCCGGGCTGGTCGCGCTGGTCCTGCTGGGGTCCTTCATCCCTCAAGGGGGCGCCGTATGGGGGAGGTTGAGCGGTTGAGCGGCCTTCCGGCGGGTGTGCCCGGGTGACAGACTCCTCCCGTGACCGACTTCGACATGCTCGTCATCGGATCCGGCCCCGGCGGTCAGAAGGCCGCCATCGCGGCGGCCAAGCTCGGCCGCCGGGTCGCCGTCGTCGACCGGCCGGACATGGTGGGCGGGGTGTCCCTGCACACCGGGACCGTGCCGTCCAAGACCCTGCGCGAGGCGGTGCTCTACCTCACCGGGCTGACCCAGCGGGATCTGTACGGCCAGAGCTACCGGCTCAAGGAAGAGATCACGGTCGCGGATCTGACGGCGCGCACCCGGCACGTGGTGGGCCGCGAGGTGGACGTCGTCCGCAATCAGCTCTCCCGCAACCGGGTGGCGCTGTTCTCCGGCACCGGACGGTTCGTGGACGACCACACCGTGGCCGTGACGGACGCCTCCGGCCGGGAACAGCTGCTGACCGGGCGGCACATCGTGATCGCCACCGGCACCCGCCCGGCCCGCCCGGCGAGCGTGGAGTTCGACGAGCGCACGGTCATGGACTCCGACAGCGTCCTCAGCATGGAGCGG
This sequence comes from Streptomyces sp. Rer75, assembly GCF_013414305.1. Lineage (NCBI taxonomy): Bacteria > Bacillati > Actinomycetota > Actinomycetes > Kitasatosporales > Streptomycetaceae > Streptomyces > Streptomyces sp. Rer75. The sequence continues at coordinate 878,433 of NZ_CP058693.1, read as the reverse complement.
GTGCCGCGCTCCATGGTCATCGTGGGGGCGGGGGTGATCGGCATCGAGTACGCGTCGATGTTCGCCGCGCTGGGCAGCAAGGTCACCGTGGTCGAGCAGCGGGACGGCATGCTGGACTTCTGCGACGTCGAGATCGTCGAGGCGCTCCGGTACCGGCTGCGGGACCTCGCCGTCACCTTCCGCTTCGGCGAGACGGTCGCGGCCGTCGAGCGGCACGAGCGCGGCACCCTGACCGTGCTGGAGAGCGGGAAGAAGATCCCGGCCGACGCGGTGATGTACTCCGCGGGGCGGCAGGGGATGACCGAGGGCCTGGACCTCGCGCGGGCGGGGCTCGCCGCCGACCGGCGCGGCCGGATCGCGGTGGACGAGCACTACCGGACGGCCGTGCCGCACATCTACGCGGTGGGGGACGTGGTCGGGTTCCCGGCGCTGGCCGCGACCTCCATGGAGCAGGGCCGCAGCGCGGCGTACCACGCGTGCGACGAGCCGGTGAACCCGATCCACGACCTCCAGCCCATCGGGATCTACTCCATCCCGGAGATCAGCTTCATCGGCCGGACCGAGGACCAGCTGACGGACGCGAAGGTGCCGTTCGAGGTCGGGGTGTCGCGCTACCGCGAGCTGGCCCGCGGCCAGATCGTCGGCGACGGGCACGGCATGCTGAAGCTGCTGGTGTCCCCGCACGACCGGCGGCTGCTCGGGGTGCACTGCTTCGGCACCGGCGCGACCGAGCTGATCCACATCGGCCAGGCCGTGATGGGCTGCGGCGGGACCGTCGACTACCTGGTCGACGCGGTGTTCAACTATCCGACCTTCGCCGAGTCCTACAAGGTCGCCGCCCTCGACGCGACGAACCGGATGCGCGAGGTCGACCACCTCGGGGACTGACCCGGGCCCACCGCCCCCGAAACGCATCTTTTGGGATACTTGGAGGCGTATCGGGAGGTGGTTCGAGATGACCCGCGCAGTCGGTATCGACCTGGGGACGACGAACTCGGTGGTCGCGGTCCTCGAAGGCGGTGAGCCCACCGTCATCACCAACACCGAAGGCGCCCGGACCACCCCCTCGGTGGTCGCCTTCGCGAAGAACGGCGAGGTGCTGGTCGGCGAGGTGGCCAAGCGCCAGGCGGTGACCAACGTGGACCGCACCGCCCGGTCGGTCAAACGCCACATGGGGGAGGAGCGCTGGCACTTCCCGGCCACGGGCGACATCGACGGCAAGCGCTACACCGCGCAGGAGATCTCCGCGCGGGTGCTCCAGAAGCTCAAGCGGGACGCGGAGGCGTACCTCGGCGAGGACGTCACGGACGCGGTCGTCACCGTCCCCGCGTACTTCAACGACAGCCAGCGCACCGCCACCAAGGAGGCGGGCGAGATCGCCGGGCTGAAGGTGCTGCGGATCATCAACGAGCCCACGGCGGCCGCCCTCGCGTACGGCCTGGACCGGGAGAACGACCAGCGGATCCTGGTCTTCGACCTCGGTGGCGGCACCTTCGACGTCTCGCTGCTGGAGATCGGCGAGGGCGTCGTGGAGGTCAAGGCCACCAACGGCGACACCCACCTGGGCGGCGACGACTGGGACCAGCGCGTCGTGGACCACCTGGTGAAGCAGTTCAAGAACAACTACGGGGTCGATCTGGCCAAGGACAAGATGGCGGTGCAGCGGCTGCGCGAGGCCGCCGAGAAGGCCAAGATCGAACTGTCCGCGGCGACCGAGACCGCGATCAACCTGCCCTACGTCACCGCGTCCGCCGAGGGCCCGCTGCACCTGGACGAGAAGCTCACCCGCTCGCAGTTCCAGCAGCTGACCGAGGACCTGCTGGAGCGCTGCAAGGCCCCCTTCCACCAGGCGATCAAGGACGCCGGGGTCAAGACCTCCGACATCGACCATGTGATCATGGTCGGCGGCTCGACCCGGATGCCCGCGGTGACCGGCCTGGTCAAGGAGCTGACCGGCAAGGAACCGCACAAGGGCGTCAACCCGGACGAGGTCGTCGCCATCGGCGCGTCCCTCCAGGCCGGTGTCCTCAAGGGCGAGGTCAAGGACGTCCTGCTGCTGGACGTCACCCCGCTGTCCCTGGGCATCGAGACCAAGGGCGGCATCATGACGAAGCTGATCGAGCGCAACACGACGATCCCGACCAAGCGCTCGGAGGTCTTCACCACCGCCGAGGACAACCAGCCCTCGGTGCAGATCCAGGTGTTCCAGGGCGAGCGCGAGATCGCGGCGTACAACAAGAAGCTCGGGATGTTCGAGCTGACCGGCCTGCCGCCCGCCCCGCGCGGGGTGCCGCAGATCGAGGTGGCCTTCGACATCGACGCCAACGGCATCATGCACGTCTCCGCCAAGGACCTGGGCACCGGCAAGGAGCAGCGGATGACCGTCACCGGTGGCTCCGCGCTGCCGAAGGACGACATCGACCGCATGATGCGCGAGGCCGAGCAGTACGCGGAGGAGGACCACAAGCGCCGCGAGGCCGCCGAGACCCGCAACCAGGCCGAAGCCCTCGTGTACCAGACCGAGAAGCTGCTGCGCGACCAGGCCGGAAAGGTGCCGCAAGACGTCCGGGAGGAGGCCGAGACGGCGATCGCGGAGCTGAAGGAGACGCTGAAGGGCGAGGACACCGCCGCGATCCGGGACGCCACCGACAAGGCAGCCACCGTCGGACAGAAGATCGGCACCGCCCTCTACGCCCAGGCGCAAGGGCAGTCCGGGACCCCGGCCGGGGGCGGGAGCGGCGGCGGAGGCCAGGACCAGTCGCAGGCGGACGCCGACGAGGTCGTGGACGCGGAGATCGTGGACGACGAGAAGCCGAAGGGGAGCACCGGCTGACCGTTAGGGAATGTCTCGCCGATCATGCCAGGCGTCGGGAGCCCGGCATGATCGGTGAGACACCCCCTGGGGAGGTGTGCCCGGGCCGTGGCACGGGCCCGGAATGCGAGGAGAATGGGGGGTGACATCGAAAACTCCGGGGATGTGTCCGTGAACAACGGGACCGGCGACACCGGCTACGGGAACATTCGGCTCGATCGCACCGGCCAGGCCGAGGCGTTCGACGCCATCGGCGACCGCTACGACGAGGCGTTCCCGCACAAGGACGGCCAGCTCGCCACGGGCGAGTGGCTGATCGGCCTGCTCCCGCGCAGATCCCGGGTGCTCGACCTGGGCTGCGGCACCGGGCTGCCCACCGCGCGCCAGCTGACCGGCGCCGGGTTCCGGGTCACCGGTGTCGACCTGTCCGCCGGGATGGTGCGGCTCGCCCGGTCCTATGTCCCCGATGCCTCCTTCCACCAGGCGGACATCGCCGATCTGCGGCCCGGGGGTCCGCTCGACCTCGGCCGGTTCGACGCGGTCACGGCGTTCTTCTCGCTGCTGATGCTGCCCCGCGCCGAGATCCCGCTCGCGCTGGGCACCATCCACCGCCTGCTGCCGCCCGGCGGGCTGTTCGCCCTGTCGATGGTGGAGGCCGACGTGGACGACTTCTCGATCCCCTTCCTGCGCTCCACCATCCGGGTCACCGGCTATCTGCGGGACGATCTGCGCGAGGTCATCGAGGCGGCCCGCTTCGAGATCGTCGGCGAGTCGTCCTACACCTACGCACCGGCCTCCTCGGACGTCCCGCCCGAGGAACAGATCTTCCTCCGGTGCCGACGGGGCGGCTGAGGAGTCCGCGTCCGTACCGCATCCGCGACGAACGGCACAGCTGATGGCGCACCCCACCCCCCAGGAAGGCCCGGACCGGCCGGGCGGCCGGGCCGTGGGGCCCGCCGCGCCCTCCCGCCGGTCCCCGCCGCCGCAGCCCGGCCCGGACCCGCCCGGCGTGGAGCATCTGCGGGAGGAGGCGGCGTACGGCACCGGGCCGCAGACCGACCGGCTGCGCTACCTCGACACCGCCACCCGGCAGATCGCCCGTGGCATGGACCTCGACGAGACGCTGCACGAGCTGTGCCGGGCCGCCGTGCCCGCCTTCGCCGACGCGGCCGTGGTGCATCTGCGCGAACCGCTGCCCGCCGGGGACGAGGAGCCGCCAGGACCGCTCGTCCTGCGCCCGCACGCCGCCGGACCGGAAGCCGGACCGGAAGCCGCACCGGCGGCAGGGCCGGGAGCCCCGCCCGGGTTCGCCCGGCTCACCGTCACCGGCCGGCTCGCCGAACTGCTGGCCGCCGGGCGCCCCGCGTTCGGGGACGTCCCCGGAATCGCCGCCGCGGTCGCCGAGCTGCTGAGCCCCGCGGTGGGCGGCCCCGGCCCGGTGCCGCCCGGCCGACGGCTGATCATCGCCCCGCTGCGCGGCCGCGAACACACCGTCATGGGCGCCGCCGTCCTCGTACGCCACCCCGACCGGCCGCCCTTCACCGGCGACGATCTGCTGGTCGCCTCCCAGCTCGCCACCCACACCGCCCTCGGCATGAACAAGGCGGTGCTCTACGCGCGCGAGGTGTCCGTCGCCGACGCTCTCCAGCGCACCATGCTGCCCGCCTCGCTGCCCGAACCCATCGGCGTCCGGCTGGCCACCCGCTATCTCCCCTCCTCGAAGACCGCGCGGATCGGCGGCGACTGGTACGACGCGATCCCGCTGCCCGGCAACCGTGTCGCCCTCGTCATCGGCGACGTCATGGGCCACTCCGTGACCTCCGCCGCGATCATGGGTCAGCTGCGCACCACCGTGCAGACCCTCGCCGGTCTCGATCTGTCCCCGGACGAGGTGCTGCACCACCTCGACGAGCAGGCCCAGCGGCTGGGCAGCCAGCACATGGCCACCTGTCTCTACGGGATCTACGACCCCATCGCGCACCGGCTGCTGATGGCCAACGCCGGTCATCCGCCCCCGGTGCTGCTCCAGCCGGGAGGCCGTGGCCGGGTGCTGCGGATCCCGCCCGGCCCGCCGGTGGGAGTCGGCGGTGTCAGCTTCGAGACCGTGGAGATGTTCGCGCCCACCGGGGCCACCCTGCTGCTGTACACCGACGGTCTCGTGGAGTCCCGCGACACCGATGTGTCCACCGGGGTCGAGCTGTTGCGCGACCGGCTGCACACCACCGCCCAGGTGCTCGACCCCCCGCCGCTGGAGCTGCTGTGCGACGCGGCGGTGGGCGCCGTCGGGCCCAGGGACCGGGACGACGACATCGCGCTGCTCGCCGCCCGCTTCGACGGCATCCCGTCGTACAACGTCGCCTACTGGTTCCTGGATCCGAAGCCGCAGACCGCGGGCCGGGCCCGACGGCTCACCCGCCGCACCCTGCACCGCTGGCATCTGGACTCGCTGCTGGAGCCGACCGAACTCATGGTCAGCGAAGTGGTCACCAACGCCGTCCGCTACGCCTCCCGGCCGGTGACGCTGCGGCTGCTGCGCACCGATGTGCTGCGCTGCGAGGTGGGCGACGACTCGCCGTTCGTGCCCAGGATGCTGCACGCCCGCCCGGGCGACGAGGGCGGCCGTGGCCTGTTCCTGGTCAACCAGCTCTCCCGGCGCTGGGGTGCGACCCGGTTGAGCACCGGCAAGCTGGTGTGGTTCGAACAGCAGCTGCCCCGGGACCTCCGGATGGAGATCCCGGAGGACTGAGGCCCCTCACCGGCGGAAGATCTCCAGCCGGGACGGCGCCGGCCGGTCCGGCGGCGGGAGGACGAGCGGCCGCCGCCCCGGGGTGATCGACCCCAGGATGCCGGGGTGGCGGGCGCCGGTGCAGCTCGGCACCGTGCCCGCCAGGCCGTGGGCGGTCAGGAACCCCAGGACGGCGAAGGCGTACGCCTCCTTGGCCGCGGCCGGAAACCCGAGGTCGTCGGAGACCCGCAGGGCGATGGGGCCGAGCGTGCGGCGCAGCGCGGCCATCAGGCTCGGGTTGCGGACGCCGCCACCGGAGGCGATCACCTCGGTGGCATGGACGGAGCGCGCCGCGTCGGCCACGGTACGGGCGGTCAGCTCGGTGACGGTGGCGACGACGTCGTGGTCCGCCACCGGGCCGGTGGCCGCCAACGCGGCCCGCAGATAGGGGAGGTGGAACAGTTCCTTGCCGGTCGTCTTGGGCGGCGGCAGCGCGTAGTACGGCTCGGCCAGCAGCCGCTCCAGCAGTCCGGGATGGACGGTGCCGCGTGCGGCGAGGGCGCCGTCCGCATCGTGGTCGAGCCGGCCATCCGTCAGGTCCCCGACCGCCGCGTCGATGAGGGCGTTCGCGGGGCCGGTGTCGAACGCCAGCGGCTCCCCGGCCCGGGGGACCACGGTGAGGTTGGCGATGCCGCCCAGGTTCAGGGCGGCGCACACCCCGGGCCGCCCGCGCAGCCACAGCGTGTCGACCAGGCTGACCAGCGGAGCGCCCTGGCCGCCCGCGGCCACGTCCCGGCTGCGCAGATCGGAGACGACCGGCACGCCGGTGGCCTCGGCGATCCAGGCGGGCTGCCCGAGCTGGAGCGTGCCGTGCACCCGGCCGTCCTCGGCCCAGTGGTACACGGTCTGCCCGTGCGAGCTGATCAGGTCGGCACGCCCGTCGCACAGCTCCCGGTCGGCGCGGACGGCGAGCCGGGCGAACGCCTGGCCGATCCGGGTGTCGAGCGCGCACACGTCCGCCATGGTGGTCGCCGCCGGTGGCAGGGCGGCGGCCAGCGCCGCCCGTAACGTGTCCGGATAGGCGGCGCCGATCAGGCCCAGCGGGGCGAGCACCAGGGTGTCGCCGTCGAGGGCCAGATCGGCGGCCGCCGCGTCCACCGCGTCATGCGATGTGCCCGACATCAGTCCGATCACGCGCATGGGGTCTCCTCCTCGGTATCGTCCCGGGGCAGGTGCGGCTCCTCCTCCCGCAGCGTGCCCCGGTGGGTGTCGCCGCGCAGGGTGGCCAGGGCGATCACGCTGAGGGCGCCGGTCGCCGCCACGTAGTACGCGGGGATGTCCGCCTCGCCGGTCCGTTTGATGGCCTCGGTGATGATCAGCCCGGCGCACCCCGAGAACACGGCGTTCGACAGCGCGTACGCCAGCCCGAGCCCCGTGTACCGGACCCGGGTCGGGAACATCTCGGCGAGCATCGCCGGTCCGGGACCCGCCATCAGCCCGACCACCGCGCCCGCCACAAGGACGGCCACGCCCTGGGCGAGCGCCGAACTGTGCGGGTCCTGAAGGAGGTTGAGCAGCGGAAAGGCGAGCACGGTCACCAGGGCGGCGCCGGTCAGCATGACCGGGCGCCGTCCGATCCGGTCGCTGAGCAGCCCCGCCGGGAGGATGGCGGCCGCGAACCCCGCGTTGGCCACCACGGTGGCGATCAGCGCCTGCTGGAACGTGGCGTCCAGGGTGGCCTGGAGATAGGAGGGCATGACGACCAGGAAGGTGTACCCGGCCGCGGCCCAACCCATGATGCGCCCGGCGCCCAGCACGATGGCCCCGGCCGTCTCGCGGCGCCCGGCCGCGGCCTCACCCGGCGCGGCCCGCGCGCTCGTCGTGCGGAACGACGGGGTCTCCTCCAGTCTCAGCCGCAGCCACAGCGCGGTCAGCCCGATCGGCAGGGCCAGCAGGAACGGCAGCCGCCAGCCCCAGTCGTTCAGGGCCTCCTCGCTCAGCGCGGTGGCCAGGACGGCGGCCGTCCCGGCACCCGCGAGCAGCCCCAGCGCCACGGTGAACGACTGCCACGCCCCGTACAGCCCGCGGCGCCCCGGCGGGGCGAACTCCGTCATGAGCGACACCGCCCCGCCGAACTCCCCGCCCGCGGACAGCCCTTGCAGGATCCGCACCAGGGTGAGCAGCCACGGGGCGGCGGCGCCGACCGTGTCGTACGTGGGCAGCAGGCCGATGAGCGTGGTGGCGCCGGTCATCAGCAGCAGCACCAGGATCAGGGTCGGACGCCGTCCGATCCGGTCGCCGACGCGGCCGAAGACGGCGGCGCCGATGGGCCGGAAGAAGAACGCGAGCCCGAACGAGGCGTAGGTCTTGACCAGGCCCTCGATGGCGCTGCCGCCCTCGGGGGTGAAGAAGTTCGCGGCGATGACCGTCGCGAAGAAGCCGTAGACACCGAACTCGTACCACTCGATGAAGTTGCCGACCGAACCCGCCAGCAGGGCGCGGCGCGTGGCCGGACCGGGGACTGAAGCGCTCACATCACCATCCCGTACCCGCCCGGGGCGGGTACGTACCGGAAGTGACTACCGGCGCGGACCGTTCAGCGGCTGCTCGGCCCAGATGGTCTTGCGGTCACCGGAGTACCGGGTGCCCCAGCGCTGGCTGAGCTGCGCGATGAGGAACAGCCCGCGGCCGCCCTCGTCCAGCCGCCCCGCCCGGCGCAGATGCGGGGCGGCCGCGCTGCTGTCGGACACCTCGCAGATCAGCGACTGGTTTCTGACCAGCCGCAGTTGGATCGGGCTGCGGGCGTGCACGATCGCGTTGGTGAGCAACTCGGTGACCACGACCTGGGTGGTGTCCACGAGACGGCCCAGCTCCCACCGTGACAGCTGGCGCGCCACGTGGGCCCGGGCCTGGGAGACGACCGCGGGTTCGGCGGGCAGGTCCCAGACGGCGCAGTGGTCGTCGCTCAGCGCCCGGGTGCGGGCCACCAGCAGCGCCACGTCGTCGGACGGGTGACCCGGGATCAGCCGGGAGACGACGGTGTCGCACACCGCGTCCAGCGACAGATCGCGGCAGCCGTCGTCCAGGGCGCGGCGCAGCCGGTCGAGCCCGGCGTCGATGTCGTGGTCGCGCGACTCCACCAGGCCGTCGGTGTAGAGCACGAGGAGGCTGTGGTCGGGCAGTTGGACCTCGGTGGCCTCGAACGGCAGCCCGCCCACGCCGAGTGGCGGCCCGTTCGCGGAGTCCAGGAACGCGGCGCGGCCGCCCGGGGTGATGACGGCGGGCGGGGGGTGCCCGGCCCGGGCGAAGGTGAGGTGCCGGGTGATGGGGTCGTAGACCGCGTACACACAGGTGGCGCCGAAGGCCCAGGCGTCGATGGCCGGTTCGGGCGCGGGACCGGCCGCGGCGCCCGTGGCATCGCCGGGCTCCTGGCCCTCGGCGGCCTGTTCGTCGACCAGCCGCCGCACCTGGTCGTCGACGTGGGCCAGCAGTTCGTCGGGAGGAAGGTCGAGGTCGGCCAGGGTGCGGACGGCGGTGCGCAGCCGCCCCATGGTGACGGCGGCCTTCATGCCGTGGCCGACCACGTCCCCCACGACGAGTGCCACCCGGGCCCCGGACAGCGGGATCACATCGAACCAGTCGCCGCCCACCCCCAGGCGGCTGCCGGCCGGCAGATAGCGCGACCGGGCCTCCACCGCCGCCTGGGCCGGGAGCCGCTGGGGGAGCAGGCTGCGCTGGAGGGCGAGGGCGGTGCCGCGTTCGCGGGTGTAGCGGCGGGCGTTGTCGATGCACACCGCGGCGCGGGCCACGATCTCGTCGGCCAGCAGCAGATCGTCCTGCTCGAAGGGATCGGTGTGCTGCCGCCGCAGGAACACCGCCACTCCGAGGGTGCTGCCGCGCGCCCGTACCGGCACCACCATCCAGGAGTGGATGCCCCACCGCTTGATGCCCTCGGCCCGCTTCGGATCGTCGGCGAGCCAGCCGGGGACCGGATCCCGGCCGTTCACCGACTCCAGGACGGAGGTGCCGGTGGCCAGGGCGCGGGCGAAGGGGGAGTCCGGGGCGGACGCGTGGACGTCCACGTCCTCCACGTCGGCCACCGCCTCCGGGGTGCCGGGCACGATGGACTGGTGCGCGGCGCGCCGGAACACGCTCTCGCTCGCCACCGCCCCGATGGGCGGTTCCTCGCCGTCGAAGACCGAGTCGATCAGGTCGATGCAGGCGAAGTCCGCGAGCCGGGGCACCGCCACGTCCGCCAGCTCCTGGGCGGTGTGCAGCAGGTCCAGGGTGGAGCCGATGCGGGCGCTGGCGTCGTTCAGCACCGCGAGCCGCTCCCGGGCGCGGTGCCGCTCGGTGATGTCGAGCACCGCGTGGCAGACGGCGAACACCTCGCCGGAGCGGTCCTTGAGCGGAAAGACCGAATTGGACCAGACGCGCTCCCGGTCCGGGTCGGAGGGCACCCGGCCCCGAACCTCGATGTCGGCGACCGCGACGCCCTGGCGGAGCACCCGGGCTTGCATCGCCTCGATTCCGGAGGTGTCCACCCGCGAGACCGTCTCGCCCAGGGTGCGCCCCAGGCGCTCCTCGTCCTGGACGCCGCTGAGCCGCCGCAGCGCGGCGTTCTGCATCAGGCAGCGGCACTGGGCGTCGTAGACGCTCATGGCGACGGGCGAGGCCAGGCCCAGGCCGTCCAGGAGCGCGCGGCCGATGTCCTGGCGGCGCACCGCCTCCTCGCGGGTGGCCTGGAGCAGCCAGTGGGGGCGCCCGTCGCCCGGGGACCACGGCTGGGCCCACAGGACGGTGCGTACGTCGTGGCCGTCGCGGTGGCGCAGCACCGCGGGGCCGCCTCCTGCGGAGGTGTGCGCGTCGAAGCGGGGCGGCCCCGGGCCGCCGGGGGCGAACAGCTCGGCCACCGGGCGTCCCACCACGTCCTCGGCCCGGTGTCCGAGGAGGTTCTGCGCGCCGAGGCTCCAGCCGGTCAGCACGCCCCGCTCGTCCACCACACAGGTGGCCTCCGAGATCAGGTCGGGGAGGTGGTGGGGCCATCCGCGGAAGGTGGTGTCGCCCATTGCATGCGCTCTCGCCTCGTACCGGCACGTGCAGCGAATTTTACTCCGCCCGGCTCACTGGGCCCCTTGGCGTCGGCCATTAATTCATATTTAATATCGGTTGGGTCGGCCTCACCGGCGCCTCGCTGGTGGTCGACGGCGGGTGGAGCGTGCTGAAAACCAGTTCCTGAGGAGCAACCTGTGATCATCACCCGTGTGGAGACCTTCGCCGTCCCGCCGCGCTGGCTGCTGTGCCGCGTGGAGACCGACGAGGGCGTCGTCGGCTGGGGCGAGCCGGTGGTCGAGGGCCGTGCCGCCACCGTCCGTACCGCCGTCCACGAGCTGGCCGAACTCCTCGTCGACAAGGACCCCGCGCGGATCGAGGACCACTGGCAGCTCATGACCAAGGGCTCCTTCTACCGGGGCGGCCCGGTGCTCTCCAGTGCGGTCGCCGGGCTCGACCAGGCGCTGTGGGACATCGCGGGCAAGACCCTCGGCGTGCCCGTCCACGTCCTGCTCGGCGGGCCGGTACGGGACCGGGTCCGCGCCTACTGCTGGGTCGGCGGCGACGAGCCCAGCGCGATCGGCGAGGCGGTCACCGCCCAGGTCGAGGCGGGATTCACCGCGGTGAAGATGAACGCCTCCGGGCGGATGAACCGGCTGCCCACCGTCTCCGACATCGACGCCGTCGTGGCCCGCGCCGCCGCCGCGCGGGAGGCCCTGGGGCCGGACCGGGACTTCGCGGTGGACTTCCACGGCCGCTTCACCGCCGCGGCCGCCCGCAAGACGCTGCCCCATCTGGCCCCGTACAGCCCGCTGTTCGCCGAGGAGCCGGTGCTTCCCGAGTACACCCATCTGCTCGGCGACATCGTCGCCTCCTCGCCCGTCCCCATCGCCACCGGGGAACGGCTCTACTCGCGCACCGACGTGCTGCCCGCGCTCCAGGCCGGGGTCGCGGTGCTCCAGCCCGACCTCTCGCACGCCGGGGGCATCTCCGAGGTGCGGCGCATCGGCGCGCTCGCCGAGACCTTCGACATCCCCCTCGCCCCGCACTGCCCGCTCGGCCCGGTCTCGCTCGCCGCGAGCCTCCAGATCGCCTTCGCGACCCCCAACTTCCTGATCCAGGAACAGAGCATCGGCATCCACTACAACGACGGCGCCGAAGTCCTCGACTACGTCGTCGACCCCGAGGTGTTCCGCTTCCACGAGGGCCACATCAACCGGCCGACCGCCCCCGGGCTCGGCATCGAGGTCGACGAGCGGGCCGTGCGCGCCGCCGATGGGGCGGCCCCCGACTGGCGCGGCCCGATCTGGCGCCACCCGGACGGCTCGTTCGCCGAGTGGTGACCGCGCCCGGGTGAGCGCGCCGCGCTCAGCCGCGCAGGACGGCGTTGCACTCCCGCTGGAGCGCGATGTCCTGCCACATCGGGTGCTGCGGCGCGGCGTTGGAGCACACCACCGCGCCCCACGCCCCGACCCGCGCCGCCTCGGTCACGGCTCGGCGGCAGAACGCGGCCCCCACCGGGCCCTCCTCGAACGTGCCGTGCAGCGGTGTGTAGCCGATCCAGCCCTCGCCGAAGACCAGGGGCACCCCCGTGTCCGCCGCCCAGTCCGCGGCGGCCTCGATCCAGGTGACCAGCTTCTGCTCCATCGCCAGCCGGTGGGTGGCGTACCGCTCGTACAGCCAGGCGTCCCACTTGGCCGGATCGCACCAGTCGTGGACGTAGATCTCCCGCGGCCCGACCGTGGTGGCCGCCAGCCGCCACCGGTCGCGCTCCGGCGGCACCCAGTCCGCCAGATCGGGCGCGCCGGGGCGCAGCAGCTCCCGGCGGGCCCGCGGCTGGGGGAAGGGCCGGGCGCGGTCGCGGATCGCGAAGGTGTCGATCAGCTCGCCGAGCACGCCGTAGACGTACGGATGGAACACGGCGACGTCGACCTCGCGGGGCACCCCGCGCAGCGAACCGACCGGCACCATCGCGTAGTTGACGGTGACCGGCCGGTTCGGGTGGCGCTCCCTGAACCGGGCGAGACCGCGCTCCAGCCGCGGGCGCAGCGCGACGACCCTGTCCTCGCCCCGCAGACCGTCGGTGAGCCGGGTCCCCTGCACCTCGTTGTGCAGCTCGGTGAAGGCGATCCGGTCGTCCAGCCCGTGGACGACGAGGAAGTCGATCAGATCGGCCAGCGCGTCCGCGAGCACCTCGGCGCGCCGCTCGGGATCGACCGCCATCAGGGCGTCGTACCAGGCGCGGTCCTCGGCGAACGACGGGCTCTGCTGGTACTCCCAGCTGGAGAGGATGACGTAGCAGTCGTGCCGCAGGGCCGCCTCGAACAGCGCCCGCAGATGGGCGCGCCCGTCGATCTCGGTGACCCCGCCCACGTCGTACCAGCGCATCCGCTGCCCGTAGTCGCCGCCCAGCGGGCGCAGCCGCAGCCGGCTGGTGTCGAGCCCCGAGCCGAAGAGCAGGTAGGGCATCGCGCAGATGCGCACCGTGTTGTAGCCGCGGGCGACGGCGTCCTCGAAGGCGCGGTCCAGATCGGCGAAGGGCTCGCCCGGGCCGGTACGGGTGTACCAGCTGAAGTCCCACAGGGAGATGGTGAGGGTGGCCGGGAGATGGGCGTGCGGCGACTGCGTCACAGGGGGCTCCCCGCGGTCGGCGTGCTCGTCGGTGAGGTCGGTTCATCGTCCGGGCGGGCCTGAGGGGTGTCAAGATGTATTCATAAATAATGCTCAGGGCCGGAGTGCCCGGAACTGTGCCCGTGACAACGTGACTTCCCCCCCGAGGAGAACCCCATGGCGTCCTATTCCGGCCGCGGTGTGCACGGCCAGGTGGTCCAGCGGCTGGGCGCCCGCATCGTCGGCGGCCACTGGGCCGAGGGCGACGTCCTGGACGTACGGGCGCTCGGCGACGAACTGGACGTCAGCCTCACCGTGATGCGGGAATCCCTGAAGGTGCTGGCCGGAAAGGGGCTCGTCGACGCCCGGCAGAAGCGCGGCACCTACGTCCGCCCCCGCTCCGCCTGGAACCTGCTGGACGCCGATGTGATCCGCTGGCGCATGGCGGGCGGCGACGGCGAGCGGCTGATGCGCGACCTCACCGATGTGCGCTCCGTCGTGGAGCCCGCCGCGGCCCACCGCGCCGCGCTGCGCCGCACCGACGCCGACCTGACCGCGCTGGACGCGGCGCTCGCCGCGATGGAAGGGGCCAGGGGCGACCTGGCCGCCGAGGCGGACGCCGACGCCGCCTTCCACCGGGCGCTGCTCGCCGCCACCGGCAACGACCTCCTCGCCCGGTTCGATCTGATCCTCGAACCCGGGCTGCGCGAGCGCGACCGGCTGGTGCACGCCCACGGGGACGCCGACGACCCCGTGCCCAGCCACCGCCGGGTGCTGGACGCGGTGCGCGACCGGGACGCCCCGCGCGCGGAGCTGGCCATGCTCGATCTGCTCGCCAAGGCGGCCGAGGACGTCGGCGCGGCAGCCTCCCGGCCACCCGGTGACTGACCGGTCGGGCCCCGAGGTCAGACCACCCAGCCGTATCCGGGCCGGGGCTTGCGCGGCGCCGGTGGCTCCTCGCTCTCGATGTCGTGCTCGGCGGCCCGCAAGAGCTGGTGCCCGAGATCGCTGAGGGCCCGGCCCGCGGCCAGCTCGTCGCCGATCACGGGGATGTCCCGGTCCTCCGGGTTGCGCTGTGCCGTTCCGCGGCCGGTGAGCGCCGCGGCACCGGTGTCCAGCTCGACGCGCGCCTTCGTCCGGCCCTCGTCGTCCTCGAAGAGATAGAGATGGACCTTCCACTCCACTGTGTGCGGCATCGTCTGCTCCGATCACCTCGCTTGCCGGACCCGCGGCGGAGCGGCCGGGGAGTGGTCGGCGGCCGGAGAGCGGTCAGCGACGGTTCCTGCCGGACCACGCGGGTTCCACCACCTTCCACTCTGCCTCCCATTGCGCGTCCCGGCGGCGGTCCAGCACCTGCCGGACCCGGGCCCGCCCCGCGAACGCCGCCCCGGCCACCGCCGCCGCGGTCAGCATGCCGGTGAACCAGCCCATCGTGCGCGCGGTCGAGGGGGAGGTGGGCGGCTGGGCGAGATCCCCGTCCGGGCCCACCCAGACCCGTACCTCCGTACCCGCGTCCGCATCGCCGGGCACCGTGGCCACACCGGCGTGCCGGGCGCCGTCGTCACCGGTCCAGCTGACCTTCGCCATCCTCAGCTCGGTGGCCTCCGACTGGCCCGGCCCGCCGGGAGGGGACTCGGCGAGCCGCGCGGTGATCTGGTGCCGCGCCGCTTCCTGGTCGTGCACGACACGCATCTGCGACGCGTGCGCGGCGTTCCCCGCGCTGACCGCGGCCATCGGCAGGCCGAGCACGAGGACCAGCAGGAAGAGCAGGCTGAACCAGGACTGGACCCGGTCCGTCCGCCTGCGCAGCGGGTTGCGCCCCCGGGCCGGACGGCCCAGCAGGGGCGGATGGGGTCCGAAAGCGCCCCGCGGTCCGTGGGTGTTCATGGTCGTAAGGCCTCCAGCAAGTGCTGACGTCGTCGCGTGGCGCCGCCGGGCGCCGGGGGTGCCGCACGGGGCGCCACGCGACGGGCAGTGGGTCAGGTGCGAGGGGCGGGCTGATACGCGCCGGGCACCATCCGGGCGCTGATCGCCGTGCGGTTGTACGCGTTGATGACGACCGCGGCCCAGATCAACGCCGCCACCTGCGGTTCGTCGAACACCTCGCACGCGGCCCGGTGGACCTCGTCCGGCACGTGGCCGTCCTGGACGTCGGTCACCGCCTCGGTCAGGGCGAGCGCGGCCCGCTCGCGCTCGCTGAAGAACGGGGTCTCCCGCCAGGCGTTCAGGGCGTAGATGCGCTGCTCGGTCTCGCCCCGGGCCCGGGCGTCCTTGGTGTGCATGTCCAGGCAGAACGCGCAGCCGTTGAGCTGGGAGGCGCGGATTCTGACCAGTTCGAGCAGCTCGGGCTCGACCTTCGCCTCCTGCGCCGCCTCGACGGCCGCCGCGTGCAGGGCGCCCATCGCGGCGGACACCTTCGGGGCCAGCTTCTTCAGCTCCAGCCGGGCGGTGGTGGCCTGCGGGCCGGGTGCGGTCGCGGTCATCGGTGAACTCCGTTCGTCGGCATGAGGACATCGGCACAGCTGTCGAGCCAGCTCTGCCAGGAAGCGGCGCGCAGGGCCGGTCCCGCGCGCAGCGGACGGCCGAGCCATGCGGTCACGGGACGGATCCCGTGCAACGCGTTGACCAGCCACACCTCGCGCCCGTCCAGCTCCTGGACGGGACACCGGCGGTGTTCGGTACGGACCCCCAGCTCCGCCGCGCGCTCCTGGATCAGGGCCGAGGTGACGCCCGCCAGCAGCGGCAGGTCCGGCGGCGGCAGGCACAGGACGTCGTCCTCCCACCACAGGACGTTCGCCGTCGTCCCCTCCAGCACCAGACCCGAGGGAGTGGTGAGCATCAGCTCCTGCGCGCCGCGCTGGGCGGCCCGGTGGCGCAGATGCGCCAGCAGGGACAGATCCGGTCCCTTGCGGCGCGGATGGATGCGCGGATCGAACTCCTCGGTCAGACAGACGGCCACATTGGCCGTCCGGGGCGGTGCGGGCCGTATCCGCAGATAGAGCCGGGCCGGTTCCGGACCGGCCAGCTCGACCCGCGGGAACCAGCGGCCGGTGCGCGGCAGCGCCGCCGCCACGTCCCGCCAGAAGCGCTCGATCCGGGCCGGGGAGTCGCCCGTCGCCTCGGCGCACGCGGCGGCGAACCGCCGGTGGTGGTGGTCCAGCGCCCGTACCCGGCCCTCGTCGACCAGCCAGGAGTCGGCGGCCAGCAGCGCGCTGTCGGGCACCGGGCGGGAGGGCATCAGCCCGCCGTCCTCGCGCCACATCAGCGTCCACTGCTGCTGGTCCGAGCGCCGCTCCTGACCGGTGTCCTGTGCCGTGATCATGTCCGTGTTCACGCCTTCGTTCCCCTCCACCGTCAGTACTTCCGCGCCGCATCGGCCATCGGGCCGTTGCGGGGGCCGTACGGGGCGTGCTCCAGCCACGCACCGCACCGGGGGACCACCGGGGCCAGCGTGGCCGCCGCGCGCTGGGTCATCCGCCCCCAGCGGCGCGGCCGCATATGGTCCAGGGCCGCCCCCGCGGCCACGCTGTTGAACAGCGCGGCACGGCGGCGGGCGGAAGCGAACTCGCCGATGGCCACGGGTGCCCTCGACGGGTCGGAGCATGCCACCGATATGGCGTCGGCCGCCGCGACCGCGTCCGCGATCCCGCTGTTCATCCCGCGCGCCCCGAAGGGCGGGAAGAGATGGGCCGCCTCGCCCGCCAGCAGCACCCGGCCGGTCGGATCGGTGAACGACGCGGCCACCTTCCGCAGGAAGTGGTACCGGGACACCCACAGCACTTGGTGCGCGCAGTCCTCGCCCACCAGCCGGGGCAGCCAGCGGCGCACCGCCCGCTCGGTGTCGTACGTGCCCGGCGGGTCGTCCGCCCGGCACTGGAGATCGATCTGGAAGCCGCCGGTGAACGGCACCCGCAGCACGGTGCGGCCGCCGGTGCCGGGGTGCTCGTAGTGGAAGACCCGCTCGACCGGCATCTCCCCGCCCGCCGGATCCGCCACGTCCACGACCACGTGATAGCCCTCGGAACGGGTGCCCTCCAGCGGGATGCCCAGCGCCTTGCGCACCCCGGAGCGGGCCCCGTCGGCGGCGATCACATGACCGGCCGTCCAGCCGTCGCCGTCCGCCGCGGTCACCGTCACCCCGGTGCCGGTGGCCTCGACCCCGGTCACCTCGGCGTCGAAGCGGAAGTCCACGCCCGCCTCCAGGCACGCCTCGTACAGGAACCGCTCGGTGTCCACCTGGCGCAGGCTCGCGAAGGCGGGCAGCGCATCCTTGCCCGGGGACTCCGGATAGGTCTGCGCGAACACCTGGCGCCCGCGGTAGAGGGTGCGCCGGGTCCGCCAGGTCGTGCCGTACGCCGCGACGCGCTGCCCGAGCCCGGGGCGGGCCCGCTCCAGCAGCCGCAGCGACTGCCGGTGCACGAACAGCGCGCGGCTCCCGGGCCGCACCCGGTCCTTCGCCCCCGACTCCAGCACGGTGACCGGCAGTCCGCGGGCGCGCAGCGCGAGCGCCGCCGTCATCCCGACCGGCCCGGCGCCCACCACGAGGACCGGTTCTGCGACCGCCGCCGGGTCAGCCATGGGCCCGGGCGGTGGACAGCGTGGGCAGTTCGCCCTCGGCCAGCAGCCGGCTGATCTCCAGCCGCTTGATCTTCCAGGTGCTCGTGCGGGGCAGGTCCTCGAAGCGGCACTGCACCGGCTCGGCCAGCGGAGGCAGGTCCGAGGTGGCCAGCCGCCAGCGGTCGGCGTCCAGGGGTTCGTCCCCGCGGGTGCACACCACCGGCACCGGCTCCAGGCTGGGCCCGTGGACGATGATCACCTCGCGGAGTTCGGCGACCCGGGACAGCAGCTCGTCCTCGACCTCCAGGTTGGAGTCGACCGTGGCGTGCTGGTCGACCTCGCGGTCGAGCAGGTACAGCGCGCCCCAGCGGTCGCGGTACCCCATGTCGCCCATCCGCCACCAGCCGCGGTCCACCTGCTGGGCGTACTGGTCGGCGGCGCCGAGATAGGTGAGGATCCGGCCGCGGGTACGGGCCTCGATGGCACCCGGTTTGCCCGGCGGACACGTCCGGCCGCGCTCGTCCACCACCCGGATCCGGGTGAACCCGGGGATGCCGGTGCCCACCCGCCGTCCCTGCACCCGGTCCGCGCCGCGCCGGGTGTACCAGCCGAAGGCGATCGGCCCGGTCTCGCTCTGCCCGTACAGCTGCACCAGCCGCGGGTCGCGGCGCCGGGACGCGCCGAGCAGCCGCTGCACGGTGCGCGGATGGATGGCGTCGAAGGTGGAGCCGTACGCCCGTACGTTGGCCAGCGGCATTCCGGGCGCGTCGGCCAGGTCCTCCCACAGCACGAAGGTGTTGGGGTGGGTCTCCACGATGCCGGGCCGGTACTTGGCGAGCAGGGGGCCCGCATGGGCCGGGTCGGGGTCGAGGAGCAGCAGCAGCGGGCTGCCGAAGTGCAGCAGCACGCCCAGCAGATGGTAGAAGCGCGAGTGCACGAACGACATGTGCAGCGCGGCGGACTCGCCGCGGGTGGCCCGCCCCAGCGCCTGCTGCGGCACGAGCCGGTTCCACATGGTGTGCGCGCAGTGCACCGCCAGCTTGGGGATGCCGGTGGTGCCGGAGCTGTGCGTGATGAGCGAGGGTTCGCGGGGGTGGAGCCGGATGGGCGCGCGGCGCGGCACCCCGGCGTACTTGGCGAACGGGATCGCGTGTGCGTGCCCGGGCGCCTCGTCCACCGTGAGCACCCCACGGGCGAGCCCGGTGTCCAGACCGCTCAGGGTGGA
Organism: Streptomyces sp. Rer75; assembly: GCF_013414305.1. Lineage (NCBI taxonomy): Bacteria > Bacillati > Actinomycetota > Actinomycetes > Kitasatosporales > Streptomycetaceae > Streptomyces > Streptomyces sp. Rer75. The sequence continues at coordinate 859,452 of NZ_CP058693.1, read as the reverse complement.
TTCCAGCGTGGCCCGGTCGGTGATCAGCCAGGGCGCGTGCAGCCGGTCCAGCAGCACCGCGGCCACCCCGCCGTCCAGCGAGGGCGACAGCAGCGCGGGCACCGCGCCGATCCGGGAGACGGCGCAGGCCAGCAGCACGATGTCGACGTTGTCGCGCTTGTGGATCGCCACGTGCTCGCTCGGCCGCACCCCCGCCGACCACAGCCGGGCGGCCACGTCGTCGACCAGATCCGCCAGATCGGTGTACCCGAGGTCCGTACCGGCGTCCGGCGCCACGTCCAGCGGCCGGTCGAGCGTCACCCGGACCCTGCCGTGGCGGGCCGCGGCCTCCTGGAACATCAGCCCGAGGTAGAACCCGCGCTCGGGGAGTAGCCGCTCCAACATATGCAGTACCTACCGTTCGGAATCGTTCACGAGGGTGCGCGCGGAGGCGGCACGGCGGGCGGGGCGCGGGCCGGTCACCAGGCGCCCGTCCGTACGACGTGGCGCCGCAGCTTGCCGGTCTGCGTCCGGGGCAGGGACGACACGACCCGCACCGTGCGCGGCGCCTTGAACGCGGCGAGCCGCTTCCGGGCCAGCGCGATCAGGTCGTCCGACAGGGCCCGCTCGTCGACCGTCCGGCCCCCGGCCGCCGGCGCGGTCGGCACCACGAAGGCGTGCAGCCGGGTCGCGCCGCGGCTGTCGGGGACGGCGGCCACCGCCACCTCCCGTACGGCCGGGTGGTGCCGCAGCACCTCCTCGACCTCCAGCGGGGACACGGTGATCCCGCCGACCATCTCCAGATCGTCGACCCGGCCCAGGTGCTGGTACGTGCCGTCCGGGTTGCGCCGGGCCCGGTCCCGGGTGGCGAGCCAGCCGTCGTCCGCCGGGCGGACGGAGGCCACCGTCGGCCCGCGCACCCACAACTCGCCCTCGGCCGCCTCGTCGGGGGCGGCCTCCACCACGGTGCCGCCGCTGTCCCGCAGCTCCAGTTCGAAGCGCGGCACCGGGCGGCCCAGGGTGCCGGGGGCGTTCTCCCAGACGGTGTTCGCGCAGAACGCGTGGCCCGCCTCGGTGGAGCCGATCTGCTCCAGCACCGGGGCGCCCAGCATCTCGGCGACCCGTTCGCCAAGGCCGCGCGGCAGGCTCTCGCCCGCGCTGACCGCCGCGCGCACCGAGGCGAAGCAGGGGGTGTGGCCGGTGCCGCGCTCGTCCACCAGGGCGGCGTACGCGGACGGCACCGAGTACAGCAGGGTCACCCGGTGCCGGGCCACCAGGTCGTCGGTGAGCCCGGGGCCGGGACGCTGCGCGCTCAGTACCGCGGACGACCCGGAGAACAGCGGGAAGACGAAGGCGTTCCCGAACCCGTAGGCGTAGAACAGCTTGGACACCGAGAACGTCACGTCGTCCGGGCCGATGTCCAGCACGTCCCGGCCCACCAGGTCGTAGTACGCCGCCACATGGCCATGGGTGTGGGTCACCGCCTTCGGGCGGCCGGTGGTCCCCGAGGTGTACTGGACGTACAGCGGGGCGTCGGCCGTCACCGGCTCGGCCTCCCGCGCCGCGGCCGCGGCGTCGATGCCGTCCGGGTTCGTCAGCGCCGACAGCTGGTCAGCGCCGAGCCAGCGCGCGGTGTCGAAGTGGCCCTCGAGGTCGGGCCCCGAGACACACAGCGCGGCCCGCGAGTCCTCGGCCATGAAGCGGTGGTCGTCGGCGGTGAGCCCGGGGTTGACCAGCACCGCCGTCGCCCCCAGCCGGGCCACGGCCAGGAACGTGGCCACCCACATGAGGCCGTCGGGCAGCGCCATCAGCACCCGGTCCCCGGCACCCACCCCGCGCCCCGCCAGCACGGTGGCGGCGCGCGCGGCACGGTCGTGGACCTCGCCGTGGGTCCAGACCCGGTGCGCCTCCAGGAAGGCGGGCCGGGCCGACCAGTCGCACCGGTCGGCGAGCGCCGCCAGATGCGTGGCCACGTTGGCGGACACCGACGGGACGAAGACCGACGGGCCGGATAACGCGAGCCCGGAGCGGGCGAGGACCGGGTCGACGAGGGCAGACTCCGAGAGACCGGAGAGATCCGAGAGAGCGGTCACCGTTCCAGCTCCTTCGCGGGGGTGTCCGGCAGCGACGGGGCCGCTGCCACCAGCAGGTCGTCCAGCTCGCCGGCGGGCCGCTGTTCCGACGCGTCGTAGGCGCGCATCGTCGCCGCGGTCTTCAGCAGCATCTCGTCGTACTCCTCGGCCGGATCGGAGTCGAGGACGATGGCGCCGCCCGCTCCGATGTGCATCCGGCCACCCGTGAACACCGCCGTGCGGATCACGATGCTGAGGTCGGCCGCGCCGTTGCAGCTGAGGAAGCCGAGGGCGCCCGAGTACACGCCGCGGGCCTCGGTCTCCAGCGCGTCGATGATCTCCATGGTGCGCAGCTTGGGGGCGCCGGTCATCGAGCCGCCGGGGAAGCAGGCCCGTACGCAGTCCACGGTGCTGGTGTCCTGGCGCAGCCGGCCGCGCACGGTGGACACCAGCTGGTGCACGGTGGCGTACGACTCGGTGTTCATCAGCCGCGGGACGTACACACTGCCCGGCTTGCACACCCGCCCCAGGTCGTTGCGGAGCAGGTCCACGATCATCAGGTTCTCGGCCCGGGGCTTGGCGCTGGTGGCGAGGGCGGCCAGCGCCCGGGCGTCCTTGTCGGGGTCCCCGGAGCGGGGTGCCGTGCCCTTGATCGGCTTGGCCTCGGCGATGCCGTCGGGGGTGACGCGCAGGAAGCGCTCGGGGGAGGCACACGCCACGTCGGTGTCGCCGAACCGCAGATAGGCGGCGTACGGGGCCGGGTTGCAGCGGCGCAGCGTCCGGTAGAAGGTGTACGAGTCGCTCGGGGCGGGCAGCCACGCGGAGTTGGTGAGGCAGATCTCGTAGCTCACCCCGGCCCGCAGCTCGCGCAGGCTCGCCTCGATCGAGGCGAGGTACTTCTCCCGGTCCCGGACCAGCCACGGTTCGACGGCGGCGGTGGTGGTGAGCGGGGGCGGCGGGGGCAGCGGCTCGGTCCGCGCGGGTATCCCGCTGAGCACGGTCACGGTCGCGTCCAGCCACTCCTTGGCGTCGCGGTGGCCGTCGGGGGTGTCCTCGCTGAGGCAGCAGATGTAGGTGACGCCCTCCTGGTGGTCGACCGCGACGAAGCGGTCGGCGAACAGCCAGCAGGCGTCCGGGGTCGCGGCCTCGTGGCGGCCGGGGGCGCCGCAGTCGGCCTTCATCTCGTAGCCGAAGTAGCCCACGTAGCCGCCGGTGAAGTCGAAGGGCAGGTCCGGGGCGTGGACCTTCCTGGCGGCCAGCTCCCCCTTGAGGTAGTCGAAGACGCTGCCCTCGTAACGGGTGGCGGGCTGCCCGGGCCGCTCGATCTCGCACACCTTGGTGGCGGTGTCGTACGCCACGAACTCGGCCAGCGGCCCCTGTCCGTCGCCGAGGAAGGAGAAGCGTGCCTCGCCGGACTGGGACCGCGAACTGTCCAGCCAGAAGGCGCGCGGCGCGTCCGCGTACAGCCGGGTGAAGGCCGCCTCGGTGTCGGTCGCGTCGGCCAGCCAGCGGGCGTGCAGCCGGTAGGAGCGGGCCTCCGCGCCGCCCGCGGCCGGGGCGCTCGCCGCCACCGGCTTCTTCGGACGCGGGGCGCGGGGCTTGCGGGGCTCGCCGGGGGTGGCGGTGGACGTCACGGACTCGCCGTTGGCGTGCTCGATCGTCAGGTCGCGGAAGTTGCTGAACATCCGGTGGCCGTATCCGGTGAGCACCGACTCCGGGTGGAACTGCACACCCCACAGCGGGCGGGCCCGGTGCCGCAGTCCCATCAGCACGCCGTCCTCGGACCAGGCGATGCCCTGGAGCCCCAGCGGCAGCGGCTCGGCCACGCACAGCGAGTGGTAGCGGACGGCGGTGAAGTCCTGGGGGATGCCGCGGAAGATGCCCTTCCCGCCGTGCTTGATCCGGGAGAGGTGGCCGTGCCGCGGCTCGGGGGCGGGCACCACCCGCGCCTGGGCGCCGAGCGCGATGCCCTGGTGGCCCAGGCACACGCCCAGCACCGGGATCGTGGCCCGCTCGATGAGCCGGGCGGCGCCGGCGAAGTCACGGGCGTCGGCCGGATGTCCGGGGCCGGGGGAGACCACGATGTTGTCGAACTCGGAGAGGTCGATGTCCGCGCATTCGGGCGCGTCGTTGAGAAGCACCTCCGGTTCCTCACCGTTGACCTCGGTGAGCAGATGGAAGAGGTTGTACGTGTACGAGTCGTAATTATCGACGAGGAGCGTCCTCAGCGATTCCATCCGGATTTGCCTCCTTGCTTCGGGCCGTCCACCGCCATGCGCCTGTGACGTCCTCGGATCGACTGAAGCGGCGGGTAGAGCCACTTCTTGAGGACCCGCTGTAGGCGCGGCATGACGAGCCAGGTCACCATCGCGGTCACGCCAAGACACAGAGCCAGGGTCCGCAGCAGGAAATTGGTGCCCTCGAGGAACGGGATCACCAGCACGTTGAACATGAGGACCGGAGGGAACACGGCGCCCAGGTTCACCAGCCAGAGTTTCCATTTGGGGGGCGGCGGCAGCGGCCGCACCGGACCCTTCAACCAGTTCTGTAGCCCTGAGGTGCGCTGCGTTCCCTTTTCTTGTACGAAGGGTCCGGCCCGAGTCGCCAACCGGGCGCGCTCGAGCGAGGATTCCCATCCCTGTGCGGATACTTCCCTGTCGAATCGGTAGATGACGTGCCACTCCGAGGACGCCTGACCGGAGCCCATGACGCCGCCCCCGAGGTATCCCGGAAGGCTTGCCGCGGCATTGAGCATCTCAATCGCCCAGGCATAGAACTCGGTTTCGCGGCCGGGGTCCACCCGGTATGCGGCCGTCACCGTGACCGGCTCCGTGTCCACTCCAGCCGCAACTCCTTCCCGCACCCTGCACGCTCGCCTTCTCAACCCATGCTGACCTGCAAGGACTTCATACTCTCCACCAGGTCTTCCCGGCGAGTTGACAGGAAGTGTTCCACATCGGGAGATCCGCAACAGTCGAATGCTCAACAACGTACATAAAAACTCGATAAGAGGGCCGTGACCTGCGCGTTATCTACGGTTCAGAGGGCTTGGGAGGGCCCCGAAAAAGAATCTCGGAGGCACGTTGAACATGACGAAGCGCCGGGCCGTATGGAACGTAATGCGGCCCGGCGCTCAAAGTCGCCGTCGGGTCTGTTTCGGGCTGTGCGGGGCCCGCTTCGGTCAGCCGAGTACCTTCTCCAGCGACGCCAGCGACGCCTCCAGTTCCTCGCGGGTGATGGTCAGCGGCGGGGCCAGCCGGATCGTCGAACCGTGGGTGTCCTTGACCAGGATGCCCTCGCGCATGAGCCGTTCGCCGATCTCGCGCCCGGTCCCCAGCGCAGGGTCCACGTCGACCCCCGCCCACAGGCCGCGGCAGCGGTGCCCCGCCACGCCCCTGCCGTGCAGCGCGCTCAGCCCGGCGTCCAGCACCTCGCCCAACTCGGCTGCGCGGCGCTGGAATTCCCCGGTGCTCAGCAGGTCGACCACGGCCGAGCCGACGGCCGCGGCCAGCGGGTTGCCGCCGAAGGTGGAGCCGTGCTCACCGGGGCGCAGCACGCCCATCACCGCGCGGTCGGCGACCACGGCGGAGACCGGCACGATGCCGCCGCCCAGCGCCTTGCCGAGCAGCAGCACATCCGGCCGGACCGACTCGTGGTCGACCGCGAGGGTGGTGCCGGTGCGGCCCAGGCCGGACTGGATCTCATCCGCGATGAACAGCGCCCCGGCCCGCCGGGTGAGGTCGCGGACCCCGCGCAGATAGCCGTCGTCCGGAATCAGCACGCCCGCCTCGCCCTGGATGGGCTCGATCAGCACGGCGGCCGTGGTCTCGTCGACCGCCGCCTCCAGCGCGGCGAGGTCGTTGTACGGCACGACGCGGAAGCCCGGGGCGAACGGGCCGAACCCCTCGCGGGCCACGGGGTCGCTGGAGAACCCCACGATCGTCGTCGTACGGCCGTGGAAGTTGCCGTCGGCCACCACGATCGTCGCCTGATCCGGGGCGACGCCCTTGACCTCGTACGCCCATTTGCGGGCCAGCTTGATGCCGCTCTCCACCGCCTCGGCGCCGGTGTTCATCGGCAGCACCATCTCCAGGCCGGTGAGCCGCGCGAGGCCCTCGGCGAATCCGGCGAGCCGGTCGTTGTGGAAGGCGCGCGAGGTGAGGGTGAGCTGATCGAGCTGGCGGTGGGCGGCCTCGACGAGCGCCGGGTGGCGGTGGCCGAAGTTGAGGGCCGAGTAGCCGGCCAGCATGTCGAGGTAGCGGCGGCCCTCGACGTCCCACACCCAGACGCCCTCGGCGCGGGACACGACCACGGGCAGCGGATGGTAGTTGTGGGCGAGCGAGGAGTCCTCGGCGCGGATCAGCTCCTCCGAGGAGCGCGCGGGGCGGGCGCCGGTGGCCCGGGCGGTGCGTGCGGGTGCGGTCATCAGCGGATCTCCTGAGTGCAGCACTTGATGCCCCCGCCGGCCTTGTGCAGCTCCGACAGGTCGACGGGGACGGGGACGTAACCGCGGTCGGTGAGCTGGCCGATGAGGCCGGTCGCGCGCGGGGCGACGAACACGTGGCAGCCGTCGGAGACGGAGTTGAGCCCGAAGGCCATGGCATCGTCCCGGGTGGCGATCAGCGCCTCCGGGAAGAGGCGCTCCAGGACCTCACGGCTGCCGGGGGAGAACGCCCCCGGGTAGTAGGCGATGTTCTCGTCGTCGAGCGTGAACAGGGCGGTGTCCAGGTGGTAGAAGTACGGGTCCACCAGGAGCAGGCTGATCACGGGCACCCCGAAGAACTCCTGCACCTCCTGGTGGGCGGCGCGCGTCGTACGGAACCCCGTACCGGCCAGGACGAACCGGCCGGCGGGGACGAGGTCGCCCTCGCCCTCGCACACCGCCTCCGGCGGGTGCACCTCGAATCCGGCCGCCTTGAACCAGGACGTGTAGGCGAGCTGTTCCGGCCGGCGCTGGGGCGCGTGGAAGCGGGAGCCGAAGACCCGGCCCTCCAGGACCAGGGCCGAATTCGCCGCGAACACCATGTCCGGCAGGCCCGGCACCGGCTCCGCGGTCTCCACCCGGTGGCCGTGGTCGCTATAGATGCGGATCAGCGTCTCCCACTGGGCCTGGGCGAGCGCGGTGTCGACCACGGTGTCCTCGCGCATCCACGGATTGATGGCGTACCGGACGTCGAAGAATCTGGGGGGACAGGTCAGATAGCGCCGGGGGCGCGGCACACGGGTCTGGGGCACGGAGCAGTCCTCTCGCTTCCGCGGGCCGGGGAATGATTCAACGGTAGAAAGCGGACGAGAGGGGACACAAGAAAGGAAAATTGCGTGATGGCGCAGTGATGTTGCGTCTCTCGCCGGTTCAGCGATCGTTCATTGCGTCCAGTGCCCCGGGTGGGGCGGCGGGGCTGGCACCGGCCTCGGCGCTGCCCGCGATCAGATGCGACAGCACCATGTAGCTGATCGTCTTCCGGATGAAGGGTTCGGTCCGGATGCGCTCCAGCACCTCCTCGAAGTGCTCCACATCCCTGGCCATGACGTGCAGCAGGGCGTCGGCGCCCCCGGTCACCGTCATGGCCGCGGTGATCTCCGGGTAGCTGCGCACCACCTCCGCCAGCCGCCGCGGCGGGGCCGCGCTGTCGCAGTACACCTCGACGTACGCCTCGGTCCGCCAGCCCAGGGCGGCCGGGCGCACGGTCGTGGTGAAGCCGGTGATCACGTCGTTCTCCCGCATCCGGTCGACCCGCCGCTTGACCGCGGACGCCGACAGCCCGATCGCGGCGCCGATCTCCGTGAAGCTCGCCCTGGCATTCGCCACCAGAGCCGCGACGATCTTGCGGTCCAGGTCGTCGAACGGTGCGGACTGGTTCGCCATGTGGGGTCCTTTCGGCGGCCGGTGATGAACAGTCGAAATGACGTACCGATGAGATGCCCGCAAACCGCCGTGTTTTCCCTGGGTTTCCCTGGTTTTCAGGAAGTTTCTGCAAGAGGGGGCGTGCGCGGGAACACGGGGTCCGATAGCGGAGCGGTGGTGTGCCCCGGGCGCCGGGCGTACGAATCCGGGCGCCGTACCTTCCGTATCCGCCTCGGTGATACGGCACAACCTTCCGGCGGTCCTTACCGCGGCGTAATGTCGTCTATTCCATAAATCGTTTCCGAACGATGATCAGGTGGTCGTCATGACAACTATTATCAGCTTCAGGAGAGCGCCGTGAAAAGACCGCGGGACGTCGTGGTCACCGGTCTGGGTTTCTGCCTGCCGGGCGACGCCGGGCCCGTATTCACGGCGGGTCAGGTGTGGGATATCGCCTCCCACGGCCGCTCCGCCCTCGTCCGACGCGACATCGCCTACGGTGCGGTGAACCTCACCCCAGAACATTTCGGCGAACGGCTCCCCGAAATACCCGAGTTCTTCTCCCGCCACTACACCGACGCCCACCGCTTCGGCCTGGTGTCCCTGGTGGAGGCCTGCGCCGACGCCGAACTGGACCTCCAGGCCGGGGATCTGAGCGAGGCGGCCCTGCTCGTCGGCCGCGGCGGAGTGGACTCCAACGTCGGCGTGTACCTCTCGCTGCTGAACACCCAGTCCGACGAGGCCGCCGCGCTGGACGGCGTGGAGATGTTCGTCGCCGCCGCACTCGGCGCGACCCCCTCCGACGTCGCGGTCGTCCAGGCCGCGGCGGCCCGCTCCACCGGCCCCTGCTTCACGGTGACCTGCGGCTGCTCGTCCGCCGCCGTGCAGATCGGCAACGCCCGCCGGATGATCGCCACCGGCGAGGTCGAGATGGCCGCCGTGACCGGAGTCGACGTCTTCGACATCGCCCTGATCCAGCACGGCCAGCAGCTCCAAGTGGGCGCCCAGCGCGCCCACGAGGCGATGGACGCCGCCGCCATGCCGGACCTCCTCGCCTCGTTCGACTCCCTCATGCGCCCCTACGACCGGCGCGCCGAATGCATCAACCACGGCGAGGGATCCGCCACCGTGATCCTGGAGAGCCGGGAACACGCCCTGCGCCGCGGCGCACACCTCTACGGCCAGGTGCTCGCCACCGCCATGACCCGCGACGGCCTCGACAACCCCCTCGCCACCGACGCGGGCGGCGCACAACTCGTCCGGGCCGTCCGCGCCTGCCTCGGCGACCGGTGGCGGATCGAGCAGATCCCGTACGTCAACGGCGCCTGCGACGGCGGCGCCGCCGTCACCGCCCTGGAGGTCAACGCCATCCGAGAGCTGTACGGACCGGACAGCTCCGTCCTGGTGACCACCCAGGAGGCGTGCTTCGGCCACCACGGATCGCCCATCGGCTGCGTCGGCGCCGCCCTGACCCTGATGATGATGGAACAGGGCGAGGTGTGCCCCACCGCCAACTGCGAGGAACCCGCCGACGGCCTGCCCTTCGACCCGGTCCCCGGCACCCGCACCCGTCCCCTCGACTTCGACTACGCGCTGAGCTTCAACTACCAGATCGGCGGCGTGAAGCACGCGATCCTGCTGGGCAGCCCGGACGCCACGTAGGGGGGTACCCGCAGAGCCCCGCCGGCCCGCGACGCCTCACACGATCCCCCAGCCACCGCTGGGAGGCACCCCTCTCGCTGCGTTGCCGGGCGGACACCCCCTCAGCCCGCGACCCCGCCCCTTGCCGGCCTCCACCCCACAGGCCGAACACCCCACGGAGACCCCGATGCGTCACAACACCCCTGCCTCCGCCCACCCGCCCACCCGCATAGCCGTGGTCGGCATGGGCTGCCGCCTCCCCGGTGACATCGACTCGCCCGCCGCGCTGTGGCACCTGCTCGCCGAGGGACGGGACGCGGTCGCCGCGCCGCCCGCCGAGCGCACCGCCCTGTGGGGGCCGCCGTCCCCCAGCGGCCCGGCGGGCGGCTCCGGCCTGCCCGCCCTCGGGGGCTATCTGCGCGAAGTGTCCGGCTTCGACGCCGACTTCTTCGGCGTCTCCGGCCGCGAGGCCGACGTCCTCGACCCGCAGCACCGGCTGCTGCTCGAAGTGGCCTGGGAGGCCCTGGAACACGCCGGAACACCGCCCGACCGCCTCGCGGGCACCGCCACCGGCGTCTTCACCGGCCTCAGCTACAACGACTACGCGGACCGCCTCGACCGGCACACCCAGGAACAGCAGGGCTCGGCCCTGTCCAACGCGCACTGCGTCGCCGCCGGGCGGATCTCCTACCTCCTCGGCCTCCAGGGGCCCTGCCTGGCCCTGGACACCGCCTGCTCCTCCTCCCTGGTCGCCGTGCACCTCGCGGCCCAGGCGCTGCGCGCGGGCGAATGCGATCTGGCCCTCGCCGGTGGCGTCACCCTGATGTTCGAACCCAGAGTCACCCGCTCCTTCGACCGGATGGGCATGCTCTCCCACACCGGCCACTGCCACGCCTTCGACGCCGCCGCCGACGGCTTCGTGCGCGGCGAGGGCTGCGGCATCGTCGTCCTCAAACGCCTCACCGACGCCATCCGCGACCGGGACCGCGTCCTCGCCGTCCTGCGCGGCTCCGCCGTCAACCAGGACGGCCACTCCGACGGGCTCGCCGCACCCTCGCCCACCGCCCAGCGCCTCCTGTACGAGGAGGCGCTCGCCCGCGCCGGAATCGACGCCCGCGACGTGGGCATGGTCGAAACCCACGGCACCGGCACCCCGGTCGGCGACCCCGTCGAGTTCACCAGCCTCGCCGAGGTGTACGGCACCGGTCGTGACCGCTGCGCCCTGGCGTCCGTCAAAACCAACCTCGGCCACCTCGAACCCGCCGCCGGGGTCACCGGTCTCATCAAGGCCATCCTCTGCCTGAACCAGGGCCTCATCCCGCCCAATCTGCACTTCACCCGCTGGAACCCGGCCATCGACGCCGAGGCCACCCGCTTCTTCGTCCCCCGGGAACTCACCCCCTGGCCCGTGCGCACCGGCCCCCGCCTCGCGGCCGTCTCCTCCTTCGGGTTCTCCGGGACCAACGCCCATGTGGTGCTGGAACAGCCGCCCGCCACCCCGGCCCGTCCCCGCGCGCGGCGGCCGCGCCACACCACCGCCGCCGACCCGCACATCGTCCTCCTCCCGGCCGGGTCCCCCGCCGCGCTGCCGGTCGCGGCGCGGCGCATGGCCGACTGGCTGGAGGGCGACGGCGCGGCCGTACCGCTGCGCGACATCGCCCACACCCTCGCCCTGCGCCGGGCCGCGGGCCGCGGGCGGCTCGGCGTCACCGCCACCACCCACGGCGAACTCGCCCAGGCCCTCCGGGCGTTCGCCACCGGCCAGGCCCACCCCGCGGTGGTGACCGGCGCCGTGGGCGCCGAGGTGTCCCGGCGGCCGGTGTGGGTGTTCTCCGGGCAGGGCTCGCAGTGGCCCGGCATGGGACGCGGACTGCTGGAGCGCGAACCCGCCTTCGCCGCCGCGCTCGCCGAGGCCGATGAACTCATCGCCGCCGAGACCGGGTTCTCGGTGCTCGACATCATCCGCGCGGGCGAGCCGGTGACCGGCTGCGCCCGCGTCCAGCCCGTGCTGTTCGCCCTCCAGACCGCCCTCGCCGCCACCTGGCGCGCCCACGGCGTCGAACCCGCCGGGGTCGTCGGCCACTCCATGGGCGAGGTCGCGGCCGCCGTGGTGGCCGGGGCGCTCTCCCTGGCCGACGGCGTCAAGGTCATCTGCCGCCGCTCCGCGCTGCTCACCCGCGTCGCCGGAAACGGCGCCATGGCCACCGTGGGCCTGCCCGCCGACGAGGTGCAGGCCGAACTCGACACCGCGGCCACCGACGATTCCGGTGCCGTCACCGTCGCCGTCATGGCCGCGCCCGGCTCCACCGTCGTGGCCGGGGACACCGCACGCGTGGAACGCCTCGTCGCCGGCTGGGAGGCCCGCGGCGTGCCCGCCGCCCAGGTCGCCGTCGACGTGGCCTCGCATTCCCCGCAGGTCGACCCCCTGCTCCCCGAACTGCGCACCGTTCTCGCCGATCTGACCCCCCGGCAGCCGGACGTCCCCTTCTACACCACCGTCCTCGACGACCCGCACGACGTCCCCGCCTTCGACGCCTCCTACTGGTGCGCCAACCTCCGCCGCCCGGTGCGCTTCTCCGCCGCGCTCACCGCCGCCGCGGCCGACCGCCACCTGGTGTACGTGGAGATCTCCCCGCACCCCGTGGTCACCCACCCCGTCGCCCGCACCCTCGCCGATCTGACCCGGGATCCGGTGGTCCTGCCCACGCTGCGCCGCGGCGAGGACGAGACCACCACCTTCCGCACCCAGCTCGCCGCCCTCCACTGCGCGGGCGTCCCCGTGGACTGGGCGCACCTGTACGGGGACGGTGACCTCGCCGACGTCCCCGCCATCACCTTCGACCGCACCCCCCACTGGGCCGCCCCCGCCCTCCCCGCAGCCACCGCCGACACCCCCGCCCGGTCCGCCGGTGAACTGCCCGGCAGCCACACCGAAGTGCCCGGCGAATCCCTCCGCCACTCCTGGCGCGCGAACACCGGCACCGCCACCCTGCCCTGGCTGGACGACCACCGGGTGCACGGCACCCCCGTCCTGCCCGGCGCCGCCTACTACGCCCTCGCGCTCACCACCGCCTGCCAGGTCTTCGACGCCGACCCCACCGAGGTCGAGGTCACCGATCTGCGCTTCCACGAACTCCTGACCATCGCCGAGCACACCGACCTCAGCACCACGGTGACCGTGGCCGCCCCCGACCGCGCCACCTGCGAGATCTTCGGACGCGACGACGAGGGCACCTGGATCCGGCAGGCCGGTGCCGTACTGCGCCGCCTCGCCGCACCCGCCCGACCCCGCCCCGCCTCCGTGCGCACCCTGGCCCTGCGCCACCCCGCCCCCCTCGACCCGGCCGCCCTGTACGCCAACCTGCGGGCCCGGGGCATCGAACACGGCCCGGCGTTCAACGGCATCAGCGAGGTGCACACCTCCCGCCACGGCAACAGCTTCTGGGCCCGGGTACGGATCCCCGACGCCGCCCGCACCCCCGGACACGCCCTGCGCATCCACCCCGTCCTGGTCGACCTGTGCGCCCAGCTCCTGGTCGCCGGGCTGCTGAAGGACGGCGACCAGGGGCTGGTGCTGCCCGTCGGGATCCAGACCGCCCGCGTCCTCGGCGACCCCGCCACCGCCGTCTACTGCCACGCCCGGCTGACGGCCGAGTCCACCGCCGGGGCCCTCGTCGGCCATATCCGGCTGCTCGACGGGGACGGCCGCCCCATCCTCGCCATCGACGGCCTGCGGATCGCCCGCCGCGCCGCCCAGCAGACCACCGAGGTCGACCAGTGGTTCCTGGAGGTCGGCTGGAAACGCGCCGAGCTGCCCGCCCCGGACGACGCACGCCCGCCCGGCCACTGGCTCATCGTCGGCGAGGGCGACGGCGCCGCGCACACCGCCGCCGGTGCGCTGCGCGCCGCCGGAGCCACCACCCGGCTCTGGGACCCGCCCCTGGACGACACACCGCTCGACGCCCTCCGCGAGGACCTCACCGCCCGGCTCACCGGCCCCGGCGCCCTGCCGCGGGGTGTCGTCCTCCTGTGCGGCACTGCGCCACGTACCGACGCTCCCGAGGCCACGCAGGCCGACGACAACGGCGACGACAGCGGCGGCGACGCCCTGCGCCGCACCCGGCGGCTGCTCGCCACCGCCCAGGCCCTCGCCGCGGTCCCGGCCGGGCCCACCGGCCCGCCGCGCCTGTACGCCGTCACCCGGGGCGCCCGGGCCGTGACACCCGAGGACGTGCCCGACCCGGCGCAGAGCGCACTGCGCGGACTGGTACGCGTGCTCGCGTACGAACACCCCGACCTGCGCGCCACCCTGGTCGACACGGACCCGGCCGCACCGCTCGACCTCGTCCCCGAACTCCTCGCCGACGCCGCCGAGGACGAGATCGCCCTCCGCGACGGAACACGCCACACCGCCCGGCTCGCCTACGCACCCCTGACCGACACCGAACGCACCACGGCCGCCGCCCGCACCGTGCGCTGCGGCACCGACGGCTTCCGGCTGCGGGCCGGCCGCCTCGGCGACCTCGGCACCCTGGAACTCGCCACCGCCGGGCGGCGCCCGCCCGGCCCCGGCGAGGCCGAACTGCGCGTCCTGGCCGCGGGCATGAACTTCCGCGACGTCCTCACCGCCATGGGCCTGCTCCCCGGCGACAGTGACGTCCGCTACCGGCTCGGATTCGAATGCGCGGGCGAGGTGACAGCCGTCGGCCCCGGCGTCGACCACGTCCGCGTCGGCGACCGGGTCGTCGCCGCCGACGCCCGCGGCGGCGCCTTCGGCTCCTTCACCGTCGTACCCGCCGACTGCACCGGCCCCATCCCGGACGGCCTCGACCCGGCCACCGCCGCCGGACTGCCCCTGGCCTTCATCACCGCCTGGTACGCGCTGCGCCACATCGCCCGCGTCACGGCGGGCGAACGGGTGCTGATCCACTCGGCCACCGGCGGCACCGGACTGGCCGCCATCGCCGTCGCCCGGCTGCTGGGCGCCGAGGTGCTGGCCACCGCCGGCAGCGAGGACAAGTGCCGCTATCTGCGCTCCATGGGCATCACCCACGTCATGGACTCCCGCTCGCTCGACTTCCGCGACCAGGTCATGGAGGCCACCGGCGGCGAGGGCGTCGACGTCGTCCTCAACTCCCTGTCCGGCGCGGCCATCCGGGCCGGACTGGAGTCGCTGCGCCCCTTCGGCCGCTTCATCGAACTCGGCGTCCGCGACATCCTCTCCGACGCCCCGCTCGGACTCTCACCCCTGCGCCACAACATCACCTTCAGCACGGTCGACCTCGTGGAACTCCAGACCTCCCGCCCCGCGGTGTTCGCCGCCATGCTGCACGAGGTGCTCGACGAGTTCGCCGCAGGCCGCCTCAAGCCGCTGCGCTGCACCACCTATCCGCTGGCCGATGTCACCGAGGCGTTCCGGCAGATGGCGGGCGCCCGCCACCTCGGCAAGCTGGTGCTGACCCTCCCGCAGCAGGGCGAGATCAGCGCCGTCCTGCCCGACGGGCCCCTCCCGGTGCGCCGGGGCGGCACGTATCTGATCACCGGGGGCCTGCGCGGGCTCGGCCTGGCCACCGCCCGCTGGCTGGCGGGCCAGGGCGCGGGCCACCTCGTGCTCAACGGCCGTACCGCGCCCCTGGCCGCCGACGCGCAGACGCTCGCCGAACTGTCGTCCACCGGCACCCGGGTCACCGTCATCCTCGGCGACATCGGCCGCCCCGGCACCGCCGACCGGCTGGTGGCCGCCGCCACCGCGGACGGGGCACGGCTCGACGGCGTCGTCCACTGCGCCATGGTCCTCGACGACGCGGCGGTCACCAACATCCATGACGACCAGCTGCACCGGGTGTGGACACCGAAGGTCACCGGGGCGTGGCGGCTGCACCGGGCCACCGCCGGGATGCGGCTCGACTGGTTCGCGGTGTTCTCCTCCATGGCCTCGCTGCTCGGCAACCCCGGGCAGGGCGCCTACGCCGCCGCGAACGCCTGGCTGGACGGCTTCGCCGCCTGGCGCTCCGCCCAGGACCTGCGCACCCTGGCCGTCAACTGGGGCCCGTGGGGCGAGACCGGCGTCGCCACCGGCTTCGCCGACCGCGGCTACCAGACCATCCCCACCGACCAGGGGCTGCGTGCGCTCGGCACCCTGCTGGCGTACGGGCGGGTGCACACCGGTGTCATCCCCGGGGAGCCCACCAGCTGGATCCCGGCCGCAGGGCACCACTCGTCCCTGTTCGGACTGCTCCTCCCCGGCGAGGACCACCCGGCCGACGCCCAGGAGAACACCGACGACATCCGGGCCCGGCTGACCGCCATCCCGGCCGGGCTCGCCCGCCGCGCCGCCCTGGAGGCGTACCTGACCGACCACATCCGGGTCGTCCTGCGGCTGAGCAGCACCACCCTCGACCCGCAGACCCCGCTGAAGTCCCTCGGCTTCGACTCGCTGCTGGCCATGGAGCTGCGGGTACGCCTGGAAACCGGCCTGAACATCAAGCTCGCCGCGAACTTCGTCTGGCAGCACCCGACGGTGGCGGCTCTCGCCATCGGCCTCGCCCAGCACATGGACCTGGAACTGACCGACCGGCAGGAACGATTGAGCGCCTAGCGCCCCCCAGCGCCTGCCGGTCGGCGCGCCCGGCGGTCCAGCCGGGTACTCAGACCGGCACCACATCCGCCGTGGCCACGGGCTTCCTGGAGACAAACGATTCATTCGCGGCCAGGCCGGTGACCAGGGCCAGCGCTCCGTCCGCCTCGGTGGCGCGCTGCTTCGACGCGTCGGAGGCGTCCGCGGCGGCGGGCGTCCCGGTGGCCGCCGCCGGGTCGAGGGGGTTCAGCGGTCCGTACAGCGCCGTCAGCATGCGCTCGTCCCCGCCACCGTGCCCCGCGTGGTCGAACGCGGGCAGCTCCACCTCCCGCGGCGGCTCCCACAGCGGGCGCAGCACCACCCGCGGGCCGCCCGCGTTGGCGAGCGCCTCGTCGCCGTGGATCGTGCCGCGGCCGGAGGCGGTGCCCAGCACGGGTGGCTGCCACCGGCTCTCCTCCACCTCCAGCTCCAGTCGGCCGCGGGTGCCGTTGAACATCACGCGGTAGCCCTCCCACGGGGAGTACGCGGTCAGGTGGTACGTCATGGTGGCGCCGGTGTCGTAGCGCACCAGCAGCGACATGTCGTCCTCGATGGTGATGCCGTCGCCGAACACGTTGCGGTCCCGGTGGTAGCCGTCCGCCCCCTCGGCGTCGAGGTACAGCGCGCGCAGCGCGTCGTTGTCGGCCAGCTCCAGCGCGAACGGGTCGTCGCTCGCGGCGGACGCGCCGTGGGCCCGCTCGTACTCGCGCCGGTAACCGCTGCGCTCGCCCGCCTCGCGGCCGTAGAAGCCGAGCCTGCCGTAGCCGAAGACCTCCTGCGGCCTGGCCCCCAGCCACCAGTTGACCAGGTCGAAGTGGTGGCTGGACTTGTGCACCATCAGCCCGCCGCTGTGCTGCTTCTCGCGGTGCCATCGGCGGAAGTAGTCCGCGCCGTGCCGGGTGTCCAGCAGCCACTCGAAGTGCACCGACAGCACCTCGCCGATGGCGCCCGCGGACAGCTGCCGGTGGACTTCCTCGTGGACCGGGTTGAAGCGGTAGTTGAAGGCCACCGCCAGATGGTTGCCGGTCTCCTCGACGGTGCGGAGGATGTGGCGGCACTTGGCGGCGTCGGTGGTCATCGGCTTCTCGGTGACCACCCGGCAACCGGCCCGCAGCGCGGGCACGATGTAGGCGTCGTGCAGCGCGTCCACGCAGGTCACGACCACTTCCTGGATGTCGTCGGCACGCAGTCGGCGCTCGAAGTCCTCCGGGCTCCAAGCGGCCGCCTCCGGCTCACCGGCCTCCTTCAGCAGCCGCTGGTGGTGGGCGATGCGCACCGGGTTCGGGTCGCACAGCGCGGCGACCCGCAGCCCGGGGCGGTGGGCCAGCGCCGTGGTGAACATCTGCGCACGGGATCCGGTGCCCACCACCACGGCCCGGGAGGGAGTGTTGCCGACGGTCATGCGTCCTCCATAGGAAGTCGATCAACGCGTGCGCAGGATAGGCCGATCCCGGGCTCACCACCACGGGTCCGGCACCTTCCCCTGGAAGTCGGCGATGCGGGCCCACATGGCCGGCGGGTTGGAATACATGGGGAAGTGTCCGCACTGCGGGATCTCGGCGAGTTCGACGCCCGCCGCGGCCAGCCGCGGCAGATAGGACAGCGACGCGTTCTGGTCGCCGTACATGAACATGCGGGGAAACGGCAGGCCCAGGAACGTGGTCATGAGGTCTCCGTGGTCGCTCAGCTCGACCATCGACTCGAAGATCCCGCGGATCGCGTCGGCGCGGACCTTGTGGGGCAGGCTCGACGCGAACAGCGGGGCCGCGTAGGCGGGCGAGCGCCGGTTGCGTTCGATGAAGCCCTCGAGGAAGGTTGCGCCGTCCGTGGCCGGGTGGGAGACGATCTGCCGGCTGAGGAAGCAGTCCTCGGGCGCGACGTTGCCCTCGATGTCGACGAAGCTGAGCACCCGGTCGGGGTGGCGGGCGGCCAGCATCAGGGCCGTGAGACCGCCCATCGAATGCCCGACGAGATGGAACCGCTCGATGCCGAGCCGGTCGAGCACGGCCACCGCGGTGTCCACCAGAAAGGGGATCGAGACGGCCGTCGGATCCCCGCAGACGGTGTCGCCGCAGCCGGGGGCGTCGTAGGCCACGACCGGGTGCCCGTCGAAGGCGGCGTGGTTCGCGATGTCGGTGTAGTCCTCCTTGGACGAGCCGAAGCCGTGCAGGAACAGGATCGGGGCGTGTGCCCCGCCGCGGTGCGCGGTCGCGACGTCGAGTGCCACGCCGTCGACGGTCAGCTCCTGACGTGACCAGGCGAAGCCATTGCTGGGGTGCATGGTGCGTCTCTCTTCCTCACTGTGCGGGCAACGCGTGTTCTCACGGCGTCGGCAACGCGTGCCGTACGAACTGCGCCACCAGCGGGCTGGGGTCTGTCGCACGCCGGACCACGGCCAGCTCGACGAGATGGGCGGGCTCCCGCAGCGGACGGCACACCACGCCGGGCACCGGTGGCTGGGACGAGGTGTGCGGCACGAGGCCGACCCCCAGACCGCAGCCGACCATGGCCAGCTGCGAGTGGATGGAGTTCGCCCGGTGCCGGGGCTCCGGGCTGAAACCCGCCTGATGGCAGACCGCCACGAGTTCGTCGTGGTACCTCGGCGAGATGGCCCGCGGGATCCACACCCACGGCTGGTCCGCGAGGGCCGCGAGGTCCACGGTGTCCCCGTCGGCGAGCGGATGCCCCTCCGGGAGGGCGGCCACCAGCCGGTCCCGGCGCAGTGGATCCGAGCGCAGCCGCTCGTCGTTGCCGGTGTGGCGGATCACGGCGATGTCCAGACGTCCGTCGAGGAGGCCCTGCACACCCTCGGTGGTGTCCAGTTCCCGCACCCGCAGCTCGATGCGCGGGCGCTCGGCGCGGAGACGGCCGAAGATGGCGGGCAGCGCCTCCGAGAAGGCCGAGGTGACCGCGCCGATGGTCAGGGTGCCCAGGTACCCGGCCTGCGCCTGCGCTGCGGCCACCTGCGCGCGCTCGGCCGCCGCCGTCAGCGCGTAGCAGTGCTGGAGGAAGACGGCGCCGGGCTCCGTCAGGGCCACGGAACGGCTGGAGCGTTCCAGCAGCTGGGCGTCGAGCTGTCGCTCGAGGTGCCGGATGGCCTGGCTCAGCGGCGGCTGCGACATCTGGAGGCGCTCGGCGGCCCGGCCGAAGTGCAGTTCCTCGGCGACCGCGATGAAGTAGCGGGCTTGGCGGACCTCGATCATCGAGTCGTCTGCCGTCTCGTCGAGAGGCCGTAGAGGTCGAGGGTGGTGTGCCCGTCACGGAGCCGACCGAGGATGTCCCGCTCCTTCGCCACGCGCTCATCGGCGCGGGCCACGACCGAGGGCGCGACCGCGCGGGGCAGGCATACGACGCCGTCGGCGTCGGCGACGATCAGGTCGCCGGTGCTCACCGGGACCCCGCGCAGCACCAGCGGCGCACCGAGCACACCGGGGTGGTCCTTGGTGGTGCGGAACACCGCGACCGACGAGGCGAAGACGGGAAAACCCAGCTCGGCGAGTTCGGCGGTGTCGCGGATCCCGCCGTCGACCACCAGCCCCAGCAGCCCGCGCACCTGGGCGGCCACGGCCAGCACCTCGCCCCAGTGCCCGTGGACCGCGCCCTGGAGATCGGCGACGAGGACATGGCCGGGCGGGGCGGCGGCGACCGCGTGGTGCAGCGCGAGGTTGTCACCGCCCACGCCCCGCACGGTGTAGGCGGGCCCGGCCAGCCGGGCGCCGGGCCAGACCGGGCGCAGCCCCGGTGCGCAGGCGCAGTCGGTGGCGGACGCCTCGTACAGCGTGGCGGTGGAGTGTCCGCCGGTGGCGAGGTCCGTCATCGGCTGCTCCGCTGGAGCAGGTGGTAGCCGAAGGAGGCACGGGCCTGGCGCAGGCTGCGCCCCGCCCGTACCGCGGCGACGATGTCGCGCTCGGTGCGCTCGATCCGTGTCGCCAGCCCGACGACCTCGGGCAGCCTCGCGGCGGGTACGACCACCACGCCATCGGCGTCGCCGCGCACCAGGTCGTCCGGGGCCACCGGAACACCGCCCAGGGACAGCTGCGTACCCACCGCGGCGAGCCGCACCCGGTCCTTGCCGGTGCGCATGAACCGGCCGCTGCTGAACAGCGGATAGTCCGCCTCGACCGAGGTGGCCACGTCGCGGCAGGCGCCGTGGATCACGGTGCCCGCGACACCGCGGACCGCCGCGGTCTGCGTCATGATCCCGCCCCACACCGTGCAGTCCGTGCGCCCGGCGTTGTCGATGACCACGACCGCGCCCGCAGGCACATCGTCCAGGAAGTCACCGACGCTGCCCTTGTCGGCGTCGGCCGGTTCGTAGCGGACGGTGAAGGCGGGCCCCGTCAGCCGGGCCGTGGGGGACAGGGGCGCCACGCCGAGGACGGAGCCGGGCAGCCCCAGGGCGTCCAGCGCGTCGGACAGCGCGGCGGTCGGCAGGGCCGCGGCCCGCTGGGTGGGCGTGTCCATCAGTGCCGCTCCTCCGTTCCGGCGAGCCGGGCGTCACGCATGGCGTCCGGCAGGGACGCTCCGCCGCGCAGCTCCTCGGCGATGGCGCTCTCGCGCCGGGCCAGCGCCTGGGCGGCCCGCAGGACCTCATGGGCCCGGGCGCGGGGTACGAAGGCCACGCCGGTCTCGTCGGCGAGGACGATGTCCCCCTGCGCCACCGTGGCCGGGCCGACCCGGACCGGCTCGCCGGAGGACACCTGGTGCAGGCGGCCCCGTGCGGTCACGGGGGTGGTGGCCCGCGCGTACACCGGGAAGCCCGCGTCACGGGCCTCGCCGACATCGCGGCACGCCCCGTCGGCCACCACGCCACGCACCCCGCGCAGGGAGGCGCCCAAACTCAGCAGGCCGCCCCAGCAGGAGACGTCCGTCCGCCCGCCGCCCGCGATCACCAGGACATCCTCCGGGCCGCCTGCATCTACGGCCGATGTGGCGATATGGGCCCCGGACGTGCCCGGGGCGCCCGGGGCGAGTTCGACCGGTGCGGCGAATCCCACCACCTTGCGGTGGCCCCAGACCGGCCCGATGCCACCGAGTCCTGGGGGCAGGTCCAGCCCGTCGAGCGCGTCGCTGACCGCGGCGCTGTCCAGGGCGCCGTAAGCGGCGAGGAGAGTCATGTCGTCGTTCACTCAGCCAGTCCACCAACCACATTCCATATTGTGAAGGTCCTGATGTGTATGCCAGCGATATGCGTGGCGACTCGCCGAGGCGTGTCCGGTGGCGGTCATTCCAGGCCGCCGCGCTTCACGAGCTGGCTCGCGATCACATTCCGCTGGATCTCGTTGGTGCCCTCACCGACGATCATCAGCGGTGCGTCGCGGAAGTAGCGCTCCACGTCGAACTCGGTGGAGTAGCCGTAACCCCCGTGGATGCGGACGGCGTTGAGCGCGATCTGCATGGCGGTCTCGGAGGCGAACAGCTTCGCCATGCCCGCCTCCATGTCCACGCGCCGCCCCGCGTCGGCCTCCCGCGCCGCGTGCAGGGTGAGCTGACGGGCGGCGGTCAGCGAGGTGGCCATGTCGGCGAGGTAGTTGCCGATCGACTGGTGCCGCCAGATCGGCTTGCCGAACGACTCGCGCTCCTGCGCGTACGCCAGCGCGTCCTCGAACGCCGCCCGCCCGACGCCGAGCGCGCGGGCGGCCACCTGGAGCCTGCCGGTCTCCAGGCCCTTCATCATCTGGGCGAACCCCGCGCCCTCGACACCGCCCAGGAGCGCGTCGGCCGGGGCGCGGTAGTCGTCGAAGGAGAGTTCGCAGCTCTCGACGCCCTTGTAGCCGAGCTTGGGCAGGTCGCGCGAGACCGTCAGGCCCGGCCCGTGCTCCACGAGCAGGATGGAGATGCCCCGGTGGGCGGGGGTGGCGTCGGGGTCGGTCTTGCAGAGCAGGGCGATCAGCCGGGAGCGGCGGGAGTTGGTGATCCAGGTCTTCGATCCGCTCACCACATAGCCGTCGGTGTCCTTGCGGGCGACGGTGCGCATCGCCTGAAGGTCGGAGCCGCCGCCCGGTTCGGTCAGCGCCATGGTGGCCCGGACCTCCCCGGTGGCCATCTTCGGCAGATAGCGGCGCTTCTGCTCCTCGGTGCCGTGGTGCAGCAGCAGTTTGGAGACCACGGTGTGGCCGCCCATCGCCCCCGCCAGGCTCATCCAGCCGCGGGCCAGCTCCTCGGTGACCAGGACGTAGCAGGGGGTGGAGACCGGCGTGCCGCCGTACTCCTCGGGGATGGCGAGGCCGAAGATGCCGAGCTGCTTCATCTGCCCGATCAGGGCCTCGGGGTAGGTGTTGGTGTGCTCCAGCTCCTGGACGACCGGCTTCACCTCCCTGTCGACGAAGTCGTGCACCGTGCTGACGATGAACCGCTCGTCCTCGGACAGGGTGTCGAGGGTGCTCATGCAGTCGCGCTCCTTGATGAGGGATACGTGAGGGGGCTCAGACGACCCGCTCGGCCCGGAGGCCGCTGATCTCGGCCGGGCTGTGTCCCAGCGCGGCGAGGATCGTGTCGGTGTGCTCGCCGAGGGCCGGTACGGCGTCCATCCGGGCCGTGACACCGGCGAGGTCCACGGGCGGGAGCAGCGCCGGGACCACCGCCCCGGGGATGGGCACCTCGCGCCACCGCTCCCGGGCGGCCAGCACCGGGTGGTCGAGGAATTCCCCGACGTCGTTCACCCCGGCGTTGGCGATGCCCGCCTCGTCCAGCAGCTGCCCCACCCGCGAGCTGTCCAGCGCCCGGAACCGCTCCGCCACGATCGCGTTCAGCTCCTCGCGGTGGGCCACCCGCGCCGATCCCGTGGCGAACCGCGGATCGTCGACCAGCTCCGGGCGGCCCAGGAACCGGTCGCACAGCGCGCGCCACTCCCGCTCGTTCTGGACGGAGAACAGCACTTCCCTGCCGTCAGCGGCCGGGTAGGCGCCGTACGGGGCGATCGTGGCGTGCTGCGTGCCCATCCGCGGCGGCTGGGTGCCGCCATGGCGGGTGTAATAGGCGGGCTGGCCGATCCACTCGGCCAGGGCCTCGAACAGCGACACCTCCACGGCGCGGGCCACGCCCGTGGTCGCCCGGGTGAACAGGGCCGTGAGGATGCCCGAGTACGCGTACACACCGGCCGCGATGTCGGCGATCGACACCCCGACTCGGGCGGTCTCCCCGGCGGTGCCGGTCAGCGACACCAGACCGGTCTGGCACTGCACCAGCAGGTCGTAGGCCTTGCGGTCGGCCCACGGCCCGCTGGTCCCGTAGCCGGAGATGGCGCAGCAGATGAGCGACGGATGGCGTTCGGCGAGGGCGTCCGCACCCAGGCCCAGCCGGGCGGCCGCTCCCGGGGCGAGGTTCTGCACGAACACATCGGCCTCGCCGAGCAGTTGCTCCACGATGTCCCGGCCGCGGGCCTCCTTCAGATCCAGGGTCAGGGATTCCTTCGACCGGTTGAGCCACACGAAGTAGCTGGACTCGCCGTGCACCGTGGTGTCGTAGCGGCGGGCGAAGTCACCGCCTTCCGGGCGCTCCACCTTGATGACGCGTGCGCCCAGATCGGCCAGCTGGCGCGTGGCGAAGGGCGCAGCCACCGCCTGTTCGACGCTGACGACGGTGATGCCGGAGAGCGGAAGCTCGGTCACGGTGGCGACCTCCAGACGGCTGGCCGGGACATGCTCCTCAGGCGGCCCGTCACCCTCGCTTCCCGGTGTTCCGAGCCCGGTGTCATCATGAGCACTCATGACCATCACGGTGAAATAGCAATCCGTGATGTACCCATGCGGGGTGCGGATGGCCCAGGAGGAGAGGAGGAGTAGACGGTGGACGTCAGACAACTCAAGGCGCTCGTCACGGTCGCCGAGGCGGGCAGCGTCACCCGGGCCGCGGAGCTGCTCCACCTGGTCCAGCCCGCGGTGACCCGGCAGATCCGCACCCTGGAACAGGAACTCGGCGTCCCGCTCTTCGAGCGGACCCGGCAGGGCATGCGGCCCACGGAGGCCGGCACGATCATGGTCGACCGGGCCCGCCGCGCCCTCAACGAGCTGGAGCGGGCCCGCGCGGAGGTGCAGCCGACCCCGGGGGTCCTGACCGGCATCGTCACCGTGGGCATGCTGGAGAGCACCACCGACCTGCTGGCGGAGCCGCTGGTGTCCGCCCTCGCCCGGGATCAGCCGGGCATCGAGCTGCGCCTGATGACGGCGTACTCCGGGCACCTCCAGCAGTGGCTGGACGACGGTGACCTGGACCTGACCCTGCTCTACAACCTGGCCAGCACCCCGTCGCTGAACGCCCGCCCCCTGGTGCGGGAGAGCCTGTGGGTGGCCGCGCCACCGGACGAGGGCCTGCGCGCCGACCGTCCCGTCCCCTTCGCGCAGGCCGCCGCGCATCCCCTGGTCATGCCCGCCTCCGGCCACGCCCTGCGCAGCCTGATCGACGGGGCCGCCGGACGGGCCGGGGTCACGATGGACGTCGTCGTGCAGACCAACTCCATGCGGGTGCAGAAACACCTCGTCCAGGCCGGTCACGGCTGGACGATCCTGCCCGGGATGGGCATCGCCGACGACGTGGCCCGGGGCACACTGAGTGCCGCACCGCTGTGCGAACCCGACGTGTGGCGCTCGATCGTCCTGGGCACCCCGCGCGCCGGGCGGACACCACCCGCGGTGGACGTCGTCGCCCGGGAGCTGATCCGGCACATCGAATCGGCCGTGCGCGACGGCAGATGGCCCTCCGCGCACCTGCACGCGCAAACCCCGCGCACCGACGGCGTGTGACCGCACGCCACCAGCAGGCAACGAGAAAGGCAAGGAACACGTGACAGGCACGGACGCAGACACCGACACCGGCCGGCGCATCCGCGGACACGCCCGCGCCCTGGACGGCACCCCGCTGGCCTACCAGCGCGAGGGAGCCGGGCCGCCGCTGGTGCTGCTGGCGGGTCAGGCGAACAACCACCACTGGTGGGACGGCGTACGCGCGGACTTCCACGCCACGCACAGCACCCTCACCGTGGACTGGCGCGGCACCGGAGACAGCGGAAAGCCCGACGAGCACCACTCCACCCGGGGCCTCGCCGACGATGTGATCGCCGTCCTCGACCACCTGGGCATCGAGCGCACCGATCTGTACGGGACCTCCATGGGCGGCCGGGTGGCCCAGTGGGTGGCCGCTCGCCACCCGGCCCGGATCCGGCGGCTGGTGCTCGGCTGCACCTCGCCCGGCGGTCCGCACGCCACCGAGCGCGACAACGCCGTACGCCGGTCCCTGGCCCAGCCCGACGCACGGGCGGCACGGGAAGCGCTGGTCGACCTGATGTACACCCCGGCCTGGCGGTCCGCGCACCCCGGCCCGTACACGACCCTCGGCGACCCCGGCATGCCCCCGCACGCGCGGCGGCGCCACCTGGTGGCCAGCAACGAACACGACGCGTGGGACGTACTGCCGGAGATCGTCGCGCCGACGCTGATCCTGCACGGGGACGACGACCGGCTCACCCCGGCGGCCAACGCGCCGCTGCTCGCGTCCCGTATCCCGGGGGCCCGTACGCACCTCTTCGAGGGCGCCCGGCACGGCTATTTCGACGAGTGCCGTCCGGAGGCGAGCGCGGTCGTGTCGTCGTTCCTGGCGGAGCCCGGCCCCTGACCTCATGCCGTGACCGCATGTGTCCATCACTGCTTTCTATTGTTCAACCCCGGCCATCAGCCCAGATGATGTGGGGCGACCCGAGCCGACCGAGCAGTGGAGTCGCAGCGGATGACCCAGACCACCCATGCCCCGGCGCCTGCGTGGCAGGAGGCCGTGTTCACCGCCCTGAAGAAGCGGGGCGTCCAGCAGATCGCCTACGTACCGGACACCGGCCACTCCCACGTCATCCGCGAGGCGCGGCGTGACCCCGCCATCCACGATGTGGTCCTGACCACCGAGGAAGAGGGCGTGGCCGTGGTCTGCGGCGCGTGGCTGGGCGGGCAGCGCGCGGTGCTGCTGATGCAGAGCAGCGGCGTCGGCAACTGCGTCAACATGTTCTCCCTGCCGCAGATGGCTGGGTTCCCCTTCCTCACGCTGGTGACGATGCGGGGCGAGTACGCCGAGTTCAACCCGTGGCAGGGCCCCATGGGGCGCGCCACCCAGCAGGCCCTGGAACTCATGGGCATCACCGTCCTGCGGGCCGACGCCCCCGAGGAGGTCGGGGACACCGTCGAGGCGGCCATGGACGCGGTGTTCGGGGCGGGGGAGCGCGTCGCCGTGCTCCTCGGGCAGAAACTGATCGGCCGCAAGAAGTGGGAGCGCGACTGATGACCGCCGCCGACACCCACGTCCGTTTGGACCGGCGCCGCTTCGTCGCCGAGCTGGTCTCCCGCCTCCCCGACGACGCCCTGATGGTGACCGGGCTCGGCGCGTCCAGCTATGACGTGTTCGCCGCGGGAGACCGCCCCGGCACCTTCTACCTCTGGGGCGCCATGGGCGCCGCCGTACCGCTCGCCCTCGGCCTCGCCCTGGCCCAGCCGGAGCGACCGGTCGTCGCCGTCACCGGCGACGGCGAACACCTGATGGGCATCGGCGCGCTGGCCACCATCGGTGCCGTCCTGCCGCCCAACCTCACCGTCGTCGTGCTGGACAACGCGCACTTCGGCGAGACCGGCATGCAGCCCAGCCACACCGGCCTCGGCACCGATCCGGTCGCCGTGGCCCGGGGATTCGGCATCCCCGACGCCCTGCGGATCACCGACCACGCACAGACCGACGACCTCGCGACCCGCATCCGGGCGCGCACGGCGACCACCTACGCGCAGGTGCTGATCACCACCAGCGAGCCACCGCGCGCCCTGCCACCGCGCGACGGCGTGTCCAACAAGAACACCTTCCGCGCCGCCCTCGGCCTGAACACCTTCTGACGCGGCCGTACCGCCGAAACGGGAATCCCATGCAGCGCTACGACATGTTCATCGACGGCGAGAGCCGCGCACCCGCCAACGGCGAGTGGTTCCCCACCGACAACCCCTACCTGGGCACCCCCTGGGCCGAGATCGCCCAGGGCGGCCCCACCGATGTGGACGACGCCGTGCGGGCCGCCCACCGCGCCCTCCACACCGGCTCATGGGCCGAGCTGACCGCAAGCGCCCGGGGCGCGCTGCTGCGGCGGCTCGGTGACACGATCGCCGCCCACGCCCGCCGTCTGGCCGAGACCGAGGTCCGCGACAACGGCAAGCTCTTCACCGAGATGTACGGCCAACTGCGCTACCTGCCCGAGTGGTTCGCCTACTACGGCGGGCTCGCCGACAAGGTCGAGGGCACCGTCGTCCCGATCGACAAGAAGGGCTACTTCACCTACACGAAGAAGGAGCCCGTCGGCGTCGTCGCGGCCATCACCCCGTGGAACTCCCCGCTGATGCTGCTGGCGTGGAAGATCGCACCGGCCCTGGCCGCCGGGTGCACGGTGGTCGTCAAGCCGTCGGAATTCACCTCCGCCTCCACGCTGGAACTCGTCCGCCTCTTCCACGAGGCGGGGCTGCCGCCCGGCGTGGTCAACGTCGTCACCGGCTTCGGACAGGACGTCGGGGCCGCCCTGGTCGAACACCCGCTGGTCCGGAAGATCTCGTTCACCGGTTCCGACACCACCGGCCGCCACATCAACCAGGCCGCCGCCCGCGACTTCAAGCACGTCAGCCTGGAACTCGGCGGAAAGTCCCCCAACATCGTCTTCGCCGACGCCGACCTGGAGGCCGCGGCGAACGGCGCCGTCTCCGGCATCTTCGCCGCGACCGGCCAGACCTGCATCGCCGGGTCCCGGCTCCTGGTCCAGGAGAGCGTGCACGACGAGGTGGTACGCCGCGTGGTGGACCTCGCGGGCACCGCCCGCATGGGCGACCCGATGGACCAGCACACCCAGGTCGGCCCCATCACCACACCCGCGCAGTACGCCAAGGTGCTCGACTACGTCGACATCGCCCGGCGGGAGGGCGCCGCGCTCGCCCTGGGCGGGAAGGCCGCGACCCGGCCCGAGTGCGGCAGCGGCTGGTTCGTCGAACCGACCGTCTTCACCGGCGTGCGCAACACCATGCGCATCGCCCAGGAAGAGGTCTTCGGCCCCGTCCTCGCGGTCATCCCGTTCCGGGACGAGGACGAGGCCGTCACCCTCGCCAACGACAGCCGCTACGGCCTCGGGGCGGGGGTGTGGACCAGCGACATCGGCCGCGCCTTCCGCATGTCCGACCGCATCCGCTCCGGCACGGTCTGGGTCAACACCTACCGCGCGGTGAGCCCGCTGGTGCCCTTCGGCGGCGTCAAGGACTCCGGCGTCGGCCGCGAGAACGGCATCGAGGCCATCAGCGCATACCTGGAGAACAAGAGCGTCTGGATCAACACCGGCGCCGCCGTGGGCAACCCCTTCGTGCTGCGCTGACCCACCCCTCGGCCCACCAGGACGGAAATCCGCACACCAGGACGGAAAGACGATGCAGCCCACCCCGACCCCGCTCGGCTCCTGCGTGCAGTCATGGATGCCCGGGCCGGTCACCGCCGAAGACCCCCTCCCCGCAGGGCCCGCAGCGGCCCTGTCGGCGCTCCTGGACCTGCCCGGACCGGTGGCGGAGGCCGGTGACCCGCTGCCGCCGCTGTGGCAGTGGATCCACTTCCTGCACTGGCCCGCGCAGCACGAACTCGGAACCGACGGACACCCGCGGCACGGACACTTCCTGCCTCCCATCCCCGACCGGCAGCGGATGATCGCCGGAGGACGCTGCGAGGTCACCCGGCCGCTCCGCCTCGGCGTGCCCGCCGAACGCGTCACCAGCCTGGGCCCGGTGACGGCCAAACACGGCGGCACGGGGGAGTTGCTCTTCGTCACCGAACGCCGTGAATTCCGGCAGCACGGCCACCTCTGTCTCGTCGAAGAGCAGGACATCGTCTACCGGTCGGGCCGCGGCTCCGCCCGGCACACCCCGGTCGGCGCCGACGACTCCGCCGTACCCGACTCCGGCGAACCGTGGCGGCTGCCCCTGCGCCCGGACCCGACGCTGCTGTTCCGGTTCAGCGCGCTCACCGCGAACGCCCACCGCATCCACTACGACACCCCGTACGCCCAGGGGGAGGAGGGCTACCCGGGCCCCGTCGTCCACGGCCCGCTCCTCGCCCTGCTCATGCTGGAACTGGTCCGCCGCCACGCCCCCGCACGGCAGGTGCGCTCCCTGTCCTACCGGCTGCGGCGGCCGCTGTTCGCCGGTGAACACCTCCTGGCGTGCGGCACCCCCACCGACGGCGGCGCCGACCTGCGCATCGCGACCCGGCGGGAGGAACGGCACGCCACGGCGGAGGTGACGTTCGCATGAGCGGGGACACCGACCGCATCGCCACCGCCCGGAATCCGCTCTTCGTCCCCGGACACCGGCCCGACCGCTTCGCCACGGCCCGCGACTCCGGCGCCGACCTGGTCATCATCGACCTGGAGGACGCCGTCGCGGCCGAGGACAAGGACCGGGCACGCGACGAGGTCTCCGCGTGGCTCGACCGGGGCCACCGGGCGGTCGTACGGATCAACCCGCCCGGCACCCCCTGGTCCGAGGCCGACCTCGACGTGGTGGCCGCCCACGGCTGCCCGGTCATGGTGCCCAAGGCCGAGGACACGGCCGTCCTCCGGGAGATCGCCGCGCGCACCGCGGGCCGGTGCGCCCTCATCCCGCTCATCGAGACCGCCCTCGGCGTGGAGCGGGCCACCGAGCTGTGCGCCACGCCCGGTGCCGTCCGCGCGGCCTTCGGCAACGTCGACCTCGCGGGTCAGCTCGGCGTCGCCCCCGACGACCACACGGCCCTGGCGTACGCGCGCTCCCGGCTGGTCCTCGCCTCGGCCGCCGCGGGCAGCTGTCCGCCGCTCGACGGGGTCACCACCGCGGTACGGGACACCGGCGCCCTCACCGCCGACGTCGCCCACGCCCGGCGGCTGGGCTTCACCGGAAAGCTCTGCGTCCACCCCGCACAACTCCGGCCGGTGGCCGACGGGTTCGCCCCCTCCGACGCCGAGGTGCGGTGGGCCCGTACGGTGCTCGACGCCGGAGAAGCCGGAGCAGCGGTCACCACGGTCGACGGCCGGATGGTGGACAAGCCGGTCCTGGAGCGCGCCCGGCGGATCCTGGCCCGCGGGTGAAGTCCTCGGCTCAGCCGCCGCCCCGAGGCGCCGCGGCGGCCACCGGGCGCAGCTCGGCCGCCGCCTGCTGGTCCGGCGGCTGCTGCACCGCGACCCCGTCGGCGGCGCGCTGCGCGATGCCGAGCTGGGAGATGGCGTTGACCAGCCGCACCCGCGTCCCGGTGCCGGTCAGCTGCCACCGCTGGGTGCGGGTCGTGGCCGAGCACGTCTGCACGGTGACCGTGGCGCCCGCCTCCAGCGGGGCACCGAGGTAGCGGGCCCCCTTCACCATGTCCAGGCAGTAGGCGGTGGCGGTGCCCCCGCGCACGGCGCGGAGCGTGTAGTAGCCGTCCGCGGTGGCCGACAGCCGCCACGCCGCGCCGCCGTCCTCACCGAACCGCGCGGTGGCGCCCTCGCCGCCACCCGTGGTGGTCAGCCGGGTGGCGGAGCCGGGCAGCGTGAGGGCGTACGTACCGTCCCTCACCGGCAGCCGCACCACGTTCTCCCAGCCGGGCGCGTGGCCGATGTCCCGGGCGAGCGTGCTGAACCCGTCGTACGTGGCGGCCGGTTTCGGGCTGCCCCAGGTGGCCTGGGCGAGGAAGCGCAGCGGCAGATACGCCTCCGTCTCGACCTCGTTCTCGGTCTGGGCCGCCGCCGAGTCCGGCCACATGGTGATCTTCGCCCCGGTGATGCCCGGCTGGGGGCCGCTCAGCGTCTCGCCCTCGAAGCGCAGCGGCGTCCAGTCGCTCTCGTACAGCTCCCGCGTCTTCATGGGCGAGCCGCCGCGGATGAGGTAGAGCGCGTAGGCCGAGTTCATCACCTGATGGCCCCGGGCGAGCAGGGCCGAGGGCGGCTGCTCGGCTTCGGCGGTCCAGTGCTCGACCCGGATGTCCTTGTTCACGGGGATGGTGTTGTCGCCGGTCAGCCCGTCGTTCCAGATCCGCAGGGTCCGCCCGTCGGCGCGCACATGGTCGTCGACCCGGTTGACGAAGTCCACGAACGCGTCCTGCGGGGTCGCCCGGGCGCCGTACTTGGCCTTGGCGTACGCGGCGATCTGCGGATACGCGGCGTAGTCGGAGCCGAGCATGTATTCGTCCGCGCCCATGTGCCAGTACGGGGTGTCCCACACGGTCAGCGCCTCGTCCAGCAGCCCGGTGTAGAAGGCGAACGCCTCGGGCCGGGTGATGTCCAGCCGTGACGGCGACCGCGTCCCCTTCGTGTCCGTGAGCTGGAGTTCGGGGTGGTTCTGGAGATACGGGTCGATGTGCCCGGGGGAGTTGATCTCGGGGATGAGCGTGATGTGGTACTTCCGGGCCATCGCCGACAGCCGCCGCACCTCGTCCTTGGTGTAGTACCCCCAGAACTTCGTCTTCGGGTAGTCGTCGCTGGCCACCTTCGCCTCGATCCACAGCTGGTTCAGCTTCAGATACGCCATCTCGCGCATCAGCCGCTCGAACCAGTCCAGCGAGACGTGGATGTAGCAGGCGCACACCCCCACCCCGCGCTCGGCGTACCGCGGCACGTCGACCGTGCTGCCGTGCGGCAGCTCGCGCCCGTCGCCGAGCATCTGGAGCACGGTCCGGGTCCCCAGGAACGCCCCGGCGGCGGTGGCCCCGGTGATCCGCACGGTGTCGCCGACGACCAGTTCGTACCCCTCCGCGCCCAGATCCTTCCGGGACGCGTCCACACCCAGCACCACATCGCCCGCCGCGCCGTCCCCGCCGGTCACCACGGACAGCCCCAGCCCCGTCGCGTCGGCCACGTCGTCGGCGAACGTCGACGTGTCACCGCGCAGCTCCGGCGTCCGCGCGACCACCGCCGCCGTGGCGGCCAGCCGCAGCGTGCCCTCCTGCCCGGTCCACCGCACCGGCGCCGGGATCACCCCGGGAGCGGCCGCGGCGCGCCCGGCGGCCACCGCCGGGCCGGACGCGGCGGCGGGCACCAGCAGGGCCAGCACCGACAGGACGACGGCCCCCACCGTGGTCCTGAGCCGGGATGCCTGATGACGCATCCGTCTGTGATGCCGCTTCCGTCTGTGAAGATGCGTCGACAACGGCACTCGCCTCCATGCTCACCGGGCCGCGCCCCGGAGGCGGCGGCCGTGATCGGACAACACGTGGTGCGGATGCCGGACGGACACGGGAACCACGGCGGAACCACGACCCGGCGGCAGGGTCCTTCCCCTCCCTCCCGGCTTCCGAACCCGCCTCCCGCCCCCTACGCAAAGCCACCGAGGTCCACCGGTGGGTGACTGGAACGTATCAACCGCCCGGTCCCGGGTACTGTCTCATCCCAGCTGCTCACGTCCTGGCGCCGTGAGGTGTTAGGAATAGGGGGTGATCGGATTTTTCGGTCGATCGAAGCTCTCCCCGCCTGTCCGGTCGCGGGGTCGCTTGCGCTCCCTGCTGGGCGTGCGCAGCATCGCCGGGCAGGTGTTTGCCGTACAGGCGGTCGTTGTCGTCATGCTCATTGCCGTGGCGACGCTGGCGCTCGTACTCCAGGCGCGGAACGACAGCGAGCAGGAGGCCGTCAACCGGTCCACCGCCGTGGCCCAGGCATTCGCCGGCTCCCCGGGCACCGCGGAGGCCATGACGTCACGCCATCCGACCACCGTGCTCCAGCCGCGGGCCGAGCAGGTCCGTAAGCGGGCGGGCCTGGACTTCGTCGTCGCGGCGAACCCCAAGGGCGTCCGCTACACCCACCCGCTGCCGCAGCAGATCGGCAGGCAGCTCGTCGCCGACTACAAGCCCGCGCTGCGCGGCAAGGTCGTCACGGAGACGGTGCAGGGCCCCCTCGGCCAGGAAGTGCAGGCCACGGTCCCGATCCGGAAGGCCGACGGGACGGTCGTCGGCGTGATCTGCGCCGGGATGACCGCCCAGGACGTCAGCGGCCGGGTCACCCGCCAGCTGCCGCTGGTCCTCGGCGCGGCCGGGGGCGCGCTCGCCCTCGCCACCGCGGGTACCGCGCTGGTGGGCCGCAGGCTGCGGCGCCAGACCCACGGTCTGGGCCCGGCCCAGATGACCCGTATGTACGAGCACCACGACGCGGTGTTGCACTCCGTCCGCGAGGGCGTGCTCATCGTCGACGGTGACGGCTGCCTCGTCCTCGTCAACGACGAGGCGCGCCGACTGCTCGACCTGCCCCCGGACGCCGAGGGCCACCACGTCCGCGACCTGGGGCTCGAGCCGCGCACCGCCGAGCTGCTGTCCTCCGGCCGGGTGGCCACCGACGAGGTGCATCTCGCGGGGGACCGGCTGCTGGCCGTCAACCAGCGCTCCACCCAGTGGAACGGTGGCGCGCCCGGCAGCGTCGCCACCCTCCGG
Source organism: Streptomyces sp. Rer75 (assembly GCF_013414305.1). Classification (NCBI taxonomy): domain Bacteria; kingdom Bacillati; phylum Actinomycetota; class Actinomycetes; order Kitasatosporales; family Streptomycetaceae; genus Streptomyces; species Streptomyces sp. Rer75. The sequence goes on along the minus strand of NZ_CP058693.1, from coordinate 825,893 downwards.
GACACCACCGAACTGCGTGCGCTGTCCGGCCAGGCCGAGGTGGCGGAGAAGCGGCTGCGGCTGCTGTACGACTCGGGCGCGAAGATCGGCACCACCCTCGACGTCTCCCGCACCACCGAGGAGCTGACCCGGTTCGCGGTGCCGTGGTTCGCCGACTTCGCCACCGTCGACCTGGTGGACCCGGTGCTGCGCGGCGACGAGCCGTCCGGCGACGCCATGTGCCGTACGGCCACCTTCGGCATCCGCGACGACCACCCGCTGTGGCGGGTCGGCAAGCGGACGACCTACGTGCGCGGCGCGCCGCAGGCGCTCGGCTTCGGCGCCGGGCGGCCGGTGCTCGACGCCGACATCCGGGACTTCGCCGGATGGCAGGAGCAGGACCCCGAGCAGGCCGTCCGGATCGTCGAGTACGGCATCCACTCGATGATCACCATCCCGCTGCGCGCCCGGGACGTCACCCTGGGCATCGCCACCTTCTGGCGTTCCGAGAAGTCCGAGCCGTTCGACCAGGAGGACGTGGCCCTCACCGAGGAGCTGGTCGCGCGCGCCGCCGTCGCCATCGACAACGCCCGCCGCTACACCCGCGAGCACTCCATGGCCGTCACCCTCCAGCGCAGTCTGCTGCCGCAGGGTCTGCCAGAGCAGGACGCCCTGGAGGTGGCGCACCGCTATCTGCCCGCCCAGGCCGGTGTCGGCGGCGACTGGTTCGACGTCATCCCGCTGCCCGGCGCCCGGGTCGCACTCGTCGTCGGCGATGTCGTCGGCCACGGGCTGCACGCCGCCGCCACCATGGGGCGGCTGCGTACCGCCGTGCACAACTTCTCCGCCCTGGACCTGCCGCCGGACGAGATCCTCACCCATCTCGACGAGCTGGTCACCCGCTTCGACCAGGACCAGGTCGCCGCGGATAGCGACGCCGCGCCGATCAGCGGGGCCACCTGTCTGTACGCGATCTACGACCCGGTCACCGGCCGCTGCACCATGGCCCGGGCGGGCCACCCGGGCCCTGCCCTGATGTACCCCGACGGCACCGTCACCTTCCCCGAGGTCCCCCTCGCCCCGCCGCTCGGCCTCGGCGGCGAACCCGTCGAGACGACCGAACTGCTGCTGCCCGAGGGCAGCCGACTGGCCCTGTACACCGACGGTCTGGTCGAGGACCGCGACCGCGACCGGGACACCGGTCTGCGCCTGCTGCGCAGCACCCTGGCGGGCCATCCCGGGCGCGGCCCCGAGGAGATCTGCCAGGCCGTCTTCGATGCGATGGCCTCCTCGCACCCGAGGGACGACATCGCCCTCCTGGTCGCCCGCACCCACCTCCTGGACCCCGACTCCGTCGCCGAGTGGGACGTCCCCTCCGACCCCGCCGCCGTCGCCGGAATCCGCGCCGAGGCCGCCCGGCGGCTGGCCGGGTGGGGCCTGGAGGAGAGCGGCTTCACCACCGAACTCATCCTCAGCGAGCTGATCACCAACGCCATCCGCTACGGCTCCGGACCCATCCATGTGCGCCTCGTCCGCGACCGCAGCCTCATCTGCGAGGTCGCCGACGGCAGCAGCACCTCCCCCCATCTGCGCCGCGCCGCCTCCACGGACGAGGGCGGCCGGGGCCTGTTCCTGGTGGCCCAGTTCGCCCAGCGCTGGGGCACCCGCTACACCCCCACCGGCAAGATCATCTGGGCCGAGCAGCCCCTCGGCACCGCCGCCCCCGGCCCCGAGCCCACCGAGGAGGACCTGCTCGCCCAGTGGGACGACCTGGACGACGTCTCGACATAGCTTCACCACGGGTTTCTACGTCCCCGAACGGTAGGCACTCCGGCTGTTGGCTCAGGCTGCCGACCGCTCCGTGCGGCTGTCCGCGATATGTGCGCCGGAAGTCCGCTCCTGTGTATAACGGGGGGCGGGAGGCGTTCCATGTCCGAGTTGTTCGACGCGATCGACGCACTGATCGCGGGCCAGTCCCCGCTGCCGCCACCGGCCGAGCGGGAGCGGCTGCGCACGGCACACGGCCTGAGCCACGAGCAGGTCGCCAAGGCGCTGAAGGTGCGCCGTGCGACGGTGGCCAACTGGGAGAGCGGAAAGACCGATCCCCGGCCGCCGCAGCGCGAGGCGTACGCCCACTTCCTGAGCGAACTGGCCAAGCTGTACCCGGCCCCGGCCCCGGCCTCGGCTCCCGCCCCCGCTTCGGCCTCGGCTCCCGCCCCCGCTTCGGCCCCGGCGCCCGCCCCCGCTGCGGAGGCGCCCCACCCCGCGCCCCCCGCGCCCGCGGCCGTCCCCGCCCCCGTTTCTCCCCCCGCGACACCGGCGGTTCCGTCGCCCGCGGCGGAGTCCGGGCCGCCCGTCGCGGAAGCCGCGGCACCCCGGCGGCCCGCGAGGCAACACGCGGCGCGCAAGACTCCGGTCGCCCCGTCCGCCACCACCCCTCCCGCCACCGAACCCCGCTTCGCAAGCGGCCCGCTGGCCGTCGTGGACGGCGACGGATCCGCGTACTGCATCGGCGGCCTGGTCCTGGACTGCCCGCTGAAGGACATTCCGACCCTGGTCGCCTGGGCCCTGACCGAGGGCCATTTGGGCGCCCCCCGGCTGCACCGCAACGGCAAGGACGCCGACCCCCTGCTCGTCCTCACCGCGTCCGCCGCCGAACGCCTCGGGCTGCCCGCCGAACTGACCGACCGCCGAAACCTGCGACTGCCCGACGACCACAAGGTCGTCAAGCAGATCACCAGGGCCAAGTGGCAGCTCACCCGCCGCGGCTTCGGCCCCTGGGCCTGGGTCTACCGCCCGGCGCAGGGCGGCCGCCGCCACTGCGTGCAGTTCGCGGTCCTCCCGTGGGGCGCGCTCGACTCCCGCGCCTGGGGGAGCGCCGACCGGTTCGCCCCGGCCGAACTGGCGAGCGTACTGGGCGACTACGCCACCCGCGTCATCACCCCGCGCGGCACCACCGCCGTCACCGGGCTGGAGCTGATGACCGCCCTGCGCCCGCCCACCCGCGCCGTGAAGGACGAGGCGACCGGCACCTGGGGCTCCGGCCCGCAGCCCGGGTCGCTCAGCGCGCCGGTCGACCCGGCGCCACCGGAGGCGCCGGACGAGCACCCCGTCGTCGCCCAGCTGTACCCGCGCGGCCACCAGCGCACCCCGGCCGAGATGCTGGACGAGGAGGCGTACGACTGGATCCGCGATCCCGAGCTGCTCACCGACGCCGAATGCGCGCACACCCACGCCGTGGGCATCGACGTCAACATGGCCTTCGCCGCCGCCGCCAACCGCCTCACCGTCGGGCTCGGCGCGCCCGAACACCGCACGGCGCCCGCCTTCGACAAGGCGCTGCCCGGCAGCTGGCTGGTCGACCTCTCCCACATCGACCTCGACCCGCGCCTCCCGAACCCCTTCACCCCGCACGGCAACCGCCCCGAGGGCCCGGCCTGGTACGCCACGCCGACCGTCGCGTACGCCGTCGAACTCGGCCACGAGGTACGGCCCGTCGAAGCGTGGGTCCGCCCCGAAACCGGCCCCTACCTGGACGCCTGGTACACCCGGCTGCGCGACGCCTACATGGCCACCATGGAGCGGCTCGGCGTGGTGTCCGGCATGAGCCCGCCGGACTTCCTCGCCGCCATGGAGCGGCACAAGCAGGCCGACCCCGGGCAGGCCGCCGTCCTGTCCGCCATCAAGGCCACGGTCAAGGGCGGCATCGGCAAGCTGCGCGAGCGGCCCCAGGGCGCCCGCTACCGCCCCGGCGAACGCTGGCCCGCCCTGGAGCGCCCCACCTGGCGCCCCGACATCCGTGCCGCCGTCATCTCCACCGCGCGGGTGAACATGCACCGCAAGATGCGCAAGTTCGCGGACACCGGGCTCTTCCCCGTAGCCGTCCTCTCGGACTGCGTCGTCTATCTCTCCGACGGCCCGAGCCCGCTCGACTTCCTGCCGCACACCCCCGACGGCAAGCCGCTGCCCGGCGGTTTCCGGCTCGGTGTCTCGCCCGGCATGGTCAAGCACGAGGGCACCCAGGAGTTCCTGTGGGCGGCGCAGCTCCTCGACGAGGGCCACAACCCCGCCCGCCACATCAAGGGCACCGACGCCGCGCTCGACGGTGAGTAGGGGAGGAGACGAGCACCATGGGCATCATGGGCGACAGCCTCGACAAGGCGACGGAGGCCACCTTCACCCGCCCCATCCCGAAAACCGCCCCCGCGCAGATGCGTTTCCTGGTGAAGCAGGAGAAGGGCTCCACCAAGGCGGTCGCGCGACGGCTCGGCGTATCGCAGCGCACGGTCGAGCGCTATCTCACCGGCCAGTTCAAGCGCCCCCGCAAGGACCTCGCCGCCCGCCTCGCCGATGAGGTGCGCAAGGACTGGCAGCCCCGGGTGCGCGCCCGGGCCAGGAAGCAGGCCGCCACCACGACCGGCATCGTCATCGAGACCCGGGCCCGCTTCGGCTTCACCGCCGCCCCCGGCTCCACCGACGACGGCCGCATCCGCCTGATCACCCAGCACCTGCCCCCCGCCTACGCGGCCCGCCTCTTCGAGGCCCAGTCCACCGGCGCCACCGAACAGCAACTCCGGGACATCGCCGCCGAAGGCTTCCAGGAGATCTACTTCAAGGACAGCGGCCGCCGCGCGGACGGCCTCCTGGTGGAGTTCACCGACATCGACTACGTGGAAATGGACTTCTGAGGCGGTCTCGATGTGACCGAGACGTGTGGCCGATGCCCTTGAACTGCTGGGTCACCATAAGGTTCCTCGGTCACGGAAAAGTGCGTTCTTCCATGTCAGCGGCCACTCTCCTACGGTTCCCGAGTCACCACAAGAGACCTTGAGCCGTATACAAGGAGAGCTGGCAGCATGGCCATCACCCTGGTAAACCCCAGCGAATTGCCCGCCATCGACGTCTACCGGCAGGTGTCGATCGCGTCCGGGTCGAAGCTGGTCTTCATCGCCGGGCAGGTCGCCTGGGACGCCGAAGGGGCCACGGTCGGCGAGGGCGATCTCGCGGCGCAGGTCGAGCAGTGCTACCTCAACATCGCCACCGCCCTCGCCGCGGCCGGCGGCTCCTTCGACGACGTGGCGAAACTGACCGTCCACGTCGTCGACTGGACGCCCGACAAGATGCCCGCGCTCCTGGAGGGGATCGCCCGGGCGGCCGCGAAGCTGGGCGTCACCCCGGTCCCGCCGGCCACGCTGCTGGGCGTTGCGGCACTGGACGTACCCGACCATCTCGTCGAGATCGAAGCCACCGCGGTCCTCGACTGAGCGGTCTGTCGGCGATCCGTAGCCGATCCGTCGCCGGTGTGTCGGTGGCCGCTGGGATCTTCGACGGCAGGGCGCTCACCCCGAGCGTCCGGGTCTTTCGCCGCTAGGGAGCTTGCCGCCATGTCGTCCGTGTCTTCCACCCCGCGCTGGGATGTCCATCGGCTGCCGCGTGCCCATGGCCGCATCTTCCTGGTCACCGGCGGCAACGCGGGCATCGGGTACTTCATCGCGGAGCAACTGTCCGCCACCGGGGCCACCGTCGTGCTGGGCAGCCGGAGTCCGATGAAGGCCGAAGCCGCCGTGACCGCGATCCGCGGGCGTGTCCCTGGTGCGCGGGTGCGTATCCTGCGGTTGGACCTCGCCGACCTCGCATCGCTCGAAACCGCGGTGGACGCACTGGAGTCGGCACACCTCGACGCGGTGGTCCACAACGCCGGGGTCGCCCTCGACGATCCGCCCCGCCGTACGACCGTGGACGGCCACGAGCTGATGTTCGGCACGAACCATCTCGGACACTTCGCGCTCACCAGGTGGCTGATGCCGCTGCTGTCGGCCGCACCGGCGGGCCGCGTCGTAACCATGGGCAGCTTCGCGGCGAAGACCGAACGGCTCGACCTGGACGACCCGCAGTCCCGGCAGGACTACCGGCCGAAGCGCTCCTACGGACGGTCCAAGCTGGCGCAGATGTCCTTCGGCCTCGAACTCGACCGCCGCCTGCTCGCCACCGGCAGCGCGGTGGCGAGCGTGGTGGTCCACCCCGGCGGCGCCCTCGACTCCCTCACCCCCTCGCGGCCGCCCGTACACGTACGCACCCCCGGCACCTGGCTGCGCGGGGCGCCCGCCGGGGTTCTCCTCCAGGGCAAACACGCCGGGGCGTGGCCCGCGGTGCGAGCGGTGCTCGATCCCGATGTGCGTGGCGGGCAGCTGTGGGGACCGCGCGTCTTCGGTCTGCGCGGCAGGCCCCGGACCGAACCGGTGTGGGCTCACCTCACCGACACCGCCGTCGCGGAGCGGCTGTGGGACACCAGCCGCACCCTGACCGGCGTCGACCCCGTCGGCGTCCCCGGATAACACCAGGAGCGCGGCGGTGCGTCGGCCGTCCGTGCCCACTTGGGCCACCTCTTCAACGACCTCGAGAACGCGTGCATATAGCATCGTTACTCGGCAGTAGAGCGCCCCACGCGGAAGAGGAAACACAGTGCACAGCCCGGTCAAGCATGACGTCGTCGAGGTGAACGGAGTGCGGTTGCACATCGCGGAGCAGGGACAGGGGCCGCTGGTCCTGCTGCTGCACGGCTTTCCGGAGAGCTGGTACTCCTGGCGCCACCAGTTCGGCCCGCTGGCCGAGGCCGGATACCGCGTCGTCGCCCCCGACCAGCGCGGCTACGCGCGCAGTGAGCAGCCCGAGGACATCGCCTCCTACACCCTGCTCCATCTGGCCGGTGATGTGATCGGCCTGATCCGCGCCCTCGGCGAGGAACAGGCGGTGGTCGTCGGACACGACTGGGGCGCGCCGGTTGCCTGGATCACGGCGATGCTGCGCCCCGATGTCGTACGTGCCGTGGCCGGGCTGAGCGTCCCGCCGGCGCTGCCCGCCGGAATGGCCCCGCCCTCGGCCACCCGGAGGTACTACGGCGAGGGCTTCTACCAGAACTACTTCCAGCAACCGGGCGTCGCCGACGCCGAGTTGGGGCAGGACATCGCGTCGTCCCTCCGCCGGATCCTGTTCAGCGGCTCCGGGGACAACCCGAAGAACGAGCGGCCCCGGCCCTGGGTCATCCCGGAGGGCCGGGCCCTGCTGGACACCGTGCCCGAGCCGGACCAGCTGCCCGGCTGGCTCACCGAAGCGGACATCGAGGTCTTCGCCCGCGACTACGCCGAACACGGCACCCGGGCCTTCACCGGCCCCCTCAACTGGTACCGCAACATCGAGCGCAACCAGGAACTCCTCGCCCCCTTCCGGGGCCGCGGCATCGACCAGCCCGCGCTGTACGTGGTGGGCGACCGCGACCTGGTCACCTCGTTCCGCGGCATGGACACCCTACGCGCCTCACTGCGCCGGATCGCCCCCCAACTGCACGACGAGGTGACGCTGCACGGCTGCGGCCACTGGACCCAGCAGGAGCGCCCGGACGAAGTCAACGCCGCCCTGCGGGACTTCCTCGCCCATCTGGACGGCGACGCCTAGCCACCGTGACCCGCCCGGGCGGTGCGCCAGATGTCGTACGTCTCCTCCGCCGCCCCGGGCGCCGCGACCAGCAGCCCGCCCGACGGCACGCCCGCGGTCGGCCCGGTGTCGTCGAACGCGCGGGCGCCCGCCTCCCGGCAGATCAGCAGGGCGGGCAGGCCGTCCACCGCCTGGACCTCGCCCCGCCATGGGTCGGCCACCAGGCCGAGCAGCGGCCCGCTCGTCCTTCGTGGACACGTGTCCTCCTTCGCCGCCCCGCTCACAGCCGCAGATGTGACGCCCCGTTGAGATCCAGGACCGTCCCCGACGCCCAGGTGGCCTCCGCCGACGCCAGGTACACCACCGCGGCCGCCACTTCCTGCGGCGTGCCGACCCTGCCGAACGGACTCTGCTCCCGCAGCGCGTCCCCCGACTCCCCGGCCAGCCGTCCCGCCACCCGCTCGGTGGCGGTGAACCCGGGCGCCACCGAGGTCACCGCGATCCCGTACGGCGCCAGCGCGACCGCCAGCGACTGGCCGAGCGCGTGCAGCGCGGCCTTGCTCGCCCCGTAGGCCGGGTGGTCGGGCTCGCCACGGAACGCCCCGCGCGAGCCGATGTGCACGATCCGGCCGGGCGCACCACGGTCGATGAGGTGCCGCGCCACGCAGTAGCTCACGTTCGCCGCCCCGAGCAGATTCACGTCGACCATCCGCCGCCAGACCTGCTGCCACTCCGCGTACGACACGTCGGCCACCCGGTGCGCGTTGCCCTCCGAGGTGGCCACGGCGGCGTTGTTGACCAGCACATCGACCCCGCCCAGCGCCTCCTCGGCGGTGTCGGCGATCCGCTGCGCCGCGCCCGGGTCACCGAGGTCGCCGCCGATGACCACGTGCCCCTCGCCCGGCAGCTCCGCCCGGGTCTCCTCGGCGTCCGCCGCCCGCGCCCCGTAGTGCACGGCCACCCGGTCGCCACGCTCCGCGAACGCCCGCGCGACCGCCCGGCCGATGCCCCTGGACGCCCCGGTGACCAGCACGCCCCTGCTCGGAGGACCCGGCACAGCACACCACTCCCTCTGCGGTGGTAGGTACACAGCGGGGCACCACGTTAGCCGCCGAGCAGTTCGGCGATCCGCTCGTGGGGAACCGCCTCCGCCGAGCCGTACGACCAGCGCGCGTCCCGGGTCTTGTCCACCAGCTTCGCGCGGACACCCTCGGCGAAGTCCGGCTCACGGACCAGCCGGGACGCCACCGCCAGGTCCCGCCGGAGGCACTCGGCGAGAGTGTCGCGCTCGCCCAGGCGCAGCAGCTCGTCGGTCAGCCGGAGGCTGAGCGGTGACGCGGCCGCGAGGGAGCCGAGCGTCGTCTCCGCCCAGGCCGAACCGTCCGCCCGGAGGCGGCCGACCACGTCGGACAGGGTGCCGGGCGCGAACGCGGCGGCGATGCGGTCGCCGGTGTCGTCCAGGTCGGACGGTGGCGCGGTACGGGCGTACTTGGCGAGCGCATCGGCCGCTTCGGTCGTGTCCAGCGCGGCGGTGAACTCGGGCAGATCGGCGGAGGACACGAAGTGGGTCGCCAGCCCCGCCTTGACCGCGTCGGCCCCGCTGAGGCGCGCGCCGGCCAGCCCGAGGTAGCGGCCGAGCGCGCCGCCGAGCCGGGGCAGGAACGCGCCGCCGAGCCGGGGCAGGAAGAAGCAGGCGCCGACATCGGGATAGAAACCGATGAGCGTTTCCGGCATTGCGAACACCGACCGCTCGGTGGCCACGCGCACCGCACCGTGCACGGAGATGCCGAGGCCGCCGCCCATGGCGACCCCGTCGATCAGCGCCAGATACGGCTTGGGGTACTCGGCGATCTCCTGGTTCAGGGCGTACTCCTCGCGGAAGAAGCGCGTCGTGGCGGCGAAGTCGCCCCGCAGCGCCGCCTCACGGATCGCCCGGATGTCCCCTCCCGCGCAGAACGCCCTCGGGGTGCCGCTGCGGACGACGACCGCGCGGACACCGGGGTCGTCGCGCCACCGGTCCAGCGCCGCGCGCATGGCCAGCACGGTGTCGGTGTCGAGTGCGTTGAGCGCGGACGCGCGGTTGAGCACCAGATGTGCCACCCCGTCGCGCACCGAGGTTTCGACGGTTGCCATGAGTGCCTTTCAGGATCGGCGGGAAGGTCCCCGGCTCCCCGGGCGGAGATCACCCACGGTAGACGCGGCGGCCACCGCTCACGACGTCGGCCCTCCCCGCCCGGGCGCGCGCGGGTCGAGGGGAAAAGGATGGTGCCGATGATGGGTTAATGATGGTTTCCGCCTCTTCAGCAATCCGCTCGGGCACGCCTAGCGTGTGGGTCCAGGTGAACCCCGGCCGCCGGCCGCTCGCGCCTCTGGGAGGAGAACGCCACCATGACCGCCGAGGATCTGCTCGCCACCTGCTGGACCACCGCGGGGGACGCCGCGCCCGGGTGGGACGACGAGCGCAGCCCGCTGACCTTGCGCGAGCGGGCGGAGGCGGCGGGCGCCGCCGGGTTCACGGGCTTCGGGCTGCTGTACGCGGACCTGGTGGAGGCCGAGCGCGCGTACGGACTCGCCGGGATCCGGTCGCTCCTGGAGGACAACGGACTCGTCCACCTGGAGCTGGAGCTCCTGGTCGACTGGTGGACCGAGGGACAGCGGCGCGCGGCCTCGGACGCGGTACGCGGCGACCTCCTGCGGACCGCCGAGGCGCTCGGCGCCCATCACATCAAGATCGGACCCGATGTCGAGGACCGGCCCTGGGACCCCGACGCCTGGGCCGAGGAGTTCGCCGCCCTGGCCGCGCAGGCGGATGACGTGGGCGCCCGGCTCGGAATCGAGTTCCTCCCCTGGTCCAACCTCAAGACCGTGCACGACGGACTCCGGCTGGTCGAGGCCGCCGGCCACCCGGCGGGCGGCCTCATCATCGACGTCTGGCACACCGAGCGCGCCCACACCCCACCGGCCGACCTGGCGGGCGTACCGCGGTCGCGCATCGTGGGCGTGGAGCTGAACGACGCGGACCGTCAGGTCGCCGGCACGCTCTTCGAGGACACCGTCCGGCGTCGCCGCCTGTGCGGCGAGGGGTCCTTGGCCCTGCCGGACATCATCACCGCGCTCCGCGCCACCGGCTGGTCCGGCCCGTGGGGAGTGGAGATCCTCTCCGATGCGCACCGGGCGCTTCCGGTGCGGGAAGCCGCCGACGTGGCGTACCGCACGGCCCTGGAGGTGCTCCACCCGGCGCGGTGACGAGGAGGGGGCCGACCCGGCCCCCTCCTCACCGCCTCTCACCCCGCGGTGGGCACCACCGTCCGCGGCCGGACCGGGAAACCGGCCGCCCGGTAGCAGTCGTCGACGAGACGCATGGTCGTCAGCGCGTCCTCGGCGTCGAGGGGCCGCGGCGCGCCGTGGCGCAGCTGGGCGGCGAAGGCTTCGAGCTGGTACGTGTACGAGGACCGGCGGCCGAGTTCCTCGACGCGTTCACCGGCGGCCGTGCGCACCACGACCCGGTCGTCCAGATGCGGCTGGACGAAGTTCACCGCCGTCGCCTCGCCGCGTGTCCCCACGACCCGGCAGTTCATCCGCCACTCGTGGTACGCCATGTGGCAGCGGGCCGTACCGGTCGCGCCACCCGGGAACTCCAGGTCGGCATCGAGCCATTCGTCCACCCCCGGTGTCCCCGCCCGCTCTGCGCCGCGCGCGGCGACCAGGCGGGGCGCGCCACCGGCCCAGGGGGCGAGCACCCGCTGCGCGTGCAGGCTGTAGCACCCCAGGTCCATGAGCGCGCCACCGGCGAGCGGGAGCGACCAGCGCACATCGGTGTCCGGCGGCGCGGGCATGGCCACCACGGTCTCCACGTGCCGGAGTTCACCCAGCTCCCCGCCGTCCAGCAGGTCGTGCAGCCGCCGGGTGACGGGATGGAACAGATAGTGGAAGCCCTCCATGAAGACGGTGCCCGCCGTGAGCGCCGCCCGATGGACCTCGGCCGCCTCCTCGGCGTTGCTCGCGGACGGCTTCTCGGTGAGCACATGTTTGCCCGCCGCCAGGGCGGCCAGGTTCCACGGCCCGTGCAGCCCGTTGGCCAGCGGGTTGTAGACCACCTCGATCTCCGGGTCGGTGACGAGGGCGGCGTACGACGCGGCCACCCGCTCGACGCCGTGTGCGGCGGCGAACGCCTCCGCCCGGCCGCGGTCGCGGGCGGCCACCGCGACGAGACGGTGGCCGCCCGCACGGGCCGGACCGACGATCGACAGCTCGGCGATCCGCGCCGCGCCCAGCACACCGATCCGCAAGGGCTCGTCCGTCATGCCGTACGCACCTCATCGCGGTGCACCCGTACCTCTTCGAGCCGTACGGGCCGGTGCTCGTGCAGCGACCGGGCGCAGGCCTCGGCGATCCAGCTCGCCTCGATGGCGTCCGCCACCGTGCAGGGAGAGGTCCGGGTGCCCGCCACCACCTCGGTGAAGGCGGTGAGTTCGGCGCGGTAGGCGTCGGCGAAGCGGTCCATGAAGAAGTCGTGCGGCGGCCCGGCCGGGAAGGTGACACCCGGTTCGACCGAACGCAGCGGCAGCCTGTCCTCCAGGCCGACCGCGATGCTGTCCGTCATGCCGTGCAACTCCAGACGTACGTCGTAACCCCGGGCGTTGTGCCGGGAGTTGGAGACGACGGCGATCGTGCCGTCGTCGAGGGTGAGCAGCGCGGACGCCGTGTCGACGTCGCCCGCCTCACGGATGTACTCCGCACCCCGGTTGCCGCCGGTCGCGTACACCTCGGCCACCTCGCGGCCCGTCACCCAGCGCACGATGTCGAAGTCGTGCACGCCGCAGTCACGGAAGATGCCCCCCGAGACCGCGACGTACGAGGCCGGGGGAGGGGCGGGGTCCAGCGTGGTGGACCGCACGGTGTGCAGCGGCCCCAGCTCACCGCTCGCCACGGCCCGGCGCGCGGCCACGCAGCCCGCGTCGAAGCGCCGGTTGAATCCGATGTGCACCTGGACGCCGCTGTCCTCGACCGCGCGCAGCACCTCGACGCCCTCCTCGATCCCGCGGGCCACGGGCTTCTCGCAGAACGCGGGCACACCCGCCTCGACCGCGGCGAGGATCAGTTCCGGGTGGACATCGGTCGCGGCGGCGATCACGACGCCGTCCACGCCCGCGGCGAACACGGCCTCGGGGGAGTCCACCGCGGTGGCGCCCCACCGTTCCGTTGCCAGGGCGGTGGCGGCGGCCACCGGGTCGGTGACCACCAGGGAGTCCACCGTGTCGAGTTCGGACAGGGTCTGTGCGTGGAACGCGCCGATCCGGCCCAGCCCCAGGATGCCCATACGCATGACCATCGTGCTCCTTCAGCCCACGGGGCGGTTCAGTCGAATCCGCCGATGATGTTCTGGTCCCAGTCGATGACCGAACCGGTGACCACACCACTGCGCTCGGAGAGCAGGAAGACCACGAAGTCCGCGATCTCGTCGACCTGCCCCAGCTTTCCCATCGGCTGCGCCGCGGCGGCCTTCTCCCGCCAGTCGTCGCCCGCACCGTGGAAGGCGCGCTGCGTCGCGTCCTCGCCCTCGGTGTCCGTCCAGCCGATGTTGAGGCCGTTGATGCGGATACGGTCCCAGCGGTGGGCGTAGGCCGCGTTGCGGGTCAGTCCCGCCAGCCCCGCCTTCGCGGCCGAGTACGGCGCCAGATGGGGCGGGCCGCCGTGCGCGCAGTTGGAGAGGATGTTGACGATGGTCCCCGGCGCCTTGCGGGCCGTCATGTCGGCCACCGCCGCCTGCATCGCGAAGAACGGCGCGCGCAGGTTGATCGCCATATGCGCGTCGAACAGCTCCGGCGTGGTGTCCAGCAGCGAGCCGCGCGAGGTCAGCCCGGCCGCGTTGACCAGGCAGTCGACGCGGCCGTGGGTGTCCACGGCCCGTACGACGCTCTCGCGCGCCTGCTCCGGATCGGCCAGGTCCGCGCGGACGAAGCGGGCGCCGGTGTCCGCGGCGAGCGGCTCGGCGACCTCGGCCCGGCGCCCGGTGAAGACGACGGCCGCGCCTTCGCGCACGGCCGCCCGCACGATCCCCGCGCCCACACCCTGGCTGCCACCGTTGACCAGGACGACCTTGTCCTCGAGCAGTCCCATGAGGTGTTGCGCCCCCTTCAGCTCTGGCGGCGCTTGGCGCCCGCGTGCAGTTCCTGACGCAGCCGCTCCGGGTCCCAGCCCTCGGCCACGGCCTGCCGGAGGGTGTCCGCCTGGGAGGGCGGGGCGAGCCCGCCGACTGGCGGGTCGAGGTCCAGATTGGTGGGGAAGGCGTAGCCCTCGGCCGTGGCGGCGACCACCCGGTGCAGCCACTCCTCGGAGACGCCCTCGGCCTTGCGGCGCAGCAGCACCGGAAAGAGCGCGTTCGCCATCGCCTGGCGGTCCACGCTCTCCATCGCGCGGCCGAAGGCGGAGGAGATCTGGAGCAGATTGGCCATGCGTTTGATGTCGGCCGAGCGGTTGTGCCCGGCGGCGTGGAACAGCGCGGGGTTGAAGAACACCGCGTCGCCCTTCTCCAGCGGCAGCTGGACGTGGTGTTCTTCGAAGTACTCGATGAACTCCGGCAACCGCCAGGCCAGATAGCCGGGCTCGTACTTCTGCGAATGCGGCAGGAACAGCGTCGGCCCCGACTCGACCGGCATGTCGCAGTGCGCCACCGCGCCCTGGAGGGTCAGGACGGGCGACAGCCGGTGGACGTGCGCCGGGTACGCGGCCGCCCGCTCCTGGGGGAGGAAGCCCAGGTGGTAGTCGCGGTGCACACTCTGCGCGGCGCCACCCGGGTTGACCACGTTGACCTGCGAGGTGACCTGGTACGCCGGTCCCAGCCACGCCTCGGAGACCAGCTCCAGCAGGTCGTTGGCGTAGTAGTCCGCGAACGCCTCCGGCGCGCGCACGGCCATCTTGTCCAGCGCGTTCCACACCCGGTCGTTGGCGCCCGGCTTCGCGAAGTGGTCACCGCGTGCGCCGCCCTGCGCCCGCTCCTCCTCGATCAGCGCGTTGAACGCGCCGGACGCGCGGTCCACGACGGCGGGGTCCGGATACGCGCGCCGCAGCACCACCACGCCGGGCCCGTCCAGCAGGGCCCGCACCAGCTCGTCCTGGACCGCCCGGCGCCCCTCCCGGGTGGCCGCGAGGCCGCGGAGCCGGTCGCCGTCGTACAGCGGGACATCGTGCTCGATGCGCTCGGCCGAGGGGTGGTCGTGCGGGTCGGTGCCCTGCTCGACCAGGGCACGGAACGCGTCGAGAGCGCAGTCGTCCTCGGTCAGCCACGTCCGTGGTGCCGCGTCGGTGGGGGACATCCTGGGTCCTTTCGCCGTGCCTGCGTTTCTGCCAGTCTTATGAACCCGCTTCCATCAATCAATCGGCAGCAACCCATCAAAAACCCATCATCGACTTCGGGAAACGAGCCATGCGGCACCCCTATACGATCAAGGAGATCGCCCGGCAGGCCGGGCTGAGCGAGGCCACCGTCGACCGGGTCCTCAACTACCGGGGTGGCGTACGGGAGAGCACCGTCATGGAGGTCCACCAGGCGGTGAAGGACCTGGACCGCCAGCGGACCCAGGTCCGCATCGGGGGCCGCACCTTCATGATCGACATCGTGATGCAGGCGCCGGACCGGTTCTCCACCGCCGTACGCGACGCACTCGAAGCCGAACTGCCGTCCCTCCACCCCGCCGTGGTGCGCTCGCGCTTCCACTTCCGGGAGACCGGCCCCGCCGCGGAGCTGATCGCGGCCATGGACAAGATCGCCAAGCGGGGTTCACAGGGCGTGATCCTCAAGGCCCCGGACCTGCCGGAGGTCGGGGCCGCCGTCAGCCGCCTGGTCGAAGCGGGCATCCCCGTCGTCACCCTGGTGACCGACCTGCCCAGCAGCGCGCGCGTGGGGTACGTCGGCATCGACAACCGTGCCGCCGGGGCCACCGCCGCCTATCTGGTCGGGCAGTGGCTCGGCGGCCGTCCCGGCCATGTGCTCGTCACCATCAGCCGGGGATCCTTCCGTGGCGAGGAGGAACGCGAGATGGGCTTCCGCGGCGCGATGCGGAACGCCCACCCCGGGCGGTCCCTGGTGGAGGTCACCGACAGCGACGGCCTCGACGCCACCCAGCGCGACCTGGTCCTCGCGGCGCTGGAGCGCGACCACGACATCGTCGGCGTCTACTCCATCGGCGGTGGCAACGCCGCGACCCTCGATGCCTTCGACACCCTCGCACGGGAGTGCGCGGTGTTCATCGCCCACGACCTGGACCACGACAACACCCGGCTCCTGCGCGAACGCCGCCTCTCCGCGGTGCTCCACCACGACCTGCGCCAGGACATGCGCCGCGCCTGCCAGACCATCATGCGCGCCCACAAGGCGCTGCCCGACGACGGGCCCGCCCTGCCCTCGGCGATCCAGGTGGTCACCCCGTACAACATGCCGTACGTGCCGTGAAAGACGTCCAGGCCGACCCGTGCGGGCCGGCCTGGACGCTGTTGAGCGGGGTTGATCAGGCGAGGTCGAACCGGTCGAGGTTCATGACCTTGGTCCACGCCTCGACGAAGTCCTTCACGAACTTCTCCTTCGCGTCATCGCTCGCGTAGACCTCCGCGAGCGCGCGCAGCTCGGAGTTCGACCCGAAGACCAGGTCGGCACGGGTGCCCGTCCACTTGACCTCGCCCGTGGCGGCGTCGCGGCCCTCGAACGTGTCCTGGGCCTCGGACGTCGACTTCCACTGCGTGCCCAGGTCGAGCAGGTTGACGAAGAAGTCGTTGGTCAGGGTGCCCGGGGCGTCGGTGAGGACGCCGTGCGAGGACTGGGCGTGGTTGGCGCCCAGGACGCGCAGGCCACCGACGAGGACCGTCAGCTCGGGGGCGCTCAGGGTCAGCAGGTTCGCCCGGTCGATCAGCAGGTACTCGGCCGGGAGCCGGTTGCCCTTGCCGAGGTAGTTGCGGAACCCGTCAGCGGTCGGCTCCAGCGCGGCGAACGAGTCGACGTCGGTGTGCTCCTCGGTCGCGTCGACACGGCCCGGGGTGAAGGGCACCTCGATGGTGTGGCCCGCGTCCTTGGCCGCCTTCTCCACGGCCGCGGAGCCGCCGAGCACGATCAGGTCGGCCAGGGACACCTTCTTGGCGCCGGAGTTGAACTCCCGCTGGATGCTCTCCAGGACGCGCAGCACCGTCGCCAGCTGGTCGGGGTTGTTGACCTCCCACCCGCGCTGCGGCTCGAGGCGGATGCGCGCACCGTTGGCGCCGCCGCGCTTGTCGCTGCCGCGGAAGGTCGAGGCCGACGCCCACGCGGTGCCGACCAGCTGCGAGACGGTCAGGCCCGAGTCGAGGAGCTTGGCCTTGAGGGCCGCGATGTCCTCGGCGCCGATGGTCTCGCCCTCGGCCTCCGGCAGCGGGTCCTGCCACAGCAGGGTCTCCTCCGGGACCTCCGGGCCGAGGAAGAGCGACTTCGGACCCATGTCGCGGTGGGTCAGCTTGTACCAGGCGCGGGCGAAGGCGTCCGCGAACTCCTGGGGGTTCTCGTAGAACCGGCGGGAGATCGGTCCGTAGATCGGGTCGAAGCGCAGCGACAGGTCGGTGGTGAGCATCTGCGGACGGTGCTTCTTCGACGGGTCGTGCGCGTCCGGGACGATCTCCGGGGCGTCCTTGGCCACCCACTGGTTGGCACCGGCCGGGCTCTGGGTCAGCTCGTACTCGTACTCGAAGAGGTTCTTGAAGAACCCGTTGCTCCACTGGGTCGGGGTCGTGGTCCAGGTGACCTCCAGACCGGAGGTGATGGCGTCCGCGCCCTTGCCGGTGCCGTAGGTGTTCCTCCAGCCCAGGCCCTGCTCCTCCATGGTGGCGGCCTCGGGGTCGGCGCCGACGTGCTCCGCCGGGCCCGCGCCATGGGTCTTGCCGAAGGTGTGACCGCCCGCGATCAGGGCGACCGTCTCCTCGTCGTTCATCGCCATCCGGCGGAAGGTCTCACGGATGTCGCGGGCCGCGGCGAGCGGGTCCGGGTTGCCGTTCGGGCCCTCCGGGTTGACGTAGATGAGGCCCATCTGCACCGCACCGAGGGGGTTCTCCAGCTCCCGGTCGCCGCTGTAGCGCTCGTCGCCGAGCCAGGTGGTCTCGGGGCCCCAGTACACGTCGTCCTCGGGCTCCCAGACGTCCGCACGGCCGCCGCCGAAGCCGAAGGTCTCGAAGCCCATCGCCTCCAGGGCGACATTGCCGGTGAGGATCATGAGGTCGGCCCACGAAAGGCTCTGGCCGTACTTCTTCTTGACCGGCCACAGCAGACGGCGGGCCTTGTCCAGGTTCCCGTTGTCCGGCCAGCTGTTGAGGGGTGCGAAGCGCTGCTGACCGGTGCCGCCACCGCCGCGGCCGTCGCTGATCCGGTAGGTGCCCGCGCTGTGCCAGGCCATCCGGATCATGAACGGGCCGTAGTGGCCGAAGTCGGCCGGCCACCAGTCCTGCGAGGTGGTCAGCACCTCCGCGATGTCCTGCTTCACGGCCGCGAGGTCGAGGCTGTTGAACGCCTCGGCATAGTCGAAGTCCTCGCCGAGGGGGTCGGCCACGGCAGGGTTCTTGGCCAGGATCTTCAGATTGAGCCGCTCCGGCCACCACTGGCGGTTTCCGCCGCCCTGAGTCGGATGCGGGGCACGCCCGTGCGCGACCGGGCAGCCACCTCCGCCCTCGCCCTCCGTCTTCGCGTCTACGACGATTGCTTCATGGTTCTCAGACATGGGAATCCTTCCGGACCAGGCGGATCAGGTGCCCAGGAACTGCGGGCGGTGGAACAGTCGGGGCCGGGCCCCACGTCTCCGTCTCCTGCCGAATTGGAGTCTTCCTGTCCCTTGGCTATCGCCGGAACCGATCCTACGATGGACAGAATCTAAGTCAATAAGCACGCCAAACCCAGATCCCATCAGAGGTCCCGGACCCTCATGGGTAAAATCCGGGCATCCCACCGAACGTGAATAGGTGAGCCTGTATGAGTGACCTGCTGCGGCGACTGCGAGGGCGTGGCTGGCGGATGACCTCCCAGCGGCGTGTCGTGGCGGAGGTCCTCGACGGGGACCATGTGCACCTCACCGCCGACGAGGTGCACGCCCGCGCGGCGGAGCGGCTGCCCGAGATCTCCCGGGCGACCGTCTACAACACCCTGGGCGAGCTGGTCTCCCTCCGCGAGGTCACGGAGGTCTCCACCGACGGCCGCGCCAAGCGCTACGACCCCAACGCACACCACCCCCACCAGCACCTGGTGTGCTCCAGCTGCGGCACCATCCGCGACGTCCACCCCACCGGCGACCCCCTGGCCGCCCTCCCCACGGAGGAGCGCTTCGGCTTCACGGTCTCCGAGGCCGAGGTCACCTACCGCGGACTGTGCCCGTCCTGCGCCTAGGGGGTGTCTTGCCGATCATGCCGGGCTCCCGACGCCTGGCACGGCACCTCGCGGCCCCGCGCTCGTCGCGCGCAGCGCCGCTGCGCTCCACCTTCCCGTTCCGCACCATGGGGGCTCCTGGGCGGAGCACTTCGACCTGATCACCGACCTGCCCGGCCGGGGCGACACGGTCGTCGGCAACGACGTGTGGTTCGGCATCGTCGGCGGCAACCCCGCCCGGCTCATCCGCACCCGCTACGACGCCGCGGACATCGCCTGGCTCCTCGCCGTGGCGTGGGTGTAACTGGCCCATGCAGCACGCACGTTCGGACTATTATGCCGGGGACCGTCGCCGGCCTGGAGGAGGCCGCCGCGCAGGCGACCAGCCCTGACACCGCGTCCTCGCCACACCGCCCGCACCCGTCCCGCGCCAGAAACGAGTGATCGCCCATGTCCCGTCGCCGCGCCCATATCGCGATGGTCGGCGTCCCCACCATCAGCCATGTCCTGCCCAGCCTTCCGATCATCCGTGAGCTGGTGGCCCGCGGGCACCGGGTCACCTACGCCAACGACCCGCGCGTGGCCGACCGGATCGAGTCCGTCGGAGCGGAGCTGGTGCCCTGCACCTCCACGTTGCCCGTCGGGGACAACGACTGGCCTGCCGATCCCATCGCTGCGGCGGGCCTGTTCCTGGACGACGCCGTCCAGGCGCTCCCGCAACTGCGGGCCGCCTACGACGACGATCCGGCCGACCTGTACCTCTACGACATCGGCGCCTCTGCCGCGCGTGTCCTCGCGGAAGCGCAGGGCCGTCCCCTCGTGCAACTGTCCCCGACGTTCGTCGGCTGGGACGGCTACCAGGAGGAAGTCGTGGCGCTTCTACAGAAGTTGCCGGGCGCCGACGCGTACCGGGAAAGGTTCGCGAAGTGGCTCGCCGACTGCGGTGCGACCACCACGGACGTGGACACGTTCTCCAGCCCGCCCGCCAAGGCGCTCGCCCTGATCCCGCGAGCGATGCAGCCGCACGTCGATCGGGTCGACGCCGACAGGGTGACCATCGTCGGCCCCTGCTTCGACACCCGAGCGGACACGGATGGCTGGACCCGCCCGGCGGCCGCGGACAAGGTGCTGCTGATCTCGCTCGGTTCGTCATACACGCACCAGCCGGCGTTCTACCGCCAGTGCATCGCCGCCTTCGGCGACCTGCCCGGCTGGCACGTTGTACTCCAGATCGGCAAGCACACCGACCCCGGGGAACTCGGCACCATCCCGTCCAACGTCGAGGTGCACTCCTCGTGGATCCCGCAGCGGGCGATCCTGGAACAGGCCGACGCCTTCGTCACCCACGCCGGCATGGGCAGCTGCGGCATCGGGCTCCTCGCCGGCGTTCCCATGATCGCGGTGCCGCAGGCAGCGGAGCAGTTCATGAACGCCGACCGGCTCGTGGAACTCGGCGTCGCCCGCCGTGTGGACACCGCTGACGCCACCGCCGAGACCCTTCGCGCGGCGCTGAACGACCTGGTCACGGATCAGGAACGGATCGGCCGGTCCAAGCAGTTGCAGGCCGACGCCCAGGCCGAGGGCGGCACCCCGCGCGCTGCCGACCTCATCGAGGACATGCTGGCCGCCGCCGAGGTCCCCGCGCTCTGAGCACTGCCGCTTCCCTTCCCCGGCTGGCGCCGTCGTCATCCGAGGGCCTGTACCTGGAGGACAAGCGCGGGAAGATCACCGCCAAGAGCGGGCGACGGAGCGGAGTCAGAAGACATAGGCGCAGCGGCGCACCCGCCCGGCCATGCCTCCACCGTCGCCCGGCTCTGGTCAGACGGGTGCCGTGGCGCCCCGGCCCTCGAACGCGCGGGGGCCGGGCACTGTCGCATGCGGATGCCGGTCCGCGATCGTGGCCACATTGCGAGCGATGATTCCCTGGCCGATGATCTCCATCAGGACTGCGTCCGCCCGCTGACGCGTACGGCCGCCTCGGAGATCCGGGCGAGCAGTTCGGCGGTACGCACTGTCGTGGCGGCCCATGCGGCGTGGCCGGAGTCCGCCCCCGTGGCCTGCGTCCGCCGTACCGCGTCGGCAAAGGAGGCTATCGAGTTGGCGAACTGGTGCTCGGCGGGGAGCACGATCTCCTCGGCGTGGTCCTGCTCGTCGATGCGGATCAGCGGCGACATGGTGTGCGGCGGAGTGAACGCCCGGTCGACGGTCAGTCGCGCCTTGCTGCCCCACAGCGTGTACTTCGCGCCGTAGCTGTGCTCGAAGCCGAAGGTGAGCGCGGCGGTTGCCCCGGCCGTCGCCACGAGCAGGGCGCTGCCCGCTACGTCAACTCCCGCCTCCGGCCCCTCGCGCAGTGCGGCGCCGGCGACGGTCAGCTCGTCGCCGAGGAAGTACTGGGCGAGCCGTACGGGATAGATTCCGGTGTCGAGGAGGGCCCCGCCGCCGAGGTCCGCCTGATAGCGCACGTCGGTGGGGGGCAGCGGCGGGAAGCAGAACGACGCCTCGACGTGCCGGAGTTCACCGATGCGGTCGTCCGCCACCATCTCGGCCACCCGCCGGTGCAGCCCGTGGTGGACGAACGCGACGTTCTCCCGGAGGACCAGTCTCCGCTCCGCCGCCAGCCGCACCAGCTCCGCGGTGTCCTGTGGAGTGGTGGTGAGCGGCTTCTCGGCCAGCACGTGTTTGCCGTGGGTGAGCAGTTCACGCACCCATGGGTAGTGCAGGGCGTTGGGCAGCGAGACGTAGACGGCGTCGATGTCCTCGCGTTCGATCAGCTGCTCATAGCCCTGTACGGCGGCGCAGCCGAAGTCGGCGGCGAAGTCATCGGCCTTCTTGCGGTCGCGGCTGGCGATGGCGACGACCGTGATGTCCGGGAGGTCGCGCAACGCGGGGAGTGTCCGCCGCCGGGCGATCGAGGACGCGCCGAGGACGCCGACGCGAAGGGGGACGGACACGGAGGGCTTACCATCGCTCAGCACCGTTCCGGTTCGTGAATCAGGCTCTGCAAACATGCGGTGAGGCTACTCCTGGCCTGAATGTTCACGTAGTGGATCTGCCGGAGGAGGCTTGCCAGTTGACGCATGGTCATCCACCAGAACGTGTCGGGGACCGCGAGGTCGGGGGCGCCGGGTTGCCGGTTCGTACGTCCACCGCCATGCGGCCACCCGTGCGATGCCCTGAGGCACCGGCGAGACCTGTGTGGTGCCGACAGCCTGCGTGACGCCGTCAGGAGGGGCAGGCGCTCTTCGCGTCGTTGCGGTAGGTGCGGTAGAGGGTGGGTGCGGGCTGGGCGGTGGGGCGGGGTGGGTATTCGACGACCGGGACCGGCTTGCACACGGCCCATTGGTCGTTCTTGCCCGGGCCTTCGAAGCCATAGGTTCCTCCCGCGCCGATCAGACAGGAATCGCAGGAGTCGCCGGAGATGCTCGGGTAGTTGAGGGTGTTGTAGACGTCGGCCTTCATGGGGATGCGCGGGGACTTCGGGGCCCGGCGGCCGCCATCGTTGAATTCGGAGAAGGTGCGGTCCACGGCGTTGGCGAGGAGCGCGAAGGCGTCGTGGTACATCACGGCGTAGCCGTCGTCGAGCGGCTTGGCGCCGAGCGTGTGCTGCTCCTTCAGCTGGTTGAACTGGTCGAGGAAGCGGCCGAGGGCCTTCTCGGGCTTGTTCTTCCCGTTCCACCAGGCGGGGTCGACGCAGGATGCGTCGACTATCGTCGCCCGGGCGTCGTCCAGCCGCTGGGTGAGCGCCTCGGTGGTGAGGGTGGGTTCCAGGCCGATGCCCACCTTGAGGATGCGCAGCTTCGTGGTGCGGCCGCAGTCGCCCTCCTGCGCCAGGCGCTCGATGAACGCGGGCAGGTCTTGGTCGCGGCCGGCGAAGAAGACGGTGTCGGACTTCTCGTTGCAGATCTTCCGCACGGGGTCGGTGAAGCGCTGGGGGATTCCCTGGTCGGTTCCGGAGGTGCCGGTGAAGTTCGTGTTGTGGTGGGCCAGGCCGTACGCGTCGCCGAAGTGTCTTTCGAAGACGCTGCGCAGGTTCTTCGAGTACACGTCCCCGTCACGGTTGTCCCAGACCAGGAACCCCCGGTGCTCACCCGGCCGCTCGGCCAGGTAGCGCGCCAGGGCGCGGGCGAACTGGTCGTTGTTGGCCGATGTCTTGAAGAAGTACGGGGCGTTCATGTTGGCCGCGGTGATGACCGGGCCGACCGTGGGGATCTTGTGCTCGCTGAGCGCGGCGATCGCCCTGCGCGTCTCCGGCGTACTGCTGGGGATGCCGGTCACGCCGACCAGTGGCGCGCGGGTGTCCTTGGACAGTTCGGCGAGGCGGGTGACGACGGGTTCCCAGTGGTCGAGGTTGCGGCCGTCGGGGGCGAGCAGCAGCTGGTAGTGCGGGCCGCCGAAGCGGTTGGCCTGCCGCTGCGCGGCGAGGGCACCGGCGAGTCCGCGGCGGATCATGTCCGTGGTCATGGCGCTGTGTTCGTCGGCGGTGAAGGGCATCATCAGCGCGATGCGCACGTACGGGATCTCGGGGCCGCTCGACGGGGACTCCGCGTTCTGCCGCACCCGGGCGTTCTCGTCGGCCACCGCCTGGATGAGGCTCTTGAGGCCCGGGTCCGCCTCGAAAGCGTCCGCGGTGACGCCTACGCAGTCTCCGTCGATGTCCCGCAGATCGTCACCGCATCTGCCGGGGCCCCGCGCCATGCTGACGACGACGGCGATCGCGGCGGCGGCCAGTGCGCCGAGTCCGACGACGGCCAGCCACTCGACCGGACCCCACTCGCGGGGATGACGACGGAACAGACGCAGCAGCATGCTTCCTCACTGACCGGTGATGGGGAAGGGGCGCTTCTTCCGCGCCGCCGCAGGCCAGCTGCGGGCGGCCTGGCCCAGAACGGCGTGCCAGGACGGGTGCCGCGGTGAGAGGTAGGCCAGCTCTTCGCCGACGGCCTTGCACATGTCGGGGTCCGGTTCGGCGTGCGGTTCCGACACATGCCACAGGGCGTGCAGCAGCCGGTTGACGCACCGCTCGATCTCGTGCAGTCCCGCATACCGGCCGTCGTGCGCGCCGAGGGCGACCTGCATGCGGTCGTCGGTCCACTCACCGGCGGGCGGGGTGGGCGCGGTGGCGGCGTACTGGAGGCACAACAGCCAGTGTCCGGCGGCCTGTTCGTCCTGCTCCGACTGGAACTCCTCCGCCAGCATGGCCACCACGGCCTCGGCGTTCCCGGCGGCGAGCGTGTGCCGCAGTGCGTCCGCCTCGCCGATCTCGCCGCGCTGCGCGTGGTGCATCCGCAGAAAGCGGTGGATGTCCTGCCAGCCGCGGCCGTCGTCGGCCGCCCGCGAGGTGCGGCGCGCCTCGTGCACCAGCAGGGTCCGCAGCAGGGGGTCGGTGACCAGCGGCTCGTCCGGCGGGGTGAGGCGCTGCCACTGCTGCTCTTCGAGGTAGTCCGTGGCGGAGTTGGCGGGCAGCTGATCGGGGCCCTGGAGGCGCAGATGGTCGGCCAGCGCCTCGGCCGCCGTGCTGTCGCGGGCGAGCGAGAGCAGGGTCAGCCGGTCGCGCTGGCGCCGGTCCGGCAGCAGCTGCTCGAGGAGCGCTTCGGTGACCGGGCGCCCGTCCTCGGCGTGGAGGTGGAGCAGGTCCCGCGGGCCGACGACGGTGCCCTTCGCGGTGGCGTCCAGCACCGCCGCGCACAGCACGGTGGTCACCGCGGGATGCCCGCCGGTGAGGGAGTGCACGGCGGAGGCCAGATAGGGGTGCAGCGGCCGGGCGGGCCGGTCCGGCACCAGGAGCGGCAGGATGTCGTCCCGGCTCAGCGGGGTGAGGGGGACGGTGAGCAGCCCGGCGGAGGGGCTGAGGCCCTTGCGTTCCCAGCCGGAGGACTTCACCAGGTCGGGGAGGTGGCGGTGGACCGCGGCGGAGGCGTCCTCCGGCGGGCCGCCGAGCCGGGTGGCCACGACGACCAGCTCCTCACGGTCGGGGCGCTCGGGCCCCGCCCGGTGCTCCAGGAGCAGATCGAGGAAGTTCTGCCCGGGCGGGTGGTGGGTGTCGTCGAGCAGGATGAGCGGCCACGGCTCCCGGTTCCACCGCTGCAACCTGCCGTAGGAGGCGGCCACATCGTGCAGGAAGGCGGCCATCAGGCTCTGCTCGGCCGCATGCCGGTAGTCCCCGCCCTGCTGGAACCACTGCCCGAGCAGTACCAGCGGATCCTGCCCCTCCGCGCCCCGGGGAAAGCGCCGCCGGTACCACTCCTGGGGCGTGGCCGACGGGTACCGTTCGGCGTACTCGGCCACCACGGCGGCGGTGACCGCGTCCCGGTCCGACGGGTCCGAAGCGCCCGACGGGTCGGAAGCGTCCGACGACTCCGGCTCCGCGCCGATACCGTCGTCCGCGCCGACGGCATCCAGACGGCCTTCGACGGCGGTGGCCCAGGCGTGCCGCAGCGCGTTCTCGTCCCCGCCGGTGAGGCGGCAGGCGAGCAGCAGCCGGGCGAACCGGAGACACGCCGCGTCCCGCTGCTCGGCGTTGCCGTGGTGCCAGCCGGAGACGGCGAACAGCCCCGGCACCAGAACGGGGAAGCGGCGGCGCAGCCCGGGCGCGAGCCCGCACACCAGCTCCGTCAGGATCTCGACCAGGGTGGAGGCGGTGGGAGCGCCCCCGTCGGCCGGTGCGGACGGGAAGGCGGCGGTTTCGGTGGCGACGACCCGTACGTGGGCGAGCGGCAGCCGGTCCCGGTAGCACGCGGCCAGTTCCGTGAGGACGGCGCTGCGCCCGATGCCGTGGTGGCCGGTCACCAGCACCACGGGCAGATCGCCCTGGTGTTCCCGGGCCGTACGGGATCTCTCGTCGAAGGCCAGGCCGGTGAGCCGCGGAACGAGCGAGCGCAGCAGGGGGTCCCGGCCATAGAGCGGTGACCCTTCCGATACGCGCATCTGGCTGTGTCCCGCCTCCGTTGCTCAACGCTGCCGGCGGCCACAACTCCGGAGGCGGGCGGCACCGCTCCCCCGAGACATCAGCCGCTGACATCCGTACCAACTACGCCTGTAAACAGAGAATTTACCCGTCGCGGGAGCAACACACCAGGTGAAGGCAGGATCGGTACGAGGTAGTGACCAGCGGGGACTCCGTGTCGAACACGGGTGCGGGGCGGTGCCGCGTGTCAGGGGTGCGGATAGACATCCAGTTCGACGCTGTCGGGAAGCGAGTCCGCTCCGCGGACCTCGCCGGGGTAGACGAGCCGCACCCGGCGCAGTCGGCGCAGTCCGGCGAGGGAGGCGAGGTCGAGTTCCGCGACCTGCGACAGATGGATCTCCTCGAGTCCCGGAAGGCGCCGGGCGATCCGCCGCAGCGGAACCGCGGCACCCGCCCTGGCCCGCACATCCAGATGGGTGACCTGGGGGATCTCGGTACGAGGGGCGAACAGCAGCATGCTCAGCTGCTGCGGGGAGAGCGTCAGCTTGCGCAGGTTCGGCAACTCGGCGACGAGCGAGCCCCACTCGTCGGGCGTCAGCCGCTCGCTCGCGTCCTGTAGCCGCAGCTCCTCGAGCCCCCGGCACGCCACGATGCCCGCGAGCTGGGCCGCCGACGACGGCAGCGCCAGCAGCCGCAGCTCGGCGGCGCGCGGAAGATCGGACAGACCGCGCCAGGGCACTTCCCGGCCGACGAGGAGGCCCTCCAGCCGAGGGCAGTCCGCCAGCTTCAGCAGCGTCTCGAACTGGGGGAGATCCCGCAGCTCCAGCCGCCGCAGCCGCGGCAGCCGGGTCAGCGGCGCCGGGTCTTTGACGTTCCGGCAGCCCTGGAGGGCGAGCGTCTCCAGCTCGGGGTAGGCGGAGAGCAGACCGAGATCCTCCAGCTGGAGGGTGTTGCGCAGGCGCAGCTCGCGCAGCCGCCGCGGGTCGAGCGAGTCGCGGATCTCGTCGGGGCTGAAGTCGCCGTGCAGCCCCACGCGTTGATACCCGGACATGGTGCGCAGCGCGTCCAGCTCGGCGTGCGAGCGCACCGTGACGATCTCCTCGGGGGCGGTGTCGAGGAGCGGGCGCACGATCTCCTCGGCGTACGCCGTCGTGTCGAACCGGTCCCAGTGGCCGAGGAGCTGAGCGCGCACCGCGGGCTGGCCGGTGCGCAGGAACTCCCGCAGCCTGGGGATGGCGGCGTCTCCGCCGATCTGGCATATCGCGTGGACGGTGGCCAGCTCCTCGTCGCCCTCCAGGTCCTTCGCGGCGGGCAGCAGGCCGAGCAGCAGCGGGCCCGTCTGCGCCAGTGACCTGGCCTCCCGCAGACTGCGCGGTGGGAGCAGCCGCGCGGCCCGGTCCTCGATCGCTTCCCGCACGGTCGGCTCCAGGCGGGTGGCCTGTTCGAGGGAGGCGAGGGCGAGGAGCCGTAACCGCGCCCGCACCGCCGCGTCCTGCTCGCGGTCGCCCCGCTCGCGGAGGCGGGTCAGCAGGTCGGCGCGCTCCTGGTGACGGGCCTGTGCGACGGCCATCTGAACCACGTCCTCCCACTGGTCCAAGTGCGCGTTGTTCACCAGCATGCCCATGTCGCGCTCTTCCAGTACGGCCCTGGCGCCCAGGAAATCCTGAAAAGTCCGGTGAATGAAGTTCACCGCACCTGTGGCGGGTTCCCGCAACAAACCGGAACGCTCCAGCAGATGCTGCAAAGCTTCCTCCGCCGTCCCGACTTCCGCCAGACGGGGGACGGAGGGCTGTAGCCGTCGCACCACATCCACCGCGTCCGGACGGTCCAGCTGCGTCCGCTCGTTGCGGATCAGCCAGTACGCCAGCTTCTGGAGCGGCTCCGTCGCCGACTTCTGGTCCAGCACCGGGCGGCTGCGGCCGTACACCTCGCGCTCCAGGTCACGCCGCTCCAGGAGCATCGACAGCGCCGCCTCGTACAGCGAGGCGCGGCCCTGGGGCAGGAAGCCGCGGCGCTCCCGGTGCAGGGCGCAGATCAGGCCGCACATCAGCGGATTGGTCGCCAGGCGGCTCAACTCGGGGCTCCTGCGCAGCGACAGCGTCAGCGACTCGCCCAGCTCCTCCGACGCCCCGGCCGCCGCGTGCCAGCGCCGGATGAACTGCTTCATGTCGGCGGGCCGCATCGCGGCGAGCGCGAACTCCTGGAAGCCCTCGCGCGCCAGCCAGCCCCGCTCCAGGGCCGACGGGCGGGAGGTGAGCAGCCACAGATTGCCGGGGAAGACGCCGAGCAGCTTCTTGAGCCAGGCCCGAGTGCGGGTCCGGTCCTCCTTCGGGATCTCGTCGGCCCCGTCGATCAGGAGCACGCCGCGCCCGTGCTGAAGCACCCGTGCCGCCCATCCCTCCGGTTCCGTACCCACCAGTGGACAGCCGATCCAGCGCAGGAAGTCCTCGGGCATGGGCAGCTCGGCGCCCTTGCGCGCCAGGGTGCGCAGCGGCAGGACGAAGGGGACGCGGCCGAACAGCTGCGACAGCCCGCCCGGCACCCGCTCCTGCTGCGCCGTGGCGAGGGCCAGCCACTGCACCACGGTCGTCTTGCCGGTGCCGGCGACCCCGCGCAGCAGCACCCGCTCGTGGCGGGTGAAGACCGCCTCGGCCGGGCCCGCGGCCCGCTCGGCCTCCGCGTCCCGGTCGCTGCCCGGTTCACCGTTCTCCACCGGGACCGGATCGGTCCCCTCGCGGTACGGCCTGGCCTCCAGGCTCAGATACGCGGTCTCCAGCGGCCAGTCCTGGCCATCGGGTTCGCGCAGATCGACGCCGTAGATCGTGAGCCTGCCGTGGCACTCGACGACGTAGCGCGCGTAGTCCTCCTCGAACTCCGCGTCCTGGCGGCTGATGTCGGGCAGCCGCCGCAGGATCCTGTCCAATTTCTCGCTCTGCTCCCGGATCTCGCGGCTCTGCTCGATTTGCGCACGGGCCGCGAACCCGGGCCGCTGGCTGAAGAAGCGCATGAGATGGACGCACGCCGTCTCCAGGAGGCGGTCGTGGAAGCGGGCGGCGTCGTCGCTGAGGAGCCTGCGGGTGTCGGGGCCCGCGCTCCTGGACAGCTCCGCGGCCAGCCGCTCGGGGCCGAGCGCGAAGGCGTGGACGTCGTCCATGTCCAGGTCGCCGAGCGCGTGCAGGGTGCGGGTCAGCGCCTGCCCGACGGAGTCGTGCTCGTCGGCGCCGATCGGCGGATCGTGGGGACCCGCGGCCCGCACGGCGCGGCGGACCAGCTCCCGGGCGAGCTTGTGCAGATCGTCCTCGGTCAGGGTGCGGTGCTCCTTGGCGAAGGACACCAGCCGGCGGATCGGGACCGGGCGCTCGCCGAACTCGGCCGCCGGAGCGCTCGCGGGCGGCACCAGCAGTCGTTTGACCACCGGCACGACCACTGCCGATGCGATCCGGAGCCCCACCGTGCCGCCGTCCACAGCAGCCCCTCTCTCACCAGCGCCGACGCGCTTCCCCCGCCGGGGCCCGTACCCCTCGGACCCGCTCACCATAGCCGCGGACGGCCGCGTTGAGGCAGGGCGCGCGGCGCCGGGCTTGCACCAAGCGCCGTCGCACGTGCGTTCGTTCAGGATAGGTAGTCGGCCTTCTTCGCCGCGGCGACGACGCGCCGGCCGTCCGCAGCGGTGAGCAGTCCCGCGGTCACCCAGGCGTCCACGGTGGACTGGACGCGCCTGACCAGAGCGCTCTTGTTCCGGTACGGGGCGGCGGCCCAGATCGCGTCGAGGAGGGTGGTGCCGTCGTCCCGGGCGGGGTTGGCGACGCCGGAGTCGGTCGCGCCGAAGACCACGGTCGGCTCGGACCGGTGGAAGTAGGCGTGCGTCGGTTCCTCGGTGCCTTCGGAGAACGGGGCGAACTCGACGCCGTCGAGCGTGTAGTGGAGCGGCTTGCCCGGTACGGGGGTGAGCGTGGGCAGCAGGTCGCCGGAGAGGGCGGCGTTGCGGTAGAGGCCGAAGGTGAGGAAGGACGTCCGTGCGTCGCGCGCCACCAGGTTGACCGGACCGTAGAACAGGGTCTGCACGCGGGGGTCGTCGAGCGCCTTCTCCACCCGCAGCCGGAACGGGATGTCGACCCGGACGGTGTCCCCGTCGCGCCAGGTGCGGGACACCGAGGCATAGCTGCCGGGGGTCCAGGTCCCCTTCACCGCCTTGCCGTTGACCGTCACCCGGAAGCCGCCCGTCGCCCACGCGGGCACGCGCAGCCGCAGATCGAAGGCGGCGGTGCGGCCCCGGACGGTGAGCGTGGAACCCTGCTCCCTCGGATAGCCGGTGGACTGGGTGACGGTGATGCCCTTCTCGGCCCAGGTGAGCGTGGACGGGCTGTACAGGTTGACGTACAGCGCGGTGCCGTCGGCTCGCCTGAAGTACACCGAGTCCTGGTACTTGGTGGCGCTCTCCATGCCGGTGCCCTCGCAGCAGGTCGTGCCCGCCTTCGGGGTGTAGTCGCGCACATGCCCCGGCACCAGGCCGATGAAGTACGTGACGAGCGGCTTCTCCGCGTCGGCCTTGTCCTGCTTGGAGCCGAGCACCTGGTTGTACAGGGCGCGCTCGTAGTAGTCCATGTACGCCGGGTCCTGCTCGTGGAAGAACAGCATCCTGCTCAGCTTGAGCATGTTGTAGGCGCAGCAGGTCTCGGCGGTGGTGTCGCCGAGGGTCTTGGCGATGGCGCCGCGCGCGCCCCAGAACTCCCGGTTGCTGGTGCCGCCGATGCCGTACATCCGGGTCGGGACGACCATGTCCCAGAAGTTCTTCGCCGCGGTGAGGTAGCGCTCCTCCTTCGTCTCGTCGTACAGCCGGACCAGACCGGTGAAGATCGGGATGTGCTGGTTGGCGTGCAGTCCGTCCAGGGTGTCGTTGCCCGCGGCGCAGGCGTCGATGAGCTTGTCGAGGTCGAACAGGCGGGCCAGCGCCAGGTGCTGGGCCTTGCCGCTGATCGCGTACAGATCGCAGATCGCCTCGACGATGCCCCCGAACTCGCCGCTGGAGAAGATCCCCCACATCCGCTGGAGCGTGCTGCGGGGCAGCTTGGACAGCCGGGAGTACATCCAGTCGCACATGCCCTCGGCGAGGTCCAGGGCCCGTGCGTCGCCCGTGCCGAGATGGGCGTCGAGCAGCCCGCGCAGGATCTTGTGCGCGGTGTAGTACGGCGCCCAGACCACGGTGTAGTCGCCGCTCGTCATCGACTCCAGGGTGATGAACTGCGTCTCCGGGTAGGCCGCGAGGAACCCGGGGTGGCTCGGCGCTCCCCAGGTGCGGCGCAGGGTGGCGTGGCGGTCGTGGCCCGAGGAGTCGGCGAAGGTGCCGCCGGAGGTCTCCTCGAAGGTGTACGCGGCCAGGTTTCCGGCCCCGGCGGACGACTCGGCGGCCGGGTGGTCCTGGAGCTCCGCTACCTGGGCCGCGGTCAGGGCCCGCGACCAGATGCCGACCTCGTCGAAGGCGCCCGCGAACACCGGGTCGGCGGCGTAGTGGGACCGGCCGAGCCAGTGGTCGCGCAGGGTGCCCAGGGCGGCCGGGGTGAGGGTCATCGCGGTGTTCTTCGCGACCGCCGAGCCATTGACGTACAGGATCCCGGTGCCGTCCGCGATCGTCACCGCCACATGGCTCCACTCGTCCAGGGGCAGGGGCGCCGTGCCGTCGAGGGCCTGCTCGCCGCCCGCCCCCGAGGTGGTGATGGCGAAGCGGGGGTTGCCCTTCGCGTTGCGGGCGGTCAGATAGAGATAGCGGGTGGTGTCGTCGCCGAAGTCGAGGATCCGGGTCCAGCCCGCGTCGTGGGCGGGCTTGACCCAGGCCGCGAAGGTGACCGCGGTGGCGCCGTCGAGCACGGTGTCCGGCAGGTCCACGTACTGGTAGGACCCGCGGACGTTCTCCGCGGCGGCGCCGAACCTACCCGGAACGCTGAGCACCGCCGGATCGCGCCGCAGCGCCTCGCGGACCTCGTCCAGCGCCCCGACCATGTGGCGGATCTTGTCCGCGTACACCTTCTCGCCGGTGCCGGTGTACGCCTGGGAGAGCATGGTGAGGAAGTGGCCGGTGAAGTGTCCGCGGAGGTTTCCGTTGGCCTCGCCGTCCAGCCCCTCCCAGCCGCCGGGGGCGACCGCGCCACGGGTGGAGAGGCCCGCGTTGGCCCGGAAGACCTGGAGCAGCCGGTTGACGTCGTAGCCGCGGCCGAAGTCCAGCATCAGTTGGCGCTTGGCCGTGAAGACGCTTTTCCGGAGCGCCACGTCCTCGGGGCTGAACGGCTGGAGTGTCCAGGCGGCCGGGACCTCGGCACCGGTCGCGGCCCCTGAAGCGGCAGTTGCCCGGCCGACGGCGAGCGAGGTCAGTGCCGGGGCCGCCGCGACGAGTGCGGCGGCACGGAGGACGGCTCGTCTGGCGGGTGCGGGTGCCATGGATGGCCTCGTTTCTGGGGGCGACGGGCAGACGGGTGTTCGATATGTCAAACGTCGTTCGGAAAGGCGACCAGAAAGTAGAACGCCGGTCAGGACACGTCAATAGATGGAACGAGAGTTGGCGCACGCCTCAGTGGGGCGGGGGAGTGACCCGGGACCGCTGCCGCACGGTCGCGGGGTCCGCGGGCCGTGCGCGCGTCAGATACTGCGGCACCGGTGCCGTGTCCTCGCCGGTGTCGCGGACCAGCCCGTAACGGACGATGCCCGCGCCCGCGTCGGGCGGCGTGGCCACGTCGTCGGTCACCTGGTCCCAACGGGACGCCTGGGCGAAGAGGTTGTAGTCCGCGCCCCGTTCGTTCTGGTGGAGGGTGACGCTGCCGTCCAGCCAGTAGTACTCGTTCTGCCACATCTGCTGGGTCCCGGTGGGCAGCACGGTGGTGCCGGTGGCGGGGCCGCCCATCCAGGTCGTGCCGTCCACCGAACCCGGCTGTACGTCGTCCAGGCGCCGCCCGCCGCCGGAGGCCACGTGGAACAGCTTGCCGCGCAGGCCGGTCCACGTCGGCATGACGAGCGCGCCGGGGCGCTGTCCGGGCAGCACCTGCCAGCGCACCCGGAAGTATCCGCGCCCCGTGAACGTGACCTGCTCGCCCCGGTGGGTCAGCCCGGTCGGCGGCGCCCCCGTCAGCGTCACCGTGCCGTCGGCGCGCCGCGGCAGCGCCGCGGGCCGGGTGCCGGCCGCGGGAGCGCGGTCGACCGTGTCCACGACCGTGCCGTACAGCTGCCTCTCGGGGCGCGAGGGCGACGGCGTGGGGGAGGGCGGGGGCGCGGACGACGGCGGTCGCGCCGTGCTCGCGGCGGTGGGCGGCGCGGCGCGCGGCGGGGGCTCGTCCGGCGCTTGCGTCACGACGTACGCGCCGCCCGCGGCGATGGCCGCCCCGGCGGTCACCGCCACCGCGGGCTTGGCCAGCGCGCCGAGCACCTTGGCCGACCAGCCCGCCGGAGCCGCGGCCGAGGCGGCACCCGAAGAGGCGGCACCCGCAGAGGCGGAGGCGGCCGAGGCGGTGGCCGCAGAGGCCGTGGCGGCCGCAGCCGCCGTCTTGCCGCCCAGCGCCGTCGCGAGCGTGAAGCCGACCGGCAGCGGCACCAGCGCGATGCCGACGAGCAGCCGCTCGGCCGGTACGGCATCCTCGCGCCCTCCGGAGCAGCGCGCACACCCCCGGATGTGCCGGGCCAGCCGCTTGCGCCACACCGAATCGGGCCGTCCGTCCCAGCCGTCGGCCACCTCGCGCAGGTCCGGACACGAGGAGTCGAGCGCCCGGACGATGCCCCGCGCGGTCTCCAGGCGCGCCTTCATCCGCTGGACCCGCACGGCGGCGTGCTGACGGCTGATGCCGACGGCCGCCGCCAGCTCGCGCCGGGTGAGTTCGCCCGCGACCTCCAGCCACCACAGCGACAGCAGTTCCCGGTCTTCGTCCGCGAGCCAGCGCACCGCCTCCGCGACCTCCCGCCGCTGCCCCTCCAACTGGAGCCGCAATACGGTCAGTTCCGCGAAATCCGGGGCGCCGTGGGCGCCGTGGGCATCGTGTGCGTCGCGTCCGTTGCCGGGCAGCGCGTCGGCGGTCCGCCGACGCGCCCGGTCGCGTATCTGGCGCATGGTGATGGCGACCAGCCAGGACCGGAAGCCGTCCGGATCGCGCAGCGAGCCCAGGCCGTGGACGGCGCGCAGCATGGTCTCCTGCACGACGTCGTCCACGTCCGCGTGGCCGTTCAGGGCCCGTCCGACGATGTTGTAGACGAGCGGCAGCCAGCCCTCGATCAGCTCGTCGAGCGCGCGCCGGTCGCCGTTCTGCGCCGCCGCGATGGTGGCGCGCCACTGCCGCCCGTTCACACTGCGCCCGTCCAAAACCTGCCCTTCCGCCGTCCCTTCTCGTACGGGGCGATCACTTCGCGTAGAGGAGCGTCCCGAAGCCGAGCTGGTCGAAGCCTCCGCTGTTCGGTCCGTAGTCGCCGCCTCCGCCCTCGACGCCCACCTTCTCAGCCATCGCCGTGATGAAGGGGACGGAGAGCCCGCGGCGCCGCGCGTAGTGGTAGCGCAAAGACGCCCAGACAGGGCGAATCTGCCCACGCCCCGCGTCGGAGATCACAGTCTGCGACCGCTGCGCGCAGTTCTGGCCGGTGCCCCAGGTGTAGGTGGTGAAGGGCACGTCCTGTCCGAGGTTGTACTTGGCGACGTACTCGGCGGCCTTCATGAACCGGTTGTCGTCGTAGCCGTACAGGTCGACGCCCTGATTCCAGGCCATCTCGCAGATCGCGCCCATCTGCCCCATGCCCATCATGGTGTGGCCCTGGTCGCGGCCGCTCTCCTGCCACTGCGCGAGCCCCTGGCCTTCGTAGACGAAGGGGACGGCGTGCCGGATGGAGCCGTTGCCCTCGCCGGACTTCATGTACGTCACGGCGCGGTCGAACGCGGTGGCGTCGTCGCGGAGGATGCCGATCGCCATGAGCGACGCGGTGTTGCAGAGGTCCCAGTTGGCCCAGTAATTGGTGACGCAGGCGTCGTTGTGACGGGTCAGGAAGTCCTCGTTGAGCGGCTGGAAGACGCGCTTCATCATCGACTGGAAGCGGGTGAGGTGAAAGCCGTCGTAGCCGCGCATCAGCTCGGCGGCGTTCGCGAACTGGTAGCCGTAGAGACCGGCGGCCAGGAAGCGGTCCGCGTTGCCGGTGATCTCCTTCAGCGTGGCCGACCAGGCGTTGAGGATCGCGACGGCGGTGTCGCCGTTCGCCTTGGTGCCGCCGATCCTCCAGCGCAGGGCGTTCTGATAGGCGGCGTGGACGTCGTGGTACAGGGTGGGGTAGTTCTGGCCGCTGCCGCCGCGGACGACGGTGGCCTGGGGCCTGGGCTGCCAGGTGCTCGCGGAGTGCCGGTTGGCGGTCAATCTCTTCCAGCCCGCCAGCCACGGGTCGTCGCCCGCCGCCACGCGCACCTTGGCGCGATGCAGATCCCCGGCGCCGTGCAGCGCGCCGGGGTGCGCGACGTCCGCCGGGGCGGCCGAGGCGCCGCCCCCGGCGAGCGCGGCGACCCCGCCGCCGACGGCCCCGGCCGCCACGAGGCCACCGCCGAGCGTGAAGAGGCTCCTGCGGCTGAGGCGGTGCTTGTTGTCGTGCGGCATGTGGCTCAACTCCTGAACGGGAATGACACGGGACGCTCAGGAGACGGAGCCACACCACCGCCGATAACAGTTTTTTCTCAGACCGTCGGCAACGCCGACCGCAGCGTCAACGCAGTGCCGTGTACACCGCGTCGATCAGGGCCATCTTCCGGGGGTCGTCGGCGATGCGCGGACCCATGCGGTTCATGACATAGCCGAGGCTGACCTGGGCTTCGGGATCGGCGTGGCCGCAGGAGCCGCCGAAGCCGTCGTGGCCGAAGGCGCGGTGGTTGGGGCCGTAGGAGTTGTTCGGACCGCTCAGCCACACACCGAGCCCGGTTTCGGTGTCATGGGTGAAGCCGTGCCCCAGGATCAGGTCACGGCACGCCCCCTGCCCCTCGCGGGCCCGCTCGACGGCCTCGGGCGAGAGCACACGGTGGTCCCCGGACAGGCCATGGCGGGCGTAGATGCCGTAGAGGGCGGCGATCGCACGGGCCGTCCCGTGGCCGTTGGCGGCCGGGATCTCGGCGGCCCGCCACCGCGGAGTGTTGGCCTCGGCGGCCCCGACGAGCGGATTGGCCAGCGCGGCGATCGCGACGGGCTCCAACTGGGCGAACACCGCGGCCTGTTCGCTGGACGCGGCGGCGGGCGGATGGACCAGCTCCGCCACCCGCCCGGCCTCCTTCTCCGGCAGACCGATGCTGAAATCGATCCCCAGCGGCCCGGTGATCTCCCGGCGCAGGAACTCCCCGGGCAGGACACCGGTGATGCGCCGGATCACCTCGCCGACCAAGTGGCCGTACGTTATCGCGTGGTAGCCGGACCGCGTTCCGGGCTCCCACCACGGCTCGGTGGCGGCCAGCCGCGCGCAGGTCTTCTCCCAGTCGCACAGGTCGGCCACGGTGTGCTTCTCCCGCAGCCCGGCCAGCCCCGCCCGGTGGGAGAGCAGATGGCGCACCGGCAGGGTGCCCTTGCCCGCCGCCGCGAACTCCGGCCAGTACGAGGCCACCGGGGCGTCGAAGTCCAGCAGCCCCCGGTCCGCGAGCACATGCGCGCACAGGGCCGTCACACCCTTGGTGGTGGACCAGACGTTCGCCACGGTGTCCCGCTCCCACGCCCGTTCGCGCCCGGCATCCGCCCAGCCGCCCCACAGGTCCACCACGGTCCGCCCGCCCACGTGGACGGCCACCGCCGCGCCCAGTTCCTCGCGCTCGGTGAAGTTGGCTTCGAACGCGGCGCGCACGGCGGCGAACCGCGGGTCGCAGTGGCCTTCGATGCGCGGTGCGGGCGGCACGGACTGCTGCGTCATGGGGCACTCCCAATGGGTCTGTTCGGCAGACCCGCCAACATACCGACTGGTTGGACCAGCGGAAACCCGGGCCGCTCCTCCGGCGCTCGTCGATCCGAGCGTAGGTCCCGACGGGGAGGGGAAGTGTTCGACAGCTCTGCACCGAGAACGGCTGGACCCGACCCCGCCCCCTGAGCCCCCGAGGAGTAGTCCGTTGGGACACACACGGCAGGATGAATGGGACGCCCACTACGCCGACGGAAAGACATTCCGGCCCCTGGGGGACACCGAACGCGCACTGCTGTCCGCGCACGTGCCCGCCCCCGCCGGGGGCGGCCGCGCCCTGGATGTGGGCTGCGGCCTGGGCGAACTGGCCGCGCATCTGGCCTCGGTGGGCTACGCCGTCGACGCGGTCGACTGGGCCGACAGCGCCCTCGACCGGGCCGGTGCCGATCACCCGGCGGGTGTGCGGTGGCTGCGCCTGGACATCGAGCGGGACGATCTCGCCGCGTTGGGCCGGGACGGCTACGACCTGATCACGCTCCGGCTGGTCTATCCCTTCCTCCGTAACCCCACACGGGCCATGGACGACCTCGGCCGTCGGCTGAGGGAAGGCGGCGCGATCGTGGTGATCACACC
The DNA here is from genome assembly GCF_013414305.1 of Streptomyces sp. Rer75. Lineage (NCBI taxonomy): Bacteria > Bacillati > Actinomycetota > Actinomycetes > Kitasatosporales > Streptomycetaceae > Streptomyces > Streptomyces sp. Rer75. Next base: position 788,703 of record NZ_CP058693.1, on the reverse strand, counting down.
GCTCGCCGCGACGATCCCCGAGGAGCGGCGGGACATCGCGCTGGACGAGACGGAGATCGGCCTGCTGAGTGCCGGATGGGAGCGGGCGGAACGGCTCGATGCGGAGGGGCTCGCCATGGTGATCCTGCGTGGCCGGGTTCAACCGGCGGCTTGAGGGTTGTCCGCCCACCGGCCCTGATTCCTCGCCCCAGGGGCGAGGAAAGTCTCCGGGATGACTTCAACGAAACACTTGAACTCATGGATGCCCAAGACATCGAACCGCCCGAGGCGGAGCCTGCCGCCGACACGCCCGACACCCCCGACACCACGGAACGCACCGCGCCGCAGCGGCGGTGGTGGACACTGCCGGCGGTGAGTGCGGCCCAGCTGCTCGTGGTGCTGGACGGGACGATCGTGAACATCGCGCTGCCCTCCGCGCAGAGCGCGCTCGGGATGTCCGATGCGAATCGGCAATGGGCGATCACCGCGTATGCCCTGGCCTTCGGCGGGTTGCTGCTGATCGGGGGCCGGATCAGTGGCGCGCTGGGCCACCGGCGGGCGTTCGTCATCGGCCTGGTCGGCTTCGCCGCGGCGTCCGCGCTGGGTGGGGCCGCCGTGGATCCCGGGATGTTCTTCGGGGCCCGGGCCCTCCAGGGTGTTTTCGCCGCCGTCCTCGCGCCCGCCGGGTTGTCGTTGCTGACCATGACGTTCACGGAGCCGCGCGAACGCGGCCGGGCGTTCGGTGTGTTCGCCGCGGTCGGTGCCGCCGGGTCGGCCCTGGGCCTGGTCGCCGGGGGACTGCTGACGGAGTACGTCAGCTGGCGCTGGTGCCTGTACATCAACGTCCCCGTCGCCCTCCTCGCCGTCCTCGGTGCGACGTTCGTGCCACCGGACCGCCCGGTCCGCGGCGGCGGGAGGCTCGACGTCGCGGGCGCACTGCTCAGCGCCACCGGGTTCGCCGCAGTGGTGTACGCCTTCAACGAAGCCGAACCGCTCGGCTGGGGCGCGCCGAAGGTGCTGGCGCTGCTGGCCGGGGGTGTCCTGCTGCTGGCCGCGTTCGCGGCCGTCGAGGTCCGGGCGCCCCGCCCGCTGCTGCCGATGCGGGTGCTCCTGCACCGGGCCCGCGCCGGTGCGTTCCTCTCGATCACCCTGATGTTCGTCGCGATGTTCGGCTTCTACCTGTTCATGAGCTACTACACCCAGACCGTCCTGGGCTATTCGCCGGTCCAGGCAGGCCTGACGCTCATCATCAACGCCCTGGCCGCCCTGCTCGGTTCCACCCTCATCGCCGGGAGACTGCACGGACGCGTCGCACCCGCGGCGTTGATCCTCCCCGGTCTGCTCGCCGCGGCCGCCGGGATGTTCGTCCTGACCCGCCTGACACCGCAGAGCACGGACATCCTGCCGCTCCACCTGGTGCCCGCCCTGGTGCTCACCGGGCTCGGTCTCGGCTGCGTCATGCCCCCGACGGCGAGCCTGGCCACGGCGGACATGTCCCGGAACGACGTCGGAGCCGCATCGGCCGCCTACAACGCCTCCCAGCAACTGGGAGCCGCGCTCGGCACCGCACTGCTCAACACCATCGCGGCCAGTGCCACGGCGTCCCACCTCGCGTCGGTACGCGACGCCACGCCGACCGCGGCATCGGTGCACGGCTACACCACCGCCCTGACGGTCGGCTTCGGCATCCTCCTCGCCGCCGCGTGCGTCGCCGCGGGATGCGGGGCGCCTGCCCGGCGTCAGGGAAGCGGCTCGACCTCCAAGTAGCGGTGGCGGCCGCGCCCGCGGTACTCCAGGGCCTCCCAGCCCAGCTCGCGCAGCACGCGAGCGCAGCGGGCCAGCTCTTCTCCCGCCGCGTACGCGGCGCCACTTCCCGGGGGCCCCAGCCACTCGACCCGGACCACCCCCGGCTGCTCGGCCTCGCCGCAGCGGTATCCCGTCGCCAGCCGGTGGCCGTCGGCGCCGACGGCCGAGGGTGGGATGGCCGCCGCCTCCAGGGCGATGGCCACGGCCCGTACCGGCTGGTGCCGCTCCCAGGGGGCGGGCGTGGCGAGGGGGTCGTCCCGGTCGGTGTTCATCAGCCTGCGGATCTCCCGCAGGCCGTCGAACGCCGCCCGCACCGCCGCCGCCCGCTCCCGGGGGTCCGCGCCGAGGGGCGCCTCGTCGCCCGTGGCCGCCTCGAACTGCGACCTGTTGCCGCCGCTGTCCGCCGTCACCTGCCACCTCCGGGCCGGAGCCTCTCGTAGGGTCAGCGCACTGCGGACCGCGCGACGCGGAATCCGACGTCGTCCACCCGGAAGGTCGGGTGGCTGCGGCGTCGCACGGAGGCCCGGCAGCTCCAGTGCTCATCGAACCAGCCACCGCCGCGGAGCACCCGGTAGCTGCCGTAGACCTCGGCGTCGTAAAGGTCCCAGCACCATTCCCAGACGTTGCCGAGCATGTCGTGGAGGCCCCACGCGTTGGGCTGTTTGCCGCCCACGTCGTGGAGTTGCTCCCGGGCGTTGCCGCGGTACCAGGCGATGTCGTCGAGCGGCCCGTAACGCGGTCCGGTCGTACCTGCTCGGCAGGCGTGCTCCCACTCTGCTTCCGTCGGCAGCCGGTAGCCATCCGCGGCCGCGTCCCACTCGACGCCTTCGCCCTCGGCGTCCAGGCGGTAGGCGGGCGCGAATCCGTCGCGCTGTGACAGGGCGTTGCAGAACTCCACCGCGTCCCGCCAGGAAACACCCTCGACGGGCGATGAGTCCCCCTGGGCGGTGCTCGGCCGCAGGCCGGTGATCCGGGCGTACAGCGCCTGGGTGACCGGAAACACACCCAGCTGGTACGGCGTGAGCCGGACCGGCCAACTGCGCTGGGTCCGCCGGTCCGACAGTGTCACCTGCCCCGACGGGATGTCGATCATCTCGTGCCCTGCGCTCGCGTTCACGCACAGACGATAGCGGGTGGACGTCTGCGGCTGGATTCCCTATTTTTCCTACTGGGTTAATAGGGAATCATGGCAGGTGGCCGACCCTAGCCGAAGGAAGAGGAGCAGGCGTGACGGTGGTGGATGCGGTAACGGAAACACGCGACCGCGCGCGTTGGCTACAGGTCGCCCACGAGGCGGCGGACGACCTGGCCACCGACGCGGTGGTCCGCGACCAGGCCGGGAAGACGCCCTTCGACGAGGTCTCGCGGCTTCGGGAGGCGGGACTCCTGTCGTTGCTGATACCCGTCGAGAGCGGGGGCGGCGGCGCGGACTGGCCCACGGCTCACGCCGTCATACGGACGATAGCCGCGGCCGACGGGGCGATCGGCCAAGTGCTCGGCTGTCACTACCTGCTGTCGTCGAGCGCGAGGTTCTTCGGCGGGCCCGGCCTCGCCGCCCGCGTCGAACGGGAGTCCGCGGCCGGTCAGTGGTGCTGGGGCGGCGGGCTGGCCTCCGTGGAGCCGCGTCTGACGCTCACCCCGGGGCCGGGGGGCTATGTGCTGAACGGACGCCAGGGGTACGCGACCGGCGTCCTCGTCGCCGACCGGCTCGCGGTGCGCGCCGACCACGCCGAGACGGGGGAGCCGCTGGCCGTGCTCGTCGACGCCCGGCGGCCCGGCGTGGTGGCCGGGGGCGACGGCGGCGACACCTTCGGGCAGCGGCTGGCGGCGGGCGGGAGCGTGGAGTTCGACGCGGTGGCGGTCGAGAGCGACGCCGTTCTCGGCCCGCTGTCCTCGGACGACGGCACCATGTCGCCCTTCGCCGGGCTGTCCGCGCCGACCGGGCGGCTGGTCTCGGCCCAGATCTGTCTCGGGATCGCCCAGGGCGTGCTCGCCGAAGCCCGCGAGTACACCCGGGCCGCGGACGTGCCCTGGCGGCTGGACGGGCCGTCGTACGGCTCGCCCCGCAATCCGTACGTGCTGACGACCTACGGGGAGCTGACCGTCGCCACGTTCTCCGCGTCCGCCCTCGCCGACCAGGCGCTGGAAGCGCTGGACTGCGGGCTGGCGCGCGGCGAGGACCTCACCGACGACGAGTGCGCCGAGATCACCATGCTGGCGGCGGCGGCCGAGGCGGCCGCCGCCGGTGCCGCGCAGGACGTCACGGCCCGCGCGCTGGACGTCCTCGGTGCACGCTCCGCCGCCTCGGCGTACGGATTCGACCGGTTCTGGCGCAACGTGCGCACCCACACCCTCTGCGTCCCGGTCGCGCCCCGGCTCCAGGAGGTGGGGGACTACTTCCTCCACGGCGAGCACCCTCCGTTCGCCCTGCCCTTCTGATCGCCGCGGCTCCCGGTGGCGGATAATCACCGCATGCGGATCTCTGCGAAGGCGGACTATGCGGTGCGGGCGGCCCTGGAGCTGGCGGTGGCGGCGGAAGGTACCTCTCTCAAGGCTGAGGTGATCGCCGCGTCGCAGGGCGTTCCGCACAAGTTCCTCGAAGGGATCCTGGGCGATCTGCGCCGGGGTGGCCTGGTGGCCAGCCAGCGCGGCGGGAAGGGCGGCTATCGGCTGGCCCGCCCCGCCGACGAGATCACGATCGCCGATGTGATCCGTGTGGTCGACGGGCCCCTGGTGTCCGTACGGGGCGTACGCCCGCCCGAGCTGTCGTACTGCGGCCCGGCGGAGTCGCTGCTGCCGCTGTGGATCGCGGTGCGGGCCAATGTCCGCAAGATCCTCGGTGAGGTCACCCTCGCCGAGGTCGCCGCGGCCGAGCTGCCCGAGGAGGTTCTGGACCTCGCCGAGGACCCCGAGGCGTGGACCAACCCGTAGGGCCCCGTAGCCAGGACGTGGGACACCTCTTGACGGAATCCGTGAGGCACTCGACACTCCTCGTGAGGGATTCCTAGCGAATAGGTGGGGAATGATGAGGCCAGGGCAGGCGGCCGCCGAACGAGCGGTCCGCACGCAGCGGCCATCTCCCCTTCTGACCTCCCGCCGTCACATCGACCTGCTGCGCGTGTGCAGCGCCGCAAGTCCTCTGACCTGAGCCGATCGGCCTCCGGGGGTATCTGACAGCGTCGTCATGCGGCGATGCGACGAACGCCGCCGCGCGCTCACCGCACGCCGTCCACCGCCGGCCGCTCACCGTACGTCTCACCACCAGCGAAGAACCCGACCTGGGGAGAAACGTGTCCGTCACACCTGGGAAAGCCGCGCCGTCCTCGCTGTCCGTCGCATCGTTCCGGGGCAGGATCGGCCGGGACGCGCGCAGTGGACACTACGCCGTGCCGCGCCGCTACCGCCTCCATCTGTCGCTGTCGTGCCGCCACTGTCTGCGGATCGCCATCACCCACAGTCTGCTCGGCCTCGGTGACACCCTCCCGGTGACCCTGTTGCCCGCCGTGCCCGACGGACCGGACGGCGGGCACTCGGCCCTGGGCCTGATGTACGAGGCCAGCGCGCACCGCTACACCGGGCCGACCGCCGCACCGGTGCTCAGCGACGACTGGTCGGGCAGGATCGTCAGCACGCACACCCCCGACATCCTGCGCGACCTGGACCACCGCTTCGGCGGCGCGAGCCCCGACCGCCCCGTGCTCCACCCGTGCGGCACGGAGGGGGAGATGGAGACGATCGCACGCCTCTGCGAGCACGGCATCGACGACGCCGCCCAGCGCGCCGGACAGCCGGGCACCGACGACGTGGCGCGCGACACCGCGCTCGACACCGTGTTCGGCGCGCTGGACGCGCTGGAGCGGCGGCTCGCGACCCGGGCCCACGTCCTCGGCGACGAACTGACCGCCGCCGATGTGCAGGTGTGGGTGACCCTGGTGTGGCTCGACACCGTGCACCGGCACCATCTGGACGCCGCCGCGGTGCACCGCATCACCGATCATCCGCATGTGTGGGCCTACGCACGGAGACTGGCCGCCCACCCGGCGTTCGGCCGCCACCTCGATCTCGACGGCATCGCCCGCCGACACCACGCGCACTGCCGGGGCCTGGAGGCCGCCGGAGCCGCGGTGCAGATCCTGGACTGGGCGGCGCACACCCGGCTCAGGACCCCCGTCGAGCCCAGCTGACGCCACGTCACGGGCCACGTCACAGCCACGCCACCGGTCATTTGACGGGCCGCCCTGTGCGCAGCTCACCGCAGCCGGGCGCGCAGGGCGGCCACCTGTCCGCGCAGGCGTTGCACAGGAGTGGGCGGCAGGGTACGGGCGGCCCCGCGCGCGTAGTGCCGCTCGACGTAGAACTGCCCTGCGCTCAGCACCGTCGTGACGGCGATGTACCAGAGGGTGGCCACCATCAGCAGAGGGATGACCTGGTAGGTCTGGTTGTAGACCAGCTGCACCGAGTACAGCAGGTCGTGCACGGCCAGGACGCTGACGATGCTGGTGCCCTTCAGGGTGCCGATCAGCATGTTCCCGGCCGTCGGCACGATGGAGCGCATCGCCTGGGGGACGACGATCCGGCGCAGTGTGCGCCACCGCCCCAGGCCGAGCGCCTGGGCGGCCTGGGTCTGGCCGGAGTCCACGGAGAGGATGCCACCGCGTACCACCTCGGCTGCGTACGCGGCCTCGTGCAGGGTCAGGCCGATGACGGCGGTGAGGGCGGGGCCGAACAGGTTGACGGTCTTGACGGTGACGAACTGGGGGCCGAAGGGGACACCGACACCGAGCGTCGGGTAGAGGGCGCCGATGTTGAACCAGAACAGCAGCTGGACCAGCAGCGGTGTGGAGCGGAAGATCCACACGTAGCCCCAACTCAGCGTACTCAGCACCGGGTTGGCGGACAGCCGCATCACGGCCAGCAGGGTGCCGAGCAGAAAGCCGAGCACCATGACCACCGCGGTCAGCCACAGGGTCAGCAGCAGCCCGCCCAGCACGGCGCTGGTGGTGAAGTAGCTCCCCACCACGTGCCACTGGAAGGCGGGGTTGCGGACGACGGAGTTCACCACCATGGCGAACACCAGCAGCGCGACGGCCGCGGCGAACCACCGGCCGAGGTGCCGACGCGGCACGATCGGCGGCAGGTCGCCGGAATCACCGGGGCCCGGGGCCGCGTCTCCCGGCTGCTTGCGCGCGGATGCGGACACGGACACGGCGTCGGGGGCGGTGACATCGGAAGGCGTGGCCATCTGAGGCTTCTCCGGGGGAAGGATCGCGGGCGTGGGGGGTGAGCACCCCGGTGGCACGGTGTGGCCCGGGGCGGGGCGGTTCATCACGCTCGCCGCGTCCCTCAACGCGGCCGGAGGGGCTGCCGCGCGCAGCGGAGCCGGTCCAGGGGCGATGGTATGTGTCGGCAGGGCGTGAATGTCAATGTGGCGGGGGAGTCGGTCATCACCGGTCCGTCACCGCCGGTCCGCCATCCGAGCACTGGTTGACGCGACGCCGTTCGTCCTGCTCAATTAGTCCCATGACTGCCCAGCTGCGCTTGGTCTCCCGCGACCACATCGACTTCGGTCGTGTGTGGTCCGCGATGTGTTGCGCCTGACTCGGCAGCGGGCTGTCTGACCGGCCCTTCCCTCCCTCGGTGGCCCCGTCGCGGGCCGAGTTCTCTCCTCGCACGACCGCAGCACACGGGCGCCGCCCGGGTGCGAACGGTCCTGCGAACCCGGACACGCGCTGCCTTCGCACCCCTCCGGCCTCATCACGCCTGTGCCACCCGCGCTCCGCACCACGCTGATCCACCGTCATATGCGGCTGGGCCAGCGGCACCCCGCCCGTCCGCGGGACTCCTCCGCCCTTTTCCGAAAGGCCCTTCGCATGCCCGTGGAATTCCTCGGCATCGCCGCCACCCATGACGGCTCCGAGACCACCCCGCGCTCCGGCGCCGCCTTCGACAAGGAGTACACGCTCCGGCTCGCCCGGGCGCACGAGGACCACGGCTGGGACCGGGTGCTCTTCGCCTACGGCTCCGGAGCGCCGGATCCCGCCCCGGCCGCCGCGTACATCGCGAGCAGGCTGGAGCGCCTCCAGATCCTGCTCGCCCACCGGCCCAACGTCTCGTACCCCACGTACGCCGCCAAGACGTTCGCCACCCTCGACCAGATCAGCGAGGGGCGGCTGACGGTGCACTTCATCACCGGCGGCAACGACCACGAGCAGGGCCGGGAGGGCGACACCCGCACCAAGGACCAGCGCTACGAGCGCACCCGCGAGTACATCCGGATCGTGAAGAAGATCTGGACGGCCCGCGAGCCCTTCGACCACGAGGGGGAGTACTACCGCTTCCACGACTTCGTCAGCGATGTCCTCCCCGTACAGCAGCCCGGACCCCGGGTTTCCTTCGGCGGCTCCTCCCCGGCGGCCTACGCGGCCGGGGGAGCGGAGGCCGACATCTACTGCCTGTGGGGCGAGCCCCTGGAGAAGACCGCGGAACAGATCGAGGCGGTGAAAGCGGCCGCGCGGGCGGCGGGCCGCACCGATGTCCCGCGCATCCAGGCGGCGTTCCGGCCGATCATCGCTCCCACCGAGGAACTGGCCTGGGAGAAGGCCCACCGCACGGTCGGCGCGATCCGCGCGCGGCGTGAGCGGGGGCTCGTACGACACCACCGCAACGGCGCCCCCGAGAACACCGGCTCCCAGCGGCTGATCGCCATCGCGGAGCAGGGGGAGCGCTACGACCGCGCCCTGTGGACCCCGACCGCGGCCGCCACCGGTGGCGCGGGCAACTCCAACGCCCTGGTCGGCACCCCCGAGACGGTGGCCCAGGCGCTGCTGGACTACTACGACCTGGGCGTCGACATCCTCTCGGCCCGGGGCTACGACCTGCTGGGCGACGCGATCGACTTCGGACGGCACGTGATCCCCATCGTCCGCGAGGAGGTCGCCAAGCGCGACGCCGAGCGCGCGGCGCGCGGCCCACAGGCCCTCGCGGCGGTGCGCGCATGACCGCAGTCACGCAGCGGCCGTCCACCGGGCTGACCGTCGTCCCCGCCGAGGTCGGCGACCCGCGCGTGGCGCCGCTGTTGCGTGGACTGGGTGACGAGTACTCCACCCGTTACGGCAAGGACGCGCACGCCGAACTCGCCCGGTACCCCGACGAGGAGTTCACCCCCGCCCACGGCGGCGTGCTGCTCCTGCTGCTGGAACACGGGGAGCCGGCCGCGGGTGGCGCCTTCCGCCGGTACGACGCGACCACGGCCGAACTGAAACGGATCTGGACCCACTCCGCCCATCGCCGGCGCGGCCTCGCCCGCCGGGTCGTGGCCGAACTGGAGCGCGAGGCGGGGAACTACGGCTACCGGCGCGTCTACCTGACCACCGGGCCGCGCCAGCCCGAGGCCCGCGGCCTCTACCTGGCCACCGGCTACACACCGCTGTTCGACACCGAGGCCGACCCGGAGACCATCGGCCCGCTCCCGTTCGAGAAACACCTCGCCACCGACCGTGGCACCCGCACCGACGCCCGTATCCGAAAGGCCCACACCCCGTGAACCACACCCGCGCGAGACCGCGCCTCCGTCCGGCCGTTGCCGCAACCGTGCTCGCGTCGACGCTGGCGGGCTGCGGCTCCGGCGGCACCGGAGGGACCTCGGCGGCGGGCGCCGCGTCCCCCGCGCCGACCGAGAACCCGGTCGCCTCGGTGCACAAGGTCGGCTCCGTCGCCGCCCTGCTGCCCGCCGATGTCAGGAAGTCGGGCACGCTGCGGATCGGCAGCTCGGTGGGGGGACCGCCGAACGCGTACTACCCGCAGGGGACGGGCGGGAAGCCGGTGGGCCAGGACATCGACCTCGCGAACGCGGTGGCCAAGGTCCTCGGCGTCACGCTGAAGCGTCAGGACGCCTCGTTCGAGACGATCCTGCCCGCCCTCGGCAGCGGCAAGTTCGACGTCGGAACCGGCAACTTCGGCGTCACCGCCGAGCGGCTGAAGACCGTCGACTTCGCCACCTACATCAACGACGGCCAGGGCTTCGCGGTGAAGAAGGGCAACACCGCGCTCGGCGGCAAGGTCACCGACCTCACCCGGCTGTGCGGCCTGACCATCGGCACCGGCGCGGGCACCACCTTCGAGGCGACCCTCGAAGCACAGAAGGAGGTGTGCGCCGAGGCGGGCAAGAAGCCGTACGAGGTGAAGGTCTACTCGGAGAACGGGGCGATCCTCACCGCGCTCCAGCAGGGCCGGATCGACGTGGAGATGTCCACCATCAACGGCCTCCGCTACCAGGCGGCCCAGAAGGCCGCGCAGACCACCTTCCTCGGTGAGTACCACCGGCTCGATGTGGGCTTCGCCTTCAAGAAGGGCTCGCGGCTCACCCGGGCCTTCCAGGCCGCCGTCAACGAGCTGATCAAGAACGGGACCTATGCCCGCATCCTCGACAAGTGGGGCACCAAGCCATCCGCGATCAAGACCTCGCGGATCAACCCGCCCGAGCAGACCTCATGACGGGCAGTCGCGGGGGCCGCCCCTCGCCACTCCATCTCGCCGTCGCACTCGACGGTGCGGGCTGGCACCCGGCCGCATGGCGCGAGCCGGGGGCCCGGCCCCGCGACCTGCTCACCGCCGAGTACTGGACCGATGTGGTCACCGAGGCCGAACGCGGCCTGCTCGACTTCGTGACCCTCGAAGACGGGCTCGCGCTCCAGTCCTCGCACCGTACGCAGCCCGACGAACGTACCGACCAGGTGCGCGGCCGACTCGACGCGGTCCTCGTCGCGGCCCGGGTCGCGCCCCTGACCCGGCACATCGGGCTGGTGCCGACCGCGGTCGCCACCCACACCGAGCCGTTCCACCTCTCCAAGGCGATCGCGGACTCCTGGCACGGCGACGAGATCGTCGCCGACCAGGAGACCGGCGTCTTCCTCGAGGACGCGCGCGCCGGTGCGTTCGTCCACGAGGGACAGCACTTCGACATCGCCGGATAGTTCAACGTGCCGCGCAGCCCGCAGGGACGCCCGGTGATCTTCCAGGCGGGCGACTCCGAGGAGGGGCGCGAATTCGCCGCATCGAGCGCGGACGCGATCTTCAGCCGGTACAGCACCCTGGAGCCCGGGCCGGGAGTTCTACGCCGACGTCAAGGGCCGCCTGGCGCACCATGGCCGCACCCCCGACCAGCTGCTGATCCTGCCGGCGGCGACCTTCGCGCTCGCCGACACCGACGCCGAGGCACAGGAACTGGCCCACGAGGTGCGACGGCAACAGGTCAGCGGACAGACCGCGCTCCGGTATCTGGAACACGTCTGGAACCGCGACCTCTCCGTCTACGACCCCGACGGCCCGCTCCCCGCCATCGATCCCGCCCCCGGCGAGAACACCGTCGCCCGGGGCAGGGCCAGCGTACGCACCCACCGGGACCCGCGCGCCATCGCCCGGGAGTGGCGCGAGCGCGCCGCCGCGGAGAGCCTGTCGATCCGCGAGCTGGTCATCGAGACCACCGGACGGCAGTCGTTCGTCGGCTCCCCGGCCACGGTCGCCGACACCATCAACGCGCTCGTCCAGGCGGACGCCGCCGACGGCTTCATCCTGGTCCCGCACATCACCCCCGGCGGCCTCGACGCGTTCGCCGACACCGTCGTCCCGCTGCTCCAGGAACGCGGCGTGTTCCGGCACGACTACACGGGCACCACCCTGCGCGACCACCTCGGCCTCGCGGAGCCCGCCGTCGCACCGGCCCCCGCCGGGCGGCCTCATGAGACGACGATGGCCTCCTCGGCGCTGCGGGCGATCACCACGACGGCCTCGTCGTCCGGGCTGGGGTTCAGCGCGGAGACGGTCTACCCGTCGTCGTCCGCCTCGTCGTCTTCATCGTCATAGCGGTCTTCGCGGTCATCCTCGTCGTCGCCCTGAGAGGGGCTTGCCGGACCGCTGCTGGCCGACGGTTGAGGGGCGGTGGAGCCGGTCGGAGGAGTCTCCTCGGGGGCGGATGACGGGGCGGATGGTGGAGCGGACTCGTCCTCCTGGCTCGGAGGGGCGGTGAGCGAGACTTGTCCCCCTGCGGGCTGCCTGCTGCCGAAGGAGACGGAGGCCGAGTCGATGATCGTCGACATGGCCAGGGCACATCCGGCGAGGACCAGCGCGGTACCGGCCGCGGTGAGGACCGTGGTCTTGCGGTCCCTCCAGCGGTCCCGGACGCTTGACGCGTCGTTCCCCTCCTCACCTGGCCCGACGCGGGTCTCGGCGGCCGAGTGGTCGTCCGGTAAAGGGGGCGATCCGGAATCGGGTGGCATGTTTCCTCCGTACGGGCGGGACCGCAGACCACCGTAGTTGCCCCTGGTTCAGGGCAGAGCCAGCGTGGCTCCAGCGTTTCGTTAAGGGAAGGCCAATATTCGGCTCGGCCCCCTCGGGCGCTGCCCGGCGGGCGGCTGGCTGGCTGGAGACGAGCACCGGGTGACGGCTGTGTGTCATCGGCTGCCCGTGCCCCCGCTCAGAAGAACCCCGTCAGCGGCGGCGGCTCGGCGTTGAGGAGGTAGTCGCCCACCACGCGTGCCTTGTGGGCGATCGGATTGTGGCTGACCAGGGTGCGGGCATTGCGCCAGTGGCGGTCGAAGTTGAACGCGCGCCGGGTGGCGGAGGCCCCGCCCACGTCGTACAGCCGTTCCGCCGCCCGCAGAGCTGCCTGGGCGGCGACCACCTGCGCCTGCGCCACCTCGGTGGCCGCGTCCGCGAGCGCCGGTTCGTCGCCTGCGACACCGTCCTCGCCGCGGGGGCCTGCGAGGGCGCGGTCGATGGCGGCCGCGGCGCGCAGCACGGTGGCCTCCGCCCCGTACCCGAGCGCCGCCATCTCGCCCACAGTGTGCTGCACGAACGGGTCCTGAACCGCGTGGTCGACGCCGCTGTGCCGGACCGCGCGGGCGCGGTCTCGGGCGTAGCCGATCGCGTCGCGCACCGCGTTCTTGGCGATGCCGGTCTCCACGGCGGCGAGGTAGAGCTGGTGGTACGCGCCGAGGTGGGTCCGGCGCACGCCCACGGCCTCGTCCACGATGACCTCCCGCGGGTACACCACCACCTCGTCCAGCTCCGTGGTGCCGCTCGCCGTCATGCGCTGGCCCATGCCGTCCCAGTCGTCGAGCAGCCGCAGCCCGGGGCGGTCATGGGGGAGGACGACGCGGACCCGCTGGTCGAGGTGGTTCTTCGCGGCGATGACCACCCAGTCGGCGAACAGGCTGCCGGTGCTGTAGTACTTCGTGCCGCTGAGCCGGTAGCGATCGCCGTCGGGCACCAGGGCGGTGTGGATGTCGCCGGGGTGCTTGGCCGCGGTCTCCCCGGTGGCGTTGCCGAAGAGTTCGCCCGCCAGCGCCGCGGTGAACCACCGCTCGCGGTCCGCCTTCCCGCCGTCGCTGATGAGCTTCTCGAGGAAGCCGAAGTGCGGGCGGAGCGCCTGTGCCACATTGGAGTCCGCTTCGGCCAGGTCGACGACGGTCTGGAACACGTCGACGAGGCTCGCCCCCGGGCCTCCGTACGCCGCCGGGACCCGCAGGCATCCGATGGCGCTCGCCCGCACCGCGTCCATGGACCCGTACGGCAGCTCCCGCTCGGCCTCGCGGCGCGCGGTGTCGACGGCGAGGGTGTCGGTCAGCCCGGCGACGCGGTCGAGGACGTCCCGTACGGTGACGGCCCGTGGGGCGGTGGTGGTGTTCATCGGGCCGGGGCCCCTTTCTGTTCGGAGGACGGTGCCGGTACGGGGAGCCCCAGGTGGTCGCGGAGGGTCGTGCCCGTGTAGCCGTGGCGGAAGACGCCGCGCTGCCGCAGGAGCGGCACGACGTGGTCGACGAAGGTGTCCAGGCCGTCGGGCAGCGCGTCGGGCAGCAGGGTGAAGCCGTCCACCAGACCGGCCGACCACCAGCCGGTGATGTCGTCGGCGATCCGCTCGGGAGTGCCGATGACCGACCGGTGGCCGCCGATGGTGCGTGCGGCGAGCCCGGCCAGGGACAGCCCCTCCCGGCGGGCGATCTCGGCGTGGGTGCGGAAGAAGCCGGTGGGCAGCCGGTCCGGTGGCGGCCCGGACAACTGGGCCTCGGTCAGCGGGGCTTCGGGGTCGGTGGTGGCGGGATCGAGGCCCAGCGTACGGGCCACCCGGCCGACCTGCCGCGCGTCCTGGCGTACGCCCGCCTCGAGCGCGGAGAAGCGGGCGCGGGCCTCGGCCTCGGTGCTGCCGATCACCGGGGTGAGGCCGGGCAGCAGCCGGATGCCGGACACGTCGCGTCCGTACCGGTGCGCCTGCCCGGCGAGCCGCGCGCGGTAGCCGCGGGCCGCCTCCTCGTCGAGCAGCGGGGCGTAGACCGCCTCGGCGAACCGTCCCGCGAGCGCCACGCCCTGCGGCGAGGCCCCGGCCTGGAGTTGCACGGGGCGGCCCTGCGGGGAGCGCGGCACGTTGAGCGGCCCCGCCACGTCGAAGAACTCACCGGTGTGGTCGGCGGAGTGAATCCGGCCGGGGTCGGCGAAGCGCGCGCCGTCGGTGTCCGCGATGAGCGCGCCGTCCTCCCAGGAATCCCACAGCCGGTGCACCAAGCCGATGAACTCCTCCGCCCTGCGGTAGCGGGTGCCGGGGTCGAGGACGGTGTCGAGGCCGAAGTTCCGCGCCGCCTCGGGGAAGAAGGTGGCGACCGCGTTCCATCCGGCGCGCCCCCGCGAGGCGTGGTCGATCGAGAGCACCCGGCGGGCCAGGTTGTAGGGCTCGTTGAAGGTGGTGGACCCGGTGAAGACGACCCCGATGCGCTCGGTGGCGGCGGCGAGGTAGGTCAGCAGCATCGACGGTTCCAGGGCCTGCCCGGGGCCCTGGCCGATGTCGCCGTGGAGGGCGGGGATGTCGGCCAGGAACAACCCGTCGAGGGCGCCGTGCTCGGCGGTGCGGGCCACCCGCAGATGGTGTTCGGGGTCGACGTAGGCGTCCGGGGCCGGACCGGGCAGGGTCCAGGCGCCGGGGTGGGCGCCGACGCCGGTGATGTTCACCAGCAGACTGAGTTGGCGTGTCATCCTGAGTTGGCGTGTCATCGGGCCAGAACCTCCGCCGTGTCGGGTGCGTGGCGGGCCACCAGTGGCCGGGCCAGGCCGAAGTGGTCGCGGAGCGTGGCGCCCGCGTAAGTGTCACGGAACAGCCCTCGGCGGCGCAGCTCCGGGACCACGTGCTCGGCGAAGGAGGCGAGTCCGCTCGGGAGCACGTCGGGCATCAGGTTGAAGCCGTCGGCCGCGCCCGCGGTGAACCACTCCTCGATGGTGTCGGCGATGTCGGCCGGACTGCCGGCGACGACGCGGTGGCCGAGTCCGCCGCCGAGCCGCCGGATCAGCTGCCGGGCGGTGAGCCGCTCGCGCCGGGCGAGGTCGGTGGTGACGGTGAAGAAGGTCTGGAGCCCTTGGACGTCTTCGGCGGGGCCGATGAGGTCCCACGGCAGTTCCGCGTCCGGGTCGAGGGCGTCGGCGTCGATGCCGAGGAGGGCGGCGAGCCGGTCAAGACCGTAGCGGAGCGGGATGAGGTCCTGGAGGCTGTTCAGCCGCTCCAGCGCCTCATCGCGGGTGGCGGCGACGACCGTCGACAGCCCGGGCAGCACGACGAGCCCCTCGGGGTCGCGGCCGAGCGCGGCGGCCCGGGACTTCACAGCCCGGTAGTACGCCGTGCCCTCGTCCAGGGTCTGTGCGGCGCTGAAGACGGCCTCGGCGTGCGCGGCGGCGAGTTCGATGCCGTCGGGCGATCCGCCCGCCTGGACGAGGACGGGACGGCCCTGCGGCGAGCGCGGGGTGTTGAGCGGCCCCCGTACGCGGAAGAACTCGCCCCGGTGGTCGATGGTGTGGATACGGGCCGGGTCGGCGAACACGCCCCGCGCGGGGTCCCCGATGAGGGCGTCGTCGTCCCAGCTGTCCCACAGCTCGCCGACGGTCTCGACGAACTCGGCGGCGCGCCGGTAGCGGTCGCGGTGGGTGGGTGCCTGATCCAGCCCGAAGTTGCGGGCGGCGGCGGGGCCGGCCGTGGTCACCGCGTTGAACCCGGCGCGGCCCCGGCTGAGGTGGTCCAGCGAGGCGAACCGGCGGGCGATGTTGTAGGGCTCGTTGTAGCTGGTGGAGGCGGTGGCGATGAGGCCGATGCGGCTGGTGTGCGCCGCGATCCCGGCGAGGATGACGGTGGGTTCCAGGGCGTATTCGGGGCGGTGGGCCACGTCGGGGGTGAGCACGGGGGTGTCCGCGAGGAAGACGGCGTCGAGCTTCGCGGCCTCGGCGATGCGGGCGGTGGTGAGGTAGTGGTCGAGGGAGAAGGCGGCGCGCGGGTCGCCGTCGGGGGCCCGCCACGCACCGGCGAAGATCCCGGACTGGAAGATGTTGACGTTGAGGTGCAGGTGTCGCCTGCCGGGCGAGAGGGTCATGGGGCGGCTCGCTGTCGCTGGTCGGCGGGGATCGTGGCGGGCTGGGTCTCCACGTCCAGGTGGTGTCTGATGAAGCGGGCCACCCTGGGGTCGGCGAACGCGGCCTTGAGCCGGGTGATGGCGGGGTCGTCGGCATAGGCGGTGCCGACGACGAGCTGGATGGCGAAGCGTTCGTCGGCCCGCGGCAGCAGGATGCGCTGCTTGATCGGGATCTTGGCGACGCGGAACTTGTAGGCGTAGTTGATGGCGGCGTCGACGTCGGGGAGGGAGCGGGCGATGGCGTCCAGGGACACCTCGTGCCAGCGGAAGCCGTGGGGGTTCCCGGCGATGTCGCCCAGCTGCGCGGTGAGTGGGTCCACGTCCTTCTTGAGCTTGATCAGCCCCACCTTCTGGAGGGTCAGCAGCGCCTGGGTCTGGTTCGCCGGGTCGTTGGGGAGGGTGATCCGTGCGCCGTGCGGGAGGTCCTTCACGCTGCCGTACTTCTGCGAGTAGAGGGCGAACGCCTGGGTGAAGAGGGGCTGCACGGCCTTCGCCTGGTAGCCCTCGTTGGCCACGATGACCTTGAGCCACTCGGCATGCTGGGTGATGTTCGCGGCCAGCTTGCCGTCCGCGGTCGAGCCGTTGACCTGGTTGGCCTCGTTGACGGGATACGGCTTGACCGTGATGCCGTGGTCCTGGTCGACCTTGGCGGCGAGGTACTTCACGATGGCGCTCTGCGGGATGCTGCCCTGGTTGTAGCCGACCCTCAGGGTCCTTCCCAGGGGCGGGTGGTCCTCGCCGCCCACCCGCGCGGCGACCAGCGAGCCGATGGCGAGGGCAACGGCACTGGTCGCGGCCGTGACGGCGATGCGGCGGGGCAGTCTTGACTTCAGTTCGAAGCCGTGGTCATGGACGAAAGGCATGGGTGTTCCCCGGTGGGATGAGGAGGGTGCGGGGGCGCGGCGGGGCTGAGCGGCCTCAGCGGGCGTCTCAGCGGGCGTCTCAGCGGGCGTCTCAGTGGGCCAGACGGCGCACCATGCGGTCACCGGTGAACTGGATCAGCTGCACCATGACGATGAGGGTGACGATCGTGGCGGCCATGACCGTCGTGTCGAAGCGCTCGTAGCCGTAACTGATGGCCAGGTAGCCGATGCCACCGGCCCCGATGGTCCCGGCGATGGCGGAGAACTCCAGCATGCCGACGATCGCGATCGTCAGACTTCCCGCGAGCGCGGGCAGCGCCTCCGCCAGCTGCACGGACACGATCACCTGAAGGCGTGAGCCGCCCGCGGCGCGCCCCGCTTCGGCGGCTTCGCGGGGCACCTCGCGCAGGGCCGTTTCCACCAGCCGCGCGACGTAGGGGATGCCCGCGAGCGACATCGGGACGATCGCGGCGGACACCCCGATGGTCGTGCCCGCCACGTACCGGGTGAACGGGATGATCGCGGCCATCAGGATCAGGAACGGCAGCGAACGGCCCAGGTTGACCACCCAGCTGAGCGCGGCCCGCAGGGCCCGGTGCGGAAACAGCGCGCCGGGCGAGGCGTTGTGGAGCACCACGCCCACCGGGGTGCCCACGGCGACGACGATGAGCATGACGGCCACGACCATCTGGAGGGTCTGGCCGATCGCGGGGAAGAGCAGGGGCCAGAGCTGGTCGGGTTCGGTGCTCATGCGACCGCCTCCGTGACCGCCTCGCGCACCGGCGCGAAGCGCACCGGTTCGTCGGCGGGTGGGGTCCGCTCCGGGGGCACCGGTTCGGCGTGGATGCCCCAGCCCGCCAGGACGGACGTCAGCTCGTCCGCCCGGTCGTGGCCGACCGCGACGGTCGCGCGGCCCGCCACCCGCCCGGCGATCTCCTCCACCGTCGCGGACAGTACGTGGACGTCGAGTCCGTGGTCCGCGCCGAGCCGCGTCAGCCAGTCCGTGGGCACCGCGTGTCCCTGGTAGGTGAGCCGCCAGGTGCCGAGGCCCTGCCGGTTCGGGGAGACCGGCCGGTCGGGGAGCAGCGCGTTGCCGAGCGCGGAGTGCGGGTCGGCCACGAGCCGGTCGACGGGGCCCGACTCGACGACGCGCCCCTCGCGCAGCAGGGCGGCGGTGTCCGCCACTTCGCGGACCACCTCCATCTCGTGGGTGATCAGGAGGATGGCCAGATCCAGGTCCGTCCGCAGCTCGCGCAGCAGGGCCAGGACGGACCGGGTGGCGGCGGGGTCGAGGCCGGAGGTGGCCTCGTCGGACAGCAGCACCTTGGGGCGCAGGGCCAACGCCCGTGCGATGCCCACGCGTTGGCGCTGACCGCCGGACAGCTGCGCGGGGTAGTCGTCGGCCCGGTCCGCGAGGCCGACCCGCTCCAGCAGTTCGGCGACGCGGCGCTTCTCGTCCCGTGCGGTCACCCCGAGATACCGCAGTGGCATGGCGACGTTCTCCGCCGCCGTACGCCTGCGCAGCAGATTGGCGGACTGGAAGACGGTTCCGATGGCCCGCCGGGCAGGGCGGAGTTCACGCTCCGGAAGGTCCGTCACATCGGTTCCGGCCACCCATACCCGCCCGGATGTGGGGCGTTCGAGTAGATTGACGCAGCGTGCCAGGGTACTCTTCCCCGCGCCGCTGGGGCCGACGACGGCGCCGATGGTGCCCTGCGCGATGTCCAGGTCGACTTCATGGAGCACCGGCCGCGCACGGCTACCGGTACCGGTACCGAAGGTTTTATGCAGTTTCTCTACACGGATCACCGTGTGGACTCCTCGACGCTCTGAAGAGAGTGCGGGCGGGCACGCCGAAGGGAGACGGGCCGGCCCCGAGCGGGAATGAGATCAGTGAGAGAAACAGGCGGCACTGGTGATCACCATGTGATCGACCGTGCGGCGGCGCGTGCAGAAGAGGGTCCGCGACATGGGATGGGATGCTCACATTCCTGTCTGCCCAGGTCAAGAATAGACCGCATGGTGAGATGGGCGGTGTGTCCGGTGGCCGTCCGCCGTTCCGCATGGTGGTCGCTGCTTGACCAGTACACGAATGCCGGTGTTGGGTGACGCCCATGGCCTCCACGCTTTTGGTGCACCGCCACCACGTCGACTTCGGTCGAGTGGTGAGCGCGCAGTGTTGTTGAGGCATTGACGGCTGCCCGTCGGGCGCCTTCCTCTTTCACTTGTTCTGACGTGCTCCGTCTGCCCGTACGGGCCGGTGCTCTCGTGCGCCCGTGAGTCATGACGGCTCGTCAACTCGCCTGCGTCGGCACCGAAGAGGCCACGCATCCCCTGAGGAAAACCATCGTGACCGACACGTTCCTGCGGGAGCTCGGCCAAGCCCTCGCCGAGCCGTCCGCGCCCCTGGCCGACGAAGCGGACCTCCTCCCGTACCTCGACGACCGCTCCGGAGCGGCCGGGGCCCGGGCGCTCGCCGTCGTGCGCCCTGGAGACGCGGCCGAGGTGGCCACCGTCCTGACACTCGCTCACCGGCACCGCGTCCCCGTGGTGACCCGTGGCGCGGGCACCGGCCTCTCTGGTGGCGCGACCGCCGTCGACGGCTGCCTGGTGCTCAGCACCGAGCGGCTGAACCGCATCGTGGAGATCTCGCCCGAGGACGAGGTGGCCGTCGTCCAGCCCGGGGTGATCAACTCCGACCTCAACGGCGCTCTGGCCGCGTACGGGCTGTACTACGCGCCCGACCCGGCCAGCCAGGCCATCTCCACCATCGGCGGCAACATCGCCACCAACGCGGGCGGCCTGCGCTCCGCCAAGTACGGCGTCACCCGTGACTCCGTCCTGGCGCTCGATGTCGTGCTCGCCGACGGAACCGCCCTGCGCACCGGCCACCGCAGCGTCAAAGGGGTCACCGGACTGGACCTGACCGCCCTGTTCGTCGGCTCCGAGGGCACCCTCGGAGTGATCGTCGGCGCCACCGTACGACTGCGTCCGCTCCCCGCCGCCACCGCCACGGTCAGCGCGTACTACCCCTCTGTACGCGCCGCGCTGGACGGGGTACGGCAGATCTCGCGCACCGGCGTCGTCCCGGCGGTCGCCGAACTGATCGACCACGCCAGTCTCCGCAACATCGACGAGCACAGCGGCTCCCGGCTCACCGACGGCGGCCACGTCCTGCTGCTGGTGCAGACGGACGGACACGCCGCCGCGGCCGAGGCCGAGGACGTCGCCGCGGCGCTGCGCCACACCGGCGGGGACGCGCGCCGGATCACCGATGAGGCGGAGGCCGAACGGCTGTGGGAGCTGCGCCGTTCCGGACGCGGCCGGACCCGCCCGCTGTGGACGGTCGGCGAGGACGTCGCCGTACCCAAGTCGAAGGTGGCGCGGATGTACGAGGAGGGGGAGCGCATCGGGCGACGGTACGGGCTGGACTTCGCGGCCGTCGCCCACGCCGCCGACGGCAATCTGCATCCGGTGCTCTCCCTGCCCATCCCCGAGGGCACCGCCGCCACCTCCCCCGCGCCACCCGAACTGGACGCCGCAGCCGATGAGTTGGTGCGCGCGGCGCTGGCCCTGGGAGGGACCATCACCGGCGAGCACGGGGTCGGTGTCACCAAGCGGCGCTGGCTGGAGGACGAACTCGGCGCGGCCGGACTCGCGCTCCAGCGAGGCGTCAAGGCCGTGTTCGACCCGCTCGGCATCCTCAACCCCGGCAAGGCCCTCTGAACGCCCTGCCCGCCGAGCCGCCCCGGGCGCTCCGGCCACCCAACGAAACACCCACCTGCTCTGGAGATCACCTCATGGCCCTCTCCCGCCGCGGCGCCGACACCACCGCCCTGGGCGGCTTCGGCGCCCCGCCACCGGCCGGAGTCCCCGGCTTCCTCCCGCTCACCAGCGGCACTCCCGCCGATGAGGCACTGCCGGTCAAGGAGCTGGCCGAGGCCGCGGCCGGCCTGCTCGGTGGCCCGTCGGCAGCCGCCGCGTTCCAGTACTCCGGTGTGGAGGGGACGCCGGAGCTGCGCGCATGGATCGGCCACCACGAAGGGGTCTCCGCGGACCGCGTGCTCGTCACCAACGGGGCACTGCATTCGCTCTCGCTGGTCTTCGACGCCCTGCTCGACCCCGGCGACCTGGTCGCGGTCGAGGACCCCGGCTACCCGCTCGCACTGCGCGTCCTCGGCCGGTCCCACGTCACGTACCTGCCGGTCCCCACCGGCCCGGACGGCCTGGACATCGACGCCCTCGCCGGGGCGCTCGAAGGCGGCGCCCGCCCCAAGGTGCTCTACACCGTGCCCGACTTCCACAACCCGACCGGCGCCACGCTGCCCGCCGCCGCCCGCGTCCGGCTCGTCGAACTCGCCGAGGCTTACGGCTTCACGGTCGTCGCCGACAGCCCGTACCGCGAACTGCGGTACTCCGGCGACACCGTCCCCCAGCCGAGCACCGACAGCGACCGGGTGGTCCGCGTCAACAGCTTCTCCAAGACCCTCGGGCCCGGTCTGCGCCTCGGCTGGATCGTCGGCCCGCCATGGCTGCTCCCGGCGGTGGCGCGGCTGCGCGCCAACCAGGACCAGCACTCCTCGACCTTCACCCAGACCATCGCCACCGCACTGCTGACCACGCCCGGCCTCTTCGACCGCATCACCGCCGACGCACGGGCGCTGTACGGGCGCAGGGCCCGCGCCCTCCACGAGGCGCTCGCCACGGCGCTCCCCGGCCGCATCGAGGCCCGGCTGCCGGAGGGCGGGCTGTTCCTGTGGGCCACCGTGGCGGACGAGGGTCTGGATCTGCACGCGGCGCGGACGCGGGCCCACGCCCTCGGTACCGACTTCGGTGTCGGCAGCCACTTCTCCCCGCCCGGCGGCACCGGCTCCCCGGGGCGCATCCGGCTCGGCATCGGCGCGGTGGCCGAGGACGACGTGGCCACGGCCGTGGGCCGACTGGCCGGGGCACTGAAGCCGGAGGCGGCCCGATGACCCACACACCCACCGCCCTCTCCGCGGCCCTGCCCGCCCCCGGCGGTCCCGTCCCCGTCCACTGGGTGGCACTCGGGTGGGACGACCCTGCGGCCGCCGAACTGCGGGCGCTGATGGACGCGGAGATCAAGCCGCGGTACGCGAAGTACGGGCCACGCCCACATCTGCCGCCCCCTCCCACCCCCGACGAGGTCGCCGTCACCTGGGTCGCCTTCACCGGGTCCGGCGAACCCGTCGCCACCGCCTCGCTGCGCGCGCTCACCGGTGGCCGGTGGGAGATCAAGCGGGTGTTCGTACACGCCGACCACCGCGGGCGCGGGCTGGCCGTGGCGGCGCTGGCGGCCGTCGAGGCGTCCGCCGCCAAGCGGGGCATCACCCGGCTGATGCTCCAGACCGGGATCGAGCAGCCGGAGGCCGCCGCCCTCTACGCCCGCGAGGGCTGGCATCGCATCCCGGCGTATCCGCCGTACGCGCTCGACCCGTACAGCGTCTGCTTCGCGAAGCCGCTGCACACCGCCCGCGACGCCGAGCGGGGGAGCCATGCGTAACCGCCGCCTCCTCGCCGCCGCCCTCGAGGCGCTGCTGCTGCTCGCCGGCTGCGCGCCCTCCGGGGCCGGGTCCCGCACTTCCGCTGCGGGCAACTCCCTGACCTGGGGTGTCACCACGGAGCCGCAGTGCTTCGACCCGCACCGCTCCACACAGCAGAACGCGTTCATCATCATCCGCAACTACGTCGACTCGCTGATCGCTAAGAAGCCGGACGGCACCTTCGCGCCCTGGCTGGCCACGCACTGGAAGATCTCCGACGGCGGCACGGTCTACACCTTCCGGCTCCGTGACGACGTGACGTTCAGCGACGGCACCCGCTTCGACGCGACGGCCGCGAAGGCCAACTTCGACTACGTCGCCGACCCGGCGAACGCCGCGGACGCCGCCAGCCTGCTCGTCAACTACGAGCGCAGCACCGCGCCCGACCCGCACACGCTGCGGATCGAGCTGAAGAAGCCCGACTCCTCGCTCCTGGAGTCGCTCTCCAGCGTCAAGCTGGGCTTCCTCTCGCCGTCCTCGCTGAAGAAGGGCGACACGCTGTGCAACGCGAGCCGGTCGCTCGTCGGCACCGGCCCGTTCACCCTCGACAACTACACCCGCGGCCAGTCCGTGCGCTTCCGCAAGAACCCCCGCTACGACTGGCCGCCCGGCTTCTCGCGGCACCGCGGCCCGGCGTATCTCGACGCCGTCACCTACCGCTTCCTGCCCGAGTACTCCACTCGTTCCGGCGCGCTCGCCTCGGGGCAGGTGGACGCCATCGAGGGCGTACAGCCCCTGGACGTACCGCTGTTCAAGGGCGTGAAGGGTTTCCAGTACCGCACCGGACCGTCCCGGCAGACCTCGTTCACCCTCAACATCAACTACACCCGGGGGCCCGGCGCCGACATCCGGGTCCGGCGCGCGCTGCGCGACGGCGCCGATCTGGACGCGGTGGTGAAGGCCGTCTACCGGGGCACCGTGCCGCGCGCCTGGTCCAACATCGGCCCGGACAACTCCGACTACGACGCCTCGCTGAAGGGCACCTGGGGCAACGACCCGAAGAAGGCCAACCGGCTGCTGGACGAGGCGGGGTGGACCGGCCGCGACGGCGACGGCTACCGCACCAAGGACGGCGAGAGGCTCACCCTCGAGGTCGGCTATCCCCAGCCGTATGTGCGCGACAACCGCGATGTGCTGATCGAGGCGCTCCAGGCCGAGCTGCGGCAGAACATCGGACTCGACCTCGATCTGAAGATCAACACTGCCGGGGAGTTCACCGACCAGAAGGCCACCGGCAACTGGAGCATCTACCCGAACACACTCAATCCGCTGGACGCCGGGCTGGAGCTGCGGCAGGTCCTCGGCAGCACCGAGTTCCTCTACGGCAACGTCCACGGGTACGACAGAAAGCTCGACGCCATGATCAACCGGGCCCTGGCCACCACCGACCTGGAGCGGCGCCGCCCCCTGCTCGCGAAGATCCAGCGGCGCGCCGTGGACCGGGCGTACATCGTCCCGCTGTTCGCCCCGCACTACCAGATCGCCGCCTCCGACACGGTCCACGGGCTCGGCTTCGAGACCCAGCTCGACTCGCCCGCCACCTCCTACGCGGTACGGGTCGGCCGATGACCACGGCCGCCGCCACCACCGACCGCCCCGCGGACACCCGCCCGGCCCGGCCGGGAGCCGTGGCCCGGCGGAGGATCGCCACCCGCGTCGCCACCGGTCTCGGTGTGATGTGGGCGGCCGCCACCGTGGCCTACGTCGTGCTGCACACCATGCCGGGAAAGATCGAGGACATCCTGCTCGGCGACCAGACCTATCCGGGAGCCCAGGAGGCGGTCGCCGCCGAATGGGGCCTGGACCGGCCGCCCCTCGTGCAGTACCTGGACTATCTGGGACGGCTGCTGCACGGCGACCTCGGCACCTCCTACGCGATGCGGCAGCCGGTCGCCTCCATCGTCGGCGACCAGCTGTGGCCCACGGCCCAACTGACCCTGCTCGCGGCGGGCCTGGCCCTCGTCCTCGCCCTGTCGGTGGCGACCGCCACCGCGGGCCGGGCGCGTCCCCTGCGCGCACTGGCCTCACTGGCCGAACTCGTCGCCACCTCCACGCCGGTGTACTGGCTCGGGATCCTGCTGCTGATGGTGTTCTCGTTCGAGCTGGGCTGGTTCCCGGTCACCGCCGACCGCGGGGCGGCCTCCCTCGTCCTGCCCGCCGTCACCCTCGGACTGCCCATGGCCGGACTGCTGTCCCAAGTCCTGCGGGAAGCACTGGAATCCACGCTGGAGCAGCCGTTCATCACCACCGTACGGGCGCGGGGCGTCGGCGAGACCCTGGTGCGGCTGCGCCACGCCCTGGCCCACGCGCTGCCACCGGTGATCAACCTGGGCGGCTGGATGATCGGCAACCTGCTCGGCGGCGCCGTCATCACCGAAACCGTCTTCGGCCGTCCCGGGCTCGGCGCCGTCACACTGACCGCCGTGACCAACAAGGACGTGCCGGTCGTGCTCGCCGTCGTCCTGCTCGCCGCTTTCGCGTACGTGGTCATCTCCACGCTCGTCGACATCGTCAACCTGCTCATCGACCCGAGGCTGAGGACCCGATGACCCCACGTCTTGGTTTGCTGCGCCACACCGGCACCGCGCTGTGCGCCGCACTCATCGCCGTATTGCTGCTCGCCGCCGCCTTCCCCGGTCTCTTCGGCGACACCGACCCGCTCCGCTCCTCGATGCCCGAATCCCTCCAGGCACCCGGCGCGCGGCACTGGTTCGGCACCGACCTGCTCGGCCGGGACGTGTTCGCCAGGGTCGTGCACGGGGCGCGCTACTCCCTGCTGCTCGGCGTGGCGGCCATGCTCATCAGCCTGGTCCTCGGCCTGCTGACCGGCGTCCTCGCCGGGCTGTCCGGCCGGGCAGCCGACGAGGCCGTGGCGCGGGTGCTCGACGTGGTCTCCGCGTTTCCGGGCGTGCTGCTGGCGATGCTCGTGGTGGTCTTCACCGGGCCCGGTGTCTTCAACATCGCGGTGGCGATCGGCATCTCGGGCGTACCGAAGTTCGCCCGGGTGATCCGCGCGCAGACCCGGGCGGTGAAGGACGCCGGATACGTCACCCACGCCGTGGTCCAGGGACGCGGCCGCGGCTGGATCCTGGCACGCCACATCGCCCCCAACGTCCTGGTCGCCATCCCCGTCATCGCCACCATCGACATCGGCACCTCGATCGTGGCCGTCTCCGGGCTGAGCTTCCTCGGCCTCGGCCCCCAGCCCCCGGTGCCCGAGTGGGGCGTGATGCTGTCCGAGGGCCGCGACATCCTCCGTACCGCCTGGTGGGCCGGGCTCTTCCCGGGGCTGGCGATGACCGCCACGGTGATCGCCTTCACCGTCGTCGGCCGCAAGCTGCAACTCCTCCTGGAAGGCAGGACCTCATGACCGCAAGCGACACGGCCTCCGCCCGCCCGCTCGTCGAAGTGGACGCGCTGCGCGTCGGTTTCCGTGCGCGCGGCGGCACGGTACCCGCCGTGCACGGCGTCTCCTTCGCGGTCCACCCGGGGGAGTGCGTGGCGATCGTCGGCGCATCGGGCTCGGGCAAGAGCGTCACCGCCCGCTCCCTCGTCGGGCTGAACCCCCGGGAGGCGGTGATCCGGGCCGACGCGCTGCGGGTCGACGGCCGGGACGCGACCCGCTTCTCCCAGCGGGACTGGCGTGCGCTGCGCGGCCGGTTCGCCGGACTCGTCCTCCAGGACGCGCTGGTCTCCCTCGACCCGCTCCGTACCGTGGGCCAGGAGGTGGGCGAGGCGATCCGGCACCACCGGCTGGTGCCCCGCGCCCGGGCGCGCGAACGTGTCCTGGACACCTTGCGGGCGGTCGGCATGCCGGAGCCGGAACGGCGGATCGACGCCCATCCGCACGAGCTGTCCGGGGGACTGCGCCAGCGCGCCCTGATCGCCTCCGCCATCGCCGCCGAACCCCGGCTGATCATCGCCGACGAGCCGACCACGGCGCTGGACGTGACCGTGCAGCGGCAGATCGTCGAACTCCTCGCCGCCCGCGTCGCCGACGGCACGGGGCTGCTGCTGATCAGCCATGACCTGGCCGTCGTCGCGGACATCGCCGACCGCGTCCTGGTGATGGAACGCGGCCGGGTGGTGGAGGACGGGCCGGTGCGCGAGGTGCTCCGGCGCCCCCGCGCCCCGTACACCCGGCAGCTGCTGGCGGCGATCCCCTCGGCCGCCTCGCGCGGCGCGCGGCTGACCGGTGACCGCCCCACCGCCACCGCCACCCCCGGCGAACCGGGCTCCCCGCGGCGGTCCGACGACGAGGTGGTCCTGGAGGCGAGCCGCCTGACCAAGACGTACGCCCTGCGCGGCCCCGGTCAGGAGCGGTTCACCGCCCTGGACGACGTGTCGTTCCGGCTCCACCGCGGGGAGGCGCTGGGCATCGTCGGGGAGTCCGGCTCGGGCAAGACGACCTGCGCCGACATCGTGCTCGCCCTCACCCGGCCCGACTCCGGCGAGGTACGGCTGCACGGCCACCCCTGGAGCGTGCTGACCGAGCGGGAGCGCAGGGCCTCGCGGCGGCTGGTCCAGTACGTACCGCAGGACCCGCTCAGCTCCTTCGACCCGCGCTGGACCGTGGGCCAGGTGCTGGCGGAGAACATCCCGCGGCAGGACTCCCGGGCCCAGCGGCGTGACCTGGCCGTCGCCGCCCTCGAACGCGTCGGGCTGACCGCGGGCCATCTCACCCGCCGCCCCCGCTCGCTGTCCGGCGGGCAGCGTCAGCGGGTGGCGATAGCGCGGGCGCTGATCGCCGAGCCGGAGATCATCGTGTGCGACGAGCCGCTGTCCGCACTGGACGTCCTGATCCAGGCCCAGGTGCTCGACCTGATCGGGGACCTGCGGGCGGAACTCGGGACCTCGCTGCTCTTCATCTCGCACGACCTGGGCGTGGTGCACCATCTCGCCGACCGCGTGCTGGTGTTCAAGGAGGGGCGGGTCGTGGAGCGGGGCGATGTGGACGAGGTCCTGAAGGCCCCGCGCCACGCGTACACCCGGGAACTGCTGGCCTCGCTCCCGGGCCAGGCACTGCGCACCACCTGACCGTGGCGGGTTCCCGGGCGTCCGGCCGTCCGGGAACCCGTATGTGGATGACACGGATCCGGAACAACCTCCCCGGGCCGTATCGCGTCTTGATCGGCAGCGGACGCGCGGCGGCCACCGGAGAGGGGGTCGTTTGCACCCTGCTATGCACGTGATGTATAGACGCGGTGTATAGCGGGTGGCATGCGCTTCCGCGGGAATCACCGACGGAAAGGCATCCATGTACGGCAAGGCATTCGCCCCGGAGTACCAGGGCTCCCTCACCACCACCCTGTCCGTGAACTCATCGTTGGTCGACGTACTGGCCGCGGGCACCGAGCAGTTGCGGGCGGCCGAGCGGAGCGGCTGCCCGCGTGAGACGGCACGCGTGGGGCTGGCGGTGGCCGAAGCCCACCGCAGGCTGGGACACGTGACGGATGCCGACCGCGAGTGGAAGGCCAGCTATCGGGCGGCCCGCACGGCGGGGGACGCCGGGGCCATGGCGTGGGCGCTGTGGAGCGGCGGCACGCTCGCCCGGCAGCGGGGCGCACTGGCGCTGGCATGGCGGCTGCTCGGCTTCGCGGCCGAACTCGCCGAACACGGAGGGGACATCCTCGCCCGCGGCTACGCGCTCGCGGGCATGGCGGAGACGGGCCGCATCCAAGGGGATTACGAGGCCGTGAGCGCGCTGCACGAGCAACTCCTCGCCGAGGCGCGGGAACGTGGCGAGGCACGGCACACCGTATGGGCGCTGGAGGGCATCGCCCAGATGCATCGCAACACCGGGTCGTACGACACGGCGTACGCGATGTTCGAGGAGTCCGCGGCGATCGCCGCGCAGGCCGACGACCGGCGCGGACACGCCTGGGCGCTGCGCGGCCTGGCCGACATCGTCTCGGTGCGCGACGGCGACGCGGACCGTGCGCTGGAGCTGCTCGCCGAGGCGGAGGTGACGTGCCGCACGATGAACCTCATGAGCGCGCTGGCCTACAACCACAAGATGCGCGGCAATGTGCTCTATCGCGCGGGCCGCTTCGCCGAGGCGCGTGACATCTACCAGGAGGCGCTGACCGAGTTCCGCACCATGAGCGAGCCGCGCGGCGAGGCCCTCGCCAGACTGGGGCTCGTCAAGTCCCTGGCCCGGCTGGGACGCGACCGGGACGGAACGGCCGCCGATCTCGCCGAACTGGCCGGTGCGCTGGACCGGATCGGGCTGCGGCACGCCCGCCGGATGGTGGACCGCGCGCGGGTGGAGCTCGGCATCACGGAGGACGAGCAGGGGGCGACGGCGTCCCCGGAACACCTGAGGGAGACCGTCACCGCCTGACACGAAGGTCCCTGCCCCGGCTCCGGGGCTTCCTGGGGCCGGGGCGGCCGGGATGTTCGACGCTTACCCGGAAGCCTGGTCGTTGTCCTTCATCGAACCCCAGCCGTGCCACCGCTCGACCTCGATCCACGCGCTGGTCCGGGCGCGGACCCGGTCCGGATACGGGCCACCGATGTAGTGGTGCGCGATGCGGTCGATGTCGGCCAGGCCCTCGTCCTCACGCAGCTCGACGACACGTCCGATGAGCGTGACATGGGTGTACCAGTCGTCCTTGTCCAGGACGGTGAGGGTCACCCGGGGATCGCGGCGCAGGTGCTTCAGCCGTACCCGGCCGTCGTCCAGGTTGACCAGGACCCGGCCGTCCTCCCACGCGTACCAGGTGGGAGTGGACACGGGGGTGCCGTCCGAGCGCACGGTGGCCATGACGGCCGGATTGGGGCGGCGCAGCAGGGCGACGGCCTCGGGCGGCAGCGGCGGCTTGGACATGAGAACTCCTTGCTGACGGGTGGCGGGGCGGGCCGGAGGAAATGGCGGGCCCCACACTGCCGGGATGGTACGTGCCGGGTGCGCCCGAGCCCAAGAGACGCCCCCCCCGGTGCTCACTGTCCGGAGGCGTCCGAGCGGTCGGCGACCAGCAGGGTCTGGAGGATGCGGCCGCAGTCCCCGGCCTCGTCGTCGAGCTGCCCGAGCGCCAGGCCGGACCCGTGGGGGCTGGCCGCGGTGGCGGCGCGTATGCAGAACCATTCGCCGACGGGTTCCCGGTGCAGCGCCAGCGTGATGTCGGTGTTGATGACGAACCGCTGCTGATGGTCGAGTTCGAAGGCCACGGCCCAGTTGCTGTCGGCCAGCGTGAGGGCGCGGGTCAGGGGAGTGTCCTCCTCACCGGCCACCAGCGGAATGCGCTGCCGCGCCCAGGCCGTGCCCGGGCCGGGCGTGTCGAACGCGTTCCCCGGCTCGAACCGCCACTCCATCGCGGAGATGTAGCCGTCCAGGTGAGCGCCCGCCATCGTCTGCGCGGGCTGCGCCCGCGGCAGCTCGGGCGGGTCCGGAACCGGCCGCAGCGACGGGGTGTCGGCAGGACTGGTGGCGATTTTCCAGGCCCGGGCCACCAGCACGCTCTTGCCGTCGGCGGTCAGCTCGCCCTCCAGCAGCTCGGTGCGCCCGCCCGAGCGGAGCGTACGGACGTGGACCTCCAGCTCGCCCACGGGAACCGGGCGCGGCAGATCCAGCGTGATGCGCGCGATGCGCAACCCCTCCCGGGCCGCGTGCCGTTCCAGCGCCCTGCCCAGCAGCGCGGAGGGAGGGCCGCCGTGCTGCGTCTTCGGGCTCCACGGCCCCGCCGTGGCAGGACTGGACGCATAGCGGCCGCCGCCCAGGTGCCGATAGAAGGACTCGGGCAATGATTCCATCTTCCCCATTTTTACCGGCTCGCCTCTCCGCTGGCTGTGTTGGGGCCACCTTAGTTTTCGGCGTGGTGACGGGTGCCGCGGTAGGTGACCGCCGCGAGCGTGACCACCGCGAGCACGGCCGCGCCGGTGAGGATCGCGGGCGGGGAGAAGACCCCGTTGAACAGGGTGATGACGTAGGGGGCGAGGAAGCCCAGGTAGGCCATCGTCCAGAAGTACGAGGTCAGGCGCGCCAGCTGGTGCGGCGGCGCGAGGGCGGCGACCTCGGTCAGGCCGTACGCGACGCACAGGCCGTACCCGGCGCCGATCACGATCGCGGCGAGCAGCGCGACCACGGGCTGGGCCTGCGCCGCGGCGAGCGCGGACACCAGCAGTCCGAGGGCGATGGCGGCCAGCCCGATGGCGCCCGCCGTCACCCCGGGCGCGGGCATCATCGTGGCGCCGTTCGCGCGGTCGCTCTGCCGCCCGGCACCGGGTCGCCACGGGGTCGACGTCGGGCTGAAGGGCTGGGAGACCGTCTACGCCGGTGTGATCACAGGGGAGTTCGGCACCCGGCTGCTGGACCGCGGCAGGGGCCCCGTCGTGCCCACCGTCGCCGGGCAGCGGCTCGTCTCCCACGCCCGCGCCCTGCTCGCCGCCGCGAGCGCGGCCGTCGAGGACGTGACCGAGGCCGCCCTCGCCCCGTCGGCGGGTGTGCGCACCCTGCGGGTGGGCATCATGGGCCACTGCGCCCGCACGCCTCAGGACATCCTCACCAGCGTGGCGGCGGGCCGCGGCGCCGGATCGGGGCTCGCGTTCGCAATGACCTTCATGGACAAGGAGATGAACACCGGCTACATACGCGAGCATTGACAAGTATTGACATGCCCACGACTATCCAATGGTCCAGGCCAACGAGCATGGAAGAGGTCATCGAATGGCACGAGCCAGAACCAGAACCAGAACCGCGCTGCTCAGTGTTCTCGCCCTGCTGGCCGGGCTGTTGAGCCTTCAGCTCACCGGTTCGGCCCCGCGCGCGACCGCCGCGCCGACCACCTTCACCCACCCCGGAGTGCTGGTGAGCCGGGGCCAGCTCGACTACGCCCGGGCGAAGGTGCAGGCCGGTCAGCAGCCCTGGAAGGCCGCGTACGACAACATGATGGCCAGCTCCTACGCCTCACTGTCGCGTAACCCCAAGCCACGCGCCATCGTGGAATGCGGATCGTCGTCCAACCCCAACTACGGCTGCACCGACGAGCGCCAAGATGCCATCGCGGCCTACACCGACGCGCTCGCCTGGTACTTCACCCGGGACAGCAGGTACGCCAAGAAGGCGATCGAGATCATGGACGCCTGGTCCGCGACCATCACCGATCACACCAACAGCAACGCCCCGCTCCAGACCGGCTGGGCCGGATCCACCTGGCCACGCGCCGCCGAGATCATCAAGTACACCTACGACGGCGGCTGGGCGAACTCCGGCCGCTTCGCCACCATGCTGCGCAACGTGTACCTGCCCGAGGTGATCAGCGGCGCCGAGACCAAGAACGGCAACTGGCAACTGGTCATGACCGAGGCGGCGATCGGCATCTCCGTCTTCATCGAGGACCGCACCAGTTACGACAAGGCCGTCAGCACCTACCTCGCCCGCGTCCCGGCGTACGTCTACCTGGCCGCCGACGGCGATCTCCCCAAGCCGCCCGCGAACAGCAGCATCGATACCAAGGCCGAGATCGTCAAGTACTGGCAGGGCCAGAGCACTTTCACCGACGGCCTTTCCCAGGAGACCTGCCGCGACTTCGGGCACACCGGCTGGGGCCTCGCCTCCATCGCGGACATCGCCGAGACCAGCCGCATCCAGGGCCAGGACCTCTACCCGAAGATCCAGGACCGGTTGCGCCAGGCCCTGGGCTTCCACACCTCCTACGAGAACGGCGCCACCGTGCCGTCCTGGCTGTGCGGCGGCTCGGTCAAGAAGGGCCTCGACGAGGTCACCGAGGTCGGCTTCAACGCCCTCCACAACCGGCTCGGCATCGCCATGTCCAACACGCAGAAGTACACCGAGGCGCACCGCCCGTCCGGCACCGACAACTACTTCAACGCCTGGACCACCCTCACCCACGCGGACAACCCTTCCTGACCGTCCACGGCAGGAGCGGCAGGCCGGACGTCCGCATCGGGACGCCCGGCCCGCCCGGACCGGCATCAGCCGTCGAGCGGGAAGTGGCACAGGGCCTCGTGCGGCTCGCGCCCGGTGTGCGCCGCGGGTTCGCGGCTGATGGCCGCGGGGGCGGTCTCGGCGCAGCGGGGCTCGCTCTTCCAGCAGCGGGTCCGGAACCGGCAGCCCGAGGGAATGCCGTACGGGGAGGGGATCTCCCCGTGCAGGGGGATCTCCGTATCGTGTGCCGCCCCGGACACCTCCAGCCGGGGAGCGGATGACATCAGGGCGGCGGTGTAGGGGTGCAGCGGGCGGTCGAAGACATCGTCGGCGCGGCCGTGTTCGATGACCTTGCCCAGGTACATCACCGCCACCCGGTCGGAGACGTACCGGACCACGGACAGGTCGTGGGAGATGAACACATAGGAGACGCCGAGCCGCGTCCGCAGCTCGGAGAGC
Source organism: Streptomyces sp. Rer75 (assembly GCF_013414305.1). Classification (NCBI taxonomy): domain Bacteria; kingdom Bacillati; phylum Actinomycetota; class Actinomycetes; order Kitasatosporales; family Streptomycetaceae; genus Streptomyces; species Streptomyces sp. Rer75. The sequence goes on along the minus strand of NZ_CP058693.1, from coordinate 755,708 downwards.
ACATTGAGCACCTGGGCCTGCACCGACAGGTCCAGCGCGGACACGGGTTCGTCGCACACGATGAGGTCGGGTTCGAGGGCCAGCGCACGGGCGATGCCGATGCGCTGCCGCTGCCCGCCGGAGAACTCGTTCGGATAGCGGTGGGCGTCGCTCTCCCGCAGTCCGACGAGGGACAGCAGCTCAACGACCCGGCGGTCCCGCTCCCGTGCGGTGGGCACGATGTCGCGGTGGGTGCGCCACGGCTCGCCGATGAGGTCGGCCGCGGACATCCGGGCGTTGAGCGAGGCGAACGGGTCCTGGAACACCATCTGCACCCGGCGCCGCCACGCCAGCAGTTCCCTGCCCTTCAGGGTGAACGGATCGGTGCCGTCGAAGCGCACCGTTCCCGCGTCCGGCCGCTCCAGCCCGAGGACCACCCGGGCCAGGGTCGACTTTCCGCATCCGGACTCGCCCACCAGGCCGAGGGTCTGTCCGCGCTCGACCCGGATGTCGACTCCGTCGACCGCGGTCAGCCGGCGGCGGCCGTGGCCGAACGACTTCGTCACGCCGCGCACGTCGAGCAGAGGTGTTCCGGGGTTCTCAGCCACGGTCGAGCTCCTCGGAGAAGTGGCAGGCGGCCGAGCGCGAGGCGCCCACGGGCTCCAGGGGAGGGCGTTCCCGGGCGCAGCGTTCGTCGGCCAGCGGACATCTGGCCCGGAAGACACAGCCGGACGGTACCGCGCTCAGCTCGGGCGGGCTGCCGGGGACGGCGGGCAACGGACGCCCCCTGACGGCGTGTTCGGGCACGGAGTCCAGCAGCGCCCTGGTGTAGGGGTGGCGGGGGCGGGAGAACACCTCTCGCACCGGGCCGGTCTCCACCACGTTGCCCGCGTACATCACCACGACGTCGTCCGCGCGCCGGGCGACCACCGCCAAGTCGTGGGTGATCAGCACGAGCGCCATGTCCCGTTCGGTCTGGAGGTCCCGCAGCAGCCGCATGATCTGCGCCTGTACGGTGACGTCGAGCGCGGTCGTGGGCTCGTCGGCGATCAGCACATCGGGGTCCAGGGCGACGGCCATCGCGATCAGCAGCCGCTGGCGCATGCCGCCGGAGAACTGATGCGGGTACGAGCGGGCCCGCAGCCGGGGCTCGGGGATGCCGACGCGTGTCATCAGCTCCACCGCCTTCTCCGCGGCCTGGCGGCGCGAGAGCCCGCGATGGATGCGGAACGGCTCGGCGAGCTGGCGGCCGACCGGCTGGACGGGGTTGAGCGCGGCCAGCGCGTCCTGGAAGACGATCGACAGCACGGGACCGGCCAGCTTCCTGCGCTCGGCCCGGCCCAGCCCCACCACCTCGGTGCCGGACACCCGTACCGAGCCGCCCGTCACCTCGGCCACGGGGTCGAGCAGCCCGGCGATGGACAGCGCGGTCATCGACTTCCCGCAGCCGGACTCGCCGAGGAGCGCCAGGGTGCGCCCCTTGTGTACGCCGAAGCTGACGCCGTCCACGGCGCGGACCGTGCCGGAGGGGGTGTGCAGATCGACGCGGAGCCCCTCGACCTCGAGCGCGGGGCGGCCGGTCGCGGCGGGCGAGGGGAGGGCGGACGGCTTCATGCGATCATCTCCGGGGGTACGGCGGCCCGCTCGCCGCGCCGCTTCCGGGGCAGCGTCAGCCGCCACCGCTGGCCGGGGTCGGTGGCCAGGCGTACCCAGGCGGCGAGCACCGTGGCCGACACCGTGGTGAGCATGATGGCGAGCCCCGGCAGCACGGCGATCCACCAGGCGGTCCGGAGGTACTGGCGCCCCTGGGCCACCATCAGCCCCCAGCTCACCTCGGGCGGCTGGATGCCGATGCCGAGGAAACTCAAAGAGGACTCGGTCAGCATGACGAAGCAGAAGTCGAGCGTGGCCACGGTCAGCAGGGTCGGCAGCGCGATCGGCAGGAGGTGCCGCCGGATGATGGCCGGGCCGGGCGTACCGAAGGTCCGGGCCGCGTCGACGAACAGACGGCTTCTCAGCTCGGCCGCCTCGGCGCGGGCGGTGCGCAGATAGACGGGGATGCGCGCGACGGCGAGGATCAGCACGATGTTCGTCGCGCTGGGTGCGAACACGTACAGCACGACCACCGCGATCAGCAGGGACGGAAAGCTGAGGATGACATCGGCGACGCGCATCGCGACGTTCTCGCGCACGCCCCCGTGGTACCCGGCCCACAGCCCCAGGGCGGAGCCGATCAGCAGCGAGCACAGCACCGCGGGCACCGCGATGGACAGAGTCGTCGCGGCGGCGTCCACCAGCCGGGCCAGCACGCTGCGGCCCAGGACGTCCGTGCCGAGCAGCCCGTAGAAGCCGTGGTCGAGGGAGGGCGGACGCAGCGAGGCCCGCAGATCCTGCCGTACCGCCCGGTCGCCGAGGAACAGCCGGCCGAACAGCGCGACGAGGAACACCAGGGCCAGGATGACGGCCGCGGCGGCCGCGCCCCGGTCCCTGCCGAGCAGCCGCCACCAGCGGGGCGGCCGGGTACGCGACGAGGTGGCCGCGGACGAAGTGCGGTCGTCGGGGGCGGGCATGGTGGCTCCTTCGCTCACGCCGGTACCGCCTGGCGCACTCGGGGGTCGATCAGCGCGTGGCAGACGTCGACGAGGATGTTCAGCGCGAAGATCGTCACGGCGGTGAGCAGGACGGCGGCCTGCAACACCGCGAAGTCGCGCTGGAGAATCGAGTCGATCATGAGCTTGCCGATCCCGGGCCAGCCGAAGACCGTTTCCACCACCACCGCGCCGTTGACGAGGCCGACGGCGAGATCCCCGGCCACGGTCAGGACGGGTGTGATGGCGTTGCGCAGGGCGTGCCCGAACACCACGCGCGTGGCATCGGCGCCCTTGCTGCGGGCGACCTTGACGTAAGGAGCCGACAGCGCGCCGACCATGCTGCCGCGGACCACCTGGACGAGCACCCCGAACGGGCGGATCAGCAAGGTGGCCAGCGGCAGCACCCACACCTCGGGACCGCCCAGGGTGCCGGAGGTCGGCAGCCAGTCCAGAGCCACTCCGAAGACCAGCACACCCATGATCGCGAACCAGAAGTCGGGGATGCTGGCCGCGGTCATCGACAGCAGCCCCGCGAGCCGGTCGACGGCCGACTGGGGCCGGTAGGCGGCGAGGCTGCCGACCAGCAGGGCGCCGAGGACCGCCAGCAGCATCGTCATCCCGGCGAGCTGGAGGGTGACGGGAAACGCCTCCAGCACCATCGAGTCGGCGGGCTCCCCGGTGCGCAGCGATACGCCGAAGTCGAGCCGCGCGGCATTGCCGAGGTAGTCCCACAGCTGCACCGGGACGGAGTCGTCGAAGCCGTGGGCGGCGGAGAATTCCGCGCGCTGCTCGGGGGTGGCGCTCAGCGGGAGGTAGAGGTCGACGGGGTTGCCGGTGAGGCGGGCCAGGCAGAACACGCCCAGCACCACGAACACCAGGGGGATCGCGCTGGAGATGATGCGCTTGCGCAGGAAGGACGCCATGTCAGTGGTTCCCCGCCTTCACGGGACGGACCTCGGCCAGCCGCATCTCGTCCCCGGTGGCGGAGTCCGGGCGGTACCGCACCGAGGGCGACAGCCCGAGCAGCCCGCGCATATGGGCCAGGTAGGCGTACTGCGCCACCTTCTCGTTCTGGTAGGCGAGCACCTCGGCGAAGGCCCTCTGGCGGGCCTTGCCGGACAGCGCGTTCGCCGCGGCGATGCGCCGGTCGAGCCGCGGGGTGCCGAAGGTGGACTGGGGGCCGTCGCTCAGCAGGTACTGACTGGTGGTGAAGGCCGCGTCCCCGGCCTGGTTGCCGTGCATGATCAGCAGCGCTATCGGCCCGACGCCGCGGGGGAGCGGGCGCAGCTGGTACTGGAGGTGGGTGGCGGTGTCCGCCATCCGGATCCGTACGTTCAGCCCGATGCGCGCCATCTGGTACTGGAGCGCCTCGGCCACCTCCGCGATCCCGGCGAACTGGCCGTTGCGCGCGACGAGGGTGATCCGCCGCTCGACCGGGACGCCGTCGGCGGCCGCCCGCTCGACCAGCGCGCGGGCCGCGGCCACCCGGTACGGGGCGGTGGCGAGGCCGTCGTCGTGACCCACCACGCCGGGCGGGACGAGTTGCGCGGCGGGCTTGGCGAGTCCCCCGAGCAGGGCGTCGACGATGCCCGTGCGGTCGACGGCCATGCCGATCGCCCTGCGCACCCGGATGTCGTTCAGCGGTGCCTCACGGCCGTCCAGCCGCAGGGCGGTCGTCTCGTTGTTGGGGTAGGCGACGGTGCTGTCCTTGGACGCGTCCACGGGGTCCAGCGCCGTCGCGATGTCGGCCTCGCCCTTGTCGATCATCGCGGCACGGACACTGGCGTCGCTGCGCCACACATATCGGGCGCGGGGGTAGGCGGGAGCCTTGCCCCAGTACGTGTCGTTGCGGGCAAGGGAGATCGAGACCCCGGTTTCCCACTTCCTGACGGCGTAGGGGCCGGTCCCGACCGGTACGCGCACCTTGGCCCGGGTGTCGGTGGTGCGCGGCACGATCTCGATGAAGCTGAGCCGCAGCGGGAGGATGGGGTCGGCCTTCCGGGTGGTGACGGTCAGCCGGGTGGGGCTGACGGCGCGCACGTCGAGCTTCTCGTCGCCGAAGACATAGCCGTCCACGTTGCAGGCGAGGTCCGAGTTGACGGCGCGTTCGATGGAGAAGGCGGCGTCCTCCGCGGTGAACGGCCGCCCGTTCTGGAAGGTGACGCCCGAGCGGATGCCGAAGGTCCACGTCGTGGGCTTCGTCTGCCGCCAGCCGGTCGCCAGCAGCGGTTCCAGCCTGCCCGATGTGGGGTCCCGTTCCACCAGCGGTTCGGTGACGTTCGAGCGGACGACGACTCCGGTCGCGGTCAGCGACGACTCGCAGGGCTCCAGCGTCGGGGGTTCCTGGGTGAGCACCACCCGCAGCGTGCCGCCGCCCGCGCTCCCGGCATCACCGGCGGCGTCGCTGTTCGCCACGGCACACGCGCTGGTCACCAGCATCGTCCCCGAGACCACAAGGGTGAGCACGGTGCGCGCCCGGTCGGATCTCATCCTGGCCCCCGAGACTGTCTACATGTGCGTACTCAATCTGCATTTATAAACGCCGAAGCTAAGGCCGAGGTGGTGGGGCGTCAAGAGATTTGACGGAAGGCGCAGTTGAGTAAAACGAGGGTCACGCCTCATCCGGGCGGCGAGCGGTGGTGAGCACCCCCGTGAACGCGGCGAGAAACGGGCTGTCGTGGGCTCCGGCGGCCTGAGCCTCCAGCCCCACCTCCGCCATTCCGCGCGCCGCCAGCTCCAGCGGGATCTTCCGCCCCGCCAGCGGCTGGGGAAGCGCACGCTCCAGCAGATCGTCCAGGGGGCGCACCAGCGCGTCGTCGTCACGCCCGGCCTGCGGACCGCGTCGTACGAACCCTCTTCCAGCTCCGACGTCTCGAGAGCCGTGTGGAGCCAGGTGAGGTTGGGCGGCGACGGGACGGCGCGCTGCCGTGCCGTGCGCAGCAGATCCGGCGCGCAGCGGGTCGCGGAACCCTTCGTGCAGGTCGGCCTTCGGGGCATCGGTCATGGCTGGTCCTCACGGCGTCGGTCAAGAAGCTGGGACCGGTGGAGCCATTCGCTCCAACGGTAGCCCGCGAGGCCCCGATTCGGCCGGTGCCGGGACGCCGTGTGTGAAGGGGGTGTGATCGCCGGACCCTGCCTGCTCAGCGGGGCGGCGGATGACCTTAGACTGCCCTCGTCTTCAAGTCGATCAGGAGCACCACATGCAACGCCGCCTCGCCCCCGCCCTCGCTCTCGTGGCCGTGACCGCCCTCGCACTCACCGGGTGCGCACAGGACTTCGAGAAAGGGCCGGAGGGGAAGGTCACCGAGAAGGTGAAGGACGGGAAGAAGTTCTATCTGGTCGTCGATCCCGCTAAGGGGGGCGAGGAGAAGAAGTTCCGGGTCAGCAAGTACGACTACCACGACTGCAACCGGGGCTCGAAGTACCCCAAGTGCATCGACGGTTAGTCCTACTCGAACCGCGCGGTGTCGCCCGCTCCTCGGCGTACGATCTGGGCTTCGCCGCCGGAGAAGTCGATGACCGTGGTCGGCTCGGTGCCACAGTCTCCCGAGTCGACCACGGCGTCCACCACATGGTCGAGCCGCTCCTTGATCTCCCAGCCCTGCGTCATCGGCTCGTCCTCGCCGGGCAGCAGCAGGGTGCTGGACAGCAGCGGCTCGCCGAGGTCGGCGAGCAGCGCCTGAGTGACGGCGTGGTCCGGAATCCGCACCCCGACCGTCTTCTTCTTCGGATGCGGCAGCGCCCGCGGCACGTCCTTCGTGGCGGGCAGGATGAAGGTGTAGCTGCCGGGCGTCGCCGCCTTGATCGCGCGGAACACGTCCTTGTCGATGTGCACGAACTGACCCAGCTGCGCGAAATCCTGGCACACCAGGGTGAAGTGGTGACGGTCGTCGAGGTTACGGATCGACCGGATCCGGCTGATGCCGTCGCGGTTGCCCATCTGGCAGCCCAGCGCGAAGCAGGAGTCCGTCGGGTAGGCGACAAGCGCGCCGGAGCGGATCCTGTCGGCCACATTGCTGATCGTGCGCGCTTGAGGATTGTCGGGGTGCACATCGAAGTACTTCGCCATCTGCCGAGCCTAATCGATCGCCGGGAACATGCGCAGAGTGATGATCTGGAAAGGGCGCAGGGAGAGCGGCACCGCACCGTCGTCCGACACCTCGAACGCCGCGTGACCGTCCGGCAACGGGCGCTCCAGCAGGTCGACGGCGACGGCCGAGGCGACCCGGAACCCCGCGGTGACCGGGGACCGCGCCCGTCGGCCCAGCGCCTCGTACAGCCGTACCACCACCGCCCCCGAACGGTCGTCGGCCAGCTTCACCGACTCCACGACCACCGGATCGCCGTCCACCGCCACGAGCGGCGCCACCGCCGAGTCACCCGGCACGGAACGCTCCGGCAGGTTGATCCGGTACCCCTCGCGCACCGCCTCCGCGATGCCCGCGCCGGGGACGAAGGCGTACCGGAAGCGGTGCACACCCTGGTCGGTGTCCGGGTCGGGGAAGCGCGGCGCGCGCAGCAGGGACAGCCGTACGGTGGTCGTCGTACCGCCGTCCGAGGCCACCGGCCTGACCAACCAGACCGTCTCCAACGTGGTGCGCCGGCTGCTCGACGAGGGGCTGATCCAGGAGACCGGCCAGGCCCCGTCCCGCGGCGGCAAGCCGCGTACGCTGCTGTCGCTGCGCCCGGAGGCCGCGTACGCCGTCGGCGTCCATCTCGACCCCGACACCACGGTGGCCGTCCTGCTCGACCTGTCCGGCCGGGTGCTGCGGCGGCGCAGGCTGCGCACCTCCTCCGAGACCGACCCGAACCGGCTGGTGCGGGTGGTGGGCCGCGGAGTGAAGGCGCTGATCAGGGAGTCGGGCGTGGAGCCCCGCCGGGTGCTCGGACTGGGCGTGGCCGTTCCCGGGCCGATAGACAGCCGCCGTGGCATGGTGCTCGACCCGCCCAACTTCCCCTCCTGGCACCACGTACCGCTCGCCGACCTGCTGGCCGAGGCCACCGGGCCGCCGGTGGTGATGGACAACGACGCCACTGCCGCCGCCATAGGGGAGCGCTGGGCCGGAGGTGCGAACCGGGCGGGCGACTTCCTCTTCGTCTACCTGGGCGCCGGGATCGGTGGCGGGATCATGCTCGCCGACTCGGTCCTGCGGGGAAACTCCGGCAATGCGGGGGAGTTCGGCCATGTCGTGGTCGAGTCGGGCGGGGCCGCGTGCCACTGCGGTGCACACGGCTGCCTGGAGGCGTACGCGGCACCCCACGCGGTCCTCGCGGCCTTCGCCGCCCAGCACGGCAGGTGCGAGGCCGAACGGCTCGGCCTGACCCTGGACCCGAAGCGGACACGTGCCGACTGGGGCAGGCTGTGTGCCGCGGCGGCGAAGGGAGATCCGCACGCCGCCGAGGCGGTCGACCGGGCGGCGGAGCGCATCGGCCGCGCGGCGGTGACCGCGGTGAACCTGCTCGACGTCCGCCGTATCGTGATCGGCGGCGAGGCGCTGCACGACATCGAGGAGACGGTCTGCCGCGCGATGGACACCTGGGTCAACGACCGCTCCATCGCACGCGCCGTACGCACCATCGCCATCGAGCCGAGCCTCATCGGAGACGCGGTCGGCGCCGTCGGCGCGGCGTCGCTGGTGCTGCACAGCGCCTACACCCCGGGCTGGCACCTGCTCCTCGAGGCCGGGGCCCAGGACGCGGTCCCGCCGGCTGCCGTATCGGGGTGAGTTCGGCCGCTCACTCCGTGACCGGCAGCATCTGCTCGCACCAGATGGTCTTTCCGGCGGTGGTCTGGCGCGTTCCCCAGTTGTGGCTGAGCTGGGCGACGAGCACCAGGCCGCGGCCGCCCTCGTCGTAGGCGAGGGTGCGGCGCAGATGGGGGGTGGTGCTGCTGGCGTCGGACACCTCGCAGATCAGCTTGCGGTCGCGGATCAGCCGCAGCCGGATCGGTGCGGCGCCGTAGCGGATGGCATTGGTGACCAGCTCGCTGACCAGCAGCTCGGTGATGAAGGCCATGTCCCACAGCCCCCAGGTGTCGAGCTGCTCCACGGCCAGCTTCCGGGCCTGCACGACCAGGGCCGGGTCGGCGGCGATGTCCCAGCCGGCGACCCGGTCGGGGGTCAGGGCGCGGGTACGGGCGAGCAGCAGGGTGATGTCGTCCGCCGGGCGGTCGGCAGCCAGTGTGCGCAGAACGGTGTCGCAGGCCGCGTTCAGTGAGGCGTCCGGCACCGACAGCGCGTCGCACAGCTTGGTCAGCCCCGCGTCGATGTCGCGGTCGCTCGCGCGCACCAGACCGTCGGAGTACAGGGCGAGTACGCTGCCCTCGGCCAGGTCCAGCTCGGTGGTCTCGAACGGGAAGCCGCCCAGGCCGAGGGGCGGGCCGGTGAAGCCGCGCATCAGGTCGGCCCGGCCGCCGGGGGTGACGAGGACGGGCAGCGGATGGCCGGCCGACGCCAGTGCGCAGTGCCGGGAGACCGGGTCGTAGACCACGTACAGACAGGTCGCTCCCAGCCCGCCGGTGGTCTCCGTGTCCGTGTCCTCTTCGTCCTCTTCGGCGGTGGTGTCCCGTTCGTCATCGGTGAGGTGGATGATCAGGTCGTCGAGGTAGGTGAGGAGTTCGTCGGGCGGCAGGTCGACATCGGCCAGGGTGCGCACGGCGGTGCGCAGCCGTCCCATGGTGGCGGAGGCGTTGATGCCGTGGCCGACCACATCCCCGACGACGAGCGCCACGCGGCTGCCGGACAGCGGGATCACATCGAACCAGTCGCCGCCCACTCCGGCCCGCGAATCCGCCGGAAGATAGCGGGACGCCACATCGACTGCCGTCTGCTGGGGCAGATGCCGGGGCAGCAGATTGCGCTGGAGCGCCAGGGCGGTGGCCCGCTCACGCGTGTAACGGCGCGCGTTGTCGATGGCCGCTGCGGCCTTGGCGGCCAGCTCCCGAGCGTCGGACAGGTCGCTGTCGGTGAAGGGCCGGGTGTCCCGCGTACGCCAGAAGGCGACCATCCCCAGCACGCTGCCCCGCGCCCGCAGCGGAGCCGTGATCAGCGAACGCATGCCGTGGTCCAGCACCGCCCCGGCGGGCTCGGGGACCAGCGCCTGCCAGTCGACGCAGGCCCGCAGGTCGGGTTCGATCCTCGCCCGCCCGCAGGGCGAACCACGGGCCCGCGGATCGCACAGGGCAAGGCGGGGCGGCCCGCCCTCGGGGAGCAGCGGATGGTCCCGGCGGACCCCGGCCACGGCCACCCGACGCACGTATGTGGCACCCTCCGAGGGCATCTCCTCCCCGGCCAGGACGCACACCGCCAGATCGACGGTGACGAAGTCGGCGAACCGGCCCACCGCCACCTGCGCCAGCTCCTGCGCGGTCCGCTCCGCGTCGAGGGTGGCGCCGATGGCCGTGCCCGCGTCGTGCAGCAGCTTGAGGCGGTCGTGCGCCGACCGTGCCCGATCCCGCTGGCTGAGGGCGCGAACCGCCAGCTCCGAGACGGCGAGGCTGATGGCGAGCAGCAGAGCTGCCGTCCAGCCCTCCTGGGCGCTGGTGACGGACAGCGCACCCCACGGGCGGGTCAGGAAGAAGTCGAACCAGAGGGTGGCCGACAGCGCCGCGACCACTCCGGCGCTCCGGTACCCCAGGGCCGCCACGGCCACCACCACCGCCACCAGCACGAGAGCCGCGTCGGTCGGGGGGAAGACGGTACGGAACGGCACCAGCAGCAAGGAAACGATCAGCGGCCCCACCAGGGCGAACGCTATCGCTGTCCGGATGTTGCTCAGCCAGCGCACATCATGCCACCTACCCACCCGAATGCGGATTTACCACATCGGGCGCGGGCGGTTCGGGGGCGGGGAGAACCCGGTGGCGTGGACGATGAACAGCCCGGACGAGCTGGTACCAGCTGGGGAAGGGCAGCAGGAGCAGCGCGCTCACGACGAGTGTGACCTGTGCTGAGTCCTCACTCCAGAATGTAGACCTGCCCCGTCTGGCCGCCTTCGACGGACCGGACGTAGGCCTGGGCCACCTCGGCGAGGTCGACCGGCCGGATGCCGGGGAAGAAGTCCCCGTACTTCTCCAGGGATTCGGTGAAGACGGTCGGGCTGATCGCGTTGATCCGCTGCGGGGCGATCTCGATGGCCGCCGCGCGCACGAACGCCTCGACGGCGCCATTGGCCATCGACGCCGCGCTGCTCGTCGGGATCGGGTCGCGCCCCAGCACCCCCGTGATCAGCGTGAACGAGCCGCGCTCCGCGACACGGGGGACGCCCTGCCGCACCAGCTCGATCTGGTTCAGCACCTTTCCGTGGAAGGCGGACCGATAGTCCTCGGGGCTCATCTCCAGGACCGGCTTGTACGGGACGTCGCCCGCCGTGCCGACCACGGCGCCCACCGACCCCGCGCGCTCGTACATCTCCGTGACCTGCGCGGGATCTGCGATGTCGTACCGCAGATCACCGCCGGTCCGCCCGACGGTGATGACCTCATGGCCGCGTCCGGTCAGCGCCTCGCCAACGGCCGTACCCAGCTTGCCGGTTGCTCCGATCAGAAGGATCTTCATGGCCGGGACGCTACGCGCGGCTCCTCGGCGAGGGAAATGTCCGCCGCGCGCCATCTATGCTCCGGGGTTATGAACGTGGAGCTGCGGCACCTGCGCGTCCTGGCCGCGATCGGAGACGAAGGCACCTTCACCGACGCGGCGGCGGTCCTGCGCATCAGTCAGCCCGCCGTCTCCCGCACCCTCGACCAGTTGGAACGCCGGACCGGCACCCAGCTCGTCGAACGCACCACCCGCCACCTCGCCCTCACCGACGCCGGAAGGCGGCTCTGGGAACACGCACACCGCATCCTGAGCCAGGTGGAGACCGCGCTGGCGGACATCACGACCGGTTCGGGCCCGCTGCGGGTCGGCTTCGCCTGGGCCGCGCTCGGCCGCCACACGGTGCCACTGTTGCGCGGCTGGCGCCAGGACCACCCGGACACCCCGGTGCAGGTCCATCGCCGGGACGACCCGGAGACCGCACTGCGCCACGGGCAGATCGACGTGGCGTTCCTGCGGACGGAGCCGTCGGGGAACACCGGCCTGCGGTCCTTCCCCCTCTACGGCGAACGCCGCGTGGCCGCGGTGCCCGAGACCGACCCGCTGGCGCAACTCCCGGCCGTGCGGCTGGCCGACCTCGCCACGCGCGCGGTCGCGCTCTGCGCCACCGCCAGCACCACCACTGCCGACCTCTGGCCGCGCGGCCAGCGCCCGCAGACCTTCGACGTCGCCAACGTCGACGAGTGGCTGACCGCCATCGCGGTCGGCGACGCCGTGGGGGTCACCGCGGAGGGCACCGAACACAGCCACCCGCACCCCGGCATCCGGTATCTCCCGGTGTCCGACGCCCCGCCCCTCACCGTCCACCTGGTCCTGCCCGACGCCCCCACGCACCCCGCGTCCCACGCCTTCCACGACCATGTGACACGGCTCCTCGGGGATTGACGAGGCGTCAGACGGTGGCCAATAGCAGATCCTCACCACTCGACGGGCGGAGACCATCGGTGCGGTCGGCGAAGTAACGCCCGGCGTGCGATGCCCCCGGCACATGGCGGGCGTCCCGGAAACCGGCTTCGCGGGCGAGGGCCAGCATCTCCTGCGGGGTGTAGAAGCTGAGGAACGGCGTTCCCGATGCCCGCGCGCCCTCCTCGCTCGCCCGCAGGCCGGGGCGGTCGGCGTCGTCGACGAGTTCGGTCGGCAGCAGGAACGTCATGGCGAGCGTTGAGCCGGGGGCGAGTCCGGCGACCCGGCGGAGGGTGGCGGTGGTGGCGTCCTTGGTGAGGTACATGCTGACGCCGGTGGAGACGATGACCGCCGGCTGCCCGGGATCGAAACCGGCGGCGGCCAGCCGCTCCAGCCAGGAGCCGCCCGCCTCGAAGTCGAACGGCACCAGGTGCAGCCATTCCGGGATGCCGTAGCCGAGTTCGGCGAGGCGGCGGCGCTTCCATGCCTGGGGGCCGGGCTGGTCGACCTCGAAGATCCGCAGCCGGGAGGCGATCTCCGGCCTGCGCTGGGCGAAGGTGTCCAGGCCGGCGCCCAGGATGACGTGCTGGCCCACCCCGCGCCCGGCCTGCTCGGTGATCAGGTCCTCGATGAACCGGGCGCGCGCCACCATGGCCGCCCGGAACCCACTGGTGGTCTGCGGGTCCATGTCCGGCCGGTCCCGCCAGTCGTCCCCGGGGGCCGCCAGCCGCAGCCCGATCTCGTCCTCGACCACGTGTGGGGGCGCGTCGACCCGGACGTGCATGGCCCGCCAGAGCGCGGTCCGCACCGCGCTGCTGTCCGGCGCCTCGAACTGCTCGTCTGCCATGGTGTTCCCCTTCGCCGTGGGTCAGTTCCCGGCGGGAGCCTGGAGGCTCCACACGCGCCCGTCGGGGTCGCGGACGGTCATCTCCCTGGTCCCGTAATGCGTGTCCTCGAATGGCGTGACCACCTCGACGGCCGCCGGATCGGGGCGGAGCGCGTCCGTGTCGGGCACCTTCAGCACGATCCGCGTCTCGGGCTCCTGGTCCTCGGGGACCTCGGCGATGAACACGTAAGGCCCGTCGCCGTTGCGGAGTTGGCCGGAGCTGTGGTCCGTCGCGAACTCCAGCTCGTAGCCGAGGGTCTGGAAGAACTTGGCCGCCTTGCCCCAGTTGTGTGTCGTCAGGAACACGGCCTCGATGCCTTCGGTCGCCATGTCAGGTCTCCTGCTCGCTCGATTGCTGCCCGGATTCGTCGGCGTCGTCGAGATAGGCGCGCAGTGCGTCGGCGACCAGCGCCGACAACGACATGCCCGACTCGATGGCGCGGTACTTGACCTGCTTGATCAGCCCGATCGGCAGGTACACGTTGAACTGCTTGACGTCCTCATCACCCACATCGGCGATGCTAGCATCCTAGCAAGCTAGGCCATCGCGTGAAGATGGCGTGAGGTGCTTCACAATGAAGGGTGACGCGTGGCGAGCTGGGTACGCGCGCCATGATCACCACGTGGAACACCGAAGTGATCGGTACAGGTAGAGCATCGTTGGAAGGAGGGCGACATGTCGTCGAAGCGACGTCGCAAGAAGAAGGCCCGTCGTAAGAACGGCGCCAACCACGGCAGCCGCCCCCAGTCCTGATCTGAGGCGCTCTGCCGCGTGGCAATGAGGGACTCCCGGTGCGCAGGGCGCGCCGGGAGTCCCTCGTTTTTGTGCGGAGCTTTGTGCGGAGCTCTTGTATGGAGCCCTTGTGTGGAGCGGGTCAGGCGGGCTCGGCCACGGTGCCGCGGACGACGAGTTGCGGACTCAGGACGACCTCGCGGGCGTCGGTGCGGCCGTGGTCGAGGCGTTCGACGGCGGCGGCCACCGCGTGCCGGGCCTGCTGCTCGGCGTTCTGGCTGACCGTGGTCAGGTTGAAGCAGCTCAGCCGGGAGAGGGTGTCGTCGTCGTATCCGGCCACGGACACCTCGCCGGGGACGGCGACACCGGCGCGGGAGAGGGCGGCCAGGACGCCGATGGCGCACTGGTCGTTGAAGGCCACCACGGCGGTGGGCAGGGTGGCGCCGTCGAGGAGGTGGCGGGCGGCGCGCTCACCGGCCGCCTCGGTGTTGTCGCCGCGCAGGACGTTGATGTGCGGGTCCAGGCCGTGGCGGCGCATGGCGGTGCGGTAGCCGCGGCGCCGGTCGGTGGCGATGACGCCCTTGCCGCCGTCGACGTAGGTGATCGCACGGTGGCCGAGCCCCACCAGGTGGTCGACGATCTGACCGACCCCGTCGTCGTCCGCGGTGCGGACCACGTCCAGCTGCTCGTCGGTGATCCGGCGGCCGACGACGATCACCGGGGCCTTGCGGTCGAGGGCGGCGAGGGTGTCGGCGGGGGCGGTCGGGCCGAGGAGGATCAGGGCCTCGCTGCGGAAGGCCAGCAGCGTATCGACGGCGGTGTGCTCGTCGCGGGTCCGGGTCAGGGTGCTGAGGACGAGGTCGTAGCCGACCTCTTCGGCGGCCGTGTGGAGGTAGTCGACCACTTCGGCGTGGTACGGGCTGTGGACGTCGACCATGACGCCGAGCAGCCGGGTGCGCCTGCTGGCGAGCAGGCTGGCGGTGCGATCCGCCTGGTAGCCCAGCTCGGCGGCGGCTTTCAGGACCCGCTGCCGGGTGCGCTCGCTGGGGCCGGACACCCCGCGCAGCACCAGGGAGACGGACGCGGTGGACACGCCTACGCGCGCCGCCACGTCCTCCAGTCGGGGGCGCTTGTTCGCACCGTTCTGGCGGCGCTCGGAATCGGCATCGTCCACCTGTACCTCCCGGACAGCGATCTCCTCGCACAACGCCCTTGACACGCTCTCGAAACGAGTCGATAGTACCAGCACTTAAAGCGCTTTAATCGCTCTTGGCCACTTCTGGTCACCCCGGCGAAGCCGGCTCGCGAGTACGGCACCGTACGGGCGCGTGCGCCCGGCTTCCCTCCGCTCTCCCTCCCGTCCCCTTCCAATTGCGCAGTGAGGTGCACGAGCCATGAACCGCGTCTCCCTCTCCCGCTCCCGCTCCCGAAGAGCCGTTCCCGTCGTGGCAGTGGCCGCATCGGCCGCCCTGATCCTCGCGGGCTGTTCCAGCAGCTCCGGCGGGAAGAAGGCCGCAGAGGCCGGTAACAACGTGTCCGGGGGCAAGGCCTCCACGCCCCGCATGACGATCGCGATGGTCACTCACGCCCCCGCGGGCGACACCTTCTGGGACACCATCCGCAAGGGCGCCCTGGCCGCCGCGGCCAAGGACAACGTCAAGCTCATCTACTCCAGTGACGAGAACGCGGGCGACCAGGCCAACCTGGTGCGGAACGCGATCAACCAGAAGGTCGACGGCATCGCCGTCACCCTGGCCAAGCCGGACGCCCTGAAGGCCGTGGTCGCCAAGGCCGAGAAGGCCGGTATCCCGGTCGTCGGCTTCAACGCGGGCCTGTCCGCCTGGAAGGAGCAGGGCCTGTTGTCGTTCGTCGGCCAGGACGAGTCCGTCTCAGGCCGGGCACTCGGCAGCAAGCTCAACACCACCGGCGGCAAGCACGCGCTGTGTGTCATCCAGGCCCAGGGAGACGTCAACCTCGAAGAGCGCTGCGACGGGGTCAAGAAGACCTTCCGCGGCAAGACCGACATCCTCTACGTCAACGGCACCGACATGCCCTCGGTGAAGTCGACGATCAAAGCCAAGCTCTCGCAGGACAAGTCCATCGACGAGGTGGTCACGCTCGGCGCCCCGATCGCGCTCACGGCCACGCAGGCGGCGTCCGAGGCGGGCAGCAAGGCGAAGGTCGCCACCTTCGACCTCAACAAGGACCTCATCTCCGCCATCGAGAAGGGCAGTGTGCAGTTCGCCGTCGACCAGCAGCCCTACCTTCAGGGCTACTTGGCGGTCGACTCGCTGTGGCTCTACAAGAACAACGGCAACTACAGCGGTGGCGGCGAGGAACCCGTGCTGACCGGCCCGGCCTTCGTCGACAAGTCCAACGTCGACACCGTCGCCACGTTCGCCGCGAAGGGCAACCGGTGATGAGCGCAGCCCAGCAGGCAGCCCCGCCGGTGACCACGCCACCGGCGGGGGCGTCCGCCCCGGCAGGGTGACCCGCGTCAGCGTAGAGACAACCTATTGACATGACATTTACGCGAGGGCATCGTACTCGCTGAAGGTGCTTTTAAAGCGCTTTAATTCCGCCACCCCCGGGCCGCAGAAGCGAAGGGAAACCGCCCTATGCCGTTGGAAGTGCTGACCATGGGCCGGGTGGGAGTGGATGTGTATCCGCTCCAGACCGGCGTGGTGGCCGTCGGCAACCTCGAGGGGTGCGAGGTGGCGACCGGCGAGCGCGAACCGTACGCCGCCGCCGACTGACGCATCGCAGGAAACCCACTACGCCCGCACACCAACCAGTAGGAGGTGGCCATGGACGTCAGGGACGACACGCCCCAGGCCCCCGCACACGGCACCGCAGTCACGGACCACGCCTCGCCGGAGGTCTACCGGAGACTGCGCGTCATCACCGTCATCGCCACGTTCGGCGGACTGCTCTTCGGCTACGACACCGGCGTCATCTCCGGCGCGCTGCCCTTCATGGCCCTCTCGGCCGAGCGGGGCGGACTCGGACTCACCCCCCTGACCGAGGGGATCGTCGCGTCCTCCCTCGTGGCGGGCGCCGCGTTCGGCGCCCTGTACGGCGGGCGCCTCTCCGACCGCTACGGGCGCAAACGGGCGATCCTCGGGCTCGCCGTGCTGTTCTTCATCGGCGCCCTGGGCACCGCGCTGGCACCGGACCTCGTGGTGATGGTGCTCTTCCGGGTCCTGCTCGGGCTCGCCGTCGGCGGCGCGTCCGCCACCGTGCCGGTCTTCATCGCCGAGCTGGCCCCCGCCGCACACCGCGGCCGCCTGGTGACCCAGAACGAGCTGATGATCGTGACCGGCCAGCTCCTGGCGTACACCTCGAACGCGGTCATCGCGAAGACCATGGGCGAAGGCGGCGTCTGGCGCTGGATGCTCGCGCTGGCCACGATCCCGGCCGTGCTGCTGTGGATCGGCATGCTGTTCGTTCCCGAGTCACCGCGCTGGCTCGCCTCCCGCGGCCGCTTCGACGACGCGGCCCGCACCCTGGGCCTCATCCGCGACCCGGAGGCGGTCGAGCCGGAGTTCGCCGAGATCAAGCGGCGCGTCATGGCCGACGCCGAGGAGCCCCGGGCCAGTTGGGGCGATCTGCGCACACCGTGGGTACGGCGCCTGGTGATATTCGGCTTCGCGCTCGCCACGCTGACCCAGCTCACCGGCGTCAACTCGATCATGTACTTCGCGCCCACGATCCTGCTGGACACCGGACTCGGCACCCAGGCCGCGCTGACCGCCACCATCGCCAACGGTGTCGTCGCGGTGCTCGCCGTCTCCACCGGCATGTGGCTGCTCGGCCGGTACGGGCGGCGCCCGATGCTGCTCACCGGACAGATCGGCGTCACCGCGTCCCTGGTGCTGATCGCCTTCTGTTTCCTGGTCCTGCCCGAGTCGGCCGCCCGCAGCTATCTCGTCCTGGCGTCCATGCTGACGTTCCTGCTGTTCATGCAGGGGTGTGTCGCGACCGTCTTCTGGCTGATGCTTTCCGAGATCTTCCCGCTCCGTCTGCGTGGATTCGCGATGGGCATGGCCGTGTTCGGCACCTGGACGGCCAACTTCGTGGTGACCCTGGCCTTCCCGCCGCTGATCGCCGCGGTCGGCGGTGCCACCTTCCTGCTCTTCGCGGCGGTCAACACCGTCACCATCTTCTACTACCTCCGCACCGTCCCCGAGACGCGAGGCCGCTCGATGGAAGCCATCGAGGCCCACTTCCGCGGCCAGTCCGCTGCCTGACCACCACTCCACGTCGACCTGACCACCCCCACACGCTGAAAGGCACACCCCATGGCCACGTCCGGCAAGCCCCTTTCCGTCGCGGTAATCGGAGCCGGCATGGCCGGCCGCACCCACGCCGCCGGTTACCGCAACGTCAACACGGTCTTCGGGGCCGGCCTGCCGCCGGTCCGCCTGGCCGCCATAGCCGACGCCAACGTCGCACTCGGCGAGGACGCCGCCCGCCGGTACGGCTACGAGAAGGCGCTCCCCAGCTGGGAGGCGGTGGCCGAGGACCCGACGATCGACGCCGTCAGCATCGTCGTCGGCAACGACCTGCACCGCCCGATCGCCGAGGCCCTGGTCGCCGCGGGCAAGCACGTGCTGTGCGAGAAGCCCCTGGCCGGATCGCTCGACGACGCCCGCGCGATGGCCGAGCTGGAGCGCACCGCCGACGTCGTGACGGCCGTCGGATACACCTTCCGGCGCTCTCCCGCCATCTCCGCGGTCCGCGATCACGTCCAGCGTGGTGAGCTGGGCGACCTCACGCTGTTCAGCGGCCGCTACTGGTGTGACTACGCCACCGACCCGAACGGGCCGCTGAGCTGGCGCTTCAAGGGCGGCCCCGGCTCCGGCGCGCTCGGGGACGTCGGTGCGCACGTGATCGACACCGCCGAGTACATCGCCGGTCCCATCGCCGCGGTCTCCGGCGCCTCGCTGTCGACGCAGATCCCCAAGCGCCCGCTGCCGCTGGGCGCGGTCGTCGGCCACAACGCCGCGCCCGTCTCGGATGAGTTCGGCGAGGTCGAGAACGAGGACACCGCGTCCTTCACCGCGCGCTTCGAGTCCGGTCTCGTGGGCACCTTCTCGCTGTCGCGGACCGCCTTCGGGCTGCCCAACGGGCTCGGCTTCGACGTCGTGGGGCTCGGCGGCCGGGCGGCGTTCGACCAGCACCGGCCCGCCGAGTACCTCTTCGACGACGCCCAGCCGGACGCCCGGACACGCGGCGCGCGCCACATCATCGCGGGCCCGCAGATGCCGTACTTCAAGGGCGGCTACCCGATGGAGGCACCGGGCGTGGGCGGCGGCAACGCCGAGATGTTCACCTACCAGGCACGGGCCTTCCTCGACCAGGTCGCGGGCGTCGAGGACCCGCTGCCGGCCTGCGCCACCTTCGCCGACGGGCTGCGGACCATGGAGATCATCCGGGCCGTCGTCGAGTCCTCCCGGCACGACGGTGCCGCCGTCACCATCCCGGCCACCTCCTGACCACCCCCATACGAGGGAGACACCCCATGGCTCTCAAGCTCGGCGCCTACACCGCCTGTCTGCACGACCGCACGCTCACCGAGGCCCTCGACATCCTCGAGGAGAACGGGCTGACCTCCGTGGAGGTCAACACCGGCGGCTTCATCCCCGCCCCCCACTGCCCGGTCGACCTGCTGCTGTCCTCGGCCACCGCACGGGACGAGTACCTGGCCACCTTCGCCGACCGCGGGATGGAGCTCACCGGCCTCAACTGCAACGGCAACCCGCTCAACCCGCTGCCCGGGGTCGGCCCGAAACACGCCGACGACCTGCGCCGCACCATCCGGCTCGCGGGGCTGCTCGGGGTGAAGCACGTGGTGACCATGTCCGGCACACCGGGCTCCGACCCCGACGCCAAGTACCCCTCCTGGGTCGTGAACCCGTGGGACGGCGTCTACATGGACGTCCTGGACTACCAGTGGGGCGTGGCCGTCGAGTTCTGGAAGGAGATCGACGCGCTGGCCCGGGAGAACGACGTCCGGGTCGCCGTCGAGATGCACCCGCACAACCTGGTGTTCTCCCCGGTCACCCTGAAGCGGCTGGTCGACGAGACCGGCGCCACCAACGTCGGCGCGGAGATGGACCCCTCGCACCTGATGTGGCAGGGCATGGACATCGTGGCCTCCATCAAGTGGCTCGGCCCGCTGGTGTTCCACGCCGCCGCGAAGGACGCGACGCTCTGCCCGGGCGCCGACATCCGCGGCGTCCTGGACTCGTCGTTCACCCGCGTGCCCGCCGACGCCCCCGGCAAGGTGCCCACCGGCTACGGCTTCTGGTGCAACGCCTGGCCGGAGAACCCGGCGTGGAAGTTCGTCGCCGTCGGCCTCGGCCACGACAACGCCTACTGGACCGAGTTCCTGCGCGCCCTCGCGGAAGTCGACCCGGACATGGCCGTGAACATCGAGCACGAGGACGCGGCCTACACCCAGACCGAGGGCCTCGCCCTGGCCGCCAAGAACCTGCACAGCGCCGCGGCCGACCTCTGACCGCACCGCGTACCTGACACCCGTGGCCGCGTACCCGCATGAGCGGATACGGGGCCACGGCTCGTATCGGCCCTTGTTTCCGGACCGAGGAGTGATATCGGCGGCTCAGGGGTGGCTGGTCAGGTACCCGCCCATGGAGGTGAAGTACTCGGTGGCGGCCATCTCGTGGCCGTCCTCGGTGCGTACGCGCGTGATGGCCAGGCCGTGGTTGCGGCCGGTGCGGGCGTCGGCTCCGGCGACGATCACGACGCCGTCGCCCTCGCGGTAGAAGATGCGGCCGGGAGTGCCGCCGTACCGCCCCTCGGACACGACCGCGGCCAGGATTTCGAGGCGCTTGCCCTTGTGGAAGGCGTAGGTGCTGGGGTACGGCTCGGACTGGGCGCGCACCAGGCGTTCGAGGTCTTCCGCGGGCCAGGTCCAGTCGATGCGGATGTCCTCGACGGACCGCTTGTGGAAGAAGCTCGCCTGGGACCGGTCCTGCTTGGTGAACTCCGTCTGCCCGGTGGCGATGAGGTCGAGCGCGCCGATCGTGACCGGGGCGATGAGGTCGACGGTCTTGTGGAACAGGTCGGTGGCGGTGTCCTTCGGGCCGACCGGGACCGCCTCCTGCCGGACGATGTCGCCGGCGTCGAGTTCGTCGTTCATCATGTGAGCGGTGACGCCCACTTCGGTCTCGCCGTTGATCAGGGCCCAGATCAGCGGGGAGAACCCGGCGTACTTCGGGAGCAGCGAGTCGTGGACGTTCAGCGTGCCGCGGCGGGGCAGGTCGAAGATGCGCGGCGGGATCCACGTGCGCCAGTTGTTCGCCACGATGATGTCCGGGTCGGCCTCCTTGAGGCGCTCGAACAACTCGTCGTCGGGGCGGTTGCGGATCAGCACGGGGACGCCGTGCTCCTCGGCGAGGTCGGCGACGGAGTCGCTCCAGATCTTCTCGTACGCGTGCTCGCTCTTGGGGTGCGTCACGACCAGTAAGACGTCGTGTTCGGAGTCCAGGAGGGCTTGCAGGGTGCGGTGCCCCCAGGTCTGGTAACCGAACATGACGACCCGCATGGGGTTCCTCCTCGAAGCAGGGGATGACCGGGGAAAAGTAAAGCAAGGCTTACCTTATTCCGCAACGGACCCATGTGATCTCTTAGTTGGCGAGTACGGACATCCGATTCCCCGTCGTGACCTATCGACAGCCCCGCGGGTTTAGCTTAGGCTCGCCTAAGTTGTGGGCTGTCGCTCCGTCGGCGTGCCCACCCTTCGCACCTTCCGCACGCCTGACAGGCGATTGCCCCGCACGATGGGAGTGACATGTCACGGGTTCTTCCTGGTGACGCATTGCCGGTCCGCGACTTACCGGTCCACGACCTCATTGGCATCGGCTTCGGGCCGTCCAACGTGGCCATGGCGATCGCACTCGGTGAGCACAACGCACGCGTCGGCGGACACGAGGCGGTCAGCGCTCACTTCTTCGAGCAGCAGCCGCGCTTCGGCTGGCACCGTGGCATGCTGATCGACGACGCGACCATGCAGGTGTCCTTTCTCAAGGACCTGGTGACGCTGCGGAACCCGGCCAGCGAGTTCAGCTTCCTCTGCTACCTCCAGAGCAAGGGGCGGCTGATCGACTTCATCAACCACAAGAACCTCTTCCCGCTGCGGGTGGAGTTCCACGACTACTTCGAGTGGGCCGCGGCCAAGGTCGAGGACATGGTGTCCTACGGCCACGAGGTCGTCGGCGTCGCGCCCGTCGTCCGTGACGGGGCCGTGGAGTACCTGGACGTGACGGTCCGGTCGGGGGAGGGTCTTGAGGTCCACCGGGCCCGCAACCTCGTCATCGGTACCGGGCTGCGCCCCCTCATGCCGGAGGGCGTGGAGCGCGGTGACCGCGTCTGGCACACCTCCGAGCTGCTGGCGAAGGCCGACGGACTGGAGGGCACGTCGCCCTCCCGGTTCATCGTCGTGGGCGCCGGGCAGAGCGCCGCCGAGAACGTCGCCTACCTGCACCGCCGCTTCCCCGGGGCCGAGGTCTGCGCGGTCTTCTCCCGCTACGGCTACAGCCCCGCCGACGACAGCGGCTTCGCCAACCGGATCTTCGACCCCGAGGCGGTCGACGACTACTTCGCCGCGCCCGAGGACGTCAAGCGGCAGCTGATGGACTACCACGGCAACACCAACTACTCCGTGGTGGACATCGACCTGATCGACGACCTGTACCGGCAGATGTACCGGGAGAAGGTCCTCGGCGCCGAGCGGCTGCGCTTCCTCAACGTGTCCCGGCTCACCGACGTCAAGGAGACCCCCGCCCAGGTCCGCGCCACCGTGAGGTCCCTCGTCACCGGCGAGGAGACATTCCTGGACGCGGACGTCGTGGTCTTCGCCACCGGCTACAGCCCCGTCGACCCCATCGGCCTCCTCGGCGAAGTGGCCGACCGCTGCCTCCGCGACGACGAGGGCCGCGTCCGCGTCGAGCGCGACTACCGCATCGCGACCGATCCCGGCCTGCGCTGCGGCATCTATCTCCAGGGCGGTACGGAGCACACGCACGGCATCACCTCGTCCCTGCTGTCCAACACCGCGATCAGGGTCGGCGAGATCCTGGACTCGCTCCTCGACCGGGGCGTCACGTCCGCGTCCGGTGAGGCCCGGCCGGTCGCCGACGGAGTCGGCAGCACGGCGCGGTAGGGATGACGTACTGAGACATGGGCACGACTGCAATCGAACGCCCCGTATCCGGGGGCACCACAGAGGTCCGTCGGCGGCGGGGGGTGGGTCTGGGCGCGCTCGTCGTCGTCCTCGCGGCCGTGGCGGCGGTGTCGCTGGCCGTCGGCGCGCGCGCGTTGAGCCCGGCCGAGGTGTGGCACGGGCTGTTCGCCGGGCCGGACCCCGACCAGCGGCTCACCGAGATCAGGCTCATCGTGCGGACCGTGCGGGTGCCCCGGACGGTGCTCGCGATCGTGGCGGGCATCGCGCTGGGGGTCGGCGGGGCGCTGATCCAGGGATATACGCGCAACCCGATCGCGGACACGGGGCTGCTGGGGGTGAACTCCGGCGCCTCGTTCGCCGTGGTGTCGGTGATCGCCGTGTTCGGGTTCGCCGATCCGTTCCAGTACGTCTGGTTCGCCTTCCTGGGGGCGGCGGTCGCCGGAGTCGTCGTGTTCGGGCTGGCGAGCATCGGCCGGGGCGCCGGCAATCCGCTGACGCTCGCCCTGGCCGGGCAGGGGATCACGGTGTTCCTGGCGGCGATGACCACGGCGGTCGCGCTGTCGGACCAGAAGTCGCTGAACGCGCTGCGGTTCTGGAACGCGGGCTCCGTGGCCGGTGTCGGATTCGACGTCATCTGGCCGGTGACCGCGTTCATCGCGGTCGGGCTGGTGCTGGCACTGATCACGCTGCCCGCCATCAACCTGCTCAACCTGGGGGACGACGTGGCGCGGGGGCTCGGGGTGAACATCGCGCTGAGCCGGACCGTCGGCATCGTCGCCATCACCCTGCTGGCGGGCGCGGCGACGGCGGCGTGCGGGCCCATCGCGTTCCTCGGGCTCATGGTGGCCCACGTGGCGCGGTATCTGACCGGGCCGGACTATCGCTGGCTGGTGCCGTACGCGGGTCTGCTCGGGGCCGTCGTACTCCTGGTCTGCGACATCGTGGGCCGTTTGGTCGTGCGGCCGGGGGAGTTGGAGGCGGGCGTGGTCGTGGCCCTCCTGGGCGCCCCGTTCTTCGCGGTTCTGGTGTGGCGCGGAAAGTTCAAGGAAGCATGAGCGGAACAGAGGTGAAGCGATCGGTGGTCGCGCCGGGTGTGCGGCTCGGCCAGGTGTCGTTCGTGTGGCGGCCCTGGCTCGTATGCGTCACGCTGCTGCTGGTGGCGGCGACCTTCCTGGTGTTCTGCCTGTCCATCGGCGTCGGGGAGTTCCCCATCGGGCTGTCCCGGGTGATCGCCACGGTCCTCGGCGGGGGCGAGCGGGTCGACCAGTTCGTCATCATGGACCTGCGGATGCCACGTGCCCTGGCCGGGCTGGTCGTGGGGATCGCGCTGGGGGTGTCCGGGGCGCTGACGCAGTCCATCGCGCGCAATCCGCTGGCCAGCCCGGACATTCTGGGGATCACCGGCGGCGCCGGGGCGGTCTCGGTGTTCCTGGTGACGGCGTCGGGCGGGGCCGCCGCGGCGGTCGAA
Organism: Streptomyces sp. Rer75; assembly: GCF_013414305.1. Classification (NCBI taxonomy): domain Bacteria; kingdom Bacillati; phylum Actinomycetota; class Actinomycetes; order Kitasatosporales; family Streptomycetaceae; genus Streptomyces; species Streptomyces sp. Rer75. The sequence goes on along the minus strand of NZ_CP058693.1, from coordinate 731,343 downwards.
GGCACCGTGGGCCTGTCCGCGGCGGCGCTCGCGGGCGGGCTCGGCACGGGGCTGCTGGTGTACTTCCTGGCGTGGCGGCGCGGGATCGACGGCTTCCGGCTCATCCTCATCGGCATCTCGGTGAGCGCCGTGATGGAGGCGATCACGACATGGCTGCTGGTCACGGCCGACATCAAGGACGTGGCCCGGGCTCAGGCGTGGCTGGTCGGCTCGCTGGACGACCGGTCGTGGGGCGAGGTCCGGACGGGCACGTGGTGCACGCTCGTCCTTCTGGTCGTCGTGTCCTGCGTCGCGTTCCAGTTCAAGCCGCTGCACCTGGGCGACGAGGTCGCCGCGGGCCTGGGCGTCCGGTACACGGCGGTACGGGCCGTCCTGCTGCTGTGCGCGGTGCTGCTGGCCGGTGTGGCGGTGAGCGCGGCGGGCCCGGTCCCGTTCGTCGCGCTGGTGGCGCCGCAGGTGGCGATGCGTCTGGCCAGGTGTCCGACGCCGCCGCTGGTGGCCTCCGGCATGGTGGGCGCGTTGCTGCTGATCGGCGCGGATCTGGTCGCGCGCACGGCACTGCCGATCGCCCTCCCGGTCGGCGTGGTCACCGCCGCGATCGGCGGCCCCTTCCTCGTCTATCTGCTGGTGCGGGCGAACCTCAGATAGATGGCAAGAAATTGGGCAATCCTGAATACAGGGGGACGTGTGAGCACCGAGTGCATCACCGAGATCGAGTCCGGGGCCCAGGGCCTCGCACGGCTGGCGGCCAAGGGCGTCACGGTCGGGTACGGCGGCCGGAACGTCATCGACGGCCTGGATGTGGCGATCCCGCCGGGCGTGATCACCACGATCATCGGCCCCAACGGCTGCGGCAAGTCAACCCTCCTGCGCACCCTGACGCGGTTGCTCAAGCCGTCCAAGGGGACCGTCGTGCTGGACGGCGAGGACATCGTCAAGCTCAGGACCAGGGAGGTGGCGAAGAAGCTGGGCCTGCTGCCGCAGGCTCCCGTCGCGCCGGAGGGTCTGACGGTGGCCGACCTGGTCGCCAGGGGCCGTCATCCGCACCAGAGTTGGCTGCGGCAGTGGTCGTCGGACGACGCCGGTGTCGTGGAGCGCGCGCTGGCTATGACGGGGGTGTCGGATCTGGCCGACCGCCCGGTCGACTCGCTGTCCGGCGGGCAGCGTCAGCGCGTGTGGATCTCGATGACCCTGGCCCAGGGCACCGATCTGCTGCTCCTCGACGAGCCGACCACCTACCTGGATCTGGCACACGCGATCGACGTGCTCGACCTGGTGGACGACCTGCACGAGTCGGGCTGCACCGTGGTCATGGTGCTGCACGACCTCAACCTGGCCACGCGGTACAGCGACAACCTCATCGTGATGCGGGCGGGTTCGATCCTGGCGCAGGGACATCCGCGCGACGTGATCACGGCCGAGTTGCTGGATGAGGCATTCGGGCTGCGTGCCGCGGTGGTTGACGATCCGGTGGGCGAACGGCCGCTCATCGTGCCGATCGGCCGCACGCACGTTCAGCTCGACCAGATCCCGTAAGGAATGTGCAAGTAAGGCTAGGCTAGCCTCACTTGCCCGGGATAAAGTGTGTCTGCCCTGAGACAGGGCGTAACGGACAGCGCGACAGCAAGGGATTCCGGATGCTCCTCCACAGAACGACGCGTATGACGCCCTGGCGGCGGTTAGCGGCGGCACTCTCCGCCGCGGCCCTCGGCGTCGGCCTCCTCGCGGGATGTGGTTCCGACTCGGCGGACACGTCGAGCGACGACGCCCCGGCCGCCGCCTCCGGCGCCTTCCCGGTCACCGTGGAGCACGCGTTCGGATCCACGAAGATCAGCCAGGCGCCCAAGCGGGTGGTCTCCGTGGGCTACACGGACGACCAGGCCATGCTGGCGCTCGGCGTCAAGCCGGTCGGCATGGTCGACCAGTACCCGAACCCGGCGGGCAAGAAGCCCGACATCAACACCCAGTGGCCCTGGGTGAAGGACAAGTGGGGCGACACCCGGCCCGAGGTCGTCATGAAGAACGGCGACTCCGGCCCCGACTACGAGAAGATCGCCGCCCTGCGGCCGGACCTGATCGTGGCGGTCTACTCCGAGATCGACAAGGCCGCCTACGGCAAGCTCTCCAAGATCGCCCCGACCGTGGGCCGCACCAAGGGCGAGAAGGAGCCGTTCAGCGCCCCCTGGCAGGACAACGCGGTGCAGATCGCCAAGGCGCTGGGCAAGGAGGACGAGGGCACCGAGCTGGTGCAGGGCATCCAGGACAAGCTCGACGCGGCCAAGAAGGCGCATCCGAAGTTCGCCGACCAGAAGGCTGTCGCGCTGTCCTGGTACGAGAACTCGGTGGCGCCGTTCACCTCCACCGATGTGCGCGGACGGCTGGTGACGGGCATCGGCTTCTCCTACCAGACCGAGATCGACAAGGTCGCGGACGGAAAGTTCTTCACCGTCCTTTCCCCCGAGCGCGTCGACCTGGTCGACGTCGACCGCGTCTTCGTCGTCAACGACAAGGCGGACCAGCAGAAGCTGAAGAAGTTCAAGCTGTTCACCAACCTGGACGCCGTGAAGAAGGGCAAGGTGTCGTACCTGCTGGACAGCGAGGGCCCGGCCGTCGGCGCGGCCATGTCCCAGAGCACCCTGCTGTCCCTGCCGTACGCGATCGACCAGCTCGTCACGTCGGCCGGCCGGGGGTGAGCGTCACCGACGCGCGTGCCACCCCGGCCACCCTGCGCACGGCCACCGGACGCGTGGCCACCCGATGGGTCACGGCGCACTGCCGCGAGGTGCCCTGGCTGACGGCCGCCACCGTGCTCACCACGGTGGCCGGGGCGGCGCTCCAGGTGCTCCCGGTGCTCCTGCTCGGCCAGGTGGTCGACGGGGTGGCCGAGGGCGAACCGCGCTCGGCCCTGGTCACGATCGGGGTGCTGATGGGGGCCGCCGCACTGCTCGGCGCGGCGGCCACCGCGGTGTCGACGTATCTGATCGGGCGGCTGGGCGCGGATCTGCTCGCACGGCTGCGGGAAGGCGCCGTCCGCGCGGTGCTGGGGATGCCGAGCGCACGGATCGAGCAGGTCGGCCGGGGAGACGTGCTGTCCCGGGTCGGTGACGACGTGGCCGTGCTGTCCAAGGGCATCCGCACGGCCGTCCCCACGGTGTTCTCGGCGGGCGTGCTGGTCGTCATCGCCACGGTCGGCATGTTCGGGCTGGACTGGCGGCTCGGCCTGGCGGGCGCCGGCGCGCTGCCCGCGTACGCGCTGGCCCTGCGCTGGTACCTGCCCCGCTCCGCCCCGCTCTACCAGAAGCAGCGGGCGGCCCAGGCGGACCGCGCGCAGGCGCTGATCAGCGGCCTGAACGGGATCGACACGGTTCGGGCGTACCGCCTGGAGGGCGCCTTCCGCGAGAAGGTCACCAGCGAGTCGTGGCGGGTGCGGAATCTCGGCATCGACGTGTTCCGGTTCTTCGGCCGGTTCGTCGGCAGGGAGAACCGCGCCGAGTTCATCGGGCTGGTCCTGATCATCGTGGTGGGGTACGCCCTGCTGGAGGCCGATGCCGCCAGCCTGGGCGAGGTGTCGTCGGCCCCGCTGATGTTCCACCGGCTGTTCACCCCGCTGGGCTCCATCATGTTCACCTTCGACGAGGCGCAGAAGTCGGGCGCGAGCCTGACCCGGCTGGTCGGGGTGCTGGGGGAAGGCGCGGAGGACCGGCTGGTGGGCGGCGCGGCCGTCGCACCGGCGGACGCCGTGCCGCATCCGGTGACGGTCAGGGGGCTGACGTATCGCTATCCCGACGCCGAGGAGACCGTCCTCCGGGACGTCAGCCTGACGATCCCGGCCGGTGGTTCGCTCGCGCTGGTGGGCGCGACGGGCGCGGGCAAGACCACCCTGGCCGCGCTGATCGCGGGCATCGGAACCCCGCAGGCCGGATCGGTGCACATCGGGCCGACCGACCTCGCCGGTCTGGACGAGGCCGGGGCGCGGGCCCTGGTGAGCATCCTGACGCAGGACACCCACGTGTTCTCCGGTCCGCTCGCCGACGACCTGCGGCTGGCCGCGCCGGAGGCGACCGACGCCGAGCTGATGGACGCCCTGCGCACGGTCGGCGCCGACGGGTGGGTCGACGCGCTGCCCGACGGGCTGAACACCATGGTCGGCGAGGGCGGCGAGCGGCTGGACGTCACCAAGGTCGCCCAGATCGCCCTGGCCCGGCTGGTGCTGGGCCGTTCGCCGGTGGTGGTGCTCGACGAGTCGACCGCGGAGGCGGGCAGCGAGGGCGCCGCCGAACTGGACCGGGCCGTGCTGGCCGCCTGCTCGGGCCGGACCACGCTGTTCGTGGCGCACCGGCTGACCCAGGCGATGGCGGCGGACCGGATCGCGGTGCTGGACGCGGGACGCGTGGTGGAGCAGGGCACCCACGAGGAGCTGGTGGCCCTGGGCGGGCGGTACGCGCGGCTGTGGCGGGCCTGGCGCGAAGGCAGTTAGACCCCCGGGATCCCCCCCCGGATTCAGGTGAGGTTTTCATGACGCGGAAGGAATGCTGAGTCTTCGATGGCCGAGTCTTCGATGAGGGAACCGAGCGCTCGTCGCGTACTGCTTCCTCCCACGCGCGTTGCCGACGTACGCCGCCGGACCGGTGACTTCTCCGACCGGACCATCGCCGAAGCGTGCGCCATCGGGCTGTCGTACTGGGCGACGGGCCGCAGCCCCGACGGCATCGACCTCACCCCCGCCACCCTGTTCGCCGACGTCCTCGGATGGGTCGACAACGGCGGTGCCACGCCCGGCGAGTGGGAGGTCGGCGCGGACGGCCGGAGCATCACCGTCCCGGAGGGCGTCGTACCGGCCGACGCACAGCTCGCGCTGGACGACCTGGCCGACTTCCCGGACCGGCCCCTCGGCACCATCGGCCCGTCCAGTGTCGCGGCGAGGCTCGACACCCTGGCCGAGTGGAACGACACCCACGCCGACCGGGTCCGCCCGACCATCGTGGAGATGTTCCACGAGCAGGCGCGGACCAGGCCGGACGCCATCGCCGTCGTCGACGAGCACCGCTCGCTGACCTACCGTGAGACGGCCGAGCTGGCGGGTCGGCTGGCCCACCATCTGCTCGACCGCGGACTCCGCCCCGAACAGGTCGTCGGCATCTCCCTCGGCCGCTCCGCCGACATGGTGATCGGGCTGCTCGGCGTCCTCCAGGCGGGGGGCGCGTTCGTACCGCTCGATCCGCAGTGGCCCGCCGCGCGCCGCGCCGTCGTCATCGACGACGCCCGCGTCGTGATGCAGCTCAACGACTCGGGCGAACACGCCCCGGGCGAACCCGAAGCCGTGGCCGTCGACCTCGGCGACTGGCGCTACGGTTCCTGCCCCGCGGAGGGCACCGGGGTCACCGTCCCCGGCAGCTCCCTGGCCTACGTGATCTTCACGTCCGGTTCGACCGGGCGGCCCAAGGGCGCGATGATCCGGCACGAGGCGATCAGCGAGCGCCTGCTGTGGCAGGGCAACGAGATCCTGGGCTTCGGCCACGACGACGCGTCGCTGTTCAAGGCGCCGCTCTCCTTCGACATCTCCATCAACGAGATCTTCCTGCCGCTGGTGCACGGCGGCCGGCTGGTGGTCCTGCGCCCCGGCGGCGAACGCGACCCGCACCATCTGCTCAGTGTGATCGACGAGCAGCGCGTCACCTTCACCTACCTGGTGTCGTCCATGCTGGACGTGCTGCTGGAGATCGCGGGCGACTCCGGACGGCTGGACAGCCTGCGGCACGTGTGGTGCGGCGGCGAGGTGCTGACCCCGGAGCTGTACGAGCGGTTCCGCACCCGGCTCGACATCCCGCTGTACCACGGCTACGGCCCGGCCGAGACGACGATCGGCGTCTCGCACGTCATCTACCGGGGCGCCGCGGAACGCCTGTCGACGTCGATCGGCAAGGCCAACCCCAACACCCAGTTGTACGTGCTGGACGACGAACTGCGCCCGGTCCCGGTCGGGGTCGGCGGGGAACTGTACGTGGGAGGGTTCCTGCTGGGGCGCGGGTACATCGGAGCGCCCGGCCTGACGGCGTCCCGGTTCGTGGCCAACCCCTTCGCGGGGGACGGGTCCCGGCTGTACCGGACCGGTGACCTCGCGCGGTTCGCCCCCGACGGGTCGCTGGACTTCCTCGGCCGGGCCGACAACCAGATCAAGATCCGCGGTATGCGGCTGGAGATCGAGGACGTCGAAGTCGGTCTCGCGGAGCACCCCGGGGTACGGCACACCTGCGTCGTCGCGAAGAAGAACGCGTCGGGCGGCACCTACCTGGTGGGGTACGTGATCCCGGCCGCCGGGAGCGAGGAGCTGCGCGCGGACGAGGTCAAGGCGTGGGCCACCGAGCACATGGTGGAGTACATGGTGCCCGCCCACGTCGTCGTGATGAAGGAGTTCCCGCTCACCGCGAACGGCAAGCTCGACCGCCGCGCGCTGCCGGAGCCCGAGACCGGACGGGGCTCGCTCGTACCGCCCACCACCGAGAACGAGCGCGTGCTGTGCGCGGCGGTCGCCAAGGTGCTGCGGCTGGACGAGGTCGGCGTCGACCAGGACTTCTTCCAGCTCGGCGGGGACAGCCTGCTGGCGATCTCGCTGCTGAGCGCGGTGCGCGACGCGGGCCTGCACCTCACGGCACGGCACATCTTCACCCACAGCACCGTGGGGGCGCTGGCGGCGGTGGCGCTCGACGAGGACACCGCCACCGTGGACGACGGCGATGTCGCGACCGGTGCCGTCGTGGGATCGCCCATCGTGCAGTGGCTCGGCGAGACCACGGACGCGATCGACGGCTTCGTGCAGTCGGTCGTGCTGAACACCCCCGCGGACCTGACCGCCGACGCCCTCGACGCGATCCTCACCGCCGTGGTCGGGCGCCACGACATGCTGCGCGCCCGGCTGGTGCGCGGCGACAGCTGGAGCTTCGACATCCCGGAGGCGGACCGGGCCGTCGCGTTACGGCAGGCCTCGTGGCAGGAGAGCGACCGGCCGCTGGAGGAGTGTGTCGCGCTCGCCACCGACGGGCTGGACCCGGCGGGCGGCGTGATGCTGCGTGCCGTCTGGCGACGCGAGCAACGGCAGCTGGTCGTGGTCGTTCACCACGTGGTGATCGACGGCGTGTCCTGGCGTGTCCTCATGGACGACCTGGCCACCGCGTGGCGGCAGTTCGCATCCGGCGCGCCGATCGAGCTGCCCGGGGTGGGCACGTCGTTCCGGCGCTGGACGCAGTTGCTGGAGCAGGCCGCGTTCGACGCGGACCGCGCCTACTACCGGCGTCCCCTGCCGGGAGCGGACGGGCCCGTGGGCAGGCGCGCGCTGTCCGAGGCCGACACCGTGGCGGGGGAGCGGGTGCGGACCGTCTCGGTCGGCCCCGAGGTCACGGCCGCGCTGCTGGGCGAGATTCCCGCGAAGTTCCACGCGGGCGTCAACGATGTGCTGCTGACCGCGCTCGCCGTCACCCTCGCCCGGTGGCGCCGCGACCTCGGACAGGAGCAGACGTTCGCGCACATCGAACTGGAGGGCCACGGCCGCGAAGGACGGTTCGTGGCGGACGCCGCCGGATTCGAACCGGAGCTGTCGCGGACCGTGGGCTGGTTCACCACCCTCTTCCCGGTGACCGTGGACCCCGGAGCGGCAGCCGATTTCACCGCGCCCGCGTACCTGGCCGCCGCGCTCAAGGCGGTCAAGGAAGACCTCGCCCGGGTGCCGGGCAACGGCGTCTCCTACGGTGCCCTGCGGTATCTGCACGGCACCGAGTTCGACGCGCCCGCCCCGCAGGTGCTCTTCAACTACCTGGGCCGCTTCGACGCGGGCGCCTCCGGGGACTGGCAACTCACGGGCACCACCGGACAGTTGGGAGAGAAGCGCGACCCGAGGATGCGGCTGCCCCGCGCCCTGGAGTTCAACGCGATCACCGAACCCGCCTCGACCGGCGACGACGAACTCGTCACCACCATCTCCTGGCCCGACGGGATGTTCACCGACGAGGACATCGCGACCCTCGGCGCGTACTTCCAGGAGGCCCTGGCCGGGCTGGCCGCGCTCGACCGGGGCGGCCACTCTCCCAGCGACTTCGGCGCGGTGGCGCTGACGCAGGCCGACGTCGACGCCCTCGACGGCCCGGCGCTGCGCGACATCCTGCCGCTGACCCCGTTGCAGGAGGGCCTGTACTTCCACTCGGTCTTCGACGACGACTCGGCGGGCGCGTACGTCGAGCAGCAGCTGCTGACGCTGGACGGCGAGGTGGACGCCGACCGGCTCGCGGCGGCGGCCACCCGGCTGCTCACGCTGTACCCGAACCTGGCCGCGCGGTTCACGGCCCTCGCCGACGGCCGCGTGGTCTCCGTGCTGGAAAGCGGTGGGGAGGCGCCCTTCACCACGCTGGACCGCCCCGGCATCACCGACGACGAGATCCGCGCCCTGGCCGAGCGGGACCGCCGCGCCGGGTTCGACCTGGCCACCGGCCCGCTGATGCGCTACACGCTCGTCCGCGGGGGCTCCGGCCGGAACATCCTGGTGCAGACCGTGCACCACATCATCGCCGACGGCTGGTCGGTACCGCCCATGCTCCGTGCGCTGCTGGCCGAGTACCACGCGCCGGGGACCGGGTACCCGCGTGGCGGCTTCCCCGACTACGTACGCCACCTCGCCGAACGCGACGACGACGAGAGCGACCGGGTGTGGCGCGATCAGCTCGCCGAGCTGCCCGGCCCCTCGCTGATCGCCGAGGGGCACACCCCGTCCGACCGGTTCGCCGACACCGCCGTGGTGCCGGAGGACGACATCGACGCGGCCGTCCGCGCGGCCGGTGTGCCGCTGAGCGTGGCCGTGCACAGCGCCTGGGCGGTGACGCTGGGCGGCATCCTGCACGGCAGGGACGTGGTGTTCGGTTCCACGGTGTCCGGGCGGGACGCGGAGGTGCCCGGCATCGAGGACATGGTGGGTCTGTTCATCAACACGATCCCCGTGCGCGCCCGGTGGGCCGGTGCCACCACGGCCCGCGAGCTGCTCGCCGCCGTGCGGGAACACCAGAGCGCGGTGCTGCCGCACCAGCATGTCTCGCTGGCGAGGATCGGCCGTCAGGCCGGTGCGGGCACGCTGTTCGACACCCTGGTGGTGTTCGACGTGGCGACCGATGTGGACGCGCTGCGGCGGCCCGACGACACACTGGTCATCGCCGACATCGTCAACGAGGGCGCCCCGCACTACCCGTTGACGCTGGTGGTCGAGCGCGCGCTCGACGGCCGTCCGCGCTTCAACCTGATCTACGACGGCGCACTGCTGGGGGAGGCGACCGCCCAGGCGATCCTGCGCACGTTCACCCGGACCCTCACCGGCCTGCTCACCCGGCCGGACGCCCCGGTCGACGACCTGGCGCCGGACGGCGACGCCTGGCGGCCCGCGTCGCCGGTCACCCCGACGACCCTGGGCGCGCTGTTCGACGCCGCAGCGCGCCGCGACCCGGCCGCCACCGCCGTCACCCGGTGCGATCTCGACGGCGGCACCCGGTCGCTCACCTACGGCGAACTGGCGGACGCGAAGAACGAGCTGGTCTCGGCCCTGCGCGCGGCCGGGGTCGGGCCGGGCCGGCGGGTCGCCGTCGCCGTCCCGCGCTCCGTCGAGCAGGTCGTCGCCCTGGTCGCGATCGTCAGCGCGGGCGGCGCGTACGTACCGCTGGACCTGGCCTATCCGGACGACCGGCTGGAGTACCTCCTTGCCGACGCCGCCCCGCAGGTCGTCCTGGTGGACCGCGAGCAGCGTGACCGCTTCACCCGGCTGCTGGCTCGGGCGGATGTGCGGGCCCGGGTGCTGGTGCAGGGAGACGAGCTGCCACGGGGCACTACCGAGCCCGGCCCCGGGCCCGGTTGGCGCGACCCCGCGTACGTGATCTACACGTCCGGATCGACCGGTCGGCCCAAGGGTGTCGTCGTCCCGCACTCCAGCGTGGTGTCGCTGCTCGCGAACACGCGCTCCGACATGGACTTCGGCCCGCACGACGTATGGGTCCAGTTCCACTCCTTCTCCTTCGACTTCGCGGTCTGGGAGCTGTGGGGCGCGCTGGCGCACGGGGGTGAGCTGCTGGTGCCGGAGTACGGGCTGACCCGCTCGCCGGTCGACTTCCACCGGCTGGTCCGCGAGCGCGGAGTGACCGTGCTCAACCAGACCCCGTCGGCGTTCTACCAGTTCATCGAGGCCGACCGGCATGCCGACGAGCCGTTGCCCGCACTGCGCCGGATCATCTTCGGCGGTGAGGCACTGGACCTCGGGCGGCTGCGCGGCTGGGTCGAGCGGCACGGCACCGGATCGCCCGAGCTGGTCAACATGTACGGCATCACCGAGACCACCGTCCATGTCACCCACCGGGTGCTGACCGACGAGGACTTCGGCGCCGGTGACGACGTCAGCCCGATCGGCGGGCCGATTCCGGGCCTGGTCACCTATCTGCTCGACGACCGGCTCCGGCCGGTGCCGCCGGGCCGGGTGGGCGCCATCTACGTCGCCGGTGATCAGGTGGCGCTCGGCTACCTGGGCAGGCCGGGGCTCACCGCGGGCCGGTTCGTGGCCGACCCGTTCGCGGGCGACGGCTCCCGCATGTACCACACGGGCGACCTCGCCGTCCGCACCCTCGACGGCGAGCTGGAGTTCACCGGCCGCGCCGACGACCAAGTCCAACTCAAGGGGTTCCGGATCGAGTTGGGCGAGGTCGAATCGGCGATCAGGGCACTCGACGGCGTGGTCGACGTGGCCGTCACCGTGGCGGACGGCGGCGACCACCTGGTCGCACACGTCGTGGGCCGGGTGCCCGGCGACCTCACCGCCCTGCTGTCCGCGAAGCTGCCCGTGCACATGGTGCCCGGCCGGGTGCTGCCGGTCGACGCCCTGCCGCTGACGGTCAACGGCAAGCTGGACCGCAAGGCCCTGATCGAGCGCGCCGCACAGGACGACACGCCGGTGGCGGCGAGCGACGACGCGCTCACCGCGCTGATCGGCATCTTCGCCGAGACGCTGCCCGAATCCACTGTGGACGGCGACACCGACTTCTTCCGGGCCGGGGGCGACAGCATCGTCGCCATCACCGTGATCAACCGGGCCAGGGCGCTCGGCCTGCCGATCGTGCCACGGGACGTGTTCCTGTACAGGACACCGCGCGCGCTCGCCGAGCACCTGGGATCGCGTACCCCGCGGGCCGAGGCGCCGGTGCCGACGCACACCCGCCGCGCGGACGGCCCGCTCACGCCGACGCCGATCATCCTGCGCCAGCGGGAACTGGGCGGATCTCTGGACCGGCTCGCCCAGGCCAGGACGCTTGTGGCGCCCGAGGGCACCGGATTCGCCGACGTCGAGCGCGCCGCGAACGCCGTCGTGGCCGCGCACCCGGCCCTCCGGCTGCGGCTGCGCGTCGAGCACGGGGTGTGGGCCCTGCGTACCGAGCCCGCCCGCGAGGTCACCGTCGAGACGGCGGACACCACCGACGCGACGGCCGTGGCGAACGAGGCCGCCGGACGGCTCGACCCCGAGTCCGGGAACGTCGTCGCGTTCTCGTGGCGGGAGGCGAGCCGGACCCTGGTGGTCACCGTGCACCACCTCGCCGTCGACGCGGTGTCCTGGCTGATCCTGCTGGACGACCTGGCCACCGCCCTGCGCGGGGAGCCTCTGGCGCCGCCGACCACGTCGTACGCCGAGTACGCCGAAGCGCTGACCCTCCGGTCCGCCCAGGCGATCGACGGCCTCGGGGCGTGGGTCACCACGCTCGAGGCGCCCCAACTGCTGCCGCGCATCGGGGAGTTGCGCGAGGCCACCGTCGTGCTCGCGCCCGAGGTGAGCGACCGCGTGACACGCACCGCGCCCGCTGCCCTCGGCGTCGGTCTCACCGAGCTGCTGTGCGGCGCCCTGCGCACCGCGCTGACCCGCGTCCAGCCGTCGCCCACCGACCTCGCCATCGAGCTGGAGCGGCACGGCCGGGTCCCGGCGCTGGAACACCACGACTACACCCGCACCGTCGGCTGGTTCACCTCCATCGCGCCCGTACGGCTCAGCGCGCACACCGACCCCGTCGCGGCGGCGTACGAGGTGGCGGAACGCCAGCCGGACGAGCGCGGACACCTCGCCTACGGGCAGCTGAGATACCTCAACCCGCAGACGGCCCCGCTGCTGAACGCCCGCCCGCAGGTGCTGTTCAACTACCTCGGCCGGGGCGGCGAGTCCCAGGCGCCGCGCATCATGGGCGGTGACCAGGGCAGCCCGTACGCCGTCGAGGTCAACGCCTGGACCGACGCGACCACCGGAAGCCTGCACGCGGACTTCACCCTCGCCGAGGGCATCCCGGACGAGATCGCCGAGCACTGGCGGAGCGCACTGGAACACCTCGCGGACGCCTCCGTGACGGCCGAGCGCACCGCACCCGTCACCCCGCTCCAGCGGGGCCTGTTCTTCCAGGCGCAGATGGCGGGCTCGGCCGGACACTATGTCGCGCAGAGCTGGTTCACCTTCGACCGGCGCCTGGACACCGATGCGCTGGCCGAGGCGATGGCGTACGTGATCGCGCGGTATCCGGTCGTGGGCGCCGGATTCGCCACCGACGACGACGGAAACCCGGTCCAGGTGCTGGGGGCGGGCCGACGGGTCGACGTCCGTACGGTCACACTCGCCACGGACGCGGAAGTCGACGCCCTGCGCGCCCGGGACCGCGACACCGGATTCGATCCGGGGGAGCCGCCGCTGATCCGGCTGACCGTGGTGCGGCTGCCCGACGACCGCGACGGGCTGCTGCTCAGCTACCACCTGCTGCTGTGGGACGGCTGGTCCCGCGAGATCGTGCTGCGGGAGCTGTTTGACGCCTATCAAGCCGCCCTCGCGGGCGAGTTGCCGGAGCCGACCCCGGCCACGCCGAGCTTCGAGGACCACGCCCGGGCGCTCGATGCCAGGGACTCCGCCGTATCGGAGCGCTTCTGGGCGGAACACCTGGCCGGGCTCCCCGGCCCGACGCTGCTCGCCGGACCGGCGCCCTCCCTCACCGACGGCCTCCCGGCCACGCTCGTGCACACGCTGTCCGCCGAGCTGTCGGAGCTGCTGCGGGACGCGGCCAGGGCCCACGGCGTCACGCTGAACTCGGTGCTGACCGGCGCGTTCGGCCTTCTGCTGGGCGCCCATACGGGCCGCAGCGACGCCGTGTTCGGCGTGACCGTCTCCGGCCGGGAGGGCGAGGGCCTGGACGCCATCGTCGGCGTGCTGCTCAACACCGTGCCCCTGTGGACGCGGGCCCGGCCGGACGACACGGTCGGCGCGTATCTGTCGGCCGTCCAGGCGGCCAGGGTCGAGGCGATGGAGCACGAACACCTGGGGCTCGGCGAGATCCAGCGGGCCAGCGGGCACGACACCCTGTTCGACAACCTGTTCGTGCTCCAGAACTTCCTGGACATGGACGCGTTCGCCGAGATGAACGCCCGGCACGGCATCACCTCGGTGAAGGCCGACGACTCCACCCACTACCCGTTCACCTGGGTCGTCACGCCCGGCGACCGGCTCACGGTCAAGCTGGAATACCGCGACGAGGACACCGCGAACGCCCGTCGTCTCCTCGGCGACTATCTGCGCGTGCTCGAAGACCTGGCCCGGGCCACCGGGCCGGTCGGCGCGCTGCGCGGCCTGGGACCGGAACCCGCGCGCGGGGAGCGGACGGACATCGGCACGGACACCGTGGTCGACCGGTTCGACCAGGCGGCGGACCGCGACCCGCAGCGGGTGGCGCTCGTCGCCCACGGCTCGACCATGACCTTCGCCGAGCTGCGGGACCGCAGCCGCGCCGTGGCCGGTGTGCTCGCGCGGCGCGGCATCGGCCCCGAGGCGACCGTGGGTCTCGCGATCCCGCGCTCCCTCGACTCGATCGTGGCGCTGTTCGCCGTGCTGCGCGTCGGCGCCGCGTATGTGCCGCTGGAGCTGGACCACCCGGACGAGCGGATCGCCGCGATCGTCGCGGACGCCCGCCCCGAGGTGATCCTCACCGTGAGCGCCGTGTCTCCCCGTCTGACGGGCGAGCTGATCGAGCTGGACCGTCCGCTGCCCGACGCCGAGCCGTACGTGACCTTCGCACCGGACGACCCGGACCGGCTGCGGCACCCCGCGTACACGATCTACACCTCCGGATCGACCGGGAAGCCGAAGGGCGTGGTGACCGAGTACGCCGGGCTCACCAACATGCTGATCAACCACCAGCGCCGGATCTTCGAACCGGTGCTGGCGGAGCACGGCCACCGGGTCTTCCGGATCGCGCACACGGTGTCGTTCGCGTTCGACATGTCGTGGGAGGAGCTGCTGTGGCTCGCCGACGGGCACGAGGTCCACATCTGCGACGAGGAGTTGCGCCGTGACGCGCCCCGGCTGGTCGAGTACTGCCTGGAGCACGGCATCGACGTCATCAACGTGACCCCGACCTACGCCCAACAGCTCGTAGCCGAGGGACTGTTGGACCATCCGGATCGACGGCCGCCGCTGGTGCTGCTGGGCGGCGAGGCCGTCACGCCGACGCTGTGGCAGCGGCTCGCCGAGACCGAGGGGACGGTCGGCTACAACCTGTACGGACCCACCGAGTACACCATCAACACCCTCGGCGTCGGCACCTTCGAATGCGAGGACCCGGTGGTGGGCGTGGCCATCGACAACACCGATGTCTACGTACTGGACCCGTGGCTGCGGCCGCTTCCGGACGGAGTCCCCGGCGAGCTGTACGTGTCGGGCATCGGCATCGCGCGCGGCTATCTCGGGCAGCCCGCCCAGACCGCGCACCGCTTCGTGGCGTGCCCGTTCGGCGCACCCGGCGAGCGCATGTACCGCACCGGGGACCTGGTGGTCCGGCGGCCCGACGGCAACCTGATGTACCTGGGCCGCACCGACCAGCAGGTCAAGATCCGGGGGCACCGGGTCGAACTGGGCGAGGTCGAGGCCGCCTTCGCGGCACACCCGGCGGTGCGGTTCGTCGCCGCGGTCGCCCAGCCCGACCCGCAGGTCGACGGCGCGTACCGGCTGGCCGCCTATCTGGTGCTGGAGGGGGCTGAGCTGGCGGCGGTCGCGGCCGAAGTGGGCGCCGGGCTGCCGGACTTCCTGCGCCCGACGCACTACGCCCAGGTCGACAGCATCCCGCTGACGGTCAACGGGAAGGCTGACACCAAGGCATTGCCGGAGGCCAAGCCGCTGGGCGCGCTGACCACGGCGGGGGAGCGGGCACCGGCGACGGAGACCGAGACCGTGGTGTGCGAGTTCTTCGCCGAGGCACTGGACCTGGACGACGACGAGGTGAGCGCGGTGAGCGACTTCGTGTCCCTCGGAGGACACTCCATGCTGGCGGTGCGGCTGATCGGGCTGCTCCGCCGGGAGTACGGCCCCGTGATCACGATCCGAGACCTGTTCACCCTGCGAACCCCGGAAGCGATTGCCAGCCACCTCGATGCCCGCCACAACGATGCCTGAGTCCTCGATGACCACTCCTGACACGCAGCGGCCCCGGCCGGGGTCCGACATCCTCCGGACCGCCCTGCGCCGCAACATCGGCGCCATGGCCTGGGGCACCGTCCTCATGGGCCTGTACCAGGCCGGTGAGACGGCCTTCCCCATCGCGCTCGGGCTGATCGTGGAACACACGATGCGGGACCGGAACCTCGGCGCGCTCGGCCTGTCGATCGCCGCGCTGGCGGTGATCATCACGACGGTGTCGCTGTCGTGGCGGTTCGGGATGCGCATCCTCCAGAAGGCCAACACCACCGAGGCACACCGCTGGCGGGTGAAGGTCGCGGCCTGCGGGCTCCAGCCGGTGGCCAGGGACATGGACCTCAAGTCCGGCGAGGTGCTGACCATCGCCACTGAGGACGCCGACCAGACCGCCGACATCATCGAGGTGGTGCCGCTGCTGATCAGCTCGCTGGTCGCGGTGCTGGTCGCGGCGGTCGCGCTGGGCCTGGCCGACTTCCGGCTCGGCCTGCTGGTGATCGTGGGCACCGTCGCGATCCTGTCGGTCCTCAGCGTGCTGTCCAAGCGGATCGGCTCCAGTACCCGCGAACAGCAGGCCCGGGTGGCGCGGGCGGGGGCGAAGGTCGCCGACCTGATCACCGGCCTGCGCCCGCTGCACGGCTTCGGCGGCAACCACGCGGCGTTCCGCTCCTACCGCAAGGTCAGCACGGAGGCGAAGCACCAGGCGATCACGGTCGCCAAGGTGAACGGCGTGTACGCGGGCACCGCGCTGGCCCTCAACGCGGTCCTCGCCGCCGCCGTGACCCTCACGGCGGGCTCGCTGGCGTGGAGCGGCCGGATCAACATCGGGGAACTCGTCATGGCCGTGGGGCTGGCGCAGTTCATCATGGAGCCCCTCAAGCTGTTCTCGGAGATGCCGAAGTACGTGATGATGGCGCGCGCCTCGGCCGAGCGGATGGCGCTGGTGCTGGCCGCGCCGCCGGTGACGGCCCCCGGGCCGGGACACCCGGCCGCGGGCGGGGACCTCGACGTCGACGGTGTCCGGTACGGGTCCCTGCGCAGGCTGAAGTTCAAGGTGGCCGCGGGTGAGTTCGTGGCCATCGCCGCCTACCAGCCGCGTGCGGCCGCCGACCTGGCGTCGGTCCTGGCCGTGAACGTCCCGCCCGGCGCGTACGAGGGAGTGGTGCGGGTCGGCGGGGAGGAACTGGTGGACCTGTCGATCGAGGAGGTCCGCGGGTACATGCTGGTGAACCCGTACGACGGGGAGATCTTCGCGGGCACCCTCCGTACGAACATCGACCCGTCGGGCACCAGCCGGATGGTGCCCGAGGCCGTCGAGGCGTCCATGCTGACCGATGTCGTCGCCCTCCACCGCGAAGGACTCGACTACGCTGTCCGCGACCGCGGTGCGAACCTCTCGGGCGGCCAACGCCAACGGCTGTCACTGGCACGGGCCTTGGCGGCCGACACCGACGTCCTCGTCCTGCACGACCCGACGACAGCCGTCGACGCGGTCACCGAGCAGCTCATCGCGCGCAACGTGGCGAAGCTGCGCCGGGGCCGCACCACCGTCGTGATCACCAGCAGCCCGGCCCTCCTGGACGCCGCCGACCGTGTCCTCGTGCTGGACGACGGCGTCATCACCGCCGAGGGCACCCATCGCCGCCTCCTCGCCACCGACGAGGGCTACTGCGCGGCGGTGGCGAGGTGAACCCGGCCCAACGAGGTGACGTCGGCCCAACGAGGTGAACCCGGCCCAACGAGGTGACCCCGCTAGCCCAGCGCCCAGGCGACGTCCCTGAGCAGGGCCTGCCGCCAGCCCGCCCGGTCGTGGCCGGACGCCGACCGCGAGACCCGTACGGTCGCGCCGCTGCGTTCGGCCAGGGTCTCGGTGAGCTCGCAGTGGGGGAGCATCGCGGTCTCGTGTTCCCCCACGTCGAACGCGACGCGCAGACCGGACAGGTCGGGGCGCTCCCGCAGACGTGCGGCGAGGGTGCCGCCGACCGGGCCGCCCAAGGGGTCCGGCAGGTCCGCGGCGCCGGGCGTCCACCAGAACGACCCCGACTGGCAGGCGATGCGGGACACCAGGTCCGGGAACTCCAGCGCCGCGTACATCGCGCTCAGCCCGCCCAGGCTCTGCCCGGCGACCACCAGCCGGTCCGGGTCGGCGGGCACGCCGGACTCCGCCACCAGCGGCAGCAGTTCGTCCCGGATCGCCTCCCACAGCTCGGGCCGGCACGCGAACTCGGTCTCCCGGTCCGTGGCCGGGAGGAAGACGAGCGTGACGGCGGGCATCTCGCCACTGGCGTGGGCCGCGTCGAACGCCGTCATGGCCGGGTGCAGATACAGCCAGTCGTCCCCGTCGAGCAGCAGGACCACGGGCCCGCCGCCGCCCACCGGGTGGACGCGCACGGTGCGCCGCCCGCCGAGCCGTTCGCTGCTCCAGCGGATCCGGGTGCGCGGGAGGGGCAGGACGTCCGTGTCGCCGACGGCGGGCCAGTGCGGCTGGGCCGGGGCATCCGGGGTCGCGGCGATGGACCGGTCGCCACCGGCGCCGACCGGGTTGAACGGATCGGCGTGCGCCGCGTCGTCCACGAGGAACTGGTACGTCACCCGCAGCCGCGCGGGCATGCGCACCTCGGCGTACCAGCAGTCGGTGTCGCCCCACCGGCGCAGGGGCACCGGCTCCGACCAGCTCTCGAAGCCGAGGGCCGCCGGGGACCCGCGCCACAGGAACAGGGTCACCCAGCCGCCGCCGTCGGCGGGTAAGGACGCGGGTGTCCCCGCCGCCGCCCAGAACTCGTCGGTGCCGGGCGTGCCGGGCAGTCCGAACTCGACGAAGGCGTTCTCCCTGCCGGACGTGCCCAGGCGCATGAACGTCTCCTTGTGAGAGGGAAGGGACACAGATAAGCTCCTGTCAATTAGGCGAGCCTAACCTAAGTTTGGCGTTCACATCAGGAGAACCCTGACCGATGCTCTGCACCAGACTGACGAACGCACGGTTCCTCACCATGGACCCCGACCATCCCGTCGCCCACGACCTGGGCGTGTGGCGGGGCCGGATCGTGGGCCTGGACGAGGCCGTGACCTCCCTCCCCGCCCGCGAGGTGATCGACCTTCAGGGCGCCACCGTACTGCCCGGATTCATCGACGCCCATGTGCACCTGGCCTGGACCGGCTTCAAGCAGAACACTCCGAGCATCGCGGGGTGCGTACGGGTCGACCAAGTGCTCGCCATCGTGGAGGAGACCGTCACCCGGCAGGGCCCGCCCGGCGCCTGGGTGAGCATCGCCGGTTACGACCAGCGGGCCCTGGGTCGCCATCTGACCGCCGCCGAACTGGACCGGGTCAGCCACGGGCGCAAGGTGTTCATGCTGCACGACTCCGGCCATGGCTGCGTCGTCAACTCCGCGGTCCTGGAGCTGCTCCCGGCCGATCTTCCGCACGAGAACGGCTTCCTGGCCGAGGGCGCCATGGGGGCCGCCCGCGCGCTGCGCCTGCCGCACTCCCAGGCGGACCTGGCCGAGGCGATCGGGCGCGCCGCCCGGACCTGTCTGGCCGAGGGCGTCACCACCTGCGCCGAGGCGGGCATCGGCGGCACCCTCTTCGGCCACAGCCCGGTCGAACTGGGCGCCTATCAACTCGCCCGCGAAGAGGGCCTGTTGCCGCTGCGGGTCCAGCTCATGGTCTCCGCCGACCGGCTGCGTACGGTCGCCGCGCACGACGCCGACGGCATTCCCCGATCCCTCGACCTCGGCCTGCGCACCGGTTTCGGCGACGACCGGCTCTCCGTGGGCGCGCTGAAGATCTTCACCGACGGCGGGATGATGGCCCGCACCGCCGCGCTCAGCAGCCCGTACGAGGGGCTGGACCACGCGGGTGAGGTGCAGGACGACCCGGAGGTGCTCGCGGACACCATCGTGGACGGCCATCTGGCCGGGTGGCAGCTCGCCGTCCACGCGATCGGCGACCGCGCGGCCGACATCGCCCTGGACGCCCTGGAGCGGGCCCAGCGCCTCCGCCCCCGCCCCGGCGCCCGCCACCGCATCGAGCACGCCGGTTTGATCCGCCCCGATCAGCTCCCGCGCTTCGCGCGGCTCGGCGTCAGCGCCGTCGTCCAGCCCAACTTCCTGCGCTCCTTCGGCGACGACTACGCGGCGATCATGGGCGAGGAGCGGGCGCCCTGGCTCTATCGCGGCAGGGCGTTCCTGGACCACGGCATTCCCCTCGTCGGCAGCTCCGACCGCCCCGTCACGGACGGATCTCCGCTGAGGGCCATCCAGTTCATGGTCGAGCGCGCCTCCGGCTCCGGCCGGGTGATCGGCCCGGACGAGGGCATCACCGTCGACGAGGCCCTGCACGCCTACACGGTCGCGGGCGCGTTCGCCTGCCACCTGGAGGACAGCGTCGGAAGCCTCACCCCGGGCAAGCGCGCCGACCTGGTCGTGCTCGGCGACGACCCCCGGCGGGTCGGCGCTTCGCGCATCGGGGCCATCGAGGTGGTGGCGACGTACGTCGACGGCCACGCGACCGGGAAGTCGGCGTCGTGAGCGGTACGTCGGCGCTTGTCGTGCGCCGTGCGCCGACGTCCCCCGTACGCACCGCCCGCCAGGAGGACGCCGCCGAACTCGCCGCGCTCTCCCGGCCCTTCGTGCGCTCGGGCGCGCTGCGGGAGCGGCCCGTCTCGCTCTACGCCGCCCACGCGGCCGACTTCCTCGTGACGGAGGCCCCCGACGGCACCGTCGAGGGCTGCGTGGGCCTGCGCGTGCACTCCGCCGCGCCGGGGGAGGGCCGCGGATCCGCGGGCGTCGTGTACAACTTCTGCGTGGCCGGGCGGAGGCAGGGGAGCGGCGTGGGAGCCGGGCTCCTGCGCGGGGTGCTGGCCAAGGCGCGCGCCCAGTCGCTCGATGCCCTGTTCACGGCGACGACCGGCGGTG
The DNA here is from genome assembly GCF_013414305.1 of Streptomyces sp. Rer75. NCBI lineage: Bacteria > Bacillati > Actinomycetota > Actinomycetes > Kitasatosporales > Streptomycetaceae > Streptomyces > Streptomyces sp. Rer75. Next base: position 710,931 of record NZ_CP058693.1, on the reverse strand, counting down.
GCGGTCTGTTCCTCCGGTACGGATTCGTCCCCTCGGCCGTACGCCTGGCGCCTCCGTCCTGGGTGGAGTCGCTGGATCCCCGGCGCAATGCGCGGATCCTCGCGCGGAGCCTGTGACGGGGGCGGCGTCAGCGGCGGGGTGCCACAGGGCTGTTGTCCGGCACGACGGTGGTGCCGTGGCCGGTCTCGCCGAGGGCGCCGCGCAGCACCGCGTGCGGCACGCGGCCGTCGAGCACGTGTGCCCCGCGTACGCCACCCCGGACGGCCCGCAGGCAGCCCTCCATCTTCGGCAGCATCCCGCTCGCCAGCCCCGGCAGCAGCTCGTCCAGCGCGTCGGCCGTCAGGCGCTTGATCACCTCGGTGCTGTGCGGCCAGTTCGCGTAGAGGCCCGCCACATCGGTGAGCATCACCAGCCGCTCGGCGCCGAGGGCCACGGCCAGGGCGGACGCGGCGAGGTCGGCGTTGACGTTGTAGACCTGCCCGTCCGCGCCGCGCGCCACGGGGGAGACCACCGGGATGTGCCCGCGCTCCAGGAGCGTGCGCACCATGCCCGGGTTCACGTCCACGACGTCGCCGACGAGGCCGATGTCCACCGGCCGCCCGTCCACCCAGGCGGGCCGCCGCACGGCGGTCATCGTGTGCGCGTCCTCGCCCGTCATCCCCACGGCGAAGGGGCCATGGGCGTTGATGTGGCCGACCAGCTCCCGCTGGACCCGGCCGGTGAGCACCATGCGCACCACTTCCATGGTCTCCGCCGTGGTCACCCGCAGGCCCGCCTCGAAACGGGTCTCCAGGCCGAGCCGGTCGAGCATCGCGCTGATCTGCGGCCCGCCGCCGTGGACGACGACCGGACGCAGACCCGCGTGCCACAGCTCCACGACATCGGCGGCGAAGGTGCGGTGCAGTCCGGCATCCACCATGGCGTGGCCGCCGAACTTGACGACGATGGTGCTGCCCCGCGGTCCCTCCGCCGGGAGAGGTAACCCGGTGGGCGGATCCGCCGGGTCCGCGTCCCTGCACTCGCTGACGACCGGTCTCATGTGTGCTCCCGCACCGCTCGAACCGCCAAGATTTTCTTAGCTTAGCCTAACCTCAGTGAGGCAAGGGTTCTCGGGCCGATTGTCGGTGGGTGCTGTCATAGTCGGCGGCATGATGACTCCGCTCGCGTGGGTGCCCGCGATCCACGGCCATGAACTGGCCCTGGACGGGACGAACCTGAGATGCCGTAAGACCAATGGTCAGGTCCTGAAATCCATCCCCGGTGCCGTACGGAGAAGCCCGGTCGGCGAGCAATTCGCGGCGCTCCAGGAACAGTTGGCCCGGCACGAGAAGGAGTGCCGCGCCACCGTGGAGTCATGGCTGCTGTGCGGGATACCGGTCCCCGCCGGGCTGCTCGCCCGGGTGTGGCCGGATCCCGGCTGGCGGACCCGATTGCGGTATCTGGTGGTGCGTGTCGATGGGCGGACCGGACTGCTGGAGAAGGTGTCCGCGGAGGGGCGGGTGTGCGTGCGGGAGGAGGACGGCGCGCCGTACGAGCCGCCGACCGGGTCGCCCGTGACGCTGGTGCATCCCGTCCTGCTGGACGATCTCCAGCCGTGGCGGCGGCTGTTGGAGGAGCGGGGGGTCACCCAGGGGATCGAGCAGTTGGACCGTAGGATTCACCGCTCCCGGGAGGGGAGCGATCCCGGGGCCACCGGCATCGACGTGTGCGGGGAGGAACACGCCGAGCTGTTCGGATTCGCGCGGTCGCGCGCCGCCGAGCACGGCTTCGATGTGCGGGGCGGATTCGCCGTGCTGAGGATCACCGAGCGCGGTGTCACGGTGGAGGCCCGCTGTTGGCTGGGGAGCGACGAGCCCGGCTCGTCCCCGGAGACCGGGCGGCTGGTGTGGGTCGACGAGGCGGAGCGGCCGGTCCCGCTCGGCGAGGTGGGGCCGGTGGCCTGGTCCGAAGGACGCCGGATGGCGGAGCTGATGTACGGGGGAACCGAACCACGGGGGTCCGAAGACCGATGACGCACGACCTGCACACGGACACCACCCAGTCAACGCTGGCGGCGGGGCTGGCCCCGCCCGGCACCCCGGGCGGGGAGGAGGTCACCGCCCGCACCTACGGCCATCCGCTGCTGGGCGCGCGGCCCGTGGTCCGGCTGACGGGACAGACGGTCGCGCCCGTCGAGGACCGGCTCCTGGCCGACCTCGGGTACGCCGCGCCGGACGTGGGGGAACCCGTGGCGGCGGGGCAGGACCTGGCCCTCCGCTACCCGGCCTGGGCGCTGGTCCACGACCCTGCCCACACCGGGACCGCGCTGTCCGCGGGCGTCGAGATGGCGCGGGCCGGGCGGCTGGTCGACCCTCGGCCGGGCCCCGCGCTGGAGGAGTTCCAGCGCATCGCGGCGACACTTCCCGATGACCATCTGCCGGTGTTCTGGGAAGAGGTCGGCCGGATGTTCATCGCCGCCGGGCGGGACAAGCAGGGCGCGCTGATGTTCGGCCGGGCGCGGGCCGCCGACCGGCACGCCACCCTGGGCATGGATCCGGCCCGACGGCGCGCGGTGTTCCTGGAGTTCGCGCTGGCCGGAGCCCTGTCGGCCAAGGACATCACGGCGTACGTCGGCGAGCTGTCCGGGCGGCCCGATCCCGTGGCGGCGTACCGCGATCTGCGGGAGCTGGCCCTGCGGCGGACGACGGGCGGGCTCGCCCCATGGCCCGCAATGCTCAAGGACATCGGCAAGCTCGCCAAGGCCGCGGGGCTGGACGTCGTCACCGAGCACCGGCTGCTGCTGGAGGGCCTGGTGGACACCCCGGCCCTGTGGCGGGCGGCGGACGGCTTCTGGACGGCGCAGCGCAAGCTGCTGGTGCCCGCGGTCGCCGCCTCCGCGGCGCTGAAGAAGCGGCTGCTGTGGCGGCTGACCGAGGTGCCGCCCTCGGAGATGGATGCCTGGTGGTGCGGCCTGCTCCAGGAGGCCGGGGCCCTCGACCAGCTCTCCGGGGACGCGGGGGAGTGGCTGTCCGCGGTGCTCGGCCGGTACGGCAGGGCCTCGTCCCCCGCCGTACCCGAGGAGGTGCTGCGGCTGCTGGCCCTGCTGGCGGACCGTATCCGGGAAGCGCGGACACCGGTGCGATTCGGCTCCGGCGCGCCCGAGGACCGGTGCGGCATCGACGCCGTCGCGCTGGTCCGCTGCCTGGACGCGGGGATCCCGGTGGCCGACCCCGGCCCGAAGGTGTGGCTCAGGAACTGGCAGGGGTCTCCCGATGCCGATCTGCGGGCGCTGCTCGATGACGAGCGGTTCGGGCCGGTGCTGCTCCGCTCCGTTCCTCGGGGCGGGGACGACTTCCGCGGGCTGTGGAGGGCGAGCTCCCTCCGGCCCGGCCTCCGCGGGATCATCGACGGCAACGTCCGGCGCGTACGGTCGGGCGCCCTGGCGGACGCCGTCCTCGCGCTCCGCTGGCTGGAGGACAACCTGCGAGCGGACTCGCTGAAGGAGACGCCCGACCTGGCTGCCCGGATGGCGGACCTCGACATGGTGACGCCGCTGACCCGCACCCTGCGCGCGGGCATCCTGGACGAGCTGGGCTGGGCCGCCCTGGACGAGGCCGCCGCCGAGATGAAGGGCAAGAACTTCTGGGGCCGGGCCAGTTGGCCCGTCCTGACCGTCCACGACCGCCGGAAGGCCATCGCGATAGGGCCCGGCGGCCGCATCGCGGAGCACCGGCTGCGGGTGCCGGACGAAGCCGCCCGCTTCGACCACACACCCCAGGTCCACTTCTCCGACGGACAGTTCCTCGTCCTCCACTACGTCAACGGCAAGCAGCGGCACTACTGGTCGGACGCGCCGGACGAGACCTTCGCCGTACGGCCCCGGATGTGGCAGTCGCTCCACTACGAGAGGGATCGGCACGGATACACGTTCATGGCGCCGAACGGCCGCCGGTTCATGGGCCACCGGGTCCTCGGCCCGCGCGAGGAGCGGGTCGGCCCGAACGGCCACATGTTCCATGACGGCCGGGACTTCTGGTGGCACACCGGCGACGGCGGGGAAGCGCAGGCACACCGAGTCGACCTGACGACCGGGGAGCTCGCCGAAGCCGGGCTGCCGGAGTTCTTCGGCCCGTCCCTGCTCGCCGCGGACGAACGATGGGACATCGAGTCCTCGTCCCTGGCGCCGCTGCCCTACGGCGTCAAGGACTCACCGCTCGGCAGCGACGGCACGCGGGTGGGCCTGCGGGTCGCCCGCGACAGCACGACCGGAGAGGTCCGCTATCACCGGATCGACGGCGTCCACGGCACGCTCGACGGGGCCGGGCCCACCGCCATCTGGGGTCTGCTCGACATACCGGGCTCCGAGAAGCGGCTGGTGCTCAGCGGCGGTGTCGGCAAGTACCGCCCGGTGGTGGCCCGCGACGCCGACACGGGTGAGTGCTACTGGCAGGCCGAGCTGAAGAACGACGGCTGGGTCGACAGCGAGCCCGACCCGGTGGCCGCCGGGACCCGGCTCATACCGCCGCCCGCCTTCTGGCACTTCCTCACGCCGCGCGACCCCGCCGGATCCCAGGCCCTGCGGCAGATCACCGAGGACACCGTGCGGCGCCTGCTGAAGGCCGCGGCCACCTCCGAGGAGGCGCTGCGGACCGCCGTCGGACGGCTGCTGCCCGAGGTGAGCCATCCGCTGCTCGTCCGCGGCGTCGTCGGATGCGTCCGGGAAGCCGCCGGGCTGAGGACCCACCGGGACCGGATCCTGACCCGGCTGAAGCGGGCCCGCCGGGCACGACTGAAGGTGTCGGAGGAGGACCTGGGCGGGGCGCTGGAGGGGCTGGTCGGCAAGTGCAGCAGCGGCTACCGCGGCACGGTGGCGCAGATCGAGCTGACCTCGGCGTTCTTCTCCGGTGCCATCGACGCGGACACCGCGATGGAACGCTGGCTGGACCACGGCAGCGCCTTCGACTGGACCGGGCTTCCGGGGCGCGTCGGGGGCCTCGCGGTCCGTGCGGTCAGCGCCGTCACCCCTGACACCCACCGCCGGGCGCTGTCCCGGCTGCTGAGGTTCTGGGCCCTGACACCGCTGGCCGAACCGGGACTGCGGCGAGGACTGCTGGACAGCGAGCAGCGGGCCGCGCTGTCCGACGAGAACGGCGCACTGATGCCGTTGAGCATCACCATGCTCAACAGCGAGTGGGGTCGTTCCCATGCCGGTGACACCTGGGACATCGCGGCGTTTCTGCAACGGGGGACCGTGCCCCGCCCCGCAGGTGTCCTGGACATCCAGGAGGTGCCCGAGGGCCGGGCCACGCCCGAGCGGCTGCACCGGATCGTGGACGAGCTGGAACGCGTCGGACCGGTCCCCTTCGACCCCGCCGCGGCCGCCCGGCTCGCCGAAGCCACCGGTCTCGACCGCGCCGCGGCGGCCCTGCTGATGGCGGGCCTGCCGCACATCAAGGACGACGGGCACAATTTCCTGCCGCCACAGACCCGTAAGGCCCTGGGCCTGAAGGTGGCGGAGGCCAAGGCCGCCCGCGACACGCTCCGCCGCCTGCCGGAGGCCACCCGCCTGGAGCTGTACGACGCCGTCCTGCCCGACGACCCGGCCGGGCTGTGGGACCAGACCGTGATGGCGGAGCGGCTGGCGCGGGCATGGAAGGAGGCGGCTGCTCGGCCCTGACCCGTGGCTCGGCGTGGGCGCGGGGCGGTCGGCCCCCGCGCCTGCGCCAGCTTTGCTTGGTCTCAGGCCCTTAAGTTGTTGCGCTGAAGTGTCTTTTGCCCACCGCGAGCCGTGGGCGATGGTTTCGGGCCAGTGGTGATCCCGCCACGACGGCGGCCTCCGGGCCGCCGCCGGCCGACAGGGAGAGAGCGATGTCCACGAATCACCCGAAATCCACCGTTCCCCCGTTGCTGGGCAGAGGGCCCCAGGGAGTCTTCCGGCGCACCCTCCCCTCCGAGCAGCCCGCCGGTGAGCGCATGGTGCGCACGCTCGGCCTCACCCAGCTCACCATGATCGGCATCGGTGCCATCATCGGGGCCGGAATCTTCTCCTTGGCCGCGGCCGTGGCCAAGGATGTCGCCGGTCCGGCCGTGCTGATCTCGTTCCTGGTGGCCGGTGCGGCCTCCCTGTGTGCCGCCTTCGCCTACGCGGAGTTCGCAGGGATGGTCCCGAAGGCCGGATCGTCGTACACGTACTGCGCCGCCGTCCTCGGCGAGATCGTCGGCTGGATCGTCGGCTGGGACCTGCTGCTGGAGTACACCGCCATCGTCGCCGTCGTCGCGATCGGCATGTCGGGCTACATGGGCTTCCTGCTGGAGAACGTCGGCATCCACCTGCCCACCTGGGCGCTGGGAGCGCCCGGCACCGGCGACGGACACAGGATCGATCTGCTGGCGAGCATCATCTGCCTGGGCGTGGCCTGGCTGCTGACGCGTGGCACCCGTACCTCCGCACGCGTGGAGACGGTCCTGACCTTCGTCAAGATCGCCATCGTGCTCGTCGTGATCGTGGTCGGCTTCACCAAGGTCGACTCCGGCAATCTGACGCCCTTCGCCCCCTTCGGGCTCGACGGGGCGTTCACCGGAGCGGCGACCGTCTTCTTCGCCGTGTTCGGCTACGACGCCCTGAGCACGGCCGCGGAGGAGTCGGTGGAGGCCCGCAGCAAGCTCCCCAAGGCGATGATGCTCTCCCTGGCGATCTCGATGGGGCTGTACGTCCTGGTATGCATCGTGCTGACCGGCGTCCAGCACTACAGCGAGCTCGACCCGAACAGCGGCATCTCCAGCGCCTTCGCGAGCGTCGGGCTGAACGGGCTGGCCAATGTCATCGCCGTCGGCGCGGTGATCGGCATCGTCACCGTGACCTTCTCCTTCATGATGGGCGCGTCCCGCCTGTGGTACGCCCTGAGCCGGGACGGGCTGATGCCCACGTGGTTCGGCGCCATCCACCCGAAGCGCAAGGTTCCGCACCGCGCCACCTGGGTGATCGGCAGCGTGGCCGCCGTCCTGGCGGGCCTGCTGCCCATCAAGGCCGTCGCCGACCTCACCAACATCGGCGTGCTGCTGGCCTTCGTGGTGGTCTGTGCGGCCGTCCTGGTCCTGCGCTACACCAAGCCCCACCTCAAGCGGGGCTTCCGCTGCCCGGGCATGCCCTTCGTGCCGGTCCTCGGCATGGTGTTCTCCGTCTGGCTGATGTCGTTCCTGCACTGGGAGACCTGGCTCCGGATGGGCGCCTGGCTCGTCGCGGGCCTGCTCATCTACGCCCTGTACGGATACCGCCGCACCCGGAGCGTCATGCCGGGGGACTCGGTGGACCTCGATGCCCTCGACGCCATGGCCGACTCCGACCGGCCCGAGCCCGAGCCGGACCAGGTCCCGCCCCGGTAGCGGGGACTTTGCGGACACCCCCTACGGCGCGGGCTCCTCGACCGGGTGCAGATACGGCTCGTCGGCGGGCACCGCGCGCCGCAGGGTGTCGAGCACCGTGCCGAGCAGGGGATTGGTGTTCTCGGCGCGGTGCAGGGCCATCACCTGGCGGTGCGCGGACCGCTGGGCGACCCGGGTGGCCTGGATCGCCCCGCTGGGCGCGTGGCCGAGCGCCGGGACGACCGCCACTCCGAGCCCCGTGGACACCAACTCCCGTACGACGTCGTAGTTGTTGCTCCGGAACGCGACCTCCGCGTCGAAACCGGCGGCCGCGCAGAGCCGGACCAGCGAGCGGGCCCCGGCCGTGCCCTCCCCGCTGGTGATCCAGCGCGCCTCGGCCAGCTGGGGAAGGCTCGCCCCCAGCCTGCTGTCGGCGGCCCGCAGCAGGACTAGGTCCTCCCGCAGCAACGGGTGGCGGGTCAGCCCGTCGGGCCACTGCCGGGGGCTGAGCCCGTACTCGTAGACCAGGGCGATGTCCAGGTCGCCGCTGGTGAGCAAGGCGACGAGATCCTCCGGTTCGCCCTCCTCCAGCTGGATCCGCGCCCGGGGGTGGGTCTCGGCGAGCGCCGACAGCGCCGCGGGCACCAGCCGGACGCTGGCCGTCGGGAAGCTGCCCAGCCTCAGCCGCCCGGTGACCCCGGTGGCCAGCTCCCGCACCTGCTGGTCCAGATCGTCCAGGGCGGCCAGCGCCCGGCCGCTGAGGTCGACCAGCCGGTGGGCCGCGGCGGTCGGACGGATCCCGTGTGCCTCCCGCTCGAACAGGACCAGACCGGTCTCCTTCTCCAGGGTCGAGATCTGCTGCGAGATCGCGGAGGCGGTGTAGCCGAGGTCGCGGGCCGCGACGGCGAACGAGCCGCTGCCGACGACGGCCTTCAGCGTGAGGAGATGCAGGGGCTTCAACACGGCGGCTCCTCGGGGGCAGGGAGCGGGCGGGGGCGGAACGGGGCCACAGGAGCATAAGGATCGCTTGCCCTCCTCCGTCAAGACTATCGCCCTGCTGGGCCTTGTGGTGTGTCCGCGCCTGCCCACATCGTGGGGCGGCCGGGGCGGATACGACCGGTGAGTCCCAGGTGACCGGTGAGCACAGGAGGAGCGAGCGCGGTGAGCACGACAGCACCAGGCATCGGCGGCGTCGACCCGGCAGCGGTGACCGACGCCCTCGCCCGGGCGGACTGCGGCGAGGTGCACGGCGACGCGGGCCGCCGGGCGCAGTACGCGTCCGACGCCTCCAACTACCGGCAGGTCCCGCTGGCCGTGGTCGTCCCCCGGACACGGCAGCACGTCTTCGCCGCGCTCGCCACCTGCCGCCGCCTCGGCGTGCCCGTCACCGCCCGTGGCGCGGGCACCAGCACCTCCGGACAGGCCGTCGGCCCGGGCGTGGTGCTCGACTTCTCCCGCCACTTCAACCGGCTGCTCGACCTCGACCCGCAGGCGCGCACCGCGACCGTACAGCCGGGCATCGTCCTGGACGACCTCCAGACGGCCGCCGCCGGACACGACCTGCTGTTCGGCGCCGACCCCTCCACCCACAGCCGCTGCACCCTGGGCGGAATGATCGGCAACAACGCGTGCGGAACCCACTCCGTGGCCTGGGGCCGCACCGCCGACAACATCGTGGAACTCGAAGTCGTCACCTACCGCGGCACCGTGGTGCGCCTCGGAGAGATGACCGAGGACGAGATCGACGAGGCCATCGCCTCCGGCGGCGACCGCGGCCGGCTCATCGCCTCCCTGTACGACCTCGCCCGGAACAACCTGGCCGCGCTGCGCACCGAGTTGGGGCGGTTCCCGCGCCAGGTGTCGGGCTACGCGCTGGAGCACCTGCTGCCCGAACGCCGCTTCCACCTCGCCAGGGCGCTGGTCGGCAGCGAGGGCACCCTGGCGGTCGTCCTCTCGGCCACCGTCCGCCTCGTTCCGCGCCCGCCCGCACGAGCCCTGGTGGTTCTCGGCTACGAGGACGCCTGCGCGGCCGCCGACGCGGTGCCCGCCCTGCTGGACCACTCGTTGCTCGCGCTCGAAGGGCTCGACCAGGCGCTGACCGATGTCGTCACCCGGCCCGAGACCCGCGCGGCCATCGACACCCTGCCCGCCGCGAGGGCCTGGCTGTTCGCCGAACTCGGCGGCCCGGCCGGCGAACTCCCGCTACGCGCCCGGGCGCTCGTCACAGCGGCCCGGCAGACCACGGGACTCACCGGCAGCGAGATCATCACCGACCCCGTACGGGCCCGTCGGCTGTGGCGGATCCGCGAGGACGGGGCGGGTCTGGCGACCCGCCTGCCCGACGGGTCCGAAGCCTGGCCCGGATGGGAGGACGCGGCCGTACCGCCCGGCCAACTCGGCTCGTACCTACGCCAGTTCACCGCCCTGCTGGACCGGCACCGGCTGAGCGGCGCCGTGTACGGACACTTCGGCGAGGGCTGTCTGCATGTGCGCATCGACTTCGACTTCACCACCGAGCACGGCACGGCCGTCTTCCGCGCCTTCGTCATCGACGCGGCCAAGCTGGTCGTCGCGCACGGCGGCTCGCTGTCCGGCGAACACGGCGACGGCCAGGCCCGCTCCGAACTGCTGCCGCTCATGTACGGGCCCGGTGTCATCGCCCTGTTCGAGGAGTTCAAGCACATCTGGGACCCCGACAACGGCCTCAACCCCGGCATGATCGTGCGGCCGCTGCCCGTCGACGGCAATCTGCGGGTCACCCCGCACCGCACTCCGCTCCCGCTGACCACGGTCCTCCCCTTCCACGCCGACGACGGTGACTTCGCCAAGGCCACCCGCCGCTGCGTCGGCGTCGGCAAGTGCCGTACCGCCGCCCCTGGCAGCGGCGTCATGTGCCCCAGCTACCGGGTCACCCGGGACGAGAAGGACTCCACCCGGGGCCGCGCCCGGCTGCTGCACGAGATGACCCAAGGCGAGGTCATCACCGACGGCTGGCGCTCCCGCGAGGTCCGCGACGCGCTGGACCTGTGTCTGTCCTGCAAGGGATGCAGCACCGACTGCCCGGTCGGCGTCGACATGGCCACCTACAAGTCGGAGTTCCTGCACCATCACTACAAGCGGCGCATCCGGCCCGCCTCGCACTACACCATGGGCTGGCTGCCCCTGCTGTCCCGCCCGGCCGCCCGCATGCCGCGGCTGGTCAACGCGCTGACGTCGTCCCGGCTCGCGCCCCTGGTCAAACGGCTGGGCGGCATCGCCGCGGAACGGGAGATACCGCGCTTCGCGGACCAGACCTTCCTGTCCTGGTTCCGCGCCCGCACACCGGAAGGCGACGGGCACCGGGGGCTGGTGCTGCTGTGGGTCGACTCGTTCAACAACCACTTCACCCCCGATGTGCTCCGAGCCGGGGTGGCGGTACTGGAGAACGCCGGGTTCCGGGTCCGGGTTCCGGAGGGAACCCAGTGCTGCGGGCTGACCTGGATCACCACCGGACAGCTCGGCGTCGCCCGCCGCATCGCCCGGCGCACCACCGCCGCTCTCGCCCCCGCGGTCCGCGCGGGCATCCCGGTGGTCGGCCTGGAACCGAGCTGCACGGCGGCCCTCAAGAGCGACCTGCCCGAACTCCTCGACGGAGACGGCACCGGCGACGACGCCCGCGCCCTGGCCCGTGCCACCGTCACCCTCGCCGAACTCCTCGTCCACCACGCACCCGACTGGCAGCCCCCGGCCGTACCGGCCCGCTCCATCAGCCAGACCCACTGCCACCAGCACGCGACCTCGGGCTTCGGCGCCGACGGCACCCTGTTGCACCGTATGGGAGTCGACAACACCAGCCTTGCTTCCGGCTGCTGCGGCCTGGCCGGAAACTTCGGCTTCGAACGCGGCCACTACGACGTATCGGTGGCCGCGGGCGAGCAGGTCCTGCTGCCCGCCGTACGCGCGGCCGCGCCCGGCACCCACATCCTCGCCGACGGATTCAGCTGCCGTACGCAGATCGCCCAGCGCACCGAGCGCACCGGCACCCATCTCGCCCAGCTCATCGCCCGCGCCCTCCCGCCGGTCAGCGAACCGTGAGCCCGCCGCTGACGACGAGCGTCTTGCCGGTCATAGGACCGCGCGGGCCGCCTCACGGTGCCTCGGCGCGCAAGGCGTCGGAGATCGACTTGGCGCCTCCGTGTGCGGTGAGGCCGCCGTCGACCGGGATCTCGGCGCCGGTGATGAAGGACGCCTCGTCGGACAGCAGGAACACGACGAGCGGGGTGATCTCGTCGACGGTGCCGGTGCGGCCGAGCGGGGTCTCGCGGATGTTGGCCTCCCGGAAGGCGGGGGCGGCGGAGGCGGTCATCTCGGACTCGATGAAACCCGGGTGGATGGTGTTGACGCGGATACCGCGCGGACCGAGCTCGGTCGCCGCCGTCCTCGACATGCCCCGCAGCGCCCACTTGCTCGCGGTGTAGGCGACCGGATAGTGGCCGGTGAGCCCGGCGGCGGACTCCACGTTGACGATGGACGAGCCGGGCGGCATCAGCGGGGCCAGATGCTGGATGCCCAACAGCGGCCCGGTGACGTTGACCGTGTGGACGCGGTCGAAGTCCTCCGGGCGTACCTCGCCGAGGCGGGCCCGCCATGTGACGCCCGCGTTGTTGACCAGGCCGTGGACCTGGCCGTACGTCTCCCGCAGCACGGCGGCGAGTACGGACCACTCCTGGTCGCTGGTGACGTCCAGACGGCGGCAATCGCCCACCGGCTCGATGTCGGTCGCGATGACCCGGGCCCCCTCACGGGCGAGCGCCTCGGCCTCGGCCGCGCCCTGGCCACGGGCGGCTCCCGTGACGACCACGAACCTGCCCGTCAGCCTCCCGTGAGCTTTCGGCTCCGCCGGAGGGGCGAGGGGCGCCCAGTGGCGCGGCGTGGTCATGGCCGCTCCCGGGTGCGTCGGCGGGCGGCGGGGAGCGGGACCGGAACGGGGCCCGCCACCACGGTGTTGGACACGGAACCGATGCCTTCCACGGTGAGGGTGACGGTGTCGCCGGGCCTCAGCGGGGGAGGGGTCCGTTCCCCGCGCAGGCCCCACAACTCGGCGAGGCAGCCGCCGTTGCCGCAGGTGCCCGAGCCGAGTACGTCACCGGGGCGGACCCGGGTGCCGCGCGAGGCGTAGGCGGCCATCTCCTCGAAGGTCCAGCTCATATTGGACAGCAGGTCCTGGCCGACCACCTCTCCGTTGACCTCGGCGGTGAGCGCGAGACGCAGAAAACCTTGGGCGTCCCGGTACGGCTCCAGCTCGTCGGCGGTCACCAGGTACGGGCCGAGCGTGGTGGCCGAGTCCTTGCCCTTGCACGGGCCGAGGCGTACCTGCATCTCCCGGGACTGGAGGTCACGGGCCGACCAGTCGTTGAAGACGGTGTAGCCGAGGATGTGGTCGCGGGCCTGCGCGGGGGTGAGGTCGCGGCCCTCGCGCCCGATGACGGCGGCGACCTCCAGCTCGAAGTCCAGGACGTGCGAGCCCGGTGGCACGGGGACGTCGTCGTACGGGCCGATGACCGCGTAGGGGTTGGTGAAGTAGAAGACCGGCGCGTCGTACCAGGCCTCCGGTACCCCGGCGGTCCCGTCGACCGACCGCCGCACGCCCTCCACATGCTCCTCGAAGGTCACGAAGTCCCGTACGGTGGGCGGCTGCAACGGGGGCAGCAGCCGCACCTGGGACACATGAGGGCCGCCCGCGGCATCGAGGGCGGCCGTGCCCGCGTCGAGGAGCGCCGCCACTGCGTCCGCGGGCCGCGGCGAGATCAGCTCGGTGAGCGATCGTGCGCCGGGGACCGGATGGAGGGTGCCGTGTTCCCCGACGACGGCGACGTGCTGCTGATGGTGGTGTTCGTAGGCGGCGAAGCGCATCGTCAGGGCTCCAGCTCGGATGTCGTGGGGGGATCAGACCGGCGGGGCGACGAACACGCCGCGGTCGACGTCGTTGAACGACTCCTTGGCCACCAGTTCGTTCATCGGGTTGGCCGTGCCCCACTGGTCGGTGACCTCGGGCCGGGAGAAGTCGTAGATGTGCGGGTGCCAGGTGTCCTCGTCGAGCTGCTCCAGCTCGGTGGTGTACTCGACGGTGTTGCCGTGTGGGTCCAGGAAGTACGAGAAGGTGTTGTCACCCGCCATGTGCCGGCCCGGGCCCCAGACCTTGCGGACCCCGGCCCGCAGCAGACGGCCGGTGCCGCGCATGTACTCGTCGATGCCGCGCATCTCGAAGGAGACGTGGTGCAGCGCGGTGTGCGGGCCCTGGGCGATGGCCATGGAGTGGTGCTGGCTGCTGATCCGCATGAAGTGCATGACCTCGCCCATGTGCGGCGAGTGCAGGGTGTCGGAGAGACGGAAGCCGAGGTGGCGCTCGTACCACTCCCGGGTGCGGTTCAGATCGGGGGAATTGAGGACCACATGGGACAGCTTGACCGGGATCGCCTCCTTCTCCTCGATCCTGCGGTGCTGCCGTACCCGGACGTCGGCCGAGACCTCGACGGTGCGTCCGTCGACGTCGAAGAAGCGGAAGCCGTAGCCGCCGCCGGGCGTGTCGACCTTGCCCGGCTGAGAAATCAACTGCACTCGGTCCGCGAGGAGTTGTTCGGCCAGGGTGTCCACGTCGGCCGGGTTCGCGGCGCCGTAGGAGACGAGGTCGAGCCGCTTCTCCTCCGCCCTGCGCAGCCGTATGACCTACTGCTCCGGGGAGCCCTCGGCGGCCAGGAAGGAGATGCCGGAGTCCTCGGCGACCGTGGCCAGGCCCCAGACGCCGGAGTAGAAGTCGAGCTGCTTGTCGTAGTCGGGCACGGCGAGGTCGACGTGCCGCAGGTGGGTGAGCAGACGTGCGCTCATGGCGGGTTTCCTCCTGTGTGGGGTCAGGCGGGGCGGGTGGGGGTCAGATCAGGTGCAGTAGGCGCGCCGCGTTGCCGCCGCGTACGGCATCGGTGTCGTGGTCCGGCAGCCGGGCGGCGCGCAGCGCCCCGACCGGGTCCTCGGTGCCCATGTCGAAGGGGTAGTCGGAGCCGAGCAGGACGCGGTCGGCGCCGACGACGCGGATCAACTCCCGCAGTACGTGCGGGTCGTGGACGAGGGAGTCGAAGTACAGGTGGCGCAGATAGCTGCTGGGCAGGTGTGCGCAGCCCGCGGCCGCGTCGGAGCGGGCGGACCAGGCGTGGTCGGAGCGGCCGATGTGGGTGGGCAGATAGCCACCCCCGTGCGCGGCGATCAGCTTCAGCCCGGGGTGGCGGTCCAGCACACCGGAGAAGATCAGGTGGGACAGTGCGACGGCGTTCTCGGTGGGCTGGCCGACGGTGTTGGACAGGTACCACCGGGCCAGGCGCTCGTCGAGCGTGCAGCCGAAGGGATGCAGGAAGAGGATCGCGTCGGTCTGCTCGGCCCGCGTCCAGAGGGGTTCGTACGCCGGGTCCGACAGCTCCCGCCCGGGCGCGTGGCTGGAGATCTCAACACCCAACAGGCCCTGTTCCAGGGCGTGTTCGAGCGCGGGTACGGCTTGGTCCGGGTGCTGGAGGGGAATCAGGCCGAGTCCGTACAGCCGGCCGGGGGCCCGCGCGCAGTGTGCGGCCGTCGCCTCGTTGGCGAGCCGGTAGACCTTCTCGGCCGTCTCCTCGTCGGCTGCGCATCGTCCTGGCCGCCTACGCGTCCCTGCGCACCGGCCGCCCCGCCACGGGGGGGGGCTGAGCCCGGGCGACTACCGAACCCCGTCGGTGTCGACGGTGTCGTCTTCGCCCGCCTCCAGCAGACCCGCCGCCGCGCCCACGATGCGCGGATCGGCGGTGCCGACGACCTCCTCGTCCTTGTCGGCGTAGTCGAAACGGGCGAGCACGCTGCGCATGGCCTCGACGCGGGCCCGTTTCTTGTCGTTGCTCTTGACCACCGTCCAGGGCGCGTGATCGGTGTCCGTGTCGCGGAACATGGCCACCTTCGCGGCGGTGTAGTCGTCCCAGCGGTCCAGCGAGGCGAGGTCCATCGGGCTGAGCTTCCACTGCCGTACGGGATCCACCTGGCGGATCGTGAAACGCGTGCGCTGCTCGCCCTGGGACACCGAGAACCAGAACTTCACCAGGTCCACGCCGTCGTCCACGAGCATCCGCTCGAACATCGGCGCCTGGCGCATGAAGCGCCGGTACTCGTCCTCCGTGCAGAAGCCCATGACCCGCTCGACACCGGCCCGGTTGTACCAGGACCGGTCGAAGAGCACGATCTCGCCCGCGGTCGGCAGATGCTCCACGTACCGCTGGAAGTACCACTGGCCGCGCTCGCGCTCGGTCGGCTTCTCCAGCGCGACGACGCGTGCGCCGCGCGGGTTGAGATGCTCGGTGAAGCGCTTGATCGTGCCGCCCTTGCCCGCGGCGTCCCGGCCCTCGAAGACGATGACGAGCCGGCGTCCGGTCTCCTTGATCCAGCTCTGGAGCTTCAGCAGTTCGATCTGCTGGAGCCGCTTGTGCCACTCGTACTCCGGGCGCTCCATGCGCTGCGCGTACGGATAGTTCTCCCGCCACGTGTCGACCGGGCTTCCGTCCGGCCGGATGAGCACGGGGTCGTCGTGGTCGCTGTAGTCGACCCGCAGGTCGGCCAGCTCGGACAGCAAGGGCGGTGTCGTCATCCGGTGTTCCTTTCCGCCACGGTGCCTCAGTGGAACTGCGGCACGATCAGATAGATTCCGTAACCCACCACCGCGGCGCATGCCACGAAGCACAGCCCGGCCTGGGTGAGGCCGACGGGTGAGCCGGTGCCGTTCTCCTCACGGGCCGCCTCGACGCGGGCGAGGCCCAGGATGCCGAGGGCGAAGACGGTGACCACGGCGACGGTGACGCCGACGCTCACCGCGGCGACCTGGCCGAGGGCGCTCCAGTCGAGTTGCATCGTTTTCCACTCTCCGTGATTCAGCCGTGCCGGGAAAGGAGTTACGCGGCCGAGCCGACCGTGGCCGGCGGCTCGGTGCGGAGGGTGACCTCGTGGGTGTCGTTCACGTTCCGCGCGTGCACGGGGTTGCGGCGCGAGAGGACCACGATGCCCGCGGCGAGGGCCGCGCCGACGAGGGCGACCACCGCGGCGCCGATGTTGCCGCCGTTGGTGACCACGCTCGCGGAGACGCCACCGACCACCGCGGCGGCGGGCAGCGTGACCATCCAGGCGATGACCATGCGGCCCGCGACGCCCCAGCGCACCTCCGCCAGCCGCCGCCCCAGTCCCGCGCCGAGGATGCTGCCGGAGGCCACCTGGGTGGTGGACAGGGCGAAGCCGAGGTGCGCGGAGGTGAGGATGACGGTGGTGGAGGCGGTCTCGGCGGCGAAGCCCTGCGGCGACTGGATCTCGGTGAGGCCCTTGCCCATGGTGCGGATGATCCGCCAGCCGCCCAGATACGTGCCGAGGCCGATGGCGAGCCCCGCGGAGGCGATCACCCACAGCGGCGGACCGGCGTCATGGCCGAGCGCGCCCGCCGAGATCAGGGTCAGCGTGATGACCCCCATGGTCTTCTGCGCGTCGTTCGTGCCGTGCGCGAGGGAGACGAGCGAGGCCGAGGCGATCTGACCGGCCCGGAAGCCCTTGGTCACCGACCTCTTGCGGGCGTGGTCGGTGAGCCGGTACGCGAGGTAGGTGGCCAGCAGCGCGGCGGCACCGGCCACGACCGGCGAGGCCACCGCCGGGATGAGCACCTTCTCGACGACCTTGTCGAAGTGCACACCATGGGTGCCCGCCCCGACCCACACGGCCCCGATCAGCCCGCCGAACAGGGCGTGCGACGAACTCGACGGCAGCCCGACCAGCCAGGTCAGCAGATTCCAGAGAATGGCACCGACCAGTCCCGCGAAGATCATCCCTGGGGTGACCAGGGAGTCGTCGACGATGCCGCCGGAGATGGTCTTGGCGACCTCGGTGGACAGGAAGGCCCCGACCACGTTGAGGACGCCGCTCACCAGAACCGCCGTTCTGGGCGTGAGCGCGCCGGTGGCGATGGAGGTCGCCATCGCGTTCGCCGTGTCGTGGAATCCGTTGGTGAAGTCGAAGGCGAGGGCCGTGACGACGACGACCGCCACCAGGAAGGTGATGTGGTCCATTCCTGCATGCAAACAAGCTCAGGCCAATGCCCGGCGAACGCGTGGCAAAAGAAGGACAAGGAGCCCGCGCGGTCCGGTGTCAGCCGGTGACCGTGGGCCATTCCCCGCCGTCCCGCCCGGGCAGGGCGGCCGCGGCGGTGTGCAGGAGGGCGAGGGCCTGGGGGAGGAACGGGTTGGGGTCGCTGGTGCGCCGGGTGGCATAGACCCGGCGGGTGTGGGCGGGATCGGTGAGCCGGACGAGGTGGGTGCCGGCGGCGTCGGGTGAGGCGGAGGTGTCCATGATGGCGAGTTCGGGTGCGATCGCCACCCCCAGGCCCTGCCGGACCAGTTCGTAGGGCAGGTTGTAGTCGTTCGTACGGAAGAGCACCTCGGGCAGGAAGCCGCCGGCCGCGCAGATGTGGCGCAGACAGCGGGCGGCGTCGGTGTCCTCGTGGTAGCTGATCCAGCGCTCGTCCCGCAGGTCGGCGAGGCGGATGCGCCGCCGTCCGCCCAGCGGGTGCCCCGCCGGGAGGAGCACGTACAGCGGCTCCTCCCGTACCAGCGTGTGGTCGAGGCCATCGGGCCAACTGTGCGGCACCACGCCGTACTCGAAGATCACGGCGAGATCCAGCCGCCCCTCCACCACCGCGGGCACGGTCACCTGCGGGTCGCCCTCCTCGTAGCGGACGTCGACCTCGGGCCGGTCACGGAGGAACCCCGTCAACACCGTCGGCACCAGCCGGAACCCCGCGGACCAGAAGCTGCCCAGCCGCAGCCGCCCCCGCTCGGCGGCGGCGTACGCGCGCATCTCGTCCTCCGTCGCGGACAGGTCGGCCAGCAGCCGCCCCGCGCGCCGGGCGAGCTGGAGCCCGGCCGGGGTGGGGCGCACGCTGCGCGGTGAGCGCTCGAAGAGCGCGACGCCCAGGGCGCGTTCGATGGTGGAGATCTGCTGGGAGACGGCGGAGGGCGTGTAGCCGAGGCGCTGGGCGGCCGAACGGAACGAGCCCGCGGCGACCACCTCGCATATCGCCTGAAGCTGCGGCGGGGTCAGCATCAAAGGAACTTAACACTCCGCGTGGAAACGTTCATTCTCCCTGTTCTTGCCCGGGCCCTCGCCGTCGCGCAGATTGGGCGTCCACCAGCCCTGCGCAGATCCCCTGACCAGCAGCCCAGAAGGGAGGCACCGTGCCCGGAAGGCAGGCGCGAGCCCGCGCCACCGCACTTCCCCTCGCGCTCGCGGCACTGCTCACGCCGACCGTGACGGCGTGTGGCGGCACCACGTCCGTCAACCAGTCCAAGGTGCCCGAGCAGCGCGTCGACCCCGCACTCCGTGCCCTGCTCCCGCGGGACATCCGCGACAAGGGCTCGCTCACCTCGGCCGTCGGCAACGACTACCCGCCGCTGTCCCTTCTGGACCTCGACAACAAGACCGTCATCGGCGCCGAACCCGACCTCATCCGCGCGGTCGGCCAGGTCCTCGGCCTCCGCGTCCACCTGGTGCAGGCGAACTTCGACAGCATCATCGGCGGTGTCCGGTCCCACCGCTACGACGTGGCGATCCAGGCGATGCTCGACAAGAAGGAACGCCAGTCGCAGGTCACGTTCGTCGACTACATGAAGACCAGCAGCTCGATCCTGGCCTCCGAGAAGGCCGCCGGGAACATCCGCTCCCTCACCAGCCTGTGCGGCAGCCAGGTCGCCGTCGAGCAGGGCACCTCGCAGGTGGACGACGTGGCGGCGCAGGCGAAGAAGTGTGCGGCGGACGGCAAGCCCGAGCTGGAGAAACTGGTCTTCCCCGACTCCGTCGGCTGTTTCCAGGCCCTGTCCACGGGCCGCGCCGACGCGTTCGTCGGCGGCACCCCCACCGTCGACTACCAGGCCGAGATGTCGCACGGCAGGTTCCGCACGGCCGGTGAGCCGTACCGCTTCCTGCCGTACGGAATCCTGATCAACAAGGAGGAGCGGACCTTGGTACGGGCTGTCCGCGGTGCCCTTCAGAAACTCATCGACAACGGCACCTACGCGAAGATCCTCAAGCAGTGGAAGCTCACGTCCGGGGCGCTGAAGCACGCCACGGTGAACGGGGGTGCGGCATGACCGAGACCCTCACCCGGGCCGACTCCGGCGGCACAGGCTCCGGCCCCGCCGCGGAAACCCTGCGCGCCGTCCCCGTGCGGCGTCCGGGGCAGCGCGTCGCCGCGGTCGTCGTGACCTTCCTGCTGGTCTTCCTCCTGGAGGGCTGGATCACCAATCCCCGGATGCAGTGGGGGACCGTCGGTGAGTTCCTCTTCTCGCCGGTGATCATGGAGGGGCTGCGGACCACCCTGCTGCTGACCGCCCTCGCCATGGCGGTCGGCATCGTCGGCGGTGTCGTCCTCGCCGTTCTGCGGATGTCCGCCAACCCGATCCTGTCCCGGCTCAGCTGGGCCTACATCTGGCTCTTCCGAGGCACCCCGCTGCTGGTCCAGCTCCTCTTCTGGTACTTCCTCTCCGCGATCGTCCCCACGATCGGCCTCGGCGTCCCCTGGGGGCCGACGTTCGTGGAGGCCGAGACGAACGTCCTCATCACCCAGCTCACCGCCGCCGTCCTCGGCCTCGGGCTGCACGAGGCGGCGTACATGGCCGAGATCGTCCGCGCGGGCATCACCTCCGTCGACGACGGCCAGAGCGAGGCCGCGCAGGCACTGGGCATGTCCCGCGGGCAGACCCTGCGCCGCATCGTGCTGCCGCAGGCGCTGCGCATCATCATCCCGCCCACCGGCAACCAGGCGATCTCCATGCTGAAGACCACCTCGCTGGTCTTCGCCATCGCCGTGCCCGAGCTGCTGACCTCCATCCAGGGCATCTACTCGCGCAACTTCCAGCAGGTGCCGCTGCTGGTCGTCGCCTGCTTCTGGTACCTCGTGGCCACCTCCGTGCTCAACGTCGGCCAGTACTACCTGGAACGGCGCTTCGGCCGCGGCACCAGCCGCACCCTGCCGCCCACCCCGCTCCAGCGGCTGCGCGCCGCGGCCCGGAAACACCGTGAGGAGACCGCACGTTGACCCCAGCCGTGATCAGAGCCGAGAGCGTGCACAAGAGCTTCGGCCGCACCGACGTGCTCAAGGGCATCGACCTGACCGTCGCGCCCGGCGAGGTAATGTGCCTGGTGGGCCCCTCCGGCTCCGGCAAGTCCACCTTCCTGCGCTGCATCAACCACCTGGAGACCATCGACCGGGGGCGCCTTTACGTCCGCGGCGAACTCGTCGGCTACGAAGAGCGGGACGGCAAGCTCCACGAGCTGAGCGAGAAGGCCGTCTCCCGGCGCCGCCGGGGCATCGGCATGGTCTTCCAGCGCTTCAACCTCTTTCCGCACATGACCGCGCTGGAAAACGTCATCGAGGCTCCCGTCCAGGTGGGCAAGGAGCCGAAGGCACGGGCCCGTGAACGCGGCGCGGAACTCCTCGACCGCGTCGGCCTCGCCGACAAGACACACAGCTACCCCGCCCAGCTCTCCGGCGGCCAGCAGCAGCGCATTGCCATCGCCCGCGCCCTGGCCATGCGACCCGAACTGATGCTGTTCGACGAGCCCACCTCCGCGCTCGACCCCGAACTCGTCGGAGAAGTGCTGGAGGTGATGCGGGCGCTCGCCGACGACGGCATGACCATGGTCGTCGTCACCCATGAGATGGGCTTCGCCCGGGAGGTCGGCGACACGCTGGTGTTCATGGACGACGGCGCCGTCATCGAGACCGGCCCGCCCGCGGACGTGCTGAGCGACCCGCGCCACGAACGCACCCGCGCGTTCCTCAGCAAGGTCCTCTGAACCGCCTCGCCTCTGAAGGAGTCTCCATGACCCGTGCCCTCGTCATCGGCGCCGGAGTGATAGGCGCCGCCACCGCCCACCGCCTGGCCGAGGCAGGTGCCGACGTCACCGTGCTCGACGCCGGCGGCCGCACCCCGGGCACCTCGAGCGCCACCTTCTCCATCGACGTCACCCACCTGAAGACCCCCCACTCCTACTACCTGCTCAACCAGCGCAGCGCCGCGCTCCACCGGGAACTGGAGCGGGAGATCCGGGCCCGCACCGGAGCCCCCGGCTGGCGTCACCCCGCACCGCTCGTCCAGTGGGGCCACACCGAGGAGGAACAGCGCACCCTCCGCGCGCGTGCCGAGCGCCTCGCCGACTGGGGACACCCCTGCCGTACGGCCGACCCCGGCGAACTGCGCACCCTCGCACCCGCCGTCGCCCCCGCCTCCTGCCGCGCCACCGAACTCGTCGTGCACGACGACGCCACCTGGTACGACGCCCCCCACCTCGCGCACACCCTCCTCGACCGGGCCGCCGCCCTGGGCGCCGACATCCGCTACGACACCCCCGTCACCGCCCTGCTGCGGGACGGTGAACGGGTACGCGGAGCCGAGGCGCGGGGCCGCCACTTCGAGGCCGACCACGTCGTCAACTGCGCGGGCCCCGACGCCGGACGCATCGCCGGACTGGCCGGGGTGCGGCTGCCGTTGCGCCGGATCCCCGGCCTGGTCGGCGAGTCCGTCCCGCTCGCCGAGCCGCTGCGCGCCATCGTCGCCACCCCCGGCGTCGATCTGCGCCCCGCCCCGGGCAACCGGGTGTGCGCCATCTCCTGGCCGGTCGACGCCCTCCTCGCCCCGACCCCGGAAACCCGGGTGCCGCCCGAAGCGGACCTCCTCGGCCGGTGCGCCGCGGTCCTGCCCGCCTTCCGCGCCCTGGGAGGCACCCGGATCGGCGTCCGCCCCGTTCCCGAAGACGGCCTTCCCCTGGTCGGCCCGCACCCCCACGCGCCCGGCCTCTACACCATCGCGACTCACAGCGGTGTCACCCTCGCGCCGCTCCTCGCCGCCCTCGCCGCCGAGGAACTCACCACCGCCACCCCCGATCCCGCCCTGGCTCCCTACCGCCCCGACCGCGACACCTCACGGCCCATCCGCGACGAAAGCCTGGCCGTGATGAGCGGCCACCGGGCCGAAGCCGGGTGAGGTGCCGGTGGTTCAGGCCAGCAGGTTGCCCGAGTGGGAGAGGCGGCGCGCCGTGGTGAGGAGGGCGTGGATCTGGGGTCCGGCCTGGTTGATGTCGGTCACGGGGGTTTTGAACGGCAGCCGGACGTCGTGGTGGGTGCGCGGGTGCTCCAGGCGCAGGGTGATGCCGTAGCGGTCCATCGCCACGGGGAGGGCGCGCACCATGTCCTTGTCCGGGTGGGGGTGGACGAGGCGCAGCAGCAGGGGGACGAGCTCGCTGTGGTCGTCGACGAGATGGGTCAGCATGCTCGCCTCGCTGGTCGCGATGGGGTCGAGGGGCGCCGCCTGGAGGGTGTGGAGGGTGACGTACGTGCGCCCCCGGTCGTCCTCCAGGACCGCCTGGCCGAACTCCAGGCAGGTGCTCTCCTTGGCCTCCGCGTCGTACGGAGCGGCCAGCAGCCCGGTCACGGTGACGCGGGCGCGCAGGCGGTCGCGTACGGGCGTGGGGGCGATGTCGGTGAGCTCCAGCCGCACCGGGATGCGCATCGCCGTCCGGGCCCCCGGGGTGCCCTCGAACGGCGGGTGGAGGTGGAAGTGGCCCATTGCCCCCGTGCCGTCGAGGCGGCGGACTTCGGTGCTGACCCCGTCGCTCACCACGGACATCGAATGGGCGGCGGCGAGGATCGACCGGACGCGCTCGGCGGCGGTCGGGGTGGTGGCGCGGGTGGCGAAAGGACGCATCCGGAGACTCCAGGCGCGGGTAGGGCGGACACCAAGCGAGCTACTTAGGTATGCCTAACCTAACTCACCCGACGGAATTCGGGTAGTCCTGCCGGGCGGCGAGGGGCCGTCACCGGACGGTCTGCCGGGGGCGTACGCGAAAGTACGCGCGGCTCCGCGGTGCGTAGAGGAGGCTCACACCGGTGCCGGAGGCGCCGATGGCGAGGATGGCGCGCACCGCGTAATCCGGCTGGAACACCCCGCCCGGCGCCGCCAGCCCCCAGATCGCGTGCGGGCCCAGATAGAGGAGCAACAGCACGGCCGTCACCGTCCCCGTGACGCGGGCCTTACGTCCGCCGCCGAGGATGCGGACGGCGGCACCGATGGTGACGAAGAGCAGCAGGTACACGAACTGAGTCATCGCCGGGTCGTTCACGGCGATGGTGGTACCGAGAAACGCCGAGACGATGAGGAGCGAGGCGGCCGCGGTGACCTGGGACGGGCGCCGGGCCGGGGCCGCTTCCGGCCAGTCGTCCTCGTCCGGTGAGCTGGTCATCGTGCCCTCCCTGTCCGCGGGTCCGCTGGTCCGGTGGCCGGGGTCGGCCATGCCGGGGGTCGTACCGGGATCGTCCGTCCGCGGCTTCGGGACCCGTCCCGTTCCGCACCCGTCACACGCGAGTTGACTCGTACGCTGTGAGGGGAACGAGCTGTGGGGACGGGTCCCGGAGCAGGGAGCGGACCCTGGGCGCGTGTGACCGCGCACGTGCCGCGCATCCCCCGAACCGAGGAGACACCCGATGCCCCTCTCCGCCAGCCTCGCGCGCGGAGTCGCGCCCACCGCGCCCGGCAGCCTGCATGCCCGCACCCTGGCCGGTGACCTCAGCGCCCTGCCCTGGCCGGGTCTGACGGTCTGCTTCGGGCGCGGTCAGAAGCCGGACGTGGACCTGGGGGTCGGCGTGGACGACCTCCGGGTGAGCCGGCGCCACGGCGAGCTGACCTACCGCCAGGGGCAGTGGTGGCTGCGGAACACCGGGCGGCAGCTCGTCCGGCTGCCCCGCGGCCGGATGATACATCTCAGCACCGAGCCGATCCCGCTCGACACCGGCTACACCCCGCTGTTCGTCAAGGGCTCCGGCTACCGGGAACACCTGGTCGAGCTGTACGTCGCGGGCCACGACGACCAAGGGCCGGTCTCGCGGCGGCGCGCCGAGACCCTGCGGCCGGAGATCTGGCCCCTCGACGACGACGAACGGCTGCTGCTGGTCGTCCTCGGCCAGCGCTACCTGCTGTACGAGGAGGATCCGCGCCCCATGAGCTACGCCATGGCGGCCAGGCAGCTCGGCTACCTCCGCCCGGACGCGGGCTGGAACGAACGCAAGATCGAGTACCGGATCGAGGCCGTACGCCGCCGCCTGCACCGAACCGGCTTCAAGTACCCGCTGATGCACGACAAGTCGCAGGGGCGCCCCGCCGACAATGGTCTGCTGCACAACCTGCTCAAGGGATTGGTGGAGTCCACGACGCTCGTCCCGCCGGACCTGGACCTGATCGAGGACGACGCCCCCTGGCCCGATCCCGCGTGATCGTCGGGCCGGTTCCCCCGTGTCCGTCTCCGTGCCCGTCTTCGGGACCCGTCCCGGAAGTGCCGGCGAACGATGGCGACGGCTGACACAGGAAGGAACATTCCCATGACGCGCATGCGCATCGTCGCTCTCGCGGGTATCACCGCGGTCGCCTCGGCGGCCGCCCTCGCGATTCCGGCGCAGGCCGACGCCGCCGACCCCCATGACGCCGCGGCTGCCCGGTGCACGTACCCCGCCGACGTCCTCGACCTCACCAACTGGAAGATGACCCTGCCCACCGGCGAGGACGAGGACCCGACCGAGATCACCCAGCCCGATCTCGCCACCTTCTCCGCCAAGCCCTGGTTCCAGGTCACCGAGGACTGCGACGCGGTCCGGTTCCGGTCCGCCGTCGACGGCGTGACGACGGGGGGCTCCAGCTACCCGCGCGCCGAGCTGCGGGAGATGACCGATGGCGGGGAAGAGGAGGCCGCCTGGTCGACCACCGAAGGCACCCACACCCTGGTGGTCAATGAGGCGTTCATGGCGCTCCCCAACGACAAGCCGCATCTCGTCGGTGCCCAGATCCACGGCGGGGACGACGACGTCACGGTCTTCCGTCTCGAAGGCAGCAAGCTCTACATCACCAAGGGCGACGACTCCCGCCACCACCTCGTCACCGACGACTACGAGCTGGGCACCGAGTTCGAGGCCAAGTTCGTGGCGCGGGACGGCAAGATCGACGTCTATTACAACGGGGAGCGTGAGACCACGATCTCCGACGACGGCGACACCAACTACTTCAAGGCAGGGGCCTACACGCAGGCCAACTGCGAGAACTCGGACCCGTGCGACGGCGACAACTACGGCGAGGTCCGCATATCCGGTCTCAAGGTCACCCACTCCTGACCGGCGCAACGCGGTGCCGGGCCTCCCCGTCGCGGGCGAGCCCGGCACCGCCGCATGCGCTTTCGGGCGGCCACAACCCTCACAAACGTGAAGATTTTCGCAGTGGCGCGTGAATTCCCTTCTCAACTGGCCAGGTCGGGCTCGCCGCGGGCGCGCGCCGTGCCCGGAGCCGCCCTCAAGGGCAGCACAACCGGTGCGGGTCCGCCCCGTGGGCGCTAAGTTCGGTCTACGTGCCTGGTGGCAGCAGGGATCCTGGTTCCGCGAGAGGGGAGTTCGCCGTGCGGCGGGGGGAGAGGGTGGGCAAATACCGGCTCACAAGGGGGCCCGTCGAGGGAGGGAGAGGCGCGGTCTGGTTCGCCGTCGACACGGAGCTGGGCCGACCCGTCGTCCTCAAACGGGCCCTGCTCGAGGACAACAGCCAGGCCGACTTCGACGAGTTGCTGGCCGAAGCGCGCGCCCTCGCGAAGTTCAGCCACCCGAATGTCGTCACCCTCTACGACGCCGTCCGCGCGGGCAAGGGCAAGAGGTCCACGTTCTGGCTGGTGATGGAACATGTGACCGGCGGGAGCCTGGACGTCCCGGTGAAGATGGCCCCGGAGCTCGCGGCGCACGTCGGCGCGCAGATCGCGGGCGCGCTGGCGGCCCTGCACGCCAAGGGCATCGTGCACTGCGACGTCAAGCCCGGCAACATCGTGGTCACCCACGAGAGGGTCGCCAAACTGGCTGACTTCGGCGCCGCGTACCGGGTGGACGGCAGCGAGACGATCACGCCCAACGGACCGGTCAGCCTCACCCCGTACTACGCCGCTCCCGAGGCGTTCCGGGGCGCACCCGAGCGCGCGTCCGACGTGTTCTCCCTCGGCGCCACCCTGTACTGCCTGGTGACGGGGACTCCACCGCTGCGCGGCGCCGGGCGCATGGTCCGGCTGGAGGCCATCAGCCCCCGGGTCGGGCCGCTCAGGGGAGTGCTCACCGCGATGCTCCAGCATGACCCCGGGGCCCGGCCCACGGCCGCCGACGCGCTCGGCGTCCTCGCGGACATCGCGGGCCCGCCCGAGCAGTTCCCGACGCTCCCCGAGGCCGCGGCGACCACGCCCTATACGGCCACGGTGGCGTACCGCGAGGACGCCGCGGGAGGGCGGCAGCCGCGCCTGACGGCGAGCCTCCCTCGGCGCCGCCCGCTGCTGATGGCCGGTGCCGCCGCCGTCACCGCGCTGGCCATCGCCGTTCCGTTCGCCGTGATGAGCCTGGGCGACGATTCCGGGGCGGACAAGCCCGCTCCGCCGTCCGCGAAACCGGCCAAGCTGACCAGCGCGGACTTCATCGGCGACCCCCGTACGGCCAACCCCTGTGCCCTGCTGAACGCAGACGTGTTCCACGGTTACGAGCAAGCCGAACTGGACGCCGACTACGGCAACTTCAACCGATGCGACGTCATCCTGAAGCAGCGCGGCGAGGAGGTCGTGGACGTCAGGGTGGAGCTCGACGCCGATCCGCTGCCGGAGGGCGTGACGAGGAGGACCACCGGCAGGGTCACCGTCGTGGAGCGTGCCGCCGAGCGCGATGAGTGCGAGCGGGCCGTGGCGGTGACGGGCGCCCGCGAGAACAGCCTCCGGGTCACCGCGGCCGCGAGACGCCCTGATGAGGTCAAGGAGCCGCTGTGCGACACCGCCGACAGAGCCACGGGACGCGCGGTCAAGGTGCTCAACCGCGGCGCCATTCCCCGGCGTTCCCCGGACTTTCCGGCCAGTTCGCTGGCGCACCAGGACGCCTGTACGTTGCTCGACATCAAGGCGCTGGAAGAGGTGCCCGGCATCGACGCCCAGGACCCGGACGTCGGATTCGGCCGCTGGGACTGCCAGTGGAAGAGCACCACCAGCGAGTACGAGGTGGACCTGCGCTTCGACCAGGGCAGCCTGCCCGACGACGAGAACGCCCGGTCGACGCGGCTCAGCGATCACCAGGCCATCGTTCTGCCGGAGGACGAGGGCCCGGGGAGCTGCCGCGTCGAGGTGGTCCATCGCGAGTACCCCGGCGTGGACCGGGTGAAGGGGACGGAGCGGGTGGCCCTGGTCGTCAAGGGAGCGGGCCGCAAGGACCGGCCCTGCGAGATGGCCACCGATCTCGCCGGGGCGGCCGCCGCCGCGCTGCCGTCCGCCTGACCGCCTCCGACGGCACGGGGACCGCCCCCCCCGATCCGCGGTCGCTACGCGTTCTTCCCGAACCGGGCGATCGCTTCCAGGATCGCGTCCCGCATCGCGGGACTACCTGTGTGCCCCGAGTCGTCGATCACCTTCAGCTCCGCGTCCGGCCACGCCTTGGACAACTCCCACGCGGTCTTCAGCGGGCTGCCCAGGTCGAGCCGCCCGTGGATCAGCACCCCGGGGATGCCCGCCAGCCGGTGCGCGTCCCGCAGCAGTTGCCCGTCCTCCAGCCAGGCGTTGTGGGCGAAGTAGTGCGCGCAGATCCGGGTGAAGGCCATCAGCGCGTCGTCGGGTTTGTCGCTGTAGTAGCCCGGCCGGCCCAGCACCTCATGGGCGATGACCGCGTCCTCCCAGGCGCACCAGTCCCGCGCCGCCTTGACCCGGACCGCCTCGTCCGGGCTGTTCAGCAGCCGGTCGTAGGCGGCCACGAGATTGCCGCCGCGGTCCGGCTCGGGCACTGCGTCGCGGAACGCTTCCCAGGGGCCGGGCAGCAGACGGCCGACGCCGCGGTAGAGCCAGTCGATTTCGTCGGGCCGGGTCATGGTGACGCCGGGGACGACGATCTCGGAGACCCGCTCGGGGTGGCGCTCCGCGTAGGCCAGGATCAGCGTCGAGCCCCAGGAGCCGCCGTAGAGGAGCCAGCGCTCGATGCCCAGGTGCTCGCGCAGCCGCTCCATGTCGGCGATGAGGTGGTGGGTGGTGTTGTGAGCGAGGCCGACTGCCGGGTCGGAGGCATGCGGCAGGCTGTCACCGCAGCCACGCTGGTCGAACACGACGACCCGGTAGACCTCGGGGTCGAACATCGTGCGACTGCCGCGGTGTCCGCCGCTGCCGGGGCCGCCGTGCACGCACAGCGCCGCCTTCCCCTCGGGGTTTCCGCCGGTCTCCCAGTACATCCGGTTTCCGTCGCCGACATCGAGGAGTCCGTGCGCGTCCGGTTCGGTGGGCGGGAAGGGCTGGGCCATGACGGTCTCCTCCTGATGCCTGAAGCGTCACCGCTCGGCGGGAGCGGCGGTGCTCTGTCGTATGACGAGCTGAGGGGTGGGGGCCTGTACGGGGCGGGGCGCGGGGCGTTCGGCCATGACGCGGAGCAGTTCGGTGGCCGTCAGCGTGCCGAGGGCGAAGGTGTCGCGCGTGAGCGCGGTGAGCGAGGGGTGCGCCATGGTGGTGAGCACGGAGTCGTCGAAGGACACCACGGAGACCTCGCCGGGAACGGCGATGCCCATCTCGGTGGCCACGCCGAGCCCGGCGACTGCCATGACGTCGTTGTCGTAGACCACCGCCGTGTAGCGGGGGCGGGTTTCGAGCAGGCGGCGGGTCGCCGAAGCGCCCTGGGCATCGGAGTAGTCGGTGGCGATGGACGTCACGTCGATGCCGGTGGAGTCGCGTACGTCGCCGATGGCCCGCAGTCGGCGCTGGGTGTGCTGGTAGGCCACCGTGCCGCTGACGTGGCCGATGCGCCGGTGTCCGAGGGCGACCAGATGGCGCAGGATGCTGACCGTCGCGGCGTGGTCGTCCCCCCAGACGCTGGTCAGCGGCATGGGGTTCCCGTGGCTGCCCAGCACCACCGCGGGGATGCCCAGATCGGCGACGAGTTGGGGCCGGACGTCGTCGACCGCGAGGTCGAGCAGGACGAGCCCGTCCACGCGGTTCTCCGCCGCCCAGCGCCGATAGACCGCCACCTGGGTCTCGGTGTCCTCGACGATGAGCAACTGCGTGGCGATCCCCCGGTTGGACAGGCAGGACTGGAGGCCGGAGAGGAACTGGGCGAAGAAGGGCTCGACGCCGAGCGTGCGCGCGGGACGGGCGATGACGATGCCGACCACGTCGTTGGCCGCGCCCTTGAGCGCGCGGGCGGCCAGGTGCGGGCGCCAGTTGAGTTCGTTCGCGACATCGAGGATGCGCTTGCGGGTCGCATCGCTCAGCCCGGGGCGTCCGTTGACCGCGATGGACACCGCCGCGACGGAGACGCCCGCGAGTCGTGCGATGTCGGTGCTGCGCAGCCGGGCCGGTGATTCCGCGGTGTGCGGGCGACCGGGGGAGCCCGGGTCCGCGTCCGCCCCCGCTCCTGACGAGGCATGGTTCCTCGGTGGCATCGGCCCTCCCTCGTGACCCACGTCGACTTTACGTAAACGTGATGATCCGCCGCGGTGACTGACGAACTGAAACGTATTAATCTGCGGCCACTCGCGATTTTACTAAAACGTATTAGACGACCTGTTGCTTCTCCTCCGCGATGAGGACCACGCATGCACCGTCACTTCAGCAGGACACTTGAGCGGCTTGACCGCGTACGTCGTGAGCGCATCCTTCCCCGGGTCCACAGCCGCCTGGGGGACGTCGGGATCGAGGCATGGACGGTCGGGGACGACGGCGAGCCGGTGAGCCCCCGTCACGCCCTCGGGCTGACGGCGGAGCCGCGTCGCGGCCGCCCCGACTACCGTCCCTTCGCCCTGGGCGACGCGTGGGGGCCCGCGTGGTCCACGACCTGGTTCCGCGTCAGCGGCAAGGTCGAGCCCCGGACGCCCGGACCGGTCGACCTGCTGCTCGACCTGGGCTGGTTCGACCACTCCGTCGGCGGCCACTGCGAGGGCCTGGTCTTCACGCCGGACGGCACCGTCGTCAAGGGCCTGCACCCGCGGCAGACGGCGATCCGGCTAGGGATGGGGGACACCGGCCCAGGGCTGCTGGACCCGGACGGCCGCTTCGTGCTCTATGTGGAGGGCGCCGCAAACCCCCTGCTGCTGGGCCTGCCGCCCTTCGTCGCCACCGAGCACGGCGAGAAGGGCGCGCGGGTACCCTTCGAGCAGTTCCGGTTACGGCGCGCGGAGACCGCCGTGTTCTCGCCGGAGGTGCACGCCCTCCTCTCCGACCTGGACGTCCTCGGCGGCCTGGCCGCCGAACTCACCGAGGACGAACCGCGCCACTGGCGCCTGCTGTACGGCATCGAACGCGCCCTCGACGCCTACGACGAGACGGACGCCGCGGCCAGTGCGCGCCGGGCACGCGCCCACCTCGCCCCGCTGCTGGCCGCCCCCGCCCATGCCTCCGCCCACCGGATCACCGCGGTGGGCCACGCCCACATGGACTCGGCGTGGCTGTGGCCGCTGCGCGAGACGGTGCGCAAACTCGCCCGGACCGTTTCCAACGCCCTCGCCCTGCTGGACGCTAACCCGGACCTCGTCTACACCATGTCGGCCGCGCAGCACTTCGCCTGGCTCGAAGACCACTACCCCGAACTCTTCGCGCGGGTGCGGCACCACGTGGAGCGAGGGCGGCTGGTGCCCGTCGGCGGCATGTGGGTGGAGCCGGACGGCGTCATCCCCACCGGTGAGTCCATGGTGCGCCAACTCACCTACGGCAAACGGTACTTCCTCGACCGCTTCGGTCTCGAAGCGCGGGAGGTGTGGCTGCCCGACTCCTTCGGCTACTCGGGAGCGCTGCCGCAGCTCGCACGCCGGGCCGGGGCCCGCTGGTTCCTGACGCAGAAGATCTCCTGGAACGACACCACGACCTTCCCGCACCACTCCTTCTGGTGGGAGGGCACCGACGGCACCCGGATCTTCACCCACTTCCCGCCCGCGGAGACCTACGCCGCCGAGGTCACCGCCCGCGAACTGCGCCACGCGGTCACCACCTTCAAGGACAAGGCGATCGCCTCACACTCGCTGCTGCCCTACGGCTACGGCGACGGCGGAGGCGGCCCCACCCGGGAGATGGCCGAACGGCTGCGCCGCTTCGCCGACCTGGAAGGCGCGCCACGCGTGGTGTCCCGCACTCCGGCGGAGTTCTTCGAGGACGCCGAGGCGGAGCTGCGCGAGGTCGAGTCGGTCGCACGGCCACTGGCGCCCGTCCACCGCGGCGAGCTGTACCTGGAGCTGCACCGGGGCACCCTGACGTCGCAGGTGGCGATGAAGCGCCACAACCGGGCTTGCGAATCGCTGCTCCGGGCGGCCGAGTACCTCGGTGCGGCGGCCACGGTCCTGCGGGGCGTGCCCTATCCGGGGGAGAGCCTGGACGAGATCTGGCGCGGTGTGCTGCTGCACCAGTTCCACGACATCCTGCCGGGCACGTCGATCAGCTGGGTGCACCGCGAGGCCCGAGCCACCTACCGGGCGACGGAGTCCCGGCTGCGCGGGCTCATCGAGCGGGCCGCCGAGGCGCTGGGCGCCGCGGGCGGGACGGCGGGGCTGCTCCCTCCGTTCGTCCCTGCGCGTACCGCCGACACGGAGCCCGACCCCGTGCGTGTCACCGACGGGGAAGCCGGTGCCACCGTGCTGGACGACGGTCTGCTGCGGGTCGTCGTGGACGCCGATGGCCACCTCACCTCGCTCCACGACGCGCGCAGCGGACGTGAGGTGGTGCCGCCCGGCGGGCGCGCGGGCGTACTCCAGCTGTTCCGGGACGAGCCGGTGCGGTGGGACGCGTGGGACGTGGACCGCCACACCCTGCGCACCTTCCAGGTGGTGGACGACGTCACCAGCCGGACGGTGGTGCATGACGGGCCGGACGCCGGTGTCGAGGTCGTCCGGCGGTTCGGCGCGTCGACGGTCACGCTGACGATGTGGCTGAGGGCGGGCACCGGCCGGTTCGAGACGGAGTGCGCGGTCGACTGGCAGGAGCGCGAGCGCCTGCTCAAGGTCGCCCTGCCGGTCCACGTCATGGCGCCAACGGCACGCTTCGAGACGCAGTACGGATACGTCGAGCGGCCGCTTCTGGTGAACACCGAGGCGCAGGACGCGATGTTCGAGGCCGCCATGCACCGGTACGTCCACGTGGCCGACGGCACCTTCGGCGTGGGCATCCTCAACGACACCATGTACGGCGCCGACGCGCGCGCCGACCGCGACGCCACCGTCGTCCGGCTGTCGCTGCTGAGGGGCAGCCGCTTCCCCGACCCCGACGCCGACGCAGGAACCCACCACTTCCGCTGGGCGCTGCTCCCCGGCGCCGACGTGCCCGCCACGGTCGAGGCCGCCTCCGTGTTCAACGCGCCCGACATCCCGCCGCTCCCGCCCCTGGACCCCCTGGTGGCGATCGAGCTGCTGCAAGGCCACGCGGTCGTCGACTGGATCAAACTCGCCGACGACGGTTCGGGGGACGTCGTCGTACGGGTCTACGAAACGCAGGGAAGCCGGGCGAAGGCCCTGCTCCGCCCCTGCGCGGAACTCGGCGCGGGCGCCGCCGTGGAGGAGACCGACCTGCTGGAACGCGCACTCGCGCCCGGGGACGACCTGCCCACGGCCCTGCCCCGGACACCGGCCGGTACGCGCCGTCCCGCGATGAGTGCGGCCCTGGACCTCGGCCCCTTCCAGGTGGCGACCCTGCGGATCGCCCCCGGCACCGAGCCGACGTGCGGCTCCGCCGCGTGCGAAGGCGCCACCCCACCCACCGGACGAGGAGAAGACGAATGACGCCAGCGGGAAGACGGACCGCGCTCATCGCGGGACTCGCTGCGGGATCGCTGATGCTGTCCGCCTGCGTCATGGGCGGCGGCGACAGTACGACGAAGGCAGAGGACGGAAAGGTGTCCGGCAAGATCACCTTCCAGACCTGGAACCTGAAGAACGACAAGTTCACCTCGTACTTCAACGACCTCATCGCCTCCTTCGAGAAGGCCCACCCGGGCACCGACATCAGGTGGGTCGACCAGCCCGCGGAGGGCTACCAGGACAAGCTGTCGGCCGACGCCGCGGCCGGCTCCCTCCCCGACGTGGTCGACATGGGCCCGGAGTCCGCCTACACCCTGGCCAAGGCGGGTGTCCTGCTCGACCTGAGCAAGGCCGACCCGAAGGCCGAGGGCCGTTACGTGGACAAGGCGTGGAAGGCCATGACCTTCGAGGGCCTGGGCGGCGGCACGTACGGCTACCCGTGGTACCTGAACACCGGGCCGTCCTTCTTCAACAAGTCGCTGTTCAAGAAGTGCGGTCTGAACCCCGGCAACCTGCCCGCCACCTACGACGAGCTGTTCGACCAGGCGGAAACCATGGCCGAGAAGTGCTCGGACACGATGATGATCGCCAGGATGCCCGCCATCGAGACCTTCGGCGAGTACGGCGTACCGCTCATGGACGCGGGCGGGAAGAAGTTCACCTACAACAACGCCAAGGGCGTGGAGTACGTCGAGCGGTTCCGCACGCTCTACGCCAAGAAGGGCATCGGCGAAGAAGCGCTGAACAACCTCCAGACGAAGGAGGTGGAGGAGTTCAAGGCGGGGCGCCTGGCCTATCTGCCCGGCAGCTCGTACACCCTGGACGATCTGAAGGCCACCGCGCCCGACGTCTACAAGAACCTGGGCATCGGGCCGCGCATCAGCGACAGCGCCCCCAACATGTACCTCGAGTCCCTGGTCGTCAACGCCGCGACCAAGAACCAGTCCCTGGCCACCGCCTTCGCCACGTACGTCACGAACTCCGCCCATCAGCTCACCTTCGCCAAGAAGGCGTCGGTCTTCCCCTCGTCCGCCGGGACGCTGGACGACGCCTACTTCACCAAGGACGACAAGGACCGGGCCACCACGGTGCGACGGGAGAGCGCGGCCCAGGTGAGGAAGGCGGTCGTGTGGTGGCCGCCCGCGTTCTCGGGCGCGGCCGACAGCCAGACGCTGCGGGAGCAGATCGCCCAGGCGCTGCTGGGCAAGAAGCCCGTGAAGGCGGCACTGGACGCCTCCGTCCGGTACTCCAACGAGCGCCTGAAAGCGGACAAGTGACCCTCTCCCTTCACCGTGGGACCTCCGTGAAGCGAGGGGACCGCGAACGCCTCTCCCGCCACCGGGGGAGCGTCCTGGCCACGCACCGCTGGAGCCTGACCCCGTGGCTGTTCCTGCTGCCGGGACTGACGGTCATTGTGGCTCTGGTCCTGGTGCCGTTCGCGAACACACTGGGGCTGTCGTTCACGGACTCGACCCTGCTGCGGCAGGGGGAGTTCGTCGGCTGGGACAACTTCCGCCGGATGTTCGACGATGAGCGCTTCACCACCGCCCTGCTGAACTCCACGCTCTACACCGTGTGCGTGGTGCCCTGCATGGTGGTCCTCCCGCTCGTCCTCGCCACCCTGGTGAGCAGCGCGGGACGGCTGACCGGCTTCTTCCGCACCACCATGTACCTGCCCGTCGTGATGTCGCCCGTGGTCGTCGGCCTGATCTGGACGACCATGCTCGACAAACGTGGCCTGGTCAACGCCCTGTTCTCCACGCTCCACGCGGTGGCCGGGCCCCTTCCCTTCCTCACCGACCGGTGGCTGCTGCTCTTCAGCGCCATGTTCGTCACCATATGGACCGGCCTGGGCTACTACATGGTCATCTACCTGGCGGCCCTGGCCAACATAGACCAGAGCCTGTACGACGCGGCGGCGATGGACGGCGCCGGGGCGGTGCGCAGCTTCCTGGCCGTCACGGTTCCCGGTGTGCGGTCCACGATGACGCTCATTGCCGTGCTGTCCTCCGTGGCGGCCTTCCGCGTGTTCGGCGAGGTCTACGTCCTCACCGGCGGCACCGGGGGAGTGGGCGGGGGCGATCTCACCATGACCATGCTGATCCAGCGCGAGGGCACCGGGCTCCAGGCGCGCACCGGGTACGCGGGCGCGATCAGTCTCGTCATGTTCGTGATCCTCGGCGGGCTGCTGCTCGCGCAGCTCGCCCTCCAGCGCAGGAGGAACTCCTGATGGCCCGGCCTTCTCCGCGCCCGCGCACCACCGCCGCCCGGCGGCGCAGGGTCACGCCGGGCTCCGCGGCGCGCTACCTCGTCCTCCTCCTCATGGCCGTGCTCCTGGCGGGGCCGCTGGTGTGGCAGCTCTCGCTGTCCCTGAAAGGAGCCGGAGAGCCGCTGTACACACAGCCACCGAAGCTGATCCCCGAACACCCCACGCTCGACCACTTCGCCACGGTGCTCGACCGCATTCCGGTGCCGCGCTATCTGCTGAACTCCCTGGCCGTGGCGGCCATGGCCGTGGTGGGCAACGTCGTCGGAGCCACCTGCGCCGGATACGCGCTGGGCAAGCTGCGCTTCCGTGGCCGGGGCGTGGCGACCGCCATCTGCGTCGCCGCCCTGCTGGTCCCGTCCGAGACCGTCCTGATCGCGCAGTTCCTCACCGTCAGGGCCACCGGGCTGGTGAACACGCTGTTCGGGGTCGCCCTGCCGACCCTGGTGGCGGCGCTGAACGTACTGCTCATGCGCAACGCCTTCCGCAACCTTCCCGGCGAGCTGGAAGAGGCCGCCATCGTCGACGGCGCCAACGCCTGGCAGCGGTTCATCCGCATCTCCGTGCCGCAGGTCAAGGGCGTCATCGCGGTGGTGGCCATCTTCGCCTTCGTCGGCTCGTGGAACGACTTCCTCTGGCCCCTCATCGTCCTGTCGGACGAACAGAACTACACCCTCACCGTCGGCCTGAACCGGCTGCGCGGCACCTTCTACGAGGACCCGCGCCTCATCGCGGCCGGCACCATCATCGCCCTGGCCCCCATCGTGGCGTTCTTCGCCGT
Source organism: Streptomyces sp. Rer75 (assembly GCF_013414305.1). Lineage (NCBI taxonomy): Bacteria > Bacillati > Actinomycetota > Actinomycetes > Kitasatosporales > Streptomycetaceae > Streptomyces > Streptomyces sp. Rer75. The sequence continues at coordinate 674,675 of NZ_CP058693.1, read as the reverse complement.
CCTCCAGCGCTACTTCTTCCGTGGGCTGGAAGCCGGCGGTCTGAAAGGTTGAGATGCTGAGGTTTGGAGTCAACTACACGCCCTCCCAGGACTGGTTCTACTCCTGGCTGGCCCCGGACCCGGAGAGCACCCGCAGCGACATGAAGGCCCTGGCCGGCCTGGGAATCGACCATGTGCGCATCCTGCCGCTGTGGCCCGTGGTGCAGCCCAACCGCACCCTGATCCGCCGCCGCGCCCTCCAGGACATCCGCGCGGTCGTGGAGATCGCGGGCGACGCCGGTCTCGACGCCGCCGTCGACGTCCTCCAGGGACACCTGTCCGGCTTCGACTTCGTGCCCAGCTGGCTGACGGACTGGCACCGGCGCAGCATGTTCAGCGACCCCGACGCCATCGCCGCCCAGGCCCGGCTGGTGGAGGCGATCGACGAGCAGCTGCACGACCTGCCCAACTTCCTCGGCCTGACCCTGGGCAACGAGGTCAACCAGTTCACCTCGGCGGTGCACCCCAACCCGATGCCCGCCACGTCACACCAGGTGACCTCCTGGCTCGACGCCCTGCACGGCACCGGGCCGCGCGACCCCCGCCACTTCCGGCTGAACGCCGAATACGACGCCGTCTGGTACGCCGACGGCCACGCCTTCGTCCCGGCCCACTCCGCGCGGTACGGCCACATGAGCGTCGTCCACTCGTGGATCTTCAACGGCACGGCGCAGGGGTACGGCGCCATGTCCCACGAGAGCGTCCACCACGCCGCGTATCTCATCGAGCTGTCCCGCGCCTTCGCCGTCGACCCCGCCCGCCCGGTGTGGCTCCAGGAGGTCGGCGCCCCGCTCAACCACCTCGCCGAGGAGCAGGCGCCCGACTTCCTTGAACGGACGGTACGGGCGGCGGCCGACAGCGAGGCGCTGTGGGGCATCACCTGGTGGTGCTCCCACGACGTGGAACGGCGGCTCGGAGACTTCCCGGACCTCGAACACAGCCTCGGCCTGATCGCCACCGATGGCGCGGTGAAGCCCATCGGGGAGCGCTTCGCCGCACTCGCCACCGAACTCCGCGGCCGGTCGCGCCCCGCGCCCCGGCGCGAAGCCGTCGTGGTCCCGGTCGACGGCGAGGACGTCCCCGTATCCCGAGCCGAACTGTCCCCGGGAGGCGGCGTGTTCGAGACCTGGATGCGGCGCGCCCGCGCCGGAGCACGTCCCGCCCTGGTCACGTCCGCGACCGCCGCCGACCCGGGCGCGCTGAGCGCCCGCGGCATCACCTCCCTCGTCCACGCCGAACCGACCGGGCGCACCTTCTACACCTCGGTCAGCGACGCGGACGTACTCAACCGGACCCACACCCATGCCGAACACTGAACACCCGGCCGCGCCCGCCGCCGCGCCCGCCCCCGTTCCCGCCGCCGTCGAACGCCTCCTCACCGAGCTGACCCCGCGGGAGAAGGTCGGCCAGCTCAACCAGCGCCTGTACGGCTGGCAGGCCGTCGAACGCGACCGGCGCGGCGGTTTCCGGCTCACCCGCCGGGCCCGCACCGAGATCGACCGCTGGGGTGGCCTCGGCGCCCTGTACGGGCTGTTCCGCGCCGACGCCTGGTCGGGCCGCTCCTGGCACGACGGCATCCGGCCCGAGGAGCGTGCCGAGGTCGCGGCCCTGGTGCAGGAGGAAGTGGCCCGGGGCGGCCGCCACCGTATCGGGGTGCTCCTCTCGGAAGAGGCACCCCATGGCCACCAGGCCCTCGGCGGGACGCTGCTGCCCACCAACCTGGCCGTCGCCGCCGGATGGGATCCCGACCTGCTGACCGAGGCGGCGGCGGCCGTCGCCGCGGAACTGGCGGCGAGCGGGGTGCATCTGGCGCTGGTCTCGGCGCTGGATCTGCTGCGCGACCCGCGCTGGGGGCGGGCGGAGGAGTGTTTCGGCGAGGACCCGCTGCTGGCCGCCGAACTCACCCGTGCCGTGGTGACCGGAATGCAGGGCGGCCACCAGAACGCGCCCGGCACCGACAGCGTCGCCGTCGTCCTCAAGCACTTGGCGGGCCAGGGCGAGGCGGTCGGCGGACGCAACGGCCAGTCCTCCGTCATCGGCCCCCGCGACCTGCGCGAACTGCACCTGCCGAGCGTCCGGGCAGCGGTCGAGGCGGGGGCGCTGGGCTTCATGGCCGCCTACAACGACATCGACGGCGTGCCCTGCTGTGCCAACCGCGACCTGCTCACCGGCTTCCTGCGCGCCGAGTGCGGGTTCGACGGCATCGTCATGGCGGACGGCCGGGCCGTGGACCGCCTGACCGCGATGACCGGAAGCCCCGAGGCCGCGGCCGTGGCCGCCCTCAATGCCGGTGTGGACCTGTCCCTGTGGGACGAGTCCTTCGCCCTGCTGGAAACCACCGCCGCCCAGGACCCGCGCGTGGCCGAGCTGGTCGACGCCGCCTGCCGCCGGGTGCTCACCCTCAAGCACCGACTGGGCCTTCTGCCGGACACCGACCCGGCCCGGCCCGTCCCCGGCCGGGAGCGGCTCACTCTGGCCGCCCGCACGACGGACCGGCTGTCCCGCCGCCTGGCCCGCCAGTCTCTCGTCCTGCTGCACAACGCGGACCACCTGCTGCCGCTGACCCCGCAATCCCTCACCAAGGTGGTGCTCGCCGGGCCCAACGCCCACGACGTCACCGCGATGCTGGGCGACTACGTACCGCCCCTGCCCGCGTCATCGGCCCTCTCCCTGGAACACGCGCTGCGCCGGGCGCTGCCCCACGCCGAGATCGTGTGCCCGCCGGGCCTGCCCTCCCGGAGCGACCTGGGCGGCGCCGACGTCGTGATCCTCGCCCTCGGTGGGACGAGCCACCGCGCCTACGACGACGCCTTCGCCGACAACGGGGCCGTCGCGGGACCCGCCGTGGTGGCGACCGCCGGAGAGGGCGTCGACCTCGCGGACGTGTCGCTGCCCGGAGACCAGGACGACCTGGTCACCGCGGTACGCGCCCGGTCCGCATGCCCCGTCGTGGCGGTGGTCGTCGCGGGCAGGCCGCACGTGCTCACCACCGTGACGGAGCACACGGACGCGGTGCTGTGGGCCGGGTACCCCGGCCCCCACGGCGCCGATGCGCTCACCGGCGCGCTCCTCGGCGGCTGTGAACCCGTCGGTCTGCTGCCGTTCACCGCGCTCCGCCACTCCGGAGCCGTGCCCGTGCGGTACAACGACCGCCACTCGGCCGCCGACGTCTACCGGGACGCGCCGGACCCGGTGCTGTTCCCCTTCGGGTTCGGCCTGCGCTACGGGACCGTCGCCTTCGACCACCTCACCGCCGCCGTGACCGGGCGATCCGTCCACGTCGAAGTCGGCCTCACCAACCCCGCCGCCACCGAAGCCGAGGTCATCGTGCCGCTGTTCGGCCACCGCACCGGCGGGGCGGTACTGCCCCGGCGACGGGAACTCCTCGCCTTCCGCCGGGTCACCGCCCCGCCGCGCGGCCGCGTCACCGTCGCCTGGGACCTGCCCGCCGCGCGCTGCTTCGCCGAGGGCGCGACCGCACGGGCCCGCACCGATCTGTACGTGATGGATCTCCGTACGACGATCCGCCCCCACCAGGGAAGCGAGGACACGGCATGGCACGACAACGGCGACACCACCGCACCGGAAGACGGACCACGGCCCGCATACGCACCGGTGTGCTCGCGGCCGTACTGGCCCTGACCCTGGGCGCCGGCAGCGCCCTGGCGAGCGACACCCTCCCCTGGCCGGGGGAGAGCGCCGTCGGAGCCAACCAGCCCTACCAGCACGGCTACTCCTCCACCGACCTGCTGCGGTGGAACCCCGCGGACGACACCGACGCCGAGCTGCTGCGCGCCAAGGTGCCCCTCCAGACCCGCATCGCCCCCAACGCACAGACCCAGCGCACACCGTCGCTGCCGGCCGACACCCAGATGCTCACCCTCGCGGGCGACTACGGCAACGCGTTCTTCGAAAGCCACCCGTACACCAACGAGTTCAGCCAGTACCTCTTCAACTACTGGCAGTACAGCGACGTGTACGCGTCCTGGCACGGCATGCCCACCGAAGGCGTGCCCGTGGACTACTACGACCCCGACCTCGACTGGAAGGAGAAGTGGTTCGAGTTCGGGGCGGTCAACCTCCCCAACCCCGGCTACACCAACGCCGCCCACGCCAACGGCGTACGGTCGCTGGGCTGCATCTTCTTCTCCCCGAACGACCGCGGCGACCAGGCGTACTCCGAACTGCTCCAGCGGGACGCCGACGGCAGGTTCCCCGCCGCCGCGAAGCTCATCGAGGTCGCCCGGTACTACGGCTTCGACGGCTATTTCCTCAACCAGGAGGAGGCGGTCGCCCCTGCCGACATCCCCACCTACAAGAAGTTCCTCAAGCAGTTGCGCGACGGCGGCCTGTATGTGCAGTGGTACGACTCGATCGACAACTCCACCGGCAGGATCTCGTACCAGAACGAGTTCAACGCGGTGAACGGCCCGTTCGTCCGGGACGCGGCCGCGGGCGATGTGTCCGACTCCATCTTCCTCAACTACTGGTGGAACAAGTCCAAGCTCACCAAGTCGAAGACCTACGCGAAGGGCCTGGGGCTCGATCCGCGCAAGAGCGTCTTCGCCGGTGTCGAGGCGGGCATGTACCAGTTCGACCAGCCGTATGACCTCGACAACAACCTCGACGCCGACGGCGCACCCATGAACGGCATCGCCACGCTCGGCGCCGACTTCGTCTCCTCCGACTACGCCAAGAAGACCGACGACACGGCCCAGTCGGCCGTCTTCGACCGGGAACGCCGCTGGTGGACCGGCTCGTCCCACGGCGCCACCACGCCGGAGGGCACGTGGAAGGGCATGTCGAAGTACATCGCCGAGCGCTCCGTCATCAAGGGCAGCACCTTCGCGACGTCCTTCAACACCGGACACGGCCTGTCGACCTGGAGCGACGGCAAGCTCTCCAACGACGCGGAGTGGGGCAACATCAACCTCCAGGACATCCCGGTGACCTGGCAGTGGTGGATCGACGCCGCGAAGTCGTCCCTCGAGGCCGACTTCGACTACGGCCCGGAGTACACGCCCGCCGACCGCTTCTCGTACCGGAAGATCGGCGGCTACAACGGGGGCAGCTCCCTGGTCCTCAGCGGCACGCTCGACAGCGACAACACCGTGCGCCTCTACAAGACCGACCTGAGCGTCACGAAGGCGTCGACACTCGACCTGACCTACAACAAGCCCTCGGCGGACGACGACTCCCAGCTGCGGCTCGCGCTGGTGCTCGCCTCCGACCCGGGCAAGGTGGTCCAGGTGCCGCTGTCCGGCTCCGGCAAGCACACGGACGGCTGGACCACCGTCTCCGCCGATCTGTCGAAGTACGCCGGGGAGCGCATCGCCTCCCTCGGCCTCGTGGTTGCCGCGGGCGCACAGCCGATCAAGGACTACCAGGTCAACCTGGGCGCCCTGGCATTGCACGACGGCGTCGACCGCACCCCGGCGACACCGAAGAAGCTGCGCATCGACCAGCTGCTGCCCGGAAGCGACGAGCTGTTCCTGTCCTGGCAGCGCAGCGACTACGACACGGTCCGCCGCTACGACGTCTACCTCGACGACACCTACCTCGGCGGCATCTACGACGACGTCTACTACGTCAAGCGATTCACCGCCACCTCGGGGCAGATCAAGCTCGTCGCGGTCGGCACCGACGGCACCCGGAGCAAGCCCGCGACCGTGTCGTTCGACCTCTCCACGGCCCCGTCCGACGTGACCGCCAAGGCGGCACCCGACGGCACCCTGAAAGCCACATGGTCCCCGGGACAGACCGGTCGGCCCGTCACCGTGGCCGTCCGCAGCCTCGACACCTCCAAGCCCTTCACCAAGGAGGTCACGGTGCCGGGCAACCAGCCGGGCGCGACCCTGACCGACGTGCCCGTGAGCGGAGATGAGTACCTGCTCACCGTGAAGACGGCCGACGGCACGGCCACCGGTGTGCGCGGCACCTTCGCCGACACCGCCATCAGCCCCTATCCCAAGTCCGCCGTGAAGATCACGGGAAACACCTTCGCCTTCTCCCGCCCCACCCTTGGTGACTGGCACACGCTGACGGTCCTGGAGAACGGCCAGCCGAAGTCGTTCGCCACGACCTACGGATCGGGCAACAAGCCGTATATCGTCCGCGGCCGCACCACCCGTTCGGCGATGACCGTCACCATGTCCAGCGCCACCAGCAAGGTCGTCGCGGTCCTGGAGGACTACGCCGGGAACAAGACCACGACGGTCCTGCGGGACAACTGACCATGGGGGCGCCGCCGGTGCTGGACCGAGCCGGGTTTATGAATCCGGACGAGGGCAACCCTGAAAGCGTTGGCCATGGAATTCGTCAGCGCGATGGCGTTCTCGCGTTCGAATCAGTTCTACCCCACGATATCTGACCGTGCGTATTCGCTGGTCAGTTCGATGGATCGGCCGGTGCACTCACCTGCGGCGCCCTCCGTGTCACTCTCTTTTCTCTTCCGTCCCGGGCGTGAGTTCTAGTCTCTTGCCGGGAATCGTCGGCAAGTTGAAATCCCGTCATGTGCTGGTTCGGCCCTTTTGGGACTTTGCCAATGCATTGCCTTCCTGGATAACTAGATAATCGTTTCTTCATATTTAGGATCGCGGGCTATGACGGACACTCCACGCGGCAACTCCGCCACCCGTGCGCGCTGGCAGACGTGTCTCAAGCTCGCTCGCGAGCTCCTCCTCATCGGGCCGGACGACAAGGATCTCAAGCTCGGTTATCTCCAGACTCTGATCGACACGGGCGACCTCGGCCCCACCCCGCATCCGCGCAAGAAGATCCTCATCGTCGGCGCCGGTATCACCGGCCTCGTCGCCGGCCGTCTGCTCAAGGACGCCGGTCACGACGTCACCATCCTGGAGGCCAACGCCAGCCGGGTCGGCGGACGCATCAAGACCTTCCGCGCCACCAAGCACCACCAGCCCTTCGACGACTCCGCCCAGTACGCCGAGGCCGGGGCCATGCGGTTGCCCGACTTCCATCCGCTCGTCCTCGCCCTCGTCGACAAGCTCGGGCTCGGCCGCCGCCAGTTCTACAACGTGGACATCGACCCCTCCACCGGCAGCGGCCCTGAGGCCGCCGTCCCGCCGGTGACGTACACGTCCTTCACCGGCCGCACCTGGACCCACGGCGAGGACAGCCCCGGCTTCCAGGAACCCGACAAGCGCGGCAACTCCTGGATCCGTGCCAACCGCGTCCAGGTGCGGCGGGCCGACTACAGCACCGCGCCGGAACGGATCAACGAGGGCTTCCACCTCACCGACGACGAGGTCCGCGCGCCCGTCGTGAAGATGGTCGATGACGCGCTGGAGTACGTACGCGACTACTACTCCGACATTGTCGACGGGCGGCGCGTCAACAAGCCGTTCGACGAGTGGATCGAGGGCTGGGCCCGGGTCATCCGCGACTTCGACGGCTACTCCATGGGCGGCTTCCTGCGCGAGTGCGGCGGGCTCAGCGATGAGGCGATCGAGGCCGTCGGAACCCTGGAGAACATGTCCTCGCGGCTGCACCTCTCCTTCTTCCACAGCTTCCTGAGCCGCAGCGACATCAACCCGGGCGTCCGCTACTGGGAGGTGCCCGGCGGCAGTTGGCGCCTGCCGCACGCCCTCCACCAGGGCCTGCGCGACGAGGTGAAGCTCGGCCACCGCATGATCCGCCTCGAATACCACGACCCCAGCCGCGATGCCGACCCCGAGGGCACCGGTGCCGTCGGGCCCGACGGGTGGGGCGTGGCCGTGCAGACCGTTCCCGAGAACGACCCGCAGGCCCCGCCGCGCCTGTGGACGGCGGACCTGGCGATCGTCACCATCCCGTTCTCCGCCCTGCGCTTCGTGGAGATCGTCCCCTCGATGTCGTACAAGAAGCGCCGCGCCATCATCGAGACCCACTACGACCAGGCCACCAAGGTGCTGCTGGAGTTCAGCCACCGGTGGTGGGAGTTCACCGAGGACGACTGGCGCAACGAACTGGAGAGCATCGGCCCGGGCCTCTACGAGCACTACCAGCAGGGCGGCGAGCAGGACACCGACACCGCCCCCGCCCTCGCGTTCGTCGCCGAGGCGGGCGCCGGGCTGCTCGGTGCCGCGGTCAAGGACAGCAGCGTCACCGAGGACATGCGGCAGCTCAACAACACCATGCCGCTGCGCGGCCCCGCTATCCGCCCCGCCTCCCACTGCTTCGGAGGGGGCTCCGCCACGGACAACCCCAACCGGTTCATGTACTACCCGTCGCACCGGGTCGAGGGCAGCACCGGCGGCGTGGTGCTCGCCTCGTACTCCTGGTCCGACGACGCCGCGCGCTGGGACTCCATGCGCAACGACGAGCGCTACGTCTACGCCCTGCGCAACCTCCAGGCCTTGCACGGCCGCCGCATCGAGGTGTTCTTCACCGGCCGGGGCGCCACCAAGAGCTGGGCGCGCGACCCGTACGCGTTCGGCGAGGCCGCCATCTACACCGCGCACCAGATGACCAGCTTCCACCTGGACGTGTCCCGCCCCGAAGGCCCCGTCCACTTCGCCGGGGAGCACACCTCCCTCAAGCACGCCTGGATCGAGGGCGCCCTGGAGAGCGCCGTCCGCGCCGCCACCGCCGTCCACCAGGCCCCGTTGGTCACCACCCCGGGCGCGCACCGGGAGGGCCGCTCGTGACCGCGGTCTTCCCCGAGTGCACGGTCGCCCGCTATCTGGCCCGCCGCCTGGCCGAGTTGGGCATCACCCATCTGTTCGGCGTCCCCGGCAACCACCTGGGCCCGTTCCTCACCACCCTGCGGGCCGAGGGCGACATCGAGTGGGTCGGCACCCCCACCGAGGGCGGCGCGGGCCAGGCCGCCGACGCCTACGCCCGCGTCCACGGCATCGGCGCGGCCGCGGTCACCTACAGCGTCGGCGCGTTCAACCTGCTCAACGCCTGCGGCGGCGCCTACGTCGAACACGTCCCGCTCGTCGCCATCAACGCCTGCCCGCCCTACGAGCAGTGGCAGAACTACCGCGCCCTCGGCCTCCTCACCTCCCACATGAGCCCCCGCCGGGAGAGCAACCTGGACGTCTACCGGCAGGTCACGGTGGAGGCGCAGGTCATCTCCAACCCCGGCCTCGCCCCCGGCCAGATCGACGCCGCGCTCACCGCCTGCCTGTCCGAGCGCAGTCCCGTCTACCTGGAGGTCATGGAGGACCTGTGGGACGAGCCCTGCGCCGTCGCCGAGCAGCCCCTCCTCCGCCGCGAGCGGCCGTTCAGCACCCGCAACCAGACGATGCTGGACAACGCGGTGGACGCCATCCTCACCCTGATCGACGAACACCCCGGCCCGGACGGCAGGCCGCGCCCGATCATCTGGGCCGGTGAGGAGATCGACCGGTTCCGCCTCGGCGGGCGGCTCACCGAGCTGACGGACGCCACCGGGGTGCCCTTCTGCACCACCGTCGGCGCCAAGGCCGTCGTCGACGAGGAACTGCGGCAGTTCCACGGCGTCTACAACGGCGCTGCCAGCCACTCGGACGTGCACTGGATCTTCAAGGAGTGGGCCACCTGCCGGATCGGCCTCGGCGCCTGGTCCACGTCGAAGAACCTCGGCGGGGAGCAGTGCGTCGGCACCGACTGGGTGATGGCGGCCCAGGGCGGTGTCAGCGTCGGCACCCGGTACTTCCCCGACGTCCAGCTGGAGCGGCTCCTGCCCGCCCTCCAGGACGCGCTGGTGAAGCGCTTCGGCTCCGGCGAACTGACCGCCGACTACTACGCCGAGGCCCACGCCCACCACGGCGCGCCCGGCGACCGCCCCGCCAGCCTGCGGAGCCACCGCGCCACGCTCCGCACCGGCGGCGCGCGATCCCGGCACGCCGAACGGCTCACCTACGACGGCGTGTTCGACCGGATCAACCACTTCCTGGGCCATGAGACGCAAGACGACTGGACGGTCGTGTCCGACGCCGCGTTCTCCCTCATCGGCTCGATGAACCTGAGCCTGCCCGAGGGCGGGTTCCTGTCGCAGATCAGCTGGCTGTCCATCGGCTGGTCCGTCGGCGCGGCCACCGGCGCCGCGCTCGCCCCCGAACGCCATCACGCCCGCCCGATGGTGTTCGTCGGCGACGGCGCCTTCCAGGAGACCTGCCAGGAGATCTCCACCCACACCCGGCTCGGGCTGCGGTCGGTGGTGTTCGTCATGGACAACGGGCACTTCTACGGCATCGAGCAGATGCTGGTGCACCCGTCCTACTACGCCGACCGGGACTCCCGCGACGGCACGGGCGACCCGGAGGAGGCGGACTTCTACAACGTCCTCCACCCGTGGCACTACGACCGCCTCGCGGAAGTGTTCTCCGGCAAGAACACCCCGGCGAACGGGATCAGCATCGCGCACACCTCCGAGCTGGACGAGCTGCTGGCCCGCCTCGCCGACCCCACCGACCCGCTCAACGCCGGGCCGCTGCTGGTCCGCGTCCGCCTGCACCGGCACGACTACCCGCGGGCCATGGCGTACAAGGTGCAACAGAAAAGGGGTTAGGAACATGTCCGAGTTCATCAACGTGATGATCGCGTTCGACGCGTTCTCGATCGCCAAGCGCTACCCCAGTGCGTCGAGGAACCCCGACGCGCCCACCCAGGTCGACCACGACCTGATCTACATGACGACCCGCCACGACCGCGTCGTCGGCACGTCGGGAGCCGAGCTGAACTTCCGGGCCAACCCCCGGGACATCATCCGCTGGCGCGAGACGACACTGTCGCTCAACAGCGAGTACAGCGCCCTGCTGTACCGGTACGTGAGCGGCGATCCGCTGATCAGCACGCCGCGGATCGTGGTGGGCGACGGCACCTATCCGATGCCGAAGGAGGGGTCCGACGGCAGGCCGGACTTCGTCACCCAGGACTACGAGGACCACTACTGGGAGGCGGACGTCCGCAAGACCGGCCGGGTCACGTACCGCTTCTACTTCCAGATCCTGGACAGTGACCTGAAGCCGGTGGGGTACTTCCAATGGGACCCGTTCATCACCATCGACAAGCGCTCCTGACGGTCATCGCCGCGGTCGGGTAACCGTCCACCCCGTCGTTCATGGGCGTCAGCGGATCCAGACGGCCCGGCCCGCATGCCTCTGCCGAGAGCAGAGGCATGCGCGGCCCCGGGGGCGGCCTGCCAGGCTGGGGCCATGGCCAACGACATCCGGATCCGGCAGCTCGACCTCGGCTGCTTCATCCGCCCGTCCTCGGAGACGGGCGGCTCGTACCCGCGGGTCGAGCCGGTGCTCGGCTATCTGGTGCGGCACGAGCGGGGCCTGCTCCTCTTCGACACGGGCATCGGCACCGGCAGCCCCGAGGCCGACGCCCACTACCGGCCTCACCGCCGCGCCCTCCCGGCCGCGCTGGCGGCGGCCGGTGCCGCCCTCGCCGACATCACGCTCGTGGTGAACTGCCACCTCCACTTCGACCACTGCGGCGGCAACCCGCTGCTGGCGGGCACCCCCATCCTCGTCCAGACCACGGAACTGGCCACCGCCCGCCGGCCGGACGGCACGGTCGTCCTGGCCGGTCAGGCCCACGACTTCGACCCGCGTCGTGTGCCCTTCGCCCACGACCACGCCGCGTGGGAGCCGCCCGAGAAGCGGGCCGGAGCCTGAGGCGGGATCAGCGACCGTGGTGGTGCATGACGTGCTTGGTGCGCGAGTAGTCCTGGAGGGCGTAGATCGACAGGTCCCGGCCGTAGCCGGATCCCTTGAACCCGCCCCACGGGACCTCGCTGGCCAGTACGAGGTGCGAGTTCACCCAGACCGTTCCGCTGTCGAGGCGTGCGGCGACGTCGTGACTGCGGCGGGCGTTCTCGGTCCACACCGAGGCGGACAGGCCCAGGGGCACGTCGTTGGCCCGGCGTACCGCCTCGTCCTCGTCGGTGAAGGTCTCGACGGTGACCACCGGGCCGAAGATCTCCTGGCGCGTGGCTTCGGCGCCTTCGGGGAGGTCGACCAGCACGGTCGGGGCGACGAAGTAGCCGGGGCCGTCGAGGGCTTCGCCTCCCGTCGCCGCGCGGGCGCCTTCGTTCTTCGCGCGCTCCACGTACCCGGTCACACGGTCGAAGTGTGCCTTCGAAACCATGGGGCCGACCTCGACCTCCTCGCCGGAGCGTGGGTCACCGACGACCAATGCCCGTACCTCGCCGACGAGGTGGTCGACGAACTCCTCGGCGACCGACTCGTGGACGAGGACGCGGCAGGCGGCCCCGCATTCCTGGCCCGAGTTCCAGAATCCGGCTTCGCGGAGGGCCGAGGCGGCCGCGGCGAGATCGGCGTCCGGGAAGATCAGAACCGGGGCCTTGCCGCCGAGTTCGAGGTGCACGCGCTTGAGGGTGTCGGCGGCGGCCCGGGCCACGGCGCGGCCGCTGGGGACCGAACCGGTCAGGGCGATCATGTCCACCTCCGGGTGCTCGGCGAGCCGGGCACCGGCGACCGCGCCGTAGCCGGTCACCACGTTCACCACTCCGGGCGGCAGGAGATCGGCGACGAGCTCGGCGAACTTCAGCGTGGTCAGCGGGGTCTGCTCGGACGGCTTGATGACCAGGGTGTTGCCCGCGGCGAGGATGGGCGCGAGCTTCCAGGCCGCCATGAGCAGCGGATAGTTCCACGGTGTGATCACGCCGATGACCCCGAGCGGTTCCCGCAGGATGACCGACAGGTGGTCCTCGACGTAGTCACCGGCGGCCATCGACGTGGCCGCGCGCACCGCACCGGCCATGAAGCGGAAGGTGTCGACGGTCATGGCGACGTCGTCCCGTGACACCGCGAGCGGCTTGCCGGTGTTCGCCGACTCCAGCCTGACGAGGAGGTCGGTGTGCTCGGCCAGCCGGTCGGCGATGGCGTGCAGCACCTCCGAGCGGTCCTTGGGGACCAGCCGCGCCCACGGGCCTTTGGCCCGGGCCGCGGCGGCGACCGCTCGGTCGATGTCCTCGGCGGTTCCCTCGGGAATCCGGGCGATGACGCTCTCCGTGCTCGGATCGACCACGTCGATGACGCGACCGGAAGATCCCTCGAGGAAGGTCCCGTCCACGAAGTGGCCGGTCGGAGGAAGGTCGGCCGCGGAGATCAGCGCCGGTGCGTCCGTTGCGCGGCGAACGGTGACCGTCGTGGAAGCGGCGGCAGTGCTCATGAGCAGTGGCTCCCTGGGTGGTGGTGGGAAACAGCCGGGATGCGGTCGTGGGCCCGAGGGCCGTCACGCCGACCGCTGGCGAAGCTCCTCGTACAGGGCGGAGATCCTGGCGGTCGTGGCGGCGTCGAGCCCGAGCAGCGGCTCACGGGGAGGCCCGATGGGGAACCCGGCCGCCTCCAGGGCGGCCTTGACCGCGGGAATGAACGGCGCGGACATCATGGTGTCCATCAGCGGGTAGATCCGCGCCCACTCGGCTCGCGCGCGCCCGAGTTCGCCGTCGCGCAAGGCACGGTGGATCGAGACGAGTTCGGCCGGTATCACGTTCGCGGTCCCGGCCATGACACCGGCGGCGCCCTCGGAGATCGCGGTCAGAAGGAGGCTGTCCCAGCCGATGAAGGTGGAGATGACGTCGCCGTAACGGTGGATCAGCTGTCCGGCCTGGGCCATGTCGGCGCTGGTGTCCTTGATGTACTGGATGTTCTCGACCTCGCGGGCGAGCTGTCCGACGGTTTCCGGCGGGAGCGGGACACCGGTGGCCGCGGGCAGGTTGTAGAGCATGATCGGGATGTCCACGGCGTCGGCCACGGTGCGCAGGTAGCGCAGCGTCTCGTCCAGCGTGAGCGGCTCGTAGTACGGGGCGACGACCATCAGGACCGAGGCTCCGGCGGCTTCTGCGTGGCGGGACAGCGCGACGGCTTCCTTCGTGCTCAGTGCCCCGGTCTGCGCGATCACCGGCACCCGTCCGGCCACCTGGTCGACGACGGTCTCGACCACCTGGCGCCGCTCCGCGCCGCTCATCGCCGCGAACTCACCGGTGGATCCACAGGCGACGACTCCGTCGACCCCGCCGTCGACGCTGCGGTCGACCAGGCGGCGCAGCGTCTTCTCGTCGATCTGTCCGTCCGGCGCGAACGGTGAGGCAAGGGCGGTCAGGACACCGCTCAGCTGTGACGACATGCTTTGAGTCTCCTCGGAAGAAACTGGGGGACAGGGGGGGGCGGTGGACTCAGGTGACGGCGCGCAGGGGCGCCAGGCCGTGCGGGATGGTCTGCCGGTCGGTGGCCAGCAGGCTCTGCGCCTCTTGCGCGGCGGACAGGCCGGTCTGGATCGCGGTCTCGGTGTAGAGGGTGCCGAGGTAGTCACCGGCCAGGAGGACCCGGCCGCTGCGGCGGGTCAGCGTCGACTGCAACGTCCCGCGGCCGGGGAAGCAGTAGGGCGCGCCGGTGGGCCAGCGCTGCACCTCGGCTTCGACGACCTTCTCGGGGAATCCCGGCAGGACCTGGCCGAGGTCGTCGAGGTAGGTCCGGCGGATCTCGTCGTCGTCGCGTTCGAGCAGCGACCGCGCCAGACTGCCCGGCGAGAAGGTCATGATGCTGCTGCCGGGACGGCGTTCCGGCTCCAGACCGCGCGCGATGTTCGACATGTTCAGCAGCACGTTGAAGGACCGCTTCGGCGTCGCGATGGCGTAGGCGTCGTCCCAGACCTGACGCCCGGTCTCGTCGGTGAGGAACGCCGCGCTCACGTACGGGCCGTAGACGACCTTCGACAGGGCCTCTCGGACGTCGCGGTCGAGGTCGACCGCGATGCGGTGGCTGACGTTCGCGGGAGTGGCCAGCACCACGCAGCGCGCCTCGACCTCCCGTTCCACCCCGTCCTGCCGGTAGCGGACGACGACCGAGCCCTTCTTCTGGACGATCTCGTCGACGGCCGCGTTCAGCCGCACCCGGTCCGACAGGGCCGCGGCGATGCCCTCGGTGAGGGTGGAGGGGCCGCCGAGGATGCTCTGCGTGAGGCCACCGCCGATGTTCCACACCAGGCTGAAGTAGCCGACACCGGCACCGGCGGAGATCTGGTCGATGTCGGCGGCGGAGCGGGTCACCGTGGGCTTGAACAGCGCTTCGGCGTCTTCGGGCAGGTCGCCCACGAAGTCGGAGAAGCTGCGGTCGTTCATGAAGCTGTAGACCCGCCGCTGGCGGGCGGCCTCGTCCTCGCCGGGCCGCAACCGCACGATCCTCGCGTACTTGGCGACGGCGAGCGCGACCTTGGCACCGGCCTTCACCATCCCGGCGCGGGCGGACCACGGCATCGGAATCCGGAACGGATAGCTCTCCACCCGGCCCTTGAGGAGCAGCTTGCCGTTCATGGCCAGCCCGGCCAGCGATCCCGTCACCGGGGTCGAGTCGATGCCGGTGTCGCGCAGGAGCCACGCCGTGGAGGAGTTTCCGCCTGCGTAGACGTGCCCGCCCCAGTTGAGCCAGTACGGTCCGCGGCGCTCCGAGCGGATGCGTCCGCCGACCCGGCCCTCCGACTCCAGCAGGAGCGTGTCCCAGTGCCGCAGTCGCCAGCCCGCGGCCAGTCCCGCGATGCCGCCTCCGACGATCACTACGTCCTTCATCATGTCCTTCCCTAGCCGTTGCGGGGGGAGATGACTGCGGTCAGACACTTGCCGGGCGCCCGGCGGTCTCGGCGGTCTCGCCGGTGTGGGGATGCAACGCGGCGGCTTCGTGCAGGGCCATGTCCCGTGTCTCGGGCGCCCACAGGACGGACACGAGGGCGCCGACGAGGCTGATCGCGGCGGCGGCGATCATGGTGCCGCCGATGCCCCAACTGGTCAGGGCCACAGGGACGAGATAGGTGCCGACGGCGGCGCCGATACGGCTGACGGAGGAGGCCAGTCCGACGGCGGAGCCGCGTACCTCGGTCGGGAACAGTTCGTTCGGGTAGATCCACTGGAGGATCTGGGTGCCGCCGATGATGATCGCGTACAGGGCGAACAGGGTCATGATCACGCCCGAGGGGGCGTGGGGGAAGATGCCGAGCAGCAGCAGGGCCAGCCCCGACCAGACGAAACTGTGGATGACCAGCGTGCGGCGGCCCATCCGGTTCACCCCGAGCAGGGCGATCACACAGCCGAGGAGGAACATGACGGTGATCAGCGCCTCCCCGATATTGGCGAGGCCGCCTTCGAGCTGAAGCGCGTCCAGGATCTTCGGGCCGAAGGCGTAGATGGCGAACAGCGGGACGACGGAACAGGTCCAGAAGACGGAGATGTACAGCATGCGTCCGCCGTAACCGGACCGCATGATCGCCTTGACGTCGACGTTCTCGTGCTCCTCCGCGGTCAGGTCGGCGATCGTCGCGTCGGGACCGTAGACCTGCTTGAGGACGGCCTCGGCCTCGTCGGTGCGGCCCTTGTTCGCCAGCCAGCGCGGGGACTCGGGCGTGCCATGGCGCAGCAGCACGATGATCGTGGCGGGCAGCGTGGCGCTGGCGAGCATCCACCGCCACCCGTCGTCGCCGACCGACAGCAGGACCTCTCCGACGACGTACGCGGTGGCGGCGCCCACGAACCACATGACGACCAGGCCGCCGAGCAGCGGCCCCCGGTAACGGCGCGGCGTGAACTCGGCCAGCAGGGAGGTGGCGATGGGGTAGTCCGCGCCGACCGCCATGCCGATCAGCAGGCGCAGGATGAACAGCCACACCGGATCGGCGGCCCAGAACTGGGCGACCGAGCAGACGATGATGGCGATCAGGTCGATGGTGTACAGGAGTTGCCGGCCGAACTTGTCGGTCAGCCAGCCGCCCACGAAGGCACCGAGGAAGATGCCGATGAGCGCCGAGGCGCCGATGAGGCCCTGCGCGGAGTCGGACAGGTCCAGCTGCGGCGTGATCTGCACCATGGCGACGCCGATGATGCTCAGGACGTAGCCATCGAGGAACGGTCCCCCGGAGGAGTACAGCGCCAGTTTCTTGTGGGCTGGCGGGCCTGGACGAGCAACCCCGTCCCGGGCGGCCTCCCGCGGCGGATGACGACACCGTGGCCCATGTCCTCGTCCGCACCCTCACCCCACCGCCGCCCGGTGCCGGACACGCCTGGTCGACGCGTTCCATGGCGGCCGAAACCGGGCTGAACCAGAGCACCGTGAGCCGGATCTGGCGCGCCTACCGCATCCGGCCGGGGGCGGGTGCCACGGCCGGGCCGCGCCGGGCGTGGTCCCTGCCGGACCGCGCCGAGGAGGTGGTCGGTCTGTTCATCGCGCCACCGGTGTGCGTGCTCGCCGTGACGGTCCGGACGGGACGGGGCGGGGCCGCGCGCACCTGCGCGGGCCGGTTGTTCGGCCAGGAGCGGGATGCGCCCCACGTCCTGGCCGTGGCCTCCGCCTTCGCCGCGCTCCGGGGCGGGCGGGACACGCGGGACACGCCCTGGACGGACCACCCCGCCCTGCGCACGTTCCTGGAGCGGGCGGGGGCGGCGGCCGATACCGGGGGAGCGGTGCATCTCCTGGCACACGGCGTGCCCGCGGAGGGCCCCGCCGTGTGCCAGGACGTGTCCCCGAGGCTGCGCTGGCACCACGTACCCGGCCCGGCGGCGTGGACCGACGAGACCCGGCGCCTCCTCGCCGCCGATGCCCGGCCCGCTCACGAGACCGCCCCCGAGACGGCCCCCCGGACCGCCCCCGGGCCGCACCGCCTCCGTGACGCGCTGCTGACCTGGTCCACCACATGGACCCCGTCCGCGGACCCCTTCACCCGGGTCGCCGCCCCGCGCCCGGTGTACGACACCCCGGCCATCTGCGGCTCCGGAAACGACTCGAACGCCCGGGACGTGTGCGCGCCCGGCCACGCCGACGTCCCCACGGCGACCACGTTCACATCCCCCGACGAGCCGCCCGGTGCTCCCCTCACGACCGATCCCGTCGTGGGCCTGTTGCGCGAAGCCGTGCTCGCCGGCGGCCACCGGCCCGGCGACCGGGTCCGGGAGGCGCCGCTCGCGGCCCGCCTCGGCCTCTCGCGCCGGGTCGTCCGCGCGGGGCTCCGGGCGCTGGCCGAGGAGGGCATGCTGGATCTGCTCCCGGGCGGTGCGACCGCCGTCCCCACCGTCAGGGCGAAGGACGTCCTCGATCTCTACGCCCTGCGCGCCAGCCTGGGCGCGCTGCTCATCCGGCGCGTCGCCATGCTCGGGCGCGACCAGCTCGCCAGGGCCTCAGCGGCCCTGGCGGAGGTCCGCGACGCCGCCCGGGACAACGACCACGCCCGCATACGCGAAGTGGACTTGCGGTATCAGGACGCCCTCGCCCGCACGGCGGACCTCCCGCAGGCGGCGCACACCTTCGAACGCCTCACGGCCCGTCTGCGCATGTTCGTCACGGTGCTGGACATGGACTACAGCCAGGCGTGCGACACCATCAGCGACGAAGACACCGCCGTCCACGAGGCGTTGCGCAAGGCCGACGGAAACGAGGCGGCCCGCCTGTGGCGGGTCAAGATCGAACGCTGCGTCCGCTTCATGATCGCCCAGCTCCCCGAGGACGACGCCGCCCCGCATCTGTGGACCACCCTGGCGGGCAGGCCCCGACTGCGCCGGGACGATCCGCGGGACGCCGCGCACTGACGCGGAAACGGCGCTTCAGCTCATGCCTTACGGCGTCTCAGATCGCGGCGCGAATGGCCCGCTCGAAGCCCTCGACATGGTCGCGGGCGAGCTGGGCCGCCTTCTCGGCGTCACCGGCGACGATCGCCTCGAGCAGCGGTCCGTGCTCTTCGACGTGGCCCGCCATGTCGGACAGCCGGTCGATGAACAGGCACCAGATGCGCGTGGCCAGGTTGTCGTGGCGGACGAGGGTGTCCTCCAGGTACGGGTTGTGGGTGGCGGCGTAGATGGCGCGGTGTACCTGAAGGTCCAGGCGCATCAGCTCATCGGCGCCGTGCCGACGGGAATCCACGCTCCCCAGCTCCCGTAGCGCCGCCGTCAGGACCGCACGGTCCGCCGCCGTGGCGCGCCGCGCGGCCTGGGCGGCGGCCAGCGGCTCCAGCTCCTGGCGCACCTCGGAGATGTGGGCCAGGTCGGTGATGTTGACGTCGGTGGCGAAGGTGCCGCGCCGGGGGTAGGTCGTGATCAGGCGCTCGTACTGGAGCCGCTTGAGCGCCTCGCGCACCGGCGTCCGGCCGACGCCGAGGGACTGGGCCAGCTGGTCCTCGTTGATCGGCGCGCCCGGGCGGATCTCGAGCATGACGAGCCGGTCGCGGATGGCGCGGTAGGCGCGCTCGGCGAGGGACAGCTCCTCGCCCCTCGGCTCGGTCGCCACATGCTGCATGAAACCCCCTTGACCTCTCCCGGCGGGCTCCCATACCTTACCGCAGAGGCTGATATATCAGTTGCCCATTAGTTGGCTCTCAGGATGGTGCACAGATGGCAACCACCCCGTCGATCACCACGGTCACCTCCCACCTCACCCTTCCGCTCAGCACACTCGACCCGGATATCGCCACCGCGGTGGACGCCGAGCTGCACCGTCAGCAGTCCACCCTCGAGATGATCGCCTCGGAGAACTTCGCTCCGGCCGCTGTCATGGAGGCACAGGGCTCGGTCCTGACCAACAAGTACGCGGAGGGCTACCCGGGCCGCCGCTACTACGGCGGCTGCGAACACGTCGACGTCGTCGAGCAGCTGGCCATCGCCCGGGTGAAGCAGCTCTTCGGCGCGGAGGCCGCCAACGTACAGCCGCACTCCGGCGCCCAGGCCAACGCGGCCGCCATGTTCGCGCTGCTGGACCCCGGCGACACGATCCTCGGCCTCGACCTGGCGCACGGCGGCCATCTCACCCACGGCATGCGCATCAACTACTCCGGCAAGCTGTACAACGTCGTGCCGTACCACGTGCGCGAGTCCGACATGCGCATCGACATGGACGAGGTCGAGCGGCTCGCCCACGCCCACCGGCCCAAGATGATCGTCGCCGGCTGGTCGGCCTATCCCCGCCGGCTGGACTTCGCCGCGTTCCGGCGCATCGCCGACGCGGTGGGCGCGTATCTGATGGTGGACATGGCGCACTTCGCCGGGCTGGTGGCCGCGGGCCTCCACCCGAGCCCGGTGCCGTACGCCGACGTGGTGACGACCACCACCCACAAGACCCTCGGCGGCCCGCGCGGCGGTGTGATCCTCAGCCGCGCCGACCTGGCCAAGAAGATCAACTCCGCGGTCTTCCCGGGCCAGCAGGGCGGCCCGCTGGAGCACGTCATCGCCGCGAAGGCGGTGGCCTTCAAGGTGGCGGCGAGCGAGGAGTTCGCCGAGCGCCAGCAGCGCACCCTGGCCGGTGCCCGCATCCTCGCCGGGCGGCTGCTGTCCGACGACGTGGCCGAGGCCGGGATCACGGTGCTGACCGGTGGCACCGAAGTCCATCTGATCCTCGTCGACCTGCGCGCCTCCGCGCTCGACGGGCAGCAGGCCGAGGACCGGCTGCACCGCATCGGCATCACCGTCAACCGCAACGCCGTACCGTTCGACCCGCGTCCCCCGATGGTCTCCTCGGGGCTGCGCATCGGCACCCCGGCCCTGGCCGCCCGGGGCTTCGGCGAGACGGAGTTCCGCGAGGTGGCCGACATCATCGCCCAGGCCCTGAAGGACGAGAAGTTCGGCGACGAGCACGCGGGCCTGCTGCGCGACCGGGTCGAAAAGCTCGCCGCCGCGTTCCCCCTCTACCCCCACCTGAACATCCCCACCTGAACGGAGACGCGGCATGACCACCCAGCCGCTGCCGGAGCACCCGGACTTCCTCTGGCGCAACCCGGAGCCGCGCTCCTCCTACGACGTCGTCATCGTCGGCGCGGGAGGCCACGGCCTGGCCACCGCCTACTACCTCGCCAAGAACCACGGCATCACCAACGTGGCCGTCCTGGAGAAGGGCTGGCTGGCCGGCGGCAACATGGCCCGCAACACGACGATCATCCGCTCCAACTACCTGTGGGACGAGAGCGCGGCGATGTACGAGCACGCGCTGGGGCTCTGGGAGCGGCTCCCGGAGGAGCTGGAGTACGACTTCCTGTTCAGCCAGCGCGGCGTCCTCAACCTCGCGCACACCCTCCAGGACGTCCGCGAAGGGGTGCGCCGCGTGGGCGCCAACCGCCTCAACGGCGTCGACGCCCAGTGGCTCACCCCGGACGAGGTCGCCGAGGTCTGCCCCATCCTCAACGTCTCGCCCGACACCCGGTATCCGGTCCTCGGCGCCACCTTCCAGCCGCGAGCCGGTATCGCCAAGCACGACCACGTGGCCTGGGCGCTGGCCCGGCGGGCGGACGAGCTGGGCGTGGACCTGATCCAGGGGTGCGAGGTCACCGGCTTCGTCAAGGACGGCGACCGGGTCGTGGGCGTGGAGACCAGCCGCGGGCGCATCCTCGCGGGCCGGGTCGGCCTCGCGGCCGCCGGACACAGCAGCGTCCTGGCCGAGATGGCCGGTTTCCGGCTGCCGGTGCAGTCCCACCCGCTCCAGGCGCTGGTGTCCGAGCTGCACGAGCCGGTGCACCCCACGGTGGTGATGTCCAACCACGTGCACGTCTACGTGTCCCAGGCCCACAAGGGCGAGCTGGTGATGGGCGCGGGCGTCGACGCGTACAACGGCTACGGGCAGCGCGGCTCGTTCCATGTGATCGAGCACCAGATGGCCGCCGCCGTCGAGCTGTTCCCCGTCTTCGCCCGTGCGCACGTGCTGCGCACCTGGGGCGGCATCGTCGACGTCACCCCGGACGCCTCCCCGATCATCGGCGCCACCCCCGTCGAGAACCTCTACGTCAACTGCGGCTGGGGCACCGGTGGCTTCAAGGCCACCCCGGCCGCCGGATGGACCTTCGCGCACACCATCGCCACCGGCGAGCCCCACCCGCTGAACGCCCCCTTCGCCCTCGAACGCTTCACGACGGGCGCACTGATCGACGAACACGGCGCCGCGGCCGTGGCCCACTGAGGAGAACACCGTGCTGCTGATCACCTGCCCATGGTGCGGTCCTCGCGACGAGGCCGAGTACCACTACGGGGGACAGGCTCACGTCCCCTACCCCGGAAACACCGCGGACCTCACCGACGAGGAATGGGCCGCGTACGTCTTCTACCGCGACAACCCCAAGGGGCCCTTCGCCGAGCGGTGGATGCACGGCACCGGGTGCCGCCGCTGGTTCAACGTCCTGCGCGACACCACCACGTACGAGGTGCTGGCCGCCTACCGGCTCGACGAGCCCCGCCCCGCACTGCCCCAGGCCGGAGGGAACCGATGACCGACCAGCCATTCCGGCTCCCGGGCGGGGGCCGCGTCGACCGCGGCTCCGTGCTGCGTTTCACCGTCGACGGCCGTGAGCTGACCGGGCACCCCGGGGACACCGTCGCCTCGGCGATGCTGGCGAACGGGCTCGTGGAGGTCGCCCCGTCGATCTACCGCGGCCGTCCGCGCGGCATCGTCGCCGCGGGCCCCGAGGAGCCCAACGCCCTGGTGCAGATCGACGGCCCGTGCTCGGAGGGCATGCTGCCCGCGACGACGGCAGAGCTGTACGACGGCCTGTCCGCCACCACGCTGTCCGGGATGGGCCGCCTCGACCCGGCCCCCGACCCCGCCGTCTACGACAAGAAGTACCTCCATACCGATGTCCTGGTCGTCGGCGCCGGACCCGCCGGGCTCGCCGCCGCCACCGCCGCCGCGGGCTCCGGCGCCCGGGTGATCCTCCTCGACGAGCAGTCCGAGCCGGGCGGCTCGCTGCTCTCCGGGAGCACCGAGACGGTCGGCGAGCAGAGCGCCCTCGCGTGGGCCGCCGAGGTCCGCGCGGCCCTCGACGCCGCGCCCGAGGTCGTCGTCCTGCGGCGCACCACGGCATTCGGCTCGTACGACGACAACTACGTGCTGGCCGTCCAGCGCCGCACCGACCACCTCGGGGCCAACGCTCCCCAGCCGTCCGAAGGCGTCTCGCGCCAGCGGGTGTGGCACATCCGGGCCCGCCGGGTGGTCCTGGCGACCGGCGCCCACGAGCGTCCGCTGGTCTTCGCGGGCAACGACCGCCCCGGGGTGATGCTCGCCGCCGCCGTGCGCTCGTACCTCAACCGGTACGCCGTGGCCCCGGGATCGCGGGCCGTGGTGAGCACCACCAACGACAGCGCCTATGACACGGTCGCCGATCTGCACGCCGCCGGGATCGACATCGCCGCCGTCGTGGACGCGCGGCCCGAGCTGTCCCACCGGGCCGCCGAAGTGGCCGTGGCGACCGGGGCGCGGGTGCTGACGGGCAGCGCGGTGGCCGGCACCGCGGGGGAGAGCCGCATCACCGGTGTCACCGTCCAGGCCCTCGACGCCGAGGGGCAACTCACCGGCGCCCCCGAGTCGTTCGACTGCGACCTGCTGGCCGTCTCGGGCGGATGGAGCCCGGTGGTGCACCTGCACAGCCAGCGTCAGGGCAAACTGCGCTGGGACGAGGACCTGGCCGCCTTCGTGCCCGACGGCACCGTGCGGGACCAGCAGGTCGTCGGCGCGGCCCGCGGGACGTACGGCCTCGACGGCTGTCTGGCCGAGGGTGCGCGGGCCGGTGCGCGGGCCGCGACGGAGGCCGGGTTCCCGGTGCCCGTGCCCCCGTCCGACGATGCGCGGTCCGAAGGGGGCCCGGTGCGGGCCCTGTGGCTGGTCCCCGCGTCCGAGGGCGAACCCGGCAGCTGGGACACCCACTTCGTCGACCTCCAGCGCGATGTGTCGGTCGCCGATGTCTGGCGGTCGGTCGGCGCCGGTATGCGCGGTGTCGAGCACGTCAAGCGCTACACCTCGCTCGGCACGGCGAACGACCAGGGCAAGACGTCCGGCGTCAACGCGATCGGTGTGATCGCCCAGGCCCTCGGCGCGGGCGCCTCACCCGGAGACATCGGCACCACCTCCTACCGGGCGCCGTACACGCCGGTGGCCTTCGCCGCCCTGGCCGGGCGTGAGCGCGGCGAGCTGTTCGACCCGGAGCGGACCACGTCCGTCCACGGCTGGCACGTGGCGCACGGCGCGGAGTTCGAGGACGTCGGGCAGTGGAAGCGCCCCCGGTACTACCCCCGGCCCGGCGAGGACATGGACACTGCCGTGGCCCGCGAGTGCCGCGCGGCCCGTGAGGGGGTGGCGTTCATGGACGCCACCACCCTCGGCAAGATCGAGATCTGGGGCGCGGACGCGGGCGAGTTCCTGGGCCGGATCTACACCAACGGCTTCAAGAAGCTGAAGCCCGGCATGGCCCGCTACGGCGTCATGTGCAAGCCCGACGGGATGATCTTCGACGACGGCGTGACGCTGCGACTGGACGAGAACCGCTACTTCATGACCACCACGACCGGTGGGGCCGCCGGGGTCCTGGACTGGCTGGAGGAGTGGCTTCAGACCGAGTGGCCCGAACTCGACGTCCACTGCACCTCGGTGACCGAGCAGTGGACGACGATCGCCGTCGTCGGCCCCCAGTCCCGCGAGGTCGTCGCCGGTCTCGCGCCCGACGTCGACCTGTCCGCCGAGGCGTTCCCCTTCATGGCCTTCCGCGAGACCACCCTGGCCTCCGGTGTCCCGGCCCGCATCTGCCGGATCTCCTTCTCCGGCGAACTCGCCTACGAAATCAACGTCCCGGCGTGGTACGGCCTGGCGGTCTGGGAGGAGGTGTACGCGATCGGCCGACCGTACGACATCACCCCGTACGGCACCGAGACCATGCACGTCCTGCGCGCCGAGAAGGGCTACATCATCGTCGGCCAGGACACCGACGGCACCGTGACCCCGCAGGACGCGGGCATGTCCTGGGTGGTCTCCAAGCAGAAGGACTTCGTCGGAAAGCGCTCCTACTCCCGCGTGGACACCTCCCGCACCGACCGCAAGCAGCTGGTCGGCCTGCTGCCGAGCGACGGCAGGACCCGGCTGCCCGAGGGCGCCCAGCTCGTCGCGCCGGACGTGCCCCTCACCCCCGAGGCCGGGCCGGTGCCGATGCTCGGCCACGTCACCTCCAGCTACCACAGCCCGGCCCTCGGCCGCCCCTTCGCCCTCGCCCTCGTCGCCGGTGGGCGGGCGAGGATCGGACAGACCCTGCTCGCCCCGGTGGGCGAGGAACTGGTGCCCGTCCTGGTGGCCGACTCCGTCCTG
Source organism: Streptomyces sp. Rer75 (assembly GCF_013414305.1). NCBI lineage: Bacteria > Bacillati > Actinomycetota > Actinomycetes > Kitasatosporales > Streptomycetaceae > Streptomyces > Streptomyces sp. Rer75. Next base: position 649,599 of record NZ_CP058693.1, on the reverse strand, counting down.
TACGACCCCGAAGGGACCAAGCGCGATGGCTGAGCCGACGATCGACGCGGGCGCGGGCCCGGTGGCCCTGCGCACCAGCCCCCTGGCCCATCTGGAGGCGCGGATGCGCGCCGCCGCCGTCACCGGTGAGCGTGGCGTCCGACTTGCCGAGTGGCCGTTCATCACCATGGTGAACCTGCGCGTCGCCCCCGCCTCCGAAGCGGCCGACCGCATCGAGAAGACCCTGGGCGCACCGCTCCCGCGGCAGTGCGGTCAGACCGCCGTATCCGGCCCCCACACGCTCCTGTGGCTGGGCCCCGACGAGTGGCTCGTGGTGTCTCCGGCGGGCGGGACGTCCGTGGCCGCCGAGTTGCGGGAGGCGCTCGCCGGAGACCCGGGGTCGGTGGTGGACGTCTCGGCGAACCGCACCACGCTGGAGCTGAGCGGCCCGTCCGCCCGGCAGGTGCTGGAGAAGGGCTGCCCCCTGGACCTGCACCCCCGGGCCTTCGGCCCCGGCCGGGCGGTGTCGACCACGGTGGGGCCGGTCGCGGTGCTGCTCTGGCAGGTGGACGAGGCCCCGACGTACCGGCTGTTCCCCCGGTCCTCGTTCGCCGACTACCTGGCGCGCTGGCTCATCGACGCGATGAGCGAGTACCGCGGCCCGGCGCTGCCGTAGTGGGGGCCCGGCGCTGTCGTAGCGCCAGAGGAACACGGTTCCCGCATCGGGTGCGGGACCGACGACGCGGTCCGGGATGCGGTCACATCCTGACCGCATCCCCTGCGATCGTCGTCCCGCACCCGACAGCAATCGGCAGGACCGAAGGGACCACGTGTGACGATGAGGATGACCGTCCTCGACAACCGGGCGCTGGGCCGCGCGACGCTGGCCCGGCAGCTGCTGCTCGACCGCGCCGACGTACCGGTGCTCGACGCCGTAGCGCACCTCGGCGGTCTTCAGGCGCAGGAGCCGCAGGAACCGTTCACCGGCCTCTGGTCGCGGCTGCGCGCGTTCGACCCGGCGGCCCTGGACGGCCTGCTGACCGGGCGGCACGTGGTACGAACCCACCTCATGCGCCGCACCGTGCACCTCCTCACCGCCGACGACACCCTGGCCTGGCGGGCGCGCCATGACACCATGCTGCGCCAGAAGGTGATGGGCACCTACCGCCGCGATCTGGAGGGGGTGGACCTCGCCGAACTCGCCGCCGCGGCCCGCGCGGTGCTGGCCGACGGCGAGCCCCGCTCGATGGCCGAGGTCGCGCGGATCCTCGCCGACCGCTGGCCCGCGCCGAACCCGAGGGCACTGGGCGAGATGGCGATCGCCGCCCTCGTCCCGGTCGCGCAGTTGCCGCCGCGCGGGCTGTGGCGCGTCAGGTCGGGGGTGCGCAACACCCCGCTCACCCGCTGGCTGGGCCGCGAGATCGCCCCGTCCGCCCCTGAGGGGACCGACCCGGTCGGCGAAGCGCTGGTGCGCCGCTATCTGGCCGCGTTCGGCCCCGCGGCCTCGGCCGACCTGCGCGCCTGGTGCGGCCTCGCCGGACTGCCCGCCGCGGTGGCCGCCGTCCGCGGGGAGCTGGTCACCTTCCGCGACGCGCGCGGCCGCGAACTGCTCGACCTGCCCGACGCGCCGCGCCCCGACCCCGGCACACCCGCCCCGGTGCGTTTCCTGCCCGCGTTCGACAACGCGATCCTCGGCTACCACGACCGCAGCCGGATCATCGACGATGTCCACCGTGGCCTGTCCGTCGCGGGCGCCCGCATGGTGCTGGTGGACGGCCGGGTCGCCGCGACCTGGACGGTCGACGCGGACACCGTCGTGGTCACCCCGCTGCGGGGCTTCTCCCGGGCCGAGCGCGCGGCCGTCACCGAGGAGGGCCAGGGCCTGGCCTCGTTCCTGTCCGAGAACGACAGCGACCGCGTACGGATTGCCATGTCCCCGTGAGCGGCGGCGGCTTACGATGACGGCATGGTCAAGGGAGTGATGTTCGACTTCTCCGGAACGTTGCTGCGGTGCGAGTCGGTCGAGGAGTGGCTCGGCGCGGTCCTGGCGGAGACCGCGGTCCCGGTGGACGGCGAGGAGTTCGCCGACTGGGTGCGGCGGCTGACGGAGTGCGGAGCACTGCCGGGCGGACCCTCGCCCCAGCGCATCCCCTCGCGGCTCGAAGGGTTGTGGCACGAACGGGATCTGAGTTCCCATCAGCATCGTGCGGCCTACAGCGGGTTGATCGAGGAGGCCGGGCTGCCGCGGGCGGAGCTGACGCAGGCGCTGTACGACCGCCACCGGATGCCCGCCGCCTGGCACCCCTACCCGGACACCGGAACAACGCTGCGGGAACTGCGCCGACGCGGGATCCCGGTGGCCGTGGTCAGCAACATCGGCTGGGACCTGCGGCCGGTGTTCCGGGCGCATGACCTCGATGGGCTGGTGGACGCCTATGTGCTCTCCTACGAGCTGGGCACGCAGAAGCCCGACCCCGCCATCTTCGGGGCCGCCTGCGACGCGCTCGGCCTGTCACCCTCCGACGTGTTGATGGTCGGGGACAACCGCGTCGCGGACGGTGGCGCGGAGGCGCTGGGCTGTCCGGTGCACTTCGTCGACCATCTGCCGGTCGACCGGCGTCCGGCGGGGCTCGCGCCCGTCCTGGACCTGCTCGGCTGAGCGATCGCTACGGCTTCGAGGTCACCGTCGTCGAGAAGGCATCCGCGATCCGCGGCGGCGGCTATCCCATCGACATCCGCGGCACGGCCCGCGGCGTCGCGGACCGCATGGGACTGCTCCCGCAGCTGCGGAAAGCCCACGTCGACACTCGTACGTGGACGCCGACGGACACCTCATCGGCTCGCTCCGCCCCGAAGCCATCACCGGCGGCGCAGAACCAGGCCCTGGCCACCGCGGGTGCTGCCATCACGATCCCCGGCACCCGGGAAGTGCTCGACGCCCGCAACGCGGCCCTGCTCAACCCCGCCGAGCTGACGGGCGCCGAGTTCCGCGCGGCCGACACCGGCCTGGTCCTGCCCGACTACGGCCACGCCGCATGACGGGCCACGGGGTTCGCTACAGGCCGTCTCGTACCATCGCGGCGACGATGTTGACGTGCCGGTCGGCCGCGGTCTGGGAGAACTCGTTGTCGTAGTTCAGACCGTACGGCCAGAAGTGGCCGCCTCCGGCGGACAGCGTGGCACTGGCGCCGTCGTACTGCCGGACGAGCCTGGTGGCCTCCGCGCCACGCCATGTGCCGCCGCTGGTGAGCGCGGCCCAACGGCTGCTCGTGCCGACGCCTATCGTGTGCGCGATCTCGTGCAGTGCGGTGCGCTCGGTCATATAGGCGCGGTTGCCGAAGCGGATCGTCCCGTTGATGTTGCCGTCCGCGGTGGGAACACCCGGGTTGTACTGCACGGTGATGTTCTTGCCGAGATCGCTGAGGTTGTTGTAGCGGGCCACCGCGGCGTTCATGGCCGCGGTGATGCGGTTGTACGCGTCCTGCTGGTCCGGGGTGGGATTGCTGACCTTTTGCAGCGTCCAGGTGATGGTCGCCAACGCGGCCTGCGGCGAACGCTGTTGGGCGGCGCTCGGTGCCTTCGCGGGGGCGGCTGCCTGCGCCACGACCGGCGCGGCCATCGTGAACGTGACGGCCGCCAGAGCGGCGGCCATGGCCCGGCGTCTGGGGTGGGGTGACGTCATGTCCGGTACTCCTCGTCATCCGTGCGGTGCTGTGTGGGGGCGTTCGACTTTGTGCGGTATTAAGAGAAGGCACGGGTGACGAAGTGTCAAGATGCTGCGCAGCTAAAGGATTTCCCGCCGCTGCTCGCCTGGTCCTCGCCCGGTCCACGCCGGTCCTCGTCGGCTCAGGACTCGCCGGGGGAGGAGTCGGTGGCGGGGTCGGCACCGGGCTGGCGGGCCGCGGCCTTGCCGTCCTCGCCCGCGGACGCCTGTTCCGCCACGCCGGTCGTGGCCGGAGTCGGGCGCACGAGCAGGGACACCACCGCGGCCAGTGCCGCCGCCGCTGCCGCGGCCGCGAACGCCCAGGTGTGAGAGCCGTCGTCCGCGCTGACCAGCTGGCCGGAGAGCGACGAGCCGAGCGCGTAACCACCCCACATGAAGGTGCTCATCCAGGCGAACGCCTCGGTGCGGTACTCCTCCGGCGTGGCCTCGCCCAGCACGACCTGGTGCAGGGTGTCCCGGGGGCCGCCGACCATGCCCACCGCCAGCAGGACCAGCCCGGCCCACACCAGATGGGACACCTGGGCGCTGATCAGGAGGAGTGCCGCGGAGGCGGCGTGGTACAGGGCGAGCTGGGGCCCCGGACGTCCCTTGCGCTCGCGCGCCCCGTAGATCAGCGCGCTGATCACCGCGCCCAGGGACAGGACGCTCAGGAGCACACCGGACGAACCGCCGGCGCCGTCCCCACCGGCCAGCGCCGCGATCGCCACGACCATTCCGCCGTACGCGACCGTGTCGCAGACGACGATGCCGAGCAGCACCCGGACCTGCCCGTGTGACAGGGGACCGAGGAAATGCCGCTCCGCACGTTCCCCCTTCGGCGGCGGCAGGGAGACCGTCAGCAACAGCAGCACTCCGGCGGTCGTGCTGCACGCCGCGAAGACCACCGCGGCGTTCGGCGACGCGAAGGCCATCAGGCCCGAGACGATCAGGGGGCCGGTGACGAACATGACCTCGTTGAGCACCGCGTCCAGGGCGAAGGCCGTCTTCAGCTGCTCCCCGGACACCAGCACCGGCCAGCTGGAGCGCACCACGGGGCCCGCGGGCGGGGTGGTGGCGCCGAGCGCCGCCGCGCTCGCGATCAGCACTCCCACGGAGGCGTGCTGGGTGAGGGCCCACAGCAGCACCGCGTACGCGGCCATGTTCGCCACCAGGTAGTAGGCCAGGACCCGGCGGGGCCGCAGCCGGTCCACGAGCCGGCCGGCCACCGGAACGGCCACGGCCAGCGCCGCCGCGTACCCCGAGAGGAACCCCGGCGGCCGAACCGTACGAGCCGAGGGAGGAGTTCACCGCCAGGAGCAGACTCAGGCTGAGCATCGGCGCGGCGATACGGCTCGCTACCGCCGAGATGGCCAGGCGGGCCACTTGCGGTCTGCTCAGCAGGGATAAGTATGCGCGCATGTCCAGTCTCCCGGGGAGATCATGCCGTACGACACAGCGGAACGGGACGCCCGCGATCCGCTGGTGGAACAGCACCTGACTGTTGCTGCCTGGCGTACTCGGCGGCCATACTCGCACAGGGCATGACCGTTTCGCAGCTGGGCCCCGCCGGGGTTTTCCGGGTTCCGAAAGGCGCCGCCTTCCCCTGGTTCCGCGTCGCCGCCGAACCCCCCGGGCCGGGCGGGGAGAGCCTGGCCTACTGGCGCACCAGGCTCGCCGGTGTGCCGCCCCTGGACCTGTCGGACGGGGCTCCCCGACCGTCGCGGCCCACGGGAGCGGGCGGGCTGCACCGCTTCCGGCTGCTGGACGGCGACGCGGCACAGCGGCTCGCCGAGCTGTGCGCGCGGCACGGCGCGACGGAGTTCACCGGGCTGCTGGCCGGGCTGAAGGCGGCCCTGGCCGCCTTCAGCGGCAGCACGGACCTGGCGGTGGGAACCGCCGTGTCCGGCCGCACGGACCCGGCCGCCGACTCGCTCATCGGGTTCTTCGTCAACACGCTGGTCCTGCGCACCGATGTGTCCGGAGACCCCGCCTTCACCGAGATCCTGGGCCGGGCCAGGGACACGGCCGTGGGCGCCTTCGCGCACCAGGACCTGCCGTTCGACGAGCTGGTCGGCGTGCTCAACCCGAAGCGGGACGCGCTGTACTCCCCGCTGTTCCAGGTCATGTTCTCCCTCCAGGACGTACGCGGACGCGCCCTGCGCCTGCCGGGTGTCCGGGCGGAGGTACTGGAGGTCTACAACGGCACGTCGAAGTTCGACCTGGACGTCCTGCTCACCCGCGGTGACGACGGCGTATCCGGCGTGGCCGAGTACAGCCTCGATGTCTTCGGCCCGTCCCGGGTCGAGTACCTGTGCGCCGAGTTCGTACGCGTGCTGAACACGGCTCTGCGCACTCCGCACACTCCGCTGTCCCGCCTGGCCGGGACACCAACGAAGGGAACCGTGTCATGAGCTCCGAAACCGGAACGCCGGCCGTGGACGGCGCCGAGACCGCGACCGAGAAGACGGTGGCCGAGGTCTGGGTCGAGGTGCTGAAGAAGGACACCTTCAGCACGAGCGACGACTTCTTCGCCGTGGGCGGGAACTCGATGCTGGCGACTCTCGCGACGTACAAGCTGCGGGAGAAGTTCGACAAGGAGTTGCCGCTGATGATGGTTTTCGAGAACCCGACGGTCACCGAACTGGCCAAGGCTATCGACGAATTCGTCGCCGGTGACGAATGATCAGCTCTGAGGACTATCCCCTGTGGAACAGTCCCGCCATGGGCGCCTACCTCAAGACCGTCTCCCCGGAGACGATGCTGGCCGAGGGGCGGGGCGTGCGGGTGCGGGACACCGGCGGGAGGTGGTTGCTGGACGCCCGCTCCGGCCTGTGGAACGTCACGCTCGGATACGACCACCCGGGCATCAAGGAAGCCATCAGACGGCAGCTGGACACCCTGCCGTACGCCAACCTGATCGGCTACGGACGGCCCAGCGCCCTCTCGATGGAGGCGGCCGAGGCGCTGCTGCCGCACCTGCCGTCGCATCTGAACAAGATCCGTTATTGCAGCAACGGCTCCCAGGCGGTGGAGACGGCGGTCCTGCTGTCGCGGTTCCTGCACCGGGCACAGGGAGCCCCGGAGCGCAACACGGTCTTCGGGATGTGGCGCGGCTTCCACGGGCTCGGGGCGGGCGGCGGTGCCCTGACCGGCATACCGTACGTGCATCACCAGGCCGGGCCGCTCCTGCCGGACGTCATGCACGCACCGGGGCCGTTCGAGGCGCACGGTGACGGGCAGGCGAGCGATCTCGAACGGCTGATGACGGACTTCGGCCCGGAACGCGTCAGCGCGGTCGTGGTCGAACCCGTTGTCGGCGAGGGCGGACACGTGCTGACACGGGAGTACCTGACCTCGCTGGCGCAGTTCTGCCGGACGCACGGCATCCATCTCATCGTCGACGAGGTCACCACCGGGATGGGCCGAACCGGCGCCTTCACCCGCAGCGGGCAACTGGACCTGCGGCCGGACATGCTCACCCTCGGCAAGGGGCTGACCTCGGGCTACGCCCCGCTGTCGGCCGTGGTGCTGTCCGACGAGGTGTACCAGGCGGTCCGGGGCCTGCCCTACGACCAACAGTTCTTCATCGGTTCGACGAACGACGGGCACCCGCTGTCGCTCGCCGCGTCGATGGCGGTGGTCGAAGCGCTGACCACCGAGGGAATCCTGGAGAACGTCCGGGCCCGCGGTGCGGAGCTGGAACGTCGGCTGACCTCCGTCGTCAAGAGGCACCCGCAGGTCACCTCGGTCCGGGGAACCGGCCTGATGTACGCGATCGAGTCCGACGAGCCGGATCTGCTCCGTCTGGCGATGGAGGCGAGGGGTGTTCTGGTGTCCACACTCGCCAAGTGGCCGCTGGTGATCTCCTCCGAGGAGATCGAGGAAATCGTCGTCGCGGTCGACCAAGCGCTGGGCGACGTCGCGGAGTTCGCCTCATGACGGGCCCGGCCTCCTCTTCGTCGTCGAGCCCTTCGACGGCGAAGAGGGGACCTGCAACGCGGCATTCGAAGCACCCCGGAGCGGAGTTCAGCAGCGCGCCGTGAGACCGCCGTCCACCGGCAGGCACACGCTGTTGACGTAACCCGCCTCGTCGGAGGCGAGGAAGACGGCGGCCGCCGCGACATCCCAGGGGCTGCCCATGCGTCCCGTCGGGCTCGCCGCGTGGCGGGCCGCCAGTGCGGCCCCGGGGTCGTCGGCACCGGCCACGATCTGCCGGGCCACCAGCGGGGTGTCGATCAGCCCCGGAAGGACGGCGTTGACGCGGATGCCCTCGGCGGCGTGGCGCAGGGCCAGGGTGACCGTGAGCTGATTGACCGCCGCCTTCGCCGCGCTGTAGCCGGGGTACGGGTAACCGGTGTCGCGTATCGCGGCGATCGACGACACGTTGACGACCGCGCCACCGCCCGCCGCCACCATCCGCGGCAGCACATGCTTGCAGGTCAGGAAGACACCGTCCACGTTGACCGCGAGGGTGGACCGCCACTCGGCGAGGCTCAGCCCGGTGACATCGCCCAAGCGGGCCACGCCCACGTTGTTGTGCAGCACCGTCGGCGCGCCGAAGGCGCGCTCGGCCGCCACGACGGCGGCCGCCACCTGTTCCTCGACCGTCACATCGGCCGTCAGGGGCAGCGCCTCACCGCCCTCGGCCGTGATCGCCTCGGCCGTACGCCGCGCCTGGTCCCCGTCGATGTCGATCGTCGCGACGCGCGCGCCCTCCCGGGCGAACGCGAGCGCGGCCGCCTGGCCGTTGCTCACCCCGTCACCGCTCGAACCGGCCCCGAAGACGAGTGCGGTGCGGCCGTCCAGCCGTCGTCCCCTGCGCATGGCCCGATCCTGCGCGTCGCGACGTGTCCGGACCACCGACGGCCGTCGCAAACCTGCCGTACCGGATCCTCGATTTGTAGAAAACACCAGGTCATAACCCTTCACCTGGCAGCCGACATGCGTAATGATCTTCACTTGTCAGTGACAGCGTCCGGTGGGAGGTGATGCGCGATGCCCGGAGCCCGACTCCAGGACGTCGTGGACGACTTGGCCGAGCGCATAGGCCGCTCCGTCGCGGTCAACGATCCACGCGTTCACATCCTCTGCGCCAGCCGCCACTTCGGCGACGAGGACCGGGTACGGGTGCGCGCCGTGCTCCAGCGCGATGCGGGGAGCGCCGCCGCCGGACACATCCTCGCCCAGGGCGTCGACCGCTGGACCGCACCCGGCGTCATCCCGCCGCGCGCCGACCTCGGCATGCGGGCCCGGCTGTGCGCACCGATCCGGTGGCGGCACCAACTGCTGGGCCTGCTCGTCGTCATCGACCCCGACGGCTCCCTGCCCTCCTCCAGCATCGACGCCGTCACCGCCGCCACGCACACCCTCGCGCCCCTGATGTACCAGGACTTCGCCGCCGGGGACACCGAACGCACGGCCCGCGAGGGAGCGCTGCGCCAGCTGCTGAACCCCTCGGCCACCGTGCGCGAAACCGGGCGCGACGCGCTCGCACGCGGTGGATGGCTGCCGTCGTCCCGCTACGCCACCGCCACGGTCGCAACGGTGGCCGGTGACCCACCCGCCGACCGCGGGGGAGCGGCGGAGGTGGCGCTGCGCACGGGGCTGGAACGGGTGGCGGCCGACAGATCGTGGCGGACCGAGTTCTGCCTCAACGGACCGCACGGCGTGCTGCTGACCTTCTCCGACCGCCCCCCGCCGGACGAGTCGCTGCGCGCCCGCGCCTCGGCCCTCCTCGAACAGGCACGGTCGGTGCTGGCCGGGACGGCGGAGTGCGTCGCGGGAATCGGCGAGACCGCGGACGGCGGCGCCGAAGCGGCGTGGATGTCGTACGAGCAGGCCACCGGTGCCGCACGGGCGGCCGGTGCGCGGCCCGGCGGCGACGGCATCGTCCACTGGGAGCAACTCGGCGCGCTGGCACCCCTGTCGCTGCTCCCGCCGGACCGCCTGACCCCCGCGCTGCTGCCCGGACCGCTGCGCACCCTCCTCGCGCAGGACCCGTCGGGCCGCCTCACCGAAACCCTCACCACCTACCTCGACCACGGAGGTTCGGCCCCGCGCACCGCACGCGCCCTCCACCTCCACCGCACATCGCTGTACTACCGGCTCCAGCGGATCACCGAACTCACCGGGCTCGACCTGGCCGACGGCGACAACCGGCTCACGCTCCACCTCGGGCTCCGCCTCCACGCGCTGATGCGCAGGACGCTCCGTACGTGAGTCCGTGGTGCCGGTGGCGGCCCGGGTCAGCGGCGCAGGGCCAGCACCGTGCCCCTCGTGACGGCCTCCTTGAACCGGGCCGAGGCGCGTCCGGTGAGGACGGCGGCGACTGGGCTGTCGTCGGCGCGGGTGAACTGGGTGAGGCCGTCGTGCCGACCGAGGCTGATGTTCTGCCAGACGTAGCGCAGGCGCAGCGGTTTGGGGGCACGGCCGGTGAGCGAGGCGGCGACGCTGCCCGCGACGTACGCGCCCATCGGCAGCCCCGTCTGGCACGACATGCGGGATGCGGCGCCGTCAGGTCCGTACGCCGCTGCGGCGTCGCCCGCTGCGAAGACCTCCGGGTGGGAGATCGAGCGCAGCGTCGTGTCGACCATGATCAGGCCGCGGGGATCGACCGCGAACCCGGCCTCGCGTGCCAGGTCGGGTACGCGGAATCCTGCCGTCCAGACGACGGCGTCGGTCGGGATCTCGCCGCCGTCGGCGAGGACCAGGCCGTGTGCGGCGACTTCGCAGACGCGGGTGTGTTCCCGGAGCGTGACGCCGTGCCGGTCCAGGGCGGTGCGGAGGTATCGTCGGCCGCGCTCCGAGAGCCCGGTGCCCAGCTCACCGCCGGTGACCAGTTGCACCGTGCGCCCCGGGTAGGCCTCGGCCAGCTCGGTGGCCACCTCGATGCCGGTCAGGCCCGCCCCGGCCACGGCCAGCGAACCTTGGTTCTTTGAGCGGCTGACCGGCGGCGAGCTGGTGCAGACGTACCCGCTCCACGAAATGGCCGACGGCATTGACCAGCGTGATGCGTATGTCGCCGCGGCGCAATGTGCGGGACACGCCCTTGGCGGCGGACAGTCCGGCGTACCCGGCTCCCAGAACCACGATGTGATGTGTCATGCCTCCTGAACCGGCGGGCCGGCGCATCCGTGACAGCTCATGACGTGAAGTGGATCACGCGAGCTGGCCGGCGGCGAAGGCCAGCTTGCCGGGGTTGATGACCGTACGAACCGCGCTCACCCGGCCCTCGTGGATTTCCGGTACGACGATGGCAAGCAGCGCCCGACCTGCGAAGACGACAGCCCCCGACTCGCCGTTCACCTCGGCGAACCCGACCCTGACCCGCGCCGCCTCCGGCCGGGAGCCCAGGCCCAGCAGATAGCGAAGCACCTTCTCGTGTCCGGTGATCGGCCGGCGTGCCGCGGTCACCTGGCCGCCGCCGTCGGCCCAGGCAACGACATCGTCGGCGAGCAGCTGCTCGAGTCCGGCCACATCGCCTTCGAAGGTGGCAGCGAAGAAGCGCTCGACGATCTTCTTGCGTTGTGCGTCGTCGACGTCGAAGTGCCTTCGCGGGTGGCTGAGTTGGTCGCGGGCCCGACGGTGCAACTGCCGCGAGTGAGCCTCCTCGATACCGACGGCTTCGGCGATCTCCCGGTGGCTGTGGCCGAACGCCTCGCGCAGGACGAACACCGCACGTTCGGCCGGGGTGAGCCGCTCCATCAGGGTGAGCAGCGCGAGGGACACGGACTCGCGCACGGGCGGAGGTGAGCTGGTTGATGCAGAGGTTCGTCATGACCTTGGTCAGCCAGGCGGCCGGTGTACGGACGGCGGAGTGGTCGGCCGTGCTCCAGCGCAGATACGTGTCCTGCACGACGTCCTCGGCCTCACTCGCCGAACCGAGCATCCGGTACGCGAGCGAGAAGAGCCGAGGCCGGTGCGATTCGAACTCCGCGGCAGCTTCCGTGACCATGCCCGCAGCATGCCAGGCGGGCCGGCGGGATGGTGCGGCAGGGAAGGCGCGCACCCCGGGGGATTTCGACAAAGCGAGGAAAGCACCCGGCCGATTCCCGACAGGCAACGGTGGCGTGCCCCGCCGCCGCGCCCCATACTCCGACCGCAGTCAAGGTCACCCAGGAGCCGTCGCCATGTCCACCATCGCCCCACCCGCCGTCCGTACGGTGTCCACCACACGGATCGCGGTGGCCAGTTTCGTCGGAACGGCCATCGAGTTCTACGACTTCTACATCTACGGGACCGCCGCCGCGCTCGTCCTCGGCAAGCTGTTCTTCCCCACCTTCTCCGCGCTCGCGGGCACCCTGGCCGCGTTCGCCACCTTCGGTGTCGGCTTCGTCGCCCGCCCGATCGGCGCAGTCATCTTCGGACACTTCGGCGACCGCACCGGCCGCAAGACGATGCTGGTCACCTCCCTCCTCGTCATGGGCACGGGAACGGTCGCCATCGGACTGCTGCCCACCTACCGGGACGTCGGCATCGCGGCACCGGTCCTGCTGGTCCTGTGCCGGTTCCTGCAAGGCGTGGGGCTGGGCGGCGAGTGGGGCGGCGCGGTGCTGCTGGCCACGGAGTACGCGCCCCGGGACAAGCGGGGGCTGTGGTCGAGCTTCCCGCAGATGGGCCCCGCCATCGGCTTCATCGCCGCGGGCGGTTCGTTCCTGCTGCTGGGCCGGGTGATGGACGACGCGGCGTTCGAGTCCTGGGGGTGGCGGATCCCGTTCCTCGCCAGCGCGGCGCTGGTGGTGGTCGGCTTCTACATCCGGATGCGGATCGCCGAAACACCGGTGTTCCGGAAGGCGCTGGAACAGCACGAGCGGGCCAAGGCGCCCATCGTCGAGGTGGTCCGCCGTCAGGGCACCACCCTGGCCCTGGCGACCTGCGCGTTCATCCTCGCGCACACGCTCTTCTACACCATCACGACCTTCGCGCTCTCCTACGGCACCACCGTGCTGGACCTCGACAAGGACATGCTGCTGCTGTGCGCGATGGCCGCGGCCCTCGTCCTGGGCGTCGCCACCCCGCTGCTGGCCGTCCTCTCCGACCGGGTCGGCCGCCGCAACGTCTGCCTGAGCGCGGGGGTACTGGCCGCGGTATGGGCGTACCCCATGTTCGCCCTGATCAACACCGGTGAGCCCCTGCTCATCGGGCTCGCGATGGCCGTCGGGATGCTCGCCTTCGCCGCGCTGTACGGCCCGATGGGCGCCTTCCTCCCCGAGATGTTCGCCACCCGCTACCGCTACACCGGCGCGTCCGTGGCCTACAACGCGAGCGGCATCGTCGGCGGTGGCATCACGCCCCTCCTCGCCACCCAGCTCGTCGCCTCCACCGGCTCCTCGGTGCCGGTGTCCGGCTACATCGTGGTGGTCGCCGTGGTCTCCGCGCTGTGCGTGTGGTTCCTGAAGGAGACCCACACCAGCGACCTGGAGACGACCTGACCGGCTGAGCAGGGTCAGCCGAGGACATCCTTGGCCATCAGCCGGAGCCGCCCGGCGAACTCGGTGAGCCCGGCCCGGTCGACGTTGCCGAAGCTGACCCGGAACACCTGGCGGTCGTCGGGCAGGAAGGCGGTGCCCGGGATGACGAGCGTGTCGTAGCGGGTGACGAGGTCGCGCACGACCTCGTCGGTGCCGCGCCCGGCGAAGGGGTGGCGGACCCAGCCGAAGAACCCTCCGCAGCTCAGCAGCTCGAAACCGCCCGGCCGGTCGGCCATCACGGTCTCCAGCCAACGCCGCTTCTCCGTGACCTCGTCCGCCCGCGCACGCCGCCACTCCCGGGCCGAGGTCAGCCCCGCCCAGGCGGCCTCCTGCCCGACTCGCGGAGGGCAGATCGCCACGCAGTCGAGCAGCTTCATCACCTCGCGGTTCAGCTCCGGCGAAGCGACGACCGCGCCCACCCGGTAGCCGGGAATGGCGAGGTCCTTGGAGAAGCTGTGCAGGCTCACCAGGGTCCCCGCCCAGTCCGGCTCGGCGAACAGCCGGTGCGCCGGCTGCTCGGTGTCGCGGAACGAGCGGTAGGTCTCGTCCAGGATCAGCGCGATGTCATGCCGCTTCGCCACCTCGTAGAAACCCGCGAGCACCTCCGGCGGAAGGGTGACACCACTCGGATTGCCCGGGGTGACCAGCACGATCGCCCGGGTGCGCGGCGTGATGAGCGCTTCGGCCGCTTCCGGGGTCGGCACGAGATCGGGCCCGGGCTCCAGATAGCGGGGCACGACGCCGTTCATGCGCAGCCACATGTCGTAGTTGAAGTAGTACGGCAGGACTTCGATGACCTCGTCACCCGGCTCGGTGAGCGCCTGGGCGACGAGGCAGAACGCCTGATTACACCCGGCGGTGACGACCATCTGGCCGGCCCCCACCGGACTCCCGTACCCATGGCCGAGATCGGCGGCGAAGGCCTCCCGCAGCCGCGGCAGCCCGGGGGCCGGCACGTAGGCGGCGCCGTTCGGCTCGTGCGCGACCGCGGCGACGTGCTCGATCATCTCGGCGGCGGGCGGGTAGCTCGGCGCCGCCTGGGCCAGGTCGAGCAGCGCACGCTCACCACTGCGGCCCGCCAGCAGGGCGTACGTCGCACCCATCGGCGAATCGATCTCATGCACGGTTCGCGGGCTGAGTCGCACGTCGGCACTCCTTCACGGACTGGCTGGCCACTGGCGGTTCACCGCGATGCTACCGACATCCCCCGCGCACCGGCCGGACCGAACAGGCCGCCTCGCGCACGCGATGTCGAACTGCGAGGCCGGAAACGCACGTCTGTACGGCAGTTGATGCACCGCACACCGACCGCAACTGAGTCATGCCATCTGGGCATCCGTATATAGACGGATACCAAGCAGCACCGAAGGAGCACCCATATGGCAACACCCCTGAGCGCCGACAGACTTCTGAAGGCCCTGCGTGGTGAGGGTCTGACCGTCCACGAAGTCCGCAACTGGCGCTCGCACAACCGCAATTCCCAGGGCGCCTGGGGCCCGGTGCACGGTGTCATGATCCACCACACCGTGACCTCGGGCACCGCCGGCTCCGTCGAACTCTGCTACGAGGGCCACGCCTCGCTGCCGGGACCGCTGTGCCACGGCGTCATCGACAAGAAGGGCGAGGTCCACCTCGTCGGCAACGGCCGCGCCAACCACGCGGGCCTCGGCGACAATGACGTCCTGAACGCGGTGATCAACGAGACCAAGCTGCCCACCGACAACGAGGCCGACAAGGACGGCAACGCCCGCTTCTACGGCTTCGAATGCGTCAATCTCGGCGACGGCAAGGACCCGTGGCCGGAGGCACAGAAGCTGGCCATCGAAAAGGTGTCCGCCGCCATTTGCCGCGCCCACGGCTGGAGCGAGCGGTCCGTGATCGGCCACCTGGAGTGGCAGCCGGGCAAGGTGGACCCCCGGGGCTTCACGATGAGCTCCATGCGCACGCGCATCGGCAAGCGGCTCGACACCAAGCCCGACGGCCCGACCGAGACCAAGCCGAAGCCCCCGGCGTCGTACGAGCCCTTCCCGGGCGCCGACTTCTTCCGCGACGGCCGCGTGAGCAAGATCATCACCGCCATGGGCAAGCGGCTCGTCGCCGAGGACTGCGACCGCTACGAGGAGGGCCCGGGCCCGGAGTGGACGGCCGCCGACAAGAAGTCGTACGCGGCGTGGCAGCGGAAGCTGGGCTACTCCGGCGATGACGCCGACGGCATCCCGGGCAAGAAGAGCTGGGACAAGCTGCGCGTCCCGAACGTATAGAGCGGCACCACCTGGCGGGACGGCGCGCGCCGTCCCGCCCCTGTTTCACCAGGCCGCACCCTCCGTCGGCAGGAGCCGGTCGCCTGACGGGTCGGAGCGGATCAGGGGCCGCGGGTCACCTCACGAGACGATGCACGAGATCGAGCAGATCCGGGAGCCGCAGCACCCGGCCGAAGCCCGGCAGCGGAACGTGGAGTGACCCGGTCCAGCGGGGCGGGATGGCGTCGTGTCCGTAGCAGGCACCGGCGAGGCCACCGGTGACCGCGGCGACGGTGTCGGTGTCGCCGCCGAGGTCGATCGCCGCCCGTACCGCCTCTTCGAACGTGCCGGTGGTGCGAAGCGCCCATACGGCGGAGCCCAGACAGGGCCAGACGGCGCCGTTGACCTCGGTGGCCTGGTCGGGGTGCCAGCCGGGGGCGAGGACGGCCGCGTACCGGTCCCGGTGCCCGGGGTGCACCAGGTCCAGGATCTCCGGCAGCGCGGCGAGAGGATCGGCGCCGTGGAGCGCGAGGCGTACGAGTTCGTGGAAGACGGCGGTGCCTTCCCAGGCGGCGCGGTCGCCGTGGGTGAGGGCGGCGATGCGCCGTGCCGCATCCATGGTGGCCAGCCGTCCGTGGCGGGCGAAGTGGACCGCTGACGTGGATGCCCGCATGAGCGATCCGTTGCCCGCCGCCCGCAGGTTGACCTGAAAGTGGATGGCGGCGGCCAGGTCCCAGGGCATGCCGTTGGTGAGCACGTCTTCGGTCTGCAAACCGATGTCTTTCGGCTCGGACGCGGCCCACCGCTGAAAGCGGGCGAAGACGTCCGGCAGATCCAGCCCACCCCGCTCGATCAACGACTCCGCGACGAGGACCGCCATCTGCGTGTCGTCCGTCGCCTCACCCGGATCCCAGCCGCCTCCTCCGCACATCTCGCCGCCGATCCCCGGCACCGGGAACCGGGCGGAGAACGCCCCCTCGGGACCGAACTCGAACGGGCCTCCCAGCGCATCACCCACCGCCGAGCCCACGACCGCGCCGACCGCCCGTTCCTCCCAGTCCATCCGAACAGGCTACCGAGCAGGCCCCCGTTCGCCCGCGGTCACCGGGCCCTGAAGGCGGTGGCCAGCACGGAGACGGTGACCTGGCCGGGCAGGGAACCGCTGTCGGCCAGATCCGCAGGGGCCCCGTGGCGTGCGCTCGGCGTCATCCCCACCAGGTCGAGGGCCTCCTGCTCGGTCAGGGGCAGGGCGTACTCGACGCGTTCCGTGACGGTGGCCTTGAAGCAGGGATTCAGCGCTTGGTGCAGGCGCTGTTCCTTGGCCGGGTCGATCGAGACCATCGCGGGCAACCCGCGCAGCTCGGCCAGGTGGCGGCCGGTGGGACGTACCACGACCAACCGGCCGGCCGGGCGCAGCACCCGGTGGAACTCGGACGGGTTGCGCGGGGCGAACACGTCCAGCACGACGTCCGCCACCCCGTCGGCCAGCGGGAAGGGACGGAAGGCGTCCCAGGTCGCTGCCGCCGCTCGTTCGTGGGCTCGGGCTGCCGAGCGCAGTGCGCGCACCGAGGTGTCCAGCCCCAGACCACGGGCGCCCGGCCACTGGTCGAGTGCGCCCGCCAGGTAGTAGCCCGTGCCGCATCCCACGTCCACGATCGTGCCCTCCTCAGGCATGCTGGCGGACGCCAGACGGGCCACGGCCCGGCGGATGGGCGCATAGCCGCCGGTGGCCAGGAACCGGGCCCGGGCCCGGGCCATGGGCGCGTCGTCACCGCTGGTGGCGCGGTTGCCCGTCAGCAGGCTGACGTAACCGTGGCGGGCGATGTCGTAGGTGTGACCCACCGGGCAGCGCAGTGCGCCGCGGGCGGGGTGGAGGCGGGCATGGCAGGCCGGGCAGCGCAACAGGTCGAGGAACGGTTCGAGGGCAGGGCGAAGCAACGCGGGCATGAGGCACTCCTGGCACACGGTGAAGGGAAGGGACCGTGCCCGCACGCGCGCGGAAGGGCGCCGCCATGAAGGAGCGGAACACCCCACGTCCGGCCGCCCTTTACGGGCAGCACGGGGAACATGGTTCACGCAGCAGGCACACCGAGGAGGGCGATGCCGTCCGGCGTCGCCCTCAAGAACTTCCGATCACAGGAAGCAGTAGTGCGGGATGCTCATGAATGCCACGCGGCAAGTCTACGGGGCCGACCCGGGGCGTGGGCCTCGGGTGCGAGATCCCCAATCCCATCCCCACGCGCCACCCGAAGACGTTCACCGCGCCGCAGGCAAGGGACGGCTGAAGCCCGGCCACCGCTCGCAACGAGACACCGTGGCGATCAGCCGTCCAGCGAGAGCGCGTTCTTGGCGTGCGTGAGGGAGTCCTCGGAGGCGGGCCCGCCGGGATTCTCCGTGGCCAGGGCCTGGTTGACGTTGACGAAGGTGCGCATCCGCTGCTCGTAGCGGGAGTACGCCACGTGATGATCGCCCCCCGCCCGGGCGAGGCAGTCGGCCAGCACGTAGGCGCCCGCGAGGGCGAGGCTGGTGCCCTGCCCCGAGAGCGGGGAAGGGCAGTAACCGGCGTCGCCGAGGAGGGCCACCCTGCCCCGCGACCAGTGATCCATCCGGATCTGGGCCATGGCGTCGCAGTAGAAGTCGGGCGCTTCCTCTGCCGCCGCGGCCAGGCGGGATCCTTCCCATCTCAGTGATGCGAGCTTGTCGACGATGAGTCGGCGAAGGGTGCCGTTGTCGCGGCGGTCGTGGGGGAGAGGGGGTGACTGGAAGCCGAAGGCGATCCTGAGTTCGGTGTTGTCGCGGACGGGCATGATGCCGAAGCCCACGTCGCCGTCCCGAAGCCATATCTGCCAGTGGTCCAGGGCGAGGAAGTTGTCCGCACCGAACACGGACAGATAGCTGCCCAGGTGATGGGCGAAGCGGTCCTCGGGGCCGAAGGCCAGGCGCCGAACGGTCGAGTGCAGTCCGTCGGCCCCGATCACGAGGCCGAACGTGCGGGACGCCCCGTGGGCGAAGTCGACGCGCACGCCGGTCGTGTCCTGATCGAGCGCGGTGATGCTGTCGCCGAAGAGGTACTCGGTGTCCGCGCGCGTGCGCTCGTGCACCATCCGTACGAGGTCGTCGCGCAGCAGCTCGATGTCATCGCTGTCGAGGCGGCCGCTGCTGAAGGTCGCCTCGGTGGAGCGATCGACTTCGTGGCCGTCGGGATCGAGGATCGACATGCCGCGCATCCGGGTGCGTACGCGTTGCGCCTGTTCCAGGAGGCCCATCCGCTCGATGACGTCGAGCCCGACGCCCCGGATGTCCACCGCCTGGCCGCCGGGGCGGGGGCCAGGGGCGCGTTCGACGATGGTGGTCTCGAAGCCGTGGCGATGAAGCCAGTGGGCGAGTACGGGCCCGGCGATGCCGCCGCCGGAGATGAGAACGGTCTTCATGGGAAGCCTCCAATACGCTGTACGCGCAGTGAACGTACGCCGTACGCGCAGACGCTTCAACAGGTCAAACACAGAGCCTGTACTAGGGCAGTTACCCCTTCCTCGGCGTCCTCGCTGATAGCCTCTGCACTAGAACAGAACCGAAAGGCGGCAGGACGTGACGAAGCCCACGGACGCATCCGACCAGCCGCCCTACCTGCGCATCGTCACCGAGATCCGCCAACGCATCATCGACGGCGAACTCGCCCCAGGGGACCGGGTCCCCTCGACCCGCCAGATCGCCAGGGAGCGCGGTGTCGCGCTCGCCACCGCCACCAAGGCCCTGACCACCCTGCGCCTCGAGGGACTTGTCGAGACCCGTCCCCGGACCGGCACCGTCGTCGCCGGAACCGCTCCCGTCACGCCGCCCCGCAAGCCCGCGTCGTCCGCCCCGGTCCCGGCCCCGGAGCAGGAGCTGACCCTCGACGGGATCGTCCGTACCGCCATCGCCATCGCCGATGCCGAAGGACTCCCGGCTCTCTCCATGCGCGGTGTCGCGGCCCGGCTCGGCGTCGCCGCCATGTCGCCCTACCGATACGTCCCCAGCAAGGACGACCTCGTCCTGCTCATGGCCGATGCCGCATTCGGCGAGGAGACCTACCCCGCCGATGCGCCCGAAGGGTGGCGGCCACGCATCGAGCTGGGTGCTCGTACCCTCTGGACCCTGTACCGCAGGCACCCGTGGCTGGCCCAACTCGGCTCCCTCACCCGCCCGTTGATCGTGCCCAATCTGATCGCCCACGGCGAATGGATGCTCAGTGCCCTCGACGGCCACGGCCTCGATCCGACCACGCTGTTCGACATCCACATACTGATCTACAGCCACGTCCAGGGCATGGCGGTGCACCTGGAGTGGGAGGCGCACGCCGAAGCCTCCACGGGGCAATCGGAAGACCAGTGGATGGACAGCCGGGCACCCGCACTCCGGGAGCTGGTGGAATCCGGCCGCTTCCCGACCTTCGCCAAGGTGGTCGGATCCTTTACCGCTGGCACCGCTGGCACCGCTGGCACCGCTGGCACCGCTGGCACCGGTGGCTATGACCTGCGCCTCGACGAGCTCTTCGCCTCCGGCCTCTCGGCCCTCCTCGACGGCCTGACCCCCATCGTCGAAGGCCACTGATGGCCACGGCGGCCAGGTCCGCGGCATCAGGCTCTGTTGCGTGATGCGCTCCATGTTGCACAATAAGGAACGCGTCATCGCGAGCCGTCGATGGCGCCCCGACGCACGATGCCCGACGACGGCCCGGCGCCCGTCGCGTGTGCGCCTGACATCTCCTGAGGTGACATCGATGACCACCACCAGTGTGTCCCCGAGCCTGATCTCCACGCTGTCGGGGGAGTTCTACACCGATCCTGAGATCTTCGCGGCGGAGCAGGAACGGATCTTCGAGGCCATGTGGTTCTGCGTGGCCCGTGCCGCGGACCTGGACAAGCCGGGGAGCTTCCGTACCTGCCAGGTGGGGCGGGAGAGTGTGCTGGTCTCCCGCGCCCGGGACGGTTCGGTGAAGGCGTTCTTGAACATCTGCCGGCACCGTGGCGCGAGGTTGTGCACGCAGGAGTCGGGTGAGGTGAAGCGGGCGTTTCAGTGTCCGTATCACGCCTGGACCTACGGTCTGGACGGGAAGCTGGTGGCGGCGCCGAACCTGACGTCGATGCCGGATGTCGACCGGGTCGAATTCGGGCTGGTCACGGTCCACGTCCGGGAGTGGCTGGGGTATGTGTGGGTGTGCCTGGCCGACGATCCTCCCTCGTTCGAGGAGGACGTGATCGGCGTGGTGGCCGAGCGGCTGGGAGATGCCGAGGCGATCGGGAATTACGGGATCGAGGGGCTGCGGCCGGGGCGGCGGATCACCTACGACGTACGGGCCAACTGGAAGCTGATCATCGAGAACTTCATGGAGTGCTACCACTGCGCGACGATCCATCCGGAGCTGACGGAGGTGCTGCCGGAGTTCGCGGATGGTTTCGCTGCGCAGTACTACGTGGGCCACGGCGCGGAGTTCGGGGAAGAGGCCCAGGGATTCACGGTCGACGGCTCGGAGGGGCTGGACCGGATTCCGACGGTGGCCGAGGGGCAGGACCGTCGCTATTACGCGATGACGGTCAGGCCGCAGGTGTTCATCAACCTCGTACCGGACCACGTCATCTTCCACCGGATGTATCCGATGGCGGCCGACCGCACGGTCGTGGAGTGCGACTGGCTCTACCTTCCGCGTGTGGTCGACAGCGGTGCGGATGTGGAGCGTTCGGTGGAGCTGTTCCACCGGGTGAATCAGCAGGACTTCGACGCGTGTGAGCGTACGCAGCCGGGGATGGAGTCCCGGGCGTACGCCAAGGGCGGTGTCCTGGTGCCCAGCGAGCACCACATCGGCGCCTTCCACGCCTGGCTCCAGGCCCGCCTCGGCGCGTAGCGGATCGCGGCCGACCGGCCCCCGACGTTCAGGCGCCACCGGCCCGCGCACCCGGGCCGGACGGGGCTCAGCCCGCGTAGCCCATCCGGTGACTGATCTCCTCGGCACCCTTGACCAGTACCGGAGCGAGTTCGGGGATGCGCTCCTCGGTGAACCGGTAGGCGGGGCCGGAGGCGCTGAGGGCGGCGATGACCTCGCCGTCGCCGGACCGGATCGGGGCCGCCATGGCGTGCAGTCCGATCTCGAGTTCCTCCAGCGTCACCGCGTACCCGCGCTTCCGCGTCTCGGTGAGGTTCTTCTCCAGCTTGGTCTTGGCGGTCAGGGTGCGCGGCGTCAGCTTCTCCATCCCGGACGCCTTGAGCGCCGCGGCGCGCTCCTTCGAGGACAGGTGGGCCAGCAGGATCTTGCCGCTGGACGTGGCGTGCAGCGGGGTGAGCTGTCCGACCCAGCGGTGCGTGCCGACGGCGCCCGGGCCGCGTACCTGGTAGAGGTTGACCGCGTAGTGCTCGCGCAGGACGGCGATGTTGACGGTCTCGCCGATCTCCTCGGCCAGCCGCTCGCACACCGGCCGGCCCTGCTGGGTGATGTCGAGGCGGCCCATGACCGAGCCAGCCAGGCGCACGATCCCGAAGCCGAGCCGGTACTTGCCCCGCTCGGCCGCCTGCTCGACCAGACCGCGGGCCTCCAGCGCCCCGAGCAGGCGGAACGCGGTCGACTTGTGCACCTCGATCTCGGCGGCGACCTCGCTCACGCCCGCCTCGCCGCGCTGGGCGAGGATCTCCATGACGCTGACGGCACGGTCGACGGACTGCACCCCGGTCCCAGGGGGACCTGTTGTTCCACCATCTGCCGTGTAGTTGCTCATAACGCAACTATACGTGCAGGTGAGCGCGGGTCCCGCCGGTCAGGACCCGCCGGAGGGCGGCCGTCAGCGGAAGACGACCGTACGGTTGCCGTTGACCAGTACCCGGCTCTCGCTGTGCCACTCCACGGCGCGGGCGAGCACTTGGGCCTCGACGTCGCGGCCCATGGTGACCAGCTCGTCCGGGGCGCGCGAGTGGTCCACGCGGACGACGTCCTGCTCGATGATCGGGCCTTCGTCGAGGTCGGACGTGACGTAGTGGGCCGTGGCCCCCACGAGCTTCACACCGCGCTCATGGGCCTGCACGTACGGCCGCGCGCCCTTGAAGCTCGGCAGGAACGAGTGGTGGATGTTGATCGCCCGGCCGTCGAGCTGCTTGCACAGGTCGTCGGAGAGGATCTGCATGTAACGGGCGAGGACCACGAGGTCGACGTCCAGCTCGTCCACGAGGTGCAGCAGCCGCGCCTCCGCCTCGTGCTTCGTCTCCGGGGTCACCGGTATGTGGTGGAAGGGGATGCCGTAGTTCCGGGCCAGCGGCTCGAAGGTGCGGTGGTTGGAGACGATCGCCGGGATGTCGACCTTGAGGGCGCCCGTGGACTTGCGGAAGAGCAGGTCGTTCAGGCAGTGGCCGAACTTCGACACCATGATCAGCGTGCGGGTCGGGGTCGACGCGTCGTGCAGCTGCCAGGTGATCCGGTGAGCCTCGGCCACCGGCCCGAAACCGGTCCGCAGATCCGCCAGGGAGACGTCCGGGTCCAGGACGTCGAAGTGCACCCGCATGAAGAAGCGGTCCTGCCGCCGGTCGTCGAACTGCTGACTCTCCAGGATGTTGCCGGAGTGGCCGACGAGATAGGTGGCCACGGCGTGGACGAGGCCGGCCCGGTCCGGGCACGAAAGGGTGAGGACGAACTCGCGGCCGGGCTGCGGTCGAGGAGACATGGCATCCTCCATCGTGGTGCGTATGGCGCAACGTTGTGAGTGATGCGCAACATGGTCCAGTGCGGTGGCCGGGCGGTCAAGGGGGCTTTTGCGGGCCGGTCGTCTCCCTGGTCCAACCCTTGACAGCCCCCTGGGCCCCCTGCACTGTGAGTTGCGCAATGCGAGGCATGTTGCGCTGAACGCAACTGGAGGTTTTGTGATGGCGGGACCGCGAGTGGTCATCATCGGCGCGGGCGTCGTGGGGGCGGCGCTGGCGGACGAACTGTCCTCCCGGGGCTGGACCGACGTGACGGTCGTGGACCAGGGCCCGCTGCCCGCCACCGGCGGGTCGACGTCCCACGCACCCGGCCTGGTGTTCCAGACCAACTCTTCGAAGGCCATGACCGAGCTGGCCCGCTACACGGTCGAGAAGTTCCGCTCCCTCGACCTCGACGGACAGCCCTGCTTCCTGGAGGTCGGCGGCCTGGAGGTCGCCACCACGCCCGAGCGCCTGGACGAACTCCACCGACGGCAGGGCTGGCTCGCCTCGTGGGGCATCGAGGCCCGGGTGATCGGCCCCGAGGAATGCGTCGAGCTGCACCCGCTGGTGGCGCGCGAGCGCGTGCTCGGCGGACTCCACATCCCCACCGACGGCCTGGCCAAGGCCGTCCTCGCGGTCGAGGCGCAGCTCCGCGCCGCCCGCGCCCGCGGCGTACGCACCCTCGGCCGCCACGAGGTCCTCGACATCCACACCGATGACGACGACCGGGTGACGGCCGTCGTCACCGACCACGGCGAGATCCCCGCCGACATCGTCGTGTGCTGCGCCGGGATCTGGGGCCCCAAGGTGGCCCGCATGGTCGGCATGAACCTCCCGCTGACCCCGTTGGCCCACCAACTCGCCTGGACCGGCCCGGTGCCCGCCCTCGCCGGGCAGGACCGGGAAGCCATCCGCCCGATCCTGCGCCACCAGGACGCGGACCTGTACTACCGCGACCGCTTCGACCGGCTCGGCATCGGCTCCTACGGACACCGGCCCATGCCCATCGACGCGGACGACATCCTCTCCGTGGACGCCGCCGAAGAAATGCCCTCCGTCCTGCGCTTCACCGAGGACGACTTCGCCGAGGCGTGGACCGAGACCCAGGCCCTGCTGCCCGCGACGAAGGAGGCCGACGTCGAGGAGGGCATCAACGGCCTGTTCTCCTTCACCACCGACGGACTGCCCCTGCTCGGCCAGTCCCCGGACGTGAAGGGCTTCTGGGTCGCCGAGGCCGTCTGGGTCACCCACTCCGCGGGCGTCGGCCGCGCCATGGCCGAATGGCTCGTCGACGGCCACTGCTCGTCGTTCGACCTGCACGAGTGCGACGTCAACCGCTTCGAGCCCCACCAGCTCGCCCCGGAGTACGTACTGGCCCGCGACTGCCAGAACTTCACCGAGGTGTACGACATCCTCCACCCCCTCCAGCCGCCCGGCGCGCCCAGGCCCCTGCGCACCAGCCCCTTCCACCCCCGCCAGCGGGACCTGGGCGCCGTCTTCCTGGAGGCGAGCGGCTGGGAACGGCCCCAGTGGTACGAGGCCAACGACGCCCTGGTGGCGGGGCGGAACATCCCCGTACCGGGCGACTGGGCGGCCCGCCACTGGTCGCCGATCGTCGGCGCCGAGGCCCAGGCCACGCGTACGAGCGTCGCGATGTACGACATGACGGCCCTCAAACGCCTGGAGGTCACCGGCCGCGGGGCCGCCGCCTTCCTCCAGCACCTCACCACGGGCAACGTCGACAAGTCCGTCGGCTCCGTCACCTACACACTCACGCTCGACCACGACGGCGGCATCCGCAGCGACGTGACCGTCGCCCGCCTGGGCCGCGACCACTTCCAGGTCGGCGCCAACGGCAACCTCGACCTCGACTGGTTCACCCGCCACCTGCCCGAGGACGGGTCGGTGCAGGTGCGCGACATCACCGCCGGCACCTGCTGCATCGGCCTGTGGGGCCCCACGGCGCGCGAGGTCCTGCAACCCCTGGCCGACCAGGACTTCTCCCATCAGGGCCTGAAGTTCTTCCGGGCCCGGCGCGCCCACATCGGCGCCGTCCCCGTCACCGCCATGCGGCTGAGCTACGTCGGCGAACTGGGCTGGGAGCTGTACACCACCGCCGACATGGGCACCAAGCTCTGGGACACCCTCTGGGAGGCGGGCCGCGAACACGGGATCATCGCCGCCGGGCGTGGCGCGTTCAACAGCCTCCGCCTGGAGAAGGGCTACCGCTCCTTCGGCACCGACATGACCTACGAGCACGACCCGTACGAGGCCGGGGTCGGCTTCGCCGTGAAGCGCGACAAGGCCGACTTCATCGGAAAGGCCGCGCTGGAGCGGCGCGCGGAATCCGTGACCCGGCGGCTCACCTGCCTGACCATCGACGACCCGGGCTCCGTCGTCATGGGCAAGGAGCCCGTGTACGACGGCGACCGCCCGGTCGGCTACGTCACCAGCGCCGCCTTCGGCTACACCATCGGCAAGGGCATCGCCTACGCCTGGCTCCCCGCCGAACTCGCCACCCCCGGCCGGACCCTGCACATCGGCTACTTCGGCCGGCGGATCCCCGCGGCCGTCGCCCAGGAGCCCCTGTTCGACCCGTCCATGCAGCGCCTGCGCGGCTGAGGAAGAGGAACCACAAACATGAGCGCACACATCCTCGACGGACGCCGCACCGCCGCGGAGATCCGCACCGAACTCACCGCCCGCGTCGCCGCCCTCACGGCCCGGGGCGCGGCGCCCGGCCTCGGCACACTGCTCGTCGGCGACGACCCCGGCAGCCACGCCTACGTCGCCGGAAAACACCGCGACTGCGCCCAGGTCGGCATCGCCTCGATCCGCCGCGAACTCCCCGCCGACGCCACGCAAGCGCAGGTCGAGGCCGTCGTCGACGAACTCAACGCCGACCCCGCCTGCACCGGCTACATCGTGCAGCTCCCGCTGCCCCGCGGCCTCGACACCGGCGCCGTCCTCGCCCGCATGGACCCCGCCAAGGATGCCGACGGCCTGCACCCGGCCAACCTCGGCCGGCTCGTGCTCGGCGTCGACGGCCCCCTGCCCTGCACCCCGCGCGGCGTCGTCGAACTGCTGCGCCGCCACGACGTGCCCCTCGCCGGGGCCCGGGTCTGCGTCATCGGCCGCGGCGTCACCGTCGGCCGCCCCCTCGGACTGCTGCTCACCCGCAGGTCCGAGAACGCGACCGTGACGCTGTGCCACACCGGAACCACGGGCATGGCCTGGCACGTGCGCGACGCGGACATCGTCGTCGCGGCCGCCGGTTCCCCCGGAATCGTCACCGCGGACATGGTCCGGCCCGGCGCCGCCGTCCTCGACGTCGGCATCACCCGCACCGAAGACGGCCTGCTCGGCGACGTCCACCCGGACGTCGCCACGGTCGCCGGATGGGTCGCCCCCATGCCGGGCGGCGTCGGTCCCATGACCCGGGCCATGCTGCTCGCCAACGTCGTCGAGACCGCCGAACGCACCGCCGCCGCCGCGCCCGCGCGGGACCCTCTCCAGCCGCAGCTGTCAGACGCGCGATGAACACCCCGCCCTCCGGGCCCCGACCTGCCCGAGCGCCCCGCGGCCACGCAACCCTCCGTCCCCCATCCCGGGAGGTCAGATGTCCATCCCCGCCATCGACGAGGCGCCACTGAGCGGATTCCACCGAAAACTCACCTGGGCCTGCGCCGGTGGCCCCTTCCTGGACGGCTACCTGCTCAGCATCATCGGCGTCGCGCTGGTCGGCATGAGCAACGAGCTCCAGCTGACCACGGGGGACGAGAGCCTCATCGGCGCCGCCGCACTGGTCGGCATCTTCGTCGGGGGCCTGTTCTTCGGGGCCGTCACCGACAAGCTCGGCCGCGAGGCGATGTACACCATCGACCTGGCGGTCCTGGTGGGCGGATCGCTGCTGTCGGTGTTCGCCACCGAAACCTGGCAGTTCGTCGTGCTGCGCTTCGTGCTCGGCATGGCCATCGGAGCCGACTACCCGATCGCGACGTCCCTGCTGGCCTAATGGGTGCCGAACCGGCACCGTGGCCGGCTGCTCGGCATCCTCACCCTCGCCTGGTACGTCGGTGCGGCGGCCGCCTACGTGGTCGGCTACGTCATGGCCGAGATCGGCGGCGACGGTACCTGGCGGTGGATGCTCGCCTCCGGCGCCGTACTGAGCGCCTTGATCCTGCTGCTGCGCGTCGGCACCCCCGAGTCCCCGCTGTGGCTGGTGAACAAGGGCCGCACCGCCGACGCCCAGAAGTCGATCCAACGGGCCCTCGGGCGCACCATTCCCATCGACGAGCTGCTCGTGGCCTCGGCCGCCGAGCAGTCCGTGGAGAAGAAGCAGATCCGTGACCTGGTCGAAGGCGTCTATCTGCGGCGGACGTTGTTCTGCGGGCTGTTCTACATGTGCCAGATCACGCCGATGTTCGCCCTGTACACCTTCGGCCCCGCCATCCTGGATTCCTTCGGCCTCGGCGAGGGCCACACCAGCAACCTGGGCTCGGCGCTGATCAGCATCGTGTTCGTACTGGGCTGCCTCCCCGCGCTGCGCCTGGTGGACCGGGTGGGGCGACGCCCCGTCATCACCTGGTCGTTCGCCCTGATGGTGGTCCCGCTCGTGGTGCTCGGGGGCGGCTCGTCGCTTCCCATCGGGGTGGTCATCGTGTGCTTCTGTACCTATGCCCTCCTCTCGGGCGGCCCCACGGTGCTGGAGTGGACCTATCCCAATGAGCTGTTCCCCACCAACATCCGGGCCACCGCGGGTGGCGTGGCCACCTCCATCAGCCGTATCGGCGCCGCCGCGGGCACCTATCTGCTGCCGATCTCCCTCAGCAGGCTGGGCATCGGCACGACCATGCTGATCGGCGCCGGAATCACCCTGGTGGGCTGGCTGGTGTCCGTGGCGTGGGCCGAGGAGACGAAGGGCCGCACCCTGGCGGAGACCAGCGCACTCCCCGGCCGCTCCCGGCAGGATGCGGCGGCCGGCGCGCCGGAGGGAAAGTTCGCCCGGCCAACTCCTTGACAGCGGTCACCCGGAAGACAGATTGTTGCTCATAATGAAGCGGCACGCGCCATGCGCAACAAATCGCGACGGCTCGGTCTCGGCCTTCCCACGCTCCCGGCACATCGGTCCGGGGCCGGTCGGCAAGCCGTTCAGTGCACCGTCCGCCGTTCGTGCTCCCCGCGGACAGCGGAGTTCATTCCCCTCCCTCGCCGATCGCTCCGGCGGAGCGACGCGGCGTCCCCGCCACACGAAACCACCGGCCGAAACCGCGCATTCGGCCGCCCCGCAACGAGGAGAGCGACAGTGACACACGAGGTACGCGCCGTCGTCGCCCGGCAGAAGGGCGCTCCGGTCTCGGTGGAGACCGTCCTGGTGCCGGACCCCGGCCCGGGTGAGGCGCTGGTGCAGGTGCAGGCGTGCGGTGTCTGCCACACCGACCTGCACTACCAGCAGGGCGGGATCAACGACGAGTTCCCCTTCCTGCTCGGCCATGAGGCCGCGGGCGTGGTCGAGGCAGTCGGCGCAGGCGTCACCGCCGTGGCGCCCGGCGATTTCGTGGTGCTCAACTGGCGTGCGGTCTGCGGCCAGTGCCGGGCCTGCCGCAAGGGCAAACCGTGGTACTGCTTCGACACCCACAACGCCACCCAGTCGATGACGCTGGCCGACGGCACCCCGCTGTCCCCGGCCCTGGGCATCGGCGCCTTCGCCGAGAAGACCCTGGTCGCCGCCGGGCAGTGCACCAAGGTGGATCCCACCGCCTCGGCCGCCGCGGCGGGACTGCTCGGCTGCGGCGTGATGGCCGGGTTCGGCGCCGCGGTCAACACGGGCGGCGTCGGCCGCGGGGACTCGATCGCGGTGATCGGCTGCGGCGGCGTGGGCATGGCCGCCATCGCGGGCGCCAAGCTGGCCGGCGCCGGCCGTATCATCGCCGTCGACGTCGACCAGCGGAAGCTGAAGTGGGCCGAGGAGTTCGGCGCCACCGACACCGTCGACTCCTCCCAGACCGACGCCGTCGAGGCCATCCGCGCCATTACCGGCGGCTTCGGCGCCGATGTCGTCGTGGACGCGGTGGGCCGTCCCGAAACCTACCGACAGGCCTTCTACGCCCGCGACTTGGCCGGGACCGCGGTCCTGGTCGGCGTCCCCACCCCGGAGATGACCGTCGACCTGCCCCTGCTGGACGTCTTCGGCCGTGGCGGAGCCCTGAAGTCCTCCTGGTACGGCGACTGCCTGCCCTCCCGGGACTTCCCCGCCCTGGTCGACCTCTACCAGCAGGGCCGATTCGACCTCGGCCGCTTCGTCACCGAGGAAATCACCCTGGACGACGTCGAGGCCGCGTTCGCCAAGATGCACCGCGGCGAGGTCCTGCGCTCGGTGGTGATTCTGTGACGGCGCGCATCGAGCACCTGGTCACCTCCGGAACCTTCGAGCTGGACGGGGGCAGCTGGGAGGTGGACAACAACGTCTGGCTGATCGGTGACGAACGCGAGGTCATGGTCATCGACGCCGCACACGACGAAGCGGCCATCGCGGACGCCATCGGCGACCGGCACCTGGTCGGCATCGTGTGCACCCACGCCCACAACGACCACATCAACGCCGCCCCCGCCCTCGCCACCCGCACCGGCGCGCCCATCCTGCTCCACCCGGCGGACACGGTGCTGTGGAAGTCCGTACACCCCCAGCGGAAACCGGACCGGGAGCTGGTCGACGGCGAACTGCTGAGCGTGGCCGGTACCGGGCTGTACGTACTGCACACTCCCGGGCACTCGCCCGGTGCGGTCTGCCTGTACGCGCCCGAGCTGGGAGCCCTGTTCTCCGGCGACACCCTCTTCCAGGGCGGTCCCGGAGCCACCGGCCGCTCCTACTCCGATTTCGACACCATCATCGCCTCGATCCGCGACCGGCTCTTTGCTCTCCCCGCCTCCACCGCCGTACACACCGGCCACGGCGGCACCACCTCGATCGGGGCCGAGGCACCGCATCTCGACGCATGGGTGACCCGGGGGCATTGACGCGCCGTCAGAGAACCCGAATCTGAAAGGAGAGCCATGGGCAACCGCAGAACCAACGCGTTATCGGCAGAATTTCCAGGCGAGCCAGGAGAGATGGACGGATGGCCCCTTCGTACGACGTGATCGTCGTCGGTCTGGGCGGGATGGGAAGCGCAGCCGCCTACCACCTCGCCGCCCGCGGGCAGCGAGTGCTCGGACTGGAGCGCTTCGGCCCGGCCCACAACCTCGGCTCCAGCCACGGCGGATCCCGCATCTACCGGCAGGCCTACTTCGAGGACCCGGCCTATGTGCCCCTGCTGCTCCGCGCCCACGAACTGTGGGAGAAGCTGGCCGCCGACTCCGGCCACGAGGTGTTCACCCGGACCGGCGGCCTCGTGATCGGGCGCGAGGACAGCCAGGCGTTCGCCGGTACGCTGCGCAGCGCCCAGCAGTGGGGCCTGGACCACGAGGTCCTCACCACCGCCGACATCCGGAGCCGCTTCCCCACGTTCAAACCGGGCGCCGAGGACGTCGCCTTCTACGAGCGCAAGGCCGGTGTGGCGCGGCCGGAGGCCACCGTCACCGCCCACTTGGATCTGGCCCGCATCCACGGCGCCGACCTGCACTTCGTGGAAACCGTCTTCGGATGGCAGGCCGACGGGCCGGGCGGCAAGGCGTGGGTGGTCACCGACCGTGGCATCTACACCGCCGACCGGCTGGTCATCGCCCCCGGCGCCTGGGCGTCGAACCTCCTCTCCGACCTCGGTGTGACCGTGACGGTCGAGCGGCAGGTCATGTACTGGTTCCAGCCCGAAGGCGGAACCGGCCCGTTCACCGCCGACCGGCACCCCGTGTACATCTGGGAGGACGCGGACGGCACGCAGATCTGCGGCTTCCCCGCCCTCGACGGTCCCGACGGCGGCGCCAAGGTCGCCTTCTTCCGCAAGGGCCTCCCCAGCAACCCCGAGACCGTCGACCGCCGGGTCCGCTCCGAGGAGATCGGGGCCATGGCCGAATATCTGCGCCTGCGCATCCCCACCCTGCCAACTCGCTTCCTCAAGGCCACGGCCTGCATGTACGCCAACACCCCGGACGAACACTTCGTCCTCGCCCAGCACCCCGAGCACCCGAGGGTGACGGTGGCCTACGGATTCTCCGGCCACGGATTCAAGTTCGTACCCGTCGTCGGCGAGATCCTCGCCGACCTCGCCACCGAGGGCACCACCGAACACCCCATCGCGCTGTTCGACCCCCGCCGCGTGCGCCCCGAAATCTAGCCGCGCATGCGAGACAGCTCGCAACCCGGAGGTACCCCATGATCGTCCCGCGCCACGTCTCCGTCGGGGAGCCCACATGAGGAGCATCACCGTCGTCGGAGCATCGCTGGCGGGCCTGAGCACGGTCCGCGCGCTGCGCACGGAAGGCTTCGACGGCGACATCGTCGTCGTCGGCGAGGAGCGCCACGTCCCGTACGACCGCCCGCCGCTGTCCAAGGAATTCCTCAGGGGCGACGTCGGCGCCGACGCGCTCATGCTCAGCGACACGGAGGAGTATGAGGAGCTCCAGGCGCAGTGGTTGCTCGGCGAGCGCGCCGTGCGGCTCGACACCGCGGCCCGGACCGTCACCCTCGCCGGAGGGCGCGAGGTACGCACCGACGGGATCGTCGTCGCGACCGGCGCCACCCCCCGGACGCTCCCCGGCACGGACGGGATGGCCGGTGTCCACACCCTGCGCACCCTGGACGACGCCCAGGCCCTGCGCGCCGAGCTGCTGGACGGCCTGCCCCGGGTCGTCGTCATCGGCGCCGGGTTCATCGGTGCCGAGGTGGCGTCCACCGCCCACCGGCTCGGCCTCGACGTCACCGTGGTCGAGGCGCTCGACGTACCGCTGGAACGCCAACTGGGGCGCGAAATGGGGCTGGTGTGCTCCTCGCTCCACACCGATCACGGGGTGCGCCTGCTGTGCGGCACCGGCGTGGCGGGATTCGCCGGCCAAGGCCGGGTCACCGGCGTGCAGCTGGAGGACGGGCGCCTGCTGCCCGCCGACATCGTCGTGGTCGGGGTGGGGGTGCGGCCCGCCACCGGCTGGCTCGCCGGTTCCGGTGTCACCGTGGACGACGGCGTGGTGTGCGACGCCGGTTGCGCAACCAGCGTCCCGGGCGTGGTCGCGGTCGGTGACGTCGCCCGCTGCCCCCACCCCTTCACCGGACGGCACGCCCGCATCGAGCACTGGAGCAACGCCACCGAGCAGGCGAAGACCGCCGCCCGCACACTGCTCTCCGGCGCCTCGGCCCAACCTCCGCTCACCGCACCGCACTTCTGGTCCGACCAGTACCGGGTGCGCATCCAGCTCGCCGGGCACGTCGTCCCCGGCGCCGAGCCCGAGGTGGTCGAGGGCGACGTCGACAGCCGCTCCTTCGCGGCCGTCTACCGCCACGAGGGCGCCGCCGTCGCCGTGCTCTCCATGAACCAGCCGAAGCTGTTCAACCGGCTCCGCCGCACCCTCACCGCTCCCTCGGCGGTCCCCGCGTCACTGCCCTGACGGAGAAGACATCCCCTCTCCCGGACCCGAAACCGACAACCCCGCGGGAACGCGCCCGTGATCCCGCCCCACGGAGTATGGCGTGGCAATCAGCGTCTTCGACCTGTTCTCGATCGGCATCGGCCCGTCCAGCTCGCACACCGTCGGCCCGATGCGGGCCTCCCGCATGTTCGCCACCCGGCTGAAGCAGGACGGCCTGCTCGCCCAGACCGCCGCGGTGCGGGCGGAGCTGTTCGGCTCCCTCGGCGCCACCGGCCACGGCCACGGCACCCCCAAGGCCGTGCTGCTCGGCCTGGAGGGCAACGAACCGCACACGGTCGACGTCGCCCGGGCCGAGCCGGACGTCGAACGGATCCGCGCCACCGGGCGCCTCCGTCTCCTCGGCGCCGACATCGGCCCGGCCCACGAGATCGACTTCGACGCCGCGTCCCAGCTGGTCCTGCACCGCCGTCGCTCCCTGCCGTACCACGCCAACGGCATGACGCTCTTCGCGTACGACGAGTCCGGGCATCCGCTGCTGGAGAAGACCTACTACTCGGTCGGCGGCGGCTTCGTGGTCGACGAGGACGCCGTCGGCGAAGACCGCATCAAACCGGAAGACACCCAACTGGCCCACCCGTTCCGCACCGGCGACGAACTGCTGCGCCTGACGCGCGAGACCGGCCTGTCGATCACCGCCCTGATGCTGGAGAACGAGAAGGCGTGGCGCAGCGAGGAGGAGATCCGGGCGGGTCTGCTGGAGATCTGGCAGGTGATGGAGGCCTGTGTCTCCCGCGGTCTCTCCCAGGAGGGCATCTTGCCCGGCGGCCTGAAGGTCCGTCGCCGCGCCGCCAACGCCGCCCGGGCGCTGCGCTCCGAGGGTGACGCGGCGGCCCGCGCGATGGAGTGGGTGACCCTGTACGCGATGGCGGTCAACGAGGAGAACGCGGCCGGTGGCCGTGTCGTCACCGCCCCGACGAACGGCGCCGCCGGGATCATCCCGGCCGTCCTGCACTACTACACCCGCTTCGTCCCCGGCGCCGACGAGGAAGGCATCATCCGCTTCCTCCTCGCGGCCGGTGCCATCGGCATGCTCTTCAAGGAGAACGCCTCCATCTCCGGCGCCGAGGTCGGCTGCCAGGGCGAGGTCGGCTCCGCCTGCTCCATGGCCGCCGGCGGCCTCGCCGAGGTGCTCGGCGGCAGCCCGGAACAGGTCGAGAACGCCGCCGAGATCGGCATGGAACACAACCTCGGTCTGACGTGTGACCCCGTCGGCGGCCTGGTGCAGATCCCCTGCATCGAGCGCAACGGCATGGCGGCGGTCAAGGCCGTCACCGCCGCACGGATGGCGCTGCGCGGCGACGGCCGCCACCATGTCTCCCTCGACAAGGTCATCAAGACCATGAAGGACACCGGCGCCGACATGAAGGTCAAGTACAAGGAGACGGCGCGCGGCGGCCTCGCGGTCAACGTCATCGAGTGCTGAGCGCCGTCAGCGGTCGACCGGCCGTTCAGTCAGGGCGCTCGCCCTCCTGGTCCGTCGCCGTGGACCAGCCGATGAGGGCGCCGCGGAGTGCCGCCACCAGGCGGGTGGCGGCCTCGTCCTCCGTTCGTCCGCTCTTGATGAGGTCGAGGATGTCGCGGGGGTCGAACAGGGTGTTCCACAGGTACAGGGCCTCGTCACCCAGGTCGCCCAGCCCGAGTTCCTCGGTGGTCTGCCGCAGTGGCTCGGCGAGGGCTTCGGCCTGGGGGGCGAGATAGCCGGTGCCCTCGCGCAGCCGTTCGAGGTAGCCGCGGTGGGAGCGCATCTGCGCCATCGCCCCGCCGTGCTCCAGGACGAGCGAGACCCAGTAGCGGGACACCGCCTCCAGCTTGACCATGCCAGTGGTGGTCTGCCGCGCGCTGAACTCGCACAGTTCGGAACCCACCTGTGACCGGAAGGCGTGCAGGATCTCCTGGATGGAGGAGAAGTGCCGGTACGCCGTCGCGGTGGACACCTCGGCGTGCTTGGCGATGTCGGCCAGGCTGACCTGGGTCGGCGAGCTCTCGAACAGCCGCGCGGCGGCCTTGATGAGCTGCCTGCGGTTGCGCTCCGTGTCACTGCGCATCGGCCGACGCTCCTGTTGCATATGAACCACCGTTCAGCGGAGGGCCGAGAGGCCGCGAGCCAGTCGGCGGACCCCCTCGGTGATGGATTCCGGGCTGGCAGCGTACGACAACCGCAGGTGCCCCTCGCCCCGGGCGCCGAACTCGCTGCCCGGCCGCACTGCGGCGAGCGCGGCCCGAATGCCGGTGCCCGCCCCGGTGACCAGCGCGGTCTTGCCGTCGAGGAGCCCCATCAGCCCTCCCAGCCGTAGGCGCGCCGGGCGCCCTCGGGGGTCAGGATGCCCTCGGCGAGGTCGGCGAGGATGGCCTCCCGGTCACGCTCGGCGGCCGGGAACTTGCCGCCGCCACTGGGCAGTTCGATGTCCACCACATCACCCGGGGCGAGGTCGTGCCGCCCCACCGGCTGCGGATGCGGCTCGCCGTTGACCAGCACACGGTTCGGCGTGCCGGGCTCGCCACCGAGGACACCGTCGGCCACATGGTGCATGCGCGAGTAGAACATGGAGTGGGTGACGGGCCGGTCGCCGATGTTGCGGATGACCATGCGCTGACCGGGCCCGCCCCGGTACCGTCCGGCACCGGCCGAGTCCGGGATGATCTCCTTCGCCTCGAACAGCACGGGCGCGGACGATTCCAGGAGTTCGATCGGCGTCGCGGACATGTTGCCCGGGAAGGCGGCGATCACCCCGTCCCCGTGCGGACGGGCGCCGGTGCCGCCGTTGACACAGAGGTTCTCCACGAACCGGCTGCCGTCGGCGCGCGTGCCCGACAGCACGTCCACGGTGACCGGAGCGCTGCCGGAGTGGCCCATGACCCGGTCGGGCAGGACGTCCGCCAGCGCGGTGAAGATCGCGGCGTGCACCATATGGCCGATCCGGTTGCGCATCTCGCACGCGCGGGGGCGCTGGGCGTTGGCGATGGAGCCCTCGGGCGCGGTGACGGTGATCGGCTTGAGGCAGCCCTCGTTGTTGGGAAGGCTGGGCTCCAGCAGACACTTGAGCGGATAGACGGTGTACGCGTACGTGTAGCACATCGGGCAGTTGGTGCCGTACGCCGACTCGGGGGAGGAGCCCGCGAAGTCCACGGTGATGTCGGAGCCGGACACCTCGATGGCCACCTGCAAGTGGATGTCGCCCTCGAAGTCGCCGATGTCGACGGACGCCTCGTAACGCCCGTCCGGTACGCCGGCGATGGCCCGGCGCATCGCGTTCTCGGTGAGCTGATGGATGGTGGCGGCCAGCTCGTCGACCCGGTCCAGGCCGAGGTCGCCCATCAGCGCCAGCAGGCCTTCCGCGCCCACGTGGTTGGCGGCGAGCATGGCCTGGAGGTCGCCCTGCACCTGGTCGGGAGCGCGGACGTTGGAGAGGAAGAGTTCCAGCAGCTGCTCGTTGGGCCGCCCGCCGTCGATCAGCTTGCTCGGCGGGATGCCGAAGCCCTCCTCGTAGACCTCGCGCGCCGAGCCCATGTTGAGGGTGCCGCCGATGTCGGACATGTGGGCGACCGAGCCGGAGAACGCGACGAGTTCACCGTCGATGAAGACCGGGGTCGCGATCGTGACGTCGTTGAGCTGCCCGGTGCCGAGCCACGGATCGTTGGTGATGAGGCTGTCACCGGGGCGCAGCGTCTCGGCCGGGAACTTCTCCAGGAAGTGGCGGACGGTCGCGGGCAGGGTGCCGATGAAGACGGGAATGCTGGTCCTGGGCTGGGCGAGGGAATTCCCCTCGGAATCCATGAGCAGACACGAGTAGTCGCCGACTTCGCGCACGATGCTGGAGAACGCCATGTTCACCAGCGTGGTCGCCGCCTCCTCGGAGAGGGAGACGAGACGGTCCCAGGTGATGCGCAGGGTGATCGGATCGTCCAGGTTGACCCGGGCAGCCATCAGTCGACCTCCATCAGGATGTTGCCGTGTTCGTCGAGGACCGCGGTCGCGTCGGGACCGACGTAGATGGCGCACTCGTCCTCCTGGATGAGCGCGGGACCGTCGATCTTCCGGCCGACGGGAAGGCCGGCGCGGTGCACGACCGGCGCGTCGCGGCGGCCCGGCTCCCGTCCCAGATAGACCGGGATGGTGCGGTGGCCGACGGCGGTGTCCGCGTCCGCGGCCCGGTCCGGCGAGGCCACCGCCGGTGCCTCGGTACGGGCGCGGCCGCGCCAGTTCACGACCTCGGCGGGCACCCCGGGCAGGATGCGCCCGAACCGGCGCCGGTGCGCCTCCTCGAACTCGCCCACGAGCGCGGCGGTGTCGCCGCCGGAGAGGAACGAGTCCGGCACGCGGACGGTGAGTTCGGAGCCCTGGCCGACGTAGCGCACATCGGCCAGGTGCTCGCGCCGCACGGCGCCCCGGTCGACACCGGTGGCGTCGAGGACGGTGAGCGCCTCGGCGAACCCGTCCTCGAACACCGCCCGGACCGTGGCCAGGTCGATGTCCTCGTCCAGCCGGCGGCGGTCGGCGCGGACGAAGTCCGAGGTCGGCGGCGCGGTCAACAACCCGAACGCCGAGTAGACACCGGCCCCGGCCGGGAAGTACACCTCCCGCACACCGAGCAGCTTGCCGAGCGAGTACGCGTGGCTGGGACCCGCTCCGCCGAACGCCAGCATCGTGAGGTTCGCCGGATTGACGCCCTTCTCGACCGCGTGGGTGCGCAGCGCCTCGGCCATCTTGTTGTTGGCGACCTCGTGGATGCCCCAGGCGGCCTCCTCGATGCTCAGACCCAGCGGTTCGGCGACCCTTGCGAGCGCGGTCCGCGCCGCCTCGACGTCCAGGGTCATCCGGCCGCCCAGGAAGGAGCCGGGGTCGAGCAGCCCGAGGACGACGTTGGCGTCGGTGACGGTCGGCTCGGTGCCGCCCTTGGCGTAGCAGGCGGGACCCGGGTCGGCGCTCGCGCTCTCGGGGCCGATCTCCAGCAGCCCGAGTGCGTCGACCCGTGCGATGCTGCCGCCGCCCGCCCCGATCTCGATCATGTCGACGACGGGCAGCTTCACCGGCAGCCCGCTGCCCTTGAGCAGCCGGTCGGCGCGGCCCACCTCGTAGTCGGTGGTGATGGAGGGCTCACCGCCGCGCACCAGACACGCCTTGGCGGTGGTGCCGCCCATGTCGAAGGCGAGAACCTCCTGGTGTCCGCCCTTCTTGGCGAAGTCGGCGGTGGCGACGACACCGGCCGCGGGCCCCGACTCGATGATGCGGGTCGGGAACTCGCCCGCCACCGACGGCGCGATGAGGCCGCCGTGCGACCCCATCACCAGCCAGTCCCCGTTGAATCCGCCGCCCCGCAGCTTCGTGTCGAGCCGGGCCATGTACCGCTTGGCCTTGGGCTGGATGAACGCGTTCATCGCGGTCAGGACGCCCCGGTCGTACTCGCGGATCTCCCGGGAGACATGGTGCGAGACGGAGACGCTGACGCCGGGCAGTTCGCGGGTGAGGATGCGGGCGGCCTCCCGCTCGTGCTCGGGCCAGGCGTAGCTGTGCAGGAACAGCACGGCGACCGCCTCGTACTCCTCCTCGCGCAGCCGGTGGGCCAGTTGGACGAGTTCCTCCTCGCGCAGCGGGCGGACGACCTCCCCGGCCGCGGTGACCCGCTCGTCCAGTTCGAACGCCTGGGACCGGGGGAGGAGCGGCGGGGCGGGGGAGCCGTCCAGGTCGTAGATGTCGTAGCGGTACTCGCGGCCGAGGACCAGGACGTCACGGAACCCCTTGGTGGCGACGAACGCGGTCCTGGCGCCCTTGCGCTCCAGGAGGGAATTGATGGCGAGGGTGGTGCCGTGGATCAGCGAGGTGACGTCCTCGGCCCGGAGACCGGCGAGTTCGAGGAGGCTGACCAGCCCGTCGTAGGCGCCCTCGGAGGGGTCGGCCGGGGTGGTGAGGGTCTTGTGCCGGTACGTCCCGCCGGTGGCGTCGTCCAGGAGGACCAGGTCGGTGAAGGTGCCGCCGATGTCGAACCCCACCCGCCAGCGGGACTGGGCGCTCACCTCGGTTTTCTCCGTCATCGGGATTCCAAACTGTGAGGGCGAGGGGGATCAGCTGTCGCGCAGCGGCTTTCCGGACGTCTCCTTGAGCGCCAGGGTGGTGACGAAGGTGATGAGCGCCGTGAGGACGACGGCGTAGCTGGGCACGCTCGTGTCGCCGGTCCGGTCGATCAGATACGTCATGAGCAGGGGAGCGGCGCCACCGAAGATGGCCGTGGTGATGCTGAAGCCGATGCTGTAGGCGCTGTACCGCACCCGGGTCGGGAACAGCTCGGTCAGGGCGACCTGGATGACGCCCGCGTGCCCGGCGAAGGCCACCGCCAGCGTGGCGGCGCCCAGAGTGGCCGCCGCCACGCTGCCGTGCGAGATGAGCTGGAAACAGGGGTG
The DNA here is from genome assembly GCF_013414305.1 of Streptomyces sp. Rer75. Classification (NCBI taxonomy): domain Bacteria; kingdom Bacillati; phylum Actinomycetota; class Actinomycetes; order Kitasatosporales; family Streptomycetaceae; genus Streptomyces; species Streptomyces sp. Rer75. The sequence goes on along the minus strand of NZ_CP058693.1, from coordinate 610,531 downwards.
GCCGAGGACCGCCATGGCCAGCGACGAGCCCGCCAGCAGGGGCTTGCGGCCGAACCGGTCGGACAGCCGCGCCATGAGGGGGATGGTGACGCTGATGGCGAGCAGTCCCGCCGCGGTGACCAGGAGCGCGTTCGACGGGGTGAACTTCAGCTCCTGCGCCAGATACGTGGGCATGTAGACGAAGACGATGTAGTAGCCCGGCCCGTTGAGCGCCGGGAGCGCGATGGCGAGGCCGATGGCCTTGAGGTGCTCCCGGGAGGTCAGGGCCTCCTTGAGGGGGTTGCGCGCCACGTTCCGCGATTCGATGATCGCCTGGAACCTGGGGGTGTCCTCCAGCTTCGCGCGGATGTAGAAGCCCACGGCTCCCAGCGGAACGGCGATCAGGAACGGCACCCGCCAGGCCCAGCTGTTCATGGCGTCCTGGCCCACGGTGTCGATGAGGAGCCGGGAGATGAGCGAGCCCACGAGCAGCGCCACGAAGGAGCCGACGGGAAGCCAGCTCGTCGTATACCCGCGCCGCTTGTCCTCGGCGTGTTCCGCGACGAAGGACATGGCCCCGGCGACCTCTCCGCCCGCCGAGAACCCCTGGAGCATGCGCAGAAGAATCAGCAGGACGGGCGCCGCCCAGCCGATGGCCGCGTAGGTCGGCAGGACACCGATGGCGGCGGTCGCCCCGGAGATCAGCAGAATGAGCACGGCGAGCAGCCGCTTGCGGCCCATCCGGTCGCCCAAGTGGCCGCATATCGCCGCTCCGAACGGGCGGATGGCGAAGCTGACCGCGAATCCGGCGTAGGTCAGCAGCAGGGCGGAATCGGCGTCCCCGGGAAAGAACACGACGGAGACGGACCCGGCGAGGAGACCGTAGATGCCGTAGTCGTACCACTCGACGAACGAACCGATGGCACCGGCGGCGGTGGCGCGCCTGACGGTGGTCTGTTCGACCCCGGATGGGGCGGCGGTGGCAGTGGCCAAGTCTTTCTCCGATCACCTGATCGCCGATGACACCCGGCCCGTGCTTGGACGGCCCGACTGGAGCGAGAACGTGTTCTCAGATGAGAAGAGTTTCGCTATCACCTCAGGGGGCGTCAACCCCTCGGGCGAGGTTGATGCGAAGGAAACCGCTGCGTAACCGCGGTGCGCGGAGAGCGCGTGAGCTGACCCCAGTATCCACGGATATGTCGGCTCAATTCGGGCGCATATGGGCTACCGACGGCGCACCGTGTGTAGCCGAAATCAGCGCGCGGGCAGTCGGACGCCCAGCTCGGAGGCCGCCGACTGAAGCAGCGGCACCAGGGCGATCAGATCGTCCATGCTGCGGCGGAAGGCGGGCGCCGCCGTGGACAGGGCGGCGAAGACGCTTCCGTCGGGCCGCAGGACCGGGACGGCGACGGCGCGCAGGCCGCGGTGGTGTTCCTCGTCGGCCGTGGCGTAGCCACGCTCGGCGGCGCGGGTGACGGCCGCGCGCAGGGCGTCGCGGTCGGTGATGCTGTTCGGCCCGTGCGGGGTGAGGGCGACGCGCTCCAGGAGGTCGGTGCGTACGTCGTCGGGCGCGAAGGCCATGAGGACCTTGCCCATCGAGGTGCAGTGCAGCGGACCGTGGCGGCCGGGATCGCTGCGCACGCCGACCGGCTGGGGGCCGTCCACGTAGTGCACGTACAGGTGGCGTGTGCCGTCGAGGACGGACATGAGGGTGGCTTCCTCGGTCTGCCGCGTCACGCGCTGCATCACGGGGAGGGCGGTGCCCGCGAATCCGTACGCCTGCCCCGCCTGCTGGCCGAGCTGGAACAGCCGCAGCCCCGGCTTGTAGCGCTTTCCGGCAGCCTCGAACTCCACCAGGCCCTCCCGGCAGAGGGAGTTGACCAGCCGGTGCGAGGTGCTGACGGGGACACCGCTCTCGCGGGCCAGTGCCGACAGCGTGATGCCGTGCGGGTGCTCGCCGACCAGGACGAGCAGCCGGATCGCCCGGCCGAGGACATCGGCTGGGACATCGGCCGGGACATCGCTGGTGCTCACGCTGTGCAAATTACCACTCTACGGAATCGATTTTCATCCAGTGGTTGACATCCACCGGCCACGGTCCTGACGATGCTTTCCGTTGAGCAGATACCTTTTCCATTCAATGGAAAAAACCGAGGAGCGGCGTATGACCCAGCGAGTGCTCACCACCCGGCCCGCCCTGCCCGGCCAGGGCCTGGACCGGCTGGCGGCCCAGTCGGACCTGGTGCGCTGGGACGGCCACGGCAAGCCCGAACCGGCCGAACTGCACGCCCTCTCCGCCGGGGCGAGCGGCATCCTCTGCCTGGGCAACGACCGGGTGGACGCCGCCCTCCTCGACGCCGCCGGACCCTCGCTGAAGGTCGTCGGACTGGCCAGCATGGGATTCGACGGCGTGGACCGGGAGGCGGCGGCCGAGCGCGGAGTCGTGGTGACCCACACCCCCGGCGTCCTCGCCGAGACCACCGCCGACCTCACCTTCGGGCTCATCCTCATGGCCCGCCGCCGGCTCGGCGCCGCCCGTGACTCCCTCGCCGCCGGGCGGTGGGACCTGTTCCGGATGGACGACTACCTCGGCCTGGACATCCACGGCGCGACCCTCGGCCTGGTCGGCTTCGGCCAGATCGGGCGCGCGGTCGCACGCCGCGCCCAGGGCTTCGGCATGCGCGTACTGCACCACGACCCCTTCGCGCCCGACGACACCCAGGACCCGCCCTCCAAGGCCGTGGACCTGCCCACCCTCCTCGCCGAGGCCGACGTGGTCTCGCTGCACGTCCCCCTGACCCCGCAGACCCGCCACCTCATCGGCGCCGCCGAACTGGCCGCCATGAAGCACACCGCCACCCTGGTCAGCACCTCCCGCGGCGGCGTCATCGACGAGAACGCCCTGCTCCACGCCGTACGCGAGGGAGGCATCCACTCGGTCGGCCTGGACGTCTACGAACGCGAACCCATGGGCACCGACCTGTCCCCCCTGGTCGGCGAGCCGCGCGTGGCGACGCTCCCGCACATCGGCTCCGCCACCGAAGCCACCCGGGCCGCCATGGTCGACCTCGCCGTCGACAACATCCTCGAGGTGCTCGCGGGCCGCCCGGCCACCACACCCCTGCCCGGCAGCGCGGGCCTGCCCGGCGCCCCGGCCCGTCCCTGACCACCCTCACCGGCCACTTCCACGGCCGTACGCGCCCCGGCGGGCGAGAACCCGTTCGGCCGCGCGAAGCCAGTGCTGTTTGGCCGCCTTCAGCGCGCGGAAACTCCGGGCGTGAGCGCGGATGGTCTCCGTCTGGAGACGTGCCTCGGCGGTGCGCCAGATCTCGACGAGCCGGGTCCTGTCCTTGCACCGTACGTCGGCGACCGCGGTACGGATCTCCTCGGGCGACGGGCGGGACGACCTCGCCCAGGCCGGCTTGTCGGCGACGCTCAGAGGATCGGTGTGACGGAAGCCCTCCGCGCGCAGGCAGGCGCTCCACGCGCGCACGCCCCGGCGGACGGCCGCATCGCGCCGGGACCGCTCGAAGTCGCGCGTGACCAGCCGGTTGAACAGGGAATGATCGGACGTCGGCGCGCCGCGCAGCAGTTGCGCGTGCGCCGCGCTCCAACACCCTCCCGTGCCCTCCCTCCCGTACGCGGCCCGGCGCTGCCGGGACGTCAGACCGGCATCCCGTGACGTGCCCGCCGCCTCACGCCGCGCGGCGGTCGGCAGGGCGGGCGGCACGTGATACCCGAAGCGGCGGGCGACCTCGGCCTCGACCAGCCCGTAGCGGGAGCGGTTCGGCGGGGCCAGGTCCTTGCCGACCGCGCGGGGCAGCAGCTTCCAGCCCATGCCCCGGTCGCGCATGCAACGGCGCAGGAGGAGGTCTTCGGCCGACTCGATCGTGTGGATGTCCCGGTCGGACAACTCGTAGGCGTCGAAGGGTAGGACGAAGTTCCGGGCCTCGGCGCCGATGGACGGCACTGCCACTTCGCCCTGTGGCGGCTGCCGGGCCGGTGCCGTGGTGGCGCATCCCGTCGCGACGGTGCACAGCAGCAGGAGGCCCGCGCCCGAGCGGGCCGCGCTGGAACGGATGGTCATGGCCCCTCCTGTCTCCCTTCCGGTGTGCTCGTGCGGTGGGGGTGGCGCCCGCCGGTCGGCATGGGCGCCACCCCCACCCGGCGGACCTAGGGGGTGTCTTGCCGATCAGGCCGGGCTCCCGACGCCTGGCACGGCACCTCGCGGCCCCGCGCTCGTCGCGCGCAGCGCCGCTGCGCTCTCCTCACGCGGGTTGCGAGCTACCGCACCAGACGTCGCTCGCTGATCCGGCCTGATCGACAAGACACCCCCTAGCGGAAGATGACGCAGCTCAGCCGGTTGTCCTTGATCGCGTCGTTGCTCAGGTTCCGGTCATTGGTGCCCGGGTACGACGTCGTGTGCGCACCCGTGCACCGGTTCTGCCTGTTGCGGCCGTTCTGGTACATGTCCACGTACTTGCGCGTCTGGTTCTTCACCGAGCTGGTGCTGTTGTCGACACTCCCTCCCCTGTCCCAGTCGTTGTCCCGCAGGTACTTGTCGGTGCCCGTGACGTACGCCCAGCCGCCCTTGTAGTTGTCGTGCTGGTACATGTGGAAGCCACCGGCCTGGGAGCTGCCGGCCGCGGGCGCGGAGTCGGCGGCGGACGCCGCAGGCACCGCGGCAAGAGCGGTGCCGCCGACGAGCGCGACGGCTGCCAGAGCGGTGCGGATCGTGATCGACATGGTGATCTTTTCCCTTCGGTTCCGGCCCCCGGGCCGGTGCGGCGCGGGGGCGCAGTGGTCTTCGGTCCGGTGTGCCGCCCGGCAGGCTGTGCACCGGGCGACGCCTTACGTCACCGACTCTCCGCGGCGTCAACCTTGTTGCGCAGCCCCCGTCCGCGGCCCGCAACAATCACGTCGCCGCAGGTGAGGCAGCAAACGAGGGCGGCGCCCCGCCGTCGCGCCCGCCAACAGGGCCTCTTGCCCAGCCCTTTGGCCGCTCCGTAGCGTGAGAGGGGACGAGCTCTCACGGCGAGCGACGACGGGCGATGACGGGCGACGACGGGGGAGCGGGGAAAGGGGCTTCGAGTGGGCCGACCGGAAGCGCCGCTGGACCCGGGCGCCGGGCCCGTACAGCGGTTCGCGTTGGAGCTGCGCAAGCTGCGGCAGGAAGCCGACGTCACCTACCGCGTTCTGGCCCGGCGAACGCCGTACACGGTCTCCACCCTCTCCAGAGCCGCCTCCGGCGAGCAGCTGCCCTCACTTCAGGTCACCCTGGCCTACGTCGAGGGATGCGGAGGAGACCCGGAGGAATGGGAACGGCGCTGGAGGCAGACGGCCGAAGAAGCTGCCGCCGAGGCGGCCGAACACGACAACGCCGAGCCGCCCTACCAGGGCCTGGCCCGGTTCGAACTCCGCGATCAGGAGCGGTTCTTCGGCCGCGACGAGCTGATCGCCGATCTCCTCGAACTGACGCGCAAGCACCGTCTGACCGCCCTCGTCGGCGCCTCCGGCAGCGGAAAGTCCTCGCTGCTGCGCGCCGGGCTGATCCCCGCCCTCCAGAACGCCGCCCCACAGGACGAACGCCCCGCGGCCATCCGCATCTTCACCCCCGGCCCGCACCCCGCCCGCACCCACGCCGGACGGCTCACACCGAAGGACGCCGGCGGCGACACGGTGGTCGTCGTCGACCAGTTCGAGGAGACCTTCACGCTGTGCGCCGACACCGCGGAGCGGACGGCATTCACCGACCTGCTCAAGGCGGCGCGTGAACCCGGTAGCCGATTACGCGTGATCATCGCGGTGCGCGCCGACTTCCTCGGGCGGTGCGCCGAACACCGCGGGCTCACCGACGCGCTGCGGACCGCCACCCTGCTGGTCGGCCCGATGAGCCCGGCCGAGCTGCGCGAGGCGATCGTGAAACCGGCCGCTGCCGCGGGACTCATCGTGGAACGCGCCCTGACCGCCCGGCTCATCGAGGAGGTCACGGACGAGCCCGGGGGACTGCCCCTGCTGTCCCACGTACTGCTGGAGACATGGCGCCGCCGCCGCGGCCGCGCACTGACCGAGGCAGCCTACGAGGCGGCGGGCGGCCTGCACGGTGCCATCGCCCGCACCGCGGAGCACGCCTACGCCGAACTCACCCCCGAACGTGCCGAGATCGCCCGCCGCGTCCTGCTCAGGCTCATCACCCCAGGTGAAGGTGCCCAGGACACCCGCCGCCCTGTCGACCGGTCCGAACTGGACAGCACGGCCTCCCCCGAGGACCTCTCCATCGTCCTCGAGCAGCTGACCCGCGCCCGGCTGATCACCCTGGACGAGGACGCCGCCGATCTCGCACACGAGGCGCTGATCAGCGGCTGGCCGCGGCTGCGCGCCTGGGTCGAGGAGGACCGTGAGCGGCTGCGGGTCCACCGGCACCTGACCGAGGCCGCACAGGCATGGACGCAGCTCGACCGCGACTCCGGTGCCCTGTACCGGGGAACGCGGCTCGCGATACTCCGCGACTGGGCGTCCCGCGACGGCAGCCGCGACGAGCTGAACGCGGCTGAGCGCGCGTTCCTCGACGCGAGCGTCGACTTGGAGGACAGCGAGCGGGCCGCCGCCGTGCGGCGACACCGCCATCTGCGCCTCCTCGCCGCGGGCCTCGCGCTGCTGCTGCTCGTGGTCACCGGCGTCAGCGTGGTCGCCCTGCAACAGCGCCGGGACGCCCTGCGGGCCCACCGGGTCGCCGTATCACGGCAACTGGCGGCCGAGGCGCTCGGCCTCGCCGAATCCCGGCCCGCTGCGGCCATGCTGCTGAGCGTGGAGGCATTCCGTACCGCGCGGACGTTCGAAGCGCGCAGCGCCATGCTGACCATCTCGGCACGTCAGTACTACCGGGCCGAGCTGTCCGGCCACAACGACGCCGTCTCCGAGGCCGCCTTCGGCCCCGATGGAACGCTCGCCACCGTCAGCCGCGACCGCACGCTGATGCTGTGGGACACGGGCGCACGACGGCGGCTGGCCACCCTGACCGGACACTCCACCTGGCTGCGCGCGGTGGCCTACAGCCCGGACGGCCGCACGCTCGCAACGGGAGGCAACGACGGGAAGCTGGTGCTCTGGGACGCTGCGACGCGGCGGCCATCGGCGGCCCTGACCGGCCACAAGGGGCAGATCAAGAGCATCGCCTTCAGCCCGGACAGCCGGACCGCGGCCACCGCGGGTGCCGATCACTCCGTCAGACTCTGGGACACCGGGCGCCACGCCCGGCGGCTCACCCTCTCCGGCCACACCGGCATCGTCTGGGCGGTCGCCTTCAGCCCGGACGGCCGTACGCTCGCCACCGCGGGCGCTGACCACCGGGTGATGCTGTGGAACACCGCCACGGGAAAGCGGATCGCCACCCTCACCGGCCACACCCGGTCCGTCGACGCCGTCGCCTTCAGCCCGGACGGCCGTACGCTCGCCACAGCGAGCGACGACTGGACCGCGAGGCTGTGGGACGTCCGGCGCCACACCCGCGTCGCCACCCTGCGCGGACACAGCGGCGAGGTCAGAGCGGTGGCCTTCAGCCCCGACGGGCGCACCCTCGCCACCGGAGGGCACGACAAGTCGGTCATGCTGTGGGACTCCGGCAGCGCCACCCGCCTGACCACGCTGACCGGGCAGACCACCAACGTCTACACGCTCGCCTTCAGCCCACGGGACTCCCTCCTCGCGTCCGCGGGCGAGGACGGCAAGGTCGTGCTCTGGGACACGGCCCGGATTCCCCTCTCCGGCCACCGCGACCGGATCAACGACGTCGCCTTCGGCCCGGACGGCCGCACGCTCGCCACGGCCGGCGGTGACGACGTCGTGCTCTGGGACAGTAGGCGCCGCACCCGCCGCGCCACGTTCACCAGCGGATCCGGTTCCGTACACGCCGTGGCGTTCGCCCCCGACGGACGCACGCTCGCCACCGTGAGCGGTACCGACGGGCGGCCCGCGAGCGCCCGCAACCACGTCCTGACCTTCTGGAACGGTGCGGGCCACGGCCCGCCCGTCAGGCGTACCGGGCATGCCGGTCGCGTCATGGACGTCGCGTACAGCCCGGACGGGCGCCTCGTCGCGACGGGCGGCGCGGACAAGAAGGTCATCCTGTGGGACGCCGCCCGCCGCACCCGGCTGGCCTCCCTGACCGCGGCGTCCGGAGAAGCCGAAACCGCCGTCAACGGCGTGGCCTTCAGCCCCGACGGCCGATTCCTCGCCACCGCCAACCAGGACCGCAAAGCGACGCTCTGGGACGTGGCGAGACGGACCAGGCTGGCCACCCTGTCAGGGCATACGGGACAGCTCAGATCCGTGGCCTTCAGCCCGGACGGCCGCATGCTGGCGACCGCCGGAATCGATCAGAAGGTGATGCTGTGGGACGTCGCCAAGCGCACCCGCGTGGCCACCCTCGCCGACAGCACCGGTCCCGCGTTCGCGCTGGCGTTCAGCAGGGACGGCCGCATGCTCGCCACAGCCAACTCGAACAAGTCGGTGATGCTGTGGGACATCGCCCGGCGCAGCCCGCTGGCCCTGCTGACCGGGCACACCAAGCAGGTCAGGTCGCTCGCCTTCGGCCCCGACGGCCGCACGCTGGCCACCGGAGGCGACGACCAGTCCGTCATGCTGTGGAACGCCGACCCCCGGCACACCTCGGCGCAGCTGTGCCGCACGGCCGGCCGCAACCTCACGCCACAGGAGTGGCGGCAGCTGATCCCCGGCACCGCATACCGCACGACGTGCCCCGCGGTCTGACCGCGGGGCACACCGCCGGGGCCACGCCCCACGGTCGCGCACGACCGGGCGGGCGGACCGGTCAGCAGCGGATGTCGACGATCTGGATCTTCTGGCCGTCCCGCACCTTGTGCCAGCCGGGCCCCACCGTCCTCATCCCCAGCGAACGCTTGGCCTTGCACCCGGGGCCGACCCAGTACCCGTCGACGTCCTTCACGCCCACGTGGTGCCCGTTCTGACCGGGCTTGAGGGTGCGCCACGTCGAGGAGTTGCTGTGCTTCCCCCAGTCATTGGTGATCATAAGCGTGTACCGGTTGTCGCGGTTGTAGACGTTTCCGCAGATATGGCCGCCGATGGAACAGTTGCCCAGGGGGCGGACCTCCGTGGTCGTCTGCTCCGCGCCGGTGCCCCCACCGGCTGCCGTGTGTGCCGCAGCCGCCCCCGGGAGCGCGACGGCGGCCCCTGCCGCCAGGGCCACGATGACTGAGTACCTCGATCGCACGGCTTCCCTCCACTGATCGCGAGTTGCTGGGTTCGTCCTGCCGTTCTCCGCCGCAGGGCGCGTGTCGGGCCCTCCCCCGTTCCGATCCGCAATCCGGGCCCGCGTTCTTCGAGGCTGGCGCCCACCTGTGTTGTTGCGCAGCCCATTTCGCCGCGCGAAACAATGGACCGGAGGGAAGGGGGGAGGGCGAGACCCGGCGAGGGCACCGTGGCGCGCGCCCGATCTGAGTACGTACCTGAGTATCCGGGCGGATGTGGGGCCGACGGCGGCCGCCGATTCTTTGCCCATGAGTGAGACACCGGTCAAGCAGCAGAGCACGACCGCGTTCTACGGTCAGGCGGTCGCCTCCTTTTCCATCGCCATGGCGGCCACCGCCATCGGCATCTTCCGGTTGAACGCCGACGCCTGGGTACGAGGCTTCCTGGCCATCGCCGTGCTCTACCTGGTGACCTCCGCGTTCACCCTGGCCAAGGTGATCCGGGACCGGCAGGAGGCCGGGCAGCTCGTCAGCCGGGTCGACCAGGCGCGGGTGGAGAAGCTCCTCGCCGAGCACGACCCCTTCGAAAAGCTGTGAGCACTTCCCCCCTCTCAGACCGGCAGCACCGCACGCACGCTTCCAGGACCCGGCGGCCGTCGCCCCCGCAGGTCAGGAGCTGAGGCCGGCCGCCTGGTCGCCCAGCCCGCGCAGCGCCAGCTGGAGCAGCGGGTGGCCCTCGCTGCCGCGCCGGACGGCCGTGAACACCCGCCGCGTCGGACGGGAGCCGCTGACCGGACGTACGACGGCGCCGCCGAAAGCGATGCCGTGCAGCGCCGAACGGGGCACCATCGCCACCCCGGCGCCGGCGGAGACCAGTGCGCACACCGCCCGGGAGTCATCGGCCAGGCACTCCGCCCGGGGCTGGAAACCCACCTCCTCGCAGGCGCGCAGGACCACGTCATGCACCGGGTTGCCGGGCCACGGCGTGACCCACGGATCCGCGCTCAGGTCGGTCAGGGCCAGTTCCGGGGCGGAGGCCAGCGGATGGTCGGCCGGCAGGACGACATCGAACGGTTCGGCGTACAACGGCTTACGGAGCAGCTGCTCGCCGTTCTGGCCGGGGGTGTCCCGGTGCTCCACCGCCAGGGCGATGTCGACCGCGCCGTCGATGAGGAGCCGACGGCTCGCGTGCCCCTCGGCGTCCTTCACGCGGATTCGCACCTGCGGAGCGCGTTTCCGCAGCGCCGCCACCGTCGGGGCCACCACTTCGGTGATCGCACTCGCGAACGCGGCGATGGTCACCTCACCCGCCAGACCCGCCGAGCTGGCGGCCATGTCGGCCTCCGCCTGCTCCAGCTGCGCGGCGATCCTTGCCGCATGGTCGGCGAGCACGGCGCCCGTGGGCGTGAGCCGGACGGTGCGGCCGCGCCGCTCCAGCAGCGCGTGCCCGACCTCCGCCTCGAGCGCCGCGAGCTGCTGCGAAGCCGCTGATGGGGACAGGTAGAGGGCCTGGGCGGCGGCGGTGACGGTGCCGTGCTCGGCCAGGGCGCGCAGCACCCGGAGTCTCCGTGGATCGATCACATGAGGCAGTTCACCAGACGGGACGGCTCCTGTGAAGCAGAGCTTCACAGGCAACCTGGGAAATTGCCGATGGACTTCACAGGATCGGCTCTCCAAAGTGGTCTTCCATGAACGCAACGGCAAGGACCGCCGTTGGCCCCGGGCTCCGAGCCGGCTGGCGTCCCCGCGCCCGCAGGGGTCCCGTGCTCGTGTGATGCCCTCCTTCGTCCGAATCCCCACCACCCCTTCCCAAGGAACTGATGTGTCCATGACTGCCGGTCATCGCCGTGAACACGATCTGCTCGGCGACCGGGAGGTGCCCGCCGACGCGTACTGGGGCATCCACACCCTGCGCGCTTCGGAGAACTTCCCCATCACCGGTACGGCGATCTCCGCATACCCGCACCTGACCAACGCCCTCGCCGCGGTCAAGGAGGCCGCGGCACGGGCCAATGAGGATCTCGGACTGCTGGCTCCGGAGAAGGCCGACGCCATCGCCGCCGCGTGCCGGGAGATCCGGGACGGCCGACTGCACGATCAGTTCGTCGTCGACGTGATCCAGGGCGGTGCCGGGACCTCGACCAACATGAACGCCAACGAGGTGATCGCCAACCGGGCGCTGGAGATCCTGGGCCATGAAAAGGGCGACTACTCCCGCCTGCACCCCAACGAGGACGTCAACCTCAGCCAGTCAACGAACGACGTCTACCCGACCGCCGTCAAGGTCGCCACGATCATCGCCGTACGGGAGCTCCTCGACGCGATGACCGTCCTGCGCCTGGCCTTCGCCGCCAAGGCCGAGGAGTTCCGCGACATCCTGAAGATGGGCCGCACCCAGCTCCAGGACGCGGTGCCGATGACGCTGGGTCAGGAATTCTCCTCGTACGCAGTGATGCTGGAGGAAGACCAGAGCCGGCTGCTGGAGGCCTCCGGCCTCGTACACGAGATCAACCTTGGCGCCACCGCGATCGGCACCGGCCTCAACGCCCCGAGGGGCTACGCGGAGGCCGCCCGCGGCCACTTGGAGGACATCACCGGGCTGCCGCTGATCACCGCCGCCAATCTGGTCGAGGCCACCCAGGACTGTGGGGCGTTCGTCCATCTGTCGGGTGTCCTGAAGCGCATCGCGGTCAAGCTGTCCAAGAGCTGCAACGACCTGCGGCTGCTCTCCTCGGGCCCGCGTGCCGGGCTGAATGAGATCAACTTGCCGCCGGTGCAGGCGGGTTCGAGCATCATGCCCGGCAAGGTCAACCCGGTGATCCCCGAGGTCGTCAACCAGGTGGCCTTCGAGGTGATCGGCAACGACGTGGCCATCACGATGGCCGCCGAGGCCGGGCAGCTTCAGCTGAACGCCTTCGAGCCGATCATCCTGCACTCCCTCTCGGAGAGCGTCACCCACCTTCGGGCCGCCTGTCTCACCCTCGCCACCCGCTGCGTCTCCGGCATCACCGCCAACACCGAGACCCTGCGCGCGAGCGTGGCGAACTCGATCGGGCTCGTCACCGCCCTCAACCCGCACATCGGCTACACCGCCGCCACCGGCATCGCCAAGGAGGCCCTCGCCACCGGCCGCGGCGTCGCCGAACTCGTCCTGGAGAAGGGCCTGCTGCCCGCCGACCGGCTCGCGACCCTGCTGCGTCCGGAGCACATCGCCGGGACGACGGCCTGATGCCGCCTGCGCACCGAAATCAACGTAACGAACACACAAGGCACCAGTGGAGGAAGACGGTCATGGCAACGGCGCCCAGCGTCTCGTACTCGATGACGGTCCGGCTGGAGGTCCCCGCGAGCGGTACGGCGGTCAGCCAGCTGACCACGGCCGTGGAGTCCTCCGGTGGCTCCGTCACCGGCCTCGATGTGACCGCTTCCGGCCACGAAAAGCTCCGTATCGACGTCACGATCGCGGCGACGTCGACCGCGCACGCCGATGAGATCGTGGAGAAGCTGCGCGGTATCGAGGGTGTGTCGCTGGGCAAGGTCTCCGACCGTACGTTCCTGATGCACCTCGGCGGCAAGATCGAGATGTCGTCGAAGCACCCGATCCGCAACCGTGACGATCTGTCCATGGTCTACACCCCCGGTGTGGCGCGGGTGTGCCAGGCGATCGCGGACAATCCGGAGGATGCCCGGCGGCTGACCATCAAGCGCAACAGCGTCGCGGTCGTCACGGACGGTTCCGCGGTGCTGGGGCTGGGGAACATCGGGCCGAAGGCCGCGCTGCCGGTGATGGAGGGCAAGGCGGCGCTGTTCAAGCGCTTCGCCGGGATCGACGCGTGGCCGATCTGTCTGGACACCCAGGACACCGACGCGATCGTGGAGATCGTCAAGGCCATCGCCCCGGGGTTTGCGGGCATCAACCTGGAGGACATCTCCGCCCCGCGGTGCTTCGAGATCGAGGCGCGGCTGCGGGAGGCGGTGGACATCCCGGTCTTCCACGACGACCAGCACGGCACGGCGATCGTGGTGCTGGCGGCGCTGACCAATGCGCTGCGGGTGGTGAACAAGAAGATCGAGGACGTGCGGGTGGTGATGTCCGGCGCGGGTGCGGCGGGCACGGCGATCCTGAAGCTGCTGAACGCCGCGGGTGTGCGGCACGCGGTGGTCGCCGACATCCACGGTGTGGTGCACTCCGGCCGTGAGGACCTGGTCTCCGCCGATCCGGACTCGCCGCTGCGGTGGATCGCGGACAACACCAACCCGGAGGGTGTCACGGGCACGCTGCGGGAGGCGGTGCGGGGCGCGGATGTCTTCATCGGCGTGTCGGCCCCGAACGTGCTGTCGGGCGAGGACGTGGCGGCGATGGCGGACGACGCGATCGTGTTCGCGCTGGCCAACCCGGACCCCGAGGTGGACCCGGCGATCGCCCGTCAGACCGCCGCGGTGGTCGCCACCGGCCGCTCGGACTTCCCGAACCAGATCAACAACGTCCTGGTCTTCCCTGGTGTCTTCCGTGGCCTCCTGGACGCCCAGTCCCGGACCGTCGACACCGACATGATGCTCGCCGCCGCGAGCGCGCTGGCGGACGTGGTCAGCGAGGACGAGCTCAACCCGAACTACGTCATCCCGAGTGTCTTCAACGACACGGTCGCGGGCGCGGTCGCCGGAGCCGTCCGCGGCGCGGCCCGGGCGACGGACGTCGGCTGAACTCCCCCCAGAGCACAACCCATTGGAGCTCCAAACATGCACAAAGGACACAGCACGGCGCCCCCCACCGACCGTTCCGAGTCCGACCCCGGCGGGACGGCCCCGTCGGCGCGCGCAAAGCGCTGGTGGCGGCTGCCCCTCGGAGTGCAGTCGGCGCTTGCCGTCGGCCTCGGCGCGCTGATCGGGACTTTCGCACCCTCCGTCGGCGAGCAGTTGAAGCTCCTCGGTGACATCTTCCTCAACCTGGTGCAGATGGTCGTGCTGCCCCTGGTCTTCCCGCTGATCGTGCTGGGCATCGCCCGCATGGAGTCGGTGAAGAAGGTGGGCCGCGTCGCCGGCAAGGCGGTCCTCTACTTCGAGGTCGTCACCACGGTGATCCTCCTGATCGCGGTGGCGCTGGCCGAGTTCACCGGCATCGGCAGGGGCGCCCCCGTCGCCGGCGGCGACACCAAGAGCCTGGAGTCCATGGACCAGGGCGTCGACTTCCACGAGCTGATCCTGCACTCGGTTCCGAAGAACGTCTTCGCCGCGTTCACCGAGGGCAACCTGCTCGCCGCGATCGTCTTCGCGCTCTTCCTCGGTGTCGGGATGGCCGCCATCGGTGAGAAGTCCGCACCCTTCTCCTCGGTCCTGGAATCCGTCTCGTCGGCCATGTTCAAGGTCGTCGGCTATGTCATCCGCCTCGCCCCCCTGGGCGTCCTCGGCTTCATCAGCTACGACGTGGCGCACTACGGATTCGGCAACCTCAAGAGCCTGCTCGGCTTCATCGCCGTCGTCTACGCGGGCCTGGCCATCGTCCTCGGCGTGGTCTTCCCGGCCATCGCGCTGATCTACCGCATCCGGTACGTGGACCTGCTCAAGCAGATCGGCGGACTCGTCGGGCTCGCCTTCGTCACGCGCAGTTCCGAAGCGGTTCTGGCACCCCTGATGGGCAAGCTCGAAGCCTTCGGCGTCAGCCGCTCGACGTCCTCGTTCGTCGTCCCCCTCGGCTACTCCTTCAACTCCGACGGCTCCGTGCTCTACCAGGCCACCGCCCTGGTGTACCTCGCCCACGCCTACGGCGCGGACACCTCGATACCGTCCCTGCTGCTCATGGTCGGTGTCCTGGTGGTGCTCTCCAAGGGGATGGCGGGCGTCACATCGGCCTCCATCGTGGTGCTCCTCGCCGCGGGCAAGTCGGTGGGCATCCCGGCCGAGGGGGTCGCGCTCCTGGTCGGCGTCGACTTCATCGTCGACATGGCGCGTACCGCGGTGAACGTCGTCGGCAACGCGCTGGCCGCCGCCGTCGTGGACCGTTCGGAGAAGAAGCGGGACGCCCATCAGGACGGTCAGGACACGCGGGAAGCCGCCACGGCCGACGACAACGAGGACACGGTCGACGACGAGGCCACGGCACCGGCCGCGCCGGCGGAAGTCGGCGCCTCGAAGGGCTCGTCGTAGAACACCGCGTCCTGGGCGGGACGGGACCCGCCCAGGATGCCCCCACGATCCTCCTGGGCGCGGTGCCGTGTGCTTCAACCGGCGCGTGGCGCAGGGGGATCCTCGTCGTGTTGCGGCCAGGAGGTGCCAAGGTCCCGGCGCATGGCCGTCTGCGCGGTCTCAGCCGCCGCGAGGTAGTCGCGAAGGTGTTTCCCGAAGGCCGGATCCTCCGTGGTGACGCCGGTGGCCACCAGGTCACGGAGGTCGCGAATCTTCCAGAAGACCTGGTTGGTCGGTTCCATGACCTCCCACGGAGCGATCAGCGCGAGCTCGTAGCGCAACGGATACAGGTTGCTGGACGCGAAAGCCTCGTGGGCCGCCCTTCCCGCGTCCTCCGCCGAGCCTCCCTCGCGAGCGATCACATGGAGGCGCGTATACACCTCCGAGAGGGCAGCCATGAACGACGCGTACGCCTGCCGACGCGTGTCCTGGCGGAGCGCTTCGCGCTCACGGCGCCAGCGAAGCCGGTCGGCGAGAAGCGTCGCGCCCACGCCGATCCCCGCACCCATCAGCGTGTTCACCGGCCCCAACCAGTCCATGGGCTGGACCCTATGGTGATCCGGATCAGCGGTAAAGGCCGCCGATCCGGCACGGTGTGCAGGAACGTCACCGATCGGTGTTGTGTGTCACGAGTAGGTATACGTCTCGCGATGAGGCATCCACCGGTGGGATTGCGCCAGCGCAGGTGGCTTAAAGTGCCGATCATGTCTCAGCCAAAGATCCTCAAGCGCATTGCTCAGCACCGACAGGCCACCCGGATGCCGTCCCGACGAACGAAGAAGACTCTGATCGCAGCCGTCGGCATAGGCATGACCCTCGCTGTGAGCGGGTGCAACGAAGACACCGGCCAGGCCACGGACAAGGGCACCGACGCGGCCGGGTCGAAGGCACCCTCGGCAGGATCGTCCCAGTCCTCCGGCCCGGCCAGCCCCTCGGGCGACCAGCCGTCGGTCCCGGGATGGCAGACGCAGACCTCACAGAAGCACCACTTCCGTTACGACGTGCCCGCCGAGGCCAAGAAGTGGAAGCGCATCGACGAGGGCACGGCCCTGTCCTACACGGACAAGAACGGCCAGCCGATCGTCGTCATGACCGGAGCCGCCAACTACCGCGAGGGCGGCTGCGGGTCGAGTCCCAACCCGAAGGCCATCGGCGAGGCGGGCAAGGGGCAGCTCGCCACCGTCGGCACCACGGGCGGCGGCAAGGACGGCTCCCTCCAGGAGAACGCTCGCAACTGGGCGGGCAACTGGGGCTTCGCCGCGTACGGTGGCGAGGACCACAAGCCCAAGGTCAAGGTCACTCCGGCCAAGCCGCTGAAGCAGGGCGGCATCGACGGCTACACCGCGACCGCCGAGGTCACCGTCACCAACCGCCCCAGCTCATGCGTCCCGCCGAAGGCGATCGTGCACAGCATCGCGCAGAAGCTCCCCGACGGGACCATGCACGGCTGGGTGATCTACGCGGACCAAGGTGTTCCGAACGCGCTGACCGCTGCCCAGATCAAGCAGGTCATGAGCACCGTCCGGGCCACGGGCAGCTGACACCACCCGGTCGGTGAGGCGGCGACGACCCGCGGACTGCCCCGCACCCCCGTGTGCCTGTCACCGGGTCGGTGCGGGGCCGCGTGATCCAATCCCCTTTGCATGCAAGAAAGTTGTGTACTCAAGATCAAAACGCTGCTTTAATTGGGTAATTGATCTTGAGTCCCGGCCCCTCGGAAAGGCGATCGTGATGTCCCCCGCCCGCTACCAGTCCCGCTCCCGCTCCGAGGCCCCGTTCGACGTTTCCAGCGCCGGTGTGCTCCGCGTCGTGTCCGACTCCCGCACTCCGGTGTTCCTCACCGTGCACGCGAGCGGCCGCCGCCGGTACGGCTACTGGCAGCCGTACGACTCCGCCACCAACCGGGGAGGTTGCTACGTCGCCCTCCCCACCCCCGAATGCGACAGGCTGTACTCCGAGGGGCGAGCCACCCTCGGTGATCCCCTTGTGGACCAGGCCAAGACCACGTACCGCGTGTGGCCCGCCCCTTCCCCCGTCGCACCGGTACGCATCCCGGTGGCACCCGTGCCCGCGGTGGCCGTGGCACCGAGGCTTGCCGCCTGAGCCGGGGTCCTTCCAGGAGGCCGGGCAGGGCCGCTCGGCGGCGCCCATATCGGCATCCGGTCCATAACGCGCAACACCCGTAGCGATTCACTCGAACGAGCTAGCTTGCACATCACCCTCGGGAGGGGTCCCGAGGATGGGGCGCAGGATGGCGGTCGCCGGTGCTGCCACGGGGGCGATGGGTGCGCTGTACGACATCCCACTGCTGCCCGTGCCGTCGCAGCGCGGTCGAGGCGAGCTGCTGGGAGCGATCGTTGAACGGAACCGGGGATGTCTTTGCGATTCCATTGGAAGACGGGGCCCATCTGGTGTACGCCCCCCTGCATGGGGTGGCCTTCGCCGCCACGAACGGCATGGTGGCGGCCCTCTCCGCCGTCCTGACAGGTGGTGAGGGCGGGGACCAGAACGTCGCGGCGTTCGCCCGTGAGACCGGGCTCCTGAACAGACCCCCCGCGCCGGTCACTCGCCGCCGGGGCACCCCCACGCCCACCGAGGTCACGCTCTTCCTGACGACGGCGTGCAATCTGCGCTGCACCTACTGCTACGCCTCCGCGGGCGACAGTCCCGCCACGTATATGACGATGGACGTGGCCAAGCGCGGCATCGACTTCGTCATCGACAACGCCCGGCGCGAGGGCGCCCCGTTCGCCGGGGTGCACTACCACGGGGGCGGCGAGCCGAGCGTCCACTGGGGCCTGATGACCGAGTCGCTGGCGTACGCCCGTGAGCGGGCAGGAGACCTCCAGGTCATCGCGGCCTCCGCGGGGAACGGCGTGTTCACCGACCGCCAGATCGACTGGATGATCACCAACCTCAACGGCGGCATGAGCCTGCCCTTCGACGGCCTGCCCGAGGCCCACGACAAGCACCGGCCGACCGTACGGGGCACGGGATCGAGCGCGCGCGTCATGCACACCATGCGGCGCTTCACCGACGCGGACTACCCCTACGCGGTGCGGCTGACCGTCACCGCGGAGCAGATACCGCTGCTGCCCGACTCGATCGAGTTCGTGCTGTCGAACTTCACACCGAAGCGTGTCCAGGTGGAACCCGCCTACCAGCTGGGACGGCACGCGGGGGAGCCGGACGCGGAGACCGAGGAGTTCATCGCCGCCTACCGGGAAGCGCAGGGCAGGGCCGCCCGCTTCGGTCATGAGCTGATCTACAGCGCGGCCCGGGTCGGAACGCTGACCAACCACTTCTGCGGGATCACCCAGGACAACTTCTGCCTGAGCCCCGCGGGGAACGTATCGGCCTGCTTCGAGGCGTTCTCCGAGGACAACGAGTTCGCCGACGTGTTCTTCTACGGTTCGCCGGGGCCGGACGGCTACACCTTCGACATGGACCGTCTCGACCGGCTGCGCGATCTGGGCGTCGAACACCGGTCGTTCTGCGACGGGTGCTTCGCCAAGTGGAACTGCGCGGGCGACTGCTATCACAAGTCGCTGGCGACGAACGGCCGAGGCGAGTTCACCGGGTCCCAGCGCTGCCACATCACCAGGGAACTGGTGAAGGACCAGCTCCTCACCCGGATCGCCGGGTCGGGCGGCCTCATATGGCGCGACGACCACACCGGGGAGCCCTGCGGCGTCCACGGAGGCACGAATGAATGACGTCATGCTGCCCTGGCCGCGACCGAGGCGCCCAGGGAGGGATAGCAAGGACAACAGGGACAACCAGGCCGGGCAGCCACCCGAGCAGACACCGGACGCTCCGCGTTACGAGATCCAGCGGGTCGACGACCCGGAGGCCACGGGGCCGGTCGAGATCCTGCCCATCACCGGACCACCGTGGTCGGCGGCATCGGGGCGGCGCGGTCTCCTCGGGGCCGGGATCGCGTCGTCCGTCGCGGCGGCCCTGCTGCTCGGCGGATGCGACGACGGGGGCTCGGAGTCTCCCTCCTCGCCGTCTCCCACCACCTCCCACCCCTCATCGAGTCCGTCGACCCTCAGCCCGACGACACCGACCCCCGACTCCCCGACGCCGACGTACGAACCACCGACGACGTACGAACCACCGACCCCCACGTACGAACCACCGACGACATACGAACCACCCACGTACGAACCACCCACCTACGAGGCACCGGACCCCACCTACGGCGGTGGCGGCGGCACGATCTGCACCTGCAACAAGGTCTGCACCTGCATTCCGGTCTGCCAGGCGCATCGGCTGCTGCACCCCGATCCGGCCGTGCGGCGGATGGCGGAGACCGTGGTCCTGGCGATGGGGCCGCGCGAGCTGCCGTACCTGCGGTGGGCGGCCAACGGCGCGGCCGCCCCGCTGAACACGCGCATCGAAGAGCTCATGGAGCAGGTGCGCGGCGGGCGCCGACTGGTTCGGGACGACCTGCGCGACCCGGGCTGCGAGCGCTACCTCACCTCCCGCGACCCGGTCATCGCCATGATGGCCGCGCAAGTCCTCACCCTGCGCGCGCTGCGGCTGGGCACGGGGCTCAGCGGTGCGACGGCGGACCGCGCGGCACGGGCCCTGACCGTCGGCCGCGCACTGCACCGCGAACGCGCGCCCGCATGGACACCATCCGTCTGAAGAAGGCCCCGCATCGACCCGGCGACCCTCGCCGGGTCCAGCAGCGGCGCGGCCAACCGGACGTCGACACGCTCTGGAACTGCGAGTCCGACAGGGAGATGCCAAGGTTCCAGGAGCTGATTGTGGTCGCCGAGCCCCAGAACGGCGTACTCGACACCGTCGTAAGAGCCCGGTTCCAGCCCCTCCAGCCAGGCGACGAACTCCGCGGCGTCGTCGGTGGGCTTGCCGTTGTAGGAGGCGGCCACGATGACCACCGGGTGGTCAACGTCCTTGAGCTTCCCCGCGGTGTCGTTGAGGGGAGTGACGGACGTCGCGAAACCACGCTCCTCACCCTCCACCGCCAGGTCACGGGCGATACCCGAGCCGGTCGCCAGATTGGAGCCGTGCAGGAAGGCCAACGCGGTGGTGCCCGAAGCGCGCCGGGCCGCAGGCCGGTCCTGATGCGCTGCCGCGCCGCGAACCGGTCCGGGTCGAACAGCTCCACGTTCTCGCCCCAGGCGAGGTCAACGTGCCGATGTCCCCGTACTCGGGGTCGGGCTCGTCGCTCGTCGGCGTCCCCCCACAGGGCGTCCGCCTCCGCCTGGGCCCGGGCCAGCACCTCGGGGTGCTTGGTGAGGTAGTACAGGGCGAACGACAGCGCGCCGCTGGTGGTCTCGTGCCCGGCGATGAGGAAGGTGATCACCTGGTGGCGGATGTTGGCGTCGTCCAGCGGTTCGCCGGTCGCCGCGTCCCGGGTGTGCAGCATTCGCCCGAGCAGATCGTCCGTGCTCGTGTCCCCGGAGGACCTGCGCTGCCGTATCACCTCGTCGACCAGGTCCGCCATCGACTCGCCGTCCCGGCGGAACTGCTGGCTCTGCTTCTGCCTGAACACCTCCATGCCCGGCAGTGACTCGCCCTTGGCCTGGACGAAGTCGAGCGCGCGCGACATGGCCGCGACGAAGGGGTGCGGCTCGTCGCGGCGGAACGACTCGAAGTCGTAGCGGAACCCGCACAGCCCGATCGTGTCGAAGGTCAGCCGGGTCATGTCGGCGGGCACATCCACGGTTGTCTGCTCCCCGGCAGCACCGTGTCGACCGTCATGGTCGACGGAGACAACCCCGGACGAGGGGATCACGTCCCGGCCCGCCGCCGCGCGAGCGCATCCTGAGGGGCGACGCGAGTCTCACTGCGCGGGCCGCGAAGTTGGCCGAGGCGTTGCGGATCCTCGGTGCGGGAGCGCCACGGCTACTGGGGTACGCCGACGCACGCGAACCGCACTCGGGTCCGGGCTGCCTCCGGTTGTGCGATGTGCCGCTGGACGAGGCGGTACGGAGGTTGGTGGCGCACATCCGCACTCAGCCGTGCCGGCGCTGCGAGAGGTGATCGGTGTGCGCAAGGCGGTGTACAGCGTTCCGGACGAACACATGGGGGAGCCCTGCCGGGCGTGACCGCAGCCACCTCCGCCCCAGACGGGTCAGCTGGCCGTCTTGACCTTGGTGGCCTTGGCGACCTCGCAGGTTTTCGGCATCGCGGCGGTGTTGCCCTTCCAAGCGGTGGAGGCGAGTGCGCTTCGCATGACTCCGACTGGGACGGGCTGGTGGGCGAGGGTGGTGTAGACCGCCTGGCCGGGGTGTGCGGGGTTCAGGAAGCGGACCTTGACGGTGTAGGCGTAGTCCGCCGCGCCCTTGGTGTTGTTGAGCTGGATGACCGCGAACAGTTTGGACGCGTCGCGCAGCTGGCATGACTTGATGCTGACTTCGGCCTTGGACGTGACGGCCTGAGCGGGGCCGGTTCCGCCAGTCGCCTCGCCCGCCGCGGCGGATCGCGACGGCGTGGCTTTCGAACTCGGCGAGCCGCTGCTGGTGCTGTTCTTCCCATCCTTCCCGGCGGCGGATGGTGCGTCGCTTGACCCGCTGCCGGAGCAGGCCGAGAGGGTGAGAAGGGCGCAGGCGGCGAGCGCGGCGGCGCGTGGAAGGTGGTGCATGGTGGAAGGGGTCCCCCGTCAGGACACAGGTTCGCCGGACGGACCGGCCCAGTCCGCCTCACGCTAGCACTTGGCGCCCGCCGTCGACTCGGCGCCGCCCGTGAGGTCCACCTGGCCGCGGACCGCTCCTGCCGCCCGCGAACTGCCAGTGGGCGGCGAATTCCGAGACGCTCTGCCGACGGGCCGGGGCGGTTACTTCGCCCGGCAGGGGCTCCATCGGCGCCCCTGCCACCCGCGCCAGGGGCGGTACCGCCTCCGCCACCGCGGGCGTCCCCACAAACGAGCCGCCGTGGGGTTGACGCGTCCGGGAGAGATCCGATGATGACGAGGTGAGGACACAGAACGGCGAGTCGGTTCTGGCGCGGGCCGTACGGATCTTCGAGGCGTTCACGCCGGAGGAGCCGGCCCTGACCGTCTCGGAGATCTCCCGCCGTACGGGGCTGCACGTGGCGACCGCATCGCGGCTGGTGGCCGAGCTGGTCTCGTACGGGTTCCTGGCCCGGGACACCGGCCGCCGGGTCCGGGTCGGCATGCGCATGTGGGAGCTGGCCACCCGGGCCTCGCCCACTCTGTCGCTGCGCAACGCGGCCATGCCGTTCATGGAGGGCGTCCACGATGTCGTCGGACATCACGTACAGCTCGGCGTGCTGGACGGCGACGAGGTGCTGTTCCTGGAGCGGCTGACGGCACCGGGTGCGGTCATCAACTACACCCGCATCGCGGGCCGCCTTCCGCTGCACGCCTCCTCCAGCGGCCTGATCCTCCTCGCCCACGGCCCCGCCGACCTGCGCCAACGGGTGCTCGACGAGCCGCTGCACCGCTACACCCCGAACACTCCGGCCACCGCCGCGCGGCTGCGGGCCGTGCTGGCCGAGGTCCGCAGGCAGGGGTACGCGTACTGCCCCGGGTACGTGCACCCGGAGGTCCTGGGCATCGCGGCACCGGTGCGTGACGCGCGCGGTGAGGTGGTGGCCGCGCTGGCGGTGATCGTCCCGAACGAGGCCGGGGCCGCGTCCGTCGTGCCGGTGGTGCGCACCGCGGCACGTGGTGTCTCCCGGGCGCTGGGGGCGCCGGGCGCCGCGGGGCGGCTGCGCGATGCGGGTGGCCTCACCTGACGGCAGTGCGATGGCCATCTGAGGGGCGCCACAAGTTCGTCTCTCACTGATTGAGAATGCCGTCGCGACGGTTCGTGGCGACCGCGCATCCTGCCTGCAACCCAACGACGGGAGGTGGCAACGTGGCCGGAATCAGCGTGGTTACGGATGCCGAGTCCGGAGTCGGCACGGGACAGCCGACGCCCGGGTGCGCGGCAACTCTGGTGGTCGCCGCGAAGGAACGCGTCGCCGCGGGCGTCGTGTCACTCACCCTCGCGCGCCCGGACGGCGGCCGGCTGCCGGACTGGACGCCGGGTTCCCATATCGACCTGGTGTTGCCGGAAGGGACGACCCGGCAGTACTCCCTGTGCGGCGACCGATGGGACGCGCACACCTACAGGATCGCCGTCCTGAGGGAACCGGCGGGGCGCGGCTGCTCCGCATATGTGCACGACCGACTGCGTCCGGGGGACCGCGTCGGGGTCGGCGGCCCGCGCAACCACTTCCCCCTCGTGCCGTCGGAGAAGTACCTCTTCATCGCGGGCGGCATCGGCATCACCCCGCTGCTGCCCATGGTGCGCCAGGCCGAACTGCTCGGCACCGTCTGGCGGTTGCTGTACGGCGGCCGGACCCGGGCGTCGATGGCCTTCCGCGAGGAGCTGACGGATGCCCACGGCGAGCGGGTACACGTCGTCCCGCAGGACGAACTCGGGCTGCCGGACCTCGCGGCCCTGCTGGGCACGCCGCGGACCGACACCAAGGTGTACTGCTGCGGCCCGGCCCCGCTCCTCGCCGCCGTCGAAGCGGCCTGCGCCGCCTGGCCGCCGTACGCCCTGCGCGTCGAGCGCTTCACCGCAGCCGCGCAAACCGGGCCGGTACGGGGGACCACCTTCGAGGTGGAGCTGCGCCGTACGGGACGCACCGTCACCGTCACCCCGGAGGTCTCGGTGCTGGGGGCGGTGCGTCGCGCCGGGGCGGACGTGCTGTCCTCTTGCGAGCAGGGAACCTGCGGCACCTGCCTGACGCCGGTGCTGGAAGGGCAGCCCGACCACCGGGACTCCGTCCTCACCGACCAGCAACGGAGGGCGAACGACTGCATGTTCGTGTGCGTATCCCGGTCCTGCGGCGACCGTCTCGTCCTCGATCTCTGAGATCTCCACGATCTCTGAGATTCCCACCTTCCCGAGGAGCCGTGATGTCCGAGGCACTGGAGCATGCCGTCGCGCTGCCCGTCAGTGACGCCGACCCGTTCGCCCACGAGGTCCTGCTGGACCCCGAACCGCTGCACCAGGCTCTGCGCGAGGCCGGTCCGGTCGTGTACCTGTCGCGCTACGACGTCCACGCCCTGGCCCGCTACGAGCACGTGCACGCCGCTTTGGCGGACTGGCAGCACTTCGAGTCGGGCTCCGGTGTGGGCCTGGCCAACTTCCGTCATGAGAAGCCGTGGCGCCCGCCGAGCCTGCTCCTGGAGGCCGACCCGCCACGCCACGACGCACCCCGTCGGGTGCTGAGCGAGATCCTCGCCCCGCCCGCCCTCCGCCGTCTGCGCACGAGGTGGGCCGCGGTCGCCGAGGAACTGGTCGACCAAGTCCTCCGTGATGCAACGGAGTTCGACGCCTTCGTGGCACTGGCGGAGGCGTTCCCGCTGCGTGCCTTTCCCGACGCCGTGGGCCTCGGCCCCGACGGCCGGGAGAACCTCCTGCCGTACGGAAACATGGCCTTCAACGCGTTCGGCCCGCGCAACGACCTCGTCGCGGCGGACGACCACCGGGTGGCCGAGCTTTCAGCGTGGGTGAACGCCCAGTGCACCCGGGAGGCGCTGGGTGCGGACGGCTTCGGCGCGCAGATCTGGGCCGCCGCCGACCGCGGCGATCTCACGCACGAAC
Source organism: Streptomyces sp. Rer75 (assembly GCF_013414305.1). NCBI lineage: Bacteria > Bacillati > Actinomycetota > Actinomycetes > Kitasatosporales > Streptomycetaceae > Streptomyces > Streptomyces sp. Rer75. The sequence continues at coordinate 585,546 of NZ_CP058693.1, read as the reverse complement.
AGGCGCCGTTGGTGGTGCGGTCCCTGCTCACCGCCGGCATCGACACCACCGTGCACGGCCTGGCGGCCTGCCTGTACGCCTTCGCCACCCACCCCGGCGCATGGCAACGACTGCGGGAACAGCCGGAGCTGGCGCGGACCTCCTTCGACGAAGCAGTCCGCTGGCAGTCACCCGTGCAGACCTTCTTTCGCACCGCCACCACCGACGTCACCATGGCCGGGACGGTCGTCCCCCAGGGCACGAAGATCCTCATGTTCCTCGGCGCGGCCAACCGCGACCCGGGCCGCTGGCACGACCCCGACCACTTCGACCTCACCCGTGACCCCTCCGGCCACGTCGGCTTCGGCATGGGCCTGCACCAGTGCGTCGGCCAGCACGTCGCCCGTCTGGAGGCCGAGGCGTTGCTGATCGCCCTGGCTCGTCGCGTCCAGCGGATCGAACTCACCGGCGCACCGCTCCGCCACCCCAACAACACCCTGCGCTCATGGGCATCCCTGCCCGTGCGGGTCCAGCCGGCTGCTTGATCAGCCGTCGGTTCATCACTGCTGGCTCGACGGGTCTGCACCCTGCCACGCGGCGCGCAGCAGCCGCCGCAGATCATGACGGGCCACAGCGCGCGGGTTGTTCGCCGGGACCACCTCCAGGATCGCTCGCACGGCATCATCGATGTCCGCCTCGTCGAACCCGTAGTCGCGCAGTGCTTTCGGTGCGTCCACCGCACGCCGCAGCCGCTGGAGGCCGTCAACGGCCGACGCGGCACCGAACGCTTCCGCGATCCGGTGCTCGGCCTCCGGGGCGGCGGGTGCGTTGAACGCCAGTACGTACGGCAGCACGATCGCGTGCGTCTGGGCGTGTGGCAGGTCGTACGCGCCACCCAGCACATGGCAGATCTTGTGATGCAGTCCCGAGCCCGCCGAGGAGAACGCCACCGCCGACAGGTAGGCCCCGTACAGGACCCGCTCGCGGCCCTCGAGCCCGGTCGGGTCGGTCACGACGGCCGGGAGCCCCGACGCCAGCGCACGGATGCCCTCTCCCGCCAGCGCCTGGTCCACCGGATCGGTGCGCGGCGCCCACAGGGAGTCCACGCAGTGTGCGAGGGCGTTCAGCCCGGAAGCCACACTCATGGCCACCGGCAGCGAGAGCGTCAGCGTCGCGTCGTACACGATCGAACGAGGCAGGACCCGCGCGTCCACTCCGGTGGTCTTGCGGGCCCCCTCGGTCAGCCCCCAGACGCTGGTGGCCTCCGACCCCGCGTACGTCGTGGGTACGGCCACGATGGGGAGCCCGCTGGTCAGCGCGATCGCCTTCGCGAGTCCGGTCGTCGAGCCCCCGCCGACGCTGACCAGGAGGTCCACCTCGTGCGTGGCGGCCGTGGCGCGCGCCCGCTCGGCCGAGGCGACCGGTACGTGCATCACCACCTCGTCGTGGCGGACCACGACCGGCACCTGGGCGGTGACCTTCTCGGCCAGACCCGCCTCGGAGCGCGCCGCGATCACCATCGCCCGGGAGCCGCCCAGCCGCTCCACCTCGGCGCGCACCGCCGCCGAAGCGTCCCCGGGTGCGAAACACACGCGCTGCGCCAGGGTTTCATGCTCGAACCGCACGTGAGCCTTCTCCTTCTGTCCGTGGAGGTCATGTCCGCCGAGGGGAGAGCACGATGTCGAACCGCACTCGGGACCAGCTCCGTCCCGACAGGTCGCGCCCGTCGGGGGCCGGTGTGCCGGCCGGCTGCCGTTCGAAGCGCTTGACGAGGGAGTCCTTGACGCCGAACACGGCGTCGGAGCCCAGCAGGCTGTCGCCCTCGACGAAGATGTGGGTGACGAGGGTGCGCAGGCCGGGCGAGGTGGCCATGAAATGCAGGTGGGAGGCGCGCAGGGGCGAGCGCGCGGTCTTGTCGAGCAGGGTTCCGACGGGACCGTCATGGGGGATGGGGTACGGCGTGGGGGTGAGCCCCCAGAATGCGTAGGCGCCCTGCTCGTCGGTGTACAGGTGGGCCCGGGCGGCCAGGTGGCCGTCGTCGTGCTGCACGTCGTAGAGGCCGTCTTCGTCGGCTTCCCATACCTCGAGGCGTGCGCCCGGGACAGGGTTGCCGTCGGTGTCGGTGACGGTGCCCTCGACCCAGCAGGGTTCTCCCGGGGCGCCTGCGGCCATGTCGCCGCCCAGGGCGATCTCGGGGGAGCCTTCGACGAAGAAGGGGCCGACCACGGTGGCCTCGGTGGCGCCCGCGGTGGCCTCGTGGTTGACGTTGATGGTCTGCATGGAGGCGCCGAGGACGTCGGACAGCAGCACGAACTCCTGGCGGCGGTCGGTGGTGATGTGGCCGGTGGCGGTGAGGAAGTCGATGGCCTGCTGCCATTCGGCTTCGGTGAGGCGGACCTCGCGGATGAAGGCGTGCAGGTGGTGCACCAGGCCCTGCATGAGTTCCTTGAGCCGGGCATCCGGCGTGTCGTGGAACGAGGCGAGCACCGTGCGGACCAGCTCGTCCTCGATGTGACGTTGCCGGTCCGGCACTGCGGGAGTGGTGGCGGTCATGGTGAGGGTCCTCCTGATGTGGGCGTGGTGGTTGTCCTACCCGGAGGTGCGCCGGGTTTGTCGCTCGTCGTGGACGATGACGGCGAGCAGGCCCCCGGCGAGGGCGAGGTTTTTGAGGAAGTCGCCTTGCTGGTGGGCGCGTTGCGGGCCATCGGGCTGGGTCCAGAAGGGGAAGGCTGCGAGGGTCGTGGGCACCAGCGACCCGGCGAGCGCCGCCGAGCAGGCCGCGGGCGCGATGCCGGCCGCCAGTGCGGCTCCCGCGGTGACATGGACGGCCGCGTTGGCGCGGACCAGCTGCCGGTCGGTGAACCGGTCCAGGAGTGGCACCGCGCGGCGGCACCGCTTCAGGAAGGTCTCCGCTCCCTGCGCGGGGCCGTCCGGGTGCCGCCACACGTGGCGGCCTCCGGAGACGAAGACGGCGGCCAGCGCGAGACGGGAGAGGGCGCGGCCCACGTGGTCGTAGCGCGGTGGTGTGTCAGGCATGCCATGGATCCGTTCGCAGGTGGCGGTCGAAGAAGCGCTCGATCAGTGCGGGGGTCAGCAGCACGGAACGTTCGGCGTCCGGGGCGCGGGACGACAGCGCGGTGGCCGTCATGGGGTGCAGTTCCCAGTCGCCGGTGTTGAGGAAGCCGTGGTGGGCGCCGTGGACCAGCAGCAGATGGGATTCGGCGCCCGCCGTGAGCAGGGCGTCGTGGAGCCTGCGGCTCTGTGCCGGGCCGACGAGGAGGTCGGCGTCGCCGTGCAGCAGGAGCACCGGCGGTACGCGCGGGTGGACCTGCCGGGCCGGACTGGCCTCGACGGCGGTGGCGGCCCGGTCCGACGGGCGTCCGCCCAGGAGGCCCCAGGCCGGATCGGAGCGGTCCACGCCCAGCACCCCACCGGGCAGGGCGTCGTCGTTGAGGTGCAGCAGATCCGTGGGGGGATAGCCCGCCACCACGGCCCGTACACCGGGCGCCGCGGGGGAGTGGTCGGTGTCGGCCGCGAAGGCCGCGAGCAGTGCCAGGTGCGCGCCGGCGGAGCTGCCCCACAGCCCGATCGACGCCCGGTCCAGGGCATGGGTGTCCGCGATGTCGCGCAGGTGGCGCAGCGCGGCGAGGACGTCGTGCAGTTGGGCGGGCCAGGGGGAGACCTCGGAGGAGCGGTACTCGATGTCCGCCATGGCGTACCCGCGTTCGGCGAAGAGCCGGGGCAACCGGGGGCCGTACCCCCGCCGTTGGTTGCGCCAGCCGCCGCCCGCGAGCCACACGATCACCGGTGTGGGCGTCGGCGCGGACTGCGGCAGATACAGGTCCATCCGCAGGTCCGTGCCGTACGCGAGGTCGCGCAGCACCCGGACGTCAGCCGGGTCGATCTTCTCGGGGGGACGCGGTGCCCGGCTGAGCCCTTCCATGAAACGGCCCATGACGTCGGCGTTGTTCGCCCGTACCTGCATGACGTCACTGGTCACCGATTCCGCCCCTCGCGGTCACGGCGAGGAGAGGGAGGCTGCGACGCCTCCTTGCGCGGTGCTCGGCGAGCCGCTGCTGATAGTGCGGGGCGAGCATGTCCGGCGTCCACTCCATTTCGTGGTCCAGCACGACGTCGACACCGGTGACACCCGGTAGCCCGGCGAGCCGCTCGCGCGCCTCGTTGGCGAATGCGCCCAGCAGCATGCAGGTCGGGTCGGTGAGCCCGATCTTCACGCTGATCCGCTGACCGTCCGCGCCGTCGTCGCTGACCTGGATGTCACTGATCAGCCCCATGTCGTCCATGCCGGCCGGGACACCCGCGGTGATGCTGCACGGGTCGATGATTCCGTTGAGTTCGTCCCGGACCCGGGCCTCGGTGACACCGCTCATCACGCCGCCCCCAGCTCGGTTTCGATCCTGCCGCCCCACGGAGCGGCCAGTTCGGTGGTGTCGAACTCGTCGCCGGCGATCGTGGCGCGCAGCTTGTCCTCGTCGATGCCGTGCAGCCGCAGGAAGTTGCGGCCGAGGATGTCCCTCTTGGCCTCCGGGGTGAGCGGCTCCACGCCGCGTTCCTCGATCAGGTCCCGCGGTGTTTCGAGATCCCAGAACGCCTCGATCAGCGGGCGCGGATGGGCCGCGATGACACCGGTGCCCCAGATGATGCGCTGGGCGCCGCCGGGTACCGCGAGGAAGGCTCCGATCGCTTCGGCGAACCGGCGCGGTGCGGTCCGTGCCAGGGCGGAGGTCACCTCCAGGTTGACCACGACGTTGGGAGCGCACTCCATCAACATGGCCGTTTCCTCGACGAACGCCAGTCCGCCGTGTACCACCTCGAAGGTCAGGTCGGGAAACGCCGCCGCGGCGCCTTCGATGTCGTCGATCCGCAGTGCGTGGGCAGGCCCGGGGCCGACCGGGAGCGCCTTGTGGATTCCCACGACCTTCAGCCCGCGTTCCCGGGCCCGTTCGAACACCGGGTAGCACACCTCCGGATCGCTCATGTCCAGTGAGGTGACCCGGCCCTCGACCAGGTCGATCGGGTAGAGCTTGAGCGCGTTCACGTGGTGCTCGTCGACCAGTTCGTCGACACGGTCGACCGCGCCCGGCCGCAGCGGGGACACCGCGCCGTAGACGAGCACCCGGTTCGGCCACAACTCCCGCATCGTGAGGCCGGTGGACAGACGTGAGCCGCCGTCGTGGAAGTGTCCGTAGATCGGTGTCTCGTGGTAGACGATGATGTCGGACTGGCTTTCCGCCAGGATCGACCGCCCGATGGCTTCGGCGCCCGCGCCGTGGTTCAGATAGAGCGACTTCTCGATGGCGTAGTCGGGCCCGCCGAACCGCTGGTGCTGGCGGTACATGTGCTCGCCGATCGCGCGGCCGAAGGCCGGGTCGACGCAGTTCTCGGGCAGGAAGTTGTAGTCGTGGGCCACACCCTCGACCACCAGGGTATTTTCGATCATCGTGTGCTCCTTCGGCTGTGTTCCTGGGGTGGGCTCGTTCGTTCGTGCTTACGCCAGCAGCTCTGCGATGCTCTTCAGCGCCTCCACCGCGAGGCGGTCGTCGGTGGCCCCGTCGGCGCCACCGATGCCGATGCCGCCGATGACCTCGCCGTCGTCCACGACCACCGGCTGCCCTCCGGGCACCGGCAGCAGGTGACCGTCGACCAGATGGGGCGGGGCGACGGCCATGGCCGGATCCGCGGCGAGCGCCGCGAACGCGGAGGTCGCCATGCCGGTGACGGCGGCGGTGTACGCCTTGCGGCGTGCGGTCTCGACACCGATGGGGCCGACTCCGTCGTCGCCGAGCAGCACCTTGGTGATGCCGCCGCGGTTGACCACCACCACACAGATGCGCGCGCCCTCGGCCCGGGCCGCCTCCAGCGCGGCCTCGGCCGCGCCGTACGCGATGGCGTAGGTCAGGGGTTCCCTCATCCTGCGGTCCTCTCGGGGAGCGGGGCGGCGGTGGCGCCGGAGGCGACCGGGACGCCGCGGATCAGGTCCGACGCCTTCTCGGCGACGGCGATGACGGTGGCGTTGATGTTCGCGCCGGGCACGTTCGGCAGCACCGACGCGTCGACGACGCGCAGCCCGTCGGTACCGCGGACCCGCAGGTCGGGGTCGACGACGGCGTTCCCGGAGGTGCCGATGGCGCAGGTGCCGCAGGCGTGGTTGGCGGAGTAGCCGGTCTCCCGCAGGTAGCGTTCGAGGTCCTGGTCGGTGGTCACGTCGGGTCCCGGTGCGAGTTCCGCCCCGATCATCGGGGCGACCTCGGGGCTGCGCAGGATGGCCAGCGTGGTGCGCACGGTTTCCCGCAGGGCGACGACGTCCTCCGGCTCGGTGAGGAGGTTGAACGTGATGCGCGGAGTGGCCGTCGGGTCGGCGGACCGCAGCCGGACCTCGCCACGGCTGCGTGGGGTGGCGACGGCGTTGAGGGCCACGCAGTGGCGGTTGCGCAGCGGCCGGACGCCGGGGAACCAGGGCCGGGCGTCGAACCCGCCGGCCAGGATGCCGAGGAATCCGTCGGGGCGGTCCAGGCCGGGGCGGGTCCGGACGTAGGCCGACAGGAATTCGGGCATCTGGGCCAGCGGGCCGCTCCCGGCGACGAGCCAGCGGAGCGCGTGGCGCACCAGACGGTCCGCGCGCAGGTGCTCGTGGAAGGTCACCGGGTCCTTGACGTCGAACAGTACGGGCGCGGCCGGATGCTCGTGAAGATTGGCGCCGACGCCGGGAAGGTCCACCACCGTGTCGATGCCGTGCTCGTGGAGATGGTCGGCCGGACCTATGCCTGAACGCATCAGTATCTGCGGTGAGTTGTACGTGCCGCCGCAGAGCACGACCTCGCGGGCCGCCCGGACCACCCGGCTCCGGCCGCCTTTCACGACGCGGACGCCGGTCGCGCGTCCGTTCTCCAGGAGGAGCGTATCCACCAACACCCCGGAGAGCAGGGTGAGATGGGGCCGCTGCCGCAGCGCGGGGCGCAGGTAGGCGGCCGCGGTGCTGTGGCGCCGGCCGCGGCGGATGGCGGTCTCGTTCTGGCCGGCGCCGGTGGGGTCGCCGCTTTGCGTGTCGTCGGGGAACTCGATGCCCAGCGATCGGGCGGCGCGGTCGAGTCGCCGTCCGAAGGTGCCTCTTCCGGGGGAGGTCGACACGGTGACGGGTCCGTAGCCGCCGTGGTGTTCGGTGTCGCCGCGCCAACTGTTCTCGGAGCGGCGGAAGTAGGGAACGAGGTCGTCCCAGCCCCAGCCGGTGGCGCCGGACGTGACCCAGTCGTCGTAGTCGAGACGGTGTGCGCGGACGTGGGTGGAGCCGTTGATCGAACCGGTCCCGCCGACCAGCCGGCCACGGGGCACAGGAATGCGTCTCCCGTTCAGTCCCGGCTCGGGCTCCGTCTCGTACCCCCAGCCGATTCCCTTGCGGCCCGACAACAGCCCGACCCCGAGGGGTAGTTGAACCAGCAGGCCGCGGTCCGCGGGCGGGCCGGCCTCGATCAGCAGTACGCGTGTCCCGGGGTCGGCGGACAGGCGTGCGGCGAGGACGCAACCGGCCGTGCCCGCGCCGACGACGACGTAGTCGTACTCGGCGCCGTGCCCGGCGCTCATGCGGGAGATCCAGACATCATCGTCTCCTTCGGCTGGGGTTCGGCTCCGGAAGAACGCGCGCCGGCGGCGAGGAGCGCGAGGAGGCGCAGGGTAGGCCGTCGCCCGCGCGGCGCGTTCCGGGGTGGTGCGATCGCGAGACGACGGGAGTCCGCGAGCGGCTCGTCGCCTCGGCGCGAAGCCAACGTAACTCGCCCAGAAAGGGTCTGCAAGTAATTCATCAAAGCAGGTCAGGTGCGTTGACAGTTTTTCATCAGGGCCGTACAACGGAAGGCGCCCGCAGGTTCGCCGCACACCGTCCGGCCCTGCCCGTGGCCTCATTTCGCGCGTCACTTCACGCGTCCGCACCACCTCAACGCCGAGGAGATGGTTCAGCATGACCGACACCACCGTGACCGATACGCCCGTGGTCGACACGGGAACCGGCTACGGGCGCAAGCCCTCCTCTCACGACGCCCGCCTGACCGAAGTCGGCCCCGGCACGCCGATGGGCGAGGCGCTGCGCCGCTACTGGCAGCCGATCGCCAGTTCCACCGCGCTCACCAGCGACGTACCGCACCGTGCCCGCCTGCTCGGCGAGGACCTGATCGTCTTCCGGGACGGCCAGGGCCGCCCCGGCGTCGTCTTCGAGCGGTGTGCGCACCGCGGCAGCAGCCTCTTCTACGGCCGTATCGAGGAGGACGGCATCCGCTGCTGCTACCACGGCTGGAAGTTCGACGTGCGGGGCCACTGCCTGGAACAGGCGTGTGAACTCGACGGCGGCCGCCGCCGCAACCTCGCCCGCCAGCCGTGGTACCCGGTGGAGGAGCGGTACGGCCTGGTCTTCGTCTACATGGGCCCGCCCGAGCACAAGCCCCCGCTGCCGCGCTTCGACAGCCTGGAGCCCCTCGGGGAGGGCGAGAGCTACTACACCAGCTGGACGGTGCCCGGCGCCGCGGTCATCGGCATGGAACAGGACTACAACTGGCTCCAGCTGTACGAGAACGCCGTCGACCCCGTGCACGCCTCGTGGCTCCATTCCACCCACAGCGGGTTCCAGTTCCAGGGGACCGGCACCACCGGCTTTCCCGAGCACTTCTACGACGCGAGCACCATCGCCGAGCGCGTCACCTACCACCGCACCGATCACGGCGTGAAGTACGTGCAGCGCTACCAGGACACGAAGGGCCCCGACGGGGAGCTGGTGGACATCGACTGGTCGGTGGAGCTCCACCTGCCGAACATCGTCGCCCTGCCCGACTTCGTCCGGGTGACCCCCGACGCCCGGCACGACATGCTGATCTGGGTCGTCCCCGCCGACGACACCCACCACCGGCTGGTCTTCTCCATCCGCTCCGCCGACCCGACCCGGCTCGAGTCCTTCGTCTTCGGCATCAGGCAGAACGGCAAGGACAACTGGGAGATGACCGACGAGGAGCGCCAGCGCTTCCCCGGCGACTACGAGGCCCAGTGGTCCCAGGGCGACATCACCCAGCACTCCGAGGAGACCCTGGCCCCGTCCGACCGCGGGGTGGTCATGCTCCGGCGCATGCTGCGCACGATGATCGACGACGTCGAGGCGGGGCGGAAACCGCTCGGCGTCGGGGTCCCGGGCGAGCCGGTCCGCCACGTGGAAGCCGGGGCCTTCATCCGGCGGGAGCCGGGGGACGACGTCCCGAAACCCGCCGGTGCGGACGAGGCGGCCGCGCCGACCGCGGCAGGGGCGTGACCGAGGCGTGAGCACCACCTGGACGGACGCGGTCGTCGTGGCCCGGTACGACGCCACGCCGAGAATCGCGGTCTTCGACCTCGCCCGCGCCGACGGCGGCGAGCTGTGGGAGTACGAGGCCGGCGCGCACATCGACGTACAGGTCGGCGAGGCGGGGCTGGTCCGGCAGTACTCCCTGTGCGGGCCTCCGGGCATCCGCAAGCAGTACCGGCTCGCGGTGCTCAACGAGCCCGCGTCGCGCGGCGGTTCACGAGCCATGCACGGCCTCGCCGAGGGCGACACGCTACGGATCGGCGCGCCGAGGAACCGCTTCGGTCTGGCGCCCGCGCGACGTCACCTGCTCCTCGCGGGCGGCATCGGCATCACCCCGCTGCTGTCGATGGCACAGGCCCTCGACGCAGAAGGCGGCGACTACCACCTGCACTACTGTGCCCGCAGCCGGACCGACGCCGCCTTCGCCCCCGAGCTGGAGCACCACCCACGGGCCACCCTCCACTTCGACGACCAAGGCCCGGAGCAACTCCTCGACCTGGGGCGCGACCTGGGGGCACCCGCCCCTGGCACCGCGGTCTACGTCTGCGGCCCCGGTGGGTTCATGGACTACGCGCTGGGGCGGGCGGCCGAGCTGGGATGGCCCGCCTCCGCCCTGCACACGGAGCGCTTCGGCGCCTCCACGGCCGCCGCCGAGACCGGCGGGGGAGGGGAAGGCGGATTCACGGTGCGTCTGTCCTCGACGGGAGCGGAGTACCTCGTCCCGGAGGATCAGAGCGTCCTCGACGTCCTCCTGGCGAACGGGGTCGAGGCCCCCTCCTCGTGCGGGCAGGGCATCTGCGGCGAGTGCATCGTACGCGTGCGTGCCGGCGAGCCCGATCACCGAGACGACGTCCTGACCGACGACGAGCGTGCCGAGGGCCTGTTCACCCCGTGCTCGTCGCGGTCGAGGTCCCCGATCCTGGAGCTGGAACTGTGACCACCTCATCGACAGCGGCGACCGTCAGCCCCACCGCCCCGGCCACGGTCGAGGACGCCGAGGCCGCCTGGCTCGCGGCGCAGACACTCCCGGACCCGGAGCAGAGCCTGCGTGCCCTGATGCGCCCCGACTGCGTCATCGTGCACTCGCCGGTGGGTCATATGCACGGTGTGGACGACTGGCTGCGGTACGCGGCACGCCTGGGCCGGACCAGCCAGGTGGACACCTACGACGTGACCGTCCAGCGGTTCGGCACCACGGCCGTGGTCAGCTGTCTTCAGGAGATGCGCGTGGCCTTCGTGCCCGAGCTGACTCCCTTCGTCATCCAGGCCGCCGTCAGCCGGGTCTGGGTGACAGCCGCGTCGGGCGGCTGGCAGCTGGCGCACCTACAGATGGCCCGGCGGCTTCCACCGGGCTGAGCGCCCGTGCTCCCGCCATCCGGGAGCACGGCCACCGTCACTCTTCGGGCTCGCCGTCCTCCGCCGGGCCGTTCACCGCTCCATCCTTCACCGGCGCTTCGGCGAGCGCGGAAATGATCCGGGCCACCTGCTCGGAGTAGTGGTCGACGAACTCCTGCGACGCGGGGTCCTGCTGGGTGAACTCGCGCGCGATCCAGGGGAGGGCCACCGGGGCGATCGAGGCCGCGAAGAAGGCGAGGGACACCGCCCCGACGTCGAGGTCGCTGCGGAACTCGCCACGCGCCTGCCGCGCGCGCAGGTCCTGAACACTCTTGAGCAGCTCGACGGCCCGCTCGTCCTCCGCGGGCGGCGGGGTACCGGGCTCTTCTCGCGTCAGCGTCCGGACCCACCCCGGATCCTCACAGGCCATGTAGACGTAGCGTCGCACCGCCTCGGCGTAGGGGAGAGTGTGGCCGACCGGCATGGCAGTCTCCAGCCACTGATCGCTCAGCGCCTCGTACAGCCCGCGTTTGCTCCCGAAGTAGTAGGTGATCAACTGATGGCTGACACCGGCCGCCTCCGCGATGCGGACGACCCGGGCCCCGTCGAAACCATGGGCGCCGAACTCCGTCCCGGCCGCGGCCAGAATGGCCCGCCGTGTGCCCACGGGGTCACGCCGACGACCGGGATCGTCGGGGCGCCTCCGGCGCTGCTGCCTGCCGGACGGTGCCGCCGACTTTCCTGATGTCGTCTCCTCCGCTGTCACACGGACGACCTTACAACCGACATCCGCCAGGTCTGATGCCGAAGGACACGAGAGCCGTCACATGTCTGCTGAAGTCCCCTGGTCAGGAGGTGAGCGCCGCCTCGGCGTCGTAGCCGTAGATCCAGCCGTTGCCCACCAGGGGGTCGGACTCGGCGAGTGCCGCGTCGCGCGCTTCTTGCCCGGGTCCGTCGGGCAGGTGGTTGACGTCCCGGCGGGCGTGGCTGGCCTGCTGAAGCCGTGTGGTGCGTTCGAGCCGTGCCGACTCGTACCGCTTCAGCGCCTGTTCGGGGTCGTCCACGGACGCAGCCAGGCAGCGCGCCAGCACCGCGGCGTCCTCGATGGACTGGGCCGCACCCTGGGCGAAGAAGGGAAACATGGGGTGCGCGGCGTCACCGAGCAGCGTGATCCTCCCCCGGCTCCAGTGCCGCAGGGGTGCCCGGTCCAGCAGCGCCCAGCGCCCGGGGACGCCACCGGCCGCGATGAGGTCCGTCACCCGCGGGTCCCAGCCGGCGAACTCGGCGTGGAACTCCTCGACCGTGGCCGTTGCGCTCCAGGACTCGTCGAGGTTGTCCTCGGCAGGGGCGGCGGCGAACACATTGACGGCCCGCCCGCCTGCGATCGGGTAGTGCACGAAGTGCCGACCGGGGCCGAGCCAGAGGGTCTGGGCGGGGCGCAGAGCGAAGTCGGGCGCGTCCTGGGCGGGCACGATGGTCCGGAAGGCGCAGAGTCCGGAGTACTCCGGCGGCGCGGGCTCGGCCACCGTGTTGCGGACGACGGAGTGCACACCGTCGGCGCCGATGACGACGTCGGCCTCGACCTCGCTGCCGTCGGCGAAGCGCAGCAGCGCGCCATCCGGGGCCGCCGCGACCGAGGTACAGCGCGCGCCCAGACGGATCCACTCGCCGGGCACGGCCGTCTTGACGGTATCGAGCAGATCGGCCCGGTGAACGACAAAGGTGCGCTCGCCGTAGAGCCGCTCGCACACACCGCTCAGGTTCTCCACCGACAGCACGCTCCCGTCGGCCCAGCGACGGAACTCCCAACCCCAGTCGAGCGGCACGGCCCGGCGCAGGAACCGTTCCATGGTGTCGAGACGGCGCAGCAGCCGTACGGCGTTGGGGGCCACGACGAGCCCGGCGCCGACCTCGGTGAGGGCGGGCGCCTGCTCGTAGACGGTGGCGGTCAGGCCCGCGCGGCGCAGGAAGGCGGCGGCTGCCAGGCCGCCGATGCCACCCCCGATGATGGCGATCCGCGGGCCGTGCACAAGGTCGGGCATGGAGCCACTCCTCAGCCTCGATGGCGAACGTCCTGGTGAGAGCCCGATCCTCACCGATGTGCCGCACCACCGGGACCGGCCATGTTCATTCAATGGACGTCCACTTTCGGCGGCCCCCACGGGGAGCGGAGGTCTGATGCCCCGTACGAGCCAGCCCGGACGCAGCGTGAGCGCGCGGCTGTTCGATGTTCTCTTCGCGTTCCGGCCCGGCCGGTCCCGGCTCACCCTCGCCGACCTGACCCGTGAGACGGGGCTGCCCCATGCCACCGTGCGCCGGCTGGCGCTGGAGCTCGTCGCAGCCGGGGCGCTGGACCGGGCACCGGACGGCTCCTTCAGCGTCGGCCTCCGGCTGTGGCAACTGGGCACCCTGGCGCCGCTGAGCGTTCCGCTGCGCACCATCGCGCTCCCTTTCATGGACGACCTGCATACGGCGCTGCGCCAGCACGTACAGCTCGCGGTGCTGGAGGGCACCGAGGCGGTTCTCGTCGAGCGGCTGTCGGCGGGCAGCGCGGTGGACGTCGTGTCGAAGATCGGCGGGAGGCTGCCGCTGCACTGCTCCGGCGTGGGCAAGGTACTGCTGGCCCACGCGGGGCCCGAGCTGATGGAGCAGGTCATCGCGCGGGGCCTTCAGGCGTACACCGACCGCACCGTCACCGCTCCGGCGCGGCTGCGGGCGCTGCTGGCCGAGTGCCGCGAGACCGGTGTGGCCGTCGTCCGCCAGGAAAGGACACCGGGGGTCGAGTCAGTGGCCACCCGCGTCATCAACGCCGACGGCGAGGTCGTCGCGGCCCTGTCGGTCGTCGTAGGCGCCGGGTCGGTCGATCTCCGGACGGTACGCCCGGCCGTCATCGCCTCCGGGCTGGCCGTGTCCCGCAGACTGGGATGGCGTCCATCGGCCGGAGTCCGGTAGGGCCGCTGGCCCGAGCGGGTGCAGGGCGCGCTCCACCGGCATCATGCCCCGTCCGGCACGCGCGGCTCGTCCGCTTGGTTCGTCTGGAAGATCAGGTCCAGGAACGCGTGGATCGGTCCGACGATGTCCAGGTCGTGGTCGAGGAGCCACTGGAGCTGAAGGCCGTTGAGTACGGACTGGAGGAGAGTGGCCGCGTGTTCGGGGGCGAGACCCGTGTGCAGTTCGCCGCGGTCCGCCTTCTCGCGCATGCCCTGGGCGAAGTGCGCGCGCCCCACGTCGTAGCGCCGGACGAAGTAGGCGTGTGCCGGGTGATCCGGGCGTGAGGCGGCCGCGGCGAGTTCGATCCACAGGCGCATCAGCTCGGGTGACTTCTGGTGGTGGCGCAGGAGTTCGCCGAGGTGCGGCGCGAGCTCGTCCATGCCCGACACCCGCGACAGGCCGTACTGCCACTCCTCGGTGTCCCGCTCGGCGAGCACCGCGGCGAGCAGGTCGTCCTTGTTCTGGAAGTGGTGCAGGAGGCCCGCGTGGGTGATCCCGGCCCGTTCGGCGATGTCTCGCAGGGAGGCCTTGGTGAAACCGTGCTCGGCGAAGCTGTCGCGTGCCGCCCGCACGATCTCCGCCCGCCGGGCCGCCGTCTTGGCGTACGGTCCGCGGGCCTTTGCCTGAGTCACGATGCGCTCCCTGTCCTCACTCGGGCTATCCACCAATACGTAACGCTCTGATTACGAAGCCGAGCAACAGTCTTCCCGCCCTTGTGGTCTCGGTCTACCTTCCGATCGAAAACCAACCACATGGTAAGTGTTGGTGATCGCCCGCCGCCATACCCGCGCACCGGCGCGCTGACGAAGGTCGTCCGTACGACCCGGACGCGGCGCAAACGCCACCGCGCCCGTCACCACCGACCCTCAGGAAGGCAGTCGACGATGACCGAACCCGCTCCCGGGTTCCTCTGGGGAGCCTCCACCGCACCGCACCAGATCGAGGGCAACAACCTCAACAGCGACTTCTGGGCGAGCGAGGGGCACGTGCCCGGCATGGAGCGCAGCGGCGACGCCTGCGACAGCTACCACCGGTACCGCGAGGACATGAAGCTGCTCGCCGACGCCGGACTCAACGCCTATCGCTTCGGCATCGAGTGGGCCCGCATCGAGCCGGTCCCCGGCATGATCTCGCGGGCCGAACTCGCCCATTACCGGCGCATGATCGAAACGGCCTTCGAGCTCGGCCTGACCCCGGTCGTGACCCTGCACCACTTCACCAGCCCGCTCTGGTTCGCCCAGGAAGGCGGCTGGCTCGGCGACCGCGCCACCGAGCGGTTCCGGGCGTACGCCGAGGCGGTCTCCCCGATCCTCGAAGGCGTCGAGTGGGTCGTCACCATGAACGAGCCCAACATGCTGGCCATCATGGTCGGCATGGCCCAGGCCATGCAGAACCAGCAGGCGGGCGAGGAGTGGCAGAGCCCCACCGTGGACCACGAGGGGCCGCGGCCGCCGCTGCCGGCGCCCGACGTGAAGATCGGCGAACGGCTGGTCGAGGTGCACCACGCCATACGGGACGGCTTGCGCGAGCGCACCGGCGCGAAGGTCGGCTGGACGGTCGCCAACCGCGCCTTCGTCGCCCGCCCGGGTGCCGAGGAGAAGAAGCGGGAGCTGGAGTACGTCTGGGAGGACCTGTATCTGGAGGGAGCGTGTGGCGACGACTTCGTCGGCGTGCAGTCGTACTCCAGCCAGTGGGTCGGCCCGGACGGCATCGAGCCCCACCCGCAGCACCCGGACAACACGCTCGTCGGAACCGCCTACCGGCCCGACGCCCTGAGCATCGCCGTACGGCACACCGCCAAGGTCACCGGCGGCATGCCGATCCTGATCACCGAGAACGGCATCGCCACCCGCGACGACACCCGCCGGATCGCCTACACCGGCGAGGCCCTGAAGCACCTTGAGGCGGCGATCGCCGACGGCGACGGCATCGACGTACGCGGCTACCTGCACTGGAGCCTGCTGGACAACTACGAGTGGGGCCACTGGGAGCCGACGTTCGGCCTGATCAAGGTCGACCGCGAGACCTTCGAGCGCCGCCCCAAGCCCAGCCTCGCCTGGCTGGGCGAAACCGCCCGTCGCGGGCTCAACTGACGCACCGCCGCCGGAAGGACGCACCGTGCAGGTATCCCGACGTCTCGTCCCGGTCTTCATGACGGGGCGCACGCTCTTCGCCGATGCCGGTGAAACGATTTAATCCGCCGTACCCACCTCTGCCCTTCTCGGGCCACTGCCCCGCAACGACGCGTAGGAGCCCCATGCTCTCGCCCCGCACCAGCCCCACCCGCGACATCGTCAGCCTCGACGGCCTCTGGCGGTTCGCCCTCGGCACCCGCGCCGGCGCCACCCCGTGGACGTCGCGGCTCACCTCGCCGCTCGAAGTCCCCGTCCCCGCCAGCTACAACGACCTGTTCGTTGACGCCCAGATACGTGACCACGTCGGAGTCGTCTGGTACCAGCGCGATGTGCGGGTGCCGCGCGGCTGGGCGGGGGAGCGGGTGGTCCTGCGCTTCGGCTCCGTCACCCACTCCGCGCGGGTCTACGTGGACGACCGGCTCGTGGCCGAGCACACCGGCGGCTACACCCCGTTCGAGGCGGACCTGACCGGGATCGTCCGCCCCGGTGCCGAGTTCCGGCTGACGGTCGGCGTCGACAACCGGCTGACGAACGAGACGATCCCGCCGGGCACCGTCACCACCGGCCCCGACGGCCGCGAACGCCAGTCGTACCTGCACGACTTCTACAACTACGCGGGCATCGCACGCCCGGTCCGACTGTGCAGCACACCGCTGACCTTCGTCGAGGACGTCACGGTCGTCACCGGACGGGACGGCGCGGCCGGCATCGTTGACTACCGCGTGGAGGTGGCCGGCGAGGCCGCCGAGGCAACCGCCGTCCGGGCGCGCGCGGTCGACGCGGCGGGCCGGACCGTGGCGGAGGCACACGGCCCCGAGGGTGTCCTCCGCATCGAGGACGTCACCCTCTGGCAGCCCGGCGCCGGCTACCTCTACGACCTCGTGGTGGAGCTGGTCACCCACGGTGAGACCGTCGACAGCTACACCCAGCCCTTCGGTGTCCGCACCGTCGAAGTGCGGGGTACCAAGTTCCTCATCAACGGCGAACCGTTCTACTTCACCGGTTTCGGCAAGCACGAGGACATCCCCGTCCGCGGCAAGGGCCACGACGATGCCTACCTCGTCCACGACTTCCAGCTCCTTCAGTGGACCGGCGCCAACTCCTTCCGCACCGCCCACTACCCGTACGCGGAGGAGGTGCTCGACTTCGCCGACCGGCACGGCATCGTCGTCATCGACGAAACCGCCGCCGTCGGCCTCAACCTGGGCGTCATGGGCGGCCTCACCGGCGCCGCGCCGACCCCGACGTTCGCACCCGAGAACTTCGGCGGGCCCACCCACGACGTCCACGCCCAACACCTGCGTGAACTGATCGAACGGGACAAGAACCACCCCAGCGTGGTGATGTGGTGCCTCGCCAACGAACCGGCCTCCAACGAGGACGGCGCCCGCGAGTACTTCGAGCCGCTGGTCGAGCTGGCCCGCAAACTCGACCCGACCCGCCCCCTCACCTACGCCGCGGTCATGTTCGCCACGCCGCAGAACGACCTGATCGGCGACCTGTTCGACATACTGAGCATCAACCGCTACTACGGCTGGTACCTCTTCACCGGTGACCTCGCCACCGCCGAGCAGCACCTGGAGCAGGACCTCCGCGGCTGGGCCGAGCGCTTCGGCAAGCCGGTCATGATGTCCGAGTACGGCGCCGACACCCAGCCGGGGCTGCACTCCGTCTGGGACACCCCGTGGAGCGAGGAGTACCAGAGCGACTACCTCGCCATGTACCACCGTGTCTTCGACCGCATCCCCGAGTTCATCGGCGAACACGTCTGGAACTTCGCCGACTTCCAGACCGGCGCCGGCATCCACCGGGTCGACGGCAACAAGAAGGGCGTGTTCACCCGCGACCGCAAGCCGAAGACGGCCGCGTTCGCCCTCCGCCGCCGCTGGCGCGGCCTGGACGGGCGCAAACCCGGCCACACCGCGGATGACTGACGCACCGGTCCGATCGCGGCCCCACCAGTTCATCCATGAACGCGTGTGCCGTCCTCCGCCAACTGCCGTGCCACCTGGCCATCATGAGACGAAGGAGTCCTCATGGCTCAAAACGATCGCGACATCAGCGTGGCCGGACCCCCGCCGACCGAACCGGCGAAGGGCGACGGCGAGGAGCCGACCGAGGCCCCCGCCCCCGAGATCGAGGCGCCACCACTGGAGAAGGTCGGCACGGACTACCTCACCTGGATGATGATCGCCAACTTCGGGGCCTCGCTGGCCCTGATGGTTCCGCTGTCCTACTCGTTGGCACTGCGGATCTCCGACCTCGCCCCCGGACGCGAGGAACTGCTCGGATACGTCACCGGGTCCGCCCAATTCGTCTACCTCGTCCTCAGCCCCCTGATCGGTTTCTGGAGCGACCGGAGGCGCTCCCGCCTCGGCCGCAGGACACCATTCATGATCGTCGGCACGATCCTCGGCATCGCCGGGCTTTTCGGCATCGCCGTCGCCCCCACCGTCCTCCTGGTGGGCCTGTCATGGGTCGTCGGCATGATCGGCTGGTCCACGGCCGGGCAGGCCATCCAGAACGTCCAAGCCGACCGCGTGCCCGAGGAGCAGCGCGGCCGTGTCTCGGCGCTGAGCAGCGTCACGACCCAGATAGCACCGGTGATCGGCATAGGCATCGCGTACACGGTGGCCTCCAGCACCCTCCTGGTGTTCCTCGTCCCGGGCGTCCTCGGCGCCGCGCTGCTGCTGTTGTTCCCGGTCTTCAAACCGGAAGGAGACTCCCGTGAACTCGTCCACACCAGCGAAGTGACCCTCAAAGGCATGGTCGCCAGCTACGGGTTCAATCCGCGGAAGTACCCCGACTTCGGCTGGAACTGGCTCGGCCGCTTCGTCTTCTTCATGGGCCTGTACTTCAACACCACCTTCGGCACGTTCTTCTACGCCCAGCGGCTCGACCTGCCCATCAAGGAGGTCGCCGGCGTCGTAGCGACGATCGGGACCATCGGGGTGCTGGCGGCAGCCGGCGGCGCCATCGGGGGCGGCTTCCTCTCCGACAAGCTGGGCCGGCGCAAGCTGTTCACCCTGCTCGGTTCCACGATCTTCGTCGCCGGGGCCGTCACCGAGGCATTCGCCCACTCGCTGCCCCAGCTCGTCGTCGGCGCGGTGCTGATGCAGCTCGCCATCGCGCTGTTCAGCGCCGTCGACCAGGCGATCGTGTTCGCAGTCCTCCCGGACCGGGCTCAGGCCGGCCGCTATCTCGCGGTCGTCGCGTTCGCGCAGAAGATCCCCAGCGCCATCGCCCCGCTCATCGCCCCACTCATCATCACCATCGGCGTCACGGGCGGCGACAAGAACTACACACTGCTCTACCTGAGCGGCGCGCTCCTCGCGCTCGTCGGCGGCCTGATCGTCAAGTTCAAGGTCACGTCGGTCCGCTGAAAGGGCACCCCGGCACTCGCTATGCCTCGGTCCCGAGCCTCGCCGCGACAACCGCCGTGAGGAACACCAGAGTTCATCGACTCCTGAGAAAGCAGAGCATGAACAACGCACCGTATGACCTGCGCATCGACAGCGGCGGTGACCAGTTCGCCGTGTCGGGCCCCGCTCCCCGCCTGTCGTGGAAGCCGCCGTCGGACGCGGGCTGCCCGGCGGGATACGAGCTGGAGTGCACCGTCGACGGCGAGGCGCAGCCCGCGGTGAGGGCCGCGTCCGGCCGGCACCGGTTCCTCTCCTGGCCCTGGGCGGCGTTGGGCAGCCGACGGCAGGTGGCCTGGCGGGTCCGGGCCGACGACGCCGAGGGCCCGTCGCCGTGGTCGGAGTGGAACACGTTCGAGGTCGGCCTCCTCGATCAGGACTGGCAGGCGCGCTGGATATCGCCGGCCGAATCCGGCGACCCCGGTTACGGTAAGCGCCCGGCCCATACCCTGACGACGCGGTTCGAGGCACGGACCGGGGCGCGCTCGGCGCGGTTGTACGCGACGGCGCTCGGCGTGTACGAGGCGTATGTGAACGGTGAGCGGGCCGGCACCGCCGAACTGTCGCCCGGGACCACCTCCTACGACCGCACGCTCTATGCCCAGGCATCGGACGTCACGGCCGCCGTCAAGGCGGGCGGCAACCTGATCGAGATCGTCCTCTCCGACGGTTGGTACCGGGGGCAGGTCGGCGCTTTCCGTCTGCCGGCCGGCTGGGGCACGGTGCTCGGCGCACGTGCCGAACTGCACATCGCCTACGAGGACGGCTCACACCAGGTCGTGCGCAGCGGCGAAACCTGGACGAGCATGAGGTCGGCCATCACCCGTGCCGACCTCATGGACGGGCAGACCACCGACTTCCGCGGCCGGCCCGGAACCGGGCAGCCCGTCCTCGTCGACCAGGTCGAGGTGCCTGCGATCGACTGGTCGCCGGCACCGCCCGTTCGCGTCGTGGAGTCGCGTCCGGCGCAGTCGGTCAAGCAGCTCGAAGACGGGCGCTGGATCGCCGACTTCGGGCAGAACGCCTCCGGCTGGGTCGCCCTGGGCGACCTCGGATCGGCAGGCACCCGCACCGTCGTCGACTACGGCGAGCACGTCGGCGCCGACGGCGACCTGACAACCGCCCATCTGGATTCCGCCCGGCCCGGCGAGGACCCGATTCCCTTCGTCCAGCGCGACGAGGCCGTCTCCGCGGGTCGTGGCGAGACGTTCGAGCCGCGCCACACCGTGCACGGCTTCCGGTATGCGCGCATCCGCCGCGACGGCGCCCCGCTCGACCCCGCGAGCCTCACCATGCGCGTCGTTCACACCGACCTGCGCCGCACCGGCACCTTCGCGTGCAGCGACGACGACCTCACCCGCCTCCACGAGATCGCCGAGTGGAGCTTCCGCGGAAACGCCGTCGACGTGCCCACGGACTGCCCGACCCGCGAACGCCTTGCCTGGACCGGCGACTACCAGGTCTTCGCACCGACCGCCACGCGCCTGTACGACGTCCTCGGCTTCAGCCGCAAATGGCTCCGCTCCGTCCGCGACGACCAGCTTCCCGACGGCCGGATCGCCAACTTCTCGCCCGACGGCCGACGCATCAAACACCACCTCGACGACCAGTTCGCCCTGATGACCGGCTCCGCCGGCTGGGGCGACGCGATCGTCGCCGTCCCCTGGGAGCTGTACGAGTCCTACGGCGACCGGGAGGTGCTCGCCGAGAACTGGGAAGCGATGGTCCGCTGGGTCGAATGGACGCTGCGGACCGCCCGAACCGCCCGCCACCCGTCCCGGACGGAGCGCTCGGCCGAGCCGCTGCCGCACGAGCAGTACCTCTGGGACGGCTCCTTCCACTGGGGCGAGTGGACCGAGCCGAAGGCGAAGGCGGCCGACGGCACCCGCATCGACCCGATCAAGACCAACCCCATCGCCTGGTTCATGGCTGACAAGGGCGAGATCGGCACCGCGTTCCTGTACCGCTCGACGGCGACCCTCGCCGGTGCCGCCAGGGTGCTGGGCCGCACCGAGGACGCCGCCCGCTACACCGAGGCCGCCGAGCGCATCCGCGACGCCTGGCGCACCGAGTTCCTCACCCCCGACGGACGCACCACCGGCGACACCCAGGCCGGATATGTGCGCGCGCTGGCTCTCGGACTCGTCCCCGACGAGCTGCGCGAGGCCGCCGCCACGCGTCTGGTCGAACTGATCCGCGGCGCCGACACCCACCTCGGCACCGGCTTCCTCGCCACCGGCGACCTGCTCCCGGTCCTGGCCGACACCGGCCACGCCGACGTCGCCTACGAACTGCTCTTCCGGCGCACCGCACCGTCCTGGCTGTACATGCTCGACCGCGGCGCGACCACGATCTGGGAGGACTGGGAGGGCATCGACGAGAACGGCACCGCCCACGACTCCCTGAACCACTACAGCAAGGGCGCCGTGGTCCGCTTCCTGCACACCCACACCCTGGGGCTGCGGCAGGCGCCGGGATCGGCCGCCTGGGAATCCTTCGAGGTCGCGCCCGTCCCGCACCGGCCGCTGACCTGGGCCCGAGGCACGCACGAGTCCCCGCAGGGCACGATCGCGGTCGAATGGCGGATGACCGGCGACGAGCTCACCATCACCGTCGAGGTCCCGCGGGCCAGTACCGCGCGCGTCGTCTTCCCCGACGGCACCATCGAAGCAGTCACATTCGGCACCTTCAGCGCCACCCGCCGTATGGCGAAGGGAGGTTGAGACGCAGCCTGCAAGACCCACAGCGCTCAAGCGGGTGACGTCGGACGTCGTGCTGGAGTGTCAGTTCATGATGGCCTTGGCTATCTTGGCGCCGGCGGGGTGGGAGATCACGCGGACGAGGCCGCGGCGGGCGATGTGTCCGAAGCGGTTGACGGGCATGAAGAAGTGCTGCATGCGCAGGGCTTCCTTCTGGTATCGGGTGGTCAGCGGGCGCAGTTGCTGCTCCCAGGCGCCGAGGGCGGACGGCACGCAGTCATGCTCTTCCAACAGGCGGCTCAGCAGCTCGGCGCCGGCGATGCCCATGCCGGAGCCCTGTCCCGAGTAGAGGCTCATGCACCAGGCGGAGTCGCCGAGCAGGACGACCCGGCCCTGGCTCCAGCGGTTGATGTGGATCTGGCTGACCTGGTCGAAGAGGACGGACTCGGAGCGGTCCATCGCGTTCAGCATGGCCGGCACGATGGTGCCGCCGAAGTCGCCGAATACCTCGCGCAGGGCGTCGGAGGGGTTCTTGCGGACCTCGGCGGCGGGCCAGGGCGTGCGGTAGAGCAGGAAGGCGACCGGGGGATGGTCGACGTAGGTGTTGATCCAGGCTGAGCGGCCGGGGGCGGTGGCCACCATGGTGTCGCCGTCGCGTACGCCGGGCAGTGCGCCGTCGATGACGCAGGCGGCCACGGCGTGGTCGAAGTCCTCGCGGTAGAGGTCTTCCGGGCCGAAGGCCAGGGAGCGGACGGTGGAGTGGATGCCGTCGGCGCCGATGAGCAGGTCCGCGCTCTCCACCGACCCGTCGGTCATGGTGACGGTCACCTGGTGGCGGTCCTGGGTGATGGCGGCGGGCCCGGTGCCGTAGCGGATCTCCACCAGGTCGTGGACCGCGTCGTACAGGACACGCTCCAGATCGCTGCGCAGCAGCATCCGCAGAGGGGTGCCGTCGCCCTGATCCGGGAAGGTCAGGCCGGGGGTGACACGGCCGCTGCGGTCGATTTCGAACCCGCGCGCGCCGGGGCGCTGGCGGTTGGGGAGCGCGTCCAGGAGGCCCAGGCGTTCGGCGGCGGCGTAGCCGGGGCCGAAGAAGCGCACGAAGTAGCCGCCCGTACGGCGCTCGGGGGCTCGTTCGACGATCAGGGGCTGCCAGCCGGCCCGGTGCAGGGTCAGGGCCGCGGCGAGACCCGAAATACCGGAGCCGACGATCACGGCACGCCGGGCGGGACGTGGGGGGAGTGAGGGAGTGGTCATGGGCCGAGCCTACTCTTGGTTGAAACTGAATGACCAGTTTCGAAATTTGGTCACGGAGGTCTGGGGGTGGGATGCTGTGGCCATGACCACCAAAGCCTCCGCCGCCTCCCTTCCGGCCGACAGGGAACGCGCCGAACGCATCCTGGCCGCCGCCCGGGAGCTCCTGCTGGCGTGGGGCTACAAGCGGGTCACCGTCGACGAGATCGCGCGCCGCGCCCGCATCGGCAAGGGCACCGTCTACCTGCACTGGAAGACGAAGGAGGTGCTGTTCGCCGAGCTGCTGCGCCGGGAGTTCCACGACGTTCTCGGCCTCATCGCCGCCCGGATCGAGCAGGACCCGGCGGTTGCCCTGCCCGGTCGGCTGGTCCCGGAGGTCTTTCTGGAGCAGGTCCGGCGGCCCCTGGCCCGTGCGATCCTCACCAGTGACGGCGATGTTCTCGGCGCGCTCGCCATGACCGCCGACGGGCATCCGGTGGCCCGGCAGCTCGGCTTCCACTCCCTGCTCGCCCGTCTCGTCGACGTATGGCGGGAACACGCACTACTGGTGGCCGAGACATCGGCTGCGGACCACGTGTGCATGATCGACGCAGTTCTGGCCGGGTTCTTCTCCGGCGGGATCGCCGTGCCGGAAGGTCAGGGCCCCTCCCCGGAACACCGCGCGGACCTGCTCGGCCGGGTGATCAAGGGGGCCGTCGAACCCTCGGTCACGCCGGCGGAAGCCACCGTGCGTGCCGCCGCTCGGGACGTCGTCTCCGCACTGGCCGATGCCCGGAGTGAGCTTTCCGGAGGCTGATGGTCAGGCGGTGTCGCGTGTGTCTTCGCGCTCGATGCCCAGCTGCTCGATCGCCGAGGCCATATGTGCGTGCAGGATCTCCTGAGCCGCGGCGGCGTCTCCGCGGGCGATCGCGTCGGCAATGGGCTCGTGGGCTGTTGCGGACATGGCCACGTCGCGGCGTTCGCCCGCAGCGCTCATGATCACCACGCGCATCGGGCCCTCGAGCTGCCGCCAGGTCTTGAGGAGCACCGAGTTGCCGGACAGTTCGCACAACAGGAGGTGGAAGCCGAGATCGGCCTCGACCTTCGTGGCCAGATCCGCACCCGTCGCGAAGGCCTCCTGGAGCTTTGCCAGGGCCTTGCGCAGGGCTTCGGCCGCCTCCTGCCTGCGCGGTGACGCGATGATCTGCGCCACTGCGAGCCCCTCCAGCGCTTCCCGGACCTGGAAGAGTTCCCGCACCTCGGTCGGGGTCAGCTGGGACACGCGCAGCATGCCACGCGCTCCCGCGGTGACGAGCCCTTCCTGCTGGAGGTGGCGCAGGGCTTCGCGTACCGTGCCCCGGCTCACCGACAGGTGCTCGGCGATCTCCACTTCCCCGAGGTGGTCACCGGGGCGGTATTGGCCGGTGGTGATGGCCGTGCGCAGCGCCACGAGCGCGCGCTCCCGGAGGGTCGTCGAGCGGGTGAGACTGGAAAGCGCCTGACCGGACACGTTGAACCCTCCTCAACTGCACGAGTGATCATAGTAGCCCGAAAGGCTGTCGTCTGTTGACAGTCGGCATAACCGAGTGCCGCGGACGACCGGATTGCCGTGCGTCCGGGCGCTACTCGAGTAGACCGCCCGATCTCCGCCGAGGCTCTTGACACCCTCTCGCCGTCAGGCTCAGCATCTCTCTCGACTGTTAACAGTCGGCAGCCAACAGCCAAGCCCGGGACGGCTGGCCCGCCTACGATCAAGGAGGATCGTCATGGCTGAGTTCACAGCGCCGCAGCAGGCGGCGCATGGGTCGCCGGAGCGCCTGAGAGTCGCCGTCGGGTGCGGAGTCGGCGCGACCATCGAGACGTACGACTTCATCGGCTTCGGAACGGCCGCGGCGCTCTATTTCGGCGACGTGTTCTTCCCCGACTCCGACCCGCTGTCGGCCACCTTGCTGTCCTTCGCGACGCTGGGGATCGGCTTCGCCGCGCGGCCGCTGGGCGGCGTGATCGCCGGTCATCTCGGGGACCGCGTCGGCCGCAAACCCGTACTGGTCGGCTCCCTGCTGCTGATGGGCATCGCGACCGTGCTGATCGGCTGCCTGCCCACCTACCAGATGGTCGGGGTCTGGGCGCCGGTCCTGCTGGTGGCCGTCCGCGTGATCCAGGGGCTCGCCTTCGGCGCCGAGTGGGGCGGTGCCATCCTGATGACCTTCGAGCACGCCCCCTGGCGGCGACGCGGCCTGTACACGGGCATCACACAGGCCGGTTTCCCGGTCGGCCTGCTGCTCGCCAATCTCGCTTTCCTGTTCAGCCGGTACACCCTGGACGACACCTGGGCCTGGCGCGTGCCGTTCCTGCTCAGTGCCGTGCTGATCGCCGTGGGCATCTTCATCCGGCTCAAGATCGACGAGTCGCCCCAGTTCGAGGCGCTCAAGGAGTCCGGTGAGGTGGTCAAGAACCCGCTGCTCGCGGTGATCCGGGACGACTGGCGCAACGTCCTGCGGGCCTTTTGCCTGCGATGCACGGAGACCGCGGGGTACGCCGTCTCGGTCACCTTCGTCCTGTCCTACCTGGACGACGGCGACGCCCCCGACGTCTCGGGCACCACCAGCCTCATCGCCCTGGTGACCGCCGCGGCCCTCGGCATCGCCGCCACGACGCTCTGGGGCAGCCTGTCGGACAAGGTCGGCCGCCGCCCGGTCTACCTGCTGGGCTGCGCGGTGAGCGCCGCATGGGGCATCCCGCTCTTCCTGCTCGTCAACACCGAGACCGCGGCACTCGTCCTGATCGCTTTCGTGATCAGCTACGCCGTCTGCCAGAACTCGCTGGCCGGTGTCCAGGGGGCCTGGTTCTGCGAGCTGTTCGCCACCAAGACCCGCACCGCCGGAACATCCCTGGCCTACCAGCTGTCCGCGGTCGTCTCCGGGTTCACCCCCATGATCGCCACCGCGCTCTACTCCGCCACCGGATGGACCGGGCCCGCGGTTCTCTTCAGCGCCTACGGGCTGCTGGGGTTCGTGGCGACGCTGGTGACGCGCGAAACGTGGGGTGTGGACGAGCGCCGGGAAGCCGACCGAGCCGTGACCGCGTCCGCCGAACCCGCCCTGCCCGCAGTCCGCTGACAGAAACGAGGACCAACACGATGTCCACTCAGTCCACATCGGCGTCGAGCCGCGCGACCCCCGAGGGCGCTCCGCCGGACGGAACACAAGCGCCCGACAGCCGACGCGTCAGTGCCCTGAAGGACTCCGCCCACCGCATCCGCATGCACGCGCTGGACATGGGGGAGACCCAGGGGCAGGGCTACATCGGACAGGCGCTGGGCGTGGCCGACATCCTGGCCGTCGTCTACCAGGACGTCCTCAACCACCGTGCCCACGAGCCCAATTGGCCGCAGCGCGACAGGTTTCTGCTGTCGATCGGCCACTACGCGATCGCCCTGTACGCGGCGCTCGCCGAGGCCGGTGTGCTGGATGCAGGCGAACTCGCCACCTACGGAAGTGACGACTCGCGTCTTCCCATGTCGGGCATGGCCTCCTACACACCCGGCATGGAAATCTCCGGCGGCTCCCTCGGACACGGCCTGGGCGTCGCCACCGGAATGGCGCTCGGACTGCGCCACCAGGGCAGCGACGCGCACGTGTACAACCTGCTGTCGGACGGAGAGCTGGACGAGGGCTCCACTTGGGAGGCGGCACTCGCCTGCGCCCACCACGGCCTGGACAACGTCACCGCCATCGTCGACGTCAACGCCCTCCAAGCGGACGGCCCGACCAAGGGCGTACTGCGCACCGAGCCGGTCACGGCCAAGTGGGAGGCGTTCGGCTGGCACACGATCCGCGTGGACGGCAACGACGTCGCCGCCCTCGTCGCGGCCTTCGACAGCCTGCGCGAGCACAGGGGATCACCGGCGGTACTCGTGTGCGACACCAGGATCGGGTGCGGCGTACCGATGCTGGAGACCCGGGAGAAGGCGCACTTCATGCGAGTCGAAGAGCACGAATGGCAGCTCGCCCGCGAGCAGCTGGCACAACGCCACCGGACACATTCCGGCTCCGACCGCGCAACCGACCAGGGAGAAGGACCCGTCCGATGAACACCTCAGCGCCGACTCAGGCGGCACACGCGCCGGCCAAGTCCCCGGGGCGCAAGCCCACCACATCCGCCATGATCGCCTCCATCGCCGAAGAGGGGCAGCGCACCACCCGGGCCCCCTTCGGACACGCACTGGCCCGGCTCGCGGGCGAACGCCCCGATGTGGTCGGGCTCTCGGCGGACCTGGCGAAGTACACCGACATGCACATCTTCCGGGAGGCCCACCCCGACCGCTTCTTCCAGATGGGCATGGCGGAGCAAGTGATGCTGGGCGCGGCCGCCGGGCTGGCCGAGGTGGGCCTGACGCCGTTCGCCTCCACCTACTCCGTCTTCGCCACCCGGCGCGCGTACGACTTCCTGTGCCTGGACATCGCCGAGCCGCAACTGAACGTCAACGTCGTCGGCGCCCTGCCCGGACTGACCACCGGCTACGGCCCCAGTCACCAGGCGACCGAGGACCTGGCCATCCTGCGCGGCATGCCCGGCCTGACGATCGTGGACCCCGCGGACTCCGTCGACATCGAACAGGCCGTCCCGGCCCTGGCCGCCCACCCGGGCCCCACCTACACGCGACTGCTGCGCGGAGCCGTACCCACGGTCCTCGACGAGTACGACTACCGGTTCGAACTCGGAAAAGCGGCGGAACTGCGCGGTGGACGCGATGTCCTGTTCATCTCCACCGGCCTGATGACGGTACGTGCCCTGACCGCGGCCCAGGAACTCGCGGACGACCACGTCGACGCCGCCGTCCTCCACGTACCGACGATCAAGCCGTTCGACCGCGAGACGGTGCTGCGGGAGGCCGCCAAGGGACGCCTCATGGTGACCCTTGAGAACCACAGCGTCGTCGGAGGCCTCGCCGAGTCCGTGGCGTCCTGCCTGGCCTTCGCCCAGCAGGCGGTACGGATCATCCCCATCGGGCTGCCCGACGAGTTCCTCGCCGCGGGCGCTCTGCCCACGCTCCACGACCGCTACGGCCTCTCCGTCGCGGCGATCAAGGAACGCGTCCGCCGCGAACTCTGATCCGCGCGACCGACGTCCCGCGCACCCACTCTTTTCCCACTCCTCAGGAGAACCGCATGGCCACCGAGCACATCCCCCGTACCGCCGTCGTCACCGGTGCGGGCTCCCGTCGCGGCATCGGACGCGCCACCGCGCACGCCCTGGCCGCCGGCGGCTACCACATCGCCGTCCTCGACCTGGACAAGGAGGCTGCCGAGGACACCGCCCGGGAAGTCGCGGCCCGGCACGGGGTGGAAGCCCTGGGCCTCGCGGCGGACGTCACCGACGCCGACGCGGTCGACGCGGCGATCGGGGAGGTCGAAGCGGCGCTCCCGCCGATCGGCGCCCTCGTGAACAACGCGGGAATCACGTCCCCGACCCGCTTCGTCGACGTCACGCCCACGGAGTGGGACCGGGTCTTCGAGGTCAACGTCCGCGGCAGCTTCCTGGTCACCCACCGCGTGGCATCCGGGATGGCCGACCGGGGCTTCGGCCGCATCATCTTCCTGTCGTCCGTGTCGGCCGAGCGCGGGGGCGGGGTGTTCGGGGGAGTGGCCTACTCGGCGGCCAAGGCCGCCCTCCTGGGCTTCGCGCGGTCGCTCGCCCGCGAACTCGGCCCCTCCGGAGTCACGGTCAACTCCGTCGCCCCGGGCCTGATCGACACCGACATCACGCAGGGGAAGCTGGACGAGGAGCGCAAGACGGCCATGATCGCGGACGTACCGGTACGCCGCATCGGCGGTGTCGAGGACGTGGCCGACGTCATCGCCTTCCTGGCCCGGCCCGAGTCAAGCTACCTCACCGGAGCGACGTACGACGTCAACGGCGGGTCTCACATTCATTGAGCGGGGCTCGGCCGGCGCCGCCCGTGTCAGTCGGCCTTTCGCCAGCGGGAGCGCAGGTTGAACGCGGCGGTCCCTCCGATGCGCTGCCCGGCGGGGGCCCGCCCGCCTCTTCGAGATCGGCCGGGCCGCCGCCGGGCGGCGGTTCTGCTCGTGGCCGGGTTTCTGCGATTGCGGCTGTCCCGCCGGCCGTACGACCAGAGGGTGGCGGTGCCGGGGACCGGCAGGTCGCCACGCGGCGAGCGACACCGCCACGGCGAGCGCGATGAGCGCGCACACGACCACCCAGCCGAAACGGTCGAAGACGCGGCTGCCGAATTCGGGGCGCAGGGCGAAGATGCGGGACGCCGTACGCAGCACGCGCAGGGTGTCGTCGAGCAGTGCCGGGTAGCGGTCACGGACAGCTGGAGTGGTCGTGGGCAGGACGAATCCCAGCGCGACGGCGATCAGCGCGGTGAGGGCGGCGGCGAGCAGCTAGGGGGCGCGCCAGCCCAGGTGCTCGCCCAGGACGCCACCGAAGGTGCGGGCCAGCAGGATGCCGCCCCGATGAGCCCGGGCTGAAGCGTGCCGATCGCGCTGCCGCGCCGCCCGGGCTCGACCAGCCCGGCCGCCATGGGCAGCAGGATCTGCGGGACCACGGTGGCCAGGCCGACCAGGGTGCCCGCGGCGAGCAGGAGGCCGGTGGCCGAAGATCCCGGCCGCGTAGCCGAGCTGCGTCAGCGTCGCGAGGGTCGCGGCCGTGTCCGAGGAGACGCCGAAGCTCTGGCATGTGCCCGGTCGGCACTGAAGAGAGGCCCGTGACGGCCGCGTCGAAGAGGCCGTCTTGCCTGAGCCGTGCCCCTGACAGGTCCCTGAGCCGCCCCCGGAGCGGTCTCCGGGGCATTCCCGATGGTGCACGGCTTCCGTTGCTGGTCAGCTGTTGTCATGAGCAACCTTCAGTCTTCGCGTCGTCTGCTCGTCGTCCTCACCGCGGTGTGTTCGCTCATCGCCACAACCCCTGCCCTCGCGGATTCCCGTCACCAAGGTTCGCGATTACACGAGAAGACCCAGGCAGCCTTGAACGAGATCGTGGCGCAGGGCACCCCTGGCGTCATCGCCCAAGTGCGGAACCGCCACCGGGTGTGGAACGGCCGGGCCGGTGTCGGCGACCTTTCCGTCAGGCACCAACGCAGTACCCGGGAGAAGTTCCGCATCGCCAGCGTGACCAAGACCTTCACCGCCGCGGTGCTTCTCAAGCTCGAAGCCACGGGAAGGCTGTCGCTGGACGACAGCCTTGAGAAATGGCTGCCCGGGGTGGTGCGCGGCACGGGCTACAGGCCCGAGCACATCACCGTGCGGCACCTGCTCCGCCATACGAGCGGGATTTTCGACTACAACATGGACGAGGGTTTCCGCGCCAAGTACGCCGGTGACGAGTTCGACAAGAACCGCTACACCAGGTGGGCCCCCGCGGAGCTACTGGACATAGCGCTCGCCCACCCGCCGAACTTCCAGCCCGAACAAGGCAGCAGGCCCGGCAGGCCCGGTGAATGGGACTACTCCGACACCAACTACATTCTCGCCGGAATGATCATCGAGAAGGTCACCCGCGGCACCTACAAGAAGGCGGTCGAGCGATTCATCATCAAACCGCTCGACCTGCGAGGCACCCGAGTGCCCGGTGCCTCGCCCAAGGTTCCCTCGCCGCATGCGACGCACTACTCCACGCTCTTCGAGGACCGGCCGTACGCACAGGTGCGTGACGTCACTGAGTTCAGCCCCACGGTGGCCTTCTCGGCCGGACAGATGATCTCGACCGTCGGCGACGTGAACACCTTCCTGTCGGAGTTGCTCGGCGGCGAGCTGCTCCCCGCCGCACAGCAGCGGGAGTTGCTCGACGCGGTCCCTGTCGACGGGGACAAGGGGCACGGCGGGCCGGAGGACGTCTACGGCCTCGGCATCCGGCACTTCAAGCTCAAGGCGGATTGCTGGGCCTGGGGCCATGGCGGCATGATCCCCGGATCCGCAACCCGGACGATGGCCTCGGCGGACGGTCGGCACGTCCTGACCATGAACCGCAATGGCGACTGGGGCGAGCAGAAGCTGGAGGACGCGGCCGTCGAGGCCGAGTTCTGTCAGGGCTGAATTGCAGCCGCCGCAGATCCGCAGGTCAGGGCCCGCGGCATGGCCCCTGAGCCTCCCGGCCTCGGGCACCGATCGTCACAGGCGCCCGGGCTCGCCCATCAAGCTGTTTCCCCGGAGACTCCGGAGGTAGGGGAGCCGTTACGGACGCGTCGAACCCGCAGGGCCGCGGTCAGCAGCGGAGGCAGCACGACACACTGCACCGCGACGGCGGCCCAGAAGAGACCGGCGTGATCGGCCCGCTCGGCCGCCTGGTAGCCCTCGCCCCCGGCGACGCCGCTGACGAACGCGCCGATTCCGGCCGCGAGCCGCTGGCGGCCGAAGACCACGGCGGGGGAGCGGGGTGAGCGGGCGAGGGCTTCGAGGTCGTTCTTGAGGAAGAGGATGACCTCGGCGCAGCAGATGAGCAGGGCCCCGGCCAGGATCGCGGCGTGGTTGCCGAGGGCGAGCGTTGCCATGCCTGTGGCCATCGCGGCGAAGCCGATCCGCAGGGCGCGGGCGTAGGGCAGGCGGGCGATCCAGCCGGACAGGAGCGGCTGCGCCACCACGAGGAGGAGGGCGTACAGGGCGAGGACGAGGCCGTAGTACGTCGCCGAGGTCCGGGGCACGGCGTAAAGGGCGAGGTAGTGCTGGAAGAACATGAACAGGTACAGGCTCAGCACGGTGACGGCGAAGGGCAGGACGCTCTGCCGGGTGGCGTTGCCCGTGTCCTCGCCATCCTCGCGCCCCGGCCCGGCCGGTGCGGGTGAGGGCCCTTCGGCGGGCAGCAGGGCGTGGCCCGCCGTGATGGCCGCGAAGAGGACGGCGACGGCGGTGAAGAGCCCGGCCGAGAAGTTCAGCACGAAGGGCGCCGCGGCGAGCGGCCCCAGTGCGATACCGGCGTTGAGCGCGGAGCCGCTTGCCGACAGCAGCAGGGGGCGCCGAGCCTCCTCGACGCCGTGTACCAGGTACGCCTTGTTCGCGGGGAGGTAGAGCGCCGCGCCGCAGGAGACGAGGAAGAGGGCGGCGACGGCGACGTAGGCGTGGCGCAGCCCGGGCAGGAAGGCCGCGAAGCCCACGGTGCGGATCACCAGGGCCAGCAGCATGGTGCGCCGCAGCCCGAGGCGTTCGGCGGTGGCGCCGCCCACCACTCCGCCGGAGAACTGCACCAGCGAGGCGGTGGCGAGCACCACGCCGACCGCGCCGAGCCCCATGCCCAGCCGTTCGTGGAGCAGGACGGACATGAAGGGCAGGACGGCGAAGCTGCCCAGGGGGATGAGGAACGAACCGGCCAGCAGGAACCGTTGCGGGCCGGTGAAGCCCGCCGGTCGGCCGGAGCGCGGGCTCACGGTCGGTCGGGGCGGTCGTGGGGGCGGTCGTCGAGGGTGTCGATGAGCGGTCGTACGCTTCCGGCGGCGCTGAGCGCGCGGTGCAGGGCCAGTTCGGCGGTGGCGCCTTCGGCCAGCACGATGCCGGTGCAGCCGCGCTGGTCGGTCAGGTGCTCGACACGGTCCCCGGGGGCGGCGGTGGGATACCACTCGGGCGCTCCGGGGAAGTCCGCCAGGCTGTCGAGTCCGGCCCAGCCGGTGAGGGTGCCGGGCCGGTCGGGGTAGAGGAGGACGAAGGCGGTGGCGGGCCCGGTGAGGGCCGGGCGGTCGAGGAGAGCGGGGCGTCGGCCGAGCGCGGTGTCGACCATGGCGTCGTACACATTGGTGTCCAGGGCGCGGCACAGCGCCTCGCCGACCATCGCGCCGCCGATACGTCGGTTGATCTCCACCAACTCCGGGCCCTCGGTGGTCAGGACGAATTCCACGTGGGCGAAGCCGCTGTCGTGTCCGGCTGTGCTGAGGACCCGTCCCACCCAGTCCTGGATGAGGGCGCGTTGGGACTCGGGGAGGGCGACGGGGAAGGCGGCGGCCTCCTCGCGCACGGCGGGCTCGGGCGAGAGCTGGCGGCTGAGGACGCCCAGCAGCCGGGTGTTGCCCGTCCAGCTCAGGGTTTCGGCACTGTAGACGGGCCCGGCGAGGAACGGTTCGGCGAACAGTTCCCCCTTGAGGGTCTGCTGTGCGGCTTCGGTGAGCGCGGTACGGAGCCGGTGTTCATCGCGTACGACCCAGACGTTGCGGGAGGAGGTGCCCGCGGAGTCCTTGAGGACGGCGGGCAGGCCCACGGCTCGTATCACCTCGGCGGCCGAGGTGGCATCGGCGGTCACGGCCAGGGCGCCGCCACGGCTCAGTCCGTGCTCATGGAGGAGGTTGCGTACGCGGTACTTGTCGCGCAGCAGACGCACGGATGCCGGGTCGGGGCCGGGCAGGCCGAACCGGGCGGCGAGGTCGGCGCCCGGCACGCTCCAGGTGTCGGTGGAATTGATCAGCCCGCGCAGATCGGACAGTCCGGCAAGGGCCTTGGCGGTGGCCTCCTCGTCCCCGGTGTCGACATCGATGATGTCGAGCGCGGCGGCGTCGGGCGGGAGTTGAGCCAGTTCGTGGCGGTAGATGGCGCGGTCCTGGGTGAGGAGGGCCAGCCGGTGTCCGGCGTTCGCGGCCGCTTCCACCAGCCGGGCCAGTCCGAAGGTGAGCGCTTCCAGCGCGGCGATGGTCACGATGCGCTCTTCTCCATGGTTCGTGCCGAGGCGGCGTCGTAGGGGCGCCGTTGCCACTCCATGACCGACCACGGCATGGCCAGGTCGTCGAGGGTGGTGATCTGGCGGGGCCGCAGCGTGCGTGGGTCCGGTGCTTCACGGTGACGGGTGAACACCTTCTCGGTGTATCGGTGTCCGGTGTCCGCGCCGATGACCAGATGGGTGCGCTCAGGGTGGCGGGCGGCTTCCCAGCCCGCGACGAGGTGGGCCGCGCCGGTGGACAGTCCGGCGAACACCGCGTGGTCGCGCAGCAGGCCGACCGCGCCCGCCATGGCGTGGCGGAAGTCGACCCAGTGCAGGGTGTCGTAGAGGTGGTGGCGGACGTTGTCGAAGGGAATGGAGCTGCCGATGCCCGCGATGATCGCCTCGGGGTCCTGGAAGCCGTCGCTGCCGAAGGTGACACTGCCGAAGGGCTGTACGCCCAGCAGGGTTACGGGACGGCCCCGCTCGCGCAGCGGGTGGACGAGTCCGCCGGTGGAGGCTCCGGTGCCGACGGCGCCGATCACCGCGAGTGGGGCGCCGGGCAGCGCGTCGTCGACGAGGTCTGCGAGTTCGCGGTATCCGGCGTAGTGGACGGCGTCGTGGTACTGGCGCATCCAGTGCATTCCGGGCCGCTCGGCGATGAGCCGCCGTACGCGGCGCACGCGCCGCTCCTGGTCGAGACGGAGGTCCTCCGAGGGCGGCATCTGGTCGACGGTGGCGCCGAGGATTTCCAGTTGGGCGCGCATGGTGGCGTCGACGGTGGTGGAGGCGACGATGTGGCAGTGCAGCCCGTAGCGGTGGCAGGCCATGGCCAGAGCCAGGGCGTAGATGCCGCTGGAGCTGTCCACGAGGGTCTGGCCGGGGCTGATGGTGCCGCGCTCCAGCAGGGTGCGGACGGCGCCGAGCGCGGCGTAGATCTTCATCGTCTCGAAGCGGGCGAGGACGATGTTGTCGGTCAGCCGGAGCAGGTCGGGGGCCTTCATGGCGTCGGTGATGTGCTCGTGGACGACGGCCGTGGGTGCGGCTTCGGTGTGCAGCGGTGTCATCTGCGCGGTCACCGTCCCACCGAGCGCAGGTAGCGGCCCAGGTCCTCGGCGCCCTTGACGTTGCGCGGCCCGCTGACGGCGTCGCCGTACGACATGACGAAGAAGCGCCCGTTCTCGACCGCCGGGACGGATTTCAGCGCGGGCAGCGACTTCAGGTACTTGATCTTGTCTTTCGCGGGCTGGTCCGCGTAGTCGACCACGACGATCACCTCGGGCTTGGCCTTGACCACCGGCTCCCAGCCCACGCTCGTCCACCCCTTGTCGAGGCCATCGAGGACGTTGTGGCCGCCGGCGGCGCGGATGATGTCGTTGGGGGCGGCGTGGCGTCCCGCCGTGAACGGCTGGTCGGTGCCGGAGTCGTAGACGAACACCTTCGCGGGGTCGCCCTTCGTCGGCCAGGTCTTCTTCAACGCCGCGACACGGGACTTGAGACTGCTGACGAGCTTGTCGGCCCGCCCCTCGACGCCGAAGATCCGGCCCAGGTTCTCCAGGTCGGTGTAGAGCGCTTCCAGCGGTGTGACGTCCGGCTTCTTGTCGCCGTAGTCCCAGCAGGTCTCGGTGTGCACGTACGAGGCGATGTCCACCTTCTCGAGGAGGGCGGGGGTGATGCCGCGGTCCTCCCCGAAGCCGGAGTTCCAGCCGGCCAGCACCCAGTCGGCCTTGGCGTCCATGACGATCTCACGGGTGATGCGCTCCGTGCCCAGCCGGTCGACCTTCTTGTAGTCGTCGCGCCAGGGGGAACCGGCGATCGCGGGGTCGCCGAGCTTGTTCATGACGTAGCCGCGCATCCTGTCCGCCAGCCCCAGGGAGAACATCTTCTCGGCGCCGCTGACGTCGTAGGCCACCGCCCGCTCGGGGCGGGTGTACGTGGCCTTCTCCCCGCAGTTGGACACGGTGACCGTGGTGGGCTTGCCGTCCTCCGCCCTGGATTCGACATCGGCGCCGCAGCCGGTCACGGTCGCCAGGAGCCCGGCCGCGAGGAACCCGGCGGCCAGGGCGCGGGGGGAGCGCGGAGATCTGATCACGTGCGTGTTCCTTCCGGAAGGGCATCGGCGGGTGTTGCGGTGTCCGGGGGTGTTGCGGTGTCCGTGGGTGTTGCCTTGCCCGGGGGCGTCGCGGGCTCCGTGGACGGAACGAGGTCGTACAGCAACTGCGGGACCCCGGTGCGCGGATGGGCCACGACAGTGGCGGTGACCCCGAACACCTCCCGGACCAGTCCGGGTGTCAGGACCTCGGCCGGAGGGCCGTCCGCGACGAGGGTGCCGTGGCTCAGCACGGCGACGCGGTGGCAGACGGCGGCGGCCAGGTTCAGGTCGTGCAGTGCGGTCAGGACGGTCAGCCCGGAGCCGCGCAGGAAGGACAGCAACCCCACCTGGTGGCGGATGTCGAGGTGGTTGGTGGGTTCGTCCAGCACCAGGACGCGGGGTTCCTGCACCAGGGCCCGGGCGACGAGCACGCGCTGGTGTTCCCCGCCGGAGAGGGTCAGCACGCTGCGGTCGGCGAGGTGTCCGACGTCCATGCGGTTCATCGCCTCGTGGCACAGGTCGCGTTCGCGCGCGGTCAGCGGCCGGTTGCCGCGGGAATGCGGGGCGCGGCCCAGGGCCACCACCTCCCAGGCGGTGAAGTCGAGTTCGGACCGGCTCTCCTGGGTCAGCGCGGCGACCTGCCGGGCGCTGTCGCGCAGCGAGAGGGCGGCGAGGTCCGTGCCGTCGAGCAGCACGGCGCCGGAGGTCGGTTTCAGGGCCCGGTACACGCAGCGCAGCGCGGTGGACTTGCCGCTGCCGTTGGGCCCGACCAGGCCGACCACCTCGCCCTCCGCCACATCCAGAGCCAACCGGTCGACCAGGGCACGACCGCCCGCCTCGACCGACATCGCACGCAGACACAGGGACATCTACCGGCCTCCGAACTGGTATCCGCGCCGCCGCATCAGCGTGATGAACACCGGCACCCCGATCAGCGCGGTGATCACCCCGAGCGGGAGTTCCTCCGGGGCGAACGCGGTACGGGCGAGGAGGTCGACCCACACCATGAAGCAGGCCCCGGCGAGCGGGGCGACCGCCAGCACCCGGCGGTGCGTGGAGCCGACCAGGATGCGCACGACGTGGGGGAGCACCAGCCCGACGAAGGCGATCGCTCCGCTGACCGCCACGATCAGTCCCGTCACGGCGGCGGTGAGCACGAACAGCCCACGCCTCAGCCGCTCCGCGTCCACCCCCAGACTGGCCGCGGTCTCGTCCCCCATCGACAGCACATCCAGCGACCGGCTCTGCCGCAGCAGCACCACCACCATGACCAGGACCCCCGCGGCCACCAGCGGCAGCGACTCCCACGACGCCGACCCGAGGCTCCCCAGCAGCCAGAACAGCACGGTCCGCGCGGCCTGCCCGTTGGGGGAGAGGAAGACCAGCACGCTCATCAGGGCCTGGAAGCCGTACGCCAGCGCGACCCCGGTCAGCACCAGCCGCAGCGGGGTCAGTCCCAGCGGTCCGCGCGCCGCCAGGTACACCAGCACGGTGGCGCCGAGCGCTCCGAGGAACGCCGCGGCCGACAGCGCGTACACCCCCAGGGAGGCGAACACCCCGAAGACCACGACGGCCGTGGCGCCGACCGAGGCGCCCGACGAGATGCCCAGCACGAACGGATCGGCGAGCGCGTTGCGCACCAGCGCCTGCACCGCCACGCCCACCGTGGCGAGCCCTGCGCCGACCACGGAGGCCAGCAGTACGCGCGGGGTACGCACCTCCCACACGACGGCGTACCCGGTCGCGTCCTCCGCCTGGATGGTGCCTCCGGTGACGGCGGCGACGAGGAAACGCAGGACGTCCCCGGGCGGGACGACCGTGGGGCCAAGTGCGATACCGGCCAGCACGGAAACCACGAGGATGACGGAGAGTGCCACGAGCATGGTCAGCAGCCGCCCGCGGCCGGCCCGGGAGGCTGAGGCGGCCGGAGCGGCCCGGGCGGCGGATGCCGCATGCTGTGATGTGGTGCCCTGCGCGGTGTTGGCCATGCAAACCTTCCTCAAGGGGCGGCCGAGCACCGCCGTCTCCTCAGTGGTCGGCCGACGGAGCCTCTGAGTTCCCGGGACACCGCGGATTGTTCAGACGGGGCGGGTGCCGCGCACGATGAGCCGCCGTGCGTGCTGGTCGTACGGAGCGCCGTCGAAATCGCCGAAACACTCCACGTCCGTGAAGCCCACCTGCTCGAACAGCGCTCGCAGCTCGGTTCCGCTGTAGAGGAAGGAGGTGATCGACGACTCCCGCGCCGTGCCGTCCCGCACCAGGGTCCAGTCGGTGCGCAGCCGCGACCAGTCGTCGAGGACGGTGTCGCGCTGCACCACGTACGCGCCGCCCTCCAGCTCGACGACCTGGGGGCGGCCGATCCAGCCCGCGAGCACTTCCTTGCCCATGACGTCGATCAGCAACTGGCCGCCCGGCACCAGCGAGTCATGGGCGTTGTGCAGCACCCGGAGGTTGTCCCGCGGGTCGTCGAAGTAGCCGAACGAAGTGAAGACGTTGAGCACCACGTCGTACGACTCCGGCTCGACGTGCTCCAGCATGTCCGCGTGCACCAGACGGACGTCGGCTCCGGCCTCGGCGCAGACGGCCCGCGCCCGCTCCAGCATGACCGGGCTGAGGTCGACGCCGGTCACCGTGTAGCCGCGCCGCGCCAGCGGCACGAGATAGACCCCCGGGCCGCAGCACAGATCCAACACCCGGGCCCCGGGCGGGAAGGCCAAGAGCGGTGATGTCGCCACCGTTTCCGCCGTCTCGGAGCGCCTTCGTCCGGAGAACATGGTCTCGGAGAATTCCGACCAGAAATCCTCGTCCTCATACCAGTGCACGGTGCTGTACCCCCGTCTCATTCGCATCTTCGATGCCGTCGTTCGGCGAAAGCATTCGCCATCCGAGGAAGGATGTAGCGGTGCCCGGTCCGGCGGTACCCCGGCCAATGACCGGGGGTACCGCACAGTGCCGGTCCGCGGGTGATTTCACCTCGCGTCAGAGTGCGGCGTGGCCAGGGACTGCGCCTCAATTTCGCGCATGGTGCACCGCCTTTGGTTTCGGAAATCAGGGGCATACGGCCGCTGACGCACTCGTGCCCGGCGCCTCGATGGCCCGAAACTCTTCTGAGGAAAAGCGAAAAGTGTGGCACCCCGGGGAACTGGAAGAGCCGGAGAAACGACTCCCCGGAGGGGAACCTCCCGCCATGGCGAGCAGGCTGTGATCTCACGGCTCGATGAGATGCGATCGGATGGCCTCGGCCCCCACCCGGCCACGTCCGGAGAACCACAGGTTGAAGGACACCCTCTCGCCCGGCTTCAGCAACGGCGGGTCGAGGACGGCGACATGGGCGCCTCCCCGCTTCATCCGCAGTGTGCTGTGCGCGGGTATGGTCACCTTCTTCGCCCGCCGGACGGCACCCGGCTGCTTCCTGTCGGGCTCGCGCAGCATGGAGACTCCCAACTCCGGGGAGTCGGCGAAGACCAGCGTGTCGTCCCGGTCCCCGACATTGCGGATCTCGAAGTACGCGGCGGCCGCCTGACCTGCGGACTGGACGATACGGCCGCCGCTGACCTCGATCTTCGGTGCGGGCTCTCCCGCCGCCCCGGTCGCCGTGTAGCCCGTGAGCAGGGCCAGAGCCAGCGCGCAGCCGCCCACCGGTACCAGTGCCGCCCGCGCTCCCCGGGCCACCGCCCCTCTCAGACGGCGCCGCGGTGGGATGCGGTCATCGGTCGCTGAGGACATCGTTCTTCCTTCCCGTACGGCCACGCTCGGCGACCGCTGAGTCATGTGACGCGAGGGGAGCAGGCGGTGTGCCGGTCTGCCGCCCGCCCGGGGCGTAGGCCCGCAGCCGCAGGCTGTTGGTGACGACCAGGACCGAACTCGCGGACATGGCCGCGGCCGCGACCATGGGGTTGAGCCAACCGGTCGCGGCCAGCGGGACGGTGACCACGTTGTACCCGAAGGCCCACAGGAGATTGGCGCGGATGGTGCTCAGTGTGCGCCGGGTGAGCCGGATGGCATCGACCACGGCCAGCATGTCCTCCCGTACGAGCGTGATGTCGGCCGCGCCGATCGCGGCGTCCGTGCCACCGCCCATCGCCATGCCCAGGTCGGCGGTGGCCAGCGCGGCGGCGTCGTTGACTCCGTCGCCGATCACCGCGACGCACCGGCCCTCGGCGCGCAGCGCGGTGACGATCTGTTCCTTTCCCTCCGGGGTCACCCCGGCGTGGACCCTCTCGATGCCCGCCCGCTCGGCCATCGCCCGGGCCGGGGTGGTCCCGTCGCCGGTCACCAGCACCGGCTCGATACCCAGCGCGCGCATCGCCTCCACCGCCTCGCGGCTGGTGGGCCGCAAAGTGTCACCGACGGCGAGCAGTCCGACCGGGCGGTCGTCGAGCTCCACGATCACGGCGGTGTGCGCGGCACGCTCGGCGGCATCCCGCGCCCGGCGCAGTGCGTCCGGCAGCGGCTCCGACGGACGCGGGCGGCGTACGCGCACCTGGTGGCCCTCGACCTGGCCGGACACCCCCTCTCCGGGGTGGGCCCGGAACTCCGTCACCCCCGGCAGACCGCTGTCACCGTCCTCGTCACGGCGGGCCGCCGCCACCACCGCCCGGCCGATGGGGTGTTCGGAGCCCTGTTCCACGGCCGCGGCCAGCCGGAGCACCTCCTTCGCCTCCGGCCCGTCCTCCGCCACGCCTACGTCGACCAGGGACATACGGCCGGTGGTGAGCGTGCCGGTCTTGTCGAGCACCGCCGTGTCCACGCGGCGCAGCCGTTCCAGCGCCTCCGGGCCCCGGACGAGGACACCGAGCTGCGCCCCTCGTCCGCTTGCCACCAGGAACGCGGTCGGCGTGGCCAGTCCCAGCGCGCAGGGGCAGGCCACGACGAGGACGGCCACGGCCGCGGTGACGGCCGACTCACCCGCCGCACCCGCGCCGAGCCAGAAGCTCAGCACCGTGGCGGCGATGGCCACGATCACCGGCACGAAGACCCCCGCCACCCTGTCGGCGAGCCGCTGCATCCCGGCCTTGCCCGCCTGGGCCTCGGTCACCAGCCGTGTGATACGGGCGAGTTGAGTGTCGGCGCCGACCGCCGTGGCCCGTACGACGAGCAGCCCACCGGCGTTGACGGCACCGCCGACCACGGCGGAGCCGGGCGTCACCTCCACTGGCACGCTCTCGCCGGTGACCAGCGAGAGGTCCAGTGCCGACCCGCCCTCGACCACCACCCCGTCGGTGGCCACCTTCTCACCGGGGCGCACCACGAACTCCTGCCCCGTGGTGAGCGCGGCCACCGGGATGCGGCGATTGCCACCCGGCTCCCGCAACTCCACGTCCTTGGCGCCCAGTTCGGCCAGCGCCCGCAGCGCCGAACCGCTCCGGTGCCGGGCACGCGCCTCCAGATGCCGTCCGATGAGGACGAACAGGGGCACGGCGACCGCCGCCTCCAGATAGATGTGGGGCACACCGTCGTCGGCCGAGGGCAGCAGGCTGAACGGCATCCGCATGCCCGGCAGGCCCGCACCGCCCCAGAACAGCGCGTACGCGGACCACGCGTAGGAGGCGAGGACACCGAGGGACACCAGGGTGTCCATGGTGGCCGCGGCGTGCCGCAGGCCGCGCAGTGCCCGCTGGTGGAAGGGCCACGCGCCCCAGATCGCGACCGGTGTGGCGAGGGTGAAACACACCTGCTGCCATCGGTCGAACTGCCAGGCGGGAACCATCGAGAGCACGATCACGGGCACCGCCAGCACCGCGGTGACGAAGAGCCGTTCGAGGTCACCGGCTTCTTCACGGCCCTGCCCATCGGCCCCGTCCGTGGAATCCGTTGAATCCGTGGAATCCGCAGAAGAGGACAGGTCCTCGTCCGTGGTTCCGGTGGCGGGGGCCGGGAGTTCGGCGGTGTAACCGGCCCGCTCTACGGTGGCGATCAGCTCGTCCGGGGTGACGTTCTCCGGATGGCAGACCCGTGCCGTTCCGGTGGCCAGGTTCACCGTGGCGCTCACGCCCTCGACGCGGGCCAGCTTCTTCTCCACCCGGTTCACACAGGCCGCACACGTCATGCCGCCGATCAGCAGATCGGTGGTGCGAGCGGGTGCGTCGGACGGGCCGGGCGGAGGGGACGCGGCATCCGGGCGCTCGCTCATCGCGCCCCCACCCACGCGCTGTGGTCCAGTGACCCCATGCCGTGGGTGCCCATGCCCCCGCCCCCGTCGTCCTGCGGCACGCTCCGGTGGATGCCGGGCGCCACCGGACCGGCGGCCCGCCCCACGGCGTAGGAGGCGGCCATCAACACCACCAGGAGGACGAGGAATCCGGCCAGCGCGGGAGGCGGCAGCACGCGACGCACCCAGGCCCCGCGTGGCTCCGCTTCGTCGGGCGCCGGTCGCGGCGGCGAGACGGTATCGGTCAACGGCATCTTCGGCACTCCCCTGTACGGGCTTCCGGAAACGGCTGGGATCCGCTCACCATTACGAGCCGGCGCGGCAGGCCGCTCATCCTGCGAAGGCTCTGTCACACAAGGAGAAGACGGTCCGGGCCGGGAACTGTCCGGGCCTGTCGCCCGACATATGCAGGGTGAGAACTCTCCGTTCCGCCGTGGCCGGTGAACCGCACGGACCCTCAGCGGAATGAGTCTGTCGGACCACACGCCGTGGCGCACGTCACGCCATGTCTCCGGGAACTCCTTAGTCCGGCGGCCCGACTACTGGACTGGTACGGCGCCGGCCGACCGGCACCGCCCCCGATCCAGGAGTTCCCATGTCCGCCGAACCCGCCACCGCCGACACCGAGGACGGAGCGCAGCCGCCGGTCAGGTCACCGACGTGGTGCGGTTCACCGACTATCCGCTGCTGGCCAAGCTCTCGCGCGGGGGCGTCGACGCCCACATGGGGAGCCTGTTCGGGCTGCCCAACCAGATCGCCCTGGCCGCGCTCGCCCTCGCCCTGATCTTCCTGATCCTGTGGGGCTACCGGATGTGGTGGCAGCGTGGCCGCGCGGGTGCCTTCGGCCGCCCGATC
The DNA here is from genome assembly GCF_013414305.1 of Streptomyces sp. Rer75. Taxonomy (NCBI): domain Bacteria; kingdom Bacillati; phylum Actinomycetota; class Actinomycetes; order Kitasatosporales; family Streptomycetaceae; genus Streptomyces; species Streptomyces sp. Rer75. Next base: position 542,682 of record NZ_CP058693.1, on the reverse strand, counting down.
CCGCGCGGCGCCTGGCGGCAGGTGCCGTCGTACGCCCTGGCGACACTGACCGTCGCCATCGCGGTGCTCGGCTACTACCTGCCGCTCCTCGGCATCCCCCTGGCCGCCTTCCTGCTCATCGACCTTGCCCTCGGCCGCCTGGCCGACCGGAGCGGAAAACGGACGCAGACAGCAGGCACTTGAGATGAACATCAACGCCTATATACGCGTATTCCCTATCGAAAGCATCACCTTCCCCACCTCCGTACACCAGGAGCGATGACCATGACAGAGATCCGTTACATCGTCACCGGCATGAGCTGCGGACACTGCGTCGCCAGCATCACCGAGGAGGTCTCCGAGGTGTCCGGGGTCAGCGAGGTCAGCGTCGACCTTCCGTCGAACGAGGTCACGGTGCGCGGCGCCACGCTCGACGACGAGCAGGTGCGCGCCGCGATCACCGAAGCGGGATACAGCGTCACCGGCCTGGCCTGACCCCCCATCGGACGGCCCGGCGGAGCCGCCGCCACATGGCCCCACTGATCACTGTTCCTGCTGTCACCTGAGAGAAGGCCAGCGATGCCCAACAAGCAGACCGCGCCCACCGCGCCCGGGACATCGGGAACGCGGCCGGACGCCCCTGAGGACGAACACCGCACACCCCGGGACGGTGACCGATGATCGCCGCGACGGGTCTGCGCTGGGTCCTGACCCTGCTGTTCGTCGTGCCCGCCCTCTCCGCGGTGTGGCGGACCGGCGCGCCCGGACGGGCCGGAGGCGGCCCGGGCGCGGTCGAGAGGGTGGCACACCTGCTGCACGCGGTGATGGCCACTGCTATGGCGGCGATGGTGTGGCCCTGGGGGATGACCCTCCCTGCCGGGCCGCAGGGCGCGCTGTTCACGCTGGGCGCGGTGTGGTTCGCGGGGGTGGCTCTGGCACGGCCCGCTCCAGCCTCCCGCACACACGCCTTACGGGGTGCTCTTCCGCACGTCGTCATGATGGGTGCGATGGCCTGGATGGCCGCAGCGATGGTCTCGTCCGGCTCGATGGCGGGACACGGCGGTTCCCATGACATGGCGGATATGCCGGGGATGGACATGTCCGGTGGCTCCGGCACCGTGACCATGACTCTCACCGACACCGGCCCGAGGCTGACCGCCGGGTTGCTGGCCGGGGTGCTGCTCGTGCTGGCCCTGCGGTGGCTGGCGCGCAGTTTCGACGCCGCCCGGCTCGCCGACGCCACCGGCCCGCGGCGCCCCGCGGCGCCGGTCGAGCGCGACGCGTTCGGTCTTGCCTGCCACAGTGCCATGGCACTGGGGATGGCGGTGACGTTCGGACTCCTCGTATGAGGACGGCCAACTCCGGTGTTCTTGACCAGCCACCGGCCGTCGCTTCCGTGCCCAGAGAGCAGGGCCGAGGCCGCCGCATCTCGGCGGCCTCGGCCCGGACCACGAACTCGTGCGGTCGGCCGAGGATGCCGTGCGCGGCTCGGCGCTGGAGTGGACCGTCCTGCGGCCGTCGCCGCCTGGATGCGTCCAGACGGTGCGGGGTGATTTTCCTTCTTTCGGGTGGTCTTCTCTGGCTGTACCACCATGCGTGGGTCCGTCCCCCGAAACTCTGACGGACAGAGGGCGGCAGGCTGAGGAGGGGATATGGCGGGCAACACCGTTCTGTTCGCGGTCCGGGAGCACCCCGGGGGTGACACGGCCGGGGCTGAACAGCTGCGCAGGATCCGTGGGGCGGTCGAGGCAGCCGGGTTCGCGGTGCGGTGGGCCGGGACGGGCGCCGAGGCCCGGACGGTGCTGCGCACCGAGGCCGGTATGGCGGCGGCGTTGGTGGATTGGGAGCTTGATCCGAACGATGGGCCGGGTGGCGGGCCGGACGGCGAACCGGGCGGCGCCACGGTGCTGCGCGACGTCGGCCGGCGGTTCCAGGGCCTGCCGGTTTTCCTCATCGCGGCCGACGAGGGGTTCGAGGACCTGCCGCTGTGGGTGTCGGAGACCGTGGTCGGGTACGTCTGGCCGGAGGAGGACACCGCTGCCTTCATCGCCGGACGGATTACCGGCGCTGCCCGCGCCTACCGCGAGGCCGTTCTGCCACCGTTTTTCAAGGCGCTGCGCCACTTCGACGATACGCACGAGTACTCCTGGCACACCCCGGCCCATGCCGGCGGCGTCGCGTTTCTGAAGTCACCGGTGGGCCGGGCCTTCCACGACTACTTCGGGGAGCGGCTGTTCCGCAGCGATCTGTCCATCTCGGTCGAGGCGCTCGGCTCCCTGTTCGAGCACACAGGGCCCATCGGGGAGGCGGAGCGGAACGCCGCCCGGGTCTTCGGCGCCGACCTCACGTACTTCGTCCTCCACGGCGATTCGACCTGCGATCGCCTGGTCGGCCACTTCAGCGTGACCCGTGACGAGATCGCCCTCGTGGACCGGAACTGCCACAAGTCGGTGCTGCACGGCCTGGTCATCTCCGGCTCGCGGCCGGTGTATCTGATCCCTACACGCAATGGCTACGGTCTTGCCGGGCCGCTGCCCCCGGGGGAGATCCAGGCGGATACCGTGACCGCCCGGATCGGCGGAAACCCGCTGGCGCGCGACGCGCTGTCTCCCCGGGCCCAGTACGCCGTCTTCACCAACTCCACCTACGACGGCCTGTGTTACGACGCGGTCCAGGTCGCCCGAGCGTTCGCGGTCAGCACGCCCCGGGTCCACTTCGACGAGGCGTGGTTCGCCTACGCCCGCTTCCACCCCCTCTACGCCGGGCGCTACGGGATGTCGGTGGGACCTGACACCTTCCCCGGCCCGGATCGGCCCACCGTCTTCGCCACCCAGTCCACCCACAAGCTGCTGGCCGCGCTGTCGCAGAGCGCCATGGTGCACATCAAGCCCGCACCCCGAGCCCCGGTGGAGCACGACCGGTTCAATGAGGTGCTGATGATGCACGGCACCACCTCCCCGCTGTATCCGATGATCGCCTCCCTGGACGTCGCCACCGCGATGATGGACGGGCCACAAGGCCACTGGCTGATCGACGAAGCGGTGACCGAGGCGGTCCGCTTCCGCCAGGCGGTGGTGCGGATCGGCCGTCGCATCAAGGCCGCCGGTGACCGTCCCGCCTGGTTCTTCGGCATCTGGCAGCCGGAGACGGTGACCGACCCGTCCAGCGGCGAGCGGCTGCCCTTCGACGAGGCCCCGGCCGAGCTGCTGCGTACGGAGCCCTCGTGCTGGGAGCTGGAGCCCGAGGCGGATTGGCACGGATTCCCCGGGCTCGGCCAGGGCTACTGCATGCTCGATCCCCTCAAGGTGACCGTGACCTGCCCGGGGATCAACGCTACGGGCCACATGGCCGATTGGGGCATTCCCGCCCGGATCCTCACGTCCTACCTGGCCACCCGGAACGTCGTGGTGGAGAAGACCGACAGCTACACCACCCTGGTCCTGTTCTCCATGGGTATCACCAAGGGCAAGTGGGGCACCCTCCTGGACGCTCTGATGGACTTCAAGTCCCTCTACGACGAGGACACGCCGCTCGACCGTGTCCTGCCCGGACTGGTCACCGCATATCCGAACCGCTACACCGGCGGAACACTGCGCGGTCTGTGCCAGGAGATGCACGACTATCTGCGCGAGGTGAGTCTGGTCCAGCTGCTCGACACCGCCTTTCAGGAGCTTCCGGAGCCGGTCGTCCCTCCGCAGCTCTGCTACCAGCGACTGATCCGCGGCGGCACGGAGCGGGTGCGGCTGGCCGACGCGGCGGGGCGGGTGGCTGCGGCCATGGTCACCGTCACGCCGCCCGGAATCCCGGTGCTGATGCCGGGCGAGAGCGTCGGCAACGTGAACGGTCCGCTACTGCGCTATCTGACTGCCCTTGAGTCGTTCGACCGCCGCTTCCCCGGATTCCGCAGCGAGACCCACGGGGTGACCATCGACTCCGAAACCGGGGACTATCTGATCGAGTGTCTGTCCCGGGAGGAGGAAGCCCACCACGGCGCTCTGGGCGAGCCGCGCAAGGTCGTCGTCCCGGCCCCGGCCCATGCCGATCACGCCGTGCCCACAGATGCGGAAGGCCGCCCCCGACCCTGAGAGCGCGATGCGCCCGCGTCGTCGCCCCGCAGCGGCGACGACGTAGGCGCGCAGGCTCATGTCTCCGGCCGAGCGCCACACAGCGCCTTTACGGGCACTCTCGTCGCCGGGGCGGAGGGTGGGTTTGCGGTGAACCCTCACGCCAGCTGTGCGTGGGTGGCGGCGTGTGTCAGTTCCGGATTGCTGAGGACATCGGTGCTGTCGACTAGAGGGTGTCTCTTCGATCAGTGATTCGTTGTTCTGGTCATGCTCAGCAGGGGGGATCTAAACGACGACGAATGGCGGCGCTGGAGCCGTCGCTGCCCAAGAGCAACAATCGGTGCGGTCGGTGGCGTGATCACCGGCAGGTGATCAACGGGATCATTCATCGGCTCAGCACTGGCCGTCAGTGGCGCAAGCTGCCCGGACGTTTTGGCTCATGGCAGACCGTCCACAAGCGTCACCTGCTGTGGTCGGCCGACGGCACCTGGGAGCGCCTGCTCCAGCACGTCCAAGCGGTCGCCGACGCCGCGGGCGACATCGACTGGAACATCAACATCGACTCCGCCTCGGTCCGCGCTCACCAGCACGCCGCCGGGGCCGCAACCGTTTCGCCACCTGCACCGCCCAGTACCTCAAAAGGGGCTGGGCAAAGATCAGTTCACATCCGCGCACACGCTCTTGCGCCCGTTCCTGACGGAGGCGGGGCGCCAGGCGAAGCGCTTGGCCGCTCCCGTGGCGGACTGAGCACGAAGGTCCATTTGAGCGCGGACGGTAAGTGCCGACCGCTCTCACTGGTTGTCACCCCAGGCCAGCGGGCGGACTGCACCCAGTTCGAACCGGTCATGGACAAGATCCGCGTTCCCCGGCTCGGCGCGGGGCGACCGCGGCGGCTGCCGGACAGCGTCAGCGCCGACAAGGCGTACAGCAACAGTCTCATCCGCTCCTACTTGCGACGACGTGGGATCCGGCACGTGATCCCAGAGAAGAGCGGCACCAAGTCCGCCCGCCTCCGCAGGGGTTCACGCGGCGGTCGGCCACCCGGCTTCGACAAGACCCGGTACAAGGCCCGAACACCGTTGAGCGGGCGATCAACAAGCTCAAGCAGTTCAGAGCCGTAGCCACCCGCTACGACAAGCGCGGATACGTCTTCCTCGGCACCGTCACAGCTGCCGCACTCCTCATCTGGCTCCGCTCGTGATCGAGGAGACAAGGCACTGGGCATCCCGGTATTTGTCCCGGACCTCGGGGCGTTGCTGGAAGCCGGCTGACTTATAGGTGGCGACGGCGCCGACATTGGAGCTCGGGGTGCAGACGATCGCGCTCGACGAGCCCAGCTTCTGGAGTGCGGCCGCCGCGGCGACGGTGATCGCCTTGCCATAGCCGTGACCGCGATGTTCCCGGTGCACGCCCATCGGTTCGAGCAACCCGGGCCTACCCGGACCGGCCGACCACACCGTCACCGCCGCCACCGCGTTGCCCTGGTAGTCGTACGCGACCAGAGACCGGGCGTCGACGTACGGCAATCCGGCCGCCATCGCCAGCGCTCGTCCGTGAACCTCGACCCGTTGAACGCTGCGCGATGTACGGCGGCAAATACGTGCGCCTGCTCCGGCCCGACCACCTCGATCCGCACGCCTGGGTCCTTCACCGGCTCCTTGAGGTTGCGTCGCAGCGGCGTCCACGGCTCGTCGGCGTTCCAGCCGTCCTCCGACAGCAGATCTTGGACCAGTGCACCCAGCGGCGCCTCGATGTTCGCCTTCCCCACAGGCAGCACGCCGCGTTCCGGCTCGGTCACGTCTTCAACCAACTGCTGCGCCAGCTCCTCGTCCCGATGAGCGTCTGGCGCGATCGTCAGCCGCAACAGCCCAGGACCGTCCAGCAGCCCGACGGCGAGAATCTGTCTGTCCCGGCTCCACGTCCTGACCGCCGCGGCAGTCGCTTCCGCACCTGACCGCCAGAACCAGCCCAGGTCCCCCGGATGCAGTTGCATCGGCGCCCTGTCGTACTGCCACTCCCGCAGCACGACCACAGCCTCGCTCAGCCCGTCGATGCCCGGCTTGCCCAACTTAATCGCCATACCCCCGATCACACACCACGGCACGGACAGTCCGCACCCGGTTTCCGACCGGCTCGCGTGCCGCGGGTTTGGGGACCGAGGAAGGCGGCTGATGATCGAAGAGACACGGCCTAGCTGTGTTGTCCGGAGAGGTTGGTGATGCGGCTGGCTGGGGTGTGGCCGCTGATTCCGGTGTGGGGTCGGTGGAAGTTGTACCAGTCCAGCCAGTCGGGAAACGCGGCCTGGCGTTCGGCTTCTGATGTGTAGGGCCGCTGGTAGGCCCACTCCTCCAGCAGGGTGCGGTGGAAGCGCTCGACCTTCCCGTTCGTCTGCGGGCGCCAGGGGCGGGTCCAGCGGGGGCTGATGCCCAGGTCACGGCAGGTCTGCCGCCAGGTGTTCTTGCTGTAGGCCCAGGCGTTGTCGGTCAGCACCCGTTCGACGGTCACGTCCTGGACCGCGAACCAGGCGGCGGCGCGGGCCAGGAAGGCCGCGCAGGTGGCCGCCTTCTCGTCGGACAGGTTCTCGGTGTAGGCCAGGCGGGAGTGGTCATCCAGCGCGGTGTGCAGGAAGGCATAACCGGTCCCGCTCTTGTTCTTGCGGCCGGCCACGCGGCCCAGGACTTTGTGACCGCCGCCGTCGGGGATGCGGCCGAGCTTCTTGACGTCGATGTGGACCAGTTCGCCCGGTCGGGAGCGTTCGTAGCGGCGGAGGGGTTCGCCGGTGGCCCGGTCGCACACGGTCAGCGGTGGCAGGCCGTGGCGTTGGAGGATGCGGTGGGTGGTGGAGGCGGCGACGCCAGAACGGGCGGCCAGCCGCAGTGGGCCGATCTGGTGTTCGCGGCGCATCCGCAGCACCCGCTCCTCCACACCGGCGGGTGTCCGGCGGGGTGAGTGGTGGGGGCGGCTGGAGCGGTCGTGCAGGCCCGCTGCCCCGTGGTGGCGATAGCGTCCGGCCCAGCGGGCTGCGGTGGTGTGGCTGACCTGGAACCGTTCGGCCGCCCGTCGCAGCGGCCAGCCGTCCTCGACGACACACCGGGCCAGACGCAGCCTGCCGGTCGGAGTCAGCGGGGCGTTACGGTGGATCAACGAGGGCCTCCTGCGTGCCGGTACAGATGTCGCAATCCACACCGAAACCAGAGGCCCTCGCCTCGTTCAAGCACCACTCACGGCGCGTCGCCCGTCACCAACGTCCCCGGACAGCACACCTAGCTGGTCGACGGTGCCGATCCTCGGCAGCGAGCTGATATCCAGGTCGGTGATCCGGGTGCTCAGCGCTTCGGTGCAGAGTTCGGCGTGCAGGACACGAAATGGCGCCAGGCGGTGGCGGCGAGGGCCGCGATGACCCCACGGTAGCCGTGCACCACCGCGGAGAGAGGTTGAGCTTGTACCCCCCATAAATTCAACCTTCCTCGCGCGCGGCCAGGAAGGTTTCCTGGGGGACGAAAGCTTGATCACGCCCCCTCTGGAGTAAGAAACATGACCACGCGAGGAGAAGTCCTCGACATCCCTGGCGACGCAGGCGTCGAAGAGCGCGAGCGTGCGCCTGCCAGGCTTCCGCTCGTCATCCATGTGCTGGCGCTGGGCACCTTCTTGATGGGCACGACCGAGTTCGTGGTCGCGGGCCTGCTGCCGGAGATCGCGGGCGATCTGGACGTGAGCGTGGCCCGGACGGGGCTGCTGATCACCGTCTTCGCGGTCGGGATGATCGTCGGCGCGCCGCTGATGTCCATGCTGACGCTGCGGCTGCCCAGGCGGCTGACGCTGGTGCTCGCACTGGGCGTCTTCGCCGCCGGCCACGTCATCGTGGCGCTCAGCTCCAGTTTCCCGCTGCTGCTGGCGGCCCGCTTCCTGACGGCGCTGGCGACCGGAGCCTTCTGGGCTGTGGCCAATGTGGTGGCCGCACGCGCCGCCGGGCCCGCCGCCAGCTCGCGCGCGGTGGGAGTCGTCGGCTCGGGCGCGATGCTCGCCAACGTCGTCGGCGTGCCGCTGGGCGCTTTCGCCGGGCACCTCGCGGGCTGGCGGGGACCCTTTTGGGTACTCGCGGCCCTCGCAGCGGCCTCCATCGCCCTCATCGCTCGCCACGTCCCTGAGGACGGGCCCGGCCAGCAGGCGGTGTCGATCCGGTCCGAGCTGTCCGCGCTGCGTTCCGGACGCCTGTGGCTGGCGCTGACGGCCTGCATCACCACGAACGCCGGGGTGCTGGGGACGTACTCCTACATCTCGCCGTTGCTGACCGAGCGGGCGGGTATCGCGGCCGGTCTCGTCCCGCTGGTGCTCGTCGGGTTCGGCGGGGGCGCCCTGGTGGGCTTCCTCGTCGGGGGTCGTCTCGGTGACGTCCGCCCGTACGCGACGACCGTCATGGCTGCCGCGTCGGCCACGGTCATCCTGCTGGCGATCGCCCTGCTGTCGGACTTCGCCGTGCCCACGGTCGCGCTGGTCGCCCTGCTGGGCTTCTTCGGGTTCGTGGCCACCCCGGTGCTGATCTCCCTGGGCGTCCGCTTCGCGGGCCGCGCTCCCACCCTGGGGTCCGCCCTGACCGTCTCGGCGTTCAACCTCGGTACCGCGGCGGGCTCGTGGATCGACGGACTCGCCCTGGACTCCACCCTCGGGGCCGCCGGTCCTGCCATGATCGGCACCGGAATATCGGCACTGACCCTGGTGCCCACCATCGCCATCGCCTTCACCCAGCGCCGACCTCGTTCCTCCACGGTCGTCGCCTGGAACACCTGATCCCGCGTAGCGGCCGCGGCGCGCGGCCGTCCGTCTGTGATGCGAAGGGCTGTCTATGTCAACCGAAGTCTCCGAGCCCGCTGCTCCACCTCCCCCCGGAGCCGATGAGTCCTCCTCGGCTCCGAGTCGGCGCACGTTCATCGCCACCAGTACGGCGGTCGGCGGTGTCGTCGTCGCGGGCGGTGTGATCGGGGGAATGTCCCTCGTCGGTTCCGAGGAAGCGGCCGCTGCGGGGCCAGCGCCCTCCAGCCATGTGTCCCTGACGGTCAACGGCACGTCCCGGACCGTAACGGTGGACAACCGCACGTCGCTGCTGGATCTGCTGCGCGAGCACTTCGGCCTGACCGGGTCGAAGAAGGGCTGCAACGCCGGTGCCTGTGGAGCGTGCACGGTGCTGGTCGACGGGCGCCGGGTCAACTCCTGCCTGACGCTGGCCGTGCGGCTTGAGGGCGCGGAGGTTACGACGATCGAGGGCTTGGCCGACGGTGACGAACTGCACGCGTTGCAGCAGGCGTTCATTGACGAGGATGCCTTCCAATGTGGCTACTGCACCCCCGGTCAGATCGTGTCCGGTGTCGGTTGCATCCAGGAGGGGCATACCGGATCGCCGGAGGAGATCCGGGAGTGGATGAGCGGCAACATCTGCCGCTGCGGCTGCTACGTGAAGATCGTGCGCGCGGTCCAGCAGACCGCGGGCCGGAAGTGAGGCCGGGCCGTCATGCATCCCTTCTCCTACACCCGCGTCTCCGACACCGGGGAAGCCCTCAACGCCGGTCACCGCGGCGGGCGTTACATCGCCGGGGGCACCACCCTGGTCGACCTGATGCGCGAGACCGTCGAACGCCCTGAGATCCTCGTCGACATCAGCAGTCTGCCGCTGGACGAGGTCAGCGTCACCGAGCGCGGTGGGCTGCGTATCGGAGCGCTGGTGACCATGGCCGAGGCCGCAGCGCATGCGAAGGTGCGCACCCTGTTCCCCGTGATCTCCGAGGCGCTGGAGCTGAGCGCGTCGGCCCAGCTGCGGAACATGGCCACCATCGGCGGCAACATCATGCAGCGCACCCGGTGTACGTACTTCCGTGACGTGACCGCCGACTGCAACAAGCGTGAGCCCGGCTCGGGTTGTGCCGCACGGGAGGGCTTCAACCGCACTCACGCCATCCTCGGCACATCGGATCACTGCGTCGCCACGCACCCGTCCGATGTGGCCGTGGCGTTCGCGGCGCTGGAGGGGACCGTGCACCTGCTCGGTCCGGACGGGGAGCGCGAGGTCCCCTTCGTCGATTTCCTGCTACGGCCGGACAACACGCCTCAGCGTGAACACGCCCTCGAACGAGGCGAGTTGATTACAGCCGTCGAGATCCCGGCGTATCCGCGCCCGCTGAAGTCGGGCTACCTGAAGGTGCGTGACCGGCAGTCGTACGAGTTCGCCCTGACCTCGGCGGCGGTTGCGTTGCACGTGCGCGGCGGGGTGATTCGCGAGGCCTTGGTCGCCGCCGGGGGAGTGGGGACCGTGCCGTGGAAGCTGCCCGCGGTCGAGCGTCACCTCATCGGTGAACGCCCCTCCGAGTCCCTGTGGGCAGCCGCCGCTGCGCGCGCCGCCGAGGGGGCGCGACCACTCAAGCACAACCGGTTCAAGGCCGAGTTGCTGGAACGGACCGTCGAACGCCAGCTGCGCATCGTAGGAGGTACGAAGTGAGCCCCCAGCCGCAGGCAGCCGTGGGCGCGCCCATGCCCAGGGTGGACGGCCGTCTCAAGGTCACCGGCAAGGCGCTGTACGCCGCCGAGCACGAGGCTGACGGGGTGGTGCACGCGGTCATCGTGGACGCAAGCGTCGGAAGCGGCCGTATCACCTCGATCGACACCCGTGATGCCGAGGCCCAGCCGGGCGTGCTGAAGGTGGTCCACCACCGCAACGCCCCGAAGCTGCCGTACCGCGACAACTCCAACTCCAACAACCCGCCCGGCCGACGGCTGCGGGTCTTCCAGGACGACCAAGTACTCTTCCACGGCCAGCCGGTCGCCGTCGTAGTGGCCACCACCCTGGAAGCCGCGCAGCACGCCGCGAGCCTGGTCGAGGTCCGCTACGACGCCGAGCAGTCCACCACCGACCTCGCCGAGGGCAAGCCGGACAAGCCGACGCACTACGCGCGCGGCGACGCCGAGGCCGCCCTGCGCTCCTCCGCCGTACAGCTGGATCTGACGTACAAGCTCGCCCGCAACCACCACAACCCGATGGAGCCGCACGCCACCATCGCCCGCTGGGACGGCCGCAAGCTCACCGTGTGGGACAAGACCCAGTGGGTGCTCGGTACGCAGACCGAACTCTCCACGGTGTTCGACCTGCCGATGGACTCCGTCCGCGTCATCTCACCCTTCGTCGGTGGTGCCTTCGGCAGCGGCCTGCGCTGCTGGCCGCACACGGTCGTCGCCGCGGTGGCGGCGCGCGAGACGGGCCGTCCGGTCAAGCTCGTGCTGAGCCGCAGGCAGCAGTATTTCGGTACCGGCTTCCGGCCGTCGTACGAGTACCGGCTGCGGGTGGGCAGCGACCGGCGGGGTCGGCTGAGGGCCATGGCTCACGAGATGGACGCCGAGACCTCGTCGTACGAGACGTTCACCGAGACGGTCATGCCCGCGGGTCAGATGCTCTACAGCATGCCCGATGTGAGCCAGGCGTACCGGACGGTGCCGTTGGATGTGAACAGCCCGATCTGGATGCGCGGTCCCGGCTTCGCCACGGCGTCGTTCGTCATCGAGTCGGCCCTGGACGAGCTGGCGGACAAGCTCGGTATCGACCCGATCGAGCTGCGGCGGCGCAACGAGCCGAACGAGGACGAGTCGAACGGGTTGCCGTTTTCCACCCGTCGTCTGCGCGAGTGTTACACCGTCGGTGCCCGGGAGTTCGGCTGGAACCGCCGCAGCCCGAGGCCGCGTTCCCGGCGTGAGGGGGAGTGGCTGCTCGGCATGGGGGTCGCGGTCGGCGTGTACGAGACGCAGCGCAACCAAGCCCAGGCCCGGGTCCGTCTGGACGCGGACGGCACCGCCCTGGTCGAGACCGCCGCCAGCGACATGGGACCGGGCACCTACACCTCCCAGACCCAGGTCGCCGCCGACGCCCTCGGACTGACCATGCGCACCGTCACCTTGCGGCTCGGCGACTCCCTCTTCCCGCCGACCCCGCCGCACGGCGGTTCCCAGACCATGGCCAGTGTCGGCTCCGCCGTCCTCGACGGCTGCGACAAGGTGCGACGTCAGGCGATCACGCTGGCCATCGAGGACCCGGAGTCGCCGCTGTATGGTGCGGCGGCCGACGAGGTCGTCGTCCGTGGTGGCCGTCTGCACGTGAAGGACGACCCGGTGCGCGGTGAGACGTACCAGCGGCTGCTGGACCGCAACAACCGCTCTCATCTCAAAGCACTCGGCTCCTACGCGGGGGCGCCCAGCTCCCAGCGGCACTCGTTCTACGCCTACAACGCCACCTTCGCCGAGGTCGCCGTCGACGCGACCCTCGGTCTGGTGCGGGTGCGGCGGATGCTGGGTGTGTACGACGCGGGCCGCATCATCAGCCCCAAGCTTGCCGAGAGCCAGGCGATCGGCGGCATCGTGGGCGGCATCGGCACGGCCCTGCTGGAACACACCATCACCGACCACCGCGACGGCCGCATCGTGAACGCCGACCTCGCCGACTACCTCGTCCCCGTCAACGCCGACGTCCCCGACGTCAGGGCGATCTACCTGGACGGCGAGGACCGCGAGGCCGACCCCCTCGGCGTCAAGGGCCTCGGCGAGGTCGTCCACGTCGGCGTCGCACCCGCCATCGCCAACGCGGTCCACAACGCCACCGGCCGCCGCATCCGCCAACTTCCCATCACCACCGAAGCGTTGCTCTGACCCTGGGCGATTCCTTCATGGGCCGGGCCCATCGAAACGGTCCGGCAGCCACGTCCCCCGCCCGGCTGCCGACCCCCCGGGCCGCCACCACGTCTTCGCTCCCCGGCAGGCGCGGCGGCGGCCCGGCTGCCGGTCGGTACGTCGGTCGCGGTGGAAGAGGACGGCAACGCGGTCGGCAGTATCTCGCGCGGCTGCGTCGAGGGCTCGGTATACGAATTGTGCCGACAGGCGCTCCACGACCGGGGCGCTCCCCAGCGCGCCTGGTTCGGCTACTCCGACGACGACGCGTTTTGCCGTGGCACACGTCGTCGACGGCCCTGACACACTGCTCGGCGCCACCTTGAGCCTGCTCGGCGACGGCCGCGTCGCAGGCAGCACGCTGGACGAGGGACCGACAGGCCCGGCGGTGGCAGACCAGGCTACCGCCCTGCTACGGGCGGGACGCACCGCCCGCGTCACGGTCGGCGGGGACGTGGGATGGGTGACCGAGCATCCGCGTTCGCGTTCCTGGTGCGGGACCGGGCCGGGCAGCTCACCGCCTCCTTCGATGCTGTCCTGACCAGCGCCGACATCACGGTCGTAAAGATCCCTCCGCACAGCCCACGCGCGAACGCGCACGCGGAAAGGTCATCGCCGACATCTCTCTAGAATGCGAGGGTGTTGTCTTCGCACTCTGTGGCGGCTTATGTGGCGCGGCGACGGCCTCTTCCCTTGTGCCGACCCGTCTTCTCCGTACCGGGCGGCAGAGCACGAAGCGGTGCCACGAGTTGATGGGAAACCGCGTATATGACGGCCTGAGTGCGGTCGCGCAGACCGAGCTTTGCCAGGATCCGGGAGACGTGTGTCTTGACCGTCTCCTCGCCTATGCCCAGGCCGCGTGCGATCTCTGTGTTGCTGTGTGCCTGGGCCACGAGCATCAGGACTTCGCGCTCGCGGGCCGTCAGCCTTTCAAGCCCGGCGGAGGATGCGGGCGGGGCGATGCTGCCGGCGAAGCGGGAGATGAGACGGCGCGTGACCGAGGGATCGATGATGGCATCACCTCTGGCGGCAATGCGGATGGCTGCGATCGTCTCCTCGGGAGGGACGCTCTTCAGGAGGAATCCGCTGACTCCCATGTGGAGGGCGCTGTAGACGTAGCTGTCGTCGTCATAGGTGGTGAGCACGATGACTTTCGTGGTGTTGCCCGGCCTGCCGAGGATGCGTTCGGCCGCACGAAGCCCGTCCAGTCGCGGCATACGGATGTCCAGGATGGCGACGTCGGGTGTCAACCTGATGACCTCTTCGACGGCTGCCTGGCCGTCGGGCACTTCCGCGACACAGCACAGGTCGTCCTGGGTGCTCAGGACCGCGTTCAGTCCCGAGCGGAACATGGCGTGATCGTCGGCCAGGAGAATACGCAGACTCATGTGCCATCCATGGAGAAGGTGACGGATATCTTCCAGTCCGCTCCGCCGTGTACCGGTCCGTACGAGGCGAAGCCGTTGAACATGCCGGCTCGGCTGCTGATGCCCTCGAGGCCCCGGTGCGGAGAATCCTCCACGAGACGCTTCGAGGCGGCTATCGGGTTGACAGCAGTGACAGCGATGGACGAACTCCCGTAGTGCAGGGTGATGTCCACGTGGCCGTCGCCGTGGCGAAGAGCGTTGGTCAGCATCTCCTGCACCACACGGAAAACGGCGATGTCCAAGGACCCTTCCAACTCCTGTCGGGTGCCCTTGATGCTGAGGTTCGTCTCGAGGCCGGCGGCGGACACGACGTGAATCAGTTCGTCGAGGTCGCCCAAACCCGGTTGCCGTGCGCCCTCCGCAGGGCTGTCGTGCAGGAAATCCAGCAGGCGGCGCAGGTCGAGGAGGGCCGCGCGGCTGGAGGTCTCCACCGCCGTGAGCGCCGTCGACACCGGTGACACCTCCTTGGCGGAGAGTCCCAGACGGGCGGCTCCGGCATGGACGCCGATGGCGCTCACGTGATGGGCGATGACGTCATGGAGATCGCGGGCGATGGCACTGCGTTCTTCGGCAATGGCGTCCACGAGGTCTTGCCGGGCTCTTTCCCGCTCCCGGACGGCCCGCTGTTCCAGTTCGGCGATGTGAGCGCCCCGGGCGGTGGTGTAGCGGCCCACCAGCCAGGCGAGCAATGCCTCCTTCACCGCGCTCAGCAGAACAGAGCGCCACTCGGTGAGATCGATTGTTCCGCCGAGTGTCCTGGACCCGATGGACCCTGCGGCCAGGTACAGGAGAGCCAGAACGGCCGGTCGGCCGTTCAGCCAGGCCCCGGCCCGGTAGGCCGCAATGAGCAGTCCGGCGTCGTTCGTGTCCGGCAGCGGGCTGCCGCTGGGCAGGGCCAGCGCACCGGCCATGGCCAGGGCGGCCTGGGCGAGCGCCACGACTCCCGAGAGACGGGCCGAACTCGCCAACGCCGCGTCCGCCAGGACGATCCCTGTCAGCAGGCACCAGAAAGACACTGCGGGATACACATGCGAACCCTCGTAGGAGAAGGTGAGCGTATCCGCGAGCAGGCAGAACGCCGCCACCATGACGGACTGCCGGGTCAGGGACCCACTCACGTCCCAAGTCTGCACGGACACGGCCCCTCTCTCAGGGCATCTGCATGCCCGTACCGCGAGCATGTCGGAAGGTGGAAGGTGCGGTCGGAACGCCGCCTTGTACGCGGCCAGTTGCACCAGGCGCTGCACACATAGTGCACGAGCCCCAGGGGAAAACATTCCTGCGCCTGGGGGAGACGGTGTCCCCCGTGCGGGGGACATGACGTACCCCGGTTGCGTGATGACACCACGTGAGGCCGCTTTTACTGTCTGCCGCGTGAACGACAACACACCACCTCCATCTGTTCGCAGCAGATCCACCGGTCAAAACACCCTTGGCACGTCACGCGCGGCACAAGTGGTGGTGGCCGTGCTCTGCGCCCTGGTCCTGTCCGTCACTGCGGCATCCCCCACGTGGGCGGATTCCACGGCTGGGGGCGACCTGCAAGTGGCGCAGACGCTCGGCGACCGCGACCTGACCGTCATCCTGCGGCGCGTCACCGGGCTGCCCGGCACCCTGCATGTGGATGTGCTCACCCATCAAGGCACCGCTGCGGGGACCCTGCGCCTGGGCACCGTTCCCACAGGTGCGTCAGCAGATCGGGCAGAAGGTTCCTCAGCGGGGACCACCACCAGCAGCGCCTCGGTCAGGCTCGGCAGCACGCCGGGGTCCTACGGCGGAGCCCTGGACATCGATCGAGCCGGACCCTGGGAGCTCGTCGTCGATGACGGATCCCGCACGGCGCGGATCCCTTTCGTGGTGCCGGGCCAGGCCACGTCTCCGCCGGAACTCGCCGTGTTCGGCGGCTTCGTCACCGCCGGTGCGCTCATGCTGGTGACCCTGTTTGTCGCTGTCCGGGTCCGGCGCGGGGCCTGGGTGCTGCTGCCGGCAGGAGGTGTCGTGGCTGCGCTCGCGGTAGCCGTCACCTCTGCGCTGCTGTCCGCCTCCCTGCCTCTGCCGCCCGAGCCAGGCGGGCAGGTGGATGCCACGAACGACAACGTCACCAATCCCTACGCGGTCGTCCGGCCGGTGACGAACGACTACTCCCGGCCGCCCGCCTCACTCCAAATAGGGTCGTACACGGCCAAGGCGGCGGAACGGGGCACGCTCCGGTTGAGCGTGACCGACGGCTCCACCGGCCTGCCCGCGGACGATCTCATCGTCCACGACAGTGCCCTGATGCACCTGCTGGTCATCGGACCGACCGGCGAGCTCTGGCACCGGCACCCCATACGCACCGCGCCCGGCACCTACGAGGTCCAGCTGCGGCTGCCCGCTGCCGGCCACTACGCCGTGTCCGCGGAGTTCGCCCGACGCGGTGGCGGGATCCAGCACGTGCGCTCGGCAACCGGCCTGACCGTCGCCGACGGCACCGCGCGCGGAGGCGCCCCGACCCTGCCCGCCGAGCTCACCCCGCAGGGGCCGGGGACGCGGACGATCGACGGTGTATCGGTGCGCCTGTCAGCGCCCTCACCCACTGCGGGAGAGGCGAGCACCCTGACCGCGCGCGTCGGCGATACACCGACGCTCCAACCCTGGCTCGGCATGGTCGGCCACATGATCGTGGTCGGGCCGCTCGACAAGACCGACGCGACCAGCCCGACACGTATGGGACAAGCCGTCCAGGGCGCACCCGTCTGGGCTCACGCGCACTCCATGGGTGGCAACACGAGCAGTCCCTCCACACACGACATGGGAGGCGCTTCGGCCCACCACGCGGGCGCCAGGGAAGACGAGAACGAGACGAGTATGGGTTCGATGAGCGGGCTGATGCCCCTCAACGGCGACAGTCCCGCGGACGAGACCGTGGCTGCCTACGGGCCGGACGTCTCCTTCGTGTACACCTTCTCCCGTCCCGGCTACTACCGCGTGTGGATACAGGCCGAGCGCGACAGTGCCGTCCTGACCATCCCATACCTCCTGCGCGTGGCGCCGACGGGAGGAGCGAAGTGAACCCCCTCAGCACTTCGCGCAACCCCACGGTCCGGTTTCTGTATGGAGGCGCCGCGGCCCTGCTGACGATGTCCCTCGCTCTGTTGGCCGTCGGGTTCCTTCCGTCCTGGACGGACGAGGCCGTCTCGCTGACCGGGGGCAATGCCACCGACGAAGTGACACTGACCGTGGCCCGGCCCCGCATCGGCGCCACGGACGTCGACATCCGTCTGGCCTCGCGCCGGGGGGAAAAGGACGGACGTCCTCCCACCGTCACGCTTCAGGCCGTCATGCCCACCCACGGACACGCAACGTCTGCGGCACACGCACAGGTTCACAGCCCAGGCAACTACTCCACGGCCGTCCACTTGATGATGCCGGGGCGCTGGACCTTCCACGTCAGCGTCGACTACGGCACGCGGAGGGACCAGTTCGCCTTCCCTCTGGCGATCTCCGGCTGAACGACCGACCACGCAGCGCCAGTAACCGCTCTTGCAACTGTCATGAGAAAGGCATCCCGTGGACACAACACTACCCGTCACCAGTACCAGTAGGGCATCCCGGCCGTCCCCCGCTGTCAGCGTCTCCCGCAGCAGCCGGACCGGCCCCATCGCCGCCAACACTGTCCTCGCCGGGACGACGACGTCCCTGTTCGGCTTGAGCTGGGACATCCAGTGGCACGTCGATGTCGGCCCGGACACGTTCTTCACGCTCTCCCACCTCATGCTGTACTCCGGCAGCGCCCTCGCCGGCATCGCCAGCCTGGCCATGGTCCTGATCGCGACCGCTGCCCAGCGCGCCGGCCAGCCGGTGGACCAGTTCCCCGGCGGCAAACCCGTACGCGTCTTCGGCGGGGTCTTCCGGGCCCCGCTGGGCTATCTGATCGCCGGTACGGGAGCCGCCCTGTTCCTTCTCTTCGGGCTTTTGGACCTGTGGTGGCACTCGCTGTATGGCTTTGACGCCGTGCTGGACTCACCGCCCCACATCGGGCTGTTCCTCTCGATCTCCTTCTCCATGGTGGGGAGCATCATCGTCTTCGCCGCGGCGCGCGACACCCGGTGGGGCCGAGCAGGCGTGATCCTCAGTGTTCCCGTGCTCATCGTCTTCAGCCCCATCACGACGAAGGCGTTCGGCGCACTTCCTCTGCCGGTCGAACCCGATCTCGTCGGGAACATCTTGCTCTCCACCCTCCTGCTGATCATGGGGACGCTCACCATCGGCCGGCGGAGCACCGCGCTGACGACCGCCGTAACCCTCGGCGTCTTGCAGTTCATCCTGTGGTGGTTCTCCCCCTGGGCAGCCCGCGTCTACGCCGATTCGACCGGCCTGCCGCTGCGCGACAACCTCGGCGACAATCCGCCCGAACTGCCCTCTGAGATTCCGGTGTTCATGCTCTTTGCGGCGGCGACCATCACAGCACTGCTGTGGCTGAGCCGGAAGCGGGGCTGGTCGGGCCGCATCGCGCCGCAGATCGTGGGCGCCGGAGGCGGAGCCGTGATCGGCCTCTCCCTCCCCATCCAGAGCGCCCTGTTCGGCGGTTCCGGCCCGACTCCGGCCGAACTGCTGACGATGACGGCCGTCGGTCTGGCGACGGGCGTCCTCGCGGGCTACCTCGCCGCTCGACTCGCCGTCCTGCTACGCGAGCACTCCACTGCCTCAGTCACGAAGGGCCGATGACCATGCGCTCCTCACGTTCACCGCTCCTCCTCGCCGTAGCCTCCGAATCCAGGTGCGTGCGAGACCACGCACGCCGACTGGTGCTTGCCGCGGCCGCCGCACTCTCGCTGGTGGCGGTGTCGACCGCGCCGGCCGCGGCGTACGCCCCGGTCGGCATCGTCCATACCGAACGGGTACAGGCAGGTCCCTACACGGTCACAGTCGGGTTCTCCGAGTGGCCCCTGCGGGCCATGCAGTCACTCGACTTCACGTTCGCACCAGACGGCGGCGTCGCAGGAAAGTCAGGCACGCTCACTCTCGACGGGCCCGGCCTCGACGCCGACGATCGGGAGACCCCGCTGAGCAGGCACCCCCGCAAGCGGGACGTCTGGGGCCTGGATGTCCAGGCCCTGCCCGAGCCCGGCAAATGGAACTTCACCTTCGACATCGACGGCCACGCCGGCCACGGCCGCGGCACCCTGCGAGATGTCAGCGTGCTCAGCCAGCCGGGCCCGCCGTTGTCCGTCAGCTGGGCCGTCTGCGCACTCCCGCCCGCCGGGATGCTGGCCTACCTCGCGGCGGGCTGGCGGCGCAACAAGCCGTCCGAGAAGGTCGCCACACTCATCTGATCCTCCGCCCCGCCCACTCCAGCCGTCGAGGCCACCGCTTTTCTCCAGACCTGTGGGTGACCGCGCAGTCTCGCTCGTCGGCGGTGTCGGTGCCGGCGTCGTGCGCGGAGCGGTATGCCCACCAGCTCGTCGATCAGCTGATCATCCATCGCCGTTGATGGCTGCGGCTCGAATCCTCTCGTTTGTGTGTGACAGGCATCACAGTAGCGAGTGGTGTGTCATCAGGTCATCATATGACCTGATCGCCGCAGGCGTCGGGAGCCGATTGCGCTGCCAAACGGGCACGGCAAATGCGGCGGCGTACCCGATTCGCACAGCACACATGAGGATGGGTATGGACGATCAGGACAGGCGTGCACGACCGCGCGTGGGTGTGGTGGGCCTCGGGGCCATGGGGCTGGGAATGGCCCGCAGCCTGCGGAGAGCGGGCTACGACGTGGGGGTCCATGATCTGCGGCCGGAGGTGGCCGCGGACTTCACCCGTGGCGGCGGAACGGCGTTCGCTTCCCCCGGCGACCTGGCGGCCGCCGTGGACATCGTGGTCAGCGTGGTGGTCAACGCGGAGCAGGTCGAGTCGGTGCTGTTCGGCGCCGACGGGGCCGCCGACCGGCTTCGCCCGGGGGCCGTCTTCGTGATGTGCTCCACGGTCGACCCCGGCTGGTCCGCCGAACTGGAGGGACGCCTGGCGAAGCGGAGTGTGCTCTATCTGGACGCCCCCCTCTCCGGCGGTGCCACGCGGGCGGCGACCGGTGAGCTGACCATGATGACGTCGGGCCCCGCCGCCGCCTACGCAGTCGCCGGCCCCGTGCTGGAGGCCATGAGCGGTACGGTCTACCGCCTGGGCGAGCGGGCCGGCCTCGGCTCCAAGGTCAAGGTCATCAACCAGCTGCTCGCGGGCGTGCACATCGCCGCGGCGGCCGAGGCGATGGCTCTGGGGCTGAAGGCCGGTGTTCCGGCCGAGACGGTCTACGAAGTCATCACCCACAGCGCCGGGAACTCATGGATGTTCGAGAACCGCATGGCTCATGTGCTCGCCGGTGACTACACACCCCGCTCCGCGGTCGACATCTTCGTCAAGGACCTGGGTCTGGTGCTCGACTCCGCACGGCCGGAGAGGTTTCCCCTGCCCCTGACCGCCGCCGCCCACCAGATGTTCCTCCAGGCGTCGGCGTCCGGTCTGGGCTCAGAGGACGACAGCGCGGTCATCAAGATCTTCCCCGGGATCGACCTGCCCGCGCCGGTGGAGGGCTGAGATGGGCATCCGACTCGGCTGCATCGCCGACGACTTCACCGGCGCCACGGACCTGGCCAACAACCTGGTGCGTGCGGGCATGCGGGTGGTCCAGCTGATCGACGTACCGTCGGCCGGCGCGGAGCCGGCGGTGGACGCGGACGCCGTGGTCATCGCGCTCAAGTCGCGGACCGTTCCGGCCGCCGACGCCGTCGAGGCGTCGCTCCGGGCCCTCCACTGGCTGCGGTCCGCGGGCGCCGAACAGATCTACTTCAAGTACTGCTCCACCTTCGACTCGACACCGGCGGGCAACATCGGGCCGGTCACCGAGGCCCTGATGGACGCGCTGGATACCGACTTCACGATCGCGACACCCGCGTTCCCCGACAACGGGCGCACGGTGTTCAAGGGCCATCTTTTCGTCGGCGGTGTGCTGCTCAGCGAGAGCGGTATGCGCCACCACCCGCTCACGCCGATGGCCGACCCCAATCTGGTCTCGGTCCTCGGCGCGCAGACCACGCGAGCGGTCGGCCTGATCGACCACACGACCGTGGCCGGCGGCGCCGAGGCCATCCAGGCCCGGATCGACGAACTGCGTCGGCAGGGCATCGGTGTCGCCATCGCCGACGCCATCTCCAACGACGACCTGCTGCGCCTCGGCACGGCGGTCCGGGAGATGCCCCTGGTGACCGCCGGTTCCGGGCTGGCCATCGGGCTGCCCGCGAACTGGGGGTTCAAGCCGTCGGGCGCCGCCGCACAGCTGCCGCCGCCCGGTGGCCACCGCGCCATCATCTCCGGATCGGTCTCCACGGCCACCAACGAGCAGGTAGCGGAGTTCCTGCGCGGCGGCCGCCCCGCGTTCAGCGTGGATCCGCTGCGCATCGCGGCCGGTGAGGACATGGTGGGGGAGGCCCTGGCATTCGGCGCGGCGCACCTGGCCGACGGGCCTGTCCTCTTCTACTCCACCGAGACCCCCGAGGCGGTCCGCACCGTCCAGAGCCGGCTCGGAGCCGCCAGGGCGGGCGAGTTGGTGGAGCGGACCCTGGCCCACGTGGCCCAGGGCCTCGTGGCGCGCGGTGTACGCCAGATCGTGGTCGCCGGCGGAGAAACCTCGGGCGCGGTCGTCCGGGCGCTCGGCATCACCGGACTGCGGATCGGACCGCAGATCGATCCCGGAGTGCCCTGGTGCGCGGCTGCGCTTCCCGGCGGGGACGCGCTCCACATCGCGCTGAAGTCCGGCAACTTCGGTGGCCCCGGCTTCTTCACCGACGCATTCGCCCTGCTGGACCGGGAGGCATGATGACCGAGCTCTGCGACACCGCTGTGAACGAGGCGCGCGAGGAGATCGTCCGGGTGGGGACCAGCCTGTTCAACCGGGGCTATGTCCACGCCAGCGCCGGGAACATCAGCGCCAGGGTGGGCGACGGCCATCTGATCACGCCCACCGACGCGGCCCTGGGTTTCCTGGAACGCCACCGCCTCGCGCTGGTCGACGCCCGGGGCGAACAGCTCGCGGGCGACCGTGCGAGCAAGACCCTGACGCTCCATCGGCGTATCTACGCCGCCGACCCCACGGCCCGATTCGTCATTCACACCCACTCCACCCATCTGGTCGCGCTCACCCTGGCCGGTGTGTGGAGCCAGGACGATGTGCTTCCGCCGCTCACGCCCTACTTCGTGATGAAGGTCGGGCACGTTCCGCTCATCCCGTACCACCGGCCCGGCGATCCGCGCGTGGCCGACCTGGTGACCGCCCGGATCAACGACCACTCGGCGAGCCGCACACCGATCAGGTCCGTGCTGCTCGACCGGCTGGGCCCCGTGGTCTGGGGCCCCGACGCGGCCGCCGCCCTCGCCGTCCTCGAAGAGCTCGAGGAAACGGCACGCCTCTGGCTCCTGACCGGCCGTCGGCCCAGTCCGCTCACCGCCGACGCCATCGAAGAGCTGAGGTCCGCGTTCGGCGCCGCGTGGTGACCCAACCCTCCCCGTCGAGAATCCCCTGAGCCGCGCAAAGGATTCATCATGTCCATGCCCATAGCGGCGGCCGAGTCCCCCGGACTCGTTCGTGAGAACGCTGTCTTCCGCAAGGTCGTACGGCGCATCGTCCCCTTCCTCATCCTCGCTTACGTCGTCTCCTATCTGGACCGGGTCAACGTCGGGTTCGCGAAGCTGCAGATGTCCGACGACCTCGGGTTCAGCGAGGCGGCCTACGGTCTCGGGGCCGGGCTGTTCTTCATCGGCTACTTCCTCCTGGAGGTGCCTTCGAACCTGATGCTGCAACGCGTCGGAGCCCGTACGTGGATCGCCCGAATCATGATCAGCTGGGGGCTGGTCTCGGCGGCGTTCGTGTTCGTCACCAACGAGCCGACGTTTTATGTGCTCAGGTTTCTGCTCGGCGCCGCGGAAGCGGGGTTCTATCCGGGGGTGATCCTCTACTGCACCTACTGGTTCCCCTCGCACCGCCGTGCCCGGGTCATCGCGATGTTCATGTCGGCCATCCCGGTGGCGGGCATCTTCGGCAACCCGCTCTCCGGCTGGATCATGGACCGGTTCCACGGCGTGGGCGGCTGGCAGGGCTGGCAGTGGATGTTCCTGCTGGAGGCGGTCCCCGCACTCGCCGTCGGTGTGGCCACGCTCTTCTACCTCGACGACGACGTGCGCGGCGCGAAGTGGCTCACCGATGAGGAGAAGACCGTCGTCGAGCGGGCGATCGCCGACGACACCGCGCACCAGACCGTGCACGGCCGGGTCTGGGACGCCTTCCGCGAGCCCAAGGTGTGGCTGATGTGCGTCATCTACTTCTGCTTCGTCATGGGCCAGTACGCCCTGACCTTCTGGATGCCCTCGTTCGTCGAGTCCACCGGCATCGAAGGCAACCTCGCGATCGGTGTGCTCAGTGCCGTGCCGTACCTGGCCGCACTCGTCGCGATGAACCTGTTCGGCCGTTCGGCGGACAGGCGTCGCGAGCGCCGCTGGCACCTGGTTGCCCCGAGCCTCATGGGCGCTGTCGGATTCTCGCTGGCCGCCGTCTGGAGCGGGTCGACCCCACTGTCCCTGATCGCGCTGTCCGTCGCTGCGGCCGGGGTGCTGACCTGCGCTCCGCTGTTCTGGTCGCTTCCCACCGCGTTCCTGGGCGGCACCGCGGCCGCGGCCGGGCTCGCAATGATCAACTCGGTGGGCAACCTCGCCGGATTCGTCAGTCCATACATGATCGGCTCACTCAAGGACGCCACCGGGTCGGCGTCGATCCCGATGTACGTCCTGGCACTCAGCCTCGTCGTGGGCGCCACGGCGGTGCTCACCACCAAGAGGCAGGTCGTCAACCGCTGACCGGGACGGTCCCGGCTTGAACACAGGAGCCAGCATGCCGAGGTTCGCCGCGAACCTGTCCATGATGTACACCGAACACGATTTCCTCGACCGCTTCGCCGCCGCGTCGGCGGACGGCTTCGAGGCCGTCGAATACCTCTTCCCCTATGCGTACGAGGCCACCGAACTGCGCCGCCGGCTCGACGACCACGGCCTGCGGCAGGTGCTGTTCAACGCACCGCCCGGTGCGTGGGATTCCGGGGAGCGGGGGACCGCGGCGCTGCCCGGACGCGAGGCGGAGACGCGCTCCGGGATCGACCGGGCCCTGGAGTTCGCCGCGGAACTGGGCTGCCCTCAGGTGCATGTGATGGCCGGACTCGTAACGCCCGAAGCGACACCCGCGCAGTCCTCCCGCCACCGGGGCACCTATCTGGCCAACCTCGCCTGGGCGGCGGAACGGGCCGCCGTGGCGGGCGTCGACATCCTGATCGAACCGATCAACGGCCGTGACATGCCCGGCTACTTCCTGCATCGACAGGCCGAAGCACACGCCGTGGTACGGGAGGTGGCAGCGGCGAACCTCAAGGTGCAGCTCGACCTCTACCACTGCCAGATCGTCGAAGGCGACCTCACCACGACCCTGCGCCGCGACGTACCGACCGGCCGGGTCGGCCATCTGCAGATCGCGGGCGTGCCCGACCGCCATGAGCCCGACCGGGGTGAACTCGACATCCGCCACCTCTTCGGCGTCGTCGATGACCTGGGCTTCGACGGGTGGATCGGCTGTGAGTACGTCCCCGCGGCCGCCACGAGCGAGGGGCTCGGCTGGCTCGACGACTACCGAGGAGACAACGCATGAGGATCGTCATCACGGGCGGCTTCGGCTTTCTGGGACGCCAGGTCGCCGGCGCACTGCTCACGACACGGATGTTCCGTGGCGCACCCATCGACCGGCTGGTGCTCGCCGACCGCGTCGTGCCCTCCGACCCATCAGCCGCCGACCCGCTCGTGGACGTCGTGCAGGGCGATGTGACCGAGCGGCTCGATGAGGTGTTCGCGCAGCCCGTCGATGTGCTGATCCACCTCGCCTCCGCGGTCTCGGCCGAGTGCGAGGCCGACTTCGATCTCGGCATGAGCGCCAATGTGGACACCACCCGTGCGCTGCTCGAAGCCGCCCGGGCCCAGTCGGCCGCCGGCGGGCCGACGCCGCGAGTGCTGTTCTCCAGCAGCGTCGCCGTCTACGGTTCCGACCCCGCGCTGCCGCTGCCCACGGTGGTCAGCGAGGCGACCCTGCCCACGCCGCGGTCGAGCTACGGGGCCCAGAAACTCGTCTGCGAGCAGCTGATCGCGGACTACACCCGCCGCGGTTTCATCGACGGACGCGTCGCCCGCCTGATGACCGTGTCGGTACGGCCGGGCAAACCGAACGCGGCCGCCTCCGGCTTCCTGTCCGGCATCATCCGAGAACCGCTCGCGGGCCTCCCGGCGACCTGCCCGGTCCGCCCGGACCTGCGGGTGGCCCTGGCCTCGCCACGGCGCACCGTCGAGGGGATCCTGCGCATCGCGGAGGTCGAGCGCGGCGCCGGCCCGGGCCTCCTCGATGGCGGGGTGCCGGTCAACCTTCCGGCGCTCACGGTCTCGGTCGCCGACATGCTGACCACACTGCGCCGCGTGGCCGGCGACGCCGTCGCCGACCTGGTGACGACCGCACCCGATCCCGGCGTCGAGGCCATCGTGGGCTCGTGGCCCGCCGGCTTCGACAACGCGCGCGCCGCCGCGCTCGGGCTGGAGCCCGACCCGGATTTCGCGTCGGTGGTGCACCAATACCTCGCCGACCACGCCGACGCGGTCGCGGCCGGCGCATCCTCGCGGCCGGAGCGGCCCGTGCCGATAGACTGAAGACCATGTTTTCCAAGGTGAGCGGTCCCCTACGGCTCGCGGATCGGGTCGCCGCCATGCTCTCGGAGGAGATCGAGTCCGGGCGGCTGGCCGAGGGCGACAAGCTGCCGACCGAGGTGGAGCTGGTCAAGCAGCTCGGCGTCAGCCGCACCGTCGTGCGCGAGGCCGTGTCCAGACTCCGCAACGCGGGCTTGGTCGAGCCGCGCCAGGGGCGCGGCGTCTTCGTCATGCCCCGGCGCATACGACCCCTCGACCTTGAGGCCGAGACCGCCCAGCACACCGAGTCCAAGGTGCGGCTGATCGTGGAGGTACGCCGCCCCATCGAGGGCGAGGCGGCGTACCTCGCGGCCACCCGGGCCACCCCGGCCGACCTCGCCCGGATGCGTCAGGCACTGGAGGCCATCGACACAGCGGTCGCGGCCGGCGGTGACGGTGTGGACGAGGATCTCGCTTTCCACAGGTCCATCGCCGAATCGACCGGGAATTCCGTGATGGTCTCGACGGTGCGCTACCTCGGCGAGGTGCTGCGCAGCGGAATCCGCGTCACGCGTGCGAACGAGGCGCGTAGGAGTGACTTCCTCGAAGCCGTCCGGCAGGAGCACCACTCCATACTGGCTGCCATCGAAGCCCGCAACGCCGAGGCCGCACGCGACGCGGCGCTCCTCCACCTGAAGCACGCCGCGTCCCGGCTGCACGAAGCAGACGAAGGATTCTGGACCGAGACCGACAACCTCGAAGTGGATCTCGACGCCGCCCCGTGATCTCGGGTCTGTGGGGCTCGGAAAGTCGTCGCTGCAGGTGGCCGGCGTCCAGCGCACCCCCGACCCGGATCGGCACGGCCGAGACGATGGTCGGCCAGCTCGCCCACCTGCTCACCGTGATGCCGCTGCCCCCGGCACCATCACCGGCCTGTCGGCGATGGCCGTCCACGGCGACACCGCCAGCGCCCTCATCCGCTCCGCGATCGATGCCTTGGAGTGAATCCGCGCAATCCTGCGCAACGTCGTTGAGTACCCTCCCCGGCCGTCCGTAGCGTCAAAGAACACCGATGCCACCAGCAGGGGAGGGGCCAGGCCCCATGGGCGTACCCGCGAACGTCTCCACGGCCGGTACCGGGCCGGACAAGCACGGCCTGAAGCCCGGCACGCACACGATCCTGTACGACCCTCAGGGCCGGATCGAGGCGCTCCTCCCGCTGGACCGCGCCCCCTACGAAGGCACTCATCACGGCCGTGCTCGCCTGGGAGGACCCGAAGCTGGAGCCCTGCGACTAGGGCCTGTTGTGAAAGTGCTGGTCACAGCCACTCGTTGATGGCTGCGACCAGCACTGTCGCTTCGTAGCGGACGGCGAGTTTGTCGTACCGAGTGGCAACGGCCCGGTGCCGCTTGAGCCGGTTGATCCCGCACTCGACCGCGTGCCGTTGCTTGTAGTCGTCCTTGTCGAACTTCGGCGGCCGCCCGCCACGCGATCCACGCTTGAGGCGGTTGCGGACTCGGTCCGCCGGAACCGCAATGGTGGCTTTGATCCCGCGTCTGCGCAGGTAGGAGCGATTGCCGCGGGAATCGTACGCCTTGTCGGCCCGCACCCGGTCCGGGCGCTTGCGCGGCCTGCCGAGCCCCAGCCTCGGAACCCGGATGGCTTCCAGGACCGCTTCGAACTGCGGGGAGTCGCCCCGCTGCCCGGCCGTGATCACGAGGGACAAGGGCTTCTGCCCCTGCTCGACTGCAAGGTGGATTTTGCTGGTCAGTCCGCCGCGGGAGCGTCCGAGGCCGTGGTCGGCCGGCTCGACGAAGATCCCGCCGGGCGGTTCCTTCTGGAGGTCCCCTTTTTCGCCGCTCCCGCGGCGTGCTGATGAGCCCGGCAGACGGTGGAGTCGACGTTGACCTCCCAGGTGATCAGGCCCTTCGCGTCCGCCTCGGCCTGGAGCTGGGTGAGGATCCTTGCCCAGGTGCCGTCCCGCTGCCAGCGCCGGAACAGGTCATAGACCCGGTCCCACGGCCCATAACGTTCGGGCACGTCCCGCCAGGGAGCACCGGTCCGGGTCCGCCACCGTATGCCGTCTATCAGCTGCCTCCGCGTCCACACCTGCGGCCGCCCCGGCTTGATGCCCGTCGGCAGCAGAGGCTCAAGCCGGGCCCACTGGCCGTTCGTCAGATCCCCACGTCCCACAGGAAGTGATCATCAACGAACAAGATCCACTTTCGCAACAGACCCTAGGGCGTGTCCTGTCGATCTGACTGGCTGAGTAAAACCAGGTGCGGCCGGTCGCCGCGATGGTGTGAGATGCGGGACATGACGATCGTTCTGAACGAGCCCGGCGTCGATGGGCTGACCGGGGTCGTGGATGCCCTCCGCGTCTGGCAGGACGACCGCACGCCGCTGCAACTCCATCCGGGAGACCTCGGCTGGGCCTGGGCGCTGGGCGCGGATCGGCTGGCCGCGGCCGTCCGCACCTGGAGCGTGGACGGACGGATCATTGCCGTCGGAGGGGAACCGACGAAATGCAGAGGGTGGGGTGACGAAACGAGCGACGGGCTCAACACCGAGAGCTCGGCGGTGCTTCTCGGCCGACGCGAAAGCATCGGTTGGCGATTCGGGTGGGAACCTGCGGCCTCCGGGCCGCGTTTTTCTGGGCGTGACTGAATCGCCCGGCCTCCCCAGCCCTGACAACTGCGCCGGCTTTGACGGCGACGAAGAGTCCCTGCGGCCTGGTCCACTATGGCGCCATGCCTTGTGGGTGGCGGGCCTCACCATCCTCGGGGTCGGCCTGGGCTGGGCAGACGCGTCGTACCGTTTCGGCCCCGATGAGTACGGGATGCCGCTCGCCGTTTCGGGGCAGGTGCGGCCGTACCTGGTGGCCTGGAGCGTGACCGGTCTGACGGCGGCAGCCGCGCTGCGGGCTGTCGCCGCCAGGGTTCCGCTCATCGGGCCGGATGTGCTCGTACTCATACTCACCTTCATGGGCACCCGGCTCTCACTGGGCTTTCGGCCGGAGCCGCCGGTGCTGGGTGCCTCGGCCGCAGCCGCACTGACGGCAGCGTTCATTTGGTGCGCCCTTGCGCTGCGCCGCGGCTTTCGTGGCTACCGCGGGCGGCGAGCTACTTCTGGCGGGCGAGGGGCCGGGTAAGCAGGGGATCCGCACACTCGACCGTCGGCGAAGCTCCAGGTCAGCTAATTTCGTCGGTTGGCCTCGGATACCTGGACGACCCTGATGTGCTGCGCCTGACGACCGCGCCGGAGCTGCGACAGGACGGTGATCTGGCGCGCCAGCTGCTGGCGGACCTCGATGATCCGGAGCGCGGGGTCCTGCCGCCCGGGAAGGTCGGCCTCGAAATCCCCAACGGCGCCCTGCTCCGCGAGGTCCTCTTGGAGGCGGGCTGGATTCTGGACGAGCCGTGGACGCCGCTGCGCCACGACCTTGCCGAGCCGGTGAAGGACTCCGGCCTGCGGATCGAGGTAGCCGGTCCGGAGACGGCGGGGGTGCGGACCGCAGTGCATCGCTCGGCGTTCGGCAGCCCGGCGTTCACCGAGGAGATTTGGCACGTCCTCGCGGCCGGGCCGGTCTATGCCGACGCCCGCTGCCTGATCGGCTACGACGACCAGGACAACGCGGTGGCCGCGGCGACGGTCTGGTCGGCCGGGCCCGGCAAGCCCGGCCTGCTGGAGCCGGTGGGCGTGCACGCCGACCATCGCGGTCGCGGCTAGGGGACGGCGATCAGCGTCGCCGCTGCGGCGGCGCTGCGTGAACTGGGTGCATCAAGCGCACTCGTCAGCACCCCGACCTCGAACGCTGCCGCCGTCGCCGCCTACAGGGCAGCTGGATACGAGCCGTCGTCCGAACGGCTGGACGTCAGCCGAGCCGCCTGAAAATGATCAGGCGGCGGTATCGGACAGGCCGCGTCGCTGACCCTGGCTGGGCCCGAACGCCCTTTGAGGACATGGGATAGGTCGGGGTTCGATGATGGTCGGATGATTCGTCGTGGTGAATTGACCGATGCGGCCTGGGCGCGGATCATGCCGCTGTTGCCGCGCTCCAACGGGCGTCGTGGCCGGTGGCGGGATCATCGCCAGGTCATCGACGGGCTCTTGTGGAAGGTACGCACGGGTGCGCCGTGGCGGGATCTGCCGGAGCGGTATGGGCCGTGGAAGACCTGCCATGAGCGGCTGCGCCGGTGGACGGCGGATGGGACCTGGGATCGGATCCTCACGCAGGTCCAGGCGCACGATGACGCGGTCGGGACGATCGAGTGGGCGGTGTCGGTCGACTCCACCATCGCCCGTGCCCATCAGCATGCGGCAGGGGCCCGGAAAAAAGGGGGCTGCGGCACGTGGCCGGTTGCGCCGGTCGGCGGCGAGGCACTGGGACGATCCCGCGGCGGGTTGAGCACCAAAGTGCACCTGGCTGTGGATGGGCGCGGCCGTCCACTGTCGATCCTGCTGACGCCCGGACAGGCCGGTGACAACCCGCAGTTGGTGCCGCTACTGGAGGCGATCCGGGTGCCCCGGCTGGGGCTGGGGCGTCCCCGGTCGCGGCCGGATCGGGTCATCGCCGACAAGGCATACTCGCATCCGTCTACCCGCGCCGAGCTACGCCGGCGCGGGATCGCCACCACCATCCCCGAGCGTGCTGATCAGAAATCCCGGCGCCGCGGCCGACCACCTTGCTTCGACCGCGACCTCTACCACGACCGGAACGTAGTCGAGCGCTGCTTCAACCGGCTCAAGCAATGGCGCGGCCTGGCCACCCGATACGCCAAGCGCGCCGCGATCTACCGAGCCGAAGTCGTCATCGCCGCCAACATGATCTGGCTCCGCTGATCGACAGGACACGCCCTAGGTGTGCTGTCCGGGGACGTTGGTGACGGGCGACGCGCCGTGAGTGGTGCTTGAACGAGGCGAGGGCCTTCTGGTTTCGGTGTGGATTGCGACATCTACCACCGGCACACAGGAGGCCCTCGTTGATCCACCGTAACGCCCCGCTGACTCCGACCGGCAGGCTGCGTCTGGCCCGGTGTGTCGTCGAGGACGGCTGGCCGCTGCGACGGGCGGCCGAACGGTTCCAGGTCAGCCACACCACCGCAGCCCGCTGGGCCGGGCGCTATCGCCACCACGGGGCAGCGGGTCTGCAGGACCGTTCCAGCCGCCCCCATCACTCACCCCGCCGGACGCCCGCCTGTGTGGAGGAGCGGGTGCTGCGGATGCGCCGTGAACACCGGATCGGCCCGCTGCGGCTGGCCGCCCGTTCTGGCGTCGCCGCCTCCACCGCTCACCGCATCCTTCAACGCCACGGCCTGCCGCCGCTGGCCGCGCTGGACCGGGCCACCGGCGAACCCGTCCGCCGCTACGAACGCTCCCGCCCCGGCGAACTGGTCCACATCGACGTCAAGAAACTCGGCCGCATCCCCGACGGCGGCGGCCACAAAACCCTGGGCCGGGCAGCCGCCCGCAAGAACAAGAACGGGACCGGCTATGCCTTCCTGCACACCGCGCTGGATGACCACTCCCGCCTGGCCTACACCGAGAACCTGCCCGACGAGAAGGCCCCCACCTGCGCGGCCTTCCTGGCCCGCGCCGCCGCCTGGTTCGCGGTCCAGGACGTGACCGTCGAACGGGTGCTGACCGACAACGCCTGGGCCTACAGCAAGAACACCTGGCGGCAGACCTGCCGTGACCTGGGCATCAGCCCCCGCTGGACCCGCCCCTGGCGCCCGCAGACGAACGGGAAGGTCGAACGCTTCCACCGCACCCTGCTCGACGAATGGGCCTACCAGCGGCCCTACACATCAGAAGCCGAACGGCAGGCCGCGTTTCCCGACTGGCTGGACTGGTACAACTTCCACCGACCCCACACCGGAATCAGCGGCCACACCCCAGCCAGCCGCATCACCAACCTCTCCGGACAACACACCTAGTCGCAGGTCGCCTTGAAGCTGGCCGGCCACGCCCGCGCGGTAGCCGCAGACATCCGGCGCCGCGCCGCCCATTTGGTCAAGGACAACGGCCGCCGAGCCCTCGCCGAAGACTTCCTGGACCAGGCCGAGTAGCGGCTGTCCGTCCCACTGGAGGCAACCAGTGCGTTGAAGGACCGCGCCCAACTGGTGCGGGTGCTGTACGGACGGCTGGACCGCCTCACCCAAGCCGCGCCCACCGCCGTCAGCCCTTCCTGAACGGGTGCGACCACGGTCTCCGGGGGCGCGGCGCAGCACCAACGCCCAGCCCGTCCCCGGGCCTGGACGGCACGCCAATGCACCGCTCATTGCTCTCCGTATTCGTCAGTTGATGCGCTTGGCGATGATTGAGTTGTCGGGCCAAGCTGAGCTGGCTGTGGCGTTCCAGCGGAGGGTGAGGGTCCAGGAAGTCGGGGTGGGGATGTTGGAGGGGGCGCTGTGGGAGGGGGCCGGGGTGCCTGCTGGGCGGCGCCAGCCGTCGAAGGTTCGGCCGCCGTCCGAGGATGTGGTTTCCCAGATCGTTCCGTCGTTTCCTCGGCAGGCGATCATTACGCGTTGCTGGGCTTCGTAGCCTGGCTGGCCGGGGGTGACCACCGTGGTCTGGGTTCCCAGGCGGGCCGCCGAAATGCCGCTTCGGCAGACTCCGCCGCCATTCACCTCCGAGATGTTGGTGACCGTGCCGTTCGCGGTTCTCGTCACGCTGTAGACGTGGTTGTCGGCTCCCGTCCAAAAGCTGCGGAGTACGCGTTCGAAACGCTCTGTGCCGTAGACCGCTATCTGGCCGTCTCCATTCAGGTCGTTGGCGTCCGAGGAGAGCAGGGCGTGGGGGGTGACGTCCCAGGGGCGGCCCACCAGGACAGAAGTTGGCGGAGCCGCTGTTCGCCTGGGTGTACCAGATCTCGCCGTCCATGCCTCTGACGAAAACGATCGCCCGGCCTTGTGGCCATTCGAGGATGCGGGGCGGGGAGGTTGTGCGGGATGACTCGTCGCCGCCCAGCGGGCGCCATGTTCCGCCGTTGTAGCGGAACCAGATGTTGTTGTCCACGCCTCGGGTGACGTCGTACGTGGCGCCGGCGATGGTACCGACTGGGCGGCGGAGTTCGCTCTCGCGCTGCTGCCCCAGTTGGACCAGTTCGTTTCTGCCGCCTGTGCCGGGGTGGTCGTTCCGGTCAGCAGGAAGAGAGCGGCCAAGAGGGCGGTGGCTGTCGCGTACCAGGTGCGGTAGTTCTGGGATGGGGGGCGTCGTTGTTTTCACGGCAGAGACGTTATGCAGGGGCTGGTGATCTTTCTTGTCCGTGCGTGCACGGGCGCTGGCGCGAGTGCACTCCACCGGGCAAGGCCCTCACCCTGGACCGGGCCCAGGAGAAGATCCGCACGGCTCTCGCCAGGGCCGCCCAGACCCCGAGCACAGTGGAGCTGATGGCGATTCCTGAAAACGGCCGGGGTCGCTTCTCGCCTCACCTGGTTGGTCCTTGATGTGTGTGGGGGAAAGGTGAGGCGCGGGGCTTGATCACCTGCGGGTAGGTTCTGGCCATGACGGGTGACTGGTGGATGGATCGGATCGGGGCTGCTCTGCGAGGGGAGAACCCCACCGTGCTGCGGCGGCTTGAGGCGGGATTCGCAGTGATCGGGGACGTTCAGTTCTTGCCGGGCTACTCGGTCCTTCTCGTGGACGAACCCGGTGTTCAACGGCTGTCTGACATGCCGAAGGCCAAGCGGCTGGCATTTCTGTCCGACATGGACCAGCTCGGAGAAGCGGTTGAGCGGGCCTGCCAGCGCCTGGATCCCGATTTCCGCAGGGTCAACCTGGAGATCCTTGGTAACACGGACCCGTTCCTGCATGCCCACGTCTGGCCGCGGTTCGAGTGGGAGCCGGCCGAGTTGGTGGGCAAGCCTGTGTGGCTGTATCCGCATGAGCGGTGGAGTGATGAACGGTTCAGGCTCACCCCGCAGCATGACGTGCTGCGGGATGCGATCAGCAACGAATTGGACCGGTTGCGTTCGACGACCTGACGGTGAGGGCCCGCCGACCGTCAGGTCGGCGGGCCCGGAGAGCCGTGACGGTCAGGGGGGGGGCAAAAAGCGCCGGGCGCCGGGCGAGTGCCCGGCGTTACCCAGCCCTGGCTGTCAAGAGTCAAGAGCCGAGGCAACACGACGTTCCCCCTTGCTGGTCAAGGGCGGGCTCTACTTGAGCAAGAGCAGAAGCAGGCTGATCACCCCCACTCCTACAAGGATCGCCGCACCCAACACGGGGTTGACATACGCGACATAAATCGTGATTCCGCCTATTGCGAGGAGAACAATGGCGGCGAGGCTGATGAGCCGATCGTTGTGCATGGGCCTACGGGTTCGCCCAGCGCTTAGCCGGCAGGTGGGCGAACCCGTCCCCTCCCTGTGCTGCTCGAAGGTTCGTCAAACGACGAGAGTCCCGTGAGTGCGGGGCTCTCTCCGCTCATCGGCAGAATCGAGGCACTGCGGATTGGGGCGTTGGCCGGGGGAGTGGTACGTGGGCATGGGTCGGTTGACGTCGGAGTCGGCTGCTTTGAGTTGTCGTGATGCATGTGGTGTGTGAGGTGTGGGCGGGTGGCCGTCGCGCAGCATTTGCACGGCCTCACCCATAGGGCACCGAGGACGAAAGCGGTGCCCGCCGGGCGGGCGTGACATGGCCGCCGACGCCCACCCGGCGGGATCGGCCGTGAAGTTCCGGTGAACTCTCCCGCCCCACGGGATCGGCCTTTTCCACAGGTCAGAGCCGGTGTCGCCTGTGGGGATGATCAGCGTTGCGAAGGTTCAACCCGGGAACGCACATCGGTACCCTCCATCGCGTGCTACCACTCTTTCTACGGAGCGTCGTCGGCCAAGCACCCACGCTGAAGCAGAGCCTCGACGGTCGTTCCACGTCGCTCGGCCAACTCAAGGAAGGCCTCGCGCTCGCGCTGGGTGAACCTTCGCGAAGTACCTGATAGGCCCAGCGACCTCCTTGCGCTGGCCTTCCAGCCCCAGCCGCACGAGCGTCAGATCGGCGAAGTCGGGCTCGGGCCCGGGCATCCCCAAGCCGCCGACGGGCGCGTCCTGCCGCTCCCGCCAGTTGCGGCGTACCTGGTTCATTGCGGTGGCCACGAGCCAGGAGCGGCAGACTGAAGCTTCCCGGCCGCTTCCCGTCAGCAGGGACCGGCCGGGCGGCAGCCGACGGCCGAGCGCGGCGGCCACGCCTGCGGATCGAGGATGCCCAGTACATACGCCCGGCTGACCAGCGCCAGCCGGGTGGGTGCCGCCAGCAACTCCCGCAGCCGGCCGAGGTGGTAGTCCAGGGTCTGCCGGGAGAGCCGGAGCGAGGCGGCGATCTCGTTGTTGCCGTGCCCGGCGGACAGCAGGGTGAGGATGCGCAACTGCGCCGCGGTGAGCGGTGGCAGCGGCGGGTGCGGCAGGGTGTGGTGGGGCAGTATCGCCCAGACGCCGCGGGCCCGCCGTGAACCGCTGCTGACGGCGGTGAGCAGCACCCGGGCCCGCCACTCGTCGCCCCGGGCGTCGAGGAAGACCGCGGAGGTCTGGAACCGGCGCCAGCGCCGGTTCACCAGATCCCGCCAGGCGTGGCGCAGTCCGGCCAGATCGTCGGCGGGGGCCAGATAGCGGTGGGCGGGGCGACCGAGCAGATCGGGCACATGGACCCGGAGCAGTTCCGCGGCCGAGGCGCTGACGCGGCGTATCCGGCCGCCCGGCGAGAGCAGGGCGCACGGCAGACCGCTGTGTTCGCTGAGCGCCTGGAGGTCCTCCTCGGCGGCGCGCCGCTGGCTCAGGGCGAGGGTGTAGTCGGTGATGTCGATGTAGATCCCGGCCACACAGGTTTGGCCACCCTCGGCCACCGGGAAGCGGTGGCCGACCGCGCGCCCGGGTGAGCCGTCGGGGCGGTGGTAGCCGATGGTGTGCCGTACCGGCTTGCCCGAGCTGAGCACCTGCCGGTCCAGGGTCTGGAAGGTAGCCACGTCCTCGGGGGCGTCGACATCGGTGACGCTGCTGCCGATCACGGCGTCGGGGGTGGTGCCGGACAGATGGGCGTAGGCGTGGTTGGCCCACAGGTAGCGGCCGTGGGCGTCGCGGATGAACGCCGCGGCGGGCGCGAAGTCGGCGAAGTCGGTGAACGCGGCGTAGCCGTGGCGTCCGAATTCCAGGGCGCTGATGTCCACCGCGAGCCCGCTGACCCCGCCCCCGCCGTCACCGGCCAGTCGGCCGGGATAGGAGGTGACGTCGAACAGCCGCCCGCCGAACCGGACCTGGCGGCGGTCGATCCCCGACTCCCGGCCCTCGGCGGCCGTCCCTTCCCGCGCGGCGCCGACCGTGCCGCCGAGACTGTCGACGAACCGCTGTGCGGTGCCGGGGTCGTGGAAGGCGCCCCCGCCGCAGTTGACGATGCGCAGTCCCTCATCGGTTTCCCACCATGACACGGGCATGCGCTCGAGCAGCGTACTCAGGCCCATATCGGACACCAGTCGCCTTTCCGGTCCGGCCTCCGGGTACGGACCGCCGAAGGCATGGCTAAGGATTGCCCAGGCCCGGCGCTCACATGCGGCGTAACCAGCCGGAACGCAAAAGGGGCCGAGAAGGGCTGAAACCCATGCCCGACGGCCTTGCTCACCGTGAACCCATCGTGACACTCAGGCATTTGCCTGAGCGCCCACCCCCGATTCGGGGGGTAAGGGTCATGCCCGACTGGTTCGCTTGACGGGCCCGGATCGCGGCGGATGTGCCAGCCCGCCGGTTTTTGCTGAGCCGTCGGGAAACTCTGAACCGAGGAGTCGTTATCTGTGAGTAAGGTGCTGTTTGTCTACGCCAAGGGCGGGCCGCCGCTGGAATACGCGCTGTCCCGGGTCGCCGCGAAGGCCGAAGTGCATCTGCTCGTGCTCAGTCCCCATCCGCCCTCCGCCCACGAGGTGGTCACCCGACTGTGCGCCTCGGTGGTCGCCTCCGTGGACACCGCGTCCCAGGACCTCGTCGCGCTCATCACGGCTCAGGCACAGGCCGTCGGCGCCGACGCGGTGTTCACCCCGTCCGAGTACGCCGTGGTGGCGGTGGCCGACGCCTGCGAGCGGCTGGGTCTCGCCGGGGCCGGGCCGCACTGCGTGCTGGCCCGGGACAAGCGGATGATGCGCCGCACCTGGGAGGCGCACGGGGTGTCCCAGCCACGGTTCCGCTCCGTGGCCACCGAGCGCGATCTGCACGAAGCCGCGGCCGAGATCCCGTACCCGATGCTGATGAAGGCGGCCTGGAGCGCCGGGTCCACCGCCCATCAGATCCTGCGCGCCCCGGAGGACATCGCGCCCGCCTGGGCCCGGGCCCGTGAGGTGATGGAGGAGTCCGCCCGCCAGGGCTACGCCGAGCTCCATGTGGCCGGGGCGGACGCCGACTTCCTCGTCGAGGAGATCGTGACGGGCACGGCCGGGGACTGGTTCGAGGAGCCGGGCTGGGGCGACTACGTCAGCGTCGAGGGCGTCGTGGCCGAGGGCGTCTATCACCCGGTGTGCCTGAGCGGGCGGATGCCCACCGTCGAGCCGTTCACCGAGCGCGCCGGGATCACCCCCGCCCTGCTCCCCGAGGACGCCCAACGCAAGGTGGTGGAGCTGGCGACGGCCGCGGTGGACGCGCTCGGCCTGCGCACCTGCGGCACCCACACCGAGATCAAGCTGGGCGCCGATGGACGGATGTGGGTCATCGAGACCGCCGCCCGGTTCGGTGGCGCGATGACCGTCCCCCAGATCGAGGAGGTCTTCGGGGTGGATGTCATCGGCATGCTCATCGACCGGCTGCTCGGCCGCGAGGTCGACTGGCCTGATCCGGGGCCCGGTTCGGTGCTGGGCGCAGCGGACGCCAAGGGCGCGGCCGGCTCGCTGGTGGTGCTGGCAGTGGACGGCTCCGGCGCGCCGTGGCCGGACCGGCGGCTGTGGGACTTCGACGCCGTCCAGCGCTCCGGACTGATCTCCACCGGGGCGCGGCTGACGAAGGTGGCCGAACACTCGCTGCCGGACGGCACCCCGGTGCCGGTCTACGACCCGGCGGCGGGCGCGAACACCATGGCAGCGCTGTGTCTGCTGGTGGCCGACGATCCGGTCACGGTGATACGTGACTTCGAAAGGCTCAACGACGCCCTGCCCACCGCCCTGCCGCCCGTCCCGGCCACCGGGAGGCCGTGATGACCGGCATCAGCGCGTTTCCGAGCCCGGCCACCGCGCCCGGCACCGATGCCACCGTGGTCGGCGAGAACCTGTCGCTGCCGCTGTTCCGGTCGCTGTCCGGAGTGCTGGCCGGACACCCGTATCTGAAGGTGGTGGTCGACCGCACCGAGCACACCTGGCATCTGCTGGACACCGCCGTCCACCCCTTCCACGTCAACTATGTGGCCACCCGCATCCTCGGGATGGACCTGGACGAACTCGACGCCGGACTCGACGCTTTCAACGCCTCGGTGTACACCGACCCCGGCCGCCGCTTCCTGCTCGGTGTGCTGTCGCTGCACGCCGACGAGGACACTGAGGGCCGGGACCGGCCGTTCCTGGTGCTGGAGACCACCGAGGCCGACACCATGGACGGCCCCTTGGTCCAGGAGTTCTACGACTTCGTTCGGGAGCGGGTGGACGGGCGGCTGCCGTTGCTGCTGAAACCCGCCAACCACGGCCAGGAAGCGGCACTCGCCCCCGTGAGCGACGTACGGCTGCCGCGCATCCTCAGCCACGAGCTGTTCGTCAGCCGCCCCCGCACCCCGCTGAACACCGGGGAGGCCATCGGCCGACTGCGCTGGTTCGCCTCGCTTGAGGAGTACCGCGCGCACGCCGCGGACCTCGGCTGGTCGGACATCGTGGCCATGGACCGTCTGCCCGACGATGTGCCACGGGTGGCCGGATTCATCAACGCCGCCCCCATCACCCCGTTGTCCCACACCAATGTGCTGGCCTCCGGCTGGGGCATCCCGAACGCCATCGTGCGCGACATGGCCCGGCTGGTGGAGTCGGAGGAACTGGACGGGGCGTGGGTGTGCTACCGGGTCCAGGACGACGAGGTGAGCCTGGTCCGGCTGCACGAGGTCCCGGAGCTGGACGAGCCCGCGTGGCACCAGCAGCGAATCCGGCTGGAGCCGCCGCTGCTGGAGGACGTCCCCGTCCTGGAACTGCGCCGGCTGCGCCGCGAGGACCGCGACCGCTACGGCACCAAGGCCGCCAACCTCGGTGAACTCCACCATGTGCTGGACAGCCGCACCGCCGATCTCACCGCCTTCTACGGCCGCGCCCGGCCTCCCCGGAAGGATCTGTACGGCCATCTCGCCTCCCGGCTGACCGCGTCCGCCGACCCCGAGGCGCTGCGCCATGCGGCCTCGGAGTTCGCGGCGGCCACCGTCACCGCGCCCGACGGCGTGGCGCTGCCGTTCGCCCTCCAGCACCGCTTCCTGATCTCCTCGCCCGCTCTGCAACAGGGCATCGGCAAGCTGAAGATGGCGCTGGAGCTGGGAGCCACTGATGTGCTGGACCCGCTGTGCCTGAGCCTCCAGCAGCTGGTGCGCGGCACCCCGGTGCCGGAGGATGTGGCCGCGTGGATCACCGGCCCGTTCGCGGACCGGGTGTGCCGCAAGCGGCTGGTGGTCAGGTCCTCCTCCAATGCCGAGGACCTACCCGGCTTTTCCGCCGCCGGGGTCTACGACTCCATCACCACGGTGCACGGCACGGACGAACTCCTTGACGCCGTCCGGCAGGTGTGGGCCTCGCTGGTGTCGCCGCGCAGTGTCCGGCTCCGTCACGAGGCGGGCATCTCCCTGGACGACACCTACATGGGCGTCATCGTGCAGGAGTACACCCCGGCCGAGCTAGGCGGGGTGCTGGTCACCTGCAACCCCACGCGGCGCGAGGACTTCCGCAGTATCTACATCAACTGCACGCCCGGTTCGCCCGAGAGCGTCGTCGACGGCACCGCGCTGCCGTTGCAGTACCTCTACAACACCGTGGAGGGCGGGGGCCGCACCGTGGACCTCGGTTCGTCCGGTGAGGACCTGCCGTCCTCGGCCCGGGCGCGGCTGGCGGATCTCGCGCTCACCGGGCGGCTGCTCCAGTCGCACTTCGCGGACGATCCGGATGATCCGCTGGACATCGAGTGGCTGATGACCGAAGAGGGCGGTTTCAAGCTGGTTCAGCTCCGCCCGTACGCGCTGTGAAGGGCCGTGTGCCGTTCCTGCGCCGCTCCCCGGCGGAGGGACGGACCCCGCTCACCGCCGGGGCACGCCGGGTCATCGCCCTCAACAACGGTTTCCAGCTGCTGTTCAACCTGCTGTGGTGGATGCCGGTCTTCTACGCCTACCAGCGGCAGGCCGGGCTCTCGGACGCGCAGATCTTCGGCATCCAGTCCCTCTACTACATCGCGTTCTGCCTGTTCGAGATCCCGACCGGCCTGGTGGCCGACCGGATCGGCGCCCGCAACTGTCTGCGCGCGGGCGCCGTGGTGATGACCGCGGCGAACCTGGCCCCGGTCCTCTCCCCTGACTACACCGGCTTCCTGGTCCACTTCCTCGCCATCGCCGCGGGCCGCTCCCTCACCTCCGGGGCGGCCAGCGCCTACCTCTACGACGCCCTGCACGCGGAGGGCGCGGACGACCACTATCTGCACGCCGAGGGCACCGCGCGGGCCCTCGGGCTGGCCGCGAAGGTGATGTGCTGGCCCCTGGTGGGACCCCTGATGGCGCTGTCCCGGCCCACCCCGTACCTCCTCAGCGCGGTCAGCGCCGGGGCGTCACTGGCCTGTGTCATGGCCCTGCCCCGGCTGGTGGGCGCGGAGTCGGGCGGACGCCGGTCGGGGGTGTGGCGGGAGGCCGGGCGCGCGCTGCGCCAGCTGCGCGGCTCCCCGTGGCTGGCCCTGGTGATGGTGCAGGGTGTGGCGGTCTTCACGCTCTCCCGGATCTGCCAGGTGAACCTGTTCCAGCCGATCCTGATCGACCAGGGCATCCCCGAGCCCTCGCACGGCGGTGTGCTGGCGGCGGTGACGGTGGCCGAGGCCGTGGGTGCGGCCCGGCCGCAGTGGCTGGGCCGCAAGCTGCAACCGCTGACGATGGTGTCCGTCTTGAGCCTGGCGATGGCGGTGTCCCTGGCCGGTATCACCCTCGGCGGGCCGATGGCGGCGGTGGCGCTGCTCTGCCTGTTCTCGGCGGTCACCGGCTTCGCGTATCCGATCCAGCGCAAACTGGTGAACGACGCGGTGCCGCCGGGCGCTCCGCGCGCCACCCTGCTGTCGGTGGAGAGCATCATCGACCGTGCGGTGTGCGCCCTGGTGGCGGTGGCTGCGGGCGCGTACCTCTCGGCGGGCCGGATGGACGCGCTGCTGTGGCGCAGCGCCGCCGTGACCGCTGCGGTGATGCTCGCGGTGCACCTGGCCGTGCTGATCGGACGGCCGCGGCGCCCCCGCCCGCCACGGGCCGCCCGCGAGGAGCGTCAGGAGGCCGTCGGGCACGCATGAAGGTGATAGCGGGCCGGCGAGGGCGTCAAGGACGCCACCCAGATCGCCTCCTAGACGCGCAGCACCAGGCCACGGGCAAGGCCACTCCGAGTACGCCGGCGACGTCACCATCGACACCACCAAGCAGCGCAACGGCAAGTACGCGCCCAAGGACCCCAAGCGCGGCGGCGCGCCGTGGTCAGCCCACCAACATAATGCGAACGAGAATCCGAATCTCCGGTTCGGTGTTGTTGCTGACACGGTGGGTAACGGAGTCGCGTTCCTCGGCGCGGAACACGTTCTCGGTCAGAGGGAGGCCTCAACGAGTGGCTGTGGCCCACAGCCGTCACGCAGCGGGATCCACGTTCCACGCCTCAGGCAGATCGTTGCCGCAGAAGACGCAGACACACCTCATGGGTGAAGCCGGAGGGCCTGCCGAGCGCTATGCCGTCCAGAGCACGAGCGACTGCGGACCAGGATCTGACGTCCGGGCAGTACCCAGTGGAGTGGTTGCTGACCTCGCCCACGGCCCACCGGCCTGCCTCGCGCATGAAGCTGATCTCGCCGGCGCTCAGAACCATGTCTCCGCCGGCACAAGCCACGTGCTCACTTCGCCGCGGCGCCAGCCGAAGCACACCGTTCGTTCCGACCACGAAGGTGAACGGCTCGGCCAGCTCCGCCGCCGCCCGCCGTACGAGCAGATGCGCCAGCTCTTGGCGCGTGCTCAGGCGACTGCGACCCACGACCGTTCTGTCCGCCTCCCGCTTGGCCCGGCAGAGGTGTCCGCCGGTGCCGGACGGATTCGTTTCCCGCTGGTGCGCTGGGTGCTCGCTCCGCGTACGACGTGGCAGGC
This sequence comes from Streptomyces sp. Rer75, assembly GCF_013414305.1. Classification (NCBI taxonomy): domain Bacteria; kingdom Bacillati; phylum Actinomycetota; class Actinomycetes; order Kitasatosporales; family Streptomycetaceae; genus Streptomyces; species Streptomyces sp. Rer75. Next base: position 500,497 of record NZ_CP058693.1, on the reverse strand, counting down.
GCGCCGCCTGGCTGCCGCCTTCGGCCCCGGTAAGGATGCGCGCACTGCCTGGGCCCTGGCGCGGCTGCGGGAGCACCCGGAAGAAGACGATTACGCGAAGCGATGCTGCCCCGGCCTTCTTGGGTAGGGGCCGCCCCCGGCAGCCACCACGCTGGGCGCTCCACCCGCGCTCGTGCTCGTTCTCCCAGGCGCCGTACGGCTGGTCGTCCGGTGCTCGCCAGGGCCGCTGCCATACCTGCTCCGCCCCCGTTCCCGGTCCGCCCGGCTTCCGCCGAGTCCACCACCCGCGTCGAGCCCGGGCAGCGCAAGGACAAGCACCGGCGGGATGCGGTGTTATCCCGTCGCATGGCGGCGGCGCCGCGCCAGCCAGCGCAGTGACGCCAGGGCGAGTCCGGTCATCATCTGGCGGATTGGCGTCGGCTCCGCCTCGCCCCGGGCGCACATGATGGCCAGCAGCGGGTGGCGGGCTGCGTAGGGCTCGGGGTCGATGCCGCTGAGCGCGACGCTGCCGAGCAGCATGACCAGGTCCGCGTGCGCGGGACCGATCCATGCGTGCGGCCAGTCCACGAACACCACACGGTCCTCGGTGAGCAGGATGTTGAACGGATACAGATCCCCGTGCACCAGGGTGTTTCCGGCGGTGGTCTTGCCCAGCCGCTCCTCCCACCGCAGGTGTTGATCCAGCGCCTCGGCGGTCTTCGGCGCGAGGGCGGCGAGCCGGGCCACCGCTCGCGGATCGTTGGCCAGCCGCTCCCAGCCGCCCAGGCGCGGTGCACGCGGGGCGACATCCCACAGGGGTGCGGGGTGAGCCGCCCGGCCAGCCCTGTGACGGCGTCGAGTACCCGCTCCAGTTCGTCCCCGCGCCACGGTTGTGCCGGAAGCGTGCCCGCGATGTCCTGGTGGACCAGCACCACCCATCCGTTCTGATCCAGCGATCCCAGCAGACGGGGTGCCGCCACCTCGGGCGGCAGCGCGCCCGCCACCTCGATCTCACGCCGGTGGATCGCCGCCACCCCAGGCGCGGCTACGGCGTCGACGGCCTTGACGAACACCTGACGCCTGTCGGACAGTTCCAGCCGGGCCGCGAGCCCATCGGAGAACCCCCCTTCCTGGCTCACCGCCGCGCGCACCGCGCCCCCGGTCACGCCCTCGATCGCGGCCACCACATCCGGCGGAAGAGCACTCCAGGGAATGCGCCCGTCCCCGGTGAGCGCGGGGAGCCGCACCGAGCCGCTGCTCCACCCGTTCTCCATCGGTGGCATGCCTCCGCCCCTTTCCACACCGTCCCCAGGCGGCGGATGCGGATTCTTGTCCCCGGCCCCGCGCCCCCGTTCTCCATCTTGGCCTTCTGGCCGACCGCAGGCCGGAGTCTGGCCCCCTCAAGCGGTGGCGCTCGGCTGGTACGCGGCCGGGGCTCGCCGGATCCGGGTCGGCGCCGGACGGGCCCGTGGCCCGGCATCTCCGCCGCGGGACGCCCGCCTGGACGCGGGGCGGCGGACGGTGCCGAGCCGGTCACGACGGGGCCGGACCGGGCGGGGCCGTCACGCGGGACCGGCGGCCGTGGCTGTGTCGACGAGCTTCTCGAACAGGAACTCGTGCTTGAGGAAGGACACGTCGTACTCGTGGCCCGGGTAGGGCGGGATGAGCTGCGACGCCTGGAACAGCCGCCAGCCGTCGAGCAGTGCCGCCACGCCGGTGGCGTACGGCGGCTCGTCCCCGTCCCCGGCGGTGGGTGAGGTGGCGCCTGTGCCGTCGTAGCGCGCCCAGCCGATGACGCCGCTGTCGACGGAGGAGTTGTTCAGGTAGAGGACGAGCACCTGCTGCCGGACGGTGCTGGTGATGGCGGGCTCGGCGGTCGTGGGTTGTGTGGTCACGGTGGACAGCTCCTGGTGTGAGGCGACGGCGGGGGAGGGGGCGGAGGCGAAGGCGGCGGGCGGGACGGCGCTCAGGCGTCGACGGTGGCCCTGCCGGGCCGGTTGGTCACCCGGGTCACCCAGTGGTCCAGATCGAAGGACGGGTCCCCGGTCAGCGCCCGCCACAGCCTGATCCGGTTGTGCAACTCCAGCCGACCGGTCGCCTGCTCGTACCACGGGAACCGGGTCCGCAGCTCCTCGGCCACCGCCGGGTCGCCGAGGTCGTCGGTGTTCCACAGGCGGACCTGCGGGACGGTCGGATTGAAGCGGATCTTGAACATGTAGCGCGGGACACCGCTGTCGTTGCGCCGGCCGCCGTGCCAGATGCCGTGGTGCAGGATCAGCACCGTGCCCGCCGGACACACCATCCGCTGCTGCCCGAGCAGGTTCTGGTACCGGCCGGTGTCGCTCTCGTTGGTGCGCCGCAGATGGCTGCCCGGCACGATCAGGGTCCCGCCGGCCTCCAGCGTCACCTCGCGCGGGTAGTACATGAGCTGGACGTCGAAGGCGTCCGGCCGGACATCGATGATGGCGTCACCGTGCAGCGGCTGGGCCTGGCCCTCCTGGGGCTGCCGGACGTGCACGGCGTGGTGGTCGATGGTGGGGTCCGGGCCGACCAGGCTGTAGAGCGCACCGGCCACGGCCGGGAGGTCGAGCAGGCTGCGCGCGAAGGAGCCCTCGGGGAAGGCCTTGGCGACCGGGGTGCCGTACGGGACGGCCGGCACGCCCGCGGCGAGCACACCGAGCGCTTGGTCGTTGAGGGAGTCGGGGACGACGGAGTCGAGGCGCAGAAAGCCGTGGGCCACGAACCGGGCCATGCGCGCCGAGGTCAGGAGCTGTTCGCGAGCGGGTCGGGCGGCCATGTTCTCCTCCGGTCGGGAGAGCGGGAGCGGTGGTTTCTCGTGGTTCGTCTCCACGACGCTAGAACGCGGCCACTCTGGGACGCGTGGGCCCTGCTCACTACTACTGGTAATTTTTCACCATGACGGGCATGACGGGCATGACGGGAGCAGCTCCCCAGTCCCAGCCGCAGCGAGTCCCGGTCCGGCTCGACTTGCCCCCGCACATCGAGGGGCTCGGCGTCGGCGTCCACGGCACGCGGCGCCCCCGCGACGTCTTCCGCCTGCCCGACCTGTGGCAGCTGCACCTCTACCGCTACACCGCCGAGCTCACGGTCGACGGCGTTGGGTACACCGTGCGGCCCGGTTACGTCAGCCTCGTCCCGCCCGGTGTCCTGGTGCGCTACCGCTATCGCGGGCGCTCCGAGCACCTGTACGCCCATCTGCGGCTACCCGACCACGGGGCGGCCCGTACGGTGCCGGTGGTGCAGAACGCGGGGGCCCAGACGGCCCTGCTCTCCAGCCTCCTGCTCCAGGCCATCGCGGCCGTCCCCAGGGCCCCGGCGCAGGCGGTGGCCGAGGTGTGGTCAGCGCTGTGGCGCGTGGCGCAGTTGTCCGTCCCCGCCGGCACGGGCGGCGGGCACCCCGCCGTCGCCGCCGCGATCGCGTACGTCGAGTCGCGTCTCGCCGAGCCGCTCACCGTGCCGGACGTGGCGCGCGGAGCGGGTGTCTCGCACAACCACCTCACCCGGCTCTTCCGGGCCGAGACCGGGCACACGGTCGTGGCCCACATCCGGCACCGCCGCATGGAGCGAGCCAGGCACCTGCTGCGCGAGACGACGCTGCCGATCGCCACGATCGCGGCGTCGGTGGGGATCACGGACCTCCAGGCGTTCAACAAGGCCTGCCGCCGCGAACTCGGGGCCTCGCCGCGGGCGATCCGCGACGGAGCGCCCGGCCCCGGCGCCTGAGGGCCTCGCTGGAGCGGATGCTCAAGCCACGCGAGTAGCACGGAAGCCGGTCAGACGCGCGCGGGGCCGGCCCAGACGTCCCTCACGAGGTGACGTTCTTCAGCACCGGGCGGCCCGCCTTCCGGTACTCCCGCCGGGCACCGGCCAGCAGATCGGTGCCGGTGGCCGGCTCGCCGCGGCCGGGCCAGACCGCGGGCGCGGCCGTCCGTTGGGAGAGGTGCCTTTCCGATGGTCCGGACTACACCGGGTGCGGCGGGGCCCCATCACTGCCGGACTCTCCCTTCCGCGGAGGTCCCCCGCTGCCCCGGCCGACCGCTGGGGACCAGGAACCCAGCACTGGGCCAACCCGGCATGACGTGGGAGCGAATCCTCGCCACCGGCCAGCCCTTCCAGCGGCCGACTCACCACAAGATCGGCACCAAGCCACGGCGGGTGGGGTGAGGCCGAGTGATCCGCCATCAGGTGCCATGAGTAGGGTGCTCTATGCCCTATCACCTGCGGTTCTTCTTCGAAGTCGGCGTTCCGCAGACCCCTCTGTGGCCAGACGGCGTCGACAGCCCCTACGGTTCCCCCTGCGAGCTGGAACGACTGTCTATCAGCGCGGCCACGCGGGAGGAGCTGGCGAGACTGTGCGACTGGTACCAGTCGTCCGTCGCGGCTGGCAGGGGGTCTCGCACCGCACCGGATGGGAACATTGGGCCGGGCGTATGAAGACGGGACCGGCTCGACCGAGACCGGACAACCGCCAGCAGCTGGTACCGCGGAAAAGCGGGGCCGCATGCGGTCGCCGCGCGGACGCCGGTGGCGAGCTGCCGGACTCGGCAGCCGCCGCCCCTGGACGCCTCCCCCCTGACCTCTGCTAGCGCGGCGCGGCGTGCCCGCCGTTCCATCCGGCCAGCGTTCGGCCTCTCCTGCGGCTGGCGCCGCTTCGGCTTCCTCTGACCCTTCGGAGCGGCGACCGATGTCTTCCCGGGCTCCGGTTCCGCCTGAGCGGCCCGCGCGGTGGGACGCCTTCTCGTCTTCAGCTCCATCCGGCCCGGTGCCGTGCCTCCGACGTGGTCCTGCTCGTGCAGGAAGGTGCGTGCCGCGGACAGGATGCGTTGCTCGGATGCACTGGCGCCGCGCCGGGTTAACGCTGTGGCTTGCGGAAGCCGGGAGCGCACGCCCCAGGCGCGTTTCTCGTTGACCGCCGTGGCGAGTTCGGTGAAGAGCCGATGCTGGTAGTCCTCCCACCCGTCGGCTTTGTCGAAGTAGACCTCCAAGGCGGCGGAGTGCCCTGCGCGCATCCGCGCCCAGGCCAGCGCACGTCCGCACCCCGCCGTGGCCGCAGTTGGGACAGGCCCGCACCGCTGCCACGGTGTCCCAGATACACCGTTGCCGGCTCCCGCCACGCCCATCAGGCCCCGCGGAGATGTGCCAGTATCCGCTCGAGTTCGGCCTGTAGTGCGCCTCCCGCCGCGTCGGCGTCGCCGCGCTGGACGGCCCGTACGAGCTCGGCGTGGGCCTCATCGCCGTGGTCTGGTTCGTCGGCCCGCAGGCCGAGCAGCTCGATCAGGTCGATGAGGCCCTGCCGCAGCGCGGGGGCGAACTCGGCGAACAGGTCGGTGAGCACGGGGTTGTGGGCGGCCGTGACGACGGCGGCGTGGAGCGCGATGTCGGCGTCGACGAAGGCCGCGTCGTCGCTCGTCGACCTGGCGCGCCGGTAGGCCAGGGCGGCGTCGAGCGCGGCGATGTCGACGTCGGTTCGGCGGTCGGCCGCGAGGCGTGCGGCCTGCACCTCGATCAGCATCCGCACCTCGTAGACGTCGGCGACGGCGGCGCGGCGGAGCTTCGTCGGCCAGTCCTCGTCGGGCTCGGTGGCGACGACGAAGACACCGGCCCCCTGCCGTGCCTGCACCAGGCCCGCCCCGGCCAGGGCCTGGAGCGCCTCGCGCACGGTGGAGCGGCCGACCCCGAGCGTCTTGGCGAGGGTGGTCTCGCCGGGGAGCTTGCTGCCGACCGGCCAGTGGCCTCTGGTGATCTCGTTGCGCAGTGTCGCGGTGGCCTGTTCCACCAGGGGGCTGCGGCGGAGGGCGCCGAGTGGCATCCGGTGCTCACCTCTTGACTTCTCGATTCCTCAGGTTGTCTGAGGAGTTGGGTTGTGATTACTGTACCCCGCATGACGCTGCGCGGACTCCTTCTTCTCGGCTGCCGCGGCGGGGCCTGACACGACCGGCACCCCGCCGTGGGCGCCGTGCGTTGCCGGTCGGTCCTCCCACGAGCGAAAGGGCACCAGCCCGATGACAAGCACCGCCTCCGACGTCTCCTCCACCACCGCCCCTCCCTCCGCCTTCCCCACCCTCCGTACTCCGCATGCGCCCGTGCCCGCCGGTGCCCCCGCGTGGAACCCGCAGCGCCCCAGCGCCATGCCGCACCACCGCTACCGGCCCGCCCACGACCGGGTCGCGCTCCCGCTGCCCGACGCGGACCGCCGCTGGCCCACCCGTCGGATCGAACGCGCGCCCCTGTGGGTGCCGGTGGACCTGCGCGACGGCAACCAGGCGCTGGCCGAGCCGATGGACACCGCGCGCAAGCGCAGGATGTTCGACCTCCTGGTGACGATGGGCTTCAAGGAGATCGAGATCGGCTACCCGTCCGCGAGCCGGACCGACTTCGACTTCGTACGCCACCTCGCCGAGTCCGGCGCCGTCCCGGACGACGTGACCGTGGTGGTCTTCACCCCGGCCCGGCTCGACCTGATCGACCGTACGTACGCGGCCATCGAGGGCCTGCCGCGCTCCGTGGTGCACCTGTACACCGCCACCGCCCCCACCTGGCGCGACGTCGTCCTCGGCCGCGACCGCGCCGAGGTCCACGGACTGATCCGGGACGCCGCCACGCACATGGCGCGTCTCGCCGACGCCCGCCCGGCCAGCGAGCACATCCGCTTCCAGTTCTCGCCCGAGGTCTTCAACCTCACAGAGCCGGACTTCGTGCTGAAGGTCTGCGACGGCCTCACCGAACTGTGGGACGCCTCCCCCGACCGGCCGGTGATCCACAACCTCCCGGCGACGGTGGAGATCGCCACCCCCAACGTGTACGCGGACCAGATCGAGTACGCCCACCACCACCTGGCGCGGCGCGACGCGGTCATCCTCTCCGTCCACCCGCACAACGACCGGGGCACCGGGGTGGCGTGCGCAGAACTCGCGGTGCTGGCCGGGGCGCAGCGCGTCGAGGGCTGCCTGTTCGGCAACGGTGAACGGACGGGCAACGTCGATCTGGTCACCCTCGCGCTCAACCTCTACTCCCAGGGCGTGGACCCGATGGTCGACTTCTCCGACATCGACGCCGTCCGCGACACGGTGGAGTATTGCAACCGGCTGCCGGTCCACCCCCGCCACCCGTACGGCGGCGAGCTGGTCCACACCGCGTTCTCCGGCACTCACCAGGACGCCATCAGCAAGGGCATGGCCCACCACGCCCGGCAGGCGGCCGAGTCGTGCACACCGGTCGACCAGGCCCCGTGGGCGGTGCCGTACCTGCCCATCGACCCCGGTGACGTGGGGCGTACATACGAGGCGGTGATCCGCGTCAACAGCCAGTCCGGCAAGGGCGGCATCGCCCATCTGCTCCATGCCCACTACGGCCTGGACCTGCCGCCCCGCCTGCGCGCCGACTTCTCGCGCACGGTGCAGACCACCACGGACGAGAGTGGCGCGGAGGTCGCGCCGAAGGAGCTGTGGGAGCTGTTCCACGCCACGTACGTCGCGCCTGGCACCCCCGACCACGACGGCCGGCTGGCCCTGACCTCATGGACCACCGGCGAGACGGCCCCGGGCACGCACAACTTCGCGTGCGCCGTGCGGCGCGACGACGGTCCTGAACACCGCTACGAGGGCACCGGCAACGGCCCGCTGTCCGCCCTGACGGACGCCCTGGCCGCCGCCGGAGTCGCAGTGGACATCCTCCACTTCGCCGAACACGCCACCACGACCGGCCCCGGCAGCACCGCCGTGGCCTACGCCGAGTGCCGCGTCGGCGATGCGGTGCGCTGGGGCGTCGGCCGGGACACGTCCGTCCTGAGGGCGTCGGTCCAAGCGGTCCTGTCGGCTGTCAACCGCGCCTGAGGTCCCGTGCTGCGGCGGCGAGTTCACCTGCACGAGGGGCGAACTCGCCGGCGGTCCATTGCGGACGGTGACAGTCGGTGCCTTCATGCGGTTCGAGCAGCGCGAAGTACGTCTGCCGCTGCTGCTCGGTCAGCTTGCCGTCGAGCGAGAGTGCTGAGCGCACTGCGCTTAGCGTGTCCGCGGCCGGCGCGTTCCACGTGGTGTGGGTCTGCCGCTGGATCTCCCCGATGGTGGAGTACGCGTCGCTGGGGAAGTGACGGACGTACCAGTCGAGCACCTTGGCCACCGACGGCGTCAGGTTGAAATACCATCAGGACCGCTTCCCTCGCTTCTTGGCCTCGTCGGCGAACATCTCGCCGGACTCGGCGAAGTCGTGCATCACCGTGCCCTGGACGACCCGTCCGAGATGCTGGGTGGGGATGATCCGGTCGAGGCTGGCGGCGAGGGACCAGGCCAGTTCGTTGGCGATCTCGGCAACGGATTCCGTGTTGCGCTGGCGCAGTACCCACCGCTTGCGTACGTCGGGCCGGTCCCAGAGCGTGTGGTGGAGGTCGGTGGCGAACCGGTCGCGGACGTCGGCCGCGCCGGGTGAGAGGTTGTCGCGGTCTCCGGCGGACATGGCGGCGTCGATGCCCTGGTAGGAGCGTTGGCGGGCCTCCACCCAGTCCTCGGCCACCGCGCGTGCCCACTGGTCGCGGCCGCCGACGGTGGCCTGGGGCAGGGGCACCTCGCTGTTGCCGCCCGAGATGTAGGCGCGCAGCGTGGAGGCGGTGATGCCGCCGAGCTCGGCCATCTCCGGGCCCCGATCAGCTGCGCCGCGGTCAGCTCGGGGCTGGAGAGGTCGACCACGCACTGCTCCAGCGGTAGCGCGTTCTCCTGCTCCTGGTGGTGCCTGGCCCACAGCGCCAGGTGGTCGGGCCAGTTGTCCGGCCGCGGGGTGCCGGGGTCGAAGGTGGTGAGCCCTCACGAAGCTCCGGGATCCGAGTACCTTCGTGCCGGCAGTCCGAAGCATGGGGCGCCAGCAAAGCCTTGAAGCGGTCGACATGATCGACCTGATGGATCTCTACAACGGTTTCTGGACGCTGTACAACGGCTGCGACATGGGAAGCGGCCTCTGGCGTGGCTGGCGCATGCAGTCGCCGCGCAGGCGCCGTTGCGCAAGCTGCCGGACTCGGCAGCCGCCGTCCCTGGGCGCCTTGTGAGGGAGGACCGACGGGGAAGCAGTGGATGACTGCCGGTCTGGCCCGGTGGGCAGGCCTCCTATTGATCTCTCCAGTGGTGGTGTACTTGCTGAGAGGTCGTTTTCTCCCGTTGTTTCACCCCGGAATCTGCGGTTGGTGAGTCTTTGTGGGGTCGCGCCAGGAGTGGTGTTCTCGCCGGTGAGGCGGCGGGCCATGAGCCCGGTCATGGCCACGTGGGTCATGGCTTCGGAGCGGGTGAGAAGGGTTTCGTAGTCGCGGGCCAAGCGTCGGTGGAGCATCAGCCAGCCGTAGGTCCGCTCGACCGCCCAGCGTTTCGGGATCGGGATAAATCCCCTGGTTCCGGGGATGTGTTGGGTGATTTCGAGGTCGATGCCGAGGGTGGCGGCGTGTTCGACGAAGTGTTTGCGGTAGCCGCCGTCGACCCAGACTTTGCGGATCGTGGGATGGTCCCCGGCCACCTGCTCGAACAGGTGGGCGCCGGCCACGGAGTCCTGCACACTCGCCGCGGTGACCAGCACGGCCAGAAATAGCTTGTCGGCGTCGGTGCCCTGGCTGGCGGCGGGAACGCTGGTGGATGTCTTGACGCTCTGCGCGTCGATGACGCACGCCGATGGCTCGGTGTTTCGGCCGCCCTGGCGTCGCAGTAGCTCCCGTAGCAGGCCGTTGAGCTGGGCAAAGATGCGCCACGTGGTGAAGTAGCCGTAGAGGGTTTCCCAGGGTGGGAAGTCGATAGCGCCACTGCACGCCGGCGCGGTCGTACAGGATCGCGCTCATGATCTCGCACAGGTCATGTTCGGGCGCCCGGCCAAGCCGCCCATGCGCACAATGCCCTCCGTGGTGGCCCAGGATCGTCTGGGACCTTCACCACTGGCCCCACCCTCCTGGCGGAGGACCGGGACCGATCAACTAGCCGCCCGCGATGCACGACATGATGGCCGCGGTCAGTATTCACAGCCTCTCCTACCTGATGCTCGACCAGGAGGAGGCCGGCCGCATCCGCTCCACCGCCGAGCGGTGCCTCGCCACGACGGCAGGTCGGCTCAGTGAGCTGCATCAGAGGCGTTCCGCGCCTTGAACGCTCGTACTCGGCGCCAGCAGATGGCTCGCCGTCGAAGTAGTCTTCCCAGAAGCCTGGACGCTGCCACTCCTTCGGCGCCAGCGTCACCGCGCCCTCCAGTCCTGCAACCCAACAGTCCGACATCCGACTGCTGATCACGGTGAACATAGCGGCATCCCACAACCGAGGAGCGTCTCGCTCCGCCAAGACGTCGGGCCGCTCAGGGATCCGGAGCAACACCCGGCTTGTGGTTGTGATGACCTCCAGGACCGAATACTCCGCGCCGACCCGGATCCCCGGTGATCACTCACCACCTCTCCGCTCGTCGGGCTGATGATCTGAACACACCGAACGATCAAGCGGGCACCCTGCGCGGGCTCAAGCGGACCCCGTGCTTCGCCTTGATTCGTCCTGCTCGAATGGGCGGTTACTCCTCGGACAGCGCTTCCTGATCCCCTTCCGGCTTCTCCCGCAGCCGCTTGGCCCGCGCCCCGACTACCAGCGTCGTGACCGCCGCCGTCACCGCGAACGCCGCCGGAACCATCCAGTCGCGGTTGAACGCGTGGCCGGACCGCGCGTCCCAGGAGAGCCGGCCGGGACCCGTGACCGCCAGGCTTGCCGCCGTCAGACCGAGGGACGCCGGGTACTCATAGCCGCCGCCCTGGGCGAAGAACCCCTGCGGAGCGTGCACGGCCGCCGCTCCCGCCATTCCGCCGGCCGCCGCGGCGCCCGCCGCCGGTGTGGCCAGACCCAGCGCCAGCAGCGTGCCGCCGCCCGCCTCCGCGAGCCCGGCGGCCAGCGCGCTCGGCTTGGCCGGTCGGTAGCCCACGGACCTCGAAGAATCGCGCGGTCCCCTCGAGCCCGCCCACGCCGAACCAGCCGAACAGCTTCTGCGCGCCGTGTGCGGCCAGCACTCCGCCGGTGCCCAGCCTGAGCAGCAGCCCCACGTCATGTCGGTCGATGCAGGTCACGATCACTCCCGTGGCAGGCAACTGGATCAGCCCCGCGTTCCCACCGTCCCGCCCTTTACATCTCCCCGGCCAGCCGCGAGGTCGTTGAGTCGGCGGCCTCGTGGTCGAGCGCGGGTCCGCGGTGTTTGCGCATGGCTGAACGAATCCTGTTCGCCCTCGCCCGTGCGCAGGGCATCGAGTCCGACACCGCTCTCTGAGCAAGCCAAACCCGGTCGTCACTGGTGGTGGCACGCTTGCCCGAGTGCTGCGCCATACTCCTCTGCATGTCCGCCATGCCTGCCGCCGAGCCGTCGCCGTCCGCTGCCGAAGGTGCTGCGGGAGCGGTACGCCCGCAGGCTGCCCGTCTCACTCGGTGAGCTGGCCGGGCATGCGCAGGGCACGGTGCAGCTGCCGCTGCATGTGGCCTTGACAAGGTTCGATCTTGACCGGCCACGGTCGCGGATGAGCATGTACCGCACCGTGCTGGCCGAAGGACAGCAAGAGGACCTCATCACGCTGCTGAACCGGGACCTCCTGGTCGCCCGGTGGCCCGTGCTGCGCACGCTGATCAGCCGCGCCATCCGCGACGTGTGGGAAGCCGCGTTCCCCGAGCTGGCCGCCGCCCCGGTAGCCGCAGCGTGAACCTCGGCGACCTGCACCGCCGGCTCCTCTCCGACGTCCTGGCCATCGGCACCGCCTACCCGCTAGCGACCGCGTACGGCCCCGTCCTCGCCCTCGACGACGTCATCGGTACCAAGGTGCGGGCTCTGGCCGACCGCGGAGCCGTCCGCGACCTCATCGACGTCCACGCCGCCTCCCGCCACCACACCACAGCCGACCTGGAAACCCTCGGCCGTCGGCACGCCCGGGACGAGTTCTGTCTCGAGGACCTCCAAGCCCGCCTGGCCGGAGCGGAGTGGTACGAGGACGAGGAGTTCACCGCCTACGGCCTCACCGATGCGGACACCGTTACCCTGCGCGCCTGGGCCCGGGACTGGTGGGACGATCTCCCCCGGCGCCTGCACGAGCACCCCACCGACGACTGACCCTTTTCGTTGCGCCCGCCAGGCTCGGCGGCTTGAGCCGGACGAGGGTGTTGAGGTCCCCCGGTCACGCGGAGGACTCGCGACCATGGGCGTCCAGCAGGCCAGCGGCGCAGCGGATGCTCCCACATGGCTGTACGGCGGCGCGCTGCTGGACGACGCCTCTGGGACGTTCGTCGGCCCGCTCAGCGTGCTGGAGTGAGCACGAGGACGCTTTCGCGCGAGGGGCGGGTAGTGGTTTCGCCACCCTCTGGGGCTGCCCGTCTGCACTCGGAGGGTGGCGGGAGTCGGCCGGTACGAGGCGGTCAGAGACAGAGGACGACGCTGACCGCACTGTCTCCTGCGCAGGTCAGCAGGCTCAGGCCGCTGTCGTCTTGAAGGTCTGCTTGGGCTTCTTCGGGCTGTTCGACGGGGAGGGTTTGCAGGTCGAGTAGTTCCATGATGGCGGGGTTCCTTCCGTGGGGGTGTGTCAGCAGCCCGTGGTGGGTGCTGGGGCGCGGCTTGGAGCGCCGGCCGGTTCGTGGCGTGTGCGCACAGGTGGCAGGAAGGGCAGGTGGGCGGGGAAGCCGGAGGCGGCGGCGAGGGCGAGGAGGCATCCGGCGGTGCCGGTGGCGAGGTCGGCGGACAGGCGCATGAGCTGGTTGCCGGGGAACGCGAGGTGGCCGTGGTGGTTGATCGCGTGCCACGCCAGGGCGTGTACCTGGTCGGCGAGGTGGCGGGGGGACACGGTGGGGGTGCTGGTGCGGGCCAGGTACAGGAGCATCCCGGCACGTCCGTCGAAGAGGCCTGACTGTGCGTAGACGCGGGAGCGGGCGGCGAGGGCGATGGCGTCACGGGCGCGGGCGAAGGTGGCGTCGTGGCGGTGGGTGAGGTAGTCGTCGAGGACCATGCCGATGCCGACGCTGCCCGTGCGGAGGTAGGGAAGGCTCCGTGTGCCGTCGCCGGTGTGGAGTGCTCCGGAGCTGGTGTGCAGGCATCGGTCGAGGTCCTGTTGGAGAGCGCGGGCAGCGTGGTCCAGGAGCGCCGGGTCGTGTGTGTGGTCGTAGTGGTGCAGGAAGAACAGCGCGGTTCCGGTGGCGCCGTGCATGAGCCCTGGTCTGCCTGGCGTGCTGGTGCCGTCCGGGCTGGTGAGCTGGCCGGGGGTGTCCTGGGCGAGGAGAGTGGCGATCTCCGCGGCTGCCGCGCGCAGTGCGCTCTCGCCGGTGGACGTGGCGAGGTCGTCGAGGACGAGACCGATACCGGGTAGACCGCCGTGGAGACCCGGCCCCGTCTGACGCCAGGGTCCGGCCAGGACATGGGCGATCACATCGAGGGCGCGGCCGCGGTGGCCGAGGTGTTCCAGTACCAGCGCCACACCGCTCAGCCCGGTGTACAGGCCTGCCGGGGCGTCGGGCTGTGGGGTGGCGGTGTGGTCCAGCAGCCATTGCTCGCCCCGGTCGTAGTGGACGCCGGCGGCGTGGTGGAGGGCGTAGAGGACTCCGGCGGCGCCTCCCGGGTGCGTACGCGTTCCCAGCCGGGCGGTAGTGGGCGCCGCGCCGCCTCCCATTCCGCACTGGCGCCGCTGCGGCGATCTACGTCCAGACGGTCGTAGAAGTGGGGGTCGGCCAGACAGAAGTCCGCGTACCGGTCGTCCATCCTGTGCCCCTGTTCGTGCACGAGGTGTGCGCCTTCCGTACCGTCTGCCGGAAGGCGCCCGCAGCAGGCGAGCTTGGTCTGCTCCTGCCCGTTCTACCTGGGGCCCCCTTCTCGTGACCTGGCAGGTTGAGCCGTACGAGCGACACCGTGAGACAGGAAGCGACTCCTGTGGGTGCCAAGTTGCCGCCGGAGTCGGCCTGGCACGGCATCACGGTTCGGCTGAGGGTCGGGGTGAGTGGCCATGTCGTTGTCGTACTCGCAGCCCGCGCCGCAGCCCTGCCGGGTCGGGGGCCGCGATCGAGGCCCTTATCGAGGCCCTTTGGGAAGGCGATACCGTCCATGCCTGGTTCGTGCTGCTGGTCGCGGTCTTGGGCCGACGGCGAGGCTCCAGCAGAGTTGGATCGCCGTCCAGTCGGCCACGTACCGGCACACCACCGCGCCGACAGGTAGCCACGCGGCCGCCCCGGCCGCCTGGGCACCCTCCGGTTCCGGCCCGGGCAGTCGGTCCGGGGCCGGGTTCGACGCCCGGCGAGCGCGATATCGTCGGCACAGCAGAGCAGGGGCCTCGCACGGTCTGCGGGGGCGGATGTTCATGCACGCGTCGAATGTCCAACGCCTGCGGGGCGGCTGGTCAGTTCAAAGCTCCTGGCCATGAGCGAGGAGAGCCTGCACGAGATCCTGGACGGCGCTGAGCAGTCGGTCCGGGACTTCACCGATGCCGAGGTTGCTTTCGCGGAGGCCGAGCAGCGGCTCGCCTTCACACGGCGACACGTGCTGGAGCAGGTGGAGCGCCTGCGTGATGCGGTGGAAGCTGTACACGACCCCGAGCTGATCGGGGTGCTGCGGCACCTGTACTGGCAGCAACCTGGTATCCATGGTCGGCCTCTGGCCGAGGCCGCTGGCCTCACTATCAACAACATGCTCGCCGCGATCGGCCCGTCGTCCTCGGATCTACTGCGCCAGCTGCGGGACGGAGCTTCTGCGCACGAGCCGCTCGTGGAAGCCGCCGGCCCGGTACGGACCGCCGCTGTGCCGGGATTGCGCGGCACAGAACAGCACGACCGGACCCGGCAATGGCATGGGGAACGTCTGCGTGCCCGTGTCATCGGCGAGGCCGCTGTGCAGGCGCTGGCCCGGGACTGGCGCGCGGCGACCGAGCTCGTGCTGGCCTATCCGCCGCTGTCTCAGAACGTCAGGCGCGGCAGCGAAGCAGACCGCCAGGACGGAGTCTGGCGCGGCTGGGAGAACGCCCGGGTGATCCGCAGCCGGCTGATCGGCGCCTCTGCTGCCGACGAGGACATTATTGGGTCGCTGTTCAGGAGGCTCAGATGCTGGTGTCCACTGCGTTGATGGTCGCCGACTGGGGTACAGCACGCACGCGCGACATCGTCGACCCGATCACCCACGAACCGACGCTCTCCCTGCTCACCCGTCTGAGTCGCGCCGTCCGCGACACCGTCCAGGCCGCCCAGCAGCGCGCGGATGTCGCGTATCCGGAGGGCTGCGAGTCCAGCGACGACGAGATGGACGAGCTGTGGAGGAGCACGGTCGTCCAGGACCGCACCTCGCAGGCGGCCCACGGGCGTGTGTGCTGCGGCCGGACGTGCCGATTGTCGGCACTCGCTGCTCGCGGCATCGCTACGTGGCGACGGCGACGGCTCCCGGCCATCACACACCGCAAATCAGGCAGTCCTTCCCATCAAGGGGGTCCGCTCGTATAGCTACGGCAGACGGACAGGTGAGGCCCGGGAGTGGCCGATCAGGCCTACCAGCGACTCGCCGCCCAGGCGAGTGCGTAGCCCAGACTGTTGAGGGCGCAGTGCAGCGCTACGGGTGGGATGAGGCTGCCGGAGCGGCGGCGGAGCTCGCAGAAGAGCACACCGGCGAGGGCGGTGCCGGCGACCGCCGCTGTCACGGACAGGGCGACGCCGAGGTGGCCGGCTCCGAAGACCGCTTGGGCCGCCGCGTTCGCGCGCGTGAGCCCGCGTGACGGCTGTACGTGCCAGAGCCCGAAGAGCACCGAGGAAGCGACGGTGGCCCACACAGGCCCCCACCGTCGCCAAATCATCGCCCACAACGCGCCGCGAAATGCGATTTCCTCAAGTAGCACCGTGCCGAGGGGTACGCGGACCAGTACGCGGTATGCCAGTTCTCCGGGAGACAGGCCCGCGGCCCGCTCGTCCTGGAATGCCTCCTGGGTGAATGGCAGGGCCAGACCCACCAGATAGACCACGAGAACGGCTCCGGCCAGGACCAGGCCCCAGCGCAGACCGCGGCGGGCCGCGGCCTTGCCGAGCCCCAGATCGTCCCAAGTGAGGCCGGACCGGCGGGCGATCAGAACAAGCAGTCCGGCCGCGACTACACAGACCGGCACGTACCAACCGGGTGCGAGCAGGACGGTGAGCGCATTCGCGGCCGCGAGCACCACGACGGCCAAGAGCAGCATCCACATGACCGCACAAGGATCGCCGACCTTCGCGACGCGCGACCAGCAACGCGCCGTTCCACGGCCCTGTTCTGGCGCACAACCTGATGCCTAAGAAGCCGTTGTCTTTCCGAGCGTGACGGGTGCGTTTCTGCTGGTCAGGTGTAGGTGGGGTGTTTCGGCGGCAGGGACGAGGTGTCGTGTCGTCCTCTTCGGTGGAGGTGCCGGGATGCCGTCGGTGATGGGGTTGCTGGAGGAGCGGGAACGCGCCGCTCGGGAGCGGGTGGAGGTTCTCCAGGCCGAACTGCAGGAGGCCGAGGCTGTGTGGCAGCGGTTCGTGATCGCCCGTGAGACGGTGGGCGAGGTTCTGGCGGAGCCTCGCGGCGGCGCGGATGCGCCGTCGGCCGCGGTGGCCGGCGGAGAGTCGGTGCAGGTCACGGCGGCTGTGCCCGGTTCGGTGGTGCCGCACTGGCGGGAAGGGCTCGCCCCGACGGTTCTCGCGCCGGACTACCAGCGGATCATGGATGTCCTGGCAGATGGGGGCGGAACCGGCAGGGGAGCGATGGACTGCCGTCAACTCGCGGTGTCCCTCGGGCTGGAGCCCGTCCCCGCGAAGGTCGAAGGGGTGCGGTCGAAGGCGAAGCGCCTGACCGCGCGGGGGTGGCTGGCGGAGGAAGATCCGGGACTGTTCAGCGTGCCCGTCGCACGAGCCGGCGGCTCATGACCATGCTCATCGACCACCGGATCACCGCTTCCGAGGTGTCGGTGCGCGTCTCGTAGTCGCGGGCCAGGCGGCGTGAATGCATCAGCCAGGCGAACGTGCGCTCCACCAGCCACCTCTTGGGCAGCACGGTGAAACCGCTGGAGTCGTCGCTGCGTCTGACCACGGTCAACGCGACGCGCAGGACCTCGCGGGCGAAGTCGACGAGCCGCCCGGTGTAGCCGCCGTCGGCCCACACCCGCGTAACACGCCAGTGCCGCTCGTGCAGGCGGGCCAGCAGAGTCTGGCCCGCGTCCCGGTCGGTGACCGAGGCCGCGGTCACCATCACGGCCAGCAGCAGTCCGAGAGTGTCCACCAGGATGTGCCGCTTACGGCCGTTGACCTTCTTCCCGCCATCGAATCCCTGGTCGCGGCAGGCACCGATGCGGCTCCTCACGGACTGCGCGTCGATGATGCCGACCGTCGGCTCCGGGTCCCGGCCCGCATCCTTGCGGACCCGGTCGCGCAGCCGGTCGTGGAACTCGGCAGTCAGGCCCTTGTCGCGCCAGCGCCGGAAGAAGGCATAGACGCGGTCCCACGCGGGGAAGTCCGCGGGCATCGCCCGCCAGGTGATGCCGCCCGCGACCAGGTAACGCACCGCGTCGACCATCTGCCGGTGGCAATAGCGCTCCGGCTGGCCGCCGCGGCCCTCCAGCCAGCCGGGAACCGGCATCGCCTCGCGTACGACCGCCCACTCCGCGTCGCTCATGTCGGACGGATACCTCGGATGCCTGTACGGCCGGTCCCCTGCGTTCCCGAACCGGTGAGCGAGACAATCACACTTCAGAAAAGCCGAGTTAGACCACACTGGCACGGACACGGAAGACTGCAGCACCAGGGGCCTCCTGTTGCTCGGCTGGATTCGACACCCACGAGCTGTGCGGGAGGCCCTGCCTTCATGCGCAGCCAGCCAAGAGATCACCCGACCGAGTCGACGACCTCGAACTCACGCTCACCAAGATCGATAGAGCAACGGCTTCTAAGCCGTTTGAGTACCTGTGTCTGAACCCCGGGGCCGCGTGGTGTGCCTGCACGGCGCAGGAGCAGGCCGGTGGGCCGAAAGAGGCCCGGTCGGCGGGTGCCGCGCGGCATAGTGCGGGGGTGACCGCGGCAGCATCGACTGGGGCACCGTCCCTACCTGAATCAGCGCCGTCGTCACCACCATCGCCCTGCCGTTTCTCTTGGATCAGTCAGTGGACCAGGCATGAGGTGAGAGGGGCGAGCTAAGCCGGAGTTAGCGGGGTAACCTCTTAGCGGTTCCGGGCGTCTGATCATGAGAAAGTGATCTCAGGGCGTATACGGGGGTAGTGGGTATGGCGATCACACTGGCCGAGGAGATCATGCTGCTGTCTCTGGACGATGAGTCCGGGTCGGCGAAGCAGCGGCAAGCCGCTGGGTGGGCGGTGTCGGGAGGGATCCTGCTCGAACTGGTCCTGGCCGGGCGGGTGTCCGTTGCAGGCAAGCACCTCGAACTGACAGACACGACGCCGACCGGGGACCAGCTACTCGACAGCCGGACGGCACTGATGGAGACGTGGCTGCGTGGTCGCAAGAAGCGACGGGTGACGGAGTGGCTGACGAAGGACCAAGCCAAGGCCGTCGGTGCGGCTCTGGAGAGCCTGTGCAAGCGCGGAGTGGTCGTGGAGGAGAAGCACAAGGCACTCGGCGTGTTCCCGATACGCCGCTTTCCCGAGGCCGACGGCGCCGTCGAGGCTGAGTTGCGGGAACGGCTCCGCGCCGTCGTACTGGATAGCGCCGAGCCGGACACACGGACAGCGGGCCTCATCGCACTGATCCACGCCGCCAAGCTGCACCGCCTGGCCTTTCCCGACAGCCCGCGTGAGCAGGTCGCCGCAAGGATGGGGGAGGTGGCCGCCGGGCAATGGGCGGCCGAGAGCGTTCGCGCTGCCATCCGCGACATGCAGGCAGCCATGGTCGCAGTCACCGTAGTCACGGCCGCCACGGCCGGGAGTTAGACCATTCCCCATCCGGATCATCGGGCGGACCAGATGAAGATGCCTGCATGCGGAGTCCGGCCAGGTAGATGGCCGCAATCATTTCGTAGCGGCTGGCGATGCCGTTGCGGGGCCGCCCGTGCCGACAGGGAGCTTCGTACTCAGCCCGTCGCAGGACCTGCCGATCGCATGATCGTGCGGCTCGCCGACCCCTGATCGAGTGAGCCGCAGCAAGTCTGCAACCACGTCCCGGACATGTTCGCTATGTTCCTTCCCAGGTCACAGCCACTACAGGGACGCTCCCGGCCGGAAATCCGCGCGAGACACCGACCCGGCGGCGGCCACGATCGACTTCGGGCTGTCCCAGCGGGGCACTCCTGGCCGTGGCCGACCGCGCCGACGACGTCGCGGCCCTAATCGCCCGCCGCCTCGCCGCTTGGACCGCCAGCGGCGCCTGAGGCCCGGAACAGGAGGCCGTCCGCGCCGTCGTCCACCAGGCCGTCCACGGCGTCCGCACCGCGCCATCCGCGCCCACCGAACCATCGGCGGACCCAACCGCCGTGGACGGGCGGCGCGCCGTCGACCAGCTCGCCGCCAACGTCCTCGCCCTCGGTGAGCTGATGCTCGAAGTCGCCCCCGGCTACCTCCCCGAGGACCAGGCCGCCGCCCGCCTGGCCCCGCTGTGCGAGGAGATCGGCGAACCCCTCGACCACGGGCTGGCCGCCGGTCAGGTGAGCTTGAAGAAGAGGGTGTCCTGGGTGTACCAGCTGAC
The DNA here is from genome assembly GCF_013414305.1 of Streptomyces sp. Rer75. NCBI lineage: Bacteria > Bacillati > Actinomycetota > Actinomycetes > Kitasatosporales > Streptomycetaceae > Streptomyces > Streptomyces sp. Rer75. The sequence continues at coordinate 480,866 of NZ_CP058693.1, read as the reverse complement.
GTTCTCCGTGGCCTCTTCCCACGTGCTGTGCTCGAACTCCAGCGTCTCGATCAGTTCTCGCACGTCGTACCGGAAGTCCGGGTTCATCTGGTCCAGGACGGCGCGGTATGCATCGGCGGCGGGCTTGGCCTTGGCCAGCGGCAGGTGGCCGATCGCGGGGTATCCGTCGATCGAGTTCGGGATGAACGGGAAGCTGTCGGGCGGCCCGCCGTAGAGGAAGCCGTGGGGCAGGAGGTGGGCGGGCACGCCGAGGCGGCCCAGCTCGTCGTCCACCAGGCTGAAGAACGTCGAGGGCTTTGAGTAGGTGCCCAGATGGGACGGATCGGATGCGTTGTGGTCGATGATGTGCTGCAACGCGGAGTGGTACGCCCGGCCCGCGTACTCTGCGGATGCGTCGGTGCGCCCGGCGAGGAGGTGGTCCAGAGCGTCGGGGATGGACAGGCCCCAGTCGATGCCCTGGTGATCGAGGTCGGCCTGATGGGTCCGGGCGGCCTGGCGCATTCCGTCGAGGCGGCGTTGCTGATCCGGGGTGAGGTTGCCGTTGCTGCCCAGGTAGGCCAGGACGTCGGCCTGGTCTGCTGTGGAGTACCCGATGTTGTGACTCATGATCGCCATGGTGGCAAGCGGGACTGACATTCGATGATTGCGGGTCATGCGTCCAACGGGCGCTCTTCTCGGCCATCCAGGTGACCGCCCGAGGAGCAGATGTCGAAGGGCGAGCGCCGCGACGCGAGGTGACCGGTCGCGCCCTACCCGCTCAGCCCCACGAGTCCCCAGCCCCGCCGGGCGGATTCGGAAAGGACGCGACCCCAGTCCTCCAGCAGGTCGGTGAACTCGTCGAAGTCGCCGACCCAGCCCTCGGGCACGGCGGCATGCTCGTCAAACGCCCCACGCAGCCCGTCGAGCCGGGGCCGTACCTCCTCCCAGGTCGCGGCCAGTTCCCGCACGCTGTCAGGCGGCCGACTTGAACGAACCGAGGGTGTCCCGGAACTCGTAGACGGCGAAGGAGTCGCTGTTGGGCCCTCGTGGCCACTCCAGTCACCTTCGACCACCGGCGTATCGAGATCCCACAGCCCGGTCTCCTTGGCGTACCAGGCGTCCCTCAACCGCGACAGCCTCTGCCTGGGGGGAACCTCGCCCAGCCATGACCAATCGGCGATGATGACATTGATGTCCAGCCCCATGCCCGTGAGCGTACCGATCACCCGTACGGCAAGGTGCCGGTACCGGAGCCTGGTCGGCCTGCCTTCCCGAGGCCCGCACCTGGTGTCTCCCCCTCCGGCCTGGGACCGCTCGGCGTGCCCGGGAACCCGGGCACCTACGGCCGAAGCCCGGTCCTCGGCCGGCGGCATGGTGCTGTCGGCTGTCCAGTGGCCGTGCTCGTCGTCCCGGACCACACCGAGACCATCAGCTCCCAACGGTCGTGCAGGGCAACGTCGAGCCGGGAAAGGGCAGCGGCGATGTCGAGGTTCGTACGGCCACCAGCCGCCGACGATGGTCTGGCCCGTCCGCCGGTCAGGACGTGGGGCGCTGCGGGGCGGGCGGAGGGGGCGGCGCCAGACGCGGGGATCGGACCTTGGTCCAGCCGTCGGGGGTGACCCGGTAGTGCTCGCCGTCGTCGGCGTCCATCCGTGAGTGGATGTGCACGTGCAGATGGTCCTCCTCCAGGCGGTAGGTGACGCCGCCCATCAGCCCCCAGACGGTGAAGGTGATCTCTATGGCGGGTCCTTCCGTCAGGGGGGCCAGCGGCGGCAGCAGGTGCTCGGTCTCCTCGAAGCAGGGGCCGATCCGCGCCTGGAGCAGCGAGTGGAAGCGGTGTTCCAGCATCTCGGGAGGGGAGGGGAGTTGGCGCACCACGACCGGCTCCAGAAGCTGGAGCAGATGCGTGTGCCCCCGTTCCCGCGCGACGTCCACGGCACGCCGTCCGTCCCGGGTGCGCTGCGTGCGCCAGGCGCCGTGCGCGATCAGCCGGGAGACGACGGCGAACGCCGCGCCGTGCCAGGCTGCCTGATGCAGCGGGGCGAACCCGGTGCGGTTCCCGATCCGGGGGAGGTTGACCCGCCCCGGCCCCGGTTGTCTGTCCAGCAGCTCCTCGAACAGGCCGTTCCAGTCGGCGTCCCGGGCCATGTCCGAGAGCCGATCCCGCTCCTTCCGGTACCAGTCGTTGAAGCGCTCAGGGTCGATGATCGCGCCCCATTCCATCCAGCTCCTGATCACCCGGCCACGCTAGCCCACCCGGTGGGGGCCGGACCGGGCCAGCACTTTTTGTGGGCGGCCCTGGGAGCTGGTGGGAAGAGAGGGGACCGGTTCAGCGGCTTTCCATGGCTCTGGGCTGGGGCGCCAGGCTGATCAGCGGCCGAGGTTGCGTCGCTAACTACGGCCACGCACCCGGAGCGAGTGCGGAGGTACGGCTGAGGTATGAACCGCATCAGGTCACTGTTGCGGTCACGAACGACGGAGAGGGGGTGATTCCGGACAAAGTGCGAACCGGCGGCGACATGGCTTGCTTGGCATGCGCGAGCGGGCCAAGCTCTACGGCGGGCAGATCAGCATCGGCCCGCAGGAGCAAGGTGGCTTCGCCGTGCGGCTGACCCTGCCGACCTCCGCGCGGGCCGCAGGGCGGGGGACGACGCCACCACATGACCACGGTGCTCGTCGTGGACGACCAGTTCCTCATCCGGGCCGGACTGGTGGGGCTGCTGCGCGCCGCACCCGGCATCGAGGTGGTCGGCGAGGCGAGCGACGGCGCGGAGGCCGTGGCGCTCGCCGCCGAGACCGCCCCCGAGGTCATCCTGATGGACATCCGGATGCCCGGAATGGACGGCATCGACGCCACCGAACGCATCCTCGCCCAGGCCACCGACCCCACGCCCCGCATCCTGGTACTGACCACCTTCGACCTCGACGAGTACGTGTATGGGGCTCTCCGCGCCGGAGCCTCCGGATTTCTCCTCAAGAACTCCGGCCCCGAACGGCTACTCGCCGCGGTGGCCGCGGTCGGCGGTGGCGACGCGCTCTTCGCGCCCAGCGTCACCCGCCGCCTCGTGGAGGCGTACGCCCGGCAGACGGCCAGCGATCAGCCCGCGGACTTGAAGGCGTTGACCTCCCGTGAGCTCGAGGTCCTGAAACTGATCGCACGCGGCCTGTCCAACTTGGAGATCGCTGACCGCCTCTACATCAGCGAGGCGACCGTCAAGACCCACCTCAACCGCACGATGACCAAGCTGGACCTGGACAGCAGGGCACAAGCGGTAGTGGTGGCGTACGAATCGGGTCTCGTGACCCCGGGCGGCTAGGAGGACCTTCGGCTGCCCGCATTGGCGACCTGGGGCTCGGTCACGCTACTCGCCGCCGACAAGACCGGATGCCCTGAGGCGAGGCGCCGTCACCGACACCGGCTAGTACTGCAACGGTGTTTGCCGTGACTGCTGGCCAGCTCAGTCGTTGGTCTGGTTATGGGTGGGGACCTTGCTGATGTCAGGTTGTGGGCCGGGGAACTGAGCACGGTGCACGAGCGGTTCGTGCACCGGTTCAGCCGGGAGGAGCCGCGCCAGTCGGCACTCGCCTATATGCGGGGGATGATCGCTCCGCTGGAGCGGAAGAACGGCTGGACGCTCGCGGAAGAAGCCGGACACGCGGGGCCCGACCACATCCGCCGGCTGCTGAACCGGATCGACTGGGACGCCGACGAGGTCCTGGACGACGTACGCGACTACGTCGTCGAACACCTCGGAGACCGGGATACCGTTCTGATCGTCGACGACACCGGCTTCCTCAAGAAGGGCATCCGCTCGGCCGGCGTGCAAAGGCAGTACTCCGGCACCGCCGGACGCACCGAGAACAGCCAGATCGGCGTGTTCCTCGCCTACGCCACCGACCGCGGACGGGTGTGCTCAGCTCGTGAGAGAGCAGTGCCGGCACGCGCCCTGGCTTCTCGCGATCCACATGGCATCGTGCCGGGCCGGCGCGGTCGGCCGGGCGGGGGGCCGACCGCTGTGGGGCTCGGGACCGCTCCGGGCGGCCGACTCGGGTCGACGTAAGGTCCAGGCCGCGTGGCGGTTGCGGACCTCCTCCTCGCGGCCGGAGGCCGCGAGCTTCTGGTGCGCGTAGATACGCACCGTCTCCAGCATCCGGAAGCGTGAGCTGCCCGCTCCCCGCAAGGGGGCCAGGAGCGACTTGCCGACCAGTCGGCCGACGGTGTCGACCACCTCCGCGCCGGACAGGGTCGCGTCCGCGCAGAAGTGTTCCGCGGCGTCGAGGTCCCAGGTACCCACGAGCACGGACAAGTCGTGGAAGACCCGCTTCTCCTGGGCGCCGAGGAGGTCATGGCTCCAGTCCAGCATCGCGTACAGGGTGCGATGCCGCTCGGGAGCGGGGGACGGGGTCTGAGCGAGGATATGGAGGCCGTCGGCGAGCCGCGCCTCGATGTCCGGGACGGTGAGCATGCGGGTGCGGCCGACAGCCAATTCGATGGCCAGCGGCAGGCAGTCCAGCCGACGGCACACCGCTGCCGCGCTCGCCCGCGTGGCGTCATCCCACCCCAGGTCCGGCGTGGCCGAGGTCATCCGGGCCCGGAACAGCTCGACCGCCTCGCCGAGCGGCAACGGGCGCAGCGGGAAAACCGTTTCGCCGGGCACGGCCAGCGCCTCCCTGCTCGTGGCCAGCACGGTCAGAGCGGAGCAGCCGCGCATCAGGGTGTCGACGGTGTGGGCCACGCCCTGGCGTACGTGTTCGCACGTGTCGACCACAAGGAGCATCCGCTTTCCGGCCAGGGCGGCCTTCAGTCGCACGAGTTGAGGGATCCGGTCGGGCGAATCCGGGATGCCGAGCGCCTCGGCGAATGCGGCGACCAGCCGGTCGGGGCCGGCACCGGCGGGAAGTGAGGCGAGTTCCACCAGGCAGATGCCGTCCGGGAATTCCTCGCGCAGACTGTCCGCCGCCTGGAGGGCGATCCGGGTCTTGCCCGCGCCGCCCGGACCGACCACGGTCACCAGGCGGTTCTGCCGCACCGCTGCCGTGATGGTCCCCAGGTCCGCGCGCCGTCCGACGAACGCGTCGAGCGGCGGGACGAGTCCGCCCGTCCGGCCTGCCTCACCGGTGGTCTGGGACCCTGACCCGGGAGCCACCCGGCTCAGGGCGTTCCGAGGCCCCGTCGGCGGCGTTGTGGCGGCGAGCCCCCTTCGCGGGGCGTTCAGCGCGAGCGTGTCCTGGGCCAGCAAAGCGGCGTGCAGTGCGCGCAAGGGAGGGGAAGGACTCACCCCCAGCGCGTCGCGGAGTACTCCGCGCGTGGCGTTGAAAACCTCGAGCGCCTCGGCCTGTTGGCCCGCTCCGTAGAGCGCCCGCATCAGCAGCCCGCGCAGACTCTCGCGCAGCGGGTGCTCGGCGACCAGCGCCTTCAGCTCGGGCACCAGGGCGACGTGCTGCCCCTGGGCCAGTCGCGCCTCTGCGAGATGCTCGGATGCCACGAGGCGCAGTTCTTGCAACCGCGCCCGCTCACCGGCGATGGCCACGGAGTCACCCGCGCCCGCCAGCGCCGGGCCCCGCCACAGCCGAAGTGCCTCCTGAAGCACCACCGCCGCGTCGGCCGGGCGCCCTTGGTCGAGGTGGTCGTTGCCCTCGACGGCGAGCCGTGCGAAGCGGGTCGCGTCGAGCATGTCCGCCGAGAGACCCATCCGGTATCCGAGGCCCTTCCGCGTCTGCAGCAGGCCGCTGTCCCTGCCCAGCAGGACGCGCAGCTTGGCAATGTGCAGGTGCAAGGCGTTGACCGGGTCCTTGACGGGTTGGTCGGCCCATAACTCCTCGATCAGAAAATCCCGTTTCACCACCGCCGGCGCGTGGACAAGCAGCAGGGCCAGCAGAGCCGACAACCGGGCGCCCCGAATTGGGCGGAAGGCACCGTGCTGCACCAGCATCTGTACCGGACCCAGGACCTGGAAGAACATACGGTCAGTATCCAGGGCATTACTGTCCAGAGCGATCGGCTCTCGCCAGCGATGCCGCAGTTGCGGCCTCACGTCCACAAAAGTCTGGTCATATCCCTAGGACGACAGAGCGAGCACAGACTGCGGCGGCAGCGGGACAGGTGCATCACAGGGCCACGACAGAACCGCTTGCTGGAATCACTGCACTGTCCAGCACCAACCACCAGATTCAGGCAGGGGAGGGTCCCATGCGAACGTCGTGGAGCTCCGGTCGGCCACCGCGCCCGCAGGACCGCCGATGACCGCTGCGGTGCCGCCCCGCGTGGAGGCGGCCGGGAGCGCGGGATGGGTGCGCCAGGTGCTCGCCGCCCGCTGGGGACCGCGGTGGTCCGGTATCCCTGTGCGGCCGCTCTCGGCCGGTGACACCGCGCCGCTCAGTCACACCGCGGGCCTGTGGCATGTGGAGCGCCCCGAGGCAGGCTACGTACTGAAGGTCCAGCTGAATCCCGACGCCGCACGGGAGCCGCGATTCTATCCGCTCAAGGAAGAGGTCCTCGCGCACTGCCGCAGCCACGGGGTGCCCGCCCCGGCGGCCGTGGCGGCCTCGGACGGCGCCACCAGCGTCTGGCACGACGGGCTGGTGTGCGAACTCGCTCCGCTCGCGCCGGGCGCCGCGTCCGGCGAGCTCACGCTCGCACAGGCCGCCGCCGTCGTACGCACCGGGCTCGGGCTGCGCCGCGCCCTGGACCGGCCGCCGGGCGGGGTGGCGGACACGCTCGCCCCGATCCGGCTGCCCCGGCTGGTCGACGAGGAACACTGGCCGTCCGCCCTGCGGGACGCCGAGGAGCGGCTGCTGCCGCTCGCGGAGCGGCGCGGCGACAGCTGGGGCCGGGCGGCCGCCTCGGCGCTGCGCGGCGTCATCGCGTCGGGCCGGCTGCTGCGAGAGGCCGGACCGGCCGCGGCGGGCGAACAGCCCGCCAGGCCCGCGGTGGTGCACGGCGACCTGCACTACCACCACTTCCTGTTCTCCCCCACGGGCGACGGTGCGGGCGAAGGCGATGGCCCTGACGTCGCAGCCGTGCTGGACTTCGACAATCTGCACGTCGGCGACCGGTTGCTGGACCTCGCCTGGCTGGCCGAGATGGCGGGGCGGGTGGCCGACGAGACCGGCCGCCGCCGCTCCCTCGCCGCGTTCCGGGAGGCGGCGACGGCCGCCGGCCTGCTCGCGCCGGGCGAGGAGCGGCTGTTGATGCCACTCCTGATGGCCCACTCGCTGCCGGTGATCGTCGACATCGCCAAGGACATCCTGCTCAGGGACATCCTCAGCCCTGTGTGGACCGAGTACTTCGACCTGCTCGCACCCCCGCGCAGGCTTCGGATCCACCAGTCCCTCGTCTCTCCGCTCCCACGCTGAACGCGTGGGCGCACCCCCTCACAGAGAGAGATACCTCATGTCTGTCCAAGAATCCACGCTGTCGTCGTGGCCGACCGACCTGTCCGCCTACTGCTTCGAGGTCCCGCACTCCGAGGACGCGGTGCTCTTCACCTCCGGCAAGGGAATCCGGCTACAGGACGCCGGCGGCCGCAGCTATCTGGACGGCCTGTCCGGCGTGTTCGTCACCTGCTTCGGCTACGACTGCGAGCCCATCACGCGGGCGGTGGAGGACCAGCTGCGGACGCTCCCCTTCAACCCACCCCTGCACGGCACCAATCACGCCGCGCTGGAGCTGGCCCGGGGCCTGGTCGACCTGGCGCCGCCCGGCATCACGGCGGCCAAGCTGGTCAACGGCGGTTCGGAGAGCGTCGAGGCGGCGGTCCGGCTGGCCCGGCTCTACCACCGTACGCACGGCAACCCCGACAAGATCAAGGTGCTCAGCCACTACCACGGGTACCACGGCGCCACCTTCGGCTCGCTGTCGCTGACCGGGCGTCCCGATGTCGGGCGCTTCGGCCCGGGCCTGGGCGGCTTCCTCCACGTCTGGCCGCCGGACTGCCTGGAGTCCTTCTGGGGCGTGCCGCCCGAGGAGTCGGGAGCGCTGGCCGCGTCGATCATCGAGCGGACGATCGAGGCCGAGGGCCCGGATTCGGTGGCCGCCCTGGTCATCGAGCCGGTCATCCATCTGCGCGGCATGGCGATCCCGTCGGCCGACTACCTCACGCGGCTCCGGGAGATCTGCGACCGGCACAACGTGCTGCTCGTCTTCGACGAGATCGTCACCGGATTCGGCCGCACCGGCAGGCCGTTCGCCGCCCAGACCTTCGGCGTCACCCCGGACATCATGTGCGTCGGCAAGGGCATATCCGGCGGTTACGCCCCGCTGGCCGCGGTGCTGATGGCCGAGCGGGTCGCCGCGATTCTCGGTGACTCCGGCGGTCCGCTGGCCTTCGCCCCCTCGCACACGTACGCCGCCAACCCCATGGCCTCGGCCGCGGGCCTGGCCGCGGTGAACCTGTTCCGGGACGGCGACTTCCCGGTGCGGATCGGCAAGCTGTCGGAGTACATCGAGCCGCGGCTGCGGGAGCTGATCGGCGGGCGCGGCACCTTGCGGTCGATCGGACTGCTGTACGGGGTCAAACTGCTGGAGGACGGCGGCGAACGGCCGATCGGCGAACGGTTCGCCCAGGCGTGCCTGCGGCGCGGCCTGATCATCCGCGGCCAGGACGACTGGTTCGTCATGGCTCCCGCCTTCGTGACGACCGAGACCGAGGCGGACGAGATGCTGCAGGTCCTCGCCGCCGCCCTCGACGAGGTGTGCGGGAGCGGTCGATGACCGGGCTGAGCGGTCTCTTCGCCGAGCCGGGTCAGGCCGCGCTGCCCCGGCTGACGCCCGAGGAGAGCACGGTGGTGCGGCGCGAGCTGGCCGAGCTGGAAGCGGGCGATTACAGTGGCCCGCTGCTCGACTCGCTGCGCAAGCTCGCGGCCGCCGTTCCCGAGCGGGTCCATGACGACAGCGCCCGGGTACTGCTGCGGATGCACGAGATCGCGGGCTCGGGGAACTACCAGAGCTGCCTGTCGTCCCTGCCGCTCGTACGCGCCTGCTTCGAGCTCGGACTCGTATCCGCGGACTCCGAGGAGGGCCAGGGCCCGGCCGAGCTGATCGTCGGCCGGGGACACATCGCGCCGAGCTTCTACGCCGAGCACTACGTCCGTGGCACCTTCCCGTTCACACCGCTGGCCACCCTGCACCAGGGCGGACTGACCGGGGTGATCCACCGGGACCTGGGCTTCCGCAACACCATGCGGTACAGCCTCGGTGTGGGCGTCGCGCAGGCGGTGAGTCTCGCCAGCGCGATGGCCGAGCGGGGCGACGACCGCAAGGTGGTCTGCCTGGCCGGCGACGGCGAGTTGCAGGAGGGCGTGGTCTTCGAGTGCCTGCGCTTCGCCCACGACGCGGGTCTGACCAATCTGGTCCTGGTCGTGGACGCCAACGACAAGGGCATCGAGCCGCTCCCGAGGCCGCTCAGCCGCGACTACCTGGCCGGCTATCTGCACCGTGTCGAGGAGGTCGACGGCCTGGACGCGAAGGCCGTCGCGGACTCGCTCGGCGAACTGCTGGCCGCGCCGGGGTCGGCGGCGCTGGTGTGCCGGACCCGCAAGGGCGACCACAGTTTCAAGCCGAAGCCGGCAGAGGGCTCGGCCGCACCGGCGAAGCCCGCCAAGGTGTCCTTCGCCGCGACCACCGGACGGATGCTGGCCGACCGCCAGAAGCGCACCGGCCGGGAACTCGCGGTGTTCACCGCCGACATGGCGAACCGCTTCGGGCTGCGCGGCAAGGTGCCGTACACCAACACCGGGCTCGCGGAGACGCTCAGCCTCGGCCTGACCCTCGCGCTGCCCGAGCGGACGCTGAAGGTGGTCGCCACCGACGCGATGTACTACATGGACTCGCTCAGCATGCTCACCGAGGCGACCACCAGCGTGCGCAATCTGCTGGTGCTGGCCGGGCGCAGCTGGGGGGCCTGGGGCGGCGCGCACAACGCCGCGAACCTGCTCGGCCTGGTGATGAACACCCGCGTCTACGAGCCGGTGACCGAGGCGGAGTTCGACGCCTGCCTGGACCGGCTGGACCACAACCCGGACATCACGCACGTTCTCAGCACGGTCGACGCGAAGTTCGACCCGCCCGGGGCGGACTGCTCCGCAGACGTGGACGGCGGAGTGTGGATCACCCCGCCCGCCGCCGGTGACCTGGGGACTGCCCTGGTCACCTTCGGCTACGCGACCGTACTCGTCGCGGAGGCCAATCGGGACCTCGGCCTGCCGCATCTGCACTGCGCGGCGCTCGACCCCGAGCTCGATGCGGAGACCGTCGCGCGCTTGCGCGGCAGCGAACGGCTGCTGGCCATCGAGTACAACGGGGCGCACGGCGGCTTCGGCGAGCGGCTGCGCACGAAGTACCTGCTCCCGGCCGAGGTGCACGGCGTACAGCGGGACATCGCCAACCGCGTGCACGACAAGCAGCTCCGGCTGCACCGGATGAGCCCGGCGCAGCTGCGCGAACTGCTCGACGGAAGGCCGTCGGACGCGGACGGCGAGGACCGTCCCGGGGAGGAGGCCCCCCGTGCGGCTGCACGCGCATGACTACCGGGCGCCGGACACCTCGGGCATCGTCGACGGCGCCATCCTCATGCATCGTGAGGTGGCTGAACTGCTGGACAGCCACCGGAGCGTTGCCTGGCACGATCTGACCCGCGGTGCCGAGAGTGTCGCATCGGCCTCGCCGGGCGAGGTGGTGTACGCCGGGGCAGGCCCGTACGCCTTCCTGCACCACCTGTGGCGGGAGCGTACGAAGGGCCGCTTCCGGATCGTCCGCGAGGTGCACACGGCGCTGTGGTCCGGCTACTGGGCGCAGGAGGAGCTGTGCGCGCCGCTGCTGCGCCCCGGTGACCTGGTGCTGTTCCCGACCGAGTACACGCGCCAGCTGTTCATCCGGCATCTGGCGTCGGTCACCGAGGACAACTCGGCGGTCGCCTACCCCATGCTCGACCGGCTGCCCCGGCTTCCCCGGGCCCGGATACCGGCGCCCGACGAGCCGCTGCGCATCGGCTATCTCGGTGCCCTGTCTCTGGCGAAGAACTTCGACCAGGTGCTGTCGGTCTTCGCTCGCTGCCACCGGGCGAGCCCGGGGCGCGTCAGTCTGCTGTGCGCGGGCAAGCCGAACCATCCCCGCTGGGAGACCGGTTCGGTGCTGGCGGAGCTGGGCCGACAGGGGGTCGAGCCGGATGCCGTCCGGGTGCTCGGCGTCCTGGGGCAGAACGAACTCGCCGGGTTCTTCTCGGAGATAGATGTGCTGTTGTTCCCGAGCACGGCGTCGCGGGAGACGCTCGGCCGGGTGGTGCTGGAGGCGCTCGCCCACGGGATTCCGGTACTGGGTGCCGATATCGGCCCGGCCGTCGAACTGCTGCCCGCGCGCAATCTGGTGCCGACGGCGCTCGACACCGAGACCGCGTTCTCCATGAGCAGGGTCGAGGCGCTCGGCTGGGTCGACGAGGACGCGCTCGTGGACAAGCTGTGCGGCCGCGACTTCGAACCCGCGGACGTGACTGCCGAGTCGCCGTACCAGGACCGGACGTTCCTGCGGGCGCTGTCCGGCGAGGTGGTGCGACAGGAGATCGCCTACGACGCCCGGCTGACCGGTCGGCTGACGGTGGAGCGGCGGACGGGCGTCGACCTGGACCGGGCGCTGGCACGGTCCGAGCAGATCTTCACCGACTTCTTCCGGCGCCGGGACGACGGCCTGCTGTCCGCGGTGGACGCCCTGCCGGAGGAGTCGGGCCAGGACCGGAGGGAGCTGCGGCGGCTGATCACCGAAGGAAGCCGCAATCTGGCGGACTACCGGGCTTTCCCCCGGCTCCTGGACGCCCTGGTGCTACCCCCGCTCGACTACGGCCTGACGCCGGAGCCCGTAAGCGCAACGCATGGGAAGGACATGACGGCATGACGACAACGGAATCCGGGACCGGGACCGATACGGGGACGGGGACGGGGCTCGCCGGCAAGGTGGCGCTGGTCATCGGCGGTGGCCGGGGCATCGGTGCCGCCGCGGTGGAGGCGCTGGCCCGGCAGGACGCGACCGTGGTGGTGGCCGACACCGACCGGCTGCCCTCGGTGTTCAACCACTACCGGTCCACCCGGGTGAGCGGCTTCGCCGACGCCCAGAAGCTGGCGGCCCGGCTGAGCGAGGCGGGGCTGAGGGTGACCGCGGCGGAGGTCGATGCCACCGACGAGGCCGCGGTGCGCGAGCTGTACGGGTCGCTGGCAGGCGGGCCGGGACGGCTCGACGTGGTCGTCAACGCCTTCGGGGTGACCCATGTCAGCCCGGTGGAGCAGATGGAGCTCACGGAGTTCCAGCAGGTGGTGTCCGGGAATCTGGACGGCGTCTTCCTGTCCTCCAAGCACGCCGTGCCGCTGCTGCGCGACTCCGGCGGCGGGGCAATCATCAACTTCTCCTCGGTGTCGGGGCGCGGCGGCTTCGCCAAGGTGTCGCACTACTGCGCCGCGAAGTTCGGAGTGATCGGCTTCTCCTCCTCGCTCGCCCTGGAGGTGGCCCGCGACGGCATCCGGGTCAACGCGATCTGCCCCGGGATGATCCGGACCAATATGTGGAGCTATCTCCTGTCGGCGTTCGTCCGGCCCGGCGAGACCGAGGACGAGTGCTGGGAGCGGATGCGCACCATGATTCCCCAGCGGGAATTCCAGACCCCCGAGGACATCGCGGAGCTGGTGGTCTTCCTGGCCACGGCGAAGAAGGTCACCGGCCAGGCGATCAGCGTCGACGGCGGGATGACGGCATGACGGCGTCGACGGAGCCCACGGGCACCGCACAGACGGAGGCCGTGTTCGGCTTCGACGAGGGCTGGAGCTGGTCCGCCGAGCCGCTCTCCTGCTCGCGTACCGGCGGGTCGCTGGAGATCACCGCGCCGGGAGGGGCCGATCTGTTCGCCATGCCCGGCGCCCACGAGGCGAGCGGACTGCCGCTGCTCCAGCGCACGGTCCGGGGCGACTTCACCGCCTGGACCCGGATCTCGGTCGACGGCGCCGCGTTCGGCGACGCGGGCGGGATCGCCCTGCACGGCCCCGAGGGCTGGCTCAAGGTCTGCGTGGAACGGGTCAAGGCGGGTGGCTGGGCGGTGGTCACTGTGCTGTCCCGGCCGGTGTCCGACGAGGCGCTGGGGCCGGCGCTGGCCGGTCCCGAGGCGGAGCTGCTGGTGACCCGCGAGGGGCCCCGGCAGGCGGTGTTCTTCCGTGCGGCGCCCGAGGACGACTGGCGGTTCGTACGAACGTTCTTCGGCTTCTCGGAGCCGGAGCTGCGGCTGGGGCTCTTCGTCCAGGCGCCGTTCACCCCGTCCGCCTCGGCCGTCTTCGCCCCGGTCAGGTTCCGCGCCACAGCCCTGCCCGACCGGAGGTGACCATGCCGGTGCCGCCCGCCGCGCCCGCCCGGCTACTCGTCGTGGCCCCTCTGGTGCTGTCCCTGCTGCTGGGTGTGGTCACCGCGGCGCTGGGAGCGGCGTTGCCGCTGCTCAGGTCCGCGTACGGGCTGCCCGAGGGGGGCGGGGCCGAGCTGGTCGGGCTGTACAACCTGGGTGCGCTCGCCGGGGTCGCCGCGTGCGGGTTGGGCGGCCGTACCGGCGCCGGGGGGTCCGCCACCGGGCGCCCGGTCCTCGCCCTGCTGGGCGCGTTCGCGGGCGGCTGCGCGGGGATGGCGCTCGCGCCCACCTGGTGGCTGCTGAACGCGTTCGCCACGGCGACGGGCTTCGGCGGGCTGCTGCTGTATCTGAACGCCTTCTTCGGCCGCTTCCCGGGGCGGCGCGGGCTGCTGCTGATGAATCTGCTGCACGCGTGCTTCGGCGCGGGCGCCACCGTGGGGCCGCTGCTGGTGGGGCGGTTCGGTGAGGTGTCGTGGCTGCTGCTGGTGACGGCGGGGCTGGCGGCGCCGCTCCTCTGGCCGGCCCGGCACCTCGGCACGGCGGGCCCCGGCACCCCGCCTACGACCGATACCGACACCGACGCCCCGGCCGGGCGCCGTCGCCTGCCCCTGCTGACCGTGTTCGCGGCCGTGGCCTTCCTGTACGCGGGCGTGGAGGCCGGTATCGGCGCGCTGGAGTCCACCCACCTGGAGGCCGCGAGCCGTTCCGCCGAGGAGGCCGCCGGGCTCACCGCGCTGTTCTGGGCGGGCCTCACCGCTGGCCGGGTGGTGCTGCCGCCCGTGACGCACCGGCTGGGCCAACCGCGGCTGGTCCTGCTCTGCCTGCTCGCCGCCACCGGCCTGCTCCTCACCACGCTCGACGGCCGCTGGGCACCGGCGGGTTACGGGCTGGCCGGGTTCGCGCTGGGCACGGTCTTCCCGACCGTGCTCGTCTGGGCCACCGCCGCCCTGCCGCTCCCTCCGGAGCGCGTCAGCGCCGTACTGCTGCTGACCAACCTGATCGGCAGCGCGGCCCTGCCGCCCCTGCTGGGCCTGTTCGCCGCCCCGGCCCGGGCAGCGGTGTCGATTCCGCTGTCGATCGCCACTCTCACCCTGCTGTGCGGCCTGGCTGTCACGGCCGCCGTCGCCCTGGCCCGGCGGGCGGAACCGACCGCCGCCCATCCGCACCCCGCCGACCGACCCGACCAGAAGGTAAGGACATGACCTCACCTCAGCCCGTCACCGAGTTGTTCTGGGCGTACTGGAAGACCAAGACGATGCTCAGCGCCATCGAGCTGGGCGTCTTCACCGAGCTGGCCAAGGAGCCGCTGCGCGGAGATGAGCTGGCCGGCCGGCTCAGTCTCGGCCCCGGCGCCGTCGGCGACTTCCTGGACGCCCTGGTGGCGCTCGACCTGCTGGACCGTACCGGCGATGTCTACGCCAACACGCCTGCGGCCGACGAATACCTGGACGCGGGCAAGCCCGCCACCTATCTCGGCGACAGCTACCTGACCCAGTGCGCGGGCCTGGCCGACGACCTGACGGGAGTGCTGCGGACCGGCGAGGCGCTGCGCGGGGCCCGTACCGGCCGGGACTTCTACGCCGACATGTACGCGACGTCGAACTCGGTCCGCGCCTTCCAGCGGGACATGACGGCGCTGAGCATCGGCTCGGCGCGGGTGATCGCGGAGAGCTTCCCCTGGGACAGCTACCGCTCGCTCGCCGACATCGGCGCGTCCGAGGGCGCGCTGCCCGGCCGGATCCTGCTGCGCCACCCGCATCTGACCGCGGTCGGCTTCGACCTGCCGCAGGCCCGCGAGGGGTTCGAGGCGTACACCGGCGCGCTCGGCCTCGCCGACCGGATGAGCTTCAGGCCCGGGGACTTCTTCCGCGACGAACTGCCCTCGGCCGACGTGCTGGTGTTCGGGCACATCCTGCACAACTGGGGGCTGGAGGAGAAGCGGCTGCTGCTGGACAAGGCGTACCGGGCACTGCCGGAGGGCGGGGCCGTGCTGATCTACGAGACGCTGATCGACGGCGACCGGCGGAGCAACGCGGTCGGGCTGATCCTCAGCCTCATGATGCACTTGGAGGTCCCCGGCGGCTTCGACTACACCGGCCCCGAGTGCCAGGAATGGCTGCGTGAGGCGGGCTTCCGGGAGACCCGCGTGGAACACCTGGACGGTCCGGAATCCATGATCCTCGGATTCAAGTGAGCGGGGCGGGCATGCAGCCGGCGACGGCCGCCGCGAGCGACCTCGTCATGTTCTGGAACCTGTACGAGGCGGGCATCGACCGGCTGGAAGGCCGGGACGAACGCTGGCTGCTGCAGCGGGACATCGTCGCGGAACACCGGCCCCGGGTGCTGATGACCACCGAGGGGTGGGGCTGGGACCGGGACGGGGGGCGGTTCTTCGAGGACGCCAAGGCCGGGTTCGGCATGGACGGCGCGCTGTTCACCGCGAAGACCGGCTGCCATCTGGCGATCTTCTGGCAGCGGGACATCGAACCGGTGGAGACCGAGCGGATACCGCACGACCTCGCCCCGTGGCACGGCCACGGCAGCGTCACGCTGCGGCTGCCCGGGTGGTCGCACGAGCTGCGGTTCGTCGTGGCCCATCTGGACCCGTTCAGCCCCACGAACCGGCGGATCGAGTCCGACCGGCTGCGCCAGTACGCGAACCCCGCCGCGCCGGCCCCCACGGTCCTGGCCATGGACGCGAACTCCCTCCCGCCGGACGATCCGGAGCCGGACTGGACGACCGTGCCCCGCCACCGCCGCGACGACCACCGGTGGCCCGGCGAGAAGCACGCCGACCGCTCTCCGCTGCGGCGGCTGCTGGGCGAGGCCGACGATCCGCTGTTCGTCGACGCGGGAGCCCATGCGCGGGATCGCTCGCCGACCTTCGGGCACCACCCGCCGGGCCAGGCGCCGCGCCGCATCGACGTGTTCCTGCTGTCGCCGCCCCTGACCGGGGCGCTGGCCTCGTACCAGGCGGTGGACGACCCCCGGCTGCTCCCGCACGACGGACGGCCGGGCGCCTCCGACCACCGGCCGATCACCCTCCGGCTCCGCCCCCGGTAACCAGCCCCCGGAAAGGCATCTCAATGGACGAGGACATGGAAGCGACCGACGAGCGGAGACAACTGGCCGCGCTCAAGGCCCGGATGGCCGGCGGACTGCCGTACGTGTCCACGGAGCCGGCCCTGATGCCCTACCGGGAGCGCTGTGCCCGCCTCCTGGACGCGTTCAACGCGACCGCGCTCACCGACGACAAGGCCCGGCAGCCGATTCTTCACGAGCTGCTCGGCCGGGTCGGGCCCGGCGGCTGGGTGATGCCCCGGTTCCTGTGCGAATTCGGCTTCTTCATCGAGCTGGGCGCCGAGACCAGGATCAACTTCGACGCCGTGCTTCTGGACTGCGCGCCGATCGTGCTGGGTTCGCGCGTCTGGCTGGCGCCGAGGTGCCAGCTCTACACCGCCGACCACGACCTCGACCCACAACGGCGGAGCGCCATGTGGGAGCGGGCCCGGCCGATCACCATCGGGGACGACGTGTGGCTCGGCGGCGGGGTGATCGTGCTGCCGGGGGTGACCATCGGCGAACGGACCGTCGTGGGCGCCGGAAGCGTGGTCACGAGGGACCTGCCGGCCGACGTGATCGCGGTGGGCAACCCCGCCCGCGTGATCCGCGAGGTGCCACGGCCACAGCCGTGACCCCGCTCCCCCGCCCCTGACGTACCCGAGAAAGGTTCCTGATGGACCCAGCGATCCAGGCCGTCGTCTTCGACCACGACGGAGTGTTGGTCGACTCGATCCGCCCCCACTTCCTCGCCTGCTCCGCCCTGTTCCGGGAGCACGGCGCGGAACTCCCCCAGGGGCGGTGGGCGCGGGAGGTCTGCGGCAGCCCCGACGCGCACCCCCTGCTGTTCGGCATGCTGCGGAACTCCGCCGGGGCCGTCACCCGTACCGACGCCCAGCTCCAGGACCGGCTGGACACGCTGTGGGCCGAGCACTTCACCCCCGAGAACGTGCGGTTGATGCCGGGAGTCCGCGAACTGCTCGCCGCACTGCGGGCCGTGGGCCTGCCGCTCGCGGTCGCCTCGGCGGCGGACGAGGGCTGGGTGCGGCGCTGGCTGCGCCACTACGAACTGGCCGGCAGCTTCGCGACGGTCGTCACCGGTGACCAGGTACCGCGGCGGAAGCCCGACCCCGCCGTGTACCTGGAGACGGCCGCGCGGCTTTCGGTGGCGCCGCAGCGCTGCGTCGTGTTCGAGGACTCGGTGAGCGGGGTCGCGGCGGCCCGGGCGGCGGGCATGACGGTGCTGGCCGTTCCCACCCCGCTGACGCGTGCTTGCGACTACTCGCTCGCCCACCGTGTGCTGCCCGATCTGACCGTGGTGGATGTGGCGGAGCTGTCCCTCGCGGATCCGGCCCGGGCCGGGCAGCCGTGACGGCGCGAACGGCGCGACCCGCGCGCTCCGTACGGTCCGTGCCCCAGGACCGGGCCTGGTGGCGGAGCGCGGTGATCTACGAGATCTACCTGCGCAGCTTCGCCGATGGCAACGGGGACGGCACGGGCGACCTCGCCGGGGTCCGGGCCCGGCTGCCGTATCTGGCGCGGCTCGGCGTCGACGCCCTGTGGTTCACGCCGTGGTACCCCTCGCCCATGGCCGACGGCGGCTACGACGTCGTGGACTACCACGGTGTCGACCCGCTGTTCGGCACCCTCGACGAGGCCGAGCGGCTCATCGCCGAAGCCCTTGAGCTCGGCATCCGTACGGTCGTGGACATCGTGCCGAATCACGTCTCCAGCGCCCATCCGTGGTTCCGCGCCGCGCTCGCCGCGCCCCCCGGCTCCGCGGAGCGCGCGCTGTTCCACTTCCGTCCCGGGCGCGGCCCGTCGGGTCAGGAGCCGCCCAACAACTGGCGTTCGGAGTTCGGCGGCCCGGCCTGGACGCGGACCGCCGGGCCGGACGGAACGCCCGGCGAGTGGTTTCTGCACCTGTTCTCCCCCGACCAGCCCGACCTCAACTGGGGCCACCCCCGGGTGCGCGACGCCCACGAGGAGGTACTGCGGTTCTGGCTGGACCGCGGGGTCGCGGGCATACGCGTGGACTCCGCGACCCTGCTCGCCAAGGACCCGGCCCTGCCCGACCTCGCCGACCCCGGCCTCGCCCCGGAGGACCCCTCGCACCCGTACGCCGACCGCGAGGAACTCCACGGCCTCTACCGCTCCTGGCGGCGGATCACCGACTCCTATCCCGGCGACCGCGCGCTCATCGGCGAGATGTGGCTGCACGAACCCGGGCGCTTCGCCCGCTATCTGCGCCCCGACGAGCTGCACACCGCCTTCAACCTCGACTTTCTGCGCAGTACCTGGGACGCCGAACAGCTGCGCCGTTGCGTCGACGCCACGCTCGCCGCGCACGGCGGCGCCCCCGCCTGCTGGGTGCTGTGCAATCACGACGTGACGCGCACCGTCACCCGCTACGGCCGGGCCGGCACCGGCTTCGACTTCGCCGCCAAGGCCCACGGCACGCCGACGGATCTCGCCCTGGGGACCCGCCGCGCCAGGGCCGCCGCGCTGCTCACCCTCGCCCTGCCGGGATCCGTCTACCTCTACCAGGGGGAGGAGCTGGGCCTGCCGGAGGTCGAGGACATTCCGGCGGACCGGCTGCGCGATCCGATGCACTTCCGCTCGGGCGGCGAGGATCCGGGGCGCGACGGGTGCCGGGTGCCGCTGCCGTGGGGCGGTGCCGCCCCGCCGTACGGCTTCACGGGTGAGGACGCCGAGCCGTGGCTGCCGCAGCCGAAGGGGTGGGCGGAGCTCACCGTCGAGGCGCAGGAGGGCGTGGCCGGATCGACGCTGGAGCTGTACCGGGCGGCGCTGCGCCTGCGGCGGGCGCTGCCCGCGCTGCACGGCGCGCCGCTGGAGTGGCTGCCCGGCGGCCCCGGCGTGCTCGCCTTCCGGCGCGGTGACGTGGTGTGCGTGGTGAACCTCTCGGACCGCGCCGTCCCGCTGCCCGAGGGCCACACCGTCCTGCTGACCAGCGAGCCGGGGCCGCCGGGCGGCGCCGCACTCGCTCCGGACGCGGCGGCGTGGACGGTGCGGGACGGGAAGGACGGCGCACATGCGTAGCGCGGCAGTGATCGGAACCGGCCTCATCGGCACCTCGGTGGCGCTCGCCCTCACCGGCCAGGGGGTCACCACCTACCTCCTGGACCGGGATCCGGAAGCGGCCAGGACCGCCGCGGCCCTGGGCGCCGGCCTCGCCGCGACCCCGCGCGCCCCGGTCGACCTGGCGGTCGTCGCGGTGCCGCCCGCGCATACGGCGTCGGTGCTCAAGGAGTATCAGCACCGCATGCTGGCGCGTTTCTTCACCGACGTGGCCAGCGTCAAGATGCGCCCCCTGATGGACGCCGCGTCGGCCGGCTGCGACCTGACGCGCTACGTCGGCGGACACCCCATGGCGGGGCGGGAGTTGTCGGGTCCGATGGCCGCCCGCGCGGACCTCTTCCAAGGCCGTACGTGGGTGCTCACCCCCTCCGCGTTCTCCCGCGCCGAGGCCCTGCACCACGCCACCGAGCTGATCGAGCTGTGCGGCGGCCAGCCGGTGATCATGGGACACGCCGAGCACGACCGGGCGGTCGCCCTGACCTCGCATGCCCCCCACATGGTGGCGAGCCTGCTGGCCGGCCGGCTGCTCGGCGCTGAGACGGCACAGCTGCGGCTGGTGGGCAAGGGGCTGCGGGACGCGACGCGCATCGCGGCGGGAGACGCCGGGCTGTGGGCCGACATCATCGGCTCGAACGCGGGCCCCGTCGAGCGGGTACTGGCCGAACTGGCCGAGGAGCTCGGCGCGGTCGTCGCGGCGCTGCGCGAGCTGGACGACTCCTTCGCGGGTCCCCGCGGGAAGGCGGCGGCGGAACTTCTGGCGGCCCTCGCACGGGGTGAGGAAGGACGGTTGCGGATCGTCGCCGCCGAGCGGCCGGCCGACGCGGCGCAGGCCGCCCGCTGAACAATGCCGAACCGGCACACCACGGAAGGGAACCAGGATGAACGACGAGATCGTGTTCATCGTCGGAGACCGCTTGGCCGGGGGGCCGCCACGGGCGGGCCTCACGTCGTTGTCCAGGCTCATAGCGGACTTGAGAGCGGGGCGGCTGAGGGATCCGCTGCCGATGCTCGTCCCGGGACAGGGCATCGAACGGCACGAGATGGACCTCATCCGGGCGGAGCTGAAGCGTTGTCGGCTGCCCGGGACCGCGCTGTGGGACGCGGTCCCGCCGGAGCTCGCCGGCCACGCTGAAGTCCACAAGCACCGTCAGGAGAACGTCCTGATCGCCGGTCTGCGGCGGGTCGGCGACACCCGCTACCGGGCCGTGCTGCGCCTGTCGAACACGAACGAGATGGTGCTCGACCACACCACCGGCACCCATGTCACGGGAATGGTGGTGACGGAGGCCGTCCGGCAGATGTCGCTGGCCGTCGCCGAACGGTATCTGCTGAAGCCGCGTCAGCCCGTCCAGCGGTTCCTCCTCAACTCCCTTCAGGTGTCGTTCTCCCGCTTCCTGCTCCCGCTGGACGCCGAGATCGACTATCACCTCGACGAGGCCGTATGGAAGCGGCCGGACGTGCTGCGCTTCCGCGGGCAGTGCGACGTCCTGCAGTCGGGCGTCACGACCGCGTCCGGTTCCATGGACCTGTCGGTCTACGAGGAGGGCGCGGCCGAGCGGATCGAGGAGACCCAGAGCGACGCCGCCGTCCAGCGGCTGGCCGAGCGCCATCAGGCCGCCCGGTCGCCGGAATCGTCCGAGCACCGCGTCCCGTGACCCGGCCAGGAGGTCGACCATGACATGGCTTCTGCGGAGATTTCCGCTGTTCGTGCTCACCGTGTCCGTCATGGCCACGGCGGTGGCCACCGTCCGTGAGGCGGCCGGCTGGTCCGCTCCGGCGCACCGGGTCGGATGCGCCCTCGCGGCGTCGTATCTGCTGTGGCTGCTGCTGGAGAGCTGGACGACGGTGCGCAGTTCGCGAGCGACCGAGGCGACGACCGACCGCGGCACGGTCTACGCGTACGGCGCGGCGCGGGCCGCCACCGTGGCGACCGCGTGCCTGGTGCCGACGGACTGGTCCGGATACCGGCCGTGGATGCCCGTCCTGCCGGTGGCCTTCGTCTGCGCCGTCGCCCTGCGCCTGGCGGCGGTCCGCGCCCTCGGGCGGTTCTACTCGCACCGGGTGCGGGCTCTCGGCGACCACCGGATCGTGGACACCGGCCCGTACCGCCTGGTGCGGCATCCCGCGTACGTCGGCATGGCGGCCGCGCACATCGCCTTCGTCGGCTACTTCCTCAACCCCGCGAGCGCCGCCGCGCTGGTGGTCCTGCTGCTGCCGGCCATCGTGGTGCGCGTCCTGGTTGAGGAACGGATGCTGTTCGCCCTGCCCGGCTACTCCGACTTCGCGGCGTCCCGACGCCGTCTCATCCCCTGGGTGTGGTGACATCGACATGACCATCGAGAACGTACTGCGGGTCGTCCGCACCGCCGGGCGCCGGGGTCCGGTACTGCGCGGGAGAGCGCTGCTGGACGAGGCGGAGGTGGGCCCGAAGTTCGCCCGCCAGGCCCGGATGGCCTCGGCCGGACTGCCCGTGCCCCACTTCTTCTGCCTGCCCGCGAGTCTGTTCACCCGCACCCTGGCGCCCGTACGCCCGCGGCTCCTGGCGATCCTGCGGCGGCTGGACCACGCCGACCCCGACCGGCTGGCCGAGCAGTCCGACGCCCTGCGCCGCCTGGTCCTCGACGTGCCGGTGCCGCTGCCGGTGGCGCGCGCCGTCCACCGGGCGTACGACGAGGTGTTCGGCCCGCACGCCGTGGTGTCGGTGCGGTCCTCGATGGTGGGGCCGGGTGGGCGGGCCGCCGAGGACTCGGCCGAGGACGCCTTCGCGGGCATCGGCGAAAGCTTTCTGTACGTCACCCGCGATCAGGTGCTGGAGCGGGTGCGCGAGTGCTGGGCCTCCGGGTTCGGAACCCGGGCACTGTTGTACCGGGCGGCGCGCTCCACCGCCGCCACGGAGGACTTCGCCGTAGGCGTGGGCGTCCAGCGCATGGTGTTCGGCCGCCGCTCCTTCGTCCTGTTCACCTGCGACCCGCTGACCGGGGCCCGGGACCGGGTGCTGGCGGCCGGGCTCGGCATCGGGGAGGGGGTCGTCCAGGAGAAGGTGCCGGTGGACCATCACTTCATCGACCGGCGCACGGGCGCGGTCCGCTCCGTCGTCGCGCACAAGCCCGAGCGCATGGAGGAGGATCCCACGCGGCCGGGCAGCGGGCCCCGTCTGCTCCCGGTGCACGGCCACGAGCGGGACGAACCGGCGCTCACCGACGGACAGATCCGGCACATCACGGACGTCGGCGACCACGTCGAGCGGCTTTTCGGCTGCCCCCAGGACATCGAGGGCACCCTCACCGAGGACGGCGCCCTGCACATCCTCCAGGCCCGGCCGGTCGTCCTCGACCTGGGCGGGCAGCGGCTGTGGAGCAACGCGAACATCACCGAGAGCTATCCCGGCGTGACCACCGCCCTCACCTACTCCTTCGCCCAGCGCTTCTACCGTGAGGACTTCCGCGACTTCTACCGGCGGCTCGGGGTCCCCCCCGCCGTGCTGGCACGCCATGAGAACGACCTGAGGTCCATGCTCGGCCTGCTGAACGGCCGGGTCTACTACTCCCTCAGCGCGTGGTACACGCTGCACCGGCTGTCCCCCACGTTCCCGCTGTGGCGCGCCAGTTTCGAGCGGATGATGGGCATGTCACCCTCCGTGACGGATGTACGCCCCGACCGCCTCGCCACCGCTCCCGGCCGGCTGCCCGAAACCGCCGCGGCCCTGCTGCGCCTGGCCTGGCTGCGGGCCGTGCACGTCCCCGCCGCCCGGAGCTTCGACCGCTGGTGGGGGCAGACCATCGCGCGCCACCGCGAGGCCGCCAGGACCGCCGACCCGCTCCAACTGGCGCAGCTGATGCGGTCACTGTGGCGGGAGGCCGGGGGACGCTGGGGCCTCACCCTCGTCAACGACGTGCTGTTGCAGACCGCCGAGACCGCCGTCATGCGGCTCTTCTCCCGCTGGCTGCCCGGCGCCGACGCGGGTCTGCACAGCGATCTGCTGTGCGGTGGCGAGGAAAACCGCAGCGTCACCATTCTGATGTCCCTCCTGGATCTCGCCGAACGGATCAGGGACACCCCCGGGCTGCTGGACGCCCTCGCCGATGAGGACCCCGACAAGCCCGCCGAGGAGCTGCTGCGGCGGATCGAGGACGGCGCGTTCGGCACGGACATCGCGGACCGGATGCGGGCACACGGGGCGGCCCACGGCGACCGGGGCCTGCAGGAGCTCAAGCTGGAGGTCCCGGTGCCGCGCGAACAGCCTTCCCAACTGCTGCGGCTGGCCGGCGAGTACGCGCGCAGCGGCCTGACCCGCGAGCGCCTGCGCGGCCGGGAGACCGCGACCCGGCGGGCCGCCGAGGAGCGGCTGCGGACGCTGCTGGCGCGCCACCCCGTGCGGCGCGGGGTGCTGCGTGCCCTGCTCGCCCAGCAGCGCCGGTTCATCAACATCCGGGAGGACACCCGCTACAGCCGCAGCGAGCTGTTCGGATTCGGCCGCCAGATCTACCGCCGGCTGGGTACGGAACTCGCGGCGCGCGGTGTCCTGGACGCAGCGGAGGACGTGGTCCACCTCACCGAGGAGGAGATCCTCGGCCACTTCGACGGGGGCGCGGTCACCGACGATCTGCGGGGGCTGGCGCGGCTGCGCCGAGCCGAGTACCTGAGCCGTGCCAGCCTCGATGTCGAACTCCCCATGGACTTCGCCACGATGGGCCCGGTACGCGACGGGCTGCCCACTCCGGAGCGGGACGCGCAGCCGGGCTCGCGGCTGCGCGGACTGGGCTCCAGCGGCGGTGTCGTGCGTGGCACCGCCCGTGTGGTCATCGACCCGCACCAGCGTGTCGATCCCACCGACGACCTGATCCTGGTGGCCCGGGAGACCGACCCCGGGTGGCTGTTCCTCATGCTCTCCGCGCGCGGCATCGTCGTCGAGCGCGGCACGCTGCTGTCTCACACCGCCATCAGCGGCCGGAAGTTCGGCATCCCCACTGTCGTCGCGCTGCCCGGCGCGACGAGAAGGATTCCGGACGGGGCACGCGTGGAGATGGACGGCGCGACCGGTACCGTGACGATCCTGGACGAGGTGGCGGAATGAGCGGCACGGTGCGGCGGCTGTACGCGTTCTTCGCCGAGCGTGCCCCCGCCCGCGTCTATGTGACGTACGCGGTGCTGTGGGTGCTCGCCCTGGAGGGTGCGCTGGCCCTGGTGGAGCCGGGCGACGCCCGCTGGCGGCTGGGGGTGCCCACGCTCGCCGAGATCGGCACGGTGTGGCTGGCCCTGCTCTTCATCCGGGTCGTGGACGAGCAGAAGGACCTGGCGTACGACCGGGAGCACAATCCGGGCAGGCCACTGCCGCGCGGCTCGATCACGGTACGCGAACTGCGACTCGCCATGGCGGTCATCGCGGCCGCGGGCATCACACTCACCGTGTGGCGGTCGCCCCTGCTCACCGGCTGGCTGCTGCTGGATCTCGCGTACATCTGTTTCCTGGTCGGACTCGAACGCTGGTCGAGGGCGGTCCGGGAGGGCATCTTCCGCAATCTGGCGGTGAGCTATCCCGTGCAGGCGCTGCTCAGCGTGCACGTGTGGCTGTCGTACCGGGACGCGACGGGCGCCGGCCCGCACTGGAACGCCGCCGTGCCGGTTCTGCTCTGCGCCTGTGTCTTCCTGCACTTCGAGTTCGCCCGCAAGACCAGCCACCAGGTCACGCCCGGCGCCACCCTCTACTCCAATGCCATTGGCACCCGGGGCTCCGTCGGGCTGACCGTGGGCTGTGCCCTGGCGGCGGCGGTGCTGGCGCTGCTCGTCGTACGTCCGTGGCAGGTGCACGGTCCGGCGGCGGCCGCCGCGTGGCTGCCGCTGTCGGCGCTCGGCTGTATCTGGGCGGGCGGCGAGCGGTTCGCGCTGGCCGACGCGCGGGGCGCGACGTGGCCGCGGGGACCGGCGATGGGCTTTCTCGCCTGGTTCTACGTCGGCCTGTTCGTGGCCGCGCTGAGCGTGGCGGACCCGGGCCTGACCGTGTGACACCCCGCGCCCTGACCGCGTAACACCCGCCGTCCGAGGATGAGGACCACCCCATGACCGAACCCGAGTCCGTGCCCGTCCCCGTCCCGTCCACCCACCGCGAGGTGCGCCTGACCGCGCGTCCCGAGGGCAGACTGCGCCCGGACCGGTTCGAGGTCGCCGAGGCCCCGGTCCCGGTGCCCCGCCATGGCCAGGTCCTCGTACGCAATCGGCTGACGCGGGTCGGCGCGGTGACCCGCACGCTCATGGAGGACGCCGACGCCGTCCTCCCGATGTCCCGGTACGAACCGGGCCGGGCGCTGTGGGCGCCGGCGCTCGGCGAGGTGGTCACGGCCCCGGGCACCCGCCTCGGCCCCGGCGATCTCGTCAGGCACCAGCTCGGCTGGCGGGAATACGCGGTGATGGAGGCGGACGACGCACGGCGCGTCGACCCGGCCCTGTGGCCCGACCCGGCCGCCTGCCTCTCGCAGGGATTCGCGGGCTGGCTGGCAGTGGTACGCGCCGCCGAAGTAGGGCCGGGCGACACGGTGTTCGTCACCGGCGCGGCGGGCGGGGCGGGCTCCATCGCCGGACAGTTCGCCCGCGTGCGGGGAGCGGGACGGGTCATCGGGTCGACGGGGTCGCGGCGCAAGGCCGACTACCTCGTGGGGACTCTGGGTTTCGACGCGGCCGTCGTCAGGGGCGAGGCGCCGATCGCGGAGCAGCTGCGCGCGGCGGCCCCTGAGGGTATCGACGTGCTCGTCGACACGGTCGGCGGCGAGCAGCTCCGGGCCGCGTTGGCACTGGCCCGCCGAGGCGCGCGATGCATCGTCATCGGCGCGCTGTCCGCCCAGGCCTGCGGCGGCACGACGGCCGAGGTGCCGGTCGACACCCTGGCGCTGTTCTCCCGGGGCATCACCCTCCGCGGGCTCACCACCGCCGACCACCGCGACGCGGCGCCGCGCTGGGAGGAGCAGTTCAGCCGGGGCCTGCGCGCCGGTGTTCTCACCTTTCCGCACACCCGGCTGCGGGGGATCGAACGGGCGCCGCGTGCCCTGGGCGAACTGCTGGACGGCCACCACATCGGCACGGTCCTTCTGGAGTCGTGACCGGAAGGACGACGCGCGGGCCCCGCCCGTACGCGTCCCCGTGCGGCGGCTGCCCCCGTACAGCCCCTGGCCGAGCACGCCACGGCGAGTGATTATTGGGTCGCGGCCCGGGGAGCGCTCGGTAGACAGGCGTGATGGTTGACCGCTACGTCGGACCCGAGTCCTCGGCGGCCTGATCAACGAGTACAGATACGCGGCCTGACAAGCCGCTATGGGTTGTTGAACGGCACATGGTCGCCGGGATATTCGCGCAGGTCAGCGCAACTATGTCACCTCGTTTCGGCGACTCACCGCGTGTTAGTGTCAGCTTCCGTCGCTTATATAGCAACCTTTGATCCCGGGCGCGGTCGGCAATGGCTACCGGGGCGACGCGGGGCCTTGGGCCGCTGAACGGAGGGGGGATCAGGTGCTGTTCACTCGCAGACGCCCCGAAACTCCGGCCGAACCGTTGTGCGCCTCCCTACGGCTGAGTAGCCTCCCGCGTCGGGTAGGCCGAGGGGGGAAGAAACGGGGATGTACGCAGAGGAGCGCCAGCAGACGATCCTGGAAGTGGTAAGGAGAATCGGCAGGGTCGACGTGGCAGGCTTGGCGTCGCGATTCGACATCACCACGGAGACGGTGCGCCGGGATCTGACGCTACTCGAGCGGCGGGGTCTGCTGCGCCGGGTGCACGGTGGAGCGATCCCGGTGACGACCGGGTCGGCCGAGGCGGATCTGCCCGCCCGCCATCCGGTGACGCTCACCGAGCGGCGGCGTATCGCCAGGGCCGCGATGGAATACGTCCCCGAGACGGGCGCCATTTTACTTGACGCGGGTGGAACGATGGGCGAGCTCGCGGACCTCATACCGGTCGACCGGGAGCTCACTGTGGTCACCAACGCGATCGACGTCGCCCTCACTCTCACCGGCAAGGGCAATATCACCGTGATGCTGGTCGGCGGCCGGATCAAGTCCCGTCCGTTCGCCGCGGTCGACAGCTGGGCGTTGCGCCTGCTGAGCGAGATCCATATCCACGTCGCCTTCCTGGCCGCCGGCGGGATCTCGCTCGAACGCGGCCTGACCACCACCGACCCCTCCGAGGCGATGGTCAAGCGCGCGGCGATCTCGGCGGCCCGGCACACCGTCGTGCTGGCCGATCACACCAAGATCGGCCACACTCGTTTCGCCCAATTCGGCAACCTTGCCGACATCGACACGCTGATCACCGACGACCGGGCGGACTCCCATGTGACGAGGGATATCGAGCGGGCGGGGCCGCGCGTGCTGGCCGTGTGAAACGCTGCCCTGCGAAGCGGTACGATCGCGTCGTACTGATCAACCAAGCGGCGGCCATGTGTTTTCGGCCGCTTGAGGACGCCCAACCGCCGTCGCCGGAGCAAGAGGAGTTACGGTGGTCGCGCGCAGTGGTCCGCAGTCCGAACCGGCTACGGAACTGGCCGGCCGCGACTGGGAACGGTCTCTCCTGGTCGAGCGTGCACGCGGTGCGTCGCTCGGCGAGGGCCAGGCAGTCCTGTTGCGCGGCCCGGCGGGCATCGGCAAGACCAAGCTCCTCTCCGTCGCGCTCGATGAGCTCACTCCCATCGCCCGGACAGTGTTGACCGTCAAATGCCCGGAGAGTGGTTCGACCGCCTACGAGACGGTTCGTGGCCTGTTCGAGCCGTTGCGCCTCACCGAGGACGGAGCCGAAAGCTCGCCACTGCTCAGCGGGAGCGCCCGGCTCGCGCTGCCCGCCCTGCTTCCCGACCGCACGGACGAGACCGGTCCCACCGACACGTACTCGGTCATGCACGGCCTGCACTGGCTCACCGCCGGACTCAGCGCCGACGGCTTGGTGGTGCTGGCGATCGACGACGTCCAGTGGTGCGACGAGGCCTCCCTGCGCTGGCTGGGCTTCCTGCTGCGCCGCGCGGATGACCTGCCGCTCATGGTGCTGATGACCCAGCGCACCGGCCACGAGCAGTCCCGGCCCGAGGTGCTCGACGAGATCAGCGACACCCTCAGCTGCCTGATCGTCGACTTGCCGCCGCTGACCACCGAGGCCGTCGGCGAAATGCTGCACTGGGCCTTCGACCGTGAACTCGACTCGGCGTTCTCCGCCAAATGCGCTGAGATCACCGGCGGTAATCCGTTCCTGGTACGGCGGGTGGTCAGCCGCCTGCGCGGTGACGAGATCTCGCCCGGTGCCGAGCAGACGGCTCTGCTCGACGAGCTCGGATGGAATGTCGTCGCGCGCTCCCTGCTCGACCGGCTCCCCAGGGACGCGTACGCGGTCGCCACGGCGATCGCGGTGCTGGGCGGTGAGACCGTCGAGATGATCGCGGCATTGGCCGGGACGCAGCCGGGCCCGGCGCGAGCGGCGGTGGAGATCCTGCGCGCCAACGATCTGCTCGGCGACGGCCTCGACTACGCGCACGACCTGATCCGGAGCGCGGTGCTGGACACCACGTCGGCGAACGAGCGGGTGGCACTGCGCGAGCGGGCCGCCAGGCTGCTCAACGACTCCGGCCGCCCGGCCGAGGAGGTCGCGGTCCAGCTGATGCTGCTGCCCGGCGACCCGGCACCCTGGATGGTCGGAGTGCTGCTGACGGCCGCGGAGAGCGCGGAGCACCGGGGAGCGCCCGTCGCGGCCGCGCATTACCTCTCGCAGGCGCTGAAGCACGACCCGGACGACGTGAGCTTGCTGGCCGCGTTGGCCAGGGTGCTCGGGCAGAGCGAGCCCGCAAAGGCGCTGGAGCACCTGGAGCACGCGCTGGGCCTGGTACGCGATCCGCGCACCCGAGCCCCGCTCGTGGTGCAGTACGCCCTGACCTCGTTGGGAGCGCAGAACTCCCTGCGGGCCTTCGAGTTGGTGGATGAGGTGATCGACGCGATCGAAGCCGAGGCCGGTGCGGAAGCCACCCCGGCGGACCGCGCGCTGCGCACGCTCGTCGAGTTCGCGTATCTGATTTCCGGCCTCGATGAGAAGTCCACCGTGCACAGAGTGGGGCGGCGATTTCGCGACTACGTACCACCGCAGGGGGACACCGCAGAGGAGCGACAGTTGCTGGGCATGCTGTCCTCGCTCGGCACCTTCCAGGGCAGGCCCGCCACCGAGGTCGCAGCCCAAGCGGAGAAGGTCCTGCGCATCGGCGATGTCGCACCGGGCGGATGGGCGGTGCTGAGCGCCAGCCTCCCGCTCTACCTCGCCGACGAGATCGATCCCGCGCTGGTCGCGCTCACCGCCCTGATCGAGCACGCGCAGCGCACCGGTGAGGCGTGGACGCACACCCTCGGCGCGAGTACCCGTGCCGAGGTCTACCGGTGGGCGGGCAACGTGGGTGAGGCGCTTTCCGACGCGCAACTGTCTTTCGACGTCGTGCTCCAGGAGTCCTGGGCCCCGAACGTAGTGATGCCACAGACCGCGCTCGCCTCGGCGCTGATCCGCCGGGGGGAGCCCGCGCGGGCGCAGGAGGTACTCGATCTCATCACCCGGCCGCGGCTGGACCGATTCACTCTGGAATACCACTGGTACGTGATGGCGCGGGCGCGGAGCCGGGCGGCACTGGGTGACCTGGAAGGCGCCCTCACCCACTTCTACCGGTGCGCCGACAGCCTGGCCGAAGGGGGCATCGGCAACCCCGTGCTGGCGCCGTGGTGGTTCGACGCGGCGGACGTGCTCGCCGAACTCGGCCGCCCCCACGAAGGACTGGACCTCATCGAACGGGTGGAGGAATCGGTGCACCGCTGGGGCACCACGCGGGCCCTGGGCATGTTCCGGATGGCCCGTGGGGTGTTGACCGCGGGCGACGCCGGCATCGACCTGCTCACCCACGCCGTGCACACACTCGCGGACTCGCCCGGCAGGTTGGAGCAGGCCAGGGCCGAGTATCTGCTGGGCCGCAGGCTGTACCGCAGGGGTGACGCCGAGGGCGCGCGCGAGCGGCTGCGCCGGTCGATCGACCAGGCCGTGCTGTGCCGGGACCAGCTACAGCTCAACCAGTCGCTGCCCGCGCTGAGCGAGGCGGGCGGCAGGTTGCGCCGCAGCACCGCCTCGCCCGTTGACACGCTGAGCGGCAGCGAGCGCCGAGTCGCCGAGCAGGCCATCGCGGGGGCGACCAACCGGGAGATTGCCGAGTCGCTGTTCCTCACTCAACGGACCGTTGAGTTCCACCTCACGAGCGTGTACCGCAAGCTCGGCATCCGGGGCAGGAAGGAGCTCGCCCGCGTCTTGCGGAAGACATAAGGGCCATTCTGATAACGGTTGGAGATAAAAGAGCCCCAATTCGGGGACCCTGGCGCGGGATGAGCCCCCATCAATGCGCGTAGAGATTGTCATGACCTCAAAGGAAGCTCAGCGTTACCAGCGCGATGCTGCACAGTCACAAGCGCAGCTGTAATCTCCGGTGTATTCACTTCATCTAAGGATCGCTGGTGCGAGTGACGCGAGAGGCGTACATGCGGAACTATCACGCGCGGTTCATCGTTGCAGCACTCCCTGCTCCTGTCCATGCTGCGGTGACACATCCCGGGCGTGTGTCACGATGAGGCCCGCGCCTGCCCTCGCCGCGGACGAATTCGTAGGCCGCCAGAGTGCCCTGACCGTGCTGGAGGAGCTGATCGGGACGCTCGAGGCCGGCGGGTCGGGCATGGCGGGCGTGACCGGTCCGCTCGGGGTGGGACGCAGCGCGGTGCTGCACCGGGCGGTGGACCGGGCACGCGCTCTCGGGTCGGCCGTCGGCTTCGCGCGCTGCTCGCCGGTCGAGTCGCGGGTCCCCTACGCCGCGGTGACCCAGCTGTTCGCCGGGCTCCGCCCGCCGTCACGGATGGTCGAACTGGCCACCGTCTGTAGGCGCAACGGCCGCCTCGCCGCCTCGGTGCCGCTGCTGTGCGACGAGTTCCTGGCGCTCGCCGCTGACCGTCCGCTGCTGCTCGCCGTGGACGACTTGCAATGGGCCGACACATGGTCGCTGCGCTGGTTCGCGGCGATGGCCCGCCGCGCGCACCACGCCCCGGTCCTGCTGATCGGCTCCTCCTACGGTCCGCTCTCCCGTCTTCTCGGCGAGGAGTGTCTCCTGGATGACGCGGGTCTCGCCGGGATGCGGGAGATCCCGCTGGCCTCCTTGTCCACGGCCAACTCCCGGAAGCTGCTGGAAACACTGACCGGGCGTGAGATCGGCGCGAGGGTGGCCGCCGTTGCGGCCGATATGACGATGGGCCGCCCGGCCATGCTGCGCAGCATCGCAGACCACTTCACTGCCCGGAACCTGCCGCTGGACGCCGATCGGATTCCACAGCTGATCGAGGCATCCTGGACCGCGTGGTCCGTACGGGCCAACCGCGCCATGCTCAGCATGCCCGCCGACGCGCTCGCCCTGCTGCGCGTACTGGCCGCCGTCGGCAGCAACTTCGAATTCGAGATCGCCGGTTCCCTGGCCGGACTGCGTGCCGCCAGACTGGACGGCGCGCTCGACACCCTCCTCGTCGCGGGGCTGGTGATCGACCCCGACGCACCCCGGGTGCCCTGTGCTCGTCTCAGCGCCGAGATACTTGCGGCAATGACCGCCTCCGAGCGCGAACACCTCTACCTGCGAGCGGCGGAATTGGCCCGGAAAGTCGGGGCCGGGGTCGACACCGTCGCCGATCTCCTGGGCCACGCGCCGGCTTCCGGCCTGCCCTGGGCCGGGAAGACGCTGTCCGAAGCGTCCGCGTACCGCATGCGGCGGCGCAGAACGGAGGCTGCGGCCGCGGCGCTGCGCCACGCGCTGCGCGAGCCGATGAACGACGCCGACCGGGCGCATCTGCTCACGCGGCTTGCCTCGATCGAGGTCGTGCTCTCGCCACAGGCCAGCGATGGAAGGCTACGGCAGGTCCTCGTACGCCACGCGGACGGCGACTCGTGGCCCTCCGTGGTCCGGGCAGCCGACCTGCTGCTCAGCCGCGGTGACGTCGAGACGGCACGGCGGGTGATCTCCGAACTGCACGAAACGTCGGCCGGTTCGATACCCCAGGACGAACTGTCCCCGCTGAGGGCGCTGGGCTGGCTCGCGGGGGAGGAGGCGGGCACGGACCCGGAGATCCCGGCCGCCCCGCTGCCCGCCCCGGCCCGTCGCCCGGCCGACCCGGCCCAGGCCGGGGCGCTCGCCTGGCAGCTGGCCAGGTCGGCAGAGGAACGCGACCGGGCGCGGAAGCTGGCCCGGGCCGCGCTCGACGCGCCGAGCGAAGTACCGTCGATGTGCCGGATCGCGGCCTCCTGCGCGCTGCTGTGCGCCGACGACATCGCCATGGGCATGAACGGTCTGGACACCGTGGTGGCCGACGCACGCAGACGGGACGCCCGGGCGACCGTCGCGCGTGCGCTGCTCTACCGGGCGGGCGCCGCGCTGCGGCTCCACCGCCCCGACGAGGGGCTTCGAGACCTGGCCACCGCAACGCGGGAAC
The DNA here is from genome assembly GCF_013414305.1 of Streptomyces sp. Rer75. Lineage (NCBI taxonomy): Bacteria > Bacillati > Actinomycetota > Actinomycetes > Kitasatosporales > Streptomycetaceae > Streptomyces > Streptomyces sp. Rer75. The sequence continues at coordinate 447,850 of NZ_CP058693.1, read as the reverse complement.
TACCGCTGGAATCCTGGCATCCGGCGCTGGCAGCGAGGCTGGTAGCGAGCGAGATCATGACCCAGATCCGCTGCGGGAGGCTGGACCGGGCGCGACTGGCGGCCCGCCCGCTCACTCACACCGCCGACCAGGGCGTCGGCTGGGCTTTCCTGCTCTACGCCAAGGCGGAGCTCGGCCTGGTCACCGGCGACCCCGAAGGCGCTCTGGTGCTCTTGGAAGAGTGCGGCCGACTGCTGCGCGCGCGGCGTTGGAAGAATCCCATGGTTTTGCCCTGGCGCTGCACAGCCGCGGTGGCCCACCAGATGCTCGGCGCTCCGCAGACCGCGGCCCGGCTGCGCGCGGAGGAGCATGCCGTACTGGACCGCTGGGGCACCGGCGACGCCGTCGACCGGATGTGCGGCCAGACGGTGGAGGCGCTGGCCGAGCTCGGCGTCGAACTCCCACGTCCCCCGGTTCGGGCGCAGGGGAACATACCGGCATCCTCACTCGCCGGGCTGTCCGAGCCCGAGCGTGATGTCGCGCGGCTCGTCGTCGCGGGGCTTGCCAACCGCGAGATCGCCGACGAACTCCAGGTCGCCACGCGGACCGTGGAACTGCGGCTGACCAAGATCTATCGCAAGCTCGGGGCCAAGGGCAGAGCCGAACTGATGGCCCACCTGGCCCCCACGGGCCGGAATGGCTGAGGCTATGCTGCTGGAACGCGGACCCGAACTGACGGTCATGCGCAAGGCCGTACTCGAGGTGGAGTCCGGTGGGGGCGCACTGCTGCTGATCGAAGGCGAGGCCGGGGCCGGCACGACGGCGCTACTGCGCGAGCTGGTGCGACTCGGCGAGGACGCCGGCGCGCGCGTGCTCCGCTCCGGCGGTGCGCAGAGCGAGCGTCAATTCCCGCTCGGGGTCGTACGCCAACTGGTGCTGCCCCTGCTCGCGGCGCGGGATGACCTGATCCCCGCCGCGTCCCGGGCGATGCTCGGCGTGGCTTCCGGTGCGGTCGGCAGGAACCCGGGCGACGAGCTCGGCACCGATGTGCTCGCCTCCGTGCTGCACGGCCTGCACACCGCACTCGCCGGTCTCAGCGCCGGCCGCACGGTGGTTGTCGTGATCGACGACCTGCACTGGGTGGACGAGGCATCGCTGCGCGCGCTGGCCTTCCTGGCCACGCGACTGGACGGCATGCGGGTGCTCATCGTCGTGGTGCTGCAGGACGGGGAGAGCTCGCGTGACCCGCTCGTCCGGGAGATCGCGGACGCGGCGACCTACCGATTGCGCGCGGAAGCCCTTTCGGAGGAGGCGACAACTCGGCTGATGGTGGACCGGTTCGGCCCTGGATCCGACGGCGAGTTCGCCGCCGCTTGCCACGACCTCACCAGCGGCAGTCCGAAGGAGCTCCGTGTGCTGCTCGACCGCGCTCAGGCGCAGCGGCTGCGCGGCAGGGCCGCGGAAGTGGAGCGCGTACGCGAACTCGGCAGGTCGTTCCGGCGGGAGAGGCTGCTGCGCCTGCTGCGGCGCGACCGTGTCGTCCACACCTTCGCGAAGGCGCTGGTGGTGCTGGCGCACCAGGCCACCGAAGACCTGGTCGTACGGCTGAGCGGGCTGAGCCGGGACGAGTGCGCCGCCGCACGGTCGGTGCTGTGGAAAGCCCGGCTGCTCAGCGGATCCGGCCGGCTCGTGGTGCACGACCCCGTGCTGACCCGGGCTGTCACGGAATCGCTGGGAGCGGAGGAGAGTTCGCGCCTGCACCGGGCCGCGGTGGCTTTGCTGGACGAGTACGGAGCCGGGCCGGAGGAGATCGCCGTGCAGCTGCTGCACGTTGACACGGTGCGCGACCGCTGGGAGGCCGACCAGCTCAGAGCCGCGGCGGTGGCCGCGCGCAGGCGGGGCGCGCCGGACGCGGCCGTCCGCTACCTGCGCCGGGCGCTGATGGATCTGCCCATGGAGGGTCGGGAGCGGGCCGATCTGCTGGTCGAGCTGGCCGCCGTCGAATGGGACACCGATCCGGCCACGGCGGTCCGGCACATCGAACAGGCCGCGCGCCTGATGCCGGATCACCGCAGGCGCGCCGAGGTGGTGTCCCGGACCCCGCTGCACATGGCGGGCTGCGACCAGCGGCTCGCCGACCTCGTCCGTGAGGTGTCTGCCCGGTTCGATGATCCCGGCACGCTGCGCGGTTACGACAGGGAGCTCGCCCTTCGACTGGAGGCGCGCTCGCGCTATGCGGCGATCCAGGATCCCGAAGCGCTGGCGTCGGCCGGGGACCGGCTGGCGGAACTCGGTGGTGACGCCGCACTGGGCAGCGGTGCCGAACGTGAACTGTGCGTCGTACTGATGCGGGCCGTGACCCTGAACGGGCAGGTCGGCACCCGGAAGATCGTACGGATGGCCCAGCAGGTCCTCGACCACGAACCGACCCACTCCGCGCCGATGAGCGCGGCCCTGCAGATCCTGCCGTGGATGCTGCTCGTCGCCGATGCCGGGGATGTCGCCTCGTCCTGGCTCGATGCCGCGCTGGCCCACGCCCAGCGGCAGACCAAGCCGGCGCTCACCGCCCTGATCGAGGCGCAGCGCGGCCTCGTCCTGCTCGGTCGCGGGGACATCGTCGTGGCGCGGGAATGTGCGCTGCGCGGGCTGGAGCTGGCGGATCGGAACAAGCCGGAAACGATGCTGGTGCCGGCCATCGCGGTCGGCATGCTCGCGCTCGAACTGCAAGACAACACGCTGGCCGAGCGGGTACTGGAGATCGCCGGATCGGATACGGACCTGCGGATGTTCTTGATGCGGCGGTGTCTGAGGGGCAGGCTGGCGGCGGCGCGCGGGGACCTGCCCGCGGCGCTGGCGCAGTTCCTCGACTGCGGCCGCGTGCTCGACCGGGCCGGATGGGTCGGGTCGGCGGTGTCGATGTGGCAGGTCCCGGCTGCGCTGCTGCACCACCGGCTGGGTCGGCCCGGAGAGGCGATCGAGCTGGCCGAGGAGAACCACCGGCGTGCGCTGGCCTGGGGCGCGCCGACCGCGCTCGGCCGCGCGCTGCACACATGGGGCGCCGTGACCGATGGGCCGAAGGGGATCGCGCTGCTGCGGCAGGCGGTGGACGTGCTGCACGACGAGGGAAGCCCGCTCGAACTCTCTCGGGCCCTGGTCACGCTCGGGAAGCGCTTGCAGAGTGCCGCACCGGCGGAGGGCGACCAGTTGCTCATCCGGGGGCGCCGGCTGGCCGAGCAGTCGCAGACGTTCAGGGTGGGGGAGCATACCGGAGGGTTGGTCAGCGGCGTCACGCCCACCTCGGCTCCGGTCGCCAGGTCCGTCCTGACCCGTGGTGAGGCCACGGTGGCCGAACTCGCCGCGCGTGGCCGCAGCAACCAGGAGATCGCTGCCGAGCTGGAGATCAGCAGACGCGCGGTGGAGAAGCATCTCACCAACTCCTACCGCAAGCTGGGTATCGAGGGACGCTCTGCGCTCGTCGCGGCACTCGGGGTTCATAGCCACGGCGAATGAGTGCAGGGGGGCGGAAAAATTGCTCTGGCACGTGGCTCTGAATCCGGTCCTGCTCGCTTGAGGGTGACCCTCGTTTTGTCCGTTTACGCGTGTTATTTTCTGTGCGAGTTGACTCCTTGCGCAATCCTCCGGTTGTTTCCGGGCGTGCGCGTAGGTGAATAACGGATGTCGGTGGTGCGATGGCCTCGTGGATGCCCGATCGCATGTTGGAACGTGCCCGACCATGTGGAAGCGTGCGTTGCGTTCGTCCGGTTGCTGACGAGTGAACCTTGGCGACCCTGGGTGATCAAGGTCATGTTTTCGCAGCTCAGGGCTGGTGCCGTCACACCGAACCGTGCCGTACCGAACCGTGCGGTGCGGGGGCCGCAGTCTTAAGCGGATTAACTTCCAACCAACTCAAAACCCTTGACTTTTTTCTTTTGTGTATGGACGATAACTAATCCGGGATGCGCTCGACGGGGGTCGGCGACGGGAATTTAAGTCGCTTCCGGATAATCGACCAATGTGACCTGAGAGAAATGGCCGAAATCTCGTGAGTAACTCTGGCCTCGTATCGAAAGAGATTATCTCCACTGAAACGCAGGATCGGTGTTCGGAGCAGTACCGCGAAATTTACTTGTCCCTGTTTGAGCAGTCCGGGATGTGTATAGCGAACCTCGACCTGGAATTTCGGGTCCTAGAGGCGAATCGGTTGTTCGCTCAACAGTTCGGATATGGTTCTGGCCATGTGCACGGGCGCAATATTTGCGATTTCCTGCACCCCAGCGTGCAGGGCAAAATGAAGAACGAATTTATTCGTCTGGCTGATGGTCAGAATCCGCGCTTCGCCGACCAGATCGTCGCGATGGGCGCCGGGGAGTCGGTTTTCCTGGGCGAGATGACCGGTATCGCAGTGCGCGGGAGTGCGGGCAGGGTCGGCACGATCATGGTGTTGGTGAAACCGCAGGAATCCGAGACCGGCCCGCAGATGGTCACCGGCCGCCGGAAGCTGTTCAGCCCGGTGCATGCCCGGATCCTCGAGGGCGTGGCCGCGGGGGAGTCGACGGTGCAACTGGCGGCGAAGCTGTTCCTCAGCCGTGGCGGTGTCGAATACCACGTCGCCTCCCTGTTGCGGAAGCTCAAGGTCACCAACCGGCCCGCGCTGATCTCGAAGGGCTACTCCATGGGCGTCTTCGCCGTGGGGCAGTGGCCGCCGCGCGTGCGCCCGGAATACGTCTCCTCCTAGTTCCTCCGCCCGCGGTGCCGGGCCGGTGCACCAGAGAACCGAACAGGACAGGACTGTGTTGACCGAACAGGACGGGACTGTGTTGCTTGAACGTACGCGGGAACTCGCGGTCATCTGGCGGTCCCTCGATGGCGCCCGCGACGGGCGGGGTGCGCTCGTTACCGTAGCGGGCCCGTTCGGGTCCGGACGCTCGGCACTGCTGGGCGAACTCGCCAGGCGGACGCCTCGGTCCGAGGCGCTCGTCCTGCGCGCCGAGGGCGCCCGCTCCGAAAGCGACGTCCCGTTCGGAGTCGCCCGGCGCATGCTCCACGGCTTGCATCCGGGCACCGCCCCACCGGCCGGCGCCACGGAGGAGAGCGAGGCGCTCCGCCTGCGCGACGTACTGCTCGGCCTGGCCGACGCCATGCCGGTGCTGTTACTCATCGACGACCTGCGCTGGGTCGACGCCAACTCCCTGCGCTGGCTCGCGCTGATCGGTGAGAAACTCGCCGACGCGCCGGTCGTGATCGTGGCCGTGACGCCGCATTCGGCCGATTCGGCGGCGCATTCGCCGCTACTGAAGGAATTCCTCGCCGCCGCCACGGAACGCGTGGCCCTCCGGCCACTCTCACCGGACGGAATCTCCGCCATGGCCGGAGAATTCCTCGGTGAGCCGGAGCGCGAGCTCATTCGGGCCTGCGCCGAGGTTTCCGGCGGCAGGCCGCTGTTCCTCGCCGCCCTGCTGCGGGGGCTCTGCCGAACCCGGTGGCCGCCCCGGCCGGACGATGTACGGGCGCTGCGCCCCGCCGAGATCGGCACACACGCCGTGCGCGCCCTGGCCGAACTGCCGCAGGCGGAACGCGAGATCGCCACAGCGCTCGCGGTCGTCGGTCCGCGGACCGACGGCGGGCTGCTGTTCACCATGGCGGAACTCACCGCCGAGGACGGCACGGCCGCCCTCGGCGCGCTGAAGTCGGTGGGGCTGCTCGACTCCGGTCCGGTACCCCGCTTCGCTCACGACGCCATCGGCGAGGCCGTCGCGCACTCCCTCGACACGGCCACCATGCCCTGGCACGCCAGGGCCGCGCAGGCCCTGCACGCGGCGGGCAGGCCGCCCGAAGAGGTGGCCGGGCATGTGCTGGCCGCGGGTGACCCGCCCGGCGGCTGGCAGATCGAGGTGCTGCGGGAGGCCGCGCGCACGGCACTGGCGGATAAAAACCCCGGTCTCGCACGGAAGTACCTGCTGCGGGCGCTGCTCGGCCCAGCCCATCAGAGCGGCGGGCGCGCCGAATTGCTCGTGGACCTGGCCAGAGCCGAGCTGGCCTCTACCCCCGTCAGTTCGTTGCGGCGCCTGATGCAGGCGCTGCCGGGGCTGGCGACACCGGCCCGGCGAGCCCGCGAGCTCGTCAGGATCCCCGTGCTGGCCTGCGAGATGCCGCCCTCCGGGCTCACCACCCAACTAGCCGATGCAGCCGCCGGGCTGGGTGACCCCGCGCTGCTGGAGGGCTCGGCTCGCGAGACCGCGCTCGCACTCGACGCGCGCCTGCGCGTCACGCACCTCAGACACGTCCGGTGGTTCACGGAGACGGTCCGCGCCTTCCGGCTCGAAGGTATCCCCCGGGACGTACGCAGCGCCCCCGCCCGGGACCGGGCCGCCGTGCTCTCCTACGCCGGAATGCTCGCCGGAAAGGACTCCGGCACGGTGGCCGCGCTGGCCCGCCGCGTGGTGCTCGCCGAGCCGCCGACCGCGGACGATCTGCGCACGGCGGTGCCGTTGGCGGTACGGGCCATGCTCGCAGCCGACCTGTTCGACCAAGTCGACAGCTGGCTCGCCTCGACGGCCGTGGCGACGCTCCAGGCCAATGGCGGGCGGAAGCCGGACACGCTGCTCGCCGACGCGGAACGGGCATTCGCCCTGGCGCGACGTGGTCGGCATACGGAAGCGACACTCATGGCCGCACGCACGCTGGAACACGCCGACGCCGAGTTCGCCCCGGTCACGGGACGCTGCTGCGAGGCACTGGCACTGGTCATCGCGGGCGGAGACCCGCCCGCGACGGCGGGCGACGCACTCGCCCGGTATCGCGCCCAGGACAACGCACTGCTCGCCCCCTGGCTCGGCCACGTGGTCGACGGGATGCTCGCGGTGCTTGCCGGTGACACCGCCGTCGCGCTGGACCACATACTCGAAGCCGGGCGCGAACACGAACTCATGGGCTGGACGAATCCCGCCGTGCTGCCCTGGCGCTCGTGGGCCGCGCAGCTGCAGTACCGGATCGGCCGCCCGGACCTCGCGCACGACCTCATCGCCCGCGAGTACGAACAGGCGGTGGCGTGGGGCGCCCCCAGCGTGGTCGGCCGTTCGTTGCGTGTCTGGGCCGACGTCACCAAAGGCGAGAAGGGCATCGAGCTGGCGCTGCGCGCGGTGGAGGGCCTCAATGCCTCCCCCGACCGGATGGCAATGGTCAAGGCACACCTGCTGCTCGGAGTCGAGTTGTTCGCCCCCTGCCATGCCACCACCGTCGAGCACCTCCCCCGGAACGAGCAGCTGCCGCAGCCCTCCGAGACCGACCGCACGGGCGATCGGCCGGGCAGCCGGCCGACGGCTGCGGCCGACGCCGCGCTCACCCCGAGCGAGCGCCGGATCGCCTTGCTGGTGGCGGCCGGGAAGAGTAACCAGAACATCGCCACCGAGCTTCGGATCAGCCTGCGCGCGGTGGAGAAACACCTTACGAAGGTGTACCGCAAGCTCGGTGTCGCGGGCCGCACTCAGCTCATGGAGATGGCTCCTCCCATCGGCCGGGAGAACGAGAACGGCATGGCCGTCTGAGGCAGCGTTGCCCCGCCCGCAACCAAGACCCGAGCCGACACCGAACTCCGCGGCGGCGCACGGCCGCTGGCCGCTCCCGTTCCCTTCCCCGGCCGCGACGCCGGTGCTGGTCCCGGCAGTTACTAAGGTTTTTCCCGTCACCCCCGCACGAGACTCCTCGCATGTCAGCTGGAGCAAGAGGGTCGGACAAGCCGCCCGCATCGAGGCGGCCGGGTTCCGCGACACGGTCCAGCCGGGGCCGGGCCCGCCGGTGAACCCTCGGGAGCCCCCGTACGGACGTCCGCGCCCCGGTCGTCCTATCGCCCCACCTGCCGCCGTGCGGAAGCCCTGAGGGCTGGCGCCGAGCGGAAGGATCCGCACACCGACCACCTCTTGTCCGCTGCCGTCGCGATTCCGGCTGCGGCCAGCCGCTGTCGAGATGAGTTGAGATGGACAACGAACAGAGGCTCAGGGACTACCTCAAGCGGGCTACCGCCGACCTGCGGCAGACCCGGCAGCGGGTGCACGAGCTGGAGGCGTCGGCCCAAGAGCCGATCGCGATCATCGGCATGTCCTGCCGTTACCCGGGCGGGGTGTCGAATCCGGAGGACCTGTGGCGCCTGGTCGCCGACGGCAAACACGGCATCGGGGCCTTTCCCGCCGACCGTGGCTGGGACACCGAAGCGCTCGCCTCCTCGTCCACCACATCCGGCGGCTTCCTCTACGATGCGACCGATTTCGACGCGGACTTCTTCGGCATCTCGCCCCGCGAGGCGGTCGCCATGGACCCGCAGCAGCGCGTGCTGCTGGAGTCGGCCTGGGAGGCCATCGAGCAGGCCGGCGTGGACCCGACAGCCCTCCGGGGCAGCGAGACCGGTGTGTTCATGGGAGCCATGGCCCAGGACTACCAGGTAGGCGCGGCCGAAGGCGCACACGGCTTCCAGCTCACCGGAAACACGGGCAGCGTGCTGTCCGGCCGGATCGCCTACACCTTCGGCCTGACCGGCCCGGCGCTGACCGTGGACACGGCCTGTTCGTCATCCCTCGTCGCCTTGCACCTGGCCGACCAGGCACTGCGGGCGGGGGAGTGCTCGCTGGCCCTGGCCGGTGGTGTGACCGTCATGTCCAGCCCGTCGACCTTCGTCGAGTTCAGCCGCCAGGGTGGACTGTCCCCCGACGGGCTGTGCCGGTCGTTCGCCGAATCCGCCGACGGCACCGGTTGGGCCGAGGGCGTCGGCGTACTGGTGCTGGAACGACTGTCCGACGCCGAGCGCAACGGACACCCCATCCTGGCGGTGGTTCGCGGCAGCGCGGTCAACCAGGATGGCGCTTCCAACGGCCTGACCGCACCGAATGGCCCGTCCCAGCAGCGGGTGATCCAGCAGGCACTGATCAACGCCCGCTTGTCGGCCGACCAGATCGACGCCGTCGAAGCACACGGTACGGCCACGACCCTGGGCGATCCGGTCGAGGCGCAGGCACTGCTGGCGACGTACGGCCAAAACCGCGACGAGAACCGTCCGCTGCTGCTGGGCTCCATCAAGTCGAACCTCAGCCACACCCAGGCGGCCGCAGGTGCCGCCGGTGTGATCAAGATGGTCATGGCGATGCGGTACGGCACCGTGCCGCGCACCCTGCACGTGGACACTCCGTCCACCCATGTGGACTGGCTCCAGGGCGCGGTGCGCCTGGCCACCGAGAACGTCGCATGGCCGGGGACGGGAGAACCGCGGCGGGCGGCCGTCTCGTCATTCGGGATCAGCGGCACCAATGCGCACGTGATCATCGAACAGGCACCGGACTCGCAGACGGAAACGGAGGCGGCACGGGCGGTGGCGCCGACCGTCCTGCCGAACGCGGTGCCGGTGGTGCTGTCCGGACGTACGCGCGAGGCCCTGCGGGCACAGGCCGCACGGCTGCTGTCCGCCTTGGGCGCCGACGCCGCTACGGATGTCGATGCCTCAACCGAGGCCGACGCCGGACTCGGCGTCCTCGACACCGCCTTCTCCCTGGCCACCTCCCGGTCGGCTTTCGCGCACCGAGCGGCATTCGTCGCATCCGACCGCGACGAGATCATCGCCGGGCTGACCGCCCTGGCCACGGACCAGTCGGCGCCGGGACTCGTCCACGGCGCCGACTGGGGAGCGGAGCGGGGCGCCGGCAAGTCGGCGTTCCTGTTCAGTGGCCAGGGCGCGCAGCGTATCGGCATGGGACGGGAGCTGTACGCCCGCTTCCCGGTGTTCGCCGAGGCTCTGGACGCGGCACTCGCGACACTGGGTACCCACCTCGATTGCCCCGTACAAGAGGCGATGTGGGGCGACGACGCCGAGGCGCTCAACCGGACCGGGGCTGCGCAGCCCGCGCTGTTCGCCGTCGAGGTGGCGCTGTTCCGGCTCGTTGAGTCGTGGGGCGTGACACCGGACTTCGTGGGCGGGCACTCGATCGGAGAGGTTGCGGCCGCCCACGTCGCGGGCGTGCTGTCGCTTGAGGACGCGTGCCGATTGGTGGCGGCGCGGGCTCGACTGATGCAGGAGCTGCCCTCCGGCGGGGCGATGGTGGCGGTGCAGGCCACCGAGGATGAAGTCGTGCCGCTGTTGGCCGACCGAGTATCGATCGCGGCGGTGAACGGGCCGTCGTCGGTGGTGCTCGCCGGGGCCGAAGACGCCGTCGCCGTCACGGTCGCAAGGCTGGCGGAGCAAGGGCGGAAGTCGAGCCGGCTGCGGGTCTCGCACGCGTTCCATTCGGCGCTGATGGAGCCGATGCTGGAGGACTTCCGTGCTGTGGTGGCCGGTCTGGAGTTTCACGACCCGACTGTTCCTGTGGTATCGAATCTCACGGGTGCGGTGGCTGCGGACGGCGAACTGTGTTCGCCGGAGTACTGGGTGCGGCATGTGCGGGAGACCGTACGGTTCGCCGATGGCGTTCAGGCGTTGTCGGAGGCCGGGGTGCGGACGTTCCTGGAGCTGGGGCCGGACGGTGTGCTGTCGGCGCTGGTCCGGGAGTCGGTACCGGATGAGGCCGTGGTGGTGCCGGTGCTGCGTAAGGACCGCCTGGAGGAGGCGGCTGCCGTCGCGGCGCTGGCGCGGCTCCACGTGACCGGTGTGGCCGTGGACTGGCGGGCGTTCTTCGCGGGCACGGGCGCCCGGCGAGTCGCGTTGCCTACGTACGCGTTTCAGCGGCAGCGGTTCTGGCCCACCGCTCTGGCCGGCATGGGGGACGTACGGGCTGCCGGCCTGGCCTCGGCTGAGCATCCGCTGCTGGGTGCGGCGGTGTCGTTGGCCGACTCGGACGGGGTGGTGTTCGCCGGTCGCCTGTCGGCGGGATCGCATCCGTGGCTGGCCGATCACGTGGTGATGGGCCGGGTTCTGGTGCCGGGTACGGCTTTCGTGGAGTTGGCGATCCGGGCCGGCGATGAGGTCGGGTGTGACCGTGTCGAGGAGCTGACACTTGCCGCACCTCTGGTGTTGCCGGAGCGGGGTGCGGTGCAGATCCAGGTGTTCGTCGGTGCCCCTGACGACTCCGGTCGCCGGTCGGTGAAGGTCTTCTCACGGACGGATGGCTCGGACGAGCTGGCGTGGACCCAGCACGCGGTGGGCGTCCTGGCCGCGACGGAGGAACTGGTCGGCGTTGGGTTCGATACCGCGGTGTGGCCGCCGGTGGGAGCCGAGCCGGTCGATCTGGACGGTTTTTATGAGAACCGGGCCGAGTCCGGGTTCGAGTACGGCCCGGTGTTCCAGGGGTTGCGGGCGGTGTGGCGGCTGGGCGCGGAGCTCTTTGTCGAGGCGGCTTTGGACGAAGGCGCCGCTGTCAGTGGGTTCGGGGTGCATCCCGCGCTGCTGGACGCACTGCTGCACGCCGCGGTGTTGGCTGATGGAGAAACGGATGGTGGTGTGCCGTTCGTTTGGGAGGGTGTGTCGTTGTTCGCCTCTGGGGCGACGACGGTGCGTGCTCGGTTGTCGTATGGCGGGCGGGGGGCGGTGTCCATCGAGGTCGCGGATGTGGCAGGTCGTCCTGTGGCGTCCGTCGCGTCTTTGGTCACGCGTCCTCTTGCTGCTGATGAGCTGGCGGACGGTGATGGCCGGACGGTTGGCCGGGATTCGTTGTTCCGGGTGGAGTGGGCTCCGGTGGCCGAGGGGGTGGATGCGGAGCTGCCGGTGGTTGCGGTGGTCGGCCCGGACGACGGTCTGAGTGGCGGGTTGCGGGATGCGGGGATCTCGGTAGTGGGGTGCGCGGATCTGGCCGCGTTGGCTGTGGCTGAGGGCCCGGTGCCGGATGTGGTGTTGGCTGTCGTTGGGGCGGAGGGCCGCGGTGAGGGGATGGTGGATTCCGTCCACGCTTCCGCGGTGCAGGCCCTGGGCTTGGTTCAGGGGTGGTTGGAGGGGGAGCGGTTCGCGGGGTCTCGTCTGGTCGTGGTGGCGCGTGGTGCTGTCAGTGATCTGGCGGTGGCGTCGGTGTGGGGTTTGGTGCGGTCGGCGCAGTCGGAGCATCCGGATCGGATCACGTTGCTGGATCTTGGTGACGGTGCTGTGTCGGGGGCGGTGTTGGCGCGGGCGTTGGCGCAGCCCGAGCCGGAGTTGGCGGCGCGGGATGGGCGGGTCCTGGCCCCCCGGCTGATGCGGATGCCCGTTCCAGAGCTGCGTGCGGCGTCTTGGGAGCCGCGCGGCACGGTTCTGATCACGGGCGGTACCGGCGGTCTGGGTGCGGTGGTGGCCCGGCACCTGGTGGCCGAGCACGGCGTACGGGATCTGCTCCTGCTGTCCCGGCGTGGACTGTCCGCGCCGGGCGCCGACGACCTCGTTGCCGAACTCGCCGGATTGGGTGCCCGGGTCGAGGTGGTGGCGTGTGATGTGGCTGATCGTGAGGCGCTGGCGGAGGTGCTGGTCGGGCGTGAGATTTCGGCTGTGGTGCATGCGGCCGGTGTGCTCGATGACGGTGTGATTGGTGCGCTGACTGCGGAGCGTGTTGGTGCGGTGTTGCGTCCGAAGGTGGATGCGGCGTGGCATCTGCACGAGCTGACACGGGACATGGGCTTGTCTGCGTTCGTGGTGTTCTCCTCCGCGGCGGGGACGTTCGGTGGTGCGGGTCAGGGGAGTTATGCCGCGGGGAACGCGTTCTTGGACGCGTTGGTGCGGTACCGGCGGGACCGGGGGCTGCCGGGTGTGTCGCTGGCCTGGGGCCCGTGGGAGCAGACCGACGGCATGCTCGGTGATCTGAGCGCCTCCGATCGGGAGCGGATGTCGCGTGCAGGTCTGCCGCCGTTGTCCGTCGAGCAGGGTGTGGCGCTGTTCGATGCCGTTGTGGGGGCTGAGGAGCCGGTGGTGTTGCCGGTGCGGTTGGATCTGTCTGCGCTGCGGGCTCGTGGTGAGGTGCCGCCTCTGCTGCGTGGCTTGATCCGTACGCCCCTCCGCCGTGCCGCCGCACGGGCCGCGGCTTCCGGGCTGGCGCAGCGGCTCAGCGGGCTGGGCGAGGTCGAGCAGCGGGAGGTGCTGCTGGACCTGGTGCGTAGTCAGGTGGCGCTGGTGCTGGGGTATCAGGGTGCTGCGGCGATCGATCCTGGACGGTCGTTCCGTGATCTGGGCTTTGATTCGTTGATGGCGGTGGAGCTGCGTAACGGGTTGAGTGCGGCGACGGGGTTGCGGCTTCCGGCGACGCTGGTGTTCGACTACCCGACCGCGCAGGCCCTGGTGAGTCATCTGTGTGATGAGTTGTTGGGGTCGGATACGGGTGTGTCGGTGCCGGTGGGTGTGTTGCCGTCGGTGGCGGATGATCCGGTGGTGATTGTGGGGATGGCCTGCCGGTATCCGGGTGGGGTGTCGTCTCCGGATGATCTGTGGCGGTTGGTGTCTGGTGGGGTGGATGCGGTCGGTGAGGTTCCTGCGGAGCGGGGTTGGGACCTGGAGCTGTCGACGCGTGCGGGTGGGTTTCTGCACGATGCGGGCGCGTTTGATGCGGCGTTTTTTGGGATGAGTCCGCGTGAGGCGTTGGCGACTGATGCGCAGCAGCGGTTGTTGTTGGAGACGGTGTGGGAGGCCGTTGAGCGTGCCGGTGTGGATCCGGTGTCGTTGCGGGGGAGTCGGACCGGGGTGTTCGCCGGTGTGATGTATGGCGATTACGGGACGTTGTTGTCGGGGCGGGAGTTCGATGGGCTGCGGGGGAGTGGTAGTGCGCCGAGTGTGGCGTCGGGCCGCGTGTCGTACAGCCTGGGGCTTGAGGGGCCGACGGTGACGGTTGATACGGCGTGTTCGTCGTCGTTGGTGGCGATGCATCTGGCGGCGCAGGCGTTGCGTGCGGGTGAGTGTTCGTTGGCGTTGGCTGGTGGTGTGACGGTGATGTCGACGCCGACGACGTTTGTGGAGTTCTCGCGGCAGGGTGGGCTGTCTGCTGATGGTCGTTGTAAGGCGTTCTCGGATTCGGCTGATGGTGTGGGCTGGGGTGAGGGTGTCGGCATGCTGGTGTTGGAGCGGTTGTCCGATGCTGAGCGGAATGGGCACTCCGTGCTGGCGGTGGTGCGGGGTAGTGCGGTGAATCAGGATGGTGCGTCGAATGGGTTGACCGCGCCGAATGGTCCCTCGCAGCAGCGGGTGATCCGGCAGGCGCTGGCCAGTGGCGGGCTCTCCCCGGTGGATGTCGATGCCGTGGAGGCGCACGGGACCGGTACCACTTTGGGTGATCCGATCGAGGCGCAGGCGCTGCTGGCCACGTATGGGCAGGGCCGGGATGTCGAGCATCCGTTGTTGTTGGGTTCGGTGAAGTCGAATATTGGTCATACGCAGGCTGCGGCGGGTGTCGCGGGTGTGATCAAGACGGTGATGGCGATGCGGCACGGGGTGCTGCCGCGCACCCTGCACGTGGATGCTCCGTCGTCACATGTCGACTGGACGGCCGGGGACGTCGCGTTGTTGCGGGATAACACTGCGTGGCCGGAGGCGGGTCGTCCGCGTCGGGCGGGTGTGTCTTCGTTCGGGATCAGCGGCACCAATGCGCATGTGATTCTTGAGGCCGCGCCTTTGGTTGAGCTGCCGGTGGGGGAGCCGGAGCCGGTGGTGGTGCCGGGTGTGGTGCCGTGGGTGGTGTCGGCGAAGACCGAGGCCGCGCTGGACGCGCAGGTCGACCAGTTGAGGTCCTTTGCGGATGACGGGGCGGTCCGTTCTCCGCTGGATGTGGGTTTCTCGCTGGCCGCCGGGCGGTCGGTGTTCGAGCATCGGGCGGTGTTGCTGGCCTCTGAGGAGGGTGTGGTTGAGGCTGCTCGGGGTGCGGTGGGTCAGGGTTCGTTGGCTGTGGTGTTCTCCGGGCAGGGTGCGCAGCGGCTGGGTATGGGTCGGGAGTTGTATGGCCGGTTCCCGGTGTTCGCGGAGGCGCTGGATGCCGTACTCGCGCACCTGGATGACTCGGTGCGTGGGGTGATGTGGGGCGAGGATGCGGAGGCTCTGAACAGCACCGGGTCGGCTCAGCCTGCCCTGTTCGCCGTCGAGGTGGCGCTGTTCCGGCTGGCCGAGTCCTTTGGGGTGCGGCCGGACTTCGTGGGGGGCCATTCGATCGGCGAGGTGGCCGCCGCGCATGTGGCGGGTGTCCTGTCGTTGGAGGACGCGTGTGCTTTGGTGTCTGCGCGTGCTCGGTTGATGCAGGCGCTGCCGGCCGGTGGTGCGATGGTGGCGGTGCAGGCAACGGAGGACGAAGTCCTGCCCCAGCTGTCCGGTCGGGTGTCGATCGCGGCGGTCAACGGGCCGTCGTCGGTGGTGGTCTCCGGCGATGAGGATGCGGTGCTGGAGGTTGCGGCACGGTTCGAGGGCAGGCGGACGAATAGGCTCGCGGTGAGTCACGCGTTCCACTCGCCGCTGATGCATGCGATGCTGGATGATTTCCGTGTCGCGGTGGCTGGTCTGGAGTTCCGTGAGCCGGCGATTCCGGTGGTGTCGAATCTGACCGGTGCCGTCGCCACGGCCGACGAGCTGTGCTCGCCGGAGTACTGGGTGCGGCATGTGCGGGAGACCGTACGGTTCACCGATGGCGTTCAGGAGCTGGCCGACGCCGGGGTGCGGACGTTCCTGGAGCTGGGGCCGGACGGTGTGCTGTCGGCCTTGGTCCGGGAGTCGGCACCCGACGTAGCCGTGGTCGTTCCTGCCCTTCGTAAGGATCGTGGCGAAGAACTGGCTTTGGTGACCGGTCTGGCTCGTCTGAATGTCGCTGGTGTGGGCGTGGACTGGCGGGCGTTCTTCACCGGCACCGGTGCGCGCCGGGTCGAGCTGCCTACCTACGCTTTCCAGCGGCAGCGGTATTGGCCTGCGGCTGCGGCTGCTCCGGGCGATGTGCGGGCCGCCGGCCTCGCCTCGGCTGAGCATCCGCTGCTCGGCGCGGCGGTGTCGTTGGCCGACTCGGACGGTGTCGTGTTCTCCGGTCGCCTGTCGGCGGGATCGCATCCGTGGCTGGCCGATCACGTGGTGATGGGTCGCGTTCTGGTGCCGGGAACTGCGTTCGTGGAGTTGGCGATCCGGGCCGGTGACGAGGTCGGGTGTGACCGAGTCGAGGAGCTGACCCTGTCCGCCCCATTGGTTCTGCCGGAGCGCGGCGCTGCGCAGATCCAGGTGCGGGTGGGGGCCGCCGATAGTGATGGCCAACGCGCTCTCACCGTCCACGGGCGGCCCGAGCACGCGGTGGACGCGACCTGGACGCAGCACGCGTCGGGTGTGCTGGCCGCGAGTGGCATCGACCGGGTGGACGTCGACTTCGACGCGGCCGTATGGCCGCCGCCTGGCACCGAATCGGTCGATCTCAGCGAACGCTACGAGCGGCTTGCGGAGATGGGTTTCGACTACGGGCCGGTGTTCCGAGGTCTCCGGAGGGTGTGGCGGCGCGGTGATGTGGTGTTTGCCGAGGTTGGGCTGCCGGAGGAGGTTGAAGCCGGCGAGTTCGGCTTGCATCCAGCTCTGCTGGACACGGTATTGCAGGCGGCGGGGGCGGCGGGATCCGGCAACGACAATCCGGACGTAGAGAGTACGGCGCTGCCGTTCTCCTGGGACGGCGTGTCGCTCTACGCCTCCGGGGCCACGACGGTGCGGGCGCGCCTGTCGCGCACCGGCCAGGGGGCGGTCTCGGTCGCGATCGCGGACACCGATGGCGGCCTCGTCGCTTCCATCGATTCTCTCGCTACCCGCCCGATAGTCCCAGGACAGCTGGACGACGCGGCTTCCGGCGCGGGTAGTGACTCGCTGTTCCGCATCGACTGGACTCCCCTGCCGACCGGGTCGGTTGAGACCGGAGCCGCCGCGGTTGCGGTGGTCGGCGCGGACGACGCTTTGGCTGCCGCGCTTCGGGACGCGGGCACCGAGGTCCGGGTATGCGCGGATCTCGCGGCGCTGTCCGCAGCGGATGAGTCGGTGCCGGACGTTGTGTTGGCTGCGCTGCCCGGTGCGCGGTCCCAGAACGACGTGGTGGACGCTGTCCACGCGAGTGCTGCTTCCGCTCTGGAACTGGTGCAGGACTGGCTGGTGGAGGAGCGTTTCACCCGGTCCCGGTTGGTGATGGTGACCCAGGGCGCGGTCACCGCGCGGAACGCCGATGACCTGGCGGTGGCGTCGGTGTGGGGTTTGGTGCGGTCGGCGCAGTCGGAGCATCCGGGTCGGATCACGCTGCTGGACCTTGGTGACAGTGCCGTGTCGGGAGCGGTGTTGTCGCGGGCGTTGGCTCAGCCCGAGCCGGAGTTGGCGGTTCGTGAGGGGCGGTTGGTGGTGCCGCGGTTGGCGCCGGTGGGTGTGTCCGACTCTGTGGTGCGGGTGTGGGATGGGTCGGGCAGGGTGTTGATCACGGGTGGTACGGGTGGTTTGGGTGCGGTGGTGGCGCGGCATCTGGTGGCCGAGCGTGGTGTGCGGGATCTGCTGCTGATGTCCCGGCGGGGGATGGCTTCGCTGGGTGCCGAGGAGTTGGTCGCGGAGTTGGTGGAGTCGGGCGCGCGGGTTGAGGTAGTGGCGTGTGATGTGGCTGATCGCGAGGCGCTGGCCGAAGTGCTGGCCGTGCATGAGGTGTCCGCGGTGGTGCATACCGCCGGGGTCCTGGACGACGGTCTGATCGGGGTTCTCACCCCGGAGCGTGTCGATGCGGTGTTGCGTCCGAAGGTGGATGCGGCGTGGCATCTGCATGAGCTGACCCAGGGCCTGGACTTGTCCGCGTTCGTGGTGTTCTCCTCCGTGGCGGGCACGTTCGGTGGTGCGGGTCAGGGGAGTTACGCCGCGGGGAATGCGTTCTTGGATGCGCTGGTGCGGTACCGGTGTGATCAGGGGCTGCCGGGTGTGTCGCTGGCCTGGGGCCCGTGGGAGCAGGCCGACGGCATGCTCGGTGAGCTGAGTTCCGCCGATCGGGAGCGGATGCACCGTTCGGGCTTCCCGCTGTTGTCTGTCGAGCAGGGTGTGGCGTTGTTCGATGCTGCTGTGGGTGTTGGGGAGCCGGTGGTGTTGCCGGTGCGGCTGGATCTGCCGACGCTGAAGGCGCGTGGTGAGGTGCCGCCGCTGTTGCGTGGCTTGATCCGTACGCCCCTACGCCGTGCCGCCGCTACCGGGCTGGCGCAGCGGCTCAGTGGCCTGGGCGAGGTCGAGCAGGGGGAGGTGCTGCTGGATCTGGTGCGGGGCCAGGTGGCGTTGGTGCTCGGGCATGAGAGTGCCACGGTGGTGGATCCCGCCCGTGCGTTCCGTGATCTGGGCTTTGATTCGTTGATGGCGGTGGAGCTGCGTAATGGGTTGAGTGCGGCGACGGGGTTGCGGCTTCCGGCGACGCTGGTGTTCGACTACCCGACCGTCCAGTCGTTGGCTGTCCATCTCCTGGATGAGTTGTTGGGGTCGGATACGGGTGTGTCGGTGCCGGTGGGTGTGTTGCCGTCGGTGGCGGATGATCCGGTGGTGATTGTGGGGATGGCTTGCCGGTATCCGGGTGGGGTGTCGTCTCCGGATGATCTGTGGCGGTTGGTGTCTGGTGGGGTGGATGCGGTTGGTGAGTTCCCTGTTGATCGGGGTTGGGATCTGGGGAGGCTTTACCATCCGGATCCGGATCATCTGGGGACGTCGTCGACGCGTGCGGGTGGGTTTCTGCACGATGCGGGTGCGTTCGATGCGGGGTTTTTTGGGATGAGTCCGCGTGAGGCGTTGGCGACTGATGCGCAGCAGCGGTTGTTGTTGGAGACGGTGTGGGAGGCCGTTGAGCGTGCCGGTGTTGATCCGGTGTCGTTGCGGGGGAGCCGGACTGGCGTGTTTGCCGGGGTGATGTACAACGACTACGCCTCGTTGCTGGGTGGTCAGGAGTTTGAGGGGTTCCGGGGTAACGCGAGTGCGCCGAGTGTGGCGTCGGGCCGCGTGTCGTACACGCTCGGGCTTGAGGGTCCGACGGTCACGATCGATACGGCGTGTTCGTCGTCGTTGGTGGCGATGCATCTGGCGGCGCAGGCGTTGCGTGCGGGTGAGTGTTCGTTGGCGTTGGCTGGTGGTGTGACGGTGATGTCGACGCCGACGACGTTTGTGGAGTTCTCGCGGCAGGGTGGGCTGTCCCCTGATGGCCGGTGCAAGGCGTTCTCGGATTCGGCTGATGGTGTGGGCTGGGGTGAGGGTGTCGGCATGCTGGTGTTGGAGCGGTTGTCCGATGCTGAGCGGAACGGGCACTCCGTGCTGGCGGTGGTGCGGGGTAGTGCGGTGAATCAGGATGGTGCGTCGAATGGGTTGACCGCGCCGAATGGTCCCTCCCAGCAGCGGGTGATCCGGCAGGCGCTGGCCAGTGGCGGGCTCTCTCCGGTGGATGTCGATGCCGTGGAGGCGCATGGGACGGGGACGACGCTGGGTGATCCGATCGAGGCGCAGGCCCTGCTGGCCACGTATGGGCAGGGCCGGGATGTCGAGCGTCCGTTGTTGTTGGGGTCGGTGAAGTCGAATATTGGTCATACGCAGGCTGCGGCGGGTGTCGCGGGTGTGATCAAGACGGTGATGGCGATGCGGCACGGGGTGCTGCCGCGCACCCTGCACGTGGATGCTCCGTCGTCACATGTCGACTGGACGACCGGGGACGTCACGTTGTTGCGGGATAACACTGCGTGGCCGGAGGTAGGTCGTCCGCGCCGGGCGGGTGTGTCTTCGTTCGGGATCAGCGGCACCAATGCGCATCTGATCCTGGAGCAGCCTTCAGAGCCTGCGGGGCTTCCCGAGCGGATCGAGACCGAGGCCGAGGGCGGGGTTGAGGCAGCTCGGGTCGAGGTCGTGCCGTTGGTGGTGTCGGCGAAGACCGAGGCCGCGCTGGATGCGCAGGTGGATCAGATCAGGTCTCTCGCGGGCAGTGCCGGGTCACTGGACATCGGTTTCTCGCTGGCCGCCGGACGGTCGGTGTTCGAGCATCGGGCGGTGTTGCTGGCCTCTGAGGAAGGTGTGGTTGAGGCTGCTCGGGGTGCGGTGGGTCAGGGTTCGCTGGCTGTGGTGTTCTCCGGGCAGGGTGCGCAGCGGCTGGGGATGGGTCGGGAGTTGTATGGCCGGTTCCCGGTGTTCGCTGAGGCGCTGAATGCCGTGCTCGCGCACCTGGATGACTCGGTGCGTGGGGTGATGTGGGGCGGGGATGCGGAGGCTCTGAACAGCACCGGGTCGGCTCAGCCTGCCCTGTTCGCCGTCGAGGTGGCGCTGTTCCGGCTGGTGGAGTCGCTGGGTGTGGCTGCGGACTTCGTGGGCGGGCATTCGATCGGCGAGGTGGCCGCCGCGCACGTCGCGGGCGTCCTGTCGCTTGAGGACGCGTGCGCATTGGTGTCCGCACGGGCCCGTTTGATGCAGGCGTTGCCGGCCGGTGGTGCGATGGTGGCGGTGCAGGCCGCCGAGGACGAGGTCTGGCCGTTGTTGTCCGATCGGATGTCGATCGCGGCGGTGAACGGGCCGTCGTCGGTGGTGCTGTCCGGCGCCGAGGATGCGGTGCTGGAGGTTGCGGCACGGTTCGAGGCCGACGGACGGCGTACGAGCAGGCTCGCGGTCAGCCATGCCTTCCACTCACCACTCATGTCCTCGATGCTCGACGCATTCCGCGCCGTCGCGGAGGGGCTGGAGTTCCGTACGCCGAGGATTCCGGTGGTGTCGAACCTGACCGGCGGCCTCGCCCCGGCCGACGAGCTGTGCTCGCCGGAGTACTGGGTGCGGCATGTGCGGGAGACCGTACGGTTCGCCGATGGCGTTCAGGCGTTGTCGGAGGCCGGGGTGCGGACGTTCCTGGAGCTGGGGCCGGACGGTGTGCTGTCGGCGCTGGTCCGGGAGTCGGTACCGGATGAGGCCGTGGTGGTGCCGGTGCTGCGTAAGGACCGCCTGGAGGAGGCGGCTGCCGTCGCGGCGCTGGCGCGGCTCCACGTGACCGGTGTGGCCGTGGACTGGCGGGCGTTCTTCGCGGGCACGGACGCCCAGCGAGTCGCGTTGCCTACGTACGCGTTTCAGCGGCAGCGGTTCTGGCCCACCGCTCTGGCCGGCATGGGGGACGTACGGGCTGCTGGCCTGGCCTCGGCTGAGCATCCGCTGCTGGGTGCGGCGGTGTCGTTGGCCGACTCGGACGGTGTGGTGTTCGCCGGTCGCCTGTCGTTGGCATCGCATCCGTGGCTGGCTGATCACGTGGTGATGGGCCGGGTTCTGGTGCCGGGTACGGCTTTCGTGGAGTTGGCGATCCGGGCCGGTGACGAGGTCGGGTGTGACCGTGTCGAGGAGCTGACGCTTGCTGCGCCTCTGGTGTTGCTGGAGCTGGGCGCGGTGCAGATCCAGGTGTTCGTCGGTGAACCTGACGACTCTGGGCACCGGTCGGTGAAGATCTTCTCCCGGCCGGATGGCACCGACGAACTGCCGTGGACCCAGCACGCCACGGGCGTCCTGGCCGCGGCGGACGAGCTGCCCGGCATTGGGTTCGATGCCGCGGTGTGGCCGCCGTTGGGCGCCGAGCCGGTCGATCTGGATGGCTTTTATGAGAACCGGGCCGAGGCTGGCTTTGAGTACGGGTCCGTGTTTCGGGGGCTGCGGGCTGCTTGGCGGCGCGGTGATGCCGTGTTTGCCGAGGTTGCAATGCCAGAAGAGGTTGAGCCCGGTGGGTTTGGTGTGCATCCCGCTCTGCTGGACGCGGTGTTGCACGCGGCGGTGTTTGCAGGTGGCAGCGAGGACGCTGAGAACGGGGTGCTGCCGTTTTCTTGGGAGGGTGTCTCGTTCTTCGCCTCTGGAGCGACGACGGTGCGGGCTCGGTTGTCGTATGGCGAGCGGGGGGCGGTGTCCATCGAGGTCGCGGATGTGGTGGGCGCACCGGTTGCTTCGGTGGACGGCCTCCTGGTCCGCCCGGTAACGGCCGAACAGTTCGGTGTTGGCGGGACGGTTGGCCGGGATTCGTTGTTCCGGGTGGAGTGGGCTCCGGTGGCTGAGGGGGTGGATGCGGGGCCGTCGGCGGTTGCGGTGGTCGGCTCGGATGGTGGCTTGAGCGATGGGTTGCGGGATGCGGGGATCTCCGTGGAGGGGTGTGCGGATCTGGCCGCGTTGGCTGTGGCTGAGGGCCCGGTGCCGGATGTGGTGTTGGCTGTGGTTGGTGCCGAGGGGCGCGATGACGGGGTGGTGGATTCCGTCCACGCTTCTGCGGTGTGGGCTTTGGGGTTGGTTCAGGGGTGGTTGGAGGGGGAGCGGTTCGCGGGGTCTCGTCTGGTTGTGGTGGCGCGTGGTGCTGTCGGTGATCTGGCGGTGGCGTCGGTGTGGGGTTTGGTGCGGTCGGCGCAGTCGGAGCATCCGGATCGGATCACGTTGCTGGATCTTGGTGACGGTGCTGTGTCGGGGGCGGTGTTGGCGCGGGCGTTGGCGCAGCCCGAGCCGGAGTTGGCGGCGCGGGATGGGCGGTTGGTGGTGCCGCGGTTGGCTCGCTTGGGTGTGTCCGACGCTGTGGTGCGGGTGTGGGATGGGCAGGGCAGCGTGTTGGTCACGGGCGGCACCGGCGGCCTGGGTGCAGTGGTGGCCCGGCACCTGGTGGCCGAGCGTGGTGTGCGGGATCTGCTGCTGGTGTCCCGGCGGGGGATGGCATCGCCGAGTGCTGAGGACCTGGTCGCCGAACTCACCGGATTGGGTGCCCGGGTCGAGGTGGTGGCGTGTGATGTGGCTGATCGTGAGGCGCTGGCGGAGGTGCTGGCCGGGCGTGAGATTTCGGCTGTGGTGCATGCGGCTGGTGTGCTCGATGACGGTGTGATTGGTGCGTTGACTCCGGGGCGTGTTGATGCGGTGTTGCGTCCGAAGGTGGATGCGGCGTGGCATCTGCATGAGCTGACGCAGGGCTTGGACTTGTCTGCGTTCGTGGTGTTCTCCTCCGCGGCGGGGACGTTGGGCAGTGCGGGTCAGGGGAGTTATGCCGCCGGGAATGCGTTCTTGGACGCGTTGGTGCGGTACCGGCGTGATCAGGGGCTGCCGGGTGTGTCGTTGGCGTGGGGGCCGTGGGACCATCCTGGCGGCATGCTCGGCGATCTGGCTCCCGCCGATCGGGAGCGGATGGCGAGTGCGGGTCTGCCGCCGTTGTCTGTCGAGCAGGGTGTGGCGCTGTTCGATGCCGCTGTGGGGGCTGAGGAGCCGGTGGTGTTGCCGGTGCGGCTGGATCTGTCGGCGCTGCGGGCTCGTGGTGAGGTGCCGCCTCTGCTGCGCGGTCTGATCCGTACGCGCCGCACGGCCGGGCGGATTGCGTCCACCGGGCTGATGCAACGGCTGGCTGGGCTGGGCGAGGTAGAGCAGCGGGAGGTGCTGCTGGACCTGGTGCGCAATCGGGTCGCGTTGGTGCTCGGGTACGAGGGTGCTGCGGGGGTGGATGCAGCTCGTACGTTCCGTGATCTGGGCTTTGATTCGTTGATGGCGGTGGAGCTGCGTAATGGGTTGGGTGCGGCGACGGGGTTGCGGCTTCCGGCGACGCTGGTGTTCGACTATCCGACCGCGCAGGCACTCGCGGACCATCTGTGTGATGAGTTGCTGGGGTCGGATACGGGTGTGTCGGTGCCGGTGGGTGTGTTGCCGTCGGTGGCGGATGATCCGGTGGTGATCGTGGGGATGGCCTGCCGGTATCCGGGCGGGGTGTCGTCTCCGGATGATCTGTGGCGGTTGGTGTCTGGTGGGGTGGATGCGGTTGGTGAGTTCCCTGTTGATCGGGGTTGGGATCTGGGGAGGCTTTACCATCCGGATCCGGATCATCTGGGGACGTCGTCGACGCGTGCGGGTGGGTTTCTGCACGATGCGGGTGCGTTCGATGCGGCGTTTTTTGGGATGAGTCCGCGTGAGGCGTTGGCGACTGATGCGCAGCAGCGGTTGTTGTTGGAGACGGTGTGGGAGGCCGTTGAGCGTGCCGGTGTTGATCCGGTGTCGTTGCGGGGGAGCCGGACTGGCGTGTTTGCCGGGGTGATGTACAACGACTACGCCTCGTTGCTGGGTGGTCAGGAGTTTGAGGGGTTCCGGGGTAACGCGAGTGCGCCGAGTGTGGCGTCGGGCCGCGTGTCGTACACGCTCGGGCTTGAGGGTCCGACGGTCACGATCGATACGGCGTGTTCGTCGTCGTTGGTGGCGATGCATCTGGCGGCGCAGGCGTTGCGTGCGGGTGAGTGTTCGTTGGCGTTGGCTGGTGGTGTGACGGTGATGTCGACGCCGACGACGTTTGTGGAGTTCTCGCGGCAGGGTGGGCTGTCTGCTGATGGTCGTTGTAAGGCGTTCTCGGATTCGGCTGATGGTGTGGGCTGGGGTGAGGGTGTCGGCATGCTGGTGTTGGAGCGGTTGTCCGATGCCCAGCGGAATGGGCACTCCGTGCTGGCTGTGGTGCGGGGTAGTGCGGTGAATCAGGATGGTGCGTCGAATGGGTTGACCGCGCCGAATGGTCCCTCCCAGCAGCGGGTGATCCGGCAGGCGCTGGCCAGTGGCGGGCTCTCCCCGGTGGATGTCGATGCCGTGGAGGCACACGGGACGGGTACCACTTTGGGTGATCCGATCGAGGCGCAGGCCCTGCTGGCCACCTATGGGCAGGACCGGGATGTCGAGCGTCCGCTGCTGCTCGGCTCGGTGAAGTCGAATATTGGTCATACGCAGGCTGCGGCGGGTGTCGCGGGTGTGATCAAGACGGTGATGGCGATGCGGCATGGGGTGCTGCCGCGCACGCTGCACGCCGAGGTGCCGTCGTCACACGTGGACTGGACGGCCGGGGACGTGCGGTTGGTGGCGGACAACACTGCGTGGCCGGAGGCGGGCCGTCCGCGCCGGGCGGGTGTGTCTTCGTTCGGGATCAGCGGCACCAATGCGCATGTGATTCTTGAGGCCGCGCCTTTGGTTGAGCTGCCGGTCGGGGAGCCGGAGCCGGAGCCGGTGGTGGTGCCGGGTGTGGTGCCGTGGATGGTGTCGGCGAAGACCGAGGCCGCGCTGGACGCGCAGGTGGATCAGACCAGGTCTCTCGCGGGCAGTGCCGGGTCACTGGACATCGGTTTCTCGCTGGCCGTCGGGCGGTCGGTGTTCGAGCATCGGGCGGTGTTGCTGGCTTCTGAGGAGGGTGTGGTCGAGGCTGCTCGGGGTGCGGTGGGTCAGGGTTCGTTGGCTGTGGTGTTCTCCGGGCAGGGTGCGCAGCGGCTGGGTATGGGCCGGGAGCTGTATGGCCGGTTCCCGGTGTTCGCGGAGGCGCTGGATGCCGTACTCGCGCACTTGGACGATTCAGTGCGGAGGGTGATGTGGGGTGAGGACGCCGGGGCCTTGAACAGCACTGGGTCGGCCCAGCCCGCCCTGTTCGCGGTCGAGGTGGCGTTGTTCCGGCTGGTGGAGTCGCTGGGTGTGACTCCGGACTTTGTGGGTGGGCATTCGATCGGCGAGGTGGCGGCAGCACACGTGGCGGGTGTCCTGTCGTTGGAAGACGCGTGCGCGCTGGTGATGGCGCGGGCTCGGTTGATGCAGGCGCTGCCGGCCGGTGGTGCGATGGTGGCGGTGCAGGCCGCCGAGGACGAGGTCTGGCCGTTGTTGTCCGATCAGGTGTCGATCGCGGCGGTGAACGGGCCGTCGTCGGTGGTGGTCTCCGGTGCCGAGGATGCGGTGCTGGAGGTTGCGGCACGGTTCGAGGCTGGCGGGCGGCGTACGAGCAGGCTCGCGGTGAGTCACGCGTTCCACTCGCCGCTGATGGATTCGATGCTGGATGATTTCCGTGCCGTCGTGGAGGGTCTGGAGTTCGGTGAGCCGGTGATTCCGGTGGTGTCGAACCTGACTGGTGCCCTTGCCACGGCCGGGGAGTTGTGTTCGCCGGAGTATTGGGTGCGGCATGTGCGGGAGACCGTACGGTTCACCGATGGCGTTCAGGAGCTGGCCGACGCCGGGGTGCGGACGTTCCTGGAGTTGGGCCCGGACGGTGTGCTGTCGGCCCTGGTCCGGGAGTCGGCACCGGATGAGGCCGTGGTGGTGCCGGTGCTGCGTGAGGACCGCCCGGAGGAGACCGCGGCACTCACCGCGCTCGCCCGCCTGCACGTGACCGGCGTGGCCGTGGACTGGCGGGCGATCTACACCGGCACCGGTGCGCGCCGGGTCGAACTGCCCACCTACGCCTTCCAACGGCAGCGGTATTGGCCCGAGGCGGCTCAGAGCGCGGGGACCCAGGCCGGGATGGCCGTGGACGGGGTCGACGCGGAGTTCTGGGCCGCGGTTGAGAGTGAGGACCTGGAGGGCCTGGCGGCCCGCCTGGAGATCGACACGGACGCGTTGGACGGCGTGGTGTCCGCGCTGGCGGCCTGGCGTAACCGGAGCCGGACCCGGTCGGCGGTGGATTCGTTGCGGTACCGGGAGACATGGCAGGCGTTGAGCGGCACGCTGCCGACGGCGTTGTCCGGGACCTGGTTGGTTGTGGTCCCGGCAGACGAGGCCGAGCACGAGTGGGTTCGGTTCGTGCTTGCTGCGCTGGGCGGGGACGTGGTGCGGGTGGTGGTCGAAGACGCCGAGCGTGCGGCATTGGCCGAGCAACTCACCCGACAGATAGCCGAGGTGACTGCACAGGGTGTGGCAGAGCCCTCGGGCGTGGTGTCTCTGCTCGCGGCTGACGAATGGGCTCGTTGGCCGGGTGTGCCCGCCGGTGCGGTGGACACGGCGGTTCTGGCGCAGGCGCTGGAGGATGCCGGGATCGGGGCGCCCGTGTGGGCGGTGACTCGCGGCGCGATGTCGGTGGGGTCCGCCGATCCGGTAAGCCACCCTGTGCAGGCCGCGGTGTGGGGGCTGGGCCGGGTCGCCGCGTTGGAGTACTCGGACCGTTGGGGTGGACTGATCGATCTGCCACAGGAGCTCGACGACCTGGTCGTGCGACGGTTGGTCGGGGTGCTGGCCGGGCCGGGTGATGAGGACCAGGTCGCGGTTCGCGCCTCGGGCGTCTACGGCCGTCGGTTGGTGTCCGCTCCCGCGCCCACCCCGCCCGTCGACCCCACCCTCACCCCCATCGTCGAGAGTGAGGGCGCGACGTGCTGGGAGCCGTCGGGCACGGTGCTGATCACCGGTGGTACCGGCGCGCTGGGCGCGCACGTGGCCCGATGGCTGGCCGAACGCGGCACGGAACACCTGCTGTTGTTGAGCCGCCGTGGACCGGGCGCGCCGGGCGCACCGGAACTGGAAACGGAGCTGACCGCACTGGGCGCCCGGGTCACGGTCGTGGCCTGCGATGTCGCCGATCGCGCCGAGCTGGAAGGCGTACTGGCCGCCGTCCCGGCCGAGTTCCCGCTGACCGGTGTGGTGCACGCGGCCGGGGTGCTGGACGACGCGATGCTGGACGGTCTGACCCCGGAGCGGTTCGAGGGAGTGTTCCAGTCCAAGGTCGCTCCGGCGATGCTGCTGGACGAGCTGACGGCCGACCGCGGTCTGTCGGTGTTCGCGCTGTTCTCGTCGGTGGCCGGTGCCCTGGGCAACCTCGGCCAGGCGAACTACGCGGCCGCCAACGCGGTGCTGGACGCGCTGGCTCTGCAGCGCCGGTCGCGAGGTCTGCCCGCGACCTCGATCGCCTGGGGCGCCTGGAGCGGGGACGGCATGGCCGCGCGGGCGCGGCACGCGGGGACTACGGCGCTGGAACCACGGCTCGCGTTGGAAGCCCTGTCCGAGCTGGTGGCCGAGCCGCACGCGACCACGATTGTCGCAGACCTGGGCGATAAGCAGGTGCTGGAGGCGCTGTTCAGCCTGCGGTCCATCGCGTCGCTCACTACGCTGCCCGGCGCGCGTGAGGCCGCGGAGACGGCCAGGGAAGCGCGGCGCGAGAGCGAAACGGCGGCCTCGGCACTACGCGAGCGTTTGCATGAGGCCCCGGAGAGCGGCCGGCTGCCGGTGCTGCTCGACCTGGTCCGTACCCACGCGGCCGCTGTGCTCGGGCACCCCGGCCCGGACGCCATCAAGCCGGACAGGGCCTTCCAGGACCACGGGTTCGACTCGCTGACCGCCGTGGAACTGCGCAAGCGGCTCGGCCTGGTCACCGACTTGACCCTGCCCAGCACCATGGTCTTCGACTATCCGACCCCCGTCGCGCTGGCCCGGTATCTGCGGGCGGAGCTGCTGATCGACGCCGCCGACGGCACCGAGACCACCGATGCGTACGGCGCGGGCGCCGTCCCTGCCGCGTCCATCGACGACGAGCCGATCGCGATCATCGGGATGAGCTGCCGCTTCCCCGGTGGCGTCAACTCGCCCGAGCAGTTCTGGGACCTGGTCTCCTCCGGGGCGGACGCGGTCTCGGAATTCCCGGTCAACCGTGGCTGGGACACCACCGGCCTGTACGACCCGGATCCGGACCGCAGCGGCACGACCTACTCCACACAGGGCGGGTTCCTGCACGACGCGGGCGCGTTCGACCCGGTCTTCTTCGGCATCTCGCCGCGCGAGGCGCTGGTGATGGACCCGCAGCAGCGCCTGCTGCTGGAGACCGCGTGGGAGGCCGTCGAACGGGCCGGGATCGACCCGGCCGCGCTGCACTCCACCCTGACCGGCGCGTTCATCGGCTCCAGCTACCAGGACTACGGCCGTGGCGCGGGCGACGGCACCGAGGGGCACATGGTCACCGGGTCCATTCCGAGCGTGCTGTCGGGCCGCGTGGCGTACGCGCTCGGTCTCGAAGGCCCGGCCGTCACGGTCGACACCGCCTGCTCCTCGTCGCTGGTCGCCCTCCACCTGGCCTGCCAGAGCCTGCGCGACGGCGAGAGCTCGCTCGCGCTGGCCGGGGGCGCCACGGTGATGACGACGCCGGACGCGTTCGTGGCGTTCAGTCGCCAGCGCGCGCTCGCCGCCGACGGCCGCTGCAAAGCGTTCTCCGACGGTGCGGACGGCATGGCGCTGGCCGAGGGCGTCGGGCTGCTGCTGGTCGAGCGGCTGTCGGACGCGCGGCGCAACGGGCATCCGGTGCTCGCCGTCATCCGCGGCAGCGCGATCAACCAGGACGGCGCCTCGAACGGACTGACCGCGCCCAACGGCCCGTCGCAGCAGCGGGTGATCCGCAAGGCACTGGCCACCGCGAGGATCTCGCCCGCCGAGATCGACGCGGTGGAAGCACACGGCACCGGCACGCCGCTCGGCGACCCGATCGAGGTGCAGGCGCTGCTGGCGACCTACGGCCGTGACCGGGATCCCGAGCGGCCGGTGTGGCTGGGGTCCGTGAAATCGAACATCGGCCACACCCAGTCGGCGGCGGGTGTCGCGAGCGTGATCAAGATGGTGATGGCGCTGCGGCTCGGCGTTCTGCCGCAGACCCTGCACGTGGACACGCCTTCGTCGCATGTGGACTGGTCCTCGGGGGCGCTCCGGTTGCTCGCCGAGCCGGTGCCGTGGCCGGAGACCGGGCAGCCGCGCCGGTGCGCGGTGTCGTCTTTCGGGATCAGCGGTACGAACGCGCACGCGGTGCTGGAACAGGCACCGGCCGAACCCGCCCCCGAACGCGAACCCACCCCGGCTTCGTCGCCGTCCGAGCAGGCTCGGGGCGTGGTGCCATGGGTGCTGTCGGCCCGGGACGGAGCCTCGCTGCGCGACCGGGCGGCAGACCTGGTATCGCACGTCGAGGCCGCTCCGGTGGACGTCGCCGATGTCGGCTTCTCCCTGGTGACATCGCGGTCGGCGTTCGAGCGGCGCGCGGTGGCCGTCGGCGCGGACCGCGCCGAACTGTCGGCCGCACTGGCCGCGTTCTCCGATGAGGACCTGTCGGCTCCCGTGGTCCGCGGCGAGGCCGATGTCGAGGGGAAGACGGTGTTCGTCTTCCCCGGGCAGGGCACGCAGTGGGCTGGGATGGGCGCCGCTCTGCTGGACCGGTCGCCGGTGTTCGCCGAGCGGCTCCGCGAGTGTGCGACGGCCCTGGGCCGGTTCGTGGACTGGTCGCTGGAGGACGTCCTGCGGCAGGAGCCCGGTGCGCCGTCGCTGGAGCGCGTCGACGTCGTGCAGCCGGTGTCGTTCGCGGTGATGGTGTCGCTGGCGTCGGTGTGGGAGTCGTACGGCGTCATTCCGGACGCGGTCGTCGGCCATTCGCAGGGCGAGATCGCGGCGGCCGTGGTCGCGGGCGCGCTGTCCATCGAGGACGGTGCCCGCGTGGTGGCGTTGCGCAGCCAGGCGATCGGCCGGCGCCTCGCGGGGCGCGGCGGCATGATGTCCGTGGCGCTGTCCGCCGACGAGGCCCGGTCCCGGCTGGAGGCTTGGGACGAGCGGTTGTCGATCGCGGCCGTGAACGGCCCCGGTGCAGTGGTGGTGTGCGGCGATCCAGAAGCGCTGGACGAACTGTTCGCCCGCCTGACCGAGGACGGCGTACGGGCGCGGAAGATCGCTGTGGACTACGCCTCGCACTCGGCGCACGTCGAGGATCTGCGCGACGAACTGCTCACCGAGCTGGCGCCGATCACCCCGCGCGCCTCGCTCGTCCCGCTGCTGTCCACCGTGACCGGTGACTGGCTCGACACGAGCGGCATGGACGCCGAGTACTGGTACCGCAACCTCCGCCGGACCGTGCGCTTCGCGCCCGCGGTCGCGCAGCTGCTGGAGGAGCAGCACCGCGCGTTCATCGAGGTCAGTGCCCACCCGGTGTTGACCATGGGGGTGCAGGCCCTGATCGACGAGACCGCGGTGCCGGCCGTGGCCGTCGGTACCCTGCGGCGGGGCGAGGACGGGCCGCGGCGCGTGCTGACCTCGCTGGCCGAGGCGTACGTACGGGGCGTACGCGTCGACTGGACCGCCGCCTTCGCGCCGGCGGCGAAGCGGGTCGACCTGCCCACGTACCCCTTCCAGCACCAGCAGTTGTGGGTACGGCCCGTCGAGGCCGAGCGGGCCGAGGCAGCCGACCCGGCGGACGCCGCCTTCTGGGCCGCCGTCGAGCGCGCGGACCTCGCGGGTCTGACCGAGAGCCTGCACGTCGACGAGGAGGCTCTCGCCGCGATCCTGCCGGGACTGACCGCCTGGCGCCGTCGCAAGCACGAGCAGTCCACCGTGGACGACTGGCGCTACCAGGTCACCTGGACGCCGCTGCCCGCCCTGCCCCGGGCGACGCTCTCGGGAACCTGGCTGGTCGTCACCGCCGAAGGCGAAGGCCGTACGGGCGCGGGTGGTGTCGGCGAAGACGTGGTGGCCGCGCTACGGGCCCACGGCGCACGCGTACGCCGGGTGGCGCTGGACGAGTCCTGCCTGGACCGTGCCGTGCTGGCGTCCCGACTGGCGGACGCAGATGAGACAGAAGAGGCAGACGGGGTGGACCAGCCCAGCGACATCGCCGGGATCGTGTCCCTGCTGGCCGCCGCCGAGGAGCCGTGCCGGGCGTACCCCGAGCTGGCCGCCGGCACGGCCCTGGCCGTCGCCCTCGTACAGGCCCTGGAGGACACCGGCGCCGAGGCACCCCTGTGGTGCCTGACCCGGGGCGCGGTCTCCACCGGGCGTTCCGACCAGGTCATCCGCCCGGTCCAGGCGCAGACGCTCGGCGTGGGCTGGACCGCCGCGCTGGAAAACCCGCGCTTCTACGGCGGAGTGGTGGACCTGCCGGAGACCCTGGACGAGCGGGGCGGGCAGCGGCTGGCGGCCATACTGGCCGGAGCCGGGCCCGGGGCTGGAACAGAGACCACGGGCGGCGAGGACCAGCTCGCCATACGCACCTCCGGTGTGCTGACCCGGCGCATCGTGCGCGCCCCGGCCGGTGACCGCGAGCCGCGCCGGACCTGGGAGCCGCGCGGGACGGTGCTGGTCACCGGCGGCACCGGGACGCTGGGCCCGCATGTCGCGCGCTGGCTGGCGAACCAGGGCGCCGAACGGATCGTCCTGGTCAGCCGCCGGGGCATGGCCGCGCCCGGCGCCGCCGAGCTGGTGGACGAATTGGCCGGGCAGGGCACCGAAGCCACCGTCGCCACCTGTGACATCACCGACCGCGAGGCGCTCGCCGCGCTGCTGGACCGGCTGACGGCCGAAGGCCACACCCTGCGCACCGTCATTCACGCCGCCGCCGTCATCGAGCTGCACACGCTGGCGGAGACGGACATGGCGGCGTTCGCCAGGGTCATGCACGCCAAGGTCGCTGGTGCGCGGAACCTGGACGAGCTGCTGGCGGACACCGAACTCGACGCCTTCGTGCTGTTCTCGTCCGTCGCCGGCATGTGGGGAAGCGGCCAGCATGCCGCATACGTGGCGGGCAACGCCTACCTCAGCGCGCTGGCCGCCAACCGGCGCGCCCGCGGACTGACCGCGACGTCCGTCCACTGGGGCATCTGGGCCAACGAGCTCGGCATCGGCCGGGTCGCTCCGGACCAGATCCGCCGCAGCGGCCTGGAGTTCATGGACGCGGGCCTCGCGCTGACCGGGATGCGGCGCGCGATGGACGACGACGAGACCGTGCTCGCGATCGCCGATGTCGACTGGGACCGCTACTACCCGGTGTTCGGCTCGGTCCGCCCGACGTCCCTGTTCGACGAGGTGCCCGAGGTGCGACGGCTGGTCGAGGCCGCCGAAGCGCAGGCCGGGCAGGCGGGCGACGGCGAGTTCGCGGCGAAGCTGGCCGCTCTGCCGCCCGTCGAGCGGGACCGGCTGCTGCTGGACACCGTACGAGGCCAGGCCGCGGCCGTGCTCGGCCACGGTTCCGTCGAGACGGTGGCCGAGCGGCGCGCCTTCCGGGAGGTCGGGTTCGACTCCCTGACCGCGGTAGACCTGCGCAACCGGCTGGCCGCGATCACCGGGCTCAGCCTGCCCGCGACCATGGTGTTCGACTACCCGACCCCGGTGGCGCTGGCCGAGTTCCTGCGTACCGGGATCACCGGCGACGAGCAGGGGACCGCGGCCCCGGCCGTGTCCGCCACCACCGACGAGCCGATCGCCATCATCGGCATGAGCTGCCGTTACCCGGGCGAGGCCAATTCGCCGGAAGAACTGTGGGAACTGGTCATGGGCGGCGCGGACGCGATCTCCGGATTCCCGGCCGACCGCGGCTGGCCCACCGACGCCCTGTACGACCCGGACCCGGACACCCCGGGGCGTACGTACAGCGCGCAAGGCGGTTTCCTGCACCACGCCGCCGATTTCGACCCCGCCTTCTTCGGCATCTCGCCGCGCGAGGCGATGACCATGGACCCGCAGCAGCGACTCCTGCTGGAGACCGCGTGGGAGGCGTTCGAACGCGCCGGGATCGTCCCCGACACCGTGCGTTCCACCCTCACAGGCGCGTTCATCGGGGCCAGCTACCAGGACTACCAGGCAGGCGGCGCGCCCAGCGGCGACGGCGCGGACGGCTCGGAGGGCCCGGACGGACACGCGGTCACCGGCACGCTGTCCAGCGTGCTGTCCGGCCGGGTCTCCTACCTGCTGGGCCTGGAGGGCCCCGCGGTCACCCTCGACACCGCCTGCTCCTCCTCGCTGACGGCGCTGCACCTGGCCTGCCAGTCGCTGCGCAACGGCGAGAGCACGCTCGCGCTCGCCGGCGGCGTGAGCCTCATGTCCACGCCGAGCACCTTCATCGGCTTCAGCCGCCAGCGGGCGCTGGCCCCCGACGGACGCTGCAAGGCGTACGCGGACTCCGCCGACGGCATGGCGCTCGCCGAGGGCGTCGGCATGGTGCTCGTGGAGCGGCTGTCGGACGCCCGGCGCAACGGGCACCCGATCCTCGCGGTGGTCCGCGGCAGTGCGGTCAACCAGGACGGCGCCTCCAACGGCCTGACCGCCCCCAACGGGCCGTCCCAGCAGCGCGTGATCCGGCAGGCGCTGGCCAACTCGGGACTGTCCGCGGCGGACATCGACGCGATCGAGGGCCACGGCACCGGTACCGCGCTCGGCGACCCGATCGAGGCGCAGGCGCTGCTGGCGACCTACGGACAGGACCGCGGACGGCCGCTGCTGCTGGGCTCGATCAAGTCCAACATCGGACACACCCAGGCCGCCTCCGGCGCGGCCGGCGTGATCAAGATGGTGATGGCGCTGCGCCACGGCGTCCTCCCCCCGACCCTGCACGCCGACACCCCGTCGTCCCACGTGGACTGGTCCGCGGGCGCGGTGGAACTGCTGACCGAGCCCACCGAGTGGCCGCAGACCGGGCGGCCGCGCCGGGCCGGCGTGTCCTCGTTCGGCATCAGCGGCACCAATGTGCACACCGTTCTCGAACAGGCGCCGCTCGTCGAGGAACCCGCCGAGCCCGCCGCCGGGCCTCGCGCGGAGATCGTCCCCGTCGTGCTGTCCGGCCGCACCGACGACGCGCTGCGGGCGCAGGCCGACCGGCTGCTGTCCCTGGTCGAGGACCGGCCCGGAACACACCTCACGGACCTGGCGTACTCACAGGCGCTGACCCGGTCGAGCTTCGAACGCCGCGCGGCCGTCATCGCCCGCGACCAGAACGGCCTGCGCCGCGGCCTGCTGGCGCTGCGCGACGGCCTGAGCGACGCGAGCGTGGTGCACGGCGGCGGAGGCGGCATGGGCCGGGGCCGGCTCGCCTACCTGTTCACCGGACAGGGCGGCCAGCGTCCCGGCATGGGCCGGGAGCTGTACGAGCGGTTCCCGGTGTTTGCCGACGCGCTGGACGCCGTACTGGCGCACCTCGACACCGAGCTGGCCCGCCCGCTGCGCGAGGTCATGTTCGCGGACGACGGCACACCCGAGGCCGCGCTGCTCGACCGGACCGGCCACACCCAGCCCGCACTGTTCGCGATCGAGGTGGCCCTGTTCCGGCTCCTCGAATCCTGGGGCATCGCGCCCGACTACCTCGCCGGGCACTCCGTCGGCGAACTGGCCGCGGCACACGTCGCGGGCGTGTTCTCGCTGGAGGACGCCTGCACGCTGGTGGCCGCACGCGGGCGGCTGATGGAGGACCTGCCCGCCGGAGGGGCCATGGTCGCCGTCGAGTCCACCGAGGACGAGGTCGCCCCGCTGCTCACCGACCGCGTGTCCATCGCCGCCGTCAACGGCCCGGCCTCGCTGGTGATCGCCGGGGACGAGGACGCCGTCGAGACGATGGCGGCCGACCTGGCGGCGCGCGGCAGGCGGACCAAGCGGCTCCGGGTGAGCCACGCCTTCCACACGCCGCGCATGGACGCCATGCTCGACGGCTTCGCCGCCGTCGCCGCGCGCGTGTCCTACCACCCGGCGGCGATCCCCCTCGTCTCCACCGTCACCGGCGAACTCGCCACCGACGAGGAGCTGGGCTCCCCGGACTACTGGGTGCGGCACGTCCGCCGCACCGTCCGCTTCGCCGAAGGCATGGCCACGCTCGCCGAGCGGGGCGTACGCACCTTCCTCGAGCTCGGCCCGGACGGGGTGCTCAGCGCCATGGCCCAGGACTGCCTGGACGACGAGGCACAGGCACGCACAGCCGTGATCCCGGCACTGCGCCGCGACCGCGACGAGGTGCCCGCCATCACCGCCGCGCTGGCGGGCGCGCACGTGGGCGGCGTGTCCGTGGACTGGTCCGGCTTCTTCGCCGGAATGGGCGCACGGCGCGTCGAACTGCCCACCTACGCCTTCCAGCGGCAGCGGTTCTGGGCGGAGCCCGCACTCCCGGTGGCGCCCGCCGCCGAGGACGGAGCGGACACCGACTTCTGGTCCGCGGTGGAGCGCGAGGACACGGACTCGCTGGCCGCCACGCTCGACCTCGACGCCGAGGCGGTGAGCGTGCTGGCTCCGGCGCTGTCGTCGTGGCGCCGTCGCCGCCGTGACAGGTCCACCGTCGACGCACTGCGCTACCAGGCGATCTGGAAGCCGACGAGCGCCACGCCGAGGTCGCAGGCCCTGCCTGGCCGGTGGCTCGTACTCACCCCGGCCGGGTCCGGCGACGACACGTGGCTGACCGCTGTGATCGATGGCCTCGGCGCGCCGACCGTACGCGTCGAGGTCACCGGAGCGGACCGCGAATCGCTCGCGGAGCGGCTGCCCAAGGGCGAGTTCGCCGGGGTGCTCTCCCTGCTCGCGCTCGATGACGACGACGCGTTTGACGGCGGCGGGGTCTCAGCCCGCACGGCCACCGCGTTCCAGGCGCTCGGCGACGCCGGGATCGACGCCCCGCTGTGGTGCGTCACCCGAGGCGCGGTGTCCGTCGGCCGCTCCGAGCCGGTGCACAGCCCGGCCCAGGCCGCCGTGTGGGGCCTCGGCCGCGTCGTCGCACTCGAACACCCCCGACGCTGGGGCGGGTTGATCGACCTGCCTGAGCGGATCGACCCGGCCACGGCGCGCCGACTCCGGAGCGTCCTCGCGGACACCGGCACGGACGCCGAGGACCAGGTCGCCGTACGCGCCTCCGGCGTGTTCGCGCGCAGGCTCGCACACAGCCCGGTGGCGACGGACCACAGGACCGCACGCGAGTTCACACCGAGCGGCACCGTCCTGGTCACCGGCGGCACCGGCGGCCTCGGCGGACACGTCGCCCGCTGGCTGGCCCGCGAGGGCGCGGACCATCTGTTGCTGATCAGCCGGCGCGGCCAGGAGGCGCCGGGCGCCGACGGCCTGCGGCGGGAACTCACCGAACTCGGCGTCCGGGTCACCGTCACGGCCTGCGACGCCGCTGACCGGGACGCTCTCGCCGCGGTCCTCGCGGACATTCCCGAGGACTGCCCGCTCACCGCGGTCATGCACACCGCGGGCGTGATCGAGGACCGCGTCGTGGACGACCTGACGCCGGACGACTTCGCGGCCGTACTGCGCGCCAAGGCAGTGTCCGCGCGGAACCTGGACGAACTGACCCAGGACGCCGAGCTGTCGGCATTCGTGCTGTTCTCCTCGACGGCGGGCGTCATCGGCGCGGCCGGGCAGGGCAACTACGCCGCCGCGAACGCTTACCTGGACGCCCTCGCGGAACACCGCAGGACCCGGGGCCGCGCCGCCGTGT
Organism: Streptomyces sp. Rer75; assembly: GCF_013414305.1. Classification (NCBI taxonomy): domain Bacteria; kingdom Bacillati; phylum Actinomycetota; class Actinomycetes; order Kitasatosporales; family Streptomycetaceae; genus Streptomyces; species Streptomyces sp. Rer75. The sequence goes on along the minus strand of NZ_CP058693.1, from coordinate 411,074 downwards.
CGATCGCGTGGGGCCCGTGGGCCGGATCAGGCATGGTCGGCGGCGGCAGCGCGGTGGGCGTCGGCATGGACGCCGACCACGACAGCGGCGAGATCGAACGGCGGGTACGGCGTGGCGGATTCGCGCCCCTCGCACCGGACCTGGCCATCTCCGCGCTGCGCGCCGCCGTCGAGCACGACGACACCGCCCTCACCGTCGCCGACATCGACTGGGGCCGCTTCGTCCCCGCCTACACCTCCGCCAGGCCCGCCCCGCTCGTACGTGATCTGCCCGAGGTGCGGCAGGTCCTCGTGACCGACGGCGGCCCCGAGGCCCGTATACCCGGCGAGTCGGAGCTACGGCAGCGGCTGGCGGGCATGCCCGACGCCGAGCGCGGCCGGTTCTTGCTGGATCTGCTGCGCACCCAGGTGGCCGCGGTGCTCGGCCACGCCGACGCAACCACCGTCGAGGCCGACTGGACCTTCCGGGACCTGGGCTTCGATTCGCTGACCACGCTGGAACTGCGCAACGGGATCGCCACGGCCACCGGGCTGACCCTGCCCGCTTCGCTGGTGTACGACTACCCGACCCCGCAGGAACTGGCGGAGTTCCTGCTCGCCGAGCTGCTCGGATCGCTGCCGGAGCGGGCGGCACCCGCCACGCGGCCGACGGACTCCGCCACCCGGCCCCCGGCCGACGACCCGATCGCGATCGTCGGCATCGGCTGCCGCTTCCCCGGCGGAGTGACCTCGCCCGAGGACTTCTGGCAGCTGCTCTCGGAGGGGCGCGACGCGATCTCGCCGTTCCCGACCGACCGGCACTGGGACCTGGACGCGCTGGCGGCGGGGGCGTCCACCACCCGCGAGGGCGGATTCCTCAGCGGCGTGGCCGAGTTCGACGCCGGCTTCTTCGGGATCTCGCCCCGCGAGGCGCTCGCCATGGACCCGCAGCAGCGGTTGCTGCTGGAGACCTCGTGGGAGGCGCTGGAACGGGCCGCCATCGACCCCGGCGCGCTGCGCGGCAGCCAGACGGGCGTCTTCGTCGGCACCAACGGCCAGGACTACACCGCCGTGCTGCGGGCCGGTTCCGACGACGTACAGGGGTACGCGGCCACCGGCAACACCGCGAGCGTGCTGTCAGGACGCGTGTCGTACGTGCTCGGTCTCGAAGGCCCGGCGGTCACCGTCGACACCGCCTGCTCGGCCTCGCTGGTCGCCCTGCACTGGGCCACCCGGGCGCTGCGCGGCGGCGAGTGCTCGCTGGCGCTCGCCGGTGGCGTGTCGGTGATGTCGAGCCCTGACGCCTTCGTGGAGTTCAGCGCCCAGGGCGGACTGGCCCCGGACGGCCGCTGCAAGGCGTTCTCCGGTGACGCGGACGGCACCTCCTGGTCGGAGGGCGTCGGCGTGCTCGTACTGGAACGGCTCTCCGACGCGATACGCAACGGGCACGAGGTCCGCGGCATCGTGCGCGGCACCGCCGTCAACCAGGACGGTGCGTCCAACGGCCTCACCGCCCCCAACGGCCCCTCCCAGCAGCGCGTCATCCGGCAGGCGCTGGCCGACGCGGGGCTGGCATACACCGACATCGACGCCGTCGACGCGCACGGCACGGGCACCACGCTGGGCGATCCGATCGAGGCGCAGGCGCTGCTGGCGACCTACGGCCAGGACCGCGAGCGCCCGCTGCTGCTGGGCACGGTCAAGTCGAACCTCGGTCACACCCAGGCCGCGGCCGGTGTCGCGGGTGTGATCAAGATGGTCCTGGCGATGCAGCGGGGCACGCTGCCCAAAACACTGCACGCGGACGCCCCGTCCCCGCACATCGCCTGGGCCTCCGGCGAACTCGCGCTGCTCAGCCGGCCCGCCGCCTGGCCCGAGACCGGCGGGCCGCGCCGGGCGGGCGTGTCGGCGTTCGGCATGAGCGGCACGAACGCCCACGTCATCATCGAACAGGCGCCGGCGGACACGCGGCGACCGGAAACCGAGCCCGCCCGGACCGTACCCGCGGTAGTGCCGTGGCTCGTCTCCGGCAAGACCGCGGAGGCGCTGCGCGCCCAGCTCACGCGGCTCACGTCCTTCACCGAGCACCACCCCGAGCTGCCCGCCGTCGACGTGGCCTACTCGCTGGCAACGGCCCGCTCCGCCTTCGCGCACCGCACGGTGCTGCTCGCCACCGAGGACGGAGTGACGGAGGTCGAGCGCGGCGTGGCACGCGGCGCTCGTGGACCGGTCGCCTTCCTGTTCTCCGGGCAGGGGAGCCAGCGGCTGGGTATGGGTCGGGAGTTGTACGGGCGGTTCCCGGTGTTCGCGGAGGCGCTGGACGCCGTATTGGCACGATTCGACCCCTCACTGCGGGAGGTGATGTGGGGCGGGGAGCCGGAGGTGTTGGATCGGACCGGGTTTGCGCAGCCCGCGTTGTTCGCGGTGGAGGTGGCGCTGTTCCGGCTGGTCGAGTCGTGGGGTGTGGTGCCGGATTATGTGGCCGGTCATTCGATCGGTGAGGTCGCGGCGGCGTATGTGGCGGGGGTGTTCTCGCTGGGGGATGCCTGCCGTCTGGTGGCGGCTCGGGCGCGGTTGATGGATGTGCTGCCGGTCGGTGGGGCGATGGTGGCGGTTGAGGCGGCGGAGGATGAGGTGGTGCCGCTGCTGAGTGAACGGGTGTCGGTCGCGGCGGTGAACGGTCCGGGTTCGGTGGTGGTGTCCGGGGAGGAGGACGTCGTCCTGGCGATCGGGGCCCGCTTCTCGGAGCGGGGCAGGCGGGCTGCGCGGCTGCGGGTGTCGCACGCGTTCCACTCGCCGTTGATGGACCCGATGCTGGACGAGTTCCGGCGGGTGGCCGGGGAGCTGGAGTTCCACGAGCCGCGGCTGGCGGTGGTGTCGAACCTGACCGGCACGCTCGCCACCGCCGATGAGCTGTGCTCGCCGGAGTACTGGGTCCGGCACGTCCGGGAGACGGTCCGCTTCGCCGACGGCGTCCGGGCCCTGCGCGACGCGGGCGTGGGCGCCTACGTCGAACTCGGCCCCGACGGGGGGCTGTCCGCCGCGACGGGGCAGCTGGTCGAAGGCCCGCTGGTGGTGCCGGTGCTGCGCCGCGACCACGGTGAGGAAACCGCGCTGGTGACCGCGCTGTCCCGGCTGCATGTGCACGGCACTTCCATCGACTGGCGCGCCTTCTTCGCCGGGACGGGTGCGGGATGCGTCGGCCTGCCGACGTACGCCTTCCAGCATCGGCATTTCTGGCCCGAACCGGCGACGCCGAGCGCGTCGGCCGACCCGGTGGACGCCGAGTTCTGGTCGGCGGTGGAGAGCGAGGACCCGGAGGCTCTGGCCGCGATGCTCGGCCTCGACGGCGACGCGGCGACGACGATGGCCCCGGCGCTGTCGGCGCTCTCGTCGTGGAACCGCCGCAGGCGCGAGGTCGCAGTCGCGGATGGCTGGCAGTATCGGGTGAGCTGGGTGCCGGTGCCGGTGCCGGACGTGGTGGCCGATCAGCCGGGTCGGTGGCTCGTGCTCGCGGAGGCGGGCGACCCTTGGGCGTCCGCCGCCGTCAATGCCCTGGGTGGTGACGCGCCGGATGCTGAGGCCGTCTGCGTGGTCCGCCGGGTGTCCGACACCGACCGTACGGACTTCACCGGCGTGGTCTCGCTGCTTTCGTCCGAACCCGGTCCGCTGGAGCTGCTGGAGGCGCTGGCGGAGGCCGGGATCGCCGCGCCGCTGTGGTGCGTTACGCGGGGCGCCGTGAAGACGGGGCCCGATGACCGTGTCGATGACGCCCGCCAGGCGGCGGTGTGGGGTGCGGGACGGGTGGCCGCGCTGGAGCGGCCCGAACGGTGGGGTGGCGTGATCGACTTGGTCGAGGCGCCGGATGCGCGGTTCGCCGCGCTGCTCGGCTACGTCTCCGGTCGGCCTCTTCCGCTGCCCGCCCCCGAGGACGAGCTCGCGGTGCGGCCCTCCGGGGTGTTCGCGCGGCGCCTCGTCCGGGCCGCGGCGCCCGTCGGGAGCTGGACCCCGTCCGGCACCGCGCTCGTCGTCGGCACCGGACCGATGGGCGTCCGGGTCGCCCGCTGGCTGGCCCGGGAGGGCGCCGGGCATCTCGTCCTCATCGGGCGCGACACAGCCGGCCTGACGGATGCGGATCTCGCTGCCGAGTGGGGAACCCCGGTCACCGTACTGACCTGCGACACCGCCGATCGCGACGAGCTGGAGGCCGTACTCGGCGCCCTCCCGTCCGGTGAGCTGACCGCCGTCGTGCACGCCGAAGAACCCGTCGGCGCCACGCTCTCCGAAGCGCTCGTCGGGGTGACGAACCTCGACGATCTGCTCGCCGACCAGGAGTTGGACGCGTTCGTACTGTTCAGCTCGGTCGCCGGAGTATGGGGTGTACGAGGCCGAGGCGCCGAGGCGGCGACGGGGGCCGTTCTGGAAGCCATGGCGCAGCGGCGCCGCGACCGTGGCATGGCCGCGCTGTGCGTCGCGTGGGGCGCGTGGGCGGAGGTCACCGAGCGGCCGATGACCGGCCACCTCCGGGCGAGCGGGCTGCCCGTGCTGGACACGGAGGTGGCGCTCACGGCCCTCGGCCGTGCGGTCGCGGGCGGCGAGGCATCGCTGACCGTGGCCGACGTGGAGTGGGACAGCTTCGCGCCCGCTTTCACCGCGGCTCGGCCCGGCGCGCTCCTGGCCGACCTGCCGGAGGCCCGCGCGGCGCTCGACGCCGCGCTACGGGACCGCGAGACCGCAGGGATCACAGGGACCGCGGGCACCGATGGCTCCGCCGCGCCCGAGCTTCGGGGCAGGCTGCTCGGCCTGCCCGAAACCGAGCGATTCGGCGAACTGCTCGCCGTGGTGCGGGAGAAGAGCGCCCTGGTGCTGGGGCACGCCGACGCCGGTGCCGTCGAGGCCGATCTGCCGTTCCGGGACCTCGGGTTCGACTCGCTGACCGCCGTCGACCTGCGCGGCCAGCTCGCCAGGGCGACCGGACTGAGCGTGCCCGCCACCGCCGTATTCGACTTCCCGACCCCGAACGAACTGGCCGAACACCTGCTGGCCACCCTGCTCGGCGAGCGGACCGTCCCGGCGGCCCCGGCGGCGCTGTCCGCCCGTACGGCCGACGACCCGATCGCGATCGTCGGCATGAGCTGCCGCTTCCCCGGTGGGGTGCGGTCGCCGGAAGACCTCTGGGAACTCGTCATGGCCGGCACCGACGCCGTCGGTGACATGCCGGTGGACCGAGGCTGGGACTTCGACGCCCTTCTGAACGGCGGCACGGGAGGCAACGGCGGAAGCGTCACCCGCAGCGGCGGCTTCCTGCACGACGCGGCCGACTTCGACCCCGGCTTCTTCGGGATCTCTCCGCATGAGGCCCTGGTGATGGACCCGCAGCAGCGCCTCGTACTCGAATCGGCCTGGGAAGCCCTGGAGCGGGCGGGGATCGACCCGGCCGCGCTGCGCGGGACCGACGCCGGAGCGTTTGTCGGCGGCGGCAGCGGCGACTACCGCCTGCCCGAGCACCTCGGCCGGTGGGAGACCGCCCAGTCCGCGAGCCTCCTCTCCGGCAGGCTGGCGTACACCTTCGGGCTGCAGGGCCCCACCGTCTCGGTGGATACCGCCTGCTCGTCGTCGCTGGTCGCCCTCCACCTGGCCGCGCAGGCGCTGCGCTCGGGGGAGTGCTCGGTGGCTTTGGCCGGCGGCGTGACCGTGATGGCGACCCCAGTCGGTTTCGTGGAGTTCAGCGCACAGGGTGCGCTCTCGCCGGACGGCCGCTGCAAGGCGTTCTCCGAGGACGCCGACGGTACGGGCTGGGCCGAGGGCGTGGGCATGCTGGTGATCGAACGCCTCTCGGACGCGCGCCGAAGCGGTCACCCCGTGCTCGCCGTACTCCGCGGCTCGGCGATCAACCAGGACGGTGCGTCCAACGGCCTCACCGCGCCGAACGGGCCGTCGCAGCAGCGGGTGATCCAGGGGGCGCTGGCCGGCGCCGGACTCTCGCCCACCGACATCGACGCGGTGGAGGCGCACGGCACGGGCACCTCGCTGGGCGATCCGATCGAGGCGCAGGCGCTGCTGGCGACCTACGGGCAGGACCGGGAGCATCCGCTGCTGCTCGGTTCCCTGAAGTCCAACATCGGGCACACCCAGGCCGCCTCGGGCGCGGCGGGGGTGATCAAGATGGTGCAGGCGATGCGGCACGGCCTGCTGCCGAAGACCCTCCACGCGGACACGCCTTCGTCTCATGTGGACTGGAGCTCCGGTGCGGTCCGGCTGCTGACCGAACCGGCCCAGTGGCCGGACTCCGGCCGCCCGCGCCGGGTGGGCATCTCCTCCTTCGGCGCCAGCGGAACGAACGCGCACGTGATCCTGGAGCAGGCACCGCCGGCCGAGGACCCTGCGCGACCGTCTCTCGCCGACGGTGAGACCGTTCCGGTCCTGCTGTCCGCCAGGACGCCGGATGCCCTGCGGGCGCAGGCACGACGCCTGCTCGCCCACGCCGACGCGCGGCCCGAGCTCGGGTTCGCCGACGTGGCGTACTCGCTGGCCACCACCCGCTCGCTGTTCGAGCACCGGGCCGCGCTGCTGGCCACCGACCGGAGCGAGCTGCTGGCCGCGCTGGCCGCCCTCGCCGACGGCGAAGACGGCCCGCACATCCTCCGCGCGGACGCGCCACGCCCCGGGAAGCTGGCGTTTCTGTTCTCCGGGCAGGGGAGCCAGCGGCTGGGTATGGGTCGGGAGTTGTACGGGCGGTTCCCGGTGTTCGCGGAGGCGCTGGACGCCGTATTGGCACGATTCGACCCCTCACTGCGGGAGGTGATGTGGGGCGGGGAGCCGGAGGTGTTGGATCGGACCGGGTTTGCGCAGCCCGCGTTGTTCGCGGTGGAGGTGGCGCTGTTCCGGCTGGTCGAGTCGTGGGGTGTGGTGCCGGATTATGTGGCCGGTCATTCGATCGGTGAGGTCGCGGCGGCGTATGTGGCGGGGGTGTTCTCGCTGGGGGATGCCTGCCGTCTGGTGGCGGCTCGGGCGCGGTTGATGGATGCGCTGCCGGTCGGTGGGGCGATGGTGGCGGTTGAGGCGGCGGAGGATGAGGTGGTGCCGCTGCTGAGTGAACGGGTGTCGGTCGCGGCGGTGAACGGTCCGGGTTCGGTGGTGGTGTCCGGGGAGGAGGACGTCGTCCTGGCGATCGGGGCCCGCTTCTCGGAGCGGGGCAGGCGGGCTACGCGGCTGCGGGTGTCGCACGCGTTCCACTCGCCGTTGATGGACCCGATGCTGGACGAGTTCCGGCGGGTGGCCGGGGAGCTGGAGTTCCACGAGCCGCGGCTGGCGGTGGTGTCCAACGTGACCGGCACGCTCGCCACCGCCGATGAGCTGTGCTCGCCGGAGTACTGGGTCCGGCACGTCCGGGAGACGGTCCGCTTCGCCGACGGCGTCCGGGCCCTGGCGGACCGCAAGGTCACGGCGCTGCTGGAACTCGGCCCGGGCAACGTACTGCTGGGCATGGCCCGCACCACACTGCCCGACGATGCCGCGACGGTGCCGACGCTGCACCCGGAGCGGCCGGAGCAGGCGTCCGTCGCGGCGGCCCTGGCCCGGCTGCGGCTGCGCGGTGCCACGGTCGACTGGCAGTCGTACTTCGCGGGCGCCGCGCGGCAGGTGGACCTGCCGACCTACGCCTTCCAACACGAACGGTTCTGGCCGGACGTCACGACCGCGCCCGCGACCCGTACGAGCGAACGGGACGGGGCAGGCCAGACGGACGACGCCTTCTGGTCCGCCGTCGAGGGCGAGGACTTCGCCTCGCTCGAAGCGGCGCTGAACGTCGAGGGCGACGCGCTGTCGCGGGTGCTGCCCGCGCTGCTGGACTGGCGCAGGCAGCGCCAGGAGGAGTCCACGGTGAACGGCTGGCGCCACCGCATCGTCTGGAAGCCGGTCTCCGGTGCTCCCGCCGACACCCCGACGGGGACGTGGCTCGCCGTCCTCCCTGCCGCGTACGCCGACGATCCGTGGGCCACGGCGGCCCTGGACGCGCTGGGCACCGATGTGGTGCGCGTGCCGGTCACCGCGTACGACCGCGAGAAGCTGGCGGCCCGCCTCCGCGACCACGCCGACGTCCCTTCCGATGCCTACGCCGGTGTGCTCTCGCTGCTGGCACTGGACGAAGCGGATTCGGGCTCCGGTGCCCCGTTCGGCACGGTCGGCACCGCGACGCTCGTGCAAGCGCTGGGAGACGCCGGGATCACCGCCCCGCTGTGGTGCGTCACGCGCGGTGCGGTGTCAGTCGGGCGCTCGGATGCCGTGACCGGGCCGGGGCAGGCGGCCGTCTGGGGCCTGGGACGGGTCGCCGCGCTGGAGTACCCGGACCGCTGGGGTGGCCTGATCGACCTCCCGGGCGAACTCGACGAGCGGGCCGCCGCCGGATTCGCCGCCGTGCTGGCCGGATGGGACGGCGAGGACCAGGTGGCGGTCCGCAAGAGCGCGGTCTTCGGCCGCAGGCTGATCCCGTCCCCCGCCGACCGGTCCACCGAACAGCCCGACCGGCACGCCGCTGCGCCTGCCGGCGCAGGGATCTGGGAGCCGACCGGCACGGTCCTGATCACCGGTGGCACCGGTGCGCTCGGCGGGCAGGTCGCCCGGTGTCTCGCCCGCGCGGGTGCGCCGCATCTGTTGCTCGCCGGGCGACGGGGCTCGCAGGCGCCGGGGATGGGCGCATTGCGCGAAGAGCTGGCCACGCTCGGGACGCGGGTCACCGTCGCCGCCTGCGATGTCGCCGACCGGGCGCAGCTGACCGCGCTGCTGAAGGGCGTTCCGGACGAACACCCGCTGACCGGGGTGGTGCACGCCGCCGGTGTGCTGGACGACGGCGTGCTCGACCGGTTGACCCCGGAGCGGTTCGGGACCGTGTTCCGGGCCAAGGTCAGCTCCGCGTTTCTGCTCGACGAGCTGACACGAGGGGCGGACCTGTCGGTGTTCGCGCTGTTCTCCTCCGCCTCCGCCGTCGTGGGCAACCCCGGTCAGGCGAACTACGCGGCGGCGAACGCCGTGCTGGACGCCCTGGCCGAGCAGCGGCGGGCGCATGGCCTGCCCGCGACCTCGATCGCCTGGGGTGCCTGGGGCGGTGGCGGCACGGCGGGGAAGGCCCAGGCCGAAGAGGCGGCCCGCCGGGCGGGGGTCCGCGCGATGGACCCGGAGCTGGCGAGCGAGGCGCTGCGCCGGCTGGTGACGGAAGCGGAGCCCACCGCGCTGGTCGCCGAGATCGCCCCGGAACGGTTCGCCCGGGCGTACGGCGGGGCCCGGCCGAGCGCGTTGCTCCGCGAACTGCCGGGCTACCAGGAGCTGGTGGCCGCGCGCAGCGAACCGGCGGACTCCGCGGGCGACGCGCTGCGGGAGCGGCTGGTGAGGCTTCCCGCGGGCAGGCGCCTGGAGGCCGTGCTCGACCTGGTCCGCACCCGATCCGCGTACGTACTCGGCTACCGGGACACGGACGCGGTCGGCGCCGAGCGGCCGTTCCGGGACCTCGGGGTGGATTCCCTCGGCGCCGTCGAACTGCGCAACCAGCTCGGCGCCGCGACCGGCCTGAGCCTGGCGGCGACGCTGGTGTTCGACTACCCGACACCCCTGGCGCTGGCCGAGCACATCGCCGGACGGCTGGCGCCCGACGGCTCCGGGGCCGGGGCCACGGCCGCCGAGGCCGCCGAATCGGCCGAGGACGCGGAGATCAGGTCGGTGCTCGCCTCGGTGCCGGTCGGCCGACTCCGCGAGATCGGTCTGCTGGAGCCGCTGCTCCAGCTGGCGGGCGGCGGGACCGGGGCCGGGGCATCGGACGCCGAGCCGGATGAGGAGTCCATCGACGCGATGGCTCTGGACGACCTGGTACGAGCCGCCCTCGAAGGACAATCCGACGGCGAGTCACGCCGACGACCCGACGACGGCGCGTGCCCCGACGACGAGTCACCCGAACGACGGAGGCAGGCATGAGCACGTCCAGCGAGCAGGTCGCCCAGGCACTGCGCGCAGCGATGAAGGAGACCGAGCGCCTCCGGCGGCAGAACCGGCATCTGATCGCCGCGGCCACCGAACCGGTCGCCGTCGTCGGCATGGGGTGCCGCTACCCCGGCGGCGTGCGCTCCCCGGAGGACCTGTGGCGGCTGGTGGCGGCCGGCACGGACGCGATCTCCGGATTTCCCGGCGACCGTGGCTGGAACCTGAGCGCCCTGCGCGGCGGCCAGGTCGACGAGCGCGGCAACGAGGTCAGCCAGCAGGGCGGATTCCTCGACTGTGCAACGGAGTTCGACCCCGGATTCTTCGGGATCTCGCCGCGTGAGGCGCTGCGGATGGATCCGCAGCAGCGGCTGCTGCTGGAGACGTCGTGGGAGGCGATCGAACGGGCCGGCATCGACGCGAACCGCCTGCGCTCCAGCCGGACCGGCGTGTTCATGGGCACGAACGGCCAGGACTACGCGTACCTGATGGTGCGCTCGCTGGACGACGCGACCGGCGAGGTCGGCACCGGGATCGCGGCGAGCGCGGTGTCCGGGCGGCTGTCGTACACCCTGGGGCTTGAGGGGCCCGCGCTGACCGTCGACACGGCGTGCTCGTCCTCGCTGGTCGCCCTGCACCTCGCCACGCAGGCGCTGCGCGGCGGTGAGTGCTCGCTGGCGCTCGTCGGCGGGGTCAACGTGATGTCCACGCCGGGGCCGCTCATCGAGTTCAGCCGTCAGGGCGGGCTCGCCCGTGACGGGCGGTGCAAGGCGTTCGCCGACTCCGCAGACGGCACCGGCTGGTCCGAGGGCGTCGGCGTGCTGGTGCTGGAGAAGCTGTCCGACGCGCGGCGCAACGGGCATCCGGTGCTCGCCGTGGTGCGCGGCAGCGCGGTCAACCAGGACGGCGCGTCGAACGGGTTCACCGCGCCCAACGGCCCCGCGCAGCGGCGCGTCATCCGGCAGGCGCTGGCCGCCGCCGGACTCGCCCCGGCCGACGTGGACGTGGTGGAGGCGCACGGCACCGGCACGCCGCTGGGCGACCCGATCGAGGCGCAGAGCCTCCTGGAGACCTACGGCCAGGAGCGGGATACGCCGCTGCTGCTGGGGTCGGTCAAGTCGAACCTCGGGCACGCACAGGCCGCGGCCGGGGTCGCCGGGGTGATCAAGACGGTCATGGCGATGCGGCACGGCACCGTGCCGAAGACCCTCCACGCCGACACTCCGTCATCTCGTGTGGACTGGTCCGCCGGAGCGGTGGACCTGCTGAGGGAGTCGCGCGAGTGGCCGGATACCGGCCGCCCCCGGCGCGCGGGCGTGTCGTCGTTCGGGGTGAGCGGCACCAACGCGCACGTCATCCTCGAACAGGCGCCGGACGCCCCCGTCGTGGAGACCCCCGGGGCCTCCACGACGGCGGAGCGGCGGCCGACCGCGCTGCCCTGGGTGCTGTCCGGAGCCACCGAGGCCGCCCTGCGGGACCAGGTCACCGCTGCGCTCTCCCTGCTGGATGAGGAATCCGGACCGCGCCCGCTCGATGTGGCGTTCTCCCTGGCGACGTCCCGGACGAGTCTCGAACACCGTGTGGCCGTCGTCGCGGACGGCCGCGAAGCGCTCCGGGACGGGCTGGTGGCCTGGGCCGAGAACGGCACGGCGCCCTCCGTGCTGGACGGCACCGTCCCCGGCCGCACGAAGCTGGCCATGCTGTTCTCCGGGCAGGGGGCGCAGCGGCTCGGCATGGGGCGGGAACTGTACAAGCTGTTCCCGGCGTTCGCCGAGGCGCTGGACGCCGTCCAAGCCGCACTCGATCCGGGTCTGGACCGCCCGCTGCGCGAGGTCATGTGGGGCGGACACGCCGACGAACTCGACCGGACCGGATACGCGCAGCCCGCGTTGTTCGCCATCGAGGTGGCGCTGTTCCGGCTGCTCGAATCGTGGGGGGTGCAGCCCGATTTCGTCGCCGGGCACTCGATCGGTGAGGTCGCCGCCGCGCACGTGGCCGGTGTGCTGTCGCTGACCGACGCGTGCACGCTGGTGAACGCGCGGGCGCGACTCATGGACGACCTGCCCTCCGACGGGGCGATGGTCGCGGTACGGGCCACCGAGGACGAGGTCACGCCCCTGCTGACCGAGCGGGTGTCGGTCGCCGCGGTGAACGGGCCGTCCGCGGTGGTCGTGTCCGGCGACGAGGAGGCCGTGCTGGAGATCGCGGCGCGGCTGGAGGCGCGGGGCCACCGCACGAACCGGCTGCGGGTGTCGCACGGCTTCCACTCGCTGCTGATGGACCCGGTGCTCGCTGCCTTCCGTCAGGTCCTCGCCGGGCTGGAGTTCCACGAGCCGCGGATCGCGGTGGTGTCGAACCTGACCGGCCAGATGGCCGACGCGGGCGAACTGTGCTCACCGGAGTACTGGGTGCGGCACGTACGGGAGACCGTGCGCTTCGCCGACGGGGTACGGGCGCTGGCCGACGCCGGCGCCGGAGTGCTCGTGGAGCTCGGGCCCGACGGGGTGCTCTCGGCGGCGGCCCGCGAGTCGGTGCCGGAGAAGGCCGCGGTGCTTCCCCTGCTCCGCAGGGACCGCGGCGAAGAGGCCGCGCTGGTGACCGGGGTCGCAGGGCTGCACGTGGGCGGGGTCGCGGTGGACTGGGCGGCATTCTTCGCGGGCACCGGGGCCCGCCGGGTCGACCTGCCGACGTACGCCTTCCAGCACGAGCGGTTCTGGCCCTCGGGGGCCGACCTGTCCGTGGACCTGTCCGGGACGGGGCTGGAGCCCGCCGGGCACCCGCTGCTCGGCGCGGTGATGGTCGTGGCCGGTGCGGACGAACTGGCGCTGACCGGCGTGCTGTCCCCGGCTGCGCAGCCCTGGCTCGCCGACCACAGGGTCGGCGGCGTGATCCTCTTCCCCGGCACCGGGTTCCTGGAACTGGCCGTCCGGGCCGGCGACCAGGCGGGCTGCGACCAGATTGAGGAACTCACCATGGTCGTACCGCTCGGGCTGGCCGAGGACAGCGGGACGCAGGTCCAGGTGCGGGTGGGCGAACCCGGCGACGAGGGCCGCCGGGAGATACGGTTCTTCGCGCGCCCCGCGGAGGCGCCCGAGACGGCCTGGACGCTGCATGCCGTCGGACGGCTCGCCCCGGGCGGGCGGGTGGCCGAATTCGACGCCACGCGGTGGCCGCCGCCCGGCGCGAAGGCCATGGACATCGACGGGTTCTACGACCGGTACGCGGCATCCGGCCTGGACTTCGGGCCGACGTTCCGCTGCCTGCGGGCGGCCTGGCGCCGGGGCGACGAACTCTTCGCCGAGGTGGCCCTGCCGCAGACCGCACGCGACGCCGGGGATTTCGGCGTCCACCCCGGACTGCTGGACTCGGTGCTGCACGTCGCGGCGGACTCCGGCGACGGCGAGCAGTTGGTGCCCTTCGAGTGGACCGGGGTCTCGCTGCACGCCTCCGGCGCCGACGTGCTGCGGGCCAGGGTACTCAGGACCGGTCCCGACACCGTCGCCGTCGCCGGGGCCGACGTACACGGCGCGCCCGTGATCTCGGTGGACTCGCTGGTCCTGCGGGCGCCGTCGGCCGCGCCCGCCACCACGCCCGCGGGCCCGGACCCGGCCGACTCGCTGTTCCGCCTGGACTGGGTCCCGCAGACCGCCCCGGACGCCGTGGACGGGACCTGGGCCGTGATCGGGGCGGACGACTTCGGATTGGGCGCGGCGCTGGACTCGGTGGGTACCGTCCGCCAAGGCGCGCCGTCCCTGGCCGAGTTGGCCGAGGTGCCGCAGGTCGTCGCCGTACCGCTTGCGGGGGGCGGCGGTCCCGAGGCCGTGCACGCGCTGACGTGCCGCGTGCTGGGCCTGATCCAGGGTTGGCTCGCTGAGGAACGCTTCGCCCGCTCCCGCCTGGTGTTCGTGACCCGGGGTGCGATCGCGGCGGACGGCGAGGACGTACGCGACCTGGCCGCCGCGGCGGTGTGGGGCCTGGTGCGGTCCGCGCAGTCGGAGAACCCGGGCCGGTTCCTGCTGGTGGACCTCGACGACGCGGCGGCGGCCGGGCCCGTACTGCCGGACGTGCCCCGGTTGCTGGACCTCGACGAGCCGCAGGCGCTGATTCGGGCCGGGCAGCTGAAGGTCGGCCGGCTGGCGCGCGCGGCGTCGGGCGGCGGGCTGGTGCCGCCGGCGAACCGGCCGTGGCGACTGGACAGCCGCGCGAAGGGCAGCCTCGACGCGCTGGTCCTGACGGAGTGCCCCGAGGTTCTCGAGCCGCTGACCGGGCGCCAGGTGCGGGTGGCCGTGCGGGCCGCCGGGATCAACTTCCGCGACGTGCTGAACGCCCTGGGCATGTACCCCGGCGAGGCCGGGCTGTTCGGCTCCGAGGCGGCGGGCGTGGTCGCGGCGGTCGGCCCGGAGACGACCGGCCTGCGGCCCGGCGACCGGGTGCTGGGCATGGTGTCCGGTGGGTTCGGCCCGGCCGTCGTGGTGGACGAGCGGCAGCTGACGGCCGTGCCGGAGGACTGGTCGTGGGAGACGGCCGGCTCGGTCCCGCTCGTGTTCCTCACGGCGTACCACGCGCTGGTGGACCTCGCCGCGATACGGCCGGGCGACAAGGTGCTCGTGCACGCGGGCGCGGGCGGCGTCGGCATGGCGGCGATCCAGCTGGCGCGCCATCTCGGCGCGGAGGTGTTCGCCACCGCGAGCGAAGGCAAATGGGACACCCTGCGTGAACTGGGCGTCGCCGAGGACCACATCGCCTCCTCCCGCAGCACCGGCTTCGAGGCGGCCTTCGCCGCCGTCGCGGGTGACGGCGGGATCGACGTCGTACTCAACGCGCTGTCCGGTGAGTACGTGGATGCGTCGCTGCGATTGCTGGGCCCCGGCGGCCGGTTCCTGGAGATGGGCAAGACCGACGTACGGGACCCGGACAGAGTACCGGAGGGCGTGCGTTATCAGGCCTTCGACCTGGGCTGGGTCGCCCCCGACGGCATCCAGCGGATGCTCGCCGCGCTCATGGAGCTGTTCGGCGCGGGCGCGCTGAAGCCGCTGCCCGTACGTGCCTGGGACGCGCGGCGGGCGCCGGATGCGTTCCGCCACATGAGCCTGGCGCGGCACGTCGGCAAGCTCGTCCTGACCCTGCCGCCCGCGTGGGACCCCGAAGGCACCGTCCTGATCACCGGCGGCACCGGCGGCCTGGGCGGGGAACTCGCCCGCCACCTGGTCGCCGAGCGCGGAATGCGGCACCTGGTGCTGGCCGGGCGCCGCGGGCCGGACGCGCCCGGCGCGCACGACCTGCGTGCCGAACTGACCGCGTACGGCGCCGAGATCTCCGTGGTCGCCTGCGATGTCGCCGACCCGGACGCCGTGCGGGCACTGGTGGCCGCGATCCCCGGCGAACATCCGCTGACCGTGGTGGTGCACACGGCGGGCGTGCTCGACGACGGCGTCGTCGGCTCGCTGACCCCGCGGCGGCTCAGCACCGTACTGCGGCCCAAGGTGGACGCGGCCTGGCACCTGCACGAGGCGACGAAGGACATCGGCCTCGCCGCCTTCGTCCTGTATTCCTCCACCGCCGGTGTGATGGGCGCCCCGGGGCAGGCGAACTACGCGGCGGGCAACGCGTTCTTGGACGCCCTCGCGCACCACCGCAGGGCCGCCGGGCTGCCCGCCGTGTCGCTGGCCTGGCCCGCATGGGAGCAGGGCGTCGGCATGACCAGCGGCCTGGAAAACCAGGACCTGCGCCGCGCCGCCGCCCTCGGCCTGCCGCCGCTCTCGACGGCGCGCGGACTGGCTCTGTTCGACGCCGCCACCGTCGGCGACGACGCGCTGGTGGTCCCGTTGCCGGTCGCCGGGGGCACGGGCGGGGGAGCACTCCCCGCGCGGGCAGCGGTCCCGGCGCTGCTGCGCGGACTGGTCCGCACCGGCCGTCGCGCCGCGACCAGCGGCGGAGGCGGAGCGTCGCGGGCCGCCCTCGCCGAGCACCTGCGCGGGCTGCGGCCCGAGGAGCGGGCGCGCCATCTGGTGAACTTGGTGCGCGACGAGGCCGCGCGCGTGCTCGGGCACGCGTCGCCGGACTCCGGCTCGGGCGGCTCGGCCGTTTCCGCGGACAAGGACTTCCGCCGGCTGGGGGTCGACTCGCTGACCGCGATCGAGCTGCGCAACCGGCTGTCCTCGGTCACCGGGCTCACCCTGCCCGCGACGCTGGTCTTCGACTACCCCACGCCGCGCGGGCTCGCCGGGTTCCTGCTGGGGGAGCTGATGGAGGAAGGCCAGGACGCGGACGCTCCGGCCTCGCTCGTGCCGGTCGCGGTGGCCGACGACCCGATGGTCATCGTCGGAATGAGCTGCCGGTTCCCGGGCGGGCTGGACTCGCCGGAGGATCTGTGGCGGTTCGTCGAATCGGGCGGCGACGCCATCTCCGGCTTCCCCGAGGACCGGGGCTGGGAAGGGGACGCGGGGGGCGACGGCGCCGTGGGCGGATTCCTGCGCGGCGCGGCCGACTTCGACGCGGGCTTCTTCGGGATCAGCCCGCGTGAGGCGCTGGCCATGGACCCGCAGCAGCGGCTGCTGCTCGAAGTGTCCTGGGAGGCCGTCGAGCGGGCGGGCATCGACCCGGCGGAACTGCGGGGCAGCAGGACCGGAGTGTTCGTCGGGCTCAGCGGCTATGACTACTCCACCCTGGTCATGCAGTCCTCCGCGGACGTCGAAGGCCATGCGACCACGGGCCTGTCGGGCAGTGTGGCGTCAGGTCGGCTGGCCTACGTCCTCGGGCTGGAAGGCCCGGCGGTCACGCTGGACACGGCGTGCTCGTCGTCGCTGGTGTCGCTGCACCTGGCCACGCAGGCGCTGCGTGCCGGGGAGTGCTCGCTGGCCCTCGTGGGGGCGGTGATGGTCATGGCCACCCCGGTGACCTTCGCGGGATTCTCCCGGGTCGGCGGGCTGGCGCCGGACGGCCGCTGCAAGGCGTTCGCCGAGGCCGCGGACGGCACCGGCTGGTCCGAGGGTGTGGCGACGCTGGTGGTGGAACGGATGTCCGACGCGGTGCGCAACGGGCACGACATCCTCGCGGTGGTGCGGTCCTCGGCGGTGAACCAGGACGGTGCCTCGAACGGTCTGAGCGCGCCCAACGGTCCCTCCCAGCAGCGGGTGATCCGCCAGGCGCTGGCCGGCGCCGGGCTCTCCGCGGCGGAGGTCGACGCGGTGGAGGCGCACGGCACCGGCACCATGCTGGGCGATCCGATCGAGGCGCAGGCGCTGCTGGCGACGTACGGGCAGGAGCGGGCGCGTCCGCTGTACCTGGGCTCGGTGAAGTCGAACCTCGGCCACGCGCAGGCGGCGGCGGGCGCCGCCGGACTGATCAAGACGGTCATGGCGATGCGGCACGGGGTGCTGCCGCGGACGTTGCACGTGGACGAGCCGTCGTCCCATGTGGACTGGTCGGCGGGGGCCGTCGAGCTGCTGACGGAAAACGTCGCGTGGCCCGAGACGGAGCACCCGCGCCGGGCGGGAGTGTCCTCGTTCGGGATCAGTGGCACCAACGCGCACGTGATCCTCGAACAGGGCCCCGATCCGGTGGTGGAGCCCTCCGAGGAGCCGGAGATCAGGCCGACCGTGGTGCCGTGGCCGGTGTCGGCCACGAGCGACGCCGCGCTCGACGCGCAGCTGGAGCGGATCACGTCCTTCGCGGACGGACGGCTGCCGCTGGACGTCGGCTTCTCGCTGGCCACGGGTCGGTCGGTGTTCGACCATCGGGCGGTGTTGCTGTCCTCGGCGGACGGTGTGGTCGAGGTAGCCCGGGGTGTGGCCGCGGAAGGCCCGCTCGCTGTGGTGTTCTCCGGGCAGGGTGCGCAGCGGATCGGGATGGGGCGGGAGTTGTACGGCCGGTTCCCGGTGTTCGCGCAGGCCCTGGACGCGGTGCTGGCCGAGTCCGATCCCGCGCTGCGCGAGGTGATGTGGGGCGACGACGCCGAGGCGCTGGACGCGACGGGCTGCGCCCAGCCCGCGCTGTTCGCGGTCGAGGTGGCCCTGTTCCGGCTGATCGAGTCGCTCGGCGTCGTACCGAAGTTCGTGGCCGGGCACTCCATCGGCGAGGTGGCCGCGGCGCATGTGGCGGGAGTGCTGTCGCTGGAGGACGCGTGCCGGCTGGTGTCGGCGAGGGCCCGGCTGATGCAGGCGTTGCCGGTCGGCGGGGCGATGGTGGCGGTCGAGGCGGCCGAGGACGAGGTCCGGCCGCTGCTGTCCGACCGGGTGTCGGTCGCGGCGGTGAACGGGCCGTCGTCGGTGGTGCTGTCCGGTGAGGAATCGGCGGTCATGGAGGTCGCCGGGCGGTTGGAAGGTCGTCGTACGAGCCGTCTGCGGGTCTCGCACGCGTTCCACTCGCCGCTGATGGACCCGATGCTGGAGGAGTTCCGTACGGCCGCCGGGGAACTCACCTTCCACGAGCCCACGATACCCGTGCTGTCGAACCTGACCGGTGCGCTCGTGACGGCCGACGAGCTGTGCTCGCCGGAGTACTGGGTACGGCACGTCCGCGAGACCGTACGGTTCGCCGACGGGATGCGGACGCTGTCCGGCGCGGGCGCGGCGGCGTTCCTGGAACTGGGCCCGGACGGCGTGCTCTCGCCGGTGATCCGTGAGTCGGTGGCCGACGAGGCCACGGTCGTCCCGGTACTGCGCAAGGACCGGGACGAGGAGACCGCAGCCCTGACCGCCCTCGCGCGCCTGCACGTGGCCGGGGTGGACGTGGACTGGCCGGCCTTCTTCACCGGGACCGGTGCGCGCCGGACCGACCTGCCGACGTACGCGTTCCAGCGTGAGCGGTTCTGGCCGGAGGCGGCCGAACCCGTCGTGGCCGCGGGCGACGGCATCGACGCGGAGTTCTGGGCGGCGGTGGAGCGGGAGGACCTGGAATCCCTCGCGTCGAGCCTCGATGTGGACACCGACACCCTCGGCGGCATCGTGCCCGCGCTGTCGTCCTGGCGCGGTCGGCGCCGGACGAGGTCGACGGTCGACTCTTGGCGGTGCCGGGAGAAGTGGCGGCAGTTGGAAGGTTCCTTCCCGGCCGTACTGCCGGGCACCTGGCTGGCGGTGCTCCCCGCCGAGGGCGACGGCTGGGCGCGGGGCGTCGCCGACGCGCTGGGTCCAGCCGTGATCCGCTTCGTACCGGCGGATGCCGACCGTACGGCGCTCACCGCGCGGTTGGCCGACCTCATTGCCGACGGGACCGAGTTCACAGGCGTGGTCTCACTCCTCGCCGCGTCGCCGGACGGCCTCGCGGACACGGCGGCGCTGCTACGGGCCTTGGGCGACGCGGACATCGCTGCGCCTGTGTGGGCGGTGACCCGCGGTGCGGTGTCCGCGGATCCCGGCGGCACGGCGATCGATCCGGGACAGGCCGCGTTCTGGGGACTCGGCCGGGTCGCGGCACTGGAGTACCCGGACCGCTGGGGCGGCCTGGTCGACGTACCGAACGCGGAGGCACCGAGCGCGGACGCGCTGAACGCGGACGTCGCGCGGCGGCTGATCGGCGTGCTCGCGGGAGCACTCCCCGGGGACGGTGACGAAGACCAGGTCGCGGTGCGGGCCTCAGGGGTGTTCGGCCGGCGTCTGGTGCCCGCGCCCGCGGGGGACGCGGCACGGCGGTGGCAGCCGACCGGCACGGTGCTGATCACCGAGGGCACCGGGACGGTGGGCGCGCACGTGGCGCGCTGGCTCGCCGGGCACGGCGCGGAACACCTGCTGCTGCTCGCCCGTCGGGGGCCGGACGCGTCCGGTGCGGCGGAGCTGGAGGCCGAACTGACCGCGCTCGGCACGCGGGTCACGATCGCGGCCTGCGACGCGACGGACCGGGCCGAACTGGAAGCGGCGATGGCGGCGATCGGGCCGGAGTTCCCGCTGACCGGTGTCGTGCACGCGGCCGGTCACCTGGAAGAGCCCACCGCGCTCGACGGTCTGCCCGCGCGGCGTTTCGAGGACGTGTTCCGGGCCAAGGTCGCGCCCGCCCTGCTGCTGGACGAGCTGACCCGCGATCTCGACCTGTCGGTATTCGCGCTGTTCTCCTCGGTGGCCGCCGCCGTCGGCAGCCCTGGCCGGGCGGATTATGCCGCCGGGAACGCGGTGCTGGACGCGCTCGCCGAGCGCCGCCGAGCACAGGGCCTCCCGGCGACGTCGATCGCCTGGGGCGCCTGGCGAGGGGCCGGAGCGCCAGAGGCGGCCGGATCGACCGTGCTCGATCCACGGCTCGCGATGGAGGCGATGGCCGAGCTGGTGGCCGAACCGGACGCGACCGCGGTCGTCGCCGACCTCCGGCAGCCGCAGTTGTTGAAGGCCCTGTTCAGCCTCCGCACCAGTGCCGCGTTCACCGGATTGCCCGGCGCCCGCGCGGCCGCACGGGCGGCGCGGAAAGCCCGGCGCGACAGCGAGTCCACGGCGTCGAAACTGCGTGAGCGCCTGCTCGCCGCCCCGGCAGCCGAGCGGGGGGCGGTGCTGCTGGATGTCGTACGAAACCATGCCGCCGCCGTGCTCGGACACGCCGACGCGGAGGCCATCGGCGCGGACCGGGCGTTCCAGGACCACGGGTTCGACTCGCTGACCTCGATGGAACTGCGCAACCAACTGGCCCATGCCACCGGCCTGGCACTGCCCGCGAGTCTGCTCTTCGACTACCCGAGGCCACGGGTGCTGGCCGAACACCTCGTCGCCGAGCTGCTGGGGCGGGGGGAGCAGGCCGACGCGCCGGTCCTCACCCCGGTTTCGCCCGGCCCCGCGGACGACCCGGTGGTGATCGTCGGCATGGCCTGCCGGTTCCCCGGCCAGGTGCGTACCCCGGAGGAGTTCTGGGACCTCGTCGCGTCCGGCCGGGACGGCATCGCCGGGTTTCCCACCGATCGCGGCTGGGACCTGGAGACCCTCGCCGGGAATCAGCCCGGCTCCAGCGCGACCTCCGAGGGCGGTTTTCTCTACGACGCGGCCGACTTCGATCCCGGCTTCTTCGGGATCAGCCCGCGTGAGGCGCTGGCCATGGACCCGCAGCAGCGGCTGCTGCTCGAAGTATCCTGGGAGGCGATCGAGCGGGCGGGCATCGACCCGGAGGGCCTGCGCTCCAGCCGGACCGGGGTCTTCGTGGGCACCAACGGCCAGGACTACGTGCACCTGGCGACCCGCGCGCGGGAGGACCTCGGCGGCCACATCGGCACCGGGCTGGCGGCGAGTGTGCTCTCCGGCCGGCTGTCCTACGTATTCGGCCTGGAAGGCCCGGCGTCCACCGTCGACACGGCGTGCTCGTCGTCGCTGGTGTCGCTGCACCTCGCCGCGCAGGCGCTGCGTGCCGGGGAGTGCTCGCTGGCGCTGGCCGGTGGCGTCACCGTGATGACGACCTCCGTGAGCTTCGCGGGGTTCAGCATCCAGGGCGGGCTGGCGCCCGACGGACGGTGCAAGCCGTTCGCCGAGGCCGCCAACGGGACCAGTTGGTCCGAGGGCGTCGGCATGCTGGTGGTCGAGCGGCAGTCCGATGCGGTGCGCAACGGGCATCACATCCTCGCCGTGCTGCGGGGCTCCGCCGTGAACCAGGACGGTGCCTCGAACGGTCTGAGCGCGCCGAACGGCCCCTCCCAGCAGCGGGTGATCCGCCAGGCCCTCGCCGGTGCCGGGCTCTCCCCGGCGGACATCGATGCGGTGGAGGCGCACGGCACCGGCACCATGCTGGGCGATCCGATCGAGGCGCAGGCGCTGCTGGCGACGTACGGGCAGGAGCGGGCGCGTCCGCTGCTGCTGGGCTCGGTGAAGTCCAACATCGGCCACACGCAGGCCGCGGCGGGCGTAGCCGGCGTCATCAAGTCCGTACTGGCGATGCGGCACGGAACCCTGCCCCGCACGCTGAACGTGGACGAGCCGTCGTCCCGCGTGGACTGGGCGGCCGGTTCGATCGAGCTGCTGACCGTGAACCGGGCCTGGCCGAAGACGGAGCACCCGCGCCGGATAGGCGTCTCCTCGTTCGGGATCAGCGGCACCAACGCGCACCTGATCCTCGAACAGGGCCCTGATCCGGTGGTGGAGCCCTCCGAGGAGCCGGAGATCAGGCCGACCGTGGTGCCGTGGCCGGTGACCGGCCGTACCGAAGCCGCCTTGGATGCCCAGTTGGAGCGGATCACGTCCTTCGCGGAGGGACGGCTGCCGCTGGACGTCGGCTTCTCGCTCGCCACGGCCCGTTCTGCCTTCGAGCACCGGGCCGTCCTGCTGGCCTCCGAGGGCGGTGTGGTCGAGGTAGCCCGGGGTGTGGCCGCGGAAGGCCCGCTCGCTGTGGTGTTCTCCGGGCAGGGTGCGCAGCGGATCGGGATGGGGCGGGAGTTGTACGGCCGGTTCCCGGTGTTCGCGCAGGCCCTGGACGCGGTGCTGGCCGAGTCCGATCCCGCGCTGCGCGAGGTGATGTGGGGCGACGACGCCGAGGCGCTGAACGCGACGGGCTGCGCCCAGCCCGCACTGTTCGCGGTCGAGGTGGCCCTGTTCCGGTTGATCGAGTCGCTCGGCGTCGTACCGAAGTTCGTGGCCGGGCACTCCATCGGCGAGGTGGCCGCGGCGCATGTGGCGGGAGTGCTGTCGCTGGAGGACGCGTGCCGGCTGGTGTCGGCGAGGGCCCGGCTGATGCAGGCGTTGCCGGTCGGCGGGGCGATGGTGGCGGTCGAGGCGGCCGAGGACGAGGTCCGGCCGCTGCTGTCCGACCGGGTGTCGGTCGCGGCGGTGAACGGGCCGTCGTCGGTGGTGCTGTCCGGTGAGGAGACAGCGGTCGCGAAGATCGTCGCACGGTTCGAGGGCCGTCGTACGAGCGAACTGGCGGTCAGCCACGCGTTCCACTCGCCGCTGATGGACCCGATGCTGGAGGAGTTCCGTACGGCCGCCGGGGAACTCACCTTCCACGAACCCACGATACCCGTGGTGTCGAACCTGACCGGTGCGCTCGTGACGGCCGACGAGCTGTGCTCGCCGGAGTACTGGGTACGGCACGTCCGCGAGACCGTACGGTTCGCCGACGGGGTACGGACTCTCTCCGAGAGCGGCGTGAAGACCTTCCTCGAACTCGGGCCCGACGGCGTGCTCTCGGCCGTGATCCAGGGTTCGGCGCCGGACGGGACCACCGTCGTTCCCGCGCTGCGGGGGGACCGGTCCGAGGAAGCCGCCATGGCCACCGCGCTCGCGCGCCTGCACGTCACCGGCGCCCCGGTGGACTGGCGGGTGTTCTACGGGGGCACCGGGGCGCGCCGGATCGACCTGCCCACGTACGCGTTCCAGCGCGAGCGGTTCTGGCCGACGGCGTCGCTGCGCTCCGCGGACGCGGCCGGCCTCGGCCTGGCCGCAACGGAACACCCCATGCTCGGCGCCGTGATGGCCGTCGCGGGCTCGGCGGAGGTGGTCCTCACCGGCACCCTGTCGCTCGCCCTCCACCCCTGGCTCGCCGAGTACACCGTCGACGGTGCGGTGATCCTGCCGGGCACGGCCTTCCTGGAGGCCGCGATCCGCGCGGGCGACCAGGTCGAGTGCGAGCGGGTGGCGGAACTGACCCTGGTCGAGCCGCTGGTGGTGCCGGAGCGGGGGGCGGTGCGGATCCAGGCGCGGATCGGCGAACCCGACGACGCCGGGCGCCGGGAGCTGTGGTTCCACGCGCGCCCCGCCGACGACCCCGACGCCGCGTGGACGCCGCACGCCCACGGGTGGCTCGTACCGGAGGAGCGGGTGGCCGGCTTCGACGCGGCACAGTGGCCGCCGGCCGGCGCGACCGGGATCGGGCTGGACGACCTCTACGAGCGCTTCGCCGACGCGGGCCTGGACTACGGGCCTGCGTTCCAGGGCCTGCGGGGGGTCTGGCGGCGCGGCAAGGACCTCTATGCCGAGGTCGCGCTGCCCGACGAGGTACGCGACGCCGACGGCTTCGGCCTGCACCCGGCACTGCTGGACTCCGTGCTGCACGCGGCGGTGTTCACCGGCGGCGAGGAGGACGGCGAACGGCTGCTCCCGGCCGAGTGGCGCGGGGTGTCGCTGCACGCCGCGTCCGCGCGGGTGCTGCGGGCCCGGCTGACCCGCGACGCGGACAGGCTCGTCCTGGCCGCGGCCGACGCGCAGGGCGCGCCGGTCCTCTCGGCGGACGCGGTGGTGCTGCGGCCGCCGGCGGCCCGGCCGGACGCACCGGCCGGCCCGGACCACCGGACGTCCCTGTTCCATCTCGAGTGGGTGGAACGGCCGGAGCCCGGGACAGCCGCTGACGACTCCGCCTGGTTCGTCCTCGGGCCCGACGAGCTCGGGCTGGCCGACGCGCTCGGTCAGGCCGCGGAACCAGTGAAGTCCCTAGCCGAAGTGCGCGATCGTGGCGGCGCGGTGGCACCGCAGATTCTCGCGGTACCCGTCGCGGGCCATATGGATGGCGGCCCGGAGACGGTGCACGAGGTGACGCACCGGGTGCTGGCGCTGATGCAGGAGTGCCTGGCCGAGGACCGGCTGGCCCGCACTCGCCTGGTGTTCGTCACCAGGGGAGCGGCCGCGCCGGAGGGCGAGGACGTACCGGGCCTGGCCGCCGCGGCGGTATGGGGCCTGGTGCGGTCCGCGCAGATGGAGAACCCCGGCCGGTTCCTGCTCGCCGATCTCGACGGCTCGGCCGCCTCCGCGGCCGTGCTGCCGAGCCTGCCGGGTACGGACGAGGAGCAGTTCATGGTGCGGGAAGGGACCGTTCGGGTCGCGCGCATGATGCGCGCGCCCGAACCGTCCGCGCCCGCCCGGAACGGCTCCCCATGGGGTCCCGAGGGCACGGTGCTGATCACCGGTGGCACCGGCGGCCTGGGCCGGGAGCTGGCCCGGCACCTGGTGACCGAGCGTGGGGCCCGGCATCTGGTGCTGGCGAGCCGCCGGGGCGCCGAGGCGCCGGGCGCCGCCGGACTGCGCGACGAGCTGACCGCCCACGGCGCGGAGGTGTCCCTCGCCGCCTGCGACTTCGCCGACCCCGTCGCCGTACGGGAACTCCTGGCCGCGGTCCCGGTCGCACACCCGCTGACCGCGGTGGTGCACACGGCCGGTGTGCTCGACGACGGTGTGCTCGACGCGCTGACCCCGGAGCGGGTGGACGCGGTGCTGCGGCCGAAGGTCGACGCCGCGTGGCATCTGCACGAGGCGACGCGGACGGCGGACCTCGCGGCGTTCGTCGTCTACTCCTCGGTGGCGGGCGTCATGGGCAGCCCCGGGCAGGCGAACTACGCCGCCGCCAACGCCTTCCTCGACGCGCTGGCCCAGCACCGCAGGCGTGCGGGGCTGGCCGCGACATCGCTGGCGTGGGGCCCCTGGGCGCAGGGCACCGGCATGACCAGCGGGCTGGGCGACGCCCACATCGAGCGCATGAAACGGTCCGGGACGCCGCCGCTGACCCTGGAACAGGGCCTCGCCCTCTTCGACGCCGCCACCGGCCGCGACGAGGCGAACCTGATCGTGATGCGCACGGCGGGCAAGGCCGGTCCCAGCACGACGATGTTCGCCGGCGCCGTGCCACCGATCCTGCGCGGCCTGGTCCGCGCCGGTCGCCGGACCGCCGCCGCCGACAACCGGGCTGTGGACCTGGCGGCGCGGCTGGCGGACACCCGCGAGCACGAGCGGGTGCGCTTCCTCACCGATCTGGTACGGGGCGAGGCCGCGGCCGTACTGGGGCACGGTTCGCCGGACCAAGTAGAGGCCGAGCGGGAGTTCGACCGGCTCGGGTTCGACTCGCTCACCGCGATCGAACTGCGCAACCGGCTCACCGCCACGACAGGGCTGCGGATGCCCGCGACCCTGATCTTCGACTACCCGACACCGGCCGCTGTCGCCGACCTCCTGGCCACCCGCCTCGGCGAGCCCGCCCCGGCGGCCGCGGGCCCCGCCCTGCCCGCCGAACTCGACCGGCTGGAAACGGCACTGTCCGCAGCGTTGTCGGCGGAAGACCTCGGCGAGGCCGCCAGGGCCGGGGCCGCGGCGCGGCTGCGGAAGATGCTCGCGCGGGTGACCGGCACCGGTACCGGCCCAGGCACCGAGACCGGCGAACAGGACGTACAGCAGCGGATCGAGGCGGCGAGTGCCGACGAGGTCCTGGCCTTCATCGACAGTGAGCTCGGCCGACCGACGGACCACTGATCCCCGATCCCCGGTCGATCACTCAAGCGGAAGCGGAAAGGCGCCTTGACCATGGCGGACGAAGAGAAGCTCGTCGAATACCTGAAGTGGGTCACCGCGGATCTGCACCAGACGCGGCGGCGGCTTGAGGAGGCCGAGTCCGGCCGGCACGAGCCGGTGGCGATCGTCGGCATGGCGTGCCGGTTCCCCGGCGGGGTGCGCTCGCCGGAGCAGCTGTGGGACCTGGTGGTCTCGGGCGATGACGCGATCTCCGGCTTCCCGACCGATCGCGGCTGGGATGCCGCAGTGCTCACCGGGGACGGCCCCGGCCGCAGCATCACTGGCGAAGGCGGATTCCTCTACGATGCGGCCGACTTCGATCCGGGCTTCTTCGGGATCAGCCCGCGCGAGGCGCTGGCCATGGACCCGCAGCAGCGGCTGCTGCTCGAAGTGTCCTGGGAGGCGATCGAACGCACCGGGATCGACCCGCTCTCGCTGCGCGGCAGCCAGACCGGCGTGTTCGTCGGCACCAACGGCCAGGACTACGTCCGGCTGGTGGCCGAGGCGCGGGAGGACATGGACGGCCACGGTGGGACCGGGCTCGCGGCGAGCGTGATCTCCGGGCGGCTTTCCTACGTGTTCGGCCTCGTGGGCCCCGCCGTCACCGTGGACACGGCGTGCTCGTCGTCGCTGGTGTCGCTGCACCTGGCCGCGCACGCGCTGCGCAGCGGGGAGTGTTCCCTGGCGCTCGCGGGCGGGGTCACCGTGATGACGACCCCCGCCAGCTTCGCCGGGTTCAGCATCCAGGGAGGGCTGGCGCCCGACGGCCGCTGCAAGCCCTTCGCCGAGGCCGCGGACGGCACCGGCTGGTCCGAGGGCGTCGGCGTGCTCATGGTGGAACGGCTGTCCGACGCGATTCGCAATGGGCACGAGGTCCTCGCCGTGATGCGGGGCTCCGCCGTCAACCAGGACGGCGCGTCCAACGGTCTCACCGCGCCCAACGGCCCCTCCCAGCAGCGGGTCATCCGCCAGGCCCTCGCCAGTGCCGGGCTCTCCCCGGCGGACGTGGACGCGGTGGAGGCGCACGGCACCGGCACCACCCTCGGCGACCCGATCGAGGCGCAGGCCCTGCTCGCGACGTACGGGCAGGACCGGGAGCAGCCGCTGTACCTGGGCTCGGTGAAGTCGAACCTCGGACACACGCAGGCCGCGGCGGGCGCCGCCGGACTCATCAAGACGGTCATGGCCATGCGACACGGAGTGCTGCCGCGTACGCTGCACGTCGACACCCCCTCGTCCCATGTGGACTGGACCGAGGGCGCGGCCGAACTGCTCACCGCCAACACCGACTGGCCCCGGACCGACCGCCCGCGCCGGGCGGGCGTGTCCTCGTTCGGGATCAGCGGCACCAACGCCCATGTCATCCTCGAACAGCACACGCCGGACGAACCGGAGGCCGCCGAGGGCCTCGCCCCGGTGCCCAGCGCGGTGCCCTGGCCCGTCGCGGGCAGGACCGAGGCCGCGCTGGCCGCGCAGGTGGAGAGCCTGAAGCGGTTCGCGGAACAGAACCCGAAGTGCTCGCCGCTCGACGTCGGCTTCTCCCTCGCCACCGCCCGGTCGGCGTTCGAGCACCGCGCCGTGCTGCTGGCCTCCGACGAGGGGCTCCTCGAAGTCGCCCGGGGCGAGGCCGGGGACGCGCCGGTGGCCGTCGTCTTCTCCGGGCAGGGCGCACAGCGCCTCGGCATGGGGCGCGGCCTCTACGACCGCTTCCCGGCCTTCGCGGAGGCGTTGGACGCCGTGCTCGCGGAGTTCTCCCCGCCCCGGTCCACGGCGTCGGAAAGCCTCACCGGATCGCAGCCGGGACGGCTTCGCGATGTGATCTGGGGCGAGGACGCGGACCTGCTGGATCGGACCGGCCACGCCCAGCCCGCCCTCTTCGCGGTCGACGTGGCGCTGTTCCGCCTGGTCGAATCGCTGGGAGTGCGCCCGCGGTTCGTAGCCGGGCACTCGATCGGCGAGGTGGCGGCCGCACACGTCGCGGGCGTACTGTCCCTCCCCGACGCCTGCCGCCTGGTCGCGGCCCGCGCCCGTCTGATGCAGGCCCTGCCCGCCGGCGGCGCCATGGTGGCGGTCGAGGCCACCGAGGACGAGGTCCGGCCGCTGCTCACCGACCAGGTGTCGATCGCGGCCGTCAACGGTCCCTCGTCGCTGGTCGTCTCCGGCGAGGAGGACGCCGTCGCCGAGGTGACCGCCCACCTGAAGGGGCGCCGCGCCAGCAGGCTGTCGGTCAGCCACGCCTTCCACTCGCCGCTGATGGACCCGATGCTGGAAGAGTTCCGCGCCGTCGCCGCGCGCTTGACCTTCCACCAGCCCGAGATCGACATCGTCTCCAACCTGACCGGCGCGCTCGCCACGCCCGACGAGCTGCGCTCGCCCGACTACTGGGTGCGGCACGTCCGTGAGACCGTACGGTTCGCCGACGGTGTACGGGCGCTGGCCGCCGCCGGTGCCGGTGTGCTGCTCGAGCTCGGCCCGGACGGGGTGCTCGCGCCGCTGATGCGCGAGTCCGCGCCGGAGCGCATCGCCGTCGTTCCCCTGCTGCGCAAGGACCGCGACGAGGAATCAGCGGCCGTCACCGGCCTGGCCCGGCTGCACGTGGCCGGGGTCGGTGTGGACTGGCGGGCGTTCTTCGCGGGCACCGGCGCCCACCGGACCGACCTGCCGACGTACGCCTTCCAGCGCGAGCGGTACTGGCCGGAGGCGGCAGGGTCCGTCCCGCTCTCCGACGCGGTGGACGGGGCGGATGCCGAGTTCTGGGCCGCGGTGGAGCGCGAGGACCTGCCGTCCCTGGCGGCCCGCCTGGACATCGACACCGACGCGCTGGGCGGCGTGGTGCCCGCGCTGTCGGCCTGGCGCGGCAAGCAGCGGGCCCGTTCGCTCGCCGACTCGCTGCGGTTCCGGGAGAGCTGGCAGCCGCTGCGCGGCGCGTCCGCGGCCGCCCTGCCGGGCGTATGGCTGGTGGCGCTGCCCGCCGACGGGCCGGAGACCGACCTCCCGTGGGTGCGGTCGGTGCTGGACGGGCTCGGCCCGGACGTGGTCCCGGTGACGCTGGGGAAGCGGCCCGACCGTTCCGAACTGGCGCAGCAGCTGGGCGAGTTGAGGAAGGGCGGCATAAGGTTCACCGGAGTGGTCTCGCTGCTGGCGGCGAACGAGGCACGCCGATGGTCGAGCGTGCCGGTGGGCCTGGTCGACACCGCCGTACTCGTACAGGCCCTCGACGACGCCGGGATCCACAGCCGGGTATGGGCGCTGACCCGCGGCGCCGTGTCGGTGGACGAGAACGACCCCGTCACCAGCCCGCGGCAGGCCGCGCTCTGGGGACTCGGCCGGGTCGCCGCCCTGGAGTACCCGGACCGCTGGGGCGGCGTGATCGACCTGCCGCCGGAGCCGGACGACCGTACGCTCCGGCGGCTGATCGGCATCCTCGGCGGGCCCGGCGACGAGGACCAGGTCGCGATCCGCGCCTCCGGCGTGTTCGGCAGGCGGCTGCTGCCCGCCCCCTCCCGCGACGCGGCGCCGACCTGGCAGCCCGCCGGCACGGTGCTCATCACCGGCGGCACCGGCGCGCTCGGTGCGCACCTGGCCCGCTGGCTGGCCGAGCACGGCGCGGAACACCTGCTGCTGCTCAGCCGCCGCGGTCCCCAGTCGCCGGGCGCGGCGGACCTGGAGGCGGAACTGACCGCGCTGGGCGCGCGCGTCACCATCGCCGCCTGCGACACCGCGAACCGCGCCGAGCTGACGGCCGCCCTGGCGGCCATCCCCGGGGAATTCCCGCTGACCGGGGTCGTGCACGCCGCCGGTGTGCTGGACGACGCCGTGCTCAACGGGCTGACCCCGCAGCGGTTCGGCGCGGTGTTCCGGGCGAAGGTCTCCCCGGCGATGCTGCTCGACGAGCTCACCCGCGACCGGGACCTGTCCGTGTTCGCCCTGTTCTCCTCGGTGGCCGGTGCCGTCGGCAACCCGGGCCAGGCGAACTACGCCGCGGCCAACACGGTGCTCGACGCGCTGGCCCAGCAGCGCCGGGCGCAGGGCCTGCCCGCGACCTCCATCGCGTGGGGCGCCTGGGAGGGCGGCGGGATGGCCGCCGGCATCGAGGACGTGCTGCACGAGACCGGCACCACGGTGCTGGAACCCGGGCTGGCTCTCGGCGTGCTGGCCGAACTGGTCGCCGCACCCGAACCGGTCACGGTGGTCGCCGACCTGGGGCAGCAGGACGTACTGGAGGCGCTGTTCAGCCTGCGGCCCAGCGCGTCGCTGAGCGCGCTGCCCGCCGCCCGCGAAGCGCAGCGGTCGGCCCGCGACGTCCGGCGTGAGAGCGAGTCGGCGGCCTCCGCCCTGCGGCGGCAGCTGTACGCGGCGCCGGAGTCCGAGCGTACGACGCAGCTGCTGGACCTGATCCGGACGCACGCGGCCGGGGTCCTCGGGCACGCCGGCCCGGACGCCATCAGCGTGGAGCGGGTCTTCCAGGACCACGGATTCGACTCGCTGACCTCGATGGAGCTGCGCAACCAACTGGCCCGCGTCACCGGCCTCGCGCTGCCCGCGAGCCTGCTCTTCGACTACCCGAGGCCCCAGGCACTGGCCGACCACCTCGCGGCCGAACTGATGGGCCGCCGGGCCGAGGCTGACGAAGCGGCGCTCGCCGTGGCACCCGCCGGTGTCCCCGACGGCGCCGACGACCCGGTCGTGATCGTCGGCATGGCCTGCCGCTTCCCCGGCGGCGTCGGCTCGCCCGATCAGCTGTGGGACCTGGTCTCCTCCGGCCGCGACGCCATCTCGGACTTCCCCACCGACCGCGGCTGGGACCTGAAGGGCGAGGGCGGATTCCTCTACGACGCCGCCGACTTCGACCCGGGGTTCTTCGGCATCTCGCCGCGTGAGGCACTGGGCATGGACCCGCAGCAGCGGCTGCTTCTGGAGACCGCGTGGGAGGCGATCGAGCGGTCCGGTATCGACCCCGTCGGGCTGCGCGGCAGCAGGACCGGCGTATTCGTCGGCAGCAACGGCGTGGACTACATGCATGTGATCGCCCGCGCCCGGGACATGGAGGGCCGCGGCGTCATGCTCGGCCCCAGCGTGATGTCGGGTCGGGTGTCCTACGCCTTCGGCCTGGAAGGACCGGCGGTCACCGTCGACACGGCCTGCTCGTCGTCGCTGGTGTCGCTGCACCTGGCCGCCCAGGCGCTGCGGGGCGGTGAGTGCTCGCTGGCGCTGGCCGGTGGCGTGACGGTCATGACCACCTCGGCCAGTTTCGCCGGGTTCAAGCACCATGGCGGGCTCGCCCCGGACGGGCGGTGCAAGGCGTTCGGGGACTCCGCCGACGGCACCGGCTGGTCCGAGGGGGTCGGCGTGCTGGTGGTGGAGCGGCTGTCCGACGCGCGGCGGGGCGGCCACCCCGTCCTCGCGGTCGTGCGCGGCAGCGCGCTCAACCAGGACGGCGCGTCCAACGGACTGACGGCGCCCAACGGCCCCTCCCAGCAGCGCGTGATCCGACAGGCCCTGGCGAGCGCCGGCCTGACCCCGGCGGACGTGGACGCGGTGGAGGCGCACGGCACCGGCACCACCCTCGGAGATCCGATCGAGGCGCAGGCCCTGCTGGCGACCTACGGCCAGGACCGGACGCGCCCGCTGCTGCTGGGCACGGTGAAGTCCAACATCGGCCACACCCAGGCCGCCGCCGGCGCGGCCGGGCTGATCAAAACGGTCATGGCGATACGCCACGGCGTGCTG
This sequence comes from Streptomyces sp. Rer75, assembly GCF_013414305.1. Lineage (NCBI taxonomy): Bacteria > Bacillati > Actinomycetota > Actinomycetes > Kitasatosporales > Streptomycetaceae > Streptomyces > Streptomyces sp. Rer75. Next base: position 379,234 of record NZ_CP058693.1, on the reverse strand, counting down.
CCGCGGACGCTGCACGTGGACGAGCCGTCGTCCCACGTGGACTGGTCGGCGGGAGCCGTTGAGCTGCTGACCGAGAACGCCGCATGGCCGGAGGCGGGGCGCCCCCGCCGCGCCGGGGTGTCCTCGTTCGGCATCAGCGGTACCAACGCGCACGTGATCCTCGAACAGGCCCCGCAGGAGCCGGCGGAGGATGCCGAACCGCCCACCGTCACGCCCGTCGTAGTGCCGTGGGTGGTGTCGGCCAAGAGCGAGACGGCCCTCGAAGCCCAGGTGAACCGGGTGCGGTCCCTCGCGGCCGGGACCGCGGACCGCGCGCCGCTGGACATCGGGCTCTCGCTCGCCACGGAACGGTCGGCGTTCGACCACCGGGCGGTGCTGCTGGCCTCCGAGGACGAAGTGGCCGAGGCCGCCCGGGGCGCGGCCGGCCAGGGCGCGCCGGCGGTGCTGTTCTCCGGTCAGGGTGCGCAGCGGCTCGGCATGGGACGGGAGCTGTACGCCCGGTTCCCGGCGTTCGCCGAGGCCCTGGACGCGGTGCTGGCCGAGCTCGATCCCGCGCTGCGCGAGGTGATGTGGGGCCAGGACGCCGAGGCGCTGAACCGGACCGGGGCCGCTCAGCCCGCCCTGTTCGCCGTCGAGGTGGCGCTGTTCCGGCTGGCCGAATCCCTCGGTATCGCGGCGAAGTTCGTGGCCGGCCACTCGGTGGGTGAGATCGCCGCCGCTCACGTCGCGGGAGTGCTGTCCCTCGCCGACGCCTGCGCGCTGGTGTCGGCGCGTGGACGGCTGATGCAGGCGCTGCCCGGTGGCGGGGCGATGGTGGCGGTCGAGGCGACTGAGGACGAGGTGCGGCCGCTGCTGTCCGACCGGGTGTCGGTCGCGGCGGTGAACGGGCCGTCGTCGGTGGTGCTGTCCGGAGAGCGGGCAGCGGTCGAGGAGGTCGTCGCACGGTTCGAGGACCGCCGGACGAGCGGGCTGGCGGTCAGCCACGCGTTCCACTCGCCACTGATGGACCCGATGCTGGACGAGTTCCGTGCGGCAATCGGCGGGCTCACCTTCCACGAGCCGCACATCCCGGTCGTCTCGAACCTGACCGGGCGGCTCGCCACGGCCGGTGAGCTGCGCTCGCCCGACTACTGGGTGCGCCACGTCCGCGAGACCGTACGGTTCGCCGACGGCGTCCGGACACTGGCCGACGCGGACGTGCGAACGTTCCTCGAACTGGGCCCGGACGGCGTACTGTCGGCCATGGTCCAGGAGTCGGCGCCGGACGAGGCCGTGGCCGTGCCGATGCTGCGCGCGGACCGCCCGGAGGAGACGGCGGCCGTCACCGCGCTCGCGCGGCTCCACGTGAGGGGTGTGCCCGTGGACTGGCAGGCGTTCTTCGTGGGCACCGGCGCCCGGCGGGTGGACCTGCCGACGTACGCCTTCCAGCGCGAGCGGTTCTGGCCGTCGGGCTCGACCGTCCCGACGGACCTGTCCGGCGTGGGCCTCGCCCCGACCGACCACCCGCTGATCGGCGCGACGGTGAACGTGGCGGGCTCGGACGACATCGTGCTGACCGGGACCCTGTCCCAGGCCACCCACCCCTGGCTGACCGAGCCCCGGTCCGGCGGCTCGGCGTACTTCCCCGGCACCGGATTCCTGGAACTGGCCATCCGCGCCGGTGACCAGGCCGGTTGCGACCGGGTCGAGCAGCTCACCATCACCACGCCGCTGGTGCTCCCCGCGCAGGGCGCGACCCAGATCCAAGCACAGGTGGGCGAACCCGATGAGAGGGGCCACCGGGACACCCGGCTCTACGCACGGTCCGCCGACGCCGCGGGCGGGGACTGGCACCTGCACGCGACCGGCGTGCTCACCTCCGATGCCTTCGGCGCCCCGGCCGCGGAGTTCGACGCGACGGTCTGGCCACCGCCCGGGTCGACCCCGGTCGATCTCGATGGGCTCTACGAGCGCCACGCCCGGGCGGGCCTGGAGTACGGACCGGCCTTCCGCGGCCTGCGGGCCGTCTGGCGCCGTGGCGAGGAGGTGTTCGCCGAAGTCGTCCTGCCGGACGAGGCACCGGACGCGGACGGCTTCGGGATGCACCCGGCGCTGCTCGACGCGGTGCTGCACGCCGCCACGTTCGCCGGTGAGGACAACGGCGAGTGCGCCCTGCCCTTCTCGTGGAACGGCGCCGTACTGCATGCCTCCGGCGCGTCCGTACTGCGCGCCCGGCTGGTGCGCACCGGCCCGGACACCGTCACGCTGGCCGCGACCGACGTCGAGGGCACACCGGTGATCTCGGTGGACTCGCTGACGCTTCGGCCGCCGCCGACCCAGCCGGATGCGCCCGCCGGACGTGACCCGCTCGACTCGCTCTACCGGGTCGAATGGGTCCCCGCCCCGACCGAACCCACGCCCCTCGCCGGGGCACGGTGGGCCGTCATCGGAGACGACCAGCACGACCTGGGCAACGCGATGGCCCTGAGCGGCGAGACCATCGTGGCCTACGCCGCGACCCTGGCCGGGGCGATCGGCGAGGGCGGCGACAACGGACCCGTGCCGAACGGCTTCGTGGTCCCGGTCGCGGAGGGCCCCGGCCCCGAGGCCGTACACGAAGCCACACACCGGGCGCTGGCGCTGATGCAGGAGTGGCTGGCCGAGGAGAGGTTCGCCCGCTCGCGGCTCGTGTTCGTCACCCGTGGCGCCATGGCCGCGGACGGTGAGGACGTCACCGACCTGGCCGCGGCGGCGGTGTGGGGCCTGGTGCGGTCCGCGCAGTCGGAGAACCCCGGCCGCTTCCTGCTGGTCGACCTCGATGACGCGCACATATCGGCCGGGGCGCTGTCCGGTCTGCTGGGCGCCGACGAGGAGCAGTGGGTGCTGCGGAAACGGACCACACGGGTCGCCCGGCTCACGCGGGTGCCCGCACAGCCCCCATCCGGGCGGGCCTGGAACCCCGACGGTACGGTGCTCATCACCGGCGGCACCGGCGGCCTCGGCGAGGAACTGGCGCGGCACCTGGTGGCCGAGCGCGGCGTACGGCGGCTGCTGCTGGCCAGCCGCCGGGGCGCCGAGGCACCGGACGCGGCAGCGCTGCGCGACGAACTGACCGCTCACGGCGCTCAGGTGTCCGTCGCCGCCTGCGACGTCACCGACCCCGCCGCCATAGCCCGCCTGCTGGCCGACGTGCCGGCGCAGCATCCGCTGACCGCGGTGGTGCACACTGCCGGTGTGCTCGACGACGGCGTGATCGCCTCGCTGACCCCCGAGCGCGTGGACACGGTACTGAGGCCCAAGGCCGACGCCGCCTGGCACCTGCACGAGGCGACCCGTGAACTCGACCTGGCCGCCTTCGTGCTGTACTCCTCGGTGTCCGGGGTGATGGGCAGCCAGGCCCAGGCGAGCTACGCCGCGGGCAACGCCTACCTCGACGCCCTCGCGGCGTACCGGCGCGGCCAGGGGCTGCCCGCCACCTCGCTGGCGTGGGGCTTCTGGGGCCGCCGCACGGGAATGACCGGCCACCTCACCGAGACCGACATCCAGCGTATGAGCCGGTCCGGCACGCCACCGCTGACCCCGGAGCTGGGCCTGGCCCTCTTCGACGCGGCCATCACCCGCGACGAGGCCCAGCTGGTCCCGCTCCGGGTGGACCGGTCGCGGGCGCTCCAGCAGGTGCACCCGCTGCTGCGCAACCTCATCCCCAGCTCCCGGCCCACGGCGGCCGGGACGGCGAGGTCGCTGGCCACCGTACGGGACCGGCTCCGCGGCCTCGACCCGGACGAGCAGGAGAAACTGCTGGTGGACTTGGTGGTCGGCACCTCGGCCGTGCTGCTCGGCCAGCGCGACGCGGACGCGATCGATCCGCAGCGCGCGTTCCTCACCATGGGCTTCGACTCGCTGATCGCGCTCGAATTGCGCAACCAGATCGGTGAGGCGCTCGGCATGCGGGTGCCGACCTCGGTGGTGTTCGAGACCCGGACGCCCGCCGGGCTCGCCCAGTGGCTACGCGACCGGCTCGCGCACCAGGGCGGCATGAGCGCGGCGGCCGAACCCGGAGCGCTCACCGCCGTCCGGGAGAACACCCAGGACTCGCTGGTCGGCATGTTCTTCGACACCGTGAACTCCGGCAGGCAGCTGGAGGCGATGCGGCTGCTGATGGCCGTCGCCGCCACCCGGCCGTCCTGCGAGGTGTCCGCCGAGGTCGAAGAGCTGCCCCAGCCGGTGACCCTGGCCACGGGCCCGGGCAAGCCCCGGCTGATCTGCATCAGCGCCCCCGGCGCGAACGGAGGCGTCCACCAGTACGCCCGGATCGCCTCCCGGTTCCGCGGCAACCGACACGTCTCCGCGCTGCCGCTGCTCGGCTTCGCCGAGGGCGAGCCGCTGCCCGCCACCAGCGAGGCCGCGGCCCGGCTGATCGCGGAGAGCGCGCTGCTGGCCAGTGACGGCGAGCCGTTCGTCCTCGTCGGCTACTCCACCGGCGGCACCTTCGCCTACCGGGCCGCGGGCGTGCTGGAGGAGGTCTGGGGCGTCCGCCCCGAGGGCGTCATCATGCTCGACACCCTCAGCCTCCAGTACGAGGCCGGGGAGCAGGTCGACTGGGACGTGGTCCAGAGCAACTACCTCGCGGGCATCGACTCCCCGTCGGTGAAGCTGAACAGCGCCCGGCTGTCGGCGATGGCGCACTGGTTCATACGGATGACCACCGGCGGCGCGGAGCGGTACACGACCTCGGTGCCGAGCCTGCTCGTCCGGTGCGCGGAGTCGCTGCCCGGGGTCGGGCACGGGGACGCGGTGCCCGCGGTCCCGGCCTCCACCACGCGCCTGATCGACGCCGACCACCTGACGCTGATCGCCGACGACTCCGGGGAGACCGCACGCCTGATGGAGGAATGGCTCACCACCCTGGACCCCGACGGTGGCGCGTAGCCCCGTCCGCCGCAAGGACTAAGGGAATGTAAAGATCCCGCGGCCTTAGCCTCCGGGCTGAACTCCACTCGTCCGACTTCCTCCAAGGCGGTGCGGCGTCATGACGGTCAGCTCCGGCACGGAGCCATCCGGCGATCCGGTAGTGATCGTCGGAATGGCGTGCCGATACCCAGGCGGGATCCATACTCCCGAAGACCTGTGGAGCCTCGTCGTGTCCGGGCAGGACGCGACCGGCGGCCTCCCCGCCGACCGCGGCTGGGACCTGGCCGCCCTCGCCGGCGACGGCGAGGGCCGCAGCGCGTCCCAGCGGGGCGGCTTCCTGCGCGGCGCGGCGGAGTTCGACCCCGGCTTCTTCGGGATCAGCCCGCGCGAGGCGCTGGCCATGGACCCGCAGCAGCGGCTGCTGCTGGAGGTGTCCTGGGAGGCGGTCGAACGGGCGGGAATCGACCCGCTGTCCCTGCGCGGCAGCCGGTCGGGTGCGTTCATCGGCACCAGTGGCGAGGACTACTCACTTGTCGTCCAGCGGGCGGAGGAGGACCTGGCCGGGCACGCCGTCACCGGCACCTCGCCGGGCGTGGCGTCCGGCCGGCTGGCCTACTTCCTCGGCCTGGAAGGCCCGGCGATCACGGTGGACACCGCGTCGTCGTCCTCGCTGGTGGCGCTGCACTGCGCGGTGCGGGCGCTGCGGGCGGGGGAGTGCTCGCTGGCGCTGACCGGTGGCGCGACCGTCATGTCCACCCCGCGTGGTCTCGTCGGCTACTCCCGGCAGGGCGGGCTCGCGCCGGACGGCCGGTGCCGCGCCTTCTCCGACGACGCGAACGGCACCGCGTGGGCCGAAGGCGTGGGCGTACTGCTGTTGGAGCGGCTGTCCGACGCGCGGCGCCACGGTCATCCGGTGCTCGCCGTCGTGCGCGGCAGCGCGGTGAACTCCGACGGCCCCTCACGCGGGTTGACCGCGCCGAACGGCGCCTCCCAGGAACAGGTGATCCGTCAGGCCCTCGAGGACGCCGCACTGGGCACCTTCGAGGTGGACGCGGTGGAGGCGCACGGCACCGGCACCCGAGTGGGCGACCCGGTCGAGGCGCGGGCCTTGCTCGCCACGTACGGCCAGGGCCGGACCCGCCCGCTGTATCTCGGCTCGCTGAAGCCGAACCTCGGCCACGCGCAGGCGGCAGCGGGCGTGGCGGGCGTGATCAAGACGGTGCTGGCGCTGCGGCACGGGACGCTCCCGCGCACCCTGCACCTGAACGTGCCCACATCCCAGGTGGACTGGGCGGCGGGGGCGGTCGAACCGCTGCGTGAGAACACCGCGTGGCCTGATACCGGTCGCCCGCGGCGCGCCGGGGTGTCCTCGTTCGGCATCAGCGGCACCAACGCGCACGTCGTCCTCGAACAGGCGCCGCCGGTCGCCCCGGCCGACGAGTCCGAGCGGAACCCGGAGATCTCTCCGGCCGTGGTGCCCTGGGTGGTGTCGGCCAGGACCGAGGCCGCGCTGGACGCCCAGTTGGACCGGATCCGGTCCACTCCGGTGTCCACAACGGATCCCCACTCCGCCGTCGATGTCGGATTCTCCTTGGCCACCGGCCGTTCGGCGTTCGACCACCGGGCGGTCCTGCTCGCCGCCGGCGGGAGCCTGTCCGAAGCGGCACGCGGCGTCGCCGGGAAGAGCCGGACGGCGGTGGTGTTCTCGGGGCAGGGCACCCAACGAATCGGCATGGGGAGGGAGTTGTACGGCCGTTTCCCGGTGTTCGCCGAGCGGCTGGACGCGGTGCTGGCGGAGTTCGAACGCCATACGGACCTGTCGCGGATGAACGTGCCGCTGCGGGAGGCGCTGTGGGGCGAGGACCCGGCCCTGCTCGACCGGACCGGGTTCGCCCAACCCGCGCTGTTCGCCGTCGAGGTGGCGCTGTACGGGCTCGTGGAGTCGCTGGGCGTGACGCCGGACCTCCTGACCGGGCATTCGATCGGTGAGGTGACGGCGGCACACGTGGCCGGGGTGTTCTCGCTCGTCGACGCGTGCCGCCTGGTGGCCGCGCGCGCTGGGCTGATGCAGGCGCTGCCGGAAGGCGGAGCCATGGTCGCGGTGCAGGCCACCGAGGACGAAGTGCAGCCCTTACTGACCGACCGCGTGTCGATCGCGGCGGTCAACGGCCGGTCGCGGGTGGTGCTCGCCGGAGTGGAGCGTGAGGTTTTGCGGATCGCCGGTACGCTGGCGGCCGAAGGTCGCAGGACCACCAGGCTGTCCGTGTCGCACGCCTTCCACTCGCCGCTGATGGACCCGATGCTCGCGGAGTTCCGGCGCATAGTGGAGCGCCTGGAGTTCCAGGAGCCGCGCGTCCCCGTGGTGTCGAACCTGACCGGGCGGCTCGCGACGGACGGGGAGCTGTGCTCGCCGGAGTACTGGGTGCGCCACATCCGCGACACCGTCCGCTTCGGCGACGGCCTCGCCACCCTCCGCGCGGCGGGCGCCACCGTCCTGCTGGAACTGGGTCCGGACGGCGCGCTGTCCGCCATGGCCGGGGACAGCCTGGCCGGTACGCGGGTGACCGCGGTGCCCGCCCTGCGCAAGGACCGCGGTGAGGAGACCGCGCTGGTGACCGCACTGAGCCGGCTGCACGTGGCCGGGGTGCCGGTGGCGTGGCGCGCGTTCTTCGCGGGCACGGGCGCACGCCCGGTGGACCTGCCGACCTACGCCTTCCAGCACGAACGCTTCTGGCCGACCGTCCCGGCGGACGGCAGCGGCACGTACCAGAACGGCTCGGGACACCCGCTGCTGGGCACGGTCGTGGAACTCGCCGAGGACGCCGGCCTGGTGTGCGGTGGCCGCGTCTCGGTGGCCGCGCAGCCATGGCTGGCCGACCACAAGGTGTGCGGCCGGGTCGTGCTGCCCGGCACGGCCCTGGCGGAACTGGCCGTCCGGGCCGGTGACGAGGCCGGATGTGCCCACCTCGAAGAGCTCGTCCTCACCTCTCCGCTCGTCCTGCCCGAATCCGGTGCGGTGGAACTTCAGCTGCGGGTCGGGGCCGCCCGGGAATCGGGACGGCGGCCGGTGACCGTGCACGCGCGGCCCGTCCCGGCCGTCGGCGCGCCGTGGACCGAGCACGCCTTCGGTGTGCTCGCCCTCAAGAGCGGCGGGGACGCCGGGCTCGACACGGCCGCATGGCCGCCTCCGGGGGCCGAGCCGGTCGAGGCGGAGAGTTTCCGGCGGCGGTGGGCCGAGGCCGGATTCTCCTACGGGCCGATGCTCCAGGGGCTGCGCGCGGCCTGGCGGCGCGGCGCGGACGTGTTCGCCGAAGTGGTCCTGCCACCGGGAGCCGACGCGGCCACGTTCGTCCTGCATCCCGCGCTGCTGGACGCCGCCAGGCACGCCACCCCGCCCGGCGCCGACATCGGCCTTCCCTCGTACCTGCAAGGCTTTTCCCTGCATGCGTCCGGTGCCACGGCACTGCGCGTGCGGCTCTCGCCCCAGCGGGACGGTTCGCTGGCGATCGAGGCCGTCGAACCGGGCGGGGCGCCGGTGCTGTCGGTCGACGCTCTGTTCGTACGCCCGGTGCCGCGGCTCGGTGACCCGTCCCCGGCGGCCGAACCCGTCGCCGACCGGCCCGCCGAGCGACCCGGAGTCGACGTGACGCGGCCGGAGAAGCTGCGGGGCATGCCCGCCGCTCGACGGGCCCGCGTCCTGCTCGACCTCGTGCGTGCCGAGGCGGCCGCGGTGCTGGGCCACGCGGACCCCGACCAGGTGGACGCGAACCTGGCCTTCCGGGAACTGGGCTTCGACTCGCTGACCGAGACCGAACTGCGCGCGCGGCTCGGCGCGGCCACCGGGCTGCGACTGCCCGACACCCTCGTGTTCAGCCATCCGACCCCCGCGTCGGTCGCGGACCACCTGGCGGACCGCATTGGGGACGGTCACGCGGACGACACCGGACCCGACGCGAAACCGCCCGATCCGGCGCCCGATCGGGTCTCCACCGAGGACATCGATTCGGTGCCGGTGGACCGATTGCTCGACCTCATCGACGAGGAATTCGAACTCCAGTAAGCAGCCAGCCACACTTTCGTTCAGCCGTGAGGACGGTCCGGTGCCAGAAGACCAGCAGGGAAAAATCGTCGAGTACCTCAGGCGGGTCACCGCCGACCTGCGGCGGGCGCGAGCGCGGGTCGAGGAACTGGAGCAGCGCGCCGGCGAACCCATCGCGATCGTCGGCATGGGCTGCCGCCTGCCCGGCGGCATCGGCTCCCCTGAGGAGCTGTGGGATCTGGTCCGCGCCGACGGGGACGCCATCACGGGGTTTCCCACCGACCGCGGCTGGGACCTGGGCGCCCTGCACGGCGACGGCCCGGGCGGCAGCCCCACCCACGAGGGCGGATTCCTGGCCGGGGCGACCGAGTTCGACCCGGGCTTCTTCGGCATCTCCCCGCGCGAGGCGGCGGCGATGGACCCGCAGCAGCGGCTGCTGCTGGAGGTGTCCTGGGAGGCGCTGGAACGGGCCGGTATCGACCCGCTGGCCCTGCGCGGCAGCCGCTCCGGCGTGTACGTCGGCACCTACCACTGGGGTTACCGGCAGCCGCCGGACGCGGACGGCGACGACCAGCAGGGCCACGTGATGACCGGCACCGCGGCCAGCGTTCTGTCCGGCCGCCTCGCCTACACCCTGGGCCTGGAGGGCCCGGCCGTCACGGTGGACACCGCGTGCTCGTCCTCGCTGGTCGCGCTGCACATGGCGGTGCGGTCGCTGCGCGGCGGGGAGTCCTCGCTCGCCGTCGTCGGCGGGGTCACGGTGCTGTCGGACCCGGCGATCTTCCCGGAGTTCGGCAGGCAGGGCGGGCTGGCCCCGGACGGGCGGTGCAAGGCGTTCTCCGAGCAGGCGGACGGCACCGGCTGGTCCGAGGGCGTCGGGGTGCTCGTCGTCGAACGGCTGTCGGACGCGCGGCGGCAAGGTCATCCCGTACTCGCGGTGGTGCGCGGCAGCGCGGTGAACTCCGACGGCGCCTCGAACGGCCTGACGGCGCCGAACGGACCGGCGCAGGAGCGGGTCATCCGGCAGGCACTGGAGAACGCCGCGCTGACCACCTCCGACGTGGACGTGGTCGAGGCGCACGGCACCGGGACCCGGCTCGGGGACCCCGTCGAGGCGCAGGCGCTGCTCGCCACGTACGGCCAGGGCCGGGAGCCGGACCGCCCGCTGTGGCTGGGCTCGCTCAAGTCGAACATCGGCCACACGCAGGCGGCCGCCGGAGTCGCCGGGGTCATCAAGATGGTTCAGGCGATGCGCCACGCCACGCTGCCTCGTACGCTGCACGCCGGAACGCCCTCGTCGCGGGTGGACTGGTCCGCCGGCCGGGTCGCGCTGCTGCGCGAGACCGTCGCGTGGCCGGAGACCGGCCGGGCCCGGCGTGCGGGGGTGTCGTCGTTCGGGATCAGCGGTACGAACGCTCATGTCGTCCTGGAACAGGCCCCCGAGATACCCGGGGCCCCCGAGGCCCTGGGGGCGCCGGAGAGCGACGCCGACCCGGTGCGGGTCGTGCCGGACGCGGTGCCCTGGGTGGTCTCCGCCAGGACCGGCGCCGCTCTCGACGAGCATCTCCTCCGGGTGCGGTCCCTGGCGGGCCGGCCGGCTTCCCCGGCCGACACCGGATTCTCCCTGGCGAAGGGCCGGTCGGTCTTCGAGCACCGCGCCGTGCTCCTGGGCTCCGCCGAGGGCGCACCAGAACTCGCCAGGGGCGTCGCGGCCGAACGGCCACTCGCAGTGCTGTTCTCGGGACAGGGCAGCCAGCGGATCGGCATGGGCCGCGAACTGCACGCGCGCTTCCCGGCCTTCGCGGAAGCATTCGACGCGGTACTCGCGGAGCTGTCCGAGCACCTGCCACCGCCCGGCACCACCGGTCTCCTCCGCGAAGTGATCTGGGGCGACGACGCCGAGCAGCTGAACCGCACCGGCTTCGCCCAACCCGCTCTGTTCGCCATCGAAGTGGCCCTGTTCCGCCTCGCGGAGACATGGGGCCTGAAGGCCGACTACCTGGCCGGGCACTCGATCGGTGAGATCGCGGCTGCTCACGTCGCGGGAGTGCTGTCCCTTCCGGACGCCTGTGTGCTGGTGGCGGCCAGGGCGCGGCTGATGCAGGGCCTGCCCGGCGGTGGGGCGATGGTGGCGGTCGAGGCGGCTGAGGACGAGGTCCGGCCGTTGCTGTCCGGTGAGGTGTCGGTGGCGGCGGTGAACGGGCCGTCGTCGGTGGTGCTGTCCGGCGAGGGGACAGCGGTCGAGGAGGTCGTCGCGCGGTTGGAGGGCCGTCGGACGAGGATGCTGGCTGTCAGCCATGCGTTTCATTCGCCGCTGATGGACCCGATGCTGGAGGAGTTCCGTGCGGCAATCGGCGGGCTCACCTTCCACGAGCCGCGCATTCCGGTCGTGTCGAATGTGACGGGGAGGCTCGCGGCGGCCGGTGAGCTGGGCTCGCCCGACTACTGGGTGCGCCACGTCCGCGAGACCGTACGGTTCGCCGACGGCGTGCGCGCGATCGCCTCCGAGGGCGCCGGTGCCTGGCTGGAGCTGGGACCGAACGGCGTCCTCACGGCCATGGCCCAGGAGTCCCTGGCGCCCGACGCCGTCGTCGTTCCGTTGCTGCGCGAGGACATCGGCGAAGAGCTCGCGGCCGTGACCGCGCTGGCGCGGCTCCACGTATCGGGTGTGGCCGTCGACTGGCCCGAGCTGTTCGCGGACACCGGCGCGCACCGGGTCGACGTACCCACCTACCCGTTCCAGCACGAGCGGTTCGCGCCGCCGGTCGCAGACACACCCGCCCGGGACGGCGGCGACGCCGAGGCGGAGTTCTGGGCGGCGGTGGAGCGGGAGGACGTCGAATCGCTGGCGACGAACCTGCACGCCGACGCCGCGGTGCTGCGCGTCGTACTGCCCGCCCTGTCCTCGTGGCGGACCCGCCACCGCGAGAGGTCCACCGTGGACTCGTGGCGCCACCGCGAGACCTGGCGGCGGCGGAGCTTCCCGCCCGGGAAGGCATCAGGCACCTGGCTTGTCGTCACCCCGCAGGGCGGGCCGGACGAGGACTGGATCTCTGCCGTCGCCCATGCCCTGGGGCCGGATACCGTCCGCATCGAGGCCCGGGAAGCCTGGGAAGCCGGCGACGCCGGCCGTACCGCCCTCGTCGAACGCCTCACCACCGCGGCCGACGGTCTTCCGTCCGTGGCCGGGGTGCTCTCCCTGCTGGCAGCGGACGAGTCAGCGGACGACACGGGTGTACCCGCCGGGCTCGTCCGCACGACCGCGCTGGTGCAGGCGCTGGGCGACGCCGGACTGCACTGCCCGTTGTGGTGCGTCACGCGCGGCGCGGTGGCCGTGAATGACGCCGAGCACCCGGACGGCCCGGCGCAGGCGGCGGTATGGGGACTGGGACGCGTGGCCGCGCTGGAGTACCCGGACCGCTGGGGTGGCCTGATCGACCTGCCCACCGAGCTGAACGAGCACTCGGCCGCCGCCTTCGTCGCGGTACTGGCGGGCCGGGACGGCGAGGACCAGGTCGCCGTACGGCCGTCCGGTACGTACGTACGCAGGCTGGTGCCCGCCCCGGCCCCGCGCCCCGCGGCGGAGTGGGAGCCGTCCGGCACCGTGCTGATCACCGGCGGGACCGGTGCGCTCGGCGCGCACGTGGCGCGCGCGCTCGCCCAACGCGGGTCGGCCGGGGACGGAGCGGCCGGGGGCGGCGGACCGCGCCTGCTGCTCGTCAGCCGGAGCGGCCCCGCCGCCCCGGGCGCGGCGGACCTGCGACGGGAGCTGACCGAGCTTGGCGCGGACGTCACCATCGCCGCCTGCGACGCCGCGGACCGGGCGGGGCTGGAGGCCGTACTGGCGGACATCCCCGCCGACCGGCCGCTGACCGGGGTGGTGCACGCGGCGGGTGTGCTGGACGACGGCGTACTCGACCGGCTGACCCCGGACCGGTTCGCCACGGTGTTCCGCGCCAAGGTCGCGTCGGCCCTCCTGCTCGACGAGCTCACGCGTGACGCGGACCTGTCGGCGTTCGTCCTGTTCTCCTCCGTGTCGTCGGTCGTGGGCAATCCCGGACAGGCCAACTACGCGGCCGCCAACGCCTCGCTGGACGCGCTGGCGCAGTATCGGCACGCGCGGGGCCTGCCCGCGACCTCGATCGCCTGGGGAGGCTGGGGCGGCGCCGGCATGGCCGCCCGACCGGGGTCCGGAGCAGCCGGCAGCGTCGCGCTCGCGAGGCTGGATCCGCGGCTCGCGGTCTCGGCGCTGTCCGAGGCGGTCACCGAACCGCATCCGACGCTGGTGGTCGCCGACCTTCAGCACTTCGCGTCGCAGGCCCCGCCCTCCGGCCTGCGCCGGACCCCACTGCTGGAAGAGCTGCCGTACGCGCGGCGCGCGCTCCGCGAGGACAGCGCACCGGCGCCGCGGCTGCGCGGGCGGCTGAGCGACCTCCCGGCGGCCGAGCGGGCCGCGCTGGTGCTGGAGACGGTACGGGAGCGCGCGGCCGCGGTGCTCGGGCACGCGCCCGCGAACGCGACGCACCTGGTGCACGCGGACAAAGCCTTCCGGGACTCCGGATTCAATTCCTTGACCGCGGTGGAGCTGCGCAACCAACTCGCGGCCGAGACGGGACTGGCGCTGCCCACCGGCGTCGTATTCGACTACCCGACCCCCCGGCTGCTGGCCGGACATCTGCTGGCCGGACTGGGCGGTGAGCGGCCCGCCCCGGACGTACCGGCCCCGCCCGCAGCGCCGCCCGCAGCGCCGGCCGGGGCCGCCGACGAACCGCTGGCGATCGTGGGCATGGCCTGTCGGCTGCCCGGCGGCGTGAACACCCCCGAGCAGCTGTGGGAGCTGCTGGCCCAGGGGCGGGACGCGATCTCGGACTTCCCCGCCGACCGCGGCTGGGACCTCGGTGCCTTCGGCGGCGACGGGCCGTGGAGCGGCGCGCGCTTCGAGGGCGGATTCCTCTATGACGCGGCCGACTTCGACGCCGCGTTCTTCGGGATCTCCCCGCGCGAGGCGGTGACCATGGATCCGCAGCAGCGGCTGCTGCTCGAAGTGTCCTGGGAGGCCGTCGAACGCTCAGGGCTCGACCCGCGGACCCTGCGCGGCAGCCGCACCGGGGTCTTCATGGGCAGCAATGGGCAGGACTACGCGCACGTGGTGACCGGATCCCGCGAGGACGTGGCGGCCCACGCCGCCACCGGACTCGCGGCGAGCGTGCTCTCCGGCCGCCTCTCCTACACCTTCGGGTTCGAGGGCCCGGCCGTCACCGTGGACACCGCGTGCTCCTCCTCCCTGGTCGCCCTGCACCTGGCGACGCGGGCGCTGCGCGCGGGCGAGTGCTCGCTGGCCCTGGTCGGCGGCGCGACCGTGATGACCGACTCGGTCAGTTTCGCACGGATCTCCCGGCTGGGAGCGATCGCGCGCGACGGCCGGGCCAAGGCGTTCTCCGACGACGCGGACGGCACCGGATACTCCGAAGGCGTCGGCGTGGTGGTGGTCGAGCGCCTGTCGGACGCGCAGCGCAACGGGCACCGGATCCTCGCGGTGGTACGGGGGAGCGCGGTCAACCAGGACGGCGCGTCGAACGGCCTGACCGCGCCCAACGGCCCCGCCCAGCAGCGCGTCATCCGCCAGGCGCTCGCCGACGCGGGCCTGTCCGGCGCGGACATCGACGCCGTGGAGGCACACGGCACCGGCACCCGGCTCGGCGACCCGATCGAGGCGGGAGCGCTGCTGGCCACCTACGGCCGGCAGCGGCCGGCGGACCGGCCGCTGTGGCTGAGCTCGCTCAAGTCCAACATCGGCCATACCCAGGCCGCGGCCGGGGTCGCGGGCGTCATCAAGACGGTGCTGGCCCTGCGGCACGGCACGCTCCCCCGGACCCTGCACGCCGACACCCCGTCCTCGCGGGTGGACTGGTCCGCCGGCGCCGTGGAACTCCTCACCGAGCAGCGGCAGTGGCCCCGGGCGGACCGGCCGCGCCGCGCCGGGGTCTCGGCGTTCGGCATCAGCGGAACGAACGCACACGCCGTCCTGGAGCAGGCACCCGACACCCATGAACACCCCCCACCCGAGACCGACGGCCCCCTACCGTGGGTGCTCTCGGCGCGGTCCGCGACCGCGCTCGGCGAACAGGCCGCACGGCTGCGGGCGTTCGCGCTGGAACACCCGACGTCCCAGCCCGCCGAGGTGGGATGGTCCCTGGCCACCACCCGCTCCGCCTTCGACCACCGCGCGGTCGTGCTCGGGAACAACCGCGACGAACTGCTGCGCTCCCTCGACACACTGGCGGCCCAGGGCAGCGCCTCCGGCCTGGTGCGCGGGACCGCGCTGGACAACGAGACCGGCCCGGTGTTCGTCTTCCCGGGCCAGGGCTCGCAATGGTGGGGCATGGGCCGGGAACTCTTCGCGGCCTCCCGCGTCTTCCGGGACACCGTGACCGCCTGCGCCGACGCACTCGCCCCGCACATCGACTGGTCGCTGACCGACCTGCTGACCGGGTCCGGCGATCCCGAAGCGCTGGAACGAGCTGACGTCGTACAGCCCGCGCTGTTCGCGACGATGGTGGCGCTGGCCGAACTGTGGCGCTCCCACGGCGTCGAACCCGGCGCCGTCGTAGGGCATTCCCAGGGCGAGGTCGCCGCGGCTCATATCGCCGGCGCCCTGTCGCTCGAGGACGCCGCCGCGCTCATCGCGCTGCGCAGCAGGACGATGCTGAAGCTGGCCGGGCACGGCGGCCTGATGTCGGTGGCCGCCCCCGCCGGGCGGGTGAGCCCACTGCTGGAATCCTGGCCGGGGAGGCTGTCCCTTGCGGTGCTGAACGGGCCCTCGTCCGTGGTGGTCTCCGGAGATCCGCCGGCGCTGGACGAGTTGATGCGGGAGTGCGAGGCCCAGGGCCTGCGCGCCCGCAAGGTGCGATCCGACATCGCGGGCCACGGACCGCAGGCCGAAGCCGTACGGGACGAACTGCTGTCCGTCCTGGCGTCGCTGCGCCCGGTGTCCTCGCGGGTGCCGTTCTACTCCACGGTGACCGGGGAGCGGCTGGACACGGCCACGCTGGACGCCGACTACTGGTACGCGAACCTGCGGCAGATGGTGCGCATGGAGCAGGCCACCCGGTCGCTGCTGGCCGACGGCCACCGGATCTTCGTCGAGACGAATCCGCATCCGCTGCTGGCCGGCGCGATCGAGGAGACCTGCGAGGCGGCGGGCGCCGACGAGGCGGTCGTCCTCGGCTCGATCCGCCGGAACGACGGCGGCGCCCGGCGCTTCGTGACCTCGGTCGCCGAGGGCTGGGTGCACGGGCTCCCGGTTGACTGGCGTACGGCGCTTCCGGACGGTTGTCGTGGTCCCGTCGACCTGCCCACCTACCCGTTCCAGCACCGGCGTTACTGGCCGGAGCCCAAAGCGGAGCGCGTACGGGCCGTCGGTGGCGCCGGCGCCACCGACGGTGAGGACGCCGCCTTCTGGACCCTCGTGGAGAGCGGCGACCTCGACGCGCTCTCCGCGGAACTGGGCATCGACGCCGACGACGGTCAGGATTCCCTCTCCGTCGTGCTGCCCGCGCTGTCCGCGTGGCGCGAGCAGCACCGGCGGCGGTCGGCCGTGGGTGCCTGGTGCTACCGGACCGACTGGACCCGGCTGCGGGAACCCGCGACCACCCCGCTCACCGGCAGGTGGCTCGCGGTGGTCCCGGCCGAATGCGAGGGCGACCCATGGGCCGAAGCGGTGCTCGATGCCCTGGGACCGGACGTGGTGCGGATCGATATCGAGTCCACCGAGAACACCGACCGCGAGCAGTTGGCGGCCCGACTGGCCCATGCCGGTGAAACCTCTCCCCACCCCGCCACGGAGTTCACCGGCGTCCTCTCGCTGCTGGGCCTCGCCGAGCGGCCGCGCTCCGGGTTCACCTCCGTCCCCAGCGGACTGTCCGCGACCCTCGCCCTGGTCCAGGCGCTGGGCGACGCGCGGCTGCGCGCGCCGCTGTGGTGCGTCACGCGCGGCGCCGTCTCGGCCGCGCGGGACGACCGGGTCAGCCACCCGGCGCAGGGCGCGCTGTGGGGCTTCGGCCGGGTCGTCGCGCTCGAACAACCGGGCCTGTGGGGCGGCCTGGTGGACCTCCCGGAGACCCTGGACCAGCGCGCCGCCACCCGCTTGGCCGGAGTGCTGGCAGGGCTGGACGGCGAGGACCAGGTCGCGGTCCGCGCGTCGGGCGCCTTCGGCCGCCGACTGGTCCACGCCGAACCCGCCCCCGCACGGCCCGAGCGGCCGTGGCGTACGCGCGGAACCGTGCTCATCACGGGCGGCACCGGCGGTCTGGGCGGGTATCTCGCCCGGTGGGCCGTCGAGCGCGGTGCCGGGCATGTCGTGCTCGCCGGCCGCCGCGGCCCGGACGCGCCGGGCGTCGTCGGGCTGCGCGCCGAACTGGAGGACCTGGGCGCCCGGGTGACGGTCGTGGCCTGCGACGTGGCCGACCGCGACGCGCTCTCCGCCGTGCTGTCGGCCATTCCCGCCGAGTTCCCCCAATTCCCGCTGTCCGCGGTGATCCACGCCGCCGGGGTGTCGGACGGCGACAGCGAAGCGGCGTCGCTGACCCCCGACCGGCTGGACGCGCTGATGCGGCCCAAGCTGACCGCCGCGCTCAACCTGCACGAACTGACCACGGATGCCCGGCTGGACGCGTTCGTCATGTTCTCCTCGGGCGCCTCGGCCTGGGGCAGCGGCGGACAGCCCGGTTACGCGGCGGGCAACGCCTACCTCGATGCGCTGGCCGAACACCGCCGTGCCCGGGGCCTGACCGCCACGTCGATCGCCTGGGGCGCCTGGGGCGAGGCAGGTATGGCCACCGACCCCGGCCTGGTGGAACAACTGGCGAAGCGCGGCGTTCTGCCGATGGAGCCGCCGAAGGCCATCGCCGCGCTCCAGCGGGTCCTTGACGACGACCGGACCACCATGACGGTGTCGGCGATGGATTGGGCCGCGTTCGCCTCCAGCTTCACCGTGTCCCGTCCCAGCCCGCTGCTGTCCGGCCTGCCGGAGGCCCGCGAACCGGCGCCCGCCGACAACACGGGGAAGGCCGGGGACGCGGGGGACGCGGGGGACGAAACCGCGGACGGTGCGCCGTCGCTGCCGCGCCGCCTCGCCGAACTGCCCGACGCCGAACGGCGCCGCGTACTGCTCGACGCCGTACGGACCGAGGTGGCCGCGACCCTCGGACACTCCGAGACGGACGCCGTCCCGGCCGACCGGGCCTTCCGCGACCTCGGCTTCGACTCGGTGAGCGCGGTGGAACTACGGAACCGGCTCAAGGCGGTGACCGGGCTGCCCCTGCCCGCCGCGCTGGTCTTCGACCACCCGAACCCCACCGCCCTCGCCGGGCACATCGGGGCCGAGCTGTTCCCCGGCACGCGGGAGCCCGCCGAGGACCCCGAGGCCGAGGTCCGCCGGGTGCTGGCGTCCATCCCGCCGAGCAGGCTGCGCAAGGCCGGACTGCTGGACCTGGTGCTGCGACTCGCGGACAGCGGCGGTGACGACACCACTCCTGCGGGCCCGGCGCAGACCGGTCCCGTAAACGACCTTGACGACCTCGACGGCGAGAGCCTGCTGCGGCTAGCGGCCGAGACCACCACGGAATGACGCACGGCATGGCGCACGGCCCGAGAGCCGGACTCACGCCCGACCCGAGAGACGTTGCATGAACACTCCCAACCAGTACATCGAAGCGCTCCGGTCCTCCCTCAAGGAGAACGAGCGGCTGCGTCGGCAGAACCAGCAGCTGACCGCGTCGGCGGTCGAGCCGATCGCCATCGTCGGCATCGGCTGCCGTTTCCCCGGCGGAGTGGCCTCGCCCGAAGACCTGTGGCGACTGGTCGCCGAGGGCCGGGACGTGATGTCGGACTTCCCGGCCGACCGGGGCTGGGACCTGGCCAGGCTCGGCGGCGACGGGCGCGGCCGTAGCCTCGCCCGCCAAGGCGGCTTCCTCGACCACGCGACGGAGTTCGATCCCGCCTTCTTCGGTATCTCGCCGCGGGAGGCGGTCGCGATGGACCCGCAGCAGCGGCTGCTGCTGGAGACCGCCTGGGAGGCGCTGGAACGGTCCGGGATCGCGCCGACGCGGCTGCGCGGCAGCCGCACCGGGGTGTTCGCCGGAACGACCGGGCAGGACTACGGCAAGGTGGTCTCGGCCGCCCGCGAGGACATGGACATCTACTCCACCACCGGCCACGCGGCGGGCGTCATCTCGGGGCGGCTGTCGTACGTACTCGGTCTCGAAGGCCCCGCCGTCACCGTCGACACGGGCTGCTCGTCCTCGCTGGTCGCGCTGCACTGGGCGGTGCAGTCACTGCGGTCGGGCGAGTGCACTCTGGCGCTGGCCGGTGGTGCGACCGTGATGTCCACGCCCGGCATCTTCGTCTCGTTCACCGCGCAGGGCGGGCTGGCTTCCGACGGGCGCTGCAAGCCCTTCTCCGACGCGGCCGACGGAGTCGGCTGGAGCGAGGGCGCGGGCGTGCTGGTCCTGGAGCGGCTGTCGGACGCCCGGCGTAACGGACACCCCGTGCTCGCCGTGGTGCGCGGCACAGCGATCAACCAGGACGGCGCCTCCAACGGCCTGAGCGCCCCGAACGGCCCCGCGCAGCAGCGAGTGATCCGGGCCGCCCTGGACAGCGCCGACCTCACCGCGGATCAGGTGGACGCGGTGGAGGCGCACGGCACCGGCACCACGCTCGGCGACCCCATCGAGGCGCAGGCCCTGCTGGCCACGTACGGGCAGGAGCGCGAACGTCCGTTGCTGCTGGGCTCGGTGAAGTCCAACATCGGCCACACCCAGGGCGCCGCCGGAGTAGCGGGCCTGATCAAGACGGTGATGGCCCTGCGGCACGGGGAGTTGCCGCGCAGCCTGCACTCCGAGGTGCCCTCCTCCAACGTGGACTGGACGGCCGGTGCGGTCCAGTTGCTGGCGGAGCACACCGCCTGGCCCGAGACGGGACGTCCCCGGCGAGCCGGGGTGTCGTCGTTCGGGATCAGCGGCACCAACACGCACGTGATTCTGGAGCAGGCGCCGTCGCTGGAGGAGCGGGTCGAGGAAGCGTCGGTGGTGCCTGGCGTCGTGCCGTGGGTGGTGTCGGGGCGGACTGCTGTTGCTTTGGATGCCCAGTTGGACCGGCTCATGTCCGCTACGGACGGCAGTGGCTCGTTGGATGTCGGGTTCTCGCTGGCGACGGGCCGGTCCGCGTTTGAGTACCGGTCGGTGCTGCTGGCGGGTGCTGGTGTGGGTGGCGTGCATGAGGTCGCGCGTGGTGTTGTCGGAGACGGGCCGTTGGCGGTGTTGTTTTCGGGGCAGGGTGCGCAGCGGTTGGGGATGGGTCGGGAGTTGTATGGCCGGTTCCCGGTGTTCGCGGAGGCGTTGGATGCGGTACTCGCGCACCTTGGCGATTCGGTGCGGGGGGTGATGTGGGGTGATGATGCGGAGGCCCTGAACGGCACCGGGTCGGCTCAGCCCGCCCTGTTCGCGGTTGAGGTGGCGTTGTTCCGGTTGGTCGAGTCGTTTGGGGTGCGGCCGGACTTTGTGGGTGGTCATTCGGTGGGTGAGGTGGCGGCTGCGCATGTGGCGGGTGTGCTGTCGTTGGAGGACGCGTGTGCTTTGGTGTCTGCGCGTGCTCGGTTGATGCAGGACCTGCCTGCCGGTGGTGCGATGGCGGCGGTGCAGGCAACGGAGGATGAAGTCCTGCCATTGCTGTCCGATCGGGTGTCGATCGCGGCGGTCAACGGGCCGTCGTCGGTGGTGGTCTCCGGCGCCGAGGGCGCGGTATCGGAGGTTGCGGCGCGGTTGGCGGAGCAGGGACGGAAGTCGAGCCGGTTGCGGGTCTCGCACGCGTTTCATTCGCCGCTGATGGACCCGATGCTGGACGAGTTCCGTACGGTTGTCGGGGAACTCACCTTCCACGAGCCCACGATGCCGGTGGTATCGAATCTGACCGGTGCGGTGGCTGCGGCCGGGGAGTTGTGTTCGGCGGAGTACTGGGTGCGGCATGTGCGTGAGACCGTACGGTTCGCCGACGGGATCCGGACCCTGTCCGGCGAGGGTGTACGGACCTTCCTGGAACTCGGCCCGGACGGGGTGCTCTCGGCGCTGGTCCGGGACTCGGCGCCGGACGACACCGTCGCCATCCCGGCGCTGCGCAAGGACCGTGGAGAGGAACTCGCCCTCGTCACCGGGCTGGCGCGGCTGCATGTGACCGCCACGGCGGTGGACTGGCCCGTACTGTTCGCGGGCACCGGCGCGCGCCGCGTGGACCTGCCGACCACGGCGTTCCAGCGCCGACGGTACTGGCCCTCGGGCACCGCGCGCGTCCGGGACGCCACCGGGCTCGGGCTGGGCGCCGCGGACCATCCGCTGCTGGGCGCGGCGGTGGAACTCGCTGACGGCGCGGGCGCCGTGTTCACCGGCCGCCTGTCCGTGCTGTCCCATCCCTGGCTCGCCGACCATGTGGTGCGTGGCCGCATTCTGGTGCCGGGCACGGCCTTCCTGGAGTTGGCGATCCGCGCGGGCGACGAGTTCGGCTGCGACCGGATCGACGAACTCACGCTGGCCGCGCCACTGGTGCTGCCCGAACAGGGTGCCGTACGGATCCAGGTGCGAGTGGGCTCCGAGCGTGGCGACGGCCGCCGCGCCATCACGGTCCACGCGCGGCCCGAAGCGGCGGCGGATGCCACTCCGTGGACCGAGCACGCCTCGGGCCTGCTCGGCCAGAGCGGCGGCACGACCGAGGCGGGAACGGTATTCGACGCCACGGTGTGGCCCCCTGCGGGCGCCGAGCGGATCGAGCTCGGCGACTGCTACGCGCACCTCGCCGACCTGGGCTTCACCTACGGCCCGGCGTTCCGGGGCCTGCGGGCGGCCTGGCGCCGGGGCACCGAGCTGTTCACCGAGGTCGCCCTCCCCCGGGAGGCTGAGACGGGCGGCCTGGCGGATGCCGGTGCGTTCTGCCTCCACCCCGCCCTTCTCGACACCGCGCAGCACGCCTCGTCCTTCGCCGATCTCGGCGTGATCAGCGAGGGCGGCCTCCCGTTCTCCTGGCAAGGCGTGTCGCTGTACGCGTCCGGGGCCACGACGGTGCGGGCCCGGCTGTCGCGGATCGAGCACGACGCCGTGTCGATCGCCATCGCCGACACGGCCGGTGGCCTGATCGCGTCCGTTGACTCCTTCGTCACTCGCCCGGTCCCGGACGGCCGTCTGGACGACGGCCCGACGGCCGTGGACGCGAATTCGCTGTTCGGCCTCGACTGGACGCCCATACCGGCAGGGGCTGGCGCGGTCCAGGCGGGCTCCGTCGCCGTCATCCGGCCGGATGACCCCCTGGGGCCCGGCGCACAGCCGAATCCTGCCGGTCACGGCCTGACCGACGCTCTGCGGCAGGACGACGCGGCGGTCGAGGTACACGCGGACCTGGACGCGCTCGCCGAGCACCCGGTCCCGGACGTGGTGCTGGCCGAGCTCACGCCCGTACCCGGACAGAACACGATAGACGCCGTCCACGCCACGGTCGCGCGGGCGCTGAGGCTCGTACAGCACTGGCTGGCGGACGAGCGGTTCGCCGGTTCCCGGCTGGTCGTGGTGACCCGGGCCCCCGGTGACCTCGCCGCGGCAGCAGCGTGCGGCCTGCTGCGGTCCGCGCAGGCCGAACACCCCGACCGCGTCACCCTGCTCCACCTGGATCACGCCCCGGGCGACGAGGCGGTGCCGGGGACGCTGCTGTTGCGGGCGCTGACCGTGCCGGAACCGGAAATCCTCATCCGCGACGGTCAGATCCTCGCCGCCCGGCTGTCCCGAGTGCCACACGGAACCGAGGCCGCCGCCTGGGACGAAGCCGGCACGGTCCTGATCACCGGTGGCACCGGCGGCCTGGGCGCGGTGCTGGCCCGTCACCTCGTGACCGAACACGGTGTACGGGACCTGCTGCTCGCGTCGCGGCGTGGAGCCGAGGCCCCCGGCGCCGGGGATCTCGCCGCCGAGCTGACCGGCCTCGGCGCCCGGGTACATACCGTGGCCTGCGACGTCGCCGACCGCCCCGCCCTCGCGGAGCTGCTGACCCGGCACGACGTATCGGCCGTGGTGCACACCGCCGGGGTGCTCGACGACGGCGTGGTCGGCACCCTCACCGAGGAACGCGTCGACACCGTGCTGCGGCCGAAGGCGGACGCGGCCTGGCATCTGCACGAACTGACGCGTGACCTGGGCCTGGACCTGTCGGCGTTCGTGATGTTCTCCTCCGCCGCCGGCACCCTGGGCGGGCCGGGGCAGGCCAATTACGCCGCCGCGAACGCCTTCCTCGACGCCCTGGCCGAGCACCGCCGGGGCCTCGGGCTGCCCGGGGTATCGCTGGCGTGGGGCCCGTGGGCCCAGGCCGACGGCAGCGGGATGACCAGCGGTCTGACCGAGATCGACAAGGCGCGCCTGAGCCGCTCGGGTTTCCCGCCCCTGACCACCGAACAGGGCGTGGCCCTGTTCGACGCCGCGCTGGCCACCGGCCGGTCCGCGGTGCTCCCGATCCGACTGGACCTGCCCACCCTGCGTGCGCGCGGGGAGGTCCAACCGGTGCTGCGGGGCCTGGTACGCACCTCGCCCCGCCGCGCCACCAGCCCGACCGTGGACGACGGTGACGGTGACGGTGACGGCCTGGCCGGCCGGCTGGCCGGACTGAGCAGTCCGGACCGTGACGCCGCGCTGCTGGAGCTGGTCCGCGGCCAGGTCGCGCGGGTGCTCGGCCACGAAAGCCCGGCAACGGTCGATCCCGTGCGGGCCTTCCGCGATCTGGGCTTCGACTCGCTTACGGCCGTCGAGTTGCGCAACGGGCTGAGTGCGGCGACCGAACTGCGGCTCCCGGCAACCCTGGTGTTCGACTACCCGACGCCGAAGGCACTCGCCGACCACCTGAGCCAGGAGCTCTTCGCCGGGCCCGCCGAGGCGGTGGCAGCTGGTCCGGTGGGCGCGCCAGTGCCGGTCGCCGACGACCCGGTGGTGATCGTGGGCATGGCGTGCCGCTACCCGGGCGGGGTGGCGTCGCCCGATCAGCTGTGGGATCTGGTGACCGAGGGCGTGGACGCGGTGTCGGAATTCCCGACGGACCGGGGCTGGGATTCGGACGGGCTCTACCACCCGGACCCGGAGCACCCCGGGACCTCGTCGACCCGTGCCGGTGGCTTCCTGCACGAGGCTGCGCAGTTCGACTCCGACTTCTTCGGGATGAGCCCGCGCGAGGCCCTGGCGACCGATGCGCAGCAGCGGCTGCTGCTGGAGACGGTGTGGGAGGCGATCGAGCGCACGGGCATCGATCCGGTGTCGCTGCGCGGCAGCCGGACCGGCGTGTTCGCCGGGGTCATGTACAACGACTACCGCACCTTGCTCACCGGTGACGAGTTCGAGGCGTACCGGGGCAACGGCAGCGCCCCGAGTGTGGCGTCGGGCCGGGTGTCGTACACCCTGGGGTTGGAGGGTCCGACGGTCACGATCGATACGGCGTGTTCGTCGTCGTTGGTGGCGATGCATCTGGCGGCGCAGGCGTTGCGTGCGGGTGAGTGTTCGCTGGCGTTGGCCGGCGGCGTGACGGTGATGTCCACGCCGACGACGTTTGTGGAGTTCTCACGGCAGGGCGGGTTGGCCCCGGACGGGCGTTGCAAGTCCTTCTCCGACGCCGCCGACGGTGTGGGCTGGGCCGAGGGCGTCGGCATGCTGGTGCTGGAGCGGTTGTCCGATGCTGAGCGGAACGGGCACTCGGTACTCGCCGTGGTGCGGGGCAGCGCGGTGAATCAGGACGGCGCGTCGAATGGGTTGACCGCACCGAATGGTCCCTCGCAGCAGCGGGTGATCCGGCAGGCGCTGGCCAGTGGTGGTTTGTCTGCGGTGGATGTGGATGTGGTGGAGGCCCACGGGACCGGGACGACGCTCGGCGACCCGATCGAAGCACAGGCGCTGCTGGCCACGTATGGCCAGGACCGGGAACGCCCGTTGCTGCTGGGTTCGGTGAAGTCGAATCTTGGTCATACGCAGGCTGCGGCGGGTGTCGCCGGTGTGATCAAGACGGTCATGGCGATGCGGCATGGGGTGCTGCCGCGCACCCTGCACGTGGATGCTCCGTCGTCGCACGTCGACTGGACGGTGGGCGATGTCGAGCTGGTGCGGGACACCACCGCCTGGCCGGAGACAGAACATCCGCGCCGGGCAGGCGTCTCGTCTTTCGGCGTCAGCGGCACCAACGCCCACGTGATTCTGGAGCAGGGGCCGTCGCTGGAGCAGCGGGTCGAGGAACCGTCGGTGGTGCCTGGCGTCGTGCCGTGGGTGGTGTCGGGGCGGACGGCCGTTGCTTTGGACGAGCAGTTGGACCGGCTCATGTCCGCTACGGACGGCAGTGGCCTGTTGGATGTGGGGTTCTCGCTGGCGACGGGCCGGTCGGCGTTTGAGCACCGGGCGGTGCTGCTGGCGGGTGCGGGTGCGGGTGCGGGTGCCGGTGTGGGTGGTGTGTATGAGGTGGCGCGTGGTGTTGTCGGGGACGGGCCGTTGGCGGTGTTGTTTTCGGGGCAGGGTGCGCAGCGGTTGGGGATGGGCCGGGAGTTGTATGGCCGGTTCCCGGTGTTCGCGGAGGCGCTGGATGCCGTACTCGCGCACCTGGACGACTCGGTGCGCGGGGTGATGTGGGGCGAGGACGCGGAGGTCCTGAACAGCACCGGGTCGGCTCAGCCTGCCCTGTTCGCGGTTGAGGTGGCGTTGTTCCGGTTGGTCGAGTCGTTTGGTGTGCGGCCGGATTTTGTGGGTGGTCATTCGGTGGGTGAGGTGGCGGCTGCGCATGTGGCGGGTGTGCTGTCGTTGGAGGATGCGTGTGCGCTGGTGTCCGCGCGGGCGCGTTTGATGCAGGAGCTGCCGGGTGGTGGGGCGATGGTGGCGGTGCGGGCCACGGAGGACGAGGTCACGCCGCTCCTCACGGAGCAGGTCTCGATCGCGGCGGTGAACGGGCCGTCGTCGGTGGTCCTCTCTGGTGAGGGATCGGCGGTGCTGGAGATCGCCGGGCGTTTCGAGGAACGCAGGACGAGCCGTCTGCGGGTCTCGCACGCGTTTCATTCGCCGCTGATGGATCCGATGCTGGACGAGTTCCGCGCCGTCGTCGAGCGGCTTTCCCTCCGGCAGCCGGCCGTGCCGGTGGTGTCGAATCTGACGGGTGTGGTGGCTGCGGCCGAGGAGTTGTGTTCGGCGGAGTACTGGGTGCGGCATGTGCGTGAGGCGGTACGGTTCGCCGACGGGATCCGGACCCTGTCCGGCGAGGGGGTACGGACGTTTCTGGAACTGGGCCCGGACGGGGTGCTCTCGGCGCTGGTCCGGGACTCGGCTCCGGACGACGCCGTCGCCATCCCGGCGCTGCGCAAGGACCGGCCGGAGGAGACGGCGGCCGTCAGCGCGTTGGCGCAGATGTACGTGACGGGCGTGCCCGTCGACTGGCGGGCGTACTTCGCGGGCACGGGCGCGCGCCGGGTCGAGCTGCCCACTTACGCGTTCCAGCACCGGCGGTACTGGCCTTCAGAGCCGGCGGCGATCCGGGACGCCACGGGCCTGGGGCTGACCTCGGCCGATCACCCGTTGCTGAGTGCGTCCGTTCCCTTGGCGGACTCGGATGGCGCGGTGTTCGCCGGTCGCCTGTCGGCGGCCTCGCATCCGTGGCTGGCCGACCATACGGTGATGGGCCGGATCCTGGTGCCGGGAGCCGTTTTCGTGGACTTGGCCATCCGGGCCGGTGACGAGTTCGGCTGCGCACGGATCGAGGAACTCACCCTTGCCACGCCGCTCGTGCTGCCCGAGCAGGGGGCGGTGCAGATCCAGGTCCGCGTGGGCGCCGCCGATGCCGACGACCGGCGCGCTGTCACCGTCCATGCCCGGCCCGAAAGCGCGGGACGAAGTGCATCCGCGCCATGGACGCAGCATGCTGCGGGCACGCTCTCCGCCGAGTACGCGGCCGCTGGTTTTGAGGCGCCCGGACTTGACAGCGCCGCGTGGCCCCCGGCGGGCGCCGAGCCGATCGATCTCGACAATTTCTACGCGGCCCGGGCAGACTCCGGGTTCGACTACGGCCCGGTGTTCCAGGGCCTGCGGGCGGCCTGGCGGCACGGCGACGACGTGTTCGCCGAGGTGGGCCTGGGCGAGGCGGGCCTGAGCGAGGGTGTCGAGACACATGGCTTTGGCCTTCACCCGGCTCTGCTGGACGCGGTGCTGCACGCAACGGCCTTGACCATCGAGGACAGCGTGCTCCCGTTCGTATGGGAGCGCGTCTCGCTGTATGCCGCAGGGGCGACGGTGGTACGGGTCCGGCTCTCCCACATCGAGCCGGACAAGATCGCCATCGTGATCGCCGACGTGGCCGGGCAGCCGGTCGCCACGGTGGGCAGCCTGCTGGTGCGTTCGATCACGCCCGGGCAGCTGGACGCGGTGGCCGCGCCCGACCGGGACTCGCTGTTCCGGGTCGAGTGGGTCCCGGCCGCGCCGAGTCGTGCGCATTCCGGTCCGGTGGCCGTGGTCGGCCCCGACGGTGGTCTGGCCGATGAACTGGCGGGCGGCGGAATCACCGTAGGCGCGTATCCGGATCTGGCCGCGTTGGCTGACGGCGCGGTGCCGGACGTGGTGCTGGCGCTTCTCTCCGGCGACCGGTCGGAGAGCATGGTGGACACGGTCCATGACACTGTGTCACGGGCCCTGGACCTGACGCAGCGCTGGCTGGTGGCGGAGCCGTTCGCCGATTCCCGGCTCGTCGTGGTGATCCGAGGCGCGGCCGACGACCCAGCCGTCGCGGCCGCGCGAGGCTTGCTGCGATCGGCACAGACCGAGCACCCGGGCCGGATCGGCCTGCTGGACCTCGGGAACGAGATTTGCTCCCCGTCGTTGCTGGCAGAGGCGCTGAGCGTGCTGGAACCCGAAGTCGCGCTTCGGGAGGGACGGCTGGTGGTGCCTCGGTTGGCGCGGGTGGGTGTGTCTGATTCTGTGGTGCGGGTGTGGGATGGGTCGGGCAGGGTGTTGGTCACGGGTGGTACGGGTGGTTTGGGTGCGGTGGTGGCGCGGCATCTGGTGGCTGAGCGTGGTGTGCGGGATCTGCTGCTGGTGTCCCGGCGGGGGAACGATGCTCCGGGTGCGGTGGAGCTTGTGGCTGAGTTGGTGGGGTTGGGCGCGCGGGTTGAGGTGGTGGCGTGTGATGCGGCCGACCGGGATGCGCTGGCGGAGGTGCTGGCCGGGCGGAAGATTTCGGCTGTTGTGCATGCGGCCGGTGTGCTCGATGACGGTGTGATTGGTGCGCTGACTCCGGAGCGGTTGGCTGGGGTGTTGCGTCCTAAGGTGGATGCGGCGTGGCATTTGCATGAGTTGACGCGGGGCATGGACTTGTCCGCGTTCGTGGTGTTCTCCTCTGCGGCGGGCACGTTTGGTAGTGCGGGTCAGGGGAGTTACGCCGCGGGGAATGCGTTCTTGGATGCGTTGGTGGAGTATCGGCGTGGCCAGGGGTTGCCGGGTGTGTCGTTGGTGTGGGGGCCGTGGGATCAGTCTGGCGGTATGGCTGGTGAGTTGAGTGTGGTCGATCACGAGCGGATGTCGCGTGCGGGTCTGCCGCCGTTGTCTGTCGAGCAGGGTGTGGCGCTGTTCGATGCCGCTGTGGGGGCTGGGGAGCCGGTGGTGTTGCCGGTGCGGCTGGATCTTTCCGTTTTCCGTTCCGGTGGTGAGGTGCCGCCTCTGCTGCGTGGGTTGGTGCGGAGTCGTCGTACTGCCGGGCGGGCTGTGGCGGGTGACCTCGGCGAGAGCCTGAGCGAGCTGGGCCAGGTGGAGCAGCGGGAGAGGTTGCTGGACCTGGTGCGGGGCCAGGTGGCGGTGGTGCTCGGGTATCAGGGCGCTGCGGCGATCGATCCCGGCAGGGCGTTCCGTGATCTGGGCTTTGATTCGTTGACGGCGGTGGAGCTGCGTAACGGGTTGGGTGCGGCGACGGGGTTGCGGCTTCCGGCGACGCTGGTGTTCGACTACCCGACCGTCGAGTCGTTGGCTGTCCATCTCCTGGATGAGTTGTTGGGGTCGGATACGGGTGTGTCGGTGCCGGTGGGTGTGTTGCCGTCGGTGGCGGATGATCCGGTGGTGATTGTGGGGATGGCTTGCCGGTATCCGGGTGGGGTGTCGTCTCCGGATGATTTGTGGCGGTTGGTTTCTGGTGGGGTGGATGCGGTTGGTGAGGTTCCTGAGGAGCGGGGGTGGGATCTGGAGCTGTCGACGCGTGCGGGTGGGTTTCTGCATGATGCGGGTGCGTTTGATGCGGGGTTTTTTGGGATGAGTCCGCGTGAGGCGTTGGCGACTGATGCGCAGCAGCGGTTGTTGTTGGAGACGGTGTGGGAGGCCGTTGAGCGTGCCGGTGTTGATCCGGTGTCGTTGCGGGGGAGTCGGACCGGGGTGTTCGCCGGTGTGATGTATGGCGATTACGGGACGTTGTTGTCGGGGCGGGAGTTCGATGGGCTGCGGGGGAGTGGTAGTGCGCCGAGTGTGGCGTCGGGCCGGGTGTCGTACACGCTCGGGCTTGAGGGTCCGACGGTGACGGTTGATACGGCGTGTTCGTCGTCGTTGGTGGCGATGCATCTGGCGGCGCAGGCGTTGCGTGCGGGTGAGTGTTCGTTGGCGTTGGCTGGTGGTGTGACGGTGATGTCGACGCCGACGACGTTTGTGGAGTTCTCGCGGCAGGGTGGGATGTCTGCTGATGGTCGTTGTAAGGCGTTCTCGGATTCGGCTGATGGTGTGGGTTGGGGTGAGGGTGTCGGCATGCTGGTGTTGGAGCGGTTGTCCGATGCTGAGCGGAATGGGCACTCCGTGCTGGCTGTGGTGCGGGGTAGTGCGGTGAATCAGGATGGTGCGTCGAATGGGTTGACCGCGCCGAATGGTCCTTCGCAGCAGCGGGTGATCCGGCAGGCGCTGGCCAGTGGCGGGCTCTCCCCGGTGGATGTCGATGCCGTGGAGGCACACGGGACGGGGACGACGCTGGGTGACCCGATCGAGGCGCAGGCGCTGCTGGCCACCTATGGGCAGGATCGTGACTCGGGGCGTCCGCTGCTGCTCGGTACGGTGAAGTCTAATATTGGTCATACGCAGGCTGCGGCGGGTGTCGCGGGTGTGATCAAGACGGTGATGGCGATGCGGCACGGGGTGCTGCCGCGTACCTTGCATGTGGATGCTCCGTCGTCACATGTCGACTGGACGGCCGGGGACGTCGAGTTGGTGCGGGACAATACTGCTTGGCCAGCTACCGGTCGTCCGCGCCGGGCGGGGATCTCGTCCTTCGGCGTGAGCGGCACCAACGCGCATGTGGTCCTCGAAGCCGCGCCTTTGGCGGAGTGGCCTGCCGAGGACGTGGAGGCGGTGCCGGGTGTGGTGCCGTGGGTGGTGTCGGCGAAGACCGAGGCCGCTTTGGATGCACAGGTTGACCGGGTCAGGTCGGCTGCGGACGAGCATGCTCTCCCGTCCCTTGATGTTGGTGTTTCGTTGGTTGCCGGGCGGTCGGTGTTTGAGCATCGGGCGGTGTTGCTGGCTTCTGAGGAGGGTGTGGTTGAGGCTGCTCGGAGTGTGGTGGGTGAGGGTTCGTTGGCGGTGTTGTTTTCGGGTCAGGGTGCGCAGCGGTTGGGTATGGGTCGGGAGTTGTATGGCCGGTTTCCGGTGTTCGCGGAGGCGTTGGATGCCGTGCTCGCGTGCCTGGATGACTCGGTGCGTGGGGTGATGTGGGGTGATGATGCGGAGGCCCTGAACGGCACCGGTTCGGCCCAGCCCGCCCTGTTCGCGGTGGAGGTGGCGCTGTTCCGGCTGATGGAGTCCTTTGGGGTGCGGCCGGACTTTGTGGGTGGTCATTCGATCGGCGAGGTCGCGGCTGCCCACGTGGCGGGTGTGCTGTCGCTTGAGGACGCCTGTGGGTTGGTGTCTGCGCGTGCGCATTTGATGCAGGACCTCCCGTCGGGTGGGGCGATGGTGGCGGTGCAGGCCACCGAGGACGAGGTTCTGCCGTTGCTCTCCGACCGAGTGTCGATCGCGGCGGTCAACGGTCCGTCGTCGGTGGTGGTCTCCGGCGATGAGGCAGCGGTGTCGGAGGTCGCGGCGCGGTTGGCGGAGCAGGGGCGGAAGTCGAGCCGGCTGCGGGTCTCGCACGCGTTCCACTCGCCGCTGATGCATGCGATGCTGGACGGCTTCCGTGCCGCGTTGGCTGGTCTGGAGTTCCGTGAGCCGGCGATTCCGGTGGTGTCGAATCTGACCGGTGCCCTTGCCACGGCGGAGGAGTTGTGTTCGCCGGAGTATTGGGTGCGGCATGTGCGGGAGACGGTGCGGTTCGCCGATGGCGTTCAGGCGTTGTCGGAGGCCGGGGTGCGGACGTTCCTGGAGCTGGGTCCGGACGGTGTGCTGTCTGCGCTGGTCCGGGAGTCGGTACCGGATGAGGCCGTGGTCGTTCCGGTGCTGCGTAAGGACCGCCCGGAGGAGACCGCGGCGGTTACCGCGCTCGCCCGCCTGCACGTGACCGGCGTGGCCGTGGACTGGCGGGCGTTCTTTGCGGGTACGGGCGCGCGGCAGGTCGAACTGCCCACCTATGCCTTCCAGCGGCAGCGGTTTTGGCCCACAGTTGCGGCTGTTCCAGGTGATGTGCGGGCCGTCGGTCTCGCCTCGGCTGAGCATCCGTTGCTGGGTGCGGCGGTGTCGTTGGCCGACTCGGACGGTGTGGTGTTCTCCGGTCGCCTGTCGTTGGTATCGCATCCGTGGCTGGCTGATCACGTGGTGATGGGCCGGATTCTGGTGCCGGGGACCGCTTTTGTGGAACTGGCGATCCGGGCCGGTGACGAATTCGGGTGCGATCTGCTTGAGGAACTGACCCTGGCTGCGCCACTGGTGCTGCCCGAACGGGGCGCGGCACAGATTCAGGTGTTCGTCGGTTCCGCCGATGACTCCGGACGGCGGTCAGTCAAGGTGTTCTCCCGGGCGGATGAGTCCGATGAGCCGCAGTGGACGCAGCACGCCACGGGGGTCCTGGCCGTAGTGGACGACCTGGCCGGCACCGGGTTCGACACGGCCAACTGGCCGCCTGCGGGCGCTGAGCCGGTCGACCTCGATGAGTGCTACGAACGATTTGCTGACTCCGGGTTCGAGTACGGCCCGGTGTTCCAGGGGTTGCGGGCGGTGTGGCGGCTGGGCGCGGAGCTCTTTGCCGAGGTGGCCTTGGGCGAGGGCGCCGATGTCAGTGGGTTCGGGGTGCATCCCGCGCTGCTGGACGCAGTGCTGCACGCCGCCGCTTTCACCGGTGGCACAGCGGATCGCGGTCTGCCGTTCGCTTGGGAGGGTGTTTCGTTGCATGCTTCCGGGGCGACGACGGTGCGGGCTCGGCTGTCGTATGGCGAGCGGGGGGTGGTGTCCATCGCGGTCGCGGATGTGGTGGGTCGTCCTGTGGCGTCCGTCGCGTCTTTGGTCACGCGGCCTCTTGCCGCTGATGAGCTCGCGGACGGTGATGGCCGGACGGTTGGCCGGGATTCGTTGTTCCGGGTGGAGTGGACCCCGGTGGCTGAGGGGACGGACACCGGGCCGTCGGTGGTTGCGGTGGTTGGCCCGGACGGCGGTTTGGCCGGGATGCTGCGCGGTGCCGGGTCGGGCGTTGTGGTGTATCCGGATCTGGCCGCGTTGGCCGTGGCGGATGGGCGGGTGCCGGATGTGGTGTTGGCCGAGGTCGCTACGGAGCGGCCCGGTGACGGAGCGGTGGACGGTGTCCACGACATGGTGACGCGGGCTTTGGGCTTGGTTCAGGGGTGGTTGGAGGAGGAGCGGTTCGCCGCTTCTCGCATGGTCGTGGTGGCGCGTGGTGCTGTCAGCGATCTGGCGGTGGCGTCGGTGTGGGGTTTGCTGCGGTCGGCGCAGTCGGAGCATCCGGATCGGATCACACTGCTGGACCTTGGTGACGGTGCCGTGTCCGGGGCTGTGTTGTCGCGGGCGTTGGCGCAGCCCGGGCCGGAGCTGATGGTTGGTGATGAGCGGGTCCTGGTCCCCCGGCTGACGCGGATGCCCGTTCCAGAGCTGCGTGCGGCGTCGTGGGAGCCGCGCGGCACGGTGTTGATCACGGGTGGTACGGGTGGTCTGGGTGCGGTGGTGGCCCGGCACCTGGTGGCCGAGCACGGCGTACGGGATCTGCTCCTGCTGTCCCGGCGTGGACTGTCCGCGCCGGGCGCCGGGGACCTCGTTGCCGAACTCGCCGGATTGGGTGCCCGGGTCGAGGTGGTGGCGTGTGATGTGGCCGATCGTGAGGCGCTGGCCGAGGTGCTGTCGCGGCACGACATCTCGGCGGTGGTGCATACCGCTGGGGTGCTGGACGACGGTGTGATTGGTGCGTTGACTGCGGAGCGGGTTG
Source organism: Streptomyces sp. Rer75 (assembly GCF_013414305.1). NCBI lineage: Bacteria > Bacillati > Actinomycetota > Actinomycetes > Kitasatosporales > Streptomycetaceae > Streptomyces > Streptomyces sp. Rer75. Next base: position 345,888 of record NZ_CP058693.1, on the reverse strand, counting down.
ATGCGGTGTTGCGTCCGAAGGTGGATGCGGCGTGGCATCTGCATGAGCTGACGCAGGGCTTGGACTTGTCTGCGTTCGTGGTGTTCTCCTCCGCGGCGGGCACGTTCGGCGGTGCGGGTCAGGGGAGTTACGCCGCGGGGAATGCGTTCTTGGACGCGTTGGTGCGGTATCGGCGTGACCGGGGGCTGCCGGGTGTGTCGCTGGCCTGGGGCCCGTGGGAGCAGGCCGACGGCATGCTCGGTGAGCTGAGTTCCGCCGATCGGGAGCGGATGCACCGTTCGGGCTTCCCGCTGTTGTCTGTCGAGCAGGGTGTGGCGTTGTTCGATGCTGCTGTGGGTGTTGGGGAGCCGGTGGTGTTGCCGGTGCGGCTGGATCTGCCGACGCTGAAGGCGCGTGGTGAGGTGCCGCCGCTGTTGCGTGGTCTGATCCGTACGCGTCGCACGGCCGGGCGGATAGCGTCCACCGGGCTTGTGGAACGGCTGAGGGGGTTGGGCGAGGTCGAGCAGGGGGAGGTGCTGCTGGATCTGGTGCGGGGCCAGGTGGCATTGGTGCTCGGGCATGAGAGTGCCACGGTGGTGGATCCCGCCCGTGCGTTCCGTGATCTGGGCTTTGATTCGTTGATGGCGGTGGAGCTGCGTAACGGGTTGGGTGCGGCGACGGGGTTGCGGCTTCCGGCGACGCTGGTGTTCGACTACCCGACCGTGGAGGTGCTGGCCGCCCACCTGCTCGATGAGCTGCTGGGGGGCAGGACCGAGGTCGCTGTGCCGGTGGGTGCGCTGCCGGCGGTCGCGGACGATCCGGTGGTGATCGTGGGGATGGCCTGCCGGTACCCGGGCGGAGTGTCGTCTCCGGAGCAGTTGTGGCAGCTTGTGACGGCCGGGGTGGACGCGATTGGCGATTTCCCCGCCGACCGGGGCTGGGACCTGGGCAGTTTGTACCACCCGGATCCCGACCATCCGGGCACGTCCTCGACCCATGCGGGTGGATTCCTCCGGGACCCGGGCGAGTTCGACCCGGCGTTCTTCGGGATGAGTCCGCGCGAGGCGCTGGCTACCGATGCCCAGCAGCGGTTGTTGTTGGAGACGGTGTGGGAGGCGGTCGAGCGTGCCGGGATCGACCCGGTGTCGCTGCGGGGCAGCAGTACCGGCCTGTTCGCAGGGGTGATGTACAACGACTACCGCCACCTGCTGACGGCCCGGGAATTCGAGGCGTTCCGGGGCAATGGCAGTGCGCCGAGTGTGGCGTCGGGCCGGGTGTCGTACACGTTGGGGTTGGAGGGTCCGACGGTCACGATCGATACGGCGTGTTCGTCGTCGTTGGTGGCGATGCATCTGGCGGCGCAGGCGTTGCGTGCGGGTGAGTGTTCGTTGGCGTTGGCTGGTGGTGTGACGGTGATGTCGACTCCGACGACGTTTGTGGAGTTCTCGCGGCAGGGTGGGCTGTCCCCTGATGGCCGGTGTAAGGCGTTCTCGGATTCGGCTGATGGTGTGGGCTGGGGTGAGGGTGTCGGCATGCTGGTGTTGGAGCGGTTGTCCGATGCTGAGCGGAACGGGCACTCCGTGCTGGCGGTGGTGCGGGGTAGTGCGGTGAATCAGGATGGTGCGTCGAATGGGTTGACCGCGCCGAATGGTCCTTCGCAGCAGCGGGTGATCCGGCAGGCGCTGGCCAGTGGCGGGCTCTCTCCGGTGGATGTCGATGCCGTGGAGGCGCATGGGACGGGGACGACGCTGGGTGATCCGATCGAGGCGCAGGCCCTGCTGGCCACGTATGGGCAGGGCCGGGATGTCGAGCGTCCGTTGTTGTTGGGGTCGGTGAAGTCGAATATTGGTCATACGCAGGCTGCGGCGGGTGTCGCGGGTGTGATCAAGACGGTGATGGCGATGCGGCACGGGGTGCTGCCGCGCACCCTGCACGTGGATGCTCCGTCATCGCACGTCGACTGGACGACCGGGGACGTCACGTTGTTGCGGGATAACACTGCGTGGCCGGAGGCGGGTCGTCCGCGCCGGGCGGGTGTGTCTTCGTTCGGGATCAGCGGCACCAATGCGCATCTGATCCTGGAGCAGCCTTCAGAGCCTGCGGGGCTTCCCGAGCGGATCGAGACCGAGGCCGAGGGCGGGGCCGAGACAGCCCGGGTCGAGGTCGTGCCGTTGGTGGTGTCGGCGAAGACCGAGGCCGCGCTGGATGCGCAGGTGGATCAGATCAGGTCTCTCGCGGGCAGTGCCGGGTCACTGGACATCGGTTTCTCGCTGGCCGCCGGACGGTCGGTGTTCGAGCATCGGGCGGTGTTGCTGGCCTCTGAGGAGGGTGTGGTTGAGGCTGCTCGGGGTGCGGTGGGTCAGGGTTCGTTGGCTGTGGTGTTCTCCGGGCAGGGTGCGCAGCGGCTGGGGATGGGTCGGGAGTTGTATGGCCGGTTCCCGGTGTTCGCGGAGGCGTTGGATGCCGTACTCGCGCACCTGGATGACTCGGTGCGTGGGGTGATGTGGGGTGATGATGCGGAGGCCCTGAACAGCACCGGGTCGGCCCAGCCCGCCCTGTTCGCCGTCGAGGTGGCGCTGTTCCGGCTGGTGGAGTCGCTGGGTGTGGCTGCGGACTTCGTGGGCGGGCATTCGATCGGAGAGGTGGCCGCCGCGCACGTCGCGGGCGTCCTGTCGCTTGAGGACGCGTGCGCATTGGTGTCCGCACGGGCCCGTTTGATGCAGGACCTGCCCGCTGGTGGTGCGATGGTGGCGGTGCAGGCTACCGAGGACGAGGTCCTGCCATTGCTGTCCGATCGGATGTCGATCGCGGCGGTCAACGGGCCGTCGTCGGTGGTGCTGTCCGGCGCCGAGGATGCGGTGCTGGAGGTTGCGGCACGGTTCGAGGCCGACGGACGGCGTACGAGCAGGCTCGCGGTCAGCCATGCCTTCCACTCACCACTCATGTCCTCGATGCTCGACGCATTCCGCGCCGTCGCGGAGGGGCTGGAGTTCCGTACGCCGAGGATTCCGGTGGTGTCGAACTTGACCGGCGGCCTCGCCCCGGCCGACGAGCTGTGCTCGCCGGAGTACTGGGTGCGGCAAGTCCGGGAGACCGTACGCTTCGCCGATGCCGTACGTGCGCTGGCCGACGCCGGGGCCGGAGTACTGCTGGAGCTGGGGCCGGACGGTGTGCTGTCGGCGCTGGTCCGGGAGTCGGTACCGGACGGGACCGTGGTGGTGCCGGTGCTGCGTAAGGACCGCTCGGAGGAGACGGCGGCTGTTACCGCGCTCGCCCGCCTGCACGTCGCCGGTGTCGCCGTGGACTGGCGGGCGTTCTTCGCGGGTACGGGCGCGCGCCGGGTCGAACTGCCCACCTACGCCTTCCAACGGCAGCGGTTCTGGCCCACCGTCGCGGTCGGCGCAGGGGATGTACGGGCGGCGGGGCTGGCCTCGGCACGGCATCCGTTGCTGGGCGCGGCGGTGTCGTTGGCCGACTCGGACGGTGCGGTGTTCTCCGGACGGCTGTCGTTGGCCTCGCATCCGTGGCTGGCCGACCACACGATCATGGGCCGGATCCTGCTGCCGGGCACGGCTTTCGTGGAGTTGGCGATCCGGGCCGGTGACGAGTTCGGGAGTGGCCGGGTCGAGGAACTGACCCTGGCCGCACCGCTGGTGTTGCCCGAGCGGAGCGCGGTGCAGATCCAGGTGCGAGTCGGCGCGGCGGATGAGGACGGGCGGCGCACTGTCACCGTCCACTCGCGGTCCGATGACGACTCGGGCGCGCAGTGGACGCAGCACGCCGCCGGTGTGCTGACCGACGATCCTGCCGAATCCGTCGTCGGCTTCGATACGGCCGCCTGGCCGCCGGTGAGCGCCGAACCGATCGACCTCGACGACCATTACACGCAGCTGGCCGAAGCCGGGTTCGAGTACGGCCCGGTGTTCCAGGGGCTGCGGTCTGCGTGGCGGCTCGGCGACGAGGTGTTCGCCGAAGTCGCCCTGCCCGAAGGCCCCAATACCGTAGCCGTGGCCGATACCGACATCGGCATGGACACCGACATCGACGGGTTCGGCGCTCACCCCGCGCTTTTGGACGCGGTCCTGCATGCCGCCGGATTCACCGGCGCCGCGCAGGACGGCGAAGGGGGAGCTCTGCCGTTCTCCTGGGAGGGCGTGTCGCTGTTCGCCTCCGGCGCCAAGTCGGTGCGGGCACGACTGTCGCGCGACGGGCAGGACACGGTCACGATCGAGGCCGTCGATACGGCGGGGCGGCCGGTCTTCACGGTGGACGGTCTGGTGGTCCGCCCCGTCACTCCCGAACAACTCGGCACCGGCCCGGCGATAGCCGGAGACTCCCTCTTCCGTACGGAGTGGACCGCGGCCACCGAGCAGGTCGGGACCGAACCGCCCGAGGTGGCCGTGGTCGGCCTGGCGGACGACGTGACCGAGCTGTTGCGCTCTGCGGGGACCGAGGTCCGGGCGTACGCGTACCCGGATCTGGCGGCGCTGGCCGTGACCGAGGACCCGGTGCCGGACGTGGTGCTGGTCCAGCTGAACACCGAGCCCGACGCCGGGCCGGTGGAAGCTGTTCACGCCACGGTGTCGCACGCCCTGCGCCTGGCGCAGGACTGGCTGGCGGGGGAGCGGTTCGCCGATTCCCGGCTCGTAGTGCTGACGCGCAACGCCACCACGGGTGATGACGTGGCCGCGGCCTCGGCGTGGGGCCTGATGCGCTCCGCGCAGACGGAGAATCCGGACCGGATCACGCTGCTGGACCTGGACCTGGACCTGAACGGTACGGAGGTTCCAGGATCGGTCCTGGCACGGGCGCTGACGACGCCGGAGCCGGAACTGGCGATCCGTGAGGGGAACATCCTCGCGGCCCGGCTGGTACGGGCACGAGCGCCGGAGCCGGAGCCGGAGCAGACACCGGACCCGGACCTGCTACCGGAGACCGGCGCGACCTGGGCCGGTTCGGGCACGGTTCTGATCACGGGCGGCACAGGCGGTCTGGGCGCGGTGGTGGCCCGGCACCTGGCGGCCGAGCACGGCGTACGGGACCTGCTCCTGCTGTCCCGGCGTGGCCTGTCCGCGCCGGGCGCCGGGGACCTCGTCGCCGAACTCGCCGGATTGGGTGCCCGCGCCGAGGCGGTGGCCTGCGACGTGGCCGATCGCTCCGCACTTGCCGAGGTGCTGTCGCGGCACGACATCTCGGCGGTGGTGCATAGCGCCGGGGTGCTGGACGACGGCGTCATTGGCGCGCTGACTCCGGAGCGTGTTGATGCGGTGTTGCGTCCGAAGGTGGATGCGGCGTGGCATTTGCATGAGTTGACGCGGGGCATGGACTTGTCCGCGTTCGTGGTGTTCTCCTCCGCCGCTGGCACGTTCGGCGGTGCGGGGCAGGGGAATTACGCTGCGGGGAACGCGTTCTTGGACGCGCTGGTGCGGTATCGGCGGGACCGGGGGCTGCCGGGTGTGTCGTTGGCGTGGGGGCCGTGGGAGCAGACCGACGGCATGCTTGGTGAGCTGAGCGCCGCCGATCGGGAGCGGATGCACCGCTCGGGATTCCCGCCACTGTCCACCGAGCAGGGTCTGGCGCTGTTCGACGCCGCGGTGGCCACGGCGGATCCGGTGCTGTTGCCGGTCCGGCTGGACCTGCCCGCCCTGCGTGCCCGCGCCGAGGTGCCCCCGCGACTGCGCGGCCTGGTCCGGAGTCGCCGCGTGGCAGGCCGGGCCGCCACGGACCCCGGCCTCGTACAGCGGCTGGCCGGAATGGACGAGGCCGGGCAACGCGATGTCCTGCTGGATCTGGTGTGCGGCCAGGTCGCGGCGGTACTCGGGCACGACGGCGCGGCCGCGGTCGATCCGTCCCGCGCCTTCCGCGATCTCGGTTTCGACTCGCTGACGTCGGTGGAACTGCGCAACGCACTGAGCGCGGCGACCGGGCTGCGGCTTCCGGCCACGCTGGCTCTCGACTACCCGACGGCGAGCGAGCTCGCGGCTCATCTGCACACCCAGCTGGTGTCGGCGGAACTCGTGGGCTCCGGCTCGATCCTCGCCACGCTGGACCAACTGGAGCAGGTGATCGCGAAGGTGAGCGTGGACGCCAAGGCGCACAAGCAGATCGCGGGACGGCTCGAAGTCCTCAGGTCACGGTGGGCCACGCTGCGCGCCGACGGCCAGGGGAACTCCACCGAGTTCGACTTCGACGCCGCGTCGGATGACGAGATGTTCGCTTTCCTCGACGAGGAGCTCGGCTGAGCGTAAACAGAAGAGGGAAAACCCGAGGCTTTCCAACGCTAAAACGGTTCGGCGGCGCTGGCGGGCATTCCCGCTGGGCGGACAGTGGAAAGGTTCCAATGACGCGAGGATCGCGCCTGGCATAGCTTGGGTGCGAAGCCGTGGAAATTCCTCGCTCGCGGTAGCGCGACGCGTTCGTGCCGGGTCCGCTGAGCACGAGAAAACCCGATACGTAGGCGGCGGATCAGTGGCGCGTGCCCGGTTCGTGAGCCGATGAGGCGATAAGGCGTGGGGGCATGGTCAAAACGAGTGGCGATACAGCGGTCGAGGTGCGCGATCTTGTGCGCGCCTATCCGGGGCGCAACGGAGAGCTGATCAAGGCCAATGACGGCCTGAGCTTCAGCGTGCCCCGCGGGCAGGTCTTCGGCCTCTTCGGCGCGAACGGCGCCGGCAAGACGACGCTGGTGTTGCAGCTGCTCGGACTCGTGCAGCCCACCTCCGGTTCGATCATGGTCAACGGCGTCGATGTGACCCGCTACCCGGAGACGGTGAAATCCACCGTCGGCTTCCTGCCGCAGACGGGGCTCTCCATGCGGCTGATCGAGACCCGTCGCGCTCTGCACTACACCGGCAGGCTGCGCGGCCAGAGTGAGGCCGACGCCCGCCGCCAGACCGACGCGCTGATCGACGAGCTGGGCCTCGGCCCGTACGCCGACCGTCAGGTGGAGCGGCTCAGCGGCGGGCTGATGCGTCTGGTGAACTTCGGCATGACGCTGATGGGTCACCCCGAGCTGATCGTGCTGGACGAGCCGACCAATGAGCTGGATCCGCACAACCGGCGTCTCATCTGGGAGATGATCGAGCGCCGCAGCACCATCGAGGGCGCCACGATCGTCCTGGTGACGCACAACGTGCTGGAGGCCGAGAAGGCCGTGCACCGGGTCGCGGTGATGCACGGCGGCCGGATCACCGCGATGGGGACGCCCGGTGAACTCAAGGAGCAGATCGGCGCGCAGGCGCGGCTGGAGCTGTTCGTCCGCGATGGCGGCAGCCTCACCCCGGAGGAGATTTCGCGGCTCAGCACGGTCGGCGAGGTCAGCCAGGGCAACCGCAGCGGCAGCTACCTGATCACCGCGGCGCCGGACCGGCTCCAGCCGCTGATCGAGGTGCTGGTCACCGATGTCGGCGTGAAGCGCGTCGACGACTTCCGCTTCGCCCGCCCGACCCTGGAAGACGTCTACCTCACCCTGAACCCGAAACAGGACTCCGGCGCCGCGGCCGCCAGACAACTGGTGACCACCCCGGCGGGAGGCGGCGGCTCAGAGGAGAGCGGTGACGCGGGGACGGCGGCGGCCCCCGCCGCGCGGAACGGCCACCGGCCGGCGGCCATGGAAATCCCCGCCGCCGAACCCCCTGCCGCCGAACCCCCTGCCGCCGAACCCGCGGCGTCGGCCTCCGGGACATCCCGCCGGGCCCGGGCCCAGGCCCAGCCCCAGGGGCGGGGCCGGGGCCGGATGCCCTTGCGGGAGCGGCTCGGCCGGTTCGGCACCTCGTTCAAGTACCTGTGGTTCGAGCACATGCTGACCGTCCGCACCTCCTGGCACGTGCACATGGTGTTCGGCATCTTCATGCCGCTGACGATGGTGTTCGGCTTCTCCCGGATCGGCTCCGGGCTGACCGACGAGCTGAGCCTGACGTACATCGCCAGCGGCTCCGGCGTGTTCGCGATCGCGGCACTGGGCACCACGGCGATCGCGCAGCGGATCGGTGCGATCAAGGCTGAGGGATCGATGCTGTATTACGCCTCACTGCCGATCAGCAAGGTAGCGTTTGTGATGGCGTTCGTCGCCGCCCGCCTGCTGCTCATCGCGCCGGGCCTGGTGACCTCACTGATCGCGGTGCGGCTGCTGTACGGCCTGGACTTGACGCTGTCGCCGATGCTCCTCATCGTCTACCCGCTGACCGCGCTCCCGCTCGCGGCGCTCGGCCTGGTCATCGGCAGCCTGATCGACCGCATCGAGCTGATCTCGATCGTCACCTACGTGCTGAACTTCGTCCTGCTGCTCGGCGCTCCTCTGCTCATCCCGGCCAAGGCCCTGCCGCTGCCACTGAAGGCCCTGAGCTGGGTCATGCCCACCACCTACGGGTCGGACGCCATCCGGCGCAGCGTCAGCGACAACATCGATGCCACCTTCGGCCTCGACATCCTGGTGCTGGCCGTGATGACGGCGCTCGCCCTCACCATCGCCGACCGGGCGTTGCGCTGGCGCGCCTCCTGACTCGCCTTCGCCCTTCGCCCCGGAGCCGAAGCCGGTGATTTCCCCAGTAGCGCTCCCGTAGCATCCTGGCCGGGCCGACGGGGGAAGGTCGCCCAGGCGCCCACCCCTCGGCGTGCGTGCTCTCGGGCGTTCCCGGACGGCGGAGTGTTGGGATATCCACCACGGGGATGGAACGGGAGCGATTTCGGTATGAAGTTCCGGGTGCTGGGTCCGCTGACTGTTCTCGGCCGAGGTGGCCCGGTGGCGCTGAGCGGGATCAAACAGCGCGCCGCACTCGGATTCCTCCTGCTGCACGCGAACCAGGTGGTGGCGACCAGCACCCTGCTGCGGGCGCTGTGGACGGGCAACCCGCCGCCCACGGCGCGGAAGATGCTGCAGAACGCGATCTCCAGCCTGCGCGGTCTGCTGTCCGTCGAGGACATCGAGGGCGGGGGCGGCGAGACCGGCATCGCAGACCGCGGGGGCGCTGGGACCGGCGAGGGTGCTGCCCCCGCGCCGATGCTGCTGACCCACGCGCCCGGCTACCTGCTCAGCGTGCACACCGACGCGCTGGATCTGACCGCCTACCAGGCGATGGCGGACAGGGGGCGCGCCGAACTCGCGGCCGGGTCCTGGATCGCCGCGGCGAAGACCCTCCGGGCGGCGCTGGAGCTGTGGCACGGCCCGGTGTTGGCGGACTTGGCCGAGGCCGGCACGGACTGGCCGGAGCTGACCGCGATCCAGCAGGCGCGCTTCGCCGTGCAGGAGGACCTGTTCGAGGCCGAGCTGGCCTGCGGCGGACATCACGAGGTGGTGCAGGAGCTGGAGACGCTGGTCGTCGCGGAGCCGGTACGGGAACGGCTCTGCGCCGAGTTGCTGCTGGGCCTCTACCGCTGTGGCCGCCAGGTGGACGCGCTGGAGCTCTACCGCCGCACGAGGACCGCGTTCGCCGACAAGCTGGGCCTGGAGCCCGGCCGCGTACTGCGTGACATGGAGCGGGCGATCCTCGAACACGACCCGGTGCTGTCCCAGCCCGACGCGCTGGGGATCATCGCCCAGGAGAGTGAGGTCAAGCGCGGCGGCCCGCCCGTTGAGCTCTACCGCAGGACGCCGCCGCAGCCCGCTCCGCCGCCCCAGCCCGCTCCGGCCGGTGCTGGGTCCGCCGGCCGGCGGACGGCCCCGCCACGACCGGCGCGGACAGAGACCGGCACCCCGCCCGCCACCACCGGGATGGCGCGGCACGTGGCGGCGCGGAGGCCCGCCCCGCCGGCCCCGTCGGGCGGCGGCCTCACCGAGCAGCGCAAGCGGCTGAGCATGCTGCTGGTGCGCACCAAGCCCGGCGGGGGCCCGCAGGGCGACCCCGAGGACGCCGCGCAGCCGGCCGGCGGCCTCACGACCACCATCCGTGAGGAGATCGAACGCCACGGCGGCAAGGTCTCCGGCGTGATCGGTCCTGTCACCTTCGCCCTGTTCGGCGTTCCCCGCACCGGGGAGGACGACGCGGCCCGCGCCGTGCAGGCCGGGCTGGCCATCCGCGACCGGCTCGGCCGCCGGGGCCCGGGCCACCCAGGTCCCGGCGGCCAGGCGCCGGGGCCTGGGTGGGCGGAGACCGCGGTCCGGGTGGCCGTGGCGACCGGCGAGGTGCTCGTCACCTGCGCGGCGGACGGCACCGGTCCGATCCCCGTGGTCAGCGGCGCCGTCCCGGAGAGTTGCATGGGGCTGCTGGAAACCGTGCCCCCGGGCGGGATCCGGGTGTGCGCGACCACGCGTAGGAGCAGCGAGCGCACCGTCGAGTACGAGCCGGTCGAGGAGCCGGGCGGGGGATCCGAACCCGTCGTCGTCCGCCCCGATCACGCACGTGCGGACGGACCGCTGGTCCTGATGGATCGTGAGCGCGAGATCGAGCAGCTGCGCGGGCTGCTCGACGACGTGTGCCGACGGCGGCGTCCCCACTTCCTGACCGTGCTCGGTGAGCCAGGTCTGGGCAAGAGCAGGCTGGTCGCCGAACTCGCCACCATGGCCCGGCGCGGCTCCGGCGAGTTCACCGTGCTGACCGGGCGCGGATCGTTCTCCGACCGGGGCGCCCCACTGGGCCCCCTCCAGCGGATCGTGGCCGCAGGTGCCGGGATCGAGCCGGGGGACTCCGCCGCCTTGGCGGACGACAAGCTGGCCCGCAAGGTCCACCGTCTGTTCGGCACCGGTGAGACGGGCACCGGGACGCTGGCGCGGCTGCGCGGGCTGCTCCGGTCCGAGGGCCCGGACCCGGCCGGCCTGACGGCGGACGGTGAGGTGTGGCGGCGGTTCTTGGCCGAACTCGCCGCGGAACGGCCCCTGGTGGTCGTCTTCGAGGACGCGCACCTCGCCGACGCGTCTGTGCTGGACTTCATCCAGTGCCTGGGCGACACCGCGGGCACCGTGCCGATGCTCGTGGCGGTGACCGCCCGGCCTGAACTGCTGGACGCCCGGCCGGGCTGGGGCGGTGGCCTGCGCGACGCCCTCACCCTCACCCTGGACCCGCTGTCCGCCCAGGGCACCGCCGGGCTGCTGGCCGCCCTGCTCGCGCGCGATGGGTACACGCTGCCCGGCGAGTTGCGGCAGGAGCTGATCACGCGGATCGGCGGGAACCCGCTGTTCGCCGTCGAGTACGCCCGTGAGCTGCGGGAGCGGCCGCTGCCCGGATCCGCGGCACCGCCGCTGCCGGACTACGTGCACCGGGTGATCGCGTCCCGGGTGGATACGGTGCCGCCGGACGCCAAGGCCGTGCTGGTCAACGCCTCGGTGCTCGGCGGGGTGTTCTGCGCCGAGAGTGTCGCGGCCGTCGGCGACGGGGACCGGGCGGAAGCCGCGAAGTGGCTGGACTATCTGGAGCGGCGCGACCTCTTGAGGCGCTCCCGGCACGGCTCCCCGGCCGGCGAAATCCAGTACGCCTTCCGGTATCTGGCGATCCGCGATGTGGTGGACTCGCTGATTTCCTCCTCGATGCGCGAGGAAAAGGTGCGGCGGGCCGTCTCCTGGAGCGACCGGGCACCTGTGAATCCCTCGGAATGAGACGGACTCAATTCCTTGGCGAGCGACGGTGCCGGTGCCGGTTACTCGACGATGGAAACGCGGAACTGGGTAAGCGCTGCGGAATCGCCTATCTTCGGATGCACCGGCGGCGGCAAAGCGTGCTGAATACTCGGGAAAACACTGAGTGTGAGGCCCGACCATAGCGATGGTCGGCGGCTCGGGCGGTGTGATCCTCCCGTTCTCGCCCGCGATTGTCCGCGGCAGCCGGCTCCGCTCCCGCGTGGAAAGGAATAGTTGTGCGCATTCTGTGCAGCATCGCGCTGTCGCCCTCGAACGCGCGTGCCCTGCTTCCCCTGGCACGGGCGGCGGCCGAGGCGGGCCACGAGGTCCTCGTGGTATCGCCGCCGGAGATGGCCGGCGTGTTCGACGGCGAGCCGATACGGGTCAAGCCGCTGTTCACCGACATGGCCGAGATCGTGCTCCGGCTGCTGCAGGAGAAGCGGATCGAGGCGATGCCCAGTGATCCGTTCGCGCCGGAGACGCTCGTCGCCACCTCCTGCGGCCCGCACGTCACCGACGCCTACCGGCAACTGCTGGATGTGGCCCACGAGTTCCGCCCGGACATCGTACTGCGCAGTGGCGTCGAGTTCGCCGGCTACCTCGTGGCCGAGACGCTCGGCATCCCGCACGTCACCGCCCCATCGGGCGGCGGGCAGTACCTGGACCCCAAGCTGGTGCTGGCTGAGCTGAACGAGCGCCGCGCGGAGCTGGGCCTGCCCGCCGGGGCCGAGCCGGAGGCCATCCACGCCAACGGCCGCTTCGACTGCATGCCGCCGGACTACTCCTTCACCACCTACGACATCCCGGACACCTTCGCCTACCAGCAGCCGTCGAGCATCGTCCGCGACGAGACCGGGCCCGAGTGGCTTCAGGACATCCCCACCGACCGCCCGCTGGTCGTGGTGTCCAGCACCAACGTGTTCGCCTCGGTGATGTCCAGCAGTGTGTTCCCGCGCATCCTGGGCCTGTTCTTCGACGGACTGGTCGCCGGGCACATGTTCGAGGGCATGGACGGCGTCCAGGTCGACCCCGCCGTCATGGTCAACGCCCTGATGCAGGGCGACGCCAACCCCCTCAACGCGATCGTCAAGGGACTGTCCGAAGTGGACTGCACCGCGATCGTCGCCACCCGTGGCATGCCGCTCAACCAGGACGTCGTCGGCGACAACGTACGGGTCTTCGAGCGCATCCCGCAGCCGCTGCTGCTGGAGAGCGCACAGCTGCTGTTCACCCACGGCGGCTACAACAGCGTCCGCGAGGCGGTCAGGGCCGGCGTGCCGATGGCCGTGCTCCCCGAGGTCAGCGACCAGCTGCACAACGCCAACCGGGTCGAGGAACTCGGGCTCGGGCTGCGCGTCCCCGCGGCGAACGCGGACGCCGTCGCCGAGACCTGCACCCGGCTGCTGGAGGATCCGAGGTTCGCCCAGCAGGCGCGTAAGGCCCAGCGGCGCATGCTCTCGCTCCCTCCGGTGGACGCCGCTGTCGACCATCTCGCACGACTCGTCGGCTGACACACGGAACACGGCCGATTCACCTTACGAAGATTGGAGACGGGCAGATGGAAGCGCAGTTCCTGCAGGCGTTCTACGACCTGGCCTCGTGGATACGACTGTCCCCGTTGCTGAACAACGGGCCGTACCTGCCGTTCTCCGTGGTCTCACTGCGGCCGAGCGCCATGATCAAGGTGCTGGACGACATCGCTCTGCGGGACCGCAAGGTCCTCCTGGAGTGCGGCAGCGGCACCTCGACGGTGATGTTCGCACGGATGATGGCGCAGCGTGGCTACGGCAACATGCTGTCACTGGAGCACGACGGGGAATGGGCCGCCCGGGTCACCACGCAGCTGGCCGCCGAGGGCCTTTCCGAGGTGGCGACGGTCATCCACGCGCCGCTGGAGGAGCACCCCGCCGCGGTGAAGAACGTGGACTGGTACGCGCCCAAGACGGTCACAGAAGAGGTCGGGGCGTACACCGAGAAGCACGGCCTGGTCGACCTGCTGCTGGTGGACGGGCCGCCCGGCTGGGAGCGGGGGCGCACGATGGCCCGCTACCCCGCGGTCCCGGTGCTGTGGGACTTCCTTGCCCCCGGGGCGAGCGTGCTGCTCGACGACGTGAACCGCGCCGGGGGCAAGGAGATCACCGAGCGGTGGAAGGAGGAGTGCGGGCTCGACATGCAGCTCGACCCCTTCGGCACCCGCGGCGCCTTCGGCACCGTCCCCGCCTGACCACCCGGACATCCGCACCGCACCGAGGAGAAAACGCTCATGCTGGCCATGAACGGCGGGCCGAAAGTGCGCACCGCGCCCTTTCCTGACTGGCCGCAGTTCGACGACTCGGAGCGCGCAGCCGTGGTGCGGGCGCTGGACCAGGGGTCCTGGTGGCGCCACGGAGGCAAGGAAGTGGACTTCTTCGAAGAAGAGTTCGCCGAGTTCCATGACGCGCCCGCCGCGCTCGCGGTGACCAACGGTTCACATGCTCTGGAACTCGCGCTGGAGGTCATCGGGCTGCGGCCCGGTGACGAGGTGATAGTGCCCGCGTACACGTTCATCGCCACCTCCACCGCGGTCCAGCGCCGTGGCGGGATCCCTGTGCCGGTGGACGTGGACCCCGTCACCTTCTGCCTGGATCCCGCCGGACTCGAAGCGGTGGCGACCGAACGCACCCGGGCGGTCATCCCGGTCCACATCGGCGGCCACATCGCCGACATGGACGCCATCACCGCCTGGGCGGACCCCCGCGGGATCACGGTGATCCAGGACGCGGCGCAGGCGCACGGTGCCAGGTGGCGCGGCCGGGGGCTCGGCGAGCTCGGCTCCATGGCCACCTTCTCCTTTCAGGAGACCAAGGTCGTGACCGCCGGCGAGGGCGGCGCCCTGCTGCTGCCGACCGAGGAGAGCTACGAGGACGCGCGCACGCGCCACAACTGCGGCCGGGCCCGCGACCTGAGCCTGCGCACCGCCTCGTCCAACTTCCGTATGTCCGAGCTCACCGGGGCAGTGCTCCGGGTGCAGCTCGGCCGCCTCGCCGCGCAGACGGAGCAACGCGAGCGCCAGCACGAGAAGCTCGCCGCGGCACTGTCCGGCATCCCCGGGGTCATTCCCCAGGGGCGGGACGAACGGTGCACCGTCAATCCGCACTACATGACCATGTTCGTCCTGGACCCCGGGGAACTGGGCGGCCTGGACCGGGACACCGTGGCCCACGCCCTGCTCGCGGAGGGCATTCCCGCCTTCGGCGGCAACCCGGCGATCCACCGTACCGAGGCGTTCTGGACCGCCAGGACCGGCGACGAATCGGTCGAGGATCTCGCCCGGCGCTGCCCGAACGCGGAGCGGCTCGGACACCGCGGACTCATGATCCCGCACCAGGTCCTGCTGGGCGGGGACCAGGAGATCGACGACGTCGTGGAGGGCGTGGCCAAAGTCCTCGCCGAACTTCCGCGTAGCGGCGCAGGACAGCCCTGAAACATCGGATGCCCCCGAACAACCCTGCCCTGAGCGGCGGTTTCACAGGATGGGAAGACTCAAGCGATGACTAACGAAAACCCGGCAGGCCGCACTTTCGAAGTCCTTGTCGTCGGCAACGGCGTGCTGGGCCTGTCCTTGGGCCTGACCCTCGCCCGGCGCGGCGCCAGGGTCGCCGTGCTCGGCCGGGGAGACCGGCCGTGGGCCGCCTCCACCGCGGCGGGTGCCATGCTCGGCACGTTCGGCGAGGTGACCACGACGCTCCTCAAGAGCGAACAGGGCCGCGCCAAGCTCGACCTCGGCGTACAGGCGACCAAGCTCTGGGCCGACTGGCTCGCCGGGCTCGCCGAGGACACCGGGAAGACCGAGGACCTCCGCGTCGCCGACGGCACGGTCATGCTGCTCAACTCCGTCGGCGTCCCCGGCATCGACTCCGCCAACTACACGGCCATCCGGGAGACCCTCGAGCAGTACAAGGAGCCGTACGAGGACATCGACCCGGCCGACGTCGAGTGGCTCGACCCCAACCCGACCACCCGCCCGCTGAGGGGCATGTTCGTGCCTGGTGAGCACGCGGTGAACGCCAACGGTCTGCTGGAGCGGCTCGAGGATGCGTACGTCAAGGCCGGCGGCGTGCTGGTCGCCGGTTTCGGCGAGGAGCTGGTGCGCTCCGGTGGCAAGATCACCGGCGTCCGGCTCACCACGGGCGACACCGTCTCCGCCGGCCAGGTGGTGCTCGCCGCGGGCGCCGCCTCCCAGACCCTGCTCGACACCGTGCCCGGCGTCGCCGCGCGCATACCGCGGCTGTGCGCCGGAGTCGGCGTCTCCGTCGTGGCCCGCATCGACCCCGACAAGCCCGCCCCGACCAGCGTGCTGCGCACGCCGAACCGCGCCTTCGCCTGCGGCCTGCACCTGGTGCCGCGCGGCCGCGGCGAGGTCTATCTCGGCGCCACGAACGCGATCGAGCCGGAGCCGGCGGACGTGCCGAGCATCCGCGACACCACCTTCCTGCTGCACTGCGCACTGCGCCAGCTGCGCAGGGACCTCGACGCCAGTGGCATCGCGAAGGTCCAGGTCGGCAACCGCCCGGTGGCCTTCGACGGCTTCCCGCTCATCGGCGAGACCAGCCTGGACGGCCTGTGGATGATGACCGGCACCTACCGCGACGGCCTCCACCTGTCGCCGCTGCTCGCCCAGGAGATGACCCGCCGTCTGCTCGGCGAGGAGCCGGAGCACGACCTGCGCACGTTCAGCCCGGTCCGCGCGCCGATCCAGGCGCAGAGCCGTGCGGACATCGTGGACACCGCCGTGGTGCACCTGCTCGCCACCGGCTACGAGGACGAGTGGACCATCCCGAACGCCTGGCCGAAGGTCATCGAGGCCCAACTGCGCTCCGACTACGCCAAGTTCGCCGACGAGGTGGACGACGACTACACCCCGCCCGCCGAGATCCTCGCCAAGGCCCGGATGAACCCCGAGTTCCTCAAGACGATCCGCGAGTACTACGCGGCCGTCCGGGCCGCGGTCTGATCCGTTCCGGCCACATGCCCCTGTAGCACCAGGGCCAGGACGAGGCCCGGCACACGGCACAGCACACAGCACTCAGGACGAGGACAAGGAGCGCGCAAGCATGAGCCGACCCGAAATCCCCACGGAGGTCGACCTGCTCGTCGTCGGTAGCGGCCCGGTAGGGTCGGCCATCGCCCGCAGAGTCTACGAAGCGGTGCCGTCCGCGCGGATCCTCATGGCCGACCTGGGCCCGCGCCTGACCGAGGAAGCAGGTCTGCACCTGAGCAACCTCCCCGCCCAGGAGCGGGACCGGTTGCAGGCGAAGTCCCAGGGGCGCGATCCCCGGACCGCGCCGGGCGAGGACGGGGCGCTGGTCAAGAAGTACGCCGACCGCGGCACGCACCTGGTCGCACCGCGGCTCCAGGAGCAGCCGGAACAGGAGGGCATGCCCGCCGCGGTGATGTCCAGCAACATCGGTGGCATGGGTGTCCACTGGGCATGCACCGCGCCGCGTCCGCTCGACAGCGAGCGCGTCCCGTTCCTCGCCGACGAGGAACTCGACGCCGCGCTGCGGGTGGCTGAGGACCTGCTCTCCGTCACCCAAGATGCCTTCGAGGACACCGCGGGCGGTCAGCTCGTACTCAAGACGCTGAGCGAACTGTTCGACGGCGACTACCCCGAGGGCAGGCATGTCCAGCCCATGCCGCTCGCCTGCACCCCGCGTTCCGGGGCGCTGCCGCGATGGGCGGGCCCGGACGTGGTTCTCGGGCCGCTCGCCCACGGTGGCGACGGCCGGTTCCGGATCGCGGCGGACACCATCTGCCGCCGCGTGCTGTTCGAGGACGGCCGGGCCGCCGGCACGGTGCTGCAACACCTGCCCAGCGGCGCGGAGTTCAAGGTGAGGGCCCGCGCGGTGGCGGTGGCCGCGGACGCGCTGCGCACCCCGCAGCTGCTGTGGGCCTCCGGCATCCGGCCGCACGCGCTCGGCCGCTACCTCAACGACCAGCCCAAGACGGTGAGTTCCGTGCAGGTCAAGGACGGCCCCACCGCGGGGATCGAGGCGCGGGGCTCGGTGGACTTCACCGGTGACATCCGCGACCTGGAGACCGGCCGGTTCTGGGTGCCGTTCGCCGACCCCGGCAGGACGAGCCACGGACAGGTCATGACGCTGGACACCTCGCCGATCGACGGCGTCGATCCGGAGCTGTTCGTCGGCATGGTCTGGTACGGGGCCAAGGAGATCCAGGCGAGCGACCGGGTGGAGTTCTCCACCACCGAGGCCGACGCCTACGGGATGCCGAAGATGGCCATCCACTACTCGCTGACCGAGCGCGACCGTGAGGGGATCGCACGAGCCCGGGCCGACCAGGAGAAGATCGCGGCCAGGCTGGGCGACTTCCTGCCCGGCAACGAACCGGACCTGTTCCCGGCCGGCAGCTCCAAGCACTACCAGGGGACGGTCCGCATGGGCGCGGCGGACGACGGCACCTCGGTCTGCGACTCGTACTCCCGCGTGTGGGGGTTCGAGAACCTCTACGTCGGCGGCAACGGAGTCATCCCCACCTCCACCGCCGTCAACCCGACGCTGACCAGCGTGGCCCTGGCGGTCCGCGCCGCGGAATCGATCAGCGCCCTGCTCGCCCGCGAAATCTGTTGACCCCCGAGACCCGACCCCCGAGAAAGCGAGGTGGCTGCCCGTGCGCCGGCACAACATCGCCGTTATCGGCACCGGCTACGTAGGGCTGACCGCCGGTGCCTGTCTGGCCTCACTGGGGCACCGGGTGGTGTGCGCGGACATGGACCCGGCCAAGGTCGAGCGGCTGTCCCGCGGCGAGGTCCCGATCCTGGAGGAGTCCCTCCCCGAACTCGTGCGCGCCGGCCTCGACTCCGGCCTGCTGACCTTCGTCCTGGGCGCCGGGGAAGCGGTACGCGACGCGGAGACGGTGTTCGTCTGCGTCGGCACACCGATGAGCCAGGACGGCAATCTGGACATGACCGCGGTGGACGCGGTCACCGATGAGATCCAGGACTGGCTGCGTCCCGGCTGCGTACTGGTCACCAAGTCCACCGTGCCGGTGGGCACCGCGGCGCGGCTGACCCGGCGGCTGGGCCGCCCGGACGTACAGGTGGTGAGCAACCCGGAGTTCCTGCGTGAGGGCACCTCCGTGCACGACTTCCTGCACCCCGACCGCGTCGTCGTCGGGGCCGAGTCCCGCGAGGCCGCCGAGCACGTGGCTGCCCTCTACGCGAAGCTGGACGCCCCGATGATGATCACCGACGCCGCGAGCGCCGAGCTGATCAAGTACGCGGCGAACTGCTTCCTCGCGGTGAAACTGTCCTACGTCAACGTCATCGCGGAACTGTGCGAGCGGGTGGGCGCCGACATCGGGCAGGTCGCCACCGCCCTGGGCAAGGACCACCGGATCGGCGGCGCGTTCCTGCGGCCCGGCCCCGGCTGGGGCGGCTCGTGCCTGCCCAAGGACACCCGCGCCATGCTCAGGACCGCCGAGTCGGCGGACATCGACTTCCGGCTGCTGCGTGCCGCCATCGACGTCAACGTTCACCAGCGCGAGCGCATCACCGACAAGATCGCGCGAGTCTGCGGCACCGACTCCGCGGCCCCGCTCGACGGCGTCCGGCTCGGCGTACTCGGGCTCACCTTCAAGGCGGGCACAGACGATCTGCGGGACTCCCCGGCGACCGCCATCGCGCAGGAGCTGTCCCGGCTCGGCGCCGAACTCGTGGCCTACGACCCGGCGCTGAGTACGGGAAACCAACCGGCGGAGCCGGTGCCCGGCGTCACCGTTGTCGACGACCCGTACCAGGCGGCCAAGGGCGCGGCGGGCCTGGTGCTGTTCACCGAATGGCCGGAATTCCGTGACCTGGACTGGGGCCGCATGGCCTCCGTCCTGGACCGGGCGTTGATCGTGGACACCCGCAACCACCTCGACCCCGAATCGCTGCGGGCGGCCGGGATCGCCTGGCACGGAGTGGGCCTGCGCCCTGTCGTGCCCCCAGCCCCCGAGCCTCGCTGACCGTCCACGCCCCCGACACTTCGTTCCGGTTCAAGGAAAGGTTCGCCCCCGATGAGGGTTCTGTGCAGTATCACCGGATCGACTTCGCACGCGCGTGCCTCGCTTCCGCTGGTGCGCGCGCTCGCCGAGGCCGGGCACGATGTCCTCGTGGTCACCGCGGCCAAGCTGGTGCCCGTGTTCGACGGTGAGGCCGCGCGGGTGACGGGGGTGTTCACCGACATCACCCAGCAGGGCATGCGGCTGCTCCTGGAGGGCAGGCTGCCGATCCCGGCGGAGTTCAGCCGCTTCGCCCACGACCTGTGGGCCAGCCTGGGCTGCGGCCCCCAGCTCAACGAGGCGTACGGCCTGCTGCTGCCGATCGCCCGCGACTTCCGGCCCGACGTCATCCTCCGCGACGGCTATGAGTTCGCCGCCCTGCTCGCCGCGGAGGCGCTGGGCGTCCCGCACGTCCCGGCCCCATCGGGCTCCGGGCAGTTCCTCGACCCCGAGCTGATCCTGCCGATGCTGAACGACCGCCGTCGGGAGGCCGGCCTGCCCCCGGCGGACGACCCGGTGTCGGTGTACCGGCACGGGCGGTTCGACTGCATGCCGGTGACGTACTCCTTCGCCCGCCCCGTCGCCCCCGAGGCGGTGGCTTACCGGCAGCCGCGCACCGTCACCCGCGGCGAGACCCTGCCCGACTGGCTGCATGAGCTGCCCGCCGACCGGCCGCTGGTCCTCGCGTCACTGGGCACCGGACTGCCCGGCACCGTACTGGGCTTCCTGGACAAGGCCCGGCAGATCGGCGCTCCCGTCCCCGAGTACGATCCGGCCGAACCGCTGAACACCGTCGTCCGGGCGCTGTCCACCGTGGACTGCTCGGCCGTGGTGTCCACCCTCGGCATGCCGGTGGACAAGGCTCTGGCCGCGGACAACGTGCGGGTGGTCGACCACTTCCCGCAGCAGCTGCTGCTGGAGCGGGCGGCACTGTTCCTCACCCACGGCGGCTACAACAGCATCCGGGAGTCCGTACGCGCCGGAGTGCCGATGGTCGTACGGCCCATGTTCGGCGACCAGAAGTACAACGCCGAGCGGGTAGCGGAGCTCGGCCTTGGCACACACGTGTCCGAGCGCGGCCCGGAGGCGATGGCGCAGGCGTGCCGCCAACTCCTCGACGACCCGCCTGTGACCGCCGAGGCGCACCGTGCCCAGGAGGAGATGCTCGCCCTGCCGGGCGTCGAGGCTGCCGTGACTCATCTTGAGCGGCTCGCCTCCTGACTCACTCCCCACATCGCCGGCGCCCAGGCGGCCAATTCTCCTGGCGCTACTGAATTCAGAACAAGGTTTTCCTTAGTGACACTGAATTCCTTGTAGGGAATCCACGAGTCGCCCGTCCAGATAATCGGACAACACCGGGTGGTTCTCGCCATCGGCAGCCATCCCCATGGCATCCGCGCGCCCGCATGGGCAGCAGCCGCACGGGCCGGGAGCCACCCACACCGTTCACCCCGGCTCCGCCCCTACAGCGGGAGAAAACGTGTCCGATCACGCTCGCACCACCTCGCCTGCCCAACTGTTCTCAGGGGCGGACCTGCCCCGGCCCTGGGTTTTCTCCGGGCGCGGCGCGGACGCGGTACGGGATCAGGCCCGCGTGCTCCGCACCTGGCTGGACGAGCGTGTGGGGTGGCATCCCGGAGCTGTCGGGCAGGGCCTGCTACGAGCCGGCCGGGCCACCCCCGGCGCCCTGCCGTACCGGGCCGTGATCGTCGGCGAGGACCGGGATGAATTCCTCGCCGGTCTCGACGCCCTCGTCGCGGGCACCCCGGCGCCCCAGGTGACCGAGGGCATTCACCAGGGCGAGCCGGGCGGCCCGGTGTTCGTCTTCCCCGGGTACGGCTCCCCACGGCCCGGCATGGCACGCGAACTGGCGGGGTGTTCACCGGCCTTCGCCGCCCGGCTGCGGGAGTGCGCCGACGCGTTCGTCCCGTACCTGGGCCGGCCGCTGCCGGACACGCTGAACATGCTGGAAACGCCGACCGGGCGGTGCGACGACGCGCCCGCGCCCATGCCCCCCGACGCCGCGGAGTCCGCAGCCCTGTTCTCGGTCATGGTGTCGCTGGCCGCGCTGTGGCGGGCCGCCGGGGTAGAACCCGGCGCGGTGGCCGGAAACGGCGTCGGCGAGATCGCCGCGGCTCACGTCGCGGGCGTCCTTTCTCTCGACGACAGCGCCCGCGTGATCGCAGGATCGGACCGACCGCGGACACCGGCCGACGACCGCGCCGACCTGGTGGACATCACACCGCGCGACGCTCGTGTCCCGTTCTACTCCTCCGCCACCGGCGGCCGGTGGCAAGGCTACGGACCGGACGTCGCCCATTGGACCCGGGACCCGGGCGAGCCCGGCCGGTTCCAGGACGCCACCGCCGCCGCGCTCGAAGACGGCCACGGCTACTTCCTCGAAGTCGGCCCGCACCCGCTGCTGACCTCCGAACTCGAAACCGCCATCGAACGATCCGGCAGGCCCGCCGTCGCCCGGGCGACCCTGCGGTGCGACGAGAGTGGCCCGGCCCGCTTCCTGCACGCCGTGGCGGAGTACTACGCCGCAGGCGGTACGCCCGACTGGGCCGCCCTCCACGGGGATACCGGCACCGATCCGATGGAACTGCCGATCGAACTTCCCGGGCAGTCGACGGGCGAGTCCGGCATGGGACGTGCGAACCGAACAGTGGGGCCGATGACCAGGGAATCCGAAGTCGCCGTGTCCGCCGACACCGGTACACCGCCGGACGACGCGATCGCCGTCGTGGGCCTCTCCTGCCGCCTGCCGAAGGCGGCGGACCCGGAAGCGTTCTGGCAGGCCCTGCGGTCCGGCCTGAGCGCCATCGAGGAGGCGCCGCCCGGCCGGTGGGAAACACACGCCTCGGCCCCCGGGGAGTCCGGCATCCGCTGGGGCGGGTTTCTCGACCAGGTCGACCGGTTCGACCCGGCCTTCTTCGGGATCTCACCCCGCGAAGCCACCACGATGGACCCGCAGCAACGGCTGACCATGGAACTCAGCTGGGAGGCCCTCGAGGACGCGGGAATCGTTCCCGGAACGCTCAGGGGCAGCGACTGCGCCGTCTTCGTGGGCGCCATCGCGGACGACTACGCCACACTGGCCCGCCGACAGGGGACCGACGCCCTCACCCGGCACAGCCTGACCGGCGTCCACCGCAGCATCATCGCCAACCGCGTCTCGTACTTCATGGGCCTGCACGGGCCGAGCCTGACCGTCGACACCGGCCAGTCGTCGTCGCTCGTCGCCGTACACCTGGCCTGCGAGAGCCTGCGCACAGGCACCTCCACCCTGGCCATCGCGGGCGGTGTCAACCTGAACCTGCTCGCCGACGGCACCGCCGCCGTCGAGAAGTTCGGCGGCCTGTCGCCCGACGGCCGGTGCTTCACCTTCGACGCACGGGCCAACGGCTACGTCCGCGGCGAGGGCGGCGGCCTGGTCGTCCTCAAGCCTCTGAAGAAGGCGCTGGCCGACGGCGACTCCATCCACTGCGTGATCCTCGGCAGCGAGGTCAACAACGACGGCGGCGGCGACGGGCTCACCACGCCGAACCCCCGTGCCCAGCGGGACGTCCTCCGCCTGGCCTACGAGCGGGCCGAAGTGGACCCGGCACAGGTCCAGTACGTGGAACTGCACGGCACCGGCACCAAGGCCGGCGACCCCGTCGAGGCAGCCGCCCTCGGCGCGGTCCTGGGAGCCGCCCGTCCCGCCGACCGCCCGCTCGCCGTAGGCTCGGCCAAGACCAACGTCGGCCACCTCGAAGGCGCCGCCGGAATAGTCGGGCTCATCAAGACGGCGCTCGCCATCCGCCACCGCGAACTACCGCCGAGCCTGAACCACGAAACCCCCAGCCCCGCCATCCCCCTCGACACGCTGCGCCTGCGCGTGCAGCGCGAACTGGGCGCCTGGGAGTACCCCGAACGGCCGCTCGTGGCCGGCGTGAGCGCCTTCGGCATGGGCGGCACCAACTGCCACCTGATCCTGGCCGAAGGCCCCGCCGCCCAGGACCGCCCGGCCGCTCTCCTCCCGTCGAAGCCCGAGCCGGGAGAACCCGTCGGGAGCACCGCTGCCGCCACCGACGAGCCGCGTCCCGCCCTCCCCTGGGTGATCTCCGGCAGGACCGAGACCGCCCTGCGCGCCCAGGCCAGGCGGCTGCGGGCGCATGTGCGGGACCACCCCGAGCTGGAACCGTCCGACCTCGGCTTCTCCCTGGCCACCACCCGCGCCGACTTCCCCTGCCGCGCGGCCGTCCTCGCCGCCGACCGCGGCGGCTTCCTGCGGGGCCTGGACGCCCTTGCCGACGGTGGCACCGCCCACGGTGTCCTACGCGGCACAGGACCGGCCGGTGGCCGGGCGGTCTTCGTCTTCCCGGGCCAGGGCTCGCAGTGGGCCGGCATGGCAGTCGAACTGCTCGACTCCTCCCCGGTCTTCGCCGCCCGCATGCGGGAGTGCGCCGACGCGCTCGCCCCCCACGTGCCGTGGTCCCCGGAGGACGTCGTGCGCGGGGCGCAGGGCGCCCCCGGGCTGGACCGCGTCGACGTGGTCCAGCCCGTGCTGTGGGCGGTGATGGTCTCCCTGGCCGCCCTCTGGCGCTCGTACGGGGTCGAGCCCGCGGCCGTGGTCGGCCACTCCCAGGGCGAGATCGCCGCCGCCTGCGTGACGGGCGCCCTCTCCCTGGAGGACGCCGCCTGCGTGGTGGCCCTGCGCAGTCAGGTGCTCGCGGACCTGGCGGGCAGGGGCGGCATGGTGTCCGTCGCGCTTCCCCTCGACGAGATCACCGGCAGGCTGGAGCCGTGGGGTCCACGGCTGTCCGTCGCCGTCGTCAACGGGCCCGGCTCCGTGGTCGTCTCCGGCGACCCGGAAGCACTGGACGACCTCGTGCGGACGCTGACCGCCGACGGCGTCCGGAGCCGCAGGATCCCGGTCGACTACGCCTCGCACTCCACCCAGATGGAGGAGATCCGCACCAGGCTCCTGGACACACTGCCCGGCATCACACCGTTCCCGACGGACATCCCGTTCCACTCGTCGATGGAGGGCGGACCGCTCGACCCCTCGGCACTGGACGCCGGGTACTGGTACAGCAGCCTGCGGCACACCGTCCGCTTCGACCAGGCCGTCGAGGGACTGCTCGGCCAGGGCCACCGGATCTTCATCGAGATGAGCCCGCACCCCGTCCTGGGGACGGGGGTGGGGGAGACCGCGGAAGCGGCCGGCCACGAGGCCGTCTACGTGGGCTCGCTCCGCCGTGACGAGGGAAACCTGGACCGGTTCGCCACCTCGCTCGCCAAAGCACACGTCCACGGCGCCACCGTCGACTGGGCCGCCGTGTTCGCCACCGTGCTCACCGACCGGCGACCCCGCCGCGTCCCGCTGCCGACCTACGCCTTCCAGCGTCGCCGCTACTGGCTGCCCGAGCCCGCCCCAGCCGACGGCCCGGCCCTCCAGCCGCCGACCGCCGCGGACCACGCGGCCGCCGCATCCGCCGAGTCCCCCGACGCCGCCGACGCCCTCGAATACGCCGAATCCGACGAACCGTCCTGGGCACAGCGGACGGCCGGCCTGTCCCAGGCGAAGCGGCGACGGGCAGCGCTGGAACTGGTCCGCGCCCATGTCGCCGCCGTCGCCGGCTACCCCTCACCGGATGAGGTCCAGCCCGGCCTCACCTTCAAGGAACTGGGCCTTGAATCTCTCACCTTGGTCGAGCTGCGCAACCTGCTCGCCACCGCGACCGGACTACGGCTCGCGACCGCCGTGGCCATCGACCACCCCACCCCCGCCGCGCTCGCCGGCCACCTCGCGTCGCTGACCGCCGGGTCGCCGCAGGCCCCCACCGCACCGGCCGCCGCCGTACCCGCCGCCGACGAACCCATCGCCATCGTCGGCATGAGCTGCCGGCTTCCTGGAGACGTGGACTCCCCGGAGGAGCTGTGGCGGTTCGTCAGCGCCGGAGGCGACGCGGTCTCCCCGTTCCCAGCCGATCGCGGCTGGGACACCGACGGCCTGTACGACGCCGCTCCGGGCCGTCCGGGCAAGTCCGCCACCCGTCACGGCGGCTTCCTCCACCAAGCCGCCGAGTTCGACGCGGACTTCTTCGGGATCTCACCGCGTGAAGCTCTCGCCATGGATCCGCAGCAGCGGTTGTTGCTGGAGACCGCCTGGGAAGCCTTCGAAAGCGCCGGGATCGACCCCGCGTCCCAGCGGGGCAGGGCGAACGGTGTCTTCGCCGGGGTCATGCACAACGACTACGGCCCGCGCCTGCACGAGGCGTCGGAAGGCACCGAAGGGCACGCCCTGACCGGCACGTCCAGCAGCGTCGCCTCCGGCCGTCTCGCCTACACCTTCGGATTCGAAGGACCGGCGGTCACCGTGGACACCGCCTGCTCGTCGTCCCTGGTCGCCCTGCACCTCGCCTGCCAGGCCCTGCGCCAGGGCGAGTGCGACATGGCGCTGGCGGGCGGTGCGACGGTCATGTCGACCCCCGGAATGTTCGTCGAGTTCAGCCAGCAGCGCGGACTCTCCGCCGACGGCCGCTGCAAGCCCTTCGCCGCGGCCGCCGACGGCACCGGCTGGGCCGAAGGCGCGGGCATGCTGCTCGTCGAACGCCTCTCCGACGCCCGCCGCCGCGGCCACCAGGTGCTGGCCGTCGTACGAGGCAGCGCGATCAACCAGGACGGCGCGTCCAACGGCCTGACCGCCCCCAATGGCCCCTCACAGCAGCGAGTGATCCGCCAGGCCCTCGCCAACGCCGGGATGACCCCGGCAGAGGTCGACGCCGTCGAAGCCCATGGGACCGGCACCACCCTGGGCGACCCGATCGAAGCCGACGCCGTCATCTCCGCGTACGGAAGCGGACGGGACCAGGACCAGCCGCTGTGGTTGGGCTCCCTCAAGTCGAACGTCGGGCACACCCAGGCGGCGGCGGGCGTGGCAGGCGTCATCAAGATGGTGATGGCGATGCGGCACGGCGTGCTGCCGCGTACGCTGCACATCAACGAGGCCACCCCGTACGTGGACTGGTCGGCCGGCACCGTACGGCTGCTGACCGAGCCCGTGGCGTGGCCGGAGGCCGACCGCCCCCGGCGGGCGGGGGTGTCGTCGTTCGGCATCAGCGGCACCAACGCCCACACCATCATCGAGCAAGCCCCCGAGGCCGAGCAGCCCGCCGGCGTCGCGGACGAGCGGCCTCGGACGGCACCTGTGGTGCCCTGGGTGCTGTCCGGCCGCAGCGAGCAGGCCGTACGGGCGCAGACCGCACGGCTCGCGGCGCTCCTCGACGGGGAGCCCGGTGCTTCCGCCGCCGACCTCGGCCTGTCGCTGGCGACCACGCGCGCGGTCTTCGAGCACCGCGCGGTGGTGCTGGGCACCGACTACGACGCCCTGCGAGCGGGCGTCTCCGAACGGGCCCACGGCGGCGCCTCCGTGGTCTCCGGCGTGGTCGCGGAGGGCCGCACGGGCTGGATGTTCACCGGACAGGGCAGCCAGCGCATCGGCATGGGGCGCGAACTGTACGGCGCCTACCCGGCTTTCGCCGAGGCCCTGGACGAGGTGTGCGAACACCTCCAGGCCGGGCTGGACGGCGCCACGGAGTTCCCGGTCCCCGTACGGGAGGTGCTCTTCGCGGCAGCGGGCTCCGCCGAGGCGGAACTGCTGGACCGCACCGGCTACGCCCAGACGGCGCTGTTCGCAGTCCAGGTCGCGCTCGTGGAGCTGTTGCGGTCGTGGGGCACCGCCCCGGACGTGGTGCTGGGGCACTCGGTCGGTGAATTCGTCGCCGCGTACACCGCGGGTGTCTTCGGAGTGGCTGACGCCGCCCGGCTGGTGGCAGGTCGTGCCCGGCTGATGCAGGCGCTCCCCTCGAATGCCGGGGGCTCGCGGAGCGATTCCCGCGAGGGCGGTGGTGGGCGACGCGCGGGCGGGGCGATGGCGGCCATCGAGGGATCCGAGGATGAGGTTGCCGAGATCCTCACCGGGCTGGGCGCGCACATCGCGATCGCGGCCGTCAACGGCCCGAGGTCGGTCGTGGTCTCCGGTGACGAGGACGCGGTCGAGCGGGCCATGGCCACCGCGCGTGAACAGGACCGCCAGGTGTCGCGGCTGCGGGTGAGCCATGCGTTCCACTCGCCGTTGATGGAGCCGATGCTGGCGGAGTTCGCCGAGATCGCGGCGAGCATCACCTACCGGCAGCCGAATCTCCCGGGCCTCAGCACGGTCACCGGTGAGCTGGTCGGCGAAGAGGACTGGGCGACCCCCGACTACTGGGTGCGCCAGGTACGCCGACCGGTCCGTTTCCACGATGCCCTTGAGAACGCCACCCGCACACAGGGCGTCACCCGCCTGCTGGAGGTCGGCCCTGACCCGGTCCTGACCACGCTCGCTCAGTCCGCCCTGGACGTAGCGGCGGTGTCGGCGCTGCGCGAGGGGTGCGACGAGGCCGGGACCGTGCTGACGGCGGTGGCCGAGCTGTTCGTACGCGGAGCCGAGGTCGACTGGGGCGCGTACTTCGCCGGGACCGGTGCGCGGCGGGTGGACCTGCCGACGTACGCCTTCCAGCGGCAGCGGTTCTGGCTGCCGGACCTGGCCGTCGCGAGGCGGGACGTGCCCGGCGCGGCCGACGGTGGCGAGGCCGCCTTCTGGGATCTGGTCGAGCAGGGCGATGCCGATGCGCTGGCCGGGCGACTCGGTGTCGGGCCGGCCGCGCCGCTGGACGCGGTGCTGCCGATGCTGTCCGACTGGCGCAAGCGGCATCAGGAGCAGTCCGAGCTGGCGGGCTGGCGGTACCGGATCACGTGGAAGCCCGTGCCACTCCAGGCCACCGCCCGGCTGTCGGGCACCTGGCTGGTGGCGGTCCCGCGGGAGACCGGCGCCGAATACGACGATGTGGCCGACGCATTGCGGGCGTCCGGCGCAGAAGTGATCGTGGTGCCGGTCGCCGACGAAGACACCCGGGAGTCGCTGGCCACCCGGTTCCGGGCCGAGGACGCCGAGCCCACGGGCGTGGTGTCCCTGCTGACGAGTACCGTCACCACGCTGCTTCTGGTGCAGGCGCTGGCCGATTCCGGGACCGGGGCGCGTGTGTGGTGTGTGACCCGCTCCGCGGTGTCGCTCGGTTCGGGTGAGCGGTTGGCGAATCCGGCGGGGGCCCAGCTGTGGGGTCTGGGCCGTACGGTGGCGCTGGAGCAGCCGGACCGGTGGGGCGGGCTGATCGACCTGCCCGAGGACGCCGACGAGCGCAGCATTACGCGACTGGCGCCCGCGCTCGCCGCGACGGATGGCGAGGACCAGGTCGCGGTGCGGCCGTCGGGCGTGTTCGCGGCCCGGCTGGTGCGCGACACGGCCGCGAGCGATGACACGGATTCCTGGCGGCCGCGCGGCACGGTGCTGGTGACCGGCGGTACGGGCGCACTGGGCGGGCGTGTGGCCCGCTGGCTGGCCTCTTCCGGCGCCGAACGCCTGCTGCTGGTGTCCCGTCGGGGCGCCGAGGCGCCCGGGGCGGACGAACTGCGTTGCGATCTGGCGGACTTGGGCGCCGAGGTCGCCTTCGCGGCCTGCGACGTCGGTGACCGTGCGGCCGTACGGGAGGTGCTGGACGACATTCCGGAGGAGGCGCCGCTGACCGGAATCGTCCATACGGCCGGGGTCCTCGACGACGGCCTGGCCGCCGAGCTGACGCCGGAACGGCTTGCCCGCGTCCTGGCGGCGAAGGCGGACTCCGCGCGCCATCTGCACGAGCTGACGGCCGGCCGTGAGCTCGACGCCTTCGTTCTGTTCTCCTCGATAACGGGCGTGCTGGGCAACGCGGGCCAGGCGGCCTACGGTGCCGCCAACGCGTACGTGGACGCCCTGGCGCACCACCGGCGTGGCCTGGGGATGCCGGCCACTTCGGTGGCCTGGGGTCCGTGGGGCGGCGACGGAATGGCCGCCGACGGTCTGGTGGCGGAGCACTTCCGCCGCCTGGGCGTACGCCTACTGGACCCGGACCGGGCCATCGCCGCCCTGCGGAGTGCGCTCGACGACGACCGCGTGGCCCGGGTCGTGGCCGATGTCGACTGGGAACGCTTCGCGGCCGCGGTGACCTTCACCCGCCCCAGCCCGCTGATCGCCGAGCTTCCCGAGGCCGCGGCCCAGGCGCGTACGCGGGTCGCCGACCCGTCCGCTCCGGCGGGCGGTGAGCTGGCGCGGCGGCTGCGGGAGCGCCCGGCCGCCGAACAGGACCGGATGCTGCTGGACGTGGTGCTGTCGCAGGTCGCGGCCGTGCTCGGGCACGCCACCCCGGCGACCATCGACCCGGCGCGGGCGTTCAAGGAGCTCGGCTTCGACTCGCTGACTGCCGTCGCGTTCCGCAACCGGCTCGCCACCGCCACCGCCCTGCACCTGCCCACCACGCTGATCTTCGACCACCCCACGCCCGCCGCGCTCACGGCCTTCCTGCGCGGGCAGGTGCTCGGCGCGACGGCCGACGAGGCCGGGCACACCGACGCGGCACTCGCGCCGCTGGGCGCCGATGACGACCCGATCGCGATCGTGGGCATGGGCTGCCGCTTCCCGGGCGGCGCCGCCTCGCCCGAAGAGCTGTGGGACCTGCTGTCCACGGCCGGTGACGGGCTCTCGTCCTTCCCCGAGGACCGAGGCTGGGACGTCGAAGGACTGTTCGACCCCGACCCGGCCCACTCGGGGACGTCGTACGTCCGTGTCGGCGGATTCCTGCATGACGCGGCGGAGTTCGACGCGGAGCTGTTCGGGATCTCGCCGCGTGAGGCCCTTGCCATGGATCCACAGCAGCGGCTGCTGCTGGAGACCTCATGGGAGGCGCTGGAGCGGGCGGGCGTCGACCCGCTGTCGCTGCGCGGCTCGGCCACCGGGGTGTTCGCCGGGACCAACGGCCAGGACTACCAGCACACCGCGCGCGGCCTGGCCACGGACGTCGAGGGATATGTGACCACCGGGTCCGCGGCCAGCGTCCTGTCCGGCCGGGTCTCCTACGCACTGGGCCTGGAAGGTCCCGCGGTCACGGTGGACACCGCCTGCTCGTCGGCACTGGTGGCCCTGCACCTGGCCGCCCAGGCGCTGCGCGCGGGCGAGTGCCGGATGGCCCTGGCCGCCGGCACCACCGTCATGGCGACACCGGACCTCTTCGTGGACTTCTCCCGCCAGCGCGCGCTGGCGGCGGACGGCCGTTGCAAGGCGTTCGCGGAGGGCGCGGACGGCACCGGCTGGTCCGAGGGTGCCGGGGTGCTGGTGCTGGAGCGTCTCTCCGACGCCCAGCGCCTCGGTCACCCGGTGCTGGCGGTCATACGCGGTAGCGCGGTCAACCAGGACGGCGCGTCGAATGGCCTGACGGCGCCGAACGGCCCGTCGCAGCAGCGGGTGATCCGCCAGGCCCTCGCCGCGGCCAGGCTGTCGCCCGCCGAGGTGGACGTGGTGGAGGCGCACGGCACGGGGACGCGGCTCGGCGACCCGATCGAGGCGCAGGCCCTGCTGGCGACGTACGGTCAGGGCCGCGACGGCGGTGAGCCGTTGTGGCTGGGCTCGGTGAAGTCGAACATCGGCCACACCCAGGCCGCCGCCGGCGCCGCCGGACTGATCAAGATGGTCCTGGCGCTACGGGAGCAGCGACTGCCGAAGACGCTGTACGCGGACGAACCCTCGTCCCGCGTGGACTGGCAATCGGGCGCGGTACGGCTGCTGACCGAGGCCCGGGAATGGCCGTCAGGAGACCGTCCGCGCCGGGCCGGAATCTCCTCGTTCGGGATCAGCGGCACCAACGCCCACATCATCCTCGAAGAGGCCCCCCAGGCCGCACCGGCCGCCGTCGAGGAGCCGTCGGCCGCGCTGCCGACCGTGCCCTGGGTGCTGTCGGGCCGCACCGCGCAGGCGGTGCGGGACCAGGCCGGTCGCCTCGCGGCCTTCCTCGACGCCAGGGACGACTCCCCGCTCGACATCGGCTTCTCACTGGGCACCACCCGCGCCACGCTGGAACACCGCGCCGTGGTCCTGGGCGGCGACCTCGACGCCCTGCTCTCGGGCCTCACCGCGCTCGCCGACGGCGATGACGCGGTCACATCCGGCGTCGCCGGCGAAGGCCGTACGGGCTGGATGTTCACCGGACAGGGCAGCCAGCGCGTGGGCATGGGCCGAGAGCTGTACGGCCGATTCCCGGTGTTCGCAGGGGCCCTCGACGAGGTCTGCGCCCAGCTGGACGCCGCATTGCGCGGCGAGCCGGGCTTCGAGGTGCCGGTGCGGGACGTGCTCTTCGCGCCGGAGGGTTCGTACGAGGCCGGGCTGCTGGACCGCACGGGCTACGCGCAGACCGGGCTGTTCGCGGTCCAGACGGCGCTGGTCGAGCTGCTGCGCTCGTGGGGCATGAGCCCGGATGTCGTGTTCGGCCACTCGGTCGGTGAGTTCGTCGCCGCGTACACCGCGGGCGTCTTCGAACTGGCCGATGCGGCCCGGCTGGTCGCGGGCCGCGCACGGCTGATGCAGGCGCTGCCTTCGAATGCGGGGGGCTCGCGGAGCGATTCCGTCGAGGGTGGTGGTGGGCGACGGGTGGGCGCCATGGCCGCCATCGAAGCCACCGAGGCCGAGGCCATCGAGAACCTGGGCGCACTTCTGGACGGCAAGCGGATGGCGATCGCGGCGGTCAACGGCCCGGACGCCGTCGTGATCTCCGGGGACGAGGCCGTGATCGAGCGGGCCATGGCGAGCGTGCGGGAGCAGGACCGCCGGGTGTCGCGACTGCGGGTGAGCCATGCCTTCCACTCGCCGCTGATGGAGCCGATGCTGGCGGACTTCGCCGAGATCGCGGGCACCATCGACTACCGGCAGCCGACGCTTCCCGCGATCAGCACGGTCACCGGAGACCTCGTCGGCGGGGATGACTGGGCCACCCCGGAGTACTGGGTGAATCAGGTGCGCCTCCCGGTGCGCTTCCACGACGCCGTTATGACCGCGACCGCGGAACACGCCGCGACCCGCCTGCTGGAGCTCGGCCCCGACCCGGTCCTCAGCGCGCTCGCACAGTCCGCCGCGGGCGGCACGGTGGCCGTATCGGCGCTGCGCGAGGGACGAGCCGAAGCCGAGACCGTGTTCGCGGCTGTGGCCGAGGTGTTCGTACACGGCGCGAAGACCGACTGGGCCGCGGTGTTCGCCGGGACCGGTGCGCGGCGGGTGGAGCTGCCGACGTACGCCTTCCAACGCCGCCGGTTCTGGCTGCGGGACCGGGCGACCGACCAGCCGGAACGCGCCGTCGGCGGCGGCGCCGACGGGATCGAGGCCGAGTTCTGGAATCTGGTCGAGCGGGGCGATGCCGACTCGCTGGCCGGGCGGCTCGGCGTCGAGTCGGCCGCGCCGCTGGACGCGGTGCTGCCGATGCTGTCGGACTGGCGCAAGCGGCAGCAGGAGCAGTCTGAGCTGGCGGGCTGGCGATACCGGATCACGTGGAAGCCGGTGACCCTCCCGAACACCGGTCGGCTGTCGGGCACGTGGCTGGTGGCCGTGCCGGAGGCGGACGAGGCACGGGCCGAGCCGTGCGTCCGGGCACTGCGGGCGGGCGGCGCAGAGGTGAGCGTCCTGCCGGTCGCCGCCACGGACACCGCCGACGCGCTGGCCGATCGCCTTCGTACCGCCGCTGACGGCGCTCCGGTGGGGATCGTGTCCCTCCTCGCCGAGGGCTCCGACGAACTGTCCACCGTGACCGCGACGACGCTGACGCTGATTCACGCACTCGGGGACACCGACATCCCGGTGTGGTGCGTGACCCGCTCGGCGGTCTCGGTGGGGTCGGGCGAGCAACTGGCGAATCCGGCGCAGGCTCAGCTGTGGGGCTTCGGCCGTACGGTGGCGCTGGAGCAGCCGCGGCGCTGGGGCGGCCTGGTGGACGTGCCGGAGAATGCCGACGAGAAGGCGTGGACCCGCCTGGTTTCCGTGCTCGTGGCCACCGACGGCGACGGCGAGGACCAGCTCGCGGTGCGGCCCTCGGGCGTGTTCGCGGCCCGCGTGGTCCGCGACCGCGCGGGGACCCCGGACGGCGAGGGCTGGCGGCCGCGCGGCACCGTGCTCATCACCGGCGGTACCGGCGCCCTGGGTGGGCACGTCGGTCGCTGGCTGGCTTCGCGCGGTGCGCAGCACCTGGTGCTGGTCTCCCGCCGGGGGGCTCAGGCCCCGGGCGCAAAGGAGCTGTGCGAAGAGCTGACCGCACTCGGTGCGCGGGTCACCGTCACCGACTGCGACATCACCGACCGCCAGGCTCTCGCCGCCGTGCTCGACGGTGTTCCCGACGACGCGCCGCTGACCGGCGTCGTGCACACCGCGGGTGTGCTGGACGACGGGCTGGCCGCGGATCTGACGCCGGAGCGGCTGGCCGGGGTGCTGGCCGCGAAGGCGGGTGCGGCGCGGCATCTGCACGAGCTGACCGCGGAGCTGGAGCTGGACGCCTTCGTGCTGTTCTCCTCCATCGCGGGAGCGCTCGGCAACGCGGGCCAGTCGGCCTACGCCGCGGGCAACACCTACCTCGACGCGCTCGCGCAGCACCGGCGCGGCCTGGGACTGCCCGCCACCTCGGTGGCCTGGGGCCCCTGGGGCGAGTCCGGGATGGTGACGGACGGGGGCGTCGAGGAGTACCTGCGGCAGCGCGGCCTCAAGGCGCTGCCGCCGCAGCGCGCGATGACGGCCTTGCAACAGGCCATGGCCGAAGGCCGCGTGTGCGCGATGCTGGCCGATGTGGACTGGCAGCGCTTCGCGCCCTCGTTCACCTCCTCCCGGCCCAGCGCCCTGATCGGCGATCTCCCCGAGGCCGCCGCCGCGCGCGCGGCCGACAGCTCGGCTCACGCCGCTCCGGCCGACGGCGAACTGGCGCGCCGGCTGAGCGGGCTGTCCGCACAGGAACAGGGCCGCATCCTGCTGGACCTGGTGCGGTCCCAGGTCGCGGCGGTGCTGGGGCACGCCTCACCCACCGCGATCGCCCCGGGGCGCCCGTTCAAGGACCTCGGTTTCGACTCGCTGACGGCGGTGGACCTGCGCAACCGCCTGGGCGGTGCGACCGCGCTCTCGCTCCCGACCACGCTGATCTTCGACTACCCCACGCCCGCCGTCCTCACGGCCTTCCTGCGCGGGCAGCTGCTGGGCGGGTCGGCGGACCAGGACGGCACGCCGGAGACGACGGCCTCGGCCGCCGACGAGCCGATCGCGATCGTGGGCATGGGCTGCCGCTTCCCGGGCGGGGTGGCCTCGCCGGAAGCGCTGTGGGACCTGGTGACCTCGGGCGGCGAGCGGATGTCCCCGTTCCCCGGCGATCGCGGCTGGGACGTGCCGGGGCTGCTCGACGCCACCAGCGCGGCGATGGGCACCGCGTACGCCGGGGTCGGCGGATTCGTGCCGGACGTGGCCGACTTCGACGCGGAGCTGTTCGGGATCTCGCCGCGCGAGGCCCTGGCCATGGATCCGCAGCAGCGGCTGCTGCTGGAGACCGCGTGGGAGGCGCTGGAGCGGGCGGGCATCGGTCCGCTGTCGCTGCGCGGGTCGTCGACCGGCGTCTTCGCGGGGATCTCGGCCAACGGGTACGGCGGCTTCGCCCACGAGGACGGCGGCGAAGCCGCCGGCTACCTACAGACCGGCAGCACCCCGAGCGTGGCCTCGGGCCGCCTGTCGTACGTGCTCGGCCTGGAGGGCCCGGCGGTGTCGGTCGACACCGCGTGCTCGTCCTCCCTGGTCTCGCTGCACCTGGCCTGCCAGTCGCTGCGGGCGGGGGAGTGCCGGATGGCGCTGGCCGGTGGCGTCACGGTGATGGCCACCCCCGCCACGTTCGTCGAGTTCTCCCGGCAGCGCGGACTCGCGCCCGACGGCCGCTGCAAGCCGTTCGCCGAGGCGGCGGATGGCACCGGCTGGTCCGAGGGTGCCGGGGTGCTGGTGCTGGAACGGCTGTCGGACGCCCAGCGCCTGGGCCATCCGGTGCTGGCGTTGGTGCGCGGGAGCGCGGTCAACCAGGACGGTGCGTCGAATGGCCTGACGGCGCCGAACGGTCCGTCGCAGCAGCGGGTGATCCGTCAGGCGCTGTCCTCGGCGCGGCTCTCGGCGTCCGACGTGGACGTGGTGGAGGCGCACGGCACGGGGACGCGGCTCGGCGACCCGATCGAGGCGCAGGCCCTGCTGGCGACGTACGGTCAGGGCCGCGACGGCGGTGAGCCGTTGTGGCTGGGCTCGGTGAAGTCGAACATCGGCCACACCCAGGCCGCCGCCGGCGCCGCCGGAATCATCAAGGTGGTCATGGCGCTGGCGGCCGAGCGGCTGCCCCGGACGCTGCACGTGGACCAGCCGTCGTCCCACGTCGACTGGGCGTCCGGCTCGGTCGAGCTGTTGACCGAGGCGAGGGAATGGCCCCGGGCCGAACGCACGCGCCGCGCGGCGGTGTCGTCGTTCGGCATCAGCGGCACCAACGCCCACGCCATCATCGAAGAAGCCCCCGATGCCCCGGCGCCGGCCCCGGCCGCCGCCGAGGAGCCGCCGCCGGTGGACCTGCCGGCGGTGCCGTGGGTGCTGTCCGGCCGGACGCCGGAGGCCCTGCGGGGCCAGGCCGGCCGGCTGGTGGCCTTCCTGGACGAGCGGGCCCCCGGGCAGGACCTGTCCCCGGTCGACGTGGGTTTCTCCCTCGCGACGACCCGCACAGCGCTCGACCATCGCGCCGTCGTGCTCGCCTCCGACCGGGACGGGCTGCGCGAGAACGTCGTTGCGTTGGCCGACGGCCCTTCGGTGGTGTCCGGTGCGGTGTCGGAGGGGCGTACGGCGTGGATGTTCACGGGGCAGGGTAGTCAGCGGCTTGGTATGGGGCGTGAGCTGTATGGCGTGTTCCCGGTGTTCGCGAGGGCGTTGGACGAGGTCTGCGGCTATCTGGACGCGGAGCTTGCGGGTGAGCCGGGTTTTGAGGTCCCGGTGCGGGAGGTGTTGTTCGCGGCGGAGGGTTCTGCGGAGGCGGCTCTGCTGGATCGGACCGGGTATGCGCAGCCGTCGTTGTTCGCGGTGCAGGCGGCGTTGGTGGAGTTGCTGCGTTCCTGGGGTGTGGTGCCGGACGTGGTGTTGGGCCACTCGGTGGGTGAGTTCGTCGCCGCGTATACGGCTGGTGTTTTCGGGCTGGGGGATGCCGCGCGGTTGGTGGCGGGTCGTGCGCGGTTGATGCAGGCGCTGCCTGCGGGTGGTGCGATGGCGGCGGTTGAGGGTGAGGAGTCCGAGGTCTCCGAGATTCTGCGAGGACTGCCGGACTCGCAGCGGGTGGCGGTTGCGGCGGTGAACGGGCCGACGTCGGTGGTGGTTTCCGGTGACGAGGATGCGGTCGAGCGGGCCATGGCCATTGCGCGGGAGCAGGAGCGCCGGGTGTCGCGGCTGCGCGTCAGCCACGCCTTCCACTCGCCGTTGATGGAGCCGATGCTCGCGGAGTTCGCCGACATCGCGGCGAGCGTCACCTACCGGCAGCCGAGTCTCCCGGCCGTCAGCACCGTGACTGGTGCCCCCGTCGGTGGGGAGGATTGGGCCACTCCGGAGTATTGGGTGCGCCAGGTGCGCCGCCCGGTGCGCTTCCACGACGCGCTGCTGACCGCGACCGGCGAGCAGGGGGCGACCTGGCTCCTGGAGGTCGGTCCCGACCCCGTCCTGAGCACGCTGGCCCAGTCCGTGGCCGAGTCGGCAGTGGCCGTGTCGACCCTGCGTGCGGGCCGGACCGAGGCCGAGGTCGTGCTGACGGCCGCCGCGGAGCTGTATGTACGCGGCGCGGACGTCGACTGGGCCGCCGTGTTCGCGGGGACCGGTGCCCGGAGGGTCGAGCTGCCGACCTACGCGTTCCAGCGCGAACGGTACTGGCTGGACAACCCGCGCCCGGCGATCGACACCAACGGGCTGGGGCTCGGCGCGGCCGGGCACCCCATGCTGGGCGCCACCGTACGGCTGGCGGACTCGGACACCGCGGTCCTGCAATCGCGGCTGTCCGTGGCGACTCACCCCTGGCTCGCGGACCATGTGGTCGGCAGCTCCGTCGTGGTGCCGGGCACCGCCTACGTCGAACTCGCCGTGCAGGCGGGCGACCAGGCCGGCTGCGACCGGGTCGAGGAGCTGACCCTACGGTCCCCGATGCTGGTGCCGCGCGACGGCGCGGTCCAGGTGCAGATCGCCATCGAGCCCGCGGAAGGCGAAGGCCCGCGGACCGTGCGGATCCACTCCCGCACCGAGGGCGCTCCGGCCGACCGGCCCTGGACCCTCAACGCCACCGGCACGCTGACCGCCGATCAGCCCGCCGCCGACTGGGATCTGCGGGCCTGGCCGCCCGCTGGTGCGGAGCCGATGCCGGTCGACGGGCTCTACGAGCGGCTGGCGGGGACGGGGATGGCCTACGGCCCGGTGTTCCGGGGGCTGCGGGAGGTCTGGCGGCTGGGCGACGACCTGTTCGTGGCGGCCGCCCTGCCCGAGGAGGCCATGGCGGACGCGACCGGCTTCGGGCTGCACCCCGCACTGCTGGACTCCGTCCTGCACGCCCTCGGAGTCGACTCCCCGGCGCCGGTACCGGACGAACCTGACGGCCCTCGCAAGGCGTTGCTGCCGTTCCTGTGGTCCGGCGTATCGCTGTCGGCCGTCGGCGCTCCCGAGGTGCGGGCACAGCTGTCCGTCCGCGCACCGGGTGAGGTCGGACTGCGTGTCGCCGACGCGTCCGGTGAGCCCGTCGCCGAGGTCGACGCCCTCGTTCTGCGGCCCGTTTCGGCCACCGAGCTGGCCGCCGCGGCTCCGGCCGTCGACAGCCTGTTCCGGCTCGACTGGATGCCCGCCCCCGCAGCCGACCCCGGCGAGCCGGAGGACTGGACCGTCCTGGGCGACGCGCGGCCATGGCAGGACGCCGGAATCCCGGTGACCGGCCGCGCGGGCCTCGCCGAGCTCGTCACCGCCCTGGACGGGGGCGCCGACGTTCCCGGCACCGTCGTGCTGCCGGTCACGCGGGCCACCGGTGCCGAGGCCGAGGTGACCGAGGCCGTGAGCGGCGTGCTCCGCGTCGTACGGGAGTGGCTGGCCGAGCCGCGCCTGGCCAGGTCCCGCCTCGCCGTGCTCACCTCGGGCGCGGTCGTCGAGGCCGACGATCTCACCGGCGCCGGGGTGTGGGGCTTGGTGCGCTCGGCGATCACCGAGAACCCGGGCCGGTTCGTCCTGGCGGATACCGACGGCGAGCAGGCTTCGTACGAGGCGCTGGCCGCGAGCCTGACCGATCTCGCCGAGGCGGGCGAGAGCCAGCTCGCGGTGCGGGGCGGCCAGGTGCTGCTGCCGCGCGTCGCCCGGACGACCGGGCCCGCGGACGCCTCGCCCGCCTGGCGGGCGCGGGGCACGGTCCTCGTGACCGGTGGCACCGGCGGCCTCGGCGCGCTGGTGGCGCGCCATCTCGTCACCACGCACGGAGTACGGGACCTCCTGCTGCTGTCCCGCCGCGGACCCGACGCCCCCGGCGCGTGGGAACTCCGGCAGGAGCTGACGGACCTCGGCGCCCGGGTCACGATCGCCGCGTGCGACGTAGCCGATCGCGAGGCGCTGGTCCGGGCACTGGCCGCGATTCCCGAGGACGCGCCGCTCAGCGGCGTGGTGCACACCGCCGGTCTGCTGGACGACGGAGTCATCACCGACCTGACCCCGCAGCGGCTGGCGCGCGTCCTGGCGGCGAAGTCCGAATCGGCGCTGCACCTGCACGAACTGACCCGCGACCGCGAGCTGGACGCGTTCGTCCTCTTCTCCTCGATCTCGGGGATCGTAGGTTCGTCCGGCCAGGCGGCCTACGCGGCGGGCAACGCCGTGCTCGACGCGCTCGCGACGTCCCGGCGGGCCCAGGGCCTGCCGGGCGTGTCGCTGGCGTGGGGCATGTGGGAACACGCCGACGGCATGGGCGGCCGCCTCGGCCACGCCGACGTGGCCCGCATGCGCAGGCAGGGCTTCCCCGCCCTCGCCACCCGCGACGCGCTCGCACTGCTGGACCTCGCGGTACGGTCCGGCGAGGCCCTCGCACTGCCCGTCACACTCGACATCACCGCTCTCGCCGCCCGCCGGGACAGCCTGCCCAGCGTGCTGTTCGGGCTCGTCCCGGCCGCCCGGCGGCGGCGCGTCGCCGGACAGGCCGCCGACGGCGACCAGAGCGCGCTGGAACGCAGGCTGCGCGGCCTGTCCGCCGCTGAACAGGACCGGGAGCTGCTTGCGCTGGTGCAGTCGCAGGTCGCGGCGGTGCTGGGGCACTCATCGGCCACCTCGGTCGACCCGGGCAGGGCGTTCAAGGACCTCGGCTTCGACTCGCTGACCGCGGTGGACCTGCGTAACCACCTCAACACCGCGAGCGGGCTGCGGCTGCCCGCGACCCTGGTGTTCGACCACCCCAGCCCCGCCGCGCTCGCCGCGTACCTCCGCGAGCAGCTGCTGGGCGCGGAAGCGGAGCGGGAACAGGAGAAGACCGCGGCGGGCGCCGTACGGAGCCGGGGCGCGGCCGACGAGCCCATCGCGATCGTCGGCATCGGCTGCCGCTACCCGGGCGGAGTGACCTCGCCCGAGTCGCTGTGGGAGCTCGTGACCTCCGGCGGGGACGGCATCACCCCCTTCCCGGTCAACCGCGACTGGGACATCGAGCGGCTCTACGACCTCGACCCGGACCATGCCGGTACCTCGTACGTCCGCGAAGGCGGGTTCCTGCACGACGCCGCCGACTTCGACGCCGAGCTGTTCGGCATCGCGCCGCGCGAGGCCCTGGCCATGGACCCGCAGCAGCGGCTGCTGCTGGAGACCTCCTGGGAGGCGCTGGAGCGCGCCGGAATCGACCCGCACTCGCTGCGCGGCACGGCCACCGGCGTATTCGCGGGACTGATGTACCACGACTACGCGTCGCGGGTGCACGCCGTACCGGACGAGGTCGAGGGCTTCCTCGGCAACGGCAACGCGGGCAGCGTCTTCTCCGGCCGCATCTCCTACGTCTTCGGCTTCGAAGGCCCCGCGGTCACCGTGGACACCGCCTGCTCGTCGTCTCTCGTCTCGCTCCACCTGGCCTGCCAGGCGCTGCGGGCCGGCGAGTGCGACACGGCCCTGGCCGGGGGCGTCACGGTCATGGCCACGCCCACCACGTTCGTCGAATTCTCCCGGCAGCGCGGCCTGGCCGCCGACGGCCGGTGCAAGTCCTTCGCCGAGGCGGCGGACGGCACCGGCTGGTCCGAGGGCGCCGGTGTGCTCGTGCTCGAGCGGCTGTCGGAGGCCCGGCGGCGCGGGCACAACGTGCTGGCGGTGGTGCGCGGGAGCGCTGTCAACCAGGACGGTGCGTCGAACGGCCTGACGGCGCCGAACGGTCCGTCGCAGCAGCGGGTGATCCGTCAGGCGCTGTCCTCGGCGCGGCTCTCGGCGTCCGACGTGGACGTGGTGGAGGCGCACGGCACGGGGACGCGGCTCGGCGACCCGATCGAAGCCCAGGCGCTGCTCGCGGCCTACGGCCAAGCCCGCACCGACGACGAGCCGCTGTGGCTGGGGTCGATCAAGTCGAACATCGGGCACACCCAGGCCGCGGCGGGCGCGGCAGGTGTGATCAAGATGGTGATGGCGCTGCGCGCCGGGCAGTTGCCGCGGACGCTGCACGTGGACGAGCCCTCGTCGCATGTGGACTGGGAAGCCGGAGCGGTCAGGCTGCTGACCGAGGCTCGTGGCTGGCCGCGGGGGGAGCGTCCGCGCCGGGCGGGTGTGTCGTCGTTCGGGATCAGTGGGACCAACGCGCACGTGATCATCGAAGAGGCCCCGGTCGCCCCGGCCGTAGCCGGGGAACGGCCGTCGGCCGACCTGCCGGTGGTGCCATGGGTGCTGTCGGGCCGGAGCGCGCGGGCGGTGGAGGCACAGGCCGCGCGTCTGGCGGAGTTCCTCGACGAGCGGGCCTCCTCCACTGTCGACGTGGGCCTTTCACTGGTGACGACGCGCGCCGCGCTGGAGCACCGCGCGGTGGTGCTGGGCGCCGACGATGCCCTTCGCGCGGGTCTGGCCTGCCTGGACGGCCCTTCGGTGGTGTCCGGTGCGGTGTCGGAGGGGCGTACGGCGTGGATGTTCACGGGGCAGGGTAGTCAGCGGCTTGGTATGGGGCGTGAGCTGTATGGCGTGTTCCCGGTGTTCGCGAGGGCGTTGGACGAGGTCTGCGGCTATCTGGACGCGGAGCTTGCGGGTGAGCCGGGGTTTGAGGTTTCGGTGCGGGAGGTGTTGTTCGCGGCGGAGGGTTCTGCGGAGGCGGCTCTGCTGGATCGGACCGGGTATGCGCAGCCGTCGTTGTTCGCGGTGCAGGCGGCGTTGGTGGAGTTGTTGCGGTCGTGGGGTGTGGTGCCGGATGTGGTGTTGGGTCATTCGGTGGGTGAGTTTGTCGCGGCGTATGTGGCGGGTGTTTTCGGGCTGGGGGATGCGGCGCGGTTGGTGGCGGGTCGTGCGCGGTTGATGCAGGGGCTGCCTGCGGGTGGTGCGATGGCGGCGGTTGAGGGTGAGGAGGCCGAGGTCTCCGAGATTCTGCGAGGAGTGCCGGACTCGCAGCGGGTGGCGGTTGCGGCGGTGAACGGGCCGACGTCGGTGGTGGTTTCCGGTGACGAGGATGCGGTCGAGCGGGTGATGGAGGTCGCGCGGGAGCGGGGCCGCCGGGTGTCCCGGCTGCGGGTGAGTCATGCGTTCCATTCGCCGTTGATGGAGCCGATGCTGGCGGAGTTCGCCGAGATCGCGGCGGGTGTCGGCTACCGGCAGCCGAGTCTCCCGGCCGTCAGCACGGTGACTGGTGCCCCCGTCGGTGGGGAGGACTGGGCCACTCCGGAGTATTGGGTGGATCAGGTCCGCCGCCCGGTGCGGTTCCACGACGCGCTGCTGACCGCGACCGGCGAGCAGGGCGCGACCCGGCTCCTGGAGATCGGCCCCGACCCCGTCCTGACCTCCCTCGCCCAGGCCGTGGCCGACGCCACGGCCGCCCCGGCCCTGCGCAAGGGCCACGCCGAGCCCCAAACCGTGCTGGCCGCCGTGG
Source organism: Streptomyces sp. Rer75 (assembly GCF_013414305.1). Lineage (NCBI taxonomy): Bacteria > Bacillati > Actinomycetota > Actinomycetes > Kitasatosporales > Streptomycetaceae > Streptomyces > Streptomyces sp. Rer75. The sequence goes on along the minus strand of NZ_CP058693.1, from coordinate 303,303 downwards.
CCGAGCTGTTCGTACGCGGCGCGCGCGTCGACTGGGCCGCCGTGTTCGACGGGACCGGTGCCCGGCGGGTCGAGCTGCCGACCTACGCGTTCCAGCGCGAACGGTACTGGCTGGAGGCATCGGCTCCGGCCACCGACGCCGACGGCCTCGGTCTTGGCGTGACCGAACATCCGCTGCTGGGCGCGGCCGTGACCGTGGCGGGCTCGGAAACCGTCCTGCTGACGTCCCGCCTCTCGGTGCGGTCCCACCCCTGGCTCGCCGATCACGCCGTCGCGGAATCGATCGTGGTCCCCGGCACCGCGCTCGTCGAACTCGCCCTCCAGGCGGGCGACCAGACCGGCCACGGCCGACTGGACGAACTGACCCTGCGGGCCCCGCTCGTGCTGCCGAAGGACGGCGCGGTGCAGATGCAGCTCAGCGTGGAGCCGCCCGAGTCCTCCGACGGGAACCCGGACGGAAACGCGGACGAGCAGCGGCGCACGCTGAAGGTGTACGCACGCCCCCAGGACTCCGACGCCGACCAGCCGTGGACCCTGCACGCCACCGGCACCCTCGCCGCCGAGCGGCCCGCCGCCGACTGGGACCTGACCGCGTGGCCGCCCCCGGGCGCCGAGCCGGTGCCCACCGACAGGCTGTACGAGCGACTGGCCTCGGCCGGGCTTGCCTACGGACCGGCCTTCCAAGGACTGCGAGAGGTCTGGAAACACGGCGAGGACCTCTTCGTCGAGGCGACCCTGCCCGAGCCGCTGGCCGGGGACGCTTCGGCGTACGGACTGCACCCGGCGCTGCTCGACACCGTCCTGCACGCCCTGGGACTGCGGGAGCAGGCGGCGGACGGCGCGTCGCTGCCGTTCCTGTGGTCGGGCGTGTCGCTGTCCGCCGTCGGCGCCGCCGCCGTACGCGTACATCTGACCGTGCGCGGAACGGGCGAGGTGGGGCTGCGGGTGGCCGACACGGCGGGCCAACCGGTGGCCGAGATCGAGTCGCTGGTGCTGCGCCCGATGTCGCCCGCCGACCTGGCCGGGGCGGGCTCGCCGGTCTCGGACAGCCTGTTCCGGCTGGACTGGGTCCCCGCGCCCGCCACCTCGGGCGGGCCCTCCCCGGCTGGCCGCTGGGCGATCCTGACCGGATCCGACGACTCGCGGAACGGCCCGCCCGACGTGGGCGTCGACGCCTCCCGGTATGCCGACCTCGCCGCGCTGAGCGCGGCCCTGGACGCCGGCGCCGAGGTGCCCGACACCGTACTGCTCCCGCTTCACCACACCGCCGTCGACACCGAGGCGAGCACCGACGCCAGGGTGACCGAGACCGTCACCGGGGTGCTCGGCATCGTGCGGGACTGGCTGGCCGAGGATCGGCTGGCCGGGGCCCGGCTGGCGGTGCTGACCCAGGACGCCGTCGAGGTCTCCGCCGAACACGGTGAGGAGCCCGCCAGGACCTCACTCACGGGCGAAGGCGTGGTCGACGTGGCCGGTGCCGGAGTGTGGGGCCTCGTCCGTACGGCGATCAGCGAGAACCCGGACCGATTCCTCCTCGCCGACACCGATGGCCGCCAGGAGTCCTACCAGGCGCTGGCCGCGCATCTGCCCGGCCTCGCCGAGGCGGGCGATGCGCAACTGGCCGTACGCCGCGGCCAGGTGTGGCTGCCCAGGGCCGTCCGGATGGCCTCGGACGGTGTGCTCGTGCCCCCCACGACCCCGGACTCCGACCTGGGCGCCGGACTCGGGTGGCGGCTGGACATCGTCGCCCAGGGGCGCCTGGACGGTGTCGCGCTGGTGCGCGAGGACATGCGGCCCCTGCTGCCCGGTCAGGTGCGGGTGGGCGTACGCGCCGCCGGCATCAACTTCCGCGACGTGCTCAACGTGCTGGGCATGTACCCGGGCGACGCGGGCCGCATGGGCCTCGAAGGCGCCGGCGTCATCCTGGAGGTCGGACCCGGCGTGACGAACTGGGCCGTCGGCGACCGCGTCATGGGCATGCTGGACGGCGGCTTCGGCCCCGCCGCGGTCGCCGACGCGCGCATGCTGGCGCGGATTCCGCGCGGCTGGTCCTACGCGCAGGCGGCATCGGTGCCGATCGTGTACCTCACCGCGTACTACGCCCTGATGGACCTCGCCGGGCTGCGGGCGGGCGAGTCGATCCTCATCCACGCCGCCGCCGGTGGCGTGGGCATGGCCGCCGTGCAGCTCGCGCACCACCTGCAGGCCGAGGTCTTCGCGACGGCGAGCCAGGGCAAGTGGCCCACGGTCCGCGAACTCGGTGTCGGCGCCGACCACATCGCCTCGTCCCGCACCACCGAGTTCGAGCAGACCTTCTCCCGGGCCACGAACGGTGCCGGGGTGAACGTCGTGCTGGACTGCCTGGCCGGAGAGTTCGTCGACGCGTCCCTGCGCCTGACGCGTCCCGGCGGACGATTCGTGGAGATGGGCAAGACGGATATCCGCGACGCGGATGAGGTCAGGGTCGGCTACCCGGGCGTGTCGTACCAGGCGTTCGACGTGATCGAAGCGGGTCCTGACCGGATCGGCGAGATGCTGACCGCGCTGCTGGAGCTGTTCGAACAGGGTGCGCTGCGGCCGATCCCGATCACCACCTGGGATATCTCACGGGCCCCGGAGGCCCTGCGGTTCCTCGGCCAGGCGAAGCACGTCGGCAAGGTCGTGCTGACCATCCCGGCGCCGTGGCACGAGAGCGGCACCGTCCTGGTGACCGGCGGCACCGGCGGCCTCGGCGCGGTGCTGGCACGCCACCTCGTCACCCAGCACGGGGTCCGGGACCTGCTGCTGCTCTCGCGCCGTGGCGCCGACGCCCCCGGTGCGCGGGAACTCGAAAGGGAGCTGACCGCTCTCGGCGCGCGGGTCACCATCACCGCCTGCGACGTCGGCGACCGGGAGGCATTGGCCCGGGCGATCGAGACCATCCCCGAGCGGGCGCCGCTCACCGGAGTGATCCACACGGCCGGAGTGCTCGACGATGGGGTGATCACCGGCCTGACCCCGGAGCGGCTGGCCCGGGTCCTGGCCGCCAAGGCCAACTCCGCGCTGCACCTGCACGAACTGACCGCCAAGGCCGACCTGAGCGCCTTCGTGCTGTACTCCTCGATCTCCGGGGTGATCGGCTCCGCGGGACAGGCGGCCTACGCGGCGGGCAACGCGGTTCTGGACGCGCTGGCGACATCCCGCCGCGCCCAGGGCCTGCCGGGCGTGTCCCTGGCCTGGGGCATGTGGGAGAACACCGACGGCATGGGCGGCCGGCTGGCCGAGGCGGACCTGGACCGCATGCGCCGCCAGGGATTCCCGCCGCTGTCCACCGACGACGCGCTGGCGCTGCTGGACACCGCGCTGCGGGTCAACGAGCCGGTGGCCCTGCCCGTCACCCTGCGGACCACGGCACTGGCCGCGCGGCGGGACAGTCTGCCCAGCGTGCTGCACGGCCTGGTGCCGGCCGCACGGCATCGCCGCACCGCGGGCCAGGCGGCCGCGGGCGGGGGCGAGGGTCTGATCCGGCGGCTGCGGGGGCTGCCCGCGCCCGAGCAGGACCGGCTGCTGCTGGAGGTCGTACAGGCCCAGGTGGCCTCGGTGCTGGGACACTCCTCGGCGGCCGCGGTCGACCCTGCCCGGGCGTTCCGGGACCTCGGCTTCGACTCGCTGACTGCGGTGGACCTGCGTAACCGGCTCAACTCGGCCACCGCGCTGCAGCTGCCCGCGACGCTGATTTTCGACCACCCGACGCCCGAAGCGCTCGTCCTGGCGTTGCGGGAGAGGCTGCTCGCCGACGCCGCTCAGGCTCAAGGCGCCGCGCACGGTGCCGAGGCGGGCGACGCCGGAGTGGACCCGCAGGTGAAGGAGCTTCTGGCGGCGATCCCGATCGCCCGGCTGCGGGAGTCCGGCGTGCTGGACATGCTGCGCCGGCTCGCCGAAGCCGCCGGAACTGCCGAATCCGCCAAGAGCAACGGGGCAGGCGGGACCGCAGCGGAACCGGCTGCCGAGCGGAGCGAAGCCGAATCCCTCGACTCGATGGGCGCCGACAGCCTCGTACAGCTGGCCCTGAAGCGTGTGAGGCCGATGTAGCCCGGGCGCCAGTGGCGGACAGGTCCGCCACGTCGGCGCACTCAGGCATCAGTCCATTGGCTTCAGTCCCAGGCTTCAGTTCGCCGTGACCGTGGAGAGCGAAATGACAACATCCTCCGAAGAACTCGTCCAAGCCCTGCGGGAGTCCCTCAAGGAGAACGACCGGCTCTGGCAGCGCTACCAGGACCTGGTCACCGCGTCACGCGAGCCGATCGCGATCGTGGGCATGGGCTGCCGCTTTCCCGGCGGCGTATCGTCACCGGAGGCGCTGTGGGAGCTGGTGGCCTCGGCCGGGGACGGCATCTCGCCGTTCCCCGCCGACCGTGGCTGGGACCTCCAGGCGCTCGGCGACATCGCCGAGGTGGGCGGGTTCGTGCACGAGGCTCCGCGGTTCGACGCCGAGCTGTTCGGGATCTCCCCGCGCGAGGCCCTCGCCATGGACCCGCAGCAGCGGCTGCTCCTGGAGACGTCGTGGGAGGCGCTGGAGCGCGCCGGGATCAACCCCTTGTCGCTGCGCGGCTCGCGGACCGGCGTGTTCTCCGGCGTGTCCGGCAACGGCTACGGCGGGCAGCTGCACGAGGCCGCCACCGAGACCGAGGGCTATCTGCTGACCGGCAGCATCCCGAGCGTCGCCTCGGGCCGGGTCGCCTACTCGCTCGGCTTCGAGGGGCCCGCCGTCACAGTCGACACCGCCTGCTCGTCGGCGCTGGTGGCGCTGCACCTGGCGTGCCAGGCGCTACGGGCCGGGGAATGCACGATGGCGCTCGCGGGCGGCGCCACGGTCATGTCCAACCCTGGCATGTTCCTGGAGTTCGCCCGTCAGGGCGGGCTGGCCGGGGACGGCCGGTGCAAGTCCTTCGCCGAGGCGGCGGACGGCACGGGATGGTCCGAGGGCGCCGGCGTGCTGGTGCTGGAACGGCTGACCGACGCGCGGCGCCTCGGGCACGACGTGCTCGCGGTCGTACGCGGCAGCGCGGTCAACCAGGACGGCGCGTCGAACGGACTGAGCGCGCCGAACGGCCCGTCCCAGCAGCGCGTGATCCGGCAGGCCCTGGAGGCCGCGAACATCTCGGCGGCCGAGGTGGACGCCGTCGAGGCGCACGGCACCGGAACCCGGCTCGGTGACCCCATCGAGGCACAGGCCCTCATGGCCACCTACGGCCAGCAGCGTGACGGCGATCCGCTGTGGCTCGGCTCGGTGAAGTCCAACATCGGCCACACGCAGTGCGCGGCGGGTGTGGCCAGCGTGATCAAGATGGTTCTGGCGCTGCGTGAACAGCGGCTGCCGCAGACGCTGCACGCCGACGAGCCGTCGTCCCATGTGGACTGGACCGCCGGTGCGGTCCGGCTGTTGGCCGAGTCCCGCACCTGGCCGCGGGCCGACCGTACGCGCCGTGCGGGTGTTTCGGCGTTCGGTATCAGCGGGACGAACGCGCACGTCATCGTCGAAGAAGCCCCGGCCGCCGAACCGGCCGTGGCGAAGGAGCGGCCGTCGGCCGACCTGCCGGTCGTGCCGTGGGTGCTGTCCGGGCGCGGCGAGCGGGCGGTGCGCGCGCAGGCCGAGCGCCTGGCCGACTTCCTCAACACGGCGGAACCCTCGGCTGACTGCTCGGCGGCCGACCTCGGCTACTCGCTGGCGACCACGCGCGCGGTGCTCGATCACCGTGCCGTGGTGCTCGGTGCCGACCGGGAGGCACTACGGCACGGCGTGACCTCACTGGCTGACGGCGGCACTGCCGTGGTGTCCGGCGTGGTGTCGGAGGGGCGTACGGGCTGGATGTTCACGGGGCAGGGTAGCCAGCGGCTTGGTATGGGCCGTGAGCTGTATGGCGTGTTCCCGGTGTTCGCGAAGACCCTGGATGAGGTGTGCGGTTCTCTGGACGCCGAGTTGTCGGGCAGGCCGGGGTTTGAGGTTTCGGTGCGGGAGGTGTTGTTCGCGGCGGAGGGTTCTGCGGAGGCGGCTCTGCTGGATCGGACCGGGTATGCGCAGACGTTGCTGTTCGCGGTGCAGACCGCGCTGGTGGAGTTGCTGCGATCGTGGGGCATGGGTCCGGATGTGGTGTTGGGCCATTCGGTGGGTGAGTTTGTCGCGGCGTATGTGGCGGGTGTTTTCGGGCTGGGGGATGCGGCGCGGTTGGTGGCGGGTCGTGCGCGGTTGATGCAGGCGCTGCCTGCGGGTGGTGCGATGGCGGCGGTTGAGGGTGAGGAGTCCGAGGTCTCCGAGATTCTGCGAGGACTGCCGGACTCGCAGCGGGTGGCGGTTGCGGCGGTGAACGGGCCGACGTCGGTGGTGGTTTCCGGTGACGAGGATGCGGTCGAGCGGGTGATGGAGGTTGCGCGGGAGCGGGGCCGTCGGGTGTCCCGGCTGCGGGTGAGTCATGCGTTCCACTCGCCGTTGATGGAGCCGATGCTCGCGGAGTTCGCCGACATCGCCGCGAGCGTCACCTACCGGCAGCCGACGCTCGCCGCCGTCAGTACGGTCACCGGTGAGCCGGTCGGTGAAGAGGACTGGGCCACCCCCGCCTACTGGGTGGATCAGGTGCGTCGGCCGGTCCGCTTCCACGACGCGCTGCGCACCACGACCGGGCAGCGGGCCGTGAGCCGACTGCTGGAGATCGGGCCCGACCCGGTGCTGACCAGCCTGGCGCAGGCCGCGACGGAGGCCACCGCCGCGTCGGTGCTGCGGAAGGGCCGCGCGGAGGCCGAGTCCGTACTGTCCGCGGCGGCGGAGATGTTCGTACGCGGCGCGAAGCTGGACTGGGCCGCGGTGTTCGCCGGGACCGGCGCCCAGCGGGTGGAGCTGCCGACGTACGCGTTCCAGCACCAGCGGTTCTGGCTGCGGCCCTCCCGCTCCGTGACCGATGCGAGCGGGCTCGGCCTGGGGACGGTCGGGCACCCGCTGCTGGGGGCCGCGCTGCGGCTGGCCGGATCGGACACGGTGCTGCTGACGTCGCGGCTGTCCGCGCAGTCGCATCCGTGGCTGTCCGATCACGTGGTGGCCGGATCCGTCGTGGTGCCCGGCACGGTGTTCGTGGAACTCGCCGTGCAGGCGGGGGACCAGGTCGGCTGCGACCAGGTGGAGGACCTGACCCTGCGGGCCCCGCTGATCCTGCCGCACGACGGCACGGTCCAGCTCCAGATCTGCATCGAACCGGCCGAAGGCGACCGGCGGCGCACGGTCCGGGTCTACTCACGCCCGCAGGACGCCGCCGCCGACCAGCCGTGGACCCTGCACGCCACCGGGGCCCTCACCACCGCGCGGCCCGCCGCCGACTGGGACCTGCGCGCCTGGCCCCCCGAGGGTGCGGAGCCGGTACCGGCCGATGGACTCGACGGCCTCGAGGGTCTCTACAGCCAACTGTCCGACGCGGGACTCGCCTACGGACCTGGGTTCCGCGGCCTGAAGGAGGTATGGCGGCGGGGCGAGGACCTGTTCGTGGAGGCGGTCCTGCCCGAACAGATCGCCGGGGACGTCACCGGGTTCGGTCTGCACCCGGCCCTGCTGGACACCGTCCTGCACGCCCTCGGGCTACGTGAGCCGTCGGCCGAGGGCGCCGCGTCCCTGCCGTTCCTGTGGTCCGGCGTCTCGTTGTTCGCCGTGGGCGCTACTGCCGTCCGGGCGCGCCTCTCGCCGCGCGGCGGGCCCGGCTCGAGCGAGATCGCCCTGCGGGTGGCGGACGCGGCGGGCGAGCCGCTCGCCGAGGTGGACTCCCTGGTGCTGCGGCCCGTATCGGCCGCCGACCTCGTCGCGGGCGGCGATGGGGGCTCGCCGATCTCGGACAGCCTGTTCCGGCTGGACTGGACCGCCGCCCCCGCCCCCACCGAGCGTCGTGACGTCGGCGAACTCGGGGACTGGGTCGTGCTCGGCGATCCGCACGCGTGGCAGGACGCCGGAGTGCCGGTGACCGGCTACGCCGACCTCACCGCGCTGACCGCCGCCCTCGACGAGGGCGGCAGCGCCCCGGACACCGTGCTGCTGCCGCTCCCGCACGACCCGCGCGGCACCGACACCGGGATCGCCGCAGCGGTCTCCGGTGTGCTGGGGCTCGTTCGTGAGTGGCTGGCCGAGCGGCGGCTGACGGAAACCCGGCTGGTGGTGGTGACCTCCGGCGCGGTAGGGACGGAGGCGGACGACCTGGCCGGCGCGGGCGTCTGGGGCCTGCTGCGCTCGGCGATGAGCGAACACCCGGGCCGGTTCGTACTGGCCGACGTCGACGGTGAACCAACCTCGTACGCGACCCTGGCGACGGCCCTGGCCGACGGCGGGGAAAGCCAGTTCGCCGTGCGGCGGGGCGAGGTGTGGCTGCCCCGGATGGCGCGAATGACCGGCGCCTCCGATGACGGCGCTCCAGGTGTGTGGCAGAGCCAGGGAACGGTGCTGGTCACCGGCGGAACCGGTAGCCTGGGCGCGGTCGTGGCCCGGCACCTGGTGAGCACGCATGGCGTACGGAACCTGCTGCTGCTCTCCCGCCGCGGCCCGGACGCCCCCGGTGCTCACGAACTCCAACGGGAGCTGACCGGCCTGGGTGCCGAAGTCACCATCACCGCCTGCGACGTGGCCGACCGCCGGGCACTGGCCGAGGCGATGGGCGGCATACCCGACGACGCGCCCCTGACCGGAGTCGTGCACACCGCCGGTGTCCTCGACGACGGCATGATCACCGACCTGACCCCGGAGCGGGTCGCCCGGGTGCTTGCGGCGAAGGCCGAATCGGCTCTCAACCTGCACGAGTTGACCGCGGGCAACCGCGACCTGACCTCCTTCGTCCTGTTCTCCTCCATCGCGGGAGTGTTCGGGAACGCGGGCCAGGCCGCATACGCCGCCGCCAACACCGTGCTGGACACCCTCGCCCTGTCCCGGCGATCGCAGGGGCTGCCCGGCGTGTCGCTGGCGTGGGGCATGTGGGAACACGCCGACGGCATGGGCGGCCGCCTCGGCGAGGCGAATATCGCCCGCCTGCGAGGCCAGGGCTTCCCACCACTGTCCACCCAGGGCGCGCTGGCACTGTTCGACCTGGCGCTGCGGACCGACGAACCCCTGGCACTGCCGGTCGCGCTGCGGACCACGGCGCTCGCCGCGCGGCGCGACAGCCTGCCCACCCCGTTGCACGGTCTCCTTCCCGTGTCCCGCCGGCGCCGGACCGCGGGCCAGGGCACCGACGTGAGTGGGCTGACCCGCCGCCTGTCGGGTCTGTCCGGGGCGGAGCGGGACCGGGTGCTGCTCCAAGTGGTGCAATCCGAGGTGGCGGCGGTACTGGGGCACGCGTCGGCGGGTGCGGTCGATCCGGGGCGGGCGTTCAAGGATCTCGGGTTCGATTCGCTGACCGCGGTGGACCTGCGTAACCGGCTCAACAGTGCGACCGCGCTCACCCTGCCCGCCACCCTGGTCTTCGACCACCCCAGCCCCACCGCGCTCGCCGCGTACCTGCGCGAACAACTGCTGGGGGAGACGGCGGCCGGCCAGGACATCGAGCCGAGGCCGTCCGGGGTGATGGCCGACGACGAGCCGATCGCGATTGTGGGGATGGGCTGCCGCTACCCGGGCGGGGTGACCTCTCCCGAGGCGCTGTGGGAGCTGGTCGACTCCGCCGGGGACGGGATCACGGGCTTCCCGACCGACCGCGGCTGGGATGTCGACTCGCTCTTCGACCCCGATGCCGACCGCGCTGGCACGTCGTATGTACGCGAGGGCGGCTTCCTGCACGACGCGGCGGAGTTTGACGCGGAGCTGTTCGGGATCAGCCCGCGTGAGGCGCTGGCCATGGATCCGCAGCAGCGGTTGCTTCTGGAGACGTCGTGGGAGGCGCTGGAGCGGGCCGGCATCAACCCCCTGTCGTTGCGGGGGTCGTCCACAGGTGTGTTCGCGGGGCTGATGTACCACGATTACGCCTCGCGCCTCCAGACCGTGCCCGAGGACGTGGAAGGCTTCGTCGCCAACGGGAACGCGGGCAGCGTCTTCTCCGGACGTGTCGCGTACGTCTTCGGGTTCGAGGGGCCCGCGGTGACGGTGGACACCGCCTGTTCCTCGTCGCTCGTGTCCCTGCACTGGGCCTGCCAGGCCCTGCGGGCGGGGGAGTGCGACACGGCCCTGGCCGGTGGCGTCACCGTCATGGCGACGCCCTCGACGTTCGTCGAGTTCTCACGCCAGCGGGGTCTGGCCTCGGACGGCCGGTGCAAGTCCTTCGCGGACGGCGCGGACGGCACGGGCTGGGCCGAGGGCGCCGGGGTGCTGGTGCTGGAGCGTCTCTCGGACGCGCGGCGCCGTGGTCACAACGTGCTCGCGGTGGTGCGCGGCAGCGCAGTCAACCAAGACGGTGCGTCAAATGGTCTGACGGCGCCGAACGGCCCGTCGCAACAGCGGGTGATCCGCCAGGCGCTGTCGTCGGGGCGGCTTTCCGCCGCCGAGGTCGATGTGGTCGAAGCACATGGCACGGGGACCCGGCTGGGCGACCCGATCGAGGCGCAGGCGCTGCTGGCGACGTACGGTCAGGCGCGCACCGAGGATGAGCCTTTGTGGCTGGGCTCGGTGAAGTCGAACATCGGGCACACTCAGGCCGCCGCCGGTGCAGCGGGAATCATCAAGATGGTGATGGCGCTGCGTGCCGAGCGGCTGCCGCGGACGCTGCACGTGAACGAGCCCTCGAGCCAGGTGGACTGGGCCGCCGGTGCGGTCCGGCTGCTGAGGGAGGCCCGTACGTGGCCGATGGGGGAGCGTCCGCGGCGCGCGGGCATCTCCTCCTTCGGGATCAGCGGCACCAACGCTCACGTCATCATCGAGGAAGCGCCGGAGGCTGAACCGGCCACGGCCGAGGAGCGGTCCCCGGCCGAGCTGCCCGTGGTCCCGTGGGTGCTCTCGGCGCGCAGCGCTCAGGCGCTCCGGGCGCAGGCCGGACGCCTGGCCGAACTCGCCGACGAACGCGACCACTCCAGTGCGGATCTGGGGCTGTCGCTTGTGACGACGCGTGCGCTGCTGGACCACCGCGCGGTGGTGTTGGGTGGTGATCCGGGTGCGTTGCGTGCGGGCGTGGCCGCGCTGGCCGAGGGTGACGCCTCGGTGGTGTCCGGTGTGGTGCGTGAGGGCCGTACGGGCTGGATGTTCACCGGGCAGGGCAGCCAGCGGCCCGGCATGGGCCGCGAGTTGTATGAGCAATTCCCGCAATTCAGCAGGGCGTTCGACGAGGTCTGCGGACACCTGGAGGCCGCACTGGCGGGCCGGCCCGGCTTCGATATCCCCGTGAGGGACGTGCTGTTCGCCGCCGAGGGCTCGGACGAGGCAGATCTCCTCGACCGGACCGGGTATGCGCAGACGGCGCTGTTCGCGGTCCAGGCCGCGCTGGTGGAGCTGCTGAGTTCGTGGGGCATGGGCCCGGACGTGGTACTGGGCCACTCGGTGGGGGAGTTCGCCGCCGCGTACGCCGCCGGTGTCTTCGATCTGGCCGACGCCGCCAGGCTGGTGGCGGGCCGGGCCCGGTTGATGCAGCGGCTGCCGGCAGGTGGCGCGATGGCTGCCATCGAGGGCGGCGAGGAGGAGGTTCTTGGCATCCTGCGGGGGCTCTCCGGGGACGGGCGGATCGCGATCGCGGCGGTCAACGGGCCGACGTCGGTGGTGGTTTCCGGCGACGAGGAGGCCGTCGAGCGGGCGATGACCGTAGCCCGTGAACAGCACCGCCGGGTATCCCGGCTGAGGGTGAGCCACGCGTTCCACTCGCCGCTGATGGAACCGGCCTTGGCGGAGTTCGCCGATATCGCGGCCGACGTGGCCTACCGGCAGCCGAATCTACCGGCCCTCAGCACCGTCACCGGCGAGTCGGCGGCCGCGGAGGACTGGGCGACCCCGGAGTACTGGGTGCGTCAGCTCCGCGAACCGGTGCGTTTTCACGACACTCTCGTGGCCGCGACGGGTGTGCAGGGCGTGTCCCGGCTGCTGGAGATCGGTCCCGACCCGGTGCTGACCGCGCTCGCGCAGTCCGCGGCGGAGGACGTCACCGCGACGTCGGTGCTGCGTAAGGGACGGTCCGAGGCCGAGTCCGTACTGGGCGCCGTGGCCGAGGTGTTCGTACGCGGCACGAAAGTCGACTGGACCGCCATGTTCGCCGGGACCGGCGCTCGGCCGGCCGCGCTGCCGACCTACGCGTTCCAGCGGCAGCGGTACTGGCTCGGGGCTTCCCGGCCGGTGGCCGACGCCCGTGGCCTGGGCCTGGGCGCGGCCGAGCACCCCCTGCTGGGCGCGGCGGTGACGCTGGCCGGTTCGGACGCCGTGCTGCTGACCTCACGGCTTTCCGTCCCGTCGCACCCGTGGCTGGCGGATCACACCGTGGCGGGCTCGGTGCTCGTGCCGGGCACGGTGTTCGTGGAGCTGGCCGTACAGGCGGGCGACCGGGTCAACTGCGACCGCGTGGAGGAGCTGACCCTGCAAGCGCCACTGGTGCTGCCGGAACAGCACGCCGTACACCTACAGCTCAGCGTCGAAACGGCGGACGGCGCGGTGGACGAGCGGCGCGCTCTCAAGATGTACTCCCGCCCGGAGGGCGCCGCGGCCGAGGAGCCGTGGACTCTGCACGCCACCGGGACCCTGACGTCAGGAACGGGCGTGCCCGCCGACTGGGACCTGGCCGCGTGGCCGCCCGCCGCTGCGGAGCATGTCCCGACGGACGGCCTGTACGAGCGGCTGGCCGACGAGGGTCTCGTCTACGGCCCGGCCTTCCGTGGCTTGCGAGAGGTCTGGCGGCAGGGCGACGACTTCTACGTGGAGGCGGCGTTGCCCGAGCCGCTGTCCGGTGAGGCGGCCGGGTTCGGTCTGCACCCGGCACTGCTGGACTCGGTGCTGCACGCGCTGGGACTTCGGGAGTCGGCTGACGAGGGTGCGTCCCTGCCCTTCATGTGGTCGGGGGTGTCGCTGTCGGCGGTCGGGGCCGCCGCGGTGCGGGTACGGGTCTCGGTACGGGGCTCCGGTGAGATCGCCTTGCGGGTCGCCGATGGTGAGGGTGCGCCGGTGGCCGAGGTGAAGTCGCTGGTGCTGCGGCCGGTGTCGGTGGCGGAGCTGGCAGCGGCGAACTCCCCTGTCAGGGACAGCCTCTTCTGCCTCGACTGGATCCAGGCCCCCACCACTACCACCACCGGACTCGAGCAGCCGGGCGCCTGGGCGGTGCTCGGTGACACTCGGCTGGGCGCCGGTGTCCCGAGGGCCACCGGACACGCCGACCTGGGAGCACTGGCCGCCGCGCTCGATGCCGGCGCGCCCGTCCCGGAAACCGTCGTGCTCCCCTTCGACGCCACGGGCGCCGCGGTCGGCGACGCGGTGGCCGGTGTGCTGGCAGTGATCCGCGCGTGGCTGGCTCAGGAGCGCTTCGCCGGATCGCGGTTGGTGGTGCTGACCTCCGGCGCCGTGGACGTGAGGCCCGAGGACAGCACCCCTGAGGACAGCACTCCCGCGACACTGGATCTCGCCGGTGCCGGGGTGTGGGGACTGGTGCGGTCGGCGATGAGCGAGCACCCGGGCCGGTTCGCGCTCGCCGACGTCGATGGCACGCAGGAGTCGTACGAGGTCCTCGCCGCCGCTCTCCTGGGGCCGGACTCCGGCCAGGTCGCCGTACGGGAAGGCCGCGCCTGGCTGCCGCGTATGGTGCGGATGAACGCGGGCGGGGTGCTGGTGCCTCCGGCGGGTGCGGGTTCGGCCTGGCGGATGGACATCGTGGCCAAGGGCCGGTTGGACGGCGTCGCCCTGGTGCCCGAAAGCCCGGCTCCGCTGGGCCCGGGGCAGGTCCGGGTAGCTGTCCGGGCGTCGGGCGTCAATTTCCGTGATGTGCTCCATGTGCTTGATATGTATCCGGGCGACGCCGGGCGGCTGGGCCACGAGGGTGCGGGTGTGGTCCTGGAGGTCGGCCCGGGGGTGTCGGACTGGGCTGTCGGCGACCGGGTGATGGGTCTGCTGAACGGTGGGTTCGGTCCCGCGGCCGTGGCCGATGGGCGGATGCTGGCGCGAATCCCGGCCGGTTGGTCGTACGCGCAGGCGGCATCCGTGCCGATCGTCTATCTCACCGCGTATTACGCGCTGGTCGATCTGGCAGGGCTGGAAGCGGGCGAGTCGGTATTGATCCATGCCGCGGCTGGTGGTGTGGGCATGGCCGCGGTGCAACTCGCCCAGCACCTGCGGGCGGAGGTGTTCGCGACCGCGAGTCAGGCCAAGTGGCAGACCGTTCGTGATCTGGGTGTGTCCGCCGAGCGCATCGCCTCCTCCCGTACGACGGAGTTCGAGGAGGTCTTCTCCCGGGGCACGGACGGGGCCGGGCTGGACGTGGTGCTGGACTGCCTGGCCGGGGAGTTCGTGGACGCGTCGCTGCGGTTGACACGGCCTGGTGGCCGGTTCGTTGAGATGGGCAAGACCGATATCCGGGACGCGGACGAGGTGGCCGAGGCTCATCCGGGCGTGTCGTACACGTCGTTCGACGTGATGGACGCGGGCCCGGAGCGGATCGGCGAGATGCTGACGGCGCTGCTGGCACTGTTCGAGAGCGGCGCGCTGCGGCCGATCCCGGTCACGACGTGGGACATCGCCCGGGCCCCGGAGGCGCTGCGATTCCTGGGCCAGGCGAAGCACGTCGGCAAGGTCGTGCTGACCGTGCCCGCGCCCTGGCGCGAGGACGGCACAGTGCTGATCACCGGCGGCACCGGCGGCCTGGGCGCGCTGGTGGCCCGCCATCTGGTCACCCGTCACGGCGTACGGAACCTGGCGCTGCTCTCCCGGCGCGGCCTCGAGGCCCCGGGCGCGCGCGAACTCGAACGAGAGCTGGTCGACCTCGGCGCGCGAGTCACGATCAGCGCGTGCGATGTCAGCGACCGTACGGCCCTGGCAGGCGTCATCGACGCGATTCCCGACGAGGCCCCCCTGACCGGCGTGGTGCACACCGCCGGTGTGCTCGACGACGGGATCATCGCCGATCTCACCCCTGAGCGATTGGCCCGGGTCCTGGCCGCGAAGGCCGATTCCGCCGTGCATCTCCACGAACTCACCGCGGACCGCGACCTGGACTCGTTCGTACTGTTCTCCTCGATCGCTGGTGTGGTGGGCAACGCGGGCCAGGCGCCCTACGCGGCGGCCAACTCCGTGCTCGACGCGCTCGCGGTGTCCCGGCGCGCCCAGGGCCTGCCCGCCGTGTCACTGGCCTGGGGCATGTGGGCCCACACCGAGGGCATGGGCGGCACGCTCAGCGAGTCCGACCTGCTCCGGATGGCGCGCCAGGGCTTCCCCGCCCTGGAGACTGACCACGGACTCTCCCTGCTGGACATCGCCCTTCAGATCAACGAGCCGCTGGCGCTGCCGATCGCCCTGCGCACCTCCGCGCTGACCTCGGACCGCACGACCCTGCCCGACGTTCTGCACAGGCTCGCCCCGCCGGCGCGGCAGCGCCGGGACGCCGGGCAGGCCACCATCACGAGCCGGGGCGAACTCGGCGGTCGGCTGGTGGGGTTGCCCGTCGCCGAGCAGAACCGGCTGCTGCTGGAGCTGGTACAGACCGAGGTCGCAGGTGTGTTGGGCCATACGTCGGGGGCGGCCATCGACCCGGCCCGGGCATTCAAGGATCTCGGCTTCGACTCGCTGACCGCGGTGGACCTGCGCAACCGGATGAATGCCGCCACTGGCCTTCGCCTGCCCGCGACGCTCATCTTCGACCACCCGACTCCGTCTGCCCTCGCCGGAAATCTGCGCGAGGAGATGCTCGGCGCGGCCATCGAGCCGACCGGAACACCGACCGTCCCCGCCCCGGTGGGTGCGGCGGACGAGCAGATCGTGATCGTAGGCATGGGCTGCCGCTTCCCGGGCGGCGTCACCTCGCCGGAATCCCTGTGGGACCTGGTGGCTTCCGCCGGAGACGGCATCACCCCGTTTCCCGCGGACCGCGGCTGGGACGCGGGAGCGCTGCATGACATCGCGGCCGTTGGCGGGTTCGTACAGGACGCTGGGGATTTCGACGCCGAACTGTTCGGGATCTCGCCGCGTGAGGCCCTGGCGATGGATCCGCAGCAGCGGCTGCTGCTGGAGACCTCCTGGGAGGCGCTGGAGCGTGCCGGAATCGACCCGCAATCGCTGCGTGGCTCGGCCACCGGGGTGTTTGCGGGCGTGTCCGCCAACGGGTACGGCGGCCACCTGCACGAGACAGGCGTGGAAACCGAGGGCTACCTGCTGACCGGGAGCACGCCGAGCGTGGCGTCGGGCCGGCTGTCCTATGCCCTCGGCCTGGAAGGCCCCGCGGTGTCGGTGGACACCGCCTGCTCGTCCGCGCTGGTGGCGCTGCACCTGGCGGGCCAGGCGCTGCGCGCGGGGGAGTGCACGATGGCGCTCGCCGGTGGTGCGACGATCATGGCGAACCCCGGCATGTTCCTGGAGTTCTCGCGGCAGGGCGGGCTGGCCGGGGACGGTCGGTGCAAGTCCTTCGCGGAGGCCGCGGACGGTACGGGGTGGGCCGAGGGTGCTGGCGTACTGGTGCTGGAGCGGCTGTCCGACGCGCGGCGCCTCGGGCATCCGGTGCTCGCGGTCGTACGCGGCAGTGCGGTCAATCAGGACGGCGCATCGAATGGTCTGACGGCGCCGAACGGTCCGTCGCAGCAGCGGGTGATCCGGCAGGCGCTCGCCGCCGCGCGGATATCACCGTCCGAAGTGGACGCGGTCGAGGCACACGGTACGGGCACCCGGCTGGGCGACCCGATCGAGGCGCAGGCCCTGATGGCCACGTACGGCCAGGACCGTGACGGTGCCGAGCCGCTGTGGCTGGGCTCGGTAAAGTCGAACATCGGCCACCCACAGGCCGCGGCGGGTGTCGCCGGTCTGATCAAGATGGTGATGGCGCTCCGGGAGCGGCGGCTGCCGCAGACGCTCCACGCCGACGCGCCCTCGTCGCACGTGGACTGGACGGCCGGTGCGGTCGAGCTACTGTCCGAGGCCCGGGAATGGCCCCGGACCGAACACCCGCGCCGGGCGGGTGTCTCATCGTTCGGCATCAGCGGGACGAACGCACACGTCATCATCGAAGAAGCCCCGGCCGCCGAACCCGCCATGGCCGAGGAGCGGCCGACGACCGAGCTGCCGGTGGTGCCGTGGGTGCTGTCCGGCCGTAACCCGCAAGCGACGCGGGCACAGGCCGGACGCCTGACGGCCTTCCTCGACGGGCGGGACGTCGCCCCGGTCGACGTCGGGCTGTCCCTGGCCACCACGCGCGCCGCGCTCGAGCACCGTGCGGTGGTGCTGGGCGCCGAGGGCGCCACACTGCGCGGAAGCCTCATCGACCTGGATGGCGATTCGGTGGTGTCGGGTTCCGTGGGCGAGGGGCGTACGGCGTGGATGTTTACCGGGCAGGGGAGCCAGCGGATCGGCATGGGCCGTGAGCTGTACGACCAGTTCCCGGTGTTCGCGCGGGTCCTGGACGAGGCGTGTGGACATCTGGACGCCGAGTTGTCGGGCAGGCCGGGGTTCGAGGTCCCGGTACGCGAGGTCCTCTTCGCGGCGGAGGGTTCGGCGGGGGCGGCTCTGCTGGACCGTACCGGCTACGCCCAGAGCGGGCTGTTCGCGGTGCAGGCCGCACTGGTCGAGCTGTTGCGTTCCTGGGGCGTGCGTCCGGATGCGGTGCTCGGCCATTCCATCGGTGAGCTGGCCGCCGCGTATGCGGCGGGTGTGTTCGAGCTGGCCGACGCTGCCCGGTTGGTGGCGGGCCGTGCCCGGTTGATGCAGGGGCTGCCCACAGGGGGTGCGATGGCGGCGATTGAGGGCACCGAGTCCGAGGTCGCCGAAATCCTCGGCGGGTTTGCCGAGGGCGAGCGGGTGGCGGTTGCGGCGGTCAACGGGCCGATGTCGGTGGTGGTTTCCGGTGACGAGGAGGTGATCGAGCGGGTGATGGCGGTCGCGCGGGAGCGGGGCTGCCGGGTGTCCAGGCTGCGGGTGAGTCATGCGTTCCACTCGCCGTTGATGGAGCCGATGCTGGCGGAGTTCGCGGAGGTCGCGGCGAGTATCACTTACCGGCAGCCGGTGCTCACGGCGGTCAGCACCGTCACGGGTAAGCCGCTCGCCGATGGCGACTGGACGACCCCCGCCTACTGGGTGGACCAGGTGCGCGAGCCGGTCCGCTTCCATGACGCCCTCCGGACCGCCACCGGCGAACAGGGCGCAACCCGGCTGCTGGAGGTCGGTCCGGACCCGGTGCTGACCAGCCTCGCACCGGCGGCCACCGACGCTGCCGCCGCGGCCGTGCTGCGAAAGGGACGGGCCGAGGCCGAGACCCTGCTGACCGCTGTGGCGGAAGTGTTCGTGCGTGGGGCGGACGTGGACTGGCCCGCTGTCTTCGCTGGGACCGGCGCGCGGCGAGTGGATCTGCCGACGTACGCGTTTCAGCGGCAGCGGTATTGGCTGCGGCCCGTCCGGTCGGCGACCGACCTCGGCGGCCTGGGTCTGGGTGCGGCGGGGCATCCGTTGTTGGGTGCTTCGGTGGCGGTGGCGGGTTCGGATGCGGTGTTGCTGACGTCGCGGTTGTCGGTGCGGTCGCATCCGTGGCTGGCTGATCACGTAGTGGCCGGTTCGGTCCTGGTGCCGGGCACGGTCTTCGTTGAGCTTGCGGTGCAGGCGGGTGACCGGGTCGGGTGTGCCCGGGTCGAGGAGTTGACCTTGCAGGCGCCGCTGGTCCTTCCGGAGGACGGCGCTGTTCAGGTGCAGCTCAGCATCGACGGCGGCGAGGACGGCCGTCGTGCGCTGCGGGTCTACTCGCGCGTGGAGGAGGCCGAGGCCGAGCAGCCGTGGACTTTGCATGCCACGGGTGCTCTCGCTGCTGGGGCTCCTGCTGTTGGGTGGGATTTGCGGGTGTGGCCGCCGGTGGGTGCGGAGGCGGTTGTGGTGGATGGGTTGTATGAGCGGTTGTCGGGTGTGGGGTTGGCGTATGGCCCGGCGTTCCGTGGTCTGCGGGAGGTGTGGAAGCAGGGCGAGGACCTGTTCGTGGAGGCCGCTCTTCCGGAGGGGGTCGCGGAGGACGGGGCTGGGTTCGGTTTGCATCCGGCGCTGCTGGACACGGTGCTGCACGCCCTGGCGCTCCAGGACCCGGCGGCCGAGGGCGCGATGCTGCCGTTCCTCTGGTCGGGGGTGTCGCTGTCCGCGGTAGGCGCTTCCGCCGTGCGGGTCCGGCTCACCCCGCGTGGTAGGGGCGAAATCGGGTTGCGGGTTGCCGACGCCGTGGGCGAACCCGTGGCCGAGATCGAATCCCTGGTGCTACGCCCCGTGTCGACCGCGGACCTTGCGGCGGCCAACTCGCCGACGGCGGAGAGTCTGTTCCGGCTGGAGTGGGTTCCTGCGCCGGTGGCCCGGTCCGAGGGGCCTGTGGGGTCTGCTGGTTGGGCGGTGCTTGGTGATGTCGAGTCGGGTGGGTGGCGGGGTGCCGGTGTTCCGGTGACGTCTTACGACGGTCTTGCGGGTTTGGTCGCCGCTCTTGATGGTGGTGCCACGGTGCCGGAGACGGTCGTGCTTCCGGTGGCGTGTGGTGGTGGTGCCGGTGTCGGTGATGTGGTGGCGGGTGTTCTGGGTGTGGTGCGTGGGTGGTTGGCTGAGGAGCGTTTTGCGGGGTCGCGGTTGGTGGTGTTGACGTCGGGTGCGGTGGAGGTGTCCGGCGGTGAAGGTGTGGATCTTGCTGGTGCGGGTGTGTGGGGTTTGGTGCGGTCGGCGGTGAGTGAGCATCCGGGTCGGTTTGTGCTGGCTGATGTCGATGGTGAGGAGGCTTCTTTCCGGGCGCTTGCCGGGGCTCTGGGTGAGGGTCAGTTTGCGGTGCGTGGGGGTGGGGTGTGGTTGCCGCGGATGGTGCGGATGGGTTCGGGGGGTGTGCTGGTGCCGCCGCCCGGCGCGGATTCGTCGTGGCGGATGGAGGTGGCGGCGCAGGGGCGGCTTGATGGCGTGGCGTTGGTGCCGGAGGAGTTGCGGCCGTTGGAGCGGGGTCAGGTGCGGGTTGGTGTGCGGGCGGCTGGGGTGAACTTCCGAGATGTGCTGAATGTGTTGGGGATGTATCCGGGTGATGCGGGCCGGATGGGTCTGGAGGGCGCCGGAGTGGTCCTGGAGGTCGGTCCGGGTGTGGACGACTTCGCTGTGGGTGACCGGGTGATGGGTCTGCTGGACGGGGCGTTTGGTCCTGCGGCGGTGGCGGATGCGCGGATGTTGGCGCGTATGCCGGGCGGTTGGTCGTACGAGCAGGCGGCGTCGGTGCCGGTGGTGTTCCTGACGGCGTATTACGCGTTGGTGGATCTGGCTGGTCTTCAGGCGGGTGAGTCGGTGTTGATTCATGCCGCTGCTGGTGGTGTGGGTATGGCGGCGGTGCAGTTGGCCCAGCATCTGGGTGCGGAGGTGTTCGCGACGGCGAGTCAGGCCAAGTGGTCCATGGTCCGTGAGTTCGGGGTCGCCGCCGGCCGTCTGGCTTCCTCCCGTACGACGGAGTTCGAGCAGATCTTCTCTCAGGCGACTGATGGCGCTGGGGTGAATGTTGTACTCGACTGTCTGGCCGGTGAATTCGTCGATGCGTCGTTGCGGTTGACGCAGCGGGGTGGCCGGTTTGTGGAGATGGGCAAGACGGATATCCGTGATGCGGATGAGGTCGCCGCCGCGTATCCGGGTGTCTCGTATCAGGCGTTTGATGTGATTGAGGCGGGTCCGGACCGGATCAGGGAGATGCTGGCGGCGCTGCTGGAGTTGTTCGAGAAGGGCGCGTTGCGGCCGATTCCGGTGACGTCGTGGGAGATTGCGCGGGCGCCGGAGGCGTTGCGGTTCCTGGGGCAGGCCAAGCATGTCGGGAAGGTCGTGCTCACCGTTCCCGCTCCGTGGCGTGAGCGTGGCACGGTGCTGGTGACTGGTGGTACGGGTGGTCTGGGTGCGGTGGTGGCCCGGCATCTGGTGACCGCCCATGGTGTTCGTGATCTGTTGTTGCTTTCCCGGCGTGGTGTCGGGGCGCCGGGTGCGGAGGAGTTGCGTGATGAGCTGACCGGGCTGGGTGCGCGGGTGACGATTACTGCCTGTGATGTGAGTGATCGGGCGGCCCTTTCCGACATCCTCGATACGGTCCCGGGTGACGCGCCGTTGACCGGTGTGGTGCACACCGCTGGTGTGCTTGATGACGGGGTGATCGCTGGTCTGACGCCGGAGCGGTTGGCCCGGGTGCTCGCGGCAAAGGCGGAGTCGGCGGTGCATCTGCACGAACTGACGGCGCAGTCCGATCTTGACGCGTTCGTGCTGTTCTCCTCCTTCGCGGGTGTGGTGGGGAATGCGGGTCAGTCGGCGTATGCGGCGGGTAATGCGGTGCTGGACGCGTTGGCGGTGTCCCGGCGGGCGCAGGGGCTGGCTGGTGTGTCGTTGGCGTGGGGTATGTGGGAGCAGGCCGAGGGGATGGGGGGCCGTCTGAGTGGGGCGGACATCGACCGGCTTCGGCGTCAGGGGTTTCCGCCGTTGTCCACGCAGGACGGGCTCGTGCTGCTGGATGCCGCTCTGCAGGTCAACGAGCCGGTCGCGTTGCCGGTCGCGTTGCGGACCGCGTCACTGGCCGGGTTCCGGGACAGTCTGCCGGGTGTGTTGCAGGCGCTGGTCCCGGCCACCCCTCAACAGCGTCGCACCGCAGGCCGGTCCGCCGCAGGTGACGGGGGCGCGCTCGCTGGCAGGCTGCGGGGTCTGCCATCTGTGGAGCAGAATCGGGTGCTGCTGGATCTGGTGCAGACGTCGGTCGCTGCCGTGCTGGGGCATGCCTCGGCCGCCGTGGTCGAGCCGACCAGGGCGTTCAAGGACCTCGGTTTCGATTCTCTGACTGCTGTGGACCTGCGTAACCGGCTCAGTGGCGCGACCGCGCTCCACCTGTCCGCCACGATGGTCTTCGACCACCCCACCCCTGCTTCCCTCGCTGGGTATCTGCGTGAGCAACTGCTCGGCGTGGTTGAGGAACAGGCCGTGGAGGATCGCCCTGTTGAGCGTGCGGGTGCCGCCGATGATCCGATCGCGATCGTTGGCATGGGCTGCCGCTACCCAGGTGGCGTGACCTCGCCCGAGACGCTGTGGGAGTTGGTGGACTCCGGTGGCGACGGGATGTCGCCGCTGCCGGTGGACCGCGGCTGGGACACGCAGGTGCTGGAGGACATCGCGGCTGTCGGAGGGTTCGTCGAGGACGCCACGGAGTTCGACGCGGAGCTGTTCGGGATCTCCCCGCGCGAGGCGCTGGCCATGGATCCGCAGCAGCGGCTGCTGCTGGAGACCTCGTGGGAGGCGCTGGAGCGGGCGGGCATCGACCCGTTGTCCCTGCGCGGCACGGCCACTGGCGTGTTTTCCGGCGTCTCGGGCAGTGGGTACGGCGGGAACATGCACGACCCCGAGGGCGAGACCGGTGGGTACCTGCTCACCGGCAGTACGCCGAGCGTCGCCTCGGGCCGCGTCGCGTACGCGCTCGGGTTCGAAGGCCCGGCGGTGTCGGTGGACACGGCGTGCTCGTCGTCCCTGGTCGCCCTGCACCTGGCGTGCCAGGCGCTGCGCGCGGGCGAATGCGAGATGGCGCTCGCCGGAGGCGCCACGGTGATGGCTACCCCGGGCATCTTCCTGGAGTTCGCCCGTCAGGGCGGGCTGGCCGGGGACGGCCGGTGCAAGTCCTTCGCGGACGCCGCGGACGGCACCGGATGGGCGGAGGGCGCCGGGGTGCTGGTGCTCGAACGCCTCTCCGAGGCCGAGCGGCTGGGACACCCGGTGCTCGCGGTCATACGAGGGAGCGCGGTCAACCAGGACGGGGCCTCCAACGGCCTGACCGCGCCGAACGGCCCCTCCCAGCAGCGCGTCATCCGCCAGGCGCTGGCGAACGCGCGCCTCTCGACATCCGAAGTGGACGCAGTGGAGGCCCACGGCACCGGCACCACGCTCGGCGACCCGATCGAGGCGCAGGCACTGCTGGCGACGTACGGCCAGGCCCGCGACGGTCAGGATCCCCTGCGGCTGGGCTCGATCAAGTCGAACATCGGGCACAGCCAGGCCGCGGCCGGCGCGGCCGGATTGATCAAGATGGTGATGGCGCTGAGGGAACGGCAGCTGCCGAAGACCTTGTACGTCGACCGGCCCTCGTCCCACGTGGACTGGGAGTCCGGCGCGGTCGAGCTGCTGACCGAGGCCCGTGCCTGGCCGCGCGGTGAGCGGCCACGTCGGGCGGGTGTCTCGTCGTTCGGCATCAGCGGGACCAACGCGCACGTCATCATCGAGGAGGCCGAGGAAGCTCTCACGATCGAGCCGCCCGTGGCCGTGGAGCGGCCGTCGGCGGGGCTGCCGGTGGTGCCGTGGGTGCTGTCCGGCCGTAACCCGCAAGCGACGCGGGCCCAGGCGGCACGACTGGCGGCATTCCTCGCTGAGGGCCCCGACCGTTCCCCGGTGGATGTGGGCCTTTCGCTCGCGACGACCCGCGCGGCGCTGGAACACCGAGCAGTGGTGCTCGGCACCGACTTCGCCACCCTGCACTCGGGCGTGGCCGCGCTGGCCGACGGTGACGCCTCCGTGGTGTCCGGTGTGGCGAGCGAAGCGCGGACGGCCTGGATGTTCACCGGCCAGGGCAGCCAGCGGCTCGGCATGGGCCGCGAGCTGTACGAACGGTTCCCGGTGTTCGCCAGGACCCTGGACGAGGTCTGCGGCCATATGGACGCCGATCTCGACGGCGCCGCCGAGTTCCCGGTCCCGGTGCGGCAGGTGCTGTTCGCGGACGACGGGTCCGAAGAAGCGGGGCTGCTTGACCGGACGGGGTATGCCCAGACGGCGCTGTTCGCCGTTCAGGCTTCCGTGGTGGAGCTGCTGCGGTCCTGGGGTGTGCGCCCGGACGTGGTGCTGGGCCACTCGGTCGGCGAGCTGGCCGCCGCCTACGCAGCGGGCGTGTTCGATCTCGCCGACGCCGCTCGGTTGGTGGCGGGGCGTGCCCGGTTGATGCAGGGGCTGCCTGCGGGGGGTGCGATGGCGGCGATCGAGGGCACCGAGTCCGAGGTCGCCGACATCCTCGGCCGGTTCGCCGAGGGCGAGCGGGTGGCGGTTGCGGCGGTCAACGGGCCGACGTCAGTGGTGGTTTCCGGCGGCGAGGACGCGGTCGAGCGGGTGATGGCGGTCGTACGGGAGCAGGGCCGCCGGGTGTCCCGGCTGCGCGTCAGCCATGCGTTCCACTCGCCGTTGATGGAACCGATGCTGGCGGAGTTCGCCGAGATCGCCGCGCGCGTCACGTACCGGCAGCCGATCCTTCCGGCGGCCAGCACCCTCACCGGGCGGCCGGTCGATGAGCAGGACTGGGCCACCCCGGACTACTGGGTGCGCCAGGTCCGCTGCCCGGTGCGCTTCCACGATGCCCTCCGGACCGCCGTCGGCGAGCAGGCGGCGGCCCGGCTGCTCGAAATCGGTCCGGACCCAGTACTGACCGCGCTCGCTCAGTCCGAAGTGGACACGGCGGTGTCGGTGCTGCGTAAGGGACGGGCCGAGGCCGGGACCGTGATGGCAGCGGTGGCGGAACTGTTCGTACGCGGGGACAAGGTCGACTGGTCCGCCGTGTTCGCCGAGAGCGGCGCCGAGCGGATCAGCCTGCCGACGTACGCGTTCCAGCGCGAGCGTTTCTGGATGGGGTCCGTCCGGCCGGGCACCGATGCGAGCGGCTTGGGTCTTGGTGCGGCGGGGCATCCGTTGTTGGGTGCTTCGGTGGCGGTGGCGGGTTCGGATGCGGTGTTGCTGACGTCGCGGTTGGCGGTGCGGTCGCATCCGTGGCTGGCTGATCATGTGGTGGCGGGTTCGGTGTTGGTGCCGGGTACCGCGTTCGTTGAGCTTGCTGTGCAGGCGGGTGACCGGGTCGGCTGCGACCGCGTGGAAGAGCTGACCTTGCAGGCGCCGCTGGTCCTTCCGGAGGACGGCGCGGTTCAGGTGCAGATCGGCATTGACGCGCCGGAGCCCGGCGAGGAGCAGCGCTCGCTGCGCGTGTACTCGCGACCGGACGGCGCCCCAGCCGATCGGCCGTGGACGTTGCACGCCACTGGCATCCTCACGGCCGAGCGTGCCGCCGCTGACTGGGACCTGAGTGTTTGGCCGCCTGCCGGTGCGGAACCGGTCGCGCTGGACGGGCTGTACGAGCGGCTGACCGGCGCCGGGCTGGCCTACGGGCCCGCGTTCCGGGGCTTGCGGGAAGCCTGGGCGAGCGGCGGTGACGTGTTCGTGGAGGCGGCCTTGCCGGAGGAGGTGGCCGGGGAGGCGTCGGCGTACGGTTTGCATCCGGCGCTGCTGGACACGGTGCTGCACGCGCTCGGGCTCCAGAACCCGGACGCCGAGAGCGCGATGCTGCCGTTCCTCTGGTCCGGCGTGTCGCTGTCCGCCGTCGGCGCCCCAGCCGTGCGGGTGCGGCTGTCGAGGCGCGGCTCGGGTGAGTTCCGGCTGCGCGTGGCCGATGCCGCGGGCGACCCGGTGGCCGAGGTGGCGTCGCTGGTACTGCGGCCGGTGTCGGCCGCCGACCTTGCTGCCGCCCGTGCCACGGCCGACAGCCTGTTCCGGCTGGAGTGGACCCCCGCGCCGGCTCCGGCCGAGCCCGGCGAACGTGGCGACTTGGCCGTCCTCGGTACCGATCCGCAGAACGAGGACGGGTGGTCTGCGGCGGGAGTCGCGGTGACCGGTTACGCCGACTTGGACGCGTTGATCGCTGCCCTGGACGACGACGGTGTGGCGGTTCCGCGGACAGTCGTGCTCCCGGTGGCGCCACATTCTGGGGATCTCCTGGGTGTGGTTGCTGGTGTGCTGGGGGCCATGCGGACGTGGCTGGCTGAGGAGCGCTTGGCGGGTTCGCGTCTGATGGTGTCGACCACGGGCGCGGTCGCGGTGAGCCCTGCCTCCGACACGGGCGAGCTCGACCTGGCGGCCGCCGGGTCGTGGGGCTTGGTGCGGTCCGCGATGAACGAGCATCCGGGAAGGTTCGTGCTCGCCGATGTGGATGGCGAGCCGGACTCCTACCGGGCTCTGGCGGCGTACCCGGCCGAATCCGGGGAATCCGGGGAATCCGGGGAGAGTCAATTCGCGGTGCGGCAAGGCCGGACCTGGGTGCCCAGGGTCGCCCGAATGACCCCCGCCACCGGCGAAGACATCCCGGCGACACGCTGGGACAAGGGAACGGTGCTGGTCACCGGTGGGACCGGCGGGCTGGGCGCCGTGATCGCCCGCCACCTCGTCTCCGTGCACGGCGTACGGAATCTGCTGCTGATCTCCCGCCGAGGCCACGAAGCCCCCGGCGCCCAGCAACTGCATCGGGAACTGACCGACTTGGGCGCCCGTGTGACGATCACTGCTTGCGACGTCAGTGACGAGCGGGCACTCGCCGACGTGCTCGACACAGTTCCTGACGATGCGCCGCTGGCCGGGGTGGTGCACGCCGCCGGTGTGCTCGACGACGGCATGATCACCGACCTCACTCCGGAACGCCTGGCCGATGTGCTCTCGGCGAAGGCGGAGTCGGCGCTGCACCTGCACCACCTGACGGCGAAATCCGACCTGCAGGCTTTCGTGCTGTTCTCCTCGATCGCCGGAGTAGTCGGAAACGCCGGGCAGTCGGCCTACGCGGCGAGCAACACGGTGCTCGACGCACTCGCGGTGTCCCGACGCGCCCAGGGGCTGCCCGGCGTATCCCTGGCATGGGGCATGTGGGAGCACCCCGACGGCATGGGCGGCCGCCTCGGTGACGCGAACGTGGCCCGTCTGCGCGGACAGGGCTTCGCGCCGCTGACCACCGAGCACGCTCTCGCGCTGTTCGACATGGCGGTACGGTCCGACGAGCCGATCGCGCTGCCGGTCTCGGTCAACACCACGGCACTGGCCGCACGCCGGGACAGCCTGCCCGGCATGCTGCACGGCCTCGTGCCGACGGCCGCCCGGCAGCGGCGCGCCGGGGACCGGAGCGGGGCGGGCAGTTCCGATGCGCTTGCCCGCCGCCTGCGGGGCCGGTCCGCGGCCGAGCAGGACCGGGTGCTGCTGGACCTTGTGCAGTCCCAGGTCGCGGTGGTGCTGGGACATGGTTCCGCTGGTGTGATCGATCCGGGGCGGGCGTTCAAGGATCTCGGGTTCGATTCGCTGACCGCGGTGGACCTGCGTAACCGGCTGAACAGCGCGACCGCGCTCACCCTGCCCGCCAGCCTTGTCTTCGATCATCCGACGATCGAGGGCCTCGCCGGGTACCTGCGCGACCAGCTCAACCAGGACTCCGGCGAGGGCGAGTTCGGCCTGAGCGACCTGGAGAAGTTCGAAGCCGCAGTGCTCTCGATGGCCCAGGACGGCGCGCTGCGCAAGCAGGTGCGGTCACGAGTCAAGGCGATGGTGGCGCGGCTGGAGGAAGACCTGGGCGGCGACGGTACCGAGAACGAAGATATCGATTCCGCTTCACTCGATTCGATGTTCGAAATCATCGATCGCGAACTCGAAGGATGAGGGCGCTCATGACGGCACCCTCAAGCGCGACAAAGGGGCTGGGCTCACGTGTCCACTGATGAGAAGACGCTGACGTACCTCAAGCGTCTCACCACCGACCTCCGCGAGACCCGCCAGCGTCTGCGAGAAGCGGAGGCGAAGGACCACGAGCCGATCGCGATCGTGGGGATGGGCTGCCGCTACCCGGGTGGTGTGTCGTCTCCCGAGTCCCTGTGGGAGCTCGTCGACTCGGCCGGCGACGGGATCACCGGGTTCCCGGCCGACCGTGGCTGGGACCTCGAGGCCCTGTTCGACCCGGACCCGGATCGTGCGGGCACCTCGTACGCGCGGGAAGGCGGTTTTCTGCATGACGCGGCCGAGTTCGATGCGGAGCTGTTCGGTATTTCGCCGCGTGAGGCCCTGGCGATGGATCCGCAGCAGCGGTTGTTGCTGGAGACGTCGTGGGAGGCGCTGGAGCGGGCCGGAATTGATCCGTTGTCGTTGCGTGGTTCGTCGACGGGTGTGTTCGCGGGGCTGATGTACCACGACTATGCGTCGCGGTTGCAGGTCGCTCCGGGGGAAGTCGAAGGCTTTCTCGGGAACGGGAACGCGGGCAGCATTTTCTCCGGCCGTATCGCGTACGTCTTCGGGTTCGAGGGGCCCGCGGTGACGGTGGATACGGCGTGTTCGTCTTCGTTGGTGTCCCTGCATTGGGCGTGTCAGGCGCTGCGTTCGGGGGAGTGTGGGATGGCGTTGGCCGGTGGTGTCACCGTCATGTCGACGCCGTCGACGTTCGTTGAGTTTTCGCGGCAGCGGGGTCTGGCCTCGGACGGCCGTTGTAAGTCTTTTGCGGATAGTGCGGACGGGACGGGGTGGGCCGAGGGTGCTGGGGTGGTGGTCCTGGAGCGGCTGTCCGACGCGCGGCGCCTGGGGCATCAGGTGCTGGCGGTCGTACGTGGGAGTGCGGTCAATCAGGATGGTGCGTCGAATGGGTTGACGGCGCCGAATGGTCCGTCGCAGCAGCGGGTGATTCGTCAGGCGTTGTCGTCGGCGCGGCTTTCGGCGTCCGAGGTGGACGTTGTTGAGGCGCATGGTACGGGTACGCGGCTGGGTGACCCGATCGAGGCGCAGGCGTTGCTGGCGACGTATGGTCAGGCGCGGTCCGAGGACGAGCCCTTGTGGCTGGGTTCGGTGAAGTCAAACATCGGCCATACGCAGGCTGCCGCTGGTGTCGCTGGTCTGATCAAGATGGTGATGGCGCTGCGTGCGGAGCGGTTGCCGCGGACGCTGCACGTGGATGAGCCTTCGGCGCAGGTGGACTGGACGGCGGGTGCTGTGCAGTTGCTGAGGGAGGCTCGTAGGTGGCCGAAGGGGGAGCGTCTGCGCCGAGCGGGTGTCTCGTCCTTCGGGATCAGCGGCACCAACGCGCACATCATCGTCGAGGAAGCGCCCGAGCTCGAGCTCCAGCCCGAACCTGACGTGGCCGAAGATCCGCCTTCGGGGCAGCGGCTACCGGTGGTGCCGTGGGTGCTGTCGGGCCGGAGCGCGCAGGCGGTGCGGGCGCAGGCCGGACGCCTGGCCGAGTCTGCCAAAGAGCAGGACTGCTCCGGTATCGACTTGGGTCTGTCGCTGGCGACGTCGCGTGCTGTGCTCGATCACCGTGCTGTCGTGCTGGGCGGGAATCTGGAGGATTTGCGTTCGGGTGTCGCCGAGCTGGCCGAGGGCGGCACTGCCGTGGTGTCCGGCGTGGTGTCGGAGGGGCGTACGGGCTGGATGTTCACGGGGCAGGGTAGCCAGCGGCTTGGTATGGGCCGTGAGCTGTATGGCGTGTTCCCGGTGTTCGCGAAGACCCTGGATGAGGTGTGCGGTTTTCTGGACGCGGAGCTTGCGGGTGAGCCGGGTTTTGAGGTCCCGGTGCGGGAGGTGTTGTTCGCGGCGGAGGGTTCCGCGGAGGCGGCTCTGCTGGAGCAGACCGGGTATGCGCAGACGTTGCTGTTCGCGGTGCAGACCGCGCTGGTGGAGTTGCTGCGTTCCTGGGGCATGGGACCGGACGTGGTGTTGGGCCACTCGGTGGGTGAGTTCGTCGCCGCGTATACGGCGGGTGTGTTCGAGCTGGCGGATGCCGCGCGGTTGGTGGCGGGCCGTGCCCGGTTGATGCAGGCGCTGCCTGCGGGTGGTGCGATGGCGGCGGTTGAGGGTGAGGAGTCCGAGGTCTCCGAGATTCTGCGAGGACTGCCGGACTCGCAGCGGGTGGCGGTTGCGGCGGTGAACGGGCCGACGTCGGTGGTGGTTTCCGGTGACGAGGATGCGGTCGAGCGAGTGATGGAGGTTGCGCGGGAGCGGGGCCGTCGGGTGTCCCGGCTGCGGGTGAGTCATGCGTTCCACTCGCCGTTGATGGAGCCGATGCTCGCGGAGTTCGCCGACATCGCGTCGACCCTCACCTACCGGCAGCCGAGTCTCCCGGCGGTGAGCACGGTTACGGGTGAGCTGGTGGACGAAGGGGGTTGGGCGACTGCTGACTACTGGGTGCGGCAGGTCCGTCGACCGGTTCGCTTCCACGATGCTCTTGAGAACGCCACCGGTCCACAGAGTGTCAGTCGGCTGCTGGAGGTCGGTCCGGATCCGGTGCTGGCCGCGCTGGCTAAGGCGGCTTCGGACGTGACTGTGGTGTCGGCCCTGCGTAAGGGGCGGCCTGAAGCCGAGACCGTGTTGGCTGCCGTGGCCGAGGTGTTCGTGCGTGGCGCGAAGGTCGACTGGGCGGCAGTCTTCGCCGGGACGGGCGCGCGACGGGTGGACCTGCCGACGTACGCGTTCCAGCGGCAGCGGTACTGGCTTGAGGCTTCCCGGCCGGTCACCGACGCTCGTGGCTTGGGCCTGGGCGCGGCTGAGCACCCCTTGCTTGGCGCGGCGGTGACCGTTGCCGGATCGGACGCGGTGCTGCTGACCGGGCGGCTCTCGGTCCCATCGCACCCGTGGCTGGCTGATCACGCTGTGGCGGGCTCGGTGCTGGTGCCGGGCACGATGTTCGTTGAGCTTGCGGTGCAGGCTGGCGAGCGGGTCGGCTGCGAGCGGGTCGAGGAACTGACGCTGCAGGCACCGCTGGTGCTGCCGGAGCAGGGCGCGGTGCAGGTGCAGCTCAGCATCGACAGTGCCGAGGGTACGGAGGAGGGCCGACGCGCAGTGCGCGTCTACTCGCGCCCGGAGGACGCGGCGGTCGAGGAGCCGTGGATTCTGCATGCCACGGGGACTCTCATCTCTGGTGGGGCTGTCGGTGATTGGGATCTGGCCGTGTGGCCGCCTGTCGGTGCGGAGCAGGTTCCGGTGGAGGGCCTGTACGAACGGCTCGCCGGTGGTGGCCTGGTGTACGGTCCGGCTTTCCGTGGTCTGCGGGAGGTCTGGCGGCACGGCGAGGACCTGTTCGTAGAGGCGGCTCTGCCCGAGTCGCTGTCCGGTGATGCGGCGGACTTCGGTCTGCACCCGGCACTGCTGGACTCCGTGCTGCACGCCTTGGGGCTGGGGGACCAGGTCGGCGAGGGAGCGGTGCTGCCGTTCTTGTGGTCGGGTGTGTCGTTGTCGGCGGTCGGTGCGGCCGCGGTGCGGGTGCGGCTGTCCGTGGGGGGATCTGGCGAGGTCGCCCTGCAGATCGCCGACGCTACGGGTGTTCCGGTGGCCGAGGTGGAGTCGCTGGTACTGCGGCCGGTGTCGACCGCGGATTTGGCTGCCGCGAACTCCCCGACTCGGGACAGCCTGTTCCGCCTCGACTGGATCCCCGCACCCGCACCCGCCCCCGCGCCCGGCGAAATCGGCGGGTCGGGTACTGCCTGGGCCGTACTCGCCGAGACCGATGAGTGGCGCGACGCGGGTGTTCCGGTGACCGGTTATGCCGATCTGGCCGCGCTGACCGCCGCGCTGGATGACGGTTCCGCCGTCCCGGACACCGTCGTGCTTCCGCTCCGCTCCACAGACGTCGAGGTCACCGACGCGGTGGCCGGTGTGCTGGCCGTGGTCCGCGAATGGCTGGCTGAGGAGCGTTTTGCGGGGTCGCGGTTGGTGGTGTTGACGTCGGGTGCGGTGGAGGTGGCCTCGGCCGAGGACGGTGCTCGCGATGTGCTGGATCTCGCTGGTGCTGGGGTGTGGGGTCTGGTGCGTTCGGCGCTCAGTGAGCATCCGGGGCGGTTTGTGCTGGCCGACGTTGATGGTGCGCGGGAGTCGTATGAGGCCCTGGCTGTCGGCCTCGCCGGGCTGGGTGCGGACCAGGTCGCCGTCCGTGAGGGGCGGGTGTGGCTGCCGCGGCTGGTGCGGATGGCTTCGGGCGGGGTGTTGGAGCCTCCGGTGGGTGTGGGTTCGGCATGGCGGTTGGACATTGTGGCCAAGGGCCAGTTGGACGGCGTCGCGCTGGTGCCCGAGGAACCCCAGGCGCTGCGCCCCGGCCAGGTGCGCGTGGGTGTGCGTGCGGCGGGGGTCAACTTCCGGGATGTTCTCAATGTGCTGGGGATGTATCCGGGGGACGCTGGTCGGCTCGGGCATGAAGGTGCCGGGGTTGTGGTGGAGGTCGGTCCGGGTGTGGACGACTTCGCTGTGGGTGACCGGGTGATGGGTCTGCTGGACGGGGGGTTCGGGCCGTCGGCGGTGGCGGATGCGCGGATGTTGGCGCGTATGCCGGGTGGTTGGTCGTACGAGCAGGCGGCGTCGGTGCCGATCGTGTATCTGACCGCGTACTACGCGCTGGTCGATCTGGCGGGTCTGGGTGCCGGTGAGTCGGTGTTGATTCATGCCGCTGCTGGTGGTGTGGGTATGGCGGCGGTGCAGTTGGCTCAGCATCTGGGTGCGGAGGTGTTCGCGACGGCGAGTCAGGGCAAGTGGCCGACTGTTCGTGGGCTGGGTGTTGCGGCTGATCGTATTGCTTCGTCGCGTACGACGGAGTTCGAGCAGGTTTTCTCTGCGGCGACGGGTGGTGTCGGGCTGGATGTGGTGTTGGACTGCCTGGCTGGGGAGTTCGTGGATGCGTCGTTGCGGTTGACGCGGCCGGGTGGTCGGTTTGTGGAGATGGGCAAGACCGATATTCGGGATGCGGGTGAGGTGGCTGATGCTCATCCGGGGGTGATGTATCGGTCGTTTGACGTGATGGATGCGGGTCCTGAGCGGATCGGCGAGATGCTGGCGGCGTTGTTGGGGTTGTTCGAGAGTGGTGTGCTGCGGCCGGTTCCGGTCACGGCGTGGGACATTGCCCGGGCTCCGGAGGCGTTGCGTTTCCTGGGGCAGGCGAAGCATGTCGGCAAGGTTGTGCTGACCGTGCCGGTGCCGTGGGGTGAGCGTGGCACGGTGCTGGTGACCGGCGGTACGGGTGGTCTCGGCGCGGTCGTGGCCCGGCACTTGACCACGGAACACGGGGTGCGGGACCTTTTCCTGCTCTCCCGGCGCGGGCCCGACGCGCCGGGGGCGGGTGAGCTCGAACGGGAGTTGACCGCTCTCGGTGCGCGGGTGACGATCCGCGCGTGTGATGTCAGCGACCGGCAGGCGCTGGCGGATGTGTTGGGTGCGGTCCCCGACGATGCCCCGTTGAGGGGCGTGGTGCACACCGCTGGGGTGCTCGACGACGGGATGATCGCGGAGCTGACTCCGGAACGGCTTGCCGGGGTGCTGGCGGCAAAGGCCGATTCCGCCATTCATCTGCACGAACTCACCGCGGACCGTGATCTGGACGCGTTCGTCCTGTTCTCCTCCTTCGCGGGTGTGGTGGGCAATGCGGGCCAGGCGGCCTACGCCGCGGGCAACGCGGTGCTCGACGCCCTCGCGGTATCCCGGCGAGCCCAGGGGCTCCCGGCTGTGTCGCTGGCGTGGGGCATGTGGGAGAACTCCGAAGGCATGGGCGGCCGACTCGGCGAAGCCGACCTGAGCCGGATGCGGCGCCAGGGCTTCCCGGCCCTGGGGACCGACTACGGGCTGGCCCTCCTCGACATCGCCCTGCGGATCAACGAGCCGGTGGTGGTGCCGGTCGCCCTACGGACCTCGGCACTCGCCGCGGTACGCGACAGCGTGCCCGCCGTGCTGCACGGACTCGTCCCGGCGATGCGGCAGCGCCGGACCGTCGACGGGCAGGTTGCCGCCGTCGGCGGCGGCGAGCTGGCCCGCCGCCTGCGCGGACTGCCCGCCGCCGAGCAGGACCGGCTGCTGCTCGGCCTCGTACAGACCCAGGTCGCCGCGGTGCTGGGGCACGCGTCGGGCGCGGCGGTCGATGCCGGGCGGGCGTTCAAGGACCTCGGCTTCGACTCGCTGACCGCGGTCGATCTGCGCAACCGCCTCACCACCGCGACCGCCGTCCAGCTGCCCGCCACCCTGATCTTCGACCACCCGAACCCCGCCGCGCTGGCGGACCACCTGCGTACGCGGGTCCTGGGCGCGGTGGTCGAGCAGACCGCTTCGCCCGTCCGGAAGACGGCGATGTCCGTGGACGACGACCCCATCGTCATCGTCGGCATGGGCTGCCGGTATCCGGGTGGCGCGACCTCGCCGCAGGCGCTGTGGGACCTGGTCGACTCGGCCGGTGACGGTTTCTCCTCGCTGCCCGCCGATCGTGGTTGGGACCTGCGGACGCTGGTCGACACGACTGGCGTCAGTGGTGGCGGATTCGTACCGGACGTGGCGCGGTTCGACGCCGAGCTGTTCGGGATCTCGCCGCGTGAGGCGCTGGCGATGGATCCGCAGCAGCGGCTGCTGCTGGAGACCTCCTGGGAGGCGCTGGAGCGGGCCGGGATCAGCCCCCTGTCGCTGCGCGGCTCGGCCACCGGCGTGTTCGCCGGGGTGTCTGCGAACGGGTACGGCGGGAACATGCACGAGCCGGAGGGAGAGACGGAGGGCTATCTCCTGACCGGCAGTACCCCGAGCGTCGCATCGGGCCGTCTCGCCTACTCCCTCGGCCTTGAGGGCCCCGCGGTGTCGGTGGACACCGCCTGCTCGTCGGCGCTGGTGGCGCTGCACCTCGCGGGCCAGGCGCTGCGGGCGGGCGAATGCGACCTGGCCTTGGCCGGCGGCGCGACGGTGATGGCCACCCCGGGGATCTTCCTGGAGTTCTCGCGGCAGGGCGGGCTGGCCGGGGACGGTCGGTGCAAGTCCTTCGCGGAGGCCGCGGACGGTACGGGGTGGGCCGAGGGTGCTGGCGTACTGGTGCTGGAGCGGCTGTCCGACGCGCGGCGCCTCGGGCATCCGGTGCTCGCGGTCGTACGCGGCAGTGCGGTCAATCAGGACGGCGCATCGAATGGTCTGACGGCGCCGAACGGTCCGTCGCAGCAGCGGGTGATCCGGCAAGCCCTCGCCGCCGCCGGGACAGCGCCGTCCGAAGTGGACGCGGTCGAAGCCCACGGCACCGGTACCACGCTCGGCGACCCGATCGAGGCGCAGGCACTGCTCGCGACCTATGGGCAGGACCGCGACGGTGCCGAGCCGCTGTGGCTGGGCTCGGTGAAGTCGAACATCGGGCACAGCCAGGCCGCTGCCGGCGCGGCCGGGCTGATCAAGATGGTGATGGCGCTGCGCGAGCAGCGGCTGCCGCGGACGCTGCACGCCGACGAACCTTCGTCGCATGTCGATTGGGACTCCGGTGCGGTACGGCTGCTGACCGAGGCCCGCGCGTGGCCTCGAGGCGGCCGCCGCCCGCGCCGGGCGGGTGTCTCGTCCTTCGGTATCAGCGGGACCAACGCGCACGTGATCATCGAGGAGGCCGGGGAAGCTCCCGAGATCGAACCGGCCATGGGCGGCGAGCGGCCGACCGCGGAGCCGGCCGTCGTGCCGTGGGTGCTCTCCGGCCGGACCGCGGAAGCCTTGCGCGCGCAGGCTGGGCAGCTGGCGGCCTTCCTCGACGAGCAGGACGCCGCTCCCGCCGATATCGGGTTGTCTTTGGCGGCCACGCGCGCGGTGCTCGACCACCGTGCCGTCGTACTCGGCACCGACCGGGACACCCTGCGCGCACAGGTGACCGCTCTGGCCGGCGCCGATCCGACCGTGGTGTCCGGAGTGGCGGCCGAGGGGCGTACGGCGTGGATGTTCACAGGGCAGGGGAGCCAGCGGCTCGGCATGGGCCGTGAGTTGTACGGTACGTTCCCCGTGTTCAGGCGGGCCCTGGATGAGGTCTGCGGCCACCTGGACGCCGAGCTGGCGGGCAGGCCGGGCTTCGAAGCCCCGGTACGCGAGGTGCTGTTCGCGGCGGAGGGTTCGGCGGAGGCAGCTCTGCTGGACCGTACCGGCTACGCCCAGAGCGGACTGTTCGCGGTGCAGGCTGCGCTGGTGGAGTTGTTGCGGTCGTGGGGCATGGTGCCGGATGTGGTGTTGGGCCACTCGGTGGGTGAGTTCGTCGCGGCGTACGTGGCGGGTGTCCTCGAGCTGGCCGATGCCGCCCGTTTGGTGGCGACTCGGGGCCGGTTGATGCAGGCATTGCCCGCAGGCGGTGCGATGGCGGCGATCGAGGCCGACGAGGCTGAGGTTGTCGAGATCCTGGAGGTGCTTTCCGGGGGCGAGCCCGTCGCGGTCGCGGCGGTCAACGGCCCGACGTCGGTGGTGGTTTCCGGCGGCGAGGAGGTGGTCGAGCGGGTGATGGCGGTCGCGCGGGAGCGGGGTCGGCGGGTGTCTCGGCTGCGTGTCAGCCATGCGTTCCACTCGCCGCTGATGGAGCCGATGCTCGCGGAGTTCGCGGATGTCGCGGCGGGCGTGACCTACCGGCAGCCGGTGCTCACGGCCGTGAGCACAGTCACGGGCCAGCCGCTCGCCGACAGCGACTGGACCACCCCCGCCTACTGGGTTCGTCAGGTGCGCGAGCCGGTCCGCTTCCACGACGCCCTCCGGACAGCCGCCGGTGAACAGGCGGCGACCCGGCTGCTCGAAATCGGCCCGGACCCGGTGTTGACCGCGTTCGCGCGGTCCGAAGCAGACACTGCGGTTTCGGTGCTGCGCAAGGGGCGCGAAGAGGCCGGGACCGTGTTGGGTGCCGTGGCCGAGCTGTTCGTACGAGGCGTCACGGTGGACTGGCCCGCTGTCTTCGCCGGGACCGGTGCGCGGCGAGTGGATCTGCCGACGTATGCGTTTCAGCGGCAGCGTTTCTGGATGGGGTCCGTCCGGCCGGGCACCGATGCGAGCGGCTTGGGTCTGGGTGCGGCGGGGCATCCGTTGTTGGGTGCTTCGGTTGCGGTGGCGGGTTCGGATGCGGTGTTGCTGACGTCGCGGTTGTCGGTGCGGTCGCATCCGTGGCTGGCTGATCATGTGGTGGCGGGTTCGGTGTTGGTGCCGGGTACCGCGTTCGTTGAGCTTGCTGTGCAGGCGGGTGACCGGGTCGGCTGCGACCGTGTAGAAGAGCTGACGCTCCGGGCGCCGCTGGTCCTCCCGGAGGACGGCGCCGTTCAGGTGCAGATCGGCATCGACGCGCCGGAGCCCGGCGAGGTGCGGCGCACCCTGCGCGTCTACTCCCGCCCGCAGGACGCCGACGCCGAGCAGCCGTGGACCTTGCACGCCACCTGCACCCTCACGGCCGAGCGTGCCGCCGCCGACTGGGACCTGAGCGTCTGGCCGCCTGCCGGTGCGGAACCGGTCGCGCTGGACGGGCTCTACGAGCGACTGACCGGTGCCGGTCTGGCCTACGGACCCGCGTTCCAGGGGCTTCTGAGCGTATGGGCTCAGGACGGTGACCTGCTCGTGGAGGCCGCCTTGCCGGAGGAGGTGGCCGCGGACGCGTCGGCGTACGGTCTGCATCCGGCGCTGCTGGACACGGTGCTGCACGCGCTCGGGCTCCAGAACCCGGACGCCGAGAGCGCGATGCTGCCGTTCCTCTGGTCCGGCGTGTCGCTGTCCGCCGTCGGCGCCCCCGCCGTGCGGGCCCGCCTGTCGCCGCGAGGGACCGGCGAGTACGGGCTACGGCTGGCCGACGCCGCTGGTCAGCCGGTGGCCGAGATCGACTCGCTGGTGCTGCGACCGGTTTCCGCAGCAGACCTCGCCCGGGCGGGTTCCGCGCCCACGGACGGTCTGTTCCGGTTGGACTGGCTTTCCGCGCCGGCTCCGGCCGAGCCGGGCGAACTCGGCGACTGGGCCGTCCTCGGCACCGATGCGCAGACCGAGGACGGGTGGCGCGCCGCCGGTGTCGCGGCGACCGGCTACCAGGATTTGGGAGCGCTGACCGCCGCCGTGGCCGGGGGCGCTGCGGTTCCCAGCACGGTGGTCCTGCCGGTGGTGGCGAATTCTGGTGATCTCATTGGTCGGGTTGCTGGTGTGCTGGCGGCGATGCGGACGTGGCTGGCTGAGAAGTGTCTGGCGGATTCGCGCCTGGTGGTATCGACCACGGGGGCGGTCGCGCTGGATGCTGCTGCCGACGCGAGTGAGCTGGATCTCGCGAGTGCGGGTGTGTGGGGTCTGGTGCGGTCGGCGATCAGCGAGCACCCGGGCCGGTTCGTGTTGGCCGATGTGGACGGCGAGCGGGACTCCTACCGGGCCGTGGCGGCGTACGCGGCCGAATCCGGGGAGAGCCAGTTCGCGGTGCGTGAGGGGCGGATCCGGCTGCCCCGGGTCGTACGGATGGCCGTTCCCGCCACGGACGAGGACGTCCCGGTCACACGCTGGGACGAGGGCACGGTGCTGGTGACCGGTGGCACGGGTGGTCTGGGTGCGGTGGTGGCCCGGCATCTGGTGACCGCCCATGGTGTCCGTGATCTGTTGTTGCTTTCCCGGCGTGGTGTCGGGGCGCCGGGTGCGGAGGAGTTGCGTGATGAGCTGACCGGGCTGGGTGCGCGGGTGACGATTACTGCCTGTGATGTGAGTGATCGGGCGGCGCTGGCCGGTGTGCTGGACGCGGTCCCTGAGGGTGCGCCTCTGAGGGGCATCGTGCACACCGCTGGT
The DNA here is from genome assembly GCF_013414305.1 of Streptomyces sp. Rer75. Lineage (NCBI taxonomy): Bacteria > Bacillati > Actinomycetota > Actinomycetes > Kitasatosporales > Streptomycetaceae > Streptomyces > Streptomyces sp. Rer75. The sequence goes on along the minus strand of NZ_CP058693.1, from coordinate 264,930 downwards.
GTACTTGATGACGGGGTGATCGCTGGTCTGACGCCGGAGCGGTTGGCCCGGGTGCTCGCGGCGAAGGCGGAGTCGGCGGTGCATCTGCACGAGTTGACGGCCGACCGTGATCTGGCCGCGTTCGTCCTGTTCTCGTCGATTGCCGGTGTGGTGGGCAACGCGGGTCAGTCGGCGTATGCGGCGGGTAACGCGGTGCTGGACGCGCTGGCGGTGTCCCGGCGGGCTGGGGGGCTCGCCGGGACATCGCTGGCGTGGGGTATGTGGGAGCAGGCCGAGGGCATGGGGGGCCGGTTGAGTGAGGCGGACATCGCCCGCCTTCGGCGTCAGGGATTTCCACCGCTCTCTACCCAGGACGCGCTCGCCCTGCTGGATGCCGCTCTGCAGGTCAACGAGCCTGTCACACTACCGATGGGGCTGCGGACCAGCGCGCTTGCCGGGCGGCGGGACACGCTGCCCAGCGTGCTGCGCGACCTTGCGCCCGCCACCGAGCAGCGACGATCCGTCGGCCATGCCACGGCCGCCGGCGAAGCGGGAGCGGCCCACCGACTGAAGGAGCTTTCGCCCGCCGAGCGGGACCGGATGCTGCTCGACATGGTGCAGACTTCCGTCGCCGCCGTGCTCGGCCACGCCTCACCCGCGTCGATCGATCCGACACGCGCGTTCAACGACCTCGGCTTCGACTCGCTGACCGCGGTGGACCTGCGCAACCGGCTCAGCTCTGCCACCGCCCTGCAACTGCCCGCCACCCTCGTCTTCGACCACCCCACGGTCCTGTCCCTGCGGGACTACCTGCGGGCGGAGTTGGTGCCGGAGGACGACGGTGGCGCCGGATTCCTCTTCGGGGAACTCGAAAAACTCCAGTCGACCCTGGCCGAGACGGTGCCCACCGACGAGGCCATCCGCGCCGAAGTCGGCGCCAAGCTGCAGAAGCTGCTGGCCGTATGGGCCGAGAGCGACGGCGGCCCGAAGACACGGGCGGGCACCGAGGAGATCGACGACGCGACCGACGACGAGCTGTTCTCTCTGGTGGACGGCAAGCCATGGGCGAACTGAGCCCCGCGGCTCAGGCTTCGGCTCTATCTGAAGGATAAGGAACGCATGGCGAACGAAGACAAGCTCCGGGAATATCTCAAGCGCGCGATCGCCGATGCTCGGGATGCTCACCTTCGCCTGAGTGAAGCCGAAGCGAAAGCCCACGAGCCCATCGCGATCGTGGGCATGGGATGCCGGTACCCGGGCGGGGTGACCTCGCCGGAAGATCTGTGGCGGCTGGTCAGCTCGGCGGGGGACGGGATCACCCCGTTCCCCACCGATCGCGGCTGGGACCTCGAGACCCTCTTCGATCCGGATACGGACCGCGCGGGCACCTCGCACGTACGCGAGGGCGGGTTTCTGCACGACGCGGCCGAGTTTGACGCCGAGCTGTTCGGGATCTCGCCGCGCGAGGCCCTTGCCATGGACCCGCAGCAACGGCTGCTGCTGGAAACCTCGTGGGAGGCGCTGGAACGGGCGGGGATCAACCCCCATTCGCTACGCGGCTCGGCCACCGGTGTCTTCGCGGGCCTGATGTACCACGACTACACGTCGCGCCTGAGCGGCGTGCCCAAGGAGGTCGAGGGCTTTCTCGCCAACGGCAACGCGGGAAGCGTCTTCTCCGGCCGCATCTCATACGTGTTCGGGTTCGAGGGGCCGGCGGTGACACTCGACACCGCGTGCTCATCCTCGCTGGTCTCCCTGCACCTTGCCTGCCACGCGCTACGGACCGGCGAGTGCGGGATGGCGCTCGCCGGTGGCGTCACGGTGATGGCCGGCCCGACGACGTTCGTGGAGTTCTCCCGGCAGCGTGGCCTCGCCGCCGACGGCCGGTGCAAGCCGTTCGCGGAGGCCGCGGACGGCACCGCCTGGGCCGAGGGCGCCGGCGTGCTCGTACTGGAGCGGCTGTCCGAGGCACAGCGGCTGGGCCACCCGGTGCTCGCGGTGATCAGCGGCAGCGCCGTCAACCAGGACGGCGCCTCGAACGGGCTGAGCGCGCCGAACGGGCCGTCGCAGCAGCGCGTGATCCGCCAGGCGTTGAAGGCCGCGCGGATCCCGGCGTCCGAAGTGGACGTCGTCGAGGCGCATGGCACCGGAACCCGGCTCGGCGATCCCATCGAGGCCCAGGCCCTGCTCGCGACCTACGGCCAGGGGCGCGACGGCGCCGAGCCGCTGTGGCTGGGCTCGGTGAAGTCGAACTTCGGGCACACCCAGGCCGCCGCGGGCGTCGCCGGTGTCATCAAGATGGTGATGGCCCTGCGCGCCGGGGAACTGCCCCGGACCTTGCACGTGGGTGAGCCCTCGTCGCATGTCGACTGGGACGCGGGCTCGGTGCGCCTGCTGACCGAAGAACGCCCCTGGCCCCGCGCCGAACATCCCCGCCGCGCGGGGATTTCTTCGTTCGGTATCAGTGGTACCAACGCCCATGTCATCCTCGAGGAACCTCCTGCCGCGTCAGGCGGTGACAGCGGTGACGGCCAAGAGAGCGGCATCGCCTCCGATGAGGCCACGACGGACCTGTCGGCGATGCCGGTGGTGCCATGGGTGCTGTCCGGCCGGAGCGCCCAGGCGGTGCGGGCACAGGCCGGACGCCTGGCGGCCTTCCTCGGCGAGCGGGACCACTCCCCGGTCGACGTCGGCTTCTCGTTGGCGACCACGCGGGCGGTCCTGGAGCACCGGACCGTGGTGCTGGGCGCGGACGGGGCGGCGCCGCTGACCGGCCTGACAGACCCGGCCGGTGAACATCCAGCCGCGATATCCGGTGCGGTGACCGACGGCCGGACGGGCTGGATGTTCACCGGCCAGGGCAGCCAGCGGATCGGGATGGGCCGTGAGCTGTACGGCACGTTCCCCGTGTTCAAGAGGACCCTGGATGAGGTGTGCGGTTTTCTGGACGCGGAGCTTGCGGGTGGGCCGGGCTTCGGTGTTTCGGTGCGGGAGGTGTTGTTCGCGGCGGAGGGTTCTGCGGAGGCGGCGCTGCTGGATCGGACCGGGTATGCGCAGCCGTCGTTGTTCGCGGTGCAGGTCGCGTTGGTGGAGTTGCTGCGATCGTGGGGCATGGGTCCGGATGTGGTGTTGGGTCATTCGGTGGGTGAGTTTGTCGCGGCGTATGTGGCGGGTGTTTTCGGGCTGGGGGATGCGGCGCGGTTGGTGGCGGGTCGTGCGCGGTTGATGCAGGCGCTGCCTGCGGGTGGTGCGATGGCGGCGGTTGAGGGTGAGGAGGCCGAGGTCTCCGAGATTCTGCGAGGACTGCCGGACTCGCAGCGGGTGGCGGTTGCGGCGGTGAACGGGCCGACGTCGGTGGTGGTTTCCGGTGACGAGGATGCGGTCGAGCGGGTGATGGAGGTTGCGCGGGAGCGGGGCCGCCGGGTGTCCCGGCTGCGCGTCAGCCACGCCTTCCACTCGCCGTTGATGGAGCCGATGCTCGCGGAGTTCGCCGACATCGCGGCGAGTATCACCTACCGGCAGCCGGTGCTTCCGGCCGTCAGCACGGTCAGCGGGCAACTGGTCGGCGCGGCGGACTGGGCGACCCCGGAGTACTGGGTGCGCCAGATCCACGAGCCGGTCCGGTTCCACCGGGCTCTGGAGACCACCACGAGCGAACAGGGCGCGACCCGGCTCCTGGAGATCGGACCCGATCCGGTGCTGACCGCGCTGGCTCAGACCGCCGTCGACAGTGCTGTGGCGTCGACACTGCGGAAGGGCCGCGGTGAAGCCGAGACCGTCCTGTCGGCGGTCGCGGAGATGTTCGTGCGCGGCGCGCAGGTCGACTGGCCCGCCATGTTCGCCGGGACCGGCGCGCGCCCGGTGGACCTGCCGACGTACGCCTTCCAGCGGCAGCGGTACTGGCTGGATGCCGCGCAGCCGGTCACCGACGCCCGGGGGCTGGGTCTGGGTGCGGCGGGGCATCCGTTGTTGGGTGCTTCGGTGGCGGTGGCGGGTTCGGATGCGGTGTTGCTGACGTCGCGGTTGTCGGTGCGGTCGCATCCGTGGCTGGCTGATCACGTAGTGGCCGGTTCGGTCCTGGTGCCGGGCACGGTCTTCGTTGAGCTTGCGGTGCAGGCGGGTGACCGGGTCGGGTGTGCCCGGGTCGAGGAGTTGACCTTGCAGGCGCCGCTGGTCCTTCCGGAGGACGGCGCTGTTCAGGTGCAGCTCAGCATCGACGGCGGCGAGGACGGCCGTCGTGCGCTGCGGGTCTACTCGCGCGTGGAGGAGGCCGAGGCCGAGCAGCCGTGGACTTTGCATGCCACGGGTGCTCTCGCTGCTGGGGCTCCTGCTGTTGGGTGGGATTTGCGGGTGTGGCCGCCGGTGGGTGCGGAGGCGGTTGTGGTGGATGGGTTGTATGAGCGGTTGTCGGGTGTGGGGTTGGCGTATGGTCCGGCGTTCCGTGGTCTGCGGGAGGTGTGGAAGCAGGGCGAGGACCTGTTCGTGGAGGCCGCTCTTCCGGAGGGGGTCGCGGAGGACGGGGCTGGGTTCGGTTTGCATCCGGCGCTGCTGGACACGGTGCTGCACGCGCTGGGACTTGGCGAAGCCGGTGCCGGTGCGGACAAGGCTTTGCTGCCATTCATGTGGTCGGGTGTGTCACTGTCCGCCGTGGGCGCTTCCGCCGTGCGGGTTCGGCTGTCTCCACGAGGCACGGGCGAGGTGGCGCTGCGGGTGGCCGATGCCGCAGGTGACCCGGTCGCCGAGGTGGCGTCGCTGGTGCTGCGCCCGGTCTCGGTCACCGAGCTGAGCGCGTCCGCCTCTGCCACGGCGGAGAGTCTGTTCCGGCTGGAGTGGGTTCCTGCGCCGGTGGCCCGGTCCGAGGGGCCTGTGGGGTCTGCTGGTTGGGCGGTGCTTGGTGATGTCGAGTCGGGTGGGTGGCGGGGTGCCGGTGTTCCGGTGACGTCTTACGACGGTCTTGCGGGTTTGGTCGCCGCTCTTGATGGTGGTGCCACGGTGCCGGAGACGGTCGTGCTTCCGGTGGCGTGTGGTGGTGGTGCCGGTGTCGGTGATGTGGTGGCGGGTGTTCTGGGTGTGGTGCGTGGGTGGTTGGCTGAGGAGCGTTTTGCGGGGTCGCGGTTGGTGGTGTTGACGTCGGGTGCGGTGGAGGTGGCCTCGGCCGAGGACGGTGCTCGCGATGTGCTGGATCTCGCTGGTGCTGGGGTGTGGGGTCTGGTGCGTTCGGCGCTCAGTGAGCATCCGGGGCGGTTTGTGCTGGCCGACGTTGATGGTGCGCGGGAGTCGTATGAGGCCCTGGCTGTCGGCCTCGCCGGGCTGGGTGCGGACCAGGTCGCCGTCCGTGAGGGGCGGGTGTGGCTGCCGCGGCTGGTGCGGATGGCTTCGGGCGGGGTGTTGGAGCCTCCGGTGGGTGTGGGTTCGGCATGGCGGTTGGACATTGTGGCCAAGGGCCAGTTGGACGGCGTCGCGCTGGTGCCCGAGGAACCCCAGGCGCTGCGCCCCGGCCAGGTGCGCGTGGGTGTGCGTGCGGCGGGGGTCAACTTCCGGGATGTTCTCAATGTGCTGGGGATGTATCCGGGGGACGCTGGTCGGCTCGGGCATGAAGGTGCCGGGGTTGTGGTGGAGGTCGGTCCGGGTGTGGACGACTTCGCTGTGGGTGACCGGGTGATGGGTCTGCTGGACGGGGGGTTCGGGCCGTCGGCGGTGGCGGATGCGCGGATGTTGGCGCGTATGCCGGGTGGTTGGTCGTACGAGCAGGCGGCGTCGGTGCCGGTGGTGTTCCTGACGGCGTATTACGCGTTGGTGGATCTGGCTGGTCTTCAGGCGGGTGAGTCGGTGTTGATTCATGCCGCTGCTGGTGGTGTGGGTATGGCGGCGGTGCAGTTGGCCCAGCATCTGGGTGCGGAGGTGTTCGCGACGGCGAGTCAGGCCAAGTGGTCCACGGTTCGTGAGTTCGGGGTCGCCGCCGGCCGTCTGGCTTCCTCCCGTACGACGGAGTTCGAGCAGATCTTCTCTCAGGCGACTGATGGCGCTGGGGTGAATGTTGTACTCGACTGTCTGGCCGGTGAATTCGTCGACGCGTCGTTGCGGTTGACGCAGCGGGGTGGCCGGTTTGTGGAGATGGGCAAGACGGATATCCGTGATGCGGATGAGGTCGCCGCCGCGTATCCGGGTGTCTCGTATCAGGCGTTTGATGTGATTGAGGCGGGTCCGGACCGGATCAGGGAGATGCTGGCGGCGCTGCTGGAGTTGTTCGAGAAGGGCGCGTTGCGGCCGATTCCGGTGACGTCGTGGGAGATTGCGCGGGCGCCGGAGGCGTTGCGGTTCCTGGGGCAGGCCAAGCATGTCGGGAAGGTCGTGCTGAGCGTTCCTGCTCCGTGGCGTGAGCGTGGCACGGTGCTGGTGACTGGTGGTACGGGTGGTCTGGGTGCGGTGGTGGCCCGGCATCTGGTGACCGCCCATGGTGTTCGTGATCTGTTGTTGCTTTCCCGGCGTGGTGTCGGGGCGCCGGGTGCGGAAGAGTTGCGTGATGAGCTGACCGGGCTGGGTGCGCGGGTGACGATTACTGCCTGCGATGTGAGTGATCGGGCGGCGCTGGCCGGTGTGCTGGACGCGGTGCCGGAGGATGCGCCCCTTACGGGCATTGTGCACACTGCCGGTGTCCTGGATGACGGGGTGATCGCTGGTCTGACGCCGGAGCGGTTGGCCCGGGTGCTCGCGGCAAAGGCGGAGTCGGCGGTGCATCTGCACGAACTGACGGCGCAGTCCGATCTTGACGCGTTCGTGCTGTTCTCCTCCTTCGCGGGTGTGGTGGGGAATGCGGGTCAGTCGGCGTATGCGGCGGGTAATGCGGTGCTGGACGCGTTGGCGGTGTCCCGGCGGGCGCAGGGGCTGGCTGGTGTGTCGTTGGCGTGGGGTATGTGGGAGCAGGCCGAGGGGATGGGGGGCCGTCTGAGTGGGGCGGACATCGACCGGCTTCGGCGTCAGGGGTTTCCGCCGTTGTCCACGCAGGACGGGCTCGTGCTGCTGGATGCCGCTCTGCAGGTCAACGAGCCGGTCGCGTTGCCGGTCGCGTTGCGGACCGCGTCACTGGCCGGGTTCCGGGACAGTCTGCCGGGTGTGTTGCAGGCGCTGGTCCCGGCCACCCCTCAACAGCGTCGCACCGCAGGCCGGTCCGCCACTGGCAGCGGCAGCGCGCTGGCCCGGCGTCTGCTCGGGCTGTCCGCGGATGAGCAGGAACGCATGCTGCTGGACGTCGTACAGGACTCGGTCGCCGGGGTACTCGGACATGCCTCCGCCGCGGCAGTCGACCCGACCAGGGCGTTCAAGGACCTCGGTTTCGACTCTCTGACTGCTGTGGACCTGCGTAACCGGCTCAGTGGCGCGACCGCGCTCCACCTGTCCGCCACGATGGTCTTCGACCACCCCACCCCTGCTTCCCTCGCTGGGTATCTGCGTGAGCAACTGCTCGGCGTGGTTGAGGAACAGGCCGTGGAGGATCGCCCTGCTGAGCGTGCGGGTGCCGCCGATGATCCGATCGCGATCGTTGGCATGGGCTGCCGCTACCCAGGTGGTGTGACCTCGCCCGAGACGCTGTGGGAGTTGGTGGACTCCGGTGGCGACGGGATGTCGCCGCTGCCGGTGGACCGGGGCTGGGACACGCAGGTGCTGGAGGACATCGCGGCTGTCGGAGGGTTCGTCGAGGACGCCACGGAGTTCGATGCGGAGCTGTTCGGGATCTCGCCGCGTGAGGCGCTGGCGATGGATCCGCAGCAGCGGCTGCTGCTGGAGACCTCGTGGGAGGCGCTGGAGCGGGCGGGCATCGACCCGTTGTCCCTGCGCGGTTCCCAGACCGGTGTGTTCGCGGGGGTGTCGGCCAACGGCTACGCCAGTGGCCAGGAGGACGAACAGGATACGGAGACCGAGGGGTATCTGCTCACTGGCAGCACGCCGAGCGTCGCATCGGGCCGGTTGTCGTACGTGCTGGGCCTGGAGGGCCCGGCGGTGTCGGTGGACACGGCGTGCTCGTCCGCGTCGGTCGCCCTGCACCTGGCGTGCCAGGCGTTGCGCGCGGGCGAGTGCGAGATGGCGCTCGCCGGAGGCGCGACCGTGATGGCCACGCCAGGCATATTCGTGGAGTTCTCGCGGCAGGGCGGGCTGGCCGGGGACGGCCGGTGCAAGTCCTTCGCGGATGCCGCGGACGGCACCGGATGGTCCGAGGGCGGCGGAATCCTCGTTCTGGAGCGGCTTTCCGACGCGCAACGCCTGGGGCATCCGGTGCTCGCGGTCGTACGCGGGAGCGCGGTCAACCAGGACGGGGCCTCCAACGGTCTGACCGCGCCGAACGGCCCCTCCCAGCAGCGCGTCATCCGCCAAGCGCTGAAGGCCGCGAAGGTCTCGGCGTCCGACGTGGACGTCGTCGAAGCGCACGGCACCGGCACCACGCTCGGCGACCCGATCGAGGCGCAGGCACTACTGGCGACGTATGGCCAGGGCCGCGGGGAGCAGGGTCCGTTGTGGCTGGGCTCGATCAAGTCGAACATCGGGCACAGCCAGGCCGCGGCCGGCGCGGCGAGTGTGATCAAGATGGTCATGGCGCTGCGGGCACAGCGGCTGCCACGGACCCTGCATGTGGAAGAGCCTTCGTCCCACGTGGACTGGGAAGCCGGGGCGGTGAAGCTGCTGACCGAGGCCCGCGCCTGGCCGCGCGGTGAGCGGCCACGTCGGGCGGGTGTCTCGTCGTTCGGGATCAGCGGGACCAACGCGCACGTGATCATCGAGGAAGCGCCGATCGGTGATCCGGCTGTCGCTGCGGAGCGGGAGGGCTGGGACGATCGGAATGAGCGGGAGGACCGGCCGTCGGCCGAGCTGCCGCTGGTCCCCTGGGTGCTGTCCGGCCGGAGCGAACAGGCGGTGCGGGCGCAGGCCGGGCGTCTGACCGCCTTCCTCGGCGCGTACGAGGAGGGAGGACCCGCCGCGGTCGATGTCGGGATGTCGCTGGCGACCACCCGCGCCGTGCTCGACCACCGCGCCGTGGTGCTGGGCGCCGACCGCGATGCCCTGCGCGCCGGGGTGGCGACCTTCGCAACCCCGACCGCCACCGACGCCACCGAGGCCACCGTGGTGTCCGGTGTGGTCGGCGACGGCCGGACGGCCTGGATGTTCACCGGCCAGGGCAGCCAGCGGCTCGGCATGGGCCGCGAGCTGTACGAACGGTTCCCGGCCTTCGCCAGGACCCTGGACGAGGTCTGCGACTTCCTCGACACAGAACTGGAGGGCACCGCCGCGTTCAAGGTGCCTGTGCGGGAAGTGCTGTTCGCCGATGAGGGTTCCGTCGAGGCGGGGTCGCTGGAGCAAACCGGCTACGCGCAGACCGCGCTCTTCGCCGTCCAGTCCGCGCTGGTGGACCTCCTACGCTCCTGGGGTGTGCGCCCGGACATGGTGCTGGGCCACTCGGTCGGCGAGCTGGCCGCCGCCTACGCCGCCGGGGTCTTCGAACTGGCCGACGCCGCCCGGCTGGTGGCGGGACGCGCCCGGTTGATGCAGGCGCTGCCCTCAGGCGGCGCGATGGCGGCGATCGAAGCCACCGAGGCCGAGGTCGCCGGGATTCTGCACGGACTTCCCGACAGCGAGCGGGCGGCGGTCGCGGCGGTCAACGGCCCCACCGCCGTGGTGATCTCCGGCGACGAGGATGCGGTCGAGCGGGTGATGGGGGCTGCGCGGGAGCGGGGCCGCCGGGTGTCGCGGCTGCGCGTCAGCCATGCGTTCCACTCGCCGTTGATGGAGCCGATGGTGGCGGAGTTCGCCGAGATCGCGGCGAGCGTCACGTACCGGCAACCGACTCTCCCAGCGGTCAGCACGGTCACCGGCGAGCCGGTCGGCGAAAAGGACTGGGCGAACCCGGACTACTGGGTGGGCCAGGTCCAGCAGCCGGTCCGGTTCCATGATGCGATCGAGGCGACCACGGGCGAGCAGGGCGCCGACCGACTGCTGGAGATCGGGCCCGATCCGGTCCTGACGGCACTGACCCGGTCCGGAACTGACAGCGCGGCCCCCGCGTTTTCCGTGGCCGCATTGCGCAAGGGCCATGCCGAGGCCGAAACCGTGCTGACGGCGGTGGCCGAGCTGTTCGTACGCGGGGCCAAGGTCGATTGGGCGGCGGTGTTCGCCGGGACCGGGGCCGAGCGGGTGGACCTGCCCACGTACGCGTTCCAGCGCCGGAGGTTCTGGCTGCGGGACCGTACGACCCAGCGGGCGACCAGGACCGACGTGGCCCTCGGCGGTGCCGAAGCCGGGTTCTGGAACCTGGTTGAGCAGGGTGATGTGGCATCCCTTGCCGGTCAACTCGGCGTCGACGCGGGCACACCGCTGGACACCGTGCTGCCAATGCTGTCGACGTGGCGCAAGCGGCAGCGGGAGCAGTCGGCGCTGTCCGGCTGGCGCTACGGGGTGGTGTGGAAGCAGATGACCGTACCGAGCGCGGGCCGCCTGTCGGGGACCTGGCTGCTGGCAGTGCCGGAGCGGCTGACCGCCGCCCAGGACGGATTGGCCGAGCAGTGCGTACAGGCTCTGCGGGCGGGCGGCGCGGCTGAGGTCACCGTGCTGACCCTCACCGCCAGGACGAGCCGCGAAGCACTCGCCGACCGGATCCGCGCCACCTCGGCGGACGGCGTGGTGTCCCTGCTGGCATGGGCCGAAGCCGAAGCCGAAGCCGCAGTGCAAGAACCCGGCTACGGACCGGTGCCCATCGCGACCGCCACGACGCTGACGCTGGTGCAGGCATTGGCCGACGCCGAGGCCGAAACGCCCCTGTGGTGCTTGACCCACTCAGCGGTCTCCGTCGGAGCGGGCGAGCGGTTGGCCAACCCCGCGCAGGCCCAGCTGTGGGGCCTGGGCAAGACGGTGGCCTTTGAACAGCCGCAGCGCTGGGGCGGTCTGGTCGACCTGCCCGAGGAAGTCGGGAGGCAGAGCCTGACCCGCCTGGTGTCCGTCCTCGCCGCGGGCCGTTCGGACGGCCGCGCGGAAGGCTACGAGGACCAGGTCGCCATACGGTCCTCGGGGGTGTACGCGGCCCGGCTGACGCGCGACACCGCGAGGGGAGACGGCGACGGCTGGCAGCCGCACGGCACGGTCCTCATCACCGGCGGCACCGGCGCCCTGGGCGCGCATGTGGCACGTCGGCTGGCCTCCCGCGGCGCGGAACACCTCGTGCTGGTCTCCCGGCGTGGGGCACAGGCGCCGGGCGCGGCGGAACTGCGGCAGGAGCTGACCGAACTCGGCGCGCGGGTCACCGTCACCGACTGCGACATCGCCGACCGCCGGTCCCTCGCCGCCGTGCTGGACGGCATGCCCGAGGATGCGCCGCTGACCGGTGTCGTACACACCGCAGGGGTCCTGGACGACGGGGTGGTCACCGAGCTGACGCCGGAGCGGCTCGCCGGGGTACTGGCCGCGAAGGCGGATGCGGCGCGGCATCTGCACGAACTGACGGCGGACCTGGAACTGGACGCCTTCGTGTTGTTCTCCTCCATCGCCGGGGTCCTCGGCAACGCGGGCCAGTCCGCGTACGCGGCGGGCAACGCCCACCTCGACGCCCTCGCGCAACACCGGCGCGGTCTGGGGCTGCCCGCCACATCGGTGGCCTGGGGACCGTGGGGCGGCGACGGGATGGCAGCCGACGGAGTGGCCGAGGAACGGTTCCGCCGTTCCGGCGTTCGCGTACTGGACCCGGAGCGGGCGGTGGCGGCCCTCGACCAGGTACTCGCCGACGGCCGGGCCTGCGCGACCGTCGCCGACGTGGACTGGGAACGCTTCGCGCCTTCGCTGACGCTGGCCCGGCCCAGCGCGCTCATCGCCGACCTGCCCGAGGCGGCCGCGGCGCTGACCGCGACCGCCGACGCCGGCGCCGAGGAGGCCGGCGAGCTGACCCGGCGGCTGCGGGACCTGCCCGCGGCCGAGCGGGAGCAGTCGCTGCTGGATCTGGTGCAGACCCAGGTCGCTGTGGTGCTGGGGCACTCGTCCGCCGCCGCGATTGACGCGAACCGCGCGTTCAAGGACTTCGGCTTCGATTCCCTCACCGCGGTGGATCTGCGTAACCGGCTCACCATGGCCACCGGGCTGCGGTTGCCGACCACGCTCGTCTTCGACCACCCGACCCCGGCATCGCTCGCCGGTTATCTGCGTGGCGAGCTGTTCCCGGACGATGGCGACGACGCGGATCCCGGTCTGGACGAGGAGCGGCTGCGGCGCGCGCTGGCGTCCGTACCCCTGGACCGGTTCCGCGCGGCGGGACTGATGGACGCCCTGGTGCGGCTGGCCGCCTCCGGAGAGGACGAGCCGGAAGGGGCGGAGCCCGAGGAGGAGGGTGCGATCGCAGAGCTGGACGTCGACGATCTCGTACAACTGGCGCTCGGCGACGACGAACCCTTCGAACAGGACTGATCGGGGTCACAACAGATGAGTGCACCGTACGAAAAGGTCGTCCAGGCGCTCCGGAAGTCGCTGGAAGAGACCAACACGCTCAAAAAGCAGAACCAGCAGCTTCGCGCGGCCGCCCGCGAACCGATCGCGATTGTCGGCATGGGCTGCCGGTTTCCGGGTGGCGTCGACTCCCCCGAGGCCCTGTGGGAGATGCTGGACTCGGGTGGTGACGGGCTCTCGCCGTTCCCGGTCGACAGGGGCTGGGACCTCGACGGACTGTACGATCCTGAGCCGGGGTGCACGGGATCGACCTACGTGCGCGTTGGTGGGTTCGTCCAGGATGCGGCCGAGTTCGATGCGGAGTTGTTCGGGATCTCGCCGCGTGAGGCTCTTGCGATGGATCCGCAGCAGCGGCTGCTGCTGGAGACGTCGTGGGAGGCGTTGGAGCGGGCGGGTGTCGATCCGCTGTCGCTGCGCGGCTCGGCCACCGGAGTGTTCGCCGGGACCAATGGCCAGGACTATCTGCATACTCTGGGCGGCAGGGTGGACGGAGTCGAAGGTTTCGTCGGAACCGGGTCCGCGGCCAGTGTCATTTCCGGCCGGATCTCCTACGCGTTGGGTCTGGAGGGGCCTGCGGTGACGGTGGACACGGCGTGTTCGTCGGCGCTGGTGGCGCTGCATCTGGCGAGTCAGTCTCTGCGGTCCGGGGAGTGCCGGATGGCTCTGGCCGGTGGTGCGACGGTCATGTCCACTCCGGCGGCGTTTGTGGAGTTCTCGCAGCAGCGTGGGCTTGCGCCGGACGGCCGTTGCAAGGCGTTCGCGGATGGTGCGGATGGCACCGGCTGGTCGGAGGGTGCCGGGGTGCTGGTGCTGGAGCGTCTGTCGGATGCCCAGCGCCTGGGCCACCGCGTGCTGGCGGTTGTGCGGGGCAGCGCGGTCAATCAGGACGGTGCGTCGAATGGTCTGACGGCGCCGAACGGCCCCTCGCAGCAGCGGGTGATCCGTCGGGCGTTGGAGGCGGCCAGGGTCTCGGCGTCCGATGTGGATGTCGTGGAGGCGCATGGCACCGGCACGAGTCTGGGTGATCCCATTGAGGCGCAGGCTCTGCTGGCCACCTATGGGCGGGATCGTGAGGGGGATCCGCTGTGGCTCGGTTCGGTGAAGTCCAACATTGGCCATACCCAGGCCGCCGCCGGCGCCGCCGGACTCATCAAGATGGTGATGGCCCTGCGCGCACAGCAGCTCCCGAAGACGCTACACGTGGAATCACCCTCGTCCCATGTGGACTGGGAGGCGGGTTCGGTGCGGCTGCTGACCGAGTCCCGGCCGTGGCAGCGCGGCGAGCGCACGCGCCGGGCGGGCGTCTCGTCGTTCGGCATCAGCGGGACCAACGCCCACGTCATCCTCGAAGAGGCTCCCGAGGCCGAACCGGTGGCAGAGGCGCGGCCGTCGGCAGAGCCGGAGTTGCCGGTGGTGCCGTGGGTGCTGTCCGGCCGTACCCCGGACGCGGTGCGGGCACAGGCCGGCCGTCTCGCGGCTCTTCTCGACGAGCGGGGACCGCAGGATCAATCCCCTGCCGACGTGGGCTTCTCACTGGCGACGACCCGCGCGGCCCTCGAACACCGCGCCGTGGTACTCGGCACCGACGGCGCGGCCCTGCACACGGGCACGATTCGCCTGTCCGACGGGACCGTGCTGTCCGCCGACGCCGACGAGACCGAGGCGGCCGACCCGGACACCTTCGTGGTGACCGGAGCGGTCAGCAAGGGCCGGACGGCCTGGATGTTCACCGGACAGGGCAGCCAGCGCATCGGCATGGGCCGCGAACTCTACGACCGGTTCCCGGCGTTCGCTCAAGCCCTGGACGAGGTGTGCGGCCACCTGAACGCCGAGCTGGAAGGCGCCGCCGGGTTCGACGTCCCACTGCGGGACGTACTGTTCGCGGCCGAGGGCTCCGCCGAGGCGGACCTGCTGGACCGTACCGGCTATGCCCAGCCCGCCCTGTTCGCGGTGCAGGTCGCGCTCGTGGAGCTGCTGCGCTCGTGGGGTATGCGGCCGGACCTGCTGCTCGGCCACTCGATCGGTGAGTTCGCCGCCGCCTACGCGGCCGGGGTGTTCGAATCGGCTGACGCCGCGCGGCTGGTCGCCGCCCGGGCCCGTTTGATGCAGGCCCTGCCCGGCGGGGGCGCGATGGCCGCCATCCAGGCCACCGAGACCGACGTGCTGGAGATCCTGAAGGGCCTGCCCGGAGGTGACCCGGCCGCGATCGCCGCCGTCAACGGCCCCTCGGCGACCGTGATCTCCGGTGCCGAGGACATCGTGGAGCAAGCTATGGACATCGCGCGCGGCCAAGGCCGCCGCGTCTCCCGGCTGCGGGTGAGCCACGCGTTCCACTCGCCCCTGATGCGGCCGATGCTCGACGAGTTCGCCCAGGTCGCCGCCGGGATCACCTACCACGATCCCCATACGCGCGCGATCAGCACGGTCACCGGCGAGCCGGTGACCGCAGAGGACTGGGCGACCCCGGAGTACTGGGTCCGCCAGGTGCACCGGCCGGTGCGCTTCCACGCCGCGCTGACGACCGCGACCGCCGGACAGGGCGCGTCCCGGCTGCTGGAGCTCGGCCCCGATCCGGTGCTCACCGGGCTGGCTCAGTCCGAGGTGGACACCGCTGCGGCGGTGTCGGTGCTGCGGAAGGGCCGCGCCGAGCCCGAGACGCTGATGGCGGCGGTGTCGGGGCTGTTCGTCCGCGGAGCGCGGGTCGACTGGGCCGCCGTGTTCGCCGGGACCGGCGCCCAGCGGGTGGATCTGCCGACGTACGCCTTCCAGCGGCAGCGGTTCTGGCTGCCGGACCGAGAGCTTCCGGCGGAAGCGGCCGCGGAGTCCGGCGGGATCGAGAAGCGGTTCTGGGACTTGGTCGAGCAGGGCGATGTGGACTCCCTGGCCGAGCAGTTGGGAGTGGGGCCGGCCGCGCCCTTGGATACCGTGCTGCCGGTGCTCTCGGACTGGCGGCTGCGGCACCGCGAGGAGTCGCTGCTCTCGGGCTGGCGGTACCGGGTGCAGTGGAAGCCCGTGACCGTGGCGGCGACGAACCGGCTGCGGGGCGTTTGGCTGGTGGCCGTCCCGAACCGGGCGGACGACGACTTCGCGGACCAGTGCGTGCGGACGCTGCGAATCGCCGGCGCTCAGACGACCGTCGTGCCGGTGGCCGCCGACGATACGCGCGAGTCCCTGGCCGCGAAGATCGGAGCCGAGGACACCGAGACGGTGATGGGGGTCGTGTCCTTGGCGGGCTCGACCGCCACGACGTTGACATTGGTGCAGGCGCTGGGAGATTCCGGCATCGCGGCGCGTGTGTGGTGTGTGACGCGTTCGGCGGTGTCGGTGGCTTCGGGCGAGCGGCTGCTGAATCCGGTGGGAGCTCAGTTGTGGGGCCTGGGCCGGACGGTGGCGTTGGAGCAGCCGGAGCGTTGGGGCGGTCTGGTCGATGTGCCGGAGGACGTCGACGAGCACAGCTTGACGCGGCTGGTGTCCGTGCTCGCGGCGTCCGGTGGCGAGGATCAGGTGGCCGTACGGCCATCGGGTGTGTTCGCGGCCCGGCTGGTACGGGACGGGGCCGGTGCCGGGCGGGGGGAGGACTGGGAGCCGCGTGGCACGGTGCTGGTGACCGGTGGTACGGGTGCGCTGGGCGGGCTGGTGTCCCGCTGGCTGGCTGCTCGCGGTGCTGAGCGCCTGCTGCTGGTGTCCCGCCGGGGTGCCGAGGCGCCCGGCGCGGAAGAACTGCGTGGCGAGCTGGCCGACTTGGGCGCCGATGTCGCGTTCGCGGCCTGTGACGTCGGCGACCGCGAAGCCGTACGGGCGGTGCTGGACGGCATCCCGGAGGAGGCGCCGCTGACCGGAATCGTTCACACTGCCGGGATCCTCGATGACGGTGTGGTGGAGGGGCTGACCCCGGAGCGGCTGGCGCGCGTGCTGGCGGCGAAGGCGGACGCCGCGCGCCATCTGCACGACCTGACGGCCGACCGTGACCTCGACGCCTTCGTCCTGTTCTCGTCCATCGCCGGTGTGGTGGGGAATGCGGGTCAGGCGGCCTACGGCGCCGCCAACGCGTATGTGGATGCTCTGGCGCAACACCGCCGCGGTCTGGGGCTGGCGGCCACGTCGGTGGCCTGGGGGCCGTGGGGCGGCGATGGCATGGCCGCCGACGGCGTGGTGGCGGAGCACTTCCGCCGTCTGGGTGTGCGCGTACTGGACCCGGACCGGGCCATCGCCATCCTGCAGCAGGTGCTCGGTGACGGCCGGACGTGCCAGACCGTGGTCGACGTCGACTGGGAACGCTTCGCGGCCGCCATGACGTTCACCCGTCCCAGCGCCCTGATCGGCGATCTGCCCGAGGTGGCCGCCGCGCGTACCCCCGCCGCCGATCTCGGAGCCGGGGACGACGGCGAGCTGGCACGGCGGCTGCGTGGCCGTTCGGCGGCCGAGCAGGACCGGATGCTGCTGACACTGGTCCAGTCCCAGGTCGCCACCGTGCTCGGGCACTCCTCGTCCGCGACGATCGACCCCGGCCGGGCGTTCAAGGACCTCGGCTTCGACTCCCTCACAGCGGTCGACCTGCGCAACCGGCTGACCAACGCCACCGCCCTGCCGCTGCCCGCCACTCTGGTCTTCGACCACCCGACCCCATCCGCCCTGGCAGTGTTCCTGCGCGAACAGGTGGTGGGGGAGACGCCCGGACCGGATATCACCCCCTCGCCGCAGGCTCCCGCTCACGCGGCCGACGACACCGAAGACCCGATCGCGATTGTCGGCATGGGCTGCCGGTTTCCCGGCGGCGTATCTTCACCGGAGGCGCTGTGGGACCTCGTGGCCTCGGCCGGTGACGGGCTCTCGCCGTTCCCCGACGACCGAGGCTGGGACCTCGACGGACTGTACGATCCCGACCCGACCCACGTGGGCACCTCATACGTGCGCGTCGGTGGGTTCGTCCAGGACGCGGCCGAGTTCGACGCGGCACTGTTCGGGATCTCGCCGCGTGAGGCCCTGGCGATGGATCCGCAGCAGCGGCTGCTGCTGGAGACGTCGTGGGAGGCGTTGGAGCGGGCGGGTGTCGATCCGCTGTCGCTCCGCGGCTCGGCCACTGGAGTGTTCGCCGGGACCAACGGCCAGGACTATCTGCACATGCTGGGCGGCAGGCTGGACGGAGTCGAGGGCTTCGTCGGAACCGGGTCCGCCGCCAGCGTGATCTCCGGCCGGATCTCCTACGCGCTGGGCCTGGAAGGCCCCGCGGTCACCGTGGACACCGCCTGCTCGTCGGCGCTGGTGGCGCTGCACCTGGCGAGTCAGTCACTGCGGTCCGGGGAGTGCCGGATGGCTCTGGCCGGTGGTGCGACGGTCATGTCCACTCCGGCGATCTTCGTGGAGTTCTCGCAGCAGCGTGGGCTCGCGTTGGACGGCCGTTGCAAGGCGTTCGCGGATGGTGCGGATGGCACCGGCTGGTCGGAGGGTGCCGGGGTGCTGGTGCTGGAGCGTCTGTCGGATGCCCAGCGCCTGGGACATCGCGTGTTGGCGGTTGTGCGGGGCAGCGCGGTCAATCAGGACGGCGCGTCCAATGGTTTGACGGCGCCGAACGGTCCGTCGCAGCAGCGGGTGATCCGTCAGGCGTTGAGGGCGGCCAGGGTCTCGGCGTCCGATGTGGATGTCGTGGAGGCGCATGGCACCGGTACGAGCCTGGGCGACCCCATTGAGGCGCAGGCTCTGCTGGCCACCTATGGCCGGGATCGTGAGGGGGATCCGCTGTGGCTCGGCTCGGTGAAGTCCAACATTGGCCACACCCAGGCCGCCGCCGGCGCCGCCGGACTCATCAAGATGGTGATGGCCCTGCGCGCACAGCAACTGCCGCCGACGCTGCACGTGGACTCACCCTCGTCCCACGTGGACTGGAGCTCCGGAGCGGTACGACTCCTCACGGACGCTCGCGCCTGGCCGAAGGGCGAGCGCACGCGCCGGGCGGGCGTCTCGTCGTTCGGCATCAGCGGGACCAACGCCCACGTCATCCTCGAAGAGGCTCCCCGGACCGCTCCCGTCATCGTAGAGGAGCGGCCGTCGGCGGAGCTGCCGGTGGTGCCGTGGGTGCTGTCCGGACGGAGCTCGCAGACGTTGCGGGCACAGGCCGGCCGCCTCGCATCCTTCCTCGACGCCCGTAGCGGCACCGACGTTCATGACAACTCCCGCCTCGACGTGGGCTTCTCGCTGGCGACGACCCGTGCGCTGCTCGACCATCGCGCGGTGCTGCTGGGTGCCGACGACGCGGCGCTCCGTTCGGGCGTGACCGCTCTGGCCGACGGTGACGCTTCCGTGGTGTCCGGCGTCGTGTCCGAGGGCCGCACGGCGTGGATGTTCACCGGGCAGGGCAGCCAGCGCATCGGCATGGGTCGGGAACTCTACGACCGGTTCCCGGTGTTCGCCCGGGCCCTGGACGAGGTGTGCGCCCATCTGGACGCGGAACTGGACGGCGCCGCCGGATTCGACATCGCCGTCCGGCAGGCGCTGTTCGCTCCGGACGGCTCGGCCGAGGCGGCGCTGCTGGGCGGGACCGGGTATGCCCAGACGGCGTTGTTCGCGGTGCAGACCGCCCTCGTCGAGCTGCTGCGCTCCTGGGGCATGAACCCGGATGTCGTGCTCGGGCACTCCATCGGCGAACTGGTCGCGGCCCACACCGCGGGAGTCTTCGACCTCGCCGACGCCTCCCGACTGGTCGCGGCACGCGCCCGGTTGATGCAGGCGCTGCCCACAGGTGGTGCGATGGCCGCGATCGAGGCCGCTGAGGACGAGGCGCTTCGCATCCTCGACGAGGCCGCCAAGGCGGTACCCGAGGGCGAGCGAGCCGCCATCGCGGCCGTGAACGGCCCCTCGGCGGTGGTGATCTCCGGGGATGAGGACGCCGTCGAGCGGGCGATGGCGGTGGCGCGCGCGGAGGACCGCCGGGTGTCCCGGCTGCGGGTCAGCCACGCCTTCCACTCACCGCTGATGCACCCGATGCTGGCGGACTTCGCCCGTACCGCCGAAAGCGTCGCCTACCGGCAGCCGGTACTCCCGGCGGTCAGCACCGTCACCGGGGAACCGGTGGGGGAGCGGGACTGGGCGACGGGAGACTACTGGGTGCGCCAGATCCGCCGTCCGGTCCGCTTCCACGATGCCGTGCGGACCGCGACCGGTGAGCTGGGCGCGACCCGGCTGCTGGAGGTCGGCCCCGATCCGGTGCTCACCGCCCTCGTACGGTCCGAGGTGGACACCGCGGTCTCGGTTTTGCGCCGGGACCGCGGCGAGACCGAGAGCCTGCTGACCGCCGCCGCCGAGATGTTCGTACGCGGCACGGACGTGGACTGGGCCGCGCTCTTCGACGGGACCGGAGCCCAGCGGATCGAGCTGCCGACGTACGCCTTCCGGCGCCGCCGCTTCTGGCTGCCGGACCGGGCGGTCGAGCCAGGGACGACATCGCTGCTTTCACAGGGGGGCGCGCGCCACGATGAGCAGACTTCGGCCCTTCCGGAGGCGGAGTGCGCCGAGGACCACCGCGAATTGACCGTCCGCCTACGGGACATGACGGCCGAGGAGCGGGACCGGGCGCTGCTCGGTCTGATCACCTCGCAGATCGCGTCCGTTCTCGGCCACACCGACGTGGCGGAGGTGGAAACCGGCCGCAGGTTCCTCGAAATCGGTTTCACCTCCCTGTCGATCACCGACCTGCGCACCAGGCTCAGCCGGGCCACCGGACTGGCCCTGACGGCCGAGGCGCTGTTCGAGCACGCGACGCCGCGCGCGCTCGCGACCCATCTGCTGGCCGGGCTGGCCGGGTCGGCCGGCCCGGCGGCCGCGGCCGGGCCGGAACGAGCGGACGGCGTGGCGCGGGGCGGAACCGTCACACACCTCTTCCGGCACGCGTTCGACCAGGAGCAGCACGAGCGCGGGCTGGACCTGCTCGACCTCGCGGCAGGAACGCGCCCCAGGTTCGAGGTCTATGACACCGGAGGCGAGGGGCCGACGGGCGCCGAGCCGGTGCGGCTGTCGGACGGCTCGGAGGCCGAGCCCCTGCTGTGCGTCCCGTCGCTGGTGGCCCCGGCGAGCCCGTACCAGTTTGCCCGGTTCGCCAAAGCCCTGCGCGGCACCCGCGACGTCTGGGTCCTGCCCACACCCGGCTGCGGCCCGGGCGAGGCGCTTCCGGCCGATCTCGACGCCACCGCCGCCCGGCAGGCGGACGCGGTGCTGCGCGCGTTCGGAGACAAACCGCTCACACTCGTCGCCTACTCCTCGGGGGGCTGGCTCGCCCACACCCTCACCGCACGGCTGGAGGCGGCCGGAACACCGCCGCGCGCTCTGGTCCTGCTGGACACTCCCGCGGGCGCGGGCGACAACCTCGCACTGGGCATGGCTGCCACCGCCCACCGGCTGATGCGGCGATTCCCCCAGATCCCGGTGGACGATGACCAGCTCACCGCGATGGCGCACTACGCGCGGCTGTTCAGCGGCTGGCGGCCGGGGCCGATCACCACCCCGACGCTGTTCGTACAGGCTGCCGAGTTCGTGCCCGAGCTGCTCTTCGAGGCCACGCGGCCGTCCTGGCCGCTGGAACACGAGGTGCTCGAAGTGACCGGAAACCACTTCACCTTGCTGGAGGTGGACGCGGAGACGACCGCGCGGCGGGTGCACGAGTGGCTGAACGACCAAGGATGAGGCGCGGCGGCGGAACGGACCGGTGACAACCCGAAGGCCACCGCGAGGGAGGAGAATCCCTCACGGTGGCCTTCGGTTTCCGGACTTCGGCCTCGGGACGACACCTGTGCCCCTGACCCTGCCGGTCAGGGGCACGGTGCGCTCAGGACTCGGCGCGGAGCAGGGGGTTCGGGTCCGCGTGCTCGTACCAGCCGATGAACGGCGGGCACAGGCCCCAGCCGAGCAGGCGCTGCAACTCTTCCGGGTACTCCCGGACGATCTCCTTCGGCACGGCCAGGAACTGGTTCTCCTCCTGGCGGAGGTTGCCGCGTACCAGGGCCATGGTGAGCCCGGTCCGCGGATCGTCGGAGAGGTTCGGCCCGCCGCCGTGGAACAGCCCGCCCACCCAGATCAGACAGGAGCCGGGCTCCATCTCGGCCTGCACCGCCTCCTCCGGCCGCGGGCCGCGTTCCGCGTCCCAGGCGTGGCTGCCCGGGTACACCATCGTGGCGCCGTTCTCGTCGGTGAACTCGTCCATCGCCAGCATGATCTGCACGCGGTTGGTCGGCCCGGGGGAGGGCAGCATATGCGCGATGTCGTCGCGGTGCGCGGTCTGCGGTGTCTCCCCGGGCCAGATCTGGATCACCTGCGTGATGCTGACCTGTACGTTCGGCGCGATCTCGGTCCGCTGCGGACCGAACCAGCTGGGTACGGGCCGCTCGATGAGGTCGCGGGCGGCGCCGAGGAACAGCGGGTTCAGCGCCACCTTCTCCATATGCCGGGAGCGCGCGAACAGCGAGCACAGCCGCTTGGTCCGCTGCCCGGCGAACGAGCTGTCCCCGTACCCGGTCTTCTCCAGGGCGGGACCCAGGTCGTCCCAGAGCCCCCTGAGGGTGGTCTTGTCGATCAGGTCTTCCACGATCACACCGCCGTCGCGGTCGAGCGCCGCGGAGACTTCGGCCACCGTGGACGAGGCGGGGAGCCGGGCGAGACGTATGGCCATGGGAATTCCAGGCTCCTTGTTCATCGGAGGGAGGGGCACGGACAGAGGGGGCTACCAGCGAACCGGCAGCGAATCCAGGCCGAACAGCACGCCGTTGTTCCTGAACGACAACTCCTCGACGGGTCGGGCCAGCTCCAGCGTCGGGATCCGTTCGAACAGCGTCCGGTAGGCGAGCTCCATCTCGGTGCGCACCAGATGCGCCCCGAGACACAGATGGCGGCCGAAGCCGAACGCGATGTGGTGCTGCTCCGAGCGCCCGGGGTCGAACTGGTGCGGGCAGGAGAACACGGAACCGTCGTGATTGGCCGCGGCGACCAGCGGGGCGATGCCCTCACCGGCCTTGATGAGCTGTCCGGCGATCTCCACGTCCTCCAGGGCAACGCGCAGCGGCACCAGGTCGGCGACGGAGTAGTAGCGCAACAGCTCCTCGACCACCCGGTCGTCGCCGATCCACTGACGGTTCGACAGCAGAGTGCTCGCGCCGAGCGCGATGTTGTTCGCAGTGGTCTCCTGGCCGGCGATGACCAGCAGCATCGCCGCGCCCCCGATCTCCATCGGAGTCATTGTCTCCGACCTGATCATCACGCTGATCAGGTCGTCGCCGGGGCGCCGCTTCCTGATGGCGATCATCCTGCTGAAGTAGCGCAGGATCTGTTTGGACGCCTCGTCGCGCTCCTCGTCGGTGGCGCTCAGCGTGACCAGGACGCGGATACGCGACTCGAAGAAGCCACGGTCCGCTTGCGGTACCCCGAGCAGCGCGCAGATCACCAGAGAGGGAATCGGCACCGCGAAGTCGGAAGCCAGGTCCGCGGGGCTGCCCTTCGCCAGCAGCGCCTCGACGCAGTCGTCGACGACCTCCTGGATCCGCGGCCGCAGCTCCCTGATGCGCCGGACACTGAACTCCGGGATCAGGACCTTGCGGTACCGGTCGTGCTCGGGCGGGTCCAGCGCCGCGAACCAGCCGGGCACCTGGTCCTGCGCGGGCGGCCCGCCGGTCCGGCCGGGGCTGGGGAAGCCCTCGTGTCCCGGGTTGGAGCTGATCTTCGGGTTGGTGAGCACCGCGCGGACGTCCTCGTATCGCGTCACCAGCCAGACCCGGGCACCAGTGGGCATGGTGGACCAGACCAGCCCCTCGCGCTCGCGGAAGTCCTCGTACTGCTGGGGCGGGAGGGGGTCACCGGGCCGTCTCAGCGGGAAGTCGACGAGTTTCGCGTCGTCCGACATGTCAGCAGTTCCCATTTCTCTCCGCTCTCGCAATCCGGTCCGGCCCGGCTACCAGGTCACCGGCAGTTCGGCGAGGCCGCCGACCAACTCGCCACCCCGCGTCCGCAGTTCGTCCAACGGGACCGCGGGTCGCAGTCCGGGCAGCCTCGAGAACAGGGTGGTGAACGCGGTGCTCAGCTCCACCCGGGCCAGAGGCGCGCCGACGCAGTGCCAGATCCCGTGGCCGAAGGTCAGGTGCGGGTTCGGCGAGCGGGTGACGTCGAACAGCTCCGGCTCGCTGAACGCCTGCTCGTCGAAGTTCGCCAGCGCGAAGTCGAGCAGTACCAGCTCCCCGGCGTGAATGGTCACACCGGCGATCTCGATGTCCTCGCTCGCGTACCGCGGCAAGGTCGCCCCGGCTCGCTTGGCGGACCGCAGTACCTCCTCGACCGTGCCGGTCAGCAGGGCCGGATCCCGGAGCACCGCGCCGCGCTGCTCCGGGTGAGCTGACAGCAGCACCACCCCGAGGTCGATGTGGGTCGCGACACTCTCCAGCCCGGCGAACAACAGGACCGCCGCCAGCGAACCGGCATGGTCGTCCGGGATGCCCGCCTCGCACATCCGGGAGATCACATCGTCGCCCGGCTCCGCCCGCTTGCGCGCAGAGACCCCGGCGAGTAAGCCGAACAGGGCTTTTGGCCCGGTAACCACGGACTGCCCGGTGTCGATCTGGCCCATACCGGCCAGCAGCGCCGCGCATCGCTCCCGGTCCTCGTCCGGCACCCCAATCAGCTCGCACAGGATCCGCAGGGAGAACGGCGACGAGAAGTACGCGTGCAGGTCGACCGGCCGTTCCTGCGCTGCCAACTCCTCCACCAGGTCACTCGCCAACTCCTCGATTCGCGGGCGCAGAGCGCGGATGCGCTTTGCCGAGAAGTTCGGTGTGAACAGGGCGCGTGTCCGGGCGTGCACCTCGCGCGCAACCTGCGGGTCGTCGGCGACGAGCAGGTCGAGCAGGGAGTTCTTGACGTACCTCGGAGCGGTTTCCGGGCTCGGGTGGGAGCGGCCCAGCCGCTCGTCGTGGAGCAGCTTCTTCACCTCGGCATGCCGGGTGACCAGCCAGGCTTCGTCACCCGCCGGCGTATGGACCCGGCAGACCGGAGCGCTCGCCCGCAACTCCCGCAGCGGGCTCGGGTCCAGCACGGGCCGGGCCTCGGTGGTCAGGGCGGGCAGCTCTCGGGATGTCGGCACAGACCTCTCCTCAACGTCCTGCCCGAGCGCTCTGTTCCGCCGACCGGGCGGCTTCGAGCTCTCTGGCGATCTCGTCGTTCACCTCGGCCTGATGGTCGGCGAGGAAGAAGTGGCCCCCGGGGAACACCTTGACCTGGAACCAGCCCTCGGTGTGTGGTCGCCAGGCGATCGCCTCTTCCAGCGTCGTCTTCGGATCCGCGTCGCCGGTCAGGACGGTGATGGGACAGCGAACTTTCCGGCTCGGTTCGCAGGCGTAGGTCTCGATCGCCCGGTAGTCGCCGCGAATCGCAGGCAGCGCCATCCTCAGCAGCTCGTCATCGCCGAACACCGCCGAGTCGGTGCCGTTGAGCAGCCTGAGCTCGGAGATGATGCCGTTGTCGTCGCGCTTGTGTACCTGCTCGTCCCGGCGGGTCGAGGGGGCGCGCCGCCCGGAGGCGATCACCGCGTTGGGCGGTTTGACCCCTTGCCGTTCGAGCCGGAAGGCGGTCTCGAAGGCCAGCACCGCACCCATGCTGTGCCCGAAGAAGACCGTGGGCTTGTCGCTGAGGGCCTGGATCTCCTCGACGAGCAGGTCGGCGAGCGTGCCGATGTCCTCGATGCACGGCTCGCGGCGTCGGTCCTGGCGGCCGGGGTACTGGAGGGCCACCACGTCGGCTTCGGGCGAGAACCGTGCCGACACCGGGTGGAAGAAGCTGGCCGAACCGCCCGCGTGGGGGAAGCAGATGAGCCGCGCGGTACTGCCATCGGATGAGTGATATCGGCGGATCCAGGCCGTTGTGGCGTCGTCCTTCGTTTCCAAGTCTCGTCGGTCCCTTCCGATCCAGATCGCGATGTCGCGCTGCCTTCAGTGGAGTCCGAACCGCACCCGCAAATCCTTAGTCTTGGCCGTCCGTCCTCGGTGCGGTCGGCGGGAAGGTCGGGGGACGCTACTCGGCGACTTCGCGGAACCGGTTGATGAATGGCAGGTGACGGGCGCGGGCCTGAGGGTCCTGGACGCCGAGGCCCTCGGTCGGGGCGAGACACAGTACGCCGACCTTGCCGCTGTGACGGTTTTCATGGACCCGCCGCACCGCCGCCGGGGTCTGGGCCAGCGAAAATACGGTGGAGAGGGTGGGGTGGATTTTTCCCTTGGCGATGAGACGGTTGGCCTCCCATGCCTCGCGGTAGTTGGCGAAATGGGAGCCGACGATGCGCTTGAGCGACATCCACAGGTAGCGGTTGTCGTACTCGTGGGTGTAGCCGGACGTAGAGGCGCAGGTGACGATGGTGCCGCCCTTGCGGGTGACGTACACCGACGCGCCGAAGGTCTCCCGACCCGGGTGCTCGAAGACGATGTCGACGTCCTCGCCGCCGGTCAGCTCGCGGATCCCCTTCCCGAAGCGCTTCCACTCCTTCGGATTCGGAGTCCGCTCGTCCGACCAGAACCGGAAGTCCTCCGCGCTGCGGTCGATGACGGCCTCGGCGCCCATGGAACGGCAGAGCTCCGCCTTGGCGTCCGATGACACCACACAGACCGGGTTGGCGCCGCCGTGCAACGCGAACTGGGTCGCGTACGAGCCGAGTCCGCCGCTCGCGCCCCAGATCAGCACGTTGTCGCCCTGCTTCATCCCTGCACCGTTCCGGGACACCAACTGCCGATACGCGGTGGAGTTCACCAGCCCCGAGCAGGCCGCCTCCTCCCAGGTCAGATGGGCCGGCTTGGGCATCAGCTGGTTGGACTTGACGAGGGCGATCTCGGCGAGGCCGCCGAAGTTGGTCTCGAAGCCCCAGATGCGCTGCTCGGGGTCGAGCATCGTGTCGTTGTGCCCGTCGGAGCTCTCCAACTCCACCGACAGACAGTGCGCCACCACCCGGTCCCCGGGCTTCCAGCGCCGCACTCCGGGCCCGGTGCGCAGCACGACCCCGGACAGGTCGGATCCGACGACGTGATACGGCAGATCGTGCCGGGCGCCCTCCGGCCCGGCCTTGGCGTAGCGCTCCAGGAAGGCGAAGGTCGGCAGCGGCTCGAAGATGGCGCTCCACACCGTGTTGTAATTGATCGCGCTCGCCATGACCGCGATCAGCACCTCACCGGCGCAGGGCGACGGCGTCGGAACCTCGCTGATGTGCAGCGATTTCTCCGGATCCTTGTCCGAGGAAGCGAGCCCCTCGAACATCCCGGCCTCCTCCTTCAGCGTGAGCGCGCCGCGATAGGAATCGGGTACGGGGAGCGCGGCGAAGTCTTCGGAGGCAGCGTCATCGGAGAGGACGGCGCTGATGATTTCTTTCACGAGATTCCGGTCCTCGGGTCGGGATGAAAGCAAGGTGTTCGACTAATCCCGCGTCATGAACAGTGTGGACAGTTCCCCCCACGCGCGCCGCGTCAACGATCACCGAAACGGGCCCGTGCAAGGTACCGTCTCAATTCACAGGAAATTACTAGCCTCGAAGTGTGGGTCGGTTCGTTTCGGGTGATCGAGCGGGTGCCGGGTGCCGGGTGCCGGGTGCCGGGTGCTGTCGCCACCTGTTTTGAGGTGTTTTCTCACGACAGCTCACCGGACGGATGCGGCGCTCGGGGCCTGGAAGCGGTGGCGGGCGGACCCACAGTCCGCGGTGGACCGGTGCCGGTGTTCCAACGCCGGTATGGGCCCCTGGCTCGGCGGACATGCTGGCTGGGTGTCCTGCCGGCGGTCGGCCACCGTGCATAGGCCGGTCCACCACAGCCCGGGCCACCTGGGCCATGAGCGCGTCGTGGTTGATCATGCCGAAGCAGTCCGGATGTCCGCTGCGAAGGGCCATTCCCGCCGCTGGTTCGCCGCGACGTGCACGGCGTCGTACGCGTCAACCGCGGACCGCTTGGACCGCCTCGACATCGCGATGACCCTGGTCGGCTCGCCGCGCTCCCGAGCTGGACCTGCTCCAGCGCGCAAGCGTCGACCAACCTCCTTCGGTCCTGGCTGCCCCGTCCACCCCTACGCCACGAACCCCGCCGACCACGAGTAGAAGCCGCCGTGATGCGCGCCGACGATCTGCGCGACCCGTGCTCGGGTGAGTGAGGTGTTGCGGGCTTCGCCACCGCGGCCCAGTGGGTCACCCGCCTCGCCGAAGCCCTGCGGCCACGACCACGACGACCCCAACCCGAGCCCGCGGCCGGGGCACACCTTCGTCGAACTGACCGGCGGCCCGCTGGACGGGCTGCCCCTGGACGTCACGGGCTGGACGCCGGACGAGATCGCCACCGGTGCCGCCCGGCCCACCGAGCTCGGACAGTTCCCCGGCGGCCGCGCGCTATACGACCCGCGCCCCGGTGACCCGAGCTGCTTCACCTGGTCGGGCGACGTCCCCTGACCACAGCCCTGGGAAGCCGGGATAGCGCAGACCGGTGCTGCACCGCGAAAATGGGAGGGCCAGCGACGGAGCTCTGGTGCTGACCGGATGTCCGTGACCGTTGAAGGAGTGAGTACGAGGGCGGCGATCGATGAGTCGTGGGTGAAGATCGAGCGGTGGCTTGCCTCGTATGCGCCCGAGGAGAAACTTCCGGGTCCATGTACCCGGTCCGCATTGGATCGGCTGTATGAACGGATCGGGGCCCGCCTTCCGGAGGATGTTGAGCTCTCGTGGTTACGGCACGACGGGTCCGGCCTCATCACGATCGTCCCGCCTGGGTTCCACCTGTACGACATCGACGCGATCACAAACGAGGTCGGGCGCGAACCTGACGCGTTGACCATGGCCATTGGGAATCTGGGGCCTACCCAAGTCGTAGCCGACACCAGGACGGGCCGAATCGGGACCTGGGATGCCACGGAGCTACGTCTGGGAAGAGGAAGCCCTCTGGAAAACGTGCCGCCCCCCGCCGTGCGTAAGCCGGGCTCGGTCTGGACCGAGCTGCCCCGGCCCGCGAGCGCCGGCACCGAGCCGGTCGGGCACGTCTGCCTCGGGTACGCCCGCACCTCGACCGCGCGGCAGTCCCTGGACGCCCCGTTGGACTCCCTCGCCGAAGCCGGGGTCACCCGGGTCTTCTCGGAGAAGCTCCACCCGCGCCACCAAGTGCCCCGAGCTGGAGGCCGCCGTCAAGCTCGCCGGGGAGATCCGTTCCTCCGGCGTGCGCGTCACCCTCGTCGTCCACGAACACAAACGACTCGGCCGCGGCATCGAACTGGCCATGCTCGCGGAGGAACTGAAGGCGAGCGACGTCGGCCTGGAGTTCCTCACCGGGGAGCTGAAGGGCTCACACGATCCCTCCGGCATCGCGTTCACCGTCCTCGCCGCCATGTCCGGCATGGAGCGTGAGTACATCCGCGACCGCACCCTGGAAGGCCGCGAGTCCGCTCGCAAGCGCGGCAAGACCATCGGCGGCGCGGGCGTCACCAACAACGACATGCTGTCCATGGCCCTCCACCTGCGCGACCAGGAGATGAGTTTGCGCGACATCGCCAAGAGGCTCGTCACCTCCAAGGGCCGCCAAGTGTTGCGCTTCTTGTAGCGCTCTTCATCGGAGCCGGGTGGTCGTCCGCCGCGTGAGTCTTTGCGCAGGCGGACGGCCTGGACCGGTCCGCGGGACGCGGATCTTCTCCAGCACCGCCTGGAACTGGCCGCACCTCAACCGCGACAAGCTGGGCCAAGAGATCATCTAAGGCTTCATATGCCGCTGAAGTAGCCCACCGAAGCGACCGGGATGAGTGACATGGTCGAGGCAATGACATGGTACGCCCTGACCAAACTCGGGAGCGGACCAGTGGCGCATCACCTACGGCAAGCGCGCCCGCAGGCGATCGAAGCGTTCGGCGAACTAATAGTCAATCGGCCGTGGGTTCGAGTCCCGCCCGCCCCGTCGAGCAGGTCTGTGACCTGCGGATACATCTCTTCAGGCTTGCGGATTCAGGACGCTGGGCCAACGGACTGAATCCCCCGCTCGCGACTTCAATCATGAAGTCCGCGTGGCTGACTGGCTCGCCGAGAACGGAGTTCCGGCCGTTCGCACGCTGTCGGTCGAGCAGCCGGTGGAGGCCGCGGGTCGCCCAGTGACAACTGGATTCATGAGCGGTCCAGGCCGGGGTGGGATGTGGAGGAGAGCCCCACCCCGGACGGGCCTCATCGGATGTGCTTCGCCGGTTTGGTGGCGGCGTTGAGCAGATACTCCAGGGGCCCGCGGCGGAAGAAGCGGGACCAGATCGCGGCGAACACGATCGCCCCGAGGACAAACATGAGCAGCGGCACCCAGGACTGCTGGGTGCTGGTCCCGCTGGGCATGGACAGCGCGGACTGTGCGACGAAGTGCCCCACGTAGGCCGTCAGGGACATGGTGCCCACGGCGATGACCGGTTTGGCCAGGCGGCGCAGTCGCGGCAGGCGGTCCATCGCCACCGTCGCGCCCACGATCACGAGGATCGCGACTCCCACGCTGCCGATGATGTCGAACGTGGTGCCGCTGTGCGGTCCGGCCGTCAAGAGCATCGATGCCTGGGGTTCGAACGACCCGCTGTCGAGGGGCACCGAGCCACCGGACGACGGCCCGTCTTCCGCCATGCTCCTCAACGCGCTTTTGCCGGCGAGCAGCAAGGACATACCGTACGCGGCCACGGTGAGGGCGGCGCCGAGCGCGGCCAGGCGCCGCTGGACGGCGGTCGCGGACAGGTCGAGGCGGGCCAGCGCCATACCGGCGATCACGAATGGAATCCACGTGATCGTCGGGTAGAAGCCGGTGAGCAGCAGATCGAGCACTCCCACGTCGCTGAGCCGGTGGAGCGGGTCGTAGGCGTTGATGCTCTGCTGGATCGGCTCAGTCAGCAGCGAGCTCAGGGCGAACGCCAGCTGCGGTGTGACGAGGGCGAGGGCGAGGGCGGTGATCGCGAGCGTCCTGGCCCGCAGTCGTACCAGGGGCAGGGCCAGCAGGAAGTAGACCCCATAGAAGCCGAGGATGATCACTCCCCCGAATTCCATCGCCATCGCTGTGCCCAGCGCCAGCAGGACCACGGCGCGGATCGCGATCCTGGCCTTCGCCTGCCGACCGGCCAGGCCGGTCTTCGGCTCCCGGCGGCCGGCGATCAGCATCAGTGAGAACCCGGCGAGGGTGGCGAACAGGACCGACGAGTGACCGTCCGCCAGGTACCGGACCCAGCTGTCGACGCCGTCCGTGGCCGACAGCGGGGGACCGATGTGCACGACGTACATGCCGAACACCGCCAGCGCGCGGGCCAGGTCCACCCCGACGAGGCGTCCCATCGAGGGACCGGGCGAAGCCGGCACGGCGGACTCGGTGGAGGTTCGGGGCTGCGGAGGCGAGTTCTCCTGCGGAGCTGACGTCTCCTGCAGCGGCTGCGACTTTGTCATACGGAGAATCTCGCGTGGACGTCAGGAGGCGGACCATCCGGCAGGCTGCGGTAACGGCCCCGCCGATCGGCGGGTACCAGCCTGCCGACCGGCGGAGTCTCCTCCCGACCGGTCCGGCGCGACCAGGCGGCGGTCTTCTCCAGCCACTCGGCGGGGGTTGACCCGACAGTTGCCGGATGGGCGCGAGGCGACCGGGCTTCCAGGCTGGAGGCATGACACACCGTGCGCGGCACAAGGAGATCGACACTTCCCTCGGGGCATCGGCCGGAGCGCGAGGCCGGGACGTCATGCCTGGCGGCGGCGCGTTTCTGGAGTCCCTCGGCGTGACGCTGGCGGCGGGCGCCTTCGTCCTGTTCGTCGTGCGTCCTGAGGTCTCCGGAGCGTTGGTGCACGCCCTCGCCACGAGGGCGGCCGCATTCGTCCCCTGAGTCGACGCATCTCACGCACTGGTGTACCGGACCGCTGATGCGGTGCCCGGCAGACTGCAGAAGAAAGGAACGTCGTGAACACCGCATCCGCCCCGGCGACGGATGAAACTTCCCTGTCCGCCCGAGAGACGGTCAAGGCACTGTACGCGTATGTCCACCCGCACCGGTGGGCCGTCGCTCTCGGCCTGCTGTGCGCCCTGGTCGGGGCCGCCGGGGGACTGCTGCAGCCGCTTGCCACCAAAGCACTGGTGGACCGGCTGGCGACAGGTGAGACCATCGCCGGGATCCTGATCGCGCTCACCGCGCTGGTGGTGCTGGGCACGGCGGTCGAGGCGTTCGGCGCGTATGTGCTGGAGCGGACAGCGGAGTCGGTGGTCCTGGCCGCGCGGCGCACCCTTGTGGGGCGGTTGCTGCGGCTGCGGCTCGCGGAGTGGGAGCGGATTCCCCCGGGTGATCTGATGTCCCGGGTCACCTCGGACACCACGCTGCTGCGGGCGGTCAGCACCCAGGCGGTCGTCTCCGCGGCCACTGGTGCGGTGGCCTTCGTGGCGGCGATCGTGATGATGGCGTTCCTGGACGTCGTGCTGCTGGGTGTGACGCTGGGTGTGGTCGTGCTGGTCGGCGGGGCCGCCGCGCTGGTGATGCCAAGGATCGCGCGGGCCACCGAGCGGTCGCAGGAGGCGGTCGGGGAGATCTCCATCGCGCTGGAGCGGGTCTTCGGGGCGTTTCGCACGGTGAAGGCGTCCGGTGCCGAGGAGCGGGAGTCCGCCCGGGTGGATGCGGCGGCACGGCGGGCGTGGCGGCACGGCGTGAAGAGCGCGAAGTGGGAGGCCGTGGCAGGCTCGGCGGACGAACTCGCCGTACAGCTGGCCTTCCTCGCGGTGCTCGCGATCGGCGGGGCACGGGTGGCGTCCGGGGAGATCCCCGTATCCACCCTCATCGCCTTCCTGCTGTACCTCTTCTACCTGATCGAACCGGTGTCCAAGCTGGTCGACGCCGTGTCCCACTATCAGGAGGGGGCAGCCGCAATTTCCCGGATCGCGCAGGTGGAACACCTGTCGACGGAGCCGACCGCCCGGCGGAAGGGCGCCCTGCCCAGGCAGGGTGCAGCGGGGCCGGGCCCGGCGTCGGTCCGCTTCGAGGACGTGTCCTTCCGCCGTCCGGGCCAGCCGTACATCCATCAGCAGGTGAGCTTCGAGGTATCGGGCGCCGGAATGACAGCCTTCGTCGGTCCCTCCGGTGCGGGCAAGTCGACCGTGTTCGCGCTCATCGAGCGGTTCTACGAGGCCACCGTCGGCCGCATCCTGGTCGACGGCAGGGACGTACAGGACTGGTCCCTGTCCGAGCTGCGGTCCGCCATCGGGTACGTGGAGCAGGACGCTCCTGTGCTGGCCG
The DNA here is from genome assembly GCF_013414305.1 of Streptomyces sp. Rer75. Classification (NCBI taxonomy): domain Bacteria; kingdom Bacillati; phylum Actinomycetota; class Actinomycetes; order Kitasatosporales; family Streptomycetaceae; genus Streptomyces; species Streptomyces sp. Rer75. Next base: position 232,233 of record NZ_CP058693.1, on the reverse strand, counting down.
GTACACTGCGCGAGAACCTGGTCTTCGCGGCGCCCGGCGCAACGGACGACGACATCCGCGAGGTCCTGGCACGGACGAAGCTCGACACCCTCGTCGACCGCTTGCCCCACGGCCTGGACACCCCGGTCGGACACCGCGGCTCGAAGCTGTCGGGCGGCGAGCGGCAGCGCATCGCCATCGCCCGTGCACTGCTGCGCAAGCCCCGACTGCTGCTCCTTGACGAGGCGACCTCGCAGCTCGACACCGTCAACGAGCTGGCGCTGCGGGACGTCGTCGCGGAGCTGGCCCGCGAGACCACCGTGCTGGTGGTGGCGCACCGCCTGTCGACGGTGGCAGGTGCCGACCGGATCGTCGTCATGGAGGCCGGCCGAGTTCGGTCGGTGGGCACCCATGAGGAACTGGTGGCCCAGGACCGGCTGTACGCGCAGCTGGCGGCCACCCAGCTGCTGGCCCCCGCGCGATGACCCACCACACGCAGGGTTGTCCGGCCGTCCACTGCCCCATTTCGGCCGGACAACCACACGCGCGGCCGGCGCCGTCAGCCTGCGCCCCGCCTTCAGTCACGCTCCCGAGGACGGTGCCCGCTTCGTCCGGGACCGCACCGCCCAGGAGAGCGACGACGTCCGTCTGGGCCGTTCTGGAAAACGGGGGGCGCGTCTATATCTGCGGTGACGGCCGCCGCATGGCCCCCGCTGTGCGGGAGGCGTTCACGGCCATCTACCGCAAGCACACCGGTGCCGACGACGCGGAGGCCGCTTGCCTGGCTGGCCGCGCTGATCGAGTCCGGGGCCTACGTCGAGGACGTCTGGGCGGGCTGAGTGCCCGGACGGCGCCCCCGAACGCGGGCGGCCTGAGGCATCTTTGTCGCCTGCCCAGACAACCTGCGAGGGTCTTATGGTCATTGCACACTCGGCGAGTTGCGGACGAGCAGCGCACGCTCATCGTTTCGTTTCCCAGAAGGGGGCATCCGGTGAAGGCGCATAACGGCTCCGTGCCGACTTTCGGCGTCGCGGTGGCGCTCATAGCGGGAGTGTGACTCTGGGCAGTGGCGGATCCAACGTGATGCCCGTCTTCGTCGACGACTTCGCGTCGCGTTTCGCGATGTCGGATTCCGGCGCCGGGCTCGTGGCCGCAACCCAGCTCATGGCGACCGCTGTCCTCACACTGTTGCTGGCCAAACGGGCTGCGCGACCGGGACGCGTCAAGATGGCCCGTCTCGGTCTGGCTGTCGCCGGAGTCGGTTTTGTGGCCGCCACCGTGGCGCCCGACGTGGCGACCCTGATCCTGGCTACCTGGTACTGGGAGCGGGGCTGGGTGCTGTGTACGCGGCGGCCACGGCCGCGCTTGCCGCGACCGACGACGCGGACAAGGCGTCCTCGGTCACCATCTCCTGGACTGTCGGTGTCTCAGCGTTGCTGATCATGGCGGTATCCGCCCTCACCCACGATGTGGGCGAGGGAGTGGGTTTCCTGCTCATGGGGCTGTGCTGTCTGCTCGCCTGGCCCCTGGTGCGCAGGCTTCCCGAGGGTCCCGCGGCATCGGGGTATGATGTGCCCGCCGAGCCGGCTGCCAAAGCAATGCCGAGTACAGCAAGGCCTTCGCTGATCTTGCCCGGCGGTACCGCGCTCCTGTGGGCCGTCACCCAGGGCGCATGGTCGTACGCCTCGGTTCTCGGCCGCCGCCCAGGCCCTGGCGATGGCAGCCCTGGTCTTCACCCACGACCCCGTGCTGTTCGTCATCGCCGCCGTCCTCTGGCAGGGATGCCAGATGGCCGTCCTGGTGCAGATGCTCGCCGCCGCGGCGGTCATCGACCCGACTGGACGCCTGGTCGCTTCTCTCGGCGGGGCGGGTGCGCTGGGAAGCGGTATCGGACCGCTGGCCGTAGGTGCCGTACTCGACGCAGCAGGGGCCAATGTGCTCAGTATTGTGCTGGCACTCGGCACGTTCGTCGCCTCGTTGCCCTTGCTGAAGATGACAGTCGCCAGCGCGATGCAGCCCGGAGGGCGACAGACCCAGAATGTGCCCGCCGCCTGAGAAGGCGCGAAAACAGGCCGATCCCCGTCATCGCCAGGCTCGTGCGTGTGGGCTGCTGCCCACTCTCAATGGCGTGGAAACGACATATGCCCTGGGCGAAGGGAAGACGGGGTCGGCCGCGGGGACGGCGGCCCCGCCCACGATCGGGGAACCAGCAGCTGCTTGTCCATCGACTTGCTCGTGAGACTAAGTCGGTAGTATGAATCCATGGCTCATGTCCCAGCGGCCGAGCGCCGCCCTCAACTGATCAAAGCAGCCATCGACCTCATGACGAGAGAAGGAGTCTCGGCCGGAAGCACACGTGCCATCGCCACCGAACTGGGCGTCGCTCAAGCCACCGTGCACTACACGTTCGGCACGAAGGAAGGGCTTTACCGCGCCGTCATGGAACAGCTCACGGCGGAGCTGCTGGCGCAGGTCGAGCAGGCCGTTCCGGACGATGCCGGATTCGAGGAGACGGTCGGCACATTGGCCTCAGTCCTCTGGAGCACGGTGCGCGAGAAGCCAGGCCACCACCTCCTCCTTGAGGAGCTGAGCATGTTCGCACTCCGCGCGCCCGCGCTCAACGAAGCCCTTGAGAGCCACTATCGTGGCGTGGTCGAAGTGACGGCGAGGCTCGTGACGCAGGCGGCCGAGCGCGCAGGTGAACCCTTGGCCCAGCCCGCGGAAACAGTCGCGCGGTTTTTCCTCTCCGGATTCGACGGGCTCGTTATGCAGCGCCTGACCTACCCCGACGAAGGGGCTGAGGCAACTTGCCTGCAAGCGTTCATCGCCGCCGTTGTGGCGCTGGCACGCGGCCAGCTGAATCTCGTGGCCCTCCCGGCGTTCTGACCGAGCTCGACGGCAACCGGCGGTGGAGTCTGGTTCCGGGGCCCCTGGACCTCAGGGTGCCAGCTCGTGCGGTACTGCCCCGGCGCCACGCCGTACTCGCGCTTGAAGGCTCTGGCGAAGGCGAACTCCGAGGTGTAACCGACGCGTTGGGCGATCGCGTGCAGCGGGGAGTTGTCCTCACGCAGGGGGCGCCCCGCGCAGGTCATGCGCCACCGAATTCCCATAGGCGAGCGGCGGCGAACCGACCATCTCGGTGAAGCACATCCCCACAGGAGGCACACCATGAACACTCACACCCGTGGTCCACGTCCGGACCCGCTCATTGCTCGGCAGATGTCGGCATAGCGCAGACCCTGGCGCACGAGGGGACCGCGCCGCCCACATTGCCCGGGAGGCGTACACGACCGGCGTCGCCTCGGCCGCCTTCGGCAGCATCGGCGTCGCCACCACCCAGTTCAGTGACGCCCAAGACGACCACGCACCCCTGGCCTACGCCTCCTCCCAGCCGATCCTCACATCTGCCGCGACAGGGTTTCTGTTGTCGATCGACCGTGTCACCCCGCCAGGAACGCCACTGCCTCAACGCCGACGACGCTCATGCCCAGAGCGCCGGTATCCAGTGGACCGTCCCGCTGCCCGTCCTGGCCCGCTACTTGAACTCCGTCCTTGACGGGACCGCCCTGTGCTGGCTTGTCGACCGCAACAGCGAGTCCAGCCTCGATGTGCTCCGCCTTGTCGGCCAGCACCTCGAGACCCTCACCGAGAAGGCGGAGTAGAGGGTCGGGCGCGCAGCCACCTCGCAGGGGAAGGGACAGGCCGGCGCCTGTCCCCTCCCATCTGCGCGTCGCCGGTCGGGTCAGTCGAACAGATCCGGCTGCTCCGCGGTGACCTGGTCCCAGAGGGGCCGGAACTGGAACCAGTCCGGCGGTTCTCCGGAGACCTGGGCGCGAACCCTCCGTGCCGTTTCGGCATCGATGAGTTTCGGCTCGCCCGCGGCCATGGCCAGCAGCTGGGCCTGGCACGAGCGGTCCATCGTGATGAAATACCAGGCTGCCTCGGCCACGGACGCCCCGACCGTGAGCAGTCCGTGGTTCTGCAGGACAACCGCCTTGCGGTCACCCAGGGCCACGCCGATCTTGCGACCCTCCTCGGTGTCGTTCACCACGCCGCGGTAGTCCGAGTAGATGCCGTGGTCCTCGTAGAAGGCACAGGAGTCCTGCGTGATCGGGGCCAAGGGGATCCCGAGGCTGGAGAACGCCTTGCCGTGCACAGAGTGGATGTGGGCGGCCGCGACCACGTCGGGCCGCGCACGGTGCACTTCGGAGTGGATGCAGAACGCGGCGTTGTTGACCGGGCGCCTGCCTTCGAGGAGCGTGCCGTCGTGGTCGACCAGGATCAGGTCAGAGACCCGTATCTGGCTGAACGACATCCCGAACGGGTTGACCCAGAAAGCCGAAGGGTTCTCCGGATCGCGGGCCGTGATGTGCCCGGCGACCCCCTCGGAGAAACCGAAGCGCGCGAAGAGCCGGAAAGCCGCCGCGAGTTCCTGCTTCCGGGCCTGACGCTCCTCGTCCATGCTCAGGTTCTTCTGGGGCAACGGCAGGGAGACGCCTTCGGGCATCGCTCCGACGGACGCGTGCGGGGCGGCGGTGGGTGTCACGGACATGGATCTGACCTCTCATGAACGGGTGATGGCGTGGCCACGTGACGCAGCTACTTGTTGCGGGGGGGGGGCAGGCGGTTGCCGTACATGGCGGTCACCAAGCGCAGGATGAAGCGGTAGGACGAGGCGTCGAAGGGGAGCATGTGCATATCGCGGCGCATCGGGAACCGGTTCACGGAGACCGCCTGGGGCTTGGTGTACTTCCGGATACCTTCGGCACCGTGCCTGACGCCGAGGCACGATCCCTTCCAGCCGCCCATGGGCAGGCCGAGGGCCATGCGAGTGCCATCGTGCCGCCGACCATGCCCGCGACGATCGTCGCTTTCATGCCGATGCGCGGGGTGAGGTAGCCGGTCAGCACGGAGCCGGCGAAGACCGCGCCGGCGAGCGGCAGCATGCGTATGCCGGTCTCCAACGCGTCGTATTGCAGGACGAACTGGAGGTGCTGGGTGAGGTAGAAAAAGGCGCCGAAGACCGCGAGCAAGAACAGTACGGCGGCGATGTGGCACCCGTGAACGCGCGGTTCGCGAAGCGGCGCAGGTCGAGGAGGGGGTGCGGGTGGTGCAGCTCCCAGAGGCCGAACGCCACGAGCCCCGCGACCCCGATGACCGTGCCCGTGACCGCCTTGGCGTCCCAGCCGTGCGGGGCCTCGATGAGTGTGAAGACCAGCGCGGCGATCCACACCACCGACAGCAGTCCACCGACGTAGTCGATCCGCGGCGCGTGCGTGGCCTTGGACGGCGGTACCAGGACGAAGACGCCGACGATGGCGAGGGCGATCACGGGAACGTTGATCAGGAAGGTGGACTTCCGACTGAAGCTCTCCAACAGCATGCCCGCGATCAGCGGCCGGCGGCGATGGCGAAGGCGGTGCCCGCCCACAAGGTGATCGCCTTGGTCCGCTCGGCGCGCGGGAAGGTCGCGGCGAGGAGGGAGAGCGTGGCGGGCATGATGACCGCCGCACCGACACCCATCACCGCACGGGCCGCCATGACTCCGGTCGCACTGTCGACGAGTGAATCCCATATTGCTCCGCCGCCGAACAGGACGAGCCCGAGAACGAGCGCGTCGCGTCGGCTGTACTTGTCGCCGATCGCAGCAAACAGCAGCATCAGGGCGGCGTAAGGGATGGTGTAGCCGTCAATCACCCACTGCAGGTCCGTGCTGGACAGGCCGAGGTCCTGGGTCATGGCGGGAGCCGCGACCGTGAGGGCGGTGTTGGCCATCACGATCAACAGCAGGCTCAGACAGAGCACGAGCAGAGCCCCCAGTGCCGGGCGTAGGGCCCGTTCCTTCTCTCGACCGGTTCGTTTATGAACACACGCATGAGCTGGGGTCCTTTCGCGAAGGGGGTCCGCGCAATGCCCCTGCGGGCAGGGGGCGGGTGCACGGAACGGCAGGGAATGCCGCGAGCATCCGTTCGACTGACTGTATCCTTCGACAAAGGCGATAGACCGAGCCCGGCGCCACGTAGCTGATGTGAGATGCGTCGGCCCGTGGCGTGCTCGCTTGCTGCGCCGGGGGATACTGCGCGGGCGCTGCTTGCCGCGGGCACCCGCAAGTGGGCGCTGCGACGGGATCGGCGACCCATGTACCTCTGCCGGGAGAGCGCAGCTATCGCGTGGGCGCCTCGGCCGACGGGATGATCACCAGGTGGCTGTGTGGATCCACTGTGGGGGTCCGGGCACTTCATGATCCGGTCCCGCTGGTCCGTCTGCCCGGGTTGTCGGCGTACACGTGAACGTCCCCGGTGTTCAGGCTCCGTACCTTCGGGCGATGCTCCGGGTCGCCCGGGGGCTGGCTGTCGTTCACAAGCTGCTGCGATGTCAGTGGTACCGCACTCGGCCTGGTCGGCTTCGGCCGGATCGCCCGGGCAACCGCAGAACGTGCGCTCGGGTTCGGCGTGACGGTGCGTTACACCGCACGCAGCGGCCCCGCGCCTCCCGAGCGGCTCGGACATCTCGTCGACAGGGTCCAGCACACCGAGTGGGATGAACTCGTAGGGACCAGCGACTTCGTGTCGCTCCATGTGCCGCTGACTGCGCGGGGTCGCGGAGTCAGGGCGTGAGTACGAGCCGGATCGGGTCGCCGATCTTCTTCTCCAGGCGTGCGACGGCGTCCGCCGCGTCGGCCAGGGGTACGTGGGCGGTGATGGACGGGGCCAGGTCGATCCGTCCGGCGGAGGCCAGGTCGATGAGCTCTTCCACGTGCTCGGGCCCGGAGCCGTAGTGGCCGCGGATCTGGTTGCCCTGGAAGCAGAAGCCCATGCTGTCGCCGATGGTGATCGGCTCCGGCGTGAGCCCTGCCAGGACCAGGACCCCCTCGGGACCGAGCGCGGCGGTGGCCTGTGCGCGGGCCGCGGGGACGCCCGCGAAGTCGAACGCGACCTGAATGCCCCGTCCGCCCGTGGCCTCCTCCACCGCCTCGGCGAAGTCCGCCGAGGTCGGGTCCAGCGCGACGTCCGCCCCGAAGGCGAGGGCGCGTTCACGCGCGGTGGACAGCGGGTCGACGGCGATGATCGGGGCCACACCGACCATGCGGGCGAGCCGGATGCCGTGTGCGCCCAGGCCGCCCGCACCCCAGATGCCGACCGCCTGCGCGGGCCGGACCGCGCCCGCCCCCACGATGGCGGCGTACGGGGTGGAAACCGCGTCGGGGATGATCGCGGCCTGGTCGAAGGGCAGGTCGTCCGGGATCGGAAGCAGGGTGTCCTCGCGAGCGACGGCGTACTGGGCCCAGCCCCCGTCGTAGTCCACGCCGCGCGTCAGTGGCTGCCGGCATGACATGCGGCGCAGACAGCCTCCGCACTCCCCGCACGCCTGCCCCGCCTGGAGCACCACCCGCTGACCTGGTGCCCATATGTCCTGCACGTCCGGGCCGAGCGTGTGGACGACGCCCGCGACCTCGTGGCCGAGGGTGACCGCCCGGCTGTTCGCGACCGCGTCGAAGTCGTCGATCCGCTCAAGTTCCGCACCCCGCCTGGCTCTGTCGGGCGACCGTGTCATGCAACACATTCAATCGACATTGTCATTTGACAATGTCGTGTGTAGCTTGATCCCCAAGCGACTTACCGGTGCGGAACGAAAGGCACGCTCATGACTCACGCGTCCGTTGAGACGGCCCAGGCGATCCCTGAGCGTCCTGCGCTGCCCCTGATCGGCCACGTCCTCGACATCCCGAGCGGTGCCGACGGCCTCGTCCACCTGATGAAGGAGGTCAAGGAGCTGGGGCCGGTGTTCCGGGTCCGCGTCTTCGGGACCGAGACCATCATCATCGGCGGCCTGGATCTGGTGAAGGAGCTGTCGGACGAGACCCGGTTCCGCAAGAACGTGCACCCTGACCTGGTCGAGATCCGCCAGATCGCCGGGGACGGACTGTTCACCGCCTTCAACCACGAGACGAACTGGCAGAAGGCGCACGACATCCTGATGCCGGCGTTCTCACTCGGGGCGATGCGCGGCTACCACGCGACGATGCTCCGCGTGGCCCGCTCTCTGATCGCCAAGTGGGACCGGGCTGCCGGGACGCAGGCCGTGGACGTCCCCGAGGACATGACCCGGCTGACCTTCGACACGATCGGGCTGTGCGGCTTCGACTACGACTTCGAGTCCTTCCGCAAGGACGAGCCGCACCCGTTCGTCGACGCCATGTCGCGGGCACTGCACTTCACCCAGGCCAAGGGCGAGTCGATCCCGGGCACGGAGCTGTTCAAGTGGAAGCAGGCCGATCAGTTCCGCAAGGACGCCGAGCTGATGACGGACCTGGTCGACGAGGTGATCCGGCAGCGCAGGGCGTCCGGCGACCCGAGCACGGACGATCTGCTGGGCCGGATGCTGCACACCCCCGACCCGGCGACGGGCGAGCCGCTGGACGACGTGAACATCCGCCACCAGGTGATCACCTTCCTCATCGCCGGCCACGAGACCACCAGCGGGGCCCTCTCGTTCGCCCTGTACTACCTGACCAAGCACCCCGAGGTGCTCGCGCGGGCCCAGGCCGAGGTGGACGCCTTGTGGGGAGACACGGACACCCCGGACCCCGACTACGGCGACATCGGCAAACTCACCTACATCCGCCAGGTGCTCAGCGAGAGCCTGCGGCTGTGGCCGACCGCGCCCGCCTTCGCCGTGGAGCCCGTCGAGGACACCGTCATCGGCGGCAAGTACGCCGTGCGCAAGGGCGAGACGCTGATGGTGCTCACCCCGGCCCTGCACCGCGACCCCGCCTGGGGAGAGAACCTCGAGCTGTTCGACCCCGACCGCTTCACGCCCGAGCAGGAGGCGACGCGCCCGGTCCACCTGTTCAAGCCGTTCGGCAACGGTGAACGCGCCTGCATCGGCAGGCAGTTCGCCCTGCACGAGGCCACCCTGCTGCTCGGCCTGCTGGTACACCGCTACCGGCTGATCGACCACGCCGACTACCAGCTGAAGATCAAGCAGTCGCTCACCATCAAGCCCGACGAACTCACCCTCGAACTCGCCCGGCGCACCAGCGGCGAACGCCGTCTGCCCGCCGTCGCCGCGAGCCGCGCCGCCGCCGGCCAGGAGGGGCCGGCGGCCCGACGCGCCACCGGCACCGTGCTGACCCTGCTGCACGGCTCCAACCTGGGCACCTGTGCGGGCATCGCACGCGATCTGGCGGCGGACGGTGACGAGCACGGGTTCGCCCCGTCCGTCGCTCCGCTCAACGACGCCGTGGGTAAACTGACCGCCGGTGACGGACCAGTGGTGATCGTGGCCGCGTCCTACAACGGCAGGCCCACCGACGACGCCGCCGAGTTCGTCACGTGGCTGGAGGGCCTGGAGCCCGGTTCGCTCAACGGCGTCCAGTACGCCGTGCTCGGCGTCGGGGACCGCAACTGGGCAGCCACCTATCAGCGCGTCCCCACCCTCATCGACGAGCGCCTGGCGGAGGCCGGTGCCACGTCACTGCTGGAGCGCGGCGCAGCCGATGCCTCCGGGGACTTCGCGGGCACGGTGGACCGGTGGACGGGCGACCTGCGGACCGCCCTGCTGGAGCGGTACGGCGACTCGGCGGCGGCCGCCGAACCGGAGGACGACCAGGGACTTTACGAACTCCAGGACGCCACCGACTCGGTCATCGGCCAGCTCGCGGCACGGCACGGCGTCCAGCCGATGGAGGTGCTGGACGCGTACGAACTGGTCGACATGGACCACGAGCTGGGCCGCTCCAAGCGCTTCCTGCGGCTGCGGCTGCCCGAGGGTGTCACCTACCGCACCAGCGATCACTTGGCCGTGCTCCCGAGCAACCCGCAGGGTCTGGTGCGGCGGGTGGCCGACCGCTTCGCCCTCGATCTGGACCGCACGGTGCGGCTGCGTGCCCGCAGGCGCAGCCGCAACACCCTGCCCGTCGACCGCCCGCTGACCGTGCGCCGCCTGCTCACCGACTTCGTCGAACTGCAGGACCCCGCAACCCAGGAGCAGGTCGCCGTGCTCGCCGAGCACACCGCCTGCCCGCCCGAGAAGCGCCCCCTGGCCGAACTCGCCGCGGCGGACCCGGAGGTCTTCCGCGAGCAGGTGACCGCCGCCGGGCACAGCGTCCTGGACCTGCTGGAGCGCTACCGTGCGTGCGAGCTGCCGTTCGAACACTTCCTGGAACTGCTGCCGGTGCTGCGCCCGCGCCACTACTCGATCTCCTCGTCCGCCGGGGCGGCACCCGGTGAGGTGGACCTGATGGTGTCGCTGCTCGCCGCGCCCCACCGCGCCGGCGAGGGCACCTTCCACGGCATCGCCTCGCACTACCTCCAGACCGTGACGGCCGGGGACACCCTCCAGGCCCGCGTGCTGCCCTGCAGCGAGGCATTCCGCCTGCCCCAGGACGAGTCCGTGCCGGTGATCCTGGTCAGCGCGGGCACGGGTCTGGCACCGTTCCGGGGCGCCGTCCTGGACCGCCACCACACCCGGTCCACCGGAACGCTGCTGTGCTACTTCGGCTGCGACCATCCCGACGTCGACTACCTCCACCGCGAGGAATTCGAGGCGGCCGAGGCCGCCGGAGCCGTCAGTATGCGGCCCACCTACAGCTGCGCCCCCGAAGACGGCGCCCGCTTCGTCCAGGACCGCATCGCGAAGGAGAGCGACGAGGTCTGGGCCGTGCTGGAGGCCGACGGCCGGGTCTACATCTGCGGGGACGGCCGTCGGATGGCCCCGGCAGTGCGGGAGGCGTTCATGGCGATCTACCGGGACCGCACCGGCGCGGGCGACGACGAGGCCACCGCCTGGCTGGCCGCCCTGACCGAGTCCGGTCACTACGTGGAGGACGTCTGGGCCGGCTGACCGCCCCCACGGCGCGGCGGCAGCAGTCCACCGCACCGGATCCCCGATCGACCTGCCACGGACGTCCAACGCGTCCGTGGCCCGGGTCCCGAAAAGCGGCCCGTGCCCCCTGACTCGTGAGGTCCTCATGCTTGTTGCACGCTCGGCGCTCCGCCGAGGACCGGTGGTTGTCCCCAACTCCTCGCAGGGGGGCTGCCGGTGAACGCGCGCAGGGGCTCCGCCCTGGCCTTCGCCGTGGCGATGGCGCTGATCGCCGGGGTCACCCTCGGCAGCGGCGGGGCGAACGTGATGCCCGTCTTCGTCGACGACTTCGCTCCGCGCTTCGAACTGTCGGACTCCAGCGCCGGACTCGTCGCCGCGACCCAGCTGATGGCCACAGCGGTCGTGACGCTACTGCTGGCCAAACGGGCCGCGCGGCCAGGGCGCGTGAGGATGACACGCCTGGGTCTGGCTCTCTCAGGAGCCGGCTTCCTGGCGGCGACGGCGGCCACCGACCCGGTGACTCTGGTCCTGGCCAATCTGGTCGTCGGCGCGGGGCTGGGCGCGGTCTACGCGGCGGCCACGGCCGCGCTCGCCGCCACCGACGACGCCGACAAGGCCTCAGCCGTCACCATCTCCGGCACGGTCGGCGTGACGGCACTGCTGATCATGGCCGTCCCCGCCGCCAACCACGACCTGGGCGAGGGCACCGGCTTCCTGCTCATGGCGCTGTGCTGTCTCGTCGCCTGGCCGCTGGTACGCCGACTCCCAGAAGGCCCCACCGGCCCCGCGACACCGGACGCCGGATCCGCCGGTACGGGAGGAACAACGGCCGCGGCGAGGCCGTCGGTGGTTCTGCTCCTCGGGACCGCGCTCCTGTGGGCCGTCACCCAGGGCGCATGGTCGTACGCCTCGGTCCTGGGCCGCCAGCACACCGGCATGTCGCACTCGGCCGTGTCGGCCGTCCTGGCGATCTCCAGCGTCGTGGCGCTCGTCGGCGCCGTGGTGGGTCCCATCGCCGCGCGACGCTTCGGGCGCATGCGGTCAATGGCCGCCTTCGTCGCGGCCCAGGCCCTGGCGATGGCAGTCCTGATCTTCACCCACGACCCCCTGCTGTTCATCATCGCCGCCGTCCTCTGGCAGGCCTGCCAGCTGGCCGTCCTGGTGCAGATGCTCGCCGCCGCGGCGGTCATCGACCCGACCGGACGGCTGGTCGCCTCCCTCAGCGGCGCGGGTGCGCTGGGCACCGGCATCGGCCCGCTGCTCGTCGGTGCCGTCCTCGATGCCGCCGGGGCGGAGGTGCTCGGCATCGTCCTGGCGCTCGGCACGTTCATCGCCTCGCTGCCCCTGCTCCGGATGACCGTGGCCGGCACGGAGGCCCCAGCCGAGGGGCAGCTCGCGCCCTCGTCCACTGCCGAAACCGGGTGAGCACTTCCGTTGGATCGTCCGCCGCCCCGATGAGGTGAAGCGGCCACCGCTCCCTGACGCAGAACAGGAGCGGTGGCCGAGTCCGTTCGTCGCCCAACGTCTGCCAGGGATGTGGCTGAAGCCGAGATCGAGACGCCGCACAACTGGACACGAACCCTCCGGTATGGCACATCGTGCCCGCGTTGCCGCCGACCGCCAGAGTCCGGCCGTCGGGGCTCGGCGCCACCGCGGACCGGGTCTATGACCTGTTGCCCTGGTCGGTCAGTCCGTGCTGAGCGGAATGCGCAGCCGCACCCTGTAGCCGCCCTCCGCGGTCGGGCCGGCCTCCAGGGCGCCGTGCAGGATGTCGGCCCGTTCCCGCAGACCGACCAGGCCCTGCTGTGAACCGGGCAGGGACAGGGAGGGACGCGTGGGCGGGCTGTTGGTGACGGTCGCTCCGACGTGGTCGCCGTCCTGCCACAGTTCGACGCAGGCCGTGGCGCCGGGGGCGTGCTTGCGGACGTTGGTCAACGCTTCCTGGACCGTACGGTAGAGGGCCCGTTGGGCCGGTGTGCCCACGGTGGGCGGAAGCTCACCCGTCAGCTGAGCCTGAGTGCCGCTTGATTCCACCAGTTTGCGCAGGTCGGTCAGGGTGGGTTGGGGAGTCAGCTCGGTGACGTGGCCGCCGGAGGCGCGCAGCAGCGTGACCATGGTGCGCAGTTCGTCGAGCGTGGTGACACTGAGCGAACGGATCGTGCGTGCGGCCTCTTTGGCGTCCGCGTCCTTGGTGGCCACCTGAAGGGCTCCGGCCCGTACGGCGATCAGGCTGACCTGGTGGGAGACCACGTCGTGCATCTCGCGGGCCAGCTGGGCGCGTTCGCGGGCGAGCACGGCCTGGGCGTGCAGGGCCCGCTCATGCTCCCTGGCCTCCTCCACCTCCGTCAGCCGCCGCGCCAAGTCCCGTCGCGTCTGTACGAGTTGACCGAACAGGACCGGTACGACGGCGGTGGCCAGGCTGTACACGAAGATGATCAGCGTCATGGTCCGGCCGACCTCGGTGAGGCTGACGAGGGGCCACGGAATGCTGCTTGCCCCGGCGGACAGGGCGATGCACACCGCCAGGAGACGGCGGTTGCGGGAGCGTTCGGCCAGGGTGAACAGCGCCATGAGCGGAGCGAGGGCGATATCCTGCATGAGCGCTATCGGCAGCGTGAGCAGGAAGACGGTGAGCGGGAACCTGCGCCGGAAGGCCAACGCGGCGCAGCCGAGCGCGGCCAGCGCGACACCAAGTCGCGTCGTGTCCCACAGACTCAGCCGTAGGTCCACGGCTGCGGCCACCACCAGGACGATGTCCACGACCGGCGCGGGCACATGCTTCCACAGGGCGCGTGCACGGCTCACCGTCCGGCCTCCGACCGCGGGCGCTCATCCAGCAGTCCGGCCCGCTGCGCCAGCAGCGCGGCCTGCACACGGCTGGTCACCCGCAGCTTGGTGAGAATCGCGCTGACGTGGTCCTTGACCGTGCCGGCACCCAGGTGGATGCGCGTGCCGATCTCGGCGTTCGACAGCCCTTCCGCCACCAGGACGAGGACGTCGCGCTCGCGGGCGGTGAGCAGCCGGACGCGGCCCGCCGCCTCGTCGACGGCCGCCTCGGTGCCGGGGTGGCTGCGCAGCAGGGTCCTGGACGCCTTGGGGGACAGCACCACGCCGCCCGCGGCCAGGGTCCGCACGAGGTGGGCCAGCTGCTCCGGCTCGGTGTCCTTGAGCAGGAAACCGGCCGCGCCGGAGTGCAGGGCGGTCAGGATGTACTCGTCGGCGTCGAACGTCGTCAGCATCGCCACCACCGGAGCGTCCGGCGACGTCCGTAGCTCGCGCAGGATGGTGAGCCCGTCGACGTCCGGCATCCGGATGTCCAGCAGAACCACGTCGGGCCGCTCCCGGCGGACGGTCTCCACGGCGTCGTCCCCGCTCGCGGTCGCGACGACCTCGATGTCGTCGGACGCACCCAGAATGAGCCCGAATCCGGACCGGATCAGTGCCTCGTCGTCCACCACCACTACCCGGATCACGTGCGTTCCGCCTCATATTTGTCCGTGCCGTCCGGCTCTTGCCTTCTCGACTCTAAAGCCCCTGGTGGCCGTGGTGACCCGCCGAGCGGCAGCTCCCCCCACACGGCGGGGTATCACCCTCCGGTCGGCAGGGACGCCGTAGCCTTCTGCCGGTACTCCGCGACGGGCCCGCTCTCCAGCCCGAGAGCCATGACACAGCACCCGGACGCCGCAGTTTTCCAGGCCGGCGCAGAGCCCCCGATACGCGAGCGCGGGGAGCCCCCGGCCGTCACGCCCGGCGTGGGCCGGCTGATCGGCCTGGACCCGGCCTGGGGCCTCGCCGTCACGCCAGGCCGTCGCCAAGGTGATTATTGGGGCCGGGATCCTGCTGGCCGTGGACCACCAATTCCCCTCGCCCGCCTCGGCCCGGCCGCCACCGCCGAACGCGGGGACTTCGGCGTCAGGGCTTAACGGGACTGATTGAAGAGCCAGTCGATGACGACGTCGTTCTCGTATGTCTGTGCCCACGCGAAGTGGGGGCTCACCGGAGTGGTTCCGGGGGTATAGCTCGTGAAGAGCACATGGCTCCCGGCTTGGCGGGCCCGTTTCAGCAGGGCCCTGGACCGGGCTTCGAACTCCGCTTTCGGCAGGTCGTTGGCCCACTCCCCGCGGGTGACCTGTGCACCGGCGCTCTCCATCTCGTTCATCAGCGTCCAGGTGCCGGGCTTTCCGAACCGTCCCTCGCGGTAGGGGACCACCGGGTCGTCGATGGAGTGATCGGCCCAGATCGGGATGTGCGTGATCTTGCCCATGGTGGACGGGTCACCCCAGCCGGCGGTGGCCAGGGCCGCGGCAAAGGTGTGGGGATGCCTCGGGAGCAGGTTAAAGATGCCTCGCGCCCCCGATGACAGGCCGACGAGATAGAGCCGGTCCGCGTCGACCGGGCGCTGTGTCGTGAAGGTGTCGATGAGTTCGACCAGCGCCGCTCGGACCTTGGGGTCGGTCCAGTCCGTAGCGTCGGGTCCGTCCATGGGGCGGGGCAGCGGGATCTGCGGGGCGAGTACGAACGCGGGGTGCCGGCGCTGGCGTTCTGGCTTGGCGAAGGTGACCGCGACGCGATTGGCGGTGAGCTGGGTCATGTTGTTGTCGGCGACCTCGCCGCCGCCGTGCAGGGTGATGACGAGCGGATACCGGGTGGCCGCCGCCGGACTCCGCACGAACGCTTCCGGCTGATGGAGCCGGAAGGCCAGCTCGAAGCCGGTGGAGTCGGTGAACGAACCGGCAGTGAAGCCGTCGACCACCGGGGTGATGACGTCGTCGTTCCGGATCGCCAACGGACCGGCCGCGAGCACCAGTTCGCCGTGAGGAGTCGTCACATCGGCCACCTGCCTGACGGCGTAGGCGCGATGGAGCGGAAGAGGGTCGGTGCGGGAAGCCTGCGCATTGGCGTCGTCCGGGTCGAGCTCGATGATGAGGTATCTGCCACGCCGTCCCGCGTGGGGGAGGTCGTCCGTCCTGGCCTCGGTGTTCGGGTAGACCCGGGTGACCGTTCGGGCCGCGCTTTGCCCGCCGGGGGCGGCGGTGACCCGGAACGCGGAGGGTGGGATGATGCCGCCGCGCATGTTGATGGGGTTCGCGTAGCGGATGGCGACGGCGGTCACCCGCCAGTTGTTCCTGGGCGTCACCCGTGTGATGAGGGCGGTCCGCAGAGCGGGATTGGCCCCGGACGCCACGGGCCGTCCCGGCGCCGGGGTATCGGCCGTCGCAGTGGCCGTGTTGACCACCGTCGACGCGGTGACGGTACCCGCGGCCATGGTGAGCGCCGTACGTCTGGTGATCTGTCCCATGGGTCCTCCGTAGGGTGTCGGCCGACCTGAGAGGGCCGGATGTGGAGTCGCCTGGTGCGAGGAACCGAAGTTGAGCGGTACGGCGGGATGAGCACCGACGCGTGGCCGGGTGGGGGTCGTTCCGGAAGCGAGGCAGGTGGCGGGCGTCGCCGTACCACGCGTGAGTCTCCAAGCCATGTCCGAACCGTGTCCAGGCATGGAACCGGGATCTGTCGATGCGTCATGTGCATCAATCCGGCAGTGTGCTCGTGCTCCCCGGGCAAGCGGGTTCAACTCCGCGGCCTCCGAGGGTGAGGGGTGGCGCTGCGTTCGTGCGTACCTGAGGCTCTTGCTGTAGGCATGTCATGTTGAAGCGCGCCTGTTCACGCGGTACGGCCCTATCCGCCGAAAGGATCGCCAGATGCGTTCAGTGTCGCCTCCACCACCGCCCAGCGGCGCGCCCGCTGAGGAACCAGCCCCCACTCGGTCACCGGACGGGTTCTCAGTGTGCTGGAGGCGTTCGCCGGAGAACGCCAATCGCTGACCTCTCTCGGACATCAGTCGGCGAACCGGGATGCCGCTGGCCACCACTCACCGGTTTGTCGGCGAGCTGTTGTCCTGCGGCGCACTCGAACGGAACCGGAACGGTCGCTACGAGATCGGTCCCTGTACCGGAAGACCGGGCGGCAGCAGGTTCGGCTGGCGGTGCTGGACGGCATCTGGACGGCATGGAGACGGTGCTCGTCGAGCAGATCGGCGCCCCGGATAACGACGGAGCGGGCGAACCGGTCGGCGGCCGGTGCCCGGCGCACGCCACCTGCGACGGCCTGGTGCTCCTCGCGTACGCGGAGGCAGCCGTCCAGGAACGCTATGTGGCCCACCATGTCCCGGCGA
Organism: Streptomyces sp. Rer75; assembly: GCF_013414305.1. Taxonomy (NCBI): domain Bacteria; kingdom Bacillati; phylum Actinomycetota; class Actinomycetes; order Kitasatosporales; family Streptomycetaceae; genus Streptomyces; species Streptomyces sp. Rer75. The sequence goes on along the minus strand of NZ_CP058693.1, from coordinate 215,255 downwards.
CCGGCCTGCGTCGCGTGCTCGCCGGGGTGGAGGGGCAGGCTACGCGGTGAACGGCCGGTGGCCCGGCCCGGGGACCCGGTCTCGGCCGCGGCGTCCGTGCGGGACGCGATGGGTGTGGTCGTGGCCGCCGTGTCCGTCGTCCCGGGGGCCTCTGACGCCGGACAGAGCGCGCTCGCGCCCGTGGTCATGGCTGTGGGCCGGACCATCTCCCGGGCGTTGTTCCATCGGCAGAACGGCGGGTGAGCCGACGCGTCCCGAGGGCGCGGACAGAGGCGGAGCGGGCTGTGGTGAGGGCTCCTGCGGTGGACCGCAGCGTGTGACCAGGGCAGGGGTTGGTCTTGTCCGCTTCGGGGCAGGCCCGCCTTGAAGCGGGAGTCGTCCCGGAGGGTCACCATCACACCGCCGCCGCCCATCGAGTGCCCGGCGCACCGAGCGTGCCGTTCACCTTCCCGTGGACCGGGTTGCCGGAGGCGGAACTGAACGAGAGCAACTGGGTGCCGACGGCCCTGATCTGGCGGCCGCGCGAGGCGGGATCGTCGCGAGGCGGTCAACAGCGCAGCAGCGCGACCGCACCGTAGATGGCGCCGGAGGCACCCGGAAAGTGGGGTTTCTGCCCAATGGAAGGAATCGGCGTACGGGGTTCTTGGGCGGCTCGGCCCTGTGCCGTGGTGCAGAGCCGATTGTCGGCCTGCCGGCGGGGCATGAAGGTCGAGCCAGGCCGGCCACTCGGGCCCGGGAGCCCCTTGAACGTGTGGTGGCGGTGAACCTGCTGGCCCACGGCGTCCCGGCGGCCAGGTCGGCGACCACAGTCGTTCCTGTACGGCCGACCGATCCCCGCCACTCGGCGGGGTGGTTGGGGCCGACCGGCAGGGCGCCTCCCGAAGCCCGTCGGATGGTCGGTCGCCCCCGCCTCGGCGAGGTTGTCTGGGTGACTGAGACCGAAAGCGCCAAGAAGGCGCCTCCGCGCCCCGTGCCCGCACCCGAATCCGCCACGGCGACGGAACCCCCAGCGCCGGTGGCGCGGCTGGTCGGCGTGGACCTCGCCCGTGCACTGGCCGTGTTCGGAATGTTCGCCGTGCACGTCGGCCCCTTACCCGTGCCCGGGGGCGGCGTTGGCGACTGGCTCCTGGACCTGTCGAGCGGCCGGGCGTCGGCGCTGTTCGCCACCCTTGCCGGGTTCTCGTTAATGCTGATCGCCGGCCGCCGCGAGCCGAAGACCGGACTGGCCGGCCGGCAGGCGAAGGCCCGGATCGCGATCCGGGCCTCAGTCCTGCTGGTGGTGGGCATCGCGTTGGCGATGACCAACTTCGGCGGCGCCGGAATCCTCAACTTCTACGCGTTGTACTTCCTGCTGGCCCTGCCCCTGGTGCGGCTACGGGCCAGGACGCTCGCGACCATCGCGGTCACGCTAGGGGTCGTCACACCGCAGCTGGCGTTCGGTCTCCGGGCACTGCTCAACGAGCCGGTCGTGAACACCATCAACACGTACGACCCGATCGCGCGACTCTGCGGCGTAGGCTTGCTCGATCTTACGCTCACCGGCCTCTACCCGGCGATCACCTGGATGACGTTCGTGGTCACCGGCATGACGTTGGGCCGGCTGGATCTGACCTCCGGCGCGGTGCAGCGCCGGCTGGCCGTGGTCGGTCCCGCGATGATCGTGTTTGGATACGGCGTCTCGTGGCTGGCGCTCCGGTTGTCCGGCGGCGCCCAGGAGATCATGACCGGGCCGCCTGCCATGAAGGACCCCGGCATGGGATCGGGATCGTTCGACATGGAGATCGGTGGTGGGCTGGGTGGGTCCGACGCATGGGGGCTACTGGCGGCCGAGCCGCACAGCAGTTCCACGTTTGACCTCGTCGGCAGTCTGGGGATCGCGATCACCGTGCTCCTGTGTGTGACGGTGGCGATGGCCCGACTGCCGTGGCTGCGCCGGCTGGCAACTCCGATCATCGCCGTCGGCACCATGTCCCTGACCATCTACGTGGGCCACATCCTGGTCATCCTCGCCCTGCCCGGCGAAGCGGCCACCCCACCGGAATCCGCCTCTGCCGCGCTGCTGGCCCGGTTCATCGTCGGGGCCACCCTGTTCGCGGTGATCTGGTCCCGCTTCTTCCGCCGCGGACCGCTGGAGTACCTGCTCAACGGCGCCACCAAACTGGCAAATCTCGTCCGATGAGCCTCGGGTGGGTATCCCGGGAAGGTTGGCCCGAGGTCCAACCGATACCCTCCGGCAAGCCCGGTGCACCGGGCTTGCCACCCGTATCGGGCGAGCTGTGGCCGAGGCACAGTCGCTGTGGCAGCGCTCCGAGCGCACCGGGCTGCCGTTCCGGTAGGACTTCGACTTGCTGCCCGGAACCGGGATCGACCCAGCACGCCAAGCACCCTGGCCCTCCTGCGAACCCCTGCCTGCCGGGCCAGTACGTAATTGCCCCTGGCCTACGTAGTAGAACAGAAGGTCTACGGCCTCCAGCGTGTGCTGACAGGACCGTCACTCCAGGAGTGGTCCCGGCACTGACCAGGCAGTCATCCGCACAGTGATGTACCACCGAGATGCCCAGGGGTCTGCGGGCTGCGACGCTCGTCAGATCCCCAGGCACGGTGGCACGGGGATCGGAGAGGTCAGTCGATCCAGACCACGACCGGGATCCGGATCGCGCGGAGGTCTTGGTGGACGGTGTACTCGAGGATGACGGGTTCGCCAGGGATATGGATGCTGAACCGAGCGTGGACACTCATCGGGGTGCCCGGCGGCGGTCGGTCCCTGTCCACCGCACCCCCGGCCTCGATGGCAAGGGTGGCGACGAAGTTGGAGACCTTCTTCGCCAAGTCCGGCGGCATGGTCAAAATGGCCGAGGTAGCCCCGTCTTCCACGAACGCCGCCCACGCTGGCTGGAGCCCCAGCTGCCCTCGGCGATGACGCGGAAGTTGACCCACCAGGTCGGCGACGGCTTGGCGAGGCCGCAGGCGTCGGCCAGCGCGGTCAGGATGCGCTCGATGACCGCGGTCCTGACCTCCTGCCGCCAGTCGCCGTCCATCACGGCCACGTCGATCACCATGACGTCGGCGTCCGGGCTGATGTCCGCGAGAAGCCGTCCGCCGATGGCCATCATGTCGGGCTCGCGCTCGACGAAGTGCACCTGAAACCCAACTGGCGCGGGCGGAGCGAACTGCCCCACCTCGGGCACGAGAACCGCGTCCGTCAGCGTCTCGGCCAGCGTGCGGTGCTGCTCCAGGCTCAGGCGGCCCTTGGGGCTGTTCACGGTAATGATCGTCACGACATCCTCCTATGACAGTCGTTATAGACAGCTTCAGGTCACAGCCTCCCCTCCCGTTCGGGTGCGGCTGGGCCGCTTACGCCCACTACCAGTCCCTCGGCTACGGCTGCTCGGAGACCATCGAGGGCGACGAGCACGAGCTGTACGCGGCCTGGATGTACCGCAAGCAGACCGTCCATGACGTCGCCTTCACGGGCGGCGTCGGCCCCCGCCGCACCACCTCGGCGTCGCCACCCACGAGTCGCACCAAGTGCTGTGCCGCGCCGACCTGTTCGGCTCGCTGCGCAAGGAACACCACATCGAGCGCGGCTCCGGACGGCACGGCGTCTCCAACGCCTTCTCCCTCTACCTGCGCGACCCCGACGGCCACCGCGTGGAGATCTACACCTCCGACTACTACACCGGCGACCCCGATCACGAGACCTACCGCTGGAACGTGCACGACGACCGCCGCCGCGACTTCTGGGGCAACGCCGTCCTCGAGTCCTGGTACAAGGAGGCCACCCCGGTCCTCGACCTCCATGGTCGTCCGCAGCCCGTCACCGACGCCCTCCTCGACGAATCCGCCGTGACCGTGGGAGCCGACGGCCTCGGCTGACCCGGGCCCACGTTGGTACGACTGGCCCAGTGGTGGCGGCGCACCTGACCGGGTCCGGAGGTGGGCAGGTACAGGCGACGGTCGAGCAGGGTGCGGCCGCGCTCGGTCGCGTAGGCGAGGAACACCCCGACCTGGCAGCTTTCCGTCCGCCCGGAGCAACGCTGGTGGTGGGTCGCGCGGTCGACGTTGATCGCTAGTCCGCGCCCACGGCCGTCGCCGCGCCGAAGATCACCCACAGACTCGGAACATCTCACGCGGACCAGGGACGTCGGCGCGCGGACTCAGCCGGCGCCGTGTGTGAACAGCTCACGCGCGAGCTCTTCGAGCTTGCGTGCGTGCGGCTTGCCGTTGGCGTTCAGGGGGAAGCGGTCGATCACGTGCACCCGGTTCGGCCGCTCCCAGGGCGGCAGGACATCGTTGATGAGGGTCTGCCAGTGCTTGGCGTCGCGAGCCAGTTCGTCCTCGACGAAGAAGACCAGCGAGCAGCCCCGGTCCGCGGCGGGCAGTGAGACGATCTTGGCCGAGCAGCCGTGGTCGGCGATCTTCCGCTCGATGATCTCGGGGTAGAGGGTGTAACCGTTGCGGTTCACCGCTGACTTCCGGCCGATCACATGGAGGTGGCCGGCGTCGTCGAGGTAGCCCAGGTCGCCGGTGGAGAACCAGCCCTGGGGGGCGGGGGTGAGGTCACCCTCGGCGTCCAGGTGGCCCAGCATCATGTCCGGGCAGTCGACCAGCAACTCGCCGATCTCGCCCGCGGGGAGCGGGTCGCCGCCGTCGCCGACCACCTTCAGGGCGAGCCCCTCCATCACCCTGCCGCACGCCACGGGGTTGTCGGAGGTCGCGAAGGAGACATTGCCGAGTTCGGTGCTGCCGTAGCTGTCGAGGAGGGGCAGGCCGAATTCGTCGACGTAAGACCGGCTGAGAGTGGGGTCCAGGGGAGCGGCGCCGCTGCAGAACATGCGGACCGTGCCGAGGCCCGCCTTCATGGCGGGGCGTGTGCGGAGGATGTTGAGGATGGAACGGTAGGTCGCCGGGGTGGCGTCCAGGACGGTCGCCCGCGTGTAGTCCGCGATGCGCAGCGCGCGGTCCGGCCTGCGGTATGGGGCGATCACCAGGGAGCAGCGGGTTATCCACGCAATGAGCACCATCGACAGCCCGTACTGGTGGTTGAAGGGCAGCAGCGGCAGCAGGACGTCACCGGAGTGGTGCCCGACCTGGTGGGCGTTGCGCTCCAGGTTCTTCAGGAAGCGGCCACCGTTCTTCACGATTCCCTTCGGTGGGCCGGTGGAGCCGGAAGACCACATGATCAGCCCGTCGGGGAGCGCGGACCACGTGGTGAAGTCCAGGGCGCGGTCCACGGGCGTCCGGTCCGCCGAGGCGGCCATCACCTCGTAGAGGGCCATCAGCTCCGCGCCGTCGAGGACCGGGGCGTCGTCGTCGCATAAGACGATCTTCGCTCGGGCCTGGGTCCGGATCCGCTCCGTCTCGTCGGCCTTCTCCTGCTGGTCCACGAGCACGATCGACGCGCCGACATGCATCAGGGCCAGTAGCCCGCCCACGAAGCCGGTCGAGTTGCCCGCCTTGAGAAGGACGCGGCTGCCGGCGTGGACACCCCTGGCGCGCAGGGTGTCGGCCATGGCAAGGGCCTTCTGCTCGAACTCCTTCAAGGTCTCGACCGAGTCGGCGGCGAAGATTTTCGCGGCCATCGAATCACCCCGCCGTTCCGTGGAGCCACCGCGCGGCGGTGTGACACTCCATCAAAGTCATCTGTGATGCGGCTGCACGGCACCGGCCGTGGCCGAGCGTCACCATAGACGCTCTTCGATCATGCCGTCCATGAACATCAGATTGTCGGAAAATCATCGAGGCGGGGTCGGTGGCCGTCCCACCAGCCCTTTTGCCGGTCGGGTCGCGGCGCACGGCAACGGTGATGCAATGTCCCGACAAGATCGGCTCTTTGGGCTGTGCTCCCCTTCTGGCATGCTTGCGGTACGAAAGCGGTGTGACGGCGCAGCCGGTCCAGCCGTATCCATGGGAGAGGACTGCGCGTGGCCCGTTCCTTCGTCGCCGAGATCGACTCGCCCGCACACAAGGTGCCTGTGCGGGCTTGCGTCTTCGAGTCGAACCCCCCGGTTTGGCTGTTCCCCTCGGTCGGCGAGTATCCGCTGTACGGCGACTTCGCGTACGGACAGATGCTCAAGGACGAGCTGAGGATGAATCGTTACAGCGAAGCCGTGCGAAGATACGCGCCCGGCCGCACCGTGCTCGACATCGGCACGGGGCAGGACGCGGTGTGGGCGCTGGCCGCCGCTCGCGCCGGAGCCCGGCACGTATGGGCCGTGGAGGTCATCCCGAAGTCCGCGCGGATCGCCCGGAAGACCATCGAGCAGGCCGGTTACGCCGACCGGATCACCGTGCTGGAGGGCCTGTCTACCGACATCGAACTCCCCGAACCCGTCGACGTGTGCGTCTCCGAGATCATCGGCACGCTCGGCGGCTCCGAGGGGGCGGGCGCCGTCCTGCGGGACGCACGGCGGCGGCTGGTGAAGCCCGGCGGGATGTTCATCCCGCACCGCAGCGTCACCACGGCGGTGGCCTTCGACCTGGGCAGCGCCTCGGCAGGCGAACCGCCCGGCTTTCCGCTCTTCACCTTCCGCTACGTGGAAGAGGTGTTCAGCTCGGTGGGCCGCCCCTTCGACCTGCGGGTGTGCCTCGTCGGTCTGCAGGACAGCCCGGAGACGCAGGAGCGGTCGTACCTGTCCGGCACCGCCGAGGTCGAACCCCTGGAGTTCAACGGCGACTTGCGGCCGGAGGGCGTCGACCGCGCCGAGGTGACGTTCACCCGGCCCGGCCGGTTCCACGGACTCGCCCTGGGAATGCGCCTGTGGGTGACCGAGGACGACGAGCCGCTTGACTCGCTGGTCCAGCCCAGCAGCTGGACCCCGGTCTACGCCCCGCTGTCGGAGGCGGGTCTGCCCGTGCGGTCGGGCGACCGGTTCGCGTTCGAGTTCACCACGACGATGAGCGACGACGGCGTCCACCCCGACTACGCGCTGACCGGCAAGCTGCACCGTGATGCCGGACCGGCGGTGCCGTTGCGCTGGCGTTCGGGGCACCACCAGGACGGGTTCCGCACCACGCCCTTCTACCGATCGTTGTTCCCGTAAGGCCTGAACCAGCGCGACATCAGCACACCCGTCACCAGACCTCGGCTCCGCCGACCCGACGCCGCCCGACCCGGACCCTGGTCGAGGCCCCCAGCACCGCCGTCACAGTGCCGTGACCGCGACCAGTTCTGAGGCATCGGCGCAGCACCGGTGAACCACCTGTTCGGAGGAAAGATGTCCCGCCCCACCCACCCCCCGGCGACCCATGCGCCGCGCCGAGGTGAGCAGGCGAGCGCCGTCGTGTTCCCGGGGCTCGCGGGGACGACCTTCTCCGCGCTGGGAAAGTTCCTGGTCCTGGACCGGTTCGCCCGCCCCCGGGTCCGGGTGGCCGACGAGGTGCTCGGCTACTCGCTGCTCGACCGGTTCCGCGCCTCCGCGGACGACGACTACTCCGAGGCGGCCCAGGTCGCGTCCTTGATCAGCTCACTCGCGCTGGCCGAGCGGGCCGAGGAACTGCTGGGCGTGCGGCCACGATTATGCGCCGGACCGAGCTTCGGCCTCCGCCCCCTCGCCGTGTACTCCGGGTCCCTGGACCTGGCCGAAGGAATCCGGCTCACCGCCCAGATCGCGCGCCGGGAGCGGGAGTACTTCCGTACGCGACACTCCGACGTGGTCACCCACACCGTCGTACGGGTCCCGGCGGGCCCACTGGCCGAGCTGCTCGCCGAATGGACCGGGCGCGGCGACTGGATCGAGGTCTCGGGCGACCTCGACGACGGGTTCGCCATGATCTCCATGCGGGAAGCGCTGCTCGACGAGTTCAAAGCCGCGATCACCGCGATGGGCGGCTACTCCATGCAGACCATGCGCCCGCCCGCCCACGCGACCGTGCTCGGCGAGCTGCGCGAGGCGATGGAGCGGGACGTCTTCGCCGGGTTCGACATCCGCGCGCCCCACATCACCGTGGTCAAGGACCAGGACGGCTCGATCGTCGACACGGGCGAGGCGATGCGCACCATGCTCCTCGACACCTTCCACCGGCCGTTCGACTGGCGCGCGGTCGTCGGCGCGCTGGTGGCCGCAGGGGTGCGCACCATCCACTTCACCGGCGCCGACCTGCTGTTCTCCCGGCTGGACAGCACAGTCCGGCACTTCCACGTCGTGAAGGTCGACCCCAAGTCGGCCCTGCGCCCGTCGCCGTTCCACGTTGGAGAGACCGCATGACCGCCGATGCCCTGTCGTCGATGCCCTCGGGACCTCAGGCACCGGAGGATCTCCTCGCGCGACTGCACGGCGCGCCCCCGCAGCGCGCCCGGCAGCTGCTGCTGGACCTGGTCGTACGGCAGCTCGGCGCGGTGCTCCAGCTGCCCGAGGGGGAGCGCGTCCAGCCGGACCAGCGATTCGCGGACCTGGGCCTCGGCTCGCTGGCCGCCGTCGACCTGCACCGCGGGCTGACCGCGGCCACGGGCCTGTCGTTACCGGTGTCGATGGCGTTCGACCGGCCGACGGCGGCCGATCTGGCCGACTTCCTCGCCCGCGAACTGTTCGGCGACACCGGTGACGCCGCCACCGTACGCGCCGAGCGGACCGTGGACCACGACGACCCGGTCGTCCTGGTCGGCATGGGCTGCCGGTTCCCCGGCGGGGTGCGCTCGCCCGAGGATCTGTGGCAACTGGTGCTGGACGAGACCGACGCCATCGCGGACTTCCCCGACGACCGCGGCTGGGATGTGGCCGGAGCGTTCGACAGCGACCCCGACCACGCCGGCACGACCTACGTACGCTCCGGCGGCTTTCTCACCGGCGCCGGGGACTTCGACGCGGAGTTCTTCGCGGTCTCCCCACGTGAGGCCCAGGCGATGGACCCGCAGCAGCGGCTGCTGCTGGAGGTCTCCTGGGAGGCCGTCGAACGGTCCGGGATCGACCCGAAGTCCCTCGCCGGAACCGCGACCGGGGTGTTCGTGGGGATGGAGGACCACGAGTACGGCCCGAAGCTGGTCCACGCACGCGACGGTGCCGAGGGCTACCTGATCACCGGCAACGCCTCAAGCGTCGGGTCGGGCCGGATCGCCTACGCCATGGGACTCCAGGGCCCGGTGCTGACGGTCGACACCGCTTGCTCGGGGTCGCTCGTCGCGCTGCACCTCGCCGCGCAGTCCCTGGCCCGCGGCGAGTGCGACCTGGCGTTGGCCGGCGGCGTCGCCGTGATGGCGACCATGGGCGGGTTCCTCGCGTTCAGCCGCCAGCGCGGTCTCGCGGCCGACGGCCGGTGCAAGGCCTTCGGCGAGGGGGCCGACGGCACCGCCTGGGGCGAGGGCGTGGGCATGGTCGTACTGGAGCGGCTCTCCGACGCTCGCCGCCGCGGCCACCGGGTCCTGGCCGTCCTGCGTGGCTCCGCGATCAACTCCGACGGTGCCACCAACGGCCTCACCGCGCCCAGCGGCCGCGCCCAGCAGGCCCTCATCCGCCAGGCCCTCGCCAACGCCGGGCTCACGGCGGCCGAGGTGGACGTCGTCGAGGCGCACGGCACCGGCACCACCCTGGGCGACCTCATCGAGGCACACGCGCTGCTCGCCGCCTACGGCCAGGACAGGGCCGAGCCCCTGTGGCTGGGATCGCTCAAGACCAACATCGGCCACACCCAGGCCGCCGCGGGCGTGGCAGGCGTCATCAAGACGGTGATGGCGATGAGGCACGGGATCATGCCCCGCACGCTGCACTCGGCCGAGCCGTCCTCGCGGGTGGACTGGGGATCCGGCGCGGTGGAACTGCTGCGTTCCGCGCGGGAATGGCGTCGTACCGAACATCCGCGCCGCGCGGGGGTGTCCGCCTTCGGCTTCAGCGGCACCAACGCCCACCTCATCCTGGAGGAAGCACCGCAGGCCGCCCCGACGGCCCCGCCCGCCCTGACCGGGCCCCTGCTGCTGTCCGCCGTCGACCCGGGCTCCCTCCGGGAACAGTCCCAAGCCCTCGCCGACGCCGACCTGGCGTCCGCCCTGGACCACGCGTTCTCGGCGGCGACCTCACGGACGTCGCTGCCGCACCGGGCCGCGGTGGTCGTCACGGACGAGGACGGACTTCGCCGGGGCCTGAGCGCCCTGGCCGCAGGCGAGGACGCCCCGAACGTGCTGCGCGCACGGGCCGTCGACGGACACACCGCGCTGCTGTTCACCGGCGAGGTGACCGAGCCGCCGGTCACCGGGCTCTACGACCGGTTCCCCGTGTTCGCCGAGGCCCTGGACGCCGTCTGCGCGGAACTGGACGTCCACCTGCGCCGTCCGCTGCGGCCGATGCTGCTCGGAGCCGGGCACCCCGGCGAGTCCCTGGACGACGCGGAGTGGGCGCAGCCCGCGGCCTTCGCCGTCGAGATCGCGCTCTTCCGGCTCCTGGAGTCCTTCGGCGTCACCCCGGATCACGTCGCCGGGCAGGGGCCCGGCGAGATCACCGCCGCACAGGTGGCCGGGGTGCTCTCCCTGGCGGACGCGGCCGCGCTGGTCGCCGCGCGCGGCAGGCTCACGGGTGAACTCGCCGCTGGCGCCTCCGACCACGGCCCGGCGCTGACGGAGCTGCGCTGGGTCGCCAGCGTGCTCGCCTACTCCGTTCCGCGTATCCCGGTGTTGGCCGGACGGATCCTGACGGCCGAGGAGGTCACCTCCCCCGAGCACTGGGCGAGCCGGCTGACCGAGGCCGGGCCGATGCCCGACGGTCTCGACGCGCTGCGTGCCGCCGGCGTGGCGACGGTGCTGGCGCTGGGGCCGAGCGCCGCTGATGAGGGGGCGCCGTGCCCGGCCGACGTGGTGTCGCTGCGCCCCGGGGACGAGTCGGCCTTCCTGGCCGCGCTGGCGGAACTGCACGTCCGCGGTGTCCCCGTCGAGTGGCACCAGTTGTTCGGTGCCGACGAAACGCGTGAGCCCACCGCGGTCCAGTACCGGCACCCGTGGCTCGGCTCCGACCGGGTGGTGCCGTGGGTGGTGTCGGGCAAGTCGGCGGAGGCGGTGCGGGCGCAGGCCGGGCGGCTGGTGGAGTGGGCCGAGGCCGCTCCTGAGGTGGATGTGGCCGCTGTGGGGTGGTCGTTGGCGACCACTCGGTCGTTGTTCGATCACCGTGTGGTGGTGGCGGGGTCCGGTCGTGAGGAGTTGGTGGCGGGGTTGCGGGCTGTGGTGGCGGGCGAGCCCGCACCGCAGACCTTCCAGGGGCGTGCGGGTGTTGATGTGGGCTCGGGTGTGGTGTTCGTGTTCCCGGGTCAGGGGGCGCAGTGGGTGGGTATGGCGCGGGAGTTGTTGGTTTCTTCGCCGGTGTTCGCTGCGGCGATGGCGGAGTGCGGGCGGGTGCTTGAGCCGTTTGTGGGGTGGTCGCTGCTGGATGTGTTGGGTGATGAGTCGGCGTTGGGGCGGGTGGATGTGGTGCAGCCGGTGTTGTGGGCGGTGATGGTGTCGCTGGCGGAGGTGTGGCGGGCGTGTGGGGTGGTGCCGTCGGCTGTGGTGGGGCATTCGCAGGGTGAGATCGCGGCGATGTGTGTGGCTGGTGGGCTGTCGTTGTCCGATGGGGCGCGTGTGGTGGCGCTGCGGAGCAAGGCGATCGGTGACACTCTCGCGGGTCGGGGTGGTATGGCGGCGGTGTCGCTGCCCGCCGGGCGGGTCGGGGAGCTGATCGGGGGGTGGGGTGGTCGGTTGTCGGTGGCGGCGGTCAATGGCCCGGCGTCGGTGGTGGTCTCCGGTGAGGTGGCAGCGCTGGAGGAGTTGGTGGCGCGGTGTGAGGTCGAGGGGGTGCGTGTGCGGGTGATTCCGGTGGATTACGCCTCGCACTCGGCTCAGGTGGAGGAGATCCGGGACCGGCTGGTGGAGGAGTTGGCCGCGGTCGCTCCGCGGTCGTCGTCGGTTCCGGTGTATTCCTCCGTCACCGGTCAGGTGATGGACACCGGTGAGGCCGATGCCGGGTACTGGGTGCGGAATCTGCGGGAGACCGTACGGTTCGAGCAGGCCACCCGGTCGCTGATCGATGATGGTCATCGGGTGCTGGTCGAGGTCAGCCCGCACCCCGTTCTCACCACCGCCGTCCAGGAGACCTTGGAGGCCACCGGGCACGCCGGAACGTCTGTGGGGACGCTGCGGCGCGGCGAGGGCGGCTCCCGCCAGATGGTCGCCGCGCTGGCCGAGCTGTTCGTCCAAGGTGTCCCCGTCTCCTGGGAAGCGGTGCTCGCCGGGACCGGCGCGCAGCGGGCCGAGTTGCCGACGTACGCCTTCCAGCACCAGACGTACTGGCCCGAGGCGCTGCCCATGGCGGGAGATGTTGTGGGGGCGGGCCTGGACCAGGCCGAGCACCCCCTGCTGGGTGCCATGGTGGGGCTGCCCCAGACCGGCGGGACGCTGTTCACCGGCCGTGTCTCGCTGCGCTCGCACCCGTGGCTGGCCGACCACGTGGTGCGGGGCAAGGTGGTCTTCCCCGGCACCGGTTTCCTGGAGCTGGCGGTGCGTGCCGGGGACGCCGTGGGCTGCGACCGGGTCGCGGAGCTGGTGTTGGAGGCACCACTGGTCATCCCGGCCCAGGGCGGCTGCCGCATCCAGGTTGTCGTCACCGAACAGGAGCCGGAACAGCACTGGGCGGTGGCCGTTCACGCGCGCCCCGACGACAGCGAGGTGTGGACCCGGCACGCCACCGGCGTACTGACCGCACGTAAGCCCACGGAGGAGGCGTTCGACGGATTCGGGGCGGCTTGGCCCCCCGCCGGGGCGACCGCCGTCGACACCTCCGGCATCTACGGCACCGACGCGGACGTGGTGTACGGGCCGGCCTTCCAGGGGCTGACCCGGGCCTGGACTGAGGGCGACCGGGTGTGGGCCGAGGTGGCGCTGCCCGAGCGGGAGTCGGCGCGGGCCGGAACCTACGGCATTCACCCGGCGCTGCTGGACGCGGCGTTGCAGGCGGCCATGTTCGCGGGGTTCGACGCGGCGGAGGCCGCTCGGCTTCCCTTCATGTTCAGCGATGTGGTGCTACGGGCCTCGAAGGCGGCCCGGGCCCGGATCTGTCTGACCCGTACGGGTCCGGACGAGGTCGGTGTAGCCGTGGTTGACGCCACCGCTGCGCCGGTGCTGTCCATCGGCTCGTTGGCGCTCCGTCCGCTGCCCGAAGGCGAATTCGGTGCCGAGTCAGGCGACATGATGGTTCTCTCGCCGCGGTGGACGGACCTGGCGTCCGCCGGATCGGTGCCGAGCACCGAGGGCTGGACCGTGGTGGGTCCGGGCGGGGCGTGTGCGGATCTGGACGTGCTGACCACGGCGATCGACGCCGGGGCTCCGGTGCCGGGGTGTGTGGTGCTGGCCGTGCCCCACCATCCCGGGGGACCGGTCGTGGAGTTGACGCACGAGGTCACGGTGTGGGTGCTGGAGCAGGTGCAGCGCTGGCTGGACGAGCCCCGCCTGAGCGGCGCACGGCTGGTCGTGGTCACCCGGTCCGCGGTCACCACCGGCGAGGACGATCCGGTGACCGACCTGCCCGCCGCCTCAGTGTGGGGCCTGGTGCGCTCGGCCCAGGCCGAGAACCCGGACCGGATCACCCTCGTCGACCTGGACGCGGAACCCGCTCTCGCCCTCCTGGCCCGTGCGGTCGCGACGGGCGAGCCGCAGATCGCGGTGCGTGGCGATGCCCTGCGGGCACTTCGCCTGACCCGCCACACCGCCACCGCCACCGCCACCGATGCCGTCACCGTCACCGCCACCGGCACCGATGCCGTCACCGTCTCCGTGGAGGGGCCGGTGCTGGTGACCGGCGGTACGGGCGGCCTGGGCAGTGCGGTGGCGCGGCACCTGGTGCGCGCTTACGGGATCCGTGACCTGCTGCTGGTCAGCCGCCGGGGCGAGCGGGCCGACGGCGCGGCGGAACTCGTCGCGGAGCTGGCCGGGCTGGGGGCGCGGGCCACAGTGGTGGCCTGTGACGTGTCCGACCGGGACGCACTGGCGGGGTTGCTGGCCGAGCATCCCGTATCGGGTGTGGTGCACACGGCGGGCGTGCTCGACGACGGCGTCATCGGCTCGCTGACCGGTGAGCGGGTGCACCGGGTGCTGGCCCCCAAGGTGGACGCCGCGTGGCACCTGCACGAGCTGACCCGGGACAGGGACCTGTCGTTGTTCGTGGTCTTCTCGTCGCTGGCCGGGGTGGTGGGCAATCCGGGTCAGGGCAATTACGCGGCGGGCAATGTGTTCCTGGACGCGTTGATGCAGTGGCGTCGGCAGGAGGGCCTGCCCGGTGTGTCGATGGCGTGGGGCGCCTGGACCTCCGAGGTCGGCCTGACAGCCGCTCTCTCGAACGCCGACCTGCGGCGCATGGAGCGCTCGGGGATGCCCCCGCTGTCGGTGGGACAGGGCCTGGAGCTGTTCGACCGGGCGCTGAGGGCCGGTGAGCCGGTGCTCGGGCTGGCCCGGGTGGCCACGGTCGCGCTGCGCGGCCAGGCTGGTCTGCCCTCCGTGTGGCGGTCGCTGGTCCCGGGCGGTGCCGTCCGCCCGGTCGCTGGGGACGGAAGCCCGGATTCCGGCGGCTTCGCGCGCCGGTGGGCGGACACACCCGTCGGGGAGCGTGCACGATTCCTCCAGGATCTGATCCGTGCCCACGCCGCCGCCGTTCTGGGCCACGCCTCGCCCGACCGGATCGACACCGGTCAGGCCTTCCGTGAGTTGGGGTTCGACTCGCTCACAGCGGTCGAGCTGCGTAATCGGCTGGCCTCGGCGACGGGGCTGCGGCTGCCCGCGACGCTGGTGTTCGACTACCCGACGATCGCCGAATCCGCCGGCCATCTCGCCGGTCTGCTCGGCGGTGTCCGCGACGTCCGGGCCGAGGTGGCGAGCCCGCCGCCGGTGGTGCCGGTGGGTGACGATCCCATCGTGATCACGGGGATGGCGTGCCGGATGCCCGGTGGGGTGTCGAGCCCCGACGAGCTGTGGGGGCTGGTCGCCGGGGGACGGGACGCCGTGTCAGCGTTCCCCACCGACCGCGGCTGGGACCTGGAGGAGCTCTTCGGCCCGGGCGGGCCGGGTTCCGGCTCCGGCGCGTCTGTCACCGCCGAGGGCGGCTTCCTGCGGGGAATGGGCGACTTCGACGCGGAGTTCTTCGGGATCTCCCCGCGCGAGGCGGTCGCCACCGACCCTCAGCAGCGGCTCCTGCTCGAAACGTCGTGGGAGGCCTTGGAGCACGCCGGCATCGACCCGGCCTCGTTGGCGGGCACCCCTGTCGGGGTGTTCATGGGCGCGATGCCGTCGGGTTACGCCGAAGTGGCGGGCCGGTCGGGGAACGACGTCGTCGGCCACATGATCACCGGTGGCTCACAGGGGGTGCTGTCCGGCCGCGTCGCCTATGTGCTGGGCCTGCAAGGGCCCGCAGTGACGGTGGACACGGCGTGTTCGTCGTCGTTGGTGGCGCTGCACTGGGCCGCCCAGGCGCTCGGGTCCGGTGAGTGCTCGATGGCGCTGGTCGGCGGTGTGTCGGTGCTCGCGACCAGCGACGCCTTCGTCGGGTTCTCCCTGCAGGGCGGGCTGGCCGCTGACGGCCGGTGCAAGTCGTACGCGGACGCCGCCGACGGTACGGGATGGTCCGAGGGCGCCGGGGTGCTGGTCGTACAGCGGCTGTCGGACGCCCGTCGTGAGGGCCGTCGGGTGCTGGCGGTGGTGCGGTCCAGCGCGGTGAACCAGGACGGTGCCTCGAACGGGCTGACCGCGCCCAACGGCCCCGCTCAGCAGCGGGTGATCCGGCAGGCGCTCGCGGGTGCCGGGCTGTCGGCCGCCGAGGTGGACGTGGTGGAGGGCCACGGTACGGGCACGGTGCTGGGTGATCCGATCGAGGCGCAGGCGTTGCTGGCGACGTACGGGCAGGACCGGCCCCAGGACCGGCCGCTGTGGCTGGGGTCGCTGAAGTCCAACATCGGCCACACGCAGGCCGCGGCCGGTGTCGCGGGCGTCATCAAGATGGTAATGGCGATGCGGCACGGGATACTGCCGCGGACACTGCACGTGGACGAGCCGTCCTCCAAGGTGCACTGGGACCAGGGCGCGGTTCAGCTGCTGACCGAGGCCCTGCCCTGGCCGGAGACCGGGCGGCCGCGCCGGGCGGGTGTGTCGTCCTTCGGGGTGTCCGGCACCAACGCACACGTCATCCTCGAAGCCCCGGAGCGGGTGGAGTCGGCCGACAGCGGCAGTGACGCCGACCGCGACAGCGACGGCGGCGCCGGCGAGGGCCTGGTGCGGGATGTCGTGCCGTGGGTGCTCTCGGGGAAGACCGCCGAGGCGCTACGCTCCCAGGCGGCCCGGCTGCTGGAGCGCGTGGACACCGATCGCGCTCTCGATGTGACCGACGTGGGCTGGTCGCTGGCGACCACCCGGTCGGTGTTCGATCATCGCGTGGTGGTCACCGGAGCCGACCGCGACGCATTGATGGCCGGGCTGCGGGCCTTCACCACCGGGGAGCCCGCGGGACAGGTGTTCCAGGGACAGGCGGGCGGAGCCGCGGGCGCCGGTGCGGGCCCGGGTGTGGTGTTCGTGCTCCCGGGTCAGGGCGGCCAGTGGACGGGAATGGCGCGGGAGCTGCTGGACTCGTCGGCGGTCTTCGCCGACGCCATGGCGGAGTGTGAACGGGCGCTGCGCCCGTATCTGGACCTTTCCCTGCCGGAGGTGCTCGACGACGAGGCCGCGTTGGGCCGGGACGACGTCCTGCAGCCCGTGCTGTGGGCCGTGACGGTGTCCTTGGCGCGGCTGTGGCGGGCGGGCGGCGTCGAGCCGAGCGCGGTGATCGGCCACTCCCAGGGAGAAGTCGCGGCCATGTGCGTGGCCGGGGGGCTGTCGCTGGCGGACGGGGCCCGCGTCATGGCCCTGCGCAGCAGGGCCATCGCGGAGACGCTCGCCGGTGATGGGGGGATGCTGGCGGTGTCGCTGTCGGCCGACGGGGTCGGGGAGCTGATCCAGCCGTGGGAAGGCCGCTTGTCGGTGGGCGTGGTCAACGGCCCGACAGCGGTGGTGGTCTCGGGCGAGCGGTCCGCGATCGAGGAGCTTCTGGCCCACTGCCAGGCCCAGGAGATCCGCGTTCGGTTGCTCCCGATGGATTACGCCTCGCACTCCCCGCGGACCGAGCCGGTCCGCGAGCAGCTGCTGGAGAGCCTCGCGCCGATCACACCGCGGGCGTCGTCGGTGCCGGTGTACTCCTCGGTCACCGGGCAGGTCATGGACGCGAGCGCGGCTGACGCCGGGTACTGGGTGCGGAACCTGCGGGAGACCGTACGGTTCGAGCAGGCCGCCCGAGCGGCGATGGCGGACGGTCACCGGGTGTTCGTGGAGGTCGGCCCGCACCCGGTGCTGACCTCCGCCCTCCAGGAGATCTTCGAACACGCGGGGTACGACGGGGTGGCGGTGGGGACGCTGCGGCGCGACGAGGGCGGTCCCCGGCAGATGCTCGCCGCGCTGGCCCAGGTGTTCGTTCAGGGCGTCCCCGTCTGCTGGGAGGCGGTGTTCGCCGGCACCGGTGCCCGATGGGTCGAGCTGCCCACGTACGCCTTCCGGCGTCAGCGGTACTGGCCCGACGCCCCGGCGACCGTCGGGGACGTGGCGGGCGCGGGTCTGACCGCGGCCGAGCACCCGTTGCTCGGTGCGGTGGTGGCGCTGCCCGAATCCGGGGGCATGGTGTTCACCGGCCGGGTGTCGCTCAGGTCGCACCCCTGGCTGGCCGACCACGTGGTGCGCGGGACGGTCGTCTTTCCCGGTTCGGGATTCGTGGAGCTCGCCGTTCGCGCCGGCGACGGCGTGGGCTGTGATCACGTCAGCGAGCTCGTGCTGGAGGCGCCCTTGGTGCTCCCGGCCCAGGGCGGCTGCCAGGTTCAGATCAGCCTCACCGAGCGGGAGCCCGGCTGGGCGATGGCGATCCACGCCCGCAAGGACAGCGACGAGACCTGGACCCGGCATGCCACCGGGGTGCTGACCAGCGGCGGGGCCGGTGCCGCCGGTGGTGACACGCTCACCGTCGGCCCGCTCGCCGCTGATGACCCGGCGGCGAGCGGAGCGTGGCCGCCCGCCGGGGTGACGGCGGTCGATACCTCGGGCCTGTACGACGTGGAGGCAGGCCATGAGGTGACGTACGGGCCAGCCTTCCAGGGGGTGTCCCGGGCCTGGACCCGGGATGAGCGGGTGTGGACCGACGTGGTCCTGCCCGCCGCCCAGGCGGGCGCGGCCGGGGAGTTCGGCATCCATCCGGCGCTGCTGGACGCGATCCTGCAAGGGGCGGTGTTCGCGGGACTGGAGGCGACGGAGTCCGCGCGACTGCCGTTCATGTTCACCGACGTCGTCCTGCGGGCTTCGGGTGCGACCCGGGTACGGGTCTGTGTGACCCGTACCGGACCGGACGAGGTCGCTGTCACGGTGGTCGACACCACCGGCGCCCCGGTGATGTCGATCGGCTCGATGGTGATGCGTCCGCTGCCGGAAGGCGCCTTCGCCGACGGCGCTCAGGAAGCGGTCGTGCTCACGCCGCGGTGGAGCGATCTGAACGTCGGGACGAACCCGGCCGTCGAGACCTCCGGCTGGGCCGTAGTGGGCTCGGGCGCGGACCACGCGGACCTCGGTGCGCTGACCACGGCGGTCGGGACCGGCGCGCCGCTGCCCAGCCACGTGCTCCTCGCTGTGCCGCACACGGCCCGGCCCGCGTCGGGCGGGGTCGTGGACTTCGCGCACGAGGTGACGGTGTGGGTGCTGGAGCAGGTGCAGCACTGGCTCGGTGAGCGGCGGTTCGACGGGACCCGGCTGGTCGTGGTCACCAGGGGAGCGGTCACCACCGGCGAGGACGACCGGCTGCACGACCTGCCCGCCGCGGCGGTGTGGGGCCTGATCCGGTCCGCGCAGTCGGAGAACCCCGACCGGATCACCCTGGTGGACCTGGAAGCCGACGGCGCGCTCGATCTCGCCGCGCTGGCGGGCGTGGTGGCCACCGGCGAGGCGCAGGTCGCCGTACGCGGCACCGCCGCGCGCACCCTGCGCCTGGACCGGCACACCGACCGGGACGGCCTGGTGCCGCCCGCCGGTGCCGCATGGCGCCTGGAGACGACGCGGCGGGGCACGCTCGACGGCCTGGCCCTCGTGCCTGTCCCTGAGGCGGCCGAGCCGCTTCCGGCCGGGCAGGTGCGGATTCAGGTGCGTGCGGCCGGGCTGAACTTCCGCGATGTGCTGAACGCCTTGGGCATGTATCCGGGCGACGCCGGTCCGCTGGGCGGTGAGGCCGCCGGGGTGGTCACCGAGGTCGGTCCGGAGGTGGACGACCTGCGCGTCGGGGACCGCGTGGTGGGCATGATGCCCGCTGCCTTCGGGCCGGTGGCGGTGGCCGATCACCGGCTGGTGGTTCGCATGCCCGACGCGTGGTCGTTCGCCGAGGCCGCGTCGGTGCCCACCGTGTTCCTGACCGCGTATTACGGGTTGGTGGATTTGGCGGGGCTGTTGTCGGGTGAGTCGTTGTTGGTGCATGCCGGTGCCGGTGGTGTGGGTATGGCGGCGATTCAGCTGGCGCGTCATTTCGGGGTGGAGGTGTTCGCGACTGCGAGTGAGGGCAAGTGGGAGGTGCTGCGCTCGCTGGGTCTGGACGATGAGCACATCGCGTCCTCGCGTTCTTTGGAGTTCGAGGGGCGTTTCCTGGCCGCGACCGGTGGTCGTGGTGTGGATGTGGTGCTGAACTCGCTCGCGGGTGAGTTCGTGGACGCTTCGTTGCGGGTGCTGGCGGAGCGTGGCCGGTTCATCGAGATGGGCAAGACCGACATCCGTCCGGCGCACGAGGTGCAGGCGGCTCATCCGGGTACGGGCTACCAGGCGTTCGACCTGATCGACGCCGGCCCGGAGCGAATCGGCGAGATGCTGACCGAGCTGATCGAGCTCTTCGAGGCCGGGGCTCTTCGGCGGTTGCCGGTGACCAGCTCGGATGTGCGGCGGGCCCCCGAGGTCTTCCGGACGATGAGCCAGGCCCGGCACGTGGGCAAGCTGGTGCTCACCATGCCCGAGACGGCCGACACCGAGGGCACGATCGTGATCACCGGAGGTACGGGGGGTCTCGGCGGAGCGGTGGCCCGTCACCTGGTACGCGCCCACGGGGCCCGGCACCTGCTGCTGCTCAGCCGTCGGGGTGAGCGGGCCGAAGGGGTCGCAGAACTGGTCGGGGAACTGACCGACTCCGGAGCGCGGGTCACGGTGGTGGCCTGTGACGTGTCGGACCGGGACGCGCTGGCCGGGGCGCTGGCGGCCGTACCCGACGAACACCCCTTGTCCGGTGTCGTCCACACCGCGGGCGTGCTCGACGACGGCGTCATCGGCTCGCTGACCGGCGAGCGCGTGCACCGCGTGCTGGCGCCGAAGGTGGACGCGGCCTGGCATCTGCACGAGCTGACCCAGGACAGGGACCTGTCGTTCTTCGTGGTGTTCTCGTCCCTGGCCGGTCTGCTGGGCGGTCCGGGGCAGGGCAACTACGCGGCGGGCAACGTCTTCGCCGACACCCTGGTGCAGTGGCGCCGGCAGGCGGGGCTGCCGGGCGTGTCGATGGCGTGGGGCTCGTGGACCACCGAGGTCGGCCTCACCGGAACCCTGTCGGACATCGACTTGGGACGGATGAGTGACGCGGGGATGCTTCCGCTGTCGGTCGAGCAGGGGCTGGAACTGTTCGACCAGGCTCTGCTCTCCGACCAGGCCGTGGTCGGCCTGACCCGGTTGAGCGGTCAGGGCGCGTTGCCGCCGCTGATGCGTTCCCCCCGAACGGGCGGCGTGGTGCGGCGGGCCGCCGACGACGAAGGGGGCGAGTCGGGCGGCTTCGCCCAGCGCTGGTCCGCCATCGCGGCCGACGAACGCCAGACCTTCCTGCTGGATCTGATCCGTGGCCACGCCGCCGCCGTACTGGGCCACTCCTCGCCCGACCGGATCGACAACGGGCAGGCCTTCCGGGAGCTGGGATTCGACTCGCTGACCGCCGTGGAACTCCGTAACCGGCTGACCATGGCGACCGGACTGAGCCTGCCCGCCACCTTGGTGTTCGACTACCCGACACCGGACCGGGTGGCCACCTATCTGCGCGAGCAGATCGCCGCCGACGAGTCGTCGCCCGCCGAACCGGTGCTGGCGTACCTGAACCACCTGAAGACGACGCTCCACTCCGTGGCCTCCGACGCGGCGGACCGCGACCGGATCGCCGAGCGGCTGCGCGAGATTCTCGACATGTGCGGCGAGTCCGGAGCGACGGACCTCGGCGACCTCGATTCCGCGTCCGACGACGAGCTGTTCGCTTTTGTGGATCAAGGGATCGAATAGTCCCGGACCACCTCCGACGCCTCATCACGGACCGCTACAGCTCGACATTTTTCCCAGGAGTTGAAACATCCCATGGCCAACGAAGAGCAACTCCGTTCCTACCTCAAGCGGGCGATTGCCGATTCCCGTGAGGTGCAGCGGCGGCTCCGCGAGGTCGAGGATCGGCAGACCGAGCCGATCGCGATCGTCGGTATGGCCTGCCGCTTCCCCGGCGGCGTAGCCAGCGCCGACCAGTTGTGGCGCCTGGTGGCCGAGGGCCGGGACGCGATCACCGGCTTCCCCACCGACCGGGGCTGGGACCTGCACGAGCTGGCGGACTCCGGTGTGTCGGACTCGGTGGAGGGCGGTTTCCTCCAAGGCGTCGGTGACTTCGACGCGGGCTTCTTCGGGATCTCGCCGCGCGAGGCGCTCGCCACCGACCCGCAGCAACGGCTGCTGCTGGAGACCTCGTGGGAGGCGCTGGAGCACGCCGGGATCGACCCGCTGTCCCTCGCGGACACCCCGGCCGGGGTCTTCGTCGGTACGTTCCCCTCGGGGTACACCGAGGTCGCCGGTCAGTCCGGTGAGGACATGGCCGGCCACCTGATCACCGGTGGCTCCCAGAGTGTGGCGTCGGGCCGGGTGGCGTACGTACTGGGGCTGCAAGGGCCGGCGCTGACGGTGGACACCGCGTGTTCGTCGTCGCTGGTGGCGCTCCATCTGGCCGCGCAGGCGCTGCGGTCGGGGGAGTGCCCGCTGGCCCTGGTCGGCGGCGTGACCGTGATGGCGACCCCCGGTACGTTCATCGGCTTCTCCGCGCAGGGCGGCATGGCGAGCGACGGCCGGTGCAAGGCGTTCGCCGACGCCGCCGACGGCGCGGGCTGGTCCGAGGGCGTCGGCATGCTGGTGGTGCAGCGGTTGTCGGACGCCCGTCGTGAGGGTCGGCGGGTGCTGGCGGTCGTGCGGTCCAGCGCGGTCAATCAGGATGGCGCGTCGAACGGGTTGACGGCGCCGAACGGCCCGTCGCAGCAGCGGGTGATCCGCCAGGCCCTGGCCGGTGCCGGGCTGTCGGCCGCCGAGGTGGATGTGGTGGAGGGCCACGGTACGGGCACGGTGCTGGGCGATCCGATTGAGGCGCAGGCGTTGCTGGCGACGTACGGGCAGGACCGGCCCCAGGACCGGCCGCTGTGGCTGGGGTCGCTGAAGTCCAACATCGGCCACACGCAGGCCGCGGCCGGTGTCGCGGGCGTGATCAAGATGGTGATGGCGATGCGGCATGGCGTGGTGCCGCAGACGCTGCACGTGGATGCGCCGTCGTCGAAGGTGGACTGGTCGCAGGGTGCGGTGGAGCTGTTGGCCGAGTCCGTGCCGTGGCCGGAGACGGACCATCCGCGCCGGGCCGGTGTGTCCTCGTTCGGACTGTCGGGGACGAACGCCCACGTCATTCTGGAAGACGTCGCCGAGACCGAGACCGGAACGGAGGAGGACTTCGCACCGGAACCGGCGACGTGGGGCCCCGTGCCGTGGGTGCTGTCGGGGAAGTCGGCGGAGGTGGTGCGGGCGCAGGCTGCTCGGTTGGCGGAGTGGGTGGATGCGTCGCCCGGTGTGGCGGTCCGGGATGTGGGGTGGTCGCTGGCGACGGGCCGGGCTCTGTTCGACCACCGTGTGGCGGTGGTGGGTACGGACCGTGACGAGCTGCTGGCCGGGTTGCGGGCGGTGGTGTCGGGTGAGCCGTCGTCCCTGGTGGTCCAGGGCCAGGCTCGGGGAGGGTCCGGTCTGGGTGTGTTGTTCAGTGGTCAGGGTTCGCAGCGGTTGGGGATGGGTCGGCAGTTGTACGCGTCTTCGGCGGTGTTTGCCGAGGCGTTCGACGCGGTTGCCGCGGAGTTGGACCGTCATCTGGACCGGCCGCTGACGGAGGTGGTGTGGGGCGAGGACGCGGAGGTGTTGGAGTGTACGGGGTGGGCGCAGCCTGCTTTGTTCGCCATCGAGGTGGCGTTGTTCCGGGTGGTGGAGTCGTGGGGTGTGGTCCCGGACTATTTGCTGGGGCATTCGGTTGGTGAGATCGCTGCCGCGCATGTGTCGGGTGTGTTGTCGCTGGCGGATGCGTGTGTGTTGGTGGCGGCCCGTGGGCGGTTGATGCAGGAGCTGCCGTCGGGCGGTGCCATGGTCGCGGTCGAGGCCGGTGAGGACGAGGTCGTCGCGGTCTTGTCGGGTGGGGTGTCGATCGCGGCGGTCAACTCGCCGGGGTCGGTGGTGATCGCCGGTGGTGAGGGTGAGGTCGTCGCGGTGGCGGAGCGGTTCGCTGCGGTGGGTCGGCGGACGAGTCGGCTGCGGGTCTCGCACGCCTTCCATTCGGTGTTGATGGAGCCGATGTTGGAGGAGTTCGAGCGGGTTCTGGCGGGGTTGACGTGGCAGTCTCCGCGGATTCCGATCGTGTCGAACCTGACCGGTGAGCCGGTGGAGGAGAGCCTGTTGTGCTCTCCGGCGTATTGGCTGCGGCAGGTGCGGGAAACTGTGCGGTTCGCTGACGGGGTGCGGTGGCTGGAGGCGCAGGGCGTGCGCACCTTGATCGAGGCCGGGCCGGACGGAGTGCTGTCCGCGATGGCGCAGCAGACCGCTGCTGAGGTCGCGGCGGTGGCGCTGTTGCGTGGGGAGGAGCAGGCCGAGTCCCGTGCGGTGGCCGGGGCGTTGGGCCGGCTGTTCGTTCAGGGTGTTGCGGTCAGTTGGGAGTCGCTGTTCGCCGGGGCTGGTGCTCGGTGGGTGGAGTTGCCGACGTATGCGTTTCAGCGTCGGCGGTTTTGGCCGGATGGTGTGGGTGTGGTGGGGGATGTGGCGGGGGCTGGTTTGGTGTCGGCTGGGCATCCGTTGTTGGGTGCGGTGGTGGGGTTGCCGGAGTCGGGTGGGGTGGTGTTGACGGGGCGGGTGTCGTTGAGGTCGCATCCGTGGCTGGCTGATCATGTGGTGCGGGGGGTGGTGGTGTTCCCTGGGACGGGGTTTGTGGAGCTGGCGGTGCGTGCCGGTGATGAGGTGGGGTGTGGCCGGGTTGGGGAGCTGGTGTTGGAGGCTCCGCTGGTTGTTCCCGCTCATGGCGGGTGTCTGATACAGGTGGCCCTCACCGAGCAGGAGCAGGGTCGTTGGGCGTTGGCGATCCATGCCCGGCTCGATGGGGAGGAGGCGTGGACCCGGCACGCGACTGGGGTGCTGACCAGTCATTCCGCCGGGGAGGTGGGCTTCGACGGTTTGGGCTCGGTGTGGCCGCCCGTAGGTGCGGTGGCGGTCGACACTTCGAAGGTCTACGACACGGTGGCCGACTCGGGTCTGGTGTACGGGCCGGTGTTCCAGGGGTTGACGCGTGCGTGGGCCGAGGGTGAGCGGGTGTGGGCCGAGGTCGAGCTGCCCGAGGAGCAGCGAGGGCTGGCTGGGGCGTTCGGTATGCACCCGGCGCTGCTGGACGCGGTGCTGCACGCCGCGCTGTTCACCGGGGCCGAGACTTCGGCCCGTCTGCCGTTCATGTTCGGCGACGTCGTCCTGCGAGCCTCGGGCGCGACGCAGGTTCGGACATGTGTGACCCGTACCGGGCCTGACGAGGTCAGCGTCGTGGTGGCGGACACGGCGGGTACTCCCGTGTTGTCGATCGATTCCTTGTCGACCCGGCCGCTACCGGAAGGTGAATTCGCTGTCGGCGTGCAGGACACGAGCGTTCTCGTGCCTCAGTGGATGGCACTCGACACCGGGACGGCGTCGGATTCCCGGGCCGATGGCTGGGCCGTGGTGGGCAAGGGCGGGGACTACACCGATCTGCACGCCGTGGCCACGGCTGTCGAAGACGGTGCACCGGTGCCGCCGTGCCTGGTCCTCGCTGTACCCCACCGCCCTGAGGCACCGGTTGTGGGCGCGACGCACGAGGTGACGGTGTGGGTGCTGGAGCAGGTGCAGCGGTGGCTGGAGGAGCCTCGCGTGAGTGGGGCACGGCTGGTGGTGGTCACCCGGGGTGCGGTTACCACGGGTGAGGACGATCCGGTGATGGATCTGCCTGCTGCTGCGGTGTGGGGTTTGGTGCGCTCGGCCCAGGCCGAGAATCCGGACCGGGTCACCTTGGTCGACGTGGAGTCCGAGGCCGGCCTGGATCTCGGTGTGCTGGCGGGTGCGGTGGCCACGGGTGAGGTGCAGCTGGCCGTTCGGGGCACTGTGCTGCGGGTGCCGCGGCTGACTCGTCAAGCGTCGGTCACCGTCGAGTCCACGGTGGTGGAGGGTCCGGTGCTGGTCACTGGTGGTACGGGTGGTCTGGGTGGTTTGGTGGCTCGGCATTTGGTGGTGTCGTACGGGGTTCGGGATTTGGTGTTGGTCAGTCGTCGGGGTGAGCGGGCTGAGGGTGCGGCGGAGCTGGTCGGGGAGTTGGCCGGGTTGGGTGCTCAGGTCACGGTGGTGGCTTGTGATGTCGGGGATCGGGGGGCGTTGGCCGGTGTGCTGGCGCAGTATCCGGTGTCGGGTGTGGTGCATACGGCTGGTGTTGTCGATGACGGGGTCATCGGGTCGCTGACCGGCGAGCGGATGGACCGGGTTCTGGTGCCGAAGGTGGATGCCGCGTGGCATCTGCACGAGCTGACGCAGGACATGGGACTGTCGTTCTTCGTGGTGTTCTCGTCTCTGGCGGGGGTGTTGGGTGGTCCGGGGCAGGGCAACTATGCGGCGGGCAATGTGTTCGCGGACACTTTGGTGCAGTGGCGTCGGCAGGCCGGTTTGCCGGGTGTGTCGATGGTGTGGGGTGCGTGGAGTCCCGAGGTGGGTCTGACGGGAACGTTGTCGGGGGCTGATCTTCAGCGGTTGAGTGGTTCGGGGATGCCGCCGCTGTCGGTGGAGCAGGGTCTGGAGCTGTTCGACCGGGCTCTGGGGGCCGGGGAGCCGGTGGTGGGCTTGACCCGACTGGACCTGGCGAGAATGCGGGCGCTGGGCGACGTACCGCCGCTGATGCGAACCCTTGTCAGGGGACGTGCGGGGCGTCCGACCGCCGGCGACGGGCGCAACGACCCGGATGGCTTCGCTCATCGTTGGGCCACGACCCCCGCCGAGAACCGGTCGCGCTTCCTCGCGGACCTGGTCCGCAGTCACGCCGCCGCCGTCCTGGGGTACACCTCCGCCACCCAGATCGACACCGGCCAGGCCTTCAACGAGTTGGGCTTCGACTCACTCACCGCGCTGGATCTGCGTAACCGGCTCAACTCCGTGACCGGCCTGAGCCTCCCCGCCACGCTGGTGTTCGACTACCCCACGATCGCGGGGTTGGTGGATCACATGGCTCGCCTGCTCGGGGACACACGCGTCCAGGACGTGAGCCTGCCGCCGGTGGTGTCGGTGACCGATGACCCGATCGTCATCGTCGGCATGGCGTGTCGGCTGCCAGGAGGAGTGTCGAGCCCTGACGAGCTGTGGGACCTGGTGAGCGAGGGTCGGGACGGGGTGTCCGAGTTCCCGGCCGACCGCGGCTGGGACATGGACCTGCTGCTGGGCGCGGACGGGCCTGGCTCGGGAGTGTCGGTCACCGCCGAGGGCGGGTTCCTGCATGACGCCGGTGACTTCGACGCCGAGTTCTTCGGGATCTCGCCGCGCGAGGCGGTGGCGACCGATCCGCAGCAGCGGCTGTTGCTGGAGACCTCGTGGGAGGCACTGGAACGGGCGGGGATCGATCCCTCCTCGCTGGCGGGCAGCTCGGTCGGGGTTTTCATGGGAGCGATGCCCTCGAACTACATCGAGGTGGCGGGCCGGTCCGGTGCGGATCTGGTGGGGCACTTGGTCACCGGTGGTTCCCTCAGCGTGCTGTCGGGCCGGTTGGCGTATGTGCTGGGGTTGCATGGTCCGGCGGTGACGGTGGACACGGCGTGTTCGTCGTCGTTGGTGGCGTTGCACTGGGCTTCGCAGGCGCTCAGGTCCGGTGAGTGTTCGATGGCGCTGGTCGGCGGTGTGACCGTGATGGCGACTCCGGACGCCTTCGTCGGTTTTTCTGTGCAGGGTGGTCTGGCGGGTGATGGCCGGTGCAAGGCGTTCGCCGATGCCGCTGATGGGACGGGGTGGTCCGAGGGCGCCGGTGTGCTGGTGGTGCAGCGGTTGTCGGACGCCCGTCGTGAGGGTCGGCGGGTGTTGGCGGTGGTGCGGTCCAGTGCGGTCAATCAGGATGGCGCGTCGAACGGGTTGACGGCGCCGAATGGTCCGGCGCAGCAGCGGGTGATCCGGCAGGCGTTGGCGGGTGCCGGGCTGTCGGCCGCCGACGTGGATGTGGTGGAGGCGCACGGTACGGGCACGGTGTTGGGTGATCCGATTGAGGCGCAGGCGTTGCTGGCGACGTATGGGCAGGATCGGCCGGAGGGTCGGCCGTTGTGGCTGGGGTCGTTGAAGTCGAACATCGGTCACACGCAGGCCGCGGCGGGTGTCGCTGGTTTGATCAAGATGGTGATGGCGATGCGGCACGGTGTGGTGCCGCGAACCCTGCACGTGGATGCGCCGTCGTCGAAGGTGGACTGGTCGCAGGGTGCGGTGGAGCTGTTGGCCGAGTCCGTGCCGTGGCCGGAGACGGACCATCCGCGGCGGGCGGGTGTGTCGTCCTTCGGCGTCTCGGGCACGAACACGCACGTCATCCTTGAAGCGCCCGAGCCGAGCGACTTGCCCGAGGAAGATGGCGAGCCTGCCGCTGCCGCTGGGGCTGTCGTGCCGTGGGTGCTGTCGGGCAAGTCGGCGGAAGCGGTGCGGGCGCAGGCTGCCCGGTTGGCGGAGTGGGTGGATGCGTCGCCCGGCGTGGCGGTCCGGGATGTGGGGTGGACCCTGGCCAGGGGCCGGGCCTTTTTCGATCACCGCGCGGTGGTTACTGGGACGGACCGTGACGAGCTGCTGGTTGGGTTGCGGGCGGTGGTGTCGGGTGAGCCGTCGTCCCTGGTGGTCCAGGGGCAAGCCGTGGGTGGGTCCGGGTCGACTGTGGGTGTGTTGTTCAGTGGTCAGGGTTCGCAGCGGTTGGGGATGGGTCGGCAGTTGTACGGGTCTTCGGCGGTGTTTGCCGAGGCGTTCGATGCGGTTGCCGCGGAGTTGGACCGTCATCTGGACCGGCCGCTGACGGAGGTGGTGTGGGGCGAGGACGCGGAGGTGTTGGAGCGTACGGGGTGGGCGCAGCCTGCTTTGTTCGCCATCGAGGTGGCGTTGTTCCGGGTGGTGGAGTCGTGGGGTGTGGTCCCGGACTATTTGCTGGGGCATTCGGTTGGTGAGATCGCTGCCGCGCATGTGTCGGGTGTGTTGTCGCTGGTGGATGCGTGTGTGTTGGTGGCGGCCCGTGGGCGGTTGATGCAGGAGCTGCCGTCGGGCGGTGCCATGGTCGCGGTCGAGGCCGGTGAGGACGAGGTCGTCGCGGTCTTGTCGGGTGGGGTGTCGATCGCGGCGGTCAACTCACCCGAGTCGGTGGTGATCTCTGGTGATGAGGGTGAGGTCCTTGCGGTGGCGGAGCGGTTCGCTGCGGTGGGTCGGCGGACGAGTCGGCTGCGGGTGTCGCACGCCTTCCATTCGGTGTTGATGGAGCCGATGTTGGAGGAGTTCGAGCGGGTTCTGGCGGGGTTGACGTGGCAGTCTCCGCGGATTCCGATCGTGTCGAATCTGACCGGTGAGCCGGCCGACGCGGATGTGCTGTGTACTCCGGCGTATTGGCTGCGGCAGGTGCGGGAAGCTGTGCGGTTCGCTGACGGGGTGCGGTGGCTGGAGGCGCGGGGCGTGCGCACCTTGGTCGAGGCCGGGCCGGACGGGGTGCTGGCCGCGATGGCGCAGCAGTCCTGTGGCGAGGATGTCACCGTCCTGGCCGCGCTGCGTGGTGCGGACTGTCCGGAGGACACCGCGCTGGCTGCTGCGGCGGGACGGTTGTTCGTCCGGGGTGTGTTTGTTGAGTGGGCGTCGTTCTTTGGTGGTGGCCGGTGGGTGGAGTTGCCGACGTATGCGTTTCAGCGTCGGCGGTTTTGGCCGGATGGTGTGGGTGTGGTGGGGGATGTGGCGGGGGCTGGTTTGGTGTCGGCTGGGCATCCGTTGTTGGGTGCGGTGGTGGGGTTGCCGGAGTCGGGTGGGGTGGTGTTGACGGGGCGGGTGTCGTTGAGGTCGCATCCGTGGCTGGCTGATCATGTGGTGCGGGGGGTGGTGGTGTTCCCGGGGACGGGGTTTGTGGAGCTGGCGGTGCGTGCCGGTGATGAGGTGGGGTGTGGCCGGGTTGGGGAGCTGGTGTTGGAGGCTCCGCTGGTTGTTCCCGCTCATGGCGGGTGTCTGATACAGGTGGCCCTCACCGAGCAGGAGCAGGGTCGTTGGGGGTTGGCGATCCATGCCCGGCTCGATGGGGAGGAGGCGTGGACCCGGCACGCGACTGGGGTGCTGACCAGTCATTCCGCCGGGGAGGTGGGCTTCGACGGTTTGGGCTCGGTGTGGCCGCCCGTAGGTGCGGTGGCTGTCGACACTTCGAAGGTCTACGACACGGTGGCCGACTCGGGTCTGGTGTACGGGCCGGTGTTCCAGGGGTTGACGCGTGCGTGGGCCGAGGGTGAGCGGGTGTGGGCCGAGGTCGAGCTGCCCGAGGAGCAGCGAGGGCTGGCTGGGGCGTTCGGTATGCACCCGGCGCTGCTGGACGCGGTGCTGCACGCGGCGTTGTTCACCGGGGCCGAGACTTCGGCCCGTCTGCCGTTCATGTTCGGCGACGTCGTCCTGCGAGCCTCGGGCGCGACACGGGTCCGTGTGTGCCTGACCCGTACCGGACCTGACCAGTTCAGTGTCGCGGTGGCCGACACGGCGGGTGCTCCGGTGCTGTCCATGGGGGCGCTGTCGACCCGGCCGCTGTCGGATGGCGATGTCGCCTCCCTGCACCAGAACACGACGGTGCTCGCGCCGCAGTGGACCGACGTGGCGGGCGTGGACGCCGGCGACGCGCCGGACCGGCGTGCGGACGGCTGGGTGCTGGTGGGACCGGCCGCCGACCATGCCGACCTGGACAGTCTGTCCACGGCGGTCGAGGGCGGCGCGCCGGTGCCGCCGTGCGTGGTGCTGGCCGTACCCCATCATCCCGAGGGCCCGGTCGCGGAGCTGACGCACGAGGTGACGGTGTGGGTGCTGGAGCAGGTCCAGCGCTGGCTGCGGGAGGAGCGGTTCAGCGGCACGCGGCTGGTGGTGCTCACGCGGTCGGCCGTCGGAACGGGTGAGGGCGACCCGGTGACTGACCTGCCCGGTGCGGCCGTTTGGGGCTTGATCCGTTCCGCCCAGTCCGAGAGCCCGGAGCGGATCACGCTGGCCGACCTGGCGTCCGACGACGCCCTCGATCTCGCCGCGCTGGCGCGTGCGGTCGCGACCGGTGAGCCGCAGGTCGCCCTTCGAGGCGGTGCGGTGCGCGCTCCCCGCCTGTTCCGGTACGCGCCCACCGGCGAGGTTGGCGAGCCGGTGGACGGCACAGCCGGCACAGAGGGCACGGTGCTGATCACCGGTGGTACGGGCGGTCTGGGCGGCCTGGTGGCCCGGCATCTGGTGCGCGTGCACGGCGTACGGCACCTGCTGCTGGTCAGCCGCCGGGGTGAGCGGGCCGAGGGCGCGCCCGAGTTGGTCGCGGAGCTGGCCGAGTTGGGCGCGCAGGTCACCGTTGCGGCCTGTGACGTCTCCGACCGGGAGGCCCTGGCCGGGGTGCTGGCGGCTGTGCCCGCGGACCGCGCCCTGTCGGGTGTCGTCCACGCCGCCGGGGTGCTGGACGACGGGGTCATCGACTCGCTGAACGGTGACCGGGTGAGCCGTGTGCTCGAGCCGAAGGTGGACGCCGCATGGCATCTGCACGAGCTGACCCGGGACATGGACCTGTCACTGTTCGTGGTGTTCTCGTCCATGGCCGGGCTGCTCGGCAGTCCGGGGCAGGGCAACTACGCGGCGGGCAATGTGTTCGTGGACGCGCTGGCGCAGTGGCGCCGGCAGGCAGGCCTTCCCGGCGTGTCGCTGGCCTGGGGGGCCTGGACCTCCGAGGTCGGGCTGACCGGGAAGCTGTCGGAGGCCGACCTGCGGCGGATGAGCGCGCTGGGCATGCCGCCGCTGTCGGTGGAGCAGGGTCTGGAGCTGTTCGACCGGGCCCTGCGCGGCGATGTACCGGTGCTGGGATTGACCCGGCTGGATTCGGCGGCCCTGCGTGGCCGGGGCGGCGGACTTCCAGCGATCATGGGATCGCTCGTCCCCGGTGGTATCGCCCGCCCGGTTGCCGGAGACGACCGTCAGGACCCGAACGGCTTCGCCCAGCGCTGGGCGGCCACACCGGCCGAAGAACGGCCGCGTTTCCTGCTCGACCTGGTCCGCGGGCACGTCGCCGCGGTGCTGGGGCACGGCTCGTCCAGCCGGATCGACACCGGCCAGGCGTTCAAGGACCTGGGCTTCGACTCGCTGACCGCGGTGGAGCTGCGCAACCGGCTCGGCGCCGTGACCGGCCAGAACCTCCCCGCCACGTTGGTGTTCGACTACCCCACGATCGGCGAGCTGGCCGATCATCTGGCCGGCCTGCTCGGCGACAGCCGTGCCCAGGACGTGATCCTTCCCCCGACGGTGTCCGTCACGGACGACCCGATCGTCATCGTCGGGATGGCCTGCCGTTACCCCGGTGGCGTGTCGAGTCCTGACGGCCTGTGGGACCTGGTGATCGAGGGCCGGGACGCGGTCTCCGGCTTCCCCACCGACCGGGGCTGGGACCTGGACGAGCTCTTCGGTGCCGGGGCCGGTGCATCGGTCACGGCCGAGGGCGGTTTCCTGGAGGGTGTCGGTGAGTTCGACGCGGGGTTCTTCGGGATCTCGCCGCGTGAGGCGGTGGCGACCGATCCGCAGCAGCGGTTGCTGCTGGAGACCTCCTGGGAGGCGCTGGAACACGCCGGGATCGACCCGTCGTCGCTCACGGGCGCCCCGGTCGGGGTCTTCGCCGGTGCGTTCCAGTCGGGGTACAGCGAGCTGGCCAGCCGGTCGGTGGACGACGTGGCCGGTCACCTGATCACCGGTGGGTCGCAGAGTGTCGTCTCGGGACGTATCGCCTATGTACTGGGCTTGCAGGGGCCTGCGGTGACGGTGGACACGGCGTGTTCGTCGTCGCTGGTGGCGTTGCATCTCGCCGCGCAGGCGCTACGGGCGGGCGAGTGCCCCCTGGCACTGGTCGGTGGCGTGACCGTCATGGCCACGCCGAACACCTTCGTCGGGTTCTCCTCTCAGGGCGGGCTGTCCGCCGACGGCCGGTGCAAGGCGTACGCGGACGCGGCGGATGGCACCGGCTGGTCCGAGGGGGTCGGTGTGCTGGTGGTGCAGCGGCTCTCCGACGCCCGTCGTGAGGGGCGTCGTGTGCTGGCGGTCGTACGGTCGAGTGCGGTGAACCAGGACGGTGCGTCGAACGGCTTGACGGCGCCGAACGGTCCGTCGCAGCAGCGGGTGATCCGCCAGGCGCTCGCGGGTGGCGGGCTGTCGGCCGCCGAGGTGGATGTGGTGGAGGGCCACGGTACGGGCACGGTGCTGGGCGATCCGATCGAGGCGCAGGCGTTGCTGGCGACGTACGGGCAGGACCGGTCCAAGGACCGGCCGCTGTGGCTGGGGTCGCTGAAGTCCAACATCGGCCACACGCAGGCCGCGGCCGGTGTCGCGGGCGTGATCAAGATGGTGATGGCGATGCGGCACGGGGTACTGCCGCAGACCCTCCACGTGGACACGCCGTCCTCCAAGGTCGACTGGTCCCAGGGCGGGGTGCGGCTGCTGACCGAGCCCGCCCCGTGGCCCGAGAGTGACCATCCGCGTCGGGCGGGCGTGTCGTCCTTCGGCGTGTCCGGCACGAACGCCCACGTCATCCTGGAAGCCCCAGAGCCGGTCGGCCTTGTCGAGACTGACGTCGACAGGGAGGGCCGTTTGTTCGGGGAAGTGGTGCCGTGGGTGCTGTCGGGCAAGTCGGCGGAGGCGGTGCGGGCGCAGGCCGCACGCCTGGTGGAGTGGGCCCAGGCCGCTCCTGAGGTGGACGCGGCCGACGTGGGGTGGGCGTTGGTGTCCACCCGGGCGTTGTTCGACCACCGCGCGGTGGTCACCGGGGCCGGCCGCGACGAGCTGTTGACAGGGCTGCGGGCCGTCGCCGCGGGGGAGCCCGCACCGCAGACCTTCCAGGGACGCGTTGATGTGGACGCCGGGGCTGGTGTGGTGTTCGTGTTCCCGGGTCAGGGGGCGCAGTGGGTGGGGATGGCGGAGGAGTTGTTGGTTTCTTCGCCGGTGTTCGCTGCGGCGATGGCGGAGTGCGGGCGGGTGCTTGAGCCGTTCGTGGACTGGTCGCTGCTGGATGTGTTGGGTGATGAGTCGGCGTTGGGGCGGGTGGATGTGGTGCAGCCGGTGTTGTGGGCGGTGATGGTGTCGCTGGCGGAGGTGTGGCGGGCGTGTGGGGTGGTGCCGTCGGCTGTGGTGGGGCATTCGCAGGGTGAGATCGCGGCGATGTGTGTGGCTGGTGGCCTGTCGTTGTCCGACGGGGCGCGTGTGGTGGCGCTGCGGAGCAAGGCGATCGGTGACACTCTCGCGGGTCGGGGTGGTATGGCGGCGGTGTCGCTGCCCGCCGGCCGGGTCGGGGAGCTGATCGGGGGGTGGGGTGGTCGGTTGTCGGTGGCGGCGGTCAATGGCCCGGCGTCGGTGGTGGTCTCCGGCGAGC
This sequence comes from Streptomyces sp. Rer75, assembly GCF_013414305.1. NCBI lineage: Bacteria > Bacillati > Actinomycetota > Actinomycetes > Kitasatosporales > Streptomycetaceae > Streptomyces > Streptomyces sp. Rer75. Next base: position 181,308 of record NZ_CP058693.1, on the reverse strand, counting down.
TGTTCGCGCTCGAGGAACTCGTGGCCCGGTGTGAGGTCGAGGGGGTGCGTGTGCGGGTGATTCCGGTGGATTACGCCTCGCACTCGCCGCACGTGGAGGAGATCCGGGACCGGCTGGTGGAGGAGCTGGCCGCGGTCGCTCCGCGGTCGTCGTCGGTTCCGGTGTATTCCTCCGTCACCGGTCACCTCATGGACACCTGCGAGGCCGATGCCGGGTACTGGGTGCGGAATCTGCGGGAGACCGTACGGTTCGAGGAAGCTACCCGGGCGCTGATCGCGGATGGCCGGCAGGTCTTCGTGGAGGTCAGTCCGCATCCGGTGCTCGCCGCCTCGGTCCAGGAAACCCTGGAGGCCGCCGACCAGAGCGGTGTGACCGTGGGGACGCTGCGGCGTGGTGAGGGTGGCGCCCGGCGGATGATGGCGTCCTTGGCGGAGCTGTTCGTCCGGGGCGTCCCCGTCTCCTGGGAGGCGGTGTTCGCCGGGACCGGTGCGCTGCGGGCCGAGTTGCCGACGTACGCCTTCCAGCACCAGCGGTACTGGCCCGACGTGCTGACCTCGACGGGTGATGTGACAGGGGCGGGGCTCGCCTCGGCCGAGCACCCTCTGCTCGGCGCGATGGTGCGGCTGCCCGAATCCGGCGGGATGCTCTTCACGGGCCGGATCTCGTTGCGCTCGCACCCATGGCTGGCCGACCACGTCGTGCGCGGGATGGTGGTGTTCCCGGGCACCGGCTTCGTCGAGCTGGCGGTGCGTGCCGGGGACGCCGTGGGCTGTGACCAGGTCGGTGAGCTGGTGCTGGAGGCGCCGCTGGTCATCCCCGCCCACGGCAGCTGCCAGGTGCAGGTTCTCCTCACCGAGCGGGACCACGGCTGGGCGGTGGCCGTCCACGCGTGCCCGGACGGCGGCGACACCTGGACCCGGCACGCCACCGGTGCGCTGAACCGCCGAGCGGCCAACGATGGCGTCTTCGACGCGCTGGACGCGCCCTGGCCGCCTGCGGACGCCACGGTCGTCGACACCTCGGGCGTCTACCGCACCGGCGCGGAATCCGACATCGTCTACGGTCCGGTGTTCCAGGGCCTGACCCGGGCCTGGACCCAGGGCGAGGATCGGGTATGGGCCGAGGTCGAGCTGCCCGAGGCGCAGTGGGCGCAGGCCGGCGGGTACGGCATCCATCCGGCGCTGCTGGACGCGGTGTTGCACGCGGCGGTGTTCACGGGGATGGCCTCGGCGGAGTCCGCGCGGTTGCCGTTCATGTTCACCGATGTGGTCCTGCGGGCGTCGGGTGCGACCCGGGTCCGGGTGTGTCTTACCCGTACCGGCTCGGACGAGATCAGGATCGCGGCGGCCGACGGCTCGGGAGCTCCGGTGCTGTCGATCGGGTCGCTGCTGACCCGGCCGCTGCCGGACGGGGATTTCGCCGCCGGGCCCCAGGACACGGTGGTGCTCGCGCCGCAGTGGGCCGAGCTGGACGCCGGGCGGGCCGCCCGGGCCGCCCGGGCCGATGGCTGGGCCGTGGTGGGGTCCGGCGCGCAGTACGCGGACCTGGCCGGCCTGGTAACCGCCGTCGACGGCGGGGCTCCGGCGCCGCACTGTGTGGTGCTGACCGTGCCCCACCACCCCGGGGGCCTGGTCGTGGACCTGACGCATCAGGTCACGGTGTGGGTGCTGGAGCAGATGCAGCGCTGGCTGGACGAGCCCCGCCTGAGCGGCGCACGGCTGATCGTACTCACCAGGGCGGCGGTCACCACCGGCGAGGACGATCCGGTGACCGACCTGCCCGCCGCCGCGGTGTGGGGCCTGGTGCGCTCCGCCCAGACGGAGAACCCGGACCGGATGACCCTGGTCGACCTCGGCGCCTCCGACAGCCTCGATCTCCAGGGGCTGGCCGGCGCGGTGGCGACCGGTGAGCCTCAGCTCGCGATCCGCGGTGCCGCGGTACGGCTGCCGCGCCTGATCCGCCGTACGCCGACCGCCCCGGATCCCGTGGCCGTGGACGGCCCGGTCCTGGTCACCGGCGGCACCGGTGGTCTGGGCGGCGCGGTGGCACGGCACCTGGTGCGTGCGTACGGGGTGCGTCAGCTGGTGCTGGCCAGCCGCCGGGGGGACCGTGCCGAGGGCGCGGCCGAACTGGTCGAGGAACTGACCGAGGCGGGCGCGCGGGTCACGGTGGTGGCCTGTGACGTGTCGGACCGGGGCGCCCTGGCACGGGTGCTGGCAGAGCACCCGGTGTCGGGTGTGGTGCACACCGCCGGTGTGCTCGATGACGGCGTCATCGGCTCGCTGAACGGTGAGCGGATGGGCCGGGTGCTGGCGCCGAAGGTGGATGCCGCCTGGCATCTGCACGAGCTGACCCGGGACATGGACCTGTCGCTGTTCGTGGTGTTCTCGTCCATGGCCGGACTGCTGGGCGGCCCCGGGCAGGGCAACTACGCGGCGGGCAACGTCTTCGTGGACACCCTGGCCCAGTGGCGTCGGCACAACGGCCTGCCCGGCCTGTCGCTGGCGTGGGGCGCGTGGACCACCGACATCGGGTTGACCGGCACCCTGACGGACGCCGACATGCGGAGGATGGCCCGTTCGGGCATGCCGCCGCTCTCGGTGGAGCAGGGCTTGGCCCTGTTCGACCAGGCCCTGTGCGCCGACGAGGCGGTCGTGGGGCTCACCCGGCTGGACCCGGCGGTGCTGCGTGGTCCGGAGAACCTCCCGCCGCTGCTGCGGTCGCTCGCCGGCGGGGTGGTGCGTCCGGTCGCGGACGACGACCGACACCGTGCCGACGACTTCGCGCGGCGTTGGGCGGGGGTCGTGGCCGCGGACCGGCCGCGGTTCCTGCGGGACCTGGTCCGTGGGCACGTCGCCGCTGCCTTGGGGTACGCCTCCGCCGACGGCGTCGACAGCGGCCAGGCGTTCCGCGAGCTGGGCTTCGACTCGCTGACCGCCCTGGAGCTGCGCAACCGTCTCGCCGGTGCCACCGGCCTCCAACTGCCCGCCACGTTGGTCTTCGATCACCCGACGGTCAGCGATGTGGCGGACTACCTCGGCACCGCGCTGGCGCAGTCCCCGGGGGCCGCGGCCCCGGCGGCGGGGGCTCCGGCCGGGCCGCCGGTGGGGACGCGGCGGGAGGACATCTTCGGCGAGCTGTACATCCGCGCGGTGGAGAACCGGCAGGTGGAGGAGGCGCACGAGTTCGCGCTGAGCGGGGCGGCGCTGAGGCCCAAGTTCGCCAGTGCCGAGCAGCTGGCAAAGCCCCCGGCGGTGGTCAGGCTGTCGCCCGGGGACACCGGACCGCACCTCATCTGCGTCTGCCCGCCGGTGCCGCTGCCGCTGACCGGACCGGACGTGTACCTGCGGTTCGCCGCCGAGTTCGCGGGCACCCGGCGGGTCTCGGCGATCATGCCGCCCGGGTTCGACGAGGGCGAGGACCTGCCGGCGACCGACGAGGTGCTGGTGGACGTGCTGGCGACCGCGATCGTGGAGCACGTCGGCGACGACACCTTCTCCCTCGCGGGTGCCTCGTCCGGAGGTGTCCTCGCCTACGAGGTGGCGAAGGAGCTGGAGCGGCGCGGGGTGGCCCCGGCCGGGGTCGCGCTGCTGGACTCGTACCGGATGAACGACCAGGTCATCAGGAAGTGGGACAACGACCTGGCGGGCCGTTCGTTCATCGGCCTGGACTCGGGCAGCATCGGCTTCGAGGAGATCACGGCCTTCGCCTGGATCTGCGCCCGTCTGCTCATCGACTGGGAGCCGGGAGGCCTCGCCGCCCCCGCCCTGCTCATACGGGCGACCGACCCGATCGTCCGGGAGGAGGGCGTGATCTGGCAGACCAATCTGACGTCGATGTCCGCCGTGGTCGACGTCCCCGGTGACCACTTCTCCATTCTGGAGAGCGAGCATGTGGCGCACGTGGCCGAGGTCGTCCACGAGTGGCTGATGAAGACCGAGACGCAGGGGTGAGGTACGCGCCTCCCTCCGGGCTGCGGTGATCGTCGCTCGGAGGGAGGCGCCGCCTACGCCGAGTGCCGCTCGGGAGGCCGGTCAGCCGGATACGGCATGCCGGAGCGGGGCGGCGAGGCCGGCGGTGGCCCCTGAAGGGTGTCTTTATTGCCGTAGGGTGATTGACCTGGGGCTTTTGCGATCGTCCAAGTATGGGCATGATCGGTGATCGTGGGTCTGCGACTGCTCTACCTGATCTTCTGCCCACTGCTGGGCTGCCTCCTCTTACTGAGCCGGTCTGCCCCCGCGAACAACGCTGAGATCCTCGCCCTCCGCCATGAGGTCGCTGTGCTGCGCCGGCAGATCAAGCGGCCGCAGCTCTCATGGGCCGAGCGTGCCGTACTCTCCGCTCTCGCCCGCCAGCTGCCACCCGCCTTGCGCCGTCATAGGCTGGTCACCCCGGGCACACTCCTGACCTGGCACCGTCGTCTGGTGCGCTGGAAATGGCGCCAAACCCCAACCAGACCCGGTCGGCCACCGCTGTCGGAAGAGACTGCAGCGCTCATCCAGCGCCTGGCGCGAGAGAACCCCGCCTGGGGATACGTCAGAATCCAAGGCGAGCTCCGACGGCTCGGGCATAGGGCTGCCGCCGCCACGATCCGGCGCGTCCTGCGCCGCTCCGGCCTACCGCCCGCACCGCAGCGAGCCTCCCAGCAGACCTGGCGCTCGTTCCTGCGCTCCCAGGCTCACACGCTGCTTGCCTGCGACTTCATGCACGTGGAGACCGTCTTCCTCAAGCGCCTCTATGTCTTCTTCGTCATGGAGATTGCCACCCGGCGCGTCCATGTCCTGGGCGTCAGCGCACGCCCTACCGGCGCATGGGTCCCCCAACTCGCAACCTGCTCATGGACCTCGGCGACAGGGCCGGGCGCTTCCGGTTCCTCATCCGTGACCGGGACAGCAAGTTCACCGCCGCATTCGACGCCGTCTTCGCCAGCAACGGCACAGCCGTCATCCCAACACCGCCGCAGAGCCCCCGGTCCAACGCGTTCGCCGAACGATGGATACGCACAGCCCGCACCGAGTGCACCGACCGCCTCCTCATCACCGGCGAACGACATCTGCGCACCGTCCTCACCACGTATGCCGAGCACTACAACGCGGGACGGCCCCACCGCAGCCTGGACCTACGGGCCCCAGACGACGACCCGAACATCATCCCCCCTACCTGCTGGCACAATCAGGCGCCGCCAGGTACTCGGTGGACTGCTCAACGAGTACCACACCACGCCACTCCGATTGCCTCACCATCGACAGAGAACGCCCAGCTCAGCAGCCTGATCGGAATATTGACACTCTTCACGGCTGAGCTGTCGCCGGTCTCCGCGCGGAAGCGCCGGGTGAAGGCCCGTTCGCTGTGTGCTGTGCGGTCGGCCCGGACGGTGTTGGTGATGCCGACATCCGGTGCGGCCAGGTATGCCCGGCACAGTTCCGCCAGGTCGGTGGAGGGCTGGTTCGCGAGGTGGAAGGCAAGCGCGGGGTCCGCCCGGCGATCTCGTGCAGCAGCAGCTCGGCAATGCACCCCTCCCGCCCGGACAGGCCGAAGTAGCCCCGAACTCGACGGCACTCAGGAGGAGTTCACGAAATAGGGGTGGTACGTCCACGACTGTGCAGGTGGCGGGTCACCAGAGAACGGCGTCGGGATCGATGTACAGGCTCCCGGGTGCTCACCCCCAGCATCCGGACCCGGTGTCGGTTGGCGGCCGGAATCAGGACGGCGCGCTCGGGCGGGACGGTCGTAGTGGCCGAGCCACGAAGAAACAGTGCCGACCTTCGCATGCGAGACGGTGGGCGGCCCTGATGGGGCGGTCGCGGGGACGTGGTGATGTTGATCGGGATCGGGCTCCTCACCGGAGCCACGACGGTTTTGTTCGGGTTCGGCGGCGGGTTCGCCGCGGTCCCCGTCCGTGGTGTGGGTGGGCGCCGCGCTGGGCGCGGACGCGATGCGGGTGGCGACGGCCCCCTCGGGCCTGGTGAAGGTGGTGCACGCGGGATTCGCCACGGCCGTCACACCCCGGCGCGTGCTCGGCGTCCTCCGCGGCAGCACAGGGTGCTCCTCCTGCTGGCGGCTGGCGCCTCGGCCGGTGCGCTCGCCACCCGCCTCGCCCCACCGGCGCTGATCCTCTGGCTGTTCGTCGCGTACGTGGTCATCACTATCGCCGGCCTGCTGCTGCAGCCCGGATGCCTGCGCCCCTGCGCACCCATCAAGGCCCCGGCAGCGGGACCTCGGCAGTTACTGGTCGTCCTGGCCATCACGCTCCCGGCCACCGGGGTCTCGCTCGGTGGCACCGCGCTCCCGACGTCCCCCGGTGCGCACGTCCACCTGGTGGGCCTTGCCGACCCCCGTGCCGCCGCAGCCCTGCGGGCCGGTGCCCTGCTGGTAATCGGAGTGCTGCGGCGGCGCCCACCCCACATCCCCGACCGGATCTACGCCTGGTCGTACGTCGGGCTGCTCACCGTAGTCGTGGTGGCGATGTTGCTGTCGGGGTTCCACAGTGACGGCAGACTGTGGCGGGGACGTCCGGTGTTGTGGCGAGGGCAGCAGGCGGCATCGGCCCGGGCCGGGGCGCAGCCCGTTCGGCCGGCTGCCGACAGTACTTCCGCTCGACGTTCGACAGCACCCCGGGCAGGTAGGCGCGGGCGGTCGCCCGTGGTTCAGTCCGCCCGAACCGCCGCGCGGTCCGGGCCCTTGCTCCCGCGCCGGTTCGGATGCGATGCGACGCCGTGGTCATGTGTCGTGCCAGGGCCGCCGAGGTCTCCCGTGCGCGGCCGCCATCACGTGCCTGAAAACCTCTCGAAGATTCCTTTCGGCGAGCGATGAGTTTCGTGGGACAACGCGGTCTATCCCTGTGAAAGGCCACAGACGAAGGAGACAGCCCGTGTACCAGCAGATGATCTTCGTAAACCTCGCGACGAACGATCTGGAGACCTCGAAGAAGTTCTTCACCGAGCTCGGCTACTCGATCAACCCGCAGTTCACGACGGATGACTGCGCATGTGTGGTCATCAGCGAGACGATCGTCGCCATGCTGCTCACCAGACAGCGCTACCAGGACTTCACCAACAAGGAGATCGCGGACTCCACCAAGACCTCGGAGGTGCTTCTGTGTCTGAGCGCGGCGAGCCGCGAGAAGGTCGACGAGCTGGTGGACAAGGCACTGGCTGCGGGCGGCGCGCCCGCCGGAGAGCCCCAGGACCACGGCTTCATGTACGGCCGGTCCTTCCAGGACCTCGATGGTCACACCTGGGAAGTGGTGTGGATGGACCCGTCAGCTGCCCAGAGCTGAGCTGCCCGGACGCGGATACGGAGGCGCTCCAGCTACCACGGCGTGGTGGGGTCGAAGCGCCTGCCGGCCGGACGCGCGCTGAGGCCATGGCCGGCCGTACGACGTCGTACGGCCGACCGACCGGGTGGTGTTCTGCCGAGTGGCAGGCTCAGGCGGCAGCGAGGCCTGCCTTGAGGGCGGTGGTGATGCGCACGATGCGCTCGGCCTGGGCGCGGGCGGCGTCGCGGGTGGTCTGGTCGACGGGGTCGTTGCCCTGGGCGTCGACGTGGGAGGTGCCGTAGGGGTTGCCGTCGGTGAACTTGGCGGGGTCGGTGTAGCCGGGGGGGGCGACGACGATGCCGCCGAAGTGGTGAGTGAAGCCGTGTTCGACAGGGGCGCGTGCGGCGGCCAGGAGCTTGGTTGCGGTCTCAAGCTCTACACCGATCGGGTCTGTTCCCTGTCAAGTTCTACGTGTCGAACCCATACGCACGATTCTCTGGCCATGAGTGGGACGGTTCTCCAGACACTCAAGACGTGTCTCACCTACGGGTGCCGTCGTTTCACGTGCGCGAGGGTGGCCATGTGCTGACACCACCGATCGAGCCGATGCTGGCGCAGGCCCGAGAGGGGGGTCGTAGCACCGTCCGTCACGCAGGAGGGCCCACAGAACGTTGACCCTGCGGCGGGCGAGTGCCATGACAGCCTGGCTGTGTCGTTTGCCTTCGGTGCGCTTGCGGTCGTAGAAACGGCGGGATTCGTCGCAGCAACGGATGCTGATCAACGCGGAGGTATAGAAGACGCGTTGAAGGCGTCGGCTGTAGCGGGTGGGGCGGTGCAGGTTGCCGCTCACCTTCCCGGAGTCATACCGGGACGACCAGGGGCGGGTGCTGTACGACGTGCCGGACGCGGGCCTGCCCGATCCGGATACCCCGGTGTCCGCGCGTTTCGTCGCGGACTTCGACAACCTGGTGCTGTCGCACGCCGACCGGTCCCGGATCCTCGGGGAGGTGGCTCCGGGCCGGGTGGTGACGGCCAACGGGATGGTTCGCGGCACGGTCCTGGTCGACGGATTTGTGGGCGGTACGTGGAAGTTCGAGCGCCGGCGAGGTGAGGCGGCGGTCCTGGTCGAGCCGTTCGGGCGGCTGGGGATCGCTGACCGGGAGGCGCTGGAGGCGGAGGGCTCCCGGCTGCTGGCGGCCACCGATCCGCAGGCGTCGGCCCATGCCGTCCGCTTCACGGACAGTTGAGTTCGGCTCTTGACTCGGCTGCATCCGTCAGGCTGCCGGAGCCAGAGGAGGCGCTCCCGCACCGAACACCAGGGGCGTGGAGTACGTCGAACCCCTTCGCCCGCGCCGTGTAGGGTGGGCGGACCGACGCGGGGTGGAGCAGCTCGGTAGCTCGCTGGGCTCATAACCCAGAGGTCGCAGGTTCAAATCCTGTCCCCGCTACCAACGCACCGGCCCCCTCGACGCCATGTCGAGGGGGCCGGTTGCCCGTCCGGGCGCTGCCCTACGCAGCCGCCCCGATGACGACCCGGCGTGGTGCAGGGGCGGGGCCAGCGCGCGGTGAGCGCGATATCGTGGATCGCCTGATGTCTGCCGCTTCCGTGATCTGGCTGGAGTGCCCCGCGTGCCCGAGGACCCGATAGCCCACGGCGAGCTCGCTGCTCTGGCCCGGCGTTTCGAAGAGGTCGCGGAGAAGAACGACCGCGATTTCGGGATCATCAAGAGCGACCTGACCGCGGTGCGTCTCCGGTCGACCAGCTGAAAGGCGGCCTCGAAGAGCTCGGCCAGAAGTTGGACCGTATCCAGGGGCAGATCGTCGGGCTGCTCGCGGGGCGTACCGAGTCGCGGATCGTCGCGGCTCCGGTGAGCACGACACGGAGCGAGGCAGTAGCCGACGGGAACGGCCCCCTGATCCCGCAGCCCAAGGCGACTGCGGAGGAGCTGCGTGCCGCGCTGGTGCGGATCGTGCCGAGCCAGGTGGCCGCATTCGACGCTGACCGGACGAGGGCGATGGCGGCCGCTCGTGAGCATGAGCATGTGGACGGGGCGCCGATGCGGCGGTTCCTGCGGCAGTGGGCGTTGACCGTGGCGATCGAGCGCCACCCCGCCCGTGCAGCACGCCTGCGCGAGCTGGAGGCACGCGCCGCGCAGGTGGAGGACCTGACGGAGGCCCGCGCTATCGCTGCCGAGGTGTCCGCCATCCAGACCGAGGCGGTGGACGAGGCGGGTATCGACCGGCGGGCTGGCGGGTGACCGGCGAGGGTAGATGGCGGTGGGAGTGCGAGCCCGACTTCGAGCACGTGGCGAAGGGGCTGCCTGAACGCGTCGTCGCTGAAGTGGAGAGGCTGGCCGGACAGCTCGTCGACCTGGCGGAGATGGGGATCGATGTGACGGACATCGGAGAAGGCCCGCGTCCAGGGGTCGCCGGGGGCGTGCGGCGCCTTCCCCTCCTTGAGGACGGTTTCATGCTGGCGCTGCCGCTGCCCCGCTTACAGCTGATCGCCATCACGTACAGCCGCCGTTCGCGGACCTGTAGCCCCCTCCAAGCGCCGTAACTCATCAGCCCGGCCCAACGGGGTGAGGGGGCCGCGTCCGCCCGGACAGTGGCGGACGCGGCCGTCTTGGAGCTCGGCGGGCTTCAGGCAGGCGGTCGAGTGGCTTGATCAGTCGCCGACGGGCGTGCATGATCCAGGCCAACGATCTATCAATGACCCACCTGCGGGGCAGGACGACGAACGAGCGTCCTTTGGGCGGTTGACGGTCTTGATCGTGAGGTTGAGGTGCCGTTTGTCCCAGGTCACGAGCTTGCTCGCGTAGGCGCGGTCGGCCCAGACGATAGTGATCTTGGGGTGCATCAGCCGGAGGCGGAGCCGCAGGAGCCGCCACGAGGGAAGGAAGCTCGACAGCGAGGGGCCGCTACGGAAAGCAACTGACCGGCCGCTCGAGGTGGCTGGGCTTAGCTTGTTCTTTATGGTCTGACGTGGTCACGTTCGGCGATGCTCTCGGGCCGCCTGGCCGTTTTGCCCACGTCGTAGCGGGTGGCGAGGTGCCGGTTCTTCGAGCCGAGCGGCCTGCCGGGGCCGGGCCGGTTGGGTTTCGGCGCGGGGGCTGGACAGGGCAAGTTCAGGCGGAGGTTCCTGAACCCCCGGCGGACCCGGGCGGGGGTGAGCCGGCCGGGCTCAGCCGGCCTCTCCCAAGGGCGGCGGAGGTCCGCGGCGAGCGGCCGCGCGAGGCGGAGTTGGGTGTGGGCAGCGACGACCAGCCAGGTCCACCGGTCCGCCCGCTTCGGGCCTGCGGAGCTTCGGGCGCGTCCAGCCCAGGTTCTGCTTGATCATCCGGAAGGTGTGCTCAAGATCGAATCTGCGCAGGAACGCCTGCCAGCGCAGGTCGACCTCCTCGCCTGACAGGCCGGTGGTCGACGACCACAGCCAGACTGGGAGTGGATGGTGGCCGCCGGGCAGGCGGTCGACCTCCAAACGGATCAACGTGCCCTCGATGACGGGGAGTTCGCCGGTGTGGTCGATCCATGCGGAGCGGGTGGTCAGCCGAGGATGGATGCGGTCCCAGGCCATCGCGCGAACGGTGCCATAGCGGTCGGTGACCTGCACGGTCGCGGCATCGGGCTCGCCCCAGGTGGCGGGCTTGGCGAAGCGGAACTCCTTGCCGTGCTTGGGCGGGCGTCCGCCCTGTGGCGGTGAGATCCACGGCACCGGGACCGGCTTGCGCATCACGCGGTCCGTGCGCATCCGCCCGAGGATCTCCACCGGCAGTGCTTCCAGCAGAGACGATCAGGATGTCGCGGTCGCCCGCCTTCCAACGGCCCATGTCGATAAGGTCCTCGACCACGCGGCGGACTTGGGCCGCGGTGACCTCGGCGACATCGTCGGCCGGCCCCAGCCGCAGCACGTCCAGGATCTGGCACCACGAGGTCCGACCCGACTCCAGAGCGGCGACGAACGAGTAGGGTCAGCCGGGCACGAACTGAACCGACGAGTGCCCGCTACGGCCATAGACGTGACAGAACAAGCGGTCCGCACTGGTCGGCGCATCCGGCCGGAGCCAGTGAGTGACGTCCACCGCCAGGATCAGGCGCCCGTCAGCGGCCTCGGGCTGCGGCAGACCGGCCAGCACCTGCCGCAGCCGCGGCACATCGACGTTCCCACTGTTCAGCGCGTCGTACATTGCGCCATGCCCGCGCCGGTGCTCAGCCGTCAGCGTCAGGTCCACGGGCGTGGTCACCGGCCCGTCCGCGCGCAACAACGCGTCGGTCAACTCGAACAGCGTGTCCCCGCGAGCGGTCAGACAGTCGAAGGAGTCGTCCCGGAAGTGTGACGCCACCGCGAACGCTTCCCGCCGGACATCGTGATGCAGCAGACTCATCCCCCACGGCCTTGTGCTGATCAAGTGCGTCTTTAGCCGGAGCACAGGATCAGACGGAGGCCGTGTTCACGTCCCCGGAATCCCCGTACGAGCGATCACGTTCGGGACCTCGTTCGAGGCTCCGCGAGGCGCCTGCGTATGACGAAACCCCCTCGGCGACAGTGCGGCCGAGGGGGTTCAGGCATCGAGGATGCTCAGCCGTTACGGCTGATCAGACGGCGGTGACGTTGAGGCCTGCCTGGCCGCTCTGCAGGTTCGCCGCACCGTCCACGATGACGCTGTGGCCGGCCAGTTCGGCGCCGCCGATGCCCTCCAGGTGACCCGGGTGGCCGCCCTGCAGGGCCAGACCGGCCGCGCCGGCGGCAACGCCGTTCAGGTCGGCGTCGGATATCTCGCGGGTCTCGATCTGGGCGTTGTAGCTCATACAGCACGCTTCCTTCGTCAGTGATCTCTTGTAGTGAGGCGACCGGGACCACAACCGCGGTCCGGGACCGGCGCGGACTCCAGTACGGGCAGGGCTCTCCGCCCGTACCAGAGAGAGATCCACAGACACGGAGAACCTGCGGATCCGACTCGCCGATAACCAGCCGCCCCACTCCGACTGCGCCACATGTCCCCCACACGTCACACCCGCACGAACCCGGTGACGTATGCCACGTCACTTACGGCTGTAGACGTGACAGAACAAGCGGTCCGCAGTCGAATTTTCGACCTCGTCAGATAAAGACAAGCTCATCCATATCGGGTATCCCACCCGATCGCTCCGTACTGTGGCGGCGGCGCCAGGTGGCGCAGCGTGTATGGAGCGGCGTGGCACTAGCCGTGCCGCTGATCGTCGGCTTTTGATTGCAATAGAAGTGCTGCTCCGGGTAGCTGAACCGGCGCGCCCCCAGTTCGGGCCAAGGCCCCTCCTCGTCGGACTGGGACACAGGAAGTGCGGAGAGACGCGTCTTGCCAAGGCGGATCTTGTAAGCCCCGACCGACAGCGTCGGGCGCAGCAGGCGGCTGCACGTCGTCAGCCCGTACATCAATACCTCGTCATCCTCGTTGCACCAGGTGACGAGGAAGCCCATGGTGCCCAGCGGCCGTGTCCGCACTGTCAGTTCGGCCGTCCTCTTGACGGGGTGTTCCTTCTCGTCAACGTCGTGCATTCCAGCGTTCTGCTTGTGCGCCCGGGCTGGCTCGCCGAAGAGTGCCTTGACATAGTCGTGACGCACGAACGGAGCCAAACGCCGGTAGCCCTTGACCAGGGCGTGGCGCTTGCCCAGCGAGGCACCCCACCAGCCCTTCAGGATGCCTGCCAACGTGTAGAGGGCGGTGACAAGGGCGGCGAGGGTCCACACGTTCAGCTTTGTATCGAGTACGGGCATGTAGTTCACGCCGGGATCCTGCACCGTGGTGCAGGACGATACGTAGGGATTCGGCTCGGAGTGCACTGCCCTTCGGGATCCGAACCATCTGGCGGGGGAGGGGCGGGCTTGGGTGGTGGCGACTGGTCGGCTCGATGTCTGGCTTCGCCGCGAAGCGCGCCGCCGCAGGATCGTTCCCGCCGGTCTATCGGTTCAAGCCGGACGGCCCGACTTCGCCCCCGGCTTCGGCAGAGGGTGTCGTGCTGTCTGGGCTTTTCGAACGGCTGGCACTTTCAGTTCCGGATCGGTAACAGCGACCGGTGCCTTCCATTCCGCCCGTAGTGTGATCGTCCTCGCCGGGACCATGGGGGGTGCCCGGCACGATTCACGAGGACGACTCTTGCTTCGTCCCCGCATGCTCGCCGCTGCTGTCGCTACGGCCGCGGCTTCCACGGTCGCCCTGCTCCCAGCGCAGGCGCAGGCCGCCGGCTCCGTGCACCTCTACCGCGTGTACTACGACTCGCCCGGCAGCGACACCCGCTCCAACTCGAGCCTGAACGGTGAGTGGGTGCAGATCAAGAACAGCACCAGCAGCTCAGTGCAGCTCAAGGGCTACACCGTGAGGGACGCGACCGGCTACAAGTTCACCTTCCCGTCGTACCGGATCAGCGCCGGGAAAACCGTCAAGGTCCACACCGGCAAGGGCACCCAGAGCGCCGGCCACGTCTACTGGGGCCGCGGCTCTTACGTGTGGAACAACGACCGCGACACCGTGACGCTGCGCACGGCGTCCGGAGCCTTCCGGGACTCCTGCTCGTACAACAGCACGCGATACGACTCCAAGATGTGCTGATCCAGCCCAGCCGATGACGCGGCGCCCCGCCCCTGCGGTGGGGCGCCGCGCTATGCGGTGCCTGCCATCTGCCGCTGCCGCTCGCCGTTCGCGTGTGCCTTCTCCAGTAGCGTGCCCTCTTCCTGCTCGTAGTGGGAGAGGGCCAGGCCGAGGCCGAAGAACGTGGGCGCCCACTCGCCGACGAGGATTCCCCACCGGTCGGCACGATCGAGGCCCTTGCCTGGTTCGGCGCGCAGAGACGCGGTCCAGGTCAGCACGGACAGGCCGATCGACGCGACGGCGGCGGTGTAGGCGTGCTCAGACCGATGACCGATGTCGTGCAGCTTCTTGATCACGGCGTGCTCCTTCGAGGGATTCCCCCCTCGGGCCGATCCTCGTGGCCACTCTCGGGCGCGTGATTCAGGACGCCGGCCGCTTCTTGGCCGCCTTCTTCGCGGGGGCTTTCTTCCCGCTGGTTTTCTTCGCCGCCGACTTCTTGGTGGTCTTCTTGCCCGCGGTCTTCCTTGTGGGCCGCATTTCGTGCACGTCGGCGGAGCCGGCTTCCTCGCCGCGGGCTTCCTTGGCGGTCCGGACGCTGTCCTGGAGGGCGGACATCAGGTCGACGACACGCCCCGTCGGCTCGGCCGGCACCTCCATCTCGGGCGGCTCCTGGCCCGCCGCCTTGGCCTCGATCACGGCTTCGACGGCCTCCCGGTATGTGTCGCGGTACTGGCTGATGTCGGTGGGGCCGATGATCTCCATCAGCTCCATGGCCTCGTCGACCTCGGCGTCGGACAGCTCGACACCTGTCGGAGCGAGTCCTTCGCTGGAGCGGATCTCGTCTTCCCAGTGGAGTGCTTGGAGCACGAGGGCGTCGCCGACGACCCGGAGCGCGCCGAGCCGTTCGCGGTTGTGCCACGAGAATTTCGCGACGGCCACCTTGTCGTTGCGCTGGAGCGCCTCGCGTAGCAGCGTGTACGGCTTGGCGGCGACCGCGCCGTCGCCCTGCAAGTAGTAGGGGCGCCCGAACCGGATCGGATCGAGCAGTTCGGCTGGCACGAATGCCTGCACGTCGATGGCCTTGGCGGTGGGCAGCGGCAGGTCGTCCAGCTCCTCGTCCGTGATGGGGACGAGCTGGTCTTTGCTCTCCTCGTAGGCGCGCCCGATCTCGTCTTGATCGAGTACGCGGTCCTCGATCTCGCACACCTTGCGGTACCGGATCCGGCCGCCATCGGTGGTGTGGATCTGCCGGAAGCTGATGCTGTGGTCTTCGGTGGCGGGCAAGACCTTGATCGGAATGGTCACGAGGCCGAATGACACGGCGCCGGACCACACGGGGCGAGGCATGGTGCACCTCCCAGGAGGTCCCCCGGGGGTCGGTTGTAGGGTCTTAAGATCGGTGTCCTAATCTCATGGTCGATGGCCGCCCAGTGGCAGATCGGACACGATTCTGAGAACGGCTGGTCAGTCCGTTCACTCGTTGCAGTGATCCCAGCGTAAGGCGGACTGAGCCGAGTCGGCTTCCTGGCAGCGTGGCTCGTGGGCAATGGCCCGGGCCGGGGGTACGCCGTGGACGGTTCTGCCTTAGCAGTCAGTGTTCGTCTTCGAGGCGATCCAGGTCTGGGGCTAAGGGCGGTCGGGGACCGCCCTCGCGTCTGCGGCTCAGACAGCCTCTGGTGGTGTCAGGTTCTGCGGGATCGCTTCCCGCTACCTTCTCTTGGTGCTTGTGCACTCAGGCGCCGTTCGCCGCCAGGTCCGTCAGTTTGGTCTCCAGCAGGGCGGCGTCCTCGTCGTTGATCACGATGCCGAAGACGTCGTCCAGCAGCTTGCGCACCTCTTCGGCGCCTACTGTCTGGGTCTCGGGTGGGATGCTGCCGTCCGCCAACTGTGTGGTCCAGGTCAGCCCGTCGAGAATGTGCAGCCGGTCGGGGAGGATCCGCTGGATGAACGGACGGGTGACGAACGGGGAGCGGTCGTTGGAGTCGACGAAGTGGTTCCCGACGGCGAAGTCGATCGGGTACTGCGGGTTGAGGGTCGTCGCGTGCCGGCTCAGCCACCCCTCGGGGCTGTCACCGCTCCGCTGGTACACGGCCCATCCGTCGGCGCCGGGGGTGATCTCTTCATGTTGCACGCGGTATTCCCACGCGCCGGTGGTGAGTGCGGCGCCGTCCGCCAGCTCGATCGGCTCGAACAGGCTCGCCCCGAAGCCCACGTCGCACAGCCAGCGGCGCCCCTCCAGCTCGACGACGAGCATGGCGTGTGTCGCCGGAAGGATCTTGTCGGAGCCCATCCGTATCCGGCCGGAGACGGCGGTGAAGCGGTAGCCCAGTGCTTCCAGGACGGCGGCGAAGAGGGTCACGTGCTCATAGCAGTAGCCGCCGCGCCCCCGGTGCAACAGCTTGTCCTGGATGGTTGCCAGGTCCAGCGCCACGTGGCCGTGCAGGAAGGCGTCGAGGTTCTCCCAGCCTATGGAGAGGACGTGCGCCCGCTGCAGGGTTCGGAGGGTGCCCAGGGTCGGTGTGCAGTCGCCGTCGTACCCGATGTGTGCGAGATAGGCGTCGAGGTCGAGCTCTTCGCTGTGCCACACGGCGGTCTCCTTCCGTCGCACGCCTGGGTGCGCGCGTACCGTACCGCCTCCGGGGCGGATCTCTGTCAGCGGTCGCCGACGGCCGCCCATACGCCAACATGCGGCCCCACGGCCGCATTCCTCCGCGACGCGCGTTCAGCTCGACTTCTTCTTGTTTTCCGTTGTCCCAGCTCCTGCTCGCCCGTCACCAGCCAGGTCGCTGCACCTGCACCAGGGTGCTGTCGCCGCCCAGCTGGCGGGTGAGGGTACGGGTGACCGCGCCGACCGGCGCCCTCTGGGGAGACTCCGCAGGTCAGCGGGTTGCCGCTTCGGGGCGTCCGAGGATTTGGACATGACGTGAGACTGAACGGCTGGACACTGCGTGAGGCACCGCGAGAAGCCGCAGGGCACGGCGTCGTCATGGGACACGAGCCACGAGACCCTACAGGTGACTGTGGGATCTCAGATTCCGTGGCCGAATCTCACGACCCATGGCCGCTCGGTGGCCGATCGGCCACGAATCCGAGACGCCTACCGCCTCTACACCGCCCGCTGGTCACTGGCCGACCTCACCTCCGACCGCCGACGCCCACCCACCACCGCCCCGACCGGCAGCCACCGGCCGACCGAGCGCACCCGCCGCGCCCCGGCCTCCGGGCCTGGGGCCGGGGAGTGGAGATACCCCGCGTGCCGTTGCAGTACGAACGGGCCGTCCTCGCCGGAGCTGCGGTCCGCGAGAAGTCGCGCTCCACCGTCGCCACACGCGGCCGGGCGCACGACGTCGTCGCGCACCAGCAGGCGGCGATGCTCGAGCAGCTGCTCGCGCCCGAGCCGACCGACCCCCGAGCACGACGACCAGGAGCAGGAGCCCGGCCGACAGGAGGCGGTCGACCTGACGGCGCTGCGGGCCCTGCGGGAGTCCCGCACCGACGTGGAAGCCCTCGATCTCACAGCCGAGCGGCTGCGCCGCCTCGGGGACGCCTTCACCACAGCGGCCGACCGGGCCCGCGCCACGATGGACCGCTACGCCCACCGTGTCAATCCCCTCGTAGCGTGGAGACGATCTATGCGGCCAGTCCCTCTGCGAGGGTGGCCCGGTACTCGCGTTCGTAGTCGATCGGGCTTTTGAACCCGTATACGCTGTGTAGCCGCCTGGTGTTGTAGAAGTCGGTGATCCAGGTGGCGATCTTGATGCGGGCCTCGGTGCGGGTGCGGAAGGTGTGACGATGGACGTACTCGACCTTGAGCACGCTGTTGAACGCCTCGCTCACGGCGTTGTCGAAGCAAGATCCAACTCTGCCCATCGACTGCACGATGCCCAGCTTGCGGCAGGCCCGCTTGAACTTCCGGGAGCAGTATTCGCTGCCCCTGTCGGTGTGCATGATCACGCCGCGGGCGTCGCCGCCCCGGGTGGCCGCGGCCATGTTGAGTGAGGCCACCACCAGCTCGGCGTCGTGCCGGGCGCCCATCGCGTAGCCGAGCAGCCGACGGGAGAACAGATCGATCACCGTTGCCAGGTAGAGCTTGCCCTCGCCGGTGTCGATCTCGGTCATGTCGCCCGCCCAGGTCCGGCCCTCGATGCCCTGGACATGGCCCTATGGCGCCGCGACCGGGCCGGAACCCCTGTCGGACCAGGGCTGATTCATCATTCCGACGCGGGCAGTCAATACACGTCGTTCGCCTTCGCCGCCCACCTCCTCGACGCCGGCATCGACGCCTCGATCGGCACAGTCGGCGACGCCCTGGACAACGCACTCATGGAGTCCCGGATCGGCCTCTACAAAACGGAGCTGATCAAGCCCCGCAAGCCCTGGCACGGCCTCGCTGACGTCGAACTCGCCACCACGGAATGGGTCGACTGGTTCAACAACCAGCGCCTCCACACCGCCATCGGCGACATCCCGCCCCACGAACACGAGACCAACTACTACGCTCAACACCAGCCCCAACCGGCAGCTGGAGTCAACGCATAAAGCCTCCACCGATCCCGGAGCGGTTCATCACCGGACGCCTCTTACCCCCTCGTCGCAAATGTTCCAATCCTCGCGTCGTCAAGCGCAAGGTGTCCAACTTCGGGGTCAAACGAGACGAGCACTTCGCCTGGCCGCAGCCCACCCGCTCCGCAGCAGACGCCGTCACCATCGCTCCACGCTGGCGCACCGCCCCGAGCAACCCAGCAATCAGAGCAAGAGCCACGACCACTTAAGTCACTGGTGTTGAGGCTGAGCACGTCGCGCCCATGCGGAAACTGTTGCCAGGCAGGCGTCAAGAAAGGTGGGGGAGGTGACGAGGACTTCGAGTTCTACCGCCTCGTCGGGAGTGAGCAGGTTCCGTTCGAGGAGCGCGGGGCGGATCTGGTTGAAGGTGGCTTGCCACAGCTGGTGGGACGGGCTGTGGTCACCGACGGTCCCGACACCGATGTGCAGTCCGGGCTGGGTGAGTCCGGCCTGGAGGAGGGGGGTGGGCTGGGTCCTCGGCCAGCGCAAGTCGGTTCCCAGGGTGCTGCTGAGGAGATCGGCGCCGGCGAGCGCGACCTTGCGGAAGAGCGGGTGGGGTGAAGACTGGGCGGGGAAGACGTCGGGGTCCTCCACGACGAGCCACCCACCGGGTCTGAGCCAGCGCGCGACCTTGGTCAGGATCTCCTGGCGGGCGGGGATGTGGACGAACAGGGCCCGGGCATGGATGAGGTCGAAGCTGCTCGGCGCGAAGTCGTCGCGGGTGACGTCATGGCGCAGGACATGCAGATTTCCGGGCAGGTCGCCGGAAAGGTAACCGGTGTCGATGTCGGTGGCTGTGGTGCGTCCATGGGAGCAGGTACCGGCCAGCCAGCGGGCGATGGATCCTGCTCCGGCGCCCAGCTCCAGGCAGTCCCAGCCGGGCTCAGGGTGCAGACCTCGGATGATGCGCTGGGTCGTGACGTCCCAGTCAGCCTGCAGGGTGAGGAGCCGGTCGAGTTCGGTCGTGATCCGGTGTGCGAAGACGCCCTGGGGATAGTCCTGCGACCCGCGGCGCCGTGGTTGCTCATCGGAGGAATCGGTGTGCTGGGTCATAGCCGGGCCGTGACCTTCAGGTGGGGGGTCGTCCTGCTGATGAGCCCGTGTGGGACGGGCGTGAAGCCGTCGGCCCACTGCAGTCCCGGCAAGTGGCGGAGCAGGACCGAGACGGTTTGGCCGAGAAGGCGGGCCAGGTGGGCTCCGAGGCAGAAGCGCTACCGCGCCGAAGGCCAGGTGGGTGGCTGAAGCGGCGAATTCCCTGTCTATCCGCTCGGGGCGGTGGACGTCGAAACGGTCGGGGTCCGAGAAGAACTCGGGGTCACGGTTGGCGGATGCCAGCAGGCAGGCGACGGTGGAGCCGGCCGGCACGGTGCCGCTGGGTAGGTCGACGGCTTGAGCGGTCTGGCGCACGATGACGTGCGTGGGCGGGTCCCGGCGTAGCGACTCGGCCCAGGCTGCCTCCAGCAGGTCCGGGCTGTCCGCCACGGCGGTTTGCGTATCGGGGTGTTCGACGAGGTTGGTGAGGAAGAGAGCGAGGGCCTTCTCGCTGGTGTCGGCCCCGGCGGCCAGCAGAAGGCTGCACGTCCCCTGAACCTCGCGGTCGGTCAGCAGCCGACCGTCGATCTCTCTCGTGCACAGTGCCGAAAGGAGGTCGTCGCCGGGCTCGGCCCGCCGGGCGTCGATATGCGGTTCCAGGTAGGCGAAAAGGGCTTTTGAGGCGTCCAGGCCGCGCTGGAGGGTGGCCGGGTCCTGCCGGTGGTCGGCCACGAAGGACATGCCCGCGTTGTACCAGGGCCGCAGTCGCGGCGCGTCGTCGACCGGTAGGCCCAGGACAGCCGTCATGACGCGGATAGGCAGTTCCTGGCAGAACGAGGTGACCAGGTCGGTGCTGCCCTGCAGGCGGACCTCCTCAGCGGCCCGGCCGGCGAGTTCCTCGGCAGCATCGAAGGCGGCCCCGCGCAGGGCGGTCAGGGCACGGCCACGAAAGGCCGGGGACATCACCGCCCGGTGCGCGGTGTGTTCCGAGCCGTTCATCTCCAGCAGGATGCGTCCCACCATCGGACCGCTCTGCCAGGAGTAGTTGTCCGAGGTGAAGCGCGGATCGCACAGAGCGGCGCGGACGTCGCGGTAACGGCTGACCACCCATGCGTCCAAGGGCTCATCGCGCATGAGGGGAAAATGCGCGCAGCCGCGCGTACACGGGAAAGGGTCCCTCTCGAACTGCGTCCACATCAGACTCAGCGGAGTGCGCCGGGTGTCGACCGCCGCCACGGGCCGGCCGTGCCAGTGGTAGCGGCTGGAGGTCTGGTGCCAGGCCAGGACGTCAGCCATCGCTGCGGCCAGCACCTCGGCGAGCCGCCGGACCTCGGCCGCCTCCCCGCCCGTCCCGGGGAGCTGCGATCTCTCCTTCTCGAACGCCGAGACCCGGTCACAGATCATGTCACGGACCCCGTCGACAGCCTGCTGCCAGGAGCAGCCCCACTGGCGGTGGGCAACCTTGACCAAGTTCGCGTTCTCACCCAGCAGCAGGTCCTTCTCCAGGGAGTACAGGTCGTTCACCCAGCCCAGGACATCGCCGGCACAAGCGCGCAATCGGGAGACGCCGGCCCCCAGCACGCCGGTGTTCGGCGGCTGCAGCTCGTGCACCAACTCGATGAGGTCGAAGAGGATGTCCACGCCGAACAGATCGGCCCGGAACGCCGGATATTCCTCCAGCGTCAGCACGAGCGTGTCCGCCTGTCCCACTCGATGGCCGACCATCCGGCACTGCGCTTCCAGGTGACGACCCACGTGACCGACGAAGGCTGCTTCCTTGCCTGAGGCGAGCAGGCGACGCGTCCGCGGCAGAAGGTCCTCCGCGAGGACCTTCAGCATGGGGTCCTCATCAGCGCCGTCGGCATCATGCCAGCCACGGAGAACGCACAGCGCCCGCTGCGCGAACCGCTTCAGGACGCCGTCATCGGCCCACTGCCCGTCGTCAACCCGGTCGTCGAGCACCAGCGTCCAGACGAACCACTGCATCAGCAGCAGCGCGCGCTCCTGTTCCCCTCCTCCCGTCAACGCCAACCCGACATCCAGGATCCCGGAGGTCTCCATTCGGTCCCGCCCCCGCGGACCTACCAGCCCGTGCAGGTGACTCCACACGCATACCTCACGCACCAGGTCAAGGGCGTCATCACGGGGGAAGGCGCCCGTGAGGGGGAACGACAGATCCGGAAGGTCGAACATCACACGATCCGTGACACCACTGCTCGCCATTGGCTCCTCCGTCACCGATCCCACCAAAGCAACCAGAACTGACGTTTCACCGTCTCCAGCGCACGAACGATGGCCGTCAGATCCTGTTCGGTGAGGTAACCGTCCTGGTCGGTGTCCAGAAAGGCGAACATCCGGCGGAGCTGGGTGCTCAATATCGAGCTGTCGACGGTGGTGATGACGTGCCCTCTCCGTTCTTCGAGTCGGGGGCCTACATTGCGCGGCGACAACGGCTTTGGTGAGCCGTCCGGGTCGTGAGAGGCCGCTGGTTACCCATCGACCAGGGTGCACATGCAGCCCTGAAGCATCTTCACTCGTACCAGTGAAGATGCGGTGGCGAGTGTCTCGCTGCGATGTGCCGGTTTGGTGTCGGTGGGTTGGTGTCAGTGACGGCATGTCAGGTTGGGGTTTTTCGCTGGTGGGGTGTTGAGGATGGGCGGGCTTACTGCGGTGGAGTGGTATCTGCAGTCGGTGCGGCTGTCATGGAGCGGTACACCACTTCGGCTGACCCGACGACAGCAGGGCCGGACGAGATCATCCTGTCCGGCCCTGCTGCTCACCAGATGGAGCGGATGCAAGGCCCGAACGAGGGCGCAATCGTTCCAAGGCCGGTGTTGGTCTGGATTGGCGTCAGCGAGTGGAGCCAGACGCCGCCGTACGCCACGAGGCGCCTCCGGCGGCAGTCGCTGCGCCGCGGAGCAGGTAGAGGCAGGCCTCGTGGCGAATCCGTCGTGCGCGTGCCGCCCACCGGGACGTACTGGGGGGTTTCGGTGCCGAGGTCGGACCCGTAATCTCGGTCATGGACTTGAGCTTCTGCTTCGTCGAGGATGTTCGGTCTTCTCCAGACGGCTCCTGCCCACCAGGGGCCGTCGCCGTTACGGCGACGGCACTGCCGCTGTCCGCCTGTTGAGACACCACTGCGTCCGGTGGGGCGGCTGACACCAACGAAAGCACCCCGAATAGCGCGCTGACCAGCGAAAACAGTGCTTTGCTGAAGAAAGTTCTTCTGTGCTTTCACGCGGCAAACCACGCAGAGGCTTGTCTTCCCGAGGCTTTGACGGGGTCTTGTTGGGCGATGGTGGTCCCTTCTTGCTTCTGATGGGTGTCATGCCTGGTCCAAGCTAGGCTGTTCAGGTTCAAATAGGCCATAGCGAGCGGGAGTTAGGCATGCCCCAGATTCTGCGAATGCCGAGTGAGGATGAGCTCCCGCGCGGGCCCAGGAGGACCTTCGTGGGTGAGCTGTTTACCTACTTCCGCGCAGCAGGGCGCCCCTCACCGGCCAGCATCGCTGCAGCCGCCTCTCAAGGGCCTCAACCCGACCGCGTAATGGTGAGCCGTGAGACGGTCCGCAGGCTCCTCAAAGGCGAGACGACCAGCACCTGGCCCAAGGTGAGAGCGGTGCACGAGGTTCTCTGCCGTATGGCAGACCGTGACCCGACGTGGAGAAGGTTCTCTGACTCCTCCGACTACGACGAGGACAACGACACCCGCACGCTTCGTGAGTACATACGCGATCTGTGGAACGACGCTGTTGACGGTGCTGAAGTGGATGACGTTCCCCCTCAGCTAGCTCCGGTTCCGGAGCTGTCACCGCCGCCCGCCCCCACGGGGGGCTGGGGAGGCAATGCGCCCTCAAGGGGGTGGGGCACTCCGCAGCACCCTCAGGACGATCCTTGGGCCACCGGAACGCCGCAAAAGAAGACCAGCAGTCAGCAGGTCTACAGCGACGAACCTCCCTTCTGAGCGCGGACGACTCGGCCTGCCCGGCACCCCTGCGACTGTGACCGCCACGGCTACGACCACCGCATGCCGATCGCGGACAGCTGCTCCACCCGCTCCGGCGACAGCGTCGCGGCCCGGCTGCGCTGGTTCCCGATCCACGCACCGAGTCGGAGCTCCCGCTCCTCCTGATGCTCGCCGTCGACACCGAGCACGATCGTCTCCACGTGCTTGCGCGGCACCTGAAGGTGCCCCTCGCGTTCGTAGAACTGCCGGGCGGCCTGGTAGTTCATCGCCCACTTGTCGGCCTGCGTACGGCGCGGCTGGGGCTTCTCGTCCTCGGCCGCGGGCTCGATCCCGAGGATCTGCTCACACATCCACTGCTGCACGGTGGTGAGCTTGTCCCACCCCAGGCGCTGCGCTCGCACCCACCGCCCCAGATCCTCACTCTGGTGCACGACCACGCCCGGCTCGGTCGGCAGCGCGCCACCGGCCTCCAGATGCTGCCGGACCAGGTGGAAGGCGCGCTGCCATCCCACGGGCCAGGCCGGGCACCATGACGGGTCGATGTCCTCCAGCTGCTCGCGGCGCTCTTCCGACAGCGCCCCGGCTGCCGACTCCACGGGCAGGCCCTCGGCACGCCGCTGCTCGTTCTCGGCAGCCTTCCGGGCGGCGGCCCGCGCGTTCTTCAGCCAGATGCCCACGCGGTACCCCTGGTGCGTGGCGTCCAGCGGCGCGAGAAGGTGCCCGTTCCGCTCGGCCCACCCGCGCGCTGCCGCGAGTCCTTCCTCCCACGCGACGTCGAAATGCGACCACACCATCCCCAGCTTCTCCAGCTGTTCGATGCGGTCGGCGTCCATGTCGCCGCGGGCGTAGAAGCGGCGGGCGTCGGCGATCCACTGCCCCAGCGGGAACGCGGCGAGCGAGACCGGCCACCCCTCGGTCTCCACCGCCCGGTCGTCACCGCCGGGCACGCGGTACGTGAATGGCACCTTCAGGTCGCCGTGCAGCCGGTTGTAAATGACGGCGGCCTCCACACCGCGCCGCCAGTGCTCGCGCTCGGGATTGAGGACCCGCAGGTTGATGAACGCCGCCAGCTGCGCCGGGTCACGCGGCGTGGAGAACTTCAACAGCGACCGCGCGGACACCGACGGCCCACCGGACCCGTTCCCCTCACCACGGCTTTCCTCGCCCTGTGTGGCCTTCTGGACGGGCTTGTAGGCGCTGGGGGCCTGCTGCTGCGCCAGAGCCTCCACGGCCCGGGCGTCGTGCGCCCTGAGTGCTTCCAGCAGCTTCGCCAGCCCGCCGAACGCCCTGCTCGTGAGCATGTTGTCGGCCGTCTCGCCCGGACCCAGCAGGACCGGCACGACCAGGCTGGCCACCTTCCTCGCCCGGCTGCATCCGCAACGCGCGGCCGACGGCCTGGACGAGGTCGGGCATGGAGCCGCGGACATCGGCCCAATAGACGGAGTCGCAGTGCTTGGTGTCGACGCCCTCACCCAGGACCTTCACCGAGCACAGGAAGCACTTCTCCACGACCGTGCCGTCCGCGGCGATCCCGTCGGCGAACTCGCCCAGCAGGCGCCGGCGGTAGAGCGGCTTGTGCTCCCGCACAGCCAGTCCGCCCAGATCGTGCGCGGGTACAGCTCAGGTAGGCGGCGTGCGGCTGCGCGGCGACGTCCGGAAGACCGGCCGCGAACGCCTCGGCCTCCTTCACCACGTGGTGAAAGACGAGCGTGCGCCGGAAGTTCTCCTCCGAGGACGCCTTCACCAACGCGGTCTGCAGAGCAGCGAGCCGCGCCGCGCACCTGGTCCGAGCGGCCTTCCGCGCCCAGGAGCTGGGCGGCTTGGAGCCGGGTGTCGGTGATGTCCACGCACACCACCTGGTACGGCGCACAGATCCCCCGATCGACCGCCTCCGACAGCGTCAGCGTGTACGCCCTGCTGCCGAACGGGCCGTCCGGGTCGTCCTCCATGCTCGCCACCAGCTCACCCGGCGCGCCCTCGGAGTCCTCGTCCAGCTGCCACACCCGGGGCGTGGCCGTCATGTACAAGCGACGCAGGGACGGAATGCGGGCGTTGTCGTGAACGACCGCCCACGGCTTGCCCAGCCGCCCCGACGTCCGGTGCGCCTCATCGACCACAATCAGATCCCAGCCCGGAAGACCGGCCTTGTGCGCGCGCTCCAGCGCGCCCAGCCCGAGCGAGGCGTACGTGGCGAACACCGTGACCCTGTCCAACGGGCGCACCCAGTCGACCAGTTCGGCCACGTCCGTGGTGTTGGGGAAGGAGGCTTCCTCCCCCCGCAGGGACGAGACACCGATCATCGGGCCCCGGCGGCCAGCCTCCCGCCACGCGGTCTCGGTCTGGACGAGCAGATCCAGCGACGGCACGAGCACCAGCACACGACCCGCGTAGAGCTCCTCGGAGCTGCGGGCCGCAACCCGGTCTTGCCCGACCCGGTCGCCATGATCACCTGCGCCCGCAGCCCCCGCTCCGGCACAAGCGATCTTGCAGGCAATTCCAGAACACGGAGAACAGCGTCAATAGCCTCACGCTGAGCTGCCTCACGCTGATTACCGGTCATCATCCTTCCTTTTCTTCCGTGCCGTAAAGCCGCGTTTCGTCAGCCAGACCGTGGTGATCGAGGTGCGCCAGGAGCAGGCGGGCCAGGGGCCTGGCCGGGGTAGCTGGAGTGCAGGTGCCCGTTGGCGTCGGTGCCCTCGGTGAAGCCACACGTGGCCTGGCTGGCTCGCAGCTGCACGACGTCCTCACCCTCCCCGAGGATGCCGAGCTGGCCGGGGAAGCCGACGGCGCGAGTGAAAAAGTCATCCAGAACGCCGAACAGCTCCGGGCTCGGACGGCCCGGCTCACGATCACCCACGGCGGTGTCGGCGGCCTCCATGACGGCGGTGAGGAACCGCCCACGCGCCTCCTCCTGCTGACGCGCCTCGTTGGACAGACTCTCCTCACTCACCTCCACCACCCGGTACAGGCCCTGGTCCCCGCCACCCCGCCCGGCCGCTCCAACGCCATACGCACCTTGGCGACGGCCTCCTCCACCGACCGCCCGTACGCGTAGTTCGTCACCACAGCAGCCCCGGGGTGCGCCGGATCGGTCCGCTGCGCCCGATCCGGTAGCTGATCAGACCCGGGGCCGGCCCCGCCTCACCGGTCTCGCGCTCCCAGTGCTCCCGCTGCGCCTGGCGCCAGCGGTGCACCTCCGGGGCGCTGTCGGGGGAGTAGGTCTCCCACCCCGCATCGGTCATCAGGTTCCAGATGCGCCGCAGCTCGGTCCGCCGGACCGACGCCAGCCGCTCCTCCGCGCTGATCAGCCTTGGCTGATCCTCATGGTTCTCCAGGTGTGAAGTGCCGTTCCAGTGCCAGTGGCGGAGTGCCGCTGCTCTGACATCGCCGACCTTCGAGAATCGGCTCTCTGGCCTGGTGCAAGTGCCTTCGATCGACTGGCGTTCAGTGGCATCAGGTGCTGGTAGATAGTGGCATCAGGCCAGGACAGCTTTGCGGCACTTCCTATAGGCCCCCTGCAGCTACTCCGCTGCCGGGTGAGGACCGTGGCGACATCAACGGCTCTCAGTCTCGGGTGGTGCTGGCCGCGAAAGAACCCTCACTGAGTGCCCCCTGTTCACAGACCAGCGGGGCGAGAGCGGGGCCCTCATGGTGTGACCGCTGCTCCTGTGCTCCGCGGACGAGCGGCGGTCACCCAGCGGCGTAGGGATACCGGCCGCAGTAGACGGTGAAGTCACCTGCCGTGACCTGCCGGGCGTAGGTCTCAGCGCCTGCGAGGATGTCGGGCCTTGCGGTCGGCTCACCCGCTGCCGTGCCCTCGGGCCGTGACGGCGGTAGGTCTCAGAAGGTCACGTCCACCACAAGGCCTGCGCCCGCGACGACGTCAAGTCCTTCCCGGCGTCGATGAAGTGCCCAAGGACCGGAACAAGGCTGCCACGGAGGCAGTGGTGTCAGCAGGAGACGCGACCACAGGAGTAGGGCGGGGCAGTACAGCGGGGGCCCGTCTGGGCGAGGACAGCGTCTGTTCCTCCTCGGCGTCGAGCAGAGGGGATAGACGCTCGCGGGTGTCGGTGAAGTTCCATCCGACGACATCCTCGATCGAGTCGATTTGCTCGGCTATGTCATCCGGGTCGTAGTCATCGAGGTGACGTGCCAGATAGGCGTCGACCTTGTCAGGCGAGTACGTGTCGACGGTCGGCCCCAGACCAAGACCGGCCAGGGAGTTGGCGTACTGGACCAGCGCCTCGACCAGATCTGCTTCGTAGCCGGTGCTCTGGTGGTGGGCGATCCGCGGTTCGTGGCTGGCCCAGGCGTGACTGATCACGGCGCGGATCTGAGAGATCGGATAGAGGAGCGAGTGGCCCGCAGGCCAGGGACTGGCGCTCTCGATCGCCGCAGCGAGTTCCGTAACCAATTCCGCCAGCGGCTCAATGGATGTCATGCCCAATCCGTCCACGAGCCGGGCGACACGCGAGAGGGCGGCGCCGAACCAGTCAGCCGGCAGCGCTGCCCCAGGGGCTGCATGGCGGTCACCGTGAAAGCGCACGCTCAGCGTCAGAGCTTCGACGAGCGAGGTCAGTTCCCGAAAGCTCCCGCTGGCGAGATCTGCCGCATCGCATGCGTAGAGGTCCCACAGTTCCCGCAGCCGGACCAGCAACTCCCGTGCACACGTGTCGAGAACACTGCGGAACAGGTCTTCGCCGCTGGAGAACAGCCGCAGGTTGAATTCCAGCTCGATAGCCTCACCCCGCCTGCACACAGGAATCAGATCATCAAATTTCACCGAATTCCTGATGATGGCAGTCATTGCGCCGGGGCTTATGGACAAATACCGTATGAGGAAGTCCCGTTGGCTGGGATCGGCCAAGGTCAGACCCTGGCTTCCGGCATGGGACGCCTTCGTGATCCATGATCCGTTGAGCCGCTCGACGGCGGCATCGACGTGAAACTCCGATGACGGAAAGCTCCCCAGCCGTCGGACGACCTCCTGCCACAGCACCAATTGCGAATCCATTAGCGACAGGGCCAGCAGCAACTGCTGATCGACCGGCGGAAGCGCACGGAAACTCGCCCCCCAGATCTCGTGAGGGTTCTCCAGAGCCTCCTCCAGGTTGTTGATCAGCTCCTGGGCACTTTTCGCCCCATTGCGCCGAACGACGATCTCGATGAGACGAGGGGAGTAGTTCTGGTGGCTGGCCACCCGTTGCCACCAAG
Organism: Streptomyces sp. Rer75; assembly: GCF_013414305.1. Taxonomy (NCBI): domain Bacteria; kingdom Bacillati; phylum Actinomycetota; class Actinomycetes; order Kitasatosporales; family Streptomycetaceae; genus Streptomyces; species Streptomyces sp. Rer75. Next base: position 152,709 of record NZ_CP058693.1, on the reverse strand, counting down.
AGCCGATGGAAAGGTCCTGCCGAGTCTGCGGATTGGTCACGGCGAGGTGGACATGGTTGAACAGCATCCGGCAGCGGACGTCGTAGGGGAGGCGCTCCACCGGAACGTGACAGTGTGCGAGTCGTTCGACCGCGCGTCGGGAGGCGTCACTGAGCCGCACCGTGTCCTGCAAGACCTGCACCCGACTCGTCATGATCAAAACCTTGGATGCAGTGCCACTGCTCTGCCGCTCCACTACCGACTCGATGAACTCGGACATGTCCGTGTCGTGGTGACGTGAACCGTGGTCCTGATGGTGCGTCTGGCCCCAGGCGTCGTCGAAGAAGAACACCGTGGGAGTGTCGTCCTCGAGCCACGCCCACCACTGATCGACGGTCCGCGGGTCCACGACCACCCGAAAGCCGCGGTGCCACCACAGCAGCAACAGGTACTCGGCGATTGTCGTCTTGCCCGCACCGGGCGCCCCGCTCAGCAGCACACAGCCGTACTCCTCGAGTGCCAACTCGGCGACCTCGCAGGTCTCGTGATGCACGAAGCGGAGGTAGTTGCGCTCGATGCGCTGGATCCTGGACTCACCGCGCAGGAAGACTCCGTCCTGCATCATGGCGCGTACCGCCTGTGTCCAGGAGACCCACAGTTTGAAATGACGTCGCTCGACCTCGGGGTGCAAGGCGAGCACGGCATTGAGCCAGCCCCGCCCGTACACCTCCACCGTATCGGCGACCCCCGCAAGGGCCTCCTGTGTCTCCCTCTCGGTGCCAGGGGTCAGTTCAGCGGACGTGACGAAGACGTACCGGACAGGTGCGAGACCCATGCCTGCCGCCTTGCCCGCCTCGATCCTGGCGGCCCGGAGAACTGAGCCCTTGTCCGCAGAGGGCGTGTGCTTGCATTGCGCCACCACCCAGCCCTTCTCCGTGGCCGCCTTCAGGTCGATGCCCCCGTCTGCACCCACCCGGTAGGTGGAATAGATCAAGTGATCCTGCGCGGACAGCAAGTCACGGACGAACACTTCGAAGTCGTAGGGTGACAAGCTCGCAAAGTCATAGTCCGGAGCAGCGATCCCGCTCACCTCTCAAGATCCTTAGCGCGTCGACGGGGCCAGCCGCCCGTAGAAGGTCGAACCACACAGTGCCCCATGGACCGTGGGTACTGCCAGGCGCCCCCGGCAGACCGTCCAGCTGCGACGTGATGAGCACCGATCACACGGCACCTCATGCCGGCAGGGCTTTACAGAAGCGTTCCCAACCTCTGAGCGTGCACAGAATCCGGCCGCCGTGCCCTGTTGGCTTCAACGGGAGGTGTGTTGGCTGAGCAGAGACCCCGCACCCGGATACGCGCAGGTAACCGCACGCGTAGAGGTGAGAATCAGACAACTGCGTCAATCGGCGTGCGAGTTCGCATCCGCGCTCGGGCAGTCATTGTCAGACCTCGCCGCTACAGTGCCCCGGCCCACTGCGGCGGACACGCGTCACCCGCCCGAGTCGCTAACGAAGCACGGCGACAGAATCCGGCGCACCCAAGGGCGGCCCATACAAATCCTTACGGAAAAACGTAAGGAACCCCGGAAAGCCCGGACGCACGGCCAGCACCCGCACGCCTCTCCGCTCCTGATGCCTCAAGCTGCACTTTCCTTGCTTGTGGACCGCGTGCCGCTCCGTAGGCCAACTGGCGCCGCTGTACGCAGGACGCAACCTCGCCCAGCCGAAACGTAAGGCTCAGCAGTGGCGAATCGGCACTCCTGGCGACCGAACACCGATGCATCCCACCTGTCATATTCGCGACAAATCAAAGCTCGAAATGCAACAACAGGTCGGCTGTGCCAGCCCTGCTTCCGTAACGACCTGAACTGATCCACCAGACCAGCCAGCGGCTTAAGTTGCAGCTCACCGGCGCTTGCACAGCAGCGCCCGACACCCGCCCCTGCGCACATCACCCCCACAAGGGCTGGCGCGCATGGACCGTTGCACTCGCCGTACCAGACCGCCGCGGCGACGGCTTTTCCAACCTGGCACGCCACATCCACCGCCTGCGGCTGGACCGCCCGGGTTGTCACCGCGCTCACCAACGAGATGAAGGAAATGGCAATGGGACACGGAGAGTTGGGTGCCCAGGGCGTTGAGGGAGGACGTGCCCTGGCCGAGAGCCTGGACAGGCGAGTCTTCGACGATGTCGCGTGGAGACGCAGCGACGAGGAGCTCCTCCAACAGGCGCTGGGCTATCTGGTGAAGAAGAAGTCCGCGGCCGACGCGCTCCACGCCCATGGCATCACCGCCGATGCCGACACCGTCGCCGCGTGGCGGGCGAAGGTCCGCACCCCCGGCCCCGAGGAGCAACAGCGCCTGCAGCAGGTCTTCAGGGAACTGCGTCGCCGCAACATCGCCCCCTACCTGACTCGCGTGCTCAACGCGGACGGCGGCACCAGGATCGAGATCCACCCCGTCGACCAGGAGTCCGTTGAGGCCCGCCACCGGCGCGACCTGCGGGTCCGGTGGAAAAACATCTGGCGTTGGAACGCGATCATCGCAGCTTGGGCGCGGCAGGACTCCCTGGAGATGGAGCACCTGTGGCAGGGCCTCATGAGTGAGATGGAGTCCGACCACCGTTCCTACTACTTCGTGCGACACATCGGCATCCTCGGCTGACCGCATTCCCGCTCGATCTCACCTGCAGCATCCATCGCATCTCTGAAGGGAGTACACCGGTGCCCCGGACATCGACTGACGCCTCGTCCGACGACCCAGAGCACGCCCCACGGCGCCGACGGGAGAAGAAGAAGCTGCTGGCGGCCGCGGTTCGCTCCCTGATGGAGCTGCGTCAGCGCAGTGACATGACCAGCGCCGACGTGAAGACCGTCGCCCGCACCCTGGGCGTCCACGAGCGCACCGTGTGGCGACGTCTGGAGAAGGCCCAGGCCCTGGGCACCGCCGACCTCCCCGAACGCCCCCGGTTCACCATCACCGAGGAAATCCGCATCAAGCTCGCCTACCACCACGGGAACATCAAGGCCGTCCACCTCGAGATGCTCGACGAAGCCGCCGATGCGCGGGATGTCCCGAGCCTGTCCACTCTGCACCGCACTGTGAAACGGGATCTTCCCCCGGGCGACCTGGCAGGCCTGCGCGAAGGCATCCCCGCCTCCCGCGCGCATGACCCCCACCTGCGCCGCCCGCCCACCTGCCGTAACGAGGAATGGGAAGGCGATCACAAGCAGGTTCCCATCCTGGTCTGGGCAGACGGACGCCTCGTCAAACCCTGGGTCACCTGGTTCTGCGACTGCCACACCGGCATGACCATGGGGTGGGCCGTCACGCCCCATTACCCGCACCGTGCATCGATCTTGGCCGCCCTACGCGCCTGCATCCTCACCGACGAAGTGCACGGCCCAGCAGGCGGACTGCCCCGACGCATCCGCATCGACCGAGGCAGGGACTTCCTCTCCCGGGCCGTTACCGAAGCTATGGGCTGCTTCAGTGTCCAGGTGGACGTCCTGCCGCCGTACACCCCCCACCGCAAAGGCAGCATCGAAAACCTCAACCGGGCAGCGACCAGCATGTTTTTCTCCACCCTGCCCCGCTACACCAAGGCCCAGAAACTGGACACCAAACGGCGGGTCGGGGACAAGGACCCCGCCCTGTCCTTTGAGGCATTCGTCGACCTGTTCGCGAAATGGGTACGCACCCGCAACGCCGAACACCGCATGCAGGGCTACGGCGACGTCACCCCTCTGGAGAGCTGGCTCAGCGACGACACCCCGCTGCGCGAGCCGCCGCTGGAGGACCTGCATGTCTTCCTCCTCGAGGAGGAGCGCTCAACCCGCATCATCCACGGCCACGGCATCCGCTGGCAGAACCGCGACTACGTCGGCGCGTGGATGACCGGCCGCACCGGCACCCAGGTCCGTATCCGCTACCAGCCCCACCACCCCCGCGCCATCGAGGTCTTCGACGCCCACACAGACCAGCACCTCGGCACCGCGCACCTCGCCGACGAGGCCAGCGAGGACGAAATCCGCGCCGTATACGAGGCCCGCGACGAACGAGTACGCCGCCTGCGCCGCGACCTGGCCGACGCCAAGCGCCGCCGCCGTCGCCGCTTCCAGGCCGTCACCCAGGCCGAGCCCGCACGCACCGCCGGAACCATGACCCGCGCCCAGGCCGCCGCCGAACTCGCCTCCACCCGCCGATCGCGGGCCAAGGACGACGGCGTACCCGCCGGATACATGCCCCGCCGCGTCACCCCTGGCGCCCGCTGGGCGATGCCCGCACCTGCCAGCACCGAGGAGAACAGCACTGCCCGATGACCCCACCCCCTCGGCTGAGGTCCGCACCATCAGCCCGCACGGGCACATCCACCGGCGAGGCCGCACCTACAGTGCCCTCTTTGCGCTCGCCCACATCGGTGCCCGCGTCACCATCGAACCCGGCTCTCACACCGAGGAGATCGAAGTCCACGACCCCGCAACCGGCCGACACCTCGGGACCGCCCACCAACTGCTCAACCCGACCATGCCTGCCCCCGCCCACCCCTCATCTCCGCAAGGAGCAGCCATCATGACCAACACCACCACCGCCTCCGCCCCCGACGACAGTGGCGCAGACCCCGACTTCTACCTCGACCTTCCCGACGCCCGCATCGTCGCCACCGAAGCACTGCTGGAGGCCGGCGAGAACATCGCCGACACCATCGACGCCCGCGCCATGTCCTGCATCTACGGCGACGCCGGACTCGGCAAGACCTTCTCCGTGCGGGCCGCACTGAAGGAAGTCGCCGCCGACCTCGTCCTGCTCCTGCAGTTCCGCTCCCGCCCCACCCCGCGTGACATTCGCATGGAGCTCTTCGACGTCCTGCACCTGGAAGGCAAGCCCCCCGCCCACCCCAGCGAGTTCGACCGGCTCCTCAAGCGCGCCCTGGCCCGCCGCCCCTACATCCTGGTCTGCGACGAAGCCCAGCAATTCAGCCGCGAATGCTTCGAGTTCGTCCGCCACTTGTACGACACCGGCAAGGGAAAGAGCCGACCCGCCGTCCTCTTCGTCGGCGGCGAGGAGTGCTACAAGACTCTGTACAACGAGCCCGCTCTCGCCTCCCGGATCTATATCTGGCAGGAATTCACGCCCATGGAGCCCGCGGAGGTCGCCAAGAACATCCCCCTGTTCCACCCCATCTGGGCCAACGCCTCACCCGAGCTGATCGACTTCATCGATCAGGAAGCTGGCGGCGGCACCTTCCGCATGTGGTCCAAGATCACCCACCATGTACTCGAGGGCATGAAGCGCCGCGGCCTGAGCGAAGTCGACGAGACCCTCGCCCGCTGGGCCATCCGCCGATCCCGACCCGCCCGCCCCGTCCGCAGCGACGACGACCGATGAACACCACCGCCCTCTCCCGCCGGACCACCCGCACCACCCCGGTCGCCACCGCTCACGGAACCGTCCGTTTCGCCCGCCACCACCTCGGCCTCACCGGCGCCCGCACCGTCCACACCCTCCAGGTCACCGCCGCGGCCACCGCCCTCGAGGCCACCGTCACCGAGCACGGCATGATGTGCCTGACCGCACCCGCAGGGGCAGGCAAAACCTTCACCCTGCACACCTTGCTCGACCAGCACCCCGCCTGGCACGCCATCCGGATCCTGCCCCAGCCCCAGGCCCGCCCCGGCGACCTCCGCCACAGCCTCCACCACGCCCTGGGCCTGCCAGGACAGCCCCCCAAGGACCCCGGCACCAGCGACGACCTCATCCGCCACGCCCTGCACCACCCGCCCCGGCTGCTGGCCATCGACGAAGCCCACCAGCTCTCCGCCTCCTGCCTGGAGTACCTCCGCTACCTCTACGACGACCCCCACACCCGCATCGCCATGGTGCTGGCCGCCAGCAGCCACCGCCTCCGCACCCTGCGCACCACGCCCATGCTCGCCTCACGCGTGACCTGCTGGCACGAACTCCACCCCCTCGACGCCACCCAGATCACCACCGTGATTCCTGCCTTCCACTCCCACTGGAAGACCACCGACCCCGACCTGCTGGTGCACCTCGACCAGATGTGGGCCCACGGCAACTTCCGCCGCTGGGCCACCCTCACCTACCGCACCACCACCCGACCCGCCCACACCGAACCCGACGCACTCCTGCGCCACCTCACCCCTCGCCCGGAGGCGCCATGACCCCCCACCCGCCCCCCTCGGCCGGTCCGGACGGCTCACGCCACGACAGCGAGTGGAACCCGACCTGGCCACCACGCCAGAACACCACGCTTCCCACCCCCACCGTCATCGTCACCACGCGCGATGAACAGGACTACATGCGCCTGGCATTCGCTGCACACCAGCCCCGCCACGGACGCATCACCGTCCACCCCTCCCCGCTCGCAGGAAACGGCCCCTACCTGGCCCACGACCTGATCCGCGCACTCGGTAAACACCTGCCCCTCCCCGATGACGACCACGGCCTGCCCGCATGGGCCACCAACACCGACCGCAGCTGGCGCATCGCGGCAGCCTGGATCCTCACTCTGGGCATCCGCCACCTGACCGTCTGCCGCGCCCACCGGCTCAGCACAGGGCAGTGGGAGCAATTGCTCGCGCTCAGCGCCGGCACCGGCATCCGCCTGACCCTGCTGTGCAACGGTCCCATCCCACTGACGACCCTCAGCCTGCTGGAGACCATCGAACACCGACTCCTGGACAGCCGACGCGCCGCAGCCGCCCACTGGAGCCCCCCGACCCGCCCGCGACAACTCGCCGACTACCCGTGGTGGCAACACCGCGCACCCTTCCCGCCGCGCGACGACGAACTGCAGTTCCGTATGCCACCCCAGCCCCAGGAGCCCGCCACCGTCGTCTTCACGCCCTCGTCCCTACCCCGGCCCCATCCCGCCCCTGCCCCTGCCTGGCCCGCACCAAGACCACCTCCACCCCCACATCGCCCAGATCGCCGACCGCATCCACACCCGCGTCGCCCACCCCGTCCACGCCGCCTGTGTCGCCGTGGCAGCACTGACCGGATACAACAGCCAACAGATCAAAGCCCTCCACACCCAGGTGAGCAACGGCCTTCCAGCGATTCCGGCCTGGACGACGCTGCTGATGGACGCCGCCCGCCGCCTCGCGGCTCTGCGGGGCCACCCAGACGCCCCCAACCCGCTGTCCATCCCACCCTGGGAGCACACCGACGTCGAGCAGGCTCTCCGCGCCTGCCGGCTCCTGCCCACCCCACCCACCCGCCGATCCCGACCCTCCACCTCCGTCTCGCGGACGAAGACCGTCCGCCAGTTGCGCGGGCGCCTTGCCGCCTGAAGGAACACAGATGCTCGACCGACTCCACACCGACTCCGTTGCAGAAGCCCTCGACATCGCCGATGCCCACCATTGGACTCGTCAGCCCCCCTGCTCGGACCGGGCCCGCTTACGCTTCCTTATGTCCCGAAGCACGGACCTCGCCACCCTTGCCAGCCGCCTCAACACCACCCCCCAGGCCCTGCAGCGCATCCTCACCAACCAAGTGCGGAACGAGGCGCTGAGCCAGGCCATCCTCAAAGACGTCATCCGGCTGTGGCAGCCCCGCATCCGTCGGCGGGCCCACCGAGTTCTCGCCGAGCAGCAGCACAGTCTGTGGGTGCACTTCCGCGGATGGTTCGGCTTCAACGCGGCAGCAGGATCCTCCGACGACGGCCGTGTCCGCTCCCTGTCAGAGACCCTGCATCACCCTTACCCGGCACGTCTGTTCGAGGCCCGACGCAGCGGCGCCAGTGAGCGAGACCTGCGCAGCATCGTCGCCGATGGGATAGGCGAGTCGTACTTCAGAGTCTCGACAGGCCGCAGCGGTCTGCACCTGGTACGACTTACCGACGTCGACTACATCGAGTTCTCCTACTGAACAGGCCGAGTGCCCACGGAAGGCAGTGAGGTCAAACCCGGCTTGAGTAGTCAACTCAAGGCTCGATCGAGATCGGCTACGGCACCGTCACGGTTCAGCGGTTAGAGCCCGCAGACTGCTGTTCTGCCGACTTGTCCTGTGCGGCAGCTCCGGCGGCCTCTGCGGCGGTGTAGAAGACGGACGAGCCCTGCTTGGTGCGCTGAGCCTGGTTCTTGGCCACGAGGTTTTCGAGCGTGGTGCGCACGACGGTGGTCTTGATGTTGCGCTCGGGGTGCTGTTTGTCGAGCCCGGCCGTGATTTCGGCTGCGGAGCGAGGCTCGCTCTGGCCTGTCAGATGCTCGCGGACCAGGTCGACGAGGGTGGGCTGGGCCGATGTTACGGCGGATGCCTCGGACGCGTTCTTCTTGCGGGTCTGCTTGGGGGCCGGCGTGGCGGACTTCTTAGCGCGCGGCTGCTTGCCGGCCTTCGACGCGGCAGCCTTCTTCTTGCGGGGTGCGGGAACTGCTGCGGTGGGCTCGGATACAGCGGGTGCTGCTGAGGTCCCGAGGGCCTGCTGGATGTTCACCAGGACGGTGTGGTCCTGCTCCAGAGCGACCAACTGTGCTTTGAGTGCTTCGATTTCACCGCTGATTCGTTCCTGTTCTTTGAGGTTGCGCTCGAGGTCATCCGCCACCTGCGTGCTGTACTGCGAGCTCAACTGGGTGGGCGGATCTAAAACTGACGATCATCGTTGACACCTGGGTCTCTGATCACTACGGAGATCCACATGCCGAAGTCCACTCCCACCGCCCCGCCGCTTGACCGTGAGGGCAAGCGGCGGCTGGCGGTGATACGCCATGTCGAAGAGGTCACCGGGAACGTCGCGATGTCCTGCCGGTACTTCGGGATCAGCCGGCAGGCGTACTACACGTGGTACCGCCGCTACCAGGCCGAGGGAGCCGAGGGGCTGCGCACCCGCTCCAAGGCGCCGAAGACGTCGCCGAACGCGACGCACGTCGAGGTGGTCGGGAAGATCATCTACCTGCGGCAGAACTACCACTTCGGCCCGGAGAAGATCGCGATGTACCTCAAGCGGTACCACGACGTCACCATCAGCAAGTCGGGCGTGTGGCGGATCCTGCACCGCCTGGACATGGGCCGCCTGCCAGCCTCGCAACGCTACAAGCGCCACGACAAGCGGTGGAAGCGGTACGAGAAGCAGCTGCCCGGCCACCGCGTGCAGATCGACGTGAAGTTCATCGAGCCCCTCGCCTCCGCAGCCCAGGGACGGCGCGGCGGCCGCAACAAGTACTACCAGTTCACGGCCATCGACGACTGCACTCGCCTGCGCATCCTGCGGATCTATCCCGCGCTGAACCAGAAGACGGCCATTCAGTTCCTCGACTACGTCATCCAGCGCCTGCCGTTCCAGGTCGAGGTGATCCAGACCGACAACGGCGCCGAGTTCCAGACTGCCTTCCACTGGCACGTTCTCGACAAGGGCATCGCCCACACCTACATCAAGCCCCGCACACCACGTCTGAACGGCAAGGTCGAACGCTCCCACCGCATCGACGCCGAAGAGTTCTACCGGCTCCTCGACGGCGTCATCATCGACGACGCCGAGGTCTTCAACGACAAGCTGCGCGAGTGGGAGGACTACTACAACTACCATCGCCCCCACGGCGGCCTCAGCGGCCAAACACCCTACGAACGCCTCAAGCAGAAGACCGCGGCCCAGGCGTAACCGGTGATCGTCAGTGGCACACCGACAGGTGACTACGGCCTGATCGACACATGCCGCAACCCCAAGTTGGCGACCGACAGCAATACGACCGTGCGGCTGGCGCCTGCCATACCTTTGCCGCCTGTCGCCGCAGCGATATGGCGAATTAGATTGATCAACTGGATAGTGTCTCAATCTGCAGCGTCACCTCGGCCGCCCAATTAGCGCGCCCGTAGGATGGGTCATGGATCTGCGAGCAACTGGAGGCTGAACAGCCATGACTGACCAGCGCGTTGTCGTCGTTACTGGGGGAGGGACCGGTATCGGCGCAGCCACCGTGCGGCTGCTACGAGCGACCGGCCACGCCGTGGTCATCTCTGGGCGGCGGTCGGAACCGCTACACCAGGTCGCTAGGGAGACTGGAGCTCTTGCATACCCGGCCGATGCCGCAGACCCAGATGCCGTCCACGGCATTGTTGAGGCTGCCATGGCGCGTTACGGTCGGCTTGACGGGTTGGTGCTCAATGCAGGTATTGGCCGCAGCGGAAGCGTAGGGGAACTGTCCGACGAGGACTGGGAGGCAGTCCTACGTACGAATCTCACAGGGCCCTTTCTGCTCATGCGGGCGGCCCTGCCCCACCTGTTGAAGAGTCGTGGCTCAGTAGTTGCGGTCGCCTCGGTATCCGCATTACGTAACGGAGTTCGCAACGCTGTCTACGCCACGTCCAAGGCGGCGCTGCTGCAGTTGTGTCGCTCGCTGGTGGTCGACTACGGCCCGCGCGGATTGCGGGCTAACACTGTGTGCCCCAGTTGGGTGCGCACGGAGATGGCTGACCGCCGCATGGCTCGGTTTGCCGAGGATGCCGGATTGGCCGCTGGCGGAGTCGAGGAGGCATACGAGGAGGCAACTCGGTTGGTGCCGACGCGCCGCCCAGGGGAGCCTCACGAAGTCGCGGAGGCTATTGCCTGGTTGTTGTCGCCGGCCGCATCCTTCGTCAACGGCGCGGTGCTGACTGTGGATGGTGGCGTGACCGCGCTCGATCCTGGGACTGTCCCCTTCGGCTTTGATCTCACCCCACGGGACGACAAGGGATGACCTTGCAAGGGTTCGCTGCGCTCAGTGTGTCAGTGCGGCGCATTCCTCATTCGGAGACGCCGTTTCAACAGCAGAAAGACCCCGGGGTATAAAACAAGTCCCGGCGCACTATGCGAGATCGCGCCCGTCGTCCGCGAGCCGTCGGTTGAAAGTGGCGGTAAACTCACATGCTATCGGATAGGTTCGGATGCGTAGTAAAGGTCCGAGCCGGGGTCGATGCGTAGGCTTGCGCCACGTCGAGGAGGAATGTCTTCTCGCTATCAAGGTCGCCGTTGTCGAAGCTTCCGGAACCGTCAACGGGCGGTTGCGGCGGTATGCCGGCGAGCTTGTCGTTGCGGGCTCTTCTCAACACGCACGCAAGCGTCGTTGCCTCGGCCTTGGTCTGGGAGACATGAGCCTCGGCCACGTGACAGCGCGCGTGATCCCACGTACCGGCGGCCACGTAGCTGTTGAGGACGAGGATGGCGTCCCGAGTCTCTATTACTTTGCGGTAAAGCAAAAGTTCGCGCGGGACGGCCGGCCAGAGGGTCTCGAGCAGCCTCTTCTGAGGCCTAGCCAGAACCACGTGCGGGACAGCATCCACCAGTTCGCGCCAGAGTGGCCACAGACGCCACGTGGTCACTATCGTGGCGGTCTTCCGGCCAATAGTAACGACGGACGGCACCAAGATGGCCGCTGCTCTGAACAGGCCGTGCAGATTCATCAATAGGGGCATGACCGCCGTGGGCCAACCGATGCCTGCCGTGAGCCGAAGCAAGAAGTCCAGCCAGTACACTCCAGCGAGTGCCGTACCGATCCCGAACAGATGCAAGCTGACTCTGACCGAGCGAGTGCTCGCGCGCCAGCCGTACCGCATGCAGACAGACGCGCAGGTGAAGTTGGCAACAAGGTGAGCCACCATCAAGATTAACCAGAACGGGTAGGAGAAGACCGGGTCGCCAGCGGCAGGAGGAATATTGTGCTCTCCGTGCCGGGAGGCCAGCAGGTCGAGCACGGGAAGCACCCCCAGCGTGATGCCCAACGCTATGCATAAGGTTGAGCGGAGACGACGGCCGCCAGCGGAGGAGGCAACGAAGTAGAGCACGGCGCCGGCTGACAGGACTCCGAACATGTTTTTGGCCAGGGAAATGCGGTGGGCTGGGCCGAGATAGGACGTCAGTGTGTGTCCGGCCGGTGCATTCAGCGCCATGGCCATAGCTGCGGTGACCACAGCCAGCCACAACCCACGTTGATGCGGCGAGCGAGCAGCCCCTGGGAGACGTATAAGGGCAGCGGACCAGAGGATAATGACGCTGGGGTATGTAAGCGATCGCCCGAGCTCGTCCAGGTCATTCATCTTCTGATGTCTCTATCCCCAGGGCGGCTCCTAACTTGCCAGTCACGCTGCGCGGCTGGTAACGGTTTGCTCGGTCCGCGCTCGTCCGTATCAGGCTCGCGAGCGTTTCTGCTTCCTGCTCCTGGCGCGTGGTGTAGTTGGTGCGTCCGAGGAGACGGGTCACTAGGCTGTCGCTCAGATCGGGCAGAAGGTCGCCCATCACGGCTGTGTATCTAGCGTCAACTCTGTGATGGTTGAAGAGTAAGTGGCCTAATTCGTGGAGCACTATGTGCTCCTGATGCACATGCGACGTCTGGCTTTCGTAGAAGATGTGGTCGGCGGTGGCGGTGGCCAGCAACACCCCGCAGGCGCCGGTCGACGAAGCTTCCGGCGGCAGGGGGTGAAGATGAATCTGCCTCCCCCGTTGGCTGGCGATGGTTCGGCACAGGGCGTGGGCCGAGAACGGTCGTGGGAAGTCGATCTGGTTAAGCAAAGGCAGACATCGCTGACGCAGCCTGAGGTATCGGTACGGCATGGATCCCTCCCCACCCCTTCCCGGGCAACGTCGATAGGCGGTCACGCAGATGGACACGGTAACTTCCATCTCCAGTCGACTTTCACGCGATTGGAGAAAAGCTGCAGGTTGTCAAATGTTTGCTTACGGGTTCTCCGCCCCGGGAGGACTTATGTTGGGTAGTTCCTGAACCCTGCGTGCCTCGTTCACCATCGTCAGCAGGGCGTCCAGACTGGCTGAGGATAGGCCCTCGGCTCGCAATGCCAAATTGCGAATTTTGATATCACGTAAAGCTGTCGCAAGTCCAAGTTGCGCTCTGACGAGTTCCGAAACCTCCTCGTTCAGGAAGTACTCCGGAGGGACACCGAAGAACTGGGCGAGGACGTCGAGCTGTTCCAGCGTGATGTTGCGCTTCTTACCTGTGGCCAGCTCCCAAAGGTAAGTCCCAGAGATCGTCCCACCTGTGGTGTCGCGAATCTCTTTGGCCAATCGGGCATAGCCGGGCCTGTGCCGCTCATCGGGGTAGATGGCTTGAATCAGTTCGTTGAGCCGCTGGTCGAACTTCCGCAGCAGTGGACGGTCTGATTCATGACGTGCCGATTCGTCGCCCATAGCTCATCCCTCGCTCAGTTTGCGACCAGGCACGACAACCCAGGCGCGAACGATCGGTGCATGCATCCATCCATCTGTATCTGTGTACGCCATAGCTGACAAGTGTGATCTCGGACAGGCCAGCGCCGAAGCATCTCAGTCATCTGTCATCCGTTCTAGCGGACGGGTTGACGCTCAATCGTCCGCCCCATTAGTGTCCTGGTGTATCACGGGTCGGCGTTCATTCCACATGTCTGAGTAACTTCGGTCCCGGATCAGGAAACTGGCCTCCGAGTTCCTCGGCAGCTTCCATCTCGGTCGATTTGGCAAGCGACGCACGTGCTGGATCCAGGGTTGCGCATCTCAGGGGGCATTTTTGAACCTCGACTGTATGCCAGTTATTGACGCGGTAATGCGATGCGGTCCGTCGCGGGCGTCAATGCTTACTGGCGGACTTCGGCATGCCGTCCGGTATCCGCAGGTTGCTCGGGTCGGGTGTCTTGCGGTGACCCGCGTTCGGCAAAGTTAGTCGCCCACCTAGGTCACCTTCCGTGACCAGTCGTTGACCTGATGGTTGCGACATGAAAGGGTCTGAATGACCGACAGTCGGTCATTCAGTGAACTGCTGGCGGCACGTCCGGCCGGTTGTCGGCCCCTGAGGCTGGCTGCGGACGTAGTGCTGCGCGGAGGCGTCAAACGGGGGGGACCCACAGTTATGCAGACGCCCGTTGTCTTTCGGTACCTGCGGGACTGTGGACGGACCCCCAACTTCCGGTCCGCGTCCGGCGGGCGTTCTCAAGCACAACACCCTGACCCACTCCCCGCGGGCCCCCATGCCGCAGTACGAGGGGCACCCCACGGCCTCTTCCACTGGAGCAGCGATGCTGAAGTTTCGGGTACTTGGCACGATCGAAATTCAGTCCTCGGGCTACACAGTCCGCCCCAAGGGCACGCTACAACGTGCACTGCTGGCTACGCTCCTGGTCAGCGAAGGGCACCTCGTGCCCACGAAGACCATTGTCGATGAGATCTGGGGCACTGAGCCCCCAGAGGGCGTGGAGAACGCCGTCCAAGCGCACATCAGTCGCCTTCGCAGGAAGCTGTCATCCCTGGAACCGGGCGCCGGCGAGTTACGGCTGGTGACCCACCCCCGCGGCTACCGCCTCGTGCTCGATGACGGCCAGATGGACGCCCTGGCTTTCACGCAAGGTTACGACCGCGCCAAGGATATCGGCTCACCGGCCAAGACCGCATCGGCCATCCGCCCTCTGCTGGCGCTATGGGGCGGACCCGTTTTCGGGGGGCCGGTCGGAGGGATGTACTGCCAGGCGGCCGCGGCGCGCTACGAGGAAGCCCGGCTGGTGATGCTGGAGAAACTGTATGACTGCGAGCTTGACAAGTCCCAGCATCAACAGATCATCCCGGAGTTGCGAGACTTGCTGGTCACGCATCCATACCATGAGCGGATGCACCAGCAGCTGATGGTTGCTCTCTACCGAGCCGGTCGTCAGACCGAGGCCCTTCAGGTCTACCGCGAGCTGAGCGCGAGGCTGGCGGATGAACTTGGGCTGCTGCCCTCGCCCACGATGCAGGCCTACGAGCGGGCGGTGCTCGAGCAGAATCCAGGCCTGCACCTGAGCGCTGTTGTCGGCCACTCCGTCACACGGCGCCCCCTCGTCCGGCAGGGGCCGGTCCAGCTTTGACTGGCGCCGGGGCCGCCGTGTGCCGGGAGGACATGCGGCGGGCCCCTTCCCTACTGACACCAGGGGGAGAGGAATCCACCGCAGTGCGGGTGTGCGATCAGTGCCGGGCTAGAGCCTGGACAAGCGCGTCGCGGTGGCCGGGGATGTGCTGGCTGGCGCGCAGTCCGATCAGGGCCGACCATGTCATGGTCGAGTCGTTCATATATGCCCCGTCGCGGTCGTGTATGCGTAACTTGAGCTGGGCGTCGGCGTCCAGTGCGGTGAAAATTGTAAGAATGCTTTGGAGCTCGACCCAGTTGCGGCGGACGCTGTCTACGCGCTGTGGGTGGGAGGTAGCGCTGATCGTCGAAGTGATCCGATAGGGGTCCATCGACGGCTGGTTGTCGATGACAGGGGGGTAGCCGGTGATTTGATCTCGGGCGGCGTTTGCGATGATCTCGTCTGCTAGAGCAATGTGGCATAGCCGCCAGTCGACATCGGCGCGGGTCTCGGGGACGAGGGCAGTGTCAGGGGTGATGGCTTCGGCGGCCGTGAGCAGTTCGCTGTAGGCCGAGGCGAGCTTGGTGATGTCCATGAGTTCTTCCGTAGTGAGGAGGGGGAGCGCTCAGGCGTGTGCGCGGCGCTTGCGGGCTAGCACGGCCAGGTCCACCAGGCACAGCACGGCGACAACGCCGGCGAATAGCTGGACGGCCTGGAGCAGACCGGTGGCGGTGGCGAGGAACCCAACCCCGATGACAGGGACGCCAACCCCGAGATAGATGACGACATAGAAGCTGGACAGTACGTCGGCGTGCCGGTCCTTGGGTGCGGCGTGGTTGATCTCCGTGATGCCGCCCAGGAAGGCGAGTCCCTGCCCCAGGCCGCCGATGACGGTCGCTACCAACAGCAGCGGCAGTGATGAGATGTCGCCCGCGACAGCCAGCAGTACCAAGCCGGCGGCCAGCATGGCCAAGCCAGCGATCTGGATACCAAGCGACTCCTTGCCCGATGCACGGATCTGCGCGAGTACCGAGCAGGCGAGCATCAGCGTCACGGCGCCACCGGCTAAGGCAAGGTTGCTGCTGCCGGATAGTTTGGTGACATAGGTCGGCACGAGGCTGAGGAAGAGACCGATCACGGTGAACGCCAGGAAACTGGCCGTACCGCTCGAGACGAAGACGCCGCGCATGGAGGACGGGATGGAGGGCCGCCGGGGGCGCCACTTCGTGGTGGTGTGCGTCTTAGGCAGAGTGGCCATCGCGATGGCCGCGGGGACTAGTAGCAGGATCTCCACGACGAACGGCAACACGCGCGGGGACGGAGCGTACTGGGCGAGTAACCCCGCAATCAGAGGGCCGGCGCCCAGGCCGCCGACCGAGGCGACGGTGGACACCAGCGCGGCCCGCCGCCGGTCGCCATGGGGTTCGAGTTCGCTGAGTGCCGCAGTGAGGGCACCGGAGGCGGCGCCCACGGCCAGTCCCTGGAGTAGGCGGGCTCCGAAAAGCCACATGATGTTGTCTGCGAGCGCGAAGGCCAGTGATCCCAGAGCAGCCAGAACTACGGCGGGCAGCAGGACCTTGCGGCGCCCGATTGAGTCTGACAGCGGCCCGGCGATAAGCAGGGAAGGGATCAGGGTCGCCACGTACACCGCGAAGATCAAGGTCACCACGAGGGGTGAGAACCCGAAGTCCTGCTGGTATCCGCGGTACAGGGGGGTGGGAAGGTTTGTGCCCGTCAGCAGAAACAGCAAGGTGTAGGCGGTGGCCCAGAATCGGGCAGAGCTGCCCGCGGTGGGCGTGCCGCTGACGGGAACCGCCAGTCGTTCCGTTGTCATCTCGTCCTCAAGCTTCGTCGTAGGGGCTGTGGGCCAGGGCACCGCAGCCAGTGACTGCCGGTCAGTCAAGCAAATGACCGGTGGTCAGTCAATGCCAGTGACCGACCACCGGTCAGATATGCTGGAAGGCCACGCAGTATCCGCAGGGAGGTGGGCATGCCGACAAAGGCGCGAAGGAAGCGGGTCACAAAGAGCCCTCAGGACCGCAGGGACGACATACTGCGCGCAGGGGAGCGGGTGTTCGGCACTACCGGCTTCGAAGCAGCCACCATCGCCGAACTCGCGGATGCGGCCGAAATCGGCAAGGGCACCTTCTACTTGTACTTCGACTCGAAGGACCGCCTACTCGGGGCGATGTGGGAGCGCTACGTCGACACCATCGTCACCACGGCCCAGGGCATCCTGGCTGAGGGCGACGCCTGGTGGCCCACCATCGACCGTGTAATGAGCGCGCTGATCAGGCACGCCCTGAACAACGCTGAACTGCACCGCATTGTGTACGGCTCGGCCAATGCCAAGTCCCTTGAATTGTGCCGCCAGGCCAACCAGCGCGTGATCAACCTGATGTGCGACTTCGTTGAGCAGGGCGCGAACGCCGGCGCCTTCCAGGCCGTCGAGCCCCGCTTGGCATTCCGCATGGTGTACCACGCCGCCGACGGCCTGCTCGACGACCTCGTCGCCCTGGGCAATGAGGCCGCCGAGGGCAAGGTCATCGCCATGGTGCTCGAACTGGCCCACCGGGCCCTGGGGGACCATCCTTACGTCCACCCGGAGAAGCCTGCCGTTTCTTGAGACCGCCCTGCGCACCCCCCCGTCGAGCACACGCGACAGGGCGAGGACATCTTGCCCTCGCCCCAACCGGTCACGGAACCACCCGTATCAGCGACTGCGGGTTCCCGTCACCGGAGCTCGCAGCAGTCCGGAGCGGCAG
This sequence comes from Streptomyces sp. Rer75, assembly GCF_013414305.1. Classification (NCBI taxonomy): domain Bacteria; kingdom Bacillati; phylum Actinomycetota; class Actinomycetes; order Kitasatosporales; family Streptomycetaceae; genus Streptomyces; species Streptomyces sp. Rer75. The sequence continues at coordinate 135,170 of NZ_CP058693.1, read as the reverse complement.
GCTGCGGTGTCCTCCTGCGCCAAGGCAGGGACGATCCCTGCCCACCGGCGCGCCCCGCAGCCCTCGGAGTCGGGGAAGGCGTCCGACTGGCGCATGTCCCGCACCAGTTCATCCACCAGCTCCCGCGTGAGGTGCTTCATCGCGTATAGGTGTACGTAGGCCCGGGCCTCCCCATCCACATGGATGGTTTCACAGGACAGCGAGTACTTGCGGACGATTGCATCACTGGGCCGGCGGAACCGGACCGTCAGGGCCTGCGGGCTACGCGCCACCCACAGGTCGATGCCCAGCTTTTCTTGGAGGGCCAGCAGCCGGTCGTGCGCGTAGCCCGCCAGTCCGTCGCACTCGGCGGCCAGCCGCACCTGGGCGTCGTACGAATGCCGGCACAGGTAGTCCCACAGGAGCAGGGCCGAGAAGCCGTTACGCGACCCAGCGAACGTGGTGTCGGCCGCCCCGATGTACTCCGACGACCTCGATGGGGTCATCTGCAGCCCTGTCCGGGTCATGTACACTCCACACGCCCACGGCGTGCCAATCCACTTGTGACCGCTCATGGTTAGCGAATGCACCTCGGGCAGCCGGAAGTCGAAAACCGGCGGCGCATCGTCGACCATCCCAGCGTCCCGGGCCATCTGCAGGTAGGGTGCGTAGCCCGCGCCGAGCGCGCCGTCGATGTGGATCCAGAACCCGCTGCGCATGTCGAAGTCGCTGTCCCGGTCACGGCCGTGGTATACCCGCCGCTCATCCAAGCCGTATTCCGTGCAGATCTCCCGGACGGTCCGGGCCACGGTGGGCACGTCATCGTAGGCCCCTTTGAACGTCGACCCGTAGTTGAGGCTGACCAAGATGGGATAGCCCTTGCTGGCGAAGAACCGCATCAGGACGGCGAGCTTGTCCACATCAATGGCGCCGGTGCCGTCGGCCCCCCCGACGGAGGGCACTTCGGTCGGCCAGGGGGTGCCCGGCCCCAGCGGGTTCTGGTCTGGGTACCGTGTGCTGCCGATGGCGTGGAAGGTGTCAATGCCCAGCACTCGCACGGCCTTGGTCAGCGAGTAGTGGGTGTCCTGTGAGAAGAACGCCACCGGCTCGTAGGCGTGCGGGCTCTGTCCCTTGCGCCGCAGCGCTTGCGTGTACACCACTGAGGGCGCCTCGCCAGCGCAATCCTGTCGCAACAGCAGCTTGCCTGACAGGTAATCACGCGCGTTCCACAACCCATATAGATTGCCCTCGCTGGACCCCATGGTCAGCACGTAGCCCCAGTACGACTCCGGGTCGTCCGCGTTGTGAGGCCACTTAGCGTTCCAGAGGGAAGCGAAGTAGTCGAGTACGGCCCGTTCCAAGGCCTTCGAGTTCAGCGTGTAGGAACTGGATTGATAGGGGTCGCCGACATTGTTGAGGTGGCGGTCGAGATAGTGGCTGAGGCGGTCTTGGTAGTCGAGGTCGCTGGTGACCTGGTATCCAGCGAAGTTGTGGGTCTGGCTGTCCACGTAGCGGCGGAAGAGGCCCTCGGCCTCCGCATACTGCCGTTCGTCCAGCCCGTTCGGCGGAATTTGAACCTTTGAGAAGGGAACTTCGGGTATCTCCATGTAGAGCTGGCGAGGGTCGCCGGACGGAGCGGTGACTTGGGGCACGCCATCCACCACTCGCAGACCGCTGAACGTCTTCTGCCACGGGGTGTCCGCGGGCCCGAAGGGCAGGTCCGGCCCGGAGGCGGAGCGGATCGTCACGGGGGAGGTCCTTTCGCTGCGGTAAGGGACGAGTGAGCCTGGGGCGCGGTTCATGTTGTGGGGGGCTTGAGCCCTCCCGCAGTGGTCCCGGCCTCCAGGGGTTGCACCGAAGTTCTCGCCCCTAGGACCGGCGGCGCAGCGGCGCCCCCGGCCGAGTCGGGCGTAACGCCCGGGGGAGAGGGAGCGCATGCGCCGGGCCCGGACCACACCGGCAACTCCAGCGCCCACTAGGACCCAGGGCAGGGAGGCGACCACAGGGTGGGACGTTCCTGTCAGCACCCCGAAGTTCCGCACGATTAGCACGGTCGCAACCAGCAACCCCAGGGCCCCCAGCGCCGGGGCCAGGGCAGTGTGCCACCAGTGCCGTGGACGGTGCCGGAAGTAACCCAGCACGGCGATCGACGCGAGGGCCTGGAGCACGATCACGCCGAGCGTACCTAGGCCGACCATGCTGGTCGACAAGTTCACGTACGGATCCAGGCCAGCGATGGTGTAGACGAAGACGACCGCCGAACTCACAGTGGTCTGAGCCAGGCTCGCCCGGTGCACGGAGGCGTGCTGTGAGTGGACGCGGTGCAGCCAGCCAGGCAGAACCCGATCACCGCTCAACACGTGCATGTACCGGTTCGCCGCGTTGTGGAGGGCCAGCCAACTGGCCAGCAGACTGGTGCACAGCAGCAGTTGCATGACGGTGGTCGCGACCGGCCCGAGGTAGGCGTCACTGAGACCGAAGAACAGGTCCCCCAAATGCCGGGACGCCTGCTCCCGCACCTGCGACGGGCCGACGGCACCGACCGCGATCCAGCTGGTGAAGGCGTAAAACGATGCGACCACCACAACGGCGACGACCGTCGCACGCGGCACGCTGCGGCCTGGGTCCTTCGCCTCCTCCCCATAGAGGCCTGCCGATTCGAAGCCGAGGAAGGCGGCGAACGCAAACACAACAGACACCCCCAAGCCGGGGGCGAGAGCGGAGTTCGGCGAGAACGACGTGCTGGGCAAGGCGGCGGCACCGTGGGCGACCAGGACGGACAGGTCCAAGGCTAAGAGGACGGCGATCTCGCACACCATGCACACCGCCAGCACCCGCGCGCTCAGCTCGGCTTCGCGGTAGCCCAGCACCCCGACGAATAACAGGCCGACTACAGCCCACACGGCCCAGTGCAGACGCAGCCCATGACTGGATGCCACGGATTGGGTGAAGTAGGCGAAGGCGCCGAGGACGCCGACCGTGACGGCGTTGTAGGAGACCACGGCGATCAGGCCGCCGCCCACAGCGGGCGGACGCCCCAGGCCGTGGGCGATCTGTCTGTAGAAGCCGCCGCCACTGACCTCGCGGCTGATCGCGGCGTAACCGGAGGTGAAGCACAGCAGCGTCAGCCCAGCGAAGGCGAACATCGCGGGCACGCCTGGCCCGGTGCCCAGGGCGAAGGCGAGCGGAACGGTGAAGACCATCGCGGCCAGCGGAGCGGCTGCTGCGATGACGATGAACACGATCTTGGAAGTGGTGAGGGTGCGCGGAAAACTCTCGCCCTGCCCACTTGGTTGCGTGCCGACCACAGAGTCTCCTGCGGGAAACGGGGAAGAGAGGAACGCGGCGGCGGAGGGGCCCGCCGCCGCAGGCCGGGTCAGGTCAGACGGAGGATCTCCACCGCCTCGTCCAGCCCCATATAGGCGAGCCGAGCGGCGGCCATCTTGTCTGTCCATGCCTCGGCGGTCGCGTACCGCTCTTCAGCCGTGGTTTCCAGCAGCCGTTGTCCGGGCCACACTTCGTAGTCGCCGATGACGTCGGCGTACTGGTGCATGCCCTCTTGAAACAGGTGCTCGCGCTCGAGGATGTACTTCTTGTCGGGGATCTCGTCCCACAGCGCGCGGCCGCGCTTGATGATGTCCATCAGCCGCGGCCGGTACTCAGGGTGCGCCAGCAGGTACTCGCGCACGATCGAACTGCCCACTGTCAGGTGTCGGATTTCGTCGATCGCTGCGCCGCGGGCGATGGCGCTGGCTGCGGGGTCGATCAGGCTCCACTTGCGCTCGCTCAGCTCGGCTGCGGGGGCCAGCACCCCCTCAATGATGATGGTGAATACCGCCACGCCGCCGATGAAGTCGCCCTCGTCACGCACCGCGCGCACGGCGAACCCGAGGATCGGGTCGAGCACTTCCCGCTTGTAGTCGGCCGATAGCGCGGCGATCGTGGAGTGCAACTCCCCGGCCGGGACGCCCATCTCGATGAGATGGTTGCGGAAGACCATCGAGTGCCGAGCCTCGTCCATCAGCTGGGTCGCGAAGAAGTCCATCTCTGCGATGCTGGTGGCGTTGGCCACGTAGTATGCAAGCACCCTGGTCCCCTGCTCCTCGGCCACTGACCGGCAGCCAAGCTCCAGTATCTGAGCGTCACGCAGCGGGCCGTCGGCGCACATGCGCTCTGGGGTGGTCTCCGCGATGGTGTGCCCGGTCTTGGCACGGTCGCGCAGCGTCCCCTGCGCGACACCGCTGAACCAGTACGGCAGGTCGCAGTGCTGGGCCGACAGGTCCAGGTTCATCGCCCCGTCGAGCAGCCCCGGTGCCTGATCCCAGTCCGTCTCGGGAGGGAGGGAAAGCGTCATGATGTCGTGATTTCCTTTCGCGTAAGTGCGTATGGGGCAGTTGCTACTCGAGTAGCGTGACGGCGCTGGCCTGCCTGCGACCGGGCCGGATAACGCTCCGGAATTCCACGTCATGGAGCTGGCCGTTGAAGTTGATCAGTGGACGGCCGTTCCGGCCGTGCCCTTCCAGGACCTCCGCGACGAGCAGGTCGTCACTGGTCCCCAGCGGGATCACGTTGGTCAGCCGACAGGTAATGTGGGCGAGGGTGCCATCGAGCACCGGAATGCCGGTCTGTTCGTGGGCTGTCCACGGCACATAATCGAACTGCCGTAGTCCCCGGGGGCGTTCTGGGTCGGCGAACCAGTCCGCCACGGCCGCTTGGCGGCACGACAGCACGTTCACGACGAATATGGCCCGTTGCTGCACCAATTTGGTCAGGTATGAGCCGTGGCGAAGACTGATACCTAGCCGCAACGGCTGCTGGGACAGCACGCTTGCGGTGCTGACGGTGGCCCCGTGCACGGCGTCGCCGTACGCGCCCGTGATGACGGCCACCCCGGTGGGCAGTTGGCGCGAGATGCCCCGTAGAGCCTGTAGACGCTGATCATGCTCGGTTGCGGTCGGGCGGGTCGCGGTCACCGGGGCGGTCACCGCCGGAAGTCCACGGCCTGCGGATCAGTCGGCACTGCGGGTGCCGGCCTGCCGAACAGCGCGTGTGACAGCCGAGCGAACTCCTCGTTGACGACCGGCTCGAAGGGGAGCGCGAATGGCTTGAGGAAGTTTCCGAACACCCCGCGGTCGGCGCACAGATGGATCGGGATGACGAGTAGCGCCCATTCCGGCCCGCTCACCCAGATCCACAGCCCCACCACTGCCCCCTGGGTTAGCAGGCTGTGCATGGTGTTGTACAAGACGTAATACGTCTTGTGGATGCGATGGTCGGCACTCCTGCGGTAGGCGATGGCTCCGGGTATGTATCCGATCAGGTCGATGTAGACGAACAGGAAGACCGCCGGGAACCAGCGGACCTCGCCTAAGTGCCAGACGAACAGCACCAGCGAGACCCCAAGCCCCACCAGGTACTCCGCACGATGCAGACGCGTCGTTGACGGTGACTCGAAAGAGTTGAGCTGATCCATGGGTGATCCGCCTCCCGCGCGGGTCAGATCTGCAGGGGGCCGCCGTTGAAGTACTCGACCAGGTGGGGCGAGGAGCTGGTGCGGCCCGGCGGGTGGAAGGCGAGCGGGTGCAGGGCCGACGATAGGTAGGCGATCTCAGGCGACTTGATGAACGCGATTCCGCCGAGCAGTTCGACGGCCTGGTCATTGATCGCGGAGAGGGCCTTCTGCACGGCGAACCGGGCTGTCAGGGCCGCCGCGACGGCCTCCTCGCCAGAAAGGCCGTCTCGTATGGCCCGGGCCACTCCCTCAGTCAGTCCAACGGCCGCCTCCAACTGAATACCGAGCGCGGCACGGTCAGTCACAGCGCCACGCTCGCGCTTTATGACCAGCTCCGTCAGGGTGCTCGCGGCCCCCACGTACGCCGAGGTGATCAGCAGCTCGAACCAGACGAAGGTCGCCTCTTGGAGGTCGTCTAGCCGACTGGGGTCGTCCGGGGTACCCCGAATGATCAGGTGCTCAGGCACGTGCACGTTTTTCAGACGCACCTCATGGCTCTGTGAGCCCGCTAGTACTGGGCTGTCCCAGAAGGTATGCACGGAGATCCCCGGGGAGTCAGCCATGATCAGCGGTACGGCAAGGGAGGACTGACCGTGCTCGTTGGGCAGCGTGACGCTCGCCGTCAGGATGCTCATCGAACGCGACAGGCTGCATGGCTTCTTCGAGCCGTTGAGCAAGAAGCCGTCATCGACCTGCGTAGCCGTCACCGACGGGTTGAGGATGTCCTGCTGGGTGCGGCCTTCGGCCCACCCGGAGGCCAGCAGCATCCCCTCCGGCGCCACGCGCGACAGCAACTCCTTCTGCTCCGCTGTCGGCGGCACCACCCGGTCGGCGAGTGCGAAAAGCATCGCTGCCGTGAAGTTGTGCATGGTCGCGGCCGCCGCGAGTGAGGGCGAGGAGGCTCCCAGTGCCCTGGTTACCCGAACCGCCTCGAGCGCGTCGGCACCGACTCCACCATACGCAGACGGCACCAGCAGTCCTGCACCGCCGTGCGTCCGGAAGATGTCCAGGACAGGGCTGTCAGCCGCCTCCCGGTCCAGCAGCGGCAGTTCCTCGAGCGCCTTGACCAACCCGGGGTGGTGGCGCTCGCAAACCTCGCGGGCAATATCGAGAGAACGCATGTGGGGTTAACCTCCGGAAACCCATCGGAGAGACGGATAGCTCCCGACGCAGAACAGCATTCAGAAGCCTGGAAGAACTATCCGGAAGCCGGCATGGGGTATCCGGCTTTACCGGAACAAGCATCGCACGCTCTGCTGACATCACCCTGACGTCATGGGTTCTCGCATGTCATGCGCTTTTAGCTGACAGGTAAGTGATAAGTGGCTGACAGGTCGCCAGATTTCACAGATATGGTATTGCTTGCATCGGGGCGATGGAGCACCATGTGCTCTGATGTGCGCCTCGGCCTAGAAAACGAAGCTAGGTCGAAGAGCGGGAAGCGCAAGAGAGATGACAAGGAAGGAGCCTCCTGGTATGGGCAGTCAAACCCTGGAGACGGACTCGCAGGCCTCTGCGGAATATGTGCTCAGTGCCATACAGGAACACAGTCAGGCGGAGAACCCCAGTTCCTTCCTCGCCGTCAACGAGGGGAACTCCTACTTCACGCTCCCGGGCCGCCCGGGCGTCATCGTGTACCGACCAGCGGGCGACTACCTGATCCAGTTCGCTGGCCCATTCGCCCCCGACGACTCCTACGTCGACCTCGTCTACGCCTTCGCCGAGTTCGCCCAGCAGCAAAACCGCAGGCACGCCGCAATCCAGTTGCAGAAACGGGACGCCGAGATTTACGCGCGCCACGGGTTCACGGTGAACCAGGTCGGCGCCTCCTACGCCGTGAACCTGAGCACCTTCACGCTGGCAGGATCGCGTTACATGCAGCTGCGTAACAAGATCTCACGGGCACTGCGCAGCGGCTTGACGATCACCGAGGCGGACTACGAACAGTGGCAGGACGGCGTCCGGAACATCGACACTCGGTGGCTGCCGCTCAAGGGGGAAGGGGCTCGCCCTCTCGAGTACCTCGTGGGCCAGACTGGCGGAAAGATGCAGAAGCACCGCCGACTGTTCATCGGGCACATCGACGGCGAAGCCATCGGCTATGTCCTGTATTCGCCGGTGTATGGCACCAACAAGGGCTGGATGCATGACCTGAGTCGTCGCCTCCCTGACAGTCCCGCAGGCGTCATGGAAGCAATCAACAAATCCGCCATCGACGTGTTTCGCGAAGAGGGAATCCCCTGGCTGCATTTCGGATTCACCCCGTTCACCAACCTCAGCGACGACCGCGAAGTACCCGGCCACAGCCAGGGATTCAAATGGCTCATGAACTACTTGTGGGAGAACCAGGTGGTATATCCCGCTACCTCACAGCTTGCCTACAAGCAGAAATGGAACCAAAGTCTCGTTCTCACCGAGTATGCGGCATTCCCGGGAAAAGCTAGCGCCGAGGGGTTCGTGAACATCTGGCGTGCCGCGAATGCCATGTGACGACACCGGACCCGTCCCAAGGAAGGCACGACCATGACGACACTGCAGAACCCCACCGAAGTCCTCGACGACGCCCAGCAGCGACTGGCCGCCTTCTTCGTCCAGCTGTGCGCAGACCCCGACGATAGTGCGGCCGCCCAGGGGGCAGACGAGGCGCTGCACCAACTGGACGCGCTGCTCGCGTCCGTCGACGAATGATCCGCACCGGCGTGAAAACACCGATGACCGAACAACCTGGAGCGTTCCACACGCCGCAGTCATTGCCCCGGACCGCCGAACGGTCGTCCGCTGTTGAGCACGTCACGGGTGCGCAGTCGCTCATCCGTTCGCTCGAGGAGGTGGGCGCCGACACCGTCTTCGGGATCCCCGGCGGTGCGATCCTCCCCGCGTACGACCCGATGATGGACTCCGCGAAGGTCAGGCACGTACTCGTCCGCCACGAGCAGGGTGCGGGCCACGCCGCCACCGGTTACGCCCAGGCCACCGGCAAGGTCGGCGTCTGCATGGCGACCTCGGGCCCCGGCGCCACCAACCTGGTCACCCCGATCGCCGACGCCCACATGGACTCGGTCCCGATCGTCGCGATCACCGGCCAGGTGGCCTCCAAGGCCATCGGTACGGACGCCTTCCAGGAGGCGGACATCTGTGGCATCACGATGCCGATCACCAAGCACAACTTCCTGGTCACCAAGGCCGAGGACATCCCGCGCACGATCGCCGAGGCGTTCCACATCGCCGCCACCGGCCGCCCGGGCCCGGTCCTGGTCGACATCGCCAAGGACGCGCTGCAGGCCAAGACCACCTTCTCCTGGCCGCCGCAGACCGATCTGCCCGGCTACCGCCCGGTGACCAAGCCGCACGCCAAGCAGATCCGCGAGGCCGCCCGGCTGATCGCCCAGGCCGAGCGCCCGGTGCTGTACGTGGGCGGCGGCGTCGTCAAGGCGCACGCCACCGCCGAGCTGAGGGTGCTGGCCGAGCTGACCGGGGCGCCGGTCACCACCACCCTGATGGGGCTCGGCGCGTTCCCTGACAGCCACGAACAGCACCTCGGCATGCCGGGCATGCACGGCACCGTCGCCGCCGTCACCAGCCTGCAGAAGGCGGACCTGATCGTGGCGCTCGGCACGCGCTTCGACGACCGGGTCACCGGCAAGCTCGACTCGTTCGCCCCGTACGCCAAGATCGTGCACGCGGACATCGACCCGGCGGAGATCGGCAAGAACCGCGCCGCCGACGTGCCGATCGTCGGTGACGCCCGCGAGGTCATCGCGGATCTGGTCGTCGCGGTCCAGGCCGAGCACGACGCGGGCCACACCGGCGACTACAGCGGCTGGTGGGAGGACCTGAACCGGTGGCGCGAGACCTATCCGCTCGGCTACGACCTGCCCGAGGACGGCAGCCTGTCGCCGCAGCAGGTCATCCAGCGGATCGGCGAGCTGGCCCCGGAGGACACGATCTTCGCCGCGGGCGTCGGCCAGCACCAGATGTGGGCCGCCCACTTCATCACCTACGACAAGCCCGCGACCTGGCTGAACTCGGGCGGCGCCGGGACCATGGGGTACGCGGTCCCGGCCGCCATGGGCGCCAAGGCCGGTGTGCCGGACCGTACGGTCTGGGCGATCGACGGTGACGGCTGCTTCCAGATGACCAACCAGGAGCTGGTCACCTGCGCGCTGAACAACATCCCGGTCAAGGTCGGGATCATCAACAACGGCGCGCTGGGCATGGTCCGCCAGTGGCAGACCCTGTTCTACAACCAGCGCTACTCCAACACCGTGCTGCACTCCGGCCCCGGTGCTGACGCCGGCCAGCCCAGTGCGGGCACCCGGGTCCCGGACTTCGTGAAGCTCGCCGAGGCCATGGGCTGCATCGGCATCCGCTGCGAGGACCCGGCCGACCTCGACGCCGTGATCGAGAAGGCCAACGCGATCAACGACCGCCCGGTGGTCGTGGACTTCATCGTCCACGAGGACGCCATGGTCTGGCCGATGGTCGCGGCCGGCACCTCCAACGACGAGATCCTGGCGGCGCGTGACACCCGCCCGGACTTCGGCGACAGCGAAGACGACTGAGCCGGGACCGAGAGAGAAGAAGAGAGACGCATCGCATGTCCAAGCACACGCTCTCCGTCCTGGTGGAGAACACCCCCGGCATCCTCGCCCGGATCGCCGCCCTGTTCTCCCGCCGCGGCTTCAACATCGACTCACTCGCCGAAGGTGTCACCGAGCACCCCGACATCTCCCGCATCACCATCGTGGTCAACGCCAAGGAACCCCTACTCGAGCAGGTCATCAAGCACATAACCAAGCTGGTCAACGTCCTGAAGATTGTCGAACTCGAGCCCGGTACCTCGATCCAGCGCCAGCTCGTGCTGGTGAAGGTTCGCGCGGACAACGAGACCCGCTCCCAGATCGTCGAGATCGTCCAGCTGTTCCGCGCCAAGACCGTGGATGTCTCTCTGGAGACCATCACGATCGAAGCCACTGGGACGAGTGACAAGCTCGAGGCGATGCTCAAGATGCTGGAACAGTTTGGCATCAAGGAGCTAGTCCAGTCCGGCACGATCGGGATCGGCCGCGGTTCGCATTCCCTCACAACCAGCGCGGTACACGGTCTCAAGCGCGTCGCTTGACCAGCCGCCCCACATCTTAGGAGACGTTCCAGTGGCCGAGCTGTTCTACGACGACGACGCCGACCTGTCCATCATCCAGGGTCGCAAGGTCGCGATCCTTGGGTACGGCAGCCAGGGCCACGCCCACGCGCTGTCGCTGCGCGACTCGGGCGTCGACGTCCGCGTCGGCCTGCACGAGGGCTCCAAGTCCAAGGCCAAGGCCGAGGAGCAGGGCCTGCGCGTGGTGAGCCCGGCGGAGGCGACCGCCGAGGCCGACGTGATCATGATCCTGGTCCCGGACCCGATCCAGGCCAAGGTCTACGAGGAGTCCGTGAAGGACAACCTGAAGGACGGCGACGCGCTGTTCTTCGGCCACGGCCTCAACATCCGGTACGACTTCATCAAGCCGTCGGCCAACGTCGACGTCTGCATGGTCGCCCCCAAGGGCCCGGGCCACCTGGTCCGCCGCCAGTACGAGGAAGGCCGCGGCGTGCCGTGCATCGCGGCCGTCGAGCAGGACGCCACGGGCAACGCCTTCCCGCTCGCCCTCTCGTACGCCAAGGGCATCGGCGGCACCCGCGCCGGTGTCATCAAGACCACCTTCACCGAGGAGACCGAGACCGACCTCTTCGGTGAGCAGGCGGTGCTGTGCGGTGGCACCGCGGCGCTGGTCAAGGCCGGGTTCGAGACCCTGACCGAGGCCGGTTACCAGCCGGAGATCGCGTACTTCGAGTGCCTCCACGAGCTGAAGCTGATCGTGGACCTCATGTACGAGGGCGGCCTGGAGAAGATGCGCTGGTCGATCTCCGAGACCGCCGAGTGGGGCGACTACGTCTCCGGCCCGCGGATCATCAACGACTCCACCAAGACCGAGATGAAGAAGATCCTCGGCGAGATCCAGGACGGCACCTTCGCCAAGAACTGGATGGCGGAGTACAACGCCGGTCTGCCGAAGTACAACGAGCTGAAGAAGGCGGACGAGGACCACCTCCTGGAGACCACCGGCAAGGAGCTGCGCAAGCTCATGAGCTGGGTAAGCGACACGGAAGGCACTCATACCCATAGATGAGAAGCCATGACACTGGCTCCTCATCCGCCCGGGCCGCCACTACGGGGCTACCGCGAGCGGCCTCCCCGCGGCGGGTGGCTTGCCATGTCACTGGTACGGCTCCCAGCTCCCTTCCAGTAGTAGCACTTCAACTGGGAGGGAGCTGTTTTGCGTTTCCCGAACAAGACGCCAGCAGCGGGTTCGCCGGGCCATGACTCTCCCTGCGGAACGCGCACAGCTCCTTCTGACGCATCGGCGAGCACAAAGCCTTTGAGTCGATGTGCTTCATCTGCGGCCGATGCAAGGAGAATTGGAATAGAGCGGGCTTCTCGCCAAGACAGGGAAGGTGCCTTCGTCTAAGCCGTCAGCGAGATATCAGGAAGTTGTCAGCACAGTGTGGCAGAGTGTTCACCAACGGGGCTCCATCGAAGGAAATCGGTGCAGCACCGGGGAGAGGTACCCGAAGTGGCCCAACGGGGTCCGGGTGTCGACTCGGACGGGTTTTACCCGCGCAGGTTCGAATCCTGCCCTCTCCGCGTAAGTCCCGTGCGTGTGGTTGGCGTGCGGTGTTTGGGAGAGGTACCCGAAGTGGCCCAACGGGGTCCGGGTGTCGACTCGGACGGGTTTTACCCGCGCAGGTTCGAATCCTGCCCTCTCCGCGTAAGTCCCGTGCGTGTGGTTGGCGTGCGGTGTTTGGGAGAGGTACCGAAGTGGCCCAACGGGGTCCGGGTGTCGACTCGGACGGGTTTTACCCGCGCAGGTTCGAATCCTGCCCTCTCCGCGTAAGTCCCGTGCGTGTGGTTGGCGTGCGGTGTTTGGGAGAGGTACCCGAAGTGGCCCAACGGGGTCCGGGTGTCGACTCGGACGGGTTTTACCCGCGCAGGTTCGAATCCTGCCCTCTCCGCGTAAGTCCCGTGCGTGTGGTTGGCGTGCGGTGTTTGGGAGAGGTACCCGAAGTGGCCCAACGGGGTCCGGGTGTCGACTCGGACGGGTTTTACCCGCGCAGGTTCGAATCCTGCCCTCTCCGCGTAAGTCCCGTGCGTGTGGTTGGCGTGCGGTGTTTGGGAGAGGTACCCGAAGTGGCCCAACGGGGTCCGGGTGTCGACTCGGACGGGTTTTACCCGCGCAGGTTCGAATCCTGCCCTCTCCGCGTAAGTCCCGTGCGTGTGGTTGGCGTGCGGTGTTTGGGAGAGGTACCCGAAGTGGCCCAACGGGGTCCGGGTGTCGACTCGGACGGGTTTTACCCGCGCAGGTTCGAATCCTGCCCTCTCCGCGTAAGTCCCGTGCGTGTGGTTGGCGTGCGGTGTTTGGGAGAGGTACCCGAAGTGGCCCAACGGGGTCCGGGTGTCGACTCGGACGGGTCTTGCCCGCGCAGGTACGAATCCTGCCCTCTCTGCTCAAAAGTAACTTCCTTCGTTCTCCTCATGGATCGCGGGGACCTCTTGAACAAGAACGGCTCGCTACCCCTGAGAAACCGTCATGTAACCATCGTTGCCAACCCGGCCGCAGGATCCACAACTCGCGATCGGGTTGCAGAGATGAAATCATTGTGCAGGATATTCTCTGATTCCGTAGATGTCTGGTGGACCGAATGCCAGGGACACGCCACCGCCATTGTCGCCCAGCTCGTCGACGGCGAGTCGCACGCAGGGCCCCCCGACATGATTGTCTCCGTGGGGGGTGACGGAACTCTTCGCGAGGTCGTCGAGGGAATGGCCCGAAGCGCCTGCAGGATTCCTCTGGTCGTCATGCCGGGCGGCACTGGGAACTCGAACTACCGGTCCTTGTGGGACGACGTCCCGTGGGGGACGGCTCTGGAGTCGGCGCTGACCCTGCGTGGTGCCGAGCTGAGATATCTCGATCTCGCCAGGGTCGATGGTCTTGACAGGATAGTTGTGCTCGGTGTGAGTACGGGCCTCTTCGCTGAGGCCACCGCAGAGTCCCGCTCCGTGTTGGTTGGGGGCCGTGACAAGTATCAGCAAGCGATATCCCGGGTGTTGAACACCTTCGAACCGTATATGGGGCGCGTCGTGGTGGATGGGAGGGTCGTCCACTCCGGCCTCACGACGCTCGTGAACGTGGGCGGTGGGCGGCACCGCGCGGGCGTTTACAACATCCTGCCCAGGTCCGTACGAGACGATGGGCTCCTGGATGTCTGCGTGCTCGATGCCGCCGTACCACCCCTGACTATGCTCGATCTGACGCGATCGGGGGACCATCTGGGACGGGAGGGTGTTACTTACGCGCGTGGTCGTCGGGTGACGCTCGAACGGACCGACGGGCTGCCGCTACGCTTCGAGAGCGACGGTGAGGCACTCGAGAGTGATCTATCTTCGATCACTGTTGAGGTTCTCCTTGGCGGGTTCCCCGCCTTCACCCATCACCTCAGGCCGGGTGGGTGACTGCAATGACCGCCCACCCCGGTACCGCCGAGGTGCGACACACACAACTGTCCGCACTTGCTGATTGGGCGAGTTCCCTGGAACTCGACGACGTCCCTGAGCGGGTACGCGCGTTCGCAGCCAGCCACGTTCTGTCTCAGTTGGCGGCGATCCGCACTGGCCTCGGACAGGAGGACGGCAGGAGGCTCGTTCTGGCCCTCGGCGAACCGTTACAGCAAGACGTCGCGCAATCGGCCCGCGTCCTATCCGGGGCCGGAGCGTGGCTGAACCTGGACGACACTGCGTACGCTGGCCATCTGGGGCCATCCACAGTGGGTGTCTCGCTCGCTTACGTGTACCACCTCGGCTTGGCGGGGGCCGACCTGCTGCGCGCGGTCATTCTCGCGGACGAATGCGCGGCCCGAATCACGGCGGCAGCCACTCTCGGACCGTTCCGCGGCCAGACGGCGTTGCACACGCACGTGGTGGGGGCGGTGGCCGCCCGGCTCGCTTGTCAGCGGGCCACCGCGGCAGAGTGGGCCCAAGCGCTGGCTCTGGCGCTGAGCGCGCCGCCGTGGACCTTGATGCGCGGTTTCCTCACGAGTGACGCACGCCTGCTGCATGTGCCGGTTGGCGTACGCATGGGACTCGACGCCTGTGACGCGGCGCTGGGTGGGCTACGCGGAGCCGAAGACCTCCTGGAGCATGCCGATGGCTTCCTTGCCCAATTCGCCGAAGTGCCCTTGCCAGAGACCGTGACACTAGGACTGGGCAAGCGATGGCACACCGAGACGCTGTCGTTCAAACTGCACCCTGGGGGGCCGGGGATCGACGCGGCCATCGACTGTGCCGCAGACCTGCATGGCCGTATGGGGCAGTGGAGGGTGGATGATGTCTCGGAGGTCGTTGTCGAGTGCTCCATGTACACCCTGTGGGCGGCACGGAAGGCGGAACCTTACCTCAACGGGGCGAACACCCCTGTGGGCGCTTTAGTTCTGACGACCCCATACCCCTTGGCGACCGCGTTACTGAAGGGCGCGCTCTCGATCGAGGATTTCTCCCACCCTGCGGTCGACGGCGCGGACCGGTGGGCCTTGGCCGCTAAGGTGCGGCTCGTCCACGACCCAGAGATGACTCGCACGCTGATGCTCGGGGATGCGCCCTTCGGCGAGGCCCTGCGCCAGGCTGGCGCACTCTCCACTGCGTGGCTACACAGCTTTGGCGGTCCTGAACTGGCTGACCTCGTGGGCCCCCTCGACGGACCGTTGGACCACTTCGAGGACACGGCGAAGCCGACTCCCGCGCGGGTGACCGCACGGATGATCGATGGGCGCTCGTACACATGCCAGTACTCAGTTCCGCGGGGCGCCATTGGGCCCGACCTGCGGGCCCGACACCAAGAACTCGTCGCCGAGAAGTTCCGCGGTGTCGGCGGTCCGGACACGGTCATTACGGCTTGGCCGCAACTGGCCGAAGCCGATCCGGCGCGACTGGCCGGACTGATCGAAGAAGCTCTTGCCGAGTAGCGGGGGCCAAACGGACCTGAGGAGGGTACAGTGCACGATCTACAGGATCTTGTGAGGCCCGACGCTTCGGTGGAATGGCGGCTGAGGCGTCGCCACCATTACCTCGACCTCGAAGCCCTGAGAAAACTAACCAAGCAGCGGGCCGAAGCGATCTCCCGTCGTGATTCCCTGCGTGCGGCGCTCAACAAGGTATCCCGCACGATGGCCGAGCGGCCTGACGCCAGGACACCGGAGGATATGGCTGCCGCCAAGGGCCTGAAGGAGAGCATCCGGGAGGCCGAGGTGAGCCAGCGCGCTGCGGAAGCGCAGTTGGACGCCGCACTACTGGCCATTCCCAACGTCCCGTCGGATGAGGCGCCGGACGGAGGGCCGGAGGACCCGCCAGTCGAAGTCCAGTCCTGGGGCCGGGCGCCCGCCTTCCACTTCGAACCGCGCGATCACGTAGAGCTGGCGTCCTCGGCAGGCATCCTCGATCTCCAGCGCGCGAGCAAGCTGTCCGGCGCCCGATTCGCGGTGTTCCGCGGCGCCGGAGCGGCGCTGGAGCGGGCCCTGGTCTCCTTCTTTCTCGACCTACACACCAAGGAACATCACTACAGCGAACACAGCGTCCCTTACCTGGTGAACCCACAGTCGATGACAGGAACGGGCCAACTGCCCAAATTCACCGAGGACTTGTTCGCCACACAGGTGGCGGGCCGCTCCCTGTACCTCATCCCGACAGCAGAGGTACCGCTCGTCAACCTCTACGCGAGGGAGATGATTGACGCAGATGCATTGCCTCTAGGCCTCACCGCGCACACCGCCTGCTTCCGAGCCGAGGCCGGATCATACGGTCGTGACACCAGGGGAGTCATCAGGCTCCACCAATTCTCGAAGGTGGAACTCGTGCGGTTTTGCCTACGAAGCGAGGCCACGGCCCAACTCGAGCTCCTGCTTTCCCATGCCGAGGAGTGCCTCCAACGGCTCGATTTGCACTACCGGGTGGTCGACCTGAGGGCGGCCGACCTCGGTTTCTCGGCCAGGAGGACCTACGACCTTGAGGTGTGGCTACCAAGCCAGAACTGCTACCGGGAAGTCTCGTCGGTCTCGGACTGCGGCGACTTCCAGGCACGTCGGGCCGGCATCCGCGTGCGTCGCGGCAAGACTAAGGAGTACGTCGCCACGCTGAACGGGTCCGGCCTGCCAATCGGGAGGACCATCGTCGCGATTCTGGAACAGAACCAGCGCCAGGATGGATCGGTCGAGGTCCCCGCAGCACTCGTGCGCTACACCGGCTTCCGCCTGATCAAGCCGGACGGAACGACCGAGGGGTGAACCGTCGGCAGCCCCGGGCCGCCCGGAGTCGAGGGCGACGCGAGCCGTCCGGGAGGCATTCGGCTACCTCGCCCCCACTGGTCCTACATCATCAGCCGCCTTAACCCCACGTCCTGCGCTTGGTCGTGGTTCACCACCCGCATCCGTATCGCCAGCCGCCCCGTCCTCATGGCCGTTTGCCCACGCCAGTACGACCCCGAGCTCCTCCACTGCGTCCTCGGCTGCCCCATCAAAAAGCCGCCGCGCTCATGGGGCAAGTGCCTCAGCAGCGCACGGTACATGACCAGCGGATACCAGGAGGCACGTGCAAAGACGATCCGGTGCTCGCCGCTTCAGCCACCGCAGCAAGGTGCTGATTCGTCTTCTGCGCTTGGCGACTGTTCCTTACATCGATTCAGAAGCCCGGAGGGACCTTGCGACCGGAGAGGGCGTGTGGTGCAGGAGGCAAGTTCTCGTAAGTACGCCGGTGCTAATGGCTGAGGCTGGATGGCTTCAGTCGTATGCCGTGGGATCGGTCCACCAAAGGCCCTCCTCAACAGGGTCGTATCCGTAGAGATGATGGGGCTCCTTGAAAATCCCCAACCCCTGCTCGGGGTGCCATCAGACCTGCTCGACGGATCTCCCCACCCATTCCGGGCCTGTCCTGGTACGGGACACCCATAGCGAGGGACCGCCCGATAGTCCGTCAGGATCTGGGTGGTGTGTAGTTGCATATGCCGTAGCGGCATGTGGTGTCGTCGAGGGCACCACAGCACGAAAGGCCCTGTCTGCGATGTACCCCTCCGTCACGCCTCCCCGCGAGGTCAAGATCGGTGATGCCGCCGCCTTCGCCGGGACCACCCCGCGCGCCATTCGCCACTACCACCAGATCGGTCTGCTGCCGGAGCCCGAGCGAGGCGGAGACGGACGCCGCCGCTACGGCTACGACGACATGATCCGCCTGCTGTGGATCCGCAAGATGTCCGAGGCCGGCATCAGCCTGGACGACATGCGGGCCGCCTTCGACGAAGCCCGGGACATGGAGGACGTCCTGGGCCGGCTGGAGGAGACCCTGGCCGCCCAGGAGGCCGCCATCAAACGTCAGCGCGCGGCAGTCCAGCGCCTGCGGGTCGTGGGCAGCCCACTGGGCTTGCTCTCCCCATTGGTCACGGACCGGCTCAGCCACCTGCCTTCTGGCGCACTGCGCCCCTCCGACCTGGACGCCCTGCTGGTCACGGAACGGATCTTCGGGCCGCTGGGAGCCGCAATTCAGGCCAGCGTGTTCATCACCCTGGCCACCCACCCCGACCTACGGGCCGAGGCAGACCGCCTCGACGCGGCCGACGCCGCCCTCGATGACACCGTCGACCCCCACGACCCGCAGGTCGAGGAACTCGCCGCGCAGCACTGCGCCCACCACAAGGCCCTGCTCCAGGCCATTGAAGCGGCCGGACTGGACGCGGCCGAGGAGAAGCTCTTCGAGATCGACGACGCCGAGGCAAGCGGCGAGGAGGACGCCCAGATGAGCGCCTTCGAAGCGGTCACCAAGATGCCCTACGGCTTCTCCGCGGCCCGGACGCGGTGCATGGAACTCACGGCACAGCTCCTTGACGGGGACCTCTCCGCAGGCAGCTGATCGCTGGTGTGGCCGCGCGTGAGGATCCCGGATTGGCCACCGACACGAAGCCAGTGTCTCGACGTCTCGACACGTCCCGCACACTCCACGAGCGGGAGACCCAAGCCGACGACCCGGGCCACGCTCCTTTGAAACTCCCCACTTCGTTGAACACCAGAGCGAGTGATGCGAGGAGCATCCCTGGCCGTTTTCAAGAATCCCCATCAGTCAGTGCTGCTCTTCCCGTCATTTCGTTGTGTCCCTGAAGCATCTGAGGATGATGACGAGCAAGAGCGCGAGTGCACCTGACGGTTTCGGCGGTGAAGCCGGGGAGCCCCGGGACTGAGCGCCGGTTGCCCTGTCGGTTGAGGGTTGTCCGCTCTGGGAGAAGCAGGGCAGGGGGCTCGGGATATGGCGTTAGCGTGGCGGCATGTCGTTGGAAATCGTTTTCGAGACGCACTCATGGAGCCAGGACAACGACCGAGGGATCGCCACTGGGTGGTTGCCTGGACGGCTTTCCGAACGGGGTAGGGGCTTGGCCGTGGAGCTGGGTGAGCGGCGGCGGAAGGATGGCATCAGCGCCGTGTTCACCTCGGATCTGGCTCGTGCGGTCGAGACTGCGTCTCTGGCGTTCGCGGGCTCTGACATTCCGGTGCTGCACGATTGGCGGCTGCGGGAATGCGACTACGGTGACGGGAACGGCATGCCCGCCGCTGAGTTGCATCGCAGCCGAGCCCAGCGCATCGACCAGCCCTATCCGGGTGGTGAGAGCTGGCGGCAGGCGGTGGACCGCGTGGGCCGCTTCCTGGCGGATCTGCCCTTGCGCTGGTCGGACACCCGGATCCTGGTCATCGGACACGTCGCCACTCGGTGGGCATTCGACCACTTTATTGACGGCAAGCCGCTGGAAGAACTGGTGGAGGCCGATTTCGGCTGGCGCGAGGGGTGGGAGTACCGGCTTGCCTGACCATCGGTAGACAACCCGCGCGGAGCCCGCCGACCGTCGGGTCGGCGGGCTCCGCGCGGGTTGGTCAAAGTCACTTGGTGTTGTTGAGCTGGTGAGCGATGTCGTGCCTGTTGACGTCGATGGGCGTCATGGGGTGCGTCGCAGCTGGATGATGTCTGGGCCGTGGGAGCGCATGGTCGGCCTGGCGGCTTCTGGGGTGGCCAGCAGGGCGACGATGGTGACTGGCTGCTGGCAGTGCGGGCAGTTGCGGGTCGCGGTCGGCTCCAACGGGTCCCGCTCTGGTGTGACGTGGCGGGTTCCCGAGCGGGATGTTGATTTGGGCGGTGGCGGGAGGTCGGGCAGCGCCGGAGGCGCTGAAGCCGGTGCCTCGCCGAGGCGGCGGGCCCGGTCTGCATCCCGGGCCTGGCCACGGAGGCGGTCGGCGTCCCTGCGGCAGGTGGGTGAGCAGTAGACCTGCCGGACGGTTTTCGGAGCCTGGAAGGCGCCCTCGCAGATGGGGCAGGTGCGTGTCTCCAAGGCATCCTTGCTGGTGCGGGCCGCAAGGCGGCACTGGGGCGAACAGAAGATCCTTTTCGGGCTCACATCAGTGGTGAACTCTTCCTTGCAGGTGGGGCAGGTCCGCTGGACGGGCTGGTGCTGGCGGTTGGCCTCCCTGCATGTAGGTGAGCAGTAGACCTGGCGGCTGGCGGAGTTGGTCACGGCGAACTCGGTCTTGCAGACCGGACAGCGTCGCGTCACCTGTTCGGGCGCCTGGGTGGTGGCGGGGAGCTGTTCAGGAGACACGGGCGTTCACCCCAGCTCGCATGGCCTCGGCTTGGTTCTGGTGACCACGCAGCCGGTAGGACGGACCGTCGATGCCGACGACGGCGGCCCGGTGCAGGAGTCGGTCGAGCATCGCTGCGGCGACGGTGGCGTCTCCGAAGGCGCCAGCCCAGTCGGCGATACCGACATTCGTGGTCAAAATGGTGCTGGATTTGAGATACCGCTGATTGATCACCTGGAACAGCGCGGATGCCCCGTCCTCGGGCAGCGGCAGGTACCCTAGCTCGTCGATCACCAGCAGTCTGGGGCCGGAGAAGAAGTTCATGCAGGTCTTCCAGCGGCCTTCCAGCGCGGCCTTGTGGCACTTGGCGGCGAGTTCTGCGGCGGTGGTGAAGTAGACCCGGTGTCCGGCGTCGACCGCGGCCCGGGCCAGTGCGACCGCCAGCATGGTTTTGCCGACCCCGGGCGGGCCGACGAACAGCACGTTGCTGGCGTCGTCCAGGAAGCGCAGGGTAGCCAGGTCACGGACGAGTTTCTCGTCGACGCCGGGCTGGGCCGCGAAGTCGAAGTCAGCCAGTGTCCACGGCTCTGGCAGGCAGGCGAACCGCAGCCGTGATGCCAGGCGGCGGGCATCAGTTGCCTCGACCTCGATCTCCAGCAGCCTCTCCAGAGCGGCGGTCAGCGACATGCGTTCCGCGCGGGCCTGGTCCAGGACCCGGTTGAGGGCCTCGGCGGCGTCGTTGAGTTTCAGGTAAGACAGGTGGGCTCGCAGTTGCTGGTAGCGGCGTGCTTCGCTCATCTGCATCGGCGTCGTGCTCACTCCTTGTTCTCCTCCTCCTTCGGCGGGGGAACGGTCCGCAGCCGGTCGGCCACGGCGGCATAGTGGGACAGGTCGATCACGACCCGTTCGGCCGTCGACCCGGTGACCTGCCGCCCGCGCAGGCGCTCGGCCTCCGCAAGGGCGGCCTCGGACGGAGGGCGGCGGACCTTTGACTTGCAGGGGGCCCGGTCGGAGAAGGACTCCAGCACCTTGCGTTCCAGGGCGACGACATGGCCGGCGTCCCGGATGGTCTGCCCAGCCCCGCGCACGGCCTTGCGATGGCGGGCGATGACTGCGCGGGAGATCGTGGCGATGTTCAGAAAGTCCTCGCCCAGACGGTGCACGACCCTCACCTTCGCGCCTGGCAGGCCGGGCGGCACTGAGTAGAAGTTGCCCTCGAACTGCACCAGTCCCTGCGGGGTGACCATGCGCTCAACGGTCATCTCTGCCGGGAACGGCAGGGCCGGGATATCCAGCAGTGCCTCGCCCGCCGCGAGTTCACCGACGGTGACCTTGGCGCCGGTGACTGTGCGGCGTCGTTCGTCCATCCTGGCGGCGAGTTTGTCGACCCCGGACTGAGCCTGCTCGACCGTCAATCCGTCGGGGACCGTCCGCCACCAGCGCTGGGCGGCGGAGTGGTTCATCTTCTCCACCACTCCCTTGCGGTTGCCGCGGCGTGGTGGACAGATATCAACGCCGACGCCGTAGTACTTCGCGACCGCGGCGAACGCGGCGGTGACCTGCCCGCTGGAGGGATAGCAGACGGTCGACATGCGGTCGAACCGCCACCGGCGCGCGGTCCCGCCCAGCTTGCGCACCACCTGATCGAGGGCCTGGACCAGGTGGGGGAAGTCCTCGCGCTCCGCGAGCTGGGCCCGCCACCGGCCCGAATGGGACAAGGCCCCGACCAGGAGATGCGCGTGTTCTCCAACGCCCCACTGCTCTGGAGGAGTGGGCAACTCGAGCCAGTCGAACTGGATCTCCTCGCCCGGTGGGTGGGTGATGACCGCGACGTCGCGGCCCTTGGCGCCGTGGCACGGCTCGCAGTGCGGCCGCACCTCAAACCGACGAAGAGCCCGGGTGAACGTCGAGTAGCCGCCCTGATAGCCGAGCTCGCGCACCTCGTCGAACAGCGTGGTCGCCCACAGGTGAGGATCATCGGCCATCCGCTGCCTGCAATAGTCCAGGAACGGTACGAACGCATCCGGCGCTTGGCGACGCTCGCCCGGCACCGTCTTCCCGTTCAGGTAGTCCCGGATCGTCTGGCGATCGCGGCCCAGATGCCGGGCGATCGCCGAGATCGTCCATCCCTGGCGACGCAGAGCGTGAGCGTCCACGTCTTCCTCCTGAGTGAGCATCCGGGCCCCCGAAAGGCCGACCGTCAAGCACACGCAGGCTGTCCACGACACACCGACGCTAGTTCGACACGCCGAGCAACATCACACGAAGAGACCGAACAACGTCACACGAAGGGTGGGGAGATCAACTGAGCAGGTTTGGCGAACCCCGCGAGTAGCCGTGGTGATTTTCAAGAAGCGCCATCAGCAGCACGCGGAAGGTGGGTCAACGCTGATGTGGTCCAGGACGAGTATCACGATTATGTGCTGGCCGGACGGCCAGTAGACAGCGCACCAGATGGACATCCCTGGCCGGTGCCGTCGTTCAAGAGCTGACGATCGAGCCGGACCGCCGCCGCTGGAGCGGTGCAGGCGCCGATCATCGAGGCCTTTCCTCGAGCCGCCTACGTGTCGGTGATCCTCTCGCCGCCTACTCCCATGTCGTGGCCCCCGCGTAAGCCGAGCCGTCTGGTCGACCACAGCGCCGGAGTCGGCCCCTCAAGCAGTGGCCGGTCTACTTGGCGTACGCAAGGGCCCGCCACCCCGCATTGACCGCTTGGGCGCTGTCCGGTACCGCCGGGTCCGGCTTATGGCCCTTTCCGTCCAGGCTGGTGAACTTCCAGTCTCCCGCGGCCCATACCAGGTCGGCCGTCTGAACGGTGGTGTCCGAGTCCGTGACCCCACGGGCGGACAGCTCGGTGTCGGTGAGGATCCACACCCTGACCCGGTCTCGGGAAGCGGATGCGACACGATACGCCCGGGACTGCAGGGTGTAGTAGTTCGCGTCGTCCGACTCTCCGAGCAGCGGCAGACCCGCGGTGGCTCGGAGCCCCATGGACAGACGGAGAGCGTCGTCGCCGATCTGCTTCTCCTTGCCCGGCTCAGCGGTGATGCGGTACTGCTGCTCTGTTGCGGCCGGGTCGAACGGGTCCCCGACGTCGTAGAAGTGGGCTGCCGCCGAGATGGCGCCGGTGAGGGTGTGCGGGTAGCCGACCGGCACCCCCTTCTTCACGCTCTTAGCGTTGGGGAGCACGGTCGGCTCCGTCGTACCTTGAGTCGGCAGCGATGAAGCAGTCGGCGGCTGGCTGGAGTGCTTCCCCGAGTCATCGTGCCCTGAGTCGGAACCGTTGGTGACGAACGAGAAGGTCGCGGCGCCGAGCGCAGCAGCAGCCACGAGACCGGCCAGGACCGTCAGACGACTGCGAGTCTGGCGGCGACTCTGGGAGGATCCGTCCGTGGACACGCGCTATTTTCCCTGCCTCATGTTGTAGAAGGGCATCCATCAGGGCGAAGACCGCACCGATGCCTTCGGCACGGTACAGCGAAGACAGACCTGGAAGCAGGGTAAGCAGCAGGCACCGACGAGACCGATGCCGGTGATCAGGCCTTCTTCAATCGACACCTGAGTGCCCACTACGCTCGTACCGCTCCTATTAGCCAGGGTTTGTTCTCTCCGTGCTGCTACTGCGCGGGCCCTTCGCCGCGGAGTGCGAGGGCTGGGTCGGACGCCCCGGACACCTTTGAGGAGTTCACCGCTCGTCCGCAAGTGGGGCGATGTGACAGCGGAGGCCGCCCGTCGCGGCTGGGGCCTGGTCGGCTTGCCGTCCTGAGTGCCCGTTTACGGGAGCCCGCCGCCGGTGCGATACCACCCGGCCAAAGGACTCACTGGATCAGCTCGATGTGCGGATGATCCGGGGATGCCGGACAGACGTGGAGTTGCAGATCATAGCCTCGGGCGAGGTCGATCAAGGTGTAGTTCGCCGGGGGAGTACCGGGGGGAAGCGGGTCGCGGGCCTGGTCTCCGTCGGGGACCCAACTTTCGGTGCCGGCGTTCCATTCGGTTGTGGCGATGGTAAGCAGCGGATCCATCTCGGCGCCGCATGTGGGGCAGATCCGGGGCATGGGATCGGTGAGGCCCCAACGGGTCCAGCCACCGACCTTCCAGCCGGGAGCGACGGACAGCTTGTTCATGTAGAACTCCTGCGGGGCGACGGCGTAGGAGCTGTCCACTGCGGCTCCGGCCGCCTGCCACATGCTCCAGTCTCCCAGCTGCTGCTGCAGTTCCTTGCTCAGCTCCAGGAAGTTGGGGTACTCGGTGACCTGCTCCGGCGCGAGCAGGCACGGTTCCGGCACGTAGCCGGGGAACTGGACCGCAGGCGGCTCGGGAGGCGTGTCGAGGACATCGGTGACCGCGGCGGCGGACCGCCAGAACAGCGCGGTCCGGGGGTGGTCCGGGTGATCGAAGGGGCACCACAGTACCTGGAGCAGATCGGCCTCGGCCTGCCCGGGCGGGCGCAGTAGAGGGATGTCACGCACGTACAACTGGGCCACGGGGAGCATGGCGATCGGGCCCTCGGGCCACGGACGGCCGGCATTGATCCGGTCGTTGATCGCCCGCTCCTCGGGCGTGTACCGGGACATTTCGGGAATGCCGTGCGGTCGGCTCGCCACGACCGCCTGGATGTGCCGCTGCAACCGCACGTCTTCCGGTGAGAGGGCCGCGTTCACCTGATCCCACACGTGCGGGCCGTCGCAGTACGGCCACGGCTCGTCGGCGGGCCACAGCAGCGGCCCGCCGACCGAACTGTCGTGCTGCGACGGAGCCCCGGCGCGGGGATGCAACCGGGTCGCGATGCGTGCCAGCGGGGCCAGTTGAGGGAAGAGCGCGGTGACGTCGAACGGCCGCGGTGGGGTGGTACGACTCATTCTGGCTCCCGATGGCGCGAATCGGTTGGGATCAGTTTCCGAGGTTGAGCAGCCCGGTATTGCGCTGGGTGTTGGTGATGTAAACGTCGGGGAACAGCGGCTGCGATGTTCCGTCCGCCCGCTCGACTGTAGCGCTCATCGTGACCCCCTCGGGAATCGTGCTGGTGCTGTCCCGGTAATCGGGCGTCACCTGGTAGAGGATGGCGTCGTTCGCCCCGAAGTTGGCGTCCCTCACCGCCCTTTGAGCCTCGAACTCGTAGGTCCGCATGCTGGGTGTTCCGGTGTTCATGCCCGACTGCCAGCAGGGGACGAGATTGTCCTGTCCGCCGTCCCGTATCTGGCCCTTTCCACCGAGGATGTTGGCGATCAGGTGACACCGGGCGAGCCCGGTCCCGGGGGAGTTGAGGCGGGCGAACTCCTGGGCGTCCTGCCAGCCGGTGATGTCCCCCGAGGCCTCGGTGCCCTTTGGGAGGTTCTTCCCGAGGCAAGCCTGAGCCATAGCCGCCCGGGTACCCGCCGGGCCGGGCGGGTTGGTGGTCTTGTTCCGGTGCGCGACCGGTTCGGTGGTGTTCCTGATCCACCCGTCGCCGGAGGGGAGCGACCCGGCCGGCGCGCTCCCAAGGCAGGCGGCCTGCGGCTCGGGGGTCGAGCTGGTGATCTCCACCTTGAATTGCTCGGCCTCCACCACTCGCTGGTTCGCGAAGCCTTCGGAGAGCTGCGTCTTGGCGGACTGGTTGTCGGCAAGCGGGGCGTGAACGCGTGCGCAGGGCCTGCTGGAATCCGTGCCGCCCCCCAGCTGGTAGATGTCCCACCCTCCGCTGCTGAAATTGGGGATGATCTCGGCGCACTGAGCGCCGTCGGTTCCTCCTTCGTGGGTGGCTGCGAAGGGGAATTCGCCACAGCTGTCAGTCGCAACAAAGTCCGTCATGGCCTGGAAGGGCTTCGACCCCCCGCAGGTGCGACTGGTGCGGTCGGCGATGCCGCTCTTCGCCCGGGTCAGCGGCTTGTCGCGTCCCCAGCCGTCGGCGAGGTTCTTTTGGGCCCAGAGATAGCCGGCCGCCGCGGCGCCCGAGCCTGACGCGTTCGGCAGCGCGCTCATCTTGACGACCGGCATGACGCTGGGCACGACGCAGCCGGGGCCAGGCGTGCTGGTGGAACTGGTTGTGTCCCGGACGTCGTCGTCGCAGCGGATCTTCTCCGGGTTGCTCCAGGAGGCGGTCGGGTCCGTGATCTGGGCGCCGGGGGAGGTCACGTACAACTTGTACGACGTCGTGAAGTCGACCTTCGTGGCGGCGGCGGGGGTGGAGGAGTAGGACACGCTGCCGTAGACGGACTGCCCCTTGACCAGTTCGCCCCCGTACCATGGGGTGGTCTTGGTGGCCTTGCATCCGGCCGAGCATTCGGACCTGAACTTCGCGGTCAGGGAGGTGACGGCCCCTGTCGCACCGGTCATGGTCACCGTGACGTTTTCGTTCCACGTCGTGCGCTTGGCGGGCAGGAGGGCACTGGTTGCGACGTCCAGTGTGCCGGTGCCGATCTCCTTGCCGTTGCCGTCCTTGAGCGTGTACCGCACGGTCAGGCCGCTCACGCAGTAGCCGAAGCGGCCGTAGTTCCACGTCCCGGGGGCCGTGATCGTGCAGTTGGCCGAGTCGTCGCCGGCGGCCGAGGCCGTCGGATGCGCGGCGGTGAGGGACTGTCGCCCTGCGGGCGTCACCGGCGTGGTGCTCGTGGTGACGCAGGCCTCCACGGCACCCGCCCTGCGCTCGCGGGAGCCAGCGCGCGTGGGCTCGCAGTCCTCCCTGGTGGTCACCGTGACAGGCCGGGTTTTGGTGAGGGTGGGAACGTCGGCCAGATCGGCCAGGTCGAGTCTGCCCACCTGGCGGGGGGATGTCTCCGGCTCCTTGGGTGCCGGCGCCATCCCGGTGGTGGTGGTGCCCACGGCGAGGACGACCAGCAAGGGGACGGCCGCGCGTCGGTACCGCGCAAAGAGGGAGGGTAATCGCATGGTCGTACGTACCTTTCGGGTGTGACGTGCTGCCTGGCGAGCGGGGGCTAGGGTGGTTGGCTTCGTATGCGACGGGCGGGATGTGGCCTATTCCGTCATGGAGCCGCCGGTGTTTGTACCAGTTGACCTACTCGGCGGTGGCCAACTCGACCTGCGCAAGTGTCTTCCAGGGCCGTTGCGGCTTGATCAACTCGGCTTTGAACAGACCGATCGTGGGGACACCTCGTCCCTCACTGTCTTGTCCGGAGTCAGCGCAACGCGCCACGGCTACGAGAAGACTTTGATGATCGGGGAGGCGACGTCTCCGGCGAAGTCGGTGACCTTGTCGACAGCCTTGGGGATCCTCTTTACGATCCCGATGCCCTTGGATCCCCCTCTGGTCACCAAGCTCAATGCTGCGCTGCCCGCCGCGTTGATGAACTCACCACTGCCGAATCCGTGCTCGATGCCTTCGAAGACGGCACTGATGCCGGCGGTGGCCAGAGAAAACCCTCCAAGTATGAAGGCGATCGGCGCCGTGACAGGGGCGCCGGCGGGGAACACGAGGCTGAGCGTTCCGAAGCCGGCTGACAGCAGTCCGGAGGCGCCACTGACGTAGTTGAACGCATCGGCCCACCCTCCAGCATCCTCCCACCAGTCTTCCTTGCCTCCGCCAGTTCCCTTCGGGTTGACCTGATCGTGAGTGGGGGAGTCGGCTGGGTTGTGGTTGTTCTGCTTGTCCTCGCCGGCCTTCTTGGCCGCCTCACGTGCAGCCGCGACCAGTTCAGCACGGCGCTTGTCCACAGCGATCCGTCGGGCGTCGCTGGCGGCGGCTGCCGCTGTCTTGGCGTCCTTGCCCGCTGTGACAGCGGACTGGCGCGCACTGGCTGCTGACGCCTGAGCGCTATACGAGGAATTGAGGGCGCTGCGGGCCGAGTCGATGGCCCTGTTTGCCGAGTAGTTCGCCGCGCGTGCCGCGCCATGGGCGACAGATGCTGCTGACTTGGCTTTGCTCGCGGAGGCTTGGGCGTTGGCGGCCGACTGGTCCGCGGCGTCCGCGTTCCTGTCGGCTTCCTTGGCAGAGTCCTCGGCCTTGTCGGCGGACACGATCGCCTTGCTGGCCCATTCCGCTGCCTCAGCCGCGGCATCCCGCGCGTCCGCCGCAGCCTTCGACGCCAGCGCTGCGTCCTTCTGCGCCTGGTGGGCGATCCGTGCGGCGGCTGAGATCGCCGCGCGGATGGCTGAGGCATGACTGGCGGAGTCGAAGTCGAGCTGCGCGGCCTGGTACTGGATGATGTTGACGAAGCGCCTTCGCATCCACGTCGGCCCGGCCATCGCAACATCCCCGTATGCCCTGGCGTATGGGCCTCCGGAGGCGATGATCGTTGACGTAGTCACCGCGTCGTCTTCCCGCACCGCCGCGGCGAGGTCGAGGTCGAAGAATTTTTGGAGTGCCTCCGGGGTGTCGGCCTTGAGCGCATTGTTCGCTGCTGTGATGACGGCCTTGCCCAGCTTGCTGTTAAGGATGCGGAAGATCTGGACGCGATTCTCGGTCTCCCGGGACTTGATCACGCCTGAGGTATTGAAGTCTCCTTCGGCTGGAACACTGTTGCTCTCGAGGGCCTTGGCTGCCGCATCCGCCACGGCAGGGTCAGATACCCGCGCGATGTGGACGATGGTCTCCCGGTTGTCCTGTGCCTCAGCGAGCTCCCGGTCGAGGTCTACCCAGGCATACACATCCTCGTCCGTTCCCGAGAGAGCGAACTGAGCAGCCTCCCGGGTCCATGCCCCTCTGGAGTCCAGAAGACCGATGGCGGCCTTCCGACCAAGCGTGCCGGCCAGAGGCAGGTCGCCTGCAGCCAGGGCCTGTTCGGCTTTGGCGATCAGATCCTTGACAGCTTGGCTGGTCTGTTCCGCCTGCGTACGCTTGTTCTGCAGGGCTGCGAGCTCTTCTGCCTCGATCCGAGCAAGTTCCCTGGCCTCGTCAATTCCCTGCTTGCGGTCCTCCTCCAGACTCGCCAACTCAGCGTCGCGCGCCTTCTGTTCGACCTTCACGGCCTTCTCAACAGCCCTAGTGGCAACATTGGCTGCCTTGACGGCCTCTACCGCATGGGCTTTGGACTTGTTCGCGTAGTCAATGGCCTGACCTGCATACTTCACGGCCTCATCGGCCGCATCCGCCGCCTTCTCCGCATGGTCGGCCGCCGAGTTGGCGTCATCGCGTGCCTCACCTGCGGCATCTGCCGCAGTGGTGGCCAGAGCGCTCGCCGCCGAAGCTGCGCTGGTGGCCTGGTTGGCAGCCTTGGACGCGATCTCCGCCTGGCGCTTTGCCTCCCCCGCCTCCTTCTGGGCTTTGCCGGCAGAGGCCGCAGCCCGCGCGGAGTCATTGGCCGCCGCCGCGGCGTTGCGGGCTGCCGATGCGGCTGCGACGCCGGCACCGGCGGCCTGTGCAGAGGCGTTGGCTGCCTGGTCGGCAGCCTTGGCAGCCGATCGCGCCCGGGCAGCTGCGCCACGTGCAGCGACAGCGGCGTCCTTCGCGACGCTGGCACGGGAGGCGTCCTTGGACGCAGCGATCGCGGAGTTGTAGGCGCGGGACGCGGCTAGGCCGGCGGTGGCGGCTGCCTGGGAAGCAGCCGTTGCCGCCCAGGCCGCGCGGCGGGATGCCCCCACTGCAGTATTGGAGGCCCTGATGGCCGTCCGGGCGGCATCCGCCGCGCCTCGAGCGGCTTTGGCTGCCTTGCGCGCTGCTGCTCCGGATCTCGCGACGTCTTCCCCGGCCTTCTCTGCCTCCGCTGCGGCTTTCTGGGCTGCTTCTTTGGCCTTCTGGGCGGCTGTCTGGGCCCGCTCGGATGCTTCGACCGCCAGGTCGGTCTTGGCCTTCGCCAGCTTCCCTTCCCTCTCCACCACCTTGACGAGTTCCTCGATGGTGGCCGACTCCCGGTCGCGGGCCCGCGCTATGTGCTGCCCTGTCTCGAGGAACCACAGCACATCGTCGTCGGTGCCGCTCAGTGCGCGATCAGCGTACTTGGTGAGTTCACGGCCAGCGGAGATCATCATCTTGCTGACCTCCACTCGCATGTCCTCGTAGTCAGCGGTGAACTGCTTCTCGGTGAGGAAGTCTTCGAGGGCCTGTTGCGTTCCGGCGTTCATGGCGGCAGTTCCTGCCTGCTGCACCGCCTTGCCGCCGTTGCTGATGACGCTCGACGTGGCCACCCGGAGGTCTTCGGTGATGGCGGGCTTGAAACCGTCCTTGACGAAGGCGGCGATGGCCGCGTCGCCGCTATCGAGGGCTGCCGTGGCGTCCCGGCGCATCCCCTTACCGGCGTTGGCCAGGTAGGTCAGGACGGCGACGCGGTTGTCCTCGGCGGTTGTCTTCGGTAACTGCTCGGTGAGGAACGTCTGGATGCTAGCGTCGCTGCCGATCAGCGCATCGGCTGCGGCGGCCCGGGTTGCTTTCCCGCCTGTGATCCATGCCCTCACCGCTTTCGCTCGCTCCGTGTCCGGCAGCGTGAGTGGATCAGGTACCTCGCCGTTGGCCGCGCGGGCTGGTGGTGTGAAGGCCATGGGCGCAGCGGCCACTGCGGTGGTGGTGGCGAGGGCGCCAAGAAAGCGGCGTCTGCTCCAAAACGTCGTCTGCATATGAGTGTTGTCCTCGTCATGGCTGCCGCCGTGGCGGGTCGGTGATCACTGACGCAGCGGTCCCACCGTGCGGCTGATTCGTTCGCAGGCTGCTGCGGTCCTGCGGATGGCCTGTTCGTGCCCGTGAAGGAGACAGGTGCTGCTTGGGGAGCGCGGTCGACGGCGTGCGGAGTTGCGGTGTCTGAAACAACTACCGCTCAAGGCAGCTGAGGTGCCGGAAGCTGCCTATGAAACTGCTCTTGGCGAAGCGGGTTGCGCAGGGGAAGCGGTCCTGCGCTGCCCGAACGCGATGTGTCCACTTCTTCGCCCGGAGCGTGACACCCCGCGATGTGCACGGTGGCACTTCCATCTGAACGCGTTGTGCGGGGCGCCTTCTCCCTCGACGCCTGCGCGCCGCCTCAAAGGGATCCTCACATGGCATTCCCAAGAGAGTAAAGCGGAGAGCTCCGTAGATCGTCTCAAAAGTGTCCACCTTTCCGCTCGTGAAGCATGGGCGGCACGGAGGCAAGGTTGTCACTTGAAGTCGTAGCTCATGACGTTGTGGGCCTGTGACCTTTTGTCATTCCTGCCGAGCAATACAGAGGCGGGCGCTACGGACCTTGGCTGATTCGGTGTCTGAATCCGCACGGGGGAGAGGAATTACCAGTGCGCCCATTTAGGCCGAATGTCAGCTTTTAGACATAAATGACTCGTATATGATGTTGGACATGTGGACAGTGTGTGGATTTAAATGGTCACGTCACGCACTGGTGGCGAGGCGGGAGCATGCCCCCGTTGCCGTCGCATCGAACGTCTCCAGATAGCGTCGGCGAGGGCTCTTCTTTGTTTGTACTTCCTGGTTGCTAATTCGCCCGAGGGGGCGAGTCCGTCCGGTGTGTAGGCACAGGTCTTTTTTCGTGCGCAGCTATGTAGATACGACTCCCTATTGTCGGGTGAGTTGGCGAGCCTCGTGACACTTGATCTAGATAGGGGAAACCCATGAAATTAATCGCTCGCGCCCTTGTGGCGGGGTGTGTTGCTGCGACCGCAGCCGTGGTGTGGTCTGTGTCCGGCCCGGCTGAGTCGACCAACGCGGCAGTGCCCGTCACCGCGGGATCACCCGAGCACGCGGTAGAGGACTTCAATTACCCGCAGGCCGACAAGATCCAGCTGGAGAAGGGCATTCTCCTCAAGCGTGGCGACGGACACATCGTGCTGGCCACGTGCGGCAGCCAGGACGGACAGCTGGAGATCTATGCCCGCAGTAAGGACAAGGTCTGCTTTCGGGTCACTGGCAACAGCGGATACCTGAGCCTGGAGATCCCTGCGGTCTACGGCATCAAGGGCAACGACTACAGCACCGATGTCACGATGACCGTGGGCGGCCAGGAGAAGAACTTCGATATCCCGAAGAATGCCTACACCCCGGTCGGCGAGAGCGACGACCCGGAAGGCCGCGATCACATGCTCGTCGAGATCGTCACCGCCCAGTAGCTCCTCCCGCCTACGACCCGTGGTGCCTGAGTTGCCCCGTGGCCATATTTTTTGAGGACCTGTCATGCATGCCCATCTCAAGAGCAGACTGCGCGCGTTAGCCGTTCTGGCAGCCTGTGCTCTGCCGGCCCTTGCGCTCCTGCCGACGTCCGCGCAGGCGCTCACCGGACCTGCCGACCACAACGAGGCCCACGGCTTCACCGCCCGCCTGGCCATCGGCGATGGCCAGCGCGCCTGCTCGGCCGCTCTCGTCGATGAACAGTGGCTGCTCACCGCCGCGAGCTGTTTTGCCGAAAACCCTGCACAGAGCGTGGAAGTACGGGCCGGAAAGCCGGCATGGAAGACCACCGCAACCATCGGCCGCACCGATCTGACCACCACGGCCGGGCAGGTACGCGAGGTGGTCGAACTCGTCCCGCGCGGCGGCCGTGACGTGACCCTTGCTCGCCTGGCCACCCCGGTGACGAACGTCGCGCCGATCGCCCTGGCGACCAGCGCCCCGACAGCCGACGAGCAGCTCATTGCCACCGGGTACGGGCGCACCACGAACGAGTGGGCCCCCCTCGCCATGCACTCAGGAGCCTTCACCACTGGTGCCCCCGCTGGCAGCGACCTGCCGGTCACCGGCAAGGACGGCGCGGCCATCTGCAAAGGCGACACCGGCGGCCCATTGTTCCGGGAAACGAACGGCAGGGCGCAGCTCGTAGGCATCAACAGCCGCTCCTTACAGGGCGGTTGCTTCGGCACCGACGCGGCCCAGACCGACACCGGAGCAGTGAGCGTGCGAGCGGACGACCTGAGGTCCTGGATCGACTCCACGACCCAGGGCGCGCACGACACCGATTTCAACGGCGACGGAGTGCGTGACATCGCCATCGCGGACCCGCAGGCAAGCGTCGGAGCAGCAACCACGGCCGGCCTGGTACGCGTCGTCTACGGCGGCAACAAGGGCACTGCCGAGATCACCCAATTAGCCGCTGGCGTCGGCGGGGTGGCAGAGAGCGGTGACCAGTTCGGCGACGCCCTGGCCACCGTCGACTACAACCTCGACGGCTACACCGACCTCGTGGTCGGCGTGCCCGGCGAGGACATCGGCAGTACGGCCGACGCCGGCCTGGTGCAGATCGTCTACGGTGCCGCCGACGGCCTGGGCAAGAGCACCCCCAGCGGCCTCGACCTTGAGCAGGGTAAGGGCGAGGGCGCTGTCCGCGCTTCAGCCTCCCAGGCGGGCGACCGCATGGGGGACGCCGTGGCCGCGGGCACCACCACCCTGGGCGAGCCATACCTGCTCATCGGCGTGCCCGGCGAGGACTCGGGCGGTGTCGTCGACAGCGGAAACGCCTTCTACCTGTGCGGCAAGACCAATGTCTCCGTGCACCAGGACACCAAGGATGTGCCCGGAATCGCCGAGAAGGGCGACCGATGGGGCAGCACCGTGGCCGGCTCTCCCGAGCATCTGGCCATCGGCGCCCCGAACGAGGCCATCGGAGAGAAGACTGGCTCCGGAGCAGTCACGGTCTTCCGCCACAGGTTGAATGCCAACAAGGAGCCGACTCCCCTGGCCGGCATCGACCAGGACAGTACCGCGCCCGAGATCAACGGCACCGCAGAAGCAGGTGACCAGTTCGCGGCCTCCATCTCGATGACCTCACACCGAGGCGCGGCCGGTGCCGCCACCCTGCCCACCGACAGCATCCTGGCTATCGGTTCTCCGGGTAAGAAGATCTCCGGTACCGCCGATGCCGGACGGGTTGTCACCGTACGCATCGCCGCCAATGGAGCCATGACCCAGCTCGCCGACATCCAGCAGGGCGCCGCGAACGTGACCGGCGTGCCCGAAGCCGGTGACAAATTCGGCGCTCAGGTCTCCGCTGTCAACACCGCTCCCGGTGCGGTGTCCACCACCAAAAGCACTCTGGTGGCCGTCGGTATCCCCGGCGAAGACATCGGCACCACCGCTGACGCCGGCTCCGTGGAGGTCTTCTCCCTGCTCGGCACTCCCGGGGACAGTGACATCGTGGTTGAGCCGGGCAAGGTTGGCCTACCGGGATCCTCCGGCGCCAAGCAGAAGTTGGGCGCCAGTCTCCACGCCGTGGGTACGCACCTGTACCTGGGCCTGCCCAGCGGCCCCGCGCCGTACGGGTCTGTACACACCGTGCCATGGCCCAACATCACTGACGGTGCAGGCGGCCCCGTAATCACTTACGAACCCGGCACGGGTGGTCTGCCCGCAGCAGGCGCTGCTTTCGGCACCGTCATCCGCTAGCTCCAAGTGGCAGGTACCGCACCGATCGCGCCCTGACGCGCAGCAGGTCCCCTCGGCGCTCCTCCCGCGGCGGCTCCGAGAGCACAGCACATCACGCCTAACCGGCCACGAAGCCCAACGCACCGCGCCGCATACCCGCAAAGCCGGTGGCTCCGCGTCCTCTGCATGCGCATGGCATGCAGAGGACGTCTGATCCAGATATTTCCTTGCGTGGCCCCGATGCTCCCACGCAAGGCGGACAGCGCTGCCCCGACCAAGGAGGCGGCGCGGGGAGAACGAGCAGTGAAGATCGCCTTTCTGATCAACAACGCCTACGGCATCGGCGGGACGATCCGCGCCACCGCCAACCTCTCCCGCGCATTAGCAGCCCGGCATGACGTCGAGGTCGTGAGCGTCCACCGGGTGAACGACGAGCCCGAACTCGCTCTCGACGAGCGGGTGCGGCTGACCACGCTGATCGACATGCGCCAGGACCGCCCCACCTACGAAGGCGACCACCCGCTGACCCGCCAACCGTGCACGATGTTCCCGGACACCGGCGCCGCAGCGAACTCCGCGCGCCTGCCCTACTCGGCGCTCCAGGACGAGCGCATCGGCGAATGGCTGCACGAAACCGACGCCGAGGTGGTGATCGCCACTCGGCCCGACCTCAATGGCTACCTCGCCCGCGACGGCCAGAACCGGCACCTGCGCATCGGCCAAGAACATCTGAGCCTGGACGCTCACGACCCCACGTTGCGCGATCACCAAAACGAGGCGGTTGCGCAACTGGACGCATTCGTGACCGTCTCCGAGGCCGACGCCGCACAGTACCGCCGAGCCCTGCCGAAGGCGGCAGCCCGCATCCTGTGCATCCCCAACAGTGTGCCCCGGCCCGCAGTCGAGCCCTCCGACCACAGCTCGAACGTCATCATCGCGGCAGGCCGCCTAGCCCGCGTCAAGCGGTATGACCGCCTGATCGACGCGTTCGCCAAGATCGCCAACCTTCACCCCTCCTGGACTCTACGGCTGTACGGGCGCGGGCCCGAGCGGCCGAACCTGCGACGGCAGATCGACGAACTCGGCCTGTACGACCGGGTGTTCCTCATGGGAGCGGTGTCCCCGATCGAGAGCGAGTGGGCGAAGGGCGCCCTGGCAGCCGTCTCCTCGGACATGGAGTCGTTCGGCATGACCATCGTCGAGGCCATGCACTGCGGCCTCCCAGTGATCTCCACCGACTGTCCACACGGCCCGGCCGAGATCATCGACGACGCCACCGGCGTCCTCGTCCCCCTGGACGCCGGGGTGGACGGCTACGCCACTGCCCTCGACCAGCTCATCACCGATGCTCCGCGCCGCGCTCGCCTGGGCACCGCCGCGCGCGACCGGGCCGACGCCTACGCGCCGTCCGCCGTCGCCGACCGCTACGAGAGGCTGTTCCAGGAACTCGCCCACTCCCACAGGCCCCGGTCGACCACCGCCACCCGCCTCCGCTCCTGGTGGTCCAACCGACGAACTACCGCCTCCACCACATCGGTTGCGAGGCGTACACCGTCACCCACGCCCGTCCCGCCGTCCGCGGCGACACCCCCCGAGCGCCCCACGGCCCACGCGCGCAACACCTCCGACGGCGGGATCACCATCGACCTGGACCCGACCACCCTGCCGGTCGGACCGCTCGACTTCCTGGCCCGTCTACGCCGCGACCCCGAGGGCCGGACACTCCGGATCCCCGTACCCGACACGGCCTCCTCTTCGGGCCCGGACGGCGTCCGTATCACCCTCGACCCGGCCCGGCATCTGCTGCCGGAGGGACGCTGGGACTGCTACGTCGTAGGCCGCGACGCCCCGCCGACCAGAACACGTCTCCTATGTGCCATGGCTGAACGCGCACGCCGCGTCGGCCGGGGCCCTGACCTCAACGACGCCTATGTGACCTCCTGGCTGCCCTACGAGACGGCCGACGGCTTCCTGGCGCTGCGCACCTGGCAGCGGCGAGCCCACGCCGAGATATCCGGCATCACCATCAGCGACGAGCACGCCACCGTCACCGCCCGGCTCTTCACCGTCGCGTCACCCACGTCCTTGCACCACAGCCAGGTGAAAGCCGTCTCCCGCCAAGGAGACGCCTACGACTTCACCGTCCCGGTCACCAGCACGCCCGACGACACCGGTGCTTTCTCCTTCACGGTGCCCTACGCCCAAGCCCTGACCAGGCACAGCAGCCCGCACGACCTCTGGGACTTGCGCCTCCACCTTGACGATCACGGCTCCCCCATTCCCCTCGGCCGCATCGGCGGGGACATCGTCGACCGCAAGAAGACCGATGCTCTTCCGGCGGTTTCCATGCCGCATGACGCGTACGGCACAGCGCGCGTCAAGCCCTTCTTCACAGTCACCAACGACTTGGCGTTGAGTCTCCGCACCCAGGAGGAGACCACGCCCGAGCGATTGGTGCAGCCTTCAACGAACTCGGATGTATGACATGAGACGTCTGATGCGGCTCGGCCGCGAGCGCGCTTACACCCTGCTGACTCCGGCTCTGGCAGTCACCCTGCTGGGCATCGGCGCCCCGGCCACTTTCGCCTCTCCCAGCATCGGACGAGAGCCAATGCCTCCCACCGGCCCGAACCTGGTCGAGAAGGCACACTTCCAGATGGACGAGGAAGTGACATCCCGGCAGGTAAGCGGAGGCCAACCCCAACAATTCACTGCTTCAGTGGCTGTGGGCGCCGAGCTCGGCGCCGCGGGGAAGGTGGGCACGGCCCTGCACCTGGACGGCTCCTCCGGCTACGCCGCCACGTTCGCCCCCATGCTGGACACGACGAAGTCGTTCTCCGTGTCGGCGTGGGTGAAGCTGGACGACAAGAAGGAGAACTGCACGTTCCTCTCCCAGGCCGGAAACCACGCCAGCGGATTCCAGCTCTACTACTCCAAGACCTACGACAAGTGGGTCTTCAACCGCCACACCAACGATACCGACACCACCCAGCTCATCCGCTCCATGAGCAAGGACGCGGCCAAAGCCGGCACATGGACGCACCTCACAGGTTCCTACAGCGCGGAAGACCAAGAGCTGTCCCTGTTCGTGAACGGACAGCTCCAGCAGTCGGAGAAGTTCACGACACCCTGGCGAGCCGAGGCAGGTCTGCAGCTTGGCCGACTGCGCTACAAGGGAGCCTGGGGCGAGAACGCGCACGGCGCCATCGACGACGTCCAGCTCGTGCAGTCCCCGGTGTCGGCAACCGATGCCGCGGCCCTGGGAAGCGGTGAGATACCGGACCACCTCCAACAGCTGGCGAACTTCCCGCTCGACGAGAAGCCGGGCAGCCCGCGAGTCAGCGGTGGTCTCGGCGCCGGCCCCGTCGGCAGACTGGCGGGCCGTGGAGCCGAGCTGGGCGCCGCGGGGAAGGTGGGCACGGCCCTGCACCTGGACGGCTCCTCCGGCTACGCCGCCACGTCCGGGCCCATGCTGGACACGACGAAGTCGTTCTCCGTGTCGGCGTGGGTGAAGCTGGACGATAAGAAGGAGAACTACACGTTCCTCTCCCAGGCCGGAAACCACGCCAGCGGATTCCAGCTCTACTACTCCAAGACCTACGACAAGTGGGTCTTCAACCGCCATGCCAGTGACACCGACGGCACCCAAATCATCCGCTCCATGAGCGACACAACGGCGGTGGCAGGAACCTGGACGCAGCTGACGGGCGTGTACGACAGGGAAGCCAGGACGATCCAGCTCTTCGTCAACAGCCAACCGCAGCCCCAAGCGACCTTCACTACCCCCTGGCGGGCACAAGGTGGTCTGCAGTTCGGCCGTCTCTACTACAACGACGCGTGGCATGAGCACCTCGACGGAACCATCGACGACGTCCGCATATCCGAACAGGACGCCGACGGCCCCTGCCTCGCTCCAGACGCCATAGGCCACCGCGGAGCACCCGAGTTGGCGCCGGAGAACACGATGGCCTCGCTGGAGGCCGCGGTCGATGGCGGTGCGGACTGGGTGGAGACCGACGTGCAGTTCACCAAGGACAAGCAGCCGGTCATCCTCCATGACGCAACCGTGGACAGAACCACCGACGGCACGGGGAGAGTCGACCAGCTGACGGCCGCGGAGGTAGCGCGCCTCACGATAAAAGGAGGGGGACGGGTTCCCACCCTCCAGCAAGTACTGAACTCTCCCAAGGTACGGTCCGTGCAACTTCTCCTGGAGATCAAGGGCCCACAATCCTCTGAGGAAGTCGACCTTGCGCTCCGTATGGTGCACGAGACCGGAATGGCACCGCGCACGCTTGTGCAGTCTTTCGATGAAAACGTAGTCAAAGATGTGACCGTCTCGCCCTACCGGGCGCGCGTGGGCTTGCTCCGTTCCAACGTCGATGCTGACCCCGTGGCCACGGCCCGCGAGTACTCCCTCGACGCCTACGCCGTGAAATTCAAGGGAATCTCGGACCAGGTGGAGAAGATCGGCAAGCTGAAGTCCGCAGGCATTGAGGTATTCGTCTGGACGGTTGATGACCAGAGCGATTGGCAGTCCTCTGTTTCGTGGGGCGTCGACGGCGTTATCACAAACCGCACGCACGAGTACCTTCAGTGGCGAAACTCCTCCTGCGTCGGCGGAAGCGAAATCGATTGAGAGGTGTACACGCCGAGAGCGGATGCAGTCCTCGCGCTCATGACCCGCAGCGGCGGCAGAGTCGCCGACACAGTCGAGCCCATCTACAACAAGGTCGAGACGCCGTCGCTGACTCCGTCTTTCCCATCGTCAAGGTCTCCTCCTTGCATGCGAACGATGGCGGCGGCCTGGTCGAGATATCTGTGCTCCGCGACCGGGACGGCACCTTCGAACCGAAGATCGTGCGCAAGCGGCAGAAGCGCCTGTCCGGAGTCGACGAGATGGTGGTCTCTCTGTCCGCGAAGAGCCTGACGACCGGCGAGGTCCAGGCCCACCTCGCCGAGGTCTACGGCGCCGACGTCTCCAAGCAGACCATCTCCACCATCGCTCCTGCCGACCTCGGAGGATGGACGCGACGACGTAGCCGACTTGGCCTTGACCAGGCGATGGTTGTTTAACCGCAGCCGGGGCCGACTTCGATGGGCAGGTGTCCTCACGTGTCGAAGATTTGCCGCCGCTGGTCGTCAAGATCCATTTTGCTCGCTGCCACTGTCATGCCCCCGACCCCGCCCCCGTACAGTTCCCGGCCGCCGCGGTGACGTCCTGACACTGCTTCTGGCTGCGCTCGAGCTCGTTCACCCGCTCCACCCAGGTTCCGACGTGTAGCGCGAGTCCCTGAATGGACCCGGCCCGGGCCGCCGGTAGCCAGCCCGAGATGTTCAATGTCCCGAGCTGCTGGAGGAGCTCGAACTGGGCACGGAGCTGCCGGTCGAGTGGGGTCACCAGCACAGTGATTCGTGGACGCACTCCGCACGGCGGCTGGTGAGCTGGAACCTGCTGGGCTCATAGCGTCGGCGCTTACGTCGTGGGCACCGAGATGCCGGGCAGCTTGGGGGAGGAGGGCGACGATGAGGACCTTTTCGACCACGCCACCGCGCGGGCTACCGCCCGGAGGACGTGGCGGACAAGCTGCGCGCTGCGGTGAGCGGCTGCGCGTGATGACGCTCGATCTCCTTTGTCCGAGCCGGGCGGGCGGCTGCCGAGCGAGATGCGAGGCGCGATAGACGGCGCGCTGCGAGGGAGCCGTAGCTGGCCGAGTCGTTGACAAGCAGTCTACGTTTTCACCCACCTGCACTTGAATGCCGCTTGGCCGGTACTTGACTACGGGGAAAGTAGATTTGCACGTCAAGCTAACCCTCGGACACCGATTTGCGGACTGATCGCGTCGTCGATGAGCTCCGCAGGAGGGGGATAGAAACGTGAAGGGCACTCTCAAAGCGTTGTGCATCACCACGGCCTTGGCTGCCGCCATGCTGGGCGCGCCCGCCACAGCGAACGCCACCGCCACATCGTCATGCACCGCCATCTCAAGCACAGCCATGCGGTTCAAGGAGGGCACTCCCATGCATGTGTTGCCCGCGGGAAGCTCCA
This sequence comes from Streptomyces sp. Rer75, assembly GCF_013414305.1. Classification (NCBI taxonomy): domain Bacteria; kingdom Bacillati; phylum Actinomycetota; class Actinomycetes; order Kitasatosporales; family Streptomycetaceae; genus Streptomyces; species Streptomyces sp. Rer75. The sequence goes on along the minus strand of NZ_CP058693.1, from coordinate 94,733 downwards.
GGGTCTCGGGCTACCTCGACGACTACTACCGCTCTGTCGACCAGTCGTGCGTCAGCGACGCCGGCAAGCAGTGGTGGCATCTTCAGCTCGAGGGCGGCTACGTCTATGACGGCTACCGGATCGGCTGACCACTGCCGCATGCCGCCACAAGTAGGGTGGCGTTCCACTCACCCACACGCGGCACATGGCGGGTAGCCCCGGACCTCGGCCTCGATCGCCTCGCACACGATGGAACCTTCGTGGCCAGCCCGCAGCGGGACCGTCCGAAGGTATGATTGTGCGGCTCGCCGGCCGGGGCCCAGACCGTAACGGCCTCGCGGAATACCTCCGCTCGCGCGGAGCTCACGGAGAGGCGACCAAGGAAGGACATGCGTGAAGGGAACACCTCCGCTCGCGCGGAGCGCACAGCTACGACGACAAACTGAGCATTTTCAGCGCTGACGTTCCAGGGTGAGGATGGCTGCGGCGATGGCGGTCATCCGGTTGGGGCTGCAGCGGGCTTTGCGGAAGATTCGCCAGGACTTCAGCCTTGCGATGCTCCGTTCGACCGGTGCCCGCGCCGCGGACAGAGCCCGGTTGATCGTCCGCTGGGTCGTGGTGAGGTCCCGCCCGGGAAGCCGTCTGATCGGTGTGGTCACCCACGGGCCGGCGTCGATGTAGGCGCGGTCGGCGAGGACGGGAACACCCTGGCGTTCGCAGATCCGGATGATGCGATGGGTTCGGGCCGCGGTCAGGTCATGGGTGCGGCCGGGCAGCGCGGGCGAGATCCACAGCAGCTTGCCCGCGGGGTCGGCGACGACCTGCACGTTCACGCCGTGACGACGGTGCTTCTGCGAGAAGTCGGCCCGGCTGTCGCCGACGCGATCGCACTCGGCGAGCGTCCCGTCGAGCAGGACGTGATCAGGATCGGCCTCCCGCAGGACTCGCAGCAGTCCGGGTGCCCGACCGGACAGGTGCTGGACGACAGCCTTGACGTAGGCGTGGGCGGTGCCGACGGATATACCGAAACCGGCCGCGATCTGCGCGAGCGAGTCGTGGCGGCGCGGGTAGACCAGGCCGACGAGGGCACGCTGGTGAGGCGGCAGCTTGCAGCGTCGGTCACCCTCCCGGGTGACGATGAGCATAGATACCCACTCGACCAGGGCGTGCGGCAGGTCGAGTGCGGCAGGATGGGGAACCAACAGGGCTCCTGTACCGATGGGTTGAGACTTCGAACACCTCCCTCAACGGCGCGGGAGCCTTGTGCGTTGCGGTCCTCATCCTGACTCGGCCTGGGTCACTCGATCAGTGGCCACTCTGAAAGAGCTCAGTGAGTGAAAAGACGGAGACTGGTGGGCAGGATTCCCCCTCACGCCCGGTGCGCGGGCAGCTGACCACCGCGGCAGTGGGGCGTCCGGCCGACTGATCACCAGCCCGGCCCCTGCCGTCGCTCGACGACAGGGGGAGAGAAACCCGTGGGGTTCACCGCACAGCATGATGAACGCGGCCGACTCGACGCCACTCAGCCCGCCCTCGGCTGCGGCTGGGCCTGGGAGTCCGTCCACCGGGTCCGCCCACGCGTCGCCATGACGTGCCCCGAGTGTGCGCACCCGCTGCATGCAAAGGTCTCCCGCCACGGCCTGCGGTTCTTCGCCCACGACCCCGGCTCGCCCACCTGCGCGCTGGCGGGGGGAGTCCATGGAGCATCACCTGCTGAAGCTGGAACTGGCCACCGCCATCCGCGCGGCCGGCTACCACGCCGAACTGGAGGTCCGCGGGCCCGACGGCGACTGGCGAGCCGACGTCATGGCTTCCTCCCCGGACGGCACCGTGCGCACGGCCTGGGAAGCTCAACTATCCCCCATCACCGCCGACGAGATCCGCGAGCGCACCGCCCGGTTCACCAAGGACGGCGTACGAGCGTGCTGGGTGGCAACCAAAGTGCGGCCGTGGGTGGGCGAAGTGCCCTCCATCCACGTCCGCCCACCCGACGACGACCAGCCTCAGTGGACGGTCGCCGGCGGACTGGCCCGCTTCAGCATCGAGGAGCCCGACCCGCGCCTGGACCAGGCCATCGGACGTGGTGGGTGGGAGGAGAGCACCACCGACCTGCGGTCGTTTGTCGCATGGACGCTCACCGGCCGCATAGTGCCGCACCGACAAGGCCTCTACATCGACGAGCACTACTGGGAAGGCCTGTGGACCGCGCCCCAGTACATCGACGCCGCCACCGCCTACAGCAGGGCCGAGGAGGAGGCACGGGCCGAGTGGGAGCGACAGCAACGCCGCAAGGAGATCGAGCGGCAACGCCACGAGGCACAGATGCGAGCCGAACTGGCCCGCCCGACGCCGACGGTGCCGCACCAGCACCGACCGCGCAAAGCCTCAGACGAGCTGGAGTGGGAAGTCGACCTTCCCCGCGAGGAACGCGAGCGCCTCCACGCCGCCACCCTTGCCAAGGCCCGTGTCCTGTACAACATCCGCGGCGTCCTGCGGCACACCGACGGCAACCGGCGCTGGGCCCTGGGCACACCCCTGTACGCGGGCAACCGGCCGTATGGCGTCCTTCGCCCGAGTCCGCAATTCATCGACTGGAGCCTGCTCAAGGGCCTGGTGATCTTCGTCCGCAACTACGACGAGCTACGCATGCTGGGCAAAACTGCCCCCGACGGCACCCACATCGTCGTCGTCTTCCCCGACGGCCAGTCGTCGTCCGACTGACCACCCGCACCACGAGCACGGGCAGGACCGGGGGGAGCGGGCCTCCTCTCGGGTGTCCTGGATTCAGTCGGCGTCGGTGCTGAGCTGTTCCAGAAGGGCGCGTAACCCGGGGTGCCGAACGTGGAGGTGCTCGATTGCGGGGGAAGTCGCGGGGCCATCGCTGGGGGTGACGGCGAGGCGGGGCGCGGGGATGTGAAGCGGAGCGTCGGCCAGGTGGAGGTGTGGGGGCCACGGCATGGAAGGGAGGCGGTAGACGGCTTCCTGGCACCAGGCGGCTGCGCCTCGGTTGGCCTTGGCCGCCATCCGGCGGGTCAACCGGCCGTGCTGGTACCGGGTGGTGGGTGGGGCGGAGATCAGAAGGTGGGTGGGGGAGACAGGGGCAAGGAGCTGAGCGGTGGCGGGAAGCAGCGGAGGCGTGATGCTGTACGTGCCGTCCTTGCGGCGCACCGTCACGCCGCTGTCGGACAAGACCAGCAACGGCACGTCGGCCCGCAGCAGCACCAGCTCCCGGCCCGGGGCGTTGAGCGCGGCCTGGGCGTGCTGGAACGCCCGGAGGGCCGCCCGCAGCGGCGACCGAGGATCACCAGTCCCCGCCACGTCAGGCGCTTGGTGGTAGGCGATCCAGAACACCTCCACCCGCTCCCACGGCTCGAGCTCGCGGCCCAGCCGTGCCTGCCACCGCCCAACCGCCTCCGCAGCCCAGAACATGGGAAACAAGTGCGTCCCCACCTGCTCGTCCCAGGACCGGAACGCCTGCGTGCGCACCAGCTGCCAGGCCAACGTGTCCACCAGCACCCCGCGCTCCGCCTCGGCCAGAGGCCACTGGCCACGCCGGATCGCCCGCAGCACGGGAGCCGCACGGTCATCCACCTCGCGAGCCAGGAACGTCTCGACGGCAGCCCGCTGCGCGCCCTCAGCCACCCGATCGGTATTGAAGTGCTTCTTCATGGCTGCCGCCCTGACCGGGGTCCGGTGCTCCGCACCGCTGCGCCATCGCCCAATCAGGTGGCCGTCCTCGGTGAATTCCCTCAGCCACAGCCGGGGCACCAGGTGGTGATCCTTCGGCGTGTTCTCCCTCATGTCCATCGATGCTAGGTCGAGGGGTGCTGTACGACGGCGCCGAGTTCGGACTGCGATGCCAGTGCTCAGTAGCGCTGTGGTTCAGGGCGTTGGCGGCCCTGAGGGCTTCCTCCGCGGCTCCTGAAAGGAGCTTCGCGTTGTCCGGGAGGTTCACGAGTGTGTCGGCAGCGTCGGCGAGTACGTCAGCACTGTCCGGCAGAGTCCTGAGGAGCGGGCGGCACCGGCCAGTACGGTGGCACTGTCCTCCAGGTTCTTGCGGGTGTCAGCGACGTTGGCCAGCAGGTTGGCGCTGTCCTCCAGGTTGGCGAAGGTGCGCGCTGAGCTGCGCAGCATGGTGGTGCCGTCCTCGGAGATCCCGAAGCCGTGAACCCTCGGGTCGGCCAGCTCCTTAACAACGACCTTGAGCAGAGAGGCGAGTTCCGGGGCGGTCTTGGCGAACTCGTCCAGCGCGGGTCCGATGCGGTCGACGACTTCGCTCGAACGGCCTCCGGACCGGCCAGCACTCCGCTCTCACGCAGCATCGCTCGCAGACCGATCTGAGGTGGATCGAACACACGTTATTTTGCGCCGTTCGCGTTTTGTGCTCGATGACCGCAGGGGACGCCGTTCTCCCAGATCAAGTAGTGGCCATAGGTTGAATTTTCACTTTCTGCGGTTAGTGGACAAGCGGCGCAGTGATCCCGCCATGTTGCCCTTACCTGCAGGTGAGTGGCGTGCGCTCACGGAATTCGAACACAAGCTGTCTCTCCATCGGGTGGGTGACCTGTTTGGCCTCTGTGCATGTGGGATTCCTTGATCACCCAGCCGTTGTTGTCAGAGCCCGCTGCTACACCAATTCTCAGGACCTGGGCTGCACACGCGGCCCACCAAGGGGAGGGGAAGGCAGCATGCCACCGCAAGGGTTCCACGTCGTCCGCAGCCACATCCGACGCAACCCGCGACCGAGCGGGAAGAAGATGAGCGGCTGGACGATTGCCGCACTGATCGGGGGAGTCTGGCTATGGGGCCAAGTCTTCGGCTTCGGCGAGTCCAAGGCCGAACAGGCGCCTTCTCCTAAGCCCTCGGTATCCGCCCCGGCGGCACGCTGATGGCCCAGCGCTGGCCGCGGCTGCGCAAGCCTCGTGGCACGGGCGAGCACATCGCGGCCGGAGTCGTCGCCCTGGCGGCAGCGACCCTGCTGCTCCAGATGGCCCGCGCCGCGGGGGACGCGGTGGTCCGTGGATGGCCATTCCTCCTTATCCTGGCCGTCGGTGGCCTCGCCTACGGGTCGTGGCAAGTGCTTCGCGCAGCACGAGCGCGGCAGACCCGGGCCGAGAGGCTGGCGCTTCTGCGGGTCACACTTGCCGAAATCGACGCTATGGACGACGAGGAGTTCGAGTTCGCGCTGCGGGACCTGCTTATCCGTGACGGCTGGTCGGCCCGCAAGGTCGGCCGAAAAGGAGACCAGGCAGCCGACGTCATCGGCGACCATCCACAGCGCGGTCGGATCGTCGTGCAAGCCAAGCACACCCGCCTCGGCCGGAAGGTGGGGTCATCGGTGATGTACGCGGTGAAAGGGACGGCCGGGCCGGTCCATAAGGCCGATCACGCTGTCGTCGTCACCAACGGCGCCTTTACCCGGGATGCCATGACGTGGGGTGACCGGCACGGCATTCACTGGGTCGACCGGGAGAAGCTGCAGCGCTGGGCCGAGAGCGGCGCCGCCCTACACGAACTTCTCGGAGTCTCCGCGCGCTTTCGCCCGAATCGGTTCAAGCGCGCAGCGTGACCGGCGGAGGTCGTGATCATCTTTCATCACGTCTGGGGGTTTGGTGTTCGACGAAGACGGGTCGCTCGACCCGGTACTGAAGTTCCTGCTGTATGCAGTCCTCACGCTGGCCGCGGGCAAGATGCTCTGGGAGTGGCTCACCGAGGACGTCAGCCGGTGGATCACCGTTGACCTGTGGGGCCTGATAGCCGATCACCCGTGGTGGACCGGGCTCGTCGTCGCCAGCGGGCTGTCCGTGCTTCTCCTGCTCGGCAGGCTCCTGTCATTCCTGCTCGGTGCCGGCATCTACGTCGGCCCGGAGAACACGTTCGTCGATCCGTCTGACGACTCGGCCGACCCTGACGTGCTGACGTTCAAGATGAAGCAACTGTCCGTGATGAGCGCGACGGGCTTTGAACAGGCGTGCACCGATCTTCTGGCTCGTGACGGATTCCGGAGTCCGCGGCGGGTCGGCGGCGCCGGGGACCTCGGCGTGGACGTCACCGCCCGTGATGATGAAGACCGTCTCCTGATCCTGCAGTGCAAGCAGTACCAGAACCCAGTCGGATCAGGGCACGTGCAGAAGTTCAACGGGACAGCCCGCCTACACCACGGCGCCGACCTCCCCATCATGATCGCGCTCAACAGCTTCACCCAGCCGGCAATCGACTTCGCCCAGCACCACCAGCTCATCCTCATGGGCCGCCCGGAGCTGAAGAAATGGGCCCACGGACAACACCTCTACGACGTCCTCGGCATCCAGAACACGACATGGTGACCCCGACCGACCGACCGACCGACCGACCGCCAGCCCGCAGCCACACCCGAGGCAGCGGTGCACACACCGCTCTCTCAAGCGCCATGCACCCTCCGGCCTGCTGACTGCCTCGCACCACGAAGGGGCGGGCCCCTTCGCGCGAACCACTCGTTGCCGAAACAGCGTGTGAGGCTCGGCGCCTATGATGCGCATGATCTGCGGTTCTTCACAGACCCAGACAGGGACAGCAACACCATGCCCCCTTCAGCACGAGACGGACCAAGACGTTGGCCACGCGTCAAGCAACACGACGTGCCGGGGCATGGGCCCTGGTGAAACAAACTGACTCACCAGTCTTGCGGCCAGCCCGACCACCGCCGACGCGACCATGATATTCGGCCGGTGTCGGAACCCGACCCGCGCGCTGCTCACCCTGAAGATCGCGGGTCGATCAGCCCTCGGAGGGGCGGTCATCATCAGGTTCGAAGCCAGCCTGATTACCCAGGTTCCCCTCCTCCTCGCCCAGCCCTGACCCGGATGAAAGACCGTGCTGCTCGCTGAACCCTGTGCAGCCGTGTCCATGCACACATCAGGTACGAACCAACAGAAACACTCGTCTCATTCGACGCTCTTGCTCGTCGATCCCGAGCCCACGTAGACAGGGCGGCAGCGCGACAAAACAGACCTACGAAGCCGCGTCCCGGGGGCCACAACCGCATCGGGGCATCGGCGTGAGAGGAACCACGTGCGCGTATCCCGTTACCGAGCAAGAAGACCCTCCGCGGTCTTCCGCCGCATCGCCGCAGTCACCGCCACAGCCGCTCTGCTGCTGGGCTCGGGGGTAGCAACTGCAGCAGACAGCGATTTCAACCCCAACCCGGACCCGAACGCGCCTCCGTCGTCGAGGCCGGCCGCCGGGCCCGAGTCGCTGATCCAGGCCGGTAACCGCCCGGTCTCGGGCAAGAATCCGTCCGCGGGCCCAGACTTCGAGCAGGACGCGAAGAAGGTGTGGCAGGTCAACCGGACGATGGCCGTGCTGCGTAACACCGTCACCGACCCGGACGGAGACAAGGCGAACCTGACCTTCGAGGTCTACTCGGTCGGCGCCGACGGCAAGCCGGACAAGCAGGTCAAGATCGAAGACAACCAGTACGGCGTCAAGGTCTCACCCATGGTTGCCTCCGGGAAGCCTGCCGAGGTCACCGTGGATGCCAAGTGGCTTGCGCCTGGCAAGACCTACGCCTTCCACACCTCCGCCTACGACGGCGGCCTGTATGAGACCGACTGGTCGCCGTGGGCGACATTCCGCATCCGCGACCGTGTAGTGGATATCAAGCTGCCGGAACCAGACAAGGACGCTCCCGCGGTCGGCTTGGATGCCTACCAGGAGCCGCAAAAAGCGCAGCGGGACTACGACGATCCGAACGGCAGGAGCGGTCGGTCCACCTCGGATGAGAAGTGCTCGGACGTCGGCGACAACAAGGTCCTGTGCGCGGAGGTCGGCGAGGTCGGCGAACTGACCAAGGAACAGCAGGCGTCCGTGGAGAATCGCCTCCGCAGCACGCGGGACGAAGCTGATCTCGTCAAGTGGTGCAGCGATGTCCCATCGGATGCGGACTGGTTCAAGCGCACAGAAGCCTGCATGAAGAGGGCAACCCCCCTCTACGGGCACATGTACAGCAAGTTACCGGATGGGCAAACCATCCTGGTCGGCACCGCCACCTTCGCGTCCGTCATCCAGATCAAGCTGGATCCGCAGTCGACCACGTTCCAGCAGGAGTGGACGCTCCTCCCGGTCGATTTCGTCGACTGGGAGGGCAAGTCATCCGAGTGGGGCCCGCTGACTGTCATTCCGAAATTCTCCTGTGAGCCACAGTGCTCCACGAGCGGACCCACCTGGAGAGGGTTCCCGACGTGGACCACGACGGGAACCGACCTCCACCCTGCTGTTGCCACCTTCACCCACACCTCTTCGGGCACGAATACGAGTGACAAGTCCACGGTGAAGATGACGTGGAACTGGTCGATCAGGACCCCCGACACCACAGCGGAGCTGAACCAAGGTGACATGGGGACATCCACCCCGGACCTGGACGTCCGCTGCGACAAGGTCGCCGATCCGGCCAAGCCTGGCTGCGTGTTCCACAAGTACAAGCCCACGTGGGTAATGAACTTCAAGAAGACCCCGGCTGCGGTCGCCCACGCGTGGCTGATCCAGTCGAAGCTGCCCAACCACCCCGGCAGCATTGCCGCGGGCAAGCCGATGAAGTACCTGCCCAAGGCGGACAAGAACCAGCACAACCGGGACCCACAGAAGAACCGGGACGTGATCTGCCCATCGAGCTGGGCAGCCAAGAACGGGCATCCGGACACCACTGCTGTGACTGAGATCGCCCCGAACGACACGGCGTCGTGTGACGAGTTCGCGTACGCCGCCTCGTACAACAGCGGCGGCATGCCAAAGTCCTTGGGCGGACTGAACGAGGTCACCAGCGGAGACACGTGCGTGCAGACCTATGCCACCCGTGTGAAGCAAGGCGAGTGGCACCTGTACGACGATGAGCGCAAGGCTGGCCCCACGTGGCAGGAGGTCTGCGGGCGCTCCAGCATGTCCAGCTGGATCAACACCACTTCAATGGCCAGCTTCCCTGGCTCCTTCGCCGCCGCGGGCAAGTACCACCTGCTGGACACCGACGAGTACTGGGTCAAGTTCCCCGAGTTCGAACACTGCGACGCCAGCAAGGCAACCGTGAAGTGCACCGTCCCTAAGCCGTAAACGACCAGCTGGTGGTCCAGGGGCCCACGCGCTCCCGGGCCACCAGCCCTAACGAGGACCGTCGAGTTTGATCATCCCGTCGGGAAACAGCCGCGGATCCCTGGGATCAATCCAGGCCAGTCCCTGACTGCCGGTCAATACCGGCCAGTCGTGCCTGTCGTCCGTTCCATCCGGCCGGTGCAGACACCGGCCCTCCTCCAACGCCGCAGCAATCTCCTCCAGCCAGTCCACCAGCGGCCAACCCCCCCGCCCCAACGGGTACAGATCATCTCCACCGTCGACCGACCAATGCCCCAGGTCACCGTAGGAGGGCTCGCCCCTACGCGCGTCCACATACCAGCCGGACCAGGTGTCCCCAGCTCTCCGCGCGAACGGCAGAATGCCGACCTCCCGCTCCCAGTCCCGCGTATGCATCCAGTACTCATCCACCAGGTCAGCGAGCGGCAACATCGCCATGCCGGCCGGCAAAATCCCAGAACCATGGCCCTCATCGAAACCGTCATGGACCCGATACCAGGCCGCGAGCGTCGCCGGGAGCTCCACTCCCATGGCAACCTCCGCCGCAGCGATATCGGCTTCACCAACCGGAGGGCGCAGCAAATCAGCCGAAGCAACAGCGTGCTCACACAGCCACGTCTCGATCCGCCCCCAGGCCGCGGCCACCCGCTGCGTATCGCCACTCATGCTGAACACCCTATCGGCCGCAGGTCGCATGACCGAGGCCATCGACAGGTTACGGTCCTGGCCGAACCGTCACCTGCCGCCTGGACTACCGATGGTTGGACAACAAGCCAGCCTTCCACGACCACGTCCACCACATCCTTCCGCACGACACATCCTTTGGCCCGTCACCGAGCTCGCCGACAGTCCAGGAGGACACCAACCCCTCACGAAGCTGGGAACCACAGCCACCGGCACCGAGCCCTCACCGCGGGTCGGTCCGTCGCAGGTACCGCCGACCTCGCCCTGCTCCGCCACCACACCCCGCCCCCTTGGAGCACGTAATGCTGGACGTCGAAGCTGCGCCATAGTTGTCTGCATGTCCGCCATGCCTGCTGCCGAGCCGTCGCCGTCCGCTGCCGAGGTGCTGCGGGAGCGGTACGCCAGCAGGCTGCCCGACTCGTTCGACGAGCTGGCCGGGCCGACGCAGGGCACCGTGCAGTTGCCGCTGCACATGGCCTGGTCGGGGCTGACAGGGTTCGACCTCGACCGGCCACGGTCGCGGATGAGCATGTACCGCACCGTGCTGGCCGAAGGACAGCACGACGACCTCACCACCCTGCTGAATCGGGACCTCCTGGTCGCCCAGTGGCCCGTGCTGCGCACGCTGATCAGCCGCGCCATCCGCGACGTATGGGAAGCCGCTGTCCCCGAGCTGGCCGCCGCCCGCCCGGCAGCCGCAGCGTGAACCTCAGTGACCTGCACCGCCGGTTCTCTCCAACATCCCATACCCGCTGGTCATCACCGGTGTATACGCAGTGCAGGCCTACGGTCCAGTCGACCGGCTCAGCCAAGCAGGTGCGCGAGATCGGCGTCGCCCCGCTCTCCGGCCGCCTCGTCGTCACCGACCCCGCCAGCGGCGAGGAGTGCGAGGACCGAGTACGGTCCCGTCCTCGCTCTCGATGACGTCATCGGCACCACGGTCCGGGCTCTGGCCGACCGCGGGGCCGTCCGCGACCTCATCGACGTCCACGCCGCCTCGCGCCGCCACACCACAGCCGAACTCGAAACGCTCGGCCACCGCCCGCCCGGGACGAGTTCAGTCAGGAGGACCTCCAGGTCCGCCTGGGCGGCGCGGAGTGGTACGAGGACGAGGAATTCATCGCCTACGGCCTCAGCGATGCGGACACGGCCACCCTGCGCCCCTGGGTCCGAGATTGGTGCGACGACCTCACCCAGCGGCTGCACGAGCACCCCACCGACGACTGACTCACCGCAGCACCCCACCGATCTTCACTTCAGAATCAGGGTTGTCGAATGGTCGGCGAAGTACTGCTGCACTTCGTCGAACGAGGCGGCCAAGGGCGTCAGGCTGCGTAGAGCTCGATCATCCGCCCGTCCGGATCTTTCACCACATGCCGTCCGGAAGCCAGCGGCGGGGTGAGGGTCTGGCCATCGACGGTGAAGCCCAGCCGGGCGCTGCTGGCGGGCCGTTTGGCGGTGGCGGGGTACAGCTCGATCACCATGCCGTCGGGAAGGGTGGTGGAGTAGTGGACCGGGCCGCTGCCGTGCTGCTCACGGACGAAGGGCAGGCCCAGGGCTGTGTAGAACTCGCGGCTTTCCTCCAGGTGGTCGGTGTAGAGGACCATGAGTGCGATGCGGGCGGTCGCGGTGGCCGTAGGGGACACAGGAGCTCCATGGGTCGGTGGGGTGGGGACGGAGGCCCGCGCCATCGCCGCCGAGGTGTCCGCCGTCCAGACCGAGGCGGCGATCTCGGTGTTCGCGTGCTCATCCAGTGCGGCATACAAGCGCTCTTGCGGGGACCGGGCAGCAGTGTCACGCGGACCTGCCCGGCCCGGTCTCGCAGGTCCAGATCGCGTGGAAACGGCTGACCGACGAGGTCGTTTTACTCCCGAGGTGACCGAGCTGAACAGGCGCTGCCGCTCACCTTTCGGCAGAGCTCTTGCGCGTGCTGGACTGCGGCACTTTCCAGCACAGATCCCGAGGCTGCGCCACGACAACCGCCATCGGGCGGCCCCGCTGGTGCATTCGGACCATACTGAGGTCATGTCCTCTTCGCTCCGTCCGCCTGCGCCGCGCCCTTGCGACAGTTGTCCCTACCGGCGCGATGTTCCCTCGGGGGTCTGGGCACACGAGGAGTACGACAAACTCCGTCGCTACGACGCTCCCACCCCTGACCAGCCACCGGCGCTGTTCCAATGCCACCAGGCCGATCTTGACAGCGACGCACGTCGCATCTGTGCCGGCTGGGCCGGATGCCACGGGAGACATTTGCTGGCACTGCGGATAGCCGTGCTCGACGGCCACATTGAGGCGTCGACCTACCAAGCGGCGGCCGAGTACGTCTCCCCAGTACCGCTGTTCACCTCTGGCGGTGAAGCTGCCGCCCATGGGCAATCGGATATCGACCAGCCCAACGAGGAAGCCAGTCGCTTGAGGGCCAAGATCTCCCGGGCACGCGGAGACCTTCGCACCTGATACTCCTACTGCGTGAGAGCCGCCCTCCTGCTCGATCGGGACGCTATCGCACGCACATGGTGGTGCGAGGCTTGGCGCCGTACGGACTGCCGGAGCCCGTGGTCCACGAGATCGTCAACCTGAACAAGGCGATCACGCATGGCCGGACACGCTGCGTGTGACCCGTTCCCTGGCGACCGAGCGAGCGCGGTCCTACGACCTGCCACGGACCTTCGACCGCGATGGACACAACACGCCTCCAGGCCAGACGTTCGCCGACCATCGTTCGCCAGTCCACGAGGCAACACCCCGTCGGCGCGGTGCCGGTTCAGCAGCCGGACCGCTGCCCATAGGACGACATGGCCCAGGAGCCGTCGGCACCGACCTCAAGGCCGCCAGCCTGCTCGAGATCGGCGACGACACCGTCACCGCGGTTCAGCGGTCCGAGCCCGCAGCCTGCTGCTCTGCCGACTTGTCCGGTGCGGCAGCTCCAGCGGCCTCCGGGGCGGTGTAGAAGACGGACGCGCCTTGCTTGGTGCGCTGGGCCTGGTTCTTGGCCACGAGGTTTTCGAGCGTGGTGCGCACGACGGTGGTCTTGACGTTGCGCTCGGGGTGCTGCTTGTCCAGCGCGGCGGTGATTTCGGCTGCGGAGCGAGGCTCGCCCTGGCCTGTCAGGTGCTCGCGCACCAGGTCGACGAGGGTGGGCTGGGCCGATGGTACGGCGGATGCCTCGGGCGTGTTCTTCTTGCGGGTCTGCTTGGGGGCCGGGGTGGCGGACTTCTTTGCCCGGGGCTGCTTGTCGGCCTTCGAGGCGGCAGTCTTCTTCTTGCGGGGCGCGGGCACTGCTGCGGTGGACTCGGATACAGCGGGTGCTGCCGAGGTTCCGAGGGCCTGCTGGATGTTCACCAGGACGGTGTGGTCCTGCTCCAGAGCGGCCAACTGTGCTTTCAGCGCTTCGATTTCACCGCTAATTCGTTCCTGTTCCTTGAGGTTGTGCTTGAGGTCATCAGCCACCTGCGTGCTGTACTGCGAGGTCAACTGGGTGGGCGGAGCAGTGGTTTTCGACATGTGTTTACGTCCCTTTCTGGGCGCCACGGCCGACGGGGGCGAAGCTCGCGGCGTGTACGAATCTCATGCGTGTGCTGTCAGGGTCTGCTGCCACGTGTGCGGGAGCAGGTACTACTCCCGCACGGCAATGTCGTAGTGATAGTACGGAAAGGGCATGTGTTTTGCTCTGCCGTGTGACGCAGCCGCAGCGGATCCGAAGTCTGGTGACGGTCACCGCGCACCTGCGATGTCATACCGGTAGGGAGCCAGGCGGTGCTGACGGGGCAGCTCTTCGGTGTTTCGCGGGACGATTCCGACGTAGGGTGTGGCCTACTCACTGCTGTACAGCTGGCCCGCTGCGGAGGTTGTCTTCTCTCCGAAGCTCGCCCCCTTGTGAAGCTGGGATGGGAACCACAGCCCGCCGGCGCCGGGACACCGAGTTCCTCACCACGGGTAGGTCCGTCGTAAGGATCGCCGACCTCGCCCTGCTCCGCCGCTACGCGCCCTGCCCCTGTGACCCCGCCCCCTTGGAGCACGTAATGCTGGACATCGAAGTGCAGACCGCCGATGCCTGGACCAGGTACGGCGCGCACCACGCCACTCGGGGAACCGACGTCCCCGAAGTCGACAGGCTGGCGTGGGGCTACTGGCCCGCGGGTCCCGACGAAGAGATCCTCGGCGACCTGACCGGCCTCCGCGTACTGGACCTCGGATCCGGCATCAGCAAGTACGCGGCCCACCTCGCCCGCCGCGGTGTCCAGGTCGATGCTGTCGAGGCATCCCCCTCGCAGCACCAGCGCGCAGTCGCCCGTTACGGCGGGCTGCCCGGGCTCCGGCTGATCTGCGCCGACGCTGTGGACCACCTCAAGCAAACGGAGCCCTACCACGTCATCTACTCCATCCACGCCGTCCCCTACATCGACCCCCACCGACTGCTGCCCGCCCTGACCCTGGCACTCCGTCCCAACGGCCGCCTTGTCTTCTCAGCCCTGCACACCAACTCCACCGGGACGGGGCCCTCCACCGCGATCGCCGTGCGGCCCGAGGTCCTCACCCTGCCTGGCGCCGAGCCGATGTCGGTAGGGATGTGGGTGCTCACCCCCCAACCTCTGGACGTACCTCCTCACCGAGCACGGCCTCGTCGCCGATCAGATCGATGTCCTCACCGATCCCGATGGCGACACCCCGCTGTCCTGCACGCTTATCCAGGCCCGCCGCCCCTTGCCCCCTCCACTCGAACGCCGTAGCTGACCGGCAGGCCGACCGTGACACGATCGCCCAGCACACTGCTGTGCCGTGCGAATGGCTTATCCCGTGGCCGTGGGCAGTCCCTCGCCCCTGCTGTCCCTGCTCGTGATCTTCACCCACCCGGACACGAGTCCCTCGGTGCCAACCGAGCGACACTGTGGTGCATGGGAAGACGGCTTGATGCTGGCTCTTCCGCAAGAGGAGCCGGAGCTGCGCTTGAGCGAAGAGTGGCGGCGTCTCAGCACGGTTCATCGACCGCCTCCTGACCGCGGTCCGCGCCCGATAGCGGGCTGCGGGTCGTCACTGCGGTACGAGCCAACTTCTTCGGGGATCCGGCCAGCCACCGGCCCCTCGCCGATGCGCGACCCGGCGTGTCGGCGGGGCCGGTGACCTCGGCGCCGACGTCGTTGCCTGGAATCAGAGCGGCGGCAAAATCGTGCTGCAGTGCAAGCAGTATGCGCGATCGGTCGGATCCAAAGAGGTCCAGACATTCAACGGCACTGCCCGGCCAGAGCACGGCGCCAAAACGGCGGTCATCGTCGCCTTAGCGGATTCATCACGCCCGCATCCAACTTCGCGGCCCGCCACGACATCACGCTCATCGGGCAGCAGGCGTTGGACAGCTGGGCACAAGGCGAGCACCCGCACTCCGTGATCGGGCAAGAGCGCTTCGCCGCTTAACGGAAGATACGGGCCAGCTCTGGGGCGCCAGCAATCCGGTGCCACGCATCAGGTCGCTTCCCGGAGGCAGTGTGTCCCCGGTCCGGATGCCGTTGCCGGGGACCGGGGACGACAGCGGCCGGAGGTTCAGCGGTGGGGGTAGGCGATGAGCCCGAGGGCGAGTTTCCCACTGCCGGTCGGAGCCGTGAAGAAGCCGTGTCCAGCGACGTCTGCGGCGGGGACGATAGCGCCGGATGGGAGAGGCTTGGGCGTTCCTGTGTCCAGTGACACCTGCACCTGAGGGCTGGGCTCGGAGGTGTCTGTGGGGACGGACGCTCCGTAGGCGACGCCGTTGTCATCCACTGTGGTCAGCTCAATGGGGTTGCGCTCGTCCGTGCCCTCGAAGCAGTACCCCTTCTTGCGCTCGAGGTCGAAGGCGCCGGTGCCGACAACGAGGTACCGGCCGTTCGCGGATACAGACGGGGTGTACAGCTTGGGGTTGGCTGTCCCCGTACCTTCAGGAGGAGAGCACTGCATAGTGACGAGCGCCTTGCCGGAACGGGAGTCGTGGACGACCCACCGCGAATCGTCGGCAGAAAGGTCCTTCCAGGTGCCGACGACATAGTCCTCCGTGACAGCGATCGCGTTCGCGTACCGGTCCCGGTACTCGGCCGGAACAGTGTCAGCTCCTTCCCACGCACCGAGAACCTGATAGCCGGTGGCAGGAGTGCTGGTGACCAAGCCGCGGTCAACCGTCGCGAACGCGTCACCCTCTTCGTCACACAGGTCGCATGACTCGTACGACTTGATGCGCCCTGTGGTGACGTTGACGGCTTCAACGCTGTCGGTCTCACGGACCACTACTCCGGATCCATCGGCGTTGATGCCATCAGGCTCTCCGAGTACAGGGACATCGGCAGTCTTCAACGGGGCAACGTTCTGCCCTGAGGCGTCAGCGCGGTAGGAGACGACCTCAACAACCTCCCGTTTACGACTGAGTTCGTCCTTTTGCTTCTCCCCGTAGGCATAGGCCACGACGTACTCGGCACCGCCACTTGTGATCACGCTGAGCTTCGGCGGCTCGGCCTCGCCGGTCTCCGTATCGCTCTCCTCCGGCACCGGTGGTGTCCATGGCCTGCTGCGCCAGCGCAGCTTCCCCGTCTTCGCGTCCCGGGCCTTGAGTACATATCCCTGGCCAGTGCTGTCGAGGTAGGTCACAAGGTTGCTGCGGGGGGCCGAGGCCAGCGGCACAGTGCCATCGAGTCCGCCGGCGGCGACCGGTTCCTGCCAGCCTTGCGAGTTGTCGTACGTCGAGGGCACGCTGATCCGTGCGGTTTCATCAGCCGGTTGGTCACCGCCAGTGCCGTGCCTGGAGTCATCCTTCGACCCCTCGCCGCCACCGCTGCATGCTGACAAAGCACAAGCCAGCAGCACAGCCGACGCAACCTTCACGACCCTCACGATGTACATCCCCCTCCAAGGACAAGAAGCGGCACCGCTCTCTTGCGTCCCCTTGCAACGTTGATCAGATCAACAGCAGGCTATCAATCGGGCGGACACTGGCTCGAGTTGTCGGCGGCGGGCTGCTGTCTGTGGCCGAAGTGTCCGCCCGTCTTGCCCGTCGGTGCCCTTGGTGCGGTCTTCGCCGTACCCGGATGAGTGGCGATCACCATCCTTCAAGTTTGGGTGTGCCGCAACCATTTCCAGCCCCTGTGGTGACTCCGGCGATGGTGATGGGCACAAGTGCCCAGACCGTCTTGCCAGTGTTGCCGTGGAGTGAGTACCCCCAGTCGTGGCTGAGTTCGTCGATGATGAGAAGTCCGCGCCCCCCTGTGTCATGGGCAGTGGTCGCCCGGGGGAGGGGTGGGTGGCGGCTGGGGTCCTGTACGGCACAGATGATCGTGTGAGCGGTGTTCATCAACCCAAGCCATCCATGGCAGCCGGCTTGATGCGAGAGGGCGTGGCGCACTGCGTTGGCCACAAGCTCGCTGACCACCAGTGTGGTGTCTTCGACGCAAGAATGTTGGCCCCACTGGGCGAGAGTGCGGTGCGTAAAGCGTCGAATGGGTAGCAGGCTGGCAGGGTTTGAGCTGAAGCGGCGGGCTGAGAAGTGGGGCACTCCCAGCCCCATGGCCAGCCCCCAGTCGAGGGGGGCGGAGCTGGGACGGGGGAGGCGCGGAGCGTTGCTGCGGGGAGCCAACTTTTCCTCTTCGGCGTTGAACCGGCCGCGTCCGCGGCCTTAACGGGAACACTCTTTCGGGGGACTTCGCGAAGGGGCTGGTGACGCTAGTATTCCCAGCATCCCGCCCTTCGTGCAATTGCATGTGAGTTCTCGCGAGTGCGATAAATCTGTGCCGGTACTGCCCTTCGGGCGCTTCCGGCGCGCCCCTGGAAGGCGGGTATTCGAACAGCACGGCGAAAGAGGTCACGATGGAGCGCTTCGTCAACGGCATCCCGGCCAGTTCGATCACAGGCGCAAAATGGATCAAGAGTACCTGTAGCAACGCGGCAGGCGCGTGCGTGGAGCTGACTGAATTGCCTGATGGAGACGTAGCGGTACGTAATTCGCGCCACCCGGAGGGGCCCGCGCTGGTCTACACGCGGGCCGAACTCGCGGCGTTTGTCACGGGCGCCAAGAGCGGTGATTTCGATCATATGACCGCCTGAGGCAGGTATAGAACAAGGAAGGTTGCGGCGGACAGGCAGACACCATCCTGAGATAGTGATGGGCACCGCCAGTGCACCAGGAGCAGGAGTCTGCATGTCCGCCGATCATCCGGACCGACCGTTGACCGCCGGGGCTCTCCCATTGCCTCGCCAGGGCGAGAAACCGGTCGCTGCCGGCAAGGTGCTGGGAGCGTACCTGCGGAGGCTGCGCAGGGAACAGGGCCTAGCGATCAAGGATGCAGCGCCGGTGATCCGGGCATCTGTTTCCAAGATCAGCCGCATGGAGCGAGGAGAAAACCCGCCCCGGGAACGAGACGTCCTCGACCTCGTCGACCATTACGGGGTCCAGGACCCCAAGCAAGTCGAGGCGGTCCGGGAACTGCTGCGACAGGCCACAGCCAAGGCGTGGTACGACGAGTACGCCGATGTGACACCAGGCTGGCTCAAGCGCCTGATCGGCCTGGAAGACTCGGCCACTGAGATCCGCACTTACGAAGTCAGCGTCGTACCGGGCCTGCTGCAGACTCCCAGCTACGCAAGAGCGATCGTCACATCCGGTCTGCCCAACGCCAGCGAAACCGAGGTCAGGCGACGCGTCGATCTGCGGATGACCCGCCAGAGACTTTTGCAAGGTGGCGGCAGACCACAGCTGGTGGCACTGCTCGACGAAGCCATCCTGCGTCGGCCCGTGGGCAGTGCGGACGTCATGGTTGAACAGCTCGAGTATCTGCTGCACGCAGCAGAGCGTAGCGGGATCACAATCCGCGTCGTGCGGTTCATGAAGGGAGCCAAGATTGCCCCCAGTACTCCGGTGACCTACCTGAAATTTGCTCCGGGAGGCCCCTCAGAGCTCGTTTATCTCGAGCAGGCAGCTGGTGCCACCTACATCAGCAAGAAGAGCGGCGTCGAGAGCTACCGTTACGTGCTCTCCGAGCTCTGGGGGGCAGCCGCGTCCCGGAAGGAGACCATGGAACTTCTCCACGCAGCCATAAGGGAGTACGCGGCCCACGCTTTTCGGCAGCGGAGTTGAGCACTCCACCGTCCGGACGTCAGGGGAGACGTGCGACTCCGCCGTACTCTTCCCACTCGAAGGTGCGCTGCCGCGGGGCTACGTCGGAGTCCGGCCGCCAGGCGGAAACCTCGACCAGCCCTGGAGTAAGAAGTTCCAAACCGTCGAAGTAGGCCTGCACCTCGCTCTTCTCCCTGACGCGGCCCCAGTTGTCGTCAGTGGTCTGCCGCATGAACTCGGTGGCCGCCTGCCGGGTAGCCGCACTGTCACTGACGAGCTGACAGATGACCACGAAGCTGCCCGAGGCCAGCTTCTCGGTAACACGCCGCACTATGCACCCCGGCTCGTGGGAGTCAGGGATGCGGTGCAACCCCGAGACGAACAACGCAGCCACCGGGGCCTTGCGGTCGATGAGTCCAGCGACCTCCGGACGGTCGAAAATGCGGTCCGCATCCGTCAAATCCGCCCGCACGAAGCAAGTCTCGTCGTTCTCATCCAGCAAGGTCCGGCCATGAGCAAGAACAATCGGGTCACTGTCGGCGTAGACGACCCGTGAACTGCGGTCGATGCTCTGGGCGACCTGGTGCACGTTGTTCCCAGTGGGTAGCCCGCAACCAAAGTCGATGAACTGACGCACCCCATACTCCAGAGCAAGGACGCGGACCACCCGCTGGAGGAACAGTCTGTTGTTCCGGGCCAGGGCACACGTGCTGGGAGCGATCTCTAACAGATCCCGACAAGCTTTGCGGTCAGAAGGGAAATTGTCTGTCCCTCCCAGATACCAGTCGTACATGCGAGCGATGCTTGGCGTGTTGATGTCAATGGAGTGAGCAATGGGATTCTCCCAGTGATCCATCCGACCCCCCTCGCCTCCTGCACACGGAGGCCGCTTGGCAGCAAGGAGGCCCATGCTAGAGACGATGGCAGTCCGGCGCCCACCCCCCTAAAGGAAGGACCCCCAGACGGCTGACGGGGACTGGACATGGAGGGGAGTAATTGCTCGCCTCACTTTCCCCAAGCCATCAGCCGCGCATGCTCCCCGCCTCCGGTAGACGAAGGACACTGGAAAGACTTTGCGGCAGACAGCGCTCAGCCATGAGCAGATGAGCCGCCAGCGCTGACGGATCGATCCCCATGAGATCTGCGGCCTCGATCAGCGTCATACCCAGCCGATAGTGCAGCAACACCGCGTCAGCCTGCTCAGCAGGCAGCGCGCCGTACAGTTCCCCCGCACTGTCCGCGGTGCCGGGCCCACCCTGACCAGCCGCAGTAACACACCGGCCCAGCAGGCGCCAGGAATACGCCGCAGGGCGAGTCGCACTGCCCAGAATCGTGGGCCACCGACACGCCAGATGCCCGAAAGCGGCCCCCACCGCCCCAACTGCTCTGTCACCGATCCGGAGGCGTGCGTAGCGCAGATAGTGCTCGCGATACAGCTGGCGGAACCCGGTGTACCCCTGTGCAAGGGCGTCCGTGGACCACCCCGGCTGAGCCATGACACCTCCCTCCTGACATAACGGCGCCCAACTGCTCACTGCAGGCTGCGCCTTACGAAGACGCTGCATCGAAGTCGGTGTCCATCTCAGTACCAGGCAGTCCCGAACGGGGCAGTCCGCCCGTGGGAAAAACGTCCCGAGACGCGAGGAACGCGTAGTGCAGGTCCTCCCACAGCGGCCTGATGGCTGACGCGTCCCCGCCCATCCCGGCAACCAGCTTCTCGACCGTCCACCAATCAGGAACGAGGTCACCATCAAGCACCTCCTGGACAAGCTCAGGGGCCAAGGACTCTCCACCGCTCTTGCTCAGACGCCGCAGATCAGGACCGTCCGCCGCCAGATACAGCCCACGCAGCGCGGCCTGCAGCCGTCCCGCCGCACCGGTCACCGACTGGCGCGACGGGGGACAGACTCCCTGAGCTCGCTCCCACAGAAATCGCAGCTCCCCGGCATTGCCCCCGAAGATCGTGGCCAGCATGTACACCACCGGCCAGGCCGGCAGGCGAGTGCCGTTAAGGACCCGCCAGACGTAAGACGGCGACAAGTCGGCCTGATGGGCGGCTTCCTGGAGAGTCACCGAGCTCTTGCGTTGCAGGCAGGAAAGCGCAGCCGCCAGCTGACGCCGCGCACGCCCGATCCCGGTGTCTTCTTGGGCGGACGACCGCCCCAAGGACGCGCCCAGAGCTCCCGGCTGTCCCTGCGCAGGCTCCGTCGGTGCGGTCCAGTGCTGATCACGGCGGGCGAGCAGCCGCTTCACCTTTTGCTCATTCCACCTGATCCTCGCCGTCTCGACGCTGACCCCTGCAGCCTCGGCCACCGCAGCCCACCCGGTACCGTCTGCCCGCGCATCCTGTACCGCAGCTGCCACATAGCAGGACACATTCCTCGCCAACCGGTCGGCGTGCGCCAGCAGATCAGGCAAGGGGACCTTCTCCCGTTCGGCTTCGGCCAGCCGCGCGGCCAAGACCAAAGCGTCATCGGCGACCTGCCGCCCCCAGGGAAACGCTGCAGCTGGCGTGGCCTTGGCCTCACCATCACGCAGCCGCTGCGCCCGACGCCGGCAGGCTTTCTCGCAGTAGTCCCTCTTGCGGCCCGGCCCTGTCCGCTGCCGGAAACGGCGTCCGCACAGCACACACCGCGCGTAGACATCCGAAGCACCCATTTGTTTCTCCCCTTCCTCCGGGGTACCTGCCCATCCGCCCGGAACAGAAAATCCCCGACGAATCCGGCATACCGTCGTCAGTGTGGGCGGGCGCCTGCTCCGGTAAGGCTCGGCCTTCCAGGACAGGCGCCCGGTATCTCAGAGGAAGCGAATCCGCAGGTAGCGAACGCTTGAATGGCCAGCCGCCGCCGCCACTGCCCCCAACGGGACAGCCCATGCAGGCAGATGGCCGAATCCCGTCGTGGTCACCCAGATCACGATGACCACCAAAATCGCAGCCCGCAGACGCAGCGTGACATGCCAGGCAACCAGCCCGCTGCTTTGCCAAGACGAAAGCGGCAGCCTGCTACCTTCGCTGAGCATCGAGGCGGTCCCACGGACTCCTCGGATAATTCGGTCGAGCACTAGCTGAATCCTCTTGTTCGATCGGAATAGCCCCAGGGTGGACCTAACCCACCCTGGGGCGACTGTATGCGGGGCCTTGCGCCCCGCTCGAAACCCCAACTTACAGTCGGCCGCACAACCGTTGCGGGCGTGCAAATTATCGGTTGACGCGGTCCGTAAGTCGCCGCCGTCCGCAGGTGATCAGATTCTGAGGGAAGTCGAAAGAATTCGCAGGGTGAGCGATCCCTGCCGAGCCGACGATCCTTAAAGCACGAAAAACAATGGCCAGGAAGTGGCTTCTGCTGACGGCGCTACCGCCATTCCGGTATGGAGGCCCAGATGTGCAGATTTTCACTCTTGTGGGCTACAGAGATGCACGTGAAGATGCAACAGGTTTGGCTCGTTGACTCCGGCTCTCGCTGCTGAGTCAGGACGAGAGGACCGCCTCAAAGGGGCGCGTGCGCACAGAAGTTGCGCTCTTCCGGGGGCAGCAGCATGCCACCACCCCCTCGGGCGGAGGGGCAAAAGGCGAGAAGTCGCGGAAGTCAACTGCTGCAGTGGGCAGAACTCTGTTCGAAGACATACCGGGTGTCGCCGATCGGCCCACCAAGACGTGCGGCCGCACACTCTCGCCCTCAGGCCTTGGCGGGGATGACGCTGTCGTCTGGTTCTGCTGCGATGACGAGGACTCCGTGTTCTCCGCCGACCGGCAGCGACGCCCGCCGGATCAGTGCCTCCCATCCGTCAGGCCAGATGGTGGCAGCGTCCCAGCGGATGCCTTCCAGGAGCACGCCGTCCAGGTTGGCGTGGCGGAGATCGGCCCCGACGAAGTCATTGCTGATCTTCTCCACCTCGGCAACAGCCCGGGACAGGGCCATCGCCCGCGTGCTGGCGTGCTCCAGGTCGTCGTAGAGATCTTGCGCGACTGCTTCGGCTCCAAGAAGGTACCCGGCAGCAGCGTCATCGATTGCCGTGAACAGAGGAGCGAATTCTTCGTCCATCACCTGCCGGACTCGTTCCACATCGTAGAAGAGCTGCTCCGCGGGACGGGCGAGACGGACCTCGACGGCCGCGAGGTAGTCGGTCCCCGTCAGCTCCACAGGCCGCCGCCGAGGCGCGGGCAGCAACAGCACCTCCGCGAACCGTGCATCGAGCTGCTCGACCACCTCACGTGCTCTATCGGCAGGCTGCTGCGACGCCTCCAGCATCTCGCTCAACCTCTCGAGAAGCCGCAGCGCGGTCCGCAAGGCGTCCACCAGATCCCTGGGCCAGTACGCACGAGCGATCTGCATGGCATCGCGGCGGTACTTCAGCCGCACCGGCGCGGGACGGCTGGCCAACGCGCCGTTATCGGG
Organism: Streptomyces sp. Rer75; assembly: GCF_013414305.1. Taxonomy (NCBI): domain Bacteria; kingdom Bacillati; phylum Actinomycetota; class Actinomycetes; order Kitasatosporales; family Streptomycetaceae; genus Streptomyces; species Streptomyces sp. Rer75. The sequence goes on along the minus strand of NZ_CP058693.1, from coordinate 71,507 downwards.
CCGCGGGGCTTCCTGACCACCCTTATCCGCGGGATCGACGTGTGTTGCCTGGCTCAGCCGGGCGGTAATCGCGCGCCCGGCTGTGCGGTGAGCAGCAGCCAGCAGCCGGTCCAACGCCAGATCCGGATCACGCAGCTCGGGCACGCCTCCCTGCGCCATGAGCCGGTCATGTACAGCGATGCCGACTTGTCCGTGAGCGGAAGCCAGCAGCACATCGAGCGAGTCGCTTGAACGCCCGTCCGCCGCGTGCACGGACCGGTTGTCCCTCATCATTCCCCTCCCGGCTCTTTACTGCCGCCGCCGCACAGACCGAGCCCTGCCTTCAACGCAGCTCGTGCCCTGGCGAGGTTCTGGCGGACCGCAGCCTGCGTAGTGCCCATCGCACGAGCGCTCTCCTCAGTGGCGAAACCATCCAGGTGCCAGGCCATCGCAGCCCGCTGCTTAGCCGGCAACTGCAGCAGCAAAGCGATGACACGGCGCTCCTCCTCACCGATCTCCACCGCATGGGCGGGAGTTTGCCACCGCACCACCCCCTGGGGCTCAGGCGGCTCCGCACACGCATCCTCGGGCTTGACCTGCTGACGCAACCAAGACCGCGTCGCCACCGTGCGCAGCCACGCCTTCGGATAGGCGATCGACACACCAGGCGCGCACATCTGAGTGAAGGCATCCTGAGCAGCATCCTGTGCCTCCGGCCAGGACGCCCCCTGAAGCAGCAGGAAGCGCACCAGGGCCGGGAACTGCCCGTGATGCAGCTCCTCCGCCAGCTGCCGACCCGGAAGAGCTACTGCGGTGGCCTCCAGCGGTCCGGCCATAGGCAGTTCAACGTCGACCGCATCCTCCATCGCAGCCACCCCCGATCAGAGAAGACGGCGCCGCAGCCCAAACGAGGTGGCCTTGTCCCGACTCCTGCATCGCCCCCTTGGAGGTAGCGGAGCTGACCCGCTTGGTCAGCCCTGCATCGGCGATACGCGCCAGCTCCACCTGTTTCTCCATCCAGCGGTGAGCGATCTTCACTGCACCGCTCACCAAGCTGACGAGCACGGACGCCACCGCCCCGACCAACACCGGATCCACTGTGCTTGTCTCCTTTCCTCTCCCCAGGGCCGCACCCGACGGGCGGCCATGCAACAGTGCTTGAGAATCGTCGAGTTGTGACATCTCGCTGGTCAGAGGGGGCACGTACTCCAGAAGGGCCCTGGCGAGGTACCCCCGGACCAGCCTGTTCAGGTCACTGAGTTATGCGGGGTATCCATCCCAGTTGTGCGCCAGGGGGTCGGGCCACAACGGGCCATCCTCCAGCAAGTCATAGCCGTACAAGGCCACTTCGCGGCAAGGCGCCGTGCCGTACTCCCGGCCGGGCAGGGAAGCGTCGGATTCCGCTCTGGGCTCCAGCTCGGAGTGGTGGGGGAGAGGGGCGGGCTGATGCGCAGGTTCGGGGACCGCGGCCGCGTACTCGGTAGCCGCAGCGCAGGCACGGCACGTGTCGGCCAGCCGCCAGTGGTGGCCGCCGCGGTTACGCGAGAGGAGGAGAACGAGGCTGCCATCGCAACCCCGGTGACGCGGGTGCCACTGGCAGGCGTGCTCACCGCACTGGCAGGTCCGCAGGTGATACGCGAGTGGCTCGTTGCGGGCGTGGTGTGCCAAGTGGGCCACCACGGTCGCGCGGACTGCCGCAGGTTCGGTGTCGACGGGAGTGGGGTCGCAGTGCGGGCACAGCAGGACCCGGCCCCGCGCATGCGGTCGGATTTCTACCGTCCAGGTGCGCCGTACTGGGCGGGTGGTCGTGCCGAGCCCCATCGGTGGTCATCCTCCGTGCCGTGCTTGGTCTGGCTGCCGGCCGCGTTCGTCGTTCGTCGCCTCTGCCTTCGGGTGGTGAGCGGGTCGGCGGCGGCACAGTAGTGCAGACCTCTGCCCTACCTCGGGTGACCGACACCAACAGAAATAGGGCAGAGGTCTGCACTGACAGGGCAGGGGTCTGCACCGTGCGATAGGCGAGTGACGATCTTCCCGCCCGACCCCAACCTCGACGAGCTCCGCCTCGAGCTCTCCCGGCTGCGGGCCGCGCGCGGATGGAGCTACGACGAACTCGCAGCCCACAGCGGCCTATCCCGCCGCACCCTCATCGAAATCGAGCAGGGCCGCACCATCGGCAGCATCGCCACCTGGCACGCCCTCGCCCACGCCCTCGGCGCCCCCATCGACCAGCTCCTGGGCACCCTCTGCGAAGGGCACGAACCGCCCGCCCCGCCAGCTACCTGACCCCACCGTCCTCCCGGGCGGGCCCTCCAGGCTGAGCAAACGCCACCACCCGAACTGACGACAGTCCTCGAACTAACGACCATCAAGGGAACGTGAGTACGGGGCACTGCGGCCACGCGGGGGACACCGGCGGCTGCGCTGCAGCCCCTGCGGCGTGTCGCCTGTCAGGTTCCCGGCCATGCACTCCACGAGCACCCCCGCCGCCGGTGATCTGGCATGGGACGGCAGCCCAAAGCACCGCTGCCCGCCACGCTTTCTGCGCGTCGCCCCGGACAGCCCCACCCGCCTCCTGCGCATCGCCCAACAAGGTCGGTGCACCGCATGCGGAAACCGCATCGAGTGGTACGAACGCACCGGCGGCCACAACCCCGTCCCGCTCCACCCCCACGAACTCCCCACCGCCGCCGTACCCCCACACCAGCGCTGGCACATCAACTCCGGCCTCGCCCACCCCGCCGGCGACGGCTCACCCTGGTGCCGCGTCCGCCACCGCGCCCTGTGCCCCGCCACCCCCGCACCGCCCGGCAACAGCCTGCTGGACAGCCTGCGCCGAAGCCTGGCCCTCAACACCCGGCGCCTGCACGACACCGGCCGCTTCACCCCACCCCCACGCCCCGACCCACCACCCACCAACCCCCCGACACCGGATGCCCGACCGGTCGTGCAACTCCTGTACCTGCGCTACCTCGCCCCCGGACCACTCGAACACATCCCCTGCGTAGCCCAGACCCGCAACCGCCACCGCTGCCCCCACCCCATCCTCGCCCCCGACGCCCTCCCCGGCACCTGGACCCTCGCCCCACTCCACCCCGACCACAACCCCGGCCACCTCCCACTCCCCGAACTGTGGCTCGCCCTCTACGACCTCACCCACCTGCCCTACAGCGAACAACTGCGCTGGCGCGCCCAACGCTGCACCACCCACGCCACCACCCCGGACGCAGCCGACATCGCCCGCACCAGCTGGGAACCCTTCAACCCCCACACCCACCACCAGCACATCCAGCACCACCTACCTGGCCCGCCACCCCCCACCCACAGCGGCAGCAGATGACCGACTCCGCTTCCCGCGTGCTGATCTGCGGCAGCCGCCGCTGGCCCTGGCCCGACACCATCACCACCCTCCTCGACCGCGCCGCCACCCGCCACGAAAACGACCTCGTCATCATCGAAACCGCCAGCACCGGCGCCGCAAGCGCCGCCCACCACTGGTGCACCCACCACGACCTGCCCGCCTGGCGCCACCGCTGCTACCCCCTCACCCCAGCACCCGGCCGCCGCTCCCGCACCCGCTACTGGAGCGAAGCCGAACGCAACCAGCGCATCCTCCACGACGAAGGCCCCCGCCTGGTCATCGCCTTCCACGAAAACTTCCACCCCGACCACCAGGGCAGCACCGCCGACATGTGCCGCCGAGCCCTCACCCACCACATCCCCGTCTGGCTCGTGCCCACCGCCGACCCCGACACAGGCCTGTGGCTGCAGCCCAGCCACTACACCGACCCTCACATGCGACGCCTCGACCAGCATCGAACACCACAGGCCACCCCGCCCGCGGCCCCCGAGACCGACCTCGCCCAGACAGAGGTACAGCCGTGCCCCGTCACACCCCCGGCATCACCCTGACCCACCGCACCACCACCCCGGCGTCCCTCGCGGTGACCAGCCACATCCCGCTCACCACCACCCGCCTCACCCCGGCTCACACCCAGAGAAGACACCTCCCGTGACCCCGCTGCCCAGCCCACCACCACCCCGCGACCGCCTCGACGGAGTCGTCGACCACCTCGTCCACGTCACCTACGACCACCACACCGTGCTCCGCCTGACCATCGCCGACGACACACCCAGCCCCCAGACCATCACCGCGGTCGGCAAGGCACTGTTCGGCACACAACCGGGGGAGAGCCTGCGCCTGACCGGAACCTGGATCCACCACCCCCGCTACGGGCGCCAGTTCAAGACCGAGACGTGCGAGCGAACCCTGCCCGCCACCAGACGCGCGACCCGCCTCTACCTCGCCTCCGGACTGATCCACGGCATCGGCGAAACACTGGCCACCGCAATCGTCGACCAGTTCGGCGACCAGACCCTCCACATCATCGACACCGAACCCCAGCGCCTCCTGGAAGTCCACGGCATCGGCCCCACCCGCCTGAACCGCATCACCCAAGCCTGGCAAACCCAGAAAGCCATCGCAGAGATCATGGTCTTCCTCCAAGGCCTAGGCATCTCCGCCCACCTGGCCGTGAAGATCCACCAGACCTACACCGACGCCGACCAAAACCCCATGCAGATCGTCCGCCAAACCCCCTACCAACTGTGCCGCGACATCCACGGCATCGGCTTCGACACCGCCGACCGCATCGCCCTCGCCGTCGGCACCCCCAAACACAGCGACCAACGCCTCCAAGCAGCCCTCCTCCACACCCTCACCCAAGCCCGCACCCGAGGCGACTGCCACCTCCCCGAACGCACCCTCCTCGCCCGCACCCGCCACCTCCTCACCGACGACGACCCCACCACCACAGACATCCTCGAAGACCCCATCCTCCGCCACGCCCTGGACGCCCTCCGCGCCGCCGGCGACACCGTCATCGAAACCCTCCCCACACCCATCCTCGAAGACGCCGACGTCTTCCACGCCACCACCGCCGTCAGCCTCACCTCCATGTACCGCGCCGAGACCGGACTAGCCGAAGACATCCTCCGCCTACACCACGCCCACCCCGCCCTGGCCAAGCACACCGACTGGACCAGCCTCCTGGCCCAGACTGCCCCCAAGGACCTGACCGAAGAGCAGCAGCAAGCCGTCCTGACCGCGCTCACCACACCGGTGTCGATCCTGACCGGAGGACCAGGCTGCGGCAAAACCCACACCCTGCGCACCCTCGTCATGCTCGCCGCCACAGCAGGCATCACCATCGCGCTGGCCGCCCCCACCGGCAAAGCCGCTAAGCGCATGGAGGAGGCCACCGGACAGCCAGCCACGACCGTCCACCGCCTGATCAACACGCCGCCCGACGCGTCCGCCCACCCTGACAACCACACGAGACTGGATGCCACCGACCTCATCGTCGTCGATGAAGCCTCCATGCTCGACGTCCAACTCGCCGCCCGACTCACCGCCGCCATCCGCACCGGCTGCCATCTGCTCCTGGTCGGCGACACCGACCAACTCCCCAGCGTCGGCCCCGGCCGCGTCCTACGCGACCTCCTCGCAGTCCCCGACATTCCCCGCACCCAGCTCACCCGCATCTTCCGCCAAGACGATGGCAGCGCAGCAATCATCGACAACGCCCACCGCATCCTCCGTGGCCTGCCACCCCAGCCCGCCGACCGCGTGTTCGGCTGCCGCCCCCTCGAAAACCCAGAGACCATCGCCGAACACGTGGTGGAACTGGTCGCCAACCAAATCCCGCACCACTTCAACACCGCCCTCGAGGACATCCAAGTCCTCTGCCCAGCCCGGCGCCACGCAACCGGCACCCTCGCCCTCAACGCCCGCCTGCAGGCCCGCCTCAACCCGCCCGCACCCGACAAGCCTCAGCACCACCACGAAGGACACATCTTCCGCCTCGGCGACCGCGTCCTGCAGATCCGCAACCAACCCCACCGCGGAACCAACGGCGTCTACAACGGATCCACCGGAACCATCACCGCCATCGACATCGACACCCACCAACTCACCGTCACCCTCACCGACGGCGAACCCGTCCCCTACCACTTCACCGACCTCGACGAACTCCTCCACGCCTACGCCCTGACCGTCCACCGCTCCCAAGGCAGCGAATACCCCTACGTCGTCATCCCCATGACCACCTCCGCCGGCCAACTCCTCCAACGCAACCTGCTCTACACCGCCATCACCCGAGCCCGCCAAGGCGTCATGCTCATCAGCCAGCCCTCCGCCGTCCACCAGGCCCTCACCAACACCCACACGCGACGCCGCTTCACCGCACTCGAACACCGAATCCACCACCAAACCACCGCCACCCCTCCCCGCTCTCGCTCCAACCACCCTCTTGGACAACTTGCTCTGAGCTAGGCCGTGTTGCTAAAGAAGGCTGGTGAGCCAGGGACGCACCCCAGACTTAGCCGTCGAGCAGCGCCATTCCCGGTACGGGCCATGCCTCCTGCCTGCGACGGTGTAGCTGTGCGGCGTCCGTCTCGCTACGTAAACTGTTGGCTCGTGTGCCTGTCTGTGACGTCAGCGTGCACACGGACGGTTTCCCGTTCGACCGAAGGACTGAGCCGTGCCCGACCGACCTGAGATTGTCTGCATCTGTGGCTCTACCCGGTTCGTGAACGAGATGCGTGCGGCGAACCGTGATCTGACCTTCGCAGGTGTCATCGTCGTCGCGCCAGGCGAAGCAGACGAGTTGATCACCAACGAGCAGAAGACCGCCCTGGACGCCCTCCACCTGCGCAAGATCGACCTGGCTGACCGGGTTCTGGTCGTCAACCCCGGCGGGTATATCGGCGAGTCCACGAGCAGGGAGATCGCATATGCCCAGGCCACCGGCAAGTCGATCTCGTTCACCGATCCCGTCTGACCAGTTGACGCTTCGTGGTGCGCGCGGGCAACGAGTCTCGGTCAGCCTCGGAGCGTGTTGCTAGAGGGTCTTCGAAGTCGTCGGGCGCAGCCTTGTGCTTGTGTCGCGTGACGTGATCTCTGATGAGGCCTGGGCCGTGCTCGGGCCTCTGTTTCCCGCTGTGAAGACTATGGGCCGTCCGCCGGTAGACCGACGCACGGTGGTCGAGGCGACGGCGTGGCGGTTTCGCACCGGGGCGCCGTGGCGTGATCTGCCCGAACGGTTTGGGAACTGGAACACGATCTACAAGAACTTCGGCCGCTGGTCGAAGGCCGGGGTCTGGGCGCGCGTCCTCGAGCAGGTTCAGGCGATGGCTCACCAGGGCGGCGACGTCGACTGGATCGCGTCGATCGACTCCACGATCGTGCGTGTCCACCAGCACGGCGCGACCCTGCCCAGGGACAAAGGGGGCGCTGTCGAGCTATAAGAAGCTCGGAGACGAACCCGCTGATCATGCGATCGGCCGCTCCCGTGGCGGGTTGACGACTAAGACGCACCTGGTCACCGACGGCAAGGGGCGGGCGCTGGCGTTCGTCCTGACCAGCGGCCAGGTCGCGGACACGACGATGCTGCCCGACACGCTCGACGAGATCCGCGTGGCCGGCGTGACCGGACGGCCACGTCAGCGTCCGGACCGGCTGCTGGCGGACAAGGGCTACCCGTCCAGGGCGAACCGGGCGTGGCTGCGCGAGCGCGGCATCGCCACGACGATCCCGGAACGTGACGACCAAATAGCCCACCGCCGCAAGCGACCTGGCCGCCCGATCGACTTCGGTGACGAGCAGCGGCAGCGGTACCGAGGCCGCAACGTCGTCGAGCGCTGCTTCAACAAGCTCAAGCAGTGGCGCGGGCTCGCGATGCGATCAGACAAGACCGCCCGCAACCACCACTCCGGTCAGTGCCTCGCCGCCACACTCCACTGGGTCCAGACCTTTAGCAACACGGCCTAGGTGTTGCGGGGCAGGACGACCATGTCACCTCGTGTGGGAGATTCAGGGCGAGAACTCTCTACGAGTACTTCTGAAGGATCTGTGTAGCGAGTTGTCGGATGCGCTCGCGGGCTTCTGCGGGGCTGGTGACGGTGACGCTGTTGCCGAACTGCAGTAGCAGGCGAACGTCCTCCAAGTCCCGACCGGTGACCGTGATGCTCACTCGTTGCGCTCCTGCGGTGTCCCGAATGGTCAAGCGGCGGCCGAGGATGCGCCTCGCCCGACTGAGTTGGTTCGAGTCAAGTTCGGCGTGGATCTGGAAGACTTCCGGGTTCTCCCAGTGCGCCGTCAGTTCGCTTGCGACGCTGTCCAAGGTCACGTCCGGACGCAGCCGACGAGCTGCCCGCATCGGCTCCCAGCCGACGATCCGTTCCAGCGCGTGGAGTCGAGGACGCCCCGCGAAGTCTGCCACGAGATACCACCTCCCGGCTTTGGCCAGCAAGCCATAAGGGTCTATGACCCGCCAGGTGGCCTCGACGTCCTCGGATCGGCGGTAGCAGATGCGCAACCGCACACCGCGCCGCAGGTCACCCACCAGCGCTGCCGGAGGCAGCCCCTCGGCGTCTCTGGAGAACCACGGGCTGTTGTCGGTGGTCACGACCGCGCTCAAGGGCAGCACGTCGATGTTCGACAGGCGCAGGGTCGAACGCATCTTCTGGTGCGCGCGCCGGGTGTCGGCCGCGGCTCCCAGTTGCTCGCGCTGCATGTCGTCGAGGCCGTAGAGCGCGAGATGGTCCCGTTCGCTGGGAGTGAGCCGTGACGTGTCGAGCATCCCACCAGGTAGAAGGGTCACCCCGCCCCAACGGCCTCGTCGGATCAGCAGCGGGAATCCCGATTCTTGCAGCCATTGCAGATCTCGGAGGACGGTACGGACCGACACACCGACTTGCGCCGCCAGATCGGCGGTCGTCATGGTCTCCCGAGATTGCAGCGTCAGCAGCAGCGAGAAGAAGCGATCCGGAGTCACGGATCAAGAGTCTCAGGGAACGTGACGGAATCCGTCACAAATGACAGGCAAGCTCCAGTCGTTCAGTGAGACCGACCCAGGGAGTGAGCAATGTCGACCTCGATCGTGTTCATCGTGTACGTCAACGAGGCACCCCAAGCTGCCCGCTTCTACGCAGACCTGCTTGAGATCAAGCCCAGCTTCGAGACTCCTGGATACATCGCCTTCGATCTTGGCGACGGCGCAGACCTTGCGCTCTGGAGCGGGCAGATCGACGGCCTGACCCCGGCGGTGCCACGCACCAGCGAGGTCTGTCTCCCACTGTCTGGCGGACCCGACGCGATCGATCGCCAGTTTGAGCGGTGGGTGGCGAAAGGGGCCCGAGTGGTCAGCGAGCCGCGCGATGAAATATTCGGGCGCACCTTCGTCGTTGCGGATCCGGATGGCAACCTGATCCGAGTCGCCCCCACTGACTGACGACACGCGGCTATGACTCATCGCAATGCACACCGCTCACTGTCGAGGGACGCCGCCGATTAGTCCAACGCTGTCGGACTCGCCCCATCGCCCACGTAGCCGCCGAGATGAGTATGTCAATCACTGGCGCAGGTTCGGTGAAGCCGGTCTGCAGGACCGTTCGTCGGTGCCGCGCTGCAGTCCAAGCGCCACCCCGACGTGGGTCACCGCGCAGGTCGAGACGTGGCGACGAGAGCATCCTGCTCCTACTCGAGGGCCGAGCTGACGCCAGTTCGTGTCTCGTCGCTACGACGCGGGCTCCGGTCAGCTGATCCACATCTGCTAGTTGACGGCTGTGCCCGTCGCCCCGGCGCCATGCTGGGCTCCGGGGCGACGGGCGGGCGGGGTCAGTCGGCGGTGGCGACGGTGACCGGGGTGTTCGGGCAGTTGGCGGCGAGGTCGGTCAGGGTCTGCTGTTCGGCCGGGTCGACGGTGAGGTTCCAGCGGAGTTTGATCGCCGTCCAGTCGGCCACGTACCGGCACACCACCGCGTCGTCAGGCAGCCACTCGGACACGTCCTGATCGCTTTTTTGGCGGTTGGACCGGGCGGTCACCGCTACCAGGGCGCGGCTGTCTCCGAGGTCGTTGGCGTACCGTTCGCGCCGCTTGCTGGTCCAGGCCGAGGCGCCCGAATCCCAGGCCTCGGCGAGCGGGATGAGGTGGTCGATGTCCAGGCCACGGGCGCCTTCGACCTCCTGGTCGTCATACCAGGAGTACCAGCGCCCGCCGTTGAGGGTGCACCGGCCGGTCACCTGAGGCGCCACCGTGGCCTCTTCCAGCAGTACCTCCGACCGGGTCGAGCACCCGTCGCGGTCGGTATCGATCCAGTGGTTGAACAGATCCCGGTCGTAGCCGCTGCGGTCCTCCTCGGCCACCGGCAGGGTGGCGACGGCTGAACGCAGAGGAAGAGTGATGTCCTCGGCCTGAGCGGGGCTGGCGGTAGCGAGCGCGGCTGCGGCCAGAACTCCGGCCAGACCAGCGCGAATTGCGAGCTTCATGTCCTGAACATGGGCGGATGCTCACGGTCCATGCCGCCGGAGGCAAAAGATGCCTCGACGGAGTGAATGCCCACCACTGTGATGACCGCCGAGCCCTGCTGAACCCCCGGCTCGCGGCTGACCTGCTGCACGAGACAATCCGACCAGGTCTTCGACCCTCTGCTCACCCTGCCTCAAGTGGACCGGGAACCTGAAGCACTAATTCCGGTTTCGCTGAAGGAGGTTCCAGCTCATCCGCCGTGCCAGCACCACTCCCGGCAACGGGGTCCTCCGCGCTCACGAGAGACCGCTCCGACGGCGCGTCCTCCCAGCTGTGGTACCTGGCCAGCGCATAACCGGCAGCCACCGGGCCCCAGCCCATGGCGGCCGAGGCTCGGCAGCGGGCGACCAACTGCGGCGGGCCCGCCCCTTGAAGGCGACTGTCCAGCTCGGCCGCCTTCCCGGTGCCCTCCTACGAGGTGGGCATGGTGATGTCGTCGTAGGACTCCAGGAGGGTCCAGGGCCGTGCTGCGCGCACGCCGGCGGGGAGCCGGTCGGCGGCCGGCAGCGGGCCCAGGTCCAGGCTAGTGAGGCGGGCGATGTCGGCCACGGGCACCTGGAAGGTGCGGAAGGCGCCGAGTGGGGGAGGGTCTCCTGCTCGCGCGGCTTCCGCCATGGCTTGGGCGGCGGCGTCTTTGGTGAGGTCGGGGCTCTGGTCGAGCACGTAGGCGGTGGCCGCCAGGTCCCCGTCCTGCATGAACGCGGCGACTTTCCAGAACTGGAGCGGTACCTGGATGCCCCGGTAGGGCGGGTCGGAGTTCTCGAGCACCGGCCCGGTGAAGACCGTCAGCTTGCGGTCGAAGTTTTCGGCGTGCTCGAGCAGGAAGTTCTCCAGTCCCTGCCAGAGCTTTTTGCCCTGGTTGAAGACGTTCATCTGGGGCGCCGAGTTGGTGTAGTGGAACGTGTCGTCGTTCGCCTTGGGTGCGTCGGGTCCCCATACAGGGTCGAGGCGGCGGACCAGGTGTCCTTTGTCCAGCGGGTTGTCCTTGTAGATGAGGTGGCCGGCCTGCTGGGCCTCGGGGAGGCGGGGGTCGAAGCGCCACTCGTCCTCGCGCGGCACGTCGACGAGGCGGGCGCCGTCGATCATGACGGCGGTTGCCGCAGCCAGCCGCCGGTCCGGGCGGAAGACGACTGTGAAGTTGGCGTAGGGGAGGACGACCGTTTCGGTGCCCGAATCGGCAGGTACGGGCAGCGGGACAGCCGGTCCCAGGAAGCGGTCGTCGTAGCCCTTGCGGTTCGCCAGGGATTCGCGGCTGGCGCTCTCCGTGTTCGGCTGAGGGTCGGGGTGAGTGGCCATGTCGTTGTCGTACCGCACCGACCTGGCCCACACGCTGGCCCGACATGCGGCCTCACCCGGATGCTCGAGAGCAGACTCGAAATGCGCCCAGCCCCAACCGCCACCTGGCGCACAACGGCAACACCGTGTTCTCGCATCCCAGCCCTTCCAGGAACCACGCGCGTTTCCGCCCGATCGCGTGGTTTTGTCTCCCGACGCCCTCGCGAACGCGGCCGTGGCTCTTCACTGTGGGCATGAACCATCTCTCCCGCAGCCTCGTGGCCGCCGCTCTGACCGTGCCTCTTTTGACCGCCGTGGCTCCCACTGCCGCGTCGGCGACCAGCAGGTCGGCAGAGATCGACTGCCCCGACGGCTACGTGTGCATCTACCCCGAGATCAACTTCGGCGGGCAGCCGTGGGTGAAACGGGCCGTCGACGGCAGCGTGAAGGACCTACCCTCGGCCATCCGGGACCGCGGCAGCTCGGTGCGGAACAACTCGGATCGAACCGCACGCGTCTACGAGAAGCGCAACTACTCCGGCCGGTGGGTATGCGTCACCAAGAGCGGCGGATCGATCCACGACCTGCGCGGCTACAACCTCAACGACCAGACCCGCTCCCTGCGCATCAACCGCAACGACTGCGGCTGACAACCCTCGGGTCCGGCACAGGGGAAACGCGGACCGCACCCGGGGCAGGAATCCGCATCCGCAAGTCCATCTGTGTGGGCCTCCAAGGCTCAGTGGCCGACCAACCTTGGAGCTCCCGGCCGCAGGCGGAACTGTGCTGGACCAGTGGCCGCCCTATCGCGGCCGCTGGCGGGCCGATTCCGCCCCTGCGCGTCGCCGTTATCGCGTTCCACCTGGAGCGGGCTGGTTCGACTCTGGTCCGCTGCCCAGCTGGCGGCGCCCCGGCAGCCGCGTCGGGAGCTGCTCCTCGTCGGACGGGGCGGGCGGCCCAGCGGCGGGCCCGCTCCGCAGCCGAACGGGCACGTTCGCGGCTGTCGCCAACCCGGGACAGCACCGGCTCGTCGGACCAAGGACCGGTACCCAGGGCCGCGGCGGGTGCTGCTCACTGCTTGCTCCTCCCTGGTGACCCGAGTACACCGCGGTCCCGTAGGTCGCTCAGGTTTGGGAGCTGGACGGCTGGTGGTTCGGCGTCCAAGTCTCGATGGCGGCCTGGCGATGAGTAGGCGCCGTGGCGGATGCCAGGAGCGGCGTCTGAAAGCCGTAGCCGAGAGCCCGGCGAACGATTGTCACGCTGATCAGGTACGGCGGGCGCGGGGGCAGCAGTTGGGGCGTGCGGCGTGAGGCGGACCGGGAGGGGGCCGTCGACGGCGCGCGGCCTGTACTGCGTCACCGTCCTGCACATGATCTTGGTCGTCGCCTTCATAGAGGTCTAGTCGCCACCCGCTGCCCTCATGCTGCCCCCGCTGCAGGGTGGCTTCAACGGCGGCACAGTATGGGCACGCGTCCTACTTCTCCTCCGGCTCCCAGGCGCGGAGCAGGTCGAGCAGCCCTGTGTCCCCGTCCACGCGCAAGGATTCGGCCTGGATGCGGTCGTACAAGTAGAGGACCAACTCACTGGCCGTGCCATGGATGGAGGCGCCGGCTGCGTCCGAGTCCTCGTCGGTCGCGGCAGTGTGCGCGGGGATGCGGGTGGAGCGTGCGCCGTCGCCGTCGACCGTGAGGCGCCAGGAGCGGCCCTCGGCGGCGTGGAAGTCGAAGGCCGTGGGCTTGTGCGGCCAGGCACTCGGCGTTGCGCAGACGGTGAACAGGAACTCCTCCACACCGTCGAGTGCCACCTCGACCGGCAGCGGCTGCGGGGCGCCCCCGGTGAGCTGGGCGTCGTACGTGTGCACCGCGGTCTCCTGGGCCCGGTGCCGGGCGATACCGCCGGAGGTTTGCGGTGACTGCGACGCAGGCCACCACGTCCAGCTACCGCTCTCCGGTCCTGCCTCGCGCAGGGCGCTCAGCAGAAGCTGCGTCGACGCGGCCAGCCAGGCCAGCAGGGCCTCACGCTCCCGCGGCACTTCCAGAGCGGCGCGCGCAGCGGTGGCCTCGGCCGGGGGAGCGTCGGCAGGCCCCGCGCCGACGATGGCGGCCCAGAAACGGTCTCCCCCACCCAGGTGCTTCACCAGATCGAACAGCGTCCACCCGGGGCAGGTCGGCACCTGCACATCGAGGCTGGGAGCGGCGGCGACCGCGGCGCGGAAGGCGGCCGACCGTTCGTCGATGAGTCGCAGCAGGTCAGGGAAGTCCAGAGTGTTTTGCACGCCGGATGTCTATCACTGCGCCCCGTGCGACCGCATGCGGATTTTCACAGCCGACGCGGCGGGCGCGCGGCACGGGCCGCGCACCCTCGGATGGCGCGGTGCCCTGTTCTCATGCGCAGCATCGGTACTCCCGTTCGACCAAACACCCCACAGGATCGGAACGGCAACAGCCGCTCAAGATTCGCTGTCGCAGGTCACCTGTGCAACGCCACGGGGCTGAGTGGGCCTCATGTGACAGAACGCCTGATTTCTCCCTGACCAGCGAGTTCAGGTTGACAACCCCAGATAATGCTGGTGATCGTGGCCTACCTGGAGGGATAGCCCCGCCAACGGCTACAGGTAGGCGATCATTCTCCGGCGCCCTCTTGGCGCACGGTGGGGCGGCGTCGCAGGGCCTTGTCCGGGCGGCAGACGTCGCACCATGCGATGGCTTTGCGTGCGAGCAGGTCGACGGCGTCGTCGGTGGTGATGCGGTCGTGGCTGTTCCGGGCCTGCCAGCAGTCGCGGCGATGCAAGCGGCGGGCGGGATCATCGACCGCGTACTGGTGGAGCTTCTCGACCACCCACTGCCTGCCCGCGACAGCACCCTGCGTCGGCACCGGTGAGTAGTCCTCGCCGGGGATCTGCGCGATCTCATCAGCCTCGACGCTGATCGGGGTGGGCGCGCCCGTGGTCTTGGTGGTGCCGTCAGGCCCTTCGTGCCGAGCGGGAAGGATGGCTTCGCACTCGTACCACCAGCGGCCGTCCACGGTGCGGGTGCGTCCGAGGACCACGACGTCCAGCTGCTGGCCGTCGGGGAGTGTGGCCCTGGCCCATGGCCCGGCCTTGGCTCGCCACTCCTCCTTCGCATCCATGATTCGGATTCTAGTTCGAATGCCGCGTAAGGGCTGGCCAGGGGCGTCCCGTCCGGGCTTGGCCTAGGCTGGAGCCGACCCCAGGGGGGCTCCTGGGAGGTAGGCCATGCCGCGCCCAGTCTGGAGCGGGGCCGTCAGTTTCGGTCTCGTGACGATCCCGATCAAGGTTCTGCCAGCCACCGAGGACCACAGCATCAGCTTCCGGCAGATCCACACCACCGACGGTGGCCGGATCCGGTACCGCAAGGTGTGCGAAATCGAGGACCGCGTACTCGACCAAGACGAGATCGGGCGCGCTTACGAAGAATCCCGCGACCAGCTCGTCCCCATCACCGACGAAGAGCTGGACGACCTCCCATTGCCCACCGCGAAAGCAATCGACGTGCAGGCGTTCGTCGACGCCGAGCGTCTCGACCCGATCCGGTTCGGCCGCCCCTACTATCTGCAGGGCGACGGCGCAGTCGCCGCCAAGCCGTACACGCTCCTACGCCAGGCGCTCCAGCGCAGCGACAAGGTCGCCATCGCGAAATTCGCCTGGCACAACCGCGAACGGCTCGGCGCACTCCGGGTCGTCGGCGACGCCATCGTGCTCCAAGCGCTCCACTGGGA
Organism: Streptomyces sp. Rer75; assembly: GCF_013414305.1. Lineage (NCBI taxonomy): Bacteria > Bacillati > Actinomycetota > Actinomycetes > Kitasatosporales > Streptomycetaceae > Streptomyces > Streptomyces sp. Rer75. The sequence continues at coordinate 56,148 of NZ_CP058693.1, read as the reverse complement.
AGACGAGATCCGCTCGAGCGAAGGGCTCGCCCCTAAGGGCGTCGAGTTGTCCGACGCGGAAGTCGACGAAGCCATGGAGCTGATGGAGATCATCGGCGGCACCGACATCAGCCAGTACCGCGACCAGTACCGGGAAGCTGTCGAGGCCGTCATCTCGGCCAAAGCCGAAGGCCGCGAGCCGCCCGAGACGGAGGCACCGGCCGAGCCCAAGGGGCGGGTCGTCGACCTGATGTCCGCCCTCCAGGACAGCGTGCGCGCAGCCAAGGAGAACCGCGGCGAGACAGGCGGCGAGGGCGAGGTGCGGGAGATGCGGCCGAAGAAGAAGACCGAGGCCAAGAAGCAGGCCGGAAAGAAGACCGCCAAGAAGGCCCCGGCGAAGAAGACGGCCCGGAAGCGGTCGGCATCCTGACCGCACGACGCCCCGCCTCGGCGAGACGGGGCGTCGCAATCGCTCAGCTCAGCACATCTTGTAGTCGTAGCGGGTGCTGTTGTACGAGCAGGAGTCCCGGAAGGCGCCGCTCGGCGTGCGGAGTGTGGCGGTGTCCTTGTCGTTGTTCCACACGTAGGCCCCGCGCCCCCAGTAGACGTGGCCAGCGCTCTGGCTGCCGCGGCCGGTGTGAACCTTCACCGTCTTCCCCGCGCTGACCCGGTAGGAGGGGAAGGTGTAGATGTAGCCGGTCTTGTCGCGGAGCGTGTAGCCCTTGATCTGCACGGCCCTGCTGGTGCTGTTTTTGATCTGCACGTACTCGGCGTTGAGGCTGCTGTTGGAGCGGGTGTCCGAGCCGGGCGAGTCGTAGTAGACCTTGTACAGGTGGATCGAGCCGGCGGCCTGCGCCTGGGTGGGCAGCAGAGCGACGCTGGCGGAAGCCGCTGCGGCAACAGCGGCAGCGAGCATGCGGGTACGAAGCAAGACTCGTCCTCGTGATCAGGCCGGGCACCCCCCATGGTCCCGGCGAGGGCGATCACACTACGGGTACAGCGGTATCAACGGGGTGTCGTTACCGATCCGGGACATGAAGTGCGAGCCGTTCGAAAATGGCAGACACTTGTCGGCCTTTCCGTGGGGAGGCCGGGAGGGGTGTTCCGAATGCTCGCCCTGCCGCAGCTCAGAGACAAGACGGCACTCTTCCAGGGGCCGCCAGCCGTTGACCGGCTCAAGGCCGCACTCCACTTGGATAACGCCGGGTGGAACGGCTTTGCCAGCGGTGTCGAGGCGAGCTGTGGCCGAGGCGCAGTCACCGTGGCAACGCTCCGAGCGCACCGGGCTACCGTTTCGGTGGGACCTTCACTTGCTGCCCGGAGCCGGGCCCGACGAGCGGGCCCTTGTGAGCCCCGGTAGGCCTCGCATACAGGACGCGGCCAGCTCCTGGGCAGGTACGAGCCGCGTCCGGGAGGCCTCGCGTTCTGAGCAAGCGCCGCATCGGCTCCATTCGGTGACTCGAGACAGATGTTTACGGTGCCAGCGTTCCCTGCAGCGTTTTGTGGAGTGCGCGGTTCACTGCGGGATTCCGTCCGGGCCTGTACGGCTTGATGGGCTGGTAGCCGTGTGAGCGGTACAGGGAGAGGGCTGCCAGGTTGGCGACGCCCGTCTCCAGCTGTACGTGGGTGATCTCGTGTAGTTGGGCGTCAGCTTCCAGCCGGCGCAGGATCTCCCGCCCGAGAGACTTCCCGCGGGCGTCCGGGCGCACGTACATGCGCTTGATCTCCGCGGTTCGTGGGTCGAGGAGGCGCCACCCGCCGCATCCGGCTGCCTGCCCGGATGCGTCTCGGCCCAGGAGGAAGAGCCCGTTGGGTGGGGTGTAGTCATCGGCGGGCGTGTCAGCGGGGTCGTCAGCGAAGCCGTACATCTGGACCTGCGCGAGGTGGAGCTGCAGCAGGAGCGGCTGTACTGAGGGAGCGTCGTATCTAACCGGCGACACGGTCCAAGCAGGGGAGAGGCATAAGTTGTCGGGATGCGAGGTCATGCAGCTGAGAGTGCCCCTGGTCTGCAGTCTCGATAGCACGTGCGTCCGCTGGGACCCGCATGGCCTTGGCAGGTCGGGCCAGCTGACCTGCCACTCCTCAAGGCTTTCGTGGCGGTGGAGCGATGACGTCACTCAGCTCGCGTGTCCCTACGCGAGCGTGCCGGGCCGTCGGATGTCCGCGTACACACGAGCCTTCACCCCAGCGGACCCGGGTTCGCGCCGCACCGTAGGAACACCGGAGGTGGCCCACCATCGGTCCAGTGCGGACATCACCGCTTGCGCGGTCTGTTCATCGTGGGCGGTGATGTCCAGGACCACCAGGCCAGGCTCGGCTACGTGCTGCGCGTCGATGTGATCCATGCCTGGGCTGACGCGTCGGAGGATGAGACGGTTCGCTGGCGGCCTCTACGTCACCCGTGAGAGTGGCCTGTTGCCCGCAGCCGGCATACCGCCCGTCGCTCGATCTCTGCGCTGGACAAACACACACGGCCCCCGCCTTGCCCTGGCCGGCGCCCTGCGGTGTGGCTTTCACGACGAATGCGGTGAAGGTCGGGATAGAGCAGGTGTGCGCCATCGCTGCCTGCGGGAGATGCCGTCCGGTCCGGGACGCTGTTGGGGAAAGTGGGCGCTCCAACTCGGCTGCTTCTGGGTGAATGCGGGCTCAAGCCTTGATAGAGGATTCATCGAGAGGGAGTGGTGCAGGACCGGAAGATCCTCTGAGAGTTGGACTCCTTGTTAAAAAGCAGTTCAAGTCATGCCTCCCTTCATCTCGTCAGAGACTGCTTCTGTCCCTTTCAGTGCACTTTGATGGCATAGACCGCCTTGTTTTGTTGCTCTACGTTCTCGTCTCGTCTTGTTCACGTGATCTTTATGTCTTTGGCTGGGGGGCCGGGGGATGTTTCGTCGTGCGCGCAGGCGCGGCCGGGGTGGGGTTGTCACTGGTGGGTTATCCGTGGCCCTGTGCTTGGGGCTGATGCCTGCTGCAGTTCCACAGGCCTTAGCGGCGGTTCCAGGTGCGACGCACCGCCAGGTGACATCGTCTTCGGGCAAGGAGAAGAGCAAGACGGCTGTCTCTGAGACTGATGCGTTGGCCAAGGCGAAGCGTTCCGGCAGCAGGGTGGAAGTGGTTCCCCTGAGAGGCGAGACACGTGATGTGTTCGCCACGCCGGACGGCTACCTCGAGGCCAACGAGTACCTGCGACCGGTGCGGACGCGGGCGGGCGGCGAGTGGAAGCCGATCGACACGGACCTGGCGCGTACCAGCGACGGCACGGTCGCGCCGAAAGCGGCGGCCCTCGATGTGGCGTTCTCCGGCGGTGGCGATGGCCCGATGGTGCGGATGCGCCGGGCCGGCCGGGAACTGGCCTTGTCCTGGCCCACCGCGCTGCCGGCCCCGGTTCTGGAAGGCAACACAGCCACCTACCAGGACGTGCTGCCCGAGGTGGATCTCAGACTCTCGTCAGATGCCGACGGATTCTCACAGCTCCTCGTGGTGAAGTCAGCCAAAGCCGCGGCAAGCCCTGGTCTGGAGCAACTGCGCCTCAAGCTGCGGACACAGAACATCCAGGTACAGCAGACCACCGACGGAGGCCTGGAAGCCGTCGACAACGGAGCGAAGTCCGCGGTCTTCGAGGCCTCCACACCCCTGATGTGGGACTCCAGCGATGCCACCTCCCAGACCACAGCGAGGAAACCGGCCGCACCCCGCAAGGGACCGATGAAGAACCCGGACACTTCACAGCAGGCGCTCCAAGGGACCGCGGAGGACGAGCCGGGAGCGGGGGAGTCGGGGAAGCTCGCCCCCATCGGCGTGCATGTGCCCACCGACGGTCAGGAGCTGGTGCTGACCCCGGACCGTGATGTCCTGCGCGGCGGGGACACCGTGTACCCGGTGTTCATCGACCCCCAGTGGCACTCGCCCCGCTCGTCGGCATGGACGATGGCGTCGAAGTACTGGGCGAGCTCACCGCAGTGGAAGTTCAACGGCAAATCCACTGAAGGCCTGGGGTACTGCGAGTGGAACTACTGCAACCCGTATGACACCAAACGGCTCTTCTACCGCATCCCGACCTCCGCCTTCGCCGGCAAGACGGTCCTGTCAGCCGAGTTCGTCGTACGCAACACCTGGTCGGCGTCCTGCTCGAAGCGGGAGGTGGAGCTGTGGCGGACCAAGGACATCAGCTCATCGACGACCTGGAACTCGCAGAACGCCGCCGGCTTCTGGGTCGACCACTTGAAGACGTACTCCTTCGCTTACGGCTACGAGGGCTGCGCCGCCGGAGATGCCGAGTTCGATGTGAGGAGCGCGGTACAGGAGGCGGCGTCGAAGAAGTGGTCGACGATGACCTTCGGGCTGCGGGCCGGGAGCGAGTCAGATCGGTACGCGTGGAAGCGCTTCTCGGACAAGGCCTTCCTGCGGGTGAAGTACAACCGCCCGCCCCCGCAGATCAAGATGAACCAGCTCCTCATGGAGTACGGAGGCCAGTGCAAGAGACCCGGCGACGCCCCGCGGGTCCGTACCCGGGGCCAGATCTACGCGAACAACGTCACTGACCCCGACCGTGACGCTATATCCGTGCAGTTCCAGGCAGCATGGGACTCCGGCGACGGCAAGGGCACCATCGCCCGCTGGAAACCAGGCCGCACCACAGCCAAGAAGTCCGGTGCGGACTTCCGGATCTCCCTGCCCTCCTCCCTGCCGTCGAACAAGACCGTCTCCTGGTACGTCCGCTCCTACGACGGCGCCCAGTACTCGCCGTGGTCATCCGCAGGATCGGCCACCAGCTGCTACTTCCTCTACGACACGAGCATCCCCAAAGCCCCCGGGATGTCCTCGGGGGAGTATCCGGCCTCAGACCCGGATAACCCGGACGACCCCTGGCTCGACGGCGTAGGACAGTACGGCGACTTCACCCTCGACTCCACCTCCACCGACGTCAACCGCTACCGCTACGGCGTCAACGGCAGCCCGTCAGCTAAACACGAGATCACCACCTCTAACGGCGCCGCCAAGGTGGTGAAGCTCCTCCCCTCGAAACCCGGGCTGAACTTCGTCACCGCCCAAGCCTTCGACAAGGCCGGAAACGCATCTGAGATCCGGACGTACCAGTTCCGGGTCAAGGCCGGACAACCCGAGCGCGCCATGTGGCAGATGGACGAGGACACGGACGCCACCGAGGAGAAGGGCACAGCACCGCCCCGCGTCGCACAGCTGCACGGCGGCGCCCAGACCGGCGCCACAGGCGTGCAAGGCTCCGCGCTGCAACTGGACGGGACAACGGGCTACGCCGACACCGACATCCCGGTGGTGGACACCGACCGAGGCTTCACCGTCTCAGCCTGGGTGCAGCTCTCCCAGGTCCCCGACCACGCGGCCGTCATCGCCACCCAGCCAGGGAACCACCGGCCCGGCTTCGAGCTGTACTACTCCTCCACCTACGACCGCTGGGTCTTCAACCAGTACACCTCCGACAGCGCAGACGCAGGCATCGCCCGCGCCATGGCAAACAAACCCGGCGGAGTCAAAGCCGGGGAGTGGACCCACCTGGTCGGCTCCTTCGACTCCGTCGAACAACGCCTGCACCTGTTCGTCAACGGCAAACAGGTAGGGGAGACCACCTACACCTCAGCGTGGAACGCCCGCCGCGGACTGCAGATCGGCGCCGGCTCCTACGACGGCCAGCCCGACGCCTTCTTCCCCGGCACCATCGACGAACTACAGATCTTCGACAAAAGAATCAGCGACGACGAGGTCACCCGGCTCTACGCCAAAGAACGCATCGGCGATCCCGGCCGCCCCGCCATCGCCATCTTCCCCTTCGATGAAGAACCCGGCTCCACCACCGTGACCGGTCACGGCGATGTCCTGCCCGCCCGCCTCCAGGGCGGCGCCAAACCAGGAACCCCAGGCATCGCCGGCAAGGCCCTCACCCTCGACGGCGTGGACGACCACGCCCGCGTCGGCGCCCCCCACCTCAACACCTCCCGCAGCTTCGCCGTCTCCATGTGGGCCAAACTGCCACAGTCCAAACCCAGCCGCTCCGCCGTCGCCATCGCCCAGGGCGGCACCCACAAAGCCGGCTTCGAGCTCTACTACTCGGCCACCTACGACCGGTGGGTGCTCAACCAGCACACCTCCGACGCACCCGACGCCAGCGCCGTACGCGCCATGCAACCCGAAGGCACCCACGCCTACGGCAACACCTGGGCCCACCTCGTCGGCGTACACGACACCGTCGCCGACACCCTCACCCTGTACGTCAACGGCCAACAAGCCGACTCGGTCAAACTCGGCGGCTCCTGGTACGCCGACGGGCCGATGTTCATCGGCGCAGGCTCCTACGAGCAGAAACCCGACAACGTCTTCCCCGGCCAGATCGACGACGTCCGCCTCTACGACCGCCCCGTCTCCTCAGGCGAAGTACTGCAGCTCTTCCGGCAACGCCCCCAGCTCCAAGGACGCTGGAACTTCGAAACAGCCTCCGGCACACCAGCCACCTCGCCCGATGCCACACCCGAGCGCCACGCCATGGCCCTCCACGGCAACGCAAGCATCGGCACCGGCATGATCGACGACGGCGCACTGCAACTCGACGGCACAGGCGACTACGCCGACACCAGCACCGTGCCAGTCGACACCAGCGGCAGCTTCACCGTGACCGGCTGGGCCCAGGCCGCCGCCACCCCCACCAAAAGCGCCGCACTGATCAGCGCAGAAGGCAGCCAGCAAAGCGCGTTCGCCGTGCGCTTCGAACCAGACAAGAAAGACCCAGAAGGCCTAGGACGATGGCAGGTCACCCTGCCCGACCGTGACGCCACCGGCGCCTCCCTGGTGAGCGTCGACAACGAACAGTTCTACGACGTGCGGGACTGGAACCACCTCGCGCTCGTCTACGACGGCTTCAGCAAACAAGCACGACTGTACGTGAACGGGGAACTGGAGGAGATCGCCTGCCCCGACGCCGACGGCGACGGCGAAGCCGACGACACCACCTGCGCCGACCGCATCCCGTGGGCGGAGGACACACTCACCTTCAAAGCCACCAAGTCGCTGCAGATCGGCCGGGCGAAAACGGCCGGCACCTGGGGCGAGTACTGGCCAGGCGCCGTGGACGACGCATGGGCCTTCCAAGGCGCACTCACCGACGAACAAGTGGCCTTCCTCGCCGGGCACTGGACCGACGTACCCACCGAGGTCCCACAGACCGAGTAGCCACGCCGCCCCGGGCGGCAGCACACCCTGCTGCCGCCCGACACACAGCTCGGTTCACACAACATCCGCGCCACACGGCTCCGTACCCTGTGGCGCTCGCAGTGAGGGATTGAACCAGGTATGAAGGGCAGACCCAGACTCCGCATGGGTTCAGCACGCCGTCAGGTTGCCATCGCCATATCCGCTGTCATGGTCGGCGCGCTGCTCCAGGGCGCAGGCGCCCCGCCAAGCGCGGCAAGCAGCCGGAGCAAGCCTTCGGCAATGCCGCCCGGCCTGGAGAAGCCGGTCGCCGGCAAAGCAGCCGGGAAGGCCAAGCCCCGCACCCTTTTCAAAGGCCACAGGACACCAGCGCGCGCACCGAAAGCCAGCTGGACCGATGGCGGGTCGGCTCTCCTCCACCTCCCGACCTCGACCACGAAGCGCTCTGCCACGCCTACCCGGGCCGGAAACCTTCCCGTCGCGCTGACTCTCCGGCCGCCTGCCGGGTCAGCCAAGCGAGCCGCGGACGGCCCGGGAAGCGCGGAGCGCAGCGTCCGCGTTCGTGTCCTCGAGCACAAAAAGGCCCAGCAAGCCGGCGTGAACGGCCTGCTGTTCACTCTGACCCCCGAAGCCGAGCGACGAGACCAGAGCGACCGGGCCGCAGTGAAGGTCGACTACTCCACGTTCTCCGAAATGTTCGGCGGCAGCTATGCATCCCGACTGCAGCTACTGGAACTCCCCGCATGTGCTCTGACCACCCCCCACAAGCCCGCCTGCCGCTCCGGCACCCCCATGCACACCGTCAACGACGAGGAAAAGCGGACGCTGACCACAGACCGCGTCCCCCTTCACAGCGGCGCCACGACGGTGCTGGCAGCAGCAGCTGCGGAGAAAGGCGAGAAGGGCGACTACAAAGCCACCTCACTGTCACCGTCCGCGACCTGGACCACCAACCTCAACACAGGTGATTTCGCCTGGTCCTACGACATGCCGACACCAGAGGTCCCCGGAGGACTGAAGCCGAGCGTGGGGCTTTCCTACACCTCAGGCGCCATCGACGGCCGGACCGGCGGCACCAACAACCAGTCCTCATGGGCCGGCGACGGCTTCGAAATGTGGCCCGGTTACATAGAACGCCGCTACAAGCCCTGCTCCGACGACGGCATCGAGCACGCCGACGGCAACAAGCCCGGCGACCTGTGCTGGGGATACGACAACGCCACCATTTCCTTCAACGGCATGGCCGGCGAACTCGTACCTGCCGGACACGACGAGTGGAAGCTGAAGCAGGACGACGGCACCAAGATCAAACGCGTCAGCGACAAAGACCGCAACAACGGAGACGACAACGGCGAATACTGGGTACTGACCACCCCCGAGGGCACCAGCTACTACTTCGGCTACAACAAGCTCAGCGGCTGGGCATCGGGCAAGGAAACCACCAACTCCGCCTGGAACGTTCCCGTCTTCGGCGACGACGCCGACGAACCCTGCCATGCCGCCTCCTTCGCCGCATCGTGGTGCCAGCAAGCATGGCGATGGAACCTCGACTACATCGTGGACGTCCACGGCAACGCGGTTGCCTACTACTACGACAAGGAAACCAACTCCTACGGCCGCGACCTCAAGGAAGCAGATGACACGCCCTACGTGCGCGGCGGCTATCTCGACCGTATTGAATACGGCCTGAAGTCCACCAACGTCTACACCGGTAAAGCCCTGGCGAAGGTCACCTTCTCCAGCTCCGAACGCTGCATTCCCGACCCCAAACAACAGGTCACCTGCGATCCCGGCACCATCGACAGCAAAGCACCCTACTGGTACGACACGCCCTGGGACCTCAACTGCAAATCTGGCACCAAGTGTGATCAAGGGCGGCTATCGCCTAGTTTCTGGACCCGTAAGCGACTGACCGAAGTCACCACCACCGTCCTCAAAGACGACACATACGCAAAGGTCGACTCCTGGAAACTTGGCCACCACTGGGGCACAGCAGACGTCGACTACCAGCTACTCCTGGACGAGATCCAGCACACCGGCCACAGCGCTGCCACCCCCATCACCCTGCCGAAGACGACCCTCACCTACACCCAGCAGACCAACCGCCTCGACAAAACAGGCGACGGCAAGGCCCCGTTCATCAAAGCCCGCCTCTCCACCGTCGCGGATGAATCCGGCGGCCAGACCGATGTGAACTACTCATCCCCGGCCTGCGCCCGTGACTCCCTGCCCACGCCACAGACGAACACCACACGCTGCTTCCCCCAGTACATCGGCGGCAGCTCCAGCGACGGCCCCGACGAAGAATGGTTCAACAAATACGTCGTCGACTCGGTCACCGCGACCGACCGCACGGGCGGAGCACCGGACCAAGTTACCCGCTACACCTATCTCGACGGCGCCGCCTGGCACTACGACGATGACGACGGCCTGACCAAGGAGAAGTACAAGACCTGGTCCCAGTGGCGCGGCTACGGACGCGTACGCGTACAGACCGGCGGCCAGGGAACCGACAGCATGAAGTCGCAGGAAGAGACCTACTTCCTGCGCGGCATGGACGGCGACAAGAAATCCCCTTCCGGCGGCACACGAGACGCCACCGTTACTTTGGACGAGGGCGAAGGCGACCCCATCACCGACCACGAGTCGGCCGCCGGTTTCACATACAAGTCGGTGACCTTCTCAGGCCCGGGCGGCAAAGCACTCGAGAAGACCGTCAACCGCCCCTGGCACCACGAGACCGCCAAGCGAGTCCGAAGCTGGGGCACCGTCACCGCCAACCTCACCGGCACCTCATACACCAAAAACCTCACCTCCCTCGACAACGGCGACGGGCAGAAATGGCGCACGACCAGCTCGTCCACCAGCCTTGACACCGTCGCCGGACGCCCTGTGCAGGTCGACGACTTCGGCGACGCCACCACCGCCGACGACAACCAGTGCACCCGCACGACCTACGCCGACAACACCACCGCGAACATCCTGACGCTGCCCTCCCGCGAAGAGACAGTGGCCGTCAAGTGCGACGACACCCCCGACCGGTCCAAAGACGTCATCTCCGATGTCCGGACCGCCTACGACGGCGGCACCTACGACGCCGCCCCCACCAAGGGCGACGCCACCGCAACCGCGACCCTCAAAGAACACGACGGGAAGAAGGCCACCTACCTGGAGTCGGGTACCACCTATGACTCCTATGGCCGCGAGCTGACCAGCACCGACCTGACCGCAACCGTCACCGCAGCCAGCACCGGAGCCCCCTCCCGCTCCACACGTAGCGACGGCCGCACTACCAAGACCACCTACACCCCCGCCACCGGTATCCCCACCAAAACCACCGTGACCACCCCGCCCGCCACCAAGGGCGACGCAACCACCGCACAGACCACCACCACCGAACTCGACCCGCTACGCGGCCAGCCACTCGCGGAAGTAGACACCAACAACAAGCGCACCGAGTTCGCCTACGACGCCCTGGGCAGGTCCACCAAAGTCTGGCTCGCCGACCGCCGCACCAGCCAACTGCCCACCTACGAGTTCTCCTACTTCATCACCGAAGGCGACGCCGTCGCCGTCCGCACCCAGACCCTCACCCCCGCAGGAGGCGCACAGCTAGCCTCCTACACCCTCTACGACGGCCTCCTCAGAGCGCGCCAGACCCAAGCCCCCGGCCCCGAGGGCGGCCGCATCATCACCGACACCTTCTACGACGAACGCGGCCTCACAGCCAAGACCTTCGCTCCCTACTACGCCGAAGCCACACCCCAAACCAGACTCTTCGAACCAGACAACGCGCTCAGCGTCGAAACCCAGTCACGCCACACCTATGACGGCCTGGGACGCGAGACCGAAACCAAGCAGATCGCTGGCAACGGCGACGGCGGCACCATCCTCTCCACCACCCGCACCATCTACGGCGGCGACCGGACCACGGTCATCCCCCCCGAGGGCGGTACAGCGACCACCACCGTGACAGACGCGCGCGGCAAAACCACCGAACTGCAGCAGCACCACACGCGCGCGATTGAAGCGGCAGCCGACACCACCCACTACCGCTACACCCCCGCCGGGCAACTGGCACAGGTCACAGACCCGGCAGGCAACGTCTGGAAGTACGACTACGACCAACTCGGCCGGCAAATCAACTCCAGCGACCCGGACAAGGGCACCACCAAGAGCGCCTACGACGACCGTGGCCAGTTGACCTCCACCACCGACGCACGCCGTGTCACCCTCGCGAACACCTACGACGACCTCGGCCGCCGCACCGAACTGCACGAAGGCACTACCGACGGCCCGCTGCGCGCCAAGTGGGTCTTCGACACCATCAGCGGAGCCAAAGGACAGCTCGCCGAATCCACTCGCTACGTCGACGGTGCCGCCTACACCAACAAAATCACGATGTACGACCGGCTCTACCGGCCGATGAAGACCGCCACGGTCATCCCAGAGCGCGAACACGAACTGGCCGGCACCTACGAGTCGGGCACTGACTACCACGCCAACGGCCTCGTAGCAGCAACCAGCTACTCCGCGGCCGGCTCGTTGCCCGGCGGCGGCGTCAACTACACCTACGAGGACGACACCCTCCGGCCGATCAAGGTCTACGACGGCCGAGGCATGACCGCCACGACCTCATACAGCCTGACCGGCAAGCCATACGCCTACCAGCTCACCGGCGTCAGCGGAGGGAAGAACACCTCCGTCACCAACACCTATGAGTGGGGCACACAAAGACTGGCCACCACCCGTGTGGACCGCCAGGACATCGCGGGCGTCGACCAGTACACCACCTACGGCTACGACCCGGTCGGCAACGTCACCTCGGTATCCGACGTCTCCCGAGGCGGCACCGACACCCAGTGCTTCACCTACGACTACCTGCGGCGTCTCACGGAGGCCTGGACACAGCCGACAAAGACCTGCGCGGACACCCCGTCCGCCGGCGCAACGGGCGGACCAGCTCCGTACTGGCAGTCCTACACCTATGACAAAACCGGTAATCGTCTCACTGAAACCCAACACGACCCGGCAGACTCCGCCAAGGACACCAAGCGCGAATACCACTATCCCGCACCGGGAGCCAGCAGCAGGCAACCCCATGCCCTCACCTCAATAGACACCACCGGACCCACTGGCCAGAGCGAAGAGTCCTTCGGCTACGACGAAGCCGGCAACACCGCCACCCGCACCCGGAGCGGCGACACCCAGAAACTCACCTGGGACGCCGAAGGCCACCTCGCCAAGGTCAGCCAGCCCCGCGAAGGCGGCACAGACCAGGTCACCGAGTACCTCTACGACGCCAACGGCAACCGCCTGATCAGCCGCACACCCACAGAAACCACTCTCTACCTCGGCCCCACCGAAATCACCCTCGCCAAGGACTCCAAAACCCCGAAAGCCACCCGCTACACCGACTTAGGCGGCGGCAACCAAGCAGTCCGCTCCGATGACAACACCGTCTCCCTCACCCTGGCCGACCACCACGGAACAGCCCAACTCGCCGTCGACGCCCAGTCGCTGAAGCTCACCCAGCGCCGCACCACCCCCTTCGGCGCGCCACGCGGCGAGCAACCTTCGGCCTGGCCTGGAACCAAAGGCTTCGTCGGCGGCACGATCGACACCACCACGGGCCTCACTCACCTCGGCGCCCGCGAATATGATCCGGCAACCGGCCGCTTCATCTCCGTCGACCCGGTCATGGACCTGACCGACCCCCAGCAGATCAACGGATACGCCTACGCCAACAACACACCCGTCACGATGAGCGACCCCACCGGCATGTGCCCGGAGGAGTCATGCGCGGGGAGAGGACCGATGGGCCCCAGATGGCCCGGAAGTGGCGGCGGAGGTGGTGGGCACGGAGGTGGTGGACACCGCAGCCGGGGACACGGTGGTGGAGGCGGCGGCTACAGCAGCCCTGTCAACACCGGAGCTGCCGCCAGGGCGCAATACCGGCACGGCATCGGATCGGTTACTGGCTACGGCCTCAGCGTCGACGCCCACGCCAGAAAGAAGATGGCGGAAAACGCTGCTATCGCGGACCCATGGGATGTCATAACAAAAATTACATTTAAGGCGATAGAGCTACTCGACCCAACTAAAAACGCGAGAGAGTGTCCAGGCGAGTGGGATGCAGACACGTGCAGTGCTGCGGGCCTCGATATGATTGGCGTTACCAAAGCCCGCCTACTGAAGCAAGTCGCCAAGAAGGCGATCGAAGGGGTAGAAGAAGCTTGGGCCGCCAGGAACAAGAAATCTAAAGATGATTCCTCTTCCAGTAAAGTAGAGTCCGCCTGTCACAGCTTCACGCCGGACACTGAGGTCCTCCTAGCGGATGGCGCCACGAAACCAATACAGGATGTCCAGCTCGGCGATTCTGTAAAGGTTACCGACCCGAAAACGGGCAAGACCACCGCACGCAAAGTCGTCGGCGCCATCGTCACTAAGGACGACAAGGAGTTCGTCGACCTTACGGTCGACACGGGCAAGGGTAGGAGTGCAGCAGCCCTTATCTCCACCGCAACACACCCCTTCTGGGTGGACTCTGAGCGGAAATGGATAAAAGCCGGAGACCTCAGGTCCGGCATGACCCTCCATACTCCAAGTGGCAACACTGTCATCGTCAAGGAAGCCCGCCACTTTGCCAAGCGCCAGCGCACCCACGACCTCACCATTGCCGGAATCCACACGTACTATGTGCTGGCGGGCGAGACGCCGGTCCTCGTTCACAACTCGAATGGAGCCTGCGGGACAAACCTGACACGAGGTGAAAAGGTTGCTGCTGCGGTGGGTGTCGAGGATCTGTCTCCAGCATTGCGTAAGAACCTTACCGGCTTCATGAAGAAGAGTCCTGGGGATGCCGAGATTCCGCAGATCATTCGACTCCCCGGAGGCGGTGCGGAGTTCAGCTACAAGGTTCCCGGAAGGGTTCCCGGGTCGTACGCGGTGTATCGGAAGCGGGTAGACGTTGAAGGAGTCACGGAGTTAGCTTATAAAACGACGTTCCTCCCCGATGGCAGCATCGCGCACATCAAGTTCAAGTGAGGATGATCGATGGAATCGGACTTCCAGGCTCTGACAAGCCTGATTCGCTGGGAATCTTCGCTGGATGACCTGATCGGTGCCGCCAACCAATGCGATCTGCATGAGGGTCCTTCTGTGCGGCTGGATCGTCATGCTGTGAGGGACATTCTACAGCGGTGTATTTCCGGACAGCTAGACGTTCTGGAATTGCCTCGATGGGCTGGGTCGGTTCACATGTTGGACCGTGTCGAGGTCGATGAAGTGGACGTTGAGATGCTGACTCAATTCCTCTTTGAGGTGTCGAGTCCTGAACTGTTCGAGCCGATTAGCGTGGACGTATGTCAGCGATGGGTCAGTCGGCTGGAGAAGGCGTAGCATGCTGCTCACATAAAAGCCTGGAGGCTCGGACGGAGGGCATTCCGGCCGGGCCTTCAGGGCGTTTGACCGGAAACGGTGACGGCAACGTCAGCGGACGACTGCTGGGCGGGTGGGTCGTCGGTGGAGGGGGGAGCTGCTCCCCGCTGGAACAAAGATTCAGGGTTACCCAGCAAAGGCGCATATCTCGCCGACAAACCGTGAGAACTGCTCTCGCTGATCCTCGAACTGCGCTTCGCCGGTGCCGGATCAACCTCAACATGTGACCGCCCCCGGACGGTATTGCTGTGGCGTGGCTGTTGCGCTGCCTACCGCCCGAGCGCCACAGCCTGCCGCTGGGCTAGGAGTGAGGCTGGGTCTCCTTGGCCTGCTTGCGGCGTCGGCGGTGTTCGCGTTGGGCTTGGGCGCGGGCGCATTCGCGGGTGCAGTACTTGACGCCGCTGGTGCGGTTCTGGCCGTACTCGGCGCGGCCGCGTTGGCGTACGAAGTTCCGGCGGCAGGTTTCGTTGGCGCATTCGCGGATCGTGGCGTCTTCGGCGAGGTGGTTGTACAGCTGGAGGAAGACGACCGACAGGATGGTGGGGTAGCGGTCGTCCAGACTGCCGATGCCGATGCTGAACGGCTTGAGTGCGGCGTTCAGCTCGCTCACCAGGTCACCAATCTTCATGTCCAGAACGAGTTCGCGCAGGTGGTCCAGGTCACGCGGCCATGCCTGCTCCCGGTCGGTGTTTTCGGAACGCCACTGTGTGAGCTGTTCCTCACAGACGTCGGGCTCGATGAGCGCGTCGAGTCCGCCCTTGCGCCGCAGGGCCAGCCAGGTGGTGATGGCCGCCTGTGCCTGTGTGATGTAGAGCGTGGCCAGTTCGCCATGCAGGCAGAATGCCCAGTAGCGCGGGTGTTCGCGCTCGGTGAGTTCCTTGAGGCGTTCGTACTCGTCCTCGTCCCAGCCGCCGGTGTTGATGCTGCCGCCCAGGTCTCCGTAAGTGCGCATCATGGTGGCCACGGCGTCGAGATCGGTGGGGTCGAGTTCCATGAACTCACGCAAGTAGAAGTCCTCTGGCAGCGGAACAGTCTCTCCCTGGGAACGCAGATGAGGCTCCCAGACGATCCATCCGCCATCCGCCCGTGCTCCGGGTACGGGCCGCAACTCCGGAGCCGGGACGGGCGTCCCCGGCCAAAGCGTGGGACGAAAGCGTGGGTCTACGTATGCCGCCATGTGGGGCATCATAGTCGTGCAGAGGTAGCACGAAAAGAGAGATGTTCGTATCACGTGATCCGAAGTGGTAGGAGGGACAGGCGTGGTGACGCACTGGCAGGACCGCAAAAAGGTCGGCGACGCACACGAGCAACGCGTCGCTGCCGAGCTACAGGCGCGCGGCTGGACGGTCCAGCGTTGCGGGCAGGGCACCTACCCACCAGTGATCCGGCAGGCCTTGGTGCGCACCGGCTCCGCGCTGCGGTACTTCCCCGACCTCATAGCCGCCCGCGACAGCGAACTGGTCACCATCGACGCCAAGGACCGTATGCCGAGCACCCACACAGACCGCTACGCGATCAGCACCACCACGCTGAACGCCGGCTTACTCTTCACCGCCACCCACGCCCCAACGCCGCTCTACTACGTCTTCGGCGACCTGAAAGTACTGACCCCCTCCGAGGTTCGCCACTACAGCATGCACACTCGCCACCACCCCAGCGGAGCCTGGACCTTGGTCGCCACACACCGGGCCCATCCCTTCGAAGAAGTCTTCGGTAAGAACACCGCCCTGGCCGCCTGACGCCAGTCAGGCGCCTCCACCGTTGCACGTCAACGGTTGCAAGCCACGTCTCAGCGAGCACGCCAGTTGGCGGCACCGAGGCCAAGCGCGCAGTCCACACCTTCACACCACCGGCGCCCCCATCCGTGCCGTGACGCCACCGCATCCGGGTTGCGCCGCTGAGAAGAGCACGACCGCACCGCCCTCAAAATGCAAACCGCTACCGGCACCGCGTTCCGGCGCCTTTGCTGCCCGCCCGCAGTGGGCAAGGTTTGCGTGAGCCCTGCCAGGTCTCTTGCAACGCCCCCGGACGTCATGAGCAAGGGCGGAGCCGGCCCCGTGCCCGCCGCGTCCGGCCGGTGCATCCGGTGGCACCTCGCGGACAAGGCTGGGCGGCGATGGCAGGAGCAGGATGGTGGATGCACAGCTTCGAGGGAGAGGAGGAGCGTCGTATGGAGGTGGGGGAGCGGTGGGCCTACCGAGCAGCACCGCATCACGGCCCGGTCGAGGAGGTCGAAGTTCTCAAGATCGGCTCGCAGCGCCCACTGCGTATCAAGGTGCGCTTCGTCTCCGAGGAGGCCGAAGGCCGGGAGGAATGGGTACCGTCGGCCCGGCTGCGTATCCGCTGGCAGAACAAGGACACTTGGCTGGCGCGCGACAAGCGGTGGAACGAGCTGACCCAGGACGGCCCGGACGCGGAGGACACCGCTTTCCACGCCATCACCACGCTGTATGACGAACATCTGTGGGACGGGGTCGTGTCGTTCGGCCTCAACCTCCGCGACCGAGGAGTGCTGTACATCGAAGACATGGCCGCGCTGAAGACTCTCCTGGACGTCCCCGAAAGCTTCTTCCACACCGACCCACGCACCTTCACCGACTCCGACGGTGTCGTCATCGCTCCTTGGCCGACGACCCTGGAAGTCGCTCGCCGACTGGCCCGCACCCAAGCCGATCACCTGGTAACACTGCTGGACGAGCAAGACCGCAAGGCGCAGAGCGCAGCCATTTACGGCCATCACTACCGCGGGCGCGGCAAAAACCCCGGCACCTACATCAGCCCCGAGATCTGCGCCGAGACCGACCGCCACTTCAAACCATCCCGCGACCTGCTGCGCGAATGGTGCGGAGCAGAAGCCGTGGAGAGCATCGAAGAACTCAAAGCCCTGCGTGAGGAAGTGCTCCGCATCGGCCAGCTCATGGAGCAGGCCATCGGCTGCCTCCGCCACGCCGGACAGACCAAAGCCGCCGACCGCCTCGAGCGGGAACTCGGAATCCCCCTCGAAACACTGCGCCAGGCCGAGCGCGACGACTGACACCACCCCGACCATCCTGGCACCAACGACAGGAACAGATCCGTGGCCCGCACCAAGCTGAACAAGCGCCAACTCGACGTGCTGCGCCGCATCTGCCACGGCGATGACCCGGTCACCTCCGATGACTGCGGTCTTGCCGTGACGGTCTACGCCCTGCGTAACCGCGGCCTGGCCACCCTGACACGAGCTAATGGTTCTTGGACCGCGGCACCTACCGAGGCTGGCCGCCAGCACCTGGCCCAGACCCACCCCACGTCCGCACCACGCCCGTCTGCCTCCAACTCAGCAGCGGCAACCGAGGCGGCCGAGCTGATCACCAGACTCCAGCAAGCGGATGGCACCCTGCACATCACCGACCCCACCCCGGACGAACGCGCCCACTGGCGCCGGACCCTCCACGCCGCACGATCAGACCACCTGATCCCCGACGGCCACCACCTGCGTCACACCGGACGAGACAAAGGCGACCTGGTCATCACCCTGCGCCCCGGATCCCCGACCCCCCGCTCCACACCCGCAGACGAAACTGTCCCCGTCCTCGACGACCTGCACCCAGACCACCTCCACCCTGCCGCTGCACAAGCGCACATCCAAGTCTGCCCCAGCTGCCAGCCCCGTGCCCGTCGCATCCTCCACGCCCTCTGCAGCGCCGTGGAAGACAAGAACTACACCGTCAGCACCCCGCCGACCGGTTCGGCGGGCAGCCTGGTGATCACCGCCGCCGACAGCTCCTTTCCGCTCTTCTTCAACGAAGGCTCCGACGAGGTTCCCGATCCCAGCAGCGTGAAGTACTCCTGGCAGCGCGTGACGTCGCGGACCACGCGCCCATCCCACCAACTCGAGCTCAGCCTCGAGCACTCCTACGCCCATCTGGGCCGCCGCTACCGCTGGGGAGACCGGCAACGCTGGCATCTGGAAGACAAACTCCCTGCCCTCCTCCGAGAAATCGCCCACCGCGCACGCACGGAGAACGAACGACGGCTGGCCCAACAGCGCAAAGAGCAGGAGACCCGTCAACGCTGGCTGGTTGCGATGCAGCAAGCCCGTACCGCCCTCGTGGAAGACCACAGGATGAAGGCCCTCCGAGCACAGGTGCAGGCCTGGCAGCAGGCAACCGCCATCCGCGCCTACTGCGATGCCCTGGAGGACCACCAGGACACGACAGCCGGCGCAGCCGAAGCAGTCACTGCCTGGATCGCCTGGGCTCGGGCCCATGCCGACGGTATCGACCCGGTGCCGCAGAACTCAGGGCTGCCGGATCCCCCTGCGATCACACCGGAAGACCTGCGCCCATACCTGCATGGCTGGAGCCCGTACGAGCCCAAGCGAACATGACAGAGAGGACTCGTGATCGCCATGGTGGCAAGGCCCACTGACATCCGGTGATGCAGGCCATGTGGCTAGCACGTTCCGTGGTTGCTCTACCCGGCGCTGGCCGGTTCGGCGCTGTTGGGCCGCAGCAGCACCCTGACGCCGGACACGAGGCTCCCCGAGGACGTCGCTGGTGCTCTGCGCGCGGTGTGCCGGATGGTGGCCGGCGATAAGGAGGTGCTGCTTCTTAAACGCCATGCTCAAGGACTCTGGCAGTCTGGGTAGCGCAACAGCGACAGGCAGCCGATAACGCTGCGCCTGTCAGCCAAGCTGTGCTTCTCCACACTTGAGCTCCTATTCGAAAGCGTGGATGACAGCGTCGAGGATGGCCCGTACTCCCGCCCAGTCCTGTGTATTGATGATTGAGGGATCACGCTGCGCCCGGGCTAGTTGCAAGGCGTAGGCATGCTGGACCGCTCGCTTGTCGGTGACCTCGCCCTGATACTGCTGGCAAGCAGGACTGTAGCTCCGCCATTGGACGGGGCGCAGGCTTCCATCGGGCAGGGACAGCGCGTCTCGGCCAAGGTAAAGCTCGATCGATCCGGCCAGGCCGTTGACGTCCGCTCGGGTGGTACTGCCCTCGGGTGTATCGATGCTCGGAGGGCCCAGGGTGGGGTAGCTGGAGGCCAAGCTCAGTGGCGGGTACTGCAGGATCTTGATGTTGCGCGGAAGCGTTCCGCGATCCAGCGGACGCAAAGCCTCAGACGCGGCAGTGTCGTTGTCGAACAGGGCGATGACAGGATTGGCGATGCCCGCGGCGGCGAATGCCCGCACCGTGGTCACCAGGCCGCCTGCTCCGCCTTGAGGGCGGGTTCCGTAGTCCATGAACCGCACCAGGTCTGTCAGATGCGGATAGAGTAACTCTAGAGCAGGCTTCAGAATGGCGACGTCGGTGCTGCCCTCAGTGAGGACGACCAGCGGAGCGTGTTCCATGGCCATGCTGTGAAGGGCATCGCGCGCCAGGGAGCATAACTGCAACAGCTCCGCATCCGGGTCACCCTCGGACTCTTCGACGTACATCACCACTTCCGCATCCGGCAGGGCCAGCAGGGCCGCCCGGAGCGCTAGCGGTGGGAATGCGTAGCGCAGGTGGCCAAGAAGCCAGGTCGGCTCGCCGAACCCGAAGGGATGGGGCTCTGCAGATGGCTGCGCTTCCCGCAGGTCCCGCACCCAGTCGGCAGCTGAGTACCCTTCCAGGAACTCGCGCTCCGCCTCCTCACGGGGGGTACGCTCCACCTTCCTGGAGAGTGGAAACGCCCACGAGCGCTCCTGCTCCAGGAGCTCGTCGAGGTAGTCCATCGCCGCTTCACGGGTGAAGCCCAGCAGCCCCAGGCGCTGAGCTATTTCGTGTCCTGGCCCGCGCAACGTGTAGACGAGGTGCTCGGAAGAACCAGTGCCTGGACCGAAGACGTCGCGTGCACTGACCTCCTCGCACTGGAGCATCTCGTCTTGAAATGCCGCCAGCAATGGGTTGTCGATGCCGTCCCGAAGGCGGGAGATCTGGTGACCCTCGACCCATAGGCCCTCCCATGCGCCCATACTGACTGCACCAACCTTCCAGTTCAGGGGGCAACGCCCATCCAGCAGCATCGATCGCTCGCGCTTCCCCCGGGTGAACGAGCCGTCTTTCTTATCACACTGCTGTCTCTGGACTGCACCCGGCGCCGATGAATCGCGAGGGTGAGCCTCTCGGCCGCGAGGACGGTGGGACGACCAAGAGGACAAGGCCAACGCAATTCACTGCGGTGCTACAAGACACAAGCCGCTTAACGACCGCTGGAGTTCCCCGCGATTAGCGACCCATCCGAGTGACAGGCCATCCGAGGCCCCCCTCGGAGCGCCGTGGCACGTAACCGCGTTGGCCATGATGATGAGTCGTTGGGCCGCTTTCAGTGTGGCCACTGTGCTGGCGACCACCGCCCTGATGGGCGCCGCCCACTCCAACTGGGCAACCTCCAGCGCCCCACCCACCGTGAACGCGCCCACAACGCTCACGGAACTGCCCCGAGCCTCCGGATGCGTCCTGGCCGCCGCCCCGGTTCCCCCAGCACCCCCTGACACGCCCGGGAGCTGGCTGCCCAGGCTGGTGCGCGGGAGCTACGAGACTGCATGGGCGCGTCCAGCACCTCGTCTTCGCAGGACCGGAGGCGAGGCCCAACGACGGCCGTGAGTGGAACCCCGAGGCCATAAGCAACGCTCGCACAAGCGATATCAGGGGGCGCCGCCGACTACCTCGACCACCGCGGAGAGGCTTCGCTGTCTTGGCTCGGCCTTGAGGAAGCCCCGGTAGCCGGGCGGCTTTAGAAGGCTGTGCGGGTGTCGCTGCGGGGGTCGCCGATTGGGATCCGCTCGTCGTAGAGCCCAGCTCGTGCTGATCGGCGCCATGGGCGGGCGTAACGAATGGCGACGTCGATGTCCTCGTCCTGCGAGTCGAGGTCGATGTCCGCGATCGTCAGGGCGGGCCGTCCGTTAGCGGGGCAGCGCGATAGCCACCGCCCGCCGGGCCCCACGATCCCAGCGGGTGTGGTGGCGCTGAACTGTGCCGGTACCGAGTAGCCCAGCCAGTAGCTGTAGAGCGTCCCGTACGCCTGGGCCACGCGGGCGCGCGGCGCGTCATCAACCATCACCGACAGCAGGACGCAGTCGACGTCCAGGCGCTCGTACTCGGCAAAGACCTGCGGGAAGTTGGCCTCGATGCATAGCGCGCAGCCGAACCGGATGCCGTCCACCTCGAAGACGAGCGGCTCCCGCCCCGGGCAGTACAGGAAGGAGATTTCGGTGTGCGAAAGGAACCGCTTGTCATACCGTGCGACCAGACGGCCCCGGTCGGAGATGATATAGAGGCTGTTGTGTGGCCGGTTCGGCGGTGTGAGCGGGTGAATCGATCCGACCACCGTCCACAAGCCCAATTTTCCCGCTAACGCGGCGATCGACTCCGCTTCCTCGCGCAGGACATCCCAGGCGGCACGACTCCAGTCGGCCGAGATCAGGGTGCCGTCCGGCCCGGCCGCCATCACGCGCTTGTGCGGATAGACGAGTGCGCCCTCGGGGAACTGCACCAGCCGCGCACCCGCCCCGGCGGCCTTGACCATCAGGGCCTGGACCTCCTGCCCGGCCGCCCGCAGCGCCCCTCGGTCGGTGGGGTCTTCCGGCACCCTGCTCTGCGCGACCGCTAACCGCAATGTCCTCGCCACGCCCCGGACGCTACGGCAGACGGGACTCACGGCCAACACCCTGACAGCCGTGCCAGCCCTGTCCGGATACGCGCCCCGGCGAGGCGGCCCACTGGGGCTCGTCGCCGTCCTGCAGGGCCTGATAGCTGGCCGAGCCCGGATGCCTGCTTGACTCAGCCACCGCGGGGCGGTGGCCGGTGTCACGAAGAGAGCCAACAGCATGTCCGGGCGGCCAGAGCCCGATAATGTATGGAATCTCACCTTTTGATGGTGGCGTTCTCCCGAGCTCAGGAGCTGCCTGGCCGCGCCCGGCCATGTTGCGGCATTGCGATGACGATGTGCCGTTGGGTCGTCGCTGGAGACACCCGTGCTGGCCACGACCAGAGTCTCCTCGCCTCCGCCTCTTTGAGCTGGGCCACACTGAGTACAGCGCCTGGCGGCTGCTCAGTCTGTGCTTGACTGGTCGTCTGAAGTCGGGCCATTGCACTTACTTGGTTCATCCGTCTACGTCGGGGGTTGCCTACGTGACTCGGTCGGATCTGCGCGCGTTGTTCCGCTCTAACGATCGTGAGCTGAAGGCAGTCGACTTCTTCGCCGACCGGCACGGCGAGTGGAGCACGGTGACAGCAAGCCTCATCCGCCACACACAGCGGATGAACGGATCAGAAGCCGACGTGGAGGACTTGGAAGCTCCCCGGCGTAATGTGCTTGTCTTCTACGGCGTCGGCGGCATCGGCAAGTCCACCCTGTCGCGCACCTTGGTCGACCACCTGGCGGACAGCGAAGGCCACGAGAGTGACTGGCCTCCGTTGGATCCGCAGGTGGGACGCGTGGTGCCCGTCCGCGTCGACCTCTCCCGGGAATCGGGCGGGGACTTCGAGTCCCTCATGCTTGCTTTGCGGCTCGCAGCCGCGGACCTCGGGCAGCCAATGCCTACCTTCGACCTCGCCTTTCAGCGCTACTGGGAGCGCAACCACCCAGGTGAACCGCTGGATGAATACCTGCGCCGCCGTACCTGGTTCAGCCGATTCCCCGGTTCGCGATCGCTGTCAGGCCAGATGCAGTCCGCGCTGTCGGATGCCGCGCAAGCCGTCGCCCTTCCCGGGACCGCGGGCGCCCTGGTCGGGCAGGGGCTGCGGTCGCTGGTGCGTGCTCTCCGCGAGCGACGGCACCAGGTCCGCTCCCTAGCCGAGTGCCAGCGGCTGGCTGATCTACTCGAGGCCGATCCCGATCTCGAGGCACTCAGCTACTACTCCCACCTGCTCGCCTGGGACCTCAGCAGGGTCCCGGAGAAGCGGCGGGCGACGCTGGTGGTGATGCTGGACACCTTCGAGGACGTCGGGGACCGCGTGCACCGTGATCTCGAACGGCTGATCCAGCGCGTGGTATGGCTGATGCCGAACGCACTGTTCGTCATCACGGGGCGAAACCGCCTGCAGTGGGACGACCCGAAACTCGAAGGACAACTGGACTGGGCTGGCCCCCAGTTCTGGCCTCTGCTCGTCGGGGGCGCGGCTGAGGAACCACGCCAGCACACGGTCGGATACCTGTCAGCAGAAGACTGCGAAACCTACCTGTGCGAGCGGCTCACCATTGCCGGACGTCCGCTGATGGACGACCGCACACGGCACATGGTCACCGCCAACTCCCACGGGCTGCCACTGTACTTAGACCTCGCAGTCATGCGCTTCCTCGACCTCTACCGACGTCACGGACGGGCTCCGGAACCACACGAGTTCAACCTCGACTTCCCCGCCCTCGTCGCGCGCACCTTCCGGGACCTGTCCCCGAACGTGCGACAGGTACTGCGGGCAGTGAGCCTGCTGGACTCCTTCTCCATCGAGCTCGCCGCGGCCGCAGCAGGCCTCGACCACGACGCCCCGGCCCTGGAACTGGTCGAGCGGCCCTTCGTGGATACCGACCCGGGAGCACCCTGGCCCTACCGGGTGCACGAACTGGTCCGGGAAGCAGTCCGCGAGGCTGACTCCATCAGTGAAGACCGCTGGAGCGAAGCAGACTGGCAGCGGGCAGCGCAGCGGGCCTTCGACGCCCTGGGACGCGAGACATCCGGGGACCGGGTCCACCTGGTTGCCGCCCTACGGCAGGGCATGCGGCTGGCCCGCGACTATGAACTGGACCTCGGCTGGCTCGCGGACGCGGCGTTCCGCTACGTTGACGACTTCGTCTGGGAGCCCATCGAACTCCCGGCCCTCCCCTCTACCGGGGCCAGCGATGAAGTAAGCGGCAGCCCTTCAGAGGCCCTGGCCACAGCACTGTCCGCCATCGCGCAACGCCAACGCAGGCACCGCGGCCACACAGCCGAGCAACTCCGCACTGTCCTGGAATCGGGCCGCCTGCCCCAGCCGCTGATAGAGCTGCCGCGGTACTTCCTCGCCGAGTGCGACCGGGACCTGGGGAACTTCGAACGCTCCCTCGAGGGCATGCAGCAGGTCGTCGACGCCGGAGGACGGCTCGCACCCACGGCCGCCCGCGGCCTCGCCCACCTCGCCCGCCGAGTAGGACGCTTCCCCCAGGTACGGGACGTCGCCGAAACCCTAGGGGCGGAGGGCCGCCGTGACCGAGTGCTCGGCGACCTGTGGTGGACCCAGGGACACATCGCACTGGCCTGCTCGTCATACGCGAAGAGCCGCGACGAGGCCCTACAGCTCGGCCAGCCGGGCGAGGCCGCACTGTCCCAGGCATGCCTGGCCTTCGCAGCCGCATTCCAAGACCGCCCCCGCGCAGCAGAACAGATCACCCGCGCCCGCGAACTGCTGAGCGGGGTCTCCATTCGTTGGGCAGAGATCCAGACACAGATCGCTGAACTCGTACGAGACGCCGGCGTCGCACCAGACCTGCCTGAACGGGCCGAGGAAGTTGCCACGCTCGCCCACGAAGCAGGACTAACCTCCTCAGTCGCCTACATCCGCTTCGCAGCCTGCCTGCACGCAACAGTCCTCGGTTCGCCCACCCCGCTGACCGAAGCCAGAGACCAGTTGGGCGAATGCGTGCAAGGCGAAGAGTTCGCCTACCTGATGGAACTGTCCCACCTCATGGCAGGCCAAGAACCTCCGGCTGAACTGCCCCGCGCACAGTGGCTGGACGACCAGAACCAGGTCCAGGCACGCTGGACCGCCATCGCCGACGACCGACGCCTGGAAGCCGCCGCGAACAGGGGAGAATAAGCCGGTGGCGAAGTACACGACCTCAGACCAAATCGATCTACCCGCCCTCACCCAGCGCTACAAGCTGGACAACGCCCAGCTGGCGCCATTGGCGGGAGGCGCAGCTAACTCCAGCTTCAAGCTGTCCACCACCTCCGACGAGTTCGTCCTGACGATCCTCGACAACCACGACTGGCCCAGCGCCCAGCGTCTGGCAGCACACACCCAAGCAGTCTTCCAATTGGGCGTGCCCACCACAGAGGTCGTCCCCGCACCCGACGGATCGCTGACCACCCAGCTGAGAGATCAGCCGGTGATCCTCAAGAAATACATCGCGGGGACAGTCCAGGAGCCACTACCCGTCCCGCTCCTGCCCGAGGCCGGACGCATCCTCGCCCAACTACACGCCCTCTCACCACAATCGCCAGGATTCGAAGACCTCCCAGCCGGTACCCGGAGACTGTCCAACACCCACCTCGCCGCCATCCCCCAGTTCGCCGACCGGGACTTCGCGGCCTGGCTCACTGATCGACTCGACCGCGTCCACACCGCCGAAGCAGGGAACCCACGCCCCAGGACGGTAGTGCACGGAGACCTCTTCGCCGACAACGTCGTCGTGCGCCAGGACGGCCAGCTGTCTGTACTGGACTGGGAGACAATCTCGCTCGACGACCCCCTCCTCGACCTCGGCATGGCAGCTGTAGGACTGGCCCAGGACGACGGAGTGCTGGACCCGGAGCGCCTGGAGGCCCTCCTCGCCGGGTACCGGGACATCGCACCGCTGTCGGACCAAGATGCCGAAGCACTGCCGTTGGAGGTCATGCACGCCGCGTTGATCATCGCCTTCCACCGCTACTACCGGCACAACATCCGTTTCCCGGACCCCGCCAAGAGCACCATCCACCGCGCAATGATCAGGTTCGTGGACTCCGTGGAGAGCGTAATCAAGACAGGCTGAGGGAGAGCCAACGCAGCCGTGCACGCCGGGCACGTGAGCGGTCACCTGAAGGAAGGCCCAAGCAGCCCAGAAGCACAGCGGCCCCGACGGAGGATTAACAAAGCGGCCTCCGTCCTGATCCGAGACGAACTACGGGAGCCCTGGGTCAGCTGGCTGCTCGGAAGGTCTCGAGGAGGTCGGAGATGCCAGTGGCCCTCGCGTGTGACGTGAAGTGGGGTTCAAGGTCTCGGACCATGTTGATGCAGCGTGGGGCGTTGACGCGGTGGGCGAGAGTCCAGGAGGCGGCGGCTGCCGCCGCGGCTTGTTCGGGGTCGCCTGTGTGGAGGTAGTTCTCTGCCTTGTAGGCGAGGAACACCGCCCGGGTCTTGTTGCGGGCAGTGGGCAGGGTGGCGATGCCGTCATCGATGAGCCGGTGGGCCTGCCGGGCGTTGCCGAGTTCGGCCAGGCACCGGCCGGAGTCCACCGCCAGGTCGGCGGGGGACATCCAAGAGCACCACGCGGGGACGGGGTCTGCGCTGACCTTGCCGAGTGCCTTCTCGGCTGCTGTCAGGGAGCGTCGGCAGGCTCCGTTCTCGCCCAGTGCGGCCTGGGCGCGGGCTTGGCGTAGGTGGAGGAGGGAGCGGGCGGTGGGGTGCTGTGCGCGGGGGATGGCATCGTCGAGGACGGCCACTGCGGCGCGTGGGTCTTTGAGCCATAGCATCTGATAGGCGAGGTCAGACAGGAGCCCGGCGCCGAGGTCGCGATGCCCAGCGGCGTTAGCGTGGTGGAGCGCGGCGCGCCAGAAACGGCTGGCAGTGGCGTGCTTGCGTTCATCGAAGCGCTGCCAACCAGCGGTCTGGGCGAGCGAGGCGGCCAGGATATGCAGCCGCTGACCGACCGGCCGCGTGTAGAGGCCTTTGTCGATCAGGTCGGTGACGGTGGTCAGGTGTGTGTAGAGCAGGAGGGGGACGTGCTGGCGATGTTCGGTGGCGATGATGGCGATTCTTGAAAACGGCCGGGGATGCTCCTCGCATCACTCGCTCTGGTGTTCAACGAAGTGGGGAGTTTCAAGGAGCGTGGCCCGAGTCGTCGGCTTGGGTTTCCCGCTCGTGGAGTGTGCGGGCCGTGTCGAGACGTCGAGACGCTGGCTTCGTGTCGGTGGCCGATCCGGGATCCTCACTCACGGCCACACCAGCGATCAGCTGTCTGTGGAGAGGTCCCTGGCAAGGAGCTGTCCTGTGAGTTCCACGCACCGTGTCCGGGCCGCGGAGAAGCCGTAGGGCATCTTGGTTATCGCTTCGAAGGCGCTCATCTGGACCTCCTCCTCGCCGCTCGCCTCGGCGTCGTAGATATCGAAGAGCTTCTCCTCGGCCACGTCCAGTCCGGCCGCTTCAATGGCCTGGTTCAGGGCCTTGTGGTGGGCGCAGTGCTGCGCGGCGAGCTCCTCGACCTGCGGGTCGTGGGGGTCGACGCTGTCATCGAGGGCGGCGTCGGCCGCGTCGAGGCGGTCTGCCTCGGCCCGTAGGCCGGGATGGGTCGCCAGGATGATGAACACGCTGGCCTGAATTGCGGCTCCCAGCGGCCCGAAGATCCGTTCCGTGACCAGCAGGGCGTCCAGGTCGGAGGGGCGCAGTGCGCCAGAAGGCAGGTGGCTGAGCCGGTCCGTGACCAACGGGGAGAGCAAGCCCAGTGGGCTGCCCACGACCCGCAGGCGCTGGACTGCCGCCCGCTGACCCTTGATGTCGGCCTCCTGGGCGGCCAGGGTTTCCTCCAGCCGGCCCAGGACGTCCTCAACGTCCCGGGCTTCGTTGAAGGCGGTCTGCATGTCGTCCAGGCTGATGCCGGCCTCGGACATCTTGCGGATCCACAGCAGGCGGATCATGTCGTCGTAGCCGTAGCGGCGGCGTCCGTCTCCGCCTCGCTCGGGCTCCGGCAGCAGACCGATCTGGTGGTAGTGACGAATGGCGCGCGGGGTGGTTCCGGCGAAGGCGGCGGCATCGCCGATCTTGACCTTGCGGGGAGGTATGGCGGAGGGGTACATCGCAGACAGGGCCTTTCGTGCTGTGGTGCCCTCGACGACACCACATGCCGCTACGGCATGTGCAACTACACACCACCCGTACCCTGACGGGCCATCGGGCGCTCACTCTCCATTGGTGTCCCATCCCAGGACAGGCCCGGAACGGGTGGGGAGATCCGTCGAGCAGGTCTGATGGCACCCCGAGCAGGGGTTGGGGATTTCCAAGGAGCCCCATCACCATGACGGGTGCGTTTGGGGCGACAAGTGCGGGGCACGCAACTGACCCCGCGCCACCATCAGCACCATCGAAGTGCCGTGCTCTCAAAAAGGCAAATGGCTCGAAGTAGAGGGGCGACTAGGGGCAGACTGGTCAGATGCAGCTCACTCAGGTACGAAGTCGTCTCTATCGCAACATCGTTGACAGCGGTGACGTCGATATCGCGCCGGACGTCACGGCGTTGGTTGGCAAGAACGAGAGCGGGAAGACAGCATTGCTGTCGGCGATCTACCGCTTCCACCCCGTGTATCCGGAGCACTCTTTCGCTCTGGGGCAGGACTATCCGCGGTGGCGGAAGGTGAAGGACACTCGCTCGGGACAGATCAAGGATGCGGTACCGATCACCTGCACGTTCACGTTGGACGATGATGACCTGAAAGCGGTCGCCGATGTACTCGGGCCCGATGTGGTCAAAGGGCGCTCGTACTCACGCTCCATCCCGTACGAGGGAAATCACTCGGTCGACTTGCTGGTCGACGAGGGCGCGGCACTGGAGAACCTCTACAACGACGAGGAAGTGCCGCCCGCGTTGCGCAGCGTCCTCGGTTCCCGGAGCCTGGCCGCGGCCTTGGAGCAGGCTGACGGCCTCCAAGCCGCAGAAGACTCTGACGCGGCGGACCTCGACCTCTTCATCAGGGCCGCGCGCCATCGTCTGGCCGACCACAAGAGTGCCTGGCAGCGCGCGGTACGCATCCTGCGTGACCGCGAGCCGAAGTTCTTCTACTTCAGCAACTACCAGAACCTTCCCGGCAGGATCGCTCTGACAGACCTCAATGGCCAGGAAGAACAGCCCGGCGCGTCCCCGATGCAGACAGCCCGGGCTCTGCTGGAGCTCGCCAGCACGACTGCCGGGGCTCTGTCGGTGGAGGACTTCGAAGAGCGCAAGGCCGAACTTGAAGCGGTCAGCAACGACATCACGCAGCAGGTCTTCGAGTACTGGAAGCAGAACCCGGACCTGTCGGTAGAGATTGATCTGGACAAGACCACGGTCCAGCACCCTCAGGGGCAGCAGGCCATCGCCAGCCACCTCGACATCCGCGTCAAGGACCGCCGACACGGGTTCACCAACAACTTCTCCGCCCGCTCGACCGGCTTTCAGTGGTTCTTCAGCTTCCTCGCCGCGTTCTCCGAGTTCGAGAACTATCCGCACGGTGTCGTCGTCCTGCTGGACGAACCCGGGCTGAGCCTGCACGGCCGCGCCCAGGCCGACTTCCTGCGCTTCATCAATGAGCGCCTCGCTCCCCAAGCCCAGGTCATCTACACGACCCACTCGCCGTTCATGGTCGAAACCGCCCACCTCGACCGCATCCGGATCGTCGAAGACCGCGGACCGGACATCGGGGCCGTCGTTACCAAAGAGGTTCTCTCGGTCACCGACGACTCCCTCTTCCCGCTCCAGGCTGCTCTCGGCTACGACATCGCCCAGAACCTCTTCGTGGGCCCTGACAACCTCCTGGTCGAAGGAACCAGCGACTACACCTACCTCACCCTCATCAGCGACTTCCTCAAAGAGGCGGGCCGCACGCACCTGGACGAACGCTGGCGCATCCTGCCCGCCGGCGGCGCCACGAACATCCCCGCCTTCGTCGCCCTCATCGGCACCAACCTCCAGGCCACCGTCCTCATCGACAGCACCCCGGCCGGAGTCACCAAGCTCAAGGCCCTCACCAACAAAGGCCTGCTGTCCCCCAAGCGACTCCTGCTCACCGACACGTTCACCGACGGCGTCAAGGACAGCGACATCGAGGATCTGTTCTCCCCGGGCGACTACCTCAAGCTCTACAACGCCGCCTTTGGCACCAAGCTCAAGGTCAGCGACCTCAATGGCACCGACCGCATCATTGCTCGCATCGGCCGGGCGAGCGGAGCTCCGTTTATTGAACACGGACGACCGGCCGACGCTCTGCTGCGCAAACGAGACACCCTCCTACCGGGGCTCTCCGAGACCACCCTCAGCCGCTTCGAGCACCTCTTCACCGCCGTCAACGAAACACTCGCCTGAACAGCATCGGACACGCCACGGCCCCGGAACCTGCCACGACGTCCTTCGGGTCCGGTAGGCGCACTGCTCAGCGATGCGACGACAGGGCGTTACGCGGGGGCTGGATGCGCTCCTTCAGCACCATGGCGACCTTCCGCGCCAACTCCGCGACGCGCGGCGACAAATAGTGGTCCAGGGAGTCGATGTCCTCGCTGAGCCGGGCCCGCAGCCCATGAAGGCACGCCTCCGTGAACAGCTTTTGCGGGTCGTCCTCCGATCGCTGCGTCTTCTCAGCCGCCCTCTGCCCGCTGTGGAACTGCATGTTGTTCCACGTCTCGCGTTCGCCTACGCACGCGGGCGCATCCTCGCCCAGCAGACCCGCCAGCTGCACCCACTCACCGTCGCCCGGAGCCGCGCGTGCGCCGCTGGTGCTGACAGAACCCCACCGGGCACGTCGGTGGACGTGCAGGCCAGACTGCAGCGCCATGGTGTGCCTGCCTGAGCGCCGTCGGGCTCGCTGCCGATAGATCACCGATTCGTCCGTGGTGAAGCCCCGCTGGGGCCTCTCCCCGGATGAGGCGTGTCGCCACCTATCCAGTACAGCGCGGTGTCGAGGTCGCGGGCTGTCCAGCCTGCAGCCTGTTGGCCGCCCTGGCTCAGGAGTGTATCGAGGAGGTCCATGTAGCGGCCGTACCGCCCGGGAACACGGGCCAGCCTGAAGCCAAGGGTGTCCAGGGCCTTCTGGACTCGACGATCGTAGACGGCCATCCGCTGAGGTGCTGCCGCGGTCAGGACAGCCGATGCCAGGGCGTCACCGGTGCGAAAGCCAGGCAGCTCCCACACAACGCCCCGACCCGCCTGGGCAGCATCTGCGCGTGACACGCCCGTGTCACGGACCGCTTGCACTGCACGAGCGGTAACACAGCGAACGTCAGCATCGGGCAGGGACATGAGCTTCGATACCCAGGGAGTCTGCGCCGACAGCCGCTTCCACACGACCAGGGCCCCGACATCGGCCTTGCCGAGGCAGCCTGCGCTCTCCGCTCGTTCTGCGACCTCCCGGAAAACCTCGTCATAGTGCGGCGAGACCTCCAACAGGTAGGACGCACGTGCCGCGACAAGCACCTCCCATATCCGGCCGAAGTCTGCTTCACACCCTGCGACCTGAGCCGATGCACCTACTTCGTCCAGTCCAACTAGTGCACTTAGCCCCCGCTGCGTGCCAGGCTCTGCGGGGCCCGGCCGCATTGAGGCGGCCCTGGAGTTAGCCAAGAGAGGCACCGAACTCTCCGCCCTCAGCTTCCTTCTGGGACAGTTGGACCTTTCCACGATGGGAAACTTCCACCTGGTAGAACTTCTCGCCGCGAGGAACGTCGTCGACCGACACTTCGAACAGGCAGATCCCGCTCTCAACCGTGGATGCGCCGAGATGCCCTGTGGCCGCGACATCGCTGGATGCGTCGTAGACCGTGACGGATGTGCCTTCAGCAATGTCGTCGTAGCCGCTGCCGCCACGGCAGCCGTCCCCGTCACTGACGACCTCGTCGGCCAGACTGAAAGTTCCGGTGAGCGTTAATGTTCCGGGCCCGCTGTCGCTGAGAGTGGTGCTGGCCCATACGGCACCGACGGCTGCTGCGCCTATGACCGTTCCCAGGATGCCTGCCGTAAGCGGAGTGAGGCGCGCCCGGGCAGGCGACTGGCCGGGCAGGGGAGGTTCGGCGGGCGGGGGCGGTAGGGGCGTGGCGGGCTGGGCGGATTCGGGCATGCTCTCGATCATGTTTCCCCCTGGTGTTGTGGTCGGCGGCTGGCGGTTACTGGATGGGGCCGGTCCAGTGAGGATCTTCAGCGAGTAGGTCTGTGTCCTCATTCATCCTGGTGACGGTCACAAGCACCTGCATGCCGTACTGCTTGTCGAGGACGCCGTCGCTGTTCTTGGTGTCGGAGACGTCGGGCGCGAGGCGGCCAGCGATCTCCTTGGAACCGATCTCCCAAACGGTAAGCTCCGCGTCGCCGCCCTTGGTCGCACCTTG
Organism: Streptomyces sp. Rer75; assembly: GCF_013414305.1. Lineage (NCBI taxonomy): Bacteria > Bacillati > Actinomycetota > Actinomycetes > Kitasatosporales > Streptomycetaceae > Streptomyces > Streptomyces sp. Rer75. Next base: position 23,566 of record NZ_CP058693.1, on the reverse strand, counting down.
CACGTTGACGCTGAAGTCGTCGAGGTCGATAGGCTTCTCGCTCTGGTTGTCGAACTTGATGTTGACGCGGAAGGCGGTCTGGTCGCCGCCGGGCCGGGAGTCGTACCCCGCGAACGTGGTCACCTTGTCAATGCGGGTGACGGTGACCTTGAGGCCGTCGTTGTAGCGGAAGGTGTCGCCGATCTTGAGTTCGGTGTTCGGAGCACGATCGTCACCAGCGTCGTCAGCGCAGTTCTCCATCCACTCCGCCTGGGAGAGGCCGGAGTCGGGTCCGCAATCAGCGTAGCTGACGTCCTTATCCTCCGAGCCCTTGGTGGTGCCTTCTGGCCTGCTGCCTTCGGCGCGTTGAACGGTGCCCTGCTCGTGATTGCTGCAAGCTGCGGTGAGCGGAAGCAGCACCCCTACGAGGACTGCGGCGGTTCTGATGCGGTTGTTCATTGGCCCCCCAGGCCGATACTGGCATGTGAAGGACTTGTGAGGGATCTGTATGGTTGCGTGCTAAATCAAATCGATACATGGGCCACGGTGTCTCGCCTGCTTCAACTCGTTGATGCATGAGTGAAGACAGGCAGCGGGACGCTGTTCTCTCTGCGACGTGGCGCTTTGGGGCGGCCGAGACACGCCATAGGGGCAGAGCGCTGACATAGGTTACGCCTGATGGTGAGGGGGAGACTGTGATGCGCCAGATTGGCACGTATGCCATCGAGGGAGTGCTCGGTGAAGGCGGGATGGGCATCGTCTACCTGGGCCGCTCACGCGGCGGACGCCCAGTGGCGGTCAAGGTAGCCAGGGCTGAGCTGAGCCGGGACGAGAGCTTTCGAGAGCGGTTCCGTGCCGAAGTGGCCGCAGCCCGGCAGGTGGGCGGATTCCACACGGCGCCGGTAGTGGATGCCGACACGGACGCGGAACCGCCGTGGCTTGCCACCGCCTACGTACCGGGCCCGACCCTGTCCCAGCTGCTCGCTTCACGTGAGCCAATGGACGAGCAGACGCTCCGCCGACTCGGAGCTGCCCTCGCCGAGGCACTGCAGGCCATTCACGCCTGCGGACTCGTCCACCGCGATTTGAAACCAGGCAACATCATCATGGCCCAGGACGGCCCCAGGGTGCTGGACTTCGGGATCGCACGGGCTCTGGAAGGCTCCCGCCTGACCACGACCGGCACCACAGTGGGCACTCCGGGATTCGTGGCTCCGGAGCAAGCAGAAGGACATCCCGTCAACGGGGCTGCGGACGTATTCGCACTCGGCGCGGTTCTTGTCGCCGCCGCAGGCGGCAACGCGTTTGGCGAGGGCACGCCGATGATGCTGATGTACCGATCCGTACACCACGAACCCGATGTTACGGCTGTGCCGCCCGCGCTGCGACCGATAGTCGCGGCCTGCCTGGCCAAGGCCCCGCAGCACCGCCCCACCACCGAGCAGCTATTGGACGAGCTCGCGGGTCAGGCCGAGAGGCCGACTGCCAGTTACGCGCCTACCGCCTTATCGACACCCGCTACGCCCCCTCTACCGCCATATCCGCCCACGGTTGCAGCCCTCCCATCCGCCACCCTCAGTGAGTCAGAGGAGGCAGAACGACACGAGGGGTTGGAGTTCTTGGCGATGGATCACAAGAACGCCGTGGTTGCCGATGACCAGGGCATCTCCCTTGGCCGCAATGGTCGCTGTCGTGATTTCTCCTGGGACGCCGTCAGAGGTGTCACCCACGCCGAGACCGGCCGCGGATACGGGCTGACGATCACCGTCACGCTGGTCAACGGCACTACACACAGTTGCCGAGTTACCACAGGTGATGAAGATGAACTCGACGAGTGGATCAACCAACTCGGTACTATCGTCAAGCATTTTCGCCCCAAGGAATGAACCCAAACTACAGGCCAGCTCAAGTCCTGTTGCTGCTGGTCGACGTCCAGGCCACCAGCCTCATCAAGCCTGGACTGGCCAGGCGCTCTTGTGGACGACACCGAGCGCGTGTTTAGCATCCCGCTCCCCAGATTGGTTCGCTACGCCATGGCGCCCTGTCCGTAGAGGTCACCGGCAAACCGCAGCGGTGGCCGTCCGGCGGGCACTGCCACTCGGGCTGGGGGAGCCAGGACGTCGGATGTCCGCATGCAGGCGAGCTTGCACTCCCGGCTCACCCGCGACCCGCCGCGCTGGACCGACGCCGCATGTCACCCACGGCTCATCCAGCCGGGACATCGCCGCCACCGCGGTCTTCTCATCTCCGGCCGCGATGTCCAGAACTACCAGGCTCGGCTCGCATACATGCACCGCGTTCTACGGGGTGCTCACCGCCAACGCCTTGTACGTCAAGGGCGGCTGGCGGGGAACCCCCGGACAACAGCCCCTTGCCGTTTCGCACGATGGGTCTCTCGAACTGCACCCTCCCCATGGGGACACGCTCTCTGAGTAGGGGCACGGACAGAACGGGGCTCCTACTGCGTTCGGACTTGCCGGAACAGACCTGTCGAGGCTGCAAAACCAAACAGGCCAGGGAGCCGGCTGTGATGGGGTACAAAGGGTCTCGTCGTTGTGCCTGGCGGCCAAGGGAGGAGTGGCGGCATGGGGGAGTCCGTGCACAGCGCCGCGGCCAGCGCGCTGGGCTACCAGCATCAGACCTGGTGGGCGCTGCTGGAATTGTTGCGGGCGGATCATGCACGCCCCGACGCGGCGATCTCCCTGGAACTTCATGACGACGTCGCGTGGGAGCAGGCCGAATCAGCGACGGAGCTCTTGCAGATCAAGCATCATCAAAGAGGTGAACGCCGGCTCACGGACGCCTCCCCAGATGTGTGGTCGACGCTGAAGACCTGGATGGACACGGCGGTCCCGTCAGATGTCGAGGGGCCGACGCTGGTGCTTGTCTCCACTCAAGAAGCGAACCCCGGCAGTGCGATGGCCGCGCTCCGCCCGGACTCACGCGATGACGAAATGGCCTTGAGCGCGCTCGAGCGTGCTGCCCTGCGGCGAGCTTCCGGACGTACCCGGGAGGCGCGCGAGCAGTTCCTCGAGCTGGGGCAGGCGGACCGGGCCGCGTTTCTCTCACGCATCACCGTGATGGACGCCTCGCCGCATATCGATGACGTTCCGGCTCTCGTCCGTGCGGAACTTCGGTGGAGCCTGCCAGTCGGGCACGAGGATCTCTTCCTGGCTATGGTGTGGCGCTGGTGGGACGAACGGGCTCTGGAACTGCTGCAGCGCCGCAGGAGGGCCGTTGATGTCGGTATGGCGCGTGCGGCCATCGCCGATCTGCGTGATCAGTTCTCTCGGCAGAGGCTTCCCACGATCGTCGGTCACGAGGGGACAGCCGACGACGTACTCACCGCGACCTACGGCAACAGTCCCTTCGTGCACCAGATGAGGTGGGTGGCTTATCCGCCGGTGAACCTGCGGCATTCGATCATCGACTACCACCGTGCCCAGGCCCAGGCCATCCGCTGGATCGCTGAAGACCTTGTTGCAGCAGACGAGCTCAGCAGCCTCAGCCGCGACCTCGTCGATGAATGGGAGAGCGAGTTCGAATGGATGGGACTAGAGCTCGCAGGTGCGGCCGATGAAGCGGCCAAACAGCGAGCAGGAGCCAGCCTCCTCAAAGCCCTCTCTCAGCGTAACGGCCCCTGCCTGCACGGCAGGTATCACGAGGCGTTCTTCGTCCGCGGCCAACGTCATGAGCTCGCGGACACGGGGCGAGTGGGATGGCACCCCGACTTCCAGCACCGCATGCAGACTCTGCTGGCGGAGTCGTGACCACGCCACCGACTGGGCAGACCCACGCACCAGCCGCAGACACCGCTTGGAGCGAACCGTCGGCTCTCGTCGCCGCCATGCTCAACCCGGCACTGATCGCCAGCCTCTTGTCTGTTGCCGCTGGCTCCTACGAGCGGCAGAAAGTCTCGGGCATGCCGTGGCACCTATCCTTCATCGTCGCCCCCATGACGCTGCACCGAGGCACGCGGCAGGCGTTGCCTGCCAACACACGAACGCACCTCTCCACCTGGGTAACACGTAATCCCATGCTGCGGGCCGGCTTTCCCCGCCAGGCCAAGGCCTTAGTGATGCCGGTCCAAGCGGGCCTGAGATTCGCACTCCTGCATGACGTGCTGGAACTGCGCAGCGATTGCCTCAAACCGCGGACACGGCTGCGAGCAGGGGCGCCCGCACGTACAGAACTGGAAGACATCCTCCACAGCGCCCGCCTGATCGGCAGCTGGATGGCCAAGAACGAGACAGCCGCAGTCTTCGCCAGTCTCGGCGTGAGACCCTGAGCACGTGCAGCTGCTCGCCATCATCCTATACAGCACCGACGGGGCCCGCCGCGTCGTGGACTTCAAGCCAGGCGCACTCAACGTGATCACGGGGCACTCAGCAACAGGAAAGAGCACGCTGCTCGATATCTTCGAGTACTGCACGGGGCGCAAAACAGTCTTGTTCCCTCTCGGCCCCATGACTGACGCAGTCTCCTGGTACGCAGCCCTGTTTCAGATGAGCAAGACGCGCGCGTTCGTGGCCCGGCCAGCACCCGGACCAGGCAGGAAGACAACCAACCGAGTCATGTTGAAACTTGGGGCAGATCTCGAAGCCCTGCCCTACGAGGACCTCGCAGCGAACACTGACCGTCACACGCTGCGCCAACAGCTCAGCCAAATCATCGGGATCGCGGAGAACCACAACCACGACACCCACGGCCAGGACGGCATCGGGACCGAGGCCCACCTCGGCCACGCAACGTTGCTGTGTCTGCAAGGCCAGAGCGAGATCGCCGACAGTAACCGGCTCTTCCACCGTCAAAGCGACCACCACGTCGCATTTGCCCTGAAGCAGACTCTGCCGTACTTCCTCGGAGCAGCCCCTCACGACCAGGCGCGTAAACACGCGCAGTTCACCGCCGCACGCAGACGCCTCAAGCAGGCAGAGAACAACCTCAGTCAGGCCCAGCGCACAAACGACACAGCCCAAGAGACACTTGCTGCGCTGTGGCATGAAGCCCATGCCCTGAGCCTGGTCTCATCACCGACTCCTCCCGACGATCATGTCCAGGCATTGGAAACCCTTCACGACGCCGTCCAATCACGTGCTGAGATGCCCAGTGCGGAATACGAGAGTCAGCGCACCCTTGAGCTCGAGCAGACATGCGCCGACCTGCGCGACCAGCTCAGAACTCTCGCGGCAGACCGTCGACTGCTCCTGGCGGAGACTGCCGCTGCGGACGACTACTCAGCCGCCGCACGTATCCCACGAGACAGGCTGGCGAGCCTCGGTCTCATCCCGTCACCTGCGGACGACGACGCGACCACATGCGTTCTGTGCGGTTCCACTCTGCCTGAACCGGATCTGACAGTGGCGACGCTCAGGCACAGCCTCCACCGGCTCGACAGACAACTGGACGGCATCGACTCGATACGCCCGGCAAGGCGAGCGGCCCTCGAGGCCATAGAGCAGCGGACCGCTCGACTGCGCAGCCAGCTCAACGCGGCCGAGCACGCCTTACAGGCTCTCGCGGAGGGAGAGGCAGCAAGCGGGCGCCTCCCGTACACGGATCGCAGCGACTTTGTCCGTGGCCGCATCCACGGCATGCTCACCGCACTACAGCGCAACTCAGGGGCTGACCTAACACGACTCAGGCGGGCACGGGACACAGCCAGGGCCGCAGTAGAGGCCCTTAAATCCGAACTCGACCCCGAAGCAGAGCGTGACCAGCTCCTCGCCCGACTCGTTCCCATCAGCCGGGACATCACCTTATGGGCCCATGAGCTGCAGCTCGAGCACGGTGACGGCGGTGTGCACCTCAACCTAAGCCGGCTGACCGTTGAGTTCGACACCCAGGAGGGCAGGCACCCCCTTTCGCGTGTGGGTAGCGGACAGAACTGGGTTGGCTATCATGTTCTGTCCCATTTGGCCCTACACCGCTATTTCGTGCGCCAGCGGCGACCGGTTCCGCGCATCCTCTTCCTGGACCAGCCCTCACAAGCCTGGTATGCCTCCATGACTCACGATGGCGACGAGCAGGGTCACAAAGATCATCTGGCGGCAGAACGGCTGTTCAGGCTAATCCAGGAAGTGGTTCAGGAACTGGCACCCGAACTGCAGGTCATTGTGTGTGACCATGTGAACCTCCCGGCACCGTGGTTTCAGGAAACCGTGGTACAGAACTGGCGGGACAGCGAAAAGCTCGTACCAGCACACTGGATGGATACAACGAGCCCGCGCAGCACACACCCCGAAGCGTAGTGATGCAGGTCCACAGGGCCTGTCACCGCGTCGCGACGAGACTGTTCTCACCTGCATACAGGCCGCCGTTAGTTGACGCTGTCCTGCCTCAGGCTCTCCGACTCATTCGGTCGCTCCCTGCGCGGGAGGTGCCCAGGGTCAGCAGCTTCGGCGATGCCGCGGCGCCCTTTGCGCGCACGGTTGGCGGTGAGACGTCGGACTCCTGATTGTCGATCATGGTTGTGTGGTAGGGAACGCGGCTCGTGAGCGATCACCAGTGACCAAAGGATCACGGGCCCGTCGGCCGAAGTGATCGCTAATCGTCGAGCAGTCTGGTCGCGCTCGTCCATCTCTGTCACGGGGACCACGCACGACACGTGCTGGCCTGCTGGTTCGGCGTGGACCGCTCCATCATCACCCGGGCCATCGGGCGAGGTGCGGCCCTGTTCGCTGAGTGAGGGTGTACCGTCCGCCCGGGCATGTGGCTGCGGACTCTCGCTGAGGTCGTCGACCATCTTGGCGCCAGCAGGAAGAGCCATGGCGGTCACCGACGAGGACTGCTGCGTGCTGTTCTGCAGCCCGGCCGCCCAAGAAGCTGCCTCCCGTGGCCCCGCTGATCGTTTGGATATCGCTTGTCCGGGAGGTGCTAGATTACGCCAACAGGGGAGCGGTGGGCTGGTTCGTGGGGGAATCGCTTGCAGCCGTCGGCGCCGTGTCTCGTCGTGGCTGTCATGCCCGGCGAGGGAACTGTCGTTGGTACAGGCTCGACCACAAGTGGGGAACGTGGCGCAAACGGGGTCGCATTCGGCGGCAGGCCAGATGACCGGGTACCTCTACCAGTGCGAGCTGGCCCTGCTGGAGCTCGCCCAGCGCAGCTGGGACGACATCACGGTCGAAGTCCGTATGGAGGTCCTCGACGACATCGAGTTCCTGTACGAGGACACGGACGACCCGTTCGAGCTGTTGCAGTCCAAACACCGTGAGAATGCCGGGCGGTTGAGTGAGACTGGCAAGGACTTCTGGCGATCTGTCGCCTCGTGGATCGATGCGCTGACCGTAGTGGGGAGCCTGTCCGCCGGGGCGATGCCCCTGCTGCGGCTGGTCACCACCCAGATGGCGGCCGAAGGCACCTTCCTCCACCAGCTCCGCCCTGGCCCCGGGCGCTCCGTAGCCGATGCCCTGGCTGGCATGGAGCAGATCGCCCAGGCATCTGAGCCCGACAACACAGCAAAAGACCGCAAGAAGTTCACCGAGCTCACGCCCGCGCAGCGCTACCGGCTCGTTGCTGCCATCGAGATCAGCGACGCGTCCCCGCTGATGTCAGACCTCAACTCTAATCTGGCCCGGACACTGGGGATCAGGCCTGGGCAGCACGCCCGCGCCATCCTCGACGACATCAAGGGGTGGTGGTACGGCATGGCCGTCGAGTTGCTGGACCGCAAGAACCGGACTCGGGCCTCGGTCACCGCCCAGGAACTGCAGTGCCGCCTGGAGGAGATCACCGACCGGTATGCGGGGAAGAACCTGCCCATCACCGAGACGCTGCGCCGCCTCACGGTCGCCGAGATCGACGCCTACAAGGACGACCTGGTCGTGGCCCAGATGCAGTGGATCGGGCTCAAGGACCGCACCATCGCCACCCACCTGCGGGACTATCACTACGCCCGCGCCCAGCGCTCCGAATGGCTTCGCACCTTCAAGATCACCGAAGAGGGGCTTGAGGACTACGAGCGGCTCCTGTGGGACGAGTGGGACCACGTCTTCACCCGGCACACCGACACGATCGAGGATGACACTCCCGCCGCGGAACGCAAGGCTGCTGGCAAGCGCGTCCTGGATGACACCATGGAGAAGGTCGCTGACAAACCCGCCCGCCCCGGGAGCACCACCGAAGGATGGATCGGCCGCGGCACCATGCACAGCCTCGCCGGTCGGGCGCAGACCGCCCATGACGACGACTCCGTCGGCTGGCACCCCGACTACCCCGACCTGTGCCAGAACCACAACGAGCCGCAGGGCCAGTGACCATGACCAACCATCGCGTCCCCGAAGCACAGGCTGTGCTCAACACGGCCTTCGGCGCTTACCTCCTGGCCACCAGCGTCCACGCCGCCAATAAGAAGGCCGACCGCCCCATGCCCTGGCCCAGCGCCTTCCTCGTGCTGCCCTTCGTACTGCCCGCAGACACACGCAAGGAGCTGCCCACGCAGTCCGTCCATTCGATGTCTGCGTGGCTCAACGAACACCCCCAGCACCAAGCCGCCTTCGCGCAACGCGCTGCCGCACTGACTGAATACACCCGCGCCAGCTTGCGCACCGCGGCCCGCCACCACGCCATCGACGTCACCGGTTCAGGACTGCGCTGCCCCCGCGCACCGAAACCCGCCTCGGCAGCCGCCAGTGAGGAAGTCGCCGACTGCGCCCGCCGCGCAGGCCTCGTCGGACGCTGGCTTGCAGTCGTCGACCCCTCCCTCGCCTTCAACCTCCTCGGCGTCCGCCCCTAACCACCCCCACAAGGAGCTCGCGAACCACCATGCAGCTACTCGCCCTGGCCCTCTACCACCGAGACGGCAGACCCACCCCCAGGGTCCTGCGTTTCCGCCCCGGGGCGCTGAACATCCTCACCGGTGAGTCCGAGACCGGGAAATCCGAGATCCTCGACATCGTCGACTACTGCCTGGGACGCAGCACCCCCAACCTGCCCGACGAACCCATCGACCGGACCGTGGGCTGGTATGCACTCCTGGTGGCTTTCCGCGACAGCCGTATGGTTCTCGCGCGGCCCCGGCCCGCAGGCGCCTCGACTACCCACGCCATGATCCGCACCGGTGACGAGACCCTCGACCTCCCCCGTGCCGACGAGCTGACGCCAAATTCGAACGTCGCTGCGCTGCGCAGCCAACTCAGCGCCCGCCTGGGAATCGAAGACTTCCGCTTCCAGCCTCCCCCCGGCGCCGCACGTGCTGCCTTCGACGTCTCCATCGGCCAGGCAGCTCTCCTGTGCTTCCAGAACCAGAATGAGATCGCCGACAAGAAGGCCCTCTTCCACCGCCAGACCGAGAACGGCATCGCCCAGGCTCTCAAAGACACTCTTCCCTATCTCCTCGGGGCCGCAGGGCCTGAACAGGCCCTGCGCCGCTACCACTTGAACGAGGCCCAGAGAGCCCAGCGGGCCGCCCAGCGCAAGCTCGACGATGCCCACCGCCACGCTGCGGCCGTGGACGCCAGTGGCCTTGCCCTGCTTCGCCTCGCTCAAAGCGAAGGAATCCTGGAAGAGGTCCCGGCGGCACCCGCCCCCGAGGAGACCCGAGCTCTGCTCGAGCAGGCACTCACCGTCACGGTGTCGACCATAGGCCCGGTCGACCTCAGGGACCGGCGCCAGGCGCTGAATGACGAGCGGCGGGATCTGCGTGAACAGCTGCAGCAGCTCGATGAAGCGCTTGCACTGGTGGAACGCTGGCAAAAGCAGGGACAAGCCTTCACCGGTGAGCTGCACCTTCAGCTAGGCCGCCTGAAGTCCCTCGACCTCCTCGGGCCCGAACGCGACCACGACAGCACCGTCTGCCCGATGTGCACGCGTCCCCTGGACGAACCGGATGCGTCAGCCGCCGAGATCAACAGGCTCACTGAGCAGCTCTCCGCGGAACTCGATCAGGCCCAGACCATCCAGCCCATCCGCGACGAACACCGCCGCTCCCTCCAGACCGAGCGGGAAGCCGTCGTCGAACGCCTGAGAGTCAACGGGGCACAGCTACGGGAACTCGCCGCCAGCGACGAACGCATGCGCAACCTTCAGGAACAGCATGTGCGCATCGCCAGGGTCCAGGGACGGATCGACCAAGCGCTCACCGCCGGTACAGGATCATCCGTTGGCGACATCGGCCGGTTGCGCAACGATCTGGTCCTGGCCCAGGAAAACGTCGCTACACTTCAGGCCCTGATCGACGAGGACGACGTCACCGCCGAGACGGAACGACGGCTCACCGACATCGCCGCCAACATGACCACCTGGGCCAAGCGTCTGAACCTTGGACAGGCCGCCTCAGCCGACGAAGTCGCTATCAGCCTCAGTCAGCTCAATGTCGTGGTCCGACGCCCCCTGGGACGTCTCCCGCTGAACCGCATCGGCAGCGCGAAAAACTGGATCGGCTACCACCTCGTCGCCCACCTCGCCCTGCACACCTACTTCCGGCTCCACAACCGGCCGGTCCCGAACTTCCTCATGCTGGACCAGCCGACCCAGGCCTTCTTCCCCGCAAAGATCAAGGACGCCACCACCGTTCAGGATGCCGACTGGGCCACTGTCACGGCCTACTTCGAGCTCCTGCGGGATGTGGCCGACCTCAATGAAGGCGCCCTACAGATCATCGTGTGCGACCACGCCAACCTCACCGAGCAACCCTGGTTTCAGGAGGCCATCGTGGAGGACTGGCGACCGGTCGACGGGCATCGCAAAGCCTTGATCCCGACCGACTGGGTCGACTGACGCTGGCCACCGGGGCGCTGGGCGGTGTCCACATCATCGGGCAACGTCCGGCGCTCCTCGCAGGCGGGAGGCAGAGCACATTGGATCTGTGCGCCGGGCCGCCCGTCGAAGGGACCTGCCGCGTCGACGAGCGACCTTACGATCTACTGGAGAACCTGGCAGAGAAGTGGTCGTTGTACCTGCCGCGGATGGAAATTTCGGACGACGAGGACTGCTCATGGCGTGCGACGACCCGTGGATTGAAAAGCGGCGTTACGAGTACGCGGGCGGACGGTACGTGGGTTGCCGTACATGCGGCGGAGATCTCTGCACCGCCTGCCGAACCAATCATCTCATTCCGTCTGGAATGCCCTCCGAGGTCAACGACGACAACGTCTGCTCGGCTTGCGGGCCGGGAAAGGTTGAGGCGGCAGACGCAGGGGCATGAGCATCGTCGTCGCCCGTACGTCTGTCAGGCGTCCATCGCGTTCAGCGCTTGGTCCAATGTGCCTTCCATGAGGGCTGGATCATGCCGGCAGAAGGCCGCATCCCGGTACCGGTGGGCGCGCGCGATTCGTGGCCGTGTTCAGGGAATCTGCTGGCCCAATCCTTGACCATAGAGGGTCCGGGCGGAGTGGCTGATGAGGGCGGGCCTGCATGCAGCCCGGCCGCTGGCCCCGCGTGCCTGGCGTGAGACCCCACGTTCAGCAGGTCACCCGGAACGCAATCGCCAGGTGTGCCAGGCCTGCCACTCCAGCGGCACCCTCGGCTTCTTCCAGGCCGTGGCCTACACCGAAGGCCCATGCGTGGCATCACCGACCTCCCAGCGCCCCGAAACCATCTCCAGGGAGCTCTTCGTGGCTGGGAGCTCACTCTGACCGCGATCTGGCACAGGCATCCAAAGATGCTCCACCAGGTCGAGTGCGGGTCTGCGTTGACTTGGGTATCCGGCATTCGATAATTTCGATGCCTCATCAGATATCGAAGTCGGTTTGAACGGGTGGATGATGTGCTGCTGACAACAGGGCAAGCTGCGGAAGAGCTGGGTTGTGCGGTCACCACCTTCCGTCGCCTCATCCACGCCGGAGTGCTGCCGGGCCTGTCGCGTCGTGGAGTGCGTGTCATGGTGCCGCTGGAGGTCGTGCAAACTCTCCGGGACCGTGTGGCCGCGCCGCTTGAACACCTCAAGGCCCGGGAGGTCGGAGTGCTGCGGGCTGATGTGGCCAAGCCGGTGAAGGAACATGATCGTCAGTGGCTTGGCTTCTCGGCCTCACTGCCGCCGGAGGACCTGCTGAAGGCACTGCGGGGCTGGTGGCGATGCGACGCGGCCAGTATCGCAGCCGGGGGAGTGCTGCCCGTAACACTGTCCGGCTACGTCGTCGCAGTCCTGACCGGCCTAAAGCACTGGGAAAAAGACAGCCGCGGACGCCACGGCTTCCCTGAAGCGGCCTTGGCTGGCTACATCACCGACCTTGCGTGCCCGGTGAAAGAGCTGACCGCACCGAAGGCCGCCGACCGTGAACTGGCTGATCTCCTGCTGGGCACGCACCTGACGTCCCACGCCGGCGGCACCATCGCCTACGTCACCACACAAACGACACCCGCATAGCTCTCATCAGCCATCCCCTAACCCGACGCGACGCCCGGAAGAGACCATGATGGACAGCAAGGAATTCACCGCCGCTCTCGGGCAACTGCGTCAAGTCCGCGATGACATCAAAGCAGTCCGCAAGGAGCTGCAGCGGCTGGAGGCGGACCGGGACAAGCGGATCGTGGCGCTGGGAGCCTACGGGAAGGCCAAGGCCGACCGAATCGCCCCCGCGGCTGGCCTGGCCGTTGTTGACGTCGTCACCCTGGTCCCGCATCTGGGCCCCCGACAGCAGGCGGCCCCGCCGTCGGTCCCCGCGCAGCCGGAGCCGACCGGCGACGACGTCCAGGCCGCGGCCGCCGCCCCGGCGCCCGGACCGGCCGGTGCGCTCGCCCCTGACCTGCGTCGCCCCGAGCCCCGACCTGCGGCCGCCGACAACGACACCGACGAGCAGCTGCACGACGCGGCCGGCGAACACGTACCGGAGGGCGAGGCCGTCGCCGACGGTGCCGCGCCCGCCCTCGAGGAGCCGTCCGGGCAGCACGGCCAGGAGCAGCAGCCCGCACCCGCTCCGGTCGCCGTGCCTGCTGTGGAGCAGGGCCGGGAGCTGCCGTCGATCCCGGCCGGGGAGAGCGGCGACGCCTGGTGCGTCCCAACGCCGAACCTGGCCTCCAAGCGGCCCAACTTCACTCAGCAGCCGCGCCAGATGGCCTTCCTCGACACCACCACCGGCGTCCTGGTCCACCGCGACCAGACCGCGCGCCTGGACCTGGGCACCGCCAGCGTCTCGGAGATCCTGACCGCCGTGTACGCCACCGTCCCCAACAGCGTGGAACGGATCTACATCACTGCCGGTGACCCGTGGCACCGGGATGCCGACCGGTACCCGTTCCTGCGCGACTCGGTTGCCGCCTGGCTCAACGCGCCGGTGCCCGGCTGGAGCGTGGAGTCCTCCCGGGGCAAGGACCGCCTGGCCGGGCACCTGGTCCACCCGCGCAACCCCGTGGGCCGCTGGCAGCGCGGTGACCAGCACACCGAGATCCGGTCGGTGGGGGAGTGGTTCGACCCCGAGGGCGCCGACCCGGCCACCGTGCGGGACGCATTCGTGCTGCTGTGGAAGCAGCTGCGCCACCACTGGCCGGACGTGACGCTGATGGGCTCGCCCTCGCAGACCGGCCGCGACCTGTGGTCGCGCACCATCCCCGCCAAGGCCGGGTCGCGGTGGGCCGAGGGGTATCCGGTGATGTCGGAGGAGATCCGCGGTCTGTTGCACGCCACCGCCGGGCAGGGCCGCACCGAGCTCATCCTCCCCCCGCGGGTGCCGGAGAAGCTGCCGCGGTTGGTGGAGTACGACCGCACCTTCGCCTACGCCAAGCACACCTGGGCTTCCGGCGTCGGCGCACCCCGCCGGATCACCGCGGCCGCGTTCGCCGCCATGTCGGAGAAGGAGCAGACGAACGCGCTGTTCGCCCCCAGCCACTGGCAGATCCGCGTCACGGTGCCCGACGGCTGGAACCACGTCGGGATCCTCCCGGCGCCGGCCGCGGGGGACCGGGCCTGGTACTACCCGGCCGAGCCCGGCCAGACCTTCACCACCTGGGCCGGGGGAGCGGAGGTCAACCTCGCCCTGCGCAACCCGATCACCCCCTGGCGGATCGAGATCCTCGACGGCCTGCTGTGGGAATCCGGCACCCCGCTGCGCGACTGGTCGACCCACCTCAAGGAGGCCTGGGCATCCCTCCAGGCGCTCGCGGCCAACCACGGCGACCAGCGGCAGCGCACCGCCGCCCACCTCGCCTCCCGCGCGGTCCGCAGCATCCTGCTGTACGGCATCGGCGGCTTCGCCCAACGCCCCCGCATCACCACCCGCTCGGTGCCCGTCGGCCACGAGCACGAGATTCCGGCCGGAGCGCAGATCATCGGCTCCGACGGCGAGATGATCACCTGGCAGCGCAGCGCCGGATTCTCCCGCGACCCCTACGCGCACCCCGAGTGGGCGGCCGGGGTGTGGTCCGGCGCCCGGGCCGCGCTGCTGTCGACGAAGATGCGCGAGGACAACGTCTCCGTCGGCGCGCTGCACCTGCCGCCCGAGTCGATCGTCGGCTTCCGCACCGACGCCATCTACACCACCCACGACGCTCCCTGGCCTTACCACGGCCGGCCCGGCGACTACCTCAAGAAGGGCCACCTGCCCGGACCGTTCACCGGCCCGCGCACCGAGGAGGAACTGCTGTCCCTGCAGACCCTCGGCCGCGCCCACCTCGTTGAGGAACAGGAGGCCGGACGATGACGCCTCGCAGGCGCAGGGGAACCGGCGGCCGCCGCGGCCGTGCCGGACGATCTCAGGTCAATGAGGCGGCGCGGCTGGCCCAGGAGTTGCTGAACGCCGGCCTCACCAAGCGCGACGTCGGCGAGATCATTGGACGCAACCCGTCCCTGGTGAGCCAGTTCTTCACCAAGGGCAAAGGCGCCTCCTACGTGGAGGCGCTGCGCTACGCGGTCCAGGAGCTCCAGGTCGGCGCCGCGACCACGGTCCCCGAGCTGAAGGCGGTGGCGCAGCCGTACGTCCACCGCCGCACCACCAAGGCCGGAAAGACGGCCCGAGTGCGTACCAAAGACGTGATCGCCACCCCGGGCCGCTCCACCATGGCCCGCGCCGCCAAGCAGCACATCGCCTCCGGCGCCTCCCGGCTGCGGCCGGTGGTGGAGAACACCGCGGCGGCCGAAGGCCGGATCGCCTTCACCGTCCGGGCCAAGAAGAGGGACTTCCTGATTGACTCCGGCCGCATGCGGGACTCACCAGGCGTACGCCGCAACGTCGTCCAGCGCAAGGACAGCACCGAAGAGCGCGCGTACGGCAACAGCGCCGGCCCCGGCCTGGGCGAGGCCGGGTTCGACGCACGGGAGTGGAAGAACCGGGTCGACGCGCACGGCGGCGACGTCGCCGCCGCCGTGCGCGCCTGGATGGTGGAGACCGGACGCCTCGCACCCGACGCGCAGCTCACCCACCTCGAAGTCCGCGGCTGGACACCCACCTGACGCCTCATCGGGGAGCTGCCGCCGCCTGGACGCACCGGCAGCTCCCCGATCATCGACTGGCTCGGCGACCGTGCGGTTGGTCTACGGATGATCCAGCACTACCCATTCGACGTGATCCGGGAGGCCACCCCCGTCTGCTTGGACATGGGCGTGAAGCCGTTCCGCTGCCGGTCTTGGCGCGGGGCCCGGGGCCGCCCTCCTGCGAGCCGCGTGCGCCGGTACTTTTCGATGCTCGCGTTATACGTCTGCACCCGTAGTGCCTCTGCGGGCCGCACACGGCCCAGTGCTGAAAGCCAGCGCTGGGCAGCTCCTGGATCCACGCTGCAGGCGCGGAGGATGGCCATGAGGATGTCGGCGGTCACGGGCCGGTCACCGCGCAGAACCGCCGCGAAGGTGTGGTGGGAGAAGCCGCCGCTCTGCCGCGCCATGTCCCTCAGACTCAGGCCGCGAAAGCGCCGCATGTGGTCCAGGAGCCGTGCCAGCTCTGCCTCGCTTTTCACCCACTGAGGCGGAGTCAGCTGCCGTGTGCGGGCCCATTTGCTCATCAGCGCAGCGTGGCGGTCCTCGGCATGGCCGGTGCGCTGGGCAAGCCGGACGCCTTCCCAGCGCGAGCGCCAGAGCGCCGGATCGCCGCCACAGGCACGGACGTACCCGTGCACGGTGCGCCAGGTGGGCAACGCGCGCCCGTTGTGCGCGTCTGAGAGCGAGGCGGTGCAGACGCCGGAGCGCTGGGCCATCTCGGTCAGCGTCGGTGCCCCCGCCCGGGCGCGCAGGGTGCGCAGGGTGGAGGCGAAGTCCACCAGCGGGCTGTCCTCGCCGTCGCTGGTGGGCAGGGGGTTCATGGGGCGGGCCACCGTGTCTCCTTTCCGTGAGCCCGCGGCCCGGGGCGCGGGGCCCCGGGCCGGAGGAAGGGTCAGGACTGGGTGAAACGGCGGCGCATTTCGGCGCTGACGAGCCCGGCAACGCCTACCACGGCCATGGCTTCCGGCAGGTCCATCCCCAGTGCGAGGAGGGCGACCAGCGCGCCCAGCACCACGACCAGGAGGACCACGTCGATCCAGGACAGGCGGGGGCGCGGAGCCGTGGGCTCGGGCTGGGAAGGAGGCTGGGGGGTGCCGTGGTTGTCAGGAAGGATCAGGGACAAGCGAACTCCAGGTCCGGGCGGGATTGCTGTGGACGTGTCCTGGACCGGTTGCAGCCGGTGGACAGGACTGTTTCTCACGCTACTGAGAGCAACGTGCGTGTGTATGGAGGCAGTTGCGGTACTCGCACACGTGGTCAACCATGTCCTGTCGCCGCGACACGCGTGGCACGCTGCGCAGTCGGCCAGATTGCGCGGATTCGCCGGGAAGGTGGGTTTCCGGGAACCAGGGAGCTGCGTTTTTGCAGGTCACACCCTCTGCAGCTGCGGTGGAAGAAAATCTTGCAATCCTCCGACAGAGGGTAAATAACTATCCGCGCTCCGCTTTCTTGCATTGTTCGCGAGGTGTCGCGGATCTGTCGCGAATAACGGGTAAGGGTTGCTCATGCCACACCCGGGTTTCCGCAGGTCATCAAGGCAAGTTTTTCGTGTTCCGTAATTGTCAGTGCCGAGAGATTGCTTTTGATCAAGACGACCAGCCACACTCTTACCTGTTGAAGCGCGGCTTACCGCGCTCCCGGGCGACGATCCGTATTGCTGTGGACGCACCAGGGACAAACGGGGAGCTTCCGTTGCAGCGGGAACCCCCACCAACTTCTCGGCACACCCCAATCGAGGGAGCGAAGTCGAGGACCGCGTGTGGCCCGGCCAGTTCGGCCGGGCCACGAGTGTGTCTGCTGGCGGTCAGGACGCGTCGGCAGGCGCGGGCCGATCGTCCAGCACGATGGTGGTGACCTCGCTGCCGTCAGGGCGGGTGTACTTGACCTCGGCAACAGCCATCTGCGTGCGCCGGTAGACGGCATCGGCCAGGGCCCAGGTCGCCAGATCCGAGTCCTCTCCGACACAGTCATCGAGGACCTTCCGCATCGTGACCAGGATCGCCAGCAGGGACCGACCGGACAGAATCGTCTCGATCTGCCCGTCGTTGAGATCGCTGACCTGATCTGGATGGCGGAAATGCGGGTGCTGGGAGGTCTGCTCGATCACGAACGTCCAGGTGTCCCGGTGGCACACCAGCCGGGCACACGCAATGGCGGCCGCCTTCAGTAGGCCGCGCAAGTGCTGGCGGTGTTCGTCGGGCTTCGCCTCCGCCTCCGGGTCTTCACCCGACTGTGCTTCACCCGACGACGCCATCGCGGTCTCGTCCGGCGGGGCAACGGCGCCGGGAACAGGGCCAAGCGGGGACGGCGTACCGGTCGGCAGGCCAGGAGGAGTCTCGCCATGCTGCTCCTCGCTCTGTCCCCGCGACCAAGGAGCAGTGGGAGGGCCCCGCATCGCCCACCGCCGCCAGGTGCAGCAGGAGGCCCAGGCAGTCCGGTGACTCCGTCTTCGAACAGCGGGCCACCGAGCGGCTCGACGCCGCGCTCGACGGGTACAACCGCGACGTCTGATCAACCAGCCCAGCAGCAGACGCACCATCACCACCCAGGAGGCACACACATCATGGCCAGGAACAACGAGGGCAGCCAGAACCAGTACGGGGATGTCACGGGCGACGTCGGCACCGTGATCGAAGGCGCGACCGGGCCTGTGGTCCTCAACGGCAACGTGCACATCCACAACACCGACAACATCAGCGAGTTGGGCGCGGTCGTCGTCAACGGCGACAACTACGGAGGCCTCGGCTACAGCAAGTGAGCAGACGTCCGGGACCGCGCCAATCGGCCCCGGACGCTCCGAAGGACATCACAACCCCGGGCCCCGCCAACCGGCGGGACCCGACCCATGTCGGGACCGGCAGCGTCAGCCATCCCGACGGGGTCGGGCAGTCTTCTTCGTCCCCGCCTTCTCCTTGGACGGCTTGGCACGGCGCGCCCGCGCAGCCTCCACGCTCTGCTCTAAAGCAGCCATCAAGTCCACCAGTGCGCCTTCCACCGGTGGCGGCCGCGTGAGGCGGCTCCGCCCCTTCCAACCGGGCGGCCACCACCCGCTCCAGCGCGTGGGCATAGGCGTCCTGCTGCT
Source organism: Streptomyces sp. Rer75 (assembly GCF_013414305.1). Lineage (NCBI taxonomy): Bacteria > Bacillati > Actinomycetota > Actinomycetes > Kitasatosporales > Streptomycetaceae > Streptomyces > Streptomyces sp. Rer75. The sequence goes on along the minus strand of NZ_CP058693.1, from coordinate 5,162 downwards.
CTTCGAAACGGAAGTCACTGCCGAGCGCGTCCATCAGGGGGTGAGCCATCTGCAGCTCCTGGCGCCCGGCCGTCGGCGTCTTCGGGACCGCGATGTCCTCGGTGGAGCGCAGCTCGTCCGGCCACACCATGGTCTGCATCGCGATCGATCCCATGCGGCTGACTACGGTCTGGAACGTAGCCGCCACCCGTCGCCTGGGACCACGCCCCGTGAGGTGCCTTTTCTGTCTACCGTGGCGCCATGGCGTTGCTTTCCTACCTCCACCGTTTCAATCAGCGGCATCCATGGAGCCACAACGACCATTACGGCCCCTGGACCGCTGGCCAGGTGGCTGCGTCCAAGGCTCACCACGTCCTCGATGTCGGGTGCGGTGCGGGGAATCTTGCCGCGCTTTTGCGTCGTCGGGCGGTCATCGTCACCGGGCTTGAACCCGACCCCGGGATGGCCCGCGCGGCGGCGAAGCGCTTCGCCGACGACCCGGCGGTCACCATCGTGGAAGCCGACTTCGCCGGGCGCGACTCGCACCGGCGCTTCGACGCCGTCACCCTGGTCGCCGTCCTGCATCACCTGCCGCTGGTGGCCAGCCTGCGGGAACTTCGCGGCTGTCTCGCTCCGGGTGGACGTCTTGTGGTCGTCGGCTGCTATCGGGAGGCAGGGCGCGTCGATCTGCTCGTCTCCCTGCTGGCCCTGCTCTTGAATCCGGTCATGGGGCTGGTCAAGCATCCGGCCCGCGCCACCGTGCTGCCCTTGCACATGACGGCGCCCACCACCGCTCCGCAGGAGACTCTGAGGGACATACGGGCTGCGGCCGCGCAGGAGCTGCCCGGCGCCCGGATCCGGCGTCGCCTGTTCTGGCGATACAGCCTCGTCTACGACGCCCCCGCCGGGCACAGTCCGGCCTGACTTCCGCGGCCCCATCGTCTGAGCCAACTTGGCCTTGGCAGGCAAGCTCGTGGACTGGGCGAAGTCGTTCCTCCGTCTGACGATCAAGACTGTGAGCAGGCCCAAGGGTGCTCAAGTGTTCGTGATCTTGCCGCGTCGTTGTGGAGAGGTCACCGGCGTGGCTGGTGCACGCGCGCCGCAATGTGCGCGACTACAAGCCCCGTCCCGAGCACTCCGAAGCAATGCTCACCTCGCCACGATCACGCTCATGACCCGCCGGATCGCCCGACCGCCCATTCACCCGACAGCCGCACTTCCCCGGCCAGCTTCGGCAGTTCAAGCAGGGTGATCACACGACGCCTGTTCGCGAGTAAATCCCGGAAGGGGAAGGCCAGCTCGATGCCCGGGTACTCGCAGCCTGCTTCCAGACGGTTGACCGTCAGTCGACCAGATCTTCGGTCCATATGAGCGCCCCGGGGAAATCCGGGTGCCTGTCCGTTACCTCCCACTCCTCGTCGCCCGGCAGCGTCGCGATCCAGGGAGGCGGCGAGGCCAGCAGGTTCCCGACGAAGTCCAGGGCGCTGGTGAAGGAGCGCCAGAACGGATCACGTTCCCAGGCGAAGCCCTGCTCGATGTCCCACCAGCCAAGGCGGCCTGTCCTGATGTCGACCAGGAGCTGAATAACGCTCAACGCCGCGAACGGAACCAGGAAGGGCTTGTCTCCCTCCTCCAGGTTCGCGTCATCAGGTGCCGCGTACTTCAACCAGGTCGCACGGTTCCTGAGGATGTCCTCGACGCCCAGGAGCGTGTATTTGGGCGGGAGGATCACCGTCAGGCCTGAACCGTTGTGACGTAGCAGCGAGCGTTCGACATCCTCCGGCAGCTGCCCCCCGAGAGACTCGTACAAGAGCTCCAGGTCTGCGCGAGTACAGGGAGCCGGTAATGGAGCTTCCTCCGGGGCGTGCTGGGCTATCCAGCGTTCGATCTTTTCCCACGACTCCTCGACAGTCACGCGTCCTCCTCCACCCGGCCAAGAGGCCAAGGATCCCAACCCGTCATCGGCGAAGACGCCCACCGGAGTTCAAGATGGTTTCTCAGAGGGCGTGACCGGGGACCGCATGCCGAGCCACTGCTCGGCGTCCCAGGCCTGGAATCGCTCTACCTCGGTGAACCCCAGCTTCGCCGCGAGGCGCATCGAGCCGACGTTGGCGGTCTGGGTGGTGAGCACCACCGGCTCGCCGGGAAGGACGCTGTCGAACCAGTCGAGTGCCGAAGCACACGCCTCGGCGGCGTACCCGAATCCCCACGCCCGCGGCAGGAACAGGTAGCCGAGATCGACTTTCCCTTCGGCAGCCGGGCGACGGTGCTCCGGTGCTCTCCTGAGCAGGATCTGGCCGATCATCGCCCCGTCGAGATCAACGACAAAACTCCCGGGCCACCGCTCGGGCGCCCCGGGCATTTCGCGCTCAAGCTGGTCACGTGGGCGGGGGCCACCGAGATAGGTGTGCACCTCTGGTGAGGCGAGCAGTTCGATGAACGCCGCACGGTCCCGGGCCTCGGGCTCACGGAGTACGAGCCTCTCGGTCCTGATCGGGGCAAGTGGCCAGGCGATGAGTCCGAGCTCAGGCATGCCAGCCACCTAATCAGCAGGCTCGGCAGCGATCAAGACTCGCAGACCGATCAAGCCACCGGCCCGGGCCCCACCCTCACCAACGACAGTGGCATCGGTTGACTTTTCTGCAGCGATCACAGCCGTGAGCATGCCGACCGAACCTCTGGCACGGCAATGCATTTCTCCGACTTTGGGTGTGGACGCCCTGGCGCTCTCAAGGTCTGGGTCAGTAGCTATTCCGCACTGTCGAATATCCGAACCTGCCGATAACCTCGTTCCGCAGCCGCAGCCGCAGCCGCAGCCGCAGCCGCAGCGAGCGACTCCCGCGTGCGCAGCGCCACCCGGACCACCGCTACCTGCCCGGCTTCGCGCATCGCGTCCCGCAGCAGCGTGTACGGGCGGGCCACCGCCGCCTCGCCCGGGCCGAGGAAGTACGCCCGGTCCAAGGCCAGCGGGTCGATCCGGCCCGCGTCGACGAAGCCCAGGACCTCAATGCTCCGAGCGGCCGGCAGCGGCAGGTCAGCCAGATCGGCCTCGCTCAGGACAACCAAGCGGCCGTCGGCGGCCTCGTACCCGCGTGCCACTTCCTCGTAGGGGATCTCAATCCCCTCCCGCTCGCAGTACCGGCGCAGGCGCACCCGCCCGCCACCGCACCGGGTATGCACCTGGTGCAGCGGCACCAAATGGGGTTCGACAGCCGCGTGCACCGTCACCGGGATGCTCACCAGACCCCAGACGATGGGCAAGCGGACGATCGTCTGCGGCACGCTTCTATCCCACCCCTGAGCAGCGATGATCGCAACGCCCGCAGATGTCCCGTGCCATCGATCCTTGAACGATTGCCACTGAAGGTTGACCGTGCATATCGGGAACCCTGGGCCGTGCAAGCCCCAGGAAAGTACCCCCCGGGGCTGTTACGGTCCGCGCATGGCGGAACCGGTCACAGGCGCAGCAATGCGGGCGACAGCCCAGGCGATGCGGATGGCTCAGGCTTCAACAAACCCCTTGGTGGCAGTACGCCACGGACGCAGAGAAGACCGGGCAGTCGTCTACGACCGCTTCCTGGCCCTGTGCGTCACCTTCTACCGCCTGCGCCGTGACGGCGGAGACGACATACCCCTGCGCGTGGACGAGCTGTACGCCGCCCTCCACGCCATCGAACTGCGCGCGCCCAGGGACGTACGCGACGCCGCACGGCACCTGTTCTGGCGCATCGTCGGCCCGCCGTTCGCCAGCGACAGCCTGTACAAGGACTGGTATCCAGAGAACATCGACGATGACGCCCTGGAAGAAGCCCACGAATCCCACTTTTACGGCCCGGCCACCGCCCGTCAGACCGAGCCACCCCAGGAAATTCTTTGTGGAACGACCTGGAGGAGCCAGAGAAGCTCGCACTTCTGCGTTCCTGGTACAAGCCCTGGACCTTGCGGAAGTCCGTCGAAGACCTGGAAGCGCGCTGTCCGCCCTCCCACCCCTTCTGGCTGGCCAACACCTTCCGCAACAGTGCGGAATTCATGGATGGGGTCGCGTACTTCGCCTGGGTAGCCCGGATCGACGTGAATGGCAGGTGGCGCTTGTGGCATCGCCCCATGGCGCTGATCCCCCCGCTCAAGAGGTGGCAGCTGGAACGCTGATCACGGGGCAGGTAGACGCCCGGACGGCTGTCACGCTGGCCCTGTCACGCCAGGTGTCACGCTGACTGTCACGCCGCGCCGCGACGCCATACCTTGATCACTGCGCGGTACCGGCGGGCTCATCCCCGGGCAGCAGTACCTCGGGGTTCCCGGCGAAGTACGTCACCTGGGCGCCGGGTACTTCGCGGGAGGGCACCGGTCCGGCCAGGGAGCCGTGCTCGGCGGCGCCCATGGCGGCCAGGACTCCTGCGAGGCGTTCGGCGGCGCCGGCCGGGCCGGTGACCGCGATCCGCACCTCGTACGCGCCCTCGGGCCGGGCGCCTTCGTTCTCGCGGAGTGCTCCCCGGCTGCTCCCGGGCCGTCCCGCGCCGGTGCCGTCGGCGATGCGCTGGAGGCAGAGCAGGAGTCGGTCGGCGGTGCCGGGCAGCCATGGAACGCGCAGCTCCCCGGTCGCCGGGTCCAGCTCGCCGCGCCATTGCGCGAGGCGGTCGCGTACCTGCCCCGGCCACACCCTGCGGTGCGGGCTCCAGACTTCCGTCTCGGCGGGACCGTGCGGCATGGCCGGACCAAGCTGTACAGGGTGCCCCAGAGCCGCCAGACGCTCCGTCACGGGCTTGAAGTATCGGCCGTCCAGGTGATGCGCCTGCGGCCACCCAGGGCCGCCTGGAGGGCCTTGCACGCGCGCACCGTGGCGGTCCGGCGCCGGTCGGCGGCCGCCAGCTGCCCGCCGCTCGCTTTCGTCGGCACCGACTCGGCCACCGCGTACAGCTCGATGTCCATCTCACGGCCGCGGAAATCCCGCCCGGTCACCCAGCCGCGCACCGGCCCGCCCGGCTCACGCGGCAGATCCGCCCGCCCCAACTGCGACTTCGACGCCAGCGCCCACGGCACCTCACCCCACCACCGATACGACGCGGCGACTTCGCACAATCCCGCGGCCGCGCCGCCGCGCTGTTCCCGACCGTCGTGCTGTCATCCTGCCGCTGCTCCTGGCCGTGCTCGAGCTCGTTCGCCCTGTCCACCGCATGGGGTGC